>NZ_JAAVTX010000010.1 GCF_012163145.1 Falsiroseomonas frigidaquae
GCGCGGATGAGACAACCACGGACCCGCCTCCACGTGCATGAATCGCCACACGTACGAAGACAGCTCCGCGTCACGCAAGCATTTTATGACACAGTAGTATTAGGCACCAGAGCCGGTTGATGTCTTGCCTTCGTCGCTCTTGGTTTCAGCGCGCGCGTCGCGCAGTATCTCGATACCGCCCTTGATCGCGATGATGGCGGTCGCGAGCCCGACCAGTAGGTCGGGCCAGTTGCTGCCCAGCCACAGCACCAGCACGCCGGCGACCAGGATGCCGCCATTGGAGATGAAGTCGTTGAAGCTGAAGGTGGTGGCGGCGCGAAGGTTCACGTCCTTCTGCTTCAGCCGCTGGAGCAGCCGGAGACAAATGTAGTTTACGACGCCGGCGATTGCCGACATCACCATCATCGTCGGCCCAATTGGCGCACTGCCCTGGATGTAACGGCGGCCGACGTCGATCAGAATGCCACCGGCGAAGATCAGCAGCATGACCCCGGACGCAGTGGCGGCTCGGGTCTTCCAGGTCTGCCCGTGGGTCAGCGCGATAAGGCTCAGCGCGTATACCGCCGTGTCCGACAGATTATCCACGCCGTTGGCAATTAGGGCGCTGGAGTCCGCGAACAGTCCGGTGCCGAAGAAGCCCGCCGCGATGGCGACATTCAGCAGCAGCACAATCCAGAGCGTGCGTCGCCCGTCCGGCGCTTGACGATCGGTAGCGGCGGTCATCCTACAATCTCTTTGAGCGTCAGCAGTGCGAGGGAGCCAACGGAGGACATTGAGTTGATGAACGGGGTTATCAAGTCTCCGCGGGTTGAAAAGAATCGAATCCGGCGTCAGAGCGCGGATTAGCCACCTGCTGTTGGCCCGCCTTCTTGGCCTTCTGCCGATTTGGTGGACACCAAGTTTAGCTTGAACTGGCCAAGCGCTTGAACGGGCCACTGGTCCTGACCCGGAGAACTGGTCCGCCCGGGGCGCAATTGTTTTGGGCACTTTAATCCCTGGAGGAGGGTGCCATGATCCAGCCGACGTTCCACCGGTGGAAGAAGCAGTTCGCCGGGATGGGTGTGGTCGAGATCCGACGGCTGAAGCACCTCGAGGAGGAGAACGCGAAGCTCAAGCGGCTGGTCGCCGACCTGACGCTCGATAAGACGATGCTGCAGGATGTTCTACGCCGAAAGTGGTGAGGCCCATCGTGCGCCGCGACGTGGTGCGCCATCTGCTGGGCGCCTACGGCATAGGCGAGCGGCGGGCGTGTTCAGCGACGGGCTTCCGGAGGTCATTGCATCGATACCGCTTGCGGCGGGACCCGCAGGCCGAGCTGCGCCTGCGGCTGCGTGACCTGGCGGCGGCACGGGTGCGCTACGGCTACCGGCATCTGCATGTGCTGCTGCGCACGAAGGGCTGGCCGGTGACACTCCCCGCCGCGACGGCGCCAAAGTGCAACGTGGTGGTGGCATACCAAGCCCCTCCTTGCAAAAAGATCAAAACGGGTGTTTGAACGTTTGCTTGTTTAGCCAACGACCGGAGTGCCGCGTGTTCCGCAGTCCTCACCACCCCTTTCGTGTGGGCCTCCTGGCCCTTGCCTCTGCCTTCGCGCTCGACCAGGGCACCAAGTGGTGGATCGCCGAGGTGGTGATGCAGCCGCCCCGGACGATACCGATAGTCCCGTTTTTCAACCTGACCTTCCACCGCAACACGGGCGTGAGCTTCGGCCTCTTCGCCGGTTTCGGCGAGGCCGGCCGGTGGGCGCTCGTGGCCGTCGCCCTCGCGGTTGTAGCCATGCTGTGCGTGTGGATGGCCCGCGCGGAGCGGGCCTGGGTCGGAGTCGCTCTTGGCCTCGTTGCCGGCGGCGCGATCAGCAACGTCGTAGACCGGCTGCGGCACGGGGGCGTGACCGACTTTCTCGATTTCTATTACGCCGGCTGGCACTGGCCGAGCTTCAACCTCGCCGATGCGGCCATCTGCGTCGGCGTCGCCCTGCTGCTTCTGGACGGGTTTCTCGGGGAGCGGCGAAAGGAAACGGCAGGGATTGCGGACGGAAGGCAGCCTTGACGCGTTTTCCGGCGTCGCTATATACAAACAATGCTTTGAATATTTGAGGGTTTGATGGACGAGCCGTCACTCACCGACGAGCAGGCGCAGGAGCTCGCCGAGGTGTTTCGCATGCTGGGCGACCCGAACCGGCTGCGCATCGCCTTGGCCTGCCTCGGCAATCCGCGGTGCGTCGGCGACGTGTCCGAGCGGGTGGGGCTCTCGCACGCCCTCGTCAGCCATCACCTGCGCGTGCTGAAGGCGGCGCGGTTTCTGACCGCCCGCAAGCGCGGCAAGCAGGTCTTCTACGTGGCGTCCGACGACCGGGTCCGCTGCGTGATCCGCGACATGGTGGGCCACGTCGCCGAGCCTGGCGGCGGGGAGCCCATGAGTGCGGCCGAGGTCGAGGAGGAGGGAAGTGATGGACGGTGATCGACGCGGCGCCGCCGGTGCCGGCCGGGCGGGTGCGCCCCTGCGCTTCCGGATCGAGGGCCTCGACTGCCAGAACGAGGTCAGGGCTCTGAAGGGCGCCGTCGGGCCGCTCGTCGGCGGCGAGGACGGCCTGGCCTTTGACACACGGGCCGGCCTCATGAGCGTGACCGCGCCGGGTAGCACGTCGGCCGAGGCGATCGCGCGCGCGGTCGCCGGCACCGGCATGCGGGCTGAGCTGCTGCTGGACGACGTTGCGCCCGCCTCCAAGGCCCGCCCCGCCACGCCAGAGCCGGAGCCGCTGGTCTTCCAGGTCAGGGGCCTCGACTGCCAGAACGAGGTCCGGGCGCTGCGGCAGGCGGTGGGACCGCTGGTTGGCGGCGACGACCGGCTTTGGTTCGACACCGCCAAGGGCATCATGACTGTTGCGCCGGTGCATCCCGTCCCGGCGGCCGCCGTCGTCGAAGCGGTGGCGAGGACGGGGATGAGCGCCATGGCGCGGGTCGGCGCTCCCGGGTCACCGGCGCTGCTCCTGCGGGTGCGGGGGCTCGACTGCAAGAACGAGGTGGCGCTGCTGGAGCGCGCGCTCGGGCCGCTGGTGGGCGGCACGCATGCGCTCGCCTTCGACACCGGGCGTGGCGCGGTGACCGTCGTCGGCGGGCCGCGTAATGGCGATGAGCACGACCTCCTGGCGGCGATCCGCGAAGCCGGCATGGACGCCGAGCCGTGGGAGATGACGGCGCCGTCCGCAGACCCGGCCACGGCCGCACTCCGGCTCTTCCGCGTCGAGGGCCTCGACTGCCAGAACGAGGTCGCGGCACTGCGGCGCGAGGTCGGCCCTATGGTGGGCGGTCCCGAGCGGCTGCTCTTCGACCCCGCAAAGGGGCTGATGGCCGTGACGGCGGCGGGCTCGGCCACGGGGCCGGAGATCGAGACGGCGGTCGCGCGCACCGGCATGCGCGCCACGGCCTGGCATGCCGGTCCTGAGGGACCCTCCCCGCAGCTCTTCCGGGTGGCGGGCCTCGATTGCAAAAATGAGGCGGCGGCCCTGACGCAGGCGGTCGGCCCCGTGGTCGGCGGCGCCGAGGCGCTGGCCTTCGACACGGGCCGCGGTGCGATGATTATCGCACCTGCTCCCGGCCGCGCCCTGTCGGTCGAGGCAATCCGGGACGCGGTGGCGCGCACCGGCATGCGTGCCGAGCCGTGGTCCGAGGCGGCTGAGCCGGCGGCCCCGGACGCCTGCGGCTTGGGGTGTGGGGGTGATGTTGCCGCGGCTCTCGCCCCGCCACTGCCGACGCATGCGCCGGACGCCGTGGTCTTCAAGGTGCACGGGCTGGACTGCGGTGACGAGGTGGCAGCGCTGAAGCGTGAGGTCGGGCCGGTTGTCGGCGCCGAGGACCGCCTCTCCTTCGACCTGCTCAACGGGCGCATGGCGATCACCGGTGCGGTGTCGCCGGAGCTCGCCGACCGAATCGAGAAGGCCGTCGCCCGCACCGGCATGCGCGCCGAGCCCTGGCAGGAGGGGGAGCAGACCGCCGCAGGTGCCGCGGAGGATCGGCGCCGGCGCGTCCAGACCTGGCTCACCATCGCAAGCGGCGTACTGGCCGTGGCCGGCGTCGCGCTGCACGCCTGGCTGGGCGGCGGCCTCGCTGCGGCGCTCGGTGCCGAGGAGGGTGGCGGCGGCACGCCCTTGCCGGCGATCCTCGCCTACGCGGCCGCCATCGCCTGCGCCGTGCGCTATGTGGCGCCGAAGGCCTGGCTTTCCGCCCGCCGCCTGCGGCCCGACATGAACCTGCTGATGGTCGTCGCGGTGGCCGGTGCCGTCGGCATCGGCGAATGGTTCGAGGCCGCGATCGTCTCCTTCTTCTTCGCCCTCGCCCTGGCCCTTGAGGCATGGAGTCTCGGCCGGGCTCGGCGAGCCGTCGCCGCCCTGATGGAGCTCGCCCCGGCCACGGCCCGGGTCCTGATGCCGGGCGGTACCGAGCGCGAGGTGCCGGCCGCCGAGGTGGCCGTCGGCGCGCGCGTCCTGATTCGGCCCGGCGACAAGATCCCGCTCGACGGCCGCGTTGCCGCGGGCGAGAGCGAGGTTAACCAGGCGCCCATCACCGGGGAGAGCGTGCCCGTCCACAAGGCACCGGGCGCCGAGGTGTTCGCCGGCACCATCAACGGCGACGGGGCGCTCGAAGTCGAGACCACCAAGGCGGCGCGCGACACCACGCTGGCGCAGATCATTCGCATGGTCGGCTCGGCACAGGGCCGCCGGGCGCCGAGCGAGCAGTGGGTCGAGCGCTTCGCCCGCGTCTACACGCCGGCGGTCATGGTGCTCGCGCTCGCGGTATTCCTCGTCCCGCCGCTGCTCCTTGGGGGGGCGTGGGACATCTGGTTCTACCGCGCGCTGGTGCTGCTGGTGATCGCCTGCCCCTGCGCGCTCGTCATCTCGACCCCGGTGACCATCGTCGCGGCGCTGGCCGGCGCTGCGAAGCAGGGCGTGCTGGTGAAGGGCGGGCTGCACCTGGAGACGCCCGCCAAGATCCGCGCGATGGCCATGGACAAGACCGGGACGCTCACCGAGGGCCGGCCACGGGTAGTGGCCCTCGCCCCGCTCGGCGGCCGCGACGAGGCGGCGTTGCTCGGGCTCGCCGCGGCGCTCGAGGCGCGCAGCGAGCACCCGCTGGCCAAGGCGATCCTGGATCGCGCCGCGGAAGCAGGCGTTGCCGTCGCCCCGGCAGAGGCGGTGCAGGCAGTGCCCGGCAAGGGTCTGACGGGCCGCGTCGGGGGCCGGTCCGCCTGGCTTGGCTCGCGGCGCTTCCTGGAGGAGCGCGGGCTGGCCACGCCCGAGGCGCTCCGCCGCGCCGAGGAACTGGCGAGCGCCGGGCGCACCGTTGTCGCCGTCGGCGACGAGGCGGGCGTCTGGGGCCTGGTCGCGGTGGCGGACACCCTGCGCCCGGGCGCGCGGCAGACGATCGCCGCGCTGCACGCCGCCGGCATCGAGCGGGTGGTCATGCTGACCGGCGACAACCGCGCCACGGCGGAGGCGATCGCGCGCGAGACGGGCGTGGACGAAGTGCGCGCCGAGCTGCTGCCGGCCGACAAGGTGGCGGCGGTCGAGGATCTGGTGGCGCGGTACGGCGCGGTGGCGATGGTGGGCGACGGCGTGAACGACGCGCCGGCCATGGCACGGGCCAATCTTGGCATCGCCATGGGCGCGATCGGCAGCGACGCGGCGATCGAGACGGCGGACGTCGCGCTGATGTCGGACGACATCGCCAAGCTGCCCTGGCTGGTGCGGCACTCGCGCGCGACGCTGCGCGTCATCCGGCAGAACATCGGCTTCTCCGTCGCAGTCAAGCTGCTCTTTACCGGGCTGACGGTGGCGGGCCTCGCCTCCCTCTGGGGGGCGATCGCGGCCGATGTCGGGGCGTCGCTGCTCGTCGTGTTGAACGGGCTCCGCCTGCTGGGCGGGGGCGAGACGACGGCCGCGCCTCCGTCGGCGGCGCCACCGGCGCCGGCAGGCACCGGTCGGCCGGCGCTCGCGGCCCAGGGCTGACCGGGCGCCGTGGCGGTTGGGACTGACTGGGCGCTTGCCGCGCTGCTGGGAGCCGTCGAGGGGGTAACCGAGTTCCTGCCGGTCTCCTCGACGGGCCACCTGATCTTGCTGGTGGACCTGTTGGGCTTCCGCGGGCCACCCGGCCGGGTCTTCGAGATCGCCATCCAACTCGGTGCCATCCTCGCAGTGTGCTGGGTCTACCGGGCACGCCTGCTCGGCACCGCTGCCGCTCTGCCGCGCGACCCGGCGGCGCAGCGGTTCGCGGCCGCGGTGGCGCTGGCCTTCCTACCGGCCGCCGTGGTCGGCGCCTTGGCGCACGGGACCATCAAGGGCGTGCTTTTCTCGCCTTGGATTGTCGCCGCGGCGCTCATCGTGGGTGGCGTCGCCATCCTGGTGGTGGAGCGGGTGCGGCCGCAGCCTCGGGTGTACGAGGCGGAGGCGGTCGGGCTCCGGACGGCCCTGGCGATCGGCGCGTTCCAGGTGCTGGCGATGGTCCCCGGCGTGTCGCGCTCCGGCGCTACGATCCTTGGTGCGCTGCTGCTGCGGGTGGATCGCCCGGCGGCCGCCGAGTTCTCCTTTTTCCTGGCGATCCCGACCATGCTCGGGGCCACGGCCTTCGACCTCTACAAGAACCGCGCGGCGCTGGATGGCGAAGGGAGCGCGCTGATCGCCGTCGGCTTCGCCGCAGCGTTCGCCACGGCGCTCGTGGTCGTGCGGTGGCTCGTCGCCTTCGTCGGGCGGCACGGCTTCGCGCCCTTCGCCTGGTACCGCATCGCGCTCGGCGCGGCGATGCTTGCCGTCCTCTCAATCGCCGCGCCGGCCTAGCAAGCGACGGAGGAGAGGCGATGACGTCACGCAGACCGGTCGTGGATGGCTTTTACGACGAGGGCACCGGGAGCGTTGCCTATATTGTGGCGGACCCCGAGACGGCGCGGTGTGCCATCATCGATCCGGTGCTCGGGTTCGACCGCGATTCCGGCGCCACCGATACCCGCTTTGCGGACGAGATTGCCGACCACGTCCGGGCGCGGGGCCTGACCGTGGAGTGGGTGCTCGATACCCACCCGCACGCCGACCACCTGTCCGGTGTGGCCTATCTGGGCGACCGCCTGGGCGCACCGACCGGCATCGGCGAGCGCGTCGCCGCGGTGCAGGGGATCTGGGCGGACATCTACCACCTGCCGGAGCTGCAAGCAGAGGGCCGCCGCTACTGGGACCGTCTGTTCGCCGAGAGTGACCGCTTCCGGGTTGGCGGGCTGGAGGTCGAGGTGATCTTCTCCCCAGGCCACACGGCGGCCTCCGTCACCTACCTCGTCGGGGACGCCGCCTTCATCCACGATACCCTGTTCATGCCGGACGCCGGCACGGCGCGGGCCGATTTTCCCGGTGGTGACGCGCGGGCGCTGTACCGCAGCATCCAACGAATTCTCGCGCTGGAGCCGCAGACGCGCCTCTTCACCGGCCACGACTACCGCCCGGGCGGGCGCGCGGCACGCTGGGAGGCGACCGTGGCCGAGCAGCGGGCACGCAACGTCCACCTCCGCGACGGCGTCGGCGAGGAGGAGTTCGTGCGCCTGCGCAAGGAGCGCGACCGGACACTGCCCCTGCCCGGGCTGATGCTCGCCGCGCTGCAGGTCAACCTCCGCGGCGGCCGCCTGCCGGAGCCCGAGGCGAACGGCACCTCCTACCTCAAGCTGCCGCTGAACCGCTTTGGTCCGGCAGCCCCGGAGCCGCGCCTTGATGCGGAGTGAGCCGGCGGGCTCGGGCGCTGGTCGCCACGGTGGCAGGAGCAGCCGGCAGACGGCTTGAAGACGCAGGTACCGTAGCGGTGGTGACCGGTCGGGAGCGGCGGGGGCCTTTCCCTGGCGGACGCGTATCAGGTGATACCGGGCGGCGCGGGCGACGGTCGTCAGGGCACCTGCGTCATAGCAATCATCACAGGCGCATCATTTAATATTGATGCGGCAGCAGCTTAATTCGTGAAGCTTCGCAAACGTCCGACTGGAAATCGTCCTCATGCCGCCCATCCCGCGCGACACCCGCTTCGACAGTACCTTGGCGCTACTGTCGGCGCCGTACGATTTCATCTCGCTCCGGTGTGCGCGCTACCGATCTGACCTGTTCGAGGCCCGGCTTCTGCTGCGCCGGACCATTTGCATGAAAGGGCCGGAGGCCGCAGAGCTACTGTGTGACATAGACCGCTTCGAGCGGCGCGGCGCGATGCCGTTGCGGATTCAAAAGACGCTGCTGGGCCAAGGCGGCGTGCAAGGGCTCGACGCTGCAGCGCACCGGCATCGCAAGGCGATGTTCATGGCGCTGATGACACCTGAGCGCATCGGCCAATTGGGCGCCCTCAGCGCGGACGCCTGGCGGGCCTCCAGCCAGAAATGGGCGGCGTCCAGCCAGGTGACGCTCTACAGGGAGGTGCAGGAGTTGCTGACCCGAGCCGTCTGCGAGTGGGTCGGTATTCCACTGGAGGAGGCGGAGGTGCCGCACCGCACGCGGGAGCTGACGGCTCTGTTCGATGCTGCCGGGGCGATCGGGCCGAGGCACTGGTGGTCACGCCTGGCCCGCCGCCGGGCCGAGCGATGGATTGGCGACATCATCCGGCAGATTCGTGCCGGCCGGCTCACCCCTGCCGAGGAGAGCCCGGCGCACGCGATCGCCTGGCATCGTGAGCTAAATGGCGAGCTGCTGCGTCCGCGCGTGGCGGCTGTGGAGCTGCTGAACCTGCTGCGGCCGACCGTCGCGGTCTCGGTGTACATAGTACACGTTGCCCATGCGCTGCACCAGCACCCGGAGTGCCGAGAGCGGCTGCGTGCCTGCGAGGACGGCTATGCGGGGCGGTTCCTGCAGGAGGTACGCCGCTTCTACCCATTTTTCCCCGCCGTTGCGGCGCGGGTGCGCAGCGACTTCGACTGGAATGGCTACCGCTTCCCGCGCGGCCGGCGGGTGATGCTGGATTTGTACGGCACCAACCATGACGCGCGGAGCTGGGACGCCCCGGAGGAATTCCGCCCGGAGCGGTTCCAGGCGTGGGACGGCAGCCCCTTCAACTTCATCCCGCAAGGTCCGGGGGATCACCATCTGAATCATCGCTGTCCCGGCGAGTGGATCACTCTGGAGTTGATGAAGGTGGCGGTGGAGTTCCTTGCCTGTCGCCTCCGGTACGACGTGCCGGAGCAGGATTTGCAGATTGACCGTTCGCGGCTGCCGGCGCTGCCACGGAGTCGCTTCTTCATCAGCCATGTCCGGTTGGAGGATCGATGACTTCCTGGGAATTCAGCGACTCCGCTGGTGGACGAGCTGCACTGCGATTGGATCAGGCGGCGGCAGGCGCGAGACGTGGAGTGTTGGAAGCGGCACAACCCGCAGCGTTGCCGGGCCGAACGCCTTATGCGCGCCTCGAAGATTGGCCGCTGCTGGCAGTCCTGTTCGCAGGACTGACCGGCCTGGCCGCCACCCGCAGGGAAAGCGAGCCGCATGACGCTTGAATTCTCGGCCCTCGGCCTGCTCCTGGCGTTCGGCGGCGGACTGGTCTCCTTCCTGTCGCCCTGCGTGCTGCCGCTGGTTCCGGGCTGGGTGGCCTATGCCTGCGGCACAGGCGTACGCGATGCGCCGCCGCGCGCCCGGGCCATGCTTCTGGGTGCCAGCTTCGTCCTAGGCTTCTCGCTGGTCTTCGTGCTGCTCGGGCTCGGCGCATCGGCGCTGTCGCAATGGCTGCGGCGCTGGAGCCTGGAGTTCCAGATCGCCGGCGGGGCGTTGGTCCTGGCCTTCGGCCTGGTGCAGATCGGCGCGCTGCGCCCCTCGTGGCTGCTGCGTGACGTGCGGCTGCCGGCCTTCGCTGCGGGCGGCACGCCCGGCGGCGCGGTGCTGCTTGGCGTCTCCTTCGGGTTCGCCTGGACCCCCTGCATCGGCCCTATCCTGGGTGCCGTACTGGCTGTCGCGGCCATCCAGGGTGATGGCGCCGGGGGGCCGCTGCTGCTCGCCTACTCGCTGGGGCTGGGCGTGCCCTTCCTGCTGGTCGCCTTCTACCTGCCGGCGGCCGCGGCGACGTTGCGGCGATGGCGTGGCTTCGGCCGCGGGGCGCAGGTTGCCTCCGGTCTCGTCATGGCCGCGATGGGCGTCCTGATGATGCTGGGCGAGATGACCAGAATTGCGGGCTGGTTCGTCCAGACCTTTCCCTTCCTGCTGAGGCTAGGCTGATGCGCTTGATCGGGATCATGGCGGCCCTGGCTGCGGGCGCTGTCGACCAGGCCACCAAGGTATGGGCGCTTTCCGCTCTCTGGCCGCCCTACAGCGGGGGCATCACGGTGCTGCCCGTGCTGAACCTGCGGCTCGGCTTCAACACCGGCGTGACCTTCGGCATGTTCGCCGACAGCGCAGCCGGCGCCGCCTGGGTCCTGGTGCTGGTCACCCTCGCCATCACCGCGTTCCTGCTGCACTGGCTCTGGCGCACGACATCAAGAGTGGAGGCCCTGGCGCTTGGCCTGATCATCGGCGGCGCCCTCGGCAATGCCGTCGACCGGCTACGCATCGGAGCAGTCGTTGACTTCCTCGACGCGCATTACGCGGGCTGGCACTGGCGTCGGGATCGCCCTCGGCGCCCTGTGGGAGGTGGCCGAGTGGGGCTTCGACCAGATCGCGCCCGGCGACGTCATCAAGGGCAAGCACGACACCATCATCGACATCGTCATGGACACGGCCGGCGCCCTGCTGGCGGGCATCCTCGCGCTGTGGCTCGCACGCTGGCCGCCGGGGACGGGTGGCGGGTCCCGCTGAGCGGCCCGGCACGTCCGCCCGCGGGTGCCCCCGGGCGTGGTTGCCTCCGGGCGTGGTTGACGGGAACAGCGTACGTTTGCGGGCACGGGGCGTTCGCGTGAGGTGGCCGAGGGGCTCGCGTCGCGTCCGGCGCAGCGAGCCCACGTCGCCGACGACCCCGGAGGCACGACGCCGATGTTCTTCGACAGTTGGTTCGGTTTGCTGCGGGTGCTGGTGGTCGGCACCCTCGCCTACGCCGCCCTGGTGGTTTTGCTGCGCGCCTCTGGCAAACGCACGCTGGCCAAGCTCAACGCCTTCGACCTCGTCGTCACCGTGGCGCTCTAAGCTCGACCCTGGCGACCGTGCTGCTCAGCAAGTCGGTGGCCCTGCTGGAAGGCTTGGTCGCCTTCGCCCTGCTGGCGGGGCTGCAGTTCGGGGTCGCTTGGCTCTCGGTCCGCTCGCCGCGCTTCGATGGCCTCGTGAAGTCCGAGCCGACCCTGCTGCTGCACCGCGAGCGCTTCCTCGACGGCGCGATGCGCATCCAGCGCGTGACCCGTGCGGAGGTCCTCGCCGCCCTGCGCGGATCGGGCGCCGCTGATGCCGGGTCGGTCGCCGCCGTGGTGCTGGAAACCGACGGGAGCCTCAGCGTCGTACGGGACGCGGGTGGCGCCGGGAACGTGGGCACCCTGGAAGGTCTGGCGGCCACCGGGGACGAAGCGTGGTAGCCGCGGAACAACCTTCCGGACCCCATGCCAACGGCGTCCCGCACCTTTTCGAAGTTCAACCGCGTTGAGCGTCTTCGAAACGAGGGGCACGCGATGTTCGACGAAGCGCTGGGCCGTCTCCAGACCTTGGGGAACTCTGCCGTCACCATACTGCCCAGCCTGCTGCTGGGCCTTGCCGTGTTCGGCCTCGGCCTGCTTGTGGTACGGGGGGGTGCGCGCCGGGGTGACCCGCGCCGCGTCGCTGCGCGAGGCTTCCGGCGGCTCGGCCGCCGTGCTGGGGCGCATCGCCGGCGGCATTGCCACGATCCTGGTGTTCCTCGTCGCTGCCTCGATCGCTTTTCCCTCGGTGTCGGCGGGCGACCTGTTCAATCTGCTGGGCATCGGCGGCGTGGCGATCGGCTTCGCCTTCCGTGACGTGCTGCAGAACCTGCTGGCCGGCATCCTGATCCTGCTCACGCGCCCGTTCCGCATCGGTGACCAGATCCAGCAGGGCGGCCAGGAAGGCACCGTGGAGGACGTCTGGGTGCGGGCGACGGTGCTGCGGACCTACGACAACTGCCGCATCCTAATCCCCAACGCGGCGCTGTTCACCAGCCAGATCGAGGTGATCACCGCCTACGACAAGCGCCGGCTGGCCTTCCCGTTCACGATTGGCAACGGCGACGACGTGAGGCTGGCGCGTCGGGTCGTCGTCGCGGCACTCCGCTCCGCGCCTGGCGTGCTGTCCGAGCCGCCGCCGGAGGTCCTGATCACCGGGCTTGGGGACAGCGGCGTGGAGATGCAGGCCCGCTTCTGGATCGACCCGCCGCGCCGGCGGCAAGCGGTGGACGCGTTGGACGGCGCGATCGAGGCGGTCAAGGACGCCCTGGCCGAGGCGGGCGTGGACCTGCCCTACCCGACCTCGCAGATGCTGTTCCACGACCAGACCGAGGAGACGGACGGCGACCGGGCCCGTCAGCGCGAGGGCTGGCCCGCCGCCGGCCGCCAGCCGCCTCGGTCCCGCTGGCAGGCCGGGCGGAGCGAGGCGGCCGCCCGTGGCGGCGAGCCCGCGCCGGCGCGGGAGGATTGGACCTGACCTCGTCCCTGCGGAGCCGGCTGGAGGCGCTGGGCGACGCGTTCTGGCTGCGCCCGGCGCTCGTCGTGGCCGCCGGCATCGTGCTCGGCGAGCTGGCGGTCTGGGCCGAGCGGGCGGGCCTGGACGTGCCCTTGCTGCCGGCAAGCTGGGTGTATGCCGGCGGCGAGTCCGGCGCCCGCTCGTTGCTCGGCGCCATCGCCTCCTCCACCATCGGCGTCGCCGGCACCACCTTCTCGATCACGGTGGCCGCCCTCTCGCTGGCCTCCGGCCAGATGGGGCCGAGGCTGCTGCGCAACTTCACCCGTGACGCCGGCAACCAACTCGCCCTCGGCATCTTCCTCGGCACCTTCGCCTACGCGCTGGTCGTGCTGCGCACCCTCCGCTCGGTGGACGAGACGCCCTTTGTCCCGCATCTCGGGGTCACCGGCGCGCTGCTAGGGGCGCTTCTCTGCGTCGGTACGCTGATCTGGTTCGTCCACCACGTTGCCACCGGCATCAACGTCGAGACCGTGATCAACCTCGTGCACGAGGATCTGCGCGAGGCCCTGGCCCGGCTCACGTTCGACCGCCCCGACCCGGCGGCGCCACGCGAGCCGCCGCGCGGCCATCCTGTGACCGCCCGCGAGGGCGGCTACCTCCGCGCCCTCGATGAGGCGGCGCTGGCCGACTGGGCCGAGCAGCGGGGCGCGGTCGTGGTCCTGCTGGTCCGGCCGGGCGACTACGTGTTCCCCGGCGCGCCGGTCGCCGAGGTCAGCCCCGCCGCATCTGCCGGCGATGCGGCGGCGCCGGTCCGCGCCACCCTGTCGCTCGGGGTTCGCCAGGCGGCGGGCCAGGACCTGGAGTTCACGGTGCGGCAGCTCGTCGAGGTGGCCGTGCGGGCGCTCTCCCCCGGCATCAACGACCCGTTCACCGCCATGGCCGTGCTGGAGCGCCTGGGCGCCACGCTGTGCGAGCTGGCGCTCCGGCACCTGGCAGGCCCCATCGTGCTGCGGAGCGGGCGTGCCGTCCTGCACCGCCGGGCGATCGGCTACGACGGCCTGTGCGACGCGATGTTCCACATGATCCGGCAGAACGCGGACGGGTCCGCGGCCGTGCTCATCCGCCTGCTGGAGGTGCTGACGGACGTGCTGGCGGTCGAGGCATCGTCAGGCCGGCGTGCGGCGTTGCGGCGACATGCCGACTTGGCGCTCGCAACGGGACGGGCGGGCCTGCAGGACCCGGCTGGCGTCGCGGACCTCAATGCGCGGCACGATTCGTTCCTGCGCGCGATGGCATCGACGGGTAGCCCATGACGCGTGAGGAGCGCCCCACCGGGTCGAGCACAAGATGGCGTGCTACGCGACCAAGAACTCCGACTGCGACCGCAGCTAGAGCTGGGTTTGATCGATCCGCCGTGCAGCTCTCGATTGGCGCAATTCAGCTCAGAACTTGCGCGTGCCTCCCCTGTTGTGCCGCGGTGCCCAACCGCGCCTGTTGGTCGCGCGCCTTAACCGGAAGGTCCATTGTGCAGCAAAGCCTCAACCTGATCCGGCATTCCTTGACACGGTTGCTCGCTTTCCTCCGCTCCGAGACGGGCGGCGGCTTCCTGCTAATCGCCGCCTCGCTGCTCGCGCTTCTGTGGGCGAACTCGCCTTATGCCTCGTTTTACTTCGCCATGCTGGGCACGTATGCGACCATCGGGGCTGGCTCGTTCTCGCTGTCGCTGAACCTGCTGCACTGGGTGAACGACTGGCTGATGGCGGTGTTCTTCCTGCTGGTCGGGCTGGAGATCAAGCGCGAGCTGGCCGTGGGCGCGCTGTCGTCGCCGCGGCTCGCGGCCCTGCCCGCCGTCGCCGCCCTGGGCGGAATGGTCGCCCCGGCCCTCATCTACGTCCTGATCGCCGGTGGCGACCCGGAGGCGCTGCGCGGCTGGGCCATACCCGCCGCCACCGACATCGCCTTCGCGCTCGCCGCGTTGTCTCTGCTCGGCAGCCGCGTGCCGGTCAGCCTCAAGGTTTTCCTCGCGGCGCTGGCCACCATCGATGACCTCGGCGCCATCGTCATCATCGCGCTGTTCTACACCGCCGATCTGTCGCTTCCCATCCGCGGCCTGGCAGGGGCTGCGCTCGTCGCCTTGGTCATCCTGAACCGCTCAGGCGTCGTCCGGCTGTGGCCCTACCTTCTCGTGGGCGCCCTCCTTTGGCTGTTTACTTTGAAATCCGGCGTGCATGCGACCCTCGCCGGCGTGGCGCTCGCCCTCGCGATCCCGCTGCACGACGAGGATGCCAAGGACGAGCGCGACACCTCGCCGCTCACCCGCCTGGAGCATGCGCTGCACCCGGCGGTGGCCTACGCGGTCATCCCCGTGTTTGGGCTCGCCAACGCCGGGGTGTCGTTCGCGGGTCTCGCGCCCTCCGCCCTGCTCGACCCGGTGCCGCTCGGCGTGCCCGTGCGCATGCATGGCCTGCGGCCCTCCCTGCGCGTCGAACGTTGTTGAAGGTATTGAGGTTGCGACGACTTGGTCGCGGATGTACGTAGCTTCACGTAGACCTCATCTTAAAGAGAGACGGAAAACGAGTAGCCGTTGAATACTGTCCGGCGGCGCGCTTGGCGCCGCCGGACCTGAGCGGTAACTACTCGGCTGTGGCCGCGCCGCAGTTCTGTCCGTCCTCCGGCTGGAGGCTCCAGAGGAAGTCGCAGGCGCGCTGGGCATGTGCCGCAGCCACAAAGATGAAGCGCTTGTCGCTGGCCAGCACGCGGAGCCAGGAGCCGATGTAGGCGGTGCTGTCCTCGCGCAGGTCGTGGTCGATGCCGAGCGAGGCGCAGGTGAAGGCCGCCGTGAGCTCCGCCAGAATCTCCTCCACCGCCCGCGCCTCCTCGCTGTGCCGGCGGGTGATGGTCTCCCGGTTCAGCCGCGACGGGTGGCCGGTCCAGTGGCCCATCTCATGCGCCAGCGTCGCGTAGTAGGCCTCCGGATAGATGAAGTCGCCGATCGCCGGCATGCGGATGTAGTCGAGGTTGGGGGTGTAGAAGGCCCGTTGCCCGCCCGGCCGGATGTCGGCGCCGGTGCTGGCGAAGAACCGCTCCGCCGCCTCGATCCGCTGCACCGGTGCGGCCTCGGCCGGGTTGCTGGCCGGGTGGAAGCGCTCCGGCAGGCCGTCGATCTGGCAGGCGTTGAACACGGCATAGCTCTTGAGGAACCAGATGCGGCGCTCCTCCTCCTCGCCGTCCGGCGTCTCCTCCACCCGGCGCAGCGTGTCGCTGTAGGTGACGGTGGTCGCCTTCTCGCCGCGTCGGACCTGTCCGCCGAGTTCCTGCGCCTGTCGGTAGGTCATGAAGTAGGGGGAGGTGTAGCCGTGGGCGCACATGGCCATCCAGAGCACCAGGGTGTTGATGCCGCGGTAGGGCTGGCCGGTGTGGCGGAGGGGGAGGCAGGCAGCGGCGGTGCGCCAGGGGCGGCGCCAGGGCTTCAGGCCAAGTTCTAGCTCGGCGAGGATGGCGTCGGTGACGGTCTGATAAAGGTCGGTGCGCCCGGTGTCCCCACACCCCGTGTTGCTGGTCTTGGTGCTGGCCGTGGTCGGCTTGGTGCTGGTCTTCCTCATCTGGTCTCTCCTCGAAAAGCGACAGCTTTTCGGGGGCGAGGCCCGCGCCAGTGAGCGGAGGGAGGGGGTCCAGGTCAGCGGGGCCGGAGGGGTATCTCCCGGCATTCTGCTCTGAATGTCGGGGACACCGGCCCGGCTGCCCGCAGGGTCGCCTGGACGCCCGGGAGGCCGCAGGCCTCCAAGACACGGTCGCGTCCGCGGCCAAAGGCCGGCACTGCCGACGGGCCGGCAGGACATACGGATCAGGCACGGCGGCAGCAGCGAAAGCATGTTCCCTATACGTTCGAGTCCCTGCGTGATCGCTGGATGCCGCCGCGCCACCTCCCCGCACCGCCTCGACCATTCAACCTGGAGACCGCCGGCGCGACGGCTCCAGCAGGTTGGTTAAGTCGGGGGGCCAGCGAGGGAGGTCTGGACGGGGCGGAGGCGATGGCGGCGGTGCGCGCAATGCATTCGGCCTGGCCGCTGAATCTGGCCCGTGAGGTGGCGGCGCGCCGGCTCAACCGCTCCCTCGCCAAGGAGGCGGCTCTTCCCCAGCGCTGGCAAACCCCACCCGCGGCCCTGCTCCGCCCCCTCGCCGCGCCGGCTCTCCACGATTCCGCACCAAGCGCGCGGCATGCATCGGTTCACGCCGGCGTCGGACCGGCGCCACCAAGTCCTGAGCAAGCGACTGGCACAGGCTCGCCGGCATGAGCTTCGTTCCCGCGCTCGATCCCGAGGTGCTCCGGCGGATGCGCGAGATCATCGTCACCAGCATCGCCACCCGCTCCGCCAGCCTGCGCGAGGCCGCAGCCGAAGCTCGCGATCTCGCGCGCGGCCTCTGCCCCAGGCTGTCGACTGCGGCACTGAACGAGGCAGTGACGACGCTGCTGATCGAGCTCGGCGCTCATGCGCCGCCGGCACCTCCCGACCTGGACGGACAGGGGCTGCGTCCGGCCGATCCCGCGGAGGTGGCCGATAGCCTAGCCTTCGCCCTGCGCTTCGACGAGCGCGGCAAGGCGCGCCGGACTGGCGTCGAGTACACCTCCAAGATTGCCGCTGAGCAGTCGGTCCAGCGCCTGCTAGCCAGCGGCTTGAGGCCAGCGCGTCGGTTGTTCAATAGACAACGCGAAGCCCGAATTCTTCGGGAGCGCCACGTCAGGCATGGGCGGTTCTTTCCAATTTTGAGCTGGGTGGACCGGGAACACTGTAGCGGACGGCTACCCCGCAGTCGTCCCTGACTGAACATTGGACTGAGCTCTTCGTCTTGGAATTTCCCGCACCTCGCTGTTTTGCGCTGATCATCCCGCGCAGCAAGACAGCTTCGCGACCTCTTTTGAGAAGCTCAACGCGGCCAGCTTCAGGGCCTCAACCGTCGTCAGGTACGGGAAGATCGTGTTGGACAGGTCGGCCACAGTCAGCCCGTGCTTCACCGCTAGGACGGCGGTCTGGATGCTGTCCCCGGCTTCCGGCGCCAGGATGTGCGCGCCCAGGAGGCGCCCGCTGCCCCGCTCCGCCACGAGCTTGACTAGCCCCCGCGTGTCGCGGGCGGCCAGCGCCCGGGGCACTTGGTCGAGCGACACGATTCTAATCTCGACCTCCAGCCCTGCACGCCGGGCCGCCACCTCGGTCAGGCCGACGCTCGCCATCTGCGGATCGCTGAAGACCACCTCCGGCATGGCCGTGGCGTCGTAGCGCGGCGCGCCTTCGTTGCCGAGCGCGTTCTCTGCGGCGACCTTGCCGCCGTGGGCGGCCATGTAGACGTACAGGTCCCGGCCGGTGACATCGCCCGCGGCGTAGACCCCCAGGCGCGTCGTGCGCATCCGGTCGTCGACCTGGACGGCGCCGCGGCCGTCCAGCGCAATGCCAGCATCCTCCAGACCCATCCCAGATGTGTTCGGGGTCCGGCCCGTGGCCACGAGCACGCGCTCGGCCGAGAGCGTCACGGCGGTACCCTCGGCGTCCCGGGCGACGAGTTCGACCTCGCCGTCCCCGGCCTGCCGGATGGCCTCGTAGGACATCCCACAGCGGACATCGACGCCTTCGGCGCGGAGATACTCGGTCAGCGCCGCGCTCACCTCCGGCTCCGCGCCGGGCAGCAGCCGGGACCGGCACACGATGGTCACGCGCACGCCGAAGCGGGCGAACATTTGGCCGAGCTCGACGCCGATGACGCCGCCGCCGATCACCAGGAGGGAGGCGGGGAGCGCCTCGATCTCCATTGCCGTCGTGCTGGTGAGCCAGGGGACCGTGTCCAGCCCGGGGAGCGCCGGTGCGGTGGGCGACGTCCCGGTCGCGATGATGACCCTGGCAGACCGGTAGGCCGTCTCCCCGACCATGACGGCGCCGTCCGGAGCGAGACGTGCACGTCCCGGGACGTAAGTGACATCAGGGTACTGTGGCAGGAGATCGGCGTACTTCGCCTGCCGGAGGCTGCCAACCAACTCGTCCTTCTGCGCGACGAGGGCCTTCCAGTCCTCTAGCCGCGCCGATGCGGTGATCCCGGCGAAGCGCGAGGCCGCACGCGCCTGGTGCAGCGTCTCCGCCGCCCGGATGAGCGCCTTCGACGGCACGCAGCCAATGTTGACGCAGGTGCCGCCAATGGTTCCATCGCCAACCAGCGCGACCTTCGCGCCAAGCTCCGAGGCGCGGATCGCCGCGGAGAAGCCTGCCGACCCGGTGCCGATCACGACGAGATCCGGCTTGCGCTCGCCACGGCTCGACTTGGCGCTGCAGCAATCAAGTTTGGCGGGCTGCGGTGCGATGAAGTTCACGGTGATTCCTTTGTTTGTTGCTTGCGCCGGAAGCCTAGGCGGAGCGCCGACGTCGATAGGCCGCATAGGCGACGATCCCGAGGAACAGGATCATTGCCGGGATCAGGACGTAGTCGAGGTAGCCAAGCACGGCAGAGAGGCCGACAGCGCCGGGCAGGACGGCCAGGACCGGCGTGAAGCAGCACAGCGCGGTCACCACGAAGCCGACGATGCCGGTGGCCATGAGCCTGCGGTTTTCCATGTCAGCGGTCCTCGCCTGCGCGCCCAGCGGAACTGCCGGGGTCGAGCACCGCAGCCGCGGCGGCAGTAGGCGCCAAATGGGCGACGAAGCCCGCCGGAGGGCAGCAGAGGCCGCCCAGGATTACGGCGACAGCGCCGAGGGCGAACAGGCCCGCGGAGACGGCGGCCAGGGAGAGGGCGAGCCTCATGCCCTGTCCTCCTCGGGCCGAGAAGCGAGCATCGGCACGAACAGGCCCTTGCCGACTTGCAGCGCCGCTTCCAACGAGAGCCGGAACCCGGCGCCACCCGGGTCAACCCGCTGGCGCCACGCCGTGAGGTGCTCGTCCGAGCAGAGGAACACCTTCACGGTGCAGCCCGAGGTCGCGCCGCACCCGTCGGCGTACCGGATCCCCGTCCACGCAACGGCAGTGGCAGGCGTCGCCGAGGCAAGCGCGCGGCCCTTGTCGCGCGTCGTGATCCCGATGGGCATACCGCACTCAGGGCAGGAGGACTCGATGGCCTTATTGCAGCCGAGCATGGCCCCCATGCCGAGGGCATCAATGGCGCAAAGGGCATGCACCGCAGCCAGCCCATCCAGTCGGACGCGATGGCCGGTCTCCCGCGCGCTGAAGGGGTAAGCTGCCGTCACGGCTGTGCCGCGCTCGTCGAGGACCACGAGGTCCCGCCGCTGCAGCTCGCGCAGCACTTCGACGACTGCGGGTTCATCCAGGCCGGTCCCGGCGGCCAGCCGCGCCGCGTCTGACGCCGCGCCAGAGCGGGCGAAGCCGCGCAGGACCGCCTGCCAGATCCGATCCTCGGTCGCATTAAGGCCCGACCACTTCTCTGCCCGCCGCGCCACGACCATGCTGGCGGCGAGCGCCTCGCGCGCCGTCGGGTCGGTGACGGGCGACCAGTCCGGCATCGGCACACCAGGGCGCAACGCGAAGGACTCGCCGACGGCGCCGAACGTCCGTTTGATTGTATCCATGGAACCTCGGTCGGCGCTGTGGGCTGCCCTATTGCACCGCCCGCGACGGAAACCCGGCGCCTGTCGTCGCCCGTACCAGGGCCGCGATGTCCGTTCGGGCAGCATCGAAGGTCACAGTCGCGGTGACCGTTCCGTTGCCCTCGGAGAGCGCCACCCGGCTGACGCCGGGCACGCGGGCGAGGGTGCGCCTCACCATGGGCGCGCAGGTGATGCAGGAGACATTCTGCACCTCGAGGGTAGCCGTCTGTTCGGCGGCGAGGGCTGTGGTGCCGGTGGCCAGGACGAGACCCAAAGCGGCGGAGAGGCGGGCGATCGGCTTCATGTCGGGCTTTCTTTCGGGTACGGCTACAGGAGGATCGACGCGGCGTAGGGGAAAGCGAGGGCCGCCGCGACGAGGGCGGCCGCGCTCCAGAGGGCGACCTTTGCGATCCGGTCGGAGGCCGGTCGCGCGCAGTACGATCCCTCGGCGCAGGCCGCGGCCTTGGGCTTGCGGTAGACCGCGTAGAACCCGCCCGCGAGGCAGGCCAGGGTGACGGCAACGAAGACCGGCTGGTAGGGCGCCAGGACCGTTAGATTGCTGATCCAGGCACCGCTGACGCCCACGAGGAACAGGCCGAGGGGCAGGAGGCAGCAACTCGATGCGCCGAGGGCGGCGAGCAGCCCCGCAGTGGCCAGCAACGCCTTGGACGAGCCACCTCCATCCGCCGCCCGCTCGACCGCTTCTCCCGGAGCAAGGACACTTCGTTCCGCTTGGTCGCTCATCGCCACTTGGCCCTTCGCCGTCATCTGGGCCAAGATGAGATCTGTAGTAACTATAGGTTCAAGGGGGAATTTACGCCCTCTGGAGATGACGATGGACCGTAGCCAGCAGGGCATTTCGATCGGCGACCTCTCCATGCGGACAGAGGTCAACATTGAAACCATCCGGTACTACGAGAAGATCGGCCTGCTGCCCGTCCCGGGGCGGACTGAGGGGCGGCACCGGGTGTACGGGTCTGCACACGTCGCGCGGCTCACTTTTGTGCGCAGGAGCCGCGAGGTGGGCTTCAGCCTCGACGAGGTCCGCAGCCTCCTGAAGCTCGTCTACGGCGGCCACAGCTCGTGCTCGGACGTGCAGGCCGTGACCCTCGACCACTTGCATGAAGTGCGGAAGAAGATCGCCGACCTGCAGCGGCTGGAGCGGACCCTCAGCGAGGTCGCGTCACGCTGCCAGGGCGGGTCGGTCCCGGACTGCCCCATCATCGAGGCACTGTACGCGCCCGCACACGGCGCCGAGGCATGACCGCTCCTGTTGATCTCGGGAAAGTGCTTTGAAGCTGAAGTTGCTACACGTCCCACGGTTTGCCTGGGTGTTCGCGTGCGCCGCACCCTCACGCGGGAGGAGAGGCCCATGCTTGACACCTACGACCTCGTTGTCCTCGGCTCCGGGACTGCCGCCCAGGTCGCGAGCAGCCGCGCGCGGGCCGCGGACTGGACGGTCGCCGTGGTCGATCACCGGCCGTTCGGCGGCACCTGCGCGCTGCGCGGCTGCGACCCCAAGAAGATGCTGGTCAGCGGGGAGGAGGCCGTGGACGCCGTCCGGCGGATGCGCGGCCACGGCGTCGAGGGCGACGTGCGGATCGCCTGGCCCGACCTCATGGCCTTCAAGCGCAGTTTCACCGGCCCGGTGCCGGGAAAGCAGGAGCAGCGCTACCGCGAGCAAGGCATCGATGCCTTCCACGGCCTCGCCCGGTTCACCGGCCCCGACACGGTCACCGTGGACGGGCGGGAGCTCAAGGCGCGCCACGTCCTCATCGCGACCGGCGCTCGCCCCGTGACGCTCAGCATCACCGGCGAGGAGCACGTCGCCACCAGCGACGATTTCCTTGAGCTTGAAGCCTTACCTGCGCGCGTCGTCTTCATTGGGGGCGGCTACATCGCCGCCGAGTTCTCCCACCTCGCCGCGCGCGCCGGGGCCAAGGCAACCGTCCTCCAGCGCGGCGCCCGGATGCTGCCGGGCTTCGACCCGGATCTCGTTGGCTGGTTGATGGAGAGGTTCGACGATCTCGGCATCGATGTGCGCACGAGCACCACGGTGCAGCGGGTCGAGGCGACAGATCGAGGATACTTGGTGCACGCCGTCGCCGGTGGCCGGGAGCAGACCGTGGCGGCCAACCTGATCGTGCATTCAGCGGGCCGTGTCCCTGACCTCGAAGCGCTCGACCTGGTCGCGGGCGGGATCGTGCTGGAGGGCGGGCGACTGAAGCTCAACGAATTCCTCCAGAGCGTGTCGAACCCCCGAGTCTACGCGGCCGGCGACGCGGCGGGCAGCGGGCCACCGCTCACACCCGTGTCGAGCCATGACGCCAAGGTGGCCGCGGCGAACCTGATCAAGGGAAACCACGCCAAGCCCGATTATCGCGGCGTTCCTAGCGTGGCCTTTACCGTCCCGCCGATCACGACTGTGGGGCTGGGCGAGGCGGAGGCGCGGGAGCGCGGACTGAAGTTTCGAGTCAAGTCGGAAAAGGTGCCGCAATGGTTCACGGCCCGACGGCTTGCCGAGCGCATCTACGGCTTTAAAACGCTCGTGGAGGAGGACACTGGGCACATCCTGGGCGCCCACCTCGTGGGCCCCCACGCGGACGAGGTGATCAACCTCTTCGGGCTGGCGATCCGGCACGGCCTGACGGCCGCGGATTTGAAAGAGACAATGTTCGCCTATCCAACCGGCGCCTCGGACATCGGCTACATGATTTAAGCGCGTCCCGACACCGGTGATCGCAGGCCGAGGCAACGTGCGAACCGTCCGCTCCCCGCCCTTTCGCGACCATCAACAAAGGCAGATCCGCAGCGCCATAACCCGGGCCGTAGCGCGACGCGAGTTTGTAGTGCTGTCCTGGTGCTGCCTGGGGTGGGATAGATCTGCGTACACCACAGTCTAAGCCCATTGCTCGCCACGCTAACTGAAGAAGCAGCCATCGCTGCCGCTGCAATTATCGATGGTAATCGGGATGCTCAGAACCGGGTAATCCGGCCCCACCCGCTCAAGCAATGCGACGTTCCTTCAGCAGAATCCATACCCCGCCGAAATTCAGTAGGCAGCCGACGACAACAGCCACATGCCAGATGACGTGGTTCCACGGGAGTTCGGGGCGACGATAGAAAAGGATCCCCGCAGTGTAGGCCACGGCACTACCAAACAGAAATACCAGCGAGGCCGGCGAGAGCAGATGAAAGATCGTGCGGCCGTAGAGCAGCACTGGCGCCCATCCTTGCACCATGTAAAGCGCGTAAGTGATGCTATAGAACCACTCCCGTCTGCCTCCCGCGGCCGCCGCGACCTCGCCGCCGATACCCAAGGCTGCAGCCCCCCACACCAACGCCAGCATCCACCCTGCTTGCCGCGGCGGCAGCTTGAAGGGCGCGAGCGGTGACCATCCCGCCGCAATGATCAAGAAAATCGCACCATGATCGAGGGCGGCAAAAATCCGCCGGAGGCCCCCCTGCGGTGTTAAGTGAAATAGGATTGAGGCGAGATAAAGCGTCAGCCACGCTGCAACAAAAATCACAACCGCCCAGCGCTCCGCCCACCTGACGCCGCTCCCAGCGCTGGCGCCGGCGCGGACGAGGCGCGTGCCTAATCCGGCGGCTATGAGCAGCCCGGCGGCGTGAACGGCCGCGGCTGCAACATCCTCGGCTGTCGGCACGGCTCACCTTCCATGTCAGCGGCTTGGCCAGTAAAAAACATTTCGTGGGCGCGGTGTCGACAAAGCCAACCGCTTTTGAACACGACTTGCCTCGTCATGCCTCAGGGATGACGGTGCGTGTACGCATCAGGTGCGGCTAATCGTCGAAGAGTGGCCTCCGCCGCCCGAGCTTGGACGCTGGAGGCCTGCGGGCCGGCAGCGCGCATCTCCTGCGCCTGGTCTGCGTTGTTGGTGAAGAATGCGTCAAGAGGGCCGTCCATTTCGGGCTCAAGGGAGGCCAGTAATCAATGAAGCGTCCGCACAATACCCAGGCATCCCACGACCACTCCTACCATGTCCCTCAAGGCATCACCCCGGCGCATGGCCAAGCGGAGACGCAGGCCCGCGCGATCGGCGCGCATGGCCAGACTGACCCGCGCGCCCACCAGCACGGTCCCGGGGCCGCGCACCACGCCGACCCACTCGCGCCCGACGCCGCAGTGCTGGTTGAAGATCCAGTCTGCCACATGCGGGTGAACCCGCACGAGACGCCGCATCGCACCGAGCACAAGGGGCGGACCTTCTACTTCTGCACCGCGCGCTGCAGGGAGAAGTTCGTCGCGGAGCCGGTGCGCTTCCTCTCACCCAAGGAGCGCGAGGCGCCGCCGGTGCCCGAAGGGTCGATCTACACCTGCCCCATGCACCCCGAAGTGCGCCAGGTCGGCCCTGGCGCCTGCCCGATCTGCGGCATGGCCCTCGAGCCCGAAGTGGTCACGGCAGAGGAGGCCGAAAACCCCGAGCTGCGCGACTTCACCCGTCGCTTCTGGGTTGGCTTGGCGCTGACCCTACCGGTGCTAGCCCTAGAAATGGGCGGGCACCTCCTTGGGCTTGACCATCTGATCGAGCGCCGCACTTCTAACTGGCTCCAGTTCGCCTTCGCGACACCGGTGGTCCTCTGGGCGGGGTGGCCCTTCTTCGTTCGTGGCTGGCGGTCCGTCGTCAACCGCAACCTCAACATGTTTACCTTGATCGCGATGGGGGTAGGCGCGGCCTTCCTCTTCAGCCTTATCGCGACGTTGGCGCCCAGCGTCTTCCCGGCAGCCTTTCGCGGCTCGGACGGATCGGTCGCGGTCTACTTCGAGGCGGCGGCGGTGATCGTCGTCCTCGTGTTGCTCGGCCAGGTGCTCGAGTTGCGCGCGCGCGAGCGCACCTCGGGGGCGATCCGAGCCCTGCTCAACCTCGCCCCTGCGACGGCGCGGCGGCTCCGCGAGGACGGCTCCGACGAAGAGGTGCCCCTGGCGGAGGTGCGGGTCAGCGACCGCCTGCGCGTGCGCCCCGGCGACAAGGTGCCGCTCGATGGCGAGGTCCTCGAGGGCCGCAGCAACGTGGACGAGAGCATGGTCACGGGCGAGCCGATGCCGGTGACGAAGGAGCCTGGTACGCGGGTGATCGGCGGCACCCTTAACGGCCAGGGGTCCTTCATCCTGCGTGCAGATGCGGTCGGGCGCGACACCATGCTCTCGCGCATTGTCGAGATGGTGGCCCGCGCGCAGCGGTCGCGCGCGCCAATCCAGCGGCTGGTCGATCTCGTCGCGGCCTGGTTCGTCCCGGCCGCAATCGGCGTCGCCGTCCTCGCCTTCATTGCATGGTCCGTCTGGGGCCCGGACCCGCGAATGGCCTACGCCATGGTGGCGGCCGTGACGGTGCTGATCATTGCCTGCCCCTGCGCCCTTGGCCTCGCCACGCCGATGTCGATCATGGTGGGCGTGGGCCGCGGCGCCCAAGCCGGCGTACTGGTCAAGGATGCCAAGGCGCTGGAGCGGCTGGAGAAGATCGACACGCTGGTGGTGGACAAGACTGGCACCCTGACTGAGGGGCGGCCGAGCGTGACCGCAATCCGTCCTGCTCCTGGCTTCGCCGAAGAAGAGCTGCTCCGCTTCGCCGCTGCGCTGGAGCGCCCGAGCCAGCATCCACTCGCCGAGGCGGTGGTCCGAGCCGCGGAGGAACGCGGCTTGGCGCCCCTACCCGAGGTGCACGGCTTCGACGCTCCGACCGGGCGCGGCGTCACCGGGGAAGTGGAGGGGCGGCGCATAGCCCTCGGCAATGCCCGCCTCATGGCCGATCTTGGCGTGGATCCCGGACCACTAGCCGAAGCCGCAGAGGCACTGCGGCGCGAGGGAGCAACCGCTTTCTTCGCGGCCGTGGATGGCAGGCCGGCCGGCGTCCTCGGCATCGCTGACCCGATCAAAGCAACAACCCTGGAAGCCATCCACACGCTCCGGGGCGAGGGGGTTCGGGTGGTGATGCTGACAGGCGACAATCGCACCACCGCTGAGGCGGTGGCGCGCTCCCTCGGCATCGACGAGGTCGTGGCCGAGGTGCTGCCGGAGGACAAGGCCGCGGCTGTCGAGCGACTGCAGCGCGAGGGCCGCATTGTGGCCATGGCCGGCGATGGAGTGAACGACGCCCCGGCACTCGCCGCGGCCGACGTCGGCATTGCGATGGGCACGGGCACCGATGTCGCAATCGAGAGCGCCGGTGTGACGCTGCTCCGCGGTGACCTGACCGGCATTGTCCGGGCGCGGCGGCTCTCGCGCGCCACGATGCGTAACATCCGCCAAAACCTCTTTCTCGCCTTCGTCTACAACGGCGTGAGCATTCCGGTGGCAGCGGGGTTACTCTACCCGTTCTTTGGCATTCTGCTCTCGCCGGTGATCGCCGCGGCGGCGATGGCGCTCTCTTCGGTCAGCGTCGTCGCCAACGCGCTCAGGCTACGCGCGGTGCGGATTGGATGAGGCGACCGCCCGGCCCCGTTCGAGTCACGTCAGCTGCCGACGGACGAACCACGCCACGAGCGGCGGCAGCAGGATCCACTGCAGTACTGGCGAGAGCCCAACCCCGAGTAGCGGGACGAGAGGCATGGCTTCGGCGTACTCCCACCGCTCGAGCGGACCCGTGGCGAGCCACTCCAGCACCAGCGTGATCGCCACGCCGATGGCGACAAATCCTGCTAGCTGGCCGACGCTCGGAGCGAGAATCCAACGCCGCGTCCGCGTCGCCGCGGCGACGCCCCAAAAGGCTATAACCGCAATAACAGCGTCGCCGAGGGTGGCGCTTGTGCAGATCCTGATGGCTTCCCAGTGCGAGGCCGTGGCCATGCCGCGGAACAGCGGCACCTGCAGGAACTCCCAGGGATAATTGAGTAGGAAGGCGAACACCGCCACGTTTACTGTGGGGGCATCGAGGACGCGGCGAAGAAGGGCAAGTGGCCGGGCAGGACCCTCAGACCGGCCGGGGGAAGGACGCGTGGGTGTCACAGAGTGGCGCCCGGGACCTGGCAGGCCGGATCGGGAGGGGAGGATTTGGCATCCGGCATCCTGCTCACCGCCCGGCCGCCGCTGTCGGTCGCGCCCGGCCCTCGTACATGAAGGTCATCGGCCGCGGGCCTTTGCCGAGATACCCGGAGCGGAGCTCGACAACGTCGAACCCAGTTTCGCGCAGCATCCGATCCACCGGGTTGTTGAGATAGCAACTGATCCGAGTCCATAGGGGATTGAGGCGGCGCTGCCAAGCGGCTGTCTCCGGATCCGGCGCCAGGCCGTGCTCAACGAAGAGGAGCTCTCCGTTGGGCCGGAGCACGCGGCGCATCTCGCCAAGGCCGGCGCGGGCATCTTCCAGGCTGCATAGCGTCCACGCCATGACGGTCGTGTCCACACTGGCCTCCACGAGTGGGATCGCCTCAGCCGTCGCCCGAACGAGGTGCACGGGGAAGGCGACGTGGGCGACCAGGGGCGTGGCGCGACGCAACAGTTCCGCCGAAGGGTCGAGGCCGATCACCATCTCGGCCCCGGGGCCGTAGAGCGGCAGGTTCAGTCCCGAGCCAAATCCGACCTCGAGCACGCGCCCTTGCGCGCGACGCACCAAGCGGCATCGAAGGCCGGCCAGGTCCTCGGCGCGTATCGTCCAGTCGATCAGGCGTGGTAGGATCCACCGCCCGTAGATGCCCATGATGACTCACTCCGCTCCCGCTACCCGCTGGGCCTATTGATCGACCGAATGCCGGTGAGCCCGGAACGAAATTTTCAACGCCTGTGGGGCCTACGCCGTTGCGGATGAACTATAGAGTTCGCCTCCGCTGCATAGCCCGCCCCAGAGTGGCGGAGGGAACATCGAGGGCAAGCTCCCCCGCCAGACGTGCCGAAGGACCTACGACAAGGCGGTCATTCCGGTGTGCTCGCTGTCGCTGAACAATGTCTCGATCAGTGGGCACTCCAGTGCGGCCCGTCGGCGCAGTCCGCAAGCACGTCCTAGAGCGCAGCCTCCATGCGCCGCAGGTTCGTGATCTCGGCCTGAACCAGAGCGGTCGGCTGCGGCGAATTTCTCCTGCAGAAGAACCGCTTGGATGGACACCCCTGATAGGCTGAAGGGCCTGGAGGTGTTCATGGTGGAGAGCGTAAAACGGCGCCGGAGCTTCCTGGACGCATTCAAGCTGGAGGCGGCAGCCGCGATCCGCGTCAGCGTGCTCGACGGCCATCTTTGGCCGCCTCGCGCCTGCCGTGGCATGCGCGCGGTGCAAGAGCGCTCCGCGCCGATGGTTCAGCGGCCTCCTACTTCACTTCGACCCAGCGCAGATAGGGGCGATCCGCCTTCCAGCCCTGGGGGAAGAGGGTCTTGGCCTGCTCGTCCGAGATGGAAGGCGGGATGATCGCCCGGTCGCCGGGCCGCCAGTTCACCGGGGTCGCCACTTTCTTGGTGTCGGTGGCCTGCAGGCTGTCGATCACGCGCAGGATCTCGTCGAAGTTCCGCCCAGTGGAGGGCGGGTAGACCATCATCAGCCGCACCTTCTTATTCGGGTCGATGACGAAGACGGTGCGCACGGTAATGGTCGGATCGGCCTCCGGATGGACCATCCCGTAAAGCTTGGAAATCTTCTGCTCCGGGTCGGCGATCATGGGGAAGTTGACCGCGTGCCCTTGGGTTTCGGCGATATCCTTCTCCCAACCCTCATGAGAGGAGACGAGATCCACCGACAGGCCGATCACCTTCACGTCGCGCTTGTCGAACTCGGGTTTCAGCCGCGCCGTCTCGCCCAGCTCCGTCGTGCAGACCGGAGTGTAGTCCTTGGGGTGGCTAAACAGAACGCCCCAGGAGTTTCCGAGCGACTCGTGAAAGCGGATGCGGCCTTTAGTCGTGTCCGCCTCGAAGTCCGGGGCCACCTGGCCAAGCTGAATCATGCGCGCTCCTCCTTCGTAAATATGTTGTTTACCCCGGCCGCGCGACCGCGATATGGGCGCCGGCCACCCGCCCCGCAACCCGGGCGACGCCACGACAAATGTCCCAGGAGCATAACGCCTGAGGAGCAGGAGGGCTGCTCACCGGAGAGCACGCCGGCGCGTTTGTGGCTCGCCTTCCCGCAGCAAGCGCTCCGCCAGCAGCAGTCCGGGCAGCAGGTATACCAGCCCGCCGAGCACCCAATGACCAAGCGCCACTTCTCGCCGTGGTCCTCTCCAAGAATCGCCGCAGCGAGTCGCCGCTCATCGCTACTTCCCGGCGAGCTTCTTGCCCAAGCTCAGCGCTACAGATTCTTGCTGTATCCCAAGAGGCTGCGCGCCGGGGGCACCTTGACGCCTCGCCCGCAGCATTAGCCAAATGCCGATGGCGACCATGGGCAGCGAAAGAAGCTGCCCCATGGTCGCCCCCGCGAAGAGGAAGCCAAGATACGCATCTGGCTGGCGGAAGAACTCGCCAATGATGCGCGCCACCCCATAGCCCGCAAGAAAGGCACCGGAGAGCAGACCCGGTCGCGCTCGCATCCAGGGGCGAGAGACGAGCCACATCAGCACCCCAAATAGCGCCAGCCCCTCCAGGCCGGCTTGGTAGAGCTGGCTCGGGTGCCGCGGCTCGGGGCCGGCGCCCGGGAAGACCATCGCCCAGGGCACGTCGCTGACACGGCCCCAGAGCTCCCCGTTCACAAAGTTGGCGAGGCGGCCAAAGAAGAGGCCGATTGGGACGACGCAGACGATGCGGTCTGCGAAGAAAAGGACGTCGAGCTTGCGGCTGTGCGCGAAGAGGAACAACGCGAGGATCACGCCCAGTGCCCCGCCGTGGAAGCTCATACCCCCTTGCCAGAGGTAGAGCGCTTCCCAGGGCGCGGTCAGATAGTATCCGGGCCGGTAAAAGAGCACGTAGCCGAACCGCCCGCCGAGGATGATGCCGAGCGTTGCCCAGGTGACAAAGTCCTCCACCTGCTCGGTCGTCGCGACCGTCGGGCGCCGCGCGACCAGCCGGCGCGCGAGCCACCAGCCGAGCAGGATGCCCGTAATGTAGGCCAGGGCGTACCAGCGGATAGCGATGGGCCCAACCTGGACCAGTACCGGGTCAATTATCGGGAATGGGAGGGCGAGCATGTGGTTTCCTACGCGGTGGAGGAGGCAGGTACGTTCATGGACGTGACGGCGCCGCCGTCATCGCGCGCCGGATCAGCTCGATCATCTCCGAGCTGTCCCACTCCAGCGGGCCGATAGCCCGGCCGATCTCGCGGCCATTGCGGTCGATGAGCAGCGTCGTTGGAATGCCGACGACGCCCAGCGCGCGGCTGGATGTGTTTGGGCGATCAAGGTAAACGGCGAGGTTCGCGATCCCGATTTGGTCGTAGAAGGCGCGTACTGGGTTGACACCGCCGCGGTCGATCGAGAGCGCCACGATTTCGAAATCGGGGCCGCCCAGCTCAGCCTGCAGCCGGTCCAGGGCGGGCATCTCCTCGCGACAGGGCACGCACCACGTCGCCCAGATGTTCAGCAGGACGGTCCTGCCCCGGAAGTCCGCTGGGCTGAGCAGTCTGCCCTCCGCGTCTGTGAACGCAAGGTCGGGAACCGGCACGGGTCTCTCACGCATCACCATGCCGCGCGACGGTTGCGGCGCAGCGCCCGGCACAACGCTAGCTGGCGGCGCCGGCTTGCCGAGCGGGACCGCCCACAAGGCAAGGCCCGCAGCGAGCCCGGCCAGGGATAGCAAGCTCAGGGACAGGACTAGGAGGCCGCGCCGTTCGGGAGGGAAACGGTGGCTGGTCATCGGCGCGATCTCTCGGTCGTGGACAGGACCCTTCTTCCCGCTCGCCGCGGGGTCGGCACCGCGCCCCCGCGGGCTCGGGCGTGGCCGACACCGGTGCTGAGAGGCCAGGTGGAAAGGTCGATGCTTGCCCTCCCGAACGCCGTGCTTGGGAATGGGCGGGAAAAGAGTGGCCGCAATTGGGGACGGAAGTGCACGGTGCCTTCGAGACGTTCAGTTCGACCAAGCCGTCCTCCTTCGTGATGAGGTTCAGGACCGAGCCGACGACCACCGCCACTCTGGAAGGTCATGGGATGCTGTCGGAGAGCACGAGCACCAGGAATAGTTCTCACTTGCCCATTCATTCGCCTGTGCTCCTTCTTCACCTGGAGCGTCGGGCAGCAACGCCCATCTCCACCGGCTTTGGCATGGGATGTTTCAGCTGACGACGGCGCCGATTGAGCCGACGGGCACTATCCCGCGGCAGGTATCTGCGCGGCGCCAGCAGTTCTCCGCGCACTCCTGCATTTCGGGCAGTCCGGCTGCCATGCGCCGGCAGTTTTCGGCGCAGGTTTCGCACGCCGCCGCGCAGGCCGCGCACAACTTGGCACGGAGCGACGGCATGCGCGTGATAAAGTCCGCGGCGATCAAGCAGGCCTGCGCGCAGTCGAGCATTGTGCGGATCAGAGGCATAGACGCCTCCGGGCCGCGGCGCTCGAAGGCTGCCATCGCCGCGCGGAGGCAGGCGCGGCGGCACTCCAAACAGTTCCGAATGTGGCGCCGCTCCTCGGCGGAAGCGCGCCGTCCGCTAGGTGTCAAGAACATTGAAACGAACGGCTCCTCCGCCGGAGGTTGAAAAGGTTGTGCCCGACAGAAGGGCACGGCCACGCCTTCGGCCAGCGACGGCGCCCGCCGCCGCAGCGACCACGCTCAACCCTTCGGGACCACGCGGGTGACGACGTAGCCCCCGCCCGCCCCAGGCCTCGGCGCGAGAGTGAACTCCACCTGCCGTCCGGGCGTGAGCGCTGACAGGTCCACGCCAGGCGTCACGGGAAAATCCATCGTCATCGCCGGCCAACGGATTGCCGGGATGGGGCCATGAGCGAGGCTCAACATCCGGCCGGCGGCGTCCACCTTCTGGACGGTGCCAGTCGCGATGGCCGCCGAGCCTTGCTGGGCATGGCCCGCGGCGCCGGTCAGGGTCAGCAGCGCCGCCGCAGCGGCGGCCATGGTCAGCGGCCTTCTCGTGGTCATGTCTTTGCTCCTTGGTTGCACTGCACATATGCCCTTCGCGGGCACGCTTCCGGCGGCAGGCGGACGCCGCCTGCCGCACATATCCGAGGCCGGCACCACCCGTCCGAACTGGCCGCCCAGCGGCCGCTGGTTTCGAGTGCCTGCCCCCGGCTCCTCCGGCCGCCGGCCGACCGACCGCGGTTGGGCTTGGCTGCTGGCCCGCTGCCGCATTGTCCTCGTCATCCCGGTGCCGCTTCATTTCCCAACCGGCTCGCGGCGCGCCGGTGCGGGGCGCGCGCCGTGGACCGGGCGAGTGTCGGCGCGATTGGTCAGGGCGGCGGCCTCCGTCTCCCGCGGCAGGCCCCAGCCCTTCACCAAGCTGTAAATGGCCGGGATCACCAAGAGCGTGAGCACGGTTGACGAGACCATGCCGCCTACCATTGGTACCGCGATCCGCCGCATCACCTCCGAGCCCGTGCCCTCGCTCCAGAGGATCGGCAGCAGTCCGGCCATGATGGCGACGACAGTCATCATTTTCGGACGCACGCGCTCCACTGCGCCTTCCATGATGGCGTCGCGCAGGTCGGAGCGGGTCAGTGTCCGCCCCTCCGCCGCGCAGCGGGCGCGGATCGCCACTAGCGCGGCTTCGAGGTAGATTAACATCACCACGCCGGTCTCGGCCGCGACGCCGGCCAGCGCGATAAAGCCGACGGCGACCGCGACCGACAGGTTGAACCCCATCCACCACACGAGCCAGATGCCGCCCACCAGCGCGAAGGGCACCGAGAGCATGACGATTAGCGTCTCCGCCAACGCGCGGAAGTTCAGGTAGAGCAGCAGGAAGATGATAAGAATCGTGACCGGGACGACGATGCGTAGTCGAGCCTCGGCCCGCTCGAGGTACTCGAACTGGCCGCTCCAAGTCGCGTGGTAGCCCGGCGGGAAGGCAACCTCGGCGGCAACGGCGCGCCGCGCCTCCTCGACATAGCCCCGCAAATCGCGGTCGCGGATGTCAACGAAGACGTAACCCACGGGCTGGCCGTTCTCGGTTCGGATGGAGGTCGCGCCGCGGCTGAGGCCAATGGTCGCCACCTCCCCGAGCGGGACCGAGCCGCCGGCCGGTAGCGGCACCTGCACCTCCGTCGCAATCGACTGTGGGTCATCGCGCAGCTCGCGCGGGTAGCGTACGTTGACCGAGTAGCGTTCGCGCCCCTCGACGGTGGTGGTCACCGTCTCGCCACCAAGCGCGGTGGCCACCACAGCCTGCACGTCGTCAATCGAGAGCCCGTAACGGGCAATCCCGTCACGGTCGGGCATGATGTCGAGGTAGTAGCCGCCAATGATCCGCTCGGCATAGGCGCTCGAGGTTCCGGGGACGGCACGCACCACCGCCTCAACCTGGCGCGCAAGGCGCTCGATCTCGGCGAGATCGGGTCCAAACACTTTCACGCCGACGGGGGTGCGGATGCCGGTAGAAAGCATGTCGATGCGGGCCCTGATCGGCATGGTCCAGGCGTTGCTGACGCCTGGGAACTGCAAGGCCCGGTCCATCTCGGCGATCAGGCCGTCGACCGTGACGTCCGGCCTCCACTCGGAACTTGGCTTCAGCTGGATCACCGTCTCGAACATCTCGGTCGGCGCTGGGTCGGTCGCCGTCGCGGCCCGCCCCGCCTTGCCGTAGACCGAGGCGACCTCCGGAAAGGAGCGGATGATCCGGTCCTGCGTCTGCAGCAGCTCCGCTGCCCGCGTCACCGAAAGGCCGGGCAGCGTGGTCGGCATGTAGAGCAGCGTGCCCTCGTTCATGGTGGGCATGAACTCGCCCCCGAGCCGCATCGCCGGCCAAGCGGCGGCACCCAGCGCCGCGACGGCGACTAGGATGGTCAGGACGCGCGCCCGCAGTACGACGCGAATGAACGGGCGGTAGAGCCAGATCAGCAGTCGGTTTACCGGGTTGCGGTGCTCGGGCACGATCCGGCCGCGCACGAAGACCACCATCAACGCGGGGACGAGCGTGATGGAGAGCAGCGCCGCCGCCGCCATGGCAAAAGTCTTGGTGTAGGCGAGGGGCCCAAACAGCCGTCCCTCCTGCGCTTCCAGGGCGAAGATCGGCAGGAAGGATACGGTGATAACAAGCAAGCTGAAGAACAGCGCCGGCCCAACCTCGGTCGCAGCCACTATCAGCACTTCGAGACGCGGCTTATCTGGCGGCGCGCGCTCCAGGTGTTTGTGAGCGGCCTCGATCATGACGATCGCTGCGTCCACCATGGCGCCGACTGCGATGGCGATGCCGCCGAGGCTCATGATGGTCGAGCCGATGCCCATCACCTTCATGGCGATGAAGGCCATCAGCACGCCGACCGGAAGCATCAGGATGGCGACGAGTGCGCTTCTGACATGCAGCAGGAACACCACCGTCACCAGGGCGACGATAACGCTTTCCTCGATCAGCGTGACCTTGAGCGTCTTGATCGCGGCCTCGATCAGGTGGGAGCGGTCGTAGACCGGCACGATCTCGGTGCCCGCGGGCAAACTCGGCAAGATTTCGGCCAGACGCGCCTTGGCATTGCGGATCACATCGAGCGCGTTAGCACCGAAGCGCTGCAGAACGATGCCGCTCGCTACCTCGCCGTCGCCATTTAGTTCGGCGATACCGCGCCGCTCGTCCGGCCCGATCTCGACGCGCGCGACGTCACTGAGCAGCACCGGCGTACCTCCTGCGGCCCGCAGCACGACCCGCTCGATGTCCTCGACGCCGCGCAAATAGCCGCGGCCGCGCACCATGTACTCGAATTCGGACATTTCGACGGTGCGGCCGCCGACATCCTGGTTGCTCGTCCGGATTGCCTCACGCACCTGGCTCATGGAAATGCCGAGCGCGCGCAACCGCAGCGGGTCGACCACCACGTTGTACTGTTTGACAAAGCCGCCGACGCTGGCGACCTCGGCCACGCCCTCGGCGCGCGCAAGGGCGTAGCGGACGCGCCAGTCCTGTAGGGAGCGGAGTTCTGCCAGGGTGAGGTCCTTGGCGAGCAGGGCGTACTGGTAGACCCAGCCGACGCCGGTGGCATCTGGCCCGAGCGCCGGCCTCGCTCCAGGCGGCAGGCGCCCCGAAGCGGCATTGAGGTACTCGAGCACGCGGCTGCGCGCCCAGTAGAGGTCCGTGCCGTCCTCGAAGATGATGTAGACGTAGGAGGCACCAAAGAATGAAAAGCCGCGCACGACCTTGGAGCGGGGCACCGTGAGCATGGCCGAGGCGAGCGGATAGGTGACCTGGTCCTCGACCACCTGAGGGGCTTGGCCCGCGTAGTCGGTGTAGACGATGACCTGGACGTCGGAGAGGTCAGGCAGCGCGTCGAGCGGGGTGTTGCGCACCGCCCAGATCCCAGCCGCCACCACGAAGGCGGTGGCAACCAGCACCAGGAAGACATTGCGCGCCGACCAGGCAATGAGGCGGGCAATCACTTGCTTTCCTCCCCGGCAGCCGTAGCCAGGCCGCGCAGGGCAGCACGCAGGTTGCTTTCCGCGTCAATCAGGAAGTTGGCGGCGACCACAACGCGGTCGCCTTCAACCACGCCATCCCGGATCTCGACGAAGCCGCCACCGCGGCGGCCAAGCCTCACCTCTTTCGGCTCAAAGCGCCCCTCGCCGAGGTCGACGATCACCACTTGTCGGGTGCCACTGTCGATCACAGCGGAGTTGGGGACAGCGACCACCGGCCCTCCGCCGCCTGAGGCGATCTCTGCCTCGGCGTACATGCCCGGGAGCAGCACGCCCCCAGGGTTGGGCAACTCAACTCGAACTCGGGCCGTGCGGGTCTCCGTGTTGAGCTGGGGGTAGATCAGGTCGATGCGACCGGCGAAGCTGCGGCCGGGCAGGCCACGCGGGCGCACCTCAACCCTCTGGCCGAGTGCAAGGCTCCCCAGCTCGCGCTCGGGCAGGTCGGCCACCGCCCAGACCACAGAGAGGTCGGCCAGGCGGAACAGGATCTCGCCTGCTGGCATGCGCATGCCGTCGGATACGTTCCGCACCAGCACCACACCGTCGCGCGGGGCCGGCCAGACGAAGGATTGCGGGATGCGCCGCGTCCGCTCAATCTCGGCCAGGAGCTGCGGCGGCACGCCGAGGTTCTCCAGCCGTCGGCGGGCGCCGTCGGCGGTGGCCCCGCTGATCCCGGCGGGGATTCCGAGTGCCGAGACATATTGGGCGCCGGCGGCGACCACCTCCGGCGAGTAGAGGCGCAGCAGCGGCTGGCCGCGCCGCACGCGGTCGCCGGTGGTGACGTCCTCGACCTGGTCGATGAAGGCCTCCGCCCGTAGTGCGACCACTGAGACCCGTCGCTCGTCCAGCTGGATCATGCTGGGGGCGCGCACCGGGCGCACCAGCTCGCGCCGGGCGACGGGCTCGGAGCGCACGCCGGTGGTCTGGATCCGGCCCAGCGCGACCCGCACCGTGGACCCGTCTTGGTCCTCGCCCTCGTAAACCGGGATGTAGTCCATCCCCATCGAATCTTTTTTGGGCACCGGCGAGGTGTCCGGCAAACCCATCGGGTTGCGGTAGTAGAGAATCCTCCGCGGGCTACCCGCGGTCGGTTGGGCTGCGACCGTCGCGTTCGCCGGCGCGGCCGGGTCTTCCGGCTCCACGTCCTGGCCGGCATAGACCGCGCGGAAGTCCCGCCCATCGCCGGTCCGGCGCGGCTCCGCCGCGTATTCCGGCTGGTCGGGGTGGCGGAAGTAGAGGACGCGTTCGGAGGCGGGCCTCGCCGGCTCGCTTGCCTGCCGCTTCTCCGAGGCGGCGGCTGGTCCAAGCCCTGGAACCAGGTCCAACCGTCCAACTTGGTAGCCGCCGACCGCCAGGCCGACCGCTACGGGCACGGCCAACGCAGTCAGAATCATACGTCGCATGGTGGCCGCCCTCTACTGGACCGCGTAAAGGACAAGACGGTTCTGCACCGTGCCCTGCTCGCCTTGCACCTTTGCCGCAAGCGTCAGTGCCCAGCCGCCGGCCATCACCAGGTCGGCGCGGAAGCGGTAGACGCCAGGCTCATCGCCGCCCAGCACCGGCGTGACCGGCATGGTCATCGTCGGCATACTCTCGGGCGACATGTCGAGGCGCGTGGCGTAGATCACAGCGCCCGAGACGGCGCGGCTGGACGACTTGTGGACGAGCCGGATCACTATGACCGCGCCCACGCCCTGCCTCACCTCGGACGTCACCAGCTGGAATTCATAGTCCTGCGCGCCTGCGGCGAGAACGTCAGCAGGGGGCGTCAGCGCCATCGCCACGGCCAGCATGGCCGAGCGGGCGGACATTTTCCAAATACTCACTGAGTTGGTCCTCGCGTCTTGAGCTCAGCAAGCCGCCGACAAACGGTGCGCAAGCTGGCACAGCCAGCTGCGCGCCTTGCACATGCGGCGCTACGCGGCAGAGCCGTCCAGGGTCACGCCTGTGCGGCTCGGCCGAGACCGGCCTTGGTCTTCAGAGGCCGGGAGAGATCAGGCGCGAGGGGGTTCGAACGGGGGAACGATGCCAATGCCAGCCTGCACGGAATGGCGGCGAGGCACCTGCACGGTAAACTCGAGGTATGCCACGGCGGGCGGTGCAACAGCCCAGTCGAGCAGCAGGACGGGGCACTTCGCCGAACATACCGACGCGTCGGGCACCGTTTCGGGATTATCCGGCATGCTACCGCCGTCGCAAGAGTCACCGTCGGCTGCTGCCGCAGCCATCTCCATACCGCATGGTGCATCTGCTGCGACGGAGGTCGTGGCCAACCCTGCCAGCAAAATCGCCAGCACGGAGAGGACCACGATCAAGCGTCGGAAGAGCGAGAAACCCATAGAGCAGAATAGGCGGCGGTCCACGGTGGGATCAAGGGGCGAGTGACCCACCTGTTTTTCGGCGGACAGACCGATCTGATTCTGACCTTCGCCGGCCGGCGGCGGCGGAACCTTGCAGAGTGCCGGCCTGGGCGCCAACAGGGAATCTGCCGCCGAATCCAGCAGCGGAGAAACCTGCCAGGACGTTCGGGCGCCTCCGCCGGCACGCATGCGTCGCGTGCCAAGCCCGCTGGCCCCATAGGCCCCTCAGCACTTGACTAGGGCAAGGACCGCACAAACTGGTTCTTGCCGAAGCCTTCTACCGCGCCGGCTCGCCATTTGTTCCGACCGCTTGTTTGCAGGTTTGACAATAGATGCGCTTGCGCTTGAAACTCCGCCGTAGTCGGGCCGTTCACAAAACCATGCGGGTAGCAATCATCAGACGGATTACGGTTATCCTGACGATCGTCGCGCTTCTAGGTCCGGCGATGGCGATGGCTGCCCGCTTCGCACCGACGGAAATGCTGAACTGCGGTGCCTTGATGAGTGAAACTGCTATGAGCAGTGCTCCCAGCGATGCACCTACGCCGAAGGGTGGACTGCCTGCCTGCTCCGCCGCCATGATTGGGTGCACCGCTGTAGCGCTACCCAGTCCAGTAGCTCAGCCACCGTCTGTGCCACCGCTGTCTAAGATTTGGGCTCCGGTGCCGCCCTCCGTCCTCTTCGGCCGGACGGTTGAACCCAGCCTCTTCCCTCCCATCCACTCCGTCTGACACGCGGGCGTACCCGCCTTTTGGGCGGTGTTCTCCCAATCTTCGCGCCGTGGTCTAGCGAGCGCGGTGCCGCCGTCGGTGGCCCGCAATTGCCGCCGCTACGCGAAAGAAGCGCACGAGGACTAGGGCACACCAGCCTCCGCCCGCCAGGGCGGTGGTCTGACCACTGCCGGGTCTGACGGATGGGAAGAAAAGACATGAACGCTCTCACTTTGCCCACTTCACCCGGCGAGACCCCACCGGACCGGTGGCGCCTTGCCGACCGCCTGCCTTCATGGCTGCGTGGCCGCCGGGCGGTGATGCTCGGGGTTGTCACGCTAGTCATCGCGGGTCTTGCGTTCGGCTGGCCATGGCTCGTGGCCTTCGGGCTCGCCCCCCTCTTGCTCTCGCTGCTGCCCTGCGCGGCGATGTGCGCGCTCGGCCTGTGCATGATGGGCGGCAAGGACGGCAAGTCCTGCCACTCGCAGGCCAACGCCCCCGGGCCGGAAGCGCGCGCGTCGCGCCAGAACGCCTGACGGCGCCGCCGTCCGGCACCACTCCCACAACCACGCGATCAACAAAGGAACACAGCATGACCCGCAAGCACACTGCGCTCTTTGCCGCCGCCGCCCTCGTCAGCGGCTTCCTGGCCACCCAGGGCGCCCTCGCCCAGCAGGCCCAGCCCGCCCCGGCTCAGCCCGGGCAGGGCCAGGGCATGACGGGCATGCAGCCCGGCCAGGGATCCGGGATGGGCGGCATGATGGGGATGATGAACATGATGGGCCAGATGGACCCAGCGCAGATGAACCGGATGATGGAGAACTGCAACAAGATGATGGAGGGGATGAACCGAGGCCAGGGCGGCTCCGATCCCGCCACGCCCGCGCCGAACCAGCAGCGCGGCTGATCGGCCGCCGCGCCACCCGCCGCCGTCCCACGGCGGCGGGTGGCAGGCGAGAGCCCAGGCGTGACACGGCACTCCCCAGGAAGGACACCAGATATGAGCGGCCAGACCACCACCTCCCAGGCACCGGACGCCGCGATGCAACGCTGCATCGCCGAGTGCCTGGACTGCCACCAGATCTGCCTCCAGACCATCGCATTCTGCCTCGGCACCGGCGGCGAGCACGCGCGGGAGGACCACATCCGGCTGCTGACGGACTGCGCCCAGATCTGCGTTGTCACCGCCGACTTCATGGCCCGGCGCTCCTCGCACCATGCGCACCTCTGCCGCGAGTGCGCCGAGATCTGCGCGCAATGCGCCGACGACTGCGACCGCCTTGGTCAGCATGAGGAGATGCGGCGCTGCGCCGAGGCGTGCCGCCGCTGCGCCGAGAGCTGCCGGGCTATGGTCGGGACCGCCTAAGGCGGCAGCCGGATTGCCGCGGGCAACGCCATTGCCCGCGGCGGGCTCCGGCCCAAGGCCAGACGCAGGTGAGCACGGGAGCGACCATGTACGACGTCATCATTGTGGGTGGAGGGCCGGCCGGCCTGAGCGCGGCCCTGATCCTGGGGCGCTGCCGCCGGCGCGTGCTTCTGTGCGACGCCAGGCGGCCGCGCAATGCGGCCTCCCGGCACCTCAACGGCTTCCTCACCCGGGACGGCACGCCCCCCGCCGAGATGCGCCGGCTGGCGCGCGAGCAGCTTGGCGCCTACGACGGCGTGGAGATCCGGAACGCCGAGGCGACCGACGCTAGGCGCCGCCCCGACGGCGATTTCGAGATCACCCTGGACAGCGGCGGCAGCCGCGTCGAGGCGTCGCGCAAGCTACTGCTGGCGACCGGTGTCGTGGATGCGCTGCCGGAGGTCGAGGGCTTCGCGGAGATCTACGGCCGGAGCGCGTTCCACTGCCCCTACTGCGACGGCTGGGAGCACCGCAACCAGCCGCTTGCCATCCATGGTCATAGCGAGGCCGGCAAGGCCCTCGCCCTAGAGCTGACGGTCTGGAGCCGCGACCTCGTGCTGTGCACCGACGGGCCGGCCGGGCTACCGCCGGACGACCTTGACCAGCTGACCCGCAACGGGATCGGCCTGCGCGAGGAGCGCATCGCCCGCTTCGAGGCCCGTGACGGCGAGCTGGAGTGCATCCGCTTTGAGACTGGCGAGGCGCTCTCGCGCCGCGCCCTGTTCTTCGCCAGCGACGACCGCCAGTCCAGCGACCTCGCCCAGAGGCTCGGCTGCACGCTGACGCGACGGGGCGACGTCCAGACCGGCAGGTATGAAACCACCGACGTTCCGGGTCTGTACGTTGCGGGCGATGCGTCCCGCCGCGTGCAGCTCACCGTGGTCGCGGCGGCCGAGGGCGCGATGGCGGCCTTTGCAATCAACACAGAGCTGCTCAAGGAGGATCTTCGATGACGACCATCGATCGAGGAGAGGCGGAGCCCGCATGGCGTCGGATTGTCGGTAGCATTGGCAGGCGCCCCACGGAGAATTCTCGCATGCTCGGTTCTTCGCCCCCAGACGGGCCCGTTCTCATCACCGGCAGCAGCGGCTTCATTGGGTCGGCACTGATTGGCAGGCTCGCCGCCTCGGGCTTGCCTCTTGTAGGCCTGGACCGCGCCGGGCCACCCGACCCGCCTGCGCCGGCCCACGCCATCGACTTCGACCTGAGCTCGGACGACGGGGTCAAGGCGGCGCTCGAGGAGGTGAGGCGCCGCTTCGGCAACCGCATTGCCTCGGTCGTGCACCTCGCCGCCTACTACGACGTCTCGGGCGAGGCCAACCCGCTCTACGACAAGATCACCGTCGAGGGCACGCGCCGGCTCATCGATGCCCTCCAGGCCTTCGAGGTCGACCAGTTCATCTATGCCAGCACGATGCTCGTCCACAAGCCGACCGACCGGCCGGACGAGAGGATCAACGAATCCTCGCCCATTGAACCGTCCTGGGCCTACCCGGAGTCGAAGGTACGCACCGAGGCGCTTCTGCGGGAGCGACACGGCAAAGTGCCCGTGGTGTTCCTGCGGATCGCCGGAGTCTACGACGACTTCGGCCACTCGCCGTTCATCGCCGAGCAGGTGGCGCGCATCTACGAGCACCGGCTTGCCGCTCACGTCTACCCCGGGATGCTCTGCGCTGGGCAATCCTTCCTCCACCTTGACGACCTGACCGACGCCATCGCGCGCCTCATCGAGCGCCGCCGTGAACTCCCCCCCGAGCTGCCGCTCCTCGTCGGCGAGCCAGAGGCGCTTGGCTATGCGGAGGTCCAGAACATCATCGGCGAGGCGCTGCACGGAGAGGAATGGACCACTGTCCGGGTGCCAAAGACCCTGGCGATGGCAGGCGTGTGGCTCCAGAACGAGGTGCTGGGCGGGGACGAGTTCGTCAAGCCCTGGATGGTCGAGCAGTCGAGTGACCACTACATCCTCGACATCTCGCAAGCCCGCAGCCTCCTCAATTGGGAGCCGAAGCACTCACTGCGCGAGGCGCTGCCCAGGATGGTCGAGGCGCTGAAGCGCAACCCGGTCGGCTGGTACAAGGCGAACAAGCTCAACCCTTCGCTCGTCGCCTGGTACGGCAAGCGGCCGTCGCCGGACGCCTCAGAGACGACCAAGGCCGAGGGCTCGCCCGCCGCAGCACGAGACGGAGCCGTGGATCATGCTGCCATGGGCCACGCCGGGAAGGGCAAGGCGGATGTCGGGCACGGCGCGATGGCGGGCATGGGCGGGCATGACCACATGGCGGCGATGGAGGCGGATGCGCGGCGCACCCGCTGGGCCCACTTCGCCAATATTGGCCTGGGCCTCTGGCTTGCCGCCAGCCCGCTGGTCTACGACGCCGTGACGACCGAATCCGTCAGCGCCGCGGTGCGCGAGATCACGCAGGAGCGCGGGCTGCCCTCGGTCGAGTGGCGGGCCAGCGCGCTCATGGCCAGCGATGTCGTGAGCGGGCTGCTGATAGCCCTGTTCGGCGCCCTATCGCTTTCGAAGCGCACATCCTGGTTCGCGCAATGGGCGAACGCCAGCATCGGGATCTGGCTCCTGTTCGCACCTCTTTTCTTCTGGAGCCCGAGCGCCGCCCAGTACAACAACGATTTGCTGGTCGGCGCGCTGGTGATCACCTTTGCCGTGCTAGTGCCGATGATGCCGGGCATGAGCATGGCCGGCATGATGGACCCCAAGGTCATCCCGCCGGGCTGGACCTACTGCCCCTCGACTGGGGCGCAGCGGCTGCCGATCGCGGCGCTCGGCCTCGTCGGCCTCCTCATCTCGCGCATGCTCACGGCCTACCAGCTCGGCCACGTGGACTTCGTCTGGGAGCCCTTCTTTGCGGGCGACCCGGTCGACCCCAGGAACGGCACAGCGGAGATCATCACCTCCTCTGTCTCGAAGGCCTGGCCGATCCCGGACGCCGGGCTTGGAGCGGTCAGCTACATGCTCGAGATCCTCATGGCGGTGATGGGCACCCGTGCCCGCTGGCGCACGATGCCCTGGATGGTGACCTTCTTCGGCATTCTGGTGATCCCGCTCGGGGTGGTGAGCGTCTACTTCATTATCATCCAGCCAATCATGATCGGGACCTGGAGCACGCCGGCGCTCATCGCTGCGCTCGCAATGCTGGTTATGATTCCCTTCGCGCTGGACGAGGTGATCGCAATGGGCCAGTTCCTCTATTGGTCGCACTGCCGGGGCAAGCCGCTGCTCCGCACCTTCTTCAAGGGCGAAGCGGTCGATGGCGGACAGGAGGACAGCTCGGACGCTCTCGTTAGCTGGCCTGTCTTTTGGGCGGACACGACGCGCGGCATAACGCTGCCTTGGACACTCGGGGTCTCGATCGCGATCGGCGTGTTCCTCATGCTTACCCGGTTGGTCTTCGGCACGTCGGGGCCGATGGCCAACAGCGACCACGTGGTGGGGGCGCTCGCCCTCACGGTGGCAATCATCGCCACGGCGGAGGTTGCGCGGCCGCTGCGGTTTGTGAACGCCTTGTTCGGCGCCTGGCTGACGCTCGCGCCCTGGCTCCTGGAGGGCGTGGCCTCGCCCGTCGCCGCCTGGGCGAGCGTCGCGGCAGGCGTGCTGCTGATCGGGCTCAGTCTGCCGCGCGGGCCGCGCACCGACGAGCACTACGCCGGCTGGGACCGGTACGTGGTCTAGGGCCCGAGGGAGAGATAGAGATGACTGAGGCGCATCGGCCCTTGTCCGGCCAGAAGGCCATCGTCACCGGCGCCAGCTCCGGCATCGGCGCCGGTATCGCCCGCGCCTTCGCGCGGGCCGGCGCTGCGGTGGGGATCAACTACCGCTCTGGCCGAGACGCGGCGGAAGCGCTCGTGGAGGAGATCTTCCGCGAGGGTGGTGAGGCAATTGCGCTCGGCGCCGACGTCTCGGACGAGGCGCAGGTGCAGGCGATGTTCGGCGCCTTCCTCGGCGCCTTCGGCCGGCTCGACATCCTCGTCGCGAACTCCGGCATCCAGCAGGATGCACCCTTCGCGGAGATGACGGCCGCGCAGTGGCGCCGCGTGATTGACGTCAACCTCACCGGCCAGTTCCTCTGCGCACGGGAAGCGGTGCGTACCTTCCTGGCGCAGGGGGCCGCGTCCGACGGCCCCTCGCGCGCGGCGGGCAAGATCGTCTGCATGAGCTCAGTGCACGACGTGATCCCCTGGGCAGGTCACGCCAACTACGCCGCCTCCAAGGGCGGCGTGGCGATGCTCGTGAAGACCCTGGCGCAGGAACTCGCAGAGAAGCGGATCCGCGTGAACGCGATCTCCCCCGGGGCCATCCGCACACCCATCAACCGCGAGGCATGGGAGACGGCGGAGGCTGAGGCGAGGCTGCTGGCGCTGATCCCCTATGGCCGCATTGGCGAGCCAGAGGACGTGGCGGAGGCCGCCATCTGGCTCGCCTCCGACGCATCAGACTACGTCGTCGGCACGACGCTCTACGTGGACGGCGGCATGACCCTCTACCCCGCCTTCCGCGGCAACGGCTAACGGCGGAGGAATGAGGTTTGGCGGCACGCATCGAGGACTACGCCCTGATCGGAGATTGCGAGACAGCGGCGCTGGTGGCGCGAGACGGCTCGATCGACTGGCTGTGCTGGCCCCGCTTCGACAGCCCCGCCTGCTTCGCGGCGCTGCTTGGTGGGCCGGAGCACGGGCGCTGGCTGGTCGCCCCGTCCGACCCGGCCCCGCGCGTAACGCGCCGCTACCGTCCCGGCACGCTGATCCTCGAGACAGAATTCGAGACCGCCGAGGGCGCCGCCACGCTTGTCGACTTCATGCCGCTGCGCGGGCACGCCTCGGACCTGATCCGGCTTGTCGTCGGCCACCGCGGGCGGGTGGCGATGCGCACCGAGCTGCTGCTCCGCTTCGGCTACGGTGCGGACGTGCCCTGGGTAACGCGGTTGCCGGAGGGGGGCGGCCTGCGCGCGATCGCCGGGCCGGACATGGTCGAGCTGCACACGCCGGTGCCGCTGCAGGGCGAGGACCTAGTCACCCGGGGCGAATTCGCGGTGGAGGCGGGGCAGGTCGTGCCTTTTGTCCTCACCTACGGCCCCTCGCACCTGCCCGCGCCCCCGCCCGCGGATCCCGACGTCGCCCTCGCGGACACCGAGGCGTTTTGGACCGAATGGTCCGCGCGCTGCGGGCACACCGGCGACTGGCACGAGGCAGTGCTGCGCTCGCATATCACCCTCAAGGCGCTGACCTACGCGCCTACGGGGGGCATCGTCGCCGCACCGACCACCTCTCTGCCCGAGTGGATCGGCGGCCCGCGCAACTGGGACTACCGCTTCTGCTGGCTGCGCGACGCCACCCTCGCGCTGATCTCCCTGATCGACGCGGGCTACCTCGAGGAGGCGCGGGCCTGGCGCGAATGGCTACTGCGCGCGGCGGCCGGGAGCCCTTCGCAGACACAAATTATGTACGGCTTGGCCGGCGAACGATACCTGGGCGAGCGAGAGCTGGGCTGGCTGCCGGGCTACGAGGGCTCCCGCCCCGTGCGCGTCGGCAACGCCGCCCACGCCCAGTTCCAGCTCGACGTCTACGGCGAGGTGGCCGATGCGCTGCACCAGGGGCGGCGCGCGGGGCTCGCCCCGAGCGCCGCCGGCTGGGCGCTGGAGCGGGCGCTGACCGAGCAGGTCGTGGCCGTGTGGGACCGCCCGGACGAGGGCATTTGGGAGGTGCGCGGCGACCGCCGGCACTTCGTCCACTCGAAGGTCATGGCCTGGGTGGCGCTGGACCGTGCCGTGCGGGGCGTGGAGGAGTTCGGACTGGAGGGCCCGGTGGAACGTTGGCGCGCGCTGCGGCGAACTATCCACGAGGATGTTTGCCGGCGGGGCTTTGACCCGGAGCTAAACAGCTTCGTCCAATCCTACGGTTCCAAGACGCTCGACGCGAGCCTGCTGCTGATCCCACAGGTGGGCTTCTTGCCGCCTGGCGACCCGCGCGTGCGCGGCACGGTGGAGGCGGTCGGGCGGCGCCTGATGGTCGACGGCCTGGTGCTGCGCTACGACACGGCCGAAGCCGGGGACGGGCTGCCGCCTGGTGAGGGCGCCTTCCTCGCCTGCAGCTTCTGGTACGTCGACGCGCTGGCCCTGCTCGGCCGCCGCGCAGAGGCGCGGGCGCTGTTCGAGCGCCTGCTTGCGCTGCGCAACGATGTCGGGCTGCTGGCCGAGGAGTACGACCCGCGCGCGGGACGCCAGCTCGGCAATTTCCCGCAAGCCTTCAGCCACCTCGCCCTAGCAAACACCGCGCGTAATCTTTCGGCCGCGGCGCAGCCGGCGCGGCAGCGCGCGGAGGGGGCCTAAGCGTGGGAACGAACAGCTACGGCGCGCGATCCTCCGGCGCCGCAGCCGGGTGGAGGATAGCGGATGGCGTCCGCCGTCGAACAGTCTGCGACCAGTCTCAGCCTCGGTGTGCTGGCCAAAGCTACGCTGCTCAAGAAGCGCGTCCGGTTCACGCTGAATGCGCTGATCGTCTACCGCTTCGACACCTACCTGCCCGTTCCAGTCTGGACGCCGCGGTGAGGGCGAGATCCTCGTCCAACGCGGGGCGGGATCCTGGGCATGTTCGACATGTTCACGAGTGGGACGCTAGGAAGCATGACCGTCTTCGTGCTGAACATCATGCTTTACTGCGGCGATGCCTTTTTCAAACAGTCGGGCGCACATGCGCAAGCCAAGGGGAGGCCCGCGCCGACGCTCCTGGACAAGTGCGGGTTGGGGCGTCGCATCCGGCTACGCGTCCCCCGAATCCCGCTTGTGCCAGACGACAATGTCTCCACCTTTGAATCCGAATGCCGATGCCTCGAACAAGGAGTTCACGACAATGGCCCTTCATCCCGATTATCAACCCACGACGGGTGCGCCAAGCTCAGGTCGCACGGCGGTCCTCGACGCGGCCGCCGTCGATGCCGGGCTCCAGGCGCACATGCTTCGCGTCTACAACTGGATGGCTTCGGGGCTACTGCTGACCGGCGCCGTCGCGTACCTGATCGCGAATACCCCTGAGCTGCAGGCGCTGTTCTATCAGCGTGTGATGACGCCAGGCGGCGTCGCGGTCCAGCCGACGATCCTGGCCTACATCGCCATGTTCTCGCCCCTGGCTTTTGTTCTGGTATTGAGCTTCGGCATCAATCGGCTGTCCAAAACAGCCGCGCAGCTGCTGTTCTGGGCCTTCGCGGCGGTAATGGGCGCCAGCATCTCACACATCCTCCTAATCTACACCGGCGCCTCGGTCGCGCGCGCCTTCTTCGTCGCCGCGGCAATGTTCGGCGGCATGAGCCTCTACGGCTACACAACCAAGGCCGATCTAACGCGAATGGGCAGCTTTATGATGATGGGCCTGATCGGCATCATCATTGCGAGCTTGGTGAACATGTTCATCGGCTCCACGGTGCTGCAGTTCGCGATCAGCGTCATTGGCGTGATCGTGTTCCTTGGCCTAACGGCTTGGGACACCCAGCGGATCAAGGCTGATTACGTCGAGCACGCCTACGCCGAGGGGGCCGACCTGGCGGCGAAGCGTAGCGTGATGGACGCGCTGGGGCTGTACCTGAACTTCATCAACCTCTTCATGCTGCTGCTGCAGTTCATGGGCGTCCGCCAGCAGGAGTAGTGGGCGGCGTAGTTTCGACGGCGGCGCGCGCTCCTGTTCGCCGTAGGGGACGGGAGGAGATGCGGGATGGGCGACTAATATGAGAAGTGGCTTGGTCGTTTGCCCTACCCTGCTTGGGGCCGCAGCCTTCGACCTCTACAGGAACCGCGTAGCCCTCAATGTTAAGGGCAGCACGTTGAGCGCAGTTGGATTCGCCGCGACGTTCGCCACGGCGCTCGTGGTTGTCCGATGCTCGCCGCCTACGTCGAGCGTCACGGCTTCGCGCTCTTTACCTGGTACCGCGTCACGCTCGGCGCGGCGATGCTCGCTGTCCTAATAATTGCCGCGCCGTTCTAGCAAGCGACGGAGGAGAGGCGATGATGTCACGCGGACCGATCGTGCACGGCTTTCACGACGAGGGCACCGGGAGCGTTGCCTACATCGTCGCGGACCCCGGGACGGCGCGGTGCGCTATCATCGATCCCGTGCTCGGGTTCGACAGCGCTTCCGGCGCCACCGACACCCGCTTTGCGGACGAGATTGCCGACCACGTCCGGGCGCATGGCCTGACCGTGGAGTGGGTGCTCGATACTCACCCGCACGCCGACCACCTGTCCGCCGTGGCCTACCTGGGTGACCGCCTGGGCGCACCGACCGGCATCGGCGAGCGCGTCGCCGCGGTGCAGGAGATCTGGGCCGACATCTACCATCTGCCGGAGCTTCAAACACGGGGCCGCCGCCACTGGGACCGCCTGTTCGCCGAAGATGACCGCTTCCAAATCGGCGGGCTGGAGGTCGAGGTGATCTTCTCCTCGGGCCACACGGCGGCCTCCGTCACCTATCTCGTCAGGGACGCCGCCTTCATCCACGACACCCTGTTCATGCCAGACGCCGGCACGGCGCGGGCCGATTTTCCCGGTGGTGACGCGCGGGCGCTGTACCGCAGCATCCAACGAATTCTCGCGCTGCCGCCGGAGACGCGCCTCTTCACTGGACACGACTACCGCCCAGGCGGGCGCGCGGCGCGCTGGGAGTCGACCGTGGCCGAGCAGCGGGCACACAATGTTCACCTCCGCGACGGCGTCGGCGAGGAGGAGTTCGTGCGGCTGCGCGAGGAGCGCGACCGGACGCTGCCTCTGCCCGGGCTGATGCTCGCCGCGCTGCAGGTCAACCTCCGCGGCGGCCGCCTGCCGGAACCCGAGGCGAACGGCACCTCCTACCTCAAGCTGCCGCTGAACCGCTTTGGCCCGACGACCGCGGAGCCGCGCCTTGATGCGGATTGAACGGGCGGGATTGGGCGCCGGTATCCATGACAGTCTGCCCTGACGCCGCGGACGACACTGTCAAGTTGATGGCTGCTTGCGGGTGGCGTGCTGCTCCAGTAGCGGGCCGGGATGAACTCACCCGCCACCAAGTCGCTCTACGCGGGGACGAAGAGAGCGCCAGATGAAGCGTTTCAAATCGCCTCGACTGGCACAGCGCTTCCTCTCCGCTCACGACAAGGTCAACAACCTCTTCAATCTCTGCCACGACCACGTCACCGCCTGAGAGTACCCGGGCCGCAAGGGCGCTTTGCGTTCAAGACGTGGGCCGACGTTTAGCGGGTTTGCTACCGCAGCTTGAACATCATGCCCTTGTCGCAGTCCGCGCTACCATCAACTTCGGCCAAAGGCTGACAAGTTGACGGTGCCCCGTGAGGTTTTCATGGCCTGCAGCCCGCAACATCCCAACCGTCCTCAAGTCAATCCCGGGTGGCCAGCCCGTTCCCGGCGGCGGCGGTCGCCGCAAGCCGCGGTCGGTCGTCCGCCTCCCTCACCGCGGCGCTGCGGCGCGGCCGCCCCTTCGTCGGACGACGAGCAGTCGGGATAACCAGGTCGGCGGCCGCAGTCACACGCCTCAGCCAAGTTGTGCAGCGCGGCGGCCACGGCCCGGAGGGCCGCCGCCTTCGCCTCCAGTGCTGCCACGTGCTCGAGCGCCAACCTCTTCACCTCGCTGCCCGTGCGATTTGGGTTGCGCCACAGCCCGAGAATTTCCCCGATCTTGTCCAACGGGAGGCCGAGGTCACGGGCATGGTGCACGAAGCGCAGCGTGCAAACGTCGGCCTTGTCGTAGATGCGATAACCTGCCTCGGTGCGGTCCGCCGTCGGGACGAGGCCGATGCTTTCGTAGTGGCGGATCATCTTGGCTGACACGCCAGATGCAGCAGAGGCCTCGCCAATGTTCACGGCCCGCTCCCCTTTGCCTGTGCGGTCACGCCGGAACGCCGCTCGGTGCGCGGTGGGCTTCACCCGCGCCGACGAGCGGCATCGCCTCGGAGGCGGCTGCGCTCGCCGCCATAGGTGGGCGGAAGGTGCGCAGGCGCAGCGCGTTGCTCAGCACGAAGATGCTGGACAGACCCATGGCTGCGGCGGCCAGCACCGGGGAGAGCAGCAGGCCAAAGGTCGGGTACAGCAGCCCCGCCGCCACCGGGATCAGGGCCACGTTGTAGGCAAAGGCCCAGAAGAGGTTCTGCCGGATGTTGCGCATCGTTGCCTGTGACAGGGCGATCGCATTCGGCACGCCCCGCAGGTCGCCCGACATCAGCACCACGTCGGCGCTCTCGATCGCAATGTCCGTCCCGGTGCCGACGGCCAGTCCGACGTCCGCTGCCGCGAGCGCCGGGGCGTCGTTGATGCCGTCGCCGACGAAGGCGACCTTCCGGCGCCCGCCGTCCTTCAGGCGCTCGACCACCGCCACCTTGCCGTCCGGCAGCACTTCCGCCACTACCTCGTCGATGCCGAGGCGCCGCGCGATCGCATCCGCTGTGCGGCGGTTGTCGCCGGTGACCATAGCGACCTTCAAACCAAGGCGGTGCAGCGCCTCCACCGCCGCGGGCGTTGTCTCCTTGACCGGGTCGGCGACCGCGATCGCGGCGGCGAGCTGTCCGTCCACCGCGGCGTAGAGCGGCGTCTTGCCCTCGTCCCCGAGGCGCACCGCGGCTTCGGCGAAGGCGGCCACGTCGTGGCCGAGCCGGGCCATGTAGCGGTCCGCCCCGACCTCCACCCGCCGCCCTGCCACGATCGCGGCGACGCCGTAGCCCGGCACCGCCTCGAAGTTCTCGGCCTCGCCCAGGGACAGCCCACGGTGCCGCGCCGCCTCGGCGATCGCCTCGGCCACCGGGTGTTCGGAGCGCGCTTCAACGGCGGCGACCAGCGCCAGCACCTCGTCCGCCTCAAAACCCGGAGCGGGATTTAGGTCGGTCAGCTCGGGCCGGCCCTTCGTCAGCGTTCCGGTCTTGTCCACCGCAACCACCGCGGCGTCACGGAGGCTCTGCAACGCCTCGCCCCTGCGGAACAGCACGCCGATCTCGGCGGCGCGGCCGGTGCCGACCATGATCGAGGTCGGCGTCGCCAAGCCCATGGCGCAGGGGCAGGCGATGATCAGCACCGCGACTGCATTCACCAGGGCGAAGGTCAGCGCTGGGTCTGGTCCGAAAGCCAGCCAGATCCCGAAGGTCGCGGCCGCGGCCGCCATGACAGCAGGCACGAACCACATCGTCACCCGGTCCACCAGCGCCTGGATCGGCAGCTTCGCACCCTGCGCCGCCTCCACCATGCGGACAATCTGCGCTAGCACCGTATCGGCGCCGACGGCAGTTGCGCGGAAGCGGAAGGCTCCGGCCTTGTTCACCGTGCCGCCGACCACCCGCGCGCCCGCCTCCTTGCGCACCGGCACCGGCTCGCCGGTGACCATGCTTTCGTCCACGAAAGAGGCGCCGTCGAGCACCTCGCCGTCCACCGGCACCCGCTCGCCGGGGCGCACCAGCACGACATCGTCGGCCCGGACCTCACCCACTGGGACCTCCAGCGCCTCACCCCCGCGCTCGACGCGCGCGGTCTTGGCCTGCAGGCCCATCAGGCGCCTGATCGCCTCTGAGGTGTGGCCCTTGCTGCGCGCCTCGAGATAACGCCCGAGCAGGATTAGCGTGGCGATCACCGCCGCGGCTTCGTAGTAGACGTGGCGGGCGTCCGCGGGCAGCAGCGCGGGCGCGAAGGTGGCCACCGCCGAATAGGCCCACGCCGCGCCGGTACCGAGCGCGACCAGCGAATTCATGTCCGGCGTACCGCGCAGCAGGTTCGGCCAGCCCTTGCGGTGAAAGCGCAACCCGGGGCCGAACACCACGAGCGTGGCGAGGACAAACTGCAGATACCAGGAGGCCTGCATCCCGATGGTGGCCTCCACCAGGTTGTGCACCGCCGGCACCAGCTCCCCACCCATCTCGATTGCCAGGACAGGCAATGTCAGCAGGGCGGCAGATAGCGTGGCGCGCCCGAGGGAGCGCTGCTCGCGCTCCCGTCCCTCGCGCTCACGCTCCTCGCGAGATGCGGCGGCCTCAAGTGCAGCACGGCGGGCCGCGTAGCCGACAAGGTCGACCGCCGTCTCAAGCGTGGCGGGATCCAGGCCGCCGACGTGGCGGACCACGGCGCGCCCGGTGGCAAGGTTAACCGAGGCTTCCCGCACCCCAGGCACCGCGCGCAACGCGCGTTCGATGCGTCCAACACAGGATGCGCAGGTCATGCCCTCGACAGAGAGGTCGGTCGTCTCCTCCGGCACCGCGTAGCCCAGTCGCTCGACCGCGGCCGCCAGCGCCGGCAGGTCCGGCGCGCCCTCGAGGCGCAGCTCGGCCCGCCCGGTAGCCAAGTTGACAGCAGCCTGCGCCACACCGGGCACCGCAGCGAGCGCCTTCTCGACGCGGCGCACGCAGGAGGCGCATGTCATACCCTCGACCGGCAAGGAAAGCGCGGCGGGCGGTAGGCCGTTGCGGATCGCGAGGTTTGCTTCAGGGGCCATGAGCTTTCTCCGCGGTTTGGATCGTCGGACCTGAGGTGGTGATTCCCACCATGGTAAGGTCAAGGCGGCCGGCCTGCCGGCCCGGATTCGGGTGCCGGAGGTGGAAGCGTCGGGCGGCACCACGAGGTTTCGCGGTGCCGGTCCCTGACCTGCCTGCCGCTCTTCCAGCGCTGCGCTCACCCTGCCCTCTTCACCGCCGTTGCCCTGCTCGCCTCACCGCCGCGGCGTGGGGGCGACGACGGGTGCCACATCAGTACCCTCCGGCAGGTCAAGATGCCGCCGGATGGCGCCGACCAGTTCCGGGCTGTCCCACTCGGCGGGGCCGATCTTCCGGGCAACCTCCCGCCCGTCTCGATCAATGAGCAGCGTCGTCGGAATACCAACCGCATTGAGCGCACGCGACGCCGCGCCAGTTGGATCCACATAGATGTTCAGGGAGCGGAGGCCGATTTCCTTGTAGAATGCCTCGACGGCTGGTGGGCCGCCGCGATCGATGGATAGCGCCACCACCTCGAATCCATCACCGCCGAGCGCGGCCTGTAGCCGGTCCAGCGCGGGCATTTCCACCCGGCACGGGACGCACCAGGTCGCCCAGATGTTCAGCACGACTGCGCGGCCGCGGAAGTCCTCAAGGGTCAAAGTTCGTCCCTCGGCGGTGACGAAACGCAGGTCCGGCACCGGTCGCGGCGAGTCGAGCGGCACGAGCGTGAGGCGGTTCGCCAGGGTACCGGAGGTTGGGACCGCGGACTGTTCCGGCAGTCGCGTCGTCGTAGGGATCATGACGAAGGCCAGTACCAGCACGGCCGTGACGGTCCCCGCCACAGCTATCCCAAGCGCGAGCCGGCGCGCGCTGGTGCTGCCGCTGCGTGTGTGGATCACGACTCCATGCCCTCTCGACGGAGGCGCTCGACCAAGGACAGAATCGTGTCCTCCAACACCTGTGGCGTCACCGCACCGATGTGCTTGAAGGCGATCAGGCTATCGGCGCCAACGACGTAGGTTTCGGGCACGCCGTACACGCCCCAATCAAGTGCAACCCGACCGTTCCGGTCCGCGCCCGTGCGGGTGTACGGGTCGCCCATCGCGTCCAGCCAGCCAGCCGCGTCGTCGGGCGCATTCTTGTAATTCGGCCCATGCACTGGCACGACGCCCCGCCGCGCGAGCCCCATCAAGTGCGGATGCTCCTCGCGGCAAGCGACACACCAGGAGCCGAAGACGTTGACCAGTGACACTTTTCCGCGCAGATCGGTGTCCGACAAGCCAAGGCGCCGTCCCTGGACAGGCGGCAGGTCAAATCTGGGTACAGTCTTGCCGATGAGGGGCGAGGGAACCAACCTCACATCGCGTCCAAGACTTACTGCGAAGCTTGCGGCGAGCCCGCCAAACACCGCAAGGGGCGCGAACAGGATGGCGCGCCGATGCCAGTAGCCCGGCCGTCGCCCAGCATCGGCGGGCGCACGGTGCGTGGCGCCGACCGGCGCATCGTTCGGCATGATGCCAATGTCAGAGCTCGTATTGCGGGAGGCTGTCATGCTGGAGTGCTCCTCTCCTGCCGTTCAACCAATCAATGCCAGGGCGGGGAAGGTGCGCAGCATCCAGGCCCCGAACCGGGTCAAGTCGCCAGTGATCATCGCCATGCCCATCGCCACCATCCCCGCGCCAGCTATCCGTTGCAGCCAGAGGCCAAAGCGTGCGGTGCGCCTGACGCGGGCGAGCAGCGCGGGCAGGTATAGCGCGGCGAGCAGGAAGGGCACGCCGAGCCCGGCGGCGTAGGCCGCGAGCAGGGCCACGCCGTCCGCCGCGCCGCGGGCCGCCGCCGCGGCCGCAAGCACCGCCGCCAGCACCGGACCGATGCAGGGCGTCCAGCCAAAGCCGAAGGCGACCCCCACCAGCACCGCCTGGGCGGGCGTACCGCCTTCGAGCGCAGGGCGGAAGCGGAGGTCGCGCAGCAGCGGCACGGGAAGGCGCAGAAGGCCCATTTGCATCAGGCCAAGGATTGCCACCAGGATTCCGCCGACGACCGCGGCCTCGGTACTCCAACGTCGCAGCAGGCCGGAGAGGCCGGTGGCACCGGCGCCAAGCGCCACGAAGACCGCCCCGAAGCCGAGCACGAAGAACAGGCCGAGGCGGAAGGTCCGGCCGCGCCGCGCCTGCGCTCCGGCGAGGTCGGTGCCAGCGACCCAAGCCAGGTAGCCCGGTACCAACGGCAGCACGCACGGCGAAAGGAAGGAGACGAGCCCCGCCCCAAAGGCCAGCGTCAGGCCAAGCGGGGAGAGGTCGATGTTCAGCATGCGCAGCGCCGGCCTTCAGTGATCGCGGGTGCGTGACTCCGCCGACGGCCTCCATTGCGGCCGTCGCCTTGAAGGGCGTGCGCCGCGGCTTCACCTGGGCCGTAGACAGCGACACCAGACGCGAGGTACCGATGAGCACCAGCACAAGCGATGACACCCGGACCCGCCGGACTTTCCTTTCGGTCGAGGGCATGACCTGCGGCAGCTGCGTGCGCACCGTCGAGCGCGCGCTCGCCGGCGCCCCCGGCGTCGAGCGGGCCGTCGTGGATCTCGCGCGCAGCTACGCCGTGATTGAGGGCTCCGCGCACCCCGAGGAACTCGCCGCGGCCGTCGAGGCCGCCGGCTACACCGCCCGGATCCTGCCGGAGGGCGAGGCCGAATGGCCCGACCTGCCGGCGAACGAGCGCCGCCGCGGCGGCTGCTGCGGTTGAATTGCTTCCGGCGGCGCCCTGGGCGATCGGGTGCGCCGCTGTGGCCAATGCGCATCGCCGCGGCCATCCGGTGGCGGTCATAGCAGGCTCCGCAGCCGCTCCCAGAGGCCCTGCGGCGGAACCGGCCGAGGCAATGGTGGGGCTTGGGCGTCGCCGTCCTCGTCGTGGGTCAGCGCGTTCAGGTACAGGACGAGGTTCGTCGGGTTGAAGTCGAGCCCGTGGAATTTCGCCCTGAGCCGGCCCTCGCGGTCGATCACCTGCGTGACGACGGCGTGCATCTGCTGGCCGCCCCCCGTCGGCACGAAGACGAGGCCGAAGGCCTGGGCCAGCCTGACGGTTTCCTGCGGTCGTTCCGGCCCGCTCGTCAGGAAGGTCCAGTTGGCGGGTTTGAGGCCGTGCGTCTCGCCGAAGCCTCGCATCACCTCAGGCGTGTCGTGCTCCGGGTCGGTGGTGATGGTGACGAAGCGCACCTGCTCGCGCATGGGGGTGAGGTTCACCATCTCTTGGATGCGCGCGATCAGGTCCGCGTGCAGCGGGCAGGCGTCCGGGCAGCTTGCGTAGATGAAGTGGAGCACCACCACCTTGCCGCGCAGGTCGGCGAGGCCGACCGGCCGCCCTTCGGCGTCCTGCAGCGCGAAGTCCGGCGCGGGGCGCGCCTCGAAGGGCTGGAAGAACTGCTCGCGGTCGTGCAGCCGGCCTTCGACCTCCTTCATCGAGTGGGCCCCGGCCGGCCGCGGCGGCAGGGCCAGGACGGCGGCGGCCGGAAGCGCCGCGCCCAAGGCGAGGAGGACCGCGCGCCGCCGCCTCACGCCACGCCCCGTTCCCGGCGGTGGATAGGCGCCGCCGCGGTAGCCGCCGCGTCCGCGGTCGCGTTGGCGGTCCCGCCGCCCGCCCCCTTACGCATCATGCAGAGGCCGAGGCCGCACATCACGAGGCAGGGCAGCACGCTCAGCAGAAGCGGGGCAAGGCCGGCAGCTACCAGCCAGCCCCAGCCGCCGAATGCCGCCGCGCCGCCCAGGGCCACGACCGCCACGGCGGCGAGCAGGATCTTGCGGTTGGCGAACCACCGCCTGGAGGACGAAGCGGCGCCGCAGCAGCCCGCGGACGAGGAAGGGGAAGGAGTGTTGGTCGCTGTTGTCTGCATGGTCGATCTCCTTGGTAGGGGCAGGGGTGGACGTCGGGTGGTGTCAGGAGCGACCGGCAGCCGTGCCGAGGCGCTCCTCGCGCCGGCGACGTATGTCGGGCGGCCAGGTGCTCTTGATGAAGGCGATGACGGCTGCGATCTCGGCCTCCGTCAGCACGCCCTCGAAGGCGGGCATGTCGCTCTCGTAGCCGGGCAGGATCCCGGTCAGGCTCTTCCGCGTAAGCTCCATCAGCTGCGCGTCCGGGTGGTGCCAGGTGTGCCCGGTGGCGTCGTGGGGCGGGGCGGGCAGGCGCCCGTTGGGCCGGCGCGCCTGCCAGTTCGGCTGCCCCTCGAGGTTCGCGCCGTGGCAGGACGCGCAGCTCTCGGCGTAAACGCGCCGGCCAAGCGCTACCTGTGCAGGGTCGCCCGCGTCGGCAATGGCCGGTGCCGACGGTCCAAGCCAGCCGAACCCGAGCGCCGCCGCTCCGAGAGCGCCGGCGGCGCCGAACGCGAGCGCGCGGCCCTTGGTCATCCACCCCGCCGCCCGAACACATACTTGGCCAGAGCGGCGACCGCGAGGACGAGCAGGGCGAGGAGCAGGAGCCCAACCAGCCCCATGCCCCACATCATCGCCGTTCCCATCGTTCCGCTGCCCATCATGCCGCACATCATCGATGTCTCCCGCTGTGGAACGGCCGCGCCCGGCCCTCGGCAGCCCTACTCGACCGCATAGACCGCGGGCTCCGCCGCCGAATCCCGTTGGATCGTGTAGATCGTGAAGGGCGCGGCCTTCGGGCCGCCCATGCCCGGGGAGCCCATCGGCATGCCGGGTAGCGAGATGCCGCGGATGTCCGGGCGCTCGGCGAGCAGGCGGTTCACGGGGCCGATGGGCACATGGCCCACGACGGTGTACCCATCCACCATCGTGATGTGGCAGCCTTCGAGCGCCGGCGGTACCTGCTGCTGTCGGCTGATCAGCGCGAGGTCGTGGCTGGGCACGACCCGTACCACGTAGCCGTTCTCGCGCAGGTAGGCTGCGTAGCCCTCGCAGCAGTCGCACTGCGGGTTCTTGTAAAGCGTGGCCTCGCGCGACGCGGCCGGGGGCTGAGCGGCGGCAGCGCGGACGGGCCGGGTCAGCGGGACGACGGCGGCGGTGGCGGCCAGGACGGCGCGGAAGGTGGCGCGGCGGGTGGTGGGCATCATTCGCTGGTTCTCCTCTCTGGGTTTCGGTCAGGCCACACGGACCAGGCCCATCATCCCCGCGGCTTGGTGCTCGAGGACGTGGCAGTGGAACATCCAGTCGCCGGGATTATCGGCGACGAAGGCGATCTCTGCGCTTTCGCGCCGCGGGATCAGGACGGTGTCCTGCCACTCGCGGTGGCGGGTCGGGACGCCGTTGCGGGCGATCACCCGGAAAGAGTGCCCGTGCAGGTGCATCGGGTGCGGCCAGGCCGTCTCGTTGCGGATCGCCAGCACGTAGGAGGCGTCGCGGCGCAGCACCGCCAGCGGCTCGTGCACATGGACACCGGGCGCCGCCGCAGTCCCGTTGACCGTCCAGGTCAGGCCCCGGCGCATCATCTCGCGCACGTCCAGCCAGTGCCCGTCCACGAGCGCGCCCTCGAGGGGATTCATCATCCCGCCGCCGAGCACCACCGCATGTCGCTCGGCCCGCGCGAGGTCCGGCTCGGGGACCGGGTTGGCGGGCAGGCCGGGGATCGGCGCCGTGGGCGGACGATGGCGCAGCGGCTCCGCACCGTAGGCGATTTCGAGCAGCCTGTACTCAAGCTTGGCGTAGTAGGTGTCGAGCACGCGGGCACGCGCGCCCGGCTGGCCGGTCATGTCGAGCACCAGGTCCACGCGCATCCCTGGCCCGACCACGACGCGCCCGTCCTCGGGCACGTGCGGCGCGACCGGCTGGCCGTCGAGAGCAACGACCACAGGCTCGTGCCCTTCAAAGACCAGGCCGAAGATGCGCGCATTGGCGGCGTTGATCAGCCGCAGCCGCAGTCGCTCGCCGGACCGCACCGCGAAGCCCCCATGCGGGACGCGGCCGTTCACCGTGACGGTGTTGCCGATGCGGCCGGTCATCCCGGCCTCCATGGCGTTGCCGAAGCCGCCCGCAATCTGTGCGTCCTCCAGCAGACGCCAGTCGTCGAGCACCCAGGTGGCGTCGCGGTCGATCGTGGGTGGCGGCTCGGGCTCTTCGACGACAAGCGGGCCGTAGAGGCCCCGCGCCACCTGCTCGAAGCTCCGGACGTGGGGATGGTACCAGTAGGTACCGGCGTCCGTGGCATCGAACTCGTAGGCGAAGCTCTCTCCCGGTGCGATCGGGGGCTGGGTCAGGTGCGGCACGCCGTCCATCGCGTTCGGCACCCGGAGCCCGTGCCAGTGGATCGTAGTCTCTTCCGACAGACGGTTCTCCAGCACCACACGCAGCCGCTCGCCCTGGCGGACCCGGATTTCAGGGCCCGGGACCCGGCCGTCGTAACCCCAGACTGCGGTTTCGGGCCCGAAGTGAGGCGGGCCAGCAAGGGCCGCGCGCCCGGGGCGCGCGATGAGCCGGATGGTGCTGCCGCCTGAGACGGCGCTATCAGCGGCCCGGGCGACGGCGGGCACCGGGCGGAGGCCAGTCGCCGAGAAAGCGGCCGCGCCACCTAGCATGAGGAACCTGCGGCCGAGTATCGGCAGGCGGGAAATAGGCATGGTGATATGACGTCCTTCCGCGAGTGCGGATAGCCAGCCGCACGCACGAGCGGGCGGACAGGCGGCAGTGGAGGTCCGGCGCCGACACGCGGCGCGGTTCCTTAGCTCAGGACGATGACTCTGGGAGGATGAAGGTCGGGCGAACCAGTCAGCCCGGCCAGGGCGAGCACAGCTGGGATGGGCTCGGCCAGAGGTGGAACGAGGAACACCAAATGCGGGCCGGCGGGCGGCGCCACCGGAGGCACGGCACAAAGTGCCGCGCAGGAAGCTATGGCGGAGCCGGAGCCGTCGTCGCAGCCGTCGCAGCCAGGCATCTGCGTATCAGTGGATGGAGCCGCCGCCATGGCAAGATCCATGGCCGTCGCGCTGGCAACGTGCAGCACCGTCCCGGCCGCGAAAGCCAGAATCAGAGCAAGCAATATTGTGCGCAGAAAACCATGCATCGACTTTAGATAGTGCGGCGTTGGCGCCGCGTCGACCCCGAGTGCGAATTCCACGCGATTGTGGGCGATGATCCCACGATGCGCCGCCACAGTGACCACCTTTCGCAGCATCTGCTGCAGGACCGCGAGATCGTCGGGCGGCGTGTCGAGTTCGCTTCGGAGGCGCTGCACCCGGCGCCCGCCGACGCACTGCGGGAATGGCCGGTGTCAAGCGGAAGAACGTCTCCGGCGTGGACGACGATGACCCGGCGCTGCTCAAGCCGCTGGGAGCAACGTAGGGCAGCTTGTGCCGGTGAACTGTTGGCGCACCGCCTCCGACGGTGGCCAGTTGCTAAATTGGCCCAGGCTGTTGCCCGGCCTCGCTAACTTGCATCAGGGCAGAGATGCGTCGGAGCGGCAGTAGAATTTCCTTGCGTGATGAGCCGCGATTAAAGAACCGGGGAAGGAGGGGTGGCATACGGCAGGGCGCGGCTGACCTGCCCCTGACCGGGGATCCACGAGCTATGAGAGACTTGGCCCGTGTTCTGGCCTGGCCGGCTGGCCCTGCCGGAGCGGAGCGTAGTCGGGGCCAGCCGGCCAGGGCAACACCGCTTCCGGCGCCGGCGGCCGATAGCCCAGCGCGCTGTGCGGCCTGACCGTGTTGTAGTGGCGCCGCCAGCGCTCGATCAGCACCTCAGCTTCCCGCAGCGAATAGAAGATCTCTCGGTCCAGCAGCTCGTCCCGCAGCTTGCCGTTGAAGCTCTCGTTGTAGCCGTTCTCCCAGGGGCTGCCGGGCTCGATGAACAGCGTCGTCACCCCGACCCGGCCGAGCCAGCTGCACACCACCTTCGCCACGAACTCCGGCCCGTTGTCGGAGCGGATGTGCCCAGGCGGCCCACGTTCGACAAACAGATCCGTCAGCACCTGCAGCACGTCGTCCGACGTCAGCCGCCGCGCCACCACGATCGCCAGGCACTCCCGCGTGTATTCGTCGATCACCGTCAGCATGCGAAAGCGCCGCCCGTCATGCGTCCGGTCCTGCACGAAGTCATACGCCCAGACATGCCCCGGCCAGCACGGCCGCAGCCGAACGCAGGAGCCGTCGTTCAGCCACAGTCGGCCCCGCTTCGGCTGCCGCCGCGGCACCTTCAGCCCCTCGCGCCGCCAGATGCGCTCCACGCGCTTGGCGTTTACACGCCAGCCCTCGGCCCGCAGCAGCGCCGTGATCCGGCGATAGCCGTAGCGGCCGTACTTCGCCGCAAGCGACACCACCGCATCGGTCAGTGCAGTCTCATCGGCCGACACCGCCCGCACCTTGCGCTGCGTCGATCGCGGCTGGCCCAGCGTGCGGCAGGCGCGGCGCTCGGAAACCCCGAGCACCGACTGCACATGCCGCACCCCGACCCGGCGGCGCTCGGGGCCTAGAAGTTTCCCTCCGCGGCTTCTTTCAGAATCTGCTTGTCGAGCGTCAGCTCCGCCACCGCCCGCTTCAGCCGCGCATTCTCGCGCTCGAGCTCCTTCAGCCGACGCGCCTGGTCCACCTTCAGCCCGCCGTACTCTGATCGCCACCGATAGAAGCTCGCCTCCGAGACCGCGAGCCGGCGGCAGATCTCCCCCACCGTCTGGCCCTGCGCCAACTCCACCTCAGCCTGCCGCAGCAGCGCGATGATCTGCTCCGCCGTACGACGCTTCCTCGGCATCACTGCCTCCTTCCAAGGAAGCCAACTCTCTCATCACAGCTGGATCCCAGGCAGGGGGGAAGGTCACCCCTGCTCTACGGGGTGATGCTGACGGCGCTCGACGCCTTCCTGATCCTATGGTTGCAGAACAAGGGCGTACGCTGGCTTGAGGCATTGGTCTTTGGGTTGATCGCGCTGATCTTTGGCTGCTTCGCGGTGCAGATCGCGCTTTCGCAGCCGGAATGGGCGGCGGTCCTGAACGGCTACATCCCGGCCGCCTCGATCGTGACGAACCAGACGCAGCTCTACATTGCGATGGGAATCCTGGGTGCGACGGTGATGCCGCACAACCTGTATCTCCATACTGCCGTGGTGCAGTCGCGCGCCTGGAAGACCGATGAAGCGGGCAAGCGCGAGGCGATCAAGTTCGCGACCATCGACAGCTCCATCGCTCTGACGCTGGCGCTGTTCATCAACTCCGCCATCCTGATCACCGCGGCCGCCACCTTCAACACCACGGGCAATACCGAGGTCGCAGAGATCGGCGACGCCTACCACCTGATCGCGCCGCTGCTCGGCAGCGGCTTGGCCGCAACCCTGTTCGCCCTGGCGCTGCTGTTCTGCGGGCTGAACGCCACGGTGACTGCGACGCTGGCCGGCCAGGTGGTGATGGAGGGCTTCCTGCGCTTCCGGCTGCACCCGGTGCTGCGCCGGCTCGTCACCCGGCTGGTGGCGATCGTGCCGGCGATCCTGGTCACCTGGTTCTACGGCACCAGCGGAACGGCGCAGCTGCTGATCCTGAGCCAGGTCATCCTCTCCATCCAGCTGCCCTTCGCGGTGATCCCGCTGATGCTCTTCGCGCAGGACAAGCGGAGGCTCGGGGTCTTCGTCGCGCCGACCTGGCAGCTGGTGCTGGGCTGGGCTGGGCAACGGCCGCGGTGATCCTCGGGCTGAACATGAAGCTGCTGTACGACGCAGCCTTCGGGGAGTGAGGTTCAGCGGGCTGGCGCGTGCAGCGCGTCGGCCATCGGCGGGTGGCATCCAATGCCACGGCTCCGGAAGCATAAGATCCTGCACTGCCTGCGCCGGTGGATGCACCGGCCGCCATTGCCGGGTGCCAATGGCGCGTTGCGGAGCACGTCCCATATGCTGCCAATCGCTCGGGAACCGACAGGACCAAGGAAATAGCCATGTCCATGCACCGTCGCCATCTGTTGCTTGCCGCCGCAGCCACGCTTCCTGGTGCTGCGTGGGCGGCGGAGCCCGTCCGGGTCACCGTTTGGCGCGATCCGTCCTGCGGCTGCTGCACCGGCTGGGTGGCACATCTGCGCGCCGAAGGGTTCATCGTGGACGACCAGGTGACGCAGGCGCTGGGCGCCGTGCGTCGGCGGCTCGGCACGCCTGCCGACCTGCTGTCCTGCCATGCCGGCGCGGCGGAAGGTTTTGCGTTTGAGGGCCACGTTCCCGCGACAGCCATCCGCCGTCTCCTGGCCGAACGCCCGGCCGGGGTCCGCGGCCTGGCCGTTCCGGAGATGCCGGTGGGCTCGCCGGGCATGGAAGTGCCGGGGCAGCCCGCCGACAGCTACGACGTCATCGCCTTCGGTGAGGCGCCGCACCGCCCCTACATGCGGTTCCACGGCACTCAGCCGGCCTAGGGGAGGGCACGTCCACCGCCATGGCCGCCGAGGCGACGATCCGGCTCGCCGCGTTCATCGGCGTGTTGGCGGCCATGGTCCTTGCCGAGCGGACTTGGGCGCGCGGCCTGGTGCGGCCGCTCGGCTGGCGGCGATGGCCAGCCAACCTGGCGCTGCCGGTGATCGGCTCCGTCGTTCTGCGGCTGGTAGCGCCGGCCGGAGCGGTAGGCGTGGCGGTCTGGGCAGAGGCGCGGGGCCTTGGCCTGCTACCGGCCCTTGGCGCCCCCTTCTGGCTTGCCCTGCCGGTGGCTGTCCTGGTGCTGGACCTGTCGATCTACTGGCAGCATCGGGTGTTCCATTTCGTGCCGGCGCTGTGGCGGCTGCACCGGATGCACCATGCGGACCCGGAGCTGGATGCCACGACGGGGCTGCGGTTCCATCCTGTCGAGATCCTGCTTTCGCTTGGCATCAAGGTGGCGGTTGTCGTGGCGCTCGGGGCGCCGCCCGTGGCGGTTTTGGCCTTCGAGGTGCTGCTGAACGCCACCAGCCTGTTCAACCATGCCGACATCCGCATCCCGGCTCGCATGGAGCGCTGGCTGCGGCGCTTGGTGGTGACGCCGGACATGCACCGGACCCATCATTCGGAGGTCCAGGCCGAGACTGATAGCTGCTTCGGCTTCTGCCTGCCCTGGTGGGATCACCTATTCGGCAGCTACAGGGCCGCCCCGGCGGCGGGGCTCAATGGCGCGGTGATCGGGGTGCCAGGCTGGCGCACCGCCAGGGAGCAAAGGTTGGACCGCCTCCTGCTGCAGCCCCTGGCCGGCACGCCCCCTGCCGGTTTTCCTCAGAAAGGGACTTGAACCTCTAGCCACTAGAAGTCCCATACCGTTCCCAGCGGGATGGGATGACGCGGATGAACGCGACAACACGGCTGGCCTGGCGGGTCGAGGGCATGGATTGCGCCAGCTGCGTCACCAAGGTGACGCGGGCTGTCGAACGACTGCCCGGCGTGGGCGACGTCGAGGTGAACCTGATGGCGGAGCGGCTGTCGCTCTCGCTGGCCCCTGGCGCCACCACGCCTGAGGCTGTCGTGAAGCAGGTGGCGGCGCTCGGTTACACGGCGACGACCTTGGCGCCTGCGGCGGCCTCGGATCGGCAGGTGTCTGGACAGCACCATGCCGGGCACGACCACGATGCGGCACCGGCCCCGCATGGTCACGGCCATGACCATGACGATCCCGCGGATGCCGAGAGGGCGTGGTGGGCCACGTCCAAAGCGAAGCTGGTATGGCTGCTCGGCGGCCTCGTCCTCGGCGCCTATGCGCTGTCTCTCGCCCTGCCGGAGCGCCTGACCTACCCGCTGTTCCTGGCCGCGACGCTGATCGCCCTGGTACCCTTCGGGCGCCGCGCCTGGGCACTCGCCCGGGCCGGAACGCCCTTCTCCATCGAAACCCTGATGGTAACGGCCGCCGCCGGCGCCACGGTCATCGGCGCGGCGGAGGAGGCCGCGGTCGTCGTGCTGCTCTTCGCCGTGGGCGAATTGCTGGAGAATGTCGCCGCCGGCCGCGCCCGCGCCGGCATCCGCGCCCTGGCCGACCTCATGCCGCGCGTGGCGCTGCGCCTGCGCGCGGATGGCAGCACCGAACAGTTGCCCGCCGACAGGCTGGCGGTCGGCGACCTCGTGCTGGTCCGGCCGGGCGACCGGGTACCCTGCGACGGCACCATCGAGGACGGCACCTCGGCCTTGGATGAAAGTGCGGTGACCGGCGAAAGCATCCCGGTTTCGCGCGGACCGGGCGAGGTGGTGGTTGCCGGGTCGATCAACGCCGATGGCGCGCTGCGGGTCTGCGTGACGCGCGCCGCCTCCGACAACACCATCGCCCGCATCATCCGCATGGTGGAGGACGCGACCGCCTCACGTGCGCCGACCCAGCGTTTCATCGAGCGCTTCTCGGAGTGGTGGACTCCCGGGGCGATGATCGTCTCGGCCCTGGTGATCCTGGTGCCGCCCTTCCTGCTGGGCTGGGACTGGGGCACCAGCCTCTATCGCGGCCTGGCGGTGCTGCTGATCGCCTGCCCCTGCGCTCTGGTGATCTCGGTGCCGGCCGCCATGGCCTCCGGCCTCTCGGCCGGCGCCAGGCGCGGGCTCCTTGTCAAGGGAGGCGCGGCGCTGGAAGCCATCGGCGCCGCCCGCACCGTCGCCTTCGACAAGACTGGCACCCTGACCGAGGGCCGCCCGCGCGTGACGGACATCCTGCCGGCGCCCGGCCAGACGGAGCAGCAGGTTCTCGAACTCGCGGCGGCCGTCGAGCAGGGCTCGGCGCATCCGCTGGCCAAGGCCATTCTGGCCGAAGCCGAGGCGCGGGGCCTCGCCCTTCCGGTTGCAACCGACCTCGCCGCCATTCCCGGCAAGGCGGTCACGGCCGCGATCGGCGGACGCCTCATCGGCGTCGGCAGCCCGCGCCATGCCCGCGAGGCCGGCGCCCAGCTTGGCGACCTCGACAAGGAGCTGGCGCGACTGGAGACCGAGGGCAAGACCGTCGCCGTCCTGCTCGCTGACAGCACCATGCTTGGGTTGATCGCGCTGCGCGACGAGCCGCGCGCGGATGCGCGCGAAGGTATCGCGGCTCTCTCGGCGCTTGGCGTGCGGCCGGTGATGCTGACGGGCGACAACCGCCGCACCGGCGAGGCCATCGCCGTCTCGCTCGGCCTGGACGTGAAGGCGGAACTGCTGCCGGACGACAAGCTGCGGGAGATCGGCCGCCTGATGGAGGGCGGCCCGGTCGTCATGGTCGGCGACGGCATCAACGATGCGCCGGCGTTGGCGGCAGCCTCCGTCGGCGTGGCGATGGGCGGCGGCACCGACGTGGCGCTGGAGACGGCGGATGCCGCGGTGCTGAAGGACCGCGTAACGGGCGTGGCGGAGCTGGTCTCCTTGTCGCGGGCGACCATGGCCAACGTGAAGCAGAACGTGGCGGTGGCGGTCGGGCTGAAGGGCGTGTTCCTGGTGACGACGCTGATCGGCCTGACCGGCCTCTGGCCGGCGATCCTGGCCGATACCGGGGCCACCGTGCTGGTCACGCTGAATGCCTTGCGCCTGCTGGGGTGGCGGCCCCGAGCTTGATGGCGGCGGCCGGAAGGCGGGCTCCAGCGGGGCATGAGGAGCGGGGCGATCATAACCGCCGGAAATCCTGATTGTGGGAGATGTTCGATTGAAGGACCAGCGTGAACCTCGACGCCGCTGGCTGGCGCTGGCAATCGCCATCGCCTGGCAGGCAGTCTCCTCCCGCCCGGCTGCCGCGCAGGATGGACAGGGCGGGTCGGTCGTCGTCAGCGGCGGCTGGGCGCAGGCCGTGCCGCCGGAAGCTCGCGAAAGCCGAGGATTCCTTGTTGTTCGGAATACCGGCTCGATGACAGCCCGTCTGGTCTCCGCCTGGTCGCCCGACGTCGAAGCTGTACGGATGCTGGAGCGCGATCCGGTCTCTGCCACGGCATTCCGATCGCCGCCCGAGGGTTTTTCCATTCCGCCCGACGGCACCCTCACGATGGAACCCGGTGGACCACACCTTGCTCTGGACGGCTTGCGTCAGCCCCTTGGGCCAGGGGACGCGATCCGCGTGTTCCTCCGCTTCGAACGAGCCGGCGAAATCGCCGTTGAGCTTCGCGGTCACGATCATTGAACGGCAAGGCGCCTCCTGATGATCTGCGCAAGGCCGCCCAGAAGCGCCGTTCTCGCGCAATCCTTGCGGTGCTCCTCACCCTCGTAGCCGTGTTCTACGCCATCACCATCGCGCGGATGGACGAGCAGGGGGAGGCGCGGAGGACACGCGCGACGGAGCAGAGATGAGGGCAGGCGTTCGGGACGCGTCTGCCTGCGCCGCCTCGGTGGAGAAGGCGAGGTTGTCGTCACTCCAGCTTGTGGTGCTGCCGAATGCCGCGGGCCTGGTCCTTGGGGCCGTAACGCCGCTCGCCTTCGCGCCGCTGTACCTTCTGCCGGCCTTCCTTCTCGGCTTCGGCGGATTGTTCCTGTTGCTGGAGCGGACACGTTCGGTCCGCGGCGCCTTCCTGCTTGGTTGGCTGTTCGGCCTCGGCAACTTCGCTGTCGGGCTCGGATGGATCACCAAGGCATTTGCCGTGGATGCCGAATCCTTCGGTGCACTCGCCCTGCCGTCCCTCGCGGCGTTGTCGGCAGGTCTTGCCCTGTTTCCCGCCTTGTCGCTGGCGGCTGCGCGCTGGGTCGCGGGTCCCAGGCGCGGTATGCGTCTCCTCGTCGCTCTCGCGATCTGCTGGACGGCGGGGGAATGGCTGCGCGGGACGATCCTCACCGGCTTTCCGTGGAATCTCGCGGGGCATGTCTGGGGCTTCGCCGATGCGCCCTTACAGCTTGCCGCCTTCATCGGGATCCATGGCCTCGGTCTGGCGACCATCCTCCTCGCGGCGCTGCCGTCCTTCGCGCTTTCCGTTCGGCGGGTCTGGCCAATGGGCATCGCGGCCGCCTGCCTGGCGCTGCTGTGGGCCGGCGGCGCGGCGAGGCTCGTGGTCCCGCTGCCACCTGACCTGCCGGATGTTCGGCTGCGCCTGGTGCAGCCCGACGTGGCGCAATCCCTCAAATGGGAATCCTCCGAAAGGGCGCGCATCCTCGCCGATCTCCTCGCTCTCAGCCGCGTGCCGGGAGCATCGGGCGCAGAGCCGACGCACCTGCTTTGGCCCGAGACAGCGGTACCGTATCTGATCGCGGAGGAGGCTGCGGTCCGCGCGGCACTCTCGGATGTGGTGCCGCCGGACGGTGCCCTCGTTACCGGCGGGGTGCGGCGCAGCCTGGATGCGACCGGCCAGCCCTCAATGCGGAACAGCGTGCTCGTCCTTGATGGCGCGGCCCGGATCCTTTCGGCGTACGACAAGATACGGCTCGTGCCCTTCGGCGAATACGTGCCCTTCCGCGCGTGGCTGCCGGGGGTGCCGAAGCTGACGGACGGTGCGGTGGACTTCTCGCCGGGCACGGACCCGGCGCCATTGCCGGTTCCCGGCCTGCCCGCCGCCATGACGCTGATCTGCTACGAGGCGATCTTTCCCAGAGGAGGCGGAGGAACGGCCCGCGACGCAGGATGGATCCTGACGCTCACCAATGACGCCTGGTTCGGCCGCTCCTGGGGACCGCATCAGCATGCGCTGGCGGCCAGGATCCGTGCGGTGGAACTGGGATTGCCCATGGTGCGCGTCGCGAATGGTGGAATTTCCTTCGTCGCCGATGCCTATGGGCGTGTACGGCGGAGCCTGGCACTCGGTACGCGCGGCGTGCTGGACGCGGCACTGCCCGCGGCATTGCCGGGCAAGACGCTCTATGCGCGCCTCGGAGATTGGCCGCTGCTGGCCGTCCTGTTCGCAGGACTGACCGGCCTGGCCGCGAACCGCAGGGAAAGCGAGCCGCATGACGCTTGAATTTTCGGCCCTCGGCCTGCTCCTGGCGTTCGGCGGCGGACTGGTCTCCTTCCTGTCGCCCTGCGTGCTGCCGCTGGTTCCGGGCTGGGTGGCCTATGCCTGCGGCACCGGCGTACGCGATGCGCCGCCGCGCGCCCGGGCCATGCTTCTGGGTGCCAGCTTCGTCCTGGGCTTCTCGCTGGTCTTCGTGCTGCTCGGGCTCGGTGCATCGGCGCTGTCGCAATGGCTGCGACGCTGGAGCCTGGAGTTCCAGATCGCGGGCGGGGCGCTGGTCCTGGCCTTCGGCCTGGTGCAGATCGGCGCGCTGCGCCCCTCCTGGCTGCTGCGTGACGTGCGGCTGCCGGCCTTCGCCGCGGGCGGCACGCCCGGCGGCGCGGCGCTGCTTGGCGTCTCCTTCGGATTCGCCTGGACGCCCTGCATCGGCCCTGTCCTGGGTGCCGTGCTGGCGGTCGCGGCCATCCAGGGTGATGGCGCGGGGGCGCCTCTGCTGCTTGCCTACTCGCTGGGGCTGGGCGTGCCCTTCCTGCTGGTCGCCTTCTACCTGCCGGCGGCCGCGGCGACGTTGCGGCGATGGCGTGGCTTCGGCCGCGGGGCGCAGGTCGCCTCCGGTCTCGTCATGGCCGCCATGGGCGTCCTGATGATGCTGGGCGAGATGACCAGAATTGCGGGCTGGTTTGTCCAGACCTTTCCCTTCCTGCTGAGGCTAGGCTGATGCGCTCGATTGGAATCATGGCGGCCCTGGCCGCGGGCGCCGTGGACCAGGCCACCAAGCTTTGGGCGCTTTCCGCTCTCTGGCCGCCCTACAGCGGGGGCATCACGGTGCTGCCCGTGCTGAACCTGCGGCTCGGCTTCAACACTGGCGTGACCTTCGGCATGTTCGCCGACAGCGCAGCCGGCGCCGCCTGGGTCCTGGTGCTGGTCACCCTCGCCATCACCGCGTTCCTGCTGCACTGGCTCTGGCGCACGACATCGAAGGTTGAGGCCCTGGCGCTTGGCCTCGTCATCGGCGGCGCCCTCGGCAATGCCGCCGACCGGCTGCGCATCGGGGCGGTCGTCGACTTCCTCGACGCGCATTACGCGGGCTGGCACTGGCCGACCTTCAACATGGCCGATGTCGCGATTGTCTGCGGTGTCGCCCTGCTCATCCTCACTGGCCTGCGTCCCGCACCGGCCGCGAACCGCACTGCCCTACAAGACTCCGGGAGCGAAATCCGATGAACGAAGATCTGTCACGCCGCGGCACCCTGGCTGGCTTGGCCGTGCTCGCCTTGTCCGCTCCAGCCCTGGGGCAGCAGGCGGGTGCCCCGCCCTTCGCGGTCACCGAGCCTGGTCCGGAGACGCCGCGCCCGCTGCCTGGTGAGCGCGCGATCGGCCGAGAGGACGCCCCGGTGACGGTGATCGAGTTCCACTCGCTGACCTGTGGCAACTGCGCCAACTTCCACACCCAGCATTTCCCCCGGATCAAGGTCGCCTATGTGGATCCTGGCCTGGTGCGCTTCGTGCTGCGCGACTATCCGCTCGACCGGGTTGCGGTCGATGCCGCCGCGCTCGTCCATTGTGCCGGGCCGGAGCGGTTCGAAGCCATGCTCTCCGTGCTCTACACCAACAAGGAGGCCTGGGCGCACAGCCCGGATGCCCGCGGCTGGCTGCGCCGTACGGCCGGGCTGGCGGGGGTTTCCGCCAGCCGCCTGGAAGCCTGCTGGACGGACCGCGGTTTCACCGATCCGATTATCCGGTCACGGCTGGAAGCGACACGTGAGTTCAACGTCCAGGCGACGCCCACCTTCGTCATCGGCGGCAGGGTGCATCCTGGCGTCCTGACTTTCGAGCGCTTCGCCCAACTGGTGCAGCCGCTTCTGCCGCCAGGCTCAACCCCTACGCCGGCGCCCAGGGTGCTTCCGCGCCTGTGAGCCGGCTGAGGTTGCGCGCCTGGCTATCCTGCGCCACAGCCAAGCCGATGATGAAACCGCGTTCAGCATTCCTGGCCCTGGCCTTCGCCCTACCCGCGGAGGCCCTGGCAGCCCCCTGTCCAGTCGCCATGCCAGTTGCAGGAGAGTTTTCCTCAGGCTTCGGGCCGCGCCACGGCCGGATGCATTCGGGGGTCGATCTGCGGGCGCCGGTCGGCACGCCGGTTCGTGCGGTCTTGCCCGGCACCGTGATCTTCGCAGGGCGCTACTTCGACTACGGGCTCATGGTGGAGCTCCGTCACGAGGACGGGACGCGGTCGCGATATGCGCATCTCTCGCGCTTCGGGCCCGGCCTCGCCGTTGGAACGCGGCTCGATGTGGGCCAGGCCATCGGCGCCGTCGGCAGGACGGGTCGCACCACGGGGGCGAACCTCCATGTCGAGTTGCGGCGGGGCGGCCGTCCGGTCGATCCCTGGCCCTGGCTGACGCGTACCGCCTGCACGAGCCTGACCGAGATTGCAGAGGCAGCACCGGTGCGGTGAGGCAGGCAGCGATTTTCATCGCCGCGGCCATGGCAGAGATTGCCGGCTGCTACGCCTTCTGGGGCTGGCTGCGCAGCGCATGAGGACACTCTGGGGCGAGTTGCGCGGCGCGATATCGGTCCTGGTCCTGCTGGGCCTCGTTGCGCGCCTGCTGATGCCGCTCGGGGCTTTCGCGGCCACGCAGAGGGCTGCCTTCGACCTCGCGTGGCAGGGACAGCTCTGCCTGAATTCGGGACTGCCTGCGCCCGACGACACGAAGGACGGACCCCGGTCCGCCCGGGGCAATCACTGCGCGCTGTGTCGGCTTCCTGACGCACTTGGCCTCCCGCCTCCCTTCGTCCGGCCACCGGAGCCGCGCTTCCTGGCGGTGCCCGCCGCCATGCCCCTGCGGGAGGCGTGGACCCTGACGCCGCCGGCCTGCGGACCTCCGCCCGCGCGGGCACCCCCCATCCTTCCGACGCTCGCCTGAACGGTCGTCATGCCGGCGCCGCTGCCGGTGCATGCCTGTTTGCGTATTGGAAGGATCATCACATGCGTCGCCCACTCCTCCGTGCCGGTCTCCTGGCCTGCGTTGCCACGGCCTTGCCTGCTTTCCCAAGCTTTGCGCACGACTTCCGTGCCGGAGACCTCGTCATCAACCATCCCTGGTCCCGTGCCGTCGGAGCGCGGGCGCAGACCGCCGCCGGGTACATGTCGATCGTGAATCGCGGTTCCGCGCCAGACCGCCTCATTTCGGCCGAGACGCCGATGGCGGGGAGCGTCGAGGCCCACGAGATGAGCATGACGGATGGCGTGATGCGCATGCGCCCGATGCCGGAGGGCATTCAGCTTCCGCCCGGCGGCACGGTATGGCTGCGCCCCGGGGGCATGCATCTCATGCTGGTCGGGCCGACCAGGGCCTTTGTGCCAGGCGAGCGCGTGCCCCTGACGCTGCGCTTTGAGCGCGCCGGCGCCGTGACGGTGGAACTGGAAGTGGCCACCGCGGGCGCCCGGGCGCCTGCCGGCGAACATCACGGAGACTGAGCATGCTCCGCGCGATCCGCTGGGCGGCCTGGGGCGGCGTTGCTGTCCTGGGCCTGCTGCTGCTGGCGACCACCGGCGGCTGGCTCGTGACCGACGGGCCGCTGGGGCCCGAACGCGTCGCGACCGGGCCGGCGAGCCTGTCGATCGGCGGGCCCTTCAGCTTGACCGATCATCGTGGGCGAGCGGTCACGGAGCAGGATTTCCGCGGCAAGCCGATGGCGGTCTTCTTCGGGTTCACCCACTGCCCCGACGTCTGTCCCACCACCCTGGGCGACATGACGAACTTCATCGCAGCACTCGGCGCCGATGCGGACCGGGTGCAGTGGATCTTCGTCAGCGTCGATGCGGAGCGCGACACGCCACAGGCGATGGCCGACTATCTGACGGCTTTCGATCCGCGGATTGTCGGACTGAGCGGGTCCGAGGCGCAGATTAGCGACGTGGCGCGCGCCTTCCGGGTCTACTACCGGAAGGTCCCGCTCGAAGGCGGCAGCTATACGATGGATCACTCGGCGAGCGTGTTCCTGCTCGATGCCGCGGGGCGATTTGCCGGAACCCTCGACTACAAGGAAAGCGAGGACGTGGCGGTTGAGAAGCTGCGGATGCTTGCTGCGTCTCGCTGAGGCAGATCGCGAGACTTGCGTCGGTGGCGCTGAGCAGGCCGCCTTGCCCAGACCGCCGTGGGCAAGGCAGCAACCCGAATCATGCGAGGCCCGGTTATGGGCGAAGTTCGCTGAGAATCAGATCATAGAGCTGCTGCGGCCCGAACGAGACCAGCGGCCGCCCGTTGACGAAGAAGGTTGGAGTCCTGGTCACTTGCAGCGCCTGGACGTCGGCCATGTCGACCGCGAGCACCTGGGCGACACCCGGCAGGCGCGCGTCCCGCCGCGCCTGATCCACGTCAAGGCCCGCAGCCCCCGCTATTCTCCAGGCATTTTCGAGGTTGGGGGCGCCATGAATGGCCCATTCGGGCTGGCGCTCATACAAGGCTTGAAGAACGACCTCGAACCGATCCTGTCGCCGGGCTGCCTCAAGAATGCGCACGGCCTCGTCCGAACCCTGGTGGAAGGCTGCGTAGCGCAGCACCAGTTTGACGTCGTTGGGGTGCCTGGCAAGGATTTGCTTGAGGATGGGGTGGAACGCGCGGCACGCCTCGCAGGAGGGGTCGAAAAACTCGACGACCGTGACGCGGGCGTCCGATTCGCCGATGACAGGTGAATGCGGACGGACGAACGCATCGCTCGGTCCAGTCGCGGCCGGACCTCCGGCTTCGCCTCGGGAATAAAAAATGGCGGCGCCGCCGAATGCGGCTATCGCCGCGACGGTCGTCCCCAGTACGAGCACACGCCGGTTCATGACCGTTCCTCCCGAATCAGGGCCAACATCAGGACAAGGATGGCCGTGAAGGCCAGCAACGAGAGAAGGGGAATGGGCACCGTACCCAGCAGCATCATGTTGCTTCCTGAGCAGGATGGTCCGGCACCGCAGGGCTGAATGGCCTCGGACACCACGCCGAAGTAAAGAAGACTATGCCAGGCGGCGAGCAACCAGCCGATTGCGGCGAGACCAGACACGTAGGGCCACACTGCGGCATCCGAGCGATAGCAGGCGATCGCCAGCAACACTGCCAGCGGGAACATGAAGATGCGCTGGTGCCAGCACAGCGTACAAGGCACCTGCCCCAGGACTTCACCGATGAAGAGGGCGCCCAAGGTGGATACCAGGGCAACCGTCCAAGCCGCGAAGAGGAAAATCCAGGCTTTCCCTTCGCGATTGGATGCCTTGCTGGGCAAGGTCACCGCCATCACACGCCTCACTGCCATTGGACTGCTTGTTGCCTTGATCTTTGAACCATCTGGAGAGTGATGGCCATCGCCGCCGCGCTTCATAGTTGGCGTCGCAGGCTAGGTCATCAACGTCACCCTCGCCGCCGTCGGCCACAGCCTCCGCCTTCTCGCGACACCGCAACGCCTGCAAGCTGTACGTCTAGCCTCCGGCGACCGATTTGAGACCCGCCGAGACAAGGGTGAACAGGGCGAAGCCGCCGACGAAGGCCACTACGGAAAGGCGATTGTCTTCGCGAGCCTCGTGCGCCTCCTCCAGCATGTCCTCCACGGCCGCCACGGTAAGCAGTCCGGCGACAAAGGCGAGCGCTGCCATCCTGACTTCGTCCGACGCGCCTTTGAGCAGCAGGTAGGAGAGCAGCGCCGCGCTGGTCGCGAACAGGAAGAACGAGGCCGAGAGCAGGATTCGCCGGCGACGCGGTACCCCCTTGTTCCGAAAGTTTGCAACGGTCGCGTAGCCCTCGGGCAGGTCAGCCAGAACTTGCCCGGCTGCAAGCACCAGGCCGAGGCCTGAGGACACCGCCACGCCGGTCCCCAGCATAAGCCCGTCGCTTGTCAGGTCCACGGCAACCGCGACGTAGATCATCCACATGCCCGTCCGGCCGCCCTCTCCCCCGCCTCCTTGCAGACGCTCGACCAGCGTCTCGGTCAGCAGGTAGGCCCCGCCGCCCGCAGCGAAGGCAGCGGCAAGCCACCAGGCGGGGAGCACGCCCAACGCTTCGGGGATGAGCTCAACCGACACGATGGCGATGACGATGCCGGCGGCTGCGTGCAGGGCGAGGTTCAGCAGGCGCGGGGACGTCGTCAGGAATTCGGCTGCCATCCCTCCGGCGAAGTTGCCGGCACCGGGCAGGAGGGACAGCAAGAGGACGTACCAGATACCGTCCATCTCGACCCTCCGTCCTAAACAAAGGCCATCAACCCTGCCCGACGAGCGACCGGTCGTGCCGGATCGCATCGGCGGGCTCCAGCTGCAGGGTGGCGTGCTCCACGCCGAAGTTCTCTCGAAGGCGTTGCTGGATGCGCCGGCGCAGGGCATCAGCCGCAGCAAGGTCGCTCTCCGTCACGGCGACATGCGCCTCAAGGGCGATGCGCTCCTCGTCCGGCTGCCAGACATGAAGGTGGTGCACGTCCTTGACGCCCTCCATCCCGCGCAGCTCGGCCTCGAGCCGTTCGTAGTCGAAATCCTTCGGCGCGCTCTCCATCAGTACGGCGATGGCTTTGCGGATCTCGTGCCAGGCGTGGATGAAGATATAGACCGAGATTGCCGCGGTGATCAGCGGATCCACCCAGGCGATGTCGTAGAGGAGGATCAGCACGCCGCCAACGATCACCCCGACTGTCGCGAGCGTGTCGGCGAACATGTGGAGGAAGGCCGACTTGATGTTCAGGCTGCCGCGGTCCTTCCACAGCAGCCAGGCCGAGATCGCGTCTTCGACGAAGGCGATGGCGCCGACGATCACCATCGTCCAGCCGCCGACCTGCGGCGGATCGAGCAGGCGTGAGACCGCTTCGTAGGCGAGGTAGATCGCGATGACGAAGAGCGTGGTCAGGTTGATCAGGGCACCAACCGTCTCCGCGCGGGCATAGCCGAAGGTGCGGCGGCGGTCAGGCTTGCGTTTCGAGATACGCCAGGCAGCGTAGGAAATGCCGAGGGAAGCGGCGTCACTCGCATTGTGCGCGGCATCGGCGAGCAGCGACAGGCTGCCTGACACCAGCCCGCCCACTACCTGTGCAACGGTGATGCCCACATTGAGCGCCAACGCCCCTAGCAGGCGCTTGCCTTTGCCGCCTGGATTTTTGCTTTGCTCGGCGTGCCCGTGCGCATGCATGGCCTGCGGCCCTCCCTGCGCCTCGAACGTTGTTGAAGGTATTGAGGTTGCGACGATGTTTCGTCGCGAATGTCCGTAGTTTTACGTGGAGCTCGTCTCAAAGAGAGACGGAAAGACTATTAGCCGTTGAATACTGTCCGGCGGCGCGCCTGGCGCCGCCGGGTGACTGAGCGCCGGCTACTCGGCTGCGGCAGCGCCTCCGTTTTGCTCGTTGCGGGCTTGGAAAATCCATAGAAAGTCGCAGGCGCGCTGGGCATGTGCCGCAGCCACGAAGATGAAGCGCTTGTCGCTGGCCAGCACGCGCAGCCAGGAGCCGATATAGGCGGCACTGTCCTCGCGCAGGTCGTGGTCGATGCCGAGGGAGGCGCAGGTGAAGGCGGCCGTGAGCTCCGCCAGGATCTCCTCCACCGCCCGCGCCTCCTCGCTGTGCCGGCGCGTGATCGTCTCCCGGTCCAGCCGCGAAGAGTGGCCGGTCCAGTGGCCCATCTCATGCGCTAGCGTCGCATAGTAGGCCTCCGGGTAGATGAAGTCGGCGATCGCCGGCATGCGGATGTAGTCGAGGTTGGGCGTGTAGATGGCCCGTTGCCCGCCCGGCCGGATGTCGGCGCCTGTGCTGGCGAAGAACCTCTCCGCCGCCTCGATCCGCTGCACCGGTGCGGCTTCGGCCGGGTTGCTGGCCGGGTGGAAGCGCTCCGGCAGCCCGTCGATCTGGTCCGCGTTGAACACGGCGTAGCTCTTGAGGAACCAGATGCGCCGCTCCTCCTCCTCGCCCTCCGGCGTCTCCTCCACCCGGCGCAGCGTGTCGCTGTAGCTGACGGTGGTCGCCTTCTCGCCGCGTCGGACCTGTCCGCCGAGTTCCTGCGCCTGTCGGTAGGTCATGAAGTAGGGGGAGGTGTAGCAGCGGGCGCATATGGCCATCCATAGCACCAGGGTGTTGATGCCGCGGTAGGGCTGGCCAGTGTGGCGTAGGGGGAGGCAGGCAGCGGCGGTGCGCCAGGGGCGGCGCCAGGGCTTCAGGCCGAGTTCCAGCTCGGTGAGGATGGCGTTTGTAACTGTCTGATAAAGGTCGGTGCGCCCGGTTTCCTCACACCCCGTGTTGCTGGTCTTGGTGTTGCCCGTGGTCGGCTCGGTGCTGATCTTCCTCATCTGGTCTCTCCTCGAAAAGCGACAGCTTTTCGGGGGCGAGGCCCGCGCCGGAGAGCGGAGGGAGGGGGTCCAGGTCAGCGGGGCCGGAGGGGTATCTCCCGGCATTCTGCTTCTGAATGTCGGGGACACTGGCCCGGCTGCCCGCAGGGTCGCCTGGACGCCCGGGAGGCCGCAGGCCTCCAGACAAGGCCGCGTCCGCGGCCGAAATCAGGCTGCCGGTGAATTGGCAGGGCATCCTGGCATAGACACGGCGCCGGCCCCGAAATCCTGTTCCCTATATGTTCGGATGCCTGCATAGTGACCGCATGCTGCCGCGCCACCTCCCCGCACTGTCTCGACCGTCCACCCTGGAGACCGCCGGCGCGACGGCTCCAGCAGGTTGGTTAAGTCGGGGGGCCAGCGAGGGAGGTCTGGACGAGGCGGAGGCGATGGCGACGGTGCGCGCGCTGCATCCGGCTTGGCCACTGACGCTGGCCCGCGAGGTGGCGGCGCGCCGGCTCAACCGCTCCCTCGCCGAGGAGGCGGCTCCTTCCCAGCGCTCGCCAGCCCCGCCTGCGGCCCTGCTCCGCCGCCTCGCCACGCCGGCTTTCCACGATTCCGCATCAAGCGAGCGGCATGCATCGTTTCACGTCGGTTTCGGGCCGGCGCCACCAAGTCCTGAGGAAGCGACTGGCACAGGCTCGCCGGCATGAGCTTTGTTTCTGCGCTCGATCCCGAGGTACTCCGACGGATGCGCGAGATCCTTGCCGCCAGCATCGCTACCCGCTCCGCCAGCCTCCGCGAGGCGGCCGCCGAAGCCCGCGGCCTTGCGCGCGGCCTTTGCCCGAGGCAGCCCATCGCGGCGCTGGACGAGGCCGTGACAGCGCTGCTGATCGAGCTCGGCGCCCACGCGCCACCGGCACCTCTCGACCGGGATGGCCAGGGGCTGCGTCCGGCCGATCCCGCGGAGGTGGCCGACAGCCTGGCGTTTGCCATGCGCTTCGACGCGCGCGGCAAGGCGCGGCGCACCGGCGTCGAATACGCCTCCAAGATCGCTGCCGAGCAGCTGGTCCAACGTCTGCTGGCCAGCGGCTTCGTACTGATGCGCCGGGCACCCACCGCCCCGCATCGGACGCCGTAGACAACCAGCGGCGGCACAATGCCCAGCGACCCCGCCTACGGCTTCAACGTCGAGGGATCTCGCGCGACTAAGCGCTTTGCCTGCCTTGCGCCTACCGTGTCCGCACCTTCAGTCGGCGCGACCTGGTGGCGCTCGTCGGGCGTGACGCCGACTGCACCTGATCGGCCTACACGGGGAAATCTGGCGCAGCGACCGCCATGAGCCGCCGCTCACCGGCTGGGTGATTGATCAGCCGGCAGCAGATCAGCAACGCGGCAGAAGGCTGGTGGAGCCGTAGCACGAGGTAGGACCCGAGGATGCGCGACGCCAGAGCTGGCGGACGCGATTGCCCGGTTTGGTCGACCCGGCATCCCTTGATTGAGTTGTCACGACCGGTGAGGTGCGGTCCCGCGACCGCACTGCCGTATCGTTCCCGCCACCGCTGGAGGCCTCGGCTTGATCCACAGACGGCGCAGAGAGCGCGACGGGGACGTCAATTCTCGGCTATCCTGACCCCGATGAACGACCAGGCCGAGCCACGGCGCCGGGACGCGCGCCTTCCGTGGGATCTGCACTCTGCGTTGACAGAGGAGCGGCTCTCGGCCTGCGCACGCCTCCTCGCTCGCGGGCGTGCCGACGCGGTGGCAATGGCCGATCCCTGGGCCGGCGACGACGCCTGGTCCATCGGCTGCCGCGCCTACTCTTTCTCACGCAACCGCCTGCGCCAGGCGGCCGAGGGCGGCCGCTATCGTTGGCTCGCCGTGCTCGATGCCACGCACCACTTCGTCTTTCTCATCGACGGCGTGCCGGTGCGCTTCTTCCGCGGTGACGCAGAGGAGCCGAGCAAGCGCACGCTGCGCCAACAGGAGAGCGAGGCACAGCAGCTGGCACTGGTCCTAGGAGACGCCGGCGGGGCGGACGGCCTGATGTTCCGGCTCGCTGTCGAAACGGGCGAAGGCGGGGAAGTGCGGCGCGTGGTCTTCCTGGCGCTGCGGGGCGAAGAGGGTGCAGTCGAGTGCTTTTGGCCGGTTCCGCTCGGTAACGACGACTTGTCGTCGGCGCGTCGCAATACGGCAGCTAACTTGGCTCCCCCACTTGCCACTGCTTCCTCGCGGCGCTTCTCCTGAGTCTGGTCTCACGTTTCTGACCGTCTTTGCTAATCCGGTTTTGTTCCACACGCCGGAGTGACCGCATTTCAATGCTTTGCGCACGCAACGACAGATGATTGTCTCTTGAGAGACTTTTGCCACCAGTGGTAGCATTGCCTATCGCAACTCCACTGATGGCGTACCGAAGTGCAAAATTTGGTCATTTGCAGCGAGCCCGCCACCCGCGCCAGCCGAATGAACCAGTTCGCGTCGACGCCGGTGCGGTCTAGCCTCCCGGCCGATTCGGGACGAGGCGCGGGCGAACGGTGGGCGACACGCTCGGCGAGGCAGATCTACGCGGGGGCATTGCCCGCGGCGGCACAATCGAGAACGTCGTCGTCGTCGCCTACTGCGACGCGGGAGGCGGGGTCGAGCACGTCCCCTACATCCTTCCATCCTGGCGCCGCGGCTACGTCGCCATTGCCCTGTTCCGCGGCCCTGGCGTGCGCGCCTGGCGCGACCTGGACCGCTTGCGCCGCTTCCTTCGCGACGACCTGGGCTTCGCTCTGCCCATTCCCCTCTACGACGACGGCTGCCCGAAGCTCGCACGCTTCAAGTCGCTGCTGCCCGCCGGCGCCACGGACTCTCGCGTCCGCGCTACCAACACGCCTCAACCCGACGAGGACGACACCGGGTCGCCGCCACCAGACTGACGCGGCGCGGCGCGGCCGGGCGGTGGCCGCGTGATCCTCGAACTCGCCGCTTTCCTCGAGCTTGCCGCGGCCTGCGCCCCCGGCGTCGCGCCCGAAACCCTCGCCGCGATCGCCCGCGTCGAGAGCGGGCTCGACCCGCTGATCATCGGCATCAATGAGCGAGGCGCCGCGCCGGTCCGCTCCGCGACGCCGGCCGAAGCCGCGACGCGGGCAACCGCGCTGATCGAGGCGGGCAAGTCCGTCGATCTCGGCCTCATGCAGATCAACAGCCGCAACCTCGGCTGGCTCGGGCTCGCGGTCGAGGACGCCTTCGACCCCTGCCGCTCGATCGCCGCCGGCGCGCGCGTGCTGACCGCCTTCAGCGCCTACAACACCGGAAGCCCGAGCCGCGGCCTGGCCAATGGCTACGTCGCCCGGGTGGTGTCGGCACGGGCGGCCATGGCGGCGGCACCGGCACGCCCCTCCCCTGCCCCGCTCCCCGGCCCGGCGCCGGCGGCCTGCGCCCCGTCCTGGGACGTCTGGGCGCGCTGCCCCGCCGCCGCGCCAGCACCGCGGAACCCCGATCCGGCGGATGCCGACGAGCAGGCACCCCCGTCCGCCGAACCCGTCCGTCTCAGGGGCAGCCTCGCCATGGGAGCAGATACCCGATGAAGACCCGATCCTTTGCGACCGCATCCGCAGTGACGGCGGCCGCGCTTCTCCTCCTGCCCTCGCTGGCCTGGGCGCAGGCCGGCGGCGGTGCCGATCCCTTCTCGACCGGCGTCCAGTGGTTCGTCTCCGGCCCCGCGCGCGGCGTGGCCATGCTGTCCGTCGCCGCCGCGGCGGTGCTGGTCTGGTTCCTGATGGGCTCGCTGCGGCTTGCCGGCTTCGTGCTCGGAGGCGGCCTGATCCTGGCCAACGCGCAGACCATCGTCGGCTGGATGGGGTTCTGACCGTGGACGCTGCCGAGGAACCGCGCGGCCCGCGCACCGGCCCCATCCCGCTCGGGGCGACCCGGCCGCCGATGGTGCCGTTCGTCGGGCTGCCCTTCTCGGCGGCGATCCCGCTGCTCTTCGCCGCGGCGGAGGTCCAGATGGCGGTCGGCGGGCTGAAGGGCGTCGGCTATGCGGCAATGCTGCTGGTCGCCATCGGCCTGCCGCTGAGGGCCTGGGTCAGCTTCGACTGGTACGCCATCGAGGTCCTGATGGCCTGGGGCCGCACCTCTGGCCCCGCGCTGGATTCCGCCCGCTGGGGCGGCGCCAGCGTCTCGCATTTCCCGCTCCATCCGCGCCATCGCCGGCGCGAGCCGCGGGGGATGGCGGGATGATGGAGTTCCGCAAGCTCGCGGCGCATGAGCGCGCCGGCACGACCTACGCCCGGCACCTCGGCCACATCTCCGACGGCGTCGGGCTGATGCGGGACGGCTCGGTGTTCGCCGTCATCGAGGTCGGCGGCTTCCCGCACGAGATGGCGGGCGATGAGGCGGTGAACGCCCGGCACGCAGTCCGCGCCGCGCTGCTGCGCAACATCGCCGACGAGGACGTCGGGCTCGTCGAGCACTTGGTGCGGCACGACGACGCACCCCGCTTCACCGGCCCGGCGCCCGCCGAGCACGCCACGCCCTACGGCGCCGAGCTCTCGCGCGATTACGCCGGCGCCTGCCTACGCGAATTGATGACCACGACCTGGCTGCTGACGGTGCTGGTCCGGCCGACCTTCGCCGCCCGCGGCTGGCGCGCCATGCTCGGCCTCGAGCCGCGCGAGGAAGCCGCACGGCCTGGTCCCGGGCTGGACCGGCGTGTCACCCGCCTGGAGGACCGCGTCCGCGCTTGCATGGAGGCGCTGGCACCGCTCGCCCCGCGCCGGCTCGGCGTGCGGATCGAGGGCGAAGTCGCCTTCTCCGAACTGGCCGAGGCACATCGGCTTGCGCTTTACGCGCGGCGGGCACGGGTGCCGATGGTGGCGCCGGGCTCGCTTGGCGCCTCGATCTACACCGACCGCGTCGTCTGCTCCTCCGCCTGCTTCCGCGTCGAAGCCGCCGGCGTGCCGGACGTGGAAAAGCCGCACGGGCTGATGCTGGGCTTCCGCGTCTATCCCAACCGCTGGCGGGTCGGGATGTTCGACGCGCTGCTCGCCCTGCCCTTCCGCTTCGTGCTGACCAACAGCTACGACTTCCACGGGCGGACCAAGGCGGGCGACAAGCTCGCCGTCCGCGCGCAGCGCATGGAGAATGTCGGCGACCGCGCCGCCTCCCTGCGGGACGAGCTCGACGACGCCATCGACGCGATCGACCGCGGCGAGCATGTCATGGGCTCGCATCACTGGTCGCTCGCCGTGCATGCAGATGGCGTGGCCGGGCTGGAAGCCAATGCCGCAGCAGCGCGGTCGGCCGTGACCGACGCCGGCGCCGTGCTGGCGGCCGAGGATGTCGGCATGGAGGCGGCCTATTGGGCGCAGCTGCCGGGCGCGCCCGCCTGGCTGCGGGCCCGCGCGGGCGCCCTGCCCTCCGTGGCCTTCGCTGCCATGTCCTCCCTCCACGCGCCACCGCGTGGCGATGCCCGGCACCACTGGGGCCGGCCCCTCTACCGCGCGCGCACCACGGCCGGCACGGCCTACGACGCGCCCTGGCACCTCCGCGACGTCGGCCATCGGCTTCGGATTGGCCCGACCGGCTCCGGCAAGACGCTGCACATGGCTTTCGAGACGGTGATGCTCGACCCGCTCGTGCGCGCGCGCGGCGGCCGGCAGATCGTCTTCGACAAGGATGGCGGCAATGAGATCCTCGTCCGTGCCATGGGCGGAGCCGTTGCACGGCTACGCCGCGGCGAGGCCTCCGGTGCGGCGCCGCTCCGTGCTTTGCCTGATAGCGAGGCCTCGCGCGCTTGGCTGCACGAGTTCCTGACCGGCCTGATCATGGACGATGGCCGCGGCGCGCCGACGCCGGAGGACACCCGCCGCCTCGCGCTCGGCGTCGCCTTCGTCATGCGAATGCCGCTTGGCCTGCGGTCCATTGCCGGCGTCAGGGAGTTCCTCGGCCACACGGACCCCACGGGGGCAGGCGCAAGGCTGGAGAAGTGGTGCCGCGGGGGGCCGCTTGGATGGGCCTTCGACGGCGAGACAGACCTACTGGACTTTGGCGGGGCCATCGCCAGCGTCGACCCGACCGCGCTCCTTCCGGACGGTGCCGTCATGCCGGCTATGGCGGCATACCTGCTGCATCGCGCCGGGCTGGTTGTGGACGGCCGACCGACTGTCCTCCACGCGGACGAGTTCCGCGCGTACCTGCCCGACCTCCGCCTGGTGGGCGGCCAGCGGCAGGCGCGGTTCGACAAGGGATTCGAGGATTTCGCGCTGACAGGCCGCAAGCAGGAGCTGTCGCTCGACATCGCCACGCAGCAGCCGGAACACATCCTCGACCACCCCGTTGGGCCATCACTGGTGGCTCAGTGCAAGACGCGGGCGCTCTACCGGAACCCGGATGCGCGACGCGGCCCCTACCTTGACGGACTCGGCTGCACCGAGCGCGTATTCCAGGCGGTCAGCCGCGACATGCTCGCCGGGCCACATTCCTTCGTGCTGATGCGCGAGGAGACGTCGGTCCTCCTGCGGCTCGATCTCACCCCCCTGCCCGGCCACGTCGCCGTCCTCTCCGGCCGCGCCAGCACGCTGCGCGCCATGGCCGAGGCGGTCGGCGAGCACGGCACCGATCCCGCCCGCTGGCTACCGGCCTTCCGCCGGCAGCTCACCGCCCACGCAGCATGAGGAGGACGCGCCCATGAGCCTCACCAGGATGGCCCTTACCCTCGCGCTGGCAGTGGCCGCCGCCGCGCCGGCCTCCGCCCAGCTTGCCGTCATAGATGGCGCGAACCTGGCACAGACGACGGTGACCGCAGCCCGCGCGCTCCAGCAGATCGAGCAGCTGCGGCAGCAATACGGCCAGCTCGTCCGCACCTACGACGCCATCGCCCATCCGACCTCGATCGGCGGCGTCGCCGGCGCGGTCCGCGGTTTGTCGCGCACGATCATGCCGCCTGCCACGCAGGTGCCGGACATGATGGCCGGCCGCAGCGGCGAATGGGGCCAAGCCAGCACCATGCTGAATGCCGACCGCCTCTACGCACCCGCGGAGCGCGATGAGTGGGCGCGCGAGATGGAACGGCGTGAGCGGGTCACCGCGAATGCAAAGGCGATGGCCCAGGCCGCCATCGAGGACGCCGAAGCGGAGATTTCCTCGCTCGACGTGATGCAGGGCGAGGTGGAGGCGGCGCCAGACGGCACGGCAGGCGTCGCCGTCGGAAACGGGCTCTCCCTGGCCCGGCAGCGGCTCGACGCATCGCGCCTCCAGCTGGAGCAGATCCGCCTCATGCTCGCGGCCGACGACCGGGTGACGACGCAGCGCGGCGAGCAGGCCTGGCGCCGGGACGTGGACGACTGGATGACGCGGACCCGTCCCGCGCTGAACGGCTGGTGACCGGCATGCGCGCCGTTTTGCTCGCCCTGGCTCTCTCCTTTCTGGCCGGCGTGCCGGCCAGTGCGGCTGAGTTCGACATCCCTTGGTTCGAGGCCAATCCCTCGGCCCGCGCCCAGTGGCTGCGGGCGTGCCGTGACGACACGCGGATCGCCCGCGACGCGCGCTGCGGCAATGCCGAGATCGCCGAGAACCGCGTCCATGCAAGGCGCCTCGGCGCGCAGTCGGGCGTCCGCTCCGGGCAGCTTCCGCCGGCATTCGAGACGCCGATGCTGCTCGATGCCGCACGCGCTGCCTGCGCCAAGCCGCCTGCCGAGCGCGGGCTTCTCGGCCGCTACTGCCCGCGGGGGAGCTGATACGGCGTGTACGAGCAGTTCGCCGCCTTCTCCGACCAGATGACGACGGCCTTCCTGGACAGAACGATCCAGGCTGGCATCCAGACGGCGCTCGGCTGGATGCGTGGTGCGCTGATGCTGATGGTCGCCGTCGCCGCCGTGCTGGTGTGGACGGGACGGCTGGACCTCTGGTGGGTGGTGCGGCGGGTGGCAATTGCGCTGATCATTATCGCCCTGTTGCAGACCGGCGCCTACAACCAATACGTCCGTGATTTCTTCTGGACGACGGTGCCGAACCTGGTCGCCACGGCCTTCGCCGGCGGTGGCGTCACGGTCACGGCGGCGCGCCGGTTCGACGTGATCTCCGACGCCGCGTCCCATGTGGTGGCCGCAGCCGACGCGCAAGCAGGCGGCCTATGGAACATCCGGGCGCAGTTCGGTATCGCGCTCGCACACGGCCTCATGCTCATCACAATCGGCCTGTGCTTCGCGCTCTGGCTTGTCGCGCGCGTCGCAACGGCCCTGCTGATCTCGGTCGGGCCGTTCCTGCTGATCGCAGCGATCTTCGACGCAACGCGCGGCTGGGTGATCGGCTGGGTGGGTAAGCTGGTCTCCCTGGCCGTCTGGTCGCTGTGCTCCACGGCGCTGGCCGAGATGATGCTCGCCGGCACCCTGATGTGGGTCCAGCGCACCGCCGCCTACGCGGCCGGCCTGTCCGAGCGGGTCGATGCGCTCTGGAAGCTCTGCGTCTGGATCCTGATCGACTTCGCCGTGATGCTGGCCCTGCCCTACTTCGCCTCCGTCGGATCGGGTGCCTCCAGCGGCGTCCATGCGGGCGCGTCCAACCTCGCTTCGGTCGCCAGTGCCGCCATGGGCCGGATTGGCCGGGCCGCCTCGGCCGTTTCGCGCGCCTCCAAACAGGGCCGCTCTTGATGATGCACCCTCCCCTCCCCCCTGAAGGATCTGGAGCCGCCGCCATGCGTAAAGCCCTGGCCGCGTTCATATTTGCCCTTTGCTTCACATCGGCATGTTCGTCAGACCGTGTGGCCGCGTCCTGTTCCGGGACGGCCTTCGCCCTCAATCCGGGGCTTTGGACGCCGGCACCCGGGGAACTGCCTGAGTGAGCGCCGCCACGGGTTTCCCGCCAGAGTCCAGTCGTGCGGCGCTCGTGCCGTCCGGCCAGCTTGCGGAGGACTATGCCCGCGTGCTGGCGGCGCACGAGGCCGAGTTGGCCCGCGACCGGCGCCGCCAGCGCGGCCACCTGGTGCTGGCCTCCACCTTCGGCCTCGCGACGCTGGCGCTTGCCGGCGCCCTCGTCGCCGCGATGCCCCTGAAGCGGGTCGTACCCGTCTTCGTGCACATAAACTCGGACGGCACCTACACTACCACGGTCAACCAGTCCGACGTGCCGCAGTCCCTGCGCGAGGCGACGATGGCCTCGACGCTCTGGCTCTACGTGTCCGCCGTGGAGCGCTTCAACACCGCGACCCACGCGGACGACCAGCAGATCGTCTTCATGCTGTCGGACCGAGCGACGGGCGACACTTTCCAAGCCCGTACGGACGCCCGGAGCCCCGAAAGCCCGTGGCGGCGCTTTGGCTCCCGCACGACGGTGCGCATCGAGCGCATTTCCGAGGGTCTCGGCTGCGCATCGGGCGGGGCCTGCCTTGGCCGCGACCCGGACGCCTACGTGGTTCGCTTCCGGCGCATCGAGAAGACCGAGGGCCAGCGCGAGGTCGTCACCCAAAGGCAGGCCAGCATCCGCTTCCAACTGGTCCCCGAGATCCCGGCATGGCAGCGCGTGACCTACAACCCGCTCGGGCTCCAGGTGGTGGAGTACTCCTGGACCGACGAAGGGAGCATGCGATGATCCCGCGCTCCCGCGTCGCCGCTCTTGCCGCAGCCCTTTGCACCGGCACCGTCGCGCCCGCCCTGGCGCTGGAGGAACCGGCGCCGTGTTCCGCCCGCGCTGGGGCCGACCCGCGCGTCCGCTGCGCCAACGCGACCACGGACAAGGTGGTGCTGCTGCGCGCCGAGCGCGGCGCCGCCCTGCTCATCGAATTGCCGGACGGCGAGCGCGTCGTCGGTGTGCCGGTCAGTGACGACATGCTGATGCGCGGCGGCCGCGCCGGCTCGGTTCGTGTGGTGGCCGAGGGTCCCGGGCCAGCCGAGGACCGACCGACAGTGGACGGAAATCTCTCGGTCGCGGTGCGCGGCAGCACCGTCGTCCTGAAGCCGCATGCGGACCTAGTACCCCAGCCCTTCTTCGTGCTCACCGAGCGCGATGGCGGTCGCCCGACCCGCTACCGCTTCCAGCTGGAGACGGTCGGCACCGGTGCCGGCTTCTACAGCGTCAGGCTGCGCAACGTCGCCGCCGAGGAAGGCGACCGCCGGGCACGGTGGGAGACAACGGCGGCGGCGCGCCAGGAGCGCGCCGCGCGCGAGCGCCTCGCGCAGGCCAGCGCGGCACCGTGCAGCGCCGCAGCCGGGGTGCATCATCGCTTCGCCGGCCGCGGCGACGCCGCTTTGGCGCCGCAGGAGGCCTGCGACGACGGCCGGCAGACGCATCTCCGCTTCGCACCAGGTCAGCGCATCCCAGCCGTCGAGGCGTCGCTGCCAGACGGCCGCGACGGCGCGGTCGGCGTGACGCCTGGGCCGGGCGGTTGGGTCACGGTCCATGCCCGAGCGCCGCGGCTCACGCTGCGCGACGCCGGCCGGGCGCTCTGCATCCTGAACCTCGGCCTCGGGATGCCCGGGCGTGACGACCGGACCGGCACCGTCACGCCAGGCGTTGTGCGTGAGGCCGTCCAGCCGCTGGAACGCCGATCATGAGCGGCTCCGCCGCCCCGCCGCCCGCCCCCGTCGGGGGCGCACGGGCGCCCCTTTCGGCTGGAAGCAAGCTCGGGCTGGTCGCCGGCGTCGCCGGCCTGCTCGTGGTGCTCTACTGGATGGGCGGCGGCGACGCGCCTCGTGCCCAGCGGGAGGACATCGGCGGCTCGGCCGGGCCGGCAGGGGCGCTTCGCAGCGTGGTCCTCCCGCCGCCGGACCCGCCGTCCCTCCCTGTGATGCCTGCCTCGATGCCGGCGTCCCTGCCCGCGCCGCAGCAGCCACCCCGCCCCTACCCGTCGCGCGCCGCCACGCAGCCCGCCCGCGCAGCGCCGATCATGGCGTGGGAAGCGGCACGGGACGTCGCGGACGGGCGCGGCGCTGCGGGGGGCGGCGATCCCCTGCGCGCGGAGGTCGCCGAGGACGCGCTGGCCACCCGGCTTCAGGCCACCCGAACGCCGCCAACGCGCGCCCGGCGCCTTCGCGATCCGGACCTCACCATCACCATGGGGGCGGTCGTGCCCTGCACTCGGAACACGCCAGTGAACACACAGCTTCCGGGCTTCGTCGCCTGCACGGTGCCTGTCGACGTCTACGGCACCTCCGGTCGCGTCGTCCTGCTCGGCGCCGGGACGCGCATGGTCGGCCAGATCCAACGATCCCTTGAGCACGGCACCAACCGTGCGTTCGTCCTGTGGACCCGGGCGGAAACGCCGGACCACGTCATCGTAGATCTGGCGAGCCCGGGCACCGATGCCCTTGGCCAGAACGGCATTGCGGTGGATGCGCACACGAATTTCTGGGCCCGCTTCGGCGGCGCGGTGATGCTGTCGTTCATCGATGCCGGGCTCCAGGCCGGGGCCATCGCGGCCTCGAACGCGGCCGCCGGCAGCGACGGCAGCGGGCAGCGCCTGAACTTCTTCCAACTTCAGGCGGGCGGACGCGGAGCGGCTGCACAGGCGCTCGAGGCTACCGTGAACATCCCGCCTTGGGGCACCGCGCCGCAGGGTGAGGCCGAGGCGGTCTTCGTCGCCCGTGACCTCGACTTCAGCGACGTCTACCGCCTGCGGGCCACAGGCCAATGACGAGCCCCGCCCTCCCTCTGCTGGCGCACGCCGCGGCTCCCTTGGCGCCCTTCTTCGAGGACCCGGAGACGGAGGACGTGGCGGTGAACGGACCGGGCGAAGCCTGGGTCCGCCGGCACGGCACCTGGGAGCGGCATGCCCTTCCCGAACTCGATTTCCCGACGCTCGAAGGCGTCGCGATTCTCTCGGCGGCGCTGCGCGGGCAGGACGTCGGCTGGTTCGCACCACTGCTGGCGACGGAGGCTCCTGGCCCGGGCGGCGCGTTGCTACGGCTCCAGGCCTGCCTGCCGCCCGCCGTGCCCACCGGCACCGTCAGTCTGACCTGGCGGCGGCCGGGCGACGGCGCGGCGCCGCTGGAGGATCTCTCCAAGCGCTATCGGACGGAGGGTTGGAATCTCTGGGATCGTCGGCATGACCGGCGGGCCGCTGCGTCGGGCCGGGTGCTTGCCGCCTTCGATGCGGGCGACGCGGCCGGCTTCCTCGCCGAGGCGATGCGGGCGCGGCTGAACGTCTGGATGTGCGCCGCCACCGGCGGCGGCAAGACAACGCTCTTCAAGTCCCTGATGCGCGAGGTTCCGGAAGGCGAGCGGATCGTTACTGTCGAGGACGCCGCCGAATTGGTCGTGCCGCAGCCGAACAACGTCCGCCTGCTCTACAGCCACGGCGGCGCGGGCTCGGCGACAGCCGAGGACCTGATGGTCGCGGCGCTCCGGATGCGCCCCGACCGGATCCCCCTGCAGGAGGTCCGGACCGGCGAAGCGGCCTGGGTCTACCTCAACGGCATCATGACCGGGCATCCCGGCAGCCCAACCACGATCCACGGTCGCAACCCGGCGGAGGCGTTCCGCCGGATGTTCGCGCTCTGCAAGGGTACGCCCGGCGGCGGCGCCATGGATGATGCTCGCCTCGCCCGGATGATCGCCGACGCCGTGGACGTGATCATCCCACTGCGAACCGAAGCAGGCGCATTCCGCATCGGCGAGGTCTGGTTCAAGGACGACGCGGCCCGCCGCGGCGACACCGCCGCCGACCTCCTGGCGCAGGACTGACCGCCATGAAGGGGCTCCTCCTCGCCGGCACGTCCGCCCTCGCCATCGCCGCAGCCGGATGGACTGCGATCGCCAGCGCCACCACGCTCGTCCTGGCTGGCCTCTGGGAGCACCCGCACTTCGCCACCGGCCTGGGCTGGACCTGGGCCTGGTGGTCCTATGCGCTGGACGACCATCTCCGGCAGGCGCTCGGCAGCAGGCTTTGGAGTGGCGCCGCAGCCGGCCTTCTCGCCCCCGCGATCCTAGCGCGGGCCGGATGGCTTGGCCGGACGCGGCTGCGCCAAGCGTTTGGCCTGGCGCGGAAGCCGCGCCGCGGCGCGACCGCGAACCATGGCGCGGCGCGCTGGATGGACATGGCGGAGGCCCGCGAGCGCTTCCCGGGGCCGGACGCCGACGTCGGTGGCGTCGTGGTGGGCGAGGCCGCGCGGCTCGACCTCGGCGAGGCACCGGGGGCGGCAGCCCTGCTGGTGGATCCCTGCCGCGAGGGACCGACGCATTCGATCGTCCTTGCCGGCTCCGGCGCATTCAAGACGACGTCTCTCGTCGCCACGCTGCTGACCTGGCGGAAGTCGCGCGTCGTGATGGACCCGTCGGCAGAGCTTGGGCCGATGCTGGAAGGCGCGCTGTCCGACATGGGGCAGCAGGTCGTGCAGCTGCGGGTCGGGGATGGGTCTGGCTTCAACGTGCTGGCGGCGATCGACACAGGCGAGCCGCTGGCCGAGATGAAGGTCCGCGCGGTCGCGCAGCGGGTCGTCGGGCCCCTCCCCTCTCGCGCCGACGACAACGCGCAGCGCTGGAAGGCGGCGGGCCGGGACATCGTCACCGCGTTGCTGGCCCACATGATGTGGGACGACGCCGTGCCGCCGGAGGAGAAGACGCTGCGGCGCCTGCGTCGCGGCGTCGCCCTGCCGGAGCCCGAGCTGCGCGACGTGCTCGCCGGCATCCACGCCACCAGCAACAGCCCGATGGCACGCGACGTGGCTGGCACACTGATGAACCTGGTGCCGGAGACCTTCTCCGGCGCCTACTTCAACGCAACCGGCGACACAGCTTGGCTGTCGGCCGACGCTTACGCCGAGATGGTCAGCGGCGACGCCTTCGACGCGCGCGACCTGGCGCGCGGCGACCTCTCGGTCTTCCTCCAGGTGCCGCTCGACGCGCTGAAGGAGACGCCCGCGGTGGCGCGCGTCGTGGTCGGCTCGCTGCTCGACGCCGTGATGGCCGCCGACGGCGTGGTCGACGGGCGCGTGCTCTTCGCGATCGACGAGGCCGTGCTGCTCGGGCCGCTTGCCGCGCTCCAGGTCGCGCGGGACCAGGGCCGCAAGTACCGGATCACGCTGCAGCTCTTCTACCAGTCCGAGGGCCAGGTGGAGGAGGTCTGGGGCCGGCCGGGCCGGGAATCCTGGTTCGACGGCGTGTCCTGGCGCGCCTACGGCGGCGTGCAGTCGCTCGCCACGGCGAAGGACCTGTCGGCCGCGCTCGGCACCTTCGGCGCGGTCGCCGTCAGCCGCGGCTCCAACAGCGGCACGAGCGCGCGCGGCCTGGAACTGGGCTCCCGCTCGCGCGGGTCAAACCTCAACGAGCACGAGATCGGCCGGGAATTGGCGAAGCCCTTCGAGGTGCTGCAGGAGATCGCGCGCGACGAACGCATCGTCCTTGTCCCCGCCGGGCGGCCCCTGCGTTGCGGGGCGGCGGTCTACTTCCGCCGCCCCGCGCTGCAAGCGCTTGTCGCCGAGAACCGCTTCGCGCCGGCCATCGCGGGGGGCGCGCCATGAACGAAGCGACGGATCTGCTGTCCCGCAAGCTGGATGCGCTGCTCACCGGCCAAGCTGAGGCCGCGACGCGGCTGGACGGAATCGAGGACGCGCTGCGTAGCGTGGTCGCCACCGTCGCTGGGCTCGTCCCGATCCTCGGCACGCACCGCGAGATGCTACAGCGAATCCTTGAGGCTGCCGCCGCGGAGGACGCGGGCGGCTCCGAACTGGCCGAGGCGCTGCGCCAAGTCGAAGCCGCGCTAACCGCCATGACGGATGCCCAGGCGCGCACCACGCAGGCGCTCTCCGGCCTGCCGGAGGCAGTCGAGGAGGCGGCGGCGCGCGGCGCTCGTCAGGCCATGTCGCGGGAGCCCGCGCGGTGAACGTCTGCGAGCCCTTTCCGTGCTGACCTACCGCACCTTCGTTGCGGGGGCGCCCTCCGCCGCCAATGCCTACGCGCTCCACCTGCTGGAGCGGACCGTGGACGAGGCCGAGCAGCGCATGGCCGCCTACTACGCCCGCGCCGGCAGCCCGGATGAGGCCCTCGCCGAAGGGCTCGGCTCGATCCCGATCGCGCGGGAGGACATCGATCCGGTCTCCGCCAGAGTCCTGGGGATAACTCCCGGCGAGACGCTCTCGAAGGAACGTCTAGCGAACCTTCTGGGCGGGCGCTCGGCGCTCGGGGAGGAGATGGAGGGTCATCAACGCGGCATCCGCCGCTACGAGGCCGAGGATGGCGGTGCCGAGCGGCACCGGATCGCCGGCGTCGACCTCTGCTTCTCTGCACCGAAGTCGGTCAGCGTGGCCTGGGCTTTTGCCGAAACTGACGCCGAGCGGAACAGCATCCTCCAAGCGCACCGCGATGCCCGCGATGAGGCGCTGGCCTATATCGAGCGGGAGATCGGCGTGGCCCGCGACGGTGAGCGCGGCAAGCTCGCCTGGATCACCGTGGACCACTTCACTGCGCGGCCGACGGTAGAGGTGACGCGGCCGGACCCGGCGACCGGCGTCGTCGCCACGGAGCTCTACACCCTGCCCCGCGCTGGAGACCCGCAGCTGCACTCGCACTGCGTCGTGCCGAACCTATTGGTGACCACCTCGGGGCGCGTTTTGTCGGTCAACCGGGATCTCATGCGGGACCGGATTCACGAGTTCGGCGCGGTCTACCAGGCGATGCTCGCACGCCGGCTGCGGGCCATCGGCGTCGAGGTCGAGCTCGACAAGCGCACCCTCGCCGCCCGCCTTCCCTGCATTCCCGAGGCGGTCTGCGAGGAGTTCAGCCAGCGCACGCGCGACGCGCAGTCTGCGGCGCGCGAGCACGCGGCGCGCGGCGGACGGGACTGGGATGCCATGCCGGAGGAGGCGCGCGTCGCCTTCCTCAAGGGCGGCGCAAAGGCGAGCCGTCAAGGCAAGGGCGACGACCTGGCCGACGCGGACGCGTGGCGCGCCCAGGCCGAGGCGCTGGGTTGGTCGCACCGGTCCGCCGTCCGGGCGGGACCGCCCTCCCCTGCCCTGCCGGATGCCGAACGGGTCGCCGCGGCGCGCGAGGTGGCCGGCGAGCTTCTCGGCCGGGACCTGGCAAAGCGGGCGGTCCTGGTCTCCGGCGACGTCCGAGCCGCGGCGGCGCGAGGACTGATCTCTACCGGGGCCGCCTCGGCCGGCGACGTACTGGCAGTGACGCGGGCAATAGCGCGCGACGGCGTCCAGCAGGACGGCAGGAGGACGTCGCTCATCTGGCGAGGAGGCGGGCCTGAGGATGGGCGCGCCCGCGTCACCACGGCGCTGCACCGCGACCAGGAGGAGGAGCTGGTGCGCCTCGCGCGCGCCGCTGGCGTCGATCGCCGCGGCGCGCTGTCGTCGGGGAAGCTGGCCGAGGCGGCACAGCGCAGCGGCATCGCCCTCTCCGATGAGCAGAAGGCCGCAGCGCGCGCCCTCGGCGAAGGCGGGAGGCTCGCCGTCACCGTCGGTGCCGCCGGTGTCGGCAAGACGACCCTCCTGCGGCCTTTGGTCGAAGCCTGGACGTCGGAAGGGCGCGAGGTCTGGGGCGCGGCGCTCGCATGGCGGCAGGCCGGCGCGCTGGAGGAAGCGGGTATCGGGCGCGGGCGCCTCCGTGCGCTCCAGCCCCTTCTCGACGGGCTCGCGGATGGCTCGGTTACCCCTGACCGCAACGCAGTGGTGGTAGTGGACGAACTCGGCCAGGTTGGCACCCGGCAGTTGCTCGACCTGCTGCGCTTCCAGGCGCGGGACGGCTTTAAGGTCGTCGCGGTCGGCGACGAGCGCCAGTGCCAGAGCATCGAGGCCGGGCCCGTGATCGACCTGCTGCGCGAGGCGCTCGGGCCGAAGGCGGTCCCAGAAGTTCTGACGGCCGTTCGGCAGCGCGGCGAGCGGGAGCGCGAAATCGCGGGCCTGTTTCGCGGCACGGGCAACGAGAGCGCCGAGGCGCACGCGGCGAACGTCACCCGGGCGCTTGGCATGAAGCGCGAGGACGGCACAGCGGAGCTGGTGCCGGGTGGCTATCGCGAGGCCGTCGAGCGCGCGGCCGACCTCGTCCTTGCCCGCCGCGACGCCGGCGGCGCCGGCTACACGGTGACCATCTCGGCGCCGACCAATGCCGATGCGCTGGCGATCGGGCGGGCCATCCGTTCGCGCCGGCAGGCCCGTGGCGAAGTCGGGCCGGACCGGTTGGCGGTGCGCGCGACCGATGGCGCCGGCAACGCCTACACGCTGCAACTGGCGGCCGGCGACCGGGTACGGCTCTTTGCCCGGACCCGCGGCGTCTTCGCCGGTCCTGGCGGGCGCGGGAAGTCGGCGGCGATTGGAGACAACGGCTCGGTGCTGGAGGTGGCGGAGGTCCGGCCCGCGCACGGGCTCATGCTGCGCACCGCCGCCGGGAAAGAAGGCTTCGTCGCCTGGGAGAAGCTGCGCGACGAGGGCTCCGGCAGGGTGCGGCTCGCCTACGGCGACTGCCTCACCATCGACAGCAGCCAGGGCCTCACCTCGGACGAGCACGTCAACGCCCTCCCCGGCGGCTCGCGCGCCGTCACAGGCTTCAAGGCCTACGTGGCCGAGAGCCGGCACCGCGTGACGTCCTGGCTCGTCGGATCCGCCGGCGCGGAACTGCGCGACGCCGCGGAAAGACGGCCGATGAACGCACCGCCCCCGGCCGACGCGGCAGCCGAGGCGTGGGAGAACGTGGCGCGGAACCTGGCGCGGCAGCCGGTGCGAGAGACCGCGCTCGGCCTGCTCCGGGCCACGGTCGCGGAGGCGAAAGAGGGGGCGCGGGCGTTCCAGGGCGCGCTGCGCGGGACCGAGGCCCGCGAGGCGGCCGGCACGCCGGCGACGACCCTCCGCCGCGCGCTGGAGCGAGCCCAGGCAAACCGGGCGCTGCCGCGGCTGGCTGCGGCAATGGGCGGGGCCGCCCGCAGCCTCGTCGCCGTCGCAGCCCGCATCGAGACGGTTGCGCGCCGGAGCATAGGGGCCGCTGCCCCCTCCCCGGCCGCTTCGCCTCGGCCGGCATTCCGGCGAGTGAAGATCTCGGAGGCAGAGGCCCAGGCGCAGCTCATGGAGGCGATGCGCCGCACAGGTCTCCGCCCGAGCGGCCCGCCGGCAATGGACGGCCAGCGGCACTACGTGCCGGTCGACGGTAACCAAGGGCGACGCATGTCGGGCGCCTACATGGCTTTCTACGACGAGGGCGTCCCGAACGCCCTGCTCTGGAACTACAAGACGGGCGCCAAAGCGAAGTGGATCGCCTCCGGCGAGATGGTCACGTTGGGCGCGGAGGATGCGGCTCGCCTCGCTGCGGCGGCCGAGGCGCGCCGCGCAGGCCATGCCGCGGAACGGGTAAGACGGGAGGAGGCCGGCGCCGCAGTCGCGGCCTGGCTGCTCGAGGGCTGCCGACCGGCAGACCCGTCGCACCCCTATCTGGCGCGGAAGGCGGTCGCCTCGCACGGCCTGGTCCAGGACCTGAACGGCCGGCTCGTCATGCCGCTCCGGGACGGCGAAGGATATCTTTGGAACCTGCAGACCATAGGCGCGCGCGGCGAGAAGCTGCTCCTCCCCGGGGCTCGGAAGGTCGGGACCTTCTTCACCATTGGCCAGGACGCTGGGCCGCAGCGTCCGCTCTGGATTGCCGAGGGCTTCGCCACGGCGGCGACGGTGCATGCCGTCACGGGCCTTCAGGCCGTTGTGGCGTTGGACGCGTCGAACCTCACAGCGGTCGCCACAGCGGTCAGAGCGCGCGATCCGGCGCGACAGCTGCTCATCGCGGCCGACAACGACCACCACCTGCCCCGCCGGACGGACCCGCTGCCAAACGTCGGCCTCGAGCGCGCACGGGCCGCCGCTGCCGCCGTCGGCGGGCGCTTGGCGGCACCCGCCTTTGCGCCGGCCGACCGCGGCACAGATTGGAACGACTTCGCCGCTCGGCACGGCCTGGCAGCGGCGCGCGATGCGCTGCGCGCGGCGCTGCGGCGAGACACGGACGGCCAGGCCGAAGCGCCTCGGTCGGCGGAGGCGCCGCCCGTGCCGGCGCGAATTCGGGAACGGGCCGGCGCACGGCAAGGCCCGCGGATAGGAGCTTGAGGATGGCCGAGGAACGCGAAGTGAAGCAGGCGCGGGTGAAGGTCCGCGAGCGTGAGGGCGCCTACTGGGGCCGCGTGGCGGAGGCGGGCAAGGCCGCCCGCCAGGGGCGCGGTGAGGCGGAAGCTGAGCACGCCTCCGCTGGCAAGGGCGGCGACGAGAGCGAGGAGCGCAAGCGAGCGGCGCGGCAGCGCCAGGCGCTAACCGGCTGATGGCGCCCGATGATGGCCCGGCAGTGCGGCCCAGCGGCACGCGAGAACCCGCGACGGAAGGCGCAGGCACCCCGCTGAGGGGTGACTTGGTCTGTAAAAACCTATTCCCGCAGCGTGCCCCCGACAAAGTCCAGACGGTGTCTCGACATAAGCCCGACGAACCCCCGACGGATCGTAGGCGTAAGCGGCGGAATGAGATGGACGCCGATACCGGGCTGAACGATGTCCTCGCGGCCGCCCGGCGGCAGTCCGGGGCACGGGGCGGCGGCGGCCACAGTCCTCTCTACGAGTGGCTCTGGGCGCGATTCGACGCCTTATCGGCGGAGTTGAGCCCACCTCGGCGGCCGAATTGGCGGTCAGTTGCCGATGCCGTGGCGGCCTTGGCTCAGTCTGGCGACACGTCCGTTCTCGACGGCTGGGGCGAAGTGCCAGGGTCCGAGACTGTGCGGCAGACCTGGTGGCGCGTCCGGAAGGACAAGGCTGCCACGAGCCGGCGCACGCCTGATGCCAGAGGGTCAGGCGGCGACGTCGCTTCCGTCTCGCGCGCAGTGCCTCCCGCAGCGGGTCCGAGCCCGCTCCCGGCAGATCCCAGCCCGATGCCCGGGCAGCGTTCAGCGCATCGGTTCGGCACCGGTATCCGTCCGAAAACGTGGACACCAGCTAGCGATGATTTTGAGGAGTGAAGTTAATGGGCAAGCCGTCCATGCGTGAGATGCCTGTAAGCGGAGAGGTTCCGGAGATCATTTCGCACCCCGAGAAAGTAGGTGTTCGATCGTTGTTTCGGAGGGGTCGAGAAAGCACGGATGAGGTTGAGGTCCGGGTCGGCCTGCCCCCGATGCGCACTTTGGCTGCGACGGACGCACCTATGGCTCGCCCACGGGTCGCGGATCTGGGCGGGAACCCGCCCGTATGGCTTTTGATCGGCCCAAACTACAGCGGCAAGACCACCTTCGCGCGCTGGGCAGCCGAACGGACGCTCGAAGCAAAGCGCTCGGCCCTCCTTGCGGCTCTCGATCCGCTGAACCGAACGCTCACTGACTTCTTCGAAGGTGTCGAACAGCCTGCTTCAGCGGACCCCAGCCTAACGCCCGGATGGTTGCGCGCCCTCGTCGAACACCTGATGCGTGAGCGCCTCCCGGCGATTGCTGATATGGGCGGCGGGGACACCTCGCTCGCCCGTCTGATCGGCGATCTCCCGGCGTTGGCGCAAACCATGGAGGAAGCCGGAATTTCGCCGGTTGCTGCCTACTTCCTTGGGCCACGAGTGGACGACCTCAGTTCGCTGGCGACCTTCGAAGCGTCCGGCTTTCGGCCGCGCGCGACGGTCCTGGTCCTGAACCTGGCCCGAGTGGACGCCGGCCTCGACCCCGCCGAGGCTTTCGCCGCCGTTCGTCGTCATTCCGCATTCCGGGCCGCCGTCTCGCGTGGTGCACTCATAGTGGAGATGCCGCGCCTCGATCCGTCGGAACTGGCGCTAGAAATCGAACGCAGGCGCCTTGGGTTTGGGGCCGCCCGCGACGGCGAAGGCGGACTTGGGCCACTCGACCGTGCAGGGGTGCGCGCATGGATGGATCGCATGGAGCGCGCGTTCGCGTCCGTCGATCCCTGGCTGCCATGAGCGGCCAGGGCGCCACCTCGGCTGCACCGCCAGGGCTCGAAGAGGCCGTCGAAGCCGCAAGGTCTGAGTTGTCAGAGGCAATCGACGCAGGGGGCCTTCGCCGTGACCCGCTGCGATTCGTGCTGGCCGCCCTATCGTCCAGCCTAGTCGTGTTCCCAGCTGCCGTCCGGCGCGTAGAGGCGGCTTCGGAGACCGTGCGCCAACCGCTGTCGCCCAAGGCGGAGGCCGAGCTTCTGCGGCGGGTCGAGGAAGCTGCCAGGCGGGGAGCGGTCACTGCTGGGCCTATGCTAGCGCGGCGGACGGCAATTCTAGCCGGCGCGGCACTCTTTGCTGCTGCAATGCTGGGCGGGGTTGCGGGCTGGTGGGCCAGTCGCATCAGCCTGCCTGGCGAGGTAGCCATCGCCGAGCATCAGATTCGGGCATCATTGGCGGCTGCAGCAGCCTGGGTACCAATTCTGCAGGCGAACCCGGACCCTCGGCCCGCGCTTGCCCGCAGCCAAGCCTTCCGCGATGAGCGGACCGGCTGGCGGGCAGGGACAATCACCCTCTACCTCGAGCCGGGTGGTCTGGTAGCTACGCAACAGAGGCCTTGAACAGAAAGGCGAAGCCAATGTGGCGCCTCATTGGCACATGTCTTTTACGGTAAATGTGCTGGCTGCACCGTGGCGCGCCTGAGCATTTGGCTATGGGCAGTGCCACGACTTAGCCGCCCTTGGCGCCTGGCGCTTACCACCGAAGGAACACGTGCGGCGCGGAGGCAGGGCGCCATGTTTGCGCTTGCCGCCGCTGCCTAACTCTGGCTGAGATCGGTCATCCCCCACCGCCCTTGACGGTCAAGCCTATTAGACATGTCTAATTTGGGCTTTCTTCCCCTGCCCCCTTGCGTCGTTGTAGACACGACGCGGAATAGAAAGGTATGGCCCTTTGGGGATTAAGGGAACCAGGAGATGCCGCAGGCCGCCGCGCGCCAGCGCGCCGTTGAGGCGAAGGATGTTCGGTGCCGCATCTTGCTGATTAGCAGCCCTAAGGGCGGATCGGGCAAGTCCGTACTCAGCCGGCATATTCTCGTGAGCGCTGCTCAAGCGGGCATCAAGGCAATTGGGCTCGACTTCGACCGCCAGCAGACCTTGTCGAAGTGGGCCGCGCGGCGCGCACGCACGCGCGAGGCGTTCCCAGATTTCGCCGAGGCGGTCGTAGAGTCGGTGTCACTGAGCGACTGGCGCGGAGCGCTCCGCCGGACCGAGGGCTATAGCCTTGCTATCCTAGACACTCCGCCCAGCGTCGAGGACCACCTGCCAGCGATAGACGGTCTTGGCGAGGTTGCTGACCTGATTCTGGTGCCGGCCGTGTGCACGCAAGATGACGTTGAATCGGTCGCTCCCTGGGTGAAGGCGCTCGCCGCAAAGGGGTTCACCACATCGGTCGTCCTCAACCGCGCCAACAGGCGCACAACGAGCTACGCCCGAATGCGGGGCGTCCTAGTGAAGGCCGGTTCCGTCTGCCCGACTGAGCTGCCGCAGCTGGAGGATATCCACGTGCCTTCCACGAAGGGGCTCACGCTGCTCGACTACTCCAAGTCGCGGGGAATCGAACCCTTCGAGGAGATCTGGGCCTACGTTCGCAGGGAGATCGGGCTGTGAGTGCTGCGTCCGGCAAACGCTCGAAGGCAGCGCTGAAGGCCTTCCTCGCGGCTGAGGACGATCCCCTCGGCGAAGTCCGCGATCCCCGTGCCAAGGAACTCCGCTCGCTCAGCGTCGAGGACCCTGCCGCGCTACAGGCGATCGGCGAAATATTCGCCGGCACTAGCCTGCCGGAGGATCAGGAGAAGGTCCGGCGTATTCTCCGCGCTCGGAGCGAGATCCAGAAGGAGTGGGGCGACGCTCGTGATTCGTTCTTGGCCATCGGCCGCGCACTGCTCGCGCTCGAAGGCGAACTGACGAAGGCCGAGTTCGCCCGCCTGCGCCAGGGTACAGAGCGTCTGTTTCCTTTCTCCGACGCGACAGCGACCCAATTCCGGCAGATTGCCCGCGCAGTCGATGGTGGCCGCATACCGGCCGAGGCGTGCCCGGGGAGCTATGGCACCGCCTACCAGATCACGCTGCTCTCGGAACCTCAGCTCCGTGTTGCCCGCGAGAGGGGACTGATCCGTTCGGACGTGATGCGACGCGAAATCATGCAGCTCCGGCGGGAGGTGCCGGCCGATGGGCTTGAGCCGCTGCCGCCTGGGCGCCTTGACCGAGCTCGGCTGCGGGAGGAGCGCGCCAGGCTTGGTGAGAGGCGGGCTCGCTTGGTCGAGGAAATGGCTGTGGTGGATCGTCGGATAGCTCAGATCGACGAGCTCATGTCGCCAGTCATCGACGGCGAGGCCGAGGCTATTGCGTAGGGGGGCTAAGGAAAGGGTACGGGAGAGGCCGCGCTTCGCCCTGAACGACCCTGGACTCTGGCGGGAAGCGCCGCTGCGGGACTCGCGAGGATCCCTGATGATTCGTGTAGCTACGGACTACGCTGGATAACCCTCGCCTGGACTTTCCCGGGGCTTCGTTCCGGATTTGGACTCTACCGGAATCAGCCGCCGGCTAAGCGCCGTGGTCCGCGACCGCTTAAAGCCACAACCCGAGGCGTGCTTGGTGCCACCGGCGGGCGAGACGGACGCAGTGTAATGCCGCGCTCGTGCACATCGACAGCAGCGTCGGGGTAGACGGCAGTCGCCAGGTTAAGCGTGTCTTTGAACTGGTCCTTGAAGTGGTCGAGCCGCTTCACGCCACGGCCGAACTGCTGATGCAATGCTCGCCAGCCGATCGGCGTGGGTTCTGACAGTGCGTGGAGACGGTAGGCAAGCCAGCAGTAGACGTCGAGCGCCATGCTGTTGTTGGCGATCTGGCGGACTGCTGATTCTTCGATTGGCACAGGGTGCTTCTTCAGCTGCTGAAAGAACATGTCCGACAGCGTCGCCGTCTCGATGAAGAGGCTTCCCTGAGCGTTGTCTTCCTCTACGAACATCGAGGTGTCCAAGATGTTCTGATTTACCAAGCCGGTGCGGTTACCTTGCTTAATAGTGAAGGTCATCCGGCAGCGGCTGAGCCGCTCTGCTTGGTCGCGCACGTCCTTCATGGACTTGCCGCCGATCGGTATCCCCAGGCGGCGGAGCCAAGCGTGTAGGCTCTTCCCGAGCTCGATCTCGCGGCTATTCGTACGTAGCGCCTCGGACTGTAAATAGAGCAAAATGAGGCGTGCACGGCTGCCGTAGGGGACGCCGACGCTAACCGGCTCCCCGCCTGGTACGGCGCGGAGGCCAGGCTGAACGATGAGAGTGACCCGTTCCGTGGTAACCTGCCAGGGAGCATCGTCTGGAAGGCGCTTATGGGGGAGGGCGGCCTGCGACCAGCCTGAGTAGAGAAAGCCGATCTCGACGTCTTCGCTGGCAAGGTAAGCAGCCGCTGCCTCGATGACCCGACGGTCAAAATCTGACCGCAGCGCGGCCTCACGGCCTGCTTCCTTCAATAGCCTGTGGACTTCACCCATGGCGGTCACTCATCGGAATGGCTGCCAATGTGCCAACACTGCTAAGATTCGTCATGCTGGACTCTATCGGGTCTTGCCAGAACTATTTGTAGATATTCTTGTAGAGGGCGGACAAAGTCCAGGGGATAACCTCGTAAGACGTTCATTTTGCTTCAGAACGTCATCTGACGCACTGCCCGGCAAAGTCCAGCTTTTCCCCGGAAAAGATCAGCTTCAGTGTTTCGGCAATCACTGCCAATTCGTCGGGTAGGAAGACGAGCGCCTTAAGCGACTCGCACGACGCTCCCGCAAGAGTCCAGTTTCTTGCCCCTACCGCCCGGGCTGAGTTCAATGTGATCGCTTTGGTAAGACGGCGACTTGGCAGCCCACCGAAGCACAATACGCACTCCTTGCAGTGCCCAGATCTCCAGCCCAACACAAGGCGCTCACCATCACCCGCGATAAGTCCCGCTTACCGCGTGTGAGGAGAGGCTTGCCGCAATGGCGGTTCTCCGCCAGAGTCCAGCCGACAGGGGCGGGGGCCTCGCTCATTGACCAAGCTTGACCAAGCGCGGTACTGGAAGAGAAAGACCAACCTTGGTCAGGAGGCCGCGTATGTCCCAGGTCAATCTGTACGAGGCCAAAACCCAACTCTCCCGCCTGGTCGACCGCGCCGCCGCCGGCGAGGAGATCGTCATCGCCAAGGGCGGCCGCCCGCTGGCCCGCCTGGTGCCGCTGGCGGTGCGGACCCGGCCGCGCGAGCTCGGCTTCCTCGGCAACGAGGTCTGGGTCGGGCCCGACTTCGACGCGCCGCTCCCCCACGATCTGGCGCGCGCCTTCGATGGCAAGGATCCGTGAGGCTCCTCCTCGACACTCAGATCCTCATCTGGGCCGTCACTGACACCGCGCGCCTGCCCGCGGCCGTCGTGGCTGCCGTCGCGGCACCCGGCAACGAGGTCTTGGTCAGTGCGGCCTCCGTCTGGGAAATCTCCATCAAGGCCGCGCTCGGGCGGCTGCGTTTCCCGCTCGAACGGATCGACGCGATCCTCGAGCGGGCCGGGATGGAGCACCTGCCGATCCGGGCCGCCCATGGCGTCGCCGCCGGCGCCCTGCCGCGCCACCACGGCGATCCCTTCGACCGCATGCTCGTGGCGCAGGCGCGGGTGGAGGACCTCACCCTGGTCAGCATCGACGCCGCCCTGTCCGCCTATGACGTCCGCCTGTTCGGGGCGGAGCCGGCGCGATGAGTGAGGCGCTGGCGCCCTTGATGGCCCGGGAACCGGCCACCGCCACGATGCCGACCGCCGTTGCGACGGAGGCCCTGGCCGCCGCCCGCGCCTATGCCCGCGACGCGCTGGCGCCCGAGACGCTGCGCGCTTACGCGACCGACTGGGCCCACTTCACAGCCTGGTGCCAGGCCGCCGGCTGCGCCCCGCTGCCGGCCGAGCCGGCGGCGGTGGCCGCCTATCTTGCCGCGCAGGCGCCGCTCTACGGCCGCTCCGCCCTCGAGCGCCGGCTGGCCGCGATCGGCCATGCCCATCGCCTGCGCGGGTTTGACTGGTCCGCCGGCCATCCCGTCCTCCGCACCACGCTGCGCGGCATCTTTCGGACCCATGGCAGTCGCAGGCGCCAGGCAGCCGCCCTGACCTCGGCCGAGCTGAAGAAGCTTGTCGCCGCCTGTGGTGGCGACCTCGCCGGCCTGCGCGACCGGGCACTGCTGCTGCTGGGCTTCGCCGGGGCGCTGCGCCGCTCCGAACTGGTGGCGGTGGAGCGCGAACACCTGCGCTTCACCGAGGCCGGGCTGCGGCTGCTGATCCCCACCTCCAAGACCGACGGGGAGGGCAGGGGGGTCGAGCTCGGCATCACCCGTGGCAAGCGCCCCGAGACCTGCCCGGTGCGCGCCCTTGAGGCCTGGCTCGAGATCTCGGACTGCCGCTACGGCCCGGTCTTTCGCAAGATCGACCGCTGGGGGACGATCGAGCACCGGGCGCTGGGCGGCGATGCCGTGCGCGACATCCTGCGCAAGCGCGCTTCAGCCGCCCGAATCACGGTGGAAGGCGGCGAGCGCCTGTCGCCGCACGGGTTGCGGGCGGGCTTCGTTACCGAGGCCTATATGGCCGGCGCCCGTGACGAGCAGGTCATGGACCACACCCGCCACCGCGACCTCAAGACCATGCGTGGCTATGTCCGACGCGCGAAGCTGGTGACGGAGAGCGCGACGAAGCTGCTCGACCTGTGACCGCGGCGACGGTGGGCGAAGCGCGGGCAGGGGAGGGGGCGGCCGCGCCCCTTGTGCCGGCTGACACCGACTGGCTCTACCACCACCTGAGGGTTACGGGCGCGCCGGAGACGGTGGCGCTGTTCCGGGCTGCCGCCGCCGGCGCGGGCGTGATCCCCTGGACCCATGACCACGGTGCCGCAGCCGAGGGCTGGTTTCACCTGCTGCTCGCCCCGCCGCCGCCGGCCCGTCGCACCATCAGCCTGGAGGGCGCGCGGATTCTCGCAGGCCAGCTCCGCGATGCGGTGGAGGCGCGGAGCCAGCTGGTGGCCGAGCGGGCGCCGCAGAGCCGGGACTGCCCGCTCGACTTGCACCGGCTGCTGCCGGTGCCCGACCGCCTGCTGCGGCTTGGGCCGGACCACCGGGACAGCCGCGCCTGGCTCTGGTCGCACTGGGGCACGGCGGAGGCGCTGCGCGGCGTGGTGGAGCTGCCGATCGGCGGACGCGGCGGGGCGCGGCGGCGCGACCCGGGTCTGTTCTGGGCGGGGTTCTGGTCGGCGGACTGGACCCCTTGGCCGGCGCTGTTGGCGCTGCGCACCCGTTGGCCCGGGCTGCGCCTCGACCTGCGGCCACTCTACGATGGCCCCTGACGGCGATGCCTCCCTCCTCGACACGCCCCGGCGCGCCGAGCTGGGCAACTCCGGCGCGCCGGCGCTGCGGCTCGGCAGCTATGAGGGACCGCTCGACCTGCTGCTGGAGCTCGCCCGGGCGCAGCGGGTCGACCTCGCCGCGATCTCGGTCGTGGCGCTGGCGGAGGCCTTCGGCGCGGCGGTGGAGCGCGCCATCGCCGGCCGGCGCGTGCCGCTGTCGCAGATGGCGGACTGGCTGGTCATGGCCGCCTGGCTGCTGCTGCTGCGCTCGCGGCTGCTGCTGCCGCCGGGCTCCGAGGCGGACCGGGCGGCGCAGGCGGAGGCGGCCGCGCTGCGGCGGCGGCTGGCCGACCGCGCGGCGGTGCGGGCGATGGCGGACTGGCTCGAGCGGCGGCCGCAGCTGGGCCGAGAGGTCTTCGGGCAGGGGGCGCCGGTGGTAGAGCCGCAGCCGATGCCGCTGGCCGACATCACCGAGATGCTGCGCGCCTGCCTGCGGCTGATCGCCCTGCCGATGCGCCAGCGCGTCTACCGGCCGAACCCGCCGCCGCTCTGGCGCGTACCGGACGCGCTGGCGAGGATCCGCGACATGCTGGCCGCGCTGCCCGGGCAGCGCGCGCCGCTCGCCCACTTCGTTCCGCGTGGCGGTTACAGGACGCGGACACTCCTGCAGCGGCGGGCGGCGCTGGCCAGCACACTGGTGGCGGCACTTGAACTCGGGCGTCACGGGGCGGTCACGCTCGAGCAGGACAGCGCCTTTGGCGAGATCAGCTTGCATACTCGCAGCCGATAGCTCTCTGAAGCGCCCGGGCCAGAGCGTGGGGCGGTGGCGGGCTACCAGCTATGCATAAGCGCTGAAACGGGACCCCGCCCAGAATGGCCGTAGACATCTGATTTTAGATAGAAAACAGGCAAGTAGATGGGATCTCGAGCGGCGCCGATTGAGACCCTCTCGCGCCTTTTTGGTTGCGTATCCGAAGCGACAAAACCAATCTGGGCGGGGTCCTGGTTCGGCGTAACGCGCTACCAACCTATTCGATATTGTGCCTTCTTACCGGGTCGGCATGAACTCGGATCGATTGGAGCTGGCTGTTATCATGGCGCATCGCGCATTCGTTGCTTTCGCGGGGGGTGGAGCGAAGGGCGTGGTGCATGTCGGCGCCTTGAAGGCGCTCGAGGCGCGCGATGTCGCGCTGAAGGGCGTTGCGGGAACGTCCGCGGGCGCCATTGTGGCCGCGCTCGTGGCGTCAGGGTTTCGCGCAGACGACCTGATAGATGGCGCAATTGGACGTACAATCCTGGAGCGCCTGTCCGCGATCGATCCCAAGGTGAGCCGCGCGACGGACCTTTTCGGCAAAGCCGGCTGGCTCAGGGTGCGGGTCTTTCGATGGCTGCTCCGGCAGCGCCTGCCGTTTCCCATGTTGGCAGGGGCTTTCTGGGCGATCCCCCTGCTGTTAGCGCTTCTCATCGTCTGGCTGGCCCCGGGGCATACGCTCTGGTGGGCCATTGGTGCGTGGGCGGCCACCGGCGCTGCCCTATGGCTTTCCTATCGACAGGTGATGGGCGGGCTGGCGGACGTGCGCCGTTTTCGTGATGCGTTGGCCGAATTGCTGAGGCGTCAACTCTTCCCGCACGAACCGGACCGCGTGGTTCGCATGGGCGACTTCGGGCGAGACGGCCGACCGGAGCTGAAGATCGTCAGTGCAAATCTCTCTTTGCGCGCTCTGCACTTATTCTCGGCCGATCGAACGCCGGACACCCCGGTCGCTGATGCGGTTGCCGCTTCAATCTGCCTGCCGGTGATCTTCCGGCCCTGGACGATCGATGGCGAACTCCATGTCGATGGCGGGATCGTCTCGAACCTTCCGGCTTGGCCCTTCGATGAGGAACGGGAGCTGGACCCCGAAGCGCTGACGATCGCCGTGGAGATCGAAGATCGCACGCCGGGTCGGACGCTCGGCCGTTACAGCTGGCTGCCGGCCGCGGTCCGAACGGCGTTGTTTGGGTCGGGAGAGCTTAACCTGCGGGTTGCGGGGCCCGCCGAGCAGCTAGCGCTGCCGACAAGCTTCGATTTGCTCGACTTCGACAAGTCGGGCATCCAAGCCGCGGCCGAAGTTCGCCAGGTCGCGGAGGCAGCGGGCGTGCGGCTCGACAAGCGTCTATTTCGACTTCCCGAAATCTATCGGAACGCGTGCCAAGTGGCGCAGGCGCTCGCTGTCGACGGGCTCGGCCTTCCAGCAGGCGGCCGTCCGGGCGGGCCTCGCGTCCGGGTCGCAGTAGGCCGCCTTGAGCGCGGCTATATGCACTCGCTCAGACTTTCGCACAGCGTCGGGTTCGAGGATGACCCTGACGAGTCCATGCTCGTACCGCTGGAGGGATCGGTAGCAGGCGCGGCCTGGGGGGAGCGAGAAAGCCGAGTAGAGACCTATCCGCTCGCGCCCGAGCGCGACCTTCCGGGCGACGCGAACCGCCTGCGCCGGAAGGCGCGCTGGGCGGACGTGAAATGGGTGATGTGCATCCCCATCTTGGACGAGGCGTCGAGTGAGCCGCGCCTGCTGGTTCAGCTCGATGGGAACATCGCGCTGCCCCAGAGCGCTGAGACGGCGAGCGCGCTTGAGGCCGTAGAAGAGGCTGTCAAGGACTTCTTCGATTTGGTATTACATGAGCTGAAGGAGCTGGAAGACGATCATGGCCCTTAAAAGCAGCACGTTCGCCATCCAGGCCGGCAGCAGCGTCAAGGCTGACGCCAAGAAAAAGGCGTTGCTTGCGCGGCATGGTAAGTCGGTCGAGAAGGTTGTGGCGGACGCCAAATCGTTCTCTGATGACCGGAAGCGCAAGCTAAGCCAGATCAGCGACCTGCAATTGCGCGAAAGCGCCGCCCGCTAAGTCTTGCCAGGGCTAGGGATGAGCGTTCTGATCGGGCTCGGCCTTGACCTTATCGATCTTACGCATTTCCGCGTCCACTATGGGGATGAGGATCCCGAGCTCCTAGCGCGCTGTTTCACTGAACGTGAGATTGAAACTGCTGGTACAGGCGCCGATCGGTTGGCCCGCCTAGCGGCGCGTTTCGCCGTTAAGGAAGCAACGTTTAAGGCGCTCGGCGGGGGCGAGGGCGTGGGGCTTCCGGAGATCGAGACGGTCGCGGGTGAGGACGGGGTGCCGGTCGTTGTTCTCCATGGATCGGCCAAAGAACTTGCTCACGCACGTGGCGTCACCAGCTTCCTCGTGAGCCTGACTCACTCGGCGACGTCGGCCGCAGCCGTCGTGATCGCGCTGTCGGGCGGCCCGAGGTAACGGATCGTGCGGCGGTCGAGATCGGCTTCGACCTTGCCCCCACCATTCTTCATCAACGCGCGCCACGTGGCGAAGCCGTCGAGCACGGCTTGCCGCCAGGCGGAAGGAGGCTGCGAGGCGACTTCCAGATGGGCGCCCATGCCACGAAGCGTAGTGAGGAGCGCCTCGTCGACATCGGGAACGCCATCCAGGAACTGGTGCTTGCGCGCATAGTCGAACGCCACGGCGGCGATGCCTTCTTCGATCACCGCTGCGCGTCCCCCATCCTCGACTTCATCGATCAACGGCCGGCTGCGGCGCTTGAGCCGCATCAGGCTGCGAAGAACCGGTGACCAGCCGAGAATCGCGGCATAGGCCATGTGGAAGATGTCGTGGAAACGATAGCCGTCGTCTTCATAGGCGTTATCGGTGAGCGCCGACCCGACGAGGCGGCCGTCGATTTCTGTCCACACCTCCACGCGCGCGCCTTCACGGATCTCGCGGAAGGTCGCAATGAAGCGGCGTGGAAAACGTTCGCTCTCGCTGTAATCGGCATCGAAGCGGTGGGGGGCGTCGTGGTCAAGATAGAGCGAGGCGACCTTGAGGAGATTCTGCCGGGCAATGTCTTCGAGATCGAGGTCGTACTTGCTAGCGAGATTGGCAACATACCAAAGGATATCGCCGAGTTCCTCGCTGACGCGATCGACAAACAGGACATGGCCGGGTCCGTCACGCAGGCGCTTCTTGTACTCGGCGAGCAGCTGTCCAGCTTCCCCGGCGAGCCCGAGAAGCGGGATCAGCCGGGCGGCATCGGCCGACATGTTGGTTGAGGCGGGCGTGCGATCAGTAAGCAGAGCCTGCTTCTGAAAATCGGAAAGCTTCATAGCGCATCGCCAAAAAGGTCGGAGGAAGGAGTCGAGGCGTAGGTCGGAATCTTGCCGTTCAGGCCCCATTTGGGCGGAAACCAGGGTTGCGTCGGCGCGCCCTGCGGCCGGAACATTTGCTTGATCCGCGTCCGGCCCGAAAGACCCGCAATTTCGGGATGCGAGACGCGCGTGTATTTGCTGATCTCGCAGAACAGGTTCTGGCAATCGATCAGCTGCAAAGGCCGACCCCAGAGTGAGCGGAACGAGAGCCCAAGCCGGGCGAGTTCGCTCCCTTGCTCCTCCATCATGTGCGCGATCAGCGCGTCGGCGGGAACGGCCTCCGCATTTAAGAACGTCTTGGCGAGCCCGTCGCGCGCGCCGGGACCCGCAACAACGAAGCTGGCCTCGTCATGGTCGATCACGCTCGTGTAGTTGAGGTCGATCGCGAGCTGAAAGGCGAGGAAGTCTCCGAGCGAGGGAAAGCTCTTTAGGAGTTCAAAGACTTCTTGGAGGTCGCGGCTCTGCTGCAGACGCGGCACAAAGCTGCTTTCGAGCATGAGGCCGAGCAGTTTCAGGTGCCCCCGATGTTTCGTGCGGGTTTGATCGAGTGACACGGGCGGAATGATGTAGGCGGCCGAGTAGAGCCGCCGGCCGGACGTCAACGCCTCGGCCAGCACCTGATCATAAGCGTAGGGATCGAAGGACTGCCAGGTCAGGAGCCCAAAGCGGTGCTCGAGCAGCTCCCATGTCGAGATCTTGTTGAAGAACTTGAATAGGAGCGTGCGGAAAACGACCTCCGCCGGTGCATCGGGGTAGCGCTCATCGTAGATGACGCGCCGGATCAGATATTGGCTGACCCGGTCGGCGGCGCGATAAGCATTGGTAAACTTGAAGCTCTGGAGGATCGGGTCCTCAGTCCAGGGCGGTCCTTTGCCTTCAAGACGGCGAAAATAGATCGCCTGGCGTTCGCAAGCAAAGCGCCAGTAGAGATCGAACACGGGCGTCCGCTGAAGGCCGCGGATGCGGGACGGCCCGGAAAGAAATAGACGTCTGGTCCTCACGCGTCGACCGGCACCGTTCGAGCTCCATCGACGTGCTGCTTCACCACCGTCATCAGTTCCAGCACGTCCGGATGCGATTTCGTCACGTCCATCTGCGCCATGCCGACGAAGACGTTCAGCTGCTCGAAGCGAAGCTTCATCTGGTTCGCCATGAAGGCGCCCAGGCGCGCAAGGCCAAGGTAGTTGCCGTACGCCTTCCGGGCGATCTGTTGGGTCGCGTAGAAGGCGTTCAGGTGGAGCGCACTGCCGTCGAAGGTGAAGCTCACCTGCTGGAGACAGGGGAACTCCAATAGGCTTGCAGAGCTGTGGTCCCGCGCGGGGTCGAAGGTGGTCGCTTGAAATTTCGACGTACGGCGCGCCCTGGGGTGCGCCTCGTAGTCGTCAAGCATCCACTTCAATTGGTTCGGGCCCTTGCCGTTGCCGTTCAGATCGACGAGCCGCTGGAAGTAGGACCCCCGCCTGTTGTTGCGCGGGTTAAACTCTTGCACGCGCTCGAAGCTTTCGATGAAGAGTTCGAAAAACGCTTCGCGGTCGCCGCCTGAGATATCCCAGTAGCGTTGAGGAAAGATCGTCCAGGCGACGTTCTCGGTGTCCCGCTTTTCCTGCGCCTTAAGGAACGCGTCGACCGCGGTGCGGATCTGCGGGACTTCGGCGGCAACGCCGGCCGCGTCGAAGCCGCGGATCACTAGCGTCAAAGGCGTGATGCGCGTGATGCCGGGCCGGGTCAGTTCCAGCATCACCTCCGCCCAACCGAGCGAGAGATTGTCGGCGACGATCCTTACGGATTTTCCGTCAGTCTTGCTCATCGGGATCCTCCAGGAAGCGGTTGGCGGCGGGGCCGACATAATCTTTGGGCATGACACGAACCTCGAACGGCTCGCTCGAGCCTGTCACAGTGGCGATGCCGCGCCTCACGGCGCGGTAGAGGTCGAACTCGTCTAACGAGCGCACATGTTCGATCGCGGTACCTTCGGCGTCGACTCCTAAGGGAAGCAGAACAGCCGCACCCTTTTCGACATCGACGGTGGCCGCTTCGTTCTGATCATCGACCACCATGAAGGAGTCGTAGTCGTGGTCGAGAATTTCACGGCGGATGCGTTGCGGGGTCCAGCGCCCAAGCTCCGTCCGGCGAGCGGCGCTGATTCCCTGCAGCGTGTAGCTCAGATGGTTGATTAAAGTGACGTAGCCGACGCCGAACTGGCAGGCCACGATGAAGATCTGAAGCGGCGAGGCTGTCGCAGGGCTCCAGCCGCGCCGGGCGAACGCGCCGCGCAGTCCCACCGAGGGCATCAGGAAAAATGCGGCGAAGGCGTTGGCCAGAACCTCTTCCGGTTTGCCTGAGTCCGGCCTCTCGTCCTCTTGCAGCTGGTCGATGGTCGAGCCGTGACCGAAGCAGTGGTGGCCGAGTTCGTGCGCGCAGGTGAAGGCGCGCCGGGGAACCGGTCGGAGCGACGACAGGAGGATGCGGCCAGGACCCTGCTTGAAGTAGAAGCCTTCCATGCTGGTATCGAGGAAGCGGACCGTCACGCCGAGACGCTCGGCCGCCGCATAGGGGTCTGCCGGCCCGAACTGATCAAGGTCGAGCCGGTCGCGCAGGTCGGTCGCAGCCTGCATCCCTTGTCGGAGAAGGTCCTTCCGGTCCATGCCGTCAGCCCCCTTCCTCGTCGTCCGACCGCATTGCGGCGAGTGCCTGGAGCAGCTTATCCAGCGACTCCTTCGGCAGCTTCTGGAGCTCGCGGGCGGCAAGCTGAAGGCGGGGATCGTCAAGGGCCATCGCCTTGGGCGACTCGCCCGTGAGATAGCTCGTCGAAACCTCGTAGAGGGTGGCGAAGCGGCTGAGCTCTTCGGCGCTGACGCGCCGGTTCCCGGCCTCGATCTCGCTGACCGTGGGTCGGTGCATGTTCATACGCTGAGCCGCCTGGCCTTGGCTGAGACCAGACAGGCGGCGCGCCTCGCGGAGCCGAGCAGCGATGGCGCGGCGGCGTTCGACATCGTCCATCTCAGGCGGCCGCCTTAACGGCGTTTTTGGCCCGCGACTTGTCGCAGATGAGCTTGGCCGATTGGTCGATCGTCAAAAGCGGTCCTCCCTTTTCGCCGCCGAAGATGTGGACGTCGGGCGGTATCTTCACGCCGAGCTTGCGGGCAACCAAAGTTGTGGCCGCCGGCCAGACGGTGCTGTCGAACTTTTCGAGCGCCTTCGGCGGCACGACCGAGCCGTCGAGCTGCGGGCAGCCGAGTCCGCTACGGGCCTGGATGTCTTTAAGAACCTCGATCAGGGCTTTCCTGGCGTCATCGAGCGTCATGCCACCCTCTCCTTACGGTCGGTAAGATATTCTTACGGATCACGGAGTTCAAGGGGGAGCTGCGGAAAAGTGGGGGCGGCTGGATTGCGCGCCCGGCGGACGCTACAGGAATGGTCTGCGAGGAGAGCGGAATGGCGTTCTGGAGCAGTCAAAAGCTGGAAGCGCACCTTGCGCGGTTGACTGATAACCCGGACCCCGGGATGGTCGACTGCAACGCGCTGACGCTACGGGTCGGGCCCGAATATTATGTGACCCCTGGCCTGGAGCATCCGTCGCCGCGAACGCACACCAAGCAGCCGCTCGACATCGGTCAAGGGATGACGATCCCGCCAGGACAGTTCGCTTTTCTCCTGACCGAAGAGAAGATCACGATTCCGCCGGAGGTGATGGGGTTCATCTCCGTCAAGGCGACTTACAAGCTGAAGGGCCTCGTCAACGTATCGGGCTTCCACGTTGATCCGGGCTGGAGCGGTCGGCTGATCTTCACGGTCTTCAACGCGGGCCCGAGCACGATACACTTGGAGCGGAGGCTCCCTGTCTTCCTGTTGTGGATCGCCGACCTTGATGCGCCCTCGGAGAAGCGTAAGCGCGCCCCAGGTCACGAGGGCATTCCTCCTGCGATTATTAGTACCATCACGGGCGTGGTCGACTCTATCTATGCACTCGAAAAGCGTGTCGAGAAGAACATCGCCGACGTTTCTGTGAAGCAGGACGCTGAGATCAAGAAGATCGCGAACAAGCAGGATGACTTTCGGGACGAGGTCGTAGAGCTCAAGGAGCGACAGAACAAGATCCTGCTGGGCTTCGGCATTGCGGCGGTCGTGGCCGGCGCCATTGTCGGAGCCGGCGTCAAGATGCTCGGTGACCGTCTGTTTCCTGCTGCACCTGTCGCCATCACCGCACCGCCTCCTGCGACTGGGAGGACGGACGATGAGCAGGCAACCCCGGCGGCAAGAAATGGCGTGGCACCGGTGGTGCCGCGGCCACCCGAACGGAACGCCGCCGACTCGCGAGATAAAACTGACAACTAATTGTCTGGCCAGGATTGATCGGCGGGCATGGTTTCGTGGAGCGGACTATTACTACTGTGTCATATAATAGTGGCGCTGGGTGAGGCGGTGGCAGCAAGGACATCGCGGCATACTGCGGGCGAGTTCGCGGGCGATGCGAAGGCGCATGGT
>NZ_JAAVTX010000011.1 GCF_012163145.1 Falsiroseomonas frigidaquae
AGCGTATCGGCACCGGCGCCGCCAACCAGCGTGTCGTTGCCCGCGCCGCCCATCAGCAGGTTGGCCCCGGCATCGCCGGTCAGGCTGTCGTCATGCGCCGAACCGGTCACGTTCTCGATGGCGCTGAAGCTGTCGCCCTCGGCGTGGCCGCCGCTGGCCGAGTTCGTGCCGAGGTTGATCGTCACCGCCGCATCCGAAGAAGCGTAGGACGCCGTGTCGACCCCGCTGCCGCCCCCAAGCACATCGTTGCCAGCGCCACCTTCCAGGGTATCGTCGCCAGCGTTGCCGGCCAGCGTGTCGTTGCCAGCCAGGCCCTGCAGCAGGTTGTCGCCATCACCGCTCACCAGCGCGTCGGCATGGGCGGACCCACGCAGGCCTTCGATGGAGTTGTAGCTGTCGCGGCCCGACTCATCCGTCGCCCCGAAGCCTGCCGAGTTGCGGAAGCTCACCAGCGAGGCAAAGACGGCCGAGGCGGCGTTCTCGTAGCTCGCGATGTCGAAGCCCTCGCCGCCATGCATGGCGTCCATTCCGACGCCGCCTTCCAGCGTGTCGTTGCCGTCTCCGCCATACAGCGCGTCGGAGCCGGCCAGGCCACGCAGGACATTGTCCTCCGCATTGCCATACAGCGCATCGGCGAAGGCCGAGCCCTCCAGATTCTCGATGCTGTCATAGGTGTCGCCAAGCGCCTCGCCCGTATTGGGGGAGTAGTTCGCCTGGATGCCGAAGCCGGCGATACCGACATTGTCGAGCGCCGCGGTCACGCCGGACTTGGCATTGGCGTAGCTGGCCGTGTCGGTGCCTTCACCGCCGATCAGCTGGTCGTTGCCGATGCCGCCTTCCAGCGTGTCGTTGCCATCGCCGCCTTCGAAGACGTTGTCAGCGGCGTCACCGATCATCAGGTCGTTGCCGATGCCGGCGACCACATTCTCGATGGAGACCACCTCGTCGGTGCCGCCGCCATGCTCGATGTAGCCAAGGTCGAGGCGAACCTCGATCACCTGTTCCCGATCGTCGTAGACCGCCGTGTCGTTGCCCTCGCTGCCCAGCAGCAGATTACTGCCGTCGCCGCCGATCAGCGTGTCGTCGCCGAAGCCGCCATCCAGGATGTCGTTGCCCGACCTGCCCTCGAAGACGTTGTCGACATAGCTCCCGCCACCGCTGACATCGCCGATGATCCAGTCATCGCCGCTCGAGCCGATGACATGCTCGATCTCCATCAGCACATGGCCCGCCGCTGCGCCGCCGCTCTGCTGCAGCGGATCGAGCGAGATCACCACGCCCCCATCGAATTCATCCGAGGTGTAGCGCACCTGGTCGATGCCGCAGCCGCCGATCAGCGTGTCTGCGCCCAGCGTTGCGTAGAAGCGGTCATCACCTTCGCCGCCATCCAGCAGGTTGGCCGAGCCGCTGCCCCGCATGGTGTCATCGTTGTTCGTGCCGATGACCCCCTCGATCGAATAGAGGTCGTCGTCATCATCATAGTGATCGAATTCGACCCAGGAATAGTCCTCCCCCAGGTCGACATAGAGCTCGCCGTCCTCGGCGCTGTAGTCGACGATGTCGAAGCCTTGGCCACCAGCGATGGTGTCGTCGTCCGCACCGCCGATCAGCGTGTCGTCGCCGGCCCCGCCCACAAGGGTATCTTCGCCATCCGTGCCGGTGATGACGTTCGCCAGGTCGTTGCCGGTCAGTTCCTGCTCGTCGCCCGTGCCGGTCAGGTTCTCGAGGTTGTCCGCCAGCGTGTAGGTGGAGAGGTCGGTCTCGACCAGGTCGATGCCACCATTGGCCAGCTCAACCAGCGTCATGTCGCCATGCTCGACGACGTAAACGTCGTTGCCTTCGCCGCCGGCCAGCGTATCGGCACCCTCGCCGGAGTGCAGCGTATCGTTGCCGGCGCCGCCCACCAGTAGCTCGTCGGCACCGCCGCCAATCAGCGAGTCGCCACTGCTGGACCCGATGACGACTTCAATCGAGCTCAGCGTGTCATTCCCAATGGCGAGGCCGGTCGCCGATTTGGCGAACAAATCGACGGTCACGCCCCATTCGGAGGCCGAGTAGTCCGCCGTGTCGGAGCCATCGCCGCCGCTGAGGTTGTCATTCCCGCTGCCGCCGATCAGCGTGTCCGCGCCGTCGCCACCATCCAGGACGTCGTTGTTGCCGCCGCCGGACAGCAGGTCGTTGCCGAGGCCGCCGGTGAGGATGTTGTAGAGGTCGTCGCCGGTGATCGTGTCGTCGTGGTCGGAGCCGGTCACCCACTCGATGCCGGCCAGCGTGTCGCCCTCGGCGTCGCCACCGGAAGCGGTGCCGGCCTGCAGGTCGATCTGCACGCCTGCGGAGGACCCGGCATAGACCGCCGTGTCCTGGTTCCCCTCGCCAACCAGATAGTCGGCGCCCGCACCACCTTCCAGCACGTCGTTGCCATCGCCGCCCTGCAGCGTGTCGGCGCCGGCCAGGCCGGACAGCGTATCGGCGAAGCTACCGCCAGTGATGATGTTGGCCTCGGCATTGCCGACCAGTTCCTGGCCCTCGACCGTGGAGGTGCCGGTCAGGTTCTCGAAATTCGCTCCCAGGGTGAAGCTGGCAATATTGGTCGTGATCAGGTCTGTGCCTTCGCTGGCCTGCTCCACCAGCGTCATGCCGACATGGTTGACCACGAAGGTATCGTTGCCCTGGCCGCCGGCCAGCGTGTCGTTGCCGGTGGCGCCGGTCAGGGTGTCGTCATGGGCTGAGCCGAACACGGCCTCGATCCCGATCAGCGTGTCGCCTTCCGCGTCACCGCCGGAGCCGGAGCCGGTATTCAGGTCGACCGCCACGCCCGATGCGGAGCCTGCGTAGGAGACGAAGTCGTTCCCCGCGCCACCATCCAGCGTGTCGTTGCCCGCGCCGCCGCGCAGCGTGTCCGCGCCGGCCCCGCCGGAAAGCAGGTTGCTGGCCGCATCGCCGGTCAGCATGTCGTCATTATCGGAGCCGGTCAGATTCTCGATGTTGGAGAGAACATCGCCCTCTTCCGCGGGGCCACCAGTCTGCGCGCCCGAGAGGGAGAGATCCACGGTCACACCCGACACAGATCCGGCGTAGCTCGCGGTGTCGATGCCGTCGCCGCCATCCAGCACGTCGCTGCCGTTGCCGCCGACCAGCAGGTCGTTGCCGTCGCCGCCATACAGGGAGTCGGGGCCGGTGCCACCCAGCAGGGTATCGGCACCCTCGCCGCCGCTGAGGCTGTCGGCAAGCTGGCCGCCGTCCAGGATGTTGTCGGCCGCGGAGCCGATCAGCGTGTCGGCAAGGTTGGTGCCGATCAGATGCTCGATGCCCATCAGCGTGTCGCCGGCCGAGCTGGTGCCGAGGGTCAGGTCAACCATACGGCCTGAATCGTGCGACGAGTAGTCGGCGGTGTCGTTGCCGTCGCCTCCGATCAGCGTGTCGTTGCCGTCGTGGCCTTTCAGCGTGTCGTCGCCGCTGCCGCCATCGAGCGAGTCAGCACCGATGTATCCGGCCAGCGAGTCGTTGCCCGAGCCGCCCAAGAGTGTATCGCCGCTGCTGCTGCCGGACAGGGAGTCGTTGCCAGCCTCGCCCTGCAACAGGTTGCCCAAGGCACTGGCGCTAAGATAGTCGTCCTGGCTGCTGCCGATCACGCCTTCGATGCCGGAAAGGCTATCGCCGGCTGCATCGCCCGCGCTGCCCGTGCCGGTGCTGAGGGCGACCGTCACGCCGAGTGTGGACCCGGAATAGTCGGCGATGTCAAAGCCCGCTCCACCAACGAGCGAGTCCGCGCCGGCGCCGCCGGCCAGCGTGTCGGCGCCGTCGAGGCCGTATAGTTCGTCGTTGCCGTTGCCACCCTCAAGCCGGTTGGCGTCGGCGGTGCCAGTGAGGGTGTCGCCATGGGAGCTGCCGATCAGGTTCTCGATGCTCGTCAGCGTGTCACCCGTCGCGTCGCCGCCGGTCGCGCTGTTGCCGCCGAGGTCGATCGTGACGCCGCTTTCGGAGCCCTGATAGCTCGCCGTGTCGACACCCGCGCCGCCATCCAGCGAGTCGGCCCCCGCGCCGCCGGTAAGGCGGTCGTTGCCATCGCCGCCCAGCAGGGTGTCATTGCCGAGGCCGCCGTCAAGCGTGTCGTTGCCGGTGCCGCCGCTCAGCGAATCAGCCCCGTCGCCGCCCGACAGCGAGTCATCGCCGGCAGCGCCGGTGAGCGCGTCATTGCCGTCCTCACCGGCGAGCGTGTCATTGCCGGTGCCGCCCGTGAGCATGTCCTCACCGTCGCCACCCCGGAACCAGTGCTCATCCGACGACACGCCGACGATCGTGTCGTCAAAGGCGGTGCCGACCGCATGCTCGAAGTTCAGCAACGTGTCCGACTCGACCCCGCCGATAGTCGAGGAGGAGGAACCGACCAACAGGTCGATGGGGCCTGCAGCACCGGAATAGTCGACAACGTCGTCGTTGCCGGCGCCACCATCCAGCGTATCGGCGCCTTCGCCGCCATCCACCGTATCGGCACCGTCCCCGCCGTCGATGATGTCATCGCCAGACCCACCGAGGAGCACATCGCTACCGAGGCCGCCCGCCAGGCTGTCAGCGCCCGCATTACCGGAAAGCGTATCGTTGCCGATACCACCATCCAGCGTGTCGTTGTCATCACCGCCGCTAAGGACGTCGTTGCCCTCCTCGCCATAGAGGATGTCGTTGCCAGCACCGCCGTCGAGGCTGTCGCTGTCATTGCCGCCAGAGAGAGTATCGTTGCCCGCGGCGCCAGAGAGAGTGTCTCTGCCACTACCGCCAACGAGACTGTCGTTGCCCGTACCGCCATCGAGGATGTCGTCGCCAGCAAGGCCGCTGAGAGTGTCGTTCCCGCCGTTGCCCACGATGGTGTCGTTGATGGCGTCGCTACCCGACAGGGTTTCGTCGGTTTCGTCGCCCATAATCGCGCTCATGCTCTTAGGTCCCGTCTGATTTCGTGAATGCCGGCGCGTTGCGCCGCTGCTTGAAGGGGCCGCCTCGCCCGCGTCATGCCGGGTGGCGGGATGATTTCAGCTGTTTCGTGGCGACGCGCGCCGGGGCACGCGGGGTGTCGGCGCCAGGCCCGAATTCGACGCCAGGCAGGTCATGCGATCCGACACAGGATCGAGCCTGCAGGTCGGAAGCCCGGCGCGCGCGGCAGCTTGGCGCCGGGCCGGGGCCAGGGGTGGGCGGAAGCCCGCATTGGCGCGGCGTGGCGTGCCGCGGGTAAGCCAGGGGCTGGGGGCAAGGCGAACGGGCTCCAGGCACCACGCTTCCGCAGATTCCGCGGCGGCGCTGCCCCGCTTACGCTTTACGTAGGGTCGTGGCGGCGCGCTTTTTCGTGCCCACCCCGGTCGATTGCCGTCCATGAAAATTCGCCCCCACCTGTCTTAGGCTGGCTCAACTTGGCTCACGGGAAAGTAACCGACAGTGGTAGCGGCGCTCAGCCCCATTTCTGTCGAGTATTGTAAGGTAATGGCTTGCACGCCGCCGGCCCCGTCGGCCGAAGAATTACAACCCATGCGTGTTTTTCGGTGCAGGATAGCCCTGCGGCGTGTAGCCAACCCGGTGCCAACGACGCCCGTGTCGCTACCGCGACCGAGGCAAAGTGCAGCGCAGGTGCGGATCCGAATGTGAGGAGGCTCATCTAGGACCGCCCAAGCCGCGGTCAGGTGCGGCTCAATTTTGGTGCAAACCTCGGTGCCTGGCTGTCGGTTCGGGCTCAACCGCGCGTTGCGGAGGCGGGCGCCGCCTACATTCCCCTACATTTCGCCGCCCAAGCGGGCGATCAGTACGAAACGAAATCGGGTCCGGACGGTCCGGCGGCACGATTGCCCGCTCCTTCGCTTCGCCATGTGAACACGCGGCGGATCAGGAACGACCGCGGGCCGTGACGCCCGAGACAAGTCCAGCGGCCAGGATCGCGGATTCATCGGCCGCGGTCGCGCCACCAGCGCCCGCACCGGGCGATACAGGGGGGCCTTTGCCAGGTGGATGCGCAGGGGCCAGCGCCGCGGTTTAGCCCCTGCCGTCAGGGTGCGCGGACGCGGCAGCGATGCGGACAGGGATCCACCGGACGCGGCCTGGTCGTGGCCGATGTAATGGCATTCGGAGCGGTGGTTCCGAGCAAGATGCCAGGGCCGCCATGTGGGTCTCTTCGGCTGCGACACTGGCGGAGCCAGCGATGTCGCGCCCTCCTCCGCCAAGCGAGCGAAAGAACAACGACATGACCGGTTCACCCCCGACGAAATCCAGCATCCTGCCAAGCGGCGGAGGCGCCGCGCTCATGGACCCGTCCGACGTACTGATCCTTCTGCTCGACCACCAGTCGGGGCTGTTCCAGACGGTCAGGGATATCCCGGTCGCCGACCTGCGCCGGAATGTGGAGATGATCGCGAAGCTCGCCACGCTGCTGGACATCCCGGTCATCACCACGGCGTCGGAGCCCAGTGGCAGCAACGGTCCGCTCACGCCGGAAATACACCAGCATGCGCCGCATGCCGTCTACGTGCCCCGCAAGGGCGAGGTGAACGCCTGGGACAACGAAGACTTCGTCGCGCAGGTACGATCCCATGGCCGGCAGACGCTCGTCATCGCCGGCGTCTGGACCAGCGTCTGCGTCATGTTCCCGGCGCTCGATGCGCGCGAGGCGGGGTTCAAGGTCTATGCCGTGATCGATGCGTCCGGCGACCCGAGCGAGATGGCGTCCCGCACTTCGCTCGCCCGCTTCGTGCAGGGTGGCGTCAAGCCGACATCCACCAATGCGCTGCTTTCGGAGCTGCACCGGACATGGGCTCGCCCGGAAGCGGCTGACCTCGCCCAGCTTTATGGGCTGGTCGCGCCGAACTACGCGGCGGTGATCGAGAGCTATCAGCGGGCCCAGGAAGCGGCCAGGACCGCCTGAGACGGCGGGCTCTCACTGCCCCGGCATGGACGCGACGCCGGCCTTCCGGCGCGCGTCCGAAACCGCCAGGGAAGGGTCATTCGGCAGCGGCGGCCTTCAGTCAGTCCCCGGCCCGCCCGGCGGTTCGGGTAACTTTCCGTGAACGCTCGATGCGCCAGCAGAAAAACTCTCGGAAGCGCCGTAAGGTGCCGCGCGCCCGGCCGCCATTCCGTCCGGTCCACCTGGCCGCGCTCCCGACCCAATGGAACATGCCCGAACTGCCGTGGAGAACATGGAACCAGGATCCGTCGACGCCGAGGAAAGGATCTACCGCTTCGGAGACTTCCGGCTGCTTCCAGCCCGGCAGTCCCTGCTGCGTGGCGATACCCCGGTACGGATCGGCAGCCGGGCGATCGACCTGCTGCGGCTTCTGGTGGAACGTCCCGGGCAATTGCTCAGCAAGGCGGAGTTGATCAGCTCTGCCTGGCCGGACACTTTCGTCCACGAGAACAATCTGAAGGTGAACATCGCGGCGCTGCGGCGGGCCCTGGGCGATACCGCGTCCGATCTGCCCTACATCGCAACCGTCACGGGGCGCGGCTACCGCTTCGTCGCAACGGTGCGGGTGCAGCAAGCCGCCCCTGGCCGCACAACCCCAACCGAGTTCCCCGGCGCTGCCGCAGGCATGCCGCCGCCAGCCGGCATTGTCGGTCGCGACGAGGACATCACGCGCATCGCCGAGACGCTGGCCTGGCGGCGCTTCCTGACCATCGTCGGCCCGGCCGGCGTGGGCAAGACCACCGTCGCCCTGGCGGCGGCACGGCACGCGGCCTCGCACCAGCCGGACGGGGTCTGCTTCGTCGACCTTGCGGCGATCGGGGACCCGCAACTCGTCACGGTCGCGATCGCCTCGGCGATCGGGGCGGGCGGCAACCTGAAGGACATTCTGGCCGGTATCGTCGATGCGCTGCGCGGCCGGCGCCAGTTGCTGATCCTGGACAATTGCGAGCACGTCCTGCGGGCGGCATCCGTGGTCGCCGACCATATTCGCGCAGCGCTTCCCGATATCGCGGTGCTCGCCACGAGCCGGGAGCCGTTCCGGTCCCGCGGGGAGACAGTTTATCGCCTGCCGCCGCTGTCCTGCCCCGGATCCGGCGAGGACATCGGCCACGACCAGGCGATGGCTTTCACCGCCGTGCAGCTTTTCGTGGCCCGCGCGCGCGCGGCCAGCGGTTTCAGGTTGACCGACGCGAACGCGCCGATCGTCGCCGGCATCTGCCGCAGGCTCGATGGCATTCCGCTCGCCATCGAACTCGCAGCCCCGCGCCTGCGCGGCTACGATGCCGGAACCCTCCTCCATTTGCTGGATCAGAGCTTCGATCTGCTGAGCTACGGCCCGGCCGAGGCGCCGCTGCGCCAGCAGACCCTTCTGGCGACCCTGGATTGGAGCTACCGCCTGCTGTCCGAGGCCGAGGCGGCAGTGCTGCGCTTCCTTTCCGTCTTCGCGGGGGCCTTCATGCTTGACGATGCCATCGGCGTCGGCCGCAACCTGGCGCGTCCGCCGGAGGAGATCGCAAGCTGCATCGAGGGTCTCGTCGCCAAGTCGCTGCTGTCATCGAGCTTCGCCGGCGGCATGCTGCAGTATCGCCTGCTCGACGCGACGCGCAGCTATGCGGCGGAGCGGCTGCGCGGCGCGGGCGAGCAGCGCTGCGCCTGCACGGCCCACGCCACCCATCTCCTCATGCTGTTCGAGCGCGCCGAGGCCGAGTTGCAGTGGCGTGTCCACGAGGAATGGACCGTCGCCTACGGTCGCCTGGCCAATGATCTGCGGCGGGCGCTCGACTGGGCCTTCGGCGCGGAGGGTGAGCCCGTGCTGGGGGTCCGCCTGACCGCCTGCGCCATCGCGCTCTGGGACGAGATGTCTTCCGTCGGCGAGGGCAGCCAGCGTGTCCGCCGCGCCCTGCAATCCCCCGCGCTGGCGGAGGGCGGCCTTGCCGCGCGGATGAAGCTGATGACCGCGCATGCCTGGAGCCTGAGCTACACGGAGCGCTTCGCCCCCGGCGGCGAGGCGTTGTGGCAGGAGAGCCTGCGGCTGGCGGAACTGGCGGGCGACCAGGACTACCAGGTGCGGTCGGCGCTGGGTCTCGTCGTGCTGCAGTGCTTCTACGGCCAGCACCGCGAGACGCTGAAGAGCCTCCGGCGTTTCCAGGCGATCGCCGGCGAGAATGACAGCTCAGCGGTTCCGGCCGGTGAGCGGATGCGGGTGATGACCGAGTTCTTCATGGGCGATGTCCGTGGCGCGCATGAGGAGCTGAAACGGCTGGTACGACGCGACGACAGCACCGTCCGGCGCTCGCGCCTCGCGCGCTTCCAGTTCGATTGGTGCGTCGCCATCAGGACCTCGCTCGGCGTGGTCCAGTGGGTGGCAGGCCAGCCGCATGAGGCGGCTGCGACGGTACAGGCCGCGCTGGATCGTGCGACGGAGATCGGGCACCTCGTCTCCCATTCCACCGCCCTGGTGCTGGCGGCCATTCCCGTGGCTCTGTGGACAGGGCAGATCGATGTGGCGGAGCGGCGCCTCGCCTGCCTGGTCGCCAACCTCCGGCAATGCGACATCATCATCTGGGAACCGGCGGCCCGCCTGTTCGAGGGGATGATCCAGCAGGAGCGCGGCGATACCGAGGGTGTGCAGCGGATGCAGACCGCGCTGACCGACATGATGGCCACGCATTTCCTGGGCAGGATGCCGAACTTCCTGTGCATGCTCGCCGACGCCGCCTTGCGCCATGGCCGGCTGGACATCGCGCGCGAAAGCATGGCGACCGCGCTCGACATGGTCGAGCGCAATGAGGAGCGCTGGTGCGAGCCCGAGGTGCTGCGGGTGCGCGGGATTCTGCAGTGGCGCGAAGGCGATGCGCGGGGTGGCGAGGCGAGCCTGCTGCGCGCAGCGAAGCTCGCGGCACAGTCGGGCGCCATGATGTTCGAGCTGCGCGCCGCGCTGGCCCTGGCCAGCTGCTGGGCTGCCGAGGGCCGTACGGCCGAAGCCCATGCCCTGCTCGGTCCGGTCTGCGCCCGCTTCGACGCAGCGGCCGACGGCCGGGATGTTGCACAGGCACGGCAATTGCTCGATCGGCTAGGCCGGTCCGATCGACGCAACCTGCATGTCGGGCGCACGGCGTCAGGCACGCGCCTCCGGCGCAGCGATGCGTGACAGAAGTGCGCGCAGCTGGCGGACTTCGTCCTCGTTGATGCCGTGGCCCATGCCGGGATAGATGCGCTCCTCGACCGCGCCGCCCAATGCGGTGAGGACCCGCGTGGTTTCCCTTACCCGGGCCAGCGGGATGTGCGCGTCGATGTCGCTGCAGCCGAGGAAGACCGGGCTGTCCTGAAGGCTGCCGGCATAGGCGCGGGAGGTGCCCTCCGGACCGATCAGGCCGCCGCTGAGCCCGATGACCGCCGCGTAGCGCTGTGCGTGGCGCGCGGCATATTCCAGCGCCAGGCAGGCCCCCTGGGAGAACCCCAGCAATGCCACCCGCGCCGGCGGCACACCCTCCTTCGCCAACCGCTCCAGCAGCGAGGTCAATGTGCCGAGCGCGGCGGAAAGATGTGGCTCGTTATCCGCCAAGGGGGCGAGGAAGGAATAGGGATACCAGCTGCGCCCAACGGCCTCCGGCGCCAGCCAGGCCACGTCTGATTGTGCCAGCGCCTCCGCCAGGCTGAGCATACCGTCGGCATCTCCGCCCCGCCCGTGCAGCATCAGGACAGCCGCCCTCGCCCGGTTCAGCGGCGCGCCGGCCTCGGCCACCCGTGTCATGCGCCGATCCGCCGCGGAAGATGGCGCGACGGCGGTCGATGATCGGCTTCGCTGCGCCGGAGGTGCAGTCGCGTATGGCAGTCCATGATCGTCTTCCCCGTAGGGTGGATGCAGCAAGCCTACACCGCATCAGGGTGGCGCCAAGCTGAGGAGAGCCGGCTCCGACGCGGCGGCTGTGCGGAATGCCATCACGGTGGCCGGGCGCGCTTCGCGGCGCGCCCCGCTCGTATTCATCGGGCCGGCACGCAGCCAAGGCCACGGCCGGCCGTGAACGCTCGCGTTCAGCGGCGCGGCGTCCCCACATTCCCATCCAGGGGCGCGCCGTAATGCCGGTCGCCCGGCGCGCCCAGCTCGCTGTTGTAGCGCAGGATATAGACCGGTCCTCCGCCGATGGCCGGGCGGCCCGCGCCATAGGTCACGCGGAATTCGTTGTTGCCGGTGGACTCGATACGGGTCACGTCGCCGCCCACCACCGGCCCGCAGTTCATGGAATAGACGATCTCGACATTCTCGCCGGAGCCGCGAACTTCCTCGACCTGGCAACTCATCAGCGTCTGCGCGCCGGCAGGCAACGCTGCCAGCGAGGCCACCAGGGCGGCGGCAATCATGGGAGACTTCATGGCGTGGTCCTTCCTTGTTGAGCCATCTGACGCGCTGGCTGGGCGGCAGGGGGCAGGCTGCCCGGACGGCAGCGTCCTTGCTTCCGTCGCCATGCATGGAAGCCTGGGCGCGGCCGGTCCGGCTTGTCTGTTTCGCGCCTTCCGATCCGCGGCAAGGACGACGTCGCCGGCGTATCCCTGGTGGCGGCCGCGCGGTGCCGGGCATGAGCCATCGATTTACGTCGATTTACTCACGCCATACGGAGCCCGTGCGGAGGATGTGCGGCACAGCACAATCCCCGGAGCGCCGCATGACCCATCCGCCCGTGCTTCTCTCCGCGACCGCATCAGGAGGCCCGGCAATACGGGCAGCGCCCCCTCGCCCCATCTACCTCGGCGGGGATCTGCTGCGACAGGTCCAACGGCGCTGGAGCATAGTTGCCGCCAGCCTCACCGAGCTGCGCTGCGGCCCGTCGCTTCAGATCGCCCTGTGGTCTGAAGCGACGCAGCTCTCCGTGATGCTGGAGGAAGTCGGAGGGCGTGCGAGCATGTGCATCAGCCCTTGCGCCAGGGCGGCGGCGCCATCTGGAAAGCCGCTGCCCCTGTCACTCATTCCGCCACGGCACGGGGCCAGGGGCGAAGCGCGCGGCCTGCGCTACCTGCGCCACATCGTCCTGCAATTCGATGGCGATGCCCTGGCCAACACGCGGGAGAAGCGGATCGATCTGGAAAGCACCCTGGCAGCCAGGCCGATGTTCGCCTGCCCAAGGCTGCTTCGCCTGGCGCGGCTGTTCGCCGAGGCGTGCCACGATCCGGAGCCAGGAGACACGCTGTACGGAGACGGCCTGTCGGCGGGCCTGTTGGACAGCCTCGCGCAGCTCGCAGCGCCGACCATGCCCGAGGAAGCCCGCTGCCTGCTTGCGCCCTGGCAATTGCGGAAGGCCATCGAGATCTTGCGGGAAAGGCTCGACGAGAACGTCCGGATGCAGGAGCTGGCGGCGGAGACGCACCTCTCCGTGTCCTATTTCTGTCGTGCGTTCAAGGCCTCGACCGGCATGCCGCCGCATCGCTGGCAGTTGAACGCACGCGTCGAGAAGGTGAAGGAATTGCTGCTCGACGATCGTGAGTCGATGGCGCAGATCGCGATCCTGGCAGGCTTCGCCGACCAGGCACATATGACGCGAACCTTCAGCAGGCTGGCGGGCATCAGCCCCGGCCTCTGGCGGCGTCCCCACCAGGCCGTGCCGCATGCGGCCTGAGGCAACGGCGCGCATACGGTTGAGACCTGGCGTCCCGATGTTTCGGTCGGGTGCCACGCTGCCGATTGGGATCAGCCCTGTGCCTCACGCCGCAGGCGCTCATTCTCCGCGCGCAGGGCGATGATCTCCGCGCGTACAGGTTCGATGATGGCCGTGAGCTCCGCCTCCGAGTAGCGCGGCGTGATGTGCTGCGGGCAGTTCCAGTCATAGGCTTCGACGGTGATCAGGACGGCGCGCTCGGTCCGCGCCGCATAATCCGGGACCGCCAGGCGTTGCGCCAGCGCCGGGTCGTCCCGCGCATCGACGACCTGCATGCGCCCGAAGATCTTCAGGCGGCGCTGGTGCGGATAGTCCATCACGAACAGGGATACGCGGTCATCCGCCGTGACATTGCCGATAGTGAGGTACTGCCGGTTGCCGCGGAAGTCGGCAAATCCCAGCGTCCTGTCGTCGAGAACCCGCAGGAAGCCGGAAGGCCCGCCGCGGAACTGGACATAGGGCCAGCCGGTTTCCGAGATGCTGGCCAGATAGAAGCCGTCGCGTCCCGTGATGAACTGCGCTTCCGCCGGTCCAAGCCTGTCATGGCTGGCGGGCTCCTCCGCGGATGCGGCTGGCGCGGATCGCGCGCGCTGGGATGCGCCGTACCGTTCGCGCGCCTGCATGACCGATGGCGTCGTCGCGATCTCCTGATACCGGTGTCGCATCCAGCCCTCTCCCTGCCTCCGCCGGGCGAGGCCCGGCGGCCGCATCCTACATCCGTCAGCCCTGCAGGGCCCAGTCGGCGACGTTCCACCGAAGCTGCCCGCGGTCGGAGACGATCCGGCCCAGACCCGGGAACGGCATATGCGTCGCGGCGATGAGCGCGCCTTCCGCCGCGGCGCGGGGAAAGAACCGGTCTCGCATGGCCTGGGCTGCCGCGCGGTCCTGCTCGAACACGAAGCCCACATCGGTTGCCGCCGGATGCACCACCGGGAAGAGCATATCGGACACCATGATGAGGCTCTGCCCCGCATCCTCGACCCGTACGCCGATATGGCCGGGAGTGTGGCCCGTCAGGTCGACGATGGAGATGCCGCGCAGGATCTGGCGCTCGCCATCGATCGCCTGGAGCCGGGGATAGAGGCGCACCACCTCGGCCGACATCCGGAAGCTGTTCTGCAGATAATCGGGCGCGGCGCTGCGCTTCGCCGGATCGGTCCAGTGGCTGATGTCGCGCCGGTCGATGTGCAGCTCGGCATTCGGGAAGTTCTTCTGCCCGCCGACGACCAGTCCGCCCATGTGGTCTTCATGCATATGCGTGACGACGATGGCGTCGATCTGGTCACGGCGCAGGCCGACCGCTTCAAGCGCCTGCGGCAGTGCGCCGGTCTGTCCGATCGATCCGGCCGGCCCGGTATCGACCAGGATCCGGCGCTCGCCGTCCTCGATCAGATACTGGTTGAACACGAGCCGCAGGCCGCTCGGCCTGGCCACGAACTGCGCCGCGGCAGCCTGCTCGACCTGGGCCGCGCTGCGACCCGGGAAGAAGTTGTAGGGCATGTCCGCGTAGCCATCCGTCAGCGCGGTCACGGTGAAGCGGCCGATGCGGATCTGCGCCAGCGGCGTCACGCGTGACACTGGCGTGGCGGCTTCCGCGCCACGTATGAGAGGCAGGATGCCGGCACCCAGGGCGCCGAGCCCAAGCGAGCGGCGGGACAGGATTGTCATGGATGGCTCCTCGGAATCCGTGCCGCAACCAAGGGGCGAGGTGCCGCATCGGCTCGATCACGGTCGCATGACAGGCCCACGAGGCATCACCATGCGCGCCTTGACCATCCAGGATCTCCCCGGTGTCCACGCGCAACGCTCCACCACATCGCCTGCCGCCGGACGGTACCTGCGGCATCGAGGATGACGGCAGTAAATGCAGATAAATCCTGGTGCGCACTGCGTGAAGGAGCCTGCGCCCGAAGGCGCTTGCGATGCCGCATCGCGGGACACGACAGGTTCATTGCTTTACCTGACTGAGCATCGACCACAGATGGGAAGGATGGCCGGCCCTCCTTCGTCACCTGCCGGACTGGCACCAGCCGCGTCAGGCGGCTCGGATTGCCCTGCGCCAGCAGGATATGCCCGGCTGGGTCACACCAGACGCGGAGCAGGAAGTGCGGGTCAGCTCCAACTCCATTTCGGCATTCAGTGGAATACCTCCCTGCTGTTCGCTTAAGCTGAAGCCTTCGCTGCGGGGGATGCGATGCGCCTCGACCCCAACAGGCTTCGCCCCAACTGGACCACGCTGCGCCGCTGGTCCTGGCCGGTGATCGTGACGGGCGTCGCGATCGCCTTCGCTTTGCTGGTCGTCCGTCCCTTCGACGCTGCCCCCGATCCGGCGGTGGAGGATGTTGCCCAAGCCTGGAACCGGAGCGTCGGGAGGCTCGGCGTGCTTCCCGTCTTTCCGCCGGAGGAGGATCTGCATGTCGGTGACCTCTGGGCCTTCATCGCCTCCGACGCCTCGGATACGCCGCTTCTCGGCAAGGCGGTACGATTGGCGCAGCTGGACCTGCGCGACCTGCTGCGTGCGCCGCGCCGCCGCCCGGTCTTTCCCGATACTGTTGCCAGGGAAGAGGGTGGCGAATTCCGCCGCCAGCCGCGGACCGAACTCACGGACGTCCCGCCGCCTGATGCCATCGCCCTCACCCTCACGGCCTTCCCCGGCATCGTGATCCGCCACAGCCGCCGGGTCGGCAGCACGGCGGCGGGCATCCTCGGCGCCTTCGGTGCGCGGCGGGAGATTCTGGAGGAGGAGGAAATCCGTATCCCCGTCGCCGAGACCTATGGCGTGCATGCCGCCGCCGCCGCCGGGCGCTTCGACGAATGGTGCGCGGCACCCGAGACCGCGCTGCTGTGTACCGACGCCTTCGCCCGCCGTACCCTCGCCTATGCGGTCAGCGACCGGGTGCTGGAGACACGGGAGGGCCGCTATGTGGTGCCGGTGCACCTGCGGCTCGTGACCCGCGTCTTCCTGATGCGCGAGATCGAGCACCGCCGCGCACGCGACGACGGGCGTGGCGCCTCGGCGCGCGGCGGCCCGGCGGCTCCGGGCACGGCGCCCACCACCGATGCGGGCGAGGCGCATCTGCGCGCAAGCCTGGACCGGGCCGCGGGCGCGGAGGGCGCGGTCTGGCGCGCCGACAGCGCCGGCATCTCGCTGCGCCAGGTATTCCAGCGCCCCGTTGTCTTCGGAATGCGCGCAGTGACGTTCGCGCTGCCACCCTCCCAGCCGCCCGCACCACCGACGGAGACACGCCGATGAGCCGCCCATGCCGGAGTACGTTCATCCTCGCCCTCGCGGTGCTCGGCTTTGCCGCCGGCCCGGCGGCGCCCGTCGCGGCGCAGACGCCTGGGCAATCCCAAGCGCCGGGCAGCGCAGTTGCCCCGTCGACCGGGCCGCTGCAACGCGGCGCTGCAGGTGCGGAAGCGCAGCCGTGCTTGCCCTATCCGGATTGCCGGGTCCTGCGGCTTGCACCTGGAGCCAGCCAGAACGGCCTGGTGCCGCGCGGCCTGGGAGAGAGTGACCTGCAAATGCCACGCCCCAGGCTTGGCACCAGCACCGCACAGGATGTGCCACCGCCGGGCGGCGCTCCGGCGCCACCGATGCGCTGACGGCAGGGCGACGGCGCCTTCGATGCGCGGGTGCCCAGCAGGGGCACCAGCGCGGTGCCTCCTGCATGCCAAGCCGTCACCGGCCCACGACCACGAAGGGCGCCCAGAACAGCGGGTGCGCCAGCTCCCCTTTCGGGTCATCCATCATGCGCAGCATCACGGCGCGCAGCGCCTCCGCCCGTCGGGCACGCGGATCGGCCGTCGCCGCTTCGGCAAAGCCGGTCACCACCTCCACGGTCACCGCGCTGATCACCGGCCAGTGGCTCACCAGCAGCGACCGCGCACCCGCCACCAGGAACGCGCGCGCCAGGCCGGACAGGCGCTCGGACCCCGGCAGCCCATCCCCCGCCGCGGTGTTGCAGGCCGACAGCAGCACCAGCTCGGCATCCAGCTCCATCGCCGCCACGTCGGACGCCAGCAGCAGCCCGTCCATGCGCGCCCCATTGCCCTCGGGCGTCAGCACCAGCGCGGGCTCGTCCAGGCCGCCGAGGCTGCCGGCCATCAGCCCGTGGATGGAAAAGCCGATGGTGCGGAACCGTGCCGGCCTGGCCGCGCGGAAGCCGCGCGCCGTCGCCTCCGCGCCCAGCAGCATCTCGCTGCTGCCCGGCGGGTGCACGCCGGCAATGCGGCGCACTTCCCCGTCCGTCTCCTTCAGCGCCGCCAGCCGTTCAAGCCGCCGGGCAAGCGCATAGCCCTCGCCACGCATGCCGGCCGGCGCGGCGGCTGGTTGCGCCAGCGGATTGCCGATGCCCAGGAAGGCCATCGGCGCGCGCGATGGTTGCTTCGCGGCTGCATCCGCCGCCACCACGGCGCGCACCGAGGGTGCGATGGTCACGGCGTAGCGCCGCGGCAGCCAGCCGCGCATGGGGTCGAACAGCATCTGCGGCGGCAGCGCGTCCAGCGCCCCGTCGGGGACGAACAGAAGGTGCCCCCCCGGGCCGGGCAGCAGCCCTGCCGCCTCGGCCGGTGCGATCAGCACGGCGTGCAGCGCCTTCGCGGCCTCCAGGTCGATCGCGGGCAAGGCGGCCACTTCGCCGCCCACCGCATCCAGGTCCACGCCCTCCCGCAGCCGCGCGACCAGATGCTCGACCTCGGAGCGCGGGATGGGCTGCCGCAGCACCCGCGCCGCCTGGCGCGTCACCACCCACAGCAGCAGCGCATCCTCCCCCGCCACCGGCGCCAGCAGCGCCTCATCCGGGGCCAGGATCGCCTGTACCTCCGCCAATGTCGCGGTGCCGGGCAGCAGGTATTCCGCGAAGCCGGGCGCCAGCGCCGCGATCTCCGCCGTGATGTCGAGAAGCCGCGCGGCCGCCTGCTGGCGCGCCTCGAGCCGCGCCAGCCCGGCATTGCCGGCAAGCTGCAAGGGCTGCGCGGCCCCCGCGACGACCTGTGCATCCGCCTTGCGCAACGCATCTTCCGCCGCCCGCAATGCCCGCAACCGATCCGCCAAGGCCGGAGCCTGGTCCTCCGCCGCCAGCCGCGCCGCGGTCAGCCGAAGCGCCTGCGCGGCGCGCGAACTCAGCGCCTCCTGCGAGGCCGCGAAGGCGGCCTCCCGCGCCTGCGGGTCCTCCGGCGCCAGGTCGATCAGGAGTCGTGCCTGGGTGAGGAACAGCTCCCGCACCGCGGCGCGATGGGTCACCACGCCGGTGCGGACCTCGGCCTCCACCCCGCCCACCCGCGTCCGCAGCAGCATCAGCGCATCCTGCGCGTCGCGCAGGCCGCCCCGCGCATCGCCGGACTCCGCCCGCAGCATGGCCCGCGCGGTCATCGCCTCCGCCACCCGCACGGTGCCGGTGGCACCGAGTTGTTCATAGAGCGCGATGGCTCGGTCGATCGGCGGCGCAGCCTCCTCATGCCGGCCAGCCCGGGTCAGCAGCCTCCCGAGGCGCAGCAGTGAAAAGGCGAGGTCCACGGACTGAGGCCCGCGCGCCTGTTCAATGAGCGCCTGGCCCTGGCGGAACAGGGTTGCCGCCTCCTCGACCAGCCGCGCCGCATCCGCAGCATCCGCGACCCGGGCCGCCCTGTCTTCCGCGACCAGCCCGAGAAGGACCGTAGCCAGCCCCTCCGGTCGCGCATCGGGCGGTGGCATGCGGGCATGCGCTGCCAGCGCGGCGCGCGCATGCGCCTCCGCCGCATCGAGGTTGCCCTGCCGCAGATGGAGCCAGCCATGCTCGACGCGGGTGGCGTTGAAGGCCACGGATTCCGGCCCGAGCGTCTCCTCCCACAGCCGGGCAGCGGCGGTGAAGGCGGCGTCAGCCTCGGTCGCCTGTCCCAGCTCGGTCAGCGCCGTGGCCAGGGTGTGAAGCGCCTGGCCGAAGCTGGGGTGGCGATCGCCGAGGGTGGCGCGATAGATCTCCACCGCCGCGCTCGCCGCCTCCGCCGCCTCGCTCATCCGGCCGCGCTCGAACAGCGAAATGGCCTGGGCGAGCCGCGCATGGCCGCGCAGCGGATCATCGGCGTAGCCAGTGGTGGCGAGGTGGTCGAGCAGTGCGTCCGCGCCCACCGTGTCGAGGTCTGCCTGCAGCATCACCTGTGCCACGGCGAGCGCGACCGCGCCCTGCCGTCGCGCATCCGATCCGGCCGCATCATGGGCGCGGCGCGTGAACGCCCGCGCACCCGCCGCATCGCCCATTTCCAGCCGGAGGAGGGCGAGGTTGACCAGCGCCTCCACCATCGCCTCGCCCTGCGGGTCGGGCTCTCCCGGGCCCAGGCCTGCGGCGTAGCGCAGCAGCGCAACACTGCGGGCGAAATCCGCCGCCGCCTCCGCGAAGCGCAGGGCGGCGTGCCGCACCAGGCCGCGCGAATTAGCGGCGACCGCGGCCTCGGCCGGCGCCTCGGCCTCAAGCGTCGGCAGCGCCGCCGAAAAGCCGCGATCGGCACGGTCGAGATCCCCTGCCCTCTGCCACACGAGCGCCACGTCCCGCAGGATGCGCGCGGCCGCCAGGGGTTCGGCCGCCAGCGGCCTGCGGCGCGCCAGAGCCTCGGCCGCGTCGAGGTGGCTGCGAAGCCGCGGCTGGTCGGCCATGCGGCCCGAGAGGCGGGCGGCAGCCAGCCGCAGTCGCGCAAGGTCCCAGTCGTCGGCACGGGGCGCGCCGGCCGCGAACCAGCGCTCCAGCACCCGCATCCCGGCAAGCAGGTTGCCGCCGGCGGCCAGCGCTTCCGCCTGGCGTATCGCCTGGTCGGGGCGCTGGTCGCCAGGACCCCGCACCTGCGCTGCCGCGGGCGCCGCCGGCAGGATCAGCAGCGGCCTGCCGGCGCATAACGCCAGGAGCAGCGCCAGGAGCAGGCGGTGGACCATCATGCGTCCCCCAGAGCCCTGCGGCAGGCGTCACGGCCTGCGGCCGACGAACACGCCATTGGCGCCGTAGCCTGGACCCGCGATGCCGAAGGCGCCGCCGACCCCGGCGGGCGGCGTCGTCGTGCCGGCGCCACGCGCATCGAAGAAGCCACCCTGCACGACCAGGCGCCGATCCCCGGTCACGCCGCTGCCGCTGAAGGCGGCGCTGCCGGGCGGCATGGCGATGCGCGCATCGTAGCGGCGACCATCGTAATCCGCCGCCATCCCGCCGCGCCGCGCGCCGAAATCCCAGCTTTGCGTGAAGCTGCCGGCCACGCTGCGCAGGGAGCCCGGTTCCGCCACCGTGCCGATCATCCCGCCCCCATAGCTCGCCGTGCCGCGCAGCGCCCCGAGGGTGGCGGCATCCACAGGCCGGCCAGCGGCCCAGAAGCCGAGGTTCACATGGTCGCGGCGCGTCCCGCCGGCATCATTGACGAGGTCGCCGAGGAACATCCCCCAGGCGAGATGCTCGGTGCTGGCCGGCATGGTGGATCGCCCGCCGGCGATGCCGGCCAGCAGGTCGCCATCGACGCTGAGCAGCGCGGCGCGATCCGGAACCACGGCGCCGAAGGTGGATTGCCCGATCCAGGCCGTGGTCGGCTGCCCGGTCGCGGATTCTCCGCCGAAGGCCAGGGATTGCGTGCCTGCCACGCCATTCGGCGCCACGGCGGCCAGCGGGTTCACCGCCAATTCCCCCGCGGCGCGCGGAACCAGGTCGATCCGCGCGGCAAAGGTGTTGGCGCCCTCGGCACGGTCGATCGCGACGCCACCACCGCCCTCAGTGCTGACGCCATGCAGCGAAACCGCGCCGTCCCGCACCGATTCGACGATGCCGGCGGCGAAGCCGCGCAGCGCCGCGGCGCCGCCCTGCGGCAGCGCGGCCGGGGCCGCGGCGCCGGGCCCGACGCTGACATTGGTGGCCAGCCGCGTGAAGCCGAAGGGCGCCGAGTCACCGCCGCCGACAGGCTCGATCGTGCCGGGCTGGCCGCCGTCGCTGCCGGGCACCCCGCGTCGTACATCCTGCGTGCCCACCGCGAAGTAGCCTGCGCTGGCGGGGTCGCTGGCACTCGGGAAGATATGCGCGCCCGTGCCAGCCGCATCCGTGCCAAGCGAGCCGAGCGCCGAGCGGATGACCAGCGAGCCTTGCGACGCGTCGAGCCGCGCGGTGCCGTAGGTATTGCCGGACAGCACCAGGCTGTCGCCGTGCCGCCCGATGGAGCCGACGGAGACGGAGACGGATCCGCCGCCGCCGCCGATGACCTCGACCTCACCCCGCAGCGCCGCGGCCGGTGTGCCGCCAACGACCAGCAGATGCGTGTCCCCGCGGCCGGTGGGTGCCGTCCGGGCATCGGCAGGCCGGCCGGCAAAGGTCTCGTCCGGGCGGAAGGCGTTGAAGCGGGAGAAGGCGATGGGCCGGTCCGCGCCGTTGAACTGCGCCTCCACCGTCGCGCCTTCCTGGAAGCCGCCGAGCGGGTTCATGCCGTCCGAGATGGCGAAGCGCGTGACCTGGCCTGGCGCCGTGCCGGGCAGGCCGCCGGACGCGGGAACCGGCGTGCCGCCGATGACGAAGAAGCGCTCGCCTTCCTGGATGCCGGGATCGGCGAAGATGCGCTGGGAACTGGCGGTGATCTTGTCCACGATGAAGACGCTTGGCATCACTTCGCTCGCCGGGACGACGCGGTCCGGCGTGTTGAGATCCGGCGCCAGCCCATCCGAGGAGATCGTGCGGCCGGAGCGCGTGGGCTGGCCGTTGTCATCCGTGCCAAGCTCTCCGCCGAGGATCACGAGGTCCGGAAGCGGCGTTGCGCCGACATAGGAGATCAACCCGATCTCGCCGAACAGGCGCGATACGCGGCCATCCGTCGGCGTGCTGGCCAGCACTTCGGGCGGCGTGGTCGGTGATTCGCGGCGCTGCTGCGGCCCGGCGTCGCGGTTCTGCAGCCCCACCTCGAACAATGCGCTGCCGGTGTAGTCAAGGCGCCGCCTGCCGGAGCTGGAGGTGAAAGCCGCCGTGGGTGTCGCCGAGTCGGCGACGCTGATGCGCGGCACGCGAACCAAGTTCAGCCCACCGCTCGTATCCGCCAGCCGCACCTCGGCAAAGGCGTTCAGCTCCACGACGCCGACGCGGGCGACCGCGTCATAGAGCGTGATGCCGCCGGATTGCGGCAGCTGCTCCCCGCTGCGCGACAGGGGTGTGAACAGGCTGCTCGCCGCCACCCCGGCGCCCGTGCCACGGATCGCGCCCGTGTCGTTGCGCGTGGCGGCGGCCACGACCTTCCGGTCCGCCGTCACCGCGCCGCCGGAGGCGCCGGCCGGAATGCGGCGCACCCGTCCGGTGCCGAAGCTGCGGATCGAGGCGATGCCGGCGATGTTTGCATCCGGTTCCTGCGAACCGGGATCGACCTGGGAATTGGCAGCGCCGATACTGGTCGTGCTGGCGTTGATGCGCGGTGCGACGATGCCGGAGCCTGCGATGCTGCTGCCCGGCGCGCGCGCGCCAGCGGGCGTCGCCACGCTGCCCCCGCTGCCTGCGGCGATCGGAATTGCAGTGCCTTCATAACGCCGCGGACGCAGATCATCGCCTCCGTTGAAGCGCCGGCCATTCGCCGCGCCGCCAGGCTCCACTGCGGCGTCACCGTCCCAGCCACCGCCGCGCTGCACCTGGGCGAAGCCCTGCATGGCCGCGGCCTGTTCGGCGCGGGTTCGGCGTTCCGGGCCGCTGGCGGCGCCCGCGGCGACGAAGGACACGCCGAAGCCGGGGCGGCGCACGGCATCCTCCCGCCCGCTCGGCTGGCGCACCAGCAGGGGGCCGCCCGCCAGCAGCGTGGCCGACCCGCCCGCACCCGCCTGCACCACCGCCGAGCCGGCGACGACACGCACCACCGCGCCCGGCGTCGTCACCAGCATTTCCACGTCGGACGCCGTGTTGATCCGGAGCCGCCCGCGCCCGGCCGCCGCCCGCACCACCAGCCGGCCACTTTGCGGGTCGCGCGCCATGCCCTGCAGCGTGAAATCCGCCCCCTGTTCCAGCACCACCGTGGTGCCGCCCATGAAGGCGATCTCGGTCCAGCTTCCCGCCGGGCTCTCGATGCGCAGGCCGGGCGCCAACACCAGGTTCTCCGGCGGCGGCGGGCGGGGCGCACCAGGCGCCGGGCCGCGGAGGATGACGCCGGTCAGCCGGTCCTGCGCCTGCGCGCCGCCAGCCGCGCCCGCTGCCAGGGCGGCGAAGGCGGTGGCCATCAGCGCCAGTCGCCGGCCGGCGGTCGCCTTGTGGATCTTGCCCATCTCCCGTCCCTCCTCAGAGGCCGAAGCGCAACCCAAGCGTCAGGGCATGGTTGCCGTAGCTGTAGAAGCCGTAGTTGCTGTCCTGCTCGTACCAGCCGTATTCGAGCGCGAGCGCGACCGCCCGGCCCAGCGGCAGCACCAGCGATGCCCCGGCATCCCAGCGCGTATCCCGCCGGCTCTGCAGGGGATTGATGAAGGGATCCGGCGCGTCGTAGCGCAGGCGCCTGACGCCGACACGCGTCGCAAGCTCCGCCGGGCCCAGGGGGCCGAGTTCCACCACGCTGGTCACGCCGAGCGAGCCACCCCAGCCGCTGCGCGCCCACCAATCCTCCCGCGCCTCCGCATCCGAATAGCTGAGGGAGGCCGAAAGGCGCGTATCCCGCGTCATGGCATATTCCACGGTGGCCACTACGCCCTGCTCCGCGCCGGTGAATTCGCGTGAACGCGGACGGAACTCGGTGTTCTCGTAGTTGCCGAAGCGGCCGAGCCAGGTCAGTTCCAGCGTCCAGCGCGGCGGCAGCTTGACCTCGGCTGTCAGCCCGCCACCGTAGAGCCAGGCGTAGGTCTCGCCGCCATAGCCGATCCAGGCGGCGGAGGCGAAGGGGCGCAGCGCGAGACGCGCGCCCTCGCCCTGGATGACGCCAATGCGGGGGCCGCTATCGAGCGATGCGATGGACAGGTCGTAGCCGCGCGCGATGCGGGCGAAGCGCTGGTCGAACAAGGCGGCGTTCGTCTGCCAGCTTCCCTCGCGCTGCAGCCCGAGGTCGTAGCGATGCTGCGCGCGGGCGCCGAGCACCATGCTCCAGTCGCTTTGGCCGCGCGTCGGCACCTGCACACCGACGAAATCCTGCAACTCCGGGAGGAAGATGGGCACGCTGCCGAGGCTGGTGGCCTCATTGGCATTGCTGTCGTAGCGGGCGCCGGCGAAGCCGCTGACATCGAAGGTGCTTCGCGCCGCACCGCGCTCGGCCTGCGCCAGCAGCATGCGCCCGCGGCGCTCGACATCGGGCGGGATGTCGGGATTCTCCAGCGCCTCCCTCGCATAGGCGGCGGCGAGGTCGGGCGAGCCGGAGGCCAGATGCAGCGAGGCAAGCTCCAGCCGGATGTTGTCGAGCTGCGGGTCGATGCGCAGCACGCGCTCGAGCGCGATGATGGCGGCGCGGGCATCGCCGGTGGCGGCCGCGAGGCGCGCGTAGCGCAACGCCGCATCGGGCTGCCCGGGGGCTGCCATCATCTCGATGAAGGCGGTGCGCAGCGGGTCCGCCTGGACGCGGTCCTGCGCCGCCGCCGGGGCCAGCGGTGCGAGCCAGAGGAGCAGGATGAAGATCGGGCTGACATGGCCGGCTTTGCAGCCATGGTGCCTGCCGCGCTGCATGGCCTGGTTGCTCCTGTTCGCCAACACCCCTCGTGGTTCGGTCAGGCTGCAAGCATCGTTGCTCGGCCGGGGCGCCTGCAAGGCCCGCGACGGCCCCCACCGGTCACAGATCGGCGACGCTGCGCCGCGCGCGTCAGCCGGTCGTCGTGGCATCGAAGTCGAGCCCGCTCGAGCCTTCGCCACGGCCCAGGCCGACGCGGCGCGCGACCCAGCGCAGCACCTGGCCATCCGCCGCGCGCGCCATGCAGGGCACGCGCGCCACGCGCAGGCCCTCACGCGGCACCTCCTCCTCCTGCAGTGTGAAGGGCGTCGGGTCCAGCAGGCGGCCGAGCCAGTCGCGACCACCGCTCATGGTGCCCTTGCGCAGGTCGAAGCCACCGGCATTGCCTGGCTTCGCCACCGGCACCAGCGGTATCCAGTGGCGCGGCACGGTGGTCTGCAACAGGTAGCGCAGCTCCGTTCCCGCGCGCGGTGTCCGGGATGGTGGCGGCGCCTGCGCCTCGTCCGCGCGCGGGCGCGGATCGCCGCTTGGCGCCTGCACGGTGCGCTCCACCGCCCAGGCCATGTTGGCGGCCTCGTCGCGCAGGAACAACACTTCCTCCAGCGCGCGGCCTTCCAGCGTGCCGCGCAAGGCGGGCGGCACGAGCATGCCGCGCAGCGGCGCCGCCCCTGCCTCCGCATCCAGCGCAAACAGGCGGAACCGCGCGCCTGCCGGCCCCTCCGGCGCCGGGTTCACCAGGGTGTGCTCGCCAAAGGTGTCGGTCGTGGTCAGCGTCTCGATCCGGTTCAGGCTGCCGCATTCCGCATCCACCGGAACGGAGAACCAGTCGCTGCCATAGACCATGCCGAACTCGACGAAGCAGAGCCGTGCGAGGTCGGTGGGCTGCGCTTCCAGCGCGCCGAGGTTCACCGCCCCATCCTCGAACTGCCAGAGCCGGTCCGCCGGCATCCCGGCATAGCGCAGAGGGGAGGCGAGCACGGAAATCGTCCGTTCCTCCGCGGCCTCGGCCGGCGCTCCGGCAAGTGGTGTGGCGCTGGCGTCGAAGCTGTACCAGTCGATGGCGCCGCCATCATGCAGCGGCGCCCGCAAGGCCGTGCCGTCGCCCAGCCCGACCTGGAAGCGATGTTCCAACCGGTGCGGGATCCAGGCCTCGCCGGTTTCTCCCCCTGGGCCGCCAGGCATCACCGCCATCCCCCACCAGGCCAGCCACTCTGCCGCCGCCGCCTTGGCCGCCTCGGGCGCGGCGGTGAGCCAGCCGGGTTCCCCTGCCGCCAGCGCCGCCGCGGCCGCCATCCCATCCGCGCAGCCACGCCCGAGCGTTGCGAACAGGCGCGGTACCGCCAGGGCCTCGGGCACCGCCTCCGGCAAGGCAGCCGCCCGCGCCGTGGTGTCCAGCGGATAAGCGGCCAGCAGCGCCGCACGGCCCTCCGGCCATCCCGCCTCCTCGAAGGCCGTCGCGAGCAGGCTGCCGCCCTCGGCGCGCTGGCGCAGCCCCGGCCCGCCCGGCGCCGCCGGCTCTGCCTCCACCAGGGGGTCGAGCGGCATGCCGGGCGGCAGCGGCCGAACCGGATGGCCGGCGGCGGGGTCGCCGGGCTGCCAGGCGGTGATGCGGGTCGCCTTGACCCGCGCCTGGACCGACAGCGGCGTGCCGGCATCCTCGCCCTCGAACTCGCCGAACTGCCATTGCCGCGCGAGCAGCCAAAGCGGGTCGTGCAGCCGCGCCTCCAGCCCCGGCGTCGGGTCGCCGGAGACCGAGCGTGGCTCCAGGCGCGTCCAGGCCGGAGGTTCGGTGAGCACCTGCGTCAGCAGGCCGGACATGCGCTCCGCAACCAGCAGGTCACTCATCGATTGGCCTCCTTCATCGCGGTGATCGGCCCGGTCTTGATGATCCGGCCGGCAAGCGCGCCAAGGCGCAGCACCGGCTCGCCCTGCAACGACGCGGTCCGGGTGTAGAGCGCGGGCAGCAGCGCGGCGGCGCCGACCGTGTGTTCCAGCACCACGCCGCGCAGCTTCGCCAGCTCCAGCGTCTCCCGCAGCGTGGTCAGCAGCGCAGCGCTGTCCCAGCGTCGCGCCGGATCGGGCGGCACGGCGAGCAGCCAGGCGTTCGGCGCCCGGGCATTGGGCGCGGCGGCGTGGAAGGCGACACCGGTGGTTACACGCGGCCTCGGGGCCGGCGGCGGCTCGCCCGGCTTCGGTGCGCCGGCACGGGCCCGCAGCGGCAGGGTCTCCACCCACTCGTCCAGCACCAGCGCGCCGACGCTGGCGGCAGGATCGGGCGCGCCCAGCAGGTCGAGCATCCAGGCGACCACCGGCGTCCCCGGCGTCGGCTCGCCTTCGCCCAGTGGCAGGCCGATCCAGCGCGCGGGGGGCTCGGGCCCTGGCCCGGCCTGCTGTGCGATGCGCAGCATGGGCGGGGCGCCGGTGACCTCGGCCAGCAGGATCGCCTCCGCAAGCCGGCGCGCGCCGTCGCGCACCGAGGCGGCATCGGCCAGCCAGCGGCGCGCCGCGGCCCGCGTGGCGCCGGGCGGCGGTGCGGCCAGTGCCTCATCCCAGCCATCCGCGGCGGGTGCGGGCGCCAGCATGGGCAGCAGGCGGAAGCCTTCCCCGAAGATCGCCTCCGCCGCCTCGGCCAGGCTGGCAGCGCTTGCAGGCCGCGCCAGCGCCGCCTCGGCCGTGCCGATCCGCCGCGCCGCCTCGGCCAGCGCCAGCTCGGCAACTGCGCCGAGGTCGCCGCCGCCGCCGGCCAGGACGTCGGCCCGGCTGAAGCCCGGCGCCACGATGCCGAAGCCGGCCAGGCCCTCCATCGCGTCGCGTACCTGCGCCGCCGGGGCACCGGCCTCGATCTGCGAGTCCAGCGCCTCCGCCCGGTCTTCCAGGCCCGCGAGCGCTGCCCGCAGCCGCGCCTCGGCGGCCGACAGCCAGGCCGGATCGACCTGCCGCGCCACCGGCAGGTTCGGCACGCCGAGATCGATCGGCAGCGCCGGGCGCCCGGCCGAGAGCAGCCCGCGCAGGGCCGTGGCCAGCGCATGCACGTCGCCGATGGCCCGCAGCCCCGGCGCCCAGCCTGGCTTCGGCGCCTCCGCCAGCGGGGCCTCCGGCGGCAGGTCGGGCAGCGCGGCGCGCAGGCGCTGGTCGAAGCCGGCGCGATCCGCCGCGTCATACAGCAGGTCGAGCGCGGCGCGCCCGGCTGCCGCCAGCGTCAGCGGCGTCCCGTCGGCGGCGGCACCGACGACGATGGTAGCCGGGTCGCCGAGGCGGGCCGCCGCCCAGGCCTCCAGCGCCGGCTCGGCCGCGGCGCGCGGGCGGCTGGCATCCCAGCCCGCCGCCGGCGCCGGTGGCGCGCCAAGCACGCCCAGCATCAGCCGGTGCGCGACCGGCAGGCCCTCGGCCGGCGTCGTGACCACCTGCGGAACCGGCGCCGGCGCCTCGCCATTGCCTGCGGCATCCAGCGCCGCCCCTGCCCGCGCCAGGTTGCCCTGCACGAGCTGGTGGACGGATTCCGCCATCAGCAGGTCGCCCACCGCATCCAGCGCGTCCTGCGCCTCCGCCACCGCGCGCTCCAGTGTCGCTCGCTCCGCGGCCGAGACCGGCGGCCAGTCGCCCGTCAGGTAGGGGTTGTCGGCCGGCCGCTGCGAGAGCCGCGCGACCACCGCCTCGGCGTTCCAGCCCGTCACCAGCAACACGCCGTCCACGACGTTGGCCGCCGCCACCGCTTCCTGCGCCGCGCGGCCGGCCTCGTCGGCAGCGGCGTCGCGATCGGTCAGCCGGCCCTGCGTCAGCGGCGCGACGGCGCGCAGCGAGCGGACCAGCCGCGCCGCGCCGCCCTCATGCATCACCCGTTCCACCCGATAGCCCAGCAGCGCGCCGAGCGGCTGGCCCTGGCGCATCCCGTCGATCAGCTCCAGCGCCCGCCGCACCCGCATGCTGCCGAGGTCGATGGCGAAGGCGCCTTCGCCGCCGGCTGCCTGCTGCTGCATCCAGGCGCTTCGCAGCACGCCGGCTGTCGCCGCATGGGCCAGGCTCGGCGCATGGATGAAGCCGCCATCGGCCTGGCGGCCGCGGCCCGGCACGATGCCTTCCACCCAGCCATAGGCGCCGATCTGCACGCCGCGCGGCCGCGCCGCCCGCATCGCCACCCGCCGGCGCTCCACCAGGGCGGTAACCCAGGCGTCCAGCCGGTGAGAGGCGGTGTCGAGGGTTTCCGAAAGCAGCAGGCGCCGCTGGTCGAGCGGCACCTGCGCAAGTTCGGCCAGCGCGCCACGCAGTTCCGCCATCCGCGCCTGCGCTTCGAACCAGCCCTGCAGCGCGAAGCGGTCGAAGGTGGCGGCGACGCCGGAGGACTTGGCCTGGGTCGCCAGCTCCGCGAAGCTGCTGGTCGTCGTGGCGACCGGCTGGAACGCCCGAAGCGTCGGCCGCTCCGCAATGCCGGAGGCCACGCGCAGCTCCGCCGCGACCGCCGCCAGCGTCTCCGCTGCGGCGACGGGCGCAACCTGCGGCGCGATGCTTTCGACCCGCCGGGCAAGGCCGGCCACGCGTTCGCGCAGCGGCGGGTCGAGCGTGGGTGCGACGCGATTGAACACCTCCATCACCCGCTGCCCGGCCGTGGCCCGCACCTCGAGCAGGGCGGCGTCCATCGAGATGGCCAGCAGGGCCTGCAGCAGGCTGTTCGGCTGGCCGGCGCGCTGCTCCAGCAGCGCGGCGATGAAGGCCGGGTCGTCCTCGGCCACATGCGGCAGCGGCAGGTGGCGGTCCTGCCTGCCGAGGAAGCCGATGCGCGACCGCGGGCTGGAGAGGTTCACCAGGTCGTGCCAGATCGCCTGTTCCAGCGCGGCTTCCAGCAGCATCTCCTGCGGGTCGCCGCCCGATGCCCTGATGCCGAGCCCAGTCGCCTCCTCCGACAGCACCTGGCGGACGAAGACGGCGAAGGAGACCGGGGCGGTGCCCAGCGCGTCCCGCATCGCCTCGGGCGGCGTCCCCGGCGCCGGGCGCGGCACCCGGCCGATGCCACCGCGCCACCAGCCGCGCGCACGCCGCAGTATCTGCGCGAGGCCCTTCTCGAAGGCGTCGCCCGGCGTGGCCACCCAGGGCCCGTCCAGCGCGCCGGCCGGCAGCAGGCCATAGGGCTGGTGGCCGATGCGCAGCGTCGGCAGCGGTCCGCGTCCCCGGACGTGGTCGCGGTGCAGCCTCCGTCCCGCCTCCCGCATGTCATCGGACAGCGCGGCGCCAGCCTGGCCGACGCTGTTGATCCGGTCGAGGAAGCTACCCCAGCTGGCGTTCCACAGGGCGGTATTGGCCGCCCGCGCCGCCGGCTGCTCCCGCGCCTCCGCCCCCTCCAGCCCGGCGAGCACGGCGGGATCGAGACCGAGCGCCGCGGCCAGCACCGCCGCCGCGCTGCCCTCGGCCACGGCCGGCGGGTCGAGCGCGGGGCGCTGCGGGTCGGGCCGGCGCTGCCAGGCGGCACGCGCCGCCTCCCCGTTATTGGTCGGCGTGCCCTGCCGCACCAGCGCGAGGCCGGCGCCGAAGCGGTGCGCGCGCAGCAGGTCGGTCAGCTCCGCGGCCGCTTCCTCCGCACCGAGGCTACGACGCAGGCCAAAGGCGAAAAGCTGGTCCACCGGCGCGCCGCGCCGCGCCAGCGGCACCGTCACCGCCAGCCCCAATTCCAGCGCACGCTCATAATCCGCGATCCATTCGGTGCCGGGGGCGAGCCGCACGCCGCCGGCCTCCACCAGCGTCGCCTCCTCGGTCGGCACCAGGGCGGCGGGGAGCAGCGCGGGGATCTGGTTGCCGGTGGCCTCGGAGGGCTGGCCAGCCTGCAGGGCGACCACGCGGAACCGGTCCGGCAGCAGCCGGGCCGCGCCACCGATTCCCGCCGGTGCCAGGGTCGCCGGGAAAGCGGGGGCCTCGGTGGCGCGCGCGGCGAGGTTGGCGGGGCGCGTCGCCTCCCCCACCCAGGCCGCCCGGGCCCGCCCGACCCGCTCCACCAGGCCGCGCCAGGCGGCTTCCTGCTCCGCCTCCGCCCCGCGCCAGGCGGCGGTCCACCAGGCGAGGCCGGCGGCGCGCTCGGCCTCGGACAGCCCGCGCTCGAGCCTGTCCACATGGACGTCGTCCGGGAACAGCCGCACGCGCAGCGCGGTGCGGTCGGCGGTGTAGCGCGTCTCGATCCGCACCGGCAGCAGCAGCAGCGGCACGGCCGGATCGGCGTCGCAGGGATCGATCCGTGCGCCAAGCTGGCCGAGGGCGAGGCGTGCCGCCTCCTCCAGCCGCAGCCGGTCCGTCACCTGGGCGGCGGCGGCGGCGCGCAGGCCCTGGCGGGCATCCAGCGCCGCCCTGGCCCCCGCAAGGTTCCCCGCCGCCAGGCTGTGCGCCAGCCCCGCCTCCGTGGCCCCGGCCTGCGCCCCCAGGTCGCGGGCACGGGCAAGCGCGGTGTCGCGGTCCACGGCCTGCTGCCGGGCGGCGGCGCGCAGGGCTTCGAGGGATGGGTCCTCCGGCATGGCGCATCACTCCGGGCGGGCGGGCGCGAGCAGCTTCCGCGCGTCGAATGCCGCGCGGACGGGGCTCTGGAGCAGGATGCGGGCGGTGCTCGCGGCATCGGCGCCCCAGGCGAGGCTGGCCGGCGCGCCGCCCGGATTGGCCAGGCCCGCCACGGCGCCAGGTGCCCCGGCGGCCAGGAACGGCCCCGCTGCTGCCATCGGCAGGGCGCCCCAGGACAGCGCATTCATGTTGCGCGGCGGCGGAGTGCGCCGGCCGGGCGCCGGCGCGTCCTCCGGCGGCAGGTCGAGGCCGAAGCGCGGGCCGGTCGGAGGCTCCGCCAGCACGAACCACCATCGGGAGGCGGGTGCCGTGATCTCCTCCACCGTCAGGTCGAAGCCGACCAGCAGGAGGTCCGGCGGCAGCGGCGCCTGGAACACCACGCGGCCCTTCTGGCCAGGGCCGGGCGGGGCGCCGAGCACGGGGCGGCCGGCCGCATCCGGTGCCGGCTGCGCCTCGATCGCCAGCGCCAGGACATCCGGGAAGCGGCGCACCAGCTCCGCCCGGATCGCCAGCACGACGATTGCCTTGGCATCCTCCGCCGCCAGATGCGACCCGAGCGGGGTGGCGCCGAAGCGGTGGATCTCGGCCTTCAGCTCATCCTGCCCGCCATCCCAGAAGCGGCGGAAATAGGTGCCGCGCTGGTCCGTTGGGTAGCCGCGCCACAGCAACTCCCGCCCCATCTCGTCCGACAGGCCGAGCAGGAAGGCTTCGGTGAAGGCCGGGTTGGTGGTCAGCAGCGTGACGAAATCGGTCTCCGCGAGCGCGCCAAGGCCGGGCACCAGCCAGTCCCGGTCATAGGCCTCGAGCGCCTGGTACATCGGCCGGTCGAAGCGCGGCGCCGCCATGATGGGGTTCAGCATGCCGTCATCGAACCAGCCCGCTGGCAGCGCACCCGGCCGCAGCGTCAGCCGCCCGAGCAGCGCCGCCGTCGCGGTGCGCGCCGGCGCCACGGCGTCCAGCAGCGCACCGCGATCGAGGGCGGCCGGGGCGCGATCCGGCAGCGTCGCCAAGACGCCGATGCCGCCGCCCTGCGCCAGGGCGGAAACGGCGTCGGCGATCTGCCGGAAGGGCGCCGGCGCCCGTTCCGCCAGCACGGCCTCGACCTGGCGGGAGGCGCGGGTGTCGAAGCGCTCCGCGAGCGGCAGGCGGATGGTGGCGGCGGCTTCGGGTGCCGGGGGAGCGCGCTCCGCGACCACTGCGCCACCGAGGTCCAGCCCGCCGACGAGGGCCTCCCGCCGCAGCCGCCCGGTCGCGCTCAGGGAAAGCTGCGCGGCGGCCGGGGCGGGCGCCGCGAAAGCGGAGCCGGAGCGCGTGGTGGCAAGGGAAGGTCCCGGCGCCACCGCGGCCCCGCGGCGCAGCATCAGCCTTTCGTCGAGGCGCCCGCCGAGGCCGCCGCCGACCGGCGGCACGCGGATGCCGCCGGGGGTGCCCAGCGGCGCACCGCCAAGATCACCCGGCCGCGTCTGCGGCACGCTGGCCGGCGCGCGCTCGATGCGCAATTCGTCCCGCCGCTGGGGCGAGACCATCAGCGGCACGCGCGCCTCCAGGCCGCGCAGCACCACCGTTGCGCGAACCGAGACGGCGCCGATACCGGCCGCGGCGATGCCGGACAGGATGGGGGCCAGGGATTCGACCCGCGCCGGCTCCACCGTGGCGTCGCGCGGCATCGCCTGCTCGACCAGCGCGGCGATGCGCTCCGCGGCCTGCATTCGCAGGTCGAGCCCGCCCTGCGGAACCGCCCAGCCGGCGGCCGGCGACTGCAGGCGGTCCACCACGCCGGGGCGGGCCGTGCCGGCCACCAGACGGTCCAGCGCGGGGGCGAGCTGCGCGTCACTTCCCACCCGGAAGGCGCGCCGCAACGTTTCCCGCGGCAGCGCCTCGATCGCGGCGCGGGACAGGCCGCCGACACCGTCGAGCGGCGCGCGGGCCACGCGCATGTCACGCAGCGCGCCGGCCTCGGCCACCATCGCGCGCGCGGCGCCGAGCTGCGAGGGCTGCCGCACCAGCGGCCCACCAAGGCGGACGGCGCGCCGGAACGCCGCGGTCATCGCGGCGGGCGGCGTCGCGCTGCCTTCCAGCATCCCATGCACGGTCAGCGGCCCTGCGGCGACGCGGATCTGGCCCTGCACGCCACGCAGCACCTGCGCCAGGTCGCCGAGCGGCAGCTTCGCAACATGCCGCCGGTGCACGGCCCCGGCAACGAAGCGGCCGAACTGCATGCGGGTGATGCGCGCATTTGCCTGGCGCAGCGCACCCACCTGCAGCCAGGCCGCCTCCATCAGCGCTTCCTGGTCACGCCGCACCACGCGGGTGCCGAGACCGGCGATGATGCGGTGGACCGGCGTGGTGTTGAGCTGCGCGAACCAGTCGGCGTCGGCCGCCGCGGTATCGCCGGGCGGCGCGCCGAAGACGGGGCCGAGCCGCGGCGCGCCGCGCTGGAACCGCGCATAGAGCCGCGGCCCGACAAGCGGCAGATCAGGGTCGCCACCGGCCTCCGCATCCAGCCTGCCGCGAAGCGCGTCGCGCGCCGCCGCATCCCAGGCGGCGCCTTCCGCCGGCACGTCATCCGGTGGCGGTGCAGGCGAGACAAGGGCGCAGCGCAGCACCTGCACGTCGCCCGGCGCGCCATCGGCCAGCGGCGCGAGGCCGCCGCCCGGCTCGGCGGCATCGAGCAGCCGGCGCCCGACCTTCCAGGGGGCAGGCACACCATGGATGCGCTTGGCGAGCTGCTCGAAATCGCCCGCCTCACCGGTTGCAAAGCGCCAGGCATGGTAGGCCGGCAGCAGGATCTCGGCATTGGCGTCGGTACCATCCGCGGCCCGGGTCCAGGCGGGGCCAAGGCTGCCGCCGGGCAGGCCGAGACCGGCCCGCGCGCCGCAGTCGAAGGCCGGCACCACGCAGGCGATCCAGGACCGGCCGGCGGCCAGGCGGCGCGGGCAGATCAGCCGCGAGAGGTTGGCCGGCGCATGCGCATCGGAAAGCCGGTCCGGGATCTCCCCCTCCGGCGGCTGCCCCGCCACCTGCGCATGTGCAAAGGCCCAGGCATCATCGAGCGGCTGCAACTCGCCGGCGAGCGTGCGCAACCGCTGCGGCAGGCCGGATGGCCCCGGCTCCAGCCTCGCGGCTCGCGCGTCGCAGACCACCAGCACGATCCAGGGCGGCAGCCGCCCGCCGGCCGGCGGACGTGGCGTGAAGAGCCAGGGCAACTCCGGCCGGTCGAACTCGACATGGGCGAGGAAATTCTCCTCGGCATCCACGCAGCCATCCTCCGGCACACGGCGGATGATCTGCTGCGGGTCGAGGCCGAGCACGTCGCCCGGGCCGCGCAGCGTCAGCGTCTTGCCCACGACGCGCTCACCGGTGGCATCCCGCACGGTGACCGAGACGGCGACGGTGGCGCGCAGCGCATCGCCCTCCGGCGGCTGCAACGCGGCGGCGAGGCCGGAGCGGGCGTAGCCCACGAAGCTGTGGTCGCCGAGCCGCACCGCCTCGGGCCGGAAGGCGACGGCAGGCGCGATGCGCAATGCGTTCGGGACAAAGGTCGCGATGCCGCTGAGGGATCCGCTCATGCCGCCAGCCTCGCCCTGATGACCTGAAGGCCTTCCCGCTGCCCGACCGCCATGCCGCGCAGAAGGCGCCGCGCCGCCGATGTGGCCATGGCCGCCGGCACACCCTCCGCGCGCACCGAATCCGCCATCCGCGCGACGGTCGCGAGCCCGGCGTCGCCGAGGGCGATGCCTGCGTCCGGGGCGATGCCGATGGCGTAGGGGTTGACCCGTGCGCGCGCCGCGATGCCGACCGCGGCGGTGGCGAAGGCGTGCGGGGCGATCAGCCGGAGGTCCCACGCCGTGCGGCTGCCGGCCATGGCGTCATCATGCGGGAAGACCGTCTCCCAGGTCACCGCCGCCGACGCCACCGGACCAGGCTGCACCGCGCGCGTGGCGGCCAGCCGGATGCCGCAGGGGAAGGTCTCGAAATCCGGCCCACTCGCCTGGTCCTCGACGGCCATGTCGATGAACTGGCCAGGTGGAAAGGCGTCCGTCGCATGCGACAGCGCGGCCGCCTCGGCAACCCCGATGCGTGGCGCGTCGAGGTGGACGCGCGGGGCCAGCACGGGATTGCCGCCGATGCGGTCGATCTCGGTCTCCAGCGGCACCGACAACTGCCGCGCCTCCAGCGCGCCCAGCGGGTGGACCAGCAGCGGCGTGATTTCATCCGACCGCAGCCGCACCAGTGATTCCGCGCCGGCCGGCAGACGCGGCGTCCAGGCCGCATCCGCCTCCAGCGCCTGCGCCACCACCTGCATGGGCGATATGGCGGGCGCCGCGACGGCTTCCTCCGCGCCCCAGGTGATCGGCCCGATATCGATCGGGATGTCCCACCACAGGATCTCGATGCTCGCCCGGCCTTCAAGGCGCCAGGGCGCGGTGCCGGAGATCTCGCCACGGAAGCTGACGCCGAGCAGGGTTTCGCCGAACACCTTGACCTCGAGCCCGGCATCGATGCGGCAGACGAAGCGGAAGCGTGGCGCCCATTCGAACAGCGCATCCACCGCGAGCCAGGCGCGTGCCTCGGCAGGCCCCACCTTGGCGCGCAGGGTGAAGCTGCCGCCGAATTGCAGGGTGCTGGCGGTGATCGCGAAATAGCCCTCGGCGCGCAGCGTGATCCAGGGCAGCGGCGGTGAGACCTCGATCGCGATGCGCTTCAGATCGGCAAGCTCGGGCGGAGCCTCGAAGCCGGGAAAGAAGCCGCCGATCGAGATGGCGAAGATCTCCTCATCCGCCCAGCGAACCAGCAGGCCGAGGTCGCCATTGACCGTCGCGGTCGCAAGCTTCGAGTTGATCAGGCTGGCGCGCGCCAGAAGATAGTCGTCCGAGAATTCCGCGAAGAACTCCGCGCGAAGGTCGACGATGCGCAGGCGATCCGGCGTCTCCGCCGTCGGCACGCCCACCTGCAGCGCGCCGAGCAGCACGATGCGCGGATCGGGCAGCGCGAGCACCAGCCCGACCTTCGCCTTCACGAAGCCGGCCTGCGAACCCCAGCCGAGTTCAGCGATGGGACCCACGACAAAGCCGCCGGGCTGCGGAGGGAAGATCGTCTTGATGCGGTCGAGAATGCCTGGCGCGGCCTGCACCGGATCGTCGGGGAACAGCAAGGTGCCGATCGCGCCGTTGCGGATGCCGGCGCGCAGCGCCTCCGTATCCAGGCGCCGCTCCAGCGCCAGAATGCCGCCGAGGCCGCCGAGGGTGAAGCCGAAGCCGAGCTCGATGCGCGGCGCGAAGCGCACGCCGAGCACGACGACGAGCGAGAAGGGTTCCGTGCCGATCAGGCATATGGCGGTAACACCGAACTTCGCGAAGGTGAGGTCGAGCACGCCGCCGTATTCGCCCGCGTCCTCATCGTGGCGCAGGAAGCCGCCGCCACGCACGATGCCGGCCTCGATGCGGATGCCGGCGGCATGCGGCGGGCGTGGGCGGACCTCGATGGGTGCGTCGCCGCCGCGCCAGGTCAGCACGGCGCCGACGCCCTCGGCGACGATGCCGACCGCATCGCCCATGCGCCCGGCAACGGTCGCCATCAGGTCGATGCGCCCGGAATCCGGCGGAGCCTCCTCTTCCGGCGGGCGGGCGATGGCAAGTTCGCGCAGCTCAAGCCCCGGGAAGGCGAAGCGCACAGGCAGCGTGAGGCGGCGGTCCGCGCCCGCGCCGAAGGTGAGGCCGTTGGTGGTGTCGAGCGTGACGGCGGTGGGCTCGGTGTCGGCCGTCGGCGCCTGGCCCGGGATGATCTTCTGCAGCAGCTTGTCGCCGCGCAGCCCGGCCTTGATGCGCGCCTTGACCAGCACGCCGAGCGTCGCGCGATCGGCGAAGCTGAAGAACCCCTCGACCACCGCACCATCGAGCGTGATCGGACCCAGCGCGGTCGATCCGGTGGCTTCGAGCAGCACGGCCAGCCGCTTGCCGGGCTGGTCCCAGCTCAGCCGCGTCCCGATGGCACGGCTGGCACCGTCGAGACCGAGCACGCTGTTGCAGAGGCTGTCGAAACCCTTGGCGGCATCCTGTGCGAGGCCGCGGAACGGCGCGATCCACGGCTCCTTGATGCCCTTGATCGCAGCGCGCAGCGGGGCCTTTGCGGCCTCCTCCGGCTCACGCGCCGCGGCGGCGTCGGCAAGGTCGTCGATGGCGCGGCCCAGCGCGTCAATCACAACGCCCAGTTCCGTCGCCGCACGCATCGCGGCCTCGGCGGTGAAGGGGTCGGTGCCAAGTTCCGTGGCCATCCTGCCAACCGCGGCCGCCGCCGCCTTGGCCTCATCCTCCACCGCGGCGATGAGGGGCTTCACTTCCTCGGCCAGCGCGGCGATCTGTTCCTTCAGCTCCTTCAGGCGCTGCTTGACGCCCGGATCATCCTCCTCGCCGTCAAAGAGCGATGTGACGAGCGAACCGGTGTCACGGAACGTGGACTGGGTAAGGTCCCCGGCGCGGCCATGGGCAAAGGCCAGCATGCCCTTCGACATGGCGTGCCAGATGTCGTCAGCCATCCGCGCCTCCCGCTTGAGCTCGCCTCGTTCGGAGGCGTCGCCTGAATCGCCTCCGCTTCGAACGTCTGCGCTGCCTCAGGGAAGCTCGGAGCGAACGCCGAATAAGGCCGCTTCGTCAACAAGATTAAAATCTGACTCATGCCTCCATTCTGACGGATCTACATTCTGTTGACTGGATTATCGACAATACACCGAGCAAATCGGGATCTTTATCTTCGGTCCACGTCAGTTGATCCCAGCGCCTGTCTGGAGTCCGGATTCAACCTAAAGGGGCTTTGCGGCCAGCCGCAGAAGCATGCTGCGGATCGTCGCCATGCGGACGAAGGCCGCGACGATGCGGCGGTGCCGTCCTTGCCTTCTGGCTGTCGATGATCGCCGCGATCGGACCTGGACATTCCCGCAACGTCTGAGCGGATCAGCGAAGAAGGTCGCCCGGTCGCACCGCATCGCCGGCCGGATCATGACCGGGAACGGCACGGATCACGCCAGATGCCCGACACTTGCCGCGCATCAAGGCAAAGGCTGCCGTGCCGGCGCAGAGATGGAGTCGCGCGATGTGATCAGGTTCTTATCGAAGAACTGTCATGACCGCGCTGTATGGTGATTTTGCATGAAACAGGATGCCCCGCCCGTCAGCGGCGCTCCGGCCAGCCGGATCGCCCGCTCGGTTTCCGCATATATCGACGCCGCCGTTCCTGTCGCCGGTCCAGGCGAGACCGTCGGGGCCGTTCGCTCGTTGATTTCCACCACCGGCTTTGTTGCCGTCGATCCGATCTTCGTGCTGGGGCCGGGCCGCGCCCTGCTCGGTGCGGTGCGATTGACCACCTTGCTCGCAGCGGCAGATGCGACGCCGCTCGCGGAACTGGCCGAGCCCGCCTGGCCGCAGGTCTCCGTCACGCGCACATGCGAGGAGGCCGCGAGCCTCGCCATCCGTCATGAGGTGCCGGCGCTGGCCGTGCTCGACCCCGCTGGCGCGTTCCTCGGTGCGCTGACTGCGACTTCGGTCATGGCCATCCTGCGCGACGAGCATCTTGAGGACCTGCACCACATGGCAGGCATCCTCGGCCGCAGCGAACAGGCCAGGGCGGCGCTGACGGCGCCCCCATTCCGGCGTGCGCTGTACCGCCTCCCCTGGCTACTGGTCGGCCTGGCCGGCTCGGCCGCCGCGACGGCGGTGATGGCCGGGGCGGAGGCGAAGCTTTCGGCCCATATAGCCGTCGCCTTCTTCATCCCTGCCATCGTCTACCTGGCGGACGCCATCGGCACACAGGCCGAAGCGGTCGCCGTCCGCGGGCTCTCGTTCACCGATGGCGGGCCGCTGCGGCTCCTGCTGGGCGAACTCGGCACCGGCGTGCTGCTGGGCGTCACCCTGGCCACGCTGTCCTTCGGGGCGGTCTGGGCGGTATTCGGCGATCCACGCCTCGCTTTGGCCGTGGCGTTGGCGCTGGCGGCCGCCGGTACCATCGCGACCGGGGTCGGCTTCCTCCTGCCCTGGGCCTTCCAGCGCACCGGCCTGGACCCGGCGCTCGGCTCCGGGCCGGTGGCAACGGTGGTGCAGGACGTGCTGTCGCTCGCGGTCTATTTCGGCCTTGTCGGCCTGCTGCTGACATGAGGACGGGGGGCAGCCTGCCCGCGCGGCCACGCCGGGCGGTTGGCGTCGCCATCGTGCATGCGCTGCCCGGCCGCTACCGCCTTGCCGACCCGCGTCTGCGCAGGGCGCCGGAGCGTGCCGAGGCGGCGCGGCTGGCCCTGCTCGGCGTGCCCGGGGTGACACAGGCGAGCGCCTCCGCGGTGACTGGAACAGCGCTGGTGCGCTGCGCGGCCTCGGTCACAGCATCGCGTCTCCGCGCCGTGCTGGGTGCGGCGTTGGGCGACCCGCCGCGCGCGCGCAGCCTTTCCGCTGCAGCCCGGGCGCAGCCCTGCGAGGAACCGCATGCCTGGCACGCCATGCCCGCGGAAGCCGCGGCGGCGGCGCTGGGCTGCGCGCCGAAGCGCGGCCTGCCGCCTGCCGAGGCCGCGGCACGGCTGGCCGCGGGCGGTCCGAACCTGCTGGCGCGCACCGAGGGGCGTTCCGCCACTGCCATCTTCGCCGAGCAGCTCACCTCGGTTCCGGTGGCGCTGCTGGGCGCCTCGGCCGTGGTGTCGATCGCAACGGGCGGGCTCGCCGACGCGGTCGCGATCGGCGCGGTGGTGCTGCTCAACGCCGGCATCGCGACCGCCACCGAGCGATCCGCCGAACGCACCATCCGCGGCCTGTCGGAGGTCACCCCCGCACCGGTGCCGGCGATGCGCGGCGGCAAGCGCATGCTGCTGCCGGTCGCGGCTCTCGTGCCAGGCGACCTCATCCTGCTTGAGCCCGGCATCCTGGTGCCGGCGGACGCCCGGCTGATCGCCGCGACGGACCTCACGGTGAACGAGAGCGCGCTGACCGGCGAAAGCCTGCCCGTCACCAAGGATGCCGCGGCGCGCGTGCCGGTCGAGGCTCCGCTCGGCGAGCGCCACGGCATGGTCTTCCGCGGCACCGGCGTGACCGGCGGCTCGGGCCTCGCGATCGTCACCGCGACCGGCGCGGCGACCGAGATCGGCCGCATCCAGGCGCTGCTCGGCGCCGTCCGCCCGCCGCAGACGCCGATCGAACGCCAGCTCGGCGAGGTCGGGCGCGAACTCATGCTGGTCAATGGTGTGATCTGCGCCGCCGTCGGCGGCATCGGCCTGCTGCGCGGCCAGCCCTGGCCGGAGATGCTGCGCAGCGCCATCAGCCTGGCCGTTGCCGCCGTGCCGGAAGGCCTGCCAGCGGTTGCCACCACCACCCTCGCCCTCGGCATCCAGGACATGCGGCACAGGCAGATCCTGGTGCGCCGGCTGGACGCCGTGGAGACGCTGGGCGCCGTGGAAGTGGTCTGCCTCGACAAGACCGGCACGCTGACCGCGAACCGCATGGCCACCGCCGCGCTGCATCTGGATGGCACGTTGCTGGCGCCCGCGATGTTCGCCGGTGCACATCGTGGCGTCGCCGCGGCCTTGCTGGAGACGGCGACGCTGTGCAGCGATGTCGAGGAGGCCGCCGACGGGCTTGCCGGCTCCCCGACCGAGACCGCGCTGGTGCGCGCCGCGCAGGAGCTTGGCCTCGACCTCGCCAGGCTGCGCGCCTGCTGGCCGAGGGAGAAGGCGGTGTCGCGGGCCGAGGGGCGCAAGCGCATGACGACGCTGCACCGCGGCCGTGGCGGCGCCCTGCTGGCGATGAAGGGCGACCCGGCCGAAGTGCTGGCGCTCTGCACGAAGCGGCTCACCATGTCGGGCGAGGCGACGCTGGACGCCAAGGCACGCGAGGCGATCATGGCTGCCAATGACCGGATGGCGGGGCAGGCGCTGCGCGTGCTCGGCGTCGCGCGGCGGCAGGGTGGTGGCGACCCGCAGGATGAGGAAGGCCTGACCTGGCTCGGCCTGGCCGGTCTCGCGGACCCGCTGAGGCCCGGCGCGGCGGCGGCGATCCACGCCCTGCACGTCGCCGGCATCCGCACCATGATGATCACCGGCGACCAGAGCGCGACCGCCTATGCAATCGCCAAGGAACTCGGCCTGCCGCGCGATGGCGAGGTGCGGGTGCTGGAAGCCGGCGCGCTGCGCGACCTGCCGCCCGAGGCGCTGGCAGCCCTCGCCCCGCAGGCCGATGTCTTCGCCCGCGTCAGCCCGTCGAACAAGCTGCAGATCGTGCGCGCGCTGCAGGCTTCAGGGCGGATCGTCGCCATGACCGGGGACGGCATCAACGACGGCCCGGCGCTGCGCGCCGCCGAGATCGGCATCGCCATGGGCGGGGCGGGAACCGATGTGGCGCGTGAGGTCGCCGACATCGTGCTCGCCACCGACGATCTGGGTGGGCTGATCGACGCCATCGAGCTCGGCCGCGCGACCTACGCCAATATCCGCAAGGTGCTGCGCTACCTGGTGGGCACCAATGCCTCGGAAACCATGGTGATGCTCGGCGCGGCGATCGTCGGCCTGCCGGCGCCGCTGACGCCGATGCAGTTGCTCTGGCTCAATCTCGTCTCCGATCCGCTGCCTGCGCTGGCGCTGGGGCTCGAGGCGCCGGAGCCCGATGTGCTGGAGCAACTGCCGCATGATCCGCGCGCGCCGATCCTTTCGCCCACCGATTTCCGGCGGCTGCTGCGCGAAGGCGCCGTGATCGGCGGCGCGGCGCTCGCCTCCACCTTCGGTGCGCCGCCGGCGGCGACCTTCCATGGGTTGACGCTGGCGCAGCTGGCGCATGCCTTCCTCTGCCGGTCGGAGACTCATGGCCTGTTCGACCGCGACGGGCCGCCGATGAACGCCAGGCTGGTCGGCGCCATCGGGATCTGCCTGGCGTTGCAGGCCGCGGCGCAGGGGGTGGGGCCGCTGCGCCGGCTGCTCGGACTGGGACCGCTCGGGCCGGCAGGATTTGCGGCGACGGCGGCGACGGCACTGGTGCCGCTTGCGGTGAACGGGATCATCTCGGCCGCGTCGCAGCGGCGGCGGCAGCAGGAGAGGCCGAATGCGTGACGGCATGATCTTCACCTCGGAATCAGTGACGCCGGGCCATCCGGACAAGCTCTGCGACCGCATCAGCGATGCCGCGGTGGATGCCTTCCTGCAGCAGGATGCGCGGGCGCGCGCCGTGGTGGAATGCGCGGTAGCGACCGGCATCGTCTTCATCGCCGCGCGCTTCGCAGCGGAGGCGGCGGTCGACCTGCCCTCCCTCGCGCGCCGTGTGATCGCCGAGGCCGGCTATGTCGGCGAGGGCTTCGACGCCCGCACCTGCTCCATCCTGACCAGCATCTCAGAGCTACCGGCGGCGGCACGCGCCCCGCATGAGGCGGCGCGCGACGAGGAGCATGAGGTGGAAGCGCTCAGCGCGACCGAGCAGGCCAATGTCTTCGGCTATGCCACCGACGAGACGGCCACGCTGATGCCGGCACCGCTGGTCATCGCGCATCGCCTGGCGCGCGCCCTGGATGCGGCGCGGGGGAACCTGCCGTGGCTTGCGCCGGACGGCAAGACACAGGCGGGCGTCCTGTATGGCGGAGGCCGCGCCGCGGGGCTGTCCTCCGTCGCCCTCACGGTGGCGACGCTTCCTGGCGCACCAAGGGCCGGCGCGCTCGCGGCGGCATTGCGCGAGCAGGTGGTGGTCCCGGCGCTGGCGGATGCGCTGTTGCCTCTGACGCCGCGTACCGAGATCCATGTGAATGCCGGCGGCCCCTTCGCGATCGGCGGCCCGTCGCGCCATGCGGGGCTCACCGGGCGCAAGAACGGCATCGACACCTATGGCGAGGCGGCGCGGCAATCCGGCGCCGCACTTTCGGGCAAGGATCCGTCGCGCATCGACCGGATCGGTGCCTATGCGGCGCGGCACGCGGCGAAATGCGTGGTCGCCGCGGGGCTGGCGCGGCGCTGCGAAGTGCATCTCGGCTACGTCATCGGCCATGCGCGGCCAGTCAGCGTCGCCGTGGAGTGCTTCGGCAGCGCCGTGGTCGCCGAGCAGGAGATAGCCCGGCGCGTCGCTGCGACCTTCGATTTCCGCCCCGCCGCGATCGAGCGCCGCTTCGCGCTGCGCAGCCGCGCACAGGCCGCCGGCGCGGCAGGTTTCTTCCGCCCCCTCGCCGTCTATGGGCAGATGGGGCGCGAGGATCTGGCCGTGCCCTGGGAGGAAACCGGCGAGGCGGCGCTGCTGCGCTAGGCTCCGAACCCGGTCTGGCCTGGCCGCAAGGATGGCGCGGACCCTCTCAGCCAGGTCATTCTCGGGCTATTCCTCGGGGTCGGGCGCGGGTGCGCCGCGCAATACGCTGCCCGCATACCATAGCAGGGTGACGGCGGGCGGCAGAACGGCGCCCCGCGCGGCCTGCAGGGCGGCCAGGACCCCGAAGGCTGCCGCGCCGAAGGGTGCAAGCTGCGCCGCCGAGGGCATGCGCGTCGCAGGCGCCTGTGCCGCGGCGCGGAAGACGCCTTCCCTGGCGGCGGCCGCGAGCACCGCCTCCGCCGCGCCACCGAAGCGTAGCAGGAGCCCTGCCGTCATCGGGTTCGCGGCGGCGCCGACGACGCCGGGCAGCATCAGCGCGCGCTGTGCAAGCAGTGCGAAGAATGCCGCGTCGTCGCGATGTGCCGGCAACCGCAGCCGCATCCGCCCCGCCACTGCGGAGACGATGATGGCGCGCGGGACTTCAGGCATCGGCCGGCGCCCGCGCAGCCTTGCGCGTCCGCTTGGCGGGCGCCCGTGCCGCACGTGCCGCGCGGGCGGGCCGCGCGGGCGGCGGCTGGGGCGCCGGCGCCTCGGCGAGCTCGGCCTGCGCTTCCGCATAGAGGTCCTCGACCGTCTCGGCTGCCTCGGACGCGGCGGTACGCATCGCGGTGCCGGCCGCGATCGCGAGCTTCAGCCCGGCGCGCAGCACGGGGCGGAGGTTGCGCGTTGCCTCCGGCGCCAAAGCGGGCGCCAGCACGGCGGCCCCTGTGCCTGCGACGAGACCGGCGAGGAACACGAGTAGAGGAGGCATCGGCGCGGTCCTGTTCCTACCTGTGGACGCGTTGGCTGCGTTGCCCGCTCATGGTGGATGAAGGTAGCGTGCGGCGGAAGGGGCAAGTGACCGATGAGCAGGAAGCCGAAAGACGAGGTCGGTACGCCGGAGGCGGCGAAGGTCGCGGCGACAGTGATGCTCTCGCTCGGGCACACCAAGGCGACGCATGAGTTCGAGGAGGTTTCCATCTCAACCGATGACCCCGAGCACGTCACGGTCCTCCTCTCCTCCGCGGATGGACGCAAGATCGCTGTGATGCTGCCGCGCGCCGAGGTCAAACGCCTGCTCTCCTGGCGCATGATCATGTCGCTGTAGCGGGCGCCGCTGTCGCCAGGCGTATCATGACACTTGGATGAAGTTGATCTTCAGCCGCGACGGCTTGCGGCATCTCAAGCCGGATGGCGCATGGCCGCCGCAAGCTCCGCCGGAAAGCGGAGAGGCGGACCATGGACATGATCCTGCCAGGGCAACGAGCCGGGTCGGATGGCGCGAACCAGGACATGCGCGGCATGCTGGCGGCACGAGCCGTCGGCGAGGCCGCGGCGCCAGCGCACCCCACGAAGGTCGATATCCGGAATCTTGATTTCTTCTATGGTCCCTTCCAGGCACTGAAGAATGTCAGCCTGTCGCTGAAGGACCGCCACGTGACCGCGCTGATCGGTCCGTCCGGCTGCGGGAAATCCACGCTGATCCGCGTCATCAACCGCCTCCACGACCTCTACCCGGACCAACGGGCCATGGGGCAGGTGCTGATCGACGGCGAGGATATCCTGCAGGAAGGGATCGACCTGAACCGCCTGCGCGCGCGGATCGGCATGACCTTCCAGCGCGCCACACCCTTCCCGATGTCAATCTACGAGAACATCGCCTTCGGCATCCGCCTGCATCACCAGCTTCCCAAAGCGGATATGGATGACCGGGTGGAAGCGGCGCTGCGCGGCGCGGCGCTGTGGGACGAGGTCAAGGACATCCTGCGCAAGAGCGCCCTCGCCCTTTCGGGTGGCCAGCAGCAACGGCTGTGCGTCGCGCGCGCCATCGCGCTTGAACCGGAGATACTGCTGTTCGATGAGCCCTGCTCGGCGCTCGATCCGGTCTCGACAAGCCGGATCGAAGATCTGATCGACGAGCTCAGGAAGCGGTACTGCATCCTGATCATCACCCACAACATGCAGCAGGCGGCCCGGCTCTCCGACCATGCGGGCTTCATGTATCTCGGCGAGCTGGTCGAGTTCGGCACCGCGGAGGACATCTTCGTCCGGCCCAGGGATCCGCGGACGCAAGCCTACGTCACCGGGCGGTTCGGCTGAGATGCCACGCGGCCGAAGGAGGCTCCGACACATGGAGATCAGCTCAGGCGCCGATTTGAACTTGAGGTGGATCCAGATGCACTCAGGTTGATGAAGCCGTGGCGGCTGCTGTCCGGAAGGTCGCCTACGAGCTACCGGCTCGATCCGGCATTCGCCATTTTGCGCTTGGACGACTTGGCGGAACATCCTAGCATGCACGCTGCATCGGGCCAGGCACGCAGCTGCAACGATGCCCTGATGCACGTATCCCCGAACCCTGAGCCAGGCGCGCCGCAGTCAGCCCGGTTTCGGGGCTCTGGCTGCGTGGGAGAACGGACCATGCGCATCGCGTTCGCCGGGCATGAGCTGGATCTGCGCCGGCAGGAACTGTGCCGTGACAAGGTGCTCGTCCATATCGAGCCGCAGGTCTTCGACATCCTGCTGCATCTCGTGCGCAACCGTGATCGCGTGGTCAGCAAGGACGAGTTGTTCGAAGTCGTCTGGAATGGCCGCCTTGTCTCCGAGGCCGCGCTCAGCAGCCGCATCAATGCCGCTCGCAAGGCCGTCGGCGACGATGGCGATCGGCAGGCGATCATCAAGACCGTGCACAAGCGTGGATTCCGCTTTGTCGCTTCGGTCCAGGAGTGTTCCAGCGAAGCGGAGCCGGTCGCAGCCGCGTTACCGGATAGCCCGCTGCAGGTTCCTGCCCCCGCATCGCTGCCGGCTTCCAGCACGGGGCGCGCGCGCGGCGACAAGCCCTCCGTCGTGGTGCTGCCCTTCAGCAATCGCAGCCCGGAGCCGGATACCGATTACTTCAGCTATGGCCTCACCGAGGACATCATCCGCCTCCTCGCCCGCAATCGCTGGCTCGAGGTCCTCAGTCGTCATTCCGCCGCAGCCTTCAAGGATCGCGACGTCCCCGCGCAGGAAATTGGCGCCGCCTTGGGCGTCCGATACCTGGTGCAGGGAAGCGTGACGAAGCGGCAGGACCGCCTCCGCATTATCGCGGACCTCGTCTGTGCGGAAACCGGCCGGCACCTCTGGTCGGAGACCTACGACCTGACGATCGACGACCTGCTGCAGGTCCAGGACGCAATCGCGCAGCAGATCGCCGCCACGATCGAACCGGAACTTTCACGCCTGGAGCATGAGGCAGCGATCCGTCGGCCACCGAGTACCATGGACGCCTGGGACTTCTATCAGCGCGGCCTGTGGAACCTGTGGGGCTTCACGACGCCCAGCATGGCAGAGGCCGAGACGATGTTTCGCCGCGCGATGGAACTCGACCCGGGTTTCGCCCGGGCACATGGCGCATTGTCCTATGTCTTCCTGCAGCGGACCTTCCTCAGCGAACCCGAGGAACGGCCGGCACTGCTCGAAACCGCGATGCGCTACGCCCGGCTGGCGGTGATGCTGGATGATCGGGACTGCATGAATCTCTGCGCCCTCGGCCGCGCCCATTGCATGCTCCAGGAATACGAGGACTCCGTTGCTGCCCTCGAGCAATGCGTTGCGCTGAACCCCAGCTTCGCGCAGGGATGGTTCGCGCTGGCCTTCACCCTGACCTTCTGTGGCCGGCAGGAGGAGGCGCTGGCGATGGTCGGGCGCGCCATCGAGCTCAGCCCCCGCGATCCGCACCTGACCAGCTTCCACCACCTTCGCGGGCTCGCCTGCTTCGCGCTTGGCGACCTGGAGGGTACCGCCGCCTGCATGCGCATGGCCATCCGGCTGCACAATGCCAGCCATTGCTCCTTCGCCGTCCACGCCGCGGCACTCGGGCTGCTCGGCAGGCCGGTGGAGGCGCGCGCCAGCGTGACGGAGCTGCTGCGGCGAAAGCCGCACTACAGCAGCGCGAGCGGCAGGCACGACCTGTTCTTCTGCGCCGACACCGCGATGATCGAGCGCTTTGTCGAGGGACTTCGCCTGGCCGGCCTTTCCGCGCAACCGCAGGCCACGGGCGCGGCCCGCCGGCTGCGGACCGCCTAGCCGCGCTTCATCTGCCGCAGCGGTACCGTGTAGGTCACCGCCGTGCCGGCCAGGCAGATCTCGCCCCTGCCATTGCGCACTTCCGTCCGCAGCGTGCAGATGGGCTTGTCATCCCGCACCGCGGTCACCTCGACCCGCGCGGTGATGCTCTCGCCGACGCCCACCGCCTTCACGAAGCGCCATTCGACCCCGAGGAAGACACTGCCCGGGCCCGGCAGGTCCTCAGCCACCACCGCGTTGAGCAGGCCCGAGGTGACGCCGCCCTGGACGATGAGGCCGCCACCGAATGGCGCCTGTGCCGCGAGCAGCGTGTCGTAGTGCAGCGGGTTCCGGTCGCCTGTCATGGCCGTGAAGTTCTCGACATCCTGCATGCTGGTCTGCCGGCTGCGCTCGGCGCAGGCGCCGATATCCGGCCGGCGGCCGGCCAAGGTCCCGGCCCATATGTCGGTCTGGCTCATGTCATGATCTCCTTCGTGCGCTGGAGGAACGGGGATCGCGCGGCGAGGAAGGCGACCTCGCGTTTCATCGCGCCGTTCAGCGCCTGGTGGTGCCGCTTCAGCGTGTCGAGGTCCCAGTCGAAGGCGGCGATGGCCTCCGTCGCCTCGAACAGCGGCACGGACAGCGCGTCCCGGGTGGCGGCGTAGCGGGCCATGGCGGCATGGGTTCCCGTGGCGGCGGCTTCGGCCAGCAGGTCGGCATCGCGCAGCGCATCGGTGATGCCGTGTGCGGTCAGCGGGTCCTTGAAGTAGCCGGCGTCGCCGACCAGCGCCCAGCCCGGCCCACTGGCCTGCCGCAGATGGCCACGCCGGCCAGCAAAGGCCGAGAGCCGCGAGGCGAGCTGTGCCGCACCGAGTTGCTGCGCGAGGGCGGGCGCAACCTCGCGCAGCACGGCCCGGTACCAGGAAAGGCCGTCTTCGCGCGCTGCGGACCGCATCCGCGGGGGTGGGACGGAGATGAAGACGCAGTGCTGGTCTGCGTTCGTCGGAATCACCCCGGCGCTGGCGCCCGGCAGGTAGTGCCAGTGGTAGCCATCCCGCTCCAGCCCGGACCAGTAGCCGTAGACCACCGCAGTGCAGGCCTGCGCCTGCCGCAGCACGGGCGCCTGCACCAGCCGCGCGACCAGGGAGGCGATCCCATCGGCACCGACGACGAGCCCGGCCCCGATCTGCTGCGGCCGGCCTTCCGCATCCTGGATGACGGCGCCGACGACCCGCTCCTCCGGTCCGCTTCGCATCAGGGCGACCAGGTGGTGCCGGTGGCGGATCTCCACGCCCGCTTCCGCCGCCGCATCGACGAGTGCGCTGTCCAGCACGGTCCGGCGCGGCGCGTAGAGCGCATCCACGCCATCGGCGTCCCGGATGGGGACGGTGATGCATTCCTCGCCGTAGTGGAAGCTGCTGCTGCGCACGGCCGGCGTCGCAACCTCCCGCAGGCGCGGCAGCAATCCCCAACGATGCAGTTGCAGCACCGCGCCGCGCATCAGCGCATGGGTCGACATCGTATCCGTGCCGTAGGCTGTGCGATCGATCAGCAGCACCTTCATGCCGCGGCGGGCCATCAGCATTGCGGTCGCGGCGCCAGCGCAGCGCGCACCGATCACCAGGGCATCGTAGTTGTGCAGGTTCATGATGCTTCTCCTTGCCGTGTCAGGCGGCCGCATGGCAGCCGGAGGTGGAGCCGACGCAATGACCGAGGAGGTGCCAGGCGAGCGCTTCTGCATCGGCGCCGACGCCATCGATGAAGCTTGAATTGCGGCGGCGCATGAAGTGCAGGCCGAGCACGTAGAGGCCCGGCACGGGCAGGACGCCACCCTCGTGAAGCAGCTCGCCCGCGCTGTCGAGCGTCCCCGGAACCTGCAGCCAGTCGTAGCTGCGTCGGAAGCCGGTAGCCCACAGAACGGTGCGTATGCCTGCCGCCGCGAGATCCAACCTCGCTGGCGTCTCGCCCGGAAGCAGCAAGGCACGCGGCGGATCCTCGGCAGGGGCGTTGGCTGCGTCGGCCAGGGGGGCGATGCGGTCGAGCAGCCGGTCGAGCGACCGCTGCGACGCCGCGGTGGTTTCCGGCAGGTCATCCGCCAGGTGCAGTGTGTGCCCCGAGATTCCCCTAAGGCGGCCGACCACGCGCACCCCCATCCGGTGCAGATGGCCAAGGTCGAGGCTCTGCACGTCCGTCCGCCCAACGAGCTGCAGGGAAGGCTGCGCGCGCGATTGCGCCAGGCTACGGACGCGCTCGGCGCCTTCGCCGAGGATTCCGGCCTGGTCCATCCAGGCCATGATGTCGCGCCCGCGCCAGCGCCGCGGCAGCCGCGTGTGGCGGCCGACGGCAAGGGTCACGGGGTGGCCTGCGCGCTGGATCTCCTCGGCGAGCTGAACGCCGGAGGCCGAGGCGCCAACCACCAGGACACCGCCTGCCGGAAGCCCGGCCGGTGCCCGGTAGGCGCCCGGCGTGCATTGCAGGATATGCCTTGGCAGGTCGCCTGCCATGGCCGGCACCGCAGGCCGGTCGCAATGACCGGTGGCGATGACGACGGCGCGTGCGCGCCAATCGCCGCGGTCCGTCTCCACCGCGTATCCGGCCGCAATCCGGCGCACCGCCGTCACCGTCGTATCGGCTTCAACCGGCGCGGCAAAGGATCGGGCATAGCCATCCAGATACGCGGCGACCTCGGGCATGCTCATGAAGCCCTCTGGCTCCGGCCCGCGATAGCACCAACCGCCCGGCATCCGGCTCATCCAATTCGGAGTCAGCAGGCGGAGCGAATTCCAGCGTTCGCTGCGCCAGCGTTCCGCGACACGTCCGCGTTCCAGCAGCACGTGCTCGACGCCGAGGCGGGCAAGGCAGTGGCTCATGGCAAGGCCGGCCTGGCCCGCGCCGATGATGATGGCGTCGGTTGTGCGCGGCATGGCTTGGTCTCCTCTGCAAGGCATGGCGCCACCGGCAGCGCGAGGGCCGCCGGTGGCGCGCATGGCTCAGCATTCGGTCTGGATGGAGACCGGCACACCGTTCCGCAGCACGTCGAGGACCGCCGAGCGCGCGACCGCCTGGGCGACGACCTTCCGCAGCGTTTCCTCGCAGGCATCGCCCTTCACGTGGAAGCGGGCACGGATGTCGCCGAAGCCGTTGCGGACCTCGTCCGAGAGGCCGAGGATGCCCTGCAGGTCGATATCGCCTTCGACGCTGCAATCCACCGAGTGCAGCGTGATGCCGCGGGCGGAGGCGATGTTGGCGATGCCGGCGGTGATGCAGGCGGCCAGGCCGTGCAGCAGGAATTCCACCGGCGTCGGCCCGTGATCCATGCCGCAGAGAACCTCGGGATGGTCTGCGTCCGCGCTGTGCGGCGCCTTGCGCTGCATGTCCCCGCCGGCGCCGTAGAAGCCGGACATGGTGCTGCGCATATGCGTGCCCGAGATCCACTCGCCGTCGGCGCGGAAGCGGAACTGCGCAAGCGAGCGCTGATCGGCGACGGCGGCAATGGTGGCGAAGAGCTTCGGCGTGTCCACGCCATTCATCGGCACGGGCGGCTTCTTCGCGGCGGTGGGCTTTTCGACGGTGGTGGCGCTCATCTCTCGTCTCCTGGGGTTTGATCGACGGGTGCCTCGCAACAAGCGACGCACCATTGGTGCGACCCCTTGCGGCCAATGCCTGCGGCACGGGGCTTCGGATCACCTTCGGGACGCTAGCCAGCCGGACGGCGGCCAGCTTGGAGAAGAGCTTCAGGAATTCCTGAGAATGGCTGCTTTTTTGCCCCTGCTGCCGTCCCGGCCCGCGGAGGGGCGGCGGGGCGTACCCGGCTGGCGGCAAGCCGTGATGACGGTTGATCGAAGGGCGAGGATCACTCTGTCCCTGACGCAAACAGGCGACCGATCGAAGCGACGGCCTGACCTGCGACGTCCATGCGAGTGACGGGGGTCCGGATCAATTGCCAAGGCGGCTGCCGCGGGCACGACTGGCATTCCCCTGCCAGGGCCTCCGCATCTGCAGGCTGGGCAAGGGGCAGGTGCGTCCCTGCCCTCCCCAGGCGGTCGGTTGAACCGCGGCGGTCCCCGGCTCGCGCTCAGTTCATGGCGGCCTGAAACCGACGGTCGTAGTCATCTGCCAATGCGCGCAGCGCCGCCGCGCCGTCGCCGGCGAAGGATGGGCCGTGCATCAGCGCGAGCGTGCGCGGCGAGAGCGCTGCCAGTCGGCGGATCGTGGCGCCCATGCCCGGGTTCAGGCTGGAGAAGCCGAACAGATCCTCGGCGGCGATGGCGGGGCCGACCACATCCGCTTCCGTCAGGGCCGGGCCGTCGCCGATCTGGGTGAAGAGGTCGCCGCAGAGCAGGGTTCCGCTCGCCTCCTCGAACAGCACGCCGGCGTCCCAGCCATGCGGGATATGCGGCGTGTCGATCCAGCGCAGGCGGCGGCCAGCGCCGAGGTCGATGACCTCGCCATCGGCCAGCATCCGCGGCGTCCGGTCGGCCATGTCGTTCAGCGAGACCAGGCAGCCGGTATGGCCATGCGCCGCTTCCGCATGCGGCGCCATCGCCAGCCACTCATTCACCGCGCCGGACTCATCGGCCTCATAATGGCCGAAGCCGATCCAGCGGAGCCGCTCGGGCGGGACGAGGCGGGCCACCGCCTCCCGCACCAGCGGGAACATGCGCCGCAGGCCGGCGTGGAAGAGCAGCGGCTCATCGCCCAGCACCAGGAACTGGTTGAAGGTGAAGCCGGCCGGCGGCGCGATCTGTGGCACGAAGGTCGAGAGCCGGTAGATGCCGGAGGCGATCTCGGCAATCCTGGTTTCCATGTCGCATCCTCCTTCGCGCCGTGTCCGGCCGGCGGCGCCACGGGTCTTCAGGCGAGCCTGTCCCCGGCAACAGGCCCAGACGCGGATCAGCGGCCGGGCGGCGCGACCACCGTGAGGTAGGGTGCGGGCGGCGTCTCGCCCGCGCCGGCCATCGGCGGCGTCGCATTGCGCACCGGCGGCAGGCCCTTCAGGTAGCGCGCGAGCGCCCGGGCATCCGCGTCGGTGAGTGCGGCGTAGTTGTGCCACGGCATCACCGGGGCGAGCACGCGCCCGTCCGGGCGCACGCCGGTGCGAATGGCGCGGATGATCTCTGCCTCGCTCCAGGCGCCGAGGCCGGTGGCACGGTCCGAGGTCAGGTTTGGCGGATAGAAGACGCCGACGCCCGGAATGCCGAAGCCGATGCCGGAGCCGGCCAGGTGCAGCTTCGGGTCCGGCTGGCCCGCCAGCGCACCACCGGTGTGGCAGCCGCCGCAATCCATGATCGTCGCCAGGTACTCGCCGCGCGGGCGGGGCTGGGGGTTCTGCTGTGCCATCACCACCGGCGGGACGGTAGCACCGAGCAGGGCAAAGGCCGCGATGGCGTGGGAAAGCTGCATGGTTCTGCCCTCCTCACGCCGCCGCAGCAGTCGCGGCCACCGCCTGCGAAGGCGCGCATCCGAGCTGCTGCTGGATCGCCGCAAGATCGCACCAGACATTCTCGCGCAGGATCTTGCCGTCGCGGAACTCGAAGACGTGCAGCAGGCGGAAGCTCACCGGGCCGCTCCGGCCGTCCAGGTGGAACTGCCGCCCATCCGTGATCTGGCCATGCCAGACCGACTCATCCAGGACGAAATCGTCGCCATAGAGCCGGCGCAGCGGGCTGACGCTCTCGCCCTTCAGGTCGCGGAACAGCTGTTCGTAGAAGCGCCGGATGCTGGCGCGGTCGTTCAGACGGCCCAGTGGCGACGGGATGATCTCATGCTCGGCGTCATCGGCGAGGCTGCCGAGGACGCCATCGACGTTGTCGGTCGCCTCGAAGCCGAAATGCTCGTCGATGATCCGGTCGATCTGCTCGCGTGAAAGGCCCATGGTGCGCTCCCTCCGGGTTCGTGGGACTTGCTACTCCTTACGAGACACGAGTATCATGAAGACATGAAAGTCTCACGTCAAGGCAATTCGCAGCCTGCCCCGGATGCACGCGCCAACCAGAAGGGCCGGACCAGGGCCGCGCTCGTCGCCGCGGCCTCGGACCTGCTCCGGCGCGGGGTGACACCCACGGTCGCCGAAGCCGCGGAGGAGGCGAAGGTCTCCCGCGCCACCGCCTATCGCTACTTCCCGACACAGGAGGCGCTGCTCATTGAGGTGGCCGAGCTTTCCCCCGCCGTGGCACCGGTCGAGGCGGCGCTTGCGGCACTGCCGCCGGGCGACGTCGAGGCCCGGCTGCTGCACCTGCTGGACGCCTTCAACCCGATCCTGTTCGCCAACCAGGCGCCGATGCGCAACGCGCTCCGCGTCTACCTCGACACCTGGTTCGAGAACCGGCGTGCCGGCGAGGACGCTTCACCCATCCGCGAGGGCCGCCGCACGCGATGGCTGGACGAAGCCCTGGAGCCGGCCCGGCGCGGGATGCCAAGAAGGCACTGGCGCCGACTGCAAGCCGCCCTTTCCCTGACCCTCGGCTCGGAGGCCCTGATCGTCATGAAGGACGTCTGCCGCCTCGATGACGATGAAGCCATGGCCGTGCTCCGCTGGGCAGCGATCACCCTGCTGCGCGCCGGGCTGGAGGAGGCGCGCCAGGCCCCGGCGACCCGCCCTGGGGCCAGGCCGCGCTGAGCCGTACGGCCCGGAGCGTGCCGCGCCCCGTGGCGATGCCGCCGCTACGCCCCCTCCCCGGCAGCCCGTCGTGATCGACGGTCAGGCCGCGGCCATGCAGCGGAAGCGCTGGCGATACTGATTGGGTGCGATGCCGGTGGCGCGCTTGAAAATCCGGCGGAATGCCGCCGGCTCCTGGTAGCCGACCTCGCCGGCGATGGAATCGATCGGCGTGTCGGTTGTCTCCAGCATCTGCTTGGCCTCCTCGATGCGGAGCGACTGCACATAGTCGAGCGGCAGGTAGCCCGTCGCGGCCTTGAAGCGGCGCATGAAGGTGCGTGCCGCCAATCCGGAAGCCTTTGCCATGCCTGCCACCGGATGGGCGCAGACATAGTTCTGCGCGATCCAGTCCTGCGCCGCGGCCACTGCCGCATCGTTATGTTGGGGCGGCCGGACGCGCGCAGCAAAAGGCAGCTGGCCATCGCTGCGGTCGCCGAACAGGAACAGCTTGGCGGTCCGCCGCGCTTCCTCCTCGCCACAGAAACGCGCGACCAGGTAAAGCGCGAGATCGGTCCATGACGCCGAGGCACCGGACGTGACCAGCCGGTGGCCGGCGCCCGTCGTCACCAGAACACGCTCGGGATGCAGGCGCACCGCAGGATAGCGGCTCCGGATCTGTTCGGCGGCGGCCCAGTGGCACGTCGCATCCTCCCCATCGAGCAGCCCGGCCTCGGCGAGCAGGAGCGAGCCGGTGCAGACCGAGCAGATCAGCGCGCCCTGCGCGTGCTGCTGCCTCAGCCAGGCCGCGGCTGCCGGCCACAGCCCGCGCGTATCCTGGTCCCGCCCGATGGCGAGGTCGCCGACGATGACGATGTCGGCGCGTTTCGCCTGCGCGAAGGTAAGGTCCGGCGTGATGGGCAGGCCGACCACGTTCCGGAACGGCGCTGCCTGCTCGGCCACGATCCGCGGCACGAAGCGCCTGGGCCCCGGCGGCCAGCCGGTCATCATCTCCCAGCCCGAGCCCACGAAGGAAAACACCTCGTAGAAGCCGTTCAGCACGCCGGTCGCGATCTCCGGCATCGCCAGGAGGCAGACCGAGAGGCGGGCCGGGGCATAGGAGGCGACCATGCAGCAAGCATGGCATATCTGGACCGTTTTCGTCCATTCCTGGCCTGACGCCCCGTCCGCCGACCATGCGACTGAATGGCATCGCAACCAGGCAGGATTGGAAGATCCCCATGCTCGACACCACGAGACGCAAGCTTCAGGGCGCCACATTGCTTGGCGCCGGTACTGTCCTCGGCGGCCTTGGCTTCGCCCAGGGCGAGGGACTGACGGCCAAGGGCCGCATCCTTCTCGACTCCCTCTCCCCCAGGCCGCGCGGCCTGGTCGAGGCCACGTCCTTTCCGTTGATCGAGGCGATCCATGGTCGCCGGTCCCGGCGCTTCGCGAAGGGCGCTTCGATCCCGGCCGGGCCTTTGGCCTTCACCTCGCGCCACGCGCCCGAGCCGCTCGACCCGCTGGAGCAGATGCTGCTCATCGCGACCACAGCCGGCAATACGGGGTGGGCGGAGCTGTTCGCGCATCATCCCGGCTACGCGCCGCAGATGCCGAACTACACCACCGCCGCGGGGGGGCGCAGCTTTCCCTCCTCGGCGGGTTTCAACACCTCGGAGTTCTTCTTCACCGACGACACCGGCGTGTACTTCCTGCCGACGCGGTCCATGTCTCCGATACCCAATGCGGGCGGCACGGACCTCCGCGCCTGGCTCGACGCGCACCGCGCCCGGATCGTGAAACTTGCCGATGGGCGGCTCAATATTCCAGCCGAGATGCCGCATATGGAAGGGCACAATACCTGGTGCGCGAATGTACGCGGCTCGACGCTGGTATTTCCGGTGGCCGATCTGGCGCAGCATGTGATCCTGTTGCTGCTCTATCTCGTGCAGAACGGCACGGGCATCTATGATGATGTGAACGGCCGCCCGATCCCGGGGCTAGAGCGCTACACGCACCGGCTGAATCTCCAAGCCGCCTATCCGATGACCTTCCTTGAACAGACCGCGCTTACCGACGTGTCTGTGGAGATGGGCACGGCCTGCTATGCGGGTGCGCTGATGCTGCAGGCGCTTGGCCTTGGTGGCTGGATGTACACGGGGCTCAACCCCTTCACCGTCCTGGGCGCGAGCGGCGACCCGTCGGTGCCGGGCCTCGGCTTTCGCTTCGAGATGCTCGAGGGCAACCCGCTGCCGCACTTCACTGGCCTGCCCGGCGTGTTCGAGGCGCATGTGCCACCACACCACGCAAGCATGCGCGCGGCCGTTGAAGCGGCGGTCGCCCGCAAGTTCGGCGCGGGCGGGCCATTCGACCCGAAGCAGGGCGGACCCTACCGGGAGAACGCGGCCGTCCGGTCGGGCGCTGCCACGATCGACGCCGAGGCGATCGAGATCACCACGCTGATGGCGCAGTACGTCTTCGAAACCTTCGGCCGCTTCCCGGCAAGGGTGCCCGCCGTGTTCCTCAATACATACCTGCAGGCCCATCGGCTCGACACCGAGTTCTACGACCGGCACTTCGCACCGGGTGCCTATCTGCGGACCCATGCCGGGCACGACCGCAACTGGAGCTGAAACGGCTGTGGTGAATCAGCGGGACCCGGTGCGAAGGGCTGCACCGGGTCCCACAGGCGGAAGGTCGGCGCAAGACAATTCGGATGGCTGGGGGCCTGGATCCAGCCGGGTCGGCCAGGAGCTCCTTTCCTGGCGTAGCCGCACCTGAGGCAGTCAGGCCGCTAGGACTGCGCAGGATGACGTTGACCGCGCACCTGTCCCTGCACCATCGCCACGCGTGGGATGCCGGCATCCGTCTTGCGGTTCCCCGCCCGCGAGGCGACGACGAGCAGCTCGGCCAGTTGCTGTTGCATGGAGGTGCTGACCCGCTACATGGCCAAGGAGTTCGGCCCGCGCCGCATCCGCGCCAACGCCGTATCACCGGGCGCGATCCGGACCGAACCGGGCGGCGTTGCTCGCGTCGCAGACGGCGCTGGTCCATGTGGGCGAGGCGGAGGTTGGCCGTGTAATCGTCAGCCTGCTCACCGGCGATCTGGGCTGGGTGAACGGTCAGTCGATCGAGGTTGACGGTGGCTACTGCATCTGAGGGAGGAGCGACCATGCTCGACCACATCTTTCTGCCGGTCAGCGACCTCGCGCGCTCGATCGCCTTTTACCAGGCAGCGCTGGCGCCGCTCGGCATCACGGACCGGCTAGATTTCGACGGCCGCGATGGCCCGCCTGGCCATCCCGACCTCAAAGGGTTCGGTGCGAACGGGCGCATGATCCTCTGGCTCCGTGCAGGGGAGGCCAAGGGCCAAGTGGCGCATGTCGGCTTCGTGGCGCGCTCGCGCCAGGCGGTCGATGCGGCGCATGCGGCGGCAATGGCGGCGGGGGCCACGGATAATGGCGCGCCCGGCCCACGACTCCATTACGACCCGCGATACTACGCAGCCAACGTCCTCGATCCGGACGGCTACAGCCTGGAATTCGTGTTCAAGAGCTGGCAGCACCCGCAGTCAGACGGCTGATGATCTGCGGAGCCAGGATGAACCACATTCTCGAAGGGCCGGATGAAGCCTGCGAGGCGGAGCCTGGCTGCTCACCTGGCGTGAAGCACCGGGCCTTCGCGCTGGGCCAGGACTCGACGCGGCCCTGCAGGATGCCGTGGTTCCGCTGAACAGCGCTGGTCATTTGCTGCGCACCGTGGATCCGCTGATACACGGCGCAATCCGGCGGGCGACCACCACCTCGACATCGTCGCCGAACTCGACAACGATATGGTCGGGCACCTGGACCCTGATGCGCGCGCCAGCGTGCCGTAGGTGGACGCGGTAGCGCGTCCCGGGCGTCCATCGACAATCCACTGGCGGTGCAACCGAGCGCAGCAACGCAAAAAGCCCACCGGCTTACGCCGATGGGCTGATGGATGTTTTACGGACCTAATCGAATGGGATGCGGGGAGGCGAACTAAGCGCCGCTTCATTCACGTAGCCTGGGACATCGGACCGAAGCCGGCGAGCATCTGAGCCTGCCGGTTGTCTCCGGCATCCTCTATCTCGCTTGCTCTTGGTTCGGTTCCCACTGCGGGAATCGATGGGCAAGCCAAGGAAGCCGAAGACCACACCGATCTCGATCCGGTTGACGGATGCAGAGCGCGACGAGTTGATCGGTCGCGCGGGCCAACGCAACTTAAGCGACTACATCCGGGCGTGCCTCTTCGGCATGGCGGCCAAGGCGCGGAACGCGAAGGCCCCAGCGCCGGCCTCGCGCGAGCTCGCGCATATCCTGGCGCGCCTTGGAGCATCAGACCTTGGCCCTAGCCTTCGCGAACTTGCTTACGCCGCGAAGATCGGGGCATTGCCGGTCACGCCGGAAGTCGAAGGCGCCATCAAGTCGAGCTGCGATGCCATCGTCGCGCTTCGCGCCGAGCTCATGCAGGCGGTGGGACTGAAGGAGGACCGGGTTCCATGATCCTCAAGGCCAGCCAGCGTGCCGGCGGTAAGCAGCTCGCCGTGCACCTTCTTCGCGATGACGAAAACGACCATGTCGAACTGCACCAGATACGCGGGTTCGTGGCCGACGATCTGACGGGCGCGCTTCGGGAGGCCTATGCGGTCAGCCGCGGGACGAAGTGCACGCAATATCTCTTCTCGGTTAGCTTCAGTCCGCCCCAGGAGGAGAAGGTTAGCGTCGCGACATTCGAATCTGCGATCGATGAGCTTGAGCGCCGGGTGGGGCTATCCGGCCAACCGCGGGTGATCGTCTTCCATGAAAAGAACGGGCGTCGGCACGCGCACTGCGTTTGGTCGCGCATCCGCGCTGATGATCTTCGCGCGGTCAACATGGCACACTTCAAGCTGAAGCTGCGGGAGTTATCGCGTGAGCTCTATATCGAGAATGGCTGGAAAATGCCGCTCGGCCTAGTCAACAGCGAAGAGCGCAATCCACTCAATTTCACACGCGACGAATGGCAGCAAGCCAAACGCATTAGCCGCGATGCGGCAGGCATAAAGGCCGCGTTCCAGGATAGCTGGGCAACGTCCGATTCTCGGCAGGCCTTTATCCAAGCGCTGGAAGCCCGCGGCTATTACCTTGCGCAGGGCGACCGGCGCGGCTTCGTCGCGGTGGATTATCTCGGTGAGGTTTATTCCCTCTCCCGCTGGAGCGGCATACGGACCAAGGATCTTGCGAAGCGACTTGGCGACCCAGCCGCTTTGCCGGGCGTCGATGCGCTGAAAGCGCAACTCATGGAGAAGGTGGCCGATAAGCTCGCGTCCTTTGCCAGCGAGATCAAGGGCGAGTTCGAAAGCGCACGCCTCGGCCTCCAGGAGCAGAAGAAGCGTCTTGTCGCTTGGCAGCGGGATGAGCGCGCGATGCTACGAGACTTGCAGGCCGCAAGGGCCGTCGCCGAGGCGCGCACCCGCGCCGAGAGGTTTCGGTCAGGACTTAAGGGGCTTTGGGACCGTTTGACCGGCAGGCGCTTAAAGATCGCCGGTCAGAACGAAGCGGATTATATCGCCTCTAAGCGCCGGGATGCGGAAGAACACCAAGCGCTGGTCGATCGCCAACTGGCGGAACGCCGGACGCTCCAACGGAAGATTGCCGAGCGACAGGTTCACCTGGATCGCGAGCTATCTGAACTGCACGGCAGACCACCTATAAATCGAGAGCTGTCTATAAACACTCATGATCGGTCCCCGGTGCAGCGATCGAGGCGCCGCAATCCCACTTTATCACCCTAATACTTTTTGGCGCTCAAGTATTAGGTGCGTTTCCTGGCTAAGCAACAGATTGGCAGCATTTCCGGGTTGCCTGAGAACTTTAGCGCCGAAAGCGATCTGTGCCAGCAAAGACCGACTGCCACATACGGGTTGGCTCCGCTGCTTCGGGGATGTTCGTAGTCATGTGCCAGAGCGTGATTATCACGTCGTGTCCGTCGTCGTTGACCATCTGTCCTACCCACGCGGTGAGTGCCGCAGTCGGCCAGTTCACTACGAAAGAGATCAGATCGCCGTTCACATAACCTGTAAGCTGCCCTGTGATAGGTTGCCCTTCGCCGCTCACAGCACTTTCGTACGCGCCAGCAACAGTCCCGTTCGTGACGGTTAGAGTAGCTCGAGACCCTAGCTGATTGCGCCAAACGCCAGAGAAATCAACAGGTAGCGCACTGGAACCAGCTTGCAGAAGGGCTTGCTCATGCTGCATGGCGACCTCGATCTCGGCTCGATGCGAGCATAGGCGAGTCAATGATCGAAATGCAACGTGTGACAGAACAAGGCCCCCGGACTCGACGATCAAGCCGGTGTCCTACCTTATATGGTGCTGCGAGGCGTCGGCCTGAGGCATAGCGCCCGGCCGCCACATTCGAGATCTGCGCTTCCCGATGAGGTAACAGATTTGTCTGCTCATCTTCGTTGCCATCGCAAACTTATTCAGTCACAGTTAGCCCCACAGCCGGTTTCGAACCTTACTCGATCATTGTTTATCCTTTGGAGACAGTGGCAATGCAGCATGGTCGACCTTACGGGAGCGATATTGCCATTGCTGCCGCATTCGGCGCACTAGCCGCGACCGGGTATGCCCTTCAGCACCCATTTTCAAAGCCTGCCGCGACGAGGATTGGCTCTTCATTTAGCGCCGGGCTATGGCTAGTGATTTTGACGGAACTTGTCTTGGCATCGGCTGCTGTTGCTCTATTAATCGCAAGCTCAAAAATCCGAGAGCAAGCGGCGTCAATTTTCGTCGGTAGAACTAATTTGACTGGGCTACTCCTAAATTGTTTCGTCGGCGCGGTCTCGCTACTAACATATTTATACGCCATCTCGATTGCCGATCAAATTTTCCTCGCAGCGATCCTGAACTGCTTTCCGTTCTGGCATGCCCTGATCGGCAGTTGGTTTTTTTCGAAAGCCAAAATGAGGCTAGCAGAGTGGGGAGTATTTGTAGCAGCACTGACAACGATTATATTGATTTCGGCATCCGATTTTGAACGCGGGGGTATCTGGCAATTCTTTTTATTCTCCCTTACACCTATTGGATTCTCCCTCGGAGTTTTCATTCGGGCGTCCTATTGGGGCACACTTGGACCACTGCCGTTTCTCTGCGCAACGACGATCTTTAACGCGCCAATTTTCTTGACCGGCTGCATAATTGCCTTGGGGGCGTCGTTTAACTGGAATACATTCATGGGCATTCTAAATGAAGATCTAGTATTTTTCGGTATTGGAGCGCTATCTTCCGTTGGCGCTACATATTTTTTGCACCGAGGGCACTCGATTTCGCCGAAAGTTAGTTGGGTGGCCGGATTTATGCTTTTTCTGGTTCCAGGAATGACGGCATTCTTAAGCTACGCCACTATTCGACTTTTTAAGACTGATATTCCCTTTGAATTTAGATATGTTGTGCTTTCCGCACTAATGATGGTTTACCTGCTGACATATTACTCATACACTCAATGGACCGAATTAAAAAGATAACTGCTTGGCTTGCAATGCGATTCTTTGTCGCATCGAGGAACTCGAGCGTGTGGAACGCCAATCCTCACCCCGCCTCTGAAAGGCCAGTAGGCCATGGCGCGAAAAGCGAGCCTGTTGCGGGAGAATCTCCCGCCGCTCTTATTGGAAGGTATCCACCGCCGATGCTTTAGCCGCACTTAGGGCGCCTTCAGGATGACTTCGCCGGTGATGAGCCTCGATATAGAGCCATCGCTCTTCTTAAGGATAAGAGCACCATCAATGTCGATTCCCTCGTAAATTCCTTCCTCATAAAACGTCTTATTATGCCCTAGGCCAACAGTAACTCTTTCGCCAAGCCTGTGAGCGCACTGCAAATAGGCTAATCGGATGGCTGCAAATCCTTTTTGAACCCACAAATCTAGGAACGCGCAAAATCTTATGTTCAGCCGCTCTATGATGGCATCGCGGCTCGCTTGTGGAAATCCAAGTGAATGAAGCGCACCCGGCGGATACACCATCCCCGCCCCCTCAGGGTGATGCCTTACGTTGACGCCAGTTCCGACGACGATCCAGCCGGGAGTCCTATCTGAGTAAGCTCCAGCTTCAATGAGAGATCCGCCCACCTTTCTTTCTTGCAGTATAAGGTCGTTTGGCCATTTAAACGAAATACCTGAGTTTGCTCCAAGCGCGTCATCGATCGCCGCCTTTACCGCCAAGGCGTTTACGAAAGGGAGTTCGCCAACGCTCGGCCACGTTGGTTGGGGCCTGAGCAAAATTGACCAGAAGACATTGCCCTCTTCAGATATCCATTGACGATCGTGGCGGCCACGCCCCGCGGTCTGGCGGCGGGCCCAAACGACAGTAAGGTGACCACCCGCCTCACTCGTCAATCGCTTTAAGTCATCATTTGTGCTTCCGGTCACGTCCTTCTCAATTACCAGCATCGATTCCTCCCGGATAGGTTGCATTCAGCGCTTAGCTGCCGCGTTTCTTTTCGACGGACCTACGCGTGCGTTTACGGGCCACAGAATGAACGCGGACGTGGATTCAAGGTAGCAAACTATCTACCAATTCCCGAAAAGGCTCTAGACTTAAGTTGTTCGAGCCGATGAGTGCGGCAATATCTTTAAAGTTATTCCCAACAACTTCGAATCTTATCAGTTCGATCGCCGACGCATCATACTCAACATGGGCCGAACTTAACAACCATTTGCCGCTGCCGTAGGTGCCACTAACGATGGCTGGAGAATTATCGTGAAGCTGGCTAAAGGTGGCGATCGTCTCAAAGACCGCCTGCGGCCTAGCGACGAATCGACACCCGCCCCAATAGAGAGCCCTCAACTTGCGCGAACCAAAATCTAGATCCACTATTCGCGCATCAGATCCATTATAGCTCTCGGCCTGTGAAAAGTCTTTGATAGGGCCTACAGCCTTGCCTGGGAAAAATTCAAGCTCATTGCTCCGAACAATCTCGAACTCCGTGCCCCGCGCCCACTCTGTAGTCTCACACGCCATATATGCGCCAGCACATATCCCAAAATAGCTGCCTCCGCCACGTACATAATTTTTTATCGCGTCGTTTCCAGGTCCGGCCAACTTGGCCTCTTTATACCTGGATGCACCGCCTGGCATGAATAGGATAGTGACGTCTCGATGGAGCACGCCGCCTATAACTTCGTTGGCATCAACAAAATCAACATTCTGCTTCCCAAGAAGCCTGCCGAGAGATGTGTATAGCGTTCCATTTGAGGACACGTTATCCTGATAAATAGCCACCTTCACTTTTGCCTCCCCCCAGAATGACGCGTACTATAAGCCCTCGCCCCAATCTGCGCAGCAACGATGATCGCCGCTGCGCAACGTTATGATCATGGGCAAAACGCAGGAATCTTAGGCCGCTCGCGAAACAGCTTGCACCTCCTTGGTAGCATTGCCTTGCAACGCGTGAAGGTAGTCTGCGGCCCGCTGCGCATGGCTCGCCGCTGAAAACACAAAACGCTTGTCGCCCTTCAGCACCTCCAGCCAAGAGGCGATGTAGGCGGCATGGTCCTCCCGTACCTCCGGCGCGATCCCAAGATCGGCGCCGAGGAAGGCGGCGCCGAGTTAGGCAACAAGCTCTTCCTTCGCATACCCTTGGTCACCCCATTTCACGCGGCCAAGATCGCGTGCCAGGCGCTTCTCATGCTTGGTCCAATGGGTCAGCTCGTGCGCCAGCGTTGCGGCATAGCTCTCGGTGTCTCGGAACGTCTCGAAGGGCGGCATCTGCACGAAGTCGGCGCCTTCCGCGTAGTAGGCACGGGTCCCGCCATGCCGAATATCGGCACCCGTCGCGGCGAAGAACACATCGGCCGCTTCGATGCGCTGGGCAGGCGTCAACACGAGGCCTTGCGCGCTGGCGTAGTACTGGGCGGGCAAGCCTTCGCACTGCTCGGCATTGAAGACGGTGTAACCTTTGAGGAAGGGTATTTCCCGCTCGGCCTCCGTGCCGTCGTCCTTGGTTTCGGTGCGGGTGATGGAGTTCGCATAGACCACGAGTTCGCCGGTCTCGCCCTTCCTGACATGGCCGCCGAGTTCGAGGGCCTGCTTGAAGGTCAGCCACAACGGGCAGGCAAAGCCCTTCGCAACCGATGCCGACCAGAGCATCACGACATTGATGCCGCGATAGGGAATGCCGTTGTGGCGCAGCGGCCGCGTGATGCGCCCGGCGGCATGGTCTGCCGACCAAGGCTTCATCCAGGGGCGAACGCCGCGCTCCAGATCGGCGATGATCTTGTCGGTGATCCGGCTATAGACATCGGGCCGGGAGGATTGGTTAGTGCTTGCCATCTTCTTGATCTCCTTTGGTTTTGAGGAACAGCTCGTCTGTTCCTCTGCCCATCGGCGAGATCGGGGTGTGCAAGCGGAAAGGGGCTTCGCGGGGACCCGGCTGCACGGAGGCGAAGCGCAAGCGAAGGCGAAGGAAGCTGGGCGGAAGGCCCTTGGAGCGCGCTGAGGGGCTGGCCCCTAAGCCTGGCGCAGCCAGGTCAGGCCGCGTCTGCGGCCATCATGGCCTACTGCTCGGTTAAGGTGCCGAACCTGCTGCTAATCTGGGATTTGTTGTGGAGTCATGGTGGAAGACGGCCGCTGCTAACCGGCCGCAGAACCGGACTTCCCAGCGGTCCATTCAGAGCTACCGCTCTTCCTAATATTATGATATCATTGAACTATGACGCCAAAAAAAGAGGACATGAAACCGGACATCGACGAGGCGCCGGATCGGGGTGAGACGATCGGGCTGATGGAGCCCATGCTCATCGGCGAAAGCTCTATCCGGCGCGGGGAAATCACCGATCTCGCTGTGGATCTGGTGGCCAAGGCGGCTGGCTTCCGGCGCAGCCTCCAGCCGAACATCGCGGCGTCGCTGGCCGATCTCGTGCGCTCGATGAATTGCTACTACAGCAACTTGATCGAAGGGCACGACACACATCCGATCGATATCGAGCGGGCGCTGAATGAAGATTTCAGCAAGGACGCGAAGAAGCGCGATCTCCAGCTGGAGGCGAAGGCGCATATCGCCGTCCAGAAATGGATCGACGCCGGCGGCCTCACCGGCCGTGCCTTCACCCTGGCCGGCATCAATGAAACGCATCGCCGCTTCTGCGAACTGCTGCCGCCCGACCTGCTGTGGGCGGAGAACCCCGAAAACAAGGAACGCATCCCGGTCGTCCCCGGTGAGCTTCGCCGGCGCGATGTGATGGTCGGAAGCCACACCGCGATCAGCCCCGGCGCCGTGCCACGCTTCTTCCAGCGCTTCGAGGGCGCGTATGCGCGGATCGGCAAGACGGATTCGATCATCGCCGCAGCGACCGCGCACCATCGCCTGCTATGGATTCACCCCTTCCTCGACGGCAACGGGCGGGTTGCGCGCCTCATGTCGCACGCGGCGCTTCTCGAGAAGCTTGACACCGGCGCGCTCTGGTCGGTCGCGCGCGGCCTCGCGCGCAACGTCGCCGCCTACAAAGGCCACCTGGCCGCCTGCGACCTGCCCCGCCGCAATGATCTGGATGGCCGCGGCACGCTGAGCGAGGAAGCGCTGGCCGAATTCACGCGCTTCTTCCTGCGCATCTGCATCGACCAGGTCGAGTTCATGGAAGGGCTGATCCAGCCCGACAAACTCCGCGTCCGCATCGCGCTCTGGGCGGAGGAAGAAACCCGCCTTGGCAATTTGCCGCCCAAGGCCAAGGATGTGCTGGAAGTGCTGCAATATCGCGGCGAGCTGCCACGCGGCGGGCTTACCGAGATTGTCGGCACCGGCGAGCGCCAGGCAAGGCGGATTGTGGAGGCGCTGACCAAGAAGGGTGTTGTGAAGGCGGCGTCGTCTCGCGCACCGTTGCACCTCGCGTTCCCCGCCACATTGGCTTCGCGTTGGATGCCAGGGCTGTTCCCAGATAAGACTGTAGATGAATGACAAGAAGACTGCAGCAATCGACGGCTGGATAGCTCATGATGAAGCATGTTATTAGGTTCGCGAGAGATTTATAGGCGCTTCATTGCGCTCTGCGCGGCATGCGCGAGGTATCGAAGCATGACGGCCGAGATGCGCTAGCCGGCTCCGTTCACGAGATTCTGTTACCTGCCCGCGCGCGCCATCACCAGAAACGACACGTTACTCGCCATCCGGAGCGATCCCATCATCAGCCGGTCTTTGCTCCCAACAAGGCGCGATTGCTTTCCAGTCTGGGGCCGCACCTTCGTCACCAAGCCAAGTCTTCCAGAACCCCGGATCGTCCGAGCGTGGCCGCTGCTGCCGTTCAAGATCGCGCAATCTGACCAGCACCGGCGTCGGTACGGCCCAGCCAAGCAGGATCGCCTGCTGCGAAGGCAGCGTCGGCAATTCCCCGAGGAGGCCACCAAGCGCGTCGGGAACGAGCCTGCGTACAAGATTCTGGTCGACATCGTTGACGATGCGATGAAGCAGGAAGGAATTGCACTGGGCCAGGACGGTCGGCGACAACTCGGACGGACGCTGGGACGCCAGCATCATCCCCAAACCAAATTTCCGGCCCTCCCGGGCAATGCGCTCGAAGGTCTGACGACAGATTTCCGCCGCCTGGGCATTGGCGCCGGCATCCGCATCCTTGCGCACAAAGCTGTGCGCCTCTTCAAGCACGAGCACTGTCGGCAACGGTGTACCGTGGGTTTTGAGGTGCCTTTGGAGCGCCTCGAAGATTAGGCGCGAGATCACAGCGACCGCGATGTGGATGACATCGGCCGGGACCAGCGAGAGATCGAGGATGACAACTGGTTCGATCGCATCCGTAGTCGGACCAAGCAGGCGATTGAGCCAATCATCAATGGATGCCGCCCCTGCGCTGTCGATGACTGTTCGTAGCGACGAATCGCCGAGTATCACCTGGATGCGGTTTACAAGCGGCTCGGCATTCGCGACTGCCTGGCCGCCAGTTGCCAACGCAACTTCGTGGAGCCGCTCCGGCAGTGCGTCGACGTCGAATTTGACGGGCGCGTCTTCGCTGACTTCGCCATGCAAGTCAGCAATAGGGTGAGCTTGCACGAGGGTTCGAAGCGCCGTCAGCACCTGCTGAACGTCACCAGGCTGGAAATCGTTGTATCCTGATGACGTCGTGGAAGCCCATTGCCTCGACGACCTGACCGCTTCGACCGGTGCTCGTATCCCTGATATCGCCGCAATCAACGGAGCGCTCTCGGCTCCATATTCTCCTAGCGCGCCTTCGTCGGCTTGGATAAGCGCAAGCAAACCCTCAAGCATGCTGCCGAATTCGCGATTTCGCGGAAAGCCTGCAACGCTTTGTGGTACGTCTGCGTAAGTCTGCTCAAGTTGCCGCACATAGCCGGAATAGCGCCGGATCGTCTGCGCCTTCGCTGTTGCTGCTGTCGAGCCCGCGTTGCGAAGCTGGCGCAGCGCGCGAAGCAGCAGTGGCCGCTGCGCCCCTGGGGCCGCAGCCGTGAACGCCGCCCATTCCTGACCGCTCCAAAGCCAGCCCGGGACCGTCAGCGGCCCGGCGCCGCCGGCACCGCCAACGGCAAGCCGCCGACTCGGGATCGTGCCGTCACTGAAAGCCTGGGCATACTCGCCGTTTGGATCGAGTATGATGAAGCGGGCGTTTGGTGGCGCGCCTGCCTTTCTTGCCGCCGCGGCTTCCAGCGACCAACGGATGATGCCGGCAACGGTGCAGGATTTTCCGCTGCCGGTGTTGCCCAGCACGGCGACATGGCGACCGAAGAGCTTGTCGGGATGCACCCATACTTTCGCATTCCCAGCAAACGGAGCCGTTCCCACTTCCACAATCCGCTCGTCAGTCTTTGCCTCGACGATGGCGCGAAGCTGCGCCGCACTCGGCAGCAGCACGGGATCACCGACCGAGGGCAAGACCGGGACGCCGCGCTCAAGCCCGTAATGGGGTCGGCCGTTGTCATCGACGACCTCAAGGCACAGAGTGCCAAAAGGGATTGTAAATACGAGCCGGGACGGAAACGGGAGATCGACCATTCCGTCATCGGGCGCGCCACGAACCGGCTTCGCCCTGTTGATGGCGATTTCACGAACAACGGCGACCACTGCCCCCGTTTCGTTGGAGATCAGGACGTAGGCGTTGATCCTTGGAAAGGCGGTGGGAACGCCGGTGTTCAGTGCCGTCGCCTGGGGCGTCTCGTCGAACAGAACGATCCGAATATCCGCAGCCGTCACCGCTTCGACGCGGCCAACGGCAAACGAACCGATCCGTTCAACGATGGTCGCCATCATAATGCGCCTTCGGGAGCGGCGTCCCCGCTCGGCCTTTCGGTGTTGCCGCGCCGTTCCTTCAGTTCTGCCATCCTTATGGTGAGCGGATCGATGGCGGGTTTGGGCAGATAGTGCGACACCAGCTGCCGGATGTCCCCGAAATGCCGCCCGATGAGGAGCGTCAGCTGCTGAGGCCGACCGACTCTCGCAATAAAGGAGGCAATCTTGTCGTGCGGCTTCTCACTCCAGGCAATGATGACCAAATGGGTGGAAGGGATCGTCAGCATATCGGCGATGATCCGGTTCACGTGGTCGTCGCCAAAACTGTAGCCATAGAAAACTACGACACTGTTCGGCCGGCATATCGACGCCGAGAAATCCCTGAAAAGGTCAGCATAAGGGTAGGCGGCCGTCTCGATATCCTTGACGGCGTTTGGGTAGATCATGACGGAGTTGCTCGGCTTGGGCGGTACGGCTGGATGGGCCGGCTCGGCTCCGAACGGCAGCGCCGTGCGCCAGACCCGGGGGCGCTCGTAGCGCCAGTCCAGTGATCCATGCAGCTTTGTGAGATGCACAACGCCTTCAAGGTGACGCGGCTCGCCGCGCACCCCGGGAGGCGTGTAGTGCATGTCGATCTGTAAGCGCGATGACCTGAATTCAGGCTCGATAGCCCCCACGAAGCGGTCAAGAATCCGGACGCCGGAAAGATCGCAGGCTCGCTCGATTAGACGGTCATAATTGGTCGTGAAGATATTTAGCCGGTCGCGGGACGCTGTTCTGCTGGCAAAACTCATGAGGAACGAGATCAGGATTTCGCGGGCGCTGGCGCTGCCTGCCGGCGCACCGGTCGATACGTGCAGGCCAGCCGCGATGCCTTTTTCGGTGGCTAGGACGTCATGAATGAAGCCGCCAAGGACCCGGTCAATCGCGGCCTCCCAGGTCGCTGCGTCCGGACTGCCCAGAATTTTTAGCCCTGAATGCAAGACGGCTGCGGCCGATAAGCGATCCTCTATGTTGGCCGTGCCCCGGCCGCTGTTGGTCGCGATGGCGGTTGCATGTGCATCGACCTTGTCTTGATGCGGACAGCCTTCGAACGCCCCTCCGGTCATCGTGACTGGGGACGCCCCCGCGCAATCCGCGATGGCCGTCGTAAAGCCATTTCCGAGGAGCACCGACAGATGTTCGGACTGAAAGACCGCAGAGAGCCAGGGCTCAATCCGCTTCCTCAGTTTTGACGTCTCGGAGGCAGGATCGTCCGGGACGATCGTTTCTCCGCCGAGGTGCAGTATATGATCGTAATCCCAGTTCATGTCGCCCCACGCCCGCCGGTTACCGAATGACAAGTCTCATCACGCCCGCAGCGCGGGTCACGACTTCGCAGCGCGAGATCGACCACGAACTCCGACCCCGGTTCCAGTTCTGAGATCAGCAGTCGGGCGTGAGCGGGGTTGCAGTGTACCGGTCTCATGCCGCCGCCCTTCTGCCAACCTCAGTGAGGAGCTGTACAATCTGCTGCACGTCGGCCTGAGGAAATAAGCCACTAACGCCTTGATCATCGAAGTCCGTGAATGGGCTCTCGTAGAGGCGGCGTGGGTCCATCGCGCCGCGTTCTGTGAGATAGTCAATGATCATATTCACGAATTCAATCTGATTGGCATTAAAGTTCCGACCGGCAAGGAAATCGGCGAACGCTGCCTTGGCTGCGTCACATTCGAGCCCGACAATTGAACGAACAAATAGCCCAAGCCCGCCTTGAGAGCGCGCTTCATCGATATCGGAGGGTGTTGCGCCAACGTCTTCGACCAAAATGCGCTCCAGCACTCCGAGGTCCTGAGGCGTAAGTTGTTCATTACGACGTAGCTTCTGAATCGTAATGTGGTCAAGGTGGCGCCTGAGGAAGCCTTGCGCCTTCATCTGGAAGCGAACGCGGTCTGTTCCAGCACCCGCTCGCGGCAAGGCTACGACAGCACCTCCGCCAATCTCGTCGATGAAATCGGTATAGACAAGGATGCGCTCCTCACCCTCGATCAGCTTGATAAGGCCCCGCAATCGTCGGCGCAGGTGCTCAAGCGACCATGCATCGATGTCCTGCCAGAACTCATCCGTTTGCACCTCCAGGATCAGCGCCATGGCGGCGGCGACCATTGGCACATTGCCGAGGCTCTCCAGCTTCGCCGCTATCGCCATCACCTTCTCTTTGCAGCGAACGAATGTTGCATCACCCTTCAACAAAGAAAGCTGACCGCTTAGAACGATGAGATCGAATTGCTTGGCTGCCAAGTCGTCATCGATCAGCGATGTTGGCAGCCCGGCTACCTCGTTAATCAACGTCTCACATTCCGCGCTCGACAGCGCATCCCAAGCTTCTGGCTGCTGGAAGACTTCAACGGCGCGCCTCTTGGCGCGAACGAGAAAGTTATCGAGTGACATCCCCGAAACTTCATCATGGAGGCGCTTGCGGATCTCGGCGTTTAGCTGCCCGAGGCGCTCTGTTCGATCGGCCTCAGGTATATCCTGAAGCGCGCTAGCGATTTCGACGCGCGCAGCAAACAGGCGCTGACTGAGCGACAGAACCGTGGTGCCATCCGACACGTTGGGGTTCTGATTGAAAAATTCGAAGTTTTGGCAAAAATCGAAAATTAGAAATTCGCCTTTGTTCTGACCAGGACCGAATAGGTCTGGGCTGAGGCGTGTGCCTCGTCCGATCATCTGCCAAAACTTCGTTTTGGAGCGCACGATCTTGAAGAAGACGAGGTTAACCACCTCCGGCACGTCAATTCCAGTATCGAGCATATCAACTGAGATGGCGATATGCGGCGCGCGATCGGGCACAGAAAAATCATCGATCAGGGATTGCGCATACTCCGTCTGATAATCCACGACACGTGCGAAATGGCCTTTTAGATGCGGGTAATTTGCATCAAAGCGCTCTGCGATGAATCGCGCGTGGTCGTGATTCTTTGCGAAGATGATCGTCTTTCCCAGTCGATCGCTACCGGCAACTTTGATCCCGAACGTCATGAGATGTTCCAGCACCTTGTCGACCGTATCGGTGTTAAAGAGCCATTTGTTGACTGCGCTGGCATCAACGTCGCTTGCAGGGAGCTTCCCCTCCCATTCCAGCGCATCCCATTTGGTCTTCTCTTCCTCGGAAAGGTCATCGTACTTAATGCCCTCTCTCACGAAACGTAGTGGCACGGAGATCGCGCGCGGCGGAACGAGGAAGCGATCGGCGACCGCCTGGTCGAGATCATAGGAATCGGTGGGCACGCCCCGCTCAAGTTCAAACAACGAATAAGTGTCACGGTCGATTTCATCGCGTGGCGTGGCAGTTAGCCCAACCAACAGGCTATCAAAATAATCAAAAATAGAGCGATACTTCCGATAGATTGAGCGGTGTGCCTCATCGATGACAACGAGGTCGAAATGCCCAGGTCCGAAACGGCGCTGGCCATGCTCCATCTCGTCGATCAGGTTCATCATCGTCGGATAGGTTGATAGACACACCCGCGCGCCATGGTGGTCGTTCTTCTTAGGGTCGTGGCGCTCGATCAGGTTGGCGCTCGGCGCGGATGGAAGATGTTTCTTGAAGGCGTTATGCGCCTGGCGCACAAGCGCAACACGGTCGGCCAGAAACAGCACACGCTTGCACCAGTTGGCCCGCATAAGCTGATCGATCAGCGCAATCACGGTGCGCGTCTTGCCGCTGCCCGTCGCCATGACAAGAAGCGCCCTGCGCTGATGGTCCTTCTCGAACACCTCCCCAACACGGCGGATCGCGCGGGTTTGGTAGTAGCGTTCCACGATGTCCGCATCGATGCTGGTCGTTGAAAGAGAACGGCGTGCGGCCTTGCGCTGGCGCCACAGCTCCAGCTCGTCGCGCTTCATGAATCCATGCACGGCACGGGGCGGATAGCGTTCGTCGTCCCAGAGCCAGTGGTCATAGCCGTTGGTATAGAAAATCAGAGGGCGGAGAGCGAACTGCGTCTCCATGCAATCGGCATAGAGTTTTGCCTGTTGCTGACCGGAGCGCGGATCGCGGCGCGTCCGCTTCGCTTCGATAACGGCCAGCGGCTTACCGTCACTCCCCCAGAGCACGTAATCGACAAACCCCTCTCCGGCGTTGTTCGGCATGCCCGCTACCGGGAACTCGCGATCGCGCGGCTGATCCAGTCGCCATCCCGCTTCGCGCAAGAGCAGATCGATGAATGCGTCGCGGGTCTGTTCTTCGTTGTAGTCGTGTGTGTCGGCTGCCGCCGTGTTGGTCTGCTTGATTGCCGCGATCTCGGCTTGAAGCCGCGCGATCTCGGCCTCGTGCGTGATCCGGTCGGCCTCGCTCTTGATGCGGGCCGCTTCCGCCCCTTCCAGCGCCTTGGCTGCGGCCTCGCGCTCCCGCGCCAAGGCCTGGAGTTTGGCAAGCGTCGAGGCTTCGACCTGCACCGCGCGCGGTAGAGCATTCGCGTCGAACGCCAGCCCTGGCCCTGGCTTCGTTCCACGCGCATAGGTGCGCACGAGCCAATAGCTGAAGTGGAACAACTCGCGGACGGCGGTGATGGCATTGCCGGGCGGGATGGCGCGCGTCTCGTGCGCAGCGACATTGCCGTAGTCCTTTATGATCCGCGCCTTAGCGACGAGCGCATTGCCGACCAGGACGCGGAACGTCCCTTCGTGGATCAATGCCGAGAGTGCAGTGTCATAGGGGGAGCGCAAGCTCCGGTCATGGGCGTACATCCACTTCACCGCGGTCTCCAGCGCCAGGCGCGCATGGAAGCAAGCGCCGCGGGCGTCCGTGGTCGCGTGCAACTCCGCCTTCCGCGCTAGTGCGAAGACTTCGGGAAATTCGGTCTGGAGGAAAGCAAACTGGGTCATGCGTCGGCACCATTTCCCAGTTGTAGTTCGAGGCTTTGGCGAACCAAGCCGACCACGTAGGGCAAATCGGCGAGAGAGGTAAGTTTGACCTCCACGTCGCCATTGCCCCAACGCCCCTTGCCGGAGACGTCAGAGCACACGCCCTTGGGATCGATCAGCTCCTGCCATTTCATGTTGAGGGAAATGCGAAGGGCGCTCGCCTGCGGTACGACGTCGACAAAATTCGTTTCGGCTTTATAGGCAACATATAGCTTCAGATACTCCTCCGTTACGCATGGATCGAGGGCAAGCACCTCACGGCGGAACGCTTCGAAAATTGGCCTTATTTTCTCGGATAGAAGCTGCGGATGATCATTGATCGTGTAGGTAGACTTCGTTGCGCCGGGCTTGCGATACGTAGCGAGCGTTGCTTCTGCGAGCGTAGGATATCTCCAGACCTCTACCGCTAAACCGGATAGGCGGTCAGCTCGCTTGCGAATGTGCTCTTCGTCCCAGCGCTCCAGCGTCCCAAGCCCCTGGTTAACGCGCAGCGGGCTTTCCACGAAGCCCCCGGTCATATCCCGCTTCTCGGTAAAGGGACGGTCGCTGTATTCCGAATTGTAGCCGGTGAGCGTGAGGTTTCCGGGCGTGTGCAGCCAAGTTTCGTGCACCCGCTGCCACTCTGCTCCGAGGTCCGCCTTCCAAGCGCTCGAAAGATTGTCGTTCTGCGGCATGATATGCTCGATAGTGTACTCATCGAGCACGACGCGCTCCTTGCGCCCGTGGTTTTCGAGGCGTCGCAACCAATAGGACCGGATGCGGGATTTATAGAGATCGCGCGTCTCGAAATCGCGCCGGAACTCGTCATCCCTTGGGAAACGACGGTAGGACGGCAGCAGCAGGAAATGCGCCCGCACGCTTTCCAGATACCGATCCTTCTTGAGCGCCTTGCCAAAGGTGGCGAACGTTTTGTTGAGCGAATTGGTCGGAATAGCGCAAATGGAACGCCTAAAGACATACGCTTCGATGAACCGGACGATCTCTAGCAGATCATCATCCTTGATGCGGCCTTGGGCGCAATCGTTATAGACCTCCAGCAGGAAGGGGTATGCGACCTCGACCTTCAGCTCGCGCAGGTCCTGAAAAGCTTCGCGTAGTCGCGAGCGTTTCTCCTTGCCAAGTGCCATCGCGCAATAGTGGCCCGCGAAGGCCCGAATGTCCTTGAGGAGCGCCTCAGTACCGGCTTCAGCGATTGATCTTGAGCGAGCGTGCGCTTTGAACGCCTCGTAGACCTGATCCTGGCGGGGAATTTCCCCGGTCTTCAGCGTCAGATAGTGGCGCATGAAGGCGTCGAATTCCTCACCGTAGGCCTGCTGTCCAAATTCCAATTCAAATGGTCGCCAATACTCTTTGTAGAGGCGCGTTTGCAGCGTAGGCTCCAAGCCCATCAGTACGAAATTGCGCACAAGGTCGGCCTGGCTCAATTCCTTGCCGGTTGAGTTCATGCTTTCGAAGATGAGCTGCGGATTGTCCTCGCCGCGTGTGAGAGAGGTGTCGATTACCAGCAGCTTGGCCACGCCTTGGCAAATGACCTTAAGGTCGGAGGCGCTCGCGATCCAGTTGCGGAACAGCGCGATATTCTCACTAACACGCAACGATACATCAGTCGGAAGTTCGCGCCGATCAACGAGCGCGATTAAGGTTTCGCGGTCGGTTTGCGAAAGCAGCAACTTGTAATACCGGTCACCTTCCTCTTCCGGGTTGACGAGGTAATAGTTGCGCAGCTTGCGGGGTGAGAAGCCATCAATTGGCTCGCGGGCGTCCTCGGGCTGCTTCTCCAATGCGTCGGCGAGCGCCGCGATCAGCAGTGTGATGGTGGTGAGGCGCTGCTGACCGTCAATAACAAGCAACGGCGAATTCGTCGTGACCTGATAGAGGCCGTCCTGGATGTAGACCACCGAGCCCACGAAATGGGCCTTGATCTCCGGCGACACACCCGCGCGGAGGATGTCGTCCCAAAGTTGGTGGCACTCCCGCTCCGTCCAGGAGTAGGTGCGCTGATAGATCGGGATGATAAAGCGTGGCGACTTCTTTATGAATTCGAGGAGGTTGGCTTCTGTTGCTTTCATGCTGAGGCCTTCAGCGGCAGGCGCGCATAGAAGCAAGCGGCGCGGACGTTCGTGGTAGCGTGCAACTCGGCCTTGCGCGCGAGCGCAAAGATTTCACGACACCCAGCGTAGAGAAAGGCGAACTTCGTCATTGGCTCGCCCCATAAATCGTAGTCGCATTCAATCTATCTGTGAGATATGGCACCAAGCCGGTGAGCAATACCGATACAGCGATTAAGTCACGCAGCTCAACTTCACGAATCTGGCTCGCTTGTGTCCCGGCGTGCCGAATACCAGGGAACTCATTAGAGAATTTATAAATACACTTAGCCGCTTCCTTTAGTTTTTCATGGGGCCAGGTGCCGACCTGATCACAAATCGCGCCGAGCGTGTTGCCGGTCACGTTGGGCGCGATCTGCCCAATCGCCTCCAAAAGATTGGCTTGGCGCGAGATGCACGCCTTTATGCGTGCTGGCGTGGGACCGGATTTTAAATCGCGGAATGCGTCTTCGAAATCCCCCATGATCGAGGCAAGGTGCGCATCATTGAGCGTCGCATGCTTAAGCTGCGTGGCAAGCTCTGTGAAAATTCCGGAGATGGTCGGATGCAAAGAAAATGGTCTGCGCAAATCGTAGCGCAAATTATATCTTTGAATGAACGCCTCGACCAGGTTTACGTAGCGGTTTGATAGAGAGTCCCCGCCAATATCGTCAATCGTGACAAACGCTTTCTCCAACGCTCGAACAGCATCAGCTTCGGACTGTAAGGTGACCGGAAGATCTTCTCGAAGCCACGTTCGCGCTTGCTCGGGCCCGGAAGTCAGCGCCCTTTCGTAGACCAAGCGCTCATTGTTATATCTCTCTAGCGCTTCTTGATAGGCCGCGTCGGCTGCAATTTCATCCGGATCGACCATATTCCCATTGGCATCGAACACAGATGGCTCAGGTGGCTGCACCGGGGGCCGGGGCCGAGGGATCAACGCGGCGTATAGCTCAGAAAAGAGCTCAACCGGCGTGCCCCTGGTTTCGTACAAGCGGGCCCATATCTCGCTCCATACATAAGGCCAAGCTGATTTCAGATCGCCCCGCATGTCAAAGCTCCCCACGGAACGCGCGATGTTGAAGCGACGCGAAAAGCGAGGACACATGTGAATGCGCTTGATTTTCTCCTTGCTGTAAGGCTTCGATGGTCGATATTCGAGAGGAAAATTTGACCTGCAATTCTCTCGGGGGATTTAGAACTGCTAGGCTCTTCAAGTTGACGATCTTTAGCTCTGCGAATGTCGTGCCAGAAGCAATCGATGCGTAGTCAAATAGAAATCTGTTTTGTAGATACCTCCTGAGATACTCGCTTTCAATCTCGGCTTGGTGAGCCTTAATCCAGAGAACCCGCCCGTCTTTAAAGTAAAATGGCTTTGGGCTGTCAACCTTCCATATCCTTCCATCGTGGCAAATTGACGGAAGCAGCAAGTCGCCCATGGCGGGCTTTCCTGACTGGCTGATCAGACTGTCGTAATGTTCGGGCGCGATGAACAAATCTGGCTCGATATTCTCTCCGGCGGCCAGCTTCCCAACCTCAGTCCCCCTATAAAAAGGAACACCCCTTTCAACAAACTCTTCTACGAAAACCCTCTTGCTTGATCCTACATCGCACAGATCACCCAACCTTGCCGTCTTCCATCCTTTCGGATTGGATTTCGGGTCACCAAACATTTCGATGAAAATAGCCTGACCGAGTTGGTTGAGCCGGACAAGAGCGCGCTGTCGTTTACGTAGCAGCTTATCGGCCTGATCCAGAATCACCGCAATCCGCTTCTGCTCCGCCAGCGGGGGGAGCGGGATTTTCAGCTGACCAAGTTTAGTCGCATTGATGCCTGGTTGAGCTGCTCCAACCGCGGTTGCCGAAATTTGCTGCCAATAAGTCTCGCTGCGAAAAAAGTGGGCCAAAAAGGCTGGTTCAACTGAGGGAGCTGCTCGAACGCGGATGAGGTACGACGCGAAAATCGCGTTGTCAGGGCACTCGCGAATTAGGAAGCTCTTTCCGGTAGTCGCCCCGGTACGGGCGAAAACAATATCGCCCTTACGCAACCGTGCAGCCCGCAGCTTCTGCTCCGACGACTTACAGTAAGGCACCGAGTTCCAATTAACTTGATCGTCCTGAATATCGGTGATCCTGAGAAATTTTGGACCGACCGGCCGATCTACAGCGGACTCGGAAACCCCATAGTCAATGGAGTCAGCAAGGTCCCGCAACTGGTATTGAGACCAAGTCATCCCAGCATCGCCTCCAACTTGGTGAGGCCTTGGCTGATCTCGTCCTCTAGCTTGCGCAGCTCGGCGATGATCGCGTCGGGGCTTTCGTGCTCCACCGCCTCATGCTCCACCTGCTTGTAGCGGTTGAGCGAGAGGTCATAGGTGCCGGTCGCGGCGATCTCCGCCTTGGGTACGCGGAAGCTCTGCGTCGTGCGTGAGTTTTCCCTCTCCGCCCCGTCGCGGGCGAACCATCGCGCGAGTGCATCGGGCAGGTTGTTCTTCTCGTGCTCTCCGTCCACCAGCGCCGCGCGTGGCGTTGGTCCCAGCTTTTCGGGCGGCAACAGCTCGGCGCGTTTATCGTCCAGGCTCAAGCCATCGGCCTGGAGGTCATAGAACCAGACGTGATCGGTACCACCGACGCCGGTTTTGGTGAAAAACAGGATGGCGGTGGAGACACCTGCATAGGGGCGGAACACACCGGAGGGCAGCTTGAGCACGCCCTCCAACTTGTGCTTTTCTACCAATAGCTCCCGTAGCGTTTTGTGGGCAGTGGAGGAGCCGAATAGCACGCCGTCCGGCACGATCACCGCGGCGCGCCCGCCGGTTTTTAGAAGACGCAGGAAGAGTGCGATAAACAGAAGCTCTGTCTTCTTCGTCTTGACGATCTGCTGAAGGTCCTTCGCCGTTTGCTCGTAATCGAGCGAGCCAGCGAAGGGAGGGTTCGCGAGGATCAGTGAATAGCGCCCGGCATCGGCGTCATGCTCCTGCGCCAGGCTGTCACGGTAGCTGACATCCGGGTTGTCGACCCCGTGCAGGGCCATGTTCATGGAGCCGATGCGGAGCATAGTGGGGTCGAAGTCGAAACCGTGGAACATACCGTTGTGAAAGTGCTTGCGCAGCCGCTCATCGCGGAACAATGCGGGATGGTGCTCGCGTAGATACTCTCCTGCCGCGACCAGGAAGCCGCAGGTCCCCGCCGCTGGATCGCAGATCACGTCCTGCGGGGTTGGCTGAGTCATTTCCACCATCAACTGGATGATGTGGCGCGGGGTGCGAAACTGCCCATTTTGCCCAGCGCTCGCAATCTTGCTAAGCATGTATTCGTAAAGGTCACCCTTGGTATCGCGATCCTCCATCGGGATTTTGTCGAGTAGATCAACGGCTTTGGCGAGCAACGCCGCATTGGAAAATCCAAGGCGCGCGTCTTTCATGTGAGTGCCGTAGCTGGAGCCTTCCTCGCCTAACTTTCGCAAAAAAGGAAAAACGCGCTCGGCCACCACGTCCATCATCGCGCGAGCTTCGAAATTCTTAAATCGAGACCAGCGCAAATCTGACCATTCGCGCCCTTGCTCATCCTGCCCTTCGGGGAAAACGCGGCGCTCCATCGGGATACCGAGGGCCGCCGCCTTGTTTTCTTCAAGGGTGTGGAGATCGTCGAGCCGTTTGATAAAGAGGAGATAGGTGATCTGCTCAATCACCGAGAGCGGGTTTGAAACACCACCTGACCAAAAGGCGTTCCAAATCTGATCGACTTTGTTTCGTAGATCGCCTGTCAGCATAGTGCTTTTTGTCCCTGGTTAGTCAGAAGGTTGTCATTCTTGTCGATGTTGTCCCGCATGATTTCCCGTGGCACCAGGGCCGCCGGACGATCTTTCCGGCGGGAGGGTGCGACGAACTTCTCGCGAAGCTCGCGCTCAATTTGAATGCGGAGACCGACATCATTTGAGATCAAGTATATCCGATCGATACACGTTCGACCAGCGCTTGTGTTCGTCTGGCCTTCCACGCCGACATTCGTGCAGGATTGATCGATGGGGTCCAGGGGGCAGGCACGCAATCTGGCCATGAGGTGTCGGGGAGCATGGAGTCTCCCTGACTGGTGGTGCACCGGCCAAACGGTGCGGCGGCTCGGGATGGGGCTCGCCCCCCCTGATCCGTGCCGCCTGCCTAGGGGATGCAACGGGGGGCCTTTGCCCCCCTTGCCGATGCGCCGAAGGCGCGTCGCTCTCCGTGCTGTCATACAGCACACATCTTGCGGTACGTGAACTTTCCTCTGTTTCCATAGTCTGGTTCCTTTTTGTTGGTTCACTGATTTGCCACTTTCGCATTCGCTCCCTTTTTGGTTCTGCTGTTTTCTGTAAATCAGTTTTTGCTTTTGCCCTTTTCTCTGTTCTTAGGTGGTGGTTGCCCCCCTGGAGATGCTCGGCTGGCCGATTGAAATTCGCTCCGGCGCGGGATATGTCCCCTTCGTCGGATGGGAGCGAAATCTATGTCGGGTCAGGGCAGCATCGATTTAAGCGGCATGAGTGTTCCGGAGCTGCGTGAACTGATGGCTTCGGCTGAGGCACGAATTGAGGAAGTCCAGGCTGAGGCGCGGCGCTCGATGCGCAGTAAGATGGAGGAGATGGCGGCCAGCGCCGGCATGACGATCGACGAAATCTTCGCCATGCGCATTACAGCCAAGCCCACCCGCAAGCCTCGGAAGGCAGCGGTGAGGCCGGCCACAGGGAGCGCCGAGCCGAAATATCGTAGTCCAGCGACGGGGGAGACATGGACCGGTCGTGGCCGTCCGCCGGAATGGATGAAGGGGATGGACAAGGCGGCGCGTGAGAAATTCCGGATTTGACGGATAGCCCGGCAGCCGAAGGCGGAGGTGCTGGTCACTGAGGGTATGCAGGCCCTCTCCAATGCTGATCGCGCTCGCGTCATCGAAGCCGTGCAGACCTTCTCGGCCTTCACGGGCGACAACGATCCGCACGGCGAGCATGATTTCGGGGCCATCGACTTGCCTGGAGTCGAACGCGTTTTCTGGAAGATCGACTACTACGATCCGAGCTTCGAGTTTGGCAGCGAAGACCCGGCTGATCCAAAGATCACCCGGCGCGTGCTGACCATCATGCTCGCATCGGAATATTAGGCGCGAGCCTTGGCCCGGCGGGTCAGGAAGGTGGTCCGCAGCATGTCGTTGAGTGCTGCGATGGCTGTAGAGGTAGAGGCGCTCATGAAGCGCCTCCGTCCTCAGTGGTAACAGGGATCAAGAAGAGCACGCCCTGGCGCTGGGTGAGCTCGATGGGGATGATGTCCAGCGAGATGATGCCGCCGGCCTTATCGCCCTTCCTCGCCCAGACGGCGCCGATCTCCTTCGGCCGTGCGAGAATGTCGTTCCCGCCCTGGTCCTTGCCGGTGATGCGCGAGAATGTTACGCGGAACATCGGACGGTCTGCTTTCGTGGTAGTCATGGTCTTTCCTTTCGCTTTAACGGCTGGCCAATCCAGCCGATGCGCGAAAAGAACCGGGCGCAAAGGCGCCCGCGTCATGGTCAACACGGGAGGGATGCGGACCCGCATCCCGAATGGAGCGGGCCGGCCATTGACCGGGCAACTGCGCCAGGTAAGCGCATCGTATGAAGGCTGGACTTGGCCCGGCAGCGCGACACGGAACGGCATGACAGCCAGCGCCAGATCACTATGATCCGAGCTTTCTCGGCTCGCTGCGACTAGGTCAGAAGGATCTTCATGCGCACCTTCGATATCGATGCCATTAGCGATGAAGGTCTGCGGCGCGAATACGATTTTCTCCAACGACGCACGGAAAGCCTAGCGGCGTCCATTTCGCGGGCATACGGAAGTGGCCGAGGACCAATCGAATTCCGCTACATCAACGACGGCAAATTCAATGCCTATGCGGGGGTTGAAGAAAGCGCCTATATCATCGAGGTGAATGCATCAATACCGCTCTTCATGATGGTCTTGTTCTCGAGGATTTTATCGGAACGGTCCGTGATAGCCTTTCTGCCAACGGCCGGCACAAAGGCCAGCCGGTTCACACTGCCTGCGATCATCGATCCTGCTGACTTTGATCGACGGGCAAACTGGCGTGTCAATCTTAACGGCATTCGGGCATTTGCCGCTGGCACATTGGCGGATATGTGCTCGACCTTGGTTGCTTTCCATGAGTTAGGCCATATCATCGGCGGCCATGTTGATGCGATATCACGTATCGAAGGTGAAGCACGCATTGCGGAATTACTGTCTCGCGTATCACTGAAAGCCGAAGCCGCGGAGCGCAGGCAGGCTTGGGAATATGAGGCCGATGGGATTGCGGCGTTCTTTCTGTCGCATTTCGTTGAAGAGCTAGTCAGTGAGAGCGGGAAGAATGATCGTGTCGCCGAGGTTTTCGCACGGAAGGATGGCCGCAACGCAGAGAATGCGCTTGCGATCCTGATCGCAGCAGCATTTGCGTTCTTCTCCTATGTGCAAGGCGTGCGCCGGGAAATGAGAATGGATTCTTCTCACCCATCACCGATGGTGCGAGCCTACCACCTTAAGAACGTCCTGTTTGCGATCTTCCAGAATAAGCCGGGTTTCGATAGCGACCTGTTTCATCAGCTTCTTGATGAACGCATGGATGAGATGATTGGCGTCCTAATTAAGATTAAGCTATTTGACGACGATATCTTCACGGAAGAGTACATGGACGCGATCGATGCTGAATTAGAGCGGCTGGCTTTGCTGCAAAAGCGATATAGACCGCTCTGCGAGCCTTTCGCGTGGATCAGCTGGGATGCGATCAGCTAATCTCCTATCGCCTCTTGAACAGGACGTTGATACGAAACGCGGCACGCAGGCCTCGCGGCGTGGCCGAAGCCGCGGCGGCAAATTTGTCGAGTGCCGAATTGCGCAGCGGATGATGTGGCGACGCCTCGGTATCCAGGTTGAGGCTCGGACCGCCGGCAGCGATCAGGAAGAAGAAGGCGTGCTGCCCGGCATTCGCGTCTTCTCGCAGCGCCGCCGGCCTTCCATCATTGCTGAGTGGAAGCGCGACGGTGCCGCGCGCTGTATCGACGACGATCGCTGTCTCGCTCAGGGGCAGAACGAACCACTCACCTCTGAATTCGTGAAACGCGATCACCCGGCCTGCGAACGGCGCGGTTACTTCGAAGTGGAAGTGGTCCATGAGGTAAAGGTTGGCGGGATCGACCGGCTCGGTTCGCACGAAATCCAGCGCGTTTAAGCCGGGCTTGAGCTTCACCACGCGGACGCCATCGAACGCGCCCTCGCGCAGTAGCGCGTCCCAGGTTAGGGCGCGCCGCGGGCTGGATGCCAAGCGCAAGTCGTAGATCGCCTGGCGCACTTCGCCGGCGAGCGCGGGATCATGCCGCTCGAGCCAAGCGAAGAGCTTGTAGGCCTTGCCAGCGGCAACCTTGCCCTTACGGAGATTATCTTCAAAGCGGTCGCCGACATGGTCGCGCTCGCCGAAGGCTTCCTTGAAAGCCTCGCTCCATGTCTGGCCGCGCCGGCGTCGCAGCGCGTTCACGGGCTCGTTGAGACATTTCCGCTCGGCGATGGTGGTGCGGTGCCAAGCGATCTCCGCAGCATCCATTCGGCTCTCCCGTACCGTATTACCCGATCACGCCCCGTATTCGTACCGGACCGCTCACGCCTAAGGCGCTGTGTGGAGGTATGACATGGCGAACCACGAACACGGGCCTTCCGAGCCTATCCGGCTCCCACCCCGGCACAAGTTCTCATTTCAGCAGACACTGCTGCTGTTTTGCGCCCTGGCCTCGGCCGGGCTGCTCTTCTTGGCAGTGCCTAACCTGATCGGCGGCACCGGCATCGTGGCGTGGATCAAGGCGCTGCTGCTGGCGCTGGCAGGTATGGTGGTCGCTTACGGGGTGAACCGGCTCGCGGTGGAGCGCGGGGCGCCGCTTGCGGTGATCGGCTACGCGATCGCGGCAGCGGCCTCGGTTATCTCCATCGTCATTGTCGGCGCCGGGCTCTTCATGGCCACGTATTCGGGCCTGGTGATCAAAAGCGTCTCCCAGCTGCGGCTCGAAGAACATGGCGATGCGCTGAGCGAGTATGTGGCGGCGAGTGGCCAAGCCGCGTCGCAGTCGGCGCGTGTGGTACCCGCGATCGCCGCGGTGGTGGCCGATCTCACGGCGAAGCGTGATTGCGAGGTGCGTAGCTCCTGCATCTCGGGGAGCGGCAATGGGGGCCGCGGCCCCGTGGCCCGCGTGCTCGAAGAGCGGCTGGGCCGTGCCGAAGCGGTCGCCGGTCAGGTCACGGCCGGCGCCGCGGCGCGGATGGAGATCGCCGGCCGGCTCGAAGCCTTGCTTGGCCGCTACCAAGCGATCGTGCGCGCCTCCGATATCAGCCTGGAAGACAAATGGCCCCAGCTCCGCGGGGTCGATGGCCAAATCCGCCAAGCCGTTTCCGAGCTCGGCGAAGCGATCCCGGGTTCGCTGATCGCCGCCTTCGCCGGTGAGCTTGCCGGCGGCATCGATATTCCGGGCCGGGCGGATGCATCGCGGCAGTTCGCGGCGGTCCTGCGCGGCCATAGCGGCACGCTGCGCAGCGTTGTCGGCTCCATCCCTGGCGGCGGCGGTCCCCCGCCGACCTTCCCGAGCCAAGTCGGTGTCTCCGATACGTTAACCTATATCGGGCATTTCGCGCCGATCGCGGCGATTGCGGGCGTGGTGGAGCTGGTCTTCCCCCTCGTGCTGTGGATCTACACCTATTTGATGCTGCGCTGGGCGGCCTATCGCATCGCGCCGCCGGAACAGCGCCGCCGCCACGAAGACGATGAGGCTGTTGCCCGCCTCTTCGCGCAGGCCTCCGGCCGCGCGGAGACGGACGTGCCGGAGATGACCAAGCGCCGCCCGGCGCGCGGTGAGCCGCGTCGGAATGGCCACTATGACGCAGAGCACTAACGCGATGCGCAAGGTTCGCCCGCGCGTTCGAAGCGGCCCCGTGAATCGCAGCTTCATCGTTGCAGGCGCCTGCTTCGCGGTTGCCGCATGGACGGCGCCGGACCCGCAGAGCGGCGGCATCCAGCGCTTCTATCACTGGCTGTCGATCACCTGCGGCGCGGTCTGCACGGCGCAGGGCTTGCGACTGCTGGCGAGAGACTACCGCACCCGCCGCGATCTCGCGATCAGCGAGCGGCTGACTGACGACCACGGCTCCGCCCGGCAATCGAGCGCGGCGGAGCGCGCGGCCCGCGGGATGCGCGTCTTTGAGCACGGCGAGCTGCTCGGGCTTGATGACAAAGGCCGGCCCGTCTGGCGGCCGGCGAAGGCTCCCTTCATGCTTTGGGAGAGCCCGCCCGGCGGCTTCAGGACGGTCGCCGGCGTGATGGGCAGCATCATGCACCGCGCGCAGCTCGGCTTTTCGGTCATGGTGCCGGACATCAAGGAAGAGCTGGCGGTGATGCTGGCGCGCAAACTGCGCGGCCGCGGCCATGAGGTCTGGATTATCTCGCCTTCGCGGCATCACACCGACCTGGTGGGCGAAACCGCGGTCAACCCGTATCAGCCGGTCCTCGATGCGCTCTATGGCAACGATGAAGAACGCAAGGATGCAGTGAAGCTCGCGGCGGAGTTCGCAGGCATCCATTACCCCATCAAGGGCGACGAGAAGAACCCATACTTCGCGCATGGATCGCGCCGCGCGATCCTGATCGTGATCCTGAGTACGGCCGTCATCGATCCGGCGCGCTGCACGCCGACGGCGGTGTATCGCCTTCTGGCTGATCCCGCGGCGTTCCTGAAGCGCTGTGAGGAGATTGATGAGGCCTGGCAAAGTCCGCGGGGGCGCGATCCCGTGCTCGAAGTGCTGAAGACGGAAGCACGGAATATGCTTCACCGCGCGGCGAAGAATGAGGAGAATTTCGCGTCCTTCCTCGAAGGCGCCAGTCAGCGCCTGCTGACCTTCAACCCAGCCGGCCATCTAGGCGACTACGGGCGCGAGGCGATCCACAATCTGAAGGCGATCCGCGAGCGCCAGATCATCGTCTTCATCATGGCGCCGCTAAGCCACATGCGCGACTTCGCGGACTTTATCTCGCTCGTCAACCACAACATCATCGCGGCGTGCAAGGCGGTGCCCGCCGGCCATCCGGTGCACATCGTCGGCGAGGAGGCGCTCAACTATCGCTTCCACGACTTGGTCTCGGACCTCGAGACGATGCGCCAGCTCGGCGTCACGGCCGACTTCTACATCCAGTCCTTCGTCGGCCTTGAGCTGCGCTACGGCAAGGAAGCCGCGGCGGCAATCGAGGCCTATTCGGACGTCCGTGTCTACGCGGGCCTGAACTCATTGGCACGTGCCAAGCATGTCAGCGACCAGCTTTCAAACGCGACGATCCGCACGCAAGACTATTCGTACCGGACCTCGGTCGATCAGATCAGCCTTTCAAGCCGCGAGATCGGCCGTCCGCTGATGAAGCCTGACGAAGTGCTGGCGATGCCGCGGGATGAGGCTTGGGTGTTCGTGCGCGGCATGCATCCGGTGCGCGTGAAGCTCGTGCATTACGGCCAGGTCGCGCCGTGGCGGGACTGGGTGGATGAAAGCCCGATCACCGGCACCAAGCTCTACGGCGCGCCGATCGTCCATGTGGACTATCCGGAAAAGGAGAGCGGAATTGGCCGGCCCTGATCCCGTATCGCGGGCGCCGTTCGTCGCGCCGGTGCGGCCCCGCAACCTGCTTTGGATCGCCGTGCTCTGCGCGGCGGCCGGCGCCCTCGTCAACTACGGCACGCCGCATCTGCGCGTGACTTACGTGTATTCGGGCTCGTATGAGCGTCCGCACTATCACCGCTGCTTCTATTGGGGCGTGCATCCGTTCGAAGTGGCACCGCAGAATGGCAGTTGCCCGATCTTGGTCCTCGCGCATGCGCGGGAGGCGCGGTAGCGATGGCGAAGGGACCAGTACAGCGCAGCGGGGGCAGCGCCATCTCCTCCACCTTCGCGCAGGCAACGCCAAAGGCGTTCGCACGCGTCGGCGGCAATCCGGCATCGGTGAAGGCGCTGGCCGCGATCGAGCGGCGCACGACCGCCATTAAGGAGAAGGCGGTCCAGCACGCGGAGAAGTTCCGCGATCGCTGGACGGCGAAGGAGGCGATCCGCCTGTGGCAGCATCGCCTGGCACAGAATGCGAAGTATCCGGCGCCGCCGGGCGAGGATCGATCGATCTCGCCCGAGGAGATGCTGAAGATCGCCTCGCGCAATGTGCAGGCACGCACCATGCGGCGGCTCGCGAGCATCAACACCATCAAGGCGCGGATGACCAATGCCGTCGTTCGCAACCTGGACTCACCCAAGCTGACGCAGAGTTTCGAGGAGGCCACGCGCGATCAGCGTCCAACCCAGCATATGCAGATGAGGAGAAAGCCGTGATTGACTGGATCGACCGTATCCCGGATTCGATGGTCGGCGTCCTGGCGGCCAGCGCGGCGTGGTTCACCTTCAACTACGCGGTGCTCGCTCCGCGGGCGATGGAACGGCAGCACGTGGAAGCGTCGATTCCAAGCTGCATGGACGCGCTTGAGCGCCGGCAGCAGCGTATGCGCATCCCTTCGCTCGGCTTGTCCGAGATCCTTGGCCTGCCGCCCGAGCTGCGGGCTCTGGAGGGTCGTATGACGGACCTGATGACGCCGCGCCCGCTATCCTTCGCCGAGCGGCAGGAACGCTGCGCCTGCGCGGCGCGGCGCGCGGCGGCAGCCGTGCGCTTTGACTATGCAATACACACCGCAAGCTTCCGCATCATCGAGCCGCAGGCGATCGCCGGTCTTAGCGATGCGACCTTCGGTGCAACAGTCAGCGGTATTTGCGGCGTGATCCCCGAGATGCTCCGGAGCCGCTAGCCATGCCGAAGATCGTCTATAACGATGGGACCTATCTGGTGACAGAAGCGGTCGTCGCGACGCGGCACCGCTTCTATCCCGTCGCCAACACGACGGCGCGTATCCGCCGCGATCCGCTCTGGATTTCGCTCTGCATCACCGCGCTCGGCGTCGCGACCTTCGGTGTCTATGGCGACCTGATCTGCACGGGCGAGAAGATCGTCTTGGGCCTGACTTGTGTTGCCACGCTGGTGGTGGGTCAGAGCGTTTCCATCCTGTCGATAGACGCTGTCGGCCATCGCCGGGCGCTTATCGTGGCTCGGACGATGCGTATCCGTCGCCTGTATTCGGCCATCCGGGCCGTGCGCGTCGTCGATGGAGGCACGGGCCTCATTCAGGCTAAGCATTTTCCAGAAGACTGAAATGGAAGTATTTTCCTGTTTCACGTTCACTTTTTGTTCTTTTCCTGATACAGTGATCGATCCTGTGAACAACCCCGGAAGAAAGGCAGGAACACGTTGACGACGGAAGGCGGTAACCGCGAGGATCGGAAGGAAGGAGCGCCCAAACTGAAGGGGCGAGACCCGCGCGTCCTCGCGTTCGTGCGGCTACTCGCCCGCCAAGCTGCCGACAAGGACTATGCAGAGTTGCTGATGAACCACGGCAAGGCGCCTCAACCGCAAACGGGAAAGGAATAGCCATGCCGCGCGTCGCCATTTACGCCAGATATTCGTCAGACAACCAAAGCGAAGCCTCGATCGAGGATCAGGTCCGCATCTGCCGCCAGCGCGCGGAGAAAGAAGGCTGGGCGGTCGTCGGCATACATACCGACTACGCCATCTCGGGCAGTTCGCTCATCCTGCGACCCGGTGTGCAAACGCTGATCCAGGAGGCGCTCGCCGGTAGGGTCGATATCGTCCTGGCGGAATCGCTGGACCGGCTCTCGCGCGATCAGGAAGACATCGCCGGCGTCTATAAGCGCATGTGCTTCGCCGGCGTGACGATGTTCACGCTCTCCGAAGGCCAGATCAGCGAGCTCCATATCGGCCTTAAGGGCACGATGTCGGCCCTCTTCCTAAAAGACCTGGCGGACAAAACCCGCCGCGGTTTGCGCGGCCGTGTCGAGAAAGGCATGTCCGGCGGCGGCCGGTGCTTCGGGTATGACGTGGTGAAGCGCATCGGCGAAGATGGCGACTACGCACGCGGCGAGCGCGCCATCAATGAGGCGGAGGCTGAGATCGTCAGGGGCATCTTTGCCGACTACGTGCGCGGCATCTCGCCGAAGGCGATCGCCGCGGCGCTGAACAAGGCCGGCGTGAAAGCGCCTTCCGGCGGCGAATGGGGTGCAAGCACCATTTATGGCAACCGCGAGCGCGGCACCGGCATCCTCAACAATGAACTCTATATTGGCCAGCTCGTCTGGAATCGCCTCCGCTACATCAAGGACCCGGACAGCGGCCGGAGGGTGTCCCGTCCCAATGCGGACGCCGAGATCGTGCGCAAGCCGGTGCCGGAGCTCCGGATCATTGGTCAGGATCTCTGGGATCGCGTGAAGGCGATGCAGGGCGAGCTGAACAAGAAAGAGAAGCCGCTCTGGACGAAGAACCGCCCGAAGAACCTGCTTTCTGGCCTGACCCGCTGCGGGTGCTGCGGCGGCGGCTACACGACTATCGCGGCCGAGAAGCTCGGCTGCGCTGCGGCCCGTAACAAGGGGACGTGCGACAACCGCCAGCTCATGCGGCGGGAAGAGCTTGAAGCGATGGTGCTGGGTGCCCTGCGCGAGCATCTGATGGACGAAGAGCTCTGCGCTGAATTCTGCACGGTCTATACCGCGCGCATCAATCAGCTCCGCAAGCAGCACAACGCGTCCATCGTTGGCTACAGAGCGGAACAGGTCAAGCTCGAGCGCGAGCGCCAGCAAATTATCAAGTCCATCACAGATGGCGTGCCGACCGAGCTCATCCGCGACAAGGCGATCGCGCTGCAAAGGCGCCGCGAAGAGCTTGAGCTTCTGTTGAGCGAGGCGAAGGAGGCGCCCGTCCTGTTCCATCCGAACATGGCGGGCCGGTATCAGAAGGAGGTGCAAAGCCTCATCGCGTCGATGTCGGATGCGGCGACGCGCGCCGAGGCGGGCACAATCCTTCGCTCTCTCATCGACAAGATCATATTGACGCCCCGGAAGGGCGGCAAAGGCCTGACAGTGGACCTGGTGGGCGACCTGGCGGGCATACTCTCGATAGCCACCAAGAGCGGCAGACTCGCCGTCGAAAGCGAGCTGTCAAAACTTCAACCTGTGAATGAAGCGGAGCTGATCGACAGCGCCGAGCACGGAAGCGATGACCTTGCGGTCCTGGCTTCTATGGCGGTGGTTGCGGGAAACCGCCTTCTCCAAGAAAGCGATTCCGAGATCACGCCTGCAATGGCGATGGTTGCGGGAGAGCGATCTGTCCACGAAAGCAAAGCAGCCCAAGCTCGCCGGAACATCCGGGAAACTTGGGCTGCAATAGCGGTGGATGCGGGGACAGGATTTGAACCTGTGACCTTCAGGTTATGAGCCTGACGAGCTACCGGGCTGCTCCACCCCGCGGTGGTGGTATGTATGATGTTCCGGT
>NZ_JAAVTX010000012.1 GCF_012163145.1 Falsiroseomonas frigidaquae
GCGGGACAGGCTGGCCGGCGAGCAGCACCAGGCCAGGATCGGCACGCCAGGCGGCGCGGGCCTCGGCCAGCCGTGCGCGCGTCGCCCGGTGCAGCGCCGCAACCGCCTCGGCCATGGCCGCCGGGCCCGCCGCCTCGCCACGCAACCAGGCATCGAGCAGGCCGAACAGCAGGTCATGCGCAGCATCGGGGCGGCGATAGGCCTCGATCGCCGCGGCCAGGCCCGCCCGATCCTCCTGCATCCACAGGCAGCGCAACAGGCCCGGCAGCGCATCCGCCGCGGCATCCGGACGGGCGGCGATGGCGCCCCATGCCATGGCCGCCGCCGCATAGTCGCGCCGGCGTTCGGCGGCCTGGGCCAGCTTGATGGCAAAGCGCGGCTCTGCCGGATGGCGGGCGAGGGCCTGCGCCGTGGCGGCTTCCGCCGCCACATCCTGGCCGGCGCCGAACAGCCAGATGATGCGGTCATGCCGGTCCGAGGCGCCGGCATCGGGCTGCGCGCAGACCGCCTCCCACGCCGCCAGCACCTCCTCCACCCGGCCTTCCGCATGCAGCACGCGCGCCTCCGCGCGCAGCGCGGCGGTGCTGGCGCCGAGCCGCCGGGCACGGCGCACCGCATCCCAGGCACGGCCGAAGTCCCGTTCATCGATGGCGCCGAAGACGCATTCGACGGCGGCCGGGGCGGAACGCGGCGCCACCTCCTCCAGCCGGTGGCAGGCGGCGAACCACTCCTCCCACATCCAGGCACGGCGCAGCAGGCGGGCGACGGCGACCCCGGTGCGCGGGTCGTGCGGCGCGGCGGCGACCATCCGCGCCGTCAGCGCGCGCAGCCCCTGGTGGTCCAGCGTATCGGCCAGCGCCTCGCCCAGTTCGGTGGCGCGCGTCAGGTCGCCATCGCCCGCCGCCTCGGCCGCGGCGCGGCGCGGCCAGGGGGAGGCGGGCGGCGCCGGCGGCGGCGCGGCCGTGGGGCTGGCCAGGCCTGGCGCACCGGCCCGCCGCAGCAGGCCGTGCAGCCCCGGCCCGAAGGCCGCATCCGCCCCCAGCCGGCCCTCGGCCCGCAGCCGCAGCAGCAGCGCCAGATAGGCGCCGAGGGCCGGCTCCAGCGCCGTCAGGCAGGCATCGGCCAAGGCGGGCACATCCGTGGTCTCGGCGATGTGGCCGAGCAGCGGCAGGATGGCCGCATCGGCCGGCAGCTTCGGCACCAGCACGGCCAGGGCCGCGGTGCCGCCGGCGGCCTGCAGCCGGCCGAGGATGGGCAGGGGATCCGCCGCCAGCAGGAACACCAGGGCCGGCGGCACCGCGGCGGCGGCGGGCAGCGGCAGGCCCAGCCCGGCAATGTCCCGGATCAGGCCGGACAGCCGCGCCGGGCCGAGCAGCCGGGCCGCGACGGGCCCGTTGCAGGCGGCCAGGATGGCGGCGGGCAGGTCGCTGCCGAAATCCGCCGGCGGGCGGTCCGGCCAGGTGCTGGCGAGGAGCAGGCCCAGACCCTCCGGCGCGCCGGCCAGGCTGTCCCGCAGGTCCGCCCGGGCCGCCAGGCCGCGGGCCGCGGCCGCCAACTGCGTCACCGTCTCCGGGTGATCCCCGAGGCCATCCGGCGCCAGCCGCAGGAAGCGTTCCGCCCCGCGCAGGAAGGCCAGGGCAGCTTCCGGCCCGAAGCCGGGAGCCTCCCGCGCCAGATGAGAGGCGATGGCGCTGGCCAGCGGCGCCTGGAGGGGCGAGTCCAGCATCGGCAGGGCATCGCGCAGGAACAGCGGGTCCAGGGCATCCGAGAGCGGATCGGTGCGACCCCAATCCATGTCCCCGGCGCAGGCCAGGTGGCGGGCCGCATGGAACCGCCAATGCACGAGGCCCAGCCGGGGGCCACGCTCCAGCCACTCCGACGCCGCATCGGCCGGTTGATTCTCCAGGGCCGGGAGATTGGCCCGCAAAGCGTTGAAATCCTTGCGAGCCGGGTGGTACGTCAGTGCCTCCTCAAGCAGTTCCCGCAATGCTAGAAGTCGTCCTGCGCTGCGCAGGGCCCTGAGTTCTTTGGCGTAGAATTCGGCGGGGCGGGGGGGCGGGTGGAGAGGGGATGCCATTGCCTTCATCAGTCGCACGGATAACCCTGGTCGTGGAAGAGTGGGTTATCCCGGAAGCAAAAGGGATTAGCTCCTGGAAGAAGAGCCCAGAGGATGGTGAGCGTTCGATGCGGACATACGTAATGCCGACTGGCAGCGCTCCTCGGCGCCCGGGGCGATATGAGTGAATTTAATATTCCGGATGCCCTCGAGGTCCGTGAATTCGCCCCCGGTGCGCCGGTCATCATTGCGTTTACATCGGTCAATTCGAACGGCTTCTCGTTCTACAAGAATCTGGAGAAACTCCCATTCTCCCGGATCTATGTAAGGGATCCGTTCGACTGCTGGTTCCAGCGCGGCATCGGAAGCGGCGTCGACTCTCCGGAGGCCCTGGTCGCGTATCTGGGCCGCGTGCTGGCGGAGCTGCGACCGCTGCGCCGCGTGACCATGGGCTCCTCCATGGGGGGCTACGCGGCCCTGCTGTTCGGCCATCTGCTGCGCGTCGATGCCGTGTTTGCGATGTCGCCGCAGACCATCATCGATCGTCGCCTGCCACATACCCCGTCGGAGGACTTCTCCGATCGTCCGTATTTCGACCTGGCGCCGCTGCTCCGCATCAAGAACCGGCACAGGCCGGCCACCCACATCCTGTTCGGGTCGGATGACATCGTCGATGTCTGGAACGCAACGCGTGTGGTGACGCTGCCGGGCGATGTGCAGTACCCGGTGGCCGGTCGCGACCACCTGGCCTCCAATCTGATCGCGGGGAATGGCGATCTGGCCGTCGCGCTTTCGGGGCTTGCGCGGGACGAGGCCTTCACGCTTACGGCGGCGCTGGACCGGCGCTGCGAGGCGCCGCGCGTCAAGGCGATCCTGGATCGGTTGACCCGTGCCCTGTATCTGGCCGAGCCGGACCTGGCGCCTGAGGAATGGACGGAGCGGTTGCAGCGCCTGGAGCCTGACTGGGCCGTGCCGTACGATGTCGCCGCCATGCTGGCCACGCGCCGCGGCGACGTCGCGGCCGCGGAGGCTGCGGCGGGCAAGGCGGCCGAGCTCGCACCGCTTTCGATCACGCTGCAGACTTCGCACGCCCAGTTGTTGATGCGGCTGGGGCGCGAAGCGGAAGCGATAGCGGCATTCGAACGATGCCTGAAGATCCGCCCGAAGCATTACGCGGCGCTCTGCGCGCTCGGAATATTGCGGGCGCGGGCGGGTGATTACGAGCGCGCCTTGGCGCATCTCGATACGGCGATTGCCATCCGGCCGCGTCTGGCCAGGGGCAAATCATTGCGTGCCGCGGTTCTGGAAGGACGGGCCGTGGCCATCTCCAGTCTGGAAGAGCCGGGGGAGGACATGTAAAAATGCCTACGCAATTTCGAGGCTCCACCAGGGGAGGGACGGTGAGTGGGAAGCGGCTTTCAGGTACTGACGATAAGCCTAGACAAGGATAGCGCGCGCTATCTTCCCATTTCCCAGGAGCTTGAGAAGCAGGGTATCGAACACAGGAGGGTGGAGGCCCTGAACGGACGGCACGTTCCGAATTTCCTGCTCAAGAAATTCAAGATGGGCCGAAATTATGCAAACGAATTTCCCGGAACGTTTGGTTGCTTCATGAGCCATGTCCGGGCGTGGGAAATAGTCGCGGATTCTGATTTCGAGCATACTCTGATTCTGGAGGATGACGTCGTACTATCTCCCCGGCTTGCGCATTTTGACGTCAATGCTACGCCGGACTCGTATGACATAATATTCGTGAACAACCGCCTGTGTGCCCACCTGCGGGAAAAAGACAGTCCGAGCCAATTCTTTCCCTTCATGGAGGCGATCAGGAGGCGGCCGAACGGACTCTCCAATCCTGGCGCGGATGGCTATTTCCTCAGCCGGAGCGGTTCCCGCAAGCTATTAAAAATGCTGGCGGATGGCCCGATCAGCAGGCATGTTGACGCCTTCATCTGCATGAAGTCGATCAACCAGCTTGCGCTGGCGGACATTCGGGGGCCAAAGCCCATGGCGCTGCAACTGAAACACGCCGGACCTCCTGCGGTCGAGGGAGAAGAACTGGTGGCCTTCTGCTTTGCGCCCCACCTCGTCGCCGAGCGAATCGGCACGAAAAGTTCCCGTACCAGCATTGACCAGGAACTCGCCTGAAGCCGAAATGGCCAGCATGAATTAATGAATATCCTATGCGCCGCTCATAACGGGGCAAGGATATTCACGAAGCCCGGCATTGCTGGGCGCTTGCGACCGGCACAAATCCAGCAGCCGTCGCTGAACCTTCCTTGCAACCTGGAATCCAGACACAGAGCCCGGGGCAGCCTCTTCATCGTCGAGCGATGCCTGCTCTGATCGACGCGGATCTGGATGTTTTTCGGTCCCCCCGTGGACCGCCATGGAGTGGCGCGATGCTTGGACGCAGAGGTTTTATTGCCGCCGCCGCCGCTTTTCCAATTGCCATGCCTGCCCTCTCTCAGCAGCGCTCCGGCATAAGGCTGGCCGACTTCCTGCGATCGTCACGCAGCGGGGATGCGTCGGACGCCTTCAGTCAGGCGCTGTCCGCCGCCGCGTCACGCGGCACAGACCTGCTGCTCGGGGCTGGCACGATCATCATCTCGACGGCGCCCGGGGAAATCAGCGACCCGCTGGATCATCATTGTCCGGATGTGCGCCATCGCATCCTGCGTATTCGTGGCGAGGGGGCAGGGCGCACGAGGCTGCTCGGTGTTCCGCGACCGACGGCTGCCAATCCGAGCCTGCCGGTCAGCAGACCAGTCCTGAAATCGGTCGGTGCCGAGTCCTTCTCCCTGGTTGGCGTGACGCTCGATGGCGGCCTCCAGCGCGTCGGCCGAGGCCTGCAGCGAGGAGAGGACCCGCATGCCGCGGCCCTGCTGGAAGTGCGGGGCGCCCGCAGCTGCGCGCTGCGTGACGTGGTGCTGACCGGCTTTGCCGGCCATTGGGACACCCGCACCCCGATACACGGCGCCTATGGCCGGCGCGGGCCACTTCTGGTGGCCGATTGCCAGGATGTGGAACTGCATGACCTGGTGTTGCAGCACCCGACCTTCCGCGAGGGGCCGTTCGTGCATGATGCGCGCCGTCTCCTCGTGCGCGGCTTCCGGCTGCGGGGGCCGACGGGCGCTGATCAGCGCGGTGTCAGTTCGCCGCTGAACATCATGGGCCCGCAGACCCGCGACGTGGTGATCGAGGATTTCGCCACGGAAGGCGCCTGGAACGGCTCCCTGATGAATCTCGGCGGCCCGGCGCGCTTCACCATCCGCCGGCTCCGTGCCCGGGGCCGCCCGCTGCAGGCGGCCGAAGGTGATGAAGGTTCTGATTTCCAAGGCAAGGGCATCGATATCGGCACGGAGATCAATGATTCGGCGTTCCCGGGCCAGCCGGCGACGGAGCATCTGCTGCTGGAAGACGTGATCCTGAAGGACATGGCCGTCTATGCGATCCGCGCCACCCGCAGCGCCGCCTGCCCGTTGCGACGCCTGACGCTCGCGGCCGGTGTCGTGGTCGAGGGAGGGCCGGAGGCGCTGGGCGCTTCCAACGTCGCGACCATCGAAGGGCAGATCGTCGCTCGTGGCATGGGGCGGGCGGCCGCGACGCGCCGGCGGCGTACGGCGGTCTCGATCAATGCCTGCGCAGGCACGCTGCGGCTTGAGCTTTCAGGGGCTGCGTCGGACCCGCTGCGGACCCCGGACCTCGGTGTCCTTCGCCGGGCCAGCAGCGGATTGGTCCTGTCGGGGCGGATCGAGGGCTTTCCCCGAGGCGCCTTGCGGGATGATGTGCCAAGGGCGGCCGATGATCTGAGGTGGGATGCAAGGTGCCGCGACCTTCTCGTCCAGACCGTGGCCGGCAGCACACGACCGGCGATTGTTGCAGGACGAAGTGACAGCCAGAGGTTGCGCCGCGTCGAGATGCGCAACTGCCTTCTGAATGGGCAGGCTTTGCAGCAAGGAATGGCAGGTCTTGTGCTGCATGCAGGCGAGATCGCGCTATGAGGCTGCCGGTTGAGCAAAAATATGCATACTCACTCCTTGCTTGCGCGCCGCACAGCTCTGCGCGATAAGCCGAGCGACGGACAGGGCAAAGACGCTCGGTTGCTTTTGTTTCAAACTAAGAGCTTTTTTGTGCGGATGTCAGGAGGCAGATATGGCGAAGTTGATCGCGGAAATCGGCTGCAATCACAAGGGTAGTCTTGCCCTGGCCAAGGAGATGATTGGCGTTGCTGGCCGGATCTGTCAGGTGGACGCCGTCAAGTTTCAAAAGAGGAATAATGTCGAGCTCCTGAGCCCGACTCAGTATCATGCGCCGCATCCGGTGCCGTCGAACGCCTATGGCGAGACCTATGGTGCGCATCGCGAGGCCTTGGAATTTACCCCGGACCAGCACGCGGAACTGATGGAAGTCTGTGCGCGTGAGGGGGTTATCTACTCCACGTCTGTGTGGGACCTGACCTCCGCGAAGGAGATGGCGGCGCTGCGGCCGGCATTCCTGAAGATCCCGTCCGCGACCAACCTGCACTTCGAACTGCAGGAATGGCTCTGCGCCAACTACCCGGGCGAGCTGCACGTCTCGACTGGCATGACCTCGGCGGCCGAGGTTGAGTCCGTGGTCCGCTTCTATGAAGAGCGTGGCCGTGCCAAGGACGTGGTCCTGTATGTCTGCACCTCCGGCTATCCGGTGCCGTTCGAGGATCTGTGCCTGCTCGAGATCTCGCGCTTCAAGGAGCTGTATGGCTCGCGGGTGCGGGAGATCGGTTTCTCCGGCCACCACCTCGGCATTGCCGCCGATATCGCGGCGATGGCGCTGGGTGCCACGGTCATCGAGCGGCACTTCACGCTGGACCGTACCTGGAAGGGCACGGACCACGCCGCCTCGCTGGAGCCCGACGGCATGCGCCGGCTCAAGCGCGACCTGGTCAACGTCAACAAGGCGCTGACCTACAAGCGCACGGAAATCCTCGAGATCGAGGAAGCCACGCGGCGCAAGCTCAAGTGGGAACCCGCCAACCAGGTGGCCGCCCAGTAGTCTCGGTTGCCACCCAGGAATGCCCGCGGCCGCCGCGTGGGCATCCCTGGATCAGGGCTTCGAAGATCTCATCAGTCTGTTGCGTCTAGGCCTGGTCGAGTGATCAGGCCTTTCGGCTGGAGTGCGTCCTTGTGACCTCTTTGCGAGCTGTGGTCGTCATTCCGGCCCGAGGCGGATCAAAGGGCATCATCGGCAAGAATCTTCGACCCGTCGGCGGGCGCGCGTTGATCGTTCGGGCCGTCCAGGCCGCCCGGGCCGCCGCCTGTGTCGATCTGGTCCTAGTCTCCACCGATGATGCGGCAATCGGCGCGGCCGCGACCGCCGCCGGCGCGGTGCTCGTGGAGCGTCCCGCCGAGATATCCGGGGACCGTGCCTCCTCCGAAGCGGCGGTGCTGCACGCGCTTGATGTTCTCGAGGCCGGCGGCCGCGCGCTGCCGGATGTGGTGGTGCTGATGCAATGCACCTCGCCCTTCACCACGGGCCCGGACATCGATGCGCTGATCGCGGCGATGGACGAAAGGAAGGCCGCCTGCGCGCTCTCCGTCGTGGAGGATCACGGCTTTCTCTGGGGCCTGGACGACCAGGGCTTCGGCGTCGGGGTGAACCACGACCACACGGGGCGCCGCCGCATGCGCCAGGAACTGCCGCCCCAGTTCCGCGAGAATGGCGCCCTCTACGCCATGCGCGTCGCGCCGTTCCGGGCCAGCGGCAACAGGTTCTGTGGGCCGGCGGTGCCGGTGCCGATGGCGGCGCCCCACATCGAGATCGATGAGGAAGCCGACCTGCTGCTGTGCGACGCCATGGCCACGGTACTCGATCGCCCGAGGTTGCCGCCGCATGTGCGCATCCAGGTGGTGGTGACGGATTTCGACGGCGTCCACACCGATGATCGCGTGCTGGTGGACCAGGATGGCCGCGAGGCGGTGTTCTGCAGCAGGTCCGACGGCATGGGCGTGGAGATGCTGCGCCGCGCGGGGTTCCAGGTGCTGATCCTGTCCAAGGAACGCAACCCGGTGGTCACGGCGCGCGCGCGCAAGCTTCAGGTGCCTTGCCTCCAAGGGATCGAGGACAAGCTCGGCGCGCTGTCGGCCTGGCTCGCGGAGCGCAACCTGGGCTGGGATTCAGTCGCCTATCTCGGGAACGACATCAACGACGCCGCCTGCCTCAACGCGGCGGGGCTGGCCGTGGTGCCGGCGGATGCGCACCGGGCGGTTCGTGCCGGAGCGCTGGTCCTGAAGCAGAATGGAGGCCATGGCGCGATCCGTGCCTTGGCCGAGTTCTTGCTCGAGCATCGCCCGACGACACGTGCCGGCACGCAGGAGCATTGATGGTGATCACCCCAACCTTCGGAGGCGCAACATCGAAGGCCTTCTGCCCGTATTGCGGGGCCGGGGTGGTGACTGACATGCAGTGCGATGGATGCGGCTCGACAGTGGCGGACCGCATTCTCTGGGTCATGGTGACGGAGTTGAAGCTGTTGCAGGCCGGTGGCGCGGTGCTGCACCACATGCCGACCGCGGTATCCGCGCGGCGCTTCTACGCGCTGCTGGGCAGCAACTATCACCCGACCGTCGTGCCGGGGATGGCGGCGCCGACAGGCGAGTTACCGTTTCATGAATTCGAGCCGGCAGGGCAGGCGGAGGCTCTGGCACCGAACTCCTACGGCCTGATCATCATTGCGAATGGCCTGATGGATATCGGTGCGGCGGTTCCGGCGGTGTTGGAATCGCTGAGCCAGGCGCTGCGCCCTGGAGGTTCGCTGCTGTTCGGCGGCGACATCGTCGATGAGCAGGGAAGGGTCATCAGCGCGCCCCTCGCCGCCGCCGCATCGCCTGGCACGGAGACACCATCCTTTGCCAGCATCGTGCGGCGTCAATTCGGCCGTGAATGCCGCGTTCGCCTCGGTCAGCAGATCCGCGATCGCGTTGTCGAGGCGGCAGGCCTGAGTCCCAGCCAGTTGCGGCGCGTCACGCCGCAATCCTTGTTCTGGTATCAGTCGTAAGGGACGCAGCCCAATGTCCTCGACCTCATCGAGCAGGAACACTGCGCCCCAATCGCCATTGTCGCGCAGCCTGGAAGCCGGCAGCGGCCGCAACCACAAGATCGTCGTGCGGCCCGGTGCGCGCAGCATCTTCGTCGCCTTTGGCACGGATGCGCCGAGTGGCAGCGAAACCCCCGGCCCCGCTTCGGTGGTTCGCTTCGACGATCCGGATGGCGCCTTCGGGAGAGGCGTTCCCGGATTTGTCGAGAGCCTCGACAGCCTGTTCTGCTGGCTGCGCGGGTTGGGCACGGAACTGCCTGTCTACCTGGTTGGCGAAGGCGCGGGAGCCTCCGTGGCGCTGCTGGCCAACATGCTGCTGCCCAAGTCCCGGCTGCTGGCCGTCGGCCCGCTCACGGTGCCTGAAAGCTTCATGGAGGCCGGCGCCCTGCGGCATCCCTTCTGGGGCCAGGTCGACCAGCTGGCGAGTGATTTCCCGGCCCAGCAGATGGGCGTCACGGCGCTCTGCTCCTGGGATCCGGCGGCGGCCGCCATGCTGGGGGGCGAACAGACGCTCAAGCCGGCCTACGGCACGATCGTCGAACTGCCCTGCCGCAGCAACGGCATTGCCTATCTCCGCCGCAAGCGTGCGCTCGGCGTGTTGCTGGAACGCGGTGCCGACGCGCTGCGGACGCTGATCGACGAGAATGTGGTCTCGCTGCCCTACGCGCACGGCAAGCCGCGCGAATATGCCGCATTCCACGAAGCGCATTCTGCGATGGGGCGCGGCCAGTCGGGACGAAAGCGCGCAATGCGCCTGGTCGAGGCGGAAGCCGGCTGGGCCAACCCTGGTTGGCAACACCTGCGCGCCACGGTGCTGCGCCGGGAGAATGCGGCGGCCGAGGCGCTGGAAGCCGCTCGCCTTGCGGCGCGGTCGGCGCCGGAGGTCGCGGAGTTCTGTGTCGGCTATGCGCGCCTCGTCCAGGAGAACAAGGCGGAGGACGATGTGGCCACCGCCGCCGCGATGCTGGAACCTTTCCTGCGGCAGCGGGGCATTGCCGAACTCCGTGATAGCCTTACTGCGACCATATAAGTAAAATACGCAAATACGACAGATGGTAGATTAAGGACAAATAAAGCAATGTCGGCGAACTCTCCCGCTCCGTTGCCCTTGATCGTCCGCAGCGAAGCAGGAACCCTGCACATCGTTGCCGAGGCTGCGCCCGTCAAAGCGCCTGCAGCCGCGCCAAAGGCAGACGATCCGGGGGCGGAGTTCTTCCGCCGCCAACGAGACGAAGCGCGCCAGCAGCGAGAGGTTGCGCGGCAGCAGAGGGACGAGGTTCGCAAGCAGCGCGACGAACTGAAGTCTCGTATCGAGATGCTCGAGAGCCAGCTGGCTTCCGCGGCGCGCGGCGAGTCCGTGAAGGCGCCGCCGCCACGCGACATTGGTGAACTCGATGTCTTCGCGCTCGAAGCTGACCGCGCCGCACGGCTGCCCGACATCCGCAGCAAGCAGGCCCGGGGATTGCCGTTGGCGATCCGTGAGGCGGAGTTGCTGGGAGAGCGGTTGATCCCGCCCATGCGCCGCGCTGCGCGGCCGCGGCAGACGCCCGGTCCGGACATCGCCTTCCTGACCGTGGCGAATGCAAAGTTCCTGCCGGGGCTCGAAGGGCTGATCTTGTCCTTGCTGCGGGTCTATCCCGACCTGACCAGCCCCATCCACATCTGCCATGACGGCACGCTGAACAGCTTCGTGCAGACACGGCTGCGAAGCTTCTACGCGAACCTGATTTTCCTTGAGCCGAACATGGATTGGTTCGAGCAGGTTCCTGCCATGTCCGACAATCACAAGCGGATCGGCAAGCTTGGCTACATGAACATGGAAGGCCTGGCACTCACGGGTTTCAAGCGTGTGATCCTGCTGGATTCCGATATCCTGATCCTCGATGACCTGTCCGAGCTTTGGGACGGCGACGACTACAACATCTGCTACGATTGCGGCGACCGTGAATATGTCGCCCGTTCCGCCTTCACCGGCGACTGGGTCTTCAACAGCGGGGTCATCAGCATTCCCGGGGATCGCACCGGCCCTCAGGCCTATGCCGAATTTCGTGATGCGGTCCTGGCCCATGCCTCGGCCGAAGTCTGCCCGGCCATTGATCGATTTTCGGATCAGAAGATCTGGAACATCTATCTGCGCGACAAACCCAAGCGCTACCTGCCATTGAATTACAATTGCAACGTCAAATACCTGGCCAAATTCCTCAATGGCCAGCCGGACGGCATCTCGGTCATTCATTTTGCCGGGCCAAAGCCCTGGAACAGCCGGCTTTACGTCGCGGCGGACCATCTTCAGCCGAGCGCCTCAAAGGCGCTGCAATTTCCAAAGCCCTGGGTCGACGCCTACCGGGACATGATGTTCCATACCCGGGTCGAATCCTATCGCGACCATGCCAAGGCTCATCGCCGCGCCGTGCCCGTACGCCTCGACTCCACCGTGGAAGGGCGCCGCACCTGCGTGATGATTGGCAACGGCCCCTCCATGGCACAAACGGACCTGACGCTGGTTGAGGGGCTGGAGAAATTCGCCTTCAACTGGTTCGTGCTGCACGAGGGCTTCGACGTGGTGCGGCCTGACCATCTGGTCCTGGGCTCGCACATGCTGTTCGGTGGCTGGTCGACCACGGAGCCGTGCTTTCCCGCGGGCTACCTGGACAAACTGCGCGCGCACAAGCATCGCCCGGCCCTCTGGACCTCCTTCTATTTCCGCGAGTATCTCGAATCCATCAATCTCCACCAGGAATTCGAGATTAACTACGGGCTGTTCGAGAAGCCGTTCAAGCGCTTCATCGACCGCGTCGGCCGCTTCAATGCCGATATCGACACTTTCCTGGACGATGGCCGCACCGGAGTCATCAGCCTGGCAATTCCAGCTGCGGTGAAGCTCGGCTTCGAGCGCATCCTGCTGGTCGGTTGCGATTCCAACTACAATCAGGCCGGGACCACCTCGAAATATTTCTACGATATGTCACAGCATACATCCGCGGAAACCAGGGAGGACAGCCTGACCTCGACCTGGACCGAGGAGGGGCGTGGACAGTTTGTTTATAAGCTGGTCACGGAAGAACTCACCGCGCGTGGGATCGAGTTCATCGACTGCACCGTGGGCGGTGCGCTGCAGACCGTCCCCAAGGGGAAATTGCAGGATTATTCCACGACCTGAGGGCCACAGCATGCGCTGACATGGCCGTATGAGCTGATGCTGGCGGCCATCGGCCGAGGAGCGATCAATGCGTGGCCACCCCTACCGAGGCTTGCCGCCCCGGGCTTTCTGGCGGTCCGGTGTCGGGCAGCAGCCGGCGGAGGCCTTGCAGGATCTCTACCGCCGCCGTTTCGTCATCGCGCCCACGGACCGCATCGCCACGGCAGGGTCGTGTTTCGCCCAGCACATCTCCGGCCGGTTGCGGCGCCAGGGCTACACCGTGCTCGACACGGAGCCGCCTCCGCGTGGCCTCGATGGGCCCGCACAGGCACGCTTTGGCTACGGCCTGTTCGCCGCCCGCTTCGGTAACATCTACACGGCGCGCCAATTGCTGCAGTTGCTGGAGCAGGCGCGCGGCAAGTTCCGGCCGGCCGATATTGCCTGGCAGCGGGATGGCCGCTGGTACGACGCGCTGCGCCCCAATGTGGAGCCGGAGGGGCTCGACAGTGTGGAGGAGGTGCAGGCGCTGCGGGAACAGCATCTGCGCCAGGTCCGTGCCATGATTCGGCAGACCGACGTCTTCGTCTTCACCTTCGGCCTGACCGAGGCCTGGCTGCACACCGAAAGCGGCACCGTCTACCCCACCGCGCCCGGCACCCTCGCCGGCAGCTACGACCCGGCCATCCATGCCTTCCGGAACTTCACCTATGAAGAGACCCTGGCGGATTTCCTGGCGGTGCGTGCGATCTTCCGGAAGTCCAATCCCTCGGTCCGCTTCCTGCTGACTGTCTCGCCGGTGCCGCTGGCTGCGACGGCCGCAGATGCCCATGTGCTGGCGGCCACGGTCCGATCCAAATCCGTGCTGCGCGCGGTGGCCGGGGCGCTATCCGAACGGCACGAGGATATCGACTACTTCCCATCCTACGAGATCATCACGGCGCCTTTCACAGGCGGACGCTTCTACGAGGAGGATCGCCGCGCCGTGACGCGGGCGGGCGTCGATGCGGTGATGCAGGCCTTCTTCAGCCAGCACCCCAGGCTCGCCGCCGCCACCGACGCAGTGCCCGCGGAGGCGCGCCCGGTGGTCTGCGAGGAGGCGATGCTGGAAGCCTTCGGTGACTGAAGATCTTCGAGCCTCCGGGATGCCGGGAAGGGGGCGGCCCCTGCGGCTCTGCGCCATCGGCAACTCGCACCTCGCGGCCCTGCGCAGCGGCTGGGGGCTCTGTGCCGCGGCGTATCCGGCGGTGCAGGCCACTTGGTTCGGCGCGATGTGGGATGGCATTGCCCAGTTGCGGCGCGTGGGCGGTGCATTGCGCGCCGATCATGTTCCGAAGGTGGAAGCCACACTCGCCTGGACCTCGGGCGGCCTGCGCCAGGTGGTCTTCGAAGATTATGACGCCTTCCTGCTGGTCGGCCTGGGGTTGAGCTTCACCTCCCTGGCCCGGCTGTATGGCACCAACCGGACGCTGTCACAGTCCAAGGCCCTGCCATTCAAGCGCCTGCTGTCCGAAGCTGCCTTCGAGGCGGCCTCGAAAGGCCTGGTCCAAGGCTCGCAGAGCCTGGCCCTGGCAGGCGTAATCCGGGAAGCGACGCCGAAGCCGCTGCTTTTGGTGCCCGACCCTCTGCCAAGCGAGGCCGCCGCAAAGGGCCCGGAAGCCGCCTTATGGCGGCACCTGGCCAGCGACGCTGATGGGGCCAGCCTGCTTGCACGCTTCGCGGCACAGGCACACCTCGCTGCGAGGTCGGTGAATGCCGTTTTCATTCCGCAGCCCCCCGAAACCCGTGCCAGTCCACCCTTCACCCATGATCGCCTGCGGCGCGGTGCGGTACGCATGAAGCCAAGTGGCGACACGCTCTTTGAAGAAACGGATATCGGGCACATGGGCCTGGAATACGGGGCTGCGGTGATAAGCTCCGCAGTCGCCGCATTGGGCATCCATGCATCATAGATATCCGCAGGCAGCAGGCAAGAATTGCGCATGAAAAGAGTTGCCTTCCTGGCGTCCTTCGACTCCCAGTTGAAATGGGCCAGGATGATGAGTGCCCTGCTGGGCGATGATTTCATCTCCGAGATCATCGTCATAGATGTTCGAGAGAACCAGATTTCTGATGAGCAGACGGCCGAGTATCTGCAAAATCTGAGCTACAGCACCTACCGAATGGAAAATCTCGTTCGATCGGATTATCTGTCCGACTTCGACGCGGTCTTCGTCGCGCTGAACGGCGCCCAGATCGAGCGCTTTTGCATCCTGTTCCTGGAAAGACTGGAAGGTCTGGCGGAACAAGGCCGGACACGCCGCCCTCTTATCGTCACGGGCTATGTGGGAGTCGTCATCGAAGGGCATCTTGGCGGAATTCTTTACCGGCGGCTCTGCGACCTTATCTTGGCCAATGGGGCGTCGGATCGCGCTCTGTTCGTCAACGCGCTCGCGGTCTATGCAGGTGATGCAGATCGCCGGATCATGGATTTTGGGCTGCCCTTGATCCCAGAACTGAAACCAGTCCAGCCTTGTGTTTCCCCTCGAACCATCCTTTTCGCGGGCCAACCTACGGTCCCATCGACGCAGCAGGAGCGGTTTTATCTTCTTCTGCGCCTGGTTGAATACGCCCACCGGCACCCCGACAGAAAAGTCATTTTCAAACCGCGGACGCGGATCGGCGAGGACACGTTCCACCGGGAGCCGCACCACTACCAGAAGCTCTATGAAAAATACATAGAAGTGGCGACCAGGCCAGCCAATCTGGTATTCGACTATCGCCCCATAACCGAGCTATTCGAAGAAGTGGACCTTCTGGTAACCATCAGCTCAACCGCGGCGATCGAGGCGTATGCTACGGGAATACCGTTCATAATCGTTGCGGATTTCGGCATACGCGATAATTACGGGACTGCCACTTTCGCAAAATGCGGCTCGGTCATTACCTTCAGCCAGCTTATGAATGATGAAATTGCGGCCGTCGATGAACGATGGGTCGCCAACATGATTACGCCGTCCTTGCGGCATGTCGAAGACCTGAGGTCTCGAATCAAGCCTGTTGAATTGGCCCGCCAATCTCTCCAACCGGTCACGGAGTACTCGCATGCGAGGTCGCTGGCGGTTACCTTCAGCGACGAGTTTCGCTTTGCTCGCGGCAAGCAGCAGATCGCATCAGCCCAGATCGCGCGACTCCTGTTCAACTCGACAAAATTCTCTCCTGCAAATTACATAGAAAAGGCAGATGCGCTTGAAGCGTCCGGCGAGAACGGTCTTGCCGCCTCCCTGCTTTATGAGAGCTTGAATCGCGGCGACAAATCCGGGCGAACGAAATCAAAGCTCGCGCTTCTTCTGAACGGCCTGGGGCGCCATTCGGAAGTCATCGAAATTCTCGATCAGGCGTCGCTGCGGGAAGCCGCATCCCACGTGCTTTATCGCGAGATTGCCATTGCGCACCTTGCTCGAAATGAATATTTTTCCGCCGCGGACAATATCATGTCCGGCCTGCAAATAGCACCGCTCAATACGAAGCTCCTTGCGCTGCTCCGGCGGGCGGTTCGAGGAATGGTCCGCGCGACCACCAGGCTGAATACAGATCCGCTGATTCCCGGTTTTGACGGATGGCAAGACAGGGAAATACGGCCGCTTCCCAACAAGGATTTCACCAGATACGCGCAGGATGCGCTTGCCTCGCACAATTTCGTCTACTGCGTCGTTCTCGGCAACGAAAGCGTCCGGAGGAATCCAGACTCAATTCGCAGGGTGGGGGATATAATGCTGAGCGCTTTGCTTGGACTTGATCGCCTGCCGGCAGCTCTGGATCTATATTTCTCGTTGCGCTTGCCGAAATACGGCGCAAGGCTGAGGGCTGATCTGGAGCCCGCCATGGCTGATAAAATAGCCGAGTACAGGCTTCAGGCCGACACAACCACCTTGGCGGGCGCGGTGCCGATTAATGAAGCAGAATCGGCATAGTCGGAACTTGCGAGGCGGGGCTTGCCCGTGCTGTCGATTACGGGGCCTGCAGACGCCAAGCCGCATGCTCTAGCCACGGGTACAACATGCCTCCGCCCACAGATGTGCGGTGTGCGCCCAATGCGTCGCCTTCTGCCGGATCTGGGAGCGAAGCTCGTCACCAGCCGTGAAAATGGCGTCGACCGTCTGGAGTATACTCTGCGCATCATGCTCCAGATCGTGGTAATCGAACATCTTCCAGGGCAGTTCCAACATCTCGTGCAGGGCCTGAGTCTTAAAGAAATTGGCGCTTCCCAGGATCGGGGGAGTGCCCACACAGGCAGCCAGGATGGAAGCGTGCCAGCGTCCGGAAATATAACAGGATGCCGCATTCATTAATGCCAGGACTTCCTGCGGCGGGGTAGCCGCGGATGCCATCGGGAGGTCCAGTTCCACCGCCAACGCCGATAGCATGCGCTCGTCGGCCGCGTCTGCTGCATAAAGTCCGACCGGATGGCCTCGCTGCAGCAATGCCTGGGCCAGGTCACGATAAAAGGCGTAGCCGGTAAACGGAGGGCGATCAGCCCGGAACAGCGCTGAACTGCCACCCAATAATACGGTACCCACGGGAAACCGACCGGCGAGATACAGGTTCGGGAACAAGCCGGCTGGCACGGCCTCGACCCTTTCCGCAGGGGTGGCGAAGGCGTGCAGGAAGGCCGTATCCGCTGCCAGGATCGGTCGCCTGACATTGTGCTGTCCGAGGCGATCTAGCGACATGGGTTCGCGGAATGCCACCACATCGGCTGAATCATACGCGCGCATTGCCATGGCTGCCATGAGCGGGTCGTCCAGCACCACGCTCTGATTAACGATGGCCACCGGTTTCCCCAGTGTCTCTCGCGCCAATATGGCGACCGCCAGCGTCGCGAGTCCCTTGAGCTGGCGATCGTAAAAGCTGCCTTCGCCATTGACGACGACCAGCGAGGCTTTTTTCAGCAGCGCGGCGAGGCTGCCGTACTGGGCCGTTGCCTGAACAGCCTCCAGAACCCCTTCGACATCCAGGCTCCCCTCGTTGTGCCGCTCCTGCAGGGCGGCCTTGCTGAGGTCCACCAGCTCGGAAAGGGTGATGCTGTGGCCAGAAGGAAAGCCATACGCTTCCATCAGGGCCAGGACGCCCTCCGTCGTCACGCGGCAACCAATATTGTTCTGGGTCCGCGTATCGTTGACCAATACCGGAAAAGGCGGCCCATCCCGCATGCTCGCGCGGGCGGTGAGAAACTGCTGATGCCTGAGGCCGAACCGCGGCTCGGCCAGAAGCGGCATTTCATCGGACATCGGGCAGACGAACCTTTCATTCGGGAGAGTTACCTCCCGAACGTTATGGCTTGCTATTGCCTGACGGGATGCTCAGTGGGCTGGCATGAGCTTCGCATCAGACGCGACGGACGGCGTATCCGAATTTGAATTCGGTGCCGCCTCCGGGCCCAGGATCAGCTCCCGGCAGACCGCCAGATTTTCCTGCGTAATCGTCCAGAGCCGCTGTTGTGCCGCATCGACCGTCGCCGCGGCACGCTGCTCGTCATTGAAGATGTCGCGGCAGGCCTGAAGTGCCTGCTCCCCGAAACCTGGCTGCGAAATATCGGCGCCCCATTCGCGCAGCTTCGTGTCGTCGAGGAAATACCCCATCTTCGGATGCGAGATCAGGCTGACGATAGGCGTGCCACATCCGAACGGAATCATTGAGGCATGGCCTCGCATTCCGACGACGACGGAGGGCGCGGAATAGGCCGCCAGAATCTCCGCGACCGACATGTCGTACAGCCGGCGGCATGGCAGATGAATCCGCTCCGCCGAAGCGATGTCGATGAGGAACTCCTCGTCCAACACCGTATGGGCATAGAAGATCACCTCCCGCTCCGCGCTCAGGCCGCGGATCAGGTGCGCCATCTCGGCCAGGAATGCGGCATAGCTCTGCCCGAACCTCGCATCCTTGCGGTCGTAGGCGCAGTTCAGGGCGACGAACCCGCCAGGACTCCGCGCCGGGACCAGGTCCGGCAGAAGATGGCGAGTGACGGTGGTTGGGCAGGGCTGGAAGACCAGCTTCTCATGGAGGTGCGAGGGCAGGCGCTTGCGCAGCTGGCGGATCGAACCGTGGTTGCGAATACCGACGAAGCCGGCCTTCTGCACGAGAAGCGCGAGGCTTCGGTCGAACCCGGGGGAGAACCTGTCCTTGCCGAAGAAGACGTTGTAGCCCACGGCAAACAGGATCAGCGGCGTCTGCATCGCGCGCAGTGAGGCATCCGCGACGTTCCATTGCCAGCCGGACACCAGATTGGCCGCAGTGTCCGGGATGAACAGGCCGCCGCCACCAACCACGACGGCATTCGTCCCAGCCGCTGCCTGGACCTGTTCCGGGCCAAAGGATTGATGCGCGTGATGGCCCTCCCAGACGGAGGGACCGACCGCATGCGTCAGCGCCCAACGGACGCTTTCAGGCACCAGGTAATCGCCGGCATTGCCCTTCGGTGTCATGTAGAAGGCCACATGGGTCAGGCGTGGCTGTCCCGGCGTGCTTGGCATGGCGCGGCCCTGTGCAAGCCGGCTGGAGACGTCGATGCGCTCGCCCAGCTTCTGCACCCGCCGCTCGATCGGATCCAGCCGGCGTGCCGCCTCGACACTCTCGCGCGCGAGATCCAGCTTGCCGTCGATCCAGTGCAGTTCTGCCCGTTCGGCCAGCACGCGGACCTTGAGGCCCGGATCGGCCAGTCCAGGATGGCGCAGCCAACGTTCGGATTCCGCGAAGCGCCCCCGCACCCTGGCCTCGATGCCCTTGTAGAGAAGGATGTTGGACAGCCGTTTGCCCGGCCGTAGCGTATCCCGCCCCACAATGACGTCGATCAGGTCATAGCGTCCGAAACGGATGGCCAGGGCTGCGCCTTCCGCCGCGGTCTCCCGGTCGTAGGGCAGGCCCGCGAGCCTGCTGGCGATGAAGGGCATCAGGAAATCAGGGTCGCCCTTGTCGCCGTGCCGCTGCACGTAGTCGGACCACAGCTTCTGTGGCGCGACGTTGAGAGCGTGCCAGCGCGCCTCGGCCTTTTCATAACCGACCTCGGTACCGGCCCAAGGCTTGACCGGCCCGGTGAAATGCAGAATGCGGACCGATTTCGGAACGAGCTTTGCCCGGATGCGTCGCTTGACGAAGTTGAAGGACTCATCGAGGCGCGTGAAGTTGCCGTCGAGATGGGCCGAAAGGATCCCCTGGTCGTGCTTGTCCAGCTCATAGGCGCCACTGCGGCCGAGCCGGCATAGCGCCTCAAAGGCACTCCGCCCACGCACCTTGCGCGGCAACACGAGGAGCCCGCTGTTCAGCTTGGTTCCGTCTGGATTGTCGTAGAAGGAGGGCACGGCGCACACATTGGAGTTGTGGGTCGCCAGCTCGCCAATGCTGCCGAGCACGATCATGTCCGTATCGAGCGTGATGACCGTATCGTAGTCGTGGATCAGGAAGGCCTCGAGAATATAGTAGGCCTTTTCCACGAGGTAATTGCCGCGGTCACCGCGGACAAAATCCGAATAGAGCGTTTTGTCCACAGCCTTGTAGGTCACCGGCGGATATATCTCGGCAATCGACTTCAGAGACTGCGCATCCAGCCCGTCGTGCAGCACGACGAACGGAAACAGGCTGTCGCTGCTGTTGGCCACGAGACTTTTCAGGAGGGTCAGAAACCCAGGCATGTAGGTCTGGTCGACGAAGGAACAGTAACAAACGCTGCGCGCCATCAGACTACTCCTGCCGTCTCGAGATAGTTTCTACCGCTGGCTTCCGTTGTTTCGACTGGATCCGCGAGCCCGGCCGCATCTGCCTCGACCTCACCGGCCGCCAAGGGCACGGCCTCGTCGAGCGCCACGCCGGCTACTTCCTCAGCTTCGTCAACAGCTTCGGGGTCAGGCATCGCCACGGCGACCGCTTCCGGCTCTCGCACCGCGATGGAGCGGGTGATGCCGTCATGTGAAATCTGGCGTTGCAGGATCCATAGCTCCTCGTCGGAGACGTTATGCGCCTCAGCCAGCGGCAGCGCCTCCGCCTCGGGGACCCGCAGAATTCCTTCGCGATAGAAATCGAAGCCGACCAGGTTGATCTCCCCGCAGACGCCGAGGAAATGCAGCAGGCGCAGCATGTTGAAGCCGCTGGTCGGCAGACCCAGTCCGGAGCGATCATTGACCAGCTTCGCATCCCGCACCGGCCAGCGCATCGAGATGTCGCCGACAAAATCCTGGGCACTCGGCGTGATCGACGTGCGCATAAAGATGCGCCAGGCCTTCGGATCTCCCGAGAAAATCAGCCGCAGATGAACCGGCACCTCGAGGTTGAAGCTGTGCTTGTGGATCGCTGCGTGGATATCAGTTCGGGCGCCGGTGTCTTCCGGGATGATGGCGAAGGAATTGAAGCGGACCACAATGTCGTGGCCGTCGATGAAGGCGCCCATGCCGGAGCCACGCAGGGCACCGGAATTCGCTACCAGGCAGACGCGCTTGCCGAATACGTATTCCCGCAGATCGTACAAATTGAAGGCGCGAAATGGCACCCGCGGGATCTGGTCGGGCGAATGCTTCTCACGAAGTGCGCATAGGGCACGTGTGATAGCCAAGCTGATTTCCGTTTCCTTCGCCGCCCAGGCTATGTCGGAAATCTCTGCGGCAAACTCGATCAGCTGGTCGTCGGACATTGCGTCAACGGCCATGCCGCAGAAATAAGCCGCCGCTTCATGGTCCCCGAGCCCCTGCGCCTCCTGCACGCGAGCCCAAAGGCCAACCGCTCTCCCATTTGGGGTCTTGCGCGGCACCTTCCGGCTTCCCAACGTGCGCACCGTCCGCGCGAGCTGCAGACGCAGCGCCGTCTCCTGCTGGACCGAGATGAGCAGGTTGTTGGCCGCATCGGCTACGCCACCAGGCCCCGAATCCAGCACGATCCGCAGGTGCTGAACGATCCGTTCATTCTCAGCCGGCCGGGCCAAGGACTGGGCCATGCCCCAATTGGCGGCACGCGAGTTCGGGTTCAGCGCCAGCGCACAGCCATAGAGCGCGAGCGCGGCATCCTGCGCCTTGGCGCGCAGTGCGAGCACGCCGCATTCCAGCAGGCGCTCGAATAGCCTTTTGCTTTCGAAGCGGACCTGCGGGCCGATTGTGCCGGGGCTGCGTTGCGCCAGGGTCTGGTAGGTTGCCGTGATGTCCTTGGAAAGAAGCAGCTTCTGCCTCTCCAACGAGCGCCATACTTTCAGATCAGCCGTCTCGGGCCGGGTCCGGGCCTCCGGCTGCATCGCATTTGCCGCCCAGGCAAGAAGTGGCACCAATCTGGTCAATCCCGAATTGGTCGGCGCGTCAGGCGCAGTAGGTGCTTCAAGGTCCACGCGAATCTCCTTGGAATAAGGCGTCCGCGCATAGACTTGGCTTGTCGAACGCGGCAGCCCTGACGGCACATGACATTTTTTGTGGGTTCTGCAGGCGCAACCCAGGAAGCAAGCTACATGCCGCATCGGCAGAAATTAAAATTGGTCGATTGAGACAAATAATCCCAAACTCGGCCCGGTCGTAAATGTGAGCGACTGCCGCTGCTATCAACGACTCGCCGTTCTAATCATGTGGCGTTCACTGGTTGCTGGGTGGACATCCTATTCGCGGCCTCCGCATCCAGCTTGCGAAGCCAGATAATGAGATCACGCAAATCGGGACGCGGCAGCATGTTGATAATTTCGTTGAAAAGTTTGCTGTTTGATGCCGATGCAAGATCAAAGGCAATATCACCATCCTGATCGGCTTTACTGGTGAGTTCTGCCACCAGCCTCTGCACCCGGGCCGGATCGTTCGCATTACACAAGAAAGGCAGGATTGTGCTGTGGCTGGACATCGGGAGCGGCTCCAGCATGACCCGACCTTTGCCGAGCGAGTGAATGGCCTTGGCGTCGAATCGGTTACGGTTTCCGTACATGACGAGCCAGCAGAGGTTTGCTTGCCCTTCGATCAAGGGTGCGGTGCCAAACTCCTTCAGGTCGGCCTCTAAGTCATTGTTTCCCTTCTTGGCGCTCGCGATCATCTTCTTGTAGCTAAGGTAGGGGATATGCGGGTTCGGCGGCCAGACGTAAGTTTGCGGGCTGAAGACCACGGCCCTGAAGTGCGTGCAAGGTAATTCTGCGGCAAGCCGGGCGGAGAGCATCAACGAGCCGAACCCCCCCTTGCTCGAGCCAACCAGAAATACGAAGCGGAATCCGTTCTCCACCACAAACGTCTTCAACGCGCGCAGTAATTCGCTTGCGCCACGCACGTAATAACTGTCGTTATTGTCGGAAATGTCGAGGGTCGTGAAAGAAAAGTCCACGCTTCCCAGCGAAAACTTGCGCCGCGCGGATAAATTCAGAACCAGAGAGTCCGTCAGGGGACCGTCTCGGAGAGAAAAGGAAAAATAGGCGCGGCTTTTATCTTCGAGTGGAATTTCAGAGATCGGCACAGCAGTCCCTTCTCACTTGAGATCGCGCCCAGGCAGAAGCTCAGTTGAACGACTTCGACTGGCTTTCAAAGCAGTGGATACTTAGTCGGGGTTGACAGATTTTATTATAGAGCAGCGCCGGCGGGATTGGCAAAGGGCGCGTCGGGCAGCGTCGGCAGGGCATGCGGGGCGCCAGGGAGGCCCCGGAACTCGTCGTCGTCCGCGAGCTCGACGTGCCACCGTCTGGGCAAGCGGGACGTCGAGGCGCGCCAGCGAGGAGATCATCCGCGTCAGCTCACCAGCCCGCTTGCGCTGCGGTCGCCTCAAGCCTGCCTGCAATCCGCACGAGGCTGGGAGGCGCTACCGTGACCTCCGATTCGCGCTCCGCATCCTCCACGATTTATCCCGTGGGGTCTTATGACGCCGGCTCCCTTATCCACAGAACATCCGAGTCGTCCCGTGGGGTCTATCGACACGGCACTGTGGGGTCTTGTGGCGCGAATCGGGGTTATCCCGTGGGGTCTCCCGACGACTCTACTAGTAAGACTCAAATACTCTTCAAATAGCCCTGTCGCCTAACCCCACACTTGACCAAGCCGGTCACCAGCCTTCACCTTGGACGGAGGATCATCGTAGGAACGGACCATGGGGGAACTACACCGGCTGGTCCTGCTGCACGGAAAAGAAAAGGCTCGGGAAATGGTCCCGGCCAAACAGCGCATGCTCGTCGATATCGCGGCCGAGGTTCTCTGCGACGACGCCCAACGCCTCGGCATCACATACTCAGGATTCTGCCTCACCGGGTTTCCGCACAAGAAGCTCGGGGATGACGAGGTGTGGGAGAAGCGCGGGCACAACGTTACTCTGCTGGTCGAGCCGGGGCGCCTGAGAATGGGCCCGGGACCAGCAACGCTGTTCGGCGTTCCATATGGCGCCCGTGCGCGGATGATCCTGATCTATCTGCAGACACAGGCCATCCGCACGGGCAGCCGCGAAGTCAGGCTCGGCGGCTCGATGCGCGACTGGATGGGACGCATGGGGATGTCCGTGGGCGGTGAGTCCGCGCGCGCCCTCCGCGATCAGGCCCGGCGGATCAGCGCCTGCTCGATCAAGTTCTTCTGGACCACCGCCGACGCCAATGGCCGTGCTCAAGACGGCTTTGAGAGGGGCGCGATCGTCCGCAGCGGGCTCTTCTTCCGCGAAGACGACACCAGCGGGCAGTCCAGCCTGTTCGAAGACGTCGTGACGCTTGACGAGACCTTCTACAAGGCCCTCCGCGACCATCCCGTGCCGTTGCTGGAAAGCGCCATACGCCGGCTCAAGGAGCGCTCCATGGCGCTCGACGTCTACATCTGGCTTGCCTATCGCCTGCATGTGCTGGAGCGCACCACCCCCATCGGCTGGACCTCGCTGCATGCGCAGTTCGGCGGCGGCTTCAAGCACATCCGGCAGTTCCGCCCGCAATTCCTGGACGCGCTTTCGGCCGCGACGGCAGCCTACCCGGAAGCGAATATCAGCCTGTCCGAGACCGGCCTCACACTCAATCCCTCGCGCCCGCCCGTCCTGAAGATAGCCGGAGTGTCGTAAGACCCCACAGCACGGGGACGATCGAAACGATCGTTCGATCGGTTCTGCAAATCCCCCAGGGCTGATCCAGCCGCCACGATCGTTGGCGCACACGCCCGGTCGCAGAACGCCACCGCAGGCCGCCCCTGCCGCCGCAGCGGTACCACTCGGAAAGCTCCGGCTGTGAGCCCAGACCTGCGAGTGGGACGGGTGTGGGGTCTGTCGACAGGCAGGCCTGCAGCGCCTGGCCGCACGCGTCCGACATATGGCGCGAACCCGGCTGCGCAGCGGGTGTGGGGTTAATCGACACCCTCGGTCAGGGTGAGCGTTCCCGTAGGAGGGCAGAACCGCACCAAACCTCCCAGGCTCCAGTCGCCCTCCTTCAGGCGCGGACCAGCCCTCGCATTGCCGGCGCATCCGGGCTGCTGGGGAAGGCGCGGGCCACCGCGGCCTCCGGCAGGCGCAGATGATCCCGCAGCAGGCCCTTGGCGACGCTGCGGAGGTCCTGTGTGGGCATCAGGTCCCGGTTCTCGAACAGCCGATTCTCGGCCAGCCCCGGCCAATCCGCCACCACGCGGCCGCCGGCGACGGCACCGCCAGCCAGGAAGGCGACGCCGCCGGTCCCATGATCCGTGCCCATGTTGCCGTTGACGCGCGCGGTACGGCCGAACTCGGTCACCACCAGCACGGCAGTACGCGCCCAATGCTCGCCCAGGCTGTCCCGAAGCTGTCCCAGCCCATCATCCAGCGCCCGCAACGGACCCAGGATGCGGGTTTTCTGCCCGAGATGCGTGTCCCAGCCGCCGAGCTCCAGCGCCGCCACGCGCGGCCCGCCCGGCTCCGCCATCAACCGTCCGGCGATGCCAGCGAGGCGGGCGAAGGTGACACGCTCGCGGTTGGTCTCGGAATCACCCAGCGCCTGCGCCGCGAAGCCGCGGCCCCGCATCCCTTCGGCAAAGCTTGGGCCGAGGCGCGGATCGGCCTGCTGCAGCGCCGCAAGCCGGTACATCAGCTCCGCCGCAGGCCGGTCCAGCCCCGGCGGGGCATAGGCGCCGACCGGGACGGAGCCGCGCAGCAGCAGCGGTACGCCGGTGCCCACAGCAAGCCCGGTGCGCGCCTGTTCGCCCGGCGGCAATGCCTGCAGGGCACGGTTCAGCCAGCCGCTGGCCAGGCGCTGGCCACTGCCGGATTCCAGCAGATCCTGCGCCTCGAAATGGCTGCGGCTGCGATAGGGGCCGGCGACCGCATGCAGCACCAGGGCCTGGTTCGCCGTGAACATCGCATGCAGATTGGCCAGCGCCGGATGCAGTCCAAACATGCCGCCGAGGTCCAGCAACCTTTCCTCGGCTCCCGGTTCCTGCGCCGATTCCTGTCCCGGTTCCGGCAGCGCCAGCGGGCCACGCAGTGCTGCGAGCCCAGGGTCGCCATAGGGCTGCACCGCATACAGCCCATCCAGCGCGCCGCGCAGCAGCACCACGACCAGCCGCCGGTCCCCCGGTGCCTGGCCGAAGGCGAGGCGGGACCGCCCGGCCGCGAAGCTGGCGCCAAGGCCGAGCAGCAGGCCGCGGCGGCCGATGCGGAAATGGGCGTGCGGGGTGTCGCACCTGGGCTGGCTCATCGGTGCATGAACTCCGGGCTGCCGAGCAGCAGGGTCAGCGCATCGCGCATCGAGCCGGCGCGGCGCATTTCCCGCGCCGTCTCTGCCCGGCCGAGCGGACCGAGGGCGGCTTCCGCCGCTGCCATGCCGTCCACCCGCTCCATTCGGCCGGCGAGGGTGAAGGCCCAGTCGATCCGCCGCATCAGTGCCTCCGGCGCCGCCCATTCGTCGGCGATGTCGGGCCAGCCGATCGGCTGCGGCGCGATCCAGAGCGGTTGGCCGAGGCTACCAAGTCCGCCCAGCGCCAGCCTGGCCCGGTTGGCCCCGAGCCCGAGCGCGCGGCAGGCGGCCAGTACGTAGTCCATCGGCGCCCGCAGCTTGGCCAAGGGCGGGTCCCAGGCCTGCGGCAGCGCGACCAGGGCGCGGGCGGTTTCCGCCAGGTCGCCCTTGCTGTCCCGCAGCACCGTCTCCAGCGCGCGCACCGCTTCCGGCGGCGGGCTGTCGGCCACGAAATGCCGCGCCAGTTTCACCGCCAGGTGCCGCCAGGTGGCGGGATGCTCCGCGAGAAAGCGCAGCGCCGCCTCCCCCGCCGCCTCGCCGGGGCCGAAGCGGCGGCCGAGCAGGAATTTCTCGCCCGGCTCATGGGCGAAGCGGCGGAACTGGAAGCCAGGGGTGGCGCCGTCGCCAACGAAGCTCCAGCCGGTCAGGATCTTCGCCAGTTCCTGCACATCGTTCTGGGTGTAGCCGCCAGCGGGTGAGAGCGTGTGCAGCTCCAGCATTTCCCGCGCCAGGTTCTCGTTCAGGCCGCGGCGTCCGCGTCGGCCGGCCGGGCTGCCCGGGCCGACAGAGCCGGCATTGTCCAGATAGACCAGCATCGCCGGGTGGCGCGCCACCGCCACCACCATGTCGGCGAAGCGGCCGGTGACATGCGGGCGGATGGCCTCCCGCTCATAGCTGCCGATCAGCACCGCGATGCTGCCGGAGCGGCGGCTGACGGTGAAGTGGTTCATCCAGAAATCGACCAGCCTTTCCCGGAAGGGCTGTGCCGCTTCCAGCCGCCGCGCGGCCCAGGCCTCGGTTTCCTGCCGCAGCAAGGTGGCGATGGCGGCGCGGGTCTGCTGCGGGTCGCCTTGCGGCTCGAGGGCGCGGCGCGCCACCAGATCCGCGTTGCGGATCGCCAGTGCCTCCGCCAGGCTCACGCCCTGCGGCGGAGCGCCGGGCAGGTCGATCTGGCCGAGCAGCCAGTCCTTCGGCTGCGGCGGCGGCGCCTCTCCCAGCCGAAGGCCGAGCCCGAAGCGGATGGCGGCGATGTGGCCGTGCAGACTCATGCCCAACCCATAGCATGATGCCGGCAGCCAGGGGCCTGCCAGGTTGGTGACATAGCGTGACCGCCCGGGATGACGGCAGCAGCGCCAAGACACGCGGCTGATGGCGCGCTCCAAGGCGTTCTGCCGCGCGCTTCGCCGTGCTCCGATTGTGCGTGCTGGCTTGCCGCGCTACAGGCGGCCGACCCGGCAACAGCCAATGCACCGTCGGCCGTGGCCGCCATGGTCGAGTTTACCGTCCTCGAACAAGTGTACTGGTTCAATAACCTTCGCCTCCTCGACGCCGAACGGCAACATCCCTCCCGCTGCAGCCGAGGAACGCGACCATGCCGCACAGGAGAATCTGTGCCTCGCGGCGTGACTCACATCGAATTGCCTCCGGCAAACCCAACGCGGTTCAAATGGACGGACGGCCAATCTTATACGAACGACCAGCAGCTTATTCTGGTCTTGTTGCCTCTGGATTTGTACGGGATTAGGAAGCGTCGGTCAGACGCAGGCGCCTTGGCCGCGGCGCTTTGACATGCAGCGCGTTCGGGCCTCCGCGGAGAAATGGCACATGGTGCAGTTGCGACAGGTCGTCGACATTGGTCCTGTTCAAATGGGCAACCACCTTCCCCTCGCGCTGATTGCGGGCCCATGCCAGATGGAAAGCCGCGCGCATGCGCTGGAGATGGCCTCGGCGCTGAAGGAGATCGCGGCGCGGCGCGGCATCGGCCTGATCTACAAAACCTCCTACGACAAGGCGAACCGGACGTCCGCCGGTGCGGCACGCGGCCTCGGCATGGCAAAGGCGCTCGAGGTATTCGCGGAAATTCGTGAAAGCCTCGGATTGCCGGTGCTGACCGATGTGCATGACGCCGCGCAATGCGCGCCGGTGGCAGAAGCCGTCGATGTGATCCAGATCCCGGCCTTCCTCTGCCGCCAGACCGATCTTCTGCTGGCGGCGGCGGCAACGGGGCGCGTGGTGAACATCAAGAAGGGCCAGTTCCTGGCGCCGTGGGACATGAAGAATGCCGCGGCCAAGGTGACGGGCGCGGGCAACCCGCGCGTCTTGCTGACCGAACGTGGCGCCTCCTTCGGCTACAATACCCTGGTCAGCGACATGCGCGCGCTACCCATCATGGCTGCCGATACGGGGCTGCCCGTGGTGTTCGATGCGACGCATTCGGTCCAGCAGCCAGGCGGCCAGGGCACGTCCTCCGGTGGCCAGCGCGAATTCGTCGAGACGCTGGCCCGTGCCGCCGTCGCGGTGGGCGTCGCCGCCGTCTTCATCGAGACCCATGAAGACCCGGACAACGCCCCCTCGGACGGGCCGAACATGGTGCCGCTGGCGCAGTTCGAAGCGCTGCTGACGCGGCTGCAGGCGATCGACACGTTGGTGAAGGGTTTCGACGGCAGCCGCGCAGGACAGGGCGAAGGCTAGTGGCTGCTGTTCCCTGCATGAACCCCATCGTGCTGATCCCCGCGCGCATGGCGGCAACGCGCCTGCCGGGCAAGCCGCTCGCCGATCTGCATGGCGTGCCGATGATCGTGCATGTCTGGCGCCGGGCGATGGAGGCAGCGATTGGCGAAGTGGTGGTCGCCACCGACAGCGCCGAGATCGCGGATGTGGTGCGGGGTTTCGGCGGACGCGTCCAGATGACCCGCGCCGACCACCCCTCCGGCTCCGACCGCATCCATGAGGCGCTGGAAGCCCTGGATCCGGAGGGACGGCACGACGCCGTGGTGAATGTGCAGGGCGACCTGCCGACCATCGCGCCGGAAACCATTCGCGCCGTGCTGACCCCGCTTTCCGACCCGGCCGTGGATCTGGCGACACTGGTGGCGCAGATCCGGCGCGAGGAGGAGCGCACGGCATCTTCCGTGGTGAAGATGGTGGGCAGCGAGATCTCGCCCGACCGCTTTCGCGCGCTGTATTTCACGCGCGCGACGGCACCCTGGGGCGATGGCCCGCTATGGCACCATATCGGCCTCTATGGCTGGCGGCGTACGGCATTGCGGCGCTTCGTCACCTTGCCGCCCTCGCCACTTGAGCGTCGCGAGAAGCTTGAGCAGCTGCGCGCGCTGGAGGATGGCATGCGCGTGGATGCCGTCGTCGTGGATGACGTGCCGCTCGGCGTGGATACGCCGGAGGATCTGAAAAGAGCTTGGGAAATGCTTGCATGACACCGCTTGCCGATGGTTCGAACGACGCGGTGGCGGAGCAGGCTCGCCGCGCGACGATGCTGCGTACCGTCCGGCTCGAGACCGAGGGGCTGCAGGCGCTGGAGACGGCGCTTGCGGGCGAGTTGGGTGATCGGATGCTCGCGGCGGTGGCCCTGATACTGGGACGCAGCGGCCGCCTGATCGTCACCGGCATGGGCAAGTCAGGGCATATCGGACGCAAGCTGGTGGCAACGCTGGCTTCCACCGGCACGCCGGCGCATTTCGTCCATCCTGCCGAGGCGAGCCATGGCGACCTGGGCATGGTGCAGCCGGAAGACGCCGTCATCGCCCTGTCCTGGTCCGGGGAGGCACCGGAACTCGCCGATATCATCGCCTATACGCGGCGCTTCAGCGTGCCGCTGCTGGCCATCACCTCACGCGAGGATAGCGCGCTCGGCTCGGCGGCGGATTTCTGCCTGACGATGCCGCGAATGGCCGAGGCCTGCCCGAACGGCCTGGCGCCGACAACCTCCACGACCATGACCCTGGCGCTGGGCGATGCGCTGGCCATGTGCCTGCTGGAAGCACGCGGCTTTTCCCCGGCGAACTTCCGCGACTTCCATCCGGGCGGCAAGCTCGGCGCCCGCCTGAAGCGGGCCCGCGACCTGATGCACGGCGCCGTCGAACTGCCGCTCGTCCAGGACGGCGCCAGCCTGTCCGACGCCATCATGGAAATGACGTCGCGCCGTTTCGGCGTCACGGGCATCCTGGACAAGGACGGCCGCCTGATTGGCGTGCTGACGGATGGCGACCTGCGCCGCGCCTTCCAGCGCGGCTTCAAGGACGGACCCGTCGCCGCGGCCATGACGCAGAAGCCGCTGACCGCGACGCCGGAGGCGCTGGCGCCGGACCTGCTCGGGCTGATGAACGAAGCGCGGATCACCAGCCTGTTCGTCGTTGCCGATGACAGGCGCCCGGTTGGCATCCTGCACCTGCATGACTTGCTGCGTGCAGGCGTGATGTAGGCGGTTTACGCCCGCAGCTTTTGCGATTGGCCCGGCGCAGATTTCAGGCGCCTGGCGGGCTTGAATGCGCGTCCCGAGCAAGATCAGTTGCCCGTGCTGGGCCTGCGCGCCCATCCGTCCTGGGCCAGCTGATCGAGAGTGCTGGCTGTGCGGCGCATGGCAGCCTCGGTCTGCAGCAGGGCGGCCTTGAGGTCGCTGTAGTCCAGGGCTGCCCGTGGTATCGGCTCGAAGGGCTCGATCGGCGGCGGTGCGCCTTCGGCCCCGGCCGGCATCGTCCGGGGTCGCCCTGGTCCTCGTCCAGGCACGGGCCGGCGTGGTGGAGCCACGACGGCGGCGAGTGGCGCCAGGCCGCGCAGGCCGAATAGACGGCGCGCGGTGCGCCCCGTCACCTCGACCACGACGCCGTCTTCAACCAGCGCGGCGAGGATCGTGAAGGCGCTCTTGATCGAGATCCCCAGCGCGCGGGCAAGGCTGGTGGCGGAAAGCAGTGGCACGGCGGCCATCAGGTCGACGGCGGCGGGTGTGCGGGAATGGCGGCGGCGGCCGGCGACGGCGCGACGGGCGTCGGACCAGCCGCGATCGAGGTCGGACAGCAAGCTCAGGAAATCCTCGGCCTCCTCGGCGATGGCGTGCAGGAAGACCGGGATCCATCGCGCCAGATCCCATTCGACCTCGGCGCGCAGCGCGGCGGCGCCGGTCAATGGCAGCGGCGCCCGCAGCAGGCCTGTGCCCATCCAGTGACGCAGCAGGGCGGCGCGGAGCGGGGCTCTGGCACCGCCCTGCTCAAGCCAGCGCCAGGCGGAAGCCGCGGCATCCAGCAGGCTGACGCCGGTCGTCGCGCCGTTCTGGAGCACTGCCAGGGCCAGCAGGACCTCGCTCTCCTCCTCGGCGTCGGGGGCGGTGAGCCAGCGATGCAGAACAAGCGCGGCGCGGCCCGCCTCGAAGACCGCCCCGGCTTCGGCGAGGCTGCGGGCGCCTGCCATCCGACGCGGGCGCAGCCCCTCGATCAGGGCGGCGAGGTGCCATGGATCGATTAACTGGCCGTCGACCGCGGCCTGGCGGCGCACGGCGTCGAGCCGGGCACGGTGCAGCAGGGCGGGCAGCAGGGGGTGGTGCTGGCTGGCCTGGTCGAGCCGGGCGAAGGCGGCGGCGGCACGGGCAAGCGCGCCGAGCAGGGCGGGGTCAACGCCTGGGCCCGGGGTGTTGAGGAGCGCGATGCGCGACGTGGACATGATCGGATGGCTTCGATTCAGCACGTTACGGCACAACTTACCGGATCAAGCCATATGGGTAAAACAACGATGATATTCGGGCCAATCCACCCCGAATCATGCTGTGGCAGATTTTACTATCCATAATGCGCCTTGTGGGTAGTAAGGGTCGGCACCTAGAATCGGCTCCAGCCCAGCCCCGGGAGGCCCCTTGCACGATTACGGCACGCCCCTGGGCATCCAGGTCATCGACGCCGCCGCGCCCCCTGCCCCGCTCGGCCGGCCACCTGCTACCGTCGCCCGCTGGTTCGACGCCGCCGCCGAGGCGGTGCCGCCCACCTCCGATGGCACGCTCGCCGGCGATCAGGCCGCGGCCGAGGCTTTCCGGCGGCTCGCCACCGCCCGGAACACCCGCAGCGCCTATCGCTCCGCCGTGCGTGCCTGGTGCGCCTGGTGCCTGCTGCATGATCGCCAGGCGCTGCCGGCTACCGTCGCGGATGTGGCCGCCTTCCTGGCGGGCGAGCGCGCGCGTGGGCTCGCCGCCCCCACGCTTGTCCTGCGCCGCGCCGCGCTGCGCTTCCTGCACCGCGCCGCAGGCCTGCCGACGCCGACCGACGACATCCGCGTGGCCCAGACCCTGGCCGGCATTGCCCGGGCTGCTGCCGCAGCCGGCGAGACGCCCCGGAAGGTCACGGCCGCCACCGATGCGCTGCTGCGCCAGGTGCTGGCGCCGATCCCTGACGATCTGCGCGGCCTGCGCGACCGCGCCCTGCTGATCGTGGGCTTTGCCGGAGCGCTGCGGCGCGCCGAGATCGCCGCCATCGAGGTCGAGCGCCTGGTCCCGACCGAGCGCGGGCTGGTGCTCGAACTGCCGCAGACCAAGGGCTCCCAGGCCGCCGCGGTGCGCATCCCCCTGCCCTACGGCAGCACGGAACTCTGCCCGGTGCGTGCCATCGCCCGCTGGCGTGCGGCGGCGGCGATCGATGCCGGGCCGCTGTTTCGGCGGATCTGGGCACCCGGACCTGCCCGGCTGAGCCGCATCCCGCCACGGCCGCGCATCGGCGATGCGCCGCTCTCCCTGCAATCGGTCGGCGACATCGTGCAGGCCCGCGCTGCGGCGGCGGGCTTCGATCCGGCGGCCTTCGGCGGGCACAGCCTCAGGCGCGGGGCGCTGACCACCGGGATGAACCGCGGTGTCCATCCCGCCCAGCTCAAGCGGCTGGGCCGGCACAAGCGCTTCGATACCCTCGGCGAATACCTTGAATTCGGCGACCTGTTCGAGGGTCATCCGCTGGCCGGAAGCCTTTGATTCCACACGAGCATGATGCCGCCCGCCGCGCTGCACAGGCGGCGATCCCGGCGATGGCCTGGCAGCACGCTATCGGAAGGCAATCTGGTAGCTACCAGTTGACTACCAGATAGCTTTCTGGCGACTATCGGCTTGCAACTGGATAGCGAGCCATCGGCCGATGCCGACCATCGTGTTCGCGTCGCCGAAGGGCGGCGCCGGGAAAAGTACCTCCGCTGTCGTGCTTGCGAGCGAATTGGCGCTGCGGGGTGCCGAGGTCACGCTCATCGATGCGGACCCCAATCGCCCGGTGAGCCGTTGGGCTGCCCGGCCCGGCTGTCCATCGACCCTCACCGTCCTGGCGGATGTGACGGAAAGCTCCATCATCGACGAGATCGAGGCGGCGGCTGCGCGGGTTCCCTTTGTCATCGTCGACCTTGAAGGAACGGCCAGCATGACCGTCGCCTACGCCATCAGCCGGGCGGACCTGGTCATCGTGCCGACACAGGGCAGCCAGCTCGACGCTGCGGAGGCCGTGAAGGCCATCCGGCTCATTCGCCAGCAGGAGAGGGCCTTCGGCCGACGCATACCCTATGCCGTGCTCCTCACGCGAACCTCGTCCGCCATACGCCCTCGCATCCTCCAGCACATCCGGGAGGAGTTGGCGCGGAACGAGGTGCCGGTCCTAGACAGCCAGATGCATGAGCGCGAGGCCTTCCGGGCGATCTTCAGCTTCGGCGGAGTCCTGCAGGGCCTCGGCTCCGACCAGGTCAGCGGCGTCGAGGGCGCGATCAAGAATGCCCAGGCCGTGACGGCGGAGGTCGTGTCGCTTCTCAAGGGCTCGGCCGAAGCCGCGAAGGCCGTCGCATGAGCGGAGGAAGGGCTCCTCTCTTCGGGCAGGATGCGGACCTCGACCTGTCCGGCTTCAAGCCCAAGGCCGCCGCCAAGCCGGACCAGGTGCGGGATGTCGCGGAGCAGGCAGGCTTTCGCAGCCGTGAAGCCTCGCCACCCCTGGCCACCACGACGGATCCAGCGCCGCGGGAGCCGCGCCGCTACCGAACGGGCCGCAATGTCCAGCTCAACCTCAAGGTCAGGCGCGAGACGGTGGACGCCTTCTACAAGATCGCCGATCAGCAGGGCTGGGTGCTTGGCGAGGCCTTCGAGCGTGCCGTGGCGGCTCTTCAGCGGGATCTCGGAGACGGTAGTCGGGAGCTATCCGAAGGCTAGCTGGTAGCTACCAGATATTTTGCGAGGGCGATGCCTCGTCATCCGGACAACACCCGGGCCAGGGCCGGCTTCAGCGGACCGAGACACCAAGCCGGCGCATCCGGTCCCAGAGCGTCGTGCGCGAGATGCCCAATGCGCCGGCGGCATCGCCGATCCGCCCGCCGCAGCGTGCCAGCACCCGCCGGATATGCGCCCGCTCCGCAGCATCGCGAGCCTCGGCAAGCGAGAGCGGCTCGGCCCGGGTTGCGACCTCGCCGGGCGCATCCGCCACAGCAGGGGAGGGCGGCGCCGCCCTGTTGGCGCATTCCGGAAACAGGTCCTGCGCGGCAAGCGCCGGCGCGTCCGCCAGCAGGACCGCCCGTTCCACGCGGTTGCGCAATTCCCGCACATTGCCCGGCCAGGGATGCTCCAGCATGGCCGCCATGCCATCGTCGGCGAAGCTTCGCTCGGCCTTCGCGAAGCGTCGCAGGAAGTGCCGGGCAAGATCCTGCAGGTCGCCAGGGCGGGTACGGAGTGGCGGCAGGACGAGCGTGATGCCGGACAGCCGGAACCATAGGTCGGCGCGGAACGTGCCCGCAGCCACGCGCGCCGGCAGGTCGGCATTGGTCGTGGCGACGATGCGGGCCCGCGTCTGCACCGGCTCCGCGGCGCCGATCCGCAGGAAGCGGCGCTCCTCCAGCAGGCGCAGCAGCCGCGCCTGGAGGGAAGCGGGAAGGTCGCTGACCTCGTCGAGGAACAGCGTGCCGGCCCCGGCGGATTCCACCAGGCCGGGTGCTCCGTCGCCACCGAACAGGATGACCTCCGCCGCGGCCGTGTCGGCCGGTAGCGCGGCGCAATCGACCACCACGAAGGGCGCCACGGCGCGGGCGCCGGACAGGGCATGCAGGCGGCGCGCGGCGACCCCCTTGCCGACGCCGCTTTCCCCGGTCAGCAGCACGGTCGCCTCCGCCGATGCGACGCGCTCCAACTCGGCCTGCAAGGCCAGCATGGGCGGGGAACGCCAGCCGGGCGGGTCCAGCACCGAGGCCAGATCCTCGGCATCCTCGGTGCCGCGATCCTCCTGCGCGAAGGCCCGCAGCTTGTCGAGCACCCGCTGCGCCGGGAACGGCTTGGCGAGGTAGTCGTCGGCGCCGGCCCGCAGCAGCCGCACCGCCTGGTCGAGCCCCCCGAAGGCCGTCATGACGACGACGGGAACACCGCCGAGCTCCGGCATCAGCCGGACCATCAGGGCCTCTCCGTCGCCATCCGGCAGGCGGATATCGCACAGGACCAGATGCGGGCGATGGCGGCGCAGCAGCGCCTCTCCCATTTCGGCGGTCTGCGCCCAATGGGTGGTGACGCCGGCCAATCGCAGGCGTTGCACCAGGGCCTGGCCGAATACGGGATCGTCCTCGATCATGATGACCGAGCTGTTGGCGAGGTCGGTCATGCCGGGATCGCCGCCGGATCGGCCGGCGGCACCCGCAGCGCGACGCGATTGCCCAATCCCTTGCGCCCCGGCTCCACGGCAATACGGGCGTGGAGCCGGTGGGCGATGGTTACCACCACCTCCAGCCCCAATCCCAACCTCGCCTCATGCAGCCTCGCCTCGTCCTGCGAGGCCGTGCCGACGCCCAGGCGCTGCCGTGCCGCGGCGGGCAGGCCGGGCCCCTCATCCTCCACCGCCAGCAGCAGCCCGCCATCCTGCTCCACCCCGGCCTCCAGCTCGACGCGCCCCCCGGCCGGCGTGGCGGCGACGGCATTCAGCAGCAGATTGAGCGCAGCCTGGCGCAACGGCGGCGCATCGACCGGGAAGGGGCTCGGCAGCGTGGCGCGCCAGTCGAGGCCCACGGCGCGCCGTGCCGCCTCCGGCGCCACCAGGACCCGCAGATCCTCCAGATCCGCCGCCTTCAGCGGGCGTGGCGGCCCGCTGTCCCGGTGCTGCGCAAGCGTCGAGGAGACAACGCGTTCGATCTGCCGCAGGCCACGCTCGATCATCTCCAGCGCCTCGGCACGCTCGACCGGGTTGTCACCCGCGGCATGTGCCGATTCGACCGCCGTCAGCATGCCGGCCAGCGGGTTGCGGACCTCATGCGCAACAGTTCCGACCAGCCTGCCCAGCACGGCACCGCGCTCACGCTCCGCCAGGCGTTGCGTCAGGCGCTCCCGTTCCGCGACATGCGCGACCATGGCGTTGAAGGCGGCCGCCAGCCGCGCCGCCTCGGTGCCTGGCGGCGGCAGTGCGGCTTCCGGGATTGGTGCGATATGCCCCGACCCGGCTCGATCGAGGGCGGAGGTGACACCGAGCACCGGCCGCATGGCGTGCCGGGCGGCCAGCGCCGCGAGGGCGCCACCCATCACACCGACCGCAAGCCCGAAGGCCAGCATGGCGGCCCGGAGTTGCTGGCGCCTGCGCGTGATGGCGGAGACGTCGAGCTTTGCGGCCAGGATGGCGATGACCTCCGCCCCGTTCTTCAGAGGCCGCTGCACCCAGACGGCATCACGCTCCGGCGACACCTCCCAGGCCGGGCCGGCGTTGCCGCGCAGGAAAGGCGCCAGCCAGTCCGGCTCGGGGCCGACGCCAGCGGCGGAAACCTGCCTTCCCTCCGGCGTGCCGACGACCAGGCGACGCTCCCGGATGCCTTCGTAGAAGCCTGTCGCGCGGTCCAGCACCTGGTCCAACGCCGTCCGGCCTCCGTCGCGGATGGCCGGGAGCACGGCGGCGGACAGGCCATCCAGGTAGACGCGCCCGAGACGCTCGGCCTCGAGGTCCATCCGGTGCCCGGCCAGGCGAAGCGCGATCTGCGTCGTGGCTGTCACGAACAGGAAGACGGCGGCCGCCGCCAGCAGGGGCACGCGGAGTGAAACCGGCAGGGAGGGCTGTCGCAGTCGCATGAAGCGGCAAACCAGTCAGTGTCGCCCAGCAACGCGGGAAGCAGCCCTCGGGTGCATCTTCTGCATGAAGTTAGGTGCTGGCAGTCCGGTTCAGGAATCCGAACACCCTGTCGGCCGCCTTGAACGACAGGCACCGGATTTCGGACAAAACAGGGAAGAATTCGCGGGCTCGTTCGGCAGGGGGAAGACTGCTGAACGGGTGGCGATGGATGCCGTTCTTTTCTGGCCAGGTGACGAGGACGCTCGGTTTTTCTTGCCGCGGACGTCAGCCCGGTACGTCACAGGCGGGATTCCCCGGACATCCAACAACCCACGATACGGAGGCTGATCATCATGAAGAACATCCTTTCGAGCACCGCGCTCGCCGCCGCCCTGCTTCTGGGCGGCCACGGCTTTGCCAGCGCGCAGTCGACCCAGTCCAGCCAGATGCGCGGCACGGCGTCGCCGATGAGCGAGGAGCAGCTCAAGAACACGCTGCGTGAGCGTGGCTACACGGAGATCGAGGACATCCGGCGTGACGGGCAGATGTTCCGCATCTCGCAGGCCCGCCGCTACGGCGAGACGGTCGACAACCTGCGCGTCGATGTCAGCACCGGCCAGGTCCGCAACGAAGACCGCCTGAGCGAGGACCAGGTCAACAACATGCTCGAGGAGCGCGGCTACTACGACGTCGAGAACGTCGAGCGCGACGGCTTCACCTACACCGCCGACGCCAAGCAGCGGGTGCGGCTGCGGGTTGATGGCCAGAGCGGCTCGATCTCCCGTGAGCGCACGCGCGAGGACGATTGATCAACGGCTGGATACCAGCCGGCTGGGGGAACTCCCTCCCAGCGTCGGCAGCCGGTGGCAGGCGCTGAGCCAGCATCGAAGCCGATCAGGCCCTGTCGCCACGCCAGCCAGTCGCCGCGCTGCCAACCCAGGCGATCTCAGCAGAAGGACAATTCATCCATGAAGAACAGCATGAAAAGCCGCGAAATCAGCCCGATCCGGGCCACCCTCCTGGCCACGGCCGCCACCTTCGCGATCGTCGCCGGATCTGCCGTGCAGGCTCAGCAGGCGCCGCAGGCGGGCAGCGGGCAACAGCAGGCCCAGCAGGGAACACAGCAGGGTGCTCAGCAGGGCGCGATGCAGCAGGCGGAGCAGCGGCTCCGGCAGGTGCATCAGCAGCTCGGCAATGCCAGCGGCCAGGCCCCGTCGCAGACCGTGCAGCAGGCGCGGCAGGCACTCGACCAGCTGGGTCAGGCGCTGCAGCAGCGGCCGGCCGCCCAGCGGACCGACGAGGCCAACCGCACACTCGACCAGCGTGTGACCGAGGCGCGTCAGGCGCTGCAGGGCAATGCCATCGAGGCGCCGCGGGCCCGCAACGCCGTGGAGCGCGTCCTGGCGGCCCTGCCGGGCGCCCGTAGCGCCCAATCCGGCCAGCAGTCTGGCGATCGCACCGCCGGCGCGCAGGTGCAGGCCTCCTCGACGCTGCAGGTGACGCAGCCGCCGCCGGAGGTCACCGTCCAGCAGGGCGAGCCGGAGATCACCGTGCTGGTTCCGCAGCCGGAGATCATCGTCCGCCAGCCGGCGCCGCAGATCACGGTCCGGATGCCGGAGCCGCGGGTCGGCGTCGAGCAGGCGCAGCCCCAGGTTCGCGTCTCGGAGACGGATTCGCAGAGGCGGCAGGACCAGTCGCGCGTGCAGGTGCAGCAGGCGCAGCCGCGTGTCCGCGTGCAGCAGGCCGAGGGCGAGCCGCAGATCCGCTTCGAGCGGACCGGCGAGCCGGTGATCCGTACCGAGCGACAGGCGCAGACCCAGCAGCAGCAGCAGCCCGCCGCACAGTCGCAGCGCACTGCGGCTGACACCACGGCCCGCGACACCTCTACGCGTGGCGCGGAAGACCGCAATGCCACGACCGGAGCCTCGGCGGCACCGGCGCCGGCGCAGTCGGGTGGCGCCCAGCAGGTGGGCATGCCGCTGGCCCGCGTCTCGAACCTGGTCGGCACCAATGTCGTCGGCACCAATGGCCGCGACGCCGGTGAGGTCGAGAACCTGCTGATCGACCAGAACGGCCAGGTGCGCGCCGCCGTGGTCGAGTGGGGCGGCTTCCTCGGGATTGGTAGCCGCGAAGCGGTCGTGCCGATCGAGCAGCTGCGCTTCGGCGCGCAGGGCGAGCGCGTGCGGATGGAGCTGACCCGCGAGCAGCTGGAAAGCCTGCCGCGCTACGAGGCCGACCGCGTCGGCACGTATGGCCGCGAGCAGGGCTGGGGCGAGGGTCTGCGGCTGTACCGCTGATGAACCTCGGCGCGGGATGACGGGCATCGTCTCCCGCGCCGTCACCACCGGCACGGGCAGCGCCCGTGCCGCAACAGCGCGGGGTAGACGACATGATCGGCGGAATTCTCAAGCTTCTGGGTGGTGCGGCGGGAATCGTCTTCCTGATCGGACTGCTCGTGGTGATCGGCCTTTTCGCGCTCATCTTCTGAGGCAGGGCTGGCCGTCTCCGCCCCTCGACGTGTGCGCCATCCAGCCACGTCCTGACCGGAGCACCCGTCGCAATTCTCATCCGGTCCCTTCTGGAAGGCGGCACCCGTCGTGGACGAGGCCCGCCCCGGGAACGGGGAGCACCGGGCCTTCCACGCAGGCAATGGATGCCGGGACCGATCAGGTCGTCCGACCGCGCCCGGCGCTTGCGACGCGCAGGCGGGAGGGATATATGTTCAGTATATCCCAAGGGGCGCCGATGACCCGCACCTCACTTTTCCTGAGCAATCGCTCCCAGGCCGTGCGTCTGCCCAAGGACGTGGCCTTTCCCCCAGGCGTGCGCGAGGTGGCGATCATCCGTGACGGGATGCGTCGGGTGATCGTGCCGGCCACGGCGATCTGGGACGACTTCTTCGCGGGGGAGAGCGTTGATCTCGGCGAACGGGCGCAGCCACCGCATCAGGTCCGCGAGCCGTTCTGATGCTGCGGAACATGCTCGATACCAATCTCTGCATCCGGCTGCTGCGCGACCGGCCGCAGGGGTTGCGCCCGCGCTTCAACGCGGAGGCCGACAGTCTCTGCATCTCGACCATCACCCTGACGGAGCTGCTGCACGGCGCAGCGAGATCCGCGCGGCCGGTCGAGAACCGCCGGCAGGTGGAAGGGCTCGCCGCGCGTCTCGCGGTGCTGGCCTTCGACGAGGATGCCGCGGCGCATGCCGGCGAGATTCACGCCGAACTCGAACGGCGCGGCCAGGTCATCGGCCCCTATGACATCCTCATCGCCGGACACGCGCGCAGCCGTGGTCTCGTGGTGATCACCGGCAATCTCGGCGAGTTCCGGCGTGTCGACGGGCTGCGTGCGGAGGATTGGCTGGCCGGTTCACCAGGCTGAATCGGCAGGCCGTCGCTCCAGGCCGTGGCATATCTGGACTACAACGTCGTTGGCGCGCTTCGAGGATCTGCGAACAGGCCGGGCAGGCGATCGGTGCCCGATGGCCTGATGATCGGTCGCCAGGTGCGAAAGCGGGAAAGGGATGCGGCACGTCATGGAAGACACGTCACCGGCGCCGCCCCCACGCCAGGCCCGCCGCGCCTTCGTGAGTTGCATCACTGACAACTTCATCGGCCTGGGCGGCGTCTTCCTGCAAAGCCTGGTGCTGTCCAGATCCATTCCCGCCAACACCGATGTCGTGCTGCTGACGCATCCGGTCTACGCCCCGCTGAATGACGAGAACCGCAACCTGCTCCTGCGGATCCATCCTCCGCTGATCTTCGAGGAAGCCAACGCCGACTTCCTGGACGATGAGCTGGTGAAGCGATGGCGCGACGGGAAGATCGTCAAGCAGGGGATCGACGCGGATCTTCCGAACAAGAAGAGCGTCTATCTGAAGCTCTGCCTTCTCAGGATGGAGCGGTACGAGGCGCTGATCTGGATCGATTCGGACTTCATGGTCCTGCGCGGCGTGGGCGGCGTGTTCCGGCTGCCCTTCAGCCTGGCGTTGGTCGCGGCCGGGCCGTCACGCCATGGCTTCGGGGTTGATTTCGGCGCCTCCCGCGCACCGATCAACTCCGGCTTCATGCTGATCAGGAAGCCCCATATCGGCATGGTCTGGTTCGAGAAGGCGGTCTCCCTGCTGCATGAAAGAAGTCATACCAGCATCCAGGACCAGTCACTCCTGCAACATCTGTGGCGTGATTCCGATATATTCTATCTTCCACACACCTATAACTGGAAGATGCAGGAAGACGCCTCGACGGCCTTCTGCAAGGAAGCGCTGCAGAATGCGCGCGCGGTCCATTTTGTCGGAGTGACAAAATGGCGGCTGCTGCAGCCAAGCGATGGAAACCCGCTCTACGACCGGTTCCATGAACTCCGGCAGATGGCCGGAGTACCGCTGGTCATGTCAGGTTGAGCATGCGGCCCGGCCCGCGAAGGCCGGCAGGGTCATGACCGCCCGTAGACGTCTTCCAGGCGGATGATGTCGTCCTCGCTCAGATAGGCGCCGGTCTGTACCTCGATCAGGATGAGGGGAACCTGCCCCTTGTTCTCCAGCCGGTGGACGCAGCCCAGCGGCAGGAAGATCGCCTCGTTCTCCTTCAGCTCGATCAGCTCCTCGTCGCGGGTCACGAGGGCGTTGCCGCCCACCACGACCCAGTGCTCCGACCTGTGCTCGTGCTTCTGGAGGCTGAGCTTCTGTCCGGGCAGCACGATGATGCGCTTCAGGACATAGCCGTCCCCGCAGGCCAGCAGCTCCCAGCTACCCCAGGGGCGCTCGCCGTGCTCCCCGACCGTGTAGGTTGTCGATTTCCGCGTGGGGTTCTGGTCCATCTTGCCTGGTCCTGCCGCTTCAAGGCGGTCCCGGAATCACTGCCGGTGGGAGACGCCGGCAGTGATTTGAACACTTGCCTCGACCAACCACAATCACCCAGCCGGAATCACCGCGGAGCCTCGGACGCCCGGTGTGGAGTCCGGGCGGCGTGCATGCATGCCCTGGAAAAGGAAAAAATTCTTGACGGTGGAGGTAATTTAGGTATTTAGGCACTATCACGTGGCGCCATCCGTGCTGCGCCTCGGCGCAGGCGCATCCCACGCCTGGTCCCGATTTCCCTCGACGCCGCCGCACCATGCAGCGGCCTGCCTCCCGGCGGGCCGGCAGCGTCCGGATTCGTGCCTGCAACCAACACCGAAGGGACATCATCCCATGCTGCTTGCCACACAGCTCTGCAACGATGCAGGGGAGCCTCAGGCATGACCATGACAATGGCCTATGTCCCGGGCGTACTGGAGGAGGCTGGCACCCGGCTGGTCGGCCCATCCAGCCTGCGCAGCCTCGCGACGCTGCAGCGCGCGCAGGTCACGTCGCTCGCGACCGCGTTCGGGGCGGATGGCGCGACCGCGGTCGAATATGCGGCGGACATGCCGCGCTTCAGTGGCGCCGCACGACGCCTGCTGATCGAGGGGCAGCGGGCCAATACGGTGCGGAACCCACGCGGCGAAGGCGGTCTTCCGTTCCCCTCCAGCTCGCTCCCCACCAATTGGGCGGCCTCCGTCTCCACCTCATCCTTCGGGGCCGTCAGCCGCGCCAATGTCGGGAGTGGGATCGAGAACGGCATCCCGTATTTCGATATCCGCTTGTCCGGCACGCTGACCGGCGGGCCGGTCGTACACGCGATTCATTTCGAGAACACGACCGGTGTCGCCGCGGCGCCCGGCGAAGTCTGGACCTGCTCGCGTTTCGCGCGGGTTGTGGGTGGCAGTACGGCCGCCGTGACGGGCTTCGGCATCCGGTTCACCGAATTGACGGCAGCGGGCGCCGTGCTTCTGAACGCGGACATGATGGTTCCGCCGGTCACCGCCGCGGCGCTCGTCACCCAGCGCCATGCCGTCACGCGGACACTGACGGATCCGACGACGGGGCGCCTGCGCCCGGCGCATTTCCTGCTGCTGGAGGCAGGCGAGCTGGATATCACGATCCGCCTCGGAGTGCCGCAGCTGGAACTCGGAGCCTTCGCCTCCTCACCCATCCTTCCCGCGATCGGCGTGCCGAGTGCCAGCATGCGCGGCGCGGATCTGGCAAGCGCATCGCTGGCAAGCCTCGGCATCGCCGGCCCCTGCACGATCCTGTGGCGCGGCGTGCTGCCGCAGGCGGCGGAGACGGCGGTACAGGCCCTGTTCCAGCTGGATGACAGCAGCGACAACAACGGCTTCGCCATGTTCAACGATGCGACCGGATCGGCCATCCGGTTGCGACGCAGGCTCGCCGCGGCAGGCAGTCTCGCCACGGCCGGCACGATGACGCCTGGCACGGCCTTCTCGGTCGGCATGGTCGTGCCTGGCGATGGGTCGGCGAGGGCAAGCTTCAACGGATCCACCGTGGTGAACGTGACGTCGGGACCGACCTCGGGCCTGACCACGCTGCGGCTCGGCAATGGCGCCGCCGGCACCTCGCCGATGTTCGGCGAGGTCCAGCACCTGCGCGTACTGCCCTTCGCCATGACCGACACACAGCTGGAGGCCGCGGTGATGGCGCTCAATTAGGGTCACACCATAGGACGGAGGGGGAACATCATGCAGCGTCGGCGAGTGTGTAGCGGCCGACGCGCAGCAGCCGGAAGCCGTCCGGACCCGTGCCGGTGCGCGAGCTCGAGGCGCGGCACGTCTCGCTTGTCGCGCTGAACGGCATGACCTTCGATCTCTCGACACCGCACGGGCGGATGATGGCGCGCACGGGGCAGGGGTGAGCCCGGCCCCGTTCAGAACCCCAGCTGCCGCAGCTCCGCCTGCAGGCGCTCGGCACAGGCCTGCGGGTGGCGGGTCGCGCGCAGCGTTTCCAGCCCAACATCCTCGGGCTGTGCAAGCTCCCGCAGCCAGCCCTGCAGGTCGTCCGCCGCTTCGTCCGCCCCGGATTCCAGGGCCAGTTGCGCGGCGATCATGCGATCCAGCCGGTCCTCGCCATTGCTGCCGCGGCCCCGCCACAGCGCTGGCTCGCGTGCCGGTGCAATGGGCAGCATCTGGGCGCGGAGCAGGGCCGCGGTCAGCGCCGCATCCGGCGGCGGCAGCATCGCCAGCGGGTGCGTCCGCAGCGAAATCGTTCCAGGCCCGGCAGGCTCCTCGCCGGCGACCACATCCTGCAGCACCAAGTCCTGCAGCATCGGACCCCGGCCGGTTGCGGATGGCTGCTGTCCCGGCTGCTGCAACCGGTGGCGCAGCGGCTGCTCGGCGGCGTCCAGACCGTCCGGGAGGGGCGCTTCCAGCACCTCCAGCCCATGGCCGCGCAGCCGCCGGAACAGCGCCGCGGGCGCGGCCGGATCCAGCACCACCACGGGCCGGTGGTCGAGCAGCGCCCAGACCACGGCGCGGCGCAGCAGGATCTCCCCCAGCGTCTGCCAGGCCAGGCCGAGACCGGGGCCGAGACCGGTGGCGGCCGAGAGCTCCACCAGGCGCTGCGGGCGGCGGCGAGGCCGGACCGGGCGGAAGGCGGCCCCGAAGGCGGGGCTCACCGCCGGCGGCCCGCGGTCCTTGGGATGCCGATAGGGAGCCACGGCCCGCACCGCCGGATCGAGCAGGCCGACCAAGCCCCGCGCCAGCAGCGCCACCGCCAGCTCGCTCCAGATCGAGCCGGGGCGGCCTTCCTGCCATGCGCCGCAATCCTGCAGCGCAGCCAGCAGCACCTGTGCCGGAAAGGCGACCACGCCGGGGCTGCCGATCTCCGCCACCAGCAGGTCGAACTCGGGCGGCGGCCGTATCGCCGCGATCCCATCGGCCTCCCCGTCGCCCACCATGCGATAGCCGCCACCCACCACCATGCCATCCGGCATCGTCGTCACCGCCACGGCGAAGCCGGCGCAGGCATTGGCGCGCAGCGTTGCCGCCAGGCGTACGGCCTGCGCCGGCGGCAGGGTGGTGCCGCTTTCCTGCAGCAGCAGATAGGCCTGCGGATGATCCTGCGCGGCCCGGGCCAGCAAGGCGCCGAGTTCGGCATCCTGCCCCGCCAATGCTGGCGGCAAGGCCACCGGGACCAGGTCCGGGGGCAGCTCGATGTCTTCGGCCGCGGTATCGCCTGCCTCAGCCTGCTGCGGGGTGTGCAGCCGGCCGACCACGGTGGCGCCGCCGGTCTTGTCGTGGCCGCCGCCAAGCCGGACCGGCGACCCGTCGAGCGGCGCGCCATTGGCCATCAGCCGGACCACGACCTCCTCATCATCGTGCAACGCGCTGCCGAGGATGCAGAAGGCAAAGCCTTGGTGGCCATCGCCGACGCCGAGTTGCTTGAGGTCGGCGCGGTAGATGTCGGCGCGCGCCAGGGCGACGATCCGGCCTTCGACCTCGAGGCCGACCTGCACGCGCTGCCGCGGCTTCCGCCAATCCACCGCCCAGCCCCGCACCGTCACCTGGCCCCGCAGCCGCTCGACATGGTCGATGAAGCCGACCAGCGTGCCGAAGGAGACCCAGAAGCCGATCGGCAAAGGGCAGGGCGAGGACAGCTTCGCACCGTCGGCACCCACGAACTCCGCCGTGGTGTCGCCCTGGGCGATCAGTTCCTCGGGCAGGGTGAACGCGGCCCCGCTGGGCCCGGCCGGGGTCCAGGGCAGCGGGGTGCCCCCTACCTTCAGCACGGCCCCGCGCGGCAGCGGCGCCGGCGCGATGCTGAGCGTGACCCGCTGCAGCCAGCGCTTCTCGATGACGGTCGTCGGCAACACCGTTTCGCTCATGGAGCCCTTCTGATCTGCACCGGGCCGAATAGTCGCCTTCGTCCCATCGCGCCGCGGAGCAGACTCAGGGTGAAGGTGCAGGATCGTCCCGCCAGCCCCTTGGGCATGGGAAAGTCGGCCGCCCATTCGCTGCCCGGCGGAAGGTCCGCCAGCAGCGGCAGCGTATGGCGGACCAGGGTGGTGCCCTGCTCGTTGCTGTGGCCAGGCTCGTTGCTGTGGAACGCCACGTCGAGATGCGTGGCGCCACGCCCGGAACGCCCGGCCCGTACCCAGGCATGCGGACTGCGGTTGAACAGGCGCAGCGTGACCGTGCTGCCCTCGCCCGACGTGCCGAGGTAGGCGCGGATCTCGAGATCCGCTGCATCGTCCTCGGTTGGGCTGGCTGCCGCCAGGCTGTCCTGCCCGGTCAGGAAGGCCGCCGCCGCATGCCGCGGCACATCCGCGATCGCGGCGAGCAGCGCGGCCGTGCTGCCTTCGGTCGCCGGCGCCTGCAGCGCGCCCGCTTCGCCATGGCCGGCCAGCGCCGCGGCCAGTGCCGCGTCCAGCCCCAGCACCGGCGGCGCCGTCCCCTGCGCCGCGAAGCCGGCCGGCTGGGCCAGCAGCAGCGGCAGGTCCAGCGCCGCGGCATGCGACAGCGCCGGCGGAAAGCCGGAGGCGGACCCCATCAGGATGCCGGCATCGAGCGCCGCCATCACCTCGGCCGAGGGGTTCGCCACCGGCACCGCATCGGTTGACGCAATGCCGGCCGCCTCCGCCTCGGCAGGCCCCGCCTGCCCACCCAGGGGCAGCACCAGCAGGTCGAGACGCTGGCGCGCCTCGGCCGGCAAGGCCCAGACCGCATCGGCCACCAGGTCGAGCGTGGCGCGGTCGGCTTCGGCGACCAGCAGGCCGATACTGCGCCGACCATCCGGGCGCGCGGGTCGCGGGTAGATGGCCCGCCAGGTCGCCGGCGGCGCTTCGGCAACCCGCAGCGGCAGCCCCGGCAGCGCCGCCCGCAACGCATCGGCGACCCCGAGGTCGGTGGCGATCGCGGTGCCGCCGGCGGCACCCAGCCGGTGCAGCAGATCGCGCGCCCGCGCGCCGCCGGCCGGCCAGCAGGGCACCGAGACGAAGACCTGCTTCTCCCCGGCGCGGGCCATGGCGAGCAGCCGCGGCATCAGCATCTCCCCGGCCTGCAGCAGCTCGGGCAGCCCGATCAGCAGTGCCGCACCGCCCGGCGTCTCGCCCAGCATGTCGAGCAGCCCGATGCCGACCGAAAGCGGCAGCCGCTGGGCCGCCGGCACACGGTCGAGCAAACCGCCAAAGCCATCGCGGGGATGGCCCTCACCGAGGATGAACAGGGTCGTCTGCAGCATGAGGGCGGCCTTGATCTGGTCCTGCGCCGGGACCGGCAGGCCAATCAACATCCCTTCCGCCGCCATTGCCAGCAAGTCGCCCAGGCGCGGGCCGATCTCCTGCGCCAGCGCCGCAAGGGCCGCCGGGGTCAGCGCGCCTGGGGCGGGCTGCCAGCGGATCGGCACGCCCGGGAAGCTGTGCCGCAGCGCCGCCACCTGCCCGGCCAGGTCAGGCCGCGCCGGGCGCAGCATCCGTGTCGGGCCATCCTTGATGTCGCAACGAAGTCGTCCCTCGCCATCCGGCATCGCCACCACGTCGCCCGATGCCTCAGCCGATGCCGGGGCCGCCGGATCTGTGACCAGCCGGATCTCGCGCGGGTCGGGCCGCGGCCAGCGCAGCGCCTCGCGCGGGTCGAGCGGGCTGCCATGCAGCGGCAGACCGCTGGTCACGTCGGTGAACCGCCAGGGCGGCGGGCCAACCCGTTCGGCCAGCCAGGCCAAGTCGAGGATCCGCCCATGCCGGCCATCGCCGAGGCAGGCGAGCTCCAGCTCATGCACCTTCTGGTCCGGCCGCAACCGCTCCCGCAGCCCCGACGCGCCTTCGATCAGGACGCTGCGCCAGGCCGTCGGCTGTTCCGGCCGCCAGGCCCAGAGCAGCGCCCGGCGCGCATCGAGCTGGGCCACGCCACCCGCCAGGCCTGCCGCTTCGGCCTCGGGTTGGGGGGCGGCCGGCACCGGCCCGAAGGGCGCGCCGCACAGCATCCGCAGACGCGATTCGAAGCCCGCCGGGACCGGACCCGCCGAGGCCGCAGCCCGGGCGGAGACCGGCGCCAGCGGCAGCAGCCGCGCCGTGTAGGAACTCGGGCTGAGGCAGCTGATCCGCGCCAGCGGAAAGGCCACCCGCAACGCCGTCAGGAAGCCGAGGTCGGTCTCCAGCCCATGCTGCGCCGCCTCGTAGCCGCCCGAGAGATGCACGGGCGCCGTCATGTCGCGGATGAAGTCCGGCACGGCGTGCACATAGCGCTGATCGGCCTGGTATAGGTCCATCCCGGCGATGCGGATGTCGCGGAAGCCGAAGGCGAGCATGGTCGCCACCGCCTGCAGACCCTGGGTCGGCAGCATGGGCCGCACCCGTTCACGCGGCGCGGCCAGGAAGCCGGCGATGATCGGCTCGGCGCGCAGCAGGTCGAAATGCGACATGCGCGGCTGCAGCAGGCGCGCCAGCTCCGCCGCCTCCGCCCGGAAGGGCGGCAGGGTTTCGCGCGCCACCCCGACCGGGGTGAAGAAAGTGCCGAAATCATAGGCCTGCTCGGCGATCGCCGCCTGGAAGCCCAGTTGCAGCCAGCGCCGCGCCACCGCCCAGAAGATGCCATCGACCCGGCTGCCGTAGCGGCGCGTATCCTCGAAGAAGAAGGCGTTGGTGCGGACGATCACCGCCTCCTCCGGCACCGCGCCGGCCGGCAGGTCAGCGGCCGAGGGGCCGTTGCCCACCACCACGACCGGCCGCCCGAGGCGTGCCGCCTCCGACCAGGCCGCCGCACCGCGCAAGGGCTCGATCATGCGGCGACGGGGACCGGCTGGCCCGAGGCGCCAGCCATCAGCGCGGCCAGCACCCGCTGCGCCAGGCCGGTCGGGGAGGCCAGGTCCAGCCCCCGCGCGGCGATCGCGCCGGCATCGGCGGGCCGGGCCAGCGCTGCCTGCAGCGCCGCCAGAGCGGCCTCCGGCGTGTAATCGGCGAAGACGCCGCAGCCCGGCAGGCCGGCCACCGCCTCGGCCGCGCCGGTCCCGGCATAGGCGACCACCCGCTTGCCGAGCGCCAGCGCCTCGATCACCGACAGCGGCATCGGATCATCGGCCGAGGACAGCAGCAGCAAATCCATCGCCGCCAGCTCCGCGGCCAGTGCCGCCCCTTCCATCCGTCCGGCCCAGCGCACGGCCGGGCTGGGCGGCGGCAGGCCGGGTTCCTGCACGTCATGGCCGATCCAGCTGAAATCCCATGGCAGCGCCAGCGCCGCCGCCCGTTCCGCCACGGCGCCGAACAGGGCAGGGCCCTTGCGCGCCTGCACGGTGCCCAGCATCGCGATCGCAATCCGCGCACCGGCTGGGGCCGGCGGCGGCGCCTCGGCCGGGCGCGGCACCTCCGTCGCATTGCCGACCACGACGCAGCGCGTGGCGCCATACTGCCCGGCCAGCAGCCGCGCCTGGGCGGCGGAGACGCAGAGCAGCAGCGCCGTCGGCAGGCGTTCGGCAAAGCCCTGCCACAGATCCGGCGCCGTCTGCCGGAACCGCTCCAGCGTCCAGGCGGTTTCATGCAGGTAGATGGCGCGCCGTGCCGGCGCGATGGCGTCATAGACCCGCAGCGCCGCCTCGCCGCGCTCGAACATGCCGGCCGAGTTGAACAGCACTGCGGCCTCCGGCGGGATGGCGCGCAGCACTGGCCGGGGGTCCGACTCCGGGCCGATCGGCAGGCAGCGCACCGGCACGCCGGCGGCGCGCAGCACCTCCGCCATGCGCAGCGCGGGGCGGGCCAGGCCGGTACGCTCGGACCAGTCATGCGAGACGATGACGAGGCCGCCACGCGGCACCGCCAGCCCCTCCAGCCGCAGGGGGGCAGGGGCCGGGCCAGCGGCTGGCACTCCGCAGGGGCGGCCCACCGCCTCGATGCCCGCCAATACCAGCTGGGCCAGCAGCCGCGCCAAGGGCTCGCCCCCGGCGAGCGGCAGCAGCCGCGCCGGAGATGCGGCGGGCGTATCCCGGTCCGTCGCCAGCCGGGCGAGCAGCGCCGCGGCCCGGACCGGCCCATCGGCAATGGCCAGCCCTTGCGCCACATCGTCCGCCCCATGCCCGGGCGCGAGCAGCAGCGTCTTCCATCCCAGCCGCAGCGCCTCGGCCGCATCGGCCGGGCGGGTCGTCAGTAGGATCGGCGGCCCGCTTGCCTCGATGCCCGGCGGCAGGTCGAGGCCCAGGGTCTGCAGGCCGGGATCGGGCACCACCTCGCCCGGCCGCGCCGGCTGGCGCAGCCGCGACCAGGCCCAGGCCCCCACGCCCGGCTGGCCGATCGCCACGCGCCGCGGCGCCGCCAGACCGGTCTTGCCGGCCACGGAAGCGGCATCCGCCGGGCTTGCAAGCACCAGCAGGTCCGGCGCGCTGGCGCCCCAGGGCGGCGCCTGGGTGACGTCACGCGAAGCCAGGCCGAAGACGTTGCGCGGCAGCCCGGCCGTGGCCTGCGCCAGCACCACGGGCAGACCGGCGCCGCGCGCCTCGGCGATGCGCGCGCGCGAGATGGCGCCGCGGTCGTCGAACAGGATCAGCCCGGCAACCGGCTCGGCCGCTGCGGCTTCCCCCAGATGCAGGAAGGCGGGCGCATCGGGCGGCAGCAGCGCCTCGGCCGCGGCGATCACCGCGGCGGCGTCCCGCGCCAGGACCGCCCAGGGCAGCGGCGCGGCTACCATCGCTGCACGCGTCCGGCGGGCACCAGGACCTCATCGACCAGCCGCCGCTCGAAATCGACCGCATGCACCTCGCCCACCTGCAGCGGCCGGCCGGTGCTGAAATAGTGGCCGCCATGGCGGACGAAGAAGTCGAAGCCGGTGATGGCGACAGGGTTCTCCAGCGCAAAGGCGAGCGTGGTGACCATGCGGAAGCCCGTGGTCGGCTTCGGATAGATCAGCTCATTGCTGAAGCGGTGCAGGTCCGGCGGCAGGAAGGTGCTGCCGGGCGGCGCCGGCACGCCGAGCCGGCCGGCACAGAACAGCGCCATCGGCGGCAGGTGCTGCGCCTCCGGCTGGTACAGCCAGGCATGCTCCGGCCGCAGCCCCGGGTCCGGCTCCCCCAGCCGGTTGGCGGAGGAGAACCACAGGGTGGTGCGGCACCCGGTATCCGCCTCGAAGCCGCCGATCCGCGCATCGTTCAGCCGCACCACAGCCCCCGCCGCGTCGATCCGCGCGCCGCCGCCGCGGCCGATCAGCTCCGGTGAATTGCCGACGATGACGGTCTGGCCGGCCTCCATCTGCCGCAGGGCGGCCTCGGCGCCCTGCAGGGCGGCGGCGTGTTCAGGGGAGGGATGCGGGACAGGCTGGCCGGCGAGCAGCACCAGGCCAGGATCGGCACGCCAGGCGGCGCGGGCCTCGGCCAGCCGTGCGCGCGTCGCCCGGTGCAGCGCCGCA
>NZ_JAAVTX010000013.1 GCF_012163145.1 Falsiroseomonas frigidaquae
TTCCCCCCGCAAACCCGCAACCCACCTTCGTGAGCCACAGCGCAAGAGCCAAAGAGCAAACCAAATACTCTTCCCTCAACAGATATACAGCTTGAAAGAACGGTGGGACCGATGGGCCGGCACCCCGTGGGGCGCCAGCTTCTTTGTCCCGTCTACCTCCGCCTTGGCGGGCCGATGAACTTAGCGAGTGTCTCGCTTCGTTTCAAGTGGCTGCCTCGTCGTCGGTGGGCGCTTTCTAATGTCGGGGTGGCCTCCTGTCAAATGCCCCCTCCAGCCCCCTGCCCCACCCCGGAAACCCAGGTCCCGCCTCGCTCCGGCACGCAAAAGGGGCGGCCCCGGCGGGCCGCCCCTGTCATCGAAGCGCATTTTTTCCGAGGAAAAAGTTTCAGCTGTCGACGCGGATGTTGTTGTCGCGGATCACCGCCCCCCACCGCTCGATCTCCGCCGCCACGAAGGTCCGCGCCTCCGCCGGCGTGGAGGCCACGATGTCGCAGCCCTGCTCCTCGATACGGGACTTCACCGCCGGCTCGTTCAGAACCTGCTTCAGCGCGGCGTGCATGCGGTCCACGATCGGCTGCGGCGTGCCCGCCCGGCCGAAGAAGCCCCACCAGGTCGGCGCCTCGAAATTGCCGAAGCCCTGCTGCGCGAAGCTCTGCGTGCCCGGCACGTGCCGCGTCTCCCCGCGCGTCGTCACGCCGAGCGGCCGCAGCGTGCCGGCCCGGATATGCTGGGAGACGATGACCACATTGGTCATGAACAGCGGAATCTCGCCTGCAACCGCCGCGGTCACGGCGGGTCCGCCGCCACGGTAGGGCACATGGGTCAGCTTGAAGCCGTTCTGCTGCTGCAGCAGCGTGGTGGCGATATGCGCCAGCCCGCCGACGCCGGATGTCGCGTAGTTCAGCCGCTCCGGGTCCTGCTTCGCGGCCTCCATCACCTCCCGGAAATTGCGGAAGGGGGTGTCCTTGTGTGCCGTCATCACCAGCGGGCCGGTGGCGACCAGGCTGACCGGGACCAGATCCTCCATGGTCTTGTAGTTCAGCCGCAGCAGGGTCTGGTTCGGCGCCTCATTGTCATAGGCCAGCATCCAGGCGCTGCCATCCGCCGGCGCCCGGGCCATTTCGGAGGCGCCGATCGAGCCCGAGGCACCGCCGCGGTTCTCGATCACCACCGACTGCCCGAGCACGGCCGCGAGCCGCGGCTGGAACAGGCGGGCAACCGTGTCCGTGGACCCGCCCGGCGCCCAGGGCACGATCAGCCGGATCGGCCGGTCCGGCCAGCTTCCCTGGGCACGCAGAACCGTCGGCGCTGCCAGGCCCAGGGCCGCCAGGGTCATCACTTTGCGACGCTGCATCATGTGCAGGACTCCTCCCGTTATTCGTTTCCGAGCCAAACTAGAAGCGCCGGCCCCGCTTCGCCAAGCCCGCACTTCGATCCCACCCTCAGCCGCCAGATGGCCGGGTGGCGCATCAGCTATCCGCGCGGATGTTGTTGTCGCGGATCACGGCGCCCCATTTCTCGATCTCGGCGCGCACGAAGGCCTCGGTTTCCGCCGGGGTGGAGCCGACGATGTCGGCGCCCTGCTCCGCCATCCGCGCCTGCACATTGGCCTCCGCCAGCACCTGCTTCACCGCCTGCTGCATGCGGCTCACGATCGGCGCCGGGATCCCTGCCGGGCCGACCAGCAGCCAGTAGGTCAGCGCCTCGAAATCCGGGAAGCCCTGCCGGGTGAAGGGCACCACGCCGGGCAGGTAGCGACTGTCGGTCTTCTGGGTCAGGCCCAGCGGCCGCAGCGCGCCGGCGCGGATATGCGGCAGGATGATCACGATATTGGACATGAACAACGGCACGTGGCCGGCCAGCGCGTCCTGCAGCGCCGGGCCGCCGCCACGGTAGGGCACGTGTTCCAGCCGGAAGTCGCCGCGCTGCTGCAGCAGTACCGTGGCGATGTGGGCGCCGCTGCCGACCCCGGTGGTGGCGTAGTTCAGCGTCTGCGGCCGCGCCCGCGCGGCCTCCACCATCTGGCCGAAATTCTGGAACGGGGTGGAGGGGTGGGTCACCAACGCATAGGGACAGGTGCCGACCAGCGTGCAGAAGGAAAATGCCTGCATCACCCGGTAGGGAAGCTGCATCAGCGTCTCGTTGGTGGCCAGGGTGTCGTTTGCCAGCAGCCAGGTGTAGCCATCCGGCGCCGCCCGAGCTGTCTCGGACGACCCGACGGAGCCCGAGGCCCCTGCCCGGTTCTCCACCACCACCGGCCGGCCCAGCAATTCGGTCAGCTTCGGTTGCAGGATCCGCGCCACGGTGTCGTTCGACCCGCCGGGCGGATAGGGCACGATGATGCGGATCGGCCGGTCCGGCCAGGACCCCTGCGCGCGGCCGATGGACGGCATGGCGAGCAGCGCTGCGGTCGGTGCGGCCAGCAAGGTGCGACGTTGCATCGCTTATTGTCTCCGTTTCCCTGGCGCATTGCGGCATGCCAGGGCGCGCCGATCAAGCGGTGATCCGTAGGCCCGCCATAGCCAAGGCCTATCGCGGCGCCCGGAAGGCGCGCAGCGCCAGCGCCGCCCCGGCCAGTGCCAGCATGGCGCCGGCAAGGCCGGTCCAGGCCAGCCCCACGGCCGCGATCACCACGCCGCCATAGGCCGCGCCGCTGCCCTGCCCGGCCAGGATGAAGGCGCCATTCAGCGCCAGCGCCACCGAGCGGTCCTGCGGTGCCAGCCCCATCAGCCGTGCCTGCACCAGCGGCGCCAGCGCGAACAGGGAGGCGGAGCCGGCGAAGACCAGCAGGCTAAGCGGTGCCACATGCCAAAGCGCCGGCGATTGCGCCAGCAGTGCCGAATAGCCGAGCAGTGCCAGCGTCAGCACCAGGAACAGCGCCACCGGCACCCGCGCCCCGCCGTCATCCGCCAGCCGGCCACCCAGGCCGATGCCGAGCAGGCTGCCGAGTCCCACGAAGACCTGGACGGCGCCGATCCCGGACCCCTCGATCCGCGTGGTCGCCGTGACGATCGGCCCGAGATAGGCGGCGATGCAGAACAGCCCGGCGAAGGCCAGCAGGCTGGTGCCCAGCACCGCGATGATATCGGGCCGCAGCGCCATCCGCAGCGAGCCGGCGCCGCCGCGATCCGTGCTCGGCAGGCGCGGCAACCCCAGCCAGACCGCCATCGCCGCCACCGCCGCCAGGCTGCCGGAGAAGACGAAGGTGGCGCGCCAGCCCAGCGCGCCGCCGATCGCGGTGCCGAGCGGAATGCCGAAGGAGAAGGCGAGGGTCAGCCCGGCCATCACCGTCGCGATCGCCCGCCCACGCTGCGCCGCCGGCACCAGCATCGATGCCGCGACCGCAGGCAGCACCAGTGCCGCGGCCAGCGCCGTCACCACGCGGAGCGCCAAAGCGGTGGCGAAATCCGGCACGGCCGCGGTGGCCAGGTTGAGCAGCGCGATCAGCCCGAGGCCCACCGCCAGCAGCAGCCGCCGATCCACCCGCGCGGTCAGCGCCGCGATCGGCGGGCCGGCGATGGCGAAGGTCAGCGCATAGCTGGCGGCGAGCTGCCCGGCCGTGGCCAGGCTTACCCCCAGATCCTCCGCCATGCGGGCGATCAGGCCGGTGAAGGCGTAGGCGCCGGTCGCGGCCGCGAATTGTGCGCCCGTCAGCAGCCAGACTCGGCGATCCATCCTCACCCCCGCACCCGCCTTGCGCGGCGCGCCGCGGTGACCCCGCCCTATATATGTGCGGGAACCATATGTGCAGGGACGGCCGCTTCAGGCCGGCTCAGTGGGACCAGGGATCGCCCAGCCGAAGCCCGGCCCGGCGAAAGGCGCAGCCGAGCGCGATGGAGGCCCCGGTGGCGGCATAGGCCTGGTAGGGCGGAAGCCGCCGCAACAGGCAGGCCAGCGCTTCCCGCCGCGGCCCGCGCTGGGCGCAGGCGACGGCCAGCAGCAGGGCCGGCTCCTCCCCCACCAGCCGGGGGCACAGCGGGCAGCCCAGCGTCAGCGGGTGCTGGGCCAGGGTACGGAGCAGCGCGTCCAGCGGTTCCGCCGCGCCCATCGCATCCTCCGTCGCCAGCAGCCGTCGCACCGCCAGCAGGGCCGGCTGGCCCTGCCGGGCGGCGGCGGCCCAGGCACGTGCGGAATCGATCAGCAGCCTTTCGGCAACCGGCAGCGCATCCGCTTCCGCGCCGGTCCAGGGCCAATTGGGAAGGCCGGTTGTCGCCATGGAATCGCTCCTGCCTGATGCGCCATCGCTACCGCAGTTGCGAGTCATTCGCAAACACTACTGCAGGGGCGGCGCGATTCAGGAAGCGGAAACCCCGCGCGGGGCAGCCTGCCGGCACATGCGGTCCAGGATGTTCCCATGCGATCCACGCGCCAGCCGCGCCCGCCACGCCCGCCACGCGCGCCACGCGCGCCCCGAGCGCCCCGAGCGCCCCGAGCGCCCCGAGCGCCCCGAGCGCCACGCCTTCCACGCCTGCCGGCCCTCTGCGCCGAGGCCGCGCGGCTCCTCGGCTTCCTGTCGGCTGGCCTGGTTGTGGGCCTTCTCCTCGGCGCCTGTACCCGGCTACCGGCAGAGGAGGCACGCGGTGGCCCCGCCGCCGCCGCCGCCAGCTTCGGCTTCGCGGCGCTGTCCAGCCATGGCGTTCCGCTCGGCTCCGCCGTGGCGGTGGCGCCGGATCGGCTGCTGACCAACGCCCACGTCCTGCCGGAAGGCCTGACCACCCTGCAGGCACAGCGCGGCGATGCCGCGGTGACGGTCACGGCCCTGGTGCTGGCCCGCAGCCCGGCGCTGGATCTGGCGGTGCTGCGGGTCTCGCCCGGTGTGTTCAAACCGGTGCCGCGGCAGGCGGCCGCCCCGGCGACCGGCCAGCGCATCTGGGCCATCGGCGCGCCCTCGGCTGGTCCGGCGCTGGCAGAGGGGGTGGTTGAGCAGCCAGACGCCGTGCTGGCCGGCCGCGGCCCGGGCTTCATCGCGCGAATCGGCGCGCTGATGGGCTACTCGGGTGGCGCGGCCCTGGATGCTCAGGGCCGTCTCCGGGGCCTGGTGACCGCCCAGCTGGGTGCCGGAAGTTCTCCCGCGCTGGCCGCACTGACCGGATTGGATCCCGCAGTGTTTTCACCTTCGCGTGACCAGCGTAAGGTTTTCGTCCTATCCATTGACGCCGCGATACGCGAATCCAACCGGATCGCCCCGCCTGGCCTACCCTGATGCACTCCGTGCTTGACCCACCAGCCTAGCTGCGGCCCTTACAGACGGCCGCCCCCCCAAAGCCGGCGGAACTACCACCGCGACGCACCCCCCGGCGCGCCGCCTCTTCGCCAAAGGCACACGCAACCTCGGGTTCCTGCCCGGGGCGTGCCACCGGTTCGACCGCCGGCCTCGCCCGGACACAGCTCGGACCGCGTGCCAACGAGGCCGCTCCTGACTCCGGGTGGCGTGAAGGAGGATATGGATTGCCAAACCTGCCCATGCGGCGCCTCGCGCTGCTGGCCTGCCTGGCCCTTGCTGCCGCTGCCCCGCTGCCGAGCGTCGCGAATGATTTCGCGCCCCAGCGCGGCATTGCTTCCTATTACCACCCCACCTACTTCACCGGCCGCCCTATGGCCAACGGAGATCGTTTCGATCCCAGGTCAAACTCCGCCGCGCACCGCACCCTGCCCTTCGGCACCCTGGTCGAGGTGACGAATCTACGGAACGGGCGGACGCGCACCGTGGTGATCGAGGATCGTGGCCCCTTCATCGACGGCCGGATCATCGACCTCTCGCCGCGCATCGCCGAGGAACTCGGCATGCGCGACGCCGGGCTTGCCCGGGTGGAGGTGCGGCCGATCAGCCAGGCCGACCTGCTGATGGAGGCCTATAACAGCCGCCAGCCGATGATCGAGGTCGCCGAACAGATGGATTGAGGCCCCCGGGCCTCACATCCCGCGCGGACCGGTATCCCACGGCGCGCGCGCCGCTTCGGTCAGCGCATCGCAGCGGCTGATGCCGATATCCTTCAGCATCCGCTCATCCATCTCCGCCAATTGCCGGCGGGTGGTGATGACGCGCAACGTGACGGCGAGCCAGTCCAGCCAGCCACGGGCGGCCGGCGCGCGCCGCGCGACAGGGTGAAGGTTCCGCCGCACGCCATCGGGCGAGAGCAAGAAACCGGACATCGGGGCATTCCTTCTGCTGGTCGATCTGCCGCCAGCATCGGTTGCGCGCCACCATCAGTAAAACGAGTTATATTGACGGAGCGCATCATGGTCCTTGATGATGCTCCGCATGGCACCGATGGCCCCCCGGGCGCTTGCCCTCGACCCCGACCTGCTGCGCGCCTTCGTGCTGATCGCCGAGGGCGGGTCCTTCACCCGGGCGGCGGATCGCCTGGGCCGCACGCAATCCGCCGTTTCCATGCAGATCCGCCGGCTTGAGGATCTGCTGGGCCAGCCGCTGCTGGTCCGCACGCACCGGGGCGTGCAGACCACGCCGCAGGGCGGCTGGCTGCTGGAACGCGCTCGCGACCTGCTGCTGCTGAACGACGAGATCATCGGCAATTTCCGCGCCCCGCCGATGGTCGGCAATGTGCGGCTCGGCACGCCGGATGACTATGCGCTGAACTGGCTGCCCAACATCCTGGCCCGCTTCGCCGAGGCGCATCCGGCGGTGGAGCTGGACGTCACCTGCCTGAATTCGGACGTGCTGGTGGACAAGTTCCGCGACGGGCAGCTCGACCTGACCCTGGTCAGCGAGGGGCAGGAACCGCCGGGCGTGCAGGCGCAGCGCATCTGGCGCGGGCCGCTGCGCTGGGTCGGCAGCCCGACGCATGGCCTGCACCGGCGCGATCCCCTGCCCCTGGCCCTGTCCCGCCCGAATGAGAACCCCGCCCGCCCCGACCACGCCTGCGCCTGGCGCAGCGCGGCGCTGGAGGCACTTCAGGAAGCCGGGCGGCCGGCGCGCGTCACCTATAATTCCGCGACGCAGACCGGCTGCTTCACCGTGGCGCTCGCGGGCCTGGCGCTGACCGTCAGCACGCCTACCACGCTGCCGCTGGGCCTGGCCTGGATGGGTGAGGCGGAGGGCCTGCCGCCCTTGCCGGACATGGGCATCCTGCTGCTGCGCCAGCCGGCGGCGCGCGGCGTGCCGGCCGTCGATGCGCTGGCGGAGCACATCACCGAGGGCTTCCGGCGCGCGACGGATGGCAACCTGGCGCTGACCGGGACGATCGCGGCCTGACCGGGCCGCGCCCGCCTACCAGCGCCGGACCGGACCGCAATCCAGGTGAACGAAGCCGTCCCGCTGATACAGACCGACGCCGCCCAGCCGCATATCCGCTGCGAGCCGCGCGAGCTGCATGGAGTTGCGCCCGGGCAGGCGGCAATCCGCTGCCATGCCCGACATGTGCAGGGAGACGCGGGAGACGCGGGTGCTGCGGCGGGCGTTGCCGGCATTGGTCTCCGGCGTGCGGTAGCCGCTGACCACCTCGAAGCTCTCGTCGCTGTCCATCTGGCGCGCCACGGTGGACATCACGTCGAACAGGCGCGGGTCCATCGGCGTGGTTTCCGCCCGCGACAGGTCGCGGAACACGAAGTCCAGCCGGCGCAGCGCCTCCCGGTCGTACCGGCCATCGCGGAAATAGACGCCGGAGAAGCTGTCATTGGTCACCTGGCGCCGCACCCGCAGGCTACGCGTGGCACCCTGCGCCAGCACCGGGCCTGCCGCCACGGCACCGGCGCCGGCCAGCACCGCCGCCAGCAACCCGCGCCGCGGCACCGCATGCTCAGGCACCAGCGCCTCCGGCCCGCAGCAGGGGCAGGCGCCGGACCACAGGCCGCCATGGCCAAAGGAGCGCCGCATCAGCGCGCCACCTGACGTGCGAGCCCCGCCACCAGGGGCCGGGGTGCCGTTGCCATGGCGCGGGCATAGGCCGCATCGAGGCGGTAGATGTCCGGCCGGATCCGCACCCGGCCACCCGCTTCCACCATAACCGTGTTGTAGTGCAGCCGGACGGGTAGGCTGCGGCCCAGCGAGATCACGCTGGTGGACCGGCTGGCCAGAGCCCGCTCGGCGCGCGGCAGGTTCCAGCCCGGGGTGTTTTCCAGCAGCACCGCCATCAGCTGGTTCGGCTCCGCCAGGCGAATGCAGCCCGAGGAGAAGGCGCGGTCCGGCCGGCGGAACAGGTGCCGGTCGGGCGTGTCGTGCAGGAAGATGTCCTCGTTGTTCGGCATGATGAACTTCAGCCGCCCGAGCGCCGAGGAATCGCCCGCATCCTGCCGCACGAAATAGGGGAAGCGGCGACCGTTGATGCTGGACCAGTCGATGGTCCGCGGGTCGATCTCCATCCGCTCCCCACCAACCACGGTGAAGACGCGGAAGCCGCGTTCCATCATCGCCTGGGGGTCGCGGCGGAAGCGCGGCAGCAGGTCTTCCCGCGCATTGCGCTCCGGCACGCCCCAGGGCGGGTTGAACTGCAGGGCGGTCAGCCGCACCGCCATCATCGGCGTGGCGCGGTCCGGCCGGCCGACGATGACGGCCATGGAGAGGATCTCGCGGTCGCCTTCCATCACCTGCAGGCGGTAGTCGGGGACATTCACCTCCACCCGGCGCTCGGCGGGCGGCGGGGCTGCGGCGCGGCGCATGTCCAGCGCGACGCGGAGCTGGTCCACCCGCGCGGTCAGCGGCCGATTCAGCAGGCCGATGGTTATGCGGCCGACGCGGCCATCCACCTGCAGCCCGTTGTCGCCCTGCCAGCGGCGCACCGCCTCCTCAAGCACCGGGTCGTACAGCGCGCCGGCATCCGGGGCGGCGGCCAGCACCGGGTCCTCCACCGCGATCCGGGCGCGCAGCAGCGGCACCCGCAGGGGGTCGACCATGCCCGGGTCGATCGTCGTCTCGCCCGGGATCGGCGAGAAGGGCGTCGCCGCGATCTGCCGCTGGCGCGCCAGTTCCGCCTTCAGCGCCGCCGCACCCTGCGGCCGAAGCGCCGCGCGATCGATCAAGGCCGCCGGGTCGGGCGTGGTCGCGAGTTCGGTGAGCCAGGCCTGCACATCGAGGGCGGAATGGTCGCGCCGCAGGTCCGGCCGGCCCGGCATGTCGCGCACCCGGCCCAGCAGCAGGTCCGACAGCGCGGCGGCGGACGCCGCATGCAGCCCCGTGCGATAGCTGGCGGGGTCGCTGGCGGCCAGGGCGCTGTCCGGGATGCCGTAGTGGCGCGGGTCCAGCCCGTCCTCCTCCAGCCGCAGCAGGCGGTCCACCAGGCGCAGCAGCGCATCGGTCGCCGGCAGAGGCGCGAAGCCGGGCGCGGCACCCTGCTGCGCCGCGACCGGCAGGTTGATGGGCTGGACGCCACGTGGGGCGACCTGGGCTGACGCCGGGGCTGCGACCAGGGCGAGGGCTGCGGCGAGGAGCGGCCGGCGTTCGATCTGCATGGGCCTGAAATACCGAAGCGGGCCCCGGGTTGCAAACACCTCGTTGGTTTCAGCCATTTCGCGACAACACTTTAACTGATCCCTCCGGAACTAATCCCTCTGGATCAACGTCCACCCCCCACCGGCAGCACCGCCCCGGTGACATAGGCGCTGGCCGGCGACAGCAGGAACAGGATGGTCTCCGCCACCTCCTCCGGCGTGCCCATGCGGCGCAGCGGGATGTTCGGCACGATGCGGTCGATACGCTCCGGAATGCCGGCGCTGGCGTGGATGTCCGTGTCGATCATGCCGGGGGCCACGGCGTTGACGCGGATACCCTCCCCGGCCAGTTCCCGCGCCAGCCCCAGCACCAGGCTGTCCACCGCCCCCTTGCTCGCGGCGTAATGCACGAATTCGAAGGCCGAGCCGATCTGCGCGGCGCGGGAGGAAACGGCGACGATGCCGCCGCCCTGCCCACCGCGCCCCGTCGCCATCCGCGCCGCCGCATGCCGGCAGGCGCTGGCGAGACCGAGCACATTCACCCGGAACACCTCCGCCCAGGTCTCGTCGGTGGAGGCAAGGAAGTCGGAGGCCGGGCCGGTGATGCCGGCATTGGCTACCAGCGCATCCAGCCGCCCGAAGCGGCGATCCAGCGCCGCGAAGGCACGCGCGGTGGCGACCGCATCGCCGGCATCCGCCTGCACCAGTTCGACCGCCGCGCCGGCTTCCCGGCAGGCCGCGGCGGTGGCCTGCGCCGCATCCTCTCCGCCGCGCCAGGTCAGCAGCAGGTCATGTCCGCGCGCCGCCGCAAGCCGCGCCACCGCGGCGCCGATACCGCGCCCGGCGCCCGTCACCAGCATCACTGGCCTGCTCACATTCCCCACTCCCCGCTTCTGGTGCCGCCACCAGAGCGCGAAGCTCAGCCAAGCGCCAGATACAGCAACCAGGCGATCAGCGCCGCCAGCCCGAGAACGACCGCGCCGGAGCCCATGACGGCCAGACCCTCGCCACGGCGCTCACCTTCCTCCGGCTTCGCGATGGGGCGGGAGGGCGGCATGGCGACGCGCGGCGTGAAGGGATCGGGGCGCGAGGGCGGCAGCGCCCGATCCACAGGCTGCATCCTCGGGCGTTCAGGCGCGATCGGGTAGGGCTGGTCAGACATGGACTGGCTCCTTGCCGGGGGATCCCCATGGCAAGGTCAACGCGCCGTTCAGCCCGAAGTGAGCAGCCAGCCGAGTAAAAGAATGCCCGCGGCGGCCACCGCCATACCCTTCAGCGTCGCCCAGACCTCGGACCGGCTGCCGGCCGTCTCCGCTTCCTCCGGCAGGTAGTTCGGGCGCTGCGGCAATTCGGCATGGGCGAAGGGATCGCGCCGCGGCGGCGCGGCCGGAAGAAGCCGCGCGACGCCCGCCCGGTCGCCGCCCTGCGTCGCTTCCGTGGAATGTCGTCCGGACATGTCGGGTGCCTCCGCTGCCGTTTCGAACAGGTGCGGACCACGCTATCAGGCACGCAGGGCGCGGCACAATCATGTTGATTCTAATACAAAATCCGCGCCGCCGCCTGACCCCAGATTGACGGCCCGCCCGCACCGGTGCACCCCTTGCGGCCTTGGGAATACGGAAACGACGAAGACCATGCGGGCAAGTGCGGACAGCGTGCGGGCACAGATCCTTGCCATCCTGGATGCCTGGGGCATGCCGGGGGACCTTGCGGCGGAAACCGCGGAGGTGATGCTGGATACCGACCTCGCCGGCGTGGACAGCCACGGCATCGGCATGCTGGCGAGCTATGAGGGCATGCGCCATGTCGGCCAGGTGAAGCTGGATGCGCGGCCGCGGATCGAACGCGATTCCGGCGCGGTGGCCCTGGTGGATGGCGGCGCCGGGCTGGGCCATCCGGCGGCCGCCTTCGCCATGCGGCTGGCGATCCAGCGCGCGAAGCAGCACGGCATCGGCGCCGTCGCCGTGCGCAACAGCCACCATTTCGGCGCGGCCGGCTGGTATGTGAAGCTGGCCGCGAAATCCGGCTGCATCGGCCTGGTGACCAGCGGCACGCGCACCATGGCGATGGTGCCGACGCATGGCGCCGTTCCGGTGCTCGGCACCAACCCCATCGCCTTCGCCGCCCCCGGCCAGCGCCAGCCGCCGGTGGTGCTGGACATGGCGACCACCACGGCGGCGGCCAACAAGGTTCGCGCCAAGGCGCTGCGCAACAAGCCGATCCCGGCCGGCTGGGTGATGGACGGCGCCGGCAACCCGGTGACCGACGGCGCCGCCGCCGTGGCGCAGGTGTTCGAGAAGCCGGAGGGCGGCCTCTCCCCGGTCGGCGGCACGCCGGACATGGCCAGCCACAAGGGCTACGGCCTGGCGCTAATGGCGCATATCCTGGGCGCGACGCTGTCCGGCGCCTCCTTCTCGCCGATCCGGGTGCGGACGCAGCGGCCGGAGGATCCGGACGATATCGGCCATTTCATGCTGGCGATCGACCCCACCGCCTTCCGGCCGGCGGGCGATTTCGAGCAGGATCTGGACCAGGCTGTGGATGTGCTGCGCGCCACCCCGCCGGCCGACCCGGCGCAGCCGGTGCTGGTGCCGGGCGACCCGGAACGCGCGGAACATGCCGACCGCAGCGCGCATGGCATTCCGATCCCGGCCGGGTTGGAAGCGCAGATCCGCGCCATCGCCGAACGTGCCAATGTGCCTTTCCTGCTGAAGACCGCCCCCGCTTCTGCAAACGCCTGAAGGAACCGACCCATGCCGCATCCCTCGCTCCGCCAGGCGCTCGCCGCCGATGAGTTCATCCTCGCCCCGGGCGTGTTCGACATGATCTCGGCCAAGGTCGCCGATGGCATGGGGTTCAAGGCGCTGTATGCCACCGGCTTCGGCGTCACCGCGTCCCATCTCGGGCTGCCGGATGCGGGGATTGCCACCTACACCGACATGGTCTCCCGCATGGGCACCATTGCGCGCGGCTGCACGACGCCGGTGATCGCGGATGCCGATACCGGCTATGGCGGCCTGCTGAACGTGCGCCACGCGGTGCGCGGCTATGAGGATGCGGGCGTCACCGCCATCCAGATCGAAGACCAGGAAGTGCCGAAGAAATGCGGCCACACGCCCGGCCGCAAGGTGATCCCGGCGGAGGAGATGGCGCTGAAGATCCGCGTCGCCGTCGAGGCCCGCCGCAGCGAGGATTTCCTGATCATCGCCCGCACCGACAGCCGCACCAGCCTCGGCCTTGAGGAAGCGATCCGCCGCGGCAAGATCTTTGCCGAGGCCGGCGCCGACGTGATCTTCATCGAAAGCCCCGAGAGCGAGGCTGAGATGGCCGAGGTCGGCCGGCAGATCAAGAAGCCGCTGTTTGCCAACATGGTGGAAGGCGGATGCACGCCGATCGTCCCGGCGGACCGGCTGCACGCCATGGGCTACCGCATCGCCATCTACCCGGCGGTGGGCTTCCTGACCGTCGCCGCCGCGCTGACCAAGGCCTATGGCCAGCTCAAGGCCGATGGCCATTCCAACAACATGGGCGTCAACGACGCCTACAGCTTTGCCCGGATGTGCGAGCTGATGGGCTTCCCCGATGTCTGGGCCTTCGACAAGAAGTGGGCCGAGGAAGCCGGCAACCTGCCGAAGGCTGCCGAGTGATGGCGGCGCAACCGCACGGCATCCAGGCGCTGCTGTTCGACGTCTTCGGCACAGTCGTCGATTGGCGATCCTCCATCGCGCGGGATGCCGCGCCCTTCCTCGCCCGGCACCTGCCGGGCCTGGAGGGCGCGGCCTTCGCCGCTGCCTGGCGCCGCCGCTACCAGCCGGCGATGGAGGCGGTGCGGACGGGCGCACGGCCCTTCACCAAGCTCGACATCCTGCACCGGGAGAACCTGGAGGGGGTGCTGCGCGATCACGGGCTGGACCCCGCCAGCCTGCCGGAAGCGGAGCTGGATGGGCTGAACCGCCTCTGGCACCGGCTGGACCCCTGGCCGGACAGCGTGGCGGGGCTGCACCGGTTGAAGGCGCGCTTCATCATCGCGCCGCTGTCGAACGGCAATATCGCGCTGCTGCTGAACATGGCCAAGCGCGCCGGCCTGCCCTGGGATGCGATCCTCGGCGCCGAAGCCTCCCAGGCCTACAAGCCGAACCGGGAGGCCTATCTGCGGACGGCGGATATCCTCGGCCTGCCGCCGGAGGCCTGCATGCTGGTGGCCGCCCATAATGGCGACCTGGCGGCGGCAAGGCGCTGCGGCTTCCGCACCGCCTTCATCGCCCGGCCCACCGAATACGGGCCGGAGCAGGCGAAGGACCTGGCGGCGGAGCAGGATTGGGACTTCGTCGCGCCGAGCTTCCCGGCGCTGGCCGACCAGCTCGGTTGCCCCGCTTGAAGCGCCCCGCTTAACTGGCGCCGCATCGCAGCAGGCGCCCGAGACCGCATGTCCTTTCCGCATGACGACACCGCCTGGGCCGAGACCGCCCAGTTCCTGCGTGGCCGCCTGACGCCGGCGGATAGGGTGGTGGCACCCGACCCGTTCCGCTGGGCGATCCCGCGCGCCGAGCCCTTCGCCGCCGCCACGGGCCGGGCGCCGGCGGATTTCGCCTGGGTCGTAGCCCACAAGGGCGAGTTGGACCGTATCCCGCGCGGCTTCCTCGATGCGCTGCCGCGGGACGCCGTGCCGGTCTTCGCCAACCCGGTCTTCGTCGTCTTCGCCCGCACCGCCAGCCCGGGCCTGCCGGACCTGACCGAAACGGACCATTTTCGCGCCTTCGAGGCCAACCGCCTCGCCCTGCCGCCGGAGCCTGAGCCCGAACCGGCGGCTGTGCCCGAACCGCCGCCGGCCGTGGCCGAGGCCCCGGCGCGCCCGCTGCCCGCTGCCCGGCCGCCCAGCCCACCGCGCCCGCCCCGGTCGCCGCCCCGCATCAGCGAGATGCCACCGCGCCCCTGGCTGTTGCCCGGCGGCACGCCCGGCCCGGCGCGGGAGGCAGCCTTCCAGGCGGAGTTGGACCGGCTGGTGGCCGAGTATCTCGGCGAGGCGCGGGAGGAGGTGGTGCTCGATATCGCCTGCGGTCCCGGCCGCCTGGGCGGGCTGCTGCCCGGCGCCGCCCGCATCACCGGCACCGACCAGTCGCAGGCGGCGCTGGATGCGGCGGCGATCCGCCATGGCGGCGACCAGCGCTTCGATTTCATCCGCATGGACGCCGCCCGGCTGAGCTTTCCGGAGGCGAGCTTCGACACCGCCCTGCTGCTGGACAGCCTGGAGATGCTGCCCGACCCCGCCGCCGCCCTGGCCGAGGCCGCCCGCGTGCTGGCGCGCGGTGGCCGGCTGATGCTCTCGGCGATGAACCGCGACAGCCTGGCGCTCCGCGCGCGGCGCCGGCTGGGTGGGGAGGTGCCGCCGCTCGGCTTCACGCTGGCGGAGGTCACCGGGATGCTGCGTGCCGTCGGGCTGACGGTGACGCGCAGCGATGGCTGCTTCCTGTCGCCCGGCTGGGCCCTGCCCGGCGCCGCCCCCGGCCTGGCGGCGCTGGAGGAGGATCCGGAATTCATCGAGGCCGCCCGCCGCCTCGGCCGCCGGGCGGGGCCGGAGGATTCGCTGGCCTTCGTGCTGCTGGCGCGGAAGGGTTAGGCCTCCACTGCGGGGGAGAAAATCGGGTGAGCCGGGCGTGTAAGGCTCCGAGCGCTTCCCAATTTGCACAGCCCCCCTCACCCAAACCCTCTCCCCCCTTGCGGGTGGAGAGGGCTTCGTCAGTGGCGTGTCAGGCCTTCGGCGCCCGCGCCACAGGCTCCTCCGGCCGGTCCAGCCGGAACACCGCCTCCGCGATGCCGGCCATCTCCGCCGGGTCCAGCGCCGCCGCCTCGCTCGGTGCCAGCACCGCGACATCGGTGATGCCGAGGTCGCGGAGCTGGTGCGGCGTGCCATGGCCGTAGTCCAGGTGGCCGCGGCCGATGATGCCGACGACCTGCGGCGGCGGTCCCTCCGCCACGGCGATATGGCGCGCGATGTTGCAGGCGAAGGCGCGGTCCCAGACCTGCTGGGCGCGCAGGAAGCGGTCCGTGATGTCGGACTCGGCGCGGCCGGTCAGCCGGGCGATATATGCACGATGGCCCTCGGTCGGCGGCGCGGACGGGGTCAGGCCGTCCCGCTCCGCCTCCGGCACCGAGTCCCAACCTTCCTTGCCGACGCGGGTGACCAGCGGGCGGTGGCAGTTCAGCGCCAGCATGGGCACCGCCTGCTGCCGGCAGAAATGGAACAGCGGCAGGTAGATCTCGGGCGGGAAGCCCCACACCGTCTCCCACTCCACTTCGCGCAGGAAGTCCGCGGTGCGCAGTTCGCCCGCCACCCATCGGTCCAGCACCGGCTGGACGCGGCGCGGAAACATCTCGAACCCCACCGCGAGGTTCGGGCGCAGCAGGTGCAGGCAGGTGGTGACCTGCAACTGCCAGCGGTGGATTTCCGCCACATCATGCGTCTCGCCCAGCAGCACCGCCTGGCGGGTGGCCAGGCTGCGCATCAGGCCGGGTGCATCGAGCAGCGCGCCGGTGGAAGGGTCCATCCATCGGGCGCGGGGATGCGGAATGGCGGTCATGCGGTGCCTCGATTCAATGCGAATGATTCTCATTCACATGAAGCGGCGCCACGCGGAAGCCCCCCGCCGCGCCGGGCGGCGGGGGGCTGAGGCGCCTCAGCCGCTGGCGATGCCGCCCTGGCGGATGATCGGCGTCCAGCGCGCCACCTCCCGCGCGATGTGGGCGGCGAAATCGGCGGGGGAGCCGCCGACCACCGTGCCGGCCTGCGTGTCGAAGATGCGCTGCTTCACATCCGGCATGGCGGCGATGCGGCCGAACACCTGGTTGATCTCCCGCGCCAGCCCGGCATCCATGCCGGCGGGCGCGACGATGCCGTGCCAGACCGCCACCTCGAAGCCCGGCATCACGGTGGAGATGGCGGGCGTGTTCGGCAGCAGCGGCGTGCCGGCGGCATTGCCCACCGCGATCGCCTTTGCATTGCCCTGGCGGATCTGCCCGATGCCGGAGGAGACGGTGGGGAAGCCGAATTGCGCGTCGCCACGGATCAGCGCCGTCACCATCTCGGCGCCCGATCGGTAGGGCACATGCACCATGCTGATGCCGGCTTCCTTCAGGAACAGCGCCATGAACAGGTGGCTGCCATTGCCGTTGCCGGCGGAAGAATAGGTGAAGCCATCCGGCCGCGCCTTCGCCTGCTCGATCACCTGCTGCACCGTGGTGGCGGTGACGGTCGGATGCGCCATCAGCACCGCCGGCAGGTTCACCAAGTGGATGATCGGGGTGAAGGCGGTGGGCGGCTCGTAGCTCAGGCTCGGGATCAGTTCCTTGCCGATGGCGTTGGCGCCGACATCGGCCATCATCAGCGTCAGCCCATCCGGCTTCTCCCGCGCCACGGCCGCGCCGGCGATGGTGCCGCCGGCGCCGGGGCGGTTCTCCACCACCAGGGTCTGCCCGCCGGTCACTTCGGGGAATTTCGCCGCGACGGTGCGCGACAGCGTGTCGATCGCGCCGCCGGCGCCGAAGGGCACGATCAGGCGGATCGGCCGGTCCGGCCAGCCGGACTGGGCGCGGGCGATGGCCGGCGCGGCAAGCAGCCCGATGCTCGCCAGAACGTGGCGGCGCAGCAGATTGATCGACTTGATCGACATATTTCATTCCTCCCTTGAGACGTTGCGACCAAAATGACCCAGCAAGGGCTGGCGCGCAATCACGGAAGGACATGTAGTGTGGCCCGCCTCGTGAGTCGGATGCTTGCCATGACCTGGTCCATCGTCGCCCATGACCCGGAGACCGGCGCCTTTGCCGTGGCCGTAACCACATGCGCCTTCGCCGTCGGGGCCTCATGCCCCTTCGTCCGATCCGGTGTCGGCGCCGTCTCCACCCAATCCATGACCAATCGCTACCTCGGCCCGGTGGTGCTGGATGGCATGGCGCGTGGCCTGTCGCCCGCCGTCGCGATCGAGAGCGCCATGGCGGGGGATGAGGGGCGCGGGCTGCGCCAGATCCATGCGGTGGACCGGCATGGCCGCAGTGCCGCCTATACCGGCGGGAACTGCGTGGAATGGTGCGGCGACGTCACCTCCGCCCATGTCTCCTTCGCCGGCAACATGCTGGCCGGCCCGGCGGTGCTGGCGGACACCTACGCCGCCTTCGTCACCAACCCGGACCTGAAGCTGGCCGAGCGGATGCTGGCGGCGCTGGATGCCGGGGAGGCTGCGGGCGGCGACCGGCGGGGCCGGCAATCCGCGGCGCTGGTGCTGACCACGACTGAGGATTTCCCGGACCTTTCGCTGCGCGTGGATGACCACCCGCTGCCGCTGGTGGAACTGCGCCGGCTGTATGGCGTGTGGCTGCGCGAACGTGCGCCCGGGCTGCGCGACCAGCCTTCGCGCGCGCGGCCCGCCGGGCTGATCGACCTCGACACCATCGAGGCGCGCTGGATGGCAAAGGGGCTCGACCTGCGGCTGCGGCGGTGATCCGCGGGCGATGCTGAAACCCTGGGTCGCGGCACTTTCCGCCACGCTGCTGATGCAGACCGTCGGCACCTTCCTCAACCAGTCGCTACCGGTTGTGGCGCCGCTGATGACGGCGGATCTGGGGCTGCGGCCGGAGACGATCGGCAACTTCGCCAGCGTCAACACGCTCGGCGCCATCCTGTTCCTGCTGTTCGGCACGCCGCTGGTGGCACGTTTCGGGCCGCTGCGGATGCTCCAGGCGGGCGCGGTGCTGGGCTGCCTGGCGCTGCTGACGGCGGCCGCCGGAATTGTCTGGCTGCTGCCCTTCGCGGCGCTGCTGATGGGCATCGGCTATGGCCCGACAGGGCCGGCCGGTAGCCGCATCCTCCAGGCCACCGCGCCGCCGCGGCACCGCGTGCTGATCTTTTCCGTCAAGCAGGCCGGCGCGCCGGCCGGCGGGGCGCTGGCCGGGCTGGTGGCGGCGCCGATGGCGGCGGCCTTCGGCTGGCAGGTGGCACTGCTCACCGGCATCGGCGTTGCGCTGGTCTGCGCCGTGCTGATCCAGCCGCTGCGTCCGCAACTGGATGCGGAGCGGGAGCCGGCGCGGCCACTGCGCGACGCCTTTTCCCCCCGCCGCCTGGCCGCGCCGGTAAATGCGCTGCGGATGCATCGCGTGCTGCCGCCGCTGACCCTGCAGGCCTTCGCCTTCGCCGCGTTGCAGGGCAGCCTGTTCGCCTTCACCGTCACCTGGCTGGTGCAGGAGCACGGCTTCAGCCTGACCAGCGCCGGCAGCCTGTTCGCCGCGATGCAGGTGGCCGGCGTGGTCGGGCGGCTGGCGCTCGGCTGGGCGGCGGATCGCATCGGCGATGCCACGCGCAGCCTGGCGGTGCATGGGCTGGTGGCGGCGGGCCTGTCCGCGCTCTGGGTCAGCTTCGGGCCGGGCGCGCATTGGGCCCTGGCCCTGGCGCTGGCGATCGGCGCCGGCTTCACCGCCGCGAGCTGGAACGGCATCTTCCTGGCCGAGGTCGCCCGCGTGGCGCCGCCGGACCGTGTGGCGGAAGCATCCTCCGGCGCCATCCTGCTGTGCTTCCTGGGCTATCTAACGGCGCCGAGCGCCTTCGCCTGGACCGTCACCGGCACCGGAAGCTGGACCCTGCCCTACTACGTCGCCTGCGGCCTGTTGGCCGTGGTATCCCTGGTGGTGCTGGCGCTGCGGGCTGGACGCGACGCGGACAGGGGCTAAATCAGCCCATCAGTCGTAAAGGGGGTCCGCATGGCGGTCGCGTTGGGCATCGTCGGCTTCGGCATCATGGGGGAACGCCTGCTGCGCGCGGCACTGAACCATGACCAGGCGGAGATCCGCCCCGTGGCGGTGTGGGACCCGAGCCCCGAAGCGGCCGCCAGGCTGGCCGCCATCGCGCCCGGCCTGCCGATGCTGGACAGTCCGGCGGCGGTGATCGCGGCCTGCGAGGCGCTGTACATCGCCTCCCCGCCCAGCTCTCACCTGGAGCACGCCGGCGCCGCCTTCGCCGCCGGCCGCGCCGCCTTCCTGGAGAAGCCGCTGGCCGCGGACCTTGTGGCGGCGCGCAGCTTCGTGGATGCGGCGGAGGACAGCCATGCCCGCGCCGCGGTGAACTTCCCCATGGCCTCCTCCCCCGCCGTGGCGCAGCTTCGCGCCTGGCGCGAGGGGCTGGGCGCGCCGCGGGCGCTGACCATCCACGCCGAATTCGCCACCTGGCCGCGCGGCTGGCAGCACGCCGCCGCCGGCTGGCTGGCGAAGCGCGCGGAGGGCGGCTTCACGCGGGAGGTGCTGTCCCACTTCCTGTTCCTGACCCGCCGCCAGCTCGGCAAGCTGGTGCTGCTGGAGCGGTCCGCCGAATTCCCCGAAGGCGACGGGGCGGAGACGGCGGTGCATGCCCGGCTGCTGGCCGGCGACACGCAGGTCACCCTCTCCGGCCAGGTCGGCGGCACCGATCGCGACGAGGGCAATGAATGGCGGCTGGAGGCCGAGGCCGGCAGCATCCGGCTGCGCGACTGGTCGCTGGCGGAGCGGCTGGAGGCCGACGGTACCTTCCGCCCGGCGCCGGATGCGCTGCCGAATGAAAAGATGCGCCCGATGGTGCTGCGCGGCCAGCTGTCCAAGCTCGCCGCCCTGACCCGCGGCGAACCCCAGGACCTCGCCACGTTGCGGGAGGCGCTGGAGGTGCAGGAGGTGGTGGAGGGCATCCTTGGCGCCTGACCGCCGCACGCTTCTCCTCGCGCTGCTGGCCCTCCCCGCCGCGGCGCAGACCCGCCTGCAGCCGCACACGGACCACAGCGCCGAGGGCGCGGCGCTGGTGGCGCGGCTGCGGCAGGGCGGGCTGGTGCTGTTCTTCCGCCACGCCGACACGCGCGGCGAGCCCTGCGACCGCAGCTACCGCCTCGGCGACCGCCCCGGCCAGCGCAACCTGTCGCCGGAGGGCCGCGCGCAATCGCTGCGCATCGGCGCGAGGCTGGCCGAGCTCGGCATCCCGGTGACGCGGCCGGTGCTGGCCGGGCCGGTGTTCCGGGCGCGGGACACGGCGGAGCTGGCCTTCGGCGCGGCGGATGTGACGGTCACCGACAGCCTGCTGGCGGATGACTATGCCGGCGGGCGGCTGGGCTGGGTGCTGGCGGAACATCGCCGCCTGTTCGCCGCCCCCGTGCCGCCCGGCACCAACAGGATCCTGGTCGGCCACCGCACGCCGGCCATCATGGTCGCCGGGCCGCAGGTCGGTGGCCGCGCCTTCCCGGAGGGTGCCGCGCTGGTGCTGGCACCGCGAGGCGCGGAATTCGAGGCGCTCGGCATATTGGATATGGTGCCCCTGCCCGGCGGCGGGTTCCACGAGTGCGGATGAACGGCGAATGACGAAGTTCTGACGAGACCGCGCAGGAAACCGCAGGCGGGGCTGGATGCTTGGTCTGGCATGTCCTTGACGGCCCACGCAGACACACACGACCTCCTCGCGCAACAGACAGCGCTCGCTCGCTTCGGCGAGTTCGCCTTGCGCGCCGATGACCTCGACCAGATCCTGCACGAGGCCTGCCGGCTGGTAGCCGAGGCGCTGGGCACCGAGCTGGCCAAGGTGGTCGCGCTCGGCGCCGATGGCCGGACGCTGACGGTACGCGCCGGCATCGGCTGGCGCGACGAGGTGGACGGCGTCACCACGGACATCACATGCGGGCCGGAAGGCCTGGCGCTGCGCAGCGGGGCGGCTGTGGTCTCGCCCAACCTGGCACAGGAGCAGCGCTTCGATGTGCCGGACTTCGTCCGCGAACATGGCTGCCAGGCCACCGTCTGCGTCGTGATCGTCGGCGTCGACGGCACGGCGCCCTATGGCGTGCTGCAGGTGGACAGCCGCCGGCCGCAGGCCTTCGGCGAACAGGACGTCGCCTTCCTGCAGAGCTACGCCAACCTTCTCGCCGCCGCCGTCGGGCGGCTGCGCGCCAATGCCCGGCTGCGGCGCAAGGCCGACGACAATGAAAGGCTGCTGCGCGAATTGCAGCACCGGGTGAAGAACAACCTGCAGGTCATTGTGGCCATCCTGGACCTGCAGTCGCGCCAGCTGCGGACCCCGGAAAGCCGTGCGGCGATGCGCGGCGTCGCCAGGCGGGTGGAGGCGCTGCGCCTGCTGCACGACAAGCTGCACCTGTCCGGGGAAGTGGATGAACTCGACCTCGGCGAGTACCTGGCGCAGCTCAGCGCCGGCCTGCTCAGCTTCCATGAGGGCAGCACGGCGCGCGTGCAATTGGCGCTGGAGGTGGAGCCCGGGCTGGTGGTGTCGCCGGACCAGGCAGCGCCGCTCGGCCTCGCGGTGAATGAGTTCATCACCAATAGCCTGAAGCATGCCTTCGGCGACCGGGTCGGCCGCATCGGCCTGACGCTTGCCGCCGCGCCGGCGCAACGTGCCCTGCTGCGGCTTTGGGACGATGGCCGCGGGCTGCCCGAGCCGCGGCCGAAGAACGGCACCGGCATGCGGATGATCGAGAGCTTCGGCCGCCAGCTCGGCTCGGCCGTGCACTGGTCCTCCGACGGGACCGGCACGCGACTGGAGATGACGATCCGCCTGCGCGGCACCTGAGGCGAGCGGATGGAAGGGGGAGCGGGCATGGACATGGACCCGGCATCGCACGCGGCCTGGCTCGGCGAGCCTGGGCGGATCTTCGACATCGACCAGGTGCAAGGCCTGGCCGCCGCGCTATCCTCGGCCGAATATGCACAGGCCCATATGCAGGGCGCTCCGCGTTTCGCCGACAAGGACGCGCTGCTGCGCCACGCGGCCGGCCTGGCCCCGGCGGAAGGGCTCGTGCTGGAATTCGGCGTCTTCGCCGGCCGCAGCATCAACCTGCTCGCGGAATGCCTGCCCGGTCGCCCGATCCACGGCTTCGATTCCTTCGAGGGCCTGCCCGAGGGCTGGCGCCCCGGCTTCGGCCCCGGCGCCTTCGCCCTGCCCGCCCCGCCGGAGGTCCCGCCGGGCGTGGAGCTGGTGGTCGGCTGGTTCGACCGTACCCTACCCGGCTTCCTGGACGACCACCCCGGCCCGGCCGCGCTGCTGCATGTGGATTGCGACCTGTATTCCTCGACCCAGACCGTGCTGGCCCAGCTTCGGGACCGCATCGGCGCGGGCACGATCCTGGTCTTCGACGAGTACTTCAACTACCCGGGCTGGCAGCAGCACGAGCATCGCGCCTTCCGGGAATTCGCCGCCGGCGGCCGCGCCTATGAATATGTCGGGCTGGTGCCGTCGGACCAGCAGGTGGCGGTGCGGATGCTGCGCTAGCCGGCCGGCGCAACCCAAGCTTCACGCCAGGGCAGGCGGGCGGGCTTGCTACAGGCGGCCGCGATGTCACCGAACACCCCCAGCCTGTGCGATGCGGCCCTGGCCCGCCGCCTGGTCCAGACCCAGTTCCCGCAATGGGGTGGCCTGCCGGTGCGCCCGGTGGCGGAAGGCGGGCAGAACAACCTGACCTTCCGCCTGGGCGCGCATCTGCTGATCCGCCTGCCGAGCGCGGAGCGCTACGTGGCGCAGGTGGCCAAGGAACAGGCCTGGCTGCCGCGCCTCGCCCCGCACCTGCCGCTGCCGATCCCCCGGCCGATCGCCTTGGGCGCGCCCGGGGACGGCTTTCGCTGGCCGTGGTCGATCTATGACTGGATCATCGGCGATGTCGCCCGCCCGGAACGCATCCGCGACCCGCAGGGCCTGGCCGAGGATCTGGCCGGCTTCCTGCTGGCGTTGCAGGCGATCGACCCGACGGACGGCCCGGCCGCGGGGGCACACAACTTCCATCGTGGCGGGGCGCTGGCCGTCTATGATGCGGAAACGCGCGCGGCGATCGCCGGACTGGGCGACGAGATCGATGCCCCGGCGGCCCTGGCGATCTGGGACGCCGCGCTGGCCTCCGCCTGGGACGCACCGCCGGTCTGGATCCATGGCGATGTGGCGCCGGGCAACCTGCTGCTGCGCGCGGGGCGGCTCTGCGCCGTGATCGATTTCGGCAATATGGGCGTCGGCGACCCGGCCTGCGACCTGGTTCCGGCCTGGACCATGTTCGACCCGCCGGCCCGCCAGCGCTTCCGCAACAGCCTGGCCCTGGACCCCGGCACCTGGGACCGGGCGCGCGGCTGGGCGCTGTGGAAGGCGCTGATCACCTGGCGGGCGCCGGACCCGGCTGGGCCGGCGGCGCGGCGCGTGGTGGCGGCGCTGCTGGCGGAGCGGGGCTGCGGCTACACCTCGTAGGGCAGGCCCACATAATTCTCCGCCAGCGTCGTCATCGCCGCGCGGCTGGTGGAAACATAGTCCAGCTCCGCCACCTGCACCCGGTGCTCGAAGAGGTCGGCGCCGTCGAAGCGGTGCAGCATGGAGGTCATCCACCAGGAGAAGCGCTGGCCCTTCCAGATGCGGCGCAGGCAGATCTCCGAATACTGCTCCAGCAGCGCCGCGTCGTTCTTCGCGAAGAAGCGCTCCAGCCCGCGGGCCAGGACGCGGATATCGGCGATGGCCAGGTTCATGCCCTTGGCGCCGGTCGGCGGCACGATGTGGGCGGCGTCGCCCGCCAGGAACAGGCGGCCATGGCGCATCGGCTCCACCACATAGCTCCGCATGGCGGTGACGCCCTTCTGGAAGATTTTCCCTTCTTGCAATTCCTCCCCGCAGCCCAGGCGCTTGTGCAATTCGGCCCAGATCCGGTCATCGGGCCAAAGCGCCAGGTCTTCATCCGGCGCGCATTGCAGATACAGCCGGCTGATCGTCTCCGACCGCATGGTGGCGAGGGCAAAACCGTCCTGGTGGCGTGCGTAGATCAGCTCCTCCGACACCGGCTTCGAATGCGCCAGGATGCCGAGCCAGGCGAAGGGGTAGATGCGGTCATAGACCCGGATGATGTCCTCCGGGATGGCGCCGCGGCAGATGCCGTGGAAGCCGTCGCAGCCGCCGATGAAGACGCAATCCAGCAGCTGCGCCTGGCCTTCATGGGTGAAGCTGATGCGCGGGCTGTCGCTGGTCACGTCATGCACGGCGACATCGGCCACCTCGAACAGGATCGGCGGGTTGCCCCAACGGGTGCCGGCGGCCAGGCGCGCGGCGATCAGGTCCTTCACCACTTCCTGCTGCCCGTAGATGGTGACCACCTTGCCGGTGAGGTCGGTCAGCGGGATACGGTGGCCGGCGCCGTCGAAGCGCAGCTCGATGCCATGATGCGCCAGGCCCTGGCGGTGCAGGCGCTCCGCCACCCCGGCCTCGGTCAGGGTATCGACGCTGCCCTGTTCCAGCAGCCCGGCCCGCACCCGTTCCTCGACATAGGCGCGGGACCGCGCCTCCAGCACCACGCTGTCGATGCCGGCCAGATGCAGCAGGTGGGACAGCAGCAGCCCCGCGGGGCCCGCGCCGATGATGCCAACCTGGGTCCTCATGGTCTGGTCTCCCCCCCCTGATCCGCCGCCTGGCCGAATGCTGTCCCGGGCGGCTTCGCAATGGCCGCGCGGCCCGATTGTTCTATCGCATAACGATCCTGCTGTCGCCCGCGCCCGGCAAGCCTCGAACCGCTTAGAAAACCGACCTTCCGCCGCCCCCTCCGGATGACCTGGGCAGCGATCCGTCCGGCATCACGCACCGTCCCCACACCGTCACCCCGGCGTCAAGCGAGTGTCACACGCGATGGCTAAAGCCGCTGCACGTGCCAGCAGGGAGTTTCGCCCATGCGCCGCCTGATCCTCGCCACAGCCCTTGCCTTCAGCCTGCCCGCCAGCGCCGATGAGCGCTTCGAGGCCACGCTTGCCGGCCATGCGCTGATGCCGGCCGCGACCATGGTGCTGCCGCCGGCCGATGCGCCGCGCCAGCTTCTGGTCTCCGGCCGCTTCGTGGGCCCCGGCAACCAGCGCGTCGATGCCATCGGCAGCCTGCCGGGCATGACGGGAACCGGCCGCCCCACCGGCATCGCCCGGCCGCTGGTCGGCCAGCCCTACCAGGGCATTTCCGGCATCAAGCCGGTGCCCGGCGCCGCGGGCGAGTACTGGCTGATCGCCGACAACGGCTTCGGCAACCGCCGCAACAGCGGCGATGCCATGCTGATGATCCACCGCGTGCGGCCCGACTGGCGCTCCGGCCAGGTGGCGCTCCTGGAGACCATCTTCCTCTCCGACCCCGAGCGCCAGGTGCCCTTCCGCATTGCCAATGAGACGACCGAGGCGCGCTACCTGACCGGCCACGACTTCGATCCGGAGAGCCTGCAGCCGGTCGGCGACGGCTTCTGGATCGGCGATGAATTCGGCCCCTTCCTGATCCATCTCGACCGCCAGGGCCGCGTCCGCCGCGTGGTGGAGACCCGGCTGGAGGGCGAGGTGATCCGGTCCCCGGACCATCCATCGCTGCAGGTCCCGGCCAGCCCCACCGCCGGCGTGCCCTTCCGCGTCCGCCGCTCCGGCGGCTTCGAAGGCATGGCGCTGTCGCCGGATGGCAGCCACCTCTACCCGATGATCGAGCAGCCCCTGTTCACCGCCGCCGGCCAGCCCGAAGGCGCCTTCATCCGCATCCTGGAATTCAACCTGGCACGCGGCGAATGGACCGGCCGCAGCCTGCGCTTCCAGCTTGCGCCGGGCGCCGTCGCGATCGGCGACTTCAACTTCATCGACGCGAACCGCGCCATGGTGATCGAGCGCGACGGCGGCGAGGGTGACGCCGCTTTGGCCTGCCCGCAGGGCCAGCGGCGCCCCGACTGCTTCGCCAATCCGGCGCGGGTGAAGCGGGTGACGCTGATCGACCTCAGCCAGACGGATGCCGAGGGCTTCGTGCGCAAGATCGGCCATCTCGACCTGCTGGCGATCCGCGATCCGGAGGGCCTGGCACGCCAGCATGGCGACCGCGCGCCGGATGCGCCGCGCGACCGCTTCAGCTTCCCCTTCGTCACCATCGAGAGCGTGGCGCGGGTGGATGACGAGCACATCGTCATGGCGAATGACAACAACCTGCCGGGCAGCGCCGGGCGGTTCCTGACGCGCGCGGACGACAACGAGATGATCCTGCTGCGCGTCCCCGAATTCCTGCAGGCCCGCTGAACGCGGCCCACGCCAATAAGGAAGATCCTCATGATCACACGTCGTACCACCCTGCTCGCCACCGGCGCTGTGCTGGCCGCGCCGCCGCTTGCCCGCGCCCAGTCCGGCTGGCGGGCGCAGTTCCGTGAGCTGCGCTACGGCATCATCTCCTCGGAGAACGAGCGCGATGCCATCGCGCGGCTGCAGGGCCTCGCCGCCCATGCCGAGCGCAAGCTGGGCGTGCCGATGCGCATCACCCGCGGCACGGACTACGCCGCCGTGGTGGAAGCGCTGCGCGCCAACCAGCTGGAATTCGCCCATCTCGGCCCGGCCGCCTATGCGCTGGCGCGCCGCGCCATGGGCGAACGCGTGGTGCCGCTGCTGCGCCACCGCGGGCGCGACGGCGCCGAAGGCTACTACTCCGTCATCTTCGTCAAGGCGGATAGCAGCGTCCAGTCGCTGGCCGACCTGCGCGGCCGGTCCTTCGCCTTCGCCGATCCGAACTCCGCCTCCGGCTTCGCCGCGCCGAGCTACTTCCTGCGCAAGGAAGGCGTGGAGCCGAGCACCTATTTCAGCCGTACCGGCTTCTCCGGCAACCATGAGCAGTCGGTGATCGCGGTGCTGAACGGCACCTACGATGCCGCCGCAACCTTCTGGAACAACGAGACCGCAGGCAACATCCAGCGCATGACGGAAAAGGGCATGATCCAGCCCGGCACCACGCGCATCATCTGGCGCAGCCCACTGATCCCGAACTCCCCCACCGTGACCCGCGCCGAGGTGCCGGAGGATCTGCGCCGTGACTTCGTCGCCATGATGAAGGCGCTGCCGACCGAGGCGCCCGAGGTGCTGCGCCAGCTCAGCACCAACACCGCCGGCTTCGCCGATGCGCGCAACGAGGATTATCTCGACGTCATCGCGATGACCGAGGACAACCAGAGCCGCCGCCGCGAGCGCCGGTCCTGAGCAGCGCACCGCACGCGCCCGGCAGCCCGGCGGTGGCGCTGGCCACCGCGGACTGGGCCGCGCGGTCACGGGCGCGCAGCCTTCGGGCGCTGGCCGGCACGCTGGTCTTCCTGGCCGCCATCGCCGTAGCCGGCCAGGTGGGCCAGGTAGATTTCGGCCGGCTGCTGGCCGGGCTGCCGATGGCCGCCGATTATATCGGCCGAACCCTGCCGGTGCTGCGCGCGGAGACCCTGGGTGCCGACATCGCCGAATGGTTCTGGGGTTTCGACCTGTGGGTCGGCCTGCTGCTGGACACCATCCTCATCGGCTATACCGGCACCGTGCTCGGCGGGGCCGCCGGGCTGCTGCTGTCCTTCCCCGCGGCGACAACGCTGGCGCCGCGCTGGGCGGTGGAGCTTTCCCGCCGCGTGCTGGAATTCGCGCGCACCGTGCCGACGCTCGTCTTCGCGCTGATCTTCGTCTACGCCTTCGGCCTCGGCCCGCTGGCCGGCGTGCTGGCCATTGCCCTGCACAGCATGGGCGCGCTCGGCAAGCTCTTCGCGGAGGTGCATGAGAATGCCGACCTGCGCACGGTGGATGCGGTGCGCGCCACCGGCGGAAGCTGGACGCAGGCGATGCGCTACGGCGTGCTGCCGCAATCCGTGCCCGGCGTGCTGTCCTTCGGCCTGCTGCGCTTCGAGATCAATGTGCGGGAGGCGAGCGTGCTCGGCCTGGTCGGCGCCGGCGGCATCGGGGAGGAGCTGTATCTCTCGGTCCGGCAATTCGAATATCCGGACATTTCCGCCATCCTGCTGCTGATCCTGGCGACCGTCATGTTGATCGACCAGATCTGCACATGGCTGCGCCATCGAATCCTGGGCGTGGAGGCGCTGCGCGTCGCATGACCCTTTCCCGCACACCCCTGTTGTTCGCCGGCGGCCTGCTGCTGCTGGCCCTCGGCCTCTGGCGCGTCGATGCCTCGCCGGCACGGCTGCTGGATGGGCTGGGCAAGCTCGGCTGGCTGGTGACTCTGATGTGGCCGCCCTCCCCCGGCGGCGCGCTGCGGGACCTGCTGGAGGCGCTGGCGGAGACGGTGGCGATGGCCTTCCTCGGCACGCTGCTGGCCGCCCTCGTCGCGCTGCCGCTGTGCTTCCTCGGCGCGGGCAATGTCATTGCCAGCACGCTGCTGCGCTTCACCGTGCGGCGCAGCTATGACGGGCTGCGCGCGGTGGACAGCCTGGTCTGGGCGCTGATCTTCGTCTCCGCCGTCGGCATGGGGCCCTTCGCGGGCATCCTGGCGCTGGCGCTGCCCGATATCGGGCTGCTGGCCAAGATCTTCTCCGAGGCCATCGAATCCGCGGATCGTCGCCAGGTGGAGGGTGTGCGCGCCTCCGGTGGGTCGCGGCTGCACGCCATCCGCTACGGGCTGGTGCCGCAGGCGGCACCGGTGATGCTGTCCCAGCTGCTCTATACCTTCGAGAGCAACACGCGGTCCGCCACCATCCTCGGCGTGGTCGGCGCCGGCGGCATCGGGCTTGCGCTCGGCGACCGAATCCGGCTGAACAATTGGGACGAGGTGGCGTTCATCGTGCTGCTCATCCTCGTCACCGTCGCCATCATCGACTGGGGCAGCCGCAGGCTGCGATTGAGGCTGATCCGCGCATGACCGTCTACCAAGATCCCGCCACCGCGAAGAAGACACTGGGGCTGGAACCCTGCATCGACCCGACCGCCAGCGTGCGCGACACGCGCTTCGGCATCTATACCGAGGTCGGCGCCCGCACCTCCATCGCGGAGACGGAATTCGGCGACTACTCCTACGTCGTGCATGACAGCCAGATCATCTATGCGACGATCGGAAAGTTCTGCTCCATCGCCAGCCATACGCGGATCAACCCGGGCAACCACCCGCTGGACCGCGTGGCGCTGAACCACTTCACCTATCGCGCCAGCGCCTATGGCCTCGGCCCGGACGATGCCGGCTTCTTCGATTGGCGGCGCGGCGCGCATGTGACGCTGGGGCATGATGTATGGCTCGGCCACGGCGTCATCGTGCTGCCGGGCGTGTCCATCGGCACGGGTGCGGCGATCGGCGCCGGCGCGGTGGTGACGAAGGATATCCCGCCCTTCGCCATCGCGGTCGGCAATCCGGCCCGCGTGCTGCGCTTCCGCTTCAGCGAGGCCGTGCGCGAAAGCCTGCAGAGGATCGCCTGGTGGGACTGGCCGCGGGAGCAATTGGCGAGCGGTCTGGACGACATGAGGAACATGTCCGCAGAGTCCTTCTGCGAGAAATACGATCTCGCCTTCTGTCACGAAGTCTAAGCGCCACCGTCACACGACGGACGCGGTTCGCCGGTTAAGCCCCGCCGCATCGAATGGAGCGGTGCAGCATGGCCAGGCGGAAGAACGTTCTTCTTATTGTTGTTGACCAGTGGCGTGCGGATTTCGTGCCCGCCCTGGGCGCGGATTTTCTGCGCACGCCGAACCTGGACCGCCTGTGCCGCGAAGGCGTCACCTTCCGTAACCATGTCACCAACACCGTGCCCTGCGGCCCGGCGCGCGCCAGCCTGCTGACCGGCCTGTACCTGATGAACCATCGCGCCGTGCAGAACACGGTGCCGCTGGATGCACGCCACACCAACCTCGGCAAGCAGCTGCGCCTGATCGGCTACGACCCGGCGCTGATCGGCTACACCACCACCACGCCGGACCCGCGCACCACCGGCCCGCGCGATCCGCGCTTCACCACGCTCGGCGACCTGATGGACGGTTTCCGCAGCGTCGGCGCCTTCGAGCCGAACATGGATGGGTATTTCGGCTGGCTGGCGCACCAGGGCTACGAACTGCCGGCGAAGCGCGAGGATATCTGGCTGCCGGAAGGCGTGGACGCCGTGCCGGGCGCCACCAACCGCCCGTCCCGCATCCCGAAGGAGCTGTCGGACACAACCTTCTTCACCGAGAAGGCGCTGACCTACCTGAAGGGCAAGGGCGAGAAGCCCTGGTTCCTGCATCTCGGCTACTACCGCCCGCATCCCCCCTTCATCGCGCCCGCGCCCTACAACACCATGTACGACCCGGCGGACATGCCCGCCCCCGTGCGCGCCCCGCGCTGGGAGGAAGAGTCCGAACAGCACCCGCTGCTGCGCCACTACCTGCGCGCCATCGGCCAGGCGTCCTTCTTCCGCGGCGCCCAGGGCGCCGGCTCCGGCCTCGACGAGGCCAGCATTCGCCAGATGCGCGCCAGCTACTGCGGCCTGATGACCGAGATCGACGACGCGCTGGGCCGCGTCTTCGCCTATCTCGAACAGACCGGGCAGTGGGATGACACCACCATCATCTTCACCTCCGACCATGGCGAGCAGCTCGGCGACCATTGGCTGCTCGGCAAGCTCGGCTATTTCGACGAGAGCTTCCGCATCCCGCTGGTGGTCAAGGGTGCCGGCGCGCAGGCCGGGCTGATCGACGACACGCTGACCGAAAGCGTGGACGTGATGCCGACCATCCTCGACCTGCTCGGCGGCGAAGTGCCGCGCGCCTGCGACGGCCGCTCACTGTTGCCGGTACTGGCCGGCGAGAAGCCCGCCGATTGGCGCGACCTGCACCACTACGAATACGATTTCCGCGACATCCACTACTCCCAGCCCGAGACCGCGCTGGGGCTGACCATGGACACCTCCAGCCTCTGCGTCGTGCAGGATGCGGAGTACAAATACGTCCACTTCGCCGCCCTGCCGCCGCTGTTCTTCGACCTGACGCGCGACCCGAACCAGTTCGAAAACCGCGCCGATGACCCCAAATACGCGACCCGCGTGAAGGACTACGCGCAGCGCGCCCTGTCGCTGCGGCTGCGCCGCGCCGAACGCACCCTCACCCATTTCCGCGCCACGCCGCAGGGCCTGGACGAGCGCCGCCCGGCGCCGCCCGCGCTGCGCGCCGCCGCAGAATAAGGAGCACCCCGATGCAGATCTCCCGCCGCCTCATCCTCGCCACGCCGGCGCTGGCGCTGCCGCGCTTCGCCATCGCGCAGGGCGACAACCGCCCCTCCATCACCATCGCCGTGCAGAAGGTGGTGAACAGCAACACCCTCGAAGTGCTGCGCGAGCAGTCCAATGTGGGCGAGCGCGTGTTCTTCTCCTCCCTGTGGGAGGGCCTCATCGGCCGCGACTGGCTCGGCCAGCTTGGTGAGGTGCCGGGCCTGGCTACCGAATGGCGCCGCATCTCCGACCAGGTGGTCGAACTCAAGCTGCGCCCCGGCGTGCGCTTCCACAACGGGGATGAGATGACGGCGGAGGACGTGGTGTTCTCCTTCTCCCGCGACCGCATGTTCGGCAATACGCTGGCCACCGCGCAGGGCCGCACCATCCCGATCGGCGAGGGCATGCCCGCGCCGCGCGCCGGCAAGGAACTGCCGCCGGAAGTGCCCGCCGTCGCGCGCCGTTCCTGGCCGGCGCTGGAGCGTGTGGAGGCCGTGGACAAGTACACGGTGCGCTTCCACAACGCGACGCCGGACGTGACGCTGGAAGGCCGCCTCTCGCGCTACGGCAGCGAGATCATGAGCCGCCGCGGCTTCGAGGAAGCGGCGAACTGGCTGGAATGGGCGCGCAAGCCGATCACCACCGGCCCGTACATGGTGGCCGAATATCGCCCGGACGTCTCGCTGACGCTGGTGGCGCATGACGGCTACTGGGGCGGCCGCCCGCCGCTGAAGCAGATCCGCTTCGTCGAGGTGCCGGAGGTTTCCTCCCGCATCAACGGCCTGCTCTCCGGCCAGTACCAGTTCGCCTGCGACCTGCCGCCGGACCAGATCCCGGGCATCGAGAGCAACGCGGCCTTCGAAGTGCAGGGCGGCACCATCCTCAACCACCGCCTGATCTGCTTCGACAAGAACTTCCCGGCGCTGCGCGATGCGCGTGTGCGCCGTGCCATCACGCATTCCATGGATCGCCAAGCGATCGTGGACAGCCTCTGGGCCGGCCGCACGGAAGTGCCGAAGGGCCTGCAGTGGCCGTATTACGGCGAGATGTTCCACGCCGACTGGTCGGTGCCCGCCTTCGACCCGGCGCTGGCCCGCCGCCTGCTGCGGGAAGCGAACTACCGCGGCGAGCCTATCCCGTACCGCCTGCTGAACAACTACTACACCAACCAGAACGCCACCGCGCAGGTGCTAGTCGAGATGTGGCGCCAGGTCGGCCTGAACATCCAGATCGAGATGAAGGAGAACTGGTCGCAGATCCTGGAGCGCAGCCCGACGCGCGCCGTGCGCGACTGGTCCAACAGCGCACCCTTCAACGACCCGGTCTCCTCCCTGGTCAACCAGCACGGCCCGAACGGCCAGCAGCAGCAGGTTGGCGAGTGGACGAATGAGGAGATGAACCGCCTGTCGGTCGAGCTGGAGACCAGCACGGACCGCCCGCGCCGCCGCGCCGCCTTCCGCCGCATGCTGGAGATCGCGGAGCGCGAGGACCCCGCCTATACCGTGATCCACCAGAACGCGACCTTCACCGCCAAGCGCAAGGACATCCGCTGGAAGGCGAGCCCGGCCTTCGCGATGGACTTCCGCGCCAACAACTGGGGGGCCTGAGCATGCTCCGCCGCCGCACCCTGCTGGCCGCTGCGCCGATCGGCGCGGCGGCGGCTGCCCTGCCTCGCTTCGCCATCGCCCAGGGCGATCAGCGGCCCGTCGTCACCATCGCCGTGCAGAAGATCGGCAACAACGGCACGCTGGATATCCTGCGGGAAGCCAGCAATGTCGGCACGCGCTGGTACAACCTCTACAAGGAACCGTTGATCGACACGGACTGGACCGGCGACCTCGCACTGCGCCCGGGCCTGGCCACCGCCTGGCGACGGATCGACGAACGCACGGTTGAGCTCGATCTGCGTGACGACGTGCGTTTCCATGACGGCACGAAGCTGACAGCGGAACACGTCGCCTTCACCTTCAGCGCCGAGCGCATGTTCGGCCGCGCGGGCCTGACCGGCCCCGCCGCCCCGCCGCCGGAAGTCGCCGCCGGCGCACGTGGCACCTTCCCGGGCTTCGAGAAGGTGGAGATCCTCGGCCCGCACCGCCTGCGCTGGGTCAACCGCACCGGCGACGTGACGCTGGAAGGCCGCCTTTCGCATCGCGCCGGCAGCATCATCCCCGGCGAGGCCTTCGCGCGTGCCGGCGGCTGGGCTCCGTTCTTCCAGATGCCGATCGGCACCGGCCCCTATCGCGTCGCCGAGTGGCGCATCGACAGCCGCCTGGTGCTGGAAGCCTTCGACGATTACTGGGGCGGCCGCCCGCCGATACGTCAGATCCGCTTCCTGGAAGTGCCTGAGCTGTCATCCCGCATCAACGGCATGTTCGCCGGCGAATACGACTTCGCCTGCGACATCACGCCCGACCAGATCACGACCATCGAACGCGATCCGCGCTTCGAGGTGGTGGGCGGCGTCATCATGAACCACCGCGTCACGCATTTCGACACGACGCATCCGGTGCTGGAGAACCCGCTGGTGCGCCGCGCCATGACGCATGCGGTGGACCGGAAGGCGATCGTGGACAGCCTCTGGGCCGGCCGCACGGAGATCCCCGCCGGCCTGCAATTCCCCTTCTTCGAAGGCATGATGGCGCAGGGCTGGTCCGTGCCGCGCTTCGATGTGGCCGAAGCCCGCCGCCTGCTGCGCGAGGCGAATTACCGCGGCGATCCGATCCCGTATCGCATGCTGAACAACTACTACACCAACCAGACCGCGACCGGTCAGGTGATGATGGAGATGTGGCGCGCCGCCGGGCTGAACGTGCAGATGCAGATGGTGGAGAATTGGGGCCAGGTGCAGGCCGCCGGCCTCGGCCGCGGCATGTTCGAGCACTCCGTCACCAGCTTCTTCAACGACCCCGTCTCCTTCATCCCGACCACCTATGGCCCGCGCGGCTCGCTCAGCCGCAACGGCATGTGGAAGAACGCGGAATTCATGGCCCTGGTGCCGCAGCTGGAATCCGGCACGGACCGCGCTCAGCGCGCCGCCATCTGGGCGCGCATGCTGCAGATCATGGAACGCGAGGATCCGGTGGTGAACGTCATCCACCAGACCGCGAATTTCACCGCCAAGCGCCGCAACATCGCCTGGCGTCCGGCCAAGTCCTTCGTGATGGATTTCCGCCGCCAGAACTGGGGGACCTGAGCCCATGAAAATTTCCCGCCGTTCCGCGCTCAAGCTGGGCGCGGCCAGCCTGGCGCTGCCCGCCCCCGCCATTGCCCAGGCCGACAGCCGGCCGACGGTGACAGTCGCGGTGCAGAACATCAGCACCTCCAATACGCTGGAGATGCTGCGCGAGCAGTCCAATGTCGGCACGCGCATCTTCCGCAACTATGTGGAGCCGCTGGTCGATACCGACTGGGTCGGCGACATGTCGCTGCAGCCGGGCCTCGCCACCGCCTGGGAACGCGTCGATGACCGCACCGTGGATTTCACGCTGCGCCAGGGCGTGCGCTTCCACAATGGCGATGCCTTCACCGCCGATGACGTCGCCTTCTCCTTCGGCCCGGACCGCATGTGGGGCGGCGGCGCGAAGGAAGTGCCGACCGCCGTCGTCCAGGGCGCGCGCCGCATCTTCCCGGGCTTCGAGCGGATCGAGGTGCTGGGGCCGCATCGCGTGCGCGTAGTGAACAGCGTGCCGGACATCGTGCTGGAAGGCCGCATGGCGCGCACCGCCGCCGTCATCGCCAACCGCCGCGCCTTCATGGCCGCACCGTCCTGGATGGAATGGGCGCGCAAGCCGGTTGGCACCGGCCCCTACAGCATCGCGGAATACCGCCCGGACCAGATGCTGACTCTCGATGCCTTCGACGCGCATTGGCAGGGCCGCCCGCCGATCCGCCGCCTGCGCTTCGCGGAGGTGCCGGAAGTGGCAAGCCGCGTGAACATGCTGGTCTCCGGCGAGGCGCAATTTGCCTCCGACATTCCGCCGGACCAGATCGAGCGCATCGCCAGCGATCCGCGCTTCGAGGTTGCGGGCGGGCCGATCAACAACACCCGGTACCTGGTCTTCAACCAGGCGCATCCGGTGCTGGCCAATCCGCTGATCCGCCGCGCGATGAGCCACAGCATCGACCGCGAGGCGATCGTCGCCGCGCTGTGGGGCGGCCGCACCACGGTGCCGCGCGGCCTGCAATGGGAATTCTACGCGGATATGTACCTGGCCGATGTCGAGGTGCCGAAATTCGACCCGGCCGAGGCGCGCCGCCTGCTGCGCGAGGCCGGCTATCGCGGGGAGGCCATCCCCTATCGCTGCCTGAACAACTACTACACCAACCAGACCGCGACCGCGCAGATCAACGTCGAAGGCTGGCGCGCCGTCGGCCTGAATGTCGAGCTGCAGATGGTCGAGAACTGGGGCCAGATCCAGGCCGGAGACAAGACCAGCCGCGGCGTGCATGACTGGTCCGCCGCCGCGGCCGTCAACGATCCCTCGATCCAGATGTCCGGCACCTGGGGCCGCGCCGGCGCGCCCTGGCTGCGCGAACAGTATCGCAACGAGGAATTCGGCACGCTGGCCGATGAGCTGGAAACCAGCATGGACCGGCCGCGCCGCCGCATCGTCTGGCGCCGCATGCTCGAGATCATCGAGCGCGAGGATCCGGGCTACGTCGTCCTGCATCGCAACGCCAACTTCACCGCCAAGCGCCGCGACATCGCCTGGCGCGCCGCGCAGTCCTTCGTGATGGACTTTCGCGCGAGCAATTGGGGAGCCTGACCATGACCACCCTCACCCGCCGCACCGCCTTCGGGCTCGCCGGCGTATCGCTGATCCTGCCGCGCTTCGCCATCGCGCAGGCGGACCAGCGCCCGACCATCACCATCGCGGTGCAGAAGCTGGCGAACACGAATACGCTGGAGCCGCTGCGCGAGCAGTCCAATGTCGGCACGCGCACCTGGCACAGCTATGCCGAGACGCTGATCGAGCAGAGCTGGACCGGCGATCTCGGCCTGAAGCCGGCGCTCGCCGAATCCTGGCGCCGCATCGATGACCGCACGGTAGAGCTTTCGCTGCGCCGCGGCGTGCGCTTCCATGATGGGCGGGAGATGACGGCCGAGGACGTCGCCTTCTCCTTCAGCGCGGAGCGCATGGGCTGGGGCATGACGGTGGAGCAGGCGCGCAACCTGTTCGCCGTGATCCCCGGCCAGAACCCCGGCCGCACGCCGCCGCCCGAGGTGCTCGCCGTCGCCCGCCGCACCTACCCGGCCTTCGAGCGCATCGAGATCGTGGACCGCCACACGGTGCGCTTCGTCAACAAGGTGCCGGACGTCACGCTGGAAGGCCGCATCAGCCGCAATGTCGGCGCGATCTTCTCCCGCGACGCCTTCGAGAAGGCTGGCTCCTGGCTCGACTGGGCGCGCCGTCCGGTCGGCACCGGCCCCTATCGCGTGGCGGAATTCCGCCCCGACCAGTCGCTGATCCTGGAAGCCTTCGACGAGTACTGGGGCGGCCGCCCGCCGATCGCGCGGCTGCGCTTCATGGAAGTGCCGGAGGTGGCCTCCCGCATCAACATGCTGCTGTCCGGTGAGGCCGACTTCGCCTGCGACATGCCGCCCGACCAGATCGCGACGGTGGAACGCAACCCGCGCCACCAGGTGGTCGGCGGCCCGATCATGAACCACCGCCTGACGGTGTTCGACAAGAACCACCCGGTTCTCGCCAACCCGCTGGTGCGCCGCGCCTTCACCCACAGCATCGATCGCGACGCCATCACCGCGGCGCTCTGGGATGGCCGCGCGCCGGTTCCGAAGGGGCTGCAATTCCCCTTCTATGGCGAGATGTTCCACCAGGATTGGGAAGCGCCGAAATACGACCTCGTCGAGGCCCGCCGCCTGCTGCGGGAGGCGAATTATCGCGGCGAGGCCATCCCCTATCGCCTGCTGAACAACTACTACACGAACCAGACGGCGACCGCGCAGATCCTGGTCGAGGGCTGGCGCCAGGTCGGGCTGAACGTGCAGATCGAGATGCGGGAGAATTTCCCGCAGGTCCTCTCCCGCGAAGGCCAACGCGGCGTGCGGGACTGGTCGAACAGCGCCAGCTTCAACGACCCAACCGCCTCCATCACTTCGCAGCACGGGCCGCAGGGCCAGCAATGGCAGATCGGCGAATGGCGCAACGAGGAATTCGGCCGCCTGTCCGGTGAGCTGGAAACCAGCACGGACCGCGCCCGCCGCCGCGTGGTGTTCCGCCGGTTGCTGGAGATCGCGGAGCGCGAGGACCCCGCCTACACCGTGCTGCACCAATCGGTGAACCTGACGGCCAAGCGCCGCGACATCGCCTGGAACGCCGCGCAATCCTTCAGCATGGACTTCCGCAGCCGGAACTGGGGCGCATGAGCGCGCCGCTGGTCTCCCTCAAGGGGCTGCGCGTCGCCTTCGACGAACAGCCCGCGCTGCGCGGCATCGACCTGGATGTGGCGCCGGGTGAATCCGTCGGCCTGGTCGGGGAATCCGGCTGCGGCAAGTCGGTCACCTGGCTCGCCGCGCTGGGGTTGCTGCCGGGCCGCGCCAGCGTCACCGGCAGCGTGAAGCTGCAGGGCGAGGAACTGCTGCATGCCCGGCCGGATGTGCTGGACCGCGTGCGCGGCGGCCGCATCGCCATGATCTTCCAGGACCCGGCCAGCAGCCTCAACCCGGTGCACCGCATCGGCAAGCAGATCACGGAAGCGCTGCGCCTGCATCGCGGCATGGATGGTCCGCAGGCGCGGGCGGAAGCGAAGCGCCTGCTGGACCAGGTGGGCATCCCGGATGCCGCGCGCCGCCTCGATGCCTGGCCGCACGAGCTCTCCGGCGGGCAGAACCAGCGGGTCATGATCGCCATCGCCCTCGCTGGCCGTCCCGAATTGCTGGTGGCGGATGAGCCCACCACGGCGCTGGACGTGACCATCCAGGCGCAGATCCTGACCCTGCTGCAGGACCTGCGGAAGGAGACCGGCATGGCGCTGGTGCTGATCTCCCACGATCTCGGCGTGGTCGCCGACAGCTGTGAGCGGGTCTGCGTCATGTATGCCGGACGCATCGTCGAACAGGCGCCGAGCGCGCGGCTTTTCGAGGCGCCGGCGCATCCCTACACGCGCGGCCTGCTCGGCGCGCTGCCGCCGCTGCATGGCCCGCGCCGCAAGCTCTCCGCCATTCCCGGCGGCGTGCCGGAACCCTGGGCGATGCCGCCGGGCTGCGCCTTCGCGCCGCGCTGCGCCATGCATGTCTCCGCCTGCGACGCGGCGGTGCCGGAGCCGGTGGGGCTGGCGCGCAACCATCGCGCCGCCTGCATCCGCGCCACCATCCCCTTCCCCCAGGACCAGGTGGCCTACGCATGAGAACCGGTGGAGAGCTTCTGGTCGCAGAGGGTATCACCCGGCGCTACGCCATGCGCCGCGGCGTGCTGGGCAAGTCCGTCGAGGTGCGCGCCGTGGATGGCGTGTCGCTGAAGCTGGAACGCGGCCGTACGCTGGGCCTCGTCGGTGAATCCGGCTGCGGCAAATCCACCACCGGCCGCCTCGTGCTGGGGTTGGAGCGGCCCGATGAGGGGCACGTGGAGTTCGAGGGCAAGGCGATGCCGGCGCCGAACACCGAAGCCTGGCGTCGCGCCCGCGCGCGCATGCAGATGGTGTTCCAGGACCCGCTCGGCGCGCTGGACCGCCGCCTGCCGATCGGCACCCAGGTGGCGGAGCCGCTGGAGATCCACAATATCGGCACGCCCGCCGAACGCGCAGAACGCACGACGGAGCTGCTGCGTGGCGTCGGCCTGCGGCCGGACCAGGCGGCGCGCTACCCGCACGAGCTGTCCGGCGGCCAGCGCCAGCGCGCCGTGCTCGCCCGCGCGCTCGCTACCAACCCCGCCTTGCTGGTCTGCGACGAGCCGATCAGCGCGCTGGATGTCTCCATCCAGGCGCAGGTGATGAACCTGCTGGTGGATCTGCAATCCAGCCTCGGCCTCGGCATCCTGTTCATCAGCCATGACCTGCGCGCGGTGCGGCAGGTCAGCCACCGGGTCGCCGTGATGTACCTCGGCCGCATCGTCGAGGAAGGCGAGCCGGATGAGGTGTTGCACGAGCCGGCGCACCCCTATGCGCAGGCCCTGGTCTCCGCCATTCCGCATCCGGGCAAGGTCGGCCGGGGCATCGTGCTGCAGGGCGACCCGCCCAATCCGGCGGACCGCCCCTCCGGCTGCGCCTTCCACCCGCGCTGCGCCTTCGCCACCGAATTGTGCGCGCGCGAAACCCCCGTGCTGAAGCCGCGCAGTGGCGATGGCCGCATGGTGGCCTGCCATGTCGCGCAGGGCGAAGTCGCCCCCGGCAACGGCGTATTGAAGGAAGCCGCCTGAGATGATCCGTTTCCTCGGCAGCCGCCTGCTGCGCGCCGCCATCACCATCATCATGGTGGTGACATTCGCCTTCATCGTGCTGCGCCTGTCCGGCGACCCGGCGCAGATCATCATGGGCGCCGATGCGCCGCCCGAGGCAGTGGATGCCTTCCGCACCGCCTGGGGCCTCGACCAGCCCGTGCTGCTGCAATATTTCCACTACTTCGGCGCCATCCTGCAGGGCGACCTGGGACGGTCCATGCGCGACGGGCGCGACGCCATCGTGCTGGTGGCGGAGCGGATTCCGGCGACGCTGGCGCTCACCATCCCGGCGCTGATCATCAAGCTCGGCCTCGGCATCCCGGCCGGTATCACCGCGGCGCTGCACCGCAATTCCTTCATCGACCGGGCGGTGATGCTGCTGGCCGTCGCCGGCTTCACCGTGCCGTCCTTCGTGCTCGGCCTGCTGCTGGTGCTGGTCTTTGCCGTGCAGCTCGGCTGGCTGCCCTCCGGCGGGCAGGAAAGCTGGCGGCATGCGATCCTGCCGATCATCACCATGGGCGTGGGCGGTGCCGCCGTGCTGGCGCGCTTCACCCGCAGCGCGATGCTGGAGGTGCTGGGCCAGCCCTATATCCGCACCGCCTCCGCCAAGGGCGTGCCGTGGCGCGCGGTGGTCTGGGGCCATGCGCTGCCGAATGCCGCCATCCCGACCGTCACCATCGTCGGCTTCATGGTCGGCAGCCTGATCGCCGGCGCGGTGGTGGTGGAGAGCGTCTTCTCCTGGCCCGGCGTCGGCCGGCTGCTGGTGGTCGCGGTGGCGAACCGGGACCTGGCGGTGGTGCAGTGCATCCTGCTGCTGGTCGCCGCCACCATGGTCACCGCCAACCTGGTGGTGGATCTGCTGTACGGGCTGCTGGACCCGCGGCTTCGCAACCAACCCAAGCGCGCGACGGGGGCCGCCTGACCATGTCCGACATCACCGCCCCCGCCGTTCTCAGCACCGCCCCGCCCCGCAAGGCGCGGCCGCTGCCGCCGCCCATGGTGCTGTTCGGGCTGGTCTGGCTGGCCTCCATGCTCGCCGTGGCGCTGCTCGCGGATGTGATCAGCCCCTATGCCTACACCGCGCTCGACCTGCGCAACCGCCTGTCGCCGCCGATCGGCATGGGCGGCAGCTGGCTGCATCCGCTGGGTACGGATGAGCTGGGGCGGGACGTGATGGCGCGGCTGATCTACTCGATCCGGATGAGCCTGCTGATCGCCTTCGGCGCCACCATCATCGGCGCCGTCATCGGCACCACGCTGGGCTTCCTGGCCGCCCATTTCCGCGGCTTCGTGGAGCAGGTGGTGCTCGCGCTGGTGGACTTCTCCGCCAGCCTGCCCTTCCTGATCCTGGCGCTGTCGGTGCTGGCTTTCTTCGGCAATTCGATGGTGCTGTTCATCTGCCTGCTCGGGCTGCATGCCTGGGAACGCTACGCCCGCATCGCGCGCGGCCTGGCGATCTCGGCCAATGGCCAGGGCTATGCGGCGGCGGTCCGGCAATTGGGCGCCTCGCCCTGGCGGATCTATGGCCGGCACGTGCTGCCGAACATCGCCTCCACGCTGATCGTGTCCATGACGCTGGCCTTCCCCGAGATCATCCTGCTGGAATCGGGGCTGTCCTTCCTCGGCCTCGGCGTGCAGCCGCCGGAGACCTCGCTGGGCTCGATGGTGGGCTACGGGCGGGAATATCTGACGCGGGCGCCCTGGATCCTGCTGGCGCCGGCCTTCACCATCATCCTGACGACGCTGTCCGTGTCCCTGATCGGCGACTGGCTGCGCGACCGGATGGATCCGACTTTGCGCTGAGGCCCGTTACGGGGCGTGCTGCCAGGCCGCCCCGTCCAGCAGACGGTCGATATGCAGCCGGGCTTCCGCCAGCAATTGCGGCAGGCCGCGCGGCACCCGGTTTCGCAGGATGGTGTTGCCGCCACGGCGCGGTAGCACGATCCGCAGCCGCCAGCCCGGGCCATGCGGCGCGGAGTGGATGCGGTGGCCCCGGTAGATGGTCGTACGCGCCGCCATGGAAGTGCCTCGACAACCCCCTCGCTTGTCCAAGCTTCGGCCCGACGGGCCCGCAAGGTCAAGCGCGGAATTTGCTGCACCCCGATGAAGAAACAATGACTGTTCGGAGACACTGACCGGATGCCCCGCTTCGTCCTCATCGCCCTCGACGGGCTGCGCCCGGATATGGTCTCGCCGGAAGCTACGCCGAACCTGGCCGTGCTCACCGCGTCGGGCACGCGCTTCGCCCATGCCCGCAGCGTGTTCCCCAGCGAGACGCGCGTCGCCACCCCTTCCCTCATCACCGGCTGCCGGCCGGGCGGGCACGGCATGGTGGCGAACACGCTGTTCGACGCCGCGGTGGCGCCGGACCGGCTGCTGCGGACCAAGCTGGTCGCTGACGTGCTCGCCATGGCGCAGGGCGCCGAAAGCCCGCTGGAGCGGCCGAGCCTGGGCGAGCGCCTGGCGAAGGCCGGGCGCAGCTTCGCCCTGGTCAGCGCCGGCACCGCGGGCGCGGCGCGGCTGCTGCATCCGGCGGCCGACCGCCTCGGCAGCTTTCGGTGGAATGTCGAGGATACCGAGGGTGCGACCGCGGCGCTGGTCCGCGCCGAGATCGGCGAGACCCCGCCGCATGCCGTGCCGAACCTCGGCCGCATCGCCCATGCCGGGCGGGTGCTGCTGGATCATGTGCTGCCGAAGCTGCGCCCGGATGTGGCGCTGCTCTGGCTGTCCGAGCCCGACATCGCCTTCCACTGGGGCGGCCTGCGTTCGCCCGAGGCGCAAGCCGGCTTGCGCGCATCGGATGCGGTGGTGGGCCAGGTGATGGCCTGGCGGGACGCGCAGCCGGATGCGGGGGAGATCGGCATCATCGTGCTGTCCGACCACGGCCATGTCACCGGCCGCGGCAAGCTGTCGCTGGCCGCCGAGCTGCGCCGCGCCGGGTTCAAGGCTGGAGCCGGAATGGCGACGGATGTGGATGTCGTGGTTGCCCCGGCGGCGGCACCCGGCCTGTGGTTCCGCGACCCCGCGCTGGCCCCGCAGGTGGCGGCGTTCCTGGCGACGCAGCCCTGGGCCGGGCCGCTGCTGGCGCGGGATGCCTCCATCCTGCCGGCGGGCCAGGCCATGGCGCTGTCCGTGCTCGGCAGCGGCCATCGCCGCAGTGCGGACCTGGTGGCGACCTTCGCCGGCTCCGCGGATGACGATGAATGGGGCCTGCCCGGCCATGCGCCCTTCGATGCGCCGGACGTGCCGGAAGGCGGCGGCATGCATGGCGGGCTGCACCGGGCGGAACTGGCGACGGTGCTGGTGATGCAGGGCGGCCGGTTCCGCCGCGGCGCCGTGGCGCAGGTGCCGGCCGACCTGACCGACATCGCGCCCACCGTGCTGCACCTGCTGGGCCTAGGCACCGAGGGCTGCGAGGGAAGGCCGCTGGACGCCGCATGGGATGCGGCGCGGGATGCGGCACCGATCACCGAGCGGCTGGAAATGCCGCGCGGCTTCGTGCTGGAGGCGATGCGGGCGGAGCCAGGCGGACGGCTCTACCCAACCGGGATGGTGCGGGCTTAGGTCGTGGACTCGTAACTGCGCGCCCAGAGGCGTGCGGCGGCGAGGTGGAGCGCGGCGAGGTAGTTCCGGGCGAGCTTGTCGAAGCGGGTGGCGACACG
>NZ_JAAVTX010000014.1 GCF_012163145.1 Falsiroseomonas frigidaquae
GTAGCTCCACACGCCCGTCGACGCGTCAAAGCTGAACGCGCCGTATGTGCCCGTGAGATCGGCCGGGGTGGCAAAGCTCGCCTCGCTCGTGTCGGCATCGGACACGACCAGCGTACCGCCGATCGTATCCGCGCTGTCCTCCGTCAGGCTCCCCGTCGCCGGGCCGCTGATGGCAGCGCCGTCATTGGCACCCGTCACCGTCACCGTGATCGTTCGCGACGCCGTGCCGTCCACCGACGTCACCGTCAGCGTCTCGCTGACCTCCTCCCCCGCCGCCAAGCCCTGCGTCGCCGCAAGGCCGTTGTCCAGCGCGTAGCTCCACACGCCCGTCGACGCGTCGAATGTAAACTGGCCATAGGTGCCGGAGAGATCGGCAGGCTCCGCAAAGCCAACCTCGGTCGGATCCGGATCCGTCACGACGACGACGCCACCTGTCGCGCCGATGCCATCTTCCGCAACCGCTCCTGCGACGGCGCCACTGATGGTTGCGACGCCGTTGGCACCGCTGATGTCGAGAAAACTGCCGTCGCCGAAGACCAGGCGTTCCCCGCCCAGCACAAGATCGGTGCCGTCATCGCCATCGGTCAGATCGATGTCACGAACCGTCACAACACCGGCCTGCCGCAGGATCACATATCCCGCGCGGGTTCCCGTGACATGTATCTCATCGACGCCTTCGCCACCCACCAGCGTGTCATTACCGCCGCCGCCCGACAGCGTGTCCCCCCCAGCGCCGCCGTCAAGCCGATTGCCAAGGGTATCACCCGACAGCCGGTCCGCCGCGGCGCTGCCAGTCACATCCTCGAAGCCGGAGATGGTGTCTCCCTCGGCATCACCGCCTGACGCTGTCTGAGCCGTCAGGTCCACCACGACACCCTCGGCGGAGCTGGCATAGAATAGGCGGTCGCGCCCCACACCACCCTCCAGCAGATCGCCACCCAGGCCGCCTGCCAGGATATCGTCGCCATCCTCGCCACGCAGCGTGTCGGCGCCCGCGCCACCTGCCAGCTTGTTGTTGCCGGAATCGCCGCGCAGAAGGTCGTCGCCACCTCCACCGGTCACATGCTCGAAGCCGAGCAGCGTGTCGCCGCCCGCGAGGCCGCCCCGCCCCCGGCCCGTCGTGAGATCGACCTGCACGGCCACCGCCGTGCCGGCGTAAAGCAATCGGTCCTGCCCGTCGCCACCATCCAGCAGGTCCGCGCCGCCACCGCCGGCAACCAAGTCATCGCCATCGCCGCCAAGGATCGTATCCGCGCCGGCCAGCCCCTCGATGACATTCGCGCCGGAATCGCCGACCAGCAGATCGCCATGACGGCTGCCCGTCAGCCCTTCGACGCCAACAAGCGAGTCGCCTTCCGCGTGCCCCCCAAGCCCGACGCCCGCCAAGAGATCGACTGTGACCGCCGCGTCCGAGGTGGCGTAGGAGGCTATGTCCTCGCCAGCGCCGCCAATCAGCAGGTCGGCGCCGGCGCCGCCCAGCAGGGTGTCGTCGCCGCCCTCGCCCGCCAGGGTATCCGCAGCATCCGCGCCATCCAGCCTGTTGGCGCCGCCATCGCCGGTCAGGCGATCTGCCCCGCCGCCGCCCGTCACATCCTCGATGCCGGAGAGCGTGTCACCTTCCGCATTCCCGCCCGAGGCGAGCCCCGCGGTCAGATCCACCACGACCGGCTGCGTGGAACCTGAATAGATCGCGCGATCACGACCGGCCCCACCTTCCAGCAGGTCACCGCCAGCTCCGCCGCTGAGGATGTCGTCGCCACCCTCGCCGCGCAGCGTATCTGCCCCCGCACCGCCGGCCAGCCGGTTCACACCGGAGTCGCCACGCAGCAGGTCGTCCCCCCGCCCTCCGGTCACATCCTCGAAGCCCGAGATGACATCGCCCTCGGCATCGCCACCCGCGGCGGTCTGCGCCGAGAGGTCCACCGACACGGTCTCGATGGACCCGACATAGGACAGCCGATCCTAACCCGCGCCGCCATCGAGCCGGTCCGCGCCCTGGCCCCCGACGATGAGGTCGTTTCCTGCCCCACCGCTCAGCCAGTTGGTGCCCGCATCGCCGATGAGCGTGTCGGAGAAGTCGGAGCCCAGCACGTCTTCGAAGCCAGCGATCGTATCGCCCTCGGCATCGCCGCCGGAGGCGGTCAGCGCTGCCAGATTCACCGCCACCGCCTGCGTGGAAGCGGCGTAATGCAGGCGGTCGCGCCCTTCGCCTCCCTCCAGCAGGTCGCCATCCAGCCCCCCGGCCAGCACGTCGTCGCCCGCTGCGCCGCGCAGCGTGTCCGCGCCCGCGCCGCCGGCCAGATGGTTGTCGCCCGCATCCCCCAGCAGCACGTCCGCGCCGCCACCGCCCGTGATGTGTTCGAAGCCGCGGATCGTATCGCCAGCGGCGTCGCCGCCCGCGGCGGTCTGCTGGGCCAGATCCACCACCACGCCGGACATGGAGCCGACATAGGCCAGACGGTCCCGCCCCTCCCCACCATCGAGCAGGTCGGCGCCACCCTCGCCGGAAATCACATCATCGCCCGCAACGCCCAGGATGGTATCGCCCTCCGACGTCCCGACCAGGCGGTCATCGGCAGGCGTTCCAATAAGGCTGGACATTGGGCGTTTCCTCGATTGCAGGCAGGGCTCTGTCGCGGCCCTTCGGAGAGCCCGGACGCAAGGCACGCGCGTTCGCGGGTGAACCCCTGAACGATAGGTTAATTTACCGTTCAGCTCGTACCTGGCAATGAAGAATCGAGTTAATTCAACAGGCAAGATTGTATCTTTTTAAATACTTGGCGAGACTCCTGAAGAAAGATTTCGCTTGACGGGGAGCGTCGCGGCCACTCGCCGTTTTGTGAGATTCGAGGCCAGAATTTTCAGCCCGTGAGACTGGACCGTCGGACGGCATTGCTCCATGCTTGTTACAAATTTTGCGAATCTCTCGCAAACATCTGCCAACCGGACAATGACGGCGTGCAGGCCCTGGCAGGACCGCCGCGACCTTACCCGGCCCGGCCACATCCTATTTCGCCTTGGCCAGGGCCATCGCGTCCGCGCCGGCGGGGAAGCGGAGCTGGCCGGCTGTGTCATGTACCGCCGCCCAGATCGCCGCGGCGACGTCGGTTTCCCTCGTGGTCAGCGCCGGCCGGGCGAAGGCCGCGAAGATCGGCGCCGCGAAGTCGGCATAGGCCTCCGGGATCAGATCCGCGACAGGCACCAGGCCGTTCTGCGCGAAGCGCGTCGTCGGGGCATAGCCGGGCTCGACGAGTTTCGCGCGAATGTTGAAATGGGCAAGTTCGTGGGCCAGCGACCCGGTGAAGCCCTCGATGGCCTGCTTGCTGGCGGTATAGGCGGCCGCCAGGGGCATCGGAGCCAGGGTGACGCTCGACGTCACGTTGACGATCGCGCCCGCGCGACGCTTGCGCATCTGCGGGTTCACGGCCTGCGCCATCGCCATGGCGCCCCGGGTATTGGTGGCGAACACCTGGCGGATGCACGACAGCGCCGACGCGGCCTGCTGCACCCGCGCACCTAGACCCAGCCATGCGGGCCATTTTTCCCGCTAATGCGGTCGCGTCGCCCTCGCTCGGAACGGGCCGTTACGCGCCGGGCAGCCTCAGGCTCAGGTGGCATGTGCGCGCTGGCGTTCGCTGCGTCTTGCGGCACAGGCGAGCAAGTCGCTCCCACTCTATATCGAAGTGGTATCCGCGTGCTTCAGGCAGTTTAGGGCGAGTGCGTGCATAGACATCCCGGTAGGGGGAGTGGTCCCAGCCCCGCCCATCTGCTGCCCCTGGGGGGCTGGCTCTAAAGATGACCGTCAGGGGCCGCAGACGACCGGCATGGCAGCTTGGTCATGCGGTAACGGTGCTTGGGCTGCCTGGGAGGGCCGGCTTGATACGGAGTTGGCTACGGGAATCACAGCCAGGACCGCCAGAAGCGGAGCGCGCTACAAAACTTGCTACGGAATGCTGCTACGAATGGTGCGTGCGGCCTGAGCTAAGGCGCTGATCCGGTTCAATATTCCGGAATGGCGTCCCCTAGGGGATTCGAACCCCTGTTACCGCCGTGAGAGGGCGGTGTCCTAGGCCTCTAGACGAAGGGGACCCAGACAACCCGCGGCGCCGAAGCATCGCGAGGCGCGCTGATTAGCCTTCCGGCGCCGGAGGATCAACCCGGTCTGCAGCAGTTTTTTCGCCAGTCTTGCCGGCGGCCTTTCCAGCGGCCCGCGCGGCTTCCCGCCGGCCGCTGCGGCAGGCGTCGGAGCAGTGGCGCACGCTGTCCCAGTCGCGCGCCCATTTGCGCCGCCAGGCGAAGGGGCGGGCGCAGGTGGCGCAGATCTTCTGCGGCAGGTTCGGCTTGCGGTGCGCCATCGGGCGCCTACTCCGCCGCCCGCAGCTCCCCGACCACGCGGCCACGGCCGGCATCGAGCAGCAGCAAGCGTTCCGTGCCGTCCGGCCGGGCCACGAGCACGGCAAAGCGCCCTTCCGCCGCGGCCACCGAAAGCAGCCGCGTGCCGGCGGGCTGGCCCAGCGAGGTCGGCGGCAGTGCCACCTCCCCGCCCGCCGTGCTCATGCGCTGGACGAGAACGAAAACCAGGCCCACCGTGCCGAGGACAATCATGACCCCCATCACGCCAACCAGCCATTTGAGCGCCGCCACGCAAACCCCCCTTCCCGAGCCCGATGCGGGCCAGACCGTTGAAATCCTGGCCCCGCCGGAGGCCGCCGGCCTGCGCGCCGACCGTTTTCTGACGGATGCGCTGGCCGCCGGGATAGGCGGCCTGTCGCGGTCCCGGGTCAAGGCCCTGATCGAATCGGGCCAGGCGACGCGGGACGGCGTGCGAGTGCATGACCCGGCCGAGCCGGTGCGCCCCGGCGCCCGCTACGCGTTGCGCCTGCCGCCGCCGGAGGATGCGGTGCCGCAGCCGCAGGACATTCCGCTGACCATCCTGTTCGAGGACCGGCACCTGATCGTCCTCGACAAGCCGGCCGGCCTGGTGGTCCACCCCGCCCCCGGCAACCGCGACGGCACGCTGGTGAATGCCGTCCTGGCCCATGCGGCGGAGGATCTGACCGGCATCGGCGGCGAGAAGCGGCCAGGCATCGTGCATCGGCTGGACAAGGACACTTCCGGCGTCATGGTGGTGGCGAAGTCGGAGCGCGCCCATGCGGCGCTGTCCCTGGCCTTCGCCAACCGGGACCTGGACCGGGAATACCTGGCGCTGGTGTGGGGCCTGCCCAACCCGCTGGAGGGCGAGATCATCGGCGACATCGGCCGCCACCCGATGGACCGCAAGCGGATGGCTGTGGTCACCCGCAACGGCAAGCACGCGCAGACCCGCTATCGCACCGAACGCGCCTTCGGCACATCCTGCGCCCTGCTGCGCTGCCGCCTGGCCACCGGACGGACACACCAGATCCGGGTGCATCTGGCGCATATCGGCCATCCGCTGGTGGGGGACCCGGTCTATCTGCGCCGGATTCCGGCGGCGGCGCGTAACCTTTCAGGCCCCGTCCGCGAAGCGCTAACAGCATTTCCGCGCCAGGCGCTGCACGCAGCGACGCTGGGCTTTAATCATCCGGTTACAGGTGCCGCGCTAAGTTTCACGGCACCCTTGCCTCCGGACATGGCCCTGCTGCTGTCGTACCTGGACGGAGATGTTACAGGCCGGTAACCGAACGTAAACCTACCTTGCAGGTCGGGTTTTTCTTGATCCCGGCATGGATACGATCTAAGAATCCGCTGCCAGCTTCGGGTGGGTGCCGCTTCGCGCCCCCCGGCCCCGGGGTGATGATCCCCCGGGTCAGGAGCGCCCCCTCCACTCATCACCCCGTCGTGACCGGGGTGGGGATGGAAAGGGAGGGCCCGGCCGACGTTGGCAGAACAGCACAGCCGTCATGGGCCCCGCCGTCACGGGGGGCGCCAGGCGACCGAGGAGGCAGTTCTCGCCATGGCTTCCACTTTGTCCATTCCGATGGCCCCCGAAGGCAACCTGTCCCGGTACCTTCAGGACATCCGCAAGTTTCCGATGCTGACGCCGGAGGAGGAGTACAACCTCTCCAAGCGCTGGAAGGATGAGGGCGACGAGCCCTCCGCCCACCGCCTGGTGACCTCTCACCTCCGCCTGGTTGCCAAGATCGCCATGGGCTACCGCGGCTACGGGCTGCCGGTCGGTGAGCTGATCTCCGAGGGCAATGTCGGCATGATGCAGGCCGTCAAGCGCTTCGACCCGGATCGCGGCTTCCGCCTGGCGACCTACGCCATGTGGTGGATCCGCGCGGCGATACAGGAATACATCCTGCACAGCTGGTCCTTGGTGAAGATGGGGACGACGGCCGCGCAAAAGAAGCTGTTCTTCAATCTCCGCCGGCTGAAGGGCCAGATGGCGGCGCTGGAGGAAGGCGACCTGAAGCCGGAGCAGGTGGAAAAGATCGCCCGCGTCCTGGCCGTGCCGGAAGCCGATGTGGTGTCGATGAACCGCCGCCTCGCCTCGCCCGACAACAGCCTGAATGCCCCCGTGCGCGCCGACAGCGACGGCGAATGGCAGGACTGGCTGGTCGATGACGGCGAGAGCCAGGAGACCGAGCTCGCCGAACGGCAGGACATGTCCAACCGCCGCGAGCTGCTCGGGGAGGCGCTGAAGACGCTAAACGACCGGGAACGCCACATCCTGATCGAGCGGCGTCTGAAGGATGAGCCGACGACGCTGGAGGAGCTGTCCCAGCAGTACAACATCAGCCGGGAGCGCGTGCGTCAGATCGAGGTGCGGGCCTTCGAGAAGCTCCAGAAGAGCATGAAGACCCAGATCGTGGAGCGTCGCCTCGGCGTCGCCTGATGCGACCGAACTTCGCTCGTGAGCAACGCCCCGTGTCCTGGCACGGGGCGTTTTTTATGGGGCCGATTTTCTGAGCGGCCGTTAAATGTGTCTCTTTCATGGAACTCTTCCAGGAAATTCCGCCTTTCTCCCCCGTGACACGCCAGCCAGACCAGATCTTCCCAGCCGCCCGGCCACTGCGACCAGATGCGTTGCCCGGCGACAATCATGCGTCATCGCCGCTCGGTCGCGAGGATGTCTTCTTCGCCGCCATCGAGATGACCCGCATGCCGATGATCGTCACCGACCCCAACCGGCCGGACAACCCGATCGTCTTCGCCAACCCCGCATTCCAGCAGATGACCGGCTATCCCGCAGAGGAGGTTCTTGGTCGCAACTGCCGCTTCATGCAGGGGCCGGACACGGACCTCGACGCGATCGCTCAGATCCGCAACGCCATCTCCTCCCGCACCGACATCTCGATCGAGCTGGTGAACTACCGCAAGGACGGCAGCACCTTCTGGAATGCGCTGTTCGTCAGCCCGGTCTTCGGCAGCGATGGCAGCCTGTTGTACTATTTCGGCAGCCAGCTCGACGTCTCCCGCCGGCGGGAGGCGGAGGACGCGCTGCGCCGGACCCAGCGGCTGGAGGCGCTGGGCCAGCTCACCGGCGGTGTCGCGCATGATTTCAACAACCTGCTGCAGGTGGTGGTCGGGTCGCTGGAGGTGCTGCGCCCGCTTGTCGAGGAATCCGGCAACCCACGCGCCCGGCGGCGGCATGAGGGTGCGCTGGAAGCCGCCCGGCGCGGCGCGGAGCTGACCCGGCAGCTTCTGGCCTTCGCCCGCCGGCAAAGGCTGGACGGGCTGCCCACCGATATCAATGCCTGCCTGCAAGGGCTGTCGGAGCTGCTGGCGCGGGCGTTGGGCGGCCTGGCACTGCGGCTGGACCTGGCGCCGGGCCTGCCGGCGGCACGGCTGGATTCCGGCCAGTTCGAAGCCGCGCTGGTGAACCTGCTGCTCAATGCCAGCGCCGCCATGCCGGGCCGCGGCGAGGTGGTCATCACCTCGCGCCACGTGCCGCAGCCGGAGACGCCGGATGGCGACGCGGCGCCGCATGGCTTCGTGGAGCTGGCGGTCAGCGACACCGGCATCGGCATCCCGAGCGCCATCCTGGACAGGGTCACGGAACCCTTCTTCACGACGCGCGAGGTCGGCCAGGGCTCCGGCCTCGGTCTCGCCCAGGTCTATGGCTTCGTCCGCCAATCCGGCGGCTTCCTGCGGATCGAGAGCACGGAGGGCAATGGCACCACCGTGCGGCTGCGCTTCCCTGCGCTGGCGCCGGAGGTGGCGGTCCAGAACCAGGGCGGCCGCGATGCCCCCGAAACCGATTCCGAACCGCGGGGCCAGGGCGAACGGGTGCTGGTGGTGGATGACAATGCCGAGGTGCTGGACCTGGCCGAGAGCCTGCTGATCGACCTCGGCTACCAGGTGGAGACCGCGACCGACGGCCCAAGCGCGATGAGCCTTCTGAACGATCCGGAGCGGCAATACGACCTGCTGTTCAGCGACGTGGTGATGCCCGGCGGCATCAACGGCATCACCCTGGCAAGCGAGGCGCGGCAGCGCCGCCCGGGCCTTCGCGTGTTGCTTTCCACCGGATATGTCGACCCGCGGGACGAGGCGGCCAGCACCGGCATCCGCCCGCATGGCTTTCCGGTGATGCAGAAGCCCTATCGCCGGGCGGAAGTGGCGCGCCGCATCCGCCGCGCCCTGGATGGCAACGGCGCGAAGCAGGGCTGAGCCCCCCATCACCCGGGGCGATATGGCCCATGCGGCCGCCGGATTGGACCCGGGTGACGCGAATGCCCATCCTAGACCCACCAGGAAGGAGCCCCGCCATGTCGCTCACCGTCGAAGGTGAAACCCGCACCGCCCCCTACACCATGCCCGCCGAGGCCCGTATCGGCCATGTCCACCTGAAGGTGGCGGAGCTGGAGCGCAGCCTGCGCTTCTGGCGCGACCTGATCGGGCTGGAGGTGCAACAGCGCATCGGCGACCAGGCGGTGTTCCTCTCGGCCGGCGGCTATCACCACCACATCGCGCTGAACACCTGGGAAAGTGCAGGCGGCAGCCCGCCCGGCTTCGGCACCACCGGCCTATACCATGTGGCGCTGCTGCTGCCGGATCGCCCCGCCCTCGCCCGCGCCCTGAAGCAGCTCGTCGAGGCCGGCTGGCCGCTGGAGGGTGCCAGCGACCATGGCGTGTCGGAGGCGCTGTATCTGCGCGACCCGGATGGCAATGGCGTGGAACTCTACCGCGACCGCCCCCGCGACGAATGGCCGCGCGGCACGGATGGCCGGCTGCTGATGTGCACCAAGCGGCTCGACCTCAAGGCGCTGCTGGCCGAGGCGGGCTGAGCCCCCTTTACCGCCGCAGCGCCGCGACGGAGGCCGCCGCCAGCAGCGCGGCGGCCCCGAGATACAGCCAGACAGCCGGCACGAGCGGCAACAGCACCCCCGCCACCAGCGGCCCGATTCCGGCGCCGATGTCGCGCCAGGTGGCGAGCCGCGCCAGGACCGCCACGCGTTCCTGCGGCGCCGCGCGCGCGGCCGCCACCGGCGCCGGCAGCGGCTGCAACAGCCCGCGCAGCCCGACCACGAGCAGGCTGCCCACCCACAGCCAGCCGACGCCGATCACCGCCAGCCCGGCGGCGGAGGCCAGGGAGACCAGCAGCAGCAGCCGGGCCGCCCCGAACTTCTCCGCCAGCCGCCCCGCCGGCGGGCCCAGCACCACCTCCGCCAGGTAGCGCGCCGATAGTGCCGCGCCGGCCGCCAGCGCCGCGCCCTGCGGCAGGGCGGCGGCGGCGAGGAAGGCGAGGCCGAGCACGAACAGCCCATCCAGCGTCAGCCCCTGCACGAAGGACCAGACATCCAGCGGCTTCGGCAGCGCGAAGCGCGGGCCGGCGGCGCGCAGGCGCGGCCCCTCCCCGCCCGGCAGGCGCCAGGCGAAGGGCAGCGCCACCAGCGACAGCAGGCCAAGGCCCAGGAACACCACGCGCGGCCCCGCCACCTCCGCCGCCACTGCGCCGGCCAACAGGCCGAGCATCGGCCCCGTGGCGATGATGGCGCGGGACACGCCGCTGCGACGGGAGGCGCCGGAAACCTCCGCCGTGGCCAGCGCCTGGGTGGCGATGTTCATCGCGGCGAAGGACAGGCCCCAGAGCAGCCGCGCCGGCAGCAGCCACCAGACGCCCGGCAGCACGGCATAGCCGGCGGTGGCGCAGGCGGCGCCGAACACGGCCAGCAGGCAGGCGTTGCGGGGTCCCGACCGCTCATAGAAGCTCGCGACCCAGCCATAGCCGATGATCCGCACCAGCCGGTTCGCCGCCAGCAGCAGCCCGGCCTCCGCCAGCGTCACGCCGAAGCTGGCGGCATGCAGCGGCAGCAGCAGATACAGCACCGTATCGCCCGGCAGCGTCAGCCCGAGCACGATGGAGGCGTCGCGGGAGGCACGGTCGGCGGCGCGCCGGTCCGTGCCCTCCGCTTCCGGCCGGGTGGCGGTGTCGCCAGGGGTTGTTGCGCGGTTGGTCTGCATCACCGGCAGGCTGCCAGTGTTGCAATTCTATGACAACCGGATGTCTAGATGAATTGGCGGCCGACCCTCCCCTCCGCGGAGGGGAAAGCGGGTCAGCCGAAGCCCTTGCCCTGCTTGCGGTAGGCCTCGCGCGGCGGGGCGAAGATATCCAGCACCCGGCAGCCTTCGGGCCCGGCCTTCATGGTGTGCGGCACGCCGCCCGGGGTGCGCCAGAAATCGCCCTTCTTCACCGCGATCTCCTCGCCGCCCTGGATGCGGATGGCGCTGCCATCCAGCAACACGCCCCATTGTTCCTCCGGATGGTCGTGCAGCGTGCCCATGGCATCGGGCGCGATGGTCACGATCGAGAGCATGGCGTGCTCGCCCGGGAAGATCCGGGTGGTGACGCCGGGTGCGAGTTCGCGGGCGAGGCCCTGCGTCTCGTCATCCAGGTTGTGGAATTCCTCGGCTTGGCTCATCGCACTTTCTCCCCCTGTCATTGGCGGGCCGGTCCGTTGACCGGTCCGAGCGGCCGCCGCGGCAAGTGCCGCGAGCCTGGCGGCCGGAGGCCGCGCCCGTCACGCCCCCGGCATGCCTGCGGCACGCTTAAGGGCAGGCGTCAGCCCGCGAAAGGATCGCGCAGCATGATGGTGTCGTCGCGGTCCGGGCTGGTGGAGAGCAGCACCACCGGCGCCTCCACCAGTTCCTCGATCCGCCGCACATACTTCACCGCCTCGGCCGGCAATTCGGCGTAGCTGCGGGCGCCGCGGGTGGAGCCGGACCAGCCGGTCAGCACCTCATAGACCGGCTTCGCCTTCTCCTGCGCCGCGATCGAGGCCGGCAGGCGGTTCAGCACCTGGCCGTCCACCTCATAGCCGGTGCAGATGCGAAGCTCCTTCATGCCGTCCAGCACGTCGAGCTTGGTCAGCACCAGGCCCTCGACGCCGCCGACCTTCACCGCCTGGCGCACCATGCAGGCGTCGAACCAGCCGCAACGGCGCGGCCGGCCGGTGACGGTGCCGAATTCATGGCCGCGCTCGCCCAGCAGGCGGCCGGTGTCGTCCTTCAGCTCCGTCGGGAAGGGGCCGGAGCCGACGCGGGTGGTGTAGGCCTTGGCGATGCCGAGCACATAGCCGATCTGCTTCGGCCCGACGCCCGACCCCGCCGCGGCATTGCCGGCGACGGTGTTGGAGGAGGTGACGTAGGGGTAGGTGCCGTGGTCCACATCCAGCATCACCGCCTGCGCGCCCTCGAACAGCACGCGCTTGCCGGTGTGGTGGGCCTCGTCCAGCAGCTGCCAGACCGGCTCCGAGAAGGGCAGCAGAAGCGGCGCCAGTTCCAGCAGCCGGTCGAGCAGCACCTGCTTCTCGAAGACCGGCGCGCCGAGGCCCTTCAGCAGCGTGTTGTGGTGCAGCAGCAGCTCGTCCAGCTTGTGCGACAGCACCTCCGGCTCCGCCAGGTCGGACAGGCGGATGGCGCGGCGCGCCACCTTGTCCTCATAGGCCGGGCCGATGCCGCGCCCGGTGGTGCCGATGGCCGAAGCCCCGCGCGCCACTTCACGCGCCTTGTCGATGGCCGGGTGCAGCGGCAGGATCAGCGGCACATTCTCCGCGATCCGAAGATTCTCCGGCGTCACCTTCAGCCCCTGCGCGGTGACCTTCGCGATCTCGCTCAGCAGGTGCTCCGGGTCCAGCACGACGCCATTGCCGATGACGCCGAGCTTGCCGCGCACCACGCCCGAGGGCAGCAGCGACAGCTTGTACACCTGGTTGCCCACCACCAGCGTGTGGCCGGCATTATGGCCGCCCTGGAAGCGCACGACGATGTCGGCCCGGCTGGCGAGCCAGTCCACAACCTTCCCCTTGCCCTCGTCGCCCCATTGGGCGCCGATGACGGCGACATTGGCCATCGCGTCTACTCCTGAACCGGGTCCTGCACGGGGCGCAGCGCGCCGGTGCCGTCCATCACATGTGTGCAGCGCAAGGATTGCGCCGTATCGGCGGCGGCGAGCTGCGCCACCGTGGCATAGCCGCGCGCGCGCAGCGCCGCAGCCTGGCCGGCATCCGCCCCGCGCGGCACGAAGACGCGCAGTCGCGGCGCCGCGGGCGACACGGCGCGCAACACGGCGTCCGGGTACAGCGTCATGCCGGTCGCCGGTTCCTCGCCCGAAAGGTAGCGGCCGCCGCGTGCCAATTCGCCGGTGCGGCCGGCGCCGAAAATCGTGAAGGCGACGCCGGTATGGTAGTGCAGGCCGCGGAATTCCAGCGGGTCCAGCGTGATCCGCAGGCTCGGCGCCAGGGCTCGCACCGCGGCCACCACGGCGGCGGCATGGTCCGCGATCTGCCGCGCCGCCGGCGGCAGCTCCTCCGCCGCCAGCACCGCCAGCGCCGCATCGGCCGGGCCGGCGGCGGCGAGCAGGGCGGGCAGCAGCAGAGCGGCGCCGCCGGATTGCGCGGCGTGCTCGGTCACCGCGGCGGCATCCTTGCGGTCCAGCGCGCGGGCCAGCTTGCGGCGTGCCTCGCCCTGCACCCCGGCCTCATCCAGAAGCGCGGGGGCGAGGCGCGGCAGGGTGATGTCCAGCGAGGCGTCGGTGATGCCGACAGCGGCGAGCGCCTCCGCCGCCACGGCCGCGACCTCGGCATCGGCCTCGGCGCTTTCCGGCCCGATCAGCTCGATCCCGGCCTGCGGAAGCTGGCGCGCGGGCGCGAGCTGCGTGCCCTGGACGCGCAGCACCTGGCCGGCATAGCTCAGCCGCAGCGGGCGCGGCACGCGCGCCATGCGGGTCGCGGCGATGCGGGCGACCTGTGGCGTGGTATCGGCGCGCAGCCCCATCATGCGGTGGCTGACCGGGTCCATCAGCCGGAAGGTCTGCTCGGCCACCGCGGCGCCGGAGCCGGCGAGCAGGCTGTCCTCGAATTCCAGCAGCGGCGGCTTCACCCGCTCATAGCCATGACGGGCGAAGGTCTCGGCCAGCACCTCGACGAGCATCGCCTCCCGCTCCGCCTCGGGCGGCAGGACATCGGACAGGCCGGCGGGCAGCAAGGCGGGGTTCGGAGGGTCGTCGGTCATTCTATTGTTCAGCGCCGCAGAAAGGCGGCGCGTGTGTGGCAGGGGGGCGGCCCCTCCGCAACCCCCGGCGCTCAAACGAGGGTGCTCAGGTCAGGATGATATCGAAGCCCGCGCGCTGGCCCTCATCGGTGGTCGAGAGCCGCGCCAGCAGCAGGGCGCGGCGTTCCTCGGCCACCCGCCGCAGCAGGCCGTCGCGGGCGTTCATCGGCTCGTCCGGGAAATACACCTGCGTGGTCAGGGCCGGGCCGCCGGCGGGCGGATGCGCGCGCAGGTGGATATGCGGCGTGCGGCCGGGGTACTGGCCGGGGCGGATGGTGCGGAAGGCGTAGCGGCCCTCGGCATCCGCGCGGACCCGGCCATAGCCCTGGAACCCGGTATCGCGCTGCACCAGCCGGCCCTCGCGCGGATGCAGGTAGATGCCGGCATGGTCGGCCTGCCAGATCTCCACCACCGCGCCGGGCAGTGCCGCGCCATCCAGGTTGCGCACTTGGCCCGCCAGCAGCAGCGGCCGCCCCTGCGCCACCTGCCCGAGCCCGGCGACGCGGCGCAGATCGGCATCCGCATCGGCCGGGATCGCCCGCGGGTAATAGGGTCCCTCCGTCTGCGCCGGCGTGCCGCCCGCCGGCTGGGCCTGGGCGCAGCCGGGCAGCAGCAGGGCGGGTGCGGCCAGGATCAGGCCCCGGCGGGACAGCGTGCGCAGAGGGGGCGTGCATAGAGGCGGGGTGGGCAGGTGGAACGTCATGCCGCAGGATTCCCGCATCCGCCCGCTCGGTCACGTCACGAAGCGTGACTTGCCGCGGCGCCGAAGCGCCAGCAGACTCGCCGGATGCGCGCGCCCCTCCGCCTCGCCCTGCTGCTGCTCGCCACCGCCTGCGCCGACCCGGCGGCGGAGCATCTGGGCGGCTTCGGAGACCCGGTGCGCGGTGCCGCGCTGTCCGCGCCCTGGTGGCTGGCCGATACCTCCCGCCTCGCCGGCAATCCGGCCCAGGCCGCCCGCGCCGCCGTGCAGCTCGAGGTGGTGGCGGCCGCACTGCGCGAGGATCCACGCTACATGCACGAGGCCTCCGGCCCCGCCTTGCACGCCACCGGCCTGGGCGTGTCGGAGCTTCGCCAGGCGATCGGCATCGCGCCCCAGGCGCCGCCGGCCAGCGTCATCGCCGCGCTGCGTGATGCCGCGGCGGCGCTGGACCAGGGCCGCCCGGCCCGGGCGGAGGCGGCGCTGACGGGGCCGGACTTCCCGCTTGGCCCGCAGGCCACCCTGGCACGGCTCGGCACCCTGCCCCGCCTGCCCCGCGTCTCGGAAGCCGCGGCGGCTGCCTATGGCGAGATCCGCCGGCTGGATGGCCGCGCACGCAGCGGCAGCTGACCGACGCCGCGGCAGCATCCATGGCGAGGGCCGCGCGCGCCGTTCGATGGCACGGCGCATCGCGCCGCGCCGCAACCTGCGCGCCAGCGAAGATCCCTCTGAAACCTGCGCCCCGGAACGGCGCTTTCGCCCCGGACCGGCGCGTGAACGGCTCGCCTTCGGCGCGGCGGTCAAGATCATCGAGGGCAGGGAGAGGGCATTGGAAACCGTGGAAACGCCCGGCGCCAAGGGCATCATCCGGGACCTCGAACGGCTGGAGAAGCTGATCCAGTCGAACGAGATCGGTGGCGAAGCAGTGAAGAAGGTGGTCGCCAGCCTCGGCCAGGAACCCGCCGGCCGCAGCCAGGGGGCGAGGGCCGGCAGGACCAAGAACCTCGGCGAGGCATTGCGCCGTACCGGGAAATGAGGCCGCACCGCCCGGTGGCACGGGGTCACCGGGCGGCGCGCATCGTCAAAAGGCCAGCGGTGTCGCCCGCACCACCAGCGGCAGTGCCCGCACCGTGGCCAGCACCCCGTCCGGCACCGGCGCATCCAGCCCCACCAGGCAGATCGCATCCCCGCCCGGTGTATTGCGGCCGAGATGGAAGGTGGCGATGTTGATCCCCGCATCGGCCAGCGTCGTGCCGAAATGGCCGATGAAGCCGGGGCGATCCTGGTTCGTCACATACAGCATGTGCGGCGCGAAATCGGCCTCCACCGCGATGTCCTTCACCTCGACCAGCCGCGGCTTGCCGTTACCGACCAGCGTGCCGGCGACGGAGCGGTTGAGCCCCTGCGTCACCACCGTCACGCGCACCAGCGTCGCATAGTCGCCGCTGCGCTCCAGCACCGTCTCCGCCACCTCGATGCCGCGCTCGCGCGCGACCACGGGGGCGTTGACCATGTTCACCGCGCCCATCATCGGCGTCAGCACGCCGGCCAGGGCCGCGGCCGTCAGCGGCCGCTGGTTCAGCTCCGCCGCCTGGCCCTCATAGGCCACATGGATCGCCTTGATCTCCTCGCCCTGCGCGGCGGTGAGCTGGCCGGCCAGCGCACCGAGCTGCCGGGCGAGCTCCATGTAGGGCCGCAGGCGCGGCGCCTCCTCCGCGGTGACGGAGGGCATGTTGATGGCGTTGGAGACGGCGCCGGTGAGCAGGAAGTCGCTCATCTGCTCCGCCACCTGCAGCGCCACATTCTCCTGCGCCTCGGCCGTGGCCGCGCCCAGATGCGGGGTGCAGACCACGTTCTCCAGGCCGAAGAGCGGACTGTCGGTGGCCGGCTCCGTCTCGAACACATCGAGCGCCGCGCCGGCGAGGTGGCCGGATTGCAGCGCCTCGAACAGCGCCGCCTCGTCCACCAGCCCGCCACGGGCGCAGTTGATCAGCCGCGCGCCCTTCTTCATGGCGAAGATGCGCTCACGGGAAAGGATGTTCTTCGTCTGCTCAGTGAAGGGCGCGTGGATGGTGATGAAGTCGGCCCGGGACACCAGGGTCTCAAGGTCCACCTTCTCCACGCCGAGCTCGACCGCCCGCTTCTCCGACAGGAAGGGGTCGTAGGCGATGACCTTCATGTGCAGGCCGCAGGCACGGTTGGCGACGATGCTGCCGATATTGCCGGCACCCACCAGGCCAAGCGTCTTGCCCGAGACCTCGACGCCCATGAAGCGGTTCTTCTCCCACTTGCCTGCCTTGGTGCTGGTCGAGGCTTCGGGGATCTGGCGCGCGAGGGCGAACATCATCGCGATGGCATGTTCCGCCGTGGTGATGGCATTGCCATAGGGCGTGTTCATCACGACCACGCCGCGCGCAGTGGCACTCGACACATCGACATTGTCGACGCCGATGCCAGCGCGGCCCACGACCTTCAGCCGCGTCGCCACGTCCAGCATTTCCCGAGTTACCTTGGTGGCACTGCGGATCGCCAGGCCGTCATACTGGCCGATGATCTCGCGCAGCTCGGCAGGCTTCAGGCCGGGCTTGAAATCCACCTCGATGCCGCGGCCCTTGAAGATGGCGATGGCGGCGGGGGAGAGCTTGTCGCTGATGAGAACCTTGGGCGCGCTCATGCCGCCACCGCCTTCCGCTCAGCGGCGATATTCGCGAAAGCCCAGTCCAGCCAAGGCAGCAAGGCCTTGATGTCGCTGGTCTCGACCGTGGCGCCGCCCCAGATGCGCAGGCCCGGCGGGGCGTCGCGGTAATTCGCGGCGTCGAGCGCCACGCCTTCCTTCTCCAGCATCGCCGCGAGCTTCTTGGCGACCGCGGCCTGCCCCTCCACGTCGAGCGCGGTGAACCACGGCGCGACGATCTTCAGGCAGATCGAGGTGCAGGACCGCGTCGCCGCATCCTCCGCCAGGAAGGCCGCCCAGTCACTGCCGGCGACCCAGTCGGCGATGGCGGCGAGGTTCGCCTCCGATCGCGCGACCAGCCCCTTCAGGCCGCCAACGCTTTCGGCCCAGCGCAGCCCGTCGATCGCATCTTCCACGCAGAGCATCGACGGCGTGTTGATGGTCTCGCCCTTGAAGATGCCCTCGTTCAGCTTGCCGTCCTTGGTCATCCGGAAAATCTTCGGCATGGGCCAGGCGGGCTTGTGGGATTCCAGGCGGGCGACGGCGCGCGGCGACAGCGCCAGCATGCCATGCGCCGCCTCCCCGCCCAGCACCTTCTGCCAGGACCAGGTCACCACATCGAGCTTGTTCCAGGGCAGTTCCATGGCGAAGGCGGCGGAGGTGGCGTCGCAGATCGCCAGGCCCTGGCGGCCATCGGCGATGAAGTCCGCGTTGGGCAGGCGCACGCCGCTGGTGGTGCCGTTCCAGACGAAGACCAGGTCGCGCGCCGGATCGACCTGCGCCAGTTCCGGCAGCTTGCCGTAGCCCGCCGCCAGCACCCGCACATCGGTCAGCTTGAGCTGCTTGGTGACATCCGTTGCCCAATCCTTCGAGAAGGATTCCCAGGCCAGGATATCGACGCCCTTTGGCCCGAGCAGCGACCACAGCGCCATCTCCACCGCGCCGGTGTCGGAGGCGGGGACGATGCCCAGCCGCCAATCCTTCGGCATGCCGAGGATGGCCTTGGACAGTTCGATGGTCTCGGCCAGCTTGGCCTTGGGATCCTTGGCCCGATGGCTGCGCCCGAGCAGCGCACCCTCCAGCACCGCCAGCGACCAGCCGGGGCGCTTGGCGCAGGGACCAGAGGAGAAACGGGGATTGTGCGGACGCAGGTCCGGCTTGGCGGTCATATGCAGGCTCCCTTCCAGAAGCGAATGCGCTCCGGTGGGGGAGCGTGGCCCGCCGCGAGGGTTAGACCCGCCGGCGGGACCGCGCAAGCATCCCGTTCAGTGGGCCTCGGGCCGCAGGAACACGCCCGCCCGTGCCGCCTTGGCGGTGCGCCAGGCCACCCAGCCGGTCAGCGCCGTGTTCAGCGCCAGCGCCAGCCAGCCGAACACCGGGTGGAAACCCTGCCCCATCAGCATCACGGCGAAGGCGGCGGAGGGGAAGGTGACGCCCCACCAGGAAAGGCTGAACGGCACCCGCGCCAATTCCCGCGCCAGCGACAGCACCGCCGCCGCCACCAGCAGCGCCACGCCGGTGAAGGCCAGCGCCAATCCATGCGCCTGCCCGGTCAAGGCCGCCACCGCCAGCGCGCCCACCGCCGGCGGCGCGACGAAGATGGCGATGCTGGGCCGCATCGCGAAGGGAAGCGGCGGCCCCGCCAGCAGTCGGTGCAGCAGCAGCGGCAGCACCGCGAGCCACAGCAGCGTGCCGACACCGAACATCATCCAGGATGCATCCAGGAAGCCCATCCGGGCGCCGAAGACCGGCGCCAGGATATTGCCGACGAAGGGGATGAGCAGCGGCGGCGCCAGCATCGCCACCTCCCCTCGCCCGGCCAGCACGCGGCGCAGCAGAAGCATCGCCACCACCAGGTGCAGCGCGACCGCCACACCCCACAGCCCGGCGCCGAAGCCCGGCGCATGCGGCCAGACGGCGCCGGCCAGGATCATCAGGGCCACCGTCGGCGCCGCGGCGAAGGCGACGCGGACCGGGTGGCGCAACTCGGCCAGCATGGCGTCCGGATAGCGCAGCGCCCGCAGCACCTGGCCGCCGACCACCACCAGCCAGAGCAGCGCGGTCAGCGCCAGCAGCGCCTCGCCGATCGCGCCCGGCGCGCCGAGCACCGTGGCGGCTTCCCGCCACGCCAGGCCCAGCCCGCCAAGGCCCATCGGCAGCACCAGCAGCGGCAGCGGCAGATGCGCCAGGCCCGGGGGTGCGGCCGGCACCGGCACGGCGGCGAGCACGGGCCCAGGCCCAGGCACGGGCACAGGTACAGGCACGGCGGTGGGCGGTTCGGCTTCGCTCGGCACGGCGAGCGACGGCGCGTCCGGTGGCGCGGCCCCGGCCGGAACGGCACGCTTCGGCGCCGCGGCCTTGACCCGGGGCTTCGGGGTGCTGCGCTTGCCGGTGCCGCTCATAGCTCGATCTCCCCGCGCAGCATCCGCACGCAGCCGCCGCCGACGGTGGCGCGAATGCCATCCGCCGCACGGCGCGCGGTGGTGCGCAGCAGGCTCGGCCGGCCCATCTCGACGCCCTGGGTGATGTCCCAGGCGCCCTTCTCAGCGCCCGAGAGCTTCAGCAGCAGCGCGGCGAGCGGTGTCGCCGCGCTGCCGGTCGCCGCATCCTCCACCGTGCCGCCGAGCGGGGCGAACATGCGCGCGCGCACCGCGGCGCCGTCCGGCGCATACAGATACAGCGCGAAGCGCCCGGCCAGAGCGGGCACCGCCTCCAGCCCCGCGCGGAAACCGGCGAAATCCGGCTGGGCGCGGCCGAGCGCGTCCGGCGTCACCTCGGCTAGCACGAAGAAATTGCCAGTGCCGGCACGCACCGGCGCGTGTCGCGCCACCACGATATCGGCCTCCGCCAGCCCCGCCGCGCGGGCGACCAGGGCCACGGGAACTTCCACATCCAGCGTCAGCGGCTGCGGCGCGGCGATGGTGGTGTCCTGCCCGTCCACCCGCACTTCCACCAGCCCGGCGATCTCCTCGAAGCGCAGCACGCCATCGACGGCGCGATCGGCCAGCACGAAGCCGGTGCCGACATTCGGATGACCGGCGAAGGGCATTTCGTATTGCCGGGTGAAGATCCGCACGCGCGCCGTATTGGCCGGGTCTTCCGGTGGCAGCACGAAGGTGGTCTCGGAAAGGTTGAACTCCGCCGCCAGCGCCTGCATCTCGGCGTCCGTAAGGCCGCGCGCATCCGGGAACACCGCCAGCGGGTTGCCGCCGAAGCGACGGTCCGTGAACACGTCTACGGTGACGAAGTCGAAGCGCCTCACGGCATGGTCTCCAGGCGGGATGGGTCGAAGGTGATGCCATGGCCGAGCGGGCCATGTCCCTGCCCCAGCCCGGGTGCCGCGCGCATGGCAGCCCGCACATAGGCGCGGGCACGTGCCACCGCGTCGCGCAGCGCCATGCCCTGGGCCAGGCCGCAGGCGATGGCCGAGGCCAGGGTGCAGCCGGTGCCATGCGTGCTGGTGCTGGCGATCCGCGGGCTTTCGAAGATCTCGCTGCCCGCTTCGGTGGCCAGCACATCGGTCAGCACCTCGCCCTCCAGGTGGCCGCCCTTCACCAGCACGGCCCGCACGCCCATCCGCAGCAATGCCTCCGCCGCGCGATGCATGGCGGGCACGTCGGTGACGGGGAAGCCGACCAGCGCCTCCGCCTCCGGCAGGTTCGGGGTGATCAGCGCGGCCATCGGCAGCAGCCGTTCCGCCAGCGTCGCCACCGCATCCGCCGCCAGCAGCCGGTGGCCGCCCTTGGCCACCATCACCGGGTCCGCCACCAGCGGAATGCCGGCACCGTATTCCGCCAGCGCGTCGCAGACCGCGCCGATGGTGGCGACATCGGCCAGCATGCCGGTCTTGATGGCGTCGGCGCCGATATCCTCCAGCACCATGCGGATCTGCAGCCGGATGAAGGCGGGCGGCACCCCCATCACATCCTGCACGCCCAGCGTGTTCTGCGCCGTCAGCGCCGTCACGGCCGTGGCCGCATAGCCCCCGAGCGCGGTGACCGACTTGATATCCGCCTGGATGCCCGCGCCGCCGCCGGAATCGGACCCGGCGCAGATCAGCACCCGGCCCCTGGCCCCGGATGCGGTCATTCGGCCGCGGCCACCTTCTTCACCGCCCCGGCCGCGGCGCGGGCGCGGATCAGCGCGGACAACTCCGCCACCGTCCGGCGCATCTCCGCCGCATCCTCGGCCTCCGCCATCACGCGGATCAGCGGCTCGGTGCCGGAGGCGCGGACCAGTACGCGGCCCCGGTCGCCCAGCTTCTCCCCCGCCGCCTTGATGGCCTTCGCCACCTCCGGATCATTCAGCGGCGAGGTGCCGGTGAAGCGGATATTCTCCAGCAACTGGGGCATTGGCGTGAAGCGGCGGCAGACCTCGCTGGCCGGGCGCCCTTCCTCCACCAGCAGCGCCAGCACCTGCAGCGCGGCGAACAGCCCGTCGCCGGTGGTGGCGAAATCCGAGAGGATCACATGGCCGGATTGCTCGCCGCCCAGGTTGCAGCCGGCCTCCCGCATCTTCTCGCCGACATAGCGGTCGCCGACCTTGGTGCGGTGCAGCTTGAGGCCCAGCCCCTCCAGGTGCCGCTCCAGCCCGAGGTTGGACATGACGGTGGCGACGACGCCGCCGCCGGTCAGCTTGCCTTCCCGGTGCCAGGCGCCGGCGATGGTGGCCAGGATCTGGTCGCCGTCGATGATGCGGCCCTGCTCGTCGCACAGCGCCAGCCGGTCCGCATCGCCATCGAGCGCGATGCCGAGGTCGGCGCGGCGTTCCCGCACCAGCTCGCCCAGCTTCTGCGGCGCCGTCGCGCCGCAATCGCGGTTGATGTTGAAGCCATCCGGCGAGACGCCGATGGAGACCACCTCCGCCCCCAATTCCCACAGCACGGTGGGCGCCACCTTGTAGGCGGCGCCATGCGCGCAATCGACGGCGATGCGCAGACCTTCCAGGCTGCGGCCGCGCGGAAAGGCGGCCTTCGCGGCCTCGATATAGCGGCCCGGCGCATCGTCCAGCCGGCTGGCGCGGCCGAGCTTGGCCGGGGCGGCCAGCGTCTCCAGGAAATTCGGCGCATCCATCAGCGCCTCGATCTCGGCTTCCTGCGCATCGGACAGCTTCAACCCGTCCGGGCCGAACAGCTTGATGCCGTTATCCTCGTAGGGGTTGTGGCTGGCCGAGATCATCACGCCGAGGTCGCAGCGCAGGCTGCGCGTCAGCATGGCGATGGCCGGCGTCGGCAGCGGGCCGACCAGCACCACATCCATTCCGGCGCCGACGAAGCCCGCGGTCATCGCCGGTTCCAGCATGTAGCCGGACAGCCGCGTGTCCTTGCCGATGACGACGCGGTGCTTGTGCGTGCCGCGGTTGAAGAACCGGCCCGCCGCCTGGCCGAGGCGGAGGGCCGTGCCGGCATCCATCGGTGGCTTGTTGGCCGTGCCGCGAATACCATCGGTGCCGAAAAGCTTGCGGGTCAATGCGCTCATGCACCCGCTTATAACGCCCGTACCGGGGTTTGAAATCCGCGGCGCCGTGCAGGGCGACTTTCAGCATCACGCTGCCGCGATCCCCGACGGCGGCGGCAGCCCGGCGCGGCGGTGACGTCAGGGTGCCGCCTGGCGTTCCAGCACCACCGCGCCGCCATCCAGCCGGCGTCCCTGCCGCTGCAGCACCACATTCGTATCGGGCAGCGTCAGGATCAGCCGCTCACCGGCGATCTCCTCGTAGCTGCCGGCGATGGTCGTCTGCGTCGCCGCCTGGGTCACCAGCACGCGGCTGGAATCGAGGAATTCCAGGCGCATCGCCCCATCCGGCGTGGCGTAGTGACGCCCGGCCAGGGGCCCTGCCTCCCGCGCCGCCTCGGCCGCCCGTTCCGCGGCGATCGCCGCTTCCAGCTTCGCCCGCCGGTCGGCCAGCGCGCTGGCGTAGCGCCCTGCATGCGGCGGCGGCAGCGCGGCGATCCAGGGCGGCGCCTGCAGCGAATCGAGGCCCGCGGCCGGCACCGCTTCCAGCAGCACCACGAATTCCGGCAGCGCCGCCGCCGCCATCGCGGCGATGCGGCGGGTGCTGGATTCCTTGAAGGCCGCCAGGGTCGCGGCCTCCGCATGCGGCCGCAGCGCCTCCGTCACCCGCTGCGTGACCAGCACCACGTGGCCCAGGCTTTCCACCGTCTCCGGCCGCTCCGCCAGTTCAACGCCCAGCCGGTCGAGCATCGTCGCGGCCAGGCTGCGCGACCGCTCCTCCAGCTCGGCGGTCAGCGCTGCGGCCCGATCGGCGGGCAGTGCCGCGAGCGCTGCGTCGCGGCGGATCGCGGCCAGCCGGTTGAAAGCCGGCAGGCTGGCCGGCACGGCGGCGATGCGGCGGCGCAGCCCGGCCTCGATCTCCTCCAGCAGGGCAGCGCCCCGGGCCTGCCGCGCCGCCACCACCTCCGCCCGGTCCTCCGGCCGCAGCAGCGGCCAGACCGGCCCCTGCTCCATCGCCTCCAGCCCCGCCAGGCCGCGCGGATTGGGCGGCAGCGCGGCCAGCTCATCGAGGCTGGCCTGCCGCGCCTCGGCTTGGCGCTGCGCCCGCTGACGCTCCAGCTCCGGCAGCAGCAGGTGGGACCGGTCCTCCGGCAGCAGGTAGGGAACCAGCCGCAGCAACTGGTGGCCGGTCCCCCGCGCCGCCCCCGGAAGCTCGCGCCAATCCTGCTGCGCCGCCTGCCATCCGGCCGGTTCGCCGGCCGCCGCAAGGGTGGTGAGGAAGGGCAACAGGGCCGGTGCGAAGGGCTGTTGCGCCAGCCGCTCCAGCTGAACCGGCAGTTCCGCCAGCACCCTTTGCCGGTGCTGCAGGAAGGTGGAGGCTGGACCGGACACCAGCCGCTGCGCCTCGGCCAGCACCTCCCGGTGCGGGCGCATCTCGCGGTCCCGCGCGCAGGCGCGCAGGCGCGACCCGAGGGTGCGGAGGTCCTGCCGGTCCCATTCCAGCGCCGGCTTGCCGAAGGTCGCGGTGGTGGCGGGGGCGAGGAACAGGCCGGGCAGCATGACCTCCTGCCGCGGCGGCAGGCGGTCCCAGCCCAGGCTCATATCCCGTTCCGCATGCACCTCATGCTCCCGCGCCCAGGCCACGAGCTCGGGGCAGGAGGTCTCGCCGAGCTGGGCGCGGGCCGGGGCACCTGGCAACAGCAGCAGGGCCAGCAGGGCTGGCAGCAGGGGGCGCGGCAGAATCTGCACGTTTCTCGCTCCGTCACGACCAGGTCGGAAGGCGAGTTACCGGCGGGCAATGCCTGCGATCAACCGCCCGGAGGAACCGCGGCGGTCACGTATCAGGGAGGCGCACGATGCGGCCGCGCAAAGTTTTCACCCTTTGCAAACAGCCACTTACGCGGAGGTCAGTCGGGGTCATCCTCCTCCGCCCCGCCCGACAGCGCCTGCCAGACGGCAAGCGCCTGCACCGTCTCCGCCACGTCATGCACCCGCACCATCGCCGCGCCGCGGGAGGCTGCGGCCAGCGCCGCGGCGACCGAGGCCGGCACCCGCGCCGCCGGGGTTTCCACCGCGGACAGCGTGCCGAGGAACCGCTTGCGGCTGGCACCGAAGATGATCGGGCAGCCGATGCCGGCCAGCAGCGGCAGGCGCTCGATCAGCGCCAGATTATGCGGCAGGCGCTTGCCGAAGCCGATGCCAGGGTCCACCGCCAGCCGGTCCTTCGGCAGGCCGAGCCGTTCGGCGGCGGCGACCCGGTCCGCCAGGAACTGCGCCACCTCCAGCGCCACGTCGCCGTAGCGCGGGTTCTGCTGCATGGTGCGCGGGTCCTCGCCCAGCATGTGCATCAGGATGACGCTGGCCTCCGACCGCGCCAGCACCCGCGCCGCCGCCGGGTCGTGGCGCAGCGCGGTGATGTCGTTGACGATCTCGGCGCCGGCCTCCAGCGCCGCCAGCATGGTGGCGGCATTGCGGGTATCGACGCTGATGGTGGCGGCCTTTGCCAGTTCGCGGATCACCGGCAGCACGCGCCGGCATTCCTCCTCCGGCGCCACGGGATGCGAGCCGGGCCGGGTGCTTTCGCCGCCGATATCCAGCAGGTCGGCACCGGCCTCCAGCATGGCATGTCCCGCGGCGATCGATTCCGCGATGCCGCGGCCACCATCCGAGAAGCTGTCCGGCGTGACGTTGATGATGCCCATGACCAGCGGCCGGCCGCCCTCGCAGGGCATCGCCAGGCCGGCGAAGCGGGGCAACGGGTAGGTCAGTGCCAGCACGTGCTTCTGCCACGCCTCCGGCACGTCAGACAGCGGCAGCGCGGCGCTGGGCGCATCCGGGCCGATCAGCCGCACCAGGGTGAAGGCCAGCGGCCCGCCCGCCAGCGGCAAGGCAAGGTCCGCTGCCAGCGCGGCGGCGGCGGCCTGGCCCTCGATGAGGCCCAGCGGCTCGACCCACATCTCGGTCACGACTCTGTCCCGGTCACGACTCGCAGGCCCCCGATTGCGCTGGGCGCCGACGATGCCCCGGCACGGCGGCGCGGCAAAGCGCCGAGTAGGTGGAATCGAAAACGGCCCGCTTGCGCGGGCCGTTCGGGAAACGATCGGCGCCCAGCCTCAGGTGCCGGGGGCCGGCGCCAGGCCCGGGCCGGGGTTCGGCCGCGGGTTGGGGCGGCCGCTGGTCGGCACGCTGCCGCGGCCCTGGTTCACCGGCTCATCGGGGCGGACGCGCACGATCGGCTCGCCCTTGATGATCAGCTTGATCTCGTCGCCCGAGATCGTCTCGTGCTCCAGCAGGCCCTTGGCCAGCAGGTGCAGCTCGTCGACGTTCTCGGACAGGACCTTGGTGGCGCGGGCATAGGCGGCGTCGATGATCGAGCGGATCTCGCCATCGATCTTCCGCGCCGTCTCCTCGGACAGGTTCTTCGACTGCGTCACGCTATGGCCGAGGAACACTTCCTGATCGTTCGAGCCATAGGCGATCATGCCGAGATTCTCGGACATGCCCCATTCCGTCACCATCCGGCGGGCCTGGTCGGTCGCCATCTTGATGTCGCCCGAGGCGCCGTTGGAGACCTTGTCCGGGCCGAAGATCAGCTCCTCCGCGACGCGGCCGCCCATCGCCATGGCGAGTTCGGCCTTCATCTTGGACTTGTGCTTCGAGTAGCGGTCGCCGGCCGGCAGGGACATCACCAGACCCAGCGCACGGCCGCGCGGGATGATGGTGGCCTTGTGGACGGGGTCGCATTCCGGCTCATGCATCGCAACCAGCGCATGGCCCGCCTCGTGATAGGCGGTCATCCGCTTCTCGTCCTCGGACATGACCAGGCTGCGGCGTTCCGCACCCATCATCACCTTGTCCTTGGCCGCCTCGAACTCCGCCATGCCGACGGTGCGCCGACCGGTACGCGCAGCCAGCAGCGCCGCCTCGTTCACCAGGTTGGCCAGATCGGCGCCGGAGAAGCCCGGCGTGCCGCGCGCGATCACCTTCGGCTCCACGTCGGAGGCCAGCGGCACCTTGCGCATATGGACGCGCAGGATCTTCTCCCGCCCGTTCACGTCCGGGTTCGGCACGACAACCTGGCGGTCGAAGCGGCCCGGGCGCAGCAGCGCGGGGTCCAGCACGTCCGGCCGGTTGGTGGCGGCGATGATGATGACGCCCTCGTTGGATTCGAAGCCGTCCATCTCCACCAGCATCTGGTTCAGCGTCTGCTCGCGCTCATCATTGCCGCCGCCGAGGCCGGCGCCGCGGTGACGGCCCACGGCATCGATTTCATCGATGAAGATGATGCAAGGGGCGTTCTTCTTGCCCTGCTCGAACATGTCGCGCACGCGGCTGGCGCCGACGCCCACGAACATCTCGACGAAGTCGGAGCCGGAAATGGTGAAGAACGGAACATTCGCCTCGCCGGCGATGGACCGCGCCAGCAGCGTCTTGCCGGTACCCGGCGGGCCCACCAGCAGCACGCCCTTCGGGATCTTGCCGCCCAGCCGCTGAAACTTCTGCGGGTCACGCAGGAATTCAACGATCTCTTCCAGTTCCGACTTCGCTTCCTCGATGCCCGCGACGTCGTCGAAGGTCACCCGGCCCTGCTTTTCCGTCAGCAGCTTGGCCTTGGATTTCCCAAAACCCATGGCGCGGCCGCCGCCGCCCTGCATCTGGCGCATGAAGAAGATCCAGACGCCGATCAGCAGCAGCATCGGGAACCAGGAAATCAGGATCTGGAACAGCGGGTTGACGTCGCTTTCCTCGGGCCGCGCCACGACGCGCACGCCACGTTCCGTCAGGCGGCTGACCAGCTGCGGGTCTTCCGGCGTGAAGGTGGAGAAGCTGCGGCCATCATTGAGCTGGCCCGTTACCGTGCGGCCCTGGATGGTCACGTCCCGGACATGGCCGGCGCTCACCTCGTTCAGGAAATCCGAATAGGCGACCTGCTGCGCTGCCCGGTTGCCCCCGCCATTGGATGGCTGGAACAGATTGAACAGCGCCACCAACAGCAGCGCCACGATGACCCACAGCGCCAGGTTCCGGCCGAAATTGTTCACGTTTGCATCCCTTTGGGGCTTCCCAAGATGGACAGTGTCGGTCCATCAGGTGGCCCGCTCCGCACTCACAGATAGGTGCGCCCGCGCCGGCTTCCATCCCGTGAATCAGACATCGTGGATGGACGCCGGAATGGGCGGCGCTCAACCTACCGCGCCGCCCGGTGGCGCGAAGCGCACCCGGATGCCGAAGCTGGTCTCCGGGGCAGGATAGGACAGCGCGGGCACCGCGACCAGCACAGTGTCGCGACCATCGGCAGGGGGAAGCCAAAGCGCCGGCAGGGTGCGCGCAACCGCCGCCGGCAGCCCGGCGGGCCGCTCCAGCCGCGCCGCGGCGGCGCCTAGCGCCCCCAGCATCAACCCGGGCCCAGGGGTGCCCGACAGCCGGAAGCGGCCATCCCATGCCACGCCGTCCGTCGCGGGCACGGGGGGCGCCATGGCCGCATCCTCCCGCAGCAGTAGCCCCTGCCGGGTGAGCCGCGCGCCGCCCAATGTGCCCGCGCGGCGCGCCAGCAGCCCGGCCACCGCGGCCGGCGCCGGGGCATGCAGCCCGCCGCCGATCGCCCGCAGCAGGCCACCCAGGGCCGCCACCGCCACCGCATCCTGCCCCAGCGCCGCCAGATCGAGCCGCGCAAAGCCGTGCTCCGACAGCATCGCCGCCCGTGCCAGGCGCGCGGCCACCGCTGCCTGCCGCACCGCGCGGCGCCCAGCGAAGGCGCCGGCGGCCTCGGCCAATGCGGCGGTGGCCGGCCCCTCCCCCGCCGCATCCGCCAGCGCGGCCCGCAGCCGGGCGCGGGTGAAGCGCGGATCGGCGTTGGAGGGGTCGCGCACCGGCACCAACCCGGCGGAGGCCACGACAGCCTCGAGCCAGGCCGGGCTGGCGGCCAGCAGCGGGCGGATCAGCAGCGCGCCGCCGGCGTTGCGCGCCGGGGCCATGCCGGCCAGGCCCGTGGCGCCGCTGCCGGCCAGCGCCCGCAGCAGCAGCGTCTCCGCCTGGTCCGCCCGATGCTGGCCGAGCGCGACCCAGCCGACGCCCTGCGCCGCCGCCAGCGCCAGCAGCGCGGCCAGCCGCCCATCCCGCGCCCGCGCCTGCATGGCCGGGCCAGGCGACATGTCCAGGGAAAGAATGCGGCACGCGATGCCACGCGATTCGAGCCACCTGGCAACGGTCGCGGCTTCGGCCGCGCTCTCGGGTCGCAGCCCGTGGTCGACGATGCCGGCGGTCAAGGTGCCGCGGCGCTCTGCCAGCCATTCTGCCAGAAGCAGCGCCAGGGCCAGGCTGTGCGGTCCGCCGGAGACGCCGGCGACGATCCGCGGGGCCATCCCGAAGGGGCCGAGCGGGGCCATCCAGTGCGCGAAATCCGGCGCGAAGCCGGCCAAATCTAGAGGGGGAGTGGGTGCCTCAGCGGCACTGGGCGCGGCGGCGGGCATCGGCCGCCCGTTCCGCCACGGCGCCACGCAGGGCCGGGAAGCGGGTGCGCAGGTCGTTCAACTGGTTGCAGGCATCGCGGTTGTTGTTCAGGCCGATCAGCGCATTGGCGACGCCCAGCATCGCCTCCGGCGCCCGGCTGCCCTGCGGGCTGCGGCGGAAGGCGTCGTCATAGGCCACGGCCGAACCGGCGAAGTCCCGCTTCCCGGCCAGTGCGGCGCCGAGCAGGATCTGGGCGTCGCCGGCCCGCGCCGCGTCACGTGATGCGACGACTTCCCGCGCCGCGGCTTCCGCCGCGACCCAGTCGCGCCGGCCGAGTGCTGCCTGGCCGTCGGCCAAGGCGCGCTGCGGCGGGCGGCGCAGGGCGGCGGGGGCAGCCGGTGCGGCGGCGGCGGCAGCAGGAGGGGCCGCTGCGGTGGCCGGCGGACGCGCCGGCGGGGTGGCGCTGCCCTGGCGCTGGCCCTCGATCTGCTGCAGGCGGAAATCGATGTCGCCTTCCAGCTTCTCCAGCCGTTCCTGCAGCGTACGCTCGCGGAATTCGGATTGCTCGGCGCGGCCACGCACGCTGCGCAGTTCCTCCTCCAGCCGGGCGACGCGGTCGAGCAGCGCGCCCACCAGTTCACCCTGTGGCGCGCCGCCCGGCGGCACCGGACGCCCGCCGAGGTTGGAAGCGCCGGCGACCGGCGCCGGCATGGCGGTGGCGCCGCCGCGACGCAGCATCTCCACCTCCTGGCGCAATTGCAGGATCTGGTTCTGCAGGGCGATGCCCTCGCGCGATTCGACCTGCGCCTGGGCCGGCTGCAACGGCAGCAGGCTCAGGACGGAAAGTCCAAGGCCGAGCAAGGCGGTTCGGAATAGGCGCATGCGGGGCTCCTTCATGCCTGCGGCTGCGCCCCCGGATACGGCAGAGCCGCCTCCGGGGCCAGGGCCAAGGTCAACGAAGTGCCGTGACCCCGTGGATCACGAAATGCCGCCTCGCGACATCAACAGGCTGCCACGACAGGTAGGGGGCCTTCGGACGAAGGCCCCCTACCGGCTCAGCGGATCACCGTGACGGCGCGGCGGTTCTGCGACCAGGCCTGCTCGTTCGAGCCGAGCGCGGCCGGGCGGTCCTTGCCGTAGGAGATGGTGGCAACGCGGGCGGGGGCGACGCCACCGGCCACCAGCACGTCGCGCGCCGCATTGGCGCGGCGCTGGCCGAGCGCCAGGTTGTACTCGCGGGTGCCGCGCTCGTCGGCATGACCCTCGACGGCGACCTGCACCTGCGGGTAGCGCTGCAGCCAGCCGGCCTGGCGATCCAGCACCACGCGCTGGTCGGCGCGGACGCTGCTGCGGTCGGTGTCGAAGAACACGCGGTCGCCGATGTTGGCCACCAGGTCTTCCTGGCTGCCCGGGCGCGGGCCGCTGGTGGTGGTCTCGGCGCCACCGCCGGTGGCGGCGGAAGATTGCTCAGTGCCGCTGCCGCAGGCAGCGAGCAGGGCCACGGCGGCGAATGCGCCGAGGAGCTTGGTGTTCATCGGAGTCGGGATCCTTCCAGGGTTGACATGCAAATCGGGCGGCGCAAATCGAGGCACGAATCGGGCGAACCGCGCCGACGGCGTGGCATGTTCAAGAAATTGTGCGGCAGCAACAAGGCAATTTGTTCCTGCCGCGCCGAATACTGGCGCGACAGAAGTCAACGAGTGGTTGTTACGACAGCAGCGGGCTCCAGGCGGGATCCGAGGCGTCGGTCGGCGTCACCATCTGCCGCTCGTTGAAGCCGGCGATGTCGATCTGCGCGAGGCGGGAGGAATAGCCGCCACCGCGTGCGTCCCGTGCAGGCGTCTCCCGGTAGAAGGCCAGCACCCGGCCATTCGGCGCGAAGGACGGGCCCTCCATCGACCAGCCCTCGCTCAGGATGCGCTCGCCCGACCCGTCCGGCCGCATCACGCCGATGGCGAACTGGCCGCCGCTGATCCGGGTGAAGGCGATCAGGTCGCCGCGCGGCGACCAGACCGGCGTCGCGTAGCGGCCATTCCCGAAGGAAATCCTTCGCGCCCCGCCGCCATCGGCGGACATGACATAAAGCTGCTGGTCGCCGCCGCGGTCCGAGTTGAACACGATCTGCGTGCCGTCCGGGGAATAGCAGGGCGAAACGTCCAGCGACCCGCCGGAGGTCAGCTGCCGTTCGCGGCGCGAGGCGATGTCCACCACGAAGATGTTGGCATCGCCGCCCCGGCTCGCCGAGAGGATCACGCTGCGGCCATCGGGCGCGAAGCGCGGGCTGAAGGTCATGCCGCCGAAGCTGCCGAGTACCTGCTGCTGGCCGCTGTCCAGGTTGAACAGGTAGACCCGCGGCTGGTTGCGGAAATAGGACATGAAGGCGACCTGGCGCGCCGTGGGGTGGAAACGCGGCGTCAGCGCCTGGAAGCTGCCATCGGTCAGGAAGCGGTGGTTCTCGCCATCCTGGTCCATCAGCGCCATGCGGCGGGTGCGGCGATCGCGCGGCCCGGATTCGGCGATGTAGACGATCTGCGTGTCGAAATAGCCCTTCTCGCCCAGCAGCCGCTCATAGATCACGTCGCTGATGAGATGCGCGATGCGGCGCCACTGCGCGGCCGGCGCGGTGAAGGCGGTGCCCTGCAGCTGGGTGTCCGCCAGCACGTCCCACAGGCGGAATTCCACCCGCAGCCGGCCGCCCGATTCCTCGACCCGACCGGTGGTCAGCGCATGCGCGCCGATCACCCGCCAATCCTGGAAGCGCGGATTGGCGGCCGCCGTCTCCGGCGTCTGGATGAAGGCCTGCCGGTCCACCGGGCGGAACAGCCCCGAATTGCGGAGATTGGCCTGGATGACGCGGGCGATGTCGCGGCCGACGCGCTGCGCATCCGGGCTGGCGCCGGCCATGTCCGGCACCGCGATCGGCACCGGATCGGTGCGCGCGCGGGTCACGTCGATGACGGTGGTGGAGGCGGTGGCGGCCTGCTGGCCGAGGGCGAAATCGGGCAGCAGGCTGGCGACCACCGTGCCACCAAGGCCTGCAAAGACGCTGCGCCGCGTGAAGCCGAAGCCCGGCAAGTTCATCGGAGAAATCCCCTCGGCGAGAAATTGAACTGGAAGCGGTTTTCACCCGCCTGCAGGCGACCCGGCGGAACCGGAAGCGGGCTGCAAGCCGGGTCCCGCAGCGCGCGGCGCGCCTGTTCATATAGCGCGCGGGCGCGCGGTTCGCTCGGCACCCCGTCCGGGCCGGGCAACACATTCCGGATCACGCCTTCACGATCCACGATGGCAACCAGGCTGACCCGCATCTCGGCGAGCCCGAGCATGCCCTGGTCCACCCGCCAGCATTCGCCAACCCGTTCCCCGATCGCGGCACGTTCGCCGGCATTGAGCTGGTCCGTCGCATTCGGCGCGCCGCCTGCCGGCGCGGAGCGCGCGGCCTGCGGTGCGGCGCGGGCGGTCGGCGGGCGGTTTGCGGCCTGCTGCTGGCGCAGCCGCTCCAGCGTGTTCAGCACGCTGGTCGAGCGTTCCTCCGGCCGCGCCACCGGCGGAGTCGCGCTGGTGCCGGGCGTAGTGACCGGGGTCGGCGGGCGCGGCGCGGGTGGCGGCGGCAGCGGCACGGCGGTGCGCGCCGGCGGCGCGTTGGGCGGCGCGGCGGGGGCCGCCGGGGCGGCGGGCGCCGGCGCGGCCGGAGTCGGCGGCGTCGGCCGTGCGGGGGCCGGGGCCGGCGGAGTCGGATTGGGCGCGACCGGTGCCGCGGAAGGCGGCGGCGGCGGCGGCATCGGCAGCGGTTCCGCGGGCTGCGGCGGCGGGGCGGAAGCCGCTGGGCGCGGCGGCGCGGCCGGGGTCGGCGGCGCCGGGGCGGGCGGTGCGGCGGGCGGTGCGGCAGCCACGCGCGGCGCCGCCGGCGGGGCGGCGGGCGGTGCGGGCGGCGGCGGGATCAGCGCAGGCGCGGGCGGGCCGGCCACCGGCGG
>NZ_JAAVTX010000015.1 GCF_012163145.1 Falsiroseomonas frigidaquae
GCGCTATCGGGGTAACCTGGGAGCATGGGGCACAATGCAGCGGCGAGGCGAATGTCTCGATTGAGCGGAACGGGCCTAACGGCACCTTCGCTGAGGACAGAGCAATGTCGGGCGGGCAGGCTTACCAACAGGCCCCAAAGGCATCTTGATGGAAAAGAACTATTTTCTCGATATAAGACGTCAAAAAACGCTGGAAAAAGCGTGGCTTGCTATACAGCGAAATGCTCGATCCTCCAAGTCTGAGGACACACGAAACGAGGTTGCCGCTTTCGCATCCGATCTACAAAATAACCTAAGAAGAATTAGCCGGCATCTGCAAAAAGGAACGTTTAAGTTTCCTCCGGCAAAAGGCGTAAAAATACCCAAAGACCCGAAGGATAAAAGTATTTTTCGCCCCTTGGTGGTGGCGAAAGTGGAATCTCGCGTTGTTCAACGTGCCATACATGATGTTCTAATTACCATTCCTAAAATTCAGGTATATGTTCGCACCCCCCACAGCTTTGGCGGCGTAAAAAAGGACAAAGAGGACAATATTTCTGCCGTCCCGGCCGCAATTCAGGCAGTATTAGATGCTATCGGTAACGGAGGAAAGTTCATCATCCGTTCAGATATAACGAGCTTCTTTACTAAAATACCCAAATCATCTGTGACTCGCATCGTTTCTGATGCTGTGCAGATGGACGGCTTTATGGACATATTTTCCAAGGCAATTGCTGTTGAGCTGGAGAATATGGCTCAACTTAGAGAGTCCGCAAAAGCATTTCCAATTGAAGACATTGGCGTAGCCCAAGGGAATTCTTTATCTCCACTTTTGGGGAACATCATCCTGTACGACTTCGACAAAGAATTAAACAAAGATAAGGACGTTAGGTGCATAAGATACATAGACGATTTTATTATAATAGCACCCAACAAAAGTGTAGCCGAGAACGCATACAGCAAGGCCCTTCATATCCTCAAAGGCCTTGGCATGGATACGTCGCACAAAAAAACTATGAAGGCGTCCGTGACTGCGGGGTTTGATTTCTTGGGCATTGAATTAGTCAATGGCTTCATCAGACCGAGCAGCAAATCCCAAGCGCGCATGATTGCGTCTGTCGAAAAGACAATTCAGGAAAGCAAACGAGTTTTTCGATCGACGCGGAAGACCGGAGAAGTAGGCAAGAACGAATCTCTCCTTAAAACCCTCAACAAAATTAGCGGAATTATGCAGGGGTGGGGGAAGCATTATAAATTTTGCAATGATAGAGAATGCTTGCGCCGACTGGACGAAAGAATTCTGTCGCTCATCAGGGAATATTTGGCGGCCTATCGTGATGAAGTATCCATCAGCACTGATTCCCGAAAATGGAACCTGCTCGGAATAGAGGCTATCTCGCAGATTGAGCTGACGTCTTTTGCATGGCCAAAATCTGCGCCGCCTATTTTACCTGCTTCAGTTATAAATAGTTCTGTAGAAGCAGATCAAGATTCCCGCACTCCGCCTTGGGAATAATTTTTGGAAAGTCGGGAAATCGTCGCCTGGCTCACGTTGTAGCTGGCCGCCAGCTCCTTGAGCGTTGCGCCGTCGCGGCGGCGTTGCCGGGCCTCTGCGGCCTGCTGGGCGGTCAGGGCAGACGGGCGGCCCATATGCTGCCCGCGCGTCTTGGCACGGCTCCTGCCCTCTGCCGTGCGCACCCTGATAAGATCCCGCTCCACGTCGGCCAGGCCGCCCAGCACGGCGAGCATGAGGCGGCCGGTGCTGGTGGCGCTGTCAGCCCACGGCTCGGCCAGTGACCGGAACTGCCCGCCGGCGTCCACGATGCTTCTGACGATCGAGAATAGGTCGAAGGTGGAGCGCGCCAGGCGGTCTATCCGGGTGACGGTCACCACGTCGCCGGCGTCCAGGCGCTTCAGCATGCGTTGCAGCTCGCGCCGCTCGACCTTCGCGCCGGTCGCCTTCTCCCGGTAGATGGTGGCGCAGCCCGCCGCCTTCAGCTCATCAAGCTGGGCGTCGAGGGTCTGGCCATAGGTGCTGACGCGGGCGTAGCCGATGGCGCGGTTTTGGGGGTCAGTTTCGGTCATATCTTTTGCAAAGCGTAACTCATTGGAGACGTTGGCTCCAGAGAAATTTGCAAAAGTCTTAATTTATGCAACGCACAACAGACGGTCATCGTCCGTCATATTGCTCATCGCTAATCGGGGTACCTGGCGTCGAATTTCCGCTACTGTTGGGAACACAGGTGACGTGAGATGATGACGCGTCCAAGTAGGAAAATATGCATGCTGTTCCACACCATGGTCGGGTCCAACGACATTGATCGGTCCAAGCGCTTTTACGACACCGTCCTCGGCACCCTTGGGGTGGGAGAAGCGACGCTGAACGTGGCCGATAGTGGTCATACCCGGCTTATCTACAGTGGTCAGGATGGTACCGCCTTTATCGTCACTCAGCCCATCAACGACGAGCCTGCAACCGTCGCCAATGGTGGCACCGTTGCGTTCCAGTGCAACTCGCCTGAGCAGGTAAAGCAGTTTCACGATGTTGCGGTAGCGTCCGGCGGTACGTCGATAGAGGCTCCCCCCGGACCCCGGGAGACAGCTTCCATGGGCACGATCGAGCTAGCTTACGTTCGTGATCCTGATGGCAATAAGCTTTGCGGCATTCACTTCCCAAAGTGATTTCACAAAGATTACTAACTAATAGCCAGCTTCCATAATGGTGGTTATCACGCACGCACAGACGACGCTCTGGCGTGTCAAAGATGCTCGGGGAGGTCCATGCGCTGATGCAGCACGCGGACGATGTTGAGCGTCCCGGCGTCCATGAAGCGGAAGAACAGGACATGCGATCCGACAGCCGCTTTCCGGTACCCGGCTCGGATGTCATCAGCCGGGCGGCTGGTCTTAGTCCCTGCCGCAAGCTGCTGGCAGGCGTCGCGGATCGCCAGCACGTAGCGCTCAGCCTGTTCGTCGCCCCATCTCTCGGCGGTGTAGTCCCAGATACTGGCTATGTCGGCCTGAGCGGCAGGAGATAGGACGAAACCGTTCATTCCGGATGGGGCTGACGTCTGCGGGCCACGAAGGCGTCGAAGTCGAAAGAGGTTGGAGGGCCTGACTCTTCTCCCTCGATCAGCGCGGCGCGGAGCGCTCGCAATGCGCTCTCGCGTTCCTCCAACAGTCGCAAGCCTGCCCGCACAACGTCACTGGCAGACCCATACCGACCACCCTGCACCTGCTGGTCGATGAAGCTGGCGAAGTGATCGCCTAGCGAAATGGATGTGTTGCGGGACATAGCTTTGGCCTCCTCATGTACCAGTATATACCAAATTTTGGTACGGCGCCACTGGTCGCAGAGCGCTCAGCCAATTTGCAGAAGTCTTGATTTATGCACTAAGGCTCAGGACGAAATGAGGAAAGTGCTTGCTTCGGCTCTGGTATTCATAATCTTGCTAGAGCAAGGAGTCCTTCAGTGAGCAATCTGCACGATATTCTTTATGGCATGGCCGCCGTTCTCACAGCGGTAGCAACCCTGATACGCGAACTGCGTCGCCGGCCGCCTCCGAAGTCCTGATTTTGTACGGAGCACACTTCAAAACCAATCCACGACGCATACCCCCTCGGGGGGCTGTCTGCCCCCCGAACCCCCCGAGGATACAGGGCTCAAAAATGATGGTTCTTTTGAAATGACCTGGTAGAATGCGAGCGCGGAACCCAGGGATGGATAGTCCGCGCTCGGAAATGACGGCCAGTCTTCAACAGGGCTGGTCGTTTCTCGTTATTGCCCTTGCCGGTCACCCCGCAGCGCTTCAAGCCAGGCTTGCCTGGGCATTTGCGTTCTCATACATGCCTTCTTCCTTTAGAAAGCTGTCGAAAGACGATCCGATATAGGGGTTCTTCGGGGCCATAATTTCCTACTTGGTGAGCGACCTCGCATAAGTTTCCAGGACGGCGTTCATGCGCGTCTGGTAGCCCTTGCCCTGTGCCTGGAAGGCTTCAAGAACAGACTGCTTGACGCGTAGCGTCACAGACTTTGTGCGATCTGGTTGCACGAGCTGCGCGTTCTTCCAGAAGTTCTCGTCCAGCTCTGGGATGTCGCTGTAATCGATCTGATCGTCGCGACGCGCGGCTAACTCTTCCAGCCTTTTTTTATCGATGGTCATTGTATAGTTTCCTTTCCCGGCGGCTCGCCAATCTCGCCGATATAATTCGGGTCGTCCCGTTGCGGTCTGTATGCACCACAGCAACAGCGACAAGGCCTCGGATCAACCCGATGCTGATTGTTCGCGTCTCTCCGTAATCGAGCCGTCCGTCTATCCAGGACAAAATATCGCCGTCAAAAATCAGGATGGCTTCTTCGAAGCTGATCCCGTGTTTTATAAGGTTCGCGGCGCTTTTCTCTTCGTCCCACTCAAACATCTATAATTCAGACTACTACAATTTGTATGTACATGTCAAGATTTCCCGCTTTGCGGCCTCGTAGACAAAACTGATACCCGTCTGGGTGCCGGTCATGACCAATCCTTCCCTATCCCTAAGCACGTTCCTTGTTCGGCCCCGCCGGAGGCGAGAGAACCATGTTCCTCGTCCCGACCATGCATCAGCATCACCGGTCGCGCGCAGCGGAAGTCAAACCCTCGGCCGTAGGCCGACCGCGTAGCGGCGCGGAGCCACGCGCAGCCCGTAGGGCGAGCATGGCGAGCGGGGTTGACGGAGCGAGCACGTCGGTATGATCGCGCATGGTCGGGATGGGGCGGAGCCCCAGACCTTTAAAAAAAGCTTATCGGGCGTAGCCTGATTCCGATCTGCCCCGGAACAACAATAACAGGGGCCTATCGACACTTGCGCCCCAAAATGACAGTAGAACGCTTCCCCTCGAGTTTTCCCCGTTTTCCCGCACCAACTATAGGATACTATAGGAATCTACATATATAGGTTTACGTACCAATGTGCCCGTGCCTTTACGTACCAATGTGCCCGTGACTGGCGTACCAAAGTGCCCGTGGATAAGTGATTCAATACACTCGTTTTGTGGATAACTTTGCCTCGCCTGCGCGGTGTCTGTTGCGCTGCGGCCCCCTCTTCCGGCAGCGTGGCCGGGAAGAGGGTAAGACTCGTGTTCAACGATCAGCGCAAACGCACCAAGCAAGGCCGGCCAGCCGTCTCCGGTTTGACGCTGATTCAAAGCCGTATCATCGACACGGCCGGCCGTTTGGCCGACGCCCCGTCCGAAATCACCTACCAGCATTCGATTCTCTGCCAGACCGCCTTGCCCTACCGCGATCCTGGCGCAGAGGTGCGTGACTGGAAGCGCCGGCAAGGCAACGCCGCCCTGCTCATCGAGGCCGGCCGTGCCCTTGATCCGGAATCCGGGGAGTGGGTCCAGCTCGGCCTGCCTTGGGGTCCCAAGGCAAGACTGATCATGATGCACCTAAACAGTGAGGCCATTCGCACCAGGTCGGCAGAGGTGGACGTAGGCGACAGCCTGACGCAGTTCGTCAAACGTCTGGGCCTCGATGATGGCGGGCGGACCGTCCGCAGCATCAAGGACCAAGTGGGCGCACTCTCGGCCGCGCTGATCCGCATGGCCTTCACCGGACCGCAGGGAAGCTTCCAGATCGATGCCAAGGTAGTGAGCGGCTTCGACCTGTGGTTTCCAAAGGACGGCCGGCAACGCGTCCTATGGCCGTCCACGGTGCAGCTCTCGGCCGACTATTTCGCCAGCCTGCAAGCCCACGCCGTCCCGCTTGATGAGAACGCTGTGGCGGCCCTCACTCACTCGGCCATGGCCCTCGATATTTACGCCTGGCTTTCGCAACGGCTGCACCGCATCCCTGCTCCCGGCCGCCACTTCATCCCCTGGCCTTTGGTCAAGGAACAATTCGGCCCGGATCACAAGAGCCTGCCAAAGTTTCGTCAGGTGTTCGTAGTGGCCCTGCGTCAAGTCTGCACAGTATACCCGGCTGCCAAACTGGACATAACCGGCGAAGGAATGTTCCTTTACGCTTCGCCGCCTCCCATAGCAAAAAAACAGTTCCTAGGCATAGGATCGAAAAAATAAATGTCCGCAACAGCAGAGGGAATGAGAAATGGAAGGCACCTTAAATCGCCTGCGTAAGCTCCGGATCGCAGATTGGGCTCTGGCGAGATGGCACCCACTTGTTCCCTATAAACTAAAGGAACTGCCTTTCTCAATCTATATCGACCCCCTTAGAAATACCCAAGAATTGTTTACCCGATCATATGCTGTGGAAGAGGAAGTGCAGCAATGCCTCCTTGGCTTAATCGATCAAATTGAATTCCGGCATTTTTTCGATATTGGCGCAAATATTGGATTTTATACTTGGCTTGTGCACGCTAAATCACCGGGTACGACTTGCCATCTTTTCGAGCCAGACCGGCACAATGTCCGGATATTGTCAAAAACGGCAAAGAGGCTTGGAGCAAAGAATTTAATTATTAACGAACTGGCTGTCGGCGATCACAGTGGGAAGGTCGATTTTTTTGCGGATAATGTCACAGGAAAAACCGGCAGCACAACACTTGTGTATGCGGGAAAGAATTACTCGGAAAACTTTTTTTCACAAAGCAGAGATGTGAGTCCTGTGCAGGGCGTGACCTTGGACTCCTATACACAATCCTTGTCTGGTCCTTTCTTGATCAAATGTGATGTGGAAGGCACAGAAGATTTGATAATTTCAGGCGGCCTCAACTTCATAAGGAAAAACAAACCTCACATAATCGTTGAAATAAACCGCAATAACAAAAAAACGCTTCCGGCCTACATAAAAACCCTCGGTTATAATTTCCGGATAATATCTAAGGCTGGGATGCTTGATCAGGACTATTATTTTTATCCTGTTGATTAAGGGACAATTTCGAATTAAATGGCTTCCAGATTCCAGAAATGAATATCCATCGCCAGATTCCGTACGAAAACATTATGGCGTAAATCACTATCTCGATCTTCGATTTTTCTGCGAAAGCGCCATATATGATCACGGATACAAGCCCGAAATAGGGAATCGCGAATATAAGATTATCGTAAATTATCGCCCCTATGACGGCGCGCTGATTGAGAAAATCGACGCGAAGTTTTCCGATGTAACTCTCATAGGAGAGAACGTCCTTTAATTCGACTGCAAGAATCAATGCGAACTTCGGACGCAGCACCTGCTCTATGTACGATGCCTGTCTTGACATTCGTCCTTGCAGAAACTGCTTCAGAAGGAGTAGAGACAAAAATATCGTGGCCACGAAAGCGAGGACGAGCCGTATTTCTATATTCCGCACCAATATTCCTATGCCAGAAACGGTCGGATCGGTGAACTTCCAACCTATCAGCCCGCTTATGCCGGCAATCACTGTGACAGCCATTGTATTGACCGCCTGCAACTGGGTATTTAATAGCCCTATTTCTGTATATCGAGCTTTTAGCTCTTCCAACGCCAAAGAGAACTGCAGTTCTGGGCTTTTTTCTGCTGACACTGGCATGGAATGTCGTGTCTCCCGTGATCGTGCTAGAAGAGGCACGCAGGCTTAAAAACGGCAATACCGAAACGAAACAATGCTTAAATTCAATCGCTCCTACCGCATGCCCGCCCCCCTGCCCCGCTGCATGCTGCGCGTGATGCCCTGACTTTGCTGGCGGCTGCGTCGGCCGATTTCTTCCAGCACGTCCCAGCCCTCGATCTTTTCCCGCAGCGGCGCGAAGGCGGCTTTGCGCTCGGCGTTGCGCCGCGCCCATGCCGCTTTCAGCTCTGCCTGCTGCTTGGCCTGCACCTCCCGCAGCAAGGCGCATTCCTTGAGGAAGTCCTTGCGGAGCTGGTCGGCCTTTTCCTTCGTCTGCTGCCGGATATGCTCCTGCTGCCGGCGTTCGGCGGCGCGCGCCTTGGCGGCCAGATCACGCCGGCCCCGCTCCTGCTTTCGGCCCAGGGTGTTGGTCCGCTCCGTCTTGCTGACGACGCCCCATAGCAGCGCCATGGGGCTGACCTGGCCGATGTCGCGCCGGCGCAGCTCGCGGGCGGTCTGGGCCATGTTCCAGACCTTGCCCAGAACCGACGACTCCCGCCCTTCGAAGGCGCTGCGCTCCGCAAGCTGCTGGCGGAACAGCTCACGCCATTGCGGCCGGTAGGCCTCCTTGACCGCGTCCTTGCGCTGTTCCTTCCGCTCATCGGCGCGGCCGTACAGCTTGGCCTTGGCGTCCCGGTAGGTGCGTTTCACGCCCTCCCATTGCTTGGTGTGGGCCTCGTGCATCGACCGGCCGAAGGCGGCGAGCTGCGCGTCCTGCTGGGCCTGCTCGACCTTGGTGAAAGTCGTGGTGATGCTGTCGTTGGCAACGGCCTTAGCGAATTCATGGGTGGGCCGGGCAATGCGGGAATCGCGGACATATTCGCCCTCAAGCCGCTTGGCCTGGTTGGCCTCCCGCTCGGGGCAGAAGATCTTCCCGTGCTTTTGCTCATAGGCCAGGGCCCATTCCGACAGGATGAGCTTCGATTTCGAGAGGGTTGCCGCCTTCCCTTCCGATGGATGGACGCGGTTGACGATGACGTGGACGTGGGGGTGCGGCTCGTCATTGTGGCAGACGATCAGCGCCTGGTGCTCCGCCAAGCCAAGGAGATGCAGCGTCTCTTTCGCGGCTTCGATCTGCTGCGCCTGGGTCGGCTCCTCGCTCGGGTGCCAGGACAGCGAGTAGGCCGTGAGGGGCTTGGTCAGCTTCCGGCCGGTGCTCTTCACCCCTGCCGCCGCTTTCAGCTCGTCGGCCTTCATCGCGGTCGTGGCCATCATCCGCCAGGCGCGGTCGGAATCCTCGGTCGGTAAATTGACGGTGTGCGTCCAGGCAACTCGGTCCGAGGTCAGCCGCTCAGCTTCGCCGTCCTGGCGCTTGTCGTGCAGATAGTAGAGGGCCGCGCCTTTAAAGCTGCGGCCCCCGTTCGTCAGCGCCGGGACCATAGAACCCATCCAACAATGCGGTGATGCGGGTCGCCAGCTCCTCGATGCTGTGAGGCAAGAGGCGGCCGGCGTTGGCGGTGCGAGTGAGCTGGTTGAGGTTGACGCCGATCGGCATCAGGGCGGCGGCCAGGCTGGCCATGGCCTGCGTCTGGGTGTCGAGAGGCGGCAGGCGGTAGCCCAGGGCCCGCCGGCGCATAAACTCCGCCACGGTGAGCCCTAGAGCCCCGGCCGACCGTTCGAGTTCGGCCCGCTCGCCCGACGTCAGACGGACGGCCAGGAGGTCGTCGCGTCGGTCTACGGGGGCTTTCTTCGGGCGGGACATGGTTCTCGGTGCGCCGTGCTTTCATGGCCCTCTCGGGCCGTTGGGGGAGTTCAGAGGGGGGACATTCCCGCCCTCTGACCAGAGTTTTTGTGTAACAAAAACACATCTGGCTAACCATACACTTTCTGCTGACTAACCCGCCATGAACGTCGGATTTCCTTGGCTCGATGTGACCCTAACGGGTGACCCTTACCCTCGGCTTACCCCTGCCCTAACCCCTCCAGCCGAACAGGTTTTGCCACAGGCTTCGAGGGGCTGGTTCTACTGGTGGTGCTGGTGATGATGGCGGCGCGGCCTGTTCTGCCCTGGCTCTTTGGTCAGTCAGGATCGCCGTAAGCCGCCGCCGGTCCTCTCCCTCCCGGTCGAGCCGGCTACGCAGGTCTTCGATCTGGTCAGTGAGTTGCCGCCGCTCGCGTTCGCGCTCGGCCTTCTCGGTGGCTAACTGTTCACGCAACCCGTTAGCTTCACTCTCGGCTAACTGGGGGTTAGCTGTTTGGGAAACCCCCGTTAGCGTCGCGTCATTTGATGGGTTGCCTTCCCCGTTGCCCTTGCCGTGCTGGGGGTAAGCCCGGAACAGCTCTGCCGCCTGGATGCTGTAGGAACCGTCCGGCTTGCGTTCAGCAGAAATCCGCCCGCTGCTGATCGCTTTCGACAAGGATGGCTTGCTGACGCCGGCGGCTTTGGCGGCCTCGCCAAGGGTAAATGTGTGGGGTTGCCCAGGGATAAATTCGCTCATGAGGCTAACCCTACCATGCAACCCCCTGCCCCGCCTGCATCTTTTTCAGGCAACTGGTTAGTTTACCCCCAACTTTTACACCTAGCTAACCCCCTTAAAAGACCAGGCTAACCTCCTGAAATGGCGCTAGGAAGGGCAGGCGAGGGGCAAGAGGCGTGCCGAAAGCCCCACGGCGGTGCCGCAGGGCTTCCAGGCAGGGCGGCTATGCGGCCGGACGGTCCTTGGCGGGGAGGATCACCAGGCGCGGGTTGGCGAACCCGGCGAGCTGGGGAAGGGGCTTACGGATCGCTCCGGACAGGCCGCCTTTCCGCGTGGGCCAGAGGCCGGTCAACTCCGTCCAGATGGGGTCGCCCCCGGTCGTGTTGTCCAGCACCAGCCAGGCGCGATAGCCGGGCCGTTCGGCGTTTCCCTCGGGCTTTGCTTCGGTCTTCGTGTCGGTTTGAGTTTTGGTGAACATGGTTTTTCTCCTTTGGTTATTGGGCTGACCCTATGCCAGCCAATGCCAGGGCAAGTGCCGGGGGCACGGACGGGGTCAAGGAGGCTCCGCCCGAGGGCTCCCGCTTGCGGGATACGGGTGGATGCCTTGACCCCATAGTCCGGGTTTACGGCATGCTCCTGGTCATGGCTGGGATAGGAGGCTGTCCCGATCCAAGGAGGGAAACCCTCACTAAAACTCAAACCGACACGAAGACGCTAAGGCCGCCGTTGGGGGAAGATGCGAATGGTGGCGTCGTCGTCTGGCGGGGCAGGGGACGGCCGTGGGGGCGTCGCCGGCGGTGAAGGGGGCGGATGATGATAGGCCGGGCGGGAAGTCGGCCTGGAGCGATCCTCCATGGCCTTCTCCACCGCCTCGCGCATCAGCCGCAGGGGACCGATCCACCAATGGACCGTCCAACCGTTCTGCCGGGTGAGCTTGCTGAAGACCTTCAGCGCGCCGACGTGCCAGGACAGAGCCAGGGTGCCGGCTCCGAGGACGAGCAGCAGGGCGATTTCGTGCAGGTATAGAAGATCCCCGAAGATCAGGCTGAGCCCGATCGCGCCCGCGCAGCCGGCAATCGCCATGAGGAAGAGGGGGCGGGACACCTCCACGCCCTCGATCGTGGAAAGCTGGATGGAGCGGTTGCGGGCCCGCACCATGTCCTCGGTGACGCGAAAGCGTCCGTGGCGGAAATACTCCCGCGCCTGTGCACCCTCAGACAATGGGCGCGCTCCCACAGGCGGGCGTCGTGCTCTGGACCATGGTGCCCTCTTCAAGCCGGCGGATGGTCTGGGGCGTGTAGAGGCGCAGCGTGGCCGTGAAGGTGGCCAGCTCGATCCGGTCCTTTAGCCCCTCCGACACAACGCAGCCGCAGAACTGCGCCGGCGTGGCGTGGACGATGCCGCGCCTGGCCTCACGTTCCTCCCGGTCGAACAGGGCGGCCAGGGCGCTGCGCTCCTGCTGGTAGCGTTGCTGAAGCTGCGCGCGCAGGGCAGGGGCCATCAGGCCGCCAAGCCATCCATCCATCTGGCCGCCGTAGCGATTCCGGAAGGCCGCGCCCTCCCGGCCATAGCCATCAAGGATCGTGCCTAGGATGCCGCCGAGCTGGGCCTGCGCCTGGCTGCCCGCCTGCCGCGCTAGATCCTGCATCATGATCTGAAGTTGTGCTTCGCTCTCCCGCCGCGCGGTCGCAACCTGCTCGGCCCGTACACGGCGGCCGTCTGTCACGGCGGCAGTGCAAGCCGGCATGTAGTATTTGGCGGCGAGACGGGGGCCGATGATGTCGGGGCCGATGAAGAGATAGTTGGCGGCAAACCAGATCAGCGCGCCGCCGATGAACGGTCCGATGCTTTCGACCGGGAAGAACTCATCCAGCTTGAACATCCTGGCCCTGGTCCTTTGACAAGCCGGCGCTGAAACTCCTGTCGAACCGGCGTCGCAAAGATGCTTGGTTGCTGCCAAGCATGGCAAGGGCGCAATGAATCGGGTTAGCGAGTTCGAGAGGGGATACAACCAGGCCTTTGAATTCACTCTCCAATGCATCTTTGCCGTGGGGCGCGCGGCTGCCTGGGTGTGGGAGCAGACGCCGGGCCAGTGGGAGTGGTGGTGGCGGGCTCTCCTCATTGCAGCAGTGCTGTTCATCGTCCCGCGGCTGCTTCGCCTGGTGTTCGGTCGCCTGTGGGACGCGATCCGCGGCATTCCCCGCATTTTCGGCGGCGCGCGCTTCGCCTCGGTGCGGGAGCTGCGCCGCGCCGGCCTGCTGAAACCCGGCGGGCGGTTCCTCGGCCAGTTGCGGGGCAGGGACATCTTCATGCACGGCGAAGGGCATTGCCTGACGATCGCGGCGCAGGGGTCGGGCAAGACGACGGGCCTGATTATCCCGACATTGATCACCTACCGCACCGGCTCGGTCATCGTGACCGACCCCAAGGGAGCGATCACGGCGCAAACCAGGCGGCTGCGGGGTGAATTCAGCCAGGTCGTCGTGCTGAGCCCGTGGTGCGACGAATTAAAGGGCGATCCGAACTTCGGGCTCGACCTGGGCGACAACGGATTCAACCCGTTGCAGCTCGTGGACGGGCCGGGCGCGCGAACGGCGGCGGCGACGCTCTCGGGGTTGCTGCTGCCAAGCGCGCCAGGTGCGGTCGGCAACGACGACTATTTCAAGCAGGAAGGGCGCGAGCTGCTGGAATGGGGAATGCTCTACCAGGCGGCCTTTCATGCAGACAAGCCGCGCACGCTGCCGGCGCTGCATGCCCTGATTTACAACTCTCCGCTGCTGATCAAAGAAATGCAGAAGTTGGCCGTGGACAAGTCCCTGTCCGGCGACAAGGTTTTGCTGCGGCCTGGTGCGTTCAAGTTTTCAGGGATGGCCGCCATGGGGGCGGGGGCGCAGCTCGCCGGCATTCTGGGATCGGCCGCGACGGCGCTGAAGGTATATGAAGACGGCTCGCTGCTCGCGCGGCATGTCAGCAAGGACGGGTTCAAGCTCGCGGACATCAAGGGCGAGAAGCCAATGACGGTCTATCTGATCTGCCCGCCCGAGCACCTGATCAGCGATAACCGGCAATGGCTGAACCTGACCCTCGCGCTGATCATGCAGCAGATCGGCAAGCCGGGCAGGGCGCGCGAGACGGTCCTCTTGATGGATGAGTTTCCGGCGTTCAAGTACCTGCCGAACCTGCTGCCATCGCTTGAGCAATTTCGCGAAGCCGGCCTGCGAGCGCATCTGATTGCGCAAAACCCCGGACAGATCATCCAGGAGTACGGGCAGGACGGCTTCCGGCGGTTGATGGGGGCGGCTGAATACAAGCAGTTCTTCCGTATCACCGACCCTGAGCAGGCGCGGCTACTCTCGGACTGGCTCGGCCAGACGACAGTGCGCACCGAGAACCGCAGCGCGAAGGGCGAAACCTCGACCGGCCTCGCCGGCGTGCCGCTGATCCGTCCGGAGGAGCTGAGCGGCATGCGCCGCGACCGCCAGATCCTTATACGGCCGGAGGGGCGGCCGGTGCGGGGAAACGTGCTGCCCTTCTTCCGGCGGAAGGAGTGGGCGGCGCAGGTGGAGGCTAACCCCTACAGGCCATGACTCAACACAACATCTTGCGGTTACCTGTCCAACATCGTATATAGGTGGTAATGGACTCTTGCGTTGAGCGCCTGCGCTATCGGGGTAACCTGGGAGCATGGGGCACAATGCAGCGGCGAGGCGAATGTCTCGATTGAGCGGAACGGGCCTAACG
>NZ_JAAVTX010000016.1 GCF_012163145.1 Falsiroseomonas frigidaquae
CGCCGCGTCGATCAGGAACACGTCGTTCCCGGCGCCGCCCTGCAGCGTATCCGCACCGCCGCCGCCGGCGAGCGTGTCGTTGCCCGCGCCGCCAGACAGCATCTCCACGCCGACGCCGCCGGCCAGCACGTCGTCCAGTGCGGAGCCAATGACCCCCTCCACGCTGTTCAACACGTCGCCCTCGGCATCGCCGCCCGTGTGGGTGCTCGTGGCGAAGTTGATCGAGATCGCCGCGAGCGACGCGCTGTAGTCGGCGGTATCGAGGCCAGAGCCGCCCTCCAGCGTGTCGTTCCCCGCACCGCCCACGAGCAGGTCGTTGCCATTGCCGCCATTCAAGCTGTCGTCACCATCCAGGCCGCGCAGCGTGTCGGCGCCGGCGCCGCCCGACAGGATGTTCGTGCCCGCCGAACCGACCAGGAGGTCGTTCAACGCACCGCCCTCGGCGTGCTCGAAGCCGGTCACGGTCATCGAGGTCGTCTCGGTCCCGATCAGGGCCAGAGTGCCCAGGCCGAGATCCACCTCGACACGCCGGTCGGTCTCCCCGGAGCCATCGACGTGATCCTCGGAGCCTGCGGTAGCGATCAGGGTCTCGATGCCCGACAGGGTATCCTCGCCCATGCGGCACACTTCCGCGTCGTAGCGCGACAGTTCCTGGCTCAGCGTGCCGAACACCACGCTGGATGCGACGGCGGCGCTGTAGTCGACCACGTCGAGGCCACCACCACCGGCCAGATCGTTGTTGCCTTCGCCGCCCAGCAGCGTGTCGTTGCCATCGCCGCCCTCCAGCGTGTCGTTGCCATCGCCGCCATCCAGCAGATCGTCGCCGCTGTCGCCACTGATGGTATCCGCACCCGCCTCGCCGTTCAGGACGTCGTTGTCGCCCCACCCCTGGATGAGGTCGTTGCCTTCGCCGCCCAGAAGCGTATCGGCACCGGCATAGCCGTAGAACGTGTCGTTGCCTGCGCCGCCGGTCAGGCTGTTGGCGCCGCTTGTGCCGAGGAGGAGATCGGAGCCGCTGCCGCCGATGGCGTTCTCGAAGTCGGTCGTGCTGTCGGAGAAGCCGAAGCCGGTCGTGGTGCCAGCACCAAGCGAGATGGTGACGCCCGACGTGGCCCACTCATAGCTGACGGTATCGTTGCCGGCGCCGCCGATCAGCGTCTCGCCACCCGACAGCGTGTCGGCACCATGGCCGCGGCCGCTGATGAAGTCGTCGCCATCGCCGCCGTCGAGGATGTTTGCTGCGCCGTCACCCAGCAAGGTGTCGTTGCCCGAGCCACCGACCAGGTTCTCGATGCTGACGAAAATATCCTCCGCCGCGTCGCCGGTGCTCTGCGACCCGTCGAGCATGTCGACCTTCACGCCCTCGGTGGAGGTCGCGTAGTCCGCCGTGTCGTAGCCCTCGCCACCATCCAGCGTATCGGCACCGGCGCCGCCAACCAGCGTGTCGTTGCCCGCGCCGCCCATCAGCAGGTTGGCCCCGGCATCGCCGGTCAGGCTGTCGTCATGCGCCGAGCCGGTCACGTTCTCGATGTTGGACAGGATGTCGCCCTCGGCGTGGCCGCCGCTAGCCGAGTTCGTACCGAGATCGATCGTCACCGCCGCATCCGAAGAAGCGTAGGACGCCGTGTCGATCCCACTCTCGCCTGCCACCACGTCGTTTCCGGCGCCACCTTCGATCGTGTCGTCGCCAGCACTGCCGGCCAGCGTGTCGTTGCCCGCGCCGCCCGTCAGCAGGTTGTCCCCTTCGCTGCCGAGCAGCAGGTCGGCATGGGCGGACCCACGCAGGCCTTCGATCGAGTTGTAGCTGTCACGGCCGGCTTCATCCGAAGGACCGAAGCCGGTGGTGTTACGGAAGCTCGCCAGCGAAGCGTAGACGCCGGCAGCGGCGTTCTCGTAGCTCGCGATATCGAAGCCATCGCCGCCATGCATGGCGTCCATCCCGACGCCGCCTTCCAGCGTGTCGTTGCCCTCCCCGCCATACAGCGCGTCGGAACCGGCCAGGCCACGCAGGACATTTTCCTCGGCATCACCATAGAGCGCATCGGCGAAAGCCGAACCCTCCAAGGTCTCGATGCTGTCATAGGCGTCGCCAAACGCCTCACCCGTGTTCGGTGAAGCCGGCGCGTCCATGATGCCGAACCCGGTGATGACCACACTGCCGAGCGATGCGGTCACGCCGGACTTGGCATTGGCGTAGCTGGCCGTGTCGCTGCCCTCGCCACCAAGCAGCAGGTCCGCACCGGCCCCACCTTGCAGCGTGTCGTTGCCGTCGCCGCCTTCGAAGACATTGTCCTCGGCGTCACCGATCATCAGGTCGTCATAGGCGCTGCCGACAACATGCTCGATGGAGACCACCTCGTCGGTGCTGCTGCCATGCTTGATGTAGCCGAGGTCGAGGCGAACCTCGATCGCGGTCTCGCGGGCGAAGTACAGCGCCGTGTCGAAGCCCTCGCCGCCCAGCAGCAGGTCGTTGCCGTCGCCGCCCGCCAGGACATCATTGCCAAAGCCGCCATCCAGGATGTCGTCGCCATCCAGGCCGAGCAGGATATTGTCGACGTAGCCGCCCATGCCGCTGACATCGCCGATGATCCAGTCATCCGCCTGCGTGCCGATCACACCCTCGATGTCGATCAGCACCTGGCCGGTGGAGGACATGCCGCTCTGCTGGGTCGGGTCGAGCGAGACCACGACACCATCCGCGAGATCCTCGGAAAGATAAACCACCCAGTCGGTGCCGCAGCCACCGATCAGCGTATCGGCGCCCAGCGAGGCCACGAAGAAGTCGCTGCCGGCGCCGCCATCCAACAGGTTGTCCTGGGCATCGCCGATCATCTGGTCGCTGTAGTCGGAGCCGATCACCGCCTCGATCGATTCCAGCGTGTCATCGCCGCCGACGTGACTGCCCCTGGATTCGGTCAGGTTGACACGAACCCCATCGGTGTCCTCGCTGTAATCAACCAGGTCGAACCCTTCGCCACCCTGCAGCAGGTTGCCGCCGTCGCCACCGATCAGGGTGTCGTCACCGGCCCCACCGTTCAGCGTGTCGTCACCCGAACCGCCATCGAGGCTGTCCGCACCGGATCCCGCGGTAATCGTGTCACCGCCATCGCCGGCATCGAGAACCGTGGCGGCGGCGCCGGTGTCAACGAAGCTGTCGTTCCCGCCGAACAGCGAATATTCCAGGAAACCGCGGCCATTTGTCACCGTGGCCGAGGAGTTGACCGTGATGGTCAGCGCATTCTCGGCCAGCCCGTCCTGGTCGTTGCTGTTGTTGTCCTGGCTGTCATAGACGGCGATGTAGGCATTCTCGTAGTGATTGCCGCTGAGGATATGCGCGGCATCGTATTCGCCGAGCGGACCCCAGGGGGCCTCGATGAAGACACCAATCGTCGTCTGGTTGAAGGTGTTGTCCGAAACGGTGACAGCCGTACCGGCCTCATAGAGACCCACGCCGACCGAGCCCATGGTCTCGATCGGAGCGGAAAGATTCGCCGGGCCGCTGATCGTATTGCCGGAGACCTCCAGCGCCCCGGACTGCCGGACCAGGATGCCGGTCGCGGAGAAGCCAGGGCTGCCGGGCGCGATGTCGTTGATGGTGTTGTTGCGGACGATGCCGGTCGTACCGTCGCGCCCGTTATTGGCCGCGGAGCCGATCTGCATGCCGTTCTGGTTGGACTTGCCGAGCTCGCCGCTGGCGGTGATCGTATTGTCCTCGATCAACACATCCAGCTTCGGACCCCAGGCAATGATGCCGGTCTTCTGGAAGTCGCTGATCGTGCTGTTGCGCACCTCCAGTGTGGCCGCGGTTTCCAGCGTGCTGCTGCCCTCGGCCAGGATACCGTAGTGGGTCGAGTTGCCGGAGAGATCGCCGTTGATCTCCAGCGGCTCACGGATTCCAGTGATGGTGACATTGTCGATCACGGCCGAGGTGTCACTGACGGCGATGCCGACCATCGGATCATCCGACGAGACCGCACCCTGCCCGCGTCCGTCGATCGTGATGCCGCGAACCGTCACCGCGCCTTGCGTCGGGTCGGTTACCGACAGCTCCAGGATCGCAAACTTCAGCCAGCCATTGATCGTGGTTCCGGTCTGGACCTGGTCCGCGGTGTCCGGCGCCTCCAGCGTGATGTCGTGGCCTTCCGCCGCCTCGATGGTGATGCCGCCGGTACGGACGGTGAACTGCCCGCGGTAGAGATCCGGCGAGGAATCCTCGAACAGGCGGATCGTGTCACCGGGCCGCGCGGCATCCAGCGCATCCTGCAGGCTGGTGAAGCCGCCATTGCCGACAAGCAGCAGCCCCGTCCCACCCGCATCGGAGATCTTCTCGACGCCGTTGATGGTCTGGGTACCATCTGCCCCGGCGACAACCACTGTGAAGCCGCCGCCGTCCAGTGCCGTGACCGTGGTGGGCAGCGCTCCATTGAGCGAAAGAAGGTCGATACCGTCGCCGCCGATGACGACGATGCCGTCGCTCGCCTGGATGGTATCGTTGCCCGCACCACCATCCAGCGTATCGGCGCCACCCCGGCCTTCGATGATATCGTCGCCACTGCCGCCGGTGATGACGTTGTCCGCGACATTGCCGATAAGGGTCTGCCCACTGATCGCGGTGCCGGTCAGATCCTCCAGCTGCTCAGCAAGGGTGTACGAAGCTTGCGCGGTCTGCACCTCGTCGCGCCCGCCACCGGCGAGTTCCGTGACGACATCGCCGGCTTCGACGCCCTGATAGACATCGTTGCCCTCGCCGCCGGTCAGCGTGTCTGCGCCAGCACCGCCGTCCAGCGTATCCTCGCCTGCGTCGCCCCGCAGGTCGTCATTGCCTGCCCCACCCTCCAGCAGGTCGTCACCGGCCCCGCCATCGAGGCGGTTGTTGCCGGATTCACCGATCAGCGTGTCGCCATGATCGCTGCCCAGCGCGTCTTCGATGCCGATCAGCGTGTCGTTGAGGCTGCTGGTGCCGCTGGTGAGGTTCACCAGGACGGCCGCGCCGTGGTCGGAATAATCGACAGTGTCGCGCTCGTCGCCGCCATCCATCCGGTCGTTGCCGTCGCCGCCGGCCAGCGTGTCGTTACCGCCACCGCCCTGTAGCGTATCACCGCCGCCGCCACCGGACAGCACGTCGTCGCCGGAACTGCCGGCGAGCAGATTGTTGCCCTCGGAGCCAGTCAGCGTATCCGCGTGGCTCGAGCCGTTCAGCCCTTCGATCCCACTCAGCGTATCGCCCTCGGCGTCGCCAATCGACCCGACATTTGAAAGCAGCGAAACCGAGACGCCCGAGGACGCATTCAGATAAAAGGCAACATCGAAGCCGTCGCCGCCGATAAGCGTGTCGGCGCCCAGGCCGCCTGACAGGCTGTCATCGCCCGCATCGCTGACAAGGACATCGTCGCCCGCCTCACCTGCGAGCTGATCGTTGCCGTCGCCGCCGTAAAGCGTATCGGCATCGCTGCCGCCGTTGACAGAATCGTCGCCTGCGCCGCCGTAAAGCGTATCGGCGCCGGCGGCGCCGGTGAGCGCGTCGTTGCCATCGCCGCCGGTGAGCACGTTCGCTTCGTCACTGCCAGACAGAGTGTCTGCATGGCCGGAACCGATCACGTTTTCGACGCCGAGGATCGTGTCGCCGGCGGCATCCCCGCCAGATTGCGATCCCGAGGGAGTGAGGCTCACGTTGACGCCCGCGCTGGAGCCGGCGTAGCTGACGGTGTCGAGGCCCTCGCCGCCATCCAGCCGGTCACTGCCTTCGCCGCCGACCAGAGTGTCGCTTCCGGCCCCGCCCTCTAATGAATCGTTTGCGCCGCCGCCAATGAGCAGGTTGTCGTCGGCCGAGCCGATCAGCGTGTCTGCATATTCGCCGCCATGCGCGCCTTCCACGCCGACGAGCGTGTCGTTGAGGCTGCTGGTACCGGTGTTGAGGTTCACGGTGACCGAGCCGGAGTGCTCGTAATAGCTGGCCAAGTCGATGCCCGCACCGCCATCGAGCATGTCGTTGCCGTCACCGCCGGTCAGGGTATCGGCGCCCGCGCCACCTTCGATCGTGTCCGCGCCGTCCGCACCATTCAGCTGGTCATTGCCATCGCCGCCGCTCAGCAACTGGTCGCCGGAATTGCCGTAGATCGTGTCGTCGTGATTGCTGCCGAAGACGGTCTCGATACCCGAGTAGCTGTCGCCTTCGGCATCCCCGCCGCTGCCGTTGGCGCTATCGAGGTCGACATTGACCGCAGCGCCGGACCCCGAGTAGTCCACCGCATCCGCGCCGCCTTCGCCATCGAGCAGGTCGGCACCCGCGCCGCCTACCAGCGTGTCGTCGCCTTCGCCGCCGTACAACTCGTCGTTGCCCGCGTCGCCCTGCAGCGTATCCGCGCCATCGTTGCCCTGCAGATTATCCGCGCCGTCACCGCCGATCAGCAGGTCGTCGCCGCCGTTGCCGACGAGCGTGTCGTCGCCGCCGAATCCCTTGATCTCCTCGGGATCTTCCGTACCGGTAAGCGTATCTGCGTCTTGCGTGCCGTCGATGGTCGTGATGCTCATGGTCGGGTTCCGCTTCGTGGCTCAGGGTTGGCGCTGTGCGCCGGCATTTGGAGGAAGAACGGGTATCGTCGCCGGGCTCGGCGGCTTTCCAGCCGCGCCGGCTTTGGCAGCGCCTTCTTCAACTGGGTCCAGCGGGCCTTGCTGGTTGAAAGTCGTGCTGGCTTTCACGCCAGATCGCGATTGCTGTCGCATCTCGTCGCCTAGGCTGGACGATCAAAGTCACGCCGTGGAGAGACGCCTGCTTTCTCATCATGACCTGCAGCACACGAAGCCTCCGACGCTCCTGACCAACACTGCGCACCTGCTCCGCCTCGGCCCCGAGGTCTCCTGCACGGACGACGCTCAAGGCAGCAGCTTCGATGCTGAGGAGATGCACCGAGCTTTGGGTCCCGCTGCGGCAGCATGCGGGTCGGTGGCATCTCAGGTCGGCTTCTGGCTCACATTTCTGCAGTGAGCGAAAATTTCCGCCGCTGAAAGACAGCACCGCCGACAGCCGGGATCAAGACGCCTGGGTTGAAATATTCCGGTCCTTTGCCTCTTGATCCGCACGAATGTGAGGACCCTGCGAAGGCGGCCGGATTGTTGGCCGCCTTTCTCTCTGCCCTGCAGAAGGCAGCCCGTTCCGTGATGATGTTCGGAACGGGCCGCCGCTGCCGTGCCGCGTCGCCTACAGGATGAAGTCGCTGGCCTGCAGGTTGTGCGCACCGGTGATCTCGATCTGGAAGTCGCGGGTGTTGCCCGCATCCACACCGGCGATGACGTAGGTGTTGCCGCCGAGCACGTAGCTCCACAGCTCGCCCGCCGCCGCGTCCATGTAGTTCGTGGTGGCGCCCTGGTAGACGAAGGACTGCTCCCCGCCCAGCAGCGTGTTCGCATC
>NZ_JAAVTX010000017.1:0-2500 GCF_012163145.1 Falsiroseomonas frigidaquae
GCCACCAGACCGGAACATCATATGCTGCGGTGTGTGATTTGGTTGTGTGTGTGTGTGTGTGTTGGGTAGATGGAGTGCGGTTTGGTGCTGCGCGCGGCGCTCGGTTCTTGCGAACCGGAGCCGGTGCGGTGGAGGAGGTATGAGCTCTATCGGGCGATTAGGACCGCTCAGCTGAGTGGGTTACCCCACTTACACCTGCGGCCTATCAACGTGGTGGTCTTCCACGGCCCTCGGCGAGACCTCGTCTTGAGGCTGGTTTCCCGCTTAGATGCCTTCAGCGGTTATCCATTCCGCACTTGGCCACCCAGCCATGCCACGGGCGTGACAACTGGTTCACCAGAGGTGCGTCCATCCCGGTCCTCTCGTACTAGGGACAGATCCTCTCAAGTCTCGTACACCCACGGCAGATAGGGACCGAACTGTCTCACGACGTTCTAAACCCAGCTCACGTACCGCTTTAATCGGCGAACAGCCGAACCCTTGGGACCTGCTCCAGCCCCGGGATGCGATGAGCCGACATCGAGGTGCCAAACCTCCCCGTCGATGTGGACTCTTGGGGGAGATCAGCCTGTTATCCCTAGAGTACCTTTTATCCGTTGAGCGATGGCCCTTCCACGCGGGACCACCGGATCACTAAGGCCGACTTTCGTCTCTGTTCGCGCTGTCGCGCTCACAGTCAGGCGGGCTTGTGCCTTTGCACTCAACAGCCGATGTCCGACCGGCTTGAGCCCACCATCGCGCGCCTCCGTTACCATTTGGGAGGCGACCGCCCCAGTCAAACTGCCCACCACGCAGGGTCCCGGCTCGGGGTGACCGAGCTCGGTTAGACGCCAGAAAGGCACAGGGTGGTATTTCAAGGTTGGCTCCACCAAAGCTAGCGCCCCGGCTTCATAGCCTCCCACCTATCCTACACAGTCCCTTCCTGGCGCCACTGCGAAGCTGCAGTAAAGGTTCATAGGGTCTTTCCGTCTGACCGCGGGTACCCCGCATCTTCACGGGGAATTCAATTTCGCTGAGCCCATGCTGGAGACAGTGGGGAGGTCGTTACGCCATTCGTGCAGGTCGGAACTTACCCGACAAGGAATTTCGCTACCTTAGGACCGTTATAGTTACGGCCGCCGTTTACTGGGGCTTCGGTTCGATGCTTGCACATCTCCCCTTAACCTTCCAGCACCGGGCAGGCGTCAGACCCTATACGTCATCTCTCGATTTCGCAGAGCCCTGTGTTTTTACTAAACAGTCGCCACCCCCTGGTCTGTGCCACCCACCCACACTTGCGTGCAGGCAGGTCTCGCTTATCCCGAAGTTACGCGAGCAATTTGCCTAGTTCCTTCAGCATGGTTCCCTCAAGCGCCTTGGAATACTCGTCCAATCCACCTGTGTCGGTTTAGGGTACGGTCCATATGTCAGAGCTATTTCCCGAGCAGATCCAACAGCCACCCCAATCCAATAAGGGGTAACTGCACTTCACTGCTGTCACTTCTGACGGGCCCAGGAATATTCACCTGGTTTCCATCGGCTACGGCTGTCGCCCTCGCCTTAGGGGCCGGCTCACCCTGCGCGGATTAGCCTTGCGCAGGAACCCTTGGATTTTCGGCGGGAGGGTTTCTCACCCTCCTTGTCGCTACTCATGTCCGCATTCGCACTTCCCATACCTCCACGGCCCCTCACGGATACCGCTTCACAGGCCTAGGGAACGCTCCGCTACCGCGCACCTTACGATGCACCCACAGCTTCGGCTCGTGGCTTGAGCCCCGTTACATTTTCGCCGCAGAACAGCTATTAGACCAGTGAGCTATTACGCTTTCTTTAAAGGATGGCTGCTTCTAAGCCAACCTCCTGGTTGTTTTGGCCGTCCCACATGCTTTCCCACTTAGCCACGAATTAGGGGCCTTAGCTGGTGGTCTGGGCTGTTTCCCTCTCGACAATGGACCTTAGCACCCACTGTCTGTCTGCCAGGCTGCACTCATCGGCATTCGGAGTTCGGTTGGGTTTGGTAGGACTTTGGGTCCCCCTAGCCCATCCGGTGCTCTACCTCCGACGGTGATCGCCTGACGATCTACCTCAATAGATTTCGCGGAGAACCAGCTATTTCCTGGTTTGATTGGCCTTTCACCCCTAGCCACAGATCATCCCCGACTTTTTCAACAGGCGTGGGTTCGGCCCTCCAGTAGGTGTTACCCCACCTTCAGCCTGTCCATGGCTAGATCACCAGGTTTCGGGTCTCATGCCGGCAACTGAACGCCCTGTTCAGACTCGCTTTCGCTGCGCCTACACCTAACGGCTTAAGCTTGCTGCCAACACGAACTCGCGGACCCATTATACAAAAGGTACGCCGTCACCCACCCTTGCGGGTCAGGGCTCCGACTGCTTGTAGGCGTTCGGTTTCAGGTCTGTTTCACTCCCCTCGTCGGGGTGCTTTTCACCTTTCCCTCACGGTACTTGTGCACTATCGGTCGCCAGAGAGTATTTAGGCTTAGAGGGTGGTCCCCCTACGTTC
>NZ_JAAVTX010000001.1 GCF_012163145.1 Falsiroseomonas frigidaquae
CGCCACTTGCAACCCCGCCTTCCCAGCGAACCGATCAGAACCGTGTGGCTCGTCGTCGGTGGCGGGCTTCTACGGCCCACAACGCACACTGTCAACGGACCGACATGCGTACCGTCACATGGCTGCCATAACCACAGCGGCGGTTGCATCGGCCAGCATGCTCAGCACGGGCCGCCGAGGTGCCAACGCCTGCCGCAGTCCCCCGAGTCTCCCCCTCCCCCGCCTCGATCCGCCCTCAAGGAGCCGGCGCCTCGAGCTCCTTCAGCAATGCCTGTAATTGCCGGTTCTGTTCCTCCAGCCCCGGCAGGACCCGGCCCAGGCGCTGGCCCAGCATCTCATTGAGGCAACCGCACCGCTGCAGCAGCCCGCGGCCGCTCTCGGTCAGCCAGACCTGCACCACCCTTTCGTTGTCCCGGGCACGGCGCCGGTCGACCAGGCCGGCCTCCTCCATCCGCTTGACCAGCGGCGTGATCGTGCTGGACTCCAGCGCCAGGCGCTGCGCGATGACGCCAATCGGCCGGCCATCCTCCTCACCCAGCGCATTCAGTACCAGGTACTGCGGGTAGGTCAGGCCCAGTTCATCCAGCAGCGGCTTGTAGCTGCGGTTTACCGCCATGTTCAGGCGATAGAGCGTGAAGCAGATCTGCTGGTCGAGCGGGAAAGGCGGCGTGACGGGCATCGGTGCTCCGGGCGTGCAATAGAAGCTTCATGCGATAAAGGATGTCGCGATCATTTTCTACTGGACAAGGCCCTGGCCAGTGGATAGATCTGGCTTATCGCGATAATCATTGTCGCGATAAATGAAAGCACCGCCCATGACCCCCACCTCCCGCCGGCACATCCTCCTCGGCAGCGCGGTTCTGGCCGCCGCTCCCCTCGAGGCGGGTGCCCGGCTCGTGGGTGGGAGTTCCCCTTCCCTCACCCTGCAGCCTTCGTCCTCCGTCAAAAGGAACCCGACCATGAGCAGCGACAGCTTCAACACCCAGGATGGCACGCGAATCTTCTTCAAGGATTGGGGTACCGGTCAGCCCATCGTCTTCCACCATGGCTGGCCGCTCAGCAGCGACGACTGGGACGCCCAGATGCTGTTCTTCCTGGACAAGGGCTTCCGCGTCATCGCCCATGACCGCCGCGGCCATGGCCGCTCCGCCCAGACCGCCACCGGCAATGAGATGGACACCTATGCCGCCGACGTCGCGGATCTGGCACGGCATCTGGACCTGCGCGACGCCGTGCATATCGGCCATTCCACCGGTGGCGGCGAGGTTGCCCGCTACGTCGCGCGCCATGGCAAGGACCGCGTCGCGAAGGCGGTGCTGATCGGCGCCGTGCCCCCCGTGATGGTGCAGAGCGAGAAGAACCCGGGCGGCCTGCCCCTCGAGGTCTTCGACGGCTTCCGCGCCGCCCTTGTCGCGAACCGCGCGCAGTTCTTCCGCGACATCCCGGCTGGCCCCTTCTACGGCTACAACCGCCCGGGCGCGCAGGCCTCCCAGGGCGTCATCGACAATTGGTGGCGCCAGGGCATGATGGGCGGCGCCAAGCCGCATTACGACTGCATCACGGCCTTCTCCGAGACCGACTTCACCGAGGATCTGAAGGCGATCGAGGTGCCGACGCTGGTGATGCATGGCGAGGACGACCAGATCGTCCCGATCGCCAACTCGGCGCGGCTCGCGACGCCGCTGCTGAAGCACGGCACGCTGAAGACCTACTCCGGCCTTTCGCACGGCATGGCCACCACCCATGCGGCGCTGATCAACGCCGACCTCCTCGCCTTCATCAAGTCCTGACCGCGCAACCCGGTCCGGCCCCGCGCCGGACCGGGATAGCCGGAGCACCGCCACGCAGTCGCCTGCCCGAGGCGCCGGTCCCCCGCGACCCGCCTTCGAGGCCGCACGCCACAGCATCCGAAGGAACCTTGCCATGAATGAGACCCGCCGCACCGTCATCGCCGCGGTTGCCGCCACAGCCGTCCTGCCGGTGGCGCTCCAGGCCCAGCCGGCCGGTGCCCCTGCACCGGATGCCCAGGCCCGGCCCGTCCGCAACGTCGTGCTCGTGCATGGCGCCTTCGCGGACGGGTCCGGCTGGCGCGGCGTCCATGATCGGCTGACGCAGCGCGGCTATCGCGTCACCATCGTGCAGAACCCGCTGACCTCCCTGGCCGACGACGTCGCCGCCGCCAGGCGCGCTCTCGACCGGCTGGATGGCCCGGCGATCCTGGTCGGCCATAGCTGGGGCGGAACCGTCATCACCGAGGCGGGCGTCGACGCGAAGGTCGCCGGCCTCGTCTATGTCTCCGCCCTCTCGCCCGACGCCGGCGAAACGACGGCGCAGCAATATGAAGGCTTCGTCACGCCGCCCGAATTCGTCCTCGACATCCATGGCGACGGCTTCGGCTTCTTGAAGCCGGAGAACTTCAAGGCCGGCTTCGCCGCCGATACCAGCGATGCGGATGCGGCCTTCATGCGCGACTCGCAGGTGCCGATCGCCATGTCGGTCTTCGGCACGAAGCTGACGAACGCCGCCTGGCGGACCAGGCCGAGCTGGGCGGTGATCGCCACGGATGACAAGGCGTTCGACCTTCGCATGCTGCGCCACATGGCACGCCGCATCGGCGCCAAGGTGACGGAGGTCCCGGCCAGCCACGCCGTCTTCATGACCCAGCCGCAGGTGGTGGCGGATGTGATCGAGGAGGCCGCAAGGGAGGCCTCGCGCGCAGCCCGCTGATCCCAAGGGCCCTGGGCGACCCGTCGCCTTGACCGGCGCGGCAGGCGGCGCTGAAGGTTCCGCTTGCCGCATGCTTCCGAAAGCGCCTCCGCCCGGCCGGGCCATGCCGCATCGTGACCAGAGGACCAGCCCATGCCCCGCGCCTTTCCACCACCCACGGCATTGTCCTCGGCCTTCCTGGCCGCGCTGATCGGCTTCGGCGGCACCGTGCCGCTTGTCGTGCAGGCATTGCGCGGCCTGGGTGCATCGGTCGAGCAGACCGGGTCCGCCGTCACCGCGCTTTGCCTGGGCATCGGGCTCGCGGGCATCGCGCTGTCCGCCCGCCTTCGGATGCCCGTCGTGCTCGCCTGGTCCACGCCCGGGGCCGCCTTGCTGGGGGCGGCCACGCCGGGCCTGTCCTGGCCGACGACGATCGGCGTCTTTCTCGCCGCCTCCCTGATGATGATGACGCTGGGCCTTGTCCCCGTGCTCGGGCGCCTGGCGGAACGGATTCCCCCGGCGATCGCCTCCGCCATGCTCGCGGGCGTGTTGCTGCCCTTCTGCCTCGCGCTTTTCCGCATAGCGGGGGTGGACCCGCTGCTCGTCATGGTCCTGCTCGTGGTCTTCATCGCGGCACGGCGGCGCGTGCCACTCTATGCGCTGCTCATCGCGCTGGGCGCTGGAATCGCACTGACGCTGCTGCGCGGCGACCTTGCCGGGCTGCCCGCGGGCGCGACCTTCGGCGCACTGATCGCTACGGCGCCGGCTTTCGATGTCAACGCCATCCTCAGCATCGGCCTGCCGCTGTTCGTCGTGACACTGGTGTCGCAGAACCTTCCCGGCCTCGTGGTGCTGAAGGCCGCGGGCTACGAGGCGAAGGCGGCGCCGCTGCTGATCGGCACCGGTCTCGCCAGCGCGGCCGCGGCGCCGTTCGGCGCGCATGCGGTGAACCTGGCCGCGATCACGGCCGCCATCTGCACCAGCGAGGAAGCGCACCCGGATCATGACCGGCGCTGGACCGTCGGGGTCATCTATGGCGGCTTCTACCTTCTGCTCGCCCTTTTCGCGCCCGGCCTGGTGCGGCTGTTCCTGGCGCTTCCGCCATCGGTTATCGCCGCATTGACCGGCCTGGCGCTGATTCCCGCCCTGACAGGGGCGATCGAGGCGATGCTGGGGCCGAACCAGAACCGCGACCCGGCCATGCTCACCTTCCTGGCCACCGCCTCGGGTCTCACCCTGTACGGCCTGGGTGCCGCCTTCTGGGGACTGGCCGCCGGCTTTGCCGCGCTCGCCATCCGGGTATGGCTGAAACCGCATCGCGCCCGCTGAGCCGCGCCGGGCGACGATTGAAGGTGCCCAGGACAGCGCCCGTTTCGTAGAGCGGCACAGGCCGCGTTATATGACAGGTTTGATCCTGATCGGAGTGGGCATGGCCAAGAAAGCGGAGGAGCCGGCCGAGCTGGGCCTGAGCCTCGTCACGGTGCGCCGGACCTTGGCGGTGATCGAGATGCTGGCGGATTCCGATACCGGCATGTCGCTGTCCGACATCGCGCGACGGCTCGACGTCAACAAGAACATCGCGCTGCGCATTCTCATGACGCTGGAGGAGGAGAACTACCTCTACCGGCACGCGGAGAGTAAATTCTACTTCGTCGGATTCAAGGTCAGCAACCTCGGCCTGCGCGTGCTGTCGCGCAACCGCCTGCTGGGCCAGTGCCAGCCGGTCCTGCGGCAATTGGCGGATACTTGCGGCGAATTGGTGCTGTTCTCGGTCCTCGACCACGGCCAGCCGCGCTGGGTGATGGCGGCGGTGGGCCGGCGCCAGAGGCTGCAGATCGACCCGGTCACGCCAATGGCCCCACATGCAACGGCCACCGGCAAGGCCTGGCTTTCCACCCTGCCGGACGCGCAGGTGGCGCAGATCGTCGAAGGCAAGCTCGAGCCGCTGACCCCCTTTACCGTCACGACGCTGGAGGCATTGCTGGCGCAGCTCGCGGAAATCCGCCGCACCGGCCTCGCCCTGAGCAACCAGGAGAACGAGGCCGGCATCGCCGCCATCGCCACGCCGATCTGGGCCGGGGCGGACGCCGCGGAGGCCGGGGCGCGCCGTTGCGTCGGCTTCGTCAGCATCACCGCCCCCGTATCCCGCGCCACGCCGGAGGATTTCCGGCGCTTCGGTGGGCTGGTGCGCGACTGTGCCGCGCGGCTCGGCGATGCCTGGCCCTTGCCCGAGGCCGATTCCTTCGCCCCCAGCCAGAACCTGATGCCGCATGGCCTGATCCTCTGAACCGTTGACCGGCGGCTTCGCACCGGATTAGGGTAACGTCGTTATCCATAAACGGCGGTGAGCGCCGCCGATCGCCCGGCGCAAAGACCGGGCGAGGCACGGGGGACGGACCATGAGGAATTGGGCGCGCACCACAATGGTGTTCGCGGCGCTGCTGGCCGCGCTGCACAGCCTGCCGGCCGCGGCACAGGCGAATTGGGATCCGGGGCGGTCGGTCCGCATCATCATCGGCTTCGGCGCCGGCGGCACCACGGATGTCATTGGCCGCGCCGTCGCCAAGGTGATCGAGAACCAGCGCGGCTGGACCGTGATCACGGAGAACAAGGGCGGCGCCGGCGGCACCATCGCCGCGGCCGAGATCCGCAACATCCGGCCGGATGGCATGACCATCGGCCTGTTCTCCACCTCGGTCTTCGGCCTCGATCCCTATATCTCGGAACGCCCGCGCTACGCGCCGGAGGATTTCGACTATCTCGGCACCATCGGCTCCATCGAATACGCGCTGGTCGCCGGACGCGCGGGCCCGATCAGCGACATCGCCAGCATGGTCGCGACCGCCCGCTCGCGCGGCTTCATCACGCTGAGCGCGACGGGCCGTCTGCAGGAACTGGTGGCCGGCCGGATGGCGCGGCAATTCGGCATCGAGATCATCTCCGTGCAGACGCGGGGTTCCGCGGAATCGCTGCAACTCGTGCTCGGCGGCCATGCCGATGTGACGATCTCGGGCGGCGTGCATGTGCCGGCCGTGCTGTCCGGCGATGTCCGCTCGATCGGCGCGATCACCGATGCGCGGCACGCCTATGCGCCGGATGTGCCGACGCTGCGCGAGCAGGGCGTGGACATCTCGCTGCGCAACTTCTTCATGTATGCCGGCCCGCGCAACCTGCCGCCGGAGATCCGTGCGACCTGGGAGGCGGCGATCGAACAGGCGGTGGCCTCGCCGGAAGTCGCCCGCGCCGCGCAGCAGGCCTACAGCACCCGCGGCAACCTGGGTGGCGCCGCCTCGGCCGAGGAAATCCGCACGCAGTCGGTGCTGTGGCGCCGCTGGATCGCCGAGGCCGCGCAGCCTGCGGCACGGTGACGCACGCGGTGCCACCGGCCCCGATCCCACCGGCCCCGATCCCACAGGTATGCGGATTGCAGATGATGCGGCTGTTCTGGTCCTCACGCTCCCCCTTCGCGCGCAAGGTGATGGTGGCAGCGCATGAGCTGGGCATGGCAGACTGCATCACGCCGGAGCGCGTCGTGGTCTCCGCCACCGAGGGCAATCCGCAGGTGATGGCGCATAACCCGCTGGGCCAGATCCCGACGCTGCTGCTGGCCGATGGCAGCGCCCTGTTCGATTCCGCCGTCATCCTCGAATGGCTGGACTCGCAGCACGGCGCGCATCGCCTGCTGCCCGCCGACGCGGCGCGGCGCTTTGCCGTGCTGCGCCTGCAATCGCTGGGCGACGGCATCATGGAGAACTCCATCCGGCGACTGGGCGAGCATCAGCGCGGCCCGCTCGGCTCGCCACCCCATGCCGCCGCCCAGGCGTCCCGGATCGCCTGCACGCTGGACCGGCTGGAGCGGGAGGCGGAGGCGCTGGAGGTGGTGACCGCCGGCAGCATCGCCATCGCCTGCGCCCTCGCGCATCTCGATTTCCGGCATGCCGGACTGCAATGGCGCAACGGGCGACCGGCCCTCGATGCCTGGCATGCCCGCTTCACCGAACGTCCCGCGATGCGCGCCACAGCCTATCGCGACGAACACTGACCCGCATATCGTACAACCGAAGGAACGCCACGTGGCCAAGCCGAAGAAGAACGTCATCATCACCTGCGCCGTGACCGGTGCGACGCTCACGCCCTCCATGTCGCCGCATCTGCCGGTGACGGCGGAGCAGATGATCTCCCAATCCGTCGAGGCCGCCCAGGCCGGCGCCGCCATCCTGCATTTCCACGCGCGCGATCCGAAGGATGGCCGCCCCACCAACGATCCCGCCATCTGGAAGAGCTTCATCCCGCAGGTGCGCGCGCAATGCGACGCGGTGATCAACATGTCCTGCTCGATGGGCAACACCGCGGAGGATCGCGCCTCCGCCGCCCTGGTGATGCGGCCGGAGATCGCGACGGTGATCGTGGGCTCGATGAACTACGGCCGCTTCAAGAAGGCGCAGGACCAGGGCACCACGGAATTCCAACATGAGTGGGAAAGGGAATTCTACGGCCCCGCCTCGCACCACATCGTCACCCAGAACACCTTCGCCAAGATCGACCGGCTGATCGACATCTTCCTGGAGCAGGGATTCCTGATGGAGTTCGAATGCTACGATGTCGGGCACCTCTACATCCTCGAACATCATCTGAAGACGAAGAAGCTGCCGCAGCCGATCATCGTGCAGTTCCTCACCGGCATCCTCGGCGGCATCCCGTCCGACATCGATCATCTGCTGCACATGAAGCGCACGACGGAACGGCTGTTCGGGGAGGAGACGGTGATCTTCACCCACGGCACCGGCCCCGACAACATGCGGGCCGCCGCCTATGGCGCGTTGATGGGCACCAATGTCCGCATCGGGCAGGAGGACAACGTCACCGAGCGCCCCGGCCGGCTGTTCAAGTCGAATGCCGAGCAGGTGCAGAAGATCCGCCGCATCCTGGAGGAGTTCGACATCGGCATCGCGACGCCGCAGGAGGCGCGCCAGCGCCTCGGCCTGCCGACACCCTGAGATGGACAGGCCGGAGACAGGCGCGGAAGTGATGCGGCAGGTGGCCGGCGTGTTCCACCGCCGCGTCGGCGATATCCACGTCACGGCGCTGCATGACGGGCACCAGGACGTGGCGATGAGCACCGTGCTCGGCATCCCGGCCGAGGACGCGGCGGCGATGCTGCACGCCGCCTTCCGGCCGGTGCCGCGGCGCACCGCGGTGAACGCCTTCCTGATCCGCCATGGTGGCCGCATCGCGTTGATCGATACCGGCTGCGGGCCCGCCAGGCCGACGGTCGGCTTCCTGGCCGCCAACCTCGCCGCTGCCGGCATCGCCCCCTCGCAGGTGGACACGGTGCTGATGACGCATCTGCACCCCGACCATTTCGGCGGGCTTTCGGACGGCCAGGGCAAGGCGCATTTCCCCGCGGCGGAGCTTTGCCTGCACGCGGATGAACATGCCTACTGGCACGATGATTCCGCGATGATGCGGGTGGCGGACCCGGCCCGCCGCCAGCTTTTCTTCGGCGATGCCCGCGCCCGGCTGGCGCCCTACCGCGACCGCACGCGGCTGTTCACCGGCGGCGAGGTCTTCCCCGGCGTCACCGCCGTGCCGTTGCCGGGACACACACCGGGCCATACCGGCTTCCTGGTCGCCTCGGGGGATGCGTCGCTGCTGATCTGGGGCGACATCGTGCATGTGCAGGAACTGCAGGTACCGCGGCCCGAGGTCACCATGCTGGTCGATGTGGATCCGGTCCAGGCGCAGCAGACGCGACGCCGGCTGTTCGACCGGGTGGCGGCGGATCGCCAGGCGGTCGCCGGCATGCATCTGCACTTTCCCGCCCTGGCGCATCTGTCACGCGATGGCGATTCCTATCGGCTGGTGCCCGACGCCTGGACACTCGACCTGCACGGCGATGCGCCGCGCTGAACCCTTCTGGGAGGAACCAAGATGCTGAAGAGGCGAATCCTTGTCACATCCACCGCCGCAACCGCGGCCCTGCTCGCGGCGCCGCACGCATGGGCGCAGCCACGCGGCGCCGACCAGACGGTGCGGATCATCGTGCCCTTCCCCCCGGGCGGCCCGGCGGACATCGTCGGCCGGCTGCTCGCACGCGCGCTGACCGGGCAGCTCGGCCAGACCTTCGTGGTCGAGAACCGGGCGGGCGCCGGCGGCGTCATCGGCATCGAGGCCGTGGCCCGGGCGCGGCCGGACGGCACCACGCTGGGCATCGGCAGCAGCGGCGCGCTGTCGGTCCTGCCGAACCTGATGCCGCGCATGCCCTACCAGGTCGAGCGCGACATCCAGCCCATCTCGCTCGCCATCTCCGTGCCGCAGGTGCTGGCGGTGCATCCCTCGGTGCAGGCCCGCAGCGTCGCCGAGCTGGTGGCGCTGGCGCGGCGCCAGCCGGGCACCCTCGCCTTCGCCTCCTCCGGCAGCGGCAACTCGCTGCATCTGGCGGCGGAGCTGTTTCGCGCCCGCGCCGGGGGGATCGAGCTGATGCATGTGCCCTATCGCGGCGCGGCGCCGGCGGTGACGGACCTTATCGCCGGACAGGTGCAGCTGATGTTCGGCGACGTGCCGGTGATGCTGCCGCATGTGCAATCCGGTGCCATCCGGGCGCTGGCCGTCACCGCCGCCGAGCGGTCCCCGGCCTTGCCCGATGTGCCGACCATGGCCGAGGCGGGGGTCAACGGCGTGGAGTCGGAAAGCTACTACGGGCTGATCGGGCCCACGGGCATGCCGGCGGAACGCGTCGCGGAACTGCACCGCGCGGTGCGGAACGCCCTGCAGGACCCGGCGACGCGCCAGCCCCTGCTGGACCAGGGCGGCCGCCTCATCGGCAGTTCCCCGGAGGAATTCGCCGCGCATATCCGGCGGGAGGGCGAGAAATGGGCCGAGGTGATCCGCTTCTCGGGCGCGCGGCTCGAGTGAGCCGCGAACCGCGCCCCACCGATGGCGCGGATCGCTCCGGGGGTGCGGGATCAGGAGGGCCGCGTGCGCCGACGCGCAGTTGCGACCCTCTGCCAGGCAGGGCTACCAAGCGCCTGTCGCGCGGCATGAGGAGCGCAGATGGTACGCCTTGCGCAGCTGCTGGGGCCGGTCCTGGGAGCAGCCGGATTGCTGGCCACCCTGGCGACGCCGGTGGCTGCCAACCCGGCATCGCCCCCGTCATCGCCCCCGGCATCCACCGCCTGCGCCTCCGCAATCGCAGCCGTCGAGCCCGCATCCGGCCTGCCACCCGGGCTGCTGTTCGCCATTGCCCTGGTCGAGACCGGGCGCGCGACGCCGGGCGGCGGCGGCATGCAGCCCTGGCCCTGGTCCTGGAATGCCGCGGGCGCAGTGGCGTGGCCAGGAACAGGGCGGCGGCGGTGGCCGCCGTGGCCGCCCTGCGGGCCGGCGGCGTCGCATCCATCGATGTGGGTTGCATGCAGATCAACCTGCTGCACCATCCGGACGCCTTCGCCGACCTGCACGAGGCCTTCGATCCGGTCGCCAATGTTCGCTACGCCGCGGCCTTCCTGTCGCGGCTGCGGGCGGGGCTGCCGGACTGGGAGGCGGCCATCCGGCGCTACCATTCCGGAAACGCCGCCCGCGGTGACGCCTACCGGCGACGCGTCGCCATGGCCCAGCTGGGCCAGGCCTGGCGCGGCGGCACGCCGGCCGCCGCGTCGATCGAACTGCCGGGCCGCAGCCTCTGCGCGCCGGGTGCCCGGCTTGTCCTGGTTCTCCGCGGCAGTCCGGACCCGCGCATCCGGCGACGCGCCGCCCGCATGGTCTGCCTGGCGCCGCCCCGGCGCTGAGGGCTGGACCCTCTGCCGCCGTCAGGCACCCAACCGCCGCGCCAGTTCGAACAGCAGCGCCTCGCTGCCATGGCTGCCGACCAGTTGCACCCCGATCGGGCGGCCATCGGGATGCGGCTGGCCCGGCACGGTCAGCCCCGGCCAGCCCATCGCGTTCACCCAGGTGGCGAAGACATTCTGGGCGCGCGCATGGCCGGGCTGGCCATCGATGAAGGCCGGGAATTCCCGCTCCACCGGCCAGGCCGGCGCCGCCGCGCTCGGCAGCAGCAGCGCGTCATGCGCGCCCCAGCGCGCGGAGACATCGGCGCGGAAGGCGGCGAGCGCGTCCAGCGCCTCGACATATTCGGTGGCCGTCATGGTCGCGCCGCGCGCCGCCATGGGCTTCAGGGACTCGCTCGCTTCCGCCTCCCAGCGCTCCGGGAAGCGGGCGGCCATGCGGGCGACGCCGACGGCGGTCAGCACGCCCCAGATGGCGCGCAGCGCCGCCAGGTCATAGGGGATTGTGCAGGGCACCACCTCGCAGCCCTCCGCCGCGAGGCGGGATGCCGCCTCCGCCACCGCCTGCCGCACCTCCGCGTCCACCAATTCCCCCTCGATGGCGGCGCACCAGCCCACGCGCAGGCGGCGGCCCGGCCCGGCCGGCTCCTCCGGCGGCAGGCGCAGGGAGGTCGGATCGCGCGCATCCGGCCCGGCCACCGCGCCATAAAGCAGGCGCAGATCCGCCAGCGTCGCCGCGATCAGCCCCACCGCCTGGAAATCCAGCGCCATCGGCGGGAAGCCGTGCCGGCGCGCGATCCGCCCATTGCTGGGCCGCAGCCCGACCAGCCCGGTATAGCCCGCGGGCAATCGGGTGGAGCCGCCGGCATCGGTCGCCACCGACAGCGGCACCATCCCCGCCGCGATCGCCGCCACCGCGCCGCCACTCGACCCGCCGGGCGTCAGCGCCGGGTTCAGCGGGTTGCGGGTATGGCCGGTGAGCGGGCTGAAGCAGCGGCCGGACAGGGCGAATTCCGGCGTGCTGGTCTTGCCGACGATCACGGCACCGGCGGCGCGCAGCCGCTCCACCACGATATCGTCCTGTGCCGGCACGAAATCGGCGAAGAAGCGGCTGCCCCAGCGCGCGGGCATCCCCGCGACATGCAGATTGTCCTTCACGCTGACCGGCACACCATCCAGCGGCCCCAGCGCCGCGCCGGCACGGTGCCGCGCGGCCGATGCGGCGGCCGCCATCGCCGCGCCATCCGGGTCCAGATGCGCCCAGGCATGCAGGGTGCCGTCCAGCGCCGCGATGCGGTCCAGGCAGGTTCGCAGCAACGCCTCAGGCGTCGTCGTGCCAGCGGCCAGGCTTGCGGCCATCTCGGCCGCCGTGTCGCGGGGGAACAGGGTTGGGGCCATCATGCTATCCTTGTCCATCATCGTATCGCCTCGGCATCCTGCAGGGCGGATCGCGCCAGGATCGCCGCCAGCGCCGCCGCTTCCCGCAGCAGCAGCCGGGCCACCCGTTCCAGCCGCGGCGGCGCCAGGCGCTCGGAGATCGCAACCACCGAAAGGGATGCCGCCGGCAGGCCACGCAGCGCCGGCAGGCCACGCAGCGCCGGCAGCGGCACCGGGACGGCCACGCCGCGATAGCGCGCCACGAAACGGCCGGTGCTGACCGAAAAACGATCGCGCCGCGCCTGTGCCAGCGCCTCCCGTACCCTGGTCTCGGTCAGGCGGTAGCGCGGGTAACGCGCGGCATTGCCGGCCAGCGCGGCCTCGGCCTCCGCCGCCGGCAGCCCGGCCAGCACCGCCAATGCCCCGGCGCCGACACCAAGCGGCCGCCGGTTGCCGATCTCCAGCGGCAGGGCCTTGATCGGGAAACCCCCCTCGCAGCGATCCAGGCACAGCGCGTCCGGCCCGCTGCGGATGGTGAGATAGGCGCTGTCGCCGCTCTGTTCCGCCAGCCGCTCCAGGCTCGGCCGGCACAGCGCCCGCAGGTCGAGCCGGGGTGCGGCGGCGAGGCCCAGTTCGTACAGCAGCGGTCCCGGCCGGTAGGTCCGCTCCGCGACCTCCTGCGCCAGCATCTGCTCGGCGACCAGGGCCTGCAGCATGCGGTGCGCCGTGGGGCGCGCCAGCCCGGTTGCCGCGGCCAGCGCACCAAGCGAGGCGCCCTGGCCGCGCGCGGCCACGATCTCCCGCAGCAGCGCGGCCACGCGGTGGATGGTCTGCGCGCCGTCGCGCGGCAGGGGCGCGGCGGCGAGGCTGGCGGTGGTCAGATCAGAGTCCACAATACGGAACTCCCGATTGCGCAGTTTGGCTTCGACCGCGAGCATACACGGCAACAAGGTTGGCGGTGGTCCAGGGGTCCACATGGTGGACTCTTCAGCGCCCCGCCCCCGCCGTTAAGGAAGCAGCCCGTCGCTCGGCCCAACTCGGACCGGGAGATCCTCACCATGCCTCACCCTCGTCGCACCACCCTCACCCGCCGTGGCCTGCTGGTGGCCGCCGGCGCCCTGGCCGCGGGAACCACCCAGGCCCAGGGCCAGGGCTACCCGAACCGCCCATTGCGGCTGATCGTGCCCTTCCCGCCGGCCGGCGCCGCCGATGTCATGTCCCGCGTGGTCGCGGAGGCCGCCCGCGCCGCCTTCGGCCAGAATGTCGTGGTCGAGAACCGCTCCGGCGGCGGCGGCACCATCGGCACCGAGGCGGTGATGCGCAGCGCGCCGGATGGCTACACCCTGCTGATGGCCAACCAGTCCACCCATTCCGTCAACCCGGAGATCCGCGAGAACCCGGGCCTCGACCCAGTGGCGATGGTGCCGATCGCCTCGGTCGGGAATGTCGCGCAGGTGCTGTATGTCCGGCCCGGCCTCGCGGCACGTTCGGTGCCGGAGCTCATCGCCCTGGCCAAGGCCAGTCCGGGCCAGCTGACCTACGGCACCGCCGGCATCGGCACCGGCGGGCACCTGGCCATGATGCTGCTGGAAGCCCATGCGGGCATCGAGCTGAACCACATCCCCTTCCGCGGCACGGCCCCCTCCACCGCCGCGGTGCTGGCCGGGCAGGTGGACATGATGATCGACACGATGCCGACCGCCCTGCCGCACATCGAGAACAATGCCGTGCGGCCGATCGCCGTCACCACCACCACGCGCCATGCCCGGCTGCCGCAGGTGCCTTCCCTGACCGAGGCCGGCTTCAACGACTATGAGGCGGTGCTGTATTATGCGCTGTACGCCCCGCCCGGCACGCCGGATGGCATCGCGGCACGGCTGGGCGAGGGCTTCGAGACAACCGTCGCGCAGCCCGCCGTGGCGCAGCGCCTGAACGAGATGGGATGCGACCCGCTTCCCGTGCCACGCGCCGGGCTCGGCGCGCATGTCGCCGCCGACCGGGCCCGCTGGCGCGCGGTGATCCGCCGTGCCGGCATCCGTATCACCTGAACCCAGGAGGAAACCCCACCATGGAATTCGTCGACCTGAGCCGCGAGATCTTCCATCGCACGCAGACCCACCCCTCCCACCCCCCGGTGGTGATGACGGTGTGGAACGACCATTCGGAGCCGAAGCGCGCCGGCAACACCACCTTCACCAGCAAGGCGCTGTCCATCGCCTTCAGCGACCATGCCGGCACGCATGTCGATGCCCCGGTGCATTTCGACCCGCGCCCCGATGCGCTGTCGATCGACCAGGTGCCGCTGGAGAAGTTCTACACCTCCGCCTTCTGCATCGACCTGTCGCACCTGCCGCTGAAGACCGCGGCAACGCTGGAGGAGTTGCAGGCGGCGGTGGCGAAGTCGGGCGAGACGATCCGCGCCGGCGATACGGTGCTGATCCACATGGCCACCAATGACAGGCTGCTGGGCAAGCCTGGCTATGCGCATGACTTCCCCGGCCTGTCGCTGCCGGCGATCCATTGGCTGGCGGACCAGGGCATCGGCATGTTCGGGGTGGAGGCGATCAGCCCGGCGCCGGAGGGGGAGCCGAACTTCCAGGCGCATATGGCCTGCGCCGAGCGGGGCATCACCCACATGGAATGCCTGGCCAACCTGGACAAGCTGCTGGGTCGCGGCCGCTTCACCTTCATCGGCTTCCCGCTGCGCATCCGCGGCGGCACCGCGAGCCCGATCCGCGCGGTGGCGATGTTCGCCTGACCGGCGGGGCGGCGGCAGGATCGGCGCATGGCCGGCCTGCCGCCCCCAGGGCAAGTGCCTGAGTAGACAGTGTCGGTATGCCTGCGTGGCGTTGCAGCGGCGCAGGTAACCGCCCGGGCCACGGCCCCTGGGTCACCAAGGTCGCATGCTGATGGCGGAGGAGTTCCCAGGGCCGTCCGAATGGCGGTCGCGGCCAACCGCGGGCTGCGAAACGAGACGCACCCGCGCCGTCAAGCCCTGAAGGGTCGCGGCATCCTGCGCGAATCCGCACGACCGGCACCACCGCCAGCGCGAACAGGCTGCGCTGCGGCATCGCGCCCCACGAGTCCGGCGAGAAGGCCGGAGGCATAGGCGATCCGCGGACATCCCAGGCAGACAGCTGTCATTAATAAATCTCCCATACTTGTGATCAACCAGATCGACCTGCACGGAGATTTGTTCATGATTCCTGTCGGGACGCGCGATCGCCGATTGCTGGCATTCGGGATCGAAAGCCAGCATCTTCAGTGCCTCAGGTTGCACGCTGCCTCCACGCGCCGCCTTCTGCCCGCTGTGCTGCTTCAAAGCGCCGCATCGTTCGTGCAGTGGCCGGAGATTCACACGGCCCTTCAGGTGCCTGCGGTCAGCGACGTCCGTTCCCAGCACTGGATGCGGGTCGTCGGAGGCGAAGTGGAAGATGGCTTCGCCGCATCGGCTCGAAGCCTGGCGACCGCCTTCTATGATCACGGCGTGCCAGGCTACGCAATGGCCATCTGCCATTCCGCCGTGACCAGCGGCATCGCCGCGACGCTCACCAGCGCGCCCATTCGAAGCTGGCCGTTCGGACGAGGCAGCGGGGATTTCAAAGGCGTCCCGCTGCTCGCGGAGGCGCTCGGCAAGGTGGCCTGGCTCGACCTGGAGGTTCTCCTCGAGACCTATGCGGAGGTGGAAAAGGCACGCCGGGAGTCGGCCCAGCGCCAGATCAAGCATTTCCAGCATCGCATCCAGTCGGTCGCCAAGACGGTCGGATCCTGCGCGACGTCTGTCGAGCAGAATGCGAAGACCCTTTCCTGGTCCGTACACCAGACAAGCCAGAAGGCCACCGACGCCCGCGACGCGTCGGTGGAGGCCTCGGAGAACGTCCGTTCGGTGGTCGGCGCAGCCGAGCATCTCTCGGCCACCATCGGCGAAGTTGCGCAATAGGTGACATTGGCTACGAACGTCGCAGTTCAGGCCAACAGCAGCGCGAAGGCAGCGGAGAGCCGCATCCACTCGCTCCGCGACTCGGCCGAGCGCATCGGCCGCGTCGTCGTGTTGATCGAGGCGATCGCATCCCAGACCAACCTTCTCGCCCTGAACGCGACCATCGAGGCTGCCCGCGCGGGTGATGCGGGCAAGAGCTTTGCGGTCGTCGCCAATGAGGTGAAGGTGCTGGCCACCCAGACCGCCCGGGCGACCAGGGAGATCGCAGATCAGATCTCCGCAATCCAGTCGACAACGCGAGAGGTCGTCTCGGCCGTGGCTGAGATCGGCACCGTGATCGGCGAGATGGACGGCATATCAGGCGCCATCGCGATCTCGGTCGAGCAGCAACGATCGGCGACCCTGGGAATCGCCGACCATGTCGGTCGCGTCGCCAGCAATGCCCGTCAGGTCGCCGACGATATCGGCAGCGTGAGCGATGCGGCCGTGCAGTCAGGCAGTGCAGCCAGCGGGATGCTCGGCATCGCATCGGATCTGGCAGGCCAGGCGGCACAACTCGATCAGGCGGTGTCGGAACTGCTGGCGCAAAGCCAGGCGGCCTGAGGCAAGGGAAGTCCGCAGATGGATAGCTGCATATGTGATGCGCTCGATTGGCAGCATGCGGTCGCCGACCGAAGCGTCGTCGACGCAATCTCCCGCTCCATGGCGCTTGTCGAGTTCACGCTCGATGGCACCGTCATCTCCGCCAACGAGAATTTTCTGCGGCTGATGGGGTATCGCGCCGCGGAGGTCCAGGGACACCCACACACCATGTTTCTGGATCCCGCCCAGATCCATGCCGCGGAGTATGCGGCGTTCTGGAACAGGTTGCGGCTGGGCGAATTCATCCAGGCGGAGTTCTGCCGCCGGGCCAAGGACGGCCGCGAAGTCTGGCTGCAGGCCAGCTACAATCCTGTTCTGGATGCGGCAGGCCAGCCCTACAAGGTGGTGAAGATGGCGACCGATGTCACGCTGGAACGCCAAAGCGCCGCCGGCTATCGCGGCATGGTCGAGGCGATCTCCCGCTCCACCGGCCTGGTGGAGTTCACCCTCGACGGCACCATCGTCTGCGCGAACAGCATATTCCTCGAGACGATGGGCTACAGTGAGTCTGAGATCCGCGGCCGGCATCACCGCCTTTTCGTCGACCCGGCCGAGGCGGCCGCGCCCGCCTACAACTCCCTCTGGGATCGGCTGCGGGCCGGCGAGTTCGTGCAGACGGAATTCCGGCGCCTGGGCAAGGGCGGGCGCGAAGTCTGGCTTCAGGCCAGCTACAATCCCATCTTCGATGCGGCCGGCCACCCGCAGAAGGTGATGAAGATCGCCACGGACGTGACCGCCGACCGGCAGGGGGCCGCGGACCACCGTGGCATCATCGAGGCGATTTCACGCTCTACCGCGCTCATCGAGTTTCAACCCAATGGAACCATCATCTCGGCCAACGACAAGCTGCTCAAGCTGCTGGGGTATGAATTCTCGGAGGTGCGCGGCCGGCATCACCGCATGCTGATCGATCCCGTCGAGGCCGCCACGCCCGAATATGCCGCATTCTGGGACCGCCTTCGGGCGGGCGAATTCGTCCAGCGCGAATTCCGGCGCCTGGCCAAGGGCGGACAGGAAGTCTGGCTGCAGGCCAGCTACAACCCGATTTTCGACGCAGCAGGCAGGACGCACAAGATCCTGAAGATCGCCACGGACATCACCGACACGGTGCATCAGCGGCAGTCGACGGCCCGGCTGGCGTCGCTGGATGCCCTGACCGGGCTTGCCAACCGCCGCAGCTTCGATGATCGACTGCATCAGGAATGCCGCCGGCTGACCCGCTCCCATTCCTCGCTTTCGCTTGTCCTGATCGATGTCGACCGCTTCAAGAACTACAACGATCTCTATGGCCATCCCAAAGGCGATCGCTGCCTGGGCATGGTTGCCGAAGCGCTTCGCCGCGGCCTGCAACGGTCGTCCGACTTCGTCGCGCGCTATGGCGGCGAGGAGTTCGCCATGATCCTGCCGGATACCGATACGCTCGGCGCGGTGGATCTCGCGGAGCGCGTGCGTGGCGTCATCGAGCGCCTGGACCTGCTGCATGCCGGCAACCCGCCTTTCGGGATGGTCACGGCGAGCATCGGCGTTGCCACGTCGCACGCATTCGAAGCGATGGAGGACATCAGCCAGATCCTGCTGCAGCGGGCCGATGCTGCCCTTTACCGAGCCAAGGATGGCGGCCGCAACCGCGTCTGCGGCAGTACCGGCGAGCATCCAGACCAGGCAGCGAAGGGCTCTGAGATCCAGGCCCTGACGGAATTGCGGCCCGGATGACGGTGGCACGCCCCGCTTCCGGATCGGGCAGCCTCGCTTCCCTGCCGTAAACGGCTCAGGTCTTGCACCACATCCGCATCAGGTTGTGGTAGCAGGCGGTCAGGCCCAGCACGCTGGGATGGTCATCAGGCACCGCCATCCGCATCTGGATGATCGACATGTCCATCTCGAACATCAGGCGGCGCTGCCGGTCGTCGTCGATCATCGACTGGGTCCAGAAGAAGGACGCCCACCGGCTGCCGCGCGTCACCGGGTTGACGCGGTGCAGGCTGGTCGCCGGGTAGATCACCATGTCACCGGCCGGCAGCTTCACGGACTGCGCGCCATAGGTGTCCTCGACCACCAGCTCGCCGCCCTCATATTCCTCGGGCGGCGTGAGAAACAGCGTGGAGGACACGTCCGTCCGCATGCGGCCGCCGCCCGGCAGGGCACGTATCGCGTTGTCGACATGGGTGTCGAAGGTCATGCCCACATCGTAGCGGTTGAACATCGGCGGATAGACGCGCAGCGGCAGCACGGCGGAGGCAAACAGCGGGCTGCGGTTGATCGCCCGCAGCACCACCTCCCCCAATTGGCGCGAGGCGGCGGAGTTTTCCGGCACCTGCAGGTTGAGCTTCACCTTGGCGGATTGCTCGCCCGCGGTGGCGCGGCCATCCACCCAATCGGCGCTTTCCAGCCTCTGCCGGCACTGTGCGACCTCCTCGGCCGTCAGCACGTTCGGGATATGCACCAGCATCGCGATTCTCCTCCGCTGCCGCAGCCTATTCCGCCGCCGGCGTGGGGCCGGCAAGCGGAAAGGCGGCGCCGGGCCGCGCGGCCCGGTGGCCCTGGACCCGTGCGATCAGAAGTTGGTGGACAGCGTCATGGTGACCGCCCGCCCGGTCCCCAGCGCGGCGCGGCCGCTGGAGACGTGGGTGTAGTTGCGGTGGTCGGTCAGGTTGTAGCCGTTCACGCGCAGCAGCAGGTTCTGGTTGAGGCGGTGTGAAACGAAGGCGTCGAGCGAGAAGCTCTCCGGCACTTCCTGGCTGTTGGCGGCATTCAGGAAGATCCGGCTCGCCCAGGTGACACCGCCGCCGACCGTCAGGTTCAGCTTCTGGCCCTGGTTGAATTCATAGGCGGTCCACAGCGCGGCCGATTGCTCCGGCACCAGCTGGATCGGCTTGCCGACATTGGCGGGCGTGGTGGAACGCGTCGTCTCGCTGTCGGTGTAGCTGTAGCGCGCATTCAGCGTCCAGGCGGGGGTGATGCTGCCGGTCGCGCCGATGTCGATGCCGCGCACTTCCTGCCGGTCGCCCGATGTGAAGGTGGCGCCGGTCAGCGCATCGGTCTCCGTCGCGTTGTTCTTGGTGATCTGGTAGGCGGCCGCGCTCAGGCCCAGCCTTCCGCCGAGGAAGGCACCGCGTGCGCCGATCTCGTAGATGTCGTTCCGCTCCGGCTCGAGCTGGGTGTTGTTGACATTGGCCTGGCCCGGCTGCGTGGCGAAGTTGGAGCCCGGCGCGAAGGAGGACTGCGCGTAGGAGAAGTAGAAGGTGTAGTCGCGCGTCGGCTCCCAGATCACGGCGCCGCGCGGATCGACGAAGCTGTTGTCGGCATTCAGCTCGGTCGGTGACACGCCCGGGCCGAAGGCCTGATAGTCCGTCTGGAAGCGGTTCCAGCGTACGCCGCCAAGGACGGAGAGTTGCGGCGTCAGCCACAGCCGTTCGCTGGCGAAGACGCCGACGGCGGTGGTCTGCGCGCGGCGCGTGGCATTCGCCGCGGTCGAGCGCGTGTAGCTGTAGGAGGTATCGTTGTCGGGCTCGAAGAAGTTGCCGCGGAAGGCCGATCGGTCGGCGCCGTAGCTGTAGCCGGTGCGCTCGAAATCCTCGTACCAGCCATCTACGCCCACCGTCGCCTCATGCCGCAGCGAGCCGGTGTTGAAGCGCGCCACCGCGGTGGTCACGTTCTGCACGCCCCAGGTGCTGGAATCATAGGGCGATCCCGCGCCGGAGTAGGTGTATCCGGGCGTTCCGGTACGATTGAAGAAGCCGGTCGCACAATCCGCGGTGCAGCCGATGATGCTGTAGCTGAAGGACCGGTCCTGGATGCCCGCGCGCGTGTCGTTGTAGATGGTCAGCCAGTCCGTCGCCCGGTGTTGCAGGCGCGCGGTGAGGCGGTCCACCGTCGTCTTGTCGCGGTCATTCGGCGTGCCGAGCCAGGTGCGGCGGTCCAGGCCATACTCCGTGATCGGGCGGCCGACGGTGGCGCCGGGGCGCGTCAGGACCGGCACGCCGGTGTCGGTCGGCTCGTCATACTGGTAGTGCAGGTATTCCAGCGTGAAGGTGGTGTCGGTGCCCAGGCCGAAGGCGATGGAGGGCGCGATGCCCCAGCGCTCGCCCCACGGCATGTCCCGGCCGGCGAGCCGCGAAGTCTGGCCCATCAGGTTCAGGCGCACCGCCGCCGTGTCGCTGATCTGGTAGTTGCCATCGACGGTCGAGCGGAAGAACGGCCCCATGCCGGCGGTGGCATCTGCGTTGAAGGAATTGCCGAGGCGCGCGGTGCGGCTCACCACGTTCACCGTGCCTCCCGCGGAACCGGCGCCGAAGGTCTGGCCGGACGGGCCGAGCAGCGCCTGGACTTCCTCGAAGGTGAAGGCATCGCGGCGGAAGGTGCCGAAATCACGCAGGCCGTCCACATACAGGTCGTTCTGCGCGTTGAAGCCGCGGATGCGGATCTGGTCGCCATTGACGCCGCCATTGCCCTCACCGACCGAGGAGGTGATGCCGGGCACGTTGCGCAGTGCCTGCTCCAGCGTGGTCACGTTCTGCTGCTGCAGCACTTCCCGCGGCACCACCTGGATGGTCTGCGGAATGCTCTGGATCGGCCCTGACAGGCGGCCGAGGCCGGTCTCGCCGCGCAGCGTATTTTCCGGCCGGTCGCCGACCACGCTGATCCCCGGCAGGCGCACCGCCTGGCTGGCTTCCGGCTCGGCCTGCGCCTGCGGCGAGGTCGCGGTCTGGGCCGAGGCGCCGCCACCCAGCATCATGCCCGCCGCGAGGCTGGCACCGAAGGCCGTGTTGGATACGATCATGCGCAAGGTGGGCTTGGCGGTCATCACTCAACTCCCCTGAGTCGCGGGGCGCGGATGCACTCCCGACGGGCGGGCGGAGCATTCATGCAATTAAGAGTCATTCGCAAGGACACTTCGTAACACGACGCCGCTTCAGGGCGCGGACCGGCGCGGGTGTGACATTCCAGCAACGTCGAAGCGCCGCATCCTGCTAGCGGCCCGTCCAGATGATGCGCGGGCCGATATCGCCCAGCGCGCGGCAGCCGGTCAGCGCCATCGCCACCTCGAACTCGCCGCGCAGGATCTGCACCGCATGCGCGACCCCGGCGGGGCCCGCCACCGCCAGGGCGAAGACATAGGGCCGGCCGATCATCACCGCCGCGGCACCCAGCGCCAGCGCCTTCAGCACGTCGGTGCCCCGGCGGATGCCGCCATCCACGATCAGCGGAACTTGCCCGCGGACGGCGGCGGCGATCGCCGGCAGGATCTCGATGGTCGCGGGCTGCGAATCCAGCACCCGCCCGCCATGGTTGGAGACGATCAGCCCATCCGCCCCTTCCCGGATGGCGCGTTCCGCATCCTCCGGCGCCGTGATTCCCTTGACCAGCAGCGGCAGCTTCGTCGTCGCGCGCAGCCGGGCGAAATCTTCCCAGCGCGCGCCGCTGTCGATGAAGCCGCCGAACACCAGGCTTTCCCCCAGCCCTGCACGCGGCATCGGCCCGGGCCGCGCGCCGCGCAGATGTACGGCCTCCCCCAGCAGCGCGGGCGTCACGCCGGCGCGCTGTTCGCGGTTGCGGAAGCCGCTGACCGGCGCGTCAGCGGTCACGACGATGGCCTGCGCCCCCGCCCGTTCCGCGCGCGCCAGCAGCGCCCGGGTGAAGTCGCGGTCATGTTGCATGTAGAGCTGGAACCAGAAGCGCCCCCTGGCCGCAGCGGCGATCTCCTCGACCGGGCAATCGGCCTCCGTGCTGACAACCAGGCAGGCCCGCGCGCCGGCCGCGCCGACGGCGGTGGCGATCTCTGCCTGCGGGCAGGCCAGGCGCTGATGCGCCACCGGGGCGAGCAGGATTGGGTGCTCGAAATGCGCGCCGAACAGCGTCTGCCCGGTGCCGCCACCGCGCAGATCCGCCAGCACGCGGCCCTGGAGCCGGATCGCGTCATAGGCCGCGCGGTTGTGACGCAGGGTCAGCTCATCCGCCGCGCCACCGGCGACATAGGCCCAGGCCGCGGCCGTCATCCGCGTCTCGGCATGGCGTTCGTAATCGGCGAGCGAGACGGCATCCGCCGGGATCTGGAAGGCGTCGGACATGGCGCATCCTTAATGTCGGCGCGTCCGGCGGACCGGCGGAACCCATGGCTTTGTGCTTGCCGATCCGGCCAACTGCAAGTAGCACGCATTATTATTCGCATTACCCGGTGACCTGCCCCGTGGACACCCCGCTTCCTGCCCTGCTTGCACGCCACGAGGCCGAGCTGACGGAAATCCGTCACGACCTGCACCGTCACCCCGAACTCGGCTTCCAGGAAAGCCGCACCGCGGCGCTGGTCGCGGCGAAGCTGCGCGGCTGGGGCATTGCGGTGACGGAGGGCATCGCCCGCACCGGCGTGGTCGGCACCCTGCATGGCCGGCGCGGCCCCGGCGGGGGGAGGATCGGCGCCATCGCGCTGCGCGCCGACATGGACGCCCTGCCGATCCAGGAGGCGACGGGTGCCGCCCATGCCTCCGCCACGCCCGGGGTGATGCATGCCTGCGGGCATGACGGGCACACCGCCATGCTGCTGGGCGCGGCGCGCCACCTGGCGGAGCATCCGGATTTCCACGGCACCGTGCATTTCATCTTCCAGCCGGCCGAGGAAGGCCTGGCCGGTGGCCGGCTGATGATCGAGGAAGGCCTGTTCGATCGCTTCCCCGCCGATGCCGTCTTCGGCCTGCACAACGAGCCGGGCCTGGCGCTGGGCCGCTTCGGGCTGCGCGCCGGGCCGATGCTGGCCAATGTCGATGGCTGGTCGGTGCGCTTCCGCGGCACCGGCGGCCATGGCGCCGTGCCACACCGCGCCACAGACCCAACCCAGCCCATGGCGCAGTTCATCGGCACGCTGCAGAGCGTGATCGGCCGCAACATCCCGGCCGGCCAGACCGCCGTGCTCAGCATCGGCCACGTTGCCGGCGGCGATGCGCGGGCGCCGAATGTGATCCCCGCGGAGGTCTTCGTCTCCGGCACCGGCCGTTCCTTCCTGCCCGCGGCGCGGGAGGTGATGGAACGCCGGCTGCGCGAACTCGCCGCCGGCTGCGCCATGGCGCATGGCTGCACGGTGGAGGTCGACTACCAGCACGGCTATCCGGCCCTGGTGAACACGCCGGCGGAGGTCCGGCTGGCCGCCCGCGCCGCCGCGGCGGTGGCGGGGCGCGATGCGGTGGATGACAATTATCCGCCGATCACCGCCGGCGAGGATTTCGCCTATATGCTGCAGCAGCGGCCCGGCGCCTTCATGCTGGCGGGCAACGGCTTCGCGCCGGATGGCAGCTACCACCACGTCCACACGCCGCATTTCGACTTCAATGACCGGCTGCTGCCGCTCGGCGCGGCCTACTGGGTCAGCCTGGTCGCGCACGCCCTGGGCGATGCGATGCGCGAGGGATGACGGAGGGCACCCCGGCGGAGGACACTCCGGCCGCGCGCGACCCGGTCCTGCCGGTGCTGATGGTGGCGGTGTTCTGCGGCAGCCTGGCGATGATGGCCTTCGTGGCGCTGATCGGCCCGGTGGCGCGCGTCGCCGGGTTGCAGCCCTGGCAGGCCGGGCTGGCCGTCACAGCATCCGGCGTCGCCTGGATGCTGGGCGCGCGGCCCTGGGGGCGGGCGAGCGACCGCCATGGCCGTCGCGCCGTGCTGCTGGCCGGCGCGCTCGGCTTCACCCTGGCCTATTGGGCGCTGTGCCTGTTCATCGATGCGATGCTGCGCTGGCAGGTGCCGGTGACGCTCGCCTTCCTCGGCCTGGTGGCCGGGCGGGCGCTGGTCGGCGGCGCCTATGCCGCCATCCCGGCCGCCGGCATGGCGCTGATCGCGGACCGTACCGAACCCGCAAAGCGGGCCCAGGCGATGGCGCGGCTCGGCACCGGCAGCGGTGCCGGGCTGGTCGCCGGCCCGGCGCTGGCCGCGCTGCTGGTGCCCTATGGGCTGAGCGTGCCGCTGATCGCCACCGCCGCGCTGCCGCTGCTCGCCTGCCTCGCCTTGTGGTGGCTGATCCCCGCCACGCCGCCGAAGCCGAGCCCGCCCCGGCGGCGGCTGAAGCTGACCGACCGCCGGCTGCGCCAGCCACTGGCGATCGGCTTCAGCGCCATGTTCAGCGTCTCCATCGCGCAGGTCAGCATCGGCTTCTTTGCGATGGACCGGCTAGGCCTGCCGCCGGAGGATGCGGCGCGTGCAGCCGGCACCGCGCTGATGATGGTGGGCATCGCGCTGGTGCTGTCGCAATCCGTGGCGGCGCGCTGGCGCATCGCGCCGGAGCGGATGATCCGCCTGGGCGCGCTGGCGGCGGCGCTGGGCTTCGGCAGCGTGGTGCTGGCAAGCCAGGCCTGGATGCTCGCCGCCTGCTACTTCGTCGCAGCGCTCGGCATGGGCTGGGTCTTCCCGGCCTTCTCGGCGATGACCGCCAATGCGGTGGAGCCCGGCGAGCAGGGTGCGGCGGCGGGCGCGGCGGGGGCGGCGCAGGGCCTCGGCATGGTGGTCGGGCCGGTGGCGGGCACGCTGCTTTATGCGGTGGCGCCGGCGCTGCCCTATGTGCTCGCCAGCGCGCTGCTGCTCGGCGTCTCACTGCCGCTGTGGCGGCAGGCGCGCGACCCGCTTGCCGTTCCGTCCGCGTGATATATAATGATTATTATTCGCATCTGCTGACGCACGCGCCGCCAGATGCTCTCTCTGCCCCTCGGGCAGGCGCCGTTTGGACGGGTGATCTGCCGTGCTCCCACTGAAACAGGTCTGGCCCGCCGAAGCCGCCACCCGCTACCGGGCCGCCGGCCACTGGCGGGGCGAGACCTTCCCCGGCTTCCTGCGCCAACGCGCCGCCGCGCATCCCGGCGCCCTTGCCATCATCGGCGGCACGCAGCGCTGGAGCTACGCCGAGCTGCAGGCCCGCGCCGAGGCCGCCGCCGCCGGCTTTTTGGCGCTCGGCCTGCGACCGGGCGACCGCGTGGTCGTGCAGCTGGGGAACATCCCCGAATTCTTCACGGCGGTGTTCGGCCTGTTCCGCGCCCAGATGGTCCCGGTCTATGCGCTGCCGGCGCATCGCCAGACGGAGATCAGCCACTTCCTCCGCAAATCCGAGGCTGCCGGCTATATCTGCGCCGATCGCGGCCCGGATGGCTTCGACTACCGCGCACTGGCGCGGGACCTGCGCGCGGCCGTCCCCGCGCTGCGCCATGCGGTGGTGGTGGGCGATGCAGCGGAGTTCACGCCCTTCGAGCAGCTCGATGGCAACCGTGCCGCGCTGCCGGGCGACCCGGACCCTGCCGCCGTCGCCTTCCTGCAGATATCCGGCGGCACCACGGGCCTGTCGAAGCTGATCCCGCGCACGCATGACGACTACATCTACAGCTTCCGCGCCAGCAACGAGATCTGCGGCGTCACGCAGGACAGCGTGCACCTGATCGCCCTGCCGGCGGCGCACAACTTCCCGATGAGCTCGCCCGGCCACATGGGCACGCTGCATGCCGGCGGCCGCGTGGTGCTCAGCCCCTCCCCCGCGCCCGATGTCGCCTTCCCGCTGATCGCGCGGGAACGGGTGACCATCAGCGGCCTGGTGCCGCCGCTGGCGCTGCTATGGGCCGAGGCGGCGCCACGCACGCCGCACGACCTGTCGAGCCTGGAGGTGCTGCTGGTCGGCGGCGCCAAGCTGACCCCGGAAGCGGCGCGGCGGGTGCAGGATGCGCTGCCCTGCAAGCTGCAACAGGTGTTCGGCATGGCCGAGGGCCTGGTGAACTACACGCGCCTGGACGATCCCGATGCGCTCGTGCTGGAAACCCAGGGCCGGCCGATCAGCGCGGATGACGAGGTGCTGATCCTGGACGATCTGGGCCGCCCCGTGCCGGAAGGCGAGGCCGGGCACCTGCTGGCGCGCGGGCCCTACACCATCCGCGGCTACCACAATGACGAGGCCGCCAATGCGCGGTCCTTCACGCCGGATGGATTCTACCGCACCGGCGACATCGTGAAGCGAACGCCGGAGGGCTACCTGGTGGTGCAGGGCCGCGCCGGCGACCACATCAACCGCGCCGGCGAGAAGATCTCCGCCGAGGAGATCGAGGATCATCTCCTCGCCCATCCCAACGTCTTCGACGCGGCGGTGGTCTCCGTACCGGATGAATTCCTCGGCGAGCGGAGCTGCGCCTTCATCATCCCGCGTGGCGACAAGCCGCGCGCCGTGGCGCTGAAGACCTGGATGCGCGGCCGCGCCATCGCGGAGTTCAAGGTTCCCGACCAGATCGTTCTGGTCGAGGCCTTCGAGACCACGGCCGCCGGCAAGATCAGCCGCAAGGAATTGCGCGCCCGCCTGCGCGCCCGGCTGCTGGCCGAGGAATCCGGGCAGCAAGCGGATTGAGGGAGTGTGCCCCGTGATGCAGGCGAAGCGGCCCTGGACGCATGCGCGCATGCGCGCCGACCTGGCTCGCGCGGTACGGATTCCGCCCGATGAGCTGGAGGACGGCGACAACCTGATCGACCTCGGCCTGGATTCCATGCGCGCGATGACCCTGCTGACCCGCTGGGCGGAGGATGGGCTGCAGCTGGAACTCGCCGCCGTGGCCGAGAAGACGACGCTCGGCGCCTGGTGGTCGCTGGCGGAGCGGGCGCTGCAACGCGATGCCTGACCACGCCGCGTCCGTGGGCCCGCCGCTGACGGCGGCGCAGGGGGGCCCGCCGCTGACGGCGGCGCAGGGGGGCCTGCCGCTGACGGCGGCGCAGGAGGGGCTGTGGTATGCGCAGCGGCTCGACCCCGGCAATCCGCTGTTCAACACCGGCCAGTACCTGGATCTGCGCGGTCCGCTCGACCTCGCGGCCTTCCGCGCCGCGATCGAGGGCATGGCGGCGGAGGCCGATGCGCTGGCATTCCGCGTGCAGGACAGCCCCGCCGGCGTGCGCCAGCAGATCGACGAGGCGATGCGCCCCCGGCTGGAGGTGGTGGATCTGGGCGCGGAGCCGGACCCCTTCGCCGCCGCGCGCGCCGCCATGCTGCGCGAGATGGGCTGGGCGGTGGATACGGCGCGCGGCCCGCTGGCGACGGAACGCCTGTACCGCCTCTCGCCCGAACGGCATCTGTGGTTCCACCGCGCGCACCACCTGGTGCTGGACGGCTTCGGCACGGAGTTGGTGGTGCGGCGCACCGCGGCGCTCTACGCGCATCGCCTGACCGGCGCGGACCCCGGCCCGCCACTCGAAGGCTTCGCGGCGGTGCTGGCGGAGGATGCGGCCTATCGCATCTCCCCGCGCATGGCACAGGATCGCGCCCATTGGCTGCGGCTGATGGCGGATGCGCCGGAGGTCACCGGCATCGCCGAGGGCACCGCGCTGACAGCCCGCGCCGCGCATCGGGCGGAGGCGGAGATCGGTGCCGCGACGGCGGCCGCGCTGCGGCAGGTGGCGGAGGCGCATGACCTTGCCTGGCCGGACCTGCTGACCTTCCTGCTGGGCGCCTATTGCCGCCGCCTGACCGGGGAGGCGGAGACCACCATCGGCGTCACCTTCATGAACCGCTTTGGCAGCGCCGCGGCGCGCAGCCCGGCGACGCTGATGAACGTGCTGCCGCTGCGCATCCGCGGCGACGAAGCCGCGCCGCTGCCGGTGGCGGCGGAGGATTGCGCGACGCAGCTTGCCGCGCTGCGCCGCCATGGGCGCTACCGGGGCGAGTATCTTCGCCGCGACCTCGGCCGCGTCGGTGCCGGGCGGCGGCTGCATGGGCCGATCGTCAACATCCAGCCCTACCATCGCCTGCCGGTGTTTCCGGGGCTGGATTGCAGCCTGCATCTGCTGGGCACCGGACCGGTGGATGATCTCAGCTTCGACCTGCGCGGCGATCCGGGCGCGACGGCGCTACGGCTGGATGTCGAGGCGAATCCCAACCTGTACTCGGCCGAGGAAACCGCGGCCCATGCACGCCGCGCCGCGCATTTCGTCGCGGCGGCGCTGCGCGCTGGAAGCCTCGCCGATGTCGCCACCGCGACGCCGGAGGAAGCCCGCCACTTCGTCCATGCGCTGAACGACACCGCCCAGCCGGTGCCGGAGACCACGCTGGCCGCGCTGATCTCGGCGCGCATGGCGGCGCAGCCGGAAGCGGAGGCGTTGGTCTTCGAGGGCCAGTCCATGCCCTACGGCGCGCTCGACCGCCGCAGCGCCGCCCTGGCGCAGGCGCTGGCCCAGCGCGGCATCGGCCCGGGCGACCTGGTGGCGGTCGCGCTCGACCGGTCGCTGGAATTGCTGGTGGCCCTGGTGGCGGTGCTGCGCGCCGGCGCCGCCTACCTGCCGCTCGACCCCACGCACCCCGCCGAGCGACAGGCCCGCATCCTCGCCACCGCCCGGCCGCGCCTGGCCCTGGCGGAGGCCCCGCTGCCCGGGGAGGTCGCCCTGCTGCCGCCCGCGGCGTGGCCGCAGGACGGCGCGGCACCGGCCGGACCCGCCCCTGGCGACGCCGCCTATGTGATCTTCACCTCCGGCTCCACCGGCGAACCCAAGGGCGTGCTCGTCGAGCATCGCGCCATCGTCAACCGCCTGCTCTGGATGGGGGCGCAATACGGCATCGGCCCGCGGGACCGCATCCTGCAGAAGACGCCGGCCACCTTCGATGTCTCGGTCTGGGAATTCTTCCTGCCGCTGGTCGTGGGCGCGACCCTGGTGATCGCACCGCCCGGCGCGCATCGGGACCCGGCGGCGATCGCCCGGCTTATCCGCACGCAGCGCATCGGCACGGCGCATTTCGTACCCTCCATGCTCGCCGCCTTCCTGGCGCATCCGGACTCGCAGGGCCTGGCGCTGGCGCGGGTGTTCTGCTCGGGGGAGGCGCTGACGCCGGATCTGCGCGACCGCTTCCATGCCACCATGCAGGCGGCGCTGCACAACCTGTATGGCCCGACCGAAGCGGCGGTTGATGTCAGCTTCTGGGATGCCTCGGCCGGCGACCACAGCCGCCCGGTGCCGATCGGCCGGCCGGTGTGGAATACGCGGCTGTATGTGCTGGATGCGGCGCTGCGGCCGCTGCCGGCGGGCGTCACCGGGGAGTTGTTCATCGCGGGCGTGCAGCTGGCGCGCGGCTATCTCGGCCGGCCGGACCTGACGCAGCGCGCCTTCATCGCCGACCCCTTCCATCCGGGGCAGCGCATGTACCGCACCGGCGACCTCGCGCGCTTCCGCGCCGATGGCGCCATCCAGTATCTCGGCCGCCGCGACGGCCAGGTGAAGCTGCGCGGCTTCCGCATCGAGACCGGCGAGATCGAGGCCGCGATCGCCGCCTCCCCCATGGTGCGGCAGGCCCGCGTGGTGCTGCGGGAGGACCGTCCGGGCGACCAGCGCCTGGTCGCCTATGTGGTGCCCGGCGAGGGCTTCGATGCGGCCGCGCTGCGCGCCCTGCTGGTGGCGCGCCTGCCCGACTACATGGTGCCCGCCGCCTTCGTCGCGCTGGATTCACTGCCGGTGAACAGCAGCGGCAAGCTGGCGCGCGATGCCCTGCCCGCCCCCGGGATCACCGCCGCCAATGGACGCGCGCCGTCCAGCGCAACCGAACGCCGCCTGGCCGCGCTGTTCGCCGAGGCGCTGGGCCTGCCCGAGGTGGGGGCGGAGGAGGAATTCTTCGCGCTCGGCGGGCATTCCCTGCTGGCCGTGGAGCTGATGCAGCGGGTGCAGCAGGTGTTCGGCCGCGATCCCGGCCTGGGCGCGCTGTTCGAACATCCGAGCGTGGCGCGGCTTTCCACCCTGATCGATTCCGACCGGTTGCCGCCCTCCGATGACGGGCTGCGGCCGATCATCCGGCTCGGCCATGGCCGGGCCGGGCAGCCGCCGCTCTTCGTCGTGCATCCGGCGGGCGGCGTTTCCTGGTGCTATGGCGGGCTGGCACGCGCACTGGCCCCCGAATACAGCGTGTTCGGCGTGCAGGCGCCGTCCTTGCATGCCGAGGCAGCGCCTGCGGGGGATCTGGATGCACTGGCGGCCGACTACGCCGACCGCGTGCTGGCGCTGGGCGAACCCGGCCCCATTCATCTCGCCGGCTGGTCGGTTGGCGGCATCATCGCCCAGGCCATGGCGGTGCGGCTGCGCGAGCTGGGCCATGCGGTGGGGCTCGTCGCCCTGCTCGATGCCTATCCCTCCGACGCTTGGCGCGCCGAGCCGGAGCCGGATGACAAGGCGATCTTCACGGCCATGCTCGGCCTGGCCGGGCACCAGCCGGAGGACCATCCGGACCTGCCGATGGAACGCGGCGCGGTGATCGATTTCCTGCGCCGTGGCGGGCGGCCGCTGGGCCGGCTGCCGGAATCCGTGCTGGACGGCGTGGTGCGCGTGGTGGAGGGCAACAACCGCCTGGTGCGCGCCCACCGGCACCGCCGCTTCGACGGCACGATCACGCATTTCCGCGCCGCCCGCGACCATGCCGGGCGCAGCATCACGCCCGCCATGTGGGCGCCCCATGCCGAGCGGCTGGAGGTGATCGACGTGCAGGCGCTGCACGGCGAGATGGTGGGCGAGGCGGCGACCGCCGTGATCGCGCCCGCGCTGCGGCAGCGCCTGTGAAGCCGATGCAATGGCGCGACACGCTCGAACGCTACGGCCAGGTGACGCGGCTGCTGCATTGGGGCATGGCGGCGATCCTGCTGTGGCAGATCACCGGCATGGCGCTGCGCCTGGTCCTCGGGCGCACGCCGCTGATGGCGTTCTGGGTCGGCACGCACCAGTCGGTCGGCACCGTGCTGCTGCTGCTGATCCTGCTGCGCCTGCTCTGGGCCTGGATCAACCGTGGCCGTCGGCCGGCGCAGCCAAGATCCTGGGCAGGTCGCGCGGCGCGGCTCGGCCATGGCGCTTTGTACGGCCTGATGCTCCTCATCCCGTCCCTGGCCCTGCTGCGGGCATTCGGCAACGGCCGAGGCTACGCCTTCTTCGGCCATCAGGTCGTGCCGCGCGGCGGCCCGCGCATCGACTGGATGTCGGCACCGGCGGACCTGCTGCATGGCCGGCTCGCCTGGCTGCTGCTGGCGCTGATCCTCGGCCACGTGCTGATGGTCGTGCTGCATCACTTCATCTGGCGCGACGGCACGTTGCGGCGGATGGCGGGCCGGATGAGGGGCCGGATGGCGGATTGCCAGGACCAGATTAGCGGTTGATAATCATTCGCAACACAGACCACCGACCGCATAGGAAGGCTTCCCCCATGGCCAGAGATCCCTCGCGCCCCCCCGCCGGGCACCCCGCCCCGTCGCGGCGCCACCTGCTGGCGCTGATGGGCACCGGCCTCGCAGCCTCCGTGCTGCGCCCGCGCCTCGCCCTGGCGGCGCCCGCGGTGGAAAAGACCGTGCAGCCGGGCGCCGGCCTGTACGAGATCGTGGTCAGCTCCACCACCGGCCTCGTCCATGTCGCCAGCGTCGGCAAGCGTGGCGAGAACGCCGCGAAGATCCTGGGTCTCGACCCGCGGACGCTGGAGACGAAATCCAGCATCGAGCTGGGCGCCGAGGCCGCCTTTGGCATGGGCGTGAATGATCGCCGCGGCCTGCTGCTCGGCACCGCGACGCGCAGCGGTGCCCTGCTGGTGATCGATGCCCGCAGCGGCACCGTCCGCGCCCGCATCGCGGAGGGCGAGCGCGCCCATGTCCGCCAGGTGATCGCCGATGAGGCGAATGACCGGGCCTTCGTCACGGTGTTCGGCGGACGTGGCCGGCCCAGCGCGATCTGGGTCGCCGATACCGCCACCAACGCCATGGCCACCGTCATCACCGAAGGCCTCGATGGCGGCATCATCGGTGCGGCATACGACCCGGCCGGCGACCGGCTGTTCGCCACGGCGCTGCAGTCGAACGAGATCGTCGAGGTCAGCCTGGCACGCAAGGCGGGCATCCGGCGCTTTGCATCGGGCGGCGAGGGTCCGATCAACATCGTCCATGACGCCACCAGCGGCCGGCTGTTCTGCGCCAACCAGAAGACCGGCACGCTGACGGTGCTGAACGCCGCGTCGGGCGAGCTGGTGAAGGCGATCGAGACCGGTGCGGGCGCGCTGGGCGTGACGCTGTCGGCGGATGGCGCGCTGGCCTATGTGGCCAACCGCCAGGCCGGCACGGTGAGCGTGGTCGATACGCGCGGCCTCGTGGTGGTCGCCAACCTCGCCACCGGCACCCATCCGAACACCGTCGCCGTCGATCGCCGCACCGGCCTGGCCTATGTCAGCAACAAGGCCCGTTCCGCGCCGCGTGGACAGCCGCCGGTCGAGGATCCGAACGGCGATACCGTGAGCCTCATCCGCATCTGACAATGCCGTAGCGCGGCGGCGGGCCGGACCAGGCTCGTCGCCGCGGCTCCTCTGACGGGGCATGCCGGCCGCGTCTTTACGCCGCCCTTACGCGCGCGGCCCGTCATTCGAATGGCCCCTTTGCGCATCACGGGCCGATGCTCCGCTCGCCCGGGCCCCTTCCGCCCGGGAGGGAGCCACCATGCTTGATGTTCTTCTCATCGCCCTCGGCCTCGGCGCCTTCGCGCTGATGGCCCTCTATGCCCGCGCCAGCGCCTGGGTCTGACGCCGCCATGCTGGACCTCATCCTAGGCGGCGCCGTCGCGCTCGGCCTGCTCGGCTATCTCCTGTGGGCGCTGCTGCGTCCGGAGGATCTGCGATGACCCTGATCGGCTGGGCGCAGATCGCCCTGCTTCTCACCCTCGTGCTCGCCACCGCCGTGCCGCTCGGCCGCTATATCGCGGCGGTGGCGGAGGGGCGCGTGCGAATCCTGCACCCCATCGAGGCGGTGCTGTACCGCGCCGCCGGCGTGGACCCGGCGCAGGGCATGGGCTGGCAGCGTTATGTCCTGGCCATGCTGGCGCTGAACGCGGCGGGCTTCCTGCTGCTGTACGTGCTGCTGCGCGCGCAGGCATGGCTGCCGCTGAATCCGCAGGGCCTGCCGGGGCTTTCGCCATGGCTCGCCTTCAACACCGCCATCAGCTTCGTCACCAACACCAATTGGCAGGCCTATAGCGGCGAGACGGCGATGTCGCATTTCAGCCAGATGGCGGGCCTCGCGGTGCAGAACTTCCTTTCCGCCGCCACCGGCATCGCCCTGGCCCTGGCGCTGACGCGCGCGCTGGCGGCCGGGGGCGTGCAGGCGCTGGGGAATTTCTGGGCGGACCTGGTGCGGATCACGCTGTACCTGCTGCTGCCGCTGACCCTGCTGCTGGCGCTGCTGCTGGTGGCGCAGGGCGTGCCGCAGACGCTGACCGGTGCCGCCGCCATTGAGGGCGGCGGCGCCATCCCCCTCGGACCCGCCGCCTTCCAGGTCGCCATCAAGCAGCTCGGCACCAATGGCGGCGGCTTCTTCGGCGTGAACTCGGCGCATCCGCTGGAAAATCCCACGGCCATCGCCAACCTGGCGCAGCTCTGGGCCATTCTCGTCATTCCCTTCGCGCTCACGCTGACCTTCGGGCGCATGGTTGGCGACCGGCGCCAGGGCTGGGCGCTGTTCGCGGTGATGATGGTCTTCGTCATCGCCGGCACCGCACTGACCTACGCGGCGGAAGCCGCCGGCAATCCGCCGCACATCGCCGCCGGTCTGAACCCCGCCGATGGCAACATGGAGGGCAAGGAGGTGCGGCACGGCATCGCCATGTCGGCGCTGTGGGCCGTGGCCACCACCGGCGCGTCCAATGGCAGCGTGAACGCCATGCATGACAGCTTCACGCCGCTGGGCGGCCTGGTGCCGATGTTCCTGATCCAGCTTGGCGAGGTGCTGCCCGGCGGCGTCGGCTCCGGCCTGTACGGCATGCTGATCTTCGTGCTGCTGGCGGTGTTCGTCGCCGGGCTGATGGTGGGGCGAACGCCCGAGTATCTCGGCAAGAAGATCCAGGCGCGGGAGGTGAAGCTGGCGATGCTGGCGGTGCTGGTGGTGCCGGCCTGCGTGCTCGGCTTCAGCGCGCTGGCCGCCCTGCTGCCGGTGGCGCTGGCCAGCGTGCAGGATGCCGGGCCGCACGGGCTTTCGGAGATCCTCTACGCCTATTCCTCGGCGGCGGGGAACAACGGCTCCGCCTTCGCCGGCTTCGGCGCCGATACGCCCTTCATGAACACCACGCTCGGCATCGCCATGCTGCTCGGCCGCTACGCCATCATCGTGCCGGTGCTGGCGATCGCCGGCAGCCTGGCGGCCAAGCCACGCGCCCCGGCGTCTTCCGGCAGCTTCCCGACGCATGGGCCGCTGTTCGTCGGGCTGCTCTGCGGCGTCATCCTGATCCTGGGCGGGCTGCAATTCCTGCCCGCGCTCTTCCTCGGCCCCATCGCGGAGCAGTTCGCGCTGCTGGCCGGCCAGACCTTCTGAGGCAAATGGACATGCTCACAAACGCCCAGGCGCCGGGCCGGCCGCTGCTGGCCCGCGCCTTCGGGGACGCCGTGCGGAAGCTCAATCCCGCGCAGCTCATCCGCAACCCGGTGATCTTCGTGACGGAGGTGGTCTCCATCCTCGTCACGCTGCTCGCGATCCTCGCCGCCTTTCGCGGCGATCGCTGGGGCTTCCAGGCCGGCATCGCCGCCTGGCTCTGGCTGACCGTGCTGTTCGCCACCTTCGCCGAGGCGATCGCCGAGGGCCGCGGCCGGGCGCGCGCCGAAAGCCTGCGCCGCGCCCGCGGCGAGGCGCGCGCGAAGCTGCTGCTCCGCGCCGATGATCGCAGCCTGTGGCAGCCGCGCGATGCCGCCGAGCTGCGCGAGGGCGAGATCATCCTGGTCGAGGCCGGGGACCTGATCCCCGCCGATGGCGAGGTCATCCAGGGCATCGCCAGCGTGAACGAGGCCGCCGTCACCGGCGAAAGCGCGCCCGTCATCCGCGAATCCGGCGGCGACCGCAGCGCCGTCACCGGCGGCACCACGCTGGTCTCGGACTGGCTGGTGGTGCGCGTCACCGCGGCGCCCGGCAACAGCTTCATGGACCGCATGATCGCGCTGGTCGAAGGGGCCTCGCGCCAGAAGACACCGAACGAGATCGCGCTGGATATCCTGCTGGCCGGCATGACCATCGTGTTCCTCATCGCGGTGGCGAGCATCGTCGGCATGGCCAGCTTCCACGCGACGCCGCCATCCGTGCCGGTGCTGGCCGCGCTGCTGGTCACGCTGATCCCGACCACCATCGGCGGGCTGCTGTCGGCCATCGGCATTGCCGGCATGGACCGGCTGGTGCGCTTCAACATCGTCGCCACCTCGGGCCGCGCGGTGGAGGCGGCGGGCGATGTGGATGTGCTGCTGCTGGACAAGACCGGCACCATCACGCTCGGCAACCGCCAGGCCGCCAGCTTCCTGCCCGCACCCGGCGTGACGGAACGCGACCTGGCGGAGGCCGCGGTGCTCGCCTCATTGGCCGACGAGACGCCGGAGGGTCGCTCGATCCTGGTGCTGGCGCGGGATCGCCACGGCATCGTGGCGGAGCCGGTGCCGCCGGACGCCGCCATCATCCCCTTCACCGCGCAGACCCGCCTCTCCGGGCTGGACCTGCCCGGCCGCGGGCGCTTCCGCAAGGCGGCGGCCGATCGCATGGCGGCGGAAACCCCGGCCGCGCTGGCCGAGGCGGTGGCGCGCATCGCCCGCGCCGGTGCCACGCCGCTGGTGGTGGCGCGGGACGGCCAGGTGCTCGGCGCCATCGCGCTGAAGGACATCATCAAGCCCGGCATCCGCGAACGCTTCGACGCGCTGCGCCGCATGGGCATCCGCACCGTCATGGTCACCGGCGACAACCGCCTGACCGCCGCCGCCATCGCCGCCGAGGCGGGCGTCGATGATTTCCTGGCGGAAGCCACGCCGGAGGACAAGCTCGGCTACATCCGCGGCGCCCAGGCGGAGGGACGGCTGGTGGCGATGGCCGGTGACGGCACCAACGACGCGCCCGCCCTCGCCCAGGCCGATGTCGGGCTGGCGATGCAGACCGGCACCCAGGCGGCACGCGAGGCCGGCAACATGGTGGATCTCGACAGCGACCCGACCAAGCTGATCGAGGTGGTGGAGATCGGCAAGCAGCTGCTGATCACCCGCGGCGCGCTGACCACTTTTTCCATCGCCAATGACGTGGCCAAGTATTTTGCGATCCTGCCCGCAATCTTCGTCGCGCAGTATCCGGGGCTGGCGGCGCTGAACGTGATGGGGCTCGCCAGCCCCGAATCCGCCATCCTGTCCGCCGTCATCTTCAACGCGCTGATCATCGTGGCGCTGGTGCCGCTGGCGCTGCGCGGCGTCGGCCGGGCGGGGCTGGGCGCGGGCGCGCTGCTGCGGCGGAACCTGCTGGTCTATGGGCTGGGAGGGCTGGTGGTGCCCTTCCTCGGCATCAAGGCCATCGACCTTTGTCTCACCCTGCTGGGGATCGTCTGAACCATGTGGACCTTGCTGCGCCCCGCCCTGGTGATGCTGGGCGGCTTCACCCTGCTGCTCGGCCTGATCGTGCCGCTCGGCTTCACCGGAATCGCACAGGTGCTGTTCCCCCAGGCGGCGAATGGCAGCCTGGTCGTCCAGGATGGGCAGGTGGTCGGCTCCGACCTCATCGCCCGCCGCCTGGAAGGCGCGGCGTGGTTCCAGCCGCGGCCCTCCGGCAGCGATGCCGGCGCGGCGCCGAGCAATCTCGGCCCGACCAGCGCCGCGCTGCTGGACGCGGTGCGCGCGCGGGCAGACGGCGGGCGCGCCGTGCCGGCCGATGCCGCGACGGCCTCGGGTTCGGGCCTCGACCCGCATGTCAGCCCGGCAAACGCCGCGCTGCAGGCGGCGCGCGTGGCCGCGGCACGCGGCTTGCCGCTGGCGCAGCTGCAGGCGCTGGTGGAACGCCACACGGAAGGCCGCGCGCTGGGCCTGCTGGGCGAACCGCGCGTCAATGTGCTGCGGCTGAACCTCGCCTTGGGGGCCCCCTGACCCCAGACTGGAAGGCGATGCCCACGCCCCGCGACCCGGACCGCCCCAACCCCGATGCGCTGCTGGCCCTGGCGGCGCGGGAGGGGCGCGGGCGGCTCAAGGTGTTCCTCGGCGCTGCCCCGGGTGTCGGCAAGACGCATGAGATGCTGGCCGAGGCGCGCCGCCGCCGCGCCGGCGGCGCCGATGTCCTGGCCGGCATCATCGAGGCGCATGGCCGCGCCGAGACCATCGCGCAGATCGGCGACCTGCCCCTGCTGCCGCGCGCCCGCCTGATGCATCGCGGCCAGGTGCTCGAGGAATTCGATATCGACGGCGCCCTGGCCCGCCGCCCCGGCATCCTGCTGCTGGACGAGCTCGCCCACAGCAACGCCCCCGGCAGTCGCCACCCGAAGCGCTGGCAGGATGTGGAGGAGCTGCGCGACGCCGGCATCGAGGTCTGGACCACGATGAACGTCCAGCACCTGGAAAGCCTGTCCGACACGGTGGCGCGGATCGCCGGCATCCGCGTGGCGGAGACGGTGCCCGACGCCGTGCTGGCCGGCGCGGACGCGGTGGAGCTGATCGACATCCCGCCCGCCGAGCTGCTGGAGCGGATGCGCCAGGGCAAGATCTACCAGCCCGACCAGGCGGCCCGCGCGATGCGCGGCTTCTTCCGCGAGGGCAACCTGGCCGCGTTGCGGGAGATGGCGCTGCGCCGCACCGCCGAACGGGTGGATGCCGACGTCACCGGCTACATGCGCGCCAACGCCATCGCCGGCCCCTGGCCCGCCGGCGACCGGGTGCTGGCCCTGCTCGGCGCCGATGCCTCGGCCGAAACGGTGGTACGCCAGGGCCGCCGCATCGCCGATGCGCTGCGTGCGCCGCTGGTGGTGCTGCATGTCGAGCGGCCCGGCGCGGTGGATGCGGCGGACCCCGCCCCCGCGCTGCGCCTGGCGGAGGAGCTGGGCGCGGAGGTCGAGACGGTGGTGGCGAACGACCTGCCGGGCGCCATCCTGGCCCAGGCGCGGTCGCGCAATGCCTCGCACATCGTCATCGGGCGCGGCCAGCCCGGCTTCTGGCGGCGCCGGCTGGGGCGGACCCTCTCGGCCACGTTGGCGCGCCGCGCCACCGATTTCACCCTGCACATCGTGCCCGGGCCGGTGGCCCAGGGACGCGCCAGGCCCGCGGCCCCGGCCGCATCGCCGGCCACGCTGCCGCCCTGGCTGGGCTGGCTCGCCGTGCCGGCCGCCATCGCCCTGGTGGTGGCGCTCGGCCATGGCGCGGCGGGGCTGCTGCCCGAGCGCACGCTGGGCATGGTGTTCCTCGCCATGGTGGTGGCGCTGGCCGCCCTCCTCGGGCCGTGGCACGCCGCCGCGGGGGCCGCGCTGGGCTTCCTCGCCTGGAACTTCTTCTTCCTGGAACCGCGCTACACGCTGGAACTGCAGGATGGCGCGGACCTGATCGGCCTCGGGGCCTTCGCCGCCGTGGCGCTGCTGCTGGCCGGCACCACGGGAAGGCTGGGCCGATCCGTGCGGGCGGCGCGGGCGCGGATGCTGGCGCTGCGCCGGCTGGTGGAATTCAGCCGCCGCCTGGGCGGACCGGGCGGCCTGCCGGAGCTGCTGCCCGCGGTGGCGGAGGAAGCCGCGCGGGTCGCCGGCGTGCCCGCCGTGGTGGTGATGCCGCTGGAGCCGCTGCTGGCCCATGCGGCGGAGCCGCAGCTGCCGAATGCGGCGGAGCCGCTGCAGAGCCACGCGGCGGAGCCGCTGCTGGCCCATCCGGCGGAGCCGCTGCTGGCCGGCTCGGCGCCGGAGCCGGTGCTGGCCGGCTCGGCGCCGGAGCCGGTGCTGCGGGCCGCCATGCCCGTCACCATGGACCTCGACGAGACGGCGATGGCCGCGGCGCGCTGGGCGCTGGCACAGGGTCGCCGCGCCGGCCGCGCGACGGACACGTTGCCGGGTTCGGCCTGGCAGTTCCGCCCGATGCGGACCGCGCGTGGCGTTGTCGGCCTGGTCGGCGTGAAGCTGGATGACCGGGCCGAGGCCCTGACGGGGGAGACCGACAAGGCGCTGACCGCGCTGCTGGACCAGGCAGCCGTCGCGATCGAGCGGGCGCAGTTGATGGAGCGCGAGGCCCGTGGCGCCGCCCGGGCCGAGACCGAGCAGTTGCGCACGGCGCTGCTGACCTCGCTCGGCCACGACCTCCGCACCCCGCTGACCTCCATCCGCGGCGCGCTCGGCACGCTGCGCGAATCCGGCGAGGCTCTGCCGGCGGAGACCCGTGCCGACCTGCTGCTGGCCGCGGAGGAGGAGACGGCGCGGCTGTCACGCTACCTGGCGAACATCCTGGACATGGTGCGGATCGAGCATGGCGAGATCGCACCGCGCCGGGAGCCGGTGAACATCCCCGACGCGCTGGACGTCGCCGCCGGCCGCGCCCGGCGCATGACGCGGCGCGAGATCACGGTCACGGTGCCGGAGCGGCTGGCCGAACCGCAGCTGGATCCCGGGCTGCTGGACCAGATCCTGGGCAATCTGCTGGACAACGCCCTGAAATTCTCCGAGGGCGCGGTGCGCCTTGCCGCCTGGCGGGACGGGCATGAGATCGCCATCGGGGTGGAGGATGACGGGGTGGGCATCGCGGCCGAGGATCTGCACCGGGTGTTCGACCCGTTCTTCCGGGTGACCCGCACCGATCGCGTGGCCGCCGGCACCGGACTGGGTCTCGCCATCTGCCGCGGCCTGGCGCAGGCGATGGGTGGGCGGATCGCCGCCGAGAGCCCGATTGGTCCCGCCGGCCGTGGCACCCGCATCACGCTGCGCTTCCCGGCATGACCGCGCCGCGGGTCCTGGTGGTGGATGACGAACCGCAGATCCACCGTTTCCTGAAGCCGGCGCTGGAGGCCGCCGGCCTGGCGGTGCTGCGCGCCGAGACCGGCGCCGAGGCGCTGCGCCTGGTGGCGACGCAGGCGCCGGCGCTGGTCCTGCTCGACCTCGGATTGCCGGACATGGATGGCCAGGCGGCGCTGGTCCGGCTGCGCGCCTTCAGCGCCGTGCCGGTCATCATCGTCTCGGCGCGGGACCGGGAGGCGGAGAAGGTGCAGGCGCTGGATGCCGGCGCCGATGATTATGTGGAGAAGCCCTTCGCCCTGGCGGAGCTGCTGGCCCGCATCCGCGCCGCGCTGCGGCGGGTGGCGGGGCCGGAGGCGAAGCTGGACCCGGTGCTGCGCTCCGGCCCGCTGGAGATCGATTTCCCGCGCCGCACCGCCCGGCTGGATGGGCAGGCGCCGATGCACCTGACGCCACGGGAATGGGACCTGCTGGCGGCGCTGGCGCGGGCGGGGGATGGGCGGGTGGTGACGCAGCGCCACCTGCTCGCCACCGTCTGGGGTGCCGCGCATGTCGAGGATACGCAGTACCTGCGGGTCTACATCGCGCAGCTGCGCCAGAAGCTGGGCGACGCCGCCTGGCTGATCCGCACCGAGCCCGGCGTGGGGTACCGGTTCGGCGCGGAACGGTAGCGGCCGGCGGGTTGATCAGCTGGAGGGGGCGGAAACCGCAGGCGGCAGCGTGGCGACGAAGCGGAACCGCCCGCCATCCGGCCATTCCGGCACCAGCGCGCCACCGCGCAGCAGCGTCGCCAGGATCCGCATGCCCAGGCCGCGGCCTCGCACCTGGTCATAGCCCTCCGGCGGTCCCTCCCCGCCATCCTCGACCACCAGCGTCCCGGTCCCGTCGAGTGCCGCGATGTCCAGGCGGATCAGCACGCCGCCCCGGCCATATTTGAACGCGTTGGTCACCAGCTCCGTCACCACCAGGCCGAGCGTGGTCACACGATCCCCGTCCCAGACGGCCATCTCGCCCAGGGCGGTCAGCTCCAGCTCCAGCGGCCGGCCGCCCTCGCCGACGCCGAGCGAATTGCGCAGATCCTCCACCAGCCCGCGGAGATAGGTGCCGACCGAGACCTGGCCGATGGCCGGGCCCGAGAACAGGCGTTCATGCACCGCGCCGATGGTCATGATGCGCCGCGCTGCCTGTTCCAGCTGCAGCCGCGCCTCCGGGTCCTCGACCTCACGCAGTTGCAGGCGCAGAAGGGTCTGGGCGATCTGCAGGCTGTTCTTGACCCGGTGATGCGCCTCCCGCGTCAGCAGGTCGCGGTCGCGGCGGTCACGGTCCCGGTCGATCGCCAGGCCGACGACATTGGCCAACGCCTGGAGGAAATCCACGTCGCTTTCGGAAAAATCCTCGGAGGGGTCGCGGCTGTCTACCTCCAGCACGCCGAAGGGCGGCGCGCCGGCCTCGCCGCGGATCAGCACGTTCACGGCGCGGCGGACGCCGTGCTCCACCATCAGCCGGGGCGTGCGGAAGCGCCCTTCCCCGCCCAGGTGGTTGGAGATCACCGGCGCACCGGTCCGCAGCGCGAAGCCGGCGGGGGATTCGAGATCCGTGCCGAAGCGCACCACGCCGATCACATCGGAGCGCCAACCGACGCCGGCGACGATCTTCAGCGCGCCCTCCGCCGGGATGTGCTGCAGCACCTTGGCCAGGCTGGTCCCCAGCCCCTCGGCGGCGATCCGCGAGGCCTCCTGCAACAGCTCCTTCAGCCCCTGGCCGCGCAGCGCCTCCCGCCCGAAGGCCGAGATCAGCTGCTGCTGGCGCAGGCGGGTGTAGAGTTCACCGCCGCCTTCGGTCCGTATGCCGGCCGACATCATCTGCAACCCATGATGATTTCGAATCGATCCCGTAGCACAACCCGATGTTGCGCTGCGTGCTGTTCCTTCCCATGCCGGCGTGCCGTGGGGCAAGCCGCGGCGGCGCAACGGTTCCCGCGACTTTGTAACAGACGCTACCAGAACAGCCGGGATGGCGTCTCAACCAGGATGCGCGCGCGATCCTCGGCGCGGGGGGTCCAGTCCTGGAACAGGTCGAGCAGCGCCCCATCATCCGGCATGATCGCGGCCGGGATCGAGGTGTGCGGCCAGTCGGTCCCCCACAGCAGCCGTTCCGGATTGGCGGCCAGCAGCGCGTCATGGAAGGGCCGCGCATCCGGGTAGTCGGGGAAGCGGTCGGACAGTCGATAGGCGCCGGAGAGCTTCACATGCGCCAGCCCCTCCCCCACCAGCCGCAGCAGCGCCTGGAAGCCGGGATCGGCAATGCCCTGCGCCGCCGGCACCGCCAGCATGTGGTCGATCACCACCGGCATCTCCTCCGCGATGGCGGCGAGATCGGCGGCAATGGCCGGCAGGCGGCGATGGTCGCAGAACACCTGCACCACCCAGCCGAGGTCGCGCATCACGCCGCGGAAATGCGGCAGCGCCTCCAGCCCCACGCCGCGGACATAGCCGGGCGGCGCCATGTGTTCATGGAAGCGCAGTCCGCGCATGCCGAGGCGGTGCCAGTCGCGCAGCGTCTCCGGGGCGATCCGCGTATCGGTGATGGCGATGGCCCGCAGCCGGTCGGGCGCGCGTTCCAGCGCATCCAGCAGCACGGCATTGTCGAAGCCATGCGCGTTGCCCTGCACCAGCAGGCCGCGCGCCAGGCCGAGGCGATCCAGCAACGCCAGATACGCCTCCACCGGCGCGTCGGGCGGCGTGTAGCCGCGGCCCTCGGCATAGGGGAAGCGCGCCTCCGGCCCGAACAGATGCGCATGCGCATCCACCGCCCCAGGCGGCGGCGCGATGCGCGGCCGGCGCGGCAGCGCCACCGGCCCGGCGATGCGCGGCGGTTTGGCCATGCGGGGCGTCAGTCCTCCGGCGCCAGCAGCGCCGGGGTGATGCGCCATGCGGTGGCCTCCGCCGCCGGCGGCTCCATCCACAAAGGCAGGGCGTTGGGCGTGCGGACATTCGCCTCCAGCCCCGCCGCCTGGCGCAGCGCACGGAACAGCGCGCCATGCGCCACCACCAGCACCGGCCCGGGCAGCGCGATGGCGCGGTTCACAGCGCGCACCGCCCGTTCGCGCAGCACGGCGAAGCTTTCCGCGCCATCCGGCGTATAGTCGCCGGCGATCCAGTCATCGTACCAATCGCCCATCGGCAGCCCTTCCTGGCTGCCGAAATTCACCTCCGCCAGGTCCTCGTCCAGGCTCACCGGCAGGCCAAGCGTGGCCGCCGCGACCTCCGCCGTATGCCGGGCCCGCAGCAGGGGGGAAGCTACGATGCTGGCGATTGGAACCGGCGCCAGGGTGCGGGCGGCGCGTTCCGCCTGCGCCCGGCCGACATGGTTCAGCGGGATGTCCGTGCGGCCCTGGGACAGGCCCTGGGCGTTCCAGTCCGTCTCGCCATGGCGCAGGAACCAGAAGGGGGTGGGGTGCAGCGTCATGGCGCGGGGGTATCCGCCGGCCTTAAGCCGGCAGACCTTCCTGCTGCAGGGCGCGCTGCACGGCCGGGCGGGCCAGCATGGCGTCCAGGTGCTTCGCCAGGTGCGAGGGCAACGTCATGCCCGAGCGCCGCGTCGCCCAGTATTCAACGAAGAACAGCGCCGCATCCGCCACGGAATAGCCCGAGGCCAGCACATAGGTGCCGCCGGTCCAGTTCTTCTCCAGCGTTTCGAAGTACTTGGCGGCCAGCGCCTTGCCCTGTTCCACAACCTTGGGCTGGTCCTCCTCCCGCGGGGTGAAGTTGGCGGCGCGGAACTGGCGGGTGAAGCCCTGCGGGTGGATGGTGCCGCAGACATAGTCCAGCATTTCCAGGCAGCGGGTCTCGGCCTCGAAATCCGTCGGCATCAGGCCGGCCTCGGGGTTCGACTTGCCGAGCCACCAGGCAATGACCGGGAATTCCGTCAGCACCCGGCCATCGCCCCGGTCGAGCGCCGGCACCTTCGACTTCGGGTTCACCGCCAAGAATTCCGGCTTGTGCTGCGCGCCATCCTTCAGCGCCACCGGCGACAGCTCATACGGCTTGCCGATCTCCTCGAGGATCACGTGGATGCCGAGCGAGCAGGCGCCTGGGGAGTAGTACAGCTTCATGGACGCGGTCTCCGGATGACGGGGGAGACTACGCACAGCCCGGGGAAGGCGTCACCCCCTTGGCCTCACCTCGCCCACGTGGAAACCTGAACGGGCCCAACAGCTCGGAGGAGAAAGCCCCATGGCGGAGAAGCTGCTGATCGCGAACGGCCTGGTGGTCACCATGGACCCCGCGCGCCGCGTCATCGAGGACGGCGCGGTGCTGGTGCAGGACGGGCGCATCGCCGCCATCGGCAGCACCGCCGAGCTGCGCGCCGCGCATCCGGGCACGGCGGAGATCGACGCCGCCGGCAAGGCGGTGCTGCCCGGGCTGATCGATGCCCATGCCCATGCCGGGCACACGCTGGTGAAGACGCTGGGCGGCGGCGATGGCGCGCGCTGGACGGAGTCGGTGGAAGCCATCTACCCGCGCGGCGCCACGCCCGAATTCTGGGGCGCCGATGGCGCGCTGGCGGCGCTGGAACGGCTGAAGGCCGGCGTCACCACCGGCCTGTCCATCTTCGGCGCCTATGGCTCCCGCACCGACGATGCCGCGCATGCCGAGGCGCATGCCAAAGGCTATCGCCGTATCGGCATCCGCAGCGTGCTCTGCCCCGGCGTCTCCCCGCCGCCCTACCCGAACCGCTTCCTGGAATGGGATGGCGCGACGAACCGGGAGCGGGAGATCGGGCTGCAGGACCAGCTCGATGTCTGCGCCACGCTGATCGACCGGCTGCATGGCGCGGGTGATGGCCTGACGCGCATCATGCTCTGCGCGCCGGTCGGCTACCCCGGCCGGCATGGCGTGACGCCGGAGACGGCTGCGATCTACCCGGAGGTGGCGAAGCAGGTGCGCGCCCTGTCCCGCGCCCGCGGTGTCGGCTTCACGCAGGATGGCCACAAGGGCGGCACGGTGCGTGACGCCATGGAGCAGGGCATCCTGGGCCCGGACGCGCTGCTGTCGCACTGCATCGACCTGGCGGAGGACGAGATCCGCAGCATCGCGGAGACCGGCACAAGGGTGGCGCACAACCCCTCCGCCAATATGTCCATCATCGGCCGCTGCCCGGCGATCGAGCTGATGGACGCCGGCGCCACCGTCGCCATCTGCTCCGACGGCACCGCGCCGGATCGCAGCTTCGACATGTTCCGCCACATGACCCAGGCGATGCACTACCACCGCCGGCATTTCCGCGATGCCAAGGTGCTGCCGCCCGGCAAGGCGCTGGAGATGATCACCTGCGATGCCGCGAAGGCGCTGGGCCTGCAGGACGAGATCGGCAGCCTGGAGGCCGGCAAGCGCGCCGACATCACGCTGGTGGACCTGCACAAGCCGCATCTGTGGCCCGGCGACATGCCGCTGTACCGCCTGGTCTGCTTCGCCGTCGGCTCGGATGTGGACACCGTTCTGGTCGGCGGCCGCGTGGTGATGCAGGGCCGCGTCGTGCGGGATGTGGAGGAGGAGGCGGTGATGGAGGCGGCGACGCGGGAGATCGGCCTCGCCCTCGCGCGCACCGGGCTCCAGCACATGACGGCGACGCCCCCCGGCTTCTGGGGCGCCACGCGCTACGGCTGATCCTGCCCGATCCGGGACCGGGATGGCGCCGTGTCCAGCAATTGCCGGACGGCATCCGCCAGTTCGGCCAGGCGATACGGCTTCGGCAGCAGCAGGAAGCCGCAATCCAGGTCGCCCGGTTCCGGCGCCGCATTGGCCTGGTAGCCGGAGGTGAACAGCACCCGCAGCGCGGGCCGCAGCGCGGCGGCCCGGCGGGCCAGCTGGTGGCCGTTCAGCCGGCCCGGCATGACGATGTCGGTGAACAGCAGGTCAACCGACGCATCCCGCTGCAGCACCTCCAGCGCCGCCTCGCCGTTCGCCGCCGGCAGCACCTCGTAGCCCAGCCGCTGCAGCTGCGCCGTCGCGGTGCGGCGCAAGGATGCATCATCCTCCACCAGCAGCACCCGTCCCCGGCCGGAGGCCAGCACCGTCGGCGCCTCCGGCTCCACCACCTCCGGCGCCTGCTCGGAGCGCGGCAGGTACAGGGTCACCGCGGTGCCCCTGCCCGGCTCGGTGGCGATGCGGACATGGCCGCGGGACTGGCTGACGAAACCGAACACCATGCTGAGGCCGAGCCCGCTGCCCTTGCCGAAGGCTTTGGTGGTGAAGAACGGCTCGAAGGCGCGGGAGGCGACCTCGGGCGGCATCCCCGCCCCGGTATCGGTGACGGTGATGACGACGTAGTCGCCCGGCGGCACGTCCAGCCCGGCTTCCGCCAGCGCCGCGCGGTCGAGGCAGGCAGTCGCGATCCGCAGCCGGCCGCCCAGCGGCATGGCGTCCCGCGCATTGATGCACAGGTTCAGCACCGCATTCTCAAGCTGCGCCCCGTCGATCACCGCCGGCGCCTCGCCCCGGCTGAGCGAGAAGGCGACCTCGACCGGCGGGCCGATCAGGCGGCGCAGCAGATCCTCCATGTTGCGGAGCAGACGGTTCACGTCGACCACCTTCGGCGCCAGCGGGTGCAGCCGGGCGAAGGCCAGCAGCCGCCCGGTGAGGTCCGCGCCGCGCTCCGCCGCCGCCAGGATGATCTCGAGATTGCTGCGGGAGGCGTCGTCCAGCGCCAGTTCCTCCATCATCAGCTCCGCATTGCCGATGATGACGGCGAGCAAATTGTTGAAATCATGCGCCACGCCGCCGGTCAGATTGCCCAGCGCATCCAGCCGCTGCGCCTGGCGCAGCTGTTCTTCCAGCGCGCGCTGGCGGGTGATGTCCACCATGCTGCCGACCATGCGCAGGCCCACCCCATCCGCATCGCGGAGCAGGAAGCCGCGGTCGGAGACCAGCGCGATGCTGCCATCCGCCTTGCGGAAGCGGTATTCGGCCTGCCAGGGTTCGGTATCCGCGATCGCCGCCTTGCGGGAAGCGGTGACGGCCTCCCGCTCCTCCGGCACCACCAGCCGGGACCACCAGCCCAGCCCCGGCAGCGGCTCCGGCACCACATGCCCGAACTGGCGGGTCATCTCCTCGCTCCACCAGACCTGCCCGGTGTCGAGGTCCCAGTCCCAGACGATCTCGGCCGTCGCGCCGGCCACAAGGCGGAAGCGCTGCTCGTTCAGCGCGATCTGCTCCGCATCCAGCAGTCGCCGCAGCAGCGGTCGCAGCGCGCTGCCCAGCCCCATCAGCATCTCGGCCAGCGCCGGCAGGACCCGTGGGCCGGGGCCGAATCCGACGCTGAAGGCGTAGCGGGCCTCCCCAAGCGAGAGCGGCGTGACGATCTGCGAGACGATGCGCTGCTCGACGGACAGGCTGATCGCCGGGTATTGCCGCCGGATCGATTCGTCGACCCGCGGCACCACGCACTGCTCGCCGCTGGCCGCCACCTTGCCGCACAGCGAATTGTCCACCCGCACATCGATCCGCCGCAGATGATCGAGATACGCCGCCGTCAGCTCCGGCGTGCTGGCCTGGCCGGCGACGAGGTGCATGTGCCTGCCATCCGGACCCAGCCGGAAGAACAGGCACAGCATCGAGTCGGTCGCGGCGCGCAGTTCCGCCATGGCCCTGTCGACGGCCAGCGAGAAGCTCGGCGCATCCACCACCAGCCGCAGCAGCCGCTCGCGCAGCGCCAGGGCCGCGATGTCCTGCTGATGCTCCAGCGCCGCCACCGCCGTGGCCGCGAGATCCTCCAGCAGGGCATGCTCGGAAGCGGAAAATGGCTCCCGCGGCGCCGCGTCGCGCAGCCAGAGGGTTCCGAGCAGATGGCCGTCGCGGCCATGCAGGGGCCAGATCTGCTGGAAGCCGGAGGTGGCGCCCGCCTCGGTCACCGACTCGCTGCCGAGGGTAATCCCGGCCTCCTCGACGCCAAGGCAGATGCGCGCGAGACGACCGATGCGCGCCAGCGCCTGGCCCAGGATGAGAGTGGAGTCGCGAGCCGTTTCCACCACGAGTTGCGCTTTGACCTCCGATGCATCCAATCGATCACCTATTCAGCACTCTCACGCGCAGAGGTGAACCGTGGTGGCGACAGGTAAGGCAAATTAGCCTGACCGTGATCGAAGGGACGCAGAGATGCGGGCTCGGAACAAAAAAAGGGCCGGATCGCTGCATGGCTGCAGCAATCCGGCCCTTGAAACGATTCGCAGGCGCCTAGCCTGCCGATCGGCCGGCGGCCCCCGCAAGGGTGCCGCCGGCCGACCGGGTCGGGTCAGACGGAGTAGTACATCTCGAACTCGACCGGGTGCGGCGTGTGCTCGAACTTGTACACTTCGCTCCACTTCAGCTCGATATAGCTCTCGATCTGGTCCTTGGTGAAGACGTCGCCGGCCAGCAGGAACTCGTGGTCGGCGGCGAGCGCACCGAGCGCCTCACGCAGCGACCCGCACACGGTCGGGATGCCCTTCAGCTCCTCCGGCGGCAGGTCGTACAGGTCCTTGTCCATGGCATCGCCCGGATGGATCTTGTTCTTGATGCCATCGAGGCCAGCCATCAGCATGGCGGAGAAGGCGAGGTAGGGGTTCGCACCCGGATCCGGGAAGCGGACCTCGACGCGCTTGGCCTTCGGGCTCGTCGCATACGGGATGCGGCAGGAAGCGGACCGGTTGCGGGCCGAATAGGCCAGCAGCACGGGGGCCTCGAAGCCCGGGATCAGGCGCTTGTAGGAATTGGTGGTCGGGTTGGTGAAGGCATTCAGCGCCTTGGCGTGCTTGATGATGCCGCCGATGTAGTACAGCGCCATCTCGGACAGGTCGGCATAGCCGTTGCCCGCGAACATCGGCTTGCCGGCCTTCCAGATCGACTGGTGCACATGCATGCCGCTGCCGTTGTCGCCGTAGATCGGCTTCGGCATGAAGGTCGCGGTCTTGCCGTAGCTGTGGGCCACGTTGTGCACGCAGTACTTGTAGATCTGCATGTGGTCGGCCTGCATGACCATCGGGCCGAACTTGGTGCCGAGCTCATGCTGGGACTGCGCCACCTCGTGGTGATGCTTCTCGATCGCCAGGCCCATCTCGCCCATGGTCGACAGCATCTCGGCGCGCAGGTCGCCCTCGCTGTCCACCGGCGCGACCGGGAAGTAGCCGCCCTTGACCACCGGGCGGTGGCCCATGTTGCCCTCGGGGTAGTCCTTCAGGCTGGCGCCCGGACCCTCGATGCTGTCGAGCTGGTAGATGCCGTAGTTGCCGCCGGTGCCGAACTTCACGTTGTCGAACACGAAGAACTCGGCCTCCGGGCCGAAGAACGCCGTGTCACCGATGCCGGTGGACTTCAGGTAGGCCTCGGCGCGCTTCGCCGTGCTGCGCGGGTCGCGCGAGTACATCTGGCCCGTGGAAGGCTCCACGATGTCGCAGAACAGGATCATCTGCGGCTTGGCCGCGAAGGGATCCATCACCGCCGTCGCCGGGTCCGGCATCAGGATCATGTCGGACTCGTTGATCGCCTTCCAGCCGGCGATCGAGGAGCCATCGAACATGATGCCGTCGGCGAACACGTCCTCATCGATCGTGGAGACGTGCTGCGCGGTGTGCTGCCACTTGCCGCGCGGGTCGGTGAAACGGAAATCGACGTATTCGACGCTGTGCTCCTTGATCATTTCCATGACCTTGGAGACGGCGGCGTTGCTGCCCCCGGCTGCCGGCTTCTTCGCCATCGTGTGCGGTCCTGTGCCTTTGTTCGTCCCGGTCCCATTGCCGCGCGACGGGGACCGGCCCCCGCCACGCGCCCGGATGGTGCCGCCACCCCCACAAGGGGGCGCCGCGGCCATCCGGCCAGCCTTCCCCGGCGCGATCGCCGGTCCGGCCCGTCTTTACCCGCCATGCCCGGGGGTCTTGAAACCCTGGGGCCCGGCGGATCGGATATCACACCGCGTCGTCGCCCCGTTCGCCGGTGCGGATGCGGATCACTTCCTGGACGTCGCTGACGAAGATCTTGCCATCGCCGATGCGCCCGGTGCGGGCCGCGGCGGTGATCGCCTCGATCGCGCGTTCCATCAACTCATCGGGGCAGACCACCTCGATCTTCACCTTCGGCAGGAAGTCCACGACGTATTCGGCGCCGCGGTACAGCTCGGTATGGCCCTTCTGCCGTCCGAACCCCTTCGCCTCCACCACGGTCAGCCCTTGCAGGCCGATCTCGTGCAACGCGTCCTTCACCTCATCGAGTTTGAAGGGCTTGATGATCGCCTCGATCTTCTTCATCGGCTCCGTCGCTCCGCATGCCGGCCGGATGGCCCGACGCAAGCGCTGATTCCCCCCGGCCTGGTGCCACGAACCGCAACCGGTCCAGCCGGTTGCCTGATCCTGGCGGGCAGTCAGGCCAACGCCCTGACTACCAACCCAAGCGCCGATCCCCGTGTTGCATGGCGCGTGCCATCGGGGCAACGGCGCAGGGCGCGGATTCTGGCACGGCCAGCACTCGAAACGATCATATCACAGGCAGAGCGCACATAAAACAGGCAGCGCAATCCGACCATGTTGCGCCTTCCTCCGTCGCCCCCCATCATCCCCAACGCGCTTCGACCCTGCGCCGCCAGCCCCCCCGAGAGACCCCTCCGTGAAGCCCCAGAACGACCTGCTCTCCGCCACCGGGACCACCATCTTCACGGTGATGTCGGCACTCGCCACCGAACACGGCGCCATCAACCTCGGCCAGGGCTTCCCGGATTATGACGGGCCGGAGGATGTGATCGAGGCCGCGGCCGCCGCGCTGAAGGATGGCCGCAACCAATATCCGCCGATGTCCGGCCACCCGGACCTCCGCCAGGCCGTCGCCGCCCATAACCGCCGCTTCTACGGGCTGGAGGTGGACCCGAATGCCGAGGTCATCGTCACCTCCGGCGCGACGGAGGCGATCACCGCCTGCCTGATGGCGGTGCTGAACCCCGGCGATGAATGCGTGCTGATCGAGCCGCTCTACGACACCTACCTGCCGGTGGTGAAGCTGCTGGGCGCGATCCCCAAGCTGGTGCGCCTGACCCCGCCGAAATGGGAACTGCCGCGCGCCGAACTGGCCGCGGCCTTCGGGCCGAAGACCAAGGCGGTGCTGCTCAACACCCCGATGAACCCCACCGGCAAGGTTTTTACCAGCGCCGAGCTCGCTTTCATTGCCGACTTGATCGAGCGGCACGACTGCTACGCGATCTGCGACGAGGTGTACGAACACCTCACCTTCGACGGCTGGAAGCACATCCCGCTGATGACCCTGCCGCGGATGCGCGAGCGCTGCATGCGAATCGGCTCCGCGGGCAAGACCTTCAGCCTGACCGGCTGGAAGATCGGCTATGTCACCTGCGACCGCAGCCTGGCCGGCAACGTCACCAAGGCGCACCAGAACCTGACCTTCACCACCCCGCCCAACCTGCAACGGGGCATCGCGGTGGGCCTGGCCAAGCCGGATTCCTACTTCGAGGGCCTGTCCACCAGCCTGCAGGCGAAGCGGGACCGGCTGGCGGCGGGGCTGGCGCGACTCGGCTTCGGCGTGCTGCCGACCCAGGGCAGCTACTTCATCACCACCGACTTCCGCCCGCTCGGCTTCAACGGTGACGACGTAGCCTTCTGCCGCACCCTGACGGTGGAGGCGAAGGTCACCGCCATCCCCGTGACGGCCTTCTACGCCTCCGCCGATGCCCCCAGCCACTATGCCCGCTTCGCCTTCTGCAAGGGCGATGCGGTGCTGGATGAGGCGCTGGCGCGAATGGAGACCTGGCTGGCCAGCAGGACCGGCGAAGCCCGCGTGGCCGCCGGCTGACCATGGACCCGGCCGCCCTGCTGGACGCGGCGGAGGTGGCCCGCGCCCGGGCGCATGCGCCCTATTCCGGCTTCCGGGTGGGTGCCGCGCTGCTGTGCGAGGACGGCAGCATCCAGCCGGGCTGCAACGTCGAGAACGCCAGCTACGGCGCCACCATCTGCGCCGAGCGCGTGGCGGTCGGCACCGCCATCGCCGCCGGCCATCGGCGGTTCCGGGCGATCGCTATCGCGGGCCCCGCCGGGGTGGCGCTTTCGCCCTGCGGCATCTGCCGCCAGGTGCTTGCCGAATTCTCCCCGGATGGCGGGCTGCGGGTGGTGATGCGTGCCGCGGATGGCACGGCCCGCGAAACCACCCTCGCTGCCCTGTTGCCGGAGGCTTTCGGCGCCGCCGATCTCGCCAAGACCCATCCCCCCGGTTGACGCGACCACCCGCCTCGCCGTATCACCCGCCGCCCGGGCGGTTGCCCGGAAAGTGGCGTGTGGCGGTCGTAGCTCAGCTGGTAGAGCGCCAGGTTGTGGTCTTGGATGTCGCGGGTTCGAGCCCCGTCGATCGCCCATTCGCCCACACGTCCAGGAAAACAACCACATGCAGATCCGCCTCGATGGCCACACCGCCCTGATCACCGGGGGGTCCAAGGGCCTCGGCCTTGCGATTGCCGAGAGCTATGTCGAATCGGGCGCCGCCGTGGCGCTGGTCGCCCGCGGCGCGGAAGCGCTGGAAGCCGCCAAGGCGCGGATCACGGGGAAATTCCAGGGCGCCCGGGTCGCCGCCATCGCCGCCGATGTCGGCACCGCCGAGGGCTGCGCCCGCGCCGCGGCACAGGCCGCGTCAGAGCTCGGCCCGGTCGACATCCTGGTGAACAATGCCGGCACCAGCCAGCGCGGCCCCTTCATGGAGGTGGATGACGCGCTGTGGCAGGCCGATCTCGACCTGAAGCTGTTCGCCGCCATCCGCCTGACCCGCGCCGTCTGGCCCGGCATGCAGGCGCGCGGCTGGGGCCGCATCATCAATGTGCTGAACATCGGCGCCAAGGCGCCGGCGGCCGGCGGCGCCCCCACCGCCGTCTCCCGCGCCGCGGGCATGGCGCTGACCAAGATCCTGGCCGGCGAGGGCGCACCGCACGGCATCCTGGTGAACGGCATGCTGGTCGGCATCATCGAGAGCGACCAATGGGTGCGCCGCCACGCCGCCGACCCGCGCGGCATCTCCTGGGAAGACTGGAAGGCGGAGCAGGGCAAGGCGGTGCCGATGGGCCGCATCGGCAAGGCCGAGGAATTCGCCGCCATGGCCACCTTCCTCGCCTCCGACCAGGGCGGCTACGTCACCGGCACGGCCATCAACGTCGATGGCGGGCGCAGCCCCGTCGTCTGATATCCTGCCCGCATGGCCATCCTCGTCATCCTCGGCGGCATCCTGCTGCTGGCCCTGATCTTCGGGCCGCAGCTCTGGGTGCGGCATGTGCTGCATGTGGCGCAGGCGGAGCGGGGCGACCTGCCCGGCACCGGCGGGGAGTTGGCCCGCCACCTGCTGGATGAGGCCGATCTGCGCCATGTGCAGGTGGAGGAATCGGAAGCCGGCGACCACTACGACCCCGGCGCCGGCGTGGTGCGCCTGACGCCGCCGCATTTCGCCGGCCGCTCCATCGCCGCGGTGGCGGTGGCGGCGCATGAGGTCTCGCACGCCGTGCAGCATGCGCGGGGGGAGCCGGGCTTCCGCCGGCGCATGGCGCTGATCCAGGCGATCGCGCCGCTCGACCGCATCGGGCAGCTTCTGCTGCTGTCGATGCCGCTGGTCTTCATCGCGGTGCGGTCGCCTGCCCTGCTGGCGTTCCAACTCGCCTTGGTGGTGCTGCTCTTCGCCGGGCGGCTGGCGGTGCATGCGGTGACGCTGCCGGTGGAGATGGATGCGAGCTTCGGCAAGGCGCTGCCGGTGCTGGAGCGCGGCGGCTACCTGGCCGCCGCCGACCTGCCCAAGGCCCGCCGCGTGCTGCGCGCCGCGGCACTGACCTATGTGGCGGCGGGGCTGATGACGCTGATCAACGCGGTGCGCTGGTTCCGGCCGTAAATCATGGCCCTCAGGCGCCGGGCGCGGCCTCCGGCCGCTTGGCTCGCCGCATAGGCGGCGGGCGCCGTTCGCCGCCTCGGCCAGCTGGGCTGGCCGCAGGTCGCGCGGAAATGGTTGCCCTCAGCTGCCCACCTTCAACGTGCTGGTCAGGCCGCGCAGGCAGGCCAGGATCGACAGCGGGGTGATCTTGCCGGTGCGGGGGTTCTCCTCGCTCGGCACGTTCTCGATGGTCATGGTCAGGCGCGCACTGGCCGCCTCCACGCGAATCGTGTGGGTGTTGCGGGTCACGGTGGTATCCGCCCAGATCTGCACCGTCGTCCGCTCCGGCCCGATGCCTGCCAGGGCGAGCGCGGCGGCCACATTCACATTGGCCGGGAAGCCCTGGGCCGCGTCGAAGGCGTTGCCCTTGAAGATCAGGGTCGGCGTGGTGATCGCCGCCACGTCGATGCCGTGCTGGTCCAGATAGGGCGCGCCCACCAAGCCACGCGGCGGCTTGCGCGTCTCGATGGTGACGGAGCTCACCTCCCCTTCCGCCGCGGCCCGCACCGCATCCAGCCCGAGCAGCGCGCCAGTCGGCACGATGATGCGTGCGCCGGTTTCCCGCGCCCGCGCCACCAGATGCATGCGCGGCAGCAGCGCACCGCAGGAGGACGGCACGAAGATGCGCCCGGCCTCGATCGCGGCCACGGCGACCTGCTCGAAGATCGCCGCCGGCGCGGCCTCCACCACCACATCGGCCTGCGCCAGTTCCGCCAGGGACACCAGCGCCGGCGGGGTGCGGAAGCCGGCCAAGTTGGCGCGCGCCTTGTCCTGGTCCCGCGCCGCGACGGCCACCAGGCGCAGCCCCTCCACCCCCGCATCCAGCGCGCGGGCCAGGTGCAGGCCGATGGCGCCGAGGCCAGCGATTGCGACGGTCAGTTCACGTGCCATGTGCGGCCCCCAAGCTTTGCGATCCCGGCTCGGGGCTACAGCAAGACCGGCCGGGAGGAAACCTACCCCTCGAAGCGAGCCAGCCGCACCGCCGTGTGGCCGCGCATGGCGTGCGGGCTGGGCATCACCAGCAGGCAATCATCATGCGGGGTCCGCACCTCCACCTCCCCATCCAGGGCGATCAGCGTGTTGCGGCGCGGCACCACCTCCCCACCCCGGAAGTCGCGCAGGAAGGTGAAGCCGCTGGTGGCTGCCGTCACCGTGCGCGTCACCCGCGCCAGGCGCCCGGCGGGCGGCGCCGAATCCGGCGGCAGGGCCGCATCCGGCGCCGCCATGCCGAGCTGGCGCAGCAGCCGGGCGGCGCTGTGTTCCATCTGCGCCAGCGTGTCCTTCTGCCAATGCGACCCGGCCTCCAGCAGCAGGGCGGTGCCACCATCGCGGAAGCGGGCATGGTCGATCAGCCGCAGCCCGGCGGCATGGCCATCATCCGCCACCACCAGCGGCGGCGTGCCCAGGTCCTGGCCCAGCCGTCGCGCCGCCGCCCCCGGCCCGGACAGGAACAGCGGGTCCGAGGGCCAGAGCATGGAATGCAGGTCCAGCAGCACATCCGCCTGCGCCACCACCGGCAGCAGCGCGCGCGCCCGCTCCAGCTCCACGGATCGCCGCCCGCTGGCGAGCAGCGCCGGCGCCCAGATGCGGTTCAGATCCTCGTCCACGAAGCGGCTGGCGGTGGGGTCGGCCGGATCGAAGCGTTCCAGCGCCGCCAGGTTGCCGAAGACCAGGGTCAGCGTGCCGCGCCGAGGCCGCACCCCATCGCGCAGCCAGCGCGCCAGCAGCAGCGCGCCGGCAATCTCATTGCCATGCACCGCCGCCGAGACCACCAGATGCGGCCCCGCCTCCGCCGCCGCGAAGCGCCACACCCCCGGCAGCCCGGCATTGCCGGCGCGCCAGGGGCCGATCTCCGGCTGCGGCAGATGCACGGTCAGCGGCGGCAGGCCGGCCAGCGCGGCGGTCCCGGACAGGGGCGGAGGCGTCACGCCGCCATCCTGTCGCCGAGCCTGTCGAGGAAGGCGCAGCAGGCTTCGAGTTCGGACCGGGCGATCCATTCCTCCGGCTGGTGCGCCTGCGCCACGTCGCCCGGGCCGCAGACCAGGGTGGCGATGCCGGCATCCTGGAACACGCCCGCCTCCGTCGCGAAGGGCATCCGCCCCACCGGCCCCACCGCGCCGCAATCCTGCGCCAGGGCGACCAGCGGATGCGCGGCATCCAGGCTCAGCGCCGGCGCCAGGCAGCGCGGGCGGATGCGGAATGCGGCCTCCGGCGCGCGGGCCTGCAGATCGGGCAGCAGCACCTCGCGGGCGTAATCGGCCAGCGCATCCCGCACCGATTCCGCCGAATCGCCGGGCACGGCGCGCACCTCGAAGACGAATTCGGCGAAGTCGGGGACGATGTTGAGGATGCTGCCGGCGCGGAAGGTGCCGGTATGGACAGTGGTATGGGGCGGCTCGAAGCCTTCCGCCCGGCGGCCCTCCGCCGCGAAGTGGCGCGCCTTCGCCTTCAGGAAGGCCACCGCCTCCGCCGCCGCCTCCAGCGCATTGGCGGTGCGGTGCGCCTGGCTGGAATGGCCGGTGCGGCCGGTCACCTCCACTTCCCAGGAGGCATAGCCCTTATGTGCCACCACGGGCGCCATGCGGCTCGGCTCCCCCACGATGCACAGCGCCGGCGGCGGGCCGTGCTTCGCCAGGCTGTCCACCAGCAGCGGGGCACCGGCGAAGGTGGTCTCCTCGTCGAAGGACAGGCAGAGATGGATCGGCCGCGCCAGCTTGCGCGCGGCGAGGCCCGGCACCGCCGCCATGACGCAGGCCCAGAAGCCCTTCATGTCCACCGTGCCGCGCGCGGTCAGCCGTCCGTTCGCCTCGCGCAGGGTAAAGGGGTCCGCCGCCCAGTCCTGGCCCTCCACCGGTACGCAATCGGCATGTGCCGACAGCGCCACGCCGCCGGCCACCGCGGGCCCGATCACCGCATGCAGCGCCGCCTTCTGGCCCGTGGCGTCCGGCACCAGCCGGGATGCCACGCCATGGCTGGCGAGTTCGGCCTGTACGAATTGCACCAGGCCGAGGTTGCTGCGCGCGCTGGTCGTATCGAAGGCCACCAGTCGCGCGAGCATCCCGACCACGTCGGTTTCCGCCGCCATCCGCGAGAATCTCCCTTGCCTTCACTCTATACGGCACGGGAACGGGCGCAAATCCGGGCCAATACCGTGTCTCTACTGGGCCAGGCCGAGGTCGCGCAGCACGGTCCGGTTCATCTCGCTTTCGGCGGCGAAGCGGGTGCGGAAGGCGGCGCCGGGCAGGTAGCGCGGCACCGCGTTCAGCCGCTCGGCCGCCTGGCGGAAGCTGTCGCTGGCCACCGCGCTGGCGCAGGCCCGCTCCAGCGCCGCGGCGGCCGCATCCGGCATGCCGGCCGGCCCGACCAGCCCGCCGGCGGAGCTGCCCTCGATCGGGTGGCCGAGCTCCGCCACCGTCGGCACCTGCGGCAGCGCCGTCATCCGTTCGGCGCCGAACACCGCCAGCATGGGCAGGTTGTTGTTGGTGGGGATCGAGGGGCTTTCGACGAAGACCTGGATCTGCCCGCCTAGTGCCGCGGTGGCCATCGGCCCGGCGCCGGTGAAGGGCACATGCAGCCCATCCACCCCCGCCGCCTTCAGCAGCGCCGCCATCAGGATGTGCTGCGTGCTGCCCTGGCCGGGCGAGCCATAGACCAGCGCCTCCTTCCCCGATTTCGCGTGGGCGATCATGCCGGCGAAATCCTGGAACGGCGCGCCGCGCCCGGCCACCAGCACCTGAGGGTTGTCATAGACCAGGCAGACGAAGCGGAAGCTGTTCAGCGCGTAGGACAAGGATTGCAGATGCGGCTGCGCCGTCAGCGGGTTGTTCGGCGACATGCCGATCGTGTAGCCATCGGCCGCCGCGCGGGCGACCTGCGCATCGCCGATGGTACCCGCCGCGCCGCCGCGGTTGACGATCACCACGGTCTGGCCGAGCATCCGGCTGAGTTCAGGCTGCAGGGCGCGGGCCATCAGGTCCGTATTGCCACCGGGCGGATAGGGCACGACCATCTGCACCGGGCGGGACGGGTAGCTGTCCTGCGCCCAGGCGCCGCCGGTATTCACTTGATGGGCCACGGCCAGCAGCAGCCCGAAGGCCAGGGCAATCTTGGTCTTCATGTTGGTTCCCCCGAGTGATCTTCTTCTCGGGGAACGCTTGCCCGCAGGGCCCGGCCGGTCAAGGCCGCCGCGGCGTGGCGAGGTCAGCGGGCGGCGCGGGCTTCCGCCACCAGCCGCTCCAGCGTCGGCAGGTCCACCGCGCCGGGCACCAGGGTGCGGCCGATCACCATGGCGGGCGTGCCCTCGATGCCCAGCGACTGGGCCAGCGCCATGTTCCCCTGGATGCGCTCCGCCACCGCCGGGTCGTCCATGTCCCGCCGCAGCCGCGCCCAGTCCAGCCCCGCGCGCTCAGCCTGCTGCCGCAGCACAGGCTCCGTCGGCTCGCCGCGCAGCGCCATCAGCGCGTCGTACAGCCGGCCATAGCCACCCTGCCGCTGCGCCGCGAGCAAGGCGCGGGAGGCGAGCACGCTGTTCGGGCCGAGGATCGGCAGATCCTTCATCACCACGCGCAGGTTGGGGTCGCGGCGGATCAGCGCCTCCATCGTCGGATGCAGCTGCTTGCAGTAGCCGCAGCGGGCATCGAAGAACTCCACCAGGGTCACGTCGCCCTGCGGGTTGCCCTTCACCGGGTCCGCCGCATCGCGGAACAGCGCGGCCTCCTGCGCGCCGATCGCGTCGCGCTGCGCCGTGGCGCGGGCAGCCTGCTCGGCGGCCTCCAGCCCGCCAATGGCGTCGCGCAGGATGGTCGGGTCCTGGCGCAGCGCCTGGCGCAGGATCTCAACGATCTCGGCGCGCTGGGCGGAGGTGAAGCCCTGGGTCCAGCCCGTGACAGGCAGGGCCAGGGCCAGCAGCAGGGCCGCGGCCCGGATCATTCGGCGCATCTGTGTCCTCATCGGCGTTGCGGCAGGTTCTCGGGCTGGGCGGCGTTGCGCAGGTCCTGCGCCCGCAGCCGCTGCGGGCCGGCGGGCAGCGCCTCGGCGGCGCGGGTGGCCAGCGTCCGGGCGCTGCGCGGGTCGCCCAGCAGCAGCGCCTCCTCCGCCAAGGCGAGGTCGGCCTGCGGCATGTTGCCCAGCCTGCCCTGCGCCACGGCCATCTGGCGCCAGACGAAGGGGCTCTCGCGCTCCGTCCGCAAGGTCGCCTCCAGCTCCTTCACCGCCTCACGCAGCTGGGCGGGCTGGCCGAGCTCGATCAGCACGCGGGCATGGCTCAGGCGGATCATCGGCTCATCCGGGGCCAGCCGGGCGGCACGGGCATAGGGCGCCAGCGCCTCCGCCGGGCGATGGCCCTCGAACAGGATCTGGCCCTTGAGTTCGTTCAGCCAGGGGCTGTTCGGCGCCTCCGCGATCAGCCCATCCACCATCGCCACCGCCTCCGGGATGCGGCCGGAGCGGAATTGCGCGATGGTCCGTGCGTAGCGGGCCGGGGCGGAGGCATCGCTCGCAGGATAGCGGCGCCAGGTCATGGCGGGCGGGTCGATGAAGCCATCCAGCTTCGCCCGCACCATGGCAAAGCTCTCCTCGAAGCCCGGCGGGGGCGGCGCATTGGCGTGGCGGGACCGGGCGATATGCTCGCGGGCGAATTCCAGCCGGTCGCGGGACAGCGGGTGGGTGCGGAAATACGGGTCCTGCCTGCCGACCGCGAGCAGTTCCTGTTCCAGCAGCTTCTCCAGCAGCGACTCCATGCCGCGGGAGGACCAGCCGAGCCGGTCCAGATAGGTTACCGCCGCCTGGTCCGCGGATTGTTCCTGGCTGCGGGTGAAGGCGTAGAATTCGCCCATGGCGCTGGCCTGGCCGCCCAGCATGCCGGCCATCAGGGCGCCCGACTGGCCCGAGGCCGCGGCCGCCGCGCCGCCCAGCAGCATGGCGGCGACGGAGCGCAGCATGGCCGCGCGCATCTCATCCGGCAGCCGCGCCAGGTGGCCGCCGGCGATGTGGCCGGTCTCATGCGCCAGCACGCCGATCAACTCCCGCACCGATCCGGCCTGCTGGATCAGGCCGGTGTGGATGAACAGCCGGTTGCCGGTGCTGACGAAGGCGTTTATGGCGCGGTTCTGGATCAGCGTGATCCGAACCAGTCCGGGATCCACGCCCGCCGTGCGGAACAGCGGGTGGGACAGGCGGCGGACCAGGTTTTCGGTCTCCGCATCCCGGATGGTGACGATCCGCTGCGAGGCCGACTGCGCCGCGGCCATTCCGGGGGCGACCAGCGCGACGAGAAGGGCGAGGACGACCAGGATGACGACCAGCTTGGTGCCGGGGATCGAGCCGGTGGGCGAGAAGGCCATGGAGCGCGACATGGCGCCCAGCCTAGCGCGATCGGCGCCCTCGGCCCACCCCGAGGCTTGTAACGCCCGCCGCCCCACACGCGGCTTCGCCGCGATGGCCCTGCTGCCGGTGCTGGCCGCTTGCGGTGGGCTGGATGGGGTGACGACGGCCGGGCCCGAGATCGGGCAGGATGGCTTCGTGCGCGGCTTCCTCGGCGGCGTCGCGGCGGAGGAACCACGTGCGGCGCTGATCGCCCGCAACGTGCTCGCGGCCGGCGGTTCGGCGGCGGATGCGGCGGTGGCGGCCGGATTCGCACTGTCCGTCACCCTGCCGTCGCGCGCCGGACTCGGCGGCGGCGGCGCCTGCCTGCTGTATGTGCCGAGCCGCAACGAGGTCGAGGCCATCGTCTTCCCGCCCGGCCCGCGCGCCGCGGTGCCGGCCGGTGCCGACCGCCCGGCCGCCGTGCCGCTGATGGCGCGCGGCCTGTTCGCCCTGCATGCCCGCGCCGGCCGCCGGCCTTTCGAGGAGTTGATCGCCCCGGCCGAGCAGGCCGCGCGCTTCGGCACCGAGGTCAGCCGCGCCTTCGCCGCCGACATCGCCGCCGTCGCCGGGCCGCTGTTCGCCGACCCGGGCGCCGCCGCCGCCTTCGCCGGTCCCGGCGGCCAGCCGCTGGCCTCCGGCGCGCGGATGACCCAGGCGGATCTCGGCAGCACCCTGGCGACGCTGCGGACCGCCGGCGTCGGCGACCTGCACCAGGGCGCGCTGGCCCGGCGCATGGAGGAAACCTCCCGCGCCGCCGGCGGCATGCTGACTGTGCCTGAAATGCGGGAGGCGGTGCCACAGGTGGTGCCGGCGCTGCAGGCGAGCCTGGGCAATGACGTGGTGTCCTTCCTGCCGCCGCCGGCCGATGGCGGGCTGGCCGCCGCCGCCGCCTTCGCCGCGCTGCAGACCGGCACCGCCGCGCCGGCCGCCGCCGCGCGGGGCGAGGCGGTGGCCGCCGCCTGGCGCGCGCGCGGCGGTGCGCCGATGACGCTGCTGGCCGCCGCCGACCTGCCGGCCGCCGGGCTGGGGATGCTGCCGGCCTCCACCGGGCTCGCGGTGTTCGACCGCGAGGGCATGGCGGTGACCTGCGCCTTCACCATGAACAATCTGTTCGGCACCGGGCGCATCGCCCCGGGCACCGGCGTGCTGCTGGCCGCGGCGCCGGGCATCGGCCAGGTGCAGCCGGCGCTGCTCTCGGCCGGGCTGGTGCACAGCCCCAACCTGCGCGCCTTCCGCGCCGCCGCCGCCGGCAGCGGCCAGCAGGCGGCGCCGATGGCGGTGGCGCTGCCGCTGTCCCAGGTGATGCGCGGCGTCGCCGCGGCGCAGGCAGCCGGCCTGGCGCCGGAGCCGGGCCGCACCCAGCTGCTGTCCTGCCCGCGCTACCTGCCGGGGGATTCCACGACCTGCCAGGCGGCAACGGACCCGCGCGGCGCCGGCCTCGCCGTGGGCGCGGTGGACCCATGATCGCATGGCGCTGAAGGTTGGCCTGAGCGCATGGCGCTGAAGATTGGCAAAAGCGCATGGCGCTGAAGATTGGACGGGGGGCGGAAGCGCCGCCCTTCCTGGTGATGGACGTGATCGCGGCCGCCAATGCGCGCGCCGCCAGCCTGCCCGCCGGCGCCCCCGGCGTGCTGCGGATGGAGGTCGGCCAGCCTGGCAACGGCGCGCCGCGCGGGGCGGAGGAAGCCGCCATCCGCGCGCTGCAGTCGCGCCGGCCGATGGGCTATACGGAGGCCTTCGGCCTCGCCTCGCTGCGCGCCCGCATCGCCCGGCACTACCAGGACAGCTACGGCGTGACGGTGGCGCCGGCACGGATCGCGGTGACGGTGGGGGCCTCCGGCGCCTTTCCGCTGGCCTTCCTGGCGGCCTTCGACGTGGGCGACCGCATCGCCATGGCGGCGCCCTTCTACCCGCCCTATGCCAATATCCTGACCACGCTCGGCATGGTGCCGCAGCTGCTGGCCTGCGATGCCGGCACCCGCTTCCAGCCGACGCTGGCGATGCTGGAGAAGCTGGACCCGCTGCCCGCCGGGCTGATCGTCGCCAGCCCCTGCAACCCGGCCGGCACGATGCTGGCGCCGGAGGAACTGGCCGCCATCGCCCGCTGGTGCCACGCGAACGGGGTGCGGCTGGTCTCGGACGAGATCTATCACGGGCTGTCCTGGGGCACCGTCGCCGAGAGCTCCGCGGCGGCGTTCAGCGACAGCGCCATCGTGGTGAACAGCTTCTCCAAGTATTTCTGCATGACCGGCTGGCGGATCGGCTGGCTGCTGCTGCCGGAGGATCTGTGCCGGCCGGTGGAATGCCTGGCGCAGAACCTGTTCATCAGCGCGCCCCACATCGCCCAGGTCGCCGCCGAGGCCGCCTTCGACTGCACGGCGGAGCTGGAGGCGAACAAGGACGGCTACCGCCGCGCCCGCGCCGCCCTGCTGGAAGGCCTGCCGCAGGCCGGCTTCGACCGTATCGCCGCCGCCGATGGCGCCTTCTACCTGTGGTGCGACATCGGGCACCTCAGCAATGACAGCCTGGATTTCTGCGCCCGGATGCTGGAGGGCGCCGATATCGCCGCCTCCGCAGGCGTCGATTTCGACCGTGAACGCGGCCACCGCTTCCTGCGCTTCAGCTATTGCGGGGCGGAAGCGGAGATGGTGCAGGCGCCGGCGCGGCTGAAGGCCTGGCTGCGGCGCTGAAACCCTACGGGATTTCCCGGATCAGCGCCGCCAACTGGTCGATGGCGGTGCCCCAACCCTGCTGGAACCCCAGTTCGTCATGCCGGCGGCTATCGGCCGCGTTCCGGTGCAGCACACGGGCGGCATAGCGGGTGCCATCCGCCTCGGCCGCGAAGCTGATGATGGCGGTCAGCGCCAGCCATGGCTCCGTCGGCCGCCAGCCCTCGGCCAGGGTCGTCGTCCATACCAGCCGCTGCTCCGGGATGATGTCGAGGAAGCAGGCCTCGACATGCGGCTTGAAGTCCCCTTCCCCCTCGCGCATCCGCGTCTCGAAGCCACCGCCGGGGCGCAGGTCCAGCTTGATGACCTTGCATTCGATCGGCCGGGGTATCCACCACCGCGCCAGATGCTCCGGCCTGCTCCAGGCCTTCCAGACCTTGGCCGGCGCGGCGTTGATGAAGCGGGAGATCGACAATTCGTTGCTGGCGGTGGTCATGCGGCATCGTCCTCCGACATCTCGTTTTCCACATAGGCGGCAAGCCGATCGGTGCTGGCCCGCCAGAGCGCAAGCTGTTCGGCGAGCCACGCCTCCGTCTCCAACAGACGCTCCGGCCGGATGCGGCAGGTGCGGATGCGGCCCTGCTTCTCGGTCACGATCAGCCTGCTGTCCTCCAGCACGCGCAGATGCTTGAGGAAGGCGGGCAGCCCCATGGCGAAGGGTTGGGCGAGCTGCTTGACCGGCGCAGGGCCCGACATCAGGCGCGTGACCACGGCCCGCCGGGTCCGGTCGGCGAGCGCATGGAAGGCCGCGTCGAAGCCGGAAGCATGGTTCTCCATCCGGCGAACCATAGCCCTCAGTTCGCCGATCGGCAAACCATCATGCGACGCCGAGGGGAGTCCCCCAGCCGCTGCCAGTCAGGGCTGGTCCGCCGGGACACCCAGGCCACCGCCCCAGCGCCACCAGCCGGCCGGCAGCGCGGCGGCGGCGGCCTCCGCCTCGGCAGGGCTGGGGAAGAGTCCGAAGCAGGTGGCGCCGGATCCGCTCATGCGCGCCAGCAGGCAGGCGGACTGGGTGGAGATGGCGGCCAGCACCTCCGCCACCTCCGGGCACAGGCTGATCGCGGCGGCCTGGAGGTCGTTGCCCAGGGGGCGCAGCCACTCGGCCAGCGCTTCGGCATCCGCCCAGCCTGCGGGGAAGCTGGCCGGCTCGGAAAAGCCACCCGACCGGGCGCGAAATACAGCCGGCGTCGCCAGCGGCAGGCGCGGATTGGCCAGCAGGAACCCGCAGTGCGGCAGGGTGGGTACCGGCGAAAGCACCTCCCCCACCCCCTGCATCCGCGCCGGGCGGCCGGCGACGCAGACCGGCACATCGGCGCCGAGCGTCGCCGCGATGGCGCCGAGATCCGCCTGCACGCCCCAAAGCCCCGCCAGCACGCGCAGCGCGGCCGCCGCATCGGCCGAGCCGCCGCCGATGCCCGACGCCACCGGCAGGCGCTTCTCCAGCCGCAGCATGGCCCCGGGTGGGCAGCCGGCCGCTGCTGCCAAAGCGCGGGCGGCGCGTAGCACGAGATTATCCGCCTCCGCCGCCAGCTCCCCCGCTTCCGGCCCGTCCAGCGCCAGGATGAGGCGCCGGGACCGAAGGGCGGAGACCCGGTCACCGACGCCGGCAAACACCGCGAGGCTGTCCAGCAGATGAAAGCCGTCCGCGCGCCGGCCGGTGACGCGCAGATACAGGTTCACCTTCGCCGGGGCGAAGCCCGGATCCTGCGAGCTCAATCGCGGCGCTGCGCCGTGGCTGCCGGCGGGTTGGGCAGGCCGTCGCGCAGCTTGGTGGTGATCTTCGCCAGCTCCGCCGCCTCCGGCTCCAGCCCCAGCGCGCGGCGCCACTGGAAGCGGGCCTCCTGCCGGCGCCCGGCCGCCCAATAGGCATCGCCCAGATGGTCGTTGATGACGGAGTTGCGCGGCTCCAGCTCCACCGCCCGTTCCAGCGCGGCGATGGCGCCCGGGATGTCGCCCATGCGGAACAGCGCCCAGCCGAGGCTGTCGACGATGTTGCCGTCATTCGGGCGCAGCGCGACCGCGCGTTCCAGCATGCGCCGCGCCTCCGGCAGCTCGCGGCCCTGCTCCACCCAGGTATAGGCGAGGTAGTTCAGGACGTAGGGCTGTTCCGGCGCCAGTTCCAGCGCCCGCTTGAAATCCGCCTCGGCCTGCGGCCAGTTGCCGGAGCGCTCGTTGGAAATGCCGCGGGCGTAGAACAGCGGCCAGTCGGTCGCACCCGGCGTCGAGATGCGCGCCAGCGCGGCATCATAGGCCTGCACCGAATCCGGGAAGCGGTTGCGCGCCCGCAGCAGGTCGCCGAGCCGCACCAGGGGCTGCGGCTGCTCCGGCAGGTCCGCGGCCAGGCCGCGCAGCGCCGCCTCGGCCTCCTCGACCCGGTCCATGCGGTCGAACAGCGCCGCGCGGCGCAGCGCGGCGACCGGGGCCAGCGCGTCGCTGCCCGGCAACGACTCCAGCACCTGCAGCGCGGTTTCCGGGTGGCTTTCCTCGGCGTAGTTCTCCGCGATCAGCAGCAGGGTCGGCGCGAAATCCGGGCGCAGCCGCAGCGACAGCCGCGCCAGGATCAGCGCCGCATCGCCCGCCCCCTGCTGGCGCAGCGGCACCGCGAGCGCCAGGTAGGCTTCGGCAATGCCCTCGACCGCGGAGGAAACCGGCCGGGTCTCCAGCAGGGCGCGGCGCTGCGCCGGGTTGCTGGCGGCCAGCGCATAGTCGCCGAGCGCGCGCGCCAGCCCATCAACCAGCGCCATCGCCTCCGCCTCCCGCCCGCTGCGGGCGAAGATGGCGGTGGCGATCTGTACCAGCCGCAGCGAGGGTTGCGGCGTTTCCGCCAGCGCCACCCGGATGGCGCGCTCCGCCTCCCGCTTCCTGCCGGCGAGGTCGGCGATCAGCGCCATGTGCAGCGCGTGGATGCCGCGCAGCCGGCCGGCGTCGGCCAGCGGGCGCAGCGTGGCGAGCGCGGCATCGGTCTGGCCGCGGCCCTGCTGCACCCAGGCGAGAAGCAGCGGCTGCAGCAGCTGGGCCGGCCCCTGCCGCGGCAGGGCGCGCACCCTTTGTTCCGCCCGTTCCCAGCGCCCGGCGAGCGATTCGGAGCCGACCAGCAGCAGCGCCGCGGCCTGGTTCTGCGGCAGCCGGCGGGCCAGGCGCAAAGCCTCCGGCCGTCCATCCAGCAGGGCGGCGGCGAAGGCCCGGTTCAGCACCTCGGCCTGGTTCGGGTCCCGCCGCAGCGCTTCCAGCAGCCGGTCGGCGGCAGCGCGCGTATCGGTCTCGGATTGCGCGAAGCGGCCGGAAAGGTAGCTGCCGAACACGCCATCCGGCTCCGCGGCTTCCGCGGCCGGGGTGGTGGCGGGGCTGGGCGTGCCGGCCGCGGCACAGCCGGACAGCAGCGCAGCCACGAGCAGAAGGGCACGGCGGGGCGGGACGGACCATGTCATGCCCGTAAGCCTAGCAGGCCTGCGCGGCGCTTCGCCAGGATGCATCGCAGCATGGATCCCCCCGGGAGGCAGTCGGGGCCGAGGATGCCGGCGGTTCGGCCACGGGCGCGAAACAACACGAAATCAAATGGAGAGATGTTCATCCGGCATCCACCCCGGCGCTGTTACATCTTGAACTTGTCCAGAAAATTGGGAGTTCGCCAGATGCGTCGCCACGTCCTTGCCCTGTTCGCGCTACTTGCCGGCCTCGTGGCCGCCGGCTCGGCGCAGGCGCAGAACCGGTTCTGGCTGGTCAATGAGACCGGACGAACCATCGAGCGTGCCTATGTCTCCTCCTCCCGCGTCTCCAACTGGGGCCCGGACATCCTGGGCACCTCCGTACTGCCCTATGGCGAGCGCGTCTGGGTGGTGCCGTCCTTCGGCGATTGCCTCCTCGATCTGCGGGTGACCTTCCAGGGCGGCGGCGAATCGACCCGGATGCAGGTGAATGCCTGCCGCATCAGCCAGGTGGTTTTCGGCGGTCGTGGCGGCGCCGGGGCCGGTGCCGGTGCGCAGGTCAGGCCGGCGCGGCCGGCCTCGATGAACCCGTCCTTCAACTTCGTGAACGGCAGCAACACCACGATCCGCGAGCTTTACGTCTCCCTGGCCACCGATGGCGGCTGGGGCCCGGACCGGTTGGGCACGCAGGTGATACGGCCGGGCCAGCGCATCGCGGTTTCCCTGCCCGCCGGCGTGACCTGCGCGGTGGATATGCGGGTCGTCTACATGGACGGTCGCGCCTTCGAACGGCGGCGGCAGGAAACCTGCAGCCTCAACAGCTTCGTCTGGCGCTGAGGCACCCACCGGGCCACGCCGTTCAGGCGTGGCTCAACACCAGCAGCAGCGCGGTGCCGGCGGCCCAGAGCACCATGGTCGCCATTTCGCTGGCGCCGAGCCGCTCGGCGATCGCGGCCGGTATGGCGGCCGAGAGCAGGGTGGCGGTGGCGACGATCAGGCTGGCCCCGTAATAGACCAGCTCCTGCACCGGGGTGACCACCTGCGGGTACCAGAGCGGCCAGAGGCCGAAGACCAGGCCGGTGGCCGGGCTGGTCATGCCGTTCAGCAGGCTGAGCGACATCGCGATCAGGAAGAAGGTCTGCGGGGTCATCGGCAGGCCCTCATCCGGCCGTCGGCGCGACGCTCGGCGCCAGGCCGGCGGCGAACATGGCGATGCCGAAGCCCATCCGCACCGTGAACACCCAGAAGGCGGCGACCAGCGGCAGCCATTGCGGCTGCACATAGCGCGGCACCAGCAACGCCGCCGCCCGCACCGCCCAATCCGTCAGCAGCCGGAACCAGCGCCAGATATACAACCGGCTGTCGGGCGCCACGAAGAACTGCATCAGGAACCGCCCGAACAGCGTCCAGCCGACCACCGCCAGGCTGTAGGTCACCAGCCAGAAGGGCAGGTGGCCGAGGATGAAATGCGGCTGGTCCATTCACGCCTCATGCAAAGGGAGGGCGGGCAAAAGGAAGGGCGGGGCACCTTCCGGCACCCCGCCCCGGTTTCAGGCTGCAGCGGGGTGTGTCAGTCCAGCACCTTCTCGCCGCCCACCATCCGCACGCCGCCGCGCGGTGTCCGGATGCTGTCGATGAAGTCCTGCATCGCCTGCGATGGGGCCTGCGTCATCAGGCTGACCACGAAGGTGGTGAGGAAGGCGGCCGGAATGCCGAACAGGCCGCAGGAGATGTTGCGGATGCCGAACCACAGCGGCATGCCGTAGTACTGCGTGCCGATCAGGTAGAACAGGCAGACGCCATAGCCCACCACCATGCCGGCCACCGCACCGGCCGAGGTCGTGCGTTTCCACCACACGCCCATGACCAGCGCCGGGAACAGCCCCGAGGCCGCGATGGAGAAGGCCCATGCCACCATGGCCAGGATGCCCGCGGGCCGCGTGCTCGCCACCCAGGCGGCGATGATCGCGACCACCACCAGCAGGATGCGCGCCACCACCAGCCGGCGCTTGGAGTTCGCCTGCGGGTCGATCATCCGGTAGTAGACGTCGTGGCTCAGCGCATTGGCGATGGCCAACAACAGGCCATCCGCCGTCGATAGCGCCGCCGCCAGGCCGCCGGCGGCCACCAGCCCCGCGATGACGTAGGGCAGGCCGGCGATTTCCGGCGTCGCCAGCACGATGGCATCCGCGTTGATGACGAATTCGCGGAATTGCAGGATGCCGTCCGCATTCGCGTCGGTCACGCGCACCAGGCCGATATTGGACCAGATGCTGACCCATTCCGGCAGGCTGGCGATCGGTGCGCCGATGACGTTGGTGAAGACTTCCAGCTTGGCGAAGGCCGCATAGGCCGGCGCGGTGAAGTACAGCAGGAAGATGAAGAACAGGCTCCACGCCACGCTCTGCCGCGCATCGCGCACGGAAGGCGTGGTGAAGTAGCGCATCAGGATGTGCGGCAGGGACGCGGTGCCGAGCATCAGGCAGAAGATCAGCCCGAAGAAGTTGATCGGGTCCGAGTTGATGAAGGGCGTGATGTGCGATGGCGCACCGGCCAACGCCTCCTTCGTCAGGCGCAGCGCCTCGATCTGTTCCAGCGCCTGGCCGTACATCAGCTGCGGCACCGGCACCCCGGTCACTTTGGCGGATAGCAGCACCACCGGCAGCAGGTAGGCGATGATCAGGATGATGTACTGCGCCACCTGGGTCCAGGTGACGGCGCGCATGCCGCCCAGCATGGAGCACACCAGGATGCCGGCGAGGCCGACGAAGACCGACACCTCGAAGGAGATGCCGAGGAAGCGGGAGGCGATGATGCCGGTGCCGAAGATCTGCGCCACCACATAGGTGAAGGACGCCGACATCAGCACGATCACGCCGGCCAGCCGCGCCAGGTTGCCGCCATACCGCGCGCCCAGGAAGTCCGGCACGGTATAGGCGCCGAACTTGCGCAGGTAGGGCGCCAGCAGGATCGCCACCAGCACATAGCCGCCGGTCCAGCCCAGCACGAAGGCCAGGCCATCATAGCCCTGGAGATACAGCGTGCCCGCCATGCCGATGAAGGAGGCGGCGGACATCCAGTCCGAGCCCGTCGCCATGCCGTTGTACAGCGCCGGGACCCGCCGTCCCGCCACGTAGTACTCCGACACCTGCGCGGTGCGCGAGAGGTAGCCGATCAGCGCATAGACGCCGATGGTCAGGAAGACGAACAGGTAGCCGATGATCCGGTTCGGCACGCCGACCTGTTCCAGCAGCGCCAGGACCAGTACGAAGGCGGCGAAGCCGCCGGTGTACCAGCCGTAGATGCGGCCGAGGTTCGAAAGGAAGTCGCCGGATTGGGCCTTCGGGGCGTCGGACATGGCCTATTCCTCCTCGACGCCGAATTCCTCATCGATCGCGTTCTGGCGCTTGGCGAACCAGAACAGCTGCACGACGAAGATGATGAGGCTGCCCTGGGCCGCCATGTAGAAGCCCAGCGGAAATCCGAACACGGTGATGGTGTTCAGGCTGGTGGCGAACAGGTGCACGCCGAAGCCCGCAACGGCCCAGATCGCCAGCATCAGCCACATCAGGTTGGAGGTTCGACGCCAGTAGGCATCGCCCGTCGCCTTGTCCACATCGGCCGCAACCGGCCCACGCGGTCCCTTCACATCCCCGACAAGCGGCATGCGGACACACTCCCCTTCTCTTGGCGCCGGTTTTCCGGCCTGTTCCCCTCGCCCCCGGCTGTTCTGATCGCTCCGGGTTGCGATCGTATGCGATCCTTCGGCTAGCATGGGCCGGAATCGTCACGCAATATCGTTGCCGATCGGGAGGCAAGAACGCAATGCTATCGTGGCTCACGCGCCACTTTCCTCGGCCTCTCCTTGCTCGGCCGCTCAGCGCCGATCCTGCCGAATTCGGCGACTTCCTGGCCCGCCAGGCGGCCTTCCTGGCGCAGAAGCCGCTCTATGATTACTGCAAGGTCAAGGCTGGCCGGGGCGAGCGGATGCTGTTCGAGGATGCCGAATTCCAGGCGGCGCTGGCGCATTGCCGCTGGCAGACCCTGGCCGGCGCGACGCTCGACATCCTCGCGGTGGCCGAGGGCTGGCTGCGGCCGCATGCCACGGGCGCGGAGCCGGCGCTGGCCGCGGCGCTGGCGGCCCTCGGCCGCCAGGGTTTGCGCGAAGCGCCGGCCCCGCCGGAGGAACGGGCCGATCTCGATTCGGTGGCGGAAACGCTGGAGGCCCATCTGCTGGCGCAGCAGGTGGCACCGCCGGCGGGCGCCGACCGCCTGCCGATGCGCTGCGAGCCGCCGCTGATGGCCACCCTGCCGATCCACCCCGACCAGCGGCGTGGCGAAACGCCGGCCATCCGCGGCGCGCTGCGCTTCCACCTGGTGGCAGCTCAGCAGATGATCGAGAAAAGCTTCGACCCGGCGCCGCTCGCTGCCCGCCTGGTGGGGCGATGAGAGGAGCGATGATGCGCCCTCCCACGCCGGGCAGTTGCACGGCCGCCCGCCCCCGGCGCAGGCTGCGGACCGGATTGGCCAGAAAGGGAAGCCCGTAAGATGCCGGATGGCACCACCCCCCTGCTGCTGCGGCAGGACAGCGCGGCCGGCGCCACCCGGCTGACGCTGAACCGCCCGGACAGCCGCAACGCCCTGTCCTTCGCCATGCTCGGCGCGCTGCTGCATGCGCTGGAGGAAATCGCGCAGGATGACGCGGTCCGCGTCGTCGTGCTCGCCGCCGGTGGACCGGTGTTCTGCGCCGGCCATGACCTGCGGGAGATAACGGCCCATCGCAACGACGAGGATGCCGGCCGCGGCTTCTACACGGCCGCGATGCAGCGCTGCGCCGCCGTGATGCAGACGATCGTGGCCTTGCCCCAGCCTGTGATCGCGGAGGTGCAGGGCATCGCCACCGCCGCCGGCTGCCAGCTGGTCGCGAGCTGCGACCTGGCGGTGGCGAGCGAGGCGGCGAAGTTCTGCACGCCCGGCGTCGATATCGGCCTGTTCTGCTCGACCCCGGCCGTTGCCCTGTCCCGCGCCGTGCCGGCCAAGCCGGCGCTGGAAATGCTGCTGACCGGCCAGATGGTGCCGGCCGCGGAAGCCCAGCGCATCGGCCTGGTCAACCGCGTGGTGCCGGCGGCCCAGCTGACCGAGGCGACGACGGCGCTGGCGGAGCAGATCGCCGCGCGGTCCGCGCATACCGTGCGGCTCGGCAAGGCGGCCTTCCACCGCCAGCGCAACCTGCCGCTGGACCAGGCCTATGCCCATTGCGCGGCGGTGATGACCGACAACCTGCTGGCGGCGGATGCGGAGGAAGGCATCGGCGCCTTCCTGGCCAAGCGCAGCCCCGTCTGGCAGGACCGCTGAGACCACCCGGCACCCGGCGCTCCAGAAGCACGGCGCCCAAGAATTCGCCCGAGGATATCCAGGAATGGCTGCCACCGACTACGACGCGCTGCCCCGCACGCCCGCCAACCACCAGCCGCTGACGCCGCTGCTGTTCCTGGAACGCGCGGCCACCACCTTCCCCGACCACACCGCCGTGGTGCATGGCGCCGTGCGCCGCAACTACCGCGACCTGCGCGCCCGCTGCGTCGCGCTGGCCGATGCACTGGCCCGCCGCGGCGTGGTGCGGGGGGATACGGTGGCGGCGCTGTTGCCGAACATCCCGGAGATGCTGGAATGCCACTACGGCGTGCCGATGTCGGGCGCCGTGCTGAACACGCTGAACACGCGGCTGGATGCCGCGACCATCGCCTATTGCCTCGACCATGGTGAGGCGAAGGTGCTTGTGGTGGACCGCGAATTCGTGCCGCTGGCGCGCATGGCGCTGGAGCAATGCCAGGTGAAGCCGCTGCTGGTGGAGGTGAATGACCCCGAGGCCAGCGACGCGGCGCGCGCCAACCGGCTGGAAGGTGCCATCGACTATGAATCGCTGATCGCGGAGGGCAGCCCGGATTTCGCCTGGCCGCTGCCGGGCGATGAGTGGGACGCGATCTCGCTGAACTACACCTCCGGCACCACGGGGCGGCCGAAGGGCGTGGTCTATCACCATCGCGGCGCGCAGTTGCTGGCCGTCGGCAACATGCTGTCCGCCGGCATCGGCAAGCATCCGGTCTATCTCTGGACGCTGCCGATGTTCCATTGCAATGGCTGGTGCTTCCCCTGGTCCATCACGGCGCAGGCCGGCACGCATGTCTGCCTGCGCGCGGTGCGCGGCAACGCCATGTGGGCGCTGATGGCGGCGGAGGGCGTGACGCATATGTGCGGCGCGCCGATCGTCATGGCGACGCTGCTGGCGACCGCCGAAGCCGAGAAGAAGCCGCTGGCCCACCAGGTGCAGTTCGTCACCGCCGGCGCCCCACCGCCGGAGGCGGTCCTCGGCGCGATGAAGGAATCCGGTTTCGCCGTCTGCCATGTCTATGGCCTGACCGAATGCTACGGCCCATCGGTGGTGAATGAATGGAACCACGCCTGGGACGCGAAGCCGGCGCAGGAACAGGCCGCGCTGATGGCGCGCCAGGGCGTGCGCTACATCGCGCTGGAGGGCCTGGCCGTGATGGACCCCGACAGCATGGCACCGATCCCGGCCGACGGCACCTCGATGGGCGAGGTGATGATGCGCGGCAACGTGGTGATGAAGGGCTACCTCAAGGACGAGGCCGCGACGCAGAAGGCCTTCGCCGGCGGCTGGTTCCACACCGGCGACCTCGCCGTGACCTTCCCGGATGGCTACATCCAGCTCAAGGACCGTTCCAAGGACATCATCATCTCGGGCGGGGAGAACATCTCCTCCATCGAGGTCGAGGACGCGCTGTACAAGCACCCGGCCGTTGCGGTGGCCGCCGTGGTGGCAAGGCCGGACGAGAAATGGGGCGAGACGCCCTGCGCCTTCATCGAGCTGAAGCCGGGCGCCGCGGCAACGGCGGAGGATCTCATCGCCTGGTGCAAGGGCAGGCTCGCCAGCTTCAAGGTGCCGCGCCACGTGGTGTTCGCGGAACTGCCGAAGACCAGCACCGGCAAGATCCAGAAGCATGTACTGCGGGCCCAGGCGCGGGAAGGCAGCGTCTGACTGCGAATCTATGCTTGCACATCCCGCGGCGCCTCCCCATCATCCTGGCAGTCTTCAACAACCGAAAGGAGGTGATCCAGTGTCTCATGGTATCAATGCGGGCGTCCGTTCCGCGGCCTGGATCATCGCCACCGCCACTGCGGCGGCGAGTCACTAGGCTCAAGGCGGCAACGCCACAGGATCCATGCAAAGGCCCCGGCGGAGCGATCCGCCGGGGTTTTTCTTTGTCCGCAGGTGAAACCCCTGTGGTTGCGGCGCGATGTGCATAACGCCTGCGCAAGGATCCGCTGCCGCCCATGTCCTCCATCACCGCGCTCAACGCGCTGAACTTCTTCATGGCCGATGTGCGGGACGGGCTCGGCCCCTTCCTCGGCGTGTTCCTGCAGCAACAGGGCTGGCAACCGGCGGCGATCGGCCTGGTGATGACGCTGGGCGGCATTGCCGGCATGGCGGCGACCACGCCACTCGGCCTGCTGGTCGATGCCACCCGGCACAAGCGCGCGCTCATCGTCATCGCCGCGATCGCCATCATCGCAGCCTGCACCATCAACTACTTCGCCCCACTGTTCGCCGTGACGGCGGTGGCGCAGGCGGTGGCGGGCATCGGCGGCGCGCTGGTGGTGCCCTGCATCGCCGCCATCACCCTCGGCCTGGTGCGCCAGAAGGGCTACGCGCATCAACTCGGCCGCAACGAGGCGTTCAACCACGCCGGCAATGCCTCCGCCGCCGCGCTGGCCGGGTTGTTCGGCTGGTGGTTCGGGCTGGTCGCGGTCTTCGTGCTGATGGCGGTCATGGCGCTGGGCGCCGTGCTGGCCGTGCTGCTGATCCGCCCGGGCGAGATCGACCACGCCGCCGCGCGCGGCCTGACGGCCAAGGCGCCGGAGCCCTTGCTGCCCACCCTGTTCGGCACCCACGCGCTGCTGCTGCTGGCAATCACGCTGATGCTGTTCCACCTGGCCAATGCCGCGATGCTGCCGCTGCTCGGCCAGGCGATGGTGGCGCGCGACCCGACGGTGGACCCGGCCGGCTACACCGCCGCCACGGTGATCCTGGCGCAGGTGACGATGATTCCGATGGCACTGCTCGCCGCCCGGCTGGCGACGCGGCGCGGCTATTGGGTGGTGTTCGTCCTCGCGCTCGCCGCCTTGCCGCTGCGTGGCATGCTGGCGGGCTTCGTGGTGCATCCGCTGGTGCTGGTGCCGGTACAGATGCTGGATGGTGTCGGCGCGGGCATGCTGGGCGTCGCGGTGCCGGGCCTGGTTTCCCGCATCCTCGATGGCAGCGGCCATGTCACGGCGGGCCTTGCCGCGGTGATGACGCTGCAGGGCGTGGGCGCGGCGCTGAGCGCCACGCTGGGCGGGCTGGTGGCGCAGCATTACGGCTATGGCGCCGCCTTCCTGGTGCTCGGTGGCGTGGCGGCGGCGGCGCTGCTGCTTTGGCTCGCCGCCTCCTCCATCCTGCGTCCGGCGGGTGCGGTGCAAGCTGCCTGATTGACAGGCCCCGGCAGGCTGCGAGACCATTCGGCCTCGGCAATCAAACAGGGGCTTCAAAAATGTCTTGGGCACGGGGCCTTGCGGCCGCGGTTGTCGCCGTTTGCGCGACCTTCTTCCAACCTGCACCGGCCGCGGCCGGCCCGACGCTGGATGCGATCCGCGCGCGCGGCCTGCTGGTCTGCGGCATCCACACGGGCGTCGCCGGCTTCGCGCTGCCGGACAGCCGCGGCGAATGGCAGGGCATGGATGTGGATCTCTGCCGCGGCGTCGCGGTGGCGATCTTCAACGATCCTGCCAAGGTGCGCTTCGTCGCGCTGTCCTCCTCCACCCGCTTCACGGCGCTGGGCTCGGGCGAGGTCGATGTGCTGTTCCGCACCTCGACGCAAACGATGCTGCGCGACACCACGCTCGGCCTACGCCATGCGGTGACCTATTTCTACGATGGCCACGGCTTCATGGTGCGCAACAACCTCGGCGTCTCCAAGGTGGCGGAGATGCGCGGCGCCACCATCTGCCTGATCCAGGGCACGACGAACGAGCAGGTGACGGCGGATTACTTCCGTTCCATCAACGTGCCCTTCAGCCCGGTGCTGTATGAGCGCACGGACCAGGCGAGCGCCGCGCTGCAGGCCGGCCGCTGCGATGCCTTCGGCACGGATGCCTCGCAGCTCGCGGGCGTCAGGTCCTCCATGCCGCGGCCCAATGACTGGACCATCCTGGAGGAGCGGTTCTCCAAGGAGCCCTACGGCGCCTATATCCGCCGCGGCGACGATGAGTGGTTCGACCTGGTGCGCTGGTACACCTATGCCGTCATCGAGGCGGAGGAACAGGGCGTGACGCGCGCCAATGCGGAGGAGATGCGCCGCACCAGCGTGAACCCGAACACCCGCCGCCTGCTGGGCGTGACGCCGGAACTCGGCCAGTCGCTGAAGCTGGACCCGGCCTGGGCCTACAACATCGTCCGCACGCTGGGCAATTACGGCGAGATCTACGACCGGCATTTCGGCCCGAGCACGCCGGTCAACCTGCCGCGCGGCCCGAACCGGCTATGGACCGGCGGCGGCCTGATCTACGCGCTGCCCTTGAGATAGACCGCTCGGGCGCCGCGGGGCTCGCCGCAGGTGCGGCGGGCGCCATTCGGCGCCTCGGCCGCCTCTGGCGGCCACAGGTTGAACCCCCTCAGGTGCAGGGCGGGGCGGGCGGCGGGGTTCAGATCCCGCCGCCATCCACCACGAAATGCTGCGCCGTCACCATCGCGCTGTCATCGGCGGCCAGCCACAGCACCATCCGCGCGATGTCGGGCGGCATCACCTTGCGCTTCAGGCATTGCTTCTGCAGGTGGCGTTCCACCCCCTCCGGCGTCGCCCACAGGGCCTCCTGCCGCTCGGTGAACACCCAGCCCGGCACCACCTCGTTCACCCTGATGCCATCCGTGCCGAGGTCGCGCGCCAGGCCGCGGGTCAGGCCCCGCACGGCGGATTTCGCCGCGGTGTAGGCGGGCATGCCGCCCTGCGCGCCCATCCAGCTGACGCTGCCCATGTTGATGATGGACCCCGCACCGGCCTTGCGCATGTCCGGCGCCACGGCCTGGGCGCAGAAGAACATGTGGCGCAGGTTGGTCGCCATGCGCTCGTCCCAGTAGTCGGGCTCGACGCTTTCCATCGCGTGCCGGTCGTCGCGCGCGGCGTTGTTCACCAGCACCTGCACGGCGCCAAAGGTCAGCGCCACATGGTCGATGGCGGCCCGCAGCGCGGCGATGTCGCGCAGGTCGCAATGGATGAACAGCGCCCCGGTCTGCCGCGCCACGCGCTGGCCGCCGGCATCGTCGAAATCCAGGAAGGCCACGCGCGCATCCTGCCCGGCGAATGCCGCCACGACCTCCGCCCCGATGCCGGAGGCGCCGCCGGTGACCAGCACCACGCGGTGGGCGAGGGAGGGGTAGCGCGCGAAGCCGGTCATCCCTGCTGCGCCGGTAGCAACGGCTGCGGGTCCAGGAAGGTCTGGTACCAGGACAGCGAGAAATGCAGATGCGGCCCGGTGACGCGGCCGGTCGCGCCCATCAGCGCGATCCGCTCGCCCTTCTCCACCATCTGGCCATCGCGCGCGATGCGCTCCGACAGATGCGCATACAGCGTGTTCACCCCATGCCCGTGGTCCACCACCAGCACCTGGCCGAAGAAGAAGTAATCGCCGGACAGCGAAACCCGCCCCGGCAATGCGGCCTGGATCGGCGTGCCGGTGGGGGCGGCCACATCCAGCCCGTAATGCGGCTGGCGCGGCTGGCCGTTCAGGATTCGCTGGCTGCCGAAGATGCCGCTGATGCGCCCGCGCGCCGGCCAGGCCATCTCCGCCATGAATCCCGTGCCCGCGCTGTCCACCGCCCGCGCCGCGGCCAGCAGCGCGCGTTCGCGGGTGATGCGGCGCAGCGCCGCCGCATCCGGGCTGACCATGCCGCCGGGCAGGCCGGTGATGCGCTGGATGTCCCAATCCCGCTTCGCCACCGGCAGGCGCCGTTCCTCCCGCCGCCCATCGGGGTGGATGATGGCCAGGGTGGCGCTGTCGTCATGGTCGCGGCTGAAGCCCATGGCGAACTCCCCGCCCGGCGCCACGCGCAGCGGCCTGCCATCCAGCGTCATGCGCGTGCCGGGCGCCGCCTGGCCACGCAGCAGCCCGCCCTGGGCGGGCACGCCGTTCCAGGTGATGGGCTGGGCCGTGGCACGGCGGGCGCAGGCCAGCAGAAGAGCCGGCGCGGCGAGCATCAGACGACGAGCGATCAAAGCAGGGTCTCCTGCGCTGGTGGGGTCTTGGCCGTGCGGGTTCGGCGGGGCGCCTCGCCCTCCGCCGTGGCGGACACATCCCCATCGGCGAAGGCGATCGAGAGTTTCGCGCCAGGTGCCACCTGCGCGGCGCGGGTCAGCGCCTGGCCCTGCGCGTCGCGGACCAACGAGAAGCCACGCGCCAGCACGGATTGGTAGGACCCGGCCTCCAGCCGCGCCGACAGCCCGGCCAGTTTCGCCGCCTTCTCCCGCATCAGCGCGGCCAGCGGCGCGGCGGAAAAGGCCTGCAACGCGCGGGCGCCCTGGGCACGTTGCGCCAGCCGCGCGAAGGCGGCGCCCTTGCGGCCCTCCAGCAGGGCGAGCGTCGCGCGGCGGGCGGCGATGCCGGCACGGGGATGCGGCATCGGCAGCCGGGCCAGCGCCTCATGCCGCCGCCGCACGAAGGCGACGAGGGCGGGGGCCAATCCTTCCTCCGCCTCGTCCAGCCGGCGACGCAGATCCGTCACACGCGCCGGCACATCCGGCAGGCGGCGCTCCAGCCGCAGCAGCACGGTCTCCGCCGCCCGCAACTGCCGCACCATGGCGCCGCGCAGCCGTGCCTCCCGCTGTGACAGGTCGGCCATCAGATCGGCCCGCGCCGGCACCGCCATCTCCGCCGCCGCGGTGGGCGTCGGCGCGCGGCGGTCGGAGGCGAAGTCGATCAGCGTGGTGTCCGTCTCATGCCCCACGGCGGAGATCAGCGGGATGGCGGAGGTGGCGGCGGCGCGCACCACCACCTCCTCGTTGAAGGCCATCAGGTCTTCCAGGCTGCCGCCGCCGCGCGCCACGATGATCACGTCCGGGCGGGGGATCGCCCCACCCAGGGGCAGCGCGTTGAAGCCGGCGATGGCGGCGGCGATCTTCTCGGCCGCCCCCTGCCCCTGCACGGGCACCGGCCACAGGATCACGCGGCGCGGGAATCGCCGCGAAATGGTGGTGCGGATGTCCTGGATCACCGCGCCGGCCTCGCTGCTGACCACGCCGATCACCACCGGCAGCCGCGGCAGGGCGCGCTTGCGGTCCTCCTCGAACAGGCCTTCCGCCAGCAGCTTCTTCCGCAGCATCTCGATGCGCGCCAGCAGCGCGCCCTCGCCGGCGAATTCCAGGCGGTCGATCACCAGCTGATATTTGGAGCGGTCGGCATAGGTGGTGATGCGCCCCGTCGCGATCACCTCCACGCCATTCTCCGGCTGGATCGCCAGCCGCGGCACGGTGGTCTTCCAGATCACCGATTCCAGCTTGGCATTCTCATCCTTCAGCGAGAGGTACCAGTGGCCGGAGGGGTAGCGCTTGGCCTCGCAGACCTCGCCCCGCACGCGGACGCGGCCGAAGGCGCCTTCCAGCGTGCGGCGGACGGCGCCGGCAATCTCGGAGACTGCGTATTCGGGAACATTACTGGTCGGGGCGGCGGGCGTCGTGTCCATGCGCGGACCCTATGCTAAGGGGCCGCCAGCGCGAAGCCGGGCGGAGAGATCGTGATGCGGGTGCTGGTGGTGGGCGGCGGCGGCCGGGAACATGCGCTGTGCTGGGCCATCGCCCGCTCGCCGAAGCTGGGCAAGCTGTGGTGCGCGCCCGGCAACCCGGGCATCGCCGCGGTGGCGGAATGCGTGCCGATCGGGGTGGAGGATATCGCGGCGCTGGCCACCTTCGCCCAGGCCAATGCCGTGGACCTGGTGGTGGCGGGGCCGGAGGCGCCGCTGACACTCGGCCTCGCCGATGCCTGCGCCGCCGCCGGCATCCCCTGCTTCGGCCCTTCCGCCGCCGCCGCGCAGCTCGAGGGCAGCAAGGCCTTCTGCAAGCAGGTGGCGGATGCCGCCGGGGTGCCCACCGCCGCCTGGGCCCGCTTCGAGGATGCCGCCGCCGCCCGCGCCTATCTGGCGCAGAAGGGCGCGCCGATCGTGGTGAAGGCGGATGGCCTGGCCGCCGGCAAGGGCGTGGTGGTGGCGATGACCGTGGAGGAAGCCGAATCGGCCATCGCCGCCATCATGGAGGACCGCATCCATGGCAGCGCCGGCGCCGCCGTGGTGATCGAGGAGTTTCTGGAAGGCGAGGAAGTCTCGTTCTTTGCCCTGTGCGATGGCACGGAAGCGCTGGCCTTCGGCGCGGCGCAGGACCACAAGCGCGTCGGCGATGGCGATACCGGCCCGAACACCGGCGGCATGGGCGCCTACAGCCCCGCCCCCGCCTTCACGGATGCGCTGCGGGAGGAGGTGATGGCCCGCTTCATCCGCCCAACGCTGGACGAAATGGCCGGCCGCGGCACCCCCTTCCGCGGCGTGCTTTTCGCCGGGCTGATGCTGACCGCCACCGGCCCGAAGCTGATCGAATACAACGTCCGCTTCGGCGACCCGGAATGCGAGACGCTGCTGCCCCTGCTGCGGTCGGACCTGCTGCCCGTGCTGCACGCCGCCGCCACCGGCAGCCTGGCCGGCCAGACGCTGGACTGGGACGCCGCGCATAGCCTGGTGGTGATCCTGGCCGCCGAGGGCTACCCCGGCACCCCGCGCCGCGGCACGGAAATCCGCGGGCTGGAGGCAGCCTCGGCCATCCCCGGCGTGCTGGTGTTCCACGCCGGCACCGCCCGCGACGAAGCCGGCACCATCCGCGCCGCCGGCGGCCGCGTGCTGGCGGTGCAGGGCCGCGGGGCCAGCCTGGCAGCCGCGCGGGATGCCGCCTATGCGGCGGTGGACGCGGTCGACTGGCCGGAAGGCTTCGCGCGCCGCGATATCGGCTGGCGCGCCCTGGGCTGAGCCCGCGCTGGTAAACGCCGGAATGTGAACACCCGCCAAGCGTCCCGTGGTTGGGGCCGGGACTGCGCCTTTGGTAAAAGCGTTCCGTCACGCTCCCGCGGCGGGCAACACATGTTGCCGCAAGGTGCGCTGGCGGGGGAAAGACCCATGCGGAACGCGCTGGCGGCCGGCCTGGCTCTGCTGATGAGTGCGACGCTTGCGCCGCCGCCCGCCTCGGCCGCGATCATCTTCGGTTTCGAGCAAGCCGGGCCGACCGTCGCCACCCACATCGGCCCCCACCCAGGCGGTCCGAACGACGTGCTGACGGTCGGCCAGTTCATCCTGGAGGACCGGATCGTCGGCGGCGGCTACCGCCTGAGCGCAGACAACAACCGGCACCCGGTCGGTGCGCCCATCGCGCCAGCGCCCCCGGGATTGCTGGACCTGTTCTTCGCGACCTTCGACCGGGGCTCGGCGCTGATTGGCGGGCTGGCGCAGTTCCTGACGCCGAATGCCAATCCGGGGAACGGCCAGTACTACAACTTCCTGCTGGCGGGCGCGGCGGGATCCGTGTTCCCGACCGGCAGCATCACCTACAACAACAGCGAATCCGACGCGCGACTGGTGCTCGGCGCCGACGGCGCGGTTTCCGGCCGATACAACACGGATCGCGGCGGTCCCTGCGGCTGGACCGGCGCCTGCAGCTTCAGCGGCCAGCTGACCGCGACGCGCATTCCCGACCCCGCCCCGGTGGTCGCGGTGCCGGAGCCGGCCTCCCTGGCGCTGTTCGGACTCGGTCTGGCCGGCCTCGCCGCGCTGCGGCGGTGGGTCAGACCGGCTCGGGCCAGATGAAGCGCTGGCGTTCCAGATAGGCCAGCCGCGCGGCCAGATCCTGCGCCGCGCAGGCCATCACGGACACCACGCCGACGCCCACCTCCCGCGCTGCCGGGTCGGCGCTTTCTGGCGCGGCATCCGCCTCGATGGCGAGTTCCAGCACGCGGCCGGCGCCCGCCGGCACCTCCAGTGCCGCCACGGCACGCGAATCGGCGGCCAGCTCCATCACCAGCGGCTCTGCCCCCGGCCCGGACCCCGGCATGGCAAGCGTCACGCGCTGCGCCCGGGCCGGCCCGCGCAGCATCAGGTGCAGGCGCAGCACGCCCTCGGCGGAGGCGGGAAGCGGCAGGCGCAGCAGCGCGCGGCCGGGGCGCGTCCAGCAGCCCCATTCCTCCGCGCCGTGCCACCCCTCGCCTGCGCGCAGCAGGTCGGCGAGGGCCATTTCCGGGCTGGGCAACGGGGCCGCGATCTCGGCCAGACGGTGCAGGGTGCCCAACGGCGGAGCCAGGGGGGAGGCCGGGCCCGGCGGGCCTTCGGCGGGTGCGTCGGCAGACAGGCGGCCGAGCAGGTCCTCCGTCACCTGTTTCCAGGCGCGCAACTGCAGCCCGGCCCGCACCTTGGACTCCTGCGCGTGGCGGTAGGCGGCGTCGAAGGTCAGGCGCTCCACCGCCTCAAGGAAATCCGGCTCGCTCTGGTGGCGGAAATGCAGGGCCAGGCCGAGCCCCGCCTCCAGCAGCCCGCTATGGTCCGGCGCCAGCACCGCCTTGCCATGCGACAGCGCCTCCGTCACCGGCAGGCCCCAGCCTTCATGGAAGGAGTTGTACAGGGTGAACAGCGCGCCCTCATACAGCCCGGCCAGGGCCGAATCCGGCACATCCACCAGCAGCCGCACCCCGTCCCGCAAGGCCGGGGCGTTGCGCAGCAGGGCCAAGGCGGGATCGGAGAGGTAGCCAGGGCGCCCGACCAGCACCAGCAGCGGCAGCGCCGCCGCGCCGTGCTTGCGGGTCAGCGCCAGCCAGGCGTTCAGCACGAACAGGTGGTTCTTGCGCGATTCCAGCGTGCCGACGAACAGCGCATAGGGCCGCCCGGCGAGTGCCGCGATGCCGGGATGCGGCCGCGGCGCCGGCGGCACGCGCACCGGCTGGGCATCCAGCCGCAGCACGGAGACGGGCGGCGCCGGCAGGCCGGGCAGCAGCTTCGCGCGCAGCGCCTCGATGTCCTTCCGCGTCGCCTCGGAAACCGCCAGCAGCAGGTCGGCATGGGCGCCGAGGCCGGCGAACCAGCGGGCGAACTCCGCCACCATCGCCGGCGCATTGTGCTCCGGCACCACCAGCGGTCCGCAATCATGCACCAGGGCGGCGTAGCGCAGGCCATGCCGCGCCTTCGCCGCGCGCAGCGCCAGGTTGTAGTCGCGCAGCCACCAGGAGGAGCCGAGATTCACCAGCCAGGCGCCCTGCGGGAAGACCAGTTCCGGCGCCGCCGCCACCGCCTCCCGCGCCAGGCCCACGGCCTCCCGCCATGCCGGGTCCAGCGGGTCGGCGCCGGCCCGTGCCAGGCTGGCCAGGCGCAGGAAGATCTCCCGCGGCAAGGCGCGCCACAGGCCGGCCTCGGCATCGAACACCGCCAGCAGCACGGTGGACGCCGCGCCGCCGGGCCGCAGCGCCGGGCCGACGATCTCCATCTGCACGCGCTGAATGCCGGATGGCGCCCGGTTGCCGCCGAACCAGGACAGCAGGTCGGACAGGTCGAAGACCACGGACAGGTCGCCGAGCAGGGTCAGCCCGGCACCTTCCTCCGCCGCCGCCTCCGCCAGTCCACCCTCGGCCAGCAGCGTCGCGACCTCACGCCAGGCGAGGTCGCTGTCGGGCGTCAGGTCCAGCGCGCGGGCATAGGCGGCGCGCGCCCCGGCACGGTCGCCGGCACGCTTCAGGGCGTGGCCGATCTGGATCTGCAGGTCCGCATCCTCCGCCAGCCCACGTTCAGCCTGGCGGTAGGAGGCGACGGCGGCGAGCGGGTCGCCCTGTTCCTTCAGGCAATGGCCGTGCTGGACCCAGATGCCCCAGTCATCCGGGTGCTGCGCCAGCCAGGCGGCGTAGCCTTCGGCGGCGCCGCGCCAGTCGCGCGCATCGCGCCGGCGATCCGCCTCCCCCAGCACGCCCGCACCTTCGCTCCGCCGCACACCATCCATGCCAGACGACCCTGTTCCGTCGCCCCCGGTCTACATCACATCAGGCCCGGCCGTAATTGTCCTCGAGCCGCACGATGTCATCCTCGCCGAGATAGGACCCGGACTGCACCTCGATCAGCGTCAGCGGGATCATCCCCGGATTCTCCAGCCGGTGGACGCAGCCTAGCGGCAGGTAGACGCTCTCATTCTCCCGCAGCAGGATCCGTTCCCCGTCGCGTTCCACCATGGCGGTGCCGGCGACGACCACCCAATGCTCGGCCCGGTGATAGTGCTTCTGCAGCGACAGCTTGCGGCCCGGCCGGACGGAAATCTTCTTGACCTGGAAGCGGTTGCCGAGCGCCACGCCCTCATAGGCACCCCAGGGGCGGTAGACGCGGCGGTGTTCCGTGGCTTCGCGGCGGCCGGTGGCCTTGAGCTGCTCGACCATCTTCTTCACGTCCTGGGCGCGGTCGCGGTGGCAGGCCAGCACCGCGTCATCCGTCACCACCAGCACCACATCCTCCAGCCCGACCACGGCGCTGAGAATGCCCTCGGACCGCACGAAGCAGCGCCGCGCGCCGAGCAGGGCGACCGGGCCGCTGGTCGCGTTGCCCTCGGCATCCTTCGGCGCGATGTCCCACAGCGAGGACCAGTTGCCGACATCGGACCAGCCCGGATCGCAGGGCACCACGGCGGCCAGGCTGGTGCGTTCCATCACCGCCGTGTCGATCGACACGGAAGGCGCCTGGGCGAAGCCGGCGCCGAGGCGGACGAAGCCGAGGTCCCGCGTGCCCTCGGCCACGGCGCCACGGGCGGCGCGCAGCACATCCGGCGCATGCGCCTCGAGCTCGGCCAGCAGCGTGGCGGTGGAGGCGACGAACATGCCGCTGTTCCACAGATGCCGGCCGCCGGCCAGGAAGCGCGCGGCGGTCGCCGCATCCGGCTTCTCGACGAAGCGGGCGATCTCCAGCGCGCCTTCCACGCCCTGCAGCGCGGCGCCGGCCTCGATGTAGCCATAGCCGGTCTCCGGCACCGTGGGCCGGATGCCGAAGGTGGCGATGCGGCCGGCGGCGGCGGCCGCGGCCGCGGCGCCCAGCGCGCGGAGCAGCGCCGGCACATCCTGCACCGCGGCGTCGGCAGCCATGATCCAGAGGGTGACGCCGGGGGCTTCCTCGCCGATCAGCACGGCGGCGGCGGCGATGGCGGCGGCGCTGTTGCGCGCCTCCGGCTCCAGGATGATGCGCGATCCCTCGATGCCGGCTTCGCGCAGCTGTTCGGCCACCAGGAAGCGATGCGCCTCGCCGCAGACCACCACGGGGGCGGCGAAGCCGGGGCCGCGAGCGCGCTCCGCGGTTTCCTGCAACATGGTGCCGGCCGAGACCAGCGGCCAGAACTGCTTGGGATAGCCTTCGCGCGAAAGCGGCCAGAGCCGGCTGCCGGTGCCGCCACACAGGATGACGGGGACGATCGCATCCCGCGGGGCGTCCGTGGTGTGGGCCTGCATCGCACTCATGGGCATGGGGCGGTCATTTCCGGGCATGCCCGGGGGTATGTCGCAGGGGGTGGGAAAAAGAAAGGCGAAGGCAAGGTGGCTCCGTGTCATCGCGTGTCGCCCGGCCCGGGGCGCGCGGTGCGGCGGCCGGAGGTTGACGGCCGCCGCCGCAGGTCGCTTAACCCCCGCGGGCCCGCCTTGCCCCGGCAGGGCGGCGCGGTGCGACAGGAAAGGGTGACCGGTGTCGAAGCCACGGATCGCGATCGACGGCTACAACCTGGCGCTGGACCAGGGGACGGGCGTGGCGACCTACGCCCGCAACCTGTCGCATCGGCTGGGCGCCCTGGGGGCGGAGGTCGGCGTGCTATACGGCCAGCGCGGCTCCACCGGCAAGGATGAGCTTCTGCGCGAGGTCACCCTCTACGATGCGCGGCCCCGGCCGCCGCATTGGCTGAAGCGCGCCATCGACGATGCCATCCATGGCGTGAAGCTGTCCTATGGCGAGGAAGCGAAGCGCGTGCCGCTGACCGACCGCGTCATCCGGCAGGGGCTGGAGGCGCGGCTGCCGCATGCGGACACGCTGTGGAATGCGCCGGAGCTGTTCCGCGCCGCGGTGCAGAGCTTCGGCCTGAAGAACAAGATGGGCCGGGTGAAGCTGCCGGACCAGCAGGACGTGATGCACTGGACCTACCCGCTGCCGCTGCGGGTGGAGGGCACGAAGAACATCTACACCATCCACGACCTGGTGCCGCTGCGGATGCCGTATGCCACGCTGGACGTGAAGCGCCGCTACCTCGGCACCTGCCGCGCCATCGCCGCCCATGCCGACCATATCGTGACGGTCAGCGAGGCCTCGAAGCGGGACATCATCAACCTGCTCGGCGTGCCGGCGGAGAAGATCTCCAACACCTACCAATCCGTGGAAATCCCGGACCGCCTGGCCCGCAAGCCGGAGAACCTGGCCCGCGCCGAGGTGAAGGGCGCCTTCGGGCTGGAATGGGGCGAGTACTGGCTGTTCTTCGGCGCGATCGAGCCGAAGAAGAATGTCGGCCGGCTGATCGAGGCCTACCTCGCCTCCGGCAGCACCAAGCCGCTGGTGATCTGCGGCAAGCAGGCCTGGCAGATGCGCCAGGAGCTCGGCCTGATCTACGAGGACGACCAGCGCGTCATGGCCGACCCCGGCCCCTTCGACGGCGTGCAGGCGCTGACCCGCAAGCTGCGCGACCGCGTCATCCTGCTGGATTATGCGCCGTTCCGCCTGCTGGTCAGCCTGGTGCGCGGCGCCCGCGCCCTGCTGTTCCCCTCGTTGTATGAGGGCTTCGGCCTGCCGGCGCTGGAGGCGATGCTGCTCGGCACCCCGGTGATGACCAGCAACACATCCTCCCTGCCGGAAGTGGTGGGCGATGCGGCGCTGACGGTAGACCCTTACGACACGCGCGCGATGGCGGAGGCGATCCAGGCGCTGGACGGCGATGCCGAACTTCGTGCGGCGCTTTCCGGCAAGGGGCCGGGCCAAGCGGCGCTGTTCGACGGGGCGCATTACGGCCGGCGGCTGGCTGAGATGTACGCCCGCATCGGCATCACGCTGAACCCGTAGCGGGCTGAGAAATTCGCTCTGAAAGCCCTCTCCCCCACTTCTTCTGGGGAAGAGGGTTGGGTCAGGGGGAAGTGCAAGCGTCTGAACGACCTCCGGTTTTCGCAGCCCCCTCACCCAAGCCTGCTAACGCACCAGCACTTCCGCCGCCCGGCGCGTGGTCGCCACCGCCTCCGCCGCCCGCAGCACCGCCGCCGAAATGCCGCCGACGCTGGTGGAGACGGTGGTCACGGCGGTGGAGGCGCCATGCATGTTGCCGGACATGCTGCGCGTCACCACGGATTGCTCCTCCACCGCCGCCGCGGTCTGCGTCACGCTTTCCCGCACCGTCGTGACGGCGTCGCGGATCGTGCCGAGCGCGCTGGCCACGGCGGCGGAGGTGGCCTGGATGCCGTCGATCTCGCCGGAGATCTGCTGCGTCGCCGCCGCCGCCTGCACCGCCAGGTTCTTCACCTCGCTGGCCACCACGGCGAAGCCCTTCCCGGCCTCCCCGGCACGCGCCGCCTCGATGGTCGCGTTCAGCGCCAGCAGGTTGATCTGGCTGGCGACGTTGCGGATCAGGCCGACGATGCTGGTCATCGCCTGCGCCGCATTGGCCAGCGCCTCCGTGCTCTGCGCCACGCTGACCGTCTGTTCGAAGGCGGCATCGGTGGCGGTGCGGGAATTGGCCATGGAGCGGGCGATCTCGCCGATCGAGGCGGCCAGTTCCTCCGACGCCGCGGCGACGAGCTGCACGTTGCTTGCGGTCTCGTCGGCCGCGGCGGATGCGGCGCTCGCCTCCTCCGTCGATTCGCCGATGGCCTGGTCGATCGCGCTGAAATTGCGGTCGATCATGGTCTTCAGATCCGTCAGCAGCTTCACCTGCACGGTGATATCGCTGGCGAACTTCACCACCTTCGCCACCTTGCCGGCGCCATCCAGGATCGGGTTGTAGGTCGCCTCCAGCCAGACCTCGCGGCCGCCCTTGCCGAAGCGGCGGAACTGCCCCATCCGCGGCTTGCCGGATCGCAAATCCGACCAGAGCTCCTGGTAGGTCGCCTCGTCGAATTGCTGGCCCATGAACATCCGGTGCGGCTGTCCCCGCACCTCCTCGATGCCGTAGCCCATCGTCTTCAGCAGGTTGTCATTCGCCTCGATCACCGTGCCATCCACCGTGAAGGCGATGACCGCCTGCGACCGGTCGATGGCCGCCAGCTGCGCCGCATAGTCGAGGTTGAGCAGCCGCGCCTTGGCATCGGCCCATTCGACGACGAAGCCGCTGCGCCGGGTGCCGTCCCATAGCGGGGTCACCAGCAGGTCGAAGGCGCGCGGCCCGATGCGGATGGTGGCCGCGTGCGGCGCCTTCAGCGCGGCAAGCATCTGGCGCTGATGCGCCGGCTTCTTGTGAAAGATGTCGATGTTGCTGCCGACCAGCCGGGCCATGCTGAAATGCGGCAATTCCTTCCGCAGGTCGGCTTCCGCCTCCCGCATCAGCGCGGTCGCGCTGGCATTCATGTAGGTGATGTTCAGGTCGGTATCAGCCAGCATCACATTGGTGCGCAGCACATCGAGTGCCCCGCCATCAAGACCAGCTACGCGCGCCTTCCTATTCTGGTAGCCAAACATCGGATGCTGTCCCCGGCATCATTGCCCGGAATCACATCTAGTTCAGTTCGGTTACCCGATCCTTTGTGCTGCTGCCGAATCCTCGATCAGCCGTGCCGCAGCGGCGCCAGCACATCCTCCGGCTTCGCCAGCCCCTCCAGCACCGGCCGCGCGAACAGGAAGCCCTGCATGAAGCGAAGCCCGGTGTCGCGCAGAGCGACGACCTCCCCCGGCTGTTCCACGCCCTCGGCCACCACCTCGATGTCCAGTTCCGCCCCCAGCCCCACCAGCGCGGCGATGATGGCCAGGCGGACGCGGTCCCGGTCGCAGCCTTGCACCAGGGCCCGGTCCAGCTTGATGACGTCCGGCCGCAGCTCGGCGAGGCGGGACAGGCCGGAATAGCCGGTGGCGAAATCGTCCAGCGCGATCTTGAAGCCGTGCCGACGGTATTCCTCGATGATGCTGCGGGTGTGGTCCAGGTCGGCGATGTGCTCGCTCTCGACGATCTCGAAGGTCAAACGGTTCAGCGGAAAGCCGGTGCGGCGCGCGGTATCCAGGGTGCGGCGGATGCAGGCACGCGGCTCATACACCGCATTCGGCAGGAAATTGATGTTGAGCCCGCAATCCACGCCAAGTGCCGCCGCCATCTCGATGGCGCGGACCCGGCAGGCCTGATCGAAGGCATAGCGGTTCAGGTCGGTGACCTGGTCGAGGACATGACCCGCGCCCTCCCCCGCCGGTCCGCGCACCAGCGCCTCATGCGCCACGATTCGGCCTGCGACCACGTCCACCACCGGCTGGAAGGCCATGGTGAAGGGGAACAGGCTGGCTTCGGTCCTGCAGGCGGCACAGTTGGCGGCGCTTGGCGGCATGGGGTCGGCAATCCGTCGGTCGATGGTTGTCCAATCGATACGCGGCGCGCCAATCCAAGTTGTAAATGCCAGCGATCAAATGTTGCGGGGGCGGATATCCTCACGCAAATGCCGGCAGCGTCTCCGGGTAGAAGCGGTGCAGCAGCGGCGCCAGATGGGCGCGCAGATAGCCGATCGCCGAGTCCGGCAATTCGCTGCGCCACTGCCCGGCGGTGCCGGCACGGTAGTGCGAGCCGGCGTCCACCTGCCCCGGCGGGCGCCCGGCCACCGCAGCGAAGCTGTGCTGGTCCGCCGGCGGCAACAGGTGGCCGGGGTGCGATGCCTTCAGCAGACCGCCCAGGCGCTCCGTCGGCCGCTGCACCACATCCTCCATCCGCAGCGTGACGAAGCGCGCATCGTCGAAATCCCAATGCCGCAGGGCGTGCAGCGGGCCGACCGCGCCGGGGTGGAAATCCGCCCGTTCCAGGAAGGCCAGGGTCAGCAGCAACCCGTCCTCCGCCGGCACCCGCCGCAGCAGGTCCTGCTGCGCCGCCAGTTGCGGCCAGCCCTCGGTCGGGTGGGTGTTGCGATGGGAGTGATAGGCGGAGACCACCAGGTCCAGCGGATTGCGGATGATGTGGATGCCGCCCGGGATGCGCCCCGCCAGGAACGGATAGGCCGCATTGGCCAGCAGCACGAGCTGCGCCGCATCCTCCGGCAGATGCGCGCTGAGATGCGTGGCGGACAGCGACAGCCCGTTCATCCGCGCATAGGCGCCGAGGTAGCGTGCCAGCCAGGCGCTGGCACATTTGTGGTGCGTCAGGACGTAGGTCATCGCAGGCTCCGCAGCCTCGCCTGCAAAGCGTAACGAAGCCCGGCTGTCCAGCCTCAGGCCGCGCGCAGGAAGGCCACCCGCACCGCGCCGTGCTCCCGCGCCGCCACCTCGGTGAAGCCGGGGGCTTCCAGCGCCTCCTCCCGCCCCGTCTCGGCCACCACCAGCGCGCCGGGCGCGATCCAGCCGGCGGCAGACAGCGCGGCCAGCGCCTTCGGCACCAGGTCCCTTCCATAGGGCGGGTCGAGCAGCACCAGGCCGCAGGGGGCGGGCGCCGCACGGGGGCGCAGCACGTCGCCGCCCAGCACGGTGCAGCGGGCTTCCTCCTTCAGCGCGACGACGTTCTGCCGCAGCACGGCCAGCGCCACGCGGTCGCTTTCCAGGAAGCAGGCATGGGCGGCGCCGCGCGACAGCGCCTCCAGCCCCAGCGCGCCGGAACCGGCGAAGGCGTCCAGCACGCGCTGGCCCTCCACGGCACCTTCACCCGTCCCGTTATCCGCCCAGGGCGCATGCAGCAGCATGTCGAACACCGCCTGGCGCACCCTGTCGCTGGTCGGCCGCGTGGTTTCCCCCGGCGGCGCGGCCAGCCTACGCCCGCGGTGGAGTCCGGCGACGAGTCGGAGCACGGACATGCCTCCGCGGTTCGGCGTTGCGGGCGCGCGGGATATTGCCCGGGCGGGGCGGGCGCTTGCTGACGGGTGCCGCCGGTTCGGCCGAGGGGTCGGCCGGCGGCGCGGCGGCGGCGGCGGCCTCGGCGGCCACTTCCTCGCGCCGCCGGCGCTTGGCCGGGGCCTCGCCGATGCCGAGCTGTTCGCGCATCACCTTCGGATGCACCTCCTCCACCGCGCCCTTCGGCAGGGTGCCGAGCTGGAAGGGGCCGTAGGCGGTGCGGATCAGCCTTGTGACCTGCAGGCCGAGATGCGCCATCACCCGGCGGATCTCCCGGTTCTTGCCTTCCTTCAGGCTGACGGTGAGCCAGGCGATGCCGCCCTGGCGGCTGTCCAGCCCACATTCGATCGGGCCATAGGCCACGCCCTCGATGGTGACGCCGCGCGACAGCGCCGCGAAGGCGCGCTCATCGACATGGCCGAACACCCGCACGCGGTAGCGGCGCAGCCAGCCATTGCTCGGCAGTTCCAGCTTGCGGGCCAGCGCGCCGTCATTGGTCAGCAGCAGCAGCCCCTCGCTGGTCAGGTCGAGCCGGCCGATCGAGACCACGCGGCCGATCGCCGGGGGCAGGCGCTCGAACACCGTCGGGCGGCCCTGCGGGTCCTTGTGGGTGGTAACCACGCCATCCGGCTTGTGGTGGCGGAACAGCCGGGTGCGCTCCGCCGTCGCCACCGTCTTGCCGGAGACGGAGACACGGTCGCCCGGCTTCACGAAGGTGGCGGGGCCATCCACCGGCTTGCCGTTCAGCTTGACCACGCCTTCCGCGATCAGCTTCTCCGCATCGCGGCGGGAGGCGATGCCGGCCCGCGCCAGGTACTTCGCGATGCGCTCGCCGCGCTCGCCAGTGTCCTCGATGGCTTCGGGGGCCTCGGGCGTGAGATCCTCGGGTTCGTCGGTCATCGGCGGGCCGCCTCGACAAAGGCCGAAAGGATATCCGGGTCGCGCGGGTCCACCGCATATTCCGGGTGCCATTGCACGCCGAGGGCGAAGCGGTGGCCGGGCAGCTCGATCCCCTCCACCACGCCATCCGGCGCCACGGCATTGACCACGGCGCCCAGCCCCGGCGTCGCCACCGCCTGGTGATGCGCCGAATTCACCGCCATCATCTGCGTGCCGACGATGCGGGCCAGCAGCGTGTCCGGCGTGATCGCCACCTGGTGCCCAGGCTCCGTCCGCGGATTCGGCTGCTCATGCGCCAGCGCGCCCGGCACCTCGTCCGGGATGTGCTGGATCAGCGTGCCGCCGAGCGCCACCGCCAGCAATTGCTGGCCGCCGCAGATGCCGAGCACCGGCAGGTCCCGGTTCAGGGCCGCGCGCGTCGCGGCGAGTTCGAAATCCGTGCGCCCCGGCTTCAGCGTCACCTTCGGATGCGGCGCACCGCCGCCCCACAGCGCCGGGTCCACGTCGAAGGCGCCGCCGGTGACCAGCAGCCCGTCGATCACGTCGAGATACTCGACCGCCAGTTCGGGATGGTGCGGCAGCGCGACGGGCAGGCCCCCGGCCGCGATGATACTGGCGAAATAATTCTGGCGGAGCGCGTACCAGGGCAGCTTGGACCAGCCGCCGGCCGGTTCCGCATCCAGGGTCACGCCGATGACCGGGCGTCTGTTCATCCGGCCGCTATAGCACTTCCGCGCCGCCCGGCACGCCCGAAGGCGACGAAATCCGGGCGAAACCGCTCGACCCGCCACGCCCGCCGGGGCAAATCAGCCGCATGTCGCCCATGGAGATCGCATTGCAGGAAGCCCGCGCCGCCGCCGCGCGCGGGGAGGTGCCGGTAGGCGCGGTGGTGACGGATGCCGCCGGGCAGGTGCTGGCCCGCGCGGGCAACGAGGTGGAGGCCCGCCGCGACCCCTCTGCCCATGCCGAGCTGCTGGCGCTGCGCGCCGCCGCGGCGGCCACCGGCGACAAGCTGCTGCCGCAGGCGACCCTGTGGGTGACGCTGGAGCCGTGCGCCATGTGCGCCCAGGCCACCGCCTTCTTCCGGGTCAAGCGCCTGGTCTTCGGTGCCTATGACCCGAAGGGCGGCGGCGTGGAGCACGGCCCCCGCATCTTCAGCCAGCCCACCTGCCACCACGTCCCGGAAGTGGTGGGCGGGGTGCGGGAGGGTGAGGCAGCCGCCCTGCTGCGGGAATTCTTCGCGGGGCTGCGGTAGCATCCAGATCCCGGTGATCGCGGCCGATCACCGCCTCGATCGCCGGCGTGGCTCCGCGCCACATGGCGCGGCGGCCGCAGGTTCCAGGCGATGGCTTCCTTGTCTCACTCCATCGGGATGTTGAAGCGCCGGATCACCGCGCCGTACTGCGTCACGGTGTCCTGCATCAGCCGCTCCAGTTCCTCCGGCGTGGAGGACACCGCCGCGGCGCCGGTGCCTTCCACAGCCGCGCGATATTCGGGGGAGGCGACGGCCGCGGTGACCAGTTCGTTCATCCGCCGCACCACCGCCGGCGGCGTGCCGCCCCCGCCGCAGATCCCGAGCCAGCCGAAGGCGACCAGCTCCATCCCCTGCTCCGCCAGCGTCGGCACGTCCGGCGCCACCGCAAGGCGCTGCGGGCTGGTGACGCCGATCGCCCGCACCTGGCCGGATTGCGCCAGCGGCATGGTGTTGACCAGCGGCCCGACGAAAAGCTGCAGCCGCCCGGCAATCAGGTCCTGCAGCACCGGCGGCGTGCCGCGATACGGCACCTCCACCATGGTGACCCCGGCCGCCCCCTCGAACATCCGCGCCACCAGGTTGGGCATCGAGGCGGGGCCGACATGGCCGAATGCCATCCCCTCCGGCCGTGCCTTCGCCAGGGCGACGAATTCCGCGAGGCTGGCCGCCGGCAGGGCGTTGGGCACCACCAGCGCGTAATAGGCGCGGGTGATCTGGCTGATCGGCGCCAATTCCCCCAGCGCATAGGGGCGCGAGGCGCTCATCGAATTCAGCGCGTCGATATAGGTGCAGACCAGCAGCGTGTGGCCATCCCGCGGCTGCGACAGGACATGGTCCATGGCGATGCGGCCGCCTGCGCCGGTACGGTTCTCCACCACCACCGGCTGGCTGAGCTGGCCGCGCAGCTTTTCCGCGATGATGCGGGCCGGGATGTCGGTGGGGCCGCCGGCCGGGAAGCCCACCACCAGCCGCACCGGCCGCTCCGGCCAGGCCCCCTGCGCCGCCGCCGGCAGTGCCGTCAAAAGGCTTAAGGCTGCAGCCGCGATGATCCGCATGCGCATGACATTCGTCCTGACGTTTCCCCGGCGGGCAGCATGGCGCGGGCCGGGGGTCGCCTCAACCCCGCGCGGCGCGGCTCCCGCCGCGGCCGGCCGCCTAAAGCATCCGCCCCAGCCGCAGCGCCAGCAGCACCCCGCCGACCGAGGCGGCGATGAGGCTCAGCGCCATGGCGAAGCCGCCGGGCGATTCAACGCCCGGCAGGCCGCCCACATTCATGCCGAAGATGCCGGCCACCAGGCTCGCCGGCAGCATCGCGGCGGAGATGACCGAAAGCACCAGCAGGCGGCGGTTGGTTTCCTCGGCGACGCGCGACGCCGCCTGGTCCTGCGCGATCCGGCCGCGTTCCAGCACCGCGGCCAGGGCCCGGGCCGCCGCCCGGCTGCGCCTTGCCTCCAGCAGCAGCGGCGCCGCCAGCGGGGCGAGGGGCGCGGGGCAATCCTCCGCCAGATCGTCCAGCGCCTCGGCCAGCGGGTCCAGGTGGCGCGACAGGCGCAGCGCCTCCCGCCGCAGGGTGGCCAATGCGTCGCGCGGCGGGTTGCGGTCGGGGCGCAGAAGCTGGTCCTCGATCAGCGCCATCTGCCGCGCCAGCAGACCGATGACCTGGGCGAACTCCAGCATGGCGTGGCGCAGCACGCTGCCCAGCGCCTCGGCCGGAAGCGTCACCCGCGGGGTCTCCAGCGCCAGGTGGACGCCGCGCAGCGGGTGCCGGCGGGCGGTGACCAGCAGCCCGGGCGACAGCGCAAAATGCAGCAGGCCGACCGGCGGCGCGCCCTGCGCCTCCGCGTCGAAATGGATGTCCGGCAGGCAGCCGAACAGCGCGCCTGCGGCGACTTCGACGCGCGTCGTCTCCTCCGCCTCCACCAGCGCGGCGCGGGCGGCGGCGGGCAGGCCGGGCAGCGCCAGCAGGAATTGCCGGGCCCGCGCATCGACCAGGTCGAGATGCAGCCAGAGCGGCCCCTCCCCGTCCTCGACCATCCGCGCCACATCTGGCGGGGTCAGCGGCGTTGCGGCATCGCCCAGCCGCCAGGCGGCAATCAGGCCATGGCAGGGTGGCAGGTTGGCGGCGGAATCGGGCATGGGCGATCGGACCGGAGGGCGTGGCGGGTTTATACCCGCGCCCAGCCCGCCGCGTCAGGCCGCGTGGTGGACGCCGGCAGCGCGCGGATCCCACCACCAGAGCGGGTCCGGCCCCACCATCACCGCCCCCTGGAAGCGCGGCGCCGGGCGGTGCTTCGCCTCGCCCGCCAGGACGGCGGCGCCGCGTTCCGTCAGCCGCCAGGGCGCCTCGCGGGTGATCAGCCGGTGCGGGCCGGTGGCCAGGCGCTGCGCCACCTCCCGCACGATCAGGTCGGTGACGTGGAACACCGGGTCGGCCGCCAGCAGGGCGCGCAGCACGGCCGCCTCGTCCGCCGCGCCATCCGCCACCGCGCGCAGCAGCAGCCGCTCGGTCAGGGCCAGGCCATCGGCGCGCCAGGGCAGGTCCTTCAGGTGGCGCCGCATCGCCGCGGCCAGATGCGGCAGCGGCGAGGCGCGGCGGCTCAGGCGGTCCAGCGCCGTGGGATCGGGGCTGGCGAAGGCGGCCCAGGCCTCGGCCCCGGCCTGGAGTTGCAGCGCGCCGAGCGGCACGGGCTGCAGCGCCGCCAGTTCCTCCACCGCCAGATGGGCGAAGGGCCGGCGACCATCGGCCGGCATCAGGAACAGCCGGTCCGCCAGCGGCGCCCCCGCTGCCGAGGCACGATCCGCCAGCAGCGACAGCACGCGGATCAGGCAGGCCTGATCCCACAGGTCGTGCTCGAACCACAGCAGCACCCGGTCGAACCGCGCCAGCCCGTTCAGCGCCATGTATTCCCGGCCCAGCCGCAGCCGCGCTTCCTGCCCGTCCACCCCTGCATGCAGCGCGATCACGCGAGCGCGCAGGCCAAGATAGGCCATCAGCTCGTCATCGGAGACGGCGCCGACGCAGACCGGGTCCGCGATCGGCAGGTACGCCCCGTCATGGCCGGCGCGCGGCAGCAGGTCCCGCAGGTCGTCGCCGCAACGGATATGGGCGGTGGAGGTCATGCCCCGGGATGCCACAGCCCCGCCGCCCCGGCCAGATGTCTGGCCGGGCGGCGGTTCACATCACAGACGCAGGCCGAGGCGACGGATCATCTCGCCTTCCTCGGCATATTGGCGGCGGGCGAAGGCGGCGTATTCATCCGGGCCGAGGTGGAAGGGCGCCATGTCGAAGCGGTCCAGGATGGCGATATGGGCCGGGTCGAACAGCGCCCCCCGGAACGCATCGTGCAGCACCTTCACATGGTCCGGGTTCATCCCCTTCGGACCGGCCAGCCCGTAGGGGGAGGCCGAGACGATGTCGATGCCGTTCTCCTTAAGCGTCGGCACATTGGGGAAGCGCTTGGCACGCTCCGCGGTCCAGGTCGTCAGCAGGCGCAGGCGGCCAGACAGCACGAGCTCCGCCCAGCCGGAGCTGTCGGCGCTGGCCTGGATCTGGTTGCCGAGCAGCGCCTGGCTGTTCTCCGCCCAGCCGCGGAACGGCACATGCGTCCATTCGATGCCGCGCTGGCCGGCGATCTGCTCCATGGTGATGTGCAGCGAGGTGCCGACCCCCGGCGTGCCGTAGTTCACCTTGCCCGGATTGGCCTTCGCGTAGTCCAGGAACTGCGACAGGGTCTGCCAGGGGCTGTCCGCGTTCACCACGATGCCGAACAGGTAGCCGGTCAGGTGGATGACGTAGGTGAAGTCTTCCAGCGGGTTGAACAGCGCGCGCGGGGCCATCTGCGGATGGCGGAACACGCTGATCGGCATCTGCGACAGCACGTAGCCATCCGGCCGCTCATTCAGCAATTGCTGCGGTGCCAGGATGCCACCGGCACCGGCGCGGTTCTCCACCACGATCGGCTGGCCGAGCCGCTTCGAAGCCTGGTCGGCCAAGGCGCGCATCTGGATATCGGTGGTGCCGCCGGCGGCCCAGGGCACCAGCAGGCGGATCGGCCGGTTCGGGTAGCGGTCCTGCGCCCATACCGCCGGCGCCGAGAGCAGCGCGGCGCCGAGGCCGAGTGCGGTGCGGCGGCCGATGGGCGGAATCGTGGTCTTGGTCACTGCGGTGCGGCCTCCCTGCCAGGTGCCGGCCTTGGGCCGGTCTTCACCTGATCTGGTATCGCGCCCCGCGCCGCGCCGCAATCTCCACTGCGCGGCGCGGCATCACTCAGCAAATCACGCCCGCGCGGGCTCAGTTCATGAAGACGCGGGCGGACAGGGCCGACTGGAAGATCAGGTTCAGCAGGTCGCGGGCGATCTGGAAGTTCTTCGGGTCCAGACGCGGCAGGGCGATCAGCTCGTCGCCGGGCGCCGGGCCCTCGGTCGGCTCCAGGATCAGCTCGCCGGATGCCTTGCGGATCATCACCTGGCTTTCCACGCCGCGTTCCGCGAAGCCGCCGGCGGCGCGCACATAGTCGGGGATGCGCATGTCCGGCCGCCACACCACGGCCTGCGGCACCGCCACCTCGCCGGAGACCAGCACCGTCTGCACCCGCTCCGGGACGACGATGACATCGCCATCCTCCAGCCGCACATCGGCGCAGCGGCCGGTGCGGTCCATCACCACCAGGCGGCCTTCCGGCCGGGTGCGGCGGGCGCGCTGGATGTAGGAGGAGACCAGGTTGGCCTCCACCGCGCGGATCTCGGCGACGCCGGTGGTGGAGGAGACGGACATGAAAAGCTGGCGCTCCAGCCGGTCCATCGCCTCATTGATCACGCGCGTCTGCTGCGCCGCGACGGAGGGCCGCAGCAGGAAGACGCCGGCCGGGTTGGCCAGCACCGGGTCCACCGCGACATGGTCCAGCAGCGTGCAGAGCGAGGTATCGCGATCCGCGATCAGCACGGAGGGTCCAATGCGGCTGCCCTCGACCGAAACGCGCACGGTGGGCGCCGGGGCATCGGTGATGAAGGTGACGGTGTCCTGGTCCATCATCTGCAGCCCGCCCAGTTCCCGCACCGTGACGTAGCGGGCGAAGGGCTGGCCGCCGCGGGTGCCGCGGATCACCACATTGGTCGCCGCCGGCAGGGGCGAGGCGAGGTTCAGCAATTCGCGCCCCGGCATCGACCGGCCGCTGACCTCGAACAGGAAGTTGTTTCGGACCGCGCCATCGGCGCCGACCATGGCGCCCTGCGGCGCGACGACGACGGTATCACCTTCCTGCATGGTGATGTTGGGCAGCTGCCCGGTCAGCAGGAAGCGGTAAAGGTCCACCCGCGCCACGGTACGGCCGCCGCGGTTCACCACGATGTCGCGGTAGGACCCGCGGCCCGGATCCACGCCGCCGGCGCGCGTCAGGTAGTCCAGGATGCTGTCGGAACCGGCGCCCATGTGGCGGCCGGGCAGGCGGACGTAGCCGGTGACGAAGACGCCGACCTGGCTGGCATTCAGCAGCACGGCATAGACCTGCACCTGCTGCGAGTAGACGCGCCGGACCTCGGCCTCCACCACCCGCTGCACATCGCCGGCGCGGGTGCCGGCCAGGCGGACCGGGCCGATCTGCGGCAGGAACAGGTTGCCCTCGGGGTCCACCACGCCGACCACCGAGGCCTCGATGAAGCCCCAGATGGTGACGGAAACGCGGTCGCCCGGCCGGATCACATAGTTCGGGTTGGGCGAATCGGTGGCCGAGGGGGGCGCCCGGGTGAACAGCGCCGCGCCGAACACCACGGTGGCCGGGCCCGCGGCGCGCGCCGGGTCGCCGATCGGCCCGACGGCCACGGGGCCGCCCTCCGCCGCGGTGGATGTGCCGGCGCGGGCGGTGTTGATGGTGTCGCCGGTATTGCCGAGCAGCGCCGGCAGGCTGCCCACGGCCGGGCCACGAATTGCCTGGCCCGCATTCGGCAGCCCCGGCGCCTGGATCTGCGCGCCCGCAATCCCTGGCAGCAGCAGCGCCAGCAGCAGGGCCAGCAGCGGCACCATGCGGGGGAGGCGGTGCCAGGCCAGGCGGTGGATCGCGGCAGTCGGGCGGCGGGCGAAGTCGAGCATGTCGGGCAGAATCCGGAAATGGAGCCGGCGCGAGGCCGGCCAGCGGTTAGACCCAGCGATCAACCTGGCTTGGCAATCTGTGCGAGCAGCCTTTCGGGGGCAGCCTCGTCGGGGCAACTTGTCCTGGCGGCGTGGAAAAGGCCACGCCGCCGTGATGCACGGGCCTGGATTGCCCGCTTCTGTTGCCGCAGACCCTCACCTCGGCCCTCGCCTCAGCTGGCGTGCTCACGGGCGCCAGCCAGTACCAGCCAGCCGATCGCGAACAGCACGGTCAGCGCCACAAGCAGCGTGATCGTGTTGAACATCGCCTTCGGGAAGGTCGCCCGCTCCGGCATGTTCGGCTCGACAACGCGCATCAGGAACACCTGCTGGCGCTGGGCATCGGCGCGCGCCGCCTCCATCGACCCGATGGCGGAGGCATAGACCCGTTCCGCGAATTCACGCTCGAGCTGCAGGCGCTCATAACCCGAAAGCTGCTGCGTCAGCGTCTCGTCGCCACTGGTGCGGCGCTGCCGTTCGGTCGCGATCTGGGCCTGCAGCGCCGCGATGCGGTTGTTGAGCACCTGGACCTGCGGATTGTCGCGCCGCATGAAGGCCTGCTTTTCCTGCAGTTCCGTCCGTGCGGCCGAAAGCGCCGCCTCCAGCCGCCCGATCGTCTGCACGGCGGAACCGACGGAGGCGGTGGGGTCCAGCGTCTGCTCCCGCTCGCGGAAGGCGGTCACGGCCGCGCGGGCGGACAGCACGCGTTGCTCGGCGATCTGCACCTCCTCGCGCCCGACGCGCAGCGTGTCCTGAGAGGTCCGGGCGGAGAAGCGGTTGACCAGATCCTCGGACAGCGCCAGCAGCGCCTCGGCGAGCGCTTGCGCATCCTCCGGCCGGTAGGCCAGCACCTTCAGGGTGATGATGCCGGTCTCCAGGTCGTATTCCACGGAGACGCGGCGCCGGTAGTAGCGCAGCAGCCGCTCGGCTTCCGGATCCTCGTACCAGAGGCGGGAAACGCGGTCGGCTTCGGGCCGGCGCCAGATCTCGGCCAGGTTGAACCGCTGGCTGAGACCGTCCACTGCATCGCGGCTATCCACGAAGGACCGTACCGCCTGCGCCTCCTCCGCCCCCGGCCGGACCGCGCCGGCGGAAGCGCCGAGGATGCTGGCGATGCCGGCCGCCCCGCCGCCGCCGCTGGCACCGGGCCGCCCGCGCACCAGGATGCGGGCCTCGGCCTCGTACATGTCGGCCGCATAGGTCATGTAGTAGGCGCCGACGATGGCGGTGGGCAGCAGCACGAGCAGCACGTACCAGCCGAGCGCGCTTTTCGGCCGCAGTCGCGCGAACAGGCTGCGCCGCGGCCGCGGCCGCGGCCGCGCCTGCGGCAGCGGCGCGTCCACGCCGGAGGTGGTGGCGGCCTCAGAGGGCCTTATAGGTGGCGACAGCTTCATCGACATCCTCGAAGAAGGTCAGACTGCCTTCGTTCAGCACCGCGGCGGAGCGGCAATACATTTTCAGGTGTTCGGGCACGTGGCTGACCAGCACGAGGGATCGGCCGCGGGTCTTCTCCGCCAGCAATGCCTGCGCCCGCGCCACGAAGCGCTGGTCGCCGGTCGCCGTCACCTCGTCGATCAGGTAGCAGTCGAAATCAACCGCAAAGGACAAGCCGAGCAGCAGCCGCCCCATCATGCCGACCGAATAGGTCTTGGCCGGCATGTCCATGTACGGGCCGAGTTCAGCGAAATCCTCGACGAAGTCGAGCACCTTCTTGATCGGCTGGTTGTAGATGCGGGCGATGAAGCGGGCATTGTCGGCGCCCGACATCGAATTCTGCAGCCCGACGCCATGCGCCAGCGGCCAGGACACCGTCATCCGGCGCTCGATGCGCCCGGAATTGGGGTGCTCCACCCCGGCCAGCATCCGCACCAGCGTCGATTTGCCGGCGCCGTTGCGGCCCAGGATACCCAGCGCATCGCCGGGCCGGATGATGCCGGAGACGTTGCGCAGCACGTGCTTCTTGCCGCCGCCGCGCAATTCGTAGTGCTTGGAGACCCGGTCGAAGTAGATCATCAGAATTCTAGCTTCGTGCGCACGGCGCGCACCGCGGCCATGCCGAGCAGGTTAACCAGCACCACCCAGGCGAGCACATAGGGCACATCGTAGTAGGCGGGGATCTGGTCGCCGAACATGCCGTCGCGCAGCATCTCATGCACATTGGCCTGCGGGTTCCACAGCAGCATCTCGCGCCAGGAACGCGGCAGGTAGTGCAGCGCGAACAGCGCGCCGGAGAAGGGCAGCGAGATGTAGGTCAGCGGATGCACGATGCGGTCCACCACCTCCCACCGTGCGGCGCCGGCGGCAACCAGCAGGCCAAGGCCATTGGCGAAGGCGAACAGCAGCAGCAGCGCGAATACCATCGTCGGCAGGTCATGCGGCATGAAGCCGGTGATCCAGGACGTGCCGGCCAGCACGATGATCAGCACGCAGGTGACCGCGGCCATCTCCAGCAGGTGGCGCGCCAGCATGATGTCGATCAGCCGCACTTGGCGGTGATACATCAGCGTCATATTGGCCTGGAAGGCGGTGGTGGCGCGGTTGATGATGGCGCGGAAGGCGAAATACGGCGCGTAGCCCACCACCGAGAACAGGAAGGGCGGCACGTTGCCCATTTCCCGCGACGAGACGAACGACTTGATGACGCCGATCATGCTGGCCAGCAGCAGCGGCTCCAGGAACAGCCAGAGGAAGCCAAGATGTCCGCGGCCGAAGCGGGTCTGCAACTCGCGCAGCAGCAGGGCGTGGATGACCCGCCCCTGGACCTTCAGCCCCTCGATCGTACGGTCGAATTGACTCCGCGCAGCCGGAAACCCATCCGGCAACCCCCTGGGCGGCCCTCCCGGGCCACCGGTGGCCGCACTCACGGCCTGGCGGCCCCGCCGCCACGCAGCAGGGACCGTGCCTCGACCCAGCCACCCGGAACGGCGCAGACCAGGCGGGATCGTTCCACCATGCCGGCACCGACCAGCATCTCGCGGCATTCGCGCCCGCTGGCGGCGTAATAGGCGCGCACCAGCCGAACCTGCGCGGTCTGCCCGTTCGCCAACGTCACCCGATCCACCGCACCGGGCTGCGCCTGGCCCGCCCACACCACCAGCGGGTCGCTCGAGGCCGGGGCGCTGGCCACGGGCGTCGCACGACTGCCCAGCCCCTCCGCCCCCAGTCGCGCGCAACCGGTCAAGGCCACCAGCCCCAGCAGCACAACCGTGGCGCGCAGGAGCACAGGGGCATTGGAGAAGGCAGCCGGCTTGGCCGGCACCTGTGTGCAGTGCATCATGGTTGTCGAGACTAGCCGAAGCCCTCCGCTTAGGCAAAATGCAAATACATGCAGCGACCCATGCAAGGACCCCGGCAAGCACCCCCGCAAGCCGGGGATCACGGCCCCACGCCGGCGGACGCCGCGCTGCCGCCGCTCCGGCTGCCGCCTGCCGCACTGGCGGCCATCCCTTACCTGCCCGCCTTCTTCCCTGGCCACAGCCTGCTGGCCACGACAGCGGGCGAGGCGCCGACGCTGCAACCAGCCGGGCCCGACGGCATCCGAAGGGGGAACACCCCTGCGGATCACGCCATGTTGCATTATACAACCGGGCCCTTCCGCTCGCCGCGCCTCGGTGCGCGGCAACTCCCGCTGCTGCTGGTGATCGCCACCGGACCGGACCCGGTGGCAACTGCGCTGTCCCGCCAGCCGGCAGCACCCGGCCTGGCGCAGGCGCGCCAGGTGATGGCGGCGATGGCGGCCGGCCGACTCGGCGCCCCACCCGGCCTGCCCCGGCACCACCCCGAGGTCGGTGCTGCCCGCCACATCCTGCTCGACCCCTGCGACCCGGCCGGGCGGCAGGCCGCGCTGGCCAGGCTGCATGCGCTAAAGGCAGCAGACGAGCCGGTGCTGCTGCTGCGCGACCCCTTCGCGGCTGGCGCCCCCGTGCTGCCGGGCAGCCTGCCGGCGACCGATCCCTGGTGCCTGCTCGACCTCGGCCTGCCCCTGCACGGCGCCAGCCGCGACCTGGCGCTGCTGGCACTCGCCGCCGGCGCTGAACTGGCCGATGGCCCCCTGGCCGGCGCCGACGCCGCCACCACCTGGGCCGCCCTGCTCGCCGCCACCCGCGCCGCCGATCCGTTCCGCGGCGAAGCCTGCAGCATCGAGCAGGGCCTGGACCTGCTCGCCCTGTGGCAGGCGCGGGAGGCAGAGGGGCGCGGCATCGCCGCCTGCCTCGGCATCCACCCCTACAAGCGGGAGCGAGTACGCGAACTGCTCGCCTCCGCCGCGCCACCGCCCAGCTTCAGCGGCAATCCGGAACGCGCCGTGGCGCTGGCCGCCCGCCGCGGCGGCGCCCTGCTCGCCTGGTCCGCCAGCGCGCCCGAGGACCTGCCGGCGCGCTGCGCCGCCGCCGGGGTGGAATTGCGCTGGCTGGAGGATGGCTTCATCCGCTCCGCCGGCCTTGGCGCCGCCTTCCGCGCCGGCGCCTCCTTCGCCCTGGACCAGTGCGGCCCCTACTACGATCCGGGGCGGGAGAGCGACCTGGCGCGGCTGCTGGCCACCGCCGAATTCCCGCCCGCCCTGCTCACCCGTGCCCGCGCCCTGCGCCTGGCCGTCGTGGCGCGCGGCGTCACCAAATACAACCTGACCGGCGCCGTGCCGGAGATCGCAGCACCACCCGGCCGCATCCGCATCCTGGTGCCCGGCCAGGTGGAGGACGACGCCTCCATCCGGCTTGGCGCCGGCCGCGTGCGCCAGAACCTGCATCTGCTGCGCGCCGTCCGCGCCGCCGCGCCGAAGGCCTTCATCCTGTACAAGCCGCATCCGGACATCGAGGCCGGCTTCCGCCGCGGCCGCATCGCCGAGGCGGAGCTGGAGGGTCTGGCCGACCAGGTGCTGCGCGGCGTGCCCATGGCGCCGCTGTTCGGGCTGGTGGACGAGGTCCATACCATCACCTCCCTCACCGGGTTCGAGGCGCTGCTGCGCGGCCTGCCCGTCACCTGCTGGGGCACGCCCTTCTATGCCGGCTGGGGCCTGACGGAGGATCGCGGCCCGCCCGCCACCCCGCCCCGCAGCCGCCACCTGACGCTTGACGAACTGGTGGCCGGGGCGCTGATCCTCTATCCGCGCTGCATCGACCCGCTGACCCGCCTGCCCTGCCCGCCCGAGGTGCTGCTGGACCGTATGGACCGCCCGGACCTGTTCCCCACCGGCCGCCGCGCCCGGCTGCGCGCGCTGCAGGGCTTCCTCACGCGCAGCATCGCCCGCCTGCGAGGCTGGCAATGATGGGCGCACCGAACGGCATCGTCATCAGCGGCGCCTCCCGCGGCCTCGGCGCCGCGCTGGCCCGGCGCTTCGCCGCCCCCGGCACCCGCCTGCTGCTGACCGCGCGCTCCGCCACGGCGCTGGAGGCGGTGGCGCAGGAATGCCGGACCCGCGGCGCCAGCGTCACCACCGCCCCGCTCGACATCACCGACGCCGCCGGCATCGCCACGGCGCTGGCCGCCTTCGAGGCCACCGGGCCGGTGGACCTGGTCGTCGCCAATGCCGGCACCTCCGCCGGCACCGCGCCGGACGGCACGCCCGAAGACACCGCCGCCGCCGCACGACAGGTCGCGGTGAACCTGATCGGCGCCATCAACCTGATCGGTCCCCTGCTGCCCGGCATGCGGGCGCGCGGCGCCGGGCGGATCGGCCTGATCGCCTCCGTCGCCGGCTTCCGCGGCCTGCCCGACTTTCCCGCCTACTGCGCCAGCAAGGCAGGGCTGATCGCCTGGGGCCAGGGCCTGCGCGCCGCCGAAGCGCCGCGCGGCCTGCGCGTCACCATCATCACCCCCGGCTTCTTCGAAAGCGCCATGGGCGAACGCTTCCACGGCCCCCGCCTGTTCCTGCTGACCCAGGACCAGGCCGCCGACCGGGTCCACCAGGCCCTGCAAGCCGGCCACCCCAACGCCGCCTTCCCCTGGCCCCTCGCCCTGACCCTGCGCCTGCTCGCCCTGATGCCCCCGCGCCTCGGTGACTGGGCCAGCCGCCGCATGCGGTTCCGGGTGAGCCCGGAGGGGTAAGGCGCGGGTGGCTTGCAGGAGGGGCGCTGCCCCTCCTGCACCTCCCCGCCAGGACCCGGGTCCTGGACCTCGTGATTCGTCAGTGATGGTGGCGGAGGGGCCGGTGCGCGCTCCATGCTCGCGGTCGTCCCGGCCCCTCCGCCACCTTCACCCAGGTCCTCGCGGTCCAGGGGCCCGAGGCCCCTGGTCGGGGGTGCAGGGGGCTGACGCCCCCCTGCCATCACCCGCGCTACACCTCGGCGCTGGTCCGTGCCGGCGCCTGCAGGCCCGGGCCGACGCGGTCGGCGTGGAGGGTCGCGACGATGGCCTGCACGGCCGCGGCGCGGCCTTCGGTGCCGTAGAATACGCCGCGGAGTTGGGTGGTGGCTTGCAGGGCGGCCAGGAAGGCGTCGCGCAGCGACAGGTCGGGCAGTTCCGCCTCGGCCCAGAAGCGGTCGAGCGGCCCCTGGTGCGCCAGGCCCGGCACGTTCCACACCGCCTCGCCCAGCGCCTTGGCCGGGCGGCCGAGGGCCAGGGCGCGCAGCCCCACGGTGCTGTTGATGGTGATCAGGCCGCGCCCGCGCAGCAGCATGGCGTCCAGCGGCCCGTGATGCGCCACATGGACGCGGCCCTGCACTCCGGCGCGGCGCGCCATGGCGTTCACCCGGCGACCCCAGCGTTTCACGCAGGGGTCCAGCGGGTGCACCTTCACCAGAAGCTGCGCCTCGGGTGGGGCCATGCGGGCAAAGCTGTCGAGCACCTCCGCGATCGGCGTGTCGAGGTCGGGGTAGGGCGAATAGGCGCGGACGGAGAAATCCGTCTCCATCTGCATGGCGAACAGCCAGAACGGCGCGCTGCCGATCGCCTCCAGCGCGCGCAGCCCTTCCGCATGCTCCGCGCGGCGCCGCAGCAGGCGCCGGGCGATGCCGAGATAGGTGTAGATCGGGTGGTGCAGCTGGTGGCTGACGTAGCGCGGGAACGGCCAGGGGGCGAGGTTGGCCAGGTGGTAGGCCACGTCCCATTGTGCCTGCAGGCGAAAATCGTCGCGATAGCGCTCCGTCAGGTCGGCCGGCGGCAGGCCCTGGGCGAGGGCCTGGATGGCGCCCGGGTCGCGCGGGAAATGACTGTCCCCACCCATGCCGTCGCGTTCCAGGGTCACCCAATCCGGGCGGAAATAGCCGAAATCGGTCACGGCCACGGTCACGCCGCGCCGATGCGCGGCGGCGATGGCGGCACGGTGGTAGGCGCGCTGTTCGCCGAGCAGCAGGATATCCGTGATGCCATGCTTATCGAGGTAGTCGGCGATGAACTCCGGCCAGGCGGTCTGCGTCCCCTGGTAGTCCACCGCCGGGCGCACGCCCGGCATCTGGCGCCAGAACAGGCGGTCGCCCAGCGACAGGTTGATGCGGTGCACGACATGGCCGAGCTGCGCGAGCCCGGCCGCGACCTCGAAGAAGACCGGGCTGATCGGCCCCTGAAGGAACAGGAAGTGCCGAGGGCCGGTCCGGGGCCGGGCCTGAGTTTCCCCGGTCCGGTCCGGCGGAGATGCGTGCGAAGGATGGGGCGGCATGTGCACCCCATAGCCATCACCGGTGCCGAAACTGTCAATGCCGGGAAGTACCTGGTCGGTTTCGCGAGGTTTCACACAACCGTGCCCCGCCACAGCCGCCAGCGCCCGCTGACCGGCGCGGGCAGCCGCGCCATGGCATTCCGCATTGCCGCGTTGCCCTCCAGGATCCAGGAGATTTCCAGCCTTTGCCAACCGCGCCGTGCGGCGAGGCCGATCGCCTCCCGCAGCAGGGCGCCCATGGCGAGCGCGCTGGCCGGGTGCCCCCGGAAGGCCTGTGTGATGCCGAGCATGGGCACCCGCGCGGAGGCCACGCGCCCGGCCAGCACGCCCACCAGCCGCAGCCAGCCGAACGGCAGCAGGCGGCCATTGGCGGGCATCGCCGCGGCCAGGTTCGGCACCACGGCGACCAGCCCGACCGGCGTACGGTCCCAATCGGCGAAGACGACCTCGCCGGACCACAACAGCGGGCGCAGCAGCTTGCCGAGGCTTTCCACCTCCGCCGGGCGCAGCGGCACGGCGCCCCAATTGGCGCCCCAGGCATCGTTGTAGAGCGCGGCGATGCGGCGGACCTCGCCGGCGAAGTCGCGCCGGTCCATCACCCGCAGGCGCAGCCGCGCCATATCCGCCGGGCGTTTCAGCGCCAGCGCGGCGAACCGCGCCGAGTGGCGCTCGGCCGGCACATCCAGCGTGCAGGCCAGTACGTCCTGCACCGGCAGCAGGCCAGCGGCATCCAGCATGGCGGGCAGCCATCCGGGCGTGCCCGGCATGCGGAGCATCGGCGGCCGGTCATGGAAGCCGATCTGCGCGCCGACCTCATGGTTGATGGTGAAGGACAACGGGCCGGTCATCTCCGCCCGGCCCTGTGCGCGGATGAAGTCACGCGCCGCACCCAGCAGCGCCGCCACCACCGCCGGGTCCTGCTCGGTGCAGAGGAAGCCGAAGCTGGCGGGTGCGGTGGCATCATGCGGCACGCAGGCGGCGATGCGCCCGACCGGGTTGCCATCGCGCCAGGCCAGGAAGCGGGCCACGTGATGATCCGCCAGGAAGTGAAAAAAGCCCGGATCGAACATCCGCGCCTCCTCCCACCGCAGCGGCACGGACCAGCCGAGGTGGCGCAGCCGTGCCGGCAGGGCGTGGAAGGCGCGTGCTTCCGCGGCGGTGGCGACAAGGCTGGCGTGCAGGCTCACCCGGCGAGGTCGGCCGGCGCCACGCCGTCCGTCGCGGCCACCAGCGCCGCCACGGCATCCCGTACGTCCTGTTCGGAATGCTCGGCCGAGAGGAAGAAGCGCAGCCGTGCCAGCTTCTCCGGCACCGCCGGGAAGACGATGGGCAGCGCGTTGACGCCATGGTCCAGCAGCGCCGCCGAGACGCGGATGGCGCGCACGGAGCTGCCGAGCACCACGGGAACGATGCCCAGCCCCTCCGAATTTCCGGTGTCGAAGCCGCGCGACCGGCACAGGTCGCGGAACAGCGTGGCGTTGGCCTGCAGCTTGGTCACCCGCCAGGGTTCCGCCGCCATCACGTCCATCGCCGCGGCGGCGGAAGCCGCCAGCGGCGGCGACAGGCCGACGGAATAGACGAAGCCCGGCACGGTGTGGCGCATCCAGTCGATCAGGTCGCCGCGCGCCGCGATGTAGCCGCCGGCGGCACAGAGCGTCTTGGACAGGGTGCCCATCCAGATATCGACCTCGGCGGGATCGACCCCGGCGGCCTCGAACACCCCCTTGCCGGTGGCGCCGACGCAGCCCAGGCCATGCGCGTCATCCACCATCAGCCAGGCGTCGTGCTTGCGGGCGATGCGGACCAGCGCGGCCAGGTCCGGCACGTCGCCATCCATGGAATAATGCCCCTCGACCAGCAGCAGCGCCCGCCCGGCGCTGCGCCGCACGCTGGCCATCTCGCGCTCCGCCGCGCGGGTGTCGTTATGGGCGAAGGACACGCGCCGGGCGCCGGACAGCTTGGCCCCCTCGACGCAGGAATTGTGAATGGCGGCGTCGTGCACGATGACATCGCGCGGCCCCATCAGATGGCCGATGACCGTCACATTCGTCGCATGCCCGCTGACGAAGGCGAGCGCCGCCTGCTGGCCGTAATGCGCCGCCAGCCGCCGCTCCAGCTCCCCATGCACCGGCCTTTCGCCGGAGACGAGGCGCGAGGCGCTGGCGGAGATGCCGTAGCGCGCCATGGCGTCCGCCGCCGCCTTGTGCAGGCGCGGGTCGCCGTTCAGCCCGAGATAGTCGTAGGAGCCGAAATTGATGGTGTCGCGGTTGCCGATCAGGCTGTGCGCCCCGGCCCTTCCCTCATGCGCGCGGAAGAACGGGCTTTCGATGGACAGCGCGCCCATCGCCTCCTGCATCAGGCCGAAATCGCGCAGCCCCTGGATGGCCCCGAAGCCCTTCTGGTCCGAGGCGGCCTGCGCCTCCTGCCCCTCGCGCCGCCGCGCAAGGCGTTGGACCAGCGCAAGCCGCGCGGCGTTGGAAAGGCCGAATCCCTGACCGCGACTCATGCTCTGGTGCTGATCCTTAGCTGTCCCGCCGGCCGCTATTCGGCCGCACGTACCGCCCCGGCGCTCGGTTCGAAGGATTCCATCAAGGTGGAGATGGTGACCTCATCGCCCGGCGGCGCCAGCGCCGCATCCGCGATCTGCCGTGCCAAGGCCCCCACCGTCAACTCCTCCGTGAGCGCGGCGAGCGCCACCTGCACCCCGAGGCGCTGTTCCAGCCCGCCGCGCAACTCCAGCGCGCCGAGGCTGTCGAGGCCGAGGCCGGTCACTGCCGCATCCGCCGCCACCGCCTCGGCCGGCAGCCGCAGGATGCGGGCGATCTCCTCCGTCACCAGGCGCAGGATCAGCGCCTCCGCCTCCGGCCGCGGCAGGGTGGGCAGGCGGGCGCGCAGGTCGTCCGAGGCCGCGGGAGCCTCCGCGCCGGCCAGCGCCGCCAGCATCGGCTCCGCCATGATCGGCAAGGCCAAGCGGCCTTCCCCGTTGGACAGCCGCACCAGCAGCGGCGCGGCATCGGCGGCGGCCAGCAGCGCCGGCAGGGCGGCGAGGGATTCCGCGGCGGTCATGCCGGTGACGCCGAGCCGGCGGTTCAGCTTCTCGGCCTTCTCCCGGTCATCGGCCAGCATGCCGACATCGGCGATCGGCCCCCAGCCGATGGCCAGCGCCGGCCGGCCGGCGGCGCGGCGGCGGCGGGCCAGCGCCTCCAGCGCCGCGTTGGCGGCGACGTAGTTGGCCTGGCCGGGATTGCCGAAGGTGGTGGTGGCGGAGCTGAACAGCAGGAAAAGCGTGAGCGGATCGCCCGCCGTCAGCCGGTCCAGATTCTCCGCCGCCCGCAGCTTCGGCGCCAGCACCCGGCGGAAGCGGGCCGTATCCATCGCCGTGGCGGCGCCGTCATCCAGCACCGCGGCGCAATGCACCACGCCGCCGATCGGCCGTGCCGCGCGGATTTTCGTCAGTGTCGCCCCAAGCGCCTCGGCATCCGCCGCATCGCACAGATGCAGGGCGGGACGGGCGCCGAGTGCCGAAAGCTCACGCAAGGCGGAAGCCGCTTCCTCGCCGCCGCTGCGGCCGATCAGCGCGAGGTGCTTCGCCCCCTGCCCGACCAGCCAGCGCGCGGTGGCGAGGCCGAAGCCGCGGGTGCCGCCGACGACGATCAGGGTCTGGTCGGCCGGCGGCGCCCAGGGGGCCGCCAGCGCCGGACGCTCCGCGGGCGGGCGGATCACCAGCTTGCCGATATGGGCGGAGGCCTGCAGCGTGCGGAAGGCGGCCTCCACCTCCTCCGGCCCGAACAGCGCATGCGGCAGCGGCCGCAGCGAACCATCCTGCAGCCGGTCACGCACCTGGCCGAGCAGGCGGGAGGCCTGGCCCGGGCGGGCGCGCGGCAACTCGTCCACATCCACCGCGAAGTAGCTGGCATTGCGGCGCAGCGGGCGGATCGGCGCGCGGCGGTTCTCCACATAGTCCCGCTTGCCGAGCTCGACGAAGCGCCCGAACGGCTTCACCAGGCCCAGCGAGCGTTCCATCGCCTCCCCGGCCAGGGAGTTCAGCACCACGTCCACACCCTCCGGCCAGGCGGCGCGCAGCGCGTCGGCGAAGCCGGGGTCGCGGCTGTCCAGCACCAGCTCGGCGCCGGCGGCGCGCAGGAAGGCGCGCTTGGCGGCGCTGCCCGCGGTCATCGCGATGCGCGCGCCGATCGCCTGCGCCACCTGCAGCGCAGCGAGGCCCACCGCGCCGGCGCCACCATGGATCAGTACCGTCTCGCTGGCCTGCAAGTCGGCACAGGTCTCCAGCGCATGCAGCGCGGTCATGAAGGCGACCGGGATGGTCGCCGCCTGCACCGGGTCCAGCCCCTCCGGCAGCGGCGCGATCGCCTCCACCCGGGTGATCACCCGCGCGGCGAGGGCGCCGGGGGCGAAGCCGAAGACGCGGGTGCCGGGGCGCAGCGCGACGCCCGGCCCGGCCTGTTCGACGATGCCGGCGCATTCCATGCCGAGCGTCGGCCCGGCGAAGCCTGCCTCCAGCACTTCCTCCGGCAGCAGCCCCTGCGCCCACATCAGGTCGCGGAAATTCAGGCCGGCGGCCTCGACGCGCAGCGCCACCTCCCCGGGTCCGGGGGCGCGGACCTCGGCAGGCTCCCAGCGCAGCGTGCCGAGCCGGCCCGGCTGGCCGATGCCGAGCGCCAGCGGCCCGCCGGGTGCCGGCGTCGTCAGGCCGCGTTGCAGGCGGGGCACCAGCCGTGCATCCGGGCCGAGCACCACCTCCGCCTCCGGCACCAGCTGGGCCAGTTCGGCGGCCAGGCGCCGCGCCGCGGCCTCCGGCGCCAGGCCGGGCGCCAGGTCGATGCGCCGCGGCCGCAGCGCCGGCATCTCATTCGTCAGCACCCGCGCCAGGCCCAGCAGGGCGGCGGCCTGCGGCACATGGCAGCCCTCCGGCGGCTGCAGCCCGCCCTGGGTCACCAGCACGAAGCCGCCGGCAACGCCAACGGCGGCTTCCGCCAGGCGGGTGACGGTGGCCAGCGTCGCGGCCAGCGCCGGCTCCTCCGGTGCCGCCAGCACCAGCAGGCGCACGCCGCGCAGGCTGCCGGCGGCGGGCATCTCGTCCAGCGTCGCCTGCTCCACCTCCGCCCCGCGGCGCCGCAGCCGCGCGGCCAGGGCATCGGCCAGCGGCGCCGATTCGGCATCCGCCAGCAGCAGGCTGCGCGGCGGCGCCGGGAGGGCGGCGGCGGAGGGTGGCGGCTGTTCGGCGGCCAGCAGCAGGGCCGGCCAGGGCGCACAGGAAAGCGGTTCGGCCACGGTGGCGCGGAAGCCGCCCTCCGCCAGACGGCCGAGCCACAACGCCGCATCCGGCAGCGCGCCGCCGGCCGAGCCACCTGCCGCATCCGGCCCGAGACCGGTCCACCAGGCCGGGTCCTGGCCGCAGACGAAGGTCCAGACGCGGCCCGGCAGGGGTTCCACCAGCAGCAGCGCGCCGCCTTCCGCCAGCGCCGGGCGCAGGGCGGCGGCGAGCGTGGTGCCCGCCTTGGCGCGGGCGGCCGGCGCCAGCCCGATGACGAGGTCAGCCACCAGCGGTGGCGGTGCATCCCCGAGGGGGTCCCAGACGACGCCGCGGATCTCGCTGCCCGCCGGCATGCCTTCCGGCAGTTCGGGCAGCGGCACCCGCCCCTCGCCGGCCGCGATATAGACCAGCGCGCGGCCCATCGGCGCCAGGCGCGCCAGCACGCGGCGCGCCAGCACGCCACCGGCGGCGCCCACTTCCAGGATCCGCAGCGGCCGGGTTTCGGGCCAGGAGGCGGCGAGCGCGCCGACCGCGGCGGCCAGTGCCTCCGCCAATCGTGCCATGCCCTCCCCCTGTGCCGGCGGCGGCGCCGGGTCGCGGGTGCGACCGCGCAACGCATCCGGCAGGCGTTCCGCGGCTTCGGCGATCCAGGCGAGGTCCAGCGCCAGCGCCGGCTGCTCCGCCAGCACCGATCGCCAGATCTCCGCGGCGTCCGGCAGCGCGTTGTCGGGCAGCAGGCGGATGCCGCCAGGCGTGCCCTTCTGCACCGGCTCCGCCGCGCCATCCTCGACCAGCGCGCGGCGCAGGAAGGCCTCGTAGGCCGAGGCCTCGGGGGCGGCTTCATGCAGGGAAGGCTCGGCGGCGTAGAGGCGCTGCGCGGCGGCGGCGACATGCGCCTCCAGCAGCAGGGTTGCCTCGGTCAGGTCCAGCGCTGCGGCGGCGGCGCGGGCGGCTTCCAGGGCGGGCGCGAGCGCCGGGGCGGGCGGCGCACCTTCGGCGGCCGGTGCCAGGCCGATGCGGTAGGCGGCATCCTCCGCATTCGCGGCGCCAGGCAGGGCGAAGCGCTGGAACACCGCATCCTCGATGCGGGCGACGATGCTGCCCACCGCATCGCGCAACACCATCCGCGCGGTGGCGGAGCGTGCGCCGCGGCGGGTCAGCGTGATCTCGGCACTCACCGCCGGCGCGGCGCCGGCCAGCGCCACCAGCCGGCCGAAGCGCACCGGCACCAGGCCTGTGCCAGGCGGCGGCGGCGATTCGGCCAGCAGCGCGAACAGCCCCTGCATGGCGCCATCCAGGCGGGAGGGGTGCAGCAGATAGCCGGCATCCGGCGGCGCCGATTCGGGCAGCGACAGCCGCACCCGCACCTGCCCCGGAACCTGGGTCGGCGCCACGCTGTCCACCGCCGCGAAGGCCGGGCCATAGGTCAGGCCGAGCCGCGCCGCGATGCCGCGCAGGGCCGCGCCATCCAGCGCCGCCGGGCTGCCGCCCAGGCTGCCAAGGGGGGGGCCGGGTGGCAAGGCGGGCGGGGCCAGCGCCGCGGCCGTGGCGGCGCGCAGCTCGCCTTCCGCATGCAGCGCCCAGGCTTCCTCCGACAGACGGCGGCGGCCCTCGATGCGGAACAGGCCGGTGGCGGCATCCAGCGTGCAGCGCAATTCCCGCGCCCGTCCGTGTTCGAGCTGCACGGCGCGCAGGATGCGGAATTCCCCCACCTCCAGCGCCGCGGCGTCGGGGAAACGGGTGCGGGCGGCGGCCAGCGCCATGTCGAGCATGCCCGAGGCCGGCAGCACCGCATCCGGGCCCAGCCGGTGGTCGGCCAGCCAGGGCATCAACTCCGTGTCCAGCGACACGGTCCAGACCGCCGCCTCCGCGCCCCGGCGGAAGCCGAGCAGCGGGTGGTCCTGCACCGGATCCACCAGCCGGCTCGCCTCCACCGTCTCCGGCTGCCAGACCGGCTTGCGGTCGAAGGGGGTCAGCGGCAGGCGGGTGGTGCCAATATCTGCGAAGGTCGGGCCGGCGAAGGCCGGGCCGCCGCGTGGATCAGCGCCGGCGGCAAAGGCGCGGTCGGCAATGGCGGGGAACGGGTCCGCGCCCTCGACATCCCGCTTGCTGAGGCTGACCAGGTTCGCCGCTTCCACCCCGGCCGCTCGCGCGGTCTCGCGCAGATAGGACTGCAGCACCGGGTTGGGGCCGATCTCGAGGAACAGCCGGGCGCCGCGGGCGATGGCGGTGCGCAGCGCAGGCTCGAACTTCACCGGCTGGCGCAGGTTGCGCCACCAGTACAGGGGACCCACCGCATCGCCCGCCAGCATCTCGCCGGTCACGGTCGAGACCATCGGCAGCTGGCCGGGCTGGCCGGCGAGCCCGATCAGTTCCTCCAGCAGCCCATCGCGCACCGCATCCATGGCGGCGCTGTGGAAGGCGTAGTCCAGGTCCAGCGGTACATAGGCGAAGCGCCGCGCCTCCGCCGCCTGCCGCAGTACGGCGAGGTCGGCCTCCGGCCCGGCCAGCGTCACCGCGGCGGGGCCGTTCAGCGCGCCGATCTCGACACGGGATTCCAGCCCGGCGGCGGCGATCAGCGCCGTGGCATCGGCCGCGGTGGCGCCCAGCGCCGCCATGCGGCCCTGGCCACGGGTGCGGTGCTGCTGGCGCGACCTTGCGACCACCAGCCGTGCGGCGGCCGGCAGGTCCAGCAGGCCGGCGGCATGGGCCGCGGCCACTTCGCCCACCGAATGGCCGAGCACGAGGTCCGGCCGCAGCCCCTCCGCCGCCAGCGCCTGCAGGCTGGCCACCTGGATGGCGAACAGCAGCGGCTGGGCGATGTCGGTCGCGGCCAGCTGCTCCGCCGTCACGCCCGTCTCGACCATGGCGCGGGGCGACCAGCCGAGCAGCGGCGCCAGCGCGGCATCCGCCTGCGCCATGCCGGCGCGGAACGGGGCAGAGGTGGCGAGCGCCAGGCGACCCATGCCGGCGAATTGCGCGCCATTGCCACTGAACACGAAGCACAGCCCGCCGGATGCTGCGGCGACGCCGGACACCGCCCTCGGCGCGCCACGGCGCCAATCGGCCAGTTGCGCGGCCAACGTCGGGCCATCCTCGCCTCGCAGCACCAGGCGATGCGGGTGCAGGTCGCGGTGCCGGGCGGCGCCACGGGCCAGCGCCGCGGCCTCCGCCGGCTCGGCCGCGACCAGCCGCGCCTCCCAATTCGCGGCCAGCGCGGACAGCGCGGCGGCGGAACGCGCCGAGAGCAGCAGCGGCGGCGGCGGGCCGGCCTTCGCGGCCCGCGCGAGACGCTTCGGCGCAGGCGCCGGGCCGAGCAGGACGGAGGCATTGGTGCCGCCGAAGCCGAAGGAATTCACCCCCACCACCGGCTGCGCGATATCCGCCAGCGGCTCCAGCGCCGCCGGGACGCGGATGTTCAGCCCGGCGAAGTCGATGTTCGGATTGGGCTCGCCCTGGTGCAGCGTGGCCGGCACCTGCCGCCGTTCCAGCACCAGCATCGCCTTGGCCAGCCCGGCAACGCCGGAGGCCGGCTCCAGATGCCCGATATTGGACTTGATGGACCCCACCGGCAGCGGCGCATCGCGGCCCGCAGCGGCCTGGCCGATCGCCCAGGCCTCGGCCGGGTCGCCCGCCTGGGTGCCGGTGCCATGCGCTTCCCAATAGGCCAGGCGATCGGCGGTGACGCCGGCATCCTGCATCACCTGGCGGATCAGCTTGGCCTGCGAATCGCGGTTCGGCAGCGACAGGCCGATGCTGCGGCCCACCGCGCTGACGCCGCTCGCCAGGATCACGCCACGTATCGAATCGCCGGCCGCCAGCGCGGCATCCAGCGGCTTCAGCAGGAAGGCCGCCGAACCCTCCGCCCGCACATAGCCATCCGCCCCCGCCGTGAAGGCGCGGCAGCGCCCGGTGGGGGACAGCATGCCGGCGCGGGAGAAGCCGACGAAGGGGAACGGCGAGAGCAGCATCTGCACCCCCGCCACCACCGCCGCTTCCAGACGACCCTCCGCCAGCGCCTGGCAGGCCGCGTGCAGCGCGACGAGGGAGGAGGCGCAGGCGGTGTCGATGGTCTCGGCCGGGCCGCGCAGGTCGAAGACATTGGTCAGCCGGTTGGACAGGATCGACAGCGCATTGCCGGTCATGAAGTACCGGTCGCCACCCGCGTGATCCAGGAGGCGCAGATCGCCGTAGTCGGTGGAGGAACCGCCGACGAAGACGCCGACATCGCGCCCCGCCAGGGCGGAGGGCCGCACCCCGGCATCCTCCATCGCCGCCAGCGTCACCTCCAGCAGCAGGCGCTGCTGCGGGTCCATCTCCGCGGCCTCACGCGGTGAGATGCCGAAGGCGCCGGCATCGAAGCCGCGCACATCGCCCAGCGCTCCGGCGGCGAAGGTATAGGCGCGCCCCGGCTCGCTGCGGCGCGGATGCAGGAAGGCGGCCTGGTTGAAGCGGTCCGCCGGCAGGGTGGAGACGGCATCGCGGCCGGATTCCAGCAGGGACCACAGCGCTTCGGCATCGGCGGCCCCGGGCAACCGGCAGCCCATGCCGAGGATGGCGATGGGCATTGCGGCACGCTGCTGGGCCACCCGGGGAGGACGGGTGGATTTCATGACAAGGCCCCTTTCAGGGTCGGCCTGCGCGGGCGGCGGTCACGGCAACCCCTCGTCGCGCCGAACGGCGCCGGGCAGCGGCATGGACCAGTCGCGGTCGCGCTCAGGCAGGCTGGCGGGCTGGTCGGGGCGAGGCGCCGTCCGGTCGGACGGACGCTTCACCAGGTCGCGGAAAAGCTGTTCCACCGCGACGAAGTGGTTCTCCCAGCTCGGCGGCTTCCAGCCTGCCATGCGGCCCATCTGGGCGCGGCGGCTGCCGCTGTCCGGGCGGGCGTAGTCCAGCACGGCACTGCGCCAGGACATGCCATCCAGCGGATCCAGGTAGTCCGGCACCTGGCGGCCCACCTCGCGCAGCGCCGGCAGGTCGGATGCCAGGGCCGGCACGCCGAGCGCCAGGCTTTCCGCCAGCGGCAGGCCGAAGCCCTCGGCGAAGGAGGGGAACAGCAGGGCGCGCGCGCCGCGCAGCAGGGACGCCACTTCCCGGTCGGGCAGCGAGCCGGATTCCCGCACCAGGCCATCCAGCGCGGAACACCGCTCCAGCATGTCCAGCACGTTCTCATTCTCCCAGCCGCGGCGGCCGACCACCACCAGGCGCGGCGCGGCGCCGCCCATGGTGCTGGCGAACTGGCGCCAGAGGTTCAGCAGCAGCAGGTGGTTCTTGCGCGGCTCGATGGTGCCCAGCGCCACGAAATAGGGCCGAAGCGCCACCGGCGGCGCCTCCACCGCCGGCGGCGTCACGCCGAGCGGCGCGACGGCGACCAGCGGGCGGTCCGGCCGCGCCGCCAGCCAGGGCGAGAGCTCGGCTGCCGTCGCCGCGGAATTGACGATGATGGCATCCGCCAGCGCCGCCGTCGTGATGATGCGGCGCTTGTGCTTCTCGGCCTGTCCGGCGCGGGCGAATTCCGGGTGGTGCAGCGGGATCAGGTCGTGGATCAGCGGCACGAAATGGCAGCCGTTGCGCCGCATGCTGGAAATCCGCGCGGGCCGTTCCAGGGCCCGGTGCGAGACCAGCAGGAAGCATTTGTCACCGGGGCGGCGCAGCGCCTCGTTCAGCGCGGGCCGGCCGAAGGGCAGCGCCAGCCGGGCGCGGCGCGCGGTGCCGGCAGCCAGCCGCGTGCCGCTTTCCCAGGATTCCTCCAGCGCCACCACCAGCTCCCGCACCAGGGAGGTGGGCAGCGCCGCGAATCCGAGCAGCGGAACCTCCGCCACGAAGGTGCAATGGGCGGGGTCGTTCGTCGCCCAGTGGCGGGCATAGGCAAGCTCGACCCGGTCGATCCCCGACGGCGCCGAGCGGTGGGCAACCATGAGGAGACGGGAGATGTCGAGAAAGACATGCACGCCTAGCAATCTCCTCGGAGCATGGGGACCCGCCGAAGCTGCGGGACCACCCAGGGGGGGTGCAGCACCGACCAAACCTCATGGTGCACCGCAATATGTCGCGGAGATGGCCGCGACATGTCTCACAATACTGTGTTGATTAACGCTCAACGTCAATCTCTTTTTTGCAACGCAACCCCTGGATTCGCGGGCCGCGTGTATCGGCCCGCCAAGTTTACCCTTTATCCGGGAGAATGACGTTGGTGGACAACCCGAGCAGCAGGACGTCCCGCATGGTTTCGGCGCTCTTGCGCCGAATGTCCAGCCAGGCTTCCGGGGTGTGGAAGGCGCTGTGCGGCGTGATGACCACGCGGCCCTGCAGCCAGGGCTCCCTTGCCCGGTAGGCGGCAAGCAGGCTCGGCACCGGGTCCACCGGCGGTTCGACCGGAATCACGTCGAGCCCGGCGCCGGCGATTTGACCGGAGCGCAAACCGGCTTCCAGCGCATCGATATCGAGGCTTGTACCGCGCGCGGTGTTCACCACAACGGCGCCTTCCGGCAGCCAGGCCAGTTCCCGCGCGCCGATCATCCCGCGCGTCTCCCGCGTATCCGGCGCATGGATCGACAACACGTCGGCGTCGCGCATCAGGTCTTCCAGCGTCCGGCAGCGGGTGATGCCGAGCGCCCGGTCCACGCCATTCGGAAGGTGCGGGTCGTAGAAGCGGACCTTGAAGCCGAAGGCCTTGGCCCGCAGCGCCACGGCCATGCCGATGCGGCCGAGGCCGACGATGCCGAAGCCCTGCACCTCCGCCCGGCGGATCAGCGGGCTGTCCACGTAGCGCCACGGCGCGGGCGGATCGCTGCGCTGCATCTCATGATGCAGGAACAGGCCGCGCCGCAGGCCCAGCGCCAGCGAGATGGCGTGGTCCGCCACTTCCTGCGTGCCGTAATCCGGCACGTTGCAGACGGTGATGCCGCGCGCGGCGCAGGCGGCACGGTCCAGCCTGTCGTAGCCCACGCCCATCCGCACCACGACGCGCAGCTTGGGAAAACGCGCCAGGTCCTTGGGCGTCAGCCAGTGGCGGAAGATCTGCAGGCCATCGACCCTGGCGCAGACGGCATCCGGCAGGGCATCCAGCGTGCCGGTATGCGGCGCGCCACCATGCAGGAACTCGACCCCGGGGCCGAAGACCTCCTGCTCCAAATTCGTGTCCGGATACATGCCCTCGGGTTCGAGGACGGTCAGTTGCGCCACGCTTGCTACTCCCTCCCGGCCGCGCCGGTACCGGCACGGTCTCAGGCGGGCATCCTCGCCGCTGGCGCGGCGGGCCGCAACCGGACCGCCGGCTTAATCAGAGATAAGCGGCCCGGGCGTTGCCGCCCGGGCCCTCGGGGTCAGGCGCGCCACCAGCCCCGCTTGCGCGGCAGTTCCGGCACTGCGCCCTCACCCAGCACGATCGGCGCCACCGGCGGCGCGGCGACCGGCTCGGCGGGGGCCTCTGTGGCGGCGGGCGCCGGTTCGGGCGCCGGCTCGGGCGCCGGTTCACGCGCCGGGACCGGTGTCGGAACGGCGGCAGCCGGCGGCTCGGCCAGGGCCGAATCGGGCGGTGCCACCGGCTCGACCATGGCGGGCGCCGCCGCGATGGCGACCGGCGCCGGCAACTCGGCGGGCGGCTGCTCAGCCGGTGGCGTCTCGGCCACCGGAGCCTGAACCACCGGCTCCTGCACCACCGGCTCCTGAACAACCGGCACTTCCGCAACCGGCTGTACGGCCGGCTGGGCGTGGCGGCGGGACTTCACGGCGCGCTCGGCGGCCTCCTCGGCTGCCTCCATCGCCATGAAGATGTCGTCCATATGCCCGGCGAAGGGGTCGGCCGGGGTCGGCGCGCGGCGGGCCGGCGGCGGGGATTGCGGCGGCGTCGGGCTCGGCAGGGCGGCAACCGGCTCGGCCGGCTGTTCGCCTTCCTCACGCCGGCGACGACCGCCGCGGCGGCCACGGCGACGCCGACGGGCGGCCTCATCCTCCTCGGATTCATCCGTGGTCTCGGCGAGGGATTCCTCGCCGGCCGCGGCGGGAACACGGGGGCCGGTCGCGGCAGGAACACTGGTGCCCTCGGCAGCAACGGCAGGGTCGGCCAGGCCGGGCTGCGGCACGGGCGATGCCTCGGCCGTCTCCTCGCCGTCCTCGGCCTCATCCTCCTCGGTTCCGCCGGACTCACCCGCCTGGCCCTCGACGCCCTCGACCCCGTCGCGACGGCCGCCACGGCGACGACGGCGGCGACGGCGACGACCGGCCTCGCCCTCGGCGCCTTCAGCCGGCTTCTCGCCCGGGCGCTCGCCCGACTTCTCGGCCGGCGCCTCGGCCCGCTGGCGCGGCTCGGATTCGGCTCGCGGCGGCGGCTCGGCCTCGATCTCCTCGATGTCGGGCTCCTCCTCGACCGGCTCCGGCTCCGGCGCGAAATCCATCCGCAGGGCGGAGGGACGCTCCGGCATCGCATCCGGGTTGGCGGCGCGGGTCTTCTCGATCCGCAGGGCGGGCGGGATCAGCGTGTCGTCGGGCTGCACCAGCACGCGCATGCCGAAGCGCTGCTCGATCTGGCCAAGCCGCTCGCGCTTCTGGTTCAGCAGCCACAGCATCACCGGCATGGCACAGTGGACGATGATCTCGGCGGCGCGGCGGCGGGCGCCCTCCTCCTCGATCTGGCGCAGCACCTGCAGGCCGCTGGATTCCACGCTGCGGACCAGGCCGCGGCCCTGGCAATGCGGGCAGGCGACATAGGCGTGTTCCACCACGGAAGGCCGCAGCCGCTGGCGGGACATCTCCAGCAGGCCGAAATGGCTGATCCGGCCGACCTGGATGCGGGCCCGGTCCTGCTTCAGGGCTTCCTTCAGGCGACGCTCGACCTGCGCATCGTTGCGCGCCGATTCCATGTCGATGAAGTCGATGACGATCAGGCCGGCCAGATCGCGCAGGCGAAGCTGGCGCGCCACCTCATCCGCCGCTTCCAGGTTGGTGCGCAGCGCCGTGTCCTCGATGTGCCGGTCGCGGGTGGCGCGGCCGGAGTTCACGTCGATGGAAACCAGCGCTTCCGTCTGGTTGATGACGATGTAGCCGCCCGACTTCAGCTGCACATTCGGGCTGTGCATGGCATCGAGCTGGGCATCGACGCCGTAGCGGGCAAACAGCGGCACGCCGTCGCGCACCGGCTTCACCTTGTTCACGTGCGCGGGCATCAGCATGCGCATGAATTCGCGCGCATCCTGATAGGCTTCCTCGCCCTCCACATACACTTCCTCGACGTCCTTGCCGTAGACGTCGCGGATCGAGCGCTTGATGAGGTCGGCTTCCTCATAGATCAGCGCCGGGGCGGTGGAGGCGAAGGTGCGCTCGCGGATGTTGTCCCACAGGCGCAGCAGGTACTCGCAGTCCCGCTTGATCTCGGGCTTCGGGCGCTGGGCGCCGGCGGTGCGGACGATCAGGGACATGCCCTGCGGCAGCTGCTGCTCGTCGATGATCTCGCGCAGGCGCTTGCGGTCGCCGGCCGAGGTGATCTTGCGGGAGACGCCGCCGCCGCGCGGCGAGTTCGGCATCAGGACCGAGAAGCGGCCGGCCAGCGAGATATAGGTGGTCAGCGCGGCACCCTTACCGCCGCGCTCCTCCTTCACCACCTGGATCAGCATGATCTGGCGGCGCTTGATGACCTCCTGGATCTTGTAGTGGCGCAGGAAGCGCGGCGGGATGCGGCGCTCGCGCGCGTCGTCCTCGGTGGTGCCGCCGAGCGATTCGGGCGGCGGCGCCTCGGAATTGCCGACGCTCTCGACCTCGTCGTCCTGGCGCGCACGATCGCCGCCCCGGTCACCACCCCGGTCGCCGCCCCGGTCACCACCCCTGTCGCGGTCACGGCCGCGATCCCGGTCGCGGCCCCGGCCGCGGCCGCCACGGTCCTGGCGCCCGCGGGCCTGGCGCGGCTCGCCGCCCGGCTCCCCGGCCACCGAATCCGCAGTGTAAGTGTCGCCGTTCTCCGAGTCGCCGGTCTCGGAGTCGCCGGTCTCGGAGTCGCCATTCTCCGGATCACCGGTTTCCGAATCGCCGCCGCGCCCGTCCTCGCGGCCGTCATCATCGGCGCCGCTATCCTCGGACGCCTCCATGTCGCCGGCGGCCTCGGCGTTCTCGCGCCGCTCCGCGGCCAGGGCCGCGTCTTCCGCGGCGGCTTCGGCCTCGGCCTGCGTCGTGGCCTCGGGCGGTTCGTCGGCGGTGATGCGGTCCACCTGCATCGCCATCGGCATGGCGCGCCCCGGGTCGCGATCACCCTCCGCATCGAACCCGGCATCGCCGGAGCCGGCCTGGTCGGACCCGGCGTCGTCGGATCGGGTGTCATCGGATCGGGCGTCGTCGGATCGGGCATCTGCCGATCGGACCTGCTCGCCCGCCGCGTCTTCGGACCCGGCCTCTGCCGCATCCTCTGCCACGACCTCGGCCTCGCCCTCGATGGCGGCCTGCAACGCGCCGGTCAGGGCCTCGTCGCCGTCGCGGGCCGCTTCCTCGGCGTCCTCGCGTTCCTGTTCCTCGCGCGCCTCGGCCTGCTGCATCTCGATCAGGCGCTGCCGGTCGGCGACGGGCAGTTGGTAGTAGTCCGGGTGGATCTCGCTGAAGGCGAGGAAGCCATGCCGGTTGCCGCCATACTCGACGAAGGCGGCCTGCAGGCTGGGTTCGACCCGCACGACGCGGGCCAGGTAGATGTTGCCCTTCAGGGGCATCTTGTTCGCCGACTCGATATCGAAGGCTTCGAGCCGGTTGCCATCCAGCACCACCACCCGGGTTTCCTCGGGGTGGGATGCGTCGATCAGCATGCGCTTGGTCATGGGGGTGGAAACTCCGCACCGCGCTGGCCAGGGGTTGGACCCGTGGGCCGGCAGCGGCGGTCGGGGGTGACGGGGCCCGAGACAGAACGGATCGGCGGCAGGAAATCGTCCATGCGGCGGCGAACCGGTCCTTGTCGCGGCGGGCCCGCCCCGGGGATGGCCCCTGGGACAGACCCTGTTGGGTTCAGTGGGGCCGATGCGCCGGGGAAATCCTCCCTGGCAGACCGGTCCCGGCGGGCGCGCCTCGCGCTGCCCCGGAAACCCTTCAATCGGCATGCCCCATGAACAGGGGCGCCGGTCGCAGGCGCAATCGGGCGGGCGGCTGGCCTGTGGGGCGCCCTGTCTCCAACCTCGTTTCTGCACGAATCGGTCGCAGGGTGTCCGCGCAGGCTCCGCGCCGGCCGGGCCGGCGTCGCGACACCTGGCGAAACACGACGCTGGGCAATGCCCATCACCATGCCAGGCAGTCCGGCCATTGACCCGAAACCCTGTCCACCGCGACAACGCGGGCGGATGCGGGGCCGGGCAGCCGCGCGACACGCAAACCAAGCCGGCGGCGGTTGCCACCGGGGCAGGTCACCATAGGCGGCCCGCCCAGCCTCCACAAGGCGCCGCCGACCATGGACCCGAAAAGGCCCCTGGCGCAGGCCGCGGCGGGCGCCAAACTCACGCAGCCTCTCAACCAAAGCTGGCAAGCCACGGGCAGGATGTGGCAATCTGCCCGCATGGCCGGCACCGGGGGGTGGTCCGGCCTGCCGCGCCGGGGGGCCGTGCGCGGCCTGCCCATGCGGATTGGCCGGCGGTTGCCGCCGATCCGCCGGAATCAAGGGGGTGCCACCCATGCTCGGTCGCCGAGCCCTGGCGAGCCTCATGCTCGGCCTGGCGGCGCTGCCTGCGCCAACCGAAGTCCTTGCCGCTGTCACCGGCGCATCGCTGGAGGCGATAGGCCCCGGCGCACGCCTGACCATCACCCTGCCCGCCGGGGCGCGCTGGAAGCTGCTGGCCGCGCGCCGGCCGAACCGCCTGCTGCTGGAAGTGCCCGGCCAGGCCTGGCGTGCCGCCACCAGGCTGCGCGGCGCCGGGCCGGTGCGCGCCGCCCGCATCGAGCGCGGCCGGCTGCGGCTCGACCTGTCCGGCCCGGTGGCGCTGCGCCGCGCCGCTTCCAGTGGCAACCAGCTGGTGATCGAGGTGGTGCCCGGCGCCGCCGCGCCCTTCGCGCGGCTGGCCGGCGGCGGCAGCGTGATGGCCGAGGGCGGCGGCCCCGCCTCCGCCGCCCGCCGCACGGCGGACCTGCCGCTGGTGGTGCTCGACCCCGGCCATGGCGGGCGCGACCCGGGCGCCATCGGCACCCGCGGCACGCAGGAAAAGCGCGTGGTGCTGGCCGCGGCGATCCAGCTCAAGCGCGTGCTGGAGGCCGGCGGCCGCTGCCGCGTGGCGCTGACCCGTAGCAATGACCGTTTCGTGGCCCTCGGCGCCCGGGTGGATTTCGCCCGCCGCCGCCAGGCCGCGCTGTTCGTCTCCCTGCATGCGGACAGCGCGCCGGGCGCGCGCGGCGCCAGCGTCTATACCCTTGGCGACAGCTCCGACTCGCTGGCCGGGGCGCTGGCGCGGCGGGAGAACCAGGCGGATCGCGCCGGCGGGCTGCGCCTGCCCTCCGTGCCGCCGGAGGTGCAGGCCATCCTTGCCTCCCTGATCCAGGCGGAAACCCGGATCGGCAGCGCCCGCATGGCGCAGCAGGTGGTGGCGGAACTGGGGGAGGACGTGCCGCTGCTGCCCAACACGCACCGCCAGGCCGGCTTCGTGGTGCTGAAGGCGCCGGACGTGCCGGCGGTGCTGGTCGAGATGGGCTTCCTTTCCGACCCGCAGGACGAGGCCGCGCTGCGCCGGGCGGATCATCGCGCCAAGCTGGCCCGCGCCATGGGCCGTGCCATCCATGGCTGGCTGGCGCAGTCGCGCGACATGGCGGCCGTCTTCGGCTGAGCCATGTCTGTTTGAACCGGCGGCGCTGCCCTCGAAAGCCGGGCGCGCCGACCCCAGTTCCGGCACACGTCTCCGCGGGTGCAGGGCAGAGTCATGCGGCTGGCATGTGCCGCGCACCGCCGGACAGTGTATGGGGAGCCCATGGACACCCACGACCTCCGCGCCGAAGGCCCGATGGTGGGCAGCCGCCCGAATGCCGCTGACCCGCAACCGCCCGCCGGCAAGCCGCCGCGCCCGCCCAAGGCCCCGCGCCAGCGCAAGGCTCCGCGCCCGGGGCGCGGCTGGTTCTTCGGCACCATGGGCTTCCTGGCGAAGACCGTCATCATCCTGACGGTGGCGATCGGCCTGACCGGGGCCGGTGCCGCCTATGCGCTGTATCGCTCCGCCGCGGCGGAGCTGCCGGATTACCGCTGGCTGGCGGATTACCAGGCGCCGCAGATGAGCCGGATCTATGCCGGCGACAGCCGGCTGATGGCCGAGCTGGCCCAGGAACGCCGCGTCTTCGTGCCGATCGAGGCGATTCCGCGCCATGTGCAGCAGGCCTTCGTCTCCGCCGAGGACCAGCGCTTCTGGTCGCATCACGGCGTCGACCCGATCGGCATCGCGCGCACCGTGGTGTCCAACCTGGAGCAGCTGGGCACCGGCCGCCGCATGGGCGGCGCCTCCACCATCACCCAGCAGGTCGCCAAGAACATGCTGGTCGGCAACGACCGCACGCTGATGCGCAAGGTGCGGGAGGCGATCCTGGCGCTGCGGATCGAGCAGGCGATGCCGAAGGCCCGCATCCTCGAGATCTACCTGAACGAGATCTTCCTCGGCCAGCAGGCCTATGGCGTGGCGGCGGCGGCGCAGAACTACTTCAACAAGTCGCTGGATGACCTTTCGGCGGCGGAAGCCGCCTTCCTGGCCGCGCTGCCCAAGGCGCCGAACAACTACAACCCGGCCCGCTTCCCCGAGGCCGCGATCGGCCGGCGGAACTGGGTGATCGACCGCATGGCGGAGGATGGCGCGCTGACCGTGGCGGATGCCACGCGCGCCAAGGCCGAGCCGCTGGTCCCCCGCCCGCAGCGGCGGCCGGACGTGGTGCCGGTGGGCCAGTACTTCACCGAGGAAGTGCGCCGCGAACTGGTCGCCCGCTTCGGCGCCGACCAGACCACGATGGGCGGCCTCGTGGTCCGCACCTCGCTCGACCCGGTGCTGCAGGAAGGCGCGGAGACGGCGCTGCGCAACGGGCTGCTGGCCTATGACCGCCGGCGCGGCGGCTGGCGCGGCCCGGTGGCGCGCATCCCGGCTGAGGCCACGGAATGGCTGCCCGCGCTGCAGGCGCAGCAGCGCCCACCCGGCGCGCCGGCCGAATGGCGCCTGGCCGTGGCGCTGGAGGTGCGCGACCGGGAAGCGCGCATGGCCTGGCTGGAGCGGCCTGATGCCCGTGCGGCGGCGCAGCCGCGCACCGCCATGCTGCCCTTCGCCGAGGTTTCCGGCTGGGCCCGCCCGGTGCGGGATGGCCGCGTCGGTGGCGCGCCGCGGCGCATGCAGGACGTGCTTTCTCCGGGTGACGTGGTGCTGGTGGAAACCCTGCCCGCCACCGCCGCCCAGGGCCGCACCCCGGCCCGGCCGGAACGCCTGACCCTGCGCCAGATGCCGGAGGTGGAGGGCGCCGTGGTGGCGATGGACCCGAACACCGGCCGCGTGCTGGCGATGGTCGGCGGCTGGTCCTTCGAGCGGTCCTGGTTCAACCGCGCCAGCCAGGCGCAGCGGCAGCCGGGTTCCTCCTTCAAGCCCTACGTCTACCTGGCGGGGCTGGAGGCCGGCATCCCGCCGAACCAGCTTCTGCTGGACGGCCCGGTGGAGGTGATGACGCCGCAGGGCCTGTGGCGGCCGGGCAATTATGGCGGCGGCGCGCCGCAGGGCTGGGTGACGATGCGCAGCGCTCTGGAGCGCAGCCTCAACCTCGTCACCGTGCGCCTGGCGCAGCAGGTCGGCATGCCTGCGGTGGCGGAAGTCGCCTCCCGCTTCGGCGTCATCCCCAACATGCAGCGCGTGCTGGCCATGTCGCTCGGCGCCGGGGAGACCACGGTGCTGCGCCAGGCGGCTGGCTATGCCAGCTTCGTGAATGGCGGCCGGCAGGTGACGCCGACGCTGATCGACAGCGTGCAGGACCGCCAGGGCCGCCTGGTCTGGCGTACCGATGCGCGCGAATGCCGCGCCTGCAACAGCGAGCCGAACGGCCCGCCGCCGGCCCTGGCGGAAACCCGCCAGCAGGTGACGGACCCGGTTTCCGCCTTCCAGATGACCAGCATGCTGCAGGGCGTCGTGCAGCGCGGTACCGGGGCGCGGGCCGGCGCCGGGCTGGACCGCCCGGTGGCGGGCAAGACCGGCACCACGGACGACTTCAAGGATAATTGGTTCGTCGGCTTCACCCCGGACCTGGTGGTTGCCGTCTGGGTCGGCTTCGATGAGCCGCGCAGCCTGGGCAATGGCGAGACCGGCGGCAGCAATGCGGCGCCGATCTTCCGCGACGTGGTGGCGGCGGCGCTGGGCGACAGCCCTCCCCTGCCCTTCCGCGCGCCGCCGGGCGTAGCGCTGGTGCGGCTGCAACTGCCGAACGGCCAGACCATCTACGAAGCGTTCAAGCCCGGCACCGAGAACAGCGCCCGTCCGCCGATGGACCCGCTGGCGCCGGAGCCTGGTACGGCGGCGGCCAGCGTGGACAGCAACCTGGGCGGTTTGTACTAGCCGCCCTTCAAGCGCCGGGCGGTCGCTCCGCGGCCTTTGCTCGCCGCATAAGCGGCGGGCCGCAATTCGACTGCTGTCTCGACAGCCGCCCGGGCGGGCTCTAGGTAACCCGCCATGCGCGCCGATGCCGAGAACCTGAAGACCCAGATCGCCGAGGGCCTCGCCCTGCTGCGCGCCCATCTCAATTGGGATGAGGCGCTGCGGCAGCTCGAGGAGCTGAACGCGAAATCCGAGGATCCGGACCTCTGGACCAAGGCGGATGCCGCACAGGCCCTGATGCGCGAACGCAACCGCCTGGCCGCGCAGATCGAGGGCGTGCAGACGCTGGAGCGCAACGTGGCGGATGCGCTGGAGCTGATCGAGCTGGCCGAGGCGGAGGGCGATGTCGCCATCGCCGATGCCGCGGTCGCCGACCTCAAGACCTACGCCGCCGAGGTGAAGCACCGCGAGACGGAAAGCCTGCTATCCGGCGAGGCCGACCAGAACGACGCCTATCTGGAAGTGAACGCCGGCGCCGGCGGCACCGAGGCCCAGGACTGGGCCGAGATGCTGCTGCGGATGTACACGCGCTGGGCCGAGAAGCGCGGCTACAAGCTGTCGCTGACCGAACAATCCGATGGCGAGCAGGCCGGCATCAAGTCGGCCACCATCCAGGTCACCGGCCCGAACGCCTTCGGCTGGCTGAAGACGGAAACCGGCGTGCATCGCCTGGTCCGCATCAGCCCCTTCGACGCCGCGGCGCGCCGGCAGACCAGTTTTGCCAGCGTCTACGTCTATCCGGTGATCGACGACCGGATCGAGATCGAGATCAATCCGGCCGACCTCAAGACCGACACCTTCCGAGCTTCCGGCGCGGGCGGGCAGCACGTCAACAAGACCGAATCCGGCGTGCGGTTTACCCACCTTCCAACCGGCGTGGTCGCCGCCTCGACCCAGGACCGCAGCCAGCACAAGAACCGCGCCATCGCCATGGAGATGCTGAAGGCGCGGCTCTATGAGCTGGAACTCCGCAAGCGCGAGGCGATCAGCGACGCGGTGGAGGCCGGCAAGACCGATATCGGCTGGGGCCACCAGATCCGCAGCTACGTGCTGCAGCCCTACCAGATGGTCAAGGACCTGCGGACCGGCGTGGAAAAGGGCAATCCGGCCGCCGTGCTGGATGGCGAGATCGACGACTTCATGGCCGCCGCCCTGGCCCAGCGCGTCGGCACCACGCGCTCCGAGGCCAGCGCCAAGGCCGACTGACCGTGGAGGCGGGGCTGGATGCGCTGCGCGCCGCCATCCTCGCCGCCTTCCCGGACCTCGCCGGCGCCCGGTTCACCTTGCTGGCCGATGGCTGGGAAAGCCAGGCGGTCGATGTCGATGACCGGCTGATCTTCCGCTTTCCGCGCTTCGATCGCGGTGCGGGCGAATTGGCGCGGGAAGCGCGGCTGCTGGCGGCGATCGGGCCATCGGTGAAGCTCGCGGTGCCGCGCACCCACTTCCATCCCGGCCCTCCCTGCTTCGCCTGGCATGTGAAACTGCCGGGCGGCACGCTGCTGCCAACCCACTACGCCGCCCTGCCGGAGGCCGCACGGCAGCGGCTGGCGGAGGATCTGGCCGGCTTCCAGGCCGCCTTGCACGGCCTGGACCATGCGCCGCTGCGGCAGGCGGGCGCCGGGCCGGTGTGGCCATGGCCAGCGCCCGAGGCGATCCTGCACCAGGCCCTGCCGCGCCTGCCGCCCGGGCTGCGGGCGGCGGCGACACGGATCGCGACCGATTGCGCTGCCATGGCGCCGGACCCCGCCGGCATCGTCTTCGGGCATTTCGACACGCATGGCTGGAACCTCGCCTTCGACCATGCGGCGGGCCGGGTACATGGCGTCTTCGACTTCGGCAGCAGCGGCTTCGGCCCGCTGCACCGGGACTTCCTGGCCCCCAGCTTCATCGCGCCGGAGCTGACCGACCGGATGATGGCGCATTACGAAGCGCTGACCGGCCGGCGCCTGGACCGCGACCGCGTCGCGCTGCTGACCGGGCTGCAGCGGCTGATGGAACTGGGCGAGGCGACGGAAGCGCAGGTTGCCCGGTTCGACCTGCTGCCGAACCTGCAGGGCTGGATGCACCGCCTGCCGTAACGGCCAGCCCGATCCACCCCTGTTCATCGGCCATAAGTATGACCTATAAACCTTGAGTTCGACGCCGCGCATAGACCGGCGAGGAGGGTGGATGCTGATCGGGACATCTGGCGGCGCGGCCGCCCCGGGCGCACCGGCATGAGTGCCGCCGCCCCAGCCATCGTCAGGACCGCCGCCCAGACCATCGGCCAGACCATCGGCCAGACCATCGCCCAGAAGATCATCGCTGCGCATTGCGGGCGGGATCAGGTCTCGGTCGGCGAATACGTCACCGTCTCACCCGACTACACGGCCTGCCAGGAGCTGTTCTGGCCCGGCCACAAGCGCAACCTGGAACGCATCGGCGTGGACCGGATTCCCCGCCCGGACAAGGCGGTGATGGTGATCGACCATTCCACCTCCGCCGCCATGGGATCGCACCACCACGAGACCCACCGCACGCTGCGCGACTGGTGCGAAAGCCAGGGCATCGAGAATTTCTTCGGCCCCGGCAACGGGCTGCGCCACCTGGTGCTGACGGAGCGCGGCTTCGCCCGGCCGGGCACGCTGATCTTCTCCGACGAGGGCAACATCGCGACGATCGGCGTGCTGGGTGCGCTGAACCTGCCGATCTCGACGGAGGTGATCGTCGCCATCATCCAGGATGAGAACTGGATCGCGGTGCCGCCCTCCGCCCGCATCACGCTGACCGGGCGGCTCGGCTTCGGCGTCACGGCGCGGGATCTGATCCAGACCATCCTGCGCGACTGCACCGCCGATGGGCGGCTTCTGCAATGCTGCGTGGAGTTCGACGGGCCGGGTCTGGCGACGCTGAGCCTGGATGACCGCCAGGCGATCCTCGCCTCCCTGTTCCACTCCGGCGCCTATACCGGGATCATGGAGCCGGATGCGCTGGCGCTGGACTATGTGCGCGCCCGCGACGCCGGCCGGCCCTGGCAGGTGGTGCGCGCCGATCCGGACGCCAGCTACATGACGCGGCTGACCTACGACCTCGCGGCCATCCAGCCGATGGTCACGGTGCCGCCGGATGCGCATGGCGCGGTGCCGGTGGAACAGGCGGCCGGCAGGCGGATCGACCAGGCCACCATCGGATCCTGCGCCAATGGCCGGCTGGACGACATGCGGGAAGCGGCACGCCTGCTGCGCGGCCGCCAGGTGGCGCCGCATGTCACGCTGTATGTCACCCCCGGCAGCCGCGGCGTCTATGTCGAGGCGGCGCGTGAGGGGCTGCTGGAGGTGCTGGCCGAAGCCGGCGCCACCATCCTCGCCCCCGGCTGCACCACCTGCTGGGGCTACCAGGGCGTGCTGAACGAGAATGAGGTGCTGATCTCCACCCAGCAGTTCAACTACCACGGCCGCAACGGCGCACGTTCCTCCCGCGTCTACCTTGCCGGGCCGGCGGTGGTCGCGGCCTCCGCCGTGGCGGGGCGCATCACCGATCCGCGCGACATGCTGTCGGAGGTGGAGGCATGACAGTGCCGCGCGGCCGGGTGTGGAAATTCGGCGACGACGTGCATGGCGATGACGGCATCATCGAATTCGCCATCATCCGCGACAGCTTCGGCAAGGAATTCGACGAGGACGCGCTGCGCGCCATGTGTTTCCGGCGGCTGCGGCCGGAATTCCCGGCCGAGGTGCGGAAGGGCGACATCGTCGTCGGCGGGCGCAACTTCGCGCACCACAACCATGTCGAGGTCAGCGTCGCCATGCGCGCCTCCGGCATCGCCGTGGTCGTGGTGGAATCCTGCGATTCCGGCTTCCTGCGCCGGGCGCTGAACCACGGGCTGCCGGTGATGATCTGCCCCGGCATCCACGCCGCGGTGCAGGATGGAGAGGTGCTGGAGGCGGACCCGGCGACCGGGCTTGTGACCCTGCCGGATGGCCGCGTGTTGCGCGCCAGCCCATTCTCCGAACGCATGGTACAGATCTGGCACGCGGGCGGGTCGATCCCGCTGCTGGAACGCGAATTCGCCGCCCGGCGGGCGGCGCAAGGCTGAACAGGGGAGACAAGAAGATGGTGACACGTCGCACGACGATCTTCGGCGGGGCCGCCCTCGCGCTGGCCGCGACCGGCCAGGCGCAGGCCCAGACCTTTCCGGACCGCCCCGTGCGGCTGGTGGTCGGCTACCCGCCCGGCGGCAATGTGGATTTCACCGCGAGACTGCTGCAGCCGGCGATGAGCCAGGCGCTGGGCCAGCCGGTGGTGGTGGAGAACCGGGCCGGCGCCGGCGGCATCGTCGGCACCGACGCCGTGGCGAAGGCACGGCCGGACGGCCACACCATGCTGATCACCGGCACCGCGCCCGTCTCGATCTTTCCCGTGGCGATGGAACGCCTGCCCTATGATCCGCTGCGCGACTTCGCGCCGATCGGCATGGCCTATCGCGTGCCGATCGTGCTCATGGTGGCGAAGGACATCACGGCGCGCAGCCTGGCGGAATTCGTCGCGGCGGCGAAGTCCACGCCGGGCGGCTTCTCGGCCGGCACCGCCGGCACCGGCTCCGGCGCGCATCTGGCGATCGAGCTGTTCAATGCCGGCACCGGGGCGGGGCTGGTGCATGTGCCCTATCGCGGCACCGGCCCGGCGCTGAACGACCTGATCGCGGGCAATATCCCGGTGATGTTCGACCAGCTTTCCAGCGCGCTGCAGCTGCATGCCGATGGCCGCGCCCGCATCCTCGGCATCGCCTCCGCCGAACGCTCCCCGCTGCTGCCGGATGTGCAGACGCTGCGCGAGGCCGGGCTGGTCCAGGCGGAACTCAGCACCACGCTCGGCCTGCTGGCGCCCGCCGGGACGCCGGCGCCGGTTGTCGAGAAGCTGCGCGCCGCACTGGCCGCCGCGCTGGCCGATGCCACGGTGCGGGACCGCCTGACCAGCCTGGGCGCGATGATTCCGCCCGCCGCCAACATCACCCCCGCCTATTACGGCCAGGTGATCCGCGACGAGCTGGACATCTACCGGGAGGCCGTGCGGCTGGGCAACGTCAAGCTGGAATAGAGCATCTTCAAGCCTTGCGGCTGCGCAAGGCGACGCTCAAGACGCGTCGGAAGCAGCCTGGGTCAGGCCGCCGCGTTCCGCTCCGCGGTGGCGCCCACGATGCGCCCATCCTCCATCGCCACCACGCGATCGGCGATGTCGAGGATGCGCGGGTCGTGCGTGACCAGCAGGATCGGCACGCCGCGCGACTTGGCGAGGTGGCGCAGCAGCATCACCACCTCATGCCCGCTCGCCTTGTCCAGCGCCGCGGTGGGCTCGTCCGCCAGCACCAGGCCGGGCTCCGCCGCCAATGCGCGGGCGACCGAGACGCGCTGGCGCTGGCCGCCGGAAAGCTGGGCGGGCAGCTTGTCCAGATGCTCCGCCAGCCCGACCTGCCCCAGCAGTTCGGCCGCGCGGTCCAGCCGCTGGCGCTCCCCCAATGCCGCATCCTGCTCCAGCGCCATCGCCACATTCTGCCGCGCGGTCAGGAAGCCCAGCAGGTTGTGGTTCTGGAAGATGAAGCCGATGTTGCGGCGCAGGCGGACGCGAACCGATTCCGGCGCACCCTTCAGCTCCTGCCCCAGCACCCGGGCGCTGCCGTCCTGCATCGCGCGCAGCGCGCCGATCAGCGTCAGCAGCGTGGTCTTGCCGCTGCCGGAGGGTCCGGTCAGCAGCACGATCTCGCCCGGTGCCACGGTCAGGTCCACGTCCCGCAGCACGGCCTTGCGAAGCTCGCCCTCGCCATAGGCGAAGGTGATGCCGCGCAGCAGGACGGGTGCTTCAGCCGGCATCAGAACATGTCCGCAGGGTTGGCATCGCGCAGCTTCCGCATCGCCAGCAGCCCGGCCACCGCGCACATGGTGAAGATCATCGCGAAGACGGTGCCGGCGCGCGCCAGGTCCATCGCCAGCGGCAGGAAGGTGGCGCTGCCCACCAGATCATACAGCAGGGCGGAGACCAGGAAGCCCGGCACGAACCCCGCCACCGCCAGGATCAGCGCCGCGCCCAGCACCACCTGGCCGAGATAGCCGTTGGAATAGCCCATGGCCTTCAGCGTGGCGTATTCCTTCAGATGGCCGGCGATGTCGCTGAACAGGATCTGGTAGACGATGACCATGCCGACAACGAGGCCCATCAGGCTGCCGAAGGAGAAGATGAAGCCGATCGGCGTCGTATCCTCCCAGTAGGATCGCTCATGGGCGATGAGCTGCGCCTGGGTCAGCACCATCGCATCCGCCGGCAGCAGGGCCCGCAGCTTCGCCTGCGCGGCGAGGACATCGGCACCGGGCCGCAGGCGGATCGCCACCAGGTCGATGGAGGAAAGCAGCCTTTCCTTCACCACGCGGCGGAAATTCACGTCCGACAGCACGATGTTGCCATCCGCGCCGAAGGACGGCCCGATCTCGATCAGCCCGACCACCTCCATGTCCCGGTTGCCGACCTGCACCTCGAACGGCCCGCGTTCCGCCAGCATCTGCGGCACCGGGCCGAATTCGGGGCGGGATCGCTGGTCGAAGGCCATGGTATCGGCGCGCTTCAGCCGGTCCAGCAGCGGCGCCAGGCCGGGAAAATCCACCACCCCCGCATCGGTGTCCACGCCAACGAGCTGGATGGCACGGCGGGTGCCGTTCTCCGGGTTCCGCCAGGTGGCCTGGGCCAGGTAGATCGGCACGGCACGCTCCACCTCCGGCAGCGCCAGCACCTGCCAGGCGCGCACCCGCGGCATCGGCTCCGACCGGAAGCTGGCGGTGGTCAGCGGGTGCATCAGGAACAGGTCGCCGCGCATCGCGCCGATCAGCGCCGTGGCACTGTCGAACAGCGCGGCACGGAAGCCGAGCTGCATGAAGACCAGCACGCAGGCGAACATGACGCCGGCGATGGCGGAGGCCAGCCGCGCCTTCTCCGACCACAATTGCCGCCAGGCCAGGCGCACCGCCAGCAGCGCGGAGGCCGCGAGCCCGGGCGCGCGCCGCGGCGCGAGGGCGATGCTGGCGCCAAGGGCCGGGGCGCTCATGGCCGGATCGCCACCTGCACCTGCATGTTGGAGCGCCGCGCCAGCGTCGCCACGCCTTCCGCCGCCAATGTCAGCCGCACTTCCACCGTCCGCGCATCGACGGCGGCGACGGGATCGGTGCCCGCCTGGGTGGTGCGGCGCACCTGCCAGCCGATCTCGCGCACCGTCGCGGCGAAGCGCTGCGGCTCGCCGGGCACCACCACCTCGGCCGGGGCGCCCTGGCGCAGGCGTGGCAGGTCGGTCTCGAACACCTCCGCCACCACGTCCATCGCCGTCAGGTCGGCCATTTCCAGCACGCCGTCACTGCCCACCGCTTCCCCCGCACGGGTCAGCACGCGCAGCACGGTGCCGTCGATCGGCGCGCGCAGCCGGGCCATGGCGGCTTCCGCGCGGGCACGGGCAACGGCGGCCTCGGCGGCGGTGTATTCAGCCTCGGCGAGCGCGAGGTCCTCGGGGCGCGGGCTGAGCAGCGTGTCGAGCGCGGCCTCGGCTTCCGCCCGCTCGGCGCGGGCCTGGTTGGCGGAGAAGCGGGTGCGTTCCGCGGTGGCCTCGGCGCCGGCGCCGCTGCGTTGCAGGCGCTCCGCCCGCTCCGCCTCCCGCCGCGCGCTGGCCTCGGCGTTGCGCAGCGCCTCCACCCTGGCGCGCTGGGCGGCGACCTCGCTGGCGCGGCCGGCGGCGCGGGTGCGGGCCAGGCGCGCGGCGGATTGGGCGAGCTGCGCCTCCGCCTGCGCCAGGGCGGCGTCCTTCAGCGCGGCGTCGTGGAATTCGGCGACCACCTGGCCGGCGCGGACCGCATCGCCTTCCGCCACCAGCAATCGGGCGATGCGCGTACCCTCCACCCCGCCGGCCGGCGCCAGGCGGCGGATGCGGGAGGCAGGTTCCACCCGGCCGAGCGCGCCTACCCCGGCCGGGCCGGTCGCCGCGGTAGCCGGCGCGGATGCGGGCTCGGCGGCGCTGCCCAGCATCCACCAGGCTCCTGCGGCCAGGACCAGCAGCAGCAGGCCGCCGGCGAGCATGCGCGTGCGGGTCATGGCGAGGTCTCCAGCAGCCGCTCCAGCGCCGCGCGCAGGTCGGTCAGTTCCGCCCGGTCCAGGGTGTAGAGGCCGAAGACATGCCCCATGAACAGCCCGTCGGTGGCGCACATGATGGCCTGGCCCGCCCCCGGCGCCAGCCCGTCCGTGGCGATGGCGGCGCGCATGCCCGCGAAGACCGCGCGCACCGGGTCGAGCAGCACCGGGTCGTGGTGGAAGGCGGCCAGGAACACCGCGGCGGCGCGGTCCTGCAATTCGCAGGCGGCGATCGGTTCGTTGAAGGCCCAGGCCAGCATGGCCCGGGCGGCGCGGCCGGCGCCTTCGGGCTGCGCGGCGACGGCGGCCGCGAAATCCGCCTGCATCGCGGTGGCCAGCCGGCCGAGCATGCCGCTCAGCAGCGCCTCCTTCGAGGCGAAATGGTACAGCAGCCCGCCCTTGGAAATGCCCGCGTCGCGCGCCGCCGCCTCCAGCGTCAGGGCTGGCACGCCGCGCGACTGCACGATCGCCTCGGCAGCATCGAGGATGCGGGTGCGGGAATCAGCATGCGAATCAACCATACGTGCTAACTATACCGTCCGGACGGTTTTTCAACGGCCCGAAGATGAAGCCCGTTCAGCCGATTTCGGGAAGCTGGCGCCGGCGCAGCACGTCCACCGTGGCCTGCGCGGTGCTGGCGGCGATCCCCAGGCGCTGCATGGCGAAATCGGCCATGCCGAGAGCGATCTCGCGTTCGCCCATCATCACCAGCCCGACCTCCGCCTCCGCCTCCAGCCAGCTTGTCTCCGTCTCCGAATGGCTGCGGACCACGGTCTGGATGGCGGGATTGGCCTGGCGGGCCAGGCGCAGCACCTCCCGCGCCTCCAGCGCGCCGGGCAGCGCCAGGATCAGGATGCGGGCGCGTTCGGGATGCGCGGCGGCGAAGACCTCCGGCCGCGTCGCATCGCCCCAGATGGCGGGGATGCCCTCCGCCGTCAGGCGCTCGACCGCGGCGCGGTTCTCCTCCATCACGATCAGCGGCAGGTGGTGGCGGCGCAGCGCACCGATCACGGTGGCGCCGACGCGCCCGGCGCCGACGACGATGGCGTGCTGCTCGATCAGTGGCCAGGGCGCCGGCGCCGGCCCGGCGGGCTTCGCCGGCCTTGGGCGCTGCGCGGCCCGATGCGCCATGTGGCGTTCCAGCCTGGGGGCCAGCGCCTCCGCCGCCTTCAGCAGCAGGGGGGTGGCGATGATGCTGCCGATCGCGGCCATCAGCACCGGGCCGCGCACCGTATCCGGCAGCAGGCCCTGGCGGATCGAGACCTCGGTCAGCAGGAAGGAGAATTCGCCGATCTGCGACAGGCCGGCCGCCACCAGCAGCGCGAGGCGCGGCGCCACGCCGAAGGCCAGCAGCAGCACCAGCACGCTGCCGCCGATCGCCAGCATGACGGAGAGGGTGGCGGCGAAGGCGGCCAGCGGCTGCCCCGCCACCTGGGACAGATCCAGCAGCAGCCCGACCGAGACGAAGAAGATGGCGGAGAAGATGCGCGTCAGCGGCGTGGCTTCCGCCGCCGCCTGGTGGCCGACATCGCTCTCCCCCAGCAGCACGCCGGCAAAGAAGGCGCCGAGTGCGAAGGACACCCCGAACAGGGAGGAGGCGAGCACCGCCACGCCCAGCGCGGCGGCCAGCACCGCCAGGGTGAACAACTCCCGCGACCCGCCACGGGCGACGCGGGTCAGCGCCCAGGGCAGCGCGCGGCGGCCGACCAGCACCATCAGCAGCACGAAAGCGGCGAGCGACAGGGCGGCCTGGCCCAGCCCCCACAGAAGGGCGCCCGCGCCCGCCCCGGCACCGCCGGCGAGTGCCGGCAGCAGCACCAGGGCGAAGACCACGACCAAGTCCTGCATCACCAGCCAGCCGAGGGCCAGCCGGCCCGCCGCGCCGCCGAGCTTGCCGCGCTCCTCCAGCGATTTGGTGGCCACCGCGGTGGAGGAAATCGCCAGTGCCAGGCCAAAGGCGAAGGACACGCCGGGCGCCAGGCCGAGCAGCGCCTGGCCCACCAGCGCGCCGAAGCCGCAGGCCACCAGGATCTGCAGCACCGCGCCCGGCACCGCCACACGCCACACCGCCAGCAGGTCCGCCGCGCGGAAATGCAGCCCGATGCTGAACAGCAGCAGCGCCACGCCGATTTCCGCCATGGCGGAGACCATGCCGCGTTCCGCCACCGCACCGGGCAGGTAGGGCCCGATCAGCATGCCGGCGGCGATGTAGCCAATCAGCGCCGGCAGCCGCAGCAGGCGCGCGCCGGTGCCGAAGATGAAGGCGAGCAGGATGCAGGCGACGATGGTCGCCAGCATGGGGTCGGGTCCGTGCGGCATGGCAACAGCATAGGCCCCCGGCGGGACGCCGAACAGGATGCGGCGGGACGCCGAACAGGATGCGGCGGGACGCCGAACGGGGCACGGCGGGATGCCTGAGCTGCACGCCGCGGTACGGCCGGTGGTTGATGCCGCAGGCGCGCCTTGCCACCATGCGCCGGATGCGCGCCCCCGATCCCTTCGAGATGAACTTCGCCCGCGGCACCATGCTCGCCTGGGACCCGCCCGCGCCGCGCCCGGATGCGCCCGCGCTGGTGCTGCTGCACGGCGCGGCCTGCGGCGCCTGGGTCTGGGCGGAGGGTTTCGCAGGGAGGCTCGCGGCCGCCGGCCATGCGGTCTTCGCGCCGGGCTTCAGCGCCCAGCGCAACGGCGCCCCCGCCGGGCTCGGCGACTACGCGGCGGATGCCCGGGCGGCGATCGATTCGCTGCATCGCCGCGTGGTGCTGGTCGGGCATTCGCTCGGCGGGCTGGTGGCACAACGGCTGCTGGATGCGCCGGAGGTGGCGGGCCTGATCCTGCTGGCCCCGGCGCCACCGGAGGGCCTCGCCTGGGCCAATTGGCGCCTCGCCATGGCCGACCCGCCGCTGTGGCGCGCCGTGGCCCGGATGACGGAGGCCGGCGGCACGGCGGCGGAGGCGGCGGTGCTGCGCCGCGCGCTGTTCGGGCCGGGCATGCCGGAGGCGCTGGCGCTGCACCATCTGTCCCGCATGGGCCGGGAAAGCCGCGTGGCGCTGCTGGAGGCGCAGGCGCCGCAGCCGGTGCCGCCGGCCTGGAGCCTGGGCAAGCCGGCGGTGGTGTTCGGCGGCAGGCGGGACCCGCTGGTGCCGCCGGATGCCGTGGTCCGCACCGCCGCCTGGCACGCCGCGCCCTTCGCGCTGCTCGATGGAATGGGCCATGCGATGATGCTCGACATGGGCTGGGAAGCCCTGGCGGATCGCCTGGCGGGATGGCTGGAGGAAAGCTTCAAGTGATGGAAACGGTCCTGGTCACGGGCGGCTCGGGCGGCATCGGCCGCGCCATCGCGCGGCGCGCGGCGGAGGCCGGCTGGCGCGTGGTGAACCTCGATCTGCGCCCGCCGGAGAGCCCCCTGCCCGCCGAAGATTTTCTGGAGTGCGACTTCGCTGACCTGGACGCCACGCGGATGGTGCTGGCGCAGGTCGCGGACCGGCACGCGCCGACGCGGCTGGTGAACAATGTGGGCGTGGTGAAGCCGGCCTCGCTGGAGGAGACCTCGGTCGAGGACCTGGCGACGGTGACGGACGTCAACCTGCGCAGCGCGGTGCTGGCGGCGCAGGCGCTGCTGCCGGCGATGCGCGCGGCGGGGTCCGGACGCATCGTCAACATCGCCTCCCGCGCCGCGCTCGGGAAGGAGTTGCGGACTGCCTATGGCGCCAGCAAGGCCGGGCTGATCGGCCTGGCACGGACCTGGGCGCTGGAACTGGCGGCGGACGGCATCACGGTGAACGCCATCGGCCCGGGACCGATCGCGACGGAGTTGTTCAAGCGCGCCAACCCGGACAACAGCCCGCGCACCCGCGCAATCATCGAGGGCGTGCCGGTGAAGCGGCTCGGCACGCCGGAGGATGTGGCCAATGCCGTGCAGTTCTTCCTGGACGATCGCAGCGGCTTCGTGACGGGACAGGTTCTGTATGTCTGCGGCGGGCTGACGGTGGGGCTGGCGCCGATCTGATGGCGCCCTTCTGATGTCACGCCGGCTGATGTCACGCCGGGCGCCGCGGGACAGCGCGATGCAGCATCCCGGAACCGGCCTCGGCCGGAGGATGTGGGTTGACAGGACGCCGCGGCGCCGGCCTGATCCGCGCATGAACCGCACCGCCAGCCCCAGCCGGTATTACGCGCCGCTCCCATAGCGGCCGGGTGCTTCATGTTCCCTCAACCGCCTCGTCCCTGGCGGTTGCGATCCACGAACAACCTCCAGCCGTCGAAGCGCCCCATGGAGATCGCGCGATGATGGAGTTGTCCGGCGGCGTGGCCCAGGCCAGCCATGTCTTGGAAATTCCCGAACTGGGCCTGATCGGCTTCGGTGCCTTCGGCCGGCTGATGGCGCGCCACCTGCAGCCGTATTTCCGCCTGCTGGCGCATGACAGCGCCGAGGCGCCCGCACCCGCGGAGGGTGTGACCTTCACCGACCTGGCGAGGGCGGCAGCCTGCCCGGTGGTGGTCCTGGCGGTACCGGTGGACCAGCTTCCCGCGGTCATCGCGGCGCTGCGGCCACATCTGCGGCCCGGCACGGTGGTGGTGGATGTCGGCTCGGTGAAGGTGAGGCCCACCGAGGCCATGCTGGCGGGGTTGCCGCCGGATGTGGAGATCGTCGGCACCCATCCGCTGTTCGGCCCGCAAAGCGCACGGCAGGGCATCGCCGGGCTGAAGCTGGCGCTCTGCCCGATCCGCGGTCGCAGCGCCTTCCGCATCGGTGCCTTCCTGCGGCGCGTGCTGCGGCTGCGCGTGGTGCTGACGACGCCCGAGGCGCATGACCGGGAGATGGCGGTGGCGCAGGGCCTGACCCATCTCATCGCCGCCGTGCTGGTAAGGATGGAGCCGCTGCCCACCCGCATGACGACGCGGAGCTTCGGCCTTCTGATGCAGGCGGTCGGCATGGTGCGGCACGACCCGCCCGGCGTCTTCGACGCGATCGAGCGGGCCAACCCCTATGCCGCCGAGGTCCGCGCCCGGTTCCTGGACCTGACGGCGGAGATGGGCCGGGCGCTGGCGCACCCGGCCGAGGGCTGAAGCGAGGTCAGGCCAGCGCCGTCCTCTCCCGCCGGCTGCGCACGAAATTCCAGCCGAGGATGGGCGCCGCGATGGCGACGCCTACTGCAGTCAGCGGGCCGCTCGGCGAGATCGTCATCAGCGCAGCCACCACCAGCCCGATCTGGGAGCCGACGCCCATATGGGTGAAGGCGTAGCCGGTCAGCCCGAGGCCCAGCACCAGCACGCCGAGCGCGCAGGTGAAGGTGACGAACAGGAAGCTGGTCAGGGTGAAGTCATCCACCATGATCAGCATGACCGGCGCATAGGCGAAGACGAAGGGCACCGTGGCCTTCGCCGAGCCCAGCCGGAAGGCGGTCAACCCGGTGCGGAACGGGTTGGACCCCGCGATGCCCGCCGCCGCATAGGCCGCGACGCAGACCGGCGGCGTAAGGTCCGCCAGGATGCCGTAGTACAGGATGAACAGATGCGCGGCCAAAGGCGGCACGCCGAGCTGGATGACGGCCGGCGCCGCGATCGCCGCCAGCACGATGTACAGCGCCGTGGTCGGGATGCCCGCACCCATGACGATGCAGATCAGCGCAACGAACAGCAGAGTCAGGAACAGCGTCAGCCCGGCCAGGCTGCCGAAGCTCGCCGGCAGGATGTCGAAGATCGGCGCGAACCACTGCGCCGTGCTGGCCGCCGCCTGGGTCACGATGAAGCCGACGCGGAAGCCGGCGCCGGTCAGCGTCACCACGCCCACCACCATGCCGACAGCCGCCGCCGCCGCGCCGACCGCCAGCGCGTAGCGCGCGCCCATGTCCAGCGCATCCCACAGGTCACGCAGGGTCAGCCGGTTGCGCGGGTTCAGGAAGCCCACGATGACGCAGAGCGTGATGCCGACGAAGGCGGCCAAGTAGGGCGTGTAGCCATCGACGATGACCCAGACCAGCGCCACCAGCGGGATCACCGTGGGCCAGCCATCGCGGATGGTCGGCCACAGCTTGGGGATCTCATGCGGCTCCATGCCGCGCAGGCCCAGGCGCTTGGCCTCGAAATGCACCTGCACGAAGACGCCCCAGAAATGCATCGCCGCCGGCACCGCCGCCGCGATCAGCAGCGTGGTCAGCGGGATTTCCAGGAACTCGATCATGACGAAGGCGGCAGCGCCCATGATCGGCGGGGTGATCTGCCCGCCCGCGCTGGCCGCGGCCTCCACGGCGCCGGCGAAATGCGGCTTGTAGCCCACCTTCTTCATCGCCGGGATGGTCAGCGACCCGGTGGTGACCGTGTTGGCGATGGAGGACCCGCTGATGCTGCCGAACATGGCCGAGGCCAGCACCGCCACCTTGGCCGGCCCGCCCGGATAGCGCCCGGCGATCACGCTCGCCAGGTCGATGAAGAACTGGCCCAGGCCCATGCGGGTGGCGATCACGCCGAACAGCACGAAGTGGAAGACGAAGGTCGCCACCACCTTGGCCGGGATGCCGAAGATGCCCTCGCCCGTCAGGTAAACGTGGTTGACGAAGCCGGACCAGTCGGAGCCCGGATGCGCCAGCACGCCGGACAGGTGATTGCCCCACAAGGCATAGCCGATGAAGACGCAGACGATGATGGGCAGGATCGGCCCCATCGATCGCCGCGTCGCCTCCAGCACCAGCACCACCATGATGGTGCCCATCACCACATCGGTCTGCGATGGGTTGCCGATGCGGAAGGTCAGGTCGTCGAAGATCAACGGCAGGTAGATCGTGGCGGCGGTGATCAACACCGCAAAGATCCAGTCCAGCACCGGCACGCCGCCGATCTTCGGACCCACGGACAGGAAGCCGCCCGGGAACAGCAGGAAGATCAGGCTGAGCACGGCGGCCAGGTGGATCGCCTTGTGCCAATGCTCGGTCAGGATGCCGAAGCCGGCGGTGTAGTAGTGGAACACCGACAGCGAAACGAGCATGACGGAGACCAGCCGGGCGGTGAAGCCTGTCAGGTCGCGGAAGCGCAGTTCGGTATCTGCCTCCTTCTCCAGCCGCGCCGCGGCGTCGAGGTCTAGTTTGTTGGGCGCGGGGGAGCCGCTCATCGTCGGGGCCTCGGGTACGGAATTGAAACAGTCCAGAACGCAGAACCCGGCCCGACGCTTTCGCGTGGGCCGGGCGGAGGGGGTTCAGCCGGCGCTAATCAGCGCAGGATGTTGTTCTCGCGGTAGTAGCGCTCGGCGCCCGGGTGGAACGGCACCACGCCGCGGCCGGTCAGCGCGCCTTCCTTGACGATCTCGCGGCCCTTGGCGTGGCCACGGTCCAGCAGGCCGCGGGTGGTGTTCGACCACAGCGCGCGGGTGATGGCGTAGACCGTCTCCTCCGGCACCGTGTCCCGCACCGCCAGCACGGCGCCGACGGTCAGGGTCGGCACATCCGCTTCCAGGCCCTCATAGGCGGTGCGCGGGATGGTGCCGGTGCCGTAGAAGGGCGCGCGCTCGATCACCTTCTGCGCCTCGGCGCCCGTGATCGGCAGGATGCGGCAGCCGGCGCGGCTGCAGAATTCGGTGAAGGCGGCGGCCGGGTAGCCGACCACGGTGAAGGTCGCGTCCAGGCCGCGATCCTGCATCCGCTCCGTCCCCTGCGCCTGGTTCAGGAATTCCGCGGTGTATTCGCGGCCGGCGCGCAGGCCATTGGCCTCCAGGATCATCTCCGCGCCGATGCGCGCGCCGCTGGCCTGCAGGCCGATGGCGATGCGCTTGCCCTGCAGGTCGGAGAAGCCACGGATCGCGCTGTCGCGGCGCACCACGGCGTGGATGTGTTCCGGGAACAGATGCGCCACGAAGCGCAGGCGGTCGACCTTCGGGCGGCCCTCGAACAGGCCGGTGCCGGTGTAGGACCAATGCGCCACGTCGGACTGGGTGAAGCCGGCCTCGGCGTTGCCGGACTGGATCAGGTTGACGTTCTGCACGCTGCCCTGGGTCGCGACGGCGACGGCGACCATGCCGGGCACGCCATCGGTGGCGCCGGCGGCGTTGCAGGGCGCGCCAGGGGGGCAGGAGATCGCGTTCGCGATGATGCCGCCGATCGGGTAGTAGGTGCCACCGGCCGAGCCCGTACCGATGCGGAAGAACTGCGGCGCCTGCGCGGAAGCCAGGCCGGGGGCCCCGATGGAAGCGGCGGCGGCGCCGGCAGCGGCGAGGCCGAGGCCGCGCCGCGTCATGGTGAATTCGTTCATTTCTTCTTCCTCTTTGGAGTCTGCCAGCGGCGGCACACTAGGCGGGGACCGGGGGCTGCGACAACTACCCCGCTGGTACCCCGCTGGTACCCCGCTGGCTCCCCCATTCGCACCCCGCCGGCGCTTGGCGGCCCCCGCGCAGGTGCCTTCAGGCCAGGCGACGGGCCCGGCGCCGGGGGGCTGGCAAGGCCTGCTGCCGGGCCGAGGGCTGGCTGGCATCGGTCGCCTGGAAGCGGCGCTTGCCGCCGGCGATATGCGCCTCCCCCGCCGCGCGGGCCGCCAGCGCATCACCGGCCGCGATGGCGGCCAGGATGGCGGCGTGCTCGGCGTTGCTTTCGCGCATGTTCTCCGGCTCCACCAGCGCGCGACGGCGGAACAGGTGCAGCTCGTTGCCCAGATCCTCATACAGCCGCTGGCCGCGCGGGCCGCCGCCCTGCAGCAGGGCGGCGTGGAAGTCGAGGTTGGCGGCATAGTATTCGGTCGCCGCATCCGCTTCCCAGGCCGCCTCCATCCGTCGCAGCAGGGCGCCCAGCGCCTCGAGCTGCGCCGGCGTCGCGGTGCCGGCCAGCCGGGCACAGGCCAGGCCGGTCAGCGCCGCGCGCAGATCGTAGATCTCCAGCGCCTCCGCCGCGCTGACACTGCGGACATAGCTGCCCTGGTTGCGGACGGAGACCACCAGGCCCGAACGCTCCAGCCCGCGCACCGCTTCCCGCACCGGGCCGCGGGAGACGCCGAGGCGGAGCGCCAGCTGCTGTTCGTTCAGCCTTTCCCCGGCCGGCAGCGCGCCGGAAAGGATCATCGCCTCCAGTTCCTGCGAGACCAGCGAGGCGAGCGAGCGCGTCCGCACGATGTCGAGCGCCGTGGGCGGCGATGCAGGTGGCGTGGGATCATCCTCCATGGCGGGAAACTCGCTTTGGCAAGTGCAGGCTGTCAACAGTTTGCCGGGGCCAGGGCCGGTGCTAGAGATGCCCGACGCGAAGGAGAAACGCCATGGCCCCCACCGAAGCGACGCCCCCGCAGGCGTCATCGTCCGCGATGCCCCAGGCATCGACTGCCCTCTCCCGCTTCACCGTCCTGGACCTGACCCGCGTGCGCTCGGGCCCGACCTGCGTGCGGCAGCTGGCCGATTGGGGCGCCAAGGTCATCAAGATCGAGATGCCGGAAGGGCTGGACCAGGGCGACCCGATGGGCGGCCCGCGCATGGGCTCCGACTTCCAGAACCTGCACCGCAACAAGCGCGGCATGACGCTGAACCTGAAGGACAAGGACGGCGTCGCCCTGCTGAAGAAGCTGGTCGAGAAGGCCGATGTGGTGGTGGAGAACTTCCGGCCCGACGTGAAGACGCGGCTGGGCATCGACTATGAGGCGCTGTCGGCGGTGAACCCGAAGCTGGTCTATGCCAGCATTTCCGGCTTCGGCCAGGATGGCCCCTATGCCGGCCGGCCGGGCTTCGACCAGATCGCGCAGGGCATGGGCGGGCTGATGTCCATCACCGGCCTGCCGGGCCAGGGCCCGGTGCGCGTCGGCATCCCGATCGCCGACCTGACCGCCGGCCTGTTCGCCGCCCAGGGCATCATGATCGCGCTGCTGGAGCGGGAAGTCTCGGGCAAGGGCCAGTGGGTGCAGACCAGCCTGCTGCAGGCGCAGATCTTCATGCTGGACTTCCAGGCCAGCCGCTGGCTGATGCAGGGCGAGGTGCCGAAGCAGGCCGGCAACAACCACCCGACCAGCATCCCCACCGGCGTCTTCAAGACCAGCGACGGCTACATCAACATCGCCGCCACCGGCCAGCGGATCTGGGAGCGTTGCTGCCAGGCCTTCGGCAAGCCGGAATGGGTGAAGGATGCGCGCTTCGCCACCGGCGACGCCCGCAGCAAGAACCGCGACGTGCTGAACGAGGGCATCGAGGCCGTCACCCTCACCAACACCTCCGCCCATTGGGTCGAGGCGCTGAACGACCAGGGCGTGCCCTGCGGCCCGATCTACAAGGTGGATGAGGTCTTCGCGGACCCGCAGGTGCAGCACCTCGGCATCGCTAAGACCTTGAACGGCGGCAATCGCGGCGAGGTGGCCTATGTCGGCCAGCCGATCGACATGTCCCGCACGCCGTCGAACATCGTGACCCACCCGCCGGCGATCGGCGAGCACACGGATGCGGTGCTGGCCGAGCTTGGCCTGGATGCGGCGACCATCGCCGACCTGCGCGCACGGCACGTGGTCTGACTTGGTTGCCCCTCTCCCTCATTGAGGGAGAGGACTTTTTCATGTGGAGAGGGTGGTGCGATGGACGGCATGATCGTGACGGGTTCGGAGAAGATGCTGGCCCGCAAGGCCGATGGCATCGGCTGGGTGACCTTCAACAACCCGGAGCGGCACAACGCCGTCTCCATGGAGATGTGGGAAGCGCTGGAGCGGATCATGGCCGACTACACGGCCGATCCGGCGGTGCGAGTCGTGGTGCTGACCGGAGCCGGTGGCCGCGCCTTCGTCTCCGGCGCCGACATCTCGAAGTTCGAATCCGAGCGCAGCGGCGAGGCCGCGGTGGCCGCCTACCAGGCGCAGACGGCGCGCGCCTATGACGCGGTTTATGATTGCCCGAAGCCCACCATCGCCATGATCCAGGGCCATTGCATCGGCGGCGGCACCGCGCTGGCCGTGTGCTGCGACATGCGGATCTGCGGCGAGACGGCGAGCTTCGGCGTGCCGGCGGCGAAGCTCGGCCTGGGCTACCCGCTGCACGGCCTGCGCAAGCTGGTCGACCTGGTCGGCCCCTCCTTCGCCAAGGAGATCTTCTTCACCGCGAAGAAGTGGTCCTCCGAGGATGCCCGCGTGATGGGGCTGGTGAACCGCGTGGTGCCGAACGACCAGCTCGAGGCCTTCGTGACGGATTACGCAAAGACCATCGCCGGCAATGCGCCACTGACGGTGGGCAGCGCGAAGTTCATCATCGGCCAGGCGCTGAAGGATCGCGGCGAGGCGGATGAGGCGAAGTGCGACGCCATGGTCAAGGCCTGCTTCGCCAGCGAGGATTACGTGGAAGGCCGCCGCGCCTTCATGGAAAAGCGCCCGCCCCAGTTCCAGGGACGCTGATCAGCGGTCGCTGATCAAGGGACGCCGAGCCGAAGGGCCGCCGCGCTCTGGACGGGCGGCGGGGTCCGGTGCATGTGGCGGGGGATAGTTCCGGAGACCCGCCGATGCACCGCACCACCCGCCGCCTGATCCTGGGCAGCATCCTCGGCACACCCTTCATCGCGCGCGCCCAGGGTGTGGCCCAGGGCGCCTGGCGCCCGAGCCGGCCGATCCGCCTCGTGGTGCCCTTCGCGCCGGGCGGGCTGACGGACATCCTGGCCCGCGCCGCGGCGGACCGCATGGCCCCGTTGCTCGGCCAGCCGGTGGTGGTGGAGAACCGCGCCGGCGCCGGCGGCAACCTGGCGGCGGAAGCCGTCGCCCGCGCCACGCCGGACGGCCACGCGCTGCTGGTGGCGACGCAGGGCATCATCGCCATCAACAAGGCGATGTTCGCCCGCCTGTCCTACGACCCGGACGCGGATTTCGTCCCGATCGCCATGCTGGCGCAGCAGCCCAACCTGCTGGTGGTCTCGCCGCAGGCGCTGCCGGATGTCACCAGCCTGGCCGGGCTGATTGCCAAGGTGAAGGCGACTCGGGGCGGCATGCCCTATGGTTCCAACGGCGTCGGCTCCTTCACCCATCTGTCCATGGAGCTGTTGCGCTCCACCGCCGGGCTGGAAATGACCCATGTGCCCTATCGCGGCAGCGCCCCGCTGCTGACGGACATGGTGGCCGGCACCATCCCCTTCGCATTCGACGGCCTCGCCACCTCCGCCCCGCAGGTCGGGCCGGGCGGCGCGCTGCGGGCCATCGCCGTCACCTCCGCCACCCGCTTCCGCGCCATGCCGGAGGTTCCGGCAGTGGCGGAGACGCTGCCGGGCTTCGATGCCAGCCCCTGGTACGGCATCTTCGCGCAGTCGAAGCTGGAGGCGCCGGTGCTGGAGGCGCTGGAGGCCGGCTTCCGCCAGGTGCTGGAAAGCCCGGAATGGGCGGCGGTGCTGGAACAGCGCCGGGCGGATGCCATGCCGCAGGGCCGCGCCGCGCTGGTGCCGCTGATGGCCCGTGAACGCCGGGTGTGGCGCGAGGCGGTGGCCCGCTCCGGTGCCCGCGCGGATTGAGCCTTTTCACGGTCATTCCTGCCGCTTTCGAAGGCCCGGCCGGCACGGTCGCACGCAAGGCGCGGCTGCTGCTGCTGGACAGCCTGGGCTGTGCACTGGCCGGCCTGCGCCATCCGCGCGTCGCCGCCTTCGCCCGGGCGATGCAGGCGGGCTTTCCCGGTCCGGTGGCCCTTGGCGGCGCGCGGCTGGCCCCCGCCGCGGCGGCCGCGGTGCTCTCGGCCGCCACCTGCTGGGACGAGGCGAATGAGGGGTTGGCCCGTGCCCATGGCCGCCCCGCCTTGCCAGTGGCGCCGCTCGCCCTGGTGGCGCGGGCGCAGGGCGCCGACCCGGCCCTGGCGCTGACCGCCTTCGCGCTGGGCTACGAGGTCGCGGCCCGCGCCGGGGAGGCCTGGCGGATCAGGCCCGGGATGCATGTGGACGGGTCCTGGCACAGCCTCGGCGCCGCCGCCTGCGCGGCGCGGCTGATGGGGCTGGATGCGGATGGGGTGGCCCGCGCGGTGCGGCTCGTCGCCTGCCAGGTGCCCTTCGCGCTCTACGCGCCGATCGCCGCCGGGATGGATGGGCGCAACAGCTATCCCGCCCATGCCGCGTTGCTCGGCCAGATGGCGGCCGCGGCGGCCGCCGCCGGGATGGATGCGCCGGAGGCCGGCTTCGCCGAGGCGCGGCGCATCGCGCTCGGCCATGATGCACCGGCCGTGATGGCGCCCCCTGGCGAATGGCTGCTGGAGGAGAGTTATCAGAAACCCTTCGCCGGGGTGCGGCACGCGCATTACGCCGCCGCCGCCGCGCTCGCGCTGCGCCCCCGCCTGGCCGGCCCGCCGCTCCGCATCACGCTGGCCACCTATGCCGAGGCGCTACGCTATGCCGGCAACCGTGCGCCCGCCGCCGCCATCTCGGCGCAGTTCAGCCTGAGCTGGGCGGTGGCCGCGGTGCTGGCGCAGGGTGATCTCGGCCCCGCCGCCTATACCGAGGCGGCCCTGGCGGACCCGGCACTGCGCGCGCTGGAGGCGGCGGTGGAATTGCGCGAGGATGCGGCGATGACCTCCTCGGGCACACGCGGCGCCACCGTCACCATCGATGGGCTGTCGGAGACGGTGCGCCATGTCACCGGCGACCCGGGCCACCCGATGACCGAGGCCGAGACCATCGCCAAATTCACCCGCTTCGCCACCCCGGCCCGGGGCGAGGCCGGAACTGCGCGCGCCATCGCGGCGCTGCTGCAGGACGCACCGGCGGAGGGCCTGTTCGATGTACGGTGAGACCGAGGTGCTGGTCGCCGGCGCCGGACCCGTCGGCCTGGCCCTGGCGCTGGCCCTGACGCGGCGCGGCATGGCGGTGCGGGTGCTGGAGAAGCGGGAGGGCCTGTCCGCCGCCTCCCGCGCCTCCACCGTCCATCCGCCGACACTGGATGCGCTGGAGGAACTCGGCGTGCTGGCGCCGCTGTTGCCGGGCGGCGTCCGGGTGGACCGGATCCTTTGGCAGCAGGTGGAGGCGGGCGCCAGGGTGGGGGCCAAGGCCGGGATCGACCTCGGCATCCTCGGCGGCGAGACCGGCTTCCCCTTCCGCTGGCATCGCGAACAGCAGGACCTGACGCCGGCCCTGCTCGCCGCGCTGCCCACGGGCAGCGTGCGCTTCGGCGCCGGGGTGACGGCGCTGGCGCAGGATGATGCCGGGGTGACGCTGCGCGCGGCGGATGGCAGCACGCATCGCGCCCGCTACGCCGTGGGTTGCGACGGCGCCTCCGGTGCCATCCGCGGCCTGGCGGGGATTGGCGCGGAGACCAGTGACTACGCCCATCGCGTGCTGCGGCTGCTGACACCGCTGGACCTGCGGGATGTGGTGCCGGGGCTGGATGGGCTGGGCTACCTGTTCGACGGGGACGGGTCCTGTTCGCTGCTGCGGATGCCGGAGAACTGGCGCCTGATCTTCCGTATCCACCCCGACATGTCGGACGCGGATGCGATGGCGGAAGCGCATGCCCGCGCCCGCATCGCGCGCTTCCTGCCATCGGCGCAGGACATGGAGATTTCGGGCCGCGACGTCTATGGCGTGAGCCGCGCCATGGCCACCAGCTACCGCGCCGGGCGGGTGCTGCTGGCGGGCGATGCGGCCCACCTGACCAATACGCGCGGCGGCATGAACATGAATGCCGGCATCCATGACGCGATGACGCTGGCGGCCACGCTGGACCTGGTGCTGGGCGGCGAGCCGGAGCGGCTGTTGCAGGACTGGGCCGATGCGCGCCTGGCGGTGGTGCGCGACGCGCTGCTGCCCCGGACCGACAGCCGCGTCTCGGGCAGCCCGGCGGAGGAAGTCGCCCGGATGGCGGCCCTGTCGCCCGATGGGCAGCGGATCTGGGCGCGGCAGGCCTCGATGCTGGACCTCGCCCGGATCGGGATGCCCACATGAGCTGGCCCGCGCCGCGCCATGTGCCGACGCATCGCATCGGGCTGCTGGCACCCTCCGCGAACCCGGCGGTGGAGCCGGAGCTGCGCGACCTGCTGGTGCCCGGCGCCGCGCTGCATGTCACCCGCCTGCCGGTGATGCCGGGCACCACGCTGGAGCAGCGTAACGCCGCCTACCCCGCCGCGATCGCCGCGGCGCTGGGGGATTTCGGCGCGCTGGCGCTGGATGCGATGGTGGTGGGCCTGACCGGGCCGAGCTACGCGCTGCCGCCCACGGAGGATGAGGCGCTGCAGGACCGCCTAGCCGCGACCGCCGGCAGCCCGGTGCTGCTGGCCGCGCGCGCCATCGCGCTGTCAGTCCAGGCGCTTGGCCGGCCCAGGCTGTTGCTGGTCTCACCCTATCCGGGCTGGCTGACGGAGCGTGCCGAACGCTACTGGCGTGCCGCGGGCCTGACGCTGGTGGACAGCCTGAAGCTCTCCGAGACCTTCCGCGCCTATGAGATGTCGCCGGAGGAGGTGGCGGATGGCCTGGCGCGTCTGTCGCCGCCGGCCGATTGCGCCGTGCTGCTCTCCGGCACCGGCATGCCGACGCTGGATGCCATGCAATGGATGCAGGGGCGCATCGGGGTGCCGATGCTGTCCTCGAACCTGGCCTGTGCCTTCGCGGTTTCGCAAAGGCTCGCGCTCGCCGCCAGCGCGACGCTGGCGGCCTGCTGCCCCGAACTGGCGCGGAAGCTTCAGGTTCAATAGCTTCCGGAGAAGGAGATCCGTCCGAGCTGGACGGATCGAGCTACCGACCTACTTGGTGCGCTGCTTCCGGGCGGCGTAGCGGGCGTCCCGCTTGGCCTTCTGCTCGGCGGCCATGGCCAGCGCGCGGGCCTTCTTCTCGGCGTCCAGGATCACGCTGCGGTTCTGCGCGTCGATCTCGGCGACGCGCGCGCGCTGCGCTTCCTCGGCGGCCAGGCGCTCGGCTTCCTTGCGCGCGATGGCGGCGGCGGCCTCGGCTGCGGCCTTCTCGGCGGCGATCAGGGCGGCCTCGGCGGCCTTCTCGGCTGCGCGTTCCGCGATCCGGGCGGCGCGGGCATCGGCAATTGCCTTCTGCTCCGCCATCTTCCGCTGGACCTCGGGGTCGTCGAGGCGCGCCTTCAGCGCCTGGAACTTCTCCGCGGTCTTCTTTCGGGCCTCTTCCGCCGCGTTGCGACGGTCATTGAAGTCGAACAGTTTTCGTGCCTGCATGGCCGCTATGTAGACCCTGCGCTCCTCCCGGAAAAGGGGGGATCGCTGCGCGTCCGGTGCAACCCTCCCCTGAATTGGCGGGAAGCGCTGCTTTTCCCGCTATTCCGGCGCGGCTTGTGCGCCGCTGCGCCTGCCCATAAAGCTGATGCGGCACCAGCGGAGCAGCCGGCCTGAAAGCGCATCACGTCTTCCTGCATGTGCCGAAGACCGCCGGCTCCACGCTCCGCACCGTGCTGTCCCGCCAGTATGGCGCGCGGCACGTGCTGTATTTCGACCTGGGCCATGGCGATACGCGGCCGATGGCGGAGATGGTGGCCCAGGCGCGGGCCCGCGCGGGGGCCGTCGACATCCGGCTGTATACCGGCCACCAGTATCTCGGCCTGCATGCGGCGCTGGGCGAGCCCTGCCTCTACTTCACCCTGCTGCGGGATCCGGTCGAGCGGGCGCTGTCCGAATATTTCTATGCCTTCAGCTATCCGCACCACGCGCAGCGGGCGGAAATCCTGTCCGGCGCGTTGGGGCCGATGGAGTTCCTCACCCGCCGGCATGGCGGCGGCAATGCGCAGGCGCAGCAGATCGGCGGCCGGTCGCGACGCCCCTTGCTGGAGGCGGCCCTGGCCAACCTGCACCACACCCTCGCGGTGGTGGGGGTGGCGGAGGAATTCGAGCGGTCCCTGCTGCTGATCGCCCGCCGCCTGGGCTGGTCGCCGCCGGTGCATGTGGCCCGCAACGTGACCCGGCTGGCGCCCGAGCAGGCGGCGGCGCGGAAGGTCGCGCGCGGCGAGGCGGCGGCGCATCGCGGCCTGTTCGCCACCGACCAGGCGCTGTACGCGGCCGCCCGGGCCCGCCTGGACGCCGATTGCGCGGCGGAGGGCGCGGATTTCGAACGGGCGCTGGCCGCCTTCCGCCGCTGCCAGGCAGCGCTGGCGGAAGGCGCCGGCGATGCGGTGTTCGAACGCTATGAATTCCGCGGCGACGACGCCCTGCCCCCCTGGGCCGCCGCGGTGCTGGCCGGGCCGGACCATGCCGAGGTCGCCGGCTTCCTGGCCCAGCCGCCCCGCCCGTTTCAGCCGCCGGTGAACCTGCATGGGCAGGTGGAGCGTGTGGAGGGCGGCCTGGTGCAGGGCTGGGCCACGGATCTGATGGCGCTGCGGCCGGTGACCCTGCGGCTGATGGCGGGCGATACGCCGCTCGGCGCCACCCGCGCGCAGCTTTTCCACCCCGGCGAGGCGCCCGCGCGCTTCGCCCGCGGCTGCTGCGGCTTCCGGCTGCGCCTGCCGGAAGGCGCCGGCCCGCTGCGGCTGGTGGCGGAGGGGACGAATATCGCCCTGCCCGATCCGGACGGCCTGCTCGGGTAAGCCTTCGCCCTTCACGCCTGACAGGCTATAGGCCCCGGCATGAGTGACACCTCGGCCCTCGACAACGTCGCGCGCGAAGCCGCGCGGCGGCGCACCTTCGCCATCATCGCCCACCCGGACGCCGGCAAGACCACGCTGACGGAGAAGCTGCTGCTCAAGGGCGGCGCCATCCAGCTGGCCGGTGCCGTGCGCGCCAAGGGCAATGCGCGGCGCACCCGGTCCGACTGGATGAAGATCGAGCAGGATCGCGGCATCTCCGTCGCGACCAGCGTGATGACCTTCGAGCGCGACGGCATGGTGTTCAACCTGCTCGACACGCCGGGCCACGAGGATTTCTCGGAAGACACCTATCGCACCCTGACCGCGGTGGACGCGGCTGTAATGGTGCTGGACGCCGCGAAAGGTATCGAGAGTCAAACTCGAAAACTGTTCGAGGTGTGCCGGCTGCGGGACATCCCGATCGTCACCTTCGTCAACAAGATGGACCGCGAGGCGCGCGACCCCTTCGAGCTGATCGACGAGATCCAGCAGACCCTGGCGCTGGACGCCGCCCCCGTGGCCTGGCCGGTCGGCCGCGCCAATACCTTCTGGGGCACCTACGACATCCTGGCGAAGCGCCTGATGCCGGTGGATGCGACGGAGGAAGGCGGCATCCCGGTGGAGGGGCCGGACGACCCGAAGATCGCGGCGCTGGTGGGCGAGGAACGCGCCACCCAGCTCTATGAGGACATCCTGCTGGCGGAGGCCGGGCTGGCGGCTTTCGACCTGGCGAAGTTCCGCGAAGGCACCCTCACCCCGGTCTATTTCGGCTCCGCGCTGCGCGATTTCGGCGTCGGCCACCTGTTGGAGGGTCTGGCCGATTTCGCCCCGCCGCCCGGCGACCGCGAATCCGACAAGCGCCCGGTGCATGCGGCGGAGGAGAAGCTGACCGGCTTCGTCTTCAAGGTGCAGGCCAACATGGACCCGAACCACCGGGACCGCGTGGCCTTCGTGCGGCTGTGCTCCGGCCGGCTGACCAAGGGCATGCGGCTGCGCCAGGTCCGCACCGGCAAGCAGGTGCCGGTGAACGCGCCGCTGTTCTTCTTCGCCAAGGAACGCCAGGTGGCGGAGGAGGCCTGGCCCGGCGACGTGGTCGGCATCGCCAACCACGGCACGCTGCGCATCGGTGACACGCTGACCGAGGGCGAGGACATCAACTTCCGGGGCGTCCCGAGCTTCGCGCCGGAAATCCTGCGCCATGTGCGGCTCGGCGACCCGATGCTGGCGAAGAAGCTGCGCACCGCGCTGGACCAGCTGGCGGAGGAAGGCGTGGTGCAGGTGTTCCGGCCGCTCGATGGGTCCCCGCCCGTGGTCGGCGTGGTCGGGCAGCTGCAGCTCGATGTGCTGAAGTCGCGGCTGGCCTTCGAATACAGCGTGCCCGCCGGCTTCGACGAGACGCGCTGGCAGACCATGCGCTGGATCTCCTCGCCCCAGGGGGGTCCGGGGGGCGGCCGCGCCGCGATCGAGAAATGGGCCGCCACCAACCGCGGCGACACCGCGACGGACCATGACGGCGAATACGTTGCCCTGTTCGGCAGCGACTGGCGCCGCAAGCGGGCGGAGGAGGAATTTCCGGACCTGCGCTTCGACGCGGTGCGGGAACAGAGCGGGCTGGTCGCGATGGTGCGCTGACCCGGCCCGGGCTCAGTTGCCCGGGATGATCTCCACCCGGCGGCTATGCGGGTCCAGCCGGGAGTGGACGTCGCGCGGCTCGGCCGGCGGGGTGGTGATCTCCAGCCGCTCCGGCACCACGCCAAGGCGCTCCAGTTCCTCCGCCACCGCCTCCGCCCGGCGCCGGCTGAACAGCCCATCCAGCCGCGGCCCCTGCTGTTCCTGCGCGAAGCCGCGGATGGTGATGGGGCCGGAGCTGGTGCGGGCGATCTGCTCCAGCAGCGCCAGGCAGGGCTCGTCCAGCGCCGCGCTGCCGCGGGGGAACAGGCAGGCGGGGGGTTCGGGCTGTGCCAGAGCCGGGGTGGTGGCGAACAGGAGCAGGGCGAGAAGGGCGCGCATGGCGGCAGGCATCCCACGTCCGGCCACGGATGGCGAGCGCCCGGCTTGACGTTCCGCCTTCGTTCGCCCTAATCCGGCTTCAGGCCGCCAGCCGGGAAGACCGCCCCTGACCCCCGCCCCCACGCTGCGCCTCACGCGCCTCCGGCTGACGGATTTCCGCTCCTACGCCAGTTTCGAGCAACGTTTCGCCGGCCGGATCGTGGCGATCGCCGGGCCGAACGGGGTGGGCAAGACCAACCTGCTGGAAGCGATCAGCCTGCTCGGCCCCGGCCGCGGGCTGCGCGGCGCGCGGGCGGGCGAGATCGGGCGGCGGGTGCCTGGCGAAGACACCCGCCCCTGGGCCGCCTTCGGCGCCTTCGAGGGGCCGGACGGGCCGTCGGAGATCGGCACCGGTACGATCGGCGCCGGTACGATTGGCAACGGTACAACCGGCAACGGCACGGCGGGCGATGGCGCCGAGACCGGCCGCCGGAAATACCTGGTGGATGGCGAGCCGGCGAAGAACCAGGCCGAACTCGCCGGGCGCGCCGCCGCGGTGTGGCTGACGCCGCAGATGGACCGGCTGTTCCAGGAGGGTGCCTCCGGCCGCCGGCGGTTCCTGGACCGGCTGGTCTGGGCGCTGGACCCCGGCCATGCACGGGAAGTGGCGGCGCATGACACCGCCATGGCCGGCCGCAACCGCCTGCTGGCCGAAGGCCGCCGCGATGCCGGCTGGCTGGCGGCGCTGGAGGATGCGATGGCCCGCCATGCGGTCGCCGCCGTCGCCGCGCGACGTGCGCTCAGCCAGCGGCTGAACCTGCTGCTGGAGGCGGGCACCGCCACCGGCGCCTTCCCGGCGGCGCGGCTGAACCTGGTCTGCCCGATAGCCGCGGCGCTCGGCCAGGCGCCGGCGCTGGCGGTGGAGGATGGGCTGCGGGAAGCCCTGGCGGCCAGCCGGGGGCGCGATGCGGCGGCGGGCGGGGCGGCGCAGGGCGCGCATCGCACCGACATGGACCTGGTGCATCTGCCGAAGGGGCTGGAGGCGGCGCTGTGTTCCACCGGCGAACAGAAGGCGCTGCTGGTCTCCGTCGTGCTGGCGCATGCCACGCTGATCGGCGCCGCAAGAGGCTTCGCGCCGCTGCTGCTGCTGGATGAGGTCGCAGCCCATCTGGACGCGGCACGGCGGGAGGCGCTGTACGCGGCGCTCGCCCGGCTGCCCGCCCAGGTCTTCCTGACCGGCACGGACCCCGACATCTTCGCCCCGCTGCAGGGCGTGGCGGAGGCCTTCGAGGCGACGCCGGAGGGGCTGCTGCCGGGCTGAGAGGGCGGCCCGCATCTAATAAGGATGTGGCGTGGCAAATCCGGCGATTTCAGGCTATGATGGCCAATGCCGCAACCCGCGCGAAATCCCTGTATCCGAAGGGTTTCAAGCCACACTCAGGAGCCTCCGCCGGCATGTCCGACGCCGCCGCGCGCGCCAATCCGCCGCCCCAACCGGTTTCCGGAAACGGTGACCCGAATCCGGGTGCCGATGCCTATGACAGCGCCTCCATCACCGTGCTGCGGGGCCTGGAGGCCGTGCGCAAGCGGCCCGGCATGTATATCGGCGACACCGATGACGGCTCCGGCCTGCACCACATGGCCTTCGAGATCATCGACAATGCGGTGGACGAGGCGCAGGCCGGCTTCGCGACGACCTGCGACGTGGTGCTGAACGGCGATGGCAGCGTCACCGTCACCGATGACGGCCGCGGCATTCCCGTGGACATGCATGCCGAGGAAGGCGTTTCCGCCGCCGAGGTGGTGCTGACCCGCCTGCATGCGGGCGGCAAGTTCAACCAGAACAGCTACAAGGTCTCCGGCGGCCTGCACGGCGTCGGCGCCGCGGTGGTGAATGCGCTGTCCGAGTGGATGGAAGTCCGCATCTGGCGCGACGGCCGCGAGCATTTCATCCGCTTCGAGCATGGCGACACGGTGCAGCCGCTGATCATCACCGGCGAATCCGCGCACATGCACGGCACGCAGGTGACCTTCAAGCCGGCCGCCAGCACCTTCACCAAGACCGAATACGAATACCCGATCCTGGAGCGCCGGCTGCGGGAGCTGGCCTTCCTGAATTCCGGGCTGAAGATCTCGCTGCGCGACGACCGGCACGTGCCGGCGGTGGAAGCGCATTTCGAGTTCAAGGGCGGCCTTGTCGCCTTCGTCGAATGGCTGGACCGCAGCAAGGAGCCGATCTTCAAGCCGCCGATCAGCCTGGTGACCAAGGCGACGGAAGGCATCCGGGTCGAGCTCGCCATGTGGTGGAACTCGAGCCCGCATGAAGTGGCGCTCTGCTACACCAACAACATCCCGCAGCGCGACGGCGGCAGCCACCAGGCGGGGTTCCGCCAGGCGCTGACCCGCATCGTGATGAAGTATGCGGAAGACCTCGCCAAGAAGGAAAAGGTCGAGCTGATCGGCGACGACATGCGCGAGGGCCTGACGGCCGTGCTGTCGGTGAAGGTGCCGGACCCGAAGTTCAGCTCCCAGACCAAGGACAAACTGGTCTCCTCGGAAGTGCAGCCGGTGGTGCATGTGGCGGTGGCCGATGCGCTCTCCCACTGGTTCGAGACGCATCCGAAGGAAGCCAAGCTGGTGCTGGAGCAGGTCGTGCTCTCGGCCGCCGCCCGCAAGGCGGCGCAGCTGGCGCGCGACAAGGTCGGCCGCAAGAACGCGCTGGATATCTCCACGCTGCCGGGCAAGCTGGCGGATTGCCAGGAGAAGGACCCGGCCAAGTCCGAGATCTTCCTGGTCGAGGGTGACAGCGCAGGCGGGTCCGCCAAGCAGGGTCGCGACCGGCGCTTCCAGGCGATCCTGCCGCTGAAGGGCAAGATCCTGAATGTCGAGCGGGCGCGGATGGACAAGATGCTGTCCTCCGCCGAGATCGGCACGCTGATCACCGCGCTTGGCACCGGCATCGGCACGGGGCCGGAGGATCGCGGCGGCTTCTCCGCCGACAAGCTGCGCTACCATCGCATCGTCATCATGACGGACGCCGACGTGGACGGCAGCCATATCCGCACGCTGCTGCTGACCTTCTTCTTCCGGCAGATGCCGGCGCTGATCGAGCGCGGGCATTTGTATATCGCCCAGCCGCCGCTGTACCGGGCCAAGCGCGGCCAGGACGAGCGCTACCTGAAGGATGATCGCGCGCTCGAGGACTTCCTGATCGAGAAGGCGCTGTCCGGCGCCCGGCTGCGCTTCGCCGATGGTCGCGAAGTGGCGCGGGACGAATTGGCGGAGGAGGTGGAGCGGCTGCGCCAGGTGGCGTCCCGCATGCGCCGCCTCGCCACCCAGGTGCCGGCGGGCATCATCGAGCAGGCGGCCGTGGCAGGCGCGCTGACGCCGGATGCGGAACGTGCGCTGGCCGGCGCGGCGCTGCTGGCGACGCGGCTGGATGCGCTGGCGCCGCCTTCCGAGCGCGGCTGGAAGGCCACGGCGGATGGCGCCGGCTTGCAGCTGTACCGCGTGGTGCGCGGCGTGACGGAGCGCCACACGCTGGACCAGGCGGCACTGCGCAGCGCCGAGGCGCGCTGGCTGGATGAGCGGCGGGAGGTCTTCGCCCGCGACTACGCCGGCGGCCCGGCCATGCTGGCCTTCGATTCGACCGAAACCACGCAGCACGGCCCGCTGCTGGCCTTCGACCGCGTCCTGGCCCAGGGCCGCCGCGGCCTGTCCATCCAGCGCTTCAAGGGGCTGGGCGAGATGAACCCCGACCAGCTCTGGAAGACCACGCTGGACCCGGCCGTGCGGACGCTGCTGCGCGTACGGGTCGAGGATGTGGAGGATGCCGAGCAGGTGTTCTCCACGCTGATGGGGGACGTGGTGGAGCCGCGCCGCGAATTCATCGTCGGCAATGCGCTGAAGGTGGCGAACCTCGACGTCTGACCGGGATTACGCGGCGGGTGGACCCGCCGCGTAATCCGCCTCCGCCACCTGCTCCAGCCACGCCACCGCGGCGCCATCCTGCCTTTCCTGGATGGCGATGTGGCTCATCGCCGTGCTGGCGGTCGCGCCGTGCCAGTGCTTCTCGCCGGGCGGAAACCAGACCACGTCGCCGGGGCGGATGACCTCCACTGTCCCACCCTCCCGCTGCACCCAGCCGCAGCCGGAGGTCACGAACAGCGTCTGGCCGAGCGGATGCGTGTGCCAGGCGGTGCGTGCGCCGGGCTCGAAGGTCACCAGTGCACCGGCGGCACGCGCCGGGTCGGGCGCCTCGAATAGCGGGTCGATGCGGACCCTGCCGGTGAAGTAGCTGGCGGGGCCCTGGCCCGATGGCCGCGAACCGGCGCGCATGATGTCCATGGTGATCTCCCTTGAGACTGCGCAGCATGGCACCGGCCGGCCAGGGCCGCAGCCGCCTCAAGCAGCCGTGTTCACGCCGGGCTGGACCTGCACGACCGCGCCCTTATACTTCACTCATCGGTTAAGTTTTGGAGGGTGATGATGAACTACGTCGATGGCTTCGTGGCCGCGGTGCCCGCCGCCAACAAGCAGGCCTATCTCGACCATGCACGCCAGGCGCTGCCGATGTTCAAGGAATTCGGCGTGCTCCGCATGGTGGAATGCTGGGGCGACGACGTGCCGGACGGCAAGGTCACCGACTTCAAGGGTGCGGTGAAGGCCAAGGCGGATGAGGTGGTGGTCTTCTCCTGGATCGAATGGCCCTCCAAGGCGGTGCGCGACGCCGGCATGAAGCGGATGATGGAGGATCCGCGCATGAAGGACATGAAGATGCCCTTCGACGGCCAGCGCATGATCTATGGCGGCTTCCAGCCCATCCTCGACGCCTGAGGGGAACCAGGGACATGGCAAACCCGCATGGCAGCTTCATCTGGTATGAGCTGCTGACCAGCGACCCCGAGGCCGCCACGCGCTTCTATGCCGGGCTGCTCGGCTGGCAGGAGAGCCGCTTTGAAGTCCAGCCCGACTACCGCATCCTCAGCCGCGAGGCGGAGGGCATCGGCGGCATGATGCAGGCGCCGCAGGGCGTGCCGCCCGGCTGGCTCGGCTATATCGGCGTCGATGACGTGGACGCCTCGGTGGCGGCCATCACCGCGGATGGCGGCCAGGTGCAGATGCCGGCGCGGGATGTGCCGTGCGTCGGGCGCATCGCCATGGTGACGGACCCGCATGGCGCCCCTTTCTACGTCATGCGTGGCGCCAGCGACCGCGAGAGCACCAGCTACGCGCCGGATGCGGTCGGGCATTGCGCCTGGAACGAGCTGGGCGCCGGGGCGCTGGAGCCGGCGGTGGAATTCTACGCGCGGCATTTCGGCTGGTCGCGCGGCGGGCTTCTGCCGATGGGCGAGATGGGCGGCTACCAGCTCATGGAACAGCAGGGCCGCGCCTTCGGCGCCATCATGCCGCAGCAAGGCGGCGCGCCGCCGATGTGGCGCTTCTACTTCCGCGTCCCCGCCATCGAGGCCGCGGCGCAGCAGGTGAAGGACGGCGGCGGCCAGATCCTGCACGGACCGGCGGAGGTGCCGGGCGGCGACAGGATCATCATCGGCTTGGACCCGCAGGGCGCCGTCTTCGCGCTGGTCGGCAAGGCAGGTGCGGCATGACCAAGGTCATCCAGTTCCTGTGGTTCGGGCGCGACATGCAGGCGGCGGTGCGCTGCTACACCTCGCTGATCCCGGGCTCCGCCATGGGTCCGGTACAGACCCCCATGGGCGGCGTCGAGGTCATGGAGTTCAACCTCGGCGACCAGCGCTACCGCGCCATGCAGACGGGCGCGCCCGAGACCTTCAACCAGAGCTTCTCGATCTCCGCCGAATGCGAGACCCAGGCGGAGATCGACCATCTGTGGGACACGCTGAAGGAAGGCGGCGCGGAGGTGCGATGCGGCTGGCTGTGCGACCGCTGGGGCCTGTCCTGGCAGATCGTGCCGCGGGAGATGGGCACGCTGATGTCCGGCCCGAACGGCGCGCAGGTGGCGCAGGCGATGATGGGCATGGTGAAGCTCGACCTCGCCGCGCTGCGCCACGCGGCGGCGTAGAGCGTGATCCGCGAAGGCTGAATCGTCGCAGCGGCGAATCACCCTCTCGGCAAAGGCTGGACCATGATCCGTGTTCGCGGATCATGGTCTGGTCACCCCGTCGCGAAGCCCTGCACCAGGCTTCCCGCCAGCAGCCGCCAGCCATCGACCAGCACGAAGAACACCAGCTTGAACGGCAGGGAGATGGTGGGCGGCGGCAGCATCATCATGCCGAGGCCCATCAGCACGCTGGCCACCACGATATCGATGATGAGGAAGGGCAGGAACAGCAGGAAGCCGATCTCGAAGGCGCGGCGCAGTTCCCCCACCATGAAGGCCGGCACCAGCGCGCGCCAGGGCAGCGGCGCCCCGGCCTCCGGCACCGGCAGCTTCGCCAGGTCGAGGAACAGCGCCAGGTCGGCATCCCGCACATGCGCCGCCATGAAGCCGCGGAACGGCTCCGCCGCCGCCTGCAGCCCGGCAATTTCCGCAATCTCGCCGCGCGCCATCGGCTGCAGACCCTGCTGCCAGGATTGCTCCAGCACCGGCGCCATGACGAACCAGGTGAGGAACAGCGCCAGCCCGATCAGCACCGGATTCGGCGGCACGCCCTGCGCGCCGATCGCCGCCCGCAGCAGCGACAGCACGATGACGATGCGCGCGAAGGCGGTGGCGATCACCAGCAGCGACGGCGCCAGCGACAGCATGCCGATCAGCGCCGTCAGCTGCACCAGCCGGGCCGTGGCGCCGGCACCATCGCCGCCCATGTCGATGCTGACACTCTGCGCCAGCGCCGCACCCGGCAGCAGCAGCAGCAACGCGACCAGCCATCTCATGCGCGTGGTTCCGGCTGCGGCAGCACCAGGTCCTGGCCGCCGCCGACCAGCACCAGCATCTCCCGCCCATCGCAACGCAGCAGCAGCAGGCGGCGGTTGCGGTCCAGCGGCAGCGCCTCCACCAGCGCCAGGCGGCGCGCTCCACGCGCCGGCAGGCCGGGCGTCAGGCCGAAGCGGCGCAGGCCGCGCGAGATCAGCAGGATCGCCAGCAGCACGGCGGCAAGCGCCGCCACGGCGGTGCCGACCGCCTGGAACTCCACCACCCACGGCCTCCTGCCATGCCCTGTACGCCGTCAGAAAGCGGCCGCGTTCTTGCCCCGCTGTTAACCGTCAGGCCTTCATGGACAGCGCCAGCGCGGCGGTGGTAGGACGGGAGGAGACCGCATAGCCCGGCGCGCCGGAGGTGGTGGGGCGGGCGGCACGGGCGATGGCCTTCACCACGCGCGCCTGCAGCGCCATGGCCCCCTCCAGCATCTCCCGGTTCGCCTGCACCTCGGTGCGCAGCCGGTCCACCTGGCGGGCAAGGGCGGGGTTGGCGGGGGTGCTGCCGCGCAGCCGCAGGAAGGCCTCCACCGCCGCCGCCTTGGCCGGCTGCATCGCCGCCGCACCCGTCAGGTCGCGCGCGCGCAGCGCCTGGGTTTCCGTGCGCAGCGCCTGTTCCAGCGCCTCGATCGCCGCCGCCATCTGCTCGCTCATCCGCCGCTCCTCTCCATGTCGCGCCGCACCGCATCCGCAATGCCGAGGCCACCGGCGGCGGCGATCGCGCGGCCGAATTCCTGCACCAGCAGCGGCTGCCATTGCGCCTCCGCCGCGCCGCCACCGAACGGCCCCTTGCCGTCCAGCCCGGCGAACATCGGCTGCAGCAGCACGCCGAGCACCTGCGCCTCAAAATCCTGCGCCGCCTCCTGCGTGCGGTTGACCGGCGGGCGCAGCGCCGGGCTGGGGATGGGCGGGCTGGTCGGGTCCACTTGCATCATCGCACCTCGAGTTCGGCCTGCAGCGCACCGGCCGCCTTGATGGTCTGCAGGATGGAGATCATGTCGCGCGGCCCGACACCCAGGCGGTTCAGCCCCTCCACCAGGTTCTGCAACGTGGTGCCGCTGGGCAGGATGCCGAGGCGGCGATCCGACTGGTCATCCACCTCCACATCCGTGCGCGGCACCACCGCGGTCTGTCCGCCGGCCAGCGCATTCGGCTGCACTACCTGCGGCGTCTCCGTCACCCGCACCGTCAGGTTGCCCTGCGCGATGGCCACGGTGCTGATGCGGACATTGGCGCCCATGACGATGGTGCCGGAGGCTTCCTCGATCACCACGCGCGCGATCTGGTCGGGCTGCACGCGAAGCTGCTCGATCTCCGCGATGAAGCCGATGGCGTCCCGGCCGGTGAGCGTGATGCTGACGCTGCGCGGGTCCGTCGCCACCGCCGCCCGGCTGCGCGCGAAGCTGTTGATGGCGGCCGCGACGCGGCGCGCCGTGGTCAGGTCCGGATTGCGGAGCGAAAGGCGGATCTGCGCGCGGGAGGCATAGGCATAGGGCACTTCCCGCTCCACGATCGCGCCATTGGCGATGCGCGCCGCGGTCGGCACCCCCCGGGTGACGGAGGTGGCGGCCCCACGTGCCGCGATGGCGCCGGTGGCCACCGCCCCCTGCGCCACGGCATAGACTTCCCCATCCGCGCCGAGCAGCGGCGTCACCACCAGCGTGCCGCCCGTCAGGTTGGTGGCATCGCCGAGGGCGGAGACCGCGATGTCGATCCGGCTGCCGGTGCGGGCGAAGCCCGGCAGGTTCGCGGTGACCATGACGGCGGCGACGTTGCGCGTCTCCAATTGCCGTTCCTGGTCGCGCGTGTTGACGCCGAGGCGCTCCAGCATGCCGATCAGCGATTGCCGCGTGAACACCGCGCTGCGCAGCCGGTCGCCCGTGCCGTTCAGGCCGACGACGAGGCCGTAGCCGACGAGCTGGTTGTCGCGCACACCCTCGACATCCGCGATGTCCTTGATGCGCACGCCGGTCTGCCCGAAGGCGGGCGACGCGAGAAGCAGCAGGAGAAGAAGCGCGCGCACCATCAGAACGGCAGGATGATGTCGAGAAGCTGCTGGCCGTAGCGCGGCGCCTGCACGTCGCTGACCGTGCCGCGGCCGCCATAGGCGATGCGCGCCTCCGCCAGCCGGTCGTGGCGCACCGTGTTGTCGCTGGCGATGTCCTGCGGACGGATGATGCCGGAGACCTGCATGTCCCGCAGTTCCTGGTTCACCCGCACCTGCTGCCGCCCGGCGACGACGAGGTTGCCATTGGGCAGCGACTGCATGACGGTGGCGGCGACCCGCAGCGTGATGGTTTCCGTGCGCTGGATCGCGCCGCCACCCTGGCTGGCGCTGTCGCTGGAGCCGGACATGAGCTGGGACGGATCGATGCCACCGGGCAGCAGCCGGCCATAGCTGCTCTCCAGCCCCAGCAGCCGCGGCAGGCCCATGGATTCGGTATTGGCGCGGGTGCGTTGCGTGCTGTTCTGCAGGTTCGCCTGGTCGGTGATCTGCACCAGCACCGTCACCAGATCGCCCACCTGCGCGGCGCGCTGGTCGCGCAGGAAGGTGCGGCTGCCCGGGCGCCACAGCGAATTCGCCTCCGGCAGCGCCGGCTGCGCGGCGGGCATCGGCATGCTGATGGGACGCATCACCGGGCTTTCGATCGGCGCCATGGCAGGTGGGCGGCCGACCTCGGAAAGCCGCTCCGCGACCCCGCAGGCGGTGAGGCCCAGCATCAGGGCAAGGCTGGCGGCACGCATCATCGCAGGGATTCCCGTCGCGCGGCACGTGCCGCGAGGCTGGTGGTTCGTGGCGCGGTATCGGGGCCGATGGCGCGGACGCGCCGTGCATCCAGCACCTCGGCCCGCACCGCGATGCCGCTGGCCAGGTTGAGCACGCTGATGCCGCGGCCGCGGAAGCCATCCTCCAGGGCGCGGGCCTGGGCGGTCAGGGTGAAGCCGCTGCCCTCATGCACCAGCAGCACCATGGAATCCCGCGCCACCAGCGGCACCGCCGCGACATCGGCATCGCGCAACGCCTGGCCTTCGGTGACATTGCGGCGCAGGCGCTGGCCCAGCACTTCCTCCGCCGCGCCGGCGCTCGCCGCCTGCACGCGATCCAGCGGCAGGCGGCGTTCCACCACATCCGCTTCCTCCAGCACATCGCCACGCCGCAGGGCCCGGGTGGCGACGACGACGTCGCGCATCTCGACCATGCGGCCGGCGACGCGCTGGCGCAGCGTCGGCATGCCCTCGGCGACGATCACCAGCGTGGCGGAGAAGCGACGGGTCGCCGCATCCCAGCGCGCCGCATCGATCGCCACGCGCGCATCGGGTGCGAGCGCGGGCAGCATCGGCGCGGTGAAGCCGGGCATGTCCACTTCCTGCGCGGGATCGGCGCCGAGCAGCACCAACTCCGCCTTCAGCGGCTCCAGCACCGCATCCACCGCCATGGCACGGCCGGGGCGTTCCACCACCACGCGATCCTCGCCGCCCAGGGGCTGCCAGGCCAGGCCATAGTCGCGTGCGATCATCGCGAGTTGCGGCGCCTCCACCACGAAGCGGCGACCTGGTGCCGGGGATGGGCCGAGCGGCGTATCGGCGCGCGGGCCGGCATTCTCGAACAGGTCGCCCAGCGTCACCACCGCGCCATCCACCGGCGCCCAGGCACGCGGCGCCGGCACCTGCGCGACCGCAGGCCAGCCGAGCATCGCGAAGGCGAGGATGGCGCGGCGCATCAGCGCATCCGCGTCAGGGTCGACAGCATCTCGTCGCTGGCGGTGACGACCTTGCTGTTCATTTCATAGGCGCGCTGCGCGGTGATCAGGTTGGTGATCTCCTGCACCACGTTGACGTTGCTCTGCTCCAGGAAGCCCTGCATCACCTGGCCGAAACCCACCGCGCCGGGGGCGCCGAGCTGCGCGTCGCCGGAAGCCGGCGTGGCCAGGAACATATTGTCACCCGTCGCCTCCAGCCCGCCTTCATTGGGGAAGATGGCGACCTGGATCTGGCCGACATTCTGCGGCTGCACCTGGCCATCCAGCTTGGCCAGCACCTCGCCCGCCGCATTGATCGTGACATCGCGCGCCGCCGCCGGCACGACGATGCCGGCACCGACCGGAAAGCCATCCGCCGTGACGATGGTGCCGTCCGGCGCCAGGCCGAAGCTGCCGGCGCGGGTATAGGCGGTCTCGCCCGTCGGCAGGGTCACCGGGAAATAGCCATTGCCGCGCACCGCCAGGTCGAAGCGGTTATCCGTCTGCGTCAGGCCGCCCTGTTCCGAGATGCGGTAGATCGCCGCCGTGCGCACGCCGAGGCCGATCTGCGCGCCGGAGGGCAGCACCGTGCCCTGGTCGGAGCTCTGCGAGCCGGCGCGGCGCAGGTTCTGGTAGATCAGGTCCTGGAACTCGGCACGGCGGCGCTTGTAGCCCGTGGTGCTCATATTCGCGATGTTGTTGGATATGACTTCGACGTTGGTCTGCTGGGCCTGCAGGCCGGTGGCCGCGATGTCGAGTGCGCGCATGGAACGGCTTCTCCTGTCTAGCGGCGCTTGAGGATGCGGTCGACGGCGGAGCCGAGCCGCTCGCCTTCCTTTTCGAGGAACTGGGAAGCGAACTGGAATTCGCGCATTCCGGCCGTCAGCCGCGTCAGCTCCGCCACGGCGCTGACATTGGATTCCTCCACCGCGCCCTGCACGACGCGCGGCGCCAGCTCCGGCTCCGGCCGCTGGTCCGGCGGCGCGGCGAGCAGGCGGTTTCCCTCCGCGATCAGCTTCTGCGGGTCCTCGAAGCGGACCACGCGCAGCCGGCCGAGCGGGCCGGATTCGCTGCCGATGCTGCCATCGCCCTTCACCTCGATCCGCACGTCGCCGGGCGGCAGGGTCAGCGGCTCCCCCGCCTCGCTCAGCACCGGGTTGCCGTCCGGATCCACCACCTGGCTCTGCGGTGACAGGGTGAAGTGCCCGGCGCGGGTGAAGCGTTCGCCGCGTGGCGTGTTCACCACGAAATAGCCGTCGCCGGACAGCGCCAGGTCCAGCGGGTTGCCGGTGTGCTGCAGCGACCCGTTGGCCATGTTGCGCCAGGTCGCACGGTCCTGCGTGAAGGCCAGGCTCTGGCCGCCGCGCGGTGCATCTATGCCGGTCTGGCGGGTCAGTTCCGCCGCGAAGACCGCCTGGCTGGCCTTGAAGCCGGGCGTGCCGGCATTGGCGATGTTCGCCGCCAGCACATCCGTGGCGCGGCGCTGCGCGGCCAGGCGGGACAGCACGATGTAGCCGGGGGTGTCCATGCAGATCGGTCCTTTCGCGCCGCGGGACCGGTCTAGGCGCCAGTTGTTGCCGGTTTCTTGCGGCGGGTTTCCCCGGCAAGGAGGCATTAACAGCCGCCTCATAGACCGGCCCTGCATTCCAGGACGGGGGCATCTTGAGCACCACGGCAGTCACGACGCAGGACGCGCCCAAGCGCGGCAAGGGCAAGCTGTTCGCCGTGATCGGTGGCGTGCTGCTGCTGCTGGCCGGCGGCGGTGCCGGCGCGGCCTATTGGCTGAAGCTGCCGCCCTTCGCCGAGGCCGCGGAAAGCCACGCGGAAGCCGCCCCGCCGCCGCCCGTCTTCGTCGAGATCCCGGACATCGTCGCCAACCTCAACACGGGCAGCCGGCGGTCGAGCTTCGTGCGCCTGAAGACCCGGATCGAGGTGACGGGGGCGGAGGATGCCGCGCTGGTCCAGTCCGCCATGCCGCGCCTGCAGGACCTGTTCACCACCTATCTGCGCGAGACGCGGCCGGAGGAACTGCGCGGCAGCCTCGGCACGCACCGGCTGCGGGAGGAGCTGCTGGCCCGCGCCAACCTCGCCACCCGCGCCGGCGCCGTCACCGACGTGCTGTTTGTCGAGATGATCGTGCAATGAGCGATACGCCGACGGAGGAGCCCGAGGAGGCGGCGGAGGATGACTGGGGCGCCGCCCTGGCCGAGGCGGCGCTGGGTGAAGCCGGCGCACAAGCCGCGGCGGAAGCCATCCTCGCCGGTGTCGAGCCGGAGCCGGAGCCGGAGCCGGAACCCTCGCCGTCGCTGGCACCGGTGGAGCCGACCCGGGTGCTCAACCAGGCCGAGATCGACAGCCTGCTCGGCTTCGATGACGGCGGCGCCTCGGACGATCAGGGTGGCAGCGGCATCGAGCGTGTCATCGCACGCGGCCTGGTGTCCTACGAACGCCTGCCGATGCTGGAGATCGTCTTCGATCGCCTGGTGCGGCTGATGTCGACCACGCTGCGCAACTTCACCTCGGACAATGTCGAGGTCTCGATCGATGCCATCTCCTCCCTGCGTTTCGGCGACTACCTGAACTCGATCCCGCTGCCGGCCATGATCTCCGTCTTCAAGGCGGAGGAATGGGACAATTACGGGCTGGTGGTGACCGATTCGGCGCTGATCTATTCGGTGGTGGACGTGCTGCTCGGCGGCCGCCGCGGCACCTCCGCCATGCGGATCGAGGGGCGGCCCTATACCACCATCGAACGCACGCTGGTCGAGCGCCTGGTGACCGTGGTGCTGGCCGACCTGGCGGAGGCCTTCGCGCCGATCTCCGCCGTGCAGTTCCACTTCGAGCGGCTGGAGGTGAACCCACGCTTCGCCGCCATCTCCCGCAACTCCAATGCCGCCGTGCTGGTGCGGCTGCGGGTGGACATGGAGAATCGCGGCGGCGAACTGCAGTTGCTGCTGCCCTACGCGACGCTGGAGCCGGTGCGCGAATTGCTGCTGCAGCAGTTCATGGGCGAGAAGTTCGGCCGCGACAGCATCTGGGAAACCCACCTGGCGGAGGAGCTGCGCCAGACCGGCGTGGCCCTGGACGTGGTGCTGGACGAGCAGACCATGTCGCTTTCCAACGTGCTGCGGCTGAAGGTCGGCGACCTGATCGCGCTCGGCGTCGGCCCCGGTGCGCCGGTGCGGCTGCGCTGCGGCGATACATCCCTGTTCGAGGGCTATGTCGGGCGCCGCAACGACCGCCTGGCGGTGCGCGTGGAACGCGTGCTGCCGCGCCAGGACCAGCGCCAGAACCCCGGTCTGGAGGACCAGCAATGACCATCGCGGACCTGCCCTTCGACCTGTTGCGCTGGCTGATCGAGGCGCTGCTGCTGCTCATCATCCTCGGCGCCTTGCCCAGCGTCATCCGTCTCGACCGGGCGCTCAGCGCCATGCGTCGCGACCGCGGTGCGCTGGCGGAAAGCACGCGCCACTTCGCCGAGGCGACGCGGGATGCGGAGCTGGTGATCGCCCGGCTGCGCGCCGCAGCCGATGGCGCCGGCCGCGGCCTCGGCGACCAGCTGCGTAACGCGACCGCGCTGCGCGAGGATCTGCGCTTCCTGTCCGAACGTGCGGAGAAGCTGGCGGACCGGATGGAAGCCGGGCTGCGCGCCCCGCCGCCGGAATCCGCCCCGCCGGCCCCACCCACCCTGCCCCGCGCGCGAGCCGAAACCGAGCTGATGCGCGCCCTGAGCCGGAGGCGCAGCGCATGAAGGCCTTGCTGACCCTGCGCCTGCTGCTGGTGCTGGCGCTGATGCTGGTGGCGCTGAACGGCGTCGGCCTGGTGCTTGGCTATGCGGGCCTGAAGCAGTCCGTCGGCGTGGCGCCGCGGGAGGCACTGGCCGCCGATCCGCCCGCCATTCCCGCCGCGACGCCGCCCGCCGAGCCTGCACCCGATGCCGCCGCAGCCGATGCCCTGCGCAACCGCCGGCAGGCGCTGGATGCGCGCGAGCAGTCGCTGGCGACGCGCGAGGCGCTGCTGGCCGTCGCGGAACAGCGGATCGATGCTCGGCTGAACGAGCTCGCCGCGCTGCAGGGCCGCCTGGAACAGGCCGAGACGGCGGCGCGCCAGCGCGAGGATTCGCATTGGCGGTCCCAGGCCAAGCTCTATGAGGCGATGCGCCCGCGGGAGGCGGCGGCGGTGTTCAACGAGCTGGACCTGCCGGTGCTGGTCGAGGTCGTGCAGCGCATGACCGAACGCAAGGCCGCGCCGATCCTCGGCGCCATGCTGCCCGCACGGGTGCGGCAGCTCACCGTCGAGCTGGCACGGCTGCGCGCCGGCCACGTCCCGGCGGGCCCGAACCCCGGCAGCCTGACTCCCGGCTGACCCCGTACGACAGACAGTCCGCACAACAGACAGAAGGAGACGCGCCCATGAGTTTCGACCACAACATCAAGGTTCTCGTCGTCGACGACTACAAGACGATGACCCGCATCATCCGCAACCTGCTGAAGCAGATCGACGTCAATGATTCGGATGAGGCGAGCGACGGGCATGAGGCGCTGGCCAAGCTGCGCGCCGGCAATTTCGGCCTGGTGATCAGCGACTGGAACATGCAGCCGATGACCGGCCTCGACCTGTTGAAGGAAGTGCGCGCCGACGCCCGGCTGAAGCACCTGCCCTTCATCATGGTGACGGCCGAAAGCAAGACGGAGAACGTGGTCGCCGCCAAGCAGGCGGGCGTCTCCAACTACATCGTCAAGCCCTTCAACGCCGAGACGCTGCGCGAGAAGATCGCGAAGGTGATGGTCCATGCCTGACACCGCACCCGTCCCGATCCAGGCCCTGCGCGGCGACCTGGACGCCACCGTCGGCTCGCTGATGGCGGAGCTGGAGGCGCTCGGCCGCATCATCGCCGATGCGCGGCTGGAAGTGGCCGCGTTGAAGGCCGATGACATCGACGCACCGGACATTCCCGCCGCGACCGACGAGCTGGCGGCCATCGTCTCCCACACCGCGCAGGCGACGCATGAGATCCTGGATTCCTGCGAGTCGCTGACCAATATCAGCGACCAGCTGGAACAGCAGCACGCGCAGCCGCTGCAGCACGCGATCACCCGCATCTATGAGGCCTGTTCGTTCCAGGACATCACCGGCCAGCGCATCGCCAAGGTGGTTGCGGCATTGCAGGCGGTGGAACGGCGCATCGCCGGTGCGCGGCAGAGCATGGAGACGCGGCCCCCGGTGGTCTCCGCCACGCAACCGGAATCGCTGCTGAACGGGCCGCAGATGCCGGGTGCCGGCATCAGCCAATCCGCCATCGACGCGCTGTTCGACTGAGATGGCGCGGACCCGGACCGCGGCAGGGCTCGCCGCCCTGCTGCTCTGCGCGACGCTGCTTTCCCCCGCCGGCACGGCGATGGGGGAGGAGCCGGCGCCGGCGCGCATCCGGGTCCGCACCGGCGTGCACCACGGCTTCACCCGCATCGTCTTCGACTGGCCGCAGGCGGTGGGGTACGAGGTGCTCCAGCACGGCGACCAGGCGGAGCTGCGCTTCGCCCGCCCCGCCACGCTGGACACCGCCGCGCTGCGACGCCCGCTGCGCAACCTGCAGGCCTCGGAGGCCACGGCGGAGGGCATGCGCATCACCCTCCGCCCCGGCGTCGCCGTGCGGCACCTGGTGGTCGGCACCCTCGTGGTCCTGGACCTGATGGATCCGCCGCGGCAGGCGACACGTGCGCCGACACCCCCCGACTCGCCGCCTGCCCCTCCGCCGCCCCCTTCCCCTACCCATTCGCCTACCCCGGCCCCCGCTGCGGCTCCGCTGCCAACCCCGGCCGCGACACCGCCCACCACGCCGCCGCCGCCGCCCGCCGGCGCGGCCGAGACCGACCTGCGCCTGCCCTTCACCGGCCCCGCGGCGGGGCTGCTCGGCGGCGATGGCCTGCTGGTGATGGTGGAGGATGACCGGCCGCGCAACCTGGCGGCGCTGCGCCGCGCCAACCCGGCCCTGGCCGGGGCGGAGCTGGTGGAGCTGCCCGGCGCCACCGCCCTGCGCCTGCCCAGTCCGCGCAGCGCCGCGCTGAATCGCGACCCCGCCGCCTGGCTGCAGCCGCCGCCGGAGCCCGCCGCGCCACTCGGCTTCGCGGTGGAGCCGACACGGCACGGTGTCGCCGTCTCCCTGCTGCCGGAGGCCCAGCCCGCCGCGCCCGCGCCGCCCCTGCTCGCCCTGCAGGATTTGCCGGAGGCCACGCTGCTGGCGCGCTGGCGGGCCCTGCCCGGCCGCATCGCCGCCACACCCGAGGCGGAGCGGGAAGCGTCGCGCATGGAACTGGCGGAGACGCTGCTCGGCCTCGGCCTGGGGGCGGAGGCGCAATCCGCGCTGTACCTCGCGACCGGCGACGACCCGCGCCTGGTGCTGCAACCGCGCGCCCTGCTGCTGGCCGGCGCCACCGCCGTGCTGGCAGGGCGGCCGGAGGAGGCGCAGGCACCGCTGGACGATCCGCGCCTGCCGGCGACCGAGGAGGTGGCGCTGTGGCGCGCCCTGGCGCGACCGGAGATCGAGAGCCCGTTCCGCGCCGCGATCCCGCTGTTGCTGCGCTACCCCGCCCCGCTGCGCGCGCGGCTGCTGCCGGGCCTTGCTGCCACGCTGGCGGAAGCCGGCGCGACGACGGAAGCTCAGGCCCTGCTGGCCGGCGACCCGGCGGCCGCGGGCCTTCCCCTGGCGCGCTACGCCGCCGCCGTGATTCAGGAAGCCGCCGGCGCGACCGAGCCAGCCCTGGCCAGCTATGCCGGGCTGGCCAAGGACCGCGACCGCGATGCCCGCGCCCGCGCGCTCGGCCGGCTGGCGGAGCTGCGCCTGGCCAGCGGCGCGATCGATGCCGCCGCGGCGGCCCAGGCGCTGGAGGCCGCGGTGCCGGCCTGGCGCGGCGATGGGCGGGAACTGGCGCGCCGGCTGCGTGCGGCGGACCTCTACCTCCAGGCCGCGCAGCCGGCGGCGGCGCTGGCGCTGCTGCGGGATACCGGCGCCAGCTTCCCCGATGCGGCGGAAGCGCTGCGGCCGCGGCTGGTCACCGCCACCATCGCGATGCTGGATGACCCGCAGGCGTCGCCGCTGGAGATGGCCCGCCTCCACGCCGAACAGCACGCCACCCTGCCGCCGGATGCGCGGCTGGATGCGGCGGTGGCGCGCATCGCGGACCGGCTGATGGGCCTGGAACTGCCGCATGAGGCCGGCGCGCTGCTGGCCCGCGCCGTGCCCACCAGCATCGATGGCGGCGCGCTGTCGGTGCGCCTGGCGGAGGCGCGGCTGGCGGATGGCGATGCGGAGGGTGCCCTGCAGGCACTGCGCCGCGGCGCCGCCCTGCCGGGCGAGATGGGCCGGCGCCGGGCGCTGGCGGAAGCCGCGGCCCGGCGCGAATCGGGCGATCTTCCGGGCGCGATCGGCGTGCTGCGCGGTCTCGGCGCGGAAGGCGCGGCACCGCTGGCGGAGCTGCTGGCCGCCGCACAGGACTGGCCCGGCGCGGCCGCATCCCTGCAACGGCACCTGGACCGCCAGGCCCCCGGCAACGCACCGCTGGATGAGGCGGCGCGGCGCGACCTGCTGCGCCTGGCCGCCTTCCTCGCCCTGGCGCAGGACCGCGCGGGCCTCGCCGCCCTGCAGCAGCGCTACGGCGACCGGGTCCAGGAAGGCGGCTTCGCCGAGGCCTTCGCCGCGGTCGCCAGCGGCACGCCCGGCACGCTGGACCTGCCCCGCCTGCGGCAGGAGATCGCGGAGACGCGCGCCCTGCAGGAACAGCTTCGCGCGCTGCGTTAGGCGACGTGGTTAACACCACGGTCGCAGCTCCGTCCGACCATCCGGCGCATGGACATGACGCGCACCGGGGTGATGGCGCTGGCCGAACGCAGGCTGGCCTGGCTTGAACAGCGCCAGCAGGTGCTGGCGCAGAACATCGCCAATGCCGATACGCCCGGCTACCAGCCGAACGACCTGGCGCCTTTTGCGCGCACGCTGGAATCCGCGGCGGCTTCGCTGACGCAGACCTCGCCGCTGCATCTGGCAGCCGCCGGCAACAACCGCGCGCAGCGCGACCGCGCGGCGGTGGAATCCAGCCCCAGCGGCAATGGCGTGTCGCTGGACCGGGAGGCGCTGAAGATCGCCGATACCGACCAGGCGCACGCCCTGGCGCTGGCGCTGCACCGGCGCTGGGCCGCCATGTACAAGACCGCGCTCGGCCGCGGCACCTGAGCAGGAGCACCGTGATGGATCTCGAGCGCGCACTCACCGCCTCCGCCGCCGGCATGGCCGCGCAATCCGTGCGGCTGCGCGTGGTGGCGGAGAACCTCGCCAACCGCGATTCCACCGGCAATTCGCCGGGGGCGGAGCCGTATCGCCGCCACACCGTCACCTTCGCCAGCCAGGTGGACCGCGCCACCGGGGTGGCCACCGTGCAGGTGCAGAAAATCGGCACCGCCGCTGGCGATTTCCCGGAACGCTACGAACCCTCCCACCCCGCGGCGGATGAGCGCGGCTATGTCCGCACGCCGAATGTCGACAGCCTGATCGAGGTGATGGACATGCGCGAGGCGCAGCGCAGCTACGGCGCCAACCTGTCGGTCATCGAGACCACGCGCGCCATGCTGCTGCGGACCATCGAGGCGCTGCGCGGATGAGCACGCCGCTAGGCTTCAACCCCGCCTTGCAGGCCTATCGGGCCACCGCGGGCAGTGGCGCCGGCACCGGCGCCCTGATCGGCGAGCCGGTGCGCGATGCGCGAATCGGCCAGGCCTTCGATGCCGCGCTGGGCGATGCGATGCGCGGCGCGATCGAAAGTGGCCGCACGGCGGATGCAACCTCCCAGGCCGCGATGGCCGGGCAGGTCGGCACCTCGGAGGTGGTGATGGCCGTGGCACGCGCGGAACTCGCCCTGCAGACCGCCGTCGCGGTGCGCGACCGCATGGTTTCCGCCTATCAGGAAGTGATGCGGATGAGCGTGTAGCGCCTCGCGCGCTGGCTGCAGGAGGCGGCCGGAACAATGGAATCCAATTCGATCGCGCTGGCCGGGCAGCAGGCGCTGTGGACGGCGCTGCTGGTCGGCGGGCCGCTGCTCGGGCTGCTGCTCGTCATCGGCCTGGCCATCGCGCTGGTGCAGGCGCTGACGCAGATCCAGGAACCGTCGCTGGCCTTCGTGCCGAAGGTGGTGGCACTCGGCGCGGTGCTGCTGCTCGGCGGGTCGGCCGGCGTCGCGGTGATGCGCGCCTTCACGGAACGCCTGTTCGACCAGATCATCTCCGTCGGCGGCATGGGCTGACGCGCGTGCCGGGGGTGCCAGGGGAGATTGACCTGCCGAGCCTGGCGGAGCTGGCCTTCGCCGCCATCCTGCTGGTGGCGCGCGTCGGCGCCTGCGGGCTGCTGCTGCCCGGGCTGGGCGAGGCCGAGATCCCGGCGCCGATCCGCCTGGCGCTGGTGCTGGCCCTGGTGCCGCTGCTGCTGCCCGGCGTGCTGCCGGTGCTGCCGAAGGCGCCGGATGATTTCGCCGCCACCATCCTGCTATTCGCCAGCGAGATCGCCATCGGCATCTGGCTCGGCACGCTGGCGCGGCTGGTGGTGCTGGCGCTGTCGATCACCGGGCAGCTCGCCGGCAGCTTCATGGGCCTGTCGAGCATGTTCGCGCCGGACCAGGCGATGGGCGGCCAGGGCACGGCGCTGTCGCGGCTGATGAGCATTGCCGCCGCCGCGCTGGTGCTTTCCACCGGGCTGTATGCGCTGCCGCTGCGGGCGCTGGCGGAAAGCTATTCGGTGCTGCCCGCCGGCGTCGCGCTGGATGGCGGCATCGCCGCTTTGGCGGTGGCGGAGGCCGGGGCGGCGAGCCTCGGACTGGCACTGCGCCTGGCCGCGCCCCTGCTGCTGCTGGCAGTGCTGGCGCAGGCGGCGACGGGCCTGCTGGCGCGGGTCGCCCCGCAGGCGCAGGTCTTCGTCCTCGCCGCGCCGGCGCAGACCCTGGCGGGGCTGGTGCTGCTGGCGCTGCTGCTGCCGCGGCTGCTGGCCGAATGGCACCTCGCGGCGCAGGCCGCCTGGTCCGCATTGCCAGGGTTCGGCTGAGCCATGGCAGGCGACGACAAGGACGCCGACGACAAGACCGAGGCCGCCACACCGCAGCACCTGGAGAAGGCGCGGCTGGAAGGCAATGTGGCGCTGTCGCGGGAGGCGGTGCAGCTCGCCTCGCTGGGCGGCGCCGCGCTGGGCCTTGCGATGACCGGGCCGGAGGCCGGGCGCGCGCTGGTGCAGGCCAGCGCCGTGCTGTTCGCCGGCAGCCACGTCACCGATGCCGGGGAGGCCGCCACGGCGCTGCTGCAGGCGGCGGCGCCGGCGGCGCTCGGCGTCGCGGCGCTGGCCGCGGCGGGGGCGGTGGCGGCGACACTGGCGCAGACGCGCATGCTGGTCTCCACCGCGCAGATGATGCCGAAGCTGTCGAAGATCAGCCCGCTGGCCGGGCTGAAGCGCATGTTCGGCCTGCAGGCGGCCGAGGAGCTGCTGCGGACGATGGTGAAGCTGGGCGGCGTCGGCCTGGCACTGTGGTGGCAGGCGGAGGATGTGGCCAGCATCATGGCGGCGCTGTCCCATGGCGTGGAGGATCTGACGGGGTCGCTGGCCACCCGCATCGGCGGGCTGCTGACCGCGGCGCTGGCGGCCCTGGCCGGCATCGCGGCCTTCGACCTGCTCTGGACCCGGCTGCGCCACGCACGCCGCATGCGCATGACGCGGGAGGATGTGAAGGACGAGAACAAGCAGGCGGAAGGCGACCCGCATCTGCGCGCGCGCCGCATGCAGATCATGCGCAGCCGCAGCCGCCGTCGCACCCTGGCGGCCGTGGCCAAGGCCACCGTGGTGGTGACCAACCCGACGCATTACGCCGTGGCGCTGGCCTATGAACGCGGGCGGGATGCGGCGCCGCGCGTGGTGGCGCGCGGCGTCGATGAACTGGCGGCCCGCATGCGCCGCGCGGCGGAGGATGCCGGCGTGCCGATCATCCCCAACCCGCCCTTGGCGCGCGCGCTGTATCGCCTGCCGGAGGAAGCGCAGATTCCGGCCGAGCATTTCAAGGCGGTGGCGGAGATCATCGCCCTCGTCTGGCGGCTGCGGAATCCGGCGCGGTAGATCGGCGCTGCCCGGATTCGTCCAGCGCCGCCTGGGCGGCGCGGCCGGCGGCGAGCCGGGCCGCGGCGCGCCGCTGCTCCACCAGCCATTCCACCGCGCGTTCCTGCGCCCGCTGCTGCGCCAATGCGCCGCGCGCCGCCTCCACCGCCTGGCCGGCCAGCGCGGCCTCACCCGCCGCACGGTCCAGCGCGGCGCGCGCCAGCGGCAGCCAGGCGGCCAGCGCATCGGCATGGCCTGTGGCTTCGGCCCCGGTTTCGGCGGCGATCGCGTCCCGCGCCGCGGCATCCCGCGCCGCGGCCGCCTGCGCGCCCGCCTGGCGATCCGCCAGGTCCCGCCGCGCCACCGCGACCTGCAGGCTGCGGAGCTTCATCAGCGATGCGAGGGGATCCGGCCGGCTCATGCCAGCGCGCTCGCCAATGCCGCGAAGGCGGCATCGACGCCGCCGCGGGGTTCGTCCTTGCGCTGCGCCAGGCAGGCCTCGATGCGCGGCGCCAGGCGCAGCGCCTCATCCACCGCCGGGTCGGTGCCGTGGCGATAGGCGCCGAGCCGCACCAGGTCCGCCATCTCCCCGGCCAGGGCCAGGATGCCGCGGGCGCGTGAGGCGATCACCCGCTCCTCCTCCGAGAGGCAGCCGGGCACGGTGCGGGACAGGCTTCGCAACACGTCGATGGCGGGCCAGCGGCCGCGTTCGCCGATGCGGCGGTCCAGCACCACATGGCCGTCCAGGATGCCGCGCACCGCATCCGCCACCGGCTCGTCATGGTCGTCGCCCTCCACCAGCACGGTGAACAGACCGGTGATGGCGCCGCCGCCGGATTCCAGGCCAGGTCCGGCGCGTTCCAGCAGGCGCGGCAATTCCGCGAAGACGCCCGGCGTGTGGCCGCGTGTCGCCGGCACCTCCCCCGCCGCCAGGCCGATCTCGCGGCAGGCCAGCGCGAAGCGGGTGACGGAATCCATCATCAGCAGAACATGCCGGCCCTCGCGCGCCAGCGACTCGGCGATGGTCATGGCCGCGAAGGCTGCCTCACGCCGCATCGGCGCCGGGGCGTCGGAGGTGGCGCAGACCACGATGCTGCGCGCCATGCCCTCCACGCCCAGATCATCCTCGATGAACTCGCGGAGTTCGCGGCCGCGTTCGCCGACCAGGCAGATCACCGCCGCATCGCAATCCGCGCCGCGCGCCAGCATCGACAGCAGCGTGGACTTGCCGACGCCGGAGGCCGCGAACAGGCCGAGCCGCTGGCCCCGCCGCATGGTGCAGAAGCCGTCCAGCGCGCGCACGCCGAGATCGAGACGCGGGCCGAGCCGCGCGCGCATCGCCGCCTCCGGCGCCCGCGTCCGCACCGGCAGCGCCACCGGCCCCGCCGGTAGCGGGCCGCGCCCGTCCAGCGGCCGGCCGAGCGGATCGACCACACGGCCGAGCCACGCGGCGCAGGGCGCCAGCGTGGCCGTGCCGGTCAGCACCGCGGGACTGCCGAGCCGCACACCATCCAGCGGCGCGAAGGCCACGGCGCGCGCGCCGCGCGTCGACAGCGCAACCACCTCCGCCGGCACCGGCCCCGCCGCCGATTCGATGCGAAGGCGCGACCCGACGGCGAGGAAGCCGCCGAGCCCGCCAATCTCCACGGATAGCGCATCGACGGCCGCCACCATGCCGCAGATGCGTTCCCCCAGCGCCGCGTCGCGCAGCGTATCGGCCACGCGCCGCGCCGCCAGCCCCGCCCTCACGCGCGCCGCCAAACGCCGCGCAGACTCGGGTGTGGCGCCAGCGGCACCGTCAGCCCGAGCAGCGTCTCCGTCGCGCCAAGGCAGATGGCGCCATCGGGCGCGAGCTGCGCGACGCAGCCCGTGACCACCTTCTCCCGCGTCGGCAGATCGAAGTAGATCAGCACGTTCCGCAGCAGCACCACGTCGAAGCGGCCGAGGCCACGCAGGTCGCCCAGCAGGTTCACCACCTCGAACCGGCATTGCCGGCGCAACGGCTCGGCCACGCGCCAGCCGCCGGCTTCCTCCCGGAACCAGCGGTCGCGCTGCGCAGCCGCCAGGCCGCGATCCACCTCGAAGCGGCTGAACAGCCCCTCCCGCGCGCGCGCGACCATGGCGGAGGACAGGTCCGTGCCGAAGATCTCCAGCCGTCGCGTGCAGCCCGCCTCGGCGAGCGCGATCGCCAGGGAGTAGGCTTCCTGGCCGGAGGAACAGGCCGCGGACCAGATCCGCAGCGGCACGCCGGGCGTGCGCGCCGCATCCAGCGCCGGCACCACCACCTCCGCGATCTGGCGCAGCGGCAGCACGTCCCGGAAGAAGCTGGTCTCGTTCGTCGTCGTCGCTTCCGCGAGTTCCCGCAACAGGCGCGGTCCTTCCGCCGTCGGAAGCTGCCGCGCCACCTCGGACAGCGAAGCCAGGCCGCGTTGCTGCATGATCGGCGCCAGCCGGTTACGCAGCAGGTAGCCCTTGTCGGGCGAGAGCGCGAGGCCGGACAGGCCGTGGATGGCGCGCGCGATCTCGGTGAAGCCGGGATCGTTCATGCCGCGCCGGCCAGTTCCGCCAGGCGGCGCGCGAGATCCGGCAAGGCCAGCACCTCCCGCGCCGCGCCGCGTTCGACCACGGCGCCGGGCATGCCCCAGACGACGCTGCTGGCCTGGTCCTGCGCCAGCACCAGGCCGCCGGCCGCGGCCACCGTGCCGGCACCGGCGCCGCCATCATGGCCCATGCCGGTCAGCACCGCGATCGCGGCCCGCCCACCGAACAGCGCGGCGACGCTGCGCAGCATGGGGTCCACCGCCGGCCGGCAGAAATGCTCCGGTGGCGCGTCGGACAGCGTGATGCGCGGTCCCTGCCCCACCAGCGCCGGGCCCACCAGCATGTGGCTGCCGCCCGGCGCCAGCAGCGCGGTGCCCGGCTCCAGCGCATCCTGCTCCTTCGCCACGCGCACCGGCATCGGGCCGAGCCGGCTGAGATGCTCGGCCAGCATCGGGATGAAGGCGTCCGGCATGTGCTGGGTGATCAGCACCGGTATGCGCGGCCGGGTGCGGAAGGCGCGGAAGATGGTGGACAGCGCCTCCGGCCCGCCGGTCGATGCGCCGATGGCAAGGATGGTCGGTGGCAGGCCCGGCAGCGCCGCCGCCCGCGGCGGGGGCGCAACGGGCGCCGGCGCGGGCTTCGGGACACGACGCCGCAGCGCGCCATTGCCACGCGCGCGCGCCGTCAGTTCCAGCGCGAAGCGCGCATCCTCCCCCGGCGCGGGCTTCGCCAGGCAATCGGCGGCGCCGAGGCGCAGCGCCTCCATCGCCGCGCGGCCGCCCTGGGTGGTCAGCGTGGAGACGACGATGACACGCAGCGCCGGGTCCGCCTGCAGCATCAGCGGCAGCGCCGTCATGCCATCCATCACCGGCATCTCGAGGTCGAGTACCGCGACATCGATGCCGCCGCCGCGGATCGCATCCACCGCCTCCCGCCCATTGCGGGCGCGGGAGGTGACGCGAAGCGCCGGATCGGCCTCCAGCATCCGCACCACGGCGGCGCGGGCCACCGCGCTGTCATCGCAGACAAGGACGCGCAGTGGCGCGTAGGTCATCTGCGACCTTCCAGCACCGCGCAGGCGCCGAACGCCAGCAGGCGGTCGGTGTCCAGTTCGATCAGCAGCTGATCATCCAGCCGGTGCACGGCGACGGCGTGTTCACGCCAGGCTCCGCGCAGCGTGGTCGGCACATCGGTGCGCGTCTCCGGCGGAAGGGTCAGCACGTCGCCCACCGAATCGGCCAGCAGGCTGTACAGCTCCGCCTGCTGTTCCACCACCACGCTCATCCGCTGCGCATCGGCATCCGCCGGCGGCAGGCCCAGGCGTTCGCGCAGATCGACGGCGGTGACGATGCGGCCGCGCAGGTTCAACACCCCGGCCACGCCGGCGGGGGCCATCGGCACGCGGGCGATGCGCTCGCAGCGGATCACGTCGCGGATCCGCGGCACGGGCACACCGCAGAGCCGCCCGCCAACCTCCAGCGTCAGCAGCATCCGCGCCTCATCGGCGACCATGGTCATTTTCAAGCCCCTCCGCCGATGGCCCGGGCCAGTGCCTCAAGCACATGGTCGCGGTCGAATTTCGCGACATACTGGGCAAAGCCCGCAACCCGCCCGCGCGCCACGTCGGCAGGCCCTGCCTTGCCGGTCAGCGCCACCACAGGGATGCGGCTCCACGGACCGTCGCGCCGCATTTCCTGCAGCAGGGCGAAGCCGTCCATGCCCGGCATCTCGATGTCGCTGAGCACGCAGTCGAACATCGCACCCTCCTCGCGCAGCGCCAGCGCCTGCGCGGCATCGGCACAGGCCGTCACCTCGTAGCCGGCGGCGGTCAGGGCGGGCACGACGATCTGCCGGAAGAAGCCGCTATCCTCGACCAGCAGCAGGCGCGGCGCGGTGCCCTGGGACTTGCCGAACCAGCCCGGATCACCCAGCCGCAGCCAATAGGCACAGTCGAGCACATCCGTGGCCCGGCCCGCGACGATGGCAACGCCAAGGAAGCCCGGCACCGCATCAGACGGCCGCAACACCAGCGTTTCCTCCAGCACGTCGATGATCTCGTCCACCATCAGGCCGAGCTGGCGCGCGCCATCCTGGAACACCAGAACGGGCTGGCTGCCCTGCGGCCCCGGAGCATTCCACGGGCCGATCGGCACCAGCGGCATCAGCTGGCCGCGATGCTGCGCCGTCGGCCGGCCGCCCGCCGTCTCGATGCTGGCGCCCGGCAGCGATTCCAGCCGCGCCACGACGCCGAGCGGCACGGCGATCGGCGTGGCGGACCCGCCGGCACGGAACAGCAGCACCTGGGTGCGCGCGGTATCCGCCACGCGTTCCTCCTGCGCCTCCGCGCTGCCGGCGCCGATGCCGGAGAGCCGCGCGATGCCGGCCGGGTCGAGGATCATGATGATGCTGCCATCGCCGAGGATGGTGTTGCCGGAGAAGGCGGTCAGGTCGCGCAGGATCGGCGCGACCGGCTTCACCACGATCTCCTCCGTGTCGAAGACGCTGTCCACCAGAATGCCGTAGCGGCCGGAATCGCCCTGCAGCACGGCGACGAAGCCTTCCACCGCCTGCCCCGCCTCGCGCGGCGCCTCCAGGCCGAGTTGCGGGCCGAGCGCCACCAGCGGCAGCAGCTGGCCGCGCAGCCGCAGCACCGGGGCCGCATCCAGCCACTCCACCATGATGCCGCCGGCCTTCAGGCCGACCAGTTCCACCACCGTCGCCTGCGGGATGGCGAAGCGCTCGCCGGCCGATTGCACCACCAGGGCGGAGACGATGGCCAGCGTCAGCGGGATGCGGATGGTGATGGTGGTGCCCTGGCCGGTGAAGGTCTGCAGATCCACCGTGCCGCCGATGCGCTCGATGTTGCTGCGGACCACGTCCATGCCGACGCCGCGGCCGGAGACGGCGGTGATCGCCTCCGCGGTGGAGAAGCCGGCGCGGAAGACGAAGCGCGCGACATCCTCCTCGCGCATCCCGGCCAGTTCCGCCTCCGTCGCCAGGCCGCGTTCCAGGGCGCGGGCGCGGACGCGGGCCAGGTCCAGGCCACGCCCGTCATCGCTGATCTCGATGACGATGCGCCCGCCTTCCTGCCGCGCGGAGAGGTTGATGCGGCCGATCTCGGGCTTGCCCGCCAGGCGGCGCGCCTCCGGCGCCTCCAGCCCATGGTCGCAGCTGTTGCGGACGATATGGGTCAGCGGGTCGCGGATCGATTCCAGGACCTGTCGGTCCAGCTCGGTATCGCCGCCGGACATCGCGAGGTCGATGCGCTTGCCGAGTTCGGCGCCAAGGTCGCGCACGATGCGCGGCAGCGCGCCCCAGGCGGCCGAGACCGGCTGCATGCGCGTCTTCATCACGCCTTCCTGCAGGTCCGAGGTGATGCGCGACAGGCGGCCGAGCGGCGCGGCGAAGGGCGAGGTGGTCTCGCTGCGCGCAATCTGCAGCAGCTGGTTGCGCACCAGCACCAGCTCGGAGGCCAGCGTCATCAGATCGTCCAGCACGCCGAGCGAGACCCGGATGCTGGTGGCGGCGGGCGCGGCGCCGGATGCGGCCGGTGCGGCTGGCGTGGCTGCCGATGCGGTTGCGGTTGCGGCTGCGGTTGCGGTTGCGGGCGCCGGCGCGACGGCCGGTTCCTCCACCAGCGTCGCGGCCGCGACCTCGGCCGGCCCCTCGGGCAGCTCGATGGCCGACACTTCCATGGCCGGCAACGCGATGTCCGGTTCCAGTGCCGTCCGGGCGCCGTCGCCACCGGCCGCCGCGGCGGCATCCAGCGCCGCCACCAGGGCGGTGTCGTCGCCCTCGGGCTCCACGCCCGTCTCGCCCAGCCCGTTCAGGATACCGCGGATGGCATCGAGCGCCGCGAGCACGGCGGTAACGCCGGCCGGCGTCACCGGTGCCTCCCCGTCCCGGTACAGGCCGAGCAGGTTTTCCGCCGCATGCGCCACGGCGCCAAGCCGGTGCAAGGCGAGGAAGCCGGCCGCTCCCTTCACGCTGTGGACGGCGCGGAAGATGCGGGCGAGCGTCTCCGCATCGCCACCCTGCCGCTCCAGCACCACCAGGGCGGTGTCGAGGTCCGCCACTGCCTCGGTGGTCTCGGCGAGGAATTCTGCGAGCAGGTCGTCCATCGGAAATCCCGCGGTTTCGGTCACGGGATGCAATCGCAGGCGTTTGGAGCCAGCCTGTTAATCGGCTCCGGAACAGCGCAGGCAGAACCCGGCAGATGGTCAACAACTGGTCAACATGAACCCGGCAGTCTGCCGCTACCGCCGCCCCAGGATCGGGCGGAAGTGGGTGGTACCGCGGATGATGCCGACGGTGATCGTCCGTATCCAGGGTGGCTCGGTTCCCCAGAAAGTGGGCCGCAGCTGCCGCGCCGGCGGAAGATCCGCTGGCGAAGTCGCAATAGGAGCGACGACCAATGGCCATGAACTCAATCAACACCAACAATGGCGCGCTGATCGCCCTGCAGGCGCTCAACCGCACCAACGACGAGATGGCGGTGACGCAGAAGCGCGTCGCCACCGGCCTGCGCGTCGCCGACGCGAAGGACGATGGCGCGGCCTATGCGGTTGCCCAGCAGGTCCGTGCCGACATGTCCGCCCTGACCTCCGCCAACGAACAGCTTGGCGGTTCCAAGGGCATCCTGGACACGACGCTGGCGGGCCTGAAGAAGGTCTCGGACACCATGACCGAGATCAAGGGCGTGCTCGAGAAGCTCGGCGACAGCCGGGTGGCGGGCGAGGAGCGCACCAGCTACAATTCCCAGTTCGCGGCCCTGGTGAACAAGGTGAATCGCTTCGTCGGCGATGCCACCTACAACGGCAGCACCCTGCTCACCACCGATGACATGGCCGGCACGGCCATCACCGCGGTCCGCAACGAGCGCGGCGACGGCTACACCATCGCCACGACTGCCGGTGCCGGCCTGACCTTCGACGACGCGATCAACGTGACGGAAGCCGGCACGACCGCCGATGCGGACTTCACCTCGGCACTGACCGCCGAGGAAGCCCGCGCCATGCTGGGCAGCGCCGACGACGCTGCCTCGCTCGGTACCAACAAGCTGTTCTCCACCGTGCAGACGGCGGTGAACAACGCGATGAACCAGTACGGCAGCGACAGCAAGTATGTCGACGCCCAGGTCTCCTACAACAAGGAGAAGCTGGACGCGCTGGAGGGCGGCCTGGGCTCGCTGATCGACGCCGACCTGGCGAAGGAAAGCGCGCGCATGCAGTCCCTGCAGATCCGCCAGCAGCTCGGCACCCAGTCGCTGAGCATGGCGAACCAGGCGCCGCAGGCCCTGCTGAAGCTGTTCGGCTGACATCGACAGGCGCCGGCCCGGATCATCCCGGGCCGGCGCCGCCTCGCCCCACCACCCTTGAACCCAGATGGGCGATCGTACCGCCCCACTCTCAAAAGGAGAGGCCGGCCCGATGCTCTCCGAGGCCCAGATTCCGCAGCACGCCCCGCCCGCGGCCGCCTTCCGTGCCTATGGCGCAACCCGTTCCGCACGCTCGCAGCGGGAACAGGAGGCGGACATCTTCCGGATCCTGGCCGGGCGCCTGCGCGCCGCGCTGCGCGACGGTGGCGAGATTGCCGCCGTGCGCGCCGCGGCCGATGCGCGCCGTGTCTTCACCGCGGTCGAGACACTGGTCCTGCACCCGTCCTCGCCACTGCCGCGCGAGCTTCGCCTGGGCATTGGTTCCGTCGCCCGCGCAGCCCTGCGCGCGGTGGAGGAACCGCAGCCCGACCTCAATTTCCTTGCGGCCATCGCGGATGATTTCGCGGCCGGGCTGCAGCAGCGACCGGGACACGCGCCATGACCGCCACAGCCCAGGACCTCACAGGCCAGGACCAGCGTCCGCGCAGCAGCCGCCTGGTCCTGGAATTCCGTGCCGGCGACAAGATGCTGGTGAACGGGGCTGCGCTGCAGTTCCGCACCCGCGCCTCCGTCGTGCTCTCCAACCGGGTGCGCTTCCTGTTCGGCAAGCAGATCCTGGCGCCGGAAGACGCCTGCACGCCGGCGCGGCGCATCTATTTCGCCGTACAGGCCGCCTATGTGTGCGAGGACCATGAGCGGCCGCACTTCCTGGAGATCGCCCGCGGTCTGGCAAATGAGTATGCCGAGGCCACCACCTCCGCCACCGCACGTCGCCTGCTGGCGGATTCCATCGCGGATCTCGAGGCCGGCAATTGCTGGGAGGCGATGCGCCGCATTCGCGACCTGTTCGCGCATGACGACACGGTGCTGGCCGCGCCGCCTGCGGAGTGCTGACATGATCCAGCTCAGCGGCAGCCAGCTCCTGATGATCCTCGGCGCCGGGGAGACCACGGCGCCGACGCTGGGCCCGACCGAGCGCATCGGCCTGTTCAAGACCAGCGTCGCCAACCTGGACCGGGAAACGGCGCGGCTGCAGAAGGATCCGCAGGTGGTGCGGGACCTCGCACGGCTGGACCGCGCGATCGACAAGGCGAAGTCGCCGGAGGACCTGTTCAAGGATCCGGAGGCGGTGCGCGTGCTGCTGCAGGGACTCGGCCTGGCGGACCAGGCGGCCAATGTCGGCCTGGCGAAGGCGGCACTGCTATCCGACCCCAAGGACGCGAAATCCCTCGCCGCGCGGCTGCCGGATACGCGGTGGAAGACCGCCGCCGCGCAGCTCGACTTCGCCGGCACCGGCATGGACACGCTGCGAGGCACCGCGCTGCGGGAGACGATCGCCAAGGGCCTGGTGGACTACAAGCGCCTGACCAAGATCGGCGAGCAGAGCGAGGCGGTGGCAGACGCGCTGTATCTGCGGAACATGCCGGAAGGCACCACGCCCAACGTCTATGACGTGCTCGGCAACAAGGTGCTGCGCCGCATCGCCACCACGCTTGCCGGCCTGCCGAAGGAACTCGCCCTGCAGGGGGTGGAGGCGCAGGCGCGCAGCCTGGAACGGGGCATCAAGCTCGCGGACTTCGCCGACCCGCGCAAACGCGAGGTGCTGATCCAGCGCTACCTCGCCGTGGCGGCGGATACCGCCACCGCCAACGACCCGCTCGCCGGCCTCGGCATCACCCTGTAAGGTCGAGCTGGCGCGCCAGCGCCACGGTATCCATCGCCGCCATCGAATTCGGGTAGCGGCACAGCAGCGGCGCCTGGCGGCGAATCGCATCGGCCACGCGGTCGTCGCGGCGCAGGATCCCGGCCACCGGGATGTCACGCAGCAGGAAGGTCTGGCAGGCGCGCTGCAGCGTCACGCCCGTGCGCCGGCCGGCCTGTTCGTCCCGCGCCTGGTTGATGACGATGCGCGCATCGCCATCCAGCCGGTCGTGGCCATACAGCTTCAGCACGGCATAGGCATCCGTCAGGCTGGTCGGTTCATCCGTCGCGACCACCAGCAGCGTATCCGCCAGCGCGGCGAGGCGTCGCGTCGCCGCGCTCAGCCCGGCGCCGAGATCCAGCACCACCGCATCCCAGCCCAGCGTAGCATCGCGCAGCATTTCGCCGACCCGTTCCACAGCCTCCGGCTTCAGCTCGGCTAGGCCGCCGCTGCCGGAACGGCCCGGCATCACATCGAAGCCAGCCTCCTCATGCCGCAGCACGGCACTCTCGAAGCTGCAGCGGCCGGTGAGCACGCCGAACATGTCCCGCACCGGTTGCAGGCCAAGCTGGACATCCACATTGGCCAGTCCGAAATCACCATCCACCAGCAGCACGCGCAGGCCTCGCTGTGCCAGGGCCTGTGACAGGGTGATGGACAGCCAGGTCTTGCCGACGCCCCCCTTGCCGGAGGCAATGGCGACGATACGGCCGCGTAATGCGGTCATGGCGAGGTTCCTTCCTGCGGAGTCGCCCCGGCATGGGAACGGCGACGCAACCTGGCAGAGAGCCAGGCGGGTTCAAGACAAGTCAGGCCATCGGCCACCTGGCCGCTGGTTCCGGCCTCGGCCAGCGCCAGCCCACCGGCGGTCGCGGCAGCCAGGATGCTGCCGATGCGGCGCGTGGCATCGAGCCGTGTCGGCACCAGGTGCCGGGCGCCAAGCGCAGCGAAGGCGCGCGCCAGATCCGCGGCTTCCGCCGCATCCAGCCCCGCCGGCAGCACCAGCGCCACAACGGCGCCGGTGGCGGCCACCAGTTCCGCCAGCAGGCGCGCCTGGTCCGGCACGAAGGGGTCGAGGCCGGCGGTGTCGATCAGCACCGGCTGGCCCGGCTGCCGGCGCCCTACCGCCGCCGCCGCAGTGGCTGGCGTCAGCGCCACTGCAAGCGTCGCACCCAGCACGCGGGTGAAGGCCGCCAGCTGTTCGGCCGCAGCGGGCCGCTCGCCATCCGCCGTGATCAGCAGCGGCGGCGCGCCGCCATCCAGCACACGGCGCGCGGCCAGCTTGGCGCAGGTCAGCGTCTTCCCGGCCCCTGAAGGTCCCGCCAGCAGCAGCGGGCGGGCGATGCCGTCCGGCAGCCTTGCGAAGCGCAGGCTGGCCTCCAGCGAAGCCTCCAGTGGCGCCGCGGACAGCCGTTCGGCCAGCGCCTGCGGCACCCGGTGGAATTCCAGCGCCGCGGCATCCCCCGGAGGGGCCCGCCTCGGCGCCGCGGGGCCGGCGGGCGCGAAATCGAAGCGGCGCGGCACCACCATGCCCTGCGGCGAGATCAGCAGCAGATCCGCCTCCGCCTCCGGCGGTTCCAGCCCGCCGGTCACCTCGACGCCGCCGGCGACATGGCGCGAGGACAGCAGCGCGGCATCCGGCCCCAGCTCCTGCCGCAGTCGTGCCATGGCCTCCGGCATCGTCGCTGCGCGCAACACGCGAATCCGCATGCGTCAGACCTGCCCGAGCGTGCGGATGCGGGCGCGCGGGTGGATCTCGCCCTGGGCCAGCACGGTGGTCATCGGCCGGAAGCGTTCGACCACGGCGCGGACATGGGCGCGGATCGCGCCGGAGCAGACCAGCACCGGCGATTCCCCCTGCGCCGCCGCGGCATCCAGCGCGTCGCGCAGGCGGCGGATGAAATCGGTCAGCCGGGACGGCGCCATGGCAAGCTGGCGATCCTCCGCCGGGCCGACCAGCGACTCGCCGAAGGCGGCTTCCCATTCGGCGCCGAGGGAAATCAGCGGCACATGCCCGCTCGGCCCCCGCGCCGCATCGGTCAGCTGCCGCGCCAGGCGCAGCCGCACCAGCGACACGATGACGGGAATGGCGCGGGCGCCGGACGCGCTGGCTTCCTGGATGCCCTCCAGGATGGTCGGCAGGTCGCGGATCGAGACGCGTTCCAGCAGCAGCGTCTGCAGCACGCGCTGCACCGTGCCCAGGCTGACCTGCCCCGGCACCAGCTCCGCCACCAGGCGGCGCTGTTCCTCGGGCAGGTTGTCCAGCAGCTTGCGTGTATCGGCGTAGGACAGGATCTCCGCCATGTTCTCGCGCACGATCTCGGTCAGGTGCGTCGCCAGCACGCCGGCGGTGTCCACCACGGTGCAGCCGCGCGCCAGCGCTTCCTCGCGGTACTGCTCCTCGATCCACACGGCGGGCAGGCCGAAGGCGGGCTCGTTGCACTGCTCGCCGGGCAGGTCGGGCGTGCCGCCGCTGGGGTCGATCGCTAGGTGCAGCGGCGCGCGCAGGCGGCCCTGCCCGGCCTCCACCTCCTTCACCCGGACCACATACTGGTCCGCCGCGAGCGTCAGATTGTCCTGCACGCGGACGGAGGGCAGCACGAAGCCCATCTCGGCGGCAAGCGTGCGGCGCAGCGCGCGGATCTGCTCAGTCAGCTGCGGCGCCTCACCAGCCGCGAGCGAAAGCAGGCCATAGCCCAACTCGATGCGGATCAGGTCGACGCGCAGCGCATCGGCCGTCTGGGCCTCCTCCGGCCGCGCCGTGGCGGCGGGCGCGGCGGGCGCTTCCGGCGCTGCATCCTGCGGCCCGTTCCGGCGCAGCCAGGCGAAGCCACCGGCCAGCGCCGCCAGCGCCAGGAAGGGCAGCGCCGGCATGCCGGGCATGAAGGCCATCAGCACGGCGCCACCGGCCGCGATCGCCAGCGGCTTCGGCCCGCCCGCCAGCTGCAGCGCCAGCAACTGGTCGGCGCGCCCCTCCGCCCCCGCCTTGGTGACGACGATGCCCGCGGCGACGGAAACGAGCAGCGAGGGAATCTGGCTGACCAGCCCATCGCCGACCGTCAGCAGCGAGAAGCTCTGCACCGCCTCGCCCAGCGGCATGCCGTGCCGGCCGAGACCGATTGCCATGCCACCCAGCAGGTTCACGAAGGTGACGAGGATGCCGGCGATCGCATCGCCACGGACGAATTTCGCCGCACCATCCATAGCGCCGAAGAAGGCGCTTTCCTGTTCCAGATCGCGCCGCCGGCGGCGCGATTCCGTCTCGTCGATCATGCCCGCGGACAGGTCGGCGTCGATCGCCATCTGCTTGCCGGGCATCGCATCCAGGCTGAACCGCGCGGCGACTTCCGCGATGCGGCCAGAGCCTTTCGTCACCACCATGAAGTTCACGAGCAGCAGGATGGAGAACACCACCAGCCCGACCACAACGTCGCCGCCCATCAGGAAGCCACCGAAGGCGGCCACGACCTGCCCGGCACCCCCCTCACCCTCATGCCCATGGCTGAGGATGGCGCGGGTGGTGGCGACGTTCAGGCCGAGGCGCAGCAGCGTGGTCAGCAGCAGCACCGTGGGGAAGGAAGTGAACTCCAGCGGCCGCTGCAGGAACAGCGCCACCATCAGCACCAGGATCGAGGAGGTGATGGAGACCGCAAGCCCGAGGTCCAGCAACACCGTCGGCAGCGGCACCACCATCACCGCCAGCAGCGCCATGACGCCGAAGGCCAGCGTCAGGTCGCCACCCGGCGTCGCCTGGCGGAGCCAGCCGGACATCGCGGTGCGCGTCATCGACATGTGGCGTCAGTCCGCCGCGTAGCCATGTGCGGCCGGAACCGCAAGGCCGGAGGCGCGGTAGTCCTGGATCTTGTTGCGCAGCGCGCGGATCGAGATGCCGAGAATCTCCGCCGCGCGCGTGCGGTTGCCGAGGCAATGCGACAGCGTGCCGATGATGAGATCCCGCTCCACCTCGTCCACCTTGCGGCCGACCAGGGCCTCCACCCCCGTCGCCCCGCCGGCGGCAGCGGCAGAAGGCTCGGCCGGAGTCAGTTCCACCGCCTCCGGCCCGATCTCGTGGCCTTCCGCCAGCAGCACCGCGCGATGCACGGCATTCTCCAGTTCCCGCACATTGCCCGGCCAGCGATGCGCCGCCAGCGTGGCGCGCGCGGCCGGGGAAAGCATGCGGCGCGGCAGGCCGTTGGCGTCGGCGAAGCGGCGTGCGAAATGCTCGGCCAGCGGCAGGATATCCGCCACGCGCTCACGCAGCGCCGGCAGCCGCATGCGGACGACGTCGAGACGGAAGTACAGGTCCTCGCGAAAGCGGCCCGCACGCACCTCCGCCACCAGGTCGCGGTTGGTGGCTGCCAGGATGCGGACATCGACGCGCACCGGGCGCATGCCGCCCAGGCGATCCACCTCGCGTTCCTGGATGGCGCGCAGCAGCTTGGCCTGCAGCCGCGGGTCCATCTCCCCCACCTCGTCCAGCAGCAGCGTACCGCCATCGGCCTGTTCGAACTTGCCCTTGCGCATGGCGACGGCGCCGCTGAAGGCGCCCTTCTCATGGCCGAACAATTCGCTCTCCAGCAGCGTCTCCGGCAGCGCCGCGCAGTTCAGCGCGACGAAGGGGCCGCTGGCGCGGCGGCTGGCGGCGTGGATGTGGCGCGCCAGCACTTCCTTGCCCGTGCCGCTCTCGCCGGTGATCAGCACACTGGCATCGGCACGCGCCACCTGCGCGGCGCGTGCCAGCACCGCCAGCATCGCCGGGTCGCGCGCCACCGGCGCCACCTCCGGCCCACCAAGGCCGGACGCCGCCTCCAGCATCGCGGCGATCAGATCCGCATCCGGCGGCAGCGGCAGGAAATCCCGGGCTCCCGCCCGCACCGCGGCCACCGCCTCGGCCGAGGCTTCCTCCGGCCCGCAGGCGACCACCGGGCAGGCCATGCGTTCGGCCGCCATGCCGCGCAGCAGCGCGCCGACATCCAGCCCGACATGGCACAGCGTCAGATCCGCGCCGGGGCCACGCAGATGGGCGAGCGCGGCCGGCACGGTATCGGCCTGGGCGATGCCCGCACCGCGCGCCTGCGCCATGCGCGCCGCCACGCCGAGCGGGCCCGCCAAGGGGCCGAGGATGAGCAGCCGCGACATCACCCTCATCCCATCCGATCGGTCTTGACGATCTCGGTCATGGTGACGCCCAGCCGGTTCTCGCCGACCATCACCACCTCGCCGCGCGCCACCAGGCGGTTGTTGACATAGATGTCCACCGCCTCGCCCAGCTTGCGGTCCAGCTCCACCATCGCGCCGCGCCCGAGCTTCAGAAGCTGGGAGACCTGCATGGTGGCGCGGCCGAGCACGGCACTGACCTGCACGGGGATGTCGTAGATCGCGCCGAGATCGGCCGCGCCCTGCGCCGGCCGTCGTGGCTGGCCCTCCACATCCTTCAGTTCCTCGAGCACGAATGGGCTTATGGTGTCGTTCGACATGTTCGCTCCTCAGGCCAGGCCGAGTTCGGCCAATGTCTCGTGCAAGGCATCCACCGCCGCCGCGGCCTTGCGTTCCGCGGTGCCGTCGCGCCAGGTCAGCCGCGCCTCGCCTGGCTGCAGCGCCGCATCGGCCGTCACCTCCAGCCGCGTCTCCGGCGCGAAATGCGCGGCGACCGGCACGACGAGATCGGGCGCCACGCGCAGCACGACGGAAGGTTCGGTCGCCAGGTTCGGCAGCAGCGTGGCGGCGAAGCGCTGCACCTCCGCCTGCCCCAGTTGCGCCTGCAGCGTCGGCAGCACGGCCAGCAGCGCGGCCAGGGTGGCGCGTGCCACCGCATGCGCCGCGTCCTCCGCCACGTCCCGCGCTTCCGTAGCACCGAGGGCGAGGGCGGCGGCGGCCTCGCGCAGCGCCATCGCCACGGCGGCGTCCAGGCTGCGCTCGGCTTCCTGCCGGCCGGCCTGCAGGCCGGCTTCCCGCCCTGCCGCGAAGCCTTCGGCACGCGCCGCCTCCAGCAGGCCCGGCAGCGGGTCCGGCGCCCGCGCGGGCGCCGCCTTCGCCTCCTGCGGCGCGTCGAAATCCGTCAGGCCCAGGATGTAGGGCGTGCGGCGCAACGGCGCGCGCGCGGTGGTGCCGGACTGGCTCATTCCACCATCGCCTCCTGCGCGCCGTCGGAGAGCTGCAATTCACCCTGCGCCGCGAGTTCCTTCGCGAGCTGCACGATGGCGGCCTGCGCCTCCTCCACGTCGCGCAGCCGCACCGGGCCGAGGGCGGAGATGTCGTCACGCAGCATACGGCCGGCGCGTTCGGACATGCCCTTGAGGAACAGCTCCCGCAGCCCTTCCGAGGCACCCTTCAGCGCGATCGCCAGCTTGTCCTTCTCCACCGCGCGCAGCAGCACCGGCATGCCCTGCGCATCCAGGCGACGCAGATCCTCGAAGGTGAACATCAGCCCGCGGATGCGCCCGGCGCTCTCGCCGGAGGCATTCTCCAGCGATGCCATCAGCCGCGCTTCCGTGGTGCGATCCAGGTTGTTGAAGATGTCCGCCATCAATTCGTGCGGATCGCGGCGGGCGGCACGCGCCAGGTTCGACATGAACTCCGCCTTCAGCGTGCGCTCGACGCCTTCCAGCGCCTCCGTCTGCGGGCTTTCCATGCGCAGCATCCGCATCACGACTTCCATCGCGAAGGGCTCGGGCAGCAGCGCGAGGACACGCGCCGCATGGTCCGGCTTCACCCGCGACAGCACCACGGCGACGGTCTGCGGGTATTCGTTCTTCAGGTAGTTGGCGAGCACGTTCTCATTCACGTTGCCCAGCTTGTCCCACATGGTCCGGCCTGCCGGGCCGCGCAGCTCATCCATGATCTGCGCAACGCGTTCCTTGGGCAGCGACCGCAGCAGCATGCGCTCCGTCGTCTCCCACCCGCCGATCAGCGCGCCGGCCTGGCCCATCTCCCGGCTGAACTCGTTGCAGAGATCCTCGACATCCTGCGCCGCGATGGCGCCCAGCGAGGCCATCGCGGCGGACAGGTCGCGCACCTCGTCGTCATGCATGCGGCCGAGCAGCGTGGCGGCGCGTTCCTCGCCGAGTGCGAGCATCAGCACGGCGGCCTTCTGGGCACCCGGCATGGAGCTGCGGCGCAGGGAAGAAGACATTACTTGCGGTCCTCCGGCGCCAGCCAGCGACGCACCAGCGCCAGCGCCTCATCCGGATGCTTCTCCACCAGCCCGGCGACGCGCTGGAGGGAAGAAGCCTTGAGCTGGCCTTCCACCATGGCGACATCCACCAGCTCCTCCTCGGCAGCCGCCTCGCCGACCAGCCGCGCCGTGGTGGGGCCGCCGGCCTGCGCGGGTGCAGGCAGCGAAGCCGCGGCCATCGCATCGCCGATCGCGCCCGCCGGGCGCGGCTCCAGCGTCGCCGTCAGGCGGGACACCATCGGGCGGCCCAGCAGCAGCAGCGCGGCCAGCGCCACCACCGCCACCAGCCCGCTTTCCGCCAGGCGCGTGACCAGCGCCGGAGTCAGCAGCCCGGCGACCAGGCCCGGGGCCTCCTCCATCGCCGCCATCTCCGGCTGCGCGAAGCGCAGGCTCACCACTTCCAGCCGGTCGCCGCGCCGCTCGTCGTAGCCGATGGCACCCCGCACCAGGGCGGAGATGCGCTCCAGCTCCTCCGGCGTGCGTTCGCGGAACTGCGGCGTGCCGGTGGCCGTCGCGGCGGGCTCGGTGACGCCGTCCACCATCACGGCGACCGACAGGCGCCGCAGCATCGGGAACTGGCGCAGCGTGTTGCGCGTGGTGCGGCCGATCTCGAAGTTGGTGGTTTCCTCCTGCCGGCTCTCGACATTCTGCGGCCCGGCATTCTGCGTCGCCGGCGCGCCCGGAAGCTGGTTGGCGACGGAGGTGTTCTGCGCCTCCCCGCTGCGGTTGCTCTGGGTGTTGGAGGTGGTGCTGCGCGGCACCTGGTTGTCCGGGTCGAAGCGTTCCTCCGTTGTCTGCACACGATCCGTGTCCAGCTCCACCGTCGCCTCGACACGCACGCGCCCGGCGCCGATACTGCGTTCCAGCATCTCCTCGACATTGCGCGCGATGCGGATTTCCTGGGCGCGGCGCAGTTCCTCGTTGCTCATCGCCACGCCCTGCTCGGAGCCCGGCAGCGCCTGCCCGCCGCGCGCCAGCAATTCGGCGCGGCCATCGACGATCGAGACATTCTGCGGCCGCAGTCCCGGCACGGCGGCGGAGACCAGGTGCAGCACCGCCTGCACGCCTTCGCGGTCCAGCCGGGCGCCGCCGCGCATCTGCAGCACCACGCTGGCCTGCGCCTCGCCGCGTTCGCGGGAGAATGGCTCGCGGCGCGGCAGCACCAGATGCACGCGTGCGCCAGCCACACCGGTCAGCGTGCGGATGGAGCGCGCGATCTCGCCTTCCAGCGCGCGCAGCCGGTTCAGGTCCTGCTGGAACGGCGTCGCCGTCAGGCCGCCCTGGCGGTCGAAGATCTCGTAGCCGAGCGATCCACCGGCCGGAATGCCATCGCGCGCCAGCTGCAGCCGCAGACGCGGCACCTGGTCCAGCGGCACCAGCACCTCCGTGCCGTTCACGCCGATGCGGTGCGGCACGCGGGCACGTTCCAGCGCGGCGACGACCTGCGACGCATCGCGCTGGTCGAGATCGCCATAGAGCAGCCCCATCGGCGGCTCCGCCGTGCGAATCGCGAGGAAGCCGATCAGGCCAAGGGTCACGACCGCGATGCCGCCGAGCGCCGCCAGGCGCATCGGGCCGAGGCCGCGCAGCACGGCCAGGAGGTTGCCGAGGCCGCCCATCACCGCCTCGCCTGCCTGATCCGCCGCGCCTGCCGCATCGATGCCCCCGTCGCCGCGTCCTGCCGCGTGGTGGGCAGGTTCTGCCGGGTGCCTTTACCTGCTGTTAACCAGCGTCCTCGCCTGGCGGTGATCCAGGCTCACTGCAGGCGGCGCAGCGCCTCGACGCCCACGGTCAGGCCGCCGATGGCAAGCTGCACGGTGGTGGAATCCTGAGAGACGCCGGTGATGGTGCCGGCGATCAGGCTCGGCAGCGCGCCGCGCGCCGCGCCTTCCGCATCGATGCCCGTTACGCTGAAGCTATAGCTGCCATCGGCGGCCTTCCGGCCCTGCTGGTCCATGCCGTCCCAGCTCCAGCCGGTGGCGGTGGTGCCGAGTGGCTGCACCACCTCCCGCAGCACGGCGCCGGCGGCGTTGGTGACGACGATGCGGGCGCGGTTGGCGCCATTGGCGGCAGCGATTTCGGGCAGGCGGATCTCCTGCACCTGGCCATCCTTCAGCGCGACTCGGCTGGAGGCGATCTCCGCCTGGCGCCCGACCATCGGGGTGGCCGAGACCAGCGCGGAGGCGCGTTGCAGGCCCAGCAGGGTCTCCATGTGCTGGTTCGTCGCGATCTGCTGCTCCACCCCGGCGAATTGCGCGAGCTGCTGCGTGAACTGCGTCGCGTCCATCGGCTGCGTCGGGTCCTGGTTGCGAAGCTGCGTGGTCAGCAGCAGCAGGAAGCTCTGCATGTCGCCGGCGATGCCACGCGCGGCGCTGGCCGCCGTGCCCGCACCGGTGCCGGTTGCCGTGCCGCTGGTGCTGGTGCTGGTGCTGGTGGTGCTCGTGGTCGTGCTCATCGGCGTGCTCCTCAGAGGGCGAGATCGAGCAGGCCGCGGGCGCGGATCTGCTCCAGGATCGGCGGCAGCGGCGCCATGCCGTGGCCAGCCTCGCCTGCCGCGGTGCGGGGCGCCGCGCCGCGCGGCGGCGGCCGGTCATCGCGCTGGCCCTGTTGCGACAGGCCGAGGTTCAGCGTGTCCTGCCGCGGCTCGATGCCGGCGGCTTGCAGCGCCTGTTCGATGGCGCCGCGGTCGCGCTGCAGCAGCGCCAGCGTCTCGGGCCGCTCCGCCAGGATGGTGACCTGAGCCGGTGCGCCATCCCGGGCGACAACGCTGACCTCCACCGCACCAAGTTCCGCCGGCCGCAACGAGACCATGAGTCGCGACGTGCCGCCCGGCCGCGCCGCCTGCGCCACCAGCATCGGCAGCATCTGCTGCGCCGGGCTGGCCGGCGGCGGCGCGTAGAAGCGCGGCGGCGGCGCCTCGGATGCGGCTGGGGCGTCCGGAACGGTTGCTGCGGCGCGATCCGGCGCAGCTTGCACTGTCTCGACCGCCTGCTGCGGCGCGTCGGGCAGCGCTGGCGGCGGTTCGGCAACCGCCGTCGCCGCGGCGTCCGGCACGGCAATGGGCTGCTGCCGCGCAGTGGCGGGCACGGGCGGCGCAGGCTCCGCATCCTGCGCTGCCGGCGCGGGCGCCACGGCGCCGGCTGGCTGCGGCGGCGGGGCGGGCATCGACAATTGGGGCAGCGTCGCCGGAACCGGCGATTCAGGCGGCGCCTCGCCCTCCAGGTCCGGCATTTCGGGCACCAGCATTTCGGGCACCAGCAGTTCCGGTGCCGGCATCTCCGCCATCGGTAGCTCCGCGACTGGCGGCTCCGCGACTGGCAGTTCCGCGACTGGCAGTTCCGGCGCCCGCAGGATCGCGGCGTCGAGCTGGGCGGCAAAATCGGCGGGCGTCGAGGCACCATCCGCCATCGGCGCCATGCGTGGCACGGCGAGGTCCGGTTGCGTCGGAGTGGCGGTCGGGGGTGCTGTCTGGATCATGGGCAAGCATGAACAAGCAAGGCACGGGCCACACCGCCCTCGCTGATTCCGCCTGGCGTTTCGGCAGGGCGTAGCGTGCCGGGCAGGCAGTAATTGCCGAGTGATGTACGTCCCGTGCCGGCGTCAACCCGGCCTTCATCCTTGCCGCGGCGCTTGGCACGGCGCTTGCGATGTGGCGACCCAACGCAGCAGAGGCGCAACAGATGTCGATCTTCGGCTCCCTCAACACCGCCGTCTCGGGCATGAACGCGCAGTCCCGCGCGCTCGGGCACATCGCCGACAACGTCGCGAACAGCCAGACCATCGGCTACAAGCGCGTCGATACCAGCTTCGAGGATCTGGTCGCCGCTTCCGGCCCGACCCGTGCCGCGGGCGGCGTGCTCGCCCGCGCGGATGCGACCAACGACATCCAGGGCGCCATCGCGCAGGTGGAGAATCCGCTGGCGCTGGCGCTCGATGGCCGCGGCTTCTTCAGCGTGGCGCGGCCGATCAGCACGCCGGCCGGCACCGCCACCACCTTCGATCCCCGCGCGATGTACAGCCGCGCCGGTGACTTCCAGCTCAACGCGGAAGGCTACCTGGCCAATGGCAGCGGCGATGTGCTGCAGGGCTGGGTACAGGGCGCCGATGGCAACATGGATGCCGGCCGCCTGCAGCCGATCCGCGCCGACCGCACGGGCATTGCGCCGCAGCCCACCACCTCGCTCGGCCTGTCCGCCAACCTGCCCCAGGGGGCTGCCATCGGCACCGGCGGCACGACGGAAGCGCCCTACTACGACAGCCTCGGCACGTTGCGGACGATGAACCTGACCTGGTCCCGCGCGGCGGCGGACAACACCTGGAACCTGGATCTGGCGCAGCCCGCCACCGCGGCGGGCGGCGCGGCAACACCGCTCGGCACCTACAGCGTGTCCTTCGGCAGCAATGGCGCGCCCGCCGGCACGATTGGGGAGGTGCGGGACGGCAACGGCGCCGTGCTCGGCAGCTACGCGGCTGGCATTCCCGGCGATGCGCTGATCAACCTGACCACCAATGTCGGCGGCGTGGCGCAACCCATCGCGCTGAACCTCGGCCGCTTCGGCGCCGCGGATGGCGTGACGCAATATGCCGGCGGCAGCTACGAGCTGCGGAGCATGGACCGCGATGGCGCGCCGGCCGGTGCCTTCGCCTCCATGGCCGTGCAGGATGATGGCCGCGTGGTGGTGAACTACGACAACGGCGCCAGCCGCACCATCGCGCAGGTGCCGGTGGTGACCTTCGCCGATGCCGATGCGCTGGAACGCCTCAGCGGCCAGGCCTTCGCGCTGACCCCGGAAGCCGGCGTGCAGCAGGTGGTGGCGGCCGGCACGTCCGGCTCCGCCACGCTGCAGAGCGCGGCGGTGGAAGGGGCCAATGTGGACCTGGCGGCGGAGTTCGCCCGGCTGATCGTCGCCCAGCGCGCCTATTCGGCCAGCACCAAGATCGTCACCACCAGCGACGAGATGCTGCAGGAAACCATCAGCCTGAAGCGATGAGGCCCCTCCGGGCGCGAGCCGGTATCGCGCCCGTGAAGCCGCGGCGCCGGCGCTGCTACCGGCCGGCATCCTGCAGCGCCGCCTCCATGGCGGCGAAGTCCGGCATCAGGCCGGACGGCATGGTCTTCCGGCCGGCCTCCACCGCCACCTGCGGCGCATTGCCATGCAGATGCGCCACCAGCACCGCGCGGATCACCTCGAAGAAGCGTGCCTCCTCCTCCACCACGCCCTTCAGCCGCACCGCCAGCGGGCCGACCAGGCCATAGGCCAGCAGCACGCCGAGGAAGGTGCCGACCAGCGCGCTGCCGATCATGCCGCCCAGCACCGCAGGCGGCTTGTCGATCGAGCCCATGGTCTTGATCACGCCGAGCACTGCGGCGACGATGCCCAGCGCCGGCAGCGCATCGGCGGTGTTCTGCAGCGCGTGCGCCGCGTGCAGTTCCTCGTTGCGCAGCTTGCGAAGCTCATTCGCCATGATGTCCTCGATCTGGTGCGGATCATCGGCGTTCATGCCCACCATCCGCAGGTAGTCGCAGATCAGCATCACCGCGTGCGGGTCCTTGGCGATGCGCGGGTAGGCGGAGAAGATCGGGCTTTCCTCCGGCTTCTCGATATGCGGCTCCAGCCCCGCCGCGCCCTTCTGCTGCGCCACGCGCAGCAAGCGGTGCAGCAGCGTGCCGAGGTCGAGATAATCCTGCTGGCCGTAGCGCCCGCCCTTGATCGCCTTGCCCACCGCCGCCAGCGTGTGCTTCGCATCCGCCACCGAGTTGGACATCAGGAAGCTGCCGATCGCGGCACCGCCGATGATCAGCATCTCGAAGGGCAGCGCGTGCAGGATCGGCCCCATCTGCCCGCCGGCGACGATGTAGCCGCCGAAGACGCAGGCGAGCAGGAAGACGAAGCCGCCGATCACCGTCATGGTGCGGACTCTCCCGATTCAGGTATCACCATCAGCACCGCCACGCGGCGATTGGCGGCATCCAGCGGGCTGCCCGGCACCAGCAGGTCGCGGTCGGCACGGCCGGAGACGCTTCGCATCCGCGCTTCGCCGATACCGCCCTCCACCAGCAGCCGTCGCGTCGCATTGGCGCGTTCGGCCGATAGATCCCAGTTGGAACGATCGGCGGTGCCGCGGAACGGGGCGGCATCGGTGTGGCCGGTGATCTCGATCGGGTGCGGCAGACGGCCGAGCACGCCGGCGACGCGGGCCAGCAGCGCGCGGCCGCGTTCATTCGGGGCGGCCTGGCTGGTCTGGAACACCGGCTGGCCCTCGGCATCCACGAGCTGGATGCGAAGCCCCTCCTTCACCTCCTCCACCATCAGCTGGCGGCCGAGCTGGGCCAGCGTCGGGTCGTTGCGGACCGCCTGGCGGATCTCCTCCGCCGCGCGGGCCATCACCTCGGCCCGCCGCGCCTCGGAGCGCTGGCGCTGCGTCTCCACCTCGTTCCCGGGCGCCTGCGGCGGCTCCGGCGGGCCGGCGGCGGCGCGACGGAAGCGGGGGCGCGCCGGCTGGTCCTCCGGCGGGTCATCCTCCTCATCCTCCGCATCGGGACCGGTCGGTCCCTGGCGCAGCTGCGGCATCACTGGCGATTCCGAGATCAGCGGGCCGTCGCTGTGCAGGCTTCGGCCGCCGAAGGGCTGGCCGGATCCGCTGGCGCCACGGGCGAATTCATTCGGCTGCGCGAAGTAATCCGCGATGCCGCGGCGCTGTGCCTCGGTCGTCGCATTCACCAGCCACATCAGCAGGAAGAAGGCCATCATCGCCGTGACGAAGTCGGCATAGGCGATCTTCCAGGCGCCGCCGTGATGTGCGTGGTCCTCCTCCGCGGCGACGCGCTTGATGACGATGGGTGCGTTCTCGCCCGTCCGGCCCTTGCGCGGCATCCGAGGCCTCCGTCAGGCGCCGTGCAGGTCGAAGCCGGCGGCGGGGCGCAGATGCGCACGACGCGCACGTGGCAGGCCCGCGGCGTGGCGTGCGCGCGCGGCAGCCACGGCGGCCGGGCCGGGTTCCTCCGCCACATAGCCCAGGCCCCAGACCGTGCGGACGATCTCGGCCGCGCCGGCGGCGGCCAGCTTGCGGCGCAGCTTGCAGATGAACACGTCGATGATGCGCTGGTCCGGGCCTTCCTCCTCGCCATACAGGCGGCTCATGAAGCGGTCCTTGGTCAGCAATGCGCTGCGGCGGCTGAGCAGCGCCTCCAGCACCTCGAATTCCCGGCTGGTGACCGGAACGGAGCGGCCATCCACGCTGACGGTCTGCCGGGCCCGGTCCACAGCGACATTGCCGCAGGTCAGCAGGGCGGCGCCATGGCCCGCGATGCGCCGCACCATGGCGGATAGCCGTGCAACGACGACGCCGACCGGGGCGGGCCCGGCGATGACGTCGTCGGCGCCATGGTTCAGCGCCAGTTCCTCCTGCGCCGCGCTGCGCCGCGCGGCGATGACCAGCAGCGGCAGCTGGAGACCCTCACGCCGCACATCGCCGACCGCGGCGATCGCATCCTCCCGCAGCTCGGGGACATCCAGCACGATGGCATCGTAGGGGCCGCCGCGCAGCGCGCGGCTGGCGACCTGGCCGAGGCATGCCACTGGCTCCACCCTGCGGCACCCCGCCAGCAGGGCGTTGCCGAGCGGACCCAGCTCGGTGCTTCCGTCGCCGGCCAGCATCGGCGAGGCGAGCAGGATGTGCAGCGGCGCATGGCGCATCAACGGCGCGATCTCGGTGCCGGGCATTGCGTCAGGCCCCTGCCGCCGCTTCGCGCTTCGCGAGTTCCACGCGCAGGCGCAGCGCCAGCGGCCCACAGAGCCGCGCGGCCTCGCCACCTTCCCGCGCCAGGTCTTCCGCTTCCGCGGCGGCGGCCTCGATGCGCGCCATCGGCAGCGCGCCGGGATCGGCCAGCAGCAGGGCGCGCTGCAACTCGCGCAGCAGCGCCAGCGCCTGGTTCGCCACGTCGCGCGCCGGGCGGCGGTGGCGTCGTCGCGGTTCCTGGCCGTCGCCGCCCTGGATCGCGAGCAGCGCACCGGCGCCGACGGCTGCGTTGCTGGTCATGCCGCCCGCCGCGGGCAGCCCCTCCGCCAGCAGCGCGGCGAAATCGCCGCGCGCCGGCCGCAGCCGCGCAAGGCTGGCCGGCGGGGCGGCGGTTGGGGCGGCGACGCGCAGCATCGGGGTCACCTCGTGATCGGTTGCGGATGCCTTCTGCGGGGCGGCGGTTTCCGCGCTGTGAACGGGCGCCGATTCAGCCCGGCCGTGCTGGCACGCGGCTTGCGAAGGCATCGGCATGCATCGCATCCTTGGCCTCCTGCCCCTGATCCTTTTCGCCTGGATCGCGCCGTCCCAGGCGCAGACAGCGCTTTGTCGTGCCGCGATCTCCACGGCGGAGGCCGAGTACGGGGTTCCCGGACGGCTTCTGCTGGGCATCGGCCGCGTCGAGAGCGGCCGGCGCGACCCGGAGACGGGCGCCTGGGGTCCCTGGCCCTGGACAATTAATGCCGAGGGACGCGGCACATATTACCCATCTCGTGATGCCGCCATCGCCGCGGTCCGTGCCTTGCAGGCGGAAGGCGTGCGCTCCATCGACATCGGCTGCATGCAGATCAACCTGCGCTTCCATCCGGACGCCTTTGCCAGCCTGGAGGAGGCCTTCGACCCGCTGGCAAATGCCCGCTACGCCGCGCGCTTCCTGAACACGCTGCAGTCGCGCGCCGGGGATTGGATGGTTGCCGCCGGCCACTACCATTCCCACACGCCGGATCGGGCGGATGCGTATCGCGCACGGCTGGCGCAAGTGCTGGCGGCGGAACAGCGCAGGCCCTCCGCGGACCCGGCGCCCCAGCTTGCCGCCGCGCCCGCCCTGCCGCATTCCTCACCGCGGCATGGGCTGGATCTCTACCGCAGCGCGCCGATCCCGCTGGTGCGGCATGCCGCCGCGTCGCTGCCTCCCGCACGGCCCGCGGCCGCACCGATCCCCTTGCCAAGGCCGGCGGCCGGGTCGGCACAACCGATGGCGGCGCTGCAGGTCGCGGCGCGTGCTCCGCATGTCGTCACCGCGGTAGGACCGGCCGGCATCGCCAACCGGCGGCTGTTCTGATCAGCCAGGAAGCCGTTCAGCTGAGGAACTTGGTCAGCGACAGGTTGCCCAGCATCGCCAGCACGCGATAGCTGGCCTCGAGCTGTGCCTGTGTGCCCTGCAGCCGCGTGATGGTCTCGGCCAGGTCAACCTCCTCCAGCGCCGAGACCTGCTGCTCGACCTGCGCGCCGACTTCCTCATGGTGGATGCGCGCATCGGCCAGGCGCCGCTCGGTCGTGCCGAGCGCGCCGGCTTCCTCCGTCACCCCCGACAGGCCGGCACGCAGCGCGCCGATCGCGCCCTGCACCACCTGGGTAAAGTCCTCGCCCAAAGCCGCCTGGTCAGGCCCGAGATTGGCCAGCACCGAAAGCCCGTACAGCAGGTCGCGTGACCAGGACCCGGTGCTGTCCGCGGCGGTGGAGGGATAAGCGGCGGCATTGCGGTTGGCGTACAGGCCGATCTCCACCGTCACCCCGGCCTCCACCGGCACGGATCGCCGCGGATCCGCGATCTCCCCCTGCGCCGCCGCGGTGGCATAGGCGGAAAACGGTGTCACGGCCGGGTCGTCGCTGGCGCCCAGCTCGCGCAGCGCGGTGCGGGTGCTGGCGCCGCTGCCTGCCGTCATGCCTTGCAGCGTCGCGCGGATCTGCGTGAACAGGCCACTTTTGGTGATCTCGCCCGGCACCGGCGACTGCGTCAGGTCGGCGCCGCCGAACAGCGCCTCGCCGCCGTAGCGGTCGTTCAGCAGCCCGGCCACGTCCTGCAGGGCGGTGCGCGCGGATTGCGCCAGCAGCGTCGCATCCGCGGCGTTCGCGCCAAGCAGGCCGTTGGCGCTGCCGGCGAAATCGGTGGCGATCGCGGTCAGCCGCTTCAACGTCACCTGGGTCGCGGAGGCACGCGATTCGGCGGTGGCGATGGTGCGGGTCAGCACCTCGCGCCGGGACATCTCGGCGCGCAGGTCCACGGCACGGCGCGCATCGGTGCCGAGCCCGGCGTAGCTGTCCGCCCGCTGGCCACCGGCAGCCTGGCGCATCTGCTCGTTCAGCCTGGCGCGCAATTCGCCGGACAGTGTGGTGACCCGGTCCAGCGCCGGAAAGCCGCCTACCGCCATCGCCGGTCACTCCTCATCGCACCGCAGCCAGCAACGAATCCCACATACCCTGCACCGCGGCCATGATCCGCGCATTGGCGGCATAGGCGTTCTGCAGCGTCACCATCGCCGCCATCTCGTTGTCCACGTCGACGCCCTGGCGCGCCTGCACCAGGGACCCGAGCCGCGCGGAATCGGCGGCCGCGCTGGTCGCCGCGCCGGCCGCCGCACCGGCCTCCGCGGCGTGGGAGGCGGTGACCGCCGCCGCATAATCCACCAGCCGCCGCGGCGGCGAGAAGTCGGAGTTGAGCTGGCCGCCCGGGCCCAGCCCGGTGCCGGGAATCGGCGCATGCTCCGTGCTGCCATCGCGCGTGTCGCCGAAGGCGAAGTCCAGCACCCGGTCGAGCAGCGCGGTGTAGCCGCTCTGGCCATCCGGGTTGGGCGGAAAAGCGGGCACGTCCGGCGTGCCGTCGCGCAGCATGGAAGGCTCGGCCGCCACCACCGGGGACAAGGTGATGCGGGCGGCGAAGCCCGGCGCGGTGGCGCTGCCGGTTGCCGGCGGCGCGCCGCCATCGGGCTCGGTGAACAGGGTCAGCCCCTGTTCGCTGAGCCGCCCGGCCAGGGTGGTGGCCAGCGTGTCCAGCTCCGCGCCCATGCCCGCAAGCGTCTCGTCGCGCAGCACCAGGCCCTCGCCGATCCGCCCGCCGCGCGGCACGTTGCTGAGCGTCGCGCCGTTCAGCGTCAGGCCGGGCAAGGTGCCGGCGGGCGCGCCGTAATAGGCGCCGGGCGCGGTCACCGCATCGGCCATGCCGAGCGGGCTGCCATCCGGATCCAGCGGCAGGATGGCACCGCCGCGCAGGATCAGCGTCAGCCCGCCATCGCCGCCCTGCACCGGCGTGATGTCGAGCAGTCCCGAAAGCTGGTTCACCGCCGTGTCGCGCCGGTCCAGCGTATCCGCGCCGGGGCGGCCGGCGGCGCGTTCCGCCTTGGCCTGCGCGTCCAGCTTGGCGATGTCGCGCAGCAGCGCATTGGCCTGGTCCACATCGGTCCGCAGGCCGTCCTGCACCGCCTGGCGGGTGCGGGCGACGGCGCCGGAGACCTCCTGCAGCCGCTCGGCCAGGGTCGCCGCGCCGCGCAGCGCCTCGGCCTGTGCGGCGCTGTCGTTCGGCGTGGCGCGGAGCTGGGTCAGCTCATCGCGCAGCGCGCCGGTCAGGCCGCCCAGGCTGTCGCCATCCGAGGGGTTGCCCTGGAGCTGCGCCAGCGGCGACAGCGTATCCGCGCGCAGCTGCGCCGCCGCGGCACCACCACGCGCGGCGCGGGCCTCCGCCTGCAGTGCCAGGTCCACGTCACGCTGTGGTGCCAGCGTGCGGACGCCGCCGGTAGCGGATTGCTGCCCGGCGGCGGTCTTGCGCGTGTAGCCTTCCACATCCGCGTTGGCGACGTTCTGCGCCGTCGCCTCGATCTGCCGCGTGGTGTGGCGCAGGCCGCTGGTTGCGCGCAGCAGCGCGCTGTCGAGGCTCACCTTGGCATGTGCTCCTCAGGCCGCCTCGGCCCAGACCTTGGCCGGGATGGTCAGGCGGCTCGGGCGGCGCAGCTTGCCGTCGGCGAAGCGGGCGCGGGCGGCTTCAACCGCCAGCGCCGGCGGCTCCTCCGCCATGTAGCCGCGGCCCCAGGCGGTGCGGATGAACTCGGCGGCGCCGGCGGCGGCCAGCTTGCGCCGCACCTTGCAGATGAAGACATCCAGCGTGCGGCTGTCCGGGCCTTCCTCGGTGCCGTAGAGGCGGGAGAGGAAGTCCGCCTTGGTCACCAGGTTGCCGCGGCGCAGGAACAGCATCTCCATCACGTCGTATTCGCGCCGGGTGATGCGCAGGTCGCGGCCATCCACGGACATCGCCATCCGCGCCTGGTCCAGCGTGACGTTGCCTATGCTGATCCAGGCCGACAGGTGGCCGAGCATGCGGCGCTGCAGGGCACGCATCCGCACGATGAGGGAGGCGTTCGGCATCGGCGCCAGCAGCACGTCATCCGCGCCGGCGTCCAGCCCCTCCGCCTCCTGCTCCGGCGTCGCGGCACCGGCCAGCAGCAGCAGGGGGATGCCCAGGCGCTGGCGGGCCAGGCCACGCAGGCAACCGAGCACGGCGGGGGACACGCCGGCCGCCTCGATCAGCACCGCATCATAGGGCCCGGCCTGCCGGGCGGTGCCGGCGGGGTCCTCATCGAGGCCGACCATGTCCGTCATCAGCCCCTCATGCTGCAGGGAATGGCGGAGCCGCTGGCCCGAGGGGAAGGTGGAGGCCACAACCAGGATGCGCATATTCGGGTCCCTTGCGATCTTCGCTGGCGACGGGCGCTGTTCGCCCGCTGTCCGTCTGCTCGTTCACACCTTCGTTAAGAGGAGCCTTCGCGGCGAGTCAGCTTTCGTAAGCGTTACGCGTAGATTGTATGGATGACGCAAGCATCAGCTTCATCACTCGGACGTTCTTCCCGGTGAAGTTGTGTCGGCGAACATCACGCTACCCGTTAATGCGGGCCGCTAATCACCTTGAGTTGCAACGCTTTGGGCGATCGCATCCGCGCTCGGGCACGGAACGCGCGCATGGCGTGCAGAGCCGGCGCGGGTACATCCGCCTCCGCTTCCTGACGCTTCCTGGCAGCAGACGGACGAAGGCTTACACGATCACGTGATCATGATCCGTTAAGTTTACCGACACCGGATGGTCGCCGCGGCCACGGACAAAGGAATGCCCAGGATGGTCCAGCTCCTTCTCATCGCCGACCTCGCCTCCAGCCGGAGCGACCTCGCCGCCCGGCTTTCCGCGGCCGGCGTCACCCTCCGCAGCATGACCGCGGCACAGTCGGCGGAGGCGATGACCGGCTCCGACCAGACCGGACAGGCGATGGCGGCGGAGGCCCTGCATGCCGGGGCGGACATGGTGGATGGAATCGTCATCGATTGCCCGGACCTGCGCGGAACCGCCCTGCCGCTGCTGCGCGGGCTGCGCCAGACAGGCTTGCGGCTGCCCGTCATCCTGCTGACCGCGACGCCTGCCCCGGGTGAGGAGGCGGAGGCCTTCAACCTCGGTGCCGATGCGGTGCTGGGCCGCAAGGCGCCGGCGGCGACGCTGCTGGCCCGGATCGCCGCCATCCAGCGCCGCGCCCCGGCCCGCAAGGCCGCAACCCTGCGTTGTGGCAACGTGGTGCTCGACCGCGCTTCCTCCACCCTCTCGGTGGATGGGCAGCCGGTGGAGGTGACGCCCTATGAACTGAACGTGCTGGACATGCTGATGTCCGCGCGCGGCGGCGTGCTGAGCAAGGACCGCATCTCCGAGGCGCTGCACGATGGCGATGCGGAAGCCGCGGCGGGCGTGCTGCGGGTGTTCATCTGCCGGCTGCGCCGCAAGCTGGCGGAACGCAATGCGGACGACATCATCCGCACGGTCTGGGGGGTCGGCTACCGGGTGGAGGCGCCGGCCGCTGCGCCGGGCCACGCCGCGTCGCACCACGCCCTGCCGCGCCCCGTTGCCTCTGGCTCCGTTGCATCGGGCTCCGGCACGCCGGCCGCGGCGCGCGCCTGATCCTGATGCCGAATTCGGAGGTGACCATGCGTGCGGCGGACAGCGCCGATGCCCGGCTCGGCGCGCGGGTGCGGCAGTTGCGCCGGCAACGCCGCCTGACGCAGACGGATGTCGCCCGGGTGCTCGGCGTCACCTACCAGCAGGTCCAGAAATACGAGGCCGGCCGGACCCGCCTGCCGGCCCGCATGCTGCCGCCGCTGGCGGCGCTGCTGCAGGTGGACAGCGCCAGCCTGCTGAGCGGGCTGCGTCCGGCGTCCGACGCACCCAAGCCGGAACTGTCCGAGGATGAGGCGCGGGACCGCGCCGAGCTGCTGAGCGCCTTCGCCGCCATGCCGCATGCCCCGGCACGGCGGCAGCTTCTGGCGATCGTGCGCGCCTTCGCGGCGGAGACGCGCTGATCCAGTTCGGCGGAGACGCGCTGATCAACTTCGGCGGAGACGCGCTGATCCAGTTCGGCGGAGACGCGCTGATCGGCTTCAGCTCGCCCTGATATTGGCGCGGCGCACCACGCCGCCCCAGCGCTCGATCTCGGACCGCTGGAAGGTGGCGAAGGCATCCGGCCCGCTGCCGACCAGGTCCAGCCCGAGGCTGGCCGCCCGCTCCGCAACCTCCGGCACCTTGAGCGCGGCGGCGACCTCCTCATGCAGCCGGGCGATGACCGGGGCGGGCGTGCCGGCGCGGACGCTCATGCCGTACCAGTTCGTCACCTCGAAGCCCGGCAGCGTTTCCTTCGCCACCGGCACATCCGGCAGCGCTGCCAGTCGATTCGGGCCGGTCACCGCCAGGGCACGGACCCGGCCGCCGGCGATGTGCGGCTGCGCGATGGCGAGCGCATCGAACATGAACTGCGTCTGGCCCGCGATCACGTCGGTGAAGGCGGGCGCGCTGCCACGATAGGGCACGTGCACCGTCTGAATGCCGGCAGCCGCGTTCAGCAACTCGCCCGACAGATGCGGCAGCCCGCCATTGCCGGAGGAGGCGAAGTTCAGCCTGCCCGGCTGCGCCTTAGCCAGCGCGATCAGCTCCGCCAGGCTGCGCGCCGGCACCGCCGGGTTGACCACCAGCACGAAGGCCAGGCTCGCCACATGCGACAGCGGCGCGAAGTCGCGCAGCACGTCCACCGGCATCTCGGGATACAGCGCCGGGTTCACCGCCAGATTGCCGGTGGTGCCGAAGAAGATGGCGTGACCATCGGCCTCCGCGCCCGCCACCGCCTGGGTCGCCACCAGGCCATTGGCGCCGGGGCGATTCTCCACCACCACCGGCTGGCCCAGCCTGGCCCCCATATGCGGCGCCATCAGCCGGGCGAGGATGTCGATGCCGCCACCGGGCGGGAAGCCGATGACGATACGGACCGGCCGGTTGGGGAAGCCCCCCTGGGCCAAGGCGTTGGGGGCGAGGGCCGGCGCCGAGAGCAGCGGCAGCGCCATTGTTGCGCCGAACAACCCACGGCGAGACATCGCAATCGTCATGTCGTCCTCCCTTCGGCGTCCTGAGCGGCGCCTTGACATTTCTTCTCGTATGGTGGGATTGATTTGACCAACGGGTCAAGCCTGGAGGCAACTGCGTGTCCGAGATCCAGCTCTATGCCGGCACGGCGGGCCATTCCGCCTGGTTCAGCGACGACCTTGGGGAAAGCTGGGTGCATCCGAACAGCCATTCCGGGATGTACCTTGAGGCCCGGGTCTGGGGCTTCGCGAGCCACCCTGCCACGCCGGGCCGGCTGTTCGCCGCCACCGACATGGGCGCCTTCCGCTGGGACGAGGCGACGGCGCGCTGGGTCCACCTGCCCTCCCCCATGGAGGATGTCTGGGCGATCGCGATCGATCCGGCCGACCCGGATGTGCTGATCGCCGGCACCCGCCCGGCCGGCTTCTTCCGCTCCACCGATGCGGGGCAGAGCTGGGTGGCGCTGCCGGCGCCGGGCCTTGCGCCCTTCTCCGAGCAGAACAAGGGGCCGACGCGGGTCACGCAGATCCTGTTCGACCCGGTGGATGACGGCACCGTCTGGGCCTCGGTCGAGATCGGCAGCATCTTTGTCAGCCGTGACCGCGGCCTGACCTGGGCGGAGCGCGGCCAGGGCCTGGTTTCCGGCGACGTGCACGGGCTGGCGGTGGTGAAGCTGCCGGGCGGCGGCAAGGCGATGCTTGCCACCACCAATCGCGGCCTGCACCGCAGCGAGGATGACGGCGCCAACTGGGTGATGCAGGACCTGCCTGCACCCTGGCCCTATACCCGCGGCGTGCAGCCGCGCGCCGATGATTCTGGCGTGGTGTTCCTGGCCAATGGCAATGGTCCGCCCGGCAATGACGGCTTCCTGCTGATCTCCCGCGACCACGGCGTGACCTGGGCGGATGCCGGGCTGCCGGGGCCGGTGAACAGCACCGTCTGGTGCATCGCGACCGATGCGTCGGACCCGATGCTGGTGCTGGTCTGCACCAATCTCGGCCAGGTCTTCCGTAGCCAGGATGGCGGCGAGAGCTGGGCTCGCCTGCCGCATGAATTCGGCGAATTGCGCGCCCTGCACTGGCGCAGGCTTCCCCCCGGCACCCGCCAGGCGGCACACTCCATCACCCGCCCGATCCTGACCGCGGCGCAGATGAACCACCCCATGGCGAGAGTTTCCGCATGACCGAACGCTTCCCCGCCATCCCGCCCGACCAGATGACGGAGGCGCAGCGGGAGGTTGCGGCCGCGATCGCCGGCGGCCCGCGCGGTTCCGTGCGCGGCCCCTTCCTGGCGCTGCTGCACCACCCGGCGCTGGCCATGCGGATCCAGGCGCTGGGCGAGCATCTGCGCTTCGGCACCGGCATGCCGCAATCGCTGGTCGAGTTGCTGATCCTGGTGACGGCGCGGCGCTGGAACTGCCAGTACGAGTTCTTCGCCCATGCCCGGATCGCCCGCAACGAGGGCCTGCCCGAGCCGATCATCACCGCCATCGCGGAAGGCCGCCGGCCGGACCCCATGAATGCCGACCAGGCGATGGTGCACGACTTCGCCGTGGCGACCCATCGCGATGGCAAGCCGACCGATGCGCTGTATGCCGCCGCGGAAGCCCGGTTCGGCAAGGCCGGCGTGCTCGATCTGCTGGCGCTGGCCGGCTACTACACGATGCTGGCAATGGTGCTGAACACCGCCGACCCGGCCCTGCCGGATGGCGCCACGCCACCCCTGAAGCCGCTGTGAGGGAGGCTGCGATGCCACGCGCAATCCGGGTCGGGCTGATGGTGCCGGCCACCAACACCACGATGGAAGGGGAGATGCTGGGCTGGCTGCCGCCAGGTTCCACCGTGACCCGCATCGGCATCCCCCGCACCACCGGCCTGCTGACGCGGGAGACGATGCCGGCCTATCGCGATGCCGCGCTGACGCTCGCCGCCGAGCATTTCTCGACGGCCACGCATGATGTGCTGGCCTATGGCTGCACCGCCGCCGGCTTCATCTCCGGCCCCGCCGGCGATGCGGAGCTGGCGCGCGAGCTCAACCGCGTGACCGGCCTGCCGGTGGTGACCACGGCGCGCGCCATGGTGCAGGGGCTGCAGCAGATCGGCGCGAAGACCATCGCCGTGGTCACGCCCTATTCGGACGAGGTGAACGCGCAGCTCGCGGAATTCCTCGCCGATGGCGGCATCGCGGTGAAGCGCATGGACACGCTGCGCGCAAAGGACCTCGCCGCGCTCTGCGCCATCCGCGCGCCGGAAGTGGAGGCCCTGGCCCGGAAGACGATGGGCGCGGATTGCGACGCGCTGTTCATCGGCTGCTCCCAGCTTCCGACGCAGCCCTTCCTGGCGACGCTGGCGCGCGACCTGGGGCGGCCGGTGCTGTCCTCGATCAGCGCGACGGCGGAACAGGCGCTGCTGGTGCCCGCCGCCGCCTGAACCCTCCTCACCGCAGCGGCGAATGCGGCGCCGGCCGCATCAGGCTGGTCTCCACCTCCTGTATCCGCGATGCGTGGCGGGCCAGCACGCCATCCCGTGCATGCAGGCTGGTGGCGAGGCGGGCGGCGGGGTCGGCATGCGCCAGCAGTTGCACCACCTCGTTGATCGGGCCGGCGAAGCTGGTCCAGACGGCGATCTGGCCCGGCTCCCCTTCCCGCGCCAGCGCCTCGGCCAGGGCACCGGCCTCGCCGGGGCGGGTCTGGAACAGGCGTTGCTCGTACCAATGGGGCCCGGGCGTTGCAGGCTGCGCCAGCGGCAGCACGGCGTCGAGGAAGCGCACCACCTGGCGCAGCATCAACGGCCGCACCCCGGCCAGGTAGCGGTCGCGCCATTCCGGCAGCGCCTCCAGTTCCCGTCGCAGCGCCTTGCGGGTTTCCAGCGTCTCATGCCGCCAGAGATTCACCACTGCGTTGGCGGCGCCGACCTCATTGGCCCAGAAGCCCAGCAGCGTGCCGTAGCGATCGCCACGCACCGGCACCGCCACACGCTCCGCCAATCCGAGATAGGCGGGCATGGCGCCAGGGCGCAGCGTGTAGATCCGCAACTCATCCACCATGCGGCGAACCCCCTTGATTTTCTCCCGCATGGTGGGACAGGTTGCCGAGCCCGGCAAGTCGACCGGGGCGGAGGAAGCCATGTTCCCGAGATTTCTCGGCGCCTTCTGCGCCCTGCTGCTCGCCGCCACCCCGGCGCTTGCCTTCCCCGACCGGCCGATCCGGCTGGTGGTGCCCTACGGCCCCGGCGGCATCACCGACATCGCCGCGCGCATCCTGGCGCCGCGGCTGGGCGATGAGCTGGGCCAGCAGGTGGTGGTGGACAACCGCCCGGGTGGCGCCGCGCAGATCGGCTTCGGCCTGGCGGCGCGGGCGGAGCCGGATGGCCATACGCTGGTGCTGGCGACCACTGCGCTGGCCGCCAACCCGGTGCTGTTCCGCAGCATCCCCTATGATGCGCGGCGCGACTTCACGCCGGTGTCGCTGGTGGGCCTGGTGCCGATGGTGCTGGTGGTGCACCCCTCCTCCCCCGCCCGCACCGTGCCGGAGTTCATCGCGCTGGTGCGGTCCCGCGGCGGCGAGATGACCTATGGCTCGGCCGGCAATGGCAGCGGCAACCACCTGTCCACCGAGATGTTCAACCACGCCGCCGGCGGGCTGCGGGCGCTGCACGTGCCCTATCGCGGCGGCGGGCAGGTGATGACGGACCTCGTCGGCAACCGGCTCGGCTATGTCTTCGCCGTGCTGCCAACGGCGCGCAGCTTCATCGTCGCCGGCCAGCTTCGCGCCATTGCCGTGACCGGCGCGGCGCGCAGCAGCGCGGTGCCGGATGTGCCGACGGTGGCGGAGGCGGCGCTGCCCGGCTTCGCGCTCAATGAATGGCTTGGCCTGCTCGGCCCGGCGGGGCTGCCGGAATCGGTGGTGGCGAAGCTGCACGGCGCGGTGGTGGCGGCGCTGCGCCATCCGGAGACGGCACAGCGCTTCCGCGACATCGGCGTGGAGGTGCAGGGCAGCACGCCGGACGGGCTGCGCGCGCATCTGGACCGGGAGCTGAACCGCTGGGCGGACCTCGCCACCCATGTCCGCTTCGAGGTGGCCGACTGATGCCCGCACAGGACGCCGTGCTGCGCGAACTGGCCGAGGTGCTGTGGGAGGAAAGCCCGGGGCACCATGGCGGGGCGCTGTCGAAGATCCTGGTCGCGGCCGGCGAGGGCGGATCGCGGGTGATCGACTACCGCATCTCCTCCTATGAACCGCGCGCGCATGTGGCGCTGCATGAGCATGCGGCGAAGGAACAGATCTACCACGTGCTGTCCGGCGAGGGCCTGCTCACGGTCGGCACGCGCAAGGTGGTGATGCGGAAGGACAGCTACGTCTTCATCCCGCCCGGGGTGCCGCATGAGCTGCACAATACGGGGCTGGGGAACCTGGTGTTCCTGGTGATCACGGCGCCTGTGGTGGTCTGAGCGGGGGCTGGCGATTCACCCCCACCCAACCCTCCCCCGTAAAAACGGGGGAGGGCTTTTGTTGCTCCCTCCCCCGCAGCGCGGGGGGTTGCGGCGCTGCCGCAACGCCGAAGGCTGGTCGGGGTGGGGGCAAAAGCGCCCCCCTCCACATCAGATCGGGCAGACCCCCGAGGCGCACTGCAGATGCGCCCCATCCACCGCTTCATGCAGCGCCGGGTCGTTGATGCCCGCCACCAGTTCCAGGAAGCGCTCCGGCGTCACTTCCTCCTCCGGCAGGTATTCGTAGCCGAGCTCGCTGTCCGGCCGGCTCGGCAGGATGGCGCAGCAGCGGATCCGCGGCTGGTGCGTCAGCACCATGTCGCGGAAGGCGGCGATGTCGTGCCGGTCGGTGTAGATCTTCAGCGTGTAGGACACCTGGTTGCCGCGCTCGGCGCCGATCCAGTGGCGCTCCAGCAGCGACAGCCAGCGATACTGCGCCTCGGGCGAGGCTTCCGGCGCCGTCACCAGCTTCTCCGCCAGGCCCAGCCGCTCGATCAGCGACAGGGTCGGGAAGCCGACGATCGACATGCCGGGGAAGGAGGACAGGCTGCGGATCGGGTAGCCACGCGCCTCGTAATCCGCCAGCAGCCGGTCGCTGTCCGGCGTCCAGCCGCCATCCTCGGCGCGCACGCCCTTGAACTGTACCCAGCGCAGGTAGTGGCGCCGTGCCGGCAGATGGGCGCCCTCCGTCAGGCCGAACAGCTTGCTGGTGGTGCCGGCCGGCTTCACCGTGGTGACGGTGTGCGGCGTCTCCAGGCCGAGTTCCTGCGCGTAGGACTCGGCCTCGTCCTTTGCCGCCGCCGAAAGCCGGTCCAGCATCGTCCAGAAGCCAGATGAACGCTCCTGGTCCAGCAACTCGGCGAAGCCCAGGCCGTAGCGCATCCAGGCCCATTCATGCAGGCCGGTCGGGCCGATGCCCATGCGGTTGGTGCGCGCGACTTCCGCGCCATACAGCGCATCCATCAGGTTGGCGCGCATCAGGAAGCGCACGCCCAGCCGCACGCTGTCCTCCACCCGCGCATCCCAATCCTCGGCCACGTCGGCCGGCATCTCGCCGGGCGTCAGCGCCGCGTGGTCCACCGGGCAGGCCAGCAGCGGCGCGAAATCGGCGATGACGCAGTAGCCGCCGGTGACGTGCAGCGTGATCTCGCCGCAGGGGTTGGTCGTGGCCGGGAAGCGCGCGGTGCCGGCACGCCTTGCGATCTCCGCCAGCAGGCCCACGGCGTGGTCGGCCTGGTAGCGGGCCGAGCGGACGTCGCGGCCATCCTCATGCACCGGCTTGTCCCAGGCGGTGCCGGTGCGGTGGTCTTCCAGCTTGTCGCCGTTGATGAAGCCGGGCTCGCCATTGATGTAGCCGCAGCGCGTCGCTTCCTCGAACACCGAGAAGGCGTGCTGGTGCAGCATCTGCGTGCTGCCGGCGCGCGCGGCGCGCACGCCGTCCCAGAATTCGGCATCGACCATGACGGAGTTGTTCGCCGTCCACAGCCCGCCCTCGGACTTCACGCGGATGAAGCGCAGGATGCCCGGGTCGCGCCAGGATTTCGTCGCCATGCGCGCGGCACGGCGGGCACCGCCGACCTGGACCTCCACCGAAAGGTGGTGGTCCACCATCATCGCCTGTTCCCAGGGCTGCATGGTGCCGCTGCGGGCCGGCGCGATCACCTGCGTGCGCAGGTTCACGAAGGCGCGCATCAGCGACAACGGGCCGGAGGCCGGGCGGCCCTGCATGCCGCCGATCGGCGCCCCGCAGGGGCGGATGGCGGAGAAATCCAGCAGCAGAGTGCGGTCGGCCGCGCCTTCGAAGGCCAGGCTCTCCAGCAGTTCCACCGCCTTGCCCCAGCCTTCGCGGCTGTCATCGATGACGTGGCGAATGGCATCCGCCGGCACCGCGTCCGGATCGGCGACGAATTCGCGGGCGATGAAGCCGCGCAGCTCCGCCTCCTGCGCCGCGGTCATCGACTCGAGCGAGGTGCCCCAGGGCAGCAGGGAGAAATCGAGGCCGAAGCGGTGCAGCGTGGCACGGCTGGCCGGGAAGTCGGCATGCGCGGTGCCCAGGTGCAGCAGCAGGCGCGGCGCCTGCGCCCAATCCACCACCATCAGCTCGTCATCATAGGCGCGGCCGACGCCGCTGCCGTTCAGCAGCAGGTAGAACAGGCTGAAGGACGCTGCCGCGGTGGCGCAGTTGGTGAAGACCTCCATGTTGCGGCGCGGCTGATCCGCATCGCCGTGCTGGAGGTGCCGGCCGGAGGTGATCAGCGCGCCGGTGGCGATGGCATTGCGCAGCCGCGCCTGTTCCATGCGGTCCGCCCGGTCGCCGAGCAGCGCCATGTTGCCGGCCGCCACCCGGTCCGCCACCCGGCCGAAATCCTCGGCATCCGAGGGGCGGAACACGGTGCGCCGCGCCACCGCCAGGCCCATGCCCGCATCCAGCGCGCGCGCTTTCGCCGGCGGCCCGCCGAAGCGGGCCCCCGGGGTGCGGCGGTGGCGGAGCATCGGGGCGCCAGGCAGTGAACCGTCCATGTCGTACATCCTTGGCCGCCGCACCAACGCGGCGGTCATCACCATATATGGTGATTCGGCGACATAGTCACCACCAGATATGGTCGGGCAGCCAATCCATCGGACGGCCTGGCCCAGCTTAACGCGCGCTTGCGCCCTGGCGGCGTGACACCTTGACGTGAGGCGACAGGTGCCGGCCCGTCAGCCCACCGCGCGTGCCGGCAGCGCCGCACTCTGCTCCTGTTCGGCGATGCGGGCGCAGGCCTCGGCCGCCGCCTCCACCACCTGTCGCGCCAGCGCCTGCCGCGCCTCGGGCGGCACCTCCTCGATCTTCGCGGCGATGCCGATGCTGCCGAGCACCCCGCCCTCCGCATTGAACAGCGGCGCCGCGATGCCGAGCACGCCCGGCATGAATTCGGACTGGGTGATGCCGTGCCCGGCCTCCCGGATCGCACGCAGCGCGTGGCGGAAGCTTTCCCAATCGCCACCGAGTCCCGCCGCCTCGATGGTCGCGCGGTGGCGGGCGAAGATGGCGCGGAGCTGGTGCGGCGGCAGATGCGCCAGGATCACCTTGGACGCCGCGCCCGTGAACAGCGGCCGCCGCTGGCCCCGGCTGAACAGCCCGGCCGGGGCGCCCGGCGCCGGGGCATCCGCCACGCACATCACGGTGCCGGAGAACAGCAGGCAGAGCAGCCCGGTATGGCCGCTTTCCGCCGCCAGGCGCCGCATCGGCGGGATACCGCCCGCCGAGACCGGGTCGCAGAGCCGCATCGTGCGGTCCAGCTCGATGATGCGCGGCCCCAGCATCCAGGCCCCGCCCGCCACCGGAGTCAGCAGCCCGGCCGCCTGCAAGGCCTTGATGTAGCGGTAGCAGGTGGAACGCGACGTGCCGGAAACCCGGATCAGATCCTCCGTCGGCCAGGCCGGGGCGGTGGGCGTGAACAGGTCGAGCAGGCCCAGCATCTTCTCAAGGCTGCTGGCCCCGCGTCGCGCTTCAACGCCTGAAGAAAATCCCGTCATGCTGGACAATCCGAAAACCCGCGATTAGCGTCGCGGGCAGTTGGGGGGAGAACGACCATTTCCGGATCAGGTATAGCCGTGAACGCGGCGCGGCGCAGGCTGGAGGCGGGCGGGCTGGTCCTGTGCATGGGGCTGCGCCAGGCGCGCAGCGTGGATATCGGCCAGATGGTCGCCGCCTGCGGCTTCGAATCCCTGTATGTGGACATGGAACACAGCCCGATCGGGCTGGAGGCGGTCTCCGCCATCTGCACCGCCGCCGCCGCCTTCGGCGTCACGCCGCTGGTGCGGCCACCGGGCCATGGCGCGGAATGGATCGGCCGCATCCTGGATGGCGGCGCGCAGGGCATCATCGTGCCGCATGTGAACACGGCGGAGCAGGCCCGCGCCATCGTGGACGCTGCCCGCTTCCCGCCGCTCGGCCACCGTTCGGTGATGGGCCCCGGCCCGGGCACCGGCTACCGTGCCATGCCGCTCGCCGAGATCAACGCCACGCTGAATGCCGGCACCCTGGTGGTCTGCATGATCGAGACGCCGGAAGGCGTCGCCAATGCCGATGCCATCGCCGCCATTCCGGGGGTGGATGCGCTGCTGATCGGCTCCAACGACCTCTGCACCGAAATGGGCATCCCCGGCGAGCTGCGGAATCCCCGGCTGCGGGACGCCTATGTCACCGTCGCCGCCGCCTGCCGCGCGCATGGCAAGGTGCTGGGCGTCGGCGGCATCCGGGGCGATGCGGAGCTGCAGAAGGACCTGATCGGCCTCGGCGCCCGCTTCCTGATCGCCGGCAACGACGTCGGCTACCTGATGGCCGCGGCGCGGGCCGATGCCGCGACCCTGCACAAGCTGCTGCCGTGACGGTCAGCGGCCGCCTGACGATCTTTTCCGCCGCCGAGCGCCCGTATTGCGAGGCGCTGCTGCGCGGCTTCGCGGCGCGGCACCCGGCGGTGGAGCTGGATTTCGTCTTCGGCATCAGCACGAAGCTGCATGACCGCTACATGGCGGAGTATGCGGCAGGCGGCGCCACGGCGGATCTGGTCTGGTCCAGCGCCATGGACCAGGTGATGGGCCTGGTGCTGCAGGACCATGCCCAGAAGCACGGCGTGGCGCATGGCCTGCCCGCGGATGCGGATTGGCAGGGCCTGGCGCTGGCGACGACGCGGGAGCCGGTCTTCTCCCTGGCCCGGGCCGGGCTACCCGCCGGCAGCTTCGGCGAGATCGCCGCCTATCTGCGCGCTACGCCCGGCCCGGTGGCGGTGCCCGACATCGTGGCCAACGGCCTCGGCTTCCTGGCGCTGTTGCACGCCAGCCTGGAGGACCCGGATTTCGAGGCCGGCTTCGCCGCTCTCGCCGAACGCCGGCCGGTGCCCTGCGGCTCCGCCCCGGCGCTGGTGCAGGCCATGCAGCAGGGCGTCCTGGCGGTGCATGTGCTGGGCGCCTACGCGCTGCGCGCCGCCGCCGCCGACCCGGCGCTGCATATCGCCGCCTCCGCCCGGCCGGCGCCGGCTGTGGCGCGGCTGGCCTTCATTCCCCGCCGCGCCGGCAACCCGGCGGCGGCGGCGGCCTTCCTCGCGCATATGGTCTCGCCGGAGGGCCAGGCGGCGCTGGCGGAGGGCGGCTTCTGGCCGGTGCTCCCGACGCCCCTGCTCGCCACACCGCCCCGGCCGATCGCGCCGATTCCGCTGGATGCCGGCTTCACCCGGCTGCTCGACCCCGGCCGGCGTGCCGCGCTGGTCGCAAGATGGCGCAAGGCCATGACGCCCTGAACGAATTGGGAGGAAAACAACAATGAACCGCCGCCAGATCCTGCCGCTGCTCGCCGCCCCCTTCTTCCTGCCGCGTCCCGCCGCCGCCCAGGCCTGGCCCGCCGGAACCGTGCGCATCATCGTGCCCTTCGCCCCCGGCTCCTTCACCGACATCTCCGCCCGCCTGCTGTCGCAGGAGCTGACGGCGCAGATCGGGCAATCCGTCGTGGTGGAGAATCGCGGCGGCGCCGGTGGCACGGTGGGGGCCACCACCGCCGCACGCGCCGCGCCGGATGGGCTGACGCTGCTGCTGACGGACAATTCCTTCGCCATCTCGCCCAGCCTCTATCCCTCCCTTCCCTATGACGCGCTGGGCGACCTGGTGCAGGTCAGCCGCATCGCCGACAGCCCCTCCATCCTGCTGGTCCGCCCCGGCCTCGGCGCGCGCGACCTGACGAGGCTGGTGGAGATGGCCAAGGCGCGGCCGGGCGAACTCAGCTTCGGCTCCGGCGGCCAAGGCTCCTCCGCCCACCTGGCGATGGAGCTGCTGCTGAACGTGACCGGCACGCGCATGCTGCATGTCCCCTTCCGCGGCGTGGCGGCGGCGATCAACGAAGTGATCTCCGGCCGCGTCGACATGGCCATCGCCAGCCTCGCCTCCGGCGTCGCGCATGTGCGCGGCGGCACGCTGCACGGGCTTGGCGTGACCGGGGAAAGCCGCGCCGCGGCGCTGCCGCAGGTGCCGACCTTCATCGAGGCCGGGGTGCCGCGCTACGACATGAAGTACTGGTGGGGCGTGGCGGTGCCGAAGGGCACGCCGGATGCGGTGGTGCGGCGCCTGAATGCCGAGATCGGCACCGCGCTGCGCAGCCCGAAGCTGGTGGAAGCCTTCGCCGCCGCCGGCGCCATGCCGGTGCATTCCACCCCCGCCGAGATGTCCGCGCATGTCGCGCGGGAGGTGGCGCTGTGGCGGGAGGTGGTGCAGCGCGCCGGGGTGAAGCTGGAATAGGAATTTCGCGAACATGCTCGACCACAAATCCGAGGGCCCGCCTGCCTTTCGCGCGCCGCCACTGTCCTGCGACGCGCATTTCCACGTCTTCGGCGACCCGGCGCGCTATCCCTACGCCTCGCCGGAGCCGCTGCGCTACGCACCGCCAGTGGCACCGCTGCCGGACTACATGGACCTCGCCGCGCATCTAGGCATCGAGCGTTTCGTCTTCGTCCAGCCGAGCGCCTATGGCGAGGACAATGCCTGCATGCTGGATGCGATGCGCGAGGTCGGCATCGCCCGCTGCCGCGGCATCGTCGATGTGCATGAGGACGCGCCGGATGCGCTGCTGGCGGAGATGGACGCGATCGGCGTGCGCGGCGTCCGCATCAACTACTCGCCGGTCAAGCCGCGCATCGACGGCTTCTCGGCCCAGATGCTGCCGCGCATCCGGCGGCTGGAGGCGCGCTGCCACGAACTCGGCTGGCACCTGGATTTCCTCGGCCCGGGCTGGCTGACGGCGGAACTGCTGCCGGTGCTGGCCAGCCTGAAGGTGCCCTTCAGCGTGGCGCATATGGGCATGTTCCTGGCCAAGGACGGGCCCATGCAGCCCGGATTCCAGGCCTTCATCGACCTGCTGAAGCGCGACGAGGTGCAGGGCTACGCCAAGTTCACCGGCACCTACCGCATGGCGACGCCGCCGGATTTCGCCGATGCCGCGCCGATGGCGCGCGCCCTGGTGGAGGCGGTGCCGGAGCGCATCATCTGGGGCAGCGACTATCCGCATCTGTCCTTCGCCCACAGCGTCGGGTCGGTGCAGCTTTTCAACCTGCTGGGCGATTGGGCGGATGAGGCGGCGCGCCGGAAAATCCTGGTGGAGAATCCGGCCCGTCTCTACGGCTTCTGAGGCCGGTCAGGCCGCCCGGTCGCTGATGCGGCCGATGAGGGCGGCCAGGCGCGGCTGTTCGGCTGGTGCCGGGTGCAGGCTGGCGCCGCATTCGCCATCCCGGCCAGCATGGGTGATGAGGAGTGCGAGCTCCAGGCCTTCCACCCGCAGCCGCCCGCGCTGGCCCGCCGCGGCGTCCCGGCAGCCCCCCAGCCGGGCGCCTCGCGCCGAAAGATCCAGCACCCGCACCGCAACCGGCTTCGCGCCATCCAGCAGGAGTTCCGCCGGCAGGTCGGCCGGGTGGCGCGGGTGGCGGCGGCGGTTGACGCTGCCGGTGGAGGTACGCACGGCGTGGATCACCGCCGTGCGCAGCTTCGCCACCGCCTCGTCCAGCGTCCCGGCGGTGACCTGCACGGCATTGGCCTGACGGTCCGATTCGCGCACCGCCTCGCGCACCGCATCGGTGCGCTCCGACATCTCATGCGCCGCCGCCGCCGTCTGGCCGATGCTGCGGGCGATCTCGGCGGTGGCCTCGCCCTGCTGCTGCACGGCGTCCGAGACATTGGCCACGACGCGGTCGATCTCGCCGATCCGCTCCACCATCTCCGCCACCGCCGCCACCGCCTGGCTGGTTGCCTCGCGGATCCCGCTGATCTGCCGGCTGATATCCTCGGTGGATCGCGCCGTCTGGGTGGCGAGCTGCTTCACCTCGCTGGCCACCACGGCGAAGCCCTTGCCGGCCTCCCCGGCCCGCGCCGCCTCGATCGTCGCGTTCAGCGCCAGCAGGTTGGTCTTGCTGGCGATGTCGGCGATGATGCCGGCGACATGGCTGATCTGCTCGGCCTGCTGCGACAGCGCCTCGATGCTGCCGCGCGCCCCCTGCCCGGCCGCCACCGCCTGCTGCGCCGCACTGCCGGAGAGCGTGACCTGGCGCGTGATCTCGCCGATCGAGGCGGTGAGCTCCTCCGCCGCCGCGGCAACGGTCTGCGCGGTGCCGCGCGTCTGCCCGGCGGCAGCGGCGGCATCATCCGCGTTGCTGCCGGTGCGCGAGGCGGTGGCGGACATCTCGCGCGCCGTGCGCGCCATTTCGCTCGTCAGCTTGCTGACCTGCGTTACCGCCGCCCCGGCCTCCCGCTCGACGGTCTCCGCCATGCCGACCAGCGCCGCATCGCGGCTTTCGGCTTCCGCCGCCGTGTAGGTCTCGAGCAGCAATTCCAGGTCGAGCCAGGTGACGCGCCCCAGCGCATCACGCACCGCCGCTTCGCGCCGCTGCCGCGCCCGGCCGAAGAAGGTCGTGCCGCGGGCCGCGCCCTGCTGCCGCGCCAGTTCCTGCAGGAGGCCACTCATCACGCTGTGGTGGCAGATGGCGACGGCGTAGCCCGGAACGCCGTTCTGGTAGAAGGCGGCGGCCAGCCGGCCCGCCGATTCGACGAAGCCGTCGCCGATCGCGCCCGTCACCACGCGCTGCCAATGCGCCAGGCGCACCGCATGCACCTCCGGCTTCATCAGCGCCGCGCGCATCTCCGGCCAGGGGCTGAAGGTGTCGTGCAGGGAGAGCAGCAGCGCCGGCAGCCGGTCCTCGGCGAAGCCCCGCAACGTGCCGAGTGTTGCGGTATCTGCGGGCGTCAGACCGAAGGCAGCCAGCCGCTTGTCCTGGTCGGAACTCTGGGTCATGCGTCGCTGCCAAGATGGGGTGCAGCTTCCTGCCACGGAAGGTATTGGCAATCCGTCAATTCGCGGTGCTGGGATGGCGTCGGCGGCCGGCCCGCATGATGCTGCATCGAACGAACCGAGAGGAACCGCCCGGCATGACCACCCCCCGCCACGACCCCGCCACGCTGACCGGCCTGGCCCGCGACCTGTGCCGCGCCGCCGGTCTGGATGCCGCGAAATCCGAGGCGGTGGCGGTGACGCTGGTGGAAGCCGACCTGCTGGGCCACGCCACCCATGGCCTCGCCCTGCTGCCGCGCTACCTGGATGATGCGACCTCCGGCGGCATGGCGCGGGATGGGGAGCCGGAGGTGGTGCGCGACCGCGGCGCCACCCTCACCTGGAATGGCCGCCGCCTGCCGGGGCCGTGGCTGGTGCACAAGGCGCTGGATGTCGCGCTGGAACGGGCCGTGACCTATGGCACCTGCAGCGTCGCGATCGGCGACAGCCACCATATCGGCTGCCTCGCCGCCTACCTGACCCGCGCGACGGAGCGCGGCTTCATGCTGGTGCTATCCTCCTCCGCCTCCGCCGCCGCGGCCGTCGCGCCCTTCGGCGGCATCACCGGCGTGCTGGCGCCGGACCCGGTGGCGGCGGGCATCCCCACCGATGGGGACCCGCTCCTGATGGATGTCAGCGCCTCCATCACCACCATCAACATGGCCGGGCAGTTGCAGAAGGCCGGCGTGCAATACGCGCATCCCTGGGTGCAGGACGCCGCCGGCAACCCGAGCACGGACCCGGCCGTGCTGGCGCAGGGCGGCACGCTGCTGCCGGCGGGCGGGCTGGACCATGGCCAGAAGGGCTATGCCTGGGCGCTGATGAACGAGGCGCTGACCCAGGGCCTGTCCGGCTATGGCCGCGCCGACAAGCCGACCGGCTGGACCGCCAGCGTGCTGCTGCAGGTCTATGATCCGGAGGCTTTCGCCGGCCAGGCCGCCTTCCTGCGGCAGACCAGCCACACCGCCGCCGCCTGCCGCGCCGCGACGCCCCGCCCGGGGGTCAGCCGCGTGCGCCTGCCGGGCGAATCCGGCCTGGCGCATCGCCGCGCCGCGCTGAAGGACGGCCTGGCCCTTTCGCCCGCCATCCTGGCGGGGCTGCGCGGCGCCGCGGCGAAGCTCGGCGTCGTGATGCCCGCCTGACGCGTCGCAGTGCTCCGCGATGCCCGCCTGCCTCAGCGCCGCGGCATGCCGGGCATGCCCTGCAGCGCCTGCGGCATGCCCTGGGGCATCTGCATGGTCTGGTAGCCCTGCGGCCGGCGGAAACGCGCCGGGTCCTGCGCGCCATAGGCGACGCGGGTTGCCTCCATGCTGCCGGATTCACCACCCGAGGTGCCCTGCGCCCGCAGCATCACGCCATCCGGCGTGATGCAGGCAGTACCGCGGTCATCGCCGTCCTGGAAGTTCCAGACGTTGCAGGCATGGCCGGCCACGGTGTCCCGGCCGGTCTGGCGGAACTGGCCACGCGTCGGCAGCCCGGCAGTGGCCTGGTCCATCGGGATGTCCATCAGCATCCGCATCTGCTCCATCACCATGAAGCCGCGCTGCGCCCGGTGGTCGGCCACCATGTAGCCCATGCCGCCCATATCCACGCGCATGGTCTGCTGGCTGGCGAGCCAGGACATGGTCATCGCCGGCATCCCCGACTGTGCGCGCGCGCCCGTGACGCGATAGGTAACGGCGACGTCACGCGCGGGGAACAATTGCGGGCGATCCTGGGCCGCGGCCTCCGGCGTCGGCAGGCCGGCAGCCAGGGCGAGGGCTGCGACGGCAAGGGCGGCGAGGCGTGTGGTGCGCATGGCTTTGGGTCTCCGTCCGTGTCCGACGGACGCTCCCCCGGCCGTCACCCCGCCGTCAAGCAAGGCACGGCTGGCGCGAAACCGCATGAAACGACGATTACGTATTGTTCATCTATTGCGGCCGTTCACCGATTGGTGAAGTCGTGATCGCTACGCTGCGTCGCACCTGTCCTGGAGCCTCGCCTGATGCTGTCCCGCATGTCGATCCGTGAACGCCTGATCGCCTCCTTCGCGTTCCTGCTGCTCTGTGTCGTCGGGATCGGCGGCTTCAGCATCAACCGGATGCAGGCGATCGACGGGGCTTCGTCGGAGATCGTCGAGAACTGGCTGCCGAGCATCCAGGCGCTCGGCAAGATCCGCGGTTCCATGTCCGACATCCGCATCGGCGTGCTGAACCACGTCAATTCCCAGGATGCAGCGCGGATGCGGACGCTGGAGGAGCAGATCGAGCGCCTGTCGCGCGAGCTGACGGAAGGGCAGAGGGTCTATGAGCGTTTGATCAGCAGCCCCGAGGAGCAGCGCATATACGATGGCTCGGCCGAGGCCATCGCCACCTACAAGCGCGAGATCCCCACGGTGATCGCCCTGTCGCGCGGCGGCCAGCAGGCCGAAGCCGGCACGGCCGTCACCCGGCTTCTGGTGCCGGCAGGCAATGCCGTCGCGCAGACGCTGGGACAGCTGGAGGAGTTGAACGCGGCCGGCGCGGCCGCCGCCAGCGACGCCGCGACCGCAACCTTCGCCAGCGCCCGCATGCTGATCCTGGTCGCCATCGGCGCCATGTTCGTGCTCGGCCTGGTCGTGGCCATCACCATCCTGCGCGCCATCGGCAAGGGCATCTCCGACGTTCTGGCGCCCATGCAGCGCCTCTCCCAGGGCGATCTGGACGCCAAGGTGCCGGATCTCGCCGAACGCACGGAGATGGGCCGCATCGCCGCGGCGCTGCGCGTGTTCAAGGCGGCGCTGGAAGAAAAGCAGCGCGCCGACGCCGCGATCCGGCAGGAAGAACAGGCCAAGGCACGCCGCGCCGAAATCATGGCCACCCTCGTCGCCGGCTTCGAAGCCGATGCCGCGGAGGCGCTGCAGGGCGTCGCCGCCGCCACCACCCAGCTCGACGCCATGGCGGGCAGCATGACCAAGACGGCGCGGGACGGTGAAAGCCGCGCCGCCTCGGTCGCCGCCGCCGCCGAGCAGGCCTCCGCCAGCGTGCAGAACGTGGCCGCCGCCGCCGAGCAGCTCGGCGCCTCCATCGCCGAGATCGCCCGCCGGGTGACCGACAGCGCCACCGCCGCGCGCAATGCCTCCGACGGCGCGCGGGCCAGCGACGCGGCCATCACCGGCCTGTCCGAATCGGCACAGCGCATCGGCGACGTGGTGCGGCTGATCGCCGACATCGCCGGCCAGACCAACCTGCTCGCCCTGAATGCCACCATCGAGGCGGCGCGCGCCGGCGAGCACGGCAAGGGCTTCGCCGTGGTCGCCAGCGAGGTGAAGGCGCTCGCCGCGCAGACCGCCAGCGCGACGGAACAGATCGGCGCACAGATCGCCACCATGCAGGCGGAAACCCGCGGCGCGGTGGACGCCATCCGCGGCATCGCGGCGACCATCGACCAGGTGGACCAGATCACCGTCCAGGTCGCCGCGGCGGCCGAGGAACAGGCCAGCGCGACGCAGGAAATCGTCCGCGCGGTGGCGGAGGCCGCAACCGGCACGCAGGAAGTGTCCCGCTTCACGGGTGAACTCTCGCAGGGCGCGGTGGCGACCGGGGAGGCGGCGACGCAGGTCGGCCATTCCTCGGGCGAGCTGACCCAGCGTTCCCAGCGGCTGCGGACCCAGGTGGACGCCTTCCTCTCCGGCATCCGCGCCGCCTGACGGCTGCAATCCGCGGCGATCCCGTGCCAGGATCGCCGCATGGTTGCCTCCCCCACCGCACGGCTACGCCGCCTCTGCCTCACCTTGCCCGAAGCGGCGGAGGTGGAGACCTGGGAACAGCCCACCTTCCGCGTGCGCGGCCGCATCTTCGCCATGCTGCACCAGGGCGAGCACGGCCTGGCCGTCTGGTTCAAGGCGCCGCCGGGCAGCCAGGAAGTGCTGACCGAGGCGGCGCCGGACCGCTTCTTCCGGCCTCCCTATCTCGGCCACAAGGGATGGGTGGCGTTGCGGCTCGGCGGCGCGGTGGATTGGGATGAGGCGGAGGCGCTGATACGGCGCAGCTATTCCCTGATCGCGCCGAAGCGGCTGGCGGCGCAGGCCGCCGGCCACGCCGCCACGCAGCACGGCGGCTGACCGGCGGGGCGCGGCTTCAGAAGGCGATGCGCCAGCCGCCCTGCCGTTCCACCAGCACACCCCGCCCCGCCAGCGCCTGCAGCGCACGGCGGCATTCCTCCGGCGGCAGGCGGCCTTCCAGAAGGGCGACCAGCCGCGCCTCCGACGGCGCCACACGGCCAAAGGCCGCCTCGAAATCCTCCGTCGCGAGGGCGTCATGGTTGCGGACGCACAGCTCGGCCGAAGCCTCATGCACGGCTTCGAGAACCAGGCGTTCGGCAGGATCGGTGATCCGCTCCAGGCCATTGACCAGGATCCGCACCAGCGCGACCAGGCTCAGCCCGGCCCAGGCGGCCAGCAGGCGCGGGTACCCGGAAGTGGTGAGGAGCACGAGGATGAGCGCCAGCGCATCCCGCAACCCGGCTTCCGCAGTGGCGCGCACCTTGTAGACGACATGGGCGTCGACCCGGAGCTGCGCCATCGGGCCATACACCGGCGGTTCGAGCAGCCGGGACTCGACGCGCTCGGCCAGAAGCGCATCCGTGGCGCGCCGCATATCCTGCAGGGAGGATCCGAATTGATCGCCCCTGCCCGTGCCGCCGCTGCTCGCCAGGGCTTGCCGCAGCCCCTGCTCCGCCCAGCTTCCGAGCGCAGCCCTGCGGCGGCCGGCACGTTCCCAGATGTCGTCCTGGATCTGGAGATCGGTCTGCCACGCTCCCGATTCGAGAAGCGCCAGCGCTTCAGCCCGTCCAAGCCGGTCCACCGCCCGGGTCATCTGCCCGCCTCCTACGCCTCCCGACTGGCCCCCAAATGGCGCCCGGCCTAATCGCGTGGCCCGGGCGCCAGCACCTCCCGCTTGCCGACATGGTTGGCCGCGCCGACCACGCCGTTCTTCTCCATCTGCTCGATCAGCTTCGCCGCGCGGTTGTAGCCGATGTTGAGGTGGCGCTGCACGAAGCTGGTGCTGGCCTTGCCCTCCCGCGTCACCAGATCCACCGCCTGGTCGTAGAGCGAGGCCTCGCCATCGGTGTTGCCGCCCATCATGCCGGAGGCATCCGGCCCGGCCGCATCCTCATCCACCTCCGTCACCTCCTCGATGTAGGAGGGCTCGGCCTGTTCGCGCAGGAAGGCGACCACCGCCTCGACTTCCTCATCCGAGACGAAGGGCCCGTGCACGCGGCTGATGCGGCCACCGCCGGCCATGTGCAGCATGTCGCCCTGGCCCAGCAGCTGCTCCGCGCCCATCTCGCCGAGGATGGTGCGGCTGTCGATCTTGGACGTGACCTGGAAGCTGATGCGGGTCGGGAAGTTCGCCTTGATGGTGCCGGTGATGACGTCCACCGAAGGCCGCTGCGTCGCCATGATCACATGGATGCCGGCTGCGCGCGCCATCTGCGCCAGGCGCTGCACCGCGGCCTCGATATCCTTGCCGGCGACGATCATCAGGTCCGCCATCTCGTCGATGACCACGACGATCATCGGCAGCGGCTCCAGCGCCAAGGGCTGGTCCTCGAACAGCGGCTTGTTGGTCTCCGGATCGAAGCCGACCTGCACGCGGCGGGTCAGCACCTCGCCCCGGGCGCGGGCGGCTTCCGCCTTCTCGTTGTAGCCGCCGATATTGCGGACGCCGAGCTGGGACATGGCGCGATAGCGCTTCTCCATCTCCCGCACCGTCCACTTCAGCGCACCGATCGCCTTGGCCGGCTCGGTCACGACCGGGGCGAGCAGATGCGGGATGCGGTCATAGACCGACAGTTCCAGCATCTTCGGGTCGATCATGATGAAGCGGCACTCATCCGGGGTGAACCGGTAGAGCAGCGACAGGATCATGGTGTTGATGCCGACCGACTTGCCCGAGCCGGTGGTGCCCGCGATCAGCAGATGCGGCATCCGGGCGAGGTCGGCGATGACCGGCGCGCCGCCGATATCCTTGCCGAGTGCCAGCGGCAGCTTGGCCTGGTGGCGGTGCCAGTCCTCCGCCATCATCATCTCGGAGAAATACACCATCTCCCGCTTGCTGTTCGGCAGCTCGATGCCGATCACGTTGCGGCCCGGCACCGTGGCGATACGCACGGCGGTGACGGACATGGACCGCGCGATATCATCCGCCAGGCCGATGACGCGGGCCGACTTGGTGCCGGGGGCCGGTTCCAGCTCATACAGCGTGACCACCGGGCCGGGGCGGATCTCGGCGATGCGGCCGCGCACGCCGTAATCCTCCAGCACCGTCTCCAGCATCCGCGCATTGCCCTGCAGCGCTTCCTCCGAAGGGCCGGCGGCGCGGCGGGCGGGCGGCGGCGTGAGCAGCGACAGCGGCGGGTAGCGCCAGGTGCCATCCGGCAGGTCCAGGCTGATCTGGCGGGCATTGGCCACGGGCTTGGGCGGCGCGGCGCGGTCCGCCACACGTGGTGAAGCGAGCTTGGCGCGGGCCGCGGCTGCGGCCGCCGGGCGCGGCGGGGCTTCCTCCCGCGGCGCGGCTTCGGTGGCGGTCTGCTCGGCGAAGGACGGCTCGCGGCGCCGCGGCGGCGCGGCATCCTCGACCAGCGCATCGGCATTCCGCAGCATCTCGGCCAGCGGCGTCTCCCGCTCCCGCCGCCGCCGCACCGCGCCGCCGACGGCGCGGCCGACCGCCTTGAAGGGCCAGGCGGCGGCACGGGCGAAGAAGCCGGGCGGCACCTGTTCCCCCACATGTTCCCCCATCTGGCGTGCGCGGGCGGCGGTGAGGCGGACGGTGGCGCTGGCGGCACTACCTGCGCTGCCGGCGGCGGAGCCGGCCACGGCGCCGGCGCGGCGCCATTCGCCCAGCGTCAGCCCGAGCGCCACGAAGACCAGCAGCGCCGTCAGCGTCGCCAGCACCAGATGCGCGATGCCGGCACCGACCGGGCCGAGCAGGTCGCGCATCAGCCCCATCAGCGCCTGCGCCACCACCGGCCCTGCCGCACCGCCCGGCCCGGCGGCGGCCGGCACATCGGTCGGCAGCGGCAACAGGATCAGCGTGGCGGCCAGCAGCGGCAGCGCCGCCAGCAGGCAGGCCAGGCGCAGCGCGAAGGGCGCCAGGCCGCGATGCGTCGCCAGCCGCCAGGCCCAGGTCATCAGGCAGGCCACCAGCAGGAAGGCGGCGTAGCCGAAGGCCTGCAGCAGCAGGTCCGCCGCATGGGCGCCGATCGGCCCGGCCAGGTTGCCGGTCAGCTGGGAAGTGGCGGTGGAGAAGGACGGGTCGGCCGGGTCGTAGCTGGCCAGCGCCACGCCCAGCACCAGCCCGAACACCACCAGCACCAGCGCCACAAGCTCCGCCAGGCGGCGCTGCAGCGCGGCCTTGAGGGCGGGGGAGGCGAAGCGGCGCCCGGCGGCGGCGAGCCGGTCGCCCACGGCCGGGGTGCTGGCGGTGCGGGCCATCTGGGGTGGTTCCTGAAGCTTTGCGGGAACTCTACACCGGAAGCCTCTCGGATTGAACGGTGTTGCAAGGCGCGCCGCACCGCCGGGCGCCGGGTGTGTCCCCGCCGCCGCCGCTGTCGCGGGGTGCCGATCAATCCGCGGGAGGTTTGTTGCCGCGCAGCTTCTTGACGCCGGAGCGCAGCTTCTTGCCCTCCAGCCGGCGCATCTGCGCGCCGTAGCTGGGCTTGGTGGCGCGGCGGGTCGGCGGCGGCGGCTCGGCGGCCTTGGCCAGCAGTTCGTCCAGCCTTTCCCGCGCATCGGTCCGGTTGCGGTCCTGGGTCCGGAAGCGCTGCGCCTGGATCACCAGCACGCCATCCTGGGTGATCCGCCGGCCGGCCAGCGTCGCCAGCCGGCGCGCCATGTATTCGCCCATGTCGAGCCGGTTGAGGTTGAGCCGCAGCTCCACCGCCGTCTCCACCTTGTTAACGTTCTGGCCGCCGGGGCCGGACGAACGCACGAAGCGTTCCTCCAGCGCGTCGTCCGGGATGTGCGGGATGCGGGCCATGCCGCGCCTCATGGCGCGTCCCATCACGGCGCGCAAATGAAAAGGGCGCCGGGGATTGCTCCCCGGCGCCCGTTCAGGTCCAGCCCGCTGGCTCAGCCGAGGCGTTCGCCGTGCAGCGTCACGTCCAGGCCCTCGCGCTCCTCCTCCTCCGTCACGCGGAGGCCGACGATGGCGTCCACGATCTTGAGCAGGATGAAGGTGGCGATCGCCGTGAAGACGAAGACCGCCGCCACCGCATAGACCTGCAGCAGGAACTGCTCGAAGGATCCGCTGATGCCGGCCGGCGATGCCGGGGTGCCCGACAGCGGGCCATAGGCGAAGACGCCCGTCAGCAGCGCACCGGCGATGCCGCAGATGCCGTGCACGCCGAAGGCGTCCAGGCTGTCGTCATAGCCGCACCAGTGCTTCAGCGCGGTCGCGCCCCAGAAGCCGGCGAGGCCAGCCACCAGGCCGATGACCAGCGCGGAACCCGGCAGCACGAAGCCCGCCGCCGGGGTGATGGCAACCAGCCCCGCCACTGCGCCGGAGATCGCGCCGAGCACGGAAGGCTTGCCCTTGGTCGCCCATTCGGCCGCCAGCCAGGCCAGCACCGCACCGGCCGCGGCCACCTGCGTCACCAGCATCGCCATGCCGGCGCGCGCACCGGCACCGACGGCGGAGCCGGCGTTGAAGCCGAACCAGCCCACCCACAGCATGCTCGCGCCGATCACGGCGAAGGCCAGGTTGTAGGGGGACATGTTCTCGGTGCCGTAGCCGACCCGCTTGCCGAGCACGACCGCCGCCACCAGGCCCGCCACGCCGGCATTGATGTGCACGACGGTGCCACCGGCGAAATCCAGCGCGCCGAGCGCGAAGATCCAGCCATTCGGGTGCCAGACCCAATGTGCCACGGGCGAATAGACCAGCAGCGTCCACAGCGTGACGAACAGCATCAGCGCGGAGAACTTCATGCGGTCCGCCACCGCGCCGGTGATCAGCGCGGCGGTGATGATGGCGAAGGTCATCTGGAAGGTGACGAAGACGCTTTCCGGAATGGTGGTCGCCACCGCGCCGTCACCCGAGCCCAGCACGAAGGGGGCATCCCAGCCCTCACCCATGCCGGACAGCAGCACCTTGGACAGGTCGCCGATATAGGCATTGCCCTCGCCGAAGGCCAGGCTGTAGCCCAGCAGCATCCACAGCACGCCGACCAGGCCGCAGACCGCGAAGGACTGCATCATGGTCGCCAGCACGTTCTTCTTGCGGACCATGCCCGCATAGAACAGCGCCAGGCCGGGCACCGTCATCATCAGCACGATGGCCGTGCTGGTCAGCATCCAGGCGGTGTCGCCGGTATCAATGGTCGGCGTAGGTGCCGCCACGGCCGCATCCTGCGCGAATGCCGCGCCGGACAGGACCAGCGCCGGCAGCGCCATGGCAGCGGCGCGCGCAATCCTCGTCATTCCCCCATTCCTCATCATGCCCCCGGTCCTGAACCTGGGTGTGTTGTCGCCCGACATGCCGCTACAGCGCCTGGTCATCGGCTTCGCCGGTGCGGATGCGCAGTGCGCGTTCCACGTCCAGGACGAAGATCTTGCCATCGCCGATCTTGCCGGTGCGCGCGGCGCCGGCGATCGCCTCCACCACCGCATCCACCATGTCGGCGGCGACGGCGACTTCGATCTTGAGCTTCGGCAGGAAGCTCACGTGATATTCGGCTCCGCGATAGATCTCGGTCTGGCCCTTCTGCCGACCGAAACCCTTGACCTCGGTAACCGTAAGCCCCTGCACGCCGAGCGGAGTGAGCGCATCGCGCACCTCGTCCAGCTTGAAAGGCTTGATGATGGCCATGACCAGCTTCATCGCGCCGCAGTTCCCCTTCCCAAGGCGATATCGGAGGACTGCAATCCAAGGACCGTGCCACGCGCTTCGTAGACCGTTTTACGTGGAGTTCCGCGCGCCCGCGCAAAGTTGCGCTGCTGCACTGCGAGAAACGTGCCTATTTCTTGGGCAATTGCCTCGCCCTTGCCGAAACGCCCCCGCAGCGCGACTTTCCCCGCCATGAGCGAGATCGAGACCACCATCTGCATCGTCGGCGCCGGCCCGGTCGGCGCCACACTGGCCGCGACCCTGGCCGCCGCCGGCATTCCCACCGCGGTGCTGGACCGCGCACCGTTGCCGCCGATGGAGCTGCCGGATTTCGATGGCCGCGCCTATGCCATCGCGCTCACCAGCCAGCGGCTGCTGGCGGCGTCGGGCATCTGGGACCGGCTACCGGAGCCTCCGCAGCCGATTCACCACATCCGCGTGGCCGATGGCCGGCCGGGCCATGCGCCCTCCCCGCTCAAGCTGGACTTTCGGAGCGAGGAGGTGGGCCCCGACCCCTTCGGCTGGATGGTGGAGGCGCGGGCACTGCGCGTCGCGCTGAATGCCCGCCTGCCGCATCTGCCCAATCTGCGCGTCTTCGCCCCGGCCGAGGCCAGCGTCGAACGCCAGCCGGAAGGTGCCCGCATCCGCATCACCGCCGGCCCGGATGCCGGGACCACGCTGGTCGCGCGCCTGGTGGTGGCCGCCGAGGGGCGGGACAGCGCGCTGCGCCAGCAGGCCGGCATCCGCGTGCAGCGTCATGATTACGGCCAGACCGGCATGGTCGGCGCCTTCGCACATGAACGCCCGCACAATGGCACGGCGCTGGAGATGTTCCTGCCGAACGGCCCCTTCGCGCAATTGCCGCTGGCCGGCCCCGGCGGCTTCGGCACGGCGCAATTTCCGCACGCCTCCGCCTTCGTCTGGTCCGACCGGCGTGACCTGGCTGCGCGCTTCCTGGCGATGGACGACGCCGCCTTCGGGCGGGAGCTGACGCGCCGCATGGGCGACCACCTGGGCGCCATCAGGCCCATCGGCCGGCGCTGGTCCTACCCGCTGACGGCGCTGTGGGCGCAGCGGCAGACGGATACGCGGCTGGCGCTGGTCGGCGACGCCGCGCATGGCATCCACCCGATCGCCGGCCAGGGCCTGAACCTCGGCTTCCGCGATGTCGCCGCGCTGGCGGAGGCGGTGATCGAGGCGGTGGCGGCCGGGGAGGATCCGGGCAGCACCGCCGTGCTGCGCCGCTACGAACGCCGCGCCCGGCCGGATGCCGCGATCATGCTCGGCGCGACCCATGTGCTGGAGAAGCTGTTCGGCAACGACTTCGGACCCGTGCGCCTGGCGCGGCGCCTGGGCATCGCGGCGGTGGACCGCATGCCGCGGCTGAAGCGCGCCTTCGCGCAGCGGGCGATGGGCATGGCGGGGGCGAGCGGGCTGCTCGGCGGCCAGGGGCTGATGACGCCGCCTACCTGACGGACAGGATGCGCCACCCGGCGAAGGATGCGGCCAGCGCCGCGACGGCGAGGCTCGGCACGGCGACCCAGGTGATCGCCCCCAGCAGGTCCCGCCCCATCACCTGGTCCGACACCGCGCCCATCAGCACCGGCCCGATGGCGCAGAAGGCCGCGATGATCACGCTGTAGGACGCGAAGGCGCGCGCCCGCAGCGGGGGCGGCACCAGGTCCTGCACCATGGTCGGGATGAAGGCATTGGCCAGGCAGGTCGCCAGCAGGAAGCCGGTGACCAGAACCAGCACCGCCTGCACGGAACCCAGCCAGGGCAGCAGCAGTACGCAGGGCAGCGCCAGCAGGGCGCCGAGCGCCATCACCAGCGGCCGCCCTGCCTCCTGCCGCCCCGCCGGCAACAGGCGGTCCATCAGCCCGGCCATGCCAAGGCTTGCGAGGTTGGTGGCCAGCACGATCACCCCCAGCCATTCCCCCAGCATGCCGAGGTCGAAGCTGAAGCGCCGGGTCAGCGCCAGGGCCAGCAGCGGCATCAGCCCCTGCACGGCGATGGCGACGCCACCGGCCGCCAGCACCAGCAGGCCGATGGTGCGGCCTTGCGCGCGCAGGAAGGCCGGCAGCGACCCGGTGGCGGCTTCGGCCGCAATGGCCCGCCGTGGCGGATCGACGGTGGCGAAGCCCAGTAGCAGCAAGGGCAGCCCAAGCCCGGCGATCATGACCATCGCCAGGCGCCAGGTCTCGAAGCCACCCAGCGTCCCGGGGAAGGCCGCGCCGAGCTGCGCCGCCTGGTCCACCAGCCAGCCGCCGAGCGCATAGCCAGACGCGGCACCGACCGACATCAGCGCCGCGAAGCTGAGATTGGCCGCCACGCGCCGTCCCGGCCGCACCAGATCGGGCAGCATCGAGTAGATCACCGGGATCAGCGCGAATTCGGTCACGCCCGCCGCGGCCCGCCCGGCGAAGAACAGCGGAAACCAGGGCGCCAGGGCGCCAAGCGCCGTCAGCGCCACCCAGGCGGCGATGAAGAACAGCAGCACGGCCTTGCGCGAATACTGGTCGGCCAGGCGTGCCAGCGGAATCGCCAGCAGGCTCGCGACCAGGATGCCGGCAATGCCGTGCAGCGCGCCGATCACCGCATCGCCCACGCCGAAGCTCGCCTGGATGGCGGGCGACAGCAGGGCGAGCAGGCCGCGATCGGTCATCTGCACGCCGGCCGCGACGCCGAGATACAGGATGGTGAGCAGGGCGGCGGGGCTGTCCGCCGCCCTGCCCTGCGTCGTCACTTTCCCTGCCTCACCACTTATAGGTCAGGCTGGCGAGCACGTTCAGCCGGTTGCCGTAGAAGCAGCCGGAGGTGCCGGAGCAACGGGCGACATAGCGCGTATCGGCCAGGTTGCTGGCATTCACGCCGAACTCCAGCCCGCGCATCTCCTCGGACAGCTTCGACAGGTCGTAGCGCATGCCCGCATCGAACAAGGTGGTCGAGGGCACTACGCTGCCGCCGGTATTCACCGCGGAGGTATTGCCGAGGTAGCGCACGCCAGCGCCCACCGTCAGGCCCGAGAGCACGCGCCCGGCATCGACGAAGGTGTATTCGGCGTAGAGATTGGCGTTGGTCGCGGCCACGCCGGCCGGGCGATTGCCTTCCTCGCCGGCCGTCGAGCTGCTGGTGATCTCGGGGTCGAGCAGGCTGACGGAGCCGAGCAGGCTCCAGCCCCGGCCGAGCTCGGCGACGCCTTCGAGTTCCAGGCCGCGCACGCGGATCTCGCCGACCGATTTCTGCTGGAAGTTGATGTCGGCGGTCAGCGAGTTCTGCTGCGTGAGCTGGAAGGCCGCGAGCTGTACGAAGCTGCGCATGCCGGGCGGCTGGAACTTCACGCCGACCTCGTACTGCTCGCCCTCCAGCGGGTCCCAGCTGTTGCCGGCCGCATCGGTGCCGATCTGCGGCTGGAAGGAACGGGCATAGCTGGCATAGGGCGCGAGGCCGGTGTCGGAAAGGTAGACGGCACCGAGGCGCCAGGTGAAGGCGCTGTCGTTCTGGCTGCGGGTGGTGTTGGTCACCCGGTTGTCGACGTCCGAATGGGCCCAGTCCTGCCGGATGCCGGCGACCAGCACCAGGCGGTCGATGCGCATCTGGTCCTGCAGATAGACGCCATACTGCGTGTTGACCTGGCGCACGCTGTCATAGGGCGCGGGCAGCGTGCCGACCGGCGTGCCATAGCTCGGCGCGAATACGTCGAGGCCGCTGGCGAAGGCGAATTGCTGCGCGTTGCGGTAGTTCACCTGGCTCGCATCGAAGCCCGCCAGCACGGTGTGCCGCACGGTGCCGGTGGCGAATTCCGCCTTCGCGTGGTTGTCCAGCTGCAGCGTGTTGACATTGATGTTGGCGCGATACGCGTAGCGGTTCAGCGTGCGCTGGTCCGCCTGCAGACCTCCGCCATAGACCTGGTCCCAGCGGATTTCCGTCTCGGCGTAGCGGAAATTCTGCTGGAAGGACCAGACGTCGTTGAAGCGGTGGTTGAACTCGTAGCCGACGCCATACTGTTCCCGGTTGAAGGCGTCGAAATCGGGTTCGCCGGTGAAGCGGCTGCGGCTGATGCGGCCGAACGGTGTCGAGGTGACGGTGCCTTCGTAGGGCAGGAACTGGTTACCCGAGGTCCGGTCGCGCTGGTAGAAGCTCATCATGGTGAGCGAGGTGTCGGCCGTCGGCTGCCAGGTCAGCGAGGGCGCGAGAAACACGCGGTCGTCCCGCACGAAGTCCACCGCCGTGTCGCTGTCCCGCACCAGGCCGGTCAGGCTGTAGGACCAGATGCCATCGCGATCGAGCGGGCCGGAGGCATGGCCCTGGCCCTGCAGGCGACCCTCGCTGCCGGCCGAGAGCCGCACCTCGCCGCGCGCGCTGTCGGTCGGGCGGCGCTGCATCATGTTCACCAGGCCGCCCGGGGCGATCTGGCCGTACAGCACGGAGGTCGGGCCGCGCAGCACCTCGTAGCGCTCCAGCCCGTAGGTCTCGAAGGCGCTGCCGGCGTAGCCCGCATTGTAGCGCAGGCCGTTCAGGAAGATGCCGTTGTCCTGCGCGTTGAAACCGCGCAGCTGGAACCAGTCGGTGCGGCTGTCGGTGCCGTAGTTCTCGCCCCGGACGCCGGCGGTGTAGCGCAGCGCCTCGCCCAGCGTCTGCGCCTGGCGCGCATCGATCTGGTCGCGCGGGATGACGGTGATGGATTGCGGGTTCTCGATCAGCGCCGTGTCGGTCTTGGTGCCGGAGATCTGCTGGCTGGCGACGAAGCCGCGGATCGGGTCCAACGCGCGTTCCGCGGCGCCGACCACGCTGGTTTCCGGCAGCAGCAGGGGCGATGCCTCGGTGGAGCCGGTGGCCGGAAGGGTGGTCTGGGCGGAAGCGGGCCAGGGAAGCTGCGCGACGATGGCGGCGGCCAGCAGCGTGGTGACGGTGCGATGCCGGTCCCGCGGGCGGATGTGCATGAAGAGGTCCCCATCCGAGGTTCAGCGAGCAGGGCCTTCGGCGCTGCTCCGGTCCAGGGCATAAAGTTGAGAATGAGACGCGTTATTAACTGAAATCCGCGCCACGACAACGGCGGGCGCGTCAGATCACGCCGCCACCTGCATCTGCGCCGCCCGGGCCGGCCCCTCGCCCCGCCCCTGATCCCGCCCCTGGTCCCGGCCTTGGGCCGCCGCGCTGCGCCCGTAGTCATCCACGCTGACGCCGAAATTCCAGTAGCCCAGCACCAGCATGTCGCGGCGATCGAGGCCGCAGACCCCCCGCAGATGCTCGCCCATGGCGGTGGCGGCCGCGGATTCGGCGGCCACCCAGGCGAAGACATCCTCCCCAGGCGCCACCGCCAGCCCTGCCACGGCGCGCGCCAGCAACGAGGTCCGCCCGGCACCATGCGGGCCATGGTGCAGCCAGGTGACGGCAAGGCCGGGTGGGTGCCGCAGCTTCTGCTGCTCCTCCGGCCCCGGCACCTCGATGAAGGCATGGCCACGGGCCGTTTCCGGCAGCCCTTCCAGGATGTTCACCAGGGCCGGCAGGGCGCAGTGGTCGCCCGCCAGGATGTAGCGCGCGGCCGGGTTCACGCCGCGGCCGCCGAGGCCGGCGATGCCCACCTCATCCCCCGCCTTGGCCCGGGCCGCCCAGGCGGAGGCAATGCCGGCGTGGCCATGCAGGACGAAGTCGATGTCGAGTTCCCCCGCCGTCGCATCCAGCCGCCGCACCGTGTAGCTGCGCAGCACCGGGCGGCGATCCTCGGCCGGCCAGACCGGCTTGCCCGCCGCATCCTGCAGCGGCAGTTCCAGCCCGATACGGGGCGCCGGGGGCAGCAGCAGCTTCACATTCGGCCCGCCGCTGAGGCCGGCGATCTCCCGCCCGCCGAGGGTGATCCGCCGCATGCCGGGCGTGACCTGCACCGTGCGCAGCACCCGCAGCCGGCGAATGCCGCGCCAGCGCGTCGCCCAGGGCTCTGCCGAAACCGCGAGACCGCTCATCGCCCTCGTCCATGGAAGTCGAGGAGGATAGGTGCCGCGGATGCGAATGATTTGCAATACCAAATGGCGTGGCGCACGCCGAGCGGCACCGCCCGGCTGCGCTTCAGGCCCGCTTCGGCGGGTCCCGGCTCAGCCCCTTTGCGGCCAGCGCCGCCTCATAGGCCGCCCAGCGCTCGGCCTGCTGCTCACCCAGCGCGCGGAAGAAATCCCAGCTGTAGATGCCGCTGTCGTGCAGGTCGTCGAAGATCAGCCGCACGGCGTAATGCCCCACCGGCTCGATCTTCATGATGCCGACATGCCGCCGGCCGGCCACCGTCACGCGCTGGCCCGGCCCATGCCCCTGCACCTCGGCGGAGGGGCTTTCGACGCGCAGGTATTCCGCCGGCAGGGCGAAGCGCACGCCGTCATCCCAGGCCAGGTGCAGGACCTGTTCCGCCCGGTTCAGGCGGATCTCGGTCAGCTTCGGCATCAGGCCGTTCGCCATCAGACCGTTCGCCATCAGACCGTTCGCCATCAGACCGGCAGCTTGCGGGCCTCGTCCGGCAGCATGATGGGGATGCCGTCACGGACCGGATAGGCAAGCCCCGCCTTCTCGCTCACCAGTTCCCCGGCCTCGCGGTCATAACGCAGCGGCCCCTTGGTCACGGGGCAGACCAGGATTTCCAGCAGTCGCGGGTCCACCGCGCCTGCGCTCGGCTCGGAGGCCGTCATCGCATCAACTCCAGAAACAGGGGCCGTTGATTTAACTCGGCCGGCCCTCGGGCGCCATGCCGTGGCTGCCCATCTGCATCAGCGCCACCAGCATCTCCGCCCGCGTCTCGGTGGAGCGGGATTCCAGCAGCGCCTGCTTCTCCGCCACCTCGAAGGGGCACAGCATGCAGAGCGTGGTGACCAGCATGGCATCGCCGGTGCCCTCCACCGCCTCCCAATTCGCCTCGATGCCGCGCGCCTTGAAATAGACGCGCAGCGCCGCCAGCAGCGCGCCGCGGTCGATCTGCGGCGCCGGGCCGTCCAGCATCAGGTCCGGCGCGTAGTCGCCATATTCCACCCGGGCGCGCCGGTAGCCGCGGCGCAGCCCCACCTCCTCGATGATGCGGTAGCGGATGATGCCGGTCAGCGTGATCAGGAAGCGCCCATCATCCGTCTCGGCGAAGGAGGTCAGGCGGCCGAGGCAGCCGACCTGGTAGATCTGGCTGCCGATCTCGGTGCGCGGCAGGCCGGGGTCCGGCTGCACCATGCCGAGGAACCGTCCCCCCGCCAGCGCATCCTCCGTCATCGCCAGGTAGCGCGGCTCGAAGATGTTCAGCGGCAGTCGCCCGCCGGGCAGCATCAGCGCCCCGGCGAGCGGGAAGATGGGGATCTCCGACGGCAAGGCGTCGAAGGCGGGATGGAAGGCGGACATATGCTCCGTTTCAGCCACCGCGCGGTCCGGCCGCGCGGTGGTCCCTGTTTCCCCCGCGCGGCGCGTGTCTCCGGCCGGGTCGCCTTAGCGAAACAGAAGGGTGGAGAGCTTCCGGCGTCCCGCAAGGGTGGCGGGGTCGTCGAATCCCCAGGCCTCGAAGAACTTCAGCAATTGCTTGCGGGCGGCTTCGTCGTTCCAGGCGCGGTCGCGCTTGATGGCGACCATCAGCGCGTCCACCGCCTCGCCCCGCTTGTCCATGGCGTTCAGCGCCACGGCCAGGTCGATGCGGGCGGCGTGGTCATCCGGGTCGGCTTCCAGCCGGCGCTCGAACTCGCCCAGCTTCTCCCGCGCCTCGCGCCCTTCCCGGGCGAGCTGGAGCTGGGAGCGGACGGAGGCGATCTCGGCATGGCCGGCGATCTTCTCCGGCACCTGGTCCAGCACCTCCTGCGCCTGTTCTTCCTCGCCCAGGGCCATCAGGCAGCGGGCGAGGCCGGCCATCGCCTCGGGGTTTTCCGGCTCGGCCTCGGCCAGCTGGCCGAACAGCTCGGCCGCCGCGGCATGTTCGCCGGCCTCCACCAGCGCCTTCGCCTCCGCCAGCAGGTCGGCGCCGGGAAGCTGGCCGCCGGAGACCTTCAGCAGGTTCTCGATGAACTTCTTCACCTCGCCTTCCGGCAGCGCGCCCTGGAACAGGTCGGCGATCTGGCCCTGGGCGAAGCCCACCACGGTGGGCACGGATTGCAGCGGCAGGCCCATCTGCGCGAGCTGGGCGACCAGCTGCTTGTTCTTGTCGATGTCGATCTTGACCAGCTTCACCCGGCCGCCGGCGGCCCGCACCACCTTCTCCAGCGTCGGGGTCAGCGTCTTGCAGGGGCCGCACCAGGTGGCCCAGAAATCGACCAGCACGGGCGTCTCGCGGCTGGCCTCGATGACGTCGGCCATGAAGGTGCGCTGGTCGCCATCCTTCACCGGGTCCGGCGTACCATTCGGCATGGCGCCACCAGGCGCCGGTTGGCGGGTCGGGTCGAAGATCAGGTCCATGGCAGGCAATTCCTCTCGCTTGGGCGCATAGATGCGTGATGCACGGCGCGAAGCAAGCGCTTGACGGCCGATCACGCCGGATTGGGCATCTCGACCAGCTCCGGCGCATGGCCGAGGTCACGCAGGAAGCGCAGCAGGTCGTCCGGGCGGATGGCGGTGGTCATGGTGTTGGTCAGCGGGTGGACATGGATCCACGCGAAGCCCTGCATCAGCCCGCGGTCGAACACCGCCCGCACCGCCCCCGGCGCCGCGTTGACCAGGCCGAAGGGGGTGACGGAGCCGGGCTCCACGCCGAGTTGCGCCCTCAGCGCATCCGCATCCGCGAAGCCGCTGCGCGGCAGGCCGAGCGCGCGGACCAGCGCGTTGACCTTCACCGGCCGGTCCTCCTCGATCACCGCCAGCAGGAAGGGGCCGGCGGCCTTTTCCGGCTTGAGGAACAGGTTCCGCACATGCCCGCCCGGCAGGCTTGGGCGCAGCGCCTTGCTCTCGGCCACGGTAAAGACCGGCGGGTGGGTGACGGTGGGCGCCTCGATCCCCAGCGCGGCGAGGCGGGCGAGCAGGCCCTCGGGCGATTCCATCAATGCAGCCGGCTGGCCGGCTGGTGCGGGCTGTCCAGGCTGAAGGCGGGCACCGTCACGTCGAAGGCCTCCCGCGTTTCCGTCACCACCATGTGGTAGGTGCCGGCCATGAAGCCGGAGGGGGTGTGGAGCGGGGTGCCGGAGGTGTATTCGAAGCGCTCCCCCGGCGCGAGCACCGGCTGTTCGCCGACCACCCCCTCCCCATGCACCTGCTGGCTGCGGCCCAGCGCATCCGTGATGTGCCAGCTCCGCTTCAGAAGCTGCACCGTCTCCGTGCCCTCGTTCTGGATCGCGATGCGGTAGGCCCAGACGAAGTGGCCGCGCTCCGGCTCCGACTGGTCCTCCAGATAGAAGCTGCGGACCGTCACACGGATGCCGCGGGTGGTTTCACTGAACTCATTGGCCCTGGCCATCGCGGATCTCCCCGGCCGCTCATTCTCGGCCGGATGCGGCCTGCGTCAACCGCGCGACGCCTCGGCGCGCATGCGCCGCGCCAGCGCCTCCCCGATCATCACGCAGGTGAAGTGGAGATTGGCGCGGCAGTCGCTCGGCATGATGGAGGCATCCGCCACGCGCAGCCCCGCCACCCCGCGCACCCGGAGGTCCGGGTCCACCACGCCGCGCGGTTCCTCATGCGCCGTCATGCGGCAGGTGCCGGCGGCGTGCTGGATGTCGCCGGCCTCGGCCAGCATGATGGCGTCCAGCTCCGCATCCGGCAGGGCGGCGGCGGCCGGCATGGAAAGTCCGGTTTCGCCGAAGGTGATCTCCCGCGCCAGGCCGGAAAGCGGGGCCAGCGCCGTCAGCAGGGCCAGGCGGCGCACGCCGTCGCGCATCCGGGCGCGGTCGCGCGGATCGTCCAGCATGTTCTCCTCCACCACCGGCTGCGCCTCCGGATCCGCAGAGGTCAGCGCCAGCGTGCCGCGGGAGAAGGCATCGTACAGCGCGATGCCGATCGCGCCGGCCTCCGCCGGGCCGCCATCCCCGGTCAGGCCGCGATGGTTGTAGGCGATCATGATCATGTCCCGCTCGCCGCCCATGCCGCTGCTGTAGGTCAGGCAGCAATTGGTGTGGCGGGCATCGGCACCCTGGGCGCGGTACTCGGGCCTGAGCGCCAGGCTGGCGCGCAGGATGGGGTGGTCCATCAGGTTCCGGCCGACCCAGGGCAGGTCCTGCACCATATCGATCCCGAGCCGCGCGAGATCCGCCGCCGGGCCGATGCCGGACCTCATCAGGATGGCCGGGCTGTGGATGGCCCCCGCGCACAGCACCACCTCCCGCGCCAGGATCTCCTGCCATTCCCCGCCATCAAAGCGCACGCGGACGCCGCAGGCGCGGCCATCCCGCACCAACACCCGGTCCACCATCGCGCCGCCGCGGATGGTCAGGTTGGGGCGGCCGCGGGCCGGCTCCAGGTAGCCATCATTGGTGGTGACGCGCTGGCCGCCGCGCAGGTTGATCGGGTTGCAGGAAATGCCCTCCCCCTCCGGCGCGTTGAGGTCGGGCTTCCAGCGGTAACCGGCGGTCAGCGCCGCATCGCGCAGGCCAAGGTCCACCGCGCCCCAGTTCTCCGGTGGCATGCGGAACACCGGCAGCGGGCCACCCTGGCGGATGCCCGGCGCAACACCTGTGTCCGCATCATCCTCGATCGCATCGAAGATCGGCAGCACATCGGCCGCCGACCAGCCCTCGCATCCCGCTTCCGCCCAGGCGTCGAAGGCGGCCGGCACGCCGCGGATGGCGATCTGCGCGTTGACGGTGGAGGACCCACCCATCGCCTTGCCGCGCCAGTAGAAGCGCGGTTCCTGCGCGCGGGTGCGGCGCGTCATCAGCCCCGGCCACTGCCATTCCGCCTGATGCGCCGGGTCGTGCATGAAGGGGATGATGTTGGCGCTGCGGAGCGCCGCCGGTGCCTCCGCCGCGCGCCAGTCCCGCCCCGCCTCCAGCAGCAGAACCTTGCGGTGCCCGTCTTCGGAAAGCCGCGCGGCGAGCGGGGCGCCGGCAGACCCGGCACCGACCACGATGACGTCATGCATGCGGCTATCGCTTCCCCACATTCCAGAACAGCGGGATCGCCGAGGGGATCAGGTTCTCCAACTGCACGCGGGAGGCTGCGGGCTGCGCGAACTGGCCCCAGGGCACGGCGATGCCCTGTTCGTAGATGATCGCCTGCATCTGCGCCGCGATCGCCTGCCGGGCTTCCAGCGTCGGCGCCGCGGCGAAGGCGGCGAACAGCGGCGTCAGGCGCTCCTCGCAATGGAAGCCGCCGGTGGTCGCATTGGTACAGTTGAAGCCGATCACGGAATTGGTCAGCGGGTTGTGCAGATCGACGCCCAGCGCATGCACGCCGAAGACGCTCCATCCCTCACGCCGCGTGCGTCGGGCAAGGACGGAAGCCCAGTCCATCACCTGCATGTCCACGGTGAAGCCGGCGCGGCGCAGCCGGTCCGCCAGGATTTCCGAGGAAATCTTCGCGGCTTCCAGGTCGTTGGCGACGAGGACGACGACGGGCTCCCCGGCATAGCGCGTCTGCGCCAGGGCAGCGCGCGCGGCCTCGATGGAGGGGCTGCGCATCGGCTCCGTGCCGATGTCGGATTCGTAGGGCGATCCGCAGATGAAGAAGGCGTTGCAGGTGCGGGCGTAGCGGTCCGACAGGCCGAAGCCCGCCATCACCTCGCTTTGGTCCACCAGATGCAGCAGCACGCGGCGCACCGCCGGGTCGGCGAAGGGGCCGGAGGCGGCGTTGGTGCGATAATGGCCGGTGAACTGGTCGAGCCCCGTAAAACTCTGCACCCGGATGCCCCCATCGCGCTCCAGCAGGGCCAGCATGTCGAAGGGTGCGTATTGGATGAAATCGACCTCGCCGGCGCGCATGGCGGCGGTGGCGGTCTGGCCATCCGGGATCACGCGGATATCCAGCGCCGCGATCCGCACCTGCTTGCCGCCGGCCAGATGGTCCGCGGGTTCCGCGCGCGGCACGTAGCGCGCATTGCGGCGCAGCAGCATGCGGTCGCCGGTGCGGTGGTCCGCCTGGGCATAGGTGAAGGGGCCGGAGCCGATGATCTCCGTGATCCGCTCCGTCCCCGGCGTGCGGGCCAGCCGCTCCGGCAGGATGAAGGGAACCGGGGAGGAGGTGGTGCCAAGCGCATCCAGCACCAGGCCGAAGGGCTGGCTCAGCACCAGGGTGAAGCGCTTCGCGTCATTCGCCTGCAGCGAGGCGGTGGCCGCCATCAACCGGCCGCCAAGCGCGGAACGGCTGCCCCAGCGCCGCAGCGAGGCCACCACATCCGCCGCCGTGACCGGCGCGCCATCGTGAAAGGCCAGGCCATCGCGCAGCGTGAAGGACCAGGTGAGGCCGTCCTCGGACCGGGTCCAGTCCTGCACCATCTGCGGCTGGATGCGGCCCTGGCTGTCCGCGGCGAACAGCGTGTCGAAGACCATGTAGCCGAAGGTGCGGGTGATATAGGCGGGGGTGAAATGCGGATCGAGCGTGACGATCTCGGCTTCCAGCACCGCCGTCAGAGTCTGGCTCTGGGCCTGGGGCGCCGCCACCGGCAGCAGGGGCACTGCCAGGATCGGCAGAAGGCGGAGCCAGCGGCGGAGCTTGGGTGGCATCGCGGCACCTCGGATCGGGTTGCCGGCGAGTGTAGGAACGGGTTCCGCAGCGTGTAAACCGGATCTGTTGCAGCGCAGCAGAAAACTCAGCCGCGCCGCAGCGCCACCGCCAGCCCGGCCCCCATCAGCACGCCGCCGCCCACCCGGTTCAGCACCCGGCGCACGGAAGGCCGCCGCACGGCGCCGGACAACCGCCCGGCGAGCGCCGCATAGATCGCCGCATTGGCCGCGCCCAGCGTCACGAAGGTGGCGACCAGCACCACGGCCTGCGCCAGGAACGGCCGCGCCGGGTCGATGAATTGCGGCACGAAGGCCACGAAGAACACGATGCCCTTCGGGTTCAGCGCCGTGACCAGCCAAGCCTGGCGCAGCGCCTGCCCGCCGGCCAGTGGCGGCACCGCGCCTGCCTGCACCGGCGCGCGCCACATCTTCACCCCCAGCCACACCAGATACGCCGCGCCGACCCATTTCAGCGCGGTGAACAGCGCGGCGGAAGTGGCGAGGATGGCGCCGAGGCCAGCCAGCGACAGGGTCATCGCCGTCAGGTCGCCCAGCGCCACGCCGGCCACCAGCGGCAGCGCGTTGCGCGCGCCGCCGCCGAGGCTCTGGCCGATCACCAGCAGGATGGTCGGCCCCGGGATCAGCAGCATGACCGTGGCCGCTGCGCAGAAGGCCAGCCAGATGTCGAGGTCCATCGCAGCCTGCTTCCTCCGGTTACTTCTTTCGGCTCGGCGCTTCCGGCAGGTCGCCCACCATCTCGAACAGCGTCGCATCGGCCTGCGGCTTCGGCTTGGCGGGCTTCTTCGCGGGGCGCGGCGGCGGCGGCGGCGGCTCCGCTTCCGCCGCGGCGGGTGCGGCGGCGGGTGTCTCGATCACCACCTTGGCGCGCTTGGTGGGCTTCGGCGCCGGGGCGATGGCATCCAGCGCCTCCGACAGGTCGGCGATCAGGTCGGCCACATCCTCCAGCCCCACCGACAGGCGGATGGTGCCGTCGGTGATGCCGAGCTTGGTGCGTTCCTCCGCGCCGACGCGCATATGCGTGGTGGTTGCGGGATGCGTCACCAGGGACTTCGCATCGCCCAGGTTGTTCGAGACGTCGATCAGCTTCAGCGCGTCCAGGAAGCGGAAGGCCTCCGGCTTGCCGCCCTTCACGTCGAAGGTCACCAGGCTGCCGCCGGCGGCCATCTGCGCCTTGGCGAGGGCCTGCTGCGGATGGTCGATGCGGAAGGGGTACAGCACGCGCGCGATCTCCACCCGCTCCGCCAGGAAATCGGCGATGGCGGCGGCGGCGCGGCACATGGCGGGCAGCCGCAGGTGCAGCGTCTCCAGCCCCTTCAGGATGACCCAGGCGTTGAACGGGCTGATCGAGGGGCCGGTGTTGCGGATGAAGGGCTGCAGCACCTCATCGACCCACTTCTTCTTCCCCATCACGGCGCCGCCGAGCACGCGGCCCTGGCCGTCCATGTGCTTGGTCAGCGAATAGACGACGACATCGGCGCCGAAATCCATCGGCTTCTGCAGCAGCGGCGTGGCGAAGACATTGTCCACCACCACCAGCGCGCCGGCCGCATGCGCCAGGTCGCAGACCGCGGCGAGGTCCACCAGGTCCAGCATCGGGTTGGAGGGCGTCTCCAGCAGGACCAGGGTGGCCGGCGTCTCGAACGCCGCCTTCCATTCCTCGAGGTTGCCGCCATCGACGAAGGTGGTGGAGATGCCGTAGCGCGGCAGCAGGGTGGAGACGATCCAGTGGCAGGACCCGAACAGCGCACGGGACGCCACCACCCGGTCCCCGGCCTTCAGGTGCGACAGCAGGGCCGCATGCACCGCGGCCATGCCGGTGGCGGTCAGGCGGCAGGCCTCCGCGCCTTCCAGCGCCGCCAGCCGGTCTTCCAGCATGGTGACGGTGGGGTTGCCGAAGCGGGAATACTGGTAGTGCTGGGTGGTGCCGAGGAAGGTATCCTCCGCCTGGCCGGCGCTTTCATAGACGAAGCCGGAGGTGAGGTAGAGCGCCTCCGACGTCTCGTCGTGGTTGGAGCGCATCTGCCCACCGCGCACCAGCAGCGTGGCGGGGCGGAGCGGACGGTCGGGCAGGGTTCTGGCCATAAGGGACACCTAAAAGCTGCAGCACGGCGGCTGCGACCACAGGACGTCCGGCCCCCTTCCGGGGCAACAGGACCGCATATGACGGACCCCGCGACCCTTTAGCGCGCTTGTTTTCGGAGGAACCAGATCCTCCGCCCGGTACACCGGGACCTCGCCGCAATCAGGCCGGACAAATCGCGAGGGGCGCATGAGCGCCTGGGCATGGCTTACGAGCGGGGCGGGCGGCGGTCAAGCAGCGTGTGACAGCTGTGGGGCAGCTTGCAGGGTTGGGGCGGAGGCGGATATAGAGGCAGGGCTGCGGGCGTAGTTCAGAGATAGAAGAACGCATCCGCAGTTTTCTGCGGCCCCGCCTGGCAAAAATCCGCTAAGCGTTCCGGTGGTTGCCAGGGATTTGACCGGCGCATGTTCTTGCCCCGTTCATGGCAGACATCTTGCACCGATGTCTCGCCGCCGATCCGTGGCAAACGGAAGCCTTACCCTTCGGTCGCTCGCGGCGCGGATGGGTTACGGCGCCCCAGGCCTGGCGGCCGGGGTTGCGCTGCACTCGGCCGATGGGGGCGAGCCTCCATCCCGCTCCTGCCTCATCTGCTAACGCACGGTACTTGCGGCAGAGCGATGAGTGACCTGCGCGCCGCAGTTACTTTTTCTTGGTCACCGGACGGCTTGTTGCCTGTGTGAGTGCGGAGGCAGCGACCGACTTCACGGCAGGCGAACTCTTCGGTGAAGACAGCAACTCCGACGCAGTGGACGCCACGCGGGGTGAGGTAACTTCAGTTCTCTTGGCCATGGGCCTGTCTCCTATTTAGTATTGTTGGCGGCGAGATGAGGGTGCCCGCCGGCCCTGTAGGACCGGCGGGAGCCCCTACCCGGTGGGCTCGAGCCCGACCCAAATGACCATCGGCCAACCCTGGTAGCCGTAGTCCCGCGCTTTCAGCACAAGACCGCTACTGGTGGTCCGAGTGGCCCTGAAGATCAGGCCGAAACCCGGGAGGAGCTGCTGCCGAGCTTTCGCCACGTCAGCACCTCCTTGACTGCGAGAACAGAAGACGGTTGCCGGCTGCGACTCGGGCGACTACTGTCGCCCGCGTTCCTGGTCGGCGGACGACAACCGCCCCCCGCGAGGGTTCTCGTGATCCTCGCGGGGTACCTTCACCCACGCCATTGCGACGTGGCTCAGGGTCGGGGCAGACGGTGTTCGCGGTTAGGCAAATCCGACCATTCCCCCACTCTCATGTGCCCATGGGCTAAGCGGCACCAGCGATCTTTCAGGACACCACGAGCTGCAGTGGCAGACTCAAGCGGCCATGTTCTTTAAGATCGTCTTCATTGGAATCATCAGCGTGGATGGCGTTAGTGGCGACGGCTTGAAGCCGTACTTCATGTAGAACGCTTCAGCTTTCGGATTGATGGCATGCACCAAGAGTGCCGCGCTGCCTATCTCTTCTGAGGCCGCAAGGCTTCTTCGCATTGCCTCACGAAGCATGGCAGCACCGATGCCACCACCATGGTAAGCCCTGTGAACCGCCAGACGTGCCAAGATCGTAATGGGTGCTGGATCGGGCATCTGGCGTCTCACGTCTCGGATGCAATCGGAGTGGGCAACCGAGCCAGCGGCCAGCGTAAAGAAGGCCACCACGTCGGTCTCGCCCTCATGGGTCAGCACGAAGGTCCTGCTTGCGCGACTGACCTGGTTCGCCAACGCCCATCGCCGAAGCCAGTCATCCAGCACCGCTTCGCCGCAATCGAAGTTGCACAGCTTGTGGTCGCCTTGAAGCGGGTGGGGCGACCGCAGGCGCGCGGACGCCACCGTTAGGGGAACTATTTTTCCCAAGGGGCCCTCTTTTGCAGAAGACGCTTCAGCGCCGGGTTGTCCTCCGGCGGAGCGTCCAGCGCCGCCGTAAAAGCCTTCCATCGCTCTTCAACGACAAAGAACTGCCGCTGATCAAGTAGTGTGTCTACAGCTGCCTTTCGGGCACTCTCCAGCATGAACGCTGTACGCGTTTTGCCCTGCATTTTGGCGGCCCGATCAATCAGTTCAGAGTCTTCCTTGCGCGCGCGGAGGTTGATTTTCACCTCCTGGGAGCCTTCATTGTCGTCGTCCCGCTCCCTGCGCAATGCGGTCATAGGTGTCTCCTGTGGGTCTGTCATGGCGCGTCGCCTTTGGCGTTGTGCGCACGGCGTGCATACACGTGGCGTGCGGACAACGTCAATACATATTGATGGTTCCGCCTCCTGCGCTGCAGAAATTGCAGCACCCCTTGCGGACCTCGCCGCGGCTGGGGCGTGTCATTGGCTCGGCAGCAAGACGTCCCTGGTGGCGCATCCCGATCACGCCAAGCCTCCACGGCGCGCCGCGATACGGTGCAACTCTCCCTGCCGTAGGGCCGCCCGCAAGGGCGGGATCGCGATACGAGGTTCCTGGGAGGCCTCACCGGCGCGCTACCACCAGCCCCGAAACGCAGAAAGCCCCGCCCGACACACGACCAGGCGGGGTTTCCATGGTGGACAGTACTTGCGAGGACGCCCGATAGCTACAGCCCCAGCCCCAGCGCCCGTGCCGTCGCCGACCCCACCACGCCATCCGGCGCCAGCCCCATCTGCGCCTGGAACTTCTGCACCGCGATCTCTCTCACCCGGCCGAACAGGCCATCGTGCACCAGCTTGTCGGCGCGGAAGGTCAGGACAGATCCGCGAGCGTTGGCGGTCCGAGACAGCCGACAGATCAGCGCGCCGAGGCCGCATCGACCAGCCCCATACAGACAGAGGTAAACTATCTGGGATAGAGGCCTCGCCCCCCCGCGCAAACAGGTCAGGTATGCGAAATTTGCTCTCGTATGTTCTCGTGCTCGTCATCCTGCTGGCCTGTGCCTCAGCATGGATGATGCGAGATCGGAATATGGCAAGCTGGTCCACGATCCCGTATGATCCATTTCCATAACGGCGAAACCGTGCGCCGCATGCGAGCCGGTGTCGCCAACCGCTTAGTGGGGCGCGAGAGCACGCCATCGCTCGGCCGAAGCAGCACGGCGGAATTGGACGTCAAACGCACCGGAGGTAGACGAGACCAGAATTTGTGCTGGATGCAGCCGGCCTCACCACCTCTTCAGGCATGCCATGCGGCTCCCGCTCTGGCACGCCCTTCTGGCACTAGTCCTGATCGCGTCCGGCTCTGCTTCAGTGGTGCCCGCCAAAGAAATCGAGAGGCTGTTCACTATCCCCTACGACCCTCGTCCCTGACCGCTTCGTCCGGAGGCCCGCCCGGCAGATCGACGGCGTGAGCGAGCAGCGGCGGGAGGGCCAACCCATTCTTCGTGCGGCGCTGCTCGTGAAACTCAGCGCGCTGCAGGAGCAAGTTTAGGTCCTCGCGAGTGATGTCGAAGGTTTCACCAACATCTGCCAGCGCCTTGTCGATGGCGTCCGGGTGAAACGCGGGGCGGCGATTGGGAACCGGCATCGGCAAAGCCGCAGTAGCCGTACGATGTGGATAGGAGTGGCCCGAGAATCGGTGGAACAGCCACCCCATCCCAAGCAAAACCGCTGAGTTGATGGCGATTGGAAACAGTGCGAACTCATAACCCAACGCCAAGATCTTGGGCCCGCCGATGACGGCGGTTAGTGCCGCCGCACCACCGGGAGGGTGCAGGCACCGGAGCAGTGACATAGCGACAATTGCCGAACCAACTGCGACGCTCGCCGCGAATGCTTGATCTGGAATGACGTGGGCCACCGCGACGCCGATGATCGACGATATCACGTTGCCGCCGAAGATGGGCCAGGGCTGCGCCAGCGGGCTGGCAGGGACGGCAAAAAGCAGCACAGCTGACGCACCGATGGGTGCAACGATAAGCGGAAGGTCCCGGTCCCAGGTTACCAGATACCCGCAGAAAAGGGCCGTCACTGCGATGCCGAGGCTCGCTCCGACACAACCGAAAATGCGGTCTCGCAAACTACCCCCTGCGAGCATCGGGACGAAGAGACGCAGGCGCGGCATCAGCTTGGAATTCATGATTGTCTCGTCAGGCATGCACCATGACAGGTAGCATTACGACCCGCCCCAGAAGAAGACGCCCCATCGCTGAAGACGTTTCCGCGATTGCGTGGGGCCCACTTCGCCTTCTGTCATCCATCGACGTCCTTCCCGTGACAGAACCCATGGCGCGTTGCATTGCACCCGCTCCCGCGCCAGCGTGCACGATGTCGCTCAGGTCGAGGAGGTAGCGGGCCATGCGGTGGACCCTAATTGTGCTCAGCGTTGCCTTGGCAGAACCGGCCGCGGCACAGCAGGGCGCGGACGGCAACACAATCACCTCCAATGCATGGCCCGCCTATCTGGCTGCCACAGCGCCCGCCTGCGGAGTGCGAACCGCGGAGTGGGGTAGCGAGCTAATGGCCGGCCTGCTCGGTTTGGCACGCGACCGCCCTAGGGCTTGGGGTATTCCGATCAGAATGGCGATGGGCGTTCGCTATCCTGACGCCGCCGCGATTTCCCGAGCGTCAGGCGCCATTCACGCCGCACATCGGATAGGCGTGCTGCTGCACCAGAGGATGCCTCAGCCTGTATGCGCGGAAGCGCGGCAAGTGGTCGGCAGCTACGACTACATCGCTGCGTTCGGCAGAGGCCGTGAAGCGCCGCTCGCGCCGCCGGATGGCGTGGTTCACGCCCTGCCGGATCGTTTCATTAGTACGCTCGCCGCCAAGGTCTGCCGCAGCAGGTCTCCGCAGTGGGCGGAGCGGGCAGCAATCTCCCCCATGACCACCGTCATCAAGGAATATGACAGCGCGCCCGTGTTCAACAAGGGCTCGGAACGCACAGCGTTCCTGTCGCGAATCAACGGCGCCACCGACATGGCAGACACAACTGCAGCCACAGCACGGCAGGTTTACGGCACCACTATCTGCACCAGCCTGCGAAGCTGGCCGGAGATGCACGCTGCCGACGCCAGCGCCCGGGCGCAGGCACACGAGGATGAACGGGCGGACAGGTGGAGCGATGTCGCTCCGCTGCGATAGGTGGGTCATACGCCCTCCCCCGCCCGTCACAGCCACGCTGCAGGCCGCGCGTCCTGCAAACGGGGTTGATCAACAGCACCGGTAGGACCATGCCGCTGATGGCGGCTGTTGATGCGCTGAAGGCAAGTGAAGCTGCTGGGTACAACGCCGCAGCGGTGTCAGCGACAGTGCCGATGGCTATTTGCGTCGATCAATGCTGACTCGGACCGCAGGAGTCCAATGCACTCTCGCCTCGACCTGGTCATTCAGCTCCTGGCGATGGCTCGTCAGCCGCACTCGAAAGTCCAGTTCGGCTGCCGCGGCCATGGCGCGATTAAGCTCGCGTGCGGCCGCATCTACCCTCGCTCGAAGAGCGTTCAAATCGGAATCGCTAAGCGGCTTCCTGATCGTTTCCACGTTTTGACCGTCGCATCTTTAGCCCTGGCAGGCAACCTCTACGCCAGAGGCCAGTTTCTGCTACAGCCCGAGCGCGCGGGCTGTCGCCGGTCCCACCACGCCATCCGGCGCCAGCCCCCGCGCATCCTGGAACTGCTGCACCGCGATCTCCGTCACGCGGCCGAACACGCCGTCCGCCTGCAGGCTGGCGCCCACCTGGTTGAGCGCCTGCTGCACCCGCAGCACGACGCCTCCTCGATGACCGATGCGAAGCATCGAGGAGATTGGCCGCGCCAGCGGTGCCAGCCCGGCCGCGTCGGCATAGGCGGCCGCCAGCTTCTGGTCATAGGCGTTCGCCACATAGCCGGGGCCGTTGTAGCGCCGGGCGAATCCGGTCCAATCCCGGGCGCGCAGCAGGCGGTCCAGACCCTCGGCTCGCAGGAAGGACACGAGGGCATCCAGCTGACGCCCCTCGCTCTCCTGCATTGCCGCGGCGTAGCCCTCCACCGTTGCATGACCGGCGGCCCTGTGGTTGCTGCCGAGGATCTGCGCCAGGCCCCAGGAGGCGCTGGAAAGGGCGGCCGGGCGATTCAGCGCAGCGGCCGCCTTCAGACGGGGCCACTCCCCCGCCCCGCCGGCATATAGACGCCGGTCCCAGGGCTGGGCAGAGATCTTCGGGTGGCTGGCGTCCCAGTGCCGGCCGGTGGCGCGGCTGAACAGATGCGCCTCGAACAGGATGCGCGGGCGGCCATCAGTCAAAAACCCGCCGGCGCCGCCGGTCTCCACCGTCAGCACCGCCTGGACGGCGGCCACGCTGTCGCCCAGCGCCGCGGCCGCGCGCGCCAGGTCATCCGGCCCGAGTGACTTGCCGCGCGGCGCGGCAGGCGCAGGCGCGTTCAGCGCCTCCGCCAGGTAGCCGAGCGTGCCGCCGGGATGATCCTCGACGGCCCTCGGGGGAGCCGCCGCCGGCGGTGCCGGGGCGGGAGCGCTGGCGATCGGCGCGGCGGTGCGGACGGCTGGCGCGGCAGCCTTCCGCCGCGAAGCCCACCAGGTGAAGAGGCGAAGGACCGGGTTCATCGCACGGGCTCCGCCGCCGGGCGCAGCCGCTCGGCCACCCGATCCGCCACGGCGGCCGCGAAGCCGTCATCCTGCTGCATCTCGCCCAGCTCGGCGAAGACAGGCGGCGGCCCCGACAGCAGCAGCATCCGCCCCGCCTCGCCCTGGATCCTGCTGGTGGCGTCGTCCACCGTCGCCCCCAGGCTGCGGGCAGTAGCGGAGTAGGAGGCAAAGAAGCGCTGCGCCTCGGCCGAGGCCTCCACCCGCAGCAGGGCATCGATCGGCGTGGCGGGGCTGCGCTGCCGGGCCGCCTTCACCGCAATGGCGACGCGGCCGGCGGCGGCGATCGCGCCCTGCGCCCACTGCGCCAGGCGGGCATCCGCCACGTATCGCTGCACCCACACGCCGGCGAGCGGCAGCAGGACAGCCGTCAGCAACGTCAGGATGACGTTGGTCCAGTCCATGATGATCTCCATGATGATGATCTGCCGCCCAGCCCGGGCGGCGCGGGTTCAGGCCGCCGGCGACGCCGGCAGCAACCGGCTCAGGCCGGGTTGTGCGACAGCGCGCTGCGCTGGCGGTTCTCCAGCGCCCGGCGCAGCATCTGCTGTTCGTCGCGAAGGCCCTGCAGGACGGCGCGCATCTCGCCGATCTGCGAGGCAATCAGCGAGGAGACGCCGCGGGCGGTGCCGATCTCGGTTTCCACGGCCGAGAGGCGGCGATCGTCGCTTCGCTGCTGCTCCGCCATGGTGAGGGTCGCGCCGGCATACCCGTCCACCTTGTTGGCCAGGGCCGATATCTGCTGTTGCAGCGCCGAGATCGCCGCCTGGTCCTGCTGGCGCGCCTGGCGCATCTCGCCCCACTGCACCAGCCAGGCCGTGCCGCCCAGGAGCAGGGTCAGCAGCATGGGCAGGAACAGCTTGGCCCAGTCGGGCAGCCCGCGGGTGGCTTCCACCGCCGTCATCACGCCACCTGCCCGGCTGCGCGGAACAGGTCATCTACCTGCTCGGCGGTGGCCACGCCTGCACTGATGAAGAGGTCCCACACCGAGCTGCTGCGCTCGGCCGAGTACATCGCTGCCCATGTCAGACGCAGGTTGGATTGCTCGGCCTCGGACAGGTCGGGGAGTATGTCGGCCAGGCTGGCCGGCACCTCCCCGGTCCGGGCCGCGGCCAGGGCCTCCGCCTCCGTGATCCAGCCGGCGCCCACGAGAGCGAACAGCAGCTGCCGCAGCGTGACCTCGGCCGGCACCGGGGCCGGCACCGGCGGCGGCGTGAAGACGCCCTCGGCGTAGGTGGCACCGACCCGGGCGTCCGGGCCCAGCGGAACCGCGGCCAGAGAGGGGTCCGGCTCCCACCCGGGATCGACGGCCAGCACGTTGACCACGGTGCCGCCGGCATCGATGAGGGCGAGCGAGACGGGCGGGCCGGGCGGCTCGCCCTGCCGCAGCTCGATCAGCGCCAGCAGTTTCGGCGAGGCGACCTCCACCGCCTGCCGCGCCGCCTGCCAAGCGTCCGCTTCGTGGCCAGGCAGATCGGGCGGGGGCTGGGCCGCCAGGGCGGCTTGCGCCTCCAGCGCCTCGGCCGCGGCGGCCAAGCCATGGATGCGCGCATTGGTCGCCTCGGCCGCCGCCACCTCAGCCGGCGTGGCCTCCGCCAGCACCAGAGGCGGCAGGATGCAGCGGGGATGGCCGCCGATCAGCGACCAGCGCCGCAGGTAGCGACCATCGGCGTAGACCGCCGGGAGCATGTCGGAGGCGACCATCAAGCGGCTTCCTCATAGAGCGAGCCCTCGCTCGCGCGGGTGATGCGGATATCCGCCGCCCAGACGATGCGGGTGGCGGCCACGCCCGTAACCTGCGGCGTGACGGTCTGCGCGGCGGTGTCGATGGCCAGCGTTGCATCCGCGCCCGAGGTGGTCTCGGTATCCGTGCCGATGGTCTGCACGCTGCCCTGCAAGGTCACGTTGCCGCCTGCCTGGCGGTAGTAGACCCCGCGGCGGACATAGCTCAGGCGCTCGCTGTCGCTGGCGCCATTGACCCGTCCCACGATGGTCGCCTCCACCAGCACCGTCTCACGCTCCCCGATGTGGATGCGCGGCACGAGGGACAGCGGCGAGGCATCCGGTGTGACGCCGGCGGCACGCATGCGCCGTAAGGTGCCGGCGCGCACGGGCGTGGCTGGCATCCGGTCAAGGCCGATGATCGCATCGCGCCGCATGCCGGCATTGGCGGAGCTGCCGAAGGCCACGACGCCTCCCTCCATGCCCACCGCGCGCATCGTGTCGTTGGCGATCGCCAGCGGGATGCTGGCGCCGTCCAGGTACTCCGCACGCCGCAGACCAGCGAAGATCGACACGCCATCGGCTGTTGCCGCGGCGAGCCACCCGGAGGCCTCGGAATAGGTTGCGTCGGCGACGGCGCTACTGGTCCCGCCGAGGAAGGCCTTGGCGCCCACATCGAACAGGGGGCGCTCGTCCGCGTACATCCTGGCGATCTGCGCCGGCGTCGGGGCATAGGCAGAGATGCGCAGGAGGGCCAAAGCGCCTTCCCAGGCCGAGGTCAGGCCGAAGTTGTTCCCGATCGTCAGGACCGCGCTGGTGTCGGTGAGGTTGCGCGTGGAAGCAGCAGAAGCCTCCAGCGTTCCATTGACCCACAACTCCAGCACCCCCGCACGACGGATCCCGATGATGTGGTTGTAGCCTGTGGCGGGCGGCGTTGTGGTCCCCGACAGGATGGTCGAACCGCCCCCGTCACCTGTGAAGAGTCTCCACTGCCCCGAGACCGTGGAAATGCCAAGCAAGCCAGTCGCGGATGAACGGCTCAACAGACTCCGGGAGTTCGCGTTCGGGTTGGTCGTCCAGAGCGCAATGGAAAAATCACCCGTGCCGAAATCGAGGTCGGGGTTGTAGGGCTGCCGGAGATAGTTGCTGTTCGACCACCCGGACCAGGCAGCGAGGTCCGCCCCGGCCGAAACTGCGGCCCGCGTGAGCGCCCCCTCGATGACCAGGCCGCCACCCCGATAGCTGCGGTCCGCGGCACTCTTCTTCGCCGACACGCTTTTGACGGTGAAGGTCTGGCCAGCGGTCGTGGAATCCGTCCGCAGAACAACCGTCATGTTGGTGGATGTCGCGATGAAATCGACGCGCATCAGGACACCGCTTGTCGTGAACGACGCCAGCGCGCTTCCAGGGCTGGTATTGTTCAGGCCGGCGGCGACGAACAGGTTACGGGAATTCCCACCCGCCTCGGTCGTGACGTCGATCGTGTAGGCGGCGCCGACCTCGCAGGTGATGGTCTGGAAGAAGCGATTGTCCGCGGCGCCACCTGGAGCGGTGATCACAGCCCCGTCCGCGCTCCACACGCCAGGGCCATTCCACCCCGACACGTCCGAGGTGAAGCTGCCGTTGGTGATGAGGTTGCCGCTCGCCACAACCACGCCAACCGCGCCCTCGCACAGCGCCGCCATCAGCGCGGCGCCAGGCTGCCAGCCGGTGGCGTAGTCCTTGGTCGTGTAGGCCACCATGCCGTTCAGATTGTTGGCGTCATCCGGCGCGAGAAAGGTGAGGCCTTCGGCAGTCGAGAACGCCGCTCGGTTGCCGCAGAGCCGGTAGCGGGTGCCGGTGCTGCTGGCGAGCAAGGCGGGGGCCGAGCTCGGCGTGACGCCATGAGTGCGCCAGCTTCCCCGCGCCACGGTGGCGGCATAGGGCATCGGTCCCACGTCGATATTGCGGGCCGCCGCCTCGCAGAGCATCAGCTGGGCATCGCTGACGATCTCCGCTTGGCTGTAGCCGGTCGCGTGGGTGACGTTCGCCACCGCGCCGGTGGGGTGGATCACGCTCACGCCGGCCGGGGTCGCCACCGCCACGGTCGGGATCGGCAGGCCGCCTACCGGGTCCAGCGGACCGCCCGGCAACACCCGAGCATGGACGTGGTTGCAGGAGGCGGAGACGATGGCGCCCGACGTGGCTGCGCCGCCGTAGACGCTCGCATTCGCGATACCAGCATTCCAGTGCCTGCGATCTGTGGCATCGCGCCTGCTCGCGCGATCGGCGGGAAAGTCCAGGGTGTAGAGGCCAGCGCTGGTCGCAACCCAGACGCGACCGTTCATGGCGAAGCAGGCGGCGGGCGTTCCATCGAGGATGCCGCCGGAGCTGCGCGGGAAGATGCGCCACAGGCGCGGTGCGCCCGTCGCCGGATCGAGGTCCAGCGCGTCATAGAGCGCCAGCGGGTTCGTGGTACCGCTTCGCAGGACGATGATCCCCTTCTTCGGGAAGGCCCGCTTCGCGCCGCGCGTCGGCGTGTTCAGCGTCTCGCTGAACCAGCTCGCGCCGTGGCATCGATCGGTCCAGGCCCCGCCATCGCTGTCCAGCCGCGTGTCGTAGACGAAGACGTCCACCACATCGCTCGCCGTCGCCAGGTTCTTCACGACCTCCGGATAGGCGAGGCTCGCCGTGCTGCCCACCGTGATGCTGGCAGCCACCGCCTCCGCCAACGCCTTGGCCTGCAGGGCGACCGATGCGCTGATGGCGGCCTCGCCAGCCTTGGCCACGGCGGAGGTGCTGTTGATCTCGGCGATCACGTCGCCGAGCATCAGCAGTAGCCATTCGCGGTGCCCACCCTGGCGCATGTCCCGGACCGCCGAGCCATCATCGCTGTATGCGTTTCCATTGACGACAACCCGCGTCATCCGATCACCTCCTTGACCTCAAAGCCCAAGCTGTCGTGCTGCGGCAGCTCGTATTCCAGCGGCGACAATTCGCGCAGGCGGCCCAGGAAGGACCGGCGGATGCGCTGTGTCGTGTCGTCGGGATCGATCACCAGGAACACGTCCCGATGCGTGCCGGCCTGCCGCATGATCTCGAAGGCGCGCGAATGCGCGTCGTCGCGCCGCAGCGCCTGCAGGCGGAAGCGGAAGATCCGGGAGATGGGCCGCACGTCGAAATACTCGGCGCCGCCTTCGGCCTGCTCGATCTGCGTCCGATCCTCCAGCGCGAGCTGCGCGCCGAAGGCCATGCCGCGATCCGGCTGCCACTGGCCGGCCAGGAACAGCCGGCCCGCCTGGACATAGCCGGCGGCATTGGTCGGATCGAACACCTCCAGCCGCCAGTAGCGCGCCACCGTGGTGACCGGCAGGACATGCAGCAGGGTCCAGGTGTAGCCGGCGATTTCCTCCGCCGCGTACCGCCCCGTCCACCAGTTGTCGTCCTCCCAGTCGAGGGAGTCGGAGGAGTAGACGACGGGCCACACATTGGTGCCCGCCGCGCCGGAGTCGAAGACGACATCGGTGAAGCCGGCATTGCGCGAACCGCGCAGGCGATAAGTGGCCACGTCGGTGATGTTGATGCCGATGAGCGCGAAGATGCGGATGCCCCGCGGCGCACCAAGATCCACGTCGAACTTCGTGTCGTTAACGCTGGCGCTGCTGGACCGCGCGACATGCGACAGCCGGCGATCCTGCAGGTTGGCCAGCGGCAGCTCCGCCCGCCAGCCACCGCCGGTGATCGTTGCGGCATCCGCCCGGTTCGGGAATGCCAGGATAGGATTCGCCATGCCTCAGCCCCACACCACCACGTCGAGACCCGAAATGCGCGCATCGATGGCCGGACCGATGACAACGAAGAGGCGGCCGGCATCGCAGCGCCAGCGCGGCTGCACCACGCGCACCACGGCGCCGACATCCACCGCCGCAAGCAGGTCGGCATCCAGCCGGGATCGGATGCGCAGCCGGTCGCGGCGGACGCTGCGCAGGGCCAGCTGCCGGTCGCGCTCCGCCGCCGCATCGGCCGCATGCACCAGCAGCGTGTCGATCACCAGATCCTCCGCCAGCGGGTGCTTGGCGGCCACGGCGGCATCCTCGGCCGGCGCCGTGGCGCGATAAGGCTCCGCCAGCCAGGCGCGGCGCGCATCGGAGACGCCGCCATTGATGCCGGTGGTCTGCGGTGTCCAGTTGCGGGCATAGCGCACCACGACTCTGCGCACGGGCAAGCCAGCGCCCGGATCCTGCGGCGCCAGCAGCTCGGAGGAGATAATGTCCGCATCATTCGCCGCCTCGGCCACCACGCCGCCGCCGAAACGCCGGAAGGTCACCGCCGGGTCGCCGGCCGGCGCCACCAGGCGCCCCATGCGGAACCGCCCGAGCCGATCGAAACCCCATCACATGCCGCCGGAGGCGCAGAGGTCATCCAGTACATCGGCGATGCTGCGATCCTCCGCCACGTAGCAGCAGACCTCCGCCGAGAAGGCGGCGTGCATCGCGTCGATGTCTGCGGTGACCACATCGCCGGGGTCGATCTCGCCGGGCCCGGTGACGATCGCGGCGACGATGCGGGCGATGCTGCGATCCGCGGCCGAGGCGCCCTGCACCGCATCCGCCGTCACCTCACCGGCCGGGGAATCGCCCAGGGCGAAGTAGCCGCCGCCGAGCCAGGCGCGATAGGTGCCGCTGGCCGGCGGGTTGGCCTCCATATCCGCCTGGTCCGCGTAATCCGCCCCGCGCGTAAGCGCGAAGCCTCCGTCATAGACGGCGGGGATGTCCTGCACGGAGCCATCATTCACCTGCCAGATCAGCCGGGCGGTGTTGACCTGCAGGGGCGTGATGTTGGCCACCTGGCCGAAGACCAGCGGGCGCGCGCGGCCCTGCAGGTCATCCGGCGTGCCATCCAGGCCATCCGGCAGGCTGTTCGTGCCGCCGTAGCGGTTGCGCTGGATGGGGCGGTCCAGCTCCGCCTGGCGGGTGCGCAGCCGCAGGGTCAGGGTCGCGCCCTCCCCGATGATGCGCTCGGCCGTGCAGACCAGCACCACGGGGAAGGCCGCGGGGAATGGAGCGCCTTCCTGGCCGACGCGGACGGTGACGCGGCGGGCGTCGAAGCCATAATCCAGCAGGCGGTCATAGGCGCCATCGGGGTTGGCCAGCACCAGCTCCCCGTATTCGATCCGGCTGCGGCCGCCCGTGGTGCCGCGGTCGAACATGTCGCGGCGGATCTCCAGCGCCTGGCGCAGGCGCGGGTCGAAGCGGACATGTGGCGGGGTATCGGCGCCGGAGGTGGTCATGCCTCGGCCGCTGGAAAAGCGGAGGGTCCCGGCGGTGCACACCCAATCCGAATGCGTGCCGCTGCCGCCCGTGGCCTGCACCTGCATCGTGAAGCCGGCTTCGCTGGCCGCCACCACGATGCCGGTCATGTAGGTGCCGGCGGCCGCGGCGCGCTCCACGCGCAGCGTCATGCCCGGCACCGGGACCGGCGCGCCGCCGGCCAGGGCGAAGCTGCGCAGGCCGGTGCCGACCGCCACGGCGCTGCCGGAGGTGCCGCCGAGCCAGCACCCCACCTCCACCAGGTAGACCTGCATCGTCATGCGGCGCGGTCCGGGTCGAGGCGGCGGCGCAGATCGGCCATTTCCTGCTGCAGCCCGCCGAAGCCCTGCAACAGCGTCTTGAACCCGGCCTGCAGTACCGCCGTCATGTGCTGTAGCTGCGCCAGGCTGCGCGCGCCGTCGCCGCCCTGCATGGCCACGCCCAGGCGGCCGTCACGCCCGCGGCGCAGCGGCATGATCGCCTCCGGCCCCGCCTCGCCGAACATGGCCATGGGCGCGAAGGTCGGCGCGCTGACCATCTCCGGCAGGCCGCCGCGCGCGAAGGGGATGACGCGGGCGCGGGCCATGGCGTTGCCCATGGCGTTCGCCACCAGCCCACCGTAGTTGCCGCCCCAGCCGGGGCTGTTCGCCAGCACCCCGCCCCCATCCGCAAAGGCGCCGTTCAGCGTGCCGCTGGCCTGCAGGGTGGTGACGCGCAGGCCGCCCCCTGCCCCGCGCGCGGCTTCCCGCAGATGGAACAGGAAGGTGCGGATATCGGCCAGGTTGTGCAGGTACGAGAACTGGTTCGTCACGGCATAGTCGAAGCCGAGCTGGATCGTCCGCGCGATGTTCGCCGCCGTCAGCAGCTCCGCCCCGGTGGGGCCCAGGATCTGCTGCGTGATGGTGCGCGGCACGGCGCCGGCAGAGACCAGCGCCGCCTTCTCGGCGGGGGTCAGCGCGCGGCCGAGCATCTGCTCCACCAACTGCTGCACCGTGCCAGGCTGCTGCAGCCGGGCCAGATCGGCCGCGGTCAGCGCGCGGCCAAGGATCTGCTCGACCACCTGGCGCAGCGTGCCGGCATCCTCCAGCTTCGCCAGCTCCGCCGCCGTCAGGGTGCGGCCGAGCATCTGCTCCACCACCTGGCGCAGCGTCGCGGCCCCCTCCAGCCGCGCGACCTCCGCCGCGGTCAGCGGGCGGCCGAGGAACTGCTGCACGATCTGGTTGATGTTCCGGGGCTTCGACAGCTGCGCGAATTCGGCTTCCGTCAGAACCCGGCCAAGGAACTGCTCCACTGTCTGCCGCACATTGCCCGAGGCGCGCAGCTTTGCCGCCTCCGCCTCCGTCAGGGTGCGGCCGAGGATCTGCTCCACGGTCTGCCGCAGCGCCCCCGCATCCTCCAGCCGCGCGGTTTCGGCCGCCGTCAGCGTGCGGCCCAGGATCTGCTCCACCGTCTGGCGGATGCTGCCGGCATCCTCCAGCTTCGCCATCTCGGCCGCCGTCAGCGGCCGGCCGAGGAACTGCTGCACGATCTGGTTGATGTTCCGCGGCTTCGACAGCTTCGCGAATTCATCCGCGGTTAGCAGCCGGCCCAGGAACTGCTCCACCGTCTGCCGCACATTGCCCGAGCCGCGCAGGCGGCCGGCCTCGGCTTCCGTCAGGGTGCGGCCCAGGATCTGTTCCACCACCTGGCGCAGCGTGCCGGCATCTTCCAGCTTCGCCAGCTCGGCGGCTGTCAGGGCGCGGCCCAGCAGCTGCTCCACGGTCTGGCGCACCGGGCCCGGGCCCTCCAGCTGCGCCAGCTCCGCGGCCGTCAGGGCGCGGCCCATGATCTGCTCCACCGCCTGGCGCACGGTACCAGGGGCTTCCAGCCGCGCGGCCTCCGCCGCCGTCAGGGTGCGGCCGAGGAGCTGCTCCACCACCTGGCGCAGCGTGCCGCCCGTCTCCAGCCGCGCCAGTTCCACCGCCGTCAGGCCGCGGCCGAGGATCTGCTCCACCACTTGGCGGACGCTGCCCGGCGCCTCCAGCCGCGCGGCCTCCGCCGGAGTCAGGGTGCGCCCCAGCATCTGCTCCACCACCTGGCGCAGCGTGCCGGCATTCTCCAGCCGCGCGACCTCCGCCGGCGTCAGGGCGCGGCCGAGGAGCTGTTCCACCATCTGGCGCAGCGTGCCGGCGCCCTTCAGCCGCGCCAGCTCCGCCGCCGTCAGCGGGCGGCCAAGCACCTGTTCCACCGCCTGGCGGATGGTACCGGCCGAGACCATCTGCCGCAGCTCCGCCTCCGACAGCGGGCGCAGGGATTCGATGATCTGGCGGATCGCGGGGTCGACGCGCTGCAGGATCGCCGGCTCGTACAGCTCCAGGATCCGCCCCTTGAGGTCGAGCGTGGCGGAGATGTTGCCCGGCAGCGCCTGCAGGGCCGCCAGCATCTCCGCGTCATAGTCCCGCACCGCCGGCAGCATGCCGAGCTGGGAGGTTACCCACTCCCGCATCGCCGCGGTTTGGCCGCCGCTGCCGCTCCATGCCTGCTGCGCCGCGAGCAGGGCATCGGCAGAATTGGTGATGCGGCCCAGCGCCGCCTGGTCCCCGCCTTGCGCCAGCGTCAGGTCGCGCTGAAAGGCTGCCTGTGCCGCCTGCAACTGCGCGGCCGGCGACAGTCCACCGGCGGGCGTGCCGGCCAGCCGGTCCAGATATTCCCGGATGCCGCCGCCGAGGCCGCGCATGGCGTCCCGCGTCTGCGTCGCGGCCGCCTGCGCCTGCGCGGCGAAGTCCTGCATCACCTTGGCCGTCTCGACCGCGTGGACCACCTGCAATTCGGTCAGGCTGACCAGGCCCGTGCGGGCCGCTTCCAGCCTCTCACGCGCCTGCTGGCGCTCCAGCGCGGCCAGGGCGCCGGCCAGGGTCGAATTGTCGCTGGTCGCCGCGAAGACCCGGTCATCCAGCGCCTGGCGCGCCGCATCCTCCCGCGCCCGGTAGCTGGCTTCCAACGCCTCGCGCTCCAGCCGCAATTGATCTTGCAGCTGGGCCAGCCGGGGCGCGATCGCCTCCGCAGTGAAGCCGAGGCTCTTCAACTCCGCCTCGGCCTCCGCGAGGCGGCGGCGGGTGCTTTCGTCGAAGGCGAACAGGTCCGCCGCCCGCCCATCGGCCACATGGCCGGAGGCGGCGGCGATGGCGCGGCGGCTGCCGGTATCCAGATCGGCGATCGCGCGCCGCTGCGCCTCTTGTGTCGCGGCCGCCGTCGCCCGCTGCTGCGCTACCAGCTGCTCGGTCAGGGCAGCGACATGCGGCGCGGCCTCGGCCACGGTCAGGCCCAGCGCCTTCAGGTTGTCGCGATACGCCTCGATGGCGACATTTGCCTCCCGCTGCGCCTGGGCCGCATCGGCCTGTGCCGAGCGGCCCTGGGCGCGTAGCAGGTTCTCCGCGATTTCGGCGCGCGAGACGGCCACCTGGGTATCCCGCTGCGCGATCAGCGCAGCCACTTGGCGGTCCCGCTCCGCGGTCAGCTCCGCCTCGCCGAAGCCCAGCCGCTGGGCCGACTGGATGGAAGCGTCGAAGCTGGCATGCAGCGTGTCGACCTGCTGCTGGAAGGCCGAGACCGGGTCGTTGATCGCGTCCACCACAGCGCCGAGCTGCTGCACTTCCTGGATGATGCCGGCCAGCGCCTCGACACTGTCGAAGGTGCGGCCCTGCAACACGGCATCCAGGCGGCTGTCGTTGGCCGCGGTGAACCGGAAGTCCTGAAGCGCCGCGCCGGCCGAGCCACGATGCGATGGATCGACGTCTCCGCCGGCGGCGATGGTGCTGGCGCCGGAGACGGAGACGCCGGCCGCGGCGATCAGCGCATTGACCGCAGCGAAGGTCTGCGATGCGGCAGCGTAGGCTTCGGCCCCGCCATTGCCGTTGCCCGTCCGGCTCAGGTACCCGTCCAGGGTGAAGCGGCCATCCTCCGCGCCCACGCCGAAGCCGTAGGCGTTGGTCTTGGGGCCGGGGCCGATCAGGCCGCCGGCGCCGCCGCCCATCAGGCCGCCGAGGATCGCGCCGAGAACCGGGCCGCCGAGCATGGTCCCGATGGCGAAGCCTGCCAGGGATCCGGCGCCGGCGCCGATCTGCGCGTTGGTCTGGCGCGCCTCGCTGTCCCCCGCCAGGTAGCCGCCCAGCATGCTGCCGCCGGCAAAGCCCAGGCCAATGCCGCCGAGCGCTGCGGAGGCGGTGCCGGAGCCGAACACGCCCGAGACAGCGCCCTCGCCGGCCACGCCGAAGCCGCCATAGGACGCCGCGCCGGAGCCCGCCGAGAAGGTCACGCCGTTGCCGAACAGGCCGCTGCTGACGCCCAGGCTGTTGATGCCCGCAGCCATGCCGGTGGCGCCCGCCCCCGTGTACATGCTGTAGGCATTGCTGCCGAGCGAGTAGAGGTTCGACAAGCTGCCAAGCCCGCTCATCCCTCCGCCAGCGGTGCCTGCGCCTGCGGCCGCGCCGGAAGCGCCGAAGACGCTGGGCGCCAAGCCCACGACCTGGGTCGTGATGGGCAGCAGCACATTGGCCGAAAGCGCCTGGACCGCGATGCGCTTGAACAGCGTGCGGAACCAGTCCATCACGGATTGCGCGCGGCCGCGATCCGTCAGGCTGTCGAAGATCGCCTCCGAGGCATCCTCCGCGATCCGCTCCGAGGTGCGGGCCATCTCCCGCACACTTTCTTCGGCGCGGCCGGAGGCTTCTTGCGTCGCGCGCTCGGCTGCCTGCGTGGCCTGCTGCCGGGCCTCAGTGGCGCGCGCGGTTTCCTCGCGCATGCTCTGCGTCGCGCGCACCTGGCGCTCGATTGTCTCGGCCGCCTCCCGCTCCGCCTCCGTCCGGCGCTCGACGGCGGGAATACCGGCTTCGCGGATGCGCCGCTCGATGTCCATCTGCACGGCCAGCTCGCGCCGCGCCTGGGCGCTCAGCAGGGCGGCATCGCGCTCCCGCTCGGCTGCATCGAGCTCGCGCTCCACCGTGGCCAGCACATCCCGCCGCTTCTCGGCGGCGCGTTCGGCGGCCGGATCGGCCGCGGCCCTGGCCGCGCCCTCGCGCGCCTTGGCCAAGGCTTCTTCCGATTGCGCCACCAGCCGGTTGTACCGGGCTTGGTCGATCGCACCGCCGGCAAGCGCGCCGCGCAGGGTCTCCATGCGCTTGGCATGGTCCGCCTCCGCCTTGGCAACCTGGTCGAGCTGCTGCCGCAAGGCTTCGACGCGGGTCGTCAGATCCGCGCGGCGGGCGGCCTGGGCGCGCGCCTGACCCTGCATCTGTTCGTTGAAGCTGCGCAGGTCGCCTTCGCTCTCGATGGCGATGCGCTGGATTTGTGCATCCTCGATGATGGCCAGCTGGCGCGCGACCTCGGCGCGCAGCTCCGCCTCTCGGACCGCTGCGCCGCCCGACGCTTCACGCGCCGTCGCCTGCAGAGCCGGCTGGATCGATCCGCGACGGGCCGAGGGCGCGCGCTGGTCAAGCTGCGTAAGCTGCGCCTGCAGCGTGGCGATGCGGGCCCTTGCCTCCGCTTCGATCTGCTCAAGCTGCTCCGTCGCCGTAGGCACGAAGCGACGGCGCGCACCATCCAGCGCCTCGCCGGCGCCCTGTAGCGCCGCGCCAATACGGCGCGACAGCCCCAAGGCCTCATCAAGGTCGCCCAGAAAGCGTTGCGTCGCAGTCCGCAACGTGGCGAAGCCGTCCGCCATCGTCGGGGCCATCTGGCCGAGCTCTTTGCGAAGGTCTTCCCCGGCCCGCAGCAGCGCCGGGAACACCCGGTCCGCCGTCAGCCGGCCTTCGGACCCCATGCGGCGCAGCTCACCGATGGAAACGCCCAGCTCTCCCGCAAGACGCTCCGCCAGTTGTGGCATTTGCTCCAGCAGGCTGCGCAGCTCGTCGCCCTGCAGCACGCCGGATGCCAGCGCCTGGGCAAGCTGCATGGAAGCCGCGCCAACCTCTTGCGCGCTGGCGCCCGCGAGCTTTCCCGCGCTCTGGATCGTCGCGACCAGCTCCACCACCTGTTCATTGGTGGCGCCGATGGCGCGGCCGGCAATGGCGAAGCGGCTGAATGCATCGACCGATTCCGAGACGGAGACGCCCGTCTGTAGGCTGACGCGGTACAGCCGCTCATAGACATCGCGCGCTGCTTCAACCGATCCGGTGGCGCTCTTCAGGCGGTTGAGCGAGACCACCATCTCCTCGCCCGCGCGCGCGACAGCGGCGGCGCCGAGGGCCACAGCTGCCAGCGTCGCAGCCACGCCTGTGCCAACAGCGCCCATCGCGGACAGCCCGGCGCCCACCGGGCCGAGCCGCGATGCCAAGCCTCCCAGCATCCGCTCCGCGGTGGCGCCGCTGTCGCCGAGCTCGCGGAGCGAGGTGCCGGCATTGCCCATCCCCGACTGAATGCGCCGGCTGGTGCGCTCCGCCGTTGCACCAGCTGCGGCGAGGGCCTGCTCAACCTGGCGGGCATCGCCACGGATCACGATCTCGAAGGTGCGGGAGCCAGACATTGCTTTCCTTTGGGGGAAAAGGTGCTGGGGCGCGCGTTCGCGCTACCCGACAGGACCGGGAAATTGTATCCTTTCGGATACTTTCCGCTTGAGGTCGCGACCGTATCCTGTAGAATACGGACATGATCACGCTGCGCAGCACCGAAGCCTTCTCCGCCTGGATCAAGTCCCTGCGGGACCGCGAGGCGAAGGCCCGCATCGCGCGGCGGCTGGAGCGACTTCAGGCTGGCAACCCCGGCGATGTGAAGCCGGTCGGTCAGGGCGTGTCAGAGCTGCGGATCACCTACGGCCCCGGCTACCGCATCTACTTCGTGCAGCGCGGGTCCGTGGTGATCATCCTGCTGTGCGGCGGCGACAAGGCGACACAGCAGCGGGACATCGAGCTGGCCAAGCGGCTGGCGCAGGAAGCGGAGGAATGAAGATGGCCAAGACCCAGGAATTCGACCCGGCGGAGCTGCTGGACGATCAGGAAACCCAGGCGAGGTATCTGCGCCTGGCGCTGGAGGAAGACGGGCTGCCGGGCCTGATGCAGGCCCTCGGCACTGTTGCGCGGGCTCGCGGCATGGCCAGCGTGGCGGAAGCCACCGGGCTGGGCCGCGAAAGCCTCTACAAGACCCTGCGCGAGACCGGGAATCCCCGCGTGGAGACGCTGATGCAGGTACTGGACGCGCTGGGCATGCGGCTGACGGTGGAGCCAGCCGGCACCCCCCTCACCTAGCGGCTGACGCCTCCGCCGCCTTCGCCTCGGCGTAGAGCGCCGCCATGCGCTCGTTTTCCAAGCGCGGGTTCTTGCCCGTCTTCGATTCCTGCCAGCCGTTCAGGGCTGCGCAGAGTTCCGCCAGCGTGGCGTCCCAGACCGCCGCCGGCGGCCAGCGCAACCAGCCGCAGCCCTGTTCCAGCAGACGCTGGTAGGGCAGCGGCTGGGGCGTCAGTTTCCCGCCGGCGGCTTCTTTCCATCCTCCGGCTGGTCGGAGGCGAGACCGAAGGCCAGCAGGATCTGCGCCCGGTTCATCACCTCCACCAGGCCGGCGGCTTCCAGGGCCTCGTCCAGCGCCTCCCCGCTCGGCGCATCCTCCGGCAGCAGCACCTTCAGCAGCGCCCGCAGCTCGGTGATGCGGAACTGCCGCGCCTGCATCCGGTCGAACAGCGCGGTGGCCGGGCCGAACCTAGTCTCCACCTCGCACATCAGGCCGAGCGAGGCCCGCACGGGGTAGTCCCGGCCCGCCAGGGTGAACGTCACGGTCTTGCGGCTGGGGTTCAGGTGCGCCACCGGGCTGGCGGCCGGCGCCGGGGCGGGGTTCGGATCGGTCATGGTGGTCTTTCCAGTGATGGCTTGCGGGGGCGGCCAGCGCCGGCGGGCCGGCGCCGGCGGCGTCAGGTGGCGGCGACGATGGTGGGCGCGCCGATGCTCTGCAACGAGGCCTGGAAGGTCTGCGCGTCGTTGTAGGCGCCGGTGACAGTCCAGTTCTGCACCGTGAACAGCCCGGTCATCTGGCCGCCATTGCCGAAGGACACGCGGAAGTATCCGCTGGTCTTGCCGGTCATGTGTGCCACCAGGGCGGCGAAGGCGGTGCCGGTGCTGACGATGCCGTCGATCGAGACATCGATGCTGGCGACGCCGGCATCCGTCAGCAGCTCCCGCCACCCGGCGGAGGAGACGTTGGTGATGTCGACGGGGCCGTTGTCGCCGCTCATCCCCGTGGTGCGCACGCCGGGGATCTCGACGAAGGTGCTGCCGCCATTGGTGCTGATCAGCACCTTTCCATCGCGGCCTTTGTAGGCGGTCGTTGGCATGTTCAGGTTTCCCTTTCAGGGTGATGGATGGTGGAGGTTTGGCCGCGCGGCGCGGCCGGCCGTCTCAGCGCCAGTGCTCGGAGAGCCAGTCGCTGGAGATCTCGTGCGGCTTCGGGTTGCCGTAGAACATCGAGACGCGCACGCCGTCCGGCGCGGGCATGTCGCGGGTGCCGTAGGGATGCCAGCCGATCTGGCCCGGCAGCAGATCCTGCGCCCAGCGCCAGACGATGCTGCGCGCCAGCAGCGCTTCCTGGACCAGGCCCTGGTCGCCCCACATGCCCTTGCCATCGGTCAGCCGGCGCATCATCGCCTCCGGCTCCGCCAGCATCGCCTCATGGATGCAGGAGAGATCCACGGACCAGCGCATCAGGCTGCTGTTGATCCAGCCTCGTGCCAGATCCCAGGCCATCAGCACCGGGTCCGCCGCATTCGCCAGCTCGGACAGGTCGCCGCAGATGACGGTATCGAGGTCCAGATACAGCACTGGCCCGTCAAACAGGCCGGGCCGGAACAGCTCCACCTTGGCCCAGAAGCCGGGCCAGCGATGCAGCAGCGGCACCACCTCCACCCCCTCGCCCAGATCGTCCTGGGAATCCGTCAGGCAGACGAAGCGGTGCGGCCGCGACAGGTGGCGCGCCACCGCGCGAGCGAGGCGGCCGACATAGTCGTGGCCGTCATAGATGCCGCCGGTGCGGTAGACGCAGGCGACGGTCAGCGGCGCATCGCCCAGGCTGGGCGGCAGCCAGGGATCGTCGGGGCGGATGGTCTCGGGGTTCGGCGCCAGCTCAGCCTCCCCGGCATCCAGATGCTCGTGCGCCCAGGCCTCGGGCAGGTCCAGCACCTCGCCGGGGAAGTAGAAGAACGCGGTGCGCGCGCTGTCGGGCAGCACCCGCCGCGACATGGGCGCCGTGAAGCGGATCCACATGGATCGGGCCTTTCAGGTGGGGATGAGGATGGAGTCTGTGTTGCTGCGCTCGGCCAGGCGGTAGCCAAGGCCGATCAGGAAGGCGCGGGCGCCGAGGTCCGGCAGGCCATGGCTGGCAGCCCAGCCGGCCTCCTCGATCACCACGACGGGGCGGCAGCGGCGGATCGTCTCCCGCGCGCCGATCAGCGCCGGCAGCTCGTACCCTTCCAGGTCCAGCTTCAGCAGATCGAGCGCGGGCAGGCGGAGGCTATCCAGCGCCCGCATGGGCACCGGCAGGCCCTCGGCGGTGATCATCTGCTGGCCGGAATTGGCGCCGGCCTCGGGGCAGAGCGCCATATGCGCTTGGCCATCCGCCGCGCCCAGCGCGGCCGCATGGATGGTGACATTGGGGCAGCCGGCCAGGTTGTCCGCCAGGCAGGACCGGTTTTCGGCGCAGGGCTCGAAGGCCAGCACCTGCGCGAAATCGGCGGCCATCGGCAGGGACCAGGTGCCGATATGCGCGCCGCCATCTACCGCCACGCCGCGTGCCGAGACACGCGCCAGCGCCGCCTCATACAGCCAGCCGGGCCCCTGATTGCACAACGCCGCCAGCTGCCAGTGGCGGCACCAATCGGGCGCGCGGATCACCGGAAGCCGCCCATCTTGAAGGTGACGGTGTGAACATCCTCGCCGGCGGGGCGCTGGCCCTGCGCATCCAGCTTGCGCTCCGACGCCAGTTCCTCGACATCCAGCACCAGGTCCAGCAGCGCCGGATCGGTGAAGACGGCCGCCTCCACGCCCGCGGCGATGGCGTCGAGCTGCTCCTCCGCCTCGGCATCCGCCTGCGGCTCCACCCGCGCATGGATGCGGAACTGGCAGCGTGCCAGGTCGAAGCCATCGGCGGCCGAGTTGTGCACCCAGGCGTCCAGGTAGATCAGCAGCGCGGGAAAGGCCGCGACCTGGCCCTTTCCCGCGCCCTGCATCGGCCAGGTGCGCGCCGGGAAGATGCGGGCTGCGACCTGCGGCACATTGGCGCCCAGCGCGACGATCAGCGCCTCGCGCAGCGTGGCACGAATGGCGATGCTGGAGGTCATGCGTCCTCGCTCCATTCCGCCAGGGCCAGCACTGCGCCGCCCGGCCCATCCTGCTGCACATCGGTCACGATGAAGGTCTCCAGCACGCCGCCCGTCGGCAGCGGGCGGTCAGCCGGAATCTGCTGGCTGGCCAGCAGCGCGACGGTCACGACGTCGCCCTGCCCCGGCGTGGTGCCCGGCGGGAAGGCCGCCAGCTCCACGCCCAGCCGCACCACAGCGATGGACTGTGCGGCGGCGCCGGGGAATTCCAGTAGCTGCGTCGTGCGGTCGAAGACGGCGCGCAGGGCGGTGCTGACCTCGCCCTGCGCCCGGTACAGCACCGCGGCGCCATACAACCGCTGCGCCGGGCGCAGGTTCAGCCGCGCCAGGTTGATGGCCATCGCCGCGGCTACTCTTCGGCGGTGCGGGTGCCGCGCAGCAGCGTCTTCGGGCGGGTGCAGACCGGCAGCGGGTAGCTGTAGACCTCCACATCCACCCATTCGGACCGGTCCTTGTCCATGACCATCAGGGCGTAGAGGTCGAGGCCCTGGGTGTTCATGAACTCGAAGGATTCGTAGCGGGGCGCCGTGACCATCTGGAAGATATCGCGCCCGCCCTGGATGACGAAGCGGCAGTCATCGGTGGCGATGACCACCGTGGTGCCGTCATCTGTGCCGCGATAGTTGATGAAGACGATGCCGCCGAAATCCACCTTGCGCGTGCGGGTGCCCAGCAGGAACTGATCGGCCGCCGGGCGGTTCAGGTACCATTCCCGCACGCTGTCATGCGCCACCAGGGAATCGAAGAAGGCATCGCCGCAGAGGCCGTAGACGATGCTGGTCGGCAGCATGGCGCCGGCGCTGTTGCGCTCCAGCGTGCGCACCACCTCCCGGCACTTCGCATCCACATCGGTCGTGGGATCGCCGAGGTCGAAGTCGATGGCTGCCGGCGCCGAGATGCCCCAGAAGGCCGAATAGTCGATCAGCGTGCTGCCATCCGCGTCCTTCACCAGGCCGGTGATGCCGCCCAGGCGCAAATTCTCCCAGGTCAGATCCACATCGCGGCGCAGCTTCGCCATGCGGCCCATCGCATAGCCCTGCATGGTCTCCAGCGTCGTTTCCTGGCCGAAGGCACGCATGCCGGCCACCTCATGTGCATAAATCCGGTCGGACAGCGCCAGGCGGAAGGTGCGCAGGTCACGGAGCTGGCGCTTGTCGCGCCCGCGAGTGCCGGGCGGGGCGCCGGGCGCGCTGGTCTGCACCAGCTTCAGCGTCTCGCCTTTGCTTTCGATGGCGGCCGCCGGAGTGGTGATCCGCTCCGGCTCATAGATGCCCAGCGCGCCCAGCAGGCCGGGCACATAGGGCACGGCATTGATGGCGCGGGTCAGGGAGACGGTGTTGAAGGCGTCCCCGTTGAAGATGTCGAGCATGGGTTCTCCTGGCGTGAACGGTGGCGTCAGCGGATGATGATGCCGGCCGCCGCCAGCGAGACCGCCGCCGCGGCCTTCGCCGCGGTCAGGGCACCGCCGGAGAGGCTGGAATCGTAGACCAGGTCGTCGGCCTTCACCTCCGCATCCCGGGTGATGGCGACGGCGGCCAGGTCGCCGCTGGCCGGCACGGTGACGGTGTCGTAGAGGATCGCGCCGGCCTCACGGTTTGCGGCGTTGAGGAACGGCGCCCATTTCAGGCTGCCAGCGGCGACCGTGATGTCGAAGCCGTCGCCCACGACGAAGTCGGTGCCCGCATCGGTGATCACGAACTTCACCTGCTCGGCGAAGGCGACGGTGCCGCCGGCGCCGCCGGTGATCGCGGCATCCGCGATGACATCGCCATCCGGGTCTTCCAGGCGGAAGGTGCCGCCATTTGTGGCGGCGGCGATGCAGCGCACCGTGTAGATGCCAGGCTTTGCGCCCGCCAGGACGGGCGTGGTGGCGTCCATGGTGATGGTGCCGTTGCCGGTGTTGCCGCCGGACCTCGCGGCCGCCGTGGCGGCGCCCACATCGATTTGTGCCAGCAGCGTGCCCGCCGCCAGAACGGCGAGGGCGCCGCTGCTCAGCAGCGTCACGGTGTCACGGGAGCGGGTGCGGTTGGCCTCGGACAGCAGGAATTCGCCGGCGCGCCGGCCTTCGGTCAGCGTGGTCATGGATCAGAACCCCTTCCACTTCTCGCCGAAGGCCTTCTGGCCCACGCGATCCCAGGATGCGGCCACCGCCGCCGCCGGCATGGTGCTGCCACCGCCCTGCGGCTTGCTGCCCAGCGTGCCGGCTCCGGCCGGGCGGGTGGCGCTCAGCTCCCCGCCCTGCTGCGCGGCCGCGGCGCGCTCCGCCAGCAGCGTCTCGCGCACATGCGCTTCGGTCGCGCCCTCGCGGATGAAGGTCGTGGCGCGCGCCGGCTGGCCGGCCAGCTCGCAAAGTGCGGCGATGCCGGCGGTACGGGCCTGCGCGGCGCGCTCCGCCTCCGCCCGGATCGCGGCGGCATCGGGTGCGGGCGGCTGCGTGCTGCCCTGGCCGCCTCCCTGGCTGCCCTGCGCGTTGGCGCCGGGCACAGTCTCGTCTTCCATTTTCGCTCCTTGGGTGTGGCGTTGCGCGGAGACACGGCCGCGCCCGGGTTGCGTCGCCAGCTCCGCCGCCAGGCGAAGGGCATCGGCATAGCTGCCGACCTGGTCGGCGAAGCGTGCCGCAACTGCGTTCTCGCCGAAGAACAGGCCCGCTTCGGATTTGCGCACGAGATCGGCCGTCAGCCCGGCGAAGGCGCGGTTGCGGGCCACCGTCTGCACGAACATGCCGTAGAGGCGATCGACCTCCGCCTGGATGCGCGCCTGGGCGGCATCGGTCAGCGGCGCATGGGGATTGGAATCCAGCTTGCGGGCGCCGGCGGCGATCCAGGTGTAGCGGTGGCCGCGCTGCTGATCCTCCGCGCTGCGATCCACATGCAGCGCGACCACACCGATGCTGCCGACGCCGCCCGTGGCCGGCAGAACGATGCGATCGGCCGCGCTGGCGAGGGCATAGGCGGCGGAGTAGGCCGAGGGCTGGACATAGGCGACAATCGGCTTGCCGCCGCGATGCCCGGCGATGCGCGTCGCCAGCTCCATGCAGCCGGCCGCCTCGCCGCCGGGGCTGTCGAAATCCAGCAGCAGCGACCGCACATCCGGATCGCGCAGCGCCTGCGCCATCTCGGCCTCGATCGACTGATAGCTGCGCAGTTCCGTGCAGTCCGGCGTGATCTGGCCGGCGCGCATCACCAGCACGCCCAGCAGCGGGATCACCGCCACGCCTTGCGCGGTGACATGATAGGGACGACGGTTTCGTCGCTGCCGTGCCGCCGCCTCATCCTCCTGGTCCATCGCCCGCGGCACCAGGTTCAGCGTGATGCCCGCGGCATCGCCGGAGACGCCAAGCCGCGCCCGCATCGGCACCATCATGGCGTCCAGCACCACGGGATCCATGAAGTGCGGCTGGTTGAAGATCCGGCCGGACAGCCGCGTCAGATCCGTCATGGCGTGTCGTCCTGTTGCGCCGGCTCGGGCGCGTCTTCCTGGTCATCCGGCGGATCCGGAACGGGCGGCGCGGCCTGGACCGGCGCCTTGTCGTTGAAGCTGCTGCCCAGCCCTTCCAGGCCCAGCTCGCGCTCCCGCCGGCGCTCCTCCGCGATCTCCCGGTCCACTTCCTCGGGATCGTCGCCCCGCGCCTCAACCACGCTGCTGCGGCTGCGGAAGCCGGCCTGCACCTCCTCCTTCGCGGCCCGCACATCCTTCGACGGGTCCACCCACTCCCAGCGCGGCGGGATCCAGGTGACGCGGCTGAGCTGCGGCATCAGCCGCACCGCATTCGCGGGCGTCAGCCCCTGGACGGCGCCGGCCAGGATGGCGGCGCGCAGCCACGCATTCATCACCGGGCGGCAGAGCTGGAAGACCAGCACGCGGTGCTGCAGCGATTCCATGCGGCGGCGGAAGTCGATCAGCGCCGCGCGGATGTTGCCGTAATTCGCCTTCACCATGTCGCCGGTCAGGCCGACATAGGGGATGCGCAGGCCGGAGGCGGCGCGCAGCAGATTGCGGTACTGAAAGGCCTCGTAGCTGCCGCCGACATCGGCCGGGGCGATCACCTGGATCTCCTCGCCGGGCTCACCATAAAGCTGCGTGCCCGGCGTCAGATCCTGCGAGGCCGTGCCGTTGCCCTCATCCTCCGCGCCTTCGGTGCTGGGGTCGAAGGCCCCGTTCATCTTGCGGAAGATGGCGAACAGCGCGGCGGTGCGCTTCCGATCCAGCTCCGCATCGTCATACAGGTCCAGCAGCCACAGCGGTACGATGGCAGGCGCCATTCGGGACAGGCCGCGGATCTGCCCTGCCTCCATCGGATCGATGACGTGCAGCACCTGGTCCGCCGGTACCCGCGTCTGCAGGTCGCTGCGCACGCCGCGGCGCGTCGCGCCGGCATCGTCTGGATGCAGCACGTAGAAGTGGTAGGCGACGCGCCGGCCGATCTGGTCGAACTCGATACCCTGCCGCACCTCATTGCCGTTCGGCAGCACGCGGCTGTCCGATTGCGGCAGCATCTCACTCGGCAGCACCTGGAGCTGCAGCGGCACTGAAAGGCCATCCTCGGGACGGCGCGCGCGCAGCCGCACAAAGCACTCATTGGCCTGGAACAGCTCATCCGCCACGCGCGCCTGCAGGCCGTAGAAATCCGTCAGCCCCTCGGCATCGGCCTCATCGGTCCAGCGCAACCACGCGGTGTTCAGCGCCTTCTTGCGGTTGGTCCGGCCGGTCAGGTTTTTCCAGCTCGGGGTGATGCCGGTACCCACCGCCTGCGCGGTGAAGAAATCCCTGCCATTGGCGGCATAGGCGTTGTTGCGCACCAGGAAGCGCGCGCGGGCCAGCACATCCCGCCCGCTGGCCTCGATCAGCGTGTTGAGATGCAGCTTCGGCGGCATGAAGTGCCGCAGCCGCTTGCCCCGCGCGCCGGCTTCCAGGCCCGGCGTGCCGATCGGGATCTGGTTCAGGCTCGCGCTCACAGGTGCTTCGCCCCCGGCGTGTAGACGCGCCGTATGCGCTGCCGCGTGGGCGTCGCCGCCTGCGCGATCATGTCATCCAGCAGCGCCTTCGATCGTTCCATCTCCGCCAGGGAACGGAACTCCGTGGTGCGGCCCATGTAGGTGCTGCGCAGCACGCCGCTGGCGATGCTCGCCACCAGCTCCGCCCGCCAGGCCAGCAGCTCTTCGAGGGTGGGCTCGGCCATGCTCAACCCATGTAGCTGGAGGGAACCGCGCGCCGCCGCGCGACGGTGCGGGCCATGACGGGCGGCGGCGGCAGGGCGGTGGCGGGCGGCGCCGGCCGGGGGGCCGTGGCGCTGGGCAAGGCAGGCAAGCGCACGGCCTCGGGCGGCGACTGCGTGGGCAGCGTGACCATGCTGTTGCTCTCCAGGGGGGCCGCCCAGGCGGGCGGACGGGTCCAATCGATCCGGTGCAGCCCGTGCAGGCGGGCAATCACCTCGCATCCGACCATCAGGTCGGTGGCCTCATTTCGTGCGCCGGGCGGGCTGGTCCACATGCCCGTCACCGGGTTGCGGGTCTCGACCGTCAGCTGCTCCACGAAGGGATGCGGCGGCCCGGTACGGGACAGCAGGCCCTTCGGCAGATGCACCGCGTTCGGCGCCGGCGGCAGCACCGCCAACTGCGCCGCCAGCGCGTCCTTCGCCATGTTCGCGCTGAACAGCAGCAGCGGGATCTGCCCGCCCGCGGTGGCCTTGCGGTCCTTCCGCTGGCTGTTCGGCCAGGTCACCAGCAGCCGCGCCGCACCACGCCGCGGATCGCCCTTGGTCGGGATCAGGCTGAAGGCGACCTTCGAGTCCACCTCGCCCAGGCGGCGGATGCCGCCCGCGCGCCAGCGCCGCAGCCATGCGGCGTAAGCCTGTTCCGTCACGCCGGGCTGGCCGAAGGCGTCGTAGCCGGCCGCCCGGATGCGCATGACGCGGCTCGTGCCATCGGCGATGGGAAAGGCCGTCTCGGCCAGCATCGCCAGCAACCCGTCCCAGCCCTCGGCGCTGGACGCCGGCTCGCCGGGGATGACCTGGTGCTGCACCACCGTGCTTTCGCCATGCGCGCCCCAGCCACGCACGAGCAGCTCCCACCGATTGCCCTGGGCATCGGCCCAGGCGGTCAGAAAGCGCACCCAGGGCGGCACCGTGCCCAGCCGGAGCCGATCATCTGCCCGCTCGACCAGTGCCGCCGCGTCCACGCTGCCGACGGCCTTGGCCATGTCCAGGGGCTCGCCCCAGCCCTTGACGACGATGGTGCGCAGCTCCTGCACATCGCCGCCGGCCGCCACCGCCCGTTCGGCCGCCACGCGGTTGCGGGCCAGCGCGCCAATGCCGCCCATGACGAAGGCCGACATCGCGCCGACAATCCAGAACCCGGCGATGCGGGAGGCGACAGGACGGCCGGCAATGCGGCCGTCTTCGTCCATCTCCTCCCCAGCGCGCAGCCAGCGGCCGCCGCGGTTCATGGCGTGGCGATGGCCATCCTCGATCAAGCAGCCATTCACCGGGCACAGCAGGCGGGCGGAGGATTCGATCTCCTCCAGCGGCGCCTGGTCGTCATAGTGGATGACCATGCGGCGTGTGGTGCCCGGATTGGGCGAGGAATGGGCCCCGCAATGCGGACAGGGCCACCACCAGGTGCGGCGATCGCTCTTGGCATAGAGCCGCATGATGCCGCGCTGGCGTTCCGGCGGCGTGCCGAGCGGCAAAGCCAGGTCGGGGTGCGAGATGGCCAGCAGCTTGCTGTCCGCACCGGCGGCCTGGCGGCGGAAGTTGAGCAGCTCCTCCGGGTCTCCGACGTTGGGATCGTAGGCGTCCCATTCATCCGCGATGATCTTCTGGACGTGCTTGTTGACCAGCGCCGAATGCGTGAAGGGCAGGAACTCCACGCGCCCGCCACGGAACCGCTTCATCGTGATGGAGTCGCGTCCCAGTCGGAGCGGCCCGATCAGCTTGTCATGCGCATCGAGCAAAGGCTCGATTCGGCCTTTGACGTAGGACGCAACTGCATCTTCCGTCTGCATGTACCAGAGCATGTCGGCCGGATCGGCCTCAATGGTCTGCAGCAACCAGGATTCGGCCGGACCTGCCGTCTTGCCGGAAGCCGCCGGCCCCACGATGGCGACGGTTTCAATGCCGTTCTCGGTCAGCGCCTCCATCGGTCCGCACGTGTAGGGCGCGGTGCCGTGATCCCAACGCTCCAGGTGTGCGCCGTTCGCAGCTTTGACCCACCGCTTCTGCTCCGCGTGATCGGCGACCGAAATCGGCGTGCGCGGCAGCCACCCATCGAGGCAGGCCAGCGCAAGCCGTGCCGGGTTGGCGTACGGGATTTCCTTCGGTGTGCTAGGCAGCCTCGTGCGTGTCTGCATCGAATTCGTCGGCCAGCGCGGCAAAGCGGCTCGACGCTGCCGCATGCATGCCGCGCATCACCTCCCGCATGTCGGCCTGCATCTCCCTGATGACCGGAGCCGGCAGATTGAACTTCCGTTCCCACTTCGCGGGCAGCGCCGGGAAGCGCGCTCGCGCGAGATCGACCATCTCCAGCAGGCACGCTTTCACCTGGCCCGCCTTGCACAGCTCGCCGCGCTGCACGCGGAGCGCATCGGATGCCTCTGCGATGCCGTAGAGGCGCTCAATGTCCTTCAGGCTTTGGCTGCTGCCATCCTGGTCCCCGCCTGCGAAGGGCAACGCAATCTGGCCGAGCATCTCCGAGAATTGGGCCTTGCCGGCTTCTTCCTCGGCACGCTTCTTTTTCATGAAGGCGACGCCGGCCATGGCGTCGATCTGCCAGGCTTGGCCGTTGGTGCCGCGCGAGATGACGGGAAAGTCGTCATAGCGGCGGATGATGCTGCGCATGGTGGGCAGCGAGCAGCCGAGCACCTCGGCCATCTGGTCGAGGTTGACGATGGGCCGGGACGCCAGAACCGGCGCGGCTTCGCCACCGCCGGCGACGGACGCCGCGTCGGGCGCGATGCCGGCCAGCGAGGGCGCGACGCGGGTCTCGCGCAGCCAGGCTTGCGCGGCGGCGATCGCCTCGCGCCCCTCGCCCTTCAGCGCGCGCTGCACCAGGCTTTGCCCGACCAGCGCGGTGGTCTTCGCACGCTCGGCTTGGATCTGCTGGCCAAATTCTGCCACCAGGTCGGCCTCGGCGATGCCGAGCGCGCCGGCGATCGCCGCGACCGGCACGCCATAGCCGGCGAGCGCCAGCGCCCGCTTGCGCAGATCCTCGGTCTCGGCAGGCGTGCGCGCGGTATCCGACAATGCCGCCTCCAGGATCAGGCCGCAGCCAGGGCGGCGCGGGCTGCCGCGACCTCGGCGAAGCTGCGGCCGTCGCCTTCCAGCATGGCCTGCTCGCCGGTGAAGGCCTGCCAGCGCAACACGGCGACATCGACATAGGCCGGGTTCAGCTCCACGGCGTGGCAGACGCGGCCCGTCATGGTCGCGGCGATCAGCGTGGTGCCGGAGCCGCTGAAAGGCTCGTAGATGGAATCGCCGGGCAGCGAATTGTTTTCGATCGGGCGACGCATGCACTCGATCGGCTTTTGCGTCCCGTGCCCGGTGTCGGACTTCAGGTGCTCGATGAACCAGACTGTCGATTGCTTGCGGCCACCCTGCCAAGCCCCGGTCTTGCCGTCGCGCACCGCGTAAGCTGCAACCTCATGCTCCGGCACAAAGGACCAGCTTTCATCAGCACCCTACTCGCACCGAGTAGAGGCAGGGCTCGTGCTGCGGGTGGTAATGCCCGCGCGAAAGCACATGGCGTGACTTCACCCAAACAATCTGCGCCCGAACCTGGAACCGACATGCACGCAGGCTATCCGCCACCACGTCTGCGAACAGGCCCGCATGCCAGATGTAGGCGACATTTCCCGGAAACAGCGCCCAGGCCTCGCGCCAGTCGGCTCTGTCGTCATTCAGCACAACGCCGGTGGCTCGGGCGCCAACCTTCCCCCCGTCCGCCCTCTCTGCGCGGTTACGCCAGGCCGGGTCATACTTCACACCATAGGGCGGATCCGTGACCATCAGATGCGGCTTAGCGCCATTCAGCGCCTTGGTGACCGTGACCGCGTCGGTGCAGTCGCCGCAGACAATGCGGCTCTTGCCGAGCAGCCAGACATCGCCCGGCAGGCTGGCCGGCACCGGCGGCGCCGGCGGCGCCTCGTCGGGATCCGTCCTGCCCGCAACCGGCTCGGCGGTCAGCGTGGCGAGGTCGGCGGCGCTGAAGCCGGAGACCGTCATGTCGAAGCCGAGGCTGCCAAGGTCGCGCAGCTCGCCCTTCAGCAGATCGTCATCCCAGCCCGCATTCAGCGCGATCTGGTTGTCGGCCAGGACGTAGGCGCGGCGCTGCTCATCGGTCCAGCCGCGCGCCACCATCACCGGCACGTCGGCGAGGTTCATCGCCTTCGCGGCCATGACGCGACCGTGGCCGGCGATGATGCCGCCGGTCTCGTCCACCAGCACCGGAACCGTCCAGCCCCATTGCTTGATGGAGGCGACCAGCTGCCGGATCTGCTCCGGCGAGTGCGTCCGCGCATTCTTTGCGTAGGGCACTAGCGAGGCGACAGACCTGCGCTCCACCTGATCGGCTGGCCATTGCACGTCGGGCATCGTGACGTCGGTCCTCGCGGAAACAGAAAACGAAACAGAAGCCATTGTTCTGATTGATATGTCCCGCCCGAGACCGGGGTCCGAATTACTCGCGGGGGCGGGGTCGGCGGGAAGGACCCGTGAGGGCGGCGGGGCCGGGTCAACGGGCGGCGCTGGCGCGGGCGAAGCCCTGGGCCGCGGCGGTGGCGAGGAGGCGGGGCAGCACCTCCTCCACCGTGCGGGAGCCGATGCCGACGAAGTCGAAGCGTGGCGTGTAGCTGTTCGGGTACTGGCGCACGAACGCCACGATCAGCAGCGGCGCGCCGCCGTACTCTTTGCCAACGCGGTAGATGCCGGGCGGCAGATGGGCCAGGCCGGGATGCGTGGCCTCGGTCCGGCCGACCGGGACGATGAAGTACGGCCGCTTCTCCGGCTCGTTCAGACCAGCCTTGCGGAGACGGTCCATCTGCTTTGTGTTGCGCCGCCATAGGACGTTGCCCGAGGGGTCCTGGCGCATCAGGTTCAGCACGGCAAGAAACCTGGTGCGCTCGCCGGCATCCATGTTGCCGTGCGCATCGAGCTTCGCCCACTTGCCGGGGACCGCCATGTAGCCCGGGCGGAAGCCGAGTTGCCGCTCATGCGCCTTCAGCAGCCGCTGCCCGCCGAGGATCTGCGGGCGCAGGTAGCGGCCGGCCGGGACGCCCTTCGGCGCGAAGTCCTTGAAGTGGACGTTGGCGACCGGCTTCTGCTTCGTCGCCGGCTCGACATACAGGCTGTTCATGGTCCAGCGCGTCGGGCGGTCGAAGGCGGCGGCCATGCCGGCGAGCTGCGCCGCCTTCACCTGCACCGCCGCCTTGGTCAGCGACGACACCACGGCGAAGGGCACCTGTTCCCGGCCCAGGCCGCCGAGGAAGCGGCCGAGACGCGGCAGGTCGTTGCGGGTGATGGTGATGCCGTCAGCCACTTTCGATCGGCCCTTCCAGCAGCTCCAGCTTGTCTACTGGCACCCAGACCGGCAGGACGGAGCCCTCGAACTCGACCCGTGCCAGTTTGGCGGCGTTGCTAAGCCGCGCGATCCGGCCGAGGCCACTCCACCCTAGCCCAGCATCAAGCCGCACCTGCGCGCCGACCGAGACCAGCACACGGACCGGGTCAGCCACGACGCCGCCGCGCTTCGTTTCCGCCCGCGCGTGGATGTCTTCGATCCGCCGGCCGATATCCGCGTGGATGCGGTCCACCAGGCGCGATGACACCGGCGAGGGTTGCCCGGAAGCGAGGCTCGATAGGATCGGGCGATCCGGCAGGCATGGCAGCCGCGCGATGGCGCCCCAGGGATCACGCTCCACGTCGAAATAGACGAACAGGTAGGAGCCGAACATTGGCCGCAACTCGCGCGCGCCCTTCGGCAGAGGGCAGGAGACGAGAGGCAGGAACGCCCTGAAGCCAAGTTGTTCGATTGCCAGCGCCGCTGTCTGGCCGAGGCGGTATTTCGCAGCCACCACATACCAGCGGGGTCCGCGCATGCTCCCGCGGTCCGATGGGTTTACCCCACGAACCGCGCCCGGCATTCCTGCCCGATTCCCGCCCGCGCCGTCAAGTCGGCTCATCGCCGCGATCCTCATGCTGCCCATGCGCCCATCACCTTCCGCACCCGCGCTTCTGCTGCAGCGAAGCGCGCCGCCTCTTCCGCCGTGTCGCGCCGGACGGGCGGGGTCGCGGCGCCTGCATCCCGCTCACGCTCCCGCTCCACCGCCTGGGCGAAGTAGGCGAGAGTTCGGATGTTTCCGGGCTGGTAGCTCGGCCGCTCCACCGCGCGGCGCACCGCCAGACGCACGCTTTCGGGCGTGCTGCCGGCATCCAGCCAGCCCTTCACCGGCAGGTAGTTGAATTGGAAGCGGGCGGTATTGAGCCGGGCCATCTCGACCAGCTCCGCCCCGAGCGAAACCCAATCCGCCTGTACGGACGCGCGACTAGTAGCTTCTTCAGTAATCTGAGTAGGAGACTCAGTAGTAGTACTGGCGCGCGTGGCCGGTTTCTCGGGTTGGGTTTCCTGGGTTTCCGGCGTGGCGGCGACGGGGCCGCCCGGCAGGGGCAGCAGCATCTCGGTCTGGCGGCGCCGCTGATACGCCTCCGGGCTTTCCCCGCGCCGCGGGCGGCCGCCTTTCGCGCCGTTGCGGCGCGCCACATCCGACCGCGACGCCGCCTCGACCAGCAGCGGCACGGCCAGCTTACCGTCGCCTGACGAAACCAGCAGCCCTTCGGCGCGGAGGGTTTCGAGATGGGTTTGCACTTCGGTTTCCGGTGCAGAAACCAGAAGCGAAACCCGCTGCGTTCCGTCGAAGGGCAGCACGCCCGGAACCGGCGACCGAACCGCTGCCTCCGCCACCAGCAGGAAGAGCATGCGCGCGGCGAGCGGCAGGGTGCGGAGGCGCGGGTCTTCCTGGACGGCGGCCAGCAGACGGGCGCAGAGGCAGCGGCGGGCCATGTCAGGCGGTTCCGGTTTTGGTTTCTTGGGTTTCTCGGCGCCGCTCGCGGAGGCTGATGACCGCAGCCGGCGCTCGCGGCGCTTCAGTCTCGGCCGCGGAAAGCGCATCCGCCCAGAGCAGGCGAAGCTGCATCGCGATGTCGTCGGTCATGCCTTCTTCTCGCAGGCGCCCCTTGACCGAAGACGTGTCAACGACCGCATCCATGCGATCCGCCACCGCAAGCAGCTGGTCGCGCGAAAGGCTTTCCCCGCCTGGCACACGGAACCCCGCAGAGATCATCGTGAGACTCCAGCGGGTAGGGTCCGGACCATCTCGGCGGTACAGGTTGTGGACGCCCCAGCGCCCGTGCGGCCGCGACAGCATCGCCATAACCGGCACTCCACCGTCCGCGGTCCGTATGATGATCTCGGCCGTCCGACGATCGCTCACGCCGCACGACTCCCAAGCGTCGAAATACTCACTTGCGCGTATCGCACCACGCGCCGCAGGCCGATCGCGGCCAGCACGCGGTCGCTGATTTCGCGCCGGGTCGCCAGCACGTCATTCACATGCTGCGCGGAGAGACCATGGGCCTCCGCCCAGGCCTTCTGGCCGCCGGCGGCGGTGCAAGCATCCTGCAGCAGCGCATAGACCTGCGCGGTGCGAAGCAGCTCCGTCGGCTCCGCCGGAGCGCCATTGTGGCCGATGCCTGCCATCAATCCGCCCCGCCCTCGCCGGGCCTCTCATCCGTGAACTCCGCCGTCGCGTCGTTGAACCGGACGCGCACCGGGCCGATCGGACCCTGACGTTGCTTGGCGACGATGATGGTGCCGCGGCCGTCTTCCCGCGCCACATCGGCTTCCCACAGCCGCACCCGCTCCTCGAAATCCGCCGCCTTCTCATTGCTGCGGCGCCGGGGCTCGTTGCGCGTCAGGTAGTAGTGCTGGCGGATCAGGAAGGCGACGACATCCGCATCCTGTTCCAGTGCGCCGGAATCGCGCAGGTCGGAGAGCTGCGGCGTCTTGTCTTCCCGCGCCTCCACCTGGCGGTTGAGCTGCGACAGCAGCAGCACCGGCACGCCGAGCTGCATGGCCAGGTCCTTCAGGCCGGCGGAGATCTCGCTGACCGAAGCCATCGCGGCGTTCGACTGCCGCATCGCGAGCGTGCTGGCGCGGAGCCGGCCGAGATAGTCCACCACGATCAGGCCGAGCCCGCCCGGTTCCCGCTGCATGCGCCTGGCGCGGGCGCGAATGCCGGGCACGGTGAACACGCCATCATCCCACACGATCGGCAGGCGGCCGATGCCGGCGCCCGCCATGGCGACGGCATCGATCTCCGGCGCCCCACGTTCCAGCGCGCGCCAGCGCCCATCCTCCGGATCCACCAGGCCGCCGGAGGTCAGGACCGAGAGCGGCACGCGCGCCTCCGCGGCCACGGCCCGTGCCATCACGGCCTCCGCCTTCATCTCCGCCGAGATGAACAGCACGCGGTGCCCCGCGCCGGCGGCCGAGAGCGAGATGCGAAGCGCCAGAGACGTCTTGCCCATCGAGGGCCGGGCGCCCAGCAGGATCAACTGGCCAGGGCGCATGCCGCCCGTCATGCGATCCAGGCCGCGAAAGCCCCAGGTGACGCCGGCCAGCGCGCCGCGCCGGTCCACCGCCGCCTCCACCTGGCGCATCAGCGAATCGCCGACGATGTGGCCGGGGCGGGCCGTGTCCGCGCTGCCGGAGGAAGCCAGGCGCAGCATGTCGCCATCCACTGCTTCCAGCACCGCCTCCGCCTTCATGTCGGAATCGGTGGAGCCGTAGGCGCGGTCGATTGCCTGCGCCGCGGCATTGATGATCTGGCGGCGCAACCAGGTGTCGCGGATGACGCGCGCATAGTCTGGCGCGTTGATGATGCCGACCATCGCGACCAGCAACTGCCTGAGATAGTCTGCACCGCCGACCGGATCCAGCACGCCGGAATTCTCGAACTCCGCACGCAGCGTCACCGCATCCGCGATGCCGCCGGCTTCGCAGCGGCGCTGGATGGCCGCGAAGATCGCCGCATGCACCGGGTCTGCGAAATGCTCCGGCGCCACGATTTCCGCCACGCGGTCATAGACCTTCGCGTTGGCCATGATGGCGCCGAGCAGGGATTGCTCCGCCGCCAGGTTGGCGGGCGGCTGGCGTTCGGAGATGCCGAACAAAGGGTCTGGGGCATCGGCTGTCATGTTGACAAGATCTCCTTCATTCGTTCCACCACGCCGGCCTCATCGCCAGCGCGCAGCTGCGCCAGCACCGGGCGGAACGGGTCCGCCGGCGCGTGCATCAGGAATGTCTCGGCATGGAAGGCATTGCCGCCTTCGGTCAGCTGCCGCAGCACGGCGAGCGCCGTGTAGCGCCGCGGGCAGTCCGGCACGGGCGCGGAAGCGCGGATCTCGGGGTGGCGGGCGGGATCGCTGCCGAGATCAAAGCGCGCCGCACATGCGGAACCTGCCACCCCTGCCCCCCGTTGGGCGGACCATCCGGCCGGGGGCATCTGTTCGCGCGCCATCATCCGGCGCGCATCTCCTCAAAGCGCCGCGCATCGGCGGGCGATCGCGCCAGCATCACATGGCAGTCATCCGCCTCGCGCCGCGCCCATTCGGGCACGGCCTCCGGCGCCAGCCGGTAGCCGACGCCATGCTGGTTGATGATTGCGCCCGCTGGCAGCCTGCGGCGCCACTTGGTGACCAGCACGCGCAGGACGCCCAGCGCATTCTCCGGCCCGCCTTCCGGCGCATCGGCGTAGATGGCGTGCAGCAGAGCGTCATAGGTCACCACCCGCCCCGAGGCCGCGGCCAGGCGCACCAGCAGCCGGCGCGATGCGCCCGGTGTGTAGGGCGCCAGCATGACGCGGCTCACGCCTCGCCCCCTTCCGTCAGCACGCGCGTCAGGTGCGCATCCGCGTTCGTGGCGGCGCGGATGAGCGATTGCAGGTTGCGCTGGATGCCGGCCTTTTCTTCCAGCGTGATGGTGCCGTCGCGCCAGGCGTCCGCGTAGGCAGCGAACACGGTGCCAACTTCGGAGCCCAGATGCGCCAGCAGGGCGCCGAGCTGCGTGCCCGTGATCGGCTCCACCGGTACCAGGCGACAGCCGGCGCGGCGCGCGAGTTCCGCCGTCAGGATCGGATCGCCCGCCAGCAGTTCCAGCCGCGCCACAACATCCGCCGGCATGAACTGGTCATGGTGCGGCGACTGGTAGTAGCCGAGCTGCGTCTTGCCGACGCGGGTGGCGGCCGCGGCGGCATCCAGGCCACCCACGGCTTCGATCAGGGTGCGGGCCAGGGCCTTGAAGGCCATGTCCGCGCGGGCGGGGGCGCTATGGCTCATGCGGAAAGGTTCCGGGTGACGGTTGAGGCACGCGCGGGGAGAATGGCGGCATGCAGCAGCCCACCTTCCGCACGGCGGTATTCATTGCGGGCCAACCCGATGGCCCGCACGCGGAAGGGGCGTTGCGAGTCCTCCCCCGGCGCCTCCACCATCGGGTTGCCAAGACCAACCAGGGAGGAACTGATGATGCTGAAGCTGCGAAAGCTGCGGCCAGCGACCCGCGCCGAGATCGAGCATCCAGCGCATGGAATGGTGGAGATCCTGCCGGAACGCACGCCGGTGTCCTGGCCGTTCCTGAACAAGCCCGGCGACCCCGACGCACCGGATTGGTGCTGCCACGGCTGTGCACGCTGGCTTCTCACCGGCTGGAACAACAGCGCAGCGGGCATGCTGGTGCGCTGCATGGCCTGCGACAGCACCGGCGTCATCCCGCCGCGTCCTTCGTCGCCAGCACCATGGTGAAGTACAGCTCGAATGCCGCCTGGTCCCGCGGCAGGTCGTGCATCGCCCAGGCGCTCGGCTTGGGCAGCCAGACCCGCAGCGAACAGCCCTGCGCCAGCGGCGGGGCGTTCCGCCAATCCAGCTTCGGCCGAGCGGGCGGCACGGAGAACGACCCGGCCGTCCAGGGCAGCGAAAGCAGGGCGACGAGGAGGGAGCGACGCTGCATGGCGGGCATCTCAGGCGGCCACGGCGCTAGCACGCATCTGCGCCAGTGGGCGCAGGGTGCGAATGGGGCAGAGGCCGGCATCGGGGGCAGGTCGTTGCGGACCCGCCCCCGATGCCTCCACCATGGGGTTGTCCAGACCAACCACGGAGGAAGCGATGACGCACGGAACAGCACCAGAGGTGAAGGCGGCGCTGGATGCCCTCGTGAGAGTGACGGGACATCTCACCGACACCATCCTGGCGCAGCAGCGGCTGCTGAAGGACATGCAGCGGGAATCCCAGCAACTGCGCGTCGAGCTGAATGTGCTACATCGGGCCGTCGTTACGCTGGCCTTCGGCGCCCCCTCAGAGGTGCGCGCCGCAATGATCGCCGACCTCCGCACGGGCTCAGCCCCCTCCACCACCCCGGGCGACCCGGCGGAAAGGGCAACGCATTGGAAGCAAGCATGCGCAAGGCTACTGGCCTCGCTCGAAGGCCCGCCGGAGAAGCCCACTGTGAACTGAGACGCCAGCGGCTGATGCTGCACGGCCACAACGCAAGCTTTAGCGGCCTCTATGGCAATGCGGGTTGCTTCTATGGACTTGCGGGCTGCTTCGACTTGCTGCGCGGCCCCGACGCGAAGGCGCTCAGCCGACCAATCCGACAGGTCCGGCAATGCACCGCTGTGGCTGCCAGGGGGATGGAGGACAGCATCCGGCCTCAGCGTGGATGCCACCCCACCAACAGGCTCGACGTGCGCGGTCATCGCGCGGCCGCCTGCGAACAGCGCGGCCAGCCCGACGAAGAGGGAGCGGCGCTGCATCAAGCCGCCTCGACCTTTGCGGGCGCCACCGGCGCAGCCCCTCGCGCGAATACGCGCGCCAGATCAGGTCGCAGCTCTGCGGCGGCGATGCCGGTGGCCGCCGCAACAGCCTCAAGCCGCTCCGCAGGAACGCCGTTTTCCGCCCAACGCAGGACGGTGGAATGAGAGACGCGGCACCTGGCGGCGATGGCTACCGCCGTTTTGCCGGGCTGGGCGAGGTATTCGGCGAGGGTCATGAGATTGAATGTGCATTCAACGGACAAATGCGTCAAGCGTGATTGTCCGCTCAGCGCGAGACCCGGCATCCGCCCTCCGTGCAAAAATCAGCGCATGGTGAAGAAGCATCCGATCCGCCCGCACCTCCACGCCTGGCGAAAGGCGGTAGGAAAGACTGCCCAATGGCTTGCGAACGAATTGGGAACGTCACACTCTACCGTGCTACGCTACGAAAGCGGGGAGACGGGCGTGGACGACGATACGTTCGCTGCGATAGCAATGGCCTACGGCATCACACTGGCCGAGCTATCCAGCGCACCACGGGATGCCTCCAAGGCGCAGGCCCTTGATCGGCTTATGACTGCGGTCCGCGACATGGACGAAGAGACACTTCAGACGCTGGCCGGACTCGCTGAGCGGTTGCACCCCAAGAGGCGTTAACATGCAGCCTCCTGTGCGCTGAACGGACATCTTCGCTTGACGTAATTGTCCGCTGATCGGACATTGCGCCCCGTCACCCGACGGAGGCGCCAGTGCACGCCCTTGCCACCACCACACCCGCCACCCTTCCGCCCGGCCTCGCGCAGCGCCTGACGCAGCCCGCCGCGCCTGATCTGCTGCTGCTGCACGCCGTCACGGTGCAGGGCGTGCGCAGCAACCAGCCGGACCTGACCGCCCGGCAGTTGGCGGTCTTCCTCACCGTCTACCTGGACCCCACACCGCAGAACGTGCGGGGGCTTGCCGACACGCTGAACGTCAGCAAGCCCGCCATCACCCGCGCGCTGGATCGGCTTGGGCAGATGGGCCTCACCAGCCCCGCGGTGGATCCGCAGGACCGGCGAAGCGTGCTGGTCCGCCGCACCGTACGGGGCGCCAGCTACCTCTCCGCCCTGCGGCACGGTTTGGCGGACGCGGCGCGGGAATGCGCGGCATGATGGGCACCGTGATGGAGGCGCCGCCCGGCGCGCCCACCCTCGGCCCGTCGGCCGCACTGGACCCCGACGCCACCTTCTCCACGCCGGAAGCGGCGTGGATGTGGATGATGCGACGCCTCCTTGCGCGACGTGACCCCACGCCGCTGGACCGAAGCCCGGAGCCCGCACGCTGCTGCGAGCCGGAGGATGTGGTCGCGGCCGCGGACCACCTGCGCCGCCACAGGCGCATCGACCGGGGCCATACCCGCGTGCTGGCCGTGTATGGCGAGCGGGGTGAGGCGCCGAGCCCCCGCACCCACGCTCCCGGCCAGGACGTGGTGCTGTGGCGCGAGGCGATGGCCGCGCTGGGCCAGGAATTGCGCCTGCGGAGCATCGTCCGATGAGCGCGTTGGCAATCTGCGGCGCCATGAGGCGCTTCATCGTCATCTGGCGCGACGAGCGTGGGCAGGAGGTGGCGCGCGACACCTTCAACCAGCACGGCGCGGCCGTGGTGCGTGCGTTCTGCCTCGACCAGATGCGCCAGTACCCCACCCGAACCTACCGCATCAGCGAGGAGGCTGCGCCCGTTTCCGCGCGGTGCGCCGCATGATGGACGAGCGCACCTTGCCCCTCACCGGGATCGCGGATGAGCGGCTTTCCGCGCGCCTCGCCGCGCTGCTCGCCCGCGTCCAGCAGCAGGCCCGCCGCGGCGACCTGGCGCTGGCCACCGACGATCTGCTGGCGCTGGCGGACTACCTGGCGGAGCACGCCGGGTACGTCGCCGCCCACGCCGAACAACTGCCACGCGGCATGGCCGAGCGCCTGTGCACGCTAGCCCACCAGCACGCCGAGATGCTGCGCGAGGGCGCGGCCGAACTCCGCCGGATGGAGGTCGGCACCGCATGACCAGCATCGTCTACCTGCAGCACCTGGGCGGCGCGCCGCGGCAGCGCGTGCCCGTGGCGGAGCCGGCCTCGGCCTTCGTCTGCCGCCCGCAGCGCATCATCCGCGACCGCTTTGGCGCTGTCGCCTACGCACCGCCGGCCGACGCCACCGCGCATCGCGGCCACGGCCAGGTGCTGGCGTGGCTGGTACCGCCCGGCCAGACCGCGCCGGATTACTGCGAGGTCCAGTTCCAGGGCGGCGCTGTGGACCGGCATGTGCCGGTGGCGTGGCTGCATGATCCGCACGCCTTGGCGGTGCTGCGCCCCGCTTCGGCGCCGGCGGCGAGGATCTCCGCATGACCGCCCGGGACCGCCGCCACCTGAACCGCCTGCGCGCCCGCGCGCGGGATGTGATCCTGGCCGTGCTGCTGCTTCTGCTGGTCGCCGGCATCGTCGGCCTGATGTGGCGGGCGCTGAGGCTCAGCGCATGAGCCCGCTGGAGCGCATGCGAAACCGCCAGCAAGCCGCTTTGGCGCTGCTGGGCGTCGCCCCGCCCCGGACGCGCCCGTTCCTGACCGGCGCCGTGCTGATGGGTGCGCTGATGCTGGACGACGCGGAGGCGGCCGCCGCCCGAACCGCCAGCGCCGAGGGGCGCGCCTTCGCGGCGGACCAAGCCGCACAACAGGCCCCGACGCCCGAGGCGGGCGCCGCCGGTCCCGAGGGCTCGGGATGCAGCGGCACCGGGCAGAGCCAGCCGGCCGAACCTCCCCCGGCCGGGGCGCAGCGGGTGGAAGCCCCGCCGGCGAAGGAACCGCCTCCCCCGCCCGCCGCCGAGCCGGCGCAGGCCGACGCGCCGGCAGCGTCTGAAGACCCCACGCCTCCACCGGCGGCGAAGACGAAGCCAGTGAAGTGGACGCCGGAGCGGAAGCAGGCGATCCGGACCTGGTTCCCGCAACGGGATGACGTCCGGATGGCGGCCGCCGTCAACGCCTTGCCCGGCGAAGCCGCGACCATCGAGCAGTGCCTCGCGCATGCCGACTACATGGGCCTGAAGCGTCCGCGCTTTGCCCTGCCGCCGGCCCCGCCAGCCAGGGCGCCCACGCCGCAGCCCGCGGGCAACAACGGCAAGGTCCACCGTGCCACACTGCCGCGGAGAACCCGCACAAGGCCGATGCCATGGAGCTGCTGATGGCAGGTCTATCCCCCCGGACCGTTGCGGATGACCTAGGCCTGCCGCTCGGCGATGTCTCGAACTGGGCCTTCGAGGCCCGCGAGATGCGGCGCAAGGCAGCCGCCCCGTGAGCCAGCGCCACCCCTGGCCGCCCGAGCCGCCGCTTCGCCTGGCGCCGCTGCCGATACCCGGCAAGCGCCGCCTCGGCTGCTCCCGCGTGCTGGTGGTGGTGGACCACACAGCCACCGCGCAGGACTGCATCCGCGCGGCCCGCGAGCTTCTGGCCGGCACCGGCCTGACCATCGAACCCGAGAGGCACCCGAGATGAGCATCCTGGAGGAGATTGCAGCCGAGCGCCGGCGCCAGGTCGCGCGCGGCTACGACGCGACGCATGACGACGCCCACGTCACCGGCGAAATCGCCATGGCCGGCGCCGCCTACGCCATTCACGCCGCCGCACTTCCCGGCGCCATCCATGGCGAGGTTCTGGCCCGCTGGCGCCGCGGCATGGCGATGACGGCCTATCCCTGGCCGGGCTTCGCGCCGGCCAAGCCGGACCGGGCGCTGCTGATCACAGCCCTCGCCTTGCTGGTGGCGGAGGTGGAGCGGCTGGACCGCGCGGAGTGGCGCCCGACCCTGGACCATGGCACGGCCGACCAGGCGGACTTGTTCTGGTTGGCCGAAGACCCCGAGGAGAGCTTCGACTCCCTTGCCCAGGCGGTCGGGGAAAGCTGCGCGCCGCATCTCGAGCCCATCCACATCACCCGCGCGACCCGCATGAGCGACCTGTATGCGGTGCGCGTACCGATCGCCGACGGCGCGGGTGACATCGAGGGAACGGAGATCGAAACCTTCCCCACGCGCGAAGGCGCCGAAGCCTACATCGCCAGCCTGACGAGCGAGGCCGAAGGCGACAGCGCGGCCGGTGCCGCATGACCGCGCTTCTCAACACCGGGATCCCGCTATCCCTGCCGCCTGCATCCATCATCATCCCGCCGGACGGCCTACGGCGCGTCGCCACCACGCCGGAACAGGATGCGGGCCTGGTGGGCAGCATCCAGGCGCTGGGCGTGCTGCAGCCCATCATCGTGCGTGCGCATCCTGCCGATCGCGCGCTGTGGCTGCTGGTCTCCGGCGGCCGTCGCCTGCGCGCGGCGATCGCCCTCGGCCTGCCCACCATCCCGGCGACCGAGCGCGCGGACCTGACAGATGCGGACGCGGCCGCGATCGAGACGGCCGAGAATGTCCAGCGCGCCGCCATGGCGCCAGTCGATCAGTGGCGCGCGCTGCGGCGGATGCAGGATCTCGGCTGGACGCTGGACGGCGCGGCGGAGGCGATCGGCATCTCGCATCACCTGGCGCGCCGCCTTGACAAGCTGGGCCAGCTGCACCCCGACGTGCTGGCCGCGATCGAGACGCATGGCATGCCGCACACTGACCACTTGGTCACCATCGCCCGCGCGACGCCGCAGGTGCAACTGGCGGCGATGAAGCGTGAGCCGAGCGCGGATGAGCCCGCCTGGTGGCGCGTCGCGGAGGGCTGCAGCGAGAAGCGGATCCCGCGCGACCGCGCTATCTTCGACACCAACCTGGCCGGCGTGGTGTTCGATGAGGATATGTTCGCCGAGCCTGGCGCTCCCGATCAGTTCACTACCACGGACACCCTCGGCTTCCTGGAAGCGCAGCGCGCGGCGCTGCTGAAGCGGGTGGAGGATTCGCGGGGCCGCCTGCGCCTGGCGGAGAAGTTCCGACACAACGCCGCGGTGCTGCCGAAGGGCTGGACCTCCGTCTATGGCTGGAAGTTCGGCGACGCCAAGATGCCGCGCGGCCTGGTCGGGTTCGTCTGGGTGGACGAGACAGGGCACGTCCGGTCGGAGGGGGCGAAGCCGCCGGCCAGCGAACGTCCGGCTGCCAAGCCGAAGGCCACGCCGCCTGCAGATCCGCCCGCCGCCGCCAGCGACAGCGCCGCACCCGACGCTAAGGACGATGCCGGCGGCAATAGCGCCGATGATTTTGACGCGTATCAGGATGACGGCGCGGAGTACCTGCCGCCTCCGCCGCCGCCCGCCACGAAGCAGCGCCTGACGCAGGCCGGGCGCGAGCTGCTGGCGGAGCTGCGCACCGACGGCCTGCGCGCCGCGCTGCGCGATCGCCCGCTGCCCGCCCGCGCCGACCACGTCGCGCTGCTGCTGCTGGCGCTAAGCGCGAGCAACGTGGTGGTCAGCGGCGAGCGCGGCAACAAGTACGGCCGCACCAGCTTCCGAGACATCGCGGCCGCCACCTTCGCCGCGATGTCGGAGCCGGACGCCTACCGTCGCACGGCTCGGCTGGACCGCCTGGCGCAGGAAGCCGTTGCGCGCATCCTGATCTGCAACGGCACGAAGGCGGCGAACGGCAGCGGAGACGCCGCGGAGTGGATCGGCGAGCTGGTGGAGGCGGACGCCACCCTGCCCCGCCTGGATCGCGCGGAGCTGCTGGCGGCGATGTCCGGCGACCTGCTGAGCGAGATCGCGGAGGGCGCCGGCCACAAGCCCGGCAAGGTCGCCGGAATGCGCCAGGCCCTGACCGATGCCGTGCCGGACCTGCGCCTGCCCGACGCCCGCTTCCACGCGCCGCGGCCGGAGCTGGAGCCGGAGCCCGAATGCGATCGCGCCGCCGGCGCCGACGCCTGCCGTTGCGGCTGGAAGGTCAGCGACGGCGCGGTGGCAGACCCCTGCGCCCTCGGCGAATGGAAGGCCATGATGGCCCGCCTCGGCCTGATGCAGCCGCCACCCCCGCCCGCCGCGGCCGCGCCGCCGGCGGAGATCTCCACACCGCCAGCACCGGCGCCGCCACCGGCCGCCGCCGCCCCGCCCCCGGTGCACGCCTGCCCCTGGGATGGCAGCAGCCAGTGCCCGGATGACCTGAAGCGCAGCTGCACCCACGAGTGCCCACGCCGGGAGGAGTACGACCGTTGGTGGGAGAGCCCGGCCGCCGACCAGGCCACGCGATCGCCTCAGGAACGCGCGGCCGCGCAGATCGCCAAGGCCGCGCCCGCTCCGCCTGCCGAGCCGCCGGCGCCGAACTGCGGCTGGAACGGCGAGAACCTGTGCAAGGAGGAGGGCACCACGGTCTGCCACCGCCTCTGCCCGCGCCACAAACGGTACGCCGAGTGGGTGGAGACGCCGAAGGGCAAGGCGGCGCGGCGCCAGGCCGAGAACACGGAGGCGCGCGAGAGCCTACGCCGCACGCGGAAGGTGGCGCCATGACGCTGCAAGAAACGAGGATCTTCTGATGGGGGAGAACAGCGCGATCGAATGGTGCGAGCATACCTTCAACCCCTGGTTCGGCTGCACCAAGGTCAGCCCGGGCTGCGATCACTGCTATGCCGAGGCGCTGGCGACGAAGCGCCTCGGCGTGGCCTGGGGGCCGCATGCGGAGCGGCGGTTCGCCGCCGAAAGCACCTGGAAGCTTCCGCATCGCTGGAATCGCGCGGCAGCCAAGACGGGCCAGCGCGCTCGTGTGTTTTGCGCCAGCCTCGCGGACGTGTTCGACAATCAGGCGGATGCTGCATGGCTGTTGGTGCTCATGGAGACGATCCGAACCACCCCCAACCTCGACTGGCTGCTACTGACCAAGCGCCCGCAGCAGATCATCCCTCGCCTCCGCGCGGCCTGCATTGACGCCGAAAAGCCAACTCTCACTCGATGGGATACGCAGTCGGCCAAGGCGTGGATCGACGGCTGGCTGGCCGGAGACGCGCCGCGCAACGTGTGGCTCGGCACCACGGCGGAGAACCAAGCCGAGGCCGACCGGCGCATCCCGCACCTGCTGGCGGCGCCGGCGGCGAAGCGATTCCTGAGCTGCGAGCCGCTGCTGGGGCCGGTGGATCTGTCGGGATGGCTGCCCGGCGATAACGGTTGCCAGGGCTGCGACGATGGCGATGGCTACGGGAACCGCTGCGCGAGCAGCGACATCCCCCGCGACGAGCAATGCCCATGGAATCGCGCGGTCCAGACCATTGTTGAGCACGGCCCCGCCGATGAGGACGGCGCGCCGGCCGCCGTCACATCGCACGTCGAGACGATTGATTGGGTGATCTCCGGCGGCGAGTCCGGCCCGGGCGCGCGGCCGAGCCACCCCGAATGGCACCGCAGCCTCCGCGACCAATGCGCCGCCGCCGGCCTGCCGTTCTTTTTCAAGCAGTGGGGGGAGTGGGCACCTCACCGGGCTCGGGCGGGGGGCGATGAAGGCGGCGACCTTCGCCGCGGCCACGTCCGCTATCTACAGGGCGACGGTCGCGAGCCCGACGGGCATTTCCGCAAGGGCGACGCCGCTGTCGCCCACGTCGGCAAGAAGGCCGCCGGCGCGCTGCTGGATGGCCGCGAGCATCGCGAGGTGCCAGCATGATTCCCGAGGTTGAGGCGGCGCTGGACGCTGCGGCAGAGGCGTTAATGACGCCCGCAGACTGGCACCACGCGGCCGCCCTCCATGGCGGCGAGGCGGGCCCCGGCCATCGCGCTCAGGCGAGGAAGGTGGTTGCCGCCTTCCTGCTGGCCCTGCCGGACCGATTCCCGATGCCGCGTCCGGGCGGCGTGACCTGGGGCCATGCTTCAGGGGAGATGAAGCGGCTTGCCAGCTTTGTGGAGGCCACCGCCGATGGCTGACACCCCGCACCGCATTCAGCGCCTGCGCACGAAGGGTTGGCGCCTGCTCGAGGGCGCCGTCACCGTCTCCCGCCCCAGTAAGTGGGGCAATCCCTGGAAGGCCGAGGTGGTGGACGGCGTCGGCTGGTGCTGCGCGGACGCCGGCGGGCGCATCGTCCAAGCGCGCGATCGGCAGGATGCCCACGACCTGGCCGTCGGCCATTTCCGCGCCTGGCTCGCCAAGCACCCCTCCCTGGCCGCGGAGGCCCGCGCCGAGCTGCGCGGCCGCGTCCTGTGCTGCTGGTGTCCGCCGGACGTGGCCTGCCACGCGGATGTGCTGCTGGCGATCGCCAATGCACCAGAGGAACCCGATGCCTGACGGCACCGCCCTGCCCGGCTGGCCCCGCGCGCTGCGCGAGGAATGGGCCGCGGCCTATGTCGGCCTGTCGCCCTCCACCTTCCGGCAGGCCGTGGTCCCTGCCGTGCAGGCCGTGCGGCTGACGGCGGGGCGGGTGGCGTGGTTGCGCGAGGATCTGGATGCATGGCTTGAGGGGCGACGTGCCCCCAGGGAGAATCACGTTGACGGCGCAACGGCCGAGGCCAAACCTCCGCCGGAGGAGACCTGGAATGCCCGAGACGCCAACGCCGAAGCCCTCGCCCGCCTCGCGGCCAAAGGGCGTTCGCGCCGTGCGGACAAGGCGCGCTGACGGAACCAGCGTCACTTATTGGTATTGCCGGCTGACCGGCGCCCGCTTGCCGGACATCAATGATCCAGCCTTCGCCGCCGCCGTCGCGGCCGCGCGGCATGTGCCCCAGGCCAGGCACGCCGACGGCACGATGGGCGCACTACTGGCCCAGTGGCGCGCATCCCAGGAATGGGCGGTGACCGCACCCGCCACCAAGGCAAGCCGAGACCGCTACCTGGACGCAGTTGAAGGTGCCGCCTGGCAGGCCCGCCAGGTGGTGGATCTGCCGCCCGACGGGTTTCGCCAGTTGCGCGCCGAGCTGCTGGACCTCCGCGATGGAATCGCCCGAGTGCGTGGCCCAGGCGCCGCCACCGTGTTCGGCCAGGCCGTGGCCAGCTTGTTCGCCTGGGCAGTGGATCGCGGCAAGATGGTGGCGTCGCCCCTGACGCGCCTTCGCGCGTTGGAGGGCGGGCACATCCCCGCCTGGACGCAGGCTGACGCTCGTAAGGCCATGGAGAAGTGGCCTGAGCCCATCCGCCGGGCGGTGACCCTGAACTACCACCTAGGCCAACGGCGCGGCGATCTCACGATGCTGCGATGGGACGCCTATGATCCAGCCTCCGGCATCATCACGCTGCAGCCGGAGAAGACGCGGCGGAAACGTGAGGCGGCCGGCAAGGGGCCGCTTCGCCTAGTGGTTTCCTCGGCGCTGGCATGGGAGTTGCGCCGATGGCGCGATGAAGCGCCGGCCGCCGAGTTCATCCTGACCCGCCCGGATGGCCGCCAATGGACCCGCGGCGCACTGTCCATGGCCATCCGTAAGCGGCTGCAGGCGGAGGGCTGGCCAACGAAGCGCGGCCTACATGGTCTGCGAAAGCTGCTGGCGCAGAGCTACAAGGAGGCCGGCGCCAGCGATGGCGAGATCGGCGCGGCGCAGGGCTGGGACTCGGCCAGGACCATCCGCCTCTATACAGAAGGGGCCGACCAAGAGAAGATGGCCCGCGCGGCACTTGACCGATTGGAAAACGCCGTGGCAAAAAGTGGCAAGAGACGGCGCAAGTAGCTGATTTCTAATGCGGGCGTAGTTCAGAGGTAGAACGTCAGCTTCCCAAGCTGAATGTCGGGGGTTCGATTCCCCCCGCCCGCTCCAATTTCAATAGGTTAGGTGGCGCCATTGCCGGCGCCGGGGGCACGAACCAGCCGGGGGCACATCGGGGCACACATTCCGCCGCGAGGCCCGGGCTGGCGCCTCCCCTGATCACACCCGGGACAGCGCGAAGCTGTCGAAGGCGCCGCCTCTGGCTGAATTGCCGCCAGCCGCCGCCCGCAGCCGCCCGCCGAGAATGGCGGTTTTCTGCGGGTTGCGGTCGGCCGGGCGGCGCTGGCAGCGTTTTCCCTCTGGCTGGACAGCGCTTCGCAAGGCGACGGCTGCCACCCTCTCTATCTCTACTCTGTCTTTTTTAAAGGAGAGCGCCGCCAGCGCCGCCCTGCCGTCCGCAAGTGGCGGAACTCTAGGCGTTGTGCGCTGCAGCATCGCCGCCAGCCTGCCGCCAGCCGCCGCCCGCATGCCGCCCGCAGTGGGCCTCGCCGCCTGCCACGCGCGCACTGGCCGGCGCCGGCGGCTTGATCGCGGAGCACAAGGTCAGCACCCAGGCATGAAAAAACCCGCCCCTTGCGGAGGCGGGTCAGCGGTTCCGATCTGGATGTGGATGAGCTCAGTCGGGGGCGCGGCTCCGCCCGACCACCTTGCTGCGTCCGGCAGGGTCGAAGAGCTCGCCCCAGGGAACCCGGTCGAGCTGCTCCTTCAGAACGCCAGGCTGAAGCGCGAGCCAGCCATCCGGACTTTGGTCCTCGGGGATGCCGAGCCCCACCCGGCCGAAATGATCGAGATCAGCCCAAAGCACCACCTGCAGAGTCTGCGCCAGCTCGCGCGCCCGCTCCCGGTCAACCCCTGCGTCCGCCGCAGCCCAAACAGCGTGAAATGCGACGCGGTAGACCGCATTCGCGGAGGCCAGCGCGAAGCCACGCTGCGAAGGCTGGTCGAGATCCCCGAGCACCGCCCATGGGCTGTTCGCCAGGTCGGGCACCGGGGCACGATCGCGCTTCAGCGTCTCCCACCCAAGCCGCTTCATCGGATCGATGTTCGCCGCAATCCATTGCCGCGCTGCCTCAACATCGATCGATCCATCCTGAAGAGATGGCATGCCCATCTTAACGTACTGCGTGATCCGGGCACGGTTCACGCCGAGAATACGCGCCGCCTCCGCCCTCTTAACGGCCATGACCCAACCTTTCTGTTTAGAATCGAGTGTTAAGCCAAAAAAAACCAACCCAACTTGCACGGTCCCGCGGGCATTCTCACCGTATTAGCCGGGCCGCCAGAGGGACCCACTCGCCCGGCAGCTCCCGAGCTGCCCCGCCTTCCCGGCCGCGCCCCGGCGCTGGCCTGCCGATCGCCGGGGCCACCCCATCCGTGCGGGCGAACGTGCGACCAGACCGGAAGGGTGCGGGAAGGAGGCGCTCATCGGCGGCTCAGTCCTTCCCGCCTTGCACCAGCGTCAGACCCTTGTGATCCGAAGGGGGAGGAATGGCCGGCGGGTCCGCTGGCTGCAACCCAAGCCCGGCCCTGGCTCGGTCCCAGGCGGCGCGTGCTTCGGGGTTGGCACGAGTGCACTCCACGAAGGCCTGACGGGCTAGCGCGACATCCTGCAGGGCCGCATCGTATTCCTTGGCCGCGACCCTCAGCACCTCGGCGCGACTGATGGCCGTCTGCGCTGCAGCGTGCAGCCGGCCTGCTATCTGCATGACCAGATCGAGGTCACTCATGGGTCCGCCTCCCATCTTCCATTCTCATCCGAGGGTGGTCAGCAGGCGGATGCGTTGCATCTCTTCCCGCAGGCCGGCCACCTCGCCTCGAAGCAGCTTCAGCTCATCCACCTGCCGCTCCCCCGCCCTGAAGATTGCGCCGCTGAGATCATCGGTGAAGCCGGGCAGATCCAGCTGTCCGCCGAGGGCCACCACGCTGCCGCGCACCATCGCCTCCACCGCACCGGCCTGGGCGCCGGCGCCGTTGAAGCTGGAATTGGCGGTCAGGTAGGCATTGGCGGTCGACACCACCCGGCCAAGATCGGCCGATTCCGTGCCGGCCGATCGCGCCGCCTCCAGCGCCGCCTCGAATTGCGACTGCGCCGCGCCGAACTGCGACTGCGCGGACCCGGTGGACCGCGCCCGGCTTTCCAGGAACCCGCCCAGCACCCGCGACCGCTGCGTCAGCCCGCCGAGGATCGATGCCTCCGACCGCGCCCGCACCAGCGTCTCGGCCTCCGCCTGGCGGGCGTTGATGTCCGCCAGGGACAGGCCCAGCAGGCTGGCCTGGGCGATCACCGGCTCGAAGGCGGCGCGCACGCCATTCAGCCCGGCCTCCAGCTCCGTGATCGGCTCCGCCAGGCGCCCCATCGGCTCGAAGACCGTGGTGACGAACTGCGCGATGTTCAGCGCCTCTCCGAGGTCGGTGACGCCGTAGGCCTCGAACGCGCGCGTGACATTGGCATTGTCGCTGCGCAGGTCCGCCGCATCCTGCCCGAAGGCGCGCAGGCCGCCCGAAATATCCCGCGGGCTGGAGCTTTCGCGGTCCCCGATCCGGCCAAGGGCGCCATAGACTTCCTGCCCGAAGCCGCCGATCGAACGCGCTGACCGGGCGTCTTCCGAAAAGCGCAGCCCCGTCGCATCAAGCCGGGCGTTCAGGTCCGCAATCTGCGCCTGCGCATTGGCGATCAGCGCATCCTCATCCCCGGTGTAGCCCCGGCTGACCGCGGTGCCGGCGAAGATCGCGCGCCCATCCGGCCCGATGCCGATCAGCGCATCCGCACCATCGAACGCCCGGCCTGGACCAATCAGCCCACCGCCGCCGCCACCGATGGCGCCACCGATCAAGCCGCCGATCACGGTGCCGATGCCCGGCACGATGCTGCCGATGATCGCGCCCGCCACGGCACCGCCACCCGCGCCGATCTGGGCGTTGGTCTGCCGCGCCGCGCTGTCGCCAGCGGTGTAGCTGCCGATCATCGATCCCAGGGCAAAGCCACCGCCGATGCCGCCGGCCAGGGCGCCAAGGGTGGGGGCGCCGCTGGCCGCGATGCCGTTGAAGGCCGGGCCCGCGACATTGCCGCCCCACAGCGGCGTGCTGGCCAACTGCGACAGGCCGCCACCAGCACCGCCGGTCAGCCCCAACGCGCTGCCCACCTGGTTCGCAGCGCCGGTGTAGCCCAGCAACTGCGACAAGCTCCCGCCGCTGCTGTCGCTGCCGATTCCCAGCGCGGACACGGCACCGGAGGCCACGGGGCGGACGACCGCCTCGGCGCCAATACGAAGCACCGTGCTTCCAGCAGTTTGCTGCAGGCGCCGCATCGTCGCCGCGAAGCCGCCCTCAACATTGCTGAAGGTGTTGGCAAAGCCGTCGGCCAGATAGCGGGTGATGCTGTCGGTCGCGCGCTCCGCAACCTGTTCCCGCTGCGCTTCCTCGCGCTCCCGCGTGCGGGTGATCTGCGTCTGCGCGCGGCGATCGGTGTCGATTGCCCGCTCGGCCGTGCGGCGCGCCAGCGTCTCGGCCTGGTCGAAGCCGCGGTCGGACGTCTCCGCCAACACGCGCCCGCCGCCACCGCCGCCCGAGCCACTTGCGGACGGCGCCGGCGGCCCGGCCGGCGTGCTGTAAATGGTTGCCCGAGCGGTTGCCAGCCGACTCTCAGCTTCACCGACAAGTCTGCCGAAGCCGTCCACCTGCGTCGATTGCGCGAGAATTGTGGCGTCGAGGCTGTTGAGGCCCTCCTGCACCCAGCCAAGCGGCACACGGCCACTGGCAACAGATCCCGCCATCTGCTCGCGCAGCGCCTGCGTTCGAGCGAGAGCGGCGCTTGCGCGAGCCTGCTCTTCCCGGTTCAGCGCAATCGCATTCTGAAGAGTTGCGACGGTCTCCTGCTTCTTGGCCTCAGCCAAGCGAAGCGAACGTTGCTCAGCTGATTCCAAGGCTTCGTTGCTGCGGCGTATGGCGTCGTTGTAGGCCTCACTCGCTTGGCGAACCTGGTTCGTCCGTTCCGCTGCGGCGGCATGGGCCTGCGCCAACGCATAGCCGGCGCCCCCCAGCGCCACCAAGGTTCCCAGCAGCGGCACAGCCACTCCGCTCAGCAGGGTCAAGGCCCCGCCGGCGCGCCCCGCCGCGCTGCCCGCCACAGCCAGCGCATCGGCCAAATTATTAGCCCCGCTCGCCACCGGCCCCAGGGCGGATGCGATACCGCTCGCGCCGAGCAGTTCCAGAGCGCCGCGCAGATCATTCGTGCGCTGCGCCGCCCGCTGGCTGGTCCGCTCCAGCCCTTCGAAGGTGTTGCTTAGGGAGGCAACTCGGCCGGCATTGGACTGCGCGCTGCTGGCCAGGCGATCCTGCGCCTCGCGCAGCTCGGTCGCGCGCCGCGCCGCTCGCTCCGTCGCCTGCGCCGCCCTGTCCAGGCTGCTCTCCAACTGCGGGCTGGATCGCACCAAGGTTTCGATGGCGCGATTGGCCTCGGCGGATTCGCCCGCGACACGCCGCAGATCCTGCACGAACTCCGCGAACCCCTCGGCCTGGATCCGGAAGGAATAGGTGCCACGCCCGCGCGATCCGCTCATGCCTCGCCTCCGGTCTATAGCGACGAGATCGACGCCGCAGAAATCACGCGCGCATCTTCGCCCTATTCGAGAGCGGCACCTTCACCACATTCGCCGAGCGGAAAGGGGATTGTAGAAATCGCAGGTGCCGGGTCAGCACAACAACCTTTGACGACATGACCGCTACGCATGGCCTGCGCCAGATACCGCTCCAAGCCGGCTTCCTCACCGATCTCCCCCGTCGCGTAATCCCACACCGCCGCCGCCGCCCGATGCACCAGGCCGCCGGGCGAACTGCTGCAGGCTGCGCGACCCGCGAAGGACGCGACGATGCGGACGCAGCTGCGGCATAGGGCGAGCCGCGGATCCCCCCATAGCCGATCGGCTAGATTTCCCGGGCCAGGTGTAGGCGCCGTGGCGTCGATCAAGCCCTTCCGCGCCTCATCAGCCGCGAGGGCAAGAGCGTACGCCGCAGAGGCCGCCGAAAGGTCTGGCGCCGTACCTCGACCGGCGGTCAAAACTTCCCGCGTCATAGGATCAAGCCCGTCGCACAAATCCGCCAGCGCAGCCGCCATGGTTTGAAGGCGCCGCAGCCGATCCAACGCGGTTGCGCGGGTTGGTGCGCCATGTTGGCGCGCAAGGCCCGCCAGTAGCGTCATAGCCTCCCGCGTCAGGATAACGCGCACCGCGGATTGGCTTTCATGGTCCGACAGGGCAGCGATCTCGCACGCTACGACATCAAGCGTTTCGCGCGTCCCGGCTGGACTCGCCGGCCAGGTGCGATGCGAAGTCAGGCGGCGGGGCATGGTGCGGCTGAGCTAGGAGGCATACCTGCGGCGCCACGGTGGCGCCGCAGGTAACTCCTCATCAGGCCAAGGGCAGATCGACAGGGGGCGCCACCTTCGCGGCGTCGATCGACTTCATGTAGTAGTCCAGATCCTTGTGAGCGCCGCGCGGGCCGGGCACCACCAGAAGGGGCTTCAGCAGCGTCGGGCGACCACTGTCCCCCATGAAGCCAACCTGATTATTCGGCCAGACTCGCTGCGTCGGCATCGCGACGCAATCGGCTGCGCGCCCGGCCTCGCGCAGCTTCTGGTTGGTCCGCTGCACCTGCGCCACAAGCTTGTCGTGATCTTCGACCAGCCGGAACAGCCCAGCACCGGCCTGCTCAACTTCGAGCACCAGCTTCGCGCCCCGCTCCGCCAGCGCCTCGGCCGCGCGACGCTCCGCGTCAAGCTCAGCGCGGGCATCACGCTCGGCTGCGGCCTTAATGCGCGCCGGCAGTTCCGCGGCCATGCGCTCCATACGGCGGATCTGCTGCCGTTCGACCGCGATGGCTTCCTCATGCCGCTCGACATCATCCGGCGAAGCGTCCAGCAGCACGGTTCCGCTTCGCGCCTCCATCTCGGCGACGATCACCTTCTTCGCGCTCACCGCGGCGAGCGTCTCGGCCAGCGAACTCTCCAACGCGGCCACGGTGTCGGCCTTCGGGCGCATGCCCAGCAGTGCCTTAATATCCATTGTCATCTCCATCATGATGCGCGGCCGGCCAGACGCCAGCCGCTTCTTCAGGCTTCAGTTTTAGGCGGCGGCGCGCAGCGCCTCCTTCGGGCTTCGGATGGTCCACCCGCGCTCATGCGGCGCGGGCGAAACATGCGGCCGGCTGTCCGCCTGGCGGCCCTGCGCAGAAATCTCCCGAAGCAGGTGATCCAGATGCGCTGCCGAGGCCGGCACCAGCGGATCGACCGCGCGCGCCTTGGCGCCATCGGGACAGATCGCCTGGAACAGATGCTCGGCCGAGGCAGTGATCTCACCGCCGGCCCGCTGCACGACCGGGTCGATCATCGCCAGCACCAGGCTGTGCTGTATGGCGCCTTCCATCCTCGCGGCATCGCGGCGCTCCATTTTCGCCAGCGCGCCGGCAATCGGCGCACCCATGTTCATATCCATCTCTTTCCACTCCATGCCGCAGATGCAGAAGTCACCAGCCGCCGCGGCGCGCAGACCGATGCCTGTAGGCTCACAACCGGCGCAGGCTCAGCCATCGCGTGCCGTCATGGCCGCCCTTGCCGTGCGCCATCTCGATGCGGTGGACCGAGCGAAGGCCGGGCGCGATGCGCCGCAGCTTTGTTCCAAGGCCCGCCGGGTTCTTCGGCCAGAGGTTGCTGCGCGAGACGCGCTCTCCGGCGTGATCTGTCAGCTTGCGATAGAGCTCCTGCGGGGAGCCCTTCCATTCGGGCGCCTGGCGCTCACGCTCCTCTTCCGCCAGCAGCGCGACGACGGCCTGCGCCACATCGTCCACCTCCAACGCGGCACGATCGGCGTTCCCGCGATTAGCGCGCCATGCTGCGGAGATGCGACCGGACTCTATGCCGAGGCCTTGCGCCGCTGCCTCTGCCCATGTCGCCGCGTCCATCATGCGGGGCGGGTCCACCAGCTTGGTAGTGGCGAGGTTGCGCAGCGCGGCGGAGAGGCCATCGCAGAGGACGCCCAGCAGGCCAGGCCGCGCCGCTGCATAGTCGGCCCGCATCTCCGCCTGCTCACGCCGCCGCCGCAGCGGGCGCAGCTCCACGCTGATGGCACGATCGGCGAGATCTGGCCGGCCGAGGATGGTGGAGGGAATGCCGTTCACCAACATGGGCCGCACCGTGACGAAGATGCTTTCGTCCGAATCGGTGTGCAGCGCGCGGGCGGAGTAGCCGCCGCCGGTAGCGATGCGGCAGAGGCAGTCAGCGAAGGTGTCGCCGATGCCGCTGACATTGTCGAAGGCCACCAGATGCCGGTTGGCCGCCGAGATGAACAGATCCCGTTCCTCGCGTGGCAGCGCGCGGCCTGTCAGGGTGCTCGGATCAAGCAGCGCCTGCATGTAGCGCGCGGCATCCGATTTGCCGCTGCCCTGTTCACCGTGCAGCAGCAGGATGGGATAGGCGCCACCCTCGGCGAAGGGCCGCGCCGCGCAGACCAGCCACGCCCAAGCCAGCGCCAGCTCGTCGTCCGAATCGACATTGACGAAGGTGCGGAGGTCCCCGGTGCTCGCCGCCGCTGCAGCGGGCTCCGGCAGGGGAAGCGAATCTGGCGCGCGCAGGAAGGCAACCGGCACATCATCAGCCGGGATGATGCGCCATCCCTCGGCGGCGATGCGAACCGCGCGACGCTCGCCGGCAGGATCGCCGCCGCCGAGGTCCAACCAGATGCAGCCATCCTGCCACGCGAAGCGCCGCCACGGCTGGCGCACATCGCCGGAGGCCAGCGCCCGCGCCTCAGCGAGCGCCACAGTCTCCGCGAGCGCGGTACCGGAGAGGCCGGCGCCATGCTCGAGGTAGAAGCGGACGGTCAGGCTATTGCGGAAACCCTTCGTGGCGACATGCATCCACTCCCGGTGACCGCGATGCTTGATGCCGGCCAACGCCCCACCATCCGGCGTCCGGGCCAGGTCCCAATCAGACAGCAGCAGCGCCAGCTTATCGCGCCGTCGCGGCTTCGGCGCAGGCGTGGCCGGCGCTGCACCATTGGCATCGCCGAGGCTGAAGTCTTCCGGCTCATCAGCCACGCTTCGCGCGCTCCGCCAGGAGATCAGCGAAGTCGGCGCCCTCTCGGTGCGGCTGCGCGAGCTGTACCTTGCGGCCCTCGGCCTTCCACCTGACAGCGGCCTTCGCCGCGGCAGCACGGCCTGGCGGGTCCATATCCACCGCCACCACCACTTCCTGCACTTCCTGCGGGAGAGCGAGGGCCTCAGCCAGGTTACCAGCCGAAATAGCGGCCCACGCGGGAAGGCGCAGCACATGCGCAGCGGCGAGGGTGGTCTCGATGCCCTCCCCCACCACCATCCGCGGCGCCACCGGAAACAACCTTAGGGCACTGCCGCGCACGTGGCCCAACGTCATCCTTGCAGGGTCCACGCTCGCTTTGCCGGCACCGCCAGGTGCCAGGAAGGTGCGGTGCACGGAAGTCGGTACCCCAGCCACGTCACGCAGCAGCGCGACCATGCAAGGCAAGTGCGCGCCGGAGGGATGCTTGGCCTGCGCCCGAAAGCCGATGTCCGGCAGGTCTGGCAGCGCCATACCAGGCACGCGCAGCGCCAGGTATCGCGCCACCGGCCCATCCCGCCACGGCACCACCCGCGCCCAAAGGTCCAACGCCGGCTGCGCACTCGACGTGCCACGCACCGGCACGGCAGGTGCCACGGCTGGGGAGGCAGGCGCGGCGCCGCCGAGGCGGGCCAGGACCGCCTCCGTCACGGCCGGCTGGTTCTGGCATGAGGCACACCACCAAAGCGGCTTGCCCTCCTTCACGCTCAGCCGAAGGCCAGTCTTGTAGCCGCAGGCAGGGCATTGCCCTGTCCATCCACCAGCCGCCTTGCGGAGGCCCAGCAGCGCGGCGATCTCGGCGGCGCTGCTCATGCCAGGCCAAAGGGCTGGCCGCCCTCCGCCACGATCAAGCGCCGCGCCTCGGCCTCCACCGACGCAGGGATGACGTCGAAGCGGATCGCGCGGGGTGCATGCAGGAAGACGAAGCGCGACCAGTCGAGCCAGGCCCCCACACCGCACTCGATAATCACGGCGCCGGCGGGTAGAGCCATCGCGCCCGTGGCGAGCACGCCATAGGCCTCTTCCTTGGGAGATCCGCCGAAGACGCCGATCGCGCCGCGCCCGGCATTCATTGCCGCCAACCAGCTCCGCAGCCGTGTACCGTCGAAGCGGTCAGGTCCGCAGGAGCCAACCGGCTCGGACGAGTCGTCGCCGAGGATCAGCAGGTCGGCGGGGCGCGGCGGGTCGAAGGGAGGCCGGCCGCCCGGCAGCACCAGGTGGATACGTCCGCCAGCATCCCTGAAGCGTGCCAGCAGCATGATGTGCGGCGGCAGCCCGGTGCCGAAGAATCCCGCGCGCATCACCGGCGACCTTCGCTGCGCGAACCGACCAGGGCAGGTCCGTGCGCATGGGGGTTCAACGACACGCGCACCAGGCGGCGCAGGCCGCCGGCAGAGCGCAGCGCCAGGATGCGGAGCGTGCCATCCTGCCGGAAGCCAACCAGGTTCTTTTCGCGCAGCAGGGCAAGGTGCTGTGCAACCTCAGCCTCCGGCGCCGCCACCAGGCGCGCGAGGCGCGGCACGTCGCGGAAAGGCAGATCACAGGTTTTGGAGCGCTGCGCCGCGGCTTCGGCCAGCAGCAGCAGCAGCATGCGGGCGCCGAGCGGCAGGCTGCGAACCGCCTCACGCGTGGAAAGCGCCGGCTTCGGGGTCAGGGGTATATGCGCCGAGGCGGGTTCCGCCTGGCGCATCGCACGAGTTTCCATGAGTGCTGCCCTCAGCCCGCCAGAGCCAGCTTGGCCTCGCGGCGCGCCGCTTTGGCCTGGGACGGAAGCGCGCGGGTCAATTCCAGCGCGGCGAGCAACTCGCTTCGGCGCCAGCGCGGCGCGCGCGGCGCAGGATAGAGCGGCGGGGGAAGTCGCTGTGCCGCGACCGCTTTCCAGAACGCGGGGAGGCTAAGGCCAGCCTCCACGGCAGCGTGATCCGCCGGCAGCAGCGGATCGGGAGCCTGGTAGGACATCGGCGAGACACCTCCGGAGGATGCGTTGATGCTCCGGAGATATCTCAGCGTATTCGCGCGCGAGCGGGCGCTAAGGCCTGGGCGGGTTGCCCCCGGGGCAGACCGCTCCTCTAGCCTTGCCCCTCCCCCGGAGAATCCTTCTCCGAAGACAGCCTGGAGGCAAGCAGCGCCTCGGCTTCCGCATCGGCATCCGCCTCCTCTTGCGTCAGGGGGGGAAATAACACCTTCACTTCCGCCAAATACCTCCGGGCAGTACGCAGGTCGGAGATGCCGAATACAAGAGTAAGCATTTCTTCTTGCTGGCGCTGGCTGAGCCTTTGGTCTCGCGCCCATTCGAGTACTTGAGCGACCCTGGCCTTTCTGGATACGGACCAGTATTTGTCGAAGGCGTTGTGCCCATCCTCGCGCGTTAATCCCAAGACCATCGGGGCAAGCTTGGCTGCATCCGACGCGGATATCTCGGGCGGCTTGGCGTTTAACGCCGCGAGCGCTTGCTTCCGGAGTTCGCGCGGGTCCCACAGCGCCAGCGGCACGCCTTGAAGACCCGGCACCGCAGAATCGAGAAAGGCCTGCACCTCTCGCGAGAACGGCCGCGGCTCGGGGTTTGCGGAGCCGGGAACGTTCTTGAAGTAGTCGCGCGGGTCCAGCCGATGGACCGTCATGGCATGAAAACCCGCAGCCACCGCTGCTAGATAGGTCAGCGCTCGTCGCGAAAGCTGCGGCGGCGGGCGACGCGCCCTCGCGTCCTCCTCGTCCGACGCCGCCATCATCATCCAGTGTCTGATCTTGCCGTCGATCTCCTGCCAGATCAGCAGTGGGCTGTAGTCGCCGTCCCAATCCACGTCGGCCGGGTCGGTCGAACCCGAACCAAGCTTCTCGCTCATCCGCGCCTCCGCACGCCCCGCGCATGTAGTCGGCGGGGCAATCCGGCGCGGAGGGTCCGGACTTGTCGGGGGCCAGCCTAGCCCCGCCGATTTCGAGCATGGCGACCGCATCGGGCCGCTGCAACACGCATCCGGAGCGGACCGCCGAATGGGCCCGGCGATGCAGCATCATGCAGCCCTCGCATGGCCAGCGGCCAGCATGCCGGCATGCGCCCGGCGCCAGGCTATCGAGCCATCCAGCATGCCGCCGAGATCCGGCGCCGGGAAATCAGCGGCGCGCCAGGCGACGTACTCCATCCGCTGCGCCGCCAGATGCGCCGCGGCCTCCGCCATCCGCAGCAGCGGCACGGGGCGAAAGGCGCCGGACAGCGCGAGGCGCAGCAGCTCCGCCGCAACCTCCCCGGCGGCGGCGGCATCATCGGGCGGGATGAGCGCCTCCACCACGCTGGACACGTCGCAGGCCATGGCTGCGGCAGGCATCGCTTCGGCCGCACGGATGAGCGAAGGCAGGAAGGATGCGTCCTTGGCCTCCGGGACCGGCCTCAGCGGCAGGCCCGCGGGGCAGCGGCTGTTCCCGGGGGCGTTCATGCCACCGCTCCGCCAACCAGGTCGCGCGCCAGTGAGGCCGCAAGCAGGCTCACCGGATCATCGCGGCCCTCGATGTAGTCGCGCAGGATCTCTGCCTTCGCCGCGCGGCCGCGCCGGGTCGCAGCCGGCGTGTCAGCGATCGCGCGCAGCACCAGCCGCCGCCGAACGCCGAGACGGTTCATCTCGGCGATAACAGCCTTCCCGCGCGGATCGCCGATCGGCAGGCCATCCTCCGCTTCGCCCAGGCCCTGCAGCTCCGCCGTAAGGCTTGCCCAGCGATCCACCAGACGCAGCAGCGTCGTGTCGGGCGAGGCGGCAGGCACAACCTGCGAGCCCGGCAGCGCCAGGTTGGCGAGCAACCGCGCACCATCTTCAGCCGCACTGGTGAGGAGAAGGAATTCTGCGCGCGCCATCCCGCCACACCCGTCGCGGAAGGCGACTGGCGCGCTCGCCTTGGCGGCCACGCCGGCGAAGCTTGCCGCCGGGATCTCCGCCATGTCGAAGAGTGCGGAGGCGTACGCTTCCCACGCAGCCGATTGCGCCTCTTGCGCCTCGGCCTCCGCCGCTCGGTCCGCGGCAAGCTCGGCCGCGCCGAACCGCTCCGCCGCCTCTGCATCGGCGGCGGATGCCGCAACGGCCACCTCACGAAGGCGCAGCAGTTCGCGATCGGCGCCTACAAGCTCGGCCGGCGGCACCGTCAGCGCCACGGAAGCGGACGCAGCGGGCAGCAGCAGCGCGGCCGGGGCAGCGGCCAGGATGCCGCGGCGGGAGGGTGCAGGCTTCATGCCTTCAGCCCCGCGGCGCAGGGCACCAGGCGGCCCGCATCCGCCGCCAGGGTGCGGGCCAGCCGGTCATGCCGGTGTTCCGATCCGTTCCGGCCAAGATGGACGCGCGCCAGCAATCCCGCCTTCACGGCCAGTCCGGCAGCACCCCAGGCAGGAAGCTCGGCAATGCGGTCCTCAGTCGCACTGATATCGTGGACCAAGACCGCACATCGAGCGTTGGCCTCCGCCTCGCCAGCCGCGTCGCCGGCGGCCTCGGCCGCCGCGCACTGGTCTACCACCGCTTCCAGCGCCGCGAATTCGGCGTTCCACCGCCGCGCCATGGCCAGTAGCTCGGCATCTGGATCGGCGGTGGAGATTGCGACGGTCGGCGTCAGGCCGACGATGATACCAGTTGCCAGGAATGTGCGGCGTGAAGCCGCAGGTGTAGAATGGTCAGCAGCCATCGTTCGGGCCTCCGTGGGGCTCGTGTGGTGGTCAGGCCGGGTGCGGGGAGCTTCCACCTTCCCCATCCGGCCGTTCTGACGTTGTTCAGCTTTCAGAACGCGGTTAGGATATGCTTCGGTTCAGCACAGTGCAAGGCTTTCTGAACGTGGTGCAGTTGATGGCGGTTCAATCGAGGATGGCGCGCGCGGCGGTTGGTCTAGGCGTTCGCGAGCTGGCAGCAGCAGCGGGCGTTTCCGCAGACACCATCGTTCGGCTTGAAAAGGGCGAGGCACTCCAGGCGCGGACCCTGGCAGCGATCCGCGCAGCCCTTGAAGCCGCCGGCGTCGATTTCATCGCAGAGAACGGCGGGGGCCCGGGCGTGCGGCTGCGGAAGGAAAGCCAGACGTGAAGACGGAGCGGATTGATTTGGCGAGGGCGCTAAAAGATCACGCCCTACCCCTGATTCAGGCCGGTGGAGTCCCGACCAGAGCCGGGGATTCATTCGTGGCCATCGGTGACTTCGGCCCCTTCAAGATTCTTCTGCGCACTCCGTTTTCGCGCTGGCCATCAAGCCCGCCCGTGTTCAAGTCGCACCACGAGGCCGCGACGTGGCAGCGCAAGCCGCCGGAGCTCGACACGGGGCTAGACATCTGGCGCGGGCCGAAGGTGCTGAGCATCGAATGGGATAGCCGCGTCGCGGGAAGCGAGCGGATCATCAGCTTTCGGAGAGGCGCCTGGGAAGGCGAGTTCCTTGCCATACCGGAGCAACCAGTGGCGCCTCAGTCAGCCTCGATAAGCCGGTGATCCGCCGAGAGGCCGAAATCCGCATTCGACGCCATGCGCTGGATTGGCTCGCCGAGCAGGGCGCGGCAGGCACCTCGACAGACGCTCCCAGCTTCAGCAGCTTCCACGCCTGGTTGACTGCACGGGACCCAGCAGCACTCGACTTCCGATCAATCGCCGGACCGCGCTATGACGCCGAGGCGTGGTACGATGACGTCACCGGTCAGAACTGGCGGCGCTGATCCACCCAGCCAAGACGGCGCCAGCAACCGGGATGGATGCTTCAGATCTCGCCGGCCGGCGCCTTCGGAGCGCGGGGCTTCGCGGCCTTCCGCTTCGCTTTCGGTTTGGCGCGCTTCACCTTCGGCCGTGACGCGCGTATCGCTGCCTGATGCGCCTTCCGGCGCTCCTCCTGAAGCTCCCACAGATCCCTGATACCATCCCGAAGCTCCCGCTCCCCGGCGCGTTCATGGGTCAATTGGCCCAGCATCCGAGAGGCGGCGATCTGAAGCGCGCCGCGGATCACATGCTGCTGCGCGCGGAGCTCCATCCGATCATCCTGCTGAAGCTTCTGCATGAAGTCGAAATCCAGTTCCATCTGCACGCCAGCCACCCATGGCCACTCCGCCCCGGGGGCGCCGCCAGCTTCCTGCCACGCCATGACCGCGTTCAGGAACTGAAGCGCCTGGTTTGGCAAATGAGCGGGGCGGCCGGCTCCGCGGGCGACCCGCAGCAGGTTCGCGGCCAGCTGGGCCAGTGCGGTTCTCGTATCCTCAGCCGCACTGCGCTGGGCCAGAAGGGCCTCTGAGTTGTCGACCACCAGCTTCATGCGACGCCCCCTTTGACGATGGGTAGCAGCATGATGCCGGGCAGGAGGCTCAGAGGATAGCGGCCCGGGAAGGTTCAGCCGGACCAGGCGCCTGCCGGCTCCCTGCCCACCAGCCCCGCCACATGCGCCTGCCAGGTCGCCAGCGCCGCCAGCACCTCCGGCGCATAGTCGTGGCGGTCATAGGTGCGTTCCAGCTGGGTGCGGCCAGAGATGTGGTTGATGGCCGCCTCCGCATGGTCCCGCGGCACGCCGAGGCGCGTCATGCCGGTACGCGCCGTGCGGCGGATATCGTGCCACCGCCAGCCCGTTACCCTGGTTGCGGCATCCATCCGGATCTTCAGGCGCCCGAACCCCTGAAAGCCGCGGGCTGCGCTGCGCCCGAGTAGCCGATCGGCGGGGTCCGGCGCCTCGGCCGGCCACACGGCGCGCAGCTCGGCCAACGCCAGAGGAGACAGCGGCAGGGTGTAGCCGATGCCGTTCTTCGTCCGTGCGCCCGGAATCGTCCAGCGGCCCGCCGCCAGGTCCACCTCCCCCGCGGAGATCTCCGCCACCTCCGCCTCCCGCGCCCCGGTCAGGATCAGCAGCCGGACGAAGGCGCGCAGCTTCGGCGGCTCCCGGTCCGCGGCCCGCCAGATCGCCACCAGCTCGGCCTCGCTCAGCACCCGGGCGCGCGCCGCCGGCGGCGGGGCGATGACGGAGGCGCCCTTCCGCGGCAGCAGCGGCAGCGGCACCCAGCCATGGGCCTCCGCGAAGTTCAGGAAGGCGGAGACGGTGCGGTACAGGAAGGCGGCAGCGCCGGCGCCATCCCGCGCAGGCGCGCCGGCCGGGCGCCTGGTGCCCTCCACCGGCTTCGCCTTCGGCTGGACCACCGCCCGGCGCCAGGCGGCAATAAGGCGGGTCCATTGCTCCCGCGTCGTCTGGTCGAGCTGCAGCGCGCCCAGCTTGGGGATGATGGCCTGATTGCAGGCACGGGCGATCTCCGCCGCGTATTTCGCCGACCATGGCTCGCTGGGGTCCGCCAGGCGCGCCGCCTGCCACTCCGCCAGCCGCGCCGCCACGGTGGAGGCCTGCGCCGCCACCAGGCGCACGCGCGCGGCCCGCGCCTCCCGCTTCTCCTGCACCGGGTCCCTGCCCTTCTGCACCGCGCCCAGCATGGCTGTGGCGGCCTTCCTGGCATCACTGAGGGACAGGGCCGGATAGGTCCCGAGCTTCGGCCGCGTTTGCCGGCCATCCGCGGTGCGGGTCCGGAGGCTCCATGTCATCACGCCGCCGGAGGTAATGCGCAGCACCAGGCCCGGCGCCACGGTATCGCGGATCTCCACACGGCCTTCATTCGGTGGCCGCTGCGCATCCAGCAAGGCGACGGTCATCTTCACTTTCACGCCGCAGGGCCTCCGGCCGGCAATTCTTATCGGTTGTGCCCCCGAATTTTTGCCCCCGATTGCAGGGGGGCATGCCGGGGGCACAATCCGGACGATATCACCTGAGATCAGCCGAGACCGTGAGAGCGCGCAAGAGACGGAAAGCCAAGGCTTTGAGGGCGATCGACAGGTAGAAGCCCGCACCATAGGCTGACCGGCGCCCCATTCCCAAGCTGAATGTCGGGGGTTCGATTCCCCCCGCCCGCTCCATCCTCCCCTTCCGATTGCTGGATTTGCACCCGGGTTCGGCGCGGCCGACCAGCGCTTCTGCGCGCCGTGTTCAGTGCGAAGGCACCAGCGCGGGAAACGTCCGCTGGAGTCACCGCACCCTTTCACGCGGATCGCGCTTCCCGCAGGCCTTCAGCCCAGCAGGCCACACGCCTCGTCCCACAGCGCCCGGGCAAGGTCGGCGGCGGGCTCCGCCCGGGCAAGCGCCGCGGATTGCCCGGCCCAGGCCTGCATCCTCTCGATGTCGCCCGACCTGGTTGCCAGGTCCCGCATCGCCGCCGTCAGGCCTCGCTGGACGGGATAGGGTGCCGGAACCGGCGCCTCGGGGGCGGTCGCGGCGCGCACATAGCCGGTCGCGATACTCCGCCCTGCCCTGCCGCTGAACACGCGGCTGACGGCGGTGCCCTCGGGAGGCGTCTGCGCCAGCGCATCCGCCCAGGCCGGCGCGAGCCTGGCCTCGGGACAGCGCAGGAAGCCGGTGCCGATCTGTGCAGCGGAGGCGCCAAGAACCAGCGCCGCCGCCACGCCGCGCCCATCCGCGATGCCACCGGTTGCGACAACGGGAATCCGCACCGCATCGACCACGGCAGGCACCAGGGAGAGGAGGCCGACCATGCCTGCCTCCGCGCTTGCCGCGTCGAAGCAGCCCCGGTGGCCGCCTGCCTCCATCCCCTGCGCAACCACGGCATCAGCCCCTGCCGCCTCGGCCGCCCGGGCCTCCGCCACGGTCGAGACATTGGCGAACCACCGGATGCCGGATGCCTTCAGGCGCGCGACAAACCCTGCCGGGAACAGACCCATGACGGAGGAGACGATCGGCGGCCTCGCCGCGATCAGGGCCTCACACTGCGCGGCAAAGTCAGGCGGCGTCGCATCCCCGGCATCGGCCGCGACCTCCGGCCCCCAGCCGGACAGGAAGGCGCGAAGCCGGGCCTCCTGCGCCGGATCGCGACGCGGCGGCGGGTCCGGGATCCAGAGGTTCATCTGGAAGGCGCCGTTGGTCCCGCGCCGCACCTCCTCCGCCCAGGCCTGGATGGCGGCGGGCTGCATCAGCAGCGCCCCGCAGGCGCCCAGTCCACCGGCATTGGCCACGGCGATGGACAGCGACGGCGGGCAGGCGCCGGCCATGGGCGCCAGCAGGATCGGCCGCTCCAGCCCGAAGCGGCCGCAGAAGTCGTGCGCACGTGGAGTGACCCGGGTCATGGCGCCTGGACTCCTGCGCTTCCCGATCGGGCGATTGTCCCGCTGAACATCATGGCGGCCCTCCTGGCGAGGATGGTCACGCGGGTCAGCCTCCGGCTCAAGCGGGGATATCGGATGGCTCCCATCATCCTGGCGGATGCCGGACTTCGCGCTGGCGTCCCGGTCCGATGGCGCCTTAGATGCGGCCGGGAAGGGCGGAGCGCATGAAGGCATCCGGGCTGGTCCATCGAAGGACGCTGCTCGCCGCGGCGTCGGTCGCGCTGCCGCGGCCAGGGCGTGCGGTCGCCTCGGTCCGCTTCGGGCTAACCCCGGTCTTCCTGGATTCGGACCTCGTGCTGCTGCGTGACCTGGGCGGGCATCTCGAGGCGGCGCTGGGCGTGCCGGTCCAGTTGGTCAAGCGGCGCACCTACCAGGAGGTCATCGCCATGCTCCTGGCGGGGCAGCTCGACGCCGCCTGGATCTGTGGCTTTCCCTATGTGCGCCACGCGGACCGGCTTTCGCTGCTGGCCGTACCGCTGCACCACGGCCGCCCGCTGTATCAATCCTACCTGATCAGCGATGCGAGCCTGGAGGCCTCCTCCATCGAGGACCTCCGCGGCCGGTCCCATGCCTTCTCGGACCCGGACAGCAATTCCGGCTTCCTGGTCACACGCTGGCTGCTGGCCGCCCGCCAGGAACGGCCGGAGGAATTCTTCAACCGCCCCTTCTTCGCCTATGGGCACCGGAATGTCCTGCGGGCCGTGGGCGCGGGCCTGGCGGAAAGCGGCTCGGTGGATGGCTACGTCTGGGAAACCGTCGCCGACCGCGAACCGGCGCTGACCGCCGGAACCCGGGTCATCGCACGCTCTGAATGGCATGGCTTCCCGCCCATCTGCTGCCTGACCGAGCGACGGGAGGGTCCGACCGCCCGGGCCCTCGCCGCGGCCTTCACCGGGATGGCCGGGCACCCCTCCGGCCGGCGGGTGCTCGAGGCGCTCCAGCTCGACGGCTTCGTGCCGGGCGCGCCATCCCTGTATGACGGCATCGCACGCATGGCGGCGGCGGTGGGGATGCCGAGATGATCCCGCTGCGCGCGCTGGATCCGCGGCGCTGGCCGCTGGCGGTCAGGGTGCCGTTGATCGTCGCGGCCCTGGTCGCGGGCGTCGCCCTCGCCACGGGGCAGGCGGTGCTGTCCCGCCTGGCGCGGGACCAGGAGCGGCACCTGTCGGAACTGGCCTCCGCCTTCCTCGACGGCTTGGCGACCGCGGTGCAGCCCGCCGCCGCGCGGGCCGATATCTGGGAGGCCTTCGATGCGCTGGACCGCGCGCGCGCCCGGTACGGCGCGCTGCGCCCCATGCTGGCCGCGGTCCTGCTGCCGGATGGCACGGTCCTGGCCTCGGCGGATCCCCGCAGCATCCCGACCGGGTCCCGGCTTCCCGCGGCCCTTGCGACGCAGGCCGAGGCCGCGGCGGCCGCCGGGATGCCGGTGCTCGATGCGGAGGCCGCAACCGCCGTCCTGGCGCGCGACCTGGCGGAGGGCGCGGTGCCCCTGGGGCGCATCGTCGCCATGGCTGATATCGGCCCGCTGCTGGTGGAGCGGCGCGCGGTGGTCGGCACCCTTCTGCTGGCCAATGGCTCCCTTGCCCTGGTCTTCGCCGCGGCCGGGTTCCTGCTGGTCCGGCGCCTGCTCGCCCCGGCGGATCTCGTCCGGCGCCGCCTGGCCGAGGCGGCCCGCGGCGGCCGTCCGGTCCCGGTCGATGAAACCCTGGGCATCGGGCCGGAGCATGCCGCGCTGCTTGCCGCCTGGAACCGGGCCGCGGTGGCCTCCGCCGAGCGCGAGGCGATGGCCGCCCGCCTGGCGAAGGAGGAACGCCACGCCCAGGTCGGCCGCCTGGCCGCCGCCATGGCGCATGAGGTCAACAACCCGCTGGGCGGGCTGATCACGGCCGTGGACACGCTCAGCGACCACGGCGACGACCCGGAGGTGCGGGCGGAGGCGCTGGGGCTGCTGCGGCGCGGCCTGGGCGATATCCGCAACGTGGTGCGGGCGGGCCTTGCCACGTGGCGGGGCGCGCCGGGGGATGCGGCGCTCGCGGCGCAGGATTTCGACGACCTGCGGCTGCTGGTGCGGCATGAGGTGGCGCGGCGCGGGCTGACGCTGGAATGGCGGAACGAGCTGCCCGGCGAGGTCGCCGTGGACCGCACCCTGGGGCGCCAGGTGGCGCTCAACCTGCTGCTGAACGCGGCCGCCGCCTCTCCGCCGCAGGGCACGCTGCGGTTCCGGGCCTGCGAGCTGCAGGGCGGGGGCGCGGTGGTCGAGGTGGCCGATGCCGGCCCCGGCCTGCCCGCCGCCATGGAGAGCCTGCTGGGTGCCGCGGAAGGGCCGCCGCCCGAGGGGGGCGGTCTCGGTCTCTGGACCGCCGTGCGCCTGGCGCGCAGCCTCGGCGGCCGCATCATCCGCATTCCCTCCGACACCGGCACCCGCCTCGTCGCCGAACTGCCCGCCGCGTCTGCCCGAAGGGAGGCCGCGCATGCCATCTGACCGCGGCCGCATCCTGCTGGTGGAGGACGATCCCGTCATGGGCGGCAGCCTGGCGCAGCGGCTCCGCCTGAAGGGCTATGGCGTGGACTGGGCGCATGGCGCCGCGGAGGCCGCCGCGGCGCTCGCCCGCCGCCTGCCGGACCTGCTGCTGTCCGACCTGCGGCTGCCCGATGGTTCGGGGGAGGAGCTGTTTCTGGCGCACCGGGAACGCCTGGCCGGGACGCCGGTGCTGATGATGACGGCCTACGCCGGGATCGACCAGGCGATCCGGCTGCTCAAGGCCGGCGCGGATGATTTCCTGGTCAAGCCGCTGGAGACGGCGGACCTGCTCGGCCGGGTCGAGGCGCTGCTCGCCCGCCGGCTGGTCGCGCCGGAGGATGCTGTCCTCGGCCCCTCCGTCCCGATCCGCCGGGTCGAGGCCATGCTGCGCCGTGCCGCGACCAGCGACAGCCCTCTGCTGCTTCTGGGTGAGACCGGCACGGGCAAGGAGGTGGCCGCCCGGCTGCTGCACGCCCTGTCGCCGCGCGCCCGCCTGCCCTTCATCGCCGTCAACTGCGCCGCGATCCCGGCCGACCTGCTGGAGAGCGAGGTCTTCGGCCATGAGCGCGGCGCCTTCACCGGCGCCGCCGCGCGGCGGGAGGGGTATGCGGAGCGGGCGGCCGGCGGCACGCTGTTCCTGGACGAGGTTGCGGAACTGCCGCCGCCGCTGCAGGCCAAGCTGCTGCGCCTGCTCGAGGCACGTGAGTTCAGCCGCGTCGGCGGCACCGCCACCCTGCCCTATCGCGCGCGCACCGTGGCCGCCACCAATGCCGACCTGGATGCGCGCGTGCACGACGGCCGCTTCCGCGCGGATCTGCTGTACCGGCTCGACGTCATCCGCGTGGAGATCCCGCCGATGCGCGTCCGGCCGGAGGATGTGGTGCATCTCGCCCGCCATTTCCTCGACAATGCCGCCGGGCGCGCCACCAGGACCGTGCGCGGCTTCGATGCGCAGGCCGTGAGCGCGATGGAGGCGCATGCCTGGCCGGGCAATGCCCGCGAATTGCGGAACCGGGTGGATCGCGCGGTGGCGCTGGCGGATGGCCCCTGGATCGGCGTCGCCGACCTTTTCCCGGACCACAGGCCGGACCCGACCGGGACAGCGGACGCGACGCTCGCCGAGGTGCTGGTGGCGGCGGAGCGCCGCGCCGTCGCGAATGCCCTTGAGGCGACGGGCTGGGATGTCGGGGCGGCCGCGTCACGCCTGGGCGTGGGGCGCTCCACCCTGTTCGAGAAGGTCCGCCGCCTCGGCCTCGCGCGTCCGATCGAACCCGGCACGAGTCCAGCTTCCGGGACTGCCTGAGCCGGCGCGATCCCGGTTGCTGGACCGCGGCCATCGCTGCAGTGCAGCAGAGGCATGGCCTTGCGCGCTGCAATCGCTGCGCTTCGCGGATGCTGCACCGCACGGCCGGATGCCAACCCGGCCTGGCACGGCCGATGCACCGCCTGGCCCAGCCAAGGGAGGGCAGTCATGTCGGGATGCAACAAGGTAACCGAGGCGGGCCGCCGCTTTTTCCTCGGACGAAGCGCGATTGCCGCGGCCGGTGCCGCCGCCGTGGCGACGGCGCCCGCGGCCCCCGCCAAGGCGGCGCCGGCGCTGGCCCAGGTCACCTATCCCCGCGCCAGGCTCGCCAATCTGCGCGACCTGAAGCTCAACGAGCCGGTGAACATCGCCTATCCGGATGCGGACAGCCCCGGCGTGCTCATCAAGCTGGGCGCGCGGGTGGAGGGCGGCATCGGGCCGGATGGCGATGTGGTCGCCTATTCCACGCTCTGCCCGCACAAGGGCTACCCGATGTTCTACCGGACCGATGACCGGACGCTGAACTGCCCCGGCCATTACAGCCGCTTCGACTGCGAGAAGGGCGGGCTGCAGGTCTGGGGCCATGCGACCCAGAACCTCGCCCAGTTCCGCCTCAGCATCGACGGCGACGGCGACATCCAGGCGGAGGGCGTGGATGAGCTGATCTACGGCCGCCATTCCAACGTGCTCGGCTGAGGGAGGATCGGACATGGCCTACAAGCGCAATATCGACCGCCTGCCGATCCCGCCGCGCGATGCGCGGGTGAACAACGTGACCTGCCACTTCTGCATCGTGGGCTGCGGCTACAAGGCCTACACTTGGCCTATGAACCGGCAGGGCGGCCCGGCGCCGGGCGAGAACGCCTTCGGCGTGGATCTGCGCGGCCAGCAATACGCCGACAGCACCGGCTGGGTCGCGCCCTCGATGTACAACATCGTCAAGCAGGATGGCCGCGACGTCCAGATCGTCATCAAGCCGGACCATGAATGCGTCGTGAACTCCGGCCTCGGCTCCATCCGCGGCGCCCGCATGGCGGAGGTTTCCTATTCGACCGTCACCGGCACGCAGCAGGCACGGCTGACCGATCCCCTCGTCTGGCGCTACGGCACCATGTCGCCGACCTCCTGGGAGGACAGCCTGGCGCTGGTCGCGGAGGTGACGAGGCGCGTGGTCGAGGAGCAGGGCGAGGATGGCCTCATCGTCTCCGCCTACGACCATGGCGGCGCCGGCGGCGGCTACGAGAACACCTGGGCCACCGGCAAGCTCTACTTCGAGAGCATGAAGGTGAAGAACATCCGCATCCACAACCGCCCCGCCTACAATTCGGAAGTCCATGGCTCCCGCGACATGGGCGTGGGTGAGCTGAACAACTGCTACGAGGATGCGGAGCTCGCCGACACCATCTTCGTCGCCGGCGCCAATAGCCTGGAGACGCAGACCAACTATTTCCTGAACCACTGGGTGCCGAACCTGCGCGGCAGCAGCCTCGGCAAGAAGCGGCAGGAACTGCCGAACGAGCCGCATGCGCCGGCGCGCATCATCGTCGTGGACCCGCGGCGCACCGTCACCATCGCCGCCTGCGAGGCCGAGGCGGGCCGCGAGAACGTGCTGCACCTGCAGATCAACAGCGGCACCGACCTCATCCTGTTCAATGCGCTGTTCACCGAGATCGCCGCGCGCGGCTGGCTGGACCGCCCCTTCATCGAGGCGAGCACCAGCGGCTTCGATGCGGCGGTGGCGGGCAATCGCACCACCGTGGAGGAAGCGGCACGCGTCACCGGCCTTTCGGAAGCCGATATCCGCAGGGCCGCGTCCTGGATCGCGGAGCCGAAGCAGGGCGGTGCGCGGCGCCGGACGATGTTCGCCTATGAGAAGGGCATCATCTGGGGCAACGACAACTACCGGACCAACCAGGCGCTGGTGAACATGGCGCTGGCCACCGGCAATATCGGGCGCCCGGGTGGCGGCTGCGTGCGGCTCGGCGGCCACCAGGAAGGCTATTCGCGCCCCTCCGATGCCCATGTCGGCAAGCCCGCCGCCTATGTCGACCAGCTGCTGATCCAGGGCCGCGGCGGCATCCACCACGTCTGGGGCTGCGACCACTTCAAGACCACGCTGAATGCCAGCGAGTTCAAGCGCAGCTACCAGCGCCGCACCAACATGGTGAAGGAAGCCATGGACGGCGTCGCCGCCGGTGACCGCCCGGCGCAGGTCGAGGCCATCATGCGCGCCATCCGCGCCGGCGGGCTCTTCACGGTGAATGTGGACATCGTGCCGACGCAGATCGGCACCTGCGCCCATGTGGTGCTGCCCGCCGCCACATCCGGCGAGATGAACCTGACCTCGATGAACGGCGAGCGCCGCATGCGCCTGACCGAGCGCTACATGGACCCGCCGGGCCGCGCGCTGCCCGACTGCCTGATCGCGGCGCGCCTGGCGCAGGCGCTGGAGCGGACCTGGCGGGATGCGGGCAAGGCGGAGATCGCCGACCGCTTTCGCGGCTATGACTGGCAGACCGAGGAGGACGCCTTCAACGACGGCTACCGCCGGCACGAGAAGGGCGGTGAATTCGTCACCTATGCCCGGCTGCGCGCCATGGGCACCAACGGCTTCCAGGAACCGGCCGTGGGCCTCGCGGGCACCGGGCCCGTGACCTCCGGCACCACCACCGGCGCGACGCCGGGCATGGTGGTCCAGGGCCCGGCGATCGAGGGTGCGCGCGGCAGGGAGCCGGTCCAGCAGGCGGGGCCGGGCACCGGTCCTTCCGCCGCGGCCGCGCCGCCGCCGGCGGGCGAGCAGGCCATCCTCGGCACCAAGCGGCTTTATGCGGATGGCAAGTTCAACCGGCCGGATGGCCGCGCGACCTTCACCACCACCGCCTGGCGCGGGCTGCAGGCCGAGGGCAAGCAGGCGGAGAAGGACGGCCACCGCTTCCTGATCAACAACGGCCGCGCCAACCATGTCTGGCAGTCCGCCTATCTCGACCAGCACAACGACTTCGTGCGCGACCGCTTCCCCTATCCGTATATCGAGATGAACCCGGCCGACATGCAGGAGATGGGGCTCAACCCGGGCGACCTGGTGGAGATCTTCAACGGCAACGGCGCCACCCAGGCCGTCGCCTGGCCCGAGACGCAGGTCCGGCGGAACGAGACCTTCATGCTGTTCGGCTACCCGACCGGCGTGCAGGGCAATGTCGTCAGCAAGGCGACCAACGAGCTGATCATCCCGAACTACAAGCAGAGCTGGGGCAATATCCGGAAGATCAGCGACGCACCGGCCGCCGTGCGCCACCTGTCCTGGAAGACGCAGGAATACCGGCAGCCGGGCTGAGCCCATTCGGCGGCGTGTCCCGCAGGCACGCCGCCTGCTGCCGCGCGACGTCCGGCCGCTGCGCCGGCTGGCAACCGCCGGCGTTGCGTCGCGGCCTTGCCCTTCGCCACCCGCGCGCTCACCTAACGCTGCTGGAATGGCAGGAGCCTGACGCATGAGCGATGCCCCGGACTACACGCCCCCGAAGATCTGGACCTGGAACAAGGCCAATGGCGGCCGCTTCGCCAACATCAACCGCCCCGTCGCCGGCCCGACGCATGACAAGGAACTGCCCGTCGGCAAGCACCCGCTGCAGCTCTACTCGCTGGCCACGCCGAACGGCGTGAAGGTGACTGTGATGCTGGAGGAGCTGCTGGCGGCGGGCCACAAGGGCGCCGAATACGATGCCTGGCTGATCCGCATTGGCGAGGGTGACCAGTTCGGCAGCGGCTTCGTCGGCGTCAACCCGAACTCCAAGATCCCGGCGCTGCTGGACCGCAGCGGCCCGGCGCCGATCCGCGTCTTCGAATCCGGCGCCATCCTGGTGCACCTGGCCGAGAAGTTCGGCGCCTTCCTGCCGAAGGACCCGGCGCCGCGCGCCGAATGCCTGTCCTGGCTGTTCTGGCAGATGGGCAGCGCGCCCTATCTCGGCGGCGGCTTCGGGCATTTCTACGCCTATGCGCCGTCCAAGATGGAATACCCGATCGACCGCTTCTCCATGGAGGTGAAGCGCCAGCTGGATGTGCTGGACCGCCGCCTGGCCGAGAGCGAGTTCCTGGCCGGCCCGGACTATACCATCGCCGATATCGCCGTCTGGCCCTGGTATGGCGGGCTGCAGAATGGCTGGCTCTACGGCGCGGCAGCGGAATTCCTGCAGGTGGAGGAGTACAAGAACCTGCGTCGCTGGAACGACAGCATCGGCGCCCGCCCGGCGGTGCAGCGCGGCCGCATGGTCAACCGCGTCAGCGGCGTGCCCTCCAGCCAGCTGCATGAACGCCACGATGCCAGCGACTTCGAGACGAAGACGCAGGACAAGCTGGCGCCGGCGGCCGAGTGACCTATTCGGCGTAGATCATCTTCCGCGTCATCCCGCCATCGGTGACGAATTCGGCGCCGGTGACGAAGCCGCTCTCCGGCCCGACCAGCCAGGCCACCAGGGCCGCCACATCCTCCACCCGGCCGACACGCCCGGCCGGGTGCTGGGCATGGTCCTCCGGCCGCAGGGGGTCGCCCCCAGGGTCGGGCCGCGTGTCGATCCAGCCGGGGCTGACGGTATTGGCCCGCACATCCGGCCCCAGGCTCACCGCCAGCGCATGGGTCAGCGCCAGCAGCCCGCCCTTGGATGCCGCATAGCTTTCCGTATCCGGCTCCGACTGATGCGCGCGGGTGGAGGCCATGGTTACCAAGGAACCGCGCGCCGCGCGCAGCATCGCCTCCGCCGCGCGCACCAGCAGGAAGGTTGCGGTCAGGTTGGTGGCGAGCACGGCAGACCATTCGGCCAGGCTGAGCTGCCCGACCGGCTTGCGGATCATGAAGCCGGCATTGGAGACCAGCGCATCCAGCCGGCCCTCCTGCTGCGCGATGCCCTGCACCAGGGCGGCCACCGCCGCCTCATCCGACACATCCGCCTGCACGAAGCGAACGGGCAGGTCCGGCGCCGGGCCGTCGCGGTCGGCGGCGACCACCGCCCAGCCATCGGCCGCCAGCCGCGCCGCAACCGCCAGGCCGATGCCGCGCGCCGCGCCGGTCACCAGCGCCACCTTTCTCGAAGCCGTCATCGGGGGATCCTCCTGCCACTGCAACGGGCAGGCCCTTTCGCGGTTCAGTTGGCTTTCGGCGCGCAGTACAGGCGGTACAGCGTCTCCAGCACCGCCTCCACCTCCGGGCTCGCCAGCCGGTAATGGATGGTCTGGCCCTCGCGCCGCGTCTCCACCAGCCGCAGGTCGCGCATCCGCGCCAGGTGCTGCGACAGCGCGGTGGGGGACAGCCCGACCAGCGCGGCAAGCTGGCCGACGGATTTCTCACCCTCGACCAGGTGGCACAGCGCCATCAGCCGCTTACCATGCGCCAGGGCGCCGAGCAGCCGGGCCGCCTCCTCCGCCTTGGCCTGCAGGGTCTGCAGCGCGTCCTCGGACATCGCCGGGGTCACCGGCATCGGCTGCGGTGCCGCCCGTTCAGCCGGCACGCAGCCGCTCCGGGATCGGCAGGCCGAGGCGCAGCGGCACCGGCCACAATTCCCGCAGCGTCCGCATGATGCGGAAGCCGGCCTCGACATAGTTCGGCAGCGCGCGCGGGTGGTCGGCGGTGCAGGTGTTCACCGTCAGCAGGCGGGGGCTTTCCGCCCAGGCGCTGTCGATGGCGTGGCGCAGCAGGGCGCGGCCGGCGCCGCGGCCGATGGCATGCGGCATCAGGCCGAAATAGGCCAGGTTGGTGCCGTGTTCGGCGCCGCGCCGTTCCAGTTCATAGAAGCCCGCCGGCTCCCCGCCCTGGTAAAGCACATGGATGGAGATCTCGGGCCGGGCCAGCAGCGCCGCGATCTCCGCATCCGGCACGGTCCGGCGCAGCCACCAGACATAGTCGCGGCCGACCGTGTCATACAGGTAGCGGTAGAAGGGCACGGAACAGCGCGCCAGCCGCACCACGCTGCATCCCGGGGGAAAATCAGGCTGCGTGCCGGTGGGCGGCGCATCCATGCGGAGGAAGGTGACATCCACCTCGATCCGCTGCACCGGTTCACGGATGCCGGTGCGCGCCGCCGTCGCCATGGGTCAATTATCCAGGAAGCTGCGCAGCTTGCGGCTGCGGCTGGGGTGTTTCAGCTTGCGCAGCGCCTTCGCCTCGATCTGGCGGATGCGCTCGCGGGTGACGTTGAACTGCTGGCCGACTTCCTCCAGCGTGTGGTCGGTATTCATGCCGATGCCGAAGCGCATCCGCAGCACCCGTTCCTCGCGCGGCGTCAGGCTGGACAGCACGCGCGTGGTGGCCTCGCGCAGGTTGGACTGGATCGCGGCATCCAGCGGGATGATGGCGTTCTTGTCCTCGATGAAATCGCCGAGGTGGCTGTCCTCCTCGTCGCCGATCGGCGTCTCGAGCGAGATCGGCTCCTTCGCAATCTTCAGGACCTTGCGGACCTTCTCCAGCGGCATGCCGAGCTTCTCGGCCAGCTCCTCCGGCGTCGGTTCGCGGCCGATCTCGTGCAGCATCTGGCGGGACGTGCGGACCAGCTTGTTGATCGTCTCGATCATATGGACCGGGATGCGGATGGTCCGCGCCTGGTCGGCGATGGAGCGCGTGATGGCCTGCCGGATCCACCAGGTGGCATAGGTGGAGAACTTGTAGCCGCGGCGGTACTCGAACTTATCGACCGCCTTCATCAGGCCGATATTGCCCTCCTGGATCAGGTCCAGGAATTGCAGGCCGCGATTGGTGTATTTCTTGGCGATGGAGATGACGAGGCGGAGGTTGGCCTCGATCATCTCCTTCTTCGCCTGCGTCATGTCCCGCTCGCCGCGCGAGACGGTCTGGTAGACGCGCCGGAAATCCGGCACCGGCAGGCCGGTATCGGCGGCCACCCGCGCGATCTCGGCGCGGATCGCCTCGGCATCGTCCTTGGACCGCGCGACGAAGGTCTTCCAGCCGCGCGTCTGCAGCTTGCTGATGCGCTCGAACCAGCCCGGATCCAGCTCGCTGCCGCGCCACTGTTCGAGGAATTCCTCGCGCTTGACCTTCTGGGCCTCGGCGAGCCTGAGAACCTGGCCTTCAAGCGTGGTCTGGCGGCGGTTCAGGCCCTTGAGCTGGTCGACCAGCTCCTCGATCCGGTTGTTGTGGAGATGCACCTTCTCCACCAGCGCCACCAGCTCCTGGCGCTGCTTCTCATAGGTCTTCTCGGAGCGCTGGGAATTCTCGCCGCCCGAGGTATAGGCATCCATCCGCTTGGACGACAGCTTCTGCAGCTTGCCGAACAGGCTCTCGATCTGCTCGAAGGCGACCAGGGCTTCCGGCTTCAGCTTTTCCTCAAGTGCGGAGAGCGAAAGGCCAACGCCCTCGGCCGCCTCGTCGCCTTCCTCATATTCTTCCTCGGGCGGCGGCGTGCCCTCGGGCGTATTGGCGCCAGCGGTCGCCTCCAGGTCGATGACGTCCCGGAGAAGCATGCGGCCTTCCTTGACCGCCTCATGCCAGGCGACGATCGCCTTGAAGGTCAGCGGGCTCTCGCAGAGCCCGCCGATCATCATGTCCCGCCCGGCCTCGATCCGCTTGGCAATGGCGATCTCGCCCTCGCGGGACAGCAGCTCGACGCTGCCCATCTCGCGCAGGTACATGCGGACCGGGTCGTCGGTGCGGCCGAGATTGGCCTCATCGACATTGCCGCCGCCTTCCTCCTCATCCTTCTCGTCGTCGTCGGATTTGGCGGCCGGCTTCTCGGCGCTGGCCTCGCCGTCTTCGCTCTCCTCGGATTCCACGACATTGATGCCGAGCTCATTGAGCGTCGCCATCGTGTCCTCGATCAACTCGGAGGACACCTGTTCGGAGGGCAGCGCGGCGTTCAGTTCATCATAGGTGACGTAGCCGCGTTCCTTGCCGCGGGCGATCAGCTTCTTGACCGCAGCCGTCAGGGTATCGAGCAGCACGCCTTCCACCGCCTCGTCGCGTCCTTCTGCCGTGTCGGCGCCATTCGCGGCCTTGCTCGCCATGCCTTTTCCGCTCCGTCAACGGCGCCCTGGCAAGACCGGGCTTTTGCCCCGACCTGCCCGCGCGAATTCGCCCGTTCCTGCGCCACTACGCCCGCTCAGCGCCAACCCATGGCCCACCTTGCCCAGTGCAACCCACGGCGCGCCCGCCAGTGCAACCCAAGGCGCGCCCGCCCGTGCAATCCAAGGCGCGCCCGCCAGTGCAATCCATGACCTGCCCGCAAAGTGCAATCCATGGCCCTGCCCGCTCAATGCCCGCCCATGGCCTGCTCGTCCTGAAGGCCGGCCGCGCCGGCCGCATCCTCCGCCATCTCTCCCCGGTGCTGCGCTTCCAGCAGCATCGTCAGCCGGATGATGCGCTGCTGGGCGCGGGCCTGGGCGACCGGGTCGGTCGCCTCGACCCAGGCACGCCCCTCCCGGGCCTGATCCTCCTCCAACTCCGCCCTGCCGCGCAGCAGGCCGTAGAAGTGCCACCAAGCGTCCAGCGCGTCCTTCGGCTGGGCATCGACGGAGGCGGCTTCCGGCACCCCGGCGCCTCGCAGCAGGCCGGTTGCAAGCTCCGCCATCCCTCTGCCGGCGAGTTGGTCCATCAGGCGGGTTGAGTCAAGTTCATGCCCCTCCGCCAGCCAGGCCAGCACCGCGTCCCGGCAGCGGCCCAGCACAGGATCGCCGAGGTCGACCGCGGCGAAGCATTCCTCCACCTCCCCCAGCAGCCAGGGATGGCGCAGCGTGAGGGCCATCAGCGTCGAGGCCTGTTCCGTGCGCGTCCGCTCCCGCGTGATCGCCGGGCGGGCGCGCGGGGCGGGCATCGGCTTGCGGCCCATCCCGCCATTCTGCGCGCCGCGCCCGCCGGGCTGGGCGCGGGTGGACGCGAAGAAGCGGTCCAGCAGGCTGCGCCGATACTCCGCCGCCAGCGACTTGTCCGGGATGGCGTTGGCCACCGCGGCCAGCCGGTTGCGCAGCGCGGCGCGCTGTTCCGGCGTGGTGGCGGGGCGGCCTTCGGTCAGCAGGGCGTACAGCGCCTCCGACAGCGGCCGCGCGCCGTCCAGCACCGCGGTGAAGCCGGCCGGGCCGCTGCGGGTGACCAGCGTGTCCGGGTCCTCTCCGGCCGGCAGGGTGGCCAGCTTCAGGCTGCGTTCCGTGGTCAGCAGCGGCAGCGCCGCCTCCGCCGCCTTGGCCGCGGCACGGCCGCCGGCGGCGTCGCCGTCGAAGCACAGCACCGGCTCCGGCGTCAGGCGCCACAGCTCCTCCATCTGCTCCGCCGTCAGCGCGGTGCCGAGCGGGGCGACGGCGCCGGTGAAGCCGGCCTGGTGCAGGGCGATGACGTCCATATAGCCCTCCACCACCACCACAGGCGCGCCGCGGAAGGCGCCTTCGCGCGCCAGGTCCAGGCCGTAGAGGTTGCGGCGCTTGGAGAACAGGCTGGTCTCCGGCCCGTTGACGTATTTCGGCTGGCCCTCCCCCAGGATGCGCCCACCGAAGGAGATCACGCGCCCGCGCCGGTCGCGGATCGGGAAGATCACGCGGTTGAAGTAAAGGTCGGAGAACCCTTCGCCGTCCTCCCTTTCCCGCACCAGGCCGGCCTCGGCGAGCTGGCCCGGGCTGATGCCCTCCGCCTTCAGCTCCGCCGCCAGCACGCCGCGGCCGCCGCCGGACCAGCCCAGGCCGAAGCCGGCGATGGTGTCATCGCTCAGCCCGCGGCGCTTCAGGTAGGCGAGCGCCTGCGCGCCCTCCGGCAGGCGCAGGCGGCGGCGGAAGGCGGCCTCGGCAGCTTCCAGCACGCCGTACAGATCCCGTGCGCGGCGTTCCCGGGCGGCGGCTTCCGGCGTCGCCTGCGGAACCTGCATGCCGGCCTCGGCCGCCAAGCGTTCCACCGCTTCCGGAAATCCCTGGCCTTCCGCCCGCATGACGAAGCTGATGGCATCGCCATGCGCGCCGCAGCCGAAGCAGTGGAAATGGTCGTCATAGACGTAGAAGGAGGGGGTCTTCTCCCCGTGGAAGGGGCAGCAGCCCTTCCAGTTCCGCCCGGATTTGGTCAGCCGCGTCTTCCGCTGGATCAGCGGTGCCAGCGGAGTCCGCGCACGCAGCTCCTCGAGGAAGTTGGGGGGCAGTGCCATGGGTGCCGCCCCTATTAGCACCGGACCCGGTCGGGAGAATGGGCGCGGTGCGATTTCTTCGCACCGCGCTGCTTCTTCGCGTCCTCGCGGCGGATCAGCCGCCGAGTGCCGCCTTCACCAGCGGCCCGGCCTTGGCCATGTCCAGGCTGGCGGCGTGCTTGGCGCGCAGCACGGCCATCACCTTGCCCATGTCCTTGATGTTCTGGGCGCCGGATTCGGCCACCGCATCCCGCACCGCTTCCTGCATCGCGGCCTCATCCATCTGCTGCGGCAGGAAGGATTCGATGATGGCGATCTCCGCCTCCTCCTTCTCCGCCAGCTCCGGGCGGTTGCCCTGGCGGTACATGGCGGCGCTCTCGGCGCGGGACTTCACCATGCCGCGCAGCATGGAGATGATCTGGTCGTCCGGCACCTTCTCCACGCCGGAGGGGCGGGCGGCGATGTCAGCGTCCTTCAGCTTGGCGGTGATCATGCGGAGGCCGGAGGTGCGGGCCGCATCCTTGGCCAGCATCGCGGTCTTCAGTTCAGCGGTAAAACGGGTGCGAAGATCATCGGCCATGAGGGTTCTCCTTGTCCGGATGCTGTAGCATGGGGCGGCGCCTGGGAAAAATCTTCCCGGCCGCGGATTATGCTTGGCTTGGGAAGAAAATTCCCACATAGCGAGGCCATGCGAACCGTCGAAGAGATCATCGCCCTGATGGGCGGGCCGGAGGCCGCGGCGCAGCGCCTCGGCATCGGCACCGAGGCCGTGCGGAAATGGCGCCAGTCGCGGGCGGTGCCATCCAAGCACTGGTCCGCCATCCTCGCCGCCACCGGCCTCAGCCTCACCGACCTGCCGCAAGGCGATAGCACCCCCCGCCCCGCCCCGCATCCGGAGAACCGCCCCGTGAGCCAGACGCAGACTGCCCAGACCCCTCCCCCAGGCGCCACTGCCGCCCTGGTGCTGGCCGATGGCAGCGTCTTCTGGGGCCGCGGCTTTGGCGCCCAGACCACCACCGTGGCGGAGATCTGCTTCAACACCTCGATGACCGGCTACCAGGAGGTGCTGACCGATCCCTCCTATGCCGGGCAGACCATCTGCTTCACCTTCCCGCATATCGGCAATGTCGGCGCCAATGCCGAGGATATCGAGGCGACCACCCCCGCCGCGCGCGGCCTGATCGTCAAGCAGGACCTGACCGAGCCATCCAACTACCGGGCCACGCGGCACCTGGATGATTGGCTGAAGTCGCATGGCGTGCCGGGCATCGCCGGCATCGACACACGCGCGCTGACGGTCCGCATCCGCGATGGCGGCGCCCCGAATGGCGTGCTGGCGCATCCGGCGGACGGGAAGTTCGATATCCCGGCGCTGGTGGCGCAGGCGAAGGCCTGGCCGGGGCTGGAGGGGATGGACCTGGCAAAGGAGGTCTCGACCCGGCAATCCTATAGCTGGGACGAGGCCGAATGGGCCTGGGGCCAGGGCTACGCCACCCAGACCGCGCCGAAGTACAAGGTGGTCGCGGTGGATTACGGCGCCAAGCGCAACATCCTGCGCTGCCTGGCGGCGGCCGGCTGCGCCGTGACGGTGGTGCCGGCGACCGCCACGGCAGAAGACATCCTGGCCCACAAGCCGGATGGCGTCTTCCTGTCCAATGGCCCGGGCGACCCGGCGGCAACGGGTGCCTATGCGGTGCCGGCCATCCAGGGCGTGCTGGACACCGGCCTGCCCGTCTTCGGCATCTGCCTAGGCCACCAGCTCCTGGCGCTCGCCCTGGGCGCCAAGACCTACAAGCTCGATCGCGGCCATCGCGGCGCCAACCAGCCGGTGAAGGAACTGGCGACGGGCAAGGTGGAGATCACCAGCCAGAACCACGGCTTCGCGGTAGATGATGCGAGCCTGCCGGATGGCGTGACGGTGACGCATCGCAGCCTGTTCGACGGCAGCAACGAGGGCATCGCCAGCAGCACGAAGCCGGCGTTCTCGGTGCAGTACCACCCGGAGGCGAGCCCGGGGCCGACGGACAGCCATCATCTGTTCCGGCGCTTCGTGGGGATGATCGAGACCAGCAAGGCGGTTGACCAGTGCAATGGTAGCGCATGCTTGTAACGGTTAAGCTCGGGGCACACGCAGGATAGGCCGAGCACCCACGATGGCTACGTATAGAGAAATGGCGGATGCTGCCCGGGATGAGGAACGAATTTTCAAGATAATTTTCTCCCATTTCCACAATCAGCCCGAAGCATTCTTCGTTGTGCGCGCAAGAATTCATGAACAACGACTAGCAGAGCTAAACGATAAACCCATTCCCGCCGCCTTTGCATCAACCTTAATTCGAACTATTGATCGAGTCATAGGAAAACTTCATGATAAGAAACTGGTCACTTTTGATCGTGACGGCGATATCATCTTATCTCCTGAAGGCTTTTTTGCTGGGGAACAATTTTTTCTGCTGCCAGATGGTGCGGATACGCTTGAGGCAGATCTTCAAATTCCGGCATCCGATAGAGTCGTTCGTCTTACCGATAATTCGGCTGTTCGGGATGAGGCGACCAATGCCCTCGATGAGGTGCTAGAGAAACTGCAGACGCGCCCAAATGATCTACCGCTGAATTCCGAGGAAACATCGGTCTCTAGCGCTGAGATCAGTAGCCTCTTAACCCGCATTAAAACGGGCTTTATTAGAATCGGCGAATTACGCCTTTTTATCGGCGCTGGCGGTCTGCTGACTTGGCTACTTCTGAAACTGGGGCCTCATGCGCTGGCCGTATACGTCGAGCGCGCAATCGTAGCAGTCGAGACACTCGTGAAGTCACTAATGTAATAGCATGCCCTCCCTCGACACCCTGCTGATCTTCGCCGCACTCTCGCTCGGCCTCGCTGTCACGCCGGGGCCGAACATGCTGTACCTGATCTCGCGGTCGCTCGCGCAGGGCACCGGGGCGGGCATGGTTTCGCTGGTCGGCTGCCAGTTCGGCTCCTTCACCATCATGGTCTGCGCCGCCGCCGGCATCACCGCGGCGCTGCTGGCGGTGCCCTATGCCTGGGACGTGCTGCGGCTCGGCGGGGCGGCGTACCTGCTCTATCTCGCCTGGCAGAGCGTGCGGCCCGGCGGGCAGCCTATCTTTGCCGCCCGGCCGATGCCGCGCGAACCGCGCGCGCGGCTGTTCTGGGTCGGCTTCGCCACCGCGGCGCTGAACCCGAAGGTGGCGCTGTTCTACATGGCCGTGCTGCCGCCCTTCCTCGATCCAGCTCGAGGAAATCTGTTCCTGCAGGCCGCGATCCTCGGCTTCGTGCAGATCGCCATCTGCATGGCCTGGGACGCGGTGCTGGTCTGGGGCGCGGCGGGCGCGGCGCGCTTCCTCGGCGCCAACCCGACCTGGATGGCGGTGCAGCGCTGGGTGCTCGGCGGCGCGCTGGCATTGCTGGCGGTGAAGCTCGCCACGGAAAGCCGCGCCACATGATGCCCTTTGCCTTCGGGCTGTTCGCCCTGGCCTATTCGGGCCTGATCCTTTTCACCGTCGCATCCTCGCTGCGGCGGCTGATGTCACCGATGCGGGCGGCGCTCGGCGCCTTCGCGCTGTCCGTGGTGCTGCATGGCGCGACGACATTGATGCTGGGGGAGGAAGCACCCCTCGCCCTGTATTTCTGGGGCATCCCCCACCTGCTGATCCTGCCGCTGCTGCTGCTGAGCGCGCGGCGCCAATCCAACTCGACCGGAGCCTGACATGCCGAAGCGCACCGACATCAAATCCATCCTGATCATCGGCGCCGGCCCGATCGTCATCGGCCAGGCCTGCGAGTTCGACTATTCCGGCGCCCAGGCCTGCAAGGCACTGCGATCCGAAGGCTATCGGGTGATCCTGGTGAACTCCAACCCCGCCACGATCATGACCGATCCGGGCCTGGCGGATGCCACCTATATCGAGCCGATCACGGTGGAGATGGTCGAGAAGATCATCGCCAAGGAACGCCCGGACGCGCTGCTGCCCACCATGGGCGGCCAGACCGCGCTGAACACCGCGCTGAAGCTGGATGCCGCGGGCGTGCTGAAGAAGTACGGCTGCGAGCTGATCGGCGCCAAGGCGGATGTCATCGACAAGGCCGAGGACCGGCTGAAGTTCCGCGATGCCATGTCCAAGATCGGCATCGAGAGCCCGAAATCCGCCATCGCCCATTCGATGGAGGAAGCCCGCAAGGGCCTCGAGGAAGTCGGCCTGCCCTGCGTCATCCGGCCGAGCTTCACCCTCGGCGGCACCGGTGGCGGCATCGCCTACAACCGCGAGGAATTCGAGCAGATCGTCGCCGCCGGCCTGTCCGCCTCCATGACCACCGAGGTGCTGGTCGAGGAAAGCGTGCTGGGCTGGAAGGAGTATGAGATGGAGGTGGTCCGCGACAGCGCGGACAACTGCATCATCATCTGCTCCATCGAGAACCTGGACCAGATGGGCGTGCATACCGGCGACTCTGTGACCATCGCCCCGGCGCTGACGCTGACGGACAAGGAATACCAGCGGATGCGCGATGCCAGCATCGCGTGCCTGCGGGAGATCGGCGTCGATACCGGTGGCTCCAACGTGCAGTTCGGCATCAACCCCGTCGATGGCCGCATGGTGGTCATCGAGATGAATCCACGCGTCTCGCGTTCCTCCGCGCTGGCGTCGAAGGCCACCGGCTTCCCGATCGCCAAGATCGCCGCGAAGCTGGCGGTCGGCTACACGCTGGACGAGCTGAAGAACGACATCACCATGGTGACGCCGGCCAGCTTCGAGCCGACGATCGACTATGTCGTGGTGAAGATCCCGCGCTTCACCTTTGAAAAATTCCCCGGCACGCCGGCGACGCTGACCACCAGCATGAAGTCGGTCGGCGAGACCATGGCCATCGGCCGCAGCTTTGCCGAGGCGCTCCAAAAAGGCCTGCGCGGGCTGGAGACAGGCTTCACGGGCCTCGATGAGATCGAGGTTCCCGGCGATGGCAGCCACGCCGCCATCCGCACCTCGCTGGCCACGCCTAAGCCGGACCGTGCGCTGGTGGTGGCGCAGGCGCTGCGCGCCGGCATGTCCGTGGAGGAGATCCACGAGGCCTGCCGCTTCGACCCGTGGTTCATCCGCGAGATCGAGAAGATCGTGCAGGCCGAGCAGAAGGTGAAGGCCGAGGGCCTGCCGAAGACCGCCGACGGTTTTCGCGCGCTGAAGGCGCTCGGCTTCGCCGATACGCGCCTGGCGAAGCTGACGGGCAAGACGGAAGCGCAGGTCTTCGCGGCGCGCGACGCGCTGGGCGTGCATGCCGTGTTCAAGCGCATCGACACCTGCGCGGCGGAATTCGCCTCCGACACGCCCTATATGTACTCGACCTATGAGGGCGGCTTCGGCGCGCCGTCCTGCGAATCCCGCCCGACAGATCGGAAAAAGATCATCATCCTCGGCGGCGGTCCCAACCGGATCGGCCAGGGCATCGAGTTCGACTATTGCTGCGTCCATGCCTGCTACGCGCTGCGCGATGCCGGCTACGAGACCATCATGGTCAACTGCAACCCCGAGACGGTCAGCACGGACTACGACACTTCCGACCGCCTGTATTTCGAGCCGCTGACGGCTGAGGACGTACTGGCGATCTGCCGCAAGGAACAGGAATCCGGCGAGCTTCTGGGCTGCATCGTCCAGTATGGCGGGCAGACGCCCCTGAAGCTGTCGCAGGCGCTGCACAAGGCGGGCATCCCGATCCTCGGCACCTCCGCGGAGGCCATCGACATCGCCGAGGACCGCGAGCGCTTCCAGCTGCTGCTGAAGTCGCTCGGCCTGAAGCAGCCGCAGAACGGCATTTCCCGGACCCTGGACGAAGCCTTGGTCGAGGCCGAGCGCATCGGCTACCCGGTCGTGGTGCGCCCCTCCTACGTGCTGGGCGGCCGCGCCATGGAAATTGCCTACAACAAGGAACAGCTCCGCCGCTTCGGCGCGGAGGCCGTGAAGGTTTCCGGCGACAACCCGATCCTGATCGACCAGTACCTGGCCGATGCGATCGAGGTCGATGTGGACTGCATCGCGGATGAGACGGGCGATGTCTATGTCGCCGGCGTCATGGAGCATATCGAGGAAGCCGGCATCCATTCCGGCGACAGCGCCTGCTCCCTGCCGCCCTATTCCCTGCCGCCCGCCATCATCACGGAGCTGAAGGCGGAGACGGAGGCGATGGCCAAGGCCCTGAAGGTCAAGGGCCTGATGAACGTGCAATACGCGGTCAAGGACGGCGAGATCTTCGTGCTCGAGGTCAATCCCCGCGCCAGCCGCACCGTGCCCTTCGTCGCCAAGGCCACCGGCATCGCCGTCGCCAAGATCGGCGCCTTGGTCATGGCCGGCGCGCATCTGAAGACCTTCGGGCTCGACGATACCGCCATCTCCCGCCACGTCGCGGTCAAGGAAGCGGTCTTCCCGTTCAACCGCTTCCCGAATGTGGATGTCATCCTCGGCCCGGAGATGAAATCGACCGGCGAGGTGATGGGCCTCGACCTGTCCTTCGAGAAGGCCTTCCTGAAATCCCAGATGGGCGCCGGGGTGAAGCTGCCGGAAGCGGGTACGGCTTTTCTCTCGGTCAAGGATGGCGACAAGGCCGGCGCCGTCACCCTGGCGCGGCGGCTGATCGAGATGGGTTTCAAGATCCTCGCCACCCGCGGCACCGCCGCCAGGCTGCGCGATGTCGGGCTGGACTGCACGGTGATCAACAAGGTTGCCGAAGGGCGGCCACATTGCGTGGATGCCATCAAGTCGGATGCGATCCAGCTGGTGATCAACACGGCCAGCGGCGGGCAGTCCGTCAGTGACAGCTTCGATATCCGCCGCAGCGCCCTGACGCACGGCGTCCCGCACTACACGACGCTCGCCGGCGCACGGGCCGCCGTTCACGCCATCGCGGCCTTGAAGGGTGGAACCCTTGATGTAACGCCGCTCCAGGCCTATTTTACGCGCTCATTCTGAGCGGGCGGGGAAGGGGCAGCACCCCTTTCCCGCCTCGCCTGTTTCAGCGCGCCCCGCGATCCGCTTGCAAAAACCCAGCCCCATCCGGGACACTGGGCCAAAGGCAGGACCGGGCGCGGGATGCCCGGAGGAAGGACGCGACGTGCAGAAGTTCCCCATGACCGCGGAAGGCCTGGCTCGACTGACGGAGGAGCTGCGTGAGCTCAAGGTCGAGGAACGACCTGCCGTGATCCGCGCCATCGCGGAAGCCCGCGCGCATGGCGACCTGTCCGAAAACGCCGAATACCACGCGGCCCGGGAACGCCAATCCTTCATCGAGGGCCGCATCGCGGAGCTGGAATCCGTCATCCCCTCCGTCGAGGTCATCGATTCCACCAGCTTCAGCGGCAACAAGGTGCTGTTCGGCGCCCATGTCACCGTGGTGGATGAGGAGACGGAGCAGGAGAAGACCTACCGGATCGTCGGCCAGTACGAAGCCGACATGAAGAATGGGTCGATCTCCAACTCCTCCCCGCTCGCCAAGGCGCTGATCGGCAAGAAGGTCGGCGACAGCGTCGAGGTTCCGGCCCCGGGCGGCGCCAAGGTGTATGAGATCGCCGGCGTCCGCTTCGTCTGATCATGTCACCGCTCGAAAGCCTGCGGGCGATGGATGCGCCTTCCATCACGCTCGCGGATGTGCGCGCCGCCGCCACCCGCATCCGCGGCGCCGTGCTGCGGACGCCGACGATCTATTCGGATGCGCTGTCGCGGGCGACCGGGGCGCGGGTCCACCTCAAGCTGGATAACCTCCAGGCCACCGGTGCCTTCAAGGAACGCGGCGCCGCCAACCGCATCGCCCTGCTGACGGCGCGGGAGCGGGAGGCAGGCGTCATCGCCATGTCCGCCGGCAACCACGCCCAGGCCGTGGCGCGCCATGCATCCCTGGCAGGCATCGCCGCCACAATCGTCATGCCGCGCTTCACCCCGGCCACCAAGGTGACGCGCACCGAGGGCTGGGGCGCCCGCGTGGTGCTGCATGGGGAAACCCTGGCGGAAGCCGCGGCGCATGCACATGAACTGGCGCTCCGGCACGGGCTGACCTTCGTCCACCCCTATGACGACGTCGCCGTCATCGCCGGCCAGGGCACCGCCGCGCTTGAGATGCTGGAGGATTTCCCCGAGCTCGACACGCTGATCGTCCCGGTCGGCGGCGGCGGACTGCTGACCGGCTGCGCCGCCGCCGCGCGCGAACTCAAGCCCGGCATCACCGTGGTCGGCGTGGAGGTCGAGGGCTACCCGGCCATGCACCAGCGCCTGGCCGGCCTGCCCGTTTCCGTCGGCGGCCCGACGGTGGCGGAGGGCATCGCCGTGCGCGATGTCGGCGAAGTGCCCTTCGCCTGGCTGCAGCGGATGGGGATCGAGGTCCTGCTGGCCCCCGAACGCAGCGTCGAACAGGCCATCGCCCTGCTGGCCGAGGGCGCCAAGGTAGTCGCGGAAGGCGCCGGCGCCGCCGGCCTCGCCGCGCTGCTGGCGCATCCCGAGCGTTTCGCGGGCCAGAACATCGGCATCCCGATCTGCGGCGGCAACATCGATGCGCGCGCCCTGTCCAACGTGCTGCTGCGCCAGCTACTGCGCGATGGCCGCATCCTGCGCCTGCATTTCGATATCCCGGACCGCCCCGGCATGCTGGCCGACATCGCCGCCCGGATCTCGGCGCTCGGCGGCAACGTCATCGAGGTCAACCACCAGCAGCTTTTCGGCGCCCCCACCGTGCAGAGCACCGAGCTGTACCTGATGGTGGAGGTCCGCGACGGCACCCAGGGCAACGCCATCATCGCCGCTCTGCAGGCCGCCGACTACGTGGTGCGGCGCGGCTAGCGACTTACGGCGCCGCCCCGTGCAGCGCCGTACGCAGCGGGCCAAGCTCCGGCAGGTCGTGATCCGCCGGCCATAGCGCCACCCGCACCCCCTGCCCGCCCGCGGACATCGACCCGGCATAGCCGATGCCATAGGGCCGGACGGACAGGATGAATTCGCCACCCGGAGGCGCCGGCGGGCTGAAGGTCAGCCGCAGCAGCCCATCCTCCGCCAGCGTGCCGGTCTGCAGCGGCCCCGTCTCCCCGGCACGCTGCGCGCCGAGCAGGGCGGCGCGGGTGGTCCAGCTGCCGGTCACCGGCCCGTTCGCCGTACGCGCCAATTGCAGCCCGAGCATCGGCACGGGCGATTGCGGCACGTTGTGCGGCGTGATCAGGAAGACCTGCCAGGGGCCGGTCAGCGTCGCGCCATGGCGCTCCTCCGCCACCGGCACGGCCGGGATGGTGAAGCTGGCCGGGCCGCCGGGGGCGATGGTGACCTCCGCCTCGAACACCACCTCGCCGGGCGCGGTGGCGGTCACCCGGTAGCGGCCGGGCAGGAAGCGGCCACGCCCCTGCACGCTGGCCTCCTGCGGCGCCCAGGCCTCGGGCGGCAGGTCGGCATCGAGCGGCACGGCGGACCAGGTGACCGGGCCGGGCGGCACGCCATCCGGCAGGCGGAAGGTCGCCTCGACTTCCGGCATGGCGTCCTGGGCGGGCGCGGCGCGGGTGGCGGCGGCAGCCCGGGCGGCGAGTGCCGCGACGCGCGTGGTGTCCGCATCGGCAAAGGGCACGCCGACGCCGAAGCGGCGCGCGAACATCACCTCGGTCCGGCGGGCGTTGATGTAGCGCACCTCGTATTCGCCGGGCTCGGCCGGCACGCGCAGGCCGCGGCGGCCGTTGCTGGCCATCGCGAAGGCCCAGCTCGGGCCGTACTGGTCCGGCGGATCGCCGGGCCTTGCGATCACAACCCGTTCCTGCAGCCGGTTCGGGCCGCGGAACTGGAACACCACGCGGCTGCCCGGTTCGACCGAGCCGACCGGCTCGAAGCCCATATTCGGCGCCACCACCTCCACCGCCTGGCGGGCGATGACCGTGCCGCGCGCGGTGCGGATGATCAGGTCATATGTGCCGGGCTCAGAAGGTGCCTGGCGCCCGGCCGGGTTGTTCGGCCGCTGGCCGGTGCCGCCGATCACGCCGTAGCCGGGGCCCGTCGCGCCCCGCGCGGCGCCGCGCGGTACGAAGCCCATGTAATCCACATGCCGCGCTTCGCCTCGCCAGCGGATCCGGTAGGTGAAGCCGGCCTCGGCCTTGTCCTCGATGTCAAAGGCCGCCTCGCGCGCGGGCTCAGGGCTTGGCGGCGCCACGGCCGGGGCGGGGACGGTGGCGCTGACCTCGCGCAGGGCCGCGGCCAGCTCGGCGCCGGAATTGGTCTCGAACAGCCGGCCGCCGGTCTGTTCGGTGATGCAGGACAGCGCCTGCACCTCCGTCCGGCTCAGGCCGAAGCCCACCACATGGGCGCGGATCTTGATGCCCTCCGCGGCGAATTGCGCGGCGAGCGCGCAGGGGTCGCCGTCGCAGGTCTCCAGGCCATCGGTCACCAGGATGATGTCCGCCGCCTCCGCCGTATCCGGCACCTGGGCGCGACCCTGGCGCAGGCTTTCGATCAGCGGCGTCATGCCGCGCGGCACCAGGCGGCGCAGCCGGTCGGCCAGCGCGGCACCCGGGGCGCGGCCCATCGGCGCGATCACCTCGATATCCCGGCAATCGCCGCGCCGGTTGTGGCCATAGGCGAGCACGGCGAGCGGCGTCGCCGCATCCCGGCTGGTGAAATACTGCCCCACCACGTCGCGGGCCACCTCGATCCGGGTGCGCGCGCCCTCGACCCGGTTCCACATGGAGCCGGAGGCATCGAAGACCAGCACGCCCACCCGTTCCGCCGCGGCCGGGGCGGCGGCGAGGCAGAGCAGCGCCAGGGTACTGGCGAAGGGGCGTGGCGGTCGCAATGGCATCGGGCGTGTCCTCCGGTGTGGTCCCGCCGCGGCCGCATGACAGCCGCGTGAACGGCCATCCGGCTTGGCCTGACCGGTTGGCACCCGAGATGAACGCTACGGTAAGGTTATGGCTAGCTACGGAAAACCATGGGGAGACCGGCACGCATGCTCGACCTGGAGGCCCTGCCGGACCTGCTGCGCACGCCGGATGACGCGGAGGCGTGGACGCGCTTCGGGGGCTTTCTCGGCGATCATGGGCTGGACCGCCTGATCCTGTATGACCTCGGCGCCCCCTCCCCCGGCCTGTGGACGACCTTCGCGCCGGATTGGCTGCGGCACTACCAGGCGCGGGGCTATGCCGCGATCGACCCGTTCTTCGAGCATTGCCTGGATCCCGCCGCCTCCGTCGCCACCGGCGCGGCGCATCTCGACCGGCTGGGCCATCTGGCGCCGCGGCAGCAGGACCTGATCGCGGAGGCGGGCGAGGCGGGGTTCCGCGCCGGCTTCTCCCTGGTGCTGGCACCGCGCGGCGGCATGGCGTGGAACATCGGCAGCGGATTGCGCCCGCGGGAGCTGGCGGCACTGCGCCGCGCCATGGGGCCGCGCCTGCCGCTCGCGCTGCGGCTGATGCAAGCCCGGCTGCGCAAGCCCCCGGCGCTGTCGGAGCGGGAGGCGGAGGCCCTGGAATGGCTGGCCGCCGGGCTGCGGACGAAGGAGATCGCGCACCGCATGGGCATCGCCCCGGTCACCGTGGAGCTGCACCTGAAATCGGCCCGGCGGCGCCTGGGCGCCCGCACCCGGGACCAGGCGCTGCTGCAGGCGGCGCTGCGGGGCGCCATTCGCCTCAGCGTGGATTGACGCGGCTGGTCCAGGGCTGTGGCTGGTAGTCCGGCAGGATGCGGCATTCCCCCGTCGCCGGGCCGGCCAACGTGTCGCAGCGGCCACGCAGATCGGCCGGGGTCGGCCGCCGGCGCCGCTCCGCCCAGTCGCGCAGCGCGGCGGCGGCGGCGGCGTAGATCGGGCCAGAGAGCTTGGAATGCTCCATCTCCTCGGTGAAGACCTGCACCAGCAGGTGACCGGTGCCGGCGCGGGCCAGGGTCTCGCGGTAGGCGGCCTGGTGCTCGACGAAGACCGTCATGTCCTCCACCCCATGCAGCGTCAGCACGGGAATGGCGATGCGCCCGGTCGGGTCGCCATCCTCCGCCAGCCGCGCGGCGGCGTCCGGATCCGGCCTGATGCGAGGGATGCGGGCGTTGAGGCCCGCATCATCCGACGTGCCGGCATAGCGGACATGGGCGTTCCCGAAGGCGCTGCGGCCCTCCATCATCTGCCAGGCGATGTCGGCGAACTGGGTGGTGGCCCAGGCCAGGTGCCCGGGGATGGCCCATTCGGGAATCCGGCTGGCGGCGGACAGGTCGGCCAGCGCCCGGCGCTGCGCCGGGCTGCGCGCTTCCGCCGCCAGGTCGGCGCCGGTGCAGGCCAGGTAGCGGGCCATCAGTTCCTCCCGCGCCATCTGCGCGCCGCGCGGCAGGCCGAGCGTCACCGGGTATTGCGCCTCATCCGGCCGTGGATGGGTGCCGCAGATCGCCTGGTAGGCTGCGCGCAGATCCACCCGCATGTCATAGGCGCGACTCGGTCCGGCCAGCACGCCGGAGGTCAGCAGCGCCGCCTGGAATGGGCGACGCCCCTCCGCATCGGGCTCGTTCAGCGTCTCGATCGCCTTGGCCGCGACGGCCGCGCCCCAGGATTGCCCATGCAGCAGGCTGAAGCGCACCGGGCCGAGATGCTGTTCGGCGATGCGGCGAACCGCCAGCGTATCCTCGGCCGCGCGGCCGATGCCGAAGCCGGCGCGGCGGCGGCTGGTGGAGGCCCAGGCCCAGCCGGCGCGCAGGAATTCCGCGTAGCGCAGCAGGTCCTCATCGGTGGTGTCGGGGCCGGGGGCGGCCATGCGCGGGCCGCCGAAGATGTGGGTGACCAGCCCGCCATGCCAGTCCGGTGGGCGGGCCAGCAGCAGCCAGGCGCCATTGGCATCGCGGCCGCGCAGGCACCGGGTTCCCTCCACCAGCCCGGGTGGGCAGGCGGCCGGGGCGGGCGGCTCGCTGGCCGGGGCCGGGCCGATGAAGGCGACCGCAAGGGCGGCGAGGCCGATGGCGCGCAACAGGCGCCCCCAGCCAGCCGATCTCACGCCGGCATCCCCAAGCCGCGGATTCTCAAGCCGGCACGCCCTCCACCGGCACGCCGCTGGCGTCCTTGGTGGTGCGGATGGTCTGCAGGGTCTGCACGCGCAGCACGTTCGGCGCATCCGTCAGCTTGGCGGTCAGCGCATTCTCATGCGCCGTGTCGCGCGCCACCAGGCGCAGCATGAAGTCGCCGCCGCCGCGGATCATGTGGCATTCGCGCACCTCCGGCCATTCGCAGACCATTGCCTCGAAGGCGGACAGCACGGTCTGCTTCTGGGTCTCCAGCCCCACCAGGGCGAAGAAGGTGATCTCCCACCCCAGCACCTGCGGGTCGAGATCGGCATGGTAGCCGCGGATCACGCCCTGTTCCTCCAGCCGCCGCACGCGGCGCAGGCAGGGCGGGGCGGAAAGGCCGACGCGGCGGGCGAGTTCCACATTGGTCATCCGGCCATCGGCCTGGAGTTCCGCCAGGATCTGGCGGTCCACCTCGTCGATATCCGGCGGAAGGGCGTCCGTCATCTAGTCTGTCATGTCCCGGGCTGGGGTTCGGACGCAATATCCTTTCGACCTGTGCGATCTACAAGACGCAGACCGCCATTTCCTGCGTAACCGCGCCGGAGGCGGCCTTGCGGGTTGAGCATCGGCCCCGCGCAGCCGATATGAAGCCCTGCGACCAGCCCCTCCCCCTCCCCTGCCGGAATCGATGCCGCCGTGTCCCAGACCCAACGCACCCGCCTGCTGATCCTCGGCGCCGGCCCCGCCGGCTACACCGCCGCGATCTATGCCGCCCGCGCCGGGCTGAAGCCGCTGGTGGTGGCCGGGCTGCAGCCGGGTGGGCAGCTCACCATCACGACGGAGGTGGAGAATTTCCCGGGCTTCGCCGAGCCGATCCAGGGCCCGTGGCTGATGGAGCAGATGCAGGCCCAGGCGGCGCATGTCGGCGCGCAGGTGATCCAGGACGTGATCACGCAGGTCGATCTCGGCCGCCGGCCCTTCCTGTGCACCGGCGATTCCGGCGTGGTGTATGAGGCGGAGTCGCTGGTCATCGCCACCGGCGCGCAGGCCCGCTGGCTCGGCATTCCCGGGGAGAAGGAACTGTCCGGCTTCGGCGTCTCCGCCTGCGCCACCTGCGACGGCTTCTTCTACCGCGGCAAGGACGTGGCCGTGGTCGGCGGCGGCAATTCCGCGACGGAGGAGGCGCTGTACCTGTCCAACCTGGCGCGCCACGTCACGCTGATCCACCGGCGCGACAGCCTGCGGTCGGAGAAGATCCTGCAGCACCGGCTGTTCGAGCGGCCCAACGTCTCCGTCATCTGGGACACCGCGGTGGACTCCGTGCTGGCCGATTCCAGCGGCCGGGTGGCGGTGGCGCGCGGGCTGGCGCTGCGCAACCTGAAGACCGGCGCGACCAGCGAATTGCCGGTGCATGGCCTGTTCGTGGCGATCGGGCACGACCCGGCGACCGCACTGTTCAAGGGCCAGCTGGGCATGGATGCGGAGGGCTATATCCGCACCACCCCCGGCACCACCCAGACCAGCATTCCCGGCGTCTTCGCCGCGGGCGACGTGCAGGACAAGATCTACCGCCAGGCGGTCACCGCCGCCGGCACCGGCTGCATGGCGGCGCTGGAGGCGGAGAAATTCCTTGCCCACCTGCCGGCGGTGGAGACCGAGGCGGCCTGAAACCGGACACCGGTTCGGGATTTCTAATGCTAGCTTCATCAATGTCCGGGAAAAAAGCGCCCGGTTAGCAACTGGCATGCTACTCAAATCATGTCCGTACATGTCAGTTTGCGGGCAACAGGAACAGGGAATCGGGCGCAGGCATGCCGTTGGATTGGGACAAGCTGCGCGTATTCCACGCCGTCGCCGAAGCGGGGTCTTTCACCCATGCCGGGGAGACGCTGAATCTTTCCCAATCCGCCGTCTCGCGCCAGATCCAGGCGCTGGAGGAGGCGCTGCAGGTTCCGCTGTTCCACCGCCACGCCCGCGGCCTGATCCTGACCGAGCAGGGGGAGACGCTGAACCGCGCGGTGCGGGAGGTGTTCGCCAAGCTGGCGATGACGGAAGCCCTGCTCACCGAAAGCCGGGAACGCCCGACCGGACGGCTCAAGGTCACCACAACCACCGGATTCGGCAGCGTCTGGCTGGCACCACGGCTGCGCCGCTTCATGGCGCTGCACCCGGATGTCACGCTGACCGTGGTGCTGGACGATGCCGATCTCGACCTCGCGATGCGGGAGGCCGATGTGGCGATCCGCCTGCACCCGCCGCGGCAGCCGGACCTCATCCAGCGCAACCTCGGCACCTTCGGCTGGCGCGTCTGCGGCGCGCCGGACTACCTGAAGACCGCCGGCATGCCGATGCGGGCCGAGGATCTCGATGCCCACCGGATGATCGTCTATGGCGATTACCGCCCACCGGTCGAATCGGTGAACTGGCTGCAGGAAGCCGGACGCCGGCCCGGTTCCACCCGCCGCGCGGTGCTGGAGATGAACAGCCTGCCGGGCATCCTGGCTGCCGTCCGCAGCGGACTCGGCATCGCCGCCCTGCCCGACTACATGGGCGAGGAGCTGGACGGGCTGGTGCAGGTGCTGCCCGACCTCAAGGCGCCGCGGATCGAGGCGTATTTCGTCTATCCCGAAGAACTGCGCCATTCGAAGCGCGTGGCGGTCTTCCGCGACTTCCTGGTGGCGGAGCTGGCGATGCCCGGCCGGTTGCAGGCGACCGGCTGACCCACAACCCCGGATGGAGTGATCTCCGAATTCGCACGCTTCGATGAGCTACGTGAATAACGAGGTTGTATTTTCCCTCCATGCATCAGGCGCATGGCCGATCATCCTAATTCGCCCATCCATCATGATGCAGCGCACACTATGTAGGGGGTGTCCCGGCGGCGACGCCGGGTCAGGGTCATTCGAGGCGAGCCTCGAACCCCTTCGTCTCCCAGACGTGAAGCCTCCCTGTTTGACTTAGGCCGCTGCCCCAACGGGTTGGCGGCCTTTTTTTTGGCCCACCCTCCGCCCAGGGTGATTCACTGGCATTTGAACGCAAGAGGCATGCGTCAGGGTATCGGTCGGGCCACGGCAGCCTAGCCTGATCCCGCCGCGCCCGAATCGGGTGCCGTGTGAAGATCCGGGGTCCCGCATGTGCGTCATCTGTGAGGGCATCGGCCTTCGGAACACGGAGGCTGCGTCCCTGCACGCCAGCCTTTCCCTGCCCACCGCCGATGCTGCCGGCAGCCCCACGCGGTCCTGGGACTTCACGACCTATACGGGCGACGCAACCCTCGATTCGCTGCTGGCCGGCACGGCCTGGTCCGGCCCGCGCCTGGCCTACGCCCTGCCGGACCCCGAATCCTGGGGCGATGCCTTTCCGATCGCCAGGGCGGACCAGGCCGTTGCGCCGACCGATGCGCTGGGCCGCGCGCTGGACCTGATCCTGGCCGGCAGCACGGATGTGCCGGGCGGTCCGCAGCAGCGCCTCACCTCCCTGGCCAGCTTCACCGGCCTGACGCTGGAGCGGACCGAGGATGCGGCGGAGGCGACCATCCGCTTCGGCGTGGCGGCGAAGCTGACGGGCGTCTTCGGCCTCGCCGCCTTCCCCGGCATTCCGCAATTCCAGCCGGAGATCGCCGCGGGGCTGGCCCCCGGCATGCGCGGCGGCGACACCTGGCTGTCCCTCGTGGAGTTCGCCGCGGGGCCGGGCGGGCTGCTGGACCCGACGCCTGGCAGCGTCGCCTGGCATGTGATCCAGCATGAGCTGGGCCACGCGCTCGGCCTGTCCCACCCGCATTCGGAGGCCGGCGACCCCGGCTCCTCCCGCCAGCCCATGCCGCTGGAGCGGGACGGGATCGAGTTCACCAACATGGCCTACCGGATGCATCCCGGCGGCACCGAGGACGACCAGCCGGTGCGCGGCAGCCACGACCTGCCGCAGACCTGGATGACCTATGACATCCGCGCCCTGCAGCATCTGTACGGCGCCAATTACGAGACCCATTCCGGCGATACCACCTACCGCTTCGACCCGCTGACCGGCGAGGTCTTCGTCGATGGGGTGGGCCAGGGCGCGCCGCTGGCCAACCGAATCCTGCTGACCATCTGGGATGGCGGCGGCCGCGATACCTATGATCTTGCGGCCTATGGCACCGGCCTGCGCATCGACCTGACGCCGGGCGAGGGCTCCGTGCTGTCGGCCGGGCAGCTTGCGGACCTCACTCCCGCCAATGACCCCGCTCCGCCCCGCAGCGTCCTGGCGCAGCGCAATCTCTACAATGCCTTCCTGCATGAGGATGACCCCCGCGCGCTGATCGAGGACGTCATCGGCGGCAGCGGCGACGACCGCATGCTGGGCAACCGCGCCGCCAACCACCTGCGCGGCGGCGATGGCCGGGACACGCTGCTGGGGCAGGAAGGCGCGGACACGCTGGATGGCGGCGCGGCGGCGGACAGCCTGGTGGGTGGCACCGGCAACGACACCTACCTGATCGACACCGCCGGCGACCGGGTCCTGGAACTGGCGGGCGAAGGCACCGACACCGCCATCGCCGCGGTCGGCTGGCGGCTGCCGGAGGGGCTGGAGACCTTGCTGCTGGCGGAGGCCGCCGGCGCCGCGCATGGCCATGGCAACGCAAGCGACAACCGCATCCTCGGCAACGGCTTCGCCAATTTCCTCACCGGCGGCGACGGCAACGACAACCTCTCGGGCGGCGGCGGCGATGACCGGCTGGATGGCAATGCCGGCGCCGACTTCCTGATCGGCGGCGCGGGCGACGACCGGCTTTATGGCGGCGATGGCGATGACCGCCTGGATGGCGGCACCGGCCGGGACCGCATGTTCGGCGGCGCCGGCGACGACGCCTACCTCGTGGACGACCCCGGCGACCGCCTGCTGGAGCGGGAGGGCGAGGGTGAGGACCTGGTCCTCGCCGGCATCGATTTCCGTCTCGTGCCTTACATTGAGGGCCTCAGCCTGACCGGCCAGGCGCGGCGCGGGGTGGGCAATGCGCAGGACAACGAGATCGGCGGCAATCTGCTGGATAATCGGCTGTCCGGGCTCGAGGGCGATGATGAGTTGAACGGCCTGGCCGGCAACGACACGCTGCTGGGCGGTACGGGCGACGACACGCTGAAGGGCGAGTCCGGCGACGACCGGCTAATGGGCGAGGCGGGCGACGATGCGCTTTCCGGCGGCGCCGGCAACGACACGCTGCTCGGCGGGGCGGGCGCCGACACCTTCGGCTTCTCCCAGGCCAGCACCGGGCGCAGCCTGATCAGCGATTTCGACGTGGTGGAGGATTGGCTGAACCTCGACGGCCTGTTCGCCGATGCCACCGCGGCGCTGGCGGCGCTGCTGGACCAGGGGCGGCACACGCTGCTGGTGCTGGGCAATGGCGGCGACGTGCTGCTGCGGAACGTCGCGCTGGCCGAGATGACGGAGGATCGCTTCCGCTTCGAGACGGAGGCGGCGCCGGAGATGTCGCAGGCGGTCTGGACCGCCTGAGCCGGTTCAATCCCCGCGCAGCGCCGCGCCGGCAGCCAGCGGCGCCAGCGGCGCGGCCAGGGCCAGCAGGGCGGCCAGCAGCAGCAGATAGGGCCGCGGGGTCAGCCCGGCGGCCGCGGCCTCGATCGCCGCGGCGCCGAAGATCACCGCGGGAATCGACAGCGGCAGCACCAGCAGCGGCAGCAGCACGCCGCCACGCCGCGCCCCCAACGTCAGCGCCGCGCCGGCCGTGCCGAACAGGGACAGCACGCCGGTGGCCAGGCCGAGTGCCAGCATCGCCGCCCCCCAGGCCTCCACCGGCAGGTTCAGCATGGCCGCCGCGACCGGGGTGGCGGCCAGCAGCGGCAGGCCGGTGACCACCCAATGGCCCAGCGCCTTGGCCGCCGCCAGCGCCGCGGGCGGCAGGCCGGACAGCAGAAGCTGGTCCAGCGAGCCATCCTCCGCCTCCGCCCCGAACAGCCGGTCCAGCGGCAGCAGCGCGGCCAGCAGCGCCGCCGCCAGCAGCGCGCCGGGGGCGATGCGGGACAGGATCTCGGGCGATGGGCCGATGCCGAAAGGGAACAGCGCGCAGACCAGCACGAAGAACAGCACGGCGGCCAGGCTGTCCGCCGGATGCCGCAGCGCCAGCCGGATTTCCCGCCCCAGCACGGCGCCGAAGCCCCTCACAGCGTCAGCTCCCGCGCGCCAGGCAAGGGCAGCGGCAGGTGGGTGGCGGCGATCACGGCGCCGCCGGCGGCCCGGTGGGCGGCGAGCAGGCCGCCGAGCCGGGTGACGGAGGCCGCATCCAGCCCCACCGTCGGCTCATCCAGCAGCCAAAGCGGCGCCGGCGCCAGCGCCAGCCGGGCCAGCGCCAGCCGCCGCTTCTGGCCGGAGGACAGCATCCGCGCCGGCAACTCCGCCAGATCGGCCAGGCCCACGCTGCCCAGCGCGGCGGCGACGTCGCCGCCCCAGAGGCGGGCATAGAAGGAAAGATTCTCCCGCGCCGTCAGGCTCGGCTTCAGCGCATCCTGGTGGCTGAGGTAGCGCAGCCGGCCGGCATGTGCGACGCGATCGGCCAGCGCATCCTCGCTTTGCCACAGCAACTGGCCCTCGGCGGCCGGGATCAGGCCGGCCAGCAGGCGCAGCAGGCTGGATTTGCCGGCGCCGTTGGCGCCGAGCAGCAGCAGTGCGCCACCCGCCTCCAGGCTGAAGGACAATCCGGCAAAGATCGCGCGGTCGCCCCGCCAGCAGGCCAGTTCGCGCGCTTCAAGCACCCTGTTCTCCCCAACCCCACCCGCGCACGAAAACAACCCGGAAGGCCGGCTGGCCGACCTGATCCGGACGGCGCACCCCCGCGCCGCGCCATACAACCCTGCGTCACGCCACCCATAACGGCCTGTAGCGGATGGACCGCTCCGGGTCGCTGTGGTTTAAGCCGCCTGCTGCGGTCGCGAAAGCGGCACGGCGGAACCGCGCCAGGCTTGGCGGAGGCGCCCCGCTTCCGGGGTGGCACCCAACCCGGCGCCACGCGAACGGGGACCCCGGACCATGCGGATGATCGGGCAGGACAGCCTGAAGACCCGCCGTACCCTCAAGGTGGACGGCAAGGACTATCATTATTTCAGCCTGCCCGAGGCTGCCGCCGCCATCGGCGATCCCAGCCGGCTGCCGGTCAGCCTGAAGGTGCTGCTGGAGAACGTCCTGCGCTTCGAGGATGGCCGCAGCTACACGGTGGACGACGCCAAGGCCGTGGTTGCCTGGCTCGAGAAGGGCTCCTCCACCAAGGAAGTGCCGTTCCGCCCCGCCCGCATCCTGCTGCAGGATTTCACCGGCGTTCCGGCCGTGGTCGACCTGGCCGCGATGCGCGATGCGCTGTCCAAGCTGGGCGGCGATCCGAAGAAGGTGAACCCGCTGGTTCCGGTCGACCTCGTGATCGACCACTCGGTGATGGTGGACTTCTCCGGCACGGCCAACGCGCTGCAGAAGAACGTCGATGTGGAGTTCGAGCGCAACGGCGAGCGTTATGAATTCCTGCGCTGGGGCCAGTCCGCCTTCGCGAATTTCCGCGTCGTGCCGCCCGGCACCGGCATCTGCCACCAGGTGAACCTGGAATACCTGGCGCAGGTTGCCTGGACCGCGCAGGACGGCCCGGACACCTATGTGTTCCCGGATAGCTGCTACGGCACGGACAGCCACACCACCATGGTGAACGGCCTGGGCGTGCTCGGCTGGGGCGTCGGCGGGATCGAGGCCGAGGCCGCGATGCTCGGCCAGCCCATCGCCATGCTGATCCCGGACGTCATCGGTTTTCGGCTCGTCGGCAAGGTCCGTGAGGGCGTTACCGCCACCGATATGGTCCTCACGGTCACGCAGATGCTCCGCAAGAAGGGCGTCGTCGGCAAGTTCGTCGAATTCTACGGCCCGGGCCTGGAGGACATGGCGCTCGCCGACCGTGCCACCATCGGCAACATGGCCCCCGAATACGGTGCGACCTGCGGCTTCTTCCCGGTGGACCAGACCACCATCGACTACCTGCGCCTGTCCGGCCGCGACGAGCACCGCATCAAGCTGACCGAGGCCTATGCCAAGGCGCAGGGCCTGTGGCGCGATGCCTCCACGCCGGACCCGGTGTTCACCGACACGATGGAACTCGACCTGTCGACGGTCGAGCCCTCGATGGCCGGCCCGAAGCGGCCGCAGGACCGCGTGCCGCTGACCCAGGTCTCCACCAGCTTCGGCAAGGACCTGGCTGCCGGCACCATGGGCGTGCCGGGCGACAAGGCCGATCTGCGCGTGCCGGTTTCCGGCAAGAACTACGATCTCGGCCATGGTGACGTGGTGATCGCGGCGATCACCTCCTGCACCAACACCTCCAACCCCTATGTCATGGTCGCGGCGGGCCTGGTGGCGCGCAAGGCGCGGGCGCTCGGCCTGAAGCCGAAGGCCTGGGTGAAGACCTCGCTGGCCCCCGGGTCCCAGGTCGTCACCGAATACCTCGACAAGGCCGGGCTGACGGCGGACCTGGATGCGCTCGGCTTCCAGACCGTCGGCTATGGCTGCACCACCTGCATCGGAAATTCCGGCCCGCTGGAAGACCCGATCCTGGAGGCGATCGAGGACAACAAGCTGGTCGTCTCCAGCGTCCTCTCCGGCAACCGCAACTTCGAGGGCCGCGTCCACGCCAACGTCCGCGCCAACTACCTGGCCTCGCCGCCGCTGGTGGTCGCCTATGCGCTGGCCGGCACGGTGAAGCTGAACCTGACCACGGACCCGATCGGCACCGGCAGCAACGGCCAGCCGGTCTTCCTGAAGGACATCTGGCCGAGCCAGAAGGAAGTGAACGACACCGTCCACTCCGCCGTCTCCCGCGAGATGTTCATGCAGCGCTACGGTGACGTGTTCAAGGGACCGGCGCAGTGGCAGGCGATCCGCGTCGATACGGACAGCGACACCTATCGCTGGAATGGCGGCTCCACCTACGTGCAGAACCCGCCCTACTTCACCGGCATGACGATGGAGATCCCGGCGATCCCGCCGATCACCGGGGCGCGCGTGCTGGCCGAGTTGGCGGACAGCATCACCACCGACCACATCTCCCCGGCCGGTGCCATCAAGAAGGCGTCCCCGGCGGGTGACTACCTGCTGGAACACCAGGTTCGCCAGCACGACTTCAACAGCTACGGCGCCCGCCGCGGCAACCATGAAGTCATGATGCGCGGCACCTTCGCCAATACCCGCATCCGCAACGAGCTGGTGCCGGGCATCGAGGGTGGCATGACCAAGCACCACCCCTCGGGCGAAATCCTGCCGATCTACGACGCCGCCATGAAGTACAAGGCGGAGGGCGTGCCGCTGGTGATCTTCGGCGGCAAGGAATACGGCACCGGCTCCTCCCGCGACTGGGCGGCCAAGGGCACCTTCCTGCTCGGCGTGAAGGCCGTGATCACCGAGAGCTTCGAGCGCATCCATCGCTCGAACCTGGTCGGCATGGGCGTGCTGCCGCTGGTCTTCCAGAATGGCGAGGACCGCAAGTCGCTCGGCATCACCGGCGCCGAGACCATCGACCTGATCGGGCTGGAGGATCTGAAGGCCCGCATGCAGGTGGGCATGGTGATCCATCGCCCGGATGGCACGACGCACCAGACCAGCCTGCTCTGCCGCGTCGATACGGCGGATGAGGTCGAGTACTACAAGAACGGCGGCATCCTGAACTACGTGCTGCGCGGGATGGCGAAGGCGGCCTGATCGGGCCTTCGCCGGAACAGGTCGGAAGGGGCGCGGTCCGCAGGGGCCGCGCCCTTTTTCGTGGCCGCGCCGCGACACCAGATCCGGCGCGGAGGCTGTCAGGGTTCAGGCCGCAACCCGCGCGAACTGGTGTAACATCGCGATCACGGAACCTTCGCGCTTCCCCGCCGCTCTCACCGCGCCACATCAATGGAGCCCGAACCTGCCGATTTCGCCCCCTGCCGGCCCCTCCCCACGCCGGGTCGCCGTCGTCATCAACTCCGCCTCCGGCACCGCCCTCGGCCGCGACACGATCGAGGCCGAGGTCACGCGTCACCTTGCGGAAGCAGGCGTGGAGGCCGTGCTGGTGCCGGAACATGCCGACGGCCTGCTGGCCCGGCTGGACCAGGCGGTGGCGATGGGCGCGCAGGCCGTGGTGGTTGGCGGCGGGGATGGCTCGATCGCCGCCGCCGCGGCACGGTTGATGGGCGGCGAGGCAGCACTTGGCATCCTGCCGCTCGGCACCATGAACCTGCTGGCAAAGGATCTCGGCATTCCGCTGGAGCTGGAGGCGGCGGCGGCGGCACTCGCCCATGGCACCATCCGCGCCATCGACGTGGCGGATGTGAACGGCCATGTCTTCCTGTGTTCCTCCGTGCTCGGCAGCCCGTCCTGGCTCGGCCGGCACCGGGAACGCGGGCGGGGCAAGGTGGGCTGGCGGCCGCGGCTGCTGTTCGCGCTTGCCGCGCTGCGTTCCGAATGGCGGCACCGGCCGATGCGGCTCAGCGTGCGGCTGGGCGAAGGGCGCACCGTGCGGCTGTGGACCCGGGCGCTGGCGGTGGCCAACAACCGCTATGCCGAGGGGTTCGGCCTGATGATGGCCCGGCCACGGCTGGATGCGGGGGAACTCGCCCTGTACGTCGCGCGTCGCTACGGGGCGTGGTGGTGGGTCAAGATGATGGCGGGCATGTTCCTCGGAACCTGGCGCGGCTCCCGCCTCGTGCAGGAACGCACGGCGCAGGAAGTGACAATCGGCTCCGCGCGCAGGGCGATCCGGGTGATGAATGACGGGGAGGCGGTGCTGCTGCCGCCGCCGCTGGTCTACCGCATCCACCCCGGCGCGCTGCGCGTGATCGTGCCCGGCCCGCCGGCCGAAACGCCGCCGGCCGAGACCGATCCCGTGCCTTCCTCCTCCGTGCCGCCGGTCGCATGACGCGCCGCGTCGCGCATCTTTCGGACCTGCATTTCGGCGCCGAGGACCCCAAGGTGGTGGCCAGCTTCGCACAGGAGCTGGCGGATTGGGCGCCCGACCTGATCGCCATCTCCGGCGACCTGACCCAGGGCGCGCGGCATGAGGAATTCATCGCGGCGATGGCGTTCCTGGAAGGGCTGCCGGCACCGCGGCTGATCGTGCCCGGCAACCACGACATGTCCCCCTACAACCTGATGGAGCGTTTCACGGACCCGTATCGCCGCTGGCGCCGCCATGTGCAGGAGGTGACGGAGCCGGTGTTCGAGGATGCCGAGATCGCGGTGGTCGGCATGAACACCGCCCGCCGCGCCGGGCTTTACCTGAACTGGGCGCGCGGCCGGGTTTCCGGCACGCGGCTGGCGGCGGCGGAAGGCCGGCTGGCGGCGCTGCCGCCCGGGCTGTTCCGCATCGTCGTGGCGCACCACCCCTTCCTGGCGCCGGAGCTGAAGCCGGGCGCCCGGCTGGTCGGCAATGCCGAGCCGGCACTGGCTGCCTTCGCCCGGCACGATGTGCGCCTGGTGCTGACCGGCCACCTGCATCTGGGCGACGTGCGGCCGGTGCGGGAGGGTGGGCTGGTGGTGGCCCAGGCGGGCAGCGCCACCTCCCACCGGCTGCGCGGCACGCCCAACGCCTATAACCGCATCCTGGTCGAGGACGGCCGCGCGCGGGTCACGCCTCGGCAGTGGCACGGCGAGGGCTGGGAAGACCTGCCGCCGGCGAAGTAGTTCATCGCTTCAGGGCGCGGCCCAGGGCGAGGCTGGCCGGCAGCGCCAGCAGGCACAGCCCGGCCATGGCCCAGAAACCGGCGCCACCGGCCGCGGCGTAGAGCGGCCCGCAGGCCAGCGCCAGCAGCCCCATCCACAGCCCGACGCCGAGCGCCGCATGCAGCGTCTGCGCCGTGCCGGCCTCGGCCGGGGGCACCACCCGGGCCAGCACCGCCATGGTGGCCAGATGCTGCATGCCGAAGGTGGCCGCGTGCAGCATCTGCGCCGGCACCAGCAGCCAGGGATCGACCGTCAGCGCCGTGATCCCCCAGCGCAGCACCCCCGCCGCGGCCGCGGCCAGCGAAAGCCCGACCGGCCCGAGCCGCGCCACCAGCCCGCGCCCCCACAGGAACAACGCCACCTCCGCCAGCACGCCGACGGCCCAGAGCCCGCCGATCAGCCCGGCGCCCAGCCCCGCCGCCTGCCAATGCAGGGTGCCGAAGCCGTAATATAGCGCATGGCTGCCCTGGATCAGCGCCGAGACCAGCATCAGCCGCCGCACGGCGGGAATGCGCAGCGGCGCCAGGAACCCCGCCCAGCCCCGCGCCGGCGCCCGGCCGGCGCGCGGCGCAAGGCGGGGCAGCGCCAGCGCGGCGAGCGAGGTGGCGGCAAGCCCGCCGACCAGCAGCCAGGCCGCCGCCTGGATGCCGGCCAGCGCCACCGCCTGGCCGACGACAATGGCGGCCAGCATGAAGGCGATGCTGCCCGCCGCGCGCACCCGGGCATAATCGAAGCCCCCCGGCGCGCGGGAGGCGGCGAGCGCCAGCGCATCGGTCAGCGGCACCACCGGGGCGAAGGCGGCGCTGTGCAGCGCCATCACCAGCAGCAGCAGGCCGAAGCCCGCCGGCAGCAGGAAGCCGCAGGCGGCCAGCGCCGCCAGCGCGGCGCCGGCCACCAGCAGCACCCGCGCATCGCCCAGTGCATCCGCCAGCCGCCCGCCCGCCGGCCCCGCCAGCAGCCGCACGCCGGAGGCCACCGCCAGCAGCACGCCGACCTCGGCCGGGGACAGGCCGCGCGCCGCCAGGATGGAGGGCAGGAAAGGCAGGGTGATGCCCACAACCACGAATTGCGCGCTGTAGAGCAGGACGAAGCGGGAGGCGGGGTTCACCGCCCCAGGCTGGCCGCTGCGGCGGCCGCCGCCAAGGGGCCGGGCGCAGACAATCGGCCGCGACCGTGCCGGAAGGGGTCAGCCCTGGCCCCGCTGCCGACCTTGATTGTCGGGATGCTGCCGGGGTGCGCCAGGGCTGACTCAGCCCGCCATCACCGCGACCCTCTCCCGCGTCGCGTCCGGCGGGCCTGGCATGTCGATCCGCGCCACGCCCTGGGTCATGCGGGCCAGCGCGGCGCTGGCGGCATCGGTGGCGTCGCGGATCGTCACCACCTGTTCGGCCAGTTGGCGCGCACCCTGTGCCACCTGAATGTGTTCCGCCTCGCTCCGGCGCCCTGCCAAGCTGGCTTCCAGGCCGCGGGCGGCGGCTGTGGCGGCGATGCGCTCGATCTCGCCCGAGGCCGCCAGCATGCGGTCGCCGGCCTCCTCCAGCGTCATCGAATCGAGGCAGGCCTCGCGCCGCACGGCCAGGGCCGCCAGCCGGAAGCGTTCCAGGGCACGGGCCAGGGCACCGGCCTCATCGTCGCGGCAGGTGCCGGGCACGGCGATGTCCAGGTGCCCTTCCGCCATGGCGGCGGCGACGCTCCGCAGTGCCCGGAACGGCGCCAGCAGCAGCCGTTCCATCATCAGCGCCACGATGCCGGCCAGCAGCGTCGCCCCGCCCAGCGTCACCGCCAGGGTGACAAGCGCCACCTGGCTGGGATCGGCCATCGGCTCCGTGCGCGCCTCGGCGCGGGGCTCCGGCCGCGCCTCGGCGCGGGCATCCGGACGCATATCCGGGCGCGACTCGGCCGCAGGAAGGGTCGCGGCGGCGCTTGATCGCAGGGTGGTGAGCTGTGCGGCACGCTGCCGCAGGCTGCCGAGATCCACCGCGCCTTCCGGCGCCACCAGCCGCTGCCAGGTGGCGAGGTCGCGTTCCAGAACGGTCAGGGCGCGGCCCAGCCCGCCCAGCGTCGCCGGCTCCGGCGGCCGCGGCGACAGCAGGGAGAGCGCCTCCTCCGCCGTCGGGGGCGAGCCGCCCGGCATGGCCATGCGGGGCAGCAGCAGCGCGGCTGCAAGGCAGAGGGCGACCAGCGCACCCAGCCCGGCATACCAGGCGAGGCGGCCCGAGCGCGCATCCTGCCGCTCTGGGTGGGCCGCGATTATGTCGGCGCGAGGCTGGATACGATCCAGCCCGTGGCGAAACGTGGCGGACATGCAGGGCCTCCTGCCCGGGCGTGGCCATGGGGGGATGGGCCACGAAGGGCAGGCTGAAGCAGCAAGGTTGACGCTTCGTTGCCAGGCGCACGATCACTCCGGGGGGCCTTCAAGGGCCGCCCGCAGTTGCCAAGGGCGCGGCGCCGTGCCACGCAACCGCTGCCCCCACGGACCATGCCGAATACCAATATGTCCGACCATCACAGTTCCCACGGCCAGATGTTTGCCCCGCGCGTTCGCGCGGTGCTCGGCCCGACCAACACCGGCAAGACGCATCTGGCGATTACTCGCCTGCTGGCGCATGCCTCCGGCATCATCGGCTTCCCGCTGCGCCTGCTGGCGCGCGAGAACTACGACCGCATGGTTGCGGCGAAGGGCGAGAAATACGTCGCGCTGATCACCGGGGAGGAAAAGATCGTCCCCCCCGAGGCCCGCTGGTTCGCCTGCACGGTGGAAGCCATGCCGCTGGACCGTCGCGCCGAATTCGTCGCGGTGGATGAAATCCAGCTCTGCGCCGATGCCGATCGCGGCCATATCTTCACGGATCGCCTGCTGCATGCGCGGGGCATGGTGGAAACCATGTTCCTGGGCGCCGAGACCATCCGGCCCCTGCTGCAGCGCCTGGTGCCGCAGGCCGAGATCGAGACGCGCCCCCGGCTTTCCCAGCTGACCCATTCCGGGCCGGCCAAGCTGACGAAGCTGCCGCCGCGCAGCGCGGTGGTCGCCTTCAGCGCGGCCGAGGTCTATGCGATCGCGGAGGCGATCCGTCGCCGCCGCGGCGGTTGCGCGGTGGTGATGGGCCGCATGTCGCCCCGCACCCGCAACGCCCAGGTGGCGCTGTACCAGAACCGCGAAGTGGATTTCCTGGTCGCGACCGATGCCATCGGCATGGGTCTCAACATGGATGTGGACCACATCGCCTTCGCCGACCTGCAGAAATTCGACGGGCACCAGATCCGCGCGCTGAACGCCCAGGAAGCCGCGCAGATCGCCGGCCGCGCCGGCCGCGGCATGCGCGACGGCACCTTCGGCACCACCGCCGAATGCCCTCCCCTGCCGGAGGAACTGGCCCGGCAGATCGAGGGCCATGCCTTCGAACCCCTGACCCAGATCGCCTGGCGCAACTCGGACCTGGATTTCGCCAGCATCGACGGGCTGCTGGACAGCCTGGCCGCCACCCCGCCCACGCCGGGCCTCTCCAAGGGCAACGACGCGGTCGACCACATCACGCTGAATGCCCTGTCCCGCGAGCAGGAAATCCGCCAGCTCGGCCAGGGCCGCGCCCGCGTTCGGCTGTTGTGGGAAGCCTGCCAGGTGCCGGATTTCCGCAAGATCGCGGATGACAGCCACACCCGGCTCTGCGCCAAGATCTTCGGCCATCTCGCCACCGAAGGCCGCCTGCCGAGCGACTGGGTGGCGGGCAACATCGCCGCCCTCGGCAATGTCGAGGGCGACCTCGATACGCTGATGGCCCGCCTCGCCAACATCCGCATCTGGTCCTACATCGCCGCCCGCGCCGACTGGATCTCCGATGCGGCGACGCAGCAGGCGGAAGCCCGCAAGGCGGAGGAAGCGGTCTCCGACGCGCTGCATGAGCGCCTGATCGCCCGCTTCGTCGACCGCCGCGCCGCGCATCTGATCCGCCGCCTGGACGATACGGAGGAGACGCTGCTCTCCGCCGTGACCCGCCAGGGCGAGGTCGTGGTCGAGGGCCACACGGTCGGCAAGGTCACCGGCTTCCACTTCCAGCCGGACCCGGAAGCGACCAAGGAGGAAGACAAGCGCCTGGTCCTGCGCGCCGCGCGGCGTGCGCTGCGCGAGGAAATCCCGCGCCGCCTGGCCGCGCTGGAAACCGCGAAGGACGAGGCTTTCCGCCTGACGCCGCAGCACCGCGTGGTGTGGGACGAGGCCGAGATCGCCCGCCTGCGGCCGGGCCCGGAACCGCTGAAGCCGCATGTTGACGTGATCGCCACGGAATTCCTGGACAACGCCCAGCGCGAACGCGTCCGGGTGCGCCTGGCCGCCTGGCTGGACTCGCTGGTGAAGCGGGAACTCGGCGGGCTGGAGGCGATCGAGGCCAAGGCGGCGGAGGACAACACCCTGCGCGGCCCGGCCTTCCGGCTGCGCGAGGCCATGGGCCTCGCCCCGGGCGCGACGGAGCGGGAGATCCCGGCCGATCTGCGGGCGCGCCTGAAGGCCATCGGCATCCGCGCCGGGCGCTATGCCATGTACCTGCCGGATGTGCTGAAGCCGCGTGCCATGGGCCTGCGCGCCCAGCTCTGGGCGCTGCGCCGCAACATCCCGACGCCGCTGCTGCCGAACCCGGGCCTGGTTTCGGTGACCCTGCCCGAGACCGTGCCCGAAAGCGGGGCGGAGGATGCGGCGGCCGATCCCAATACGCCGCGCGGGCCGGAAGGCTGGCCGCAGGGCTTCGCCATCATGGCCGGCTGGCTGCCGGCCGGGCGCGTGCTGCTGCGGCTCGATGTCGCGGAGCGGATCGCAGGCGAATTGGGCTACCTGACCCGCCGCGCCCCGGCCCCGGTGCCGGAAGGCCTGGCGTCGCGCCTCGGCGTGAAGGGCGACACGCTGCCGATGGCGCTGGAGGCGATGGGCTTCCGGCTGATGCCCTCCCCGCCGCTGGAGGAGGGTGAATTCGGCCCGCCGCTCCCGGCCCGTATTTCCGTGGTGCGCCAGGATCGCGCCGGCCCGCGCGGCCCACGCCGCGATGGCCGGCCGGAGCGGAACGAGTCGCGCGGCGACCAGCCGCGGGGCGAACGTGGCGCTCCGCGCGGTCCACGCCCGGATCGTGCGCCCCGGCCCGAGGGTACGCGTCCGGAAGGCCCGCGCCCGGTCTATTTCGGCCCGCCCATCCCGCCCGAGCTGCGTCCGGCCCGGCCGGAAGGCCCGCGCCGGGAAGGTCCGCGTCGCGATGCTCCGCGGCGGGAACGTGTGGACCATGGCCCGCGCCGCGACTGGCGCGTGGACGGCCTGCCGCCCGGCGTGTCCCCGCCGCCGGAAGCCGCCGCCGATGCACAGCGCCCGGATCGGTCGGGCCCAGATCGGTCAGGTCAGGATCGGCCGCGCCATGAGGGCCCGCGTCGCGGTCCGCCGCGCGGCCCGAACGACCGCCCGCAAGGCGGTGCGCCACGCCCCGAAGGCGCGCCGCAGGAAGCGCGCCGTGATGATCGTGGCCCGCGCCCCGACCGGGGCCCGGATCGGGGCCCGAACCGTGGTCCGGATCGCGGTGGCAAGCCGGGCGGCGGTGACCGCTATCCGCGCCAGGATCGCGATCGGGGCGGGGACCGGGGTGGCGACCGTAGCGCGCCGCGCGAATGGTCCTCCGGCCCCAAGCCGGATTCGCCCTTCGCGGTGCTGGCGCAGCTGAAGCTCCGCAAGGACTGACGCGTGGCTGTGGAGGCAGAGACCGCCTGGCAGCGGCTCGACCTCTGGCTCTGGTGCGCGCGCACCGCGAAGACGCGAACGGAGTGTGCCCGGCAGGTTGCCGCCGGGCGGGTCCGCATCAACAGCCAGCGCACCGACAAGCCGCACTACAAGCTGCGGCCGGGGGATGTGCTGACCTTCGGCATGGGCAGCGACGTGCGGGTGTGGCGGGTGCTGGCGCTCGCCTCCCGCCGGGGGCCGGCCAGCGAGGCGCGCGGACTGTACGAGGACCTCTCGGACCCTGCATCGGACCCCGGGCCAGAGCGCGCGCCCCCGTGATGTTGCGGTGCGGGCGCTTGCCTTGCGCGGGATGCTGGGCCATTTGGGGCGTGCCGCGGCCCCGCAGGGGTGCGGCGGTGGAGCCGCCAATGGGCGCGGCCCCGCATCCCCGCCGGAGGCGCAGTTGACCTACGTCGTCACCGAGAACTGCATCAAGTGCAAATACATGGACTGCGTGGAGGTGTGTCCGGTGGACTGCTTCTACGTCGGCGAGAACATGCTGGTCATCCACCCGGATGAATGCATCGACTGCGGCGTCTGCGAGCCGGAATGCCCCGCGGAAGCCATCCTGCCCGACAGCGACGACAAGGCGACGCCCTGGGTCGAGCTGAACCGCACCTATGCCAGCCAGTGGCCGAACATCACCCGCAAGGGCGAGGCGCCGGCGGATGCGGATGAGTGGAAGGACAAGCCCGGCAAGAAGGATCTGTTCGACCCCGCCCCCGGCAAGGTCTGATCGCCGCCCTGCTGCAAGGCCGGTCCCCGGCAGGGCTTTGTCGCCGGTCCCCGGCAGGGCTTTGTCGCCGGTCCCCGGCAGGGCTTTGTCGCCGGTCCCCGGCAGGGGCCTGATATACGCCCCCGTGGGCCCCGGAAGCGCCGCCAGCACCCCCGGGATGCCGATTCCGCCCGCGGGGTGGAAATCCGCGCGGGTTTGTATTATATTATCAATGGGATCGGAAACTGCGGCGAAGCGCGCAGGTTTTCTGCCCATCGGGTCCATGACATGCCCAGACCGGGCCGCCCCAGCCGATGGCCTGGGGTCGGTATCTGGTGCGGGATGCAGAATCGGGTCGCCAAATGAAGCAAACCGCCCAGGCGAAAACCGGCGACATTCCTGCGAAGACCGAAGCCGGAAAGACGGAGGCTGATCGCCCGGTGAAGGATGCCGTGAAGACGGAAAAGGCGCCGGTGAAGTTCGGCACGCCGCAGACGCCGCCGCGCCAGGACAGCCCGCCGCCGCCGCACCGCCCGCCGCCCCGCCCCGGCTCGATGGCCGCCAATGCGCCGCGTCCGCCGATGTTCTCCCAGCGCGGCGGCGCCGCGCGGGTCGAGGACCCGGAGGATGGCACGCCACTGCCGCCACCGCGCCCCAAGGGCCCGCCGCCCGAGTTCAAGCCAGGCGACCATGTGGTCTACCCGACCCATGGCGTCGGCCAGGTGCAGGGCATCGAGGAAATGCCCGTGGCCGGCATGTCCCTGAAGGTGATCATCGTCACCTTCGAGGAAAACCGCATGACCCTGCGGGTGCCGGTGAACAAGGCCGCCTCCTCAGGCCTGCGCAAGCTCGCCACCGACGACCACATGGCGGAAGCGCTGGAAGTGCTGCGCGGCCGCGCCCGCATCAAGCGCACCATGTGGTCCCGCCGCGCCCAGGAATATGAGGCGAAGATCAACTCCGGCGACCCGCTGGCCATCGCGGAGGTCGTGCGCGACCTGCACCGCAACGCCGGCCAGCCCGACCAGTCCTTCTCCGAGCGGCAGATCTACGAACAGGCGCTGGATCGCCTGGCCGCGGAACTCGCCGCCATCGACCGCACCGACAAGGCCGCGGCCTCCGAGAAGCTGCTGACCTTTCTCAAGGCCGCCTGACCTCAAGGCAGCCTGAGAGACTTCCCGCCGGGGCGCCTGCATGGCATCAGCCATGCGGCGCCCAACGCCGCGGAGACGCAACGAACCATGCCCACCGCCACCGCCCACCGCCTGACGCCACATCTTCGGCGGCTGGAGGCGGAGGCCATCGGGATCCTCCGCGAAACCGCGGCCAGCTTCCGCAACCCGGTGCTGCTGTATTCCATCGGCAAGGACAGCTCGGTGGTGCTGCAACTGGCCATGAAGGCCTTCGCCCCCGGCAAGCCGCCATTCCGCCTGCTGCACATCGCCACCGGCTGGGATTTCCGGGCCATGCTCGACTTCCGCGACCGGCGCATGGCGGAGCTCGGGCTGGACTGCATTGTCCACACCAACCCGGACGGGCTGGCGCGCGGCATCGGGCCCCTCACCCACGGCTCGCAGCTTCATATGTCGGTCATGGGCACCGAGGCCCTGAAACAGGCGCTCGACGCCCACGGCTTCGATGCGGCCATCGGCGGCGCCCGACGGGACGAGGAAAAGGCCCGCGCCAAGGAACGCATCTTCTCCTTCCGCGCCCCCGGCCATGTCTGGGACCCGCGCGGCCAGCGGCCGGAGCTGTGGGGCCTCTACAACACCCGCATCAACCAGGGGGAGGAGATGCGCGTCTTCCCGCTGTCCAACTGGACCGAATTCGACGTCTGGGACTACATCGCGGCCGAATCCATCCCGGTCGTGCCGCTGTACTTCGCCGCGCCGCGCCCGATGCTGCGCCGCGGCGGCGCCCTCATCATGCGCGACGATGCCCGCATGCCGCTGGAACAGGGCGAGCAGGAGGAAACCCTATGGGTCCGCTTCCGCACCATGGGCGACTGGCCGCTGACCGGCGCGCATGAAAGCCGCGCCGAAACCCTGGACCAGGTACTGGCCGAAATCCGCGACAGCCGCACCAGCGAACGCCAGGGCCGCCTGATCGACACCGACCAGGACGCCTCCATGGAACGCAAGAAGCGCGAAGGGTATTTTTAGGACGCTGCCGCTGCCTCGTGACACGGCGGGGCGCCTGGACCCTGGGGGGACCGCGTCTGGTCAGCTCAGCTCGTACTCCACCTCCGGCACGTAATGCGCCGCCTCCTTCCCCAGGTAGGAGGAGAACAGCACGAAATTGTCGATCGGCACCGGCGGGGACCGGAACAGGCTGTGGGCATGGATGAAGCCGATCAGCTTGTGCGTCTCCGCCTTGTCGGTCCGCGCCAGCGTCACATGCGGGGCGAAGCGGCGGCGTTCGGGTTCCAGCCCCACGCGCTGCAACGCCGTCTCCACCTTGGCCTGCAGCCTGGTCAGCGCCTCGCTGCGTTCGGCGGTGATGTGGATGGACTGGATGCGGCCGCCCTTCTCGAAGGTGCCGATCCCGGCCAGCGCCAGCTCGAAGCGCGGGGCGCGGATGGCGGCGAGTGCCGCATCGACCTCCTCCGCCTGCCAGCTCTCGATCTCGCCAATGAAGCGGAGCGTGAGGTGGTAGTTCTCCGGCGGCACCCAGCGGGCACCGGGAATGCCGCCGGCCAGGGCGGCAAGCTGGGCCTTCACCTCATCAGGCAAGGCCAGGGCAACGAACAGGCGAACCATGGGCGTGCGCTCCGCGACTCCGGGGCTTGCTCAGCCTGAAGGAGAATTGGCCGCGCGGTCCAGTAGCGTTTCGATGGCAGGCAGCATCCGCTCCGCCAGGATCTGCGCGCCGCGCGGGTTCGGGTGGATGCGGTCCGGCTGGTTCAGCGCCGGGTCGCCGGCTACGCCCTCCAGCAGGAAGGGGTAGAACACCACCTCCGGCCGAGCCTCCGCCAAGTCATTGAACACGGCCGAGAATTCGCGACCATACTCCGCGCCGAGATTGGGTGGCGCCATCATCCCGGCCAGCAGGGTCGGAATGTTGCGTGCCGCCAGCCCGTCCAGGATCGCGGTCAGGTTCGTCCGCATCTGCGCCGGGGTCAGGCCGCGCAGCGCGTCGTTGCCGCCGAGCGCCACGATCGCCGCATCCGGCTGGTCCGCCAGCGCCCATTCCAGCCGCGCCCGGCCGCCCGCGGTGGTATCACCCGAAACACCGGCATCGATCACCCGCACATCGCGGCCGCGCTCGCGCAGCAGCGCCTCGATCCGGGCCGGCGGCCCTTCGGAACGGGCCAGGCCGTAGCCGGCGGTGATGGAGTCACCCAGCATCAGCAGGCGAAGCTGCCGCCCCTGGGCGGAGGCGCCCTTCATTCCGGCCAGCAATACTCCGAAACCAAGCGCCGCCTTTTGCAGCGCAGCACGCCGCCCATATGGCATGACATCGCCGTAACAGGATATTTCGCCCGTGAGCACACCCGCATCGCCGCTGATCGCCGCCACCGGGCTGGTCTTCACCGCCAAGGCGGCCTCCGGCCCGGTGCATGTGCTGCGCGGCGTGGACCTCTCGGTCGCGGCCGGGGAGGCGGTGGGCATCGTGGGGCCTTCGGGCTCGGGCAAGACATCGCTCCTCATGCTGCTGGCCGGGCTGGAGACGCCGAGTGCGGGGCGGCTTGCCGTGGCCGGGCGGGATATGGGGGCGCTGGACGAGGATGCGCTGGCCCGGTTCCGCCGCGACGAGGTGGGGATCGTCTTCCAGGCTTTCCACCTGGTGCCCACCATGACGGCGCTGGAGAACGTCGCCATGCCGCTGGAATTCGCCGGACGGCGGGACGCCTTCGACAAGGCGGCGGAGGCGCTGAAGACCGTCGGCCTCGGCCACCGGCTGGACCACTACCCGGGCCAGATGTCGGGCGGCGAGCAGCAGCGCGTGGCGCTGGCCCGCGCCGTGGTGGCCGAACCGCGCCTGATCCTCGCCGATGAACCGACCGGCAATCTGGACCGCGCCACCGGCACGGTGGTGATGGATCTGCTGTTCGGCCTGCGCGCCCGGCTCGGCACCACCTTGCTGCTGATCACCCACGACCCGGCTTTGGCCGAGCGCTGCGGCCGGCAGGTGCGGATGGAGGATGGGCGGATCGTTTCCGACACCGCCGGCCTGAAGCTGGCGGCGGAATAAGCGCCATGATGCAGCATCTGGTGCTCGGCGCGCGGCTGGCGCGGCGGGAATTGCGCGGCGGTTTTCGCCAATTGCAGCTGGTGCTGGCCTGCCTGGCGCTCGGCGTGGCCAGCATTGCGGCGGTCGGCACCTTGCAGAGCGCCGTGAAGGCCGGGCTGCTGGCCGATGGCGCCAGGCTGCTCGGTGGCGATGTCGAAGTGCGGGTGAACTACCAGCCGCTGCCGGAAGCGGCGCTGGACTGGGCCCGGCAGCGTGGCGCCGCCACCTCCGAGGTCATCGAGATGCGCGCCATGGCCGTCGCCCCTTCCGGCGAGCGGGCGCTGGTCGAGCTGAAATCCGTCGATGCCGCCTATCCATTGTATGGCGAGCTGCGGCTGGCCCCGCCTGAGGCGACGCTCGCCGCCCCCGATGGGCAGCACCGCGTGGCGCTGGAGGCCTCGGTGGTGGAGCGACTGGGCGTGGTCCCGGGTGACCGGATCCGCATCGGCGAGGCCAGCCTGGTCTTCGCCGGCACCATCGCTCAGGAACCGGACCGCGTGGCGAGCCCCGCCGTGCTCGGCCCGCGCGCCATGATCCTGGCCTCCGCCCTGCCCGCCACCGCGTTGATCCAGCCCGGCAGCCTGGTCTCCTACGACACCCGCCTGCGCCTGCCGCCCGGCACCGATGTGCGCGCATTCGCCGATCAGTATCGCGAGGCCGTGGGCGATGGCGGCTGGCGGGTGCGCACGGCGGACCAGGCGGAGCCGGGGGTGAACCGCTTCCTGGACCGCGCCACCGCCTTCCTCGTGCTGGCCGGCTTCACCGCGCTGCTGGTCGGCGGCATCGGGGTTGCCACCGGCGTGCGCGCCTGGCTGGAGGCGCGCGGCCGCACCATCGCGACACTCCGCTGCCTCGGCGCGCCTTCGGGCACCATCCTGGCCACCTACCTTATCCAGGTGGTGCTGCTGGCGCTGGCCGGCATCGGCATCGGGCTGGTCGCCGGCTTCGGGCTGACCTGGCTCGGTGCCCAGGCGCTGGCCGGAGCCCTGCCGGTGCCGCCGCGCTTCGGCATCTACCCGGCGCCGCTGGCGCTGGCCGCGCTCTACGGGCTGCTGACCGCGCTGACCTTCTCGCTCTGGCCGCTTGGGCGGGCGCAGCGGATTCCCGGCGCCGCGCTGTTCCGGGACCTGGTCACCGCCAATCCCGGCTGGCCCTCCCGCGGCATCCTGGTGGCGAATGCGGCCACCGCGCTGGCGCTGGTCGCGCTGGTGGTGGGCACGGCGGAACAGCCGCGCTTCGCACTCGGCTTCTGCGCCGGCGCGGCGCTGACCCTGCTGCTGTTCCGGCTGGGCGCCACCGGGCTGATGGCGCTGGCCCGCAGCCTGCGCGGCATCCGCCGGCCGACGCTGCGGCTCGGCCTGGCCAATCTGTACCGCCCCGGCGCGCCGACGCCGACCATGCTGGTGGCGCTCGGCATCGGCCTGACCACGCTGGCGGCGATCGCCACAATCGAGGGCAATCTGCGCCGACAGCTTTCGGACCAGATGCCGAATGCGGCGCCGAGTTTCTTCTTCATCGACATCCAGTCCGACCAGTCGGCGCAGTTCAATGCCCTGGCCGCGGCGCAGCCCGGTGTCTCCGAGGTTCGTTCCGTGCCCTCGCTCCGCGCCCGCATCGTCGCGGTGGATGGCACGCCGGCGGAGCAGGTGCAGGCGACGGAAGACACCCGCTGGGCGCTGCGCGGCGATCGCGGCCTGACCTATGCGGCAACCCCGCCGGAGGGCACGCGGCTGGCGGAGGGGCAGTGGTGGCCGGCGGATTACAGCGGCCCGCCGCTGGTCTCCTTCGACGCCAACCTGGCGCGCGGCTGGGGCATGGGAATCGGCTCCATCGTCACGGTGAACGTGCTGGGCCGCGACATCGACCTGAAGGTGGCCTCGCTGCGGGATATCCAGTGGCGGGGGCTCGGCATCAACTACGTCATGGTCGCCTCCCCCGGCCTGCTGGCCGCGGCGCCGCACACCCATATCGCTACCGTCCGCAGCACCGAGGCGGTGGAACCGGCCGTGCTGCGGGTGCTGACGGATGCCTTCCCCAATATCTCCGGCATCCGGGTGCGGGATGCGCTGGAGGCGGTGGCCGGGCTGCTGACGCGGATCGGCGTGGCCCTGCAGGCGACCTCCTCGGTCACGCTGCTGGCCGGGATGCTGGTGCTGGCCGGCGCCGTGGCGGCCGGGCAGCGGGCGCGGGTGCGGGATGCGGTGGTGCTGAAGACCATCGGCGCGACGCGGCGGCAGATCCGCGGCGCCTGGCTGGTGGAATTCGGCCTGCTCGGGCTGGTCGCCGGGCTGCTGGCGGCTGCCGCCGGGTCCGCCGCAAGCTGGGCGGTGGTGCGGTTCGTCATGCGCGCCGACTGGATCTTCCTGCCCGGCACCCTGGCGCTGACCGTGCTGGGCTGCGTGCTGCTGACCCTGGCGCTGGGCTATGTCGGCACCGCCCTCGCACTCCGCGCCCGCCCCGCGCCACTGTTGCGCAACGAGTAGCGGCGGGCTTGGATGGGCGGCATGGAAACCGACATGCTGCTGCCCGAGGATGAAGACCACCTCCGCCACGCCTTCCGGCTGGCCGGCGAGGCCCGCGCCCGCGGCGACCGCCCCTTCTCCGCCGTGATCGTGGCGGAGGACGGCACCATCCTGGCGGAGGGCCTGTCCACCCAGGGCAGCGGCGGCGGCGGGACGCTGGCGCATAGCGAGATGAATGCCTGCCAGGCGGTGATCTCGGCCGGTGTGCCGCGGCCCCGGCTGCGGCGCGCCACCATTTATTCCTCCGGCGAGCCCTGCGCGATGTGCGCGGCGGCCATCTTCTACACCGGCATCGGCCGGGTGGTTTACGGCCTGTCCGCGGCCGCCATCCTGCAGCTGCGCAACGCCCAGCCGCACACCGCGGGCCTCGGCCTGTCCTGCCGCGCGGTGCTGGAGACGGCGGCGGAGGCGGTGGAGGTGGTGGGCCCGGCGCTGGAGGCGGAAGGCGCGGTCCCGCACCAGGGCTATTGGACCGAGGGCGCCGCCTGAGATCGCAATCTTCCACGCCTTCTTCACCGATGCCCGGTTGATCCGGATTACAGAAACTCCATATGATGCGGCATCGCGGACGTTTTCCACCCTCGTCCGCCAGGAGGATTCTCTGACCATGGCTCTCGGTCCCGACAACCGCTTCCGGACGGGCGCGTCGGCCTGGACCCAGCCCGCTGGGCGGTCCGCGGGCGTGGACGCCGCCGCGCTGGATGCAGGCCTGCGCGCCTACATGCTGCGGGTCTACAACTGGATGGCTTCCGGCCTCGCGCTGACCGGCATCGTCGCCTATTTCATCGCCTCCAACCCGGATATCGCCAGCCTGTTCTACCAGGTGGTCCGCACGCCGCGCGGCAACGCGACAGCGCCGACCATCCTGGGCTGGGCCGCGATGTTCGCGCCGCTGGCCTTCATCCTGGTGCTGAGCTTCGGCATCAACCGGATGAGCAAGACCAGCGCACAGGCCTTGTTCTGGGCGTTCTGCGCCGTGATGGGCGCGTCGATGTCCAACATCTTCGCGATCTACACCGGCGCCTCCATCGCCAGCACCTTCTTCATCACGGCCGGCATGTTCGCGGCGATCAGCCTGTACGGCTACACCACGAAGGCGGACCTGACGAAGCTGGGCAGCTTCATGCTGATGGGCCTGATCGGCATCATCATCGCCGGCCTGGTGAACATGTTCCTGCAGAGCTCCGCCCTGCAATTCGCCATCAGCGTGATCGGCGTCGTCGTCTTCGTCGGCCTCACCGCCTACGACACGCAGCGGATCAAGGGCGACTACATCGAGCACGCCTACGCCGAAGGCTCGGATGAGGCCGGCAAGCGCAGCGTCTTCGATGCGCTCGGCCTGTACCTGAACTTCGTCAACCTGTTCCAGCTGCTGCTGCAGTTCATGGGCGTGCGCCAGAACAGCGACTGACGGGCGACAAGCCAGACCAAGCCACGCGGCGCGCAATCCGGAAGGGTTGCGCGCCGCTTCCGTTTCGGACGCTTCCGTCCCGGGGTCCGGCGGTGGTATGGAAGCAGCGTGCGCCTCCGCCCCGCCCTTACCCGGCTGCTGGTCCTGCTGCTGCTGCTGCAGTGGGGCACAGCCTTCGGCCATTGCCTGAAGCTGGCCGCGCCCCAGGGCGGGGTGCAGGGCGGCGTGCTGCACATGGATATCTGCACGCCCGAGGGGCTGCGCAGCATGTCCCTGGTGCTGGACCAGGATGACCGGACGCCGCAGGACCATGCCGCCGGCATGCTCTGCCCGCTCTGCGGTGGGGTCGGTGGTGCGGCGCTGCCGCCGCCGCCGGTCGCGCTGGTGCCGCCCCTGCTGCTGGTGCAGACGGCGCCGCCGCAGACGCCGAGCACGCCCAACCCGGCGCCTCCGCCGCGCTGCCAGCCACCGCCGAGGGCCCCGCCGACCTCCTGAAGCCACCGGATGACCCTCCATGGATTCAGGAAGATACGCATGTTCAAGATCACGATGGCCGCGCTGGCGGCGGCCGGCACGGCGCTCGCCGGCTTGCCGGCCGCCGCCCATGTCACGCTGGAATCGCAGCAGGCCGCTCCCAACAGCTACTACCGCGCCACCTTCCGCGTCCCGCATGGCTGCGAAGGCGCCCCCACCATCCGCTTCACCGTGCAGGTGCCGGAAGGCGTGACGGTGGCACAGCCGATGCCGAAGCCGGGCTGGACGCTGCGGACGACCCAGCGCGGGGAAGCCGCCGGCGGCCATGGCGCCAGCGCCCCGCTCGCCGAGATCATCTGGGAAGGCGGCTCCCTGGAAAGCGCGCATTACGACGAATTCGTCGTCCGCATGCGGCTGCCCAACACGCCAGGCGAGTTGCTCTACATCCCCGTGGTGCAGGATTGCCCGGACGGCAAGCAGGCCGCCTGGACCGAGATCCCGCAGCCCGGCCGCCGCATCACCGACTACCGCATGCCCGCGCCCGCCCTGCGGCTGCTGCCGCGCAACTGAGGACCGGACGATGAACCAGACCCGCCGATTCCTGCCCCTCGCCGCCGCTGCGGTGGCCACCGGCAGCCTGCTCTCCTCCCGCCGCGCCGCCGCCTGCGATGCGGAGGCGATGGAGGCGCACCTCACCGCCGTCTGCGACGGGGCGCTGGCCCCGGCGCGGGCGGCGCTGGAAGCCGCCATGCCGCACGCCACCCCGGCCGAGACCATGGCGATGCAGCGCGCGCTGACCATCGCCAACGCCACCTGCACCACGGGCGACCCGGTGGCCGGCGCGCGTATCGCCGCCAACCTGGCCCGCCTGGCCGGGCGCATCGAGGGCCGCGCCGGGGTCAGCCCGGACAGCCTCGAAATGCTGGGCTGAGGGGCGCCTGATGACTGGATTCTCCCGCCGCGCCGGCCTCGGCGCGCTGCTCAGCCTTTGCGCCGGCCTCGGCGCGACCCCCGCCCAGGCCCAGGCCCAGGCCCAGGGCCACGACCATGGCCCGATCCAGGCCGAGGCAGGCTGGAGCCGCGCCGCCGGCGCCGGCCGGGTCGGCGCCGGGTTCATCACGCTGCGCAACAGCGGTGCGGCGGACCGGCTGGTCGCCGCCCGGGCCGAGATCGCCCGCACGGTGGAACTGCATACGCATCTCCATGAGAACGGCGTGATGCGGATGCGGCCGGTGGAGGCGATCGACCTGCCGGCCAATGGCGCGGTGACGCTGGAGCCGGGCGGGCTGCACATCATGCTGATCGACCTGCAGCAGCCGCTGAACCGCGGCGATACGGTGCCCATCACCCTGGTCTTCGAGAAGGCCGGGGAGGTTCAGGCGCAGCTCGCCGTGCAATCCGCCGGCGCCCGCGGCCCCGCGGCGGCGGGTGGCGGCCACCGCCACTGACGAAGCGCCTTGCCCATGCTGTGATGCGACCTCATCGAAAGGAAGCCACGGCATGGGCAAGCGCATCGACCCCGCCACCATCCTGCCGCTCATCGGCACATCCTACCCGGTGCCGCATGACGAGCCCTGCGGGGCGCGGGAACGCCGGCGCCTCGGCGACGCGGCCGGCCTGACGCAGTTCGGCGTCAACCTGCTGCGCCTGCCGCCCGGCGCCTGGTCCAGCCAGCGGCACTGGCACAAGGGCTCGGACGAATTCGTCTTCGTCGTGCAGGGGGAGGTGACCCTGGTGACCGATGCCGGGGAGGAAGTGCTGCGCGCCGGAGACGCCGCGGGCTTCAAGGCCGGCGACCCGGATGGCCACCATCTCCGCAACCTGTCGGGCGCCGAGGCGCTGGTGCTGGAGATCGGCAGCCGCATCGATGGCGACGATGCCACCTACAGCGACATCGACATGCTGGCGCCGCCCTTCGACCAGCCCGCCATGTACACGCGCAAGGACGGCACGCCGCTGGTGCCCTCAAGGTAGGGCACGGATGGCCGGGCGGCGCGGGCCGGTGTAGGTCCGCGGCGTGCCCCTCCTCGCCCTCGCCTTCCTGGCCTTCATCGGCCTCGGCCTGCCGGACCCGATGCCGGGCAGCCTGTGGCCGGAGCTGCGGCCCTTCTTCGATGTGCCGAATGCGGGACTCGGCCTGATCCTGGCGGTGACGGCCGGCGGCTATGTGCTGGCCGGGCTGTTCACCGCGCAGCTGATGCAGGCCTTCGGCATCGGCTGGCTGCTGGTGGCCAGCCTGGCAGCCACCTCCGCCGCCGCGCTGCTGCAATCCGCCGCGCCGCCCTTCGCCGGCTTCGTCGCGCTGGCGGTGCTGGCGGGTGCCGGCGGCGGCGCGGTGGATGCGGCGATGAACGCCTTCGCCGCGGCCCGCTTCCAGCCGCGCCACATGAACTGGCTGCACGGCTTCTGGGGGGTGGGCGCCACGCTGGGCCCGGCCGTCGCCGCGGCGCTGCTGGCGGTGGGCTTCGGCTGGCAGGCGGGCTACCTGGCGGTGGGGCTGGCACTGGCGGCGCTGACCCTGGCCTTCCTGGCAACCCGGCGGCGCTGGCAGGGCAGCGCCCCGGCCGATGGCCCGCGCCACAACGCCTGGACCGTGCTGCGGAACCCGCTGGCACGGCTGCAGGTGGCGGTCTTCTTTCTCTACACCGGGCTGGAAGCCGCCGCCGGCCAATGGGCCGCCACCATCCTGACCGCCGCGCGCGGCGCCACCCCGGCGGAGGGTGCGGCGGCGGCCACGCTGTTCTTCGCGGCGCTGACCGGCGGGCGCATCGGTCTCGGCTTCGTGGTGGACCGGATCGGGCCGGACCGCCTGCTGCGGCTGCTGGCGCCGGTGGCAGTGCTGGCCATGCTCGGCTTCGCCAGTGGCGTGGCCGACCTTCCGGCGCTGGCGCTGCTGGCGGTGGCGCTGGCGCCGATCTACCCCACCTTGATGGCCCGCACCCCGGCGCGGCTCGGCGCCGCCGCGGCGGTGCAGGCGGTGGGCTTGCAGGTCTCGGCCGCGACGCTCGGCGTGGCGGTGGTGCCGGCGGCGATGGGGCTGGCGGCCGATCTCGGCGGCGCGGCGCTGGTACCCTGGCTGCTGGCGGTGCTGGCGGCGGGCGTTGCCGGGCTGATCTGGCGGTTGCCGGTGAAGCGATGATCCGCCACCTGGCCCTGCTGCTGCTGGCCGCGCTTCCGGCCCAGGCCCAGCTTCCGGGCGTGGCCGACAGCGTGGCGCGCCGGCCCGTGACGGTGGCGGAGGCGCCCTGGTCCAGCCTGGTGCGGGTGCAATCCGAGGCCGGCGGCCGCTGCACCGGCGTTCTGATCGCGCCCGACCGGGTGCTGACCGCGGCGCATTGCCTGGTGGCGCGACTGACACGGCGGATGCTGCAGCCGGGCCGGGTGCATGTGCTGGCCGGCTATGACCGTGGCAGCTTCTCGGCCCATGCGACCGCCGTCGCGCTGCGGATCGGCCCGGGCTTCCGGCCGGAGACCAGCGGGCCGATCGGCGCCGACTGGGCGGTGCTGAGCCTCGCCACCCCCCTGCCCGGCCCGGTGCTGCCGCTGGCGACGCAGCTTCCGGCTGCCGGCAGCGCGGCGATGCTGGGCGGCTGGCAGCAGGACCGCGCCCATGCGCTGCTGGCCGATACGGCATGCCAGGTGCAGCGCGCGGTGCGCGATGCGGAAGGCCGCCTGCTGCTGCGGCATGGCTGCGCCGCCACGCGCGGCGTCTCCGGCGGGCCGCTGCTCGTCCGGCAGGGCGAAGGCTGGGCGGTGATGGGCGTGGCGGTCGGCGCGACGTCCGGGGCACGGGGCGGGCTGGCGGTGGCGGTACCCGGTTTGGATCTGGGCCTGGATCTGGGCCCGAATCTGGGCCCGAATCTGGGCACCGAGTAGCTCAGGCGGCGCGGGTGCCGGCCGGATGGGTTCCCGCGGGCTGCTGGCCGATCAGGCCCAGCTTCCGCAGCAGCGTGTCCCGCTGCACCGGCTTGCCAAGGTAGTCATCCATCCCCGCCTCGCGGCACTGCCGTTCGAATTCCGGGCCGACGGCGGCGGTCAGGCCGATGATGCGGGCGTTGCGGTTGGGGCCGGGCTGGGCGCGGATGGTGCGGGTCGCCTCCAGCCCATCCATCACCGGCATCTGCAGGTCCATCAGGATGAAGTCGTACAACTCGCCCCGGCCGGCGGCGACGGCCTGCGCGCCGTCCCCGGCCACATCCACCGCCGCCCCGGCCCGGGACAGGATGGTCCGCATCACCAGCTGGTTGGTCGGGTTGTCCTCCACCAGCAGGATGCGGACCTGCGGGCCCTCCGGCTCAGGCGCCGGCGGCGGCTCGGCCGGCACCGGTTCGGCGCGGCGCGGCGCCAGCGCCAGCAGCAGCGCGTCGCGCAGCCGCGTCGGCAGGGCCGGCTTCAGCAGCAGCCCATCCAGCACCCCCTGGCCGGATGCCTGGCTACTTCCCTGGGTGCTGCCTTGGGCGGCACGCGGATCGGCGGAGCCGGAGGCACACAGCAGCAGGCGCGGCTGGCCGAAGGCGTCCCATTCCTGGCGGATGCGCCGCGCCAGGGCCAGGCCGTCGCCATCCGGCAATTGCCCGTCCAGGACCGCGGCCTCGAAGGGCCGGCCCTGGCTGGCGGCGGCGCGCAGCGCGGCCAGCGCGGTGCCACCATCGGAGACAGCCGCCGCCTCCGCCCCCATGCCGGCCAGCTGGCGCACCAGGATCTCCCGGTTCAGCGGCAGGTCGTCCACCACCAGGATGCGGCGACCGGCGAGGCCGGTCAGCGGCTGCTGGTCGCCCTCCACCCGGCCGATCTTGACGGTGAAGCGGAACACGCTGCCGCCGCCGTTGCGGACCCCGGCCAGCCGCGGCACCGCCTCGATGCCGCCGCCCATCTCCTCCGCCAGCCGCTTGCAGATGGCGAGCCCCAGGCCGGTGCCGCCGTATTTGCGACGGATCGAGGCATCGGCCTGGGTGAAGCGCTCGAACAGATGCGCGATCTTGTCGCGCTCGAGGCCGATCCCGGTATCGGAGACGGAGGCGCGAAGCCGCCAGTAATCCAGCTCCGCCTCCACCGAGATCGCCACCTGGATCCAGCCGGTCTCGGTGAACTTCACCGCATTGCCGACCAGGTTGAACAGCATCTGCCGGATGCGGCCGGGGTCGCCCAGCACCCGCGAAGGCAGGTCGGGCGACAGCGCGCAGACCAGCTCCACCCCCTTGGCGGCGGCGCGCGGGGCGAAGAGCTCCACGATCGTGGCGATCTCGGCCTCGATGTTGAAGGGCACGGCTTCAAGCTGCAGCGCGCCGGCTTCCAGCTTGGAGAAGTCGAGGATGTCGTTCAGCACCATCATCAGGTGCTCGGCGGAGCCCTGGATGGTTTCCGCGTAGCGGCGCTGCAGCGGATCCAGCCGCGTATCCAGCAGCAGGCCGGTCATGCCGATCACGCCATTCATCGGCGTGCGGATCTCATGGCTCATCGAGGCCAGGAATTCCTCCTTGGCGCGGGAGGCGGCCACCGCGTGGCGTTCCGATTCGGCCAGCCGCTGGCCCTGCAGCTTCAGCGCCTGCGCCTGGCGCACCAGCAGCCACAGCGCCACCAGCGTGACCACTGCCGCGGCGGCGACGCCGGCGGCCAGCAGGGCGCCCAGTCGGTGCGCGCTGTCCAGCGCATCCTCCCGGTTGCGGGCCACCTCCACCACGAAGGCGCCCTGGCGGGTGACGGCGAAGGAGGCGACGACCTCCACCCGGTCCTGGTCGAGGCCGGACCAGGTGCCGCTTTCCCGCCGCGGCAGGAAGTCGCGGAACATCCAGGAGGAGGAGTTCAGCTCCCCCACCCCATCCGCGCGGCCGTCGGAGCGGGCCAGCAGCAGGCCCTGGAAGGAATGGATGCGGATGATGACGCCGAAGCTCTCGGCATGCCGGCGGGCCACGCCCACCAGGTAGTCCGGGTTGATGATGGCGACCACGGTGCCGAGGAATTCGCCCCGCGCGCCGCGCAGCGCCCTGGCATAGGGAATCGCGTAGAGGCCGCCGGCATGGCCGATCGCCCGCCCGGAGGGGCCGAGGTAGCGCCCCGCCTCCGGCGCGCCGAGCCGCACGGCCTGGCCGCCGAAGCGCAGCAGCCTGAACCATTCGCGGTCCGCCACCGAGGCTTCCCGCAGCCCGTCGACCGAGCTGGAGACGATGAAGCCCTGCGCATCCGTCACCAGCAGGGCGCGCATCTGCGGCACGTCACGGATGCGGCTGGCCACCTGACGGGCGACCGCGGCGGGATCCAGCTCCGTCAGCCGGTCGGTGGCGTCCAGCAGCACGAGGTCCACTGTCTGCATGGCGCGGGTGAGCTGGTCCGCCAAGCCGGCGGCACCACCTTGAGTCAAACGTTCCGCATCCGATAAGGCGTCCTGCTGGCCCCGGTGCATGAGGATGCTGTAGATGCCAAGGAGACATAGGGCCACTAGCCCGACAGCGGCCGCAAAAAGCAGCCATGGACGCGGCTCGGACGGGCGCGGAGCGCCTAGTCCGAGCGAACGCCGCAAGGCGGAACGGAGTTGGGTGATGCGAGGGACCATCTTTTCGACAGCGCTTATCGTCTTTTTTGTCTTAATTTGCGAGCGCGGAGACGGGGCTCGGGCACAAATTCCATATCCGCGCCCGAATTTGTTGGACGAAGCACCCGTGATGCGGGTCCAGCTCACTCTCCCTTCCACCCAGACGGGACGCCTCCAGGCCATCCGGACGCGCGGCGAACTGCTGGTCTGTATCTGGCCGGAATATTTCGCCATCTCCTACCGGAACCCGCGCAACGGGGAGATGGAGGGACTCGACATCGACATGGCGCGGGCGCTGGCGACCCGACTCGAGGTCGGGCTCGGCTTCCATGAGACGAATTTCGGTGCGTTCATGGACCGGATCGAGGATGGCAGCTGCGACATCGCCATGATGGGGGTGGGCGTGACGCCGGCGCGCGCCCTGCGAGTCGCCTTCTCCAAGCCCTACATGGCCAGCGCCGTCTATGCGGTGACCACCCGCACCAACACCCGCATCCAGGCCTGGCGGGACATCGACCAGCCGGGGACGGTGGTGGCGGTCGCCGCCGGCACGGTGATGGAACCGCTGATGCGCGAGACGCTGCGCAATGCGGAGCTGATGGTGGTGGCGCCGCCGCGCACCCGGGAAGGCGAGATCCTGTCCGGCCGCGCCGATGTCTTCATGTCGGACTACCCCTACACCCGCCGGATGGTGCTGATGCATGACTGGGCGCGGGTGATCGACCCGCCCGGCCGCTTCGGCGACACGCTCTATGCCTATGCGCTGCCGCGCAACGACCAGGCGTGGCTGAACGAGGTGAACGCCTTCCTCGAGCGGACCCGCGTCGATGGCAACCTGACGCGCGCGGCGGAACGGCATGGGCTGACCGCCATCATGCTGCCGTGACCCGGGGCCTCGCGCCCCTCCACATGTCAGCCGCCCTTACGCAGGGGCGGCTTTTGGGCTAACCCGCCTTCGCCATGCGCCAATTCCTGGATTTCGAAAAACCCATCGCCGAACTCGAAGGCAAGATCGAGGAGCTGCGCCGCACGACGGACGCCGGCGGCATCGACGTGGCCGAGGAGGTCGGCAAGCTGCGCGACAAGGCGCACAAGCTGCTCCAGACCACCTATGCCAAGCTGACGCCCTGGCAGAAGGCGCAGATCGCCCGCCACCCGGAACGCCCGCACACCAGCGACTACATCGCCGGCCTGATCGAGGACTTTCTTCCGCTGGCCGGCGACCGGGCCTTCGCCGATGACTCGGCCGTGCTCGGCGGCATGGGGCGGTTCCGCGGCCGGGCGGTGATGGTGATCGGCACGGAACGCGGGCACGACACCGAAAGCCGCGTGAAGCACAATTTCGGCATGGCGCGGCCGGAGGGCTACCGCAAGGCGCGCCGGCTGATGGAACTCGCCGGGCGCTTCGGCCTGCCGATCCTGTCCTTCGTCGATACCGCCGGCGCCTTCCCGGGAATCGAGGCGGAGGCGCGCGGCCAGGCGGAAGCCATCGCCCGCGCCATCGAGGCCGGGCTCGACGCCCCGGTGCCCTTCATCGCCACCATCATCGGCGAGGGCGGATCGGGCGGAGCCATCGCGCTGGCCGCGGCCGACCGCGTCCTGATGCTGGAGCATTCCATCTATTCCGTGATCTCGCCGGAGGGCTGCGCCAGCATCCTGTGGCGCGACGCCGCCCAGGCGGCGACGGCGGCCGAGGCGCTGCGCCTGACGGCGGAGGATCTGCGCAAGCTGGCATTGGTGGATGCCGTGGTGGCGGAGCCGCTGGGCGGCGCGCATCGCGATGCCCCGGCGATGCTGGCGGCCGTATCCCGCCAGGTCTGGGACAGCCTGGAGCCGCTGCTGGCGCTGGATGGCGCCACGCTGCGCGCACGTCGGCGCGAGAAGTTCCTCGAGATGGGCCGCGCGGGGGTCGTCTGACCGCCCGGCCGGTGGTTTGATCGCCGGCAGATGACGCCTCCCCCCGACAGCAGTTCCCCGCCGCCCGGCGCCAGCGGCGCCAGCGGCGCCAAGCCGCCAGACGCCCAGCCGCCCGCCACGACCGTCTCGCCGGCGGAGCTGCGGCGGCTGTTCTTCCGTGTCTTTCCCGCGGTGGCGCTGGCGATGTTCGGCGCCGCGCTGGACCAGACCATCGTCGCTGCATCGCTGCCCGCCATCGCCCGCAGCCTGGGCGATGTGGAGCGGATCTCCTGGGTGGTGGTGCTGTACCTGGTGGCCAACACCGTCGCCGCGCCGGTCTATGGGCGACTCGGCGATGCCTTCGGGCGGCAGCGCATGCTGCTGGTGGCGCTCGCCGTCTATGCCACCGGCGCCACCCTGTGTGCCTTCGCCGGATCGCTTTCCACCCTGGCGGCCGCCCGCGTGGTGCAGGGCTTCGGCGGTGGCGGGCTGATCAGCCTGTCCGTCGCCCTGATCGCGGAGGTGGTGCCGGCGCGCGAACGCGGGCGCTTCCAGGCCTACATAGCTGCCGTCTTCACCACCGCCAGCGCGCTCGGGCCGGTGCTGGGCGGGGTGATGGCGGAGTATTTCGGCTGGCGCAGCATCTTCATGCTGCAACTGCCACTCTCCTGCCTGGCGGCGTGGCTCGCGGTGACCCGGCTGGGCAATTCGGCGCGCGGATCCTCGAAGGGCTTCAGCTTCGACTGGTGGGGGCTGGTGCTGTTCGCCGTCTTCGTCGGCCCGGCCCTACTGGCGCTGGACCAGGCAAGGCGGCTTGCGGCCGGGCCGCTGGCGGTGGCCGCGGTGCTGGCCATGGTGGCGGGCCTGGCGCTGTGGCTGCTGCTGCGGCAGGAACGCCGGGCGCCGCACCCGCTGCTGCCGCTGAACCTGCTGGGCAACGCCACGGTCTGGCGCGCCAACCTCATGTCCTCCTGCGTCGCCGGCGCCTTCGTCGGCACCATCGCCTTCCTGCCGATCTATTTCGTCGCGGTGCGCGGCCTGTCCGCGGCCTCCGCGGGGCTGGCGCTGCTGCCGCTATCGGCCTGCGCCGGCTTCGGGGCCATCACCTCCGGCACGCTGCTGGCGCGCACCGGGCATCTGATGCGCTGGCCGGGCATCGGGCTGAGCATGTCGGGCACGCTGCTGGTGGTGGTGACGCTGGGGCTCGGGCAGTTGCCGCTGGTCGCCATGGCGGGGCTGCTCGGCCTTGTCTCGATGGGCTTCGGCATGTCCTTCCCCATGGTGCAGGTGGCGGTTCAGGTGGCGGCCGGGCCGAAGCTGCTGGGGTCTGCGACCGCCTCCGTGCAGTTCACCCGCTCGCTCGGCGCGGCGACCGGCACGGCGCTGCTGGGGGCGGTGCTGTTCGGCGCGCTGACGCTGCAGGGCGAGGAGGCGACGCGGCTGTTCGTGGCGCTGGTGAACCAGGGGCCGGCGGCGCTGGCCACACTGGATCCGCTGGCGGAAGCGGTGTTCCGGGGGCAGATGACCACGGCCTTCCGGGCCAGCTTCGCGACGGCCGCCGCGCTGGTCCTGTTCGGCGCCTGGATGTCCACGCGGGTGCCGCTGCGGCGGGTGTGACCGCCTTCACCGGCCGGATGGTTCTCCCAGAACGCGCCGCAACACGCGCCCCACCTCCTCCGCCGAGTAGGGCTTGTGGACCAGGGGGAAGCCGTGATCGTTCTCCTGGACCAGGACATGGCTGTAGCCGGAGGTCAGCACCACCGGCAGGTCGGGAAGCTGGCTACGCAGGAGGCGGGCAAGCTCCACGCCTCCCAGACCCGGCATGACGACGTCCGAGAAAACGGCCTGGAAGCCATCTCCATCCTGGCCGAGACGTTCCAGAGCCTCCTCGGCCGAGGTCACCCAGATGGCCTTGTAGCCAAGGTCCTCCAGGATCTGCGTGCAGAACCCGCCGACTTCCAGATTGTCCTCCACCACAAGCACGGATTCGCCGAAGCCGGTCGGCGCGATGCTCGAGGCGTCCTGACGCTCGGCAAGTTGCGCGGGATTGACCTTCGGCAGGTAGAGGGTGAAGGTCGAACCTTTCCCGACCTCGCTCTGGACTTCCACGTCACCGCCGGACTGCTTGGTGAAGCCGATCACCTGGGACAGGCCGAGACCCGTGCCCTTGCCCACGTCCTTGGTGGTGAAGAACGGTTCGAAGATGTGGTCGATCACCTGGGGCGGGATGCCCGCACCGGTATCGATGACGGACACCGCGGCAAACCGCCTGGATGACCCCGCATGGCCCCGGATGGGTGGCAGGGATGCGCCGCAATGAAGACGCAGGATCACGCGCCCCTCGCCGTTCATTGCGTCGCGGGCGTTGACCACCAGGTTGACGAGTGCCGTCTCGAACTGGCTCAGATCAGCGCGCACGAAGCATGGCTGCTCAGGCAGTTCCAGCTCCACATGGATCCGCGAACCGGTGACGGTCCTGAGCATGTCCACGGTGCCCTGGAGCGTTGTACCGACGTCGAAGACCTCCGGCGTGAGTGTCTGGCGCCGCGCGAAGGCGAGGAGCTGGCCGGTGATCCTGGAGGCGCGCTCCACGGTATCCGAAACCGCCTCGAGGTAACGGGCGCGCCGGTCCTCGGGCAGGCCAGGCCGGCGCAGGAAATCGACCGAGGACCGGATGATGGTGAGCATGTTGTTGAAGTCATGGGCCACGCCGCCCGTGAGCTGGCCCACCGCCTCCATCTTCTGGCTCTGCCGCAATGCCTCCTCGGCGGTCATGAGTTCGCGCGTGCGCGCGGCGACCTGTTCCTCCAGCGTCTCATTCAGCCGCTGCAGGGCGGCTTCGGCGTCGCGTCGTGCCGTGACGTCGCTGGCCGTGCCGAACCACTCGATGATGTCGCCCTGCTCGTCGAGCAGCGGCACGGCCCGCGACACTGTCCAGCCCACGCTGCCATCGGCGCGATAGACCCTGTGTTCCAGCTGGAAGAGGCCCTTCGTCCGGATCGCCGCTTCTATGGCGGCCCGTACGCGCGGTTGCTCATCCGCGGGGATGTACTGGGCGAGCCACTCCGGGTTGGTCGAGATGGAATCGGCCAGGAAGGAGCCCCCGGTCAGCTGGCGCATCTCCTTCCAGTCTGCGGTCATCGAGTACAGAACTTCGGAGGAGGCGCTGACCACCGCACGCAGCCGCGCCTCGCTCTCGCGCAGCGTGGTGTTCTGCTCGGCGAGGGACGCATTGGCCTGAAGCAGGTCGCGCTCGGCGATGACCTGGCGTGTCGTCTCCGTGACGACCAGGAAGATGCCGGCGATCCGGCCATGATCGTCCCAGAGCGGGCTGTGACAATGGGTGAAGTAGGCCTCTCTCGGCGCCCCATCCCGGTCGGGGGTGTAGCGGGCATTCTCGACGGAGAAGGACCGGCCGGAGAGCACCTGGTCGAAGATGGGTACCAGCTGGTCCCACATCTCGGACCACCATTCCCGGGCCGGGCGGCCGAGATTGCCGGGGTGCTTGCGACCCAGGCTGGGCGCGTAGGCGTCGTTGTAGAAGGTGATCAGCTCCGGCCCCCAATGGACCATCATCGGAAACGCCGAGCTGAGCACGATCCGAACCGCTGTCTGCAAGGAAAGCGGCCAATTGCGTACCGGACCCAGCGGGTTGCTGGCCCAGTCGATGGCCCTCAGGTGCCTGCCAGCCTCGCCACCTTCCGCGAGGCAAGTCTCATCGAGCATCGATGCCTAGCCTTGCAATGAGCGAACTGACAGGGAGAAACCCGATGGGTTGGCAGAGGAGGGCGCAGCCCTCTCTGCCAACCCGCACACAGATGCGTAGTTCCTGCCTGCCGCCTGACTTTCGGCAGCTCACATTCGTCGCCTACGGGCTTCCTGGCCGCTGCGTGCCCACTTTGCTCGGCGCGCAGTGCTTTTGAAAACGCCGGGATGCCCGAGCCGCGTCAGGCCCGCCCGTGGCAGTGCTTGTATTTCTTCCCCGAGCCACAGGGGCACGGCGCGTTGCGCGGCGTCGCGGCCCAGGTGGCGGGGTCGTTCGGGTCGACCTGCTGGGCGGTCAGCGGCTGGCGCAGCGGCTGCGTCGCGGCGCCATAGCCCGATGGCGGGCCGGCATCGGCGTATTCCAGGTCGTCGATTCCGCCCATGGGGGCATAGGGGTCGGGGTGGCGCATATCCATCACCTGCACCGGCTCCGGCATCGGAGGCGGCGCGTCGGGCCGAATGTCGATGCGCATCAGCACGGTGGTGGTGCGCTCCCGCAGATCCTCCAGCATGCTGTTGAACAGGTTGAAGGCTTCGGATTTGTATTCGTTCAGCGGGTCGCGCTGCCCATAGGCGCGCAGGCCGATGCCCTGGCGCAGATGGTCCAGCGCCAGCAGGTGTTCCTTCCACACCGCGTCGAAGATCTGCAGCAGCAGGGATTTCTCGACCACCCGCATCAGCTCGGGACCGACATTGGCGACGCGGGCGGCGTAGCTTTCCTCCGCCGCCTTGATCAGGCGCTCGCGCACCTGGGTCTCGTCGATGCCTTCCTCGCGCGCCCAATCGGCCACCGGCAGGTCGAGGCCGAGGATGTTCAGCACCTTCTCCTGCAGCCCGGCCAAGTCCCATTGCTCGGGATAGGCGTTTTCCGGGATCGCGGTATCGACCAGGTTGCCGATCGTCTCCCGCCGCATCTCGGCGACCGTCTCCGCCACATCCGGCGCCATCATGAAGGCCTTGCGCTGGGCATAGACCTCCTTGCGCTGGTTGTTCATGACGTCGTCGTATTTCAGCAGGTTCTTCCGCGTGTCGAAGTTGCGGGCCTCGACCTTCTTCTGGGCCTTCTCCAGCGCCTTGTTGATCCAGGGGTGGACGATCGCCTCCCCTTCCTTCAGGCCGAGCTTCTGCAACATGCCGCCCATGCGGTCGCTGCCGAAGATCCGCATCAGGTCGTCTTCGAGCGACAGGAAGAAGCGGCTGGCGCCCGGGTCGCCCTGGCGGCCGGACCGGCCACGCAGCTGGTTGTCGATGCGGCGGCTCTCATGCCGTTCCGTGCCGATCACCAGCAGGCCGCCGGCGGCCTTCACGGCGGGGCGGATGGCTTCGACCTCCGCCTTGTGGCGGGCCAGCGCGGCCTCGTATTCCGGGCTGTCGCTGTTGCCGATCTCGGCGCGGGCCAGCATGTCGGCATTGCCGCCGAGCTGGATGTCGGTACCGCGGCCGGCCATGTTGGTGGCGATGGTGACGGAGCCGGGGCGGCCGGCCTGCGCCACGATGCCGGCTTCCTGTTCGTGGAAGCGGGCGTTCAGCACCTGGTGCGGCACGCCCTTCTGCTTCAGCAGTTCGGAGATCAGCTCCGACTTCTCGATGCTGGTGGTGCCGACCAGGGTGGGCTGGCCACGTTCCCGTGCTTCCGCGATCAGCGCGGCGACCGCCTCGTACTTCTCGCGCGCGGATTTGTAGACCTCGTCATCCGAATCCTGGCGCGCCACCGGCACGTTGGTCGGGATCTCCACCACTTCCAGCTTGTAGATCTCGGCGAACTCATCGGCCTCGGTCGAGGCCGTGCCGGTCATGCCCGCCAGCTTGGGGTACAAGCGAAAGTAGTTCTGGAAGGTGATGGAGGCGAGGGTCTGGTTCTCGGGCTGGACCGTGACGCCTTCCTTGGCTTCCAGCGCCTGGTGCAGGCCTTCCGAGTAGCGGCGGCCTTCCATCATGCGGCCGGTGAACTCGTCGATGATGACGACCTTGTCCTGGCGGACGATGTAGTCGACATCCTTGGTGAACAGCACATGCGCGCGCAGCGACTGGTTGGCGTGGTGCACCAGGGTCACGTTCGCGCTGTCATACAGCGCGCCCTCGGTCAGTAGCCCGGCCTCGGTCAGCGCCGCCTCCAGCGCCTCCGTCCCCGCCTCGATCATGTGGACGGTCTTGAACTTCTCGTCCTTCTCGTAAAGCGAGGTGTCCTTCACCAGCTCCTTCATCACCACGTCGACGCGCTGATACAGGTCGCTGCTATCGTCGGACGGGCCGGAGATGATGAGCGGCGTGCGCGCCTCATCCACCAGGATGCTGTCGACCTCGTCGACGATGGCATAGGCGAAGTCGCGCTGGACCATCTCCTCCAGGCGGTACTTCATGTTGTCGCGCAGGTAGTCGAAGCCGAATTCGTTGTTGGTGCCGTAGGTCACGTCGCAGGCATAGGCGTCCCGGCGTTCCTCATCCGACTTGCCATGGATGATGGTGCCGGTGCTCAGGCCAAGGAAGCCGTACAGCTTGCCCATCCATTCCGCGTCGCGGCTGGCCAGGTAGTCGTTCACGGTCACCACATGCACGCCCTTGGCGGGCAGCGCGTTCAGGTACACCGGCAGGGTGGCGACCAGGGTCTTGCCCTCGCCGGTCTTCATCTCGGCGATGCGGCCATCATGCAGCACCATGCCGCCGATCATCTGCACGTCGAAATGCCGCATGCCGAGGATGCGCTTCGCACCCTCCCGCACCGTGGCGAAGGCCTCCGGCAGGATGTCGTCCAGCGTGCGGCCGGCGGCCAGCTGGGCGCGGAATTCCGCGGTCTTGCCGCGCAACGCCTCATCCGACAGCGCGGCGAGTGCGGGCTCCAGCGCATTGATGGAGGGAACCCGCGCCTGGAAGCGCTTCAGCGCCCGGTCATTGGTGGTGCCGATGAAGGCGCGGACAAGGCGTTGGAACATCTGCGAAAGCTGTCTCCGACCCGCACTGAGAAGACCAGCAGCGTCACGGGGATCGCGCCCGGGCGTCGGGGGCGCAAGGCCCAATTCGGGCTGGGGCGCGAGGCCGGAGAGATAGGCGCCCGGCCCTGCCGCGTCAACGAGAGCGGCCGGATTGCCCGCCGCGCCTGCTCCACCGCCTTGTGGCGCCCCCCTTCATCGGCCATCTTCGCGCGCCAATGACGAGAATCCCCCCGATGCGCCGCCCGGCCTCGCTGCTTGCAACCCTGCTGATTTCCACGGCGCTGGCCGGCTCGGCGCTGGCCCAGGCGCCCGCCGCGCCCGCGTCTCCCGCGGTTTCCGACCCGGTGCTGGCCCGCGTCGACGGTGCCGAGATCCGCATGTCGGAGCTGCAATCCGAGGCGCAGCGCCTGCCGGAGGAATTGCGCGCCATGCCGGCGCCCATGCTGATGCCGCTGCTGCTGGACCAGCTCATCACCCAGAAGGCGATCACCGCCGCGGCCCGCGCCCAGGGCCTGGCGAACGACCCGGAGGTGCAGGCCCGCCTGCGCCGGGCGGAGGATGAGGCGCTGCAGCAGGCCCTGATCACCCGCGCCGTGGCGCCGCGGATGACGGAGGAGGCGCTGCGCGCCCGCTACCAGACCGAGATCGCCGGCCGCCCGCCGGAGGAGGAGGTGCGCGCCCGCCACATCCTGGTGCCCACTGAGGCGGAGGCGCGCACCGCGCTGGCCGAGGCGCGCCGCCCGGATGCCGATTTCGCCGAGGTCGCCCGCCGCCGCTCCACCGGCCCGGGGTCCCGCGAAGGCGGCGACCTGGGCTTCTTCAAGCGCGCCGACATGATCCCGGAATTCGCCACCGCCGCCTTCGCCATGCAGCCCGGCCAGATCTCGGAAGCTCCGGTGCGGACCCAGTTCGGCTGGCATGTCATCAAGGTCGAGGAACGCCGCGCCGCGCCGCCGCCGCCCTTCGAGGAAGCCCGCGAGGCCCTGCGCCAGCGCGCCTTCGAGGAAGCGGTGACCGCCGAGGTGGAGCGTATCCGTGGTGCCGCCAGCATCGAGCGCTTCGCCATGGACGGCAGCCCCCTGCCCGCCCCGGCCGCACCGTCCCTGCTGGATGGCGCCGCACCGCCCGCCGCCCCCGCTCAACCCCGCCGCTGAAAAGACCACCGACCATGGCTGGCAAGGATCTTCCCGTCTCCCCGCTCGCTCTGCCGCTGCCGGAGATGCCCCCGGTGGCCGGGGTGCGCCTCGGCTCCGGTCGCGCCGAAATCCGCTACAAGGCGCGCGAGGATGTGACGATGATGGTCTTCCCCGCGGGGACCAGCGTGGCCGGCGTCTTCACCAAGAACAAATGCCCCGGCGCGCCGATCGACTGGTGCCGGGCCGCGCTGAAGGGCGGCAAGGCCCGCGCCCTGGTGGTCACCGCCGGCAATTCCAACGTCTTCACGGGCAAGGCCGGCCGTCAGACCTGCAGCGACACCGCGAAGGCGATGGCGGAACTGGCCGGCTGCAAGCCGAACGAGGTCTTTCTGGCCTCCACCGGCGTCATTGGCGAAAAACTGCCGACCGAGAAGCTGGTCGCCGCCCTGCCGCCGCTGTTCGGCAAGCTGGACGACAATGGCTGGGCCGGCGCCGCCAGCGCCATCATGACCACCGACACCTTCCCGAAGGGCGCCACCCGCACGGCGCAGATCGGCGACACCACGGTGACGGTCAGCGGCATCGCCAAGGGCAGCGGCATGATCGCCCCCGACATGGCGACCATGCTGTGCTTCCTGGCAACCGACGCCAAGGTGCCGGCCGCCGCCCTGCAGGCGATCCTCGCCAAGGGCAGCCAGAAATCCTTCAACTGCGTGACGGTGGATAGCGACACCTCCACCAGCGACACCGTGCTGCTGTTTGCCACCGGAAGCGCGAAGCACAAGCGCGTGCCGGCCGAGGGCGGGCCGGTGCTGAAGGATTTCACCCGCGCGGTGCATGAGGTTCTGATGGACCTGGCGCTGATGGTGGCCCGCGACGGCGAGGGCGCCCAGAAGCTGATCCGCATCGACGTGACCGGCGCCGTGTCCAACAAATCCGCGCACCGCATCGCGATGTGCATCGCCAATTCACCGCTGGTGAAGACCGCGATCGCCGGCGAGGACGCCAATTGGGGCCGCATCGTCATGGCCGTGGGCAAGGCCGGCGAACCCGCCGACCGCGACCTGCTCTCGGTCGGCATCGGCGGCACCTGGATGGCGCGCGAAGGTGGCGTGGTGCCGGGCTATGACGAGACGCCCGTCATCGCCCATATGAAGGGGCGCGAGGTGGAAATCGCGGTGGATTTGGCGCTCGGACGCGGCAAGGCGACCGCTTGGACCTGCGACCTGACGCATGGCTATATCGACATCAACGGTGCGTATCGTTCCTGATTTCAGCAAAGACACGCCCTTCGCGCCGCTACGAACCGACCGCCTGACGCTGCGGCCGCTGCGGCCGGAGGATGCGGCGGAACTGCACCGCCTGGTGAATGACTGGGAAGTGGCGAAGACCCTCGCCCGGGTGCCCTTCCCCTATCCGCGTGCGTTGGCCGATGAATGGATCGCCTCCACCCAGGCGCAGCTGGCCGATGGCAGCGCCTGGCACCTGGCCATCACTGGCCTGGAGCAGGCCGGCGAACCGGCGGAGCGGGAGGTGCTGGTGGGCTGCATCGGCCTGACCCGTCACGCGACGAAGCGGGAGGCGGAGCTCGGCTACTGGATCGGCCGCCGCTACTGGGGCCATGGCGTCGGGCCAGAAGCCGCCGCGCGGCTTTCCAGCTGGGCGCTGGCCAATCTGGAGCTGGACCGGCTGGTCGCCTCCGCGCTGATCGAGAACACCCGCAGCCAGGCGGTGCTGAAGCGCATCGGCTTCCGCGAAACCGGGGAAGGCGTGCGGGATTTCGTGGCGCGCGGCGGCACCATGCCCGTCAAGCTGTTCGAGATGACCCGCGCCGACCTGCCCGCCACCATCGCCGAGGCCGCCCCGGTTCTCGAAGGCCCGGCACGCCACATCCTGCTGGTCGCTGCATGCGCGCTGATCGACCCCGATGGCCGCGTGCTGCTGGCCCGCCGGCCGGAAGGCAAGCCGATGGCCGGGCTTTGGGAATTCCCCGGCGGCAAGGTGCATGCGGGGGAAACGCCGGAGGCCGCGCTGATCCGCGAATTGCGGGAGGAGCTGGGGATCGACGTGGCGGAAAGCTGCCTCGCGCCCTTCACCTTCGCCAGCCATCCGCTGGGCGAGCGCCACCTGGTGATGCCATTGTACCTGTGCCGCCGCTGGGAAGGCCGGGTGCAGCCGCTGGAGGGCCAGGCGCTGGCCTGGGTGCGTCCGGCCAAGCTGGCGGACTACGCCATGCCACCCGCCGACAAGCCGCTGGTCGCGCTGCTGCGGGATTTCCTGTAACCGGCCAACCTGCATCCGCCACACGCTGGGACATCCGCCGATGAACTCGCCCGATCCCGTGCCCAACCCCGGCCCCAACCCCATTGGCTGCCTGCTGGTGATAGGCAACGAGGTGCTGTCCGGCCGCACCAAGGACGCCAACATCAACTTCCTGGCGACCCGCCTGGGCGAGATCGGCATTCCCCTGCGCGAGGTCCGCATCATTCCCGATGTGCGCGCCACCATCATCGAGACGCTGAACGAGGTCCGGCAGAAATACGACCACGTCTTCACCACCGGCGGCATCGGCCCGACGCATGACGACATCACCAGCGAATGCGTCGCCGCCGCCTTCGGCGTGCCCTGGGAACCGCAGCCGGAGGCCTGGGCGCGGATGGAACGGCACTACAAGCCGGGCGATTTCAACGCTGCCCGGCAGCGCATGGCGACCATGCCGCGCGGCGCCACGCTGATCGACAACGCCATCTCCATCGCGCCGGGCTTCACCATCGGCAATGTCCATGTGCTGGCCGGGGTGCCGCGGATCATGCAGGCGATGTTCGAATCCCTGGCGCCCACCCTGGCCGGCGGCCCGCCCATCGCGTCGCGCGCGGTGCATGCGGATGGCGTGATGGAAGGCCGCATCGCGGAAGGGCTGGCGGCGATCCAGGCGCGCTGGCCGCAGCTGGATATCGGCAGCTATCCCTATTACCGCATGGGCGGCGGCGGCGTGGCGCTGGTCGCCAAGGGGTCGGATGCCGATGCGGTGGAGGAGGCGGCGCGGGCCATCACCGTGCTGCTGCGTGCCATGGGCAGCCAGCCGGTGCAGGGTGAACCCCCGGTCTGAGGCGGCCTGCCCAATCAGCTCGATCCGACGGCGCACACACCATTGCGAGATTTCCGACCACACCCATCTGCCTTTCCAGCTTCCTGACCCTCCACAGGGCGCGACGATGCGGGGGCGGGATCGTCCCCGCCGCGTCGAGATGCCGATAGGAACCCAGCCTTGAACATCCAGACCCCCGCAAGCCGCCTCGGCCCCGTCCAACCCGGCAATACGCCCCGCCCGACGCGGGAGGAAGCCGAGGCCGCCGTGCGCACGCTGCTGCTCTGGGCCGGCGACGATCCGACGCGCGAAGGCCTGGTGGACACCCCCGCCCGCGTCGCCCGGGCCTATGGCGAGTTCTTCTCGGGCTATGAGGTGGACCCGGTGGACCTGCTGGCGCGGTCCTTCGAGGAGACCGACGGCTACGACGAGATGGTGGTGCTGCGCGACATCCGCCTGGAAAGCCATTGCGAGCACCACCTGGTGCCGATCATCGGCAAGGCGCACATCGCCTACATCCCCGATGGCCGCGTCGTCGGCATCTCGAAGCTCGCCCGGGTGCTGGAATCCTACGCCAAGCGCCTGCAGATCCAGGAAAAGCTGACGGCGCAGGTGGCGAACACCATCGACCAGGTGCTGAAGCCGAAGGGCGTCGCCGTGGTGATCGAGGCGCAGCACCAGTGCATGACGACCCGCGGCATCCACAAGCCCGGCGTGTCCATGGTGACCAGCCGCATGCTCGGCGCCTTCCGCGACGATGCGGCGACGCGGCGCGAATTCATGGCGATGCTCGCTGCACCGCGCGCCAGCGCGGAGGCCTGAGCGGCAGCCTCCTGCCCTGCGGCCGCCATTGGCGGCCGAGGCCGCGAATGCGGCCCGCCTGCAATCAGGCGAGCCAAGGCCCCGGCGGGGCCGCCCGGCGCTTGAGGGCAAGGCTACTCAAGCAAAGGCTTCCGCCTCCACCTCGAAGACGAAGCGCGGGTCGGCCAGGCCGGCGACGATCAGCAGGGTGCTGCACGGGCAGATCGGCCCCATCACGGCATCCCGCTGCGCCCGGAAGGCCGGGATCAGCGCACGGTCTGTCAGGAACACGCCGAGCTTCACGATATGCTCCGGCGCCATGCCATGCGCCTCCAGGATCGCGCGCAGGTTGCGGAACGCCTGGGCGATCTGGTCCGCGCCTCCCGCGGCCACGGTGCCATCGGGGGCGACACCGATCTGGCCGGAGATCACCAGCCGCCGGCCGGGGCCTTCCACCACGGCGGAATGGGCGTAGCGGGCGCCGGGCGCGTGCACGCCGGGCGGGTTGCTGAAGGTCAGGGTCATGTGCGGGGGGTTGCTCCAGGCAGATCCTCGCGTTCGACCGGCACCGGGGCCGGCGCGGTCGGCGTGGAACCTTCCGCCAGCCAGGCGCGCAGGGTGCGGCGAAGCTGGTATTCGAATTCCACGTTCATCTCCTGCATCGCCTGGCGCACCACATCCTCTGCCGCCTGGCGACGGGTGGCGGGGCTGGCGCCGTCGGCCACCGTCTGCAGGCGCTGCACCTGCGCCTCGACGAAGGCCACGCGGGTGTCGTCGCCGGTCAGGATCTCCACCCGGCAGGCCAGTTCGCAGGTCAGGCGCTCGCCCGGCTCGCCGGCGAACATCCCGCTCAGCCCGCCCTGCTGCGGCAGGGATTGCCGGACGAATCGGGCATTGGTGATGACGAAGCGGGCGCGGCCTTCCGTGCCGATTGGCACCAGCCGCTGTTCCGCCATGCGCCGCAATTCCACATCCGGCCGCACCGGCGCCGGCTCGATCACCTGGATGGCGCCCGGCACCGGCTCCCCGATGCGGATCTCCAGCACGTTCAGCCGTAGCGGAGTCAGGTGGCTGTAGCCGGTGACCAGCGGGCGCAGCGGCGGCAGCGGCTGTTCGGAGGTGGCGCAGGCGGCGGCCAGCAGCGGCAGGGCCTTCAGCAGGTGGCGGCGTTTCGGCATGGCAATCTTCCCTTCCGGCCCGCATCCCCGGTAATGCAGCCGGGGGCGCGGGTCCAGCGTCCAGATCAGGCCCGGCGGATCAGGCCCGGCCGGCCTTGCCGTCCACCTCGTCGCGCTCGAAGCGGAATTCCACGGCGCAGAACTCGCAGGTCATGGTGATGGCCCCCGATTCCGCCATGTGATCCAGATCCTCGGGCCCGAAATTCTCCAGCACCGCGGCCAGCCGGGCGCGGGAGCAGCGGCAGCCATAGGACAGCGCGCGGGGCCGGTCGGTGGCCAGCCCCTCCGCGTGGAACAGGCGGTGCAGCAGGCGCTCCGCCGCCAGCTCGTCGTCCAGCAGCTCCTCCGCCTTCAGGGTGCCGACCAGCGCCTGGGCGGTGCGCCAGGCATCGTCCTGCTCCGCCTCATCCAGCTCGCCGATGCCGCCCTGGGTCGCGACTCGCTCGATCACCAGGGCGCTGGCGCGCCAGCCGGCCAGGCTGCGGCCGCAGGCCAGGCGGACCTCGGTCTGCAACTGCTCCGAGGTGCGGAAATAGGTGTCGGTCATCTGCGCCAGGGTATCGCCCTCGATCGCGACGATGCCCTGGTAGCGCTCCATGTCGTCGCCCTGGTCGCAGGTGAAGGCGAAATAGCCCTCCCCTAGAAGCTGGGCGGCGGTGGGCTGCGGATGCGTCACCAGCAGCGCCTCCAGCTTCTCCGGGTCCGCCTTGGCGTAGCCGCGCAGCGCGCCGCCATCCGTGCAATCGGCCAGCAGCATGGAGACGGGGCCATCGCCCTTCGCCTGCAGGCTGAAGGATCCCTTGTATTTCAATGCCGTGGCTAGCGCCGCGGTCAATGCCAGCGCCTCCCCCATCAGGCGCAGCACGGCAGGATGCTGGGAATGCCGGCCGATCAGCGCATCCGCCAGCGGGCCGAGCTTCACCAGCCGGCCGCGCACCGGGCGCTGGTCCAGGTGGAAGGGCACCACGCCGCGCGGCACCACGAGGTCCGGCACCGGCGGGCGGTCATGGTTGAGGAAGGCGGGGGTGGCGGAGGGCAGCGTCGGATCGGTCACGGGCGGAACCATGCTTGGGCGCAGCCCTGGTGCCGCTCGGACGGCCGGGGCGATGCGCGGCGAAGCTGCCGAGGTCCCGGCAGCAGGAGGATGGCAAACGAAAGAAACCGGGCGCGCCGTGAAGGGCGCCCGGCCGGAATGGCAGAGATAGGTACTGCAGGCGCCGCCGACCACCTTCCGGCGGCCGGCTTATGCCCGCGAGGTGGTCAGAACAGCCAGTCGAACAGGCTGCGGCGCGGCGGCTGGGCCACCGGGGTCACGCCTTCCGTGGTTTCCCGCCCCAGGGCGGCGTTCTCACGCAGGCGCTGCGCTTCCCGCTGCGGATCCACGGCGATGCCGGGCTGGGTGGCATCGTTGCGCCAGAACATCAGGCGGTCCACGACGCTGCGATCCGGGCGGTCCAGCCGCAGGCTCTCGGCATCGACGCGGGCGCGGATGTTGTCATCCACCGGCTGGCCGGCCTGGGCCAGCAGCGCGCGTTCGGCACCGGAGGGTGCGGCGGCCGGCGCCGCGGTACCGCCGAGGATGGCGGCGGCCGGCAGGCGCTGGTCCTGCGGACGGGGCGTGCCGGGGGTGGGCACCGGCAGATCAGCCAGCCGCGGCGGCACCGAGAGCGGCGCGCGGGTGGTGACCTGGAATTCGTCCGGCGGGTCCCGGGTGAAGCCGAGGGAGCGGGCGGTATCGCCACCGCAGCCCGCGAGCACCGCGAGGAGAGGCAGGCCGACCAGGAAGGCGCGGGGCAGGAATGGGCGGATCTGGGTCATGGCGTGGAACCCTTAGCCTTGGGTGAGGGCCGGAACAAGGCATCGGCAATCAGTGCCGCCACCCCAAGCACGATGGCGGCGTCGGCGGGGTTGAACACATACCAGTGCCAACCCCAGGCATGGGCATCGAAGAAATCCGCCACCGCGCCGAAGCGGAAGCGGTCGATCACGTTGCCGACCGCGCCGCCGACCACGGCGCCGAGCGCCAATGCCGTCAGCCGGTTCTCGGCCCGCGACATCCAGCGCAGCAGGAAGCCGGCGATGCCCAGCGCCAGCAACCCAAGTGCGGCCTGCGACCATGCGCTGTCCCCGGCCAGCATCCCGAAGGTGACGCCGCGGTTCCAGACCATGGTGAGGTCAAAGCCCAAGGGGCCGAGGGCGACCAGCGGGATATGCCCGATGCTGGGCAGGTCCAGCATGAACAGCATGTAGTGCTTCGTCGCCTGGTCGAGGAGGAGGACGGCGAAAGCGAGGGCGAGGCCGATGCGGGTCATGTTCGGTCGTCCGGCCCTTGCCCCCACCCCGACCCTCCCCCGTTGCCACGGGGGAGGGAGATAGGACAGCGCTCGAGGACTCTCTCCCCCGCAATTGCGGGGGAGGGTCGGGGTGGGGGCAGGCGCGCCATCAGCCCACCACCGACTCGCAGCGCCGGCAGAGCGTCGGATGAGCGAGCGAGAGCCCGACCTCCGGCAGCACGCGCCAGCAGCGGTCGCATTTCTGGCCTTCGGCCAGTGCAACAGTACTGAGTGTTTCCGCGCCTTCGCGCAGACTGACCTGAGAGACGATCAGCACCTCGGCCCATTTCTCCGCAGAAAGAACACTGGCTGGATCGGCAACAGGCAGCGCGACGGCCGCACTGGCCTGCAGCGAGGAGCCAATGGTGCCGGCTCGGCGCAGATCCTCGATCGCAGCCGTGATGAACCCACGGAAGGAGCGGATGCCCAACCATTTCTCTGCCAGCGCCTCATCCCGCCATTCCGCCGGGATCACCGGCCAATCGCGCAGATGGATGCTGTCCTTGTCGTCTGGGAAGCGGGCGAGCCAGCTTTCCTCCGCCGTCGCCACCAGTACAGGGGCCAGCCAGGCGGTCAGGCAGCGATGCAGCTGGTCGATCACGGTCCGCGCAGCGCGCCGGCGCAAGCTCTCGGGCGCGTCGCAATACAGGCTGTCCTTGCGGACGTCGAAGTAGAAGGCCGAGAGGTCCGTCGCACAGAAGCGGTGGATGTCCGGGTAGACGCCGGTCCAGTCATGGTCCTTAACGGCCTGGCGCAGGCGGGCATCCAGTTCGGACAGCCGGTGCAGCACCCAGCGCTCCAGCTCCGGCAGCTCGGCGTAAGGCACGATCTCGCTCTCGTCGAAGCGGTCGAGGTTGCCGAGCAGCCAGCGCAGCGTGTTGCGGATGCGGCGGTACAGCTCGCTCTGCTGCTTCAGGATCTCCTTGCCGATCCGCTGGTCCTCGGTGACGTCGGTGTTCATCACCCACAGCCGCAGCAGGTCCGCGCCGTGATCCTTCACCACATCCTGCGGCGCCACCACATTGCCGAGCGACTTCGACATCTTGCGGCCCTGCTCATCGAGCACGAAGCCATGCGTCAGGATCGCCTTGAAAGGCGCGACGCCGCGGGAGCCGACCGATTCCAGCAGCGAGGAATGGAACCAGCCGCGATGCTGGTCCGAGCCTTCCAGGTACAGATCCGCCGGGAAGGGCAGGCCGCGTTCCGGCGTCAGCACGAAGGCGTGGGTGGAGCCGGATTCGAACCAGACATCGACGATGTCCATCACCTGCTCATAACCCGCCGCATCGCGGCCCTCGCCCAGGAAGCGCTGCGCGGCGCCGGGCTGGTACCAGGCATCGGCGCCCTCGACGCGGAAGGCTTCGATGATGCGCTCCATCACCGCCGGGTCGCGCAGCGGCTCGCCGGTGGCCTTGTCGACGAAGACAGGAATCGGCACGCCCCAGGCGCGCTGGCGGCTGATGCACCAGTCGGGGCGGACGGAAACCATGCCGCCGATGCGGTTGCGGCCGATATCCGGCACGAAATGCGTGTCGGCAATCGCTTGCATCGCCTTGGCGCGAATCTCGTTCGCATCGTCCATCGCGATGAACCATTGCGGCGTGGCGCGGAAGATGACCGGCTTCTTGGAGCGCCAGCTATGCGGGTAGCTGTGCGTCAGCCTGGACTTCGCGACCAGCGTGCCCATGGCGATGCAGGCGGCATAGACCGCGTCATGCGCCTTGAAGACATGCTGGCCGGTGAAGCCCGGCGCCCAGCGCGTGAAGGTGCCGTCATCGCCCACCGTCTCCGGCACCGGCAGCCCGTTGGTCTTGCCGAGGTTGAAGTCGTCCTCGCCATGGCCCGGGGCGATATGCACGAAACCGGTTCCAGCCTCCGTCGTCACGAAATCGCCGGGCAGCAGCGGCACGTCGAAATCATAGCCGCCGGGCGCGCCGTCCCAGCCGGCCAGCGGATGCGCGGCGATGGCGCCCTCCAGCTCCGCGCCCTTCAGCAGGCGCTTCACGGAATGGGCGCCGAGGCCGGCATCCTTCTCGAATTGCGGCAGCAGCGGCAGGGCGACCAGCAGGAACTCGCCCGGCACCAGGGCGCTGCCCTCGGCCACGCCCTCAACGTGCACCAGCGCGTAGTCGATCTCCGGGCCAAAGGCGACGGCGCGGTTGCCCGGGATGGTCCAGGGCGTGGTGGTCCAGATCACCACCGATGCACCGGCCAGGTCAGCCGCGCCGGCGGTCTTCACGCGGAAGCGCGCCCACAGCGTCGGCGAGACATGGTCGTGGTATTCGATCTCGGCTTCCGCCAGGGCGGTCTTCTCGACCGGGCTCCACATGACGGGGCGCAGGCCGCGATACAGCGACCCGTTCATCAGGAACTTGCCGATCTCGCCGGCGATCACCGCCTCGCTGGGGAAGTCCATGGTCGCGTAGCGGCCGTCCCAGTCGCCGAGCACGCCCAGGCGCTTGAACTCGTTGCGCTGCACATCCAGCCAATGCGTGGCATAGGCGCGGCATTCGGCCCGGAAATCCAGGATCGGCACGGCGTCCTTGTCCTGGCCCTTGGCGCGGTACTGCTCCTCGATCTTCCACTCGATCGGCAGGCCGTGGCAGTCCCAGCCCGGGACGTAGTTGGCATCGAAGCCGGCCATCTGCGCGGCGCGGTTGATGACGTCCTTCAGGATCTTGTTCAGCGCCGTGCCGATATGCAGCGGGCCATTGGCGTAGGGCGGGCCGTCATGCAGCACGAAGGGTGGACGGCCCTTCGACTTCTCCCGCAGGCGGGACCACAGCCGCGTCTCCTCCCACCGCGCCAGCCAGGCAGGCTCGCGCTTCGGCAGGTCGCCGCGCATGGGGAAATCGGTCTTCGGCAGGAAGACGGTGCCGCGATAGTCGCGCGCGGGCTCGGTGGGGGCCACAGGGGGAGCGTCGTTCATGGGGTGCGGTCTCAATCTGCCCTGCGAGGGGGGCCGGAAGGGGCGTGTATCGGGGCGTGCGCGGAAAACCCGGCCCTCAGAGGGCCGGGCGGGTAATTCGGAGGCCGGACATCCCGCGGAACATGCCGCGTATATGCGGATGCGGCCCGGTTTGGGTCAAGGACGCGGCTTTCATCCCCCCGGTCATCATCCCGCCGGTCATCATCCCCCCAGTCATCATCCCCCCAGCCCCAGCGCCGCATGCAGCGCCCAGGTCACCCCGACCCCGCCCAGGATGGCGGCGCCGATGTTGCGGACGGCGATCTGCACCGCCACCACCACCACCGCCCCGGCCCAGACCGGCGCGCCCCCGGCCAGCAGCGGCGGCGTGACATAGGCCATGAACAGGCAGCCCGGCAGGTGGCGCAGCAGCGCCTGCACGAAGGGCGGCGGCCGCACCACGCGCAGCACGGCATAGCCGCCGGCGCGGCTGGCATAGGTCACCGCGGCCATCCCGAGGATCGCCAGCAGCACATCCAGCCTCAGGTCCACGCGCTTATTTCCAACCCGGCGCTCCTCGCCCGCGCATCTCGATCCAGGCACCCAGCCCGGCGCCCGCGAAGGTGCCGAGCAGCAGCGGCAATGGCACCGGCCAGCCGGCCCGGTGCGCCGCCAGCGCCACCAGCCCCGCCACCACCCAGGGCAGCGCATCCACCCGCGCGCCGCGCCACAGCGGCACCAGGATGGACAGGAAGGCGGCGATCGAGGCGAAGAACAATGGGTGCCCCGGCGGCACCTGCAGCAGGCCGCCGCCCAGATGCCCGGCCAGCACCGTCACCACCCAGGAGATCCAGATGCCGATCCCATTGCCGAGCAGATAGCCCGCGTCGCGCCCGCCGGCGCGCTGTTCGGCGATCGCCATGGCGAAGGAATGGTCCACCAGCGTCGCCAGGCTGCCCCACAGCCGCCAGCCGCGCAGCCGGTCCAGCCAGGGCGCCAGCGCCGCGCCCATCGGCGCCATGCGGATGTTCACCACCAGCGTGGCGACGGTGGCCGCCAGGATCGGCGCCGGATCGGCCCACATCTCCAATGCGACAAGCTGCGCGGAGCCGGCGAAGACGATGCTGGTCATCAGCGCCGTCTCGAGGAAGGACAGGCCCTTGGCGGCGGACAGCACGCCGATCACCACCCCGAAGGGCAGCATGCCGACCCACAGCGGAATGCTGGCCACGAAGCCGCGCCACATGCCGGCGCGGGTGAAGACGACCCGGTTCGGCGGTGCGGCGCCGTTCGGGCCGGCGCCTGGAGGTACTGCCACGCCCTCAGCCCCGCTTGAACGAAAGCAGGCGGCCCTCGGCCTCCTCCGGGTCCATCCGCAGGGCGGTCTCCGCCGTGCCGCGGCCGAAGCCGGCGCGGGCCAGTGTCGCCAGCGCCTTCAGCCGCGCCTCCGGCGACGCATCCGGGTCACCGAAGGGACCGATGCGGCGGCGGCGGCACAGGGCGAGCGCGGCGTCGGTCTCGGCCGCCTCGCCCTCCGGCAGCGCGGCGGCGGCGGTCTCAGCATCCACCCCCTTCTGCGCCAGGTGGGCCAGGGCGGCACGGCGGGAACGGCCGCTTCGCAGCAGGCGGCGGGCACGGCTTTCGGCGAAGGTGGTGTCGTTCACCGTGCCGGCGACGGCCATCTGCCGCGCCACCTCCGCCGCGGCCTGCTTCGCGGCGGCGATCAGCGGCGCCAGTTCCTGCATGCCGAAGGCTTCCGCGGCGCGCGCCCAGCGGTCCACGCGGCGCGCCAGAACCCGGCGCAGTCCGGCCTCCGTCGCCGCGTATCTGGCCAGATGCGCGGTCGCCGCTTCCCGCAACCTGGCCTCGCCGGGCGGCGGGCCGGGCGGGCGGGGCGGCGCGTTCGGGTCACGCGCTGTCCGGGCAGTGGTCCGGGCTGTGGGCCTGGTTGTGGGCCGGGAATGCTGTCTCATCACCCGCCATCCTCGCATGCCCGCGAGGCCAATGGCGACCCGTTGCGGACGCGATGCCGCGCTGCGCCGGAACCGCGGCGCCCCGGCTGCCGGACCAGAAACAAGCACCGCAGCCGCAACCTTTCCCCGCTTGCCGGCGTTGGGGAGGCAGGCACGGAGCGCCCCAGCGCACCGGCCACTAGAAGGAGACAGCCCAATGCTGAACAGCAAGACTTTCCTGTCGATGTCGACCGCCGCCGCCATCGTCGTCGCCCCGATGCTCGCCTTCGGCCAGACCGCCGCCGTCCCGAACGACGCGCGCGGTGGCATGACGGCGCAGGCGCCCGCGGACGGCACCCCGGGCAACCCGCCCTCGACGGCGACGCAGCGTGCACTGGACAGCGTGACGGGCAACCGTACCTCCCCGGACGGCACCGGCAACAACCCGCCCGGCACCGCCGCCGGCCGCGCGATCGACCGCGCCACCACGCCGGACACCGCGAACACGAACCGCGGCCCGATGGGCACCACCGCGACCGGTACCGCTGCAACCGGCACCACTGCGACCGGCACCACCGCGACCGGCGCGACCACGCCGAGCCTGTCCGTCGACAGCATGAGCCTGCGCGAGAGCCGCCGTGCCAGCGAGATCATCGGCTCCAACATCTACAACGAGGAAAACAACAGCATCGGTGAGGTCGACGACCTGATCGTGCCGCAGGCCGGCGCCGCGCCGGTGGCCGTGATCTCGGTCGGTGGCTTCCTCGGCATCGGCGCCAAGCTGGTCGCCATCCCGTATGAGCGCCTGACCCATGACAGCGAGCGCAACCGCTGGGTGCTGCGCGGTGCGACCAAGGAGAGCCTGGAAGGCCTGCCCTCCTTCTCCTACGACAACGCCGCTCGTCGCGGCTGATTGAACAAGACCAAGGAAAGGCGGCCGATATGAAGAAGTCCCTGTTCGTGATGGCGGCGCTGCTGCCCATCGTTGCCTGCGCCGACAACACGCCGCGCGACGGCGTGGCGGGCAACCCGCCCTCGACCGCGACCCAGCGGGCCTATGACAGCGCCACCGGAAGCCCGCGCACCAGCCCGGACGGCACCGGAAACAACCCGACCGGTACGGCGGCGGAGCGCGCGCTGGATCGCGCGGCGGGGACCAACACTTCGGGCGCCTTCCCGCGCCAGTCCGATGGCCGGCCGGGCAACCCGCCGGGCACGGCGGCGGAGCGCACCTATGACCGCGCCACCGGGTCAAACACCTCCGGCGCCTACCCGTCCAACAGCGGCGGCGTGCGGCAGTAAGTTCGCCAGGCGCATGACTTCGGAAACGGCCGGGCCTGTCCCGGCCGTTTCTGCGTTTGGACGTCTGCTTCGCCCCGGCGATCCGGTGGCGTGGTCAGGGACCCGGATCCAGCAGCGCAGGGCCCACATAATCCCCCTTCAGCACCACCACCTTGTCCACCGACCGGTAGAACAGGTTGGCAGGCGGCACCGCCGCCACCAGCAGGGCGCCGGGAATCCGCACTGTCAGCGGCGCCTTCTGCACGTTCATGCGGCGCTGCCAGGTACCCGGCTCGCCGAGGAACAGGTACAGGTACCGGCCACGATCGGCGGGCGACAGGGCGGCGGGGTCCCAGACGCTGACGTCCCGGATGAACTTCCAGAAATCGAGCTGCCAGCCGGACGGCGCGGAAAGCCTGATCCGGGCATTCGGCTGCCCCGGCCCGCCCGCCAGTTTCGCCTCGGTGATCTGCCGCGGGGTCGCCTTGCTGAAATGCCAGGCCTCCCCGGCCTCGATCGCAGTCCGCTCCGCCGCCGTCGCCGGCGTGACCAGCAGCAATCCCATCCTCGCCCCTCCCAGTTCCGGTGCATCCTGGCGGCGCATGCTAGCGGCGGGCGCCCCGGCGGGGTGGGTTGGCGAAACGGCCTGAAACACGGACGCGGCACCCCGCCGCGGCGTGCTTTGACCGCCCGCTCGGAATCGTGCACTTTCCGTCGCTTCCGCGCTCGCCTTGGCGAATGGCGCCTGGCCGCGCGGCGTGACGGAGGATGGATCGCGTGATCCCCGCCCTGATGCCGACCTACAACCGTGCCGACCTTGCTTTCGAGCGGGGCGAAGGCGCCTGGCTGTGGACTGCGGATGGGCGACGATTCCTCGATTTCGGCGCCGGCATCGCCACCAGCAGCCTCGGCCACGGCCATCCGCATCTGACCAAGGTCATCGCGGAGCAGGCGGCGAAGGTGATGCACGTCTCGAACCTGTACCGCGTGCCGCAGGCCGAGGAGCTCGCTGCGCGGCATGTCGCGGCGTCCTTCGCCGACAGCGTCTTCTTCTGCAACTCGGGCGCCGAGGCGAATGAAGGCATGGTGAAGGCGGTCCGCAAATACCATGCGGAAACCGGCCATCCCGAGCGCTTCCACATGATCTGCTTCGAGGGTGCCTTCCACGGCCGCACCCTCGCCATGCTCTCCGCCACGGGCAACGAGAAGTACCTGGCCGGCTTCGGCCCGCCGGTGCAGGGCTTCGACCATGTGCCCTTCGGCAACATGAACGCGGTGCGCGATGCCATCGGCCCGCAGACCGCCGGCATCATGATCGAGCCGGTGCAGGGCGAGGGCGGCGTGCGCCCGGCCGACCTCCGCTTCCTGCGCGAACTCCGCGCCGTCTGCGACGAGTTCGGCCTGCTGCTGGCCCTCGATGAGGTGCAGACCGGCATGGGCCGCAGCGGCAAGCTCTGGGCGCACCAATGGGCCGGGATCGAGCCGGATGTGATGTCCTCGGCCAAGGGCATCGGCGGCGGCTTCCCGCTGGGCGCGATCCTGGCGAAGGAGAAGGTGGCGCAGTACCTCAAGCCCGGCACGCATGGCACCACCTATGGCGGCGGCCCGCTGGCCTGCGCCGCCGGCAATGCGGTGCTGGACGTGGTGCTGGCCCCCGGCTTCCTGGAGCAGGTCGATGGCGTCGCGCGCCTGCTGTGGCGCGGCCTGCTGGACCTGGCGCAGAAACACCCGAAGGTGATCGAGGGCGTGCAGGGCGCCGGGCTGCTGCTCGGCCTGAAGCTGCGGCCGGAGGTCAACAACGGCGAGATGCAGGCCGCCGCCGTGGCGGAAGGCCTGCTGACGGTCGCCGCCGGCATGAACGTGCTGCGCCTCGCGCCGCCGCTGATCATCACCGAGGCCGAGGTGGCGGAGGCGCTGCGCCTGCTCGACCGCACCTGCCTGCGGATGACGCCGAGCGCCGCCCAGGCCGCGGCGCAATGAGCGCGGCGCTGAAATCCGTGGCGGGAGGGGGCAGCCCCTCCCCCCGGCATTTTCTAGAATTGATGGACCTGGATGCGGCCACTTTGCGCCGCATGCTGGAACTCGGCGTGCAGGCCAAGCGCGGGCAGGTGCCGGGCAAGCCGCTGGCCGGCAAATCCGTCGCGCTGATCTTCGAGAAGCCCTCCACCCGCACCCGCGTCAGCTTCGAGGTGGGGATCCGGCAACTGGGTGGCGACGCCATCGTGCTGTCGTCGAAGGACATGCAGCTCGGCCGCGGCGAAACCCCGGCCGATACGGCGCGCGTGCTGTCCCGCTATGTCGATGCCATCATGCTGCGGACCGACAATGTGGCGAAGATCCGGGAGCTGGCGGAACATGCCACCATCCCGGTGATCAACGGCCTGACCGATGTCTCCCATCCCTGCCAGTTGATGGCTGACATCATGACCTTCGAGGAACATCGCGGCCCGATCGCCGGGCAGGTGGTGGCCTGGACCGGCGACGGCAACAACGTGGCGCAGTCCTTCATCCAGGCCGCCGCCCGCTTCGGCTTCACCCTGCGCCTGGCCACCCCGCCCGAACTCGCGCCGCCCGCCGAACTCATCGCCTGGGCGCGCGCCGAGGGCGCCAAAATCGAGCTGACCACGGACCCGCACGCGGCGGTGGCCGGGGCGCGCTGCGTGGTGACGGATACCTGGGTCTCGATGTCCGACGAGACGGCGCAGGAGAAGGTGAACCGCCACAACCTGCTGGCCCCCTACCAGGTGAACGAGGCGCTGCTGAAGCACGCCGCGCCGGATGCGGTGGTGATGCACTGCCTGCCGGCGCATCGCGGGGAGGAGATCACCGATGCGGTGATCGACGGCCCGCAGAGCGTGGTGTTCGACGAGGCCGAGAACCGCCTGCACGCGCAGAAGGGCGTGCTGCTCTGGGCGCTGGGGCAGGCCTGACGCAGGGATAGAATTCAGCGGGTGTTCATCCGCCGCCGGTAACTTCGTCGTGAAGTTACAGGTAGGCAAGCCATGAGAAACACCTTGTTGACCAGAACCGGCCGTCGCGCAGCAGCTCGAACGCAACCTGACGCTGCTGCGGACCCTGGTGGATGATCTCGGCCAGGGCTGGCGGCTGCAGGGCGAGACCGCCCTGTTCATCGGCAGCGTGGCGCTGGCCGGCCGCAGCGACCTGGCGGATCGCGTCAAGGCGATCGGCGGCGGCGTCGCCACCGTCTTCGGCGCGGAGACCCGCATCGCCACCAGCGTCGCCCGCCCGGATGGCAGCCGCGCCACCGGCACCATCCTCGGCCCGGGCGCGGCGCGGGACGCGGTGCGGCGCGGCGAGACCTTCCGCGGCGAGGCCAACATCCTCGGCCTGCCCTACCTGACCATCTATGAGCCGGTGCGCGATGCCGCCGGCCGCCAAGTGGGCATCCTGTTCGTCGGCCTCGACCTGGTGACCGCCCAGGCGCAGATCGCATCCGCCACCCGGCAGGCCTTGCTGACCGGAACCGGGCTGATCCTCGGCACCGGCCTGGTGCTGCTGGTGGCGCTGCGCCGGATGCTGCGGCCGCTCGGCGGCCTGGCCATCGCGCTGCGGGCGATGGGTGCCGGGCGCCTCGACACCGAGGTCCCGGCCACCGGGCGCGGCGACGAGCTGGGCGAGATCGCCCGCGCCGTGGTGGCGCTGCGCGATTCCACCCTGGCGGCGCAGGCCCAGCAGGCGGCGGCCGAGGCCGACCGGATGGAGGCGCAGCAGGCCCGCGCCACGCAGCGCCGCGCCACTGCGGACCAGATCGAATCCAGCATCGGCGGCATCGCGAAGACCCTCGGCGGGGCGGCGGAGGCGCTGCTGCGCAATGCCGACGCGGTGGGCGAGGCCGGCCATCGGAGCACCGCGCGGGCCGAGCTGGGCGCCACCCGCGTCGAACAGGCGGCGGGCAATGTGCAGGCCGTCGCCGCCGCGGCGGAACAGCTCGCCACCTCGGTCGCGGAGATCACCCGGCAGGTCGATGAAAGCGCCCGCCGTGCCCAGGAAGCCGCCACCGCGGCGCGCGATTCCGACCGCAACGTGAACGGGCTGTCGGAGGCGGCGACGCGGATCGGCGATGTGGTGAAGCTGATCGCCGACATCGCGGCCCAGACCAACCTGCTCGCCCTGAACGCGACCATCGAGGCTGCCCGCGCCGGGGAAGCCGGCAAGGGCTTCGCCGTGGTGGCGAGCGAGGTGAAGACCCTGGCGGCGCAGACCGCCAAGGCGACGGAGGAGATCTCGGCCCAGATCGGCGCCATGCGCGGCGCGACCGAACTGGCCGTGGGCAGCGTGCGCGGCATCGCCGAGGCGGTCGGCCGGATGGAGGAAGTCTCCACCGCCATCGCCGCCGCCGTGGAGCAGCAGGGCGCGGCGACCCGGGAGATCGCCCGCAATGCCATGCAGGCCTCGGCCGGGACGGCGGCCGCGACCGAGGAGATGCGCGGCCTGTCGGACGAGATCGCCGCCGCCGCGGCCGGCATCGCCACCCTGCGCGAGGCCGGGGTGGAGGTCGGCGGCCAGGGCGCGACGCTGCGGCAGGAAGTGGCCGGCTTCGCGGCGGCCCTGCGGGCCTGACGCAGGCTCAGCCCGGGCGGACCCGCCCTGCCAGCAGCACGCGCCACCCGGCCAGGCCGAGCAAGGCGACCAGCGGCACGATCGGCAGCAGGTAGCGCTGCTCCAGATGCACCGGCAGGTGGACGCCGAAATAGCCGCCCACCACCAGCCAGGCGCCCAGCACCGGCCAGGCCCGTGCATCCCCGGCGCGGGCCAGCAGCAGCGGCGCCAGCAGCGCCCCCGCCGCCAGCGCGAAGCCGATGGCGCGGCTGGCCAGCAGCAGCGCCAGCAGCAGCAGCGCGACCGGTGAGCCATCACGCCACAGCGCGCCCGGCTGGCCGAACCAGGGGCGCGGCGCGCCGGCCTGGCGGTGCAGCTCCGCCACCATGTCCACCGGCATGAAGCCCAGGCCGAACATCTTCACCGGCAGCCGCACCACCATGGCGCGCAGCATCTCCGCCGGATGGCGGCGCCAGGTGCGGGCGTAGCGGTCGCTGGCGAGGGCGGCGATCTCGGGCGCCGACAGGCCAGCCTCGAACAGCGCGGCGTTCAGCCGGTCGATGCCGGCATAGCCGTCCTGGCCCACGGTCTGCCGCGCCATGCGGTCGAACAGGTCCGCACCGTCGAAGACCGGCACGCCGCGGGCCAGCAGCGGCAGCACCGCCTGCACCATGACGATCTGCCGGCTGGTGGACAGCAGGGCGGTGCCGCTGCGGCGGTGGTTGTCCGCCGCCAGCAGCACCGCCACCGCCAGCACCGGCGCCAGCAGCAGCGCCATGGCGGCCAGCGCGCGGGCCCCGCACCGGCGCGGTGCGGCCCGGTTCTCGGCGATCGCGCCGGCCCCAATCGCACCGGCCCCAATCGCGCCGGCCCCAATCACAGCGGCCCCAATCACAGCGGCCGGCAGATAGGCCAGGGCGAGGTAGACCGTCGCCTCCCGCACCAGGGTCGCGGCCGCGAGCAGGAGACCCGCCAGCAGCACCGGCCACAGGCCGCGCCCGCGCAGCACGCCCCACAGCAGCAGCAGTGCCGCGCCGCCGGCCAGGGCGGCATGCAGCGCATCCGTCATCACCGAGATCTGCGCCAGCATGGCATGGCCGCTCGCCGGCAACAGCGCCGCCAGCAGCGCCATGCGGGACCCCAGGCCGAGCGCCAAGCCGGTGCGATGCGCCAGCGCCGCCAGCCCGGCCTGCGCCGCCATCTGCACCGCCACCAGCCAGCCCAGCCAGCCGGCCGGCGCCACCGCCTGCAGCGCGGCCAGCAGGGCGGGGTAGCCCGGGGTGCGGAACAGCGTGGCTGGCGCCGGGGCGGCGCGCAGCAGCGCATCACCCACGGGCAGCGGGCCGGCGCGCAGCGCCTCGGCAAAGGCGAGGTAGGTCGGGCTGTCCGGCGTGATCATCACGCCGAAGCCCCACAGGGCCAGCAGCGCCGGAAGGCCAGACAGCGCCGCCGCCAGCACCGTCGCGCCCCAGCCTTGCCACCTCGATGATGCTGGCATGCCGAATGTTCCGATATCGAAGCATGACCGCTACCACCCGGCGCGGCGTCGGGTCGAGGCCGGTCAAAGGGACGCTTTGCCATTCGCTCCGGCGGGCCCATGTAGGGGCGCATGACACCCCTCACCCGTCGCGCGGCCCTGCAGGCCGCCGCCCTCGCCGCAGCCGCGGGCACCGTGCCCGAAGTCCTGGCCCAGTCCCCGGGGGGTGCACCTCCCCTGGCTGACCTCGCCGACCGGCCGCTGTTCGGCGCCACGCTCCGCACCCTGCCGAACGGGCTGCGGGTGGCGCATGTGGAACAGCGTCGCGCCCCGGTCGTCGCGCATTACGCCTTTGTCGCGGCCGGCGGCGGGGAAGACCCGCCGGGGCTGTCCGGCATCGCGCATTTCCTCGAACACATGCTGTTCAAGGGCAGCGCCAACGTCGCTTCCGGCGAATTCTCCCGCCGCGTGGCGCGGGAGGGGGGCAACGACAACGCCTTCACCTCGCGGGACGTCACCGGCTATTTCCAGCATGTCGAGGCCAGCCGGCTGGACCTCGTGGCGATGATGGAATCGGACCGCTTCGCCAGCGCGCTGATCCCGGAAGCCGAGCTGGAATCGGAGCGTCAGGTGATCCTGGAGGAGCGTTCCCAGCGCACCGGCTCCTCCCCCCGCGCGCTGTTCTTCGAGGAATTCACCGCCGCCATGTGGGGCCGCCAGCACTGGCACGGCCGCCCGATCATCGGCTGGGAGGATGAGATCCGCGCCATCCGGCACGAGGACCTGATGGCGTTCTTCCGCGCCCGCTACGCCCCCGGCAATGCGGTGCTGGTGGTGGCCGGCGCGGTCAGTGGCGATGCGTTCTGGGACGAGATCACGGATCGATGGGGCGCCGTGCCCGCCGGCCCCGCCGTGCCGCGCGACCGGGCACCGCCGCCCACCGAGATTCCGCAACCCCGCCTGGTGAAGAACGACCCGCGGCTGCGTGGGGAGGCGACTTTCGTGCGGTCCTGGCAGGCGCCGTCGCTGACCGCCGGCGCCACCCAGCACGCCGACCCGCTGGAAGTGCTGCGCCACCTGCTCGGCGGCGGCCAGGGTTCCCGGCTGTACCGGGCGCTGGTGGAAAGCGGCCTCGCGGTCGGCGTGGGTGCCAGCTACGACGGCGAGACCGCGAGCTGGGCCGATTTCGACATCGCCGTGACGCCGCGGCGGGACGTGGCGCCGGAACGGGTGGAAGAGGTGGCCATGGCCGAGGTGAAGCGACTGCTGGACGAGGGCGGGCCGACCGAGGCGGAGGTGGCGCGCAGCATCCGGCAGATGTCGGCCGGCGCGCTGCTGGCGCTCGATGGCCTGGGCGCCGCGCCGCGGATGATCGGCGGTGCGCTGGCCGTGGGCCTGCCGATCGAGACGGTGGAATACTGGCCGCGCCGGCTGCGCGCCGTGACGCGGGACCAGGTGGCGGCAGCCGCCACGGCCGTGCTCGGCCAGGGTCTTTCCGCCAGCGGCTGGCTGCTGCCCGAAGGCGTCGCCGCGCCGGCGGAGGTGCGGCTGTGAGCGGCAATTTCCAGGTCGAGATCCAGCAGGTCACCGCCGCCGGCGGCCAGACCGCCTGGCTGATCGAGGATCATTCGGTGCCGGTCGTCTCCCTCGCCTGGGGCTGGGGCGGCGGTGCCGCGCTGGACGCGCCGGAACATGGCGGCGCCCTGGCCATGGGCGCGGCCCTGCTGACGGAAGGCGCAGGGGACCTGGATGCGCTGGCCTTCGCCGATGCGCTGCGCGATTCCGCCATCGGGCTGGGCTTCGGCGCCCAGCGCGACGGCTTCGAGGGTTCGCTGCGCGCCCTGGTGCCGGCGCTGCCGGAAGCGGTGCGGCTGGCCAATCTGGCAATGCACGCCCCGCGGCTGGAAGCCAGCGCCATCGCGCGGGTGCGTGCCCGCGCCGTCGCCAGCGCCCGTGCGGCGCTGGAGACGCCGCGTGGCCAAGTGGGCCGCGCCTTCTGGGCCGCCGCCTACCCGGACCACCCCGCCGGCCGGCCGACCTCCGGCACGGTGGAGACGCTGACCGCCCTGCCCGAGCAGGCGATCCGCGATGCGCTGTCCCGCCAGCTTCGCGCCAGTGGTGTGCTGGTGGCGGCCAGTGGCGCCATCACCGCGGCGGAACTGGCCGAGATCCTGCCGCAGCTCTTCGCCGGGCTGTCGGCGGAGGCTCCCCCGGCCGCGCCGCCGCTGCCCGCCTTCCGCAGCTATCCGACGCTGGTGGTGCCGGTTCCGGCGCCGCAATCGGCGATCCAGTTCGGCCAGGCCGGCCTGCCGGTGAACGACCCGGATTGGGAGGCCTTCCAGGTGGTGCTCCGCATCCTGGCCGGCGGCGGCTTCACCTCCCGCCTCATGGAAGCGGTGCGGGTGCAGCGCGGCCTGGCCTATGGCATCGGCGGCGGGCTGGACACGCTGTTCGGCCGGGGTGTCGTCGTCGGCTCCTCCGCCACCGACAATGCACGGGTGGCGGAGACGCTGGAGGTGATGCGGGCCGAATGGGCGCGCATGGCCGCCGAAGGCCCAACCCAGGCGGAGCTGGAGGATGCGGTGGCGTTCCTCACCGGCAACCTGCCGCTGCAATTCACCGATTCCCGGCGCATCGCCGGCACGCTGCTGGCCCTGCAGCGCAACGGCAGGCCGATCGACTGGCTGGAGGGCCGCAACGCCCGGCTGCGCGCCCTGACGCGGGACGGGACCACTCAGGTGGCGGCGCGGCTGCTGCGGCCCGACGGGCTTTCGGTGGCGGTGGCGGGGCAGCCGGCGGGGCTATAACCCGCCAGCTTCAGGCGACGGGCCGCAGCGCCACCAGCCCCTCCGTCCGCGCCCGCACCTGCGGCGCGGCGAGGCAGCTTGCCACGGCCTCATAGCCCGGTGCGCCCGGGCAGGGCGTGACCAGGCGCGGCGGGGCGTGGTTGGCGGGGCAGAACAGGATCGCCTCACCCGGCCCCGCCGCCTCCAGGTCCAGCATGGCGCTGGACCGGGTCATCAGGAACAGCGGCCGCCCGGCGCGGGCGGTGCGGCGCAGATGCGCGGACAGCGCCAGTTGCGCCGGCTCGTCCAGCCCCTGTTCCACCATGTCCACCACCAGCGCCCCCTCCCCCGCCAGCCCCGCCAGCAGGGCGCGCAGCGCGGGCGTATCGGTGGCGCCGTCCTCGACCAGCCAGGCCAGGGCGGGCGGCATCCCGGCGGGGTCCGCGCGGCGGTCCAGGCCAAGGAAGGTGCCACCGGGCAGGGCCTCCGCCAGCCGCCTGGCCAGGCGCGTCTTGCCGCTGCCGAGCGGCCCGACGATCCAGGTCAGCGGCGCCACCTCCGGCAATTCGAAGGCCTCGCCGCCCCAGGGCCAGGGCAGCTCGAAGCCGACCGAAAGCCTCGGCCGGGCCAGCAGCCGCGCAACCTCACCCACCGACGGCGCCTGGCCCTGCGCCAGGCCGGCGCGCAGGCCGCGCAACCTGCCCACCGCCTCCGCCAGCAAGCGGATCCGGTCTTCCAGCGCCGCCTGGTGCGCCGCCAGCGCCGGCTCCAGCCCGGCGGCCTCCCCCTCCAGCACGCGGGCGATCTGCGCCAGGCTGAGGCCGAGCGCCCGCAGCGCCACCACCTCCGCCGCGCGGGCCATGCCGGCCGGGCCATAGGCGCGCCAACCGGCGGCGGACCGTGCCGGGCGGAGCAGGCCGCGCGCCTCGTAGAGGCGCAGCGCCTTGGTGCTGACGCCAAGCCGGCCGGCGGCCTCGGCGGCGGTGAACATGCGGTCGGGCTGGGACATGCGGCACCTTTCTGCGGGTCGCCTGTCTTATCGGGGCGGCCCCAGGGACCGGGTCAATAGGGGTTGCGCCCGGCCAGTGCCGCCGCCAGGGCATCGGCGATCTGCAACTGGGTATAGGGCTTGCCGAGGCGCGGCGTGCGCTCGCCATCCGGCCAGGGGCCGGCATGGCCGGTGGCCAGGATCACCGGCAGGCCGGGCCGGTCCTGCGCCAGCCGCGCGGCCAGCATGGCACCGGTCATGCCGGGCATGGCGTGGTCGGTCACCACCGCGACCGGCCTGGCGCCGTCCCGCAGCGCCGCCAGCGCCGCCTCGCCGGAATCGGCCGTCACCACCTCATAGCCCAGGTCGCCGATCAGCGCGGCGGTGCTTTCCAGCACCAGCGGCTCGTCATCCACCAGCAGCACCAGGCCGTTGCCGCGCGGGGCCTCCGCCTCCCGCCCCGCCACCGCGGCCACCGGCGCCTCGGCGGAAACCGGCAGCCACAACGCCGCCACGGTGCCGCATCCCGGCTCGCTTTCGATCTGCAGGGCGCCGCCCGATTGATGCGCCAGGCCGTGCACCATCGACAGGCCGAGCCCGGTGCCCTGGCCCGGGCCCTTGGTGGAGAAGAACGGCTCGATCGCACGCTGCAGCGTGGCGGCATCCATGCCGGTGCCGGTATCCTCCACCCCGATCCACAGGTAGTGGCCGGGCGCCAGCCCCGCCGGGACGGGAGGCATGCCCTCCGGGAGGGGCGCCGGCGGCACCCGCCGCGCATCCAGCCGCACCACGATGCGGCCGCCCTCGGGCATGGCGTCGCGGGCGTTCACCACCAGGTTCATCAGCGCCAGTTCCAGCGCATGCGGGTCCACCAGTGCCGGCGGCAGGCCGGAAGGCCGCTCCACCGCCACCTCCACGCGCGGGCCGGCGGAACGGCCGAGCAATTCGCCGAGCCCGGCCAGCAGCTCGCCGAGATCCACCGGCCGGGGGTTCAGATCCTGCCGCCGGGCGAAGGCCAGCAGCCGTTGCGTGAGCTGCGCGCCGCGCTCCGCCCCCAGCGCCGCTGAATCCAGGTGGCGCAGCAATTGCGGCGTGGCGGCATCCCCCAGCCGCTTGCGGGCGAGCGAGAGGTTGCCCAGCACGGTCATCAGCAGGTTGTTGAAATCATGCGCCACGCCGCCGGTCAGGCGGCCCAGCAGCTCCATCTTCTGGGCCTCCAGAAGCTGCGCCTCCGCCGCCTTCAGGGCGGAGACGTCGCGCGCCTCCGGCACCAGCAGGGACACCATGCCATCCTCGTCCCGCACCGGCTTGACCGAGAAATCGATCGCCACCGTGCTGCCCCCGGGCCCGCGCATCGCCAGTTCGCGACGGATGAAATGGCCGGCGGCGGCCTGGGCGACGGCGTCGCGCACCGCGGCCCGCAGCGTCGCATCCTCCGGCCACCAGGGTGCTTCCCAATAGGGCCGGCCGATCACCTCCTCCGCCGCGACCTCGCCCAGCTTCAGCATGGCCCGGTTGGCCTCCAGCAGCGTGCCGTCCGGGGACAGCAGGCCGATGAACTGGAAGGTGGCATCGAAGATGCCGCGGAAGCGTGCCTCGCCTTCGCGCAGCCGGGCATTGGCATCGGCCAGCGCGCCGGTGCGTTCGGCGACGCGGCGTTCCAGCGTGGCATTGGCCTCGGCCAGCGCCTGCGCCTTGCGGCGGCGGTCCGTCACGTCCAGTGCGATGCCGAGCATGCGGCGCGGCTGGCCATCCACCCCGCGCCGCACCTCCGCCCGCACGCCGATCCAGCGTTCCGGCCGGCTATGGGCCAGGCGGAACTCGGCCTCCAGCGGCACCTCCCCGCGCACCGCTGCGGTCAGCGCGGCGGCCAGGGCCAGCCGGTCCTCCGCCTGCACGCCACGCAGCGCGGCACGGGCGGTGATGCGGCGGCGGGACCGCAGGCGCCATTCGGTGAAGACGTCACCGATCAGCGCCAGCCTGCCGTCGCGCAGGTCCCAGTCCCATAGCCCGATCCGCCCGGCCTGTTCCGCCAGCCGCAGCCGCGCCTCGCCTTCCTGCACGGAGGCGAGCAGTTCCTCGCGCTCCGCCAGGGCGGTGGCCAGGGCGGCGCCGCGTTCCTCGGCGGAGAGCCGTGCCGCGCGTTCCCGCCGGTCCGACCGCAGCGCCGCCACCGACAGGATGCCGGCGAGTGCCGCCGCCAGCGCGAAGATCAGGCTGTTGCGCAGCAGGCGCTGCCGGAAGGGCGCCAGCACCTGGGCCCGTGACAGCGCGACGGAGGCCACCACCGGCAGGGCTGGCGCCCGGCGCCAGGCCAGCATCCGCTGCATGCCGTTCTCGTCCAGCACCTCCCGCGCGCCGGATTCTTCGGGCAAGGGCCCGATCGTGGCGTGGGTGTTGCCGACCACCGCAAGCGGCCAGCGCGTCACCAATGTGCCGTCCAGGCGGTCGAGCTGCAGCAGCGCCGCCCGCCCCCCGGTCAGATCCTCCGCCACCCCGCCGAATTCCTCCGCCGCGATCGCCGCCAGCACGGCGCCGCGGAACTGGCCATCCGGGCCGCGCAGCGGCCGCCCCCAGGCGAAGTGCCAGCCGCCGCCGGGGCCGCCATGCAGCAGGCCGGTGACATGGCCGGTCTCGCCGGCCCGAAGCGGCTGGAAATAGGGCGCGGTGGCCAGCGGCAGGCCGAAGATGCGGCGGTCCCGGCTGGTCGCCACCAGCCGCCCGGCGGCATCGGTCACCCAGATCGCCTGCACCTCCGGCGTGCTGGTGGCGATCTCCTCCAGCTCCGGCCAGTTCGGGCCGCGCAGGTCCTCAAGGTCGATGCGGTCCGCCATCTGGGCCACGCGGGCCGTGGTCAGCTCCGCGATGCGGAGCAGGCGGTTGGCCTGCTGGGCGAGCAGCGCCGCGGTATTCTCCGCATCCGTCCAGCCCTGTTCGAGCGTGGCACGACGGTCCGCCAGGCTGGCCACCAGGAACAGCCATGCCGCGATCAGCGCGAAGGCAGCCAGACTGAGTGCGAGCCATCTTCCGGCACCATCGCCGTTGCCACCACGATCCGACGCCAGCCTCATCCGTTCCCCTTTGCGGCCCTGGGCGCCGCCGCCCTGCGCACCTTTGCGCGCAACTTGGGGACCGTCCTGGTCCGCTGCGATTCCATCGTCCACCGAAATGCTTTAACCCGCGCTTGGGGCCGGAGCCGAGCGGCGATGGAACCAACGGTGTCACCGAACGGTTCACGGATCCTGGGCGGTGCCCCGCGGCGTTTCGTCAACAGGCTAGCCCAGTGCGACAGGCAAGGTGTTTCGCGACTGTTGCGTGGCAGCGAATAAGGGCAGCCCTGCGGCGGAATCTGGCCGGCACGGCGAAACCGGGCCGCCGGGCGCGATCGAGTTTGGGGGGAAAGCAATGACCGAGGCTGGATGTGCGGCATGGGATGCGGTGGCGGCGCTGGCCCGCGAGCCCGGGGCTTCCGACATCCGCCGGCTGCTGGACGCGGACCCGTCCCGCGCCCGGCGCTTCGGCTTCCGTGCCGCCGGGCTGCTGCTGGACCTGTCCCGCACCTCGCTGACCGATCCGGTGCTGGCGGCGCTGCTGGCGCTGGGGCAGGCGCGCGGCGTGGCGCGGTTCCGCGATGCGATGGCGGCCGGGCGGCCGGTGAACGGCACGGAAGGCCGCGCCGCGCTGCACATGGCGCTGCGCGCGCCCGCCGGCGGCTTCCAGGTGGGGGATGAGAACGCCTCCGCCACCGTGCATGGAACGCTGGATGCCATGGCGGGCTTCGTGCGGGGCGTGCATGGCGGGCAGATCCTGGGTGCCGGCGGGGACCGCTTCACCGATGTGGTGAATATCGGCATCGGCGGCTCCGACCTCGGCCCGGCCATGGTGACCCGCGCCTTGTGGCGGCCGGGCATGCCGATGCGGGCGCATTACCTGGCCAATGTCGATGCCCATGCGTGGGAGGCGCTGCGCCCCCGCCTCGACCCGCGGCGCACCCTGGTGCTGGTGGCGTCGAAGACCTTCACGACCCAGGAAACCATGACCAATGCGCAGCTGGTGCGCGACTGGCTGGCCAGGGCGCTGGGCCACAGCGCGGTGCCGGGGCATCTGGCCGCGCTGTCCACCAACCTGAAGGGAACCGCCGCCTTCGGCATCGCCCCGGACCGGGTGTTCGGCTTCCGCGACTGGGTCGGCGGGCGGTTCAGCCTGTGGTCGGCGGTGGGGCTTTCCATCGCGCTGGCCTGCGGGCTGGATGCCTTCGCGGGCCTGCTGGCCGGGGCGCGGGAGATGGACGACCACTTCCTGGCCGCCCCGCCGGAAGCCAACCTGCCGATGCTGCTGGCCGCCACCGAGGTCTGGCATGTGAATTTTTGCGGCTACGGCGCCCGCGCCGTACTGCCCTACGATGAACGCCTGTCCCGCTTCGCCGCGCATCTGCAGCAGCTGGAGATGGAAAGCCTTGGCAAACGGGTGACCAATGCGGGGCTGCCGGTGCGCCATGCCACCGGCCCGGTGGTGTTCGGCGAGCCGGGCACCAACGCCCAGCATTCCTTCCTGCAGCTGATCCACCAGGGCACCACGCCGGTGCCGGTGGATTTCGTGCTGGTGGCGCGGCCGGACCACGGCCACCCGGCCAGCCACCGCATCCTGCTGGCCAATGCGCTGGCCCAGGCCGAGGCGCTGGCACGCGGCCGCACCGAGGCCGAGGCGCGGGCGGAGATGGCCCGTGCCGGCCTGCCGGCAGCCGAGATCGACCGCCTGGCGCCGCACCGCACCTTCCCCGGCAACCGCCCCAGCACCAGCATCCTGCTGCCGGCGCTGACACCTGCCACGCTCGGCGCGCTGGTGGCGCTGTATGAGCACAAGGTCGCCTGCCTTGGCGCATACTGGGACATCAACCCCTTCGACCAGTGGGGCGTCGAGCTGGGCAAGCAGCTTGCCGGCGGCATCCTGCCGGCGCTGGAGGGCGGCGCCACCGCGCCGGATGCCGCCACCGCGGCGATGATCGGCGAGATCCGGCGGTTGCAGGAAGGCTGAGGCGGGGATCAGACTCCGAGGTCGCGCAGGCTGTCGTAGCCGACGTTCAGGCTGCCCATCCGCACCGTTACCGCGCCATTGTCGCGCACCGCGCCGGTGACCAGCCCGGTGACGGTGAAGCCCAGCGGCACCGCTGCGCCATCGCCGTCCCGCCCGCTGACGGTGATGCGGTAGGTGCCATCGGGGCGCTGCGTGCCGTTGGTGGCCTTGCCGTCCCAGTTCCAGGCCATCGGCGCCGTGCCCAGGGTTACGTCGCTGGTGCGGACCAGCAGGTTGCTGGCGTCCCGCACCTCGATCCGCGCGATGCGGGCGGTGGCGGCGGCCGGCAGGTTCACCGTGGCACTGCCGGATTGCAGCGGCAGGCGGTCCGTCTCCACCGCCACGCGCTGGCCGACCAGACCTGCCGCCTCGCCCAGCTGGCTGGCCTGCTGCAGGGACAGCAGCTGCTGCAGGGTGTTGTTGGTGTTGATCTGCTGCTCCACCGTGGAGAACTGCACGAGCTGCTGGGTCAGCTGGTCCGCATCCATCGGCGCGGTCGGGTCCTGGTTCTGCAGCTGCGTGGTCAGCAGCTTCAGGAAGGTGTCGAGGTCGCCGGACAGCCGGGTGCCGGCGGAGGTGCCGCCGCTGGTGGCGCCGGTGATGGAAGCGCCGGTGACCGAGGTTATCGAGCCGCTCATGGTGGGTGCTCCGTCAGACTGCGAGATCGATGAGGCCGGGATGCATGCTGCGGCGGGGCGGCAGGGCGCGCAGCGCGGCGTCATTCGCCGCCTGGCGGCGTGCCTCGCCACGCGGCGCCTGGGCCTGGGTGCCGCCGGATTGGTCGGGGCGGCCCTGGTCGGGCTGGCCCTGGTTCGGGTTGCCCTGGCTCAGGGAAAAGGACAGCGTCGGGCCGCGCTCGCCGGCGTTCCGATCTCCGTTCCGATCTGTGGATGCCCGGTCGCCGAAGCCGGCATCGGCCAAGGCACGCTCCAGTTCCCGCGCATCGCGTTGCAGCAGGGCCAGGGTCTCGGGGCGCTCGGCGGTGATGCGGATCGCGGCCTCGCCGCGGCTGCGGTCGATCGCCACCTCGACCCGGCCGAGTTCCACCGGGTCCAGCGTCAGGGTCAGGCTGGCATCGGGGCCGAGCGCCAGGGCCACCGCGAAGGGCGCCACCTGCCGCGCCGGCCAGGCCACCTGCACGGGCGCTGCGGCGCGGGCCGGTGGCGGCGGGCGGGCCGCCAGTTCCGTGCTGGCGGCGGCGGCCGGCGAGTCGGGGCGCGCGCCAGGCTCCGTGGCCAGGGTTTTGGTGACCAGGCGTTCGGTGGCCGAATGCTCGGCGACCAGGCGCTCGGCGAGCAGGATTTCGGCGGCACGAGGCAGGGCGGCGCGGGCCGCCTCGGCTTCGACGGCCTCGGCAGCGGGATCATCCACGAAGGTGGCTTCCGCGGCCGCATCGGTGGCGGTGGCGGAGGCAGGTTCCACGACGGCCGCCCCCTCACCCGCCGCCGCCCGCGCCCGCGCCGAAGCGCCTGGCGGGGCGGCCGGCGGTAGGTTGGCGGCGGTGCCCCGCCCGGTCGCGACCGCCTCGGCCGAGCCGGCAGGCGCCCTGTCGCCTGGCCGGATGGCCGCAGCGGAGACAGGCTGTGCCGTGACCGCGGCGGAGGCCGGGGCGGCCGGCTCCGGCATGGCCGGGGCTGCGGCGGCAGGGGCGGGCTGCGCCGCGGAGGGTGGCGCCAGAACCTCCACCACCGGGACGCCGCCGGCCGGCCCGATAGCGGCCTGGCGCGCCGCGGTAGATGACGCGCCCGGAACCGGCGGGGGCTGATCCGGCATCGGTAGGGTGTCCGTGCGCGGCGCAGCAGTTTGAGGGGCCGACGCCACCGGTGAGGCTGGGCCGGACAGGGCGGAAGGCAGCGGCTCGGCTGTCGCCTGCCGGGAGGCTGGCGCGCGTGTGGCGGGCGATGCCGGCGCGGACACGCCGGCGGATGGGGGCGCCGTGGATGCCGGCGCCGGGGATCTCGGGGCGGGGGATGCCAAGCCGGACGATGCCGGCTCGTCAGATTCCGGACTGGCAGATTCAGGGCTGGTGAACTCCGGGCCGGTGAACTCCGGGCCGGTGGCTTCCGGGCCGGTGGCTTCCGGGCTGGCGGATCCCGGACCGGAGAACAGCCTCCCGGGCCGCAACGGGTCGGGCGGTCCCGGCGCGGCGGGCTCATCGGCAGCCGGCTCGGGCGGTGCCGACCCAGCCCCCACCTGCGCCGACGCCCCCTGTGCCGGCGCCACCTGTGCCGATGATGGCCGTGCCGATGAATCCTGTGCGGGCGCCGCCGTGCCGGGCGCGGGTGCGACCACCCGCTGCGGCACGGCAAGTACCGGGACCACCTGCGGCGGGGCGGGCTGGGCATCGGCCTGCGGAGCGACCGGCGCTGGCGGGACCTCGGCCATGCCGGCCGGTTCCGGCGGCGTTTCGCCCGCGCTGGGCGGCTCCGCCGGGGCCGGCACATCCGGTGCCTCGATTGCCGCCGAAATCTCGGCGGCGGGTTCAGCGACGGCCTGCTCCGCGGCCGGCGCAGGCTCCGCCGCCCCGGGCGCCGCCGCCGCCACGCCCACGGCGCGGTCCAGCAGCGCCGCGAAATCGCCGCCCGTGGCGGCGGCAGTGCCCGGGATGGTCCCGATGGCGGCGGCTTGTGGTGCCGGGGCGGGCCGGGCGGCGGGCTGGATCTGCATGGCCGGCGTAAGGGCAACGACCGTGCCAGCCACGGGACGGCGCCGCCCGGCAGGGACGGGTCAGGCTACGGCAGCTTTTGCCCCCACCCGGCAGGACCGGCCGCGCGGAAGCCGTGCGGGGCTGGCACGCGGGTTGCGTTTCAGCCGGCAAACCCTCTCGCGGCGCAACCGGCCGCCCGCCCCCATCGGAGACCCCGCCCCATGTCGCTGCTCGGCTCGATGACCACCGCCATCAGCGGCCTCGCCGCCCAGTCGCGGGCGCTTGGCCATGTGTCCGACAATGTCGCCAACAGCCAGACCGTCGGCTTCAAGCGCGTCGATACCAACTTCACCAGCTGGCTCACCCGCTCCAACCTGCGGCTGCACATGCCGGGCTCGGTGGAGGCGCGGCCGGACTACACCAACACCGTGCAGGGCACGGTGGAGCAGGTGGAGAACCCGCTGGCCATGGCAATCGCGGGCCAGGGCTTCTTTTCCGTCGCCCAGGCGCGCGGCGGCCAGGGCGACGACGTGGTGTTCGACGACCGGCAGTTCTTCACCCGTGCCGGCGATTTCGCGATGGATCGCGACGGCTACATGGTGAACGGATCGGGCTACTACCTCGAAGGCTGGCAGATCCAGCAGAATGGCGAGCCGGACCGCACCAACCTGGGGCCGATCCGGATCAGCGAGCTGGTCTACAACCCGCAGCCCACCTCCGGCATCGACCTGGCCGCGAACCTGCCGGCGAATGTCGCGACGGTGGCCGCCGTGCCCGGCGCCGCGCCCTGGGCGCCGACCGAGGAACCGGTCAGCAGCGTCATCCAGATCTTCGACGACCTCGGCAACCAGCAGCAGGTGACGCTGGATTGGTGGCGGCTGGATGTCGATACCTGGCGGCTGCGGATCACGCCGGATGGCGACACCATCGCGCCGGTGGACGGCATCTTCGCCGACATCGATTTCGGCGGCCAGATCACCGCCGGCCCACCGGCCGTGGATGCCCCGGCTGGCACCATCTCCGCCATCACCCCGCTCAGCGCCACCACCGGCACGGTGCCGATCAATGAGGGCGAACCGGCTGAACTCGGCTTCACCGCCAATTACGGCTATGGCGACCAGACCATCTCCATCGGCCTCGGCGGCTTCGGCCTGCCCACTGGGCTGACCAGCTATTCGGGCACCGAGTACAGCGTGCGCGACCTGAGCCAGGACGGCGTGCCGCTCGGTTCCTTCTCCGGCGTGACGGTGCGGGAGAATGGCGATGTCGCGGTGAACTACGACAATGGCCAGACACGCGTCGTGGCGCGCGTGCCTGTCGTGGCCTTCAACGACCCGGACAAGCTGCAGCGGCTGGACGGCCAGGCCTTCATGCGCACGGTTGAAAGCGGCGAGGCACGGGTGACGGATGCGGCGACCAATGGCGTGGGCAAGCTGGTCACCGGGTCGATCGAGCGTTCGAATGTCGATATCGCCGCCGAATTCTCCAAGCTGATCCTGGCGCAGCGGGCCTATACCTCGAACACCCGGATCGTGACCGCAGCGGATGAGATGCTGCAGGACACGATCAACATGAAGCGCTGACGGTAGATGAGCCTCGACCTCGCGCTTTCGGTCGCCACCAGCGGGCTGCGCCTGCTGGACCGCCAGATGGCGCGGGCGGCGGATGACATCGCCAATGCCGGCACGCTGGGCCACACCCGCAAGGCGCTGGAGGGCAACGCCCTCACCGTCGCCGGTGACGGCCAGGGCGTGCGGGCGCGGGTCATCACGCGCGACGTGGATTTCGCGGTGCAGGCGGCGCAGCAGCGTGCCGGCGGCGATGCGGCGGCGGCCGGGCTGCGCGAACGCCTGCTTGGCGGCGTGGAGGCAGCGCACGGCACGCCGGAACTCGGCGACAGCCTGGGCGGGCTGGTCACCAGCCTGCAATCCGCCTTCATCGAGCTGCGCGAGGCCCCCGCCGACCCGGTGCGCCGCAATGCGGTGGTGACGCAGGCCAATACGCTGGCCGGCCGGCTGAACCAGGTCTCCGATGCGCTCGGCGCCGCGCGGCAGGGCGCGCATGACGCGCTGCGGACGGAGGTGGCGGCGGTGAATGCCGGACTGTCCGACGTGGCGCGGCTGAACACCGCGATCAAGCGCGAGATCGCCGCCGGCCGCAGCTCCGCCTCGCTGGAGGATGAACGGGATCTCGCGATCGGCCAGCTCGCCGGCGCGCTGGACCTGTCGGTGATCCGCGGCAATGCGGGCGATGTCACGCTGGTGGCGCGCGGCGGCATCGTGCTGCCGCTGGTGGAAGGCAGCACGCCCTTCTCGCTGGAGGATGCGACCGTCGGCACCGGCGCCTTCCATGGCGGCGCCGGCACCCTGCCCGGCGTCATGCTGAATGGTCGCGACGTGACGCGGCAGCTTGCCGGTGGGCGCATGGGCGCGGCGGCGGAGCTGCGCGACGCGACGCTGCCGCGGATGCAGGCGGAGCTGGATGTGGCCGCGTCCCAGCTGGCCTACCGGCTGGAATCGCAGGGCTTGCGGCTGTTCACGGATGCCGCCGGCACGGTGCCCGATCCCACCCTGCCCTATGCCGGCAGCGCCATGATCGGCTTCGCCGGCGCCATCCGCGTGAACACCGCGGTGGCCGATGACCCGACGCTGCTGCGCGACGGCACGCATGACGTGGCGGGCGACCCGGCTGGCCCCACCGCCTTCACCACCAACCCGGAGACCGGCCCCGCGGGCTTCGAGACGCTGCTGAACCGGGTGCTGGATTTCAGCTTCGGCGCGGAACAGGCCACCGGCGTGGCGCAGCCGGCTTTCGCCACCGGCGGGCTGGGACCGGATGGCACGCTGTCCTCGCCGCTGTCGGGGCTGCGGACGCTGGCTGACTACGGCGCCGCGCTGGTCGCCGAGCAGACCGGCGCGCGCGCCGCCGCGACGGAAGCCGCCGGGCGCGCCACCAGCCTGCAGGACCTGCTGGCCAGCCGGATGAGCGAACGCTCCGGCGTCGATGTCGATGCGGAGGTCGCGGCCATGGTGCAGTTGCAGACCACCTACGGCGTCAATGCGCGCGTCATCTCCACCATCCAGGCGATGTGGGACGCGCTGTTCAGCGCGGTCCGCTGAGCGGAGGCCAGCCATTGTCCATCATCGGCAGCATCGGCAATCTCGCGGTGGACCAGGCGGCGCTGCGGCTGCGCCTGGACAATGCCTCCCGCCAGGTCTCCACCGGACAGAAGGCGGAGGTGTTCGGCGACCTGCGGCCGGAGGCACGGCGCGCCATCGACCTGCGCGGCGAGGTGGCGCGGCGGGAGGCCTATTCCAACGCCGCCGACCGCGCGCTGGCGCGGGCAGATGCGGCGCAGACCGTGCTGACACGGCTGCAGGATATCGCGGCGACGGTGGGGGCGGAGGCGCTGCGCGCCAAGACCATGTCCTCCACCGGCGCCGAGGCCCTGGCCCGCACCGCCTTCGCGGCGCTGGAGGAAGTGGCCGCGCTGCTGAACACGCGGCATGGCGGCGAATACCTGTTCGGCGGATCGGACGTGACCTCGCCACCTGTGCCGGATGCCGAGAATGTCGCCAGCGGGCCGATGGCCACCGCCATCGCCGATGCCGTCGCCACGTTGGATGCGACCAACGCCGCGACCGTACTGGCGGATACGGTGACGGCGGCAACCGCTGCCGCGACCACGCCCTTCTCCGCCTTCCTGGAAGGCCCCGGGACCACGGAGGCGACCCGCGCGGTGCAGGTGGCGGATGGCGAGCGGGTGCAGATCGGCGTCTTCGCCAATCGCGACCAGGAGGGCGAGGTGGTGGCGAGCTGGGGCCGCGAATTGCTGCGGAACCTGGCGGTGATGGCCTCGGTGACTCCGGCCCTGGCGGTGGAAGGCGGCGGCTGGTCCGGGCTGATGGATGGCGTCGCCGATGCGATGGGACAGGCGGCGACCAGCCTGGCCAATGAACAGGCGATGCTGGGTTCCGCGGAACAGCGGATCGGCGCGGTGCGCGACCGGCACCAGGACACGCTGGTGGCGCTGCGGACCCAGCTTGGATCCGTGGAGGAGGTGGACCTGGCGCAGGCCGCGGCCGATCTCAGCCAGCTCAAGTCGCGGCTGGAGGCGTCCTATGAGGCGACCGGCCTGCTGTCCCGGCTTTCGCTCGCGGCGCTGCTCGGCTGATGGCGCGACGCCGCGCGCCCTCTCCTCAAGCCCTGGCCTTCAACCCTGGTTAATGCCGATGCGCCATGATGCAGGGGCGTGGTGTGGACCAGAATGGGACGGGGCCGCACCACGCATCCTCGAAGGATCGAGCCCGTGGCGCAGGCCGCGTGGTGGCGAAAGATTCGCGAAGGTCGGCATTCGCCGGCACCCCGGAATGGCGGAAGTTCTTCCCCCCGCCGCCATGCCGACAGACTTGGGAGAGTGGCATGTCCACGTTGGTGCTCGAGATGCGGGCCGGCGAGTTGATGGTGGTAAACGGCGCCTCGCTGCGCTTTCGCAGCCGGACCCGGGTCGAGCTGGTGGCGAAGGCGCGGTTCCTGTTCGGCAAGCAGGTGATGTCGCCCGAAGGGGCGAACACACCCTCGCGCCGGATCTACTTCGCGCTGCAATGCGCCTATGTCGGGCCGGAGGAGGAGCGCGAGACGGCGATGGCCGACGCGCACCGCCTGGTGGCCGAGTTCCAGGAGGCGACGACGTCCGACATGGCGCGGCAGTTGCTGGAGCGTTCGCTGGCGCTGGCCGAGCAGGATGAATGGTACCAGGCGCTGCGCCTGGTGCGGCATGTGATGCGGCACGAGGCAACGGTGCTGGGGCTGGATGTGCTGACCGGCCTGCCCGTGCCGGTGGCCGGGCTGGCCGCGGCGGCCGCCGCGCAGGCAGCATTGCGGCCGCATCTGGACTGAGGTTTCACGAATTTCCTGCCCCGGCGGCGCCGGGCTTTACCGCCCGTTCATGCAGGCGGGGCAGGATGCCAGGGAAAGGTCCACAAGCTTCGGACCTCTGGCCGACGGGAACGGCGCCGCAGGCGGCGCCACCCCACCGGCCCCGCGAACGGGAGGCAAAATGCCGCCCCGGGCGCGGAACGCCTTTCGAAGGAGATGGGGACAATGTCCTCCGTCAACACCAATGCCGCCGCCATGGCGGCCATTCGCTCGCTGAACATGATCGGCAAGGACCTGGGCAAGACCCAGCAGCGGATCGAGACCAACCTGCGCATCAGCAAGGCCGATGACGACCCCGCCGTGTTCGCCATCGCGCAGAACATGCGTGCCGACCTCAACGGCATGACCGCGGTCAAGGACAGCCTGAAGTTCGGCAAATCCGCGCTGACCGTGGCGCGCGACGCGGCGACGCAGATCTCGGATGAGCTGGGCCGGCTGAAGCAGACCATGACGCAGGGCCAGCAGCAGGGCCTGGATGCGGAGCAGATCAACAACCAGATCACCAACGCGCTGCAGAACATCGACGCCTTCGCCAATTCCGCCACCTTCAACGGCGTGAACCTGCTGGTCTCCGGCCGCACGGTGGACGGCGTCACCAACACCACCGTGGACATCGTGCGTGACATCCAGGGCGCGGTCACCACGGTGGAGGGCACCGACAGCACCTCCGACGGCCTCGACCTCACCGGCCTGTCCGTCACCTCCGCCGCGCGCACCGTCACCTTCGACGATACGCTGGCGCCGGCGAATGGCGAGATCCTGACCGTGACCGTGCAGCGCGACGTCGATGGCGACCCGGACACCGATCTCGAGGATGTCGAGATGGTGTTCGAGTTCAGCGACGGCACCGCGGCGCTGGGCACCACGCCGTCCGAGACCAGCCGTGTCTATGACGTGCAGTTCGTGGACGACGACAGCCCGCTGACCCGCATCACCACCCTGGTCACCCGCATGAAGGAAGCCGGGATCGATGCCGGCCTGAATGCGGAGGGTGAGCTGTACATCCGCGGCAACTCGCAGGACGTGACCACCGACATCACCGGCGCGACGGTGGAGGATGCGCCGGCGGACGGCACCGGCCAGGACGAGGCGATCGCGCTGGTGGAAGGCGCCATCGACCTGATGGGCACGCGGCTGGCCAATCTCGGCGCCAATATCCGCCAGGTCGATGGCCTGACGACCTTCACCACGCAGCTCAGCGACTCGATCAAGGAAGGCCTCGGCGCGCTGGTCGATGCGGACCTGGCGGAGGAAAGCGCACGGCTGACCAGCCTGCAGACCAAGCAGCAGCTGGCGACGCAGTCGCTGTCCATCGCCAATGAACAGAGCCAGTCGCTGCTCAGCCTGTTCCGGTAAGCCCGGATAGCGGGCGCCCCGGCCCTGGCGCCGGGGCGCCCGCACCCGGAGCCGTCTCACCGAAACCGAAGACGGCGAAACGGCTCAAGCTATTTCATTCGCGCATTTTCCGCGTCGCCTTGCGAAGCCGCAGGGCTTGAAGATGCCTCAGTTCCGCGCCGGAGGATCCATGAGCGCTTCGCGCTACGCCGCCACCCAGAATGCCGTCGCCTCCCCTCGCGAGATCGAGCTGCGCGCCTTCCGCTACGTCAACGGGCTGATGGCCGCGGCGCGCGATACGCGGTCCCGTGCCGTGGCGCTGGAGAAGGTGCACCGGATGTGGTCGATCCTGATCAACGACCTTGGCTCGCCCGGCAACAAGCTGCCGGCGGAGCTGCGCGGCCGGCTGATCTCGCTCGGTCTCTGGGCGCAGAAGCAGACCGACCTGCGGCTCGATGATGGCGGCAGCCTGGAGCCGCTGATGGCGCTGCATCGCGACATGATCGAGGCGCTGGAAAGCCAGCGCGGCGTCGCCGCACCCATGCCATCCACCGTCCAGGCCTTCATCGCCCGGGTCGCCTGAGATGCTGCCGGGCCTCGGCGCGCTGACCGCATTGGCCGTTGCCCAGCGAGAGGGGGCCAATCTGCAGGCACGCTTCGGCGCCCGGACCGACAATGCGGCGGCAATGGAGCGCTTCCGTGGGGCCGCGACGCAGCATGAGGATGTGGAATCGCTGCTGAAGGACCGCCGCACCCTGCAGGTGGTGCTGGAGGCCTTTCAGCTCGAGGGTGAGATCGACAAGCGCGGCATCCTGCGCAAGATCCTGACGGAGGACCCCGCCGCCGAGGGCAGCCTGGCCAACAGGCTGACCGACCGTCGCTGGCGCGAGCTGGCCAAGGCCTTCGCAGCGCGCGAGGCCTCGACCCAGACGGCGACCGAGATCGCGGCGCTGTCCACCACCGCGATCGGCGAGGTCTCGCTCGCCCGCATGGCGGGGCTGACCACGGAGCAGGTCAAGGCCCTGACCGCCGCGCAGGTGCAGGTGCTGGACACCGCGCAGATCCGCGCCATCGGCAGCAGCGAGATCGCCGCGCTGGATGTGGGCGATGTGCGGGCGCTGGATTCGGCGCAGGTCGCGGCGCTGCGGCCTTCCCAGCTTGCGGCGCTCGGCACCGCGCAGCTTGCCGCGATCGAGGCTTCGGAATTCGCCGGGCTCGGCGTGGCGCAGCTGCGCGCGCTGGCGACGAGCCAGATCGCGGCGCTCGGCACCAGCCAGCTCGCGGCGCTCGGCACCGAACAGCTTGCCGCCTTCTCGGGCAGCCAGGCGCGCGCGCTGGATACGGCGCAGCGCGCGGCGCTCGGAACGGCGCAGCTGCGCGCGCTCGGCACATCGGGCCCGCCCACGGCGGCGGAGGAAGCGGCGGCGGCGGCGCTGGAGGTGCGGAGCCCCTTCACCGATGCGGCGCTGCTCGATCGCGTGGTCGCCGATGCGATGACCAACCGCTACGAAAAATCCATGGGCGATGCCAATGCGGGGCTGCGGGAAGCGCTGTACTTCATGCGCAACGCGGACAAGATCACCTCCATCGCGGAGCTGATGACCGACAAGGCCATGACCGCGGTGCTGCGCGGCGCGCTCGGCCTGCCGGAGAGTTTCGGCGTGCTGGAATTCGACCAGCAGAAGGCGATCCTGACGGAACGGGTGGATCTGGAATCGCTGAAGGATCCGAAGGAGGTGGCAAAGCTGGCGCAGCGCTACCTGGCGCTGGCGGCGCCCTCGCAATCGGTGAGCAATCCGGTCCTGGCGCTGTTCGGCGGCAGCGGTACGTCGCTCAACAGCCTGATCGGCAGCGGCATTTCGCTCAGCGCCTGACGTGCCGGCCGGCGCCGCGCCTCCGGGCCATACTGGCCCGGCACGGCACGCGGCTCAGCCGTTGAGGTCGAGCTTGGGGTCCGGCGAGGGCAGCGGCGGGTTGCGATAGGCGTCGATCTCGCGCGGCGTCGGGATCGACTGGCGCATCTCCCCATCCGGCGAGCGGAATTCCACCACGACCAGGCTCAGCGCGGTCTCGATGCGAAGCTGGGTGGAGGGCGCCGGCGCGGCGACGGGGCGGCTTGCCCCAGTTGAACTGGCTACCGAGGGACGTGCGACCGGAGGGCTCGCTACCGGCGTACTGGCTACCGGCGGCCCAGCCGCAGGCAGGCTGCGTGGCGGATCGGCGGCAGGGCGTGAGGCTGCGACGGGAAGGGTGGCACTCAGCATGACGGGACTCCCACAGGAATAAGAGACAACGCCTCATCTAGCGGGACAGTGCTTGAGGAAGCATGAATCCCGCATCGCGGAATGGCCCATGGCGGGGTTTGACCCCGGCGGCGGCTGGGTCGATGCTGTGCTGCACAAGATTTGGCACAGTGACGACCATTCCCGCCCCCTCCCCGCCGCTTTCCGCGCATCTCCTCACCGCCCTGGTGGCAACCGGGGGCGGCGCCATCGCCTGGCTGCTGCATATCCCGCTGCCCTGGATGCTGGGCGCCATGGCGGCCACCGGCGCGCTGGCCTGGAATGATCGCGCCGTGGTTTCGGCGCCGGTGCGGCCGGTGGCGCTGCTGTGCCTCGGCCTCGGCCTGGGGCAGACCTTCACCACGCCGGTGCTCGCGGCGCTGGCCGGCGCCCTGCCCTGGCTGCTGGTGGCGGCGCTGGTCAGCATCATCGTCGGCGCCCTGGTGGCGCGGCTATTCGCCCGCATGGCCGGGACCGATGCACGCACCGGCTATTTCTCGGCGGTACCGGGCGGCGTCATCGTCATGGCGGTGCTGGCGCAGCGGGCGGGCGTTTCCGTGCCGGCGGTGACGCTGGCGCAGACCATCCGCGTGATGGTGGTGGTGGTGATCTTCCCGCCGCTGATCACCTGGCTGGCGCCGCGCGGCGGCGCCGGCGCCTTCTTCGCCGAACGGCCACCGGTGGACCTGGCCGGGCTGGCGGTGCTGATGGTTGCCGGGCTGGGCGTGGCGCTGCTGATCCGGCTGCTGAAGCTGGCCAATCCCTGGATGCTCGGCCCCTGCGCGCTGGTCATCACGCTCTCGGCCTTCGAGATGCTGCCCTCCGGCGTGCCGCTATGGATGATCGATGCGGCGCAGGTCGGCATGGGGGCCGGGCTGGGCCAGCGGATGAGCCGGCGCTTCCTGCTGAGTTCGCGGCGCCTGGCACTGGCCTCCGTCGGCTCCACCATCCTGCTCTCGGCGCTGATGGCGGCGCTCGGCATCGGGCTCGGGCTGATTTCCGGCCTGCCGGCGACGGCGGTGGTGCTGGGCATGGCGCCGGGCGGGATGCCGGAGATGACGATCACCGCCAAGGCGCTGGACCTGGCGGTGCCGCTGGTGCTCGGCTTCCACCTGGTCCGCACCGTGGCGTGCAACCTGCTGGTCGGCCCGGTCTGGAGCGTGGCGGAGCGGCTGGGCCTGGGGAAGTAGGGCTGGCCCGCCAGGCTCAGCCAGTTCGGTAGCTCAGCTGGATCGGTAGTTCAGCCGGCGCAGCAGCCACAGGCGGTAGGCCAGCGCCACATCCGGCGGCGGGCACAGCGTGCCGAGCAGCAGCGTGGTCTCGCCCGGCCCGATGCGCCGCGTGCCGGCTTCCGGCGCCTCCGGCGCTTCCTCGGGCCAGGTTCGCGCCGCACCGCGCCACAGCGCCACGACATCGGCCGAGGTCAGCGCGGGCAGCACCAGCAGCGCCCGGGCGCGCAGCGCGGCCGCGGCGGCACGGGTGGCCGCCAGCAGGTCCGGCTGCGCCGTCTCCGGCAGCAATTCGCCAAGCGCCGGCACGTTCGGCAGCGCCGGGTCCCGCGCATGGCCGGCGCCATCGAAGGCAAAGACGGGAATGAGGCCGAGCTCGGCGGCCCGCGCCTCCGCCCGGGTGCCGGACAGCACCAGCCCATCGGCCACCCCCTGTTGCACCGCGGCCTCGGTCGCCACATGGCGCCGGCTGGCATCGGGCGGCGGGCAGAACACCGGCGCATTGGCGCGGCCCAGCAGGTCCAGCGCCAGCAGGGCGGCCGCTTCCGGCGCCGCGGCGGAGGGCAGCGCGACGCGCAGCGGGGCATTGAGCGGCGCGCCCGGCCGCAGCGCCAGCAGGCTGGGCTGCACGCTGCCACAGATGCCGGGCCAGTGGCGCGGCTCATATCGGGCGCGCGGGTCGCCGACCAGCTGCGCCTGGACAGCGAGGCCCGGCAGCATCAGCAGCACCGGGCCGTCGCGCAGGGTGGAGGAGGCGAAGCGGTTGGCCGCCGTGATGCCATCGGCACCGCCCAGGACGGAGACGCGCAGCGCCGCCGCCCGCACCAGGCCACGCGCCAGCGCCGCCGCGGCACGCGTCGCCAGCCGCTCCGCCATGCCACCCTCGGGGCCCGGCGCCAGCAGCGTCACGGCCTCGGGCACCAGGCTGGTGGTGGAGCGGGCGGCGCCCGGCCATGCCAAGGCCGCGAGTGCCGTGGCCGAGAGCAGTCGGCAGGCTACCCGGCGGGTCGGACGGAGCGGTCCCATCCCTACGGCGTTCATGTCGGCGCGCAGCTAGCCGCCCGAATGGGGCAGAAACGTGGCAATGGCTCGGTTGGCCATGGCCCGGCGCGCCGCAAGCGTTGTCCGCACATCCAGGCGTTTCCGCCTGCGTCCACCAGGTTCAGCTATCGTACTGCACCAGCGACTCGAAGGGCACGTCCAGCCGCTTGCGGCCGCCGAGGAAGCTCAGCTCGATCAGCGTGGCAGCGCAGGGCACCTCCGCCCCCGCCTGGCGCAGCAGGGAGATTCCGGCCGCCAGCGTGCCGCCGGTGGCCAGCAGATCGTCCAGCACCACCACGCGGTTGCCCTTCTGCACCGCATCGGCCTGCATCTCGATGCGGTCGGTGCCGTATTCCAGCGCGTAGTTCAGGCCGATGGTCAGGCCGGGCAGCTTGCGCGGCTTGCGCAGCATGACGAAGCCGAGGCCGAGTTCCAGGGCGAGCGGCGCCGCCACCAGGAAGCCGCGGCTCTCGATGCCGGCCAGCATGTCGGGCTTGTGCGGGCGAATCACATCCGCCAGCCGCGCCATGGCGGTGCGCCAGGCGGCGCCATGCCGCAGCAGGGTCGAGATGTCGTAGAACAGGATGCCGGGCTTCGGGAAATCGGGAATGCCGCGGATGTGGTCCTTGATGTCGATGCTGGGGTCGACGGCGAGGCGGTCGGAATCGGGATCGGCCATGCTGCGGGTCGGATGCTCCTGCCGCGGTGCGACGCGCCTTGCCACCTGGTGGGCCGGGCCGCGCTTGCCGCGCGGGCGGAAGCTACGCCGGCGCGGCCGGTTGCCGCAACCTTGGGTGCAGCAGGCTGACCCTGGCGGGTGCCGCACCGCGGGTGCGGCTGGGCTTGGCGAGTGCCGCACCGCGGGTGCGGCGGGGCTTGGCGGGTGCCGCACCCCGGGTGCGGCGGGGCTTGGCGGGTGCTTCACCCCGGGTGCGGCGGGGCTTGGCGGATGCCGCGGGCTGGGCCACATCCGCCCCATGCCGCGCACAACCATCGCCCTGCTGGGCGGACTCCTCGGGTTCCTGCTGTACGTGATGGCCGTGGTGGCGCTGGCCGACCATGTGCTGGGGCTGCACTGGCTGGTGCAGTTCGCCTATTTCACCGTGGCCGGCATCGCCTGGGCCTGCCCCGCGAAATGGCTGATGTTCTGGGCGGCGCGCAGCCGGGGGTGACCGGCCTGCCGCAGGCACACCGCGCCAAACGCAACGGCCATGAAAAAGGCGGCGCCCCCCGCAGGGAACGCCGCCCGGGATTGAGGCCGGTTCAGAACGGACGGCTGAGAGCGAACATCACGCGGTTGTCGCAGATCTTGGAGCCGCCGAAGCAATCGGCGCGCTCATCGAGCGAGGTGAACACGACCGAAACCGTGCCGATCACGCCGCCGATGATCTCCCGCGACGCGAAGAGCGACACGTTCAGGTAATCCTCCGCCCCGAAGGCTCCCTCGTTGCGGCCGGCGGTGGCGAAGTTCCGCTCCACCCACTGGTAGCCGACGCGGCCGCCGACGGTGAAGCCGAAATCCAGCGCCATGTCGAAGCCGCCTTCGACATAGATGCCGAGGCCGGATTCACCGGTGAAGTCCGGCGAGACGGCGGCGAGGCCGACGAACTTGACCGGCGCGATCTCGTAGCTCGCGCGCAGGGCGAATTCGTAGAAGTTCAGCTCATAGCCGCCGGTCGGCGCGTCATAGCCCGGATAGGCATAGTAGGTCGCGCCGAGGTCCAGCTTCACGCCGGCCAGTTCCATCCGGTAGCCGGCGTTCAGGTCGACTTCCTGACGGGCATTGGTGCCGGCGAAGGCGACGTTGCTGACGAAGGCGCCGACATAGAGGCCGGTGCTGTGCTCGACATCCACGGTGACCTGCGCCGCCGGACGGTTCCGGGTCTGGCTCAGGCCGCGGAAGGAGTAGTCGGAGCTGATCACCGGGGTGGTGGCGATGGTCAGCCCGGCGGACTCGATGGTCTGCTGCGCGTGAACTGCGCCAGAACCAGCCAGAATGCCTCCAATTAGGGCAGTGGAGGCGAGGATTGTTGAGCGAATCGTAGGCATATCTCGCGACTCCGTTGCGACTGCGTGGTTTTCAAGCAGTAGCAGGCTGCGCGCCGCACGAAAGCGCTTTGTCACGAATTTCGTATAATCTGCATCGCCTGTTGCAACTTTGCATCGCATGCACAGCCGGGACGCGGCGCCATGCCGCGGACACGAAAAACCCCGCCAGGACGTTGTCCTGGCGGGGTGATGCCCACCGCTTCCGATTGGTCGGAGTGAGAGGATTCGAACCTCCGGCCCCTGCGTCCCGAACACAGTGCTCTACCAGGCTGAGCTACACTCCGGCGGGTCGCGGTGAGGCGTGCGCTATAGCGAAGCCCCCGCCGCCCGGCAAGCGGGGGTGGACGCACCAGGCATGCGATTTCTGCCTGCGCCACTTACGCGCCGTGCTGCCCGGGGTCTGGCTGGCCCTGACAATCAGCTTTCCAGGCGGCACATCGCTGCCGGAATCCGCATTCCAGGACTTGACTGGACCGCAGCCACATGACGGGGAACGACATCGGCCGCAGGCCTCGCTGAGCGGCGCCGCCGGGGCACCAGCCCGATAGCTCCGCAAGGTGCACGGCCGCTTGACCGGACATTCAATCGCCTGCCGGAGCAATCGAGGCAGGCCGGCTCGTTTGTCCCATTGCGTCATCGTCTCATGCGTCGCACGGTATGGGCACGATCCCCGCTGGAGACACGGCCATGACCCACCGGAGCGGCAGCCTGCGAAGGCGCCCGTCCCGTCGCTTGCGTGGGCATCCGCTCGTTCCGGCCGGCGCCGGACCATCTGGCGGCCGAACCGGCCGCCCGCCGCGGCGCCTCCGGGGACAATGACGCATCCGCGTGACGCGGGCATGCTGGTGTTCTGGCTGGCCTTGGCAGGGCTGGGGCTGCTGTCGCTTGCCGGCATGGGGTGGGAAGCCTGGCAGTCGGCGCGGGAGCGTCGGCGCATCGCGCAGCCCGGGGCTCTCGTCGAGATTGGTGAGACGCGGCTGCACGCAGTGCTGCAAGGCCGCCGGCGCAGCGTCGAGCACCCCGTGCTGGTATTCGATGGCGGCCTGACCAATGGCAGCCTCGCCTGGCCCGCCGCGGTCGCGGCACTGGGGCCGGAATGGCTGACCCTGTCCTTCGACCGGGCGGGACACCTGTGGAGCGACCGCGCCCTCGGCCCACGCGATGCGGAGGCCAGCTTGGCAGACCAGCGCGCCCTGCTGGCCGCGCTGCACCTGGCCCCGCCCTGGGTGCTGGTGGCGCATTCCTGCTCCGGCCACATTGCGCGGCTGCACGCGTCCCGCCACCCGGAGGATGTCGCAGGCCTCGTGCTGGTGGAGACGATTCCGGCGGAACTGGCCGGCGCAATCACGCAATCCAGCTTCGCACGGTCGCTGTGGTGGAAGGTTCCGGCGGCGCGACTGGGCCTGTGGCGGCTGCGGCGCCTGCTGCAGGGGCTGCCGCGGCGGCCGGACCGGGTGACGCCGGCCAGCATGCAGGCGGCCTGGACCCGGCTTTCCCAGACGCCCAGGGGCCTGGAGGCAACGCGCGCCGAACTGGCTTGCCTGGTGGCGGATACCCAGGCGGTCGACGCCGCGCCGCCGCCGCCGCAGCCCTGCATCGTGCTTGCCTCCACGCGGGGCGCCGTGGTGGTGCCGCGCGGCATGACCGAGGCGGCAGCACATGAACAGGCGCTGCGGGCGCAGCGCAATCTGGCGGCCCGCCTGCCGGGCGCGGAGCTGCGCGTCACCGACGCCGGCAACCACGAGCTCCCCTGGCAGGCGCCGGAGGAGGTCGCCCAGGCGATCCAGGACCTTGCGGCGCGACTGCAGGCCGGGCGAGCAGGCTGAACCGGCGAGCAGGCTGAACCGGCGCCTCATCGAACTGGCGACAGGACGCGCAAAATCGCCGCGGCATGCTATCTAGGCGGGATGCTGCGCCGCACCGCCCTCCTGCTCGGCCTGAGCCTTGCCATCCCCGCGATCGGCGCGGCCCTGGCGCCCGCCCGCGCCATGGAAAGCGCCGCCATCCAATCCTCCCGCGCCACGGTGACGCTGGTGGCGGATGTGGCGGCGGTGGCGCCGGGGCAGGATTTCCAGGCCGGGCTGCGGCTGCGGCTGGCGCCGGGCTGGCACAGCTACTGGAAGAATGCCGGCGATGCCGGCGCCGCGCCGGAACTGGCCCTGGCGCTGCCCGAGGGTGCCAGCGCCGGGCCGATCGCCTGGCCGGCGCCGGAGCGCATCCCCTACGGCCCGCTTGTGAATTACGGCTATACCGGCGAGGTGCTGCTGCCGGTACGCGTCAGCCCACCAGCCAGCCTGGCGCCGGGCGAGGTGCTGACGCTGCGGGCCGAGGCTACCTGGCTGGTCTGCGCCGATGTCTGCATCCCGGAGGAAGGCAGCTTCAGCCTGACCCTGCCGGTGGCGGACACAGCTGTCCCCTCCCCCCTCGGCGCGCCGCTGTTCGAGGCGACGGAGGCCCAACTGCCGCGCGCGCTGCCCTGGGCGGCGCGCGCCGGCGGCGAGGCCGGGCGGGCCAGCCTGACGCTCGCCGGCACCGGACTGGCCGGTGCGGCGGTGCGCGAGGCGTTCTTCTTCCCGGCCGAGCCGGGCGTGCTGGACAACACCGCGCCGCAGCCGATGCAGCTGCGCGACGGCAGCCTGACGCTGGACCTGACCCTGCTGCCCGATGCCGCGCCCGCGGCACTGGCGGGTACGCTGGTGCTGCAGGATGGCGGCGGCCAGCGCGCCGCCTTCGATCTCGCCGTGCCGCTCTCCGGCCCCGTGGAGGCCGCCGGGACCCTGCCGCTATGGCACGCGCTGCTGCTGGCGCTGGCAGGCGGGCTGGTGCTCAACCTGATGCCCTGCGTCTTCCCGGTGCTGGCGATGAAGGCGATGGCGCTGGCCCGCATGGGTGGCGCGGCGCGCGGCGAGATTCGCCTGCATGCCGCGGCCTATACCGCCGGCGTACTGGCCAGCTTCGCGGCCATCGGCGGGCTGCTGGTGGCATTGCGGGCGGCGGGCATGGCGGCCGGCTGGGGCTTCCAGTTCACCGAGCCGGCCTTCGTGGCAGCCATGGCCTGGCTGGTGCTGGCGGTGGGGCTGAACCTGTCGGGTGTCTTCGCCCTGGGGCGGACGGTGGGCGCCGGACAGGCGCTGGCCGGGCGAGGCGGCGCGCTGGGCGCCTTCGCCACCGGCGGGCTGGCCGTGCTGCTCGCCACGCCCTGCACGGCCCCCTTCATGGCCGCGGCGCTGGGCGCCGCGCTGGTGATGCCGCCGGCCGCCACCATGGCGGTGTTCCTGGCGCTCGGGCTGGGGCTTGCGGCACCCTATGCGCTGCTCGGGCTGTTGCCGGGGCTGGCGCGGGCGCTGCCACGGCCGGGGCCCTGGATGGAAAGGCTGCGCCAGGCGCTCTCCTTCCCGATGTATGCGACGGCCGCCTGGCTGATCTGGGTGCTGGCGGTGCAGGCGGGGCCGGATGGGGTGCTGTTCGGCCTGGCCGGCGCCGTGGTGCTGGCCGCCGGGCTGTGGGGGCTGGGCCTCGCGCAGCGCGCCGGCGCGCGGATCGCCGGTGTGACAGCGGCCGGGCTGGCCGTGCTGGTGGCGCTGGCGCTGCTGCCGCGGCTTTCCGCGGCACCGGCCGTGGCCGCCGCCGCCGATGCACAGGCGGAGGCCTGGTCTGCCGCCCGCGTGGCGGAGCTGCGCGCCGCGGGGCGACCTGTCTTCGTCAATGCCACCGCCGCCTGGTGCATCACCTGCCAGGTGAACGAACGCGTGGCGCTGCGCGCGGCCGCCGTGCAGGATGCCTTCGCGGCGCAGGGGGTGGCCTATCTCAAGGCTGACTGGACCCGCGGCGACCCGGCGATTTCCGCCCTGCTGCGTGACCAGGGGCGGGACGGGGTGCCGCTGTACCTGTTCTGGGCGCCCGGCGCCGCGACCCCCCGCGTGCTGCCGCAGATCCTGACCGAGGATGTGGTGCTGCAGGCGCTGGCCGGCGCCTGACGCCGTCAACAACTGGTTCACAGGCGGCGGCGCAGGATGGGGCATGCGCCTGATCCTGCCCCTGCTGATGCTGCTCCTGCTGCCGCTCGCGGGCCTGGGGCCCGCGCAGGCGCAGGACCCACCGGCCTGCACCTCGGCGCAGGAGGGGGCAGTGGCCTGCCTTGCCGGGCGCCTCTGCACCTGCCGCTTCACCCGGGGTGGCAGCATGACCGGGCGGCCGGACCGGCACGCCTGGGATTGCGGCATATTGCGCCCGGCCTGCGGCGCCGGCCGGGTACCGCCCTCCATGCCGCCGGCACCAATGCCGGAAATCCTGCTGCAGCCCAACATCCAGCCCGGCTACGGCTACTCCCCGCAGATGGGTCTGAAGCCGCAGGGGGGTGGCCGCTGAGGTCTCAGCGGCGGCCGCGTGGCGGCGTCGCGGGGGCGGAGGCGGGCGGCAGGTCTTCCTCCAGCACCGTCAGCATCACGGAGTAGGACACCTCGCCCTCCTCATCGTCGCGGTGCACCGTGCCGATCACCTCATCCTGCACCGAAACCTCGACGGAAAGTCCGGGGCGGGCGGGGGCCAGCAGGGTGATGCGGTCGGTGGCCAGCAGGCGGCGCAGATAGGCCTGCACGCGTGCGATGTCGGATGGCTTCATCCGTGGGGAACTCCAGTGTCATGCAAGTCGCCCCCTATGCACCGGGCGGCGGCACAGGTCGAGGCCAAGTGTTGCAGGAAGTGGCGCCGCGGCTCAGGGGGCACCGCCGGTCATCCGGGCGAAGACCTGACGGTCCCGGTTGTCCTGCATCAGCATGGTAAAGCCGGTGATGCTGTCGAGTCCGAGGCCGATGGGCAGGCCGGTGTCGGGGTCCGGCTGGATCTTGCCATAGGCGGCGCCGGTCATCTTTTCCCACTTTCCGGCCGGCTTCTTCACCTCGACATGCGCGACCGTCGCCTTCAGCACCAGGCGGACGATGGCTTCCTTGGGTGCGCGCGGCTTGGTCAGGCTGGGGTGGCCCGCCAGCATCTGCCAGCCATTGGCCAGCGCCCAGGCGGTCAGTTCATCCTTGTCCATGCCGCAGATCCCCCTTCCGCCGCCGGAGCGGCCCAACGCCCAAGGCTATGGGCGCCCCTGCGGGCGCTGGCAACGCCGAGCCGCAAAATCCACCAAGGTGCCGGTGGCGGGGTTGCGGCGCGCGAGGCGTCTGGTAGATAGCCCGCCTTGCGCGGGACGGGTGGCCGAGTGGTCGATGGCGCACGCCTGGAAAGTGTGTAGACGTGAAAGCGTCTCGTGGGTTCGAATCCCACCCCGTCCGCCAGACCTCATTCCTAAGAGCCCCTGTTTGCCGCGTATCTAAGCCAGAATCCTTGCCTATCTGGCGCTGCCGATCCTATTTTGCGCCCAGGGGTTTCCCATACGTTCCCGTGCAAGCCCGAGAAATTTCGGGCCATTGACCGGGCCACGGATGCGCGAGACCGGGCCACGGGGGATGGCATGCTGACGGATCGGGAAATCCGCGCTCTCACGCCGCGCGAGAAACCATACAAGGTTCGCGACGGACTCGGCCTGGTGCTGGTCGTCATGCCCAGCGGCAGCCGACTCTGGAACTACCGGTACGAGATCGCTGGCAAGGAGAAAAAGCTGTCCATCGGGCAGTACCCGGAGATCTCCCTGGCAGAGGCACGGAAGGCGCGCGACGTGGCGAGGGAGCAGCTTCGCGCCGGTCGGGACCCCAGCGTGGAAAAGCGGGTCCAGCGCTTAGCGGCCCAGGCCTCTCTCGGCACCACCTTCGAGGTCATTGCCAGGGCCTGGCACGAGGAACAGAAGGCGCGCTGGACGGCCACGCACGCCGCCGACGTGCTGAGTAGCCTCGAGGCCTCCGTGATCCCCTCGCTCGGCCGCCTGCCCATCAGTGAGATCACGCCGCCGCTCGTTCTGGTGGTGCTGCGCGATGTCGAGCGGCGCGGTGCGATCGAGACGGCGCATCGAATTCGGCAGCGGATCAGTGCCGTCTTTCAGCATTCCATCGCCCATGGCTGGGTGAGCATCGATCCCGCGGCCCAGGTTCAGCGTCTGCTGAAGCCGGTTCAGCGCGGCCGCCAGCCTGCGATCACCGATGTGGAGCGCCTGCGGCAGATGCTGCGCGATGCGGAGAAGATGCCGGCGCAGCCGGTGACCAAGCTGGCGCTTCGCTTCCTCGCACTGACCGTTGTTCGACCGGGCGACGAGCTGCTGGGGGCCTATCTACAGGAGATTGAGGATCTCGAGGGACCCGCGCCGATGTGGCATGTCCCTGCCGCCCGCATGAAGGTGAAGAGCGCCGGCGACCACCTAGTCCCCCTGGCACCACAGGCGGTGGAAATCGTGCGCGCCCTGCGGCGCTTTATCGGGCCAAGCGGCCTGATGTTTCCGACGGCTCGCACCACGCGCCGGGCGATCAGCAACAACGCGATCGGCTATCTGCTGAACCGTGCCGGGTATCATGGCCTGCATGTGCCGCACGGATGGCGCGCGGCCTTTTCGACCATCATGAACGAGCGCCATCGCGCCGATCGCGCCGTCATCGACCTGATGCTGGCGCATACCCCAAAGGACAAGGTGGAGGCGGCCTATAACCGCGCCCGGCACCTGGAGCGGCGGCGGGAATTGGCGGAGGAATGGGCCAATCTACTGCTGGACGGCCTGCCCTCCGCCAGCGAGCTGACGGAGGGGCCCAGGCGCCCGCTCAAGCGCCGCGACGAGCCTTCGGAGGACGCCCCCGTGGCGAGCCTTCCGGGGCGCTCTCGCCGCGCAGCTTAGGGGGCACGGGCGGCCGCGCGGCCTTCCATGCCTGGATCTCCGAGAGAACCCAGCGCACCACGCCACCACCCAGATCACGCGGCAATGGAAAGCTGCCGGCATCCATGCGGCGGTAGATGGTGGACCGGCCGAGGCCCACTTCCGCTTCGACGCGCGAGATCCCGATCCAGGGATCGACAGGCGGGACGAGCGGGCCATCGGGTGGTGCCGCGGCCGTGGCCACCGAGGCCGCCTTGAGCGTCGGCTCAGCCATTGAGGTGCCTCCGCATCCGCTGCATCGGCGCCTTGGACTCGGCCAGCAGAAGGGCGGCGCGGGCCATCGCCACGCCATTGGGATGGTGCACCACCAGGTTCTCCAGCATGCGGGCGCAGAACAGCGCGAAGTCGGCGCAACTGGGGTTCGTGTCGATCGCTGCCATGTTCATGGCGTCGACCAGCCGGTTCGTCTTCTCGTCCCGCGCCAGCGCCAGCACGCTCCGCAAGGTGCAGGGCGCGCAGGTGGACCTGTCGCCGGTGCAGTCCAGAACGGCTTTGCCGTTGAAGGGCTGCAGCAGCGCAGCCGAATCGTCATCAGCCATGGGGGTGGTCTCCGTGGAGTAGAGAGGAGGAAGGGCCGGCGCCGAGGGCTTCGATCAGGGCGTCGCGCAGATGCGGCGGCAGCCGCAGCATGCCCGGCAGCATCTCCCGCGCCTGCACCAGGCCGCGCGTGGCGGCATAGGCCGCCAGCTGCTGCTTGGTGGAGCGCGGCCTGCGAGGAAAGCTGGCGTCATGCTGGTGGGCGAAGGCCCAGGCGAGCGCCCATTCGCATTCGCTCGGTGCCTCGACTGGTGGGGTGCGTTCATCCATGGCTGACGGCAGCCGCGAAGGCACTGAACTTGCCGGTCTCGTTGCCCCAGCTGTCCCAGCCCGGCGCAGCCTCTCGCGCAAACAGCTCGCAGCGCGGACCGGGCAGCAGTCGCTTGATCGCGGTGCGCAGCAGGTCGGGTTTGCGGGAATGCTCCCGGGTGGGGGCGACGACCAGGTTGCGGATGTTCCGCGCGCCGAGCTCGGGCCTGCCGCGCATGCCGACCAGGAAGAACTCGGCAGCGGAGCGGAAGACATAGCCGGTGCCGAAGGCCCAGGCCTTGCCGCTGCGCGACTGCTTCGCCCAGGCGCCCATGGTGGAGTAGCGGAAGCCCCAGGCCTCCATGGTGGCCAAGGCCTGCGGCATCATCGGCGCTGTCGCCCACATGACGCAGGCGGCAGCGTCCGGATGCGCCAGGGCCGCGACCGGCAGCGCCTGGATGTCGCCGAGGTCCATGCAGGCGTAGTGGTGCTGCGGGCTCTTGCGGTCGCCGGCGTCAGAGTGCAGCCGGAAGCCCCAGGGGGGATCCGCCAGGATGGTGCTGTACCAGCGGCGCCGGAGCTCCCCGAATGGCCAGGGCTCGAGGCCCTCCAGCAGGTCGGGGGTGTAGAACACAGCGCTCATGCCGCCACCTCGACGGGGTACAGCCAGAAGCCCTGCTTGCCGCGCGCCGGGATCATCGGTTGCACCGGCTGGATGGAGCGCAGCGGCCAGGCGAAGACGTGCTCGCTGGCGCGGTCGCTGTCGCCGCCCTCGGCGCCGGTCAGGGCGCGCGCGCTGCGCGACGGCGCGATGATGACGGTGCAGATGATCGACGACATCGGCACGCACCGCGGATCCTTCAGCACCTTCTCCAGCAGCGGCACGGCCAACTCGGCGCGCAGGGCGGTGCCCCGGCCCTCCTCAAGCCCGCTCAGCTGGTCCAGCAGCTTCAGCACCTCCACCTCCCGGACAGGGCGCGATCCTGCATGGATCCCGATGCGCCGGTTGGTCAGGCGCGCCGGCGTGCGCCAGCCGCGGAACTCGAAGGGCTTCGCGCCTAGCGCGATCAGCGACGCCCAGGGCTGCCAGATGGTGAGGCAGGGGATATCGCGCGTCACAGCCGCCCCCCATCCACCACGGTGAAGGGGCGATTGCTGGCGCCGGCGACCACCTGGGGCAGCCAGTGGCGCGGCACGGCCCACAGCGCAGACCCTGCCGGCCCATGATCGCAGGGCACCGTCTCCTCCAGCCGCTGCACCAGCTTCGCCTCGGCCTCGAGCTGCCGCAGCGCGGCCCCACGCACATCGGCGCAGGCGCAGGCGTGGAAGATGGTGGCGATCATCCGCTGCCCCGCCTGGCGCAGCGGCGCGGCAGCATAACCTTGAAGATCGACCAGACGCTCGGCCTGGCCGACAATCGCCTGCAACGCGTCAGGCAGGCGCTCCGGCCGCTGCGCGGCGACGCGCTGTGCGTACCAGACGGCGGCGAGCAGAGGGCGCGCGATCATCGCGGCCACTCCCCGCGCAGCCGGATCGCCATGACGCGCAGCATCCGCTCCACGCGGATCGTCTCGATGCCGCCGAAGGCGGCCAGCAGGCCTGCAGCTTTCTCCAGCATCACGGCGGGGATGGCCTGGTCCTGCGGCCTTGGCAGCGGCCGACCCGCAAAGGCTGGGGCGACGGCGCGCATGACGGTCGCCAGCTGGCGGAAGTCGCGCCGGTTCCACGGCAGCAGCAGGTACGAAGTCGCGGCTTCCTCAGCCATGTCCGCTACCTGCAGCAGCGCGTCTGAGGTGACCTCCTCCCGCGCGAGGGCGCGCTGCAGGTGCCGCGCCGCGAGCGGCGAAAGGCTGTCCGGGTGGACCAGCCGGCTCAGCAGATCGGTGGCGTCATGGCTTACGGGCTGTTTGTCGTCGGCGGCTATGCGCCGGCAAGGCTCAGGCGGTGTGTGTATCGCGAGATTCGACACCTATCGACCTCCAGCACCGCGGGATGCGGCGTGGAGCGAATGTGCCCATCAGGCAAATTCCGCGCAAGCGAATATTCCCAATGGGCTATTTTATTTTTGGCACGCTTATTCCCAGCAGGTCTTCCGCGACCGTCAGCCACCGGTCGGCCTGCTCCGGCGACATGCGTCGCAGCAGCGCGTCGGCCCGACGCAGTTCCTCGACATGACGCCCCGCTTCTGGGGGGTAAAAGAGCGCGTCGGGCGTGGTCTCATAGATTTCAGCGAGTTGGCGGAGCCTATCCACATTCGGCACTACCTTTCCCGCCTCCCACTTATGGATCGCAGCTGAGCCCAGACCCAGTTTGTTCCCCACTTGTTCTTGGGTCAACCCTCTCGCCTCCCGCCACTGGGTCAGGGTGGTGAAAGGCTCGGTCGGGGTGGTTCGCTTTGTCGGCATAAGCACAGAGTTCAGCGCATGGGTTCGTGCCGCCATGCGCCATGGGGCAGAAGGCGCTTGACCTTCGTTGTTCCTAATGGGCAATTTACATCATGCTCCTGCACCAATGGCTCGAAACCAGCGAGATGAGCGCCGCGCAGCTCGCCGACACCGTCGGCGTCCATCTGTCCACCGTTTTCCGGATCGCTCTGGGCACACGGCGGGCCAGCCTCCGCGTCGCCCTGGCGATCCAGGAGGCGACCAAAGGCGAGGTGTCGACAGCGGAGGTCGCAGCGGCATTCGCCAATCCAACCATCCGGCCCGGCAGGCGAGGACCTTTGCGTCGATCGCTGGCCGCCCGGGAAAAGGTCGCACATCCATGATGCGATCTTCCGATTCCCGGTCCGCGCGCGCACCGGGAATCGATCCAGTAGCAGGACAGTGCCGGCGATGACCGACGTCCTGCTCCACGGCGAAAGCCTGCGCGCCCTGAAAACCGCCTTCCGGCGCCTGGTCGCCGATGTCGGCGGTCTGGCAGCAGCCGAGGCTTGCGTGCGCGTCTCGGACTCGCAGCTGTCGCGCTACTACGACCAGGCAGACCTCGCGACCTTCCCGCCCGCGGATGTCATCGCGCAGCTCGAAGCTATCGCCGGCGAGCCCGTAGTGACCGCTGAGCTGGCGCGGCTTCGCGGCTATCGGCTCGCGCGCCTTGGCCAGGTCGACAGCTCCATGCTGACCGCCGCTGTTGCCGAGTTCGCCCGTCATGCCGGCGGTGTCCCTGCGACACTTTGCGAGAGCCTGGCCGATGGGAAGCTCTCCCGCGCCGAGGCGGACAGCATCGGTCGGCTGGCGGCCCATCAGGCCCGGCAGCTGGAAGCCATCGCCGCCAAGGCGGCCGCCATGTTCACCAGCTCGCTCGCCGCCCCCGCGGTCGAGAGCGAGGGGGCGCCTGCCGCGCGCGGACCGCATGCCGGTCGCGCCGGTAGGCGCCAGCCTCGGGCGCGCCGGACATGACGCGGCGTCGAGGCACGCCTGCTCGGCGCGGCCACGGCCGCCTGGACTTCGCGGCGATAAACCGCGCCGCCCTGCCGCACCTCGGCACGCTCTGCATCCGGTGGCTGCCGGGAGGCAAGCAGCAGGGCGACGAGTGGCGATGCGGTGACCTGCGGGGCACGCCGGGGCGGTCCTGCAGCGTGAACCTTGCCTCCGGCAAATGGGCCGATTTCGCGGCCGGCATCTCCGGCGGCGACGTCATCAGCCTCGCCGCGGCCATCCACAACCTCAGCCAGGCGGAGGCCGCGCGCAGCCTCGCCGAGATGCTCGGACTAGATCTAGGGGAACACCATGTCTGAACACACGGGATCGCCGAAGGCGGGCGCAACAGACCCGTTCGCGCCGCTGAAGGCGAATGGCGTGGCGCATTATCCGAAGCCGCGCCAGGACGCCAAGGAGACATGGGAGCCAACGCTGACGCCGCTGCCGGTCGAAGCACCTCAGCCGGCGGACCTTTTTCATCCGGGGTTCGGCAAGGCCGTCGCATGCTGGCCGTACCGCGATGCCGAGGGTGGGCTGCTGTTCGTCGTCGCCCGGTTCGAGCGCCGCGAGGGCGACAAGCTGAAGAAGGATGTCACCCCTTTCTGCCACGGCCGTCGCGTCTGGATCGACAGCAAGGGTGCGCAGCAGGACCGCACCGGCTGGCATATGAAGGCACCGCCAGCGCCGCGCCCCCTCTACGGCCTGCAGCACCTGGCGGCGCGGCCGAAGGCGCCGGTGCTGCTGGTTGAGGGCGAGAAGGCCGCGGACGCTGCTGCGAAGCTGTTCCCCGAGCACGTGGTGATTGCGAGCCAGGGCGGTAGCAACGCCGCGTCCCGGGCGGATTGGTCGCCCCTGACCGGTCGCGCCGTGACCTGCTGGCCGGATCGCGATGAGCCTGGTCTCGCCTATGCCAATGCGGCGGCCGAGCATGCCCGGCCGCGCGGCGGGGCCCGGGCGAAGAGCTTCCGCATCGTGGAGGTCCCGCGCGACTGGCCTGAGGGCTGGGATCTGGCCGACCCGCTGCCCGTTGGGGTGTCGCCGGAGCTGCTGGCTGAGCTCCTGTCGGAGGCGCAGGATGCCGATCCGCCTCAGCTCCCGCCCAACTTCATCTTCAAGAGCACCGGGCTCTGGTACGATCCGGGCGCCAGCCTGGATGAGGAAGTGCCGGCGGAGCGGACGATGATCGCCGCGCCCTTCGAGGTTGTGGGCGAGGCGAATGATGGCGCAGGCCAGAACTGGGGCCTCGTCATCCGCTGGAAGGACCGCGACGATCGGCACCACCAGTGGAGCGTGCCGAAGCGCCTGATCCATGCCGACGGCAACCGCATCGCGGAGGAGCTCGAGGAGGCGGGGCTGCACTGCAACCCCAGCAGCAAAGCGCGCAGCCTGTTGAAGCAGTTCATCGGCGGCGTGCGCAGCAAGCGGCGCCGGATCTGCGTCGACCGTACCGGCTGGCATCTGGCCAGCGGCAAGAGCGTCTTCATCCTGCCGGGCGGAGAGGCCTACGGGCCGGCCGCCAGCTCCGTCATCCTGCAGACCGACCACGCAGGCACCGATGGGGCCTTCCTCGCCGCCGGCAGCCTGGCCGACTGGCAGGAGCATGTCGGGCGGCTGGCGGCCGGGAACAGCCGGCTGGTGGTCGCCATCTGCACCGCCCTGGCCACCCCGTTGCTGGACATCGTGGGTGGCGACAGTGGCGGTCTTCACATCGTGGGCGATTCTCAGACCGGCAAATCGACGACCCTCTATGTCGCGGGCAGCGTCTGGGGAAAGGGCGCCCGCGGCGCGCAGGTGCGGCAGTGGCGCGCCACGGCGAATGGCCTGGAGAGCGCGGCCTCGGAAACCAGCGACACGGTTCTGATCCTGGATGAGATGGGCCAGGCCAGCAGCAACGATGTGGCCGACACCATCTACATGCTGGCCAATGGCAGCGGGAAGCTGCGGGCCGGCAGGGAGGGCGGCGCCCGGAAGTCACGCACCTGGCGCACCATGTTCCTGTCCACCGGCGAGGTGACGCTGGGCGCCAAGATGGCAGAGGCCGGGCGCAAGCTGATGGCGGGCCTCGAGGTGCGGCTGGTGAACCTGCCGGCGGACGCTGGCGCCGGCATGGGTGTCTTCCAGCAGCTCCACAACCACAGCAAGCCGGGGGATTTGGCGAAGGCACTGCAGGCCGCGGCCAAGACCCATTACGGCACGGCGGGGCGCAGCTTTCTGACGCACCTGGTCCGGGCCAGGGTGACCGATGCGCGGGGGCTGGAGGCCCGGGTGAAGACCGCTCAGGCGGGCTTTGCGAGAAAGCATGTGCCGGAGGATGCGGCCGGCCAGGTGCGTAGCGTGGCTGATCGCTTCGCGCTGATCGGGGCAGCTGGGGAGCTGGGGATCGAATGGGGTGTACTTCCCTGGTCGAAGGGAGAGGCGATGGCCGCCGCCGGCGCCTGCTTCCGAACCTGGCTGGGCGAGCGCGGCGGTGCCGGCGCAACCGAAGACCAGCAGGCCATCGCCCAGGTGCAGGCCTTCCTCGAGGCTCATGGCGAAAGCCGCTTCACGCCGCTGGTTCGCCGCGCCGAGAATGGGGACGTGACCCCTCCTAACCCGGAACAGCACCGCACACAGAACCGTGCCGGCTGGCGTCGCCGGCCAAATGGCAGCGCCGACGAATGGGAGTATCTGATCCTGCCCCAGGCGTGGACGCAGGAGGTCTGCAAGGGCATGGACCCGAAGAGGGTAGTCGCCGTGTTGCGCGCGGCAGGCCTTCTCCTCGGCGCCAGCAGCCGGGCTGCCGCAGACCTGGTGAAGATCCCCGGCGAAGGGCCGATCCGGTGCTACCGAGTCAGTGGCGCAATTTTGGGCATCCGCGAGGAGCCTGGCGAGGACGAGATCGAGTCCTGAAGAGCAGGCGAAAGTGCGGTGTTACCTGTGTTACCGCGTTACCTTGCTGAAAAGGCTTGCGATTTCGGTAACACCGGGTTCGACGTCGGTGTTACCGGTGTTACCTCCCTCGTGACCTGGCGCCGAAAAGGTAACACCGGTAACACCTGCGTTGGCCGCGTGTGTTACCAAATACATGTGAAAAATCAGCGCGGTAACGCGGTAACACCGGTAACACGTCGTTTTTCGCTATAGCGGGCGGATGCGGCCCGAAGGCCAATCGCTCTGCACAATAAATAGGCTTCACGGCTCTGCGAACCGTGATATTTATGCTGTGGCGATGGGCGGGGGCCTGCCGCTGGGAGCTCGATTGCAGCACGAGTCCGATCTCAGCGTGCGCGTTAGCGCTGCTGGATCACATGGCAGGTTTTGCGGTAGCTTCCTCAATATCCTGGGGAAAGACGCGCCCGAGCCCGTAAGGGCCGCGGGCGCTTTGCCGTTCTGGCCTTCCCCGCCGCGTTTCGGCGCCCCCGGCAGCGCCCCGCCCATCATCACAAGGTCCAGGACCAATGAAGCTGAGTCGCATCTCGGCGGGCACAGCCATGCCCGCGCCAATCTATGACGCCGAGGTGGTGCAGCTGCGGCTCGAGGATGCCGGCGCCACACTTCTGGCCCTCCCCTCCCGCGGATGCCTTCCGGCTGGCTATCGCAGCAACTGGCCCCGCGTCGTCACCGATGCCGCGGAGGCCCATGGCTATGGCGAGGCCGGTATCCGCCCGCCGGTACCCACCGCGCGCCGCGTGACCCAGATGGACGAGGCTTTCGGCTGGCTGAAGCTGCTGGAGCCGGACCGGATCAACCATCGACGCATCCTGCTGCTGCGCGCCCTGACCAGCCCCATCACTGGCCGGCACCGTCACACCTGGCGGGCGATCGGGACGATGTTCGGCTGGGACTACCGGGCGGTGCAGCGCTGGCACGCCGAGGGCATCAGCTGGATCGTCATGGCCCTCTACGCCCAGCAGTGCGGCGGCGCTGAATGGGCGCTGACCTGGCGGGCCGAGCGGGACGGGCCGGACAGCCTGGCCCGGCCGCGGGACGCCGAGCAGAGCGACGAGCTGGGCAAGGGGATGCGGACCACCAGGTGGGGGTAGGACTTGGGATTGCAGGCAGCCGTCAGCGGTCGCAGCCTGTATCTTCGGTGGTAGGGCGGGCGCGCACAGCCGGTTTTTTTACGCGTTAGCAATCAACAGAAAATTCGCGTAGATTTATGGGGACCTTGAGGCATCATCCTCACTCGCTTGCTCTTCCGACGCCGGCGATGAAGATGGTGCGATGGAGGGCGAGGTTCCGGATAAAGATTGCTTATTCATATGAGCGCCAGTCTCTGAAGCGATCGTCGGCGGTCCAGCCGACGAGTTAATGGGCTCGGCAGCGATAAAGTAAACGGCAAGAAGTAAGGCCAAAGCCATGGTGATCCCGAATGCTGCCGTAATAGCAAATGCGCGCTCCGCTCGCTTGACTGGCCTAGCCACCATCCTTTGGTACTCTTCGTCTCCTAAGAACCTGTAAAGTCGATCCCGCCATTCGGCCCTAAGCCCCCGCTGGATAGAGATGAAATGCCATCCACTCGCAATGACGGAGAGTACATAGATCGCAAGAACGAAGCCAATCAGGACTGCCGCGGGGCCCACTAGTGTCACATTTGTCGGCAGCGTGACCCGTGCAATAATTAGACCTAAGTTGCCGAAGACAGCGGCCACAACTGCGGCGCCGAGCGATCGCGTCGTCTCAGAGAGCTTCGCAGCGTCGTCGGAAACTGCCTTCCTCAGATCGCTTAACGCTCGGAGTGTTTCTTTGCTTTGCTGATTAATGCCGAAACTGTACGCAATACGTGCACCTTCCAGCGCAGAACTGAGCATTCCCGCGAGTTCGGGTACGCCGCCATCGCGCGAAGAGGTTCTCGCCACTTCGGCGGCCAGAAGTCCGTGCCTGTTTTCGAACTCGCGCTCGTTCTCGTACACCCAGTAAGCTGCAGCCTGGAGCGCCGCAAAAGCCTCCGAGGCCACCGGCGAATGTGCTGGTCTGAACCGCGTGGGTGGCGGACCTCGGAAGAGGAGCTTTCCGTCAGGCTCGACCTCCTGAGCGAGCGCAGCCGCGAGCCTGGTCGTCGCCTGTTCGCGCCATGGCGCCAATGCCTGCGCAGAAACGTCTACACCCGCCGACCGTAGCAGCCACCGCCCGATGTCAGCCCCTGGCCCCCCGGGTCCCAAGATGCGCACGACCCGCGCCGGGTTTGGAGGATCTAGCTCACGCGAAAAGTCGAGATCGGTACTTCCCCAAGGAGCATAGCGGACCGTAACGGTGTCAACCTGCTGATCCAATCCCTGCACCCAAACCACTCTGGAGATGGAATCCCTGCGCAACAGGGATTCCAAGCCTGATCTTGTGATGACGGCATCGACGCCCGGCGGTACATCTGGACTGCGCGCCGTGATCCGAACCCCGGATAGATTCTCGAAAAGGAGTTCGCGCGGGAATAATCCGCCCTCGTCTTCGAGTACGATATTCGACCAGCCCGCGCCTTCTAATTCCTCGAAGACGCTATAGGCTTCATCGCCGTTGAGCTGGTTAACGGCCAGCACGTCGCCGTTCTCCGTAACCGTTACCCGACCTTCGGCAATCAAGCCGTTAAGCCTGTCGGCCAATTCTTTCTGGAAGCGTGCCATCTTCAATCAACCTAGAGGTGCGAATAGTAAAAACGATCCCGGCTTCCGTCTGCTCTCGATGCACGGAATTGCCGAGTTCCTCTGCCGGAAACTCTAAACTAACCTGTTCAGCGGTGCGGACCAGACGACGAGGCTGTACCTGCAGGCTCCGCGCGTCGGGCTTGAACTCGATGTCGTGCAATCGCTGACGCCGAAGCTCGCTGCGGGTTGCCTTCTCGATCTCCTGTCGCGTACCTTCGTCCTCTGGCCGATCGGCAGCATGCATGATGGCATCGACAACGTCATCGTTCGTCACCGTGTCCCGACCGCGCAGGGCAGTCTTGGCGCGGGCTACCGCGCCACCGACGTCGCCACGAGGTAGATGATCCCTAACCTTCTGCACGGCCCGGCGTAGCGCCTCGCTCAGCCCGCTGGAGAGCTCGCCGTTCGAACGCGACCTGGCGACCCCCAGATACCGTTCAAAATAATCAGTCAAATCGGGCGCCTGCTTCATGCGGTCCGACGCCGACACAGCTTGATCCGCTACATTATCGGTGACGCGCACTAAACAAAATTTCTGAATAGCGCGCCGATCTTTGACAAACGCCTGAACGATGGCGCGAAGCACATTTCTGCCCTCAGCGTGCGCTAGCTCCACCGCTTCGCGATAATCGTATTTGATTAGGGCATAAAAAACGTCGGCGCCGTCGCACCTCAGTTCGAAGACAAAGAACGCCCCACCCACGCTTTGAGGGACATGCATTTCCCAAAAACGATGTGCTAATCTCTGGCCTCCCGCTTCAAAGCTTGTGTTGCCCAGAACTATGTCCTCTAGGATGCTCTTAACGGCTGAGCCCTGAATGAAATTGTGTACCCCGTCGCGGGCTTCATCCATTATGCGTGCACGGAAAAATCCTTCCTGCTGGACTTCAATTTCTTGCTGTTCAACGAATCCATCCTCTTCTCGCCCAACGACGTGAATTATCATGCGTACTACTCGCAGAGTGCTGACTTCTTCGTCTTTAAAAAACGCCATACCGTGCCGCCCCTCCGTGATAAGGTCGCATTCGCCCTGGTCGCGATGTCAGAGACTGGTTCGTCACATCGGTGCCATAGTCCCTCGCGCCGATGGCCTCCGGATCCGGACCTCGAGCCCTGTCGTTCTCGAGATGGATCAAAGCAGGGACATAGCAGGCTAGTAAATCCCAATCGTTCCCATTCGCTGCGCGCGCCGGCGGCGGCGGAAATTCTCTTGATCACATGGCAGGTTCTGGCGTAGCCGTGGCGGCACGATGCCAGGAGAGGGAGCGGCGCTCCCCTAGGCCCCCTCCTCACAGCGCGAGAAGCCCTCGGACCCACCGGTTCGAGGGCTTTTCCTTTTCCAGCGCCGGTGATCCGGCCTTTTCAAACCGTCAAACGACCGTATGGGTCTGTAAAGGCCCGCCACCCCGCACCCCTGCTGGAACATGGCCCGCAAGCCCTTCAAGAAGGCCGCTGGCGCCGCAGCGGGCTTGCGGGGGTTCATCGCCTATTACCGCGTCAGCACCGACAAGCAGGGCGCCTCCGGCCTTGGCCTGGAAGCCCAGCAGGAAGCGGTGGAGCGTCATGTCCGGGCCGCCGGCGGCCGGATACTCGACGTGTTCCGGGAGATCGAGTCCGGCAAGAAGAACGACCGGCCGCAGATCGCCGCCGCCATCGTCGCCTGCCGCGCGCGCCGCGCCACGCTGATCATCGCCAAGCTCGACCGTCTGGCCCGCAACGTCGCCTTCGTCAGCAACCTGATGGAGAGCGGCATCGAATTCGTGGCCTGCGACAACCCTCACGCCAACCGGCTGACCATCCACATCCTGGCCGCCGTCGCCGAGCATGAGCGCGAGATGATCTCCGCCCGAACCCGGGCGGCGCTTCAGGCGGCGAGAGCGCGCGGCGTGCGGCTCGGCAGCCCGCGCCTCGTCGCCGGCGATGCCGAGCAGGCGCGGCGCGCCAATGCCGTGCGGCAGGATCTTGCGGCCGAGCATGCCGCGCGGGTGCTGCCGATGATTCGAGCCGCGCAAGCGGCGGGCTGCACCAGCCTGCCGCAGATCGCTGCGGCGCTGATGGCGCGCGGCGTGAAAACCGCTGCGGGCGCCGAGGTCTGGCACCCGACCCAGGTGCAACGCATTCTCGACAGGAACACCAGCTGATGGCCCGCACCACCAAGCCCGCATCCCGCAGCAAGGTGACCGCGGCCGCGCCGACGGTGACGCGGCCGCAGATCCTCGACCGCAAGGTCATCGCCGACGCCGGCACCTATGCGGTGAACAAGGCGGAGATCGATCGGCTCACCGCGGAGAACGAGGCGCTGAAGGTCACGCTGCTGCAGGCCATGGGCCCGCATGAGAGCGTCATCACCGGCAATCGCGTGCTGACGCGCAGCACCCATGCCGGCACGCCGGCGACCGAGAACGTGGTCATCACCAAGGCGATGATCGGCCAAATCATCCCCGGCAAGAAAGGCCGCAAAGGATATACCACGCTGACGGTGCAGTGAAGTTATTGCGAAACGTCAAAGTTTGGCGACTAGCCGCCTGATCGCCCTCAGAGAGTCGAGCCGGTAGTCCTCCTTTACTTGAACACGATGTCCCCCGATGTCCTGCTTTCCAGCCTTCAGCTGCGAGAACGGGACACCCCGAGCGAAGGCAACTACGCCGGAAGTCTGGAAATCCCTCACTTCAACAGTCCCATCCTTTGTGGAATTGAAGGTAAATAAGTGTGGGTGAGTCAGCAACAGCGCCCTAATATCGTCGTCTACAGAGTTCAAAACCGCCGCGTAAGCTGAGGCAGACCCCATGTACTGGGTGATCCTGTTCTTCGCGATCAAATGAACCTTGGGAAGGGTTCGTTTCGCCACCTCGAGCTTTGCGCTGAACGCATAGGTCGTATAGATCGGGTCAGGCAACTTAAGCCCGTAAAGAAGAGAGAGGGCATTCTGCACTGCCCGGCGGGAAGAGTCGTCAGCCATGACCGGCAGGATCAATCTGTCTGAGGCAGCTAGGGCTATCTGGGTGTAAACTGAAAAACTCGGATTGCAGTCGAAAAAAATCACATCGTGGCCGACCGCCAATCGCAATAGATCTGATATCCAATCAATTACGGCGATCCAGGTGTTCGTACCAGGGATCTGGTTATTTGCCAGGGTGTTGATTGCATTAGCTTGCAATTCGAGTAGAGGATCCCCGCAGATCAATTCGATATTGGTAGGGATCGCAGGGTTGTAGCGGGATGGGCGCGAGACAAAATCCGCCAGCTGAATAGTTGGCGGCATGGTGTAGGGGGAAGGAAGGCGAAGCTGAAAATAGCCGCCGATGCTAGCGCGCGGCATCGCGCCCTGACGCTCAAGCAGCTTATTGCTGCCGCCGTTCTGAAGTCCGCCTAAAAAGAGCTCCGAGAGGTTTGCTTGTGGACAAACATCCACAACCAATATTTTCTTGCTCGGGTTTTCAAGGCTGTACTCGCAGATCGCTTGGAACGCCAAGCTAGTTTTTCCCGTACCGCCCTTGTTGTTCCAGAATGCGTACTTCATGGCCGGACTCCTGTGTCTGAAATGGACTCTTACACGTCCGTGTTCGACTTTGCAACGTCCAGATAGGACTCATCACTGTCCGCCTTCGCCGACTTCCGCATGCTGACGCGCCGCCTCGATGACCTAGCGCGCAACCAGGTGCCCTTTGCCACGGCGCGCGCGCTGACCGACATGGCGCAGGCCGCCGCCGTGGCAAACCGCCGCGCGCTGCCGAGCGTCTTCGACAGACCCACGCCCTTCACCCGCAACAGCATCGCGGTCACGCCGGCCCGGAAGAACAGCCTGGTCGCGAGGGTCTTCGTGAAGGACCGCCAGGCCGAGTACCTGCAGTTGCAGGAGACGGGCGGTACGCGAAAGCCCGAGCCGTCGAAGCAGGGCGGCACCGGCAAGGGCCAGGCGCTGATCATGCCGAAGGCGATCGCGCGGAATGCGTTCGGCAACATCCCGCGCCGCGGCCTCGCCGCGCTGCAGCGCCGCAAGGATGTCTTCGTCGGCAAGACGCCGGCCGGCGCCGGCGGCTTCTTTCGGCGCCTGGCCAGCGGCGCGCTGCAGCCGCTCGCGCTGTTCATCGGACAGGCCCGCTACAAGCCGCGCTTCGGCTTCCGAGATCGCGCCATCAAGGTGGCCCAGGCCACCATGACACCGGCCTTTCGGCAGGCGCTCGAGAAGGCGATCGCCACGGCACGACGCTGAACTCGCGCCGCTCCCGCGCTCCACGACGCTCGCCCCCTGACGGCGGTGCAAGGTCCGTGAGGCGAGGTGACGCGGCGCGGCGGGGCAGGAAGGCCACCACCCCCCCCGGTCTGGGTCCTTCCTGCCCCCCACCCCCCGCACGGGATGCTTCGCACCCCGGCTCTCGCCCAGCTATGGGTAAAAAAAGGTGTCCGCACCCGTGGCCGACGGCATCTCCATCCGGGAATTTGCGCGGCGCGAAGGGTGCAACGACAAGCTGGTCCGTCGTGCCGTAGATCAGGGGAAACTCAAGGCTTTACCTAACGGAAAGCTTGATCCCGCCCTGGTCGGAACCGGCTGGCGGCACGCAAACCGCCACGTTGAGCCGGCTGCGGACAAGGGTGCGGACATCGTGTCCGCAGTGTCCGCACCCGCGGATCGCTTGGAGCCTCAGCCCCAAGGTGGTGCGCTGCGGCGCCGGCGGAGACCGGAGCGGGACGAGGACGATGAACAGGTCGACCTCGACGACTTCAGCCGCCGGTTCCTGTCCGGCGACATCCCTGACCTGGCGACCTCGGAAAAGGTGAAGGCAGCCGCTGGCGCCATGCGGGCCACGCTCGCGGCGCAGCAGCTCGGCGGCGCGCTGGTCGAGCTCGAGCTTGCGGAGGCCGTGCTCTTCGATAGCGCCCGTGCCGCCCGCGACGCCTGGCTGAACTTCCCCGCCAAGGTCGGGGCGTTGCTGGCCGCCGATCTGGGCCTCGAGGCAGATCGCGTCGTCCAGGCCCTGACCCCCTATGTCCAGCAGCAGCTCGAGGACCTCGGCGAACCCGAAGCCGACTTCACCCCCCGCGAGCAAGGCTGAACGGCTCCGCCTCGCGGCGCGGCGCGGCTGGACACCTCCGCCCCGGATCTCCGTCCCGGAATGGGCGGACCGGTATCGGCACCTCGCGAAGGAGGCTGGGTCGACCTCTGGCCGCTGGAAGACCAGCACGGTCGAGGTGGCGCGCGGCCCGATGCTCGCGGTCACCGAGCCGGGCGTTCATGCCCTGACGGCGATGGTCTGCACGCAACTGCTGAAGACGGCGCTGCTGGAGAACGTCTTCGGCTACCACGCCCACCTCGACCCCTGCCCCATGCTGCTGCTGCAGCCGAAGGAAGCCGCGGCCGAGCAGTTCAGCAAGGAGCGCATCACCCCGATGGTGCGCGCCACGCCCGCGTTGCGCAGCCTGGTCGGCACCGGCCGCACGCGCAATGCGGACGAGACTCTGCTCTACAAGGCCTTCCCCGGGGGCTTTCTGGCGCTGGCCGGCGCGGGCAGCCCTGACAACCTGGCGCGCCGCCCCATCCGGGTCCTGCTCTGCGATGAGGTGGACAAATACGTCGCCACGCGCGAGGGCGAGCCGATCGACATTGCGGAGGAGCGGACCGCCTCCTTCGCGCTGAACTACCTGGTGCTTGCTGTCTGCTCGCCGACGGTCGAGGACGAGAGCCGGATCGCTGCCCGCTACGCGGACTCCGACATGCGCCGCGCCTCGGTTGAGTGCCCGCATTGCCAGCACCGCCAGGTGCTGGACTTCTTCAAGCACGTCGAATGGGGCCGCGACGGCGCGGCGCACCGGCCAGAGACCGCGCGGATCCATTGCGAGGCCTGCGGCGTCGGCTGGAATGAGGGCGAGCGCCTGCGGGCGCTGCGCACGACGCGCTGGCACCAGACGCGCCCCTTCCAGTGCTGCTGCGATCGCCAGGTGCCCATGGATGCCTACGAGCTCGCCTGGCGCGCCGAGGACCGTGCCGACGCCAGCGGTAGCGCCCGCGCGCTGGCGCGGGTCTGGGACTGGTGGGAAGGCCCGCGGCATGCGGTCTACCGCGCCCGGTGTGCGCATTGCGGCGCGTGGGCAGTCCCGAACAAGCATGCCGGCTTCCAGGCCAGCAAGCTGTACAGCCCGTGGCAGAAGGACCGTCCAGCCGACATCGCGGCCAAATGGCTGGCAGCGCAGGGCGATCAGGAAAAGCTGCAGGTCTGGTGGAACACCCAGGCGGCGCTGCCCTTCCGGGCGCATTCGGGCCGGGCGCTGGCGCTGGATTCGCTGCTGCGCCAGGCTAAAAGCTGGGCAGGCGAGGTGCCCTTCGGCGTCGCCATCCTGACTGTCGGCATCGACGTCCAGGGTGACCGCGTCGAGCTCGAGCTGGTGGGCTGGGGCCGGCACGAGGAATCCTGGTCCCTGGCCTTCGAGATCTTCGAAGGCGACCCTGACACGGATGAGCTCTGGGACCGCGTCGACACCTACCTGAAGCGGCGCTTCCTGCGGGAGGATGGCCGCCCCTTCGTCATCAGCGCCGCCTGCATCGACACCGGCGGCCACTCGACACAGAAGGTCTACCAGTTCTGCAAGGCGCGGCTGGGGCGCAAGATCTGGGGCATCAAGGGCGAGAGCGCTCGCAACGGTACCCGGTCGCCGGTCTGGCCGACGAAGAAGCCGTCGGCAGCCACGAAAGCGACCTACCGCCCGATCATCATCGGCACGAACTCGGCGAAGGACCTGATCCGGAACCGGCTCGCGCTGGAGGCTCCACCGGATGGTGGGATCTACCCGCCCGGCTTCATGCACGTGCCGGCAGACCGCGACATCGGCTGGTACATGCAGATGACGTCGGAGCGGCTGATCACGAAGCAGGTGGGCGCACAACGGTACCGGGTCTGGGACCTACCCAGCGGCAAGCGCAATGAAGCACTGGACTGCCGCGTCTACGCTTACGCTGCGCTCTGCGGCCTCATGCACATGGGCCTGAAGCTCAACATTCGCGCCGACGCGGTGGCGTTGCCCTACCAGGCAGATGGCGAGGGCGGGGGTACCGCGCCGCTGCCACCTGCTCCGGCCGCGCCAGCATCGCATGACCCCGTGCCAGCCGCCCTCAGCGGGCCTGTCGCCCTTCCTCAGCCTGCCGCGACGGTCCAGGTCGCGCGGCACGGCACCACCCGCCCGAACCGGGCATCACGCTATGCCAGATAGGAGCGGAGGATGGACTTCAGCGTCATCGACACCGAGACGCTGAAGGCTTGGCATGTCGAGGCCCTGAGGGCCCTGCAGTCGCTCTCCATTGGCCGGCGTGAGGTCTCGCTGTCCTACTCCACCCCGGGCAGCGGACGCTCAGGCACCTACAGCGCGACCAACCGCGACGAGCTGGCGCAGTGGATCGGCCTGCTGGCGGATGCGTTGGCCGCTCGAGGCGAGCTGCAGCAGCGGCGGCCGCGCCGCCGCGCCATCGGGATCCGCTTCTGATGACCGCGACGATCATCGACCAGTTCGGCCAGCCGATCAGCCGCGGCGAGATCCAGCGGTCCCGCATGAAGGGGCTGATCGGCGGCCCCGGCGCTCCCTACGATGCTGCCGATCGCAGTTCGGCCGAGATGGCCGGCTGGAACGCGGTGCTGGGCTCGCCGGACACCGAGACCCAGCCGAGCCGAGACCTGACCGTCGCGCGCATCCGCGACATGGTCCGGAACGATGGCTGGGCGGCCGGCACAGTCACCCGCACGCTGGATGCCGCGATCGGCGCCGACTTCCGGCTCTCCGCCAAGCCGAACTATCGGGCGCTGGCGCGCCGGTTCGGCAAGGGCTTCGACGCGGTCTGGGCGAAGGAGTTTGCCGACGCGGCCGAGGCTGCCTTCGCCGCGCACTTCGAGGATCCGGCCTGCTACGGCGACGCCGAGCGCAAGCACGGCTTCAGCCAGAAGGCGCGCCTGGCCTTCCGCCACTACCTGGTGGAGGGAGAGGCAATGGGGCCGATCGGCTGGATGCCGGAGCGCGTCGGCTATGGCTGCGCCCGCTACGCCACCGTGATGCACCTGGTGGACCCGGACCGGCTGTCCAACCCGCAGAACGCCATGGACACGCTGCGCCTGCGGGGCGGCGTGGAACTGGATGAGGCGGCCCTGGCGCCGGTGGCCTACCACATGCGCCAGGCGCATGAGGCGGATTGGTGGGCTGCGGGCCGCGCCGTCACCTGGCAGCGCATGCCGCGGGAGACGTACTGGGGCCGGCCCGCCTTCGTTCACCACTACGACGCCGATCGCGCGGGTGACCATCGGCCGGTGGGCGGCATCTTCACCCCCGTTCTGGCCCGCATGCGGATGCTGGCGCAGTACGACCGGCTGGAGGTGCAGGCCGCGGTCATCAACGCCATCTTCGGCGCCTACATCGAAAGCCCCTTCGACGCCGATGATGTGCAGAAGGCGCTGGCCGAGGACGATGGCGAGGGCGAGAGCATCTCCGCCTATCAGCGCATGCGGTCCGAATTCCATGCTGATAACCGCCTCTCCGCCGGCAGCGTCCGCCTCGCAAAGCTGTTTCCCGGCGAGAAGGTCAGCACCATCACCTCATCCCGCCCCGCGGGCGCCTTCGACATGTTCGAGGCGGCGATGCTGCGCAACTTGGCCACCGCGACCGGCAGCAGCTTCGAAACCGTGAGCGCGAACTTCCGGGGTTCGACCTATTCCTCCGCCCGGCAGGCTCTGCTGGAAGCCTGGCGCACGCTGATCCGCCGCCGCACGGATTTCGGCCGCGGCTGGGCCAGCCCGCATTACGTGGCGCTCCTGGAGGAGCTGATCGACGCCGGCGACGTGCCGCTGCCGGCCGCCGCGCCAGACTTCGCGGAGGCGCGGGCGGAGTACGCCCGCTGCCGTTGGATCGGCCCAGGCCGCGGATGGGTCGATCCGACGAAGGAGCCCGAGGGCAGCCGTCTGAAGATCAGCTCGGGCCTCTCCACCCTGGAGAAGGAGGCGGCCGAGAATGACGGCTTAGACTGGGAGGAAGTCCTCGACCAGCTGCAGCTGGAACAGCATGGCGCGCGGAATCGCGGACTCAACCTGACCTTCACGGTCACCGGTGGCCAGCAGCCTGACGTCGTCGCCTCGAGTGGTGGAGCCCGAGTGTCGGGAATCCCGAGTGACCAAGACTAATCTGTCTCGGCCATAGCGGCGGCCAACTCCGCGATGACTTGCCCAAACGGTTCGCCCTTAAAAGCTTCGGCCATGAGCCGAAGTGTGTCCTCCTTGGTGACCGAAATGATGGTCTGGTACTTTCCGCCAAGCGTGATGTTGCAAGGCCCAACTGAAATATCCAGATCGCCCGTTGATCTCCGGCGGAGGTAGGTCTTGCCTGCCCTGAAGCGTTCGGTGCCAACGGGGTGACGTTCATAGCCGACCTCGAGGTCGGCACTCATGATAACGTTAGCGCCGCAGTCACGGCTCCAACCGCGCGTGGATACCTTCATTTTTCAAGACCTACGTTATTGCAGCTTAACGATAACACTCAAAGAGTGTGTAGGCAAGCTCTAGCTTAGCAGCTGACGCCTCGTGGGCGAGTTTGTGCTTTCGGGCTGAGTCATGCCCTTGCGAGGAATCGCCATGCACCTGTTCCCCCATCTTTCTCAGAGGATTCTTAACACCCCTCTGGCCCTACACCCGCAGAAGGCGGAGGTCGCAGTTGCGGCCCTGGCGGAACGCTTGGGCATCGCCCGGGTCGTGCGCGCGGATGGCTCGAGCATCGTCGCCTTCGACGATGACGAGGAATGGTCCCGGCCGGCGCGGGAGCCCCAGCGCGGCTATGACCTGGTCAGCGGCATCGCGGTGATCCAGGTCGAGGGCATGCTGGTCCAGAAGACGGGCACCCTGCGGCCCTATTCCGGCATGACCGGCTATGACGGGATCCGCGCCAACTACCTGACCGCCCTCGCCGATAAGCAGGCCCGTGCCATCGTGCTGGATCTGAACTCCGGCGGCGGTGAGGTCTCCGGCTGCTTCGACCTGGTCGACACCATCCACGCCACGCGCGGCGACAAGCCGGTGTGGGCGATCTGTGGCGACCACGCCTACAGCGCCGCCTACGCGCTGGCCTCGGCCTGCGACCGCGTCACGGTGCCCCGAACCGGGGGCACTGGCAGCGTCGGCGTCATCACCATGCTGGTCGACTACAGCCGGGCGATCGCCGAGGCCGGCCTGGCCGTGCATTTCGTCCATTACGGCGACCGGAAGGCGCTGGAGGGGCGCCAAGCCTACCAGGGCGTGAAGAAGGACCTGCTGGCCCGCCTGCAGGCGGATGTGGACGCGATGGGCGACCTGTTCGTCGAGACCATAGCCCGCAACCGAAGCCTTTCCGTCGCCTCCGTGCGCGCGCAGCAGGCGGATCATTATCTCGGCGCCGCCGGCGTCGCTGCTGGCCTGGCGGACTCCGTCATGGCGCCGGACGAGGCCTTCGCCGCTCTGCTGGCGCAGCTGGGCGACGCCTGACCCCACACCCCCCGAAGGACCCAAACATGAACCTCCGCACCACGGCGGGCGGGCTGCACGCGCGCTTTGCCCATCTCGCCGGCTTCGGCCGCCCGGCCGCGACCAAGTCCGGCGAGGACGAGAAGCCGAAGGACAAGGACGCCCAGGCGGCCGAGGAAGAGGACGAGAAGGACAAGGCCGCTGAGGAGGAGGAGGACGAAAAGGCCTCCGACGACGACGGCGAGGATCAGGCCGAAGACGACGAGGAGGACGAGGAGCGGGACGAGCAGGACAAGCCAGCGGCCGCCGCCAGCGTCGTGGCCGCGCGTCTGGCCGAGCGCCGCCGCTGCGCCGCCATCTTCGCCGCGCCCGAAGCAGCAGCGAACATCCCGCTCTGCGCCCATCTGGCCTTCGAAACGGACCTGCCGGTGAAGGCCGCGATCGGCGCCCTGAAGGCCGGTGCCGCCGGTGCGGCCACGCCGCGGCGCGGGCTGGCGGACCGCATGGCCGGCGAACGCGCTCCGCGCCTCGGCGCGGACGGCGGCACCGGAACGCCCAGCCGCGATACCCCGGAAGGCAATGCCGACTTCGTCCTCAATGCGGGCCGTCGCCCGCGCAGCAAGTAGGAGCGCCGCATGCCCGGCCCCCGCGTCTTCACCGAAACCTTCACTCCGGACCGTCTGATCGCCGGCCTGACCCAGCCGGTCCACGAGAATGGCCTGCTGATCTCCGGCCAGAACCTGGCCCGCGGCGCCGTGGTGGGGAAGATCACCGCCTCCGGCAAGCTCACGCTCTCGCTTTCCGCGTCCTCGGACGGCAGCCAGGTGCCCTACGGCGTCTTGGCCGATGCCTGCGACGCCACCGGCGGCGACCTGGCGAACTGCCCCATCCTGATCGCCGGCGAGGTGAATGAGAGCGCCCTGATCCTTGGCACCGGGCACACCCTGGCGTCGATCCGCGCGGGGCTGCGCGACAAGGGCATCCACCTGAAGTCCGTCATCCCGGCCTGATCGGCCCAGCAGGAGATCGGCCGATATGGCCCTGAGCATCTACGAGACCACCACCCTGATCCGGGTGGTGGAGAATCTGAAGGAACCCAGCCAGTTCCTGCTGGATATGTTCTTCCCAAACGTGACCCAGAGCGACACCGAGATGGTCTCCATCGACGTGTTCGACGGCAAGCGGCGCCTGGCGCCCTTCGTGAACCCGCTGGTCGAGGGCAAATTCGTGGAAGGCCTCGGCTTCACCACGCCCACCTTCGCGCCGCCCTATCTGAAGCCGAAGACGCGCCTCGATCCCAAGCGCGCCGTGCGGCGTACGCGCGGTGAGCGGATCGGTGGCGCGATGACGCCGATCGAGCGCGCGGCCGCGAACCTCCGCTTGGAGATGGAGGATCAGATGAACCAGATCTTCCGCCGGATGGAGTGGATGGGCGCGAAGGCCATGACGGACGGCGCCATCACCGTGGTGGGCGACGGCGTCCCGACGGCGGTCATCAACTTCGGCCGCGACGCATCGCTGAACATCACCCTGAGCGGCGGCAACCGCTGGGGGCAGGCCGGCGTCTCGCCGTCGAACAACATCGACGACTGGTCCGCCCTGGTGCTGAAGCGCAGCGGGTACCCGGTCACCGACGTCGTCTTCACCCCGGCGGCCTGGCGCCTGTTCCGCGCGGACCCGCTTGTTGCGGCCGTGGTGCAGAGCTTCCGCAACGGCAACGAGGACTTCTCGGCCGCCGGCGTCCGCCCGGAGCGTGGCGGCATTCGCCTCGGCAGCTGGGGGCAGTACACGCTGTGGATCTACTACGAGTGGTTCATCGACCCGGCGGACGGCGTGGAGAAGCCGCTGCTGACCGATGGCACGGTGATCCTCGGATCCAAGATGGTTCAGGGCGAGCGCGCCTTCGCGGCCATCCAGGACGAGGATGTCGGCTTCCCGTCCATCCCCTTCTGCCCGAAGAGCTGGACGGAGAAGGACCCGGGGGTGCGCTGGCTGATGACGCAGTCCGCGCCGCTGACCATCCCTTCCAACGTCAATGCCTCCGCCTCGGCACAGGTGATCTGACATGAGCAACGCGACCAAGGAAAAGGCGGCCGAAGCCGCCGAGACCGCGCCGCAGGTGATGGTCACGCTGTCGCCGGCGGATGCCGCGCGGCAGCGGGAGATGGACATCATCGCCCGTCAGCAGGCCCAGCAGGACGCACGCCGCGCCGCCTCCGGCACCGTGACGCTGGAGGCCATCGTCGGCTTCACCATCGTGGACGACGAGAACCCGGATGGTCGCGTCATTCGGCCCGGCCAGGCCTTCGAGGTGGCGGGCTATGACGTGCCGGCCTTCCTGGGGCGGGCCCGCCATCCGCGCGACGATGACGCGCCGGCGCGCGGCGCGCACGTCTCCGCCGGCTGACAGGGATGGATTTCGGCGCGCTGGATGCCTCCGTGCTGGCGACATTCCGCGAGCCGGAGCGCATCCTCTACGGCCCCCAGTTCCAGCCCGATTTTGAGATCACCGGGATCCTGGACCGTTACATGGTGGATGTCCCGGGGGCCGGCGACGGCCCGCCGGTTACCGTGGCGAAGGCCACGCTCTCGCTTCGCGCGGCTGACCTGCCGCCTGGCTTCACGCCGAAGGCGCGGGACCGCGTACTGATTCGCGACGTGACCTATGACGTGACGACGGAGGTACCGGCCGACGCTGCCGGCTGGATCGTCCTGCCGCTGGGGCGGGTCGCATGACAGTTGAGCACCGCGTCGCGGTACGAGACGCTGTGGCTGGCATCCTGGCCAGCCGCGTACCTGCCGTGCAGGGGCGCATCTTCCGCGCTCGCACCTGGCCTCTTTCGGAGGCCGAACTGCCGGCTCTGCTGGTCTATGGCTGGCAGGAGGAGAAGAAGCGCACCGGCGGCACTGCCTTCCGGTCCTTCTACGCCGTCTCCTTCATTCTGGCCGTGGAGGTCCGCCTCAACGCCCTCTCCCGCGCTGGCACGGTCCTGGAGGCCGAGCTTGAGCAGCTGAGCGGTGCTGTCACCGCGGCTGTGCTGCAGGCGGCTGAACTCCTGCTGCCGCCCGATCGCAAGATCGAACGCGTCGACGGGGTGAAGACAACCCTCGGCATTGACTCTCGCAGCAGCGAGGTCGCGATTGGCTCCGCGCTGATCGCCTTTGACCTCGGCTGGACTGAGGTCTTCGAGGTGCCGTCGCCGGCTGTCGATTGTGACGCCGACGCCACCAGCATCGCATTCCGCCCGATCCCGCCTGTCCAGGCGTAGGAGCCCCCGATGTATGTGATTCCCGCCGAGGGCCTGAAGGTCCCGGACCCGGTCCTGCGCGACCACCTGCCGGCCGAGGGCCGGGAGGTGCCGCGTGACGCCTATTGGATGCGCCGCCTGGCCGACGGCGATGTCATCGAAACCCTGCCGCCCGCCGCGCCGGTGGCCGAGGGGAGTGACCGCTGATGGTGGGCTTCCGCGAGATCCCCGCGAGCAACCGCTCGACCCTGTTCTTCGCCGAGTTGGACAACTCCCGCGCCAATTCCGGCACCGCCGGCGCGTTGCGCAGCCTGATCATCGGCCAGCAGCTCGCCACCGGCGACCTGCCGCCCAACGTCCCGGCCCTGCTCGAAAGCCTCGACTGGCTGCGCGGTCGCGCCGGGCGCGGCTCCATGCTGGCGCTGATGGCCGAGGCCTATCGTCGCCGCGACCGCAGCGGTGAGGTGCATGTCCTGCCGCTGACCGATGCCGCCGCCGGCGTCGCCGCGACCGGCACCTTCACGATCGGCACCGCGCCCACGGCCAATGGTACGGACCACATCTATATCGGCGATCGGCGCGTCGCCGTCGGCCTGTCCAGTAGCATGACGGCGACCACGGCTGCCGCGGCCTGTGTCGCCTCCATCAACGCCGATGCCAGCCTGCCGGTAACCGCCGCCAACAGCGCCGGCGTCGTCACCGTCACCGCGCGCAATAAGGGCCTCGCCGGCAACGACATCCTCCTCGGTCGCAACCTGCTAGGCTCCGCCGGCGGCGAGGTGCCGCCCGCCGGTCTGGCGGTCACCGTCTCCCCCATGTCCGGTGGCACCACAGCGCCGGACCTGGCGCTGGCGCTGGCCAGTCTCGGCGCTGAGGACTTCGAGTTCCACGTCATGCCCTACACGGACACGGCGAGCCTGAACGCGCTGCGCGACCACCTGGCCGCCCGCTGGTCCTGGGACCGTATGCTCTATGGCGGCGCCTTCACCGGCTTCCGCGGCACGCTCAGCGCCTGCACCACCTTCAGCCTGGGTCGCAACGACCCGCATATGGTCTGCCTGCCGGCCGATGCCTCGCCATCGCCGCCCTGGATCTGGGCGGCCAACCTGGCCGGTGCCTGCGCCACCTCCATCCGCGCCGATCCCGGTCTGCCGCTGCACGCCCTGCCGCTGGATGTGATGGCGCCGCCGCGCGAGAAGCGCTGGGGCATCGGCGATCGCAACACGCTGCTGAACAACGGCCTCGGCGCCTTCACCGTGGCGGCCGATGGGCGGGTCATCACCGATACGCTGGTCACCACCTACCGGCTGAACCCGCAGGGCGCGCCCGACGACAGCTACCTCTACCCGGAGACGCTGTACCTGCTGGCCGCCGCCATCCGTCGCCTGCGCAACTACGTCACCAGCACCTTCGGCCGCTTCAAGCTGGCCTCCGCCGGCACGCGCTTCCGACCTGGTTCCAACATCGTCACCGCCACCGTCATCCGCGACGGCATCCTGGGCGAGTACCGGCGTATGGAGGCGGAGGGGCTGGTGCAGGATTACGAGGCCTTCGCCGCCGAGCTGGTGGTCGAGCGCAACGCCTCCAACCGCTGCCGTGTCGATGGCCTGCTGCCGATCATTCCGATCGACCAGTTCCGCCAGTTCGCCGGCCTGGTGCAGTTCCGCAAATCCGAAGGGGTAATCTGACATGGCCCTGCAGCCGGGGGCCCTGGCGGGCACCTCCTACCTCTACATCGACGGCGTCGAGTACGACGTCGTCGACAGCGTCGGCTGGCAGGCCGCCCGCTCCGTCAAGGAGACGATGGTCGGCCAGAACGGCGTGCATGGCTTCAGCGTCAAGCCGGTGGCGCCGTACATCAAGGCCAAGATCCGCGACAACGCCGGCACCCGCGTGGCCGATTTCGAGGCGATGGAGAGCGTCTCCGTCTCGCTCGAGCTGATCAGCGGCAAGCGCGTCACCGGCAACGGCATGTGGTGCGTCAACGTCGTCGAGGTGAATGCCGACGACGCCACCTTCGAGGTCCGCTTCGAGGGTCCGGATGTGCAGGAGAGCTGAGATGGACGATCTGGACGAGGATCTGATCGAGGAGATCCCGCCGCGCGTGATCCGCTTCCCGCCGGTGGAATACAACGGCACCACGGTGGCCGACATCACGCTGCAGCCGCTGACCATCGAGATGATCATGGCGGCGCAGAAACAGGGCAACGAGATCGCCCAGGCCACGCATCTGATCCAGCGCAGCGCCGGCATCCCGCCGCAGCTGGTGGCGAAGCTCTCACCCAAGGTGCTGGAGGTGGCCAGCCGGTACTTCGCGCGTTTTTTGCCAGTCGACCCGCCGGCGGCTGGGGCCCTGCCGCCGCGCGCGTGACGCTGGCCTGTGGCTTCGGCCCGCGCGACGCCTTCGCGATGACGCCGGCCGAGCTGTTCTGGTGGGACCGCCAGGCCGCCGCCCTGGGACGCAGGAGCTGACATGGCCGTGGCCGCCGCCGGCGCGCTGAGCGTCACCATCTCCGCCATCGACCGTCTGTCGGGGCCGCTCGCCACGATGAACAGCGGCGCGCTGCGGCTCGCAGCCGGCGTCAGTCGCCTCAACAACGCCGCCCGCAGCACCATGGGTATGGACCGCCTGTCGCGCCTTGCCGGCGCCGTGGCGCGCAACATCGCCCTGATCGTGCCCCCGCTATCCGCCCTTACCGCCGCGGGCTCGATCGCCGGCGTGCTGCGCTTGGCCGGCAGCTGGGCCACGCTCGGCGCCCAGCTGACCCGCACTGCCTATCGCGTGCAGAGCACCGCCTCCGCGCTGTTCACCATGCGAGGCGCAGCGGCGCTGTCTGGCGCCTCCGCCGAGGAGCTGACGCAGGGCCTCCAGGGGCTCGGCGATGCGCTGTCCGATGCGGTGGGCGGGCGGGACGACACGGCGGGCCAGTACTTCCGGCTGCTCGGCATCGGCCTACGCGATGCCGCGGGCCAGGCCCGCACCGCCACCGAGGTGCTGCCCGAGGTCGCCGATGGCATCGCCCGCATCGCCGATCCGCGCCTGCAGGCGCGCGTCCTGGGCGCGCTGCGGCTGCCGGCCGGCCTGCTGCCCTATCTGCGCCAGGGCGCCGCCGGCATGCGCGAGTACGAGCGCGAGGCGCGGCGCGCCGGTGCCATCTCCGAGGAGGGGGCCGAGGCGGCGCGGCAGTTCGAGCTGGCGCAGATCCGGCTGAACCTGGCGGGCCAGGGGCTGGTGAACACGCTGGCGGCCCGCCTGGCGCCGGTGCTGGTGCCGCTGATCGACCGGCTGTCGAACTGGCTGATCACCGAGGGCCCGCGGCTCGGCGCCATTGTTGAGGATCTCGCCGGGCGCTTCACCGCCTGGGTGGATGGTGGCGGGCTGACTCGGCTGGGCGAGCGGCTGGAGGCGGTCGGCACCGGGATCTCCACCGTCATCGGCTGGATGGGCGGGATGGAGAATGCCGCGATACTGCTGGGCGTAGCCCTGCTGGCGCATGTACTGGCGCCGCTGACCCGCATCGTCCGCGCCCTCGGCAGCATCACGACCTTCCGGCTGGCGCCCTGGCTGCTGCGGCTGCTGAGCACCGGCGCCACCGGCGGCCTGGCCGCCGGCGCCTTCATCCTCCACCCCACCCCGCTGAACGCCGGCGAAGAGGCGCAACTGGACCGCCTGCGCCGCGACCCCGAAGCGCTGCGGCGGGAGCTGGAGCTGGCGCCTCCGCGCCCTGCTGGCCTGCCCTCGCTCGAAGCGCGTCTCGGCGCCTTCTTCCGGCAGCGCTGGGCACCGTCACTGCCGGCCGCACCCGCCGCGCGACCGGGCGACCCCGCCGAGCCCCGCGGCATCCGCAACAACAACCCGCTCAACCTGATGTGGCACCCGGGCCAGCTCGAGGCCAATCCCGGCCTCGCCTCCGATGGCCGGTTCGGCGTCTATCCGACGATGGAGGCGGGCATCGCCCAGGCCATCCGCCAACTGCAGCGCAACGCCCGCCGCGGCGACGACACGCTGGCACGGCAGATCTCCCGCTGGGCACCGCCGGGCGAGAACAACACTGCCGCCTATATCGCCGCCGTGTCGCGCGCGATCGGGATCGCGCCGAATGAGACGCTGGACCTTCGGGACGCTGCGGTGCTGCGGCGCCTGGTCGCGGCCATGGCGGTGCAGGAGAATGGCCGGGCATTGGATCCCGCCGTGATCGACCGTGGCGTGGCGCTCGGGTTGGCGCCGGCCGGGGCATCCGCGCCTTCACCAGCGACCGCAGCCGGGCCACTGGCGGCCGGCGGCGGCGAAAGCCGATCCGTGGTGGAGCTGCGCTTCTCGGGCCAGGTGCCGCCCGGCCTGACCGCCATCACGCGGCGCGAGGATGGCGGCGTGCGCATCGAGCGGCCGGGCCTGGGAGCCGGACCATGAGCGGAACCCTGACCTACCGTCCCGCCGCCTGGCGCGGGGTGCCCTTCGAGATCTGGAACGCCGAGGGCAGCTTCGGCCGCGCCACTACGATCCACGAATACCCGTTCCGGGATTCGGTCTGGGTCGAGGATACCGGCCGCGCCACCCGCCGCCACGGCCTGATCGGCTTCCGGGTGGGTGACGATGTGGCCGCGCTGGAACTCGAGATGATCGAGGCGGCCGAGGCCGAGGGGCCGGGCGAGCTGCTGCACCCGACCCTCGGCCTGCTGAAGGTCAGTCTGGTCGAGTTCCACACCCGCATCCGCCACGACCTCGGCCGGGTGGTCGAGCTGCACTTCCTGTTCGTCGAGGATGGCAGCCGGCGCTTCCCGGATGTCGCGGAGGATCTCGGCAGCCGCATCGCCGCGCTGGCCGACGCGCTGGACGCGCAGGCGGCCAGCAGCTTCGTGCGGGGTGCCGGGGAAGCGCTGACCCAGGGCATTGCCGTGGTGCGCAGCGTGCAGCGGACGATCGGCGCGTACACCGCGCAGGCCAACCAGCTGATGGGAGACGCTCGGGTGGTGATGAATGCGGTGGGAATGGTGGCGCCCGGGCTGAACCGCAGCTTCGGCCGCTTTGCCGCTGGCTACCGCCGGGCGCTGGCGCCGGTCACCGCGCTGCAGGGCGGCGCAACGCGGGCGCTGAACGGCGTGGCCGCGGCACGGCGCGGGGCAACCCGGGCTGCCGATCTGGTCACCAGCCTGGCGGCGCGGCTGTGAGCACCCTCTCGCAGCTCGCCGCCGCCGCCCAGGCCCTGGCGGACGCGCTACGCGGCCTGTCGCCGGACCCGGCCGACAGCATCCGCTTACTTGCCCCTCTGGCGGCGCTGCAGCCAGTCGAGGCGACGGCGGCGGATGGTGTGGGACTGGCCCAGGCGAGTGGCGAGGCTGCTGCCGCAGGGCTCTGCCGGCGCGCCGCGCTGGCCGCCCTGGCCCGCGCCGCAGCAGAAGCCAGCCCGCCCTCCTACGACGCAGCGGTGGCACTGCGCGACCAGGTGTGCGGGTTGCTGGCGGCGGAGGAGGTGGTGGCGGCCGATGCCGGGGAGGATGCGACGGCACTCGCGCTGCGCGACCTGCGGGCGGCCGTGTTGGAGGATCTAACCCGCCGCGCGGCAGACTTGGCGCGACTGCGAAGGGTGACGGTGGCGGAGCCGTTGCCGGCCCTGGTGCATGCCTACCGGCTCTACGAGGACCTGGACCGGGCGGAGGAGGTCAGCCTTCAGGCGGATGCAGAGGATCCAAACTTCATTGGTGGGACATTCAGTACGCGGGGAACTTAGGAGCCATCTACTTCAAGAAAATATTCCTTAATTGGCATCACAATCGAGCCGCCGACGTTCATACCACGCCAACAATCACTTTTTAGTGTGACCCTGCTAGGGCGGATGGCGAGGCAGAACATGACGCTGAGGGCTGTCTTCCGCGCAGCGCGCATCAGTTCTCGTAGCCGGACGCCGAGCCTGACGAGGCCAATGAGGCGCGTCTTAGCTGCTTGGTTGGTTGTTGCGGTCGTCGCAGCCATCGGCACCGCTGACTACATAAGAGCCCTGCGCCATGCCGCCGAGCAGGCAGCCTGGACAACGCTGGAAGCCGACGTCGCCGCTGCCCAGCAAAGCGTGCTCCGAGCTATCGAAGCCGTTCGGTCCGTTCACTCCCTCGTTGGCCTCTGGCGGAGACTGTCAGACGCCCACGACGCCGTCGGCGCTCTGGCCGTTGAGCAGGAATTGCGCGAGATCACAGCGTCGGGCCGGCTGGGTGTCGTTCAGGTCACTATAGCCGACGCGGATGGGTGGCTCGCCTGGGGTGCTGCTGGGTACGCCACAGGTGTGCTCGTCGCCGACCGCGAGCATGTTCGCGTCCACCTCGACGGCACGCATCGCGGTCTGTTCATAAGCGCGCCGGTTATCGAACGGACCACGGGGCGCTGGAGCATCCAGATCTCGCAACGCATGGAGCACCGCAACGGCACGCTCGCGGGCGTCAGCGTCGTGTCGCTCGATCCCATCGTTCTCTCCCAATCGCTCGGCAAAGCAGGAACCGAGCCGGGCCAGGCGGTCGCCCTACGTCGACTGTCCGACGGCGCGGTCCTTGCTCACAGCCATAATCCCGAGCGCTACCTGCGCTTTGCTGTTGAACCGGACCATCCGGGGGTGAAGGCGGCACGGGAAGCGCGAAGCGGCAGGTTGGTGTACGAGAGCCAGCCTACGGGCCACGAGATAATGGCCGCATACGGTGTACCCACTGGCCTGCCTGCCGTCATGCTGGCGCTCCAGGATCGCGATGCCGGCCTGGCCGACCCGCGGCGCACCACCGCCGCAGTCCTGGCAGCCGTGAGTGCTGCCTTGCTCGGGGGACTCGGTGTCGCGATCGCATGGGCCCGGCAGGCGAATGCCCACGCGCTGGTACACGCCAAGAGCCTGGATCTGGCGGCCTTGGCCGACCAGCGGCGTGCACAGGCGGAACTTCTCTCGGCGATAACGTCAAGCATGGCGCAGGGAATGGCGGCTTGGGACGCGGATGGACGGCTGCTGGCCTGCAACATGCGCTATCGTCAGCTGCTCGACCTGCCGGAGGGTATTGCCGAGCCATCGCGCCACTACCTCGACCTCGCCGGCTTTCTTGCGAGGCGCGGAGATTATGGACCGGGCGATCCCGACACGCTTGCGCGGGACCGCTATAAGGCTGCCACACGTGGGGACGGACACCGTCTCACTCGGACCCGGTCCGACGGGTCGGTCCTGGAGGTTGCAGGGCGGAGCTTGCCCGGTGGCGGCTTCGTCACGACCTTCACCGATGTCACGCAGGCACACCGCGCCGCCGAGGCCCTTCGGGAGAGCGAGGAGCGCTTCCGACTGTTAGCAGAGAACTCGGGCGACGTGGTGACGTTGAGCGACCTGGACGGAACGCGGCGCTACGTCTCGCCCGCGGCACAGCGTCTCCTGGGATGGCAGACGGAGGAGCTGGTTGGGCGCAACGCCCGTGACTTCGTTCACACGGATGACCGCGCTTGGCTTGAAGCGGCTCTCGCTGCTCTTGAGGCTGGCGAGGAGGAGGCGACTGCCACCTACCGGCATCTGCGGCCTGACGGAACGTGGCTCTGGGTTGAGGTCCGCTGCCGGGTCCACAGGGACCGCAATGGGGGGACGCGTGGCTACGTCGCGACGATCCGGGATGCGACGGAACGAAAGCAAGCGGAGACGGAGCTGCTGCAGGCCTACGAGCAGATGTCTGACATGGCCGCGACTGACGCACTGACCGGGATCGCCAACCGGCGGCGCTTCGATGCCGCGCTGGAGGCAGAGTGGCGCCGCTGCGCACGGGAGGAGCAACCACTCTCGATTCTCATGGCGGACGTTGATTTCTTCAAGCGGTTCAACGACCGTTATGGCCACCCGGCGGGGGATGTCTGTCTGCGAGAGGTCGCGGCTGCGCTGAACGCGGTAGCGCGACGGCCCGGCGACCTGCCTGCACGGCTCGGTGGCGAAGAATTCGCGCTCTTAATGCCGGCCACCGATGCGCATGGCGCTCACTCGGTTGCCGAACGCTTCCGCTCCGAGCTGCTGCGCCGGGCGGTGCAGCACGAAGGTAATCCCGGCGTCGGCATGGTGACGGCGAGCATTGGCGTGGCGACCCGGTTCCCGTCGTTCGAGGATCAGTTGCAGGACCGCACGGGGCTGTTGTCTACCGCGGATGCCGCTCTCTATGTCGCGAAGACAGCCGGGCGAAATCGCGTGGTTGTCGGATCTGAATCTGACGCATTGGTACGGACCTGAGTGAGCTAGGCGCCACGGCACGAGCGTCGGCGAGCCCATGATGCGGTTGAACACCGGCGGGTCAGCATGACCCGACCCCGCTGATGGGGCGAGTTGCAGTGCCGCCGAAAAGCTGTGGGAAGCGGGACGATTCGGCCGCTTCTCGACCACCAAAGCGGCTCAAAACCCATGAGGCCTGTCTTTCGCCCCATCGGTTGAGCCGCCGCGAATCGCCCCAAGCAATCCACATCCGGAGATGCTCGATGCCACCCGATGACGGCGACGTCTCGCTGCTGGTCGGTGGCCAGCTGCTATCCGGCTGGCAGGAGGTCCGCATCGGCGTCGGCATCGAGCGCATGCCCTCCGACTTCGACCTGGTCGTTACCGATCGCTACCCCGGCAAGCCCGCCGTCCCCGTGCAGCCCGGCATGGAATGCGTCCTTCGCATCGGCGACGACACCGTCGTCACCGGCTATGTCGACCGCTACACCATCTCCGTCAGCAAGCGCGGCGGCACGCAGATCCGTGTCACAGGCCGGGGCAAGTGCCAGGACCTGGTCGACTGCTCCGCCTACCTCCGCGGCAGCGCCAACCAGATCCTCAGCGCCCGCTCGCGCCAGGTCATCGCGCAGCTCGCCGCCATCTATGGCATCGAGGTCGATGCCCGCGCTGGCGATGGCGAGGTGGTGCCACAGTTCAACGTCATCCTCACCGAGACTGCCTGGGACATCATCGACCGTACCGCCCGCCACTCCGACTTCCTCGCCTATGAGGGGCCGGATGGGCGCCTGATCCTCGCCCGCCTGGCCACGGACCGCATGGCCAGCGGCTTCAAGGAGGGCGCCAATGTCGAGGAGGCCAGCGTCAGCCGCGCCTACGACAAGCGCTACAGCCTCTACGAGGCGGTCTTCATGCCGGTGGAGACCCTCGCCCAATTCGATCGCGCCGCGCTGCCGGACTTCAACACCCGCGCCACGACACGCGACATCACCATCGGCGCCGATGCACCCGGCCAGGGCCGGCGCTTCCGGCCGCTGATCGTCATCGCCGAGACCCTGCAGAACGGCGTGGACATCGCCCAGCGCCGCGTCGACTGGGAACGCGCCCGCCGCTTCGGCCGCAGCCAGCCGGTGGAGATCCTGGCGGATTCCTGGCGCGATGCCGCTGGCGCGCTGTGGCAGCCGAACCGCCTGGCGCGAGTGCAACTGCCGACGCTGAAGCTACCCGATGTCGACTGGCTGATTTCCGAGGTCAGCTTCGAGCGCGGCCGCCAGGGCACCCATGCCCGCCTGACCCTGATGCCCCGGGAAGCCTTCCAGCCACAGCCCGTCTACCTCACCCCCTTCGACTGGCAGGTCCAGGATGCGCTGCGCCAGGGCGGCCTCGCCGCCGGCGGCGGCGGACCCATCCCATGATTGCCAGCGTCGACCGCCTCTATGCGCGGATGATGTCGATGATCGCCGTCGGCCGCGTCGCCGCCAGCACCGCGCTCGGCGGCCGCGGCGCGCGGCGGCTGCAGGTGCGCTTCGACGCGGCGGAGATCCGGGACGAGACGCCGCTCCTGCAGGCCTATGGCTTCGCCTCCCGCCCGCATCCGGGCGCCGATGTCGTGGTGCTCTTCCCCGGCGGCAACCGCGCCGCCGGCTTCATCGTCGCCACAAATGACCGCCGCTACCAGGTGGAGCTCGCCGCCGGCGAGGCCATCCTGCACGACGATCTCGGCCAGAAGATCCACCTGACCCGCGAGGGCATCGTCGTCGATGGCGGCGGCCTGCCCATCACCTTCCGCAATGCGCCCCTGGTGACCGTCGAGGGCGAGCTCGCCGTCACCGGCGACGTCACCATCGCCGGCCGCAGCTTCAACGGCCACCGCCACCCCGAAACCGGCAGCGAGACGCTTCCCCCGACATGACGGCCACCGATTTCGCCATCGCCTGGGATGCCGAGGGATCCCAGGGCGATTGGCTGTTGGCCAGCCATGGCCAGCTGGTGACGGCGCCTGCGCTGGAAACCGCCGTGATGATCAGCCTGTTCAGCGATGCCCGAGCCTCAGAGGATGATCGCCTGCCGCCCGGCGATACGGACCGCCGGGGCTGGTGGGGCAATGCCCTCGGCGATGACCCCATCGGCTCGCGCCTGTGGCTGCTGCGGCGATCCAAGCGGCTGCCGGAGACGCTGCGCCGGGCCGAGGACTACATCCGGGAAGCCCTCGCCTGGCTGATCGAGGAGCAGCTCGCGCAGCGCGTCGAGGTCGCGGCGAGCTGGCTCAGCAGCACGCGCATGGGCGCAACCATCACCATTCACCAGGCAGGCCAAGCGGGCGAACGCCGGGCTGTCCTCCGCGCCGATTGGGCCTGGCAGGGGATCTGACGCATGGCCTTCGAGCGACCCACCCTCACCGTCCTGCAGCAGCAGGCGCGGGCGGATATGGCTGGGGCAACCGGGGAACGCGTGATCCTGCGCGCCTCGCCGCTGGGCGTGCTGGCCAAGGTGCTCGCGGGCCTGACCCAGGGCCTCTACGGCTACCTGGACTGGATCGCGCGAGAGGCGAACCCGCTGACCGCCACCGGCGCGCGGCTGGTTGCCTGGGCGGCGCTGGTCGGGATCTTCCGGAAGGAGGCCGCCAGCGCCACCGCCACCGCCACCTTCACCGGGGCTCCGGGCGCCATTCTGTCTCAAGGCGCGCTGATCGCCCGCCGCGCCGATGGGGTGGCCTATCGCAGCACCGCCAGCGGCAGCGTCGGCAGCGGCGGCACCGTAACCGTGGCAATCGCCGCTGAGGAACCCGGCGCGCTGGGCAACGCCCTGGCCGGCGCCGAAGTCGCGCTGGCCGGCGCGGCCTCCGGCATCGTCGCCACCGGCGTGCTGGCGACGGCCGCCGTCGGCGGTGCGGATCAGGAGCCGGAGGATGCCTTCCGGGAGCGCATGCTGGCGCGGTACCGGCAGCCGCCGCAGGGCGGCGCCGCCGGCGACTATGCACGCTGGGCGCGGGAGGTGCCGGGCGTCACCCGCGCCTGGGACGCCTCGCCGGGCCCTGGGGCCGTCACCGTCTACGTGATGCTGGATGATGTTCGGGCATCCTTCGGCGGCTTTCCCCAGGGCAGCGACGGCGTTGCCGCAGCCGATCCCCGCGCCACGGCCGCGACCGGAGACCAGCTGCTGGTCGCCAACTTCATCCGGCCGCTGCAGCCGGTGACGGCGCTCGTCTACGTGGTCGCGCCGGCGCCCTACCCCGTCGACATGACCATCGCCGATCTGTCGGCCGACACGCCGGAGATCCGTGCCGCCATCACGCTGGCTCTGGCTGCGATGTTCCGCCGCAGCGGTGTGCCGGGCGGCACCACCTATCAGTCGGACCTGGTCGCCGCCATCGATGCCGTGCCGGCCGTCGAGCGCTTCTCCCTGCCATCGCCGGCGAGCTCCGTGACGGCGCCGGCCGGCTCCCTGCCGGTCCTCGGCACCATCACCTGGCCGGCCTGAGCATGGCGGATTCCGATCGCACCGAGGCCGAGCTGCTCGCCGCCGCCCAGGCCCTGATGCCGACAGGCCCGGTCTGGCCCCGCGAGACAGGGGCGACGCAGACCCGGATCCTGGCCGGCGTCGCCGCCACGGCCGCGCGCCTTCGCGCCCGGGCCCGCGCCCTGCTGGACGACGCCTTCCCCGCCTCGGCCTTCTACCTGCTGCCGGAATGGGAGGAGGCGCTCGGCCTTCCCGACGCCTGCTCGGGCGCGGCGCCGACGCTGCAGGGCCGACGCGATCAGGTTGTGGCGCGGCTGACCGCGCGCGGTGGGCAATCCCGCGCCTACTTCATCGGCGTGGCGGCGGCGCTGGGCTTCCCCGTCACCATCCGGGAATTCGCACCCTTCCGGATCGGCGGCTCCGTCGTCGGCGCGCCGCTGCTGGGCGATGACTGGGCCTTCGCCTGGGAGATCAGCGCCCCCGAACAGGTCATCAGGGCGTTCGAGCTCGGCACCAGCGTGGTGGGGGAGCCGCTGCGGAGCTGGGGCAACGGCGCGCTGGAATGCGTGCTGCGCCGCCTGGCGCCGGCGCACACCATCCTGATCTTCGCGTATCGCGTGGAGACCGTGCTGGCGCCGGCACAGCTGATTGCGCCCCTGGCGCTGACGCGCGCACAGCCCGGCTCCAGATCCGCAGCCCTGGGCGCGGATGGTGTGATCTGGCAGGAGTTCCCGGCCGATGCGCCGCGCTTCCACGGCACGTCGCGGCGCCTGCTGCGCGAGGGGTCGAAGACCAACATCATCGCCGATGCGCGCACGGCGTTCGGTGCCGGCTGGTCCAATACCGGCATCGCCGCCGTTGTGTCGGCAGTCGGCCCCGACGGCGTGGCAGGTCAGGGCGCGCTGGTCACCGAAAGCACTACGACCAGCAACCACCGAAGCCAGCACAACACCTCGGTGACGGCCGAGATCGGCGTGAGCTACACGCTGCACTGGCTGGTGCGTGCAGGCACCTGCACGAATGTTCAGCTATGCTTCTCGCTGAGCCACGGCAGCACCGGGTACCAGAACTTCGGCCTCACCGGAGATGGTGTGGTGGGCACTGGTGGGTCGGGCGTGAGCCGCGCGACGATCAGGCGGATCGGCGACTGGTACCTTTGCCGGATGACCGCCACCGCGACGGCCGCGGCAATCGTCTCCGCCATTTTGATGATGGGCAACCTGCTGGCCAATGGCCGGCTGGCTTCCTTCCCCGGCACGGGCCGGACCCTCACCTCCGGCTGGGCGTGGCTGACGGAGGGCGTGGCGGCCACATCGCCGATCCTGCCCGCGATCGGCGCGCCGGAGGTGTCGGCGCGAGAGGCGGACATCCTGACTGTCAACCTGCGCGCCAGCCTGGAGATCGAAGGCCCCTTCACCGTGCTTTGGCGCGGCCTGCTGGCCGCGGGCGCCATGGATGGGGCGGACCAGGTGCTGTTGCAGGTGGATGCCGGCACCTTCGACGACTTCATCCGCATTCGGCACGTCAGTGGAACCGGCCTGCTGCGCACAAGCCGGACCGCTGCAGGCGTTAGCGCCTCGGCCTCCGACCTTGGGCCTGTTGCGGGTGACAGCCTGTTCAGCCTTGGACTGAGCCTCGATGCCGATGGACGAATGACGGTCAGCCTGGACGGGGGCGCCGTGGTCGCTGTGACAGGGGTGGCGACGGACGTGCTGGCGATCCTTCGCCTCGGCTGCACCTTGACCGATTTCGGTGCCATGTCCGGGCAAATCGAGAAGGTCCGCGTGCTGCCCTACGCATCCGCCGACGGCGACTTGCCGGCGCTTGTCGCCGCCCTTTCGGCCTGATCTCGGGAGAGACTGCCCATGGACCGCATCCATCACCCCACCGCCGCGGCCAGCCCGCCGGCGGTGGATGCCCACCCTACGTCCGGCTACCCGAGCGCCGGCAATCCTGTGACTGGCACGCCGGGCACGACGCTGACACCCTGGATCGTGCACTCCCTGATCGAGGAGTTTCTCGCGATCATCGTCGAAGCGGGGCTCACGCCCGACAAGGCGAGCCTGACGCAGGTCCGCGATGCGCTTCGCGCGATGCGCGGCCGCGGCGTGCTCGTTTCGCTGGCTTCGCCCATGACGATCGGGAACGCAAGCGAGACGATCGTGACCTGGCCTACCCCGATCTACGACGATGCCGGATTCTGGGTCAGCGGGTTCCCCACAAGCCTGACGGTTCCGGCAGGCGTCAGCCGCATCCGCGTGGTCTGCCAGGCCACCTGGGACAATGAGGCGGTGGGCGATCGCAAGATGCGTGTCCTGATCAATGGGGTCGAGGAAGGTGATGGCTTGCCGGCAATGCGTCTGCCCAGCGCCGGCGATCTCGACGTGACGATCCTCAATGCTTCCGGCGGCGTCGTGCCCGTAACGCCCGGTGACTACATCCAGCTCGCCGTTTTCCAGGATCGGGGCGCGAACCTGAACCTGCGTGCGACCAATACCTGGATGTACATCGAGGCGCTGCGCTGATCCTCGCGGTGCGCTGACCTTGCGCGCGGCGGCGCGCCCTTCCTGCCGAAAATCCGGAGTTGCCATGCCCGTCATGGATGTGAGGGTCACGCTGCGCGTGGCCAGCAGCGATCACCTGCGCCCGCGCGCCATGCAGGGCAGCGGCGTGGCTATCGAGGCGACGGTGCTGGACCAGGACGGCGCACCGATTGCCGGTGCCGGTGTGAACCTGTCCCTGCTCACGCCGAGCGGCTGGGAAGTCCAGCTGCCCGGCGTCATCAGCGACGCGGCCGGGCGCGCCACGGCCGTGCTGGCCCCGGCGGAAGATGGTCGCTTTGTCGCGCGTGCCGTCGTGACGTCGCCGCAGGCTGAGGTCGCGGAGCGGTCCTTTGACATCATTGCCGGCGTCGTCACGTTGAACGCCGTCCCGGCGGTGCTGGTCGAGACGCCGGAGGGGGACTTCCTGGTGCCAGGCACCGCCGAGCCGCTGGTGATGCTGGTGGATCCGGATGGCGTCGGCCTGCTGCTGCCCAATGGCCTGCTGATGGGGGGCGTCGTCGATGCCGGGTGATGTGTCGCCGCTCCTTGTGCAGGACACCTGGAGCCTGCCCGAGGAGCCGGCGGCCGAGGATTCCGCGCTGCTGTGCGTGGGACGCAACCGCAAGTTTGCTCGCACGCCCTTCGGCATCATCGAGACGCTGGCGCGAGCCGCGGTTGTGGCCTCGGTCACGGCGGCCGGCGTCAGCGCGCAGGCGGCGGCAGGCAGCGCGCACGCCGCCGCCGCCAGCGCGGCAACGGCGGCCACCGCTGGCGCCACGGCGGGCGCTTCCGCCGGCGCGATGACGGGTGCGGCGGCGGGTGCTGCGGCGGCAGAGGCCGCGGTAGTCTTCGGCAACGTCGCGACCATCGCGGCGCTTCGCTCTGTCCAACAGGCGGCGTTGCCCGATGGCTTCGGGGTGATGGTTCGCGGCTATCACGCGGACCATGATGGTGGCGGCGGGCCCTATGTCTGGAAGCCCGCCAGCACGGCTGCCGACAATGGCGGCACCGTGATCCGGCCGGATGCGCTGACCTCGCTCCAGGCCGGCCGCTGGGTGCGGTCCATGTATGGCCTGAACCCGACGCCGCAGATGTTCGGCGCGAAGTGCAACGGCACGAGTGACGATGCGCCAGCCATCCAGGCGGCCAGCAATGCCAGCAAGGTCCTGTGGTTCCCAGACGCCAGCTATCTGTTCAAGTCCCAGGTCGTGCTGACGAATTCCGTCTCGCACTGGGAAGGGCTGGGCGGCCACTATCCCGGCAGCACCACGGCGCCGGGCCCGCGCCTGGTCTACCACGCCGATCTCGGCAGCGCGCCGATGATCGACTGCCAGACCAACGCCGTCTTCGCGAAGCTGGGCTTCCGCGGTCCGTCGCGGTCCGTGGGCACGGCAGTGCGGTGCAAGCGCGTGCCCGGCGATGCGTCCTATGAAGACACCGATGTGGCGTTCGTGGACTGCAACTGGACGCAGTTCAGCGTGCCGATCGAGCACTGGATGCGGGGACTGCACGTCAATCGCTGCGGCTTCGGCATTTGTAACAACGCGGTCCGGCTCAACTGGGACGATGCCAACGTCATTGACGATCCGGACAATCCCTTCGACATGCTGCCGTTCGGTTGGCGCGCGATCCGCTTCGAGCTGAACCGCCTGCACCTGGTCACCACGGCCATCGTGAATGTCGGCAACAATGCCCAGTATCTGCGCGGCCTGTCCGTCATCGGAAACAAGCAGGATGCGGGCGATCGGCTGTTCATCGGCGGCCTGATGAGCGGCCTCTTCGCGAACAATACCTGCGATCAGACCAATGCTATCGCCATCGAGTTTACCACGCATGTCGAGGATGTGTCGCTGGCCGACAATGAGCTGACAGGCGGCGGCGGCCAGGGGACGGAGCCGGAATCGCTGATCGCGTTCCGGGAGACAGTCGGGTGTTTCTCGTTGACGGGCGGCAAGCTGGTGGGCGCCACCAAGTACGGCGTCTCCTTCAGCAAGGATGTCGCGGGTGGCTCAATCTCGGGCGTGAAGTTCCTTGAGATCGGCACGCCGGATGATTCCACGCAGGCTTGCGTGCGATTCTTCGGCGATGTGCAGGACGTCGCGATTGGCGGCGGGAACCACTTCCGTCCGCGCTACCTCGCGCACGCAATTCGCGGCACGACCTCCAAGTCATGGGCGGGCGTGGTCGTCCAGGGCAACACGCGAGATCGGACGAAAACGTGGGTCACGAATTCCTACACCGACGGCGGCAACAACAGCATCCAGGCCTGAAGGGAGACTGCAAAATGAGCGGCCTGATCCGCGTGCAGGACACGCGCAAGGTGCCCGAGGCGGCGCCATCGGACGAGATCGCCCTGCTGGGCACTCGGCCGGACGGGAGCGTGCGCCGAACGACGCGGGGCGAGATCAACGCTGGCGCGGCGGCGGCCGGCGCTGCTGCCGCAATTCCGCTGGCGCAGCAGGAAGGCGCTGCGGCCGGGCAAACCGCGGCCGTGCTGGCCGCGCAGCCCTTCGCGAATGCCGCGCAGATCGCCGCCGAGCTCGCGGCGATGGGCGCGATGGCGCGCGTCGGCCCAGCCGTCGGCAGCCTCCGCAACGTCGTGGTGGACGCCGGCTATCGCCCCATCATCGTCGGCGACATCCATGATGGGTTGGGCGTGCGACTGCGTGGGGAGATCGTGCCGCTGACCGATGTCGCTGAGCGGGTGCAGGTGCTGGAGGAAACGGCTGGCGCCGGGTCCGAGGCCGGTTCCCTGGCCACCATCGCAGTCGGCGCGCAGGGGCTGGTTGGCCCGGCGGTGGGCAACATCAAGACGGCAGTTCTGGATGGCGCGCTGCGCGTGCGCAGCCAGGTCGACACGCGCGCTGGGATCTCCGTACGCATGAAGGGCACGATGACGCCGTTGGAGGAGGTGGCGCGCCGCGCTGCCGATGGCGCCCAGCTGCGCGGCCCGGCGGTGGGCGACTACCTTTCGGTGGAGCTGGACAGCGGCCTTCGTATCCTGTCCGGCAAGGCGAAATCCTCCATCACGCGCAGCCGCATCGAGGGCGGCGCACTGGCCGATATCGGCAGCGAGACGCGCAGCCGCATCGTGTCAGCGGCGAATACGAGCTTCGGCTACTACTCGCTCGGCGCCAATGTGGCCGCGATCTTCCCGGCCTATGGCCAGAGCTACAACCAGGGCCAGGCGCAGGACTATCTGACCAGCCCCTACTACAACCTCACGCCAATCGCCGGCGCCTTCATGCCGGCCCCCGGTGTGCGCCCCGGCAACACGCCCTTCGACACCCTGGTGGCGCTGCGCTCCACCTTCAATCCGGAGGCGCCGGCGAACAACCTGGAGACGCCCGCCATCGAGATGGGGCGGACCATCGCCGAGGGCTGGGCGGAGGCCGAGCTGCCGGGCATCGTCGTGGTGCTCACCGCCGGCCGCAGCGGCCAGCCTGTGCAGATGCACATGCGCGGCACGGAGGAGTGGGAGGAGCTGATGCTCGGCATCCGGCGCACCGCGGATGCCGCGATTGCGGCGGGTCTGCGTCCCGTCGTTCCTGCCCTCACCCTGATCGGCCATGAGAGCAACCGCAGCGGGACCTGGGCGGCAACGCCGCTGGAATGGGCGCGCATCCTGGGTGAATTCCAGCGCGCCGCGCAGAGCGACATCCAGCAGATCACCGGCCAGCACGAGCCCGTAGTGCTGGTGACCACGGCCATCACGCGGGATGCGCTGCCCTGTGGCCCGGCGCTGGGCGCCGCGCTGGCGGCGCGCATGAACCCCGGCCGCATCATCTGCGCCGGTTCGTCCCACGCCGCGGTGCATGGCACCGACGCACACCCGTTGGTGCTGGGCTACCGGCAGATCGGGCGTACCGCCGGCCGCGCCATCCTCCGCGCCGTGCTGGGCTACAACTGGCGGCCTGTGGAATGCCGCAGGTGGTGGGACGTTGGTCCGCGCGAGATGCGTATCGAGGTGGAGCTGCCGCGTGGCGCCTCGCTGGTCCGCGACGTCAGCGGCGATATCGTCAGCATGGTGGATATGGATGGCGGCCATGGCTGGCACGCCTGGGACAGGGATGGCCAGCTCACGCTGACCGCCGATGTGCTCGCGACTACGCCGAGCCATCCGGCCTTCAACTCCCCGACGATCCAGATCCTGACCGACCGCGACGTCCATTGGAGCAGCTACCGCGCCTACTACGCGGTGACCTCGCTCGGCATCGGTGGCGGCACAGGCGGATCGCTGAGCGGGCCGCGCGGCTGCTTCCGCGCCACCGATGAGCAGTCCGTCTCGGACATGCCCACCCCCCACTATTCCTGGCTTCTTCCTGCGGAGATCCTCCGATGACCACGCTGTACACCGTCACCGACGCGCCGTCGGACCTGACCGGTCCTGGCATCTTCACCGACGCGGAGCTGGCCTTCTTCGGCCATCAGTACGCGAACTACCGGGAGACCTCGCACTGGTGGGACTTTCGGGGGCGGCAGGAGCTGGGCGCCGGCACGCCGAGTTGGGCCTGCCGCCAGAGCGCGGGCGAGGTGAAGCTGCAGCCGATCGTCACGGGGCAGCTGCCCATCGTCAACGCGGCCGGCGGGCCCAGCGACGTGGGCTACGTCTTCGGTCGCGTCTCCGACCCGGTCGGCGGGCTGATCACGGAAAGCCCGGTCATCGCCAATGGCGCCGACTGGACCATCTGGGGCGTGGCGGAAAGCGGCACCCATGCCCAGGCCGTCGCGGCCGGGATCGCCGGCACAGGCAACGTGGGTGCTGTGGCTATCCTGATGCGGAACAGCGACCTGTTCCAGCTGCATGCCCGCAACGCGGCGGGTGTAAGCAACATCCTCGCCTCCTACGCAGACCTGCCGCTGAACACCTATGTGCGGTTCTCCGTCGCCTGGAAGCACTCCACCGGCACCGCGAAGCTGCGGCTGAATGGCGAGGTGGTCGCGACCAGCAGCGGCAACACCCTGGCGACACATACCGGCCGCGCGACGCTGCTGGCGGGCTACGACCTCACCGCTGGCTTCTATGTGGGCCAGGGCCGCGACCTGGGCGTGGCGATGTTCGGTGCGGCCAGGGTTTATGAGGAGGATGATCCGACCTGGGTCGCGCTCCGGGACGCAATGATCTTCGACTACATTCCGGCCCTGGCACCGTCGCCGCCCGCATAGCGGCGCATCTCGAAGCAGGCGCGACCCTGCTGATTATCGACGGCGCCCCGGTATCACGAGGCGCGCCAGGGCGATGGAAGGATCCTCGCAATGTCCCTGCTGCCTGACCCGCACCCGTCGCTGGCGGAGGCGGCAGCCTCCCTGGTCGCCGCTGCTGCTGGCCGTGCCCTTCTGCTTGGTCGCGTGACGCGCGAGAGCATCAGCCTGCAGCGGTTGCTCACTGTGCTGATCTACGAGATCCCGCTGATCGGCGGCTGCGCGGCGATCGGCGCCCTGGCCTGCGGCGCGGCGGGCCTGGACGGGTCGCCGGCGCTGGTTGTCATCGGCGTGCTCGCCAACAAGGGCCCGGCGCTGCTCGACCCGATGGTCGAGGCCTTCCTCAGCGCGCTCCGCCGCCGCCCCTAAATCCCGCCGCCGGGTCAGGCGGCTTCCCCGCATCATGGAGACGATCATGGCCCAGCCACGGCTCGAGGAATCGCGCGGCTATCGCAACCGCAACCCGGGCAACATCGACTATGTCCCGGCCAACAGATGGCAGGGCCAAATCGGCCTCGGCGATACCTGGCTCCCGGTGGAGCGGCGCCGCTTCGCCCGCTTCGAGAGCCACGAGTACGGCATCCGCGCCCTGGCCATGCTGCTGACCACCTACCAGGACCGGCACGGGCTGCGCACCGTGCGCGGCATCATCAACCGCTGGGCGCCGCCCAAGGAGAACGACACCAGCGCCTATGTGCGCGGCGTCGCCGCGGCGCTGGGCGTGGATCCCGACCAGGTCATCGACCTGCATCGCTACGAGACGATGCGCCCGATGGTCGAGGCGATCATCCGCCACGAGCTCGGCGGCCTGCCCTACGCGCCGGCCGTGATCGACGAGGGGCTGCGCCGCGCCGGCCTGGTCCGTCCCGTGGCCACGATGCTGGAGGCGGCCGCCACCGGGACCGGGCGCGGCGCCAGCTCCGTCGCCACCGCGGTGGCCGTGGCGGCGCCGGCGGCCTCGGTCATCTCTTCGCTTGGCGGGCTGCCGCAATGGACCGGCGTGGCGCTGATCGTCGCCGTCGCTGTCGTGGCCCTGTCGGTGATCCTGACGCTCCGGAAGGATCGCGGCGAGGCGCCGGCGTGATCGGGTTCCTCACGGGCCTCTGGGGGCGGATGCAGGGCTGGGCGGCGGTCGCCGCCGCCCTGCTGGTGGCGCTGGGCACGGCCAACCTGGCCGGCCGGCGCCAGGCGCGGCGCGAGGCGGCGCTCGATCAGGCGCAGGCAGCACTCAACAGGCGGGATGTACGCGATGCGGTGGACCGTGATGTGGCTCGGGATCCTGGTGCTGCTGAGCGCCTGCGCCGGGACTGGAGCCGGGATTGAGGCCTGCGGGCCCTGGCGGCCCATCCTGGTCAGCCAAGCCGACAGCCTGACCGATGGCACCGCCCGCGCCATCCTCGCCCACAACGAGGCCGGGCGGCGGCTATGCGGCTGGTAACGACCACCTGCCACCAGGAGCCGTCGCTGGCGCCTCATGGCCCATCCGGACCGGTCGCCCCGAGCATCAGCGCCGTCTCCCGCAGCGCATAGGCCGGCAGCGCCGGCGACAGGATCTCGGCCGCCAGCGCCTGCGCTGCCCCCAGCGCCTTCTCTGGCGGTGCCCCGGCCGCCAGTGCCGCGTCCCGCGTGGCGATCAGCCGCGGCCAGGCCGGTGCCAGCCAGCTGGGGATCGCCGGGACATTCGGCTCCTTCATCGCCCACTCCATCTTCCGCGCGCTCTCTGGGGCGCGGGGGTCAGGCAGTTGCAGCTGCCCGAACCGCATGGCCGAGGACCATGCACAGATGAACCGCCCCGCCACCTCCGGCCGGAGGCGGCGGCAGTAGAACGAAAAGCGAACATGGAGTCGAGTCACTTCCCCGCCGCGCCGGTCGAGCCGGCAGCTGCCTACCTCGGCGGCAAGCGCAACCTGGCCCGCAAGGTCATCGCCCGCATCGCCGCCATCCCGCATGTCACCTATCTGGAGCCCTTCATCGGGATGGGCGGGATCTTCCTCCGCCGGCCTTTCCGTGCCCGGGCGGAGGTGATCAACGACATCAGCACCGACGTCGCCAACCTCTTCCGGATCCTCCAGCGCCATTACGTGCCGCTGATGGACTGCCTGCGCTGGCAGCTGACCGGCCGGGCCGAGTTCGATCGGCTGCGCGCCGCCAACCCCAGCACCCTGACCGACCTCGAGCGCGCTGCGCGCTTCCTCTACCTCCAGCGCCTGGCCTTTGGCGGGAAAGTCGAGGGCCGCAACTTCGGCGTAACGCCGACGAGCTCGGCGCGCTTCGACGTCACGAAGCTGGGCCCGGCGCTGGAGGCGATCCACGAGCGCCTGGCGGGCGTGGTCATCGAGCATCTGCCGTATGAGGAGGTGATCCGCCGCTACGACCGGCCCGGGACGCTGGTCTACCTCGACCCGCCCTACTTCGGCTGCGAAGAGGACTATGGCGAGGGGGTCTTCGGGCGCGACGATTTCCAGCGCCTGGCGGAGCTGCTCGGCGGGCTTCAGGGGCGGTTCCTGCTGTCCATCAACGACCGGCCGGAGATCCGGAAGATCTTCGCGGGGTTCGAGATGCAGGAGGTCGACCTGGCCTACACCGTCGCCCGCAACGGGAAGGCACCCAGGGCCAGGGAGCTGCTGATCAGCGACTCCCGCTGATTGATCCACACCGACCAAGCTTGTAGCTGCCCCGTGGGTGATCCCCACGGGGCAGCTTTCTGCGTTTCAGGGCCTGGCGGAGGGTTCAGCAGGCCCGGGCCATCAACCGGGCCATCGCAGTTTTCGATGAGCCGCGACATGAGCGGATGCGCCCCTCAGGCATCAGTTGCCGCCTGCCACCCCGTCCGCCAGCTTCAATGCGAACCTTGCTCTCCGACCGAGCGCCGCGCTGAGCGGCAGGTTTGATGGGATTTTCAGGGCAGACCCGGTGACTGGCCGGGCGCGGAGACGCGCGAAAATTGCCCTCTGGAGGCCAATTGGCTCCGGACCTGCTGACCCAATCGGCTCAATGCGGAACCCGTAAACCCGGGCAGATCGCCGGCCTTCGCGCGATCGGCGTTTACCCTGGTTCAAACCCCACTTGCCCGAACTGTGTATTTCGGGAGCGAACACTTCGGGACGGTGGCCGCAATGCCCTCCACCTCATTCCAACCTTTCCCGGATAGTCTCCGAACTGCACGGATAATTTCGATCCTTCGTCGAAGAAGAACGGCACCCGATGTCACGTCGGACCGCGCTGTCTCGTCTTGTTCATGACGCATCCCGAAGGAGCCATGAACATGAAGATCGTTGTCATCGGAGGAACCGGCCTGATCGGTTCGAAAACCGTCGCAAAGCTGCGCGAACGCGGCCATGAGGCAATTGCTGCCGCGCCCTCGACCGGCGTGGACACGATGACGGGCGCCGGGCTGGACGCTGCCGTTGCGGGGGCGTCGATCGTTGTTGACCTCGCCAACTCACCCTCCTTCGAGGATGCCGCGGCAATGGAGTTCTTTCAGACCTCAGGCCGCAACCTGCTTGCCGCCGGGAAGCAGGCGGGAGTCACCCATCACGTCGCTCTTTCGGTGGTGGGCACCGCCAAGCTGCAGGCCAGCGGCTACTTCCGCGCCAAGCAGGCGCAGGAAGAGCTGATCGAAGCCTCCGGCATTCCCTACACGATCATCCACTCGACGCAGTTTTTCGAGTTCATGGGCGCGATCGCGCGCGGGGCGACCCAGGGCAACGAGGTCCGCCTGTCCCCGGCGCTGATCCAGCCGATCATGTCGGACGACGTGGCCGAGGCGGTGGCCGAGATCGCGCTGGCTGCCCCGGTGAACGGGCTGGTCGAGATTGCCGGTCCGGACCGCGCGCCACTGGACCGGATGGTCGCCCGCTTCCTGTCAGCCGCGCAGGACCCGCGCGTCGTCGTCACCGATTCAAGAGCGACCTATTTCGGCGTCGTGCTCGACCAGAGCTCGCTCGTGCCGGCCGGCCAGGCCAGGCTTGCCGCAACCACCTTCGACACGTTCCTCGCCCGCGGCGAGTTGCGCAAGTGAGCCGGCTGAAGCTCTACTACGCGCCGGGCGCCTGCAGCCTGGCCGACCACATCGCGCTGCATGAGGCGGGCGCACCCTTCGACATCGAGCGCGTCGATATCCGCACCCACACGACCGAGCACGGGATCGACTTCAGGACGATCAGCGCCAAGGGCTACGTTCCCGCGCTGATCCTCGCCGACGGCCAGTTGCTGACCGAGAACATCGCCGTGCTCGATCATCTGGCGACGCTCTATCCGCAACTCGCGCCTGCCGGCCCGCTCGGCCGCAGCCGGCTGATCGAGGCGCTCGCCTTCATTTCGACCGAGCTGCACCGGGCCTTCAAGCCCATGTGGCATGGCGGCTCCACGCGCGAGGTCGTGCACGCGGCGAAGACGGTGACCAGTCTGCTGGCCCGGTTGTCCGGCGGGATGAAGCGCCCGTTCCTGTTCGGCGAGCAGCCGTCCGTCGCCGATTTCTACCTGTTCGTCATGCTTCTCTGGGCCCAGCGCTTTGACGTGGAGGTTCCCGGGCCGATGGCCGAGTTGCGCAGGCGGATGCGTGAGCGGCCCGCCGTAGGTGCGGCAATGGCAGCCGAAGGCCTCGCCTGACCTCGAAGCCTGGCAGGCTGCCATCTCGTCAAGCTGCGTAACTCCACGCTCTGCACGGCGCGCGAGGGCGGCGGGCAAGGCTACCGTTGGTGCTGGAGCGGCTGTCACCGCGCGAATGCGCGGCGTTCCTGCTCCACGGCCTCTTCGGCATGCCGATGGACGAGATCGCCGCAGCGCCCGAGCGCGACGCCAGGCTCTCGCTCCCGAACGTTGACGCAGTGCAGCATCCCCCGTAAAGCCCGGCCTTCCGAACCAGCGAAGCCCAAATCGGCGCAGCCTTATTCAGCGCCGGAGGCGCCGCTTGACCATGTCCATGACGTTCGCCGACCTCTCCCTCGCGCCGCCCCTGCTGCGCGCGCTGGCCGAGGAGGGCTATTCCACCCCCACCCCGATCCAGGCCCGCTCGATCCCGCTGCTGCTGCAGGGCCGCGACCTGCTGGGCATGGCGCAGACCGGCACCGGCAAGACCGCCGCCTTCGCGCTGCCGCTGCTGCATCGCCTAGCCGCGACGCCTCGCCCGGCCCCCATGGGCGGCGCACGAATCCTGGTCCTGGCCCCGACCCGTGAACTCGTCTCCCAGATCGCCGACGGCTTCGAGAGCTTCGGGCGCCACCTGCAGCCCAGCGTGACGACGATCTTCGGTGGCGTCAGTCAGTTCCACCAGGTCAATGCGCTCAAGGCCGGGGTCGACATCATCGTGGCCGCGCCGGGGCGGTTGCTGGACCTGATCAACCAGGGCCTCTGCGACCTGTCGCAGCTTGAGGCGCTGGTGCTGGATGAGGCGGACCAGATGCTCGACATGGGCTTCGCCAAGCCGATCGAGCGCATCGTCGCGACGCTGCCGAAGGATCGGCACACATTGCTGTTCTCGGCCACGATGCCAAAATCCATCGCAGCCCTGGCCGAAAGCCTGCTGCGCGAGCCGGAGAAGGTCGAGATCGCGCCGCCCTCCACCACCGTCGAGCGCATCGAGCAGTCGGTCATGTTCGTCGATGCGGCCGACAAGAAAGCGGCGCTGCTGGCGCTGCTGCGGCAGCCGGGGATCGGCCAGGCCGTGGTCTTCACCCTGCAGAAGACCATCGCCAACGAGGTCTGCGCCTTCATCACGGAGGCCGGAATCACGGCCGACGCGCTGCATGGCAACAAATCGCAGGGCCAGCGGGAGCGCGCTCTGGAGGCCTTCCGCACCGCCGCCGTGCAGGTGCTGGTGGCGACGGATATCGCCGCGCGTGGCATCGACGTCGATACCGTCACGCATGTCTTCAACCATGACCTGCCGAGCCTGCCGGAGAGCTATGTCCACCGCATCGGCCGCACCGGCCGCGCGGGACGCAGCGGCGTGGCCATTACGCTCTGCGATGCCGAGCAGCGGGCCTGGCTGCGGGATGTGGAGCGGGAAATCGGCCGCGCCCTGACCGTGCAGGCCGATCACCCATGGCATTCGGAAGCGGCGAAAAACTCGACCCTGCGTCCCCCCGTGCTGGGCGGCGCGCCGGTCAAGGAGATCCGCCCGCAGGAGAAGCGCGAGCGCAAGGTCTGGACCGAGGAAGAGAAGCTCATGGCACGGGCAGCGGCCAAGGCGGCCTGACAATCGCTAATCAGGCTGGCGGGGCGGCCCACAGGGGCAAGCCCCCGTCGGCCTTGGCCATCCCCGCCCGTGCCTGACCGGTAGGCCGGTGATCAGTAGGCGGGTGATCAGTAGGCCGGGTCGACTCCGCTCGCCAGATAGGCCGCCTTGGCCCCCTCAGCGTTCAGCGCCGCGAGGAATGCCTCCGCGGCGGCGCGGTTCGGCGACTGCGGCATCACCGCGGCCGAGAAGGACGAGACCTGCTGGAACGCCTCCGGGAACTTGCCGACGACTTCGATGCCGGGGACGACCAGCAGCTCGCTCACCTGCTGCACCGCAAGATCCGCCTCGCCGGTCACCAGCTTTTCCGCGGTGAAGCCGGCCGGGATCACCGTGGCGCGGCTGCGCACCGCATCGCCGATGCCGAGCTGATCGATCACCTTCTCGAAGTGGATGCCACTGGCCCCCGCCCGGGAATACGCAATGGACCGTGCCTGCAGCAGTGCCGCCTTGAATTCCTCGACCGAGCCGATCGCCGGAAGCGCCGCACCACGCGCCGCGGCCAGACCAAGACGGGAATGCGCCACCTCCACCCGCGTTGCCGGATCGACCTTGCCTTGCGCGACCAGCTCGTCCATCGAGGCCTTGATCAACACCAGCACGTCGGCCTGCTCACCCGCTGCGACCTTGGTCATGATCAGCGTGGTCGGCACCCAGTCCACGGCCACCCGGTTCCCGGTGCTCGCCTCGTACTCCGCCACGATGCCGCCCTCGAAGGCGCCGCGCACCGCGAGGCCGGACAGGATCCGTAGGGTAACGCCTGGTTCTTTGCTCATATGTCCTGCATCTCCTCCGATGGGTTCAGGCTGGCTCGGTATCGGCCTGGTGGCAGTGGCCCCTGGCTTCGACCGGCGACAGCGTTCTTGAGTTCGGTTTCGTCGGATCACGGGCCGGGGTCAAGTTTCCTGCCCGCTTGCCACCATCCTGGCATCGCGCCTGGCCGGGGAGCTTGGCATGGACGGGAAATGGTCGAAGATGCGCGCGCGCCGGTGAAGGCCGGGGCACCCGATCGGAACGCCAGCCAGCAACAAGGTCCCCGCAATGCCCTGCCGCATCGTGCTCCTGCACGCCACGCCCGTCGCCATGCAACCGATCCAGTCCGCCTTCGCCGAAAGCTGGCCCGAGGCGGAGATCGTCAACCTGTTGGACGATGGGCTCTCCATCGACCGGGCGCGTGAATCCGAACTGACCGAGGCGATGATCGAGCGTTTCGTCGACTTCGGAAGCTACGGCCATCGCATGGGCGCGGACGGCATCCTGGTAACCTGCTCCGCCTTCGGCCCGGCGATCGATCGCATGATCGAGGCGCTTCCGATCCCCGTGTTGAAGCCGAACGAGGCGATGTTCCAGGCGGCGATCGCCCAGGGCGGACGCGTCGGCATGCTGGCGACCTTCGGGCCATCCGTCGGCACGATGACGGAGGAATTCGACGAATTCGTCGCCCGCAGCGGCCAGAAGGCGAGCCTGAGCACGGTGCTGGTGGCGGATGCGATGGACCTGCTGAGGAAGGGCGATGCGGATTCGCACAACCGTCTCGTTGCCGCGCGTGCCCCGGAACTCGCCGACCACGATGCCATCATGCTCGCGCACTTCTCCACCTCCCGCGCCGCGGATGCGGTCCGCCGGGTGGTGGACGTGCCGGTGCTGACCGCACCCCATGCCGCCGTGACGCGGATGCGCGAGATGATCGAGGCGCGCGCGGGAAGCTGACCGGTCTGGCCGGCTCCCGCCGCTTTTCATGCAGGCCGCCCGCTAATCGTTGGCGGCCCGCAGCGCCGCGCAGACCGCATCCGTCACCTGCCGCGTCGTCGCCTTGCCGCCGAGGTCCGGCGTGTGCAGCGCGGGGTCCGCCGTCACCCGCTCCACCGCACGCATCAGCCGGTCGGCTGCCGGCTTCTCGCCCAGATGCTCCAGCATCATCGCCGCGGTCCAGAAGGTGGCGACGGGGTTGGCGATGCCCTTGCCGGTGATGTCGAAGGCGGAGCCGTGGATCGGCTCGAACATCGAGGGTGCGTCGCGTTCCGGGTTGATATTGGCGGTCGGCGCGATGCCGAGCGAACCCGCCAGCGCCGCGGCCAGGTCGGACAGGATATCGGCGTGCAGGTTCGACGCCACGATGGTGTCGATGCTGCCCGGCTTCATCACCATCCGCATGGTCATCGCATCCACCAGCATCTTGTCCCAGGTCACGTCGGGGAATTCGGCGGCGACCTCGGCCGCGATCTCGTCCCACATCACCATCGCGTGGCGCTGGGCGTTGGATTTCGTGACGACCGTCAGCAGCTTGCGCGGCCGGCCCTGGGCCAGGCGGAAGGCATAGCGCATGATGCGCTGCACGCCGGCGCGGGTCATCACGGAGACGTCCTGCGCCACCTCGATCGGCAGGCCACGATGAACGCGGCCACCGACGCCGGAATACTCGCCCTCGGAATTCTCGCGCACGATCACCCAGTCGAGCTCAGGGCCGGAGACGTTGCGGAGCGGGCTGGTGATGCCGGGCAGCACGCGGGTGGGCCGGACATTGGCGTATTGATCGAGCGGCTGGCAGATCGCGAGCCGCAGGCCCCACAGGGTGACATGGTCCGGGATGTCCGGCGCGCCGACCGCGCCGAACAGGATGGCATCATAGGCGCGAAGCTGGTCGGCGCCGTCGGCCGGCATCATCACGCCGTGCCGGCGGTAGTAGTCCGAGCCCCAGTCGAAATCGGTGAAATCGAGCGTGAAGCCGCCATCGCGTTCGACGCAGACCTTCAGCGCCTCGACCCCCGCGGCGATCACCTCGGGCCCGATGCCATCCCCGCCCATCGCCGCGATCCGGTAGCTGCGCATCTCGTTCTCCTTCCCCGCCATGCCCTGGCGCCCAATCTTGGCGCAATGTCCTGGCGCCATGTCCCGGCGCCATGTCCCGGCACGCCCGCATCCATGCGAGGCAACTTGCCGCCGCCGGCAAAAGAGGTCAATTGGTGAAGCCCCAGCTTGCATGGAAGCTGGGGCCGCGGCGACGAGGTGGCCGATGATCAGGATGAGGCACGCGGCGGAAGCCACCCGACCCTCCCTCGTGGAGAGCGCCTATGAGGCGTTGAAGGCCGCGATCCGGAACAACGTCTTCGCGCCCGGCTACCAGGGATCGGAACAGGAAATCGCCCTGCAGCTCGGCATGAGCCGGACGCCGGTGCATGAGGCGATCATCCGGTTGCAGGAAGAAGGCCTGGTCCGCGTGCTGCCGCGCCGCGGCGTCGTGGTCTGCGCGCTCTCGCCCGAGGATATGCGCGAAATCTACGAGGTGATCGTGGCGCTGGAGACCGCGGCGGCGGCGCTGATCGCAGAGATGCCCGCCGATGCCCGGGCGCCCATCGCCGCGGAACTTGATGCGGTGAATGCCGCGATGGAGGCGGCGCTGGCCCGGGACGACCTGGTCGCCTGGGCGGAGGCCGATGGCCGGTTCCACCAGCTTCTCGTGGCGCGCAGCGGCAATGCCCGCCTGGCGCGCCTGTTCGGCACGATCATGGACCAGTCGCATCGGGCGCGCATGCTGACGCTGCGGCTGCGGCCCAGGCCGACCGTCTCGGTGGAGGAGCATCGCGGCATCGTGGCGGCGATCCGGCACGGCGCGGCGGAGGAAGCGCATGCGCGCGCGAAGGCGCATCGCCTGCGGGCGCGCCAGCAATTGCTGCCGCTGCTTGCCTCCCTCGGCATGCGCCACCTCTGAACCGCTGCGGGTCAGGGAAGCGTCGCTTCGCCCTGGCCCAAGGCGGCGCGCCCTGCCCTGCCGACGTCGATGTGGGCCGGCGCGGGCGCCCGCGGCGCCGCCAGAAGGCCCATCGCCACATAGCCGCCAATCGCGGTGCCGATGCCACCCGCGGCGAAGATGACGATCGCCAGCAGCCAGTCGATCGGCCCGCCCAGATCGGCGGGCGAGGAGCTGGTGACCGCGAACATCGCCGTCACCGCGACCACGCCGCCCAGCAGGCCCAGCAGTTCGGCCCGCAGCATGCGCCCCGCGACGATGCCGCGGTCGTGCAGCAGCACGATGGCGAGCCCGAGCGGGGCCAGCACGCAGAATGCCGCGATGGGCCAGACCGCCCAGCCCAGCATCTCCTGGAAGACGGCGACGAGGGTCCAGATCTCGAGGTCCTTCATGGCGATTCTCCTCCCGGCTCAGGCGCGGCCGCGCAGCATGGCAAGGTAGGTCGGCTTCAGGCCGATCTCCTTGATGATCCAGGTGATCCACAATTCCTCGAGCGGCGCGATCACCCCGGGGAAGGACGGCACCAGATTGTCGTCGTAGTCGAACTCCACCAGCATCGCCCGGCCGATCCGCGTGATCATGGGGCAGGAGGTATAGCCGTTGTAGCGCGCCGGGCTTTCGCGCCCCTGGATCGTCGCGACCAGATGGTCCACCGCGACCGGCACCTGCCATTTCACGCTGGCCGCGGTCTTGCCCTTGGGCACGCCGGCGACGTCGCCGACGCAGAACACCTCGGGGAATCGCGCATGGCGCAGCGTGAAGCGGTCCACCTCCGCCCAGCCATCGGCCGCGAAGGGGCCGCTGCGCCACGCCAGCGGCGAATTGCGGACCACCGCCGGCGCGCGCATCGGCGGGACCACGTTGATGAAATCGTAGCCCAGTTCCTGGTCGCCTTGCGGCGTGCGGAAGGTGGCGATGCGCCGGCCCGGGTCGATGGCGCGCAGCACGTGGTCGTGGTTCACCCGGATGCCGCGGTCCGCGTAGAGCATCCGCAGCTTCTCCGCCACGATGGGCACGGAGAACAGCGCGCGGTTATGCGCGTTGTAGACCAGCTCCGCCCGCCCGCGGGTGCCGCGCCGGCGCAGCACGTCATCGGTCAGGAAGGCGTATTTCAGCGGCGCGCCGGCGCATTTCATCTCCGTCGCCGGGCGCAGGAACAGGGCCGTGCCGCCCCGGTCGGCGAAGTCCGACATCGCCCGCCAGGTGGCCGCCGCCTGCTCCGCCCCGGCATAGACACTGCCGAGCCCGTCGCGGCCGATGCGCGCCACATCCATGCCCTCGATCGCCGCGTAGTCGAGCTGCAAGCCGGTGGCGACGACCAGGTAGTCATAGCTCACCCGCCCACCGGCTTCGGTGGTGACGCTGCGGCCGACCGGGTCGATCTCGGCCGCAGCCTGTTCGATCAGCATGACCCGGCTCGCGACATGGTCCCGCGTCGCCGAGGTGACGTAGCCCGCATCCTTCAGCCCCGCCGCGACCAGGGTCAGCCCGGGCTGGTAAAGATGCTCCCGCCGCCGGTCGATCAGCGTGATCTCGGCGCCATCGAGGCGCTGCGCGAGGCGGGAGGCGGCGGCCAGGCCAGCGGCGCCGGCACCGATGATGACGATGCGCGCGCGGGTCCGCAGCGGTGCCTCGCCAAGCGCCGGGGGCGCCGGCGCCAGGCCCAGCGCGGCGGCGGCGGCCAGCAGCCTGCGCCGGCTCAGCGCAGCCCGGGGCTGGAACATGGCCTTCATCCTCCTGCCAAGGCGCGCCTGTCCGGCGCCTTCACACCTACGAATATATGAAATCGCGCGCAGGACCTTGCGCCAGATCAATAACCACCTCCGGCACGACCGCCCATGGGCGCCCGCACCGCTTCCGGAAGATCCTGGGCGGGGCTATGCTGCGACGCGATGGCAGCCGCTTCCTGGCAGAGGCCCTCCCTGCTCAAGGCGCGTGATGCTGAAACTGGCCTTCCTGTTGATCGGGTCGCAGGCCTTCAAATCCCAATGGCACGTCCTGTCCACGCTCGGGGCGGCGCTGGTCCTGGCGGCCGGCGGCATCGCGCTATGGGCATCCGATCGCGCCGTGCTGCTGGCCGGCGAGGCTGCCGGCCTGCTGCTCGCCGTCATCGGGCTGCTCACCTTGGCCGGCGCCGCATCGCGGCAGGCGCGGATGGTCGCGCTCCTCAAGCCGCTCGGCCTCATCGTGATCGGCGCGCTGATCCTGGATTGGCCGGTGGATACGCGGATCGCCCTGCCCGTGCTGTTCAGCATCGCCTTCGCCTTCGACGGCATCGGCCGCATCGCCACCGCACTGGTGGTGCGCCTGCCGCGCTGGCGATCGGCCGTGACCTTCGGACTGGCGGAACTGACCGCCGCCGCCCTGATCCTCGCCGAATGGCCGCTGCCGCACAGCCGCAGCCTGGCGCTGTGCATCGGCATCGTCCTTGCCCTCGCAGGCTGGCTGCTGATCCGCTTCGGCCTGATGCTCCGCACCCTGGACAGCGAGGTCGCCATCCTCAACCTGCCGATCTTCGGCGGCCGCGGCTGGTTCGACAGCGCCCCGGTGCTGGTCGGGACCGGCGAGGGGGACATCGCCGAACACCCGATGACGGTGCATGTCTGGACGCCGGCCGGCTGCATCGTGGCGCCGGAACGCCGCCTGCTGATCGATCGCTACGTCGCCGCCGTGGATGCCGATGGCGTGGTTTCCACCGGCCATGCGGCGCTGGAGATGGGGGCGGGTCTCTACATCAGCCACTATCCGGCGGTGGAGTTGCAGCGATCCGGCAGCCAGTTCCTGGCCTCGCTGCGCGGCACCGCCGAGAACGACCTGAAGGGGCTGTTCCAGCCCTCCTACGCGCATGAATCCGACTGGTGGTGCCCGGCCGACGCCCAGGTCATCTTCCGCAACTACAACCCGCGGCGGCTGCGCGCCTTCTGGGCCGGCTACCGGCAGGACGATACCTACAACCTGACGAACCGGAACTGCGCCGTGGTCGTCGCCCATGCGCTGGAAGCGGCGCTGGAGGGTTCGCTGCACACCCGCTTCCCCTGGGCGCGGCTCGTGCTGCTGCTGGCCAATCCCGACATCTGGATCGCCGCGATGATCCGCAGCCGCGCCCATCTCGGCACATGGACGCCCGGCATGACCCTGGACTACGCGCGCACCCTGGCGCGGATCGTCGAGCAGCGCGACTACGCCTGGAGCGCCCGCCTGCGCGATTTCCTCCGGCGGCTGCGACCGGGCGGCACCCGTCGCGGCGCGGCTGCGGCATGAGCGCGGTGGCACAGGCCGCGAGCCTGCCGGCCCGCGCCGCCGTCATCGCCACCGCGACGATGTTCGGCCTGACCTACAGCCTGAGCGCGGCGCTGATCGCGCTGAGCCTGGCGGGCCAGGGGCTGAGCGAGGCGATGATCGGCGCCAATGCCGCCATGCATGCCGTGGGCGTGCTGCTGGCCGCGATGCTGCTGCCCCGCAGCGTCGCCCGCTTCGGCATCCGCCGCCTCATCATCGCGGCGCTGGCGGTGGCCGCCGCCGTGCTGCTGGGCTTCCCGGCCCTGCCGCTGGTCTGGATCTGGTTCCTGCTGCGACTTCTCCTCGGCATGTGCTCCGAGGTTCTGTTCGTGCTGTCCGAGGCCTGGACCAACAGCCTGAGCACGGAAGCCACGCGCGCCCGCGCCATGGCGGCCTATACCGCCGCGCTGTCGGTCGGCTTCGCGCTGGGGCCGCTGATCCTGTCGCTGGTCGGCACCATGGGCTTCGCGCCCTACCTCATTGGCGCCGGCATCACCCTGGCAGCGGCCTGCTTCATCGCCTCGCCCCGGGTGCCGGCCCCGCAATTCGAGAAGCCCGCCCCGGGCAGCCCGATCCGCTTCATGCGGATGGCGCCGGTCGCCATCGCCGCCACCATGCTGAATGCCGGCATCGAGACGGCGGGCCTGTCCTTCCTCGCCATCTACGCGGTCAATCTCGGCTGGCCCACGGCGGAGGCCACCCAGCTCATGTCGGTGATGATGGTCGGCGCCATCCTGCTGCAACTGCCGATCGGCTGGCTGGGCGACAAGATGGACCGGATGACGCTGGTGGCGGCGCTGGCGCTGATCGCCGCCGCCGGCGCGCTGGTCTGGCCGCTGGCACTCGGCAGCCAATGGGCCACCTATGCGCTGCTGTTCGTCTGGGGCGGCGCCTTCGTCGGCATCTATGCGCTGATGCTCACCGTGGTGGGCAGCCGCTTCCAGGGCGCGGAGCTGATCGGGATCTATGCCGCGATGGGGCTGATGTGGGGGCTCGGCGCCTTCATCGGCCCGCTGGCGGCGGGCCTCGCGATGGAGTGGGCCGCGCATGGCCTGGCCTTCTTCGCCGCTGCGATGTGCGGTGGCTTCGCGCTGTTCGTCATCGCGCGCCGGCGGCGGGGCTGAACGCGATCACGACTTCGTCGCCACCTCGGCCAGCCGGGCCGAAGCGCGGAAGATCCGCCAAAATCGACCAGCGTGGGAACCTACGCGGTCACCACGCGCTGGACGCGGGCCGGCCTGCTGCATGGCCGGCACCGGCCCGACGTCACTCCCCGGCGCCTTGACGCAGGCGCGCCACCCGATCCAATGGACCCCATGGAGGCTGTTTCAGACCCCGCCCCCGCCACCCTTCAGCCCGGCACCAATTGCTGGCGCATTGAGCGGGCGACGCGCGCCACCGTCATCATCGACGCGGCGGATTATTTCCGTGCCGCGCGCAGTGCCATGCTGGAAGCGCAGCACCGCATCATGCTGATCGGGTGGGATTTCGATGCCCGGATCGAGCTGATCCCGGGTGAGGATTCGCCCGATGCGCCGCGCAGCCTGGGCGAATTCATCCTGTGGCTGGTCAAGCGCCGGCCGACGCTGGAAATCTGCCTGCTGCACTGGGACCTCGGCGCGCTGAAGGCGCTGTTCCGCGGCTCCACCCTGCTCACCCTGCTGCGCTGGAAGATGCATCCGCGCATCACGGCGCGGCTGGACAGCGCGCATCCGACCGCCGCCTCGCACCACCAGAAGATCGCGGTGATCGACGATTGCCTGGCCTTCTGCGGCGGCATCGACATGACCGCGGATCGCTGGGACACCCGCGACCACCCGGACCAGGACCAGCGCCGCATCCGCCCCGGCGGCACGCCGCACGGCCCCTGGCATGATGCGACGACGGCGCTGGAGGGTCCGGTGGCGGCGGCGCTCGGCGAGCTGGCGCGGGACCGCTGGCGCCAGGCCGGCGGCCGCGCGCTGGCGCCGGTGGCCAGGGGCGGCGATTGCTGGCCGGAGGGCCTGGCGCCGCAGTTCCGCGACATCGCCGTCGGCATCGCCCGCAGCCAGCCGGAAATGCCGGACCGCGCGGCGATCCTGGAGGTGGAGCACCTGTATCTCGACCTCATCGCCTCCGCCCGCCACATGATCTACGCGGAAAGCCAGTACTTCGCCTCCCGCCGCATCGCGGAGGCCATTGCGCGCCGGCTGGCGGAGCCGGAGGGGCCGGAGATCGTGCTGGTGAACCCGCACAGCGCGCAGGGCTGGCTGGAGCCGATCGCCATGGATTCCGCCCGCGCCAGGCTGCGGGAGGCGCTGCGTCGCGTCGATACCCAGGGCCGCTTCCGCATCTACCATCCGGTGACGGAAGGCGGGCAGCCGATCTATGTCCACGCCAAGATCATGGTGGTGGATGACCGCGTGCTGCGCGTCGGCTCCTCCAACATGAACAACCGCTCGCTGCGGCTGGATACCGAGTGCGACGTGGTGATCGATGCGGGGCTGCCGGCCAATGCCGATCTGCGCCCGACCATCCGCGCGGCGCGCGCCGAGCTCATCTCCGAGCATCTCGGCGTGACGCCGGAGGTGGTGACGGCGCGGCTTGCCGAAAGCGGTTCGCTGATCGGCACCATCGAATCGCTGCGCGGCGCAGGCCGCAGCCTGGTGCCGTACGAGACGCCGGACCTGTCCGCCGTCGAGACCTGGCTGGCGGATCATGAGGTGCTGGACCCGGAAGGCCCGGGCGAGATGTTCGAACCGGTGGCGAAGCGCGGCCTGTTCCGGCGCTTCAGCCGCCTGCGCCGGGTGCGGCCGTGAGGATCTGACGCACCTTCCGGATGCTATGACCCAGATCAAGATGGTGCGCCGCGGGCCTGGCTAGGCTCGCCGGCATGAGCAGCACCGCCCCCCGCGCCCTGGACACCACACGCCTCGCCTTGGCCGAGCGGTCCGTGCCACGCTACACCTCCTACCCTACCGCGCCGCATTTCCACGCAGGGATCGGCCATGCCGATTACACCGGCTGGCTGGCGGCGCAGGACCCGGCGACGACGCTGTCGCTGTACCTGCACGTGCCCTATTGCGCGGCGATGTGCGCCTATTGCGGCTGCCATACCAAGGTGACCCGGCAACAGGCGCCGATCGACGCCTATGTGGAATCGCTGCTGGCCGAGATCCGTCTGCTGGCCGCCGCCACGCCGGCACGGCGCGTCACGCATCTGCATTGGGGCGGCGGCACGCCGAGCATGCTGGGGGAGGCCGGGCTGCAGCGCGTGATGGCTGCCATCGCCTGGCATTTCGACCTGTCCGGCCTGGCGGAACATGCGATCGAGCTCGACCCGCGCAGCCTGACCCGCAGCCTGGCGCGCACCCTGGCGCAGCTGGGCGTGACCCGCGCCAGCCTGGGCGTGCAGGATTTCAACGCGGCGGTGCAGCACGCCATCGGCCGCGTACAGCCCTTCGATCTGGTGCAGGCCAGCGTGGAATTCCTGCGCGACGCCGGCATCGCGGCGATCAACTTCGACCTGATCCACGGCCTGCCGCTGCAGGGCGTCGCGGGGCTGGAGCACAGCATCCGCCTGGCGCACAGCCTGGCGCCCGACCGCATCGCGCTGTTCGGCTATGCGCATGTGCCGTGGATGAAGAAACACCAGCGCCTGATTGACGAATCCGCGCTGCCGGGCGTGCCGGAACGGCTGGAGCAGGCACGCTCGGCGCGCGCGCTGCTGGATGCGCTGGGCTATGTCGCCATCGGGCTGGACCATTTCACCCGGCCGCAGGACCCGATGGCCCAGGCCGCGCGCAACGGCACGCTGCGGCGCAACTTCCAGGGCTATACGACGGATGTGGCCGATGCGCTGCTCGGCCTCGGCGCCTCCTCCATCGGCAGGCTGCCGCAGGGCTTCGTGCAGAACGCGACGGAGATCGGCGCCTGGCGCCGTGGTATCGCCGCCGGCACGCTGCCCATCGCGCGCGGCCTGGCGATCACGCCGGAAGACCGCCTGCGCGGCACGGTGATCGAGCGGCTGATGTGCGATTTCCAGGTCCGCCCGCCGACCGAATTGCTCGCCGCGGCGTGGGACGAGCTGGTGGCGCTGCGCGACGCCGGCATCCTGACGCTGGAAGACGGCGTGGTGACGATGACGGCGGAGGGTGCGCCCTTCCTCCGCCTCGCCGCCGCCGCCTTCGACGCCCATCTGAAGCGCGCCGGGCGGCATTCGACGGCGGTGTAGCCGCCTTCGCGGATCACGCCCTACGCCGCGAAGGCGCGCTCCAGCTTTTCCAGCATGGCAGCCTCGGCAGGCGAGATGCGGGCGCCAAGGCCGAGGAATCCGCCGGCCGCCTCCGCCACCGCGCGCGCACGATCCAGCAGGCCGGATTTCAGCGCCTGGCGCGCGGCCGCATCCATGCCCGCGGTGCTGGCGCGGATATAGTCGGACCAGGTTTCCAGAAGTGCCGGCGGCGGTGGCGCGGACAGCCATTGCGTCAGCGAATGCCGCGCCGGGCTGTCGTCGCCGATGCCGGAATGGGCCGCGGCGCGCAGCAGCGCATCGCGCTCCTTCGCATCCAGCGTGCCGTCGGCCCAGCCGACCATCACCAGCGGCACCAGCGACAACGCCGCCATGGTGGAAGCCTCCAGCCCCTGTGCCGCCAGGCGGTCCAGCAGCGCCGTGTCGGTGATGCCGGACGCGGCCTGCAGCGCCTCCCGCCGCGAAGCCGCCGCGGCTTCCTCGCGCTGGCGTTGGCGCCAGGCCTCCGTCTCCCGCGCGAAGAAGGCCTCCTCCAGCGCGCGTCGGCGATCGTCGAGGAATTCCTGGCTCATGGATTCGCTCCCTCATGCATGTGCGCGCAGCCTAGCGCGGCGCGCGCCACAGGGCACGGGTCATTCGCGTTGCAGCACATGGCCCACCGCCACGGCGCCGAGGCCGATCATATGCGCCAGGGCGGTGCGCGCGCCCGGTTGCTGGCGGCCTGTCGCCTCGCCGCGCAATTGCCGCACGATCTCCGCCACCTGGCCGATGCCGGTGGGGCCGATCGGGTGGCCCATGCCGATCAACCCGCCGGAGGGATTGACCGCGCAGCGCCCGCCGATCTCCCACGCCCCATCGCGCAGCCGGGCCGCGCCTTCGCCGACCGGGCACAGGCCGAGCGCCTCGGCATAGACGATCTCCTCGATGCTGAAGGCGTCGTGCAACTCGACGATGTCCAGCGCCTCGACGCCGATGCCGGCCTGGCGCAGGGTCTCTAGCCCGGACTGGCGCACGATCTCCAGCATGGGAAACGCGCCCGGTGGCACGGCGGGTTCGCTGGACGCGGTGGAGGACAGCACGCGGATGGCGCGGCGGCGGTCCAGGCGGAGGCGCGCCATTGCAGCCTCGCTGGCGACGATGACGGCGGCGGCACCTTCCCCGCGTGGGCAGCATTGCAGCGCCGTCAGATCCCCGGCGACCGGGGCGGAGGCCAGCACCTGTTCCAGCGTGCGCGGCTTGCGGAACTGCGCGAAGGGATTGCGCGCGGCATTGCCGTGGTTCTTCACCGCGACGCGCGCCATGTCTTCCGGCCGCAACCCGTGGCGATCCCGCCACATGCGCGCGAGCAGCGCGAATTCGACCAGCGGGCTGTGGTCGCTCGGCGACAGCCGCGCCAGCCCGTCCTTGTCCACCGCGCGCTGCGAGGTGCCGTGCTTGTCGACGCCCAGCGCCAGCACGATGTCGCGCTGCCCGCTTCCCACCAGCAGGCAGGCCATTCGGAAGGCGGAGGAGCCGGAGGCGGAGGCGTTCTCCACCTGCATCACCTCGATACCCGTGTCCCCCATGTGCCGCAGCATCACGCGCCCGGCCGCCATGCCCAGCCCGGCCGTGCCGATCATCGCGGCCTGGATGTCCGGCCAGCCCAGCCCGGCATCCTCCAGCGCCGCACGCAGCGCCGCCAGGCCGAGCGTGATGTAGGGCGTGTCGCTGGCGAATTGGTAGCGGTGCATGCCGATGCCGACGACGCGCACCGGACGCAGGTCCCGAAGCCCACTCATGCCACGGGCCTGAAGCGGCAGGCCAGCGCGCCATCCTCCGCCACCAGCACCGCGCGCATGGCGGTGCCGGGCGGCGGCTCGGCTGTGCCATCCAGCACGCCGTCCACCACCGGGCCCTCCGCGAGTTGCAGCCGCGCCACCACCAGCGGTGGCACCACGCCCGGCAGCACGGGCTGGTGCAGCGTGATGCAGGCCAGCAGCGTGGCCTGGCCGCTGAGTTCCACCTGCTCCAGCGCCGGGGACCCGTAAGGCGAGCGTGGGAAGGTCAGCGCGCCGCTGGCGGGATCGCGGAGCGCCAGCAGCACGGCGCCATCTCCCGCCGGTGCGGGCGCGTACAAGGAGGGGTCGCGCAGGTCCAACATGTTCACTCCCGTTGCGGCGCGAAGAATAGACGCCCCTTGACCGCGGGGGATACTGGCCGGATCGTGCCGGCACGCCGCAAGGAATGCGCTGTACATGCAGGACAAGCCGCTTCGCTTCACCGGCCGCGTTGGCCTTGTCACCGGTGCCGCCTCCGGCCTCGGCCGCGATGCGGCGCTGGCGCTGGCGGCGGAAGGCGCCAGGCTGGTGCTGTTCGACCGCGATGCGGCGAGGCTGGCCGAGACCGCCGCGCGCTGCGAGGGTTCGCAGGCGGTGGCGGGCGACGTCACGCGCGCGGCCGACATGGACCGCGCCGCCGCGGCGCTGGATGCGCTGGGCCCGGCCACGCTGCTGGTCACCGCCGCCGGCACGCTCGGCCCGACACGGCCGCTGCCGGAGGTGACGGAGGCCGAGTTCGACCAGGTCTTCGATGTGAATGTGAAGGGCACCTGGCTGGCGCTGAAGGCCCTGCTGCCGCGCATGGCGGCGGCCGGTGGCGGCGCGGTGGTGACCATCGCCTCCGGCTCCGGCATCGTCGGCAATGCGGTGTTCCCGACCTATTCGGCCAGCAAGGGCGCGGTGGTACTGATGACGCGCAGCGTCGCCGTGGGCCATGCCATGCAAGGCATCCGCGCCAACACCGTCTGCCCCGGCCAGATCGAGACGCCGATGCTGCGCGGCGTCTTCGAGCAACTGGGCGACCGCGCCGCGGGGGTGGAGGCGATGTTCCGCGCGAAGAATCCCTCCGCCCGCTTCGGCGAGGTGCAGGAAGTCACCGCCGCCGTGCTGTTCCTGCTGAGCGACGCCGCCAGCTACATCAATGGCGTCGCGCTGCCGATCGATGGTGGCCGGCTTGCCTGAACGCGGGCGCTTCGCCGGCGAGGTCGCGATCGTCACCGGCGCCGCGCGCGGCATCGGCGCGGCCACTGCCGCCAGGCTGCGGGCGGATGGCGCGGATGTGCTGCTGGTGGACCAGGATGCGGCGGTGGCGGACACGGCGGCCGGACTCGGCGCGCAATCGCTGATGCTGGATGTGGCAGCGCCCGATGCCGGTTCGCGCATCGCGCAGGCGGCACTGGCGGCCTTCGGGCGCATCGACATGCTGGTGAACAATGCCGGCATCGGCGGGTCGCGCCGACTGGATCAATCGGATGATGCGCTGATCGCGCGTTTCCTCGATGTGAACCTCGGTGCGGTGCTGCGGGTGACGCGCGACGTGCTGGCGCATCTGCCGCGGCCGGGCGGGCGGGTGGTGAATGTCGCCTCCATCTTCGGCATCGCGGGCCAGCCCGGCACCATGGCCTATGCGGTGGCCAAGGCCGGCGTCGCGCAGGCCACGCGGACCCTGGCGGCGGAGGTGGGGCCGCAGGGCATCCGCGTGAATGCCGTCGCGCCCGGCGTGATCGAGACGGCGATGACCGCCGCCTTCCGGCAGGATGACTGGTACCTGCGGACCATGGTCGAGGCCGCGCCGCTGCGCCGCGCCGGCACGGCGGAGGAGGTGGCGAGCGTGATCGCCTTCCTCGCCTCGGCGGAGGCATCCTTCGTGACGGGACAGGTCCTGGCGGTGGATGGCGGCTGGCTCGATGCCCGCAATTCCCCCCGCGAATGAGGAGTCGAACATGGATATGAGCGTGAAATGGCCGAATGGCGCGCGCTGCGCCGTGGCGCTGACCTTCGACTTCGATGCGGAGACGCTGTGGCTGTCCCGCGACCCCTCCAATGCCCGCCGCCCCGGCACGCTGAGCATGGGGCAGTACGGGGCCAAGGTGGGCGTGCCGAAGATCCTGGAGACGCTGGGCGATGCCGGCGTGAAGGGCACCTTCTTCGTCCCCGGCTGGACGGTGGAGAACCATACCGACCGCGCCGAGATGATCCTGAAGGGCGGCCATGAGATCGGCCACCACTCCTACTCCCACGCCTGGCCGGACCCGGACGCGCCGGAGAAGGACATCGAGGAGATGGAGAAGGGGCTGGAGAGCCTGAAGCGCGTGCTCGGCGTGGTGCCGAAGGGCTACCGGTCCCCGGCCGGGGAAACCACGGATGAGCTGGTGCGGCAGCTCGACAAGCACGGCTTCCTCTACGACAGCTCGATGATGGGGGATGTGAATCCGTACCGCCTGCCGCATCCGGATGGCGGCCGGCAGCTGGTGGAGCTGCCCTATCACTGGAGCCTGGATGACGCGCCCTTCGTGTTGTTCAGCGTGAAGACGCCGCGGCCGATCATGACCAACAGCCATATCCGCGAGGTCTGGCAGGAGGAATTCAAGGAGATCCACCGCTGGGGTGGCTTCTACAACCTGGTCATGCACCCGCAATTGTCGGGCCGCCCCAGCCGCATCGCTCTGCTGCGCGAAATGATCGCCTTCATCCGCGGCTTCGAAGGCGTATGGTTCGCCACTTGCAGCGAGATCGCCGAAGCCTGGGCTGCCCAGGAACAACGTTGAGGAGAGACGACCATGCAGATCACCCGCCGACAGGCGCTCGCGGGCGCCGGCATCACCCTGATCTCCGCCGGCGCATCCTCGCGCGCCCGGGCGCAGGCGGCGCCGTTCCGGTTCATCGTCAATGTCGGGCTGCAGAACCTGGACCCGATCTCCAGCCCCAGCTTCGTCACCCGCAACTTCGCCTACCTGGTCTTCGACACGCTGGTCTCAATGGACAGCAAGGGCGCGTACAAGCCGCAGATGCTGCAGGGCTGGGAGATCAGCGGCGACAATCTGACCTGGAATTTCACCCTGCGCCCCGGGCTGAAGTTCCATGACGGCAGCGACGTGACGGCGGAGGATTGCGTCGCGTCCCTGAAGCGCTGGGGCGGCCGCGATTCCATCGGCCGCCGCCTGCTGGCCTCGACGGAAAGCCTGACGGCCACCGATGCGCGCCATTTCGTGCTGAAACTCGCAAAACCCTTCGGCGGCGTGCTGGAGGCGCTCGGCAAACCCTCCGTCCACGTGCCCTTCATCATGCCGGCGCGCATCGCCAATGCCACGCCGCCCTCGCAGCAGGTGCAGGAGATCATGGGCTCCGGCCCATTCATCTTCCAGCGCGCCGGCTGGATCCCCGGTGAACGCGCCAGCTTCACCCGCAATGCGAACTACGTGCCGCGCGAAGAACCGGCGGATGGGCTGGCGGGCGGCAAGGTGGTGAAGCTCGACCGCGTCGAGATGGCGACCATGGCCGACCCCGGCCTACGCGTCGCCGCTCTGCAGACCGGGGAGGTGGACTACCTGGAATACGCCCCGGTGGACTACCTGCCGCGGCTGCGCACCAACCGGCAGATGACCATCGCCCAGGCCGGCGGCCAGGCCAACCTGATGTATTGCGCCAGCCTCAACCACTTCCTGCCGCCCTTCGACAATGTGCTGATGCGCCGCGCGGTGCAGCAGGCGCTGGACCGGACGGAGGTGCTGGCCGGCGCCGGCTTCGGCGAGGGCCTCGGCCAGCCGGATTGCGCCAGCCTGTTCATGTGCGGCGCGCCCTATTCCAGCACGCTCGGCAGCGACATCATCCAGCAGCCGAGCCTGGATCGCGCCAAGGCGCTGCTGCAGCAGGCCGGCTACAAGAATGAACGCGTGGTGCTGCTGCACCCGGCGGACAGCCCGCTGCTGAACCCCTACGGCCTGGTGATGATCGACCGGCTGAAGCGGGCCGGCTTCAACCTGGATGTGCAGGCCAGCGACTGGGCCTCCATCGCGCAGCGCTGGGTACAGCGCCAGCCGCTGGACCAGGGCGGCTGGAACATCGTGCCGGTGGTCTATACCGGCTTCGACCTGGCCAACCCGCTGTCCAACATGGGCGTCGGCTTCAACTGCACGGACAACCAGCCCTGGGGCTATTGCGTGGATGAGATGTCGCCGGTGCTGGCGCAGTTCGAGGCGGAGAGCGACCCGGCGAAGCGCCGCGAATACGCCGCCCAGCTGCAGAAGATCTCCTTCGAGAACGCCACCTTCCCGATCGCCGGCCAGTTCCGCAGCCCGGCGGTGTGGCGGGCCGAATTGAAGGGCGTGATCGATTTCGGCTTCCCGGTGATCTGGAACATCGAGAAGCCGGCACGCTGAGCCTCAGGCCGGGGCGGCGCATCCGCCCCGGCAGATCGGAACCCGCCGGCCGATGCAGCGCGTCCTTCTTCTCTCCTGGGTAGCCCTCGGCCTGGCAGCCGGGGCGGCGCTGCATCTGGCGGGGTGGGCGGCGCCTGCCTTCTGGGCCTTCACCGCCGCCGCGCTGCCTGTTGCGCTGCATGTGACGCTGGGAGTGTTGCGGGCGCTGGCGGGCGGGCGTCTGGGCGTGGATGTGGTCGCACTCGCGGCCATCTTCGGCGCCCTCGCCCTCGGCCAGCCGGCCACCGCCGCCGTGGTGGCGCTGATGGTGGCGGGTGGGGAGGCGCTGGAAGCCTGGGCGGAAGGCCGCGCCACCGCCGCGCTGACCAGCCTGATGGCCCGCGCGCCGCGCATCGCGCTGCGCCAATCCGCCGCAGGGCTGGAGGAGATTCCGGTGGCGGAGATCCGCCCGGGCGACCTGCTGCTGGTCCGCCCCGGCGCCACCATCCCAGCCGATGGCGTGCTGGAGGATGCCGCCGCCACGCTGGATGACAGCGCGCTCACCGGCGAATCCCTGCCGGTAGAGCTCACGGCCCACGCGGCACTCCGTAGCGGCGCGGTGAATGCGGGCGACGCCTTCCGCATGCGCGCCAGCCGCGACGCCTCGGCCAGTACCTATGCCGCCATCCTGCGGCTGACCGCGGAGGCCGCGCAGGCCCGCGCGCCGCTGGTGCGGCTGGCGGATCGCTGGGCGCTGGGCTTCACCCTGGCAACCGCCATCATCGCCGGCGGCGCCTGGGCCTTCAGCGGCGATGCGCTGCGCGCCCTGGCGGTGCTGGTGGTGGCCACCCCCTGCCCGCTGATCCTGGCCGCCCCGGTGGCGCTGATGGCCGGCATCGGCCGCGCCGCGCGGCGCGGCATCGTAGTCAAGGGCGGCGGCGCGCTGGAGCGGCTGGCGCGCGTGCGGACCGTGATCTTCGACAAGACCGGCACGCTGACCCCCGGCCAGCCGCGGCTGGTGGCGCTGGATGCGGAGCCCTCGCTGGGCCGGGATGCCGCGCTGCGGCTGGCGGCGGCGCTGGCGCAGGGATCGTCCCACCCCGTCTCCGCCGCGCTCGTTGCCGCCGCCGCCGCGCGTGGGGTGACGCTGCCGGTGCCGGATGGGGTGGCGGAGATCGCGGGCGGCGGGCTGCGCGGCCAGGTGGAAGGCCACGCGCTGCTGCTCGGCTCGGAGGGCTTCCTGCTGGCGGAGGGGCTGGAACCGCGCCCCGGCTTCGGCATCGCCGCCCAGGTGGCGGCTGCCGCCGGCTCCGTCGCCTGGCTGGCGCGGGACGGGCGCGTGGTGGCCGCCTTCGTCATGGCCGATGCGATGCGCCAGGAAGCGCCGCGCGCGATCCGCCGGCTGCGGGCGCTGGGCATCGACCGGATCGTGCTGCTGAGTGGCGACCGCGCCGCCGCAGCCGCGCCGATCGGCCGCGCGCTGCGGCTGGATGAAATACTGGCGGACCAGTCGCCGGAGGCGAAGCTGCTGGCGGTGCGGCGGGAGGCCGAGGCCGCCCCTACCGCCATGGTGGGCGATGGCGTGAACGACGCCCCGGCCCTGGCGGCGGCCGATGTCGGCATCGCCATGGGCGCCTCCGGCACCGCTGCGGCGGCGGAGGCCGGCGACGTGGTGCTGCTGGTGGATCGCGTCGACCGGGTGGCGGAGGCGATCGCCATCGCCCGCCGGTCCCGCGCCATCGCGCTGCGCGCCATCTGGCTCGGCATGGGGCTGTCCGGTGTGGCGATGGGCTTCGCCGCCATCGGGCTGCTGCCGCCGCTGGCCGGCGCTTTGGTGCAGGAGGGCATCGATGTCGCCGCCATCCTGCTGGCGCTGACCGCGCTGCGCCCGGGCCGGCAGGATTCGGCCCCCACCGCGATGCCCGATGCCGCCGGGCTGGTGGCGCGCCAGGGGGAACATGCCGGGCTGCGGCAATTGGCCGATGCCCTGGGCGCCGCCGCCACCGCGCCGAGGCTGGACGCCCTGCCCGCCCTGGAAGCCAGGCTGCGGGAGGAGATGCTGCCGCACCAGCACGCCGAGGAACGCAGCCTCTACCCCGAAGCGGCGCGCCGCCTCGGCGGGGCCGACCCGATGGCACCGCTGATCCGCATGCATGCGGAGCTGGAGACGCTGGCGGAGCGGCTGGCCACCCTGCTGCGCCTGGCCACTGAATCCGGCGGCGCGGAGGTGACGGAAGGCGAGTTGCGTCGCACCCTGTTTGCCCTGGAGGCCCTGCTGCGGATGCACCTGACGGTGGAGGAGGAGATGCTGGCCAATCTGGACGGCGCGTGACCGGCCTGCTCGGCGCCTATGGCCCGGGCGGTGCGCTGATGCTGGCGGCCTCCGGCGTGGTGATCGGCGCCATCGGTGGGCTGCTCGGCATCGGTGGCGGCGTGGTGGCGGTACCGGTGCTGCTGGCGGTGCTCGGCGGCGGCGCGCTGGCGCCGGACCGGCTGCTGCCGGTCTGCATCGGCACGGCGCATCTGGTGGTCGCGCTGTCCGCACTGCCGGCGGCCTGGGGCCATGCGCGGGGCGGCACGCTGGACCGGCGGCTGCTGCGCGCCTGGACGCCGCCCGTGGTGGTGGGCGGGCTGGGCGGGCTGCTGCTGGCGCGCATCCTGCCGCCTGGGCTTTCCGTCGGCCTGTTCGGCGGGCTGGTGGCGTTGCTGGCGCTGCGGATGGGCCCGGCCTCCGGCTTCACCCTGGCCGATGCGCCGCCGGAACCCCCGCTCGGCCTGGTGCCGCCGCTGCTGGTCGGCCTGCTGGCCGCGGCGCTCGGCATCGGCGCGGGCACGCTGAGCGGGCCGGTGCTGGGCATGTTCCGGGTGCCGCTGCTGCGCGCCGCGGGCGCCGGGGCGGTGTTCAACCTGGCGGTGGCGGCGCCGGCGGCGCTGGTCTTCGCGCTGGCGCCCACGGCCGGCCTGCCGGATGCCGTGGGGCAGGTGGCGCTCGGCGCGGTGCTGCTGCTCGCCTTGCCGGCCATGGTCACGGCGCCGGTCGCCGCCCGGTTCAGCAGCCGGCTGCGCGAATCCCTGCTGCGCCGGCTGTTCGCAGCCGGCCTCGCCCTGATCGCGTTGCAGGTGCTGCTGCAGGCAGTCAGGGGCTGAATCGAGGCATGACGGATACGCCGAAGCGCGGCCTGCTGGCGCCGCTGGCCATGCTGAACCGTCGCACCGCGCCGCCGCTGCTGATCTACCTGGTGGCGGGTGCCAGCGGCTTCGCGGCGATCGCGGAGACCTTTTGGGTACGCGACAGCCTGGGCCTGTCTCCCGCCAGCCTGCTGGCGCTGGCCGCCTGGCTGACGGTGCCCTGGACGCTGAAGATGGTGATCGGCCATCTGGTGGATACGGTGCCGATCCTGGGGTCGCGCCGCCGCGCCTATGTGCTGCTCGGCGCCGGGTTGCAGGTGGCCGCCAACCTGATGCTGGCCGGCGCCGCGGCGGGGATGACGGCGCCGGTGCCGGCGGAGGCCGCCTATATCGCAGCCTCGCTCGCCGCCGTGCTCGGCCTGGTGGTGCAGGACAGCGTGGCGGATGCGATGACGACGGAGGTGGTGGACCGCAGCCACCCCGATGGCTCGCCCCGCCCGGCGGAGGTGGTGCAGGCGGAACTCGGCGATATCCAGGTGCTCGGCCGCGTCGCGCTGATGGGCGGTGCCTTCGCCACGGCCGGTGCCGGCGGCTGGCTGGCGCAGCTGCTGCCGGCTTCCACCATCTTCCTGATGGCCGCCGCCCTGCCGCTGCCCAGCCTGGTCGCGGCCTTCCTGCTGCGCGAGACGGAGGAAGCGCCGGGTGCGCGGGATGCGCGCATCCTGTGGGGAGGCCTCGGCTTCGGCGCGGCGATGCTCGCGCTCGGCATCGGCCAGCCGCCCTTCGCGGAGGAGATCGGCTTCCTGCTGACGCTGGGCGTGATCCTGGCGCTGCTGCGGGTGACGGTGGCGGGCGTGCCGGCGGCGACGCGGCGTGCCATGGCGGCGGCGGCCATCATCATCTTCGCCTTCCGCGCCATGCCGTCCCCGGGTCCGGCGCTGCAATGGTGGCAGATCGACGTGCTGGGCTACAGCCAGGGCTTCTTCGGCACGCTGGGCCAGCTCGGCACCGGGCTGGCGATCGCCGGCGCGCTGCTGCTGGGCGGGCGAATCGTGCGCTGGCCGCTGGGGGCGGTGTTCTTCTGGCTGGCGGTGCTGAACGCCGCCTTCATGCTGCCCAGCATCGGCATGCTCTACGGGCTACATGAATGGACCGCGCAGGCCTTCGGCTTCGGCGCGCGCACCATCGGGCTGGTCGATACCGCCTTCTCCGCCCCCATGGCGCAGCTCGCGATGATCCCGATGCTGACGCTGATCGCGCTGCATGCGCCGGAGGGGCGGCGCGCCACCTGGTTCGCGCTGATGGCGTCTCTCATGAACCTTGCCTTGCAGGCGGGTGCCATCGCCTCCCGCGGGCTCAACGCCGTGTTCGAGGTCGGGCGGGGCGATTATGCCCAGCTGCCTTTGCTGGTGATCGCGGCGACGCTGGTGGGGTTGGCGCTGCCGCTGCTGGCGATCCTGGTGTTCGGCCGCCGGCTGGCGCCCTCACCCGCCGCCACGGCCTGATGCCGATGCAAGCGCGGTCGCGGTCAGGCTGCTCAACAACCTGTTGTTGCAGCGCACGCATGGGGATGCCAAACTTATTTACGCTGCACGTGATCGTTTGACCGGTCCCGATCGGCGGGCGGGAGTACCTCGACGCCCCGCCCGCATCCCGCGACGAGTGAGATCCACCGACCCGATGCCATATCCAGCCCAGGGCGGTTACGCCTCGAGCGCCACCGCATCTCAGTCCGTGGCGCCGCACCAGCCCAGGCACTCGAACCCGGCCGGCGAGCGGCGCTTCGAGCTGTCAGGTCCGGGCCGCCTGCTGCTGGGCAACCTCGCGGTGGCGCTGCTCTATGCCGGGCTCGGCGCCGCGGTCGGAACTTTCTTTTCTCGATACGGCCTGTTCCCGGCGCCGATCTGGCTGCCGGCGGGCATTGCCGCGGTGGCCTGCATGATGGGCGGCGCCAGGCTGGTGCCGGGGCTGTTCCTCGGCTCCTTCGCGGTCAACTGGCTGCTGCTGGAGGCGGGATTCCTCGGCGCCATGCTGATTTCCGTCTCCAACAGCCTCGGGCCGCTGGCCGGCGCGCTGCTGACGCGGGCGCTGCGGCCGCCCACCGGCCTGTTCACCCGGCTTCAGGGGGTGCTCGGCTTCGTCGCCGGATGCGTGGTGCTGCAGGCGGTGCTGACTGCGCTGGGCGGCACCGCGGCCCTGCTGCTGGTCGGCGGCCTGCCGATGGAGGCCGCCTATTCCGTCTTCTCGCGCTGGGCGCTGTGCGAGGCCGGGGGCGTGTTCTTCTTCGCGCCGACGCTGATGCTGTGGATGGGGCTGGAGCGCACCCCGGCCTCGCCAGGCCGGCGCATCCTGGCGGATGGCACGCGGCCGGCCTCCGCGACCGGGGATCGCGCGGTGCTGGCCGCCGCGGCCGGCCTCGCCGCCCTGGTCTTCGCCCTGCCGCCGCAGGCCGCCGCCCTGGTGCAGCCGGAGGCGGTGGTGCTGCTGACCATCCCGGTCACCTGGGTCACGCTGCGCATCTCGCTGCGTGCCGCCTACAGCCTGCTGACGCTGATTTCCGTGGTGGCGACCGTCGGCACGCTGGCAGGGCTCGGGCCGTTCCAGGCGGATGTGGTGCCGAACCCGCTGCGCGCGGTCGGCATGATGATCGTGCTGATGGCGACCAACGCCCTGGTCCTGATGGCCCTGCTGAGCGAGCGGCGGGAGGCGGAGACGCTGCTGGCGGAAAGCAATGTGCGCCTGACGGCGGACGTGGCGGCCCGCACGGCGGAACTGCGCCAGCGTGCGGAAACCGACGACCTGACCGGCATCGGCAATCGCGGCCATTTCCTGCGCCGGCTGCAGGAATCCTTCGCGGAGGCGCGCCGCCAGGGCAGCCCGCTGGCGCTGGTGGTGATGGACCTGGACCATTTCCGCCCGCTGAACGACATGCGCGGCCACGCCGCGGGCGATGCCGCGCTGCAGGCGGTGGCGAAGCTCGGCTGCGCTCAGGCCGAGGGGCTGAAGGCCAGCTTCGGCCGGCTGGGCGGCGAGATCTTCGCCATCGCGCTGCCCGGCGCCAGCACGGTGCAGGGTGCCTCCCTCGCCGAGGGTCTGCGCGCTTCCATCGCCCGGCACAGCTTCCTGTTCACGGGTGACGAGGTTCCGGCGCGGCTGACCGCCAGCCTCGGTGTCACCGGCCTGCTGCCGGGCGATGAATCGCCCGAGGACCTGCTGAAGCGGGCCGATGCGGCGGTGTTCCTGGCCAAGGCCAAGGGGCGCAACCGGGTGGAAGTGCGGATGGTGACGGAAGCGCCGAAGGAGATGCGCGCCAGCAACCTGTCGCGCTGAGCCTTCTCGGCGCCGGCCCGGCGGCAGCCCCTTCGGCTATATGTTCCGGCGCGCGGCCCGCAGCGTCGGCAGGCCGATCCCGGTCGCCTCGAAGCCGCCATCCACGGCGATCACCTGGCCGGTCAGGTAGCTGGCGCGGTCGCTGCACAGGAACAGGATCGTCTCCGCCAGCTCGCTCTCCAGCCCGTAGCGGTTCAGCGGGATGGTGTCGTGGTAGTCGCGGCGGATTTCCGGCGTGTGCACCGCCTTCGCCATGGCGGTATCGACCGGCCCCGGTGCCACCGCATTCACCCGGATGCCGAGGCCGGCCAGTTCGACCGCCTGCTGCTTGGTCAGATGCGCCAGCGCGGCCTTGCTGGTGCCATAGGCGACCCGCAGCGTGGAGGCGCGCAGGCCGGAGATGGAGGTGATGTTCACCACCGCCCCGCCGCCACCTTCCGCCATCAGCGGCGCCGCCGCCTGCACCGCGAGGAACGGCGCGGTCAGGTTCACCGCCAGCACCCGCGCCCATTCCTCCGCCGTGGTCTCCAGCATCGGCTTGAACACTGCGGTGCCGGCATTGTTCACCAGCGCATCCAGCCGGCCGAAATGGGCGTGCGTGCGCCGGATGGCGGCAGCAAGCGCGGGCGCATCGGCCACGTCGCAGAGCAGCGCCAGCGTTGCCTCTGGCTGCGCAATCTCCGCCATCGCGGCATCGAGCAGGCCGGCCTCGATATCCAGCAGCGCAACGCGCCAGCCTTCGGCCAGGAAGCGCCGCGCGGTGGCCAGGCCGATGCCGCGGCCCGCGCCGGTGATCAGGACCACATGCATGCCGTCGCATCCCCCCTGCCCCGTACCGCGGTCTCCGGCCATGCAACCCGGTCGGTGTCGCCGGGTTCTGCTGCCTGCCCGCGGCTTCGCGCGGCAGCTTGAGAGGAGGATGACCTTGATGCAAGGCTGGCTACCCGATGCGTTGCGCGACCTGGTGCCGGCCTATGGCCCGAACATCCGCGACCTGGGCTTCGCCTACATGCTGGCCTTCATCATCGGCTGGAACCGGGAGAGGGAGAGCAACAGCGCCGGGCTGCGCACCTTCCCGCTTGTCGCCATCGCCAGCTGCGGCTTCGTGCAGGCCTCCGAGGAGATGATGGGCAACAACCCGGAGGCGACGGCACGGATCATCGAGGGTGTGATCACCGGCATCGGCTTCATCGGTGCCGGCGCCATCCTCAAGGGTGGCGCGGAAATCCGGGGGACGGCGACGGCGGCCAGCATCTGGGCCACCGGCGCGATCGGCGCGGCGGTGGCGCTCGGCAGCTACCACGTCGCCGTCACCATCTGCCTGTTCACGGCGGTGACGCTGTATGTGCTGACGCCGCTGAAGCCGAAGGACGATACCGAGCCGGGCGCCGGCGAGGGGTGAACCCCCGCCACCGCCGGGCGTCAGCGGCCCGGCGCCGCCGTGGTATCGCCAGCCGGGGTATCGCCAGCCGCGGGCGCCCCAGCCGGAGGTACGGCGGCTGCGGGCGTCGCAGCCGGTTGCGGCTGGCTCGCCGTCACCCGCCAGATCGTATTCGACAGGTCATCGGCAATCACCAGACCCCCGCGTGCGTCGATCGTCACGCCAACCGGGCGACCGCGGGCATTGCCCTCAGCGTTAAGGAAGCCGGTGGCGAAATCTACCGCGTCGCCGGCCGGGCGTCCGCCCTCGAACGGCACGAAGACCACGCGGTAGCCGGACGGCACGCTGCGGTTCCAGCTGCCATGCTCGCCGACGAAGACGCCATCGGCGAAGCTGGCGCCCATCGCGGGCGTGGAGAAGGCCAGTCCCAGCGCCGCGACATGCGAGCCGAGCGCGTAGTCCGGCGCGACGGCGGCGGCGACCAGTTGCGGATTCTGCGGCCGCACCCGCTCATCCACGTTCTGGCCCCAATAGCTGTAGGGCCAGCCATAGAAGGCGCCCTCCCGCACCGAGGTCAGGTAGTCCGGCACCAGGTTCGGGCCGATCTCGTCGCGTTCGTTCACCACCGCCCAGAGCTGGCCGCTACCGGGCTGGATGGTCAGCGCGGTGGGGTTGCGCAGACCCGTGGCGTAGGGACGGTGCGCGCCGGTTTCGGCATTGATCTCCCACACCATCGCGCGGTCCACCTCGGCGGTCATGCCGCGTTCGGTGATGTTGCTGTTGGAGCCGATGCCGACATACAGGAACCGGCCGTCCGGGCTGGCGGCCAGCGCCTTGGTCCAGTGATGGTTGATGGCGGCCGGCAGACCGGTAACCTGCACCGGCGGCCCGCTGGCTTCCGTCTGGCCCTCGACATAGTCGAAGCGCACCAGCGCATCCTGGTTGGCGACGTAGATCGAGCCATTGGCCAGCGCCAGGCCATAGGGCGCGTTGAGGTCGCTGGCGAAGATGTTGCGCGTCTCATAGGTGCCGTCGCCATCGGCATCGCGCAGCAGCGTCAGGCGGTTGCCGCCCGAGACCGAGGACTTGCCCCAGCTCTTGATGATGCCCGCGATGAAGTCCTTCGGCCGCAGCGTGGGTGCGTTGCCGCCAGAGCCTTCGGCGACCAGGATATCGCCATTCGGCAACGCCACCATCTGGCGCGGAATCCGCATATCCGTGGCGATCGCCTGGATAGTGTAGCCCTGCGGCACGGTCGGCCGCTCGGTGCCCCAGCCGGCCGGCCGCGGAATGGTCATGTTCGGCAGCAGGCCGCGCTGCGGCGCCGGCAGGGTCGGGTTGGCGCCGCGTTCGACGGGAGCCGGATCGCCGTCGCAGGCGACCAGCGCCATGGCGGCCACGCCGAGTAGAAGGGTCGCGCGCATCACCTTGTCTCCCGATGCTGGAAGCCGGAATACCCCATCCAGGAAGCGACCAGCGCGAGCAGCGTGGCGACGACCGACAGATAGAGCCCCTCCGGCATCGTCGCCCAGGCGTCCTTGGCGTGGACGAGGGCATTGAGGAAGCCGATCACCCACATGGCGAGCAGCACGACGAAGTAGATGCCGCGCGACTTGCGGCGCGCGGCGCCGCCGCGGATCAGGTCGACCAGCGCCCACAGCAGGGCGAAGCCGCCAAGCACCAGCCCGCCCGTGATCAGCCAGGATGCGAAATTCGCCCATTGCACATGGAAGGTGGCCGAATACGCGATGTCGCTGAGCAACGCGCCCAGGAACAGCGGCAAGGGGAAGGCGAGCAGGATGGCGTGCAGCGGGTGCAGCGGCCTCAGATAGCCGGGTGCGACCCCGGATGCTGTCATGGCGACCACGGGGGATCCTCTCATTCCTGGTTCCGCAGCGCGGGCAAGCCGGCGGCGGGGAGCCAGGTGAACGGATCGACCCGCCGGAAGGTTCCCACCTGGGGTGCCGCGAGCTGGCAGCGCGGGAGGATGCGGCGGTATCCCGGCGAGATCCGCATCACGCGCCTGCGTTGCGCTGCCACTCGGGTCGGCCGGGTGCTTCTCGTGCTTCGGTCCCTTGAGCATCCTGTTCGCGCCATGCTTGCTGCCAAGCCTGATGGCGGGCGGCGCTTCGGCGATCGGCGCCGCAACGGCGCCAATTTCAAGCTGGGACAACTCCACCTATGACCAGGAACAGACGACGGCACGGAGCTTTCGAAGCATGAGCGCCCGTCATGAACTCGCGTCACTCCCCATAGAAAAATTCTGCGAAGGCGCCGTGCGGCTGGAACGGCCGGCGCAGCTGGGGGCGGTCGGGGTCAACGTCAACGCACTTCAACGCTTCGCAAATTTGAAATGCGGCGTATTCGAGGGGCCCTGCTCGATTCATGCCTCGATGCTGGGCGAGGTGCATTTCGGCGCGTTCAGCTATGTCGGCAGCGGCGAGATATCCCACGCGCGCATCGGTCGCTTCTGCTCCATCGCCAACAGCGTCACCATCGGCCCGGCCGAGCATCCGACCGGATGGTTGAGTTCGCACCCCTTCCAGTACAACGGGACGCGCCGGCTGGGGCCGCCATACGAGGCATGGCGCGGCACGGGACGATTCCGGGCCTATGGCGCGCGGCCGGTCCAGATCGGGAATGATGTCTGGATCGGCGGAAATGCGCTGATCCGGCGCGCATGCCAGGTCGGGCACGGTGCGATCGTCGCTGCAGGCGCCGTGATCAGTCGCGATGTCGCGCCCTATGGCGTGGCAGCCGGCGTGCCAGGCAGGATCCTCAAATTCCGCCTTGATGAGGCGCTGCGGGAGCGTCTGCTGCGGCTGGAGTGGTGGAACTGGAATCTTGCGCCGATCAGCGCCGCGCTCCGATACGAAGATCCGGCAGACAGCGCAGACCGCATCGAGGCCGCCATCGCCGAGGGGCGCCTGGAGCCTGCGGCCTTCCAGGGGGCGGTTGTCAGGCGAGCGCCGGACGGCCTGCTCTGGATGGCGCCGTTCTGACGCAGGCGCCGGCCTGGAGACCGTTTGGGAATACCGGGCTGGGAGATTCCGGATTGGAAATACCGGCGGCCGAGGGTTTGCGAGGCTCAATCCTGAACTACTTGAGAACACCTTCAGATATCATGCGGTGAACCTCAATGTATTCGCCACCTTGGGAAACTGCTTGACGATGGGCTGCGAGTCGCCACGCAGCCAGATCTTCAGCTCGGCATCCATGTCGAATGATCCTGCCGTTTCAACCGCATAGCGCGCAATGTCGTGGTAGGGGATGCTGAGATACTCGGTCTTGCGGCCGGTAACGCCCTGCCGGTCCACCAGGATACAGCGCTTGTTGGTGAAGACGAACATGTCACGCACCACGCGATACGCCCCTTTGATCTGTTCTCCTTCGATCAGCAGAGGGCCGAATTCATCGGCGAGCTTCGCCAGGTCCACTTTTGTCGAATTGCCCATCAGGGCATTGAAAATGCTCACGACCGTCTCCCCTCGCGGCCGGCGCCGTGCCGCGGCCGGCCGCTGATGCTAGGATGCGGGACCCGGCGATCCAAGAGCGGCCCTTTTCGAGGCCTGTCGTGTACGCGCATGCCGCTGCCGATGCCGATGCCGATGCCGGCAGGCGGCGCAGCACAAGGCGCGGGCGTGCCGTCTAGAATTATCACCAGGATTTTGACAGGTTCGGGATGATTTCCGTAAACCAGACGCGCGGCATCGCTGCGCGGGAGGTTGTCCATGCCGATGCTGGGAATGAAGCTGCGCGATCTCCGACGGCGTCGGGGCGTCGGCATGCGCCAGCTGGCCATTCGCTCCGGCGTGTCACACTCGGCCATCTCCCTGATCGAGCGCGACCGGATGAGCCCGTCGATCGACACGCTGGGAGCCATCCTGGACGCGCTCGGGCAGACGGTATCGGCCTTCTTCGCCGACCTGGAAAGCACCGTCCCGGCCCGCATCTTCTATCCCGCGGAAGCATTCACGGAAATCGGCCGCAGCGATGGCGTATCACATCGCGTCGTCGGCATGGACTACCCGAACCGCCGCATGCTGCTGCTCTCGGAAAGCTACGCGCCTGGCGCGGGCACCGACGGCATGATCACCCACAATGCCGAGGAGGCCGGCATCGTCACCCGCGGCGCTGTCGAGGTCACCGTAGGCGAGCAGACGAGCATCCTGCGGGAGGGTGACGGCTACTACTTCGACAGCCGGCAGCCGCATCGGTTCCGCAACGCATCGGATGGTGTGAGCACGATCATCAGCGCCATCACGCCGCCCACCTACTGATCCCGCGTCGGTCCCCTGGCGACAATCCTTCCCAACCCCCAGTAGTGGCGTTGCGCCTGGCGCGCCGACACCCTCTGATCACCGCGCGACAACCAGATCGACGGGGCGAGCAGGCATGGCAGCGCGACGTATCCTGGCAGGCGGCATCGCCCAGGAATCCCACAGCTTCAACCCGGTCCTGACGGGGCGGGACAGCTTCACCATCACCGGGGGCGCCGATGCGGTGGCGCGTGCGCGGGGTACGAACTCCACGCTGGGCGGCATCATCGCCGCCGCGGATGCGGCGGGCGCCGAGGTGACGGTGCCCCTGCTGTTCCGCGCCCAATCCGGCGGCCCGGTCGAGGATGCGGTGTTCGAGGAGGTGAAGGACGCGATGCTGGACGCCGCGCGAAGCGGCGATTTCGACGCCATCGCCCTGCCGCTGCATGGCGGCATGCTGACGCCCACTCTGGCGGATCCGGAAGGCGTCCTGGTGCAGGAATTGCGCGCCATCGTCGGGCCGAAGGTGCCGATCACCGCGGCCTTCGACCTGCACGCCCATGTCACGGCGGAACTGCTGGAGGCCTGCGACCTGCTGGCGGGCTACCTGACCAACCCGCATGCCGACCAGGGCGAGACCGGCCGGCGTGCCGGGGCGGCCGCGCTGGCCATGCTCGACGGGACGCTGGACCCGGTGCTGGCCTGGTCGCACCTGCCGATGCTGACGCTGGGCAACGACCGCACGGATGAGGAACCGCTCCAGGGCCTGCATGCACGGGCGCGGGCGGCGGTGGAGGCCGGACAGGTCCACGACGCCTCGATCTTCAACGCGCAGCAATTCCTGGATGTGGCGGGGCTGGGCCAGGTGGTGATGGCCTATGGCAACCGTCGCTCCGCGGCGGCCGAGGCGCTCGTCGCCGAGCTCACGGCCTCACTGTGGCAGGCCCGCGCCAGCCTGATCGGCGCCTATCCGAGCCTCGAATCCTGCCTGGACCGCGCCGTTGCCGGAACCGACCGGCCGCTGATCCTGGGCGACCAGGGCGACCGGGTGGCAGCCGGCGCGCCGGGAGACAGCACGGTCATCCTGCACGCGCTGCTGGCGCGCGGCCCGGGGCTTCCCGCCATCGTGCCGATCACGGATGCGGAGGCGGTGGTGGCCTGCCGCGCCGCCGGCCTCGGTGCCACCGTCACCGTCACCTTCGGTGGCCGCTTCTCCCGCATGGCGCCGCCCGTGACGATGACCGGCGAAGTGATCGCGGAAGGCGCCGGCGCATCCCTGGTCTATGCCGGCCCGGCGGAGGCCGGCCAGCGCGCCACGGTCGGGCCCTATGCCGTGCTGCGGGCCGGCGATCTGAAGGTGGTGCTGACCGCCTTCCCCTATTCCTACATCGACCCGGAATACTACCGCGCCATGGGCGTGGAGCCGGCGGAACAGCGCGTCGTGGTGACCCGCTCGGGCTACCACTTCACGCTGAACTACGCGGCGATCGGCGAATGCATCACGGTGGACACGCCGGGCATGTCCTCCTACCGCGTCGCGGAGCTGCCCTTCACCGTGGCGCGGCCCTTCTACCCGCTGGATGACCTCGACATCACGCCGCAGGTCAGGCTGCGGCGCCGTCCCGCATAGCCCGCGCCGCGGCGGCGAAGCCCTGTTCCAGCAGGGCCATCGCCTCCGCATCATGGGCGAAGGACAGATAGAGGCGGCCGAAGCCGGAGGGCATCAGTAGCACCCCCTCGCGCCGCAGATGCAGATGCAGCGCCTGCGACCAGCCCGGCTGAAGCAGGCGCAGCGCCTCCGCATAATCCTGCGGCGCCTGGGCGCCGGGCCAGATCGCGAAGACGCTGCCATAGCCGCAGGTGCTGACGGCGAGGCCCGCATCGGCGAAGCAGGTCTCGATGTGCCGGCGCAGCGCATCTCCGCGTGCCAGAAGGGCCGGATAATCCGCCTGGTCCAGCAGGCGCAGCGTCGCCAGCACGGCGGCGCAGGAGACCGGATTGCCGCTGTAGGTCCCGGCGCGCACCGCCCGGCCATCGGCGAAGGCGCGCATGATCGGCTCCCGCCCCACCACGGCGGCCACGGGCAGCCCGCTGCCGATCGCCTTGCCAAGCGTGACGAGGTCCGGATCCAGGCCGAGCGCATGCGAGGTCAGCCCCGCCTGCAGCCGGAAGCCCATCAGCACCTCATCCATGATCACCAGCGCGCCATGCCGGCGCGCAATCTCGGAAAGCCGTGCCAGGTAGCCGGGCGCGGGCATCAGGCAGCCGGTATTGGCGAGCATCGGCTCGACGATCACCGCGGCGATGTCGTCATGCTCGGCGAAAAGACGCTCGGCATCCTCGGCATCGTTGAAGCGCAGCAGCGCGACACGGTCGGTCTCCGGCCTGGCATTGCCGGGAAACGCCGCCTCGGCGGAACCGGCCGCACCGAAGGCGATGTCGTCCAGCCAGCCATCGAAGCCGCCCGCCATCTTGGCGATGCGCCGGCGCCCGGTGGCAACCCGCGCGGCGCGACAGGCAAGGTGCACCGCCTCGCTGCCGGTGCTGACGAACAGCGCCCTGTCGAGCGGCCCCGTATGGGCACAGAGCGCGGCGGCGGCGGCCTCCTCGCCCGGATGGGCGAAGGCCGGAAGCGGGCCGTTGCGCAGGGCCGCCGCGGCAGCTTCGACGACCTCGGCCGGGGCATGGCCGAGGATGGTGCCGCCGAAGCCGAGTGCCGTGTCCACATGCCGCCTTCCCGCCAGGTCCCAGAGCCAGGGGCCCTGGGATCGTGCGACGCATAAGGCACCCCCGGACGTCTCGGGCAGCACACGCGCGGCGCTGGAGACGCCGCCCACGAGATGAGTCACGATCAGCCGCGCCTGACGTTCCAGGGATAGCGGACGGATCCGTCGAGCACCCCGGTCAGGTCGCGGCGATAGGCCGTCTTCGGGAAGTAGATGCCGAGCGGCAAGGTGGGAACCTCGCGCAATGCCAGGGCATGGATCTCCGATTGCAGCCGCGCCTGCGCCGCCGTATCGGTCGCGGCGAGCCACCGTGCCGTCAGGCTTTCCATCTCCGCGCTCTCGTACCAGCCCGGCCAGCCGCGCGAGCCTTCGCCGCGCATCGTCGTGTTCTGGACCGGGTCGGCGATGGCGATGCTGGGCCAGGTGCTGTGGAAGATGCTCCAGCCATTCTCCTCCACCGGCGCCTTCGAGCCGCGTCGCTGCAGCAGCGTGCCCCAATCCATGTCCTGCAGATCGACATTCAGCCCAGCGCGCTTCAGCAGGTCTGCCGTGATCGGGCCGAGCGGCGCCAGCGCCGCACTGTCCGCCGGGTTGAGGATGACGATCTTCTCGTTGTTGTAGCCGGTGGCGCGCAGCGCCTCGCGCATCGCCGCCTCGTTGCCCACCAGGCGGCCGAAGCGTTCCTTGCCGATCTCCTCGACGCCGGCGATCGTGCAGGGATACATCGCGGCGCATTCACGCCAGGCATCCGGGCTGCCGCCGGTGACGGTCGCCAGGTAGTCCGACTGCTTCGCAACCTCCAGCACGAAGCGGCGCAGCGCCGGGTTGTTGAACGGCGCCGTCAGATGGTTGAAGCGCATCACCAGCACGGTACCAAGCGTATCGGCATTCTGGATCCGCACATCGCGGCTGCGCGCGGCCAACGGCTCGAGATCCGCAGGAAGGTTCTCGATCCAGTCGACCTCGCCCTGCAGCAGCGCCGAGACCGCGGTGGATTTGTCGGAGATCACGCGCCATTCGACGCGGTCGAAATGCGCCACCTTGCCGCCCGAGGTCCAGTTCGGCGCCTCGTCGCGCGGCCGGTAGCCGTCGAACTTCGCATAGGCGAACAGGTTGCCGGAATCCATCTCGCTGGCGAGGAAGCGATAGGGGCCGGAGCCGACCATCTCGGAGATCGGCGTGTCCGGCGACGCCTTGACGATGCGCTCCGGCATCATGAAGGCTGGCGAGGAATGCGGCTTGCCGATCGCCTGCAGCAGGCGTGGGAAGGGGGTCTTCAGGCGGATGCGCAGCGTGCGGTCGTCCGGCGTCTCGTAGGCTTCGACGGCGGCACCATAGACGCGGCCATAGACGTCCCGGCGGCTCCACCGCTCCAGGCTCGCAGCGCAGTCGCGGGAGCGGACAGGCTCGCCGTCATGGAAACGCAGGCCATCCCGCAGCCGGATCGTCCAGGTCAGGTTGTCGTCGCTGACCTGATGGCCCTCCGCCATCTGCGGATGCGGGCGCATCTGCCCATCGACGCCATAGAGCGTATCGAAGACATGGTACCCATGCTGCACCGCGACCAGGGCGGTGGAGATGACCGGATCGAGCGAGACCAGATCGGTCGAAGGAACCAGACGGAGCGTCCGGGACCGCATGTTCTGGCCCAGGGCCGGCATCGGCAGCAGGGCGGCCGGAGCGGCCTTCAGGAGATCGCGGCGTCGCATTGTCATGGGTTGCTCCCTTGCACGGCGGATGTCGTGGTGTGGCAGCATATCCGGTATGATGCGCTTGCAGCCCTGCATCGTGGCGCTGGTTAGGATACTACGCATGCCCTGGCCCGAAAGGGCCTGCAGAGGAAGACGCCCCCCATGCCGAAGGGCTCCGCGCAGGTTGCGTGCGGGATCTCGGCCAGGCGGGCGATGATCCGGCGGGCGAGGATTCGCTTCCCCCAGGATAGGGTGCCGCCGGCTCGACCGGGCTGGCAGCGGACTCGACTCTATGTTCGCTCTTTGTTCTATTGCCTCAGCCTCCGCGCGGAGGCGGCGGGGCGGATTATCCGTGCGTGGTTCACCCCACGCGGTTCGGGCAGGTGCAACTGCCTGACCCCCGCACCCCGAACGGGTCGGAAGACGGAGATGATGGTGGAAGAACCCGAATTGCCCTTGCCAGCTCCAATCTGGCTGATCCAGGCTTGGCCGCGACTGATCGCTGGCAAGCGCGAGGCACTGGCCGCTGGATTGCCGCTGGAGATGGCACTACGGGAGACCGCAGCGGCCATCCTCTCCCCGGCGCTGCCGGCGGTCTGCCTCAGCGAGGCTGTGGCCGCACTCGCTCAGGTGCCAGATTGTATTGGAAAGCAGGGGTAGGGCGCGACTCTGCAACGGCTCCTGAAGGAAAGGCGATTCCGCATCCGATCCGAAGCGTGATGGAGCGGGCGGCGTTGGCTGCGCGAGCCGTCGATCCTGGCCAGGGGGATACATGACTCAATCGGAAGCACCCACCACGCAACCTGTCCGTACCCTGATCTGGCGCGACAGCCGCTGGCGACGGCTGTCGCGGTGGTTGGGCTACCCTGTGGTTCGCCTTCTCAATCGCCCGGCTGCCGCCGGGCTGGCGCGGGCGCTGTACGACCTCGCATTGCGCTGCAACGGCATCGCGATCGGCTTCCCCGGACGCCATGGCTTGACCGCCGCGGAGGAAGCCTTCCTGAAGCGCCACGCGGCCGGGCTGCAGGATGGCGTGCTGCTGGATGTCGGCGCCAATGCCGGCCACTACGCGCGGCATCTGCGCCGCCTGGCGCCGCGAGCGCGCATCCTGGCCTTCGAACCGCACCCGCGCAGCTACGCCGCGCTGACCGCCGCGCTGGGGGACTCGGTGGAGACGCTGCAGATGGCGCTGGCGGAAACAGGCGGCAGCGTCACCCTGCATGACTTCGCCGCAGAGGACGGTTCCACCCAGGCAAGCCTCAGCGCCGAGGCCGTGGCGTTCTACTCCGAGCGGATGGTCTCGCACACGGTGGAGAGCGCACGACTGGACGATGTGTTGGACCGCCATGGCATCGACCGCGTCGCGCTGCTGAAGGTGGATACGGAGGGCTATGACCTGGCCGTGCTGCGAGGGGCCGCGCGGGCGATCGCCGAACGGCGCATCGACATGATCCAGTTCGAATTCATCCCGGCCAATATCGCAACCCGGGTGACGATGCGCGACTTCTACGCAGCCTTGCCAGGCTACGCGATCCACCGGATGTGCCTCAACGGCGCGTTGCTTCCGCTCGGCCCCTATGACGTCAAGCGTTGCGAGATCTACGTCACGCAGAACCTGGTGGCGCTGCCGGCCTGAGCGCGATCTCGCGCCTCGGCAAGCCGTGGCACCTTCTCGCTATGCTCCGTGGCCGCATCCTCTCGCCCCGCCACCGAGGCTGCCTCCCCGGCCGAGACCGGGCAGACCCGGGAAGTCTGGAGGATATCTGCGCGAAAGGTTGGCGAAGGCCCGAGGTTGTCCCGCCAACGTCACAAATCGTCAGACTGCGTGCAGGCATGTCCCGCTGTGTGAGGAGTAGTCCGTCTGCCGGATTTGTGCTGGCGCGGCAACGGACCAGCCCCGCATAGAGGAGCGGGCGGGAGGACCGACAGCTCCCGCCAAGCGCCAGGAGGAACCGCATGCCCGCCGCCGCCCTCCCCGCGAACGAGGCCGAGCGCCTCGCCGCCCTTGATTCCTACGAGATCCTCGACACCGCCTGCGAAAGCGCCTTCGACGACCTGGCGCGACTGGCTGCGCGGCTGACGGGCACGCCAATCGGCCTTGTCACGTTGCTGGACCGTGACCGGCAGTGGTTCAAAGCCCATTACGGGCTCGATGTACGACAGACGCCGCGCGAACTCTCCTTCTGCAGCCATGCGATTTTGAATCCGGACCAGGCGCTGGTGGTGCGGGATGCGACGGAGGATCCGCGCTTCGCCGACAACCCCGTGGTGCAGGGCGAAACGGGGTTGCGCTTCTACGCAGGCGTGCCGCTCGTGAACCCGGCGGGTCATCCGCTCGGCACGCTGTGCGTCCTGGACCACCGGCCGCGGCAGTTGCTGCCGGAACAGGTGGAGACGCTGAAAAGCCTGGCGCGCACGGTTGCCACCGCCCTGGAACTACGCCGCGCGATGCGGGAGGTGCGGCGGATGGCCCTGACCGACCCGCTGACAGGCCTGGGCAATCGCCCCGCCTTCCTGGCCGCACTGCGCGCCGCGATCGCGCGGCAGCGGACAACGGGGGGCGGGTTCTCGCTGTTCTATGCCGACCTGGACGGCATGAAGCGCGTGAACGACGTTCATGGCCACGCGGCAGGCGATTCGGTGATCCAATCCGCCGCGGGCGCGCTGCGGGACCTGCTGGGGGCGGAGGAGCATGCCGCCCGGTTGGGCGGCGATGAATTCGCTGCCGTGCTGATGGGCACCGTCGGCCTGACCGTGCGGGCCGAGGCGCTGCGCGCAAAGGTGAAGGCGGTGATGGATTCGCGCGCCTGGCCCGTGACCGTCTCGGTAGGCGCTGTCGCCTTCGAACGGCCACCGGCGGATGAGGATGAGGCGCTGATGCTGGCGGACCAGTTGATGTACAGCGCCAAGCACGAGGGCCGGAACCGGGTAGCCTGCGTGGTGTACCGGCTCGATCGCTCGCTCGCGGCCTGAGCCGACCCGCAAGCGGTGTGCCGCAGGCGGGAACGCGATGTGCGCCGTAGTCCGGCTCGATGTCGTGCAGGGGCGTTCGCCTTTTGCAGCCCGGTCGAACGGAAGGCCGCAGCGCGTCCTTGCACACTGGCCGGTTCCACCTTGCGATGGAAGCGGCGCGCCGCCGTCTACGGCACGCCCGGGGCTGGCCCGCTACGGATTCGCTCGCCAGGCGCGGATGGAACGAAGATAGCTCGCAGCCCTGCCGAACAGGTCCTGCCGCGGCCTGGCGCCGCGCGACTGATCGATCACCTGCTTCGCTTCCCGGCCAGCCGGGCCGCCCAGGCTGGCCGCCAGTTCCAGGTCATCGATACCGCCAGCATCGCCCATGGCGAGCCGCAGCCGTCCCCGGTGGAACCGGGTCCAGGCCGGGTCGAAGCCACGGGACAGGGCGATGTCGTATTGCGGCAACGCCTCCGCCTGCCTGCCATCGGTCGCGTGCAGGCTCAGCCCGAGAACGTAGTTCACCGTCGGGTCGGTTGCGCCCTGCTGCACCAGCCGCTCGGCAAGCAGAATGGCCGCGGCATGATCACCGGCGTGAAAGTGGCGCCAGAGAGCATCGACCTCGTTCGGCCGGGCAACCGTCGCGACCTGCGCCGTCGAGATCTCAGCCAGCAGGCCCCTTGCAGCCGCAGCCGCTTCGCCGTCGAGCAGCAGGACCCGTTCCAGGTCGCCACGGCCGGCCACGTCGCCGGACGCCACCCGCAGCCGGCCGCGGTGGAACAGCGTCCAGGCCGCATCGAAGCCATTGGCCAGAGCGATGTCGTATTGCGCCAGCGCATCGTCCGGACGGTCACCCTGCTCATGCAGGCTCATGCCGAAGATGTAGTGGATAGCGGGGTCGCTCTTCCCGGCAGCAATGAGCGATTCGGCGAGGCGAACCACCTCGGCATGCTCGCGGGCATCGAAATGCCGCCAGAGCGCATCCACGCTTGCCTGCGCCAGCAATGCCTTGGCCTCGGTCGCGGCCTCCCCGCCGAGCAGCACGGCGCGCTCCAGGTCATCGCGCCCGCCGGCATCGCCAAGCGATTCCCGCAGTCGTCCGCGGTGGCACCGGGTCCAGGACGGGTCGAAGCCGCCCTCCAGGGCCGCCGTCAGCAGTTCAATGACCGAGGCTGCCGGATCGCCCCGTCGCTCCTTCACCAGGGCAAAGATATAGGCGAGCTCCGGATCGCTTATGCCGCCCGCATGCGCGGCGATGCCCTCGCACAGCCAGGCAATCAGCCCGTCGTCGCCGCCCCCGTCGGACCCGGCGTTGAAGAATGTCCAGGCCTGTCGCCGCAGCGCCGCCAAGGTGCTGGTCTCGGCACCGTCGAGCAGCGGTCGCAATTCAGCAAGAAACTGCTCCCGCGAGGCCAGCTCGCCATCCCGCCGGCGCAGGAAGGCCCATTTCGTCATCAGCTCATCGACTGAGTCCGGGACCTGGCGCCAGGCGCTGTCGATCAGCTGCCGGCTGCGCGGATCGTCCGGCGCCAGCCTCAGGCAGGCCTGCGCCAGCGCAGCCAGGTCCTCGAAGCCGAGTGCGTCGACGTCGATGTGCTGCATCACCCAGCGCAGACCTTCGGCAGTCCCGCCACCGGCGGCAAAGCGCCGGATGAACTCGGTCAGGCCGGCCGCAGTGGGCGGCATGACACGGCGCGCATCGGGCTCCGGCGGCAGGCGGTACGCCTCGAACAGCACCCGATAGTCATAACCTTCTCCGAGCGTCCGCGCGCCGAGGCGCAGCCGGTCGAGCTGGTCTGGCTGCGCCAGCAGCGTTGCTATGCGGTCGGGGTAGCGGGCAAGGTCATTCTCGATCGCGCAGTGTTCCCCGTCGATCACGGGATAGCCGCGCATGCCGACACCGGTCGAAAGGATGGCCGCCCCGCGGGCGAGCGCCTCGACGGTCTTCACCGACATGCCGGTGCCGTCGCGCAGCGGGATCAGTACCAGCGCAGCGGCCTGGTTCAGCACGTCTAGCGCCATGTCCTCGACCCGACCCAGCGCGAAGAAATTCTCCGTCCGCATCGGTTCATGCGCCTGGCCCGCCACCACGTAGATGACATTGCTGAGCCGGGGATCAGACAGGCTGCGCACCGCCATCTCGCGTACCGCCTCGGCAGCGACGCAGTTCGGGCCGAACCGGCTGCCGACAAACAGGCACATCGAGCGCCCCTCCAGCGGCAGTTCAAAGATTCCCTCCAGGATGGCGCGTACTGTCTCGGGCGAATGCGCTCGCAGTGTCTCGTGATCGATGGGATGCGGGATGACGGTCACTGCAACGCCGTCCTCGGCGCAGATACGGCCCTCGTCACTATTGGCTACGATGACACGGTCGACGCTCGTCAGCGCCAGTCGTTCCACGGCGCGGGTCAAGCCGTAGAGCGGCTCGGAGCCTCGGCAGACCTCGGAAAGCAGGTCGTGGACCGAGAGCGCGACGGTCTTGTCTTCCCGCCTCGCCATCGGCGCGACGACGGTGGCGAAGTAGGTGTATTCGACGAAGATGTCGTCGGCCCAGCGGACCATGCGCTGGCAGCGGCGCACGAAGCCGTCGTCCAGCGCCGGCCAGAGATGGTAGTAGAGGTGGACGCTGCTGTCGGACGCCTGGTCGGCCGGGGAGTCGACGAGCCTGGCGACCCTGGTCCTCATTGGGTTGGGCGCACTGAACGGCGTCCGGTAACCCTCGGCGACGATGCCCGGCGCCAGCTCCAGCTGTTCGTCACCAAGATAGAGGATGCGGACGTCGCGGCCGCTTTCCGCCAGGTATTTGGCCAGCAGCGTGGTGCGCGCCGCGGCGCCACTGCGACCTGCGATGTCGCCCCAGGGGTAGAAGATGGCGGCGTGCCGGCGCTGCGGCAGGGCGGCAGATATGGCGGGGTTGCCGAGTACGTGGTCGAGCAGGTTTGCGGGGTTGTGGACAGCTCGCAGAGGCCCGGCGGCGGCCTGCGCTTTTGCCGACAGCGCGGGAAAGTCGTCCGCCAGCCGCTGCAGGCAACGTTCCAGGTCACGCGCGGAACGGTCCTTCACCAGCAGCCCGTGGTCCTGCGCTTCCGCAAGGTCGGCCATCCAGGTGCTGGCTGTTGCGATCACGACCTTGCCGGCGGCCGCAGCCTCCAGGAACACGCCCGAGGTACGCGCTTCGTAGACGTTGTGGTGATAGGGTACCAGCACAGCATCGGCGGAGTGCAGGAGCGCCTGGTAGGCCTCGGGCTCCAGCGGCTCGGAGATCAGGGTCACCCTCGGGTCAGGATTGGCGTGCAGCGCGGCGACGCAGGCGACGACGTCGTCCGACGGGTCGTTGACCTGCAGCGTGAACCGCAGCCTGGCGCCCCAACCCTGGCCGGCGCTGCGGCGGATCGCCTCGGCGATCTCCGCCAGGCCCTTCTCGCCCCGGGCGTTGCCGAGGCTGACGAGATGCAATGGCTGGCCGTCCTCGTCGCGGCGGGACGCGTACGGCGCGGGGTCACTCGTGTGCGGAATTGGGTAGACGAAAACGGGAAGGGAGGTCAGTGCCTCCAGCGAGTAGGCGAGCCGGTGGCTGTCGGAACTGAGGCGGATGGGCTGCCGCACCGCGGCTGCTTCCAGCCGGCGCAGGGCCGCGGCAGCAACGGCGCCTTCATAAAACGCGGGCTGGTAGCGCAGCAGAATTTCGTGCCGGGCGCCACCAGGCGCGACTTGCTCTACGACACCGGCAATTCCAGACAGCTGGCCGCCGGTCAAGGTCGGGTAGAAGATCGTATCGGCGGCATTGAGCTCGAAGCCTGCCAATGCAGCGATGGTGTCCTCAAGAAACTCGCGGTTGATGATCCCGAAGTTGGAATCGCTGAGGTATCCCTCGTCGGTGGCATTGCGCCAGATATCGGCCCGATAGGCCGGCGTGATGCCATGCTGCGCCGCGAGTACGGGTTCGACATCCTGGTGACCGAATATATGACAGGCGACGCCCCGAGCCTCGGCCGCTTTCGTCAGAACGTGAACATAGGTGAAATAGTGACCCGATAACGACCGAAGATTCGGATCCACAATAAATAGTCGCCCAGAAGCGTTGCATCGAGGGCGCTTGGAAGTCGGAGGCATTATCTGAAAGGTTCCCGCGAAGCCGTGCTTTCGTATCGAGCAGAAAAGATCCGGTCGCCTCGCCCCGGTCGCGAGCATTCACCAAGGCGACCGCAATCAGACTTCGATTTGAAAACAAAATTATCAGTGTTTGTTACCATGCCCCCTGCCGCCATGTGGTGCAAGCTAGTGGAATGATTACAGTTGACGTTTCCCGTGCTGGTGCTTGCCGATGATAGTGTCGGCAGGCGCGGTCCAGCGGAAGGGTTTCGGGTCGGCATTATGGGCGTCCAGGTAGGGGCGGATGGCCTGGTTCAGCTCGATGACGGAGCGGAAGACGCCGCGCTTTAGCCGGCGCCTCGTAGGCGTGGCGAAGACCTGCGGCGACCGGGGTGGTGCAGATGGCGCTGGCCGGCGCGACGGTGCCGCAGATCGCCGCGATCGCCGGCTGGAAAATCGGGTATGCCCAGTCGATTATCGACACCTATATGCCCCGGCGGCGGGACTCTGCGGCCCAGGCGATGAACGCCTGGGAGGCTGCGCTGGGCCCCAGCGTCATCCCGCTGGCACCCCGGCGGAGGTAGCTGTTGCAGATAGTCAAGTCGCGTCTCGATCAAGCCGCTCGGGCGACTCAGACGAGAGGGCGCCCTGATCCTTCACGCCCTGCGCCTTCCGCTTTTTCCTCAGCCGCGCGTCACGTCGGACCTTTGCCTTCCAGATGCGGCTCTTCTTCGGCGCCCAGACTGGAAGCAGCCAGGCCAGCTGACACCTCTCCCCTCCAGGCCGCCTGCGACGTTCAATTCCATCAAATCGGCAAAGGTGAGAGCGTCGTCGCTGCCCGCGTTTGCGACATCGATAAAGGCTATTGGCGTATCCCGTGGAGGGTTCCTCTCGGGCGGCACCGGGCCAGCCAACCTGTCGACCGTGGCAACTGACAACCGGAGGAGGCGAGCAGCCTGAGGGAGGCTACAAGCCAATGAACGAGATGGCGATCCGTTCTTCCTCCACATTATGCCGAATCGGTTATTGCAGAACGCCCTCAGAAGTTCCGCAACCATCCTGCAACAGCCCCTGTCGGGCGATGCGGCTAGGCCGCTGAAATGGCTGGTGTCCCCGGCGGGATTCGAACCCACGGCCCCCAGATTAGGAATAGGGTGCGCCGGCTCGCCGCGACGCGCCAGCCGCCGCCAGATGCGGACACGGCAGGGCCGATATCAGCACCTTAGCCGGAAGGGCCTCGACTCACGCTGCCGCGAGCCGCCAGGATATACCCGCGCCAATGAGTCCGCAAAGAGTCCGCAGTCGGCCCTCTTACGCCGCGGGCGGGCCGAGCTGCTGGCCATGGCGGCGGGGACAGAGAAAATGCCATGTCACTTGTGTCACTATGTCACCACACCTTTAACCCTATGGTTTTCATGTCATTTTCCCCACCGGGAAGGTGACATGGCGCGCCGCCGGCCATGTCACCCATGTCACCGGCCGCGGGTGCTGGCATGACCGGCATCGCCCCGCCGGCCGCGCGCCTGCGGCTGACGAAGCGCACGGTGGACGCCGCCACCTGCCCGCCCGGCCGGAAGGATGTGCTGGTGTTCGATGCCGAGCTGAAGGGCTTCGCGCTGCGCGTCACCAGCGCCGGCAGCAAGGTGTTCATCTTCCAGTATCGGGCGGGCGGTGCCGTGCGCCGGGTGGTGCTGGGCGACTACGGCACCCTCACGCCGGACCAAGCCCGCGACAAAGCGGAGGTTCTGCGCGGCCAGGTGCGGGGCGGCGCCGATCCGAAGGCGGAGCGCGCGGCAGCTCGGGCCGCCGCCGCCGCCAGCGTGGCCGAGGCCAGCCGCCAGGCGCAGGCGGCCGAGGCCGCGGCGCAGCGCCAGGCCACCGCCGATGCCCTGACCTTCAAGACGCTGGTGGAGCGGTGGCGCGATCTGCACCTGGCCAGCCGCCGCAGCCGCTACCAGCATGAGGCGTCGCGCGCCTTGCTCGCCTCCTTCGCCGGCTGGGCGGAGCGGCCCGCGCATGGCCTGACTGCGGCCGAGGCGGTGGCCGAGCTGGACCGCATCGCGCTGGATAGCGGGCCGGCGGCGGCGCGCTCCGCCTTCGCCTATGGCCGCGCGATGTTCGGCTGGGCAATGCGGCGCCAGCTTCTGCCGGCCAGCCCCTTCGCCGGGATTCAGCCCCCGGCGGTTGTGGCGGATCGGGACCGGGTGCTGACCGATGCCGAGCTGGGCGCGGTATGGAACGCGGCCGGCGGGCGCGGCTGGCCGATGGGCAGCTTCGTGCGGCTGGTGATCCTGACCCTACAGCGGCGCGAGGAAGTGGCCGCCATGCGCTGGGCCGAGCTGGCGCCGGACCTGGCCACATGGACCGTCCCGGCCGAGCGCGCGAAGAACGGCAAGGCGCATGTGGTCCACCTGGCGCCGGCCGCGCGCGCCATCCTCAAGGCCGCGCCGCGCCTGGCCGATTCGCCGCTGGTCTTCACCACCACCGGGAAGACGGCCATCTCCGGCTTCTCCACCGCAAAGGCGCGGCTGGATCGGGACATTGCCGCGGCGCGCAAGGCCGCGGGGTTGGAGCCGCACGAGCTGCCGGGCTGGCGGCTGCACGATCTGCGCCGGACCGGGGTGACGCGCCTCGCCGGCCTCGGCTTCGCGCCGCATGTCTGCGACCGGCTGCTGAACCATGTGCAGGGGAGCATCCAGGGGGTAGCCGCGGTCTATCAGCGCCACGCCTTCCTGCCGGAGCGCCAGGCCGCGCTGGAAGCATGGGCGAAGCATGTCCTGGCCGTGGCCAGCGGCAAGCGTGCGCCGCGCGCGGCGGGTGGTGGGGGCGCGAAGGTGGTGCAGCTCGATCCCACGCGCCGCCGCCGGGCTTGATGCGGTTGGGTCCCTCCGGCGGCGGAGCAAATACGGTGGTGAAGCCCGCGCCGCCGCAGAAGTTGGGCCGTCAGGAATTGGGGTTACCGGTCATGACGCCCTGCGCGGCGCGGGTGCAACGCATGCGGCAGCTATCGGCGCCCGATGGCGGCATGCGGCGGCGCGCGAAGAACACCTTGCCCGCCCCTCCACCACCCGCGGCGCGGGTTGAGGCCGCTATCCTGATCTGTGTTGGAACGGGCCGCGCGTCAGTCGGTGCCCTTGGCATCCTTGCGCTGCGGCCAAAGGGCCGCATACCGGACGCGGTGTTCGTGCCGTAGGCGAGAGGTCTCCCGGCACCGTTCCCGCAATTCTTCGCAGAGTATCCTAGCTTCCTGCGTCAAGCCGCGGCCCGTGAGCTGCAATTGAAGCGACGTCGCGACCAGCTCCTGCGCGCGGGCAATCTGCTGCCGCAACTTCAACCGATCCATCGGGTGCCGCCACGCTGCATGAGAGCGACATCGCTGACGTGAGGCTCAAGTTCCGCGACCGGCCGGCGCCGCTGCGACAGATGGTGCGGGTGGTGGCCCTGCGGCCGGGCCTCGGCCAGCCGGCGGGAGCTGCGCCAGGTGGTGCGGGTGGTGGCCCTGCGGCCGGGCCTCGGCCAGCCGGCGGGAGCTGCGCCAGGTGGTGCGGGTGGTGGCCCTGCGGCCGGGCCTCGGCCAGCCGGCGGGAGCTGCGCCAGGTGGTGCGGGGAACTGCGGCCGGGCCTCGGCCAGCCGGCGGGAGCTGCGCCAGGTGGTGCGGGTGGTGGCCCTGCGGCCGGGCCTCGGCCAGCCGGCGGGAGCTGCGCCAGGTGGTGCAGGTGGTGGCCTTGCATCCCAGCCTCGGCCAGCCGGCGGGAGCTGCGCCAGGTGGTGCAGGTGGTGGCCCTGCTGCCCGGCCGCGGCCTGCCGGCGGGAGCTGCGCCAGGTGGTGCAGGTGGTGGCCCTGCTGCCCGGCCGCGGCCTGCCGGCGGGAGCTGCGCCAGGTGGTGCAGGTGGTGGCCCTGCGGCCGGGCCTCGGCCAGCCGGCGGGAGCTGCGCCAGGTGGTGCAGGTGGTGGCCCTGCGGCCGGGCCTCGGCCAGCCGGCGGGAGCTGCGCCAGGTGGTGCAGGTGGTGGCCCTGCTGCCCGGCCTCAGCCTATGCGCGCCCGACCCGGAGATCCTTCATGCGGACCTGCGCCGCCTCTGCCGACACATCGAACGCATTGGCCATGGCGGCGAAAGACTTCACGTTTTGCCGATAGAGGCGCCGCACCGCGGCGGCCGGCATGAGGATATCGGCCGCATAGCGGTTTGCCTGCCGCTCTATTTCGTCGGACAAGCCCGCAGACCGGTACATGGCATTGTCCACAATGCCGTCCCCGATCAGGTCGCGGTGCATGATGAAGTGGGCAATTTCATGCGCCAGAGTGAAGCGTTGCCGGCGACGCGGATGACTGGCGTTCACCGTGACGCGGTAGCCGCCTCGGGTGCGCTCGATCTTGCCGGACACGTCATCGGACAGGTTGTCCACATATCGAACCTCAAGGCCGAGATCATCGGCCATGGCGTCAAGGTCCACCGGGATATCTTCAAGATAGCGCCCCACGATCTGAATGGGCGTCGCCGGGTCGCGCTGATCCAAGGCCGGCTTCGTGTCAAACCTACGAGCGATCGTCATCGGAGCCTCCCTCAGTTGCAGCCTTCATGAAATCATCGCCGTCGCCGGGTTCGGCGCCGGTCTGCCGCGCCGTTTCCTCCACCATGCGGGGAAGACGGTCCCGCAGGTATTCCTTCGTGACCCGCTCCGCCGTTACCTCGGCGCTGTTCTTCATTTGGACATATCCGAACACGCCTGCAAGCGCCAACACGATCGCGAGGCCGGCAAGGACTACGGTAGCCGCCGTGAGGATGATCGTAACAAACTCGACGGTGGTGAAGCCGCTGCCGGCCGAGAGTGCGGTAGCCGCAGCGGGTGCCGCCGCCGTCACCACCGGCATGCGCGGCTGTGGCAGATAATAGATTGCCATACATGCTGCAACTAGAACGGCACCGCCCGTGAGAAGCCAGAGAATTCGGATACTATAGAACCAGAAGGCGGGTCCTAGTTCCGCCAGCTTTCGAATATATCGCTTCACGGCATCTTGCACTCAGATAAGTTTATGGATTCAATGCGAGTGGCTGCTGAGGGTCGCGGTCTTATTGATTAAATCGGCAGTGCCGTCGCCTAAAACCCGCAGTATTCGCTGAGCCTCCGCCGTTTCGCTTTGGTCGATGGCAGTCCGGAGCATCTTTAGACCCTCAAGCAAATCCAAAAGATCAGCAATAACCGCTGCACTGGCCCGATATTTGCCGCTCATTTTTCCAGTCCTTTCCGCAGCCGCACGCCTGGCCCGCCGCCATTCTCCGCGATGAAATCAACGCCGGCCGCTTCGAGGGCGGCGCGGATCGCGGCAATGGTGCTGTCTCGCGGCGCGGTGTCCGCACCTTCAATGCGGGCCAGCGTGCGTTCCGTGGTGCCCGCCGCGCTTGCAAGCTGCGGCCGACTCCACCCTACCAGCGCGCGAGCGGCCCGAAGCTGGGCAGGGTGCATGTCCGGTTTCCTGACATTCGGCTTGAAGTGTCTGGAAACATGACATAGCGTCGGCAGCGCCCGCAAGGGCGGCCGAGTGTCGGGGGTAGGAGCCCGGCACCCGGCCTGACCGCAACCCGAGCCCCTTGGAGGCCCGAACCGTGGCTGTTGACCATGATACACGCGCGCCCTCGCGGCGCGCAGTGCTGGTGGCTGGCGTCATCCCCCGCCTGACGCCAGCCGTCGCATGCGCCGCCGCCGATCCAGATGCCGACCTGCTGGCCATGGCGCGGCGGTGGAACGCCGAATTCGCGGCGCTGGAAGCGGTGGCAGACCAGTGTGCGGCGGCCGAGGCCACCGGCGACGCGGCTGCCGAGGCGGAGGCCAATGCTCGCTGTGTGGCCTTGGTCCACGATATCAGCGCGACTGAGGACCGCATTGCCGAGCTTCCTGCCTGGGGTGCTGCCGGGCTGGCGGTGAAGGCGGGACTGCTGGCGCGCGTCCATCTCGGCCAGAACGGGTCGGAACATCGGCACGACCGGCTGGCGCGCACCCTGGCCGCCGATGCGCGCCGCCTGGTGCCTTACGCCGCGGGGGTGAAGGCATGAAGCCCGCACCCTCCCGCCGCGGCATCCTGGCCGCTGCCCCAGCCGCGCTGCTGCTGCCTGCCGCGCCCGCTTCGGTAGCCCTGCCGGTGCCGCCGGCCCCCGCGCCCATGGCGTTGCCGGAGGCGGATGGGCGACTGTTCGCGCTCCGCACCACCGCCTTCATCGCGATGGATGCCCATGAGGCCGCGCACGCCGCATGGACCGAAGCCGAGGAAGCCAGGGACCGCACCCGCCAGCCCGAGGCGCGCGCTGCCGAGGATGCCGCCTGGGGCGAGTATGAGGCGGCCCTACTCGACATGGCGGACATACCGGCGGCGGGCCTGGTGGGCCTCGCTGCCAAGATGAGCGCGACCCTCGCCTATGCGGACCCCGAGGGCGGGCAGAACTATGTGGAATTCGAGCTACTTGCCAGCGCCGCGGAGGATGCCGCGCGGCTGCTGGATGACCTGGCGCTGCCGGACCCGCCGGAGCGTCCTGCGGCCTCGCCGGATGCCGAGCTGCTGATCCTGTGGGATCGGTGGTGCGAGGTTGGGGAGCGCATGCAGGCGGCGGAGGCGCGCTTGCGCGAGCTGGCGGAGGGGGCGGGCGGGCTACCGTTCTTCGCGCCGCCTGTGCAGGCGCTGGTGGTGCAGCAAGCCGCACTGGCCGAGGAACGGCGCCAGGTGCTGGCCACCATTGCGGAACGGCCAGCCGTGACGCGCAGCGGGCGCGAGGCGAAGGCGGAAATCCTCGGCAGCTACGTCACCGGCCGAGATGATGCCGTGAGCTGCCTTGCCGCCTCGCTGGTGCGGGACGTGCTGGGTTGAGCGCCGGCGCCGCCGGGGCGCCGTGCGGGCCGGGTGGCGGGGTGCCGCGCCTGGCGGTGGTGGCGCGCGGCCTGGCGCCACCACCGCCAACGCGCTTGCAGCCGACTCGGCGCGTCGGGATGATGGCGTTGGGCGCGGCTAGCTTTGGCCAGCGAAGACCCGGAACTCCGAACCGGGCCGCCGCGCCGCTTTTCATTCGGGGACGCGCATCGGAGGCGCGAGTGTCAAGCGAACTGCTGGGACCTGCCCCGCCGGATGCGGGCTGGTCGCTCATGGAGGCGGCGGAGGCGCTGTTTCCAGCCGACGCGGCTGAGGGCTGGTCACAGGACAACCCGAGGGGTTGGTTCTCCCGCCTGAGTGTGGATCTTCTGCGCGCGCTATTTGCTCGCCGCGACCTCTACCTCACGGGTCGCAACCTGGCCCTGCCCATTGATGCTCCGCGCGTGCCAGTCGGGCGCGACCTCTACGCCGCCGGCAACCTGTTCGTGCTGAGCATCATGGATGAAACGCTGCGGATTGACCGGCCCGGCGGCGGCCGGACGAGCCTTCAGGCGGTTCGGGTTCAGGCGGTGCGCGCTGTTCGACCTCCGCCGGACTTCCCGACTGAAGCGGCGCACGCCTTGCCCTTGGATCGGGCGCTTGTGGAACTCACGGACCCGCTGTTGGCCAAAAAGTGGCAGGACGTAAAGAAGCGGCTCGCCCGCGAAGGGCGCTGGGAATATGACCCTGATTATCCGAGGGATCGGACCCGCGACCGGCTGTCGGAATTCGACGGTCACGGTCACAGGCTGCGGGAAGAGACTTCCCTCCTCTGGAGCCAGATCAAGGACGAATTCACCGGTAGGATGGCACAAGGCTTCCTCACCACCTGGGGGCGTGACGGGTCGCCGTTCGCAGTGCCGCTTGAGATTCCGGCTTCGGCCTGGCGTGTTCTAGCCATCGCTGACGCCAAGGCGGGCACCGTCCGCGGGGCGCACGGAACGCTGTTCGACGTTCACATTGGCCCTCGGTTCGTCATGCCGCGGGTGGTGGAGCCGATGGCCGCCGCGGTGCAGAAAGAGCGTGCCGGTGCGCCCGATCTGCCGAGATCTGAGATCAACACGGCGGCAGCACCGAAGGTGCCGAACGGCGCGCCTTCGCCTGCGCCAGTATCGCCTATCCAGCCTGACGCAATCCCACCGGCTGCCGGCTGGACCTTGAGAGAGGCCGTCGCGCTTCTGTGCCCTCGGGAGTTAGCCGTTGTGGAGCGAGGCGGTGAGGAACTGAGGGTCTGGCTTCACGACCGCATGGACGGGTGGGACGGCCTTTTGCCGACGGTGCATGGCGCTGAGGAGGCGACTTGGTATGCCTGGTCTCATCTGTTCGAGGTCTTTCTTTCGGCGGTTCGGCAGAGGCCCGCGCTCACCTTCACCGGCTATGACAGGGCGGCCCCCATAGAAGCCCCACCTACCAAGGTTCCGCGCGAGCGCCTGGATGACCCGACGCTCAGCGTCCGGTTGACCGGTTCGGAGGATGATATCGGGCAGTCCATCGTCTTCGGACGGGTCACCATCGAATTCGGCCAATCCAAAACTACGTTGACTGGCGTCCGCATCGTAGACGCCGGATCGGTGCGGCATGACGGGCTGGAGCCGCCTCCTCAGCCGGCACCGAAGCCGCGAGGCGCGGTGCCTGGCGAGCATCCTGCAAACGATAGGCGAAGAAGGCTGTCGATGGTTCGTGCCGCGATGACGCTGGTGGAGGCAGGCAATCATAGCGTGCGAGCTGCGCTGCTGGCGGTGGTGAAGGTACCGCCCACCCGGAAGCCTGATGATGTGATCCGGCCGTACCGCGAGGATATGAGGCGCAATCACAAAGCTTGGTACGACAGGTACGGCCAGGGGAAAGGCGATATGTGATCGGATCGGATTTCCGCGTGGTCCGATCACATCACAGATTGGCGGCGCCGGTTAGGCGATCCCTGGCGTCACCGGCCGCGATTGGGCGCCCGGCGATCCGTAGGGAATGCCTGACAATGCGACGCCTTCACCTTCTCACCACCGCCGCCTTCGCGCCGCCTGATGGCCGCGGCAGCCCGCGCAGCGGCCCCGACCCCGACAGCCTGCTGAGCGAGGCCCAGACGTGCGAGCTGACCGGCCTCGCGCCGCGCACCCTACAGCGCAAGCGGCTTGATGGCACCGGCCCCCGCTTCGCGAAACTCGGCCGGATCGTGCGGTATCGTCGCGCCGATGTGGCCGCCTGGATTGCGGCGAACACCCACGCCTCCACCAGCGCCGTCACCGTGGCTGCACAGGCTGCCGGGAGTGCCGCGTGATGGATGCCCCGATCTTCCGCGAGGATACAGGCAACGGTGTTCCCTCGCTCCCTGTCCGCAGCTTGGCGGCCGTGCTGGCGACCTTGGCGGGGCTGGTGCGGCGCGACCTTGCCACCGGCCCCAATGGCCACTGTGACGAAATTCTGATCCAGAATCCGCCTGCCGCGATACCCGGCGCACTGGCATCGCTGGCGCTGCTGTCGGACGCGCTCAACACGCAGCTCGACATTGCGGATGATTGCCTGATCAGCGGCAAACGGCCGGCGGCGACGCGGTACCATGATCCGCTGCCGGAAAGCCGGGTGATCGTGCAGCACATCGCGCGCGCCTTCCGGCACCTGTTGGACGAGGCGTGCCAATGGTGCGAGGCGGCCTATGGGGACGCCGATGCACTGGACACGGCAGCGCGGATGGTCGCGCTTGGCACTGCCCTGGCCACGCATTGCGATGGCGTCACCACCGTCCGTGCGGTGGAGCAAGGGGCGACTGCCGCATGACCAGATCACCGGGGCCGGACCACCGCCTAAGCGACGCCGAGGCGGTCGCGGTCTATGCGGGTGCGCCGCGCCCGGTCATCGTCGAAACCGTCGCGGCGGCCCTGGCGCTGGCCCGGGAGGAGGGCGGCGCCGAGGCCGAGGGGCCGGCGGCGCGGCACGCGCTGATCCTCGCCGCCGCCGGGCTGTATTTGCTGCTGTGGGCGCCGCGGCCGGTGCCGCCAGGGGACCAGGCCACATGACGCGGGGCCTGGATGCCCGCACGCTGGCCGGGCTTCTGGCGCAGCGCGTGCCGGAGCTGGTGGCGGAGCTGCTGCCGCATGGGCGGCGGGACGGCCCGGAATGGCGCTGCGGCAGCATCAGCGGCGAACAGGGAGAATCCCTGGGCGTGCGGCTGTCCGGCGGCCGGGCCGGGGTGTGGAGTGACTTCGCCAGCGGCGAGGCCGGTGATGCGCTGGATTTGGTCGCGGCGGTCAACTTCGGTGGGGATCGGCGCGCGGCGATGGGCTGGGCGCGCCGCTGGCTCGGCCTGGGTGATGACGCCACCACCGCGGAGCCGGTGCGGCGCGCGCATGCGCCTGCGGCCTCGGCCGATGGCATGGATGCGGAGGCCGTGGCGAAGCGCCGCAAGGCGCTGGCGCTGTTCGCCGCGGCGCGGGAGCCGATCACCGGCACGCCGGCCGCGCACTACCTTGCGGCGCGCGGCATCCACCTGGCCGAGCTGGGGCGCGTGCCGCGTGCCCTGCGGTTCCATGCCGCGTGCTGGTGCGGCGAGGCGGGCGGCCCGCTGCCGGCGATGCTCGCCGCCATCACCGGCCCGGATGGCGCGCACCTGGCCACCCACCGGACATGGATCGCACAGGATGCAGATGGTGTCTGGCGGAAGGCGAAGTTGAAGGATGCGAAGCGCACGCTCGGCAGCTATGCGGGCGGGACCATCCGCCTGTGGCGCGGCGCCACTGCCACGCCGCTGGCGCAGGCGGCGCCGGGTGCATCGGTGGCGCTGGCCGAGGGGATCGAAACCGCGCTGTCCGTGGCGCTGGCCTGCCCGGAGCTGCGCGTCCTATGCGCCGTGAGCCTCGGCAACCTGGCGCGCGTGGCGCTGCCTGCCAACGTCGCCATCGTGATCCTCGCGGCTGACAATGACGGGGACAATCCCAGCGCGGCGAAGGCGCTGGCGCGCGCCGTCGAACGCTTCACGGCGGAGGGGCGCGAGGTTCGCATTGCCCGGCCACCGGAGGGCATGAAGGACTTCAATGACGTGTTGACCGCACCGGAGCCGGGCGCATGAGCGACGATCCGCGCAAGAACACGGCGCGTCGTGCGATCTTGGGTGCGACGCCGCCACCACCGCCAGGTGGTCCCTGGGAAGGGACGGAGGTTGTCGGCTTCGACATGAAGACCGATGGCCTGTGGCGCCTGCCGCCGGACAAGACGAAGGCCGCCATGTGGGTGTGTGGGCGCTTCGATATCCTGGCCCGCACGCGGGATGCCGATGGCGAGGCGCATGGGCTGCTGCTGCGCTGGTGGGATGATGACCGCGTGCAGCACGAATGGATCATGCCGGCGGCGCTGCTGGTCGGTGAAGCGGCGGAGCTGCGCGCGCGCCTGGCCTCGGGTGGCTTGAAGCTGTCGCCATCGCAGGGCGCGCGCCAGGCGCTGCTGGAATTCCTCACCCACCAGCGCCCGAAAGATCGTGTTCGCACCGTGCCGCGCGTCGGCTGGTTTCACGGCCGCGACGGTGGCGCCGCCTTCGTGCTGCCGGGCCAGGTGTTCGGCGCCGTCAACGGGGAGCGGGTGTTGCTCGACCTGCCGGAGCGGCCTCCCGCGGTCTATCGCCAGGCTGGCACCTTGAAGGACTGGCGGGCGCTGGTGGCGGCGCGCTGCGCTGGCAATTCGCGCGTGGTGCTGGCTGCCTCGCTGGCCTTCGCGGGGGCGCTGCTGACGCCGCTGAATGAGGAAGGCGGTGGGTTGCAGCTTCGCGGCGGATCGCGCCTCGGCAAATCCACCGCGCTCAAGGTCGCGGCCAGCGTGTGGGGGCCGCCGGAGGGGGCGGAGTCCTTCAAGCGGAGCTGGCGCGCGACGGGGAACGGAATCGAGGGGCTGGCGGCGCAGCACAATGACGGGCTGCTGCCGCTGGATGAGCTGGGCGAGATGGACCCGCGCGAGGCCGGTGCCACCGCCTACATGCTGGGCAACGGCACGGGCAAGGCGCGCGCGCATCGCACCGGCACCACCCGGCCGGTCGCAAGCTGGCGGCTGCTGTTCCTGTCCACCGGAGAGGAATCACTGGCGGATATCCTGGCGCGGGCCGGGCACACCATCCGGGCCGGGCAGGAAGTGCGATTCATCGACCTGCCGGCGGATGCCGGGCGGGGCCTGGGGATCTTCGAGACCATCCATGAGGCGGCCGAGCATGGCGCGGCGAGTGCGGGGGAATTCGCGGAGCGGCTGACCGGCGCGGCGATGGCGCAGCACGGCACGGCGGGACCGGCCTTCCTGACCTGGTTGACGAGCCGGCTTGCGAAGGACCCGGCATGGCCTGGCCGCGACCTGGCGGCGCGGGTGCGGGACTTCCTTGAGGATGCGATGCCGGACGGCGCCAGCGGGCAGGTTCGCACCGTCTGCCGTCGCTTCGCGCTGGTGGCGCTGGCTGGCGAACTGGCGACGGAAGCCGACATCACCGGATGGCCCTCCGGCACCGCGACCGAGGCGGCGCGATCCTGTTTCGAGGCATGGTGCGCCTCGCGCGGATCGGTGGAGGCGCGGGAAGATTTGGCCGCGGTGGAACAGGTGCGGGCCTGCCTGGCGCAGCACGGGCAAGCGCGCTTCGAAATGTGGAAGGACCGGGCGCAGCCGGACATGCCGGAGGCCGAGGCGGCGGCGGCGGATGCGCCACCGGAGGCGCGGGCGGTGCCGAATCGCATGGGCTTCCGCCGATGGGAACGCGACGCGGCGGCGGAGGGGGGCGGGCGCTGGGTGTTCTTCTTCCTGCCGGCGGGCTGGCGCGAGGCGACCAAGGGTCTGGACCCGGTGGAGGCGGCGAAGGTGCTGGCGGCGCGCGGCTTCCTGCGGGCAGGCAAGGGCCATCCGAGCCGCACGGTGAAGATTCCCGGCTACCCGGCGGGGGCCAAGGTCTATCAGGTGTGCGGGAGCATCCTCGGCGGGGATGCCGGCGAGGCGCCGGAGTAGGCTGCGGGCGCGCCCTCCCCCGGCTTCGGCCGGTGCGGGGGATGCGGCGCCGCATGGTCCATGCTTTGACCGGTGACCGGCGCGGCGCGGGTCTTCCGCACATAGGGCTTGCCTATCGGGGGCGGGCTGGCCTAGCGTTTTTGGGCGCGCGACGGGCTGAAAAGCTCACGGAAAAACAGGAAAGCGGTCCTAGATTGTCTCACGGATCGGGATTGGGTCTCAAAACCGAAAATCGGCACATTCGGACGTGATATCAAGGGCTTAGACGTTTTCTTTCCATAATGCCTATTATGCGGCAATGGCTCGGTCTCTTTCGCGAGTCTTGTCCAAATAGGCGAGACGCCGCGAAACGAGGGTAAGGGGCCGCCGCGCGGGGCCGAGGCCCAGCCGCTGAACCGTCACCCGCACCGCCTGGCGCAGGGCCGAGGCACGGCCGTAGGCGACCACCATCCGCACAGGCCGAGGCGCGCTATCGGCCAACGCTATCCGCTTCGCCGCAGCCGGGCCAGAGGCTATAGGCGCAGCGCAGCGTGCCGCGACACGGTGATATTCTCCCTGCCGTAGGACCGCCCTCGGGCGGGCTCGCCATGCGGGGTTCGCGGGAGGCCCCGCCGGCACGCTGCACCAGAAGGCCCGGTGACCCTGCCGGCGTGCGAGCATCATCAGCACCACCTGGCGCAGCACCGCCGGCAGGCCGAGGGCCGGGCCGCAGGGCCACCACCAGCACCACCTGGCGCAGCACCGCCGGCAGGCCGAGGGCCGGGCCGCAGGGCCACCACCAGCACCACCTGGCGCAGCGCCGACGGCAGGGTGAGGTCGGCAAAAGGTGACATGGTGACAGCGGCCCAAAGCCCAGGTGACATGGACTTTGGCGAATTTATCCGTTCTGTATCAATGAGATATGACGAAGGTGACACAGTGACACGGTGACACGGCTTTTTGCAGGGGAGCCGGGCGCGCGGTGCTTTGGAGACGGCACGCGGCGGCCCCATTCCGCGCAGGGCGCCCTACGGCCGGGCTTGGCGTGCTGCATGCCGGGGGAGGAAGGGTGCGGACAGGTGCGGTGCCGGAAGCGGGCGGGTGGTGCCGGCGAGGGTGTGGCAGGTGATGCGGCGCGGCATGTTCAGATGCTCGGTGCCGGCGCGGGTGGGTCCCTCCGGAGAGCCCGCTAATACGGTGAGGACGCCCGCGCCTCCCCGGTTGTTGGCCGTGACGCGATTGGCGCAACCGGTGACGGTGTGCAACCGCGCAATCGTGGAAGGTTGTTCTACGTCGCGGGCCAGCCCCGATGGGGAGGGGGGAGTCAAATCCCTGACGCCGAAGGACGTCCAACCACACTGGGTCTCACCCGGAGGTTTTTTTCCGAAGGCCGGAAGATGCAGCGGGGACCTCGGCCGAGCATTTCCGCCGGAAAGATTCCGGCGGGAATGGCAGGGCCGGGCCAGGAATCCGCGGGTCCTCCCCAGCCTTTCCGCCTGCCACGGGTAATTCGGACCCCGGCGGCGGGCTCGGGTTATAAGCAAAAACAAAGGCTTCTGTTGTTGTAGCTGTTGCGGTCGGCGGCGGCTGGCTGGCTTGGGTTGCTGTCTGGCGTAGCTTCGGCCTGGCCGCGATCATCCGCGCCATGAGTCCGCAAAGAGTCCGCGCAGGGTCTGAGCGGGGGTTGGCGGGTCTGGCTTGGCGGCTAAGTCTTTGAAAATATGGTGTCCCCGGCGGGATTCGAACCCACGGCCCCCAGATTAGGAATCTGGTGCTCTATCCGGCTGAGCTACGGAGACACTGGCGCCAGATTACCACAGCCCCCGCCGCCGCCGCGAGGGGGTGGGATGACAGGCGCCGCATAATCCGCATGATCAGCCCGCCGCAGGAAGGAACCGCCCCCATGCCGGAACCGATGCCAGAGAAGCTGTTCGACGCGCTCATCGCCCATGCCGGGCTGGTGCTGACACCGGCGCAGCGGGCCAGCATTCTCAACGCCTCCCGCCACCTCACCGCCGCCACCGAACGCCTGCGCCCGCAGGACCAGGTGGCGCTGGAGCCGGCCACGGTGTTCCGGCCATGACCGAACTCCCGCTGGGCCTGGCCGCCACGGCCCGACTGATCGCGGCCCGGCAGATCTCACCGGTCGAGTTGGCGGAATCCGCCCTGACCCGGGCGGCGGCGCTGAACCCTGTGCTGCACGCCTTCATCCGGCTGACCCCCGAACTCGCGCGGGAACAGGCTCGCGCGGCGGAGGCGCGGCAGATGCAAGGCGCGCTGAAGGGTCCGCTGGACGGCATCCCGATCGGCCACAAGGACATCTACGAGACCGCCGGCATCCCCACGACCGGCCATTCACGCATCCTGGAAAACCACGTCCCGGACCGCGACGCCACGGTGGTGCGCGCCTGGGCGGAGGCCGGGACCGTGACCATCGGCAAGACGGCGACGCATGAATTCGCCTGGGGCGGCCCCAGCTTCGACCTGCCCTGGCCGCCCGCCCGCAACCCCTGGGACCCCAGCCGCTTCACCGGCGGGTCCTCCACCGGCGCGGGCGCGTCGGTCGCCGCCGGCATCGTACTGGGCGCCACCGGCAGCGATACCGGCGGGTCCATCCGCGGCCCGGCGGGGCTATGCGGCCTGGCCGGCATCAAGCCGACCTACGGTCTGTGTTCCCGCACCGGCGTGCTGCCGCTGGCGCATAGCCTGGACACCACCGGGCCGATCGCCTGGACGGTGGAGGATTGCGCCCTGCTGCTGCGGGCCATGGCGGGCCATGATCCCGCCGACCCCTCCTCCGCCGATCGCCCCGCGCCGGACCTGCTGGGTGGGCTGGAAGGCGGGGTGAAGGGCCTGCGGATCGGCATCATCCGCCATTTCCATGAGCAGGACATCACCACCAGCCCGGCCGTCCGTGCCGGCGTGGACCACCTGGCGGATGTGCTGCGCCAGGAAGGCGCCGTGGTCTCGGAGGTGACGCTGCCGCCACTGGCGGATTTCCATGCCGCCGGCTGGCTGATCCTGATGTCGGAGGCGCATGCGGTGCATGAGCCCTGGCTGCGCGCCCGTTTCAACGAATACGGCGAGATCCTGCGCGAAAGGCTGGCGCTGGCCGCGCTGGTGACGGCGGCGGACTATCTGCAGGCGCAGCGGCGGCGGCGGTGGCTGTGCCAGCAGGTGAAGGCGGCGATGGCGGATCTGGACCTGCTGGTGACGGCAGCCCAGGCTACGGAGGCGCCGCCGATCGACCAGGTGCCGAAATTCGCCAGCCTGGAACAGCCCGGCCTGACCATCCCCTTCAACCTGACCGGCCAGCCCGCGCTGACCGTCTGCACCGGCTTCGGCGCGGGCGGCATGCCGGTCGGCGCCCAGATCATCGGCAAGCCGTTCGAGGACGCCATGGTGCTGCGCGCCGGCCACGCCTTCGAACGCGCCACCAACTGGCGCGCCCGGCGCGCCATGTAGCGTCAGGGCAGGACCACATCCCCGGCCACCAGGCCGCTGCGGATCTCGATGCCATCCGGGGTGCTGATGCCGAGCACCACCGGCACCCAGGCCTCCACCCCATCGCGGCGCACCCGCACCGCGCGGCTGCCGCCCTGGTCCTGCACGGCGTAGGGCGGCAGCACCAACGCGGCAGGATTGTCGTAGGTCACGATGGACAGGCTGGCGGACATGCCGACGGCCAGTTGCCGGCGCTGGTCCGGCGACAGCCCCTCCACCGCCACCGAGACGGGGAAGCTCGGCATGCCCTGGCGCGCCGCCGATTCGCCGCCGGCCTGCGCGGCCACGGCGGTGACGCGGCCTTCCAGCACCAGATCCCCGAAGGCGTCGCCCGTCACCGTCACCCGCTGGCCGACGCGCACCTTGTTCACGTCGATCTCATCCACCGTGGCGCGTACCTGGAAGGTTTCGAGCGCGCCGATGGTGAACATGGTCTGGCCGCGCTGTACGCGGGACCCGGCCTCCACCGTCTCCGGCCGTCTGCCGCCCTGGCCCTCCGGCGGCATCAGCACCACGCCGGAGACCGGGGCGAGAACCGTGGCATTGGCGAGGTCCGTCTCCAGCTCCCGCACCTTCGCCTCGGCATTGGCGAGCTCCAGCTCGGCAATCCGCAGCGTCTCGGCATCGCCGCGCGCCAGCGTCGCCTCCAGGTCGTTCTCCGCCGCCTGCACCTGCAATTGCTGGTTCCGCTGCTGCTGTACCAGGGCGCGGTGTTCATCGGCCGCGATGATGCCGCGCGACAGCAGCATGCGGGTCTGCGCCACGCGGGCATTGAGGTCGGTGGCCTCCAGCCTGGCCTGCGCCAGGGCGCGGCGGGCGCGCGCCACCTCGAAGCCCGTGGTCCAGCCGCGCAGTTCCGCGACGCGCTGGCGGGCACGGATCTGCGCGCTGCGGGCGTCGCGCAGCCGCACCTCCACCTCGGACAGGTTCAGCCGCAGCAGCGGCTGGCCGCGTTCCACCTGGCCGCCATACTGGAACAGCCTTTCCTGCACGAGGCCGTCGAAGGGCCCAACCACGCTGACCAGCGACCCGGCATCCAGCATGCCGACCACCGAAATACGCGCCGAGACCGGCTGCGGCACCAGCGTGATGCCGGGCGCGCCGGAGGGGGACGGGGCAGCTTCATGCCAGCTTGGCGCCGGCAGCCAGGCATAGGCGCCGGTCGCCAACAGCAGCAGCGCCACGCCGGCCGCGGCGCCCATGCGTGCCAGCCGCACGCGCCGCGCCACCTGCTGCATGCGGATGGCGCCGTTTTCCAGTTGCAGATAGGCGGTCTGCAGCTTGCGATGCTGGTCCGCCAGGTCGCGTGACAGCGCCGCCTCGGCTTCCGCCAGGCGCTCCGTCTCCGTCACATCGGTCAGCGTCGCGGTCAGGCCGAGCCGGCCGCGCGCGGCGCCGACCCGCAGGCGGTAGGCGCGGCTGACCACGGAAAGCCGCCGCGCGCCGAAGGTCACGGTGCGGCGCGGCGGCGCCTCGGCGCCGTCAACCGGGCCACCCACCGGCGCCAGGATCACATCCAGCAATTCATCCGCCGTACCATCGCCCGGCAGCAGCGCCAGCAGCGTCGCACCCGGCGCCGCCGCCGCATCCAGGCCGAGCATGGTGGCGGCCGCCTGGTTCATCGCCAGCACGGCGCCGTCGCTGGCCAGCGTCACCACGCCATCGGCCAACCCATCCAGCGCCGCGTTGAAATCCAGGTCCAGCCGGTCATGCCGGGCGCGGATCTCCGCCTCGGCCGCATCCAGCGCGGCCAGCCGGCGGTGCAGCGCCAGATCCGCCACCAGCCGCGCGGCCAGCAGGGCCAGGCCCTCGCGCTGCGCCGGGGTCAGCGCGCGCGGCACGGTATCCGCTACGCAGAGCGCGCCGAGCGCATCGCCCGCCGCCGAGACCAGCGGCACGCCGGCGTGAAAGCGCGCGCCGGCCACGTCCGGCAGGGCCAGCAGGCCGCCCGCCCGGACCGCTGCCCCGGCTATGGCCTCTCCGGTGATCGCGTGCTCGGAGAAGGCGTGGTCGAGCGCCCCCGCCAGCAGCGCCGGGTCGATGCCATGTGCGGCCTTCAGCACAGGCAGCCCGGCCTCCAGCAGCACGACATGGCCGATCGGGCATCCGGCGAGGCTCGCGGCCAGCCGCGCCGCATCGTGGAGCGCGGCCGGACGCGCGGCGTCCGGCGAAGGCCCGGCACCATCCATCAGCGGTCGTTCAGGCTGATGCGCCAGGTGTCCAGCGTGGTGCCCAGCACCTGGTCCATCGCCGTCAGCGCATTGAGATAGGCGATCACCGCGGCAAGCTCGGCGCTTTCCGCCTGTTGCAGGGCGGATTGGAAGGACACCACCTGGAAGTTGCTGGACCGCCCGGCCTGCAGCTTCACCAGCTCCGCCGCCAATTGCTGCGCCGTCAGTTCCCGCGCGCGCGCCGCGAGCTGCGCCTGGCGGCGCTGCGCCTCGATGTTCCGCACCGCATCCTCGGCCTGCTTGCGCAGCTGGGCGCGGGCTTCCTCGACCAGCACCTCGTTCTGCCGCAGGGCGACGGTGGCATTGACCTCCTGCTGCTCGCGCGACAGGCCGCCGATCGGGATGTTCACGCGCAGGCCGATGTTGAAGTCGGACCGCACGGTGGACAGCGCGCCGATCGTCTCCAGCACCTGCGACCGCAGCGCCTGCTGCCCGGCACCGGCCACCAGCGACACGTCCCACAGCCGCTGGTTGCGCGCGATGTCCAGGTTGATGCGGCTGATCTCGATGCTCAGCAGGCGGGACAGGTAGGCGGGCTGCGTCGCGAAGGCGGTGGCCAGCGCGCGGTCCATATCCACCCGCACCGCCGGCGCGGCTGGCCGTTCCGCCGCCCAGATCGGGGAGGACGGATCGATGCCCATCAGCACCAGCAACGAAAGCCGTGTCGATTCCCGCGCGTTGCGGGCGCCGATGAGTTGCAGTTCCTGCTGCGCGATGGCGGCCTCGGACTGGATCAACTCCACCTGCGCCAGCCGCCCGGCGGCGATCAGCGCGCGGTTCACGCCCACCAGGTCGCGCGCGCGGCGCAGGCTGTCCTCCGCGATGCGGGTCTGTTCCTGCGCCTGCAGCAGGGCGCGATAGGCGACGATGATCTGCGTGATCTGGTCGATCACCTGCGCCTTCAGCCGCAGCTGCGCGCCCTGTTCGGAAATGCGCGCAATGCGGCGCGGCGCCATGGCGTAGTCGATGCCGCCACCGGCCAGCAGCGGCTGTTCCACCTGGAAGCCGATCTGCGACGGCCCCTGCGGCGACTGGCCGCGCGTGTTGGTCTGGTTGTTGAGCCAGGACATGGTGAAGACGGCACCCGTGGGGGTATCCACCGTGACCACCGGCCCCACCGCGTAGCGGGAGACGTTGACACCGGCGGTGCGCGACCGCCCGACCTCCGCCGCCAGGCTGAGGCGGGGAGAGAAGCTGTCCTCCGCCACGCGCAGCGCGAAACGGTCGGCGATGCGTTGCAGGTAGTCACCGCGGATGCCGCGGTTGTTCCGCAGGCCCAGCGCCACCGCCTCCGGCAAGGTCAGCGGCACGGCGCCGGCCGGCGGGCGTGGTTGCGCCCCTGCCGGCCCGATCAGCAGGACCAGCATTGCGCCGATCCGCGCCAAGACATGCCATGCCACCCGGCCGCCCCCTTCCTCTCCGTGCAACGCCGCTTCCCTCCAAGTATCTCATCCTGCAGGGCGGGGAAGCAATGCGGCGCGGCAAGGGCCTGCCTATCCCGGGCATTGCCGCAAAGGATTGGCAGGCGCATCCATGTCGGGCGGACCCTGCGGCGGGACCGCGCCGGGGGGCGAGGAAGGATGGCATTCGGATTGCGGCCTCGGGCGATGCTCGGCCTGCTGCTGGCCCTGGCCGGCTGCGGTACCCCGGCGGTGCTGCGCGCCCCGCCGGATGCCGCCAGCATGGCAACCCCTGCCACCCTGCCGGTCCCCGCCATCGCCGAGCCGACCGGCGAACCGCCGATCAGGCTGCCCCAGGCTACTCCACCCGAGGCTACTCCACCCGAGCCTACTCCGCCCGAGCCTACTCCGCCCGAGCCTACTCCGCCCGAGCCTACTCCGCCCGCAGGGCCTCGATCGGATCCAGGCGCGATGCCATGACGGCGGGGTAGAAGCCGAAGAAGATCCCGACCGCCACCGAAACCCCGGCCCCCAGCGGCGCCGCGGTGGCGGACAGCACGAATTCCCACCCCGACAACCAGGCGAAGCCCCAGGCCCCGGCAATGCCGAGAAAGATGCCGAGCACCCCGCCGGTGACCGACAGCAGCACCGCCTCGGCCAGGAACAGCGTGCGGATGTCACCCGGCTCCGCGCCGATCGCCAGCCGCACGCCGATCTCCCGCCGCCGCTCGGCGATGGACACCAGCATGATGTTCATCACGCCGACGCCGCCCAGCACCAGCGCGATGGCGCCCACCGCGCCGAGCAGCAGGGTGAACAACTGCATCTGGCTCTGCATGCCGGCGATGAGCTGCCGCGCCGATTGCACCGAAAGCCGCTGGTCGCGCAGCTTCGGGCCGAGATGGCGCTGCAACTGCGCCGTCACCGCCTCCGCATCCGCATCCGGACGCATCCGCAGGATGGCCATGGACAGGGACGGATTGGCCATGATGCGGCGGACATTGGGGATCGAGACGAACAGCGTGTTGTCGATATCCACCGGCATCATCGGGCTCGGCAGCATCGGCTCCACCACCCCGATCACGGTGAAGACGTAGCGCCCAATCCGCAGGCCGGATCCGACGCGGACCGGCGCGTAGGGCGTGGAGAGTTGCTGCGCCAGCCCGGCGCCGACCACCGCATACAGCTCGTAGCGGTCATAGTCGGAGATGAAGCGCCCGCCCTGCATCCGCATCCGCGTCACCTGCGCGAAGGCGGCCGTGACGCCGAGCTGGGAGGAAACCGCCACCTGCCCCTCATGCTGCGCGCTGCCGCCGCCGATGACGAAGGGCGCCACCTCCGCCACCGCCGGCAGTTCCATCGGCAGTGCCTCCAGATCCGCGAGCTGGAAGTTGCCGAGGCCGGTATTGCCATCGGCCCGCAGCGTCAGGATGTCCGTGCCGAGCTGGCGGAACTGGCGGATGGTCTCATTGCGCGCGATGGCGCCGACGTTGAGCATGGCGATCACCGCCGCCGCGCCGATGACGATGCCGAGCAAGGCCAGCGCCGATCGCTGGCGGGATGCCAGCAGGTTCGCCGCCGCCTCCGCCACCACCCGCTTCAGCATCCGCGTGGCGCTTCGGTCAGCACGCCGTCCGCCAGCACCACCTGGCGCTCGCATTGCGCGGCGACGCCGGGGTCGTGGGTGATGATCAGGATCAGCACGCCGTATTCGCGCTTCAGCGCCAGGAACAGCTCCATGATCTCCTGGCTCACCTTGGGGTCCAGCGCGCCGGTCGGCTCATCGGCCAGGATCACGCGGGGCTCGCCTACCAGGGCACGGGCGATGGCGACGCGCTGCTTCTGGCCGCCGGACAGCATCGCCGGCATATGCTCCGTGCGTTCGGCCAGTCCGACGCGTTCGAGCATGGCGATGGCCCGCCGCCGCGCCTCGGCTTCCGGCGTGCCCCGATACATCAGCGGCAGCGCCACGTTGCGCCACGCATTCAGCCGCGGCAGCAGGAAGAAGGATTGGAAGACGAAGCCGATCAGCCGGTTGCGCAGCCGCGACAGCTCCCGCGCCTCCGCCTTCAGCACGTCCTGGCCATCGATCCGGTATTGCCCGCTGGTCGGCTTGTCGAGCAGGCCGATGATGTTCATCAGCGTGGTCTTGCCCGACCCCGAGCCGCCCATGATGGAGACCAGCTGCCCGGCCGCGACGGTCAGCGACAGATGCCGCAGGATATGCACCTCGCCCGGGCCGACGCGGAAGGATCGGCCGATATCGACCAGCTCAAGCATGGGGCCGCTTTAGACTTTCCGGGCGCGCACGGATACGCCGCCGGCGCACTCGGCCGGCGGCGTGCCCCGCATCCATCAGCGGCAGTTGGTGGCGGCGACGGAGGCGCGGGCGGCGGTGGCCGGGCCGTCATACACCACGGTCACATTGCCCATGTTGATATTGCCGTTGGTGCCATTGCCGAAGCGGATGGTCTGGTTGCCATGCGCCGGCAGGGTGATGCCGGTGAGCTGCGGGCTGAACAGCGTCACGGTGCTGCCGAAGCCGGCGAAGTTCAGCTGCAGGGTCACCGGCGCGCTGGTGCCGTTGCGGACCTGCACCATGTACTCGTAGCGGTTGCCGCCCAGGCCGTTCTGGTACACCGAATCGACGAAGACGCGGTTGCGGCAGACGTTACCCTGCGCCTCCGCCTGCGGGATGGCGGCGGGCATCAGGGGCAGGGCCAGGCCCAGCGCCAGGGCGGTCAGCGTCATGCGGGACATCTTGGGCTTCCTTCGGGTGGGAGGAGCGCTGTCCGCCCCTCAACGAAGGTGAAGCTAGGCGTAATTCGGTTACGCCTCCAGATCGTCTCCTCTATGCCCGCGATAGGCGATGCCGTGGCTCCGCCGCTTCAGCGCGGCACTGCGGCGGCGGCCGGCCAATCCCAGGTCGGGAACCGCAGCACCGGGATGCGGGCGATCGCCAAGGTGCGGTCCTCCACCGTGACCGGCACCTCGATCTCGGTGCCGCCGCCGGGGGCGGGGCGGGACATCAGCGGCAGCATGATGCGCGCGGTGCCGGCGGCGCGGCGGCCGACCACGCCGGCATCGGTCAGCGCCTGCAGGGCTTCCGCGGCGCCGGTCACCCGCAAGGTGCCGGCGCCCATCGGCTGCAGCGCCTCGTCCAGCGCCAGGGTCGCGGCCGCGGCGACCTCCGCCGGGCCCCAGCGCAGCGCCACCTGGCGTAGTTCCAGCGACCCGCCGGCATCGCGCCAGGCTTCCGCCCGCACCGCCGGCGCCGAGCGGCCCAAAGGCATGGGCCCGCTCAGCGACAGCTCGGCCAGCACTGCCTCGATCCGGCGGCCGAAGCCGCGGGCGGCGTCCGCCGCGACGGGCAGGTCGATCTCCTCGGCCGAAAGGTCCAGCGTGATCGCCGGCTCGGCCTCCGTCGCCGTGGAGGAACTGGCGGCGGCGAGCCGGGCGCTGCCCACTTCCATCGGCCCGGCTGGCGTGGACAGGCGCAGCCGTTCCGCCAGGAACACAGCCTCCCGCGGCGGGGTGTCGGCCTCCAGCGGCAGCAGGGCCACCAGCTCATCCGCCGCGAAGCGCCATTCGCCGCCGGCCAGGCGCAGGCGCTGGGCGCCGGGCATCTCCACGCGCAGCCGGTTCAGCCGCGGCAGGGTCACGCGCAGCACCACCCGCTCCGCCTCCAGCACCAGGCCGCCGGGCACGGTGGCGCCGCCGCCTTCCAACCGCACCGCGCCCAGGGTGAGGGTGGCGGAGAACGGCCAGCCGCCGCGCACCGGCGGCGCATGGTCCACGCGCCAGCCCTGCGCCTGCCGGATCTGCACCCAGGTGGCCAGGCCGGCCTCGAGCTGGTTGGCCATCATCCGCCACAGCACCGCATGGCCGGCGCCGAGGGCGAGCAGCAGCAGCAGGGCACCGAGCGCCAGGCGCGGGCCGAGGGGGCGCCGCCGGGGCGCGCCTGGGTGGCGCCGAGGCGCGACGGGAGGGCGCGGGGGCGCGGGGGCCGGGGTCTTCATTTCCATCCTGGGCGACTGTATAGCCGATGCTGGTCCATCCGTGCAGGCATCCTCCCCCATTCCCCCCCTCCCCGAGCCGTCGCCGCCACCGCTGCACGACGGCGCATTGTGGGTGTTCGGCTATGGCTCGCTGATCTGGCGGCCCGGCTTCGAGCATGCCGGCTGCCATCCCGCGCTGCTGAGCGGCTATCACCGCCGCTTCTGCCTGTGGTCGCACCACTATCGTGGCACGCCGGAGGCGCCGGGCCTGGTGCTGGGGCTGGACCGCGGCGGCGCCTGCCGGGGCGTGGTGTTCCGCGTGCCCGCGGCGGCGGCGGCGGAGGTGCTGCGCTACCTGGACGACCGGGAACTGCCGGATGGTGCGGAGGTGGTCTATCACCGCCGCGTGCTGCGGGTGCGCCGGCTGGATGCGCCGGGCAGCCCGGCGGTGCCGGCCGTCACCTACGTCGCCAATCGCGGCTGCCGCCTGTACGTGCGCGGCCTGGCCGATGCGGCGGTGGCGCAGGCGATCGCGCAGGGCGTCGGCCAGATGGGCCCGAACCGCGACTACCTGCTGAACACGCTGCACCATCTGGCCGCGTTGGGGATGCGGGACCGGGGCCTGGCGCGCGTGGCGGCGCTGCTCCCGAGCGCCCCCGAACTTGTTCCGGTCCTATAATATACCCGGTGCGACAGATCACTTCGCGGCGGCTACGCCAGAATTAATCCACCGCCCCCGGTGCCCCCTAACCCCTTGCCGCGCTTCGCAAAGCTACATCTTCCACCCGGCGGAACCAGCGGCTGGAGACGATGGCATAGATCAGCATTATCAATGGGTTGGGGAAATGCTCCCGCGACCGGATTGACGTCTGATCAAGGGTTTGGACTGTTTTGGAAACAATTCGCCTCAACGCCGGCCACAGCCGGAAGCCCAGCGCCGGCCTGTCAACCCACAGATTTATCCACAGGCTCCGGTGGATGACCGAATTGCGGCTCGGACATCAATCGGTCGGTTGTGCTTTCGATCTGTTCTTGTAATGAGGACAGCAGCCGGGCCCGGTTCAGGCCGGCCGGCAGGGCCGGCAGGATGACGATGCGGATCAGGCCGGGCCGCTTCAGGAAATGCCGCCGGCCCCAGACCCGCCCGCTATCCGTCGCCACCGGGACAACCGGCGCCCCGGTACCGGAGGCGATCGCCACCACCCCGGGCTGATACGCGACGCGCTGGCCGACCGGCGTGCGCGTGCCCTCGGGGAAGATCACCACCTGCCGCCCCTCGGCCACCGCCGCGGTGGCGGCGCGCAGCATGCTGCGCAGAGCGGGTCCGCCGCCTTCCCGGTCCACCGGAATCATGCCGGCCTTGCGGGCGTGCCAGCCATAGATCGGGATCGAGAGCAGTTCCTTCTTCATCACATAGGCCGGCCGGTCCAGCAGGCTCAGCCAGATGATGGTGTCGAAGGCCGATTGGTGCTTGGCGGCGATCACCACGCCGCCCGGCGGCAGGTTCTCCCACCCCCGCACCTCCACCCGCACCCCCACGGTGTAGCGCAGCGCCAGGATCACGAGCCGCGCCCAGAGCCGCGTCACCTGCACGGCGGCGCCCCGCGTCATCAGCAGGGTCGGGATCGCGATGAAGCCGACCACGGCGGTGATGCCGAAGAACAGAATGTTGAATACCAGGGACCGCAGCCAGATCATCGTTTCGCCTGCTCCTTCGCCGGCAGGAAACGGGTGAGCCCGGCGGCTGCGGCCACATACTTCAGATACTCGCCGGACAGCAGGGTCCATCGGCGCAACCCCGGCAGACCGCGGCCACGGCCAGCGGGGCGACTGGCAGGCTGGGCGGCAGGGTCGGCATCCTCGCGCAGCACCGCGGGCACCACCGGATGCGGCACCACGGTCAGCCCCGGCGCCGCCCGCCGCAGTTCCAGCAGGGCGCGCGGCATGTGGTAGCCCGCCGTCACCAGGCGGATGGAGCTGATGCCGCGGCCCCGCACATAGGCCGCCACCTCCACCGCATTGCCCAGCGTCGTCGCCGCCGCCCGGCCGAGGGTGACCCGCCCTGCCAGCGCCGCCGGGTCGCGCCCATGCGCGCGCGCCAGCTCCGCCAGCGTCAGCCCGGCATTGGCGCCGGAGACCAGCAGCCGCGGCGCAACGCCCTGTTCCAGCAGCAGAAGCGCCGTCTCCACCCGATCGCCGCCGCCGGTGAGCACGACGACCGCCTCGGTCGGCCGCACCGGGTCCTCCACCGGGGATGTCGTGCCCCCCAGGAACACCACGAAGCCCCAGCCGAGCAGCAACGCGCCGGCCAGGGCGATCCCGCCGCTCAGAATCAGCAGGCGCTTCACGGCAATTGGTGCAGCCAGCGCCGCACGGTGGCCTGCGCGGTGGCCCAGCCGACCAGGTAGGCCACCGGCGGCAGCGCCAGCAGCCCGGCCCAGGGCAAGCCTGCCAGGCCATCCAGCCTTCCCTCCGCGCCCACCCAGGGGCCGGCGAGGTCCACCAGCAGCGCCAGCGCGGGCACCGCGACGCAGGCGCCGACCAGTGCCCCGGTGGCTGCCAGCAGGCCGAGCCGCCGGGCGAAGCGGCCGGCGATGTCGCCATCCCGCGCACCCAGCCCGTGCAGCACCTCGATCGCGTTGCGCCGTGCCGCGAGGCCGGCGCGCGTCGCCACCGCCACCACCGCGGCCGCCACCACCGCCACCAGCACCAGCACGCCGAGCGCAATGGCCTGCAGGCTGCGCGCCAGCGCCGCCAGCCGCTGCACCCACAGCCCATGCGCCTCCACCATCGCGCCCGGCACCACATTTGCCAGCCGGTCGCCGATCAGCACCGGGTCGGTGCGCGAATCGCGCAGCCGCAGCTCGATCACGCCGGGAACGCTGATCGCCGGGCTGTCGCCGAGCCAGGGGCGCAGCAGCCCGGCCAGCCGCTCCGGCTCCATCGCCTGGGCGAAGGCCACTTCCGGCATCCCGCGCAGCGCCGCCACCGCACGCTCCAGCCGCACCGCATCGGCATCCGGGATCTGCACCGTCACCGCCGCGGCGGCACCGCGCTGCCAGCGCTCGGCCAGCGTCGCCGCCCCCTGCGCCCCGGCCAGGGCGAGCGCCGCCAGCAGTGCCATGGCGGCAACCAGGCCGGGCAGCAGCAGGCCCGACATCGCGCGGCGCAGCCCCAGCGGGTCCCGCGAATAGCGACGCCGCCTAGCCACGTGGCAACGGCCCCCGATGCGGTCCGCGGCGCGGGTCCGGCGGGCGGACGATGTAGGGCGGCGGGCGGTTCGCGTGGCGCGGCGGTTCCGGGAAATCTCCCGGGTCGGCAACCGGATCCGGCGGCGGCAATGCCCGCTCCGGCCCAATGCGCTCCGGCCCGGTGCGCTCCGGCCCGATGTGCCGCGATTCGGTGCGCTCCGGCTGGGCTTCCCCGGGGTAGGCCTGCTCCGGCGGCGGATAATGATCTGGCGGTGGGGCTTCTGGCCAGGCGCCGGGATGGCCGTTCGGATCGTCGCCATCGGCCGCATGCACGCCACGCGCGCCATCCACGTCATGCAGCCGGCCATCGTGCAGCAGCAGCGAAGGCGCGGGGAAGCGGGAGACCAGGTCCTCGTCATGGGTCGCCACCACCACCGTGGTGCCCAGGCGATTCATCTCCCGCAGCAGGGCCAGCAGGCGGCGCGCCTGGTGGTTGTCCAGGTTGCCGGTCGGCTCATCCGCCACCAGCAGGGCCGGGCGGTGCACCACGGCTCGGGCGATGGCGATGCGTTGCTGCTCGCCGCCCGAAAGCTCCGGCGGCAGCGCATCCGCCCGCGCCGCCAGGCCCACCCAGCGCAGCATCTCCGCCACATCGGCGCGCAGCGAGGCTTCCGGCCGCCCGGCCAGGCGCAGCGGCAGCGCCACATTGTCGAAGGCGGAGAGGTAGGGCAGCAGGCGGAAATCCTGGAACACCACGCCGATTCGCCGGCGCACCGGCGCCAGGGCGGCGCGGCGGGCGCCGGCGGTGCGCAGGCCCAGCACCTCCACCTCCCCGCGCGTCGGGCGCAGCGCCAGGTGCATCAGGCGCAGCACCGAGGATTTGCCCGCCCCGGAGGGGCCAAGCAGCCAGGTGAAAGACCCTTGGGGCAGGGCGAAGGTCACGTCGACCAGCGCCTCCGGTCCCCATGATCCGGTATGCGGGCCGCCGCCTGGGTAGCGGAGGCCGACCGCCTCGAAGCGAACCATCGGCCCTGTCTGCCACGCAGCGGGCGCGGCGCCAAATGATCCCGTCATGGCAATGCGTCATGCACGCGCCTTGGTGGCTGGACGCCGGGCTCGCGGCGCCGCAAAACTGTGCCTGCATGCGAATTTCCTGCCCGAGTTGCAGCGCCGAATACGATGTCCCGGACCAGGCTCTGGCCGCCGGGCCGCGTACGCTGCGCTGCGCCCGCTGCGGCCACAGCTTCCGGGCCGCGCTGCCGGAGCCGCCGGCAACCGAGTCGGAGCCGCCGCCGCGAAGCATTCCGCCCGCCGCGCCCCCGGCGCCCGGGAAGGTGATGGGCGCGCCGACCGCCTCCCCCACCGAATCGGCGCGCACTCCGCCGCCGCCGCCGGGCGCCGCGGCGCAGGACCGCCTGGCCGATGCCCCGTCCAGCCCGCCGGACCGCTTCGCCCTGGCCGGCTGGCTGGTGACGCTGCTGGTGCTCGCACTGGCCGCCTATGCCGGCTACGCCTTCCGGGCGGAAATCATGACCGCCTGGCCGCCCTCGCAGCGGCTCTACGCGCTGCTCGGGCTGGCCTGAACTCCGGCAGCTTTCAGTCCACCACCGCCTGGTAGGACAGCACCCGCAGTTCCCGCCGCAGCGGCCAGGTGGAGGAAGGCATGAGCTGCGTCAGCAGGATCACCGCCATATCCTCCGCCGGGTCCACCCAGAAGGCGGTGCTGGCGGCGCCACCCCAGGCGCATTCGCCCGGCGTGCCGAGGATCTGCGCCCGCGCCGGATCCAGCGTGACGGAGAAGCCGAGGCCGAAGCCGATGCCCTCCGCCGTGCTTTCCGACCATCGCGGCTGGCCCATCGCCGCCATGTCGCCGCGCAGGTGGTTGCTCATCATCAGCTCCACCGTCTTGCGGCCGAGGTAGCGCGTGCCGTCCAGCTCGCCCTTGTTCAGCAGCATGCGGCAGAAGCGGAGGTAATCCGCCGCGGTGGAGACCAGCCCGCCGCCGCCCGAATGCACTTTTCGGGGTGAAAGGTAGCGGCTCGTCGCCGGGTCATCGATCAGCTTGAGCGCGCGGTCGGCGCCAAGTGCGTAATTCGCCGCGAACCGCGCGCCCTGCCCCTCCGGCACATGGAAATCGGTATCCACCATGCCGAGCGGATCGATCAGCCGCTCCTTCAGAAACTTTCCGAACTGCTGGCCGGAAATCACCTCGACCAGGTAGCCCAGCACGTCAGTTGAGACAGAGTAGTTCCATGCGGTGCCCGGCTCCGCGATCAGCGGCAGCTTTGCCAGCGCCTCCACCACCTCGGCCAGCGAGGTCTCGGCGCTGCCGAAATCGATGCCCTGGTCGCGATACATGGCGTCGACCGCCGTGGCCTGCATGAAGCCATAGGTCAGGCCCGAGGTATGCGTCAGCAGATCCCGGAAGGTGATGCCGCGCATCGCCGGCACCGTCTCCACCTTGCCGCGCGCGCCGCCGGTGCAGACCCGCTGATCGGCGAAATAGGGCAGGAAGCGGCTGATCGGGTCGTCGAGCTGGAAGCGCCCCTCCTCATACAGCATCATGATGGCGGTGCTGGTGAGCGGCTTGGTCATCGAATAGATGCGGTGGATCGTCTCCGGCGTCATCGCCACGCCGCGCGCCAGATCCGCCAGGCCGCTGCTGGCGCAATGCGCCACCTGGCCGCGGCGCATCACCAGCGTGGTCGCACCCGCAACCTTGCCATCCGCCACCAGCCCATCCCGCCACGCATCGATGCGCGCGAGCCTCGCCGCGGACAGGCCGACATCCTCCGGCCGTGCGATGCTGATGCTGTCCATGCTGCCCTGCTCCGATGCCTCGGCCGCCAGGATAACCCGATCTTTCCCGCCCTGCCGAGCCGGCTTGCGGCGCCGCGCGCGCGCCACCTATGCTCGATGTTGAGGAAACCCCGGGAAGCAGGGATCATTCATGCCCACGGTGCGCCAGGCGACGCTGGACCTGCTGCGGTCGCTCGGCATCACCACCATCTTCGGCAATCCGGGCTCCACCGAGATGCCCTTCCTCGACCGCTTCCCGGGTGATTTCCGCTACATCCTCGGCCTGCAGGAAGCCTGCGTCGTGGGCATCGCGGATGGCTATGCCCGCGCCAGCGGCCAAGTGGCCTTCGTCAACCTGCATTCGGCGGCGGGTGTCGGCCATGCGTTGGGCAACATCTTCACCGCGCAGCGCAACCAGGCGCCGCTGGTCATCACCGCCGGCCAGCAGGTGCGCTCGCTGCTGCCGAACCAGCCCTTCCTGGGCGCGACGGAAGCCGCGAACTTCCCGAAGCCCTACGTCAAATTCAGCATCGAGCCGGCGCGGGCGGAGGATGTGCCCGCCGCCATCGGCCAGGCCTTCCGGATCGCGCAGCGCCGCCCCTGCGGGCCGTGCTTCGTCTCGATCCCCGCCGATGACTGGGGCCGGCCCTGCGAGGCGCCGGTCCCGCGCATCCTCTCCGCCGATGTGGCGCCCGACCCGGCGCTGATCGGACAGGCCGCGCAGGCCCTGGCCGCGTCCCGCAGGCCGGTGCTGGTGGCGGGGCCGGAGGTGGACCAGGAAGGCATGGGCCCCGCCTTCGTGGCCCTGGCCGAGGCGATCGGCGCGCCGGTGCTGACCAGCCCCTTCGCCAGCCGCATCGCCTTCCCCGAGGATCACCCGCTGTTCGCCGGCTTCCTCGCTGCCGCGCCGCAGGCCGTCTCCGACGCGCTGGCGCCCTTCGACTGCGTGCTGGTGGTGGGCGCGCCGGTCTTCACCTTCCATGTGGCGGGAGAGGCCGCGATCTTCCGCCGCGGCGTGCCGATTTTTCATCTCACGGCCGATGGCGACACGGCGGCCAGCGCGCCGGCCGGCACCAGCATTTTGGGGAGCCTGCGCTTCGCCATCCCGGCGCTGCACGCCGCGCTGCCGGAGATGCGGCGCACGCCGCCTCCGCCGCGCATCGCCGCACCGCCACCGCTGCCCGCCGATCCCATTCCCGCCGCGTGGCTGCTGCACCGCCTGCACCTGGCAATTCCCGAAAATGCGATCCTGGTGGAGGAGGCTCCCTCCCACCGCCCAGCCATGCAGGCGCAGATGCCGCGCACGCGCTGGGGCAGCTTCTTCACCATGGCGAGCGGGGGCCTCGGCTACAGCCTGCCCGCAGCCATCGGAGTGGCGCTGGCGAAGCCGGACCAGCGCGTGGTCTGCCTGATCGGCGACGGGTCGATGATGTACTCGCCCCAGGCGCTGTGGACCGCCGTGCAGCACGGGCTGCGGGTGACCACGGTGGTCATCAACAATGGCGGCTACGGCGCCATGCGCTCCATCGGCCAGGCGATGCAGGTGCGCGATATCCCCGGCATCGACCTGCCCGGCCTCGATTTCGTACGGATCGCGGAGGGCATGGGCTGCCCCGCCATCCGCGTGACCCACCCCGACGCGCTGGACGCCGCGCTGCGCGAGGCCTGCCGGGCGGAGGGACCAATGCTGGTGGAGGTCGTCGTCGATGCGGCGATCCCCACCCTCTACCACAAGGCCTGAACAACAGGTCGATGATCACGGGGAGAGATCACGCCCATGCCCATCACCCGCCGCGACACCCTCGCCAGCGCCGCCGCGCTGCTTGCCGCGCCCGCCTTCGGGCAAGGCTGGCCCAACCGACCCGTCCGCATCGTGGTGCCCTTCCCGCCCGGCGGGCTGGTGGACACGCTGGCCCGCGCCCTGTCGCCGCGCCTGACGGAACGCTTCGGCCAGCCCTTCGTGGTGGAGAACCGCGCCGGCGCCGGCGGCAATATCGGCGCAGATGTGGTGGCGAAATCGGCGCCGGATGGCCACACGCTGCTGGCCAGCTCGCTCGGGCCCGTCGCGGTGAACCAGTACATCTACCGGACCATGCCCTTCGACACGCAGACCGCCTTCGCCCCCATCGTGCTGCTGATCAGCACGCCCAAGGTGCTCTGCGTCGGGCCGGAGCGGCCGTGGCGGGATGTGCAGGCGCTGGTCGCCGCGGCCAAGGCGGCACCCGGGCGGCTCACCGCCGGTTCCGCCGGGCCGGGCACCAGCCTGCATCTGGCGCTGGAGCTGTTCAAGCAAACCACGGGAACCGACATCCAGCACGTGCCCTATCGCGGCGCGGCGGCGGCGATCACGGATCTCGTCGGCGGGCAGATCGACTTCGTGATCGACAACCTACCCAATATCCTGGGCCAGATCACCGGCGGAAGGGTGCGCCCGCTGGCCGCCGCTACCGCGACGCGGCTGGCGCAACTGCCGGATGTGCCGACCATGGCGGAGCAGGGTATCGACTTCACCTTCGGCACCGCCTTCGGCCTGGTCGCCCCGGCCGGGACGGACGATGCCATCGTGCAACGCCTGGCCGCGACGGTCAGCGAGGCGCTGCGCGACCCCGCCATCGGCGGTCGGCTGGCGCAGCAGGGCGCCATCCTGGGCGGCGGCAGCCCCGCCGACTTCGCCGCGCTGATCGCGCGGGAGAAGGCGGTGCTGGCCCCGGTCATCCGCGCGGCGAATATCCGCGCGGAGTAAGGCGCATCACTCGGCGGTGATGTTGTTGGCGCGGATCACGGCGCCCCACTTCTCCAGCTCGCTGCGCATGAAGGCGCCGAACTCGGCGCGGCTATTGCCGCCCGGGATGGCGCCCTGGCCATCGAGCTGGCGGCGGATATCCGGGTCGTTCAGCGCGCCGGCCACGGCGCTGTGCAGCGCGGCCAGGATCGGCTCCGGCGTGCGGGCCGGCGCGACGAAGCCGTGCCAGTTGCTGGCATCGACCGAGGGCAGGCCCACTTCGCGCATCGTCGGCACATCCGGGATCCAGGACAGGCGCTCCGCCGTGCCCACCGCCAGCGCCCGCATCGTGCCGCCACGGATATGGCCGAGCAGCACTGGCAGGTCGGCAAAGCCGAGCTGCACCTCATTGGTCAGGATGGCGGTGGAGAGCGCACCGCCGGAGCGGTAGGAGATGTGGACGATATCCAGCCCCGCCGCGGCGCGCAGCTGCTCCGCCGCCAGATGCGGCATGCTGCCCGATCCGGTGGAGCCGAAATTCAGCGCGCCCGGCCGCGCCTTGGCGGCGGCGATCAGTTCCTGGATGGTCTGGAAGCCGGCGGCGACCGGCACCACCAGCGGCTCCGGCACCAGCACGCCCAGCGTCAGCGGCGCCAGGTCGGTCAGCGGGTTGTAGGGCGTGCCGCGATCGAGGCCCGGCGAGATCGCCAAACCGCCGGCGCTGCCCATGCCGAAGACATAGCCATCCGGATCGGCGCGCGCGATCACGTTCACGCCGGTCACGCCGCCGGCGCCGGCGCGGTTGTCCACCACCACCGGCTGGCCGAGCGTGGCCGAGATCTTCGGCACCAGGATGCGCGCCACGATGTCGCTCGGGCCGCCGGCGCCGAAGGGCACCACCAGGCGGATCGGCCGGTCCGGCCAGGCCGGCTGTGCCCCGGCGGACTGCGTCAGGGCGGGCAGCACGGTGAGCGCGCCGAGCAGCGCGCCGAGGGCGAGACGTCGGATCATGAATTTCCTCCTTCGTTGATGGGCAGGCGGTAGAAGCGGGTGGCGCTGCGCCAGAACAGGTCGGCCTTCTCCGTCGCGCTCGCGCCCTGCGCCAGGCGCTTAAAGGCGTTCCAGCAGGCGACGTAGCCGTAGCCACCCTTGTCCACGGGGAAGTTGCTCTCGAACATGCAGCGGCTGGTGCCGAAGATCTCGATGCAGGCTTCCATCCAGGGCCGCCAGGTCTCAGCCAGCAGGGCGGAGGACGGAGCGGTGGCGCCCTTCTCCAGCCCGAAGCCCGGCAGCCGCATGCCGAGGCCGCCGAGCTTGACCATCACATTCGGGCAGCTGGCCAATTCGCGCATGTGGCGCTGCCACTCGGCGAAGACCTCGTCCCGCTTCCCGGCGAAGCGGCCGATCCCCAGGATGCCGCCGCAATGGTCGAGCACGATCGGCGTGCCCGGAAAGGCGCGCGCCAGCGAAATCAGGCGCGGGAGTTGATGAAAATACAGCCAGGCATCGTAGCTGAGGCCGAGCGGGGCCAGATGCGCGAAGCCGGCGCGGAAGCCGGGGCTGTCCAGCATGTCTTCCGCCGGCTGGTAGGCCGGGTTCAGCAGCTCCGGCTCGAAATCCCAGGTCGCGATGTGGCGGATGCCGCGGAAACGGTCGCCGCCGGCGCGGCAATGCGCCTCCAGCACCGGGCGCACCTCATCGCCCAGCCGCAGATCGGCGAAGCCGACGATGCCGGCGCAGACGCGCACATCGCCATAGCCGCCGCTGGCGCACATGGCGGCGACGCCATTGGCGAATTCCGTCTCCCCCACCGGCTGCATCGCCGCCGGGCCGCCCGCGCGGTGCATGGCGCGGGCCTGCACGAAGACGGTGGCGCGCACATCATGGCCGCCGCGGATATCGGCCAGCATCTCATCCAGCAGGTAGCGCCAGCCCGGCCGGTCCCAGAGATGGTGGTGCGGATCGACGATCATCTGGCCGGGGTCGAGGATTTCCTCGGACGTCGTGGCGAGCCAATCCTCGCGCACCGGCAAATAATGCGTGCTCATGATGCCGGCTCCAATTCCTCGGCATGTGCTTCGGGCAGGCCGATCTCGAAGGCGTTGAGCGTCAGCGCGACCATCGAATAGTAGCCGAGCAGCGCCACCAGCTCGACCATGCCGCGCTGGCCGAGCACCGCGGTGCCTTGGTCATGCAGCGACTGCGGCAGCCGCGCGGTGCCGATCAGCGTGCGTGCCACCTCATACACCGCGCGTTCCCGGTCATCGGCCAGCGCGGGCTCGCGCCGCGCCGCGATGGCGGCAACCACCGCCGGGTCCATGCCGGCCTTCAGCCCTTCGCGCTTATGCACCGTCCATTCGTAATGGGAGGTCCAGTGCCGCGCGCAGACCAGGATGGCGAGCTCGCTCAGCTTCGGCTCCAGCGTGGTCTGGTAGCGCAGCAACTCGCCCAGCTTCTGCGCGCGGCGCGCCAGTTCCGGGTTGCGGATCCAGGCGATCATCGGCGCCGGCACCCGGCCGCGGATGCCGGCGGTGGCCTCCGCGCAGGCTTCCGCCTGTTCCGGGGTGCGGTCGGCTTCCGCGGGTAGCTTCAGTCGGGCCATGCGATCTCTCTCCTCAGGCCAAAGCCGCGATCGGCGCGGGGTCGCCGCCCAGCGCCGCGGTGACCGCCAGCGCCTCCTGCATCACCAGCGTGGTGCAAAGCCGTTCGGCGGCGGCGTCGAAGCGGTACAGCGGCAGGGTCAGGCCGATGGACCCGGCCACCACGCCCTCCGCCCCCAGCACCGGGGCGGCGATGGCGGCCACATCCTGCAGCCGCTCGCCCCGGCTGATGATCGGCAGGCGCGGCCTTTCGCCGGGCGGCGGGTCCAGCGCCAGCAGCGCGCGGCCATGCCCGCCGATGCCGAGCGGCTGCATTTCCCCCACCCGCGCGAAATCGCGCACCGGATGCGGGCTTTCCAGGCGGAACAGGCAGCGGCGGCGGTCGCCGTCGCGGACGAAGAAGGTGGCGCTCTCGCCGCTTTCGCCACGCAGCCGTTCCAGTGCCGGGCGCACATGGTCATCGAGGCGCAGGCTGCGCCGGAAGCGCTCGCCCAGCAGCAGCAGCGTGGCGCCCAGCACATAGCCGCCGGCGGGCAGGCGGGTGACGAAGCCGTGGCTTTCCAGCGTGCCGAGCAGCCGCAGCGCGGTGGTCAGGTGCAGCCCGCTGCGCCGCGCGAGATCGGCCAGCGGCAGCGGCCCGTCTTCCTCCCGGAACGCGTCGAGCAGCGCCAGGGCGCGGTCCACCGCGCGCACATTGCCCTCCACCGTGCCCAGGGCCTCAGGCATGATCTCGGGCGCACGCCGGGGGCGCGCGGGCAGGTCCTTGGACTTCCTCACCCGGGAAGCCTAGCGGGTCTTTCCGCAGCATGGAAGTGTGTTGCGCCTGGTGGAGAAGGCCGCTATCGCCGCGGCAGGACGGGCAAGACCCGCCACCAATCGGAGACCCCACATGTCCGCACGTTTCGCCGGCAAGATCGTCCTCGTCACCGGCGCGGGGTCTGTCGGCACAGGCTGGGGCAATGGCCGCGGCATCGCCGTGGGCTTCGCGCGCGAAGGTGCCACCGTGATCGGCGTCGACCGCGACATGGCCGCGATGGACGAAACCGCGCAGCGGGTGGCGGAGGTGCAGGGCATCTTCCACGCCGCCGAATGCAACGTCACGGACAGCGCCGCCATCGCAGCCCTCGTCGCGCGCATCGTCGCCGAGCACGGCCGCATCGACATCCTGGTGAACAATGTCGGCGGTTCCGCGGCCGGCGGACCGGTGGAGATGGCGGAGGAGGTCTGGGACGCGCAGATCGACCACAATCTGAAAAGCGTGTTCCTGACCTGCAAGCATGTGATCCCGGTGATGGAGGCGGCCGGTGGCGGCGCCATCGTCAACCTGGCCTCCACCAGCGGCATCCGCTGGACCGGCGCGGCGCAGGTCGCCTATGCGGCGTCGAAGGCCGGCGTGATCCAGTTCTCCCGCGTCGTCGCAATCCAGTACGCCACCAAGGGCATCCGCGCGAACACCGTGGTGCCGGGCCAGATGCACACGCCGATGGTGGAAGTGCGCCTGGCCGGCCAGCGCGCAGGCGGCGATGTCGATGCGCTGATCAAGCAGCGCCTAGCGCGCATCCCGCTCGGCTTCGCCGGCGATGGGCGGGACACGGCGAATGCCGTGCTGTTCCTGGCCTCGGAGGAAGCGCGCTTCATCACCGGGACCGAGCTGGTGGTGGATGGCGGCATGTCCGTGCGCTGCGGCTGAAGCTTTCCGGGCCAGGCGGCAACGCCTGGCAATCCGCAAGATGCGCCTGGATCGTCAGGCCCTCAGCGCGGCAGAGCCTGGATGCGGTCGAGCGGTAGCCAAGCGTGCCACAGCAGGCCCTCCGCCCGCCAGTCCACCGCCAGGCGGCCACCGAGCTGGCGCACCACCGTCGCCTCGATGAGGGATGAGCCGAAGCCGCGGCGCGGCGGCGTCCCGCAGGCATCCGGCCCGCCCGTCTCCGCCCAGCACAGCTGGAGCTGGCGCTTCCCGGCCTCATCGTCCACCAGCCACCAGCTGATCCGGACCTGGCCGGCCGGCACCGAGAGCGCGCCGTATTTCGCGGCGTTGGTCGCCAGTTCGTGGAAGGTCATGGACAGCGCCTGCACCGCGGCAGGGGACAGCGCCAGGGCCGGGCCCTCGAACGCCGCGCCGGGGCCGGAAGCGGCCAGGAAGGCCGCCACCTCCCCCTGCAGCACCGATCGCAGCTCCGCGCCGGACCAATGCGCCGCGGCCAGCAGCGTATGGGCGCGGGACAGCGCCATCACGCGGCCCTCGATAGCGGTGGCGAAGGCCGTCGCATCGTCCCGCGGCGTCAGTCGCAACGCCGCCTGCACCACCGCCAGGGCGTTCTTGGCGCGGTGGTCCAGCTCCCGCGACAGCAGCGCCTGGCGTTCCTGCGCGTCCCGCCGCGCCGTCACGTCCTGCGTGGTGCCGATCAGCCGCAGCGCCGCGCCGGTGCCGGCATCGCGCTCCACCGCCCGGCCGTGGCTTTCCACCCAGCGCCACTGCCCATCCGGCCGCAGGAACCGGTACTCCACCACATAGCGTTCCGCTTCACCGCGCCGCACCGTCTCCACCGCCTCCGCCAGCCGGCTGCGGTCATCGGCGTGGATGCGGTCGCGCCAGGATGGGTAAGCGCCGAACTGCGCCTCCGAGCCGTAGCCGAAGATTTCCAGCGCGCGCCCGGTCCGTGTGGCACGGCCATTCTGCAGGTCCACCTCCCAGGCGCCGAGTTCCGCCGCCTCCAGCGCCAGGCGCAGGCGTTCCTCGCTGTCGCGCAGCGCCTGCTCGGCCAGCTTCAGCGCGGTAACGTCGACATGGGCGCCGATCATCCGCACCGCGCGGCCCTGGGCATCGCGCTCCACCTCCGCCCGGGCGGAGACCCAGCGCGTGCCTTCCTCCGTCACCACCCGGTAATCCTGCACATACTGGGTGGTGCCGGTACCCGCGGCGATGGCGTGCAGGAAATGGGCCTCGGCGCGGTCCCGGTCCTCCGGGTGCAGGTCGCGGATCCAGCTTTCATGGCTGCCATCGACCTCGGTCCTGCTGCCGTGCAGGTCGAGATATTCGGCAGAACGGCGGCTTTCGCCGGTGCGGAAGTCGATCATGAAGCCACCGACGCGGCCGATCCGCTGCACCCGGCGGAGTTCCTCGCCCCTTTCGCGCAAGGCGGCCTCCGCCGCGGCCACGGCCAGGCGCAGCCGCTCGAATTCCAGCACCTTGGCCGGCGCCACGCTGGCGGCCGGCGGGGTGCGGCCGCCGGCCACCGCCTCGGCATGCGCCACCAGCGCCTCCACCGGCCGCAGCAACCGGCGGGTCAGCGCCGCGGCCAGCGCCAGCCCGATCAGCAGCGCCAGCGCCCCGCCGCCAACCAGCGCCAGCAGCGGCCCGCGCCGCGCCGCGGTGAAGGTCGATTCAGGCTCGTTCGCCCACACCATCCAGCCGGGCGCGGCTTCCAGGCGGTGGAAGGCGGTGCGGAGCGCCGCGCCATCCAGCAGGCTGCGTCCGTGCAGGATGCCCGATGTACCGAGTTCACCGTCCGCCGCCCGCGTGGGCCGGACCAGGCCGACCAGCTGCGCGGCGGCGCGCGAATGCCCCACTATCACGCCAAGGCCATCGGTCAGCGCGGTCGCACCCGGCCCGGTGCTCTCGCGCTGCGCCAGCAGGGCGGACAGGCGTTCCGGCCGCAGCGGCATGCCGACCACGCGCCAGACAGAGCCGCCGCGCAGGATGGGCGCGAAGACGAAGGCCACCGTCTGGCCGGAGACGCGACCGGCGGCAAGGTTCGTCACCACCGGTTGCCCGCTGGCGAAGACCTGGGCCACCCAGCGTCCGCCGCCGCCCGGCCCCAACGCGCCGCCCGGCCCGGGCAGTGCACTGCTTTCGGGATAGGTGTTCAGCAGCGGCCGCCCGCTCCGGTCCATGACCACCACCCAGCCCCCGAAAGCCGCGCCCACTTCGCGGGCCAGGCTGGCGAAGGCCGCTTCATTCGCCTGCGGAAAGGCCGCGAGGACGGTCAGCGCCGCGACATGCCCGGCAATATGGGCGTCGATCCCCGCCGACAGCGCCTGCGCCCGGTCGATCAGCGCCGTCTCGCCCGCCGCGGTGCGGCTGCGCAGCGCCTCCCACGACGCGGCCGCACCGAAGGCCAACGCCGGCAGCAGCACCGCCAGCACCAGCACGACCAGATGGCCACGCAGCCGGAAGGGCCGTCTGCCAGGCCAGATGGGAGCGGGTTTGGAGCGGGCGGGCGGCCCCTCCCCGGGCGCCGCGGCGGCCCTTCCGGGGGTCCGTTCGGATCTCATCGCGGCACCATACCAGGGTTGCCGCACCGTGCACGAATGCAACGGCCAGCGCCCCGATGCCGGCTGCGGGGCGGATCGGACGGCCTTGCGGGGCGCGCGTTTCGGACCCAGATGGCAGGAATCGTCAAGGCGGCGGCTGCCGCCCACTGCCCGTTTTCTTGTGCCCAACCGGGGCCACACGATGGGAGGATGCGATGCATCGCCGCGGCCTGCTTACCCTTACCGGGGCGGCCTTCGCCGCTCCCCTCGTCCTGAATGCACGCCGGTCCGCCGCCGCCACGCCAAGCCCGCCGCCGGGATACCGCGTGACCTGGTTCGACGCCAGGCAACCCGGTGCGACGGAGCGTGTCGGCTCGCGCGACATCACAGCCGCCGGCGACGGCACCTTCTGGTTCTGCGGCCAGCGCAACGGCACGCTGAACCGGCTCAATCCGCGCGAAGGGTCGATCCAGGAGGTGAAGCTGGGCGCCGGCGCCCGGCCGCATGGCGTCATCACCGGGCCGGACGGCGCCGCCTGGGTGACGGAGGGCGGGCAGAACGCGATCGCGCGCGTCGATCCGAAGGACCACAGGGTCCAGATCTGGAAGCTGCCGGAGCGCTTCGCCAACGGCAACCTCAACACCGCCGTCTTCGACCCGCAGGGCACGCTGTGGTTCACCGGCCAGAACGGCATCTATGGCCGCTTCAGGCCGGCCTCCGAGCAGATGGAGGTGTGGGAGGCGCCGCGCGGTCGCGGCCCCTATGGCATCACCCGCACGCCGCAGGGCGGCATCTGGTACGTCTCGCTCGCCGGCAACCACCTGGCGCAGATCGAGGATCTGGAGACCGCCCGGGTGCGGATCATCGAGCCGGCGACGCCGAACCAGGGCGCCCGCCGGGTCTGGAGCGACAGCCAGGGGCGCCTGTGGATCAGCGAATGGAACAGCGGCAACGTCTCCGTCCATGACCCGCGCGACGGGTCCTGGAAGGCCTGGCGCCTGCCGGGCGAGCGGCCGCGGGCCTATTCGGTGTGGGTCGACCCGACGGATAAGGTCTGGCTGACGGACTTCCCCGGCAACGCCATCGTCCGCTTCGACCCGGCGGATGAGAGCTTCCTGTCATTTCCGTCGAACCGGCCGGGCGCCAATGTGCGGCAGATGGACGGCGTGGCGGGCGAGGCCTGGGGCGGCGAGAGCGGCACGGATCGCATCGTCCGGATCGAATACGGGCTTTGATCCGCGGCTTGGTGCTGCTGCTGGCGCTACACGGGGCGGCGCTGGCGCAGGAGGGCCGCGCGGTCTTCGAGAACCACTGCGCGAGTTGCCATGCCGTGGACCGCGATGCCCCGGAACAGGCCGGACCGAACCTGGCGGGCGTGATCGGCCGGCGCATCGGCGGCGACCCCGCCTTCGGCTACTCCCCGGCGCTGGACCAGGCAGGGAAGCAGGCCGGCGCCGTGTGGGACCGGGACCGGCTGCTGCGCTTCCTGGCCGATCCGGAGGAGATGTTCCCCGGCACCTGGATGGGCGCCAACTTCCTGGCCGATGCGGCGGACCGCGCGGCGGTGGCGGATTACCTTCAGTCGGCCAGGTAGCGCGAGGCGAGATGCGCGGTGAAATCGGCCGGGTCCAGTGGCTTGCCGGTGGCCGACCGCAGCAGGTCCTGGAAGCCGAGGCGGGCGCCCTGGCCATGCACCTTGTCGCGCAGCCAGGCCATCATCGGCGCCATGTCGCCGCGGGCGAGCTGCGCATCCAGCTGCGGCTCCGCCCGGCGCAGCGCCGCCATCAGCTGAGCGGCGGCCATGGCACCCAGCGTATAGCTGGGGAAGTAGCCGAAGGCGCCGTCATGCCAGTGGATGTCCTGCAGGCAGCCCAGCGCGTCGTTCGGCGGGGCGATGCCGAGTGCCGTGGCGAGCCCCGCATTCCAGGCCTCCGGCAGTTCCGCCACCTCCAGGCTGCCCTGGATCATGGCGCGTTCCAGGCGGAAGCGCAGGATGACGTGTGCGGGGTAGGTCATTTCATCCGCATCGACGCGGATGAAGCCGCGCTCCACCCGCCGCCACAGTTTTCCGAGGTTCTCCGCCGCATAGGGCGCGGGGTCGCCGCCGAAGGTGGCCTGCAGGCGGGCGCTGAGGAATTGCAGGAAGGCGTCGGAGCGGCAGGCCTGCATCTCGACGATCAGGGATTGCGATTCATGCGCCGCCATCCCCGCGGCCTCGCCAACCGGCTGGCGGGCGAAAGCCTCCGGCAGGCCGCGTTCGTACATCGCGTGGCCGGTCTCATGCAGCACGCCGAGCAGCGCCTTGGCGACGTTGGCCTCGTCGTAGAAGGTGGTGATGCGGACGTCGGTGGGCGTGCCGCCGCAGAAGGGATGCAGGCTTTCATCCAGCCGGGCATGGGCGAAATCCAGCCCGACCACCTGCGCCATGGCGCGGCAAAGATCGCGCTGGGCGGCCACCGGGAAGGGGCCGGGCAGCGGCAGGGCCGGGCCGCGGCGGGCCTGGATCGCCTCCGCCCGCGGCAGCGCCTCGGCCAGCCAGGCCTCGTAGGCCGCGAAGACCGGGTCCACGTCATCGGCGGTGACGCCGCGCTGGTAGCCATCCATCAGCGCATCATAGGGCGCCATGCCCAGCGCCTCCCCCAGCCCTTGCGCCACTTCCCGCTGCAGCCGCACCACTTCGGCGAGGTAGGGGCGGACCAGGGCGAAGTCGGCGGCGGCCTTGGCCTGGCGCCATACCTTCTCGCAAGCCGAATTGGCCCGCTCCACCGCCTCCACCAGCGCGGTCGGCAGGGCGGTGGCGCGCAGGTGTTCGTGGCGCATCAGGTCGAGATTGGCCTGTTCCCAGGGCGTCGTCCCGGTCGCCTCGCCCAGGTCGAGCGAGACATCCGGCGACACCAGCAGGTCGTGCCGCAGGCCGGCCAGCGCGGCGAGCTGTTCGCCACGCGCCGCGCCGCCGCCCGGCGGCATCATGGCGCTGGCATCCCAATGCAGCATGCCCGCCGCCTCCCCCAGGGCACCGAGGCGGGCGAAGCGGGCGGTCAGGCGCTGATAGGCGGTCATGCAGGTTCCCTCAGGCGGCGGCGGGCCCAGACGGCGAAGACGCCGAGCAGGGACAGCGCCAGGCCATACCAGGTGATTGCGTAGCCGAGATGGCTGTTGGTCGGGCGCGGCAAGGTGCGGGCCGGGTCGGGAAGCCCGTCAGCCGGGCCGAGCACCACGAGGCCATAGGGCGCCACCCGATCCAGCCCCAGGGCGCCGCCGATCGCGGCCGGGACGAAACTGTAGAACCGCCGGCCCACGGTATCGTCGGTGGCCGCGAACAGGCCGAGCGTCTCGCCGGGGCGCACATAGCCTTCCAGCGTCACCGGGCCCTCCGCCCGGGCGATGGGCCGGCTGCTTTCCAGCGGCACCCAGCCGCGATCCACCAGGATGGCCGGCGCATCCTCGCGCAGCAGCGGCACCAGCAGGTGGGTGCCGAGCACCGGCCCGCGCACCTCCAGGCCCAGCAGCGCCTCCCGCCCATGGTCCAGGCGGCCGGTGACGGCGACCTTGGTCCAGGGCTGCGGCTCGGCCGGGATGGGGATGGCGGGGTTGGCCTCGGCGGCGGCGATATCGGCCAGCAGCTGCGTCTTCCAGCCCAGCCGCTGCACCTGCCAGGTGCCGAGGGCCAGCAGCACGCCCAGCACCGGCAACATCACCAGCACGGGAAGCAACAGCCGGCGCATCAGGCCCCCCGTTGGCGCCAGGTCAGCGCGACCAGCGCCGCCTTGGCAAAGCGCATGGTCACGATGGAGGCCGGGATCAGCAACGCGGGCCACAGCAGCGCATGCACCCAGAGCGGCGGTTCCAGGCGGAATTCCACCAGGAAGGCGCCGATCATGGTCAGCGCGCCGAGCACGAAGATGCCGAGCACGGCCGGGCCATCCCCCTGATCCTGCGCCGAAAGATCAAGCCCGCAGGCGGCGCAGCGCGGCACCACGGTGAGCAGGCCGGAAAACAGGTGCCCCTGGCCGCAGCGCGGGCACCGGCCGAGGATCGCGACCCTCCAGAACGGCGCGACCCCGCCCGCCGAGGCGGACGGGGTCGTTTCATGCGTCATACGGGTGCCGCTCAGTGCGGCATGATCTCCCCGGCGCCCCACCAGTAGATGGAGACGAACAGGAACAGCCAGACCACGTCGACGAAGTGCCAGTACCAGGCGGCCGCCTCGAAGCCGAAATGCTTTTCCGGCGTGAAGCCGCCGCGCAGCGCGCGGATCAGGCAGACCGTCAGGAAGATGGTGCCGACGATGACATGGAAGCCGTGGAAGCCGGTGGCGAGGAAGAAGGTCGAGGGATAGACGCCGCCGGAGAACTGGAACGGCGCCTCGAGGTACTCCACCGCCTGGAAGAAGGTGAAGAACATGCCGAGGAACACGGTCAGCGCCAGGCCGGTGATCAGCCCCTTGCGGTCATTCTCGATCAGCGCGTGGTGCGCCCAGGTCACCGTGCAGCCGGACAGCAGCAGGATCAGGGTGTTCAGCAGCGGCAGGCCGAAGGGGTCGAAGGTCAGCGTGCCGGCCGGCGGCCAGACCGCGGTGGCGGCGGCGGAGCCGGAGACATGGTCCGGGAACAGGGCGAAGTGGAAATAGGCCCAGAAGAAGGCCACGAAGAACATCACCTCGGAGGCGATGAACAGGATCATGCCGTAGCGCAGGCCGAGCCGGACCACCGGCGAATGCAGGCCGGCGGTGCTGCTCTCCTTCAGGATGTCGCGCCACCAGAAGAACATGGTCGCCAGCACGCCCGCCAGGCCGACGCCGAGCATCCACCAGCTGTTGTAATGGGCGATCATGACGATGCCGAGCACCAGCGCGCCGCCGGCGAAGGCGCCGAGCAGCGGCCAGGGGGACGGATCCACCAGGTGGTAGGGGTGCTTGTAGGTCGGGTGGCCGGATTCGCTTGCCATGGTCGTCCTGGTATCCGTTCGGTCTGCGCGCATCCTGGCGGGCTGCGCGAAATCAATCCTCGAAGGCGGCGACTTTTTCAAGCCTCCGCCCGCGCGGGGTGGGGTCTCAAGGCGTGGCGGAGGGCCGCCGGCCGACATGCGGTCCGGCACTGGCCAGCGCGCCGGCGCGATCCGCGTCGTTCAGGCTGCGGAAGAAGGTGTAGCTGACGGTGATGGTGCGGATGTCCCGCGTGTTCGGGTCCTGCGAGATCGCCGGGTCCACCCAGAAGGCCAGCGGCATGTCCACCTGCTGGCCTGGCTGCAGGGTCTGTTCCTCGAAGCAGAAGCAGGCGGTCTTGTGGAAATACTTGCCCACCACCTCGGGCGTCACGTTGTAGGTCGAGATGCCGGTGGAGGGGCGTTCGCCGCTGCTGGTGGCGTTGTAGAAGGCGACCCCCTCCTCCCCCACCCGCAGGCGCAGGCTCGGCACCGCCGGCTCGAAGCGCCACGGCAGGTTGGGCTGCGTATTCGCGTTGAAGCGGATGGTCAGCACCTGTTCCCCGGCGCCGGGCGCCGCGGCGCCGCCGATCATCGGCGTGCCGTTGAAGCCGGTGACGCGGCAGAACAGGTCGTATAGCGGCACGGCCGCGAAGCTGACGCCCACCATGCCCGCCACGCCGGTAAAGGCGGCCAGCACGGTGCGGCGGTTGCGGCGGTCGAGGCGTGATTGCTGGTCCGGTGTCATGGCGTCAGCCCTGCATCAGCCGCGCGGTGGCGATGAAGTAGAACAGCACCACCAGCGCCAGCAGCGCGCCGAGCAGCGCCCAGTTGCGGCCGCGGCGGCGCTTCTCGAAGGCCAGCTTTTCTTCCGGCGTCATGCGAGCACCAGGCGGTCGATCGCGAGGGCACCGAACAGGATGAACAGGTACATCAGCGAATAGGCGAAGGTGCGGCGCGCGGCCGCGTCCTGCACCAGGCTGCGGCCGGTCTCGTCCTGCTCCTCCCGCCAGGTGCGGATGGCGTGGTAGAGGAAGCCGCCGCCCAGCGCCACGGCCACCGCGGCATAGGGCAGGCCGGCGAAGCCGACGAACCAGGGCGCCAGGCCGGCGACGGCCAGCACCACGGTGTAGATCAGGATTTGCTTGCGGGTTTCCCGCGCGCCCTTCACCACCGGCAGCATCGGCACGCCGGCGCGGGCGTAGTCACCATGCGCCCAGAGCGACAGCGCCCAGAAATGCGGCGGGGTCCAGGCGAAGACGATGGTGAACAGCAGCCAGGGCACCAGCGTGACGTCGCCGGTGACGGCGGCCCAGCCGATGATCGGCGGGAAGGCCCCGGCGGCGCCGCCGATGACGATGTTCTGGCTGGTCCGGCGCTTCAGCCAGGCGGTGTAGACCACCACGTAGAACAGGATGGAGAAGGCCAGCCAGCCGGCCGCCACCCAGTTCGTCGCCAGCCCCATCATGGCGACGGAGGTGACGGACAGCACAACGCCGAAGCCGAGCGCCGCATTCGGCGCGATGCGCCCGGCCGGGATAGGCCGGCGCTGGGTGCGGCGCATCACCGCATCGATGTCGCGGTCGTACCACATGTTCAGCGCACCGGCGGCGCCGGCGCCGATGGTGATGCAGAGCACCGCCGTCAGCCCCAGCACCGGGTGGATGTGCCCTGGCGCCACCAGCAGCCCGATCAGGCCGGTGAACACCACGAGCGTCAGCACGCGCGGCTTCAGCAACGCGATCCAGTCGCGAACCTCGGACAGGTCGCTGCCGGAGGCCGTCTCGGGACCGGCAACAGGGATCGTGGTGCTGCTCATCAAGCCTTACCGGACGCGCGGAAGTTCATCGAAGGAGTGGAAGGGCGGCGGGCTGCTGACCTGCCACTCCAGCGTCGTCGCACCCTCGCCCCACGGGTTCGCCGCCACCTTGGCGCCGCGCGCGAAGGTCACGTAGAGCACGTAGAAGAACATCAGGAACGCGGCGACCGAGATGTAGGAACCGACGGAAACCACCAGGTTCCAGCCCGCGAAGGCATCCGGATAATCCGGATAGCGGCGCGGCATGCCCTGGTTGCCCAGGAAGTGCATCGGGAAGAAGGTCAGGTTCACGCCGATGAAGGTGAGCCAGAAATGGATCTTGCCCAGCATCTCCGGGTACTGCCGGCCGGACATCTTGCCGAGCCAGTAGTAGATCCCGCAGTAGATGCCGAACACGGCGCCCAGCGACAGCACATAGTGGAAGTGGGCGACCACGTAGTAGGTGTTGTGCAGGATCTGCGTCAGGCCGGCATTGGCCAGCACCACGCCCGTCACGCCACCCACGGTGAACAGGAAGATGAAGCCGATGGCGAACAGCATCGGCGTGTCGAACTTCAGCGAACCACCCCACATGGTGGCGATCCAGGAGAAGATCTTGATGCCGGTCGGCACGGCGATGACCATCGTCGCCGCCATGAAGTAGGCGCGCGTGTCGACGTCGATGCCCGACTGGAACATGTGGTGGGCCCACACGATGAAGCCGACCACGCCGATCGCGACCATGGCATAGGCCATGCCGAGATAGCCGAAGATCGGCTTGCGGCTGAAGGTGGACACCACGTGGGAGACGATGCCGAAGGCCGGCAGGATCATGATGTAGACTTCGGGATGGCCGAAGAACCAGAACAGGTGCTGGAACAGCACCGGGTCGCCACCGCCGGCCGGGTCGAAGAAGGCCGTGCCGAAGTTGCGGTCGGTGATCAGCATGGTGATCGCACCCGCCAGCACCGGCACCGCCAGCAGCAGCAGGAAGGCGGTGACCAGCATGGACCACACGAACAGCGGCATCTTGTGCAGGGTCATGCCCGGCGCGCGCATGTTGAAGATGGTGGTGATGAAGTTCGCCGCGCCGAGGATGGAGGAGGCGCCAGCCAGGTGAAGGCCGAACAGCGCCAGGTCCATCGCCGGACCGGTCTGGTAGGTGTCATCCGACAGCGGCGGGTAGATCGTCCAGCCCGCGCCCGCGCCACCGCCGATGAACAGCGAGGCGCCCAGCAGCAGGAAGGCCGGGACCAGCAGCCAGAAGCTGATGTTGTTCATGCGCGGGAAGGCCATGTCCGGCGCGCCGATCATCAGCGGTACGAACCAGTTGCCGAAGCCACCGATCAGCGCCGGCATGATGACGAAGAACACCATGATCAGCCCGTGGGCCGAGACATAGGCGTTCCACATCTGGCCATCGGCGAAGATCTGCATGCCGGGCTGCTGCAGCTCGATCCGCATCAGCAGCGACAGGCCGATGCCGACCAGCGCGGCGATCAGCGAGAAGCCGATATAGAGGGTGCCGATGTCCTTGTGATTGGTGGAGAACAGCCACCGGTTCACGAAGTTCGGCTTGTGATCGTGATGATCGTCGTGCGCGTGTGCCGCGGTCGCCATCGGGGTGTATCCGCTTCTGATGTTGGCTTCGGGGCCGCCTTACCGGCGGACCTCGGCGACGTTGATCTGGTTACCGGTGGCCGGCGCGCCAGGGGTGGCGCTGGCGGCGATCGCCGCGGGCGGGCCCGGCGGCAGACCCTCGGCGAAGCGCGTGCGCGCCTGCGCGACCCAGGCGTCATATTCCGCCTGCGGCACGGCGCGGACCACGATCGGCATGAACCAGTGGTTCACACCGCAGATCTGGTTGCACTGGCCGTAGAAGGTCCCAGGGCGGTCGGCGCGCATCCAGGTCTCCAGCGTCCGGCCGGGGATGGAATAGCGCTGCACGCCGAGCGAGGGGACGAAGAAGGAATGGATCACGTCCTGGCCCGTGGTCAGCACCCGCACATTGGCGCCCACCGGGATCACCAGGGGGTTGTCGACCTCCAGGTTCCGCATCTGCCCGGCCTGCAGGTCTTCGTTCTGCACCGGGTAGCTGTCGAAGGTGAAGTTGCCGTTGTCCGGGTAGCCATAGTGCCAATACCACTGGCGGCCCTGGACGTTGACCGTCAGGTCCGCCTCCACCGTCCGGTCCTGGTAGTAGATCAGCCGGAAGGACGGGATGGCGATGACCACGAGGATCAGCACCGGCACCACCGTCCAGGCGATCTCCAGCATCGTGTTGTGGCTGGTGCGGGAGGGGTTGGGGTTCGACGCGGCCTTGAAGCGCCACATCACATAGGCCAGCAGCGCCGCCACGAAGATCGTGATGGCGACGATGATCCAGAACACCAGCGTGTTGAAGGACGAGATCGCGTCCTTGATCGGCCCGCCGGAGGCCTGCAGCCCCATGCCCCAGGGCTGCGGCGCGCCAATCATGGCGTCCTGCGCCACGGCCGCCTGGGCCAGGGCTGCCGCCGGCACGCCGAAGGCGGCCAGCGCCGCCGCCAGGCATGCCAGACCCAGCAGGCCGGTCACCCGGCCCGCCACCTGCCGACCCGTCATTTTCCGAAACGCACCGATCACGTGCCGCATCCTGTCATCCCGTCAGCGCACCGCGTCGCGCGCCGAAACTGTCGCAAGACCGAGGGGCGGCCCGCCCGCCCCGGTCCCAAGCGCGCCTCTTCCACCGCCGCCGCGGCAGGTCGCGCTGCGGGCGGACCATAGTGTCCGCCCTTGCACCGCACAAGTGACGCCGCCCATCACTTCCGCAAGCCGCCGGCCTGCTGCCCCGTTGGTAAGGTTAAGAAATTACCAGGTCGAGCATGCCCATGGGCATAGTCGCACCCGAATCGTCAACGGGGAGGAAACGCCGAGACGCCGTGGAATCAGGCAGCTACGGCAAAACTGGCTTCCGGCAGGTTGCGCACCCGCACCAGGGTGAACAGGCCGGCCGGCCTGCAGGCTTCAATCGCCTCCACCTGCACCAGGCTCGGATCCAGCAGGTCCCGCAGCGCGAAATCCGGGTGCCAGCCCAGCAGGCGGGACAGCGGCGCCATCGCGCGCTCCACCCACCAGCGGGGACCATCCTCGGCCGCGAAATGGTTCACGAACAGCAGGTGCCCGCCGGGCCGCACGACGCGCGACATCTCGCCGTACAGGCGCTTCGCATCCGGCACCACGCTGGCGGTGAACATCGCCACGGCGATGTCGAAAGCGCCATCGGCGAAGGCCATCCGCTCGGCGTCCATCTCCGCCAGGCCGACGACCTGCCCGAGTCGCTCCTCCCGCACCCGCTCCGCCGCCTTCTCCAGCATCTCCCGCGACAGGTCGATGCCGACCACGCGCTTGTCGCCGCCGTAGCGCGGCAGGGCGAGGCCGGTGCCGACGCCAACTTCCAGCACGCGGGTGCCGGGCAGGCGGTTCACCTCCGCCACCGCGCGGCGGCGGCCGAAGGCGGAGACCCCGCCGAACACCGTGTCATACACCCCGGCCCAACGCCGGTAGGCATCGCGCACGCCCGCCGCATCGAGCGCGGTGCGCGGGTGGTCGCGTTCGGGAGCGTCGGTTCGGATGGTCATGCCGGGCCAATTGCAGGAATAAGCAAGGGGCTAGTCCTTTCAGGCTGGTTTAGGCAAGCCCGATGATGACACCGGGTTGTCACGCAAGCGCCGGGCAGCCGCCAAAAGGCCATCACGTCCCTGCCATCGGCGCTGTTCCGGCCGCTGCTCACGGCCCGCGCGGGTTTGCCGCTCACGGATCACGACCCTGGCGGCTCTCACCGGGTCGCCCGCCTCTCCGGCAGTGCCACCAGGATGCCGCCCGCGGCAATGATGACCGCCCCCAGCGCCGTCCATCCATCCGGCCAGTCGCCGAACACCAGCACCCCGGCCAGCCCCGCCCACAGAAGCTGCGTGTAGGACATCGGCGCCAGGACGGAGGCCGGCGCGCGGGCGAAGGCCAGCACCAGCAGGCAATGCCCGGCCCCGCCGAGCAGGCCGAGCGCGGCGAACAGCGGCCAGTCCCACACCCCCGGCGTCACCCATACGAAGGGCTGCGCCAGGCCGGTCACCAGCGCGGCGGCGATCGAGGTGTGCACGAAGGTGGTGTGCGGCTCATCGACCCCGGCCAGCTTGCGGGTCAGGATCTGGTAGACCGTATTGGCCACCGCGGTGACCAGCGGCAGCAGCATGGCCCAGTGCAGCGCCTCCCCGGTCAGGAAGGGCGGGCGCAGCGCCACCAGCACGCCGGCCAGCCCGATGCCACAGCCCAGCCAGCGGCGGGGCGAGACCTTCTCGCCAAGCCAGACCGCGGCCAGCGCCACGGTCAGCACCGGTGCGGCGAAGGCCACCGCCGTGGCATCGGCCAGGGGGATATGGATCAGCGCCACGGACAGCGCCGCATTGGCGGTGGCGAGGCACAGGCTTCGCAGGGTCTGCAGCCACGGTGCGCGGCTGCGGAACGGCACCTTGCCGGTCAGCAGCTTCAGCGCCGCCATCACCAGCAGCGTGTGGAAGACGAAGCGCACGAACATGAGCTGCGGCACGGCGTGGTTCGCCACCAGCACCTTGAGCAGCGCATCCATGGTGACGAACAGCGCGAGCGCCACGAGTTGCAGCAGCACGCCCTGGAGGGACCGTGACATGCCAGTCCCTATGCCAGCGACGATCCTGCCCGAGCACCCCGTATCCCGGCGTGGCCGCCCCGCGCGCGGGGCGGGGCGACGTCAGGCCGCGTCTTCGCGCCGGTCCCGCGCCTTCACATAGGCCACCGCCGCATGCTGCGTGCAGTACGGCTTGCCCGGTGTCGCCTCGGCGGAGCAGAAGCGGAAATCCGGCGTCCCCGGCTCGCCGATCGGCCAGCAGCAGCTGCGTGCCGAACCGAAGCGCGGGAAGGAGCGGACGACCGCCGGCTGCGGCGGCGCCATCGGGACCGGGGGCGGAACCTGGGGCTGGTTCGCCGCCTGCGGCGCACCAGCGGCCTGGCTGGCTGGCGGGGCAGGCAGCGTGCTGCGCGAAGCCACCGCGACCGGGCGCGGCAGGCGCATCGGCGCGGGCTGCGCCGGGCGTTCCACCGCCTCGCGGCGGATCGGGCTGGGACGCGCCGGCAGGTTCAGGCGATGCGCCTTGCCCACCACCGCATTCTTCGAGATGCCCATCCGGCGGCCGATCTCAGCCGTCGAATGACCTTCCGCCCAGAGCGCCCGAAGCCGCTCGATGGCCTCCGCTGTCCAATCCATGCGCTCTCTCCACAACCCCGCCTGACACAACATACGGTAGGGCAACGCGGGGGACGACTACAAGTTGTAGAATGAGCCGAAGCGCATGATTCCTGTGGACAGACTGGGGCGAAGCTTTCCGAACCTTAACGCAAGGTCAGAACAGCAGTCCTTTCTTCAGCATCCCGTGAACACCCTTCTCGCCGTTCACCGTCTGCGTCACCCGGAAATCCACCGCCAGCGAGCAGAGCTGGTAGGCATCGGCGGCGGAGACGTTCATCCGCGCGACGATGAAGGCGATCATCTCCCGCAGCGCCTGCTTCATGGCAAGGTCGAGATCCTCGTTCATCCCCATGGAAATGAAATGCGTCTTCGTCTCGGCGCGCGGGAAACGCAGCGCCGGGTCCTGCGCGCCGCCGCCCTTTTCCAGTGTCAGGCGGAAATGGCCGGTCAGGCACATCTCCAGCGCGTTGATGCAGACCTCGCCATCACCCTGCACGCCGTGGCCGTCGCCGGCCGAGAAATTACCGCCGGGCACATGCACCGGCAGCCACAGCGTGGTGCCGGCCGTCAGTTCCTTGTTGTCCAGGTTGCCGCCATGCGCCCGCGGTTCCTTGGTGGAGATCGCGCCCCAGGGTGCCGGCGGGGCCACGCCCATCACGCCGAAGAACGGCGACAACGGCAGGGTCACGCCCGGGCCGACCGGCACGTGCCCGGTCATCGCCGCCTTGTCGACCGGGATATGCAGCATGCGCTGGTAGGGGAAATCCTCCGGCAGCGTGCCGAATAGCGGGCGGAAGCCGCAGAAGCCCCAGTCGCAGCCCAGCTCGATCTGCTCGATGTCGATCCGCAGCGCATCGCCCGGCTCGGCGCCCGCCACCGCCACCGGCCCGGTCAGCATGTGCGGCCCCAGGCGCGGCGGCTTGGCGGCGTGGATGGCGGCCAGCGCGTGCGGGATCCGCAGCCCCGTCTCCGGCTTCGGCATCACCTCGGGCGCGCCGGAGACGCATTCCAGCACCACCAGGTCGCCGCTGGCGATGGTGAGGACCGGGTCGAAGCTGGCGTCGAAGGCGCCCCATCGAATGGTCTCGGGCGTGGCGGCGATGCGGTGGCTGGCGGGCATGGGGCACCTCAGTGGATCAGGAAGGCAGTGCAGCAAGGCCGCAAGGGCCGGTCAATGTGGTGGCCTAATGCGACTGCAGCCGGGTGCTGAGGCGGCGCTGGTCGGTCGGGCAGACGCGGCCGAGGCGGCGGTATTCCTGCGGGGTGTCGATCGCGTCATGCCCCGCCTCCCGCGCCTCGCGCAGCCGCGCCAGCACCGGCTCCACCGCCGCCGTCAGATCCTCCTGCAGCTGCAGCGCGGCGGCGCCGGCATCGGGGGCTTCGGCCCGGGCGCGGGCCGCCCAGGCGCGCGCCGCCTGGCGCAGGCCATCCGCGGCGTCGCGCAGCGTGCGGCGGTTGACCTCGGCATGGCGGCGCTCATGCGCCAGCACCTGCCGCGCCAGGCAGCCGCCGCGCGGAATCTCCCGTGCCAGGCGGATGCTGTGCTCGGCATGCACCAGGCTCAGCCGCACCTCGGAGGGCACGCCGCAGACCGGCCCGGCATCCGGCCCCTGGCTGCGGACCGTGATCTCGCTGCGCCATTCCACCCGCGACATGGTCAGGCCCAGATGGTGCAGCACGGTGCCTGGGGTGGATTCCTCCGGCAGGTCGGCCAGCCGGCGCAGATCCTCCGCGCTGACCGGGGCCAGCACGCGCGGATCGGGGTCCGAGACGGTGACGCGGACCAGCGGCGCACCGCGCGGCGGGCAGGCCACCGGTGCCGGGACGGGCGGCGGCATGGCCGGCTGCGGCGAAGGCTGGGCCTGCCCCTGCCCCGCGGCCAGCAGCAACAGCAGCGCGAGGAACAGGAAGGGCAGGATCAGAACCAGCCCTTGCGCTTGAAGTAGACGATCGGCAGCACGGCGGAGACCACCATCAGCCCGAGCGCCGCCGGGTAGCCCCAGGCCTGGTTCAGCTCCGGCATGTACTGGAAATTCATGCCGTAGATGCTGGCGATCAGCGTTGGCGGCATCAGTGCGACGGAGGCCACGGTGAAGGTCTTGATGATGTTGCTCTGCTCGACATTGACGATTCCGAGCACCGCGTCCAGCAGGAACTGCGCCTTGTCGTTCAGCACCTTCGAATGGTCCACCAGGCTTCGCACGTCCCGCACCAGGGTCTTGATGAGAACCTGGTTCTCCTTGCGGACCGCGTGCGACTTCTCCGCGCCCACGAAGGTCAGGATGCGCGACAGGCCCAGCAGCGTCTCCGAGGCGCGGGTCGTCACCTCTCCCACCAGGCCGAGCGTGATCAGCGTGTCGCGCAGATGCTCGCCGCCCAGCGTGGTCTTCGGGCCGGTCTTGGCCTTGGCCCGGGCGCCGCGGAAGGTGGCGGAGGAGGCGCGGTCCATATCCGCCCCCAGCCGTTCCAGGATATCCGCCAGCCGGTCGACGATCTGCTCGAACAGATGCAGCATAACCCCGTCGGCGGTGGAAACCAGCACCGGGTTGCGCTGGCAGCGCAGGGCGAAGACGGAAAACGCCTTCGGCGTGGCATAGCGCACGGTGACCAGCGCCTGGTTGCTCAGCACGAAGGTGATGGGGGTGGAGCCGTAGTCGCCGCCATCCACGCCGTAGAGAAAGTTGGCGGTCAGGAACAGCGCATCATCCTCCCGATACAGGCGGGAGGAGCTTTCGATTTCCTGCATCTCCTCCCGGGTCGGGATTTCCAGGCGCAGCGCATCCTGCACCGCCCGCTCCTCCTCCGCCGTCGGATTGAGCAGGTCGATCCAGACCGCGCCGGCGATCTGTTCCGGCGGCAGGACCCCGTCGCGCAGGGCGAGGCGACCGTCAAGGACGGCGTAGCTCGTCATCATGGTTGATTGGACTCCCGCGCCCGGGGGGCACGGGGCATCTAGCCTGCCGCGATGGTGCCTGTCACCGGGGGCAGCGGCAGCTTGAACAGCCGGGCGACACCGGGGAAATCGGCCGCCTGCCGGTGTCGCCCGCAGGCCACGGTGCCATCCTGCGGACGGACGAGTTGGCAGGTCATCAGTCCGCTGGAAGCCGCGGCGTCCAGTTCCTCCGCCACGTCGGACAGGAACAGGATGTCCCCCGGCGGGTGGCCGGCCTCGGCGGCGATGGATGCATAGGCGGCGGCCTCCCGCTTGGCGCCGATGCGGGTGTCGAAGAAGCCGGAGAACAGCGGCAGCAGGTCACCGGCCTCCGAATGGCCGAACAGCAGCTTCTGCGCGCCGACCGAGCCCGAGGAATAGACCGCGAGCGCCACCCCCGACGCATGCCAGGCGCGCAGGCAGGGCGCCACATCCGGCCAGAGATGGCCGCGCAGCCGCCCATCGGCGAAACCCGCCGCCCAGATCAGCCCCTGCAGGGATTTCAGCGCGGTCACCTTGGCATCCGCCGCCATCCAGCCGCGCAGGGTCGCCGCCTGGTCCGGGCCCGGCACCTCGGCCAGGATCGCCGCCACCTCAGGCTCCGTGCCGCGCGCGGCCAGGAAGGCATCCAGCTCCGCCTCGGCGAAGGGGAACAGCGTATCCTTGACGAAGGCGATGGCGCTGGTGGTGCCCTCGATATCCGTCAGCACCAGCGCCGGGCGGGTGCTCATGCCGTGGCGGCGGGGAAGCGGTTCGCCATGTCCGTGCCGGTGTAGTGCGGGGTCCAGCCGGAGGTGTCGGTGAAGACGCGCAGCACGGCGAAGTTCGGGTTCTCCCCGGCGTCGAACCAGTGCTTGGAATTGGCCGGCACGGAAATCAGGTCGCCCGGCGTGCAATGGGCGTCAAAGACCTTCCCATCCACATGCAGCACGAAATTGCCCGAGCCGGCATGGAAGAAGCGCACCTCATCCTCGGTGTGGATGTGCTCCGACAGGAACTTGGCGCGCATCGCGTCCTTCTGCGGGTGGTCCGGCGTCAGCTTGATGACATCCGCGGTGCCCGCGCCAGTCTCGCCCATGAAGGCATCGAGGCGCGGGCGATAGGCCTCCAGCACCGCCTCGGCCGGGGCGTCGGCGGGCAGGTCGGCCAGCGGCCATTGCTCGAAGCGCACGCCGATGGCGGACAGGGCCCGGCCGATCTCGGCGGGGTCCTCGGTGACCTGGATCTGCGCGTCGGTCGCGGCATCCCAGACTGTCAGGCGGCTCATCGCAGGCTCCTTTCCTCAAGCACACAGCGCAGCATGAATTCCAGCCCCTCCATGCGGGCCAGCGCCATGGGCATGTCGGGCGCCCATACATAGGACCCGTGGCCTTGGATCAAGTAGCCTGGCGGGATGGCTCCCATGCCGTCCCACAATGCATCCAGGCCGCGCTGCATGCGGGCGATGTCCTGGTCGTTCGGCACCACCGGAAGGTCCACGCTGGCCTCATGCGTCGGCAGGCCGGGAAACACCTTCAGCAACTCGTAGCCTGCCAGTGTCACGCTGCCGCCCGCGACGCGGGACAGCACGGTGTTGGCGATGGAATGGCCATGCAGCACGGCGCCGGCTTCCGGGAAGCGACGGTAGATGCCGCAATGCAGAAGGGTCTCGGCGGAGGATCGCTTCGCCGGATCCTCCGCCACGCCATCCAGGTCCACCACCATCACGTCATCGGTGGTGAGAAAGCCCTTGTGGCGGCCGGAGACGGTGACGGCGAGGCGCCGCGCATCCAGCCGCACGGAGAAATTGCCCGCCGTTGCCGGCACCCAGCCCAGCGCATCCAGCCGCCGCCCGGCGGCGACGATCTGCACCGCCGCCTGCTCCTCCAGCCTCATGCCGCGCGCGCTTCCGGATAGGCGCGGTACTGCCAGGCGAGCAGGCCGACGCCGACGGCGAGGCCAACGAGATCGGTCATGCCCTCCGGCGCCATCAGGGCGAGGCCGGCGGCGCCCGCCACCAGGCGCAGCGGCAGAATGAGGCGGCCATTCAGCATCCAGCCTTCCGTCGCGCAGGCCAGCAGGAACACGCCGCAGCCCGCTGTAGCCACCGCCTGCAGGATCACCACCAGTTCCCCCTGCGCCAGCAGCGCCGGAGAGATCCAGAACATGAAGGGCACGATGAAGGTGGCAAGACCCAGCTTCACCGCGATCATGCTGGTCTTCCACATATCGGCACCGGCCATGGATGCAGCGGCGAAGGAGGCCAGCGCAACCGGCGGCGTGATCGAGGACAGGATGGCGAAGTAGAAGATGAACATATGCGCCACCAGCGCCGGCACGCCGATGTTGATCAGCCCTGGCGCCACCACGGCCGCCGCGATGGCATAGGCCGCCGTGGTCGGCACTCCCATGCCGAGGATGATCGCCACCACCATCGCGAACAGCATCGCCAGGAACTCGGAGGAAGACGCGATCTCCAGCAGCATGTTGGCGAAGCGCCCGCCCACCCCGGTGAGTCCGATGACACCGGCCACCAGCCCGGCCGCGGCGCAGACGGCGATGAGCTGCATCACCTCCTTCGCCGAGCCTGCCAGGGCGCGCTCGATGGCCTGGAACAGCTCCACCATGGCGCCCACCACGCCGGCCACCAGCCCTTCCCGCCGCAGCACAAGGCGATGCACCAGGAAGGTCACCAGCATGATGGCGATGGTGGCGGCGATGCCGGTGGCCGCCGCGCGGAATGGCGAATACCCCAACACCAGCATGACGATCATCAGGATCAGCGGCGCCGCCATGTAGGCGCGCCGGCCGAGGTCCACCCAGCGCGGCAATTCGTCGCGCCGCAGACCCATGATGCCGGACTTGCGGGCGTTCAGGTCGCAATGGATGTAGTTGGCCAGGTAGAACAGCAGCGCCGGGATCAGCCCGGCGAGCGCGATCTCCGTGTAGGGAATGCCGAGCACCTCGGCCATGATGAACGCGCCGGCGCCCATCACCGGCGGCGTGATCTGCCCGCCGGTCGAGCTCGTCGCCTCCACGGCCGCCGCGGTTTCCCGCGAATAGCCGACGCGGCGCATCATCGGGATGGTGAAGGTGCCGGAGGCGACGACATTTGCCACCGCGGAGCCGGAGATGGCGCCGAACAGGATGCCGGAGATGACGGTGACCTTGGCCGGCCCACCGCGCGCCCGGCCAACCAGCGCCAGGGCGAAGTCGTTGAAATAATCGCCGGCCTTGGAGGCTGTCAGGAAGGCGGCGAAGGTGACGAACAGGATGATGAAGGTGGCCGAAACCTGCACGATGGTGCCGAGCACCCCGTTGTTGTTGAACAGTTCCACGACCGCCTGATCGAAGGCGATTCCGCCGTGGAACAGGATGCCGGGCATCCAGGGGCCGACGAAGCAGTAGGAGATGAACAGCACGGCGATCAGCGGCATGATGAAGCCGGCGGTGCGACGGGCGAATTCCAGCACCAGCAGGATGCCGACGCTGCCGACGGCGATGTCCTGCCAGTTCGGTCCCATGAAGGACCGCATCTCGATGCCGTCCGCATCCAGCATGTAGTGCAACGGCACCAGCAGGCAGGGGATCATCAGCAACCAGTCGTACCAGGGCACCCGGGTTCCAGCGCCTGCCCCACCCTGGACCGCGACCGGCGCGAACAGCGCGAAGCCGAGCGCGGCGCCAAGAAACACATGGGCCGCGCGCGCCACCGTGGGATCGGCAGGCGCGACCAACAGGATCCACATGTGCCACAGCACGAAGGCAACGGCGGCAGCGCGCCAGGCATAGCCCTGCCACCCGGCCAGCTCACGCCGGGCGGACGCGAACTCCATGTCGTCGATCTGCACAACGCCCGGGCTGGCGCCAGAAGTTGCTGCCGCAGCCGCGTCCGCAGTCGCGCCTGGCGCACCACCCGAGGCGTGCCCTGCGCCGCCCATTGCCGGCCTATTCATTCTTGAAGCCCCCCAAACGCAACGCGCCGGCCCCGTTTACCAGGGTCGGCGCGCGACCCCACCTTCTGGCGGGGCACGTCCATTGCGCTCCGAGACTAGGCCGGGGGCGCCTTGCGATCAACCAGCGATGCCAGCAACCCGCGACGCCGGCGCTCCACGACCGGCACGGGCCTGCGCCCGCCCCGGAGAGCCGACCGGCTGCCTCAGGCCGCCGGGCGGGACGGATTCGCCGTCTGCGCCGTGGTCTGCTGGGTGCCAGGCGCGGCGATGGAGCCGGTGGGCGGCACCGGCGTCTGCGCCGCCGGGTCTGCCGCCATGGAGGCGTCCTTGCCGTCCTCCTCCTTGATGTTGGCCTTGAAGGACTTGATGCCCTTCGCGACGTCACCCATCAGCCCGCTGATCTTGCCGCTGCCAAACAGCAGCAGGACGACCAGCAGAACGACAAGCCAATGCCAGATGCTGAAAGAACCCATAGCGACGCCTCGATCCCGTGAGTGGCCCACCCGTGGCAGGGGGCCGGATTGCCTCGGGGCCGGAGAGTAATCCGCCCCGGCGTCTTCCGCAAACCGCACATGGCCTGTCGCCGCGCCCGAGACAACCGGGGGCGGCCCGATAATCGGTTTTCCGCGCCGGCCGGCGGGGCCTGCCGGGGCCGCGGGACAGATGGCCAAATTATTTCCGCCCGTCCATGTGCGGAGGGGTTGAAGCTCCCTCCCTCCGCCCCCAATTCGCGCCTCGATCCGGGCCCCTCTGGCGGTCCGGGCGGTTTTCCGGCGCTTCGCCGGCCGCCGCCCCCGTGATGTCGGATCGCCAGAGCCTGCCACGACCCCGGCCCGGATCGTGACACCCGCGCCGGGGTGCCCCTGTGAAGTCGTCTGATTCCGTCCCGAAAGGGCGGCGGCTTCCGCATGACCCGGAGCGAAACCTTCATGGATTTTCTACTGTTCGAATGGATCGGCAAGCCGATCTGGATGTGGGCCGGCTTCCTGGCCATCGTTTTCGCCCTGCTCGCCTTCGACCTCGGCGTCCTCAACAGGAAGGACCGCGAGATGGGCATCGGCGAGAGCCTGTGGCTGTCCGCCTTCTACATCGGCTTCGCCACGCTGTATGGCGGCATGATCTGGTGGGCCTATGAGGCCGGGCACATCGCCACCGAGGACGGCACCCATGCGGGCGTCACCTATTTCACCGGCTTCTTCATCGAAAAGGCATTGTCGATCGACAATGTCTTCGTCATCAGCCTGATCTTCGGCTTCTTCGCGATCCCCCGGAAGTACCAGTACCGCGCCCTGGTCTGGGGCATCATCGCCGTCATCGTGCTGCGCGGCATCATGATCGGCGTCGGCGCGGCGCTTGTGCAGGAATATGACTGGCTGCTGTTCATCTTCGGCGCCTTCCTGATCGGCACCGGCATCAAGATGATGGTGGTGCCGGAAGGCGATGCCGACATCTCGAAGAACCCCGTGGTGCGCTTCCTGAAGCGCCACATGCGGGTGACGGATGAGCTGCACGACCAGAAGTTCTTCGTCCGCAAGCCGGACCCGAAGACGGGCAAGATCGTCGCCTGGGCCACGCCGCTGTTCCTGGCGCTGGTCGTCATCAACCTGGCCGACCTGGTCTTCGCGGTGGACAGCGTGCCGGCGATCTTCGCCATCACGACCGACACCTTCATCGTCTATACCGCCAATATCATGGCGATCCTCGGCCTGCGCGCGCTGTACTTCGCGCTGTCCGCCATGGTGCACCGCTTCCACTACCTGAAGTATGCGCTGGCCATGGTGCTGGTGTTCATCGGCGCGAAGATCTTCTGGAACCAGATCTTCGGGAAGGTGGACCCGGCCGTCTCGCTCGGCGTCACCGCGGCGCTGATCGCGGGCGGCGTGTTCTACTCCCTGTGGAAGACCCGCAACGCGCCACCGGCAGATAATGCGCTGGAGGCCGAGCAGGCGGCGATCGAGCGCGCCGGCTGAACCTGCGAAAAGGGCCGGCACCCGTCCCGGGTGCCGGCCCCTGGCCTCGTGCGGCTCAGATCTTCGCGGTCAGCTTCGCGGCGATCTCGAACATCTCCTCCGGCGCGTAGTCGGGCGTGAAGGCGGAGGGCACGCCGGTGAGCTGGTGGATCTTGCCGCCCTCCGGCATGCCGGGCACCACCTCCAGCTCACCCGGCGGATCGCCGGGCAGCGCCATCTCGCCCTGCCCCCAGATCGCCGACATCTCGGCATAGTCGTTCGGGCTGAAGCGATAGAGCCGGCGGTGCGACCCCTCATCCAGGTATTTCTGGCATTCGGGGATGTTCATCAGGTTGATGTTCGGCGTCGGCAGCATCTTGTGGATGTCGACGCCGGTCAGCTGCTGTAGCGCCAGGCCATAGGCATGGGCATGCACCGATCCGCGCACCAGCAGGTAGCCGCAGACCTCCCGCGCCGTCGGGTCCTTCACCGTCTCATAGACCCGCAGCTTGTGCAGCCGCGCGCCGCATTCCAGGTGGAAATTGTGCAGCAGGTCCACCACCACATTGCCCGTGGTGGTCACCATGTCCGCATTCCAGGACATGCCGTTGCTGTTCACCGGCACCGCGCCACCGCCATGCGAGAAGAAGCCGGCGGCCAGGCGGATGTCCTTCATGTCCGCGAAGGGCGCGCCGGAGATGTCGCCGCCATCACCCTCGTCATCGCCTTCGCTGTCGGGGCCGTTGTTCAGCATCGCCACGCCGTTGCTCACCAGCTCGACATGGCCCAGCTCCTCCGCCGTGATGCTGGCGACCAGGCTGTAGAAGGGGCGGAGCTTGGCCTTGCTGCGGAAGTTGAAGCTCTGGAACAGGTAGTTCCCGAGGGTCGACATCTCGCCATACTTGCCGCCGAGTAGTTCCTGCAGGGCCGCGGCCTCGTTGGGGTCCTGGCGCCGGGGCGGCGGCAATTCGGTCTGCAGCTTGTCGATGCGCAGGAACATGGGGCTTCTCCCGTTGGGTATACGGGACGAACGGCATCAGGCGGCAGCGGTTCTTTGCGGGAGACGGCGGATCGGCGCGGGCATCACCGCGCCCCGTCACCTGTGCGTGGTGACGGGGACGAGTGCATCAGGAAGCCGGTCCGGGAAGCGCCTCAGGCATCCATGCGGATGCGGCTTCAGGCATCCATGCGGATGCGGGCTTCAGGCATCCATGCGGATGCGGGCTTCAGGCATCCATGCGGATGCGGGCTTCAGGCATCCATGCGGATGCGGGCTTCAGGCATCCATGCGGATGCCGAGGCGCCGGATCATGCCGCCCCAGCGATCCGTCTCCTCCGCCAGGAAGGCGGCGGCTTCCTCGGGGCCGGTGGCCATCACCTCGAAGCCGGCAGCCTCCAGCCGCTGGCGCCCGGCCGGCTCGCGCAGGCCCTTCTGCGCTTCCGCCGCAAGCCGCGCGATGCGATCGGGCGGCGTGTTGGCCGGTGCCACCATGATCTGCCAGCCATAGGATTCCGCATTGGCGATGCCCTGTTCCGCCAGCGTCGGCACATCCGGCGTCAGCCGGAACCGGTCCTTGGAGGTCACGGCCAGCGCACGGATGCTGCCGGCACGCACCTGGCCCATGACGGCGGCGGTGGTCACCACCATCGCCTGGATGCGCCCGGCGATCAGGTCCAGCGTCGCATCCGGGAAGCCGCGATAGGGCACGTGCAGCATCTCAAGCCCGCCGGCCTTGGCCATCAGGTCGATCATGCCGAGATGCCCGCCAGAGCCGGGGCCGACCGACCCGAAGGCCAGCTTGCCCGGATTGGCCTTCGCATGCGCCACGAAGCCGGCGAGGTCGGTGACCGGCAGGTCGTTGTTCACCACCAGGAATTGCGGCCCGCGCACCAGCAGCGACACCGCCTTCAGGTCGCGCACCGGGTCATAGGGCAGGTTGGCAAACAGTGCCGGCGCGGTGGAAAGCGGGCCGTTGATCGACAGGCCGATGGTGTGGCCGTCATTCGCCTTGGCCACCGCATCCGTGCCGATATTGCCGCCCGCGCCCGCTCGGTTCTCCACCACCACCGGCTGGCCGAGCGCAGTCGCCAGATGCGCCGTGACCACGCGCCCGGTCAGGTCCGGGCTGGACCCCGCGGGGAAGGGCACGATGAATCGCACCGGCCGGTCCGGCCAGCTGGATTGTGCGCGCGCGGACAGGATCGGGGCGCTGGCGAGGCCTGCGGCAGCGGCCAGCAGGCCACGGCGGGTCTGGGTCATGGGGGAATTCCTCCGGGATTGTTGGGACGCAGAATGCCCGCTGCATGCCATGGCGGAAAGACCTCGGCGGAAAGGCCTGGGCGGAAACACCTGGGCCGCTGGCGTCGCGGTGGCGGCCCTCAGCCGCCGGCGTAGCGGCTGGCGGAATGGATGAAGCCATGCGCCGGAAAGGCGGTGCTGCCGAGCGCGCCGATCGGCGGATACCAGACCCGCACCCGCGACCAATCATTGTAGGACGAGACATCGACCACGCGCTGATCCGTCATGATCCGCCCGCGCGCCGCCCCGGTCGCCCAATTGGCGTGGTCCACCATGATCTCGCGCGGCCCCAGCACGCGGGACACCACGGCGACGTGGCCGGCCCGCATGCGGGGGGTGCGGCCCAGCACCAGCACGCTGCCCGGCCGCGGCGCCGCGCCGCGGTCATACCGCCCGGCCGCGGCATCCCACCACTGCCAGGCATCACCCGACAGGCCGATGCCGGACCGCGCGCGGGCATAGGGGACGCAGGAAATCGGCTCGCCGAGATGCGGCCGCAGCGGCGCGACCACGGCAGGCGCCGCGCCCCGCCCGCCGCCACAGGCCGCGAGCGTCAGCAGCATCAGCATGGCAAGGACGGCGCGCATGACCTTGTTCTAACAAAGCCGCCGCGCCGAAGCCAGTCGTTACGCCGCCCGCGCCGCCGGCACCGCCCGCATCCGCCCGCCGGGCAGCGCGCCTGGAATGGCCGCCGCGAAATCCGCCGCCTGCAGCAGCGCCGGCCAATCCACCCCGGTGGCAACGCCCATGCGGCCGAACAGCCAGGCGACATCCTCCGTCGCCACATTGCCGGTGGCGCCCGGCGCGAAGGGGCAGCCGCCGAGGCCGCCGGCGGCGCTGTCGAAGACCCGGCAGCCGGCCTCCCATGCCGCGGCGCAATTGGCCACGCCCATGCCGTAGGTATCGTGGCCGTGGAAGGCGAAGCGCGGGCCGCCATCGGCATCCGGCCAGCTTCGGATGGCCTGGGCGAAGACGCGGCGCACCTGGTCGGGCGCGGCATTGCCGGTGGTGTCGCAGATGCTGATCTCGATGCCCTGGTCCAGCGCCTGCACCCGCTCCACCCAATCCAGCGCGTCATGCTCCGGCACCACGCCCTCGAATGGGCAGTGGAAAGCGCAGGACAGGTTGAACCGCACCTTCATACCCACCGCCACGGCATCGGCCACGATGCCCGACAGGTCGAGGAAACTGTCCATCCGGCTGCGGTTCACATTGGCCTTGTTGTGGCTTTCGGTGATGGACATGAAGACGCCGACGCGATGCGCGCCAGCCGCCTTCGCCATCTCGAAGCCCCGCCGGTTCGGTGCCAGCACGGTGCATTCCAGCCCGGGCAGGGCCAGCGCCGCCTCCAGCACCGCGCCGGTATCGGCCATCTGCGGCACCGCCTTCGGGCTGACGAAGGACCCGATCTCCATGCGCCGCAGCCCGGCCGCGTGCAGCCTCCGCACCAGCTCGATCTTGGTCTCGGTCGGCACGAAGGGGCCGATGGACTGCAGCCCGTCGCGCGGCGCGACCTCGGATATCACCGCGTCAGCCATTGGCCTTCTCCCCCAGCAATTCACCGAACACATGGTCGTTGTGCGCACCCACCGCAGGCGCCGTCCATCGCACCATCTCCCGCGGCGTCACGCCGTCGAAGCGGAAAGGCGCGGCGGGGTGCAGCAGGGTGGTGCCCATCAGCGGATCCTCCACCTCCATCACCGTCTGCCGGGCGCGGAAATGCGGGTCCTCGGCGCAGTCGCGGATGTCATACAGGCGTGAACAGGGAATATCCGCCGCCTCCAGCACCGCCTCGGCCTCCGCCGCCGGCAGGGTGCGGGTCCAGCGGCCGATCTCGGCATCGATCTCCGCCATATTGGCGCAGCGGCCGCGATTATCGACGAAGCGCGGGTCTGCGCCCATGGCCGGGTTGCCGATGGCGTCGCACAGGCGCTTGAAGATGGGGTCCGAATTGCCGCCGATGCACAGCCATTTCCCATCGGCGCAGAGATAGGTGTTGGTCGGCGCCGCGGTCAGGATGGCAGACCCGGCCGGCTGCCGCACCGCCCCGGTCAGCCCGTATTCCGGCAGCATCCCCTCCATCAGGCTGAACACCGCGCCCACCAGGTCCACATCGATGATGCGGCCGCGCGCCCCGGGGTTGCCCTTGATGCCCCAGCAGGCCGCGGTCACCGCCAGCGCCGCGTACATCCCGGCCAGATCGTCGCTGATGGAAACGCCGCAGCGCGGCGGCGGATGGTCGGTCACGCCAGGTGTCGCCGTCAGGTGGCGCAGCCCGCCCATCGCCTCCCCGATCGAGCCGAAGGCCGGCTTGTCCCGGTACGGGCCGTCCTGGCCGTAGCCGGAGACGCGGGCGATGACGAGGCGCGGATTGGCCTGGTGCAGCACCTCCGGCCCCAGCCCGATGCGTTCCAGATAGCCGGGGCGGAAATTCTCCACCAGCGCATCGGCGCGGCCCACCAGCTTCAGGATGCGCGCGCGCCCCTCGGCCGATTTCAGGTCCAGCGTGACGGACATCTTGTTGCGGCCATGGATGCTGAACCACACCGGATGGCCATTGTGCCGGCTGCCCCAGCCGCGGATCGGGTCACCCTCCGGCGGCTCGATCTTGATGACCTCGGCGCCCAGATCGGCCAGCAGCCGCGTGGCGAAGGGCCCGGCGATGTAGTGGCCAAGTTCCACCACCCGCAGCCCCGCCAGCGGCAATCCGCCCTGCTGCGGCGCATTCGCCCCATCCATGCCAGCCATCCCCTTCAAGTCGCGGGAAGGGCTTACGGCAGCGCCGGCTTCACGAAAAGGCCACGCGATTCATCGCACCGGCAACAAAGGGGAAACCATTTTGCCTGCATAACGGTCCTGGGGTTGCCGAGCTTCCGCACCCCGTCTCTCCCTCGGGATGCTGGCTGCCTCCCCCCGATCTCGCCAGCATCCGAAACTCGGCGGGGCCCCTTCCCCGGGGTCCCGCCTTTTCTTTGCCCGCAAGATGCACGTCAGCCGCGGGCCAGGGAGGCTGCGAGCGCGCAGGCAGACAGCAGAAGCCCCGCGCCGAACACCGCCGCATGGCTGTCGCCGGTCGCGGCGAACAGCGCGGCCAGGGCGAAGGCCACCGCCGCCTGCGCCACGGCATAGCAGGCGGTCGCGCGGATCCACACCACGCCTGCCCGCGCGCCCGCCACCTCCTGCGTCGCCGCCAGCGTTACCGCCGTGGCGCCGATGCCGGCGAAGCCGCCGAGCGGCGCGGCCAGCAGCAGAGCCGGCCACCAGGGCAGCAGCGCCAGGGCCAGCGCCAGCACCTGCACGCCGAGCCAGATCGGCAGCGCCCGCCTGCCACCGATGCGCCCGGCAATCCGGCCGCCCAGCAGCGTGCCGGCCACCGCCCCCAGCCCGAACAGCACCCAGACCAGCGACGCCGCCTCGACAGCCAGGCCGCGGCCGCGCACGGCGAGATCCGCGAGATAGACCATCGGCGCCACCATCCCGGCGCCCGAAAGCCCATAGGCCAGCAGCAGCCGCAGCGCGCGGGGCACCGCCTGCGCCACCTCCGCCGCCGCCAGCGCCGGCGGATTCGGCCAGGAAGGCCGCGCCGCCAGCCACAGCAGCCCCACCACCACCGCAAGCCCGGCCCAGGCGAAGGCCAGCCCGCCCCACAGCAGCAGCGGCACCAGCAGCCCGGCCGCCGCCACGCCGCTGCCGGCGCCGGACATCACCACGCCGCCCGCCATGCTGCGCCGATCCGGCGCCACGCTGGCCTGCGCGGCCGGCCCGGCCAGCGCCATCAGCACGCCGCCCGCCGCTCCGGCCAGGCCGCGCCACAGCACGAACCACCACAGCCCGCCCTGCACCGCACAGGCGGCGAAGGCCAGCAGCGCCAGCGCCATGCCGGCATCCAGCGCCCGCGGCACACCGAGCCGCGCCGCCAGGCCACGCCCGCCCAGCACCCCGGCCAGGTAGCCCGCCAGATTGGCCGCCCCGAGCAGCCCGGCGCCGCCGCCATCCACCCAGCCGGCCCCCACCATCGCCGGGAACAGCGGCACATAGGCGAAGCGGGCCAGGCCGATGCCGGCGAAGACCGTCGCCGCCGCCGCCAGGGCGGGCCGCCAGAAGCTCATCCGCGCCGATCCGGCCAGGCCGGGCATCGCCTCATGCCGCCGCCGCGGCCGGCGTGGATCCTGGTCCGCCCGCGGGCCCCATACCCGGCCCCATACCCGGCCCAGCACCCAGCCCGGACAGCTTGCCGGCCGGCAGCCGCAGCGTCACGCGCAGGCCACGGGCTTCGGCGCCGGGGTGGCGGTCCGCCAGCACCATCTCCCCGCCATGCAGCGCCACCACGGCGCGGACCAGCGACAGGCCGAGGCCGGAGCCAGGGGTGGTGCGCGCCGCATCGGTGCGGAAGAAGCGCTCGCCGACCCGGACGCGATCCTCCGGCGACAGCCCCGGCCCGTCATCCGCCACGCTGATTTCCACCAGCCCACCATGCCATCGCGCCGCCAGCGCCACCGTGCCGCCCGGCGGATTGAACTTCAGCGCGTTGTCGAGCAGGTTCGCCACCGCCTGCAGCAGCAGGTCGCGGTCGCCGACCATGATCAGGCTATCGGGCAGCGTGCCTTCCAGCGTCTGTTCGCCGGCTTCCGCCGCCGCGCCATACAGCTCCGCCACATCGGCCAGCATCGGCGCCAGGTCGAAGGGCGCGAAGGCGGCGCGGCGGGCGCCGGCCTCCACCTCCGCGATGCGCAGCACCGCCTTGAAGACGCGCGCGATGTCATCAAGGTCGGCGATGCCCTGTTCCACCGCCGCGCGCAGCGCCTCCTCATCCGCCGCCGAGTCCAGGCTTTCCTCCAGCTTGGCGCGGGCGCGGGCGATCGGGGTCCGCAGGTCATGCGCAATGGCGTCGGAAACGCCGCGCACCCCCTCCATCAACTGGGCGATGCGGTCCAGCATCGCGTTCATCGTCATGCCCAGCCGGTCGAATTCATCCTGCCGGTCGGACAGCGGCACGCGGCGGGACAGGTCGCCGCCGCTGATCGCCGCCGCGGTGCCGTAGACCGGCGCCAGCCGGTCCTCCAGCGCCCGGCGCAGCAACCAGGCGCCCAGCACGGCGATCAGGGCGGAGGAGGCGGCGGCCCAGGCGATTCCCTCGCTCAGCAGGGCGCGCAGGCGCAGCTTCTCCGCCACGTCGCGGCCGACCAGCAGGCGATAGCCGTCGTCGAGGTCCACCCGCAGCAGCCGCGCCTCGCTTTCCGTGCCGTCGCGCAGCAGCGGCATGCGGATCCAGGGCGCGTCGGCCTCGGCCTGCGGCGGCCAGGCCTCCAGATTGCCGGCCAGGATGCCGCGGCTCGGCGTCACCAGCAGGTACAGCGCCTCATTCTGCACATCCAGCGCCAGCCGATCATCGATGGCGGTGACCAGCCCGGCCAGCCCCGCGCCATGCTGGCGCTCGGACAGCGCCACCGCATCGGCGCGGATCGCCGCATCGGTCTGCCGGTCCAGCGCGCCGGCGGTGTTCCACCACAGCACCACCGCCGCCGCGGTGGCGGCGGCGGCGAACAGTGCGGTGAACAGCAGGGCGAAGCGGCCCGAAGCACTCCGCAACAGCCCGATCAGCGGCAATTGCGCCAGGCTTGGGTTCATGCCGGGCGGCGCCTGCGCAGGGCGGGCCCGTTCAGGCCTGCGCCCGGATCATGTAGCCGGCATTCCGCACCGTGTGGATCAGCGGCTTGTCGAAGCCCTTGTCCAGCTTGTGCCGCAGCCGGCTGACATGCACGTCGATCACGTTGGTCTGCGGGTCGAAATGGTAGTCCCACACCTTCTCCAGCAGCATGGTGCGGGTGACCACCTGGCCGGCATGGCGCATCAGATGCTCCAGCAGGCGGAATTCGCGCGGCTGCACCTCGATCTTGCGGCCGGCGCGGGTCACGGTGCGCGACAGCAGGTCCAGCTCCAGATCGGCCACCTTCAGCCGCGTGGTCGGCACCTCGGCGGAGGGGCGGCGCCCCAGCGCCTCCACCCGCGCCAGCAATTCGGCGAAGGCGAAGGGCTTGGTGAGGTAGTCGTCGCCCCCGGCCTTCAGGCCCTTCACCCGCTCATCCACCGCGGTCAGGGCGGACAGGAACAGCACGGGGCAGCGGTTGCCCTGGCCGCGCAGCGTCTCCACCAGCCGCACGCCATCCACCCCGCCGGGCAGCATGCGGTCCAGCACCAGCACGTCGAATCCCTCGGACGCCGCCAGGAACAGGCCGTCGCGGCCATTCGCGGCGTGTTCAACCGTATGCCCGGCCTCCTGCAACCCCTTCTTCACGAAGCGGGCGACTTCGACGTCGTCCTCCACCAGCAGGATCCGCATGGGTGTTCCAGTGCAATGCGCTAGATTTGAAGAATAGGGCGGGACGCCGCGCCGCGTCACCTGCCGCCATAGCGCATCAGGCATGGCCCGGCCGCAACCTCCGGGTCATGCCGATCGCCGTAAAACCCCGCCTGGGTTCGGCCGGGGGCGGCCCGCGATCAGCCCTGCGGTTCCACCGGCCGCCGCCCGACCTGCACGGGCAACTCCATCGGCCGCCCGTTGCGGAGGATGGACAGCCGCACCGTCTGCCCCGGCGGCACCGCGGCGATGCCCCGCACCAGCGCCCGGCTGGTATCCACCGCATCGCCGTTGATCGCCACCACCTGGTCGCCCTGCCGCAGCCCAGCGCGGGAGGCCGGGCTGCCCCGCACCACCCCCGCCACCAGCACGCCGCCGGCTGGCGCCGCGCCGCGCCGCAGCGCGCCCGGCTCCGCCTCCGCATCCTGCACCGAGACGCCGAGCCAGCCGCGCTCCACCCGCCCGGTGCCGCGCAGCTGGTCGATCACGCCGCGCGCCAGGTCCGACGGCACCGCGAAGCCGATGCCGGCGGAGGCGCCGGAAGGGGAATAGATGGCCGTGTTGATGCCGATCACCTCGCCAGCCATGTTGAACAGCGGCCCGCCGGAATTGCCCGGATTGATCGGCGCATCGGTCTGGATGAAGTCGTCGAACGGCCCCGCCCCGATCTCCCGCCCGCGGGCGGAGACGATGCCGGAGGTGATGGAGCCGCCGAGCCCGAAGGGGTTGCCCGCCGCCAGCACCCAATTGCCCACCCGCAGCGCCGCGGAACTGCCCCAGCTCAGCGCCGGCAGCGCGCCCTGCGCCTCGATCCGCAGCAGAGCGAGGTCGGTCAGCTCATCCATCCCGACCAGGCGCGCGGGGTATTCCTGGCCGTTCTGGAAGGTGACCTGCACCCGGCTGGCATTGCCGATGACGTGGTTGTTGGTGACCAGCAGGCCGGAGGGATCGATGACGAAGCCCGACCCCGCACCCATCACCTGCGGGCCACGGCCGCGCTGCCGGTCGCGGAAATAGCGCTCGAAGGGTGTGCCGCGCAGTTCTGGGGGAATCTCGCGCGCCTCGGAGGTGACGGAGATGCTGACCACCGCCGGCAGCACCCGCTCCGCCAGATCGGCGAAATCGGGCAGCGCCAGCAGCGCGCCCCGTTGCGCCTGGGCGGGCGGCGCGGCGCAACCGAACAGCGGCAGCAGGGCAAGGCCGGCGAAGGCGCGGCGGGGAAGCGCGTGGGACATGCGGACTCCGAAGCAAATGAGCACGGGGCGAGGGAGCATATGGTTGCCCCTCAAGCGGGCGCCATGCCGGGCGACAGGTCAAGGGCCACGGATCAGGTGGAGCGGGGCGGCGGTGGTTCCGCAGCCCAGGGTTCCTCCGGCCAGGGGTGGCGCGGGTAGCGGCCGCGCATGTCGCGCCGCACATCGGCCCAGGCGCCGCGCCAGAAGCCGGCGAGGTCCCCGGTGATGGCCACCGGCCGCTGCGCCGGGGACAGCAGCGCCACCTGCAGCGGCACCCGGCCGCCAGCCAGCGGCGGCAGGCGTTCCAGCCCGAACAGATGCTGCGCGCGGGCTTCCAGCGTCGGCACCTCCCGGTCGTAGTCGATGGCGGCGGAGCGGCCGGCCGGCAGGTCCAGCCGTGCCGGCAGCGCCGCATCCAGCCGCCGCTGCTGATCCCAGGGCAGCATGCCGCGCAGCACCGCGACCAGATCCAGCGCCTTCGCCTCCGCCAGCTTGGTACGGCCATGCAGATGCGGCGCCAGCCATTCGGCGGCCGTCGTGGCCAAGGCGGCGTCGGTGAGGTCGGGCCAGGCCTCGCCCTCGGCCTGGCGCATCCAGCCGATGCGCGCGCGCAGCTGCTTCGCGGCGTTGGACCAGTCCAGGTCGCGCAGCCCGCGTTCCGCCACGGCGGTCGCCAGGGCGGCGGCGATGGCGGCGGGGTCGGCACTGGGCTGGGCGTGGTCCTCCAGCACCAGGGGGCCGAACATCAGGCGGCGGCGGGCCAGCACGGCACCGGCGCGGGCATCGAAGGCGGCGCCCTCCACCCAGCGCAGCCGGTCGGGGAAGCGGGCCTCCAGCGCGGCGCGGTCCAGCGGCGCGGCCATGCGGATGCGTGCCTCGGTGCCCTGCAATTCCAGATCCGCCACGGCCAGCAGCGGCGCGCGGGACAGCGGATCGGTCGCGCCGAGCCGCGCACCCTGCCCCGAGGCCAGGCGGAAGGCGCCATCCATGCTGCCGCGTTTCGCCGCGATCCGGTCCGGGAACCCCGCCGCCAGCAGCGGCCCGGCGGCACCACCCGGCAGCGCCGACCCATGCAGCTTCAGCCGCCGCCGGTGCAGCGCCCCGGCACGGCGGATGCGCTGGATGGTCGGGCGGTCCGCATCCCGGTGGTCGCCGCCATGCAGCAATTCCAGGCGCAGGTTGATGTCGGCCGGCTGGTCCCGCCCCCGGATCGGGTCGCGTTCCTCCAGCAGCGCGGCGAGGTCGGCGGCCAGCGCCTTCTCTCCCTCATCCTCCGCGGCAAGCAGCATGCGCGCCAGCCGCGGATGCGTGCCCATCCGGGCCATGCCGCGCCCCATGGCGGTGATGCGCCCCTGGCCATCCAGCGCATCCAGATCCGCCAGCAGCGCCCGCGCCGCGGCCAGCGCGCCGGCCGGCGGCGGATCGAGGAAGGGCAGGTCGGCCGGCGCCGCGCCCCAGGCGGCGCAGTCGAGCGCGAGGCCGGACAGCTCCGCCTCCAATATCTCGGGCCTGTCCTGCAGCGGCAGGCCGCGATGCAGCGCTTCCGACCACAGCCGTATCGCCACCCCCGGCGCGGTGCGCCCGGCGCGGCCGGCCCGCTGGTCCGCCGCCGCGCGGCTGATCCGCACGGTCGCCAGCCGCGCCAGGCCGGATGCCGGGTCCAGCCGCGGCGTGCGCCGGAAGCCGCCATCCACCACGATCCGCACGCCGGGCACGGTCAGCGAGGTTTCGGCGATCGAGGTCGCCAGCACCACTTTCCGGCGGTCCGACGGGTTCAGCGCCCGGTCCTGCTCGGCCGGCGGCAATTCGCCATGCAGCGGCAGCACCTCCGCCTCGATGCCCGAGAGGCGCTCCGCGGTGCGGCGGATCTCGCCCCAGCCGGGCAGGAAGGCCAGCACGTCTCCGGGATGGGCCCGCAGAGCGTCGCGGATGGCGCCGGCCATGGCCTCCGGCAGGTCCCGCGCCTCCTTCAGGTCGCGCAGCCGGTGTTCCACCTGCACCGGCCAGGCACGACCGAGCGATTCGATCACCGGGCAATCGCCCAGAAGGCCCCCAAGCAGGCCGACAAAGCGGGACACGTCGAGCGTGGCGGACATCGCCAGCAGCCGCAGTTCCGGCCGCAGCGCCCGCTGCATGTCGAGGCAGAAGGCGAGCGCCAGGTCGGTGTCCAGGTTGCGCTCATGCGCCTCGTCGAACAGCACGGCGGCCACCCCTTCCAGCGAGGGGTCGGATTGCAGCCGGCGCACCAGCAGCCCCTCCGTCACCACCTCCACCCGGGTGCGGTCGGAGACCATGCGATCCAGCCGCGTCGCCAGGCCGATGGTGCCGCCGGGCTGACCCTCCCCCAGCAGATCCGCCATGCGCCGGGCGGCGGCCCGCGCCGCCACGCGCCGCGGCTCCAGCACCAGGATCTTCCCGACGGCCCAGGGTTCCTGCATCAGCGCAAGCGGCGCCAGCGTGGTCTTGCCGGCGCCGGGAGGGGCCACCAGCACGGCGTTGGAGCCCGCGCGGAGTGCCGCCGTCAGGCGCGGCAGGGCTTCGGTGACAGGCAATTCGGGAAGCATCATCGGCGCTGCCTACGACGCCGCGAAACATATGTCACATGATGTGTCACGGCCGGCGCCCACCGCGCAGCAATCGGACTGACGGTGAAGCAATCATTACGATTACATCCGGCGTGCGAAATTCCCCGGCAAGGTTTGCCGGGCAGAAGGGCCCCACGACGCGCTGCCGCCGCGTCCAAGGACCAGGTCCATGTACGCCGCCCTGCCCCGCCTGCTCATCCTCATCCTTGTCGCCCTGCCGGGTCTCGCGGCGGCGCAGGGCGCCCAGCCCGCGACCGGGCCGATGTGCCGTGCGGAATGCGACCGGATGGCTGCCACCCGGGTGGGCGGCGCCACCCAGCAGGCGGTGCAGGCCTGCGCCATTCGCTGCGCCGCGACGCAGGCCCATCTGAACAGCCAGGCCGCACGAGGCACCACCCGCGCCCCGGACTGGGTCACCAGCCGGCCCACCGGCCGCACCCCGGACCGGGCCGCCAGAAGCGGCCGGCCGGCGCACCAGGACCACCGCGCGTCCCGGCCTGCCTCGGCGCGGCCGCCAATCCAGCCCACCAGCACCCGGTCCAGCACCCAGCCTGGCACCCAGCCCGGCACCGGCCACGGCGCCATCTACGCCGCGCGCGCCCCCTCCGCCGCCTTCGGCCTGGTGGTGGGCGAGCCGGACCGGATGGCGGCGCATCGCCGGGCCGAGCGCAGCTGCGCCGCCACCGGCCCGGGCTGCCGCATGCTGGCTGAGTTCACGGAGAGCTGCGCCGCCGCGGCGCAGGGCGTGCGGCGCAGCCAATGGGCGCTGTTCATGACCTCCGACCCCGCCTCCTACACCGTCACCTCGCTCTCCGCCGGCAGCGGGCGGACCAAGGGGCAGGCAGAACAGCAGGCGGTGGCCGAGTGCCGGGCGCGCGACCCGATGGCCACCTGCCGCATCGCCGCCTCCGCCTGCCGCGGCTGATTGCCGGGACCGCCGGCGCCCCGTAGCGTCGGCCGGCCCTGGTAGAGGACCGCACCCGATGAAGCTGCCCAGCCACAGCCGCTACGCACCCAGCGCCATCCCCACCCGCCCCACCTATCGCTGGCCGAATGGCGCGAGCCTGGCCGTGGTGGTCTGCAACAACATCGAGCATTTCGCCTATCGCGCCGGAATGGGCAGCGACAGCGCGCAGCCCAACGCACCGCAATCCTTCCGCAACTACGCCTGGCGTGACTACGGCAACCGCGTCGGCCTGTGGAACATGCTGGAGATGCTGGACGAGCTGCAGATTCCCAGCGCCCACAACGTCAACAGCGCCGCGCTGGACTACATGCCGGAGATCGCGGAAGCGCTGCGCAAGCGCGGCGACGAATTCATCGGCCACGGCCGCAGCAACGCCGAGCGCCAGGACACGATGTGGGAGGAGGATGAGCGCCGCCTGATCATCGAGACCCGCGACGCCATCACGCGTCATGCCGGCGTGGCGCCCACGGGCTGGCTCGGCCCCTATCTCGCGCAGAGTCACGTCACCCTCGACCTGCTGCGGGAGGAAGGCTTTCGCTACATGATGGACCTGCCGGCGGATGACCAGCCGTTCTGGATGGCGACGCGCGCCGGGCCGATCCTGTCCGTGCCCTATTCGATCGAGCTGAACGACAGCCCTGCAATGGTGTTCCGCCAGCACAGCGGCCGCGAATTCGCCGACATGATCGTCGACCAGTTCGATGAGATGCTGGAGCAGTCGGCGCGAAGGCCGCTGGTGTGCAGCGTGGTGCTGCACACCTTCGTCGTCGGCCAACCCTTCCGCCTGCGCCCCCTGCGCGCCGCGCTGCGCCACATCCTGGGCCATCGCGACCGCATCTGGCTGTGCCGGCCGGGCGAGCTGGCGGCCTATGCCGCCGGGCTGCCGCGCGGCGTGGTGCCGGGCTCGGAGATGCTGGACTCCGAGATGCCGGGTCCAGAGATGCTGGGCGGCTAGGCCGCCCGCAGCTCCGCCCCGCCATCCAAGATGCCGCGCGCCACCAGCGCGTCGAAGCTGCCGGAATGGGCGACCTTGCCGCGCTCGATCACCAGGATGCGGTCGGCGCCGCGGATCGTCTCCAGCCGGTGCGCGATGACGATGCGCGTGCAGGTCAGCGATGCCAGGGTCCGCGTGGTGACCGCCTGCGTCGCAGGGTCCAGCGCGCTGGTCGCCTCGTCCAGGATCAGCACATCCGGCTTGTTCACCAACGCGCGCGCCAGCAGCAGGCGCTGCACCTGGCCGCCCGAGAGCACATGCGCCGCATCGGCGATCGGGGTGCGCAGGCCGAGCGGCATGGCGCGCACGTCATCGGCGATGGCCGCCGCGGCCAGTGCCTGCCAGATCTGCGCCTCCGTCGCCTCGCTGAAGCCGCGCAGCACGTCCAGCAAAGCGCCGGGCGGCAGCTGCGCGCCCTGCAGCACCGTGCCGATGCGCCGCCGCAGCAGGCCGAGGTCGAGCGAGACCAGATCCTGCCGGTCGAATGTCACGCTGCCGAAGCGGGCGCGTTCCAGCCCCAGCAGCAGCCGCACCAGCGTGGATTTGCCACAGCCGGACCGCCCGACGATGGCAACGAACTCGCCCGGCTCGATCGACAGGTTCAGGCCGGAGAACAGCGGCGTATCGGCACCCTCATAGCCGAAGGCGACATTGGTCATGGCGATGCGGCCGGTCAGCCGGCCCGGATCGATGCGCCCGGCCGTCGGTTCCGGCTGCGCCTGCAGCAGCGGCGCGGCGTAGCTGCGCATCGCATGCAGCGGGTAGAAGCCGGTGAAGGCCTGGCCCATGCCGTTGGCCGCGCCATTGGCGATCATGAAGGCCATCAGGAAGCCGACCACCGCGGCATTGTCGGGCGCGGCGCCGGACATGAACAGCAGGAACAGCAGCCCGACGCCGAAGAAGGACAGGAAGGCGGCGGCGGAGGCCAGCCAGGTGTCGATATGCTCCTCCACCAGCTTGGTGCGGCGCATGCCGATGAAGCGTTCCGCCCAGGCGCCCAGCAGCCGGTGTTCCACGCCGGCCAGCCGCAGCTTGGTGATGCCGCCCACCGCCTCGATCGCCAGGCTATCCGCCTGCCCCGAAAGCTGCTGCCCGGTCTGCTGCACGCGGGATTTCAGGATGCCGCCGACCACCGCGATGCCGAGCTGCACCGCCAGGATGCCCAGCGCCACCAGCGCCGCGATGGCGTGGTACATGAACAGCATGGCCATGGAGGTGGCCAGCGCCGCGCCATAGCCCAGCATGGAAAGCCGGAAGCCCTGCGCGCCGAGCGGCAGGGACAGCGCCACGTTCAGCCGGGACGATATCTCGGATGGCGTGAATTTGCGCAGCACCGGCATCGGCAGCCGCAGCAGCCGGTCCCACAGACCCGCATGCAGCGGCGCTTCCGCCGTGGCCGTCAGCCGGTGCTTGGCGATGTCGCCCGCCATCTGCACCACGAAATTGGCCGCGCCGACGCAGGCCAGCGCGATGCCCAGCTCCACCAGGCCCATCCGGTTGCCGCCCGGAATCAGCGACCCGGTGGCGAAGGACATGGCGATCGGCATGCCAAGCCCGAGGAAGGCACCGAGCAGCGCCGCGCCCAGCGCCAGACCGCGGTCGCCGCGATTGGGCAGCACGAAGCGGCCGAGATCGGCCACCGTCAGCTGCTGGTCCGACAGCGGCTCGATCATCGTCCAGGCGCGCAGCGCCAGGCGCTCGGCCAGCGCCGCGGTCATCGGCTGCGCGGCGGTACCGAAGCCCTGCAGCAGGTAGCCGCCCTTGCGCGGCAGCAGCGCCACCGGCTCGCCATCATCCAGATGGCCCAGCAGCGGGCCGAGGTCGCGCTGCCACCATTCCGCCGGCAGCGCCACGGGCCGCAGCCGCAGGCCGGAGGCGCGGGCGATCTCGTCCATGGTCGGCGGGGTGTCGATGTCCTGCTCCCGCAGCCGGGTCGGGCGCTGGATGCGCGGGCGCATGCGGGCCGCCTTCGCCACCGCGACCATCGCCTGGAACAGCGGCTCCGCCGGCCCGGCTTCCACCGGCTTGGCGGCCAGTTGCGGCGCCGGCGCGTGCAGCAGCGCGGCGGCCAGTTCCGTGGTGCGCTGCGCGCCTTCCGCATCATGCTGGGCGCGCTGGCCCAGCCGGCCGCTTTCGTCGATCTCGGCCAGGCTGCGCAGCCCCGGCAGCATGGCGACGCAGGCATCGGTGAAGGCGGTGATACCCTCCACCGCCTCCGCCAGCAGGGAAGGTGGCGGCGCGCTGAGCACCAGCGCATCCAGCTCCGTGCCGCCGATCAGCCAGGCCTCCGGCGGCAAGGGCAGCAGGCCGCCCACCGGCTCCAGCCCGAGCAGCATGCCGCAGCCCGGCGGCAGTTCCAGCCACACACCCTCCCCGCGCGCCGTGGCGGATTGGCCCTCGGCGAGGTGCAGGCGGCGGCCCGGGCGGGCGACCTTGTCGATGTTGGAGGGGCGCCACAGCCGCGCGCCCATGCCACCGGCCAGCGCCGAGGCCCAGAGCTGCATCGCATCGACCAGCGCCTGGTGCCCGCCCAGCGCCGAGAGCTGTGGCAGCCGCCGCAGCCGGGCCCCGGCGGCCGGGCGCAGCACCAGGCATTCCAGATCCGGCCCGTGGCCGACCACCAGGGTGCCGGCGCGGATGCGGCCGATGAACATGTGGGGACCGGGCGGCGCCTGGCCGGGTTCCCAATCATCCAGCCCGCCCTGGGCCGCGAAGATGTCGGCTTCGCCGGCCTCCAGCAGCCAGAAGGCACCGGGTTCCCCCAGGCTGCGCGGCGGCTGCTGGAAATGCGGGTCGGGCTGGCCGGGCAGGTCGGGCGGTACGAAGGCGTCCATCTCAGGCCCCTACTTCAGCAACGGACGGCAGCATCAGCTTGGCGAAGGCGCTGCGTCGCGACGCAAGCTCCGCCGGCGGGCCCATCTCGATGATGGCGCCGCGTTCCATCACCACCACGCGGTCGCAATCGCGCAGCGGCGCCAGGCGGTGGGCCACCACCAGCATGGTGGCGCCACGACGCCGGATATTGGACAGCAGCTCCGCCTCGGTCTGGTCGTCCAGCGCCGCGGTCGCCTCGTCGAACAGCAGGATGCGCGGGTCCTGCACCAGGGCGCGGGCAATCTCGATACGCGCGCGCTGGCCGCCGGACAGGTTGGTGCCGCCGCCGGAGATCGGGAAGGCGTAGCCCTCGCGCCGCTCCAGGATGAAGTCGTGGATGGCGGCATCGCGCGCCGCGGCGTGCAGGCGTTCCTCGGAGACCGTCGGATCCCACAATGCGATGTTGTCGCGCACCGTGCCGGTGAACAGCATCGCCGTCTGGTCCACCACCTGCACGCTCTGCCGCAGCACGGCGCGCGGAATCTCCCGCAACGGCTTGCCATCCAGCAACACCTGGCCCGACCACGGCTCATGCAGCCCGGCGGCGAGCAGCGCCAGGGTGGACTTGCCGGAGCCGGAGGCACCGACGATGCCGACCCGCTCGCCCGGCTCCACCACCAGCGACACGCCGGAGATCAGCGGCGCGGCGCGGCGCGAATGGCCGAAGGTGACGTCGCGCAGCTCGATCCGTCCATCCAGGCGGCGGATCAGCCGTGGCGCCGCCGGGGGATTGGTGAACTCCTCCGCCAGCGGGTGTTGCAGCGTGTCGTCCAGCAGGCGCAGGCTGGCACCGGCTTCCTGCATGCGCGGGCCGAGCTGCACCAGGCGGCCGACCGGGGACAGGAACACCGCCAGCAGGAACTGGAAGGCGACCAGCGCGCCGATCGACATCTGCCCGCCGATCACCAGCCCGCCGCCGATCGCCAGCGACGTGGCCGCGGCGACGGCGGTGGCCAGCCCCGGCAGGTGCCGCAGCGCGGTGCGGCCCAGCATCAGCGATTGCCGCAGGTTCAGCGCGCGGGCGCGGCGCGCCATCAGCCGGTCGAACAGCAGCGCCTCGCTGCCGCTGGCGCGGTAGCTCTCGATCATGCGCAGGCCCTGCTTCGCCTCCGCCGCCTCCATCGCCTGTTCGTTCATCAGGCGCTGCTGGTCCTCCTTCAGCCGTGCCGAGAGGAAGGCCAGCGCCACCGCCAGCGCCGCGGCCGCGGCCAGCGCCACCAGGCCCAGCCGCAGGTCGAACAGCAGCAGCACCGCCAGGTAGATCGCCGCCATGATCAGCGCCAGCATGGTGCCGCCGATCTCGCCGGCGACGATGCCGGCGACGCGGTCGTTCAGCATGACGCGGTCGGCGATGCTGGCCGGGCCGCGCTGGCCGTAGAAGGACATCGGCAGGCGCAGCACGCGTTCCATGAAGCCGATGCCACCGGCCACGGCGACGCGGGTTTCCAGATTGTGCTGCAGCGTCTTCTGCATCCAGGTGCACAGCGCCGCGAAGGCGCCGACGCCCAGCATCGCCAGCAGCATCGGCCACAGCCAGGCGATGACGCCGGCGGACAGGATGCGGTCCATGAAGACCTGGCGGAAGGACGGGCCGAGCACGCCCGGCAGCGCCAGGATCACGCTGATGCCGATCGCCAGCAGCACGGCGCGGCGGCAGCCACGCAGCCGGTCCGCCAGGCCACGCATCGCGCTCGGCGGCGATCCGCCCTTCTTGAAGGCGGGGCCGGGCTTGATCATCAGCACGATGCCGCTGAACTGGCGGCGCAGCTCGCGGTCATCGACGCGGCGGCGACCACGCGCCGGGTCGTTGAGTTGCCAGCTGCCGCCGCGCTTGCCCTCCAGCACCAGGAAGTGGTCCATGCCCCAATGCAGGATCACCGGGCCTTCGACGGTGGCCAGCGCCTCCGGCTCGCCGCGCACGGCGCGCACCTCGAAGCCCATCTCGCGCGCTGCCGCCGCGATGTGCTGTGCCTTGCTGCCGTCGCGGGAGACGCCGCAGCGGGCGCGCAGGTCCTCCAGCGTCAGCCACAGCCCGTGATGGGCGGCGATGATGCCGAGCGCGGCGGCGCCGCATTCCGCGGCCTCGATCTGCAGGATGGTGGGGGTGCGCATGGCCCTAGCGCGCCACGGCGATTGTTGCAGGCGCCGCCGCCGCAACCGTGCCAGGCGGCGCCGCCGCCAGGGTGCCGGGCGGCGCCGCCGCCAGGGTGCCGGGCGGCGCCGCCGCCACGCGAACATCCTCGCCCAGCCAGCGTTGCAGCGCGGGCAGGCCGAGCGAGATCATCCGCACGTTGCGGACGGTGGCCTGCATCGCCACCGGCGTGCCGCCCTCGATGGTGAAGGGCGGGCCGTTGCCGGCGGACCACAGCAGCCCACCCTGCGCGTTGCGCTCCATCACGATGTTCACCTCGAACAGCGTGCGCTGGTTGCGCTGGAATTCCGTCACCAGCGCGTCGTTCTGCAGCGTCCGCAGCATGCCGGCGGAGGAGGCCGGCGTATCCGCCACGCGCACCACCCGGCCGCGCAGATAGCCGTATTCCTGCTGCGGCGCGGTGGCCGGCGACAGTTCCACGGACATGCCCGGCTGCAGCTTCTTGCCGTCCTGCGCGCCGACATAGATCAGCCCGACCAGGCCGCCCGCCTCGGCGCCCGGCACGTCGCTGCGGACCAGGGTCAGCAGCGGGCCGCCGCGGTTGACCACCTGGCCGGCATTGGCCTTCGCCTCCACCACCCGCCCGTCGAAGGGCGACCGGATGGCGCCCATGCGGCGGATGCGTTCGTTCAGCGTGGTCACCTGGCGTTCCGCCTGGGCGACGCGCTGGTCCGCCGTCATCAGGTCCTTCTCGCGCTGGGTCTGCCGCATCACGGCGTCGAGCCCCAGCACACGGCGGTCGTTGCGGACCGTCTCGATCTGGTCGCGGATGCCGAACAGCTCGACCTGCGCACCGATCGCGCGATCGCGGGTTGCCAGCGAGCGGGAGGCGAGGTCGCGCACCACCTGCTCGCGTTCCGTCATCAGCCGCAGCCGTTCCTGCGCCGAGCGCAGGCTCTGCGACAGGCCCTCGTCGCGCGCCACGCGCCAGGCGCGGTCCGCTTCCGTGTCGCGTTCCTGGAAGCGCAGCACTTCCGCCCGTGCCGCCTGCGCGTCGCGCAGCTCGCCTTCCGCCGCCGTCAGCAGAAGGCGTTGTTCCGCCTGGTCCACCACCGCGACCACGCTGCCGGCGGTGACGGTATCGCCCGGCGCCACCAGCAATTCCACGACGCGGCCTTCGGTGTCGGAGACGATATCGGTCAGCCCGCCGGCCGAGAGCAGGATGCCCTGGCCGCCGATCTTCACCGGCACGTCGGTGGTCGCCGACCAGGTGAGCAGGCCGACAACCAGCGCCGCCAGACCCCACCAGAGCACCATCAGCGGCGGCTGCACCACCTCCAGCGCATCCTCGACCACGGTGACGGAGGTTGCCGAGGCGACCGCCTCGGCGCGGAAGGTCGGTGGACTGGCGGGTGCGCTGCTGGAGGGGGCGCTCATGCAGATAGTTCCCTCTGGGACTGGAAACGGAAAGCCGTGCCCGCGCCCGGTCGGGCGCGGGGCAGGCGGAGGCAGGTTTGGACCAGCAGCGGGCGGCGTCGCGCCTCAGTGGCGCTCCGCCGCCCGACTGCCGGATCAGGGCGTCAGAGCTTGAAGGCCTTCTTGATGGAGTTGCCCGCGCTGGTCGCACCCTTGCTGATGGCGTTGCCGGCGCTGGCCGCCGCGGAGGCCGCGGCATCCGCAACCGCCTTCGCCTCGGCCGCCACCTTCTCGGCCGCCGCCTGCACCTCGGCCGCCGCCTTCTCGGCCGCCGCCTGCGCCTCGGCCGCAGCCTTCTCGGCCGCCGCCTTCACCTCGGCCGCCGCCTTCTCGGCCGCCGCCTGCGCCTCGGCCGCGGCCTTCTCGGCCGCCGCCTCGATCTGCTCGGCCGTGGCCTTCACCGCATCGGACGCGTTGTCGAGCAGCTTCCCGGCGGTGCCTTCGGCGCTGTCCAGGACCTTCTGGGCAGCGGCGAGCGTGGCCGCCGCCTTGCTCGCGGCCGCCTCCAGGCCATCCGCCACCGCATCAGCGGCCTGGGCCTGCGCCTTCTCGATCTGCGCCTTGACCTGATTGCCGATGTTGCCGATGTTGCCGAAGCCGCGACCCACCTTGCCCGCCGCATTGGCGGCTTCCTTCGCCTCCTTCTCGGCGACCTCGCGCGCATTGTCCGCGGCCTGCTCGGCCTTCTCGGCGGCTTCCCGCGCCTCGGCCACCGCCTCGCGCGCTTCGGCGGCGGCCTGTTCCGCCGCCACCAACGCCTGCGCCTCGGCCTGCACCGCAGCCTCGCTGGCCGTGTCGCCAACCGCGTTCACATCGACCGTGCCGCTGACGCCAACATTCACGCCGCCGACCAGCAGCGACACCTCGCCGCCCACGCCGATCGTGATCTCGCCATCCTGGTAGCCCGCGTCGACCTCCGCGCCGACGCCCGCCGAACCCGGATCCACATAGCCCACCGACGCGGTGCCGGAGCCTTCCTCGCCGCCGATCGTCGCTTCCACCGTCACCGAGGCATAGGCCCCGGCCATGATCTCGGCCTCGGTCTGCACGCCCTCCGTGCCGATCGAGACGGTACCCTCGACGCCGGCCTTCACGCCCACTTCCGTGGTGGTGGTGGTGGTCGCGGTGGTGCCGTTGCCCAGGTCGTGCTCGGTCGCGACCTCCACCGTCACGCTGCCGCCAACACCCGCCGAGGCGGAGTAGCCAATGCCGGTGACGCCGACTTCCACGCCGACCTGCGCGCCCGCGCCAGCTTCCAGCGTCACGGTGGTGGTGACGTTGCCGTCCGTCACGCTGCCGGTCGCGTAGACGCCAGCGCCGACGCCCGCACCGGCACCCGCACCGGTATGCGTCACTTCGTATTCGGCACCCGCCGCCCAGCCCGCGCCGGCTTCCAGCGTCACGCCGTTCACCACGATGCTGGTCGAGACCGACTCACCCGTCGAGGCGCCACCCGACACCACGGTCGGGCTGGAGATGCTGCCGCCGAACTCGGCCTCATCCTCCTCGCCACCACCGGTCGGCGCTGCGTTGGTCGAACCGCTGCCGCCGACGACGGAGGCGAGGGAGCCCTCATCAAGATCGACCCATGCGTTGTTGTCAGGAGGGCTCATAGGATGGCTCCATGGGTCAATTGTTCTGCGCACGAGTCGACAAGTTCAGGAGCCGTATTCAGGCGGCCTCCTTCGAATACTTTGCTCCGCATTCGTTACTTTTTTGTTGGCGAAACCTTTCGAGGCCGGGATGCCTGGTGGAAATCCGGCTTCCAGCGCCTGCGGCAGAGGCGGATGGCCGACGTGCCAATCCGGCAACGCGACCGGCTACGATCCCAAGGTTGTTCGAAATTCGCGCTTACGCACCGCATGGCCGGCGCATTGATCGCGCCGGCAGGCACAGCCGCCAATCAGCCGCGCGGCAACAGGCGCTCCACGCGAAACCGGTTCTCGCCGTTTTCACGTTCATAGCGCTGCGCATCCGTCATCTCGCGCACCAGGAACATGCCAAGGCCGCCGATGCCGCGGTCATCCAGCGATGCCTCGATATCGGGTTCCGCCTGCGCGGTCGGGTCGAAGGCCACGCCATCGTCGATGGTCGTCATGCTGACATGCAGCCCGGCCTCGCGCGTTTCCGCCGCCAGCTCCACATGGAATTGCGCGTCGACACCCTCCGGCCAGGCGCAGCGCGCGATGTTGGTAACGATCTCCTCCGCCACCAGGCGCATCTGCATCACCTCCGGCTCCGCCGCGCCGGCGGCCACCAGATGCGCCTCGATCGCATCGAGCGTGCTCTCTACCGCTTCGGGCGCGCGGTCGCTGCTCAGCCGGATCTCGACCATGTCAGGGCGCGACCGCCGCAAGGGCCGAGGCCTCGTCGTCGCGGATCGTCACCACCTTGTCGAAGCCCGACATGGCGAAGACCTCTCGCACCGTTGCCTGCAGCCCGAACAGGGAAATCGCGCCGCGATTGGCCTTGGCAAGCTTCGCCGCCATCAGCACCACGCGCAGCCCGGCGGAGGAGACATAGGCCACCCCCGTCATGTCCATCGCCACACGCCGGCCCTGGCGGACCTCCGCGGTCAGCTTGCGCTCCGCATCGGCGGCGGTGCCGGTATCGATGCGGCCGCTGACACGATGGATCAGCGCCTCGCCATGCACTTCGGTGGTCACGTCCATCAAACCGTCTCCTTCTCGCGGGTGTAGATGACTGACGCCGGCTCCGTGCCGCGCCAGTGCAAGGCCACCATGGTGATGTCATCCGCCTGCGGCTCCGTCTCCGCAAAGACCTCGACGCTGGTTGCCACAGCCTCGACCAGCATCGCCGGGTCGGCGTTGCGCGGATCGCCGACGATGGCGGCCAGCCGTGCATCGCCGAACATCGCATCGCCCGGGCCCATCGCCTCCGTCACGCCGTCGGTGAACATCAGCAGATGGTCACCGGCTTCCAGCACCAGGGTCTGGTCGGCGAAGTCGATGCCATCCATCACGCCCAGCGCGATGCCGACCTCGACCGGCAACTCGCCTTCCCGGCCATCCTCGCAGCGACGGCGCGGCGCGTTATGGCCGGCATTGGCGTAGGTCAGCACGCCGGTGCGGCAATCCAGCACGGCGACGATCGCGGTGGCGAACATCAGCGTCGGATTATCCGCCGCCAGCGTGTCGTTGGCCTGGGCCAGCGCCTCCGCCGGCGTGGCGCCGCGGCTGATGGCGGCGCGCAGCAGGCTGCGTGCCATGGCGATGAAGATGGCGGCGCCGACGCCCTTGCCGGAGGCATCGCCGATCATCAGCACCAGGCGGTGCTCGTCCAGCATCACCAGGTCGCAGAAATCGCCGCCGACTTCCTTCGCCGGCACCATCGCGGCGTGCAGGCGGAAGCAGGGGCGTTCCGGGAAGGTGGTGGGCAGCGAGGAAAGCTGCAGCCGCCGTGCGACGTCCAGTTCCTCCCGCATCCGGTTGAACTGCAGGCGTTCGTCCAGCGCCTGGCGCACCAGGGCCAGGTCACGGGTGCGTTCCGCCAGCAGTTCCGCCATGGCACGGTGCTGCTGCACCACATGGCCGGAAAGTCGCGCGAAGGCCGGGCCGAGGGTTGCGCCCTCGCCTTCCAGCAGGCCAAGGATCTCACGCCGCGCCGGGCCTTCCAGCACGGCGGTCAGGCGGGCAATCTCCTGCCCGATCAGCGCGCGCTCGCGCAGCCCGGCGAGGCGGTTGCCGGTCTGCAGCCGGTCCAGCGTCAGGGTGTTGCTGCGCAGCGCCTCCAGCGCCTCGCCGATCGCGCCGACCTCATCGCCACGCCGGCCGATGGCGGCGGAGGCGAAGATGTCGCCGCCCGCCACCGCCTGCAGCGCGCGCGCCAGTTCGGTCAACGGGTCCAGCGCATCGCGGATCACGCCGTAAAGCGCCCGGCAGGTGACGGCGGCGGCCACCACCAGCAGGCCGAAGGCCACCAGCAGCAGCAGCCGGCGGGACTGGGTTTCCGCCGTGGCATCGGCCAGGACGAGGATCTCGCCGACCACCGCCCCCGACGAATTCTGCGAGGGCGTCGCCTCCAGCCGGAACAGCCGGCCGTTCATCTGCACCGTCTCGCCCGCCTGCAAAGCCCCGGCGTCTTCGCGCAAGGCCGGCGTACTGGCGAACAGGGGTGCGCCGCTACGGTTGCGCATCAGCAGGTCGGCACCGAGATGCCGCGCGATCTGCCCCAGCGCCGCTTCCGCCGGAACGCCGAGCGACAGCAATTCGCCCTGTGGCAGCCGCAGGCTGGCCACCAGCAGCACCTCGCCCTCGGCGGATTCGAAGCCGGCGCTGACCTGGCCCGGCACCAGGTCGCGCTGCAAGGCGGCGGCGCCGCTGGCCAGCGGGTCGGCCGCGGCGGGCGCCGCTGCCAGAAGCTGGCCCTGCCCGCCGACCATGTCCATGCGCCCGGCCATGCCCAGGCCCTCACGCAAGGCGGCGAGCCGCTGCCGCAGCGCCGATTCGTCATTGTCGGCACGGGCCGCGAGCAGCGCCGCGTCCGTCGCGGTGGCGCGGAGCGCGGCGACCAGCGGGGCCGCGGCGCGGTCCACCGCTTCGCGCAGCGTGGCGGATTGCAGGCTGGCGCGCAGCGTTGCCGCGCGCTCCTCGCCATCGCGCAGCACCAGCCAGGCCGGCAGCGCGACGGAAGCGGCGACCAGCAGCGTGGCCAGCGCGAACAGCAGCAGAATGCGGGATCGGAGGAGCATGGCTCAGACGGTCTCCGCAACGCGCAGCAGCCCGACGGGCGGGAAGATCTGCAGGCGCCGCGCGCTTTCCATGCGGATCAGGAAGGACAGGCGCGTCAGCGTCTCCACCGGGATGGTTTCCGGGGCGCGACCGCCGCGCAGGATCTGCTCCGCCTTGAAGCCCGTGAAGGCGCCGACGCTGTAGTAGCGGCTGACCAGCCCGGCCAGCCCCTCGGCGAACTGCACGAAGCGCTCGCTGGCGGAGAAGCAGGGCAGCCCCTCATCCAGCGCGGCGCGGGTCAACACGGCGCGATGGTCGTTCAGGAAAGTGTCGGGCGGAATGTACAACCATTCCGCGCCCGCGCGCCGCGCCTGCGCCACCACATCCGGGATCGATTCCGGCATCGGCTTGCGCGCCGCATCCAGCGCCACCGGCAGTTCCACCACGCCATCGCCCAGCAGCGCGCGCATCTGCGCCACCACGGACAGCGAGTTGCGCTCATTCGGGTTGAAGGTGGTGGCGACGCGGCGGAAGGCGCGGTAGCGCGCCATGGCCCGCATCTGCACCTCGACCGGCGCGATGTATTCGGTGCCGGTCACCGCGCGGCCGGGTTCCGCACGGGACCGCACGATGCGGTTGCCGACGGGATCGGTGACGATGTTGAACACCACCGGCACGCCGCTGATGTGCCGCACCGGGTCCGGCGCATCCCACGGGCCGAGCGCCGCGATGGCGAGCGAGGTGCCCCAGACATAGACCAGGTCCGGCTTCACCTCCCGCACCTCCGCCACCAGATCCGGCACGCGGCGCAGATCCTGGGCGATGTCGCGCACGATCAGTTCCACCGGGATGCGGCGTGCCGCGAAATGGTCCCGGAACCCGTCGCAGGCTTCCTCCCAGCCGCGGAACAGCAGCATCATGATGCGGAAAGGCCGTTGCTGGGCCGTGGCAGGGGCCGCCAGCAGCAGCGCCGGTGCTGCAAGAACCGACGCGGCGAGAAGATGTCGACGATGCAGCATCACGCCGCCTCCCTCTGCCGAAGTCGCTGGAACGCCAGCGACAGCGCGTAGCCGATGGCGGTGGCGAGCGAGAGCACGCCCAGCGCCAGCATGGTTTCCTGCCCGGTGCCGAGCGCCAGCAGCGCCGCCGCCGCGGGCGGGCCGATGACGCTGCCGAAGCGCTCCGCCAGGCGCAGGAAGCTGAGCATGGCGGCCGAATTCGGCGCGCCGCGCATCAGGCTCAGCCCCGGGATGATCGCCAGCATCGGCGCCGCGGCCAGGCCCTGCGCCAGGCCGGTGCCGATGATCGCCAGCGGCAGCGCCGTCTCGCGGTCCAGCCACATCGGCAGCAGCAGCGCCACGCCGTTCAGCGCGCCGGCGAAGGCGATGACCAGGCCGCCGCGCCCGGTGCGGTCGGTCAGCCAGGCGCCGACCAGGATCGCCGGCAGCATGCAAAGCCCATACAGCATCACGTTGCGGCCGATCGCGGCCTGGCTCAGCCCCAGCTCGCGCAGCTCCAGCGGCGCGAGGAAGAAGATGAAGCCGCCGAGCAGCACCTTGGCCGGGATCGCCGCGAACAGCACCAGCAAGGCGAAGCGCGGCTCGGCGAAGGCGGCGCGGGCGCTGTGCCACAGCCCCATCTGCTTCTGCTCGCTGGCACCGCCGGCGGCGAAGGCACGCCACACCAGCAGCGCGGTGCCGGCCACCAGCAGCATGGACAGCACGAAGGTCAGGCGGAAGCCGACGCGGTCGGCCATCACCGCGCCGATGGCGGTGCCGCAGACGGCGCCTGTCATCACCGCCGCGGTGAAGCCACCCAGGCTGCGCGCCACGCGGCCCTGCGGCGCTTCCTGCGCCAGGTGCACCTGGCAGGCGATGGTGACGATGGCATAGCCGGCGCCGCAGACGGCGCGGGCGATGGCGAAGGTGGTGAGGTCCGTCGCCAGCGCGGCGCCGACATGGCCGATGGCCGCCGGCAGCAGCCCGATCAGCAGCGCATTGCGCGGCCCGTGGCGTGCCACCACGGCGCCGCCGAAGGGCGTGAACAGCGCCACCGCCGCCACGAAAGCCACGATCGGCAGCGCCGCGCCCATGATGCCACCCTGCCCGCCCGCAAGCTCCAGCGCGAAGATCGGGTTGAAGGAGGTGGAGAGCTGCTCGGCGAAGACGAACAGGAACAGCGGCAGCCGGGCCGAGGCCGCGCCCGCGCCCAGCCCTTCCTGCACGGCGGCGACGCCGAAGCGCAGCCGTTCGCGCACGCCGTCCAGCACTGCGCCGGCCCGCTGCGCGGCGCCGGACTGCGCCGCCATCCAGCACAGCCGGTCCCAGCGGTCGTTCATGCGGCGCACCAGCACATTCAGGTGCCGCGCCACGCGCCCGGCTTCCGCGCCCATGTCGCCCGGCGCGCGCAGCGTCCAGTCGCCGCCAGCCAGCCGCGACTGCAGGCGCAGCACCATGCCGATCGGCGCGGCCACGGTGCGGGACAGCACGAAGCGCAGGAATTCCGTGGTGGCCAGCAGCACCACCAGCAGCACGATCAACACGTCCCAGCGCATGTCATCCAGCGCGGTATCGAGCCGTGCGCGGGCAATGCCCACATGCAGCCAGCCCGCGACCCGCCCGGATTCCAGCACCGGCAGCGCCGCATCGTAGCTGCCGCCGAGCAGGCGCATCAGCGCACCGCGCTCCGGCGCCACGGTGCCCGCCGGAAGGCCGGCGAAGTCACCCGAGGCATCGCCGGCACTGGCGATGCGCTGCCCCGCCGCATCGGTCAGCAGCACATAGGCAAGCCCCTGCCGTGCGGCGAGCAGGCTGGCCAGGTATTCATCCAGCCCCGACAGACCGTTGAACGGCACGCCGAGATCCAGCGCGCGCTGCAGCGTGCGCGCGCCGATGCTGCCGACGATGGTGGCCTCCCGCTCCAGCTCCGGCCGCAGCTCCGTCTCGAAGCTCCGCAGCGCGGTGTGGGAGACGAAGCCGACGGCGAGCGTCAGCAGCAGCACGGCGACCGCGACGACGCGGCCCACCAGGCGACGATCAGGCGTCATGGCGCAATGGCCTCCATCGGTTGCGGAACACTCTCCGGCATTTGCGCCGCGATCTGTTCCAGCTGGGCCTCGGCCTCGGTCAGTACGGTATCGGTATCGGCGATCGCCACCTGCAGCCCCGCGGCGAGCGCGGCCGGCGCGGCGCCGGGCTGCATCGCCTCCTGCATCGCGGCGAACCAGCGGCGTGTATGGCGCGTGACCAGGTGCAGGCCGAGCGCGCCGGCCGGAATGGCGATGGCCAGCGCCAGCAGCGTCGCCTGCATCATGGCGAGCAGCGCGGCGGCCAGCCGTTCATCCACCGCGGAGCGTTCGTAGCGCAGCAGGATGGCGCCCTCGGGCTGGCCGAATCCGTTGATGATCGGCGCGCCGATGCCGTAGCGGGGGCCATCGCGGAAGCGCCAGGACTCGGCCTGGCCCTGCGGGGCCAGGTGGTCCCGCGGCAGCGTGCCGCCCATGTTCTGCCGGTCGGTGTCGAACAGCACGACATGGTCGGCATCCGCGATGGTCAGCCCGGCGATCAGCGGCTCCGCGGCACGCGAGCGTTCCAGCAGCGCCTGCGCGCCGGGCACGCCGGCCAGACGCACGCCCAGTGCCAGGCTGTTCTCCACCGTGCTGCCCAGCTCGCCGGCCAGGATCTCCAGCACGCGCGCCTGCTGTTCCAGCAGCATGCGTTCGAACTTCAGGTAGTTCAGCCCCGCCGCCAGGCCGCAGCCCAGCAGCAGCATGGTCGCCAGCACGCCGGTCAGGCGCGTGGCGAAGGAAAGCTCCCCCCTCATGCCGCCTGCCGCTGCGGCGTGCAGGTCTCCCCGTGAAGCGGCATGAAGGCGTCTCCCAGAACCTGCGCGTAGTCGCGCGCACGCACGATCGGAATGGGCAGGGCGGCGAAATCCGCGGCGCTGGGAAAGCGGAAATAGGCGCCCCCCGCGGGCTGCGGCGTGCCAGCCGGCTGGCTGCCGCGCGCCAGCGTGGTGGCGGCCGTCGCGGCAATGGCGACACCACCGCGATACAGCCCCGCCGTGTGCCACATCAGCGACCGCGTGGCATCGAAGGGCACCCGCGCCACGCCGAGGATCGGTCCGGTATCGATGCCGCGATCCACCATGTGCACGGTGCAGCCCAGTTCCCGTTCGCCGCGCAGCACCTGCCAGAAGGGCGCGAACAGGCCGCGATAGCCCGGCAGCGCGCCGGGATGGACGTTGACGATGCCGCGCGGCACCGCATCAATCACGCGCTGCGGAAAGATCAGGCTGAAGCGCGCGGAGATGACGATGTCCGGCTTGAAGGCCAGCAGCGTTGCGGCCCCGCCATCGGCGCGCATGTCATGCAGCGGGACCCATTCGTCCGTGTGCGGCAGGCCGGGGGTCGGCGGCTCCATCATCGCCAGCGTGTCGATGGCGACATCGCGTTCCAGCAGCTTCATCAGCCGCAGCGCCGGAACGTCGTCCTCCGCCTGGCGCGTCTTGACGCTGCAGAAGAAGCGCAGCTCCGCGAATCCCAGCCGGGCGGCGAGAATACGGGCCGCAAGAAGGCCGTGGATGTCCTTCTTGACGCAGATGGCGATCCTCATGCCGCGCTCCCGTGGATCTGCGGCGTGGCGGCCAGGTTGTCGACCACGATGCGCGACGCGGGCCTTCGGTCGCCACCGCGGATGACGGTCGCCAAGGCAACCGCCCCGCCACGGAATGACGGTGGGCTGCCGGGTGCGCGACTGGCAAGTGCGCTCATGCAGGTGGTTCCCTCTGGCCGGGGTCTGAGAACGGGAGGCCGGGCCGCGCGCCGGGCGGGCGCGACACGAAGCTGGGCAGGCCGGGGTCCGGCAGCGGGCGGCGTGGCGCGCCAACGGCGCCACATCGTCCCGCGCCGGGCCCCGGAGATCAGAACCTGAACGCCTTCTTGATGGAGTTGCCCGCGCTGGTCGCACCCTTGCTGATGGCGTTGCCGGCGCTGGCCGCCGCGGAGGCCGCGGCATCCGCAACCGCCCTGGCCTCTGCCGCCGCCCGCTCCACAGCCGCCTGGGCCGCTGCCGCCGCTTCCGCCGCCGCCCGCTCCGCCGCGGCCTGCGCCGCTGCCGCAGCTGCCGCCGCTTCGGCTGCCGCCCGTTCCGCCGCGGCCTGCGCCTCGGCCGCTGCACGTTCCGCCGCCGCGCGGGCTTCCGCCGCCGCCCTCTCGGCCGCAGCGCGGGCCTCCGCCTCGGCTCGCTCGGCTGCCGCACGGGCTTCCGCCTCGGCCCGCTCGGTCGCCGCCTTCAGCTCGGCCGCCGCCTTCTCCGCCGCCTTCTCGGCCGCCGCCTTCACCTCGGCCGCAACCTTCTCAGCCGCCGCCTGCGCCTCGGCCGCAGCCTTCTCGGCCGCCGCCTTCACCTCGGCCGCTGCCTTCTCGGCCGCAGCCTGCGCCTCGGCCGCCGCCTTCTCGGCTGCCGCCTCGATCTGCTCGGCGGTGGCCTTCACCGCGTCGGTCGCGCTGTCGAGCAGCTTCCCGGCGGTGGCTTCGGCGCTGTCCAGAACCTTCTCGGCGGCGGCGAGCGTGGCCGCAGCCTTGCTCGCGGCCGCCTCCAGGCCATCGGCCACCGCATCGGCGGCGCGGGCCTCCGCCTTCTCGATCTGCGCCTTGATGGTGCCGGCGATGTTGCCGAAGCCGCGACCCACCTTGCCCGCCGCGTTGGCGGCTTCCTTCGCCTCCTTCTCGGCGATGTCGCGCGCCTTGTCCGCGGCCTGCTCGGCCTTCTCGGCGGCTTCCCGCGCCTCGGCCACCGCCTCGCGCGCTTCGGCGGCGGCCTGTTCCGCCGCCACCAGCGCCTGCGCCTCGGCCTGCACCGCAGCCTCGCTGGCCGCGTCGCCAACCGCGTTCACATCGACCGTGCCGCTGACGCCAACATTCACGCCACCGAGCAGCAGCGACACCTCGCCGCCCACGCCGATCGTGATCTCGCCATCCTTGTAGCCGGCCTCGACTTCCGCACCGACGCCCGCCGAGCCCGGATCCACATAGCCGACCGACGCGGTGCCGGAGCCTTCCTCGCCGCCGATCGTCGCTTCCACCGTCACCGAGGCATAGGCCCCGGCCATGATCTCGGCCTCGGTCTGCACGCCCTCCGTGCCGATCGAGACGGTACCCTCGACGCCGGCCTTCACGCCCACTTCCGTGGTGGTGGTGGTGGTCGCGGTGGTGCCGTTGCCGAGGTCGTGCTCGGTCGCGACCTCCACCGTCACGCTGCCACCAATGCCCGCCGAGGCGGTGTAGCCGATGCCGGTGACGCCGACTTCCACGCCGACCTGCGCGCCCGCGCCGGCTTCCAGCGTCACGGTGGTGGTGACGTTGCCGTCCGTCACGCTGCCGGTCGCGTAGACGCCAGCGCCGACGCCCGCACCGGCACCCGCGCCGGTATGCGTCACTTCGTATTCGGCGCCCGCCGCCCAGCCCGCGCCGGCTTCCAGCGTCACGCCGTTCACCACGATGCTGGTCGAGACCGACTCTCCCGTCGAGGCGCCACCCGACACCACGGTCGGGCTGGAGATGCTGCCGCCGAACTCGGCTTCATCCTCCTCGCCACCACCGGTCGGCGCTGCGTTGGTCGAACCGCTGCCGCCGACGACGGAGGCGAGGGAGCCCTCATCAAGATCGACCCATGCGTTGTTGTCAGGAGGGCTCATAGGATGGCTCCGTGGGTCATCTGTTCGGTGCAATATCAAAATAACCTGAAGTCGAACCTCGGGTTATTCTAATGGTGAGATTAGAATTTGATTTGTTTCTCCGGTGTTTACGCGAACGACTATCGACCGGAAGCCGATACCGCGTTCCATCCGAAGGCGAGCCCGAAACGGTCGAACGGAGTGCATGCGCGCACTGCCCAGTTCGCGCGGTTCGTGCCCATGCCGCGCGGCAGGGCACCAGCGGCCGCGCCACAGCCGCCGATACGCGGCGCGGCATGCGTCACTCGGGTCAACCCAGGCAGTGTCGTGCAAACAGCCATGCCGCCAGTCCTTCTCGCGCCCCGGGGCCTGGCGACCGGGCCGGAGCCTGGACGCAGCTGGCGAGATCGGATTTTGGCGATGCGCGAAGATCCGCCGGCTCTGCCGCGGATGCTTCATGGTTCCGGGGAGGAACCGACCGGCCTGTCTCGTTCAGGCAATATGGCGCGGATTGGTTTCCGACGCGTTGACGCCAGAAACGATCGCATCCCCGGCCAATCATTCGGAATGTGTGGCGGGCGGGTCCCGGGCGTTTCTCCGCGGCGCAATAGCGGCCGCTTCATGCGGAACCGCGTCGCGCCGCGCACATGGTCAGGCAGGCCACGCCGCCGTTGCGGATGGCGGCGCCAGGCGGGGTACCGAAGCCGATCCCCGCCCTCCTCGGCCCCGGTTCAAGCCGGGCGGTGCAACTCCGCCGGCTGGCGCGTCACGGTGCGGCGGCCGCGCTTGAAGGCGGCCAGCACCGGGGCGATGCCGCGCAGCGCCGCCACCTCATCCGGCGCATCCACCACCACCAGGTCGGCGGGCGCGCCGACGGCGATGCCGTAATCCTGCTGCCGCAGGATGCGCGCGGAATCATCCGTGATCATGCCCCACATCGCACGCACATCCGCGTCGTTGCCGCGCTGGATGATGTTGGCGTAGAGATTCGCCTGGCGGATCAACTGCCCATCCCCGAAAGGGGTAAATGGGTTCTGGATGTTGTTCGAGGACAGTGAGCACACCACGCCCGCCGCCACCAGCCGGTTCGCATCCACCACGCTGCGCGGCACGTCCGCATCCTTGTGCCGGCCGCCGAGATACAGATCCGTCGCCGGCAGCACGGTCAGCGCCACGCCGGCATCGGCCATGCGCCGCGCCACCGCATCCACCTCCGCCGGCGGCATGGTGGACAGCTTGGTGACATGGCCGATGGCGACACGGCCGCCCCAGCTGAATTGCTCCGTCAGGTCGCAGACCAGCCGCGTATCCAGATCCGAGCCGCTGGTGCCGCTGTCCAGGTGCATGTCGATATCGACGTCGAATTCCCGCGCCATCTCGAACACGCGGCGGATCTGCGCGGCGCGGTCGCTGTCGTAGTTCGGCGCGGCGCCTACCACCTTCGCGCCGTTGCGCAGCGCGGCGACCATCAGTTCATCGGTGCCGGGATTGTTGGTCAGGCCTTCCTGCGGCATCACGCAGATCTCGACATCGATGGCCCAGGCGTAGCTGTCGATCAGCGCCTTCACGCCCTCGAAGAAGCGCAGGCCGATGCGCGGGTCCACTTCCACATGGGTGCGCATGCGCGTGCAGCCATGCAGCACGCACATCTCCAGCGTCCGGCTGGCGCGCTGCGTCACATCCTCCACCGTGATGTCGGGCTTGATGGCGGAGACACGCTCCATCGCCAGATGGGGGAAGCGCGTGGTCTTGCAGTCGCAGCGGTTGAACAGGCAGGATTTGTCGAGGTGGATGTGGGTTTCCACGAAGCCGGCGCAGACCAGCCTGCCCTTGCCCTGCACCGTCTCCCGCGCCTCGCTCTGCAGATTGGGCGCGATGGCGGCGATGCGGCCATCCTGCACGCCGATGTCCACCAACGGGTCAGATGCTGCCGAATGAGGCAGGCGCATCTCACGCAGGATCAGGTCGAGGGCCAATGCAATGCTCCGGGATACCAGTGGTCTCGCAGTGCAGCGAACCATGCAGGGGCGGCTTCGTCTACGGCACCGATGTTGCTTTCCCACCGCCCGACCGGATCACGGGATCCACAAGGGGAGAGTTTCGTATGCCTGATTCCGCCAGCCCGACCCGCCGCCTGCTGCTCGGCGGCCTTGCCGGGGCGCTGGCCGTGCCCGCCGTCGCGCGCGCGCAATCCAGCTGGCCGGAGCGGCCGATCCGCTGGATCGTGAACTTCCCGCCGGGCGGCGCGGCGGACATCCTCTCCCGCATCCTGGCCGAGTGGTTCGGCACGAAGCTTGGCCAGCCGATCGTGGTGGAGAACCGGCCCGGCGCCGGCGGCATGGTGGGCAGCGACCTGCTGGCGAAGGCGCGCGGCGACCAGCACATGGTGATGATCTCCAACGCCGCCTCACACGGCATCGGGCCCGTGCTCTACGCCAATGTGCCCTATGACCCGGTGGCCGATTTCACCCACATCCACCTGGTCGGCACCTTCCCGAGTGTGCTGGCGGTGGGGCCGGGCGTGGCGGCGCCGGACCTCGCCGCCTTCCTGGCGCAGGCGCGGGCGAAGCCGGGCGAGATGAACTACGGCTCCGGCGGCAATGGCACGATGAACCACCTGATCGGCCAGTTGCTGGCCCGCGCCGCGGGGGTCGAGCTGACGCATGTGCCCTATCGCGGCTCGGCCCCTGCCATGACGGATGTGATGGGCGGCCAGATCCCGGCGCTGATGGAAAGCCTGCCCACCGCCCTGCCCAACCTCCGCGCCGGCCGCATGCGCCCGATCGCGACCAGCGAGGCCGAACGCTCCCCCGCTTTGCCGGATGTGCCGACCTTCGCCGAGGCCGGCTTTCCCGCCGTGGCGTCGACCAACTGGTTCGGCTTCTCCGCCGCCGCCGGCATTTCGGCCGCAGTGAAGGCGCGGTGGGAGGAGGAGATGGGCCGCGCCATGGCCTCCCCCGAGATCGCCGAGAAATTCGGCCGTATCGGCGTACGCCCCGGCACGCTGGGCGCCGAAGCCTACACCGCGATGATCCGCGCCGAGCTGGACAAGTGGCGGGAGGTGATCCGCGCCGGCAACATCAAGGTGGATTGAGCGGCGTCAGCCGGTCAGCGCGCCGCTTTCCCGCAACGCCGCGATCTCGGCCTCGGAATAGCCGAGCTCCGCCGCGATCGCGGCACCATCGGCGCCCGGCGGCCGCAGGTCGCCGGTGCCGCCGGGGCGGACGCCGTCGATCGCCACCGGCAGTGCCGGCAGGTCGATCGGCGTGCCATCCGGCAGGTGCAGCGGCACAAGCCCGCCGCTGCCCAGCAGATGCGGGTCCTCGAACAGGTCCGCCGGCTTGCCGATGGGGGCGAAGGGCAGGCCCAGCGCCTCGCACTTCGCCATCAGCTCAGGCTTGGTATAGGCGGCCAGCGCGGCGGCGATGCGCGGGATCGTATGGTCCCGCCGCTCCACGCGCTGCTGCTTGGTGGCGAGGCTGGCATCGGCGGCCAGGTCCTCCAGCCCGAAGGCGGCGCAGAAGGCGGGCCACTGCGTATCCGTCACCACGCCGACGAAGACCTGCCCGCCATCGGAGGTGGCGAAGATGTCGTAGACCGGCCAGGCGGGGCGGCGCACGGACATCGGCGGCGGCGCCTGCCCGGTGATCTTCGTCTGCGCCATGTGCTGGGCCATCAGCAGGGCCACCGTCTCGAACAGCCCGGCCTGGATCTCGCCGCCCTGCCCGGTGCGCTGGCGCTCCGTCAGCGCCGAGAGAATGCCGATGACGGCGGATAGCCCGCCCATGATGTCGATGACGGAGGACCCGGCCCGCAGCGGCCGCCCCTCCAGCCCGGTCATATAGGCCAGGCCGCCCATCATCTGCACCACCTCGTCCAGCGCCGTGCGGTGTTCATAGGGGCCGGGCAGGAAGCCCTTGCAGGAGCAATAGACCAGGCCGGGATTGGTGGCGGAAAGCTGGGCATAGCCGAGGCCAAGCTTGGCCATGGCGCCGGGCCGGAAATTCTCCACCACCACGTCCGCCTTCGCCGCCAGCTTCTGCACCAGCGCCAGGCCTTCCGGCTGCTTCAGATCCACGCAGAGGCTGCGGCGGCCGCGGCCGAAGGCGGCGTAGAAGCCTGTACCGGAACCGGTCAGGCGGCGGGTGCTGTCACCGGCCGGCGCCGGCTCCACCTTGATGACCTCGGCACCGAGGTCGGCCAGGGTCATGCCCACGGTGGGGCCCATCACCATGTGGGTGAATTCAAGAACGCGGATCCCGGCGAGCGGGGTCGGGCTGGTCATGCGGATACTCCGGTGGGCGGCATCAGGTCGCCGCCGAGTCGTCGTGTCAGATCGGACGCGGCTTCGGCCAGCGCGGCAAGATGCGCCGCGACATGGGCCTGCATCCGCGCCTTCGGCCCGGACAGGCCGATGGCCCCGGCGAGTGCCCCACCCGGGCCGAACACCGCGGCGGCGCAGCCCGCGGCCTCCGGGTTGCGCTCGCCGAAGGTGGCGACCACGCCGAGCGCTGCCGGGTCCGCCGCCGTCAGCACCCGCCCCGCGGCGCCGGAGGGCAGCGGGATCAGGTCGCCGGCCGCCAGGTCGTCGCGGATGCGGTTGGGGCTGCGGACACGGGCCAGGCACAGGCGCTGGCCCTCATGGCGCACCCAGAAGCTGGCCGTCTCCCCGCTGCGCTCGGCGAGCGCCGCCAGCAGCGCCGGCAGATGCCGCTCCACCGGCAGCGACCGGGCATAGAGGGCGCCCCAGTGGAACAGCATCGGCCCCAGCGCCCAGCGCCCATCCGCCAGCCGGGCGGCGCAGCGGCTGCGCTCCAGCGAGGCGAGCAGGCGGAGGATGGTGGATTTGTACAGGCCGGTGCGGGCGGCGAGCTCCGCCAGGGTCAGCGCCGCATCCCCCTCCCGGAACGCGCCCAGGATGGACAGGGCGCGATCGACGGCGGCGACGCCCGTTTCAGGCGTTGCGCTCACCCGGCGCGGACCCCGGCCTCGCGCAGGATCACCGCCCATTTCGCCATCTCCGCCGCGACGAAGGCCTGGGCCTCGGCCGGGCTGTTGCCGACCAGGCGCTCGGCGCCGAGTTCGGCCAGGCGGGTACGGGTGGTGGGTTCGGCCAGCACGGCGGCGACCTCGGCCTGGATGCGGGCAACCAGCGCATCGGGCGTGGAGGCGGGCGCCAGCACCGCCTGCCAGACCATGAAGGTGGCGTCCGGAAAGCCGGATTCCGCCATGGTGGGCACATCCGGCATCACCGGGCTGCGGCTGGGGCCGGAGATGGCGAGCGCGCGGGCGCGGCCGCCGCGGGCCAGGCCGAAGGCGGTCAGGCCGGCATCGTACAGCATGTCCAGCGTGCCGGCCGCGAGATCGAGCGCCGCCGGGGCGCCGCCGCGATAGGGGATCTCCGTCATCTTGATGCCGGCGGCGCGCAGGAACAGCAGGCTCACCAATTGCAGCGCGCCGCCGCCGCCGGTGCTGCCATAGGTCAGCTTCTCGGGGTTGGCGCGGGCGAAGGCGACGAAATCGGCCAGCGTCCGGTGCGGCGAATTCGGCGGCACCAGCAGCACCATCGGGCTTTCCGCGACGATCGACACCGCCTTGAGGTCGGCGGCTGGATCATAGTCCAGCTGCGGGTAGATCGCCTTGGTCACGGCGTGCCCGATGTTGTGGAACAGCAGCGTGTGGCCATCGCCCGGTGCCTTGGCGACGAAGGAACTGCCGATGGCGCCGCCGGCGCCGGTGCGGTTCTCCATCACCACGCGCTGCGGCAGGCGCTGGGACAGGCGATCCGCGACCAGCCGCCCGATCACATCGGTCGCGCCCCCGGCGGCATAGGGCAGGATCATGCGGATCGGCCGGCTGGGCCAGGCATCCTGCGCGCGCGCGGGCAGGGCGAGCAGAATGGCGGGGGCGGCGAGCAGGCTGCGGCGGGCGAGGGTCATGGCGTTTCCTTCCATGTGTTCTGTTGGATAGAACGACGTTCTGTTTATTTGCCATACTGCGCGCAGTTCTCCCGCGCTGGTCAAGCGGGATCTCATCTCACGCCGGTTCGTAGATCAGATGCAGCGCGTCACCCACCGTCCTGCTCTGCCGCAGCGCCAGCCGCGTCTCCGGCGTGCCGGCCGGAAACAGCCGGATGCCCTCGCCGAGAATGATCGGCAGCACCGCCATCTCCAGACGGTCCAGCGCACCGATGGCCAGCAGGCCGCGCAGCAATTGCCCGCCGCCCTCCACCCAGATGCGGCCGAGGCCGCGCTGGCGCAGTTCCGCCACCAGCGCCGGCAGGTCGCCGGAATGGGCCTCGACACCAGGGGGGGCGTCGGGCAGCTCCCGGCTGGTGACCACGCGCACCGGCTTGCCGGCATAGGGCCAGTCGCCCATGCGCCGCACCACGTCATAGGTGCCGCGGCCCATCAGGATGGTCTCGACCTGGCTGTAGAATTCGGTGAAGCCGAAGGCCTCGGGCGGCGGCGCGCCCTGCTCCAGCCAGTCCACCCCGCCATCCGGACGGGCGATCATGCCGTCCAGCGACACCGCGATGTGGCAGTGGAACAGCGTCACGGCGCCGGGATTTCGGCCGCCAAAAGGCTGCCGGACTGGCTTTCCGTGATCACCAGCGTGCGGCCATCCGGGGCGAAGGCGCAGTTGGTCGGCATGCGGCCGAAGGGGGTGCAATCCACCCGATGCGTCGCCACGCCATGCGGGTCCACCACCCAGACCTGGCCATGGCCGGGATTCGCCACGAACAGCCGGTCATGCGCATCCACCGCCAGGCCGTCGGGACCGGAGGTGCCGGCGGGGATGCGGAAGAACAGGTTTGCCTTCGCCACCACCGCATCGGGCCGCAGGGCGAAGCGCCAGATCTCGCAGGACCGCGTCATCGCCACCAGCAGATGCGTGCCGGCGCGGTTCAGCACCAGGCCGTTCGGGCTGGGGCCGTTGGAGATCAGCCGGTCCATCCGCCCATCCGGGTGCAGCCGCCAGACCCGGCCGGTGGGGTCCTGCAGACCCGTCTGGCCCTGGTCGGTCAGCAGGATCGAGCCATCCGGGTGCAGGATCAGGTCGTTGATCCCGCGAAAACCCTCGCTGTTGATGTTCTCCGCCACCGCCGTCATGGCGCCGGTCCTGGGGTCCAGGGTCAGCACGCCGTGGCGGTAATCCGCCACCAGCAACTCATCCTCCCGCGCCGCCAGGCCGTTCGGCCAGCCCTCGTATTCCGCCACCGCCTCCCACTGGCTGCCGGAGACGCGGAACACCCGGCCATGCGGGATGTCGGTGCAGAACAGGTTGCCGCCCGCGTCGAAGCAGGGGCCCTCGAGGAAACTGTCGACCGGCGCACCGGCGCGGTTGGCATCCGCCCAGGCGCTGCGGCGGGGCCGGCGCAGCGCGTCGGGCAGGCGGGAGAGCAGGGAGGGCGCGATGACGGCGGGGGGCGTGTTCCACATGGCTTGAACCTGCCCGGGTCTTGCCTGGCCGCCAAGCCGGCGCCAGTGTCATCACATGGGACAGACGCTTTTTCAGAAGATCTGGGACGCACATGTGGTGCAGGCCCGCGATGACGGGCTGGCGCTGCTGTATGTGGACCGCCACTATTTCCACGAGGGCAGCTTCCACGCCTTCAACATCCTGAAGGCCCGCGGCCTGAAGGTCCGCCGGCCGGACCTCAGCTTCGGCTTCGGCGACCACTACGCCCCCACGGTGGGCCGCAGCACGCCCGAGGTGGCGGACCCGGAAATCCGCGGCATCATCGAGACCTTCGAGGCCAATGCCCGCGCCAACCGCATCCGCGCCTTCGAGCTGGCGGACCCGGACCAGGGCATTGTCCATGTCGCCGGGCCGGAACAGGGGCTGACCCTGCCGGGCATGACGGTGGTCTGCGGCGACAGCCACACCTCCACCCATGGCGCGCTCGGCGCGCTGGCCTTCGGCATCGGCGCCAGCGAGGTGGCGCATGTGCTGGCCACCCAGACCATCTGGCAGTCCCCGCCGAAGCAGATCCGCTGCCATTTCGAGGGCGCCCTGCCCGCCGGCAGCACCGCCAAGGACATGGCGCTGGCCCTGATCGCCCAGATCGGCACGGGCGGCGGGTTGGGCGGCGCCATCGAATTCGCCGGCCCCGCCGTGCGCGCGCTGTCCATTGAGGCCCGCCTGACGCTGTGCAACATGGCAATCGAGGCCGGTGCGCGGACCGGCATGGTGGCGCCCGATGCCACCACCGCGGCCTGGCTGATCGGCCGCCCCTACGCCCCGGCGGAGCCCGACCCGGCCTGGTCCCGCCTGTTCAGCGACCCGGACGCCCGCTTCGACTCCGAGGTGACGCTCGACGCCACGCAGATCCGCCCGATGGCGACCTGGGGCACCAGCCCGGAGGAGGCCGTGCCGCTCTCCGGCCGCGTCCCTCGCCTGGATGAAGCGCCCGACGAAGCTCGGCAAAAGGCCTGGGCGCGCAGCCTGGACTACATGGGCCTGCGGGGTGGCGAGGAGATGGCCGATGTCGCGCTGGACCGCGTCTTCCTCGGCTCCTGCACCAATGCGCGGATCGAGGATCTGCGCGATGCCGCCGCCGTGCTGCGCGGCAAGCGTATCGCCGTGCCGATGCTGGTCTCCCCCGGCTCCTCCCGCGTCAAGCGGGCGGCGGAGGCGGAGGGGCTGGACCGGATCTTCAAGGAGGCCGGGGCGCGGTGGGAGGAAAGCTCCTGCGCGCTGTGCGTCTCCATGCATGGGGAGGTGGTGGGCGAAGGCGAGCGCTGCGCCTCCACCTCGAACCGCAATTTCGCCGGAAGGCAGGGGCGCGGGGCGCGCACCCACCTGGTCTCGCCGGCTTCCGCCGCAGCCTCCGCCGTCGCGGGCCGTCTGGTGGGGGCCGCCTGATGGAACCCTTCACCCGCTACACTGCCATCGCCGCGCCGTTCGACCAGGCGAATGTCGATACCGACCAGATCATGCCGGCCCGCTTCATGCGGCGCCCGCGGGATGAGCGCTACGCGACCTACGGCTTCCACGACCAACGCTTCACGCCGGATGGCGCGAAGCGGCCCGATTTCATCCTCAACCAGCCGCCCTTCGACACGGCTGGCATCCTGGTGGCGGGCCGCAATTTCGGCGTCGGTTCGTCGCGGGAAGCTGCGGTCTATGCGCTGGCGGCCATGGGCTTCCGCTGCGTCGTCGCCGCTTCCTTCGGCGATATCTTCTTCTCCAACGCGCTGAAGAACGGCCTGCTGCCGGTGCGGCTGCTCGAGTCGACGGTGAACGGGCTGCGCCAAGCCGTCGCCACCGCGCCGGGCACGACAATTTCGGTTGATCTGGAACGTCAGGAACTGACGGCGCCGGACGGCTCGACACATCAATTCACCGTCCCCGGCTTTGCGCGCGACTGTCTCCTGCGTGGACTGGATGAAATCGGACTGACAATGACGCTGGAGCCGGAAATCGCGGCTTTCGAGGCCCGCCGCGCCGGCGGCTAGGCACGTTCAGGAAACTTGACGCGGCAGGTCGGGATCGGTTTGGCTGCCTTCCAAATACTGGATTGCATCCATGCCGATGAAGACCATGGCCGCGTCCCGCGCGGCCTTTTCGGGTTTGGCCGCCCTGATGGGCCTTTGCCTCATCGCAGCCCCCGCCCAGGCGCAGTTCGGCCCGCAGGGGCCGCCCGCGGTCGGCGTGGTGGAGGTGGAACGCCGCCCGGTCACGGAAAGCACCGAATTCGTCGGCCGGGTGGAGGCGCAGAACCGCGTCGACCTGCGCGCCCGCATCACCGGCTTCCTGCAGGAACGCCCCTTCCAGGAGGGCCAGGAGGTGACGGAGGGCCAGGTGCTGTTCCGCCTGGAGCGCCCGCCCTTCGAGGCCGAGGTGGCCCGCGCCCGCGCCGCCGTCGCCTCCGCCGAGGCTGAGTTGCAGAACGCCAACAGCGCGCTGGCCCGCGCGCGGGACCTGGTGCGCAGCTCCGCCGGCACGCAGGTGAATGTGGAGAATGCGACGGCCGCGCAGCGCACCGCCCAGGCCAATGTGCTGGCCGCCCAGGCGCAGCTTCGGGTGGCGGAGATCAACCTCGGCTACACCGAGGTGACCGCGCCCTTCGCCGGCAAGGTCGGGCGCTCCACCTTCTCCGTCGGCGCCGTGGTCGGGCCGACCAGCGAGAAGCTGGCCACGGTGGTGAGCCAGGACCCGATGCGCGTGGCCTTCCCCGTCAACCTCCGCACCGGGACGGAGCTGCGCGACCGCTATGCCGGGCGCGGCGGGGCCGATGCCACGCGCGTGCGGATCCGCCTGGTGACCGGCGAGATCTACGACCAGGTGGGCCGGATCGAGTTCATCGACCCGCAGGTGGACCGCAACACGGATACGGTGCTGGTCCGCGCCCTGATCCCGAACCCGCCGCGCAACCAGCCGAATGGCAGCCCGCCCATCGAGGGCGCCGCGGACCGCGCGCTGATCGACGGCATGTTCGTGAACGTGTTCGTGGAAGGCGCGCAGCCGGTGCAGGCGGTGGTGATCCCGCGCAGCGCCGTGCTGCAGGACCAGGCCGGCAATTATGTCTGGGGGCTGGATGCCGAGAACCGCGCGGTGCGCCGCCCGGTGACCCTCGGACGCTCCATCGCCGACCAGGTGGTGGTCGAAGCGGGGCTGGAGACCGGGGAGAGGGTGGTGGTGGAGGGCGTGCAACGCGTGCGCCCCGGCCAGCCCGTGCAGCCCGGCCCGGCCAGCGCGCCGATCCGCGCCCCCGGCAGCGCGCCCGCTGCGGCGCCGACCGGCCGGCAGGGCTGATCCGACATGATTTCCGCCGTCTTCGTCGATCGCCCCAGGCTGGCGATCGTATTGTCGATCCTGCTCACCCTGGCGGGTGCGCTGGCCATGCTGCGCATCCCGGTGGCGCAGTTCCCGGATATCGTGCCGCCGCAGGTCTCGGTCACCACCAATTACGGCGGCGCCTCCGCCGCCGTGGTGGAATCGACCGTGGGCCAGGTGATCGAGAGCGCGGTGAACGGGGTGGAGGGCATGATCTACATGTCCTCCAACAGCGCCAATGACGGCAGCTACACCCTGTCGGTGTCATTCGCGCTGGGCACCAACCCGGACATCGCCACCGTCAACGTCAACAACCGCGTGCAATCGGCGCTGGCCCGGCTGCCGGCGGAGGTGCAGCGCGCCGGCGTGACGGTGCGCAAGCAATCCTCGGCCGTGCTGCAATTCATCACCATCACCTCCGAGAATCCGGAACATGACGCGCTGTTCCTGTCGAACTACGTCACCATCAACATGCTGGACCGGCTGGCGCGCACGCCCGGCATCGGCTCGGCGCAGATCTTCGGCGCGCTCGACTATTCCATGCGGATCTGGTTCGAGCTGGACCGGCTGATCAGCCTGAACCTGACGCCGGCGGACGTGATCGCGGCGATCCAGGCGCAGAACGTGCAGGCCGCCGTCGGGCGCATCGGCGCGCAGCCGATCTCGGACGACCAACAATACCAGATCAACCTGCAGACCCAGGGCCGCCTGACCACGCCGGAGGAATTCGGCGCCATCGTCATCCGCGCCAATGCCGAGGGGTCGCTGCTGCGGCTGCGCGACGTGGCGCGGGTGGAGTTGGGCGCAGCGCGGATCGACACCGAAAGCCGCCTGAACGGCCGGCCCGCCATCACGCTCGCCACCTACCTGTCGCCCGGCGCCAATGCGGTGACGGCGGCGGCCAGCCTGACCTCGGTGCTGGACGAGATGTCCCGCCGCTTCCCGCAAGGCATGCAGACCTCGGTCTTCTACGACACCTCCACCTTCGTCGTGGACACGATCGAGGAGGTGATCAAGACGCTGCTGGAGGCCTTCGTGCTGGTGGTGCTGGTGGTGCTGCTGTTCCTCGGCAGCTTCCGCGCCACCATCATCCCGACCATCGCCGTGCCGGTCAGCCTGATCGGCACCTTCGCCGCGCTGCTGGTGCTGGGCTATTCGGCCAATACCGTGTCGCTTCTGGCTATGGTGCTGGCCATCGGCATCGTCGTCGATGACGCCATCGTGGTGGTGGAGAATGTCGAGCGGGTGATGTCGGAGCACCCGGACTGGACCCCGGCCGAGGCCACCAAGCAGGCGATGCGGGAAATCACCGCACCGATCATCGCCATCACGCTGGTGCTGCTTTCGGTCTTCGTGCCGGTGGGGTTCATCCCGGGCCTGTCGGGCGTGCTGTTCAGCCAGTTCGCGGTCACCGTCTCCGTCGCCATGGTGATCTCCGCCTTCAACGCCCTGACCCTGTCGCCGGCGCTCTGCGCGCTGTTCCTGCGACCGCATCCGCCGGGGCATGGGCCGCGCCGCGGCTTCCTGGCGGCGGTGATGCGCGGCATCGACTGGGTGCGGGACCGCTACGGCGCCATCGTCGCCCGGCTGGTGCGGTTTTCCATCCTGTCACTGGTGCTCGTTGCCGCCTTCGGCGCCGCCATCATGTTCCTCGGCAGCCGCACGCCGCAGGGCTTCCTGCCGGAGGAGGACCAGGGCGCCTTCTTCGTGCAGATGCAGCTGCCCGCCGGCGCCAGCCTGTCGCGCACCCGCGCGGCGGTGGAACAGGTGGAGGCGATCATCGCCCCGGTCCCCGGGGTGGACCGCGTGCTGGCGATCGTCGGCTTCAGCCTGATCGATGGCGGCGCGCAATCCAACGCCGCCTTCATCGTGGTGCGGATGAAGCCCTTCGAGGATCGGGCCGGGGCGCAGGAAAGCGTCTTCGCCGCCATCCGCACGGTGTTTGGCGCGACGCAGCAGGTGCGCTCCGCCAACACCTTCGCCTTCAACATCCCGCCGATCATCGGCCTCGGCACCGGCGGCGGCTTCGAATACCAGATGCAGAACCTGGAGGGCCGCCCGCCGGAGGAGATGTTCGCCGCCATGCAGGGGCTGACGGCCGCCGCCAACCAGGACCCGCGCCTGACGGCGGTATTCTCCACCTTCTCCGCCAACACCCCTTCCCTGTTCCTGGACGTGGACCGCGACAAGGCGCAGGCGCTGGGCATCCGCATCAGCGATATCTTCAATGCCCTGCAGACCACGCTGGGCGGCTTCTACGTCAACGACTTCAACCTGTATGGCCGGTCCTGGCAGGTGAACATCCAGGGCGAGGCGACGGACCGCGACGACATCCCGGACCTGTGGCGCATCCATGTCCGGAACAGCGCCGGGGAAATGGTGCCGCTGCGCTCCATCGCGGATATCCGCATCGTGCTCGGGCCGCAGACCATCAACCGCTACAACAATGTGCGCTCCGTGCGCATTGGCGGGTCGCCGCGGCCGGGCATTTCCTCGGGCGATGCGCTGGCGGCGATGGAGGCGCTTTCCGAAACCGCGCTGCCGGCCGGCTATGGCTATGAATGGACCGGCACGGCCTTCCAGGAAAAGCAGGCGAGCGGCCAGACCGGCATCATCATGGCGCTGGCCCTTTTGTTCGCCTACCTGTTCCTGGTCGCGCTGTATGAAAGCTGGGTGATCCCGATCCCGGTGCTGCTGTCGATCTCGGTCGGCGCGCTGGGGTCGTTCGGGGCCATCGTGCTGGCCGGGCTATCGCTCGATGTCTATGCGCAGGTGGGGCTGGTGGTGCTGATCGCGCTCGCCGCCAAGAACGGCATCCTGATCGTCGAATTCGCTAAGGAAAGGCGGGAGGCGGGGATGCCGATCCGGGAGGCGGCGGTGATGGGCGCGCGGCTGCGTTTCCGCGCCGTCATCATGACCTCGGTGGCCTTCATCCTGGGCCTGGTGCCTTTGGTGATCGCCTCGGGCGCCGCCAGTGCGTCGCGCCGCGCGGTCGGCACGCCGGTGTTCGGCGGCATGCTGGCGGCCTCGCTGGTCGGCATCTTCATCATCCCGATGCTCTACGTCGTGTTCCAATCGATGCGGGAGGGGGTGAAGCGGCGCTTCGGCGGCAAGCCGGAGGTCGCAACGCCACTGACGCCGCCACCGACGCCGCCACCGGCGGCGTGACCGGAAAGGCGGCGCGCCGGGGCACGCCCCCCCTTCACGGACGCCCCCGGGACAGCAGATACTCACCGGAACCAAGCGGGGATGTGACGCCATGGCGAAGTTCGGATTGAGCCAGTCGGTACGCCGGGTCGAGGACCCGCGCCTTTTGACCGGCCGGGGCGAATACACGGATGACCTGGCCATGCCCGGCCAGGCGCATGCCATCGTGCTGCGAAGCCCGCAGGCACATGCCACCATCACCCGCATCGACACCGCCGCCGCCCTGGCGCTGCCCGGCGTGCTGGCGGTGCTCACCGCCGCCGATCTGAAGGCGGAAGGCATCGGCGAATTGCCCTGCCTGATCCCGATGAAGAACCGGGACGGCACGCCGCGCGGCAACACGCCGCGCCCGGCGCTGGCCGATGGCGTGGTGCGCCATGTCGGCGACCCGGTCGCCTTCATCGTCGCCGAAACCCCCCAGGCCGCCCGCGACGCCGCCGAGGCGGTGGAAGTGGAATACGACGCGCTGCCGGCCGCGACCGACCTCGCCACGGCGTGGGAGCCGGGCCAGCCTGCCGTCTGGCCGGATATCGCCAACAACGTGGTGTTCGACTGGGAAGCCGGCGACAAGGCCAAGGCGGATGCCGCCTTCGCCCGCGCCGCCCATGTCACGCGCCTGACCGTGGTGAACAATCGCGTGGTCGTCGCCAGCATGGAGGCCCGCGCGGCGGTCGCCGCCTGGGAAGGCGACAAGCTGACCCTGCACACCAATACGCAGGGCTCCTGGCTGCTGAAGAACATCCTGTCCGGCAACATCTTCAACACCCCGGCGGAGAATGTCCGCGTGGTGACGCCGGATGTGGGCGGTGGCTTCGGGATGAAGATCTTCCTTTATCCGGAACACGTCCTGGTCGCCGTGGCGGCGCGCAAGGTCGGCCGCCCGGTGAAGTGGGCCAGCGATCGCAGCGAGGCCTTCCTGTCCGACACCCATGGCCGGGACAACATCACCCTGGGCGAGCTGGCGACGGACGCCGAGGGCAAGTTTCTGGCGCTGCGGACCCGCAACTATGCCGGCATGGGCGCCTATCTCTCCACCTTCGCGCCCTTCATCCCGACCGGCGCCGGCACCAAGGTGCTGGCCAGCGTCTATGGGTTCGAGGCGATCCACGCGCATGTCATCGGCGTGCTCACCAACACCGTGCCGGTGGACGCCTATCGCGGCGCCGGGCGGCCGGAGAGCAACTACCTGGTGGAACGCCTGATCGACGCCACCGCGCGCGAGATCGGCGTGGACCGGATCGAGCTGCGCCGCCGCAACATGGTGAAGCAGGAGGCGATGCCCTGGGTCTCCGCCATGGGCCAGCGCTATGACAGCGGCGACTTTTCGCAACTTATGGATGCCGCCCTGCTCAAGATTGATTGGGACGGTTTTCCGGCGCGGCGTGCGGAAGCGGCAAAGCGCGGCAAGCAGCGTGGCATCGGCCTTGCCTACTACCTGGAGGCCACCGGCGGCGCGGCGACCGAGAACGCCAAGGTCGTCTTCGCGGAAGACGGCTTGGTCGACCTCTATGTCGGCACCCAGTCCACCGGCCAGGGCCACGAGACCGCCTATGCCATGATGACCAGCCATGAGCTGGGCATCCCGATCGACAAGATCCGGGTGCGGCAGGGCGACAGTGAGACGCTGCCCTCCGGCGGCGGCACCGGCGGCGCGCGCAGCCTCTATTCCGAAGGCCAGGCCATCCTGGTGACCACCGCCAGCGTGGTGGAGAAGGGCAAGCAGGCGGCCGCGGAGCAGCTCGAGACCTCGGTCGCCGACATCGAATTCTCCGCCACGGGCGGGCGGTTCGAGGTGGCGGGCACCGATCGCGGCATCGGCATCCTCGACCTGGCCGCGGTGCAGCGGAAGCGGGTGGCGGCCGGGGAGAGCGCGATCCTGCTGGACGCGATGGAAACCGCGAACATCGACACCCACACCTTCCCCAATGGCTGCCATGTGGCGGAGGTCGAGGTGGACCCCGAGACCGGCATCGTCACCGTGCCGCGCTACATCGTGGTGGATGATGTGGGCCACGCGCTGAACCCGCTGATCGTGCGCGGCCAGGTGCATGGCGGCGTGGCGCAGGGCATCGGCCAGGCGCTGCATGAGCGCACCAGCTACGACAACGGCTCCGGCCAGCTTCTGTCCGCATCCTTCATGGACTACGCCCTGCCGCGGGCGGAGGACCTGCCGGATATCGACGTCGACCTGATCGAGGTGACCTGCGAAACCAACCCGCTTGGCGTCAAGGGCGCCGGCGAGGCCGGTGCCGTGGGCTCCCCGCCCGCCGCGATGAACGCGCTGGTGGATGCGCTGTCCGGTGCCGGGGTGAAGCACATCGACATGCCGGCGACGCCGGAGACGGTGTGGAAGGCGCTGGAGGCGGCGAAGGCCGCCTGAGTAACCTGGGGGGGCCGCGCCGCGGCCCCTTTCCTACTGGAAGACCAGGTTCACCAGGGCGCAGGTGTCCAGGCGCCGGCGTTCCTCGCTGCGGCCATCCATCCAGACGATCCGCACGTCATTCACGCAATCGCCGGCCGGCAGCCGCACCGCCAGATGCCGGCCCGGCGGCAACACCTGCTCGCCCAGCCGGTCCTCGCCCCAGTTGTTGAGCTGGACGGAGGAGACATAGACCTCCCGGATCATCCCCGCGCCGTGGTTGACCAGGTTGAAGGACGGGTTGCCGCGCCCCTGCGGGACCGCGTCGGGCCGGGCCGGGCCGCGCGCAGCCGGGCCGCCCGCCCCGCTGCCGAAGACCATCTGCACCATCCGGCAGGTATCCTGCCGCCGCCGCTCCTCCGGCCGGCCATCGACATAGACCACCCGCACATCCTGCAGGCAGCCGGCGGAGGGGTCGAGGCGCAGCGGGAAGCTGCCGCCATCCGGCAGCAGGTCGGCCTGCAGCAGGTCGTGTCCCCAGTAGCGATCCTCGCTGGGGGAGACATAGATCTCCCGGATCGGCTGGCCGCTGCGGTTCACCAGGTTGAAGGAGGGATCGCGCTGGGCCAGCGCGGGCGTGGTCACGGCCGCGCAGCACAACAGTAGCAGCAGGCAGCCCAGCAGGTGGGCGAGGCGCGGGGGTGCAAGGCGCATCGGCGTCGGGTCCGTTCCGGGTCTGGCGGAAGGCTACAGCCTCCGCCGTAGAGGACCAAGCCGGCGCAAGGGCCCAGCCGCCGGCCGGCCGAAGCCTCCGGTTCAGCCGGTCATGGTCTGCGGCGCCAGCGAGCTGCTGGACGGCGGATGGCCGGTCCAGCCAGCCAGATCCTCCAGCTCGTGCCGGTTGAGGATCTCCAGCCGGCCCTTGTTCAGCGTGGCGATGCCGTCCTTGCGAAGCGCGGCCAGCGCCCGGTTGGCGTGTTCCACGGAAAGCCCCAGCGCATCCGCCAGATGTGCCTGCTTCAGCGGCACCGCCGCCCCGCGCGCATCGCCGCCGCCACGCCGCAGCAGCCGGCCATGCAGTTCCAGCAGCAGATGCGCCACCCGCCCGGCGGCATCGCGGCGGCCAAGGCTGGTCAGCCTTTCGCGCATCCGCGCGCGATCCCGCGTCAGCCCCTCGACATAGGACAGCGCCAGGCCGGGATCGTTGCCCATGAAGGCGCAGAGCCGTTCCTTGGACAGGATGCAGAAGGAGGAATCGGTCAGCGCCTCGACCTCCGCGGCATCCTCGGTGCGCTCCACCAGGTCGCCAGGCAGGTGGAAATCCAGGATCTGCCGGCGGCCATCATTGGTCGCGGTCCAGGTGAAGGCCCAACCGGCATACATGGTGAAGACGCCATCCATGATGGCGTCCCCTGCCCGCACCAGCCGCACACCGGATCGGATCCGGGCGATTTCGCCCACGCGCGCCTGCGGGATCACCCGGAACAGCGCGAAGGGTCGTACCGTGCAAGCCGCGCAACTACCAGGTAGCGGGGTCAGGTTTGGATTACGGCTCATCGTGGGATTGATCCATGGCAGCGCGCGCGACTGCCGTCCAAGCATTGCAACCTACGCTGACGGGCCTTTGAAGGGAACATACAAACCCGGCATGACTGGGATGCTTGACGAGCCGGAGAAGATCGAACTTGCCGCCGCGACCCGCACCGGTGGAACCTGAGGGCAAGCAGGGAGCCAATGCAGATGTCCGGATTCGCCTCCGCCAATGATCTGGCCGAGAAGACAATCTCCTTCGACGAGCTTGGTCCGGGCCTGTTCGCCTACACGGCGGAAGGCGACCCCAATTCCGGAATCATCATCGGCCCGGACGGCGCGGTGGTGGTGGACGCCCAGGCGACACCCGCCATGGCGCAGGATGTGATGGCCCGCATCGCCACCGTCACGCCGCGCCAGGTCCGCCAGGTGGTGCTGACGCATTACCACGCGGTCAGGGTGCTCGGCGCGTCCGGCTACTTCTCCCCCGGGGGCAACCCCGTCATCCTGGCCAGCCAGGCGACCCGCGACCTGATCGTGGAGCGCGGCCAGGCCGACATGGACAGCGAGATCGGCCGCTTCCCGCGCCTGTTCCGCGGCAAGGAGAGCATTCCCGGCCTGACCTGGCCGACCCACACATTCGAAAAGCGCATGACCCTGTGGCTGGGGGAGCGGGAGGCGCAGATCATCCATATCGGCCGCAGCCACACGGCCGGCGACACGGTGGTCTGGCTGCCGAAGGAGAAGGTGCTGTTCGCCGGCGACACGGTGGAATTCGGCGCCACACCCTATTGCGGCGACGCCCATTTCGCCGACTGGTCCGCCACGCTGAATGCCGTGGCCGCGCTGGGCGCCGAAAAGCTGGTGCCCGGCCGCGGCCGCGCCCTGATGACGAAGGCCGATTGCGCCGAGGCGATCGAGGGCACGCGCGCCTTCACCTCCGACCTGTTCGGCCGGGTGCGGGAAGGTGTCGCGAAGGGCTGGGATCTGAAGGCGGTGTATGACGACACCATGGGCTTCATGCGCCCGAAATACGGGTCCTGGGTGATCTTCGAGCACTGCATGCCCTTCAACGTCACCCGGGCCTTCGACGAGGCCGGCGGCCTGACCCACCCGCGGATCTGGACGGCGGAGCGGGATCTGGCGATGTGGCAGGCGCTGGAGCACGGCACGGCGATGAAGCCCGCCGAAGCCTGAGCCCGTGCCGCACGCCAACCCTCGCTACCCCGCCACGCCACCCCCCGCCAGCGGCCGGGACCACCGCCGCGTCGTGGTGGTTGGCGGTGGCCTGGTCGGCCTGACCCTGGCACTGGATCTGGCGCGGCACGGCGTGGCGGTGACGCTGCTGGATGAGGAGGACAGCGTCGCCACCGGCAGCCGCGCCATCTGCTTCGCCAAGCGCACGCTGGAGATCTATGGCCGCCTCGGCCTGGGCGAAAAGCTGCTGGCCCGCGGCGTCACCTGGAAGACCGGCCGGGTCTTCCACCAGGACCGCCAGGTCTATGCGTTCGACCTGCTGCCCGAGGAAGGCCACCGCTACCCGGCCTTCGTCAACATCCAGCAATACCATGTCGAGGCCTGGCTGGTGGAAGCCTGCGCCGAGGCCGGCGTCGACCTGCGCTGGCGCCACCAGGTCACCGGCCTGGCCGCGGATGCGGATGGCGTGACGCTCACCGTGACCACCCCCAGCGGCGCCTATGCGCTGCGCGCCGACTGGCTGCTGGCCTGCGACGGCGCCCGCAGCTTCATCCGGCGCAGCCTGGGCCTGCCCCTCCACGGCCAGGTGTTCCAGGACCGCTTCCTGATCGCCGATGTGGTGATCCGCGGCGAGGTCGCCTTCCCCGCCGAGCGCTGGTTCTGGTTCGACCCGCCCTTCCACCCCGGCCAATCCGTGCTGCTGCACAAGCAGCCGGACGAGCTGTGGCGCATCGATTTCCAACTGGGCGCGGAGGCCGATCCGGAGTCCGAACAGCAGCCCGAACGCGTGCGCGCCCGCGTCGCCGCCATGCTGGGGCCGGATGTGCCCTTCGAACTGGAATGGGTCAGCCTCTATACCTTTCGCTGCCGGCGGCTCGATCGCTTCGTGCAGGGCCGCGTGGTCCTCGCCGGTGATTCGGCGCACCAGGTCAGCCCCTTCGGGGCCCGCGGCGGCAATGGCGGAGTGCAGGATGCGGACAACCTCGCCTGGAAACTGGCCGCCATCCTGCGCGGGGAAGCCGGCCCGGCGCTGCTCGCCAGCTATGAGGCGGAACGGATCGCGGCGGCGGAGGAGAACATCCTGCACTCGACGCGTGCCACCGACTTCATCTCCCCCAAGACGCCCGCCGCGCGGGCCTATCGCGACGCGGTGCTGGAACTGGCGGAAGGCCACGCCTTTGCCCGCGCCCTGGTCAATTCCGGCCGCCTGTCCCGCCCCGCGGTGCTGGCGGACAGCCCGCTGAACGCCGCCGATGACGGAACCTGGCCAGGCGGCGCGGAGACCGGCAGCCCGGCGCCGGATGCGCCGGTGCGGCACCAGGGCAGGCCGGACTGGCTGCTGCGCCATCTCGGCGGCGAATTCGCGCTGCTGGTCTTCGACGCGGTCTGGACGCCGGTCCCCGGCCTGCGCGCCGTCTTCGTCACGGCGGAGGAAACGCCCGGCACGCTGTGGGACCACAGCGGCCTGGCCGCTGCCCGCTACGGCGCGCCGCCGGGCGGGGCGGTGCTGATCCGCCCGGACCAGCACATCGCCGCCCGCTTCGCCGCGCCACGCCCCGGCGCCATCCGCGCCGCGCTGGCCCGCGCCCTCGGCCAGATGGAGCATGCCGCATGAAGCTGGACACCTCGCCCCGGCTGGCCGACCCGGATGCGATCTTCGCGCGGCTGGTCGAGGCGCATCTCGGGCTAGATGAGGCGGCATCGCGCCGCCTGGATGCCAGGCTGGTGCTGATCCTGGCCAATCATGTGGGCGACGAGGCCGTGCTGCGCCAGGCGATCGCGCTGGCGCGGGACCCTGCCCCGCCTAACGCAAGGCGCTGACTCGCATCGGCGACGGGGCCGGGATGGGCTGGCGATTCTCCAGCCGCACCCCGGTCACCTGCCAGCGCGGCGCGGGCGCCGCGCCGGTCAGCTCGATCTGCAGCCGGATCGGCGCGACGCTGCCCTCCAGCGCCATCTCGAAGCGGGTCAGCCCGGTCGGCACGGTGCCGCGCAGCGCCTGTACCGCCGCACCGGCCGGCACGCCACGGGCACGGGCGACCTCGGCCAGGGCGGTCGGGTTGGCCCAGGCGGCGGCAATGTCCTCCGCCATCCCGGACAGGAAGGCACGCGCCTCCGGCGTCCGGTCGCCCGAAGCGGTATGCGGCAGCAGACTCTCGCGGACCGCGGCCTGCATCGCAGGCAGGTCCAAATGGCGGGACATCTCGGCACCGTCGCGCGCCTCCAGCGCCTGCGCCAGGTTCCAGGCGGTGGCGTAGGGGGCGCCCATCCAGCCCAGGCCCAGTAGCGGCAGCAGTGCCAGCGCCGCCCAGGGGCTGCGGGACCGGCTTTCGCGGGACAGGCTGGTGGCCTGCACCGCCGGCGGCGGGGCGATGATCTCCGGCGGGCGCACCGGGCGACGCGGCGGCAGGGGCGCGGGTGGCGCCGGCTGGCGCGCATCGTATTCCGCCCAGACCTCGTCCCAGTGCTCCGCCGCTCCCACGCTCCGTGTGTCCACGACTGCCTCACAAGTTAAGATTGCGCCGTCTTCCAATTCTGCAGGAAAGACAACTTTAAGTTGCGAAACAACTTGTGAGACGCCCCCATCGGAAGGATGTTCCGCCACCCCGCGAGAACGGGGTGGCCACTTCCCTCCGAAAGAGACGAAACAGGTTCGTTCTCCGCGTCCTGAGAATGAGGCCTGAATGATGGGAAAAGGATTAACGAGACAGGCTATACTGTGTTTTTTACGAGACTAGTCGCACTGTGAACGCTTTCGCGCAGAAATGCGCATTGCGCTGCCGGCGACGCGGGGGACGTTCAACACACGGTGAAGCGCGGCGCCCCTGCCAGGTCCGCCCAGGCCTCGCTTGCCGATGTGGCCCGTGGCTGCTGAGCAGGATCCGTCCGATCAAACGGATCTCGTGCTTAAGAAGCTGTTGTTCCTGAAGCATGAAATCCAATCGCACCGCTTCAGGCGGAGGGCCGCGCCCGGTGCCGGCTGAAGGCGGACCACGCCAGCGCCACGCTGAACAGCACCGGCCAGGCCGCCAGGCAGGCGACCGCGATCGCCACGACCCTGTCGCGTGACCGGCGCGCCACCTCCGCCGCATCGCGCACCCACAGCACCATCACCGGCGGATCCGGCATCGGGCTGCCCCACCGCGCCGCCATTTCGCGCGCCAGGTCCCGGCCCTCATCGATATCCAGCGCCGGCGCCAGCGCGGCCTGCGCCAGCGGCTGCGCCCAGGGCTGCCGCGCCGGTCCGGGCCCACCAACCACCAGCACCCAATAGGGCACCGGCTGGCCTGGCTCCCACCCTGCCGGGACCAGTGCGGCCACCTGGAAGTGCCTGACGCGCCCCGCCGCCCGCCGCGTTGCACGGCGCGCGTCCGGGTGGATGTGCAGCCCGGCGGTGGGCACCAGGACGGCGCCGGGGTTCAGCAGCGAAAGCGGCGTCACCCGCGTCTCCAGCAGCGCCAGTTGCAGGATGACCATCAGCATGCCGAGCCCGGCCAGCAGCAGGAAGGCCAGGAAGTCGCGCATCGCCAGGATGCCGAAGAACAGCGCGATGAAGCCGCAGGCCAGCAGGCCCATCATCGGCCATTCCAGCGTCAGGAACAGAAGCTGCGCGGCCAGGATGCCGCCCAGTATTCGCCAGCCTCGCAACAGCGCCTGCAAGGGCGGCTGCCGCGGCGGTCCGTCCTGGGTGGCGTCGACCGGCATGCTCCCTCCGTGCCCTCGCGCAGCGAAGTGGAGCATCAGGGATCGCGCCTCGCAATATTTCGGCGCTCGATCGACCGGACATGCGGGACGCTTCTTGGCTGGGCGATGCCCGCGACGATGCAGCCCGAAGGGCCGAAGCCTACCGCACCAGTGGCGCCAGCCGCGCCTCGATCCCGGCAAGCGCCACCCCCAGCGCCTGCGTCATGGCGAGCACCATCGCCGGGGCCTCCGCATCCGGGGCCAGCGGCGCCTCCCCGGTTGCCTCCAGCGTCTCCACCACGCGCGATGCCAGGCGTTCCTCCCGCAGCAGCACGCCGGCCAGGCCGGCGCGGGCGCGGCCCCAGGCGGGCATTGCCTCCAGCGCCGTCAACTGCAGTTCCAGCACCAGGCTGGCCTCCGCCCTGCTGCCCTGCGGCACCACGGCGGAGAACAGGCCGGAGCCCTGCAGCCACGCCCGCAGCGCCGCATCGACCAACCCGGCCGGCGGCGCGATCCATTGCTCATAGACCAGGATCTCATAGGACCCGTCCGGCCGCACGCGGCGCAGGCCGAGGTCCTGCAGCCCCGGTACGGACCGCACCAGGCGCACCAGCAGAACCGGCGCCCCGGGCCGCGCGCCCTGCGCCGTCTGCCGCACCGGCGAAAGCGCGTAGCGCCGCACCGGCACATGCGGCCTGTCGGGAAAGATCGAGCAGCCGGCGGCCAGCAAGGGCAGCGCGGCGATCAGGGCACGACGGTTCATCGGCGGCGATCCGGGGTCGGCGGTGCGCCGAACAGAAGCTGCGAGGGGGCGGATCGCAGCTGTTCGGCGGTGGCCCGCAGGTTGGCGGTGGTGGCGCGCAGGTCGATCAGGATGGGCAGCAGCTCCGCCTGCACATCGATCGTCGTCTCCCGCGCCGCGCGCATGGTGCGCTCCATCCCCTCCACCGCGCCGGGCAGGTTCTGGGCGGCGCGCCGCAGCTCGGCGGCGGCACCGGCCGCATTGGCCATGGCGCCGCGGATCTCCGGGCCGCTCATCAGGGCGCGGGCATCGGTGGCGGCGGCGCGGAATTCGCCCACCGCGCCGGCCAGGTCGCCGCCCTCCACCGCGGTCCGAAGCAGGGTCATGGTGTTGGCCGCCTCGCGCAGCACCTGCGCCAGGTCACCATCGCTGGTCTGCCGGTTGAGGTTGGACAGCAGGCCCGCGATGTCGTTCGAGATCTGGTCGACCGGCAGGTCCGCCAGCCGCTGGATCAGCAGCTCCGCCGCATTGGTTACCTGCGCGACGGTGGAGGGCACGCCGGGAATCACCGGGTAGCGCGGTTGCCAGGGCGGGTTCACCACGGGAAATCGCTGCGGGCTGACGAAATCCAGCTCCAGGTAGTTCACGCCCGTGATGCCCTGCGCGGTGATCCGCGCGCGCAGGCCGAGGCGCACCGCCTCGCCGATGTCCGGCGTCTCCCCCACCTGGCTCAGATCCAGGCCGAAGCGCAGGAATACCCGCTGGAACCCGGCGGAATAGGCGACGCCCTGCGGCCGCGGATATTCGGCGGTGACCAGGCCGATCTGCGTCACCCGTCCGACCGCGACGCCGCGGTAGCGGACCGGCGCGCCGACATCGAGGCCCTGCACCGATTCCTCGAAATAGCTTTCGAACATCTGCGTCGCCTGCAGCCCGCGGCCGCCGGCCAGGAACAGCACGAAGGCCACGGCCAGCACGATGCCGACCAGCACCAGCGCGCCGACGCGCGCATAGAGCATCCTGCCCGAGGCCATCACGCAGCCTTTCGCAGGAAGAAGGCCTGCACCACCGGATGGGTGCTGTGGTCGCGCAATTCGCGCGGGTCGCCTTCGGCAATCATTCCCTTGGCTCCCTTGTCCAGCATGATGCAGCGGTCGCCGATGGCCAGGATCGAGGCCAGTTCATGCGTCACCACCACGAAAGTCGTCCCCAGCGAACGCGACAGGTCGCGGATCAGCTCATCCAGCCCTGCCGAAGTGACGGGGTCCAACCCCGCCGAAGGCTCGTCGAGGAACAGGATGGGCGGGTCCAGCGCCAGCGCGCGGGCGATGCCGGCGCGCTTCAGCATGCCGCCCGAGATCTCGGAGGGCAGCTGGTCCGCCGCCGCCGAAAGCCCGACCAGGCCGAGCTTGGCGCGCGCCACTTCCCGCCGCGCATCGGGCGGCAGGGTGGTGTGCTCGGCCAGCGGCATTTCCACATTCTCCAGCAGGGTCTGCGACCCGAACAGCGCGCCCTGCTGCCACATCACGCCGATGCGCTTCAGCAGGTCGAGCCGCGCCGCGCCCTGCGTTGCCCAGATGTCGGTGCCGAGGATGTCCACCTTGCCCTGGGCCGGCGGCACCAGGCCGATCATCAGCTTCAGCAGGGTGGATTTGCCGCAGCCGGAACCGCCGAGGATGACGAAGACCTCGCCGCGCCGCACATCGAAGCTGACGTGGCGGAACAGCACGTTGCTGCCGAAGGCAGCCGTCAGGTCCCGCGCCTCGATCACCGCCGGCACCTCGGGACCCGGGGAGTCGGTCAGGGGGGGATCGGCGACCGGCTCCACTATCTGTGCTGCCTCACTCACAATCCGAGCCTTTCGTAGAGCACCGCGAAGGCGCCATCGAGCACGACGATGGCGACGATGCCGCCGACCACCGCCGCGGTCGCCGCATCGCCCACCGCCCGCGGCCCACGCCCGGCACCGAGGCCCGCGCGGCAGCCGACGACGGAAATCGCCAGCCCGAACACCGCCGCCTTGAACAACCCGCCCATCAGGTCCTTCAGGCTGACGAAATTGGTCAATTGCTGCGCCACCGTGGTCATCTGGAAGCCGAGCAGCGCCATGACGATGGCCATGCCCACCAGCCCCGCCAGGGTCAGCACCAATGACAGCACCGGCATCACCAGGATGCCGGCCAGCACCCGGGGCAGCACCAGCAGGGCCATCGGGTCGATGCCCATGATCCGCAGCGCCGCCACCTCCTCATTCACCGTCATGGTGCCGAGTTCCGCGGCGTAGGCGGAACCGGTACGCCCGGCCAGCACCACCCCGGCCATCAGCGGCCCCAATTCGCGCAGCAGGGAGATACCGACCAGGCTGGGCACGAAGACCTCCGCGCCGAACTGGCGCAGCGGGATGGCCGACTGGAAGGCCAGGATGACGCCGAGCAGCGAGCCCAGCAGCACCGCCAGCCCGAAGGCCCGGGTTCCCGCCTCATCCAAATGGCGCAGCAGCTCCCGCGCCCGCAGCCTTCCGGGGCGGATCAGCGTGCCGAGGGCGTTGATCAGCAGCTCGCCCAGGAATGCCAGCGATTCCACGCCGCCACGCAGCGCATTCACCACGCGCCGGCCGATCCCGGACAGCGGCGAGAAGCGATAGGGCACCACCTTCGGCCGCGGTGCCGCCAGCGCGTCCCGCACCCGGTCCAGCACCGCCACCACGCCGGGGCTGGCATTCTCGATCCGCCCCCCCTCGGCGGCGGATTGCGCGGTCAGCAGCAGGGTGGCGCCGGTGGTGTCCACCGCCTCCACCGCCGCCAGGTCCAGCACCAGCGGCGCACCCGGCTTGCGGGCCTCCGCCATCAGGGAGGTCCAGAGCGAGGCCGCGGCCGGCGTGTCCAGGCGGCCGGACAGGCTGACAACGCGACCGTCCTGACCCTCCTGCACCTGCAAGCTATCCGCCAGCGTCCCGCTCCTCATTCGCACCTGACTTTACCGCAACGCGGCAAGTGCCGTTTCGGCTGCAACCATGCCGGATTGCCAGGCGCCGCCGACCGTCCCGGCCAGCCGCGCGTGGCAGGCCTCCCCCGCCAGGCAGAGGCGGCCGCCGGCCAGGGGCTGCGCCAGGATGCCGCGTGCCGAAGCGCGACCCGGCCGGGCGTAGCTGTACACGCCGCGGGCCATCGGGTCCCGCTGCCATGTGGTCACGATCGGGTCCGGTGCCAGGGCTTGCGCCGCCCGATGGCCGAAGCGGCGGGCCACCTCGGCCCGCATGAAGGCCTCCAGCGCCGCATCGCCCTCCGCCTCCAGCGCCGCCGCCGCATCGCCGCCGACATGGCAGGCGAGCAGGTCGCGGCCGAAGGGCCGGGCGTTCATCGCCACCAGCGCCTCGCCCGGCGCCACCTGGCAGTCGATCGAGCTGAAATCCGGCAGCCCCAGCGCCGCCGCGCCGCGGAAGGCCACCTTCGCGACCTGGCCGAGCGGCAGATCCCGCGCCGCCTGCAGCAGCTCGGCCGGCAAAGGCGGGTCGAAGCGCAGGGTTCCGGCGGCGAGCAGGCTGCTTGGCAGGGTGGCGATGACGGCGCGGGCGCGGATGGTGCCGAAGCCGCCTTCCGCCACCGCCCGGTCGCCACCCCAGGCCAGCCGCTCCACCGGCGCGGAGAGCCGGATCGGCAGCCCCTCCGCCAGCCTGGCCAGCAGCGTGCCGATGCCGGCCTCGACCACCAGGTTGCGGCCATCCAGCGCGGTGGCGGCGAAATCCGCCAGGCTGACGCGATCCAGCGGCGCCGCGGCAATGATGTCGCCCTGCCAGGCGGCCACCGTCGCATCCCAGGCGCCGCCCCGCGGCACCGCCTCCGCCACGCTCACATCCGGCCCGCCGGCGGCAATTCGCGCCGCCACCGCGTGCTGGAAGCGATCCCAGGCCTCGTCATAGGCCGCAAGCTCCGCCGCATTGGCGGGGCGGTCGCCGACCAGGGTGCGTTCCTGCCGCAGCGCATCCGAATCGGCCAGCGTGAGGCCGATCTCGCGCGCCAGCGGCACCAGCGGGTTGTCCTCCGCATTGTGCAGCCAGGCGGCGCCGAGGTCGAAGGGCAGGCCGAGCCGGTGGTCGGTCACCGCCCGCCCGCCGACCCGCCCGCGCGCCTCCAGCACCAGCACGCTGCGGCCGGCCGCCTGCACCGCACGGGCGGCGGCGATGCCCGCCGCCCCGGCGCCGATGACCAGGACATCCGGCTCAGTCATACGTCTCGCAACCCCAGGCTGGAAATTCCAGGCTTGGAAAATCCAGGCGGCGCTCAGGCCGACATGGCATGCAGCAGCACCGCGGCGGCAACGCCGACATTCAGGCTCTCGACCTTGCCGCTGCCCGGCAGCGTCACCCGGTGGGTGCAGGCGGCGGCGGTCAGGCCGGGCAGGCCGACCTCCTCATTGCCCAGCGCGAGCACGAAGGGCTTGCCGCGCGGCAGCGCCTCGGGCGGCATGCCGCCGGCGGCCACCGCGGCGACGGTGGTGAATTTCGGTGCCAGCGCCCGCAGCCCCACGGCGGGGTCGGGCAGGCGCAGCACCTCCAGATGCTCCAGCCCACCCTCCGCGATGCGGTAGGCGGCGTCCGACAGCCCGGCCTGGCGCGGGTCGCCGGACAGCAGCATGCCGGTGCAGCCGAAGAAGGCGGCGGAGCGCGCGATGGCGCCGAGGTTGTGCGGATTGCCGATGCCGTCCAGCAGCGGCAGCACCGGCGCCGTCAGCAGCGCGGCCGGGAACGGGCCGATGCCGATCTCGGCGATGGTGCGCGGCACGGCGATGGCGACGACGCCGCCATGGTGTTCCGTGCCGGCGATGCGGACCAGTTCCTCCGCCGTCACTTCCCGGTAGGGGCGGCGGTTGCGCGCCATCTGGGCGCAGAGCGGCCCGACTTCACGCCGCCGGCCTTCGACATAGAACATCCGCAGCACCGCATCCGGCCGCACGGCGAAGGCGGCCGCCGCGGCGGCAGGGCCACAGAGCCGGTCGAGGTCCGAGTCACGCCAGCCGCGCACCGGCACCTGGCCGGGCTCGACCGGCGGGCGCGGATTGGCGGCGGGCCGGTTCAGGCCCCGGCGGTCGCCGTCTCGGTCTTCGCTTCCGCCTTGTCCGCCGCGGAAGCCGCCTCTCTCTGGTCCAGGAATCTTGCACCCTCCTCGCGAACGGCCGCGGCCGCGTCATCATACAGGAACGGCAGGAAGGCGTATCGCCGACCGCGCGTCACCGGGCGGGCCTCATGCAGCAGCGAGCAGGAAAACACCACCGCCCCGCCGGCCGGGGCCTTGTAGGTCTGCGGCCCGAATTCGGGGAAATTCAGCTCGCCGCCCTCGTACTCGCCGGTATTCAGGTTCATCGTCACGGCGAAGCGACGATGCGCGGTGGCCTTGGTGGTGTTGTCCCGGTGCGCCCGGAAGAAGCCCTTGTCGGCGGCATCATAGCAGGCGACGACGTAGCGTTCGAGCCGGGTGACATTGTACTGGAAGGCGCGACGGATTTCCGGCACCAGCCGGGCGTTCAGCCGGGCGCGGATCTGCCCGCGCAGCGTCTCATCCGTCAGGAAGGCGTCCTTCCGGCGCTTGTGGCTGGCGTCCATCACGCCCACGGTGCGGCCACCTTCATCCCGCATGAAGCCGCTTTCGCCGCCGCCCACCGCCTCGTATTCGGCAATCAGCCGACGGCAGAATTCCGGCTCGAAGATGCGCGGCAGCACCAGGATCGGGGCGATGACCGGCACGCCGGCATGCTCCGCCGGCGGCGGCAGGGCGGCCAGGGTTGCCATCGCCTCCGCCCCCTGGTCCAGCGCCCAGACGCCGAAGACGCGCAGCATCGGGTCCAGCAGCACCCAGCCCGGCCGCAGCGCGCCATCCCGTGCCACGGCCCGGAAGGCGCGGCGGGCGCTGCCGTCATCATCCCACAACACCCTGCGGCCCGGGCCATCGGTGATCCGGCCGGCGCGCTCATCCTCCGCATCGGTGCCGATCACCACCAGATAGGCGTGATCCAGATTGAACCGCGCAGCATGCGGCGTGATGGCGGCGGCCAGGCGCTGCCCCAGGCCATCCTGCGCCAGCGAACCGGGGATCAGCACCATCAGCCAGCGCCCGGCGGTGGTGTCGAAGGCGAAGCGCGGGTTGCTGGCGGCACGGGCATGGAAGGCCGGGATCGGCTCGCCCGGCGTCAGGCCCGGCGTCTGGCTGTGCTGCGACATGGCGACTTCTCCGTCCTCGGAATACGGGCCCGCCGGGAATACCTGGGCCCTAAGGGCGGTCCCTCATGCCATCGATGGGGGTTTTTGCGCCAGGGTATGAATCTGCGCCAGCAGCGCCTCCGGCACCTCCAGCCCGTCCGTCGCCGCATGTGCGGCGAGGCCGGCGCGGCGGCTGCCGGGCAGGCGCACGCCGGGGTCGCCCTGCATCGCGGCCAGCAGGAATTCGATGCGCTCGGCGAAGCTGGCCTCGCCGGCCAGCGCGCCCGGGTCGATCGCCAGCAGGGTGTGGCCGAGGCGCGGGCGGTTGCCCTCCGCGGTGAAGAAGCTGTCCGCCTCGAAGCCGAAGGCGGCGCCGGTCAGGGCGCAGCACAGCAATTCCACGATCAGCGCCAGCAGAGCCCCCTTGCTGCCGCCCATCGCCAGCATGGCGCCGGACAGCGCGGCATCGGGGTCCGTGGTCGGGTTGCCATCGGCATCCAGGGCCCAGCCGAGCGGGATCTTCCTGCCCGCCTTGGCGGCGACCATGATCTTGCCGCGCGCCACCTCCGACAGCGCCATGTCGATCACCAGCGGCGCCGCATCGCGCCGCGGAAAGGCGGCGGCGACGGGGTTGGTGCCCATCAGCGGCCGCCTGCCACCCGGCACCGGCATGGCGGCGGGCGAATTGGTGAAGGCCAGCGCGACAAAGCCCTGCCGGGCGAGCGCCGCCACCGGCAGGCCCATGGCACCCGCATGGTGGCTGTTGGTGATGCCGAGGCAGGCGACGCCATGCGCCTTCGCACGCGAAGCAGCCTCCCGCACCGCCAAATCCAGCGCGGGATAGGCCAGGCCGTGCCGCGCATCGATCAGCGCCGCGCCGCCACGCTCGGCCACCACCGCCGGCACCGCCGCGCCATCCGCCCGGCCATTGGCCAGGAAGGCGGCGTATTGCGGCACGCGGGACAGGCCATGGCCGCCCTGCCCTTCCGCCTCCCCGGCCACCAGGGCGCGGGCGGTGAGGGCCGCCATGGCGGGGTTGGCCCCGGCACCCGACAGGGCGGCGGTGGCCAGGGCTTCGGCTTCGGCGAGGGTCAGGCGCGGCATGGGTCAGGTCTCATCGGGGGCGGGTCTCATCCGGCTGTTTCATGCATCGGGCTTGATTCCGGCCTCCGTGACAAGGGAGGCCCAGCGATCCGTCTCCGCCCGGACGAAGGCGGCCGACCGCGCGCTGTCCCAGCCGAGCACCTGGAAGCCGCCATCCTGCGCCCGCTTCGTCGTCTCCGGATGGTGGATGGCCGCCATCACGTCACGCTCCAGCCGGGCCTTGATGGCATCCGGCACCGCCGCATTGGTCAGCACCGCGGTCCAGTTGGTGATCTCCAGCTCCGGCAGCCCGGCCTCCCGCACCGTCGGCACATCCGGCACGAGGGGGTGGCGTTCCGCGCTGGTCACGGCCAGCGCCCGCAGCCTTCCGCCGCGGATCTGCGCCAGGCATTCGGGCAGGTTGGAGACCATCAGGTCCAGGCTGCCGCCGGCGAGATCGGTGACGGAGGGTGCGCCGCCGCGATAGGGCACATGCACGATGTTCTCCCCGGCCCGGGTGACGCGGCGGAACAGCTCCAGCCCCAGATGCGGCGGCGACCCGGTGCCGGAGGACCCGCCATTCAGCGACCGGCTGCGCGCCAGCTCGGCCAGCGCCTGCAAATCCCGCGCCGGGCTGCGTTCGGCGTTCACCACCACCGCCAGCGGCAGCGACCCCAGCACGGAGACCACGTGGAAGGCGCGGCGGAAATCATAGGGTGCGTTGGGGAACAGCGTGGCGTTCACGGCATGGGTCAGGGTGATGGCCAGCAGCGTATGGCCATCGGGGTCCGCCTTCGCCGCCAGGTCTGCGCCGATCATCGCATTGCCGCCGGCGCGGTTGTCGATCACCACCGGGCGGCCCCAGCCCTCGCCCAGCCGCTGGCCGACCAGGCGGGCCATGATGTCGGTCAGCCCGCCGGGCGGAAAGGGCACGATGTAGCGCGGGTTGCGTTCGGGAAAGCCCTGCGCCCGCAGGCTGCCGGGCAGCAGGCTGGGCAGCAGGGTGGCGAGGCCGAGCGTGGTGCGGCGGTGCAGCATGTAACCTCCCAATGCGTCTTGGATGCGCCCGGGAAGAGTGGCAGCCGCGATGCCGCGCGGCGAAGCAAAATCGTTGCGGACCGGCGCGGTTTCAGGCCGGCCGCACCTCCAGCGCCGCATGGCAGATGCGGTCATCCTCCGGCGCCCGGCCGATATCCGGATGCGCGCCGCCCGGCGGCAGCAGCGGCAGCGGCCAGACCAGGCGATGGCTGGCGCGGGCCCGGAAGCCGGCGGCGGCGAAGGCGGCGAGGAATTGCGACAGGCCGAGCTGGTTGCAGTACAGCCCGGCCCGCGCCACGGCCCGGCCATCCCAGAATTCCGGCCGGAAGGTCAGGTGCCGCAGCCTGCCGCCCAGATGGTCGTGGAAATCCACCGCATGCAGGCCGAGGCCGCCCGGAGCCGTCACCCGCCGCAGCGCCGCCAGCAGCGGCGCCAGCGCCTCGCGCCGCACATGCTCCAGCGCCACCTCCGAGAAGACCAGGTCGACGGACCCGGCGGGCACGGCCGCCAGTGCCTCCGGCCCGCCCACCAGCAGGCGGGCATTGCAGGCGGCCAGCACGTCCTCGCGGCTGGTGCAGGCGGAGAGGTCGGGCGGCACCAGCCCGGCCTGGCGCGCGGCCTCCGCCGCGGCGCGATAGGGGGCGAGGTCGCGCGGCGCCGCATCCTCCACATCCAGGTACCAGACCGGGCCGAAGCCCAGCGCCGCCGCGATCGGCGCGCGCAGTACCATCGCGCCCGGCCCGACTTCCAGCACCGATCGCGGCGCGCGGCCGGCCACGGCCTGGAAGCGCCCGGCGCGCCAGGACAGCGGCTCCACCAGCCGGGCGGGGTCGAGCGCGTCGAAGGAATGCCGGCGCAGGCCGATGGCGCGCCAGGCGCCGGGTGGCACCGGCAGCGCGCCGAGTACCAGCTTGACGCCGAATTTCAGCCACCAGGGGGCTGGGGCACCGGCGGCGTAGCCGACCGGCACGGGAACATCCACCGGGTCATCCTGGTGCGGGCTGTGGGTGGTCTGGACAGGGATCATCGCGGCCCAGGGTAGCGCAACGCGCCGGCAGCGAAAGCGGGGCACGGAAAGCCGCCGGGCGCGATGAACCCGAACGGTGCGACCGCGTTCCGGATGTGGACATACTTAGGACCGGCATTGCATGCCCGATTTCCCACCCGCCGCAAATCGCGGCGTCCGTGCCGCAGGCGTGCCAGAGAGTGGTGCCACCATCGCCCAGGCTGCGCTGGTGGTGGTCGCGGTGCTGTATTTCGCACGCGACCTGCTGGTGCCACTGGCACTCGCGGTGCTGCTGTCCTTCGTGCTGGCGCCGATCGCCCGTGCGCTGCGGCGCATCGGCATTCCGCGCGTCGCCGGCGTGCTGGCGGCGGTGCTGGCGGCGGTGGCGGTGATCGGCATGCTCGGCCTGATCATGGGGCGCCAGCTTGCCGAACTGGCCGTCGACCTCCCGCTGTACCAGTACGAACTGACCCGCAAGCTGGCCTCCGTCAACGCCAGCGGCGGCATTGTCGAGCGGGCGCAGGAAATGCTGCGCGGCTTGGCGGCCGGGGCGGAACGTGCCGCGCCGCAGCCCGCGCCTTCGCTGGATGCGGACGCCGTGCAGCCGCTGCCGGTGGAGCTCCGCCTGCCCGACCCGAAGCCGTTCGAGCTGCTGCAGAACGTGCTGGAGCCGCTGCTCTACCCGCTGGCCACCTTCGGCATCGTCGTGGTGCTGGTGATCTTCGTGCTGCTGTACCGGGAGGATCTGCGCGACCGGGTGATCCGCCTGGTCGGCGCGCGCGACCTGCACCGCACGATGGCGGCGATGGACGATGCCGCCTATCGCCTGTCGCGCTACTTCCTGGCGCTGACGGCGATGAACGCCGCCTATGGCGTGGTCATCACCGGCGCGCTGCTGCTGATCGGCGTGCCGCAGCCGATGCTTTGGGGCATCGTCGCCGGGCTGATGCGCTACGTGCCCTTCGTCGGCACCATCGTCGCGGTCGCCTTCCCGCTGCTGCTGGCGCTGGCGGTCGAGCCCGGCTGGACCATGCCGCTGCTGGTGCTGGTGCTCTTCGCCATCGGCGAGGGCCTGATGGGCCAGGTGTTCGAGCCGCTGGTCTTCGGCCGTTCCACCGGCATCTCGCCGGTCGCCGTGATCGCCGCCGCGACCTTCTGGACCTGGCTGTGGGGCCCGATCGGGCTGATCGTCGCGGTGCCGCTGACCGTCTGCCTCGTGGTGCTGGGGCGGCATGTGGAGCGCTTCGAATTCCTCGAGGTCGCGCTTGGCGACCGGCCGCCGCTCGATCCACCGGAGACCTTCTACCAGCGGGCGCTGTCCGGCGATGGCGATGCGCTGGCCGAACAGGCCGAGGACGTCCTGCGGGACAAGCGGCTTTCCGCCTATTACGACGAGGTGGCACTGCCGGCGCTGGCGCTGGCGCAGGCCGATGCGATGCGCGGCAGCTTCGCCCCGGAACGCCTGACCGCGCTGCGTGCCCGCATCGGCGCCCTGGTCGAGGATCTGGAGGAGGAGGTCGAGGATGACCTAGCGCCGGAGGTTCCCCTGACCGAGCAGGAGGACAAGGACGCGGCGCCCGCCAGGAACGAGATCCCGCCCCCGCCGGCGGTGCTGGTGCCGCCAGGCTCCGCGATGTGCGTGGCCGGCCGCGGCCCCTTCGATGAAGCCGCGGCGGCGATGCTGGCGCAGATGCTGCGCAAGCGCGGCATCGGCGCGGTCGCCGCCCCGGTGGACCTGCTGCGCGGTGGCGACCTGACCGGGCTGGACACCGGGCTGGTGCGGCAGGCGTGGTTCTGCACGGTCGAGGGCGGTGCCTCCGTCGCCGCCTCCCGCTACCTGCTGCGGCGGATGAAGCGGCGTTTCCCGGAGGCGCAGCTCGCGGCCCTGGTGATTGGCGCCGGCCCAGACAGCAAGCTGCCGGACGCGCTGCGCACGGAAGGCGCGCTGGCGGTGGAAGGCGCGCTGGCCGATGTCGGCCGCGTCGCGCTGCGGCTGGCAACGGCGGCGGAGAACAAGGTGGCGGCGGCCAGCCAGTAGCCGCCGCTACACCCCGATCAGCGTCACCCCGATGAAGGCGATCGCCGCGATCAGCAGGCTGAGCGCGATGCCGAGCGCCAGCGGCGCCCAGCCGCGCGCTCGCAGCGCCTTGAGGTCCGTGGACAGGCCGAGCGCGGCGACGCTCGCCGCCATCAGCAGCGGCACCAGGAAGCGCGAGGCATCGATGACAATGCGCGGCACCAGCCCGGTGGAGACGATGCCGACCATCACCAGGAACCACACGGCGAACCACGGCACCTGCACCTTCGCCGTGCCGCCGCCCGCCGCCGCGCCGCGCGCCACCCACCAGCCCAGCGCCATGATGGCGGGTGCCAGCAGCATCACGCGGGCCAGCTTCATCACCGTGCCGGATTGCGCCGCCTCCGGCCCGCCCGCCGCCGCCGCACCGACCGCCTGCACCACCTCATGCAGCGAGGCACCGGCCCATAGCCCATAGGCGAGCGCGGACATGCCCAGCGGTTCCGCCAGCAGCGGCAGCAGCACCAGGCCGACCGTGCCGCACAGGGTGATGACGGCCAGCGCGTAGGTCACGTCCTCGTCCTTCGCGCGCACCACCTGGTTGGTGGCAACGATGGCGGACGCCCCGCAGATGCCGGTGCCCATGCCGAGCAGCGCGGCCAGCCCCGGCTGCACGCCGAGCAGCCGGCCGAGCCAGATCGCCGCCGGCACCGTGACGCCCACCACCGTGACCGCCAGCGCCAGCGCGCCCGGGCCGAGCGCCAGCACCTCCGTCGCCGTCACCTGCAGGCCGAGGATCACGATGGCGAAGCGCAGCAGCGGGCGGATCGAGAAGGCCAGCCCCGCATCCAGCACCGGCTGGCGCCCGCGGGCGGACCGCCAGGCCAGCCCCACCAGCAGCGCGATCACCACCGGGTTCAGCGCCGCGATGCCTGATGCATTGCGCAGCCAGACGGAGGCCGCGGCGATCACTAGGCAGACCAGCAGGCCCGGCGCCAGTTTCCGAAATTTCGCAACGCGGCCGGAAGGGCCGCCCTGTCCACCGGATGCGACCGCTGCCATGCCGAAAACTCCAACTCCGATCCGGCATCCGACGGCAGGATCATGTCGCGCAACCGGCTCCTGGTGGCCGGCCCATCCCGTATAGGCGCGGGCTTCCGGGCGGCCAACCCGCCGCCGGTGGACAGCGTGGCGCATTCCCGGCATGCCGGATGCATTGCAACCGCAGGACTCCCGAAGGCGATGACCGACCCGCAGGCCGATGCCGCCCTGCTGCCCGCCGCGGTGGGGGTGACGCTGGGGGCGCAGGCGCTGGTGGTGCTGGCCTCGCTCGTGCTGCCGGTGACGGCGGCGCTGGTGCTGCCGGCCACCGGGCTGCCGCAGGCGGCGGTCGGCTGGTATGCGGCGCTGCTGTTCGCCTCCGGCGCCGTCTCCACCCTGTTCACGCCGCAGCTCGTCGCGGCGCTCGGCCCGGTGCGGCTGCACCAGGCGATGCTGGGCAGCGCGGCGGGCGGGCTGCTCGCCCTGGCGGTGGCGCATCCGGCGGCGCTGGCCGGCAGCGCCGTGCTGGTCGGCCTGGCCTATGGCCCCGCCAACCCGGCGAGCTCCGCCCTGCTCGCCCGCCTGGCGCCGGCCCGGCTGCGCAACCGGGTCTTCTCCATCAAGCAGGTGGCGGTTCCGGTGGGTGGGGCGACCGCCGGGCTGCTGGTGCCGGTGCTGGCGGCGGGCCTCGGCTGGCAGGCGGCCTGCCTGGGGCTGGCCGCCGCGCTGGGGCTGGCGGTGCTGGCGGTGCAGCCCTGGCGCTGGCGGCTGGATGCGGGGTCGCTGGCACCGCGCGGCGGCGGGCTGGGGCTGCTCGCGCCCTTCGCCGCGGTGCTGGCGGGCGGGCCGACGCTGCGGCTGGGCCTCGCCGCGCTGTGCTTCGCCTGCGTGCAGTTCAGCTTCTCCGCCTTCCTGGTGACGGTGCTGGTGACGGTGGCAGGCTGGAGCATCGCCGCCGCGGGGCTGACGCTGACGGTGGGGCTGCTGGTCTCCATCGCGGCGCGGCTGGTGCTCGGCTGGGTGGCGGACCGGGTGGCGCCGGCCCGCGTGCTGGGTGGGCTGGGGGTGGTGATCGCGCTCGCCTGCCTGGCCTGCACCGGGCTGGGGCCGGCGACGCCCGTCTGGCTGGCCTGGCTGGTGGCCGGGCTGTTCGGCTTCGCCGCCTTCGGCTGGAACGGCATCTGCCTGGCGGAGACGGCGCGGCTGGCGGCGCCGGGCCAGGTGGCGGCGGCGACCTCGGGCATCATGATGATGATCTATGTCGGCGCCTGCCTCGGCCCGGCGCTGTTCGGCGCGCTGTTCTCCGCCACCGGCGCGCCGGTGGCAGGCTTCCTGATGCTGGCGGGGCTGGCGCTGGCACCGCTCGGCTGGCTGAAGCTCAGGGGTTGAAGGCGACCCGCCCGGTTTCCGTGATGTCATAGCCGCCCATCCGCGCGGCGCGGGCGGCGAAGGCGGGGCCGCGGGCGAAGTGGAACAGCGCCTGCAGGGCGGGTTCGAAATAGGCGCGGCGGCGCATCACCAGGTCGAAGCGTTCCCGCACCAGGGGCACGAAATCCAGGCCACGGGCGGCGGCTTCCGCGCGGATGCCGAAGCCGGCCTCGGCGCGGCCCTCGGCGACGGCGGCGGCCACCTCATCCTCCGCCAGGGCGGGTTCGGGCAGGAAGCCGATCGCCTCCAGCCGCAGCCCGGCCTCCGCCAGCAGATGCATCAGCAGCACATGGCTGCCGGCACGGGGCTGGCGGCCAATGACGCGCAGGCCGGGCCGGGCGAGGTCCTGCACGCGCAGGATGCCGGCGGGATTGCCGGGGGCCAGCAGCAGCCCCTGTTCGCGCCAGGCCCAGGTGATGCCGACCACGCCGCGCCCGGCCAGCACATCCCGCACCGCCGGTTCGTTGAAGCTGCCGCTATCCGGGTCCAGCAGATGCGTCCCGGCGGCCAGCGCCGCATCCTTGGCCAGCGCGGCCAGCCCATCCAGGCTGCCGCCCGCCCGCAGCGCCAGGCCGCAGCCGGATTGCCTTACCGCCCAGTCCAGCAGCGGGTCGTGGCTGCCGGCCAGGATCGGCGGCGGCGTGGGCACCTCCCGCGCCTCCGCCTGTTCCGCCAGCCAGGCGGCGAGCCGGGCGCGGGGAAACAGCCACTTGCCGCCGAGCTGCACCGCCGGCAGGCGCCGGGCGCGGGCCAGGTCGTACAGCGCGCGTTCCGACAGGCGCAGCCAGGCGGCGGCCTCCTTCAGCGTCAGAACATCCGGCATATGGCGGCAAATCCCGGCAGATGATGGCGCCACCCAAGCCTTCGCCGCAATTGACGTCAAGCGCTGCCATGGTCAGCCTGCGGGCATGTATGACCTGCAAGCCGCCGTGACGCAGGCCATCGGCCTGGTGGCCGCGGGCGACCCGACCCTGGCTCAGATCGTGCTGCTGTCGCTGCGCGTCAGCCTGACGGCGGTGCTGCTGGCGGCGCTGGTCGGCCTGCCGCTTGGCGCGCTGCTGGCGGTGGCGCGGTTTCCGGGGCGCGGCGCGGTGGTGGCCTTCCTCAACGCGCTGATGGGGCTGCCGCCGGTGGTGGCGGGGCTGCTGATCTACCTGCTGCTGTCCCGCGCCGGGCCGCTGGGCTCGCTCGGCCTGCTGTTCACGCCGACCGCCATGGTCATCGCCCAGGCGGTGCTGGTGGCGCCGATCCTGGCCGCGCTGACCCGCCAGGTGCTGGAGGGAATGTGGGAGGAATATGCCGAACAGCTCCGCAGCTTCGGCGCCGGGCCGGCCCGGGCCGTGCCCACCCTGCTGTGGGATGGCCGCTTCGCCCTGCTGACCGTGCTGCTGGCCGGCTTCGGCCGGGCGAGTGCGGAGGTCGGCGCGGTGATGATCGTCGGCGGCAATATCGAGGGCTTCACCCGCGTGATGACCACCGCCATCGCGCTGGAGACCAGCAAGGGCGACCTGCCCCTGGCGCTGGCGCTCGGCCTGGTGCTGATGGCGATCGTGCTGGCGGTGAACGCCCTGGCCCAGGGGCTGCGCGAGCGCGGCCTGCGGCTGGCCTGATGCGCGCGCCGGACGCCATCCTGCCGCTGCGGGCGGAGGGGCTGGGTTTTCGCGCCGGCGGCGTGGCGGTGCTGCAGGATGTGTCCTTCACCCTCGCCGCCGGCCCGCCGACGCTGATCCTCGGGCCGAATGGCGCGGGGAAAAGCGTGCTGCTGCGGCTGCTGCACGGGCTGCTGGCCCCCAGCGCCGGCCGGGTGGCGTGGGATGGGCCGGCGCCCGATCCGCGCCGCCACCAGGCCATGGTGTTCCAGCGCCCGGTTCTGCTGCGCCGCTCCGTCCTGGCGAACCTTCGCTACCCGCTTTTCCTGGCCGGGCTGGACCGCGCCGAGCAGGATGCCCGCGCGGCGGAGGCGCTGGCCCTGGTCGGGCTGGAGGCGCTGGCCGACCGCCCCGCCCGCCGGCTGTCGGGCGGCGAGCAGCAGCGCCTGGCCCTGGCCCGCGCCGCGGCGCTGCGGCCGGAGGTGCTGTTCCTCGACGAGCCCTGCGCCAGCCTGGACCCCGCCGCGACGGGCGCGGTGGAACAGATCATCCAGGCGCTGGCCGCGCGCGGCACCAAGCTGGTGATGACCACCCATGACCTGGCCCAGGCCCGCCGCCTGGCCGGGGAGATCGCCTTTCTGCATCGCGGCCGCCTGCTGGAACACGGCCCGGCCGCCCGCTTCTTCGCCTCGCCCGAGACCGGGGAGGCCGCGGCCTTCCTGCGCGGCGAGCTGATCTGGTAACCGGAGGATCCCCGGCATGTTGCGTCGCCTGCTGCTTCTCGCCCTTCTCGCCTCGCCGCTGCCGCTGGCGGCGCAGGACCGCACCATCACGGTGGCCAGCACCACCAGCACGGAGCAATCCGGGCTGTTCGGCCATATCCTGCCGATCTTCACGCGGGAGACCGGTATCACCGTGCGCGTGGTGGCGCTGGGCACCGGCCAGGCGCTGGACGTCGGCCGTCGCGGCGATGCCGATGTGGTCTTCGTGCATGACCGGGTGGCGGAGCAGCGCTTCGTGGCGGAGGGCCATGGCGTCGCCCGCCAGCATGTGATGTTCAACGACTTCGTCATCGTCGGGCCGGAGGCGGAGCCCGCCGGCATTGCCGGGTCGCGCGATACGGCGGCGGCGCTGAAGCGCATCGCCGAGTCCCGCGCGCCCTTCATCTCCCGCGGCGACCGGTCCGGCACCCATGCGGCGGAGCTGCGGCTCTGGCAGCAGGCGGGCGTCGATCCGCTGGCCGGGCGCGGCGCCTGGTACCGGGAGATCGGCCAGGGCATGGGCCCAACCCTGAACACGGCGGCCGCCCAGGGCGCCTATGCGATGACCGATCGCGGCACCTGGCTGTCCTTCCGCAACCGCCAGGGGCTGCGTGTGGTGGTGGAGGGCGATGTGCGGCTGTTCAACCAGTATGGCGTCATGCTGGTGAACCCGCAGCGCCACCCCCACGTGAAGCAGGCCGACGGCCAGCGCTTCATCGACTGGATCGTCTCCCGCGCCGGCCAGGCCGCCATCGCTGGCTACAGGATCAATGGGGAGCAGCTGTTCTTCCCGAATGCGGCGCAGCCCGAGCCGGTCTCCTGACCCCTCACGGCGCCAGGTTGCGCCGGAACCAGTCCAGGCGGTCGGCGCAGGCCGCCGCCGCCTGGGCCTCGATCTCCCGGTAGGCGGCCAGCACCTCCTCCCCGAAGGGCGTCAGCGCACTGCCGCCGCCGCGCGCGCCACCCTTGGCCGGGGCCAGCACGGGCGCGCGGAAATGCGTGTTCATGGCGGAGGCCAGGTCCCAGGCCCGCTGGTAGGACATGCCCAGCCGCCGCCCCGCCGCGGCGATCGACCCCGTCTCCCGGATCGCCTCCAGCAGATCGGCCTTGCCCGGGCCGAAGGGCATGTCCTTGGCCAGCAGGACGCGAATCCGGAGGGGGGTTTCGGGCATGGCGGGCAGGGAAACACGGACCGGGCCGCGCGGAAACGGGACTTGCGTTATCTTCCACCGTGGATATCGTTGGCGGGGAAGGAGCCCGCCGATGCGCCGCCTGATCCTGGCCACCCTCGCCTTGATGCTGGCGACGCCTGCCCTTGCGCAACCCGCCCCCGTCACGGTCTTCGCCGCGGCCAGCCTGACGGATGCGCTGCGCGCCCTGGGGCAGGATTGGGCCGCGCGCGGCAACCCGGCGCCGCGCCTGTCCTTCGCCGCCTCCTCCGCTTTGGCAAGGCAGATCGAGCAGGGGGCGGGCGCGGACCTGTTCCTCTCGGCCGATGAGCCCTGGATGGATTTTCTCCAGTCGCGCGGGCTGATCGTGAATGCCTCGCGGATCAGCCCGATCGGCAATCGCCTGGTGCTGGTGGCGCCCGCCACGCCCGCCCGCGCGCCGGTGGCGCTGGGGCGCGGCACGGATCTGCTGGCGCTGGCCGCCGGCGGCCGCATCGCCACCGGCGACCCCGCCCATGTGCCCGCCGGCCGCTATGCGGAGGCCGCGCTGCGCTGGATGGGGCAGTGGGAGGCGGTCTCGCCCCGCCTGGCCCGCGCCGATAATGTCCGCTCCGCCCTGCTGCTGGTGGCGCGGGGGGAGGCGCCGCTCGGCATCGTCTATGCGACGGACGCCGCGATCAGCCCCGGCGTGGCCGTGCTCGGCAGCTTCCCGGCCGAAAGCCACACCCCCATCACCTACCCCTTCGCCCTGACCCGCCGCGCCGCAGACAACCCGCAGGCCGCGGCGCTGCACGGCTTCCTGGCGGGGCCGGAGGCGGCGGCCACCTGGGACCGCTTCGGCTTCCGCCTGACGCGCTGATGGAACTGACCGCGGAGGAATGGCTGGCCGTGCGCCTCAGCCTGGAGGTCGCGCTGCGCTCGGTCGCGCTCGGCCTGGTGCCAGGGGTAGCCGTCGCCGTGCTGCTGGTGCGCGGGCGCTTTCCCGGGCGCTTCCTGCTGGATGCGCTGGTGCATCTGCCGCTGGTGGTGCCGCCGGTGGTGGTGGGCTGGGCGCTGCTGATGCTCTTCGGCCTGCGCGGCCCGATCGGCGCGCCGCTGCATGACTGGTTCGGCATCCGCCTGGTCTTCACGACGGAGGGCGCGGCGCTGGCCACCGCCGTCATGTCCTTCCCCCTGATCGTGCGCGCCGTGCGCCTGGGGCTGGAGCATGTGGACCCCGGGCTGGAGGCGGCGGCGCGGACGCTTGGCGCCGGCTGGTGGGACCGCTTCCTGACCATCACCCTGCCGCTGATGGCCCCCGGCATCCTGGCCGGCGCCGTCACCGCCTTCGCCGCAGGTTTAGGCGAATTCGGCGCGGTGATCACCTTCGCCTCCAACATCCCCGGCGAGACGCAGACCCTGCCGCTGGCGATCTACACCGCCACGCAATCGCCGGGCGGGGAGGCGGTGGCGGCCAGGCTCGCAGGCATTTCCCTGGCCCTGGCGGTGGCCGGGCTGCTGCTGGCGGAGCTGATCGCGCGGCGCATGCATGTGCTGCTCGGCCGGGTGTGATACGCAGCCTGATGCCCGCCGTCTCCCGCCTCTGCCACGCCGTGATCTTCGACATGGACGGGCTGCTCTTCGACAGCGAGGTGCTTTACCGCGAGGCCATCCTGGCCGCGGCGCGGGAGCTGGGGCATGCCTTCACCGCCGCCGATTTCCCGGAGCTGGTCGGCCGGTCCTGGGCGCTGAACCGGGTGACGCTGCAACGCCATGTCGGCCCGGAGGGCGATGTGGAGGCGTTTCGCCTGGCCTGGGTCCGGCACTATGACGGCATGCGCGCTGATCTCGCGCTGAAGCCGGGCGTGGTGGCGCTGCTGGACCGGCTGGATGCGCTGCGCCTGCCGCGCGCCATCTGCACCTCCTCCAGCCATGCCGACGTCGCGCATAACCTGGCGCTGCACGGGCTGGCCGGGCGCTTCGACGCCGTGGTGGCCGCCGGCGACTATGCCCGCGGCAAGCCGGCGCCCGACCCCTTTTTGCGCGCGGCGGAGGTGCTGGGTGTGGCGCCCGAAATTTGCCTGGCGCTGGAGGATTCCCACAACGGCGTGCGCGCCGCCGCCGCCGCGGGCATGCGCACCGTGATGGTGCCGGACCTCCTGCCGCCGACCGACGAGCTGCGCGCCCTGTGCCACCTGGTGGCCACCGACCTGCACGACGTCTGCGCGTTGCTCGGCTGATGCTGGAGGTCACGCTGCGCCACCGCTACGGACGCGACGGCTTCGGCATCGAGGCCGGCTTCACCCTGCCCGAGGCCGGGGTGACGGCGCTGTTCGGCCCCTCCGGCTGCGGCAAATCCACCATCCTGGCGGTTGTCGCGGGGCTGCTGCGGCCGGATTTCGGGCGCGTCGTGCTGGACGGCGCGGTGCTGCTGGACACGGCGGCGAGTGTGAGCGTGCCGCCCGAACGTCGCCGCTGCGGCGTGGTGTTCCAGGAGGCGCGGCTGTTTCCGCATCTCAGCGTGGCGAGCAATCTGCGCTACGGGTTGAAGCGCGCGCCGCCCGATGCGGAAGGGCCCGGCTTCGCGGAGGTGGTGGAACTGCTGGGCATCGAGCCCCTGCTGCCGCGCCGCCCGGCCGCGCTCTCGGGTGGGGAGCGGCAGCGCGTCGCGCTCGGCCGCGCCCTGCTGGCGCGCCCCCGCCTGCTGCTGATGGACGAACCGCTGGCGGCGCTGGATGCGGCCAGGCGGGCGGAGGTGCTGCCCTTCCTCGCCCGGCTGCGCGACGCGGCGCGCCTGCCGATCCTGTATGTGACGCACGCCTTGGAGGAGGTGGACGCGCTGGCCGATCGCCTGGTGCTGCTGCAATCCGGCCGCGTGCTGGCCGAGGGGTCAGTGGAAGACCTCGCCACCCGCACCGACCTGCCGCTGGCCGCGCGCCGCGACGCCGGCGCCGTGCTGGCCTGCACCGTGGCGGGCGCGGAGGATGGGCTGACGCGGCTGGACTTCGCCGGCGGGTCGCTGGTGGCGGTGATGCGGGCGGAGGCTGTGGGCACGCGGCTGCGGCTGCGCATCCGTGCGCGCGACGTGGCGGTGGCGACGGAGGAACCGCGCGGCCTGTCCACCCGCAACATCCTGGCCGCCGAGATCGCCGCGATCAGCCCCGGCAGCGGGCCGCAGGAGGTCTTTCTGCAGCTTGCCATCGGCCCGAGCACGCTGCTGGCGCGGGTGACGCAGGACAGTGTTTCGCGACTCGGCTTGCGGCCCGGGCTACGGGTCTGGGCGCTGCTGAAGGCTGTGACCTTCGACCATCTCGGCGGGGCGCGTTAGCCCCGCAAATGGCAGGCCACGCGATGACCCGGCGCCACCTCCCGCAATTCCGGCACCACGGTCTGGCACGGTTCCGCCTTGGCGATCGGGCAGCGCGTGTGGAAGTGGCAGCCGCTCGGCGGGTTCAGCGGGCTCGGCACGTCGCCGCGCAGCATGATGCGCTGGCGCTTCACCGTCGGGTCCGGAATCGGCACCGCGCTCAGCAGCGCCTCCGTATAGGGATGCGTCGGGTTGGTGTAGAGGTCGCGCGAGGAGGCGATCTCCACGATGCGGCCGAGATACATCACCGCGACGCGGTCGCTGGTATGCTCCACCACCGACAGGTCATGCGCGATGAACAGGTAGGTGAGGCCCAGCTTCTCCTGCAGATCCTCCAGCAGGTTCACCACCTGCGCCTGGATCGAGACATCCAGCGCCGAGACCGGCTCGTCGCAGACGATCAGCTTCGGCGACACGGCGAGCGCCCGCGCAATGCCGATGCGCTGCCGCTGTCCACCCGAGAATTCATGCGGGAAGCGGCGCATCTGGTCGGCGTTCAGTCCGACCGTCTCCAGCAGCTCCACCACCCGGTCCTCGCGCTCCTGCCGTGTGCGGCCGAGTTTGTGGATGACCAGCGCCTCCCCGATGATCGCGCCCACCGTCATGCGCGGATTGAGGCTGGCAAACGGGTCCTGGAAGATGATCTGCATGTCGCGCCGCAGCGTGCCGAGCTGGTTGCGATCCAGCGCCGTCACGTCCCGCCCGTCGAACCACACCTGGCCGCCGCTGGGCTCGATCAGGCGCAGGATCAGCCGGCCGGTGGTGGATTTGCCGCAGCCGGATTCGCCGACCAGGCCCAGCGTCTCCCCCGGAGCGATGTCGAAGCTGACACCGGAGACGGCGTGCACCTCCTCCACCTTCTGCCTGAACAGGCCCCCGGTGACGGCGAAGCGCTTCTGCAAATCCTGCACGCTGAGCAAGGGTTCGGTCATGCGTGGACTTCCGGGTAGAGGATGCAGGCCACCTTGTGGCCCGGCGTCACCTCCCGCAACGGCGGCTCCGCCGCGACGCAGTCGGGCATGGCGTGGCGGCAGCGCGCGGCAAAGCGGCAGCCGATGGGCGGGTTGAGCAGGGAGGGCACGGTGCCGGGAATTGCCTCCAGCCGCGTATGCGTCGTCGCCGCCAGGTCGATGCGCGGGATCGATCGGATCAGGCCCTGGGTGTAGGGGTGGCGCGGATCGGCGAACAGCGCCTCCACCGTCGCTTCCTCCACCACCTTGCCGGCATACATCACGACGACGCGCTGCGCGGTCTCCGCCACCACGCCCATCGCGTGGGTGATGAGCAGCACGGCCATGCCGAGGCGCTGCTTCATCTCGTTCAGCAGTTCCAGGATCTGCGCCTGGATCGTCACGTCCAGCGCCGTGGTGGGCTCGTCCGCGATCAGCAGCTTCGGGTTGCAGGACAGCGCCATGGCGATCATCACGCGCTGGCGCATGCCGCCGGAGAACTGGTGCGGATAATCGTTCACGCGGCGCTGGGGATTCGGGATGTTCACCAGCCGCAGCATCTCCGCCGCGCGGTCCATGGCGGCGCGGCGGGACAGGCCTTCGTGCTGGCGCACCGTCTCCGCGATCTGCTGGCCCACGGTATAGACCGGGTTCAGGCTGGTCATCGGTTCCTGGAAGACGAAGCCGATCTCCTTGGAGCGGATCTTCTGCATCTCGGCCGGCGGCAGCGGCACCAGGTCGCGGCCCTCGAAGCGGATCTCGCCGGCGACGATGCGGCCGGGCGGCATGGCGATCAGCTTCAGGATGGTCATGGCCGTGACGGTCTTGCCGCAGCCGGACTCGCCGACGACGCAGACCGTCTCCGCGCGGTTGACGGTGAGGTCCACGCCATCCACCGCGCGGACCATGCCGTCATCGGTCTTGAAGTGCACCTTCAGGCCGTGCAGCGCGAGCAGCGGGGCGTCGTTCATGCGGAGGCCCCGGCGGCAGGCGAAGCCGGCCGAGGCGCCGAATGGCGTCCGCCGCCAATGCGGCGAGCCAAGGCCGCGGAGCGGCCGCCCGGCGCTTGAGGGAGGCAAAAATGGCTCATGTCACGCGCCTCGGGTCGAGGGCGTCACGCAAGCCGTCGCCGATGAAGTTGATGGTCAGCACCGTCAGGAAGATGGCCAGCCCCGGGAACAGCGCCCAATGCGGCGCGAAATCCAGGTTGTCCTTGGCATCGAACAGCAGCCGGCCCCAGGTCGGGATATCCGGCGGGAAGCCGAGGCCGAGGAAGGACAGCGTGCTCTCTGCGATGATCGCCGCAGCCACGTCGATGGTCGCCGCCACGATCACCGGCCCCAGCGCATTCGGCAGGATGTGGCGCACCACGAGGCGGGACCGGGAGGCACCGAGCGCGCGGGCGGCTTCGACGAATTCCTTCTCCCGCAGCGAGAAGAACTGCGCCCGAACCAGGCGCGCGACCGGCATCCACCGGAAACCGCCGATGACGGCGACGATCATGATGAAGACGCCGGCCTCCGGCCCGACGATGGCGCCCAGCCCGTCGCGGAACAGGTAGATGATCAGCAGCAGCAGCGGCAGTTCCGGCAGCGACAGGAACAGGTCAGTCAGCCACATCAGCGCCGCATCGACCCGGCCGCGCGACATGCCGGCGATGGCGCCGACCAGCACGCCGACGAAGACCGCCACCAGCATGGCGGCGACGCCGACGGCGAGCGAGATCCGCCCGCCATGCAGCACCCGCGCCAGGATGTCCTGGCCGAGGTCATCCGTGCCGAAGGGATGTTCCCAGCTCGGCCCCTGCAGCCGCGCGGTGAAATCGATCTCGTCGATCGGCAGCGTCCAGACCAGCGGCCCGACCAGCAGCGCCAGCACCAGCAGGCCCAGCGTGAACAGGCTGACCACCGCCAGCCTGTGCTTGCGGAAGCGGCGCCAGGCCTCCTGCCCCGGCGTCACCCGGCGCCGGGGTGCGGGCGCGCTAGCTGTAGCTGATGCGAGGGTCGAGCCAGCCATAGATCACATCCGCCAACAGGTTGAAGAAGACGACAAGGATGGCGAAGACGAAGGTGACGGCCATGATCACCGGCGTGTCGTTGGCGAGAATGGCGCTGATCAGCAGCGACCCGATGCCCGGGATCCGGAATATCTGCTCCGTCACGATCGCGCCGCCGAATACCGTGGGCATCTGCAGCGCCACCAGCGTGACCACCGGGATCAGCGCGTTGCGGACGATGTGGCGCAGCGTGACGCTGCCTTCCGGCAGCCCCTTGGCGCGCGCCGTGGTCACATGGTCCAGCCGGATCACGTCCAGCACGGCGGACCGCACGAAGCGCGTCCAGGCCGCGCCCTGGAACAGCCCCAGCACCGCGACCGGCATGATGGATTGCCGCACCTGTTCCCAGAGCCAGGTCCAGCCGGTTGAGGACAGGTCCGCGCGATAGACGAAGGGCAGCCAGTCCAGCGTGATGGAAAACAGCAGGATCAGCAGCAGCCCGGTGAAGAAGGTGGGCAGCGAGAAGCCGATGAAGGCCAGCGTGTTCGCCACCTGGTCGAAGATGGAATACGGGCGCGTCGCCGCCATCACGCCGACCGGCAGCGCGATGGCCAGCGCCAGGATCTGCGACGCGCCGATGATCGCCAGCGTGGTCGGCAGCCGCGCCAGGATAAGCTGGTCCACATTCACGCGGCTGACGAAGGAATAGCCCCAGTCGCCCCGCAGCATGGCGGTCAGCCAGCTGAAGTAACGGGTCCAGACCGGATCATCCAGCCCGAGGCTGGCGCGCAGCGCGGCGCGCACATCGGGCGGGATGGCAGGGTTGGTCGCCAGCTCCTCGAACGGATCACCGGGCGCGAGCGCCAGCACGGTGAAGAGGATGAGGCTGATCCCGAGCAGGCTCGGGATCGCGATCAGCAGGCGACGGACGACATAGTTGGTCACGTGCGGCGGGCGTCAGGCCGTGCGGTACCATTCGTGCAGGAAGCCCAAGGTGAGGTCCCAGGCACTCAGCTTGTGCTTCAGCGTGTTCAGGCTGGCCGAGACGGTGGGCCGGCCGACCAGCGGAATTACGTGGTTGGAGCCGACGATCAGGTCGTTCATCTTGATGAACAGCGCGGCGCGCTTCACCGGGTCCAGCTCGCCTTCCGCGGCGCGATAGGCGGCATCGTACTCGTCGTTCTTCCAACGGACGATGTTGCGGCCCTGCCAGGAATTCGCCTTGGTCGACATCTCCCACGACACGTACTGGTTCATGAAGAGCTGCGGATCGGCCTGCGGCATCGTCGTGGTGTACATCTGGATATCGGACCAGAACTTCGTGTACGTGTCCGGGTTCGCGACGTCGGAGGAGAAGAAGACCGAAGCCGTGACGGCCTTCACCTCGATCTCGATGCCGGCCCGCTGCGCCGCCTGCTTGATGACCGCCTGGGTGCGCTGGCGCGGCGTGTTGATCGAGGTCTGGAAGACGAACTTCAACCGCTTGCCGTCCTTAGCACGGACGCCGTCCCGCGCGCGGACATAGCCCGCGGCATCGAGGATCTCGTTCGCCTTGGCGATGGAGAACTCGAACTTCATGTTCTCCGACCGGAAGCGGGGCGGGTTGTTCAGGAAGTTGGCGGTGGCGGGGCCGCCTCGGCCGTAGATGAACTGCTCCAGCGCGTTGCGGTCGCACAGCAGCGACAGTGCCTGGCGCACCGCGGGGTCGGATAGCGTCGGGTGAGTGGTGCTCATATGGGCACGCTCGCCCTCCACCTCCGTCCACGGATCCCGCGTCTGAAGCTGGATGAACTCGATGCCGCCACCCGGCAGCACGTTCACCTTGCCGCGGCCATTGGCCTCCAGCCGCTTGAGGATCTCGTCCTCCACCTGCATGTTCCAGGCATAGTCGAATTCGCCGGTCTGCATGACAGCCCGCGCGGCGGAGACGGCATCGCCGCCGCCCTTCACTTCCAGCGTGTCGAAGAAGGGCCGGTTCGGCATGTGGTAGTTGCGGTTCGCCTCGCCGCGCAGCATGTCGCCGGGCTGGAAATCCGCGAATTTGTAGGCGCTGGTGCCGACCGGGCGCAGGTTGGTGGGCGCATCGCGTGACTTGGCGCCGGTATAGTCCTTGAACAGGTGCTTCGGGACGATCATGCCGCGGGAGCCGACGAAGGCATCCGCCCAGAACGGCGTCGGGCGCTGGAATTCCACGCGCACCGTATGGTCATCCACCTTCACGACATTCACGTCGCGATAGCTGCCGGTGGTGACCGAGGCGGTGGCAGGGTCCTTGGCGTATTCCCAGTTGAACACGGCGTCGTCGGCGGTGAAGTCCTGGCCATCATGCCACTTCACGCCGCGCTTCAGCTTCCAGGTGACGGAGCGGCCATCCTCGGCCAGGCCGCCATTCTCGCGGGACGGAATCTCGGCTGCCAGGATCGGCTCCAGCGTGCCGTCCTGCGCCCAGCCGGCCAATGGCTCGTAGAAGGCGCGGCTGCCGTCCTGGTCCTTGGTACCCACCGCGAAATGCGGGTTCAGCAGCGTGGCGCCCTGCCAGTACAGCACCTTCAGCGCCCCGCCGCCGCGCTGCGCGGGATAGGCGCTGGCGGTCTGGGCGGCGGCCGGCGCGGCGCCGGCGATCGCCAGAAGCTGCGTCGCCATCGGCGCCGTCAGCCCCACGGCCGCCATCCGCTTCACGAAGCCACGGCGGGACAGGCTGCCGCGCTGCACGCGCCCGATCATCTGGCGCAGGTCGTCCTCGTTCATGCCCAACTCTCCCAAGTCCCGAATTGCCCTCCGGCGCCGGGTCTGTTCGACCGCCCGGCTGCCTTGAGGAACCCCTGTGACTGGAACGCTACAGCATGGAGACGGCCTGTCTAACCCCTATTTTTCATCTGTCGTTCAACGCCGCTGCTGGCCCAGTTCCTGGTCCACAACACTGACCCAATACGCCACGCCCATCGGAATGATCGCGTCATTGAAGTCGAAATGCGGCGTGTGCAGGTTGGCCGAGGTGCCATCCGGCCCGCTGCCGCCGCCGAGGAACATGAAGGCGCCCGGCCGGGCCTCCAGCATCAGCGCGAAATCCTCCGCGCCGGTCACCGGCGGGAACTGCGCATCGACCGCGGCATTGCCGACCAGGGCCGTTGCGGCGGCGATGGCGAGGTCGGTCTGCTCCGCATGGTTCACCAGCGCCGGCACGCCGCGCCGGTACGCCACCTCCGCCGTGCAGCCATGCATCGCGGCCAGACCCTGCGCCAGCTCGCCGATCCGCCGCTCCAGCAGATCCCGCACCGCGGGTGTGTAGCTGCGGGAGGTGCCGGTGACGGTGATCTCCGCCGGCATGACATTGGAGGAGACCGGCGAACCGCCCTGGATGGAGCCCACGCTGAGCACCGCCGCATCCACCGCGGCAACGTTGCGGCCGATGATGGTCTGCAGCGCCAGCACGAAATGCGCCTGCACGATGGTGACGTCGGTGGCCAGGTGCGGCGTCGATCCGCCATGCCCGCCGGTGCCGCGGAAGGTGACGGCGAAGCGGTCGGCGGCCGCCAGCGCGGGGCCCTTGCGCGTGGCGAACTGACCGGCCGGCAAAGTGGGCTTGTTGTGCAGGCCATAGACGGCATCGCAGGGGAAACGATCGAACAGCCCATCCGCCAGCATCGCCTTCGCACCGCCGCGGCCTTCCTCGGCCGGCTGGAAGATCAGGTGCACGGTGCCGGCGAAATCACGGTGTTCGGACAGCCAGCGCGCGGCACCGAGCAGCATGGTGGTGTGCCCGTCATGGCCGCAGGCATGCATGATGCCGGGGTTGGTGGAGGCATAGGGCTTGCCCGTCGCCTCCGGAATCTGCAGCGCGTCCATGTCCGCGCGCAGGCCGATCACGCGCTGGCCCGGCCTGGTGCCGCGGATGGTGCCGACCACGCCGAAGCGGCCGATGCCCTCCGCCACCTCCACCCCGTAGTCACGCAACTGCTTCGCGACCAGGGCGGAGGTGCGGACCTCCTCCATGCCCATCTCCGGATGCGCGTGGATGTCCTGGCGGATGGCGGCGAGCTCCGCCTGCCAGGCCTTCACGCCCTCGATCACCGTCCCGTCCATTGCGCCGTCTCCCATACTGCACGCGGAAGGATGGACCGGGGCGTTGCGGATGGCGAGATGACGTTTCCCGGCGCGGGGGCGGCCGTCTCGCCGGCGCACGAAACCGGGCGACGTGCGCGCGGCTTTGGGGGGCGGACACCGACACGGACACTCATCATGACAGACAGGAACCAAGGCGATGCCAACGCCGCATCCCGGCGCGCGATCATTGGCGGGGTTGGCGGCGGGCTGATGGCAGCCCCGGCGCTGCTCGGCGCCATGCCGGCCAGCGCCCAGCAATCGGGCCAGCAGGCCAACCAGCGGGCCAATCAGCGGAGCAGTTCCGGCAGCGGTGGCGCGCCTTCGCTGGAGGACCCGCGCCAGGCCTATCCCCGCCCGCCCTTCCCGCGGCAGGAACAGGAATGGCCGGGCCTCGCCTCCCGCATGCAACCGCGGCCGGACCATGGCGAGGACAGCTATCGCGGCTCCGGCAAGCTTACCGGCCGCCGCGCGCTGATCACGGGCGGCGATTCCGGCATCGGCCGTGCCGCGGCCATCGCCTATGCGCGAGAGGGTGCCGACGTCGCGATCAACTACCTGGAAGCCGAGGAAAGCGATGCACGGGAGGTGGTGGAGCTGATCCGCCAGGCCGGCCGCAAGGCCGTGGCGATCCCGGGCAATATCCAGGAGGAGGCGTTCTGCCGGCAATTGGTGGACCGTGCGCGGCAGGAGCTCGGCGGGCTCGACATCCTGGTGAACAATGCGGGCCGCCAGACGGCGCAGCCCTCGATCGGCGAGATCAGCACGGAGCAGTTCGACAACACCTTCAAAGCGAACATCTACGCATTGTTCTGGATCACCAAGGCGGCACTGCCACACATGCCGGCCGGGTCCACCATCATCAACACCGCCTCCGTCGTCGCCTTCGATCCGCCGAAGATGCTGCTGGACTATTCGATGACGAAATCGGCGATCATCACCTTCACGCAGGCGCTGGCGAAGCAGGTGGCGGAACAGGGCATCCGCGTGAACGCGGTCGCCCCCGGCCCCTATTGGACGCCGCTGCAGCCGAGCGGCGGGCAGCCGACGGATGCGCTGACCGAGTTCGGCAGCCAGGTGCCGCTCGGCCGGCCGGGGCAGCCGGCGGAGATCGCGCCGGTCTATGTCATGCTGGCCTCCGGCGAATACAGCTTCGCCAGCGGCGGCGTGTTCGGCAGCACCGGTGGGACGGCCGGGCCGTGACCGAGCTCAAGCCCGGCGACAAGGTTTCGTGGAACACCAGCCAGGGGGAGACCCAGGGCGAGGTGGTCCGCAAGCAGACCAGCCCGACCCACATCAAGAGCCACAAGGTCGCCGCCTCGAAGGGCGATCCGCAATACATCGTCGAAAGCGACAAGACCGGCGCCCAGGCGGCGCACAAGCCGGAGGCGCTGAAGAAGCGTTAACCGGTGGTTTGGCGCATTATCCGAGTTGCCCTGCGAAGCTGCAGGGCTTGAAAATGCTCAGACCTGCCGCAGCGCGTGCCAGACGCGCTGCGGCGTCATCGGCAGTTCCACATGCGCGCCTTCCAGCGCATCCGCCACCGCATTGGCGACCGCCGCGGGCGCGCCATTGGTCGGCAATTCGCCGACGCCCTTGATGCCGAGCGCATTGTTCGGGGACGGCACCGGCAGCACCGCATGCCGAAAATCCGGCAGTTCCGCCGCGCGCGGCATGGCGTAGTCCATCAGCGTCGCGGCCAGCATCTGGCCCTCGGCGTCGTAGCACGCATCCTCGGACAGCGCCTGGCCGATGCCGGCCGCCCAGCCGCCCTGCAACTGGCCCGCCAGCAGCACCGGGTTCACCACGGTGCCGGCATCGATGGCGGCCGCGAAACGGTCCAGCACCACCTGCCCCGTCTCCGGGTCCACCTCCACCTCGCACCAGGCGATGCCGGCGGGCCAGGTCTCCACCGTGCCCTCGAAATCCGCCTGGCCGCGCAGCCCGCCCTGGCGTTCGGCGACGGCGGCGAGCGTCACGCGGCGATCGGTGCCGGCGATCTCATAGGCGCCGTTGGCCCAGGCCACATCGGCCGCCGCCGCCTCCAGCATCTCCGCCGCCGCCGGCAGACCGTCCTCGATCGCCGCCGCCGCGGCGCGGGACAGGGTGGTGCCGGAGATGATGGTGGAGGAGGATCCGCCGGTGCCGCCGCCGCGCGGGATGCGGTCGCTGTCGCCCTGGATGATCTCGACCTGCGCCGCATCCACGCCGAAGGCGGCGGCCAGCACTTGGGCATAAGCGGTGGCATGCCCCTGCCCCTGGCTCTGCGTGCCGGTGCGCGCGGTGATGCGGCCATCGGCCTGCACCTCCACCATCGAGGTCTCGTCGCCCCAGCCGCCGGAGCCGTGCAGGTGGCACGCCACGCCGCGCCCCCGCCGCAACCCGCGCGCGGCGGAGGCCTGGCGCCGTGCCGCGAAGCCCGCCGCATCACCGAGTTCCAGCACCGCATCCAGCAGCGCCGCCGGATCGCCGCTGTCGTAGCGATAGCCGAGCGCGGTGCGGTACGGGTAGGCATCGCGCGGCAGCAGGTTCAGCCGGCGCAGCGCCACCGGGTCCCGCCCGGCATCGCGCGCCGCCACATCCACCAGGCGCTCCAGCAGCAGCAGCGCCTCCGGCTTGCCGGCGCCGCGCACGGCATCCACCGGCGCGGTGTTGCTGAAGGCGCAGCGCAGCGCGATGTGCATGGACGGGATGTGGTACAGCCCGCCCAGCACCTTCGCCATGCCGCTGGTCGGGATGGTGGGATTCACGGTGGAGACGAAGGCGCCGAAATTCGCCACGCCCTCCACGCGCACCGCCAAGAAGTGGCCTTCCGCATCCAGGGCGAGCGAGGCTTCCGCCACCAGGTCGCGGGCATGGGTATCCGCCAGATGGTGCTCGCTGCGGTCCTGCACCCAGCGCACGTCGCGCTGCAATTCCCAGGCGGCGAAGCAGGCCAGCGCCTGTTCGGGATAGGGCGGCAGCTTGGGGCCGAAGCCGCCGCCGACATCCGGCGTCACCACCCGCAGCCTGTCGCGCGGCCAGTGCAGGATGTGGTCGCACAGCACGCGGTGCAGCAGATGCACGCCCTGCGATGGCGTGGTCAGCGTCACGCGCCCGTCCTGCCACTGCGCCAGCGCCGCGCGGATTTCCAGATAGCCTGCCAGGATGCGCGGGGACCGGTAGCTGACGCGGGCGATCTGCGCCGCGCCGGCGAAGGCAGTATCCACCGCCTCCGCATCGCCCTTCTGCCACAGGCAGCACAGATTGTCCGGCGCCTGCGCGTGGATCAGCGGCGCGCCGGGTTCCAGCGCGTCATCGCCGCGCACCACGGCGGGCAGCGGGTCGTAATCCACCGCCACCGCCTCCGCCCCATCGCGCGCCGCATGCGGGGTCTCGGCGACCACCATGGCGACGATCTCGCCGACATGGCGCACGCGATCGGCCGGGATCGGCAGGCGCGGCGGCTCGATGTGGCGGGCGCCGGCGGCGTCGCGGATTTCCGTCACCGCCGGGTTGTGGCCGAGGCTGGCCGTCTCCGCCGCCGTGAACACCGCGACCACACCGGGCAGCACCCGCGCCGCGGAGGCATCCACATCCAGGATGCGCGCATGCGCGTGGGGGGACCGGACGAACACCGCATGCAGCGCGCCGGGGGCCGCGACATCCGTGGTGAAGCGCCCGCCGCCGGTCAGCAGGCGGGGATCCTCCAACCGGCGCAGCGGTTGGCCGAGGCCGGGAAGAACGTCGAACGCCATGCGGGAAGCCTAGGATGCGGGTCCGGCGCGGGCAAGCGGCGTGCATCACGCCGGCGCGAGCCTGCCATCCTGGCAACTGGTGGGCCGCGCCGCCTCGTGGCATCCGGTCCGCGTCACGTGATCGAGGAGCGCCCGGACTTGGCCGCCACGCCCCAGCCATCCCGCGACCCGCCACATGCCGCAACACCCGCTTCCGTGCTCGCCACCTTGCAGACGGCTGCCGAGGGTCTGTCGGGCGCGGAGGCGGCGGCACGGCTGGCGCGGCACGGCCCGAACCGGCTGCCGGAGGCCAGGGGCGAGGGCCCGCTGCGGCGCTTCCTGCGGCAGTTCCACGATGTGCTGATCTACGTCCTGCTCGCCGCCGCCGCGCTGTCCCTGGCCCTGGGCCATGCGCTGGACGCCGGCGTGATCCTGGCCGTGGTGGTGCTGAACGCGGTGATCGGCTTCGTGCAGGAAGGCAAGGCCGCCCGCGCCATGGAGGCGATCAGCGGCATGATCGACCCCTCCGCCATGGTGCTGCGCGACGGCCGCCGGCTGCGCGTGCCGGCGGCGGAGATCGTGCCCGGCGATATCGTGCTGCTGGAGGCCGGGGACCGCGTGCCGGCCGACCTCCGCCTGCTGCGCGCCCGCAACCTGCGGATCGAGGAGGCGGCGCTGACCGGCGAATCCGTGCCGGTGGAGAAGGGCATCGCCGCCGTGCCAGCCGAGGCGCCGCTGGCGGAGCGCAGCGCCATGGCCTGGTCCGGCACGCTGGTCGCCGCCGGCAGCGGCGCGGGCGTCGCCGTGGCCACCGGCGCGGCGACGGAGCTGGGGCGGATCAGCACCATGCTCGGCGCGGTGGACACGTTGCAGACGCCGCTGCTGCGGCAGATGTCGCATTTCGCGCGCCAGGTCTCCGGCACCGTGCTGGCCGTCTCCGCGCTGCTGTTCGGCTTCGCCACGCTGCTGCGCGACCAGCCGGCGAGCGAGGCCTTTATGGCAGTGGTCGGCATGGCGGTCTCCGCCATTCCGGAAGGGCTGCCGGCGATCATGACCATCACGCTGGCGATCGGCGTGCAGCGCATGGCCGGCCGCCGCGCCATCATCCGCCAGCTTCCGGCCGTGGAGACCCTGGGCGCGGTGGGCGTGATCTGCACCGACAAGACCGGCACGCTGACGCGCAACGAGATGGTGGCGACCACCCTGCTGCTGCCCGGCGACGCCCTGGCCGCCACCGGCGTCGGCTACGAGCCGGGCGGCGAGATCCTGCGCGACGGCACGCCGCTGGAACACGGGGCGGAAGCCGCGCTGCGCGACCTGCTGCGCGCCGCGCTGCTGTGCAACGATGCGGAGCTGCGCGAGGTGGATGGCGCCTGGCGGGTGGAGGGCGACCCGATGGAGGGCGCCCTGGTGGTACTGGCGCGCAAGGCCGGCCTCGACCCCGCGGCCGAGCGCCAGGCGCATCCGCGGCGGGACGAGATTCCCTTCGACAGCCAGCACCGCTTCATGGCGACCCTGCATCCGGACCCGGAGGGCGGCGACCTCATCCTGCTGAAGGGCGCGCCGGAGCGCATCCTGGACCTCTGCGCCGATACGCCGGATCTCGACCGTGCCGCCTGGACAGCGCGCGCTGAGGCGCTGGCGGCGGAGGGTCAGCGCGTGCTGGGCTTCGCCGCGCTGTCCGCCCCCGCCGGCGCGGTGCAGCTTGCGGCGGAGACGCTGGCCGGCGGCCCGCGCCTGCTCGGCCTGATCGGCTTCATCGACCCGCCGCGGCCGGAGGCGATGGCCGCGGTGCGGGATGCGCGGGAGGCCGGCATCCGCGTGGTGATGATCACCGGCGACCACGCCGCCACGGCCCGCGAAATCGCCCGCCAGCTCGGCCTCGCGGAGGCGCCGGAGGTGCTGACGGGCGCCGAGCTGGAAAAGCTGGACGATGCCGCGCTGCGCCGCGCCGTCGGCCATGTGACGGTCTTCGCCAGGACCACGCCCGAACACAAGCTGCGCCTGGTGATGGCGCTGCAGGCCGAGGGCCACACGGTGGCGATGACCGGGGACGGCGTGAACGACGCGCCGGCGCTGAAGCGCGCCGATGTCGGCGTCGCCATGGGCGCCAAGGGCACGGAGGCGGCGAAGCAGGCCGCCGACATGGTGCTGGCGGATGACAATTTCGCCTCCATCGTCGCCGCGGTGCGCGAGGGCCGCACGGTCTATGACAATATCCGCAAGGTCATCGGCTGGACCCTGCCGACCAATGGCGGCGAATCGCTGACCATCATCGCCGCGATCCTGGCCGGCATGGCGCTGCCGATCACGCCGGTGCAGATCCTGTGGGTGAACCTGGTCTCCAGCGTCGCGCTCGGCACCGTGCTGGCCTTCGAGCCGACGGAGCCGGGCACCATGGCCCGCCCGCCACGGCCGCGGCAGGAGCCGATCCTGACCGGGGCGCTGGCCTGGCAGATCATCTTCACCTCCGTCCTGATGGCCTGCGGCGCCTTCGGCGTGTTCTTCTGGGCGCAGGCCCAGGGCCTGCCGATGGAGACGGCGCGCACCATGGTGGTGAACGCCATCGTGGTGATGGAGATCGCGTATCTGTTCAGCGTGCGCTACGTGCACGGCACCTCGCTGACCTGGCGTGGCGTGGTCGGCACGCCGGCGGTGCTGGCGGGGCTTGCGGCGATCATCCTGGCGCAGATCGCCTTCACCTGGCTGCCGTGGATGCAGCAGGCTTTTCGGACCACCGCGCTGGGCATGGTGGAATCGGCGCTGGTGCTGGCCTGCGGCGCGGTGCTGCTGGTAATCGTGGAGGCAGAGAAATGGCTGCGGCGACGCCACGGCTGAAGGGCTGCCTCAATCCTCCGGCAGCGGCGGCACCTCGTCGCTGTTCTCGCGCCGGTCGCGGTACAGCGCGGCGCGGGTCAGCAGCATCAGCGTGACCGGCGTGGTCACCACCACGAAGACGATGATCAGCAGTTCATGCAGCACGAAGCGGGTCTGCAGCACGGAAAAATACAGCATGGAGGCCAGCAGCACGCAGCCGATGCCGAGCGTGCTGACCACGGCCGGCGCGTGCACGCGGTCGTAGAAACCGCGCAGCCGCATCAGGCCGATGGAACCGACCAGCGCCAGGCCGGCCCCCGCCAGCAGCAGCAGCGCGACCGGCAGTGCCAGCCACAGCGGCAGGTCGGCCGCGCCGTTCATTCGATCACCTCGCCCCGCATCAGGAACTTGGCCAGGGCGGCGGTGGCGACGAAGCCGAGCAGGGTGATCAGCAGCGCCGCCTCGAAGTAATGCGTGCTGCCGGTGCGGATGCCGAAGACCAGCAGCAGCATGGCGGAGATGATGTACAGCGTGTCCAGCGCCAGCACCCGGTCCTGCGCCCGCGGGCCACGCAGCACGCGCCACAGCGGGCAGGCCATGGCCGCCACCAGCAGGATCTGCGCCGCCAGCACGGCCCAGCCGAACAGGGTGGCGCTCATTCGAACAGGTCCATCAACTGCCGCTCCCACTTGTCCTTGACGATGCGGACCCACTGCTCCTCGTCGATCATGTCCAGCACATGCAGCAGCATGATGCTCTCGGCCTCGTCGTAATCCACCCAGACCGTGCCCGGCGTCGCCGTCAGGATGCAGGCCAGCGCCGCCAGGCCGTAGGGGTTCCGCATGTCCAGCGGCACATGCACGAAGCCGGACCGGCCCTCCCGCGCGCCGGGCACGCGCAGGATGATGCGCGCCACGGCGTTGTTGGAGCGAACAACCTCCACCGCCACGTCGCCCAGCAGCGCGACCAACGCCCGCAGCCGCCGCAGGGAGGCCAGCGCCGCCAGGCCGCGCGGGCCGGTGGGTGGCAGGCGCAGCGCCACCAGCACGCGGCAGCCCGCCAGCGCCAGCACGGCGCCGAGCAGCAGCGCGGCCGGGGATGCGCTGTCCTGCAGCAGCATCCACAGCAGCAGCAGCGACAGCCCGAGCAGCGGGTAGGGCAGCAGGCGCCTCACGGCATGCCGCCCGGCAGCGCGGTCCGCGCGCCCAGCACGGCCCGCAAATAGCCGCCCGGCGCGTGCAGCGCCTCCGCCGTCGCCTGCATATAGGCCAGCGCCGGCCCCGCCCCCACGGTCAGCGCCCCGCTCAGCGCCAGCAGCAGCAGCACCGGCGCCAGTTCCACCACCCGCACCCGCGGAACGCGGATGGCCTGGGGCGCCCAGAACACGGCGATGCCGGCCCGCACCATGGCGATCAGCGTGGCGAGCCCGGACAGGATCAGCGCCGCCATCATCAGCCAGGTCGTGGTGGCCACCGGCGTCGGCGCGGTGCCGAGCAGCGGCGACAGGATGGCGAATTTGGCCAGGAAGCCCGACAGCGGCGGCAGCCCGGCCAGCAGCAGCGCGCAGGCCATGAAGCCGAGGCCCAGTATTGCCAGGATGCCCGGAATGGCGACGCCGGTTTCCTCCGCCGCGTCGCCCTCGCCGTCATCCTCCCCGGGTCCCAGCGCCTCCCGCGTCACGGCCAGCACGTCGGCGCCAACCTCCCGCGACCGCTCGGCCAGCTCGATCAGCAGGAACAGCGCGCCGATCGCGAGCACGGAGCCGGTCAGGTAGAACAGCGCGCCGGCGGTCACCGCCACCTGCCCGGTGCCGATCGCGGCCAGCAGCGTACCGGAGGAAACCAGCACGCTGGCGCCCGCCAGCCGCGGCAGGTCCTGCGTCGCCAGCACGGCAATGGAGCCGAAGCCGATGGTCAGCAGCCCACCGGCCAGCAGCCAATCGGCGCCGAAACCGGCGGAGGCCCCGGCCTCCGGCCCGAACAGCAGCAGCCAGACGCGCAGGATGGCGTAGATGCCGACCTTGCTGAGGATGGACAGGATGGCCGCCGCCGGCGCCGCCGCGGCGGCATAGGTGCCGGGCAGCCAGAAGCCGAGCGGCCACATCGCCGCCTTGATGAGGAAGGCCACCCCCATCACCGCCAGCCCCGCCTCCAGCAGCCCGCGATCCTCTACCGCCACCAGCGGGATTCGCGCGGCGAGGTCCGCCATGTTGAGCGTGCCGCCGATGCCATAGACGACGGAGACGCCGACCAGGAACAGCAGGGAGGCGACCAGGTTGATGGTCAGGTAGTGCAGCCCGGCCCGCACCCGCGCAACGCCCGAGCCATGCAGCGCCATGCCGTAGGAGGCAGCGAGCATCACCTCGAAGAACACGAACAGGTTGAACAGGTCGCCGGTCAGGAAGGCGCCGTTCAGGCCCATGAGCTGGAACTGGAACAGCGGGTGGAAATACACCCCCGCCCGGTGCCAGCGCGCCAGGGAAAAGACGAAGGCGGCCAGGCCGAGGCAGCCGGTCAGCACCAGCATCAGCGCCGAAAGCCGGTCCGCCACCAGCACGATGCCGAACAGGGTGGGCCAGTCGCCCAGCCGGTAGATGCGCACTTCCGGCACCTGCGCCTGCACCAGCAGCAGGATCGACAGCGCGACGATCAGCAGCAGCGAAAGGGAGCCGATCGCCACCGTCAGGCGGCGCCGGCGGTCACCCGCCAGGATCATCGCCGCGCCGGCCAGCATCGGCACGACGATCGGCGCGATCACCAGATGGTCGGTCCAGCCGTTCACCGGTTACGCTCCCGGCCATCGACGTGGTCGGTGCCGGTCAGGCCGCGCGATGCCAGCAGCACCACCAGCAGCAGCGCCGTGGTGGCGAAGCTGATGACGATGGCGGTCAGCGCCAGCGCCTGCGGCAGCGGGTCCGCGTAATCGGCCAGGGTGCCGACCTCGCCGCGCTGCAGGATGGCGGCCGCCCCGGTGCGAAGCCCGCCGGTGGAGAAGATGAACAGGTTCACCGCATAGGACAGCAGGCAGAGCCCGATGATGACCTGGAAGGTGCGCGGCCGCAGCAACAGCCACACGCCGGACCCCGCAAGCACACCGATGCCGAGCGACAGGATCAGTTCCATCAGCCCTCTCCCGCCGGGGTTGCCACCGGCGCCGGATCGCGGCGCGCCATGGCGGGCGGCGTCACGCGCGGTGGCGCCGCGCGATGGCCACGCACGGATTGGTGCGCCAGCGCCACCAGCATCAGCAGCGTCGCGCCCACCACCAGCATGAACACGCCGATGTCGAAGATCAGCGCGCTGGCGGTCGGTACCTGGCCGATCAGCGGCAACTCCACGTAGCCGAAATACGATGTCATGAAGGGCCGCCCGAACAGCCAGGCGGCCAGCCCGGTCCCGGCCGAGATCAGCAGGCCGCCGCCAAGCCACAGCGGCGGCCGCAGCCGCAGCCGGTCCTCGGTCCAATCGGTGCCGCCGATCATGTATTGCAGGATGATGGCGATGGCGACGACCATGCCGCCGGAGAAGCCGCCGCCCGGCAGGTCATGCCCGCGCAGCAGCAGGAACACCGCGACCACCAGCATCACCGGGAACAGGATCCGCGTCAGGGTGAAGGGCACCAGCAGCCAGTCCGCGCCACGCCTGCCGTCGGCGCCGCCGGTCACCGCGACGCCCGCTTCGCCCTCGCCCTGGTCACGCTGCTGTTCCGGTACCTCCACGCTGTCCGCCGCCGGGCGGAAGCGGCGCAGCAGGGCGAAGGTGGTCAGCGCCACCGCGGCGACGACGAAGATCTCGCCCAGCGTGTCGAAGCCGCGGAAATCCACCAGGATGACGTTCACCGCATTGGTGCCGCCGCCCTCGGCATAGGCGCGCGCCAGGAAATCCAGCGCCAGCAGGTCGGGCGGGGTGCGGACCATCACGGCATAGGACAGCGCCGCCAGCCCGCCGCCGGCACCGATCGCGATGGCCAGGTCGCGGATGCGGCGGGTATTGGTCATCACCTCCGGCCCGCGATCCTGCGGGCCCGGCAGGCGCTTCGGCAGCCAGCGCAGGCCGAGCAGCAGCAGCACCGTGGTCACCACCTCCACCGTCAACTGCGTCAAGGCGAGATCCGGGGCGGAGAACCAGACGAAGGTGACGCAGACCACCAGCCCGGCCCCGCCGACCAGGATCAGCGCCGCCAGCCGGTGGTACTTCGCCTGCCAGGCGGCGCCGACGGCGCAGGCCGCGCCCACCACCCAGACCAGCGCCAGCACCGGATCGACCGGGGAGGGCGAGAGATTGCCCGGCCCGATGCCGCCGGCCCAGATCGCCGCCGCACCGGCCAGGATGCCGCCGCCGACGATCAGGCGAAGCTGCGGCTGCAGCCGCCTCGTGCCGAGGATCGCCTCCAGCCGCCGCGCCAGGCGCCAGGACAGGAAGACCATCACCCGGTCGAAGATGCGCCGCGCCTCCAGCCCGCGGAACAGCGGTGGCCAATCGAGGCCCCGGCGCAGGCGCTTCGCCAGCAGCAGGTACAGCGCCACGCCCAGCGCCAGCGCCACCACGCTCATCAGCAGCGGCAGGTTGAAGCCGTGCCAGACCGACAGGCTGTAATACGGCACGTCCTCGCCCAGCACGGATTGCACGGCAATCGCCAGGAATGGCCCCACGGTGGCCGCCGGCAGCACGCCCACCATGATGCAGGCCAGCACCAGGATCTCGACCGGGAAGCGCATCCAGGTTTCCGGCTCATGCGGCGTGCGCGGCAGATCCACCGGGTCCGGGCCGAAGAAGGCGCCGTGGATGAAGCGCAGCGAATACGCCACGGCAAAGGCGCTCGCCAGCATCGCCGCCAGCGGCAGCAGGTTGAGCACGCCGCTCAGCGGTGCCTCCGCGGTCAGCGCCTCGGCGAAGAACATCTCCTTAGACAGGAAGCCGTTGAGCAGCGGCACGCCGGCCATCGCCGCGGCGGCAACCAGCGCCAGCCTTGCGGTGAAGGGCATCGATCGGTTGAGGCCGGAAAGGCGGCGGATGTCGCGGGTGCCGGTCTCATGGTCGATGATGCCGGCCGCCATGAAGAGCGATGCCTTGAAGGCCGCGTGGTTCATGATGTGGAACACCGCCGCGACCAGCGCCAATTCGCTGTTCAGCCCGAGCAGCAGCGTGATCAGCCCGAGATGGCTGATGGTGGAATAGGCCAGCAGCCCCTTCAGGTCGTTCTGGAAGATGGCGATGTAGGCGGCCACCAGCATGGTCACCAGGCCGGCGGTGCCGACCAGCAGGAACCATTCCTCGGTCCCCGCCAGCACCGGCCAGAGCCGCGCCATCAGGAACACGCCGGCCTTCACCAGCGTGGCGGAATGCAGATAGGCGGAAACCGGCGTCGGCGCCGCCATGGCGTGCGGCAGCCAGAAATGGAACGGGAACTGCGCGCTTTTGGTCAGCGCGCCGAGCAGCACCAGGACCAGCGCGACCAGGTACAGCGGATGCTCGCGGATCAGGTCGCCGGAGGCCAGCACCACATCCAGGTCGTAGCTGCCGACGATATGCCCCAGCACCAGCACGCCGCCGAACAGCGCCAGCCCGCCGGTGGCCGTGATGGTCATCGCCATGCGCGCACCGTCCCGCGCCGCGGCGGAGTGATGCCAATAGCCGATCAGCAGGAAGGAGAAGAGGCTGGTCAGTTCCCAGAAGAAGGCGAGCTGCACCAGGTTGCCCGCCGTCACCACCCCGGTCATCGCCCCCATGAAGGCGAGCAGGAAGCTGAAGAAGCGCGGCACCGGGTCCTCGGCCGCCATGTAGTAGCGCGCATACAGCACCACCAGCGCGCCGATGCCGCTGACCAGCCCGGCGAACAGCCAGGCGAAACCATCGATCCGCAGCACCATGTTCAGCCCGAGCGAGGGCAGCCAGGCGAATTCCGCACGCAGCACGCCGCCCGCCGAGACGGTCGGATAGGCCGCCCAGACCAGCGCCAGGCAGGCGAGCGCAACGCCGCCCGCCAGCCCCGCCGCCAGGTTGCGGGACGCCTTGGGCATGATCGCGGCGAGGATGGAGGCTGCGAAGGGCAGGCCGACCAGGGCTGACAGCAGCAGGGCGTCAGGCATCCAGGCGCCTCACCGGTCATCCTCGGCATCGGCGCCGGCGGCGCCGTAGCGCTCCAGCACCGCCACCACCTCCTCCGGTGCGGTGGCGCCGCGCAGCCGGCGCAGCGCGGCGGGGGCGCGCAGCGGCCGGCAGGTGGCCGCCAAGGTGGGCAGGAAGCCCTCCGGCGAGGCCTCGGGCCACAGCACCAGGATCACCAGATCCACCGGTTCCTCGTCCCGCGCCTCGTAGTCTATGGGTTTGGACAGGCGGGCGAACAGCATCAGCGGCGGGTGGTCGCCGGCCATCCGCGCATGCGGCAGCGCCACGCCTCGGCCGAGCGCGGTGGAGCCAAGTTCCTCCCGCGCCTGCAGCGCCGCCAGGATATCGGCCTCCGCCCGGCCGCTGCGGCGGGCGGCCTCGGTTGACAGCGCCTCCAGCACCCGGCGCTTGTTGCCAGCCTCCATGTCCAGCAGGACATCGGCGGCCGAGATGTGTTGCGGGGTCACCATCCTGTCCCGATCCTGTCCTGTGCCGCCAATGCCTCGCCCCGATCCGATGCGCCCGAGGCGAAGCGCCCGGCTCGACGTGTCCGGCTCGAAGCGTCCAGCCGGGGCAAGACCGCGACGCCCCGGCGGGACTCGGCGGACCCATGGTAGTGGGGTCCGCCCCTAGAAGAAAGGTTACAAAAAATCAATCCCTGGTGCTGCCACCGGCCAGTCGCGCCAGGTCCGGGATCGGCCGGGCCAGTTCCGGCAGCGCCTGAAAATGCGCCTCCAGCGCCTGGGCGGCATCCAGGGTAAAGCCATCCGCCCCGCGCGGCCCGACCACCTGCAGGCCGAAGGGCATGCCCTTCTCGTCCCGCCCGCAGGGGATGCAGATGGCGGGATGCCCGGTCATCGAGATGCCGTAGGTGATGCCGGACGTAGCGAAATAGCCCTCCAGCGGCATGCCCTCCATCTCGGTCGGGTAAGGCAGTTGCTTGGGGAAGGGCGTCAGCGCCTGGCAGGGCAGCAGCAGCAGGTCGTGGCGGGTGAAGAAATCCTGGAAAGCGCGGTAGATGCGGGTCTGCTCGGCATGCGCCTCCGCCAGGTCGGACAGCGTGTAGCGCAGCCCTTCCTCGTAATTGCCGCGGGTATTGCCGCCGAGCAGCCCGGGGTCCTGCTCGTAGTATTTGCGGAAGGCGGCCAGGAAGTTGGTGCAGCGGATCACGCGATAGGCGCGGTCGATCCCCTCCATGTCCGGGTCCTCCTCCACGCAGGCCGCGAAGTCGCCCGCCACAGCCGCCATGCGCGCCTGGAAAACCCGGCGGATGCTGGGCGCCACCGGGGCGAAGCCGAGATCGGCGGAAATCGCGACCCGCAGTGAGGAAAGGTCCAGCGGCCGCCGCAGCGCCAGGGGCTCACGCTGCTTGCTGGCCATCGGATCGCGACTGTCCACGCTGGCCATCGCGTCCAGCAGCAGCGCCGTATCCGCCACGTTGCGCCCCATCGGCCCCTGCACGGACAGCACCGACCAGCCGAGCCGCCTTCGTTCGGAGGCGACCAGCCCCGGCGTCGGCCGGAACCCCACCACGCCGGACCAGGCGGCCGGCTTGCGCAGCGACCCGCCGGTATCGGAGCCGGTGCAGAGCGGCAGCATGGAGGTGGCCAGCGCCACGCCGGACCCGCCGGAGGACCCGGCGCAGGACAGCGCCGGGTCGAAGGCATTTCCGGTGGCGCCATAGACATCGTTGATGGTGTTGCCGCCGGTGCCGAATTCCGGCGTGTTGGTCTTGGCCAGGATGATGGCGCCGGCCTGGCGCAGCGCCGCCACCACGCGCTCATCGCGCTCCGGCACATGGTCGCGGAACATCGGCGAGCCATAGGTGGTGCGCAGCCCGGCCGTGTCGTTCAGATCCTTGATGCCGACCGGCAGGCCGTGCAGCGGGCCGAGCTTGTCGCCGCGCATCACCTGCGCCTCCGCTGCCCGCGCCGCCTTCAGCCCGCCTTCCGCATCCAGCGCGACGATCGCGTTCACCGCCGGGTTCACCGCCTCGATCCGGCGCAGGCAATCCTGCAGCAACTCGACCGGGGAGATGCGGCGCGTGCCGATCAGCCGGCGCAGCTCCACCGCCGGCAGATCGCAGAGCGAGGTCCCCATGCTCGTGTCCATCCGTGTCTTCCCCCTGCCCTGCATGAGGGCCATTCCAACCCATCGCCCCCGGCCGGACAACCGCCGCCCCACCCTCCGCGCCACGCCGGGCCGGTGATAGGCTGCCCAACGCAGCAGGGAGAGCTATGGATGCCGGATTGGAAAGCCGCCGCCACCGAGGCCGAGGCAATCACGCGGGCCTGGCCCGCCAGCGAACCGGGCGGCGCCGTGCTGCTGTTCGACCGCGACGGCATCCGCGGCGAGTTCGCCGGCGGCCTGGCCAGCCTGGCGCATGGCATCGCCTTCAGCGCAGCGACGCCGACGCGCTACGCCTCCCTCACCAAGCATGTGTTCTGCGCCTTCGCGCTGCATCACGGGCTGGACCTGGCGGCGCCGCTCGGCACGCTGCTGCCCGATCTGCCGGACGCGCTGGCCGGCGTGCCGGCCTGGCGTGCGCTCGGTATGACCGGCGGCCTGCCGGACCTGATGCAGAGCTATGGCCTGTGCGGCGTGCCCTATACCACGGCGCTGGACAATGCGGCGCTGGATGCCTTCACCGCGACGCTGCCGGGGCTGGATACGCGGCCGGGCACCGAGGTGTCCTACAGCAACACCGGCTACCGGCTGGTGGAACAGGCCATGGCGCGGCACGGGCAGGTTTTCGGCGTCTGGGTGGAAGGCGCGCTGAATGCGGCGCTCGGCACCGGCTTCCGTTTCCCCGCCGCCTGGGACCGGCCGCTGCCCGGGCTGGCCGATGGCTACTGGCGTAGCGCGCCGCAGCAGGAATGGCATGCCGGCAGCTATGGCATGGCGCTGTCGGCCTCCGGCGCGCTGACCGGCAGCGCGCGGGACCTCGCCACCTGGCTGCGCGCGCTGCTGCGCGGCGATGGCCCGGCGGGCGATGTGTTGGCGCGGCTGGCCGCCCCCGCCCCACTGGCCGATGGGCGGCCCACCGGCTACGGGCTGGGCCTTGCGCTGGCCGAGATCGGCGGCCGCCGCCTAATCGGCCATGGCGGCAGCCTGCCCGGCCACAAGAACCACTTCCTCCTCGACCCCGAAAGCGGCGCCGGCGTGATCCTGCTCTCGAACCGGGAGGAGACGGAGCCGATGCTGCCGGCGCTGCGCGTGATGGCGGCGCTGCTTGGACTGGAGCTGCCGCCACGGGCGCCGGAGCTGCTGCCGGAGGGCCTGTTCATCGAGGCCGCAGGCCCCGCCTGGATCGAACACCGCGCCGGCGCGCTGAGCTTCCTCGGCGCGACGGAGGCGCTGTATGCGGGTGCGCAGCCTGGCGAGGCGATCTCGCTTTCGCCCTATCTGCCGATACGGCTGCGGCGTGATGGCGAGGGCATCGCCGGCGAGATCGGCCACGCGCCGCGCCACTTCCATCCCGTGCGGCCCGCCTCGCTGTCCTCCGGCATGGCCGGCACCTGGCGGGCCACGGCGCAGCATGCGGAGATGGAGATCACGATTGCGCGTGACGGCAGCGCCACCTGCGCGATGGGCGCCGGCCCGCTGCACCGCCGCGCCGAACTGACCGCGCTGGATGCCACGCGCGCCCTGCTGCCGATCGGCGCCGCACCCTGGCCGAGCCGCGCCTGCCTCTGGCTGGAAGCGCCCGGGGTGCTGCGGGTTGTCACCAATCGCAGCCGCGTGCTTACGTTTCGGCCTGTCTGAACGGGAGGCTGCGCATGACCAGGTCGATCCTCAAGGGCGCCGTCGCCGCTACGGTGCTGCTGGTGGGCTCCGCTACGGCGGTGTTGCTGGGCGCGGCCACGGCGCAGGCCCAGGATGACCGGCGCGTGCTGCGCGTGGTGCCGCATGCGGATCTGCGCACGCTCGATCCCGTCGCCGTCTCCGTCGTCATCACCCGCATGCATGGGCTGATGATCTATGAGACGCTGTTCGCCTGGGACTCCGAACTGCGCGCGCATCCGCAGATGGTGCGTGATGTGACCACCAGCGCGGATGGCCTGGTCTGGCGCTTCACGCTGCGCGACGGGCTGCGCTTCCATGATGGCCAGCCGGTCTCAACGCGGGACGTCATCGCCAGCCTGCGCCGCTGGATGGCGCGGGACGTGGTGGGCAGCCATCTCGGCGCGCGCGTCGCCTCGCTGGATGCGGTGGACGACAAGACCTTCGAGATGAAGCTGACCCGGCCGCATGGCTTCGTCACCCAGGCGCTGGGTTCCGCCGTCGGGCAGATCCCGGCCATCATGCGGGAGGCCGATGCCGCCAGCGATCCCTCGCGGCCGATCACCACCACCATCGGCTCCGGCCCCTTCCGCTTCAACCGCGACCAGTGGATGTCCGGCCAGCGGGTCGTCTATGACCGCAACGCCGAATACGTGCCGCGCGCGGAGCCGCCGGATGGCCTGGCCGGCGGGCGCGTGGTGAAGCTGGACCGCGTCGAATGGCGCATCATGCCGGATGCCGCGACGGCGGCGGCGGCGCTGCAGACCGGCGAGATCGACATCTGGGAACAGCCGGCGCTGGACCTGCTGCCGGTGGTGGCGCGGCGGCGCGATGTGCAGGTGGAGCGGCTGAACAGCCTCGGCAACCAGGGCATGCTGCGGCCGAACAGCCTGCACCCGCCCTTCAACGACCCGCGCGCCCGCCTCGCCTTGGCCTATGCGACGGACCAGGCGGAGGTGATGGCCGGCGGCTGGGGCGATGAGCAATGGTGGCGGCGCTGCCGCGCCTACTTTATTTGTGGCACGCCGCTCGGCACGGAGGCCGGGACCGAGGGCTATGCCAGCCCGAACCTGGAACGCGCCCGTTCGCTGCTGCAGGAATCCGGTTATCGCGGCGAACGTATCGTCTTCGTCACCAGCACGGACATCGCGCCGATCGGCCGGATGGCGGAGGTGGTGGCGGCCAACCTGCGGCAGATCGGCATGAACATCGACCTGCAGGTGAATGACTGGGGCACGGTGGTTTCCCGCCAGCCGCGCAAGGACCCGCCGGACCAGGGTGGCTGGAACCTGTTCGTCACCTACGCCTCCGGCGCCACCATGCAGCATCCGCTGACCAATATCGGCACCAACATGTCCTGCGACGGCCGCAACTGGTCCGGCTGGCCCTGCGACGAGGAAGCCGAGCGCCTGCGCACCGCCTTCCTCGATGCCGCCGAGGGACCGGCGCGCGATGCGGCGCTGGAGGCGCTGCACCGGCGGCTGGCGGAGGTGCAGCCCTACCGCGTGCTCGGCCAGGTGGACCAGCCCTATGCGCGGCGCGCCAATGTGCAGGGCGTGCTGAATGCGCCGGTGATGGTGTTCTGGAACATCGAGAAGAACTGAGGGCGCGGCCCGCCTACCGGAACCGCTCGGCGCGGTAGGGCTCCGGCGGCAGGAAGGGGGCCTCGCCGGTCATCATCTCCGCCAGCAGGCGGCCGGTGGTCGGCCCCAGCGTCAGGCCCTGGTGCGCGTGGCCGAAGGCGCACCAGGCGCCCTGCTGGCCGGGCAGCCGGCCGATCACCGGCAGCATGTCGGGCGTGCAGGGCCGCACGCCCAGCCAGGGCTTGTCCTCCACGCGATCCTCCAGCGGCAGCAGGCGCCGCGCCAGCGGCTCCGCCCGCGCAAGTTGCACCGGCGTCGGCGGCGCCTCGGCCACTGCGAATTCCGCACCGGTGGTCAGCCGCACGCCGGCGCGCATCGGCGCCAGCAGGAAGCCGCTCTGCGTATCGAGGATCGGCCGGTGCAGCACGGCATTGCCGCGCAGCCGGTAATGCATGTGGTAGCCGCGCTTGCCGAACAGCGGCGGCGCGTAGCCGAGGCGGCGCGTCACCGCCCCTGCCCCGGCGCCGAGCGCGATCACCACCTCCGCCGCCTCCACCGGCCCCTGCGGCGTGGTGACGCGCCAGCCGGCGCCGTGGCGTTCCAGCGTCGTCGCATCGCCACGCGCGATGCTGCCGCCGGCTTCAGTGAACAGTGCCGCATAGGCCAGCGTCAGGGCCTGCGGGTCGCTGACCGAAAGCGGGTCGGTCCAGTGGATCGCGCCTTCGCGCGCCGCCAGCAGATGCGGCTCCGCCGCCGCCAGCGCCTGGCTGTCCAGGGCGACGAAATTCACGCCATGCAGGCGATGCGCGCGCTCCGCCTCCGCCAGCGCCGCCGCCATGGCTTCGGGCGTGGCGTAGAGACGCATCCAGCCGATCGGCCGCAGCAGCGCCATGGCGGGCGTTCCGCGGGCCAGCGCCAGATGCTCATCCAGGCAGGTGGCGATCAGTGCCGCATGCCCGGCCTGCGCCTGGGCGTAGCGCTCCGGCGAGGAGTGCCACCAGTAGCGCAGCAGCGGCAGGGCGATGCCCGGCAGCGCGGTCGGGTGGTACACCGCATCGACGGACCGGTTGCGCGCAATTCGGAGAATCTCGGACAGCTTGCGCGGGAAGGGATGCGGGAACACCGCCTCCCTCTGGATCAGCCCGCCATTGCCGAAGCTGGCGCCTTCGCCCGGCGGCTGGCGATCCACCAGCACCACCTGCCGGCCACGCCGCTGCAGTTGCAACGCGACCGAGACGCCGACCATGCCGGCCCCGAGCACAAGCACCGATCCCGCCATCCGAGTCCCGACTCCATCTGCCAGCGCCATCCAGGCAGAGTGGGTCGGATCCGCGGGATTCGGTAGCCCCCGAACCTATCGGCGTGGCGTCAGCCGGCGCGCACCCCTGCATCGCGAATCACCTGGGCCCATTTCGCGCGTTCGCCGGTCATCGTCGCGGCGAAATCCTGTGGCGAGGAGCCGACCACCTCCGCGCCGACCTGGGCGAAGCTGCGCGCCACCTCCGGGCGCTGGCACGCGGTGCGGATCGCGTTCACCAGCGCGGCCAGCGTCTCCTCCGGCGTGCCGGCCGGGGCCAGCAGGCCGTTCCAGACGGAGGATTCGAATTCCGGCAGCCCCTGCTCCGCCACCGTCGGCAGTTCCGGCGCCAGGGCGGATCGGCGCAGGCTGGTCATCGCCAGGCCGCGCACCCGGCCGGCGCGGATGCCGGGCAGGTAGCCGCCGCTGAAGGCGAAGTGGATCTCGTTCTGCATCAGCGCGACTTCGGATTCAGCCGCGGTGCGGTATGGAACATGCACCACCTGCGCGCCCGTCATGCTGGCAAACAGCGCGCCGGTCAGGTGCGGCGAGGTGCCGGCGCCCGGGGAGCCGTAGTTCAGCGCGCCGGGCCGCGCCTTGGCCAGCGCCACCAGCTCCGCCACGTCCCGCGCCGGCAGGTCGTTCGGCACGGCCAGCGCCATCGGCGCCGTCGCGACGATGGACAGCGGCGCGAAATCCTTCGCCGCGTCGTAGCGGATATTGGGGAAGATGCTCGGGTTGATCGACAGTGTGGTGACCGAGCCCATCAGCAGCGTCGTGCCATCCGCCCGCGCCCGCGCCACCGTCTCCGCCGCCAGCATGGTGCTGGCGCCGGGCTTGTTCTCGATCACCACCGGCCGGCCGAGCAGCGCCGCCATCGGCTCCGCGACGATGCGGGCCCAGGTGTCGGAGGCGCCGCCGGGCCCATGCGGGCAGACGATGCGGATGGGGCGGTCCGGCAGCGCGCCGGACTGCGCCAAAGCGGGCGCCGCGAGGCCCCCGGCGAGCAGGCCGCCGCCGACCAGAAGGCGGCGCCGCGTGGGGCGGTTCATCGGATTGTTCATGACGTTTCCTCCTCCGTTCAGGCCGCCGCGCGCCGCGTGCCGGGTTCATCCAGCGGCGCCGTCGTCGCGTCGTAGCCATAGACCCAGTCGGTGCCGCCCGGCCGGCGCAGGAAGGTGTTCTCGGCCGAGAGGCTCTGGATATCCGTGGCGCGCGGCATGCGGTTGGCTTCATAGCGGCGGAAGGCGCCGGCGATGCCATCGGCCTCGGTCTCGGCCAGGCAGCGGGACAGGATCACCGCATCCTCCAGCGCCATGGCCGCGCCCTGCGCCATGTAGGGCGACATCGGGTGGCAGGCATCGCCCAGCAGGGCCACGCGCCCTTCCACCCAATGCGGCAGCGGGTCGCGCGCCAGCAGCGCCCATTTCCACACCTGCGGGCAGGCGGCGAGCACATGGCGCACATCCGGATGGAAATCCGCGAAGGAGGCGCGCAGCGCCTCGACATCGCCGCGCGCGGACCAGCTTTCCGGCGTCATCCAGGACGGATCCTCCGGCTGGCTGGTCACGAAGTACACTTCGTCCCGCGCGGCGGTGATGTAGTACATCACCAGATGCCGGTCCTGCCCCCACCATTTGGTGCGGGAATTGCCCAGTTGCCGGTCGCCCAGCAGCGCCGCCGGGAAGACGGTGCGATAGGCGACACGGCCGGTGAAGCGCGGCGCCTCCGCGCCCAGCATCTGTTCCCGCACCACGGAATGCACGCCATCGGCGGCGATCACCGCATCCACCGTCTCCCGCGCGCCATCCGTGAAGGTCAGCGTGACCCCGGCGGTATGCTGGTCGAGGCCGGCAAGCTTGCGGCCGAGGCGGAGATGCTCGGCCGGCACGGCGGCGGCCAGGGCGGCGTGCAGGTCGGCGCGGTGCAGGCACATGTGCGGGGCGCCGTAGCGCGCCTCCAGCGCATCGCCGCCGGGCAGCTCGTTGGTCACGGCGCCGGTGTCATGGTCGCGGTTCAGCAGGCTTTCGGGGCGGAAGCCGATGCGCCGCACCTCGCCGTCCAGCCCCAATGCGCGCAGCGCCTTCATGGCGTTGGCGCCCATCTGGATGCCGGCGCCGACGCGGGCGAAGCCGGGCGCCTGCTCAAAGACGGTGACGCGGTAGCCGGCGCGCAGCAGCAGCGCGGCCGCGGCCAGCCCGCCCAGCCCGGCACCGACGATGCCGATGTGACCCCTGCCTTGCATTGGCGTTTCCCCTTGTGTCCCGGGGCTACCTACAAAGCCGGGAAGGTCCTGGAAAATGCCGTCTCGTCATCGCCTCCCATGCCGCGACGGCATAGGGTGGCCTGGCGCCGGCATGGCTAGCCCCAGGCGCCTTGTGCGGCGAGCCCTGCCACCTCCTGCCGCAGGATATCCTCGGCGAGGTTGCGCGCCGGGGCTGCCGCCGCCTCCCGCAGCCGCACCAGACACAGCGCGGTATCGAGCCGCGCTGCCAGCAGGCGCGTCGCCGTCACCTCGCCACGGGCCACCGCTTCCCGCACCGTGGCGAAGGTCAGCACGCCATGGCCGAAGCCGGCCGCGACCAGGTTGCGGGTCAGCGCCACGCCATCCGCCTCCAGCACGATGTCCAGCCGGATGCCGGCCTCGGCTGCCGCCTGTTCCAGCATCAGCCGGGTCACATGCGGATGCGCCGGCAGGATCAGGCGCAGCCCGCGCAGGTCCCGCACCCGCCAGGGCGTCGCGCGCGGGGGCTCGCCCGGCGGCGCCACCAGGTACAGCGCCTCCCGCAGCAAGGTCTCCCGCGCCAGGGCGTGGCGGTCGGGCGGGTCGTGCATCAAGGCGAGGTCGGCTCGGCCGGTGGTGACCCAGTCGAGCAGCGTGGCGTTCACCCCCTCCATCGCGTGGATCGAGATGTTGGGATGGTCCTGCCGCATCCGCAGCAGGAAGCGCGGCATGACCAGCGCGCCGGTGGTCGGCGGCACGGCGATGACGACGTGGCCGGAGACGGAGCGCTCCAGCTCCGCCACCTCGTCCTTGATCTGCCGGGCGGAGCGCAGCAGCAGTTCCGCCCGGCGCAGCACCACGGTGCCGGCCGCCGTCAGTTCCACCCCGCGCGCGCCCCGCAGCATCAGGGCAACGCCCAGCTCCTCCTCCAGCTTGCGGATCTGGCGGCTGAGCGCGGGCTGGGCGATGCGCAGTTCCTTCGCCGCGGCGGAGACGCTGCCGAGCCGGGCGACATGGATGAAGCTGCGCAATTCGCGAAGGTCCATCGCGAGGGGCATCCTCCAGTTGGGATCGGATCATGCCGGTTCGCTCGCCCAGGTCCAGCATGGCCGCGCAGAGCGCCCCGCCTTGCGCCGTGCGGGAAGGCCCGGCATGGTGCTGACAAGCGCCAGAACAAATCCTACGGCCGACCGCCCGCCGCTCGTGGAGGTTGCATGCTCCGTTCCGCCGCCCACCCACCTGTCCCCGAGGATTCAATCGTACCGTGATACAGCGGCGGATGCATCTGGTCGCCTACCTCAAGACGGGCCCGACCGCGAACCACCCCGGCGGCTGGCGGCACCCCGAGGCGGCGCTGCACGACATCTTCACGCCCGAACGCTACGAGCACATCGCCCGCGTGCTGGAAGATGCCTGCTTCGATGCCTGCTTCTTCGCCGACCTGCTCGGCCTGCCGGACATCCATGGCGGCAATTTCGACGCCTATCTGCGCAAGGGCGGGCAGATCAGCTACCTGGACCCGATGACGGTGCTGCCGGTGATGGGCCGGGTGACGCGGCATCTCGGCCTAGGCGCCACGCTGTCGACCACCTTCCTGCATCCCTACCATCTGGCGCGCAGCCTGGCCTCGCTCGACATGCTGACGGGTGGCCGCGCGGCGTGGAACATCGTCACCTCCGCCACGGATCTGGAAGCCCGCAACCTCGGCATGCAGGGCATCCCGGCGAAGGCGGACCGCTACGACCACGCGGATGAGGTGCTGGAGGCCTGCAGTGCGCTGTGGGATTGCTGGGACCCGGATGCCTTCGTGATGGACCGCGAGGCCGGTGTCTTCATCGACCCCGAGAAAGTGCGCTACGCCAACTACCAGGGGCGCTCGGTCAGCACGCGCGGCCCGCTGAGCATTCCGCGCACGCCGCAGGGCAGGCCGGTGTTCCTGCAGGCCGGGGCTTCCGACCGCGGCCGGGAATTCGCGGCGCGCTGGGCGGAGGCCGTCTTCTGCACGCCGCACGGCAAGACGGATGGCATCGCCTTCCGCACCGACATGCATGCTCGCATGCAGTCGCAGGACCGCACGCCGGACGCGTGCAAGGTGCTGCCGGGCATCGCCGTGGTGGTCGGCGAGACGTCGTCCATCGCGCGGGAGAAGGCCGCCTACCTGCAATCGTTGATCGAGCCGGAGGCGCAGACCATGCTGCATTCCGCCCTGCTCGGCGCGGATCTGTCGCGGCACCAGACGGCGGAGGCGGTGGCGGCAGCGCAGGGCAACCAGGGCATCACCGGATCGCAGGATCGCGTGCTGCAACTGATGCAGAAGGAAAACATCAGCTTTGCCGAGGCCGCCGCCCGGCCACGCAACCTGCTGGTCGGCACCGCGCAGAACATCGCCGACGAGATGGAGGACTGGTTCACCTCCGGCGCCTGCGACGGCTTCGTGGTCTTCCCCACTGTCTTCCCCCGCATGTTCGAGGATTTCGGCCGCCTGGTGGTACCGGAACTGCAGCGCCGTGGCCTGTTCCGCACGGAGTATGCCGGCCGCACACTGCGCGAGAATCTGGCCGCGGCCTGAAGCCGTCGGCCCACCCCTCCCCATCACGAACGAGACCCTGCCCATGACGCGACCGTTCCATCTCGGCTGGTTCCTCCAGGGGTCTTCCGTGCAGGCCTGGGGCGAGCCCTGGACCGGCGCGATCGGCCGCGACTGGATGGTGCCGGAGCTGTTCTGCGACATCGCCCGCGCGCTGGAACGCGCCTGCTTCGACTATGTGCTGATCGAGGACAGCTCCTATGTCGGGGAAAGCTATGGCGGGTCGCGCGAGATCTACCTGGCCAATGGCCTCGCCGTGCCGCGCCAGGACCCCAGCGTGATCGCGACGCTGATGGCGGCCGCGACCAGCCGCATCGGCATCGTGCCCACCCTGTCCACCTTCGCCTATCCGCCCTACCTGCTGGCCCGCCTGGTGGCGACGCTGGACCAGGTTTCCGCCGGCCGCATCGGCTGGAACATGGTGACCGGCAGCAGCGACTACGCGGCGATGAACTACGGCATGTCCGGCATGCCCGAGCATGACCTGCGCTACGATATGGCCGATGAGTACATGGGCGCCGTCAACGCGCTGTGGGACAGCTGGGAGCCGGGCGCCATCCTGGCCGATACCGCCAGCGGCGTGCTGGTGGACCACAGCAAGGTCCATGCCGCGGATTTCGAGGGCAAGTGGTTCAAAACGCGCGGGCCGCTGAATTCCGGCCCCTGCGTGCAGGGCCGCCCCGTCATCGCCCAGGCCGGCGGCAGCGCGCGCGGCAAGCGCTTCGCGGCGCTGCATGCGGATACCGTGGTGGCCAGCGTGAAGGGCGTGGCCGCGATGCGCGCCTATCGCGATGACGTACGCGCCAACGCGGTGGCGCAGGGGCGCAACCCGGATGATGTAAAAATCCTGTTCCTGGTGGCGCCCACGCTGGGCGAAACGATGGAGGAGGCGGAGCTGCGACGCCGCCAGCGCAAGGCCCGGGCGGAGGCGCAGGTGCCGCAGTTCCTGGCGCATTTCGGCAAGATCACCAACATCGATTTCGGCCGCTACGACATGGACACGCCGGTGGACCAGCTCGACCTGCACACCAACGGCCACCAGCAATCGCTGGACGATTTCAAGCGCGTCGCCGGCAAGCGCAGCCTGCGGGAGGCGATGCTGGCCTATCGCGGCAACCCCGGCTCGGTGGAGCTGACCGGCACGCCGGATGCCGTGGCCTCCCAGATGGCGGAGGCGATGCAGGAAGCCGGCGGCGATGGCTTCCTGCTGTCGCTCGGCGATGTCAGCCGGCGCAGCGTGGCGGAGATCGCCGATGGCCTGGTTCCCGCCCTGCAGGCGCGCGGCCTGGCGCGGCGCGCCTATGCGCACGCCCAGTTCCGCGACAATCTGCTGGAATTCTGACGCGCGGCACTACGCCAGGCGCAGCTCCACCCCGGCCTCCAGCAGCGCCTGCCGCAGCTTCTCCGGTGGCGGCTCGTCGCTCAGCAGGGTTGCGAAGGCCTGCGCCGGCGCCACCCGGACCAGCGCGCCACGGCCGAACTTCTCGGCCTGGCACAGCAGCACCGTCATCCGCGCCGCCGCCATCGCGGCGCGCTTGATGGCAACCTTCTCGGGGTCGAAATCCATCGGCGCGCCGGCGGCATCGAAGCCTGAACAGGCGATCACCGCGACATCCAGCGACAGATTGGCCAGCGCCGCCGCCGTCTCCCCGCCCACCAGCGACCCGTCGCCGCCGCCGAGCCGCCCTGGCAGCACATGCACGGCCGGATGCTCCGTGCGGGCGAAGGCCAGCGCGGCGACCATGCTGTTGGTGAAGATGCGGTCGCCGCCGCGCCCGGCGAGTGCCACCGCCGCTGCCTCCACCGTGGTGCCGACATCGAGGAACAGCGATTGCCGCGGCGGCAGCAGCGCGGCCAGGGCGGTGCCGATGCGGGACTTCGCGGCCGGCTGGCGTTCGCGCTTCTCGGCATAGCCCAGCCGCACCGCGCCGACCGGCCCGGCGCCGCCATGGAAGCGCTGCAGCAGCCCGGCCTGGGAAAGCTGGATGATGTCCCGCCGAGCCGTCTGCGCCGAGGTGCCGAAGCGCCGGGCCAGCGCCTCGATGGTCGCGAAGCCCTGCTCGGCGACCAGGCGCAGGATCGCCTGCTGGCGCGGATTGGCGGCGACGTCTTGCTCGGGCGGCTGGTCCATGGAAGCTTTCTTACATTGAGAGCTTGCGCCGGGACAAGCATCGGCGCGAGGCTTGTGCCCAAGCGGGAGGCGGCGATGGAATTGCGACTGCATGGGGGACCGGATGGCCCGAGCCTGCACCGGCCGGATGCCGCCTTCGACCCCTGGCAACTGGCCTGGCAGCCCGCCGCCCCGCGCGCGGGCGGCGAGGTGGTGACGCCCCAGGCGGCGCTGGCCGCGCTGGCCGCCGCCCGGCTGCTGCGCGGCGTGCCGGTGGCGGTGATCGGGCCGCGCGAGGCCTCGGCCGAGGAACTGGCGGCGGCGGAAGCGGTCGGGCATGGCCTGGCCCAGGCCGGCCTGGTGCTGCTGTGTGGCGGCAAGGGCGGCGCCATGGAAGCCGCCTGCCGCGGCGCCCGGCGGGCCGGCGGGCTGACGCTCGGACTGCTGCCGGATGAGGAATGGCAGGGCGCCAACGACCATGTGGCGATCCCGCTCGCCACCGGCATCGGCCCCGCCCGCAATGCCATCCTGGCCCGGGCGTCGGTGGCGCTGATCGCGGTCGGCGGGGCCTACGGCACGCTGTCGGAAATGGCGCTGGCGATGCAGTTCAACCGGCTGGTCCTCGCCCTTGGGCGCGCGCCGGAGGTGCTGGGCGTGCTGCGCTGCGACAGCCCGGAGGCGGCGGTGGCGCATGTGGCGCGGCACCTGCTGGGCATGTCATGAAACGATCATTCGCCATCGCCATGGAAGATTTCGTATCTGCGCCGCAGCAAAGGATCGCCCGTGCCGACTAATCGCCGCCCCCCTGCCGGCATAACCCTGCGCGGCATCGTCAAGCGATACGGTCCGGCGACGGTGCTGGATGGCATCGACCTGGATATCGCGCCGGGCGAGTTCCTGACGCTGGTCGGCCCCTCCGGCTGCGGCAAATCCACCCTGCTGCGGACCATCGCGGGGTTCGAGCCGCAGGATGAAGGGCAGGTCCGCATCGGTGACCGGGTGGTGGACCGGCTGCCGCCGGCCGAGCGCGACGTCGCCATGGTGTTCCAATCCTACGCGCTGTACCCGCACATGACGGTGGCCGGGAACATCGCCACGCCGCTGGAAATGCGGCGCCTGTCGCTGGCCGAGCGCCTGCCGCTGCTGCGCCTGGCATCCCCCCGCCGCCCGCGCATTCGGCGCGAGATCATGGCGGAGGTCGAGGCGGTGGCGCGGCAGCTCGACATCCTGCCGCTGCTGGCGCGCAAGCCGGCGCAGCTTTCCGGCGGCCAGCGGCAGCGCGTGGCGCTCGGCCGCGCCATGGTGCGCGACCCGGCCGCCTTCCTGATGGACGAGCCGCTGTCCAACCTGGATGCGCGGCTGCGCGTGCAGATGCGGACCGAGCTGGCGGAACTGCACAAGCGGCTCGGCGCCACCTTCGTCTATGTCACGCACGACCAGGTCGAGGCGATGACCATGTCGGATCGCGTCGCGCTGATGGAGGCGGGACGGATCCTGCAGCTCGGCACGCCGGCCGCCCTGTACGACACGCCGGCCAGCATCAGCGTGGCGCGCTTCATCGGCAGCCCGCCGATCAACCTGCTGCCGGCCGAGGCGCGCGCCGATGGTGCCATTATGACGGAAGGTCTTCGGCTGCACGCCCACGGCGCGCTGCCGGCCGGCCGCGTGACGCTGGGTCTGCGGCCGGAGGCGCTGGAGCTCGCGCCGCCGGAGACGCCGGGCACGCTGCCCGTTTCGCTGCGGCGGGCGGAGAATCTCGGCGCCGAATGGCTGCTGCATGCGGTGACGCCCGGCGGCACCGACCTGGTGGCCCGGGTGCCCGCCACGGCACCGGTGCCGGAGCGGTTCAGCCTGGCGATCGACCCGGCGCGGCTGCATCTGTTCGGCGCGGATGGCCAGCGCCTCGTCACCCGGCTCGGCCTGCGGGTGCCGGCATGAACCGCGCCAAGGCCCTGGCGGGCGCCGCCTTCGCCGCCCCCGCCTTCGCGCTGATGCTGGCGCTGCTGATCGGGCCGCTGCTGGTGCTGCTGGCACTGTCCGTCACGGATTACCGGCTCGGCGCCATGGCGGTGAAGCTGGTCGGCCTCGGCCATTATGCGGCGCTGTTCCAGGACGAGGTATTCCAGCGCGCATTGCGCAACACCTTCCTCTATGTCGCGCTGGTGCTGCCGGGAGCGGTTTTCGGCGGCCTCGGCATCGCGCTGCTGGTGCATGCGCGGGTGCGGACGCGCAGCTTCTACGAGGTGATCTACTTCCTGCCCGTCACCTCCACGCTGGTGGCGATGGCGACCGTCTGGCAGTTCATGCTGCACCCCTCGCTCGGCCCGGTCAGCGCGGTTTTCGCGGCACTCGGGATGGCGGGGGTGGATCTGCTGAATGACCCGTCGCTGGCACTCGGCACGCTGGCGATGATCGGGCTGTGGCAGCAGGTCGGCTTCAACATGGTGCTGTTCCTGGCAGGCCTCTCCGCGATTCCGCGCGACCTCTACGAGGCCGCGGCGCTGGATGGCGCGGGCGGCGGCATCGACCGCTTCCTGCGCGTCACCTGGCCGCTGCTGGGGCCGACGACGATGTTCGTCACCATCACCAGCACCATCGCCGCCTTCAAGGTGTTCGACACGGTGGCGGTGCTGACCAAGGGCGGCCCGCTGGGGTCCACCGAGACGCTTCTGTATGTGCTGTATCTGGAAGGCTTCCAGTATTTCCGCACCGGCTATGCGGCGGCGATGACCATCGTGCTGCTCGCCTTCCTCATCATCCTGTCCCTCCTCCAGGCGCGGGTGATCGACCGCCGGGTGCATTACGCATGAGGCGGCGCGGGCTCCTCGGCGCGCTGCTCTCGCATGCCGTGCTGCTGGCCGGCGCGGTGCTGATGGCCGCGCCCTTCCTGTGGATGCTGCTCACCTCCATCCGCCCGCCGGAGGAGGTGTTCGGGACTGTCTTCAACCTCATCCCGACCCGCTTCGCGGGTTACGAAAACTATCGGGTGGCGCTGGTCGAGAGCAACCTGCCGCGCGCGCTGCTGAACGGCGCCATCGTCTGCCTCGGCATCCTGGCGGTGCAGCTTCTGTTCGCGATTCCTTCCGCCTATGCGCTGGCGAAGCTGAAGTTCCGCGGGCGGGAATGGCTGTTCGGGCTGGTGCTGTTCGGGCTCTGCGTGCCGATCCAGGTGCCGGCGCTGCCGCTCTATCTCGGCCTCGCCCAGGCCGGGCTGCTGGACAGCTTCTTCGCGCTGATGGCCCCCTTCTTCCTGACGGTCTTCGGCATGTTCCTGTTCCGCCAGTTCTTCCGATCCTACCCGGATGAGGTGCTGGACGCGGCACGGCTGGATGGCATGGGGGAGTTCGAGATCGTCTGGCGCTTGGCCGCGCCCGCGGCGCTGCCGGCGATCGCCGCCTTCTCCATCTTCTCGATCGTCGCCCATTGGAACGACCTCTACTGGCCGCTCATCGTCGTGACCTCGGCGGAGCGGTCCGTGCCGTCGCTTGCCATCCTGGCATTCCGGGACAGCGAGACGGGCGGCAATTACGGCGCGCTGATGGCCGCGGCCGCGATCACCACCGCGCCGCTGATCATCGGCTTCTTCGCCGCGCGCCGCGCCTTCCTGCGCGGGATCACCATGACCGGGCCGCGCTGAAGCGGCCCCAACCACGGAGAGGACCCACACCATGACGACCCGCAGAACCCTTCTCGCCAGCGGCGCCGCCTTGCTCGCAGCACCGGCCATCAGCCACGCGCAGGGCCAGGTGACGCTGGACGTGCTGTTCGCCAACCCGTCCTTCGCGCGCTTCTTCACGCCGATCGCGGAAGCCTTCACCCGCGCCAATCCGAGCATCCGCATCGCCTTCCGCCAGCCGGCGCCGAATTACGACGAGCAGCACCAGGCGCTGCTGCGCGGCGCGCTGACCAACCAGTTGCCGGACGTGACCTTCCCCGGCTTCAACCGCCTGCCGGAACTGGCCCGCACCCTGGCGCCGCGCAACCAGATCGCCGACCTCGCGCCGATGATCGCGGCCGAGGGCGATGCCTGGAAGGACGCCAATTTCAGCCCGCGCATGCTGGCGCTGGGCCAGGTGGATGGCACGCAATACGGCATGCCGTTCAACGCCTCCTCCCCCATCGCCTACTACAATCCGGAGCTGGTGCGTCGCGCGGGCGGTGACCCGGACAGCTTTCCGAAGGATTGGGATGGCATCGTCGCGCTCGGCGGCCGCATCAAGGCGGCGGTGCCGGAGGCGATGGGCGTGTCCTACTACATCAACTCCTTCGACAGCGACTGGCTGTGGCAGGCGCTGGTGCAGCAGGGCGGCGGGCGCATGCTGAACGCCGATGGCAGCATCGGCTTCGGCGGCCCGGCGGGCCAGGCGGCGATGGCCCTGGCGCGGCGCTTCGTGACGGATGCCGGCATGGGGCTGATCGGCGCCGACCAGAACCGCCAGCAATTCGGCACCGGTGGCATCGGCGTGATCTTCGACAGCCCGGCGCGGCTCGGCGTCATCACCGGCCTGGTCGGCGGCCGCTTCCCGCTGCGCACCGCGCCCTTCCCCATCACCGATGCGACCAATGGCGGCGTGCCGACCGGCGGCAACGCGGCTGTCATCCTGACGCGCGATGCGGCCAAGCGGGAAGCCGCCTGGAAGTATGTGAAGTACAGCGCGGGGCCGGAGGCGCAGAAAGTGGCGGTGGAGATGACCGGCTACCTGCCCACCAACCAGCGCGCGGCAGGCCCCGAATTCCTCGGCGCCTGGTACGAGCAGAACCCGAACGCCCGCAGCGCCGCGATGCAGGCGGACAAGTCGCTGCCCTGGGAGGATTACGGCGCCAATGGCCCGCGCATCCACCGCATGCAGCAGGAAATCCTGACCGCCGTGATGCGTGGCGACGTGGCGCCGGAATCCGGGCTGCAGCGCATGGTGCAGCAGACCGGCAGCATGATGCGCGCCTGAGCGGCGGAAGACGCGGCCCGGCGCAGGCCGGGCCTCGTCAGCGGAAGACCAGCACCGGGATCCGGCAGCTGCGCAGCAGCGCGGTGGTGGTGCTGCCGACGATCAGGTTGCGCAGCCGGCTGTGCCCATAGGCGCCCATCACCAGCAGGTCGATCCCGGCCTGCGCCACATGGCCGGCGATCGCCGCCTCGGCATCGCCCTGCAGCACGACCGGCGTGGCCCGCTTGCCCGCGGCCGCGAGCTGCCGCACCGGCTCCGCCAGCAGCGCATGCCCGGCCGCAGCATCCGCCGCCACCGTCACCAGCTCGCATTCCAGCCCATCCAGCGAGGCAGTGCCGGCGGCATAGGCCACGGCCTTGCGGCCTGATGCCCCCCCGTCATAGGCGATGGCGAAGCGCGTGATCGGCTTGAAGGCGCGGGAGGCGACGAGCACCGGCAGCACGCTGGCGCGCAGCACGCGTTCCAGGTTGGCGCCGAGATGGCCCACGGCGAAATCCGCCGCCTCGCCGCGCTTGCCGACCACCAGCAGGTCGGCCTCACCCTCGAACTCCACCACCGTATCGACCAGCGCGCCGTGCCGCTGCACCGTGCCGATCTGCGCCACGCCGGCCGCCTTCAGCCGCGCCTCCGCCGCCTCCAGAAGGGCCCGCGCACGGCGAAGCGCGACCTTGCCGCGTGCGGCATCCAGCTCCGCCAATTCGCGCAGCAATTCATCCGAGGCATTCAGCCCGAGCGCGCCGCTGTGATCCGCCGGTGCCTCCGCCATCGTGCGGTCCAGGACATGCAGCACGCGCACCGAGGCACCACCCATCCGGGCGGAGGCCCAGGCGGCGTGGTCGAGGATGCTCTCGGCATAGACCGATCCATCCGTGCAGGCGAGAATCTGCGCCATGGCTTTGTCCGCTCCCCTCAATGCAGAGCCGGTGCGTCGGATGCGCCCGGCTTGTCATGCGTGCCGAGCTTGTCCACCAGCGTGGCGCTCGCTTCGTTCATGCCGAGGAGCTCCACCTCCGTCCCCTCGCGGCGGAACTTCAGCACCACGCGATCCAGCGCGGCAACCGCGGTGAGGTCCCAGATATGGGCGCCGGCGACATCGATCACCACCCGCTCGATCGCCTCCTTCAGGTCGAAGGCCTGGCCGAAGCTCTCGGCGGAGGCGAAGAAGATCTGGCCGGTGACGGTGTAGGTGCGCTGCCGGCCGTCGGCCGACAGCTCCGACCGGATGCGGAAGATATTGGCGACCTTGCGGGCGAAGAAGATGCCGGACAGCAGCACGCCCACCAGCACGCCCTGCGCCAGGTCATGCGTCGCCACCGTCACCGCGACGGTGGCCAACATGACGATGGATGAGCTTTTCGGATGCACCCGCAGATCGGACAGCGACTTCCAGGAGAAGGTGCCGATCGAGACCATGATCATCACGGCGACCAGCGCGCCCATCGGAATCTGCCGCACCAGATCGGCCAGCACCAGGATCAGGAACAGCAGGAACAGCCCGGCCCACAGCGTGGACAGCCGCCCGCGGCCGCCGGATTTAACGTTGATGACCGACTGCCCGATCATCGCGCAGCCCGCCATGCCGCCGAAGCAGCCGGCGACGATATTGGCGATGCCCTGGCCGTAGCTCTCGCGGATCTTGTCGGAGCTGGTATCGGTCAGGTCATCGACGATCTGCGCCGTCATCAGCGATTCCAGCAGCCCGACCACGGTGAGGGTCAGGGAGGTCGGCAGGATGATCCACAGCGTCTCCAGCGTCAGCGGCACGTCGGGGAAGAAGAAGGCCGGCAGCTCCGCGGGCAGTTCGCCCATGTCGCCCACGGTGCGGACATCCAGCCCGAACCAGATCGCGACCGCGGTCAGCAGCACGATGGCGACCAGCGGCGAGGGAATCGCCCGGGTCAGCAGCGGGAACAGGTAGATGATGGCCAACCCGACCGCGACGACCGCATAGGTGACCCAGGTGACGCCGATCAGCTCCGGCACCTGCGCCATGAAGATCAGGATGGCGAGCGCATTGACGAAGCCGGTCATGACGGAGCGTGAGACGAAGCGCATCAGCACGCCGAGTTTCAGCGCGCCGGCAATCATCTGCAGTACGCCGCACAGGATGGTGGCGGCCAGCAGGTATTGCAGCCCGTGCTCGCGCACCAGCGTCACCATCACCAGCGCCATGGCGCCGGTGGCCGCCGAGATCATCGCGGGCCGGCCGCCGGTGAAGGCGATGACCACCGCGATGCAGAAGGAGGCATAGAGCCCGACCTTCGGATCGACGCCGGCGATGATGGAGAAGGCGATCGCCTCCGGGATCAGCGCCAGGGCGACGACTGTGCCGGCCAGGATGTCGGCGCGGATGTTCGGGAACCATTCGGCCCGAAGACGGGACAGGGACATGGGGTACTCCGGAGGCGATGCCCGCCAAGCGGCGTGTTCAGCCGGGACCGAAACAGGGCATGGGAAGGAAAAGCGCGGCCACGGCGGCAAGCCGGACGTATGGCGTCACGTGCCCAGTCGGGCACGCGTCACTCCGGGGTCAGGGCGGCGCGTTCGATGTCATCCATCGCCTGTAACAGACTTTCGCTGCGACGCACAACGCTGTTCTGTCGGATTTCTCGGCCACGGGGCGAAGCGCTCGCCTGACGATGGTCGCAGCCGCCGTCGCCGTACCGACCGGCATGGCCGCAGGCTGCCGTAACCAGGGGGTCGCCCGCGGCGAAGTATATGGCAGCGCCTGCCGGCCGCGGAGAGATTCTCCCCGATGCCGCATCCGCACCGCCGGCCCCTGCCCACCACCCCCCCATTGCTGTCACCCGCTGCCGGGCCACCGCCGGCGGCAAACGAGAGGAAAACGGCCATGAGCGACACCCTCACCACCCCGCCGGCCCAGGGGGCATGCTGATGCGCCGCCGCATGATCCCGGCCACCATCCTGGCCGGTACAATCCTGGCCGGCACGGTCCTGGCCGCCCCCGCGCTGGCGCAGCAGAACGGCCTGGTGACGGTGCCGAGCGCGCATCCGGTGCGCGCCACGCTGGATCGCTTCGCCGCCGCGGTGCGGGAAGCCGGCTGGCAGGTCTTCACCGAGATCGACCACGCCGCCGCCGCGCGGGATGTCGGCATGACGCTGCGGCCGCGGACCGTGCTGCTGTTCGGCAGCCCGCGCGCCGGCACGCCGGGCATGGCGGCGAACCCGACCCTCGCCCTGGACCTGCCGATGCGGGTGCTGGTGTGGCAGGATGGCCAGGACCGCGTCTTCATAACCCGCAGCACCGGCGCCGACCTGGCCGAGCGGGTCTTCGCTCGCCATGGCGTGACCGTGCCGCCGCAGGGCCAGCGCAATACCGAGGACTTCCTCGCCGGGCTGGTCCGCAAGGCGGCGGAATAGCATGGCGGGTGCGCTCGCGGCCGCGCCGCCGCAGGCGCATCTGCCGGGCCTGGCGCTCGGCCTTGCCGGCACGGCGGCGGTCCTGTCCGTCCTCGGCGACACGACGCTGGTGCCGGTCCTGGCGGTGGCCATGCTGCTGGGCGCCCTGCTCGTCCTGCTGGATTTCGGCTTCACCGGCGGCTTCCGCAGCCTGCTGGTGGACCGGGATGGCCGCACCCTGGGCGCCAGCTTCATCGTGCCGGCCGTGGCGGCGCTGGTGATCCTGCCGGTCGGCACGCTGGCCGAGGGCTATGGCCGCTTCGTCGCGCCGATCGGGCCGCCGCTGGTGGTCGGCGCGGCGGTATTCGGAATCGGCATGCAGATCACCAATGGCTGCGGCTCCGGCACGCTGGTCGCGGCCGGCCAGGGCTCGCGCCGCATGTGGGTGGCATTGCCCTTCTTCTGCCTGGGCGGCGTGCTGGGCAGCCTGGTGCTGCCGGCGGCGCTGCGCCTGCCCGATCTTGGCACGGTGGACCTGCCGGTGCTGCTCGGCCCCTGGGCCGGGCTGGCGGCGACCGAGGCACTGTTGCTGGCCGGGGCGCTGCTGGTCCTGCGCGGGGCGCGGCCACGGCGGGACAGGCTGCTGGCCGGCGCCGCCATCGGCGCGGCGGCGGCGCTGCTGTTCCTGGTCTCCGGCCTGCCCTGGGGCATCACCATGGGGCTGACGCTGTGGGGCGCGCAGACGATGCAGGCGCTCGGCGCCGACCTGACCGGCTTCGCCTTCTGGTCCGGCGGCTGGACGCGGGAGGCGCTGGAGGGTCCGCTGCTGGCGCTGCATGGGTCACTGAGCGATCTCGGGCTGCTGCTCGGCGCCCTGCTGGCTGCCGCGGCGCAGGGGCGGCTGCGCCATGGCGTGCCGATCGGCTGGCGCGGCGCGTTGGGGGCTGCGATCGGCGGGCTTCTGATGGGGGTCGGCGCGCGGCTGTCCTTCGGCTGCAATGTCGGCGCCTTCCTTGGTGGCGCATCATCCGGCAGCCTGCATGGCTTCGTCTGGATGCTGGCGGCGATGCCGGGCTGCTGGGCCGGCATCAGGCTGCGGCCGCTGTTCGGCCTGCGCTGAACCGGGGCCGCGCCGCAGGCTCGACCTTGGTCGCCATGGGCGGCACGGTCTCGCCGGCCCGGCCGGTGGCGCCCCTTGCCCGCCGCCGGGCCACGCGTTGCGCCGGATCGATTGGATGACCATGGCAGGCTGGGCTGAATTCGCTGCGGCCTTCGCCGTCTTCCTGCTGTCCCACGCCGTGCCGGCGCGGCCCGCGGTCCGGCGGCGTCTGGTTTCGGCATGCGGGGAACGGCCCTACCTCATCCTCTACAGCGTCGCCTCGGTGGCGGTGCTGGCCTGGCTGGTCGCCGCCGCCGGCCGTGCGCCCTTCGTCCTGCTATGGCCCTATGCCGCGTGGCAGGCCTGGCTCGCCAACCTGGTCATGCCCCTCGCCTGCCTGTTGGTCGCCTGCGCGGCCGGCGCGCCGAATCCGCTGTCCTTCGGCGGCCGAGAAGGCGGTTTCGATCCGCAGCGGCCCGGCATCGTCGGCGTCGCGCGCCACCCGCTGCTGCTCGCCATTTTCCTGTGGTCGGGGGTGCACGCCCTCGCCAATGGAAACCTCGCCCACCTGCTGCTGTTCGGCAGCTTCGCCGGTTTCGCGCTGCTGGGGATGCGCCTGCTGGACCGGCGCAAGCGGCGCATCCTGGGTACGGCCGAATGGACGAGGCTGGCCGCCCGTTCCTCGAACTGGCCATTCGGCGCGCTCATCGATGGCCGGTGGCACCCCCGCTCGGCCCCCGCCCCCGGCCGGCTGGCGGCGGGATTGCTGCTGTGGCTCGGCCTGCTCGCGCTGCATCCGGTGGTGCTCGGCGTGTCGCCGCTGCCCCCGGGCTGAGCGTTCAGCCGGTGGAAGCGTGCCGCCGCGCCTCCGGGTCCGTGACATCCTCAACCCAGGTCAGCGCCGCGACCGACCGGGGAAAGCCCAGGGTCGGGATGGCCAGCAGGGCGACCTGCTTCAGCGCCGCCGCCGGCACGCCTTCCTCCAGGGCCCGCCGGCAATGCGAATGCACCCCGCCTTCGGAGCCTGCGCCGATCGCCAAAGCGAGCTTCACCAGCCGCAGCGCCTGGTCCTCGATCGGGCCGCTGGCCGCGCAGGCCGCGCCGAGCGCGGCATAGGCTCGCCAGATCTCCGGGTAGGCCCGTGCCACCTGTCCCGCAGCGGCGGGCAGTTCCTCATCCTCCGACATCGCAGGGTCTCCTGTTGTCGCAATCGGTTCCAACGGCGGCTCCTCAGCCGGGTTTCCCATCCGGCCGGGGGCTGGCGAGCATCGGCACGAAGACCACCAGGAAGCCGGCGAAGGCCAGTACCCAGAGCAGCCCGGCCAGCGCCAGGGCGCCATCCGCCGGCAGCAGGGCCGGGCCGAAGGCGCGCACCAGCCCGGCGGCGAACAGCAGCAGGTAGGCGGCCGTCACCATGGGTGCCGCCACCAGCGCGCGTCCCGTATGGCCCAGCGTGGCGCGCGTCATCACCGCCAGGATCATCAGCGAGACCGCCCCCGCCCCCTGCAGGTGCAGCCAGGCGGCGGCCCAGGACGCGCCGGTCAGCAGATGCGCCGCCTTCACGCCCAGCGCGACCGGCACCAGCGCATAGGCCAGGTGCAGCACCCAGAGCAGCGGCGCGTGGAAGCTGCGCCAGCCATGCCAGCGCGACAGCCGCAGCGCCGCGAGCAGCGCGGCCACGGCGGCGACGCCACCGGCCAGCATGCCGCCGGGCGCCACCTGGTCCACCGCCACCACCAGCAGCAACGCCAGGATGCCGGCGCGGTCGGCACCGGGCAGCGGGCGCAGTTCCACCGGCCGGCCTGCCTTGCGAAGTGCGTTCAGCGTGAAGGCCGGCAGGATGCGCCCGCCGATCAGCCCGACCAGCGCCAGCGCGACATCCAGCGCGAGCAACTGCCCGGCGGCCCAGCTTTCCGTGAACCACCCCGCCGCATCCCCCAGCATCAGCAGGTCGCCGGCCCAGAACAGCAGGATCAGCGCCGGCGGGCCGAAGAGTCGCGGCGTCCGGGCCGCGACGACGGCCGGCAGCACCATCAGCAGCAGCGCCGGGATCGGCAGCAGCGCCAGCAGGGCGGCGGCATCCGGCGGCACCGGCGATCCGGGCAGCAGCACCAGCCGGGCCAGCACGAACAGCCCGGCCACCAACATCACCGGCACCCCGCCATAGCCCGGCCGCCCGGTCCAGTTGGGCACCGCCGTCAGCAGGAAGCCGCCCATGGCGGCACCGATGAAGCCGGCGATCATCTCATGCGCGTGCCAGCGCAGGGGGGGCAGCGGCCCCTCCGGCAGCGGGGCGCCGTGCAGGGCGGCGATCCAGGCCAGCATGGCGAACAGCGCCCAGGCCCCGGCGAGCAGGAAGAACGGCCGGAAGCCGTGGCGGAACAGGGCGGGCATCATGCGACGGGCTCCGCGACATGGCCGATGGCCGGGCGCGGTGCCTCCCCGGCATCGAGCTGGCGGAACGGGCCGCACGGCCCCTCCGCCGCCTGCAGCACGCCCCAGCCGAGATGGAAGTACCAGCCATGCAGGGCGAGCTGGCCCGCCGCGACGCGGTCCGCCACGAAGGGATAGGCGGCCAGGTGCCGCAGGCTGGTCAGCACGGCCGCCTGTTCGCCCCGGCGGGCAACCAGGCTGCGATCCGCCTCCGTCACCAGCCCATCCATCTCGGCGCGGACCTCGCCGGCGACGCCGACCCAGTCCGAGACATAGTCGAATTGCGCGGCACCGTGGTCGTGGCCGAGCAGGCAGCGCACTCCGGCGCAGAAGGCATGGCCGAGCACCACGATGTGCCGCACGCCCAGCGCCTTCACGCCGAACTCGATGGCGGAGGCCGTGCCATGCGGCGCGCCGTCGCGCGCAGGCGGCGGCACCAGCGCGGCGACATTGCGGATCACGAACAGCTCGCCCGGCCGGGCGCCGCAGATGATGGCCGGGTCGGTGCGGCTGTCGGAGCAGGCGATGACCATCACCTCCGGCCGCTGGCCCTCCAGAAGCTGGTCGTACAGCTCGTGATCCGCCTCGAAATGGCTGTGGCGGAAGCGGTCGAAGCCGGCGACCAGCCGCCCGAGGGCGCCGCCAGGCGCGGGCAGGTGCAGTTCCATCGGCTCAGAGCCCGAGCGGCGTGGCGAAGGGGTGGAACTGCACCGCATCGCCCGCCGCCACGGATGTGCAGCTGGCCGGCAGGCACAACAGGCCATCGGCACGCGACAGCGGCTTCAGCCGCGCCGATCCGCCACTTCCCTCGCGGACCAGGATCGGCAGGCCCGCCGCATCATGGCCGACGATGCGAGCGGGCGCGTATTCCGCGCGGCCCGGCTTGCGCGCGAAGCCTTCGCCGGCCACCGCAGCCTGCGGCACCATGGGCAGGTCCGGCGCCCCCGCCAGGCGTGCCACCAGCGGACGGCCGAGGAGAAGCATGGAGACCAGCGCCGCCAGCGGGTTGCCCGGCAGGCAGAGGCAGGCCGCCCGGCCGATCCGCCCATGCGCCAGCGGCTTGCCCGGCTTCAGTGCCAGCCGCAGCGTCCGCACCCAGCCGCCGGCATCGCGGATGGCGCCCGGCAGATGGTCCGCATCGCTGCCGCAGACGCCGCCGCTGGCCAGGATCAGGTCGTGGTCCCGCGCCGCATCGCGCAGCGCCGCGGCGATGGCGGCCCGGTCATCCGGCAGCACGCCGAGATCGGTGCAGGCCACCTCCGGCCGCGCCAGCAGCGCCAGCAGCATCGGCCGGTTGCTGTCATGGATCGCGCCGCCGAGCTCGTTGCCATTGGACAGGACGGCAACCCGCAGCCGGGGCCGCACGGCGACCTGCGCGATGCCGGCGGCCGCCAGCAGCGCCAGGTGGCGGGCATCCAGCCGCGTGCCCGGCGCCACCAGGATTTCGCCGCATGCGACATCCTCGCCGCGGCGCCGGATGTTGTCGCCGGGGCGCAGCGCGCGGCGCGGCAGGACCTGGCCGGCGCGCAGCGCGACATGCTCCTCCATCACCACGGCGGCGACACCTTCGGGCAGCGCCGCGCCGGTCAGCAGCCGGACCGTCTCGCCCGCGGCGATCGCCGGTCCCGGATCGGCGCCGGCGGTGATGGTGCGGCCGAGCGCTGGTGCGGCGGCCGGCGCCAGATCGGCCTCGGCAAGCCCGTAGCCATCCATCGCCGACTGGTCGAAGGGCGGCAGGTCCCGCGTGGCGGCGGGCGCCTCGGCCAGGATCCGGCCGAGCGCGTCGGCAAGCGCCAGTGTCTCCTGCCCCTCGACCGGCAGCCCCTCGACCGGCACGGCATCGGCCAGCAGCCGGCGTCGCGCTTCCGCCGGCGGCATCAGTCCGGCTTCCTCGTCGCAGCAGGACGGCGCCCGCGCGGCGTCCGGACGGGTGTTCATCAGGCTTCCATCGGGCATCTGCCATCTCCCACCAGGCCGCGCCGGGCGGCCTTCGTCCCGGCCCGGGCGCGCTGGGCGTCGCCGGGCCCCGGGTTGCGGCGTCGGGGTGCCATCCGCGCCGCCAACTACTGCACCAGCGGGCCATCCGCGCCGGCGGAGAGGCTGATGCCCTCCACCACGGCGCGGGAGGCAAGGATGGTCATGTACTGGTAGGCGGCACGGCGCCAGGCGGCTTCGGCGAGCCATTCGGCGACGCGCACCCTCGCCGCCTCGAAGGGCACTTGCTGCCCCGCCACGGCCTCGAACACGCGCAGCACGTGGAAGCCGTACGGCGTCTCGACCACCGCGGGATGCACGCTGCCGGTGAAGGTCGCGCGCAGCGCCGCCTCGAAGGCGGGCACCGTACTGCCCTCCTCCACCAGGCCGAGATCACCGGACTGGTCGCGGGACGGGCAGTCGGAAAATTGCGCGGCGAGCGCGGCCAGCCGGTCCGGCTCCGCCTGGACAGTGACCAGCATGGCCTCCGCCCGCGCCCGGGCGGCGGCACGGGCCTCCGCGTCGGCGGGGTCCGCGGCCAGCAGGACATGCGCGGCATGCCAGGCGGCGCGGCTGCGGAACCTGGCGCTGTTCGCCTCGAACCAGCGGCGGCAGGTGGCCTCGTCGGCCTCCGGCAACCGCAGCTCGGCGGCCAGCAGGCGGTTGACCTGCGCCTCCTCCGGCGTCTCATCGGCCTCGGGCGTCGCATCGACCTCGCGGCGCGCCGCCTCCGCCAGCAGCAGGCGGCGGATCACCAGCGCCTCCGCCGCGGCGTGCCAGGCGGTGGCGGCATCCGCGGCGGGGTGGTGCTGAATCTCCGCGGCGATCTCGGCCGCGGTGATCTCGACCTCATCCACCCGCACGATTGGCGGCGTGAAGGGCGCGGGCTTCGGGTGATGGTGCACGGACATCACACCACCCGCGCGTTGCGGCCGTGACGGCGGACCAGCTGGTAGGGCCGCAGGACATAGCCGACCGGCGCGGACCAGATGTGCACGAGGCGGGAGAAGGGGAAGGCGACGAACAGCGTCAGCCCCAGCAGGATATGCGCCTTGAACACCGGCGCCACGCCAAGGAGGTGGGAGGACGCGTCACCCCGGAAGGTGACGATGCCCTGCGCCCATTCGCTGAGCTGGATCATCACATGCCCGTCGAGATGCCCGAGCGAGAACGGGATGGTCAGCAGCCCCAGCACAAGCTGCAGCCACAGCAGCGCGAGGATGGCGATATCGGCCATCGAGGAGGTGGCGCGGATGCGCGCATCGAACAGCCGCCGGTGCAGCAGCATGGTCAGCCCGACGAAGCACAGCGCGCCTGCCGCACCGCCGGAGACGATGGCGAGCAGCTGCTTCTGTGGCGCGGTGATCACCAGTTCATACAGCACATGCGGCGTCAGCAGGCCGATGGTGTGGCCCGCCAGCAGGAACAGGATGCCGACATGGAAGCAGATGCTGCCGACCATGAGCTGACTGCGCCGCAGAAGCTGGGAGGAGCCGCTGCGCCAGGAATACTGTTCCCGCTCGAAGCGGATCAGGCTGCCGAGCAGCAGGATGGCGATGGCGACATAGGGGAAGATGCCGAAGGCCAGGTGGTTCAGGTAGCCGGACATGGGGTTCACCCTTGGATGGCGGCGACGCGCCGGATGACCGGGCGGCGCGGCGCGGGATTGGGGGCGCGCCGGGCAGCGCGCAGCTTGGCGGCCAGGATGTCCGGCCCGCATTCGGCGGCGGGGTCCGCGCCCTGGCCGAAGATGACCGGCGCTTCCGCCCATTCCGCGTCCAGCGCCTCCGCCGTCTGCGCGACCTCGGGCTGAGCGGGCACGGAGCCGGGGGTTGCGCCGGCGGCGCGCAGCGTAGCCTCCAGCGCGCCGGCCCAGGCGGCCTCGCGCGCCAGCAGGCGGCCATGCAGCAGGTCGATCACCGGCGCCGCATTGGCCAGCAGGCCGGTATCCCCGGTGACTGCGGCATGTTCCAGCAGCAGCGGCAGGTGATCCGGCAATTCACCCGTCGCGGGCGCCAGGCCCGCGGCGGCGTAGATGCCGATCAGCTCCACCATGGCGGGGCCGCGTTCCCGGCTGTCGCCATGGACGTGCTCGAACAGGTTCAGGCAGAGCGAGCGGGTGCGGTCGAACAGGCCGACATATTCTTCCTGCAGGTCCAGCAGCTCGGCATCCAACAGGTGACGCACAAGCGCATCGAGCGCCGGCAATGCGCCGTCCAGCGCGGCATCCTGCGATAGGGCGCGCCGGACCTCCGGCAGCGCGTCGAGAAGTTCGGCCGTGGGGTAGGCGATCAGCGCCGCCAGGGCGCGGAGGGAGGTGCGCATGGTCACGCCTCCTCCTTCGCGCGCGATGGCGTTGGCGGGGGCTGCAGCGGCCGGATCGGCGGAATGGCCGGCGCGGTGCTGGCCACCGTGGGCACGCGGCGGATTTCCACGCGCGGCGCCTGGTGCCCGGCGGAGGTGCGCTGCGTGGAGAACAGGTTGGCGGCGCTGGTGCCGGTGGTGGAGCAGCCATTGCCGAAGGTGAAGCCGCAGGACGACTTCAGGTCGAAGGTGTTCTCGGCGTATTCGCGATGGGTGGAGGGGATGACGAAGCGGTCCTCGTAATCCGCCAGCGCCATGACCTTGTACATCTCCTCAACCTGCTCGACGGTCAGGCCGACCTGGCGCAGCACATCCACATCCATGCGGTCATCCACGGTACGGCCGCGCATGTGCATCCGCATCGCCATCATGCGTTGCAGCGCCAGCACCACCGGCGCCTCCGCCCCCGCGGTCAGCAGGTTCGCCAGGTACTGCACGGGAATGCGGAGCTTGTTGACATCCGGCAGACCCTTCTCGTCCCAGCCGATATGGCCGGCCTGATGCGCGGACTGGATCGGCGACAGCGGCGGCACGTACCAGACCATCGGCAGCGTGCGGTATTCCGGGTGCAGCGGGAAGGCCACGCCCCATTCGATCGCCATCTTGTAGACGGGCGACTTGCGCGCCGCCTCCATCCACAGATCCGGCACGCCATCACGCTTCGCCGCGGCGATCACCTCCGGGTCCGAGGGATCGAGGAAGATGTCCATCTGCGAGCGGTACAGATGCTGCTCGTTCTCGACGCTCGCCGCTTCCTCGATGCGGTCGGCATCGTAGAGCATGACGCCGAGGTAGCGGATGCGGCCGACGCAGGTTTCGGAGCACACGGTGGGCTCCCCGGCCTCGATGCGCGGGAAGCAGAAGGTGCACTTCTCCGCCTTGCCGGACTGCCAGTTGTAGTAGATTTTCTTGTACGGGCAGGCGGAGACGCACATGCGCCAGCCGCGGCACTTGTCCTGGTCCACCAGGACGATGCCATCCTCCTCCCGCTTGTAGATGGAGCCCGAGGGGCAGGCGGCGACGCAGGCCGGGTTCAGGCAGTGCTCGCACAGCCTGGGCAGGTACATCATGAAGGTCTGTTCGAACTCGCCGTAGATCTTCTTCTGCACGCCCTCGAAGTTGCGGTCCTTCGAGCGCTTGGCGAATTCACCGCCCAGGATCTCCTCCCAGTTCGGGCCCCACTCGATCTTCTCCATCCGCTTGCCGGTGATGAGGGAAACCGGGCGCGCGGTTGGCATCGCCTTCGCTTCCGGCGCGCTCTGCAGATGCGCGTAGTCGAAGGTGAAGGGCTCGTAGTAGTCGTCGATCTGCGGCATGTCGGGGTTGGCGAAGATGTTCGCCAGCACGCGCAGGCGGCCGCCGATGCGGGGCTGCAGCTTGCCGTTGCGCTTGCGCGTCCAGCCGCCCTTCCACTTGTCCTGGTTCTCCCAGTCCTTCGGGTAGCCGATGCCGGGCTTGGTCTCCACATTGTTGAACCAGGCGTATTCAACACCCTCGCGGCTGGTCCAGACCTGCTTGCAGGTGACGGAGCAGGTGTGGCAGCCGATGCACTTGTCGAGGTTCAGCACCATCGCGATTTGGGCACGGACCTTCATCACACGGTCTCCGGGGTGGTGGTTGCGGGCTCGTCCATCCAGTCGACCTTCGCCATCTTCCGCACCACCACGAACTCGTCGCGGTTGGTGCCGATGGTGCCGTGGTAGTTGAAGCCGTAGGACAGCTGCGCGTAGCCGCCGATCATGTGCGTCGGCTTCGGCGTGGTGCGGGTGACGCTGTTGTGGATGCCGCCGCGGGTCAGCATCACCTCGCTGCCCGGCGTGTTCACGATCTTCTCCTGCGCGTGGTACATCATCACCATTCCTTCCGGGACGCGCTGGGACACCACGGCGCGGGCGGTCAGCGCGCCGTTGAGGTTGAAGGCTTCGATCCAGTCATTGTCGACGATGCCGGCCTTCACCGCGTCGATCTCGCTCAGCCACACCACCGGGCCGCCGCGGTTCAGCGTCAGCATGATCAGGTTGTCGCTGTAGGTGCTATGGATGCCCCATTTCTGGTGCGGCGTGATGAAGTTCAGCGCGATCTCGCGCTCTCCATTCGGCTTGGCGCCGACCATGGCGAGATGCGCCTTCAGATCCACCGGCGGCTTGTAGACGCACAGCCCTTCGCCGAAGGCCAGCATCCAGGGATGGTCCTGGTACAGCTGCTGGCGGCCGGACAGCGTGCGCCACGGGATCAGCTCATGCACGTTGGTATAGCCGGCGGTGTAGCAGACCTCCTCGCTCTCGATGCCGGACCAGGTCGGGCTGCTGATGATCTTCCGGGGCTGCGCCTGCACGTCGCGGAAACGGATCGCCTCATGCGCCTTGCCGGCAGCGAGATGCGTGTGGTCGCGCCCGGTGAATTTCCCCAGTGCCTCCCAAGCCTTCACCGCGACATGGCCGTTGGTTTCCGGCGCGAGGGAGAGGATGACCTCGCAGGCCTGCACGTCGGTTTCGATGCGCGGGCGCTGGCCGGCACCGGGCACGTCGCGGGTGCCGTTCAGCGTGCCGAGGAATTCCACCTCATGCCCGGTCTTCCAGCCGATGCCCTTGCCGCCATTGCCCAGCTTCTCCAGCAGCGGGCCGAGCGACGTGAAGCGCGCATGGGTGGCGGGGTAGTCGCGTTCCACCACCACCACGGCCGGCATGGTGCGCCCCGGGATCGGCGCGCATTCGCCGCGCTTCCAGTCCCGCACGTCGTTCTGGGCAAGCTCCTGCGCCGTGTCATGCATCAGCGGGTTGAGGACGACGTCCTTCTCCACGCCGAGATGCCCGACCGAAAGCTCCGAGAACCGCTTGGCGATGCCGCGGAAGATCGCCCAGTCGGTGCGGCTTTCCCAGGCCGGGTCCACCGCGGCGCTCAACGGATGGATGAAGGGATGCATGTCGGAGGTGTTGAGATCGTGCTTCTCGTACCAGGTGGCGGTCGGCAGCACGATGTCGCTGTGCACGCAGGTGGTGCTCATGCGGAAGTCGAGCGTCACCAGCAGGTCCAGCTTGCCATCCGGCGCGTCGCGCCAGACGATCTCATCCGGCTTCACGCCGCCTTCCTCGCCAAGATCCTTACCCTGCACGCCGTTCGTCGTACCGAGCAGGTGCTTGAGGAAATACTCGTGCCCCTTGCCGGAGGAGCCCAGCAGGTTGGAGCGCCAGATGAACATGTTGCGCGGCCAGTTGGCCGGGTTCTCCGGGTCCTCGCAGGACATCCGCAGCGAACCCGCGGCCAGGCCTTGCGCGACATAATCCGCCGGCGCCAGGCCCGCCGCATCCGCCGCGGCGGCAAGGCGCAGCGGATTCTGTTCGAGCTGCGGCGCGGAGGGCAGCCAACCCATGCGCTCCGCGCGCACGTTGAAGTCGATCAGAGATCCCGTCATGCCGGCCGGTGCCGTCGAGGCGAGCAGTTCCTCCACGCGCAGCTTCTCGTACCGGTACTGGCCGGTATGGGCATAGAAGAAGCTGGTGGAGTTCATCTGCCGTGGCGGACGCGTCCAGTCCGTGGCAAAGGCCAGCGGCACCCAGCCGGTCTGCGGGCGCAGCTTTTCCTGCCCCACATAATGCGCCCAGCCGCCGCCGGATTTGCCGATGCAGCCGCACATCACCAGCAGGTTGATGATGCCGCGGTAGATCATGTCGCCGTGGTACCAATGGTTCACGGCAGCGCCGAGGATGACCATCGACCTGCCCTGCGTCTTCTCCGCATTGCCGGCGAATTCGCGCGCGGTGGCGATGATGTGGCCGCGCGGCACGCCGCAGACCTTCTCGGCCCAGGCCGGCGTATAGGGCGCATCCTCGTCGAAGCTGTCCGCGCCGTCGCCGAAGCCGCGCTCCACCCCGTAATTGGCGAGGAACAGGTCATACACGGTCGTCGCCAGCCGCGTGCTGCCATCGGCCATCGTCACCGGCATCGCCGGCACGCGGCGCGTCAGCACTTCGTCATGCGCGGTCGGATTGAAGAACTCCGGCGCGCGCCCGCCGAAATAGGGGAAGCCGACATCGGCCACCGTCTCGCTGCCGAGCAGCGTGAGGCGCGGCGTCGTGACCTCCAGCGTCCGCGCGTCGCGGCCCTCGAGGTTCCACTTGCCCTCCTCGCCCCAGCGGAAGCCGATGGAGCCCATCGGCGCATAGAGGCGCCCCGTCGCATCATCCACCGCGACGGTCTTCCAGGTTGCGTTGTTGGCCTCGCCAAGGCCATCCGCCAGGTCGGCAGCGCGCAGCTGGCGGCCGGCGACCAGGCCGCCATCCTTCTCCTCCAGCAGCACCAGCATCGGCAGGTCGGTCAGGCGGCGGCAATAGTCGAGGAAGTAGTCGCCCTTGCCCTGCGCGTGCCACTCGCTGAGGATCACATGCCCCATCGCCATGGCCAGTGCCGCATCGGTGCCCTGCTTCGGGTGCAGCCAGAGATCGGCGAATTTCGAAGCCTCGGAATAGTCGGGCGTCACCACCACGGTCTTGGCGCCGCGGTAGCGCGCCTCGGTCATGAAATGCGCGTCGGGCGTGCGGGTCTGGGGCACGTTGCTGCCCCACATCATGATCAGCCCGGCATTGTACCAGTCGGCGCTTTCGGGAACGTCCGTCTGCTCGCCCCAGGTCTGCGGGGATGAGGGCGGCAGGTCGCAGTACCAGTCGTAGAAGGACATGCAGACGCCGCCGATCAGCGACAGGTAGCGGCTGCCCGCGGCGTAGCTCACCATCGACATCGCCGGGATGGGCGAGAAGCCGATGATGCGGTCCGGCCCGTGCTGCTTCGCGGTGTGGATATTGGCGGCGGCGATCATCTCCTCCGCCTCCGCCCAGTCCACGCGCACGAAGCCGCCGAGGCCGCGCACCTTCTGGTAGTCGCGGCGCTTCGCCTCATCGGCCTGGATGCTGGCCCAGGCGGTGACGGGGTCGGCGTGCTCCGCCTTCGCCGCGCGCCACAGCTTCAGCAGGCGCTTGCGCATCAGCGGGTGCTTCACGCGGTTGGCGCTGTACAGGTACCAGGAATAGCTGGCGCCGCGGGCACAGCCGCGTGGTTCGTGGTTCGGCAGGCCAGGCCGCGTGCGCGGGTAATCGGTCTGCTGCGTCTCCCACGTCACCACGCCGCCCTTGACGTGGATCTTCCAGGAACAGGACCCGGTGCAGTTCACGCCATGGGTGGAACGCACCACCTTGTCCGTGGACCAGCGCTGGCGGTAGGCGTCCTCCCAGCCACGCGGCTCGTCCACCACCTGGCCGTGGCCATCGGCGAAGGGTTCCGCGGCGCGCTTGAAGAAGCCGAGGCGGTCGAGGAAATGCGACATCGTCGTGGTCTCCTTACGCGGCGGGCTGGATGGCGGCGGCGCGCGGCGCGCGCTCGATGTCATGCAGCAGCCCGCCCTTGCGGGTGTAGATGGCCCAGGTCAGGGCGATGCAGGTGAGGTAGAAGCCGGCGAAGGCGTAGAGCGCGGCGATCGGCGTGCCGGTCAGCGCGATGGCGCTGCCATAGGCCTTGGGAACGAAGAAGGCGCCGAAGGCCGCGATGGCGGAGGTGAAGCCGATGATCGCGGCACTCTCGCGTTCGCCCTGCGCCCGCCGCGCAGCGGCCGTAGCGTCCGGCATCAGCCGCGACATCTCCCGCCCCATGATCGCGGGGATCATCTGGAAGGTGGAGGCGTTGCCGATGCCGGTCAGCGTGAACAGCACCAGGAAGCTGGCGAAGAAGCCGATGAAGGCACCCGGTTCCTGCTTGGCACCGAGGAAGTGGATGACGCCCAGCGTGCCGAGCACCATGCCGGTGAACACCCAGAAGGTGACGCGCCCGCCGCCCCAGCGATCGGACACCCAGCCGGTCATCGACCGTGCCAGCGCGCCGACCAGTGGCCCGAGGAAGGCAAGCGACAGCGCATCGACCGCCGGAAATTCGGTGCGCGCCAGCAGCGGGAAGCCGGCAGAGAAGCCGATGAAGGATCCGAAGGTGCCGGTGTAGAGCCAGCACATGATCCAGTTGTGGCGCCGGCGGAAGATGACGGCCTGGTCGGCGAAGCTCGCCTTCATCGCGGCCAGGTCATCCATGCGGAACCAGGCGGCGAAGGCGGCGAGTGCGATCAGCGGCATCCAGATCAGCCCCGCATTCTGCAGCCAGATCTGCCCGCCTTGCGGCGTGACCTGCGGGCCGCCCGCCATGGCGCCGAACATGCCCAGGGAGACGGCGATCGGCACCGCGACCTGCACCGCGCTGACGCCGAGATTGCCGAGCCCCGCATTCAGCGCCAGCGCATTCCCCTTCTCCCGCTTCGGGAAGAAGAAGGCGATGTTCGCCATGGAGGAGGCGAAGTTGCCGCCACCGAAGCCGCACAGCAGCGCCAGGGCCAGGAACATCCAGTAGGGCGTCGTCGCATCCTGCACCGCCCAGCCGATGCCGAGCGCCGGGATCATCAGCGACCAGGTGGAAAGCGTGGTCCACAGCCGCCCGCCGAAGATCGCCGGCATGAAGCTGTAGAAGATGCGCAGCGTGGCGCCGGAAAGGCCCGGCAGCGCCGCCAGCCAGAACAGCTGGTCCGTGCTGAAGCGGAAGCCCGCCGCCGGCAGCTTGGCCACCACCACGGACCACACCATCCACACCGCGAAGGACAGGAACAGGCAGGGGATGGAAACCCACAGGTTGCGCCGCGCCACGGCACGGCCGCGCCGGGCCCAGAAATCCGCATCCTCCGGCTGCCAGTCCTCGATCGCACGGCCGGCCAGCGCGCCCTGCTGCGCCGGGCCATGGATCGGCTGCATCTCCGGCAGCTCGGGCAGCGCCTTCAGCAGCGGCGCCGCGGCCTGGCGCTCCATCTGGCGGACCGAGACATGCATCCACACCAGGCTGATGAGGGCCACGGCGAAGAGCAGCATGAAGCAGCTCTGCCGGATGCCGGTCAGGTCGTTCAGCAGGCCGAAGGCCAGCGGCAGGATGAAGCCGCCCAAGCCGCCGATCAGCCCGACGATGCCGCCCACGGCGCCGACACGGCCCGGGTAGTAGACAGGGATGTGCTTGTACACCGCGGCCTTGCCCAAGCTCATGAAGAAGCCGAGGACGAAGACCAGCACGATGAAGCCCCAGACGCCGGTCTCGATGCGGAAGCGCAGCGGGCCGCCGATGCCCTGCACCACATAGTCGGTCGGCGGGTAGGACAGCAGGAAGGTGCAGGCGACCGCGACGCCGAAGGTCCAGTACATGATGCGCCGCGCGCCGTAGCGATCCGACAGCACGCCGCCATAGGCGCGGAAGATGCTGCCCGGCACGGAATAGGCGGCGCCGATCAGGCCCGCGGTCTGGATGCTGAACCCGTAGGTCTCGATGACATAGCGCGGCAGCCACAGCGCCAGCGCAACGAAGCCGCCGAAGACGAAGAAGTAGTACAGGCTGAAGCGCCAGACCTGCACGTTGCGCAGCGGCTCCAGCATGGCGGTGAAGCTCTCGGGCTTCGTGCCTTCCACGCGGCGGCGCGCCAGGTCCGGATCGTCGCGCGTCGTGGCGTAGAAGGCGATCGCGGCGACCAGCAGGCCGAGCGCCCAGAGTTGCGCGACCATCTGCCAGCCGAAGGCAACCATCACCGTCGGCGCCAGGAACTTGGTGACCGCGGAGCCCACATTGCCGGCGCCGAAGATGCCGAGCGCCGTGCCCTGCTTCTCCGGCGGGAACCACTTCGAGACATAGGCGACGCCGACCGAGAAGGACCCGCCGGCGATGCCGACGCCGAGCGCCGCCAGCAGGAAGGTCTCGTAGCTGTAGGCATGGCTGAGCAGGTAGGTCGCCGCCGCGGCGGCCAGCATCACGCCGGTGAAGACCAGGCGCCCGCCATGCTGGTCCGCCCAGATGCCCAGCACCAGGCGCACCAGGCTGCCGGTCAGGATCGGCGTGCCGACCAGCAGGCCGAACTGAAACTCGCTGAGGCCGAGATCGCGCTTCGCCTGGATGCCGATGATCGAGAAGATCGTCCAGGCGGCAAAGCAGACCGTGAAGGCCGCCGTGCTGGACCAGAGCGCCATGCTCCGGTCCCGGTCCCGTACCGCTGCGCCAACTGCGCCGTCCATCTGCCCACACCTTTTGCCGTGCGGGCGGACCCTGATGCCGTGACGAAGCAGCCGTCTTGATTCAAATCAAGTCGCGGTGAGGATGCCCCATAGAAATTGGCTCAAAGCTAAGCCGGACAAGCGAATCGGTGACCGAAATCGGATCTTTTCATGATATGGATCAAGAGAATGATTGACGACCACCCCTAGCGTCACGGGAGCCTCGTCGTGGACCGACCGATGAACATCGACCTCATTCGCCGCAGCCCGTTCTTCGTCGTCGCCGGGGAAGCTGCGATGGCCCGCCTGCTCCGGCCGTCCTTCGCCCAGCAACTGCCGCGCGGCGCGGTGATGTTCGAGCAGGATGAGCAGGCGGATTTCCTCCACCTTGTCCTGGCCGGCTCCGTCGGCCTGGTCGCACGCGACGAGAGCGGCGCGGAGACGGTCGTCGAGATCTTCGGGGCGGGTGAGCTGTTCCTGGTGCCACCCGTCGTGCTGCAGCTGCCCTACCTCGCCTCCGCCACGGCGCTGACCGATGTCCGCGTCCTGATGATCCCGGCCGAGGCGTTCCGCGCGGGCATGGCGGAGGACCCCGCTTTGGCCCGCGCCACGGTCGAGCTGCTGGCGCGGCATTGGCGGCTGATGGTGGACCAGGTGGTGGACCTGAAGCTGCGGCCGGCCGAGCGCCGCGTCGCCCGCTTCCTGTCGCGGCGCGTGTCCGAGGAGGCGGGCGCCGGGTCGGCCGAACTGCCGGAACCGCGGACGGCAATCGCAGCCCGGCTGGGGATGACGCCGGAGACCCTGTCACGCACCCTGAAGGGCATGGAAGGCGATGGCCTGCTGCGCAGCGCCGGCAAGCGCATCGACGTGCCGGACCGCGACAGGCTGCTCAGGAACCAGAAGAAATGAGCCTGAGCGTCGCCGGATGGTCGCTCAGCCGCGCCGGGCGGCGGCCTGGTCCTGCAGCCGGGCGATCACCTCCGCCGGCGTTGAATCCGGCGTGCCGCGCAGCGCGGCGAAGACTGCCTTCTTCGACCGCGAACGCCAACTTACCGGCAGCTTCGCCAGCATCGCGTGCAGGGCGGCGTAAGCCTCCTCCGTCCAGACACGCTCATGCGCCAGCCGGGCCGGGCCGAAATCGAAGCGCTGGCCTGCCCTGCTCGGCTGCGCCGCGCGCAGGCCGGCGGTCGCCTGCTCATCCACCCCGGCATCGCGGATGACGACGCCGTAGTCGCGCGCCGCAGCTTCCGGAGTGACCCGCCCGGACCGCACATCGGCCAGCACCGCCTCGGCGGGGCGGGTGAAGGGGTCGCCGCGCCCGCCGCCGCCCGGCGAGACAATCCGCACCACCCCGCCCGGCGGCAGGTTGAACAGATCCGTGTTTCGCAGGTCGTGTTCCGCCGGGGTGCCGGGATTCAGCGCGAATGTGCTCGCCGCGCCGGGCCGGCCGCCGAGCGTGCCCCAGGGCTGGAATACGGACCGGTCGCGGTTGCGCGCGGTGACGACGGCATCCGGCGCATCCGTGGTGAACTCCAGCACGGTGGCCATGCCGCCGCGATGTGCCCCGGCGCCGCCGCTATCCGGCATCAAGCCGTAGCGCAGCACGCGCACCGGCGCCTCGGATTCCGTGATCTCGATCGGGCTGTTCTTGAGGTAGGCGGCATCGGCGCCGGAGCCATCGGTGCCGTCGCGATGCGGCATGCCGCCGCCACCGCCGACGATCGGCGCCACCGCCACGATGGAACGCTTGCCCGTGCGGCGGTTCTCGCCGGAGATGTTGATGATGGAGGAGGACCCGGCCGGCGCGGCGGGCAGCCGTTCCGGCGCCGCCTGCACGAAGGCGCCGAATACCAGGCTGCGCAGCCGCGCGCAGGTCAGGCTGCGCATGCCGACGGCGGCCGGATGCTGCGGGTTCACCACGCTGCCTTCCGGCAGGATGCAGGTGAAGGGCCGCGTCGTGCCGAAATTCAGCATGATCTTCGGGCTGAGCGCCGACAGCACGTAATAGACGCCGACCATCACCAGCGAATGCCGCGCATGTCCGCCGGTCGGCACGTTCATGGATGACAGCGTCTGCGGATCGGTGCCGGTGAAGTCCAGCACGGCGGAATCGCCGGTGATCCGCAGCGTCAGCTTCAGCCGCAGCGGGTCGCCATCCGGCCCGTCCTCGTCGCAATAATCGGCGAAGGCGTATTCGCCATCCGGCAGCCCGGCCAGCACGGCGCGCGCCTGCGCCTCGCCATAGTCCAGCAGGTCCGCCATGCCATCGACCAGCGTCTCAACCCCGAAGCGCCGCACCAGGTCCAGGATGCGCCGCTCGCCGGTGTTCACCGCGGCGATCAGCGCCTTCAGGTCGCCCCAGTTCTGGTCGGGCACGCGGACATTGGCGAGGATGACGCGCAGCAGCTTCTCGTCCAGCACGCCTTCATGGAACAGCTTCGACGGCGGCACGCGGATGCCTTCCTGGTGCACTTCCGTCAGCGTGCGCGACAGGCTCGCCGGCACCGCGCCGCCGACATCGACATTGTGGATGTGGCCGCCGGCGAAGGCGATGATGCGACCCTCATGGAACACCGGCTTCCACATGTTGGTGTCCGGCGAATGCGTCGCGAGGTAGCCGGAATAGGGATCGTTGGTCATCGCGATGTCGCCCGGCGCGTAGCCGCCGGGCACCAGGCCGATCGCCGCCTCGTAATCCACGCCGGGATACCAGGTAGCGCCGAGGTCCAGCGGTACGGCGCAGGTCTTGCCCTGCGCGTCGAGAAACTGGACCGTGAAATCCTCCGTCTCCTTGACGAAGGTGGAATGCGCGGTGCGATACAGCGTCGTCGCCATGCTTTCGGCGGCCGCGCGGCAATGGTTGCGCAGCACCTGCAGCGTGATGGGGTCGGTGCGCATCAGATCGTCTCCATCACGAGGTTGCCCTGGGCATCGGCGCGTACCTGCCAGCCGGTGGGGACCAGCACGGTGCAATCGGATTGCGTGACCACGGCCGGGCCTTTGAGTCGCGCTCCGGCGCCCAGCGCCTCGCGCCGGTACAGGCCCGCATCATGCCAGGCGCCGGCCAGCCGCAGCGGGATGGTGGCCTCGGGCACCGCCTCGGCTTCGCTCACGGTGTCGTCGCGTACCGGCAAAGGCGGCGCACGGCGCAGCGCGGCGGCGCGCAGGCCGACCACTTCCACCGGCGCTTCCGGATCGCAATGGCCGAAGGCATCCTTGTGCGCGGCGTGGAACAGCGCTGCGAGATCGGCGGCGGTGCCCTGTTCCCGCCAGGTCGCGGGCAGCGGCACCGGCACCTCGAAGGACTGGCCCTGGTAGCGCAGATCGGCGCCGAGGCTGATGGTGGAGTCCCCGTCGCCGCCCATCTCCTCCAGCGTCGTCCGCGCCTCCCGCGCCAGCGCGTCGAAGGTCTCGTGCAGCAGGGGCAGCGCCGGTTCGGCCAGTGGCAGCAGCAGGCTGCGCATGGTGTCGCGGCGCAGATCGGCGGCCAGCGCACCCAGCGCGCAGAGCGTGCCCGGCACCGCCGGCACCAGCACGCGGCGGATGCCCGCAGCCTCCGCCAGCAAGGCGCCGAGCATCGGGCCGGCGCCGCCGAAGGGCATCAGGGTCAGCTCGCTGGCATGCGCGCCGGCACGCGCCAGCAGCTTGTCGATCTCCACCAGCATGCCGCTGATCGCGACCCGCAGCACACCCTCCGCCACCGCCGGCACATCGAGCCCGAGACGCTCAGCGATCGGCAGCGCGGCGGCTTCGGCCAAGGCGCGGTCCGGCGCGATGGCGCCGAAGCCGAGCTGCCCCTGGCCGAGGATGCCACACAGCAGCGCCGCATCCGTCACGGTGAAATGGTTGCCGCCACGGCCGAAGCAGGCCGGGCCGGGGGTGGAGCCGGCGCTCTCCGGGCCGACCTGCAGCACGCCATGCGCATCGACCCGCGCAATCGAGCCACCACCCTGGCCGGAGGAAATCACCGCGACGGTGGGGATCGCCAGCGGGAACTCGCCGATCGCCTGGCCGCTGCCGAAGGAGGGCGCGCCATCTTCCAGCAGCGCGACGTCGGCGCTGGTGCCACCGATATCCAGCGTCAGCACCAGCTTCTCGCCCGCCGCACGCGCCACCACGCCGGCGCCGACGACGCCCGACGCGGTGCCGGACAGCAGCATGCCGACGCAATCCCGCCGCCCGCGCTGCGCCGTCATGGTGCCGCCGGCCGAGGTGGTGAGCAGCAGCGGCGCGGCGATGCCGGCGGCGGTCAACTGGCCCTGCACGCGCTCCAGATAGCCGGCGATGCGCGGATGCACATAGGCGTTCAGCACGGAGGTGGTGGTGCGCTCATATTCACGGATCGCCGGCCACACCTCGCTGCCACGGAAGATGAAGAGCTGCGGCGCGATCTCACTGATCATCGCGGCGACCGCATCCTCATGCGCCGCATTGCGCCATGCATGCAGGAAGGAGACGACGACGCCCTCGCAGCCCTGCGCCAGCGCGGCGTCCAGCGCGGCGGCGACGGAGGCGCGGTCGGGCGGCGTCAGCGTATGGCCTTCGGCATCCATCCGCTCGGTGATGCCGAAGACGGATTCGCGCGGCACCAGCGGTGCGGGGCGCTCGCAGAACAGGCTGTAGGGATCCGGCATCCGCAGCCGCGCCAGTTCCAGCATGTCCGTGAAGCCGGCGGTGGTGAACAGCGCCAGCTTCGCGCCGCGGCGCTGGATGATGGTGTTCACGCCGACCGTGGTGCCGTGCACGAAACGCTCGACCTGCGCCGGCACCAGCCCTTCCGTGGCCAGCCGGCGCAGGCCGGTGGCGACATCCTGGCCAGGCTCCGCCGGCGTGGTCAGCACCTTCAGGGTCTCCAGCCGTCCGGTTCCGGTCTCCAGCGCGACGAAATCCGCGAAGGTGCCACCAATATCAACGCCGATGCGCCAAGCCATCTTCTGCCTTTCCGTCACGTCGCGCGGAGAATCCGCCATGTTCCCGGCGCGTGCCAGACGGTGAATCCGGCGTCGCGCATAAGGCTGGCTTATGGGGTGGTTTGGAAACGCCGGATGGACAGCGGCTCCAGCGGCACATCCGTCCTGCCATCCAGCACCAGTTCGCTGAGGATGGCGCCGATTGCCGGGCCGAGCTGGAAGCCGTGGCCGGAAAAGCCGAAGGCGTGGAACAGGCCCGGCGTGGTGCTGCTGGGACCGACGACCGGGATGCCATCCGGCATCATGCCGTCGATGCCGCTCCAGCTTCGGATGACGGAGACACCGGCCAGCGAAGGCACGATCTCCACCGCCTTGCGCATCGCCGCCAGCGTCGCCTCCGGCGTGGCGCGGGAGAAGGGCACCGCGGGATCGCCGGTGCCGCGGCCGCCGCCGAAGATGACATTGCCGCGCGGGATCTGGCGCAGGTAGATGCCGCCACCCGCGACGCCGATATTGGGGCGGATGAAATAGGGGATCGGCTCCGTGACGCCCATGTTGGGCGTGTGCGGGCGCACCGGCACCGGCTCGCCGAACCATTCGGCGACCTGGCCGCCCCAGAAGCCGGCGGTGTTCACCAACGTGTCGGCGTGGAACACCGCATCCCCCGCCTCCACCACGAAGCGGCCATTCTCATGCCGGCAGGCGGTGACCTGGATCTGCTCGCGGATCGCCGCACCCGCCGCGCGGGCCGCCTGGGCCAGCGCCGGGGACAGCAGGCGCGGATTGGCCGAGCCATCCTCCGGCGCGAAGGACGCCGCGACGACGGAGGCGCCGAGCCAGGGATAGTCCCGATGCAGCGTCGCGCGATCCAGGAAGCGCACCGGAAGCTGGTAGTCGCGCGCCACGTCCAGATAGGCGACGAGGTCGGCCTCATCCGCCGCGCTGCGGGCGAGCTTCAGATGGCCGGTGGCGACGAATTCGCAATCCGTGCCGAGCAGCCGCGGCAGATCCTGCCAGATAGCATGCGACCGCTTGGCGATCGGCAGCTCCGCCGGGTGGCGGCCCTGCTGGCGCACGCCGCCGTAATTCGCACCGGAGGCCTGGGACCCGACCAGCCCGCGCTCCAGCAGCACCACCTTGGCGCCGCGCAGCGCCAGATGCAGCGCCGTGGAACAGCCCGCGCCGCCGCCGCCGATGACGAGAACCTCGGTCTCCACCACGCCGCTCATGGCGTCCCCGCCGGAATCGGCATCGGCATGGGTAGCGGCTTCACCGGAGCCTGGCCGCGCAGCCGGCCGACCTCCGTGACGTCGCAGCCCAGGGCATCGGCCAGCACCGCCGACGCCGCCGCGCCGCAGATGCGGCCCTGGCAACGCCCCATGCCGATGCGGGTGAAGGCCTTGGCGCGGTTCACCTCCGGCGCCGCGCCGGTCGCCGCATCGGCGCGCGCCGCCTGGCGCAGCTCCCCGGCCCGCACCGCCTCGCAGCGGCACAGGATGGTCGCGTCGGGCATCGTGGCGGCGAGGCGCGCGGGAAAGGGAAAGGCGCGGTCCAGCGCCGCGCGGAACCGCGCCTGCGCGTGCAGCCGGCGGTCCAGCCGTGTGGCCAGTTCGACATCGGCCTTCATGCCCGCATCCTCCTGCAAGGCAAGCGCCGCGCGGGCGCCGGCCATTTCCGCCACATCGGCGCCGCCGATGCCCGCGCCGTCGCCGGCCAGGTAAAGCCCCGGCACCGCGCTGCGCCCGGCCGCATCGCGCTGCGGCACCCAGAGATGCGACGGCGCATCGAAGCGCATCGGCACGCCCGCCAGATCGGCAAGCTGCGTCTCCGGCCGCACACCCCAGCCGAGCGCCAGGGCATCGCAATCCAGGCGCTGCTCCACCCCGGATGCGTCGCGCCAGCGCAGGCCGGTGACGCCGTCCTCGCCCTCGATCGCGATCGGCGTGGCGCCTTCGCGGACCAGGATGCCTGCGGCGCGCAGGCGGGCGACGTACCAGGCGCCCTTCGCCAGCGTCGCCGCGCCGTCGCGCAGCCCGGCCAGCGCGTGCAGCTTCGTTCGCCACGGCGTGGTGTCGATCACCGCGGCAATTCCGGCGCCGGACTTCATGTATTGATAGGCCACCAGCCACAGCAGCGGCCCGCTGCCGACGAAGGCGACGCGGCGGCCGATGGCGCAGCCCTGCGTCTTCAGCGCGATCTGCGCCGCGCCCATGGCGGTGACGCCCGGCAGGGTCCAGCCCGGGATGGGGATCACGCGGTCCATGGCACCGGTGCACAGGATGGCGGCGTCGAAGCCGAGCTGCTCGACCGCGCCATCCCTCACCGTATCGAGCCGGCCCGGATCAAGCAGGCCCGGCTGGATGTTCCAGACCAGCGTCTCCGGCCGCCAATCAACCTGCGGCTTCAGCGCATCCAGCGTCGCATGCAGCGCGGCGGCGCGGCCGCCCTCCCACCCGTACAGCGCCTTGGGCGTGCGGTGAAAGCCGGCGGGCGGGCGCTGGTAGATGCGGCCGCCACCATCCGGCGCCTCGTCGATCCAGACCGGGCGCAGACCGGCGCGGACCAGCTGTTCCACGGCGCGCACCCCGGCGGGGCCGGCTCCGACCACGGCGACCCTCATGCGCGGCGCACCCGCATGCCGGGTTGCAGCAAAGTGGTGCAGGCGCGGACGCGACCGCTGCCCTCCAGCACCACGCGGCAATCCTGGCAGGCGCCCATCAGGCAGAAGCCGGCGCGGTGGCCATCGCCGAATTCGCTTTCCCGCAGGAAGGCCCCGTCGCCGGCGAGGATGGCGGTCAGCAACGTATCGCCCTGGCGCGCGGTCATCGCGCGGTCCTCGAAGGTGAAGCTGATTTCGGGGCGGTCCTGATCGACCAGTCGCACCAACCGCAAGGCCACCTCCTGCCGCATCGGCGCCGATCGTAGTTTCTGTCAGACGGAAAGAAAAGCTTCTCTTTTCCATCATGTGGAATTATATCCGAGGAGCCCAGACCGTGGATCGCATTCTTGGACCACCCCGAAACGCTCACGCCCGAACCGCAGCCTGACGCAACGGCCACCTCCAGCATTCAGGTGCTGGACCGCGTCGTGCGGCTGCTGGAGCGGCTGGGCGAGGCGGGCGATGGCGGGGAGCAGCTTTCGCGGCTGGCCACCGGCCTCGGCCTCTCGGCCTCCACCGTGCACCGGCTGCTGGCGGCGCTGGAACAGCATGGCTGGGTGGACCGCGAGGAAGCGACGCGCCGCCACCGCCTGGGCACGCGGCTGATTGCGCTGGCCGGGCGCGCGGCGGATGGCAGCGGGCTTCGGCGGCTGTGCCGTCCGGCCCTGCTGCGGATCGCCGCCGAGACGCAGGAGACCACCTTCCTGATCGTCCGCAGCGGCCTGAACGCCGTGGTCGTGGACCGGCAGGAAGGCAGCTACGTGATCGAGAGCCTGACCCAGGGCACCGGCGGGCTGCTGCCGCTCGGCATCGGCTCCGGCAGCCTGGCGATCCTGGCCTGCCAGCCGGCGGCGGAGGTCGAGGCCATCCTGGCCGCCAATGCGCCGCGCTACCGCGAATACGGCACCACCGTGGAAGCGGTTCGCGGCAGCCTCGGCGGCATCCGGGAACAGGGCTACATGCTGGCCAACGGATCGCTGATCCAGGGCCTGTCGGTGATCGCCATGCCGATCCGCCCGCCCGGGCGCGACGTGACCGCGGCGATCGCCATCAACTTCATCACCACCCGGCTTGAGCCCGCCAACCGCCAGGCGTGGCTCACCCTGCTGAAGCAGGAAGTCCAATCCATCGAAGCGGGCATGAGCCTGCCGCCCCGCCGCACACGGCATTCCAGAAACGGAGAAACATGACCATGCAACGCATCATCCTGCCGTCGCGCCGCAGCGTGCTCGCCGCCGCGCTCGCTTTGCCGGCCCTGTCCCGCACCGCCGCCGCGCAGCCGGCCTGGCCGTCCCGCCCGGTGCGGATCGTGGTTCCCTTCGCCGCCGGCGGCGCGACCGATGGCAGCGCGCGCATCGTGGCGCAGAAGCTGAGCGAGCTGCTCGGCCAGCCGGTGGTGATCGAGAACCGCCCGGGCGCCGGCGGCACCACCGGCGCCGACTACGTCGCCAAGGCGGCACCAGATGGCTACACCTTCGTCATGGCATCCGTGTCCAACCTGGTGCTGGCGCAGGGGCTGTACAGCCGGCTGCCCTATGACCCGGTGAAGGATTTCGTGCCGGTGGCGCCCTGCGTGATGGCGCCGATCGGCATCGCCGTGCAGTCCAGCCTGGGCGTCAGCACGCTGCAGGAATTCATCGCCCTGCTGAAGGCCAATCCGGGCCGCTACCAGTATGGCAGCGCGGGCAATGGCGCCTCCGGCCACATCTCCGCCGTCGCCTTCCTGCAGCAGACCGGCACGCAGGCGCTGCATGTGCCGTATCGCGGCAGCGGGCCGGTGTTCAACGACCTGCTGGCCGGCGTGGTGCATTTCACCGCCGATGTCCCCGGCCTGATCAAGCCGCACCATGATGCCGGCACGATCCGTGCGCTGGTGATGGCGACGCAGGAACGCTCCTCCCTGCTGCCGGACGTGCCGACCAGCGCGGAGGCCGGGCTGCCGGGCTACCGGGCCTATTCCTGGTTCGGCCTGTTCGCGCCGGCCAATACGCCGATGCCGATCGTCGAGCGCCTGGCGGCGGCGGTGGAGACCGCGCTGACCGACACGACGGTCGCCCGGCGGCTTGAGACGGACCTCGGCCTGCCGCCGATGCCCGGCTATACGCCGGCCCGCTTCGCGGCCTTCCTGCAGGAGGAAATCCGCTACTGGCTGCCGATCGTCCGGGCGAGCGGCGCAAGGCTGGACTGATGCTTCAGCCGGGCGGCGGCCCCGCCTGGCACAGCGTCCGCATGACCTCGGCAAGCCGGTCCACCATTTCCGGATTGCCGAGCATGCGGCTGCGCAGCAGCACCACCGCGCGGTCCACCCGGGGCAGGAAGGGCCGCGCCACCACGCCTTGCGGCAGCACGAAGCGGGCGAAGCCATCGACGATGGCGAAGCCGATGCCCTCCCGCACCATGGCCACGGCGCCGACGGTATTGCCGATCTCCACGGCGATGCGGCGCTCGATACCCTCCGCGGCGAAGGCAAGGTCCAGGCTGTGGCCGAAATCTTGCCAGCCGCCGAAGCCGATCTCGGGCAGCCCGGCAAGCTGCGCCGGACCCAGCGCGGCCTCCGCGGCCAGGGGATGATCCTGCGGCAGCAGCACGATGCAGGGCACGCTGCCGAGCTGCACATGGTCCAGCCCCGGCACCTCGACGGAGGTCAGCGCCAGCCCGACATCCAGCCGGCGCGCCAGCAGCGCCTCCCCCAGCTCGCGCACCGGCATCAGGTTCACAGAGATGCGGGCCAGGCGCCATTCCTGCCGTAGCTGCGCCACCGCCTTCGGCACCAGCGACACGCCGAGCGAGGAGGTGGTGCCCAGCCGCAGCAGCCCGCCCTGCCTGCCGCCGAGGTCGCGCGCCAGGCTGCGGAAGCTGCGGAGTTCATGGAACAGGCGCTCCGCCTCCGGCCACAGCGCGGTCGCCTCCGCCGTGGGGGTCAGGCGGCCGGCATGGCGGCGGAACAGCGCATAGCCGATGCGATCCTCGCAATGCCGCAGGGCCTGCGACAAGGCGGGCTGTGAGACACCCAGCGCCTTGGCGGCCAGGCTCAGGGAGTTGCTGCGCATGATCTCGCAGAAGATCTCGATGTCGCGTGCATTCATGGCGTGGCTCCCGGCACCTGGCCCTGCCACGCGAGATACGGCCTGGCGCCCTCCAGGGAACCCTTGTGCAGGCCGGTTCGCAAGATCGGGAAGCCAGGCAAGCTTCCCGGCCGGCCGCGCCGGTATCAGCTGGTGCCAAGCCCGCGCATATCCGCCAGCGCCTTGGCCGCGGCCGACTTCATGAAGCCTTGGTCGGAGGAATAGACGAAGGCGGTGGCGCCGATGCTGGCGAGCCAAGCGGCCTCCTTCATCCCGCCGACGAACACCATCACGGGTTTGCCGGCGCGCTGTGCCGCGGCGGCGATGCGGGACACCGCGTCGCGGATCGGCGGTGCGTCATTGGTCGGCGCGCCCAGCGCCGCGGTCAGGTCGCCCCGGCCGATGAACAGGGCGTCGATGCCCGGCGTCGCGGCGATGGCGTCGATCTCGTCCAGCGCCTCCGGATCCTCGATCTGCGCCACGACGGTGGCCGCGGCATCGGCCGCCTCGATGTAGTCCCACATCCTGCCGCCGCCATAGCCGGCCGAGCGCACGCTGCCGGAGTAGCCACGCTTGCCGCCGCGATAGCGGCAGGCGGCGGCCACCTGGGCGGCCAGGGCGGCGGTGGCGACGTGCGGCACCAGCACGCCCGTGGCGCCGCAGTCCAGCACGGAAAGCAGATGATGCGGCGCCGGGCTGGGCACGCGTACCAGGCCGGCCGTGCCGGTGGCGCGCGCCGCGAACAGCGCGGCATCGGTGGCGGCGCGGTCGAAGGGCGAATGCTCCTCATCCACCACGACGAAGTCGAAGCCGATGCCACCCAGGATCTCGGTGGCGTGCAGCGTCGGTGTCTTGATGAAGCTGCCAACCAGTCGATCGCCACGGGCAAGTCGCGCGCGGAAGCTGCTGTCCAGATCTGCCATGGGTCGGTCCTGCGGCTTGGAGTTGACGAAGCTGAGATGTTCCGATTAACAGAACATGACGTCGATTAGAGAAACACTGGCAGGATGGCGGCGGCTGTCAAGCCAGCCGCATGAGGAGGGCCGCCATGCCACGCATCGATGGACCGCAACGGGGCGAGGGACTGCAGGCCGTCGCCATGGCGCTGCTGATCCTGGAGCATCTGGCCCGCCAGCGCGGCGATGTCGGCGTCACCGAACTCGCCCGCGCGCTGGAGACCACCAAAAGCCGCATCCACCGGCATCTGCGGACCCTGCTGGAGGCCGGCTACATCGTGCAGGCGCAGGAACGCTACCGCATCGGCCACCGCCTGGTGACGCTGGGCCGGGCGGTTTCGGAGAATTTCGACCTGGCCACGGTGGCGCGGGAGGAGATGCGCGCGTTGCGCGACCGGGTCGGCCAGACCGTGGTGCTCAGCCGCGCCGAACCGGCCGGCGTGGTGGTGCTGGCGACGCTGCCGGGCCAGGACATGATTGAGATCTCGGCAAAGTCCGGCGCGATGATGGCGCTGCATTGCACGGCGCAGGGCAAGCTTATGCTGGCGCATGCGGAGGCGGCCTTGCGTGAGCGCGTGCTGCTCTCCCGGCTCGACATGCGGACGCCGCACACCATCACGGACCCGGAGCGGCTGCGGCAGGATCTGGAGGTGATCCGCGCGCAGGGCTGGGCGACGGCGGCCGAGGAAAGCCTGGTCGGTGTCAATGCATTGGCGGCGCCGATCTTCGAGGGCGGTGGCGGCATGGTCGGCGCCATCGCCCTGCTCGGCTCCATCCAGTTCATCCCGCGCCAGCCCGCTGCGGCGCTGATCGACCAGGTACGGGATGCGGCGGAGCGCATTTCGGCGCGGCTCGGACGGGTTCTTGACAGGCGTGCGGACTGACAACAAGACTGAACCATCTGAAGAAACTATGTTCCGATCATCAGAACAAGCCAGGATGGAGCGAACGCCATGGCCTATGATGCTTCCGACCCCCGCGCGGCGCTCGCCCCGGCCGCCGCAACGAAGACGGTGGATGGGCCCTACGCCCCCGCCGACTACGCCAAATTCTACGAGACGCCGCCGCAGGAAGACGCGGACGGCATCCGCACCTGGCTGGTGCGCGGCCGCAACTTCATCATCGCCTATTCCGACGTGACGGAAGGCGCCGTGCTGGCGCGGCAGGACCAGCCGGACGAATACGTGCTGCTGCTGCCCGATCCCGGCCTTTCCGCGACGATCACCGCCGGGGCGGAGACGAAGACGGTGGAAGGCAATTCCCTGGCCTTCATTCCGCCGGGCGAAAGCCGGATCACGGTGAACGGCAAGGGCCGCATCGTGCGCCTGTTCACGCCGCGCTCCACCGACCTCGCCGCGCGCTGCAGCAACGCCGCGCGCTACGAGGCCCCGGACCCGCGCATTCCTCCGCTGCAGGATTGGCCGACGCCGCCGGATGGCTTCCGCATCCGCGACTATACGCTGGACGTGCCGAAGGAGCCGGGGCGCTTCGGCCGCATCTGGCGCTGCACCACCTTCATGGTGAACTACCTGGAGCCCGCCCCTGGGCCGCGCGACATCCGCAAGCTGTCGCCGCACCACCATGATGATTTCGAGCAATGCTCGCTGGTGCTCAACGGCTCCTACACCCACCATATCCGCTGGCCCTGGACGCCGGACCAGACCCTGTGGCGGGAGGATGAGCACGAGCTGTGCGGCGCCCCCTCCGTCACCGTCATCCCGCCGCCGAGCATCCACACCTCCCGCGCCGAGGAAGCCGGGCAGATGGTGGACATCTTCTGCCCGCCGCGCCGCGACTTCTCGAACAAGCCGGGCTGGGTGCTGAACGCGGCCGACTACCCGATGCCGGGCGAGTAGCCCGCCGCGCATCGCCGGCCGGCCTCAGCCCGAGGTCGGCCGGCTGCCCTTGAACAGCGGCCTTGTGGTGCGCGCCGCGTAGCGCCAGCGGCCATCGTCGCCGCGCACGCATTCATCCGTCACCGCGCCGATCAGGATCGGCGGCTCCGACAGCAGCGGCGGCACGCCATCCTCCGCATACAGGCACATGGTCCATTCGGCGGTCGCGTGGTCGGCATCCTGAACCGTGACATGGAAATTGTGGATCAGGTGCCGCGCCACGCGGTCGCCGCGCCCCTCACGCTCCGCATAGAAGCCGCGGATCGCCTCACGTCCCTGCCGCGCCTTGTGGCTGGTGGTGTAGACGCCATCCTCGGTGAAATGCTCATGCGCATTGCGGCCCCAGTTGGAATCCACATCGTGCCAGAAGGCGATGTTGAGGATTTCCAGCTCCTGCCGGATGCGCAATTCGTCGAAGGCCATGAAGTCTTTCTCCTGTTCAGTCCACGGAGATGTTGGCGGCAGCGATGATCGGCCGCCATTGCTCGATCTCCGCCGCCATCCGCCGCGTCAGGTCATCCTGCGTGCCGCCGAGCGGCGTCAGGCCGAGCGGTTGCAGCAGCGAACGCGTCTCACCCAGCGCGAGATAGGCGTTGCTCGCGGCATTCAGCTTGGCGATCGCATCCGCCGGCATCCGCGCCGGGCCGAGCAGCGAGATCCAGCCGGTGGCGCGGTAATCCGCCACGCCCTGCGCCTGCACCGGCGGCACATTCGGCAGCTGCGGAATCGCTTCGGTTGCCGTGACGCCGAGCGCGCGCAGCGTGCCGGCCTCGATATGCGGCAGGTAGGTGGTGACCAGGTCGATGCCCATATCCACCGCGCCCGCCAGCAGGTCGTTGGTGAGCGGCGCGGAGCCACGATAGGGCACCAGGTTCAGCCGGATGCCGGTGCGGTGCATCAGCAACTCGATCGCCAGATGCGCTGCGGAACCCAGCGGCGGCGTGCCGCAATTCACCTTGTCCGGATTGGCCTTCGCGAAGGCCACCAGCTCCTGCACGTTGCGATACGGCATCTGGCTGCGCGCCGCCAGGACGATCGGCAGTTCCGCCAGCAGCGCGATCGGCGCCAGGTCGGTGGAGGGGTTGAAGGGCATCGACTTGAACAGCAGCGTGTTGTTCGTGATCGGGCCGTTCGTAGTGATCATCAGCGTGTGGCCATCCGGCGCGGCGCGGGCGACGGAGGCGGCGCCGATATTGCCGTTGGCGCCGGAGCGGTTCTCCACCACGAAGGGCTGTCCGAAACGCTCGGAGAAATTGCGCGAGACGGAGCGCGCCAGCACATCGGTGGACCCGCCGGCCGGCCAGGGCACGACGACGGTGACGGGACGCGCCGGCCAGGCCTGTGCGTGCACGGGCCGCGCGGTGGCAGCGAGCCCGGCGCCGAGCGCCAGGCCGCCGAGCCGCCGCCTTGTGAGGATGGACATGATCTTGCTTCCCTTGGACTTCTTGTTGTCAGTCGCTGAAATACAGCCGCATCGGCGTCTCGCCGGCGATCAGCCGCCGGGTCGCCGCATCCGGCACCCAGTCCCGCAGATCCGCGATGGTCTGCGCATAGCTCACGCGATTCTCGAAGGCGGCGAAGGGCCAGTCGCTGGCCCACATCAGCCTCTCCCCACCCGAGACGCGTAGCAGCGCCTGCGCATAGCTGCGCGCTGAATCCGGTGACGGCATGCGGAAACCGCCGGACATCTTCACCCAGGTGCGCCCGCGCTCCACCGCCGCCAGCAGCGCCTTGAAGCCCGGGCAGTTCACGCCGAGCTGTTCATCGGGCTTGCCGAAATGGTCGATCACCAGCTTCACGCCGGCGCCTTCCACCGCCTCGATCACCTCCGGCAGCATCGGGCTGCTGACCAGGGTGTGCACATGCCAATCCAGGTCGCGCACGCGGCGCAGCAGCAGGCGGTATTCGGGGCTGCGCAAATCGGGCGGGTTGGGTACGCGGCGGAAGAACAGGCGGATGCCGACCACGCCATCGGCCTTCATCCGCTCCAGCGTGTACATGTCCGTCTCCGGCTGCACGAAGACCGTGCCGCGCAGCCGCTTGTGGCGGCGCAGGGACCGGATGACGTAGTCATTGTACTGGCCATGCAGGCTGGCCGCCGCGATCACGCCGAAGCCGATGCCGTGCTGGTCCATCACCTCGATGAAACGCTCGGCGGAGGCATCCTCCGGCGGGTGGTGCCACGCCCAGGAGGTGAGCGGCATGTCCTTCAGATAGACGTGGAAATGCGTATCGACGAGCGGCGTATCGGTCTCGGTCATTCGCGTGGGATTCCTGCGCGGGTGGCGATGGATTGCCAGAGCGGCACCTCGGTGCGCATGCGCGCGGCCAGCGGCTCCGGCCCATCCAGCAGCGTCTCGGCGCCGAGTTCCGCCAGGCGGTTCGCCAGCGGCGCGCCGGTGCGCAGCGGCGCCAGTTCCCGCATCAGCGTCGCCACCGCCTCCCGCGGCAGGTCGCGCGCGCCGAACAGGCCGAACCATAGTTCCACGCCGTCATACTCCGGCACCAGTTCCGTGATGCTCGGCGTCTCCGGCAGCAATGCGCTGCGCCGGCGCCCGCAGGTGGCCAAAGCGCGCAGGCGGCCGCCGCGGATATGCGGCAGCACCTCGATCGGGCTGAGGAAGCCGGAGGCGACCTCCCCGCCAAGCAGGGCGGTGGCGGAGGGTGCGGAGCCGCGATACGGCACATGCAGCAGGTCCAGCCCGGCCCGCGCGCGCAGCACCTCTCCGGCGAAATGCACCGTGGTGCCGATGCCGGCAGTGCCGAAGCTGACCCGACCGGGCTCCGCCTTGGCGCGGGCCAGATAATCCGCCAGATCGCGGAACGGCGAATCCGCCCGCACCATCAGCAGGATCGGCGAGGCCGCGGTCTGCGTGATCGGCACCAGGTCGACCAGCGGGTCGAAGCCCGGGTCGCGCTGCAGCGCCGGCAGGATGGCGACGGCGGAGGTGGTGTGCAGCAGCGCATGCGTATCCGCCGCCTGCGCCACCGTGCGGATGCCCAGCGCGCCACCGGCGCCGGAGCGGTTCTCCACCACGAAGGGCTTGCCAAGGCGTCGCGCCAGATGGTCGGCGATGATCCGCGCCGGGATGTCCGTGGTTCCGCCGGGCGCGAAGGGCACGGTGATGCGGACGCCGCGCGCCGGCCAGGCCTCCTGTGCCCAACTCTGCTGTATCCAGCCGGGCGTCGCGAAGGCGGCAAGGCCGGCGGCCAGCAGGCTCCGTCGGCGGCAGGGCGCACGGTACAGCATGAACGTCCTCCACGGCGCATGTCCCCGCGCCGTTTCGGGCAAGCTAGCGACTTCGCGGGCGCCATCCAGCGCGCCGAGCGCGCGTTCCGCATCTCGGAATGACACGCATCCTCCGCCTGCGGATGCGCGCCGCCATGCTTAGCTTCCAGCGCGATGGAGGATGCCGACGGATGCGGGTGATCGAGATCAGGGGCAAGGGCGGGCCGGAGGTGCTGGCACTGGCGGAGCGGCCAATGCCCGTCTGTGGCGAAGGGCAGGTCCTGGTACGCGTGGCCGCCGCCGGGGTGAACCGGCCGGATGTGCAGCAGCGCAAGGGCCTGTACCCGCCGCCGCCCGGCGTCACGGACATCCCCGGCCTCGATGTCGCGGGCGTGGTGGAGGCGGTGGCGCCGGACGTCACCTGGCCGCGCCCCGGCGACGCGGTCTGCGCGCTGGTCGCCGGCGGCGGCTATGCGGAGTTCTGCCTGGTGCCGGCGCCGCAATGCATGCCGATCCCGCGCGGCTTCAGCTTCGCCCAGGCGGCGACATTACCGGAGGTGTTCTTCACCGCCTGGAACAACGTCTTCTGGCTCGGCCGCCTCGCCGAAGGCGAAACCTTGCTGGTGCAGGGCGGCACCAGCGGGGTCGGCATGGCGGCGATGCAGATGGCGCGGGAATTGCGCGGCGCCACCGTCATCGCCACCAGCAGCTCCGCCGCCAAGCGCGCCGTCTGCCTGGAATACGGCGCGCATCACGTGGTGGATTACCGGGAGGCCGATTGGCCGGACCAGGTGCGCGCCCTGGCCGGCGGCGCCGGCGTCGATGTCATCCTCGACGGCCAGGGCGGCGACTACACGCCGCTGGAGATGGCGCTGCTGGCGCCGGACGGCCGGCTGGTGCTGATCGCCAGCCACCGCGCCCCCATGGCGGAGATCAGCACGCGGGACATCTACATCCGCCGCCTGACGCTCACCGGGTCCACCCTGCGCGCCCGTCCCGCCGCCTATAAGGGCCGCATCGCGCAGGAGCTGGTGGCGCAGGTCTGGCCGCTGCTGGAGGCCGGGCGCATCCGCACCCACATCTGCGGGACGCACCGGCTGGAGGATGCGGCGGCCGCACAGGCGGTGCTGGATGCCAATGCGCAGATCGGCAAGCTGGTGCTGACCGTCTCCGACCTGGCGGAGACGATCCCCTGACCGAGGCGCCGGTCCAATCCGTGCTGCGCGCCCTGTCGATCCTGCGGGAACTGAACAGGCAGCAGAACACGACCGTGGACCAGCTCCACCGCGTCACCCGCCTGCCGAAGCCGACGGTGATGCGGCTGCTCGGCACGTTGACCGGCGCGGGGCTGGTGATGAAGGGGGAACGCGGCATCGGCTACCGCGTCACCTCCGACGTGCAGGCGCTGAGCGCCGGTCTGCAAGGCGGGCCGCTGGTGGCGGAAGCCGGGCGCCCCTGGGCGGTGGAGCTGACCCGCCGGCTGCGCTGGCCCGCGGCGATCGCGGTGCGCGATGGCAGCCGCATCGCCATCAGCCTCAGCACCGCGGCCAGCAGCCCGGTCTCCCCCTTCCACGCCACCATCGGCATGCGCCACAGCATGGTGACCCGCGCGCTGGGCCGCGCCTACCTCGCCTGCTGCCCGGAGGCGGAGCGCCGCAGCCTGCTGCGCCTGCTCGCCGCCTCCCCCGATCCCGAGGACAACCCGCCGAAGCTGGACCGCGTGGTCCGCACCCTTGTGCTGACCGTGCGGCGCCAGGGCTACGCGCTGCGCGACCCGAAGGTGGAGCCGCGCAACTCCAATACCGTGGCGGTGCCGATCTGGCTGGAGGATGCGGTGGCCGGCACCCTCGGACTCAGCTTCTTCCGCTCCGCCGTCAGCCAGCACGCGCTGGTCGAGGAGCTGGTGCCTGCGCTGCACCAGGCGAGCCGCGAGATCAGCGCGGCACTGCTGCGCCTGCATTCCGGCATGCGGAACACGGGCAGTTCATCCTTCTGCACCGGCGGGGCACCACACTAGCTTCCCGCCAGAAACCCGGGGAAACGACATGCAGGCCGAAGGCCAGGACCTCGCGCCAAGCCAGGCGCGCTTCACCGTGCCGCCACTGGCCTGCGATGCGCATTGCCACGTCTTCGGCCCCGCCGACCGCTTCCCCTATGCGCCCAGCCGCCGCTACACGCCGGAAGACAAGCCGAAGGAAGTGCTGGCCGCGCTGCACCGGCGGCTTGGGCTCGGCCGTGCCGTGATCGTGCAGGCGAGCTGCCATGGCACGGACAACCGCGCCATGGTGGATGCGCTGCGCGCCGATCCCGCACGCTACCGCGGCGTCGCCATGATCGACGACGCGACGACGGATGCCGAGCTGCGCGAGATGCAGGAGGCCGGCGTGCGCGGGATCCGCTTCAACTTCATCAAGGCGCTCGGCGGCGCGCCCGACATGGCGCTGTTCCACCGCGCCGCGGACCGGGCTCGGCCGCTCGGCTGGCACATGGTGATGCAGTTGCAGGGCGATGGCGTGCTGGAGATGGCGGAGGTGATCCGCGGGCTGCGGATGCCCGTGGTGATCGACCACATGGGCCGCGTCGATCCCGCCCTCGGCGTGAACGGCCCTGCCTTCCTTACGCTGCTGGACCTGCTGGGCGATGATCGCATCTGGGTGAAGCTGAGCGGCGCCGAGCGGATGACCCGCAGCCCCTTCGCCGAGGCCCTGCCCTTCGCCCGCGCCCTGCTGCGCGCCGCACCGGACCGGGTGCTGTGGGGCACCGATTTCCCGCACCCCAACCTGACCACGCCGGTGGATGAGATGGAGCTGCTGAACCTGGTCCCGGATTTCGCCCCGGAGGCCGCGGACCGGCAGCGCCTGCTCGTCGACAACCCCGCCACGCTCTATGGTTTCTGAAAGGTCACGCATGCCGGCCGTCGATTCACACGCCCATGCCTTCGACCTCACCCGCCAGGGCTGGGGCGGCGACCGCGGTTTCGACATCCAGGCGAATGAGCTCGGCACCGCGCCGCAATTCCTGCACATGCTGGCAAGCCACGGCTTCACCCATGGCGTGCTAATCAATCCGCTCGGCGGCTATGGCGCCAACAACACCTACATGCTGGAGGCGATCGCCGCCTCCGCCGGCCGGCTGAAGGGCGTGGCGCTGCTGCCGGATGCGACACCGGAAGCCGAGATCCATCGCATGGTGCAAGGCGGCATCGTTGGCATCCGCTTCAACCTGGACTTCCCGACCAGCCCGCCGCTTCTGGGGCCGGTTGGCGAGCGTGCGCTGGCACGGGCGCGGGATGTCGGATGGTTCGCGCAGCTTCACTATCACCACGGCGATTCGCTGATCGCCGCGCTGCCCAGGCTGCGTGCGGCGAAGCTGCCGGTCATCATCGACCATTGCGGCCGGCCGGAGCTAGCGGGCGGGCTGGACCAGCCGGGCTTCCGCGCCCTGCTGGAACTCGGCCGCAGCAGCGATGCCGTCATCAAGCTGTCCGGTATCTTCCGCTTCAGCGTGACGGATTCACCCTATGCCGACACGGACCCCTTCGTCGCGGCGCTGATCGAGGCCTTCGGCATCGATCGCTGCATCTGGGGCTCCGACTGGCCCTTCCTGCGCGCCAGGGCGCGCACGGATTTCGGCCCGCTGCTCGCAGCGCTGCATCGCGTCCTGCCCGATGCGGCGGATCGGGAGAAGGTGCTCTGGACCAATCCGGCGCGGCTGTTCCGCATGTCCGCCTGACCGGCAAGAAAGGGAAGATCGCATGAACACGACGCGGCGCAACGTGCTGGCGGCGGCGGGGCTGATGCTGGGGGCAGGCACCGCACGGGCACAGACCTATCCGGATCGCGCGATCCGCGTGATCGTCCCCTATGCGGCGGGCGGCGCGGACCAGTTCATACGGCCCCTGCAGGCCCGGCTGACCCAGGCGCTCGGCCAGCCCATCGTCATCGATTCCGTCACCGGTGGTGGTGGTGCGATCGGCGCCAACCGCGTCCGCACCTCCGCGCCGGATGGCTACACGCTGCTCTTCGCCGGGACCGGTGCGCTGACGGCGGTGCCGCGGCTGCAGCGGCTGAACTACTCCATCGCGGATTTCGCGCCGATCGCGAACCTGATCGCCATCCCCTACGTGCTGGCGGCGCGACAGGGTGCCCCCTTCACCGATTTCGCCGGCTTCCTGCGCGCGGCCCGCGCCAGGCCGGAGGGGCTGAGCTACGGCACGCCGGGCGTCGGCAGCACGCCGCATTTGGTGGCGGAGGCGATGGCCAAGGCGGCCGGCGTGAAGCTGCTGCACGTGCCCTATTCGGGCGTGGCGACCGCAGTGATTGGGCTGCTGGCCGGCGACATCGACCTGGTGATGGGCGCGCCGGGCAACATCATGCCGCTGGTGGAACGCGGCGTGGTGCCGCTGGCGCAGACCGGCGCGCGGCGCATCGCCGTGCTGCGGGATCTGCCGACGCTGCGCGAGGCGGGGCTGGAGGTGGATCTCGTCACCCGCTTCGGCTTCTTCGCACCGAAGGGCACGGATGCCGCCGTGCTCGATCGCTGGTCGCGGCTGCTGCTCGAAGGCGGCGGCGACCCCGCCTATGCGCAGGCCATGCAGCGCGCCTTCAACGAGGTGGAGCTGCTGGACCGGACCCGCTTCCAGGGCTTCCTGGCGGCGGAGGACGCGGCCACGGCGGAGCTGCTGGCCGCCCTGAACCTGACAGCCGGCTGAGACATCTGAAGGATCGCGCGATGACCGAACTGAACCAGGGCGCCCTCGGCCCCTACAACCTGCAAGGCAAGGTCGTCGTCATCACCGGCGGCAGCAGCGGCATCGGCGCGGCCTCCGCCCGCCGGCTGGCGGAGCTCGGGGCGACCATCGCCATCGGCTACAATAGCGGGCGCGAGCGGGCGGAGGCGCTGGCGGCGGAGCTGCCGGGCAGTGGCCACCTGCCGCTGTTCCTGCCGATGGCGGATACCGCCGCCATCCGCGCCGCGGCGGCGGAAGTCGAGACAAAATTCGGCCGCGCCGATGTGCTGGTGAACTCCGCCGGCACCACGCGCGCCGTGCCGCATGCGGATCTCGAGGCGCTGGATGATGAGACCTTCGACCGCATCCTCATCACCAATGTCCGCGGCCCCTATTCCACCATCCGCGCCTTCGCGCCGCTGCTGAAGCGCGGCGGCGATGCGGTGGTAGTGAATATTTCCTCCCTCGCCGCGGTGAACGGGCTCGGCAGCAGCATCGCCTATTGCGCCTCCAAGGCGGCGCTGGATGTGATGGGCGTGTCGCTGGCCCGCGTGCTGGGGCCGGAGATCCGCGTCATCGGCATCTCCCCCGCCGCCGTCGATACCGGCTTCGTGCCGGGCCGCAGCCGCGACGCCGTGCTGAAGCAGGCGGCGCTGACGCCGTTGAAGATCGTCTGCCAGGCGGATGACGTGGCGCTGGCCGTTGTCGCCGCCGTCACGCATCTGCGGCTGACCACCGGCACCTCGCTGCTGGTGGATTGCGGCCGGCACCTCTGACCCAGCACAAGGACAACACGCCATGCAGATCACGCGCCGTCATGCATTGACCGCCCTGGGCGCCGCGCTCCTCGCCCGCCCCGCCATGGCGCAGGATTTCCCGAACCGCGCCATCCGCATCATCGTGCCCTATGCGGCCGGCGGCACGGACCAATATGTGCGGCTGCTGCAACAGGATTTCGCGCATCGCCTGCGCCAGCCGGTGCTGATCGATTCCGTCGTCGGCGGCGGTGGCGGCATCGGCGCCAACCGCGTGCAGGCCAGCGCGGCGGATGGCTATACCCTGCTCTTCGCCGGCACCGCGGCCATCACCGTGGTGCCGCGCATCAACAAGCTGCCCTATTCGGCCGCGGATTTCGCGCCGATCTGCAACCTGGTGGCGCTGCCCATCATCATCGCGGCGAAGCGCGGCTTCCCGCATCGCACGGCGCAGGACATGCTCGCCGCGGCCCGCGCACGGCCGGAGGGCATCACCATCGCCTCGCCCGGCATCGGCAGCTCGCCGCATATGGCGGCCGAGGCGATGGCGCGGGCGGCGGGCGTGAAACTGCTGCACGTGCCTTATCCGGGCATCGCGCCGGCGATGACCGCGCTGCTGGCCGGCGATGTGGACCTGGTGGTGGGCGCGCCCGGCATCATCCTGCCGACCGTCGAATCGCACGGCATCCTGCCGCTGTTGCAGACCGGCGCCACGCGCAGCGCCGCGCTGCCCGACCTGGTCGCGCTGCGGGAGATCGGGCTGGATGTGGATCTGGTGACGCGCTTCGGCTTCTTCGCGCCGAAGCAGACGCCGGAGCCGGTGCTGGACCGCCTGGCCCAGGTCTTCATGTCCGCGGCCGGGACGCCCGACTACGCCCAGGCGATGCGGCGCGCCTATAACGAGGTGCTGCTGCAGGATCGCGCGCAATTCGCCCAGGCCCTGGCCGCGGAGGACCAGGCGAGCGCCCGGCTGGTGCGGGATCTCGGCCTGGGCTGAACCGCCTCAGGCATAGACGATGCCGCAGCCGGGGCCGGGTGGCACGGCGATCATGCCATCCTGGATCGGCAGCGGCGTGAAGGGGTCGTCCAGGATGTGGTCGTGCTCCGACAGCTCGCAGGCGAAGGGCAGCTGCCGCAGCGAGGCCGCGGCATGGGCGGAGGCGCCCTGCAGCAGCGCCGGGCCGAAGGCCGCGCCCATCCGCGTCGCGATCTGCCCGGCCTCCAGGATCCGCGCCGCGGTCACGAAGTTCCGCACGCCGCCGAGCTTGGTCAGCTTGAGATTCACCACATCCGCCACCCGGCCTTCGACAACCCGCAGGACGTCGGCGATGGTCTCGACGCTTTCATCCGCCTCGATCGGCACCGGCAGGCTGCGCGTGACCAGCGCGAGCCCGGCCCAGTCACCCGCCGGCACCGGCTGTTCCACCAGCGCGATGTCGTGCCGTTCCATCTGCCGCCAGGCGGAGAGAAAGCCCTTGGCGCTATAGGACTGGTTAGGGTCGAGCGTCAGCGCCACCTCCGCCCCTACCGCCGCGCGCACCTCCGCCACGCGCCGCGCATCCAGCGCGGCATCGCCGGCCAGCTTCAGCTTCAGTGTGCGGTAGCCCTTGGCCACCAGCGCCGCGGCGGACTGTGCCATCTCGGCGGGGGCCTTGATCGGCAGGATGCGCGATTGCGGAATGCTCTCCCGGAACCGCCCGCCGAGCAGCGCGGAGAGCGGCACATTGGCGCGCCGCGCCAGCAGGTCGTGCAGCGCCATGTCGATGGCAGCCTTGACCGAGCGGTTGCCGACCAGCGTCGCCTCGACCAGATCCATGATGGCGCCGAGTTCCGCCGGGTCCCGCCCGATCAGCAACGGCCGCAGGAAATGCAGCGCCGCCTCCGCGCCCGGACCATGCGTCGTGATGGCGGGAATCGCGTGGCAGTAGCCCAGGCCGGTCACGCCCTCCGAATCGGTCAGGATGATGACCCAGCCTTGCAGTTCCGCCACCGTCGCGCGGGCGAACTTCCAATTCGGATCGGCCTGCCGCTGGCGGCATGGACGCAACTCGGCCGTGACGATCTGCATGGCTGTCCCCTGATCTGTGCCGCGGAAGGTGCCATGCCGGTGCGGCCGGAGCCGCCCGGTTTCGCGCAATTTTCCGGCATGCGGAACGCCCCGAGATAGCCCGGCGGGGCGGCGAATCCCGTTCTAGATTGCGGCGGGGGAATCGTCGCCGGAACGCTGCGGCCGGGCTGCGCATCCCCGATTGCCCGTCCCGCCATGGAGCGTCCCTCATGCCCATCCGACACCCCTTGCCGCGCCGGTCGGCCCTGATGCTGGGCCCGCTGCTGCTCACGGCTGGCCTGGCGCGGCCCGCCTGGGCGGCCTTCCCCGACCGGCCGCTGCGCCTCATCGTCGCCTACGCCGCCGGCGGCACCGGCGACCTGGTCGGGCGACTGGTGGGCGAAGGGCTGGCGGCGCGGCTTGGCGTACCCGTGGTGGTGGACAACCAGGGCGGTGCCGGCGGTGCCATCGCGGCGCGCGCGGTCAGCCGCGCGGCGCCGGATGGCTACACCATGATGCTCGCTGGCAACGCGATCTTCGCCATCCTGCCGCATATGGCCAATGTCGGCTTCGATCCGGTGAAGGACTTCACCGCCATCGCCAATATCAGCGAATCGCAGCGGCTTCTCGCCGTGCGCAACACGCTGCCGGTCACCACGCTGGCGGAGCTGGTGGAATACGGGAAGCGCAATCCGGGCAAGCTGAACTACGGCTCCGCCGGCATCGGATCGACGCTGCATGTGATGACGGAGATGTTCCGGCGCGAGGCGGGCATCGAGGCGGTGCACATTCCCTTCCGCGGCTCCGCACCCGCCGTGCAGGCGATGCTGGGCGGGGATGTGGATTTCATGATCGACACTGGGGTGATCCAGCATGCGCAGCAGGGCCGGCTGCGCGCCCTGGCCGCCGTGGGCGACCGCCGCCTGCCGCAATTCCCGGATGTTCCCACCTTGGCCGAACAGGGCTACCCGAATGTCCGCACCTCCGGCTGGCAGGCGCTGATGGGCCCGGCGAACATGCCGCGGGAGGTCGTGACGCTGCTCGCCGGCCATGTCGAGGCGCTGCTGAAGGAACCCGCCTTCCTCGACCGCCTGTCCCGCGTCGGCGTGGTGCCGAGCTTCCGCTCGCCAGAACAGCTTGCCGGCGACCTGGCGGAGGATACGCGGCAATTCGGCGCCATCATCCGCACGGCCGGGATCTCCGCCGAATGAGCGAGGGACTGAACCGCCGCGCCGCCGGATGGGCGGCCGGCCTGACGCTCGACCAGGTGCCGGCGGAGGTGGTGGAGAGCACGAAGCTGCGCGTGCTGGACCTGATCGGCGTGATGCTGGCCGCCAAGCCGCTGGAGCTGGTGGCCGCCGCGCGCCGCGCCGCCCTGGCGCTGGAAGGCGGCGGCGGCGCGCGCATCCTGGGCGAGGCGGAGGCAGTGGCGCCGATGGCGGCCGCCTTCGTCAATGGCGTGATGACCGCGGTGCTGGAATTCGACGACACGCACATCGAAAGCTTCATCCACCCCACCGCGCCCTGCGTCGCCGTCGGCTTCCCCGAGGTGCAGCGCCGCCGCCTGTCCGGCCGGCAGCTCATCGAGGCTGTGCTGGTGGGCAGCGAGCTGACCTGCCGGCTCGGCCGCATCACGCCGGTGCGGCTGCACAATCTCGGCTTCCATCCGACCGCGGTGTTCGGCGTATTCGGCGGTGCCTATACGCTGGCGAAGCTGCGCGGCCTGGGGGCCGGCGTCATCGCCGATGCGATCGGCGCGGCGGGCAGCCTCTCGGCCGGGCTGAATGCCTCCTTCGAGGATGGCAGCTCGACCAAGATGATGCATGTCGGCTTCGCCGCCACCGGGGCGATGCGCGCCGTGGCATTGGCGCAGGCCGGCATCTCCGGCCCCGGCCCGGTCTATGATGGCCGCTTCGGCTGGTTTCGCAGCCATGTGCAGGGCCGCGAGGATCTGCGCTTCGACGCGCTGTGCGACGGGCTTGGCGAGGAATGGGAGGTGCTGAACATCGCTTCCAAGGTGCATCCCTGCGCCTTCACCATGATGCCGCATATCGAGGCCGCCATCGCGCTGCGCAACACGCATGATTTGCGGCCGGAGGATATCGCGCAGGTGGTGGCGCGCATCGGCAAGCGGTCCTTCCCCACCATGTGCGAGCCGGTGGCCGACAAGCGCCGCCCCGCCACGACCTGGCATGGCCGCATCAGCCTGCAGCATACGGTGGCGGAGGCGCTGGTGCATGGCCGCATGGACAAGGATGCCTATGCCGAGGCCAGCCTGCGCGACCCGGTGATCAATGCGCTGGCCGACAAGGTGCTGCATGAGGACGACCCGGAGACCGAGGCCACGAGGTCCGGCGGCACCGTCATCGTGCGGCTGCATGATGGGCGGGAGCTGACGCACCGCATCGATGACATGCGCGGCACCCGCAGCAATCCGATGTCGCGCTATGACGTGGTGGCGAAGTTCCGCGCCAATACGCGCGATGTGCTCAGCGCCGGCCAGGCCGATTCGGCGATCGACAGCCTGTTGCGGCTCGACGCGCTGGAGGATGTCGCGCCGCTGTTCGAGGGGCTCTGCGCGGCCGGCTGAGGATGCCGGGCTGGGGGGGGCTTTGGCGGGTTCCCCCCTCACCCGACCCTCTCCCCCGTCGGGGGGAGAGGGCTTTCGGCAATCGCTATGCGGCGGCCGTATTGGCGCCGATGCCGGCGAGCTGCGCGGCGTTGGTGGAGACCATCTTCCGCACATCCTCCGGCGAATAGCCGATGGACAGGCACAGGCCGATGATCTGCCGGAAGCCTTCCACCGGCAGCGGCGCATTGGTCTGGCCGAGGTCGGAGCCGAAGAAGGTGCGGTCGACGCCGGCCGCCTCGATCAGCGCCTTCAGGAAGGCCTCGTCATAGACCTTCATCCGGTTCGGGATGAACATGCAGATGGAGTGCTCGATCCAGGCCCCCATGCTCACCAGCTCCTTCACGTCGGACAGGGAAGCACCGACGGTGTAGCTGGGGTGGTTCACCAGAAGCCGGTTGCAGCCGCGCTTCTTGGCTTCCTCGAACAGCGGCCAGACCTCGCTGATGTGCAGATGGCCACAGGACAGCACCACATCATGCTCGGCGATGATGTCGAGCACCTGCTTCACCGGGTCGAGCAGGTCGCCGCGCGCATCCAGCACCGAAAGCGCAACCTGCTTCAGCATCTTGCCCTTGGTCGGCAGCAGGGATTTGCGGTGACCCTCGCGGATGTGGTTGGCGGCGGAGACGGTGGGCATCCACACCACCTTGGCGCCGGTCTTCACGGCGGGCTCGACGGCGAAGGGGTTGATGCCGCCGACCGAATTGTTCAGCACGATGCTGCCGATCGGCTCCGCCTTCGTCGCCTTGCCGGCATCCTTCAGCACATCCACGAAGGGCCCGGTCGGGTAGTAGTGGTCCTTGAACAGCACGGCGCGCATGCCGGCCGCGGCGGCCTGTTCCAGCGCCTGCTCATGGTTCACCGCCCGTGCCATCACGGAGGGACCACTGTGGCAATGCAGGTCGATGGCGCCTTGCATCAGGCTTTCGATCAGCTGCGGGTCGGCATTCATCGGCAGGCTCCTTTGGAGCCCGGAGGCTAGGGGGGCGCGATGCGGGCGGGGAGCGCATTCTCGGCCTGTTCCGCATCGCGAAACGCATCCGCCTGCGGCGCCGGCGCGGCCTGCCGCAACCGTTCCATGGAGGCCGTGATCTGCCGGCTTGCCTCCTGCAGCGCCGGCACGAGCTGCTCGGTCAGGACCGCATGGCTGACGACGGAACGGAAATAGCTGAGGCCGAGCGTGCCGGCCACCGAATCCCCCAGCCAGATCGGCACCGCCACGGTGTTGGAATTGCGCGGCTCCACCTTCGGGTCGCGCTGCGCATAGCCCTGCCGCCGCACCAGGGCGACCATGCCCTGCACCACACGCTCCAGGTTCGGCGGGTTGTCCTCGGGGTCGGCGGAAGCGGCAAGCAGGCGCAGCAGGATGCGCCGCTCCTCGTCCGGGCAGAATGCCAGGTAGGCACGGCCGATGGCGCGCGTCACCAGGCTGAAGCGCACGCCGACGGTGGCATGGAAGGGCGAAACGGCGCTGTCGGCCATGGTGCTCACGCTGATCACCACGCGGCCCTGGTCCGGCACCGCGATCGCCACCGGCCATTTCAGCCGCCGCGTCAGGTCCACCGCCCAGGCGCGCCCGGCCTCCGCCACCAGCGGACCGCCATGGAAGCCGGAACTGAGCGTGGCGACCTGGGAGGTGATGCGGTAGCCCAGCCCGCGTTCCCCCTTCGCCACCAGCCCGGCCGCGGCCAGCGTGCCGAGCAGGCGCATGATGGTGGGCTTGGGCAGGCCGCTGGCGCGGTGTAGCTGGTCCACCGTGGTGTGGCGCTGGCGGTTCAGTTCCTTCAGCAGGTCCAGCGCCCGCAGCACGGATTGGACAGGCGGCCCGCTCATCCTGTGGGAAGCGGCCTGGCGGTGCCGCGCATGGTCATGACGAATGGCATCGTTTCCTGCCCATTTCCCCCGCGCGCCTGCCTGATTGCGGCAGCCGCGACCTTCTGCGCGCATTCCGCATCCTGGAACGCGATCAAGTCAAGCCAGGCCAGCCTTCCACCATGCGGAACGCGGGCAGAGCGCGCTTGTCACGGTTGCAGGGGCCCGGACTAGGGTGCGGCCAGGCAGGGGGAAGGGCACGAAGAATGGGCCATGCCCCTGCGCGCCCATCACACGTCCCGGGAGGACCTGACATGAACCCGTCCCAAGCCCCGACAAGCGGCCGTCGCCGCCTGCTCGGCGGTGCGCTGCTGGGCGCCGGCCTGTTGCCCTGGACGCCCGCCCGCGCCGCGGAATTTCCCTCCGGCCCGATCCGCATCATCATCGGCTTCGGCCCAGGCGGGCTGGCGGACCTCACCGCGCGGCTGGTGGGGGAGCAGTTGTCGCAGCGCCTCGGGCAGCAGGTGGTGGTGGACAACCGCCCGGGTGCCGGCGGTGCCGTGGCGGCCCGCATCGGCGCCACGGCGGAACCCGATGGCCATACGCTGATGATCCTGAGCACCGGCAACGCCATCAACAAGTCGCTGTTCAAGTCGCTGCCCTATGATCCGGTGGCGGATTTCACCGCCATCTCCGCCATGGTTTCCTTCGACCTGCTGCTGTTGACCGGCGCCAATTCGCCGCTGCGTTCGGTGCAGGACGTGCTGGCAGCCGGCCGCAACGGCGGCCGCCTGGCGATCGCCACCATCAGCCCCGGCAGCACGCAGAACCTGGCGGCCGAATGGCTGCGCGTCGCCGCCGGGCTGGATGCCACCGTCGTCCCCTATCGCACGACGCCGGAGGTGCTGACGGCGGCACAGCGCGGCGATGTGCAGATCGCCTTCGAATCCTACGCGGCGGCGCGCGGTGCGCTGGACGGCGGCCAGCTTCGCGCCATCGCCAGCACCGGCGAACGACGTTCCCAGATGCTGCCGGATCTGCCGACGCTGCGGGAGGCCGGGCTGGCGGAATATGCCGTCACCGGCTGGAACGGGCTGTTCGCGCCGGCCCGCACGCCGCAGCCGGTGATCGCGCTGCTGAACCGGCATCTGCGCGAGATCCTGGCCATGCCGGCCATGCGCACCCGGCTGCTGGCGCTGGGCGTCGAACCGGCGCCCAACACGCCGGCCGAGATGGACTCGCTGCTGAAGCGCGACATCGGCATCTGGGCGCAGGTCATCGACCGCGCCGCCATCGAACGGCAATGAGAGGGAGAAGCCCCATGCCCATCAACACCCCGACCCGCCGCCTGCTGCTCGCCGCCGGCGGCGGTCTCGCCGCGACGCTCGCCGCGCCCGCGGTCCGCGCCGCCGACTACCCGAGCCAGCCGATTCGCCTGATCGTCCCCTTCCCGCCCGGCGGCACCGTGGATGTCACCGCACGGCTGGTGATGGGCAAGGTGGCGGAGCTGCTCGGCGGCAACGTCATCATCGACAGCGCGCCCGGCGCCGGCGGCAATGTCGGCACGCAGCGTGTGTCGCGCGCCACGCCGGATGGCTACACGCTGCTGTTCACAGCGCCGAACCACACCATCAACCCGAGCCTGACGCCGAACAGCGGCTTCGACCCGGAACGCGACTTCATCCCGGTCTCGCTGGTCGCGCAGATCGCGGAGTTGCTGATCGCGCCGCGCTCCGCGCCCTTCACCACCTTCGCCGAATTCGTGACCTATGCGCGTGCCAATCCAGGCAAGCTGACCTATTCCTCCGCCGGCATCGGATCCCACCCGCATGTGACGATGGAGCTGATGCTGAAGCGGTTGGGGCTGGAGGTGCTGCACGTGCCCTATCGCGGCGCGGCGCCGGCCTTCACAGACCTGGTGGCGGGCCGCGTGCAGCTCAAGCTGGATAGCCTCGCCACCTCCGCAGCCAGCATGGCCGAAGGCTCAATCCGGGCCCTGGCGATCGCCAGCAAGGAACGGTCACCGAAGCTGCCCGATGTGCCGACCATCGCCGAGCATGGCCTACCGGGCTTCGAGGGCATTCTCTGGATGGGCGTGGTGGCGCCCACCGGCACCCCGGCCGAGGCGATCGCCGCCCTGTCCCGCGCGCTGATGGCGGCGGCCCGCGACCCGGAGGTGATGGCGCGGCTGGACCGCTCCGGCGTCGAGCCGGTCGGCACCACGCCGGAGGAATTCCGCGCCATCATCGCGCGTGAGATCCCGCTGTGGCGCCAGGTGATCCGCGACGCCAATATCCGCGCCGAGTGAGAGAGTATCGCATGCCCCCGATGACACCGCCGCCCGATCCGAACCCGAAGACGCCGCGCCTGGTCTGCCCGCCCGGATCGGTGGATTGCCAGGTGCATCTGTTCGGACCGGCGACGCAGTACCCCTTCGACCCCGGCAGCAAATACATCTCGGAGGATGCGCTGCCGGAGACCAGCATCGCGCTGCAGCGCAAGCTGGGCCTGGACCATGCCGTGATCGTCAGCGGCGGCGGCTACGGCATGGACACCACGCATCTGGAACACACACTGGCGCGCTTTCCGCAGCATTTCCGCGGGGTGGCGTTGCTGAAGCCTGAGACGACGCAGGCGGAGATGGCAAGGCTGCATGGCCTCGGCGTGCGCGGCCTGCGTTTCGTCAGCCCGCATCACGGCGCGCATCTGCCGCATCTGTCGGAACGCGCCGCGGCGATGGCGGCGGAGCTCGGCTGGGTGGTGCAGTTCTACCCCTCGCCGCGGGACCTGGAGGATTTCGCTGATCGGCTGATGGCGCTGCCCGGCCCGGTGGTGCTGGATCATTTCGGCGCGGTGCCGGCCGCTGGTGGCATTGACCAGCCGGCCTTCCGCACCATGCTGCGGATGCTGGACAGCGGGCGCGTCTGGGTGCGCCTGTCCGGGCCGATGCGCTGCACAAAGGAGGATTTTCCCTATGCCTCCGTCACGCCGATTGCCCAGGCTTTGGTCGCCCATGCGCCGGACCGGCTGATCTGGGGCTCCGACTGGCCGCATGTGAACATGCAGGGCCGCGGCATGCCGAATGATGGCGACCTGCTCGACCTGCTGCTTGACTGGGCGCCGGAGGAAGCGGTGCGGAACCGCATCCTGTCCGACAATGCCCGCCGGCTGTACGATTTCGGCTGACGCACCGCCTGCGCTCGCTGGGCCTCGCTGAAGCAGCGCGGGGTCCGGCAGCTGGCCGCCGGAATTTCCGCCTACCGGGCGGCGCCATCGCCCTTGTGAATCCAGCCTCTCCAACCGGGGCAAGTCTCGCCGCGGGGAGGTGTTGACCGGCTCGTGGAAACGTTTCACCATTCCTGACGAAAGGCCCGCCAAAGGGTCGGGATGGGAGTGAAGCAGTTTGAAGCGCATCGGCATTGATGTCGGTGGCACCTTCACCGATGTCGTCCTGGTGGACGAGGTCGGGCGTGTGCACACCGCCAAGGTTCCGACCACGCCGCAGGACAGGGTGATCGGCGCCCTCAACGGCTTCCGCCGCATCCTGGAGATCGCCGGCTGCGCCGCCGGCGATGTCGGCTTCATCGGCCACGGCTCCACCATGGCGACCAACATGGTGGTCGAACGCACCGGCGCGCCGACGGCGCTGGTCGCCACCCAGGGCTTCCGGGACCTGCTGGAGCTGCGCCGCATCGCCCGGCACGACCGCGCCGACCTTTATGACCTGCAATTCGACAACCCGGCCCCGCTGGTGCCCCGGCGCTGGCGCCATGAGGTGACGGAGCGGATGGATTGGCGCGGCCAGGTGGAAACCCCGCTGGACGAGGCCGCGCTGCACGCCATCGCGGACCGCATCGCGCAGAGCCCGGTGCAGGCCGTTGCCATCGCTTTCCTGCACGCCGCGGCCAACCCGGCGCATGAGAAGCGCGCGGCGGAGATCCTGGCGCAGCGCCTGCCCGGCCATTTCATCAGCGTCTCGCATGAGGTTAACCCGGAGGTCGGCGAATACGAACGCACCAGCACCACGGTGATGAATGCCATGCTCGGCCCGCTCTGCGCCCGCTACATCGGCGCCTTGCAGGACGGGCTGCGGGACGCGGGCTTTCGTGGCGAGCTGCTGTTCATGGGCTCCAACGGTGGCCTCGCCGACGCCGCGCTGGTCGCGGCGCGGCCGGTGCTGCTGCTGGAATCCGGCCCGGCCGGCGGCGTCAGCGCCGCGATACGCCTGGGTGAGCGGCATGGCTGGCAGGATGCCATCCTGGGCGACATGGGCGGCACCACCTTCGACGTCTCCCTGGTGCGGGCCGGCCGTGCGGAACTGCGCAGCCAGGTGCTGCTGCACAGCTACGCCGTTCGCGCGCCGAGCATCGACATCGAGAGCATCGGCGCCGGCGGCGGCTCCATCGCCTGGGTCGATGCCGGCGGCGGCGTCCGCATCGGGCCGCAGAGCGCCGGCGCCGATCCCGGCCCGGCCTGCTACGGCCGCGGCGGCACCCGCCCGACCGTCACCGACTGCAACCTGCTGCTGGGCTACATCGATCCGGACACCTTCCTCGATGGCGGCTTCAAGCTGGATCGCGCGGCGGCGCAGCGGGCGGTGGAGTTGCACCTGGCGCAACCGCTGGGTCTCGATACCCTGGCGGCGGCGCATGCCGTGCGCGCGGTGGCGAATGCGCTGATGGCGCAGGCGATCCGACTGATGACGGTGGAGCGGGGGCATGACCCGCGCGGCTTCGACTATCTGTGCTTCGGCGGCGCCGGGCCGGTGCATGCGCTGGACCTGGCGCGATCGCTGGAAATGGCGCGCGTGCTGGTGCCGCCGGTGCCGGGCCTGTTCAGCGCGCTCGGCATGGTGCTGGCCGATCGGCAGGCGGATTTGCAGGCGGCGGTGGACCGTCCGCTCTCGGCCTGTGACGGCGCGGAGCTCGGCGCCCGCTATGCCGGGATGGAGGAAGCCGCGCGCGGCCGCCTGCCCGCCGACGCCGCGCAATCCGTCCGCCGCCGCGCCGATTGCCGCTACGCGGGGCAGCCCGATTCCATCATGATCGATGTCGAGGACTGTGCGCCGGCGGCGATCCGCGAGGCCTTCGAGGCCGCGCATCTGCATCTGTGGAACTTCACCAAGCCGGACCAGCCCGTGCTGCTCAACAACATCCGCGTCGAGGCCCGCGCAGCGACGGGCTGGCGCGGCGCGCTGCGCTTCGCCGAGGCCGGCACCGAACCGAAGCCTCACCGCACGCGACATGTGCAGTTCGGACCCGGCCCGAATTCCGCACGCGATGTCCCGGTCTGGCGGCGCCGCGACCTGCCGGAGGGCTTCGCCGTCGAAGGCCCCGCGGTGATCGAGGAAGCCAGCAGCAGCCTCACTCTTGGGCCGGGCGATGTCGCCCGGATCGAGGCGGGCGGCGCGCTCGTCATCTCCCTGTCGGCGGAACAGCGGCCGGCTTCCGTATTCGAGGAGGCGCTGGCGTGATGGATATCGTCACCTACGAGATCCTGCGGTCCAGCCTCTTCGCCACGGCGCGCGAGATGAAGCTGGCGATGATGCGTACCGCCGGCAGCCCCATCGTCCATTCCGGCGGCGATGCCTCCGCCGCCGTGTTCGATGCGGAGATGCAGCTGGTTGCACAGGGCAACGACATCCCGACCATGCTGGGATCCGCCGTCATCTCGACGCGCGCCTCGGTCGAGGCAATCGGGCGCGACCGGCTGCGGCCCGGCGACGTGATCGTCAGCAACGACGTCTATCTCGGCGGCGGCAACCACCAGCCGGATGTGCAGTTCACCCGGCCGGTCTTCCTGGATGGCGAGATCATCGCCTTCGTGATGACCCGCGGCCACTGGAGCGACATCGGCGGCCAGTTGCCGGGCAGCTACACGACGCTGACCTGGGACGTCTTCGCCGAGGGCATCCGCATCCCACCCGTGCTGCTGTACCGCGACGACCGTCCGGTAGAGGACCTGGTCACGCTGATCCTACAGAACACCCGCGACCCGGCGGTGCGGCTGCTGGACATGCAGGCGCAATATGCCGGCTGCGTCGTCGGCGACCGCCGCATCACGGAGATCGCGCGGCGCTACGGCAAGGACGCGCTGGCGGCGGCGATGCGGCGCGCGCTGGACCATTCCGAGCGGCTGATGCGCGCCGCGCTGCGCGCCATCCCGGATGGCGTCTACGAGGCCGAGGACGCAATCGAGCCGGTGACCGGCCCCGCCGGATGGTCGCGCGACCCGGTGCCGATCCGCGTGAAGATCACCAAGCAGGGCGACGGCATCCATTTCGACTATGCGGGCAGCGGCGCGCAGGCGCGCGGCGGCATCAACTGCCCCTTCTCCGTCACCTGCAACAGCACCTGGTTCACGGTGAAGGCGATCACGGATGTCACCATCCCGATCAACCAGGGCTGCTACCGCCCGGTGACGATCAGCGCGCCCGAAGGCAGCATCCTGAACTGCACCTTCCCGGCCCCCGTCGTCGCCGGCAATACCGAGACCTCGCCGCGCATCATCGACCTGCTGCTGAAGGCGCTGTCCGCGGCGGTGCCGGAACGCGTGGTGGGGCAGAGCAATTGCGGCGCCTTCTCCGGCGTGTTCGGCGGCATGGATCCGGATGCGGCGCGCGTCGCCGCCACCGGGCGGCGTTTCGTCGGCATGATCGACCCGCATGCCGGCGGCATGGGCGCCCGCGCCACCAAGGATGGCGTGAATGGCGTGCGCGTCTATGTCGGCAATGCCGGCAGCTCCGCCGTCGAGATCATCGAGCAGACATCGCCGGTGCGCGTCGAGGAATGGTCGCTGGTGCCGGATACCGGCGGCGCCGGCACCTGGCGCGGTGGCCTCACCTCCCGCCGCGTCTATCGCGTGGCCTATGATGAGGCCACCTTCACCGTCTGCGGCGAACGCGGCATCCATCCGCCACTCGGCCAATTCGGCGGCGCCGCCGGCGCCACCTTCCGCTGCGAGGTGACGCGCGATGGCCAGGTGACGCAGGTGCCGGCTAAGGGCGGGCACGAGATTGTCCATGCCGGCGACCGCGTGGTGCTGCAGCCGGCCGGCAGCGGCGGCTATGGCAACCCGCGCGACCGCGACCGGACGCGGCTGCGGGATGACCTGCTGGATGGCTATGTCAGCGCCGAAGCTCTGACGCGGGACTACGGGCTGACGGCGGAAGACGCAGCCGCGATGCTGGCCGAGGCCGCCGCGCATGGCTGAGGCCCTGCCGCTGGCTGGCCGCTACGCGGTCGAGATCGGCCACAGCCTCGCCGGGCCCTATGCCGGCGCGATCCTGGCCGATCTGGGCGCCACGGTGCTGAAGGTGGAATCCCTGGGCAAGGGCGACCATGCGCGCGACTGGGGGCCGCCCTTCGTGGATGGTGACGCCGCGCTGTTCCACGCCGTCAATCGCGGAAAGCTGAGTGTCACGGCCGATCTTCGTGATCCTGCCACGGTGGCGGCGCTGCGCCGCATCATCCTGGAACGCGCCGACATCCTGCTGCAGAACCTCAAGGTCGGCGCGCTGGAGGCGGCGGGCTTGGGCGCGGAATCCCTGCTTGCCGAGAAACCTGGCCTCGTCATCTGCAACATCGGCGCCTTCGGCCGCACCGGCCCCAAGCGCAGCGCGCCGGGCTATGATCCGCTGATCCAGGCGGCCAGCGGGCTGATGTCCATCAACGGGCACCCCGGCGCAGCGCCGGCGCGGGTGCCGGTGGCGTTGAACGATCTTGGCACCGGCGTCTGGGCCGCGCTCGGCATCTGCGCGGCGCTGCTGCGACGGGAAGGCGATGGGCGCGGCGGCGTGGTGGATGTTTCCCTGTATGAGACGGCGCTGGCCTGGATGACGGTGCCGCTCTCGGACCACATGGCCGGCGGCCCGCTGCCGCGCCGCTACGGCTCCGGCGTCTCCAACATCGTGCCCTACCAGACCTTCGACGCCACCGATGGCACGCTGCTGATCGCCGCCGGCAACGACCTTCTCTTCGCGCGGCTCTGCGCGGTGCTGGGCGCGCCGGAGATCGCGGCCGATACGCGCTTCACCACCAATGGCGCCCGCGCCACCAACCGCGAGGCGCTGATCCCACTGCTGCAGGCGCGCGTCGCCGATCGCCGCCTTGCGGAACTGACCGCGGCACTGGAAGCCGCAGGCATCCCCTGCGGCGAAGTGGCCGATGTGGCGCAGGCGCTGCAGGACCCGCAGCTCGCAGCCCTCGGCATCATCGGTGAATTGCCGGGGCGCGCCATGCGCACGGTTGGCCTGCCGCTGAGCTTCGACGGCGTGCGCCCCGCGTTGGCCGGCCCGGCCCCCCGCCTGGGCGAGCACCAGCACATCCTTGATGAAAGCCGGAAGGACGCCCCATGACCGAAGCCCTGACCTCGACGCGGTGGGAGACGCTGCTGGTCGAGCAGCGGGAGCCCGGCGTGCTGCTCGTCACGCTGAACCGGCCGGAGCGTGCCAATGCCATGAGCACGCGGATGGGTGGGGAGATCATCGCGCTGTTCGGCATGCTGGAAGCCGACCTGGACCTGGCGCGCGCCGTGGTGCTGACCGGCGCGGGCGATCGCGCCTTCTGCGCCGGCGCCGACCTGAAGCAGCGCGACGGCATGGATGACGCGGCCTTCGCGCGCCAGCACTACATGTTCGAACGCATGATGCGCGCGCTGCTGGCCTGCCCGGTGCCGCTGATCGCGGCCATCAACGGCGCCGCCTATGCCGGCGGGCTGGAAATGGCGATGTGCTGCGACTTCGCCTATGCCGCGGAAGGCGCGCGCTTCGCGCTGACCGAGGTGACGCGCGGCATCATGCCCGGCGGTGGCGGCACACAGCTTCTGCCCCGCACCATCGGCAGCCGCCGCGCCAAGGAAGTGATCTTCACCGGCGAGCCCTTCACCGCCGAACAGGCACTCGCCTGGGGCGTGGTCAACCGGCTGTGTCCGCCGGGCACCGTGGTGGAACAGGCCCTGGCCACGGCGCGGCGCATCAACGCCAACGCGCCGATCTCGATCCGCCAGGCCAAGAAGTCGATCGATTTCGGCGCCGGCACGGATCTCCGCACCGGCATGCAGGTGGAGATCGAGGCCTACTACCAGCTCATCCCGACCGAGGACCGGCGGGAGGGTATTGCCGCCTTCAACGAGAAACGGACGCCCGTCTTCAAGGGGCGCTGACCAACAGGCGAGAATGGGGAGGGAAGAATGAAAATGAACAAGACCACCATCGGCCGACGCGGGCTGCTCGCGGCGAGCGCCTTGTTGCCGCTGCCGGTCATTGCCCAGCCGGCTTGGCGCGCCAGCCACGCCGTGCGGATCATCGTGCCCTTCCCGCCGGGTGGCGCGACGGACATGCTGGCGCGGCTGGTGGCAAGCGGCCTCGGCGAATCGCTCGGCCAGTCGCTGGTGGTGGAGAACCGCCCCGGCGCGAATGGCGTGGTCGCGACGCAGGCGCTGCTCGGCTCGCCGGCCGATGGCCATGCGCTGATCCTGGCGACGGCGGATACCCACACGGTGCTGCCGGCCGCCAATCCGCGCCTGCCCTACAAGGTGGCGGATTTCGTGCCGGTCAGCGGCATGGCGAGCGTGGTCTTCGCGCTGGCGGTGCGGCCCGGCCTGCCGGTGTCCAACGTCAACCAGTTCGTCGAGCTGGCCCGCAGCGCGCGCCAGCCGCTGACCTACGCCTCCTACGGCTATGCCAGCGTGTCCCACGCCGCCGGTGAGATGTTCCGCGCCGCGATCGGGGCGGAGATGACGCATGTGCCCTATCTCGGCGCCGGGCCGGGCGTGCTGGCCGTCACCGCGGACCAGGTGGATATGATGATGGTGCCGGTCGCCGTCGCCAATCCGCAGCGCTCCCGCCTCAAGATGCTGGCGGTGGCGAATGCGGAGCGCTTCGGGTTGGTGCCGGATGTGCCGACCCTGCGGGAACAGGGCTTCGACCTGACCGCCGATGCCTGGATCGGCCTGCTCGGCGCCCCCGGCACGCCGCGCCACGTGGCGGAGGCGATCCACGCCGCGGTGTCGCGGGTGCAGCAGACGGAATCCTTCCAGCAGACGCTGCGCACCAACGGCTTCAGCAGCCTCGGCCTGGGCCCGGCCGAATACGCCCGCTTCCTGTCCGCGGAATCGGCACGCTGGGGCGAGGTGGTGCGGCGCGGCAATATCCGCGTGGAGGGCTAGGCGGCAGATGGCTTGCGTGGGTCAGGCGCCCGCCCCAGACTCCCGGGCCCCGGCCGCACGCCGGGAAGGGACCGGAGGATTGCATGGCTCGCGCACGCGCGCTGGACGGACGCGCGCCCACCATACGGGACGTGGCCGAGGCGGCGGGCGTTGGCCTCGGCACCGTCAGCCGCGTCATCAACGGCCATCCGAATGTGGGGGAGGCGCTGCGCGCGCGCGTGCAGGCGGCGGTGGCGCAGCTCGGCTTCGCGCCGGATGCCGCGGCGCAGACCCTGCGCAGCGGCCAGTCGCGCACCTTCGCCTGCGTGGTGCGCGACCTGACCGTGCCGGTGCTCGCCAGCTTCGCGGAGGGCATGCAGCAGGAACTCGACCGACGCGGCTACGGGCTGCTGATCGCCTCCTCCTACCACGCGCTGGCGCGGGAGCGGGATCTGCTGGCCAGCTTCGCGCGGCGCCGCGTGGATGGCCTGGTCATCGCCACCTCCTCCGAACGGGACCGCGCGCTGCTGAAACTGCTGCGGGAGGCGACGATCCCGGTCGTGCTGCTCGACCGGGACAGCCCGGCGACGCTGGACAATGTGCGGGTGGACCATGCCGGCGGCACGCGCACCGCCATCGCGCATCTGCTGGCGCTCGGCCATCGGCGCATCGCGGTGATCTCCAGCGCCAATACCGTCAGCCCGGTGCGGGAAAGGCTGCGTGGCGTGGAACAGGCCTTCGCGGCGATCGGGCTGAAGCCGGACCCGGCGCTGCTGCGCCTCGGCGACTTCTCCAGCGCCTATGCGGCGCAGGCCGCGGCGGCGCTGCTGGACCAGGCGACGCCACCCACCGCCTTCTTCGTCGCCGGCACGGCGCTACTGCCGGGGCTGTTACGCGCGCTGCAGGAACGCGGGCTTTCGGTGCCGCGCGATGTCTCCGTGATCGCGGGGGCGGAGAGCGAGCTGGCCGCCTTCCACTCGCCGCCGATCTCCGTCGTGCGCTGGGATCATGGCGCGCTGGGCACCGCCGCGGCGCGCTTCCTGCTGGCGCGGATCGAGCAGCAGGACCTGCCACCGCAGCGCGCCGTGGGCGCCACGGAATACGTGCCCCGGGGATCCTGCGCCCCACCACGATAACGGGCGGGAGGACCATCGCATGGCGCTGATGGTCTTCCTCAACCGCATCCAACTCGCCGAGGATGCGCTGGCCGAACTGCCCGCGGAACTGGCATTGGCCGGCATCCGGCGGCCGCTGGTGGTGACCGACCCGGGCGTCGTCGCGGCGGGGCTGCTGGAGCGCCTGCGCGCCGTGCTGCCCGCCGAGATGCCCTGCGCGGTGTTCGACGCCACGCCGCCGAACCCGACGGAGGTCGCCGTCCGCGCCGGCTGCGTCGCCTTCCTCGCGCATGGTGCCGATGGCTTGATCGGCCTGGGCGGCGGTTCGCCGCTGGACCTTGCCAAGGCCATCGCGCTCGCCGCGACGCATCCGGCGGAACGGCTGGCGAGCTATGCGGTGGTGGAGGGCGGGCTGGCGCGCATCACCGCCGCGGCCGCGCCGCTGGTGGCGGTGCCGACCACCGCAGGCACCGGCAGCGAAGTCAGCCGCGGCGCGCTGATCGTGCTGGATGACGGGCGGAAGGTCTCGATCGGCAGCCCGTATCTGATCCCGCGCGCGGCGATCTGCGACCCGCTGCTGACGCTCGGCCTGCCGCCGCGCCTGACCGCCGCCACCGGCATGGATGCGCTGGCGCATTGCATCGAGACGCTGTGTTCGCCGCGGGAGAACCCCATCGCGGATGCCATCGCGCTGGACGGGCTGCGGCGCGGCTGGCGGGCGCTGCCGATGGCGGTGGCGGAGGGCGGCAACCGCGCGGCGCGGGCGGCGATGATGCTGGCTTCCGTGCAGGGTGCGCTCGCCTTCCAGAAGGGGTTGGGCGCGGTGCACGCGCTGTCTCATGCGCTGGGCGCCCTGCCCGTCTCGCCGCATCACGGCACGCTCAACGCCGTGCTGCTGCCGCATGTGCTGCGCTTCAACGCGCCGGAGATCGCGGGCGTGCTGCCCGTACTGGCCGATGCGATCGGCCTGCCGGACGGCGCCGCCGTGGCGGGTGCCATCACCGCGCGCAACGCCGCCATCGGCCTGCCTGCCGGCCTGGCCGAGATGGGCATCGCGGCCGATGTGCTGCCCGCCATCGCCGCCGCCGCAATGCGCGACCACCACCACCTGACCAATCCGCGCCGCGCGACGGAGGCGGAGTATCTTCGCCTGCTGCGCGACGCCCATCCGGGAGGCGCCGCATGAACCCCGAACCGCGCACGATGTTCGAGAAGGTCTGGGACCGCCACCGCGTGCTGGAGCGGGAGGATGGCCAGACCCTGCTCTATGTGGACCGCCACCTGCTGCATGACGGCACGGCGCCGGCCTTCGAGATGCTGAAGGCGCGCGGCCAGAAGATGCGCGCGCCGGGACGCACCTTCGCCACGCCGGATCACTACATGCCCACGGATACCCGCATCGCGGCCGAGATCCCGGACCCGGCGCTGCGCGAGATGGTGCTGTCGCTGGAACGCAATGCGGCGGCGGAGGGCTTCGCGCTGTATGGGCTGGACGATCCGCGACAGGGCATCGTGCATGTGGTGGGGCCGGAGCTCGGCCTCAGCCAGCCCGGCATGATCATCGTCTGCGGCGACAGCCACACCTCGACGCATGGCGCGCTTGGTGCGCTCGCCTTCGGCATCGGCATGACAGAGGTGGCGCATGTGCTGGCGACGCAATGCCTGTGGCAGCGCAAGCCGAAGACCATGCGCATCGCCATCGAGGGCGCGCTCGGCGCCGGCGTGACTGCGAAGGATGTGATCCTGCATGTCATCGCCACCATCGGCACCGCGGGCGCGACGGGCCACGTCATCGAATATGCCGGCTCCGCCGTGCGCGGGCTGTCGATGGAAGGCCGGCTGACGCTTTGCAACATGACCATCGAGGCGGGCGCGCGGGCCGGCATGGTGGCGCCGGATGAAACCACCTTCGCCTTCCTTGAAGGCCGCGAGAATGTTCCGACGGGCGCCGCCTGGGACGCCGCCGTGGCGCGCTGGCGGAGCCTTGCCAGCGATCCCGGCGCGGTCTTCGACCGCTTCGTGGAACTCGACGCGGCAACCATCGCGCCGACCGTCACCTGGGGCACTTCGCCGCAGGAGGCGGTAGCGGTGGATAGCCGCGTGCCCGACCCCGCCGCGGCCCCCAGCCCCGGCCGCCGCGCGGAGATGGAGGAGATGCTGGCCTATATGGGCCTGTCGCCCGGCCAGCTTCTGGCGGAGGTCGCGGTGGACCGCGTCTTCATCGGCTCCTGCACCAATGGCCGCATCGAGGATCTGCGCGCTGCCGCCGGCGTCGCGCGCGGCCGCCAGGTGGCGGAGGGTGTCACCGCCTGGGTGGTGCCGGGCTCGGCGCAGGTGAAGCGGCAGGCGGAGGCCGAGGGGCTGGACCGCATCTTCCGCGAGGCCGGCTTCGCCTGGCGAGAGGCAGGCTGTTCCATGTGCCTCGGCACCAATGGCGAGATCGGCCGGCCAGGCGAACGCATCGCCTCCACCTCCAACCGCAACTTCCGCGGCCGCCAGGGGCCCGGCGTGCGCACGCACCTGATGAACCCGGCGATGGCCGCGGCGGCCGCGGTCACCGGGCGCATCACCGATGTGCGACGCCTGATGGAGGCCGGATGATGGAGCCCTTCCCCCGCCTGCGCTCCGTAGCCGTGCCCTTCGCCCGCGACAATATCGACACCGACCAGATCCTGCCCGCGCGCTTCCTGCATTTGGCGCGCGACGCCGACCACGGCGCCTGCCTGTTCCGCGACCTGCGCTATCACGCCGATGGCAGCGAGGTGGAGGATTTTCCGCTGAATCGCCCGGCCTGGCGCGCCGGCCGCATTGCGCTCGGCGGTGAGAACTTCGCCTGTGGGTCATCCCGGGAAAATGCGGTCTGGGCGATGCATGGGCATGGCTTCCGCGCCGTCATCGCGCCGTCCTTCGGCGATATCTTCGCGCAGAACGGGCTGAAGAACGGCCTGCTGCCGGTGCGCCTGCCGGCCGAGACCGTCGCCATGATGATCGCGCAGGCGGAGGCGATGCCGGAAGGCGAGGTCACGGTGGATCTGGAAGCCCAGACCGTGACGGCGGCCGACGGCACCATCCATCCCTTCGAGGTCGATCCCTTCGCGCGCAAATGCCTGCTCGAAGGCATCGACGAGATGAGCTTCACCCTTTCGCACCACGAGGATATCGCCGCCTTCGAGCGCCGCCTCGGGCGCGAGAATTTTTGAGGATCGGATCCATGCATATTGCGGTGCTCGCCGGCGACGGCATCGGCCCGGAGGTCACCAGCCAGGCGGTGAAGGCGCTGCGCGCGCTGGCCGCCAACGGTCCGCAATTCACCTTCACCGAGGCGCCGATCGGCGATGCCGGCTACGACCAGACCGGCGACCCGCTGCCGGAGGCCACCGCCGAACTGGCGGAGCGCGCCGATGCCGTGCTGTTCGGCGCCGCCGGCACCTATGAGAGCGACCTGCGCCCGCCGGAGGCGCGCGGCGGCCATGCGCTGCTGCGGCTGCGCAAGCGCATGGACCTGTTCGCCAATTTCCGACCGGTCTTCGCCTTCCCCGAGCTGATCGGCGCATCGACCCTGCGGCGGGAGGTGATCGAGGGCGTCGACCTGGTGGTGCTGCGCGAACTGACCGGCGACATCTATTTCGGCCAGCCGCGCGGCATCGTGACGGAGGGCGGCGAGCGCGTCGGCTTCAACACCATGCGCTACACGGAAAGCGAGATCAGGCGCGTGGCCCATGCCGGCTTCAAGGCGGCGCAGCAGCGGCGGCGCAAGCTGTGCTCCGTGGACAAGGCGAATGTGCTGGAGACCAGCGCGCTGTGGCGCGAGGTGGTGATCGAGGTCGCGCGCGACTACCCGAATGTCGAGCTGACGCACCAGTATGTCGATGCCGCCTGCATGCTGCTGATCCGCCGGCCGCGCGACTTCGACGTGATCGTCACCGGCAACATCTTCGGCGACATCCTGTCCGATGCGGCGGCGATGCTGACCGGATCGATCGGCATGCTGCCCTCGGCATCCCTGAACGCGACGGGACAGGGGCTGTTCGAGCCGGTGCATGGCTCGGCCCCGGATATCGCGGGCAAGGACCTGGCCAACCCGCTCGCCTCCATCCTGTCCGCCGCGATGATGCTGCGCCATTCACTGGGCCAGCCGGAGGCGGCGACACGGCTGGAGCGGGCGGTGCGCCGCGTGCTCGCCGAGGGGCTGCGCACGCCGGACATCATGGAGCCGGGCGCGACGCAGGTCGGCACCGAGGCGATGGGCGACGCCGTGGCAAGGGAGTTGGCGCGCCTGACCGACTGACCACCACCAACGACAAGAACAACAGGAGGCAACGACAATGACCAATATCCTCTCTCGCCGCACGCTGCTGGGCGCGGCGCTGGCGACACCCGCGCTCGCGCGCACGTCCCTGGCGCAGGGCGCCTGGCCGACGCGCCCGATCCGCTGGATCGTGCCCTTCGGCGCCGGCGGCGCCGCCGATACCGCGGCGCGATCCATCGCCGCGACCATGCAGGACCTGCTGGGCCAGAACATCGTCATCGAGAACCGCACCGGCGGCAACGCGGTGATCGCCGCCAATGCGCTGCTGCAGGCGCCGCGTGATGGCTACACCTTCCTGGTGGATGCGGCGAACCAGCTTACAAATCCCGCGCTGATGCGCGACCTGCCCTTCGACTATGCCACAGCCTTCATCCCTGTGACGCAGATCTCCGCCTTCCCGCAGGTCATCGCGGTAAAGAGCGACTTCCCGGCGCAGGACATCGCGGCCTTCGTCGCGCAGGCCAAGGCGCGGCCCAACACCATCACCATAGGCACGCCGCCGGCCGCCGGCATGGCGCATCTGGCGCTGGCGGCGTTCGAGAAGCGCGCCGGCATCAAGCTGGTGCATGCGGCCTATCGCGGCGGTGCCGATGCGGCGCGGGACATCATGGGCGGCAGCGTTGATTCCGTGCTGATCACCACCTCCTCCATCCGTCCGCCGGTCGTCTCCGGCAAGGCGCGCGTGCTGGCCGTCACCAGCCTGGAACGGCCACCCTCGCTGCCGGATGTGCCGACCCTCGCGCAATCCGGCTTCCCCGGCTTCGACCTGAATGACTGGAACGGGCTGTTCGCCGCCGAGGGAACGCCACGCATCGCGATCGACCGCATCGCCGCCGCCGCCGCCGAGGCCGCGAAGGCGCCGGCGGTGCGCGCGCGCATGGATCCGGCCGGCGCGATCATGATCGGCAACAGCCCCGCCGCGTTTGGCGAATGGCTGGCCTCGCAGCGCAGCCAGGTGCTGGAACTGATCCGCGAGGCGAACATCACGCTGGGCTGACCGGCCTTTCCCCCTGGCCCGGCGGCGGCGCGTGGTCCGCCGCCGTGGTCAATCCACTGCCTCGGCGTCGCTGCAGCGGGCAATTTCCGGCCGCAGCCAGGCCAGGAAGGGCGCCACCCGGTCATGCATCGCGGCGGTCGCGGGCAGGACGATGCTGTAGGCGGCGCCGGGCACGACGACATCGGGCCACGGCGCCACCAGGCGCCCGCCGGCGACATCGGCGGCGGCGAGCAGGGTCGGCGCCACGATCATCCCCTCGCCGGCCAGCGCCGCCTCATAGGCAATATAGAAATGCGCGAAGCGCCGGCGCGGCTGCCCGACCCGCGCCACGCCGGCCGCCACCAGCCAGCGGTCCAGGTCGCCGGACCGCGTCTGGCTTTCGAACAGCGCCAGTGCCTCGGGCGTGCCGGCCCCGGCGGCGAGTGACGGCGCAGCATAGGCGGTCAGGCGTTCCCGCAGCAGCGGCTGCGCCTCATACCCCGCGGGTACGAAGCCATCGCGGCGGATGGCGACATGGTGCGGCAGCATCAGCCAATCGTCATCCGTATTGGTCTGCCGCAGCGTCACCTGCAATTGTGGCGCCACGCGCTCCAGCCGATGCAGGCGGGGGATCAGCCACTTCATCGCGAAGGTGGCGGGCGCCAGCACACTGAGCTGGCTGCGGCCGGCATCCGCTGGCCGCAACGCCTCCAGCCCATCGCCGATCTGCGCCAGCCCTGCGGTCACCGCCTGCGCCAGGCTGCGGCCGGCACCGTTCAGGGTGGTATCGCGGCCCTCCTCGGCGAACAGCTTCTGGCCGACCCAGCGTTCCAGCGCCCGGATCTGCTTGCTGATGGCGCCCGGGGTCACGTTCAGCTCCGCGGCCGCGGCGCTGCGCGAGCCCAGCCGTGCCAGCGCCTCGAAGCTCTCGATCATGCGCAGGGACGGGCGTGACCTTGCAGGGGCGACCATGGTGATCAATCCCAGTCAAATTTATGACAAATTGAAGTCACAGCGAAAGTAACGCACGACGGCGACGAATATTCGTCATTCGACCGCAGCCATCTCCTCCGACATATAGCGCCCGGCACAGGAGATCCGGAAGAGTGAGCATCGCGTTGCATCCCTCGTCGACCGTTGCAGACCGCGAGATCCTGGTCAGCGGGCGCCGCTATCGCTGCCCGGCCGATCCCGTCGCGGTGATCTGCCTGGATGGCTGGGACCCCGCCTATCTCGACCTGTCCCTGGCCGCCGGGGAATTGCCCGCGATCGCCCGCTGCGCCGCCATGGGCTTCCTCGGCGAGGCGGATTCGGCCATGCCGAGCTTCACCAACCCGAACAACTTCTCCCTCGTCACCGGCGTGCCGCCAGCCCGGCACGGGGTCTCCGGCAACACCTATCTCGACCGCGCGACGGGCGAGGTGGTGATGGTGACCGGCGATGCCGAGCTGCGCGCGCCCACCATCCTCGCCGCGCTGGCCGAGGCCGGCATTCCGGTCGCCGTCGTCACCGCCAAGGACAAGCTGCGCCGCGCCCTCGCGAAGGGGCTGCCGATCGGCGCCAGGGGCATCGCCGTCTCCGCCGAACGCGCAGGGGAGGCGCGGCTCGCCACCCATGGCATCGAGGATCTGCCGCAACTGGCCGGCGCCGCGGTGCCGGGGCAGTACTCCGCGGAACTGTCGCTGTTCGTGCTGGATGCGGGCCTCGCTTTGCTGCGCGCCGGCCGCGCCCAGTTCCTGTACCTGTCGCTGTCCGACTATATCCAGCACCGCCACGCGCCGGAGGCGCCGGAGGCGCGCGCCTTCCTGCGCGCCGTGGATCAGCGGATCGGCGCCCTGATGGCGGCCGGCGCGCTGGTCGCCGCCACCGCCGACCATGGCATGACGGATATGGCACTGCCCGATGGCCGCCCCAACATCGTCTTCGTCGGCGACCTGCTGGATGCGCGCTTCGGCCCCGGCGCCGCGCGCGTCATCTGCCCGATCGCCGACCCCTTCGTGCGCCACCACGGCGCCCTGGGCGGCTTCGTACGGGTCCACCTCGCCCCGGGCGGCCCCACACCGGCCGAGATCATCGCCGCCTTGCAGGAGGTGCCCGGCGTGCATCTCGCGCTGACCGGCGCCGAGGCCTGCGCCCGCTACGACCTGGTGCCGGAGATGGAGGGCGATGTCGCCGTCCTCGGGGCGCGCGGCGTGGCGCTGGGGGCGCGGGCCGCCGAGCACGATCTCAGCCAGTTGTCGGGCGAAAGGCTGCGCTCGCATGGCGGGCTGTTCGAGCGCCGGGTGCCCTTCCTGCTCTCCGCGCCGCTCGATCCGGCCTGGCAGGCGGCGCACCCCGCGCCGCGGAACTACGACATCTTCGACGCCGCCCTGAACGGGACATCCAGGCCATGACGCGCCGCGCGGTGGTTGTCGTGCTCGATGGGCTGCGCCGCGACATGGTTCGGCCGGACACCACGCCGGCCTTGGCCGAATTTGCTGGCGCCGCAACCTGGTTCGCCCGGCACCGCTCGGTATTCCCCTCCGCCACGCGGGTGGTCTCGGCCTGCTTCGCCACCGGCTGCCTGCCGGCCCGGCATGGGCTGCAGGGCAATAGCGTGGCGCTGATGGAGGCCGGCGTGCTGGTCGCGCATGACGTCGGCCGGCCGGATTTCATGGACCATCTGCGCAGCCTGCGCGGCCACAGCCTGGCCGTGCCGACCCTGGCCGAGCGGCTGGCGGCGGCGGGGCGAGAGGTGATGGTCTTCTCCAATGTCTCGCCCGGCGCGGCCCGCGCGCATGACCCGGATGGCCATGGCTGGGTGCTGCACCGGGCCTGGGCGCATGGCCCGGGGCTGCGCCCGCTGCAGGGCGAGGAAGCGGTCGCCGCCGTCACCCTGGATGCCGCCGGCGATGCGATGCTGACCGAGGCCTTCCTGGCCCGGGCGCTGGCGGGGCGGGAGGCGGCGCTGGCGGTGCTGTGGCTCGGCGAGCCGGATGCGACGCAGCACGCCGTGCCGCTCGGTGCGCCAGCGGCGATGCAGGCGATTGCCGCCGCCGATGCGCGCTTCGCCCAGATCCGCGCCGCCGTGCAGGCCCGCCGGGATGCCGGCGAGGATATCCTTCTGATCGCCTGCTCCGACCACGGGCACCAGACCGTGCGTGCCGTGGTCGATGTCGAGGCGGAGTTCATCGCCGCCGGCCTGAAGCGCGATGCCGCCGATGCCGGCCTGCTCTCGGTCTCCAACGGCACCGGGCTGCTGGTCTATCTGCATCCGGACCGCGCCGCGCAGGCCGGGGCGGTGCTGGACTTCCTCGCGGCCCAGCCCTGGGCCGGCGCGGTCTTCAGCGGCGCCGGCCTGGCGGAGATCGGCCATGCCGCGCGGGACCACCTTCTGTGTGCCGTCGCCATGGCCACCGAGCCGGAGCCGAACGAATACGGCATCCCTGGCCTCGCCTATGCGGCGAAGCCTGCCGGCAGCAAGCCGGACCGGCTGGGCTGCGGCCAGCATGGCGGCCTCGGCGCCGCCGAGCAGATGCCCTTCCTGATGATCGAGGGCGCCGGCTTCACCGCCGGTGCGCGGCATGACGGGCCGAGCAGCCCGATCGACCTGGCGCCCTCCATCCTGCGCCACCTGCGCCTTGCGGCCGATGGCTGCGACGGCGTTGCGCTCCAGACGCCCAACCCGGGAGAATGACGATGACCGACGTTCCGCTGAACCTGCTGCGCCGCCACCTGCTGCTGGGTGGCGCCGCCCTGGCCTTGCCGACCGCGGCGATCGCCCAATCCGCCCCACGCGCCGGCACGCTGAAGGTCGCCTTCCTCGGCCTGGATACGGCGGACCCGCATCGCCATACCGGCTCCATCGCCGTGCAGCAGGTCTTCGTCGAGACGCTGACCTCGATCGCCGATGACGGCACGGTGAAGCCGTTCCTGGCGAGCAGCTGGGAGATCAGCCCGGATGGCAAGCGCTACACCTTCACGATCCGCGAGGGCGTCCGCTTCCACAATGGCCGCCTGCTGACCGCCGAGGATGTGCGCGCCAATGCGGTGCGGGTGCGCGACCAGGTGCGCGGCGGCTGGCTCTCGACGCCGATGAAGCTGGTCGAGGCGCTGGAGGCGCCGGATGCGCGGACCTTCGTGATGACCATGAAGGAGCCCTACGGCCCGCTGCTGAACCTGCTGTCGGAGCTGTGGATCGTGGCGCCGGAAAGCGAGGGCTGGGCGCAGACCATCCGCCAGCCGATTGGCACCGGCCCGTTCCGCTTCGGCCGCTGGCAGCCGAATGTCAGCTTCCACGCGCCGGCCTTCGCGCAGTACTGGCAGCCGGGCCTGCCGCGCGCCGAGGCGGTGGAATTCTCGCTGCGTGACGACAGCGACCTGTCGCTGGCGCTGCGCGCCGGCGACCTGCACATCGCGCGCGTCGGCTACGACAAGCTGGCCTCGGTGCGCGCCGACCCGGCGCTCGAGGTACAGTTCATGAAGGACACCACCTGGTGGTTCTGGTCCTTCAACAACCGCAACCCGCGCGCGCCCTTCAACGACATCCGCGTGCGCCAGGCGGTGGCCTATATGCTCGACAAGCCCGCCTTCATGCGCTTCGTCGCCGGGGATGCCGGCGTCGTCACCAACCAGATGGCCGCCCCCGGCCAGTTCTTCTGGGACAAGGCGATGCATGACGCCGACGCGCATGCGACGCCGAACGAAGACCGCGCCCGCGCCCTGCTGCGCGAGGCCGGGGTGAATCCGGCCAGCACGCCCTGCCGCATCGTCTCCTGGCAGTCGCCCTATACCGAGATCGCCGGGCAGGCGATGCGCAAGCTCGGCTTCCAGGTGGAGCATCTGGCGCTGGACGATATCGGCGCGCAGCGCCGGCTCGGCCAGTATGACTGGGACCTGGCGCCCTTCGCCTCCGGCCCGCGCGCCGACATCTTCCTGCGCTTCGTGCGGATGATGTCGGACGGGCCGAACCCGGGGCTCTGGGGCGGCACGCGGGATGCGGAATTCGACCGCCTGGTGGATGGCGCCGTCGCGGCGGTGGATCTGGACGAACGCCGGCGCCTGTATCTCGCCGCCTGGCAGCGGGCGATGGACAAGTACTACACCGTGGTCATCGGCCATGCGCCGGAGCCGATCGTCAACCGCCGCGAGGTCTCCGGCTATTCGCCCGGCTTCACCTGGGGCCAGCACCGCGTCGATGGCGGCCTGGCCTTCGCGGCGCTCGGCGCGCGGGGCTGAGCATGTCCGCCAGCGCGACAGCAGGCCCGCGCCGCGCCGGCGGGATCAGCGGCACCGCGGTGGGGCTGACGATCCTCGCCGCCGCGCTGCTGGTCGCCATCCTTGGGCCCATGCTGGTGCCGCATGACCCGCTGGTGCAGGAACTGGCGGCGCGCAACGCGCCGCCGGATGCCCTGCACTGGCTGGGCCGGGATCATCTGGGGCGGGACATCCTTGCCCGCCTCGCGGCCGGCACGCGCATCTCCCTCGCGGTCGCGCTGGGCGCGACGCTGCTGGCGGTGCTGGTCGGAGCCGGTCTGGGGCTGGCGGCGGAGGCGCTGGGGCGCTGGCCGTCCTTCCTCGTCTTCGGCGCCTTCGACATGGTGCGCGCCCTGCCATCGATCCTGCTGGCGCTGACCCTGATGGTGGCGCTGGGCGTCGGCATGGCGCCGCTGATCCTGGCGCTCGGCATCGCCTTCGCGCCGCATATGGCGCTGGTCGCGCGCGCCGCCTGGCGGCGCGAAAGCGCGGCGGGCTATGTCGCCGCGGCGCGGGTTATGGGCGCCGCGCCGCTGGCGACGCTGCGGCGGCATGTGCTGCCCAATATCGCCGGCGCGCTGGTGACGCAGGCCTCCATCATCATGCCGCGCGCCATCACCACCGAAAGCGTGCTGTCCTTCTTCGGCCTGGGCGTCGCACCGGAAACGCCGAGCTGGGGCCGCATGATCTCCGGCGCCACCCGCTTCGCCGAGGCCGCGCCGCATGCCGTGCTGGCGCCGGTACTGGCGCTGTGCCTGGTGACGCTGGGCTTCGCCCTGGCCGGGGACCGGCTGCGCCTGGCGCTGGACCCGCTGCGGGAGCGCGGCCAATGAGCCTCGCCATGCGGGCCGGGCTGGGCCTGGCGCGACAAGCCATGCTGCTGGCAGGCATCGCCATCGCGGTGTTCCTGCTGATCCGCATCGTCCCCGGCGACGTGGTGGATTCCATGGCGCTGGAAGGCAGCCTGGACGAGGAGGCGATCGCGCAGCTGCGCGCCGATCTCGGCCTCGATGCCGGGACGTTGACCCAGTTCGGCATCTGGGCCGGGCGGGTGCTGCAAGGCGATTTCGGCAATTCGCTGCGCTTCGACATGCCGGTGGCGGATCTGATCCTGGCCGCGGTGCCGACCACGATCGGCCTCGCCACGCTGGCGCTGGCATTCGGCATGGCGCTGGGCATCGGTCTGGCGACCGCGGCGGTGCTCTGGCCGCGCTCGGTCCTGCCGGCGCTGGTCGAGGCGCTGAACCTGTGGTCGATCGCCCTGCCGACCTTCTGCCTGGGCCTGGGTTCCATCCTGCTGTTCTCGGTCGGGCTGGGCTGGCTGCCGGTGATCGAGCAATGGCTGTCGCCGGTCGCCATCCTTGGCCTCGACATCGCGGGCCAGGTGGCCAAGCCGTTGCATGAGGATCTGAAGGAAGCCGCGACCGCCGCCCATATCCGCACCGCCCGCGCCAAGGGGCTGTCGCCCGCGCGCATCGTGCTGCGGCACCTGCTGCCGAACGCGCTGACCACGGTGGTGGCGCTGGGCGGCCTGATCCTCGCCGGCATGATCGGCGGCGCGCTGACCATGGAGGTGCTGTTCGGCCTGCCGGGCCTCGGCACGCTGGCCTTCCAGGCGGTGTCCGGCCGTGACTACCCGGTGATCCAGGCGGTGGTGCTGGTCTTCGCTGCCGGCGTCGTGCTGGTGAACTGGCTGGCCGACCTGGCCCAGCGTGCCCTGGACCCGAGGCTGCGCCGATGACCGAAACCACACTGGTTGAACTGCGCGACTTCCGGGTGCGCTTCGGCGCGGCGGTCGCGGTGCAGGACGTGTCCCTGACCCTGCGACGCGGCGAGACCCTGGCGCTGGTCGGCGAAAGCGGCTCCGGCAAGTCGCTGACCGCGCTCGGCATCGCCGGGCTGTCGCCGCCGGCGGCGCTGCTGTCCGGGAGCCTGCGGATCGAGGGGCGGGAGATGCTGGGCGCGCCGGAGCGCGATTGGCGCCGGCTGCGCGGGGCCCGCATCGGCATGGTGTTCCAGGATGCGATGGGCAGCCTCAACCCCGCCATGCGGATCGGCACGCAGATCGCGGAAGTGATGGAAGCGCATCTGCGCCTGCCGCGCACCGAGGTCGCGCGCCGCGTGCTGGAAGCGCTGGAGGAGGTCGGGCTGCCCAATCCGCGGGACAAGGCCGCCGCCTTCCCGCACCAGCTTTCCGGCGGCCAGCAGCAGCGCGTGATGATCGCCATGGCGCTGGCCGCGGACCCGGCCCTGCTGATCGCCGATGAGCCCACCACCGCGCTGGATGCCACGGTGCAGGCGCAGATCCTGGCCCTGCTGGTGGCGCTGCAGGCACGCCGCGGGCTGGCGATGCTGTTCGTCTCGCATGACCTGGCGGTGGTCGAGGGCATCGCCCAGCGCGTGGCGGTGATGCAGCACGGCCGCATCGTGGAGGAAGGGCCGACGGCAAGGGTGTTTGCCGCGCCGACGCATGCCTATACCGCGGCGCTGCTGGCCAGCCGGCCAGGACCGGTGGCGCCGGCCGTGGCCGGTGATGCGGCGGCGGTTCCGGCGCTGGAGGTCCGCGACCTCGCCGTGGTGTTCCGCGCGCATCGGCTGGGCGGCGTGCCGCTGCGCGCGGTGGACGGCGTCTCGCTGCGGATCGCGCCCGGCGAGGCGCTCGGCCTGGTCGGCGAGAGCGGCTCGGGCAAGAGCACGCTGGCGCGCACCGCCGTCGGGCTGGCCGTGCCGGCGGCGGGGAGCATCCGCGTCTTCGGCCGCGATCCGATGACCGGGGAGCGCCGCGCCATGGCGCGGACCGTGCAGATGGTGTTCCAGGACGCCGCCGGCAGCCTGAACCCGCGCCTGACCATCGCCGCCATCCTGGCGGAGCCGCTGGCGGTGCATGCGCTGTGCCCAATGGACCAGCGCCGCCACCACGCGGCGCGGCTGCTGGAGGAGGTGGGCCTGCCGGCCGCGCATCTGGACCGCTATCCGCACCAGCTTTCCGGCGGCCAGCGCCAGCGCGTCGCCATCGCCCGCGCGCTGGCGGTCAATCCGCGCCTGCTGGTCTGCGACGAGCCGGTCTCGGCGCTGGACATGACGGTGCAGGCGCAGGTGCTGGACCTGCTCGCCCGCATCCGTCGTGAACGTGGCCTGGCGCTGCTGTTCATCGGCCATGACCTGGAGGCGGTGGGCGCCGTCTCCGACCGGATCGCGGTGATGAAGGATGGCCGCGTGGTCGAGATCGGCACCGCCGAGGCGGTGCTGCGCAGGCCCGTCACCGCCTATGCCCAGGCGCTGGTCGCCGCCATGCCGCGACGGCTGGCGCGTGGCGGCGATGCCGCCGCAACCAGGCCGGCACCCGCATCGGAAGGCGCCCATGCCCGGGCTCCGGCCGCCGCGGGGATGTGAGGCCGCCTCGGCCGGCCATCGGTTAAATGCGCGGAAGCGGGCGCTACGCTTCCATGGCGGCCAGCAGCGCCTCCGAGGGCTCCACCCCCAGGCCGGGTCCGTCCGGCAGCGTGTAGAAGCCGGCCTCGCATTGCATGTGGCTGCTGCCGGTAGGGCGGGTCAGGCGCAGGTTCGGGTCGAAGATGCTGTGCTGGTATTCATGCCAGGGCAGCTTCTGCTGGGCGCTGGCGGCCTGCAGGCTGGCCGCCATGAACAGGCCGATACCGATGGCCGCATGCGGCATGATCGCAACGTGGTGCGCGTGGCACAGCGCGCCGATTCGGGAAAATTCGGTGATGCCGGTATGGCCCATCTCCGGCTGGCCGATCGCCATGCATCGCTGCTGCAGGCGCGGCAGCCATTCGAAGACGGTGCGCAGTTCCTCGCCGAGTGCGATCGGCACGCCGACGCCGCGCGCGACTTCCGCGACGCCCGCGATATCCTCCGGCGCGCAGGGCGCCTCGGCGAAGGCGAGGCCGTGCGGTTCCAGGCGGCGGATCAGGCGGATCGCCTCCGCCGCGCTGTTCTTCCAATGCAGGTCGGCCATGATGGCGGCCTTCGGGCCGAGCCCCTCGCGCAGCGCCGCGATCTCCGCCTCCGCACCATCATCGGCGACGACGGCGGCGAATTTGAAACCGGCGAAGCCGCGCCCCTGCCAGTCCCGCGCGAAGTCCACGCGCTCCGCCAGCGTGGCGCGCGGCAGGCCGGAGACATAGGCGGGGATGCGCGCATGGCGCCGCCCGCCCAGCAGGGTGGAGACCGGCACGCCAAGCCGCCGCCCCAGCAGGTCCCACAGCGCGATGTCCACGGCGGCCAGCGCATCCAGGTAGAAGCCGCCGAAGAAGCCGCGCACGCGCATCAGATCATACAGATCCTCATGGATCATCGCCGGCGCGGAGGGATCCCGGCCTTCCAGAACCGGCGCCAGCACATCATCCACGATGGCGCGCACGGCTTCCGGCGCGACGATGCCGTAGGTCTCGCCCCAGCCGGTCAGGCCCTGTTCCGTGTCGATGCGCAGCACGATGCTGCGGTCCTGCGTCGGGTACAGCGTGCGGTTGCCGAGACGGACGATATAGCCGGCGCGGTTGATGAACTCGCCCTCGCGCAGCGGGCCGAGATAGGGCACCTCGCGCGGGATGGCGATGACATGCGCCGTGACGCGCGTGATCCTGTCAGCGCGCGTCATCGCGGCCGGTGCATCGTCATGCAGCTGGCCGCGGTGGCGATGAGTTCCCCGATCTGCGCCAGATCGCCCGCATCGAATTTCGGCCCGGCCGCCCGCGCACCGATGTGCTCCAGAAGGCCGCGCCGCCGCAGCACGTCCTTGGTGGCGCGCACGCGGAAATTCATCTGGAACAGCAGCAGCGGCAGCGTCTCGGTGTAGATGCGCCGCGCCTTCGCCTTGTCGCCGGCGCGCCACGCCTTCCACAGCGCCGCATGGACATCGGCGATTTCCAGCGCCGGCATGGTGCCGTTGGCGCCCCGCGCCAGCTCATCCAGCACGAAGCGCGCGCCGGCGCCGCCCATCACGCCATCCAGCCCACCCTGCGCTGCGGCCAGGATGCGGGTGACGTGCTGGCCGCAGGGCAAAGTCTCCTCCTTCACGTAGCGGATCGCGGGCACCGCCGCCGCCACCGCCGCCACCGCTTCCGGCGACAGCGCCGCGCCATTCGGGGCCGGCGCGTTCTGCAGCATGATCACCAGGCCCGGCGCCGCATCCGCCACCGCCGTGAAGAAGGCGACCTGCTTCGCGACATCCTGGCCGGCCTGCGGCGGCGCCATGATCATGGCGCAGACGGCGCCGACCGCCATGCCCTCCCGCGCCCGCGCGGCGCTCTCGGCCGGATCGGCATGGGACGCACCGACGATGAAGGGCAGCCGCCCCGCGAGATGCGCGCCGAGCACGGCGACCATCTGCCCGCGCTCGGCCGCGCTCAGCGTCTCCACCTCGCTCGCCATGCCGGGGAACACCACGCCATCGACGCCCGCTTCCACGGCGAAGTCGATCAGCCGCCGGAACGCCGCCTCATCCACCGCATCCTCCGCGGTGAAGGGTGTCGGCAGAACCGGGAAGACACCCGAGAGCCTGTGCATGGAAGAAGATCCTCAGCCGTTGAAGGACGGTTCGGGCAGGCCGCGCGGGCCGCCAATTTCGATGGCGAAGACGGAACCGGAAAGCGGCGCCTCCGCGAGTTCCGCGGCGGACAGCCGCACGCGGGCACTGGTGACGAACAGCGTGGCAAGGTCGGGGCCACCGAAGGCGCAGCTGGTGGGGCGCGGCACGGGCAGGTTCACGGCGCGGTCCAGCGTGCCATCCGGCCGGTAGCGCGCGACGCGCCAGCCATCCCACAGCGCCACCCAGACGCAGCCCTCCGCATCCACCGTCAGCCCATCCGGCACGCCCTCCCCCTCCGCGAAGGCGACGAAGGGGCGGCGGTTGGCGACGGTGCCGGCGGCGAGGTCGAAATCGAACACGTCGATGCGCCGCCGGCCGCTATCGGCCAGGTACAGCCGCGCATCATCCGGGCTGAAGCCGATGCCGTTCGCCACATGCAGCCCCGCCTGCATCACCCGCACCTGGCCCGCCGCATCGATGCGATGCAGCGCGCCGGCATCCGGCGTGGAATCCAGCGCCAGGGAACCCACCCAGAAGCGCCCGGCGCGATCGCATTTCCCATCGTTCAGCCGCAGCGAGGCGCCCTCCGCGATCGGCGCCGCCACCACCCGGCCGAGCCCCGCCGCATCCAGCAGCCGCAGGCCGGACCGCGCGGCGGCGACCAGCCCGCCGCCCTGCCGCGGCGCCAGCGCCGCGACCAGCTCCTCCACCGGAATCACGGCATCCTCGCCGGTCGCGGGATCGCTGACATGCACGGCGGGCGCCAGGATATCGACCCAGTGCAGCCGGCCTTCATGCCAGAGCGGCCCCTCGCCCAGCAGCGCCTCGGCCCGCACCGCAAGTCGCACGCCCTCGGACACGCTGGCGGGGCGCGGCGCCACCGTCAGCGTCATGGCGGATTGGGCGGCGTTGCCGGAGATGCGGCGCGCCGCCTCCATCACCTCCCGCCCCAGCGCATGCAGCCGCGCCTCGCCCAGCCGGAAGGCGGGGCCGACGAGGCAGATGGTGCCGAGCGGCCGCGCGCGGCGGTCCAGCACCGCGGCGGCCACCGCATTCACCCCGGCGGCGGCTTCCTCCAGCGACAGCGCGTAGCCGCGTGCCGCGACCAGCGCCAATTCGCGCTCCAGCGCCGGCTGGTCCGTGATGCTGCGCGGGCCGGGGGCGGCAAGCGGCATCAGCCGCTCCATCAGCACGCGGCGCTCGGCGGCCGGAAGCTGCGCCAGCATCGCCTTGCCGCAGGCGCTCGCATGCGGCAGGGCGCGGGCGCCGACGCGGTTCACCAGGCGCACCGCCTCCTGCTCCGTATCGCGCTGGTCGACATAGAGCACGCCATCGCCATCCAGCACGGCCAGCCGCGCGGTCTCGCCGGCAAGGCGCGCCAGGCGCTCCAGCTCCGGCGCCGCGGTGGCGCGCAGGTCAAAACCGTCCCAGACCCGATGCGCCATCTCCAGGAAACGGGCGCCGAGTGCGTAGGTCTGCGTCGCCGGCTCATGCCGCAGCAGCCGCGCCTCCACCAGCGCGGCCAGGATGCGGTGCGCGGTGGGGCGGGCGAGGCCGGCGCGGTCGGCGATCTCGGCGAAGCGCAGCGGCGCGGGCGCGTCGGCCACCAGGCCGAGCAGCGCGATGCCGCGGGTCAGCGCCTGGGTGCCGGGCACCGAGGCTGCTTCCTCCTCCACCTCCGCCGGTCTGCTGCGCGCCATGAATCTCCCCGATTGACCGCCTTCGGTCGTGTCCATATCGTGGAACCAAGTTCCAAGTCACGCAAGACACCAAGGAACAGGAGGAATTCCCCCATGCGCCGCCGCCAGCTCGCAGCCCTCGGCCTCGCCGCCCTCGCAGCGCCCCGCCTCGCCCAGGCGCAGGCCGCTTGGCCGAGCCGGCCGGTGCGCTTCATCATTCCCTTCCCGCCCGGCGGCGCGGCGGATCTGGTGGGCCGCATGCTGGCGGCGCATTTCCAGCAGGCCTTCGGCCAGGGCTTCGTGGTGGAGAACCGCGGCGGCGCCGGCAGCGCCATCGGCGTCGATGCGCTGGCTAAGGCGCCGGCGGATGGCACGGCGGTGGGGATGATCAACATCGCCGCCAACGCCATTCTGCCCGCCGTGCGCAAGGCGCCGCTGCCCTACCGCCCGATCGAGGACTTTTCCGCAATTTCGAACCTCGCGGTGACGCCTGCCTTGCTGCTGGTGAACCCGCGCAAGCTGCCAGACGTGAAGACGGTGGCGGACCTGGTCGCTACGGCGAAGGCACGGCCGGAGGCGATCAACTTCGGCTCCTCCGGCGTCGGCTCCTCGCTGCATCTCGGCATGGAGCTGTTCATGGCCAAGGCCGGCATCCGCATGACGCATGTGCCCTTCGCCGGCGGCGGGCCGCTGCTGCAGGCGCTGCTGGCCGGCACCATCGATGTCTCGCTGGATGTCGCGGCGACGACCACGCAGCTGATCCGCGATGGCCAGATCCGCGCCCTGGCCACCACCGCCCCCGCGCGCATGCCGGCCTATCCGGACCTGCCGGCGCTGAACGAGACCTATCCGGGTGCGGAACTCGCCTCCTGGCACGGCCTCGCCGCCCCGGCCGGTACGCCCGCGCCGATCCTGGCGCGGCTGTCGGCGGAAACGCAGGCCTTCCTGCGCAATCCGGAGACGGTGCAGCGCTACACGCAGCTTTCCCTGGAGATGCCGCAGCATACCACGCCGGCCGATTTCAGCGCCTTCATGGCACGGGAACTCGCGACCTTCCGCGACCTCGCCCGCGCCCAGAACATCGTGGTGGAGTGACGCGCATGAATCGCCGAACCCTGCTGGCCGCCGGGCTTGCCCTGCCCTTCGCCGCACCCTTCCCCGCGCGGGCGCAAGGCTGGCCAGAGCGTCCGGTGACCCTGGTCGTCGGCTACGGCGCCGGTGGCGCGACGGACATCATCGCGCGGACCCTGGCGGAGCGGATGCAGCCGCTGCTCGGCCAGCCGATGGTGGTGCAGAACCAGCCCGGGGCCGGCGGCACCATCGCCTCCGACCGCGTCGCCAAGGCGGCGCCGGATGGCACCACCATCATGCTGATCGCCAATGCGCATGCGGTGGCGCCGGGCCTTTATGCACGGCTGCCCTATGATACGGCCGGCGATTTCGCCGCCGTGTTCTTCGCCGGCAATTCGGCGAATGTGCTGGTGGTGCCCGCCGCCGCGCCGGACCGCGACCTGGCGGCGCTGGTCGCGCGTGGCAAGGCTTCCGCCACGCCCCTGCAGACCGGCAGCGCCGCGCTGGCCGGCTGGCAGCCCGCGCACCAGATCATGAAGGAAGCCTACGGCCTGGCGCTGGAACATGTGCCCTATCGCAGCGGCCCGCAGGGGCAGACGGACCTGATCGCCGGGCGGCTCGACTTCATGGTGAGCAACGTGCTGGAGGTGGCGGAGCATGTCCGCGCCGGGCGGCTGCGCGCGCTCGCCGTCACCAGTCCGACGCGCAGCCCCCTGCTGCCGGAGGTTCCGACCTTCGCCGAGCTGGGCGTCGCCGCCCTGCAATCCGATAGCTGGTTCGGCATCCTCGCCCCCCGCGCGGCGCCAGCGGCGGCGCTGGAGCGGCTGCACGGCGCCTTCACCCAGGTGGCGGCAATGCCGGAGGTGCAGGCGCGCCTCGGCACGCTGGGCCTGATCCCGAAGCCTATGGGGCGGGAGGAGTGGGGCCGCTTCTATCTGGCGGAGGTGGAACGCTGGTCCGCCGTGCCACGCCGGGCGGGCATCCGCATCGACTAGCCGCCCGGCCGCGCCCCCGGCCGCGTGGCCGCGTCGCGCATTGCGGCTTGATATCCCGGGCCAGGGCGCTACCAATCCGTGCAGGGAGCGAAAAGAAGTCCGGCCCGGCCATGGAAACCTTGCGTACGATGAGCCTGTTCGCCGCGGTGGCGCACCATGGCAGCCTGTCCGCGGCCGGGCGCAAGCTGGGGCTTTCGCCGGCTTCCGTCTCCCGCCAGATCACGGCGCTGGAGGAACAGCTCGGCGCCCGGCTGCTGAACCGCACCAGCCGCAGCATGACGCTGACCAGCACCGGCGAGATCTACCTGCGCCACGCCGAGAACATCCTGCACCAGATCGAGGAGATGCAGGTCGAGGTCAGCCAGCGCGAACAGCAACCGTCAGGCCTGCTGCGCGTGCATTCGCGCCTGCTGGTCGGCACGCTGGTGCTGATGCCGAGCCTGCCGCGCTTCCTGCAGGCCTATCCGCAGATTTCCGTGGAACTCGCCATGTCGAACCACGCGATCGACCTGGCGGAGCGCAACGTCGATGTCGATGTGCGGATCGGCAAGCTGACGGAAAGCGCGCTGATCGCCCGCCGCCTGGCGACCAGCGAGCGCGTGGTCTGCGCCGCGCCCTCCTATCTGGCCGAGCGCCCGCCCATCCTGGCGCCGGCGGATCTGGCGGCGCAGAACTGCCTGACCTACCGGCTCAGCATGGGCCGCGCCGTCTGGCGCTTCGCCGCGGCGGATGGGCAGACCACGGAGGTGCCGGTGACCGGGTCCTTCACCACGGATAACGGCCCGGCGCTGCATGCCGCGGCGCTGGCGGGCCTCGGCATCGTGCTGATGCCCGACTGGTCGGTGCGGGAGGATATCCGCGCCGGCCGGCTGGTGCGGCTGCTGCCCGGGCATCGCGCGAGCCATCTGGAATTCGAGAACGGCGTCTTCGCCGTCTACCAGCGCAGCCGCCACCTCTCGGCGCGGGTGCGCGTCTTCATCGACTTCCTGGTCGAGACCTTCCGCGCCGCGGAGCGCTGAGCGGAAGACGCTACAGCGGCGAACGCCACATCGCCGGCACGAAGCCATAGCCCTCACTCCGCCGTGCGACATGGCCGATCGCCGGGAAGGCGAGGTGCGAGCCGGCGATGACGATGCGGTCCGTCGCCGCCATGTCGAAGATGCGGCTGCGGGTGCGGGCCGCGAGGTCCGGATCGGAGTCGAAGGAGATCGACCAGTCCGGGCGCGCGAATTGCAGCGACTGCGCATGCACCACATCGCCCCAGATCAGGAACTGCGCATTGCCGGAGGCGACATGCACGCCGAGATGGCCGGGGGTATGGCCGGGGATCGCCATGGTGCGGATGCCCGGCGCCACCTCCGTCTCCACGCCGATCCGCCGGACCCGGTTGCCATAGGCCGCGAGCACGGCGCGGGCGGGCGCGAAGAAGGGGCGGAGCGGCGCCGGGGCGCGGGTCTCCTCGCCGGGATCGGACCAGTAGGCGGCCTCGGCTTCCGCCACCAGAAGCTCCGCGCGGGGGAACAGCGCGGCGCCATCGGCGGTCAGCAGGCCGGCGGCGTGGTCGCGGTGCAGATGGGTCAGCACGATGGCGTCGATATCCGCCAGTTCCACCCCAGCGGCGCGCAGATTTCCCGGGATCTGCCCGAGGGTCGGGCCCAGCGCCGCGGCCGCGCCGGCATCCACCAGGATCAGCCGCGTGCCGGTATTGACCAGGAAGGCATTGACCGCGAGCGGCACGCCGCCCGGCGCGTCGAAGGCTTCGGTCCGCAGGCGGCTGCCAATGGCGGGGTCATAGCCGCGGAACAGGTTGGGCAGCGCGGCGTCCGGGAAGGCCAGGTTGCCGTCGAGCAGCGCAGTCACCTCGATCTCGCCGACGCGGTGGCGGTAGAAGCCCGGCGCCTGGCCCGTGGCGCGCGGCACGGCGGCGGGGGCCGGGTCGCTCGCCAGGGCAGCGGCGCCCGCGAGCGTGCCGAGCAGCATGAAGCGGCGCGGCAGGTTGGTCCTGTGCATGATCTGCTCCCCGACCCTATTCCGCGCGGATATTCGCGCGCTGGATGACGTCCCGCCACGCGGCGATGTCGCGGCGCAAGGTCGCGCCGAACTCCTCCGGCCCCAGCCCGCGCGGGACCATGCCCAGCGCCAGCAGCCGGTCGCGCAGACCGGGTTCGGCCAGCGCCCCGCGCACCGCCTCCGCCATGCGCGCCTGGATCGGGGCAGGCAGCCGGGCGGGCGCCATCAGGCCGAGCCAGAACTCATTGGCGAAGTCCGGCAGCCCGCTTTCGCCGATGGTCGGCACCTGCGGCAGCAGCGGCGCGCGTTCCGCGCTGGTCACCGCCAGGGCGCGCAGCTTGCCATCCTCCACCAGGCCGCGGGAGCCGGGGATGGTGTCGAAGATGAACTGGATGTCGTTCTGCATCAGCGCGGTCACGGAAGGCCCGCCGCCGCGATAGGGCACATGCACCATCTGGGTGCGCGCCTGCAGGGCGAACAGCTCCCCGATCAGATGGCCGGAAGACCCGGTGCCGGCGGAGCCGAAATTCACCTTGCCCGGATTGGCTCGCGCATAGGCGATCAGCTCCCCCACATCGCGCGCCGGCAGCGTGGGATTGACCACCAGCAGATAGGGTCCGGTGACCAGCAGGGAGACCGGCACCAGGTCGGTCAGCACATTGTAGGGCAGGTTCTGCTTGAAGCTCGGCTCCGTCGCCAGGACCGAGGTGTGGAACAGGAAGGTGCTGCCATCCGGCGCGGCGCGCGTCACCGATTCGGTGCCGATCGACCCGGCCGCACCGGCGCGGTTCTCCACCACCACGGGCTGGCCGAGGCGGGTCTGCAGCTCGGCCGCCAGCAGCCGCGCCACCGGGTCCGTGGACCCGCCGGGGGGATAGGGCACGACGATGCGGATGGGCCGGTCCGGCCAGGCGGCTTGCGCCCCGGCGCTGCGCACCAGGGCGGGGGCTCCCAGCATGGCGGTGGCCATGCCCACCAGACGAACAGCCTGCCTGCGGCCCAGCTTGTGCATCGACGCTTCCCCCTTCGTCCCGTGCCGCCACGCGGCCGGGTTGCCGTGACGTTAGGCATGGCGCGGCGGCGGGAGAATGTCGTTCCGCAGCACGGCATCCTTGCGCCGGATGAAAGGATGCGGGCGCCGGCCCGGCGTTGCATCCAGAGCAAGGATGCTGCTCATCCGCTGCACGTTGTCCGCCCCTGCCCCGCGCCGCAAGACTGACGGCAAGACCAGCCGGGAGGAGAGATCGATGCAGGCGACCCGCCGCGGAGTGCTGGGAATGGGGGCAGGCCTCGTGCTGTCCGCGCCCGCAATCGCGCAAGCCCCCTTCCCCAACCGCCCCATCCGCTTCGTGGTGCCCTTCGCCCCCGCCGGCGGCAGCGACATCGTCGCCCGCCTGCTGGTGGAGGAGCTGACGCCGCGCCTCGGCCAGCCGCTGATCGTGGAGAACCGGCCGGGCCAGGCGGCCTCGGTGGGTGCCGCGCATGTCGCGCAGCAGCCGCCGGATGGCTACACCATCCTCATCTGCACCCCCGGCGTGCAGATGACCAACCCCTTCCTCTACAGCAACCTGCCCTATGATGCGGAGCGCGGCTTCACGCCGATCGTCCACATCGCCTACCTGCCCAATATCCTGGTGGTGCATCCCAGCCTGCCGGTGCGGAATGTGGCGGAGTTCATCGCCCATACACGGGCCAACCCGGACAAGCTGAGCTTCTCCTCCACCGGCCCCGGCAGTTCCAGCCACCTGGCGATGGAGCTGTTCATGAGCATGAGCGGCACGCGGATGACGCATGTGCCCTATCGCAGCTCTGGCCAGGCGCTGATCGACCTGATGGCGGGCCGCGTGCAGGTCAGCCTGGACAGCTTCGCGGCGATGATCCCGGCGGTGCGCGCTGGCCATCTGCGCGTGCTCGGCATCTCCACCGCGCGGCCGCTGGAGGATCATCCGGAGATCCCGGCCATCGCCGAGACACTGGAAGGCTATGAGGGCACCACCCTGCTCTACATGCTTGGCCCGGCAGGCATGCCGCCCGCCGTGGTGCAGCGGCTGAACGTGGCCTTCAACGAGGTGCTGGCCCTGCCACGCATCCGCGGACGGTTCCGGGAGATGGGCATGGCGGCCTCCGGCGGCTCGCCGGAGGAGCTGGCGCAGGTGATCACGGAAGGCCGCACGAAATGGCGGGCGGTGATCGAGCGTGCCGCGGTGAAGCTGGATTGAGCCCGATGGAATTGCAGACCTGCCGCCTGGTGGTGGCCGATGGCATCGCCAGCATCACCCTGGATCGCCCGCCGGTGAATGCGCAGAACCGGCGGCTGCGGGAGGAGCTGACCTGGATCCTGGACAGCTGCAGCGACCGGCGCGACGTGCGCTGCGTGGTGCTGACCGGGGCGGGCGGCACCTTCTCCGCCGGTGCCGACATCAAGGAACGCGTCGGCCTGGTGCAGGAGCCGGGCGACTACATCGCGCACAACCGGCTGACGCGGGAATTCTTCTATGCGCCGATGGATTGCCTGAAGCCGGTGATCTGCGCCGCCAACGGGCCCGCCATCGGCGCCGGCTTCGCGCTGATGCTGTCCTGCGACGTGATGCTGGCCTCCGAGACCTGCTGGGTGCAGATGCCGGAGATCGATGTCGGCCTGGCCGGCGGCACCAAGCTGCTGTCCGAGCATTTCGGCCGGTCCCGCGCCCGCGCCATGTATTTCACCGGCCGCAAGGTCCCGGCCGCCGAGCTGTACCGCCTGGGCCTGCTCGAAGCGGTCTTGCCGCCCGAGGCGCTGCTGCCGGCGGCGATGGAGATGGCGCGGGAGATCGCGGCGAAAAGCCCGCTCGCGGTGCGCGAGATCAAGCGGTCCTTCAACGTGGTCGAGAGCATGCCCTATCGCGAGGCCTACCGCTTCGAGCAGACGGTGACGGAGGGGCTCTCCCACACCGCCGATGCGCAGGAGGCGCAGCGCGCCTTCGTCGAGAAACGCAAGCCCGTCTTCAAGGGGGAATAGAATGGCAACCGGCCGCTACACGAGCGACCTGGAGGAAGGCGACCGGCTCGGGCCGGTGGATGTCGTGATCAGCCCCTTCCAGGTGCGCGAATACTGCCACGCGAACGAGATGCACCAGCCCTGCTTCCAGAACGTCCCGAACCCGATCGTGCCGCCGACCATGGCGCATCTGGAGAAACTGCGCTTCTACACGATCTACTGCCCGGATGGCTGCGGGCCGAATGCGCGGGTGCACTATACCTTCGATGTGCGCTGGCATGGCGCGCTGCGGGCGGGAACGCCGCTGGTGGTGGAGGGCGTGGTGCGCAGCCGCTACATGAAGCGCGGCCGCGAATACATGGATGTGGACATCACCATGCGTGACAAGGCCGCCGACCGCCTGCTGGTGGAATACCGCGACACGGTCTGCCTTTCCTACCGCGAAGCCGCGAAGGATGCCGCGTGATGGAACTGTCCCCGGGCGACGAAATCCGCTCCGCGCCGCGCATCATGACGCGGGAACGCATGCGTTGGTATGTCGATGCGCTGCCGACGGTGGAAGCGAATGACGGGCGCGTGCATTTCAGCGTGCCGACCATTCATGACGACGACGAATATGCGCGCGGCCAGGGCCTGCCGGGTATCATCTCGGATGGCATGATCACCACCAACTGGATCCTGGACCTGCTGCTGCGCAGCTTCGGCACCCAGGTGCTGGAGGATCCGGGCGCGCTGCTGACCAAGTTCGTGGCGCCGGTGTACGAGGATGTGCCGATCACCTGCGTGCTGCGCGTGGAAGGCGTGCAGGCCCTGCCGCAGGGCGGCCAGCGCCTTTCGCTGAAGGTGTGGGCGGAGGATGGCGCCGGCAAGCTGGTCACCGTCGGCACCGCCGCCGTCAAGATCCACTGACCATGGCAGGCGTGCTGGATGGCGTGCGCGTGCTGGACCTCAGCCGCGTCTTCGCCGGCCCCGCGGCGACCCAGGTGCTGGGCGACCTCGGTGCCGAGGTGATCAAGGTGGAGGAACCCGGAAGGGGCGACGAGGCGCGCGGCTTCGGCGTGACGGCGGAGGTGCTGGAGAGGCTGGGTGCCAGCCCGTCCTTCCTCGCGCTGAACCGCAACAAGCGCAGCATCGCGCTGAACCTGAAATCCCCCGCGGGGCTGGCGCTGGCGAAGCGGCTGGCGGGCTCCGCCGATGTGCTGGTGCATAATTTCCGGCCCGGTGCGATGGAGAAATGGGGCCTCGGCTGGGAGGATCTGCGCGCCATCAATCCGCGCCTGATCCATTGCGGCTTCTCCGCCTATGGCGAGGCCGGGCCGCTGCGCGACTTCGGCGCCAATGACGTGGCGCTGCAGGCGCATAGCGGGCTGATGCACCTGACCGGGGAGCCGGACCGGCCGCCGGTCCGCGTCGGCACGGCGGGCATCGACCTGCATGGCAGCCTCGGCATGGTCTGCGCCATCCTCGCCGCGCTGCTGCATCGCGGGAAGACCGGCGAGGGGCAGAAGGTGACCTCCTCCCTGCTGCAATCCTCGGCGCATCTGATGAGCTACTTCTACACCGATTGGTGGCTGGCGCAGACCGAGCACCAGCGGATGGGCACGGCCAACCACCTCAGCGTGCCGAACCAGGTCTTCCCGGCCGCCGATGGCGATGTGGTGATCATCGCGCCGAGCGACGACATGTGGCGGCGCCTGGCGCAGGCCATGGACCCGGCCACGCTGGACCGCCCCGAATACCGCACCGCCATGGGCCGCCGCACGCATCGCCTGGCGCTGGTGGAGGCCCTGACCGCGCTGACCCGCGCCCTGCCCTGCGACGAGATCCTGCGGCGGCTGGGCGACGCCAAGGTGAATGTCGCGCGGGTCCACAATGTCGGCCAGGCCGCCGACCATCCGCAGCTCGAGGCGGCCGGCGCGGTGCTGCATTGGGACCGGGAAGGCCATGCGGAACGGGGCGTCGCGCCGCCCTTCACCCTGACGGCGGCACCCGCCGAGGTGCACCGCCCGCCCCCTGCGGTCGGCGAGCATACGGCCCAGATCCTGCAGGAGCTGGGCCTGGATGAAAGCGAGATCGCCCAGGCCGGCCGGGAGGGCGCCTTCGGCGAGCCGGGCGCAGTCGCCGCCTGATCGGCGGCTGGATCACGAGCTACGTGTGGTTCACCCGGCGGCAGACACATGGCGGCCCGGACGGTGCTAGAGTAGCGCGCCCGTGTGAAAGTACCCGTCTTTGATCGAACAGTATGGCTGGACCGATGCGCTGCAGCTGGCATTCGAGCCGCATGCGCGCGCCGGCCACCTTGCCGGGCGAATCATCGTCCAGCGGCGCGAAGCGAACCTGGTGGTCACGGATGTCGGCAATCTGAGCGCCCGGCTTTCCGGACGCCTGCGTCACGAGGCCCGTGAGGCAGGCCATCCGGCCGCCGGCGACTGGGTGGCCCTGTCCGCGAATGCCGGCGAAGGCACCGCCGTCATCCATGCCGTCCTGCCTCGCCGCACCTCCCTGGTGCGTCGGGCGGCCGACAGCGTGCAGACACTCCAGGTCATCGCCGCCAACATCGACGTGGTTTTCGTCGTCACATCCATGAACGCCGACCTCAATCCGCGCCGGCTGGAACGATTCCTCGCCGCGGCCTGGCAGAGCGGTGCGCGACCGGTGGTGCTGCTGACCAAGGCAGATCTGTGCGAGCAGCCCGAGGCCCAGGCCGCCGAGATCGCCGCCCTGGCGGGCTGCCCGGTGCTCGTCGTCTCGGCGCGGCAGGGCCTTGGCCTGGGCGCGCTGATGGACCACATCTCACCGGGTGAGACCTGCGTGCTGATCGGCTCATCGGGCGTCGGGAAATCCACGCTGGTCAATGCCCTGCTGGGCGAGGAACGGATGGCCACCCAGGACATCCGCGCCGGGGATGCGCGTGGGCGCCACACCACCAGCTACCGCCACCTCGTCCTGCTGCCCGGCGGCGGGCTGATCCTCGACACACCCGGCATACGCGAGGTGGGCCTGATCGACGCGGATGCGGGGCTCAGCATGGTCTTCGAAGACATCGAGCGCCTGGCCCCGGATTGCCGGTTCCGCGATTGCAGGCATGGCAATGAACCTGGCTGTGCGGTTCGCGGCGCGCTGGAGGCGGGCCTTCTCGACGCCGAGCGCTGGGCGCATTTCCAGAAGCTGAGCCAGGAGCTGGCGGCCTCGGCGCAGACCAAGGACCGGGCGGCGCAGGAAGCCGAGCGCACTCGTCTGGCGAGGCTGCAGCGCGCCTACCGGTCGAACAAGAAGAACCTGCGGGACCCGTCTGCCTAGACGAACCGTATAGCGGCCGCCCGGCGGCGGGTCCCTGCCCTTCAGTTCTGAATGCCGGCTTCGGTGATCACCTTGCGCCAGTTGACGGTATCCGCCGCCAGCAGCGCCTGAACCTCGGAGGGGCCGCCAGTCTCGGCCGTCAGGCCGATACGCGCCATCCGCGACCGGTAGTCCTCGCTTCCGGTGACGGTGCCGAGCGCGGCCGCGAGCTTCTCGATCACCGGCGCCGGCGTTCCCGCAGGCGCGAACAAGGCCATCCACAATACCGCCTCGAAGCCCGGCAAGGTCTCCGCCACGGTCGGAACATCCGGCAGGTTGGCCAGGCGTTCGCGGGAGGAGATGGCGAGCGCCCGCGTCTTGCCTTCCTGCAGCGATGGCATGGCTTCAACCGGCGACTGGAAGTTGCAGTGGATCCGGCCCGCCTGCAGGTCGAGCAGCCCCTCCACGCCGCCACGGTTGGGCACCGCCGTCATCTCGATCCCGGCGCGCTGGCACAGCATCTGCATCGCGAGATGCACCACCGTGCCGACGACGCCGCCATAGTTGAGCTGGCCAGGATTGGCCTTCGCATAGGCGATGAACTCCGGCAGCGTCGTCGCGGGTACGCCAGGGAAGATGTGGAACACGAAGGCGCCGCGATACACCATGCCGACCGGTGCCAGCTCCGCCTGGGGGTCCCGTGGCGTCAGCCGCGGCTGCAGCGTCGGGTTGATCGCGAGGGAGCTGGTGCCCGCCAGAAGCGTATGGCCGTCAGGCCGGGCCTGCGCGACGAGGGTGGAGGCGATGGAGGTCGCGCCACCGACCCGGTTCTCCACCACCACGCGCTGGCCGATGGCGGTGCCGAGCCGATCGGCCGTCAATCGCGTCGCGATGTCGGTCTGCCCGCCGGCCGCATAGGCGTTGACGATGGTGATCGGGCGCGACGGGAAGGCCTCCTGCGCCCGCGCCGGCAGCGCCGCGAAGGGCAGGCTACCGAGAAGGGCGCGACGGCCGAGAAAAATGGACATGTCCGTCTCCTCAATTTCTGTGTGCGGGCTCGCGCCCCTGCGCAGCCTGCTAGCCGACGGCGCCGCCCGCCCGCGCGATGATCGGCTTGTAGCGTTCGATCTCCGACGCGGTGAAAGAGGCCAGTTCCTGCGGCCCGCCATATTCGATGCGCGTCGCGCTGTCCGACATGGCGCTCTGCAGCTCGGGATCCGCCAGCGCGCGCCGCGTCGCCTCGGCCAGGGCGCTGGTGCTTTCGGCGGGCAGGCCGGCCGGACCATACAGGCCGAACCAGGAGGTGAAGACGATATCGGGATAGCCGAGCTCGACCATCGTCGGCAGCTGCGGCAGCCACGGCGAACGCGTCTTGCCGGTCGTCGCCAGGGCGATCAGGGCGCCTGACTCGATGTGCGGCTTCAGCGTGAGGTAGGGGTAGAAGCTCAACGACACCACGCCGGACAGCAGGTCCGCGAAGAGCTGGCTGTTGTTGTAGGGCACATGAGTCATGCTGAAGCCCGCCGCCGCCTTGAACGTCTCCCCGGCCAGGTGCGCGCTGGCACCGGCGCCGGGCGAGCCGAAGTTCAGCCGGTCCGGATTGGCGCGACCGTACTGCACCAGCTCCTCCACCGACCGCGCCGGCACGCGCGGATTGACGACCAGCACGGAATCCTGGCTGGCCAGCCGCGCGATCGGCGTGAAGTCCCGGCGCGGGTCATAGCGGATTTCGCGGTAGAAGCTGATGTTCACCGCCATGGTCTGGTTGTTGCCGAACAGCATCGTGTAGCCATCCGGCCTGCTGCGCGCGACCAGCTCCGTGCCGATCATCCCGCTCGCACCGGGGCGATTGTCCACGATGATGCGCTGGCCGAGGATGCTGCTGACCCGTTCGCCGATCTGCCGTGCCAGAAGGTCCGTGCCGGTGCCCGGGCCATAGGCCACGATCCAGGTGATCGGCCGCGAGGGATAGGCCTGGGCGGAGGCGCGCCCCGCGGCCAGCGTGGCGAGGGGCAGGCCCGCGCCGATCTGGCCGAGCCGGCGACGTGTGATGGTCATGGCGTTGTTCCTTCCCGGTTGTCGCGGCTTCATTGGCCGCTTGTTCAGCTATCTTCTTGTGAGGCCGAGTATCTCCCGCGCCTGCTGCACGCTGGCGACCTCACCGCCCAGCGCATCGAGCAGGCTCGCGGCCTTCTCCACCAGCGCCGCATTGCTCGGTGCCAATACGCCCTTGCGGATATAGACATTGTCCTCCAGGCCGACGCGGACATGGCCGCCCAGCAGCCAGGCCTGTGCGAGCATCGGGTATTCCCAGCGGCCGACGCCGAAGGCGCTCCAGCGCGCGCCAGCCGGGAGCTGGGAGGCGAGGTAGGACATGGTCGCGGCATTGGCCGCGGCGCCGTATTTGATGCCGAGGCAGAGCTGCACGAAGGGGTCGGGCGGCAGGGTGCCGTCGGCCAGCAGATCCTTGGCAAGCTGGATGTCGCCGCTGTCGAAGCATTCCAGCTCCGGCTTCGTGCCGGCCTCGCGGATCAGCTGCGCCATGATGCGCAGGTTCTGCGGCGTGTTGATCACCACCGAGGTGCCCGAATACATGGTGTTGAAGTCGAGACTGCAGATATCGGGCTTCAGCGCGACCACATGCTCCACGCGGCGTTCGGGATGCATCAGCGTGGTGCCCGGCGCCGCCACCTTCGGGTCCTCCGCGCTCGGCACGAAGCGCTGGCCGGGGCCAGTGGTCAGGTTGATCAGCACATCGGTGCCGCTGTCGCGGATGCGGTCCACCACCTCGCGGTAATGGCCGAGCTCCATCGAGGGGCGGCCATCCGGATAGCGCACATGGATATGCACGATCGCTGCGCCGGCGCGCGCCGCATCGATGCAGGCGGTGGCGATTTCCTGCGGCGTGCAGGGCAGTTCCGGATGGTTCGCCCGGGTGGTGATATTGCCGGTGACGGCACAGGAAATGATGGTCGGCATGGTCAGCTGGCTTCCACTTCGATGCGCGTCAGGCGTGGGAGAACATGGCGCGGCCCGGCACCGGCATGCGCACCCGCATCACGGAGGCCGTGGAGGCTTCCAGGATGAACAGGTCGCGCCGGTCTGGCCCGCCATAGGCGATGTTGGTCACGGATTTGCCGGTGCAGGATCGGATGCGCAGCAGGGGCTCGCCATCCGGGGAGAACAGCCAGACCGTGCCGTTGCGGGCATGCGCCACGGCAATGTTGCCCGCCTCGTCCAGCGCCAGGCCATCCGGCCCCAGGCCGCCGCTGAGCTGGATGAAGAGGTCGATCTGCCGCGAAGCCGCATCGCCCGCGGCGGGAAAACGCCACACCGCATTGCCGCGCGTCACGCCGACCAGCAGGTTGTGGCCGTCGTGATCCAGCACCAGGCCGTTCGGCGTTGGCGCATTGTTGATCAGCAGTTCCGCGGAGCCACCCGCCGGTGGAATGCGGAAGACCCGGCCGGTCGGATCGCCCAGATGGCTGCGCCCGGGATCGGTGAGGTAGAGCGTCCCGTCGGGGCCGAAGAACAGGTCGTTCGGCCCACGGAATCGCTCGGCATTCGGGCGGGTCACGTAGGGCCGGACGATCTTCTCCTCCGGATGCATCACCATGATCCCGTGTGCCCTGTCGGCCAGGAAGATGCGGCCGTCGCGGTGGATCTTCAGCCCGTTGGGCTCACCCTCATACTGCGTGACGAGCACCCAGCGGCCGCCCGGGTCGATGCGAAAGATCCGTCCATGCGGGATGTCGGTGCACCAGAGGTGGCCGTCGCGGTCGAAGGACGGTCCCTCCAGGAAGGAGTGCACAGGCCCTGCCGCATGCGCGCGGCTCTGCGCCCAGAAACTTGAGGGACCGCGCCAGCGCAGATCCTCCGGCAGGGCGGTGAAGAGTTCCGCCTGCAGCTCCTCAGGGCGCGACATGTCACGCATGCAGGTCCGTCCGCAGCGTGCGCAGCGCATTGACCAGGATGTTGGTGGTGTTGAAGCAGATCATGCGCGCCCCCTGCGAGGCCAGCTCGCGCGCCTGCGGTGCGGCACGCGCGATGGTGGCGAAGGCCGGGCCATCCGGCATGGCGGCGAGTTCCTCGCGGATCCGCGTGACGGCGCCTGTGACCTCCGGATGCGCGAGATTGCCCAGATGGCCCATCGAGGAAGCCAGGTCGTTCGGGCCGACGAACAGGGCGTCCACGCCCGGCACGCGCGCGATCGCGCCCACCTGGCCCAGCGCCTCCGCATCCTCGATCATCGCGATCACCGTGGTGCGGCCCGCCTGTTCCCGCAGCATGGTGGCGCCATCGCCGGTGCCGTGCCGCGCCGCGCGGGACAGGGTGCTGATGCCGCGGCGGCCGAGCGGCGGGTAGTAGGAATGCTGCACGATCCGCGCCGCGACTTCCGCGCTGGTCACATGCGGAACCATGATCCCATCGGCGCCGAGATCCAGCACATGCAGGATGTCATCCGCCCCGCCGCGCGGCACGCGCACCAGCGCGGCGATGCCGGAGGCTGCCGCCGCGCGCAGCATGTGCTCCAGCGTCTCCAGCCCCGCCCCGCCATGCTCCGTGTCGATGATGACGAAGTCGAAGCCGGACCAGCCCGCGACCTCCACGGTGGCCGGGGAGGGAATGCCGACGAAGAAGCCGTACAGCGTCTTGTCACCGCGCAGCCGCGCCTTGAACGATGGTCTGTCTGTCATCTCGCCTTTTTTCCTCCCATCCGCTGACCCGCCGGCACGCCGCGGCTAGAGCATTTTCAAGCCTTGCGGCTTCGCAAGGCGACTCGGAAAATGCGTTGGAACAATAAGCTAGAGCCGTTTCACCGTCTTCGCTTTCGGTGAAACGGCTCTAGGGCGGCGGACGTGTCCTGGTGTAGTCGCGGGCACAGAGATGGCCGCCCTGGTAGCGCTCGGTGATCGGGTCGTCGCTGACGATGCCGGCGAAGGCTGCGGCATAGTCGTCCGCGCTGTCCCGCGGTGCCCAGCCGATCCGCTTCCGCGCATCGTCCCGCCACCAGCTCCGGCTATTGGCGGAGGCGCCCCAGATGATGTCGCAGCCGACCTCCTCGGCCCGCAGCGCCGCGGCGACCAGCCGTGCGAGATCGGCGTAGGACAGCCAGCTCGACAGCGTCCGCAGGTCCTTGGGTTCCGGGAAGCCGGAGCCGATGCGGATGGAGAGGTTCTCGACGCCGTGCTTGTACCAGTAGAGCCGGCCCATCAGCTCCCCATAGGCCTTGGACAGGCCGTAATAGGTATCGGGCCGCAGCTCGCAATCGGCGTCGAGCGGCGAGCTCCGTTCGTGGAAGCCTATGGCGTGGTTCGAGGAGGCGAAGATCACCCGCGCACCAGCCAGCCGCGCCGCCTCGTAGATGTTGAACAGACCGCCGATGTTCGGGCCCAGCACCTCATCGAACGGCCGCTCGGTGGAGACGCCGCCGAAATGCACGATGGCGCCACAGCCTTCGCCAAGGGCCAGGATCGCCGGGCGATCGCAGAGATCGGCCCGCTCGAAGCGCGCCCTGAGCGGCAGCGGGCCGGGAAACGGCTTGATATCCGTCAGCACCAGGTCGAAGCCCACCTCGGAAAGATGGGCCGCCAGCATGCTGCCCAGCGCGCCGGAGGCGCCGGTGAGCAGAACGGGCCTTGCGGGCACCGCGATCAAACCGGCACCGGGCCGAGCGTCTCCACGCGATGCATGCGGCGCGGCAGGTCGCCATAGTCGAAGATCGCAAGATGCTGCGTCGCGCGGTTGTCCCAGATCAGCAGGTCGCCGACCTTCCAGCTGTGACGGTAGATGAATTCGGGGCGGCGGATATGCGCCCAGAGTTCCTCGAGCAGCGCATCGCTTTCCTCGGGCGACAGGCCGACGATTCGCGCCGTGTGGCCCTCGGTCACGAACAGCGCCTTGCGGCCGGTCACCGGATGCACGGCGACGATCGGATGCTCGACATCCGGATATTCCGCCTTCTGGGCATCGGTCAGCGGTGGCCGGCGCAGGTCGCCCTGGCGGCGCTTCTTCTCCAGGTGATGCGTGAAGCTGTGCACGGCCTTGCGGCCGGCGATGCGGCTGCGCAGCGCATCGGGCAGCGCGTCGAAGGCTTCCGCCACGCTGGTGAACAGCGTGTCGCCCAGCGCCTTGCCGTCGCGATAGGGCACCTCGAGCGCATAGAGCGCCGTGTACATGTCGGGATGCGCCATATGCGTGCCGTCGGCATGCCACATGGCGCCAGCATCCATCAGGCCGATGTTGCGCCCGTTCTCCACGATGTTGGAGATCACCATCATGTCCGGCTGGCCCGGCACGCTGAAGGCATTGGCGCGGCTATAGGCGGATTTCTTGACCGGGCCGAGCTTCTCCATGAAGGCAAGCTGCTCGGCCGGCGTCAGGTGCTGGTCGCGGACCACGATTACGCCGTAGCGGTGCAGGGCATCCAGCACGAGCGTGATGGCGGCCGGCGTCACGCTCGTACCGAGCTCGAGCCCGGTGATCTCGGCGCCGAGGGCCGGCGCCATCGCGCGCAGGCGCGGGCCATCCGCGGAGGTGGAGGGCCTGGTGAGCATGGAAGAGTACAGCTCGGACATTCGGGCATTCTCCCTTGGGGCCACCTTGCTGGCGGCCCTTTATGACATCGCTACCATGCTTCGGCCGCCTGTGGCGGACAGCTTGGCGCGATCCCTATGCAGCGATCATGTTAACGATACCATTCTTGGCACCCGCGTCAACAGATCATCGGCTGGCGGCACGTCGTGCCGCGTGGTTAGGTGGGACGTCCCCGGTCAACATGGATTTTCCTCGCGGCGCATGCCTTCGAACGACCACTCCGATGCCGGTCGATCCGGCAAGCCGCCGGGCCGCGCGCCGGTTCGGATCACCGACGTGGCGGCTGCCGCCGGCGTTTCCGCGATCACGGTGTCGCGCGCGCTGAACACGCCGGATCTGCTGTCGAAGGCCACCTTGCGACGCGTGCTGACGGCGGTGAAGCAACTGGGCTACGTGCCGAACCTGACGGCCGGCGCCTTGTCCTCACGCCGCTCCCGCATGGTGGTGGCCATCGTGCCGACGATCGCCAGCCCGATGTATGCGGAGACGCTGCAGTCCTTCACCAGCACCCTGTCCGCGGCGGGCTACAACGTCGTCCTTGGGCTCGGCGGCTTCGATGACCGCAACGAGGAGCAGCTCGTGACCACGCTGCTGGGCCGGCAGCCGGACGGCATGCTGCTGGTCGGCGCGGTGCACTCCGCAGCGGCCAGGCGGCGCCTCGCCCAGGCCGGCATCCCGATCGCCGAGATCTGGGGCGACGGATCGCCGGATGGCGACCTGCAGGTCGGCTTCAGCCATGTCGGTGCCGGCGAGGCCGTGGCCACGCACCTGATGGGCCGTGGCTACGAACGCTTCGGCATCATCTCCTCCGATGATTCGCGTGCGCTGGAGCGGCTGGAGGGCTTTCGTGCGGCATTGGGGCGGCGCGGCCACGACATCGCCTTCCAGCGGCTGGTGGCACCGCCCAGCACGATCATGGAAGGCCGCCGCTCGCTCGATGGGTTACTGCGCGAGCTTCCTCGCGGCGGTGCCGTGTTCTGCAGTTCCGACCTGCTGGCGGCCGGTCTGGTCATCGAGGCGCGGGTGCGCGGCCTGGAGGTTCCGCGCGACCTGGCTGTATGCGGCTTCGGCGACCTAGAGATCGGCCGGGCGCTGGAACCGGCGCTGACGACGGTCAGCGTGGATGGGGCGGAGATGGGCCAGATGGCGGCACGCTGCCTGATCGCCCGACTGTCCGGCGACCCGGCGCCGCAGCACATCACCGTACCCGTGGAGATCATTCAGCGGGCGACGAGCTGAGACCGCGTAGATCTGGCGGAGCGCAGTGTCTGGATCGCGTCCTGGGCCTGGATCCGGCTGGCTCCGAGCGGTGCTGGCCCCTTGCGCGGTCGCGACCGAGGTCGCGGCGCAGCTTGCCAGCACCTTCGGTGGCGAACCCTGGCGCGGCGCATTCCCGCCAGCTCGGCCGGGAAGTCCAGCGCCATCAACTGTCGTATAGCGCAAGAAGAGCCGATCACGGCGGAGGAAACCTCGGCGAGAGGTGGGGCGGAAATCAGCGCAAGGGCGAAAACCAGCAGCGCAACGCACGATGCCAAACCTTGCTGATCCAATCGTTGACATCGACCCGAATCGGCCCTCTGCTGAGGTCGAGAGGCGGTTGCGCGGCATCGACAAAGTGATCGCGCCCGCGACGTTATCAGTAGGAGGCAAATCTGCCCTCAGTCCCGTCGGGACGGGGAATTGACACGGTTTTGAAACGCGCGCCGCGGTCGCCGATGCCGGGCCACCGCCTGATCCACTACCCCTTGGACCTGCCGCATCCACCCAAACCCCGACCAAGAACGGGGAGCCTCAAGGGAGAAAGTTCATGCCGTTACCGTTCCAGCTCACTCGCCGCACGGCGCTCGCCGCAGGCTTCGGCTCGGTGCTGCTTCCCGCTTCCCTCTCGGCCCAGGCGCCGGTGCAGCGCCCCTCCGAGCTGAAGATCGGCGTCACCACCTTTCTCTCGGGCCCAGCCTCCGTCTTCGGGGTGCCAGGACGCAACGCGGCCGAGATGCTGGCCGAGGAGATCAACCGCGAAGGCGGCATCGGCGGCGTGCCGGTGCGCCTGTTCTTCGTGGACGAAGCACCCGGCATCGACCATCTGGTTGGAGAGTTCCGGCGCCTGGTGCAAAACGAGCGGGTGGACGTCATGTTCGCCTCGATCTCCTCGGGCTCCTGCCTGGCCTGCACCCCGCTCGGCGAGGAGCTGCGGAAGGTGACGGTGCTGTGGGACTGCGGCACGCAGCGCATCTTCGAGGAGCGACGCTACCAGTACGCCTTCCGCACCCAGGCCAATGCGACGCCCGAGATCCTGGCGCCGCTGCTCTACCTGATGAAGACGAAGCCCGACTTTCGCACCGTCGCCGTGCTGAACCAGGATTACGCATGGGGCCGCGATTCCTGGGAGATCTGGAAGACCGCGATGGACGCGCTGAAGCCCGGTACCCGCGTCGTCGCCGAGCTCTTCCCCCGCTTCGGCGCGACCGACTTCTCGGCAGAGGTGACACGCCTGCTGGCGCTGCGACCGGATGTGATCCTCAGCACAAGCTGGGGCGGCGAACTGGACACCTTCATCCGCCAGGCCGCCGAGCGCAGGCTGTTCGAGCGCTCGACCTTCGTGCTGCCGCTGGCCGAATCCTCGCTCGAGCGCGTCGGGCGCAGCCTGCCTGCCGGGCACATCGTCGGCAGCCGCGGCGACCACTGGCACCAGCACCCGCGCCCGGCGAATCCGCAGGCACTGCAGCGCTTCGTGGAGAATTACCGGCGCCGCGCCGACGCCTACCCGATCTACCCGACCTACCACATGGCGCAGGCCTTCAGCGCGCTGCGCGCCGCCCATGCGAAGGCGATGCAGGCGAATGGCGGCAACTGGCCGTCCGATGCGCAGCTCGCGGCCGCCTTCCCGGGCCTCGAATTCGACAGCCCGACCTCGCGCATGCGCATCCGCGAGGACGGCCAGGGCCTGGAGCCGCAGCTCATCGGCACCACCGTGCATACGGACCGTTTCCCCTTCGCGGTGATGGACAAGATGGTGATCTTCCCGCCCGACCTGGTCACCACGCCGGCCGGCCAGAACAGCGTCGCCTGGCTGCGCACGCTGACGCCGGACATGGTGAACCGGGTTCCCGATCCGATCTCGGCGGCCGGCTGACCGCGGAAGGCTGACCTCCCGGTGGGTAACTGGTTCACGGAGAACGGGCCGCTACTCGGCCTCGCGCTGCTGGACGGCATCGCGAGCGCCGCGCTGATCTTCATGGTGGCGGTCGGGCTCAACCTGGTGTTCGGCGTGCTCCGCGTGCTGAACGTGGCACATGGCAGCCTGTTCGCGATCGGCGCCTATGCGGCGGCCTCGGTCGGCTTCTTCGCGGCCTCGGCGGGCTTGCCGGCCTGGGCCTCCCTCCCCGCCCTCCTGTTCGCCGCGATGCTGGTGGGCCTCGTGCTCGGTCCGCTGATCGAGCGGCTGCTGCTACGGCGCATCTATGATGAGGAGCCGGTGCTGCAGCTTCTCGTCACCTTCGCGCTCTTCATGATCCTGGAGGATGCGCAGAAGCTGGTCTGGGGCGTGCAGCCGGTCTCCTTCAGCACGCCCGTCTCGCTGATGGGCACGGTGGACGTGCCCTTCGGCACCGACGTCATCCCCTACAACACCTACCAGGTCATCCTCCTGCCGGCGGTGGCGGTCGTGACCCTTGTCGGCCTCGCGATCTTCCTGCGGCGCACGCTGACCGGACGCGTCATCCTGGCCGTCACCATGGACCGCGAGGCGGCGACCGCCATGGGGATCGACGCGCGGAAGGTGTTCCTGCTGACCTTCACCTTCGGCGCCATGCTGGCGGCCCTGGGTGGCGCGCTCTCCACGCCGACATCGTCCCTGGTGCCGGGCATCGGCGCCTCCACCATCGTGCTGTCCTTCGCGGTGGTGGCGACGGCCGGCCTCGGCCAGATCGAGGGCGCGGCGCTGACCGCGCTGATGATCGGCATCGGCCGCTCCATCGCGGTGACGTTCTATCCCGAACTCGAGGTGGTGGTGCCCTACATCATCATGGTCGCGGTGCTGCTGGTGCGGCCGCAGGGCCTGTTCGGCGTGGTGGAGACCCGGCGCGTATGACCCTCCGCCGGATCGAACTGCTGCTTGCCCTCCTCGGCGCCGGCGCGCTGGTCCTGGCGGCCATGACCACGCCCTGGCTGAAATTCGTGCTGACGATCGCGCTTGCGAAGGGGATCGCGGTGCTCGGCATCATGCTGCTGCTGCGTGCGGGCCAGGTGAGTTTCGGCCACGCCCTCTACGTCGCGCTCGGCGCCTATGCGGTCGCCTTCCTGGCGCCCGTGCTGCCGGATGCCGCGCTGCTGCTGCCGGCGGCCGCGCTGACGACGGCCGTTGTCGGCACCCTCATCGGCCTGTTCGTGTCGCGCTACCGCGAGATCTTCTTCGGCATGCTCAACCTGGCCCTGAGCATGGTGTTCTATTCGATGCTGGAGAAGTTCTACCACTACACCAAGGGCACCGACGGGATCCGCGTGCCGCCGCTTACGGTGGCCGGGCTGGAGCTCGACCGTGTGACGCATGAATGGACGATCTTCGGCATCGCGCTGGCGCTGGCCCTCGGATTCGGCGCCTTCGCCCGTGTCTATCTCGCCTCCCCGATGGGCCAGGCTCTGACCGCGATCAAGACACGCGAGACCCGGCTGGACTTCATGGGCGTCTCGGCGCGCAGCGTGCTGCTGGCGGCCTATGTCCTCTCCGCCACGATGGCCGGTTGCGCAGGCGCACTGATCGCGATGGCGACGCGCCACGTCACGCCTTTGCTGTCCTACTGGACGGCTTCCGGCGAGCTGGTCTTCATCGCCATCCTCGGTGGTGCGGGCGGCGTGCTCGGGCCCTTCCTGGGCGCGGTCACCTATGAGCTGGTGCGGGTCTATGCGGCGGCGACGGTCGCCGACATGTGGCAGATGATCCTCGGCGCCGTGCTGCTGCTGGTCATCCTGTTCGCGCGCGGCGGCATCTGGGGCCTGCTGGCGCTCCGCCTGCAGCGAAGGGGTGCCGCATGACCGCGCTGCTCGAGGCGCGCGGACTCCGCCTCGCCTTCGGTGGCGTGAAGGCGGCGGATGGCATCGACCTCGCGGTCATGCGTGCCGAGTTCCTCGCCATCATCGGCCCGAACGGGGCGGGCAAGACCACCTTCATCAACATGGTCACCGGCTACCTGCGCCCGCAAGGCGGCACCATCACCTATGAGGGTGCGGAGATCACCGGCCGCCGCCCGCGGGAGATCGTGCGGCGCGGCATCGCGCGGTCGTTCCAGTTGCCGCAGCTGTTCTCGGAGCACACGGTGGAGGAGAACGCCGCCCTCGCGATTGCGGCGCGCCAGGGGATCTGGTCGCCCTTCGTGCCCCTGCTCCGCCCGGCCTGGCGCGACGAGGCGCGGGAGTTGCTGGACCGCTTCGGCCTGCTTCCCCTCGCCACCCGGCGCGCCGACGCGCTGAACGAGGGCACGCGCAAGCTGGCCGATATCGCGATGGCGGTCGCGCTGAAGCCGCGCCTGCTGCTGATGGACGAGCCGACCAGCGGCGTCTCGGCGTCCGAGAAGATGGCGGTGGTGGAAACGCTCGCGCGCGTGCTGCGCGAGGCGGGCGTGACGGCCGTTTTCGTCGAGCACGACATGGACGTCGTCGCGCGCTTCGCCGACCGCGTGGCCGTCTGGTCCCAGGGCCGGATCGTGGCGCTCGGCCCGCCGGCGCAGATCCTGGCCGACCCGGTGGTGCAGCGCGAGGTGATCGGGATCGAGCGCCATGCTTGAGCTGCAGTCGGTGGTGGTGGACATCGCGGGTGCGCCGGTGCTGCGCGACGTCTCGCTCACCCTGCCACGCGGCGGTTGCGTGGCGCTGATTGGACGCAACGGCGCCGGCAAGACGACGGCGCTGCGCGCCATGATGGGCCTGCTGCCGCTTCGCGGCGGCCGGGTGCTGATAGAAGGCAAGGATGCGACCGCGGTGCCGGCGCATCACCGCGCGCGCCTCGGCGTTGGCTACGCGCCGGAGGAGCGGCGGCTGTTCGGCGTCTTCACCGTGCGCCAGAACCTGCTGCTGCCGGCCGAGGTGCTGGGCCTGGCGAAAAGCGAGATCGGCCGGCGGCTGGATGCCATCTTCACCTTGCTGCCAGAACTCGCGACACTGGCGGACCGTCGCGCGGCCGGGCTCTCCGGCGGGCAGGGCAAGATGGTGGCCCTGGGCCGCGCGCTGATGGTCGGCACGCGCGCCGTGCTGCTGGACGAGCCCTTCCAGGGCCTTGCCCCTGTGCTTGCGCAGCGCTACGCGGCGGCGCTGCGAGAGCTGCAGGCATCCTTCCCCGATGTCGCGCTGCTGGTGACCGAGAGCAACCCGCAGCTGCTGACGTCGCTGGTGGACACCACCTATGTCATCGAGCGGGGCGAGATCACGCAGGACGGTGCATTCGCGGCGCAAGGCTGAAGGCACGCGTCGCGGCCGGGCGCCCCACGCCCCACTGATGCGACGCCCGCAAAGAATCGTCGGTGATCTTGCCGGGGCGGAGAGATCGATCTCCGCCCCGGCAAAAGGTTCAGCCGAGGCTGGTGACGTTCATCGGTGTCGCCACCCAGCCATAGCCATCGCCTTCCTTGCGGACATGGCCAAGCCCCGGCCAGGGAAAGTGGTAGGACAGCACCGCATGCCGGTCCGTCGCCAACCGGTCGAGCATGCGGGCGCGGGTCTGCGCCGACAGCTTCGGGTCGGTGTCGAAGGAGAACTCCATCAGCGGCCGCCGCAGCAAAAGCACCTGGTGATGCGCCAGGTCGCCGCTGTTCAGCATCGTGCGGCCCGCCGAGGTGATGGCGTAGCAGGTATGGCCCACCGTATGGCCGGGCGCGAAGATGGCGGTGACGCCCGGCACCACCTCCTGCTCGTTGCGCACCATGACGAAGCGGTCGCGGTACGCGTTCAGGTTCTTCTTCGCGCCCTCGATGAAGACGTTCATGAAGGCCGGGCCGCGCTTGTTCGAATCGTCGGTCCAGAACCGGACATCGGCCTCGTTGATCGCCACCTGCGCGTTCGGGAACACGCGCTGGCCGCTGGCATCCACCAATCCCCAGACATGGTCGCAATGGGCGTGGGTGGCGACGACCATGTCGATCTGTTCGGGCTGGATGCCGGCGGCGCGCAGATTGGCCAGCAGGCGGCCCGTGGTTGGGCCGAACATCTTGGAGTCGGCCCCCATGCTCTCGCCCATGCCGGTGTCGAACAGCAGCAATTGCCGCCCGGTGTTCAGAACCAGCACGTTCTGCTCGAGGGTGGCCGCGTTGGGGTCCAGGAATTCGTCGGTCAGCATGCCGGTGATCCGATCGGCGCCAGGACCGACGAAGCTGTCCTGCGGCTTGCCAAGCGGCAGGCTGCCGTCGGAGACCACAGTCGCCTCGAAGTCACCCCACTTGAAGCGGTGCCAGGCTGGCGGCAGGTCGTTGCGCATGGGCGCGGCTGCCTCGGCTTCTGCGCGTGGCAAAATCATTGCCGCCGCTGCGGCGGCTCCTGCGGCGAACAGGTCGCGGCGGGCGAAACCAGCGTTCATCGGGCATCTCCTCGTGCGGTTGTTCTTTGGCCAATGCCAAGGCTTGGGCCGGTCTCATCATGCCACAGCCCATCCCGACCCGATGTTCAAATTCCGATCCTGATGCGGCACGACGATCTCAGCCGGACAGGACCGGGTTGCCGCGCGGCGCGCGGGGCCGGATCTGGCCGGCGGCCATCAGGTGCTCACCATCCGGTCCAGGCCATGCGCTTCGATGGGGCGCCACCGCCCACATCGCCCTATGCGCCATCCAGGATCGCGTCGCTGATCATTTCTGCGGCCATCAGTCCGCCGGCCCTGCCATATGTGGCGGCGAGAGCCGTCTCAGGTAAGCCTCCGCCTCGTCCCAGGCACCCGCCGCTTCCGACAGGCCGACATACCCGTCCGGCCGCACGATCAGCAGCCTGCCGGCGAAGGGCGGCGTCCGGGGTCGCGGTTCCAGGATCGCCGGGAAGCGTGCCGCGAGTTCCGCGCCGCGCGCCGCGTCGGGGGCGTAGAGCACGAGCGCGGCACTGCACCGGACCCCGGCGGTGGTCCGTCATAGTTGTCCGGGGCGAGCCGCGTCCCCGCGTGCCGGCCGCTCGAGAGCGGGCTGTCGGGGTAAGCGATCTCGATCTCGCTCAGCGTGAGCGCCAACCGTTCCTGCGCGGCGTGGAAGCCGAGCACGAAGTGGGGCACGGCGTTCCGCGCCGCAACCGCCGCGGGATTTGAGAGTGTCGCCATGTCCGTCATGCGCGACGCGTTCCGAAGCACCATCTCGCCCACCGCGCTCCGCTCGGGGGAGTAGCTGTCGAGCAAAGCGGGCGTCGCCCCTCCCTTCGCGACCATCGCCAGCTTCCAGGCGAGATTGATCGCGTCCTGTATCCCCGTGTTCATGCCCTGCCCGCCCGCTGGGGAGTGGATGTGCGCCGCATCGCCTGCGAGGAAGACTCGCCCGACCCGGTAGTCGCGCGACTTGCGCCCGTTGATGCGGAAGGCGGCGAGCCAGACGGGGTCGAGGGCCCGAACCTCCCCGCCGGCCCGGTGATCCAGGAGCGCCTGGACATCGGCGAGGCTTGGTTCGGTCCTTGGTTGGTCCGGTCCGGCCTCCCCGACCGCCGCGATCAGGCGCGCCCGGCCTCCCCGCATCGGGAAGACGACGAGCGGACCGTCCTGGTGCAGGTAGGTCGTGATCTCGTCTGCCGGCGGGCTCCCGGCCCCCTCCAGCCGAACGTCGGCGAGCACCCAGTCGTCGCGCTGCGTAGCGCCGCGGAACTCGGCACCGAGCCCGTGGCGTACCGCGCTGTGCGCGCCGTCACAGCCGACCAGCCAGGGCGTCTCCGCCTCCTCCTCACGCCCGTCCGCGTGGACCAGCCGTGCGGTGACCCGATCGTCGGACGCCGTGAAGGACGCCAGCTCCACCTCGCGCTCCACGATGATGCCGTAGTTCCGCAGATGGGCGGTCAGCAGGCGCTCGGTGTCGCTTTGGGGCACGATGAGCGCGAAGTCGTAGGCGCTGGCGATGTCGCCGAAGCTGGTGCACCCCAGCACCCTTCCGCCGCTGCGGATTGCGGCCCCACGGACGCGGTGCCCGGCCTCCAGGAAGGAGGCGGCGCAGCCCATCCGATCCATCAACTCGAGCGTGCGGCTCCAGACGACGATGGCGCGGGAGGTCTCGGCCGGGCGTGGACTGCGGTCCAAGATCCGGACCGGCAGGCCGTAGCGCGCCAGTTCGGCGGCGGCGGTCAAGCTGACCGGGCCGGCACCGACGATGAGGATGGGTGGCATGGGGTTGCTCCTCGCGTCAGGTCGCCGCGCGGGAGATGTCGGAGCACGGGCTGGCGCCGGTCTCATCTCGCTGCTCCGGCAAGTGGCTTTGCGGCGGGATGCGACCCGACCGAGGATGATCTGAGGCCCGCTTTCGACGGATCAGGTCGTGACGCGCCATCCAGTCGTGCACGAGCCCGGCGATCTCGTCGCTGTTGTCGTCGGCCATAAGCGCGTGGCTGTTGCCCCGGATCCCGCGCGCCGGCAGGTCCACCCACTCGGCTTCCACCCCGGCCGCGACAAGAGCGGCGTGCCAGCGTCGGACGTTCGGGAGCGAGTTCACCCAGAAGGGGTGCCGATCCAGGTAGTCGCCCCATACGAAGAGGTGCGGCACCCCGCGCAGCCGGGCGGGGTCCGCGGCCTGCGGGTCAGGGGCGCCGGACGGTTCGAGCGAGATGACGGCCCGCACGCGATCCGGCGCCGCGAGCGCGGCGCGCAGGCCGAAGTTGCCGCCCTGGCTGTGGGTGAGGATCATTGCCCCGCCCAGTTGCGCGACGAGAGCGTCGTAGGCGGCCTGGGTGAATGCGTCGTTCGTGCTCCAGCGCGGCACGAACTGGCTCATGAATGCCTCCATGTGCTCCGCCCGGAAGCGCAGGCCCGGGTGTGTCGCGCGCTGGGCAGGGTCGGGGCGCCAGGAGCCGGGAGGGCCGAAGCGGAAGGTCTCCTCCCAGGCCTCGCGCGCCGTCCGGAAGAAGGGCGCCTCGGGGTAGACCTCCGGGTAGGGCGCCCAGGAGGCGCGGCCCCGTTCCACTGCGTCGGAGACGAAGACGTCGAGCCCTGCGCGAAGAAAGAACATCTGCCAGCCGGGGCGGCCGTCCGGTGTCGTTTCCCAGGTCACACCGGTCATCCCGCCGCCGTGCCAGAGAAGAAGCGGAGCCGCGCCCCGAGGCTCGGCCAACCGCACGTACTGGACATAGAGCTGCCCGACCATGATCTCACCGTTCGGGTCGGTCGGGTGCACGGGCCCGCCCGGCGTGCTGACGCGCCCGCGCGGCGGTAAGCCGGCAAGCGTCGTCATGTGCCCGCCGAGGAGGAAGCTGCCGATGTCGCGAATGAGTATCGGCGCCTCGGGACGGGATGTGTTGAGGTTGTCCATCGTGGTCGCTCTCCGGATCAGGCAGGGATCAATTTCGCTTCGCCGCGTAGCCGGGGGCGGTGCCTCGGGGCCGCAGATGACGGTGCCGTCGTCGCAGGCGAGATCCTCCACGAAAATGATCTCGGCGAAGGAGTCGACCAGATCGATCGGATAGGTCACCGCCTGATCCCGAGTCCGGCTGCGATCCATGCCATGCCGGCCACTGCCCCGGTTGCGATCAGGGCCTGCAGCGCGAAGTAGGATGCGTTCCCGACTGTCCCATAAAGTTGGGTAAAGGCAGCCCCAGCGCTGTCCCCGAAGAAGCTTGTCAGCAGGAACCAGGCCATGACCTGTGATTTCATCGAAGCAGGCGCGGCCAGATAGCACAGTTGCAGGCCGATCGCGGAAATGCAGAGTTCGGCCAGGGTGATCAGCAGCGTTGCCAGTACCAGGAACCACACCGAAGCCTTGCCGCTTTCTGCCACATGGCCGGCCAGGGCCATGACCGCCATAGCCAGGACGGTCAGGACAAAACCCACGGTCATTTTGTCCGCCGGCCCAAGTTGCCTGCCGCGCAGAGCTTCCATGCGGCGCCAGATCGGGCGGAGAAGCGGCGTGAACAGCAGGATCATGAGCGGGTTGAGTGCCTGGGTTTGCGCAGCGGTTAGCGCCAGGCCGGTGGGCCAAAGGGTCAGGTCCATGTGGTCGTTGGCAAGGAAGACCCAGGTGGAGCTCGATTGGTCGGCCAGGAACCAGTAGATCGCGACCAGCGTCAGGATGCCAGCCAACCGGAGCAGCACGGCACGCTCCTCTTGCCATTGCGGACGTGAGGCAGAGAACGGCCGGACAACAATATTCTCGGTTGGAAAGTACCGGCGACCGCGCCAGAAGATCAGCATGGACAGCGCGATGAGGCCCGTCGGAATCATCAGCGCCGGCCCGTACCCATGGGACGACTGAACGATGGGAACGGCGAGCGAGGTGATCGTGGCGCCCAGGTTGATGGCGGCATAGTAGTAGACGAACGCCTCGTCGAGCAGGTGTCGACGGCCAAGCCGCTCGTACATGAGTCCCATCAGTGTCGATGTGTTTGGCTTGATGGCGCCCGACCCTAGCGCGATCAGCAGCAATCCCAGGAACAACGCGACTTCGCCCCGGAAGAAGCCGAAGCACAGGTGGCCGACAAGATACGGCACGCAGAACCAGATGATGGTGCGGTACCGGCCAAGGTAGTGGTCGGCAATGAAGCCGCCAAGAATGGGCGTGAGGTAACATGCGGCATTGAAGAGCTGAGCCACGGAGCCCGCATTCGCTTCTGAGAAGCCGAGCATTTCGACAAGGTACAGCGATAGCAGCACCCGCATGCCCCAGAAGCTCGCGCGTTCCGCAAGCTCCGCCCAGAAGACGTACCAGAAGCCGGTAGGATGGCCGGCGAGCAGCCAGCGCGCTGGCTGCTCTTCAGCAGGGCACCAGCTGCGATGTTCAACATCGGTGTTCTGTCCAGGCATCTCACATCGCTCCATCACCAGCCGACCCTTGCGGGCCGGATCCGCGGCGGATTTCTGCGAGGTCACAACGATGCAGGCATCACCAGTTCTGACTACGCTCCACATCCACGGTGCGACGGCGATATGCAGGCCATGAACCGTCACGCGATTCCTATTCTTCGAACAGCCAGAGCTGCCCATTGGCTGCGCTGATCCGGCATGGTCGCTCGTGCCGAGGCGGCGCGGCGAAACGCTGCGCGCGGCGGTTGGCGGCGTCGCGCACGATGTCACGCAAGAAGGGCATCACCGTGGTCCAGGTGAGCACGGTCGACCTGAACTGCTCTGGGTGGTGAGCCGCCTGATCTCCCCGATGACGCGTACACGGATACGGCGTGCGTTGCCGGGAAGATAAGCGATCGGGATGTCTTCCACGTCCAGCGTCTGCACGCTGCTCGCCTCGGCGCCGGCCTCGATCGCCCGCCGCGTTGCTTCGCGGCTTGCCCGATCCAGCGCGGTCTCACGCTCGACGCCCGAGAAGATCCGGTCCACTTCGCCACTGACCTGCGCGATGGCCGCGCCGACGGCATTGGCCACCGCATGGTGTTCGATGCGCACCACCTCGGAAATCCCTTCCATGTGGTCGGGTACGAGAAAGCTGCCGCCGCCCACCGCGATCAGGGGCATTGGCGCGGCGTCGGTCTTCATGCGATCCACCACCTCGGCAACCATGCGCTCCATGCGGGCCAGGCTGTCGCGAACCAGCGCCGCGGGTAGCGCGCGCACGCGTCGAGGATCCCCCAGCGCGAGGCGCCCTGCCGCCACTGCGATATCCGTGGCAGTCAGCGTATCCCCGCCGAAGCACAGCGCTTTCTCCGGCAGTCGGAAGCCAACGCTGCCCGGCCCGATCCGGCGACCTCCCTCGCCGACTTCCGTGCCGCCGCCGAGGCCGATGGAGATCAGGTCCGGCATTCGGAACAGTGTGCGCACACCGCCGATCTCGACGGTCGCATTGGCCTGGCGCGGAAAGCCGCCCTTGAGGCAACCGACATCGCTTGTCGTCCCGCCCACATCGACCACCAGCGCATCGCTCAGGCCCGAAAGAAAGGCCGCGCCACGCATGCTGTTGGTGGGGCCCGAGGCGAAGCAGTAAACCGGGTGGCGCTCCGCCACCGCGCCCTGCACGATGGTGCCGTCATTCTGGGTCAGATACAGCGGCGCGGCGATGCCGCTGTCGCGCAGCGCGCGCCGGAAGGCCGCCGTTGTGCGCTGCGCGAGACCCTGCAGACCCGCATTCAGCAACGCTGCATTCTCACGCTCGAGCATCCCGATGCGACCGATCTCGTGAGACAGCGTGATGCGGACATCGGGCATGACCTCCCGCACGACCTCCGCGGCCTCGCGCTCACATTCATCGGTGAGCGGGGAAAAGACGCTGGTGATGGCCATGGCGGTGATGCCGCTGTCTGCGATGCGGTGCGCCTCACTGCGCACGGCCGCGCGGTCGAGCGGCACCAGGATCCGCCCGTCATACTCGTGCCCACCGCGCAGCATGTGGGTGCTGCCGCGCATCACGCCCGCCAGATCCTTCGGCCAGCCGATGAAAGGCGGGAGCCCGGCATTGGCAGGCAGGCCGACTCGCAGTGCGGCGACGCGGTCGAGATGCCGGCGTTCGATCACGGCATTGGTGAAGTGGGTGGTGCCGATCATCACCGCCTCGATGCGCTCAGCCGCCGGCAGGCCGGCAGCCGCGGCGAGCAGATCGGCCAAGGCCTGACGGACGCCGTCGGCGACATCGGCGGTGGTCGGGCTCTTCACCGCGGCGAGCACCTTGCCGTCCTCCAGCAGCACGGCATCGGTGTTCGTGCCGCCGACATCGATTCCGATGCGGCTCATGCCGGATGCTCCTCGAAGACGCTGCGGAAATCGATGTCATGGCCGAAGGCGCGCGGACCGACATGGCGCAGCCCTTCCTCCGTCCGATGGATCGGCTGCGATGGCAGGGCGATCACCGTCACGCGCTGGCCGTAGCGCAGGCTCTCCGTGCCGATCGCCTCGCCTGAGATGCTGTCGAGCACGCAGATCAGGTCGGGCGTGGTGACAATCACTGCGCCATCGCGGTGGCCGATGGTGAACTCATTCTGGAACTTGATCTCGAAGCGCGCGCCGGCATCAGCATCGAGCCCCGAAAGGCTGAGCGATCCGCGGAGGAAGCCCTCGGTGGTGCGGCGCTGCACATCCATCACCTTGCCCGTGAACAGCCGCTTGCCATGGGCGGCCGCCACGGTCGCCAAGACGGGGTCCTCATGCGCCGTCCTGGCGCGGCGCACCTCGCGGCCCAGCGCGATGGCCTGCGACAGGCTGCGCAGCACGGCGTGACGCTTCACCTCGGCCCCGGTGCGTGGTGCCTGGCAGGTTGTCGCGACCGATCCGTATTCCGTGCAGAGCTTGCGCCGGACACGCTCCATCTCCCGCCAGCCGGAGGCGCTGGGGATGATCACGTCATTGTCGCGGATGTCCGAAACCACATGTGGGACCATCTGCAGCCCGGCGATGGAGAAGGTCTGCATCTGTGCCTCGGGATAGGCCCGGCCCATCGCGTCCGCATCAACGACCGGCAGGCCGGATGCCGCGGCGACGAGGAGGGGCTGGAAGGCGTTGCAGCCGCCGATCTCCACCGTCATCACGGCCCGGAATCGACGGCCGAGATAGGCCTCCATCATCCGCACCGGCTTGAGTGCGAAGGCGGCGTCGGTCATCCGTTCCTGGAAGACCAGCGGCGCGCCCATCGTCGAGACCACGGCCACGAGGTCGTCATCGGCGAGTTCATCGGGGTCGAGAAGCGCGATGCGGCCGCCATCCTCGTAGAATTGCCGGGCGACGAGATGGGAGGCATAGGGCGAACCGCCGCCACCGGTTCCCAGAATCCAGGCGCCGATGGACAGAAGATCAAGCTCGTCAGCGTCGATCAGCCGCGACATGGTGGTCCTTCCTCTCACAGCCTGCTCGTCGTCCTAAAGCGCTCCCCGGTCTGCTCGTGCCTGGCCCGCTCGTAGCCATGCCCGTCCCGATCTACATCGATCTCAGCGCCCGCAATGCGGCGGCGAGTCCGCGCGTCGGCATCTGGAACACGATCGGCGCGCCATCGGCGTTGCGGTATTCCAGCCGCATCGTCTCGGCGCGGCCGGCGGCGGCCATCTGTGTCTCATCCTGCTGGCCTTCGGCAAAGCAACCCTGCGGTACGCAGCGTTGGAAGGGCAGCGTGGCGGCAGCGGTATCCTCGACCACCAGCCGCGCCGGCTCGGATACGGTCACGCTGACACCGACCTGGACGGAAACGCCAAGGTTGGTCGTATTCGTGCCCTGCCGCATCAGGAGCTGTACGAGAGGCTGTGCCCGCTGGTCGATGATGGTCAGCGACACATCGCAACTCCGCCCCTCGGCACCCGTCGTCTGGCAGCGCAGCATCCACTCCCCGTACTGGGCCGTCGTGCGATCCGGCTGGAGGGTGGTCGCCGTCTGTGGTGTGGCGGGTGCCACGGACCTTGGCACCTGGGCCATCGCCATGGCCGGCATGGCCGCGAGCGCCGCAATGACCGCCACGCCACGCGGCCATGCCCCGCGCGCCACGCGTTCTTGCCTCGGCATCGTCGTAACCCTTCTTGGCTGTTTGATCAGAAGCGATATGCGACGCGCGCCATGCCGGTATGGGCGGCAAATCCATCACCGATATCCGCACTGTATTGCACGCGAATCGCCAGGTTGCCGGTGGTGTAGAGGTTCGCGCCGAGAGCGAACCGCCCGAGCATGTCGGGGATCGGTGTCGTCGCCCGGAAGTTGCTGGTGCCCGCCGGTGCTGCGGCAAAGCGTGCGTCCGCCGCCCAGCCGTCGTTGCCGTACAGGCTGAGCCCGGCGCTTGCGAAAAGATGCAGCGTGCCCGTCTCGCCAAGGTTGATCCGCGTCCCGAGCTCGAGCGCGCCGGTCCCGGCGACCGTGGTGCTGGAGGCCGAAGACACCGCCAGGTTGAACGGCGCCGCGCCCGTCTCGGTGTACCCGCTATTGGCGACGTTGATCAGCCGCAGCTCGGCCATCGGGCGCAGATAGAAGCCGTCGAACGCCGCCTGGTAGCTGGCCCGCAGCGTTCCCCCAACATGCCAGGCGTCAGGCGAAGCCGTCGCGGTCTGCACGAAGTCCCCGACCTCGACCTGGCGGGAACTGCTATAGTTGCCGAAGCCCGCATCGATCGCGCCGGTGAACAGCCAGTTGCCCGGATTGTACTTCACCGCCAACCCGCCAACCCAGCCATTGCCGGTGACACGCGACGTGCCCTGCTCGCCCGAGAAGCGGGTGTTCTCATAGGCCGCCGAGGCGCCTATGAACCAGTCGGGGGCGAATTCCCACTGCCCGCCGAGCTGCACCGTCTCGGTGTTCACGCGATAGCCCAGCGCACCGTCCAGCGCGTTCTGCGTGGCGGTGCTGCCGGTCGCGCGAACCCAGCTGCAGTTCTCCTCGCGCAGCACCAGGCTCTCATTCACGAAGGTCGGGCAGCTCTGCATGTTGTTGACGAAGGTCTGGCTGCTGGCGAAGCGCCAGGCGGCGATGGCCCCGAGGGTCTGGCCCGAAAGCGTGTCCATCGCCCTTCCATAGGTGGCGCCATCGTCGATGCCGGCAAGCAGCGTGAAGCCGTTGTCGCCAAGCGAGCCACCGCTGTCCCAGACCTGCTGCAGGTGCCCCGCGATCGGGGCCTGCGCGGCGCCAAGGCCGCTGGCGACATTCACGAAGTCGGCGCGCGGGTGGATGCGCAGGCTGGTGCCGTCGCTCAGCGGCTGGAAGTTGAAGGCCGCGGTCCGCGTGGCGGTGGTTGCCGGGTCGAGCGTGACGCCTCCGGTTGCGGTCAACACGGTGACGGGTGCGTTGGCCACGCTGGCCGGACGGGTCTCGACCCGGCCGGCAATGGTGGCCGCCCCATGCACGGTCAGCAGGTCGCCACGCCGCGCCGCGTGGTCGGTGTCCACCACCAGGCGGCCGCCCGCGCTCTGCGTCAGCGAGCCGGTCAGCGTCGTCCCCGCCATGGAGCGGCCATGGCCGACCTCGAGCGTGCCGGCATTGTTCACCCGCCCGGCGGCGCCGAGATCCACCACGGGACCCATCTGCCACTGGCCGCCGCCGGCATTCGTGAAGACGCTGGCATCGCCGAGCACGGCGGACCCCATGATGCCGCCGTAGTTGACGATATGGGCCGTGGCCCGGGTGTTGGCGGAGTCGGCCCAGGTGGCGAAGGCCAGCCCGGCCGCCTGGGCGTTGATGATGCCGTAGTTGTTGACGGCATTGGCATCCGCGCCGCCGATGAAGACCGCGCCCGCCGCATTGACGTCGGTCGCGATCCAGCCGCCCGGGCCGACATTCAGCGTCGTGTTGTTGGTGCCGCTCGGGTTGCCCTGGCTGATCATCGCGATGCCATAGGCATTGGCGCCGTGGACGAAGATCGTGCCGCCATCGTGGTTCACCGTCACCTGGCCGACGCTGGCGCAATCACTGCCGCAGCTTCCCGCCGAGGCCGCCGTGACCAGCGTGCCCGGCGTACCGACGGCCGGGCCGAAGGCGCCGCCGAGCGCGGTGCTCTGCGCGAAGATGCCATGCGCATAGGCGCCGCTGACATGAATGTCGGCGCTGTTGTTGACGGTGACGGTGCCGCCATAGCTCTGCGCCTGGTAGTTCACCGTCCGGTAAGTCATGGCGACGCCGTCCATGCCACCGACGATGCCGCCGCCGGCGACGCTCTGCGCGAGGATGCCGACCGCGCCGTCGCCGGTCGTGGTGATCACCGAGGGGCCGACCGTGGTGACCGTGACGGCGCCGGCATTGCTGCCCGCCACCGCGAGCTCCGGCGCAATGAAGTTCGCCATCGCGTAGGGGGTGTAGTCGGTGATGGCGATGCCGCCGCCATTGCCGACTGACTGGGCCAGGATGCCGTAGGAATTCTGCCCGCCGGTCGAGATGTTCCCCCAGCTTATCCCGTTCGGCTGCAGCGTGACATTGACCGGCCCGCCCGTGGAACCGGCCGGGGCATTCGCCATGAAGCGGAAATCGACCCATTGCGGGCTGTCCGCCGGCAGGCTGTTCAGCGCGCTGGTCCAGCCGCCGGTCCGCGGGTTGTAGACACCCGACATCGCCGCGGCGATGCCGCCGCCGCCGCCGACGCTCTGCGCCAGCACGCCCGGCGATTCATCGCCCGTGGTCGTGACGTTGCTGGTGGTGACGGCGACCGGGCCGCCGGCCGGGGCGTTCCAGGCCGCGCGGCCATTGCCGGTGCGATCCATGCCCAGCGTGACGGTGCCGAGAAGCCCCGAACCGTCGGTGGTGTTACTCGCGCCCATCATGGTGACGCCGCCATGGCCGCCACCGCCACCGATGCTCTGCGCCAGGATGCCCGGCGAGGCGTCGCCGCCGGTCACGATGACGCCGCTGACGGTGACCCCGACACGGCCGCCGGATCCGCTCAGGCCGTTGGCGCCGCCCAGGCTCATGGACAGGGTCACCTTGCTGCTGCTGATCTGCGCCTGGTCCATCGCCGGGTTGGAGGCGCCGCCGAGGCCGCCGCCGCCGCCGATGCTCTGCGCGAAGATTGCCGGCGAGAGCGGCCCTGCGGTCGTGATGCTGCCGGCATTCAGGACGGTCACCTGACCGCCATTGCCCGCCCCGCCGCCGCTGCCGGAGAGCCCGGCGCCGAGGTTGACGGTCAGGCTGCTCTCGGAGGATTCGGGCGTCTCCGGCTTGGCGGCCGCCATGTTGCTGTCGATGTAGGCGTTGACGACGGCGCTCAGCGTGCCGGGCTGGTCGAAATAGCCGGCGACCTGGCCGGTCCATTGGTAGACGCCGTCGACCACCTGCGTAACCTCGCCGTTCAGGCCGAGGCCCTGCTGCATCAGCGTATTGACGGTGAAGTTCGGGTCGTCGTCGCCGCTTTGGCCGCCATTGCCGCCGCGGCCGCCGCCGCCGCCGACGCTCTGCGCGAAGATGCCGGCGGAATGGCCACCGAGCGTCTGGATCGTGCCGGTGCCGTTGTCCACGGCAACGGTGTGGCCACTGCCGCCGGAGCCGCCATTGGCACCCAGGGAGATATTCAGGATGACCGTGCCGCTGCCACCATTCGCGCTGGCGTTGCCGCCATTGCCGCCGCCGCCGCCGATGCTGTGGGCATAGATGCCATCGGACCCGTCGCCCATCGTCGCGATCGCGCCGGCGCCGTAGCCCCCCGCGCCCGTCGGGTCGGGCGTATTGGCCGCCGTGACGTAGTTGGTGACGGTGACGTTGCCGCCTTCGCCACCCACGCCGCCGGTGCCGCCCAGGCTGACATTGACGGCGAGCCCCGTGCCCTCGCGGTCGGTGTAGTTGTCCGCGCTCGCATTGCCGTAGCCGCCGGTGCCGCCGCCGCCGCCGATGCTCTGCGCGGAGATGCCCGGCGCCAGCCGGTTCAGCGTCCAGATCAGGCCGCTGTTGTTGACGTTCACGCTGCGGCCATCGCCGCCGCCGGCGCCACTGCCGCCGATCGCGGTGGTGATGCTCAGGCTGGAGGGCGTGATCGAGCTGGTGGTGGCGGTCGAATCGCCGCCGGTGCCGCCGCCACCGCCGATGCTCTGCGCGATGATGCCATGCGCGCCGACGCCCTGGGCGATGACCATGCCGGCATTCAACACGGCGACCGGCCCGCCATCGCCGCCGCGGCCGCCATTACCGCCGATCGAGGCGGTGAGCTGGATCGTGGGTGTTTCCTCCGGCGAGAGGTTGACCATCAGGTTCTCGGCGACGCTGGCGCCGCCATGGCCGCCGCCGCCGCCGATGCTCTGCGCGCGGATGCCATGCGCGTCGCCGCCCATGGTCAGGACCTGGCCGTAGTTCAGCACCGTGGCCGTGCCGCCGGTGGGGCAGGCGCCGTTCGGGGTGCAGCCGCCACCGGTGCCGCCCACGGCGGCCGCCGCGCTCAGGTTGATCACGCCGCTGGCGCTGATATTGTAGGCATGCGCCGCGCCGCCATTGCCGCCGCCGCCGCCGATGCTCTGCGCGTCGATGCCCACGGCATGCAGGCCGGTGGTCTGGACCACGCCGAAATTGGTCACCTCCGCCAAGCCACCGGCACCGCCGGTGCCGCCATTGCCGCCGATCGCGAAGGCGCCCACGCCGAGATCGGCGGTGTTGGCGTCGCCGCCGCGACCGCCGCCGCCGCCCACGCTCAGGGCGGACAGGCCCCGCGCCCTGCTGCCGGTCGTCGAGACGACGCCGCCCGGAAACAGCCCTTCGCTGAAGAGGCCGTTGAAGACCATGGCCGTTCCGCCATCGCCGCCGTTGCCGCCGTGGCCGCCGAACGCCAGGGACATGCCCAGACCGCCGCCCTCGACGTCGCCACCGATGCCGCCGCCGCCGCCCACGCTCAGCGCAAGCACGCCATCGGCATGCCGGCCCGTCGTGGTGAGGATGGTGCCGTCGGTCACGGTGATGGTCGAATCGAGGCCATTCCCGCCCGTGCCGCCTGCGCCGCCGCTCCGGCTCCAGACGGCACCGGCCTCCCCGCCCGTGCCACCGGCCGCGCCGGCGCTGACCGCCACGAGGCCCATGGCGCCGTAGCCGGTGGTCTGGATGCGGCCGCCATCCACGTTGATCTGCACGGACCCGCCATTGCCGCCGGCTCCGCCATTGCCGCCATGCGATACGATGTTGCCGTTCGCCACGTCGCTGTATCCGCCGAGCCCGCCGATGCTGGCCGCGGACATCGCGGCCGTCATGACCGAGGCGTTGGCCGTGGTCGATCCGTTGGTGCCGGCATCGACGGTGATCTGGCCGCCGGTGCCCGGGCCGCTGGCCCCTTGCGCGGTGACGCTGGCCCCCTCCAGGTTCAGGATGATGAGCCCGCCCAGGCCACCGGCGCCACCGGTGCCGGCGGTCACGGAACCGATTTCCGAACCCGCCTCGGCACCCCAGCCGCCGTTGCCGCCCCGGCTGATGGCGACGATGCCGGAGCCGGCGGAGGTGATCGTGCCCCCGATCGGGGTCGCCGGTGTCTGGATGGCACCGCCGGACTGGCCCGACGCGCCGTTCGGGCCATAGGCATGATCGATGTGGGTGACGGTGCCATCCCCGCCATTGCCGCCATTCCCGCCGCTGGACTGCAGGATGATGGCGGGCGTGCCGGGGGCGGTGGCCGCGACGCTCGCCCCGGCGACCATGCCGAAGGTGATCGAACCGGCGCTGCCGGATGTGCCGGCCCGACCGCCGGTCCCGCGATTGGCCGGGTTCCCGCCGGTGCCACCCGATCCGCCATTGGCGACGATCGCGATAGCCGGGCCGGCGCCCTGGTTGGTGATCGAGCCCGGCTGGGCCGGCGAACCGCCGATCTGCAGCGTCGCGCTGCCGGCGCCTAAGCCGGCGCCGCCATCACCGCCGTTCTGGTAGGCGCAGGTGTCGCAGTCGCTGGTGCCCCCCCGGCCGCCATTGCCGCCGGAGGTGTCGAGCCCGATCAACGGCCCGGCGCTGTTGGACTGCCAGGTGACGCCGGCGGGCACCGTGATGTCCACGGCCGTGCCGGCACCGCCGGGGCCGCCTGAAGTCGGCGGATTGCCTTCGTTCCCTGGCGTGCCTGCCGTGCCGGACAGGTGCGGCACGTAGGGCAGGCTCTGGTTGGGCGGCAGCACGGTCTGCGCGGTCGCCACGCCCAACAGGGCAAAGGCCACGAGCCCGCTGGCCGTGGTCAATGCCGTGGTGGTGCGCAGATGGCGCAGCCAGGTCGCCCGACCCGGCAGAGGCTGTGCCGTCGGGCCGGGACGCTGGAGGCGGATGGCATCCGCCACCCGCTCGCGGTCGGCGCGACGCGCCGCGCCGCGCCGGTGCGCCTTCTCGGTGGTGCCTCGATGCGGGGCGGCCGACGGCGCTGGGATGATGTGCAGCATGGGAAGATCCTCGCCTTGCGTTCGGTGTGCGAAGCTTCCCGCAGCATTCGGGTCCGGCTCATGCCCAGAACTCGTCATCGCGAACGAATTCGCCGGGGGCCTGCCGCGCCTGCTGCGCGAAGCGGAATTGCCGGCGTCGGGGCATCGCGATCCTGCCTCAGCGCTGTCGCGCTCCGCGCTGGCGCTGCGCTCGCAGTCGATGGACGCACGAAGGCGGCGGCGGAGGAGGCACGCCTGGCCTTCGATTCAGCGCCGTGACGCAGCACGGTACGCGGACGGCCTATGCCGAAGCCCTGGTCGTGGCTGGCCCCGCGGGAGGCCGTGGAGGCGATGCGGGAGACGCTCGCCTTCGATCCGCACTGCCCGCCGCGCACGCGCGCCGTTCTGGGCCGCTCATTGCTGCTGGCGGATCAGCCCGAGGATGCGTTGCGCCAATTGCATCTCTGCGCCGCGCAGATGCCCGATTTCGCGCCCTGCCAGGGCACCATCGTGGTCGCGGCGATCGAGACAGGGCTGATCGAGGAAGCGCGCGTGGCGCTCGCGCAGATGCGGCGGTTGCACCCGGAATGGGCAGCCGGCGGGAAGCCCTTCCCCCGGTTCCTGCGCCGGCCGGAGGACATATCTCGATTCGAGAAGGCGTTCAGCCTGGCCAGGCGCCTCGATTCAGTAGCCGCCGCCGGTGGGCTGATGACGCCGAGCGCCACGGCATCCTGAGCGGTTGCCCCCGCGCGATCACGAGCCGGCCACGCTTCGCGTCGTGTGGTTTGCGCCAACGGCCGCGAGCGTCGCCAGGACCCGCTCAAGATCCCGCAGATTGGCGACTTCGGATTTTCGCAGGATGGCGCGGATCTGGTTCCTGACCGTGTCGAGCGAGACGGCACGGCGCTGCGCCACATCCTCCGCGCTCGCACCGCCGATGAGCCGGATCGCCACCTCGGCCTCGGTCGGGCTCAGTTCAAAGAGGTCGCAGAGCATCGCCGCCGGCGGCGATGCCCGGCGCACCAGATCCTCGATGACGACCAGCGCGAGGCCAGCCGACTCGCGCGTCGCCGGATCGGCATCGACCAGCAGCGATGCTGGCACCGGCGAGATGAGGGCCGCCTGCATCGGGGCCAGATCGCCGCCGTCGTCGCGCGGTCGGATGCGCAGCGACCCGCCCGCCCCGCCTTGCGCCGCCGAGGTGACCAATTGCCGCAGAGCCCGCGCATCGTCACGGTGCAGCGCGGTGAGGTGAGTGCTGCCTTGCTGAATGTGCGGTCCCGAAGCGAGCATCGCCAATCCCGAGCCTGGTCGCGACAGCGCATGCCGGCTCGCGGCATTGGCGAAGCGCACCCGCGATCCGGCATCGACGATCACCACGCTGGTCGGCAACGCGTCGAGCGTGCTGACCGTCATGCGGAGGGAAGTATCCTGCGCCGCCAATCGTTCCCGCAGGTCGAGCGCCCGTTGTACATGTGGCAGCAGCATCTCGAGCAGGCGACAATCCTGGGCCGTGAAGGGGCAGGAGGTCTCGGCGCGATGCAGGCCGATCGGCGTAGGATGCTGCCCGCCCACCATGCCGCCGACCAGGTAGCGCCGGCCATGGTGGCGTGCGTAGTCGGCGTAGTATTCGCTTCGCAGGAATTCGTGTTCGGGCACGATCTCCGCGCTGAGCTTGGCCCGCAACAAATGATGCTGCCGCGCCTGGGCGAAATCCCGTCCCGCTTGGCGCCGGATCGGATCCACGCTGTGAAAATAGGCGGCATAGGCGGCCTCGGCCTCGCCCAACGGGGCCAGCAATTCCCGAGGCGCCCCGATGGCGCCGGGGACGATCAGGCTGGCACGATCAGCGGCGAAGAGCCGACGCATCTGCGACCCGACATCGAGCCATGCCACGCTGCCGGATGCGGCGTCATAGATGGTCCCGATGCATGCCATGACTGCGCCATGCGGGTCCCGCGCCATGTTCCTGCCCACCGAAGGTGCACGGCTGTTACAATACCGGGGGGGCACCGACGCCGCAATGCGATAATCCGCGGCGGAGCGCCCGCGCCGCCTGCCTGCCGGCGACTGGCCGCTCCCGGGCGCTGGCACTGCCTGGGGCTCAGCGCTGGGCATGGTGCTGGCGCATCGCATCCAGCGCCGCACAGGCCGGCGCCTGTCCAGTAGCGGCGAGCGCCTGCGCAACCGGGGCTGGCGACCGAGCGGCCTCGACGATCGGTGGGTTGCCGGCGGAAGCGGGACCGGCGGCGAGGGCGAGGCAGGGCTTCATTGCAAGGGCGCTCCGGAAGGGTCGCTCAGGGGCCGCCACGCGGCGCAGGCATCCTCGCCCGCCCGGCAGGCCCGGCGCATGGCCAGAATTGGTCATGCCTGCGCCGCCGCGCCTGGTGCACCCATGGTGCCGCAACGGCCCGGTATCCTGCCGCGCGGCGCATTGCACGGAGATCAGGATGTCTGACCCCCTCGCCTCCACAAGACCTGCCGAGATCGCGCCGTTTGTCGGCAAGCACTACATCTACACCTACGACAATGGCTGGCAGTACGAGTTCTACATCAAGAACGAGCGGCGCATCGAATACCGCGTCCATAGCGGCATCGTCGGTGGGCGCTGGGTCAAGGACCAGGAGGCGCACATCGTCCGCATCGCCGACGGCGTCTTCAAGGTATCCTGGGTGGAGCCGACCGGAACCTGCGTCAGCGTCGCGGTCAACCTTGACGAGCGGCGCGTGCACGGCGCCACCTTCTTTCCACGCTGGGTGGTGGACGGACCACAGAAGATCGTCTGCTTCCAGAACCCCCAGATCGAGCTGATGCAGCGTTACCGCGATGCGGGGCCGACCTATCCGACCGAACTTGTCGACGAGTTCGCCGACATCACCTTCATCGAGAATTGCGCGCGCGACGACGAGACGGTGATCGCCTGCGGCCCGGAGGCCCTGCCGATCGGCTATACGGCCCGACGCAACTGAGATGTCCGTGCTTGGGCCGCGCCGCGCCGGTGCGCAGCAATCACAGGGGTCGTGCAGGTGGTGCGGCGACGCAAAGGCCACACACGGTCGAGACCGCCAGCGGATCACGCAGCTCCTGGCGCTCATCGAACATCCCGACGCACTGCCCGCAGACCTTGCACTGCGTCTTGGAGCGCTGCTCCTGGCGCTGACGCATGACGGCAGGCCCGCGCAGAGGTGCGACGTCCTACCGCAGCCAACCCGTCACCCCCTGACCTTTGGACGACAGTCATGACCACTGGCGCACCCGGACCGCATCTGCGGCTCTCGACGCCGGCACTCCTGGCCGAGGTCGAGACCGTCTACCGCGATCTGCACGCGCATCCCGAGCTGTCGATGCAGGAGAAGCGGACCGCCGGCATCGCCGCCGACTGGCTCCGGACGGATGGCTATGAGGTTGCCACCGGCATAGGCGGCACCGGCGTGGTGGGCCTGTTGCGCAATGGCGACGGGCCGGCTGTTCTGCTGCGCGCCGACATGGACGCCCTACCAGTCAAGGAGACCACCGGCCTCGACTATGCCAGCAGCGCCACCGGCACCGACCGCTTCGGCCAGCCTGCGGCGATTGCCCATGCCTGCGGCCATGACATGCATGTCGCGTGGCTCATGGGCGCGACGCGGATCCTGGCCGAGCAGCGCGAGACCTGGCGCGGCACCGTCATGGCGGTCTTTCAACCCGGCGAGGAAACCGCCCAGGGAGCCCGCGCCATGATCGAGGACGGCATGGTCCACCGCTTCCCGAAGCCCGATGTGGTGCTTGGCCAGCATGTCGTGCCCGCGCCGGCGGGCAGCATCGGCTGGCGCAGCGGCATCGTCATGGCCGGCGCCGACAGCCTGGAGGTCACGTTGTTCGGTCGCGGCGCGCATGGCTCCATGCCGCAGCGGAGCATCGACCCGGTGGTGATGGCCGCCGCGACCGTGATGCGCCTGCAGACCGTGGTTTCGCGCGAAGTGGCGATGGCCGATTCCGCGGTGCTCACGGTAGGCACGCTGCAGGCCGGTCGCACCGAGAACATCATTCCCGACGACGCGCTGCTGCGGCTCAACGTCCGAACCTTCAATGCTGAAGTGCGCAGCCGCGTACTCGCCGCAATCCGTCGGATCGTCGCAGCCGAGGCGGAGGCCTCCGGTGCACCGAAGCCGCCCGACATCCAGACGCTGGGCCAGCATCCGATACTCAGCAATGACGATACGGCGACGCGCCGGGTGGTGGCCGCCCTGACGCAGCATTTCGGTGCGGAGCGGATTCAAGAAATCCTGCCAGCCTCGGCCAGCGAGGATTTTGGCCTGTTCGGCGCCGCCTGGGGCGTGCCATCCGTCTATTGGTTCATCGGCGGCATCGATGCGAAGGTCTTCGAGGCGGCGATCAAGGCAGGCAAGATCGATGCGCTGCCGGTGAACCACGCGCCCGACTTCGCGCCGGTGATCCATCCGACGCTGGGCGCCGGTATCGAGGCTCTGGTGACCGCGGCCAAAATCTGGCTCGCCACGGATGCGGCCTCGGCCCTGCCCTGATCAATACGATGCCCATGGTTCGGCCTGGCAGCGCTGGCAGGCGCCATGCACGTCGCCCTTGGTCAGTGCGCCGGGATGCCAAGCCTGCCGATGGCGGCGGCTTGCCACCGCCTTCGGAGGGCACGGGAAGATCAATGCGGCCGACCGCTGATCATGACGATTTCTGGCCATGCGTCCCCCAGCGAGGGGGGGCAGGGTGCGCGCATGCAACTCGCCCCAGGAGGCCTCATGCAGAAACATCTTTTCACGCAGCCGCGCCGCCGCATGATCGTCGGCATCAGCGGGGCGACCGGCGTCGTCTACGGGCTGCGCCTGCTCGAATCGCTGCGCAGGTCGGGCATCGAGACGCATCTGGTCATGACCAAGGCGGGCGAGCGCACCCTGGCCTATGAGAGCGGCCACACGGTGCGCGAGGTCCGCGCCATGGCCGATCACTGGTATCCGGATGCGGATATCGGCGCGACCATCGCCTCCGGCTCCTTCCGCACGATGGGGATGGTGGTCGCACCCTGTTCGGTGCGAAGCCTCTCCGCCATCGCGACGGGCAACACCGACGGCTTGCTCACGCGCGCCGCCGATGTCTGCCTCAAGGAACGGCGCCGCGTCGTGCTGATGCTGCGCGAAACGCCGCTGCATGCCGGGCATATTCGCTCCATGGCCGCGGCCACCGACAACGGTGCGATCGTCTTCCCGCCCGTGCCGGCGTTCTACGACCGCCCTGCGACGATCGAGGACATGGTCGATCACACCGTCGGCCGCGTGCTGGACCTCTTCGACATCGAGGCGGGGCTCGTGCGCCGGTGGTCCGGCGGTGCGGCGCTTGTTGCGATGTCCTGCGCCACCGCTGACGAGGAGGTCGTGGCGTGTCGCTGACCGATTTGCGTGCCTACATCGAACACCTGCGCGGCCTGGGCGAGATCCAGGACGTCGCGGCGCCTGTCGCGCTCGACCTGGAACTCGGCGCCATCGTCCGGCGCTGCTACGAAACCCGGTCGCCGGCGCCGCTTTTCACCGCCTTCTCGGACCACCCGGCGGGGTTCCGGATCCTGGGTGCGCCGGCCGGCCTCGGCCGTCAGCCCGGGCGGCAGCTCATCCGCGTTGCGGCGTCGCTGGACATGCCTTTGGACAGCACGGGCCATGACATCGTCAGCGCCCTGGCCGGGAGCCTCGACCTGCCGGCGATCGATCCGGTGATCGTGGACACCGCGCCGTGTTTCGAGAATGTCACCATCGGCGATGCCGTGGACCTGACGCGGCTGCCCGTCCCGCTCCTGCATTGCGGCGATGGCGGGCGCTATCTCAATACCTGGGGCTGCATCGTCGCACGCACGCCGGACGGATCCTGGACCAACTGGTCGATCGCCCGGATGATGCTGCTCGACGGCCGCCGCATGACCGGCCTCGTCGCGGCCGAGCAGCATGTCGGCATGGTGGCCAGGCGCTGGGCCGATCTCGGCAAGCCGATGCCCTTCGCGCTGGCGCTTGGCGTGGAACCGTCCATCCCCTTCATCTGCGGCATGCCGCTGCCGGCGCAGGTCAACGAAGCCGGGCGGCTGGGCGCCTTCCTGCAACGCCCGCTGCGCACGGTACGTTGCCGGACCGTCGACCTCGAGGCGCCGGCCAGTGCCGAGATCCTCATCGAGGGCCATCTGCATCTCGACGAGATGGCCGAGGAGGGACCGATGGGCGAGTTCGCAGGCTATCTCTGGTCCGGCGGCGCGATGAAGCGGCCGGTCTACCATGTCTCGGCGCTCAGTCACCGCAACGACGCCATCCTGCCGGTCGTCGTCGCCGGCGAACCTGTGGAGGAGAACCACACCGCCTGGGGCATCCCGACCGCCGCGGTCATCCTGCACGACCTGCGCGTGGCGGGCCTGCCGGTGACCACCGCCTGGTGCCCCTTCGAAGCGGCGCTGCACTGGCTGGTCGTCACCGTCCCGCGCGACTGGCGCCGGCGCAGCGGCGCCGAAGGCGGGCAGCAATTCTGCCGCCGGATCGGCGAGGTGGTGTTCGGCAGCAAGGCCGGCGCGCTCATCCCAAAGGTCATCGTCGTGCCCGATGACGTGGATCCGACGGACACCAAGGAACTGGTCTGGGCCTTCGCCACGCGCTGCCATCCGCTCGAAGGCCATGCGACCTTCGAGCACATCGCCGCCGCGCCGCTTCTCGCCTATCTGCGCACCAGCGAGAAGATCTCGGCCAGCACGGGCAAGATCGTCTACAACGGCCTGCCGCCCGACGAATGGGGTGAGATGCTGCCGATCCGCGCCTCCTTCCGCCATGGTTATCCGGCAGAGATCGTCGCGCGCGTCACGGATCGCTGGCAGGAGTACGGCTTCGATCCCGTAGGTCCGTGACGTCACGAGATGCTGCTTGCCCGCGGTGCCGCCACCCTGTGGGCGTTCCTCGTCCTCGGCCTGGTCGGCATCACGCTGAACCAGGCGCTGCTTTTCGCTGCGCTGAACCTCACTGCCGCGGTGAACAGCGCGGTGATCATGGCGCTGACGCCGCTGCTGACCATGATCGGCGCGGCCATCTGGCTCGGCGAGCCCATCGGCATCCGGGCGCCGATCGGCCTGGCGATCTCGCTCGCCGGCGCGCTGCTCGCCGTGCTCGGCGACGGGCCGCGGGGCATTGCCGGCTTCACGCCGGATTGGGGCGAGCCGCTGGCGCTGCTCGCTGCCGGGACGATGGCCTTCTACACCGTCGCCTCACGGCGCCTGCTGCCGCCCGAGTTGCCGGTGCTGCCCAGCACAACGGCGATCACCGGGATCGGAACCATCTTCCTGCTACCCCTGCTGCTGGAACCGATGCCGCCGGGAATGCCGCCGGCCAATGTCGCCGTCGCGTGGGCAGGGCTTTCGCTGGGCGCGACGGTCTTCGCGCTGCTCGCCTGGATGTACCCGACCCGGGTGCTCGGGGTCGGCGAGTGCCGGGCGCGTCCTCGCTCCAGGCCTTGTCCGGGTTGATGGTGCGGGAGCCAGACAGTGTCGGCCAGCCGATGGTCAGCGCATTGTCCTTGATCGTCGTTGGCACGCCATTCACCGGGCCGAGCGGCGCGCCACGCTGCCAGCGCGCCTCCGAAGCGCGCGCCTGGACCATCGCGCCGTCCTCCTCGAGATGTTGGAAGGCGTTCAGTCCTGGGTTGGTGGCGGCGATGTGGGCGACCTCGACGGGGGACAGGCGCCTGTCGCGGAACGCTTGCATCAACTCGGTGGCTGCGAGGCGCAGGAGATCCTTGCTCATGATGGACTCCGCGCAGAGACGCCGTGTGTCGTGATCGGCTTGTCAGTGCCGGGCCGAGCCATGATCAACACAACGATCGCCAGCACCATGATCGCCACGGTGAGGCCCATCGTCAGGCCATAATCGCCATTCAATCGGCCTGCGAGCCAGATCTGAATATTGGCATTGGCGGCCGCGAGGAAGTTCCCCGCCTGGTACACGACGCCGGGAAGCGTGGCGCGCACCGGCGGTGGCGACAATTCGTTGAGGTAGATCGGGACCACGCCCCAAGCGCCCTGCACGCAGAACAGCAGCAACGCGGCGGTGACGCCGAGGCCGAGCGGCGTGGCGGCACCGACCCATGCCGGCAGTACGATCAACGCCAGCGCCACCGCCACGAGAATGGACCGCGGCCGGCCGATCCTGTCGGACAGGACACCAAAGGCCACGCCGCCGAGAAGCGCGCCGAGATTGGCCGCAATCATGATGAGCGAGATCGTGCTTGTCCCAAGGTGATGCTGGATGCCGAGGACGGCGCTCGGATAGAGGTCCTGCGATCCGTGGCCGAGAAAATTCAGCGCTGTCATGAGGAGGATCGCAAAGACGGCCAGCCGCCAATGCTCTCGCAGGATGGGCCACAAGCCGGTGCGCCGTTCCTGCTCGCTACGCGCCAGCCAGTCCGGGCTTTCCGGCACACTTCGGCGGATATAGAGGGCCAGCAGCGCGGGCAGGATGCCCACCATGAACAACCCGCGCCAGCCAAGCCATGGCTCGGCCAGGTACAGCAAGGAGGCCAGGAGGTAGCCGGTCGGATAGCCGGCCTGCAGAACGCCGGAGGCAAGGCCCCGCTGCCCGGGCGGAACACTCTCCATCACCAGCGAAGCGGCGACGCCCCACTCACCACCCATGGCTACGCCGAACAAGGCACGTAGCACCAGAAAGGCGCCGAGCGACGGGGCGAGGCCGGACGCGAAGGCCAATACCGCGAATGCGACGACGTTGAGCATCAGGACTGGCCGTCGGCCGAAGCGGTCGGCCAGGCGGCCGAAGAGCAGCGCACCGATTGCGCGGCACGCCAAGGTCAATGTGATGGCCATGGCAACGCTGTCCAGTGTCGCGTCGAAACTCGCCGCAACCTGGCGCAGGACGAACACCATGACGAAGAAGTCGAAGGCGTCCAGCGTCCAGCCGAGGTAGGCGGCGGCAAGTGCATGCGCGGACCCAGGCCATCGAGACCCGGCCTCCGGCGGCCCGAGGTTGTGCGGGACGGCGGCTTGGTCTGGCAAGCATAGGCGGTGCTGTCCGGCGGCGGTCATGTCTGCGGTCCCGGCCCCTGAGGAGCCGATCCCATAGCAATCCGGCAATCGGGGAGCATGACCAGTACTGGGCATGCACCTTGGGGTGGTCGCGGCCAATACTGCGGATCGTCAGCCGCTTCCGAAGAAGGTGCGCGCCAACTCCGGCAGCATCCCGACCATCACCCGGCGGCCAGCCATGCCGCCGGCGCCCACCCCCGCCCTAGACGGGCCCTTTGGAGTTTGAATCCATGACCATCTCCTTCCTTCATTCCCGCGGGACCGAACCCGCCATCAAAATCCCCGCCATCGGGCTCGACCTGTTCGTCCGCATGCCGCCGGCGGCGAGCGACGGGGAGTTCTGCCTCGTCGAGACGATCAACGCGCCCGGTAAAGGTCCGCCGCGGCATCGCCACCATGAGGCGGAGATCTTCCGCGTGCTCGAAGGGCGCTATCTGTATGAAGCGGACGGGCGGCGCTTCTACGCCGAGGCGGGCGACGTGGTGAGCATTCCGGGCGGGGTGGAGCATGGCTTTGTCAACGTCACCGACAAGCCCGCCAGGCAATTCATCATCATTGCCCCGGCTCTCGATGCTGCAGCTTTCTTCACGGAGCTTGCGGCGACCATGCATGACGGCATCCCCGACCAGGTCGCGCTCAACGCGTTTGGCGTCAAATGGGGTGTCGAGTTTCTCGGTCCTCCGGTGAGTTCGAATGAGCTGCCCACCGAATGAGGCACGGCCCCATGGTCGAGCGCTCGCGCATGATCAAGCACGCAGGCACAGGAGGTGACAGGTGACAGGTATAGGCCCGCAAGACTGTGGTGATGCGGATGCCGGTGGAGCAGTGAGCCCGCCCCCTTAACACCCCGACACGGTCTCGCACTTCCGTAAGGGGTAGGCGTATGACTTTGTCTATGACTGACAGTCCGCCCAAGGTGGAGGTCATGGCCTCCGTCCAGCGCCGTCGGAGATGGTCGGCGGCCGAGAAGATGCGCATGGTCGAGGCGACTTACGCGCCGGCTGCCTCGGTGTGCTCGGTGGCCCGCCAGCACGGGGTGAAGGCGGCGCCCAGCGACATCGCACTGGCCATGTCGCTGCTGCTTTACACGGTGCAGCGCCCCTCGGATGTGCGGCACATGACCGCGGGGCAGGTTCGGGAGATGCACGACCGGCTCTGGCTCGTGCTGCGCCAGGAGAAGACGAACGAGCTGGTTGCCGTGCCCTGCCACCGCGCTCTCGAAGGCCCCCGCGGAGTCGTCTTGCCGAAATCCAGAGCGCGGAGGAGCCCGTTCAGGAAAACCCCGGCGCGCAAGCCAGCGGTCCAGCCTGCTCCTGGTGCCTGGTCCGGACGGGCGCGCCTGGACTCAGCGTAGCTTCGCCACCGCCTAGAACAGGGCACTGAGGCGCGCCAACCGCCAGATCGCGCGCGACGCCCTGCGCGGGCAGCCGCTCCCTAAGCCAAAGCGGGCGCGACAGCGGGAGGCGGCGAAGCGGGCGAGCCGCGCGCGCCTGCTCAGCGGCCTGCAGGGACGGGACATCCGGCGGACCGGCATGGTGCAGCTGGCTCTGGCCGGCGCGACGATCCCGCAGATCGCGGCGCTCTCAGGCCAATCCATCGCGGAGACCTCTGTGCCGCGCCGGGCCGACATCGCCCTGGCCGGTGTCGAGGCGTGGGAGTTGCGGGAGCGGGATGTCCCGTCGTCCCTGGCCGAGGACCTAAAGCAATCTCCCGGAAGCAACGAACACAGCCCGAACCAAAATCAACAGAAGAACGCAGCCCAACAGGCCACCAACCCGAAAAATGCAGATTTAACAGGGGTATAGTGGTGCCGACACCCGGGATTGAACCGGGGACCTACTGATTACGAATCTAGTGTATTTTATGCAAATTCAACGATGGTGCAACTCAGTGGCCCGTTGCCCTGGGGGAAATGCTTAGCTTACCAGCATCGGCGCACTTGGGCTCCCATGGCTAAGCCTTGGATGACGCACCACCTCGTTCACACCGGCACGGGTACAGTCCGCAGGAAAGTTGTTAAGCAAGAGGGGGCATCCGCTATTGTCGTGAGTGTGCGGATTGTATCAGTCCGCGGATTGAACTTCATCTTGACATGCTCAGCGAATATCTGAGGTTTCCTTGTCCCCCTATCGGTCCTTAGCGCATCAAGAAAATCGATAAATAATCGAAATAGAATTTTCCCGCGCCAGCGCTGGAGTGGTTCTAGTTTCTCAAATTCATCTCGACTCTTGGCGATTTCGTCTGCCGACAGTGGAGACGCCTTGGGAATGGCTATCAGCAACTCCTCGGAATCCACAATCCACTTGATCTTGAAATTCTGCAGCCTGAGCCGGGGCGAAATCACCTCATCGAGCGGATTAACTGAGACTTGGTTTTTTACGCAATAATAAATTATTTGGTTGAGATAGCCAAGCTTTTCCTTATAATCTTCAATGAATTCAGAAAAAATCTTCTTGATTTTAATGAGATCATCCACTCCTTCAGCACCATGGCACCGATACTCGCCCTGGAGTAGCGCTTCCAGCGCGACATCAGAGACCAAGATGTTTTCAAATGAGTAGGTGGGCGTTACCCAAATTTTGCGATGCGGCTCACGACCGCGGAGATCATCATAATCTCGGTCTACAAAAAACCAAACATCATCGATCGAAAGCTGTCGATTTTCCTCAACTAGATCAACTAGAGTCAAAACGTTACTCTTGCCTTTACAATTAAAAAATCCTATCGCTCGTGAAATCTGCGAGTGTACCTTTGACACAACCGTCTGCAGAAAAGTAACATCATCATGACCCTCCACAGCAAACACGTACGGCTTTTCTGACTTCCCTCTAAACTTGATGTAACTTAGGAGGATGGCTTCTGCAGCAGACGCGGCAGCGCTCAGCTTGTCGACGCGAGAAATTTCCATCGCCAGCGCCTCAGATAAGGGACAGGGTTTTGTGGCGACGGACAGTTATCGGCCCCGCAAAAGGCCTTAGCTCGTTTTTAAAAATAAACGGAGAGTGGGTGATGGCGATAAGCTGCGAACAACTGGGCGCGCGCGCTATGTCCGGCAGAAATTTTTGCTGCCACTCCATAGACAGCGATAGCTCAGGTTCATCGATCAGAACGATAATTTTCTGCTCAGGCTCCAAGTAGAGGCGAGCAAAGATACTGATAATTTGTTTTTCACCGGACGACAATGCCTCAAGCGGCAGCGTTCCGCCGGTATAAAAATTAACAACCCGCGCCTCCGCAGAGGCCTTGTCGAACTCGAATTTCTTTTCGCTGCCGTCCTCATCCCAGTACGAGTTAACGGCGCGAATGAAATTCTCAATACGAGCTTCTCGATCTTGGGTCGAGATATATGTTTGCAGAAGCTGGTTTAAGAAACTCTTGAGGTAGATATTATCTTCGTTGTTGATTTCACCACTATTAATCAGACGTTCAATTCGCTGTTTTGTCTCCGGATTGTCACGCCCAAGCCGCCCCAAAACCACCTGCAAAGACGCAGCGTCGATCGGGCTTGTGCTTTTTATGTCCTGCTTATAATGACCAAAGAGGAGGTCGTCGAGCGTACGTCCATTTATCGAAGAAAACGCCTGAACCGTGGATCTCCTGATTTCTTCCGCCATTTCGAATAATTTAGACTCTACGTCCTGCAATCCGAAGTGAATGAGCTGATCAGTAGCCCACGAGTTCTTGTATATCCTACGATGGCGCTGCGAAGTAGTCCTGAATTGGTATTCAGGCAAGGAAGCCTCGATGCGCCGGTACGTAGGGAGATAAAGGACTGTGTAACCCGCCAGAGCCGCCGCAACCTCCGATGAGAATTTGAGAAATTTCTGACGGCGATCAAGATACATAGTTTGGATTTTTTTATCCAGAATGTCATTTAAGGCAGATTTTATATACTGCGGAGGGATGCGCATCTGCACAATATCTCGGGCGAAGTATTTAGTTTTTGAAACACTATTTTCTTCGCCGTCGGCTATGGCCGCTATCAGTTCTTCAGCCTCTAATTTGGTAGGTATTGGAAGATCCAGTTTAAGCCAACGCGCAGGTTGCAGAACCTTGTCGTACTCCTGCGAAGCAATTGAGAATTCGTCCCTTCTTTTCTTCCAAGAGTGCCCGCCAATTTCAAGCTGCAGAGTGGAAAATTCCATTGAAACTAAAGAACTGTGGTTACCGGTCAGAACAGCATGAAGAGCATTGAATAGTGTTGTTTTTCCGGCACCGTTTTCGGCAACAAGAATTTTTACGTGGCTGTCAGTTGAAAACTCGATATCTTTGTAGCCATTTGCGAGTTCTAGAGCGAATCTCCTGATTAACGGCTGCTGACCCGGGGAGGGGCTGGTAAGGGACATGAAAAATCCTCCACGGACCAATGCGTTACAACAACCATATTGGGTGCAGCGCTCGAATTTCGCTTTTACGCCAGCTAACACGTCGTGAACAGGATACGACGGCGCCATGAAAGACGGCAACCGTGGGACCTTGATTGATCGGACAAACACCTTCCTGGTGCTCGCTGGTCACGCAGGCTAGCCTTCAGTTAGTCTCGTGTGCTGCAACCCTGCCGCGATTTCTGCAGTCAGCGCCTCGGCCAACGGGAAGTCCGCACCCGCCTCTCCCGCTGGTTCGGCTGGAAGCAGGCTGGACGACAGGATGTTCCCCTCGTCGTCCAGCACCAGCACAGCGCGCACCACATGCGCCCCGCTGATGGTGCCATCCGGCCGCCAGCGGATCAGGACCTCATAGGGTCGAACAACGGTCTGCATCGGCCAGCCTCCTAGCTCACGATCGCGCGGTCGGTGACCCGGCGCCAGTTGGTGCCGTCCGAGAAGGCGAGCACCGCGCCGCCGCTCTCGTTGTTCACATAGGCGGTCTGCCCGCCCGGATTCGGCGTCGGCACAGTCGCCACCGTGTAGCCAGGGTGCTGCAGCCGGCTCACCGCCCAGAGGTGCGACACGTTCACCCGCAGGCTGGAATCGCGCTGAACAGACAGCGCAGCGCCCAGCGCCGCCCCGGCATCGCTGAAGGCCTCAACCACCAGCAGAGATCCGGAGTTGGAGCCAGCTTCCGACGTCGTGTCCCGCGCCAAGCGCCAGCGCAAACCACCGGCGCGACGGAACTGCAGCTCCGCGGTCTGGGCTGCCTCGCTGTCCAGATTAACCAGCGCCGGCACGCCAGGTGGCTGGGCACTGCGCAGCTGGCCAACGTCGGTGACGCCCTGGTTCCGGTGCTCGAAGACGACCAGGCCGGCGGAGACGCCCGGCACCTGGGGTATGCCGGAGCCGAACTGCGCGCTGCCGGAGAAGATCAGCGGCCCGGCCAGGAAGCTGGCGGCGATGCAGTTGGTGGTGCCGTCATTGCCAGAGATCGCCGGGTTGGCGTTGGTCGCCCCCCAGACAAAGACGCCGGACAGCCGGTTGCGATTGGCCCCGGCGCCGGCCACGGCCGAGTCATCCGCTCGGATGCAGCTGTTCACCACCTCGATGTCGCAGCAGAAATCGTTCCCGAAGGTGTAGCCCGACAGGCGCAGCCCCCGCGCCGCGTTGCCCGCCGCCAGCAGCCCCGTGCAGAACTGCACCCCGAAGAGCTGGATGGCGTCCCCGATGCCGCACCCGCCATTGTTGGCGACGATGTTCAGCTGGCTCTGCAGGACGCCGTTCATGCGCAGCGCCGCGATGCCGGCGGAGCTGACGTTCTGGACCACCAGCCCCGTGAAGCTGCAGGAATTCAGGAAGTCCGGGTACCGCGTGCCGTCCCAATCCTGGCCGAGCTGGGCGCCGATGCCGGTGGTGTTGCAGCGGATGCCGAAGTCCCGGAAGTGCCAGAAGAAGGCCGCGCCGGTGCTGTCCTTGATGCGGAACTGCGGCGTGCCGCTGCAGCTCCGCACATCGATGATGCTGGTCTGCCCGCCGCAGCCGAACATGACCCCGCCGCGGCGCGACAGGAAGGCGCCGAGGCCACCCAGGTCGAGATCCAGCCTGGTGCCGCTGTAGATGAAGCGGCCGGGCGGCAGGAAGGCGGGCCGCCCGGTCAGCAGCCAGGCCAGGAACCACAGGTCGATCGCGGCCGTGTCGTCGGCCACCCCATCGCCGACGCCGCCGAAGTCATGCAGGTTCAGGATGTCGCCGGCGCGCTGCGCCAGGCTTCGCGCGGCGGTCGTGCCGTCGGCCAGCACGGTGTCCGCGCTGCGGTCGAGCACCGGATAGACGATCGGCTTGCCGAAGGCGTCGAAGCCCAGCAGCTTCCCCGCACGCTGCGCCAGGGGCGGCAAGGTCGGATCCAGGTTCGGCTCGATCGCTGGGATGCTGATGGCGCGGCCGACGTCGCGCGCCTGCTGCTGCAGCACGATGTAGAGCCGGTTGAAGTCGGCATTGAGGCCCGCGGCCGGGAGGTCTCCGCCGTCGCTGAAGGCGCTGGTCCGGCCCGCCGGCATGGCGCTTTCCAGCAGCAGGACATCGCCGGCCAGGGCGCCGCTGGCCAGGACGACGGCGCCGCCGGCCTGCTCGCCGGCGCCGGTCACCGCATAGTCCACGCCCAGCGCCAGCGTCACGGTCGCCCCCGCCCGGGTCCGCACCACGCGGATGTCGCTGGCGGCATAGAGCGGGAAGTCGAAGGGGAACACCGTCTGCGCGGCGCTGGCCGTGAACATCTCGCGCCGGTCATTGGCGGGAATGGTGCTGATGGTCATGGCGTTGCGCCTCCGATGGCGGCGGGCAGGCTGGGCGCGCGCTCCGGCGAGGTCTCGCCGGGCGCCCACCAGAAGCGCTGGTTGGTCTGGTCGATGCTGCGGCGCTCGAGCTCGCGCCAGCGCTGCGCCGCCTTGGGATCGAGGAGGTACTGCAGCCGGTCCCAAAGCAGCCGGTCCATGGCCAGGCGCCCATACCAGAGGCTGCTGCCCGGCGTGTTCTTCTGGACGAAGCGCGCCAGCTCGCGGCCGAAATTGGTGTCCTTGTCCTCGACCAGGCCCTGCAGATTGCCTCCGGTCAGCTTGGCGATGTCGTCCATCAAGCCGCCGGTCGGCCCGCCGAAGCTGGTCATCCAGAAACCGCGATCGGCCCGGTTCAGGCCGGCGTTGAGGAAGTCGCCGAGGATGCCGGCGCCACCGCCCTGGAAGAAGGCGGCGCCCCAGAAGCTGGGCGAGGTCATGTCGCGCGGATCCTTCCCCTGCGCGATCGCCTTCAGCTGCATGGCCACGGCGCCCATCACCGTGAGCGACACGGCCGTGGTCGCGAGGTAGCGCCCCCAATCGCCGCCGCGGATCTGCTCGATACCGCGCATCAGGTGGCGCGACATCATGGCGACGGGGAAGGATTTGTATTGCGCGGTGGCGCGGCGGAACTCGCCGCCGGCGGTCCCGGGGCGGGAGCTGCCCAGCATCACCGCCCTCTCCAGGTTGCCTGGCTCCACCACGGCGAAGCTGGTCTCACCCTGGATCATCTCCAGAAGGCGGGACGTGGCCTGGCGGGCTGCAGCCTCGGCGGCTGGCTCTACTTCGGCGGAACCACGCCCCGGCGCCGCAGCTCCTCCATCACCCGCTTGTGCCCCTTCGCCCGTTCCTCGCGGTCGATCGCCTCGAATTCCGCGTGGGTCGGGTTCGGCTGCGAGGATGTCGGTTCCGTCGAGGAAGCGGGCCGGTTGGCCTCTTTCGACGTCGGTGCTGTATCGGGCATAGGTCGCGGCCTCTCCTTTGATGGCCTCGAAGTTCGCGCCAGGTCGATCGCCGACCTGGTTCACGATGTAGTCCAAGGGAACGTAGCGGCCGGTTTCGCGAAAGCGGTTGATCGCGCGGTTCACCGCCTTATCAAGCGGGAGATCGGCAAGGACTACATGGATCATGTAGCCTGCCTCCTTCAGCTCTTCAACATCCTGGCGCAAACCGGCCAGGTCCCGGCCAACCATTGGCAGGGCGACGCGGTCGCCGCGGATCTTAGCCTCCTCCAGGATCTCGGCGGCCAGGCGCGAGCTCTCCCGGTGCACGGCATTGGCGCCGATGCCGCCGCGAAACTCCGGAATGCGTGCCTTGATGTCGTCGGCGTCCACCAGCAACGCTCCCATGCGCTGCGCCAGCGGCTCGATGACGGTGGACTTCCCGGAGGCCGGTGCGCCGAGAACGATCCAGGCTTGGCGGTCCTGCCTGATCTCCGGCACCTGCGCACGGCGCTCGGCCTCAACCTCCGCCTTCCACTGCGCCCGCTGCGCCTGGCGCTCGGGGGTCTCGATGGCATGCGTCGGCGGATGCCGCGCCGGGTCCAGCGCCTCCTGCTCCACCCGGGCGATATCCTCCGGCACCGGGTCACCGCGCTGCCAGGCGCCGGCTGGCGGTTCCGCCTGCGCCAGATCCTCACCACGCTGGCGCCACCCCTCGCCGGCTGCCAGCTCCTCCGGCGACCTCGGCGCGGGCGGCTCCGCCGGTCGCCCCACAATCTGCTCCGGCAGGATGAAGCGAACCCCGTCCTGATCCCAGACGCCGGCGGTGCGGATGATGTCCCAATCCTCGGCCGTGATGCCATACCGGGCAAAGCTCTGCTGCAGCTCCGGCTCCAACTGGTCGAGCGTCCGGCCGGCGCGGTCTGCAAGGTGGGCGGAGAACTCCATGCCGAAGGCCCATTTCGCCGCCTGGGTATGCGCCGACATGCCGGAGACGCGCATGGTGAAATCGGCGATGCGGCCCGGCAGGTCGCGGCCGACGATCTCCGCCTGGTGACGGGTCATCCCCAGCGCCCGCTGCGTCCAGCCCTGGGCGATCAGGCCCAGGCGCACGGCCGTCTTGCGGTCCTCGGCATTGGCCGGGTTCAGCAGGGAGACGTAGCGCCGCAGCACATCCGTCACCGGCAGGCCGTTCCAGTCGGCCGCCTTCTGCAGGGTGGCGAAGTCCGTCACGCTGGACAGCACCGCGCTGCCGAGCTGCGCGCCCATCAACCAGCTGCGGATATTGCGGAAGGTGGTGGCGACGCCCTCATTCACTGGGCTGTTCACCTGGCCGGTCGTGTGGTTCCAGAGATTGCCGAGGAAGTGGACGGCGGTATCGCTCGCCTCCGCCTTGCGCGCCTGGTCCATCAGGACGCGCGCCTGGTGCACCGGGTTCGGGCCGAGGATCTCCAGCATGGCGATGTCACGCGCCATGCCCTTCACATGCCCGGTCAGCAGCTCGAAGAGCCCGGCATCGCCGACGCCGAAGCGGTCGTTGAACTTCAGGTAGGCCTCGGCCGAGGTCCATTCGAAGGCGCGCGGCTGCGCCCGGCGATTGGCCAGCGCCACGCCGCCGGGCTGCCCCGGAACCAGGTCGGACACGCCATTGCTGCTGATGCTCTGCCAGGCGTCGTCGATCACGGCGGCGGCGCGGTCGGCGGCCAGCGGGTCGCCGGTATCGAAGTCCACCATGCGGAGATCTCCGCGGGCGATGGCGTCCTGCATGAAGGCGGTCCAGTCGCCCCGCCCTGCCCGCTTAACCAGGTCGCGGTCCCATTCCTGCGGCAGGCGCCAGGTGTCACGCCGCGGCAGGTTGCCGCCGGCGGCGTTGAAGCGCTCCAGCAGGCTGTCCGTCACGTCGTTCCACGCGCGAGCAAAGCCGCCGGCGGCCGCGTCACGGGTGTCGCCATAGAGCGCCGAGACAAAGCGCCGCAGCCCAGGCAGGTCCTGCTTGAAGCCCAGCGCCTTGGACCGGTAGGCGTCCAGCAGGTTCACCAGCCGGGCATGGGCGCCGGCCTCGATGGCGGCGGCACGGCCCTCGATGTTGGAGTGGCCGGCCAGGCCATAGGCGTCCCGCGCGAAGATCGAGGCGACGCCCGCGGCAAAGCCACGCGGATGGGCGCTGGCCTGGTCGAAGGTCCGGGCCGCCGCGATGACGCGCAGCGCCACCTGGCGCTTTCGCTGCGCGGCTGCGGCCGCCATCTCCTCCGCCGCCCTGACCATCGCCTCGCCCTCGGCCACGCCCTTGTCCAGAAGCTGCTGCACGCGGGCGCGGGCATTGGCGGCGGTCGCCTCCGAGATCTTCCCGGCGGCCACGGCATCGGCCAGGCATTTGTCAGCCCGCGTCATGCCGCCCCTCCGATGAGGCACAGCATGGCCTGGCCGGCCTGCTCGCCCTCCGCTTCGGCCTCGTCCAGCAGATCGCGCGCGCCACGCGTGGGCTGCGCCGCGCCGTCGGCAGAGATCTCGCCAACCGGCACCGGCACATCCCGCTCCGCCGCGATGCGCTGCGCCTCCAGCAGCTCGGCCGTCGCCACCTGCTGCGGCGCCGGGCGGGCGGCGGCCTCGGTCTCGGTCGCCTCGCGGATCGCGCGCTGGCGGGCGGCCAGGATGTCCACCGCCTCCTCGCCGAAGTCGAAGGCGGCCGCGGGCGCGGCCTCCTCCGCGACGGGTGCTGCGGGCGGCGCCTCGCGCAGCCGGGCGCCCTCCAGGATCTCCGCCGGGCGCAGCGGCGGCGCGCCGAACAGGTCGCGGCCGGGCGGCTGAACCTTCAGCGCCTCCTCCACATAGGCATCCAGCCGGGCGGCGATCGCGGCCCGGGCGGCGGTGCGGCGGCTGGGATCGCCCTGGTCGAAGAAGCTGGCCAGCATCTTCTGGCCAGCCTCGGTCAGCGGCGGCCGGTCCAGATCAGTCTGCAGTAGCAACTCCGGCACAGCCACCTTCAGGCGTCGCGCCTCGTCCAATGTGCGCAGCGCGCCAATGAGGTCGGCCGTCACATCCATGCCGGCATCCACCTCGCCCGCCATCACGGCCTGGCGCAGCTGCGCCCAGCGGGCGGAGACATCGGTCAGCGCGCCGGCGACGCCGCGCAGCCCGGCGGTGTCGCCCTCCAGCAGCCGGTCCAGCAGCGGGCCCAGCTCGTCGCCATAGGCGCGCGCCAGCACCGCGGCGCGTAAGCGGGCCGCACCCTCCGCGGCCAGGCGGCCGTCCCTGGTGATCAGGCTGCCGCGCTCCTCCGGCGTCAGGCGCAACAGGAAGGCGCGGACGAAGCCAGCATTGTCGGCGCTGTCCACGTCGCCGCCGCGCCACAGCGGCAGCGCATCCTCCAGCCGCTCCGCATCGGCCCGCGCGCGTTCGCCGACGCCCTGCGCCAGGGTCGCGCGGCCATTGGCTTCCGCGACGAAAGCGCGGCGCTCCTCCGGCGACAGGGCGCCGATGCGCCGCGAGACCAGCACAGGGTTGCAGGCGCAGCGGGACGTGGCGCTGCCGGGTAGCGGGCAGAAGCCGTTGACCGGCCTGTTCGTTTCCGTGGCCGAGAGCGGCGAGCGGAAATCCTCTGTAGATCGGGTGGCGCTGGCGGCGGTCTATCGGACCGAAGAACGGTGGCGGGGTGAAAAACGGCGCGTTGGTTGATCGCTTCCGGGCCGACCTCGCGGCCCATAAGGAAGCAACAGAACAGATCAAGAAAAAGGCCAAAGGTGACCGTGGCCTAATCCGCGACAACCTCCTGAGTCTGGGTTCTGAACCGAAGCCCCCGCCGCACCCGATGCTGCTAATCGCGGACCCGACGCCGGAGGCGCTGGTGCTGCACCTGGCCGAAGGCCGCCCATGGGCGGGTGTGTTCACGGCCGAGGGCGGCGTGCTTATCGGCGGGTCCGCTTTCAACGATGAAAGCCGGATGCGGACCGGCGCGTTGATGAACACACTCTGGGACGGCGATCCGATCCGCCGCCGCCGGGTGCTGACTGGCGCCACCTTCCTGCCGGGCCGGCGGTGCAGCGCGCATATCATGATGCAGGCCGTGGTGGCGGACCGGCTGTTCGGTGACGCCACGCTCGACGGCATCGGGATGCTGGCGCGGGTGCTGTTGGTGGCGCCGGAGAGCACGGCAGGAACCCGCATGTTCAGCACGCCACCCGATGCCTGCCGGGCCACGCTCGACGCCTATAACGACCGCCTGACCCAGCTGCTGACCCGCCCGCCCGTCACGCGCCCGGACGCATCCGACGTGCTCGACCCGCCCGCCCTGACCCTGACGCCGGAGGCGGAAGCGTTGTGGATCGGGTTCCACGACCACGCCGAACGCGCCATCGGTGATGGTGGCGCATGGCGCCCGATCCGCGCCTTCGGTGCCAAAGCGCCCGAGCACGCGGGGAGGCTGGCGGCGGTGCTCGCGACCTATGCCGACCCGGACGCAATGGAAATCGGAGCCGAGCATGTGGCATGCGGCATAGCGCTGGCGCAGCACTACGCCGCCGAGATGATGCGCTTGATCGGTGCCGCCAGCGTCACGCCGGAATTGCGGCAGGCGGCGGCGCTGCTGCGGTGGTGGCAGGACCGGCGGGACCCGCAATGCCACCTCGCGCAAATCTACCAGACCGGACCCGGCGCCATCCGGGCCGCTGCGGCGGCACGCGCTGCGGCTGCTACACTTGAAGATCACGGGTGGCTGCGGCGGTTGCCGGCCGGAAGTGAGGTGGATGGTGCGAGCCGGCGGGAGGCCTGGGAACTGGTGGCGTGAGCCAACCGGCTTTCGATCCCTGGGCCGCGCTGGCGAAAATTCGGGCCGAAGGGTCCGCCCCTGCTAATGTTGCTAATGCTGCTAATTCGGTGCTGCCGATTAGCAGCCTTAGCAGGATTAGCAGGAGGCCACCCTGGCCACCGGAAAACTGGGATGCCGCCGCCAAGCCTGCGGCGCGCAACGCCGAGGCGCGCGGCGACTTGGGGCGGCCCGTGCCAGAGGGGGACCAACGGGCCGCCGTGGCGAGCTATCTTGCGGCCGGGCTGCAACGACCGCCGTCATGGTCCGGCCCGACGCCACCATCGCCCGGTGCCTGGTGTTCGTGCTGCGGCCGAGCGGACCGGCGGGCCGGGCGGTGGTGGACGGAAGCCCGCGACCCGCGCGGCTGGCGCTGCTGCACCTGCCACCCGCCGCCGCCGGGGCTGGCGGTGGTGGAGCTGGGAGCGGGGAGCAGCGTTCACATGCCAACCCGCACTAGAGATGCAGGCTAAAGCTGCTGCGGACGTCCTTCGCGGTCAACGGGGCGCCAACCCTGCTCCATCAGGCAGCCCTGCACTCCGCGCGCCCTCACCGCATCATTTCTGTCAATATTCATGAAGCTTGGCGGAATATACTGTCCGCCCGTTGTATAGCACTGGACACTATAGCCGCTTGGGTAACAGCTTGTTTGCATCGGCGTCGTGTAGCTAGACGAGATCTGAACCCGGTCCATAGCTGGCGGAAACTGGGCGAATGATCGTGCTTGGCACTGCGCTTCCGTTGCCCGGAACTCCTCTTGAGTACCGCCGGGTTTCGCCCACCTCTGGGCACAGCCACTAAGGATCGCGCTCGTACAGAGCGCGATCAAAATTATCTTTACCGACATTTACTTGCCCACCTGCTGGCGCAACGCTGTCCGGGGGATGCAGGATGCGTCTCCCGGATCAACAGTCACGGAACCGATAGTTGAGCGCAACATCTCAAGCAGGTCACAAGATCGCCACGACACACAGGGTCTCGCTCGGGAGATGGTGAAAGGCGCAAGCGGCGCCGCCGCTGCGCTGATGATGCATCCACACCCCCCGGGGGGGGGGCAGGCGCCTCGAAGTCGCAGCACGCTGTGGACCGGCGGGAAAAGCAAAACATCCGCATCCACATTTCCAAGCGCATGGATGGGGGGAGGCGAAGTCTCGAGCGGCTTGCCTTCGGGACCGGCGCAGGGTCCGCACCGCCAACGCTAACACTGAAAAACACGCGCGCGCGATGGGAGGCGCAGCCAAATCATGCCGGCGCGCCAAATGCGGACCGCAGTAAACATGCCGTAACCGCGAACCCTGAAGCTTGGGTCTTCCCTAGTGGCTTTAGCTCAATCCTTAAGCGCTCCCGCTGGGACGTCAAAAGGGGTGCTTGTGGCGCTGCCTTGTGCCCCAGGAACTCGACCAGCATCAAATGGGCGCGTGCCTTGGTTCAGACGCTGAATACAACTACTCATAGTTGAAGTTGCGGCATTGCTGCCAGCGAGGCTGATCCGCCACGACCCTTCGTTGCCAGTCAAGAAAATCAGGCGCCCTGTGCTGGCTTGGCGGAAAGCGGTCCAGAATTCTCCAGAACCTTCAAACAAGACCGAGAACTCGACCCGCGCAGGGAGAAGGTCTTCGCGGGGATGACCGATCGCTTGCAAGTCAGATGACCTGTATGTCGAACCCAGCTCAACCGCCACGCGCACATTTACCTCGCTCGGTATAGTCCAGGCGGCATTATAAATCTGGAAGCTAAACGTATTGTTGCCCTCGAAATACTTTATGAACATCGATCTTGAAGAGATACCGCCGGATCTTATGCCGCACATCCGGTCGCCCTGACTCGAGCGTCCTTCGTAATTAATCCAGTCGCCAGACCGCGCCACTTCTACAACCTGCGCCTGACTTGGCCGGCCGAGAAGGCAGAAAGCGGCAAGCGCACCCAAAACAAGCAGCCGAAGCTGGTTCATGCAGCTGCCCTCGTGTTGCGCTTAAACAGCGGGTTCAAGGCGCGGCCGGAACGATTGGAGAGGCCACAATCAGCCCGCTATGACCATATCGAACTGGATCATGCCTAGCCAGATGCTAGCAGCGTAGATCGGGCCCATGCGAAGCGGGTAACGCGCCAATCGCGCGACAACCACAAACAGTGAAATTTTAGCGGTCCGCACGCGCCGGGTCCCTCTCGGGCAGTGGCGCCGGAGCGGTTGGGACGGCGGCACGGCGCTAGTGGCGCACGAACTGACAAGGTTCCTCATCCTCTGCGCGCGAGGGTCACTGCCATTTGACCAGAGGGGGCCGACAGGCTTCCGCTCCTAGGGCGTGGCGGTATCCTCTCCTAATGCCTCGCCATCTTGAGCCGGAGTCGCGCCGCCTGGATGATCTTGCTGCCGATGGGTATGTCCGGATCGGGCGCCAGCTTGCCAATGCTGACCGAACGTATTTCACCATCCACTGTGCAGGCGCGGTGGGGTGCCACAGGCTGCGCCCGCTATCGGTGCGGGCAGCCTTTCACCTGCTAGGTGACGACCCGCGCTTGAGCGTGAACGCCCTGCGGCGCCGGCTGGCATGTTCAGCCTGTGGCGGGAGACACATCGTAATCGACCTGCGGGCAGACGCCCGGCCCTGGGAACTGTTCGTGCAGCAGGGACCGCTGCCGGAGACACTGGCGGACCTGACCAGCGCGCCAAGTGATGCAGCTGTTCATCCCGGCGGGTCCGCCAGGGGTCCGCAAGCCACGAAATAGGCCCGCTTCGGATCGTTTCAGGCAGCTAAGTCATTGGGAAATATGGTGCCGACACCCGGGATTGAACCGGGGACCTACTGATTACGAATCAGTTGCTCTACCGCTGAGCTATGTCGGCGTACCCACAGCGCGGCCGTATAGCCGCCCGCGCGCCCGCCGACAACCCGCCTCTGAACCCTCCCATGACCCGCCGGCCCGAAGCTGCTACCGTGCCGCGAGATGCGCCGCCTCCTCCTCCTTCTCGCCATCCTCCTCGTGGGCGGCATCGCGGCTTGGCTCCGGTTCGGATTGCCACCGCGCGTCGCCATCGCCCTGGCCACCCAGGGCATGGCGCTGGAGGCGGTCTACGCGACCGGGACGGTGGAGCCGGAGCAATGGGCCCGCATCGGTCCCGCCATCCGCGGCCGGCTGACGGAGGTGCTGGTCGAGGAAGGCCAGCGCGTCACCGAGGGCCAGCCCCTGGCCCGGCTGGATGACCGCCAGGCCCGCTCCGCGGCGACGGAGGCCGAGGCCCGCGCCCGCTTCGCGACCGAGGATCTGGCCCGCACCCGTACCCTGGTGGCGCGCGACATCTCCGCCCGCGCCACGCTGGAACGCGCCGAGCGCGATGCCCAGGCCGCCCGCGCCTTCGCCGATGCGGCGAACCAGCGGCTGGATGACTATGTCGTACGCGCCCCCACCTCCGGCCTGGTGCTGCGCCGCGATGCGGAGGTGGGAGAGGTGGTGGACACCCCCGCCGCCCTGTTCTGGGTCGGCGAGCCGCGCCCGCTGCGAATTACGGCCGAGGTGGATGAGGAGGATATCGCCCGCATCGCCCCCGGCCAGCGCGCCCTGCTGCGCGCCGATGCCTTCCCCGGCCGCGCCATGACGGCCGAGGTCGCGCAGATCACCCCGAAGGGCGATACAGTCCGCAAGGCCTATCGCGTGCGCCTCGCGCTGCCGGATGACACGCCGCTGCGCATCGGCATGACGGTGGAGGCCAACATCGTGCTGCGGGAAACGCCGGACGCCGTGCTGGTGCCGCCGGCGGCCGTGGTGCTGCCGCCGGCGCCGCGCGATGCCTCCCCCACCGCGCCGCCCGCCGCCCCGCCCGGCAGTACTCGCCGCGCCACGATATGGGTGGTGGAGAAGGAGGTGGCGGAACAGCGGGAGGTGGAGATCGGCGTCCAGGCGCCACGCAGCATCGAGATCCGCCGCGGCCTGGCGGCAGGCGAGGCGGTGGTGCTGAGCCCGCCGGAAGGCCTGAATGATGGCGCACCGGTGCGGCTAGAGGCCCGGCCCACGCCATGAGGCTGCTGCTGGACCTGGCGCGCGGCATGCTGACGCGGCGGTTGCGGCAGACCCTGGTTTCCGTCACCGGCATCGCCCTCGGCGTGGCGTTCTTCATCGCCACCGCGGCCATCATGCGCGGCTTCCAGACCTATTTCGTCACCCAGATCATCGATGTCTCGCCGCATATCACCATCAAGGACGAGACCCGCCGCCCCACCGCGCAGGCGGCGGAGCTCGCGCATCCGGACGGCGCCGTGCTGGTGCATGGCGTGAAGCCGCGGGACCGGGTGCGCGGCATCCGCAATGCCGGGCAGAAAGTGGCGATCCTGGAGGCGATGGAGGGGGTGGCCGCAGCCCCCGTGCTGCAGGCGCAATCCTTGCTGCGCTACGGGTCCCGCGATGTCTCCGCCGTGCTGACCGGGCTGGAGCCGGATCGGCACCGCCGCGTCTCCAACATCGAGGAGGACATGATCGCCGGCACGCTGGACGACCTCCGCCGATCCGCCAACGGGATCATCGTGGGGGAGGCGCTGGCCTGGCGGCTCGGCATCGGCATGGGGGATACGCTGTCCGCCGTGGCGCCCAGCGGCACGGTGCTGTCGATGAAGGTGGTCGGGCTGTTCCGTACCGGCATCCAGGCGGTGGACCAGGGGCACGGCTTTGCGCTGCTGAAGGTGGCGCAGGTGCTGGCGGATCGGCCCAATGTGGTGAACCAGATCCTGATCCGGCTGGCCGACGTGACCCAGGCCGAGCCCCTGGCCCGCCAGATCGAGGCCCGCTTCGGCGACCGCACCGAAAGCTGGGAGGAGCAGTCGGCCAATATCCTGACCGTCTTCGTCATCCAGAACGCCATCATGTTCTCGGTGACAGGCGCCATCCTGCTGGTCGCCGCCTTCGGCATCTACAACGTGATCTCCACGGTGGTGATCGAGAAGACGCGCGACATCGCCATCCTGAAGTCGCTCGGCTTCACGGAGGGCGATATCCAGCTGCTGTTCCTGGTGCAGGGCATCGTCGCCGGGCTGCTCGGCGCGCTCGTCGGTTGCGCGCTGGGGGCGCTGATGATCGAGGGGCTGGCGCTGGTGCGCTTCGGCGTGAACACGCCCTCCGGCCAGGGCCAGTTCCTGCTGGACCGGGATATCCGCGTCTATCTGCTGGCCAGCCTGTTCGCCATGATCGCGGCCGCCCTGGCCTCCGTCATCCCGGCGCGGCGGGCCAGCCGGCTGGACCCGGTGCAGGTGGTGCGGGGCGCCGCGTGACCCCGATGGCCGCGTCCGGCGGCGTGCCGCCGCTGCTGGAAGCACGCGGCGCCACCCGCCGGCTGCCGGATGGCCCGGTGCTGGTGCGGGACGTGAACATGATCGTCCGGGCCGGCGAGTTCATCGCTGTCACCGGCCCCTCCGGCTCCGGCAAATCCTCGCTGCTGTACCTGCTCGGCCTGCTGGACCGGCCGAGCGAGGGGCACGTGCTGCTGGAGGGGCAGGACACCGCGCGGCTGCCAGCCTCGGAGCTGGCCGGGCTGCGGCTGGCGCGGCTCGGCTTCGTCTTCCAGTTCCACTTCCTGCTGCCGGAATTCACCGCGCTGGACAACGTGCTGATCCCGATCCGTCGCCGCGGCCTGCTGCACGGCGCCGCGGCGCGCAACCGGGCGATGGCGTTGCTCGATGCCTTCGGCCTGGCGCCGGCGGCCCAGAAGCTGCCGGAACAGCTTTCGGGCGGCATGCGCCAGCGCTGCGCCATCGCCCGGGCGCTGGCCAACGACCCGGCGCTGATCCTGGCGGACGAACCGACCGGCAATCTGGACAGCGTGAACGCCGCCGCCGTCTTCGACATCTTCAGCCGCCTGACGCGGGAGGAAGGGCGGGCGGTGGTGGTGGTGACGCATGATGCGGCGCTGGCGGCCCGGGCCAGCCGGCGCGTGCATCTGGTGGATGGAGTGGTCGTGAGCGACGCGGCGCAGGCGGAAGCGCCGTCTTAAGCCCCCACCCCGACCCTCCCCCGCTTCGCAGGGGAGGGAGACAAGTTTATCCCTCCCCTGCGAAGCGGGGGAGGGTGGCCGCGCAGCGGCCGGGTGGGAGCTCTAACCCACCGCCCCTACCCCACCGTCGCCGGCAGGGTCTGCGGGCTGGCCCAGTTGATGGTGCCGACCGCCTGGCATTTCGGGCAGACCGGCGCCCATTGCTCCTGGTCCGTACCGCAGGATGCGCAGCGCCAGCGCGGCTCGGGCGCGGCGGTGGCGGCCTGGCGCAGCCAGCGGGCCTGGGCGGCGCGGCCTTCGGGCGTCTCGCCGTGCTCCGCCTCCTCCAGGTCGCTCAGCGCCAGGAAGGCGCGGCGATCGGCATGACCGGAGGCGACCAGTGCGTCCAGCTCCTGCCGCGCCCGGCCGGTCAGCCCGGCCTCCAGCGCCGCGCGGCCGACCAGAAGCCGGCTTTCGGCGTGGCGCGGGCTACCTTTCACCAGCATCTCGGCGGATTTCATCCGCGCCAGCGCATCGACATCGTCATGAAGATAATCGAGCGCCAGGTCCGGATGCGGCTGCGCCGTCCAGGCCTGTTCCAGCACGGCCTTGGCGCGGCGCGGGCTGCCGCCCTCCTTCAGCCGCCGCGCATGCGCCAGCGCCACCGGGGCGAAGGCCGGATCGGCGGCGAAGCCCTGGCGTTCCAGCTCGGCGGCCCGGGTCACATCCGGCTCCTGCCCCGCGGCGGCCAAGGCGAGTGCGGCCTGGCCGGCGCCGGGCGGAGCGAGGGTCAGCGCCTCGCGCCAATCGCGCATGCGCAGCGCCAGCGTCTCGCGTTCCTGGCGTAGCCAGGCGGCGCCGGGCTGGGCGGCCTCGGCCTCCCGCGCCAGACGCTGGGCGGCGGGCCAATCCTCGCGCTGGATCGCCTGCCGCAGCAGGCCACGCAGGCCGAGGAAGCGGGCATCGGGCATCGCGGCGAGTTGGCGGAACACCTCCGTCGCCGCCTCCTCCCGCCCCGCCAGCCTTTCGGCCTCGGCGGCCAGCAGCAGCGTCTGCGGCGTGTCTCCCAGGCCCTTGCGGGCGCGCTTCACCTCGATGCGCGCGGCGTCCGGCGTACCGGCGGCCAGCGCCACCAGCGCGCGGGTCAGCGCGGCATCGCCCTCGCCGCGGCGGCGGGCGGCCCTGCGGTCGCGCATCCGGCCCGGCAGGCGTCGCAGCGCGGAAAAGAACACCAGCAGCAGGTGCAGCAGCAGGAACAGCACGGCCAGCAGCAGCAGCGCCACCGGCAGGCCGACCAGCACCTCCGCATCGCCGACGCGGATTTCGACCGCGCCGCCGACCTGGGCGATCCACAGGATGCCGGCGATGCCGGCGGCGAGAAGAACCAGATAGATCAGGGCGCTGCGCATGATCCGGCCCTCAGCCCGCGGCCAGGGAGCGGAGCGCGGCGCGGGCGGCGATCAGCGCCTCCGCCTGCGTGACCCAGGGCTGCATCGCCGCCTGCGCCGGCGGCGAAAGGCGGCGCAGCGGCGGCAGGCTGCCTTCCAGGTCGCCAGCCTCCAGCGCGCGGCGGGATTTTTCGATTTCCGCGGCGGCGGCATCACCCCACAGAACCTCCTCCCCACGCCGCACGGTCACCAGGCTGGAGAGGCGCGAGACGGCGGAATCGAGCACGCCCTGGCCCTCACGCGCCGGGTCGCTGGCGGCACGGGCGGCGCGGGCCGCATCCTCGAAGGTCAGGCGCAGCCCCGCCTCGGTCGGCGGCGCGGATTCGGCGAAGCGGGTCAGCGCACCGGGCGGGTCACGCAGCGTGGACAGTGCGCCGCCCAGCGGCTGCCCGGCTTCCAGCGCGGCGCGCAGCTGGTCCAGCGTCGCCAGGCGGCCGGCGCGGCCTTCCAGCGCGGCGAGGCGCTGCGCCTGGCCTTCCAGTTCCTGGATGCGCTGCGCCTGCGCGTTGATCTCGGCCCGGCGCTCGGACAGTGCCGATTCCAGCGCGGAAAGCCGCTCCGTAAGACGGGTCTCCAGGGCGCCGATCCGCTCGCTCGCCTGCGATTGCGCCTGTTCGGCGGTGCCGAGGCGCGTTGCCAATTCGCGGGCCACGCCCTCGATGCGGGCGGAGCTGGCGGTGGCGCGGGCTTCCTCCTGCCGGATCGCGGCCTCGGCGCGCTGCGCCAGTCCATCGACGCGCTGACCGAGCGACTCCACCACCGCACGCGGTGCGAGATTCTCCAGCGCGCTCCGCGGCGCGAGGCTTTCCAGCGCGCTCCGCGGCGCGAGGCTTTCCAGCGCGCTCCGCGGCGCGAGGTCCTCCAGCGCGCTCCGCGGCGCGAGGTCCTCCAGCGCGCTCCGCGGCGCGAGGCTCTCCAGCGCGCTCCGCGGCGCGAATTCGCTCGTATCCACCGCCGGCCTCGCCGCGGCTTCCCGCGCCGCCTGCTCGGCGGCTGCGAGGCGTGATTCCAGCGGCGCGAGGTCCGGGGCCGCCCGTCCCTCCAGCGCCGCCAGCCGCGATTCCAGCTCCGCGACCTGGCCGGCCGATGCCGCGTTCGGCGTGCGGGCGGCCTCCTGCGGCAGCGGCCGGGCCAACAGCCAGATGACGGCACCCACGAGCACGATGGCCGCGACCAGGATGGGCAGGGCGGCCGGGTCCAGGCGGAAGCGGCGGAGCCGCTCGGCGAAGGAAGGGGGCGGGGTCTGGCTCATGGGTCTCCTGGCGCGGCTAGGGCATTTTCAGCCCCGGCGAAGCCACCGGAGACGGCTGAAAATGCAACAGAACAAAGGTCCAGGGCCGCCCTGCCATGCCGGAGCATGACGGAACAGCCTTAGGGTCTGGCTACCCGGTCCCGCGGAGCGGGGCCGAGCAGCGCCAGCAAGGCATTCTCGGTCGGCCGCGCCGCGACGCGCAGGTCACGCCATTGCAGCGGGGCAAGCGCCGTCCGGGCTGCTTCCGCAACCCGGGGGCTGATCACCAACGCCGCCATCCGCGCGATCGTCTCCGCATGCCCGGCCTTCCGGAACAAAGTGATGGCACAGCCCGCCGACCGAGGCGAGTGGAACAGGATTCTGGCCGGCGCGTCGCTGGCCTGCGGATCGGCCAGCGCCGCCAATACCGGCGCGGGCAGTGCCAGGGCAGGCCGCGCGGCATAGGCGATGCGGCGCAGCACGCCGAAGCCGCGACCACGCAGATCGGCCGCCAGGTCCAGCGCATAGCCCTGCCCCACCAGCAGCAGCAACGGCCCCGCCTGCGGGTCCAGCCGCGCCGTGGCGAGCCGGGCGAGGTCCGCCGCCGTGCCCTCTGCCGCCTCGGCCTGCGCCCAGCCGGCCGCGCGTGCCGCCTCCGCCGTCGCCTCCCCCACCGCCAGCAGCGGCAGATCGGCGCAGGGCTGCTCCTTGGGGGGTGGCAGGGCACGGGCGGCGGCGCGGCTGGTCAGCAGCACGGCCTGGCAGGGCGGCAGGGCGAAGCGGCGCGGCGCCAGCACCAGGGCGGGTGCCAGCAATGGCCGCCAGCCCAGCGCTTCCAGCCGCGCGGCGGTCTCCGCCCCGCCCGGCTCCGGGCGGGTCACCAGGACCGTGGGGGAGTCGGCCGGTGGCAAGAAGCTGTCAGGCGAAGATGTCGGCGGGGCTGTCGCGGCGCAGGCTCTCGCCCAGTTCCCGGCCGAGCGCCGCCGCCTCCGCCACCGCGCCCAGGGCGCTGCGCTTCAGCAGGAACGACCCGTCGGCGCGGGCCACCAGGCCGGTCAGGTGCAGGCGGCCATCGCTCAGCAGCCGGGCATGGCCGCCGATCGGCGTGCGGCAGGACCCGTCCAGCGCCGCCAGCAGGGCGCGTTCGGCCTGGCTGACCGCCGCCGCCTCCCGGTCCTCGATGGCGGAAAGCAGCTCGTGCAGTTCCACATCATCCGCCCGCACCGTGACGCCGACGATGCCCTGGCCGGCGGCCGGCACCATCGCATCCGGGTCCAGGATGACGGAGGCTCGGTCCTCCATCTCCAGCCGCCGCAGTCCGGCGAGGGCCAGCAGAGTCGCCGCCGGGCCGCCTTCCGCCGCCAGCTTCGCCAGCCGGGTCTGGACGTTGCCGCGGATCATCTCGATCCGCAGGTCGGGCCGCCCATGCAGGATCTGGCTCTGCCGGCGGACGGAGGCAGTGCCGATCACGGCGCCGGCAGGCAGCGCGGCGAAGGGGTCGGAGGGGTCCGGCGTGCCGCAGCTCGGGCCGAGGATCAGCGCGTCCCGCGCATCCTCCCGCCGCAGGGTGCAGGCCAGGACGATGCCGGGCGGCAGTTCCGTCTCCAGATCCTTCAGGCTGTGGACGGCGAAATCAATCCGGCCATCCAGCAGCGCCTCATGGATCTCCTTGGCGAACAGGCCCTTGCCGCCGATATCGGCCAGGCGCTTGTCCTGGATCCGGTCGCCGGAGGTGGCGATGGCATGTTCCTCGAAGGCCTTGGCATCGCGCAGCACCGGGCAGAAGCGGGTGATGATCGACAGGAAGTGCCGCGTCTGCCACAGCGCGAGCGGCGAGCCGCGGGTGCCGACGCGGAGCGGCAGGCTGCGGAAATGCGGCCGGATGGGGTTCGGCGCCTGGCGGGCATGCGGCCCGTCATAGGGCTGGGCAGGATGAACGGCGGACATGCCGCCTATTAGGCCCCACGGGCTGACGTTGAAAGATCCGGCGTTGAAAGATGCGGCTGATGAAGGGGTCGGGATGATGGAGCCGATGCGAAGCCTGCAAGACGACGAATTGGTGCTCGGACTCGAATCCTCCTGCGACGAGACCGCCGCCGCGATCCTGCGCGCCGATGGCACCATCCTGGCCGAGGCGGTGCTGTCCCAGCTCGCGGAACACACCCCCTATGGCGGCGTAGTGCCGGAGATCGCGGCGCGGTCCCACCTGGCGCATCTGCCGGCGCTGGTGCGCCGCGTGCTGGACCAGGCCGGCACCACCCCCGCCGGGCTGGCAGCCGTGGCGGCGACGGCCGGGCCGGGCCTGATCGGCGGGCTGATCGTCGGGGCCACATTGGGGAAGGGCATCGCCATCGCCCAGGGCATCCCCTACCTGGCCATCAACCACCTGGAGGGCCACGCGCTGACGCCGCGGCTGCCGGGGGTGCATCCGGGCGGATTGGCCTTCCCGTACCTGCTGCTGCTGCTGTCGGGGGGGCATTGCCAATGCGTGCTGGTGGAGGGGGTGGGCCGGCATCGCCGCCTGGGCACCACGCTGGATGACGCGGTGGGCGAGGCCTTCGATAAATCCGCCAAGCTGCTCGGCCTGCCCTGGCCCGGCGGGCCGCATCTGGAAAGGCTGGCGGCCACAGGGGATGCGAAGCGGTTCACCCTGCCGCGGCCGCTGCTCGGCCGCGCCGGCTGCGACTTCTCCTTCAGCGGATTGAAGACGGCGGTGGCGAATATCGTGGCCAAGGGGCTGGACCCGCAGGGCCGCGCCGATCTCGCCGCCGGCTTCCAGGCCGCCGTCTCCGCCACCCTGGCCGATCGCGCGGCGCATGCGCTGGCGATGGCCCCGGGGGCGACGGCGCTGGTGGTCTCCGGCGGCGTCGCGGCCAATCAGGGGATCAGGACCGCCCTGGCCGGGGTGGCGGCCCGCGCCGGGCTGCCGCTGGTGGCGCCACCGATCCGGCTATGCACGGACAATGCGGTGATGATCGCCTGGGCCGGGATCGAGCGGCTGCGGGCGGGGCTGACGGAACCGCTGGACCACGCACCCCGGCCGCGCTGGCCGCTCGGGGAGCTGGTCGCGGCGGGCTGAAGCCGGGAGCCGTGCCGGGAGACATATAGTTGACAAGGAAACTTCCGGGAGATAGTTTCCTTCTCAACAAGGATTGCCCATGTCGCCCACCCCGCCCCCTTCCGACCTCCACGACCATCTCGGCTACTGGCTGCGAATGGTCTCGAACGCCGTCTCCCAGGACTTCGCCCGGGAAATCGAGGGCCAGGGCGTGACGGTCGCCGAATGGGTCTTCCTCCGCGCGCTCCACGACGCGGATTGCCTCGCGCCATCCCTGCTGGCGGAGCGGATGGGCATGACCAAGGGCGCGATCTCCAAGCTCGCCGATCGCCTGTCCGAGAAGAAGCTGGTGCAGCGCGCGCCCAATCCGGAAGACGGGCGGGGACAGATGCTCAGCCTTACGCCTGCCGGCCGCGCCCTGGTGCCGGAACTGGCGCGAATCGCCGACGGGAACGACGCCGCCTTCTTCGACACCCTCGCCCCGGCGGAGCGGGACCATCTCGGCGCGCTGCTGCGGAAGATCGCCCGGGCGCACGAACTCACCAGGGCCCCCGTCGACTGACGTCGAAGGCGGCCCCGCACCTCAGCCAATGGACAAGGAGAGCGCCATGGACGCGCAACGGATCAGCCTCGCGCAACGCTGCCTGGATGCGGCCTATGACCGGACGATGTCCTTCCCGGAGATCATCGGCACCCTGGTCCAGGCGGGCTTCGAGGGCTATGCGACCGATTACCGCCGCAATACGACGACCTATTTCCTGCCGGATGGCGACAGCGCCGTGCTGCAGAACCGCGCCTGCCCGGACGAGGTTGCGGCGGTCTTCGACGGGGCGGGCGTGGCGGCGCAGATCCGCTGGGCGCAGTCCGACGCGCCGGATTATGCCTATGCGGCGTTCTGCGAGAAAGTGAAGGCACTCGGCTGTGCCGGCTACATCGTCTCCTTCCTCGGGCGCCGGGTCCTTTACTACGGGCGGACGGCGGAGACGCATGTCGAGCATTTCCCCCGCTAGGCCGAGGCACCCGCGGCAGAACCATTTCGATCCGCTCCGGAGCGCCGGAACCTCCCTCCCTCCCACCGCGTTCCCCGAGTAGGACCACATTGGAGGACGCCGCATGACAATGATCCCTCGCCTCGCCGCCGCCCTGGTTCTGACCGCCGCCGTCGCCGCATGCGGCCAGACGCCCGGTCAGCGCGCAGTTTCCGGCGGCCTGCTTGGCGCCGGCACGGGTGCCGCCGTGGGCTCCCTCTCCGGCAATGCCGGCACCGGCGCGCTGATCGGTGGCGGCGTGGGTGCCGTGGGCGGCGCCGCGACGGCGCCCCGCCGCTACTAAGCCGTTCCCTGCTACGGCGGGTTGCGCCGCCCCACCGGTGGCGCTACCCGCTGCGGCGTGAATTACCGACACGCCTTTCACGCCGGCAACGCCTGCGACGTCGCCAAGCACGCGCTGCTGGTGGCGCTGCTGCAGGCCCTGCGCGGCAAGGACAAGCCGTTCCGGGTGCTGGACACCCATGCCGGTCTCGGCAGCTATGTGCTGGCCTCCACCGAGGCGGAGCGCACCGGCGAATGGCGCCAGGGCATCGGCCGCGTCGCCGATGTCACCGAAGGCCCGCTGGCGGACTACACCGCCCTGGTCCGCGCCGCCGGTTTTCCGGACATCTACCCCGGCTCCCCCGACCTCGCCCGCGCTATGCTGCGGCCGGATGACCGCCTGGTGCTGTGCGAGCTGCACCCGGAGGACCACGCCACGCTCCGCGCCCGCTACAGCCGTGACCGCCAGGTCGCCGTGCATCTGCGCGATGCTTGGGAGGCGGTGGAGGCGCTGACGCCCTTTCCCGAGCGCCGCGGCCTGGTCCTGATCGACCCACCCTTCGAGCAGCCCGGCGAGTTCGAGCGTTGTGCCGCCGCCCTCGCCCGGCTGCGCCACCGTTTCCGGGCGGGCATCATCGCCGCCTGGTATCCCATCAAGCACCGCGCCCCGGTCCGCGCCTTCCACACCGCGCTGCGCGATGCCGCCGTGCCGGACTGCATCACCGCCGAGCTGCTGCTGCGCGAACCCACCGACCCCACCCGGCTGAATGGCTGCGGCCTGCTGGTCGCCAATGCGCCGCACGGCTTCGCCGAACAGGCGGAGGCCATCCTGTCCGCGCTGCTGCCGCATCTGGCGGCCGGTGAGGCGGGGGCGGCCGTCCTGGTCCAGCGCATCACCCCGGAATAGGAAGCCTGGCCATGGCGCGCGCCAATCGCATCGCGATCCTCGGCGCAGGCGCCTGGGGCACCGCGCTCGCCCTGCAGGCGGCGCGCGCCGGCAATGTGGTGGCGCTGTGGACGCGCGACGCCGCCCGCGCCGCCGCCATGGCGGAGGCGCGGGAGAATGCGCGCTACCTGCCCGGCCAGCCCCTCCCCGCCGCCATCACCGTGACCGCCGATGCCGCCGCCGCGCTGCAGGGCGCCGCCTTCGCCCTTGCGGTGGTGCCCGTGCAGCATCTGCGCGGCGTGGTCGCCGCCCTGCCGCCCGGCGGCTGCCCGCTGGTGGTCTGCGCCAAGGGGGTGGAGCGCGGCTCGCTATGCCTGCCGCTGGAAATCCTGGCGCAGCTTCGCCCGCAGGCGCATGCCGCCGTGCTCTCCGGCCCGAATTTCGCGCATGAAGTGGCGCGCGGCCTGCCGGCGGCGGCCGTCATCGCCAGCCGCGACGCGGCGCTGCGCGGGCTGGCGGCGGATCTGCTCGGCACTTCCGGCTTCCGCCTGTATGGCGGCGACGACCCGCTGGGCGTGCAGGTCGGCGGCGCCGCCAAGAACGTGATCGCGATCGCGGCCGGCGCGGTGATCGGCGCCGGGCTGGGGGAGAATGCGCGTGCCGCGCTGGTCACCCGCGGCCTGGCCGAGCTTTCGCGCCTGGTGGTGGCGCTGGGCGGGCGGGCGGAGACGGCGGCGGGGCTTTCAGGCCTGGGCGACCTGCTGCTGACCACGACCGGGCCGGGCAGCCGCAACACCTCGCTCGGCATGGAACTGGCGCGCGGCACGTCGCTGGAAGCTGTGCTCGCCAGCCGCGCCGGGGTGACGGAGGGGGTGGAGACGGCGCCCGCCTTGGTGGCACGCGCCGCCGCGGCGGGGGTTGAACTGCCGGTCTGTGCCGCGGTGGCGGATCTGTTGGCCGGAGGGCTGACCATCGATGCGGCGATCGGCCGCCTGCTGGCCCGGCCGCGGCGGGACGAGTAGGGGGCGGCCTGCCCCCTTTCCCCACCCCCCGGCCGGGGGAGACTGGCTTCAGGCCCGGACCAGCTTGCCCGGGCGCGCGCCCGTCTCCTGCCCGCGTTCCATGATCGGCTGGCCCGACACGATGGTCATGTCGTAGCCCTCCACCCGCTGCACCAGGCGACGGCCACCGGCGGGCAGGTCGTAGATCATCTCCGGGTGGTGCAGGCGCAGCGCCTCGAAATCGATGACGTTGACGTCCGCCTTCTTGCCGGCCTGCAGCCGGCCGCGATCGGTCATGCCGAAGAAATCCGCCGTCTCGCTGGTCTGCCGCTTCACGGCGAACTCCAGGGAGACACGGTCGCCCCGCGCGCGGTCGCGCACCCAATGGGTCAGCATGAAGCTGGGCATGGAGGCGTCGCAGATCACGCCGCAATGCGCGCCGCCATCCGAAAGCCCGTTCACCGTATGCGGGTGCAGCATCATGTCATGCACGACGGACAGGTCGCCGCCGACATAGTTCACCACGGGGAAGTACAGCATCCGCCCGCCATCATCGGCAGTCAGGTAGTCGTAGCAGAAGGCCGCCGGGTCCTGGCCGGCCTTGGCGGCGAGCGCCGCGATGGAACGCTCCGGCGGCGGCTCGTAGTCCGGCGGATCGCCCAGGGCGAACATGTTGTCCCAGCGCGTCGCGATCTGCCGCGACAACGGCGGCACCACATGCAGCAGCCGCGCGGAGGCTTCCTCCGCCAGGATCTTTTCCCGAACCGCCGGCTCCCGCAGTTTCGCGAGCTGTTCCTTCGGCGGCAGCGCGGCCAGCTCGTGGAAACCCTCGCGCAGGGCAAAGGGGTTCAGGGACGTCGTCAGGCCGAGGATCAGCCCGACCGGGCGGCAGGCCACCTGCGCGGATAGCGGCAGGCCATCGGCCCGCGCCGCATCCACATTCGCCATCAGCCGGCGCCAGCGCTGCGGGTCGTAGTTACGATCCGTCAGCAGGAACCACACCGGGCGGCCGGAGATGGTGGACAGCTCCCGCATCCAACGGAAGTCAGCCGCCTCATCCTCGAAATCCGACAGCATGCCGAAGGTGCCGCGGCCGGCGCGGCCCATGGCGCGGCCGATCGCCAGCAGTTCCTTCTCCTCGGCATAGCGGCCGGGCACCAGGTCGCCGGTCGGCGTCTTGTGCTGGTCGGTGCGGGAGGTGGTGAAGCCGAAGGCGCCGGCACGGAGCGCATGCTCCGTCAGCGTCGCCATCTCCTCCATGTCATCCGCCGTGGCGGCCTGGCGGTTCAGCCCGCGCTCGCCCATCACATAGACCCGCAGCGGGTGGTGGGCGATCTGCGCGCCGATATCGATGGTGCGCGGCATGGAGCCGAGCACATCCAGATATTCCGGGAAGCTCTCCCAATTCCACTTCAACCCCTCGGTCAGGGTGATGCCGGGAATATCCTCCACCCCTTCCATCAGGTCGATCAGGGCCTTGTGGTCGCGCTTGCGGACGGGCGCGAAGCCGACGCCGCAATTGCCGAACAGCACGGTGGTGGCGCCATGCCAGACGGAAGGCGCCAGCACCGGGTCCCAGGTGGCCTGGCCGTCGTAGTGGGTGTGGACGTCGACCCAGCCGGGCGTCACCAGCCGGCCCTCCGCCGGCACATCGCGCCTGGCCGGGCCCGCCTTGCCGCCGACCTGCGTGATGTGGTCTCCGTCGATCGCCACATCCCCGGTGAAGGCCGGCTGGCCGGTGCCGTCGACGATGGTGCCGCCGCGGATGACCAAATCGTGCATGGGAAGCCTTTCTGCCTGGCGCGCCCTGGAAGGGCACTTGCATCCCAGTCTTGATATATTTGCCGGAAGCGGTGTCAATGCGCGCGGGGCGAACGGGGACCGAATTGATGACCATTGAACGGCGCGACCTTCTGCTGGGCACCGCGGCACTGGCCGCGGGATCGTCGCTCGGCGCCCCCGCGGTGCTGGCACAGCGCGGCGGCCGGACCCTGCTGCTGGCCGCGCCCGGCGCGCCGGAAGGGTTCGACGGCGACGCGCTGCGCCCCGGCACCCAGGAAACCGTGGTGCAGGTCTATGAGGGCCTGACCCGCTACGGCCGCACCGAACGCGATGGCCGCCCCTATCTCAACCCGGACGTCATCGAGGGCCATCTGGCCGAAAGCTGGACCAGTTCCGAGGACGGCAAGAGCTGGGTCTTCAAGCTGCGACCGGGCGTGAAAAGCTTCTACGGCAATGAGCTGACGGGCGAGGATGTGGAGTGGAGCTGGGCGAAGTCCTTCGCGCAGCGCCGCACCGGCAACTTCATCGCCAACGTCGCCAACGTCACCGCCGTGAAGGCGAAGTCCCGCTACGAGGTGGAGTTCACGCTTTCCGCCCCGAGCCTGATCCTGCTCTCGGCGCTGACGCTGTACGTGCCCGGCATCTACGACTCGACCGAGGTGAAGAAGCACGCGACCACGGAGGACCCCTGGGGCCTGAAGTGGATGGAAACCCACACCGCGGGCTTCGGCGCCTACCACCTGGATTCGGTACGGTCCGGCGAGCAGGCGGTGTTCATCGCCAACCCGAACTACTTCCGCGAGCAGCCGCACTTCAACCGCGTGATCTTCCGGGCCGTCCCTTCCGCTGCATCCCGCATCACCCTGCTGCGCGGCGGCCAGGTGCAGTGGATCCATCGCCCGCTGCTGCAGCAGGTGGCCGAGCTTCGCGCGGATCGGCGGGTGAAGACGCAGGACAGCTTCGGCCGCACCATCTCCTCGCTGCGCATGAACCTGCGCTTCCCGCCCTTCGACAACAAGCTGGTGCGGCAGGCCTTCAACTATGCCGTGGACAAGCAGGCGCTGATTCAGGGCGTGTTCTTCGGACTGGCCGAGCAGGCCCGCTCCATCATCCCGCCCATCGTCGCCGGCTACGACCCCAGCGCCTTCAAATACGACCACAATCCGGAGCAGGCGAAGGCGCTGCTGGCGCAGGCCAATTTCGACTTCAACCAGGATGTCGAGATCCTCTACAGCCAGATCTTCAACTGGGAGGAGGCGCTGTCCATCCAGGTGGCCTCGCAGCTGCAATCCATCGGCGTGAAGGCCCGCGCCGTGCGGATCAGCGACAGCGACATGCGCGCCCGCGGCGCCCCCGCCCGGCAGGACATGCCGTTCTTCGCCTTCGAGGATGGCGGCATCGTGCTCGACCCGGTCTACACCACCTATCTGCTGGCGCATTCGCGCGGCGTCTCCAACCGCGCCCGCTTCGCCGACCCGCGCATGGATGCGCTGATCGATGAGGCGCGCACCAGCCTCGACGTGCCGCGCCGCAACGAGCTGATGCGCCAGGCCCAGGCGCTGTGGATGGAGGAGGCGCCCTGGATCGCCACCGTCTATCCGAGCGTGTGGGAGGCGATGGCACCCAACATCTCCGGCTGGTGCCCGCATCCGGATGATCATGAGCGCTGGTACGACCTGAAGGTGGGCTGATGACCGGGCTTCTCGCCCGGCGCATCCTGCTGGTCGTGCCGCTGCTGGCGGTGATCCTGCTGTTCACCTTCCTGCTGGTGCGGATCAGCGGCAGCGATCCGGTGGGGCTGCTCGCCGGTCCCACCGCGACGACGGAGGAAATCGCGCTGGTCCGCGCCTCGCTCGCCTTGGACCAGCCGATCTGGGTGCAGTTCGGCGTCTATTTCGGCAAGGTCCTGCAGGGCGATCTCGGCAATAGCTGGCTGAGCAACCGGCCCGTGCTGGCGGAAATCCTGGACCGCGCGCCGGCGACCATCGAACTGCTGTTCTGGGGCGTGCTGATCGGCGCCGGCCTCGGCATTCCCGCCGGTCTGCGCGCCGCCCTGCGCCCCGATGGCGGCTTCGACCAGGTCACGCGCTTCCTGTCGCTGCTTGGCTTTTCCGTGCCGACCTATTGGCTCGGCCTGATCATGCTGTTCGTGTTCTTCTACCTGCTGGGCTGGGCGCCGCCGGGCATGGGCCGCATCGACCTGTTCCTGACGCCACCGGACCGCATCACCGGCAGCTACCTGATCGACGGGCTGCTGGCCGCGGATTGGGAAGCCGCCGGATCCGCCTTCGGGCAATTGGTGCTGCCGGTGCTGTGCGTGGCGATCATCTCCGCCGCGCCGATCATCAAGCAGACACGGGCGATCGCGCTGGAGGTGCTGGCCTCGGACTACATCCGCTACGCCCGCGCGCAGGGGCTGCCGCATAGGCAGATTCGCGCCATGGCACTGCGCAACAGCATGACGCCGATCGTCACCTTCATCGGCACGGAGATCACCGGGCTGGTCGGCACCACCTCCCTCATCGAATACGTCTTTGCCTGGGGTGGCCTCGGGCAATACGGGCTGTCGGCCATCATCGCCGGGGATTTCGCGGTGGTGCAGGGCTATGTGCTGGTGCTGGCGCTGTTCTCCGTGATCGTCTTCCTGGTGGTGGATGTCTTCGTCATGCTGACCGAACCACGCGCCGGGGCGGCACCATGAGCGCGACCGTCGCGCCGCCGCCACGCTGGGCGCTGCGTGTCGCCGGAATCACGCGGCGCAGCCCGACGCTGGCCATCGGTGCGGCCATCATGCTGGTCTTCGCATTGATGGCGATCTTCGCGCCCTGGCTCACGCCCTACGACCCCATCATGGCGCAGCCGCGCAACGTGCTGGCGGCACCGAGCACCGCGCATCCCTTCGGCACCGATGGCAACGGCATGGACGTGCTGTCCCGCGTCATCGCCGGCGCCGGCTGGGCCTTCGGCATCGCCATCCCCGCCGTGCTGGTCGGGCTGCTGGCGGGCGTGCCGCTCGGCCTCTACACCGGCTATCGCGGCGGCTGGCCGGATGAGATCATGATGCGCGGCTTCGATGCGCTGCGCGTCTTTCCCTCCATCATCCTGGCACTCGCCGTGGTGGCAGCCGCCGGCCCGTCGCTGCTGAACGTGGTGCTGGTGATCGGCTTCCTGGACAGCCCGGTCTTTGCGCGCGTCGTGCGGGCGGAGGTCATCGCGCTGCGCGGTTCCACCTTCGTCGAATCCGCCGTCGCCGCCGGCAATCCCACTTGGCGAATCCTGTTCGTGCATATCCTGCCCAATGCCATCCAAGGCGCCATGGCGCAGACCGCGGTGCGGGCTGCCTGGGCCGTGCGCATCTCCGCGACGCTGGCCTTCCTCGGCGTCGGCATCCAGCCGCCGACGCCGGAATGGGGCGCCATGATCCGCCAGGGCGCCGAGTATCTCGTCACCGGGCAGTGGTGGGTCGGCATCTTCCCGGGCCTGGCGCTGATCCTGATGGTGCTGGGGCTGAACATGCTGGGCGACGGGATGCAGGACATGCTCGATCCACGCCGAAAGGCCGCCACACGGTGACGCTTCTTCGTGTCGAAGACCTGCACACCCACTTCATCTCGCGCGACCTGGACAACCAGATCCGCGTGGCGCGCGCGCTGAATGGCGTGTCCTTCGCGCTGGAGCCCGGCCGCATCCTCGGCCTGGTGGGGGAGACCGGCGCCGGCAAGTCGCTGACGGCCACCTCCATCATGGGCCTGCTGCGCCCACCGGCCCGTGTCGTCGGCGGCCGCGCGCTGTTCGAGGGACGCGACCTGCTGGCGATGCCGGAGGCCGAGGTGAATGCCCTGCGCGGCCGCGACATCTCCCTGGTGGTGCAGAGCCCGAAATCATCGCTGGACCCGCTGACCCGCATCGGCGACCAGCTCATCCGCATTCATCGCGCACACCGCAAGGCCAGCGAGAAGGCGGCGCGGGAGAGGGCGGTAGAGATGCTGGCCTCGCTCGGAATCCCGGACCCGGCACGGCGCATGGCCGCCTGGCCGCATGAACTTTCGGGCGGCATGGCGCAGCGCGTGCTGATCGCTCTCGCCTTGATGAACGCGCCGCGGCTGCTGATCGCGGACGAGCCCACCACGGGACTGGATGTGACGGTGCAGGCGCAGATCCTGGACCTGCTGCGCGACCTGGTGCGGCGCACCGGCATCGGCGCCATGATCATCACACATGACCTGGGCGTGGTGGCGCATTACTGCGACGAGATGGCGGTGATGTATGCCGGCGCCATCGTCGAATCCGGCCCGGTGCGCCAGGTCTTCGCCAATCCGTCGCACCCCTACACCGCGAACCTGATCGGTGCGACGCCGGAGCGGCTGCGGCTCGGCGGGCCACGCACCGTGGGCGGCCCGCCACCCAACCTGTTCCGCCTGCCGGAGGGCTGCGCCTATCGCGACCGCTGCCCGCAGGCGGGCGCTGATTGTGCGACGCCGCCGCCGGATGTCGCGCTGGGCGCCGGGCATGTGGCACGCTGCCACCGGGTGGCCGCATGAATCCCGTGCTGCAGGTCGAGGATCTGAAGAAGCACTTCCCGGCGCAGGGCGGCCGGACGGTGCATGCGGTGAATGGCGTGTCCTTCTCCATCGCGGCTGGGGAGACGCTGGGCGTGGTCGGCGAGAGCGGCTCCGGCAAATCCACCATCGGCCGCGCCGTGATCCGCCTGCTGAAGCCCACCGCCGGCCGCATCCGCTTCCAAGGCCGCGACATCACGCATCTGCCGGAATCCGCCTGCCGCCCGCTGCGCGCCGAGATGCAGATGGTGTTCCAGGACCCGTGGAGCGCGCTGAACCCGCGCGTCCGCATCGGCGACCTGATCGCGGAACCGCTGCTGCTGCACACGAAGTCTTCCCGCAGCGAACGCCAGGACCGCGCCGAGCATCTGGCGCGGCGCGTGCGGCTGACCACCGAACTGCTCACCCGCTACCCGGCGGAACTGTCCGGCGGCCAGCTCCAGCGCGTCTGCATCGCGCGTGCCATCGCCACCCAGCCGAAGCTGATCGTGCTGGATGAACCGACCAGCTCGCTCGACCTGTCGGTGCGCGCCGGCATCCTGGAATTGCTGGCGGAGCTGAAGGCGGAGACCGGCGTGGCGATGATGTTCATCAGCCACGACCTCGGCACGGTGAAGCTGATCTCGGACCGCATCATGGTGCTGTATCTCGGCGGCATGGTGGAATACGCGCCCGCCGCGCGGGTCTTCGCGCAGCCGGCGCATCCCTATTCGCAGGCGCTGATGTCCGCGCATCTGCCGGCCGACCCGGAAGCGGTGCTGCGGCGGCATGTGCTGGAGGGCGAGATCCCCTCCCCCATCGCATTGCCGCCCGGCTGCCACTTCGCCAGCCGCTGCCCGGTGGCCGTGCCCGCCTGCCAGGAAACCGCGCCGGAGCTGCGGGCGGTGCACGGCGATGCGCAACACCAGGCCGCCTGCCTGCGCATCGCGGAAGGCGCCAACCGCATTCCGGAGACGGCGCATGGATGAGCTGAAGCGGGAGGTGCTGGCCGCCTACCACATCCTCGACACGCACGGCCAGAATGCCGGCATCGCCGGCCACCTGACCGCCCGCGCACCGGGCGCCCAGGACTTCTGGTGCCACGGCTACGGCCAGGGCTTCGAGGAAGTGCGCGCGGCGGACCTGCACAATGCCGACATGACGCTGCGCGTGCTGTCGGGCCCCGGCCGCGTCAATCCTTCCCTGGTGATCCACGCCGCCCTGTATCGCGTGCGCCCCGACATCGGCTGCGTCATCCACACCCACAGCCCGAGCGCCGTGATGCTGACGGCGACAGGCTGCGAGCTGCTGCCGCTGTTCCAATCCGCGCTGATGTTTCACGAGGATTGCGCACTGCACGCCGAGTATGAGGGCATCATCGATACGGCGGAAACCGGTGCGCTGCTGGCAGCGGCACTCGGCCCGCGCCGCGCCCTGCTGCTGGCCAACCACGGCACGCTGGTGGTCGGCCGCAATGTGCGGGAGGCGGTGCACTGCGCCATCATGCTGGACGAGGCCTGCCGCATCCAGCTCGGCGCCATGGCCGCCGCCTGCGGGCGGCCGCTGCACCAGGTGGATGCGACGACGGCCTCCGACGCCAAGCGCTTCCTGCTGTCCGACCAGGTGCTGGCACTGCGCTGGCACCATTACCTGCGCCACACCATCGCCGTGCGTCCCTGGCTGGCGGAGGAACTGGCGAAGCTGTAGCGCCGCGGCGCCATGAAACCGTCACGTGACGGCCCGTTCCGGCTGCGCCATCAAGCCGCGCGGAACGCCCGGAGCCGCCACGATGAACCGCCGCACCCTGACCGCCACCGCCCTCGCGCTGGCCTGCACCCTGTTGCCGCCCCAGGCCGAGGCGCAGCAGCGCACGCGCCTCACTGTCTACACGGCGCTGGAGAATGAACAGCTCGCCCCGTTCAAGCGCGCCGCCGAGGCCGCTGTGCCCTCGATCGAGATCGCCTGGGTGCGCGACTCCACCGGCATCATCACCGCCCGGCTGATCGCCGAGCGCCAGAACCCGCGCGCCGACATGGTGTGGGGCCTGTCCGTGTTCTCGCTGCTGCAGATGGAAGCGCAGGAGATGCTGGAGCCCTACACCCCGCAGGGCGCGGATGCGCTGCGACCGAACTTCCGTTCCGACCGCAGCCCGATGACCTGGACGGGCATGGATGCCTTCGTCTCCGCCATCTGCTTCAACACGGTGGTGGCGCAGCAGCGCAACCTGCCGCGGCCGAGCACCTGGGCGGATCTGCTGAACCCGGCCTATCGCGGCCAGATCGTCATGCCGAACCCGGCTTCTTCCGGCACCGGCTTCCTGACCGTGGCCGGCTGGCTCGGCGCGCAGGGCAATGACGCGGCCTGGACCTACATGACCAACCTGCACGAGAACATGCAGGTCTATACCCACAGCGGCAGCGCCCCCTGCAACAACGCCGCCCGCGGCGAATACGGCCTGGGCATCTCCTTCGACATGCGCGCGGTGACGCTGCGCAACCAGGGCGCGCCGATCGAGATCATCGTGCCGACCGATGGCGTCGGCTTCGACCTGGAGGCGACGGCGCTGATGCGCGGCAGCCGCAACCTGGAAGCGGCGAAGCGCCTGGCCGATTTCGCGGTCAGCCGCCCGGCAATGGAGCTGTATGGCCGCTACTACGCGCTGGTCGCCCTGCCGGGCGTGCAGCCGGCGGTGCAGAACTACCCGGCCGAGTTCGAGCAGCGCCTGGTCAGCCAGAACTTCCGCGACGTGGCGCTGCGCCGGGATGCGATCCTGCGCGAGTGGTCCGGCCGCTTCGACAGCAAGTCGGCGCCGCGGAACTGATGAGCGCGCAGCTGGCCGCGGCACCGGCGACGGACACCGCGGCCGCGGCACCGCCCTATCTGGTGGTGGAACAGGTGTCGAAGCATTTCGGCACCACCATCGCCCTGGAACGCGCCAGCCTGACGGTGGCGGCCGGGGAGTTCGTGAGCTTCCTCGGCCCCTCCGGCTGCGGCAAGACGACTTTGCTGCGCGCCATCGCCGGGCTGGACCCGGCGACCAGCGGCCGCATCCTGCAGGATGGGCGGGACATCACCTTCCTGCCGCCGGCGGCGCGGGATTTCGGCATCGTCTTCCAATCCTATGCCCTGTTTCCCAACCTGACCGTGACCGACAATGTCGGCTACGGCCTGCGCGGCCGCGCCTGGCCGGCCTCGCGCCGCACCCACCGCGTGGCGGAGCTGCTGGGCCTGGTCGGCCTTGCCGAACACGCCCGAAAATATCCGGCGCAGCTTTCCGGCGGCCAGCAGCAGCGCGTGGCGCTGGCCCGCGCCCTGGCGGCGGAACCCGGCCTGCTGCTGCTGGACGAGCCGCTCTCGGCGCTGGATGCCCAGGTAAGGCAGCACCTGCGCCAGGAACTGCGCGCGCTACAACGCCGCCTGGGCGTCACCACCGTGATGGTGACGCATGACCAGGAGGAGGCGATGGGCGTCTCCGACCGCATCGTCGTCATGTCCCGCGGCCTGATCGAGCAGATCGGCACGCCGGAGACGATCTATCGCCACCCCGCCAGCGCCTTCGTCGCCGGCTTCGTCGGCCATGCCAGCCGCTTCAACGCGGTGGTGGATGCGCCACCCGGCACGCTGGTGGCGGATGGGCTGACGCTGCCCTGCCTGGGCGCGCGGCGCATGCTGTATGGCGCGCCGGTGCAGGCCTTCATCCGGCCGGAGGATGTCGCCCTCGGCCCCACCGCCACGGCGCTGGAGGGGAATTTCGCGGCGCGGGTGATGCACCATGAATTCCTCGGCCCGGTCTGCCGCGTGACGCTGCAGGCGGGCCGTCTGCAGCTGGAGGCGGATGTGAACCCGGCCGTCGCACCCGCGATCGGGGAGGTGCTGCTGGCCGCCCTGCCAGCGGAACGGCTGATGGTGTTCCCGCGGGATGTCTGACGCCACGCTGCCTGCGCAGGCCCCCGCCCAGGCCGCCATGCAGCCCATCGTGCCGCTGGAGGCGCGGCTGCTGCGCCTCGGGCTGCTGCTGGCGCTGGCGGTGCTGGTGGCGGGGCTGGTGCTGCCGCTCGGCACGCTGCTGCTGCGCGCCTTCCAGGATCCCGATGGCGGTTTCGTGGGCCTGGCCAATTTCGCCGCCTATGCCACCACGCCCAGCCTGCGCCTGGCCGCCTGGAACAGCGTCTGGACCGCAGCGCTGACCACGGCGCTGGTGGTGCCGCTGGCCTTCGGCTTCGCCTATGCGCTGACGCGGTCCTGCATCCCGGCCAAGGGCTTCTTCCGCGCCGTGATGCTGCTGCCGGTACTGGCGCCCTCCCTGCTGCCGGCGCTGGCGCTGATCTACCTGTTCGGCAACCAGGGCATGCTGCGCGACCTGCTGTTCGGCCACAGCATCTATGGCCCGATCGGCATCATCGTGGCGCAGGTCTTCTATTGCTTCCCGCATGCCGCGCTGATCCTGGCCGTTGCGCTGTCCACCGCCGATGCGCGGCTGTATGAGGCGGCGACGGTGCTGCGCGCCGGACATCTCCGCATCTTCGCCACCGTCACCCTGCCGATGGCGCGTTACGGGCTGGTGTCCGCCTGCGTCGTGGTCTTCACCCTGGTGGTCACGGATTTCGGCATTCCGAAGGTGATCGGCGGCCAGTTCCCGGTGCTGGCGACGGATGTGTACAAGCAGGTCGTCGGGCTGCAGAACTTCAACATGGGCGCGGTGGTGGGGCTGGTGCTGCTGCTGCCGGCGCTGCTGGCATTTGCTGCGGATCGCTGGGCGCAGCGGCAGCGTAGCGGCCTGCTCTCCGGCCGCGCCGTGCCCTATCTGCCGCGGCCGCGCCGCGCCCGGGACCTGCCGCTGCTGGTGCTGTGCCTGCTGGTGGCGGGGGCGCTGGTCTCGCTCGTGGCAGTGGCGATCTGGGGCTCGCTGGTCACCTTCTGGCCGTACAACCTGGCCCTGACGCTGCAGAACTACGATTTCGACCGCTTCGACACATCGGGCTGGGCAGCGCTGTGGAATTCGGTGCGCATCGCCGCCACCGCCGCCATCTGCGGCACCGCGCTGGTCTTCACCACGGCCTGGCTGCTGGAGCGTGGGTCGCCGGGCGGGGCGGTGGCCGGCGCGGTGCGCTTCATCGCCGGCGTGCCGCTGGCGGTCCCCGGACTGGTGCTGGGCCTCGCCTTCATCCTGTTCTTCAACCACCCAGCCAATCCGCTCGGCTTCCTCTACGGCACGCTGGCGATCCTGGTGCTGAACGGCGTGGTGCATTTCTACACCGTGATGCATCTGACTGCGGTGACCGCGATCCGCCAGCTCGACCCGGAATTCGAGGCGGTGGGTGCATCCCTGAAGGTACCGGCGGTGGTGACCTTCGGGCGGGTGACGGTGCCGATCTGCCTGCCGGCGATCCTCGACATCGCCGTCTACGCCTTCGTCAACATCATGACCACGGTCTCCGCCGTGATCTTCCTGTACGGCCCGGACACCAAGCCGGCCTCCGTCGCCGTGGTGCATATGGATGAGGCCGGGCAGTCCAGCGCGGCGGCCGCGATGGCCGTGACCATCCTGGCCATCACCGCATCCGTGAAGCTGCTGCAGCTCGCCACCGGCGGGCTGGTGGCGCGCGCCACGCAGGGCTGGCGGCAGCGGTAGTCAGCGCGCCACGCGGCCTTCCAGCGGATAGGCCGGGTCGTTGTAGCCGGGGGTGGAGGGGTGGCCGGCAGCGACCAGCCCATCCACCAGCGCCTCATCCTCCGCCGAAAAACGAAAATCCAGCGCGCCGATGTAGCCCGCCCAATGTGCCTCCGTCCGCGGTCCGACGATGGCGCCGGTGACCAGGCGGTTGTGCAGCACCCAGGCGAGGGCGAATTGCCCGGCGCTGATCCCCCGCTCCGCCGCGCGCGCCGCCATCTGCGCGGCAATGCGCAGGCTTTCCGGGCGCCACTCCGTCTCCATCATGCGCTTGTCCTGGCGCGCGGCGCGGGTGCCTTCCGGCGGCGCCGCATCCGGCTTGTACTTGCCGGTCAGCACGCCGCGCGCCAGCGGCGAATAGGGGAAGACGCCGAGGCCGAGTTCGGCGCAGGCCGGCAGGTGCTCCACCTCCACCATCCGGTTCAGCGCATTGTACAGCGGCTGGCTGACCACCGGCCGGTCGATGCCCGCCAGATCACACAGCCGGCAGATTTCCGCCACGCGCCAGGCGCGATGGTTGGAGACGCCGAAATGCCGGATCTTCCCCGCGCGGACCAGGTCGGCCATGGCGCGCACGGATTCCGCCAGCGGCGTGCGATGATCCTCCTTGTGCCAGTACAGGATATCGATGCAGTCCGTGCCCAGCCGCTTCAGGCTGGCCTCGACGGCGAGGAAGGCGTAGCGCCGCGACAGCCCGCCGCCATTCGGCCCGGGCATCACCGGGTTGGCCAGCTTCGTCGCCAGCACCCACCAGGCGCGATCGGCGGCGATGGCGCGCCCCACCACCTCCTCCGACGCGCCGCCATTATAGCCATCCGCGGTGTCGATGAAGTTGATGCCCTGGCCGCGCGCCGTATCGATGATGCGGCGGCTCGTCGCCTCATCCGTGGCGCCACCGAACATCATGGCGCCGAGGCAGAGCGGCGAGACGCGCAGGCCGCTGCGGCCCAGATTGCGGTATTCCATGGCGTTTCCTTCCCTGCCGGCGGCCGGCGCAGACCTTCGGGCCATTCGGCCCTGCGGTCATCGGACGGCCTCACCCCGGATTGTGCAAATTCTCCCGCAATGTAGCGCCGGCATAGGCGGTGCGGAACAGGCCGCGGCGTTGCAGTTCCGGCACCACCATGGTGCCGAATTCCTCGAAGCTGGTGGGGAAGGTGGTGGGCGGCAGGATGAAGCCATCGCAGGCGCCGGACCGGTACCAATCCTCGATGATATCGGCGATCATCATGGGCGTGCCGGCCGTCAGGTCGCGCGGGCGGCGCACGGCCTCGGCGAAGCTGATGCCCTTGGCCTTGGCCACCTGCATCATGCGGTCCCGGTGGCCCTGGACGCCCTGGTTGCCGCCCTGTCCCTCGATCGCCTCCGGCGTCTCCAGCAGGCTGAGATCGGCCGCGACGGCCCAGGAACTGGCGGCGAGCACCAGCTCCGGATCGGCGAGGGAGGCGTAGAGCGCCGCCTTCTCCTTCGCGATCGATTCCGTTTCGCCGATTACCAGTTGCAGGGTCGGCAGCACGGCGCATTCGTCGGGATTGCGGCCGATCGCTTCCATTCGCCCGCGGATGTCGCTGCGATAGGCGATGGCGGCGGCCTTGGTCGCCGGCGAGCAGAAGATCATCTCCGCCCAGCGCGCCGCGAATTGCCGCCCGCGCTCGGAGGAACCGGCCTGCATGATGACGGGCCTCCCCTGCGGGCTGCGCGGGATGGAGAGCGGTCCGCGCGAGGAAACATGCTGGCCGGCATAATTGGCGTAGCGGATCTTCGTAGCGTCGGCGAAGACGCCGCTGGCCTTGTCGAGCACCAGCGCATCCGCATCCCATCCATCCCACAGCGCGCAGCAGGCTTCCAGGATCTCATCCGCGCGGTCGTAGCGCGTCTCCTTCGGCGGCAGTGATTCGGGGCCGCAATTCTGCGCCTCGAACTCCCGCGCCGTGGTCACCACGTTCCACGCCACGCGCCCCTTGCTGATCAGGTCGAGCGAGCCCAGCGCGCGGGCCAGGTTGTAGGGATTGTGGAAGGTGGTGGACAACGTGGCGCCAAGGCCGAGATGCTGTGTGACGCGCGCCATCAGCGGCAGCACCACCATCGGGTCCAGCATGCTGGTCTGCCCGCCGCGCCCCGCATAGTCCGCGAAGTGATTCTTGTAGTTGTCCGGCAGGCCGAGCCCATCGGCGAAGAAGCAGGCGTCGAAGCAGGCCGCCTCCAGCACGCGGGCGATATGCTCGTAGCGGGACGGCTCGAACAGGTCGTGCAGCGTCGCCGTCGGGTGGCGCCAGCTTCCGGGGTAGCTGGCACTCGGCCCGGTCTTCAGATAGGCGACCAGGTGCATCTTCTTCATCGGCGTGGCCTCACACATCCATCCAGTTCAGCTTGCGCGGCGGCGGCAGGTCCGGATTGTTCGCCAGCATGCGCGCCCATACCGCCTTGGTCACCGCCTGCGCTTCCTCCAGCAGGGCCAGCTCATCCGTCACCAGGACCTTGCCGTCGCGCAGCACGAACTCGCCATCCACCATCACGGATTCCACCGTGCCCGGATGGCCGTAATGCACGATGTTGCCTATCAGGTTCGTCACCGGCCGCAGCGCCGGCGTGTTCAGGTTGAGGAAGGTGAGGTCGGCCTTCTTGCCGATCTCCAGGCTGCCGATGTCGTCCTGCCGCCCGATGCTGCGCGCGCCGTTGCGGTTGCAACTGTCGAAGATGTCCTCCGGCTGCGGCTCCGTGCCCTGGGTGCCCTCCGCGCCGCGATGCACGATCAGGCCGATCTTCATGGCGTGGAACATGTCCTCCGTCATGTTGTCGGTGCCGAAGCAGATGTTGATGCCGGCGCGGCGGATGGATTTCGCCAGCACCGGATGCGGCCCGCGACGAGACCCGTTGGCCGGGCAATGCACCATCTGCATGCCGCGCTCGCCGAGCAGCGCGATGTCGCGCTCCGTCAGATAGGTCCAGTGCGCGCCGACAACATCGGGCTCCGCCCAGCCGTGCCGCGCCAGATACTCCGCGGGCGTGCAATCGTACTTCTCCCGGATCACCCGGATTTCCTCGACGGATTGCGCCAGGTGGATGGTGCGCGGCATGTTGTGCTGGCGCGCCAGGTCGGTCAGCTTCTCCAGGTATTCCGGCGTGCAGTTATCCGTCGCATGCGCCGCGATCTGGATCTGCAGCCGCCCCTCATGCGTGTTGTGGAAGCGTGCGATGCCGGCGCGCGTGCGTTCGAGGAAGCCTTCGCCGAAGGCCGGGTCCTGCGACCAGTCGCCATGGCGGATCTTCAGCGTGTTCACATCGGCACAGTTCTCGCTCAGCACCAGGCGCACGCGCAGCGACGCCATGGCATCGGCGTAGTCCGGCACATGGCGGAACGGGTCGACGAAGGTGGTGGTGCCGGAACGGATCCCCTCGACGATGCCGAGCATGCCCATCACCGCGCGCTCATGCGGCGTCATCGTGTACGAAACGGGCGACATGTAGCCGTATACGGCGTTGCCCGACCAATCCTCCACCGTCGCGCGCAGCACGGTCAGGATCGTATGCGTATGGGCATTCACGAAGCCGGGCAGCACTGCCTTGCCGCGCCCGGCCATGCGCGGCAGGTCCGGATGCGCTGCTTCCAGCCTTGCGGTTGGACCGATATCGGCAATCCGGTCACCGCGGATCGCGATCGCTCCCCGATCAAGAATCGTGCGCTCTGCATCCTGCGTGACGATCACTGCATCGGTGACGAGCAAATCCATCGGTGTGACTTCCCCTGGCGAAATGACAAGGCGGTTGCGGTCGCTTTGTGCGAACAATACGATGCGTGGCACGAGCATGTCCGGGGAGATACCCATGCACAAGACCCTGCTGGCCGCAACCTTCCTGGCGACCTTCGCTACAGGCGGGATGGCGCAGACGCTGAGCATCGGCGTTGGCGGCGCCTTCACCTCGATGGACCCGCACTACCACACGCTCACGCCCAACAACGCACTGAACAAGCACATTTTCGACCGGCTGGTCGGTACGGATGAGGATTTCCGCCTGCGCCCCGGGCTGGCCGAATCCTGGACCTCGATCAGCCCCACCGTGTGGGAGTTCAAGCTGCGGCAGGGCGTCACCTGGCACGACGGCACGCCCTTCACGGCGGAGGATGTCGTCTCGACCTTCGCGCGCGTGCCGAATGTGCGGAACAGCCCGGGCAGCTTCACCATCTACACCCGCCAGGTGCAGCGGCTTGAGGTGGTGGATGACCACACCATCCGCATGCACACCGCCGCGCCGAACCCGCTGGTGCCGAACTGGATGAGCGGCATCTCCATCATCAGCCGGAAGCTCGGCACGGATATCGACACCTCGGATTTCAACAACGGCCGCGCCGCCATCGGCACCGGCCCCTATCGCCTGGTGTCCTACAGCCCAGGCACCGAGGCGGTGATGGAGCGCAACCCGGCCTGGTGGGGTCCGGCGCAGCCCTGGGCACGGGTGAACTACCGCATCATCGCCAATGACGCGTCGCGCATCGCGGCGCTGCGTGCGGGCGATGTGCAGGCCATCGATGCCGTCTCGACGCGGGATGTCGCGACGCTGCGGGGCGATCCGAACATCCGCATCGCCAGCCGCGCCGCGCTGCGGAACATCTACCTGTATCTCGACCACCAGCGCGACGACACGCCGGGCGTCTCCGGCCCGAATGGCGAAAGGCTGGAGCGCAGCCCGCTGCGGGACAATCGCGTTCGCCAGGCGCTGTCCATCGCCATCAATCGCGACGCCATCGTCAGCCGCGTGATGGGCGGCTTCGCCTCACCTTCCGGGCAGTTCCTGGCGGAGGGCGTCATGGGCCACGACCCGACGCTGAAGCCGGCCAGCTACGACCCGCCGCGGGCGCAGCAATTGCTGCGCGAGGCCGGCTTCCCGAACGGCTTCCGCGTGCTGCTGGCCGGCCCCAACAACCGCTACGTGAATGATGAGCAGATCATCCAGGCGGTGGCACAGATGTGGGCGCGCATCGGCGTGCGCGCCGATGTGCAGGCGATGCCGTCCAACGTCTATTTCAGCCGTTCCGCCCGCAACGAATTCCCCATCGGCCTGTCCGGCTGGGGCACCGGCACCGGCGAGCCGGACAGCCCGATGGTGGGCCTGATCGCGACCCCGAACCGCGAACGCGGCCGCGGCACCTCCAACCGCTCGCTCTATTCCAACCCGGAATTCGACGCGCTGCTGGAACGCGCCCTGACCACCATCGACGTGGAGCAGCGGGAGGAGCTGTATCGCCAGGCGACGCGCGTCGCCATGGCCGACCATGCCATCATCCCGCTGCACCACCAGGTGAACATCTGGGCGTCCCGCCGCAACGTCGAAGTTCTCGCGCGCAATGACGAGGAGACCTACGCGATGTCGATGAAGCCGGCGCAGTAGCCGCCGGCGGGGTCGATGAAGCCGGCGCAGTAGCCGCCGGCGGGGTCGATGAAGCCGGCGGAATAACCGCCGGCTGGGTCGATGAAGCCGGCGGAATAGCCGCCGGCGGGGTCGATGAAGCCGGCGGAATAGCCGCCGGCCGGGCTGTCAGAACAGCTCGAAATACTCGCGGTGTTCCCACTCTGACACCTCGCCCTCGAAGCGCGCGATCTCGGCGCGCTTCAGCCGGGCGAAGTAGTTCACGAAGGTATCGCCGAAGGCGGCCCGCGCCGTGGTGCTCTCCTCCAGCGCCGTCACCGCTTCCGCCAGGCTGCGCGGCAGCAGCGGCGCCTCGGTCTCATAGGGCGTATCGGCGGGCGGGCCAGGGTCGCGCTGCGCGGCGATCCCTTCCAGCCCATAGGCGAGCTGCGAAGCCAGATACAGATACGGGTTGGCCGCCGGTTCGCCGACGCGATTCTCCAGCCGCGTCGCCGCATCCCCCGGCGCACCCAGCGCGCGCACCATCACGCCGCGATTGTCGATGCCCCAGATGGCGCGATCCGGCGCCAGGGAATGGCTGCGGTAGCGGCGATAGCCATTGATGGTGGGCGTGGAGAAGGCGGCCGCCGCGCCCGCATGGTGCAGCAGCCCGCCGAGGTAATGCCGCGCCGTCTGCGACAGCAGCGTGCCGTCGCCGATGAAGGCGTTGCGGCCATCCTTCACCAGCGACTGGTGCAGGTGCCAGCCGCTCGACATCACGTTCGGGATGCGCGGGCGGCACATGAAGGTGGCGTGGTAGCCATGCCGGCGCGCCACCTGCTTCACCGCGCTGCGGAACAGCACCATGGCATCGGCGCTGGCCAGGCCGGATTGCGGGCCGAAGGTGAACTCCACCTGGCTCGGCCCGTATTCCACCTCCATCGAGCGCAGCGGCAGGCCTAGCGCCTGGACCTCGCGGCGCAGCAGTTCCAGCACGATGTCGATCTGGTCGTAGCGCAGCTCGGTCAGGTAGTTGTAGCCCTGCGTCAGCAGCGCGACCTCCGGCGGCGTGCCAGGCTGGCCCGCGTCGCTGGGCGCCAGCTTCGGGTCGGTCAGGCGGAACAGATGAAACTCCACCTCCAGTCCGGTGACGAAGTCGAAGCCCAGTTCAGCAGCCTTCGAAACCTGTTGGCGCAGCAGGTGGCGCGTATCCAGCGGCACCGGGCGGCCATCGGGGAAATAGGCGTCGCAGAGGATCCAGCCGCTATGCGGCGCCCAGGGCAGGATACGGAAGGTTGCGGGGTCCGGGATCAGCAGCGCATCCGCCGCCCCCTCCATCGCCTTCTCGCCCATCGCCCCGCCGGCGGACCAGACGGGGAAGACCGTGCGGTGGGAGGTGTCCTTCAGCAGCAGCGTGGTGGTCATCGCCACGCCATTGGCCAGCGCGGCCGCGGCATCGGCGGCCATGATGGTCTTGCCGCGCAGGATGCCGTGCTGGTCGGAGAAGGCCAGGCGCAGCACGCCGAGGCCCGCCGCCTCGATCTGCTTCAGGACATCGGCGCGCTCGGCCGCGCTGTGCAGCCCGTGACGCTCGACGAAGCTCATTCCGCGGCGAGCGCCGGCGGGGCCCAGGGCGCGGCGCCGCGTCGTCGCGCCACCGCGTCCCGCCAGCGGCTTTCCCATTCGGCGGTCGGCGCCATGGTGTCGATGGTGGCGGGGCCGATGATGCGGCGCGTGGCCTCCGCATCCTGCATCAGGGCCGGGGGGCGGCCTTCCTCCATCGCGGCCATGGCGCGCAGCAGCAGGCGGCGATTGGCGGCGATCGCCTTGTCGCTGCTCGCCAGATTCTCCCGCGTGCGATCCTGGATGGCGCCCTGCGATTCCACGGCCCATTGGTCGTGGACATTGATGTCCTCGCCCATGCCCGTATAGGTCGCGGTGGCCTGCTCGTCCGGGTCGAAGCCGTAGTCGTTGTGGCGGCCGAGCTTCGGCAGGTAGTCCGGCAGGCTGTAGGATTCCAGCCGCTGCGCGCGCATCTGCGCCTTGTCCACCGGCTTGGCGAAGCTGGTGAAGATCGCGACCCAGTAGGTGTGCGTGTCATCCACCGGCATGTGCCACTGGGTGATGGTCATTTCCGCGCTCATCGGAATGACGAAGGCCTGCGGGAAGACCAGGTTGGTGACGCGCACATGCGTCGTCGCATCGTTGATGGTCCGCAGCGCCGTCACGCGCAGGCCGTAATCGGTGTTCTCCACCTCGATCCGCGGCCGCGCATATTCGCGCAGCACATAGGTCATCGGCAGGTCGGAGCCGTCGGAGGTGGCGCGGAACTGCTTGCCGTAGGATTGGGCCGCGTCGCCATCCTCGAAGAAGCGGTGCAGGAAGCTGGCATGGGCGGGGTCGATGCCGACCTCCAGCGCCTGCAGCCAGTTGCAGGAAATCAGGCCCTTGAAGGCGAAGACATGCGTATCCGGCGCGGTGAAGCAATCCAGCGCCGGAAAGGGCGGCGCCGCGCCCTCGCCGAGGAAGGCGAAGACGATGCCGCTGCGGATTTCCACCGGGTAGGATCGCTGGCGGATGCGCGTGCACAGCGTGCTGCCTTCCGGCTCCGCCGGCGTGTCCAGGCATTGGCCCTGCACGTCGAACAGCCAGCCATGAAAGGGGCAGCGCAGCCCGCCATCCTCCAGCCGGCCGAAGGCGAGGTCGGCGTTGCGATGCGGGCAATCCCGGTCCAGCAGGCCGAGGCGCCCGGCCTCGTCCCGGAACAGCACGAAGTCCTGGCCGAGCGCGCGCACGGCGCGCACCGGGCGCTTCGCATCAAGCTCATCCACCAGCGCGATCGGCTGCCAGTACTGGCGCAGCACACGCCCGCCCGGCGTGCCGGGCCCGACGCGCGTCAGGCGTTCATTCACTTCGGCGGAGATCATGGCGGCAGCAGCTCCGGCAGCAGTGTTCACTGACCGAACACTTGTGCGATAGTAGCGAAGGCCCAGCTTCCCGCACAAGCCGCAATTCAGAAGGTCCCGCACCATGCCGCGCCTGAATGCCGAGGATGCGGGCCGCAGAGAAGCCGCCGGCCACGGCCCGGATTTCCTCGAGGCCCTGGCGCGAGGCCTGGCCGTTCTGCAGGCATTCGGGCCGGAGCGCCGGCAGATGACGCTGGCCGAGGTCGCGCGCGAAGTGGACCTGCCCCGCGCCACGGTGCGCCGCGCGCTGCACACGCTGGTCGTGCTCGGCCATGTGGCGGCGGAGGGCAAGCTGTTCCGCCTCACGCCCGGCGTGCTGCGGCTCGCCGCCGGCTATCTCGGCTCCAACGGCCTGTCCAACATCCTGCAGCCACGCTGCGAGAAACTCAGCGCGGAGGTCGGCGCGCCCTGTTCCGCCGCGGTGCTGGATGGGGCGGAGATCGTCTTCATCGCCTACGGCCAGCCGGCCCGCCTGCTGAACCTGACCACCAATGTCGGCCTGCGCCTGCCCGCCTTCTGCACGGCGCTCGGCCGCGTGCTGCTGGCCGGGCTGCCGGAGGCGGAGATGGAGGCGGTGCTGGCGCGCCACCCACCCGTGGCCCTCACGCCGCAGACGGAGCTCGACCCGGCTCGCATCCGCAAGCGCATCGCCAAGGCGCGCAGCGACGGTTTTGCATTGGTGGACCAGGAGGCGGAGCAGGGTTTTCGTTCCCTTGCCGTGCCGCTGCGGCGGCATGACGGGCGTGTGGTCGCGGCGCTCAACATCGGCATGCACACCGAACGCGGCACCGCGACTGCCCTGCGCGAAGGCTTCCTGCCGCTGCTGCGCGCACAGGCCGCCGAACTGGCGCAGCAATTGTTGTAGCGCGTCGTTGCGCGTTGCGCGGAACGCGCGCTAGCATTCGCACAGATGTTCGGTGTTCGAACATTCGCCAGGTAGGACCCAGCATGCGCATCGCGGTGATCGGCAATGGCATCGTCGGCACCGCCACCGCCGCCTGGCTGCAGCGCGATGGCCACCAGGTGATGTTCGTCGATCCGCTCGGCCCGGCGGAGGCGACCTCCTTCGGCAATGCCGGCTCGCTTTCGCCCTCCGCCTGCCTGCCGGTCGGCATGCCGGGCATGTGGAAGAAGGTGCCGGGCTGGCTGCTGGATCCGCTCGGGCCGCTCGCCGTGCGCTGGTGGTACGCGCCGGTCGCCGCGCCCTGGCTGCTGCGCTTCCTGAAGCATTCGTCGCGGGAGGAAGTGGTGCGCATCGCCACCGCATTGCGCGGGTTGCTGGCGCCGATCTTCGATTGCTACGAGCCGCTGCTGCAGCGCGCCAATGCCAGCGGGCTGATGCGCCGCAGCGGCTGCCTCTATGTCTATTCAGGCGAGCAGGCCGCGCGGCAATGGGCCTGGGGGATGAACCTGCGCCGCTCGCTCGGCGTCGAGATGCGTGACGTGGCCGAGGATGAGCTGGTCGCATTGGAGCCCGACCTGAAGGGCCGCTTCCGCTTCGGCATATTGGCGCCGGAGAATGGCAGCACGCTCGACCCCGCCGCGATGACACGTGCGCTGTTTGAACAATGCGAACGCGACGGCGCGCAGGTGCATCGCGCGCGCGTCACCGGTTTTCGGGTGAAAGGCGGCTCCGTGCATGCGCTGGAGTTGGAGGGTGGCGAGGCGCTGGAGGTGGAGGGTGTGGTGCTGGCCGGCGGTGCCTGGTCCGCACGCCTTGCCAACCAGCTCGGCCCGCGCATCCCGCTGGAGACGCAGCGCGGCTACCATGTGACGGTCGGCAGCAACAATTTGGCGCTGCGCCACACCGTGATGGCGGTGGAGCACAACCTCATGGTGAACCCCATGCAGATGGGGCTTCGCCTGGCAGGGTCCGTGGAATTCGCGGGCCTCAGTGCCGCGCCCGATTACCGCCGCGCCGCGATGCTGCTGGCGCGAGGCAAGGAAATGTTCCCGCATCTCGATACCAGCGTCACCAGCGAATGGATGGGCCACCGCCCCTGCCTGCCGGACAGTCTGCCGGTGATCGGCCGCGCGCCGCGCGTGGACAATGCCTGGTTCGCCTTCGGCCATGGCCATATCGGCATGTGCGGCGCCGCCAGCACGGGGCGGGAGATTGCGCATCTCGTCGCCGGGCGTGATCCGGAGATCGATCTTGCGGCCTTCGCCCCCACGCGCTGGGCCGCCTGAGCATGACGCGCCGCCTGGATGTCGCGATCGATATCGGCGGTGATTTTTCCGACATCTTCGCAAGCGCGCAGGGTACGCTGCCGATCCTGCTGAAGCGCCCGAGCGACCACGCCGCGCCGCTGCGCGAGTCCGTCGCCGCGCTGCTCTCCGCCGCCGGCATCGCGGCAGGGGAGGTGGCGCGGCTGCGCCTGTCCACCACGCTGGCCACCAATGCGCTGATCAGCGGCACGGCGAGCCCGGTGGCGCTGCTCACCACGCAGGGTTTTCGCGACATCCCCGATCTCGGCCGCCAATCCAAGCGCGACCCGATGGATGAGGCGCCGCCACCGCCGACGCCGCCCTGGCTCTCCCCGCCCGATTGGCGCTGCGAGATCGCCGGCCGCATTGATGCGCACGGCGTGGAGGTGGAACCGCTCGCCGCGCTGCCTGCGCTGATCGCGACGCTGCCGCAGGGCACGCCGGTTGCCATCTGCCTGTTGTTCGCGCCGCTGAACCCGGCGCATGAGCTGGCGGTGGCGCAGGCCATCCACGCGATGCGGCCCGATCTGCGCCTGTCGCTGTCGCACCAAATCGATCCCGGGCTGCGCGAATTCGAGCGCATGCTGGCGACGCTGGCCGATGCGGCGCTGAAGCCGCTGCTGGAAACGCGCCTGACCGGCCTGCTTCCCGCGCCCTGGGTGCTGCGCGCGGAAGGCGGCCTGGCGCCGCTGGCGGATGCGCTGGCACAGCCGCTTGGCCTCGCGCTCTCCGGCCCCGCCGCCGGGGCGCGCGCCGTCGCGCATTGGGCGGCGGGCGAGGATGCGATCGGGCTCGACATGGGCAGCACCACGGCGGAGGTCAGCCTGGTGCGGGCCGGCGTGCCACTGACGGCGCGGGAGATCGGGCTCGGTTCGCTGCGGCTGCGCTGCCCGGCACTGGATGTCGAAAGCCTGGCGATGGGCGGCGGCGCGACCCTGGCCCTGCGCGGCGGCCGCATCCGCTTCGGCGCGCCATCCCGCCCCGCCTGCCGCGGCGGCGCGCAGGCCACGCTGACGGATGCCGCGCTGCTGGCCGGCTGGCTGCCCAAAGCCCTCTCGGGCCAGGTGCTGGAGCGGGATGCCGCCGCCGCCGCCCTGCGCGCGGCGCTCGGCACCACGGAGGCGACGCCGGCGCTGGAACTGGCGGAGGCGATCATCGCCGGCGCCCTGCGCCGCATCGCGCTGCGGCGGGGGCTGGACCCCACCACCGCGCTGCTGGTGGCGGGCGGCGGGGCCGGGCCGCTGCACGCCGCCGCCATCGCGCGCCGCATCGGCGCCCGGCGGCTGCTGGTACCGTCGGCGCCCGGCCTGCTCTCCGCCTTTGGCCTGGCCCTGGCGCCCGCCTCCGCGGCGCTGGAGGCGCCCTGCGACCTGGCGCTGGACGACCTACCCCACCAACAGGCCCTGGCGCAGGCCGAGGCGCTGACGGAGCGCCTCGCCGCCTGGGGCTGCGCGGCGGAGCCCCGGCACAGCCTCGCCATGGCCTATGGCGGCCAGGCGGAGACGCTGGAGGTGCCCTTCACCCCCGGCGAGCCCGCCTCCGCGCTGGCCGCGCGTTTCGACGCCGCCCATGCCGCAGCCCGCGGCCATGCGCCCGGCGGCGCGCGGCGCATCCTGGCGCTGCGCTGCGCGGCCAGCGCGCCGCTCGCCCCGCCACCGCGCCACATCGCCGCCTCCGCATGGGCGGAGCGCCATCTGCCGGATGGCACGGTGCTGCGTGATTCCGACGATTCCACCCTCCGCATCCCGCCCGGCTGGCGTCCCAGGCGGCGCGAGGATGGCGCGCTGCTGCTGGAAGACGCGTCATGAGCCTCGCCGAGGCCGCAGCCCGGGACATCCTGCGCCTGGCGCTGGAGGGCCTGGCCGACCGCATGCAGGACAGCCTGCTGGCCAGCGCGCTGTCCCCGGTGGCGCGTGAGGGCATGGATTGCGCCGCCGCGCTGTTCCTGCCGGATGGGCGCGTGCTGGCGCAGGCACGGTCGCTGCCCCTGCTGCTCGGCGGCATGATCCCGGCCATCGCCGCCCTGGCCCGCGCCTTCCCGCCCGAAACGCTGGCCGAGGGCGACGGGCTGCTGCTGAACGATCCCTGGTCCGGCGGCACGCATCTGCCGGATCTGATCCTGGCGCGCCCGGTCTTCGCGGAAGGCGGCGTGGTGGCCTTCGCCGCCACCATCCTGCACCACCAGGATGTCGGCGGCATCGCCCCCGGCTCCGTGCCGCCGGATGCGCAAAACATCTTCCAGGAAGGCCTGCGCCTGCCGCCCGTGAAATGGCGCCATGCGGGGGTGGAGGATGCGGGTATCGCCACCATCCTCGCCGCCAATACCCGCACGCCCGCGATGCTGGCCGGCGACCTGGCCGCGCAATGGGCTGCCGTATCCCTGGCGGCGCGGGAGGTTTCGGTGCTCGCCACCAGCATGGGCGCGGCTTCCTTCGCGCAGGGCTGCGAGGCGCTGCTGGCGGAAGCGCGAGACACCCTGGCGCAGGCGCTGGCCGCGCTGCCGGAAGCCGAGGCCACGGCGGAGGATGCGCTGGAAGGCGACGGACGCAGCCCCGCCGCCGTGCCCATCCGCGTCACGCTGCGCCGACTGCCTGGGCCGCGGCTGGCCGTGGATTTCACCGGATCGGCGCCGCAGACGGCGGGGCCGGTGAATGCCGCGCCCTCCGGCCTGCTCGCCGCCTGCTTCTGCCTGTTGCAGCGCCTGGCGCCGGAGGCGCCTGCCAATCACGGGCTGCTCGATCTGCTGGACCTGCACCTGCCGGAGGGCAGCGTGGTGAACCCGCGCTTCCCGGCCGCGGTGAATGCGCGCACCGCCACGGTGAAGCTGGCCTGCAACGCGCTGTTCGCGGCGCTGGCGCGGCTTTCGCCGAAACCCGCCGCCGCACCCAATGCCGGGGTTGCCGTGGTGCTGTCCATCGGCGGCACGGACGCCGAGGGCCGGCGCTGGATCTTCACGGAGATCGTCGCCGGCGGGTCGGGTGGCCGGCCGGATGGGCCGGGGCAGCCGGGGCTTTCGGCCGATGTCTCCAACGCCCGCAACCTGCCGGCCGAAATGCTGGAATCGGCCGCTCCGATCCGCGTGGAGGCCATCGAACGCCGGCGCGGCTCCGGTGGCGCCGGGTTGCATCCGGGGGGCGACGGCGTGCGGCGGATCTATCGGCTGCTGTCGGGCACGGCCGAGATCTCCTACCGCGGCGAGCGGCACCTGGCCGGCGCCCCGGGCGCGCAGGGTGGCGGCGCCGCCGCGCCCGCCACGGCACGCATCCTGCAGGCGGATGGCACGGCGCGACACTTGCCTTCGAAGGCGCGCACCACCTGGGCGGCGGGCGACCGCTTCATCCTGGAGACCGCGGGCGGGGGCGGCTGGGGCCCCGCACAACAAGAATCCGCACAACAAGAACTGGGAGACTTGGCATCATGACCCTCACCCGACGCAGCCTCGGCGCCGTCCTGGGCGCCGCGCTGGCGACACCCGCACTCGGACAAAGCTGGCCGAGCCGCACCATCCGCATCGTCGTGCCCTTCCCACCCGGCGGCAGCACGGACACGCTGGCGCGGCGCCTGGCGGAGAAGCTGACGGCCGCCCTCGGCCAGACCGTGGTGGTGGAGAACCGCCCCGGCGCCGGCGGCACGGTGGGCGCCGACATGGTGGCGAAATCCCCGCCGGATGGGCATACGCTGCTGATGGGCGTCACCGGCAGCAATGCCATCGCCGGCAGCCTGTTCCGCACCCTGCCCTATGATCCCGCCAATGCCTTCGCGCCGCTGTCGCGCGTGGTCTCCGCGCCGCTGATCCTGGTGGTGAACAAGGACCAGCCGATCCAGGACCTGGCGGGCTATATCGCCGCGGCCAAGGCGGCGAATGGCGGGCTGACCTATGCGACGCCGGGCAACGGCACCTCGATGCACCTGACCGGCGTGATGTTCGGCCAGGCCGCGAAAGTGGAGCTGACGCATGTGCCCTATCGCGGCTCCGCCGCGGCGCTGACGGACCTGGTCGGCGGCCAGGTGCAGTCCAGCTTCGCCGATTTCCTGGTGGCGCTGCCGCAGGTGCGGGCCGGGGCGCTGCGGGCCCTCGCGGTCACCTCCCCGGCCCGCCACCCGCTGCTGCCGCAGGTGCCGACGATGGACGAGGCCGGGCTGCCGGGCTTCGCCGCCACCTCCTGGCAGGGGTTGTTCGCCCCCGCCGGCACCCCGGCGCCGATCATGGCCCGGCTGCATGCGGAAGTGGCCCGCGCCATGACGGCGCCAGAGATCAAGGACAGCTTCGCCGCCCAGGGCTTCACCGTGGAGGCCACCACCCCCGCGGAATTCGACGCCTTCGTCCGGGCGGAGGTGGCGAAATGGGCCGTGGTGGTGCGCGAGGGCCGCATCTCCCTGGATTGACCCACCCCGCTTGACGCATCCGGGGCTGGAGCGTTCGCTGCCAGCCCCATCCGCATGAGGATCGCCATGGACGCCGCCCAAAACCTGCCGATCATCGACCTCGGCGCCCTGGGCACGGCGGAGGGCGATGCCGCCATCGCGCGGGCGCTGGATGCGGCCTTCGGCGGCATCGGCTTCGCCTATTTCGCCAATACGCCGATCAGCCCGGCGCAGCAGGCGGCGATCTTCGCAGCCTCCCGCCGCTTCCACGCGCTGCCGGATGCGGCGAAGCGCGCGATCGACATGAACGGCTTCCACCGCGGCTACATGGCGCCGAAGACCAGCGTCATCCAGACATCCTCGGTTGCCCGCGTCACCAAGCCCAACTTCTCCGAATCCTTCATGTTCATGCATGAGGTGGCGGAAGATGACCCGCGCTTCGGCATGCCCCTGCAGGGGCCGAACCAGTGGCCGGCGGAGCTGCCCGGGTTCCGGGCGGAGGTTCTGGCCTACCAGGCGGCGATGGAAGACTTCTGCCGCCGCCTGCTGCGCCCGATCGCGCTGGCGCTGAACCTGCCGCCCGACTTCCTGCTGCCCTTCTTCGAAAAGCCCACCACCTTCCTGCGCCTGCTGCACTACCCGCCGCAGCCGCCGGATGCGGCGGAGGATGAATTCGGCTCCGCCCCGCATACCGACTACGGCTTCATCACCGTGCTGCTGCAGGACATGTCGGGCGGGCTGGAGGTGCGGCGCGCCGATGGCATGTGGCTGCGCGCCACGCCGATCCCCGGCAGCTTCGTGGTGAATGTGGGCGACATGCTGGCGCGCTGGACCAATGGGCGCTGGCAATCCACGCCGCACCGGGTGAAGAACCTGTCGGGCGGGGATCGCTATTCCTGCCCCTATTTCTTCGACATGGACATGGCGAGCGAGGTGGCCTGCCTGCCGAGCTGCACCAGCGCCGCCAATCCGGCGAAGCACCCACCCGTGCTATACGGCGACTACCTGCTGGAACGGCTGAACAAGAACTATTCCTACCGCCGCCAGGCCTGATCAGCCGGCCAGATGCGGCCGCCGGACCCAGCGCGCCAGCAGCCCATCCACCGGCCCGAACACCACGGACACTGCCCAGGCCACCCCCGCCGTCAGCACGATGGCGGGGCCGGAGGGCAGGTCGAGGTGGTAGCTCGCCAGCAGCCCGAACAGCGCGGAGAGCATCGCCAGCCCCACGGCGGCATAGGCCATGCCGGACAATTCCCGCCCCCAATGCCGCGCCGCGACGGCGGGCAGCATCATCAGCCCCACCGCCATCAGCGTGCCCATGGCCTGGAAGGCGGCCAGCACGTTCAGCACCACCAGCACCAGGAACAGCCCGTGCCACAGCCCGCCGCGCACGCCCTCCGCCGCGGCGAAGCCCGGGTCGAAGCATTCCAGCGCCAGCGGCCGCCAGGCCAGCGCCAGCACCGGCAGGGTCAGCGTGGCGACGCCCGCCATCAGCAGCAGCGCCGGATCATCCACCCCCAGCACCTGGCCGAACAGCAGATGCGTGAGGTCCGAGGTATCACCGCGCAGCGACACCAGCGTCACGCCGAGCGCCAGCGCGATCAGGTACAGCGCGGTCAGCGCCGCATCCTCCCGCCCCCCCGTGGCACGGGACAGCGCCCCGGCACCCACCGCCACGGCCAGCCCGGCGATCAGCCCGCCGAGCGACATGGCCGGCACCGAAAGCCCCGCGATCAGGAAGCCCGCCGCGATGCCTGGCGTCACGCCATGCGCCAGCACCTCCGCGGTCAACGAGGTCCGTCGCAGCATCAGGAACACGCCGAGCAGCGGCGCCGCCACGGCCAGCGCCAGGCAGCCGACCAAGGCGCGGCGCATGAAGCCGAATTCGAGGAAGGGGCCGAACAGCCAGTCCATGGCGTTAAGCCCGCGGCCGCGAACGCGGCCCGCCACTTATGCTGCGAAGCCAAAGAAACCGGAGGTTTCCGCCCGGCGCATGAGGGGGGCCGGAGCGGTCACGCGACGGAACCATCGCCGTCATGCCGCGCAGGCGGGGGCGATCTCGTCCCAGGCCTCGGCCATCATGCGGGCGCGCAGGCGGTTGGCGGCGGACAGCACCTCGGCGGTCGGACCGCAGGCAATCGCCTCCCGCGCCAGCAGCAGGCAGTCGGGGAATTCGCGCTGCACCAGGTCCAGGTCGTGCAGCACGGCCAGCACGGTGCGGCCCTCGCCATGCCAGCGGCGCAGCACGGCCAGAAGATCGGCGGCGGTGCGCGCATCCACCGCGTTGAACGGCTCGTCCAGCAGGATCAGGTCGGCGTCCTGCACCAGCAGCCGGGCGAAGAGCAGCCGCTGGAACTGGCCGGCGGACATGGCGCCGACCGGCCGCTTCGCGAAACCGCCCAGCCCCACCGCCTCCAGCGCCTGCTGCGCCCGGTCCCGGTCCGCCGCGCTGGTGCCGCGGAAGGCGCCGAGGCGCGACCACATGCCCTGCAGCACCACATCCAGGCAAAGGATCGGGAAGGCGCGGTCCATGCCGGATTGCTGCGGCAGCAGCGCCACGCGCGGCTTCTGGCCCGTCAGCGTCACCCGCCCCTCATCCACCCGGTGCAGCCCGGCGATCGCCCGCAGCAGCGTGGTCTTGCCGGCGCCGTTCGGGCCGACGATCGCCGCCAGCGACCCGGCGGCGAAGCGCGCGGAGACGTGATGCACCGCCGGATGGCGCTGATGCGTCGCCGTGAGGTTGGCAAGTTCCACCGCCGGCCCACGCCGCGCCACCGGCTTTTCCGCCATCGCCCGCATCATGCGGCCAACGCCCAGCCCACGGCCGCCCAAAGCACCGCCAAAACGCTCGCGGCCAGCAGAAGGCGCGCGCCGGCGCTGGCCGAAAGGGCCAGGGGATCAACGGTGCGGAGCGAGGTGAGCAAGGGGCGCATGGTTACCTTATAACGTCACGCCCCCTATAGCCTTCAAGCTGCGGCTGGGAAAAGGGCTTCCGGTGGCCTACCTGCGCTTGCAATGCAGGACAGCCCCCCGCCCCCCTCGCCCCTCCCCCTCACCCCGGATACGGAGGATCAGCTCCGCCGCGGCCTCAACCGGCACCGCGCCGCCGCCACCGGGCTGCTCGCCGGCATGGGCGGGCTGCTGCTCGGCAGCTACGCGCTGCCGCCAGGCTATGGCACGGACCTGCTGCAGGCCGCCGCCAAGGCCGGCGTGGTCGGCGGCATCGCCGACTGGTTCGCGGTGACGGCGCTGTTCCGCCACCCGCTGGGCCTGCCCATCCCGCACACCGCCATCATCCCGATGCAGAAGGAAAGGCTGGGCGCCGGGCTCGGCCGCTTCGTCGCGAACCACGTCTTCACCGAGGCCGAGGTTTCACGGGTTCTGTCCAAGGTGGACCTGGCACGGGTGCTGGGCGATTTCTTTTCGGACCCCGCCGCGGTGCAGCCGGCCGCCGGCGCGCTGGCCAAGGGGCTGCCGCGCATCCTGGCCAGCCTGGAGGATGGCCGCGCCCGCCGCCTGCTGGGCCGCCTGCTGCCGCGCATCGCCGGCGGGCCGGGCGCCGCCCGGGTGCTCGCCCGCGCCCTGACGGCGCTGATCGAGGGCGGCCGGCACCAGGAGGTGTTCGACCTGGCGATCGGCCAGCTCAAGGCCGTGCTGGTGGCGAAGGAGGACCAGCTGCAATCCGCCATCGCCGCGCGGGTGCGGGCGGAGGGTGGCGCGCTGGTCGGCTGGATCGCCGGCGCCGGCATCGCGCGGCGCGTGCTGTCCGCCCTGAATGCCGAGCTGGACCGCGTGCAGCCCGGCGACAGCGACCTGCGCGCCGCCTTCGAGGCCTGGATCCGCGCGGAGATCACCCGGCTGGAGACCGACCCGGACCGCGCCGCCGCCGTCGGCCGAGCCTTGCGGGAAGCCCTGGCTCACCCCGCCGTCGCCGCCTGGCTGGGCGATATCTGGGGCCGGCTGCGCGCGGCGCTGGAGGCGGATGCGGCGAACCCGAACGGGCGCACCGTGCAGGCGCTGCAGGCAGCGCTGGGCAATCTCGGCACCATGCTGGCGGAGGATCCGGCGGCGCGGGACCGGCTGAACAAGGGCGCCGAACGCGCCCTGATCGCCCTGCTGCCGCGTGCCCGCACCCAGCTTTCGGACTTCATCGCCGGCGTGGTGCGGAACTGGGACACGGCGACGGTGACGGAGAAGATCGAGCTGCGCGTCGGCCGCGACCTGCAATATGTGCGGATGAACGGCACGCTGGTCGGCTTCCTGGTCGGCGGCGCGCTGTACGCCCTGCTGACGGCGATCTTCGGCCGGGTGGCGGGCTGAGGCGCGGCCAGCACCCGGAGGGGCCGGCCGCGCCTTGGCCGGATGGTCAGGCCAGCCCGTTCCGGCGGGCGGCGCGGCGGCGCACCATGCCGAGGCCGAGCAGCCCGGCGCCGAACAGCGCCAGCGAGGCCGGCTCCGGCACCGGGACCGCCGTCAGCGTCACGTTCGCGCCGGGGCTGATGGAGCCGTTCTCCGCGAAGTACATGTCGGAGATATCGACCAGGAAGGTTCCACCGACGCCGAAATTGACCGTGACCGGCGCGAAGTCGATGAAGAAGTCGGTGATGCGGACGCCGGGGATGTTCTCCAGCAGGTCGTCCACCGGGCCGCTGAACGCGCCCGTGCTCGCCACCAGCTGCACGGTCTCAGCCAGCGGGCTGGTGAAGGCGAAGCTGGCTACAACGTCCAGGTTGTCGGTTTCGTTGGTGAACAGGTTCTCAGGGAAGCCGCCACAGAACAGCGCCGGGTTGATGCAGGTCTCGTTGAACGTGACTCGCCCGAACAGGAAGGATTCCGTCTCACCCAGGTTGAGGCTGAAGGATTGCGGCGTCACCAGATCGGTGAATGTGACATCGAGCTGGCCGCTGCCGGTGCCATAGCCGGACCCGACGGTGAAGCCCCCGGAGAGGATGCTGAAATTTACCGGCTGGGCCTGGGCAGCCGACACGCCGATCAGCGCCATTGCACCAACTGCAGCGCCGAGAATAGTCCTGAACATTTCTTGTTTCCTCAATGGCAGCGAGATTGCTGCATGCCACGGGAGAGCAACGAGCGTGCCACTTCATCATGATACTGAAATTGTTCCATAAAAAATAAAATTTAGTTTTGTTGTTGCGGCGAGCGTCAAGCCTGCCGACAGGCTTCACGCTTGTTCGGGAGAATTGTCCGATTCCTGAGACGCCTTAAGCCGGCGGTAGGGACCAGCGTCGCATGCTGTCCTCCTCGCCCCAGGAGGACCGTCCATGCGCCCGATTTCCACCGACCCGCTCCTCGCCCTGATCGACAGCATCTACTTCGCCATCATGCGGCGCGTGCGGTCCTGAGGCGGAGGCCTCACGCCAAAGCCACTGATGGGAGCCTGCGCCTGCCGATGGCGGGCGAGCGGCCGGATGGCGGCCGCGCCAGGTGGCGCGTAGCCAAGCCGGCGGATGCGTCGGCGATCGAGGCGGTGATCGGTCACGATCACCGGGATCTGGTATCAGTAGGCCACCCGGTCGGGCTTCGCCGCCCATTCGGCAAAGACCTCCAGCGCCTCCGCCCCCAGCAGGCGCTGCATGGGCAGGCTGCGATGCGCGATCGGCTTCGGGATCTCGGCATAGAGGAAGGCATCGTCGAAGCCGATGCCGGCGGCCTGCTCCCGGTCATTCGCATAGACCACACGGTCGCAACGCGACCAGTACAGCCCCGCCAGGCACATCGGGCAGGGCTCGCAGCTGGTGAATACCGTGGCGCCGCGCAGGTCGAAGCGGCCGAGCGCGGTGCAGGCGCGGCGGATGGCGACAATCTCCGCATGGGCGGTCGGGTCGTTGGTGCTGGTCACCTGGTTCCAGCCCTCCGCCACCACCCGCCCCTCCAGCACCACCACCGCCCCGAAGGGACCACCCGCGCCGCCTTCCATGCCGCGGCGGGACAGGGCGATGGCGTGGCGCATGAAATCCTCGTCCGTCATGGCCACCTCGACGCGCGGGGGCATAGGCCCCACCTTGCGGGCTGGAGGGTCCATGATGCCGCTCGCGCTGTCCATTCTCGACCAATCGACCATCGCCTCCGGCCGCGGTGCGGATGAGGCGATCCGGGAGACGCTGGCGCTGGCCAGGCTGGCGGACCAATGGGGCTATCGCCGCTACTGGCTGGCGGAGCACCACAACAGCGCCTCCCACGCCGGGACCGCGCCGGAGGTACTGGCAGCGGCCATCGCGGCCACCACCCAGCGCATCCGCATCGGCACCGCCGGCGTGATGCTGCCGCATTATTCGGCGCTGAAGGTGGCGGAGCAGTTCCGGGTGCTGGAGTCGATCGCGCCCGGCCGCATCGACCTCGGCGTCGGCCGCGCCCCGGGCTCGGATGGCCGCACCGCCTATGCGCTGAACCCGGATGCGGCGGCGGCGGCGGATCGCTTTCCGCAGCAGGTGCAGGACCTGATGGGCTGGCTCGGCGACGGGCTGCCGGAAAGCCACCCCTTCCGGATGGTCACCGCCAACCCCGCCATCCCGACCCGGCCGGAGGTCTGGATCCTCGGCAGCTCGGATTTCGGCGCCCAGCTCGCCGCCTATTTCGGCCTGCCCTACTGCTTCGCCCATTTCATCACCGATGGGCGCGGCAGCGAGGAGGCGATGGGCCTGTATCGCGAGGGATTCCGGCCGCATCCCGGCGTGCCGGGCCGGCTGGCGAAGCCGCAGGGTGTCGTTGCGGTTTACGCCCTCACGGCTTCGACGGAAGCCGAGGCGTTCCGCCACTTCCGGTCCCGCGCCATCTGGCGCCTGTCCCGCGACCGCGGAGTCTATCCGCCGCTGCCCTCCGTCGAGGAGGCCGAGGCCTATTCCCTGACATCGGAGGAAGCCGCCAAGATCGAGCGCATGCGCGCCCGCGCGCTGGTCGGCGCCCCGGAACAGGTCGCCGCGCGCCTGGCGGCGCTGGCCGCGGCGCATGGGGTGGAGGAGGTCGCGGTGCTGACCCCCTGCCACGATCCGAAGGCCCGGCAGGACAGTTTTCGCCTGTTGGCAGAGGCGGTGGCGTCCGTCAGCCTGTCCGCAGCGGCCTGATCAGCCGCCCGATCATCCGCGCGGAAATTCCGGCGCCCGGCGCCGATGCCGGCGCCTCGCGCGCTGCCGGGCCGCGGCCTCGGCCAGCGCGGGCAGGCCGAGCAGCGGCGCCGTCAGCACCGCCAGCAGCCCGAAGCCTGCGCCCCAGTGTGCCCCGCCCAGCATCAAGGCAGCGCCGGATGCGGTCCAGGTCACAGCGTTGATCGCCAGGCCAATGCCGAACAGCCAGCGCATCCGCCGCAACCGGGCGGCGGCCTCGGCCGGATCGCCCTCGGTCCAGGGGGTGCCGCGGGGGGAAACTTCGTAGAGCCGGCCCGGGTCGATCCGGAACGGCGGGCGACTCAGCGCCGCATCACGACGAAGACGGGCCGCCCCTGCTGCCGGGCGCGACGCAGGCGCCACCAGATGGAGCCGGCGCCGATCAGCCCGGCCACCAGCAGCACCGGCAGGATCAGGCCGACGAACACCACGGCGAGCGAGGCCAGCACCAGGCCGCCAGCGATCAGCGCGACCAGCAGCGCAACCCCGCCGACCCGCGCCAGGACGCGGTCAAGCAGGCCGGGCTGCCGCGGGGTTGGCGGCTGCGTGAACTGCCCGTCAGGCGTCATATCGATGACAGGCGGGGGGCGATTCGGTTCCATGGGCCGTCATGTTGCCCGCCGGACGCCCTCGTTCAAGGGCGAAGCTGTTACGACCTGTGACACCTCATCCAACTACCCGACCGGCGCCGCATCCACCACATGGAAGCCGGCGGTCACGCTGTCGTTCCAGCTTTCGGCGCGCAGATGGCCAGCCAGGTGCAGCGTGCCGCCGCCCAGCAGCGCGGCGGCCAGCGGGCCTTCCTTGGCGCGGAAGCAGATCGCCTTCAGGCGGCCGCTGCCGCCCTCGCCTTCCAGGAATGCGCGGATGGTGCCGCCTTCCTTGCCCACCCGGTCGGCGCGGACCACCCGGGCGCGGGACAGCACGAAGACGGGTTCGTCATTGCCGGCGCCGAAGGGGGCGAGGCGGGCGATCTGACTGGCGACCTCCACCGTGGCACCCGCCACGGCGAGCGAGCCTTCCACCGGCAGATCCGCCGCACCCGGCAGGTCCGCAGCATGCGACAGGCGCTCATCCAGGAAGGAATGGAACTCCCCCTCGCGCGCCGCGAGGAAGGAAAATCCGGCGGCCATGGCGTGCCCACCGCCGGTCTCCAGCAGCCCGGCCTGACGCGCGGCGATGATGGCCGCGCCCAGATCCACCCCGGCGACGGAGCGGCCGGAGCCCTTGGCCAGCCCGTTGTTCAGGCCGGCGACGCAGGCCGGGCGGTTATACTTTTCCTTCATCCGGCCGGCGACGATGCCCACCACGCCGGGGTGCCAGCCTTCGCCCACCACCAGCAGAACGGGGTGGCCGTGCTGCGCCTGGCGCTCGGCCTCGGCCATGGCGGCGGTCAGCACGTCCGCCTCCACCTCCTGCCGCCGCTTGTTCACCGCATCCAGCTTCTCCGCCATGGCGCGGGCCTCCAGCGGGTCATCCTCCAGCAGCAGGCGCAGCCCCAGATCGCTCTCATCGATGCGGCCGGAGGCGTTGATGCGCGGGCCGAGCAGGAAGCCGAGCGTGTGGGCGGTTGGCGAATCCTTGGCCAGCGCCACTTCCAGCAGCGCGGAGACGCCGGCCCGGCCGCGGCGGGCCATCACCTTCAGCCCCTGCGCCACCAAAGCGCGGTTCAGCCCGGTCAGCGGCATCACGTCGCAGACGGTGGCCAGCGCCACCAGATCCAGCAGATCCAGCAGCCTGGGTTCCGGCCTTGTGGCGAAGGCGCCGCGGCGGCGCATCTCCCGCACCGTGGCGACGCCCGCCAGGAAGGCCACCCCGGCGGCACACAGCATGCCGAGGCCGCTGGTGCAGTCCAGCCGGTTCGGATTGACCGCGGCGCGCACCACCGGCACCGGGCCTTCCGCCTTGTGGTGGTCCAGGATCACCACATCGGCCCGGCCGCGCGCCGCCTCCAGCGCCACCTCCGCCGCGATGCCGCAATCCACCGTGACGATCAGCGTGGCGCCGCGGTCGCACAGCGTGGCGATGGCACGTGCATTAGGGCCATAGCCCTCCGCGATGCGGTCCGGCACGTAATGGGTGACGCGGGCGCCGAGTTCGCGCAGCAGCCGCACGGTCAGCGCCCCGGAACAGGCGCCGTCCACGTCGTAGTCGCCGAACACCACCACCTGCTCACCGGCCTGCGCCGCATCCGCCAGGCGGGACGCCGCCGCATCCATGTCCCGCAGGGTGGAGGGGTCCGGCATCAGGGCGCGCAGCGTAGGTTCTAGGAAATCGGCCGCCGCCTCGACCCCGACGCCGCGCGCCGCCAGCAGCCGCCCGACCAGTTCGGGCAGTTCCAGGCGCTGCGCGATGCCGAGCCCGGTGCGCGCATCGCCCTGGCGCCAGATCCAGCGCCGGCCGAGCGCGCTGCGGGCCACGCCCAGCGCGATCTCCGCGCCGGGCGCGCCCAACAGGGCGCCGGGGGCACCCAGAAGGGTCGCGGCCGCGTCGTTCAACCGGCGAAGGCCGCGGGCTTCAGCGCGAAGTTGTGGTGACCCTCCACGTAGCGGACGGTGCCGGACTTCGAGCGCATGACGATGGAATGGGTGATCGCGCCCTTCCCGAAGTCGCGCACGCCGCGCAGCATCGGGCCGGTGGTCACGCCGGTGGCGGCGAACATCACGTCGCCCTTCGCCATGTCAGTCATGGAATAGATGCGGCTGGCATCGGTGATGCCCATTTCCTTGGCGCGCAGCACCTGGTCCTCGCTCTCGAAGATCAGGCGGCCCTGCATCTGGCCGCCGATGCAACGCAGCGCCGCCGCCGCCAGCACGCCTTCCGGCGCCCCGCCGCTGCCCATGTAGATGTCCACGCCCGTATCGAGCTGGGAAACCGCCACGACGCCGGAAACGTCGCCATCCGGGATCATCATGATGCGCGCCCCGGCGGCGCGGCAGCGCTTGATGATCTCCTTGTGCCGGTCGCGGTCCAGCAGGCAGACGACCAGGTCATTGACGCTGCGGCCCTTGGCCTTGGCCAGGTTCGCCAGGTTCTCCTCGACCGAGGCGTCCAGGTGGACCACGCCCTCCGGCAGGCCGGGGCCAACCGCGATCTTGTCCATGTACACGTCCGGCGCGTGCAGGAAGCCGCCCTTCTGGGCCAGCGCCACGCAGGCCATGGCGTTGGGGCCGCCCTTGGCGGTGATGGTGGTGCCCTCCAGCGGGTCCACCGCGATATCCACCTCCGGCCCGCCACCGGCCTTGGCGTAGAGGCCGACCTTCTCGCCGATGTAGAGCATCGGCGCCTCGTCCATCTCGCCCTCGCCGATCACCACGGTGCCGGAGATGGCGACGGTGTCGAAGGCGCGGCGCATGGCTTCCACGGCGGCGCCATCGGCGGCGTTCTTGTCGCCGCGGCCCATCCAGCGGCTGGCGGCCAGGCCCGCGGCCTCCGTCACCCGGACCAGTTCAAGGGCCAGGTTGCGATCGACATGGACCTGACGGTCCATCTGCGGCGTGGTCTCGGACAAGGTGGCTTCCTCCGGATCGGGGCTGGGGGGCAGTCTCCGCCCACCGGCCAGGCGGATGTTGTGGCCCGGAACCGGGGGCGGCGGAAAGGGGGCTTAGCAGGCTGTGGAAAAGCCCTCTCCACCCAAATGGGTGAGAGGGCTGGCCGAGGGGGGCGCTACGGGCGGCGGCAGCGTTCCATGCCGGGACGCCGCTCCGCCCCCATGAAGGATGGGGGCAGGGGTCTTTGTGCCGATTCCGGCCCCTACAACGCCTCGATGCGGATCATCGCCGGCGTCTCCAGCACGGCCTCTAGCGCCTCGATCCGGGCGATGGCGGCGCGCATCTGGGCTTCCTCGCAATCATGTGTTGTCACCACCACCGGCACCACCTCGCCCGGCGCCCTGCCGCGCTGCAGCATGGATTCCAGGCTGATATGGTGGTCGCGCAGCGCGGCGGTGACATCGGCGATGACGCCGGGCCGGTCCACCACCATCAGCCGCAGGTAATAGGCGCCGACGCGCTTCGACATGGGCACATTGGGCGCATGCGAGAGGTCCGGGGAGGCGACGCCCCAGACCGGCGTGGTGCGGCCGCGCGCCACATCGATCAGGTCGGCGCAGATGGCGCTGGCCGTCGGCCCCGCCCCGGCGCCGCGGCCTTCCAGCACGATGCGGCCGACGAAATCGCCCTCCGCCACCACCGCGTTGAACACGCCATCGACGCGCGCGATCGGGTGCGCTACCGGCACCATGCAGGGGTGCATCCGCGTCTCGATGCCCGCATCGGTGCGCCGCGCGATGCCGAGCAGCTTGATGCGGTAGCCCAGCTCCTCCGCCAGCTTGATATCCAGGGCGGAGATGGCGCGGATGCCCTCGACATGCACGGCGTCGAAATCCACCGGGCGGCCGAAGGCCAGCGCGGCCAGGATCGCCAGCTTGTGGGCGGCGTCGATGCCATCCACGTCGAAGGCCGGGTCGGCCTCCGCATAGCCCAGCTTCTGCGCCTCGCTCAGCGCCTGCGCGAATTCGATGCCGCGCTCGCGCATCTGCGTCAGGATGTAGTTGCAGGTGCCGTTGAGGATGCCGAGCACGCGGCTGATGTCATTCGCCGCCAGCCCCTCGCGCAGCGCCTTGATGGCCGGGATGCCGCCGGCCACCGCCGCCTCATAGGCCAAGGCGACGCCCTTGGACTCGGCCAGTGCCGCCAGTTCCGCGCCATGCACGGCCAGCAGTGCCTTGTTGGCGGTGACCACCGGCTTGCCGGCCTTCAGCGCGGCGCGCACCAGATCCGCGCCCTGGCCCTCCGACCCGCCGATCGCCTCCACCACCACATCCACATTCGGGTCATGCGCCAGCGCCACCGGGTCATCGTACCAGCGCAGCCCGGCGATCGAGACGCCGCGGTCGCGCGTCCGGTCGCGGGCGGAGACGGCGGTGACGGCGATCGGCCGACCGGCGCGGGCCGTGATGGTCGCGGCATTGTCGCGCAGCAGCGTCAGCACGCCGGCGCCCACCGTGCCGAGGCCGGCCACCGCGACGGAAAGCGGCTTGGTCATGTGCAGATATCCAATCGAGAAATCAGGCCGCGTCGGGAGTTTCGACGGGGGCATCGACCGGCCCGGCATTGTCGGCGGTCAGGAAGTTCTTGATGCCGCGCATCGCCTGGCGAATGCGCTGGCTGTTCTCCACCAGCGCGATGCGGACATGGCCGTCGCCATGCTCGCCGAAGCCGATGCCCGGCGCGACGGCAACCTTCGCCTTGGCCAGCAGCAGCTTGGCGAAATCGACCGAGCCGAGATGCTTGAAGCGGTCCGGGATCGGCGCCCAGAGGAACATCGAGCCCTCCGGGGACGGCACCTGCCAGCCGGCGGAGGCCAGGCCCTTCACCATCACGTCGCGGCGTTCGCGGTACAGGTCGCGCATTTCCTGCACGCAATCCTGCGGCCCGTTCAGCGCGGCGGCGGCGGCGATCTGGATCGGCGCGAAGGCGCCGTAATCCAGGTAGGACTTCACCCGCGTCAGCGCCGAGACCAGCCGCGGATTGCCGGCGGCAAACCCCATGCGCCAGCCCGGCATGTTGTAGGTCTTCGACATGGAGGTGAATTCCACCGCCACATCCTTCGCACCCGGCACTTCCAGGATCGAAGGCGGCACGTTCGAGCCGAAATAGATCTCGGCATAGGCGAGGTCGGACAGGATGAAGATCTCGTGCTTGCGCGCGAAATCGACGATCTGCCTGTAGAAATACAGATCGGCCAGCATCGCCGTCGGGTTGGACGGGAAGTTCACGATCAGCGCCGTCGGCTTCGGCACCGAATGCTTCACCGCGCGGTCCAGCGCCGACAGCATGTCGTCATCCGGCGTGCAGGGAATGGACCGGACGGAGGCGCCGGCCAGCACGAAGCCGAACTGGTGGATCGGGTAGGACGGGTTCGGCACCAGGATGGTATCGCCCGGGCTGGTGATGGCCGCCGCCAGGTTGGCCAGCCCCTCCTTCGACCCGAGGGTGGCGACCACCTCCGTCTCCGGGTCCAGCTTCACGTTGAAGCGGCGGTCGTAATAGCCGGCCAGGGCCTTGCGCAGCCCGGGGATGCCCTTCGACGCGCTGTAGCGGTGCGTGCGGGGGTCGGCCACGGCCTCGATCAGCTTGGCGACGATATGCGGCGGCGTCGGGCTGTCCGGATTGCCCATTCCGAGGTCCACGATGTCCTCGGCGGCTGCGCGTGCCTTGGCCTTGGCCGAGTTCACCTCGGCGAAGACGTAGGGCGGCAGGCGCCGGATGCGGTGGAACTCCTCGGTCATTTTCGTCGGGTCCGTGGCGTGAAGGGAAGCCGGGGGTGGAGGAAGGGCAGGATAGCCGAAGGGTTCAGTTGCCGCGAGGCGCCAGCAGATCCGCGCCCGGCGGCGGCGGCGGCGCCAGCAGATCCCCCATCGGCGCCGGCGGCGGGCCGGACAGCGGCGGCGGGGCAGCCTGCGGCAGCGGTGCGGGCGCCGGCTGCGTCGCCGTGCCTGACTGCGTCGCCGTTCCTGGCTGCGTCGCCGTTCCTGACTGCGTCGCGGGGGGCGCTGGCGTGGCCGGAACCGTTGGCGCCGCGACGGCGGGTGCGAAGGGCGCGGGCACCGGCTCCAGCCGGATCGCCGGCACCGAAGCCAGGGTCGGCGGCGCCGGCGGCTGGCTGCCGGAGGTTACGGGTGCGGGGCTTCCCGTCATCCCGGTGCGGGACCCCTCGCGATCCGCGGCCAGGGCGGCGGACAGGGCAGCCCGTTCCGCCGCGGTGGGCGGCACCGGCCGGGCCGGCACGGTGGCCAGGTTGGGGTAGGGCGCATCGCGGCCCGGCGGCGGTTCGCGCCCATCCAGGTAGCCGCCGCTGACGTTGCGCCACCAGTAGCGCGGGTCGATATCCTGCGGCACGCCGCCGGAACATCCCGCCAGCAGCAGGACGCAGGCCAGCACGGCGCCGGGCCGCGCTTGATCGCCCGGCATCCGGCCCTTACCTTCACAGTGTTTCCCGTGGCGTCCGACGCGCGGGTGCATGGCTTCCCAATCCTTCGCGCGCCGAGGGTTACCCCGAACCACCAGCCGGCGAAAGCACCAAGGCGAGGGTTCGGCGGGAAGACTCACCCGGGCGGGCGGCCGGCGGCGAATTCGGGGGAATGCGGGCGCATGGCGCAGGATACGGGTGCGGACCACACCAAGGCCGGCGAGGCCAAGGGCGGCGAGGCGGCGGGCCATGAAAGCTCGGCCCGTGGCGCCGCGGCGCGCGAGGCGACGGGCCATGCCCGGCCGAATGGCGGGGATGCGGCCGGCTTCCGCCTGCCGGACCCGGCGCTGGTCAGCCGCACCATGGCCGATGTGGCGGAGCGCGGGCAGCGCATCGTCGGCGATTTCCTGAAGCGCCAGGCGGAAGGAACGCCGTCCACCGGGCCGGACCCGCTGCATATCGGCTCCGCCTTCCTCGACATGACCACGCGGCTGATGGCCAACCCCGCCCGCCTGATGCAGGCGCAGATCGGCTTCTGGCAGGACTACCTGACCCTCTGGCAGAACACCGCGCGCCGGATGATGGGCGAACCTGCCCCCGCCGTGATCGAGGAAACCAAGGGCGATCGCCGCTTCAAGGACGATGCCTGGCGGGAGAATGAGGTCTTCGACTTCATCCGCCAGTCCTACCTGCTCTCCGCCCGCTACTTCACCAATGTGGTGCAGGGCGCGGAGGGGCTGGACAACAAGACCGCGCAGAAGGTGGATTTCTACACGCGACAATTCGTCGATGCGATGAGCCCCTCCAACTTCCTGATGACCAATCCGGAAGTGCTGCGCCGCACCGCGGAGACGGGCGGCGAGAACCTGCTGAAGGGCCTGTCCAACCTGCTGTCCGACCTGGAACGCGGCAAGGGCAACCTGCGCATCCGCATGACCGACGACAGCAAGTTCAAGGTCGGCGAGAACATTGCGGTGACGCCCGGCAAGGTGGTGTTCCGCAACGCACTGATGGAGCTGATCCAGTACACCCCGGCGACGGAGCAGGTGCTGAAGCGCCCGCTGCTGATCCTGCCGCCCTGGATCAACAAGTTCTACATCCTCGACCTCCGCCCCAAGAACAGTTTTATCAAATGGGCGGTGGAGCAGGGCCACACGGTCTTCGTGGTGTCCTGGGTCAATCCGGACGAGTCGCTCGCCGACAAGGGCTTCGAGGACTACATGCGCGAGGGCCCCTACGCGGCGCTCGATGCGATCGAGGCCGCCACGGGCGAGAAATCCGTCAACGCCATCGGCTATTGCCTGGGCGGCACGCTGCTGGCCTGCACCCTGGCCCACATGGCGGCGAAGAAGGACACGCGGATCAAATCCGCCACCTACTTCGTCACCATGACGGATTTCGAGGAGGCCGGCGAACTCGGCGTCTTCATCGATGAGGAACAGCTGCTCGGCATCGAGGAGAAGATGTCGAAGAAGGGCTTCCTCGAGGGGCGGGAGATGGCGACCACCTTCAACATGCTGCGCGCCAACGACCTGATCTGGTCCTTCGTGGTGAACAACTACCTGCTGGGGCAGGAGCCCTTCCCCTTCGACCTGCTGTACTGGAACGACGACAGCACCCGCATGCCGGCGAAGATGCACAGCTTCTACCTGCGCCGGATGTACCAGCAGAACGACCTGGTGAAACCCGGCGCCATCGAGCTGGACGGCGTGAAGATCGACCTGCGGAAGATCAAGGTGCCGAACTACATGATCTCGACGCGGGAGGATCACATCGCGCCGTGGAAATCCACCTATCGCGGCACGCAGATCTATGGCGGCAAGACCCGCTTCGTGCTCGCTGCCTCCGGCCACATCGCCGGCGTAGTGAACCCGCCGGACTCGGGAAAATACAGCCACTGGGTGAACACCAGCCTGCCGGCGGACCCGGATGAGTGGTTCAAGGGCGCGACCGAGCTCGCCGGGTCCTGGTGGCCGGATTGGCAGCGCTGGGTGCTGGCGCTGGACAAGGACATGGTGCCGGCCCGCCAGCCCAAGGATGCCGGGCTGGGGGATGCGCCCGGCAGCTACGTGCTGGTGATGGCGAAGGACTGAGCAGCCCTTCCCGGTCGGTGGGGGCCAACACCTGCCCCCCTCACCGCGCCGGCCCGGTCAGGCCCGGCGGCGGAATCTCCGACCGTTCCGGCGCATCCGGGTCGCGCCCCTGGCTGCGGTCCAGCCAGCGCATCACGGGCGTCACCGTCAGCCCGTGCATCAGCACCGACAGCAGCACGATCAGCCCGACCACCGCCCAAAGCCGCTCCGCCTCCGCGAAATCCGCGTGGTTCAGCCCGTAGGCCAGGTAGTAGAACGACCCTACGCCGCGGATGCCGAAGAAGGCGAGCGTCAGCTTCTCGCCCCAGGCGGCGCGCAGCCCGACCAGCCCGGCCAGCCCCGCCAGCGGCCGCACCAGCAGCAGCACCGCCACCGCCAGCGCCACATCCACCCAGCCCAGCGGCGCCAGCAGGCCGGAAACCAGCGCTCCGCCGAACAGCAGCAGCAGCAGCATCATCGCCAGCCGCTCCACCTGCTCCGTCAGATCGTGCATCTCGCGGTGGAATTCGTGCTTGCGATGGGCGTGGCGCAGCGTCAGCGTGGTGACGAAGACCGCAAGGAAGCCGTAGCACTGCGCCATCTCCGTCAGCCCGTAGGAGACGAAGGTGGCGGCGATGGCAATCAGCCCATCGCCGGTCTTCGCCAACTGGTTGTCGCCCGGCATGTGGAAGGTCAGCCAGCCGAAGACGCGGCCCACCAGCCAGCCCGCCGCCACGCCGAAGCCGATTTCCCATATCACGTGGTAGCCGATCCAGTGCAGCAGCCAGGGCTCGCCGGACTCCGCCGCCAGGGCCAGCACGATCGCCAGGTGGACGAAGGGAAAGGCCAGCCCGTCATTCAGCCCGGCCTCGGAGGTCAGGCCGAAGCGCACCTCATCCTCCTGCCCGGATTCCGGCGGGCCGACCTGCACATCGGCTGCCAGCACCGGGTCGGTCGGCGCCAGGCTGGCGCCCAGTAGCAGCGCCGCCACCCAGGGCAGCCCGGCCCAGGCGCCGAGCAGGGTGATGGCCAGGATCGACAGCGGCATGGTGATGCCGAGCAGCCGCCAGGTCACCGCCCAGCGATGGATGTGGAACACCCGGTCGATCTTCAGCCCGGCGCCCATCAGGGCAATGATGACGACGAACTCGGTGAAGCGCTCCGTGAAGGCGGGGAAGGCCAGCGGCAGCGGCTCCGACCCCACCATGGGCAGGGCGAAGATGGCGGCGCCGAGCAGGATGCAGACGATGGGCAGGGACAGCGGCAGGCGCTTCAGCGCCAGCGGCAGCCACGCCACGAGGGCGATCAACAGGCCGATACAGGTCAGGACGACGATGTAGGGTTCAGGCCGCAGGGTATCTATGGGGGGCATGCAGGGCTAACGGCGGAACCCCCGCGCCGTTCGCTCCTGCAGCAACAGGCAGGAAACGGGTCCGGCCGGTTCCGCCGGGCGGGTCTTGCCCTGCCGTCCGTTCAGCGCGGCCCGATGCCGAGGCCCCGCCCCGGCTCCGGGTTCACCCATCCGGCCTGCGGGTCCAGCGCCCCGGTCAGGCCCCAGACCCGGCTGCGCGCCAGGCGGTCCACCTCGTCCCGGGCCAGCGATGTGGCGATACGGCCCTGTGGCAGCGGGCCCGGGCGGCTAAGGAAGGCCAGCGTGCCCGCCCCGCCCGGTTCGAACAGCGCCGGGCTAAGCGCCGCTTCCGCCGCCGGACGGTCGCCCCGCCGCAACGCCACATGCGCGGCGGTCAGCGCCCGCACCACCGCATCCGGATCGGCGCCGGCGCGGATGCCGAGCGCGGCGCGGCCCTCCACCCGGGCGCCGCGCAGCTCGAACACCACGCCGGAGGGCAGCGGCGCCCAGCGCAGGTCGCGCATGAATTCCACCGTCAGGAGTTCCACCTGCGCCGCGGCGCGGGCCATGGCGGCCGGGTCGTTGGCCAGCGATCGCCCGCCATCGGCATAGGCCAGCGCCGCCTGCCCCACCGCATCGCGCAGCGGGTCCGCACTGCCGGCGCCGAGCACCGCGGGGATGCGCGCGGAAGGCGGCGGCTGGCGCAGTTCCGCGCAGCCGGCCAGCGCGAAGGCGAGAAGCGCGAACAGGGCAGGCCGCATGGGGCGAATCTCCCGGCGTGTCATGGCGCGCATCCTATCCGGCTTTCTGCGCGCTGGCGAAGGCGGCCGCCAGCGCCTGGCCCAGCGGTACCAGATCCGCCTCCGCCAGCGCCGCCGGATGCACCACCAGCACGCCGTCCCGCATCCGCCCCTGGTTCACATGCACCCGCCGGGCCCGCAGCGCGGCTTCCACCTGCGCAGCCGCGGCAGGATCGGCGCAGCGCAGCAGCAGCAGCGGTGTCGGACCCTGCGCGATCTCGGCGGGCACCGCGCCCATCGCCGCCCGCACCGCGTCGAGCCGCGCCAGCATGCGTGCCTGCCGGGCGGCATCACCCTCCGCCACGAAGCGGCGCAGCGCGACCAGCAGGCCCACCACCTCCTCCTTCCCCGCCTTGCAGGACCGGCCAATGCCGTGCCGCGGCAGGAAGGGCAGCGCCGTGTTGCCGGCGAATTCCGGCGGCAGGCGGAACTGCGCATCCGGCACATCCAGGTCCAGCATCTGCAGCAGCGCGCTGGCCACCAGGGGCCGCCGCCCGGCCAGGATGCCACTCGCCTGCGGCCCGCCGATCGCCTTGCCGCCGGAAAACGCCACCAGGTCGGCGCCGGCATCGAGGAAGCCGCGCAGATTGGCGACCGGGGGAAGTTGCGCCGCGGCATCCACCAGCACCGGCACGCCGGCCGCATGCGCCACGCGCACCACCTCGGCCAGCGACGGCTCCGACCAGGGCTGCGCCACCCAGAATACGGCGGCGGTGCGCGGCCCGATCGCGGCGGCGACCTCCCCCACCGAGGCATCGCGCACCCCGGCGCCGGAGAAGCGGTCCGGGATGCCGACCTCGACAATGCGCCCGCCCGCCACTTCCAGCGCCCGGTCATACATGTTGCGCTGGCTGCGGCTGACGATGAATTCGCAGCGTTCCCCCGCCGCCGGCAGCGCATTCATCGCCACCGGGTCGAGCCCCGCCAGGCAGGCGGCCGCGCCCAGCAGCAGCGCCGCGGAGGCGCCGCCGGTGACGATGCCGGCCTCCGCGCCGGTCGCCGCCACAATCTCCCGGCTCGCCGCCGCCTGCAGCTCCAGCATGTCGAAGCAGGCGGATGCGGCCTCGGCCATCGCCGCGCGGACCTCCGGCGCCAGGATGCCGCCCGACAGGCGGGTGACGGTGCCGGCGGCGTTGATGACCGGCGCCAGGCCCAGCTCCGCCAGAGCGCTCATGTCAGCACGCGGCGCACCGCATCCTGCCAGCCGGCATGGCGGCGATCGGCCTCGGCGCGCGGCATGGACGGATGAAAGCGTCGGTCCAGCCGCCAATGCGCCACCGCCGGCCCCGGCGGCGGCAGCAGCCCGGCCTGGAGACCGGCGAGATAGGCGGCGCCCAGCGCCGTGGTCTCCTGCACCTCCGGCCGATCGACCGGCGCGCCCAGCAGGTCCGCCAGCGCCTGCATGGCGTAGTCCGAGGCGGTCATGCCGCCATCGACCCGAAGCACGGTCCCGCCGCCGCGCGCGCCCCAATCGGCCTGCATCGCCTCCACCAGGTCGCGGGTCTGGAAGGCCACCGCCTCCAGCGCCGCACGGCAGATTTCGGCCGGGCCGGTGTTGCGGGTCAGGCCGAAGATGGCGCCGCGTGCCTCGGCATCCCAATGCGGCGCGCCGAGCCCGGTGAAGGCCGGCACGAAATACACCGGCTGCGCCGGGTCCGCCTTTGCCGCCAAGCGCCCACTCTCGGCCGCATCCTTGATGATGCCGAGCCCGTCGCGCAGCCATTGCACCGCCGCGCCAGCGATGAAGATGGCGCCTTCCAGCGCATAGGTCCGCTGCCCGCCCAGCTGCCAGGCCAGCGTCGTCAGCAACCGGTTCTTCGAAGGCACCGCGACATCGCCGGTGTTCAGCAGAAGAAAACAGCCGGTGCCATAGGTGGATTTGACCATGCCCGGGGCGAAGCAGGCCTGGCCGAGCATCGCCGCATGCTGGTCGCCCGCCATGCCGCGCACCGGCACCGCCGTGCCGAGCAGCCCGGGCTCCGTCATGCCGAAGTCGCAGGCATTGTCCCGCACCTCCGGCAGCAGCGATTCGGGAATGCCGAACAGCTTCAGCAGATCGGCGTCCCAGCAGCCGCGGCGGATGTCGAACAGCATGGTCCGCGCCGCATTGGTAGCGTCCGTCGCATGCACCCGCCCACCGGTCAGCCGCCAGAGAAGAAAGCTGTCCACCGTGCCGAAGGCGAGGTCGCCGCGTTCCGCCGCCGCCCGCGCGCCGCCGACATTGTCCAGCAGCCAGGCCAGCTTGGTGGCGGAGAAATAGGGGTCCGGCAGCAGCCCGCTGCGCTCCGCGATCAGCCCGCCTGCGCCTTCCGCCGCCAGCCGGGCGCAATGCGCGGCGGTGCGGCGGTCCTGCCAGACGATGGCGCGGTGGATCGCCCGCCCGCTGCGGCGATCCCAGACCAGCGTCGTCTCCCGCTGGTTGGTGATGCCGATGCCGGCCAGGTCCTTCGCCGCGGCGCCGCCCTGGGCCTCCCCCTGGGCCAGGGCATCGCGCATCGTGGCCAGCGTCGCCGCCCAGATCTCCTCCGGCTCATGCTCCACCCAGCCCGGCGCCGGGAAATGCTGGGCGAGCGCCCGCTGCGCGCTGGCGCGCGGCGCCAGATCCGGCCCATGCAGGATGGACCGGGTGGAGGTGGTGCCCTGGTCGATCGCGAGCAGCAGGTCCATCACGCCTCTCCCCGGAGCAGAAGCCAGAAGGCGAAGCCGGTGGCCAGCACCGGCGCGGCCAGGGCGCCGAAATCGGCCAGCTCAGGCTGCAGCAGCCCCAGCAGCGGCCCCAGCCCGGCGGACAGCACCGCCAGGACCAGCGCCGCCAGAACCGCCGACCGTGGCGAGCGCCGTTCCAGCAGCGCGGCCGCCAGGGCGGCGAAGGCCGGCAGGAAGCCGGCGCCGAGCAGCGCCAGCCGGAAGGCTGGCAGCCCCTCCACCGAAACCCAGCCCGCCGCCGCCGGCGCGCCGCCGATCACCAGCCCCAGCGCCACTGCCAGCGCCTGCAGGCCGAGCAGCGCAGTGGCCAGCGGCAGCGGCGCCAGGCCGCGCGTGGCCGCCAGCAGCAGCAGCCCCGGCAAGGCCACCGGCAGGGCCAGCGCCACCGCCATCAGCTTGCCATCGGTGCCATAGGCCATCAGCGGCCCGGCCAGCACCGCCAGCGCCAGCGCTAGCCCGGCCGCGCCCTGGCCGGCCAGCACCCGCGCCTCGCCCGGGCGCAGCCGCGGCGGGGCGGCGGCGGCCGGAGCGGCGGCGAGGAAGCCGGCCAGCGCGGCGCCCAGCGCCAGGCCCCAGAAGGCTCCCGCCAGCCCACCGACCAGCCAGGCCAGCGCCGCGCCCAGCAGCGCCCCGGCCGCCAGCCCGGCCAGCGGCGGCAGGCCGAAGCCCGCGGCCACGCCCAGCCCGACCCAGAGCAGCGCCAGCGCCGCGCTGGCCAGGGCGCCGGCCAGCGCCTCCGCCACCGGCAGCCCGTCCAGCAGATGGAACAGCGCGAAGGCGGCAAGCCCCGCGCCGCCGGTGGCCAGGCCGAGCGGCCGGCCGAGCACCCCGCGCCGCGCCGCCAGCATCGCCGCCGGCGCGCCCGCCAGCAGGGACAGGGCGACGACGAACAGCAGGCTGATGAACTCGCCCTCCACCCCGAGCAGCGCCAGCAGCGCCAAGCCGGCCAGCATCGCCAGCACCGGCCCGAGCCAGGCGCCCGCCACCAGCGCCCCGGCCACGCCCGGCCGGTCCGGCGCTTCAGCCTCGGTCCCGCTCATCGCGGCGCCTCGGCCAGCCACAGGCGCCAGGCGGCGGCATGCGGGCCGGTGACGGCGGCGCGCCGCGCCTCGGCTTCCAGCAGCGGGCGCCAGCGCAGCACCAGCGCCTCCAGCGCCGCGAAGTCACGGGCGCGGAACAGGCATTCGGCGAGCCAGCCGATGGCGCTGCCGCCCGCCGCGCCGCGCGTCACCGCCGCCTCAAGCGCCCGCCGCGCCGCCGGCAGGTCGCCCAGCGCCAGCAGGTTGCGGCCCAGCGCCGCCTCGGCCTCGGCATCACCGCCCTCGGGGCCGCCATCGGGCGCGGCCTCGGCCAGCGCCTGCCACAGCCCGGCGGCCTCCGCCCGGCAGGCATCGGCGCGCGGCGGTTCGAGCAGGCCGGAGAAGGCGGCACGGTCCAGCGCGCGAGCCAGGGCGCGCTGCGCGGCACGGCCATTGGCGCCGGACTGGCCGCGCGCCACGGCACGCAGCGCTTCCGCTGCCTCCAGCAGCCGGCGTTCCACCTGCGGCCGCAGCAGTTCCGTGCGTGCCCGCACCGCCGGGTCGGCATCGCTCAGCGCCAGCCGCAGCAGCGCGACGCCGCCGGGGCGGGCCGGTTCGGCCGCCAGGTCCAGGGCGCGCGCCTTCTGCCGCGCATGCCCCCAGCGCAGCACATCGCCCAGCGATTCCAGCAGCAGGCCGTCCGGCACGTCCCGCGCCAGGGCAATGGCATCCAGCCGCGCATCGACCGGGTCCTCCGGCAGCGGCGGCGCCACCCGGCGCAGCCGGCGCGGCACGCCGAGCGCCAGCGCCGCCAGCGCGCCCGGGATCGCCAGCGGCCCGAGCGCCGGCAGCGTCGCCGTGAGCAGACGCAGCACCGCGGTGGCCCAGGGTTCCGCATCGGGCGGCGGCGCGGGCCGCAGCAGCAGCGCCAGGCAGCAGCCGAGATGCAGGACCAGCGCCACCAGCCACCAGCCCAGCCCGAGCGCCAGCACCACCAGCGCCTGCCCCATCGCCAGCCCGGCCAGGATCAGCGCCTCGCCTGCCACGCCGGCCGGCACGAACACCACCGGCGAGCGGCGCTCGGCGCCGCCGCGCGGCCGCAGGCGCCGGGTCAACCCGCGGCGGTCCCCCGGCAGGGCGCGCGCCGGGCTAGCCATGCGGGCGCACCACCTGCCAGCCCCCACCGGCCAGGCCGTGCAGCAGCGCCACCCCCACCACCACCTGCCCGGTCGCCGAGGGCGCGCGTTCCGCCAGCAGCGCGCGCAGCCGCGCCGCCGCCGCCTCCGCCCCGGCCACCGCGGCTCCCGGCAGCAGGATGGACAGGCGGCGTTCCTCCAGCCGCGATTCCAGCAGCAGGTCCGAGCCGCGGAACGCCTCCGCCATCGCCGCCCGCGTCGCCTCCAGCGCCGCCGCGCCGCGCGGCCCGGCGGGGATCTCGGCCGAGAGCAGCGCCAGTTCGAAGCCCAGGCGGCGGGCCAGGCCGGTCATCACCGCAATGGCGCGGGACGCTTCCTCGCCGGGCACCATCAGCCCGCCACCGGCCGCCGCGCCGGGCTGGCCGCCGACGCCCGAGGCCGCTTCCGCCGCCTCCCGCGCCCGGGCCTCCGCCAGGGCGGCACCGATCCAGCCCGCCGCGGCCTCCAGCGCCGCGATGGTGTCGAGGCCGAGATCCTCGAAGCCGATATCCTCGATCTTGACCATGCCGAGCACGAAGCCGTCCCAGGGCGACAGCACCGGCGCCGCCAGCAGCCCCTCGCCGCCCAGGGCCAGGCGGTCGCTCAGGCGGGTCGCCACCAGCGCGCCGCGGCCCTGGGCGATGGCATCGGTCAGCGGGCCGGGCAGGATGGTCTGCGCCCATGACGGGGCATGCGGCGGGTCGGTCTGCTGCGGCCAACCCTCGGCGGCCACCAGATGCAGCGTGCGGTCCTCGGCCAGCCAGAAGGAACAGGCGGTGCAGCCGGTAGCGGCGCGCAGCAGGCCGGTGGCGCCGCGGATCACGCCTTCGGTGCCGCTGCCCAGGATGCGCGCGGCCTCGAACACCGCCGTGGTGGCCTGCAGCCGGGCGCCGAGCCGGGCGTCCAGTTCCAGCGCGCGTTCCGCCAGGCGCTGGTTGGCCTCGGCGATCGCGGCGCGGTCCTGCTCGGCGGCGGCAACGGCCGCCTGCGCCGCGCGCAGCCGGCGCAGGTGCCATTCGCTGAAGCCGCCGACCAGCGCCGCCAGCAGCGGCCAGACCAGCGGCAGTGCCCAGGCACCCAGGTTCCAGAGGTCGGCGGACACCGCGAGGCCCATGCGGAGCAGGCCGGCGACGAGCGCCAGGGCGACGCCCGGCACCAGCCCATAGCGGGCGGCGACATACAGCACCGGCAGCATGAAGGGGGAGGCCGGGTAATGCGCGAAGCCATTGCCGCCGGTCAGTACCCGGTCCAGCACCGCCATCAGCAGCAGGCCGCCGAGCCCTTCGACCAGCGGTCGCAGCGGCACGCGCAGCGGCGGCAGGCTGGTGAAGGGCAGCCCAGGCAGCGACGCCGCGACGGAAAGTGCCGCAGGTGGAGGTGTCGCAGCGGGTGGCTTCATCTCGGTCGGCTTCGTATCGGTCGGCTTCGTGTCGGTCGGCTTCGTAGCGGGTCGGGCGTGGTCAGGCTCGGCAATCGCCCGCAGCCGCGCCGCGGCCGCATCCGCCGGGCGAGCTCGGCGCTGCCAGGGCCAGCGCCAGCCACGGGCGGGGCGCCTCGGGGGTTGGGCCACGGGGCGAGAGGGCGGAGCCGCTTCCGGCGGCTGCGGCGTGGCGACATGCGAGGCCCAGGGGTCGGACCACGGGTCGGACCAGGCCTCGCTGCCCGGCTGCGTCTCCGGGCTGGCATCGGCAGGCGGCGGCGGGGCGAAAGCGGGCCCCGGGCCGTGCTGCGTCGCATCCGGCGGCGACGGCGCGGATGCGCGGCGCCCGGCAGAGGCCGTGGGCATCCTCAAGCCAGCAATTCCGAAGCCGCCATCGCCCACATCCGCCTGCCCCCGCAGTTCCCCAAGCAATATCGGCAGCCGTCCCGCCGCGCCAGGGCCGCCTCGCGCCCCACCCACCTGCCGCACGGCCCCACCTGCCGCACGGCCCCACTTGCAGCACGACGCCGGCACGCTTCGCCACCGCAGGGGACCCAGCGCCATCCGGATGACCTTAACCCTGCCGGATCACCTCGCCCCTGGCGGATCGGGCAAGGCCCCGCTACCTGTTGGCGGGACAATGTCCTCCACCGCCCTGCCAGCCCCGCCCGGCCAGCTCTCTGGACAGCCCCCAGGACAGTTCCTCGGCGGGCTGCCTCCGGCGCAGCGCTTCGGCCTGGCCTTCGGCGCGGCCGTGCTGGCGGCGCTGGCCGCCGCCACGCTGTTGCCGCCCCCCGCCCCGCCGCCGCCGCTGCGTGCTTCGGAACCGCTGCGCCCGGCCGAGGACCGCCTGACCGCCACGCTGGAACGCGCCGCCGCCGCCCGGCCGGATGACCCTGCCGCGCTGCGCCGGCTGGCCGACCACCTGCGCGCCAGCCACCGCCCGGTGCAGCTTGCCGCCGTGCTGGAACGCCTGCACGCGCTGACCGGCGAGCCCGCCACATTGCGGGAGGCGATGCAGCTTCGCGATGAGCTGGGCGATGCCGCCGCCGCCCGCGCCGGCCTGGAGCGCCTTTCCGCCATCGGCGCGACGATGCAGGCGGAGGCGCTGCGCCTGGCGGCGCTGCGGATGGAGGCGGGCGATGCCGCCGGCGCCTTCGCCGGGCTGCTCGCCGCGGTGGGCCGCAGCCCGACCCCGGAGCTCGCGCTGCGCGCCATGCAGGCGGCAGCCCGGCTGCCCGACCCGGCGATGGCGATGCGACCGCTCGGTGCGCTGCTGGTCCAGGTGGCGCCGGATCTGATGGAGGCGCTGCGCCGCGTGCTGATGGGCGATGGCCGCCCCGATCTGGCGCTGTTCCTGCTGGAGGGCCTGCCGGCCGAGGACCAGGCCGCCCCCCGCGCCGCCCTGGCGCTGGCGGAGGCCGAGGCACGCGCCGGCTGGGCGGGCGGTGCGCTGGCCCGCCTCATGGCGCTGCGCGCGACGGAAGGCCTGCCGCCCGGCGGCGGCGCGCTGCTGATCGATCTCGCCTTGCGCGAAGGCCAGGTCGAGGAAGCCTTCGCCGTGGCCGCCCTGCTGCCACCGGATGCCTGGCCGCCCGAACTGCCGATGCGGCTGCACGAGGCCGCCCGCGCGTCGCGCGACCCGGCGCTGTTCCGCCGCATCGACCCGGCCCGCCTGGCGGCCCGCCCGGATGCCGCAGCGGTGGTGGCGCTGGCGCGTGGCGACCGCGCGGCGGCGCGGCGCTACGCCCAGCAGGCGGTGGAGCAGCCGCCGGCCTCCGTGGAAGGCGCGCGCGGGGTTGCCGCGGTGCTGCGCGAACTGGGCCTCGACCAGGCCGCGCATGACCGGCTGCGGCGGGAGGTGCAGGCACCCGAACCCGCGCCGCTGGCGGTCCGCCTGTTCGCCGAGCTCGCCGCCCTGCCCGGCCGCCGCGCCGCCGCCCTGCCGCTGCTGGAGCGGCTGCGCGCCTCCGGCCCGATCGCCGGCGAGGCCTGGCTGCGCCTGGCGCTGGCCGAGGACCGGTTGGCCGATGTGACGCGCTTCCTGACCGGCGGCGGCACCGCCTCCGCCGCCGCGCTGGCCGAAACGCTGACCCTGGCGGCGCAGCGCCGCGCCGCGCCGCTGGCGGATGCCGCCGCGGCCGCGCTGCGCGCCCTGCCCGGACTGCCGGAGGGCTGGACGGCGGAGGAGGTGGCGGTGACCGCCTCCCTCGCCCGGCCGCTCGGTGCCGCGGGGCTGACCGGCGCGCTGAACCTGCTGGGCTGGACCGGGGAGGTTGCGGCCGGCGACCGCGTGGTGCGGCTGCTGGCGGCGGCGCCGGAGGTGGCGGGCGCCGCCGCCTTCCTCGGCGCCGCGCAGCACCCCGCCGTGCCACGCCTGCTGCGCGGGGCGGAGGCGCCGGGCGAGGCCGGCACGGCCCGGCTGGCGCTGGTTTCCGTGCTGGCGCCCGCCGCCGCGGCGCCGCTGCTGGAACGGCGGGCGGAGACCGAGCCGGCCCGCTTCGGCCCGGCCCTGGTGCTCGCCCGGCTGCGTGGCGAGGGTGCGGCGGAAGGTGAAGCGGCGCTGCGCGACCTGCTGCCGCGGCTGGACCGGGCGCAGCGCGAGCAGGCGCTGTTCCTGGTGCTCGCCGCGGCGCCGCAGGATTCGCAGGCCGCGCTGCGACGGCTGGCGGAGGCGACGCTGGGTGCCGGCTGGCAGGCCCGCTACGAGGCGGCGCTGACCCGCCAGGGCCGCCGCGCCGAATTGCTCGCCGCGCTGCGCACCCGCGCGGCGCTCGCCGATGCGGCGGAGCGGCAGGAGATCGCCGCGCGGATGATCGAGTTGGGCGACCCGGACGGTGCCGGCGCGGTGCTGCGGGGCGATGTGGAGGAATTGCGGTGACGCTGCGGATGTACGATTTGGCCGGTGCCGACCCGGCGCGGCGCTTCAGCCCCTATTGCTGGCGCACGAAGATGGCGCTGGCGATGAAGGGGCTGCCGGTGGAAACCATCGCCTGGCGCTTCACGGAAAAGCAGGTGCTGGGCGCGCTCGGCTGCGACAAGGTGCCGGTGCTGGTCGATGGCGACCGCGTGGTGACCGATAGCTGGGCGATCGCCGAATATCTGGAGGAAACCTACCCCGACCGCCCCAGCCTGTTCGGCGGCCCCGGCGGGCATGCGCTGGCCCGCTTCATCAATGCCTGGACCGATGCGGTGCTGCATGCCGGGCTGGTGCGGATGGTGGTGGCCGACATCGCCAAGGTGCTCGCCCCCGAGGATGCCGGCTACTTCCGGCAGAGCCGGGAGGCCCGCTTCGGCATGCCGCTGGAGGCCGTGCAGGCGGACCGGGAGGCGAAGCTGGAGGGCTTCCGCCAGAGCCTGCACCCGCTGCGGATGGTGCTGCGGACGCAGCCCTTCCTGGGTGGCGCGGCACCGCTGTATGCGGACGCCATCGTCTTCGGCGGCTTCCAATGGGCGCGCTGCGTCAGCCCCTTCCGGCTGCTGGCGGCGGACGACCAGGTGGAGGCCTGGCGGCAGCGGATGCTGGACCTGCATGGCGGCCTGGCCCGCGCCGCGATCGGCTTCGACTGAGGCGCGATCCCGCTGGCAAGTGCCGCCGCGCTGTGGCCTGATGCCGCACCCGCCATTCCGGCCGAGAGCGGCATGGCGGCGGCGGAGACGATCAGTCCATGCTGAACAAGACGATGCTGGCGGGCGCGGCCGCGCTCGCCCTTCTTGCGGTCGGAATTCCGGCCGGTGCGCAGCCCCGCGCGCCCTACACCACCGGCCCGCACAACATCACCCTGCCGAGCGACTGGGAGCAGCGCTTCATCCGCTACGCCACGGTGGACAAGGCGGACCGCAAGATCATCCGGCACCTGTACGTCAACCCGGAAGCCTTCGCCGCCGCCCGCGCCGGCCAGCCCCTGCCCCATGGCAGCCTGATCATCATGGCCGATACGCGCGCGCGGCTGGATGCGGCGGGCAACCCGCTGCTGGACCAGCAGGGCCGCTTCATCGCCGCGCCCGGCTGGATCGCGCTGGCGGCGCAGGAGAAGCAGCCGGGCTGGGGCGAGGGCTATCCGCCGGAGCTGCGCAATGGCGAATGGGAATACGCCGCCTTCACCGGCACCGGTGAACGGCGCAACGTGTCGTTGAACGGCTGCTTCACCTGTCACATCAACACCCGGGCGCAGCAGGATTTCGCCTTCAACTTCTGGGACTACGTACAGACCCGATGACCTTCTCGCTGATCGGCCGGTGCGCGCGCACCGGCCAGTTCGGGGCCGCGGCCACCACCTCCTCCCTCGCCGTGGGCGCACGGGTCCATGCCGTGGCGCCCGGAATCGGCGCAGTGCTGACGCAGCATCGCACCGACCCGCGGCTCGGCCCGCGCGGCATAGGGCTGCTGCGCTCCGGCTGCTCGGCCTCCGAGACGGTGGCCGCCCTGGTTGCCTCCACCCCGGATCATGGCTGGCGGCAATTGGCGGCGATCGATGCGGCGGGGCGGACGGCGCATTTCCACGGCGCGCGGGTGAAGCCCGAACATGGCGCGGCGCATGGCACGGATGTGGTGGCGATCGGCAACATCCTCTCCAGCGCCCAGGTGCCGGATGCGATGGTGAAGGGCTTCCTGGCGAATCCGGAGCTGCCGCTGGCCGAGCGCCTGGTGCGCGGGCTGGAGGCCGGGGAGGCCGCCGGCGGCGAGCATGGCGATGTGCGCTCCGCCAGCCTGCTGGTGTTCGGCGCGCATGATTTCGCGCTGGTCGATCTGCGCGCCGATGGCCATGCCCGGCCGATCCCGGCGCTGCGCGCGCTGTGGGAGGAATACGCGCCGCTGGTCGATGCCTATGTGGTGCGCGTGCTGAACCCCGACGACGCCATCGCTCTCTGAACTCCTGCTGGAAGGTCTCGAAAGAATGCCGATCAACAACCGGATCGCCGCGATGCAGCCCGAGATGGAGGTGTGGCGCCGCGACCTGCACATGCATCCGGAGCTGCGCTTCCAGGAACACCGCACCGCCGCCCAGGTGGCGAAGCTGCTGGCTGGTTGGGGCATTGAGGTGCACACCAATATCGCCACCACCGGCGTGGTCGGCGTGCTGCGTGGCAATGGCGGTGGCAGCCGTAGCATCGGCCTGCGCGCGGACATGGACGCGCTGCCGATGACGGAGGCCACCGGCCTGCCCCATGCGTCGCAGACCCCCGGGGTGATGCATGCCTGCGGCCATGACGGCCACACCACCATGCTGCTCGGCGCCGCCAAGTACCTGGCGGAGACGCGCAACTTCGACGGCACCGTGCATTTCATCTTCCAGCCCGCCGAGGAAGGCGGCGCCGGGGCCAAGGTGATGATGGAGGAGGGCCTGTTCACGCGCTTCCCCTGCGACAGCGTCTACGGCATGCACAACGACCCGTCCCTGCCGATCGGCGAGGCGGATATCCGCGACGACGTGATGATGGCCGCCGCCGATGGCTTCACCATCACGGTGCGCGGCAAGGGCGGCCACGCGGCGCGGCCGCATGGCGGCATCGACCCCGTCGTGGTCGGCGCGCAGATCGTCATGGCGCTGCAGACCATCGTGGCGCGGCGCGTGGATCCGCTGGAATCGGCGGTGATCTCCACCACGCAGTTCCATGCCGGCACCGCCAGCAACGTGATCCCCGACGAGGCGATGCTGAACGGCACGGTGCGCACGCTGAACCCCGCCGTGCGGGACCTGGTCGAGGCGACCATGCGCCGCGTGGTGGAGGCGACGGCGGCAGCCCATGACGCGGTGGCGGAAATCACCTACCAGCGCGGCTACCCGCCCACCGTCAATCATGCGGAGAATGCCAGGCTCGCCGCGCGGATCTGCGCCGGCATACTGGGCGAGGGCAAGGTCCGCCGCGACATGCCGCCGGTGATGGGCGCGGAGGATTTCTCCTACATGCTGCTGGAGAAGCCGGGCGCCTATATCAAGCTCGGCCAGGGCGCCGGCGCCAAGGGCAGCGCGCCGGTGCATACGGTGCAGTACGACTTCAACGACGACCTGCTGCCGATCGGCGCCAGCTTCTTCGCCGGCATCGTGGAGCAGGAGCTGAAGCGAGGGTAGGACGGCGACAGCCCCCCACCCCCGACCAGCCTCCGGTGTTGCGGCAGCGCCGCAACCCCCGCCGGCGGGGGAGGGAGAGGCGGGCCTTACGCGGCGCGCAGGTGTTCCTGCAGGCGCGGCATCAGCTCCACCAGGTTGCAGGGGCGGAAGCGGGCATCAAGCTGGTGCACCAGGATGTCGTCCCAGGCATCCTTGCAGGCGCCGGTGCTACCCGGCAGCGCGAACAGGTAGGTGCCGCCCGCCACCCCGCCGATGGCGCGGGACTGGATGGTGGAGGTGCCGATCTTCGCATAGCTCAGCATGCGGAACAGCTCGCCGAAGCCGGTGATCTCCTTCTCCAGCACCCGGGCGAAGGCCTCCGGCGTCACGTCCCGGCCGGTGATGCCGGTGCCGCCGGTGGTGATGACGCAATCCACCTGCGGATCGGCGATCCAGGCGCGGAGCTGCGCCTCGATCAGCGCGGCCTCGTCGCGCAGGATCTCCCGCGCCGCCAGCTCATGCCCCGCCGCCGCGATGCGTCCCACCAGGGTATCGCCCGACCGGTCCGAGGCCAGGTCGCGGGTGTCGGAGACGGTGAGCACCGCGATCCGCACCGGGACAAACTTTCTCGACTCATCGATCGGCATGGGCCGCGTCTTTCTGCTGCAACGGTGCAGAGATAGGCGCGGCAGAGCCTCAGCGCGAGATCAGCATGGCGGCGACGGCGGGCGCGCCCTGGAATTGCGGGAAGCGCCCGGTGGCCAGCGCATCCAGGGATGGCGAGGGCAGGCCAAGCCGCGCGGCATAGATCCAGGAATAGGCCAGCACCCGCTGCACGAAGGCGCGGGTTTCCCCGACCGGGATGCTCTCGATGAACAGGAAGGGGTCGGACCGGTGCCGCACCGCGGGCAGCCAGCGGGACAGGTTGCCGGGGCCGTTGTTGTAGGCAGCCAGCAGGCGGATCAGGTCGCCATCCACCTGTCCCGTCTGGGCCAGGTAATGGACGTAGCGCTGCCCCACCTCCAGCGAGAAGCCGGGGTCGTGCAGCCGGGCGACATTGGCGCCGCGCAGGCTGCTGTCGCCGGTCACGTAGCTGGCGGTGGCCGGCATGATCTGCAGAATGCCGCGCGCCCCGGCCGGGGAGATGGCGGCCGGGTTGAAGTTGGATTCCTGCCGGGCCAGCGCATAGACCAGCGCCGGGTCCATGCGGAAGCCGTGCATCGGCTCCAGCCGCGGCAGCGGGAAGCGGGCGAAGTCGCGCGGCCTTCCATCGGCGGATTGCGACAGCGCGGCGAGCTGGGACGCCAGTTCCGGCATGTTGGCCTGGGTCGCCACCAGCAGCATCGCCCGCACCACGCCGGCATTGCCCTGCACGCGCGGCCACAGCGCCCGCAGCTCGGCCTCGGCCCGGCTGTTCTGGCCGATCTGCAGCAGTGCCAGGGCGCGCCAGCCGCCGGCGGTCTCGGCGATGGCGGCGGCCTCGTTCTCCCCGGCCACCTCGCGCTGCCAGGCGAAACCCATGGGCAGGCCGAGGGCGCGGCGGGCGACCAGGCCGTAGAAGGTGCGCGGTTCCTGCGCCGCCTGCATCATCCACGGCACATAGGCCTGGGGCCGGCGGGCGCGTACCGCGGCGCGGGCGGTCCAGAAGGCGGCGGCGGCGCGGGTGGCCGGGGCTGCGATCTCGGATCGCGCGGCGTGCTCGAAATAGGCCAGCGCCGCTTCCGGGCGGTTCAGCGCCCAGGCGGCGAGGCCGGCGATATAGCCGGGGAAGGCGCTGCCACCGGAATGCCGCGCAGCCTCGGCGGCGATCCGGAAGGCGTCCTCGTCCTTGCCCTGCTGCAGCAGGATCTGCGCCACCTCCGCTTTCAGCAGCGCCTCATAGGCGTCGCTGGCGCGGCTGCGGGCGATATTGGCCAATGCGCCGGCGATGTCGCCATCCCGCGCCCGTTCGCGCACCGTGCGGTCCAGCGGGGCGTAGCGGATGATCCGGCGGGCGGTGGGCTCGCGTTCCTCCGGCACCACCTCGGTGCTGTCGGACAGCATCTCCAGCGCCGGGGCGGCGGGCAGCGCCATGCCGGGGGGTGCGCGGCGGGCCAGGATGGCGTGGATGGCGGGGGCGTCGGGGTGGTCGCTGAAATCGGTCAGCCAGGCGACCACTTCCGGCAGTGGCGGCGATACGCCGGCCTTCAGCCAGCGATCGGCCAGCACATGGCCGACCAGCCTGCGGTCCTGCAGCCGCTCCATCTCCCGCGTCGCCTGCGCGGTCTCGCCCTGGGCATGGAGCGCGAAGATATGGCGAAGGCGCGCCGCATCCGACGGCGCTAGGGGTTGCGGGAACCCGGCGTCCCGGCCCTGCGCCGCAGGGTTCGGAACACTGAAGGCGGCCTGTTCGACCCGTTGCGCGACGGCAGGGACCTGAGCCCCCAGCGTCAATGTCGCCCCCAGCAGCAGGGCCCGCGCGATCATGCGAAGGTGATCCGCCGGCGGGGAACGCCGGGCCATTTGGCAGAACGCTTGCATGGCGCCCCACCCCTACCGGCCGGGCTAAGCCCCTGGCAACCCTATATTCGATCTGCCGTTTACGGTTTTGAGACGGCTTTCACGGAATCAATCCTTTACCGGATTAAGCTGCGGCGGATTTTTTCAGCCCGGCTGCGTCTCGCCATCCAGTGTGCGCCGCAACAAGACCAAGTCCATCCAGGCTTCCCGCTTCGCCGCCGGGCTTCGCAGAAGGTAGGCGGGGTGCAGGGTGGGCAGCGCCGGGATGCTGCCCTCCGGCATCGCCACGCTATGCCAGCGGCCGCGCAGCCGCGTGATGCCGTCCTTTGCCCGCAGCAGGGATTTGGCCGGCGTGCCGCCCAGCAGAACGATGTGGCGCGGCCGCACCAGGGCGATGTGGCGCAGCAGGAAAGGCAGGAACAGCGCCACCTCGCCATCCGTCGGCGTGCGGTTGCCGGGCGGGCGCCAGGGCAGGATGTTGGTCAGGTAGAAGTTCTTTGTCCGGTCCAGGCCGATGCTCGCCATCATCCGGTCCAGCAATTGGCCGGAGACGCCGACGAAGGGGCGGCCGAGCCGGTCCTCATCCGCGCCCGGCGCCTCGCCGATCATCATCAGGCCGGATTCCGGCACGCCATCACCGAAGACCAGGTTGGTGGCGGTATCGCGCAGCGGGCTGTCGGTTTCCGCGATCGCGGCGCGCAATGCCTCCAGGCTGCCGGCTTGCGCGGCGCGGCCGGTGGCGAGCGCGGCAGGAGTCGGGATGGCCGGCAGGATCGCGGGCGTGGGTGGCGGCCGTACCGGAGCCTGCAGCGGTTCCGGCGCGGCATCCGGCTGCGGAGCGGCCGGCGCGGCGAAGCGGTCCAGCGGCGCCGCATCCAGCGCCTCATCCACCCCCCAATCGATCTGCAGCCGCAGCGCGGCCAGCAGCTCCTCGCGCAATCCTGCCTGCATGGGTGTGATATCGGGCCGCTTCGGGGTTCCGCGCAATGGGTGGCGACGCTACATCCCTGGCAGACCATTCGAGAACACCAGCGGGTCGGTTTCGCTGGGCTTTTCCGCCCCTGGAGCGTTCCCAGGCTTGCCGGTGCAACCAGCATCGGCCGCGCCCGGCTCCTTCCCAGGACGAAAGATCCCGCGCGAATCCCAGCCGCCGGCGTTGCCGGATGGTCTCTCAGCAGAACGCCGGAGGAACAGTGATGTCGGATGGGGCCGAACAGCGGGAATCGATGGAGTTCGACGTGCTGGTGGTCGGCGGCGGCCCTGCCGGCCTCGCCACCGCCATTCGGCTCAAGCAGGCCCGCCCGGACACCAATGTGTGCCTGGTGGAGAAGGGCGGCGAGATCGGCGCGCATATCCTCTCGGGCGCCGTGCTCGAGCCCCGCGCGCTGGATGAGCTGATCCCGGATTGGCGTGACGACCCGCCGGCTCTGGCCACCGCTGTCACCGACGACCGCTTCATGATGCTGACGGAAACCCGCGGCTTCAAGCTGCCGACCCCGCCGCAGATGCACAATGAGGGCAACTACGTCGTCTCCCTCGGCAATGTCTGCCGCTGGCTTGGCGCCAAGGCGGAGGCGCTGGGGGTGGAGATCTATCCCGGCTTCGCCGCCTCCCAGCTCATCATCGAGGAAGGCCCAGGGGGAGCCCAGGTGCGCGGCGTGGTGGCGGGCGTCGCCGGCATCCAGAAGGATGGCAGCAAGGGCCCGTCCTACGAGCCAGGCATGGAGCTGCGCGCCACCTACACGGTGTTCGCGGAGGGCTGCCGCGGCAGCCTCGCCAAGATGCTGTTCGACACTTTCAACCTGCGCGAGGGCGTGGCGCCGCAGACCTATGCGCTGGGCATGAAGGAGCTGTGGGAGATCCCGAAGGACAAGCACACCCCGGGCCTGGTGTGGCATTCCACCGGCTGGCCGCTGCCGTCCGACACCTATGGCGGGTCCTGGCTGTACATGCTGGGGGACAACCTGGTCTCGGTCGGCTTCGTCGTCGGGCTGGACTACCCGAACCCCTGGCTGTCGCCCTTCGACGAATTCCAGCGCTTCAAGACCCATCCTGCCGTGCGCGGCTTCCTCGAAGGCGGCAAGCGCATCGCCTATGGCGCCCGCGCGCTGAACGAGGGCGGCATCCAGGCGGTGCCGAAGCTGGTCTTCCCGGGCGGCATGCTGGTGGGCGACGCCGCCGGCTTCCTCAACGTGCCGAAGATCAAGGGCACGCATACCTCGATGAAATCCGGCATGGTGGCGGCGGATGCCATCGCCGAGGCGCTTGCCGGCGAGGCCCCAGGGGAGGCCCCGCCGCCGGTGCTGGAGAGCTACCCGACCGCGCTGAAGGCGAGCTGGGTGTGGTCCGAGCTGGAAGGCGTGCGCAACATCCGCCCGGGCTTCGCGAAATACGGCTTCTGGGGCGGCATGGCGGCCGCGGCGCTGGATACCTACGTGCTGCGCGGCAAGGCACCCTGGACCTGGGGCCACCATGCGGACCATGAGACGCTGAAGCCGGCCGCCGAGTCCAAGAAGATCGCCTATCCGAAGCCGGATGGCGTGCTGACCTTCGACCGGCTGTCCTCGGTGTTCCTGTCCAACACCAACCACGAGGAACACCAGCCCAGCCACCTGGTGCTGCGCGACCCGGCCGCCTGGAAGGGCACGAACTGGGACAAGTTCGCCTCCCCGGAAAGCCGCTACTGCCCGGCCGCGGTGTATGAGGCAGTGGGCGCCGAGGCCGGCAACGGCGATGGCGAGATGCACCTGGTGATCAACGCGCAGAACTGCGTCCACTGCAAGACCTGCGACATCAAGGACCCGCTGCAGAACATCGACTGGAAGACCCCGGAAGGTGGCGGTGGACCGAACTACATCGGCGGCATGTAGCGCACCCTCGCAGCGCGTCGCCGCATCGCCCGTCGTCGCATCGTCCCGGGCATGAGCGCGGCGACCGGCCCGGTACCCGCCCGCCGGCCGGCGGCGCGGATGGCTGCGGCGCGAACGGCGCCGGCCGAGGTGGCGCCGGTTCGGCTGGCGCGGCCGATGATGGTCCTCGGCCTGCTGCTCGGGCTGGCGGCGGACCTGCTGCAGCCGCTGCTGCCGCTGGCCGGTCTGCTGGCGCTGGGCACCGCGCTGCTGCTGGCCCTGGCGCTGGCGCTGCGCGCGCGATGCGCCGCCGGCAGGGCGGCCGGGTTGCTGCTCGGGCTGGCAGGGCTGGCCGCGGCGCAGATGCTGGCGGGCGGGCCGCGTGGCGTGCTGGCCCAGCATGTGCCGGCGGTCGCCGCCTGGCAGGCGTCGGCGCTGCACCTGCCGCCACAACCCTGGCCGGTGGAGCGGCTGCGCGCCGCCCTGGCCGCACCCGGCGCCCGGCCCTTGCCCTTCCCGGATTCGGCCGATTCGCATCTGTTCAACGCGCTGGTGCTGGATGCGCGGGGCGACCGGCGCGGCGCCGCCGCGGCACTGGTCGCCTCCCTCGCAAGGCGGGAGACGCCGCGCCCGGATGCGCTGCTGCTGCATGACGCGCTGATGGGCTGGCCGGATGCGCAACCCATCCTCGCCGCCGCCGCATTGCCGCCGGAAGCCGCCGCATTGCTGCGCGCGCTGCGATTGCCCGCTGCCGCCGCCCGCGTGGCGGCGCTGGAGGCGATCCTGGCCCGGCCGCCCGCCGAGGGCCGGCCGCCCGCCGAGGGCCTCTCCGCCGGGGCCGCACCCGCCCCCGGCACGGCCCGGGCGCCGGATGCGATGGTCGCCCTTGCGGCGCTGGCCCATGCCCGCATCGCCGCCACTCTGCCTGATGGCCCCACCGTGGCGGAGGCGGCGCGCATCGCCCCGGCGGTGGAAGCCTTCGCCGACGAGGCCCGCTTCGCCACCTTTGCCGGCCAGTTCCTCGACCCGAGCCGCGCCCGGCAGCTTCGACAGGGTGTCGCCACGCTGGATTGGGTGCGGGAGGTGGCGGCACGGCGCCTGGCCATCACCACCCTGGCGCCGCCGCCCGGCCTGACCGACCAGCCGATCCTGCTGCGCCTGGCGCCGCCGGAGCCAGCCCGCGCGGTGCAGCTTCGCGTCGGCGAGGCCTGGGTGGAGGTGCCGCGGGAGGATGGCGTGCCCACCCTGCGCCTGCCGCGCCCCTTCGCGCCGCAGCGCCTGGTGCTGCGCTACCTGGACCGGAACGGCGTGGCCTCCGCCGAGCTGGTGCAGGATGTCGATCCGGCCGGGATCATCCGCGCCGGGGCGCAGCAGGCGCTTCGCCGGCAGGGGCCCTTCGGCCTGTACCAGCCCGGCTGGACCGCGCCCGGCCAGGTCAACCCGCTGCCGATCGCCGGCGCGCTGCGGGCCGGCCTCAGCGCCATCGAATGGTGGACGGAGGTCGAGCCGACGCCGCGACGGGTGCCGGTGGAGGTGCCGGATTCGGTGCTGCTCGCCGGTGATGCACCGCGGATCCTGGTGGAGTTCACCCCGCCGGAGGAGGCCCGCACGCTGGTGCTCGCGGCGATCTATGCCGATGGCAGCCGCAGCGAGCCGCTGGCCCTGCCGATCCGCTAGAAGCCAGGGACGCTAGAAGGCCGGGACGCTAGAAGCCAGGGCCGCTAGAAGGCCGGGCCGCTGAACGGCCGCCCCCTTCCCGTGCGGCCCGGTTGCAGGCACAGGAACCCACCAACCCCCATCGGAGAAACGCCAACCATGACGCACCAGGCCCCCGCCGGCTTCCAGCATGGCATCACCACCGCCGCCGCCCGCACCATTCTGGACGCCAGCCTCGCCAAGGGGCGGGAGCTGGGCCTCGCGCCGCTGACCGTGGTGGTACTGGATGCCGGCGGCCACCTGAAGGCGGCGCTGAAGGAGGATGGCAGCAGCCTGCTGCGGCCGGACATAGCCTGGGGCAAGGCCTTCGGCGCCATGGCGCTCGGCTTCGGGTCGCGCGAGATGGCGCGGCGCAGCCAGTCCATGCCCGGCTTCATGAACGCGCTGTCGGACCTCGCCGGCGGCCGGTCGGTGCCGGTGCCGGGCGGCGTGCTGGTGCGCGCGGCGGATGGCGCGGTGCTGGGCGCGGTCGGCGTCTCCGGCGATGTGTCGGACAAGGACGAGATCTGCGCGGTGGCCGGCATCCAGGCGGCGGGGCTCATCGCCGATACCGGCGACGCGCCCGCCTGATCCACCCGGGTTACGGGCCGGCTCAAATGGACCGGCCCAAATGGACCGGCCAAATGGACCGGCCAGATGGACCGGCGCGCGGTTGCGGGGCAGATTTGTCCCGCAACCGCAAGAGACTCGACAAATCATGCTCCGAATCCATGGCATCGCCCGCTCCCGCGCCTTCCGCTGCATCTGGGCGGCGGAGGAGGCCGGCCAGGCCTATGAGGTGGTGCCGGTGGGCTTCGGCCCCGGCCTGAAGGACGCCATCACGCCGATCAACCCGAACGGGAAGATCCCGGCGCTGGAGGATGGCGGGCTGGTGCTGTTCGAGAGCCTGGCGATCAACCTGCATATCGGCGCCAAGGCCGGCGCGCCGCTGATGCCGGCGGGCGACGACGGCGCGCGGGTGCTGCAATGGACGCTGTGGGCGGCGACGGAGGCCGAGCCCCAGGCCATGCAATGGGCCTACAACACCTTCATCCTGCCGGCCGACCAGCGCGACCCGGCGCTGGCCGCCGCCGGCGCCGCTTCCCTGGCGCAGCGGCTTGCGGTGCTGGAGGCGCATCTGGCGGCCGGCGGCCCCTGGCTGCTCGGCACCGGCTTCACCATGGCCGACTGCAACCTGGCCAGCGTGCTGTACGGCGCCTGGGCCAATAAATTCGACCTGGCGCCCTTTCCCAAGGTGAAGACCTGGCTGGACGCCGCCTTCAACCGCCCGGCGGCACTGGCCGCCCGCAAGCAGCGGGAGGGCTGACCCTCAGCGCGGCCCGCGGGCGCGGTTCAGGGCGAGTTCCTCGGGCGTAAGCTGCAGGCTGATCCGCACCGTGTAGTCCACGGCGCGGACGCCCTGGCCGAGCGGCATGGAAAGCCGCGCCGTCTGCCCCTGGATGGTGGTGCGGACCACGTTCGGGCCGAAGGTGACGCGGCTGGTGAAGGCCTGGCGGTCCAGCAGGGCGGCGTCGCCGGCATCCGACAGGGCGACGAACCAGGGCAGCTCCAGCGTGCGGCCTTCCGCCGCCGGGCCGCGCTCCACCTCGAAGCGCGGCGTCACGCGGACATCGAGCGCGCTGCGGTCGCGGCCGGCAAAGTCGCAATTCGCCTGGAAGCCGGCGATCCGCGCATCCGCGGTCAGCGCCGTGAGGTCGCCGCTGGCGCCGGCACGGAAGCGGGTCAGGTCCGCGCCGTCGGCCAGGATCACGATGCGCGGACAGGGCGCCTGGCTTGCGGCGGAGGTCAGGCTCTGGTTGCCGCCACAACCCGCCAGCAATGCCAGCCCGGCCAGCGCCGCCACACCCATGCTGCTTCGTGCCATCACGGCGCATTCTCCCATCGCAGCCGGCCGCCTGCGAAGCGGACCCTTTGAAGCGGGCCCCGCGGCCGGTAAGGTGGTGCATCGGCACCACGCGCTGCGTCTATCGCATCGCCGGCGCCGTCCGACCATCCCCGCCCCGCCTTCGGGGCGCAGCCCTGGGGCATCATTCCCGGGCCGTCATTTCCGGGACCACCATTCCCGGATGCAGCGAGGCGCCGAGCACCCATATGCCCGAGACCATGATGCCCAACCCCTCCCCCAAGCCCCCGCTGAAGGTGCTGCTCGCCGGCCCGCGCGGATTCTGTGCCGGGGTCGATCGCGCCATCAAGATCGTCGAGGAGGCGCTGAAGCGCCACGGCGCGCCGGTCTATGTGCGGCACGAGATCGTCCATAACCGCTTCGTGGTGGAAAGCCTGGAACGCCAGGGCGCCGTCTTCGTCGAGGAACTTTCGGAAATTCCCGATGACGGGAGGCCCGTCGTGTTCTCCGCCCATGGGGTGCCGAAATCGGTGCCGGAGGCGGCGGCGCAGCGGAAGATGTTCGCCCTCGATGCCACCTGCCCGCTGGTCTCCAAGGTCCACCGGGAGGCGGAGCGCCACCACGCGCGCGGCCGCCACATCCTGCTGATCGGGCATGAGGGCCATCCGGAGGTGATCGGCACCATGGGCCAGCTGCCGCCCGGCGCCGTGACCCTGGTGGAGGATGCGGCGCAGGCGGAGGTGGTGGTGCCGCCGGGCGACCTGCCGCTGGCCTACACCACGCAGACCACGTTGTCCGTCGATGACACCGCCGGCATCGTCGCCATCCTGCAGCGCCGCTTCCCGACCATCGCCGGGCCGGCGAAGGAGGATATCTGCTACGCCACCACCAATCGCCAGGCCGCCGTGAAGGCGATCGCGGCGCGGGGGGCGGAGCTGGTGATCGTGGTCGGCGCGCCGAATTCCAGCAATTCCGTGCGGCTGGCCGAGGTGGCCAAGCGCGCCGGGGCGAAGCGGTCCCTGCTGGTGCAGCGCGGCGCCGCGCTGGACCCGACCATGGCGGATGGCTGCACCACCATCGGCCTGACCGCCGGCGCCAGCGCGCCGGAGGTTCTGGTGGAGGAAGTGCTGGCGAAGCTCGCCACCCGCTTCACGCTGGAGGTGGAGGAAGTGGTGGTGGCCGAGGAAAAGGTGGTGTTCCGGCTTCCGCCCGCACTCGCGGCCGAATAGACCCCGTTTCATGGCTGTCTATACCGAGGTGACGGATGAGGCGCTGCGCGCCTTCCTCACGGATTACGAACTGGGCGGATTGATCGCCTTCCGCGGCATCGCGGAGGGGGTGGAGAACTCGAACTACGCGCTGCGCACCGAAAGCGGCGACTTCGTCCTCACGCTGTACGAGCGGCGCGTCGATCCGGCCGAGCTGCCCTATTTCCTCGGCCTGATGGAGCATCTGGCACGGGCCGGCCTGGCCTGCCCCACCCCGGTGCGCGGCCGGGACGGCGAGGCGCTGCGGGAATTGGCCGGGCGGCCGGCGGCGATCTGCACCTTCCTGGAGGGCGTCTGGCCGCGCCGGGTGCGGCCGGAGCATCTGGCCCCGCTCGGCGATGCGCTGGCCCGGCTGCATGCGGCGAGCGGCGATTTCGCTGGCCGCCGGCCCAACGCGCTCGGCCCCGCCGGCTGGGCGCCGCTGCTGGAAGCCTGCCGCGGCCGGGGGGATGAGGTGCAGCCCGGGCTGATGGCGGAGCTGGAGGCGCAGCTTGCGGACATCCTGGCCGGCTGGCCGGCGGCTGACGCGCTGCCGGTCGGGCAGATCCACGCCGACATGTTCCCGGACAACGTGTTCTTCCTGCCCGATGCCGAGGGCAGGCCGCGCGTTTCCGGCATCATCGACTTCTACTTCGCCTGCACCGACCTGCTGGCCTACGACATCGCCGTCTGCCTGAACGCCTGGTGCTTCGAGGCCGATGGCGCCTTCAACCTGACCAAGGCGCGGGCGATGCTGGCGACCTACCAGGCGGTGCGGCCGCTGAGCGCGGCGGAATGCGCGGCGCTGCCGGTGCTGTGCCGCGGTGCCGCGATCCGCTTCCTGCTGACCCGGCTGTATGACTGGACCCACACCCCGGCGGATGCGCTGGTGACCCGGAAAGATCCGTTGGAATACCTCAGGAAACTGCGCTTCTTCGCGCGGGTGGAGAGCCCCGGTGCCATCGGTGCTTGAGACGCACCCGGCCGAGCCGGGACCGCCGCTGGAGGAGCGGCCCTTCGTCGAAATCTGGACCGATGGCGGCTGCAAGCCGAACCCGGGACCCGGCGGCTGGGCGGCCATCCTGCGCTCCGGCGGCACGGAGAAGGAACTGACCGGCGCCGACGCCGAGACCACCAACAACCGCATGGAACTGACCGCCGCCTGCGCCGCGCTGGAGGCCTTGAAGAAGCCCTGCCGCGTGGTGCTGCACACGGACAGCGAATATGTCCGCAACGGCATGGAGCGCTGGATCAAGGGCTGGGTGCGGAACAACTGGCGCAACGCGGCCAAGCAGCCGGTGGCCAACTACCCGCTCTGGCAACGCCTGCTGACGGCGGCGAAGCCGCATGAGGTGGAGTGGCGCTGGGTGCGCGGCCATGCGGGCGATGTGATGAACGAACGCGCGGATGTCCTGGCAACCCAGGCGCGGCAGGGGCTGGGGTAGAGCATTTCAAGCCTTGCGGCTTCGCAAGGCAACCCGGAAGCGGGGTTTCGGCGCACGCCCCAAAGGGAGATGTCGGCATGACATTCGATGCGACGCTGGCTGGGATCGCGAAGCAGGCCTGGGACGTCATGGAGGAGATCGGCCACCTCACCGGCACGAAGCAGGCGGGCATCACGCGCCCCTGCTACGGCGAGGGCGAGCAGCTTGCCGCGGAACGGGTGACGGCCTTCGCCCGCGACCTCGGGCTGGCGCTGCAGCCGGACCGCTACGGCAATCTGCATGTCATCGTGCCGGGCTCGGATCCGCAGGCCAGGGCCATCATGACCGGGTCGCACCTGGATTCGGTTCCCGGCGGCGGCAATTACGATGGGCTGGCCGGCGTCATGGCCGGGCTGGCGGTTGCCGCGGCGGCGCTGCGGAGCGGCGGGCATCGGCGCGGCATCCATGCCGTCGCGATGCGCGGCGAGGAAAGCCCGTGGTTCGGCACCGCCTATGTCGGCAGCCGGCTGATGCTCGGCCATTCGACGCTGGCGGAGATCAGCGGCCTGCGCCGCATCGACAGCGGCCGGACGCTGCAGGACCATCTCGATGACCTCGGCCTGGCCGATGCGCCGGAGATGCCGATCTCGCGCGATACGGTGGCCGGCTTCCTGGAACTGCATATCGAGCAGGGGCCGCTGCTGACTGCCGCCGCGTTGCCGGTCGGCATCGCCACCGATATCCGCGGCAACATCCGCTACCCGGAAGCCCGCTGCCTTGGCGAGTACGGCCATTCCGCCGCCCTGCCGCGCGCCTTCCGCCACGACGCGGTGCTGGCGGTGGCCGAGCTTGCCCTCGCCTTCGAACGGTTCTGGGAGGAGACGGAGCAGCGCGATCCCTCCTGCGTCTTCACCATGGGCAAGTTCGGCACCGACCCGGCCACGCACGCCATGACCAAGGTCCCCGGCGAGGTCCGCTTCAGCTTCAATGTCGGCTCGATCCGGGAGGATGTGATCGCCGAGGCCGATGCGCTGCTGGCCCGCCTGCTCGACAGCATCGCCCAGCGCCGCGGGGTGCGGTTCGAGATGGGGCCGCGCTTCGGTTCCATGCCGTCCCACCTCGATGCCGCCCTGGTTGCGGCCGTGGAGGGGGCGGCCGGGGCGCTCGGAATCGGCTGCACGCACCTCGCCACCGTCGGGCATGACGCGGCGATGTTCCACCAGGCGGGCATCCCGGCCTCGGTGATCCTGGTCCGCAATGCGAATGGCAGCCACAACCCGGCGGAGAGCATGACGGAAGCCGATTTCGTGCGCGGGGCCCGGGTGCTGGGCGGGGCGGCCCTCCGCGCGGCGGCTTAGCCGGACACGCGCCGCGGCTTACACCAAATCCTCATTCCGGGCGCTTCGTCCTGCGCCGGTGCAGCGAGAGGGAAACAGGAGCGCGGACCTCCGCGTTGCGCCCGGCCCTGCCGATGGCGGCGAGCCGCTCGGCGGCGGTGTCGTCGCCCTCGAAGCGCACCTTCGACTGGATGAAGCGCGTCGCCTCCTCGATCTCGCGCCGCAGCAAGGCCGCGGCAGCCTCCCCGGCGCCGCGGCGCAGCGCGTCGAGCATCGCCGCGTGGTTGTGCCGCAGGCCGCCCGATGCGGCGACGAGAGCGCCCACGGACCGGAATAGCGGCCCGCGTCGCAGCCACAGGGTCTCGATCAGGCCCAGCAGCAGCGGGGCCTGCGCGGCGCGGTAGATCCGGAACAGGAAGTCGCGATCCGCCGCCTGGGCGGCATCGGCATCGGCCGCCTCCCGCGCCGCGTCATGCGCGGCCACCAATCCGGCCAGCTCCGCCAGATCGGCTTCGGGAAGGTGGGCCGCGGCCAGCCGTACCGCCAGCGGCTCCAGTTCCGCCCGCACCGCGCTGAGTTCGGCGAAGCCAGCCCGGGTCAGCCGCGGCACCACGGCGGTGCCGGAGGGCAGCATGTCCAGCGCCTGCTCCGCGGCCAGGCGCCGTAGCGCCGTGCGCGCCGGCATGGCGCTGACGCCGAGCGATGCCGCCACCCCACGGATGGACAGCCGGTCCCCGGGCAGAACCGCGCCGCTGACCAGCGCCTCCCGCAGCCGGCGATAGGTCATCTCCTCCAGGGGCAGCCCTTGCTCCTCCGGCGACGGCAAAAATGCGATAGCGCTTCCTGACATTATGTGATCACATTTCCACCGTTTCTGGCACCGCCGGTTGGTCTTTTGGCGTCATCACGTTGATGTCGGCTGGAAGTGGCCAAGCGGCAAGAGCGTTCCTTGCAAGCCGTTGGAGTCCCCGATGCCCATTTCCGCCCGATGCCGGAGCCTGCGCCCGTGAGCGCCGCCGTGAAGCTTCGCAACAGCGACCTCGCCTCGGCAGTCGCGGAGGCGCGCGAAGCCTATGTCGCCGCGCATCCCGCCAGCCAGGCCCTGCATGAGCGCGCCCGCCAGGTCATGCCCGGCGGCAACACCCGCAGCGTGCTGATGTATTCGCCCTTCCCGACCGCCATGGAGAAGGGCGAGGGCTGCCATCTGCGGGACGTCGATGGCCGCGACTACCTGGACCTGTGCGGCGAATACACCGCGGGGCTGTTCGGCCATTCCGAACAGCGCATCCATGATGCGGTGCGCGAGGCGCTCGGGCGGGGCCTCAACCTTGCGGCGGTCGGCGCGGCGGAAACCTCGCTGGCCGGCCTGATCTGCGGCCGCTTTCCCTCGGTCGAGCTGGTCCGCTTCACCAATAGCGGCACCGAGGCGAACCTGATGGCGCTGACCGCCGCGCGCGCCTTCACCGGCCGCGATGCGGTGCTCGCCTTCCGCGGCGGCTACCATGGCGGCGTGCTGCTGTTCCCGCTCTCCGGCACCAACCCGGCCACCGTGCCCTTCCCCTTCGTGATGGCCGACTACAACGACGTGGAAGGCACCGTCGCGCTGATCCGCGAGCACGCGGACCGGCTGGCCGCGGTGATCATCGAGCCGATGCTGGGCAGCGGCGGCTGCATTCCGGCGCGGCCCGATTTCCTCGCCGCGCTGCGCCAGGCGACGACGGAAGCGGGCATCGTGCTGATCTTCGACGAGGTGATGACCTCGCGCATGAGCGGCGGCGGCATGCAGGCCCGGCTGGGCATCACGCCCGACCTGACCACGCTGGGCAAGTACATGGCCGGCGGCATGTCCTTCGGCGCCTTCGGCGGCAGCGCCGACATCATGGGGCTGTTCGATGGCCGCATCGCCCATGCCGGCACCTTCAACAACAACGTCTTGTCGATGGCCGCCGGCAATGTCGCACTCGGCAAGATCTTCACCCCTGAAGTCGCGGAGACGCTGTTCGCCCGCGGCGAGGCGATGCGCGCGCGGCTGAACGGCATCCTCACCGGCATGGGCACGACGATGCATTTCTCCGGCATCGGCTCGATGGCCACAGCGCAGTTCCGCGCCGGCCCGATCGAGCGCCCCGAACCACCGACGGCGGAGGAGGAAGCGCTGCGCGAGCTGTTCTTCTTCGACATACTCGCCAGCGGCATCTACCTCGCGCGGCGCGGCATGATCGCGCTCAGCCTGCCGGTCGGCGAGGCGGAGCTCGACCGGCTCGCCGCCGCCGTGGCCGATTTCGCCGAGGCCCGCGCCGCCCTGCTGCCGCGCGCCTGAACCCCCCCTTTTCCAGACGAGGAGACCCGCCCATGGATCGACGCCGATTCCTCGCCACATCCGCCGGACTGGTCGCAGCGGGCGCGGCGCCCGCGCGTGCCCAGCGCAACGACCGTCGCGTGCTGCGCTTCGTGCCGCAGGCCAATCTGACGGCGCTGGACCCCGTCTGGACGACGGCGGCGGTGACCTCCGTGCATGGCTACACGGTGTTCGATACGCTGTACGGCACCGACGATTCCGGCCGCATCCGCCCGCAGATGGCCGAGGGACACAGCGTTTCCGATGACGGCCTGACCTGGACCATCCGCCTGCGCGAAGGGCTGCGCTGGCATGACGGGGAACGCGTGCTGGCACGCGATTGCGTCGCCAGCCTGCAGCGCTGGAGCCGGCGCGACGTCTTCGGCCAATCCCTCGCCGCCGCCGTTGAGGAATGGGGCACGACGGATGACCGCACGCTGCGGATCCGCCTCAAGACCCCCTTCCCGATGCTGCTCTCGGCCATCGGCAAGACGGCGTCCAACATGCCGCTGATGATGCCGGAGCGGCTGGCGCGCACCGATCCCTTCCGCCAGGTGACGGAGATGGTGGGCTCCGGCCCCTATCGCTTCCTGCAGGATGAATACGTCTCCGGCAGCCGGGTCGCCTATGCGAAGTTCGATGGCTATGTGCCGCGGCAGGAGCCGGCCGAGAACACCGCCGGCGGCAAGGTGGCGCATTTCGAGCGCATCGAGTGGCACGTGCTGCCGGACAGCGCCACCGCCGCGGCTGCGTTGCAGGCGGGCGAGGTGGATTGGTGGGACCAGGTGAACCCGGATCTCACGCCCCTGCTCCGGCGCAGCCGCAACCTGCGCGTCGCGGTGAACGATCCGGCCGGCTACATCGGCACGCTGCGCTTCAACCACCTGCATGCGCCGTTCGACAAGGCGGCGGTGCGCCGGGCGATTCTCTACGCGGCGAAGCAGGATGACTATCTGCGCGCGATCACCGGCAACGACCCCGAGATCTTCAGCGAGTGCCATTCCATGTGGCCCTGCGGCACGCCCTATGGCCGCGAGACCATCCCGCCCGAGCTGCTCGGCAAGCCGGCGGACATGGACCGCGCCAAGCAGATGCTGCGCGATGGCGGCTACAACGGCGAGAAGGTCGTCATCATCAACCCGAGCGACCTGCCGAGCATCGCGCCCTTCGGCCTGGTGACGGCGGACCTGCTGAGCCGGCTCGGCATGAATGTCGAGCTGATCGAGACCGATTGGGGTTCGGTCGTGCAGCGCCGCGTCAGCAAGGAGCCGATCGATCGCGGCGGCTGGTCCATCTTCCATACCTGGTGGCCGAGCCCGTCGATCCTCAACCCCGCCACCAGCCCGATCCTGCGCGGCCAGGGCGAGCGCGGCTGGTTCGGCTGGTACAGCAATCCCCGGGTCGAGGAGCTTGCGGCACAGTGGCTGCAGGCGCCGACCGAAGCGGAGCAGGCGCAACTGGCCGAGGAGATCCAGCAGGAATCCTTCCGCGAAGTTCCGGTGGTGCCGCTCGGCCGCTACTTCATCCGCACCGCCTACGACGCAAGGTTGACCGGCTTCCTGAAAAGCGCCTCCAGCTATCCCTGGAACGTCCGCTGGGCCTGATGCCGATGCCATCACACCCGATGCCGTCACACCCGATGCCGTCACACCCGATGCCATCACACAAGGAGAGAGATGCATGCGCCTGACGCGCGACGAGATGCGGGGCAAGGCCCAGACGGTGCTCGGCCTTGTCGATCCGGCCGAGCTCGGCCCGACCTTGATGCATGAGCATCTGATCTGGAACATCACCCACCCCAGCCAGCGCCGGCCAGATGTCAGCGGCGGGCCGCAGCCCGGGCAGTACTGGGACCTGCTCAACAGCCACGTCGGGGATATCCGCAACACCACCCAGAAGGACCGCGACGTCGCCGCGCGCGCGACGCAGGAAATGGTGGATGCCGGCGGCAAGACGGTGGTGGAGCTGACAATCGGCGGGCTGGAGCCCGACCCGGAAGGCCTGGCGCAGGTGGCGCGGCAGACCGGCGCGCATATCGTCATGGGCTGCGGGCACTATGTGCATTCCTACCAGGACCCGGCGAACCACGACCGCAGCATCGACAGCTTCGCGAAGGAGATGGTGGATCAGGTCCAGCAGGGCGCCTGGGGTACGGATGTGCGGGCCGGCATCGTCGGCGAGATCGGCTGCGAATGGCCGTGGACGGACCTCGAGAAGCGCGTGCTGGCCGGTGCCGTCATCGCACAGCAGGAAACCGGCGCGTCGCTCACCATCCATCCGGCGCGGCACGAGGACCATCCCTCGATGCTGGTGGAGTTCCTGCGCGAGCACGGCGCGGACATGTCGCGCACCATCATCGACCACATCGACCGCACCATCTTCGACGATGACCGGCTGTTCCGCCTGGCCGATGCCGGGGTGATCCTGGAATGGGACCTGTTCGGGCAGGAGAACACCTACTACGCGCATTCCGACATCGACATGCCGAATGACGGCATGCGGCTGCGCACCATCCGCCGGGTGATCGATCGCGGCCATCTCGACCAGGTCGTGATCAGCCACGACATCTGCCACACCATCCAGTTCAGCGAATGGGGCGGGCACGGCTATGCCCATATCCAGAACAAGGTGCTGCCGCACATGCGGAAGCGCGGCTGGAAGGAATCCGAGATCGAGGCGATCATGGTCGGCAACCCCCGCAGGCTGCTGACCTTCATCTGAGACCCCGCCTTACCGGGGGCGTGCCTTGCCCGGCCGGGGGACTTCGCCCGGCCCGCGCCAGGCTTCAGCCGCGTTCGCCAGCCCGCGCCGGCGGACCGCCCTGCGGAAGCCGCAGCCCGTCCATGAAGACATCGAGCAGGCGCATCACCTGCGCCTGCCAGTCCGGTCCATCCTGCAGGTAGCACAGCCCGACGACGGCCCGCAGCAGGTCCTCCGGGCCGATGTCGCGCCGGATCTCGCCGGCCTCGGCCGCCGGGCCCAGCAGCATCCCGATCGCCTCATGCAGCTTGCCACTGGTGTAGGCCATCAGCTCCGGCGGCTTGTGCGCGGCCAGTGCGAGCGCCGCGGCCATGCCCTTCTTGGTCGCGACGAACTCCACCAGCGCCTGCGACCAGCGGCGCAGGCCGGGCAGGTCCGGGCTGAGCTGCCGGGCGAGCTCCGCTAGCTGCTCCACCTCGCGCCGAAAGACCGCCTCATACAGCGCCTCCCGCGTCGGGAAGTGGCGATAGAGCGTGCCGATGCCGACGCCGGCCCGCCGGGCCACGGTTTCCAGCCCGGCCTCCGGGCCGCCCTGGCTGAACACCGCCTTCGCCGCCTCCATCACGCGTTCGCGATTCCGGACGGCATCGGCGCGAGGCTTGCGCGGTCGGCTGGGCTCCTCGGTCATGGTCGACCCGAATCTCCTCTTTAAAAAACGGAGGCATCCTCCGTTTGCTCTTGCAAGCGGAGGCACCCTCCGCATATGACCCCGCGGCAGCAGATCGGATAGGCCCCGCTGCCAAGCCGGGCGACGGATTCCAATGCCGTGGCAAGCTAATTCGCCCCGCCCCGCCGGCCTATCCGCAAACGCCCCCATCGGAGGCTCCGCATGAGCTATTTGGTCACGCTCACCATCAACCGGGTCCCGCGGACCGTCGAGCTGGACGATCCGCGCGTCACCCTGCTGGACCTGCTGCGCGAGCGGCTGGACCTGCCCGGCACCAAGAAGGGCTGCGATCGCGGCCAGTGCGGTGCCTGCACCATCCTGCTGGATGGCCGCCGCGTGAACGCCTGCCTGGCCCTGGCGATCAGCCATGACGGCGCGGATATCCTGACCATCGAGGGCCTGGCGGAGGGGCAGGCGCTGCACCCCGTGCAGGCCGCCTTCATCGCGCATGACGCCTTCCAGTGCGGCTTCTGCACCCCCGGCCAGATCATGAGCGCCATCGGCCTGATCGGCGAAGGCCAGGCCGGCGACGATGCCGAGCGGGTGCGGGAGGGGATGAGCGGCAATCTCTGCCGCTGCGGCGCCTATCGCGGCATCACCGAGGCTGTCCTCGAAGCGACGCGGATCATGGCCGACACCACGCAGGAGAAGGCGGCATGAACCGCTTCGAATATGTACGACCGCGCAGCGTGGCCGAGGCCGTCGCCGCCGCCGCGATTCCCGGCAGCGCCTATCTCGCCGCCGGAACCAACCTGCTCGACCTGATGAAGATCGGCGTCGCGCGGCCGGAACGGCTGATCGACCTGAACCACCTGCCGGACCTCGACATCATCGAGCAACTGCCGGATGGCACCGTGCGGATCGGCGCGCAGGTGCGCAATGCCGACCTGGCGCATGATCCCGATTTCCGCCAGCGCTTCCCTGTCGTGGCGGAGGCGTTGCTCTCCGGCGCCTCGGCGCAGCTGCGCAACATGGCGACCGTTGGCGGCAACCTGTTGCAGCGCACGCGCTGCGCCTGGTTCCAGGACACCGCCAGCGCCTGCAACCGCCGCGCACCCGGCAGCGGCTGCGACGCGCGCGGCGGCGAGAACCGCATGCATGCCGTGCTGGGCTGGAGCGAGCACTGCATCGCCACGCACCCGTCCGATTTCTGCGTGCCGCTGGTGGCGCTCGACGCGGTGGTGGAGATCGAGGGGCCGGCGGGCCGCCGTGAAATCCCCCTGGCCGATTTCCACCTGCTGCCCGGCGATACCCCGGAGCGCGAAAGCGTGCTGGCGCCTGGCGACCTCGTCGTCGCGCTGCGGCTGCCGGCCGAGGCCGCCGGCTTCGCCGCGCATGCCCGCTACGCCAAGCTGCGCGAACGCACCTCCTACGCCTTCGCCGTGGTCTCCGCCGCCGCCGCGCTGCGGATCGCGGATGGCCGGATCACCGAGGCCCGGCTGGCGCTTGGCGGTGTCGCGGCGAAGCCCTGGCGGGCGCGGGCGGCGGAAGCCGCGCTGGCCGGTGCCACGCCCGATGCCGCGGCCTTCCGCCGCGCCGCGGAAGCCGCGCTCGCCGAGGCGCGGCCCTCCGGCGACAACGGCTTCAAGATCGAGCTGGCACGGCGCATCGCGATCCGTGCGCTGACGCTCGCCGCCGCCGGCACGCCGGACCGGCTGCCGGCCCTGCCCGCCTCCGCCTTTGCCTCCTCATCCACCCCCCGGCCCCGAGGTCTGCATGTCTGAGATCCAACACATGCGGCATGGCTCCAGCATCGGCCAGCCGGTCACGCGCCGCGACGGCGTGCTGAAGGTCACCGGCCAGGCGCGCTACGCCGCCGACAACCACCCATCGGGCATGCTGCACGCCGTGCTAGCGGTCAGCCGCATCGCCCGTGGCCGCGTCGCCTTCCTGGATATCCAGTCGGCCCGGGCGCATCCCGGCGTGGTCGAGGTGATGGTCACGGCCAACCGGCCGGCCCTGGCGCTGCATCCGGACGACAAATCGGTGCCCTTCTCCTTCAGCATGGACCTGCTGCAGGACGACCGCGTGCGCTACGCCGGCCAGCCCATCGCCGTGGTCATCGCCGAGACGCTGGAGGCGGCGACGGAAGCCGCCGCCCTGCTCGCGCCGCGCTACGAGGCCGAGCCGGTCGAGGTCACCCTGGATGCCGCGGGGGCCTTCGTGCCGGAAAGCGTCGGCGTCGGCGCCCCGGCCGAGATGTGGCACGGCGATGTCGAGGCCGGGCTGGCCGCGGCCGCGCAACGCATTGAGGCGACCTACGAGACGCCGCTGCAATTCCACAATGCGATGGAGCCGCACTGCGTCGTCGCCGCCTGGGACGGCGATGCGCTGTCGCTGGACCTGCCGACGCAGGGCCTGGCGCTGACGCAGATGCGCCTGGCCGCGCTGCTGGGCATCCGGATGGAGGATCTCCACATCCGCAGTCCCTTCCTGGGCGGCGGCTTCGGATCGAAGCTACTGACCGGGCCGCAGGTGCTGGGCATCCTCGCGGCGCGGCTCGTCGGGTGGCCGGTGAAGCTGGTGCTGACGCGGGCGCAGATGTACGGCCCCGTCAGCCATCGCTCGCCGACCCGGCAGACGCTGCGCCTCGGCGCCGCGCAGGATGGCGCACTGGTCGCCATCCACCACCATGTCCGCACCGCGACCAGCCGCTTCGACGAGTTCCTGGAGCCATCGGCCGGCGTCAGCCAGGCGGTATATGCCGCTCCGGCGATCGCGATCACCAATGAGGCGGTGCGGCTGGACACCGGCACGCCGGGCTTCATGCGCGCCCCCGGGCTGGCCAGTGGCAGCATCGCGCTGGAAAGCGCGATCGATGAGCTGGCCGATTCCTGCGGCATGGACCCGCTGGACTTCCGCCTGAAGAACTACGCCGAGGTCGAGCCGGTGTCCGGCAAGCCGTTCTCCTCCAAGGCCCTGCGCGAATGCTATGCGGAGGGCGCGGCGCATTTCGGCTGGGCCGGCCGGCCGCTGGCGCCGCGCCGGATGCGGGACGCGGACGGGCTGCTGGTGGGTTGGGGCGTCGGCACCGCCACCTTCCCGGCGCATATGTTCCAGGCCGAGGCGCGCGCGGTGCTGCGGCGCGATGGCAGCGGGCTGATGGAATCCGGCACGCACGACATGGGTCAGGGCGCCTGGACCGCTTTCGCGCAGATCGCGGCCGACAGCCTTGGCCTCGGGCTTGACCGGCTGGAGTTCCGCGCCGGCCATTCCGACCTTCCGAATGCCGGCATCGCCGGCGGCTCCGCCCACACCGCCAGCGCCGGCGGTGCCATCCATGCCGCGGGCGGCCAGGCGATCGCGCGGCTGGCGGAGCTGGCCCTGGCCGATCCGCGCTCGCCGCTGTTCGGCGCCGGCAATGTCGGCGTGGTGGCCCGCGGCGGCCGGCTGCTGCGCCGGGACGACGAGAACCGCGGCGAGAGCTATGCCGACATCCTCGCCCGTGCCGGCCTCGACATGGTCGAGGGGCGCGGCAGCGCGGCCGCGGATGCCGCCGCGACGGAACGCTACGCGATGCACGCGCATGGCGCGGTCTTCGCCGAGGTGAAGGTGGACCCCGAGCTCGGCCAGATCCGCGCCACGCGCCTGGTCGGCGCCTTTGCCGCGGGCCGGGTCATCAACCCGAGGCTGGTGCGCAGCCAGTACTATGGCGGCATGATCTGGGGGCTGTCCTTCGCCCTGCACGAACGCGCCGCGATGGACCCGCGCACCGGACGCATCATGAATACCGACCTGGCCGAGTACCACGTGCCGGTGAATGCCGACGTCCCCTCGGTGGAGGCGATCCTGGTCGAGGAGCAGGATCCGCATGTGAATGCGCTCGGCATCAAGGGCGTCGGCGAAATCGGCATCACCGGCACGGCGGGCGCGATCGCCAATGCGGTGTGGCATGCGACCGGCGTCCGGATCCGTCATTTTCCGATCGCGATCGAGCAGACCAGCCGCGCGGCCTAGGCTGATGGGCCGGCGGGGTGACGCCGCCGGCCCATCAGCCACCCCCGTCCGCGGAACCGTCCCACGGAACCGGCCGGGGGGCAGCGAGTTTGGCATCGGCAGCAAGGTGACGCATGCCGGACGAACGCACCCATACCCTCAGCGATGTGCTCGATCAGCTGGAAGGCTCGGCACAGGGAGACAGCATCACCGTCGAGCAGGTGGTCGAGAAGCTTGGGCACCAGTCCTTCGCCTCGCTGATGCTGATCTTCTCGCTGATCTCGACCTCCCCCGCGAGCGCGATCCCGGGCCTCACTGCGACCGTGGCGGTGATCGTCTTCATCCTCGCGGTGCAGATGATCGCGGGGCGGGACAGCGTGTGGCTGCCGCAATTCATCACCCGCCGCCAGATTTCCACCCGGAAGCTCTGCAAGGGGATCGGCTGGCTGCGCAAGCCAGTCCGCTTCGTGGAACGTTACTTGGGTGAGCGGCTCACCTGGCTGCTGCACCGGCCGTGGCTTCTCCTGCCCCTGGTGCTGATCATGGGCCTGACGCTCTTCATGCCGCTGATGGAGGTGATCCCGACTTCCGGCTCCATCGCCTCCGCCGTGATCGCGCTGTTCGCGGCCGGGCTGCTGGCGCGGGACGGCGCGGTGGTGGTGGCATCCATGGTCCTGCTCTCCGCCGTGCCGGTGGCCGTCTGGTATTTCGGCTTCAGCGGCTGAGGCGCGGCCTCGGCCCGGATCAATCCAGGCGGACCTCCACCTGCTCCTCCACCTGGATCGGCTGGTACGCCTTCGTCTGCCAGTCGAAGAAGCGGAGGGTGGCACGCCGGAACGCGCCGATGGCGGAGACCTGCGCCGCGGAAAGTTTCTGCTCGGTCGCGAACCGGCCGAGGCAATCCTGGATCTCGTCATCGGTGGCCAGCACGACGACGAAGCTGCGCTGCCCATGTGCCTCGTGGATCAGCTTGCTCTTCATGCGGCTCTCCCGGCTGCGGTCCCTGGCATTCGCAGTGGAAGTCGCCTGGGCGGCCGGAGTTCCGGCAGGCGCGCCCAGGCAGTTGCCGCCGGGCAACCGCGGCCGACGAACGGGCGTTGCGACCTGACCCGGCGGGACGGCAGGCGCAGCCATTATCCAGGCTCCGGGCGGAGCGAGGGAGACTCCATCATGGCAATGACGGTCAGCGACTTCCTGTGGGACAGGCTGCATGCCTGGGGCGTCCGTCGCGTGTTCGGCTACCCAGGCGACGGCATCAACGGGTTGGTCGGCGCGCTGGATCGCGCCAAGGACCGGCTGGATTTCGTACAGGTCCGGCACGAGGAGATGGCCGCCTTCATGGCCTGTGCGCATGCGAAATATACCGGCGAGGTCGGCGTCTGCCTCGCCACCTCCGGCCCCGGCGCCATCCACCTGCTGAACGGCCTGTATGATGCCCGGCTGGACCACATGCCGGTGCTCGCCATCGTCGGCCAGCAGGCGCGCGCGGCGATGGGTGGCCATTACCAGCAGGAAGTCGACCTGCCGAGCCTGTTCAAGGATGTCGCCGGCGCCTTCGTGCAGCAGGCCAGCGTTCCGGCGCAGATCCGCCATCTGGTGGATCGCGGGATGCGCATCGCCATGGCGAACCGGCGCGTCACCTGCCTGATCCTGCCGAACGACCTGCAGGAACTGGATGCGGTGGAGCAGCCCGAGCGCAAGCACGGCACGGTCCATTCCGGCCTGGGCTACGCCCGGCCGGTGGTGATCCCGACGCAGGCCGAGGGCCAGCGTGCGGCCGATGTGCTCAATGCCGGATCGAAGGTCGCCATCCTGGTCGGCGCCGGCGCGCTGCATGCGACGGACGAGATCATCGCGGTCGCCGATCGGCTTGGCGCGGGCGTCGCCAAGGCGCTGCTCGGCAAGGCGGCGGTGCCGGATGACCTGCCCTTCGTCACCGGCTCCATCGGCCTGCTCGGCACCGGGCCGAGCTGGGACATGATGACCGAGTGCGACACGCTGCTGATGGTCGGCAGCGGCTTTCCCTACTCCGAATTCCTGCCGAAGGAAGGCCAGGCGCGTGGCGTGCAGATCGACGTGGATCCGGCCATGCTGTCGCTGCGCTACCCGATGGAGGTGAACCTGGTCGGCGACAGCCGCGGCACGCTGGACGCGTTGCTTCCGCTGCTGCAGCAGAAGACCGACCGCAGCTGGCGCGAGCGGATCGAGGGCAAGGTCGCCAAGTGGTGGAAGACGCTGGAGGACCGCGCGATGCAGCCGGCGGAGCCGCTTAATCCGCAGCGCGTGTTCTGGGACCTGTCGCCGCGCCTGCCGGATCGCTGCATCATCGCGGGTGACTCCGGGTCGCACACCAACTGGTACGCGCGCGACGTGAAGCTGCGGCGCGGCATGATGGGCACGCTATCCGGCGGGCTGGCGACCATGGGATCCGGCGTGCCCTATGCCATCGCGGCGAAATTCGCCCATCCGGATCGTCCGGTGCTCGCAATCTGCGGTGATGGCGCGATGCAGATGAACGGGCTCAACGGACTGATCACCATCGCCAAATACTGGCGCGAATGGGCCGACCCGCGGCTGGTCGTGCTGGTGCTGAACAACCGGGATCTGAACCAGGTGACCTGGGAACAGCGGGTGATGGCGGGCGATCCGAAATTCCTCGGCAGCCAGTCGCTACCTGACCTGCCGTATCACAAGCTGGCCGAGATGCTCGGCCTGCGCGGCATCTTCGTCGATCGGCCGGAGGATGTCGCTCCCGCCTGGGTCGCCGCCTTCAGCGCCGACCAGCCGACGCTGGTGGAATTCTACACCGACCCCAACGTGCCGCCGCTGCCGCCACACATCACGCTGAAGCAGGCGCGCGCGCTGATGTCGTCGATGTTCGGAGAGCCAGAGCTTGGCAGCGTCGTGATGAACACGGCGCGGCAGGTCTTCGCCTCCGTGCTGCCCGGATCGCGGGAGGAGCGAGAACCGAAGGCGCGCGACTGATCCGCCTGGGACCGACACGCATCGCGGGCGCGATTTCCCTAGCCGGGACAACGGCAACGGTACCAGCGTGAGCAGGTCGCACGGCCGTCAGCCAGACAGGCCGCATTTCTGGCTTGATTGCAGGCCAGTCTGATTCTTGTCTTTGCGACCTGCTTCCGAAGCGGTCCGGCTTGCAGCAAGGGATCCGGTGAACGATGGGATTCTGTCTCGCAGATTTTCATCCACTGCTCCCGGCCGAGCAGGAGATGATCGCCACCCTTCGCAGCGGCGACTTCGACAGGCTTGGCAGCGAGGCTGCAGGATCCCTGCCGGAGGCGGAGGATGCGACGCGGGCGGTTCGCGCGGATCTTCTGCGGTTCCTGCTGCTCGGCGGCGAGGAGGGTGCGCGGCCCCATGAGAAGGGCATTCGAGTCCAGGGCGCATGGGTTACCGGTACGCTCGATCTGGAAGGCTGCCGCATTCCCCGTGATATCGGGTTGAAGAAATGCCGCTTCGACGCCGCGCCGATCCTGCGTTCCGCGATACTCGACAGCGTGTTCCTGGACGGCTCGATCCTGCCGGGCCTCCGCGCCGAACGGATCGAGGCGCGTGGAACAATTTCGCTGCGCGGCGCCGTGATTGCCGGCGAAGTCCTGGTGGAGGGAGGGCGCATCGGCGGCAACCTCGACTGCAACGGCATCGTTATCGACGCGACGGGGGATCACGCCATCCAGGCCGAGGATCTCGACGCCAGCAGCGTTCTCCTGCGCGGTGCCGTCATTGCCGGAAGCATTCGCCTGTCAGGGGCAAGGCTCTCGGGAGACCTGGACGCCTTCAATCTTCGTGTCACCAGCGACGACAAGCCGGCAATCGATGCCGGCGCTGTCGAGACACGCGGCGATGTGGTGCTGCGGGCTGCGCGCGTCGAGGGCACGCTGCGCCTCGTCAGTGCCAGGATCGGCAGCGACCTCATCCTGCAGAACGCCATGCTGAGCAATGCCGCAAAGGTGGCCCTGGAGCTCAACAACGCCGTGGTAACCGGCGTCTTGTTGCTGAACGGGCGGGCCAGGGTCTCCGGCGTGCTCGACCTGACCGGTGCCACGATCGGCACGATCCACGACACGATCGCGGCCTGGCCGACAACGGGCGATCTGCTGTTGAACCGCTGCCAGTACCAGGCAATTGTCGAAGGACCCGTTGATGCCCGGACCCGCATCGGCTGGCTGGCGCTGCAGGATCCGGAGCGATGGGGCGAGGATTTCTGGCCGCAGCCCTATGAGCAGTTGGCCAAGGTCTTCCGCGACCTCGGCCATGACGAGGATGCCCGCCGCGTTCTCATCGCCAAGGAGCGACTGCAGCGCAGTGCCCGGCGCCGGCGAGCGCCGAATCGCGCCTTGCGCTTCCTGCTCGGCGTCACCGATGGGGTTCTGGCCGTCACCTTGCTGTACGGGCGGCAGCCCCTGCTCGTCTTCGCCTGGCTGTTCTTCTTCTGGCTGATGGGCGTTGGCGCGTTCCAGCATGCCGAACGCATCCGGGCGATCATGCCGAACAGCCCGGTGGTGCTGCGCTCGCTGGAATGGACTCTATGCGGACTGGATCACAGCCAGGCCCGCTTTCTCATTACGACCCGTCAGGAGATGAACGGGCTGGCGGCAGCGGGGCAGACGCAGCTCGACTGCTTCAAGGATCAGTTCGAGGCATCCGGCTATCCCGCCTTCAACCCGTGGATGTTCTCGCTGGAGACGCTGTTTCCCGTTCTGGAGGTTGGCCAGAAGGCATATTGGCGGCCGGATTCATCGCAGCGCGGTGGCGCCGTGGTGATGGCCTTCTTCTACTTCCAGTCGCTGATCGGCTGGGCACTCAGCCTGCTCGCCGTCGCCGGCTTCTCCGGCCTGGTCAAGTCGCGCTGACCCGGCCTTGTTCGCCGGCGACGCGGGCCCGTAGGACACCGCGCTCCTTGGGGGCCAACTCAGCGCTGCGCACGGCCCGCCTGGACACCCTCCTCGAAGGCCCGGTCACGCGCGCGGACGTGACGGTCGTAGACGAAGCCACCGCCGGCGCCGAGCCCGGCGCCGATCGCCGCGCCAAGCCCCGCATTTCCCGAGAAGGAGCCGATCAGTGCTCCAGCGCCGGCTCCGGCCAGGCCACCGGTCATGGTGCGCTGCGTGCCTGAGTCGAGATCGGCGCAAGCCGTGAGGCCGAGGAGCGCGGCGGCGCCCAGCGCCAGGGGAAGCTTGCGGATCATCGTGGGCTCCTTCGTGAGGCGGGTTGCGGGACCGCGGGCGTCGGGCAGGGATAGGCTGCGGTGGCCCACCGCATCACGCCGTCGATCGCACGATCCCCCGCGTGCTGCGGATTGGCGCGCGACCAGGCGACGAAGGCGGCCTGCGCCTGCTCCACCGTGGGCGTCGCTTCGCCGAGGCAGAAGATTGGCGTAAGGCCGCCGCGCGCAGTGCTGGCCTCGTGGTACTGCCCGGCACCGACGAGGAAGCCACGACAATAGGCGACGGCCACCGCATCGGACGATGCGCAGAGTTCGGTCAGCGGGCCGGTTTGAACCGGCCCTGTCTGCGCGGCGGCAGCCCCTGCGACGGCTGACGCCAGCAGCAATCCCGCGGTCAAGCTCTTCATCGAAACCAGGTCCCCCGTCCCCCAACGCTTGCCGTGGGCGGCGCGGCCACACTTCGCCGCATCGCGCCCGTCGGCACATCGGCGGCATGTCGCGCGACTATGCCTGGCGTCCCTGTCGCAGCACTCAGAAACGCACCGCAAGGCTGACCGATCCGAATTGCGATCCCTCGCGCTGCGTCTCGAACTCCTTGCTGCGCATCGTATAGGTGAAGGTGAGGCGCGCGCGTGGGAACAGCACCGCGAAGCCGAGGCTGGCATCACCGACCAGCACCTCGCGATCCACGCTGCGGCTGTCCCGCCAGGTGTTGCCATCCAGCGTGATGTCGCGGGCGACGGCCCTGCCCTCGACGGCCGCGAAGCCGTACCAGCCCCAGCGTTCAATCGGCTGGAAGAACACCGATCCGGCCGAGACCGGCCGGGCGCGCGGCGGGCCGAAATCCGCATCCAGCTCCGTGCCGACGCGCAGCATCAGCCCTGCGGCTGCATAGGTCTGCACATTGCCAAGGCTCGCTGCAAGGCTCGGCACGAACCCATACTGAAGCCCGCTCGCGCCAAGTGGCTGGTTGAGCCGCCACTGCCGGTTCAGTACCAGGTTGAGGCCGGGCTCATCCTTGATCTGCGCGTCCCAGCCCAGGGCACGTTCGATGTTGAACAGATCATGCGTGTTGTTCTGCACCTGCTCGCCCAACGCGGCCGGCCCGACCGTGCCGAGCTGCAACTCGAGGCTGCCGAACTCCCGCGGCGTGTAGGAGATCAGCGTCACCGCACCGTAGAGCCAGCCGGCATAGGGCCGATCGTTGGGATCAGGGTTGCGCGCCCGCGTGTCCTCCGGCGTGAACTTCTTCTGCCCGAAGGCGATGCCCCAGCGGGCGGTGCCGCCGGACGGGAACAGCAGGGAGGGACGGTCCGTCAGCCCCGCCAACCAGTCCGGCGGATTGTAGGATGGCGAGCCCCAGGCGAAGAGGAAGCCGTTCGTGTAGAAGCGATCCCGGCCCGAGAAGGTGTCGTTCTCGAGCAGGAAGACATAGGTGCCTGCCGGGTCGGCCGGGCGCGCCGGCGGCATCTGGGGCGCGGCCGGCAGGGCGACCACCACAGCCGCAATGTGGATGCCTGCAGCTGCGATGCGTGCCATCGTTCAGAAGCGCCAGACGAGGGGAACGATGAAGACGCCCACGATGAAGAACCAGATCATCATCGGCAGGCCGAACTTCCAGTACTCGCCGAAGGCGTAGCCACCGGGCCGCATGACCATCAGGTTGGTCGGCGTGGCGATTGGCGTCAGGAAGGCGGCGGCTGCGGCCACCGCGATCGTCATCAGCACCGGCAATGGGGAGACGTCCATCGCGCTCGCAGCGGCGACGCCGACCGGAATGATGATCAGCGCGGTGGCCGTGTTGCTGATCAACTGGCCGAGCACCGCGGTCAGGATGAACAGTCCCGCGAGCAGGATGGTGGGGCTGCCGCCGGCGGCCATGGCCACCAGCCCGTCTGCCATCATCTCCGCAGCCCCGGTCTGCACCATGGCGGTGGACAGCGGCATCATCGCCGCCACCAGGATCACGGTGGTCCAGTCGATCGCGCGGTAGCATTGCTCCACATTCAGGATGCGCAGCAGCACCAGTGCGAAGCTGCCCAGAATGCCGGCAACCGCAGCCGGAAGCAGGCCGGTTGCCAGGAAGAAGACCATCGCGGCAAGCACGCCGATCGCACCCCAGGCCCCGATGCCGAGCGGCACGGCCTGACGGCGCACAAGCTCCGGCGAATTCACCACCAGCACCTGCGGATCCGCGAGGCGGACGTCGAGCGCCTTCCAGCTGCCCTGCAGCAGCATGGTGTCGCCCGCCTGCAGCGTCACCGGCTCCACCCCGGCATCCATTCCGCCACGCTGGATGGCGATGACGACAAGGTCGCCACTCTCGGTCACCATGCCCTGGAAGGCGGTCTGGCCGATCATCTCCGAGCGCGGCGGGATCATTACCTCGGCCAGGCCCGAGCTGCGGTTGAACAGGCTGTCGCGGAGTTCGACGTCACTATTCTCGAGCCGGAAGGCAAGGTGATGGGATGCTGCAAGCTGCGCCGCTTCCTCGCCATCGCCGGAGACCAGCAGGAAGTCGCCCTCCGCCAACGTCTCGCGCCGAAGGCGGTCACCGCTCTCGCCATCATGGATCGCGACGAGGCGAAGGCCCTGCCAGGACGGAGCATCGAGGGCCGAGGGCTGCTGGCCGACAAGTGGCGAGGTGGCGCGCAGGCGCAGCCGGAACAGGCCCTTCTGCAGACCGTACTGCTCGACCAGCGTGGTGGCATGGCGGCCGAAATCCACGCTCATCGTCTCACCGGCGCGATGCGGCAGAAGCCTCTCGCCAAACAGCACCGTGATCGCGATCGTGCCCAGCAGCAGGGGAATGCCGACGATGGTGAATTCGAAGAAGCCGATGGCACGCATCCCGGCATCGGCCGCCGCCTCGCTGACCAGGACGTTCACCGGCGTGCCGGTCAGCGCAAGCAGCGAGCCGGCATGCGCCGAGAAGACCAGCGGCATCAGCAACTGCGACGGCTTGCGCCGCAGCCGCAGCGCCATCACCATCACCACCGGCAGCAGCGCCGCAACCGCGCCGTTCACGCTGATCAGCGCGGTCAGCAGTGCCACCAGCAGGGCGATCAGCACCAGCAGCCGCGTGCGACTTTCCTCGCCGGCGCCGCGAATCAGCATCTGTCCGGCCCAGGCAGTCACCCCGGTGCGGTCCAGCGCGGCGCTGATGACGAACAGCGTGGCGATGAACATCACCGCCGGATCACCGAAGCCTGACAGGGCCTGGTTCAACGTGACCAGCCCGGTCGCGTAGAGCGCGAGCCCGACGCCCATCGCCACGATGATGACCGGAATGCGGTTCCAGACGAAGAGGATGATGGCGGCCAGGATGATGGCCGCCATCAATGCGATGTTACTCATCGTCTAAAGGCCCCAGGGCAGGCCGAGGAGGTACCAGGCCGCCAGCAGCATGGTCCAGACCACGGAGATCGCGATGACATAGGGCAGCATCAGCGCGATCACCGTGCCGACGCCGGCGTCCTTCTGGTATCTGATCGCGAAGGTCACGATCATGGCGAAATAGGCGTTGAGCGGCGTGATGGAATTCATCGGGCTGTCGCCGACGCGATAGGCCGCCAGCACCGTCTCCGGCTCGACGCCGAGCTGCATCAGCAGCGGCACGAAGACCGGCGCGAAGATCGCCCATTTCGCGATTGCCGCGGTGATGATGAGGTCGATGCCGAAGACGGCGATGACGAAGCCGACCAGCAGCACCACGGTCGGCATGTTGAGCCCGCCGAGAAACTCGGCCAGGGAAACCGCCGCCAGCGTCGCCATGTTCGAGTAGTTGAAGATGGCGATGAACTGGCTGATCACCAGCAGCAGCAGGATCAGCCCCGCCAGCGCGCCGATGGATTTCTGGATTGCGGCGATCGCCTCCGCCGCGCTGCTCATGGTGCCCGCCGCGCGGCCGTAGGCGATACCGCAGACCAGGAAGATCAGCGCGATGGAGACGATCAGGCTGCCCATGAACGGCGAGGCCCCGATGATGGCGCCGGTTTCCGGATTGCGCAGCGGAGCGCCGGGCGGCAGCACCAGCAACCCGATGAGCACCATCACGCCGATGAAGCCCAGGCCCGCGGCGCGCAGGCCCTTGTATTCGTCGTCCGACAGCACGTTCTCGCCCGGGACGTGGTAGTCGCCCACATAGGCGCCGAGACGTGGCTCGATCACACGCTCCGTCACCAACCCGATCAGCACCGTCAGCATGGCGACGGAGGCGATGGAGAACCAGACATTCGCCGCCAGGTCGATCGAGACATTCGGGTTCACCAGACGCGCCGCATCGTTGGTGATCTCCGTCAGAATACCGTCGACGGGCACGATCAGCACATTGACCATGAAGGCCGAGGCGACGGCGGCAAAGCCCATGGCAAGGCCGGCCAGCGGATGCCGGCCGACGCTGAGGAAGGCCGCCGCGGCAAGCGGGATCAGCACGAGGTATCCGGCATCGGCGGCAATGGAGGAGACGATGCCGACGAAGACCAGGATGTAGGTCAGCGCCTTGGGCGGAGCGACGATCACCAGCTTGCGGATCAGCGCCTTGACCAGGCCGGCTTCCTCCGCAACGCCGACGCCGACCATCGCCACGATGATGACGCCGACCGCGTTGAAGCCCATGAAGTTCGGCACCACCCCGGTGAACATGAAGCGGAGGCCGTCGATGGTCAGCAGGCTGCGTGCGGCCGTCGTCGCTGGCTCGATGTCGCCCGTTGCAGGATTGTAGGCCTGGTAGGTGACCCGCGCGCCGAAGGCCGCCAGCAGCGCCGACAGGATGACCACGAAGACGATCAGGTAGACGAAGATCATCACCGGATGCGGCACGCGGTTGCCAATGCGCTCGACGGTGTCGAGCAGGCGCTGCATCACCGTCTTGTCCTCGAGCGTCGCCGGCGGCGGATGGATCGCGCTCATGACGACAATGCTCCCAGGATGCGCGCCCAGGACCGGATGCCCTTCTGGAAGCTGACCAGGTTGTATTTCTCGTTCGGGCTGTGGATGCGGTCATCCTCCAGCCCGAAGCCCGCCAGCACGACATCCATGCCGAGCGACGTCTTCAGCATATGCGTCACCGGTATGGAGCCGCCGGAGCCGATGAACACCGCGGGCTTGCCCCATTCGTCGCTCAATGCCTTGCGCGCCTTCGCGAAGGCAGGGTCCGTATCGGGGAAGCGGATCGCACGGCCGGAGCCGTGCTCGATGAACTCCGCGCGGCAATCAGCCGGCAGACGAGCGCGGACATGGGCGCGGAATGCCTCGCGGATCCTGTGCGGGTCCTGGTCGAACACCAGGCGGAAGGAGATCTTGGCGGAGGCCTGGGCGGGAATGACGGTCTTGAAGCCTTCGCCCTGGTAGCCACCGCCCATGCCGTTGATCTCGCAGGACGGGCGCGACCAGACCATCTCCAGCGCGTCGCGGCCCTTCTCGCCGGCCGGCACGGACAGCCCGACGACACCCAGGAACTTCTCCGCCGTGAAGCCGAGCGTGCCCCATTGCTCACGCAGTTGCCCGGGCAGTTCCGGCACGCCGTCGTAGAAGCCAGGCAACGTGACGCGGCCCTGGTCGTCGTAGAGCGCCGCGAGGATCCTCGCGAGAATGCGGTTGGGGTTGGCTGCGGCCATGCCGTAGAAGCCCGAATGCAGGTCGCGATCGGCGCCGTGGATGATCACCTCCTCGCCGCACAGGCCGCGCAGCATGGTGACGATCGCGGGTGTCGTCGCATCCCACATGTTGGTGTCGCAGATCAGCCCGATATCGGCCTTCAGCTCGTCCTGATTGGCATCGAGAAAGCCCGGCAGATTGACACCGCCGGATTCCTCCTCGCCTTCCAGCAGGATCGTCAGCGGAATCGGCAGCTTTCCCGTCACCGCCTTCCAGGCGCGGCAGGCCTCGACGAAGGCCATCAGCTGCCCCTTGTCATCGGCGCTGCCCCGGCCGCGGATCACCTTCGTGCCGTCGGCCTGCGTCTCGACCACCGGATCAAATGGGTCGCGGTCCCACAGGTCCAGCGGGTCCACCGGCTGAACGTCGTAATGGCCGTAGAACAGCGCCGAGGGTCCGCTGGCGTTGCGGTCATGCGCGACGACGATCGGGTGCCCCGGCGTGGATCGCGCCGCAGCATCGAACCCGATCGCGCGAAGATCCTCGGCGTGCCATTCCGCATTCGCGGCGCAGTCGCCGGCGAAGGCGGGGTCCGTGGAGATGGATTTGATGCGCAGCACGGCGAACAGCCGTTCCAGGGCGCCGTCCATATCCCGGTCGATTTGCGCCAGCACGCGGTCGAGTTCGCTCATGGGTTTCCTGCCTGCCGTTGTGGCGGTCGGGCGCGCATGTCGCTGCACCAGGTCCTGCCGGTATGGCCACGTTAGAGACGGGCGCTGCGCGGTCCCACGGCGGCGCGTCCCGCCTCTGTGCACTCCGTCCGCTGCAGCGGAACCGAGGCGCTCATGCCGCGCCGCGCTCGGCCTCCACGCCGCCGAGTGCCGTGCGCAGCATGTCTTCCTTCGTCTCGTCGAAGGAGCTGCTCATGATGCGCCCACCCATGCCCTGCAGCCCCGCCATGACGCGGTCCGCCGTCATCTTCCGCACCAGCAGGAACAGCGCGGCCTCACCCGACTGCAGCGTCTGCGCCACCTCCTTCATGAAGGTGTCGTTGATGCCGACATCGCTCAACCGGCCGGCAACGGCACCCGTCGCCGCGCCAAGCGCGGCGCCCGCCAGCGGGTTGAGGAACAGCAGACCGATCAGCGAGCCCCAGAGCGCGCCGCTCGCCGCACCCGCCGCCGTCGGCTGCAGGATCTGGTTGAGCTTGATGCCACCATCGGGGCGCCGCAGCGCGACGGCGGCATCGCCGACCGCAATCAGGTATTCGCGCTGCATGGCCAGGATGCGCGAACGCGCCTCCTCCGCCTGCGCTTCGGTCGGGAAGGCGATGACGAGCAGGTCTGCCATGTGAATGCTCCTGTCGATGGCATGCGGGCGAAGGTGACCGCGGCGCGGTGAGAGGGGGGCATGCCGCGCCGCGGGCGGGCTCTACTCGACGACCGTAAGGTTCGCCGGGTTGAGCCGCGCTGTGCGCAGCGCGCCGCCGGGCGTCCTGTGGACGACCGTGGACTTCGGGATGTCCACCGCGACCACTTCGGCCGCCGGCAGCCGCAGCTGCAGATTGTTCAGCAGGATGGTCTCCGGCACGCCGCGCGGCGTCTTGCCGCCGGTGGCGCGGCACTCGACCTCGGCGCACTCGAATTCGCGCGCGGGTTGGGCCACGGCGGCTGCGGCCAGGGCGATGCCGAGGCCGGTATCGGGTGTGAGGCGGCGCGCCGCCCGCATAGATTTCAGGGACATCATCTGTACTCCCACGGGCCCGGGCAGGGCCCTGCGGCCTGCGTCGCAACCGGTACCAAGGCGCGTGGCGCAAGGGATGGGCGCGGCGTCCCCGCGCTGAACCTCGCGTTCCTTGGCGCGCGAGGAAGCTGGAACGCCCGGCGGCTTCGCGATAAGGCAGGGGCAGGCGTTGGCGAGAGTGAACCGCAGATATGCCCGACCCTGGCGCGACCGATCTGCGAGATCCGGTCCGGGGCGACGGTCCCGGCGCCGAAGGGGCGGGGCGATTCTCGGTGGATACGCGCGACCTGCCGCCGGCAATCCGCCTGGATGCATGGCGCGCCTTCTGGCAACCAGCGGTGCATGTGACGGCGAGGTGCGACGGTGCCGAGGGCTTCATCGGCCAGGCCACGCTGCGCCGGCTCGGCCGACACGTCCTGCTGGACATGCAGGCGGCACCCGCCAACTATCGCAGGCCGCGCAGCCAGGGCCTGCGGGATGGGCTGGACCATTGGGTGGTGGCGTTGCACATCGGCGAGACGGAGCGCCCGACCGCGGCGATCTGGCTCGGCTCGCTTTCGCAGGGAATCGGGCTGCGCGATCTCGGCGGCCGATGGCTCGCCGTGTTCATCCAGCCGCAGTGCCTGCCGCAGCTCGCCTCAGTCTTCGCGGCGCCGCGCGCGGTGCCGGTGCTGAGCCCGGCGGCACGCATGCTGGCCGGGATGCTGCCGCGCATCACTGCCTCCGCGGACCAGTTCGCGGCCCGGGAGGCACCGCGCCTGGAAGCCGCGCTGTCCTCCATGCTCGCGGCATGCCTGCTCGATGATGAGATGCAGCCGACCTCCGGCCGCCTGCAGCTCGAGGCCGCAAGGCGGGCGCGGGTGATCGCGCTCGTGGACGCCGCGCTGGGCGATCCGGAGTTGTCGCCGGCAAAGCTGGTGCGGCAAACCGGCCTCTCCCGCTCCGAGCTGTATCGCTGCTTTGCGCCGACCGGCGGCGTCTCTCGCGTCATCCAGTTGCGCCGGCTGCGCCGGGCCTATGCCGAACTGGCGCGCGCAGATGGGCCGAGTTCGATCAGCCTGATCAAGGACGCGGTCGGGTTCTTCGACGCCTCCAGCTTCACCCGCGCCTTCCGCCGCGAATTCGGCTGCACCCCGCGTGAGGTGCTGGCCCGCCGCCCGCCGCCCGCAGCGCATCCCTGTCCCGGCCTGGCCGCAGCGCTCAGCCCTCGTTGACGGCCAGGACAGGGCTCGGTTCCGGCGCTGCGCCACGCCGCTCCAGCACCGTCACATACAGCGCCGGCAGCACGATCAGCGTCAGCAGGGTGGCCACCAGCAGCCCCCCCATGATGGCGAAGGCCATCGGCCCCCAGAACACCGTCGGCGCGATCGGGATCAGGCCCAGCACGGTGGAAAGCGCCGTCAGCATCATCGGCCGCAGGCGCGACGTGGCGGCCGCCAGCACCGCATCCCGCAGGGCCATGCCATCGGCCCGGTCCTGGTCGATCTGCACGATCAGGATGACGCCGTTCTTGGCGATCATGCCGAGCAGGGCAAGGATGCCGAGGATGGCGACGAAGCCGAGCGGCCGGTTGAACACCAGCAGCGCCAGCACCACGCCGATCAGGCCGAGCGGCAGGATCGCGACCACCAGGGCAAGCCGCGCGAAGCTCTGCAACTGGAACATCAGCACGGTCAGCATCACGACGATCATGACCGGCACCACGGCGATGACGGAATCGCGGCTCTTGGCGCTTTCCTCCGCAATGCCGCCGATCTCGATCCGGGTGCCGGCGGGCAGCCTCGCGTTGATCGCGGCGATGCGCGGCGTCACCTCCGCCACCACCGTCTCGGGCAGCACGCCGGGGCGCACATCGGCCTGCACGGTCAGGGCGGCAACACGGTCGCGACGCCAGATCAGCGGATATTCCTGGCCGTGCTCGAAGGTGGCGAACTGGCCGAGGGCGACGGTGCGGCCGCCGGGAATCGGCACCTGCATGGTCTCCAGCGTATCCAGCGAGAGCCGCTCCGCGGCGGTGGCACGCGCCCGCACGCTGACCAGGTAGATGTCGTCGCGGATCTGGGTGATGACCGTGCCGGTGATGGCTGCGTTCAAGGTGCCGGCGATCGCGGTGGAGGACAGGCCGAGCTGGCGCGCCTGTTCCTGATCCACGACGACGCGCAGCTGGCGGGCCGGCTCGATCCAGTCGAAGCTCACATTGCGCGTCCCGGCGCTGGCGGCCACTTCCTGCGCCACCTCCAGCGCCACGGCGCGGATGGTCTCGATGTCAGGGCCGACGACGCGGTATTGCACCGGCCAGCCGACCGGGGGCCCGAGCTCGAGTGGCGATACGCGGGCGATGGCTGTCGGGAACTGCTCGGCCAGCAGGGCTTCCAGCCGGCGTTGCAGCGCTTCGCGCACCTCCGGGTCCTTCGCCACCACGACGGCCTGGGCGAAGAAGGGGTTCGGCAGCTGCGCATTCAACGGCAGGTAGAAGCGGATCGCGCCGCGGCCGACATAGCTGCTCCAATGCGCCACGTCCGGGTCCTTCGCCAGCGCCGCATCCAGCCGCTCCACCGCTGTCAGGCTGGCATGGATCGAGGCGTTCTGGGGCAGTGTCAGGTCCACCAGCAGCTCCGGCCTGTCGGAGGAAGGGAAGAACTGCTGCGGCACGAAGCGCAGGGCATAGAGCGAGACGAGGAAGGCCGCGATGGCGACGGCGATGGTCACCCAGCGCAGCCGGATCGCCATGGTCAGGAAGGCCGCATAGCCGCGCAGCAAGGCGCCAGGCGGCGCTGCCGCCACGCCGGCCGCCTGCTTCGGCGCCTTCAGGATGGCCATGCCGAGCAGCGGCGCGAACAGTACCGCGACAAGCCAGGAGACGACCAGCGCCAGGCCGACCACGGCGAAGATGGAAAAGGTGTACTCGCCCGCCGAACTGGCGGCGAAGCCGATCGGGATGAATCCGGCGATCGTCACCAGCGTGCCGGTCAGCATCGGTGCCGCCAGTGTCTTGTAGGCGAAGGTGGCCGCCTGCGCCTTGCCGTCGCCGAGCGAAAGCCGCCGGATCATGGCGTCGATGGTGGTCATCGCGTCATCGACCAGCAGGGTCAGCGCGATGATCAGCGCGCCGAGCGAGATGCGCTGCAGGTCGATGCCGGCCAGCAGCATCAGCGGGAAGACGATGGCAAGGGTCAGCGGGATGGAAAGCGCCACCACCGCGCCAGCGCGCACGCCCAGGGCGACGAAGCTGACGGCCATGATGATCAGGATGGCTTGCCACAGGCTTTCCGTGAATTCGCCGATCGCGGTGTCCACCGTCTGGGCCTGATCCGCCACCAGGTAGGGCTCGATGCCGATGGGCAGGTCGGCCTGGATTGCCTGCATCTCGCGCCGCAGGTTTTCGCCCAACGCCAGGATGTCGCCCCCGGCGCCCATTGCGATGGCGAGGCCTATGGCGGGCCGTCCGTTCACCCGGAACATCGGTTGCGGCGGATCGGCATAGGCGCGGCGGTCTCCGCGATATCGGTCAGCCGCACCAGGCGGTCGCCGGCGACGAAGGAAATCTTGGCAAGGTCCGCCTCGTCCTGGAAGGCACCGGAGACGCGCACCGAAAGCCTCTCGTCGCCGGTCTGCACCAGGCCGGCCGGCTGCACCGCATTCTGTGCCTGCAGCGCGGCGATCAGCGACGGGTAGTTCAGCCCAAGCCCGGCGAGCCGCTCCAGCGAGAATTCGACGAACACGACCTCATCCTGCGCGCCAAGGATCTCGACCTTGGTGACGTCCGGCACGCGCAGCAGGCGCGAGCGGATGGCCTCGACGTAGTCGCGCAACTCGCGTTGGCTGAAGCCGTCCGCGGTGAAGCCGAAGATGATGCCGAAGGTGTCGCCGAAATCATCGTCGAAGCCGGGGCCGACCACGCCCTGCGGCAGGGTATGGCGCATGTCGCCGATGCGCTTGCGCACCTCGTACCACATGTCCGGCACCACCTCCGGCGGGGTGGAGCCTTTCAGTTCCACGAAGATCGTGGTCTGCCCCGCGACGGTGTAGCTGCGCAGCCGGTCGAGGTTGGGAGTCTCCTGCAGGGTCCGCTCCAGCCGCTCCGTCACCTGGGCCAGCGTCTCCTCGATGGTGGCGCCGGGCCAGGCGGCCTGCACCACCATGGCGCGGAAGGTGAAGGCCGGGTCCTCGTTCCGGCCGAGGCGGAAGAACACGATGCTGCCGGCGATGACGGCGACCAGCATGAAGTAGGCGAGAAGCTGCGGCCGCCGGATCGACCACTCGGACAGGTTCGGCCCGATCATGGTTGGGCGTCCAGCAGCCGAACCTGCTGCCCAGGGCGCAGGACCTGCACGCCGGCGGTCACGACGACATCGCCGGCTGCCAATCCCGAGCCGATGATGGCGCGCGCCGGGTCATGCCGCAGGATCTCCACGGGGCGCAGCGCGACGGTCCGGCTTGCCGTGTCCACCACCCATACGGCAGCGGCACTGCCCTGGCGGGTCAGGGCGCTGGCCGGGATGGCGTAGCCCGCTCCGCCCTGCAGTTCCATCCGGCCGGTGACGGTGGAACCAAGCCGCAGCCCGGCGGGCGGATCCTCCAGCCCGATGCGCACGCGGAAGGTGCCGGTCACCGGGTCGGCGCTGGGCGAGACTTCCCGCACGCGACCGGTCGCGCGGGTGACGGGGTCGAGCGTCAGCGCCACGGCGACGATCACCCCCGGCGGCGCGCGGTCCATGACCGCGGGCGGCACGTCGAACACCGCGTCCAGGCCATCCTGCCGGGCAAGGCGCACGATCATGCGGCCGGGCGCCACCACCTCGCCCGCCTCCGCGCCGCGGGCGGTGACGGTGCCGGGCGCATCGGCCAGCAACTCGGAATAGCTCAACCGGTTCTCGGCGATGTTCACCTGCGCCTGCGCCGAATCCACCGCACTGCGCGCGGTCTGCCGCTGCTGCGCCGCCTGGTCGTAGCGTTGCCTGGTGCCGAAGCCGCTGCGCAGCAATTCGCGCGCACGATCGTAGTTCGCCTCCGTCTCCACCAGCTGCGCCTGCGCGGCCACCAGGGCGGCGCGCGCGGCGCGCAGCCCGTTCTCCTCGTTGGTGCGGTCGAGGCGGGCAACCACCTGCCCCGCCGTCACGCGGTCGCCAACATTCACCAGCCGCTCGATCATGCGTCCATCGATGCGAAATCCGAGATTGACCTCGGTCTGCGCCTGGATGGTGCCGGTCAGGCTAACGGTGGTGCTGTCGCCGCGCGATTCGACCGTGACGACGCGGACCGGCCGCGGATCCGGCGCGGCGGGCGGCGGCGCCTCGCCGCAGGCGGCCAGTGCCGCGAAGGCGAGCAACAGGCAGGGCCGCTTCGCGTCGCCCGAGACACTCGACATGCTCGAAATCCCTGCACTGATGGGCAGGGGAAAGCTAACGATCCGTCCGCCTTCCTTGATCAGCGGCACGTCCCGGCCATGCGCACTACGTCCCGAAGCCACGCCCGCGCGACTGCACGCGATGCCCTACACACCCGCGAGCATTGCATCCAGATCGAGCGAGGATCGCACGCCAAGGGCCCGCGCATGGTCACGCAGGAAATCCTCTGCCGCCCGCCTGCCCGCTTCGCGCAACCATTCGAGGAAGGCCCATTCGGCGTTGAGCTTCGAGGAATAGCCGAGCGCGGCCATGACCTCGTTCCGTACCATGTGCAGCCGCATGCGGGCCCAGGCCGCGCCTTCGCTGTTGCCAGGGTCGGCGACCTTGCGCAGCAGCGCCATCATCTTCAGTTCCTTCAGCGCCACCGCATTGAAGGAAATCTCGTTCACCCGGTCCAGGATATCGCGCGCGCTGCGCGGCGTGCCGGGGCGCTCGATCGGGTTGATCGGGATCAGGATGGTGTCGTCCGAGGCGAGCTCCGTCACCAGGGGCATCAGCGTCGGGTTGCCGGCGAAGCCGCCATCCCAGTAGGGCTCGCCCTCGATCTCCACCGCCTGGAACAACTGCGGCAGGCAGGCGGAGGCCAGCAGCGCCTCGATGCCGAGGTCCGCGTTGCGGAAGATCCGCGGACGCCCGGTGCTCACGCTGGTTGCGGTGACGAAGACCTTGATCGGCCCGCCGCGGAGCGCTGCGAAGTCCACGCTCTCACGCAGCACCTCGGCCAGCGGGTTGCCGGCGACGCTTGGCAGGTCATAGGGCGAGAGGATACGGGCCAGCAGGTCCATCATCAGGAAGGCCGGCGAATTGTCGAGCGTCCAGCGGCCGAGCATCACATCCACCGGGCCGCGCTGGAACGGGCTGAAGGTGGCGCTGCGGGACACGCGCCGCCAGAACGCCGCGAGCGCCTCGCGCGCGCCCTGCCTGCCGCCGATGGCATAGCCGCTGGCCAGCACGGCCGCGTTCATCGCCCCGGCGGAGGTGCCGGAAATGCCTTCCACCTCCAGCCACGGCTCCTCCAGCAGCCGATCGACCACACCCCAGGTGAAGGCGCCATGGGATCCGCCACCCTGCAGGGCAAGGTCCACGAATGCGGGATCACGTCGAGGCATCACGCCCTCCGGCGCTCGGTGGTCACCGCGGCCCAGCCGGGACAACCCGCACAGAGGCCTGCGCGAGCCGACGCAGCAGGCGCAGGCGGCGCAGGATCGGGCGGCGGTCATGCAGCAGCATCTCGACCGGCTTCCACATCGCCACCCAGCCGAGGATGCCGATGCTTTCGCGTGCGATGCGGGTCAGGGGCCGTTCGGGGAAGTCGGCGACCAGCACCCAGGCGGTCGTCAGGCAGGCGGCGAGGATCGCCAAGCCGATGGCAAGGCTGCGCCGCGCATCGGAAAGGTGCTCCTTCGCCGAGCGCTCCTGCGCCTCCGCCAGCAGGCCGAAATGCGTTGCGAGCGCATCACCCAGCCGCGCCTTGTCGGCACTGCCCATGGCATCGGGCGGCAGGCGCACGGTGACATTGAGCGGCACCTCCGTGGGCTGGCGGCGCGCCCATTCGATGATCTCGCTTTCCGCAGCAGCGCGAAGGCAGCCGGGATGCAGCGGCCAGGCGGCATCCACGGCGACCAGTTGCCCGATATCCATCAGATCCAGGTCGAGATTCGAACCGGCGAGAGATGCGGCCGGCCTGGCGGTCGATGACGCGGTCATAACGGCATCGGACATGAGGCCCCCGGCTCCAAGGTGCACCGACCTTAGGCTGCCCCCCCATGATGTTCATTATCCGGCCGTCCCGCCGCTTGCCCGCACGTCTCCGGAAGAACGCAAGTGCAAATACCCGGCCCGCATCGGGCAAAAAATTCAGCCCGAATAATTTATCGCGAAGACCGAACCGCCTCGATAAACAATATATTCGCGACGATGTTTCTTGTTGCGGAAGCGGGCATGCCCCAGTTAATGGACATGCGAATGCTCATTGGTGGCGCCAATGTTTACAAGAATTGCCGGCCAGCAGCAGTATATTTTTCAACTTAAAGTTGATCCTCCAGTATCGGGAAATGCGAGGTCTCGCCTGCTGAAGCCGCCGCGCCAGCCCGCGCGGAACCCGCCGGCGCGCCTTCAGTTCGACGCCTGGCGTGACATGAACCTGGGGCTGGTCGATCATGCCGCGCCCCGGACCCTTCCCGATCGCTACGAGGTGAGCGCCGTCACCTTTCGCTTTGGCGGGCTGGCGCTGCCTGCGGCGGAGACACCGGCCGAAACCTGCCAGCGCCCGGCAGGCAACCTGCGGCGCGACGGCAAGTGGTCCGGTCAGCTCGTGCGGCACACGCTGGGGCATCCTTGCGACGCGGCACCCGCCCCTTCTGGCTCGCCGCATTTGCATCCGCCGCGCGAGGAGCTGCCCTCCACCCTCGTCTCCGAAGTAACGGGCTGCCAGGTTCTGGATACGCCGAGCGGACTTCTCCTACGGGACTACCTTCTGCTGCTGGCGGACCAGCTTCCCCGCATGACGATCGCGGATGGACAGCGTTTGGCGGAAGCCACCAGGGCGATGATCGCCCTTGCGGCAGCAGAATGCCCGGCGCGGCAGGAGGCGGCGGCGGCGCCCCTCGGGGCTGTGCAGCTGGCGCAGGTGCACAGCTTCATTCGCGCCAATCTCGGCTCGGCCAGGCTCGGGCCGATGCGGATCTGCCAAGTGGCCGGCATCGCGCGCTCGCAACTCTACCGGCTGTTCGAACCCTATGGTGATGTGGCGCTGTTCATCCAGCGGGAGCGTCTGAACGCGGCCTACCGGGCGCTGACCGACCCGAACGATACGCGCAGCATCGGCGAGATCGCAGAGGCGAGCGGGCTGTTCGATGCTTCGAGCTTCAGCCGCATGTTCCGCCGTGCCTTCGGCATTCCGCCGCGCGAGCTACGCATGGCACAGAGGATGCGCACGCTCAGCGCCCGCGAGACCCAGGCCATCTAGGGCCGCGACCGCGGTGTGCCGGCGGCTGGATGCGGCGCTGGTGTGGTCCGAAGGGCCATCCGTGACGCCGGGGCCCCGAGCATATCCACCGACATGTCCATGCTGCACCCTGCGTAGCAGCCGGCGGCCCGGTATGGCCGCCGGCGCATCAGCAGGCCCGGCACGCGCGTCCGTCCTATCCGCGTGCCGGTGGTACGAACCCTGCCCGCCTCGCGAAAGGCAGCATCACTAGCGGATCAGCGGCGCGTCGATGGCGTGGATCACGCCGTTGGAGCACGGGATGTCGGCGCGCGTGACGCGTGCCATCCTCTCGCCCCTCACCACCACCGACAGCACGCCATTCTCCCGGCTGAGCCGCAGCGGCGTGCCAGCCTCCGTCATCAGCTCGCCGGCCTGGCCAAGCGCGGCGCTGTCATGGCGCCCCTGCACCACATGCGCCTGAAACGCGGCCGGTGCGAGAACCGGATCGGACTCGCGAATCCCGTCCACCATGGGAAACAGCCGATCGATGAGAACGCTGCGTGCCCCACCCGCCAGCGCATCATTGGTCGGCGCGAAGATGGTGATGGCTTGGGCATTGCGGACATCGGCGACGGCATGAGCGCGGATCACACCGCTGATGAAGCGGGAGAACTCGTTCATTCCTGCGAGGACGTCGACACAGTTGCGCTGCTGCGCCGAGGCGCCCGGTGCGCTGACGGCGCCCATGGCGACGGCGATCGCAGAAAATGCGGCGAGGCGCAGTCTTGAGGATCGGAAGGTCATGGCATTCTCTCCTTGTGACGGGCCGAAGCCCCGCAGCGGGTTGGCGAGGGCCTCGGCCCCGATCGCCAATCACGAACCTACGGCGGCGCTCCGGCGCGTGGCATGGGCGTGGGTCTCAGGCCTATGCCAACCGTCCCATCATCGGCCGACGCGCCCCCTGGCCAGGCCGAGCCGCGCGCGACGGCCTGCCTTCACGCGTCGGAGCCTGCGCCGTGTTGGAACATCCGGTGCATCGGACGGATGCGACGCCCATCACCCGCCTGGCGCGGATCACTAGTCTTCCCGGCACCCGCCTGAGGAGATTTCGATGGGACAGAGTTGTGCACCCCCCGCAGCTCGGTTTGCCGATGCGCGGCCATCATCCTTCTCGCCAGGGAGGGATCGGCGGAACGGGACAAGGCCTCCCGCCGCAAGGATTGCTCTGCTGGTCGCAGCCGTGCTGGCCTTCGAATCCCCTGCCAGGGCGCAGACCGATCTCACGCCGCAGGCGATGCCGCCACCTTCGACAGCCGGCGGCGAATGGCGCGTCTCGGTCGGCGCGGGCGCCCTGCTTTCGCCTGACTATCTGGGTTCCGACAGCCACACCCTTTCGCCGCTCCTCAGCCCTGATATCCGCTGGCGGCAGGACACGCTGTTCCTGTCCCTGCGCGATGGCCTGGGTGCCACGCTCCTGCGCCACGGTCCTGTCTCCATGGGCGTCGTGCTGCGGCCCCGCTTCGGGCGCGACCAGGACGACAACGACGCCTTGCGCGGCATGGGCGACATCCGCCCTGCCGGCGAGGGCGGCCTTTTCATGCGCTATGCCAACCCGAACTGGCGCGGCGCGCTGGAGCTGCGCCAGGGCTTCGGCGGCCATTCGGGTCTCGTCGCCGATGCCCGGCTCGACCGGGTGCTGCGCCTGCGACCGGATCTCATCCTGACCGCCGGCCCGCGGTTGAGTTGGGGCAGCGAGGATTTTGCCGAAACCTATTTCGGCGTCGATGTGGAGCAATCCAGGCGCAGCGGCTATCAGCGCTTCGCGCCACAGGATTACTGGTTCGCAGGCGTTGCCGCGAGCCTGACTCTGCAGCTCGATACCCGCTGGAGCCTGACGGCGTTCGGGGAGGCCGGACAGATCCTGGGTGACGCCGCCGACAGCCCGCTCGTCGATGGCCGCGGCAGCGCAACCCAGGCGCTGTTCGGCTTGACCCTCAACTGGCAGTTCCTGCCGTAACGCCGCCGCGCTGCGTCAGCGCCGCACATTCCAGAAGAGCGGCGGCCCACGCAGCACGCCCGTCAGCGATCGGCGGTAGGCGGTTGGCAGGAAGTACTGGCCGAGCGGAAGATAGGGCACCTCGGCGAAAGCCAGGCGCTGCATCTCGGCTGCGATGACCCGCTGCGCGGCAAGGTCGGCGGCGTCGAGCCATGCGTCGGCAAGCGCCTCCATGCGCGGAATGGAAGGCCATCCGAACCAGGCTCGCTCGCCGCTGCCCCGGACCAGCTGGTGAATGCCCGGATGCAGCAGGTCGAGCGTCGCGAAGCCGGTGTAGAAGCAGGACCAGCCGCCGCGCTCGACAGGCTCGCGGCTGGCGCGCCGCTGCACCACGGCGGCCCAGTCCGTCGCGACATGGTCGAGGTTGAGCCCCAGGCGGCGGAACAGCGCGGCACCCACCTCACCCGCCGCCTTGCCCGCTGGAAAATCCGTCGAGACCAGCGAGACCACGCGCTCGCCGCGATAGCCGGCCTGGCGAATGGCCTCGCGGGCGCCTGCGATGTCACGCGGTGCGCGGATCGCCTCCATGCCGGCATCGCTCGCGAGCGCCGTGCCTGGCGGCCAGATGCCGACGCCATCCTGCCATGAGCCGGGCTCGGTGCCCGCCACCGCATTCATGAAGTCCGCCTGGTTCACCGCGCTCAGCACGGCGCGACGGATCGCCGGATTGTCGAAGGGTGGATGCAGATGGTTCAGCCGGCAGATGCTGATGCTGCCGAGTTCCGGCGTCGTCTCGATCATCAGGTCGCGGCTGCGGCGCAATACCGGCAGCAGATCGAAGTCGGGCCGCTCGACCCAGTCCACCTCACCGCGCAGCAGCGCCGCCGCCGCGGTGGATGGGTCCGGGATGGTGTGCCACTCGACGCGGTCGAAATGCACGACCTTCGGCCCAGCCGTCCATTCCGGCGTTCCGCCCTCACGCGGGAGGTATCCGGCGAAGCGTTCGTAAACGGCGCGCGAGCCGGCCACCCACGGGTCGCCGCGAAACCGGAAGGGGCCCGAGCCAACCACCTCCGCGACCACGCGCGAGGGCTCGGTCAGTGCAAGACGCTCCGGCATGATGGCGCAGATCGGTGACGCCAGCTTGCCAAGCGCATCGAGCATCGGCGCGAAGGGGCGGGAGAGGCGGATCACGAAGCTGCGGTCGTCGGTCGCCGCGATTTCGTCCGTTCGCACCGCCAGGAGTTGGCCCAGCGGGTCCCGCTGCGACCAGCGCCGGATCGAGGCAACGCAGTCCCGCGCGCGGACCGGCTCGCCGTCGTGGAACAGCAGGCCCTCACGCAATCGGAACGTCCAGCGCCGGCCCTCATTCTCGACCAGATGCCGCTCGACCATCTGCGGCGACGGCTTCAACGAAGCGTCGAGGCCATAGAGGGTATCGTAGATCATCAAGGCATGGTTGCGCACGACATAGGCCGTGGTGAACAGCGGATCGAGCACCGCGAGGTCCGCCTGCGGCACGAAGCGCAGGGTTCGCGCGGTCGCGCCATGCACCGGGATGGCCGGCGCGGACAATGTCGTGGTTGCCGCGATGGCGGCCAGCAGGTGTCTGCGACTGGGCACGAAGTTGCTCCATCGATGTCAGGCGGCCGATGGGGTCCGACGCACAGCCATGCAGCCGGCAAGCAGCGTGGCGGAACACCGTGCCTTCACATCGTCAGTGCCGGCGCCATGACCTCCAGTCGGGGACGGTGCTCAGGCGGCACGACGCGCCGCAGTGCACCAGGTGCGTAGCCGAACTCCCTTCGGAAGGCGCGGCTGAAGGTCGTTGGCTCGAGGAAGCCGAGTTCCTCGCTGATCACCTGGATTGTGCGGCCGTCGGTGGGATCGGCGATCGCCCGATGCGCCTGGCGCAGCCGCTCCCGCTGGATGTCGCGCACCACGCCGCCAACCGGCTCGAACAGGCGATAGAGGCGGGAACGCGAAATGCCCACCAGCCGGCACAGGAATTCGGGTGTGAGATCCGGTGACCGAAGGTGCTGGCGGATGATGGCGCGCACACGGGCCAGCCGCGCCGCCCGCACCACCGCGTCATCCACGAGCCCCGGCGTTGTGCCGGCCGAGACCGCTGCGCTCACCAGCGCCCGCGTTGCTTCAACGGCGCGCGGAATCTCGGCCTCCCGCATATTCGGCAATTCGGCGGCGATCCGCTGCAGGAAGCCGCCCAGGATACGGCCGGACGCCGAGGCAAGCGGCGCAACGCGGCAGCTATCGATCGCCGGAGCGAGTTCGGGGCAGCTGTCGCGCGGCATGACGAGGCAAAGCCATTCGCCGCCGAAAAGCTCCGTCTCGAACGGCTCGCCGAGCGAGAGGATGACCGGTACGAGCGGCGGAACGGTGAGGCGGCTATCGCCGCCGCGCACGCCATGCATGCCCCGCGTCGCGACGCAGACAAGCCAGTCATCAAGAAGGTCGCGGCTGATCTGCGCGGCGGAGCGGCGATAGCGCGCGGCATGCGTGACCACACGGTAGAGCGCGAAAGGGCCGAGCTTCCAGATGCCGTTGCGTGTTTCACCGTGCCCTGCGGGCGCGAGGTCTTCCAGCACCCCGGCCAGATCCACTGTCGGAGCGCCATTCGCGGGCATGCCGGCATATCGCCTGTCGCGACAGTCGTGCGGTTCCATCTCGATGGTTCGGGGAATGCCGTGCCCGGCATTCCGCTGCGGCCGCATCATCATGGTCTCCACCATGTCCACCTCCGCCATGCATCGCCGTACGGCGCAGCCGACCGGCACGCCACCATAAGCCAAGCCGCGCGCCGATGAGCAGGAGCGATAGGCTGGGCACAGTCCTGGGACGCTTGGCACAAGGCGGAACGGTGCGCGTGTCGCGGCTGGCATATGCAGCGCAATGCGGGGACTCCGAACCCATCGCCGCGCAGTCGGCCATCGCTAGAGTGCGAGCGGCAGGCGTTGCTCCGCGCCGCGTCGGCGGGCTCGCCGGCACCAGTGAAGGAGACGACTTCAACGGATTTAACCTAGAGGAGAAGACCGCATGACGACGAACCTGCGACGCGCATTGCAACGCCCGATGCTCGCGGCTGCCGCGCTTGCATCCGTGGTGGCGATGCCATTGCCGTCCCTGGCGCAGACCTCGATGGGCTCGCGCGAATTCCAGCAGGCCGAGCTCAGCGAATTGTCCCCCGCCCTCCGCAGCGAGGTGGAGCGGCGTGTCGCCCAGGCGCCAGGCAACACGCCACGCGGCGTGCTGGAGTCGATGCTGCTCAACGAACTCCAGATCCGCGAACCCGCCAGCCGGATCGTCGGGCTCGACCTGGGTCGCGGCGTGGTCGTGATCCAGCAGCCGGCCGGCGCGATGAAGGCCTACACCTTCAACAAGCAGGAGGGTCTGCGGGTCATGGGCGAGGTTTCGCTGGCCCGTTGACCGCGGCCGCTTCGCATCAGGTGGGGTGGCGGGCGCCAGGCACGGAATTCCTGGCGCCCGGACTTTCGGGACAACGAGCATGCGCTTGGGTCAAGGGAATCGCTTCTTTCCGCCCGGGCGGCCGCACGGCCCGGACGCGGTGCATGCCGTGCCTGCGCGCCTTGCCGCGATGGCGGAGGATCTGGTGCTGCCTGTCCACCGCGCCCTCACGCCCCCGGCCGAGAGACCGCCAGGCATCAGGCCCGGCGCACCATCCCGGCCGGTGCAGGCCGGCGTCGTCCTCGCCGGCCGGCAGCCATGAGGCGTCCACGCCTGTTCATCATCTCGGTCGGTGGCGCGGAGACCGGAATGCCGCCGGAGGAGCTTGGCGCGGCACTGGGTTCCGTAGTCTTGCCGGCGACCGTCCCGGCCTTCGCCGCCATCGCGGATGTGGATTCATTCGCATTGTTGCACGTGCCGAGCGCTTCGCTCTCACCCGCGCATCTCGTGGACGTCGCGCAGCGGATCGAGGACGCGCTGGCCACGGGCTGCGACGGCGCGGTGGTGATGCATGGCGCGGACACCATCGAGGAATCGGCCTTCATCCTCGACCTTCTGGTAGGCAGCGAGAACCCGGTCGTGGTCGCGGCCATGTGCTGCGGTGGCAATGGGCTCGGCGCGCGTCAGGCGGCGCGGCTGGCAGTCGCCGTCGCCGTGGCGGCCGCGCCCGAAGCCCGCGGCCTGGGCACGATGGTGGTGGCGAAGGATGAGATCCATGCGGCGCGCTTCGCCCAGCTTTCACACGCCCGGCAGGGAGCCTCGTTCGTCTCTCCGCTGGCCGGGCCGATCGGCCTCATCGTCGAGGGACGCCCGCGATTCTGGGCGCGTGTATCGCGCCTGCCGTGCTTTCCGGCCTATGACGGGCCGCCTCGCCAGGTGGCCCTGCTGCGCTGGACGATGGGTGACGATGGGCGCTGGCTCGGGTCACTGCCGATGCTCGGCTATGCCGGCGCGGTCATCGAGGGCATGGGCGCGGGCAATGTGCCGATGGAGGCCATGCGACCGCTCGGCGAACTCGCAGCGCGCATGCCGGTGGTGCTCGCCTCACGTTCCACGACCGGGCTCGTCGTGGCGCGCAGGCGGCCCCGCGCGGATCTCGACCTGCTCCGCCTGGGCCTGATACCGGCGGGATGGCTGTCCGGGCTCAAGGCGCGCCTGCTGCTAGGCGTCGCGTTGCGCGGTGGCACCGGACACGCCGCGGCTGCCGCCGCCTTCGCGCACTACCAGTGACCGCGCACGCCGCAGTCCCGCAGGACGCCCGCCTGGCGCCAGGGCAGGCCGGAAGCACGCCATGGTGAGCGACCACGCGATGCGCACGATGATCGGCCTCTGCACGGCGATCCTGGTCGCAGCGGCATTGCGTGCCGCCGATGCGGTCTTCGCGCCGATCGCCGTAGCGCTCTTCGTCACCGCCCTTTTGCGGCCGGTGCAGCGCGGCATTCGGTCCCGGGCCGGCGCGGCCGTTGCGGCACTGGCCACCATGGTCCTGGCGTTGGTCACCCTTTGCGTGCTCGCGCTGCTCAGCGCCTGGGCCTTTGGCAGGGTCGGCCAATGGACCATCGTGAATGCCGCCACGCTGCAGGCGCTCTACGCGCAGAAGGTCGCGCTGCTGCAGGACGCCGGCGTACCGGCGGAAACCCTGGCCGGCATGTTCGACATGCGCCTGATGGTCCGCCTGGCCCAGCAGGTCACCTCCCAGTTGCAGGGCATATTGAGCTTCACCGTGGTCACCCTGGTCTTCGTCATTCTCGCGCTGCTCGAAGTGGACGTCGCGCGCCGTCAGCTTGAGGCGCTGCGCGATTCACCCGGCGCCGCCGCGCTGCTGCGCGCCGCAACACGAACCGGCGCGAAGCTGCGTGCCTATATGGCCGTCCGCACCGTAATGAGCATCCTCACCGGCCTTGCCGTCTGGGCCTTCGCGAGCGCGATGGGCCTCGAACTGGCGGAGGAATGGGGTCTCATCGCCTTCGTGCTGAACTACATCCCCTTCATCGGGCCGCTCGTGGCCACGGTATTCCCCACGGCCTTCGCGGCGCTGCAGTTCGGCACCTGGCAGGTGGCCGCCACCGTCTTCGCCGCGCTGCAGGTGATCCAGTTCCTCTCGGGCAGCTATATCGAGCCACGGCTGGCAGGGAAGCGGCTGGCGGTCTCGCCCTTCCTGGTACTCGTCGCCGTGTTCCTCGGCGCGTTCCTGTGGGGCATCATCGGCGCTCTGGTCGGCGTTCCGATCCTGATCGCGATCCTGTGCATCTGCGAGGAATTCGAGCAGAGCCGCTGGGCTGCGCGGCTGCTGTCGGGCCTCGATGCCGATACCGCGGTGCCACCAGCGCCTCGCGAGGCCGGTTCGGCGTAATCCAGCCGCTGCGCCGAATCATGCCGGGCGTCCCGCGATTTGGCCCAGCATCCCCGCCGGTGCCGCCAAGTAATCTTCGTGGTTTCCCAGATAACCCGGAAGCGTAGGGTTCTGCCGCGACCAAAGCTTCCGTCACTATCCTTACAGCACGGGCAAACCTTGCCACATTCCAGTTATTGGGAGGAAGGATTTACATAATGCTTGCAGCACCTCTCGACACAGTTACAGATCGTGTTCTACCGTGGGAGATCGTGGACGCTGCGGATGCGCCCGCTGCTTCGGCCGTTGCCAGGCCGCCTGGGCGGCCTGGCTCTGGCGACAGCGATCAGGACATGGGCACGCCGGCCGGAACCGATGATGCAGGGGCCGTAGCCCGGCCCAGGCAACCGCTGACCTTCTCCACCCTGGACCTGCCCGCGCGGCAGCAATTCGACGCCTGGCAGGCTGCCAGCGCCGGCACCATGGAGGTGATGCCCCTGGCCGATCCGGCCGCCGGCTTCCCCGCCGAGCGGGCGCTTTGGGCGCTTGGTCCCCTGGCGCTCATGACGATGCGGGCTCCGGCCGCGCGGCTTGTGCGGACGGCCGCCGCGGCTCGCCGAACTTCGCTGGACCATTGGATGATCAACGTCGCGCTGCGCGGCGAGCGGCGGATCTGCAACGACGTGGCGAGCTCGACCATCCCTGCCGGCGTGGCAAGCATCGGCTCGATGAACGATGTCATGGATTCGGATCGAACGGACATCGACTGGCTCTGCCTGTTTCTGCCACGCGATCTTGCGCCCGAGATCGCCACGGCGCTGAGCGCCTCCCGCGGCAGTCCGCTCGATACCTCCATGGGTCGCATCCTCGCGTCCTTCCTCGTCCAACTCGCAGCCGAGGTGCCGTCGCTTGGCGAGGCAGAGCAGGCGCGGGTCGTCGAATCCGCCCGCGCCATTGTCGCGGCATCCATCGCACCGTCGGCCGAGGCAATGGCCGCCGCGCATGCGCAGATCGACCTCGTGCAACTCTCGCGCGTCAAGGTCATCATCCGGCAGCATCTGCGTTCCGCCATCCTCACCGCGGAACGCCTCAGCCGCTTGGCGGGCGTCTCACGCTCGCAGCTCTATCGACTGTTCGAGCACCAGGGCGGTGTCGCGCATTACATCCAGTCGGAGCGGCTGCGGGCGGCATGTCGTGCGCTCGCGGCACCAGGGGGTGAGCGTGACATCTCGGCGATCGCAGAGGATGTCGGCTTCTTCGATCCCTCGGCCTTCAGCCGGTCGTTCCGGCGGGAGTTCGGGGTGGCGCCGCGCGAGTTCCGGGCCGCGGCCCTGGCGGGGCAGGCGGTTGTGCTGCGGCGGGACCCCATGAAGCCGGCCACCACCGACCTCGCGGATTTTCTTGCCCGACTGTAGCAGCCCGTCCGGTCAGAACCTGGCGATGCCGAAGGCGACCAGGCGGTTGGCAATGCCGTGCCCGACGCCGCCCGCCCCTACCGCCTGCGCGCCATCCTCCAGGTCGCGACGGCTGAAGACGTACTCGACCCCGAGGTCGAGCCAGCCGAAGGGTTGTCGGCTCGTCGTCCGGGTGGCGAAGGGGCTCCAGACCAGGTTCGCGATCACCTGCTGCATCTCGCGGTTCAGTGAAAGCGCTCCGCTTGAGCCGGGCGCGAAGCCGACACCGCTCGGAAAATCCTGCCGCGCATAAGCATAGGAGAGCGTGCTGCGCAGCGTGTCGCTCCAGAAGCGGCGATAGCCGATGGTGCCGCCATAGCTCGGCACCAACTCCAGGCTATAGCCGGTGCCGCCCGTCGCGGAGATGTCCGTCAGGGCCGCCTGGCCGAAGGTATTGCCGGCGAAGTAGCGTCCGATGCCTTCGCCGTAGTGACCCATCAGCAGCAGCTCGTCGCGCCCGAAGGGCGTCATCCAGCGGCCGAGCGGCAGTCGCGCATGCGCGGCAAGTCCCCAGCCAATACTGCTCTCGGACCCGCCCGGACCAAGCACGGTGCCGTCCGCATCCAGCGCCAGCCGACGCACCAGGCCGCGCAGCACATACTCCTCCGGCCCGTCGCGCCAGGTCACGCGCGCCAGCAGATCCGGCGCCTGGTCGAAGACGGGGCTCGCGCCGCCATCGAGGCGTATGGGGCTGAAGATCGGCCCGCCCTGCGTCGTGACGTCGCCATATGGCGCTTCGAGCGAAGCCTGCACCGTCCAGTTCGGGCCGAAGCGCCGCGTTGCGCGCAACTGCGCCTGGCGGATGAAGGATTGGTTCAGGTTGGTGGCGTCGTGATAGGCCTCGATCAGCCCTTCGTTCCAGAGGCTGTTGGCCTGCCCTGCGAGGAAGCTCCAGTCGCCCTGCGACAGTTCCGCGAAGGCCAGGCGCAGGCGCAGGGCGAGATCGCCACCCTGGGAGATCTCACCGCGGAAATCCGCCTCCACCGTGGTGTCGAGCCGCCCCCAGCTGGTTTCGGTGCGCGTGTCGAAGCCGATGCGCGAACTGCGCGCGGTGACGTCGAAGCCACCGTTCTGGCGGGCCGCGGCGCTGCCGGTCAAGGGGATGCCCTGGACCGAGGCCGCATCCGTCGCATTGCGCCCGTTGAAGTCGGCATAGCCTGTCAGACGGATGAAGCCGTAGAGCCGGACTGAGGTTTCGGTATTCGGCACGCGCATCGCAAGCCCGTCGAGGCTGCCGCGCAGCGCCTGGTCGACCTCGGCGCGCACCACCTCCGGCGTGCGTTGTGGCGGCACGACGACGACCGCCGCGACGGAGGGCGCGGCAGGAACGGCTGACTGCACGGGCGCGGGCGCGCGCGCCGCAGGGCGGGGCGGGCGGCGTTCGCGTTCGAGCTGGTTCACCCGTTGCTGCAACGCCTCGATGCGGCGGATAAGTTCCGCGACATCGGGCTGCTGCGCCGCCACCGGCGTGACGAAGGCAAGGGTCAAGGCGCCCGCCGCTTTCCAGATGCGCATCGCGCCCAACTCCACCAACCATGCTGCGCAAGCATCGGAAGACGTGGCCAGAACTGGAAGTACGCCGTGTCTCGTCCGCGTGCCGGCTGTTCCGCGTGGCGCGTCGGTCTCAGCGAACCGCGCTGCGTGCTGGCAGCACGGCCCCGGCGGCGATCGTCTCCTCGATCCGCTCGGCCAGATAGGGGAAGAAGGGGTTGGAGGAGAGTCGGAGCAGCGCATCCGGCGCGATGGCCAGCACGCCGCGTTCGCCGCGCGGCGCGATGGCACCGAGTTGCACGCCGAAATCCTCCTCCGCGTCGGGCTCGAGGCCGTACAGGCCATCCGTCACCGGGAAGGGCAGCGCGACATGGGAAAGCGAATAGACCGCGCGCGGCCAGGCGAGCCCGATTGGCCGTACCTGCTCCTCCGTGGCGCCGGCCTCGGTCGCTCGCTCCACCACCTCGGCGTGCTGCGGGCCCGCATTGGTGACGACCACGCTGCGCCAGGCGCGGGTAGCCGGCGGCAGCAGCCGGTCCAGCGCCGTCTCCGTCGCTGTCGTCAGCAGGGGCCCGAGCTTGGCGTTGCGGTTGATGTCGAACAGCACCAGTTCACTGCCCTGCAAGGGCAACTGATCGTAGAGCGCCGTGATGACCGCGCGCGTGCTGACGGTGAAATCCACCACCGACTGGAAGGTCAGGATCGGCGGCAACGCGGCGAGGCGGCCCGCCGCGGCCAGGCGCCGCATCTGCCCCTGCAGTTCCATGGTCAGCCGATGCGACTGCCGCGCACCGTTCACGGGGAAGGAGTTGTACTTGAAGGGGATGAACTCCGGCACGATGCCGAGCCAGGCGGCCTTGGCAAAGCGCGGCAGGAGCGCCGGCAGCGCCGTCAGCCCGGCGAAACGGGCAAAGGCGGTAATGCCGATCATGGGAGAGATCAGCACGAGCCGGTCCGGAGCGGCTGTCGTGCCATGCTCGACAGCATCGAGCGCATATTTCAGCGCCAGCGCGCCGCCATTCGAGAAGCCGATGAGATGCAACGGCATGTCGGGGCGAACGCGCGCACGGGCCTCGCGCATGGCGAGACGCGTGGCAGCCAGCCAATCCTCCCACGTCACCCGCGTGAGCGCCGCCGGCACCGTGCCGTGTGCTGGCAGCCGGATGCCGATCGCGATCCAGCCACGCTGGCGGTAGAGGTTGGCGATATGGCGCAGGCTATACGGCGAGTCCGTCAGGCCGTGCAGCAGGACGACGGCGCCCCGCGCCTCGCCTTCGGGCTCCATGACGAAGGAGCGGTTCCAGTCCTGCGCGAAGAGCGCCGGATGCAGCGGGCTGCCCGCGAAGTAGCGGTTGGCCGGAATATGGTCTGCCGGCTCCAGCGCCGCGGTCACCTCCGTGCGTACCGTGGCGAAGGCCGCCGCCTCGGCGGTGAGGTAGCCAGTCCAGTCGGCGGCATCGATCTCCGCGGCGCGCAGTTCCTCCGGCACGACAAGGTGCCAGGGCGCAAGCGGCGGGCCCTGCCGGATGTCCCACACGCGCAGGGCCAGCAGCGCGACAACCAGCGTGGCCCCGAGAAGCACGATCCGCCGCGGCAGGCGCCGCACCCAGTTCGGCATGTTCATCACCTGCTCCTACGGCGATGCCCCACCGCACGCGCCGGCACGTGCGGTCATCGCGCCGCGGCCAGGCCCGCAGGCCCGGCGACCGAGGTGGTGGCGAGCGGTGGCGCCGTGGCCCAGGCCGCTCCGCTCAGGCCCGCGGCACGGCCGTACTCGAATAGCGCCTTCATGAATTCGGGATCGAAGGGCCCGCTGCGCGGCGCCCTGAAGTCCGTGCCGATATACGCCACACGGAAGCCCAGCCCATCGCGCAGCGCGGTCAGGTAGATCCGGTTGATGTCGTTGATGCCGCTGAAGTGCAGCAGCGTGGAGGCCGATCGGCCGGTGATGCTCATCACCCCGCGAGCGACGGTAGCGCCCTCCAGGTCGATGCGACCATTACGCACAACATGAATCACGCGTCTGCGCTGACCCGATCCGGCCCGGTCCATGTCGCGCAGTTGCATGGATGGCGGGTAGAAGAAGACCTGTACCGACGCGCCACCATCAACATGCATCTCCTGAAACGTACGGCCTTCATGGTCGATGTTGACCAGCACGGGGGGGAAGGCGCCAGGGATGGAGGCTGACGCCAGCAGGATGCGGCGAAACAGATCCAGCGCCCCTGGATGTCCGCTGGCCGCGATCGCGCCGATATTCCAAACCACCGGGCGTTGCAGGTCGAGATTCGTAGTGCCGATCAACAGCAGCCGCCCGCGCCGATATTCACGGGCAATCGCGCGCAGCATTGCCTCGTCGGCATGACGCTCGATCAGGCTGTAGAGCGGCGATGTATCGGCAACCGCTTCGCCGAATACGAGGGAGAAGGCGGTGGTAAGCCAGCCGCCGAGGCGCAGCACATCGGCCCGCCCGGCCGGGGTGAAGACCTCGCGGAGTGGTGCGTCGAAGGCGGGGCCGAGGAACGCGAAGGGCGCGATCAATGCACCGGCCGAAATGCCGGTGACGACGGTGAATTCGGGCCGGTTGCCGGCCTGGGTCCAGCCATTCATCAGTCCTGCACCGAAAGCGCCGTTATCGCCGCCGCCGGACAATGCGAGGAAATGCACCTCCGATGGGCCGTCGCGCTGTGGCCCCTGCGCCGCCCTGCCCAGCTGCGCCATCAGCACGCCCTCGCGGCTCAGGGCATCGGGCGGACCATCCGGCCAGAAGCGAGCATTGGAAATACCGAGCACCGGCAGGTCCGTCGCCAGGCTGGATGGTGGCGGATCGAGCCGCACGATGCTCGCGCAGCCACTCAGGAGGCTGGCAGCCAGAAGCAACACGACGGCGAGCGCCATGCCGACCGTGCGGTCTGGTTGGCTGCGGTGATGGGCAATCGGTGAACCGGACATCAGGCAGGCGCGATCGCGTGGAAATGGACGCAGCGCGGCTTTGTCAGAATCGTGGACGCGTTGGAGCAGATCACGTTCGTTCCTTCAAAGCTGATGTCGACCGGTTTCCCTTGAGAACGTGGCGCCAACCAGCGGCGTGGCGCATCTGCGCAGCGCATTTCATGAGCTACTGGCCGTGATTTAACGGAGAGACCACTCCTGTTGCGCCTCTGACGCTCTTACGTCCGAGACTTTAGCAATGACGTTTGCCTGCACAATTGGCATCAGGTGCCAGCATTGTGGCGCACATCCCAGTTGCCGCGAAGGCGCCGTCCGCTCGGCAGGTCTCGTGGAGCCGCTCATGTCCGGCCATCATGCGCCGATGCAAGGTGACCCTGCTTCGGGTGATGGCTCAGCATTGAGCGCGATAGCGGCCCTGTTGGTGCTCCCGGCGGTGCGGGGGCGACCCTCTCAGTCGGCGGCCTGCGGTTGGGCGATTTCCGGGCACTATCCGAACGCGAAAAAGCCGCCTGCGGAGTGTTTCTCCGAGGCGGCTTGGAATGCGTTGATTTGGTGAGGCGAATGGGATGCGGGGACAGGATTTGAACCTGTGACCTTCAGGTTATGAGCCTGACGAGCTACCGGGCTGCTCCACCCCGCGGTGGTGGTATGTATGATGTTCCGGTGTGGTGGCCCGGCGGCGACCTACTCTCCCGAGCCTTAAGGCTCAGTACCATGGGCGCTGGGGTGTTTCACGTCCGAGTTCGGGATGGGATCGGGTGTATCATCCCCGCGATGGCCACCGAGCCACCAGACCGGAACATCATATGCTGCGGTGTGTGATTTGGTTGTGTGTGTGTGTGTGTGTTGGGTAGATGGAGTGCGGTTTGGTGCTGCGCGCGGCGCT
>NZ_JAAVTX010000018.1 GCF_012163145.1 Falsiroseomonas frigidaquae
TACTACTGTGTCATATAATAGTGGCGCTGGGTGAGGCGGTGGCAGCAAGGACATCGCGGCATACTGCGGGCGAGTTCGCGGGCGATGCGAAGGCGCATGGTGGTGATGGAATTGGCGACGTGCCGTTCAGGTCGGACCGGCGGCACCCCTTGGTCGGTATGTTTTGGGAATGTCAGGCGCTTGGATAAACGGGGTGCTGCGTTCTGCTGAGGGGGGAATCGCCGCCCGTTCGGCGATCAGGAAACCGTAGGCTGCGATGCAGAGGGTGGCGTGGTGGTGAAAGCCACGCCAGCCGCGGCCCTCATAGTGGCCAAGGCCGATCTCTTGCTTCATCTCCTGGTAATCGCGCTCGATGCGCCAGCGCAGCATGGCGTGGCGGACCAGGCTGGTGCGGCTGGTGTTGGCGGGCAGCGTTGAGAGCCAGAATTTGGTGGGCTCGGCTTCACCAACGGGCCATTCGATCAGGCACCACTCCTCGGCTCGTGGCGTGGCAGCCTTGTAGTCGCGGTGGGCGGGACGCACGCGGACGGCGGCAAAGCGCGAGGCCAGCGGCGCATTGGTACCTTGGCGCCAGGTCACCCGACGCCAGGCCTCCTTGGGCAGCCCCGCGGCGAGGTCCTTGGCCGCGACGGGCTTATGGTCGGCGCTACGGCCGACGCGGGTCGGCGGCCGCCCCCGTCCGCTCCAAGGTTTCACCGGCAGCGGTGCCTGGCCAGGCGGCCAGAGGCTGGCGGAGGATTGGATGCCGACGACGTAGGCCAGGCCAAGGGCGGTGATGCCGTCGCGGAACTCGGTGTCCACGCCATAGCCCGCATCGGCCAGCACGATGCCGGGCGGGATGCCATCGGCCTGCGCCGTGCGGATCTGTTCGAGGGCAATCTGCGGCTTGGTGGCGAAGCGCAGGTCGTCGGGCACGCCGGCCTTGCTGCGACGCTCGGCATCCTCGGCCCAGGCCTGCGGCAGGTACAGACGCCAGGCCACCGGCAGGCTGGCATGCTCGTTGGCGACCGAGAGGCTGACGGCGACCTGGCAGTTGTCCTGCTTGCCGAGTTGGCCGCAGTACTGTCGCGCCACGCCGACGGAGTGCTTGCCTTTCTTGGGGAAGCCGGTGTCGTCGATGATCCAGGCCTGGATCGGCCCGTGCTGCTGGATGGCGGGCAGCACGCGAGCGCGGACCACGGCGAGCACCGCCGCGTCGGACCAGTCGGCCTTGGCGATCAGGTGGTGCAGCGACTGATGGGCGGCCTGGACCCGACCGGGTTCGACGCGCGCGGCCATCGGCTCGATGCTCTTGCGCTCGCCCGGCAGCAGCAGGCCCGCGCAATAGCGCCGAGCCGGCGCAATGCGGTCGGCATGGCCAAGGGCCGCGCCAAGAGCCTCGACATAGGCTGAAAACCGCGATTCACTGTTGCCCAGCGCGGATGAGACAACCACGGACCCGCCTCCACGTGCATGAATCGCCACACGTACGAAGACAGCTCCGCGTCACGCAAGCATTTTATGACACAGTAGTATT
>NZ_JAAVTX010000019.1 GCF_012163145.1 Falsiroseomonas frigidaquae
AGGAAGGCTGGAAAAGAGCCTCAGGGCATCGGAACCGCTCGTTGCCAATAGTGATGACCTGGCCGTCAGGCAGCTCATAGCTCTTCTCCAGGGAGGAAGAGGATGCGGCAGTGGCCATCTCCTGCTCGAAGTCTAGAGCAACATAGCACAGCTTCTCCTTGATGTCACGAACGATTTCCCTCTCAGCAGTGGTGGTAAAGCTGTAGCCCCGTTCAGTCAGGATCTTCATGAGGTAGTCTGTCAGGTCCCGGCCAGCCAGGTCCAGACGCAAGATGGCGTGGGGAAGGGCGTAGCCCTCATAGATGGGCACTGTGTGTGTGACCCCGTCACCAGAGTCCATGACAATGCCAGTGGTGCGCCCAGATGCATACAAGGACAGCACCGCCTGAATGGCCACGTACATGGCTGGGGTATTGAAGGTTTCAAACATTATCTGCGTCATCTTCTCTCTGTTAGCTTTGGGGTTCAGGGGGGCCTCGGTCAGAAGCACCGGGTGCTCCTCAGGAGCCACACGCAGCTCATTGTAGAAGGTGTGGTGCCAGATCTTCTCCATGTCGTCCCAGTTAGTGACAATGCCGTGTTCGATAGGGTACTTCAGGGTCAGGATACCCCTCTTGCTCTGGGCCTCGTCACCCACATAGGAGTCCTTCTGACCCATTCCCACCATCACAC
>NZ_JAAVTX010000002.1 GCF_012163145.1 Falsiroseomonas frigidaquae
CGTCCGCCAGGTCAAACCGCGCCATCCCAAGGCTCCCACCAATCAGGAGCCTTGAATCAACCTGGCCGCCGCGCCGCAAGCTTTATGAGTGCAGAGCCTAGACCTTTACCGAGAGAGTGATTCACCGCAACGGCGATGCCGCCTTCGCGGATCACGCTCTACGGCCCGCGCGGCGGCAGCGCCGGGGCTTCGGCGGGGCTCGGCTGGCGTTCCAGGCTGGCGAGCAGGTCGCGCATCTCAGCGATCTCACGCATCTGGGTCTCGATGATCCGGTCGGCCAGGTCGCGCACGCGGGGGTCGCGGATGGTGGCGCGGGTGCTGGTTAGCACGGCGATGGAATGGTGCGGGATCATCGCCCGCATCCAGGCCTCCTGCCCCACCGTCGCCTGGCTGCGGACCAGCCAGAGCGAGGCGGCGAAGACCACCACGCCGCCGGCCAGGATCGCCCAGTTGGCGCGGCGGTTCGGGTACATGGTGAACATGAAGCCCATCATGATCACGGCCATGGTGCCGCCCATCAGCAGCGCCATCCACAGCCGCGTCTGGCTGAAGGCAACGTGGTCCAGCGCCCAGGTGTTCAGGTACATCAGCCCGAACATGACGAGGGTGGAGGTCGCGATCATCGCGGCGAAGCGGCCATAGCCCATGGCGGCGGTCCTTCCGGTTCAGCCGAAGCTGAACGAGAGGCACCGCCGCGGGTTCAGCCGAAGGTGCCCACCTCATGCGCAATCGCCGCCGAGCATTCCCGCACCTGGGCAAAGAGCCCGGCCAGCGGGGCGAAGATCGCGGCGTGCTCGGCGGCGTAGGAGGCACCGCCGCGGCCCGGCGCGGGCTCGTGGAAATCCAGGCTGCTCGCCGGGTCCGGCCGGGCCGGGAAGACCTCCGCCAGCAGTGACAGGGCGCGATCGACGTCGAGCTGCAGGATGCCGCGGATCAGCGCCTCCCGCGTCGCGCCGTGGCGGGGGCTGAATTCGGGAATCTGCACCGCCAGCAGCCAGATGCGGTGGATCAGCGCCAGCCGCAGCGCATGCAGCAGCACCAGCCGGTCCGGCATGCGCGGCAATTCGGGCCAGGCGGCACGCAGCGCCAGGTGGTCCGACTGCAGATGCCGGAACATGCGCCGCACATCGGATGACAGGCCGAGCCGTTCCAGCGCGGCGGCCACATGCATCAGCTCCTCCCGCCTTCCGGGGCGCCGCGTCGCGCCGGCGCGGTCGAGCCAGGGGCCGGGGTCCAGCGTATCAACCCCGGCCCGCAGCACGCCGAGGTCGGAACAGGCCGCCGCCCGCGCCGCCATGGCGACGGCGCGGGCGAAGCGCGGACTGCGCGCCAGCATATCCGCGAAGCCATCGGGATTGGCGGCAACGGCGGCGCCAAGGCCGTGCAGCGTATTCGCCAGCCAGCCCATCTGGTGCAGGATGGCGTTGTTCGGGATGGCGCGAAGCTGGGAGGGGTGGGTGATGCGCGCCGGCCCGCCCATGTCGGATTGCCGCGCCGCCGGGCGCGAGCCGGTGCGGTCCAGCAGCCCCGGGCCGAAGGCGCCGAGCAGTGCGGCATAGCCCGGATCCTCCACCAGGATCTGCATCTCCCGCCGGATGGTGGCGAAGAAATCCGCGCCATAGTCGCTTTCCGCATAGATCGGGTCCGGCTCCGCCGCCGGCGGCGCGAAGGCGTGCTCGGCGATGCGAGCGATGGTCGCCGCGGCCAGGGCCGGGGTGCCGAACAGCAGGTAGCCATCGCCGCCCTGGAAGCTGCTTTCCTCCCGCAGCTTCAGCCCGGCCCGCCCCAGCGCCGCCCGCGCCTGGGGCGGGGATAGGTAGTCGAGGCGATCCGCCAGGCTATCCGGGTGCCCGCCGCGGCCGATGCTCTCGCCATGGGTGTCGAAGAGCACCAGCTCGATCTCGGACAGGCCGTGCCGGCGCAGCTGGTCGGCCAGGCGCAGCTTGAGGCGTTCCGCCAGGTAGCTGGCCGGCAATTGCCCGACATAGCGGCCGGAATCCGAATAGCCGAATTGCAGGCACAACCGGCCCTGGGCGCGCAGGTAGTCGCGGAAGAAGGGGCTGCGGAGTGCCTCCTCCACCACCTTGTCGCCACGCTCCAGCGCCTCCGCCGTCTCGAACAAGGGCGAGATCTCGACATGGCGCGCGATGCCCAGACGCTTCGCCAGCCAGAGCGCGCCGAGCAGCGTGTAGCCGCTTTCCGTCTCCGCGATCAGGAAGCGCACGGGCTGGGAGGCATCGATATGTTTGGTGATCTGCGCCACCGTCATCATCAGCCGCACGGCGGAGGCCTGTTCGGCCAGCAGCGCGCCGAAATCGACAGGCTGGGCGGTGACCTCCGCCAGCGCCGCATTCACCTGCGCCAGCAGGCCGCGGCGGCTGGCCATGTCGTCCGGGCTGGCCGTGAGCCCCAGGCGCTGGCGCAGCGCATTGTGGATCTGGCTGGCGTTCAGCCTGGTGTGGGTATGCGCCAGGGCCAACCCATGCGCGGCGAGCCCCGCCCGCGCGGTGGCCAGGGTCAGCCGCGCCGCATCATCCGGCGCCGCGGCCAGGGCGGCGGGGAACAGGGCGAGCAGCGGGGCAGGGTCGACCAGCGCCGCCTCCCGATCGCCGATCAGCACCGCGGCGAAATGCTGCACCGCCTCTGGCACCGGGGTCTGGGGTGCCTCCGGCACGGGGGTCTGCGGCAGGGCTTCCAGCTGGCGGGCGACGGCGGCCTCGGCCTGGGCGGTGCGGGCGGCGAGCGGCGCGGCGCAGTCGCCGAGCGGGGCGAGCTGCGCGGCCAGGCGCTGCAATTGCAGGCGCTTCATGGTCAGGCGCAGGCCGATCGTGTCCCACCAGCCGATATCGGTGCGGCCATCCGTGTCGTAGCCGACCCAGGAACTCAGCAGGATCGGCGCCGGCAGCAGCGCCTGCCAGCGATCCCCCCAGATGCCGCGCGCCGCCCGCAGCAGCGCGCCGTTCAGCCCATCCAGCGCATCCCGCCCGCGCTGGATGGCGGCGACGGCCTGGACGAATTCCTCGGTGAGCGTCGGCGCGGCGGGGCGGTGCGACAGGCCGGCGGGGAAATCGGCGTCGGAAGCCGCGGCGGCCACGGCGGCGCCGGTGCCGGGGGGCAGGGAGAAGGTGGGGTGGGCGGTGAAGACGGCGGCGAAGCGGGGACGCTCCACAACCTCCCGATACGCGGCGAAGGGCACCGGGCTGTCCTCCGGATCCGGCCGCACCAGCCGGGCGGCCAGCGCATCCAGCGTGCCGGCGCCGCGATCCAGCCCGACATAGGCGGCCAGCCGCCGGGCGCGGTCCACGGCGGCGGTATCGGCGAGCCGCGCGATCAGCTCTCCGATCGCGGCCGCATCCAGCCGCCCGTCATCCAGCCGGCGGCTGATGGCGAGCGCGATGAGCAGGACAGGATCGCCGAAGGGGTCGGTCGCCGCGGCCTCCCGCGCCTCCCGCAGCCGTAGCAGGAGTTCGGAGATGGTTTCGCCGATGCGGTCCGCGTCACGCGGCGTGGCGAGGGGGCGGGGTTCGGCGGCGAGCGCCTGTTGCGTCCGGTCCATGGTGCGGATGCTGCACCTGCGAAGGGGCCGGACGCCAGCACGGAATGCGGCGGCGGCTTACAGGCCGCGCAGCACCCCGCAGACATGCGCGACCTGCGCCTCGGTCAGTTCCGGGAACATCGGCAGGCTCATCACCTCCCCGGCCGCGCGGGCGGTCTCGGCGCAGCCGGCGGGGCCCATCGGCGTGCGGCCGCGATAGGCGGGCTGCAGGTGGACGGGCGCCGGGTAGTGGATGGCGGTGGCCACGCCCTCCGCCCGCAGGCGGGCCATCAGCGCGGTGCGGTTCGGCACGCGCAGGACGTATTGGTGATAGACATGCCCGGCATCGGCGCGGCGCACCGGCGGGGCGATCGGCCCACCGGCCAGCGCCGCGTCATACTGCGCGGCGATCTCCGCCCGGCGGGCATTGGTGGCGTCGAGGTAGGGCAGGCGTACGCGCAGGATGGCGGCCTGGATCTCGTCCAGCCGGCTGTTCACTCCGATGGTGTCGCTGATGTAGCGCTCCTTCCAGCCATATTGCCGGATCGCGCCGATGCGGTCGGCGAGTGCCGCATCATCGGTGGACATCACGCCGCCATCGCCCAGCGCGCCGAGGTTCTTGGTGGGGTAGAGCGAGAAGCAGGCGGCATCGCCCATGGTGCCGACCTTGCGGCCCGCGAGCGTCGCGCCATGCGCCTGGGAGCAATCCTCGATCACCATCACGCCGTGTTCCCGGCAGGCGGCGAGCATCGGCTCCAGGTCGCAGGACTGGCCGTAGAGGTGGACGGGGATGATGGCGCGGATCGGCGGCAGGCCCGGCGGCGGATCGTTCAGCACGGCGACGAGTTCGTCGGCATCCATGGTGAAGGTGTCCGGGTCGATATCGACCAGCAGCGGCGTCGCGCCCACCATCTCGATCGCCGCCACGGTGGCGACCGCGGTGTGGGAAACGGTGACCACGGTGCAGCCGGCGCCGATGCCCATGCCGCGCAGCGTCAGCATCAGCGCATCCGTGCCATTGGCGCAGCCCACCGCGCGGGCGGCGCCCTGCCAGGCGGCGAATTCCTTCTCGAAGGCCGCACCCTCGGCGCCGAGGATGTACCAGCCGGAGCCGAGCGCACGCAGCGCGGCGGCGTCGATCTCGTCCTTGTGGGCGCGGTAGCCGGCGCCGGGGTCGGCCTGCGGCACGGTAAGGATGGGGGCGTTCATGGCGGCGTTCCCTGGTATGGGCGGGATCAGGCGATGTATTCGGCGAGGCGCGGGCGGTACCATTCCAGCGAACGGCGCAGCCCCTCATCCACCTCGATGCGAGGCCACCAGCCGGTGGCAGCGCGGAAGGCACGGTCGTCGGCGGCATAGCTGCCGATGTCGATCTGCGCCCGGTCGGCCGGGAAGGTCTTGGTCACGAAGCTGCCCTGGCCGCCATTGGCGGCGATCAGGCGCTCCGCCAGTTCATGCAGCGAAAGTGGCGGCGGACCACCGATGTTGAAGACCTTGCCGTTCACTTCCGGTCTGGAAGCCTGGAGACCCGCGCGCAGGAAGGCATCCGTCACGTCGTCGAGGTAGGTGAGGTCGCGCAGCTGCTCGCCGCCCCAGACCTCGAATGGATCACCCTCCAGCACCCGGCGGATCCAGATGCCGAGGAAGGTCTGCTTGGCGTCCTTGATGCGCAGGCGCGGCCCGTAGCAATTGGTCAGGCGGAGGGATACCACCGGGCGGCCATGCACCCGGTTCTCCAGCAGCCAGTACTGCTCGCCGGCCCATTTGGACACGCCATTGGCATCCGGCGGGTTCACCGTGTGCTTCTCATCGACCGGCAGGTATTGCGGGCGGCCGTAGAATTGCCGGGTGGAGGCATGCACCACGGTGGCCTTCGGCGCCGCCTCCCGCATCACGCCGATCAGCCGCACCTGCGCCACGGCGTTGATGGCGATGTCGGAGACCGGGTCGCGCTGGCCGCCCATGTGGCTGGTCTGCGCCGCCATGTTGAACAGCACGTCGATGCCGTTGCACAGGCTGTGCAGTTCCGCGTCGCGGATGTCGCCGCGCACCAGCATCACGTTGCTGCCTTCGAGGTTGAGCGGGTTGGCCCCGCCCTCCGGCTCCATGGCATCGAGCGCCACCACGCGGGCGCCCTCCGCCGCCAGGGCATGGCACAGGCCGCTGCCGAGGAAGCCGGCGCCGCCCGTCACCAATACGCGCTTGCCGCGCCAGCCATCCATCTTCGTGACTTCCTCAGTTGCGTCGCCTCGCAAGCCCTCTCCCCCGCTTATGGGGGAGAGGGCTTCAACTCCTATCCAGCCTTGCCGAGCCGCTGTCCGGCATACCGCGCCGCCCGAATCGGGCGCCACCAGGCCTCATTCCCGAGGTACCAGCGCAGCGTGTGCTCCAGGCCGCTTTCGAAATCGTAACGCGCGGTCCAGCCCAGCACCTTTTCCGCGCCGGACGGGTCCATGGCGTAGCGGAAATCATGCCCCGGGCGGTCCTTGACGAAGGTGATCAGCCGCTCCCGCGGCCCGGCCGGGTCCGGCCGCAGCCGGTCGAGCACGGCGCAGATGGCGCGCACCACGTCGAGGTTGCTGCGTTCCTGGCGTGGGCCGATGCAGTAGGTGCCGCCGGGCTTGCCGGCCTGCAGCGCGGCCAGGCACAGCGCCTCCGCATGATCCTCCACATGGATCCAGTCGCGGATATTGGCGCCGTCGCCATAGACCGGCAGTGGCTGGCCCTCCAGCGCGTTCAGGGAGACCAGCGGGATCAGCTTCTCGGGGAATTGCCACGGCCCGTAGTTGTTGGTCGTGTTGGAGACGAAGCTCGGGAAGCCGTAGGTGTGGTGCCAGGCCCGCACCAGATGGTCGGACGCCGCCTTCGACGCGCTGTAGGGGCTGCGCGGGTCGTAGGGGGTGTGCTCGTCGAACGGCTTCGCATCCAGCGTTTCCAGGCTGCCGAACACTTCATCCGTGCTGATGTGGTGGAAGCGGAAGCGGGCGCGGGCGGCCTCGGGCAGCGCCGACCAATAGGCGCGCGCGGCCTCCAGCAGCACCTGGGTGCCGACGACATTGGTGCGGATGAACTCGGCCGGGCCGTCGATGCTGCGGTCCACATGGCTTTCCGCCGCCAGGTGCATCACTACCTCCGGCTGCCATTGCGCCAGCACGGCGGCCATCGCCTCCACATCGCAGATGTCGGCCTTGACGTGGACATGGCGGGCATCGCCACGCGCGGCGCCCAGCGCCTCATGGCTCGCGGCGTAGGTTTCCTTGTCGACATTGACCACCACGTGGTCGGTGGTGGCGATCAGGCGGCGGACGACGGCGGAGCCTATGAAGCCCAGGCCGCCGGTCAGCAGGATGTTCATGCAGGCTCCTCGGTCGGCATCACTATCGCGGCCGATTGCGGCAGTCGCGCGGCCAAGCGCGGGCGCCGCGAAGGCCGTCCGCGCAATGTTCCCGCAAAATGCCCGTCGCGGGCGCCGAGGTCGAGAGGGCCGGGCGGAGACGATCCGTCCCGAGGTCACCCGGCGGCGCAGGCCCCAAGGCGCCCTGGTGGCGCAGGCCCCGGGGCGCCTCGACGGCGCAGGCCCCGGGATGCCTCCGCGGCGCGGGCCTCAGGGCGCCTTGGCGACGCCGGTGATCTCCACCTTCCAGCGCGGATCGACCAGCGCCGCCTCGATGGTCATGCGGGCGGGCTTGGCGGCGGCGTCCAGCCAGGCATCCCAGGCGCGGTTCATCGCCGGCGCGTCCTTGATATCGGCCAGCACGATGGTGACGCTGAGCAGGGCGCGCTTGTCCGTGCCGGCCTCGGCCAGCAAGGCGTCGATCTGCGCCAGGATGTCGGCGGTCTGGCCCTCGGTATCCAGCGTCGCGTCATCGGCCACCTGGCCGGCGAGCCAGATCAGCCCCCCACCCACCACGGCGCCGGACAGGCGCTGTTCTTCCGCAATGCGGCGTATCGGCAAATCATCCTCCCCTGAACCAGGCCGCGATCCGGCCGGCGCCAGCCTGTCACGCGTGCGGCACCGCTGGAAGCCGGTCGTTGCCGTCGGTGGCGCGCCTCGGCCACACTGATGGCGGAACGGGAAATTCACCAAGTAATTCCAGGTCAAAAAAATTGCATTATACGAGAAATGCAATTTTATGGACAATCCTCGTCAAATCGGCGTGCCTCTTTCATTTTCGATGCTCTTGCCGTGGCGGCCGACACAGCCCGCCGGTAGGATGCTGTCGAACCCTGGCACCGGAATTCTGCAGGATGCTGGCATGATCGACTTGGCGTGTATCCTGTTCAGCAGCGGGCTTTGCCTGCTGGTGGCCTTCCGTGCGGTGCAGCTCGACCGGCTGATCCCGTGGTTCGGCCTGCCCGGCGCCGCCGCCGAGGCGGGCGCGGTGCCACGAGGGACCGCGGCGCAGCGCCAGGGCCGGCGCACCCGCGCCACCCCGCGCGCCACTGGTGCCGAGGAGCCGGCCGCCGCTTCCCCTGCCCCCGCCGCGCGTCCGGCCAGCACCGGCTGGAGGGCGCGCATCGATGCTCCGTAGCCTCTATCTCATCTTCGTCTACTGCGCCTTCCTGGGCCTGGGCGCCCTGGCGCCCTTCGTGTTGAGCCTGGGCTATGTCTGGGTGGACACCTTCCGCCCGCAGCAGATCGCCTACATCCTGCTCAACCAGTTCCCGGTCTCGGCCTTCATCGGCGCGCTGGCGATCGGCGGCTACCTGGCGGCGGATCGCCGGTCCCCGGCCCCCTTCGGCATGCATGCCGCGCTGACCCTGCTGTTCGCGGGCTGGATCACGCTGACCACGGTGCAGTTCGCGGTGGCGCCCGAGGCGGCCTGGGACAAGTGGGACTGGGCCTTCAAGACGGTGCTGTTCTCCGCCTTCATCCCGCTGGTCTTCCGGTCCCTGGTGCAGATCGAGGCCTTCATCGCCACCTATGTGTTCGCGGCCGCCATCCACTTCCTGCCGACCGGCCTGAAGACCATGATCAGCGGCGGCGGCTACGGCATGGGCCTCGGCGTGGTGCAGGGCAATTCCGGCTTCGGCGAGGGCAGCACCCTGGCCGCGGTCGCGCTGATGCTGATTCCGCTGGTCTTCTACCTCCGCAAGCACGGCACGCTGATACCCCGCTCGCCGCTCACCGATGCGATGTTCATCGGCCTCGCCGTGGTGATGGTGGCCTGCGCCATCGGCACCTATGCGCGCACCGGGCTGATCGGGCTGATCGTGCTGGCCGGCGCCATCTGGTTGCGCTCGGACCGCAAGATCCTCGGCCTGATCGTGGGCGCCATAGCGGCGCTGGCCATCACGCATTTCACTTCGGATGACTGGAACGAACGGGTTTCCACCATCAACGAATTCCAGACCGAGGATTCGGCGCTTGGCCGCATCCTGGTCTGGCAATGGACGCTCGGCTTCGTCTCCGAGAACATCTTCGGCGGCGGCTTCCATTCCTACCAGATCAACGAGATCACCTTCCCCGGCAACGCCCAGTTCCCCGAAGGCGTGGTGACGCGCGGCAAGGCCTTCCACAGCATCTATTTCGAGGTGCTGGGCGAGCATGGCTGGCCGGGCATCGCCCTGTTCCTGGGGCTGATCCTGACCAGCTTCCTGTCGCTGCAGAAGGCCGCGCGGATCGGCCGCCGGACGCCCGGAATGGAGAAGGTGAAGGACCTGGCCTTCGCGCTGCAGGTCTCGCTGGTGGTCATGCTGGCCTGCGGCGCCTTCATCGGCGTCGCCTTCCAGCCGATGCTCTGGTACATCTTCGCCCTGTCCTCCTGCACGCTGCATTACGCCCGGCGGGCCAGCGCCGCGGTCGCCTCCGGCGATGCGGAGGGCGCGGCGGCGCGCCAGGGCCGACCCGCCCGCACCCGCCCTGCCGTGGCCACCCGGCTGCGGGCGCAGTGACGGCAGATTGGCCTTGGCAGCAGCGCAGCCCGTAAGGGCCCTCACCTCCGTCCGCGGCATCGCCGCCTGGTTCGTCGTGGTGTTCCATTTCCGCGAGGCCCTGCCCGCCGCCACGCCCGGCTGGGTGCAGCTGGCCGCGGCGCATGGCTACCTGGCGGTGGACCTGTTCTTCATGATGAGCGGCTTCGTCATCGCGCTGAACTACGCGAGGCAGTTCGAGGGTGGCGCCGATGCGCGGGGCCTTCTCACCTTCTACGGCTTCCGGCTGGCGCGGATCTATCCGCTGCACCTGTTCATGCTGCTGGCCTATCTGTCGGTGCCGGCGGCGCTCGTTCTGTTCTCCCGCAGCGGGTTGCCGGAGGCCGGGTTTGATCCCGAATATTATGTGGCCAGCCTGCTGCTGATCCAGAATTGGGGAATGTTCGACGAGCTGCGCTGGAACATCCCGGCCTGGTCGATCAGCACCGAATGGTTCGCCTACCTGGTCTTCCCGCTGCTGGTTCTGGCCATCACCCGGCGGCTGCGGACCGCCGGCGCGACGCTGGCGCTGCTGGGCGGGCTTCTGCTGCTGCTGGGCGGCGTCACCTGGTGGCAGGGCGGTGGCCTGGGCAGCGACATCCCGCGCTTCGGGCTGCTGCGCTGCGTCATCGAATTCGGCATCGGCATGTGCATCCACCGGGTCTGCGCCCTGCGGGGCGGCGCGCCCGCCGCCGGCCCCGCCTTCGCGCTGGGTGCGCTGCTGTGCCTCGGCTCCGTCGCCTTCGTGGCGGATTACCTGCTTGCGCCGCTCGGCTTCGTGCTGCTGATCTTCCACCTGCTGGACGGGCGCAACGGCCTGGCGCGGCTGCTGGAGAATCGCGGGCTGGAATGGCTCGGCCTGGTTTCCTACTCCACCTATCTCAGCCACTACCTGATCAAGGTCTGGGTGAAGTTCCTGCTGGAAGGCCGCGGCTTTCCGGAGGGGCTGCCCCTGCTGGCCTATCTGTTGGCGACGCTGGCTGCCTCCGCCCTGCTGTTCCACCTGGTGGAGAAGCCCGGCCAGCGCTGGGGCCGGGCGCTGGTGCTGGCGGCGGGGCAGCCGGTGGGGCGGCTGCGGCGGCCCTGAGGCCGCCCGTTTTCAGCTCGCGGGGCTCAGCACATGGATGACGCGGCTGGCCACCATGTCCCGCACCTTGGCGCCATAGGCCTTCATATGCGGCGCGGCGCCATGCGCGGCCAGGGTCTCGGGGCTGGACCATTTCTCCACCACCACGAAGCTGTCCGGGCCGATCGCGGTCTGGATCGGGCCGATGCCGTCGGCATCGATCGCCGGGCCGTATTCCAGGCAGCCTTCCTCGGCCAGCACGGCGGGGATGTTGGCGCGCATCTCGGCCAGCACGGCGTCCCGCATGCCGGGCTTGGTGGTGATGAAAGCAAGGACGTGGATCATGGCAGCGTTTCCCCTGTTGCAGCCGCCAGCAAGGCAGCCCCGCGCCGTGGCGTCAATCAGACCAGCCCGCCATTCACATGCAGCACCTGCCCGGTGATGTAGGCAGCCCCCGGCGAGGCGAGGAAGGCCACCGCCTGGGCCACATCCGCCGGCGTCCCGAGCCGGCCGAGCGGGATGCGCGACCGCACCGCATCCCACTGCGCCGGCGTCATGGCGGAATGCCCGGCCGCGTCCTTCTGGGTGAAGCCGGGGGCGACCGCGTTCACCGTGGTGCCGCTGGAAGCCGCCTCCACCGCCAGGGCGCGCACCAGCGCCTCCACCCCCGCCTTGGCCGCGGCGGTGGCGGGGAACAGCGTGGCATCCGTGCGGAAGACATGTGCGACGAAGGATGAAATGGCGATCAGCCGTGGCGCATCCCCCGCCGCCAGCACCGGCAGCGCGGCGCGCGCCAGGCGCAGGAAGGCCCAGAGCACGGTGTCCATCGACTGCGCGAAGCCGGCATCGGTCAGCGCCGCCACCGGCGTGCGGTCGGCGAAGCCGGCATTGGCCACCACCACATCCAGCCCGCCGAAGCGCGCCTGCGCCTGCGCCACCAGCGCCGCCGGCAGCGCCGGGTCGGCGATGTCGCCGAGCGCCACCTCCGCCAGCCCGCCCGCCGCGCGCACCGCCTCCGCCGTCCGCGCCGCGCCCTCCGCGTTCTTCCGCGTATGCACCAGGATGGCGATGCCCGGCCCGGCCAGCGCCCGGCAGCAGGCGGCGCCGATGCCGCTGGCGGCGCCGGTGACGAGGATGGTGCGGGGGCGGTCTGTCATGCGCGGGCTCCGGTCGAGGCGCGGCATGGTGCCGCTGCCGGGCGCGGCGCGACAGCCCCCCGGATCGTCACTGTTCCTCCGCGCGGGACTGCGGCAAAGGTCGCGCGACGCCGAAGAAGGATGTGCCCGGATGATTCCGATCGTGGACCTGACGGGCAAGCGGGGCCTGGTGGTGGGCATCGCCAATGGCCACAGCATCGCCGCCGGCTGCGCCGGGGCCTTCCGCCAGGCCGGGGCGGAGCTGGCGCTGACCTATCTGAACGACAAGGCGCTGCCCTTCGTGCAGCCGGTGGCGGAGGGTCTGGGCACGGCGCTGCTGCTGCCCTGCGATGTCCGCATCCCGGGGCAGCTTGAGGCGGTCTTCGACCGCATCGCAGGCGATTGGGGCCGGCTGGACTTCCTGCTGCATTCCATCGCCTTCGCACCGCGGGAGGATCTGCACGCCAGCCTGGTGGATTGCTCGGCGGAGGGCTTCGCCATGGCGATGGACGTGTCCTGCCATTCCTTCATCCGGATGGCGAAGCTGGCGGCGCCGCTGATGACGGAGGGTGGCAGCCTGATGACGGTCAGCTTCTACGGTGCCGACCGGGTGGTGGAGAACTACAACCTGATGGGGCCGGTGAAGGCGGCGCTGGAATCCAGCGTGCGCTACCTGGCAGCGGACCTGGCGCCACGCCGCATCCGCGCCTTCGCGATCTCGGCCGGCGCCATCCGCACCCGCGCGGCCTCGGGCATCGACCGCTTCGATGACCTGCTGGACCGGGTGCGGGCGCGCACGCCCTCGGGCCGGCTGGTCGGCATCGAGGATGTGGGGCGGATCGCCGCCTTCCTGGCCAGCGAGGCGGCGGCGCCGATGAGCGGGTCCGTCGTGCATGCCGACAACGGCGCGCATACGGTGGCGTGACTCAGAAGCCGTAGAGACGCGCCGGGTTCTCCACCAGGATGCGGTGCAGCGTCGCCGCATCCCCGGCCCAGTCCGCCAGCCGCGCCAGGGCACGCGCATCGTCGATGGGGTGGAAGGGATGCACCGCATCCGGCGCCAGGCCCGGCCGCACGCCGGAATGCGGGAAGTCGGAGGCCCAGACCACGCGCGCCGGATTGGCCGCGATCAGCGCGCGGGCGATCGGCGCCATGTCCGCCAGGTCCGGCGCGGCGGACATGCGATGTGCGGCGGAGAGCTTCACATGCACGCAGCCCTGCCGCAGCAGGTCGAGCAGCGCGGCGAAGCCGGGCTGGCCAATGCCGCCCGCGCCCTGCGCCCGGCCGAAATGGTCCACCACCACGCCGCAGGGCAGGCCGGCGATGTCCTCGGCCAGGGCCGCGATCACCGGCATTTCCGTATAGACCTGCACATGCCAGCCCAGCGGCGCGACCCGCGCGGCCGCCTCGGCCAGCATGGCGCGCGCCGCGGCGGGATCGGCGCGGCCGGCGGTGTGCAGGTTGATCCGCACGCCGCGCACCCCGGCGGCGTGCAGGCGGCGCAGCGTGGCATCCTCCGTCGCCGCATCGATCACCGCGACGCCGCGCGCCCGGGCCGGGCCGAGTTCGGCCAGCGCGCGTTCCATTCCGGAATTGTCGGTGCCATAGGTGCTGGGCTGCACCAGCACCACACGGTCCAGCCCCAGCCCATCCAGATGCGCGCGCAGCCCGGCGGCGGTCATCACCCCCGGCGTGTAGCTGCGGGCGGGGTCGAGGAAATGGCCTTCCTCGAAGACATGGGTGTGGCAGTCGCAGGCGCCCGGAGGCAGGTGGTCGGGCGGCAGGTGGTCGGGCGGCAGGGGTCGGGTGCTCATGCGCGCAGGCTCGCCCCGGCGGCGGCCTCCGTCCAGATACGGATCGCGATGGTTTCCATCAACCGGCTTTATGCCCTAGCCTTCCCCCCATGAATCTGCGGCAGTTCGAGGTGTTCCACGCCATCATGCGGACCGGCACGGTGACCGGCGCCGCGCGGCTGCTGAACGTCACCCAGCCTTCCGTCAGCACCGTGCTGAAGCACCTGGAGGCGCAGCTGCGCTTTCGCCTGTTCAACCGCATCGGCGGCCGGCTGCAGCCGACGCCGGAGGCGCAGGCGCTGCTGCCGGACATCGACGCCGTGTTCAGCCGCCTGGCGGCGGTGCAGCGGCTGACGCAGGACCTGGCGGGCGGGCGGCTCGGTACGCTGTCCGTCGCCGCCGCCTTCCCGATTGCCAATGGCTACATGGCCCGCGCGGTGGCCAGCTTCCTGACCGGGCGGCCCGGCATGCGGATGGCGCTGCAATCCCTGACCACGCCGCAGGTGGTGGACCGGGTGGCGAGCCGGGAGGTGGAACTCGGCGTGGTGCACGAGCCGGTCGGCAGCACGGAGGTGGACACCGAATTGCTGCTGCGCAGCGCGCTGGCCGCCGTGCTGCCCGCCACGCACCCGCTGGCGCGGCTGGAGCGGATCCCCCTGGCGGCGCTGGAGGACCACCCGGTCATCACCTACCTGCCGCAGAACCTGTTCCGCTTCCATGTGGACAAGGCGCTGGCCGAGGCCGGCATCTCGCCGCGCATCGTGGCGCAGGTTACCGTTTCCCTCACCGGCATCATGCTGGCGCGGCATGGCGCCGGGATCGCGCTGGTCGAGCCGCTGATGCTGCGGAGCCTGGATTTCCCCGGGCTGGTGGCCCGCCCACTGGACCCGCCGGTCGCCTTCGAGACGGTGCTGATCCGGCCGCGCGGCACACCGGATTCCACCGTGCTGGCCCGCTTCGTGGCGCATCTGCGCGACGTGCTGCGGGCGGAGGGTCTGCTGCCGGAAGGTCATTGACGGGATCAATGGGTAGCCCAAAGCTTCCTATTGGACGCGGCCTGCCGGCTGCGCGACCATCCGCGCCAAAGCAACCGCGGATGAGGAAAACGCGCATGGACATCGCCGCCCCGCGCTACGACACCAACTGGCCCTCGATCCGGGACGAAGTCAGCGCCGAGGAATGGCAGGCGCGCTGCGACCTGGCCGCCTGCTACCGGCTGATCGACGCCTACGGCATGACGGACCTAATCTACAACCACATCACGCTCCGCATTCCCGGCACGGAACATCTGCTGATCAACCTGTACGGCCTGCTGTACAAGGAGATCACGGCGACCTCGCTCGTGAAGATCGATGTCGAGGGCAACATCATCTGGAAGCCGGATACCGACTACGGCATCAACAAATCCGGCTACGTCATCCATGGCGCCATCCACAAGGCGCGGCCGGATGTGGCGGCGGTGATCCACACGCATACCCGCGCCGGCATGGCCGTGGCGGCGATGAAGTGCGGGCTGCTGCCGCTCAGCCAGACCTCCATCCGCTTCGTCGGCCATCTCGGCTACCACGACTATGAGGGCCCGGCGGTGGATCTGTCGGAGCGGGAGCGGATCGTCGCCGATCTCGGCCCGCATGATGCGCTGATCTTCCGCAACCATGGGCTGCTGACCTGCGGCGCGACGCTTCAGCAGGCCTTCAACACCATGTACCAGCTTGAGATGTCCTGCCGCGCCCAGGTGGATGCGATGAATTCGCGCACCGAACTGCTGGTGCCGGATGAGGCGACGCTGGCCAAGACCGCGCATCTGTACCAGCCCGGCGCCCGCCGCCCCTATGGCGTGCTGGAATGGCACGCGATGCTGCGGCGCCTCGAAGCTGAGCAGAAGGGCTCCGCCTACCCCCCCTACTGGGCCTGAGGTTTTCGCAATCCGCCGCAGAGCGGATTCAAGGGAGGATACTGCTTATGAACCCGATCTTCGGGCGGCGCCTGCTGCTGGGCGCCACCGCGGCGACGCTGGCCGCGCGCGGCGCCATGGCGCAGGGCAACGCTACCCAGGGCAATTGGCCGGACCGGCCGATCCGCTTCGTCGTGCCCTTCGCCGCCGGCGGCAATACCGACGTGCTGGCGCGCCTCTACGGCACCCATATCTCGGCGAAGCTCGGCCAGCCCATCGTGGTGGAGAACCGCAGCGGTGCCTCCGGCGCGATCGGGACGGAGGCCGTGATCCGGTCCCGCGCCGATGGCACCAGCTTCCTCATCGGCAGCCCGGGCTCCATCGTCAACAGCCCGCTGCTGCTGGCGAACAAGCGGTTCGACCCGATCACCGACCTCACCTTCGTCGCCATGTTCGGCCAGGTGCCGATGGTGATCATCGTCAACCCATCCCTGCCCGTGCGCACGCTGCCGGAACTGGTGGCCTTCTCGAAGGCGCGCCGCCAGGGGGTGACGATCGGCACCTCCGGCATCGGCGGCGCCAACCACCTGCCGCTGGAATTGTTCAAGGCGGAGACCGGCGCCAACCTGGTGCATGTGCCCTATCGCGGCGGCGGCGCCACGTTGCCGGATTTCGTCGCCGGCAATGTCGATGGCATCCTCATCGAGCTGTCCAGCGTGCTGGACCTGCACCGCGATGGCCGCGGCCGCATCCTCGGCATCGCAGCCCCGCAGCGCTCCCCGCAGGTGCCGGAGGTGCCGACCTTCATCGAGGCGGGCTACAAGGATTTCCTCGCCGCCTCCTTCGTCGGGCTCTTCGCACCGGTCGGCACGCCGGCACCGATCCTCGGCCGTATCCAGGCGCTGGTCGGCGAGGCGGCACGCGATCCCGAGATCCGCGCGCGGCTGGATTCCTTCAGCGTCACGCCGCCGACGCCGGAGGAGCTGACCACCGACCATCTCGCCCGCTTCCTGCAGGGTGAATTGGCGAAGGCGCGCCGTGCCATCGAGATCGCGGGCCTCAAGCCGGAATGAGCGACATGCATCTGGTGCCCGCCGAGACCTGCCGCGCGCAGATCACCTCGGTCCTCACCGCCTGGGGCATGGCGCCGGAGACGGTGCGCGTGACGGCGGAGGTGATGATCGAGACGGACCTCGCCGGCGTCGACAGCCACGGCATCTCGATGCTGATGGATTACGACGAAAGCCGCCGCAAGGGCCGGCTGAACCTGCAGGCGCAACCGCGCATCATCCGGGAAAATCCCGTCACGGCGCTGGTCGATGCCGATGCCGGGCTGGGCCACCCGGCCGCCGTCTTCGGCATGAAGCTGGCGATGGCCAAGGCGAAGGTGGCGGGCGTCGGCGTGGTGACGGTGCGGAACTCCCACCATTTCGGCGCCGCCGGCTACTACGCGGCGCTGGCCCCGGCGGAGGGGCTGGTCGGCATGGTGACCAGCGCGACGCGCAGCATCTCCGTCGTGCCGACACGCGGTTCCATCCCGCTGCTCGGCACCAACCCGCTGGCCTTCGCCGCGCCGGCCGGGCGCAACCCGCCGTTCCGGCTCGACATGGCAACCAGCAGCTGCGCCAGCAACAAGGTCAAGGTGCACGACCTGCAAGGCAAGCCCCTGCCCGCCGGCTGGGTGCTGGACGAGGCCGGCCAGCCGGTGACGGATGCGACGGAGGCCTGGCACCGGCTGCGGGTGACGCATCAGGGCGGGCTGACGCCACTCGGCGGCACGCCGGACATGGCCAGCCACAAGGGCTACGGCCTGGCGATGATGGTGCATATCCTGGGCGGCGTGCTCTCCGGCGCCAGCTTCTCGCCGATCCGCAACCGCACCCAGCGGCCGGAGGATCCGGATAATCTCGGCCATTTCTTCATGGCGATCGACCCGGACTGCTTCCGCGAGGAAGGCGCATTCGAGGCCGACCTGGACGAGGCGATCGAGGTGCTGCACGCGACGCCGCCTTCCGACCCGGCGAAGCCCGTGCTGGTCGCCGGCGATCCGGAAGTCGCCAGCCGCGCCCGCCGCCTGGCGGAAGGCATCCCGGTGCCCGCAAGCCTGGCGCGGCAGCTGCGCGGCGTCTGTGAACGCGCCGGGGTGCCGTGCCTGATGCCATAGGCAACGACAAAAAAGGGAGGCAACGACAATGAACATCACCCGACGTGCCCTGGGCGGCCTGGCCGCCGCGGGGCTGGCCGCGCCGGCCCGCGCGCAATCCGAATTTCCCAGCCAGACCGTCCGCATGATCGTGCCCTTCGCGCCCGGTGGCGCGACGGATGTGGTCGGGCGCATCCTCGCCCCCGGCATTCAGGAGGCGCTGGGCGGCCGCACCGTGCTGGTCGAGAACCGGGGCGGCGCTGCCGGCGTCATCGGCGCGGAGGCGCTGCTGGGCGCACCGCGGGATGGCCACGCGATGGCGCTGTTCACCATCACCAACGCGGTGCTGAATGCGGGGCTGATGCGCGACCCGCGGCTGGATCCGCGCACCGCCTTCACCCCCGTGTCGCTGGTCGCGACGCTGCCGATGGTGCTGACGGTGGGCAAGCATGTGCGCGCCAATACGCTGCAGGAATTCGTCGCCGTGATGAAGGAGTCGCCGGGCCGCCTGACCTATGGCTCGGCCGGCGCCGGCAGCATCAACCATCTCGGCGCGCATCTGTTCAACCTGCGCAGCGGGACGCAGGCGGTGCATGTGCCCTATCGCGGTGCCGGGCTGGTCTATGCCGACCTCATCGCCGGCAATGTGGATTGGCTGGTGGAGGGCATTTCCTCCCAGGCGCCGCATGTCCGTTCCGGCAATGTCCGCGCGCTGGCGGTGCTGGCGCGGGAACGCAATCCGGCGCTGCCGGACGTGCCGACGGCCATCGAACAGGGTTTCGAGGATTTCGAGATCATGAACATCATGGCGGTCTTCGCCGCATCCGGCACGCCGGCTTCCGCCATTGCCAGGCTCGAAGGCGCGATCCGCGCCGCCGTCGCCAAGCCCGACCTGGCGCGACGGCTGCGGGAGGCGGGGGCGGAGCCGGCGGGCAGCACCACGGCGGAGTTGCAGCGCTTCTGGGAACAGCAGCTGGCGCTGTGGCTGCCGGTGGTCGAAGCCTCCGGCGTGCGGCTGGACTGAGGGAGCGCGCAGATGCAGTGGCAGGGCGGCGGTTGGGTTCTGGACATCCTCGTGCCGGGCTTTCCCGGCAAGGCGACGCAGCATGGCGGCCTCGGCTGGAGCACCATCGCGCTGCTGCGCGGCCATGGCCGCATCGTGGTGCTGGATGGCGGCGGCTTCGGCCAGCGGCGCACGCTGGTGGATGCGCTGGCGAAGCATGGCGTGGCACCCGGCGAGGTGACGGACCTGCTGCTCAGCCACTCGCATCACGACCATGCGGTGAACTGGCCGCTGTTCCGCCAGGCCCGCATCGCCATCGGCCGGAAGGAGATGGCCTGGGCGCTCGGCGTGGAATGGGGCACCACGCCGGTGCCGGAACACACCATCCTGGCGCTGTCCACCTGGCCGACGCTGCACCTGGTGGATGAGGGGGACACGGTGCTGCCGGGCATCACCGCGCATCTGGCCCCCGGCCACACGCCGGGCCACCTGATCTTCATCATCGAGGGTGACGGCCAGGATTGCGTGCTGCTGCAGGACGCCGTGAAGAACCGCGTGGAGCTGACCACGCGGCGCACCGACATGACCTATGACGCTGCGATCAGCCGCGCGACGGTGGAGATGGTGTGGGAGATCTGCCGCACCCGCCCTGGCTGCCTGCTGATCCCCGGCCATGATTTGCCGATGGTGGTGGAGAATGGCGTGCCGCGCCCGATCGGCCGTCAGACCTCCGGCATCAAGGCCTGGTTCGGCGACAGCCTGGAGGAGATGACACGCTTCGAACTGGCGCCGCCGGAATAGGGTTCAGCCGCCCTGTTCCGCCGGCATCAGCCCTGCCGCTCCGCCGCTTCAGCTCTGCCGCTCCGCCGGCTTCAGCTCTGCCGCTCCGCGGCATGGGCCGCCGCCAGGGCCGCCAGGCTGGTGAAGCGGAAATCATGCCCCGCCTCCGCCGGCGGCGTGGCGCCCCAGCCATCCTGGTCGTGCCGCCGGTCGATCCAGGCGGTGGCGAGGCCGGCGCGGCGGGCCGGGGCATGGTCGTGGAACAGGCTCTGCGCCGTATGCAGGATCTCGCCCTTCCCATGCCCAAGCGCCGCCAGCTTCTCCAGCATATAGGTGAAATTGCGGTCGGAGGGCTTGTAGCTGCCGATGTCCTGCGCCGTGTAGATCGCGTCGAATTCCACGCCGAGCCGGCGGTTGCTGCCGGCGAAGCTGGTGCGATCGACGTTGGACAGGATCACCAGCTTGAAATGCCGCTTGAGGTAGGCAAGCGCCTCCGCGGAATCCGGGAAGGCGGGCCAATCCGGCACGGATGCGCCGAAGCGACGATGCGCCGCCTCATCCATCGGGACATTCCATTCGCGGGCCAGCCGGCGATGCACTTCGGCCAGCAGGTCGGAGTAGATCATGTCCGGCGTCAGGGCCTCCTGGTCCGCCTCCAGCCGTGCGAAGGCCTGCAGCGCCGCCTCGCGGCCGATCGCCGTACCGGCACTGGCCAGCAGGGGCTGCAGCGCGGCGTGGATGCCGCCCTCCCAATCGATCAGCGTGCCGTAGCAGTCGAAGGTCAGAATCCGGAAATCACTCAGTTGCATCGCCCTGCCTCTCCCCTATCCCGCGCGGTGCATCATGAATGGCGGCGGAATCGTGCACAACGGACCCGGCGATTTTCCGGCGCGAGGCTTTCCTTGCGCCGCGGACCGGGGGAACTTCGCGTCGTCGCATGGGTTGTGCATGAGGCGGAATGCTCCGCGACAGACCCGCCGCGCGCAACGCCGGGGCGAGGCAGGTCCAGGGGAGCCGATATCGTATGAACGAGATGGATCGCCCGGGCAGACCCGGGCGCCCGCAGCGCACGCGTCGGCCGCTGGCGCTCAAGGTCCATCTCCTGCTCCTCACCCTGGCGGTTCTGCTTCCCGCCCTGTTCGCCGGGGGGCTGACGGCCTGGCAGCTTGGCCGCGCATACCGGGAGGTGGTCCAGTCGGCCCTGCAGGGCGGTGCCAGGACGCTGGCCGTGACGATCGACCGGGAGATTGAGGTTGCCGTCACGGCGGTAAGCTCCCTGGCAGGGTCGCGGGCGCTCCGCGAATTCGCGCAGGCCTGGCCGCAGGCCCAGGATAACGGGACTCTGTCCGATCTCTATCAGCGCGCGCGCGCCGTCGGCGAGGCGTTCGGTGGCTGGGTGGTCCTGGTCCAGGCGGATGGAAGGCAGGTCTTCAACACGCAGCGGCCCCTGAATTCGGAGCTGCCGGTGGCCAAGGGCGTGACTTGGATCGCCCAGGCCATCGATACCGGCGCACCCGTCGTGAGCAATCTCTTCGTCGGCAGCGTGGCGCAGCGGCGCGTGCTCGCCGTTGTCGTGCCGGTGGATCCAGGGCTCGGAGTTCCCGTGCCGCAGTCCGGCGTGGCACAGCCGGTGCCGGCTGTGCCGCTCGCGCTGCTCCTCGCCTTCGACCCGAGCCGCCTGGCCAGGCTGCTGACCTATGTCCGCGATGGCGAGATCGCCGGGCTGATCCAGGTGGCGGACGGCACCATCGTCGCGCGGTCCATCGGCCAAGCCGAGGCGAGCGGCCAGCCGGCGCCGGATTGGGTCGCGGCGCCGCTGCGCGAGCGGGAGATCGGCCTCGCCTCCGGGTCATCGCTCGAAGGTCCGCCGATCGTCGCGGCCTTCCATCGGCTGGACCGGGTGCCCTGGGCGGTGGTGGTCACCGCCTCTCGCGCCGAATACCAAGCTGCCTGGCGCACCCCGCTGGAACGGCTGGCCATCGGCGCCGCGGCCCTGATCGCGGCGGCGCTGGCCCTCGCCGGCCTGCTCGCCCGCAGCCTGCTGCGCCCGGTCCAGGCCCTGGTGCGGGAGGCGGAAGCGGTCGCCGCGGCGGCGCCACCGCCGCCGCCCGCGCCGCCTTCGCCGGTGGCGGAGTTCGAGGCGCTGCGCCATGCCCTGGCGCGCGCATCCCAGGCCACCCGCGCGCGCGCCGTCTCCGAGGGTCGTGCCGCCGCCGCGGAGGAATCCGCGCAGCTTCTGCGGTCCGAACGCGATCGCGCCCGGCTGTATTTCGACGTCGCCCATGCGGTGCTTGTGGTGCTTGGCCCGGATGGCACCGTCCGCAGCATCAATCGGCACGGTCTTCTCGTCCTGGGGCTCGAGGAGGAGGCGCAGGCCGTGGGGCGCGACTGGTTCGACAGCTTCCTGCCGCATCGGCTGCGCGAGCCGGTACGCGCGGTGTTCCAGGACATCCTGGCGGGCCGGGCCGTGATACCGGGTTCATATGAGAACCCGGTCCTGCGCGCCGATGGCGAGGAACGCCTGATCATCTGGCGCAACACGATCCTGCACGATCCCGATGGCGTGCTGATCGCCGTGGTCGCCTCGGGCGAGGACATCACGGAGCGTCGCGCGACGGAGGCCAGGCAGGTCCTGCTGATGCGGGAGGTGGACCACCGCGCCAAGAATGCGCTGGCCGTCGTCCAGTCCATCCTGCGGCTTACCCGCGCGGATGGGCAGCAGGATTTCGCGGCGGCGGTCGAAGGCCGCGTCAATGCGCTGGCGCGCGCGCATACCCTGCTGGCGCGGGAACGCTGGGGCGGCGGCGATCTGCGGGAGCTGATTGAGACCGAACTCGCGCCCTATGCCGCGGCGGGCCGCCTGCGCCTGGACGGGCCGGCGGTGCGACTGGTGCCGGACGCCGTGCAGCCGGTTTCCCTGGTGCTGCACGAACTTGCCACCAATGCGGCCAAGCACGGCGCGCTCGCCGCGCCCGGCGGCCACCTGGAGGTGAGCTGGACGATGCGGCCCGAGGGCGGCCTGCGCCTGACCTGGTCCGAATCCGGCCTGCCGACGGCCCTGCCCGGGCCGCCGCAACGGCGCGGCTTCGGCAGCCGCATGATCATTGCCACCGTGACCGGCCAGCTGCATGGCAGCGTCACCTTCGGATGGCCCCCGGCGGGGCTGCGCTGCGAGCTGCTGATCGCCCCGGACCGGGTGCTGCCGGTGGCGCCGGAAGGCGAATGGCCGCTGGCACCGGATGGCGCGGAGCCGGTGGCGCCTGAAGACGCGTGGCCAATGGCGCCTGAAGGCGCGGGGCCAATGGCGCCTGAAGGCGCGGGGCCAATGGCGCCTGAAGGCGCGGGGCCAATGGCGCCCGAAGGCGCATGGCCAGCGGCACCCGAAGGCGCGGGGCCAGTGGCGCCCGGCGCCGGGCCGCGGCACGGTCCGGACCATGCTCCGGCCGAGGAACAGGCGCGTCGCAGCCTGCGGCAGAAGCGCATCCTGGTGGTTGAGGACGAGCCGCTGGTCGCCATGGATGTCGAGGCGATCCTGCACGGCTTGGGCTGCGAGGTTGTCGGCCCGGCCGCCACCCTGGCCGAGGCCCTGCGCCTGGCGGAGCAGGAGGCGGGGCACCTCGACGGCGCCGTGCTGGACGTCAATCTCGGCGGGCACGCGGCGTTCCCGGTCGCGAACCTGCTTGTGCAGCGCGATGTGCCGGTGGTCTTCGCGACCGGCTACAGCGAATTGCCCGGCGGCTGGACGCCGGAGGGTGGGCAGGGCCGCACCGCGCTGCTGCGCAAGCCGGTGGACCGCGCCGCCCTTACCGCGGCGCTGACCCGCCTGCTGCCGCCATCCGGGCAACCACAGGCGACGTCCCGCGCAGGACGCCGCCCGCCGCCTGCGGACACGCTGCGTGTCTGTTACTGACGCCGCTTGGGCATTGCGGGCCGGAGCGAACGGGCGGAAGCTGCGAGGCGGCACGCGTAGGGAAACCGAGGCCATGCGGCTGCAGAAGATCGACTCCCCGATGGCCTGGAAAGGGCCGGACATCGACTACCGGACGGAGATGATGCACGTCCTCTCGCCGGTCGAGATCGCCGAGATCGATGCGGCGCTGCGGCGCTGCCAGGACCTGGATATCCCGGAGATCACGGCGGAGCGCTTCCCGGCCCCGGTGCTGGGCGGAACACTGCGGCGGGTCAAGGACGCACTGCTGAACGGCCGTGGCGCCAGCCTGCTGCGCGGCTTTCCGCGTGAACGCTACACGGCGGATGAGATGGCGCGCATCTATGTCGGGATCGGTGCCCATCTGGGCCGCCCGCTGGCGCAATCCTGGAAGGGGGAGCTGCTGGGCAGCGTCATCAACATCAGCGACATCGTCGAACGCACCCGCGGCTACAACCAGGCCGGGGAGATGATGTTCCACGTCGATGGCACGGCCTGCGACATCGTATCCCTGATGTGCCTGCGCGGCGCCCGCGCCGGTGGGGCCAGCCGCATCGTCAGCGCGGCCGCGCTGCACAACCACCTGCTGGAGACACGGCCGGACCTGCTGGAAGTGCTGTATCGCGGCTTCCACCATCGCAACCACGAGATGGATGCGCTGCATTCGCCGATGGTGCCGCTGCAGACGGACCATCGTCTGCCCTTCGTGTCGCAGCGCGATGGCCGCATCACCTGCTCCGCCTCCGGCTGCATCCGCTATGCGGTGGAACAGGGCGGCATCGCCTTCTCCGCGGCGGAGGTGGAGGCGCTGGAGGAATGGCAGCGCCTGGCGCGGTCGCCGGAATTCCACCTCGACATGGATTTCGAGCCCGGTGACATCCAGTTCCTCAACAACCGCGCCATCCTGCATGGCCGCACCGATTACGAGGATGCGGAGGACGTCACGCAGCGGCGCCACCTGATGCGGCTGTGGCTGCATGTGCCGGAATGGCCGGCGCGGGAGCCCGACCAGATCTACCTGACGCCGGATTCCTGCGGCCATTGGCAGCACACCAATCGCCGGCCGCTGATGGACCTGCCCGGCAGCTATCTGGCGGAGTTGCGCGCCATGCAGGAGGTGCGGATCCGCGACAATTCCGTGCTCGCCATCACGAAATCCGTGCCCAAGGCCTCCGACTGGATCAGGCCCGGCTGACCATGCCGGACCCCTTCGACCTGGCGCGCTTCGTGCAGGCGCAGGACCCTGTGATGGCGGCGGTCGAGCAGGAGCTGCGGCAGGGCCACAAGCGCAGCCACTGGATGTGGTTCGTTTTCCCGCAGCTGCGCGAGCTGGGACGCAGTGCCACCGCACGACATTACGGCATCGGCTCGCTGGCCGAGGCGCAGGCCTATGCGGCGCATCCGCTGCTCGGGCCGCGGCTGGTGGCGTGCACGGAGCTGGTGCTGGCCGTGCCGGATCGCTCGGTGCACGCGATCTTCGGCAGCCCCGACGACCTGAAGTTCCGCTCCTGCATGACGCTGTTCAATGCGGCTTGGCCGGAGCAGCCGGTGTTCGGCGCGGCGCTGCGGCGGCATTTCAACAATGCCGCCGATACGCGCACGCTGGAGCTGCTGGCTTCAGCGCGCTGAGGCGAGGATGCGCCGGGCGCGGCGCAGGATGGGTTCGTCCACCATGCGGCCATCCACCTCGAAGGATCCACGTCCCCCGGCTTCCGCCGCCTCCGCCGCCGCGATCTGGCGCCGGGCCAGGTCGAGTTCCTTCTCGCTGGGTGCGAAGCCCTCGTTCAGGATCGGGATCACCGCCGGGTGGATGCAGCTTCCCCCCGTGAAGCCGGCGCGGCGGGACCGGGCCACCACGTCGCGCAGCTTCTCCTGGTCCCGGAAATCCGCGATGGAGCCAAGCGTGCCCATCGCCGCCACGCCCGCCTGCGCGGCGGCCACCGCCATGCGGCGCTTGATCGCGACCATCACCTCGTCATCCGAGGTGCAGCCGATTTCCGCCGCCAGGTCTTCCGCGCCCACCAGCAGCCCGGCGACCCGTGGGGACGCCGCGCCGATTTCCGCCATGCGGTCGATGGCGGAGGCGCTTTCGATCAGGGGCAGCAGCACGCAGCGCGGCGTGGGGCCTTCCAGCTCATCGACGATCTCCGCGAGGAGGCGGACATGGCCGCCATCCATCGCCTTGGTCACCAGGATGCCGTCCACGCCGCAGGCGATCGCCGCCTCGATGTCCCGCACCGCCATGCGCAGGGGTCGGTTGATGCGGACCAGCACCGCGGAGGGACCGGTGCGGCAGGTGGCCACCGCATCGGCCAGCCCGTCCCGCGCCGCATCCTTCTGCGCCACCGGCACGCTGTCCTCCAGGTCGAGGATGATGGCATCCGCGCCCGCGCCCGGCGCCTTGGTGACGAAGCGCGGCACATTGGCCGGCACGTAGAGCATGGAGCGCCAGGTGGCGGCGCGTTGGGTCTGGGTCATGTCAGTTCGCCGTCACGCCGGCGGCGCGGATCAGCTCGCTCCAGCGCGCCACCTCGCTGCGGATCAAGGTGCCGAAGGCTTCCGGCGTGGTGGGGGACGGCTCCGCGCCATCCTGCCGCAGCCGCGCGGAGACCTCCGCCGTGTTCAGGCTGGCATTGATCTCGGCATTGAGGCGGCGGATCACCGCATCAGGCGTGCCGGTGGGCGCGGCGATGCCGTACCAGGGCACGGCGTCGAAGCCCGGCGCCACCGTCTCCGCCGCGGTCTGCAAATCCGGCAGGCTCGGCACGCGCTGGGCGGAGGAGACGCCGAGCGCGCGCAGCAGGCCCTGGCGGGCCAGCGGCATCACCGTCGGCGCGCCGCCCCAGGTGAGGTCGACATGCCCCGCCACCAGGTCGTTCAGCGCCGGGCCGAGGCCGCGATAGGGCACATGCTCCATCTCCAGCTTCGTCGCATGCAGGAAGGCGAGCATGACGGTGTGGCCGGCGCTGCCATTGCCGGCGGTGCAGTAGCGCAGCTTGCCGGGATTGGCCTTGGCGTAGTCGGCCAGGCCGCGCAGGTCCTGGTAGGGCTGGCGCGGATGCACCACCAGCACGTTCGGCGTGGTGGCGATCATCGCCACCGGCGCGAAGTCGCGCACCGGGCTGTAGGTGAGATTGGGGTACATGGCGACATTCACCGCCAGCGTGCCGATGTGGCCGAGCAGCAGCGTGTAGCCATCCGCCGCCGAACGCGCCACGGCTTCCGACCCGATGGTGCCGCCGGCGCCGCCGCGATTCTCCACCACCACGGGCTGGCCGAGGCGGGGCGAGAGCTGGTCCGCCATGGCGCGCCCCAGCGTGTCATTCGCCGCCCCCGGCGGGAAGGGCACGATCAGCCGGATCGGCCGGTTCGGCCAGGCGCCCTGCGCCTGCACGGCGGGCGCCGCCAGCGTGGCGGCGGTGGCGGCGAGAAGCTGGCGCCGGTTCATGCCGCGCCCCCCTTCCCCATCAGCCGCGCGCGATCTTCCGCGCCATAGCCGAGTTCCGCGAGGATCTCCTCGGCATGTTCCCCCTGGCGCGGCGCCAGCCGGGATTCCGGCAGGCTGGAGCCCGAGAAGCGGTTTGCGTGTCGCAATCCCAGCATGTTTTCATCCTCCCCTTCTTCCTTGGTCAGCACACCGGAGCTCCGCAGTTGCGGATCCTCCAGCAGGCTCGCCAGCGTATTGTAGGGCATGGCGGGCACATCGTGGCGGCGCAGCAGCGCCACCCATTCGGCGGTGGTCTTCCCGCGCAGCACCTCCGCCCGCAGCGCGAAGTAATCCGCGACATTGGCGAGGCGGGCGGAGACGTTGCGGAAGCGCGGATCGTCCATCAGCTCCGGCCGCCCGATCGCGGTGAAGAAGCCGCGCGCCTGCGGGTCCGTATTGGCGGAGACGCAGATGTAGCCATCCTGCGTCTGCATCGGCCGCGCATCGGGCGTCATGATGCGCGGATCGCCGAAGCTGCCCTCGGGGTCGAAGGTGCGCTGGCCGAGATGTTCGGACAGCACGAAGGCGGCCGCATTCTCGAACATCGGCACCTCGATCGCCTGGCCCTCGCCGGTCGTCGCGCGGGCCACCAGCGCGGCGCAGATGGATTGGGCGGCGATGATGCCGACGATGTGGTCCGTCAGCACGAAGGGGGCGAAGCGCGGCTCGCCGATCACCGCCTCCAGGCAGGCGGCGACGCCGGACAGGCCCTGGATGATGGTGTCGTAGGCCGGCGCGCCATCATAGGGGCCGCCCGTCGCAAAGCCCGCGATGGTGCAATGCACCAGCCGCGGGTTCAGCGCCGACAGCGTCTCCCAGGTCAGGCCGAGCGAGGCCAGGGCGCGCGGGCGCATGTTGCTGACGAAGACATCGCAGGTTTCGGCCAGGCGGCGGATCACCTCCTGCCCCTCCGGCGCCTTCAGGTCGAGCACGATGGACCGCTTGTTGCGGTTGAAATGCATGAATTTGGGCGACATGCCCGGCGCATTGGCCGGTGCCTTGCCGCCCAGCTTGCGCATCAGGTCGCCTTCCGGCGGCTCCACCTTGATGACCTCCGCGCCCTGCTCGGCCAGCAGCAGCGTGGAGGTCGGGCCGACGATGACCCCGGTGCAGTCCAGCACGCGGATGCCCGCGAGCGGGCCGCGTTTGGTGGCGGGCTGGCTCACACCATCTCGCCCGGCTCGGCGGCGGCTTCGGCCTGCGCCACGATCCTGCCCGCCTCGTTCAGCGCCCAGAGCGAGAGGCTGCCATCCTCCGCCCGCTTGCAGCGCAATTCGCCGGTGCGGTTGACGAAGAAGGGGTTCACGTTGCGCACGGAGAAGCGGCCGAGCCTGCCGCCCGGCAGGTTGCGGCGTGCCATCTCATGCAGGAACAGCGCATGCAGGCCGCCATTCACGACCAGGCCGGGGTAGCCTTCCTCCTGCGTCGTATAGGGCTGGTCGTAGTGGATGCGGTGGCCGTTATAGGTCAGCGCGGAATAGCGGAAGAGATGCGTCGTCTCCGGCGCATAGACCTGCGTCTCGTCCGGGGTGGGCAGTTCGACGGGCGCCTCGGCCTTGGGCGGCGCGCCGGCGCCGGGCCTGGCTTCCTCGCGATAGACGATGTCGTGCAGCTCGGTCAGCACCGGCTTGCCATCCATCTCCACCACATGATCGACACGGACAAAAATCATCTGCCCGGTGCGGCCGGTCTTCGGCGTGATCGAGGCGATGGTGGAGGTGCGGCGGATTTCCGCGCCGATGGTGATCGGCGCCAGGTAGCGCAGCCGGCGGCCGGCGAACATGCGGCGCGGCAGCGGCACCGGCGGCAGGAAATCGCCCTTCCGCGGGTGGCCATCCGGGCCGAGCTGGGACTGGCGGGCGATGGGCGCGAAGAACACGGAATGCCAGCCTTCCGGCAGCGCATCGCCGCGGCGGTACTGCATCGGGTCCTGGTCGAGCAGGGCGGCCAGGCGGCGGACGATGGGCAGCGCCACCTCATCCTCCAGCACTTCCTGGCGGCCGATCCAGCCGGACATGTCGCCGGGCTGCGCGTGCGTATCGGGCATTGTGGTTTCCTCCAGCCGGAAGTCTTGCCCCGGCGGCGCGCCGCGTCCAATGCAATATGGTGACTGCGTGATGCGTCCGATGCATCATGTTCGCCATGTATCTCGACCTGCCGGGGCTGGAGGCGTTCATCGCCGTGGCCGAACTCGGCTCCTTCCGCCGTGCCGCCAGCCGGCTCGGCCTCAGCCAGCCGGCGCTGACGCGGCGCGTGCAGCGGCTGGAGGGGGTGACGGGGGCAGAACTGCTGGACCGCCGCGCCCAGCCGATCCGCCTGACCGCCGCCGGCACATCCCTGCTGCCGGAGGCGCAGGAGGCGATCGCGCGGCTGCGTGAGGCGATGCGCCGGGCGGTGGACCCGGATCGTGGCCAGCGCGTGGAGATCGGCTGCCTGCCGACGCTCGCCGTGCGGCACCTTGGGCCAGTCCTGGCCGCGCATGCGCGGGCTTGGCCGGATTCCGAGGTGGTGGTGCATGAAAGCTCGGCCACCGAGATCCGCAGCATGCTGGAGGCCAACCGGATCGATTTCGCGCTGGCCGCGATCGGCGCGGAGCGCTGGAACGTGGAGCGCGTGCCGCTATTCGACGAGCCCTTCTTCCTGGTGGTGCCGGCGGATCATCGCCTGGCGCAGCGCGGGTCCGCGGCCTGGGCGGAATTGCGCGACGAGAAGATGGTCTCCACCCATGCCATCAGCGAGAACCGGCGGCTGGTCGATGCGGCGCTGGACCAAGCGCGGGTGCCCACGACCTGGCGCGTCGAGGTGCGACACCTGGCCACGGCGATCGCCATGGTGGCGGCCGGCGCCGGCATCGTCGCATTGCCCGCCTCCGCCCTGCCGGAGCCGCTGCCGGCCAGCCTGGCGACCCTGCGGCTGGTCCGCCCGGCGCTGACCCGGCGCGTCGGCCTGCTTAGCCCGCGGGAACGCCAGCTTTCGCCTGCGGCGCGTAACCTGATGAGCAGTATCGTGGAGGCGCTTCGTCGCGCCGATGGCGCGCCAAGGGCCCGGGCGGAGGCGGCGCCGAAGGCTCGGCGCGGGGGTTTACGCAAGGCGGCGCCGGCCGGATAAACCGCGCATCCAGGAAGAAGACCCGATCATGCCACTCGATGTCACTGCCAAGGGCGTCTACGTCATCGCGCCGACGCCGTTCCACCCGGATGGGCGCGTCGACGAGTCCAGCCTGGACCGGATGACGGATTTCTTCCTCGGCGCCGGCTGCGCCGGCATGACCATCCTCGGCGTGATGGGGGAGGCACCGAAGCTGGATGGCGCGGAATCGCTGGAACTCAGCCGCCGCATCATCCGCCGCGCCGCGTCGGCCGGCATCATCGTCGGCGTCACCGCCCCGGGCTTTGCCGCCATGCGGTCCCTCGCACGCGGCGTGATGGATGCCGGCGCGGCCGGCGTGATGATCGCCCCCCCGAGCCATCTGCGCCATGACGAGGCGATCATCGGCTATTTCCACCAGGCGATCGAGGCGATCGGCCCGGACATCCCCTGGGTGCTGCAGGATTATCCGCAGCTGTTCCAGGTGCAGATGACGCCCGGCATCATCCGCCGCATCGTCAGCGACCTGCCCTCCTGCGTCATGCTGAAGCATGAGGATTGGCCGGGGCTGGAGAAGATCTCCGCGCTGCGCGGCTTCCAGGCGGATGGCTCGATGCGGCCGATCAGCATCCTCTGCGGCAATGGCGGCATCTTCCTGGATTTCGAGATGGCGCGCGGCGCCGATGGCGCGATGACCGGCTACGCCTTCCCGGACATGCTGGTGGAGCTGGTGAAGCTGTCCCAGGCGGGAGAGCGCGACCGCGCGCATGACCTGTTCGACGCGCACCTGCCGCTGATCCGCTACGAATTGCAGCCGGGCGTCGGGCTGGCGGTGCGGAAATACGTGCTGATGCGCCGTGGCGTCATCGCCTCCGACGCGCAGCGCCGGCCGGCCTCCGCCATGTCGGCCACGGCGCGGCAGGAGGTGGAATACCTGCTGTCCCGCCTGGCGCGGCACGATGCGCGGGCGAAGCTGCCGCCAGTCTGAGACGGCCTTCAGACTGAAGGCGGCAGGGGCGCGTCGGGCAGCACCAGCAGGTGGCCCTGCGAGCAGCGTTCGACGCGCCCGGCAACGCCATAGACCGCGGCCAGAAGGCCCGGCGTCAGCGTCGCCTCCGGCGTGCCATCGGCCTGCACGGCGCCCTGGCTCAGCGCCACCACGCGGTCGGCGAAGCGCGCGGCAAGGCCAAGGTCGTGCAGCACCACCACGCCGATCACCGCCTCCTCCCGCACCATGCGGTGCACCAGGTCCATGACGGAAAGCTGGTGCCGCAGGTCCAGCGCGCTGGTGGGTTCGTCCAGCAGCAGCACATCCGGCCGGCGCACCAGCGCCTGCGCCAGGCCGACAAGCTGGCGCTGGCCGCCCGAGAGCCGGTCCAGCGACAGCAGGGCCAGGTCGGCGATCTGCAGCCGCTGCAGCAGGTCCAGCGCGCGGCGCGTCGCCTCCGCCCCGCTGACCGGCCTGTCGCCCGGAACGGCGCGCAGGGCGCCGACCAGGGTTTCCAGCACGGTCAGCGCAACGCCGCCCGGCAGGCCCTGCGGCATGTAGGCCAGATGGCGCGCGCGGTCCGGAATTCGCATCGCCAGCAGGTCCTGCTCGCCCAGCCGCACCACGCCGCGGGTGCGCGGCACCAGCCCCGCCATGCCGCGCAGCAGGGTGGATTTGCCGGCGGCATTGGGGCCGACCAGCGCGGTCAGCGTGCCGGGGCGCAGCGGTGGCAGGTTCAGCCCCTCCACCACCACGCGGCTTCCATAGGCGACGCGCAGCCCCTGGATGGTCAGGTCGGGCTTCACGCCATGCGTCCGCGGCCGAGCACCAGCGCCAGGAAGACCGGCACGCCGATCAGCGCGGTGACGATGCCGATCGGCAGCATCAGCCCCGGCACCGCCAGCTTGCCGATCACCGAGGCCAGCGCCAGCAGCAGCGCACCGCACAGGGCGGAGGCCGGCAGGAAGAAGCGGTGATCCTCCCCCACCAGCAGCCGCGCCGCATGCGGGCCGACCAGCCCGACGAAGCCGATGGTGCCGACGAAGGCGACCGACAGCCCGGCCAGCAGGCTGACGCGCAGCAGCGCACCGCGCCGCGTCGCCGCGGTATCGACGCCGAAGGATCGCGCACGGTCCTCGCCCAGGCGCAGCGCCGTCAGCCGCCAGGCGGCCCGCGCGGTGAAGGGCAGCACCAGCGCCATCGCCGCGGCCAGGGCGCCGACCTGCGGCCAGCTCGCCCGGCTCAGGCTGCCCATGGTCCAGAACACCAGCTGCTGCAGCGCCTGTTCGGTGGCGAGGAATTGCAGCAGCGCCACCAGCGCGTTGAAGGCGAAGACCAGCGCGATGCCGAACAGCACCAGCGCCTGCACCCCCGCCCCGCGCAGCCGCGCCAGGCCGAGCAGCAGCGTCATGGCGCCGAGCGAGAACAGGAAGGCGTTGGCCGGCACCAGCCAGGCCTGCGGCACGAAGGGCACGCCGCTGCCCAGCACCAGCGCCAGCGCCGCACCCAGCGAGGCGGCGGAGGACACGCCGAGGGTGAAGGGGCTGGCCAGCGGGTTGTCCAGCACCGTCTGCATCTCCGCCCCCGCCAGTGCCAGCGCGGCGCCGACCAGGATCGCCATCAGCGCCTGCGGCAGGCGCACCTGCCAGATGATCAACCCGTTCATGCCCTCTGCCCCCGGCCCCGTCGCACCCGGCCCGGCCAGCAGGGTCTGCAGCACCGTGCCGAGCGACAGCCTCGCCGGGCCGGTGGCGACATCCAGCAGGAAGGCCAGGACCAGCCCCGCCGCCAGCAACACCAGCAGCGTGGCGCGGCGCAGCAGCAGCCGGCGGTAGCCGGCCTCGGCATGCCCGATCTCGGCGTGGATGCTCATCCGGACGCCAGGTCCACCCAATAGGTGCCCTGCATCGGGATGGACAGAAATCGGCGGTTCAGCTCCGCCACCGTCGCCGCCGGGTCGAGCGTCGCGAAGCGTTCCGGATGCAGGGCGCGGGCCAGCGCCTCCACCGCCACGACATGCGCGGGGGTGTCGTTGAAGCCGTGCCACATGGCATGCGCGCGGCCGGCGGCGACGGCGGGCAGGCCGACAAGGTGTTCCCGTTGTAGCACCGTGCGCAGCCCGTCCCGCGCCGCCTGCGGGCTGACGCCGCTGCCCATGGCGATGCCGCCGCGCGTCGCGAAGGGGCCTGCGGTGGCGACATAGACATCCGGGCTGCGCGAAAGCACCTGCTCCAGGGACACGGTGCCGGCCAGGCCGGGCAGCACCTCCGCCCCCAGGTTGATGCCGCCGGCGCGCTGGACGAAGGAATCGAAGACGCCGCGGCCTGGGGAGGCGCAGCAGGGCGTGCCGCCCGCATGGGCGTGGATGAAGATGCGCGGCCGCGCCGCGACGCCGGCCAGCCCGGCATCGACCTGCGCCAGATGTTCGGTGTGGAAGCTGGCGAATTCGCGCGCCCGGTCCTCCGCGCCGATCAGCGCGCCGAGGATGGCCATGCTGCGCAGCGCGTCGCGCAGCGGGTCGGCGAAGAAATCGATCACCAGCGTCGGGATGCCGTAGCTGCCGAGCCGGTCCGCCAGCGCCCCGGCATCGCCGCCGGAGGCGCCGCCCCGGCTCAGCACCACCGCATCCGGCCGTGCCGTCAGGATGGCCTCGACGGAGAGCGTGTCGAGCGTGTTGCGGCCGACCAGCGGTACCGCATCGGCGGCCGGGAAGCGGGCGCGCACCGGGGCATAGTCCGGCGGGTTCATCTGCCGCAGGTCGCCGGACCAGCCGACGAGCAGGGAAACCGGATCGGGATGCAGCAGCGCCAGGGCCAGCACATGCCGGCCCTGGCCGAGCACCAGCCGGCGCGCCGGGCCGGGCAGCGAAACCTCCCGCCCCAGCAGGTCCGTGATGCGGCGTGGCGCCTGGGCGCGGGCGGCGCCGGCAATGCCGGCGAAGGCGACGGCCAGCGCGCGGCGGGTCAGCTTGCTCATGCTGCGGCGTCCTGATTGCGGTTGTGGCCGGCCGCTTCCTCCCGCGCGACGGCGTGGTAGTCGGCGTCGCGGTCGTGGTCGAGCTGGCGGCCGTATTCCGTCTCGCTCATGCCGAGCTTCCAGTAGCCGATCACCAGCATGCGGCGACGATCGACGCCGCAGCTGTCGCGCAGATGCGCGCGCAGGGCGCGGGCGGCGGTGGATTCGGTGCCGACCCAGGCGAAGACATCCTCGCCCGGCGCGATCGCCAGCGCCTGCACGGCGCGGACCAGCGCATCACTATGCGGGTCGGCATGCAGCCAGGTCACGCTGACGCCCGGCGGGTGACGCAGCCCCACCTGTTCCTGCGGCCCCGGCACCTGCAGGAAGGCCTCGCCGCGCGCCTCGGGCGGCAGTGCCGCCAGGATGTTGGTGATGGCGGGCAGCGCCGTATGGTCGCCAGCCAGGATGGTGCGCGCCGCCGGGCGCACGGTGCGGCCACCTAGGCCCGCCACCCCCACCGCATCGCCAGGCCGCGCGCGGGCGGCCCAGGCGGAGGCGACACCCTCATCCCCATGCAGCACGAAGTCGATGTCCAGCTCGCCGGCCAGCGGGTCGATGCGGCTGACGGTGTAGGTGCGGATGACGGGTTTCAGCGCGTCCTCCACCCACACCGGCTTGCCGTCCGCACCGCGTGGCGGCAGGTGAAGCGGCACCCCGGGGCGCGGCGGCAGCAGCAGCTTCAGGTTGGGCCCGCCATCGAGCCCCGGCCCCTCCGGCCCGCCCAGCGTGATGCGGCGCAGCCCCGGCGTGACGGCGGCGGCGCGCAGCACGGCAAGGCGACGCATGCCACGCCAGCGCGCGGTCCAGGGCTGGGCGGGGTGCTCGGTCATGGGGCGGGGGTCATAGGGCGGGGTCCAGGGCGAAGCGGAGGGAGCGGGACAGCGCGGCGGGCAGCACGGAGCCGTGGTTCTCGCCGGGAAACGCAACCTCCCGCACCGTGTCCAGCACAGGGGCCAGCGTGGTCGCGAAGGCGCTGGCGCGCGCGCCCAGCTGGCGGGCGGCGAGCCGCGCCTGGCGGTCCGGCGGCATCGCCGGGTCGTGGCTCTCCAGCCCGCCATGGGTGACCAGCAGGCGCAGCCCGGCGGCGGCGGCCGGCGGCGCGGCGGCGAAATCGGCCGCCTGGCGCAGCACCTCCCCCTCCCCCCACCACAGCGAGGGGCTGGCGGCGATGTGGTGGCGGAACAGGCCGGGGCGGTGCAGCAGGGTCCAGGCGACGCAGAGCCCGCCGAGGGAATGGCCGAAGATCGCGCGGTTGCCGGCATCCAGCGGAAATTGCGCGGCGATGGCCGGCAGGATCTCCGCCTCCAGCAGCGCGATGAAGGCGGCGACGCCGCCGCTGCCCGGCGGGCCATCCGGCAGCGGCGGCGTGTAGTCGCGCTGCCGACCGACCGGATCGTGCGGCGCATCGCCGGCATGGCCCAGACCCACGATCAGCGCCGGGCCGACATGGGTGGCCTCCGCGCGACCGGATTGCAGGCGCAGCGCCGCGACGGCCGTGGCGAAGGTGGCGTTGCCATCCAGCAGCAGCAGCAGGCGATGCCCGGCCGGCGGCGGCGGGGTGTCCGGCCAGGCGACCAGCAGCCGGTGGCCGGCGACATCCCGCGCCAGGCTGCGCGGCAGCCGGACCGCGTCCTCGGCTACCAACGCATCCGCAGCCCGGCCAGCACGGTGCGGCCATTGCCGAAATAGCAGTTGGTCACCGAGTTGCAGCTCGCGATGTATTCCTTGTCCGCGATATTCGCCGCGTTCAGAGACAGCTCCACGCCGCGGGCGCGTTCGAAGCGGGCGCCGAGGTCGTAGCGGATGGCGGCATCGAACAGCGTCACGTCATCCACCTCGAAGGTGTTCGTGTCGTTGCCGTAGGTCGAGCCGATGTAGCGCACGCCGCCGCCAAGGCCGAGGCCACGCAGCGGGCCTTCGGTGAAGCGGTAGTTGGCCCAGCCGCTGGCGATGTGGTTCGGCACCTGCGGCACCCGGTTGCCGGTAACGCCGGCGGTGGTGGAGCGGGTGATCTCGGCATCGATGTAGGCGTAGGTGCCGATCAGGTCGAGGTTGTCGTCCAGGCTGGCGCGGCCCTCCAGCTCGATGCCCTGGGAGCGGATCTCGCCGGTCGGCGTCGAGTAGGTGGCGTACACCGTGTCGGCGGTCAGCACGTTCTGCTGGCGGATGTGGAAACCGGCGAGCTGCACGAAGCTGTCCATGCCGGGCGGCTGGAACTTCACACCCACCTCGTACTGCTCGCCCGTCGTCGGATCGAAGGTGCCGCCGCCCCGCTGCGGCGCGGCGGTGCCGGTGTTCGGCAGGAAGGAAGTCGAGTAGCTGGCATAGGGCGCCAGGCCATTGTCGAACAGGTACAGCGCGCCGGCGCGCCAGGTCACTTCCTGGTCGAGCTGCGAGAGCTGCGTGGCGTTGGCGCCGCTGGCCTGGTGGGTGGTGGTGCCGATGCGGGCGCTGTCAAAGCGGACACCCAGATTGAAGCGCCAGCGGCCGAGCGCCATCTGGTCCTGCGCGTAGAAGCCGAGCTGGTCCAGCTCCTGGTTGGTCAGGCCGTTCAGGCCCGTGTTGATCTGCGGATTGGCGGTGAAATAGACCGGGTCGAACAGGTCGATGGTCGAGACCGCGGTGCTGCTGCCCTGGCGGGTGCGCGCGGAATTGCGGAACCAGTCCACGCCGAACAGCGCGGTGTGGCGCAGCGCGCCGGTGCGGAAGGTGGCCTGCGCCTGGTTGTCCAGCGCATAGGCATTGGAATGGTCGGAGACGAAGCTGGCCAGGCGGGTGCCGGTACGCTGGTTGGCAATGCTGCGGATCGACAGCACCTTCACCTCCGCATCGATATGCGCGTAGCGGAAGTTCTGCCGCAGGGTCCAGGTGTCATCGACCCGGTGCTCGAACTGGTAGCCGATCGAGGCCTGGGTGCGGTTGAACACGTCGTAGGATGGGTCGCCGCCGAAGAAGTTGCGGCCGATGCGGCCATTCGGGTTGGCCAGCACCGTGCCGGTGGCGGGCACGAAGTTGTAGAAGCCGCCCTCCGGGTCGTTCTGATAGGAAGCCAGGAAGGTCAGCGTGGTGTTGTCGCCGGGCCGCCAGGTCAGTGACGGCGCGATTGCGATGCGCTGCTCGCCGACATGGTCCACCTGGTTCTCCGCCGTACGGGCGATGCCGGTCAGGCGGTACTGGAAGCGGCCATCCTCCGTTGCCGGGCCGCCGAAGTCGAAGGCGGTCTGCAGCAGCGCATCGGTGCCGGCTTCCAGCCGCACCTCGTTCACCGGCGTCGCGGTGGGGCGGCGGCTGACCAGGTTGACGAGGCCGCCGGCACCGGTCTGGCCGTACAGGACGGAGGCCGGGCCGCGCAGCACCTCGATCCGCTCCAGCAGCCAGGGGTCGGTGTTGGGCACGCCGAAGGCGCCGCCGCGGCCCTGGCGCAGGCCGTCCAGGTAGTTGACGAAGGCCGCCGCCGTGCCCTGGCCGCCGAAGCCGCGCACGAAGACGCTGTCATAGCGGGCGGAGGGCCGCACCTCCGGCAGCACACCGGCGGTGTAGCGCAGCGCCTGGGCCACGCTGGCAGCGCCCTGGTCGTCGATCTGGTCGCGGGTGACGACGCCGATGGATTGCGGCGCCTCGATCAGCGGCGTGTCGGTCTTGCTGCCGGTGGTGGTGACGCGGGCGACGTAGCCGGGCACCGGCTCCCAGGCACGCCAGGCGGTGGCCTGGACCTCCACCGAGGGGAGTTGCAGCACCTCGCCGGCCGGCGCGGCCGTCTCCGCCCCGGGCAGGACGGTCTGCGCGAAGGCGACGGGTCCAGCCAGCAGCCCAGGCAGGAGCACGGACAGGCCGAGCGGCAGCGCAACGGGTGAGGCCAGGCGCATGGCGCGGCGGTACTGCATGAAGGGGACCCCAAGTCCAACGGGAGAGGCCGCCTTATCGCAAATGCGATTTATTCGCAACATACCGCCGCTTCAGCCCGGGCGATCCTCGGGCGGCGGTTCGCCCGTCATCCGCTCCAGTTCCGCATTCAGCACCGCCCCGAGCAGCGCCGCCGCGGCCGAGAGCCAGAACCATGTCATGCAGCCGATCACCGCGCCGAGCGGCCCATAGGCGCCATCGCGGCCGCCGAACCGCCCGACATACCAGGAATAGGCGGCCGAGCCGGCGAGCCACAGCAGCGTCGCCACGGTGCTGCCCCAGCTCACCCAGCGCCAGGCCGGTTCCGCCTGGCACGGCCCGTAGCGGTACAGCAGCGCCAGGAACAGCGCCACCGCGGCGATCAGCAGTGGCCAGCGCACAAGCCGCAGCGCCAGATCCGCGGCGCCATCCAGCCCGATCAGCTGCAAGGCCAGCGGCAGGCCGACCACCGCGGCCATCGCCAGCGCCGTCAGCAACAGCCCACCCAATGTGAAGGCCAGCGCCAGCAGGCGACGCGCCAGCCAGCCCCGCGTCTCCTCCGCCCCGCGCACATGGTTCAGGGCACGCAGCAGCGCGCGCATCGCCCGGTTGGCGCTCCACAGCGCCACGGCCAGGCCGGCGGCGGCGCCGAGGCCCAGCGCATCGCGGTCCTGCCGCGCCAGCCGTTCCAGCAGGCTGCCGACCAGCTGCGCGGTCTCCTCCGGGATCACAGGGGTGAACTGCATGAGATCCTGCGTCGCCCGGGCCGGATCGAAGATCAGGCCGGACAGCAACACCAGCGCCGTCAGCGCCGGGCCGAGGCCAAGCAGCATGAAGAAGGCGACGCCGCCGGCCTCGTCCAGCACATGCTGGCGCGAGGATTCGCGCAGCGTGCGCCAGGGCAGGCGCCACCAGGACGCCCCCTGCCGGCCACGCGCGCCTGCAACCAGGGGCGGCATCAGGCGCTGACCCTGAGACGCATCTGGAAGGAGACCACCATGTTCAGACTTATCCGCAACATCGCCATCCTGCGCGGCCTCTGGGGCATGTTCCGGCGCAGCCGCCGTCGCTGAGGGCGGCGACATGCTCATTCCGCCGGCTGCGCTTCCGGCGGACGCCCCGCTTCCTCCTGCCTGCGCAGTTCCGCCGCGCGGGCACCGGGGGCGGCGGTGAAGCGGGCCAGCAGCACATAGCCCACCGGCACCACGAACAGGGTCAGCAGCGTGCCCAGCGTCAGGCCGCCGGCGATGATCAGTCCGATGGTGCTGCGCGATTCGGCGCCGGCCCCGCTGGCCAGCGCCAGCGGCAACGCGCCCAGGATGCTGGCCGCGGTCGTCATCAGGATCGGGCGCAGCCGCAGCGCCGCCGCATCCTCCGCCGCCTGGGCCGGCTCCATCCCCTGGTCGCGAAGCTGGTTGGCGAATTCCACCAGCAGGATGCCGTTCTTCGCCACCAGCCCCACCAGCAGGACCATGCCGATCTGGCTGTAGATGTTCACCGTAAGCCCCGCTGCGAGCAACGTCAGCAGCCCGCCGGCCACCGCCAGCGGCGCCGCCGTCATCACCACCAGCGGGTGGATGAAGCTCTCGAACTGCGCCGCCAGCACCAAGAAGGTCAGCACCAGCACCAGCGCGAAGATCACCAGGATGGCCTGGCCGGTTTCCTGCAGGTCCAGGCTTTCACCGAGCCAGCGCAGCGTCGCCTCGGGCGGCAGGGCCTCGGCGGCGGCGGCCTCGGCCTCCTCGATGGAAGCGCCGAGCGTTGTGCCGGGGACCAGGTTGGCGCCGATCTCCACCGCGGCCAGCCGGTCCACGCGGCGCAGTTCCTGCACCGTGCCGACCTCGCGCAGCTCCACCACCGAAGACAGCGGAATCAGCTCGCCGTTGCGGGCGCGGAGGTAGGCGTTGCGGATATCGCCCGGCGCCGCCCGCGCCGCCGGCTCGGCGCCTAGGATCACCTCGTACTCCTCGCCACGGTCCAGCCATTGCGTCACCTCGCGGTCGCTGAACAGCACGCCCAGCGTCTCGCCGATCGTCGCGGCATCCAGCCCGAGCACAGCAGCGCGGTCACGGTCGATGCGGATCTCGAGCTGCGGCTTGGTCGGCTTGTAGGAGGTATCGAGCGCCACCAGCCCCGGAATGTCACCGCTGCGCTCCAGCATGGTGGCACCCCATTCGCGCACCCGTTCCCGCTCCGTCCCCGCCACGGCGAAGCGGAACTGGCGGCCGCTGCGGCGCTGGCCGAGCTTGGGCGGCGCGACGGCGAAGGCGCGGATGCCGGGGATGGCGGCCAGCCGGCCGCGCAGATCCGCCACCAGCGCCGCCTGCCCCAGATCCCGGTCGCCCCAGGGCTTCAGCCGCAGGATGACGATGGCGCGGTTGGTCTGCGCCGCGCCGCCACGCCCGGGGGCGACGATGCTGAGGAATTCCTCGGCCGGGCCGTCATCGCCGACCAGCGGCGACAGCGCCGCCTCGATCCGCTCCACAGCCGCCAGCGTGTCCGGGTAGCCGGCGCCCTGCGGGCCTTCGGCGATGATCAGCACCGCGCCGCGATCCTCATCCGGCGCCAGTTCCTGCGGCAGCGCCACCCAGGCCAGCCCGCCCGCCCCGGCGAAGGCGAGGCCGCCCAGCAGCACCAGGGCCGGCCGCGCCAGCAGCCGGCGCAGCGCCGCGCGGTAGTGGTCCCGCAGCCAATGCTGGGCGCGCAGGCTGGCGCGCGCGACGCGGCCATCATGTTCTGCACCCGCAAATAAGCGAGCCGAAAGCAGCGGCGCCAGCGTCAGCGCGGCAGCGGTGGAGAACACCACGGTCGCCGCCAGCATCACCGCGAATTCCGCGAACAGCCGCCCGACATTGCCCTGCAGGAAGGCCAGCGGCAGGATCACGGACAGCAGCGCGGCGGAGGAGGCGAAGACCGCGAAGCCCACCTGCCGCGTCGCCCGCACCGCGGCCAGCAGGATCGGCTCGCCTTCCTGCTGCCGGCGGCGGATGTTCTCCAGGATCACCACGGCGTCGTCGACGCAGAAGCCGATGGCCAGGATCACCGCCAGGATGGTCAGGACATTGATCGAATAGCCCAGCGCCGCCGCCACCGCGATGGCGGGGATGATGGAGGCCGGGATGTTCAGCGCCGGGATCAGCGTGGCGCGCAGTGAGCCGAGGAACAGGTAGATGACCAGCACGATGATGCCGATGGTCAGCGCCAGGGTCCAGGCGACGTTGGCCAGCGTCTCCCGGATGAACAGCGCCTCGTCATAGGACAGTTCCAGCCGCACGCCCGGCGGCAGCGCGCCGGCCAGCCGCTCCGCCGTCTCCGCGATGCCGCTGGACACTTCCAGCGCATTGGCATCGGCGCGGCGCAGGATGCCGATGGCGATTGCCTGTTCCCCGCCGACACGGAAGGCGGAGCGATAATTCTCCACGCCGATCTCGACCCGCGCCACGTCGCCGAGGCGGACACGGCCGGTACCCTCCCCCTCCCGCAGCACCAGGGCGGCGAATTCCTCGGCCGAGCCCAGCCGGGTCAGCGCCCGCAGCGTCAGTTCCTGCCGGCCGGTTTCCAGGCGGCCGGCCGGCACTTCCAGGTTCTCGGCGCGCAGCCGGTTCGCCACATCCACCGGCGTCAGCCCGCGCGCCGCCAGCGCCGGCTGGTCGAGCCAGATCCGCATGGCGTAGCGGCGTCCGCCAAAGATCTCGACGCCCGCCACGCCCGGCACGATGCCCAGCGCATCCACCAGGCGGCGCTCGGCGAGATCCGTCAGCTCGGCCGTATCAAGCCCCTCGGCGCGGAGGGTGAGGTACATCACCGCATCCTCGTCGGCCGAGGCTTTTTCCACCACCGGGTCCTCGATGCCGTCGGGCAGGTCGCGGCGCGTCGCGGCGACCTTGTCGCGCACCTCGGCGGCGGCGGCGTTCAGGTCCGTGCCGGTGTTCAGCTCGATGATGACGACGGAGGATTCGTCGCGGGTGATGGAGCGGATGATGCGGATGCCGGCGATGCCGGACAGGCTGTCCTCGATGTTGCGCGTCACCTCGCGCTCCACCACCTCGGCCGGGGCGCCGGTGTAGAGGGTGCGGACGGAAACGACCGGCGGGTCCACATCCGGGTATTCGCGCACCGAAAGCGTGAAGGCCGCACCGATGCCGATGGCGATCAGCAGCAGGTTGAAGGCCAATGCGGCGACGGGGCGCAGCACCGGCAGGTCGAAGGCGCTGCGCATCAGCGTTCCGCCACGGCGGCGGGTGAAGCGGCCTGGACGCGGGCGCCGTCCTGCAGGCCCTGCAGGCCTTCCAGCACCACCTCGGTACCGGCCATCAGCCCGTCCTGGATCTCCATCCGCTGCGGCGTGCGCTGGCCGATCCGGACCTGGGTGCGGCGGGCGACGCCGTCCTGCACGCGGAAGACGAAATGCTGCGGCCCCTGCATCACCACGGCGCGGGGCGGCACGGTGACGGCCTGTTCCACCACCTCCGCCGCCACCGTGGCCTGCATCAGCATGCCGGGGCGCAGGCGGCGGTCCAGATTGGGCAGCCGGGCCACTACGGTCACGGTCCGCAACGCCGGATCGACGCGCGGGGCGATGACCTGGACCCGGCCCTCGAATTCACGGCCCGGCATGGCGGAGGAGGTGGCGATCACCGTGGCACCCACTTCGACCCGCCCGATCTCCTGCTCCGGCACCGCGAAATGCAGTTCGATCGGGTCCACCGCATCCAGCGCCACCAGCGGCGTGCCAGGCTGCACCAGGGCACCGACGCTGACCTGCTTCAAGCCCAGCCGCCCATCGAAGGGCGCGACGATGCGCGACTGCGACAGGCGCGATTCCGCGGCGGCGGAGCGGGCCTCGGCCCCGGCCAGGCGCTGGCGCAGGTCGGCCACGTCACCGCGCGGCGCGAAGCCGCCCCGGGCGAGGCGGGAGGAACGAGAAAGCTGCTGCTCAAGCTCCGTCGCCTCGGCCTGGGCGGCGCGCAACTCGGCCTCCGCGGCACCGGGGTCCAGGGTGACCAGCACCTCGCCCTGCGCCACTTCCGCGCCTTCCTCGAAGCTCAGCTCGGTGACCCGGCCGGTGATCTCGGCGGCCAGCATGATGCTGCTGCTGGCCTGGACGGTGCCGAGTGCCTGCACCTGCCGCACCAGGCGCGCCGCCTCCGCGGTGGCGAGCACCACCGGGGTGGGTGGTGGCGCGGCGGGTTCGGCGCGGTCCTCGCTGGTGGAGGGCCAGAGGAAATACCAGGCGACCAGGCCGGCCAGGGCCAGGGCGGCGAGCACAGCCAGCAGGCGGCCACCGCCGGCGGCGGCGGAGCCCTGCCGCCCCGTTTCGTGGTCGTCCTGGGATGCTGCCATTGGCGGTGCAACGGAGTGGCAAGCGGGAAGTTCCCCGGCCCGGCTCAGGCCAGCCGGGCGGAAACCTGCGCCGCGCAGGCCTGCAGCCGCTGCAACAGCAGGGCTGGATCCTCCCCCGGATAGGCTTCTGCCGGCATGATCCGGGTGAGGCTGCCGGCGACCTGCGCGCCGTCACGCGACCGCACCGGCACGGAAACCGCCGCCAGATGCCGGTTGAAGCGGCCGACGGTGGTGACCTGGCCATCCCGCCGGATGCCCGCCAGGCGCTGGCGCACCGCAGCCCAGTCCGCCCCCAGCCCCGCCGCCGCCATTTCCGCTTGGCGCTGCACGAACAGGGCGCGGATGCGCGGCGTCGGCAGGCTGGCGAGGATGACCAGCGAGGCGGCGCCCTGGAACAGCGGCAGCGGCAGTCCCCGGGCGCGCAGGATGCTGATGCGGCGGCCGCCGGCCTCGATCGCCTCGGGCCCCTCACGGTGCACGCAGAGCACCTTGTCGCGGTACAGGCTGCACAGCAGGACCATACTGTTGGGCATCTCCGCCGCCAGTTCCGGCAGCACCGCCTCGCCCGCCTGCAGCAGCGGGTCGGCGATCCGCATCAGCCGCTCCAGCTCGACGATGCGGGGGCCGAGCGAGTAGCGGCCCTGGGATGCCTGGGCGAGCAGCCCGGCATCGCACAGCGCCTTCACGTAACGATAGGCGGTGGATTTCGTGTAGCCGAGCCGCGCCTGCAGATCATCCACCCGGATCACCGGCTGGTCCGGGGTGAACTGGTCCAGCACCTCCAGCATCCGCACCAGGCTGCCCGGCGCGGCCACCGCGGGCGCTTCAACGGGCACCTCCGGCGTGGCTCCGGGCAGCATCTCGGTACGTATCTGGGATGGCGTCTGGGAGGACATGACGAGCTTGATACCGCGAATGGGGGTTGCGAGCGACGGGGGTGCGGGCTTAACTTTCCCAAAATGTGGGAAACGGCGCTGTTCCTGCCAAGGTGAAACTGGCAGTTCAGCGTCGGCCCGAGAAACTGGTCAGGAGGAAACCCATGCCCGATATCCGCCCCACCGGCGATGTGCTTGGTGCGACCGTCACCGGCATCGACCTGTCCCGCCCGATGTCCGACGGCGACTTCGCCGTCATCCTGCGCGCCCTGGGCGAGCACGGCGTGCTGCGTTTCCCGGAGCAGCTTCTGGAACCGGCGGCGCTGCGTGACTTCTCGGCCCGCTTCGGCAGCATCCAGGCCTCCGTCACCGGCAAGTTCCAGGACCCGCAGGTGCCGGAAGTCGGCATTCTTTCCAACATCGTCGAGGACGGGAAGCCGATCGGCATCGCCGATGCCGGCCAGGACTGGCACACCGACATGTCCTATCGCGACACGATGGGCTTCGTGAACGTGCTGAACGCGCACAAGGTGCCGGTGCGCGACGGCAAGCCGCTGGGCAACACGCTTTTCGCCAATATGCATGCAGCCTATGAGGCGCTGGACCCCGCCCTGAAGCAGCGGCTGGACGGCATGACCGCCACGCACGACTTCAACAAGTTCTGGGAAGGCATGCTGGCCAAGGGCAGCGGCCGTGGCCCGCTGACCGCCGCGCAGCGCGCCAGCCGCCCGCCCTCGGTCCATCCGGTCTTCCTGACGCATCCGATCACCGGCCGGAAGGTGCTGTACTGCAACCCCGGCTACGCGATGCGGATCAACGAGCTGGACGAGGCCGAGAGCGACCGGGTGCTGGAGCAGCTCTTCGCGCATCAGCTGGAGAAGCGTTTCATCTACACCCATGTCTGGGCGGAGCGTGACCTGCTGATCTGGGACAATATCGGCACGCTGCACAACGCCCTGCCGGATTACCGTGCCGATGAGCCGCGCATGATGAAGCGCTGCCAGGTGATGGCCGACCGCGTCTTCCAGCCTGGCTTCATGCCCCAGCCGGCGATGGCCGCCGCACGATGAAGCTGCTCAGCTTCGAGACCGCCGCCGGCGCCAGCTACGGCGCCGCGGTAGCCGGCGGCGTGGTCGATCTCGGTCGTCGCCTGGGCACGCGCTACCCATCGCTCCGGGCGCTGCTGGCCGGCGGCGCGCCGGCGCTGGAAGCCGCCCGCGCGGAGCAGGGCGTGGACCATGCGCTGGATGCCGTGGCCTTCCTGCCGGTGGTGCCGGATGCGAAGAAGATCATTGGCATCGGCCTCAACTACCGGTCCCATGTGGCGGAGGAATCCGGCCGCGCACCGCCGCCCTTCCCGCGCGTCTTCGGCCGTTGGAACGATTCGGTGGTGGGCCATGGCGCGGCGCTGTGGCGGCCCAAGGCGTCGGAGCAATTCGACTATGAGGGTGAGCTGGCGCTTATCATCGGCAAGCCGGGCCGCCACATCGCCAAGGACCGCGCCTTCGACCACATCGCCGGCTATGCCTGCTTCACCGATGGCAGCCTGCGCGACTGGCAGCAGCACACCACCACCTCCGGCAAGAACTTCTACCGATCCGGCGCCTGCGGCCCGTATCTGGTGACGGCGGATGAGGTGGGGGATGCGACGAAGCTGACCCTCGTCTCCCGCCTGAACGGGAAGGAGGTGCAGCACGCCTCCACCGGCGACCTGATCTACGACATCCCGACGCTGCTCGCCTATGTCTCCGCCATCACACGGCTGGAGCCGGGCGACATCATCGCCACCGGCACGCCGGAAGGTGTCGGCTCCCGCCGCACGCCGCCGCTGTGGATGCGCGCCGGCGATGTCTTCGAGGTGGAGATCACCGGCCTCGGCACGCTGCGCAACCCCGTGGTTGAGGAACAGGAAGCATGAGCGCCACCACGGCGGAGGCCCGGCTGATGGTGCCGGCGGAGCGTGTGCACGCGCAGATCCTGGCCATTCTCAATAGCTGGGGCATGGCGGAGGATCTGGCGGCGACGACGGCGGAGATGATGGTCGAGACCGACCTGCTCGGCGTGGATTCGCACGGCATCTCTATGCTGATGACCTATGAGGCGCGGTACCGGGAGGGCAAGCTGGACCTGCAGGCCCGCCCGCGCATCATCCGCCAGGGGCCGGCGACGGCGCTGGTGGATGCGGGCGCGGGGCTCGGCCACCCGGTTTCCGTCTTCGCCATGAACCTGGCGGTGGACAAGGCCATGCAGACCGGCGTGGCGGTGGTGGGCGTGCGCAATTCCCACCACTTCGGCGCGGCCGGAATCTATGCGCGCCTCGCGGCGAAGCGCGGCGCGGTCGGCATGGTCACCAGCGCCACGCGCGGCATCTCCATGGTGCCGACGGGTGGCGCGGTGCCGGTGCTCGGCACCAATCCTCTGGCCTTCGCCGCCCCCACCGGGCGCAACCCGCCCTTCGTGCTGGACATGGCCACCACCACGGTCGCCGCAGGCAAGGTGAAGGTCTACCACCTGAACGACCGCCCGGTGCCGGCCGGCTGGGTGATGGACGGCGCCGGCGCCAGCGTCACGGACCCGCACCTCGCGCATGAATTCGTCATGCAGCGCCCTGAAGGCGGGCTGACTCCGCTGGGCGGCACGCCGGAGATGGCGAGCCACAAGGGCTACGGCCTGGCGATGATGGTGCACATCCTGGGCGGCACGCTGGTCGGCGCCAGCTTCTCGCCGATCCGCAACCGCACGCAGTCGGAGAAGGACCCGGACGGGCTCGGGCATTTCTTCATGGCGTTGAATCCTGCGGCGTTCCGCGAGGAGGGCGAATTCGAGCACGATCTCGATGAGGCCATCGACGTGCTGCGCGCCACGCCGGCCGCCGATCCGGCCCGCCCGGTACAGGTGGCCGGCGACCCGGAGGAAACGGCACGGGCCCGGCGCCTGCGGGACGGCATTCCGGTGCCGCCCGCGCTGGACCGCCATATCCGCGCGATCTGCGAGCGCGGAGGTGCCGCATACCTGCTGGGCTGACGCGACAAGAAACAAGACAGGGAGAGAAACGATGAAGACCGGAACCCTCAAGACGCTGTTGCTGGCCGGCTGCGTGCTCGGCGCGGGCGTCGTGCAGACGGCCGGCGGGCAGAGCGCGGGCGCGCAGACGCTGCGCATGGCGGTGGGCGCGCAGGTCACGTCGCTGGACCCGCACTACCACAACATCTCCCCCAACAACGCCTTCGCCGCGACGATCTTCTCCAACCTGATGGAGATGGACCCGAATTCGCGCCCCGTGGCGGCGCTGGCCGAAAGCTGGCGGCCGATCGGCGAGGATGTGTGGGAATTGAAGCTGCGCGCCGGCGTGACCTTCCACGACGGCACGCCCTTCACCGCGGATGATGTGGCCTTCACGCTGGACCGCATCCCGAAGGTGGTGAACAGCCCCGGCTCCTTCCGCACCTACACCCATTCGATCATCGGCGTGGAGGTGGTGGACCCGCTCACGGTGCGGCTGCAGACGCGCGGGCCCGACCCGGTGCTGCCCGCCAACCTGTCCCAGGTGCCGATGCTGTCGCGCAAGATCCATGAGGGCGCCAGCACGGAGGATTTCAATTCCGGCCGCCTCGCCATCGGCACCGGCCCGTTCCGCATCATCGGCGGCCGGTCGCCGGACCGGATCGAGCTGGAGCGCAACGACAGCTATTGGGACGGGGCGGAACCGTGGCAGCGGGTGGAATACCGCATGGTGACCAACGCCGCCGCGCGCACCTCCTCCCTGCTCGCGGGCGACGTGGATTTCATTGACCAGGTGCCGACGGCCGACCTGGCGCGGATGCGGCGGGACGAGAGCATCCGCATCTCGGAAATCGACAGCCTGCGCCTGGTGTATTTCCACTTCGACCACATGCGGGACGGGCCTTCGCCGTTCATCACCGACAACGCCGGCCAGCCGCTGCCGCGCAACCCGCTGCGCGATGTGCGCGTGCGCCGCGCGCTGGCGCTGGCGGTGGACCGCGCCGCAATCGTCGAGCGGGTGATGGAAGGCAATGCGGCGGCGATCAACCAGTTCATGCCGCCGGGCGCCTTCGGCCACGCGCCGGAACTGGCGCCGCCGCCGCCGGCCGACCCGGCCCAGGCACGCCGCCTGCTGGCCGAGGCCGGCTACCCGGAGGGCTTCCGCATTACGCTGCACGGCCCGAATGACCGCTACCCGAACGATGCGCGCATCGTGCAGGCAGTGGCGCAGATGTGGTCGCGCATCGGCGTTCGCACCGCGGTGGATGTGCAGCCCTTCTCCAGCTTCGTGACGCGCGCCTCGCGGCAGGAATTCTCGTCGTTCCTCGTCTCCTGGGGCAGCTCGACGGGCGAGCCTTCCGGCGGCATGCGCTCGGTGCTCGCGACCTTCGATCGGTCGCGCGGCATGGGCGCGGTCAATCGCGGCCGCTACTCCAATCCGGAATTCGATGCACTGCTGATGCGCGGCATGCGGGAGCTGGATGACGCGAAGCGGGAGGCGCTGCTGCAGGAGGCGATGCGCATGGCGATGGCCGACCAGGCGATCATCCCGACGCATGTGCAGCGCAATGTCTGGGCGATGCGACAGGGCTTCGCCCACACGCCGCGCACGGATGAGCGGACCCGGCCGCAGGATGTGCGCCCGGCCAACTGAGCTCCGGTTGGTAAGGCCCCCTCACCCAACCCTCTCCCCCCATGCGGGGGGAGAGGGCTTTTTGTGCCTGCTAGCGCAGGGCGTCCCAGCAGCCGCGCGCGATGCGGCCGATGCTGGCGAAGGAGGCGGCGAAGCCGGGCAGGCCGTCCGGCATCGTCTCCGGCACCCAATCCGTGGCGGCGGCCAGGATGAACAGGGGCTTGCCGCCATCGAAGACGATGCCTGCATCCATCCGCCCGCGCCGGCCGCGCCCGGTCTTGTGCGCGACCTTCGTGCCATAGGGCAGCAGCGAGGGAATCAGGTTCCGCAGGATCTGCCAGCTCAGGATATCCATCGCCAGGCGGCAGAGCTCCGGCGAGCTGCCCAAGCGCTTCGCCACGGCCGCATCCTCCGTCCCGCGCAGGATCAGGTCCAGCAGCAGCACCTGGTCCGATTGCGTTGTCGTCGCCACCGCCTCCGGCGGATGATCCCAGCCGATGCCGAGCGGCGGGATCAGGCCACGATGGTCGGTGCCCTGCATGCCGATGCCGCGGCAATAGTCGGTCATCGTCTCCGGCCCCAGCCGTTCCAGCACCGCCTGGGTGCAGACATTGTCGCTGGTGATCATCATGTTCACGATCACGTCGCGCAACGGGATAATGCAGCCCGGCGTCATGTAGCGATAGGTGCCAGAGGCAACGTCCTTCTGCAGCCGCGCCTCGATCTCCACCGGATCATCCAGCCGCAGCTTGCCTTCATGCACCGCGGCCAGCGCCGCCATCATGATGGAGATCTTGCGTACGCTGGCGGAGGGCATCGGCACATCGCCCTCATGATGCGCCTCCGCGTCGCGGCGCAGATCCTTCACGTGCCAGCGCGTGGTGAAAGGGTAGGAATCGCCGATCGTCTTCAGCCGTGCGGCCAGGTCTTGCATGGTGTTCTCCTCTCCACCACCAACCTAGCCAGCGCATGGCGCGCGCACCAGACAGCGCGCGCAGATCAGCGTCGATCCGTGGAAAGCGGGCGCAGCGTCGCGATCTTCTCCCGCATCAGGCGCAGGATGCCGCCGCGGCTGCGCCGCATGCGCGCGAGCGGCCCGCTGACGGCGACAGCCAGCGGGCGATGCCCTTCCGTCACCGGCAGGGCCATGCTCAGCATCATCGTATCCGGCACCACCGCGCCCTCGCTGCGCGCATGGCCCTGCACACGAATTTGCGCCAGCTCCGCCAGCAGCGGCGCCACCGCCAGCGGCACGGCGCCGCGCCCTGCATTGATGCGCCGCAGCAGCCGCGCCACCTCCGCGTCGCTCTGCTGTGCCAGCAGCACCTTGCCGGCGGCAGGCAGGAAGATCGGCCGGCGCGAGCCGGGCTTGATGTGGAAGCGCACCGGGCGGATGGATTGCAGGATGCGGATGTAGTCCACGTATTCGCCGTGCTGCATCGCCAGTACGATCGTCTCCCCCGTCTCCGCCTGCAACTCATCCATCAGGCGCGGGATGCCGCCTTCCTCGGCGAAGAAGCGATCGAAGATCCAGGTGCCGAGCACGGCGAAGCGGATGGTGGGCTGGTAGTCCCGCGCGCGTGGCTCGTATTCCAGGTAGCCCAGCGACAGCAGCGATTTCAGCAGGACCGAGGTCGAGCTCAACGGGAAGCCAAGCGCCGCGGCAACCTCCGTCACTGTGGCTGGCGCATGGCGATGGGCGAAGAACTCGAAGATCTCCAGCACCCGGCCCGCGGATTTCACCACGCCATCCATCCTCGCCTCCCGCTCGGCACCGCTTCATATATGTGGAATCGGCGCAGCATGCTGCAACGGCGGTTGACCCGCGACCGGGGCTCGGGGAGCCTCCCGCGCAAGATGAGGGAGGATGCCCGATGCAGGTCATTGCAAATCAGGGCGGAGTCGGCGCAACGGTACGCGGCGTGGACCTCGCCCGGCCGCTGACGGATGCCGATTTCCGCGCGCTGCTGCGCGCGCTTGGCACGCATGGCGTGCTCTGCGCGCCGGACCAGTCGCTGGAAGCACCGCAGATCAGTGCGTTGGGCAGCCGCTTCGGCACGCTGGAGCACAACGTCGCCAACATGTTCCACCCGGACGGCCATCCGGAGGTGATGATCCTGTCCAACGTGGTGCAGGACGGCAAGCCGGTCGGGCTGAACGATGCCGGCCAGGGCTGGCACACCGACATGAGCTATTCCACGGAGATCGCGCTCGCCAACATCCTGCACGCCAAGCAGGTGCCGGTGCGCGACGGGCGACCGCTGGGCGACACGCAGTTCCTCGACATGCATGCGGCCTATGCGGATCTGCCGGCGGAGGTGAAGCAGCGCCTGGAAGGCCGCACCGCGATCCACGACTTCAACAAGTTCTGGGAGATGATGCGCCAGCGCCCCGGCTCCACCCGGCCACCGCTGACCGAGGAACAGCTCCGCCGCAAGCCGCCGGTGAGCCAGCCGATCTTCCGCACCCACCCCATCACCGGCCGCCGCGTGCTGTACTGCAACCCCGGCTATGCGATGCGGATCGAGGGCATGGAGGAGGCGGAGAGCGACGCCATGCTGGACTTCCTGTTCCGCCATCAGTCGCAGGAGAAGTACCTGTACTCGCATCGCTGGACGCCGGGCGACGTGCTGATGTGGGACAACATCGCCACGACGCACAACGCCGTCGCGGATTACCGTGCCGATGAGCCACGCTACATCCTGCGCGTGCAGGTGATGGCGACACTGGACTACGCGCGCCTGGCGGCCTGAAGACCAGGGCGCCAACAAAAACAGGGGGAGAAACAATAATGAACATCACCAGGCGACAGGCCGGCGCGGGCCTGCTCGGCGCGCTTGCGCTGCCCGGATTTGCACGGGCGCAGAGCTTTCCGAGCCGCACCATCCGCCTCGTCGTCGGCTTCGCCGCCGGTGGGCCGACCGACGTCATCGCGCGCGTGGTGGCGCAGGACATGTCGGCCAGCCTGGGCCAATCCGTCATCGTTGAGAACCGCACGGGTGCGAATGCCCTGGTGGCGACGGAGGCGGTGGCGCGGGAGCAGGCGGATGGCTACACGCTGATGGTGACCACGCTGTCGCACAGCGTGAATTCCATCCTGCTGCCGAATGCGCGCTACCATCCGCTGCGCGACTTCGCGCCGGTCAGCCTGCTGGCCGTGCTGCCGCTGATCGCGGTGACCGGCGCCACCACCCCGTACCGCACGCTGGCGCAGCTTGTGGATGCGGCGAAGGCGAAGCCGGGCGAGGTGACCTATGGCTCCGCCGGCAATGGCGGCTCCGCGCATCTGGCCGCCGCGCTGCTGGCGGTGCAGTCCGGCACGGAGATGACGCATGTGCCCTTCCGCGGCAACGCGCCGGCGCTGACGGAGGTGATGTCGGGCCGCGTCTCCTTCATGTTCTATCCGATGATCGGCCTGGCGGATCACATCGCGCGCGGCTCGCTGCGCCCGCTCGGCGTATCCACCGCGGAACGCAGCCCGGATTATCCGCAGGTGCCGACGATGCGGGAGATCGGCTATCCGGGCTTCGAGGATTACAGCCAGGGCCTCGGCATCGCCGCCCCCGCCGGCACGCCGGAACCCGTGGTGGCCAGGCTCAACGCCGCGGTCCGCGCCTCGCTGGAAAAGCCGGAGACGAACCAGCGGCTGAAGTCGCTGGGCGCCATCGTCACCGCCTCCACCCCCGCGGAATTCGGTGCCTTCCTGGAACGCGACCTGGACCGCTGGCGCCGCGTGATCGAAGCGGCCAAGATCACGGGCTGAAGGCCGCGATCGAGGGCCAGGAGGAGACACCGACATGCTGATGCGCCGCACTCTGCTGGGGGGCCTGGCCCTGCCGCTGGTCGCAACCCGGGCTCGCGCCCAGGTCTGGCCGGACCGGCCGGTCCGGCTGGTGGTGCCCTACGCCGCTGGCGGCCCGACGGACACGGTGGCGCGGCTGCTGGCGGAACGCCTCTCCGCCAGCCTGCCGCAGCGCGTGGTGGTGGAGAACCGCGCCGGCGGCGGCGCGCTGATCGGGACGGAGGCGGTGGCGCGCGCGCCGAAGGATGGCAGCACGCTGCTGTTCACCACCGTGGTGCATGCCGTGCACCGCGCGCTGCACGGCACACGGCTGACCTTCGATCCCACCGCCGATTTCGCGCCCGTGGCGCTGGTTGGCGTGGTGCCGCAGGTCATCATGGTGCCGCCCGAAAGCCCGGTGCGGGACGTGCCCGGGCTGCTGCGCTACCTGCGCGACGGCCAGCACGCCTATGGCAGCAGCGGTGCCGGCGGGTCCTCGCATCTCGGCGTCGAACTGCTGAAGAGCATGACGGGCGTGCGGGCGGAGCATGTGCCCTATCGCGGCACGGCGCCCGCCGTGGTGGACCTGATCGCCGGACGCATCGCGCTGGTGATGGACAGCGTCGCGACCGGTGCGGCGCAGGTGCGCGGCGGCACGCTGCGCGGCATCGCCACCACGGGCCCACGCCGTTCCTCCGCCCTGCCCGACCTGCCGACGGTGGCGGAGACGGTGCCGGGCTTCGCGGCCACAACCTGGAACGCCGTGCTGGCGCCCTCCGGCACGCCGGATGCGACGCTGGCAGCAATCTCGGAAGCCGTTACCGCCGCGCTGGGCGAGCCGGCCCTGCAGGCGCGCCTGACCGAGCTGGGCGTCGAGGTGCCGCCGGCCGCGGAGCGCAACATCGCGGCGGCACGGCAATTCGTCGCCGCGGAAACCGCGAAGTGGGAGAAGCTGATCGCCGAGGCCGGCATACGCGCCAGCTGACCTCAGAAGCGCTCCGCCGCATAGGGCGCAAGATCCCGGTTGCTGGGCTGGCCGAGGATGGAAGGGGCCAGCAGCTCGGCCGTCGGTGCGGAGCCGGTCAGGCCGAGATGCCCATGGCCGAAGGCGAACCACAGCCCGGGCACGCGCTGCGCCGGGCCGATCACCGGCACCGAATCCGGCAGGCAGGGGCGGTGGCCCATCCAGAAGCCATCCGCCTGGGTCACCTGCGCGTCCGGGAACACCGCCGCCAGATCGTCATACAGCAGCTTCGCGCGGGCCGCGTCCGGCGCACGGTCCAGCCCGCCGAATTCCACCGTGCCAGCGACGCGCAGCGCATTCTCCATCGGCGTGATGAACACCTTGCGGTCGGCCGGGATCACCGGGCGGGTGAGGCTGATGCCGGATTGCGTCAGGTCCACATGGTAGCCGCGCTGCGATTCCAGCGGGATGCGGTAGCCGAGCGGCGCCGCCAGCCGCGCGGACCAGGCGCCAGCTGCCAGCACCACCGTATCCGCCGCATGCAGCGCGCCAGCCCCCGTCGCGCCGCTGATGCGGCCATCCGCCACCGTCAGCGCGACGATGCGATCGCGCAGGATCGTGCCGCCCGCCTGCTCCAAGGCCTGCGCCAATGCGCGAACGTAGCGGAGTGGGGAGGCGCAATGCGCGTGGTCCGGCAGGAACATCGCAAGCTGGTAGGCGGGGCCGACCGAAGGCTCCAGCGCCAGGATGCCGGCGCGGTCCAGCTGTTCCAGCCTGGCGCCATGCGCGCGGCGGATCTCCCAGGCCGCTGCGTCCTTCGCGAGCTGCGCCGCATTCCGGTAGAGGTAGAGCTGGCCATGCGGACGCAGCAATTCCGGCGCACCGATCTCCTGTGCCAGAGCGTGGTGCTGCTCCGTCGCGAGATGCAGCAGCCCGTCGAGTGCCGCGGTCGCGCGCAACACCGCGGCGGGGCGCGCCGCGGCGACGAAACGGGCGAGCCAGGGGGCGGCGCGCAGCCAGTAGCTGGCAGGCACATGCAGCGGCGCGGCGCGGTCCAGCAGCATGCGCGGCACCTGGCGCAGCAGGCCCGGCATCGCCAGGGGCGCCACGGAGCTGGAACTGATGGCGCCCGCATTGCCGAAGCTGGCGCCACCCTCACCCGGCGGCTCGGCATCCACGACCGTGACCGTGGCGCCGCCGCGTCGCAGGCGCCACGCGAGCGCCAGCCCGACGATCCCGGCGCCGATGACCAGAACCCGGCCTGGCGGTGCGGCTGGCAGGGCTACAGAATTGTTCAACGACATCTCCCCGCCTCGAATCCCGGCAGCGTGCAATGCGCGCTGCCGGGGTGCAAGACAAGGGTACGGCCTGGGCTTAGCGCGACGTGCGGCGCACCGTCAGCGTTGGGTGCGCCGCACCGCCGTGGGGTCGTTCCGCTCATCCGCACGCGCGGTGTAGGTCAGGTCCCGGCGCATGGCCCACAGCGCGTTCTGCAGGTACAGCGGCACCAGCGCGACATCATCGATCGCGGCCAGGCTGGCCTGTTGCAGCAGGCGGTCGCGCTTGGCGTCATCCATCTCCCGCTCCGCCTCGCCGGTCAGCCGGTCCACCTCGGCGTTGCTGTAATGCGTGCGATTGGCGGCGCCATGCCCACGGTCCCGGTTGCGGGTGCGGAGCACGGAGTTCAGCAGCACGGAGGCATCGCCGGTGGAGTTGCCCCAGGTCAGCAGCGCGGCCGGAAATTCCCGCCGCGTGGCGCGGCCGATGAAGGTGGCATAGGGCTGCGCCTCCACCGTCGTGCGCACGCCGATGCGGGTCCACATCTGGCCGATCGCCTGCACCACGCGGGAATCGTTCATGTAGCGGTCATTCGACCCCGCGAGGGTGATCTGGAAGCCCTGCGGATAGCCCGCTTCCGCCAGCAGGCGGCGCGCCGTATCCGCATCCGCCGTCGGGACCGGGTGGTTGTCGATATGGCTGAAGGCGCCGGGCGGCATGAACTGGCCAGTGGCGAGCGCGGCCTTCTGCATCACGCGTTCCACGATCAGGCGCCGATCGATCGCCAGCGACAGCGCCTTCCGCACCCGCTGGTCCGCCAGCGGGTTGCGCTGGAGCGGGCCGCCATCGGCGGCGGCCATCTGCGGCACCGGCGGCGTGCGTTCCGCATCGAGCGTGATGTACATGACGCGGAGGCTGGTGGTCTCCGCCACGCGGAAGCGGTTGTCAGCGCGCAGGCGGTCCAGGTCCGCGGTCGGGATCTGGTCGATGAAATCCACGTCTCCGGCCAGCAGGGCCGCGGTGCGCGCGCCGTCATTCGAGATCATGCGGTAGTTCACGCTGGCCCATTCGGGCTTCTCGCCCCAATAGGCCTCGTTGCGCGTCACCTCCAGCCGGTCTCCGGGCGTGTAGCTGGAGAAGCGGAACGGACCGGTGCCGATGGCGACCCGGCCACTGTTGAAATCCGCGGTCGTCGCATCCGCATGCAGCCGCCGGCCGAGCATGGGAACCTGGCTGAGATAGACCGGCAGCAGTGGCGAGGGCGCCCGCGTATACAGCCGCACGGTGCGTGCATCCACAACCTCCACCCGGCTGACGGGACGAATATGGGTGGTGAAGGATGCACCGGGCCCGGTGATGGTCGGGATGCGCTCCAGCGTGAAGGCAACATCATCCGCCGTGAAGGGCGTGCCATCATGGAAGCGGATGTTCTCGCGCAGCCTGAACTCCCAGCCCTCCTCGCCCATCGCCCGCCAGCTCTCGGCGAGCCCCGGGCGAAGCTGCGCCTGCGCGTCGGTGGTCAGCAGCGTGTCGAACAGCATTTGCGACACTTCGCTGTTGCTGCGCAGCAAATGGTAATGCGGGTCGATGGAGGAGACGGGCGAGCCGATGCCCATGTTGAGGGTCTGCGCGGCCGCCATCCCGGCGCTGAGCGGCAGCGCCGCCAGCGCCGCGATCACGTGGCGCAAGGCGCCGGACCGAGTGCTGCGACGAACATGTTGGCGCATCTGCTGTTCCCTCCCGCGGCGCCATTCCGGCGCTCCTGTGTGCGACTGATCGGATGCCGACCGATCGGTTGGTTCCCGCAGACTATGCGCCCGCCGCCGCTGCCGCAAGCCATGAGGATGAAGGCGGGGCATGAGTCGGGGGCGTCTTGCGTGGCGATGCCGGATGACGCTATGCGATCAGCACCGACCGATCGGTTGGTCCAGATGCGGCGCCGTCGAAGGAGCGTCGCCGGAACGGGGAAAGAGCATCGACATGACCGGAAAGCACCACGAGAAGGGTGGCATTGGCCGACGCGGCGCATTCGCGGCCGCTGCCTCGCTCGCCACCGCCGCCCTGCTGCCACGCGGCAGCCTGGCGCAATCCTACCCGACCCGGCCGGTCCGCATGATCGTGCCCTTCGTACCAGGTGGCGGCGCCGACCTGACCGCCCGCTTCGTGGCGGAGCCGTTGGGCGCGGAGCTCGGCCAGACCGTGGTGGTGGAAAATCGCGGTGGCGCCGGCGGCACGATCGGCACCGCCGCCGTGGCCCAGGCCCCGGCGGATGGGTATACGCTGCTGTACGGCACGCCGGGACCGCTGGTGACGAACCGCTTCCTGATGGCGAACCTGCCCTACGACCCGGACCGCGACTTCGCGCCGGTCAGCCTGCTGACGCAGGGCGCCTATCTGATGGTGGTGAACAAGGACGTTCCGGCGCGCAGCGTCTCGGATCTGATCGCGCTGGCGAAGGCGCGGCCCGGCGAGCTGACCTTCGCCAGCTCCGGCATCGGCGCGGGCAGCCACCTGTCGGGTGAATTGCTGTGCATGCAGGCCGGCATCCGCATGTCTCACGTGCCCTATCGCGGCACCGGCCTGGCGCTGCAGGATGTGGCGGCCGGGCGCGTGGACGTCTCCATCGACACCTACGGACCGATGATCCCGCTCATTGAGGCCGGCAATTTGCGTCCCATCGCCGTGACCAGCGCCCGCCGGTCGCCCGATCTGCCGAACGTGCCGACGGTGGCGGAGACGCTGCCGGGCTTCGAGGTGACGGTGATGAACTACGTCTGCGTCCGCTCCGGCACGCCGCAGCCCATCATCCAGCGGCTGAACCAGGCGCTGGTGAAGGTGCTTGCGGACCCGGCGCTGCGTGAGAGAATGCGGGCGGCCGGCGCATCTCCGCCGGTCTCGAGCACACCGGAGGAACTGGGTGGCCTACTCCGAACCGAAGTCGCGAAGTGGGGTGAAGTCATCCGCCGCGTGGGCATCACCCCGCGCTAGGGCAAAGCCACGCCAGGTCGCCGCGCCCCTTGCGGCGGACGATCTGGCCGGCCTGCTGGGGCTTGACGGCAATGGCGAGGTGCCGAGCGGCCGCATCATCCAGATCTATGAAGTCGCCTGCCGGCAATTCGCGCAACGCGGCTTCGATGGCGTCTCGATGCGCGACATCGCCGCAGAATGCGGGATCTCGAAGGCGACGCTGTACCATTATTTCCCGGACAAGGATTCGATCCTGCGCCCACTCGCCATGGGCGCGACGAAATCGATCTACCTGCATGTGGCGCGGCATGATGATGTCACGCTGCCGGCGGTGGACCGGCTGCGGCGCTTCGTCGTGGAGACTGCGACCTTCTTCGAGGCCTTCCGCTGGGCCTGGATCGCCGGCTCCACCGCCTTCTGGTCGGATCCGGAGGCCAGGGCGCGCAAGGAACGCATCGCCTGGCGCGACCGTTACGAGCAGTTGCTGCGGGACATCCTGCAGGCCGGCATCGAGGCCGGGGAATTGCGCAGCACGGATGTGAAGATTGCCGGGCGTCTTGTGCTCGGCACGATCAACTGGATGCCGCGCTGGTACAACCCGGCCGGCCCGCTCAAGGCGCCGGAGATCGCAGGCCAGTTCTGCGACATGCTGCTGGATGGCCTGCGCGCCGAGGCGCCGAAGAAGGCGACGCGCCGCAACGTGAAGGCCGCGGACTAGGCAAGGCGCATCTTCGCCACTTGCGCGACGCCCCGCGCGCGCATAGCCTCCCGACCGATCGGTCGGTTTCAGAGCCAGGAGGAAGAAGCGCCATGTCGTCGGATGTCGTGAAGCTGGAAGTCTCGGACTACGTGGCGGTGGCGACGCTGAACCGGCCGCCGGTCAATGCCGTGAATGCCGAGATGCGCAACCGCATCATCGAGATCTTCGACGAGGTGACGGACCGCGACGACATCCGCGTGGTGGTGCTGACCGGCCAGGGCAAGATCTTCTGCGCCGGCGCCGACCTGAAGCAGCGGCCGGACCCGACCAAGGCCGGCACCTTCTGGCACCACAACCGCATCACGCGGGAAACCGGCAATGCCATCAAGGAATGCGCAAAGCCGGTGATCGCAGCGGTGAACGGCGCAGCGCTCGGCGCGGGCTTCGGGCTGATGGCCGCCTGCGACATCATGCTGGCCTCCGACACCGCCGTGTTCGGCATGCCGGAGATCGATGTCGGCCTGGCGGGCGGCGCCGCGATGATCAACGAGCTGTTCGGCAAATCCTATGCGCGCCGCCTGATGTTCACCGGGGACCGGCTACCGGCCAGCGACCTGTACCGGCTCGGCGTCATCGATTCGGTCTGGCCGGTGGAGGAGCTGATGCCCGCCGCCATGGCGATGGCCACGCGCATCGCGCAGAAGAGCCCGCTCGGCATCAAATACGCCAAGAACAGCTGCAACATGGTGGAGCTGATGCCGGCGAAGGACGCCTATCGCTTCGAGCAGAACTTCACCTACGAGCTGGCGAAGACGGAAGATGCGAAGGAGGCCCGCGCCGCGCAGCTCGAGAAGCGCAAGCCCGTCTTCAAGGGCCGCTGAGATGGAAGTGGATTACGAGGCCTTCCGGCGCGAGGTGACGGAGTTCGCGCAGACGCGCTGCCCGCCCGAAATCCGCGCCGTCGTCGCCACCTATCGCAAGCTGTCGCGCAAGATCTGGCAGCCCTGGCAGCAGATCCTGCACGCGCATGGCTGGGGCGCGCCGAGCTGGCCGAAGCAGTTCGGCGGCACCGGCTGGGACCCGCAGCAGCGGCACATCTTCGACGAGGTGATGGCGGAGAATGACTGCCCGCCGCAATACCATCACGGGCTGCGCCACATCGGCCCGGTCATCATCGAATTCGGCACGCCGGAGCAGCAGGCGCGCTTCCTGCCCGGCATCCTCAGCGGCGAGGACTGGTGGTGCCAGGGCTATTCCGAACCCGGCGCCGGGTCGGACCTTGCCTCGCTGCGCACCGCGGCGCGACGGGAGGGCGATGAATACATCGTGGACGGCCAGAAGACCTGGACCTCCCACGCGCATGAGTCGGATTGGATGTACACGCTGGTCCGCACCTCCAAGGAGGCGAAGAAGCAGCAGGGCATCACCATGCTGCTGATCCCGCTGAACTCGCCCGGCATCACCATCCGCCCGATCCGCACCATCGATGGCTGGCACCATGTGAACGAGGTGTTCCTCGACAATGTGCGCGTGCCGGTCGCCAACCGGATCGGCGAGGAAGGCAAGGGCTGGACCTATGGCAAGTTCCTGCTGGAGCGCGAGCGCCTCGGCGGCGCCAATGTCGCACCGGCGCTGAAGAACCTGGAGCGCACGCGCGAACTGGTCGCGCAGGAGTTGGCCGGCGAGACGCATCGTGCGAAGCGTGCGGCGCTGGAACTTCGGCTGCTGCTGGCGGAGGCGGAACTGCGCGGGGCGCTGGCGCTGGGCAAGGAAGCGGTGGCGGCGGTGATGGAAGGCCGGCCGCTCGGCCTGTTGCCCTCGGTGCTGAAGCTCTCCACCAGCGTCACGCACCAGCATGTGGCGGAGGTGGCTATGGATGCCGTCGGCGAACGGCTGGCGCCGCGCTTCCGCCGCATCGATGGCAGTGGGCCAAATGCCGAGGCGCCGGGCATCGAGTGGGTGCAGAACTACATGTATATGCGCGTGCGCACGATCTATGGCGGCAGCAGCGAGGTGCAGAAGAACGTGATCGCCAAGCAGCTTTTCGGGTCCTGACGCCATGCCCTTCACCGCAAGCCCGCTGGTCGGCGGCGATGCCTATGAGATGGCCCAGCGCCTGGCGCTCGAGGTCGATGCGGAGCTTTCCGCGCTGTCTGACGCGGGCGAGCAACTGGCCTGCCTGCGCCGGCATTGGGATGCCATCGCCGGCCTTGGCTGGATGGCGACCATGGTGGCCGAGGATGCGGGGGGCGCGGGCGGCGACCTGTCCGACGTCGCGGCGCTGGCCTGTGGTGCCGGGCGCGGCGGCCTGCCGCTGCCCATAGCCACCGCCTGCGTCGTCGCCCCTGCCCTGCTGGCCGCTGCGGGCGCGCGCGACATGCTCGCGCAGGTGGCGGAGGGTGCCGCGCGGATCTGCGTGATTCTGCCCGATGCCGCGCAGGATCCCGGCGCGACGAGGCTGAGCTTCGACCGGACGCTGGAAGGCGGCGTGGTCGGCGTGGAGACACCGCCGGATCCGACGCATCTGCTGCTGGCCACGAAGGCGGGTGAGCTTCTGCTGCTGTCGGTCGACTCGCCCGGCATCACCCGAAGCCTCTCGATGCGGATCGACGGGCGGCTCGCCGCCGATTGGCATTTCGTGGGCGTGGCGGTGGCGCAGGAGCAGGTGCTGGCGCGCGGCATCGCCGACCAAGCGGATCGTGCCCGCGACCTCGGCGCGCTGATCACCTGCGTCGAGGGTGTCTCCGCCATGGGCGCGATCATTGAGCAGACCATCGCCTTCCTATCCGACCGCGTGCAGTTTAACGCGCCGCTCGCCTCCTACCAGGCGCTACGCCATCGCGTGGCGGAGATGTATGTGGAGTACGAGAACCTGCGCGGCCTGGTGGCGCATGCGCTGCGTGAGGCCGCGGCGACGGATGCGCTGCCCTGGCGCGATATCGCGCTGGCCAAGCTGCGGCTCGGCGAGGCCGGGCGTCTGGTGGCGCATGAGACCATCCAGATGCATGGCGGCATGGGCCTGACCGAGGGTGTCGCCGCCATCCGCCTGGCACGCCGCGTGATGATGGCTGAGTTCGAGTTTGGCGACCGCAGCTTCCAGGCAGACCGCCTGCTGGCGCAGGTCGCGTGACGGGGACCACGATGCACCAATTGGAGAAGATGTTCCGCCCCGCCTCGGTCGCGGTGATCGGCGCCTCGAACGATCCCGACAAGCTGGGCGGCCGCACGCTGCTGCATCTGCGGGAACTCGGCTATCGCGGCCGCATCTACCCGATCAACGTCACCGCAAAGCAGGTCCAGGGCCTGCCCGCCTGGCCGAGCGTGCGCGACCTGCCAGAAGTGCCAGATTCGGCATTGATGCTGCTGCCCGCGCCGCTGGTGGAGCCGGCGCTGGAGGAATGCGCGGCGAAGGGCATCCTGCATGTGCAGGTGCTGTCCTCCGGCTTTGCCGAGGAGGGCGCAGAAGGGGCCGCGATGCAGGACCGCGTGGCGGCGCTGGCGCGCCGGCATGGCATGCGGATCACGGGGCCGAATGCGCTGGGCAGCATCAGCCCGCCGGATGGCTTCTTCGGCACCTTCTCCTCCCTGCTCGCCACCGCGCAGCCGGGGCCGGGCGTGATCGGCGTGGCCACGCAGAGCGGCGCCTATGGCAGCCACATCTACGCCGCGGCACATCTGCGCGGCATCGGTATCAGCCGCGCCATCGCCACCGGCAACGAAGCCGATATCGATGTCGCCGCGGCCATCGACTACCTGGCGGAGGATGCGGGCACGCGGGTGATCTGCGCCTCGCTCGAAGGCTGCAAGGATGGCGCGGCGCTGCGGCGCGCGCTGCTGAAGGCGGCGGCGGCGCGCAAGCCCGTGATCATCATGAAGGTCGGCACCACGGAGGTCGGCGCCGCGGCGGCCGCCACGCATACCGGGTCGCTGGCCGGCGAGGATCGCATCTTCAGCGCGGTGTTCCGCGAATGCGGCGCCTATCGCGCCCAGTCGATCGAGGAGATGATCGACATTGCCTATCTCTGCGCCATCGCGCCGCTGCCGCCGAATGATGCGGTGGGCGTGCTGACCGTCTCCGGCGGCATCGGCGTGCTGATGGCGGATGCCTGCATCGAGGCGGGGCTCTCCGTGCCGCCGATGCCGGATGCCGCCATGGCGCGCATCCGCGAGATCCAGCCCGTCGCCGGCGGCCGCAACCCGATCGACACGACGGCGCAGCTCAATGGCCGCATGCATGTCTTCGAGGCGATCAGCCAGGAGATGCTGCGTGGTGCGGAGCTGGGCTGCTTCCTGTTCTACCTGGCGCATCTCGGCCGCAACGTGCCGCGCTTCCCGCCGCTGGAGCAGACGCTGGCCGCGCTGCGCCAGGCGGCGCCGGATCGGCTTGTCGTGGCGGTGATGACCTCGGTCGAGGAAATCCGCACGCGGCTGGAAGCGCTGGGCGTGCCGGTGTTCGAGGATCCGACCCGCGCCGTGAAGGCGGTGACCGGCGCCGCGCGGCTGCGCGCCTTGCAGGCAGCGGCTACGGCGCCGAAGGATGTCGCAGCCGCCGCGCCCCGCCATGTCGCCGCGGGGAACGAGGCCGCGGCCAAGGCGCTGCTCGCCGAGATCGGCGTGAAGGTTCTGCCCGAGCACGTTTGTGCGGAAGCCGGGCAGGCCGTGCTCGCGGCAGACGCTGTTGGTTATCCCGTCGTGATGAAGATCCTGTCCGACGACATCCCGCACAAGACGGAGATCGGCGGCGTGCTGCTGAACCTGCCGGATGCGGATGCGGTGCGGCAGGGCTTCACGACGCTGATGCAGCGCGCCGGCGCCGCCCGCCCGGATGCGAAGCTGGATGGCGTGCTGGTGGCGCCCATGGTTCGCGGCGGTGTCGAGACCATCATCGGCGTGCAGCGCGACCCGATCTTCGGGCCGATGGTGATGTTCGGCCTCGGCGGCGTCTCCGTCGAGCTGTTCCGCGACGTCGCCTTCGCCTCCGCGCCGCTGACGCCGGAACGTGCGGCGGCGCTGGTGGAGTCCGTGCAGGGCGCACGGCTGCTGGCGGGCTGGCGCGGGGCGCCGGCGCTGGACAAGGCGGCGCTGGTGCAGGCGCTGTGTGCCGTTGCCGCCTTCGCGGCGGCCCAGCCGGGGATCGAGAGCATCGAGATCAACCCCTTCCTGGTGCAGGCGCAAGGCGGCGTGGCGCTGGACGCGCTGGTGGCGATGCGCGCGCCGTAGCGGCTGCCGTGGCACCGATGTTGCTTGGTCCCGCCAGGACTCAGCAACAGGGTGGCCATGGCCTCGCTCTCCGACTCCCGCGCGCCCACCAACCCGGTTGCCGCGCGGCTCAATCCCGCCACGCGTTTCTTCAGCCTGCTGTGCGGCTGGTGGCTGCTCGGCTACAGCCTGCTGGTCTGCGCCGACCTGGTTGCGCGGCGCTATTTCGGCGTGTCGCTGCAGGGCACGGATGAGATCGGCGGCTATACGCTGGCGGCGCTGGCCGCCTTCGGCTTCGGGCATACGCTGGTGGTGCGCCGGCATACGCGGATCGACCTGTTCCTGTCGCGCATGCCGGCCGTGGCGCGGTCCGTGCTGCATGTGGTGGCGGCGCTGGCCATCGCTGCCTTCGCGGTCTTCGCCGCCAGCCGCGGCTGGGCGGAGGTTGCGGACAGCATCGAGTTCATGTCCGTCTCCACCAGCCCCTTGCAGGTGCCGCTGTGGATTCCGCAGGGCGTCTGGTTTGCCGGCCTGGCGCTGTTCGGCCTGGTGGCGCTGGTGCTGGCGATGCACGCGGCGTCGCTGCTGATGCGCGGCCGGGTGCGGGAGGTCAATGCCTGGTACGGCCCGCCCACGGTGGATGAGGAAATTGCGGCGGAAACCGGCCGGAGCAAGCTGCAGTGACCGGCTTCGGGGTGGCGCAGGCCGCCATCGGCTTCGTGCTGATGCTGGCCATGCTGTTCTCCGGCCTGCATGTCGGCGTGGCGATGGCGGCGGTGGCGCTGGTCGGGGCGGATCTCTATCTCGGCGCGCCGGTGATCAATGCGCTGGGCACCCAGCTCTGGGGCGCCACGGACAGTTTCACGCTGCTCGCCGTGCCGCTTTTCGTGCTGCTCGGCGAGTTGCTGGTGAAGGGCGGCGCGACGGATCGGATGTACAAGGCGCTGGCCGCCTGGCTCGGGCCGCTGCCGGGCGGGCTGCTGCACACGAATATCGGGGCCTGCGCGATGTTCGCGGCCGTCTCCGGTTCCTCCGTTGCCACGGCGGCCACGATCGGCACGGTGGCGCTGCCGAATTTCGAAAGCCGGCGTTACGATCCGCGGCTGGTGCTCGGTACCATTGCGGCGGGTGCCACGCTCGGCATCCTGATCCCGCCCTCGATCAACATGATCATCTATGGGGCGATGACCAATACCTCCGTCGGGCGGTTGTATGCGGCGGGGGTGGTGCCGGGGCTGCTGTTGACGGGGCTGTTCATGCTGGTGGCGGCGGGGCTGTGCCTGTGGCGGCCGGCGCTGGGCGGGGCGCCGGAGGCACGGCTGCCGCTGGGGGAGCGGGTCCGCGCACTGGGCGGGCTGGCGGCGCCGGTCGGGCTGTTCGTGATGGTGATGGGCAGCATCTATGCCGGCTGGGCGACGCCCACGGAAAGCGCCGCGGTGGGCGTGGTGGCCGCCTTCGTGCTGGCCGTGCTGCATGGCCGCTTCCGCGTGCAATTGCTGCATGAATGCTTCGAGACGACGGTGACCGTCAGCTCCATGATCCTGCTGATCGTGGCGGCGGCCTTCTACCTGAACTTCGTGCTGGGCATCCTCGGCGTGCCGCAGGCGCTGTCCGCCTTCGTCACCTCGCTCGGTGTGGGCCCCATTGGCATCCTGTTCGTGCTGTTCGTCTTCTACCTTGTGCTCGGCTGCTTCCTGGAGACGCTGTCGATGATGGTGGGGACCATTCCCATCGTCGTGCCGATCGTGGTGGCGCTCGGCGTGGACCCGGTGTGGTTCGGCATCTTCCTGGTCATCATGTGCGAGATCGCGCTGATCACGCCGCCGGTGGGCATGAACCTGTATGTGGTGCAGGGGGTGCGGAGCAGCGGTTCGGTGGGTGAGGTGATCCAGGGCACCCTGCCCTTCCTGGCGGCGATGGTGCTGCTGATCCTGCTGCTGATCGCTTTCCCCGGCATCGCGCTGTGGCTACCGGGGCTGGCCTTCGATTAGCGGGCCGCGTAGTGGCCGCGCACCGCCGCCACCAGCGCGGCCACCTGCGCCTCCCGCGCCGGGGTCCAGGGCTCGCGGGCGCGCTGCGCGGCCTGCGCGGCGGCTTCGGTGATGGCGGCGGCGTCCAGGTTGGGAAAGTGGCCGTCGCGGTACAGCACGCGGCCATCCACCATGGTCAGCCGCACATCCCGCGCATCGGCACGCGCCAGCAGCAGGTCGAGCAGCGGGACGGAGGGATCGGCATAGGCACCGCGCACCCGACGCAGATCCACGGCGATGAGGTCCGCCGCCAGGCCCGGCGCCAGCCTGCCCACCTGCCCAGCCAGCCCCATGGCGGCGGCGCCTTCCGTCGTCGCCATGGCGAGCAGCCGCGCGGCATCCGGCGGGCCGGCACCGTGCCACGCGGGTTCGGTGGACAGGCGCGCGGCCAGGCGCAGTTCCTTCCACAGATCCTCGTCGTCATCCATCGTCTGGCAATCCGTGCCGACCGCAACGCGCACGCCGGCCGCCCAATAGGCCGCGAGCGGCGCCTGGCCGCAGCCGAGGCGCAGATTGCTGGCCGGGTTGCGGACCAGCCGCGTGCCGCTGCGCGCCGCCACCACGATATCGCCCGGCGTCAACTGCGCCGCATGCGCCAGCGGGGTCAGCGGGCCGAGCACGCCCAGCGATTCGAGCCGCGCCAGCGTGCCCTCCGGATACAGCCCGGGCGCCGCGGCGGCCTGCGCCACGCTTTCCAGCGCATGCATGTGGATCGGCGCACCACGCGCCTTCGCCGCCGCAGCCAGCCCGCTGAACAGCGCATCGCTGACCCATTGCGGGCCGGCGGGCGCGAAGGCCAGACGGATGCGGCCATGGCCGGGCAACCTGGCCGACAGGTCATCGAACAGCGCCTCCGCCTCCGCCGCCGTACGGGCGAAGATCGGCGGGTCCGGGTCGCCGACCAGCGCGCGCAGGTCTTCGGACAGGGAAGCCAGGAAGCCGGGCTGCGCCTCGGCGGGGAAGACCAGGCTGGCGCGATCCTGCGCGCCGATGCCGACCACGGCGCGCAGCCCGGCCGCATCATAGGCGGCGATGGTGCGCACCAAATCATCCGGCTGCCTTCCGGCCGCGCCCCAGGTGGTATTGGCGTGGATGGTGGCGGTGACGCCGGAGGCGAGCATCTGCATCGCCGCCAGTGGCACCATCGCCGCCGGGTCGAGCCAGCCACGCCGCCGCTTGGTGGTCTGCAGGCCTCCAGGATCATGTCCGGGAAGCCGAGCTGCAATTGCGTCAGACCGCGGCCATGCTGGTGCGCATTCACCAGGCCGGGCATCAGCACGCAGCCTTCCAGGTGCAGGCGCTCCGCACCCGGCGCGGCCGCGACCAGCTCCGCCACCTGGCCGAGGGCGGCGATGCGGCCATCGGCGCCGACCAGCACCCCCTCGCCTTCCCGCGCCACCGGGTCCGTGGCGCCGGCGATCAGCGCCTCTGCCGTCACGATCCTGCTCATCGGAGATCTCCATGACCATCGCCGCCGCCGAAGCCCGCGCGCTTGACCTTGCCGCCGGTTTCCTGGACGCGATCCGCGACGGCAGCCTGGATGCGCCGGGCGTCACCCGCGCCTCCTACGGCGCCGGGGAGCGGCTGGCGCATGCAAGGGCGCGGGAGGCGGCGGAGGGGCTGGGGCTGGAAATCCGCGTGGATCCGATCGGCACCCTGTCCATGACCCTGCCCGGCACCGACCGCAGCCTGCCCGCCGGGATCATCGGCAGCCATGCGGACAGCGTGCCGCATGGCGGCAATTTCGATGGCGCGGCGGGGGTGGCGATGGGCCTGGCCGTTGCGGCGCGGCTGCGCCACCTGGACCGGCGCCTGGACCGGGACCTGACCGTGCTGGCGATCCGGGCGGAGGAGATGGTCTGGTTCCCGGCCAATTACCTCGGCAGCCGCGCCGCCTTCGGCCTGCTGCCGCGCGAGGCGCCGGACACGCTGCGGCGGGCCGACAGCGGCCGGAGCCTGGCCGAGCACATGGCCGAGGAGGGCTTCGACCCCGATTTCATCCGCCAGGGCCGCGCCAGCCTGGATGCCGCGCGCATCGCCTGGTTCCTGGAGCCGCATATCGAACAGGGGCCGGTGCTGGTGGAGGCCGGGCTGCCCGCCGGCATCGTCACCGGCATCCGCGGTTCGCTGCGCCATCGCAACTGCCGCGCGATCGGGCAGGATGCCCATGCGGGAGGCGCTCCGCGGCGCAACCGTCGCGATGCCGTGATCGCCGCCGCGCGCCTGGTGGCGGGGCTGGATGATCTCTGGACGGCGGAGGAAGCAGCCGGGGCGGATCTGGTCTGCACCATTGGTGAATTCTGCACCGACGCCACGCGCCACGCGCCGACCCGCGTGCCCGGGGAGGTGCGCTTCACGCTGGATATCCGCAGCGAGGATGTGGCGACCCTGGCGCGGGCCGAGGCCTGGCTGGCGCAGGCGGCGACGGAGGCGCAGGCGCGAAACGGCGTCGCGATCGACTACGGCCCGGCGCTGCATGTGCCCCCGGCCCTGATGGACCCGCGGCTGCGCGCGGCGCTGGGCGCGGCGGCGGCGGAGGCCGGGATTCCCACCATGCCCATCGCCTCCGGCGGCGGGCATGATTGCGCGACCTTCGCGGGCCAGGGCGTGCCCTCCGCCATGCTGTTCATCCGCAATGATGGCGGCAGCCACAACCCGGCGGAGGCGATGGAGATGGATGATTTCGCCGCCGCCTTCCGCATCGCGGCGGGCGCGGTGGAGCGCTTCGGATAGGCGCTTCACCGCCAGAAAAGGCGGCCGGCATGCTTTGCCGGCCGAGCGGCCGAACGGCCGCCGCCGCTTGTGCGGCGAAGCCAAGGGCCGCGGATGCGGCCCGCCCGGCGTCTGAGGGCCGAAATGCGCCAGCATTTCGGACAAGGATCAGTTGATGGTGAAGCCGCGGGCGGCGCCGACGGTGCCGTTCCAGGTCTGCGTGCATTGCGCCCAGACGCGGTTGCAGGTGTCGCGCCAGCTCGGAAGGATCACCGCGCTCACCGCCTCGCGCACCAGCGCCGCATCGGCGTCATTCACCGCGACCAGCGTGTTGCGGAAGGGCTTGTGTTCCGTGCAGGGGCCGCCGGTGGAGCAGGACAGCGCATCGCCATTGGAATTGGTCGCGATGTTCCACATCGCATCCTCCATCCGGCGGAACTCGCGGGTCATCGCCGTCTGCTGTTCCGGCGAGAAGCGGCGCCAGGCGGCCATGGTCATGAAATGGCCCTGCACCGCGCCGGACAGGCCCAGCGGCAGGATGTGGCTGGTCACTTCCGGCCAGTTGCCGGTGTTGCCGGAGGTGGCGGAGGTGATGGCGCAGCTCGCCACGCCGCGCTGCAGGGCGGGGTACACCTCGCTGAACTGCAGCGTCACCGGCGTTGCGCCCAGATGCTGCAGCAGGGCGGACATGGTCGGCGTGAAGGAGCGCACCTTCAAGCCGCGCAGATCGCGGACGGAGGTGATGGGCGCGTTGCAGTAGATGATCTGCGGGCCGAAGGGCCACAGCGTCATCACCCGCGTGCCGAAACGCTGCTGCAGGCGCTGGTCGAAGGCCTCGCGATAGGATTCCACCGCCCGGCGCAGCTCCGGCACGGTGGTGGAGACGCCGATCAGGTCCAGCCCCTCGAAGAAGGGATCGTCCCGGGCGACCATGCCGATCTGCACGCTCATCACGTCAAACGCGCCGGAGCGCAGCAGACGCAGGCTGTCGGCGGCCTGGATGCCGAGCACGTCCAACGGGTTGTAGGTGACGGCCAGCGGCGTGTTCGCGGCGGCGGAGAGACCTGCGAAGAAGGGCCGCTCCACGCCATCCACATGCTTGGTGTTCTGGCTGAAATTGCCGGCGACGCGCAGCGGGATGGGCGCCTGCGCCTGGGCCGTGGCGCCAAGGCCGAGCGTGGTCGCGGCGGCGAACAGGCCGGCTGCGAGCCGGCGCTTGAGACATTTCATGAGCACTCTCCTGGCAGCGGATGCGGCACGGGTATTGCAACATCCGGGCCAGCAAGCAGGAGAAGCAGGATGCGCCGCGACCTGGTGGGATATGGCTTCGACCCGCCGCGGATCGCCTGGCCGGGCGGCGCGCTGCTGGCCGTCTCCCTCGTGGTGAATTACGAGGAAGGGGCGGAGATGGCGGTGGAGGCAGGCGATGCGGAGAATGAGCGCATCGGGGAGGTCATCAGCGTGGTGCCGCCCGGCCGCCGCGACATCGGCCAGGAACAGATTTTTGGTTATGGCCTGCGCGCCGGGCTGCCGCGCTTCCTGGAGGCCTTCGACCGGCATGGGGTGAAGGCCAGCTTCTTCATGTGCGGCCGCGCCGTGGAACGCACCCCGGCGCTGGCGGCGGAGGTGGTGCGGCGCGGGCATGAGGCGGCCAACCATGGCTGGGTCTGGCGCCCGCATGCTGACTACGCGACCGAGGCGGAGGAGGAAGCCGGGCTGCTGCGCGCCACCGCCGCCATCGAGGCCGCGACCGGCGAGCGCCCCGTGGGCTTCTTCTGCCGCGGCAGCGCATCGCCCTGGACGCGCGGGCTGCTGGCCAGGCATGGCTACCGCTACGACAGCAACGCCTTCGACGACGACCTGCCCTATTGGGATGCAGGCATGCTGGTGCTGCCCTATGCGCTGGACTGCAACGACATGAAGTTCTTCCACCCGAACGGCTTCGTGCTGCCCGACCAGTTCGTCGCCTATGCGGAGGCCGCGATGGACCAGTTGATCGAGGAAGGCGCGCGCGGCGTGCCGAAGCTGCTGAATATCGGCCTGCATCTCCGCATCTGCGGCCGCCCCGCCCGCTTCCGCGCGGTGGAGGGCATTCTGCGTGCGCTGAAGGCTCGCGGCGGCGATGTCTGGGTCGCAAGGCGGCGCGATATTGCCGAACACCTGCACCGCACTTTGCCACATGGAGCCACGCCATGATCACCATCGACAACCAGCAGGTCTTCACCGAGACATCGGAGCTGGTGGACCCCGCGCATACCGCGCTGGTGGTGATCGACCCGCAGAACGACTTCTGCGCCGAGGGCGGCATCTTCGCCCGTGCCGGCAAGGACATGTCCGCCTTCCCCGCCGCCATCCAGGCCTGCGCCCGGCTGATGGACCGGGCCCGCGCGGCAGGGGTGCAGGTGTTCTTCATCCAGAACCAGAAGCTGGCGCATGGCCACTCCACCTCCCCCGCCTGGCTGCGCTTCCTCACCGTGCGCAACGGCATCACGGAGGAGCCGGAGGTGTGTCTCGCCGGAAGCTGGGGCGCGGATTTCGTGCCGGAGCTGCAGCCAGCGGGCAGCGACATCGTGGTGCAGAAATGGCGCAGCTCTGCCTTCGTCGGCACCAACCTCGACATGCTGCTGCGCGTGCACCGGATCCGCACCGTGGTGTGCTGCGGCTTCATCACCCAGGGCTGCGTGGAATCCACCGCGCGAGATGCGGGCTTCTACGACTACTACCCGGTGGTGGTGGAGGATGCGGTGGCCAACCACGACCCGGAGCTGCACGCCGCGTCCCTGCTGGTGCAGCGGTCCCGCTACGACGTGTTGCCGAGCGCCGAGATCCTGCCGATCTGGGAGGCCGCGGCGCCGCAACTCGCGCGGTAAGGCCTATGGCTGCGCCACGCCGCTGCCGCAGGACCCGCGCACCACCAGGCGCATCGGCAGGGCCAGCCGCTCCGCCGGCAGGGCCGGATCGGCGATGCGGCGCAGCAGCAGGCGCGTGGCCTCCTGCCCGATGCGGCGCGGGCTGGCCGCCAGGGTGGTGAGGCCAGGCTGGCAGGCGGCCGCTTCCGGCACGTCGCCCACGCCGGTGACTGCCACATCCCGGCCCACCACCAGCCCCCGCTGCTGCAGGCCCACCATGGCCCCGAAGGCGGTGACGTCGTTGCCGCACATCAGCGCGGTGGGGCGCTGCGGCAAGGCGCAGAGTTGCGCCGCGGCCTGCATGCCGCCGAGGCGCGTATTCTCCACCGGCAGGAAATGCGGCCCGGCGAGCCCATGGCGGCGCAGCGCGTCGGTGACGCCGCCGATGCGTTCGCGATTGGCGGAATGCAGCGCCATCCCGCCGGCATAGGCAAAGTGCCGGTGGCCCAGGCGGATCAGATGCTCGGTCAGCAGGCCGAGACCATGCGTGTTCTGCGGCCCGGCATAGTCACCGGCGCTGCCCTCCACGAAGCGCATCACCTGGACCAGCTTCATCCCGGCCTCCGCCAGATGCGCCATGTCCTGCCCGGTGGTGGCCGCGGCCGGGCACAGGATGACGCCATCCACCCGGTGTTCGCGCAGCCGCAGGATCGCGCGCGCCTGGCGTTCCACCACATCCTCCGTCACGGACAGGAAGGCGATGTAGCCGGCGGAATCCAGCGCGGCGCTGACGCCGGCGGTCAGTTCCGCGAAGAACGGGTTATCGATCTGGTTGACCAGCAGGCCGACGGTCTGAGTGCCGGTCGCGCGCATCGTCGCGGCGCCGCGGTTGTACAGGTAGCCCACCGCGGCGAGTGACTGCCGGACCCGCGCCTTGGTCGGCGCCGCGATCAGCGGGCTGTCGCGCAGCACCAGTGAAACCGTCGCCCGGGAAACGCCGGCATGGGCGGCGACGTGCTTCAGCGTGATTCGATCCGACATGCGCCGCAGCCTGCCTCAAGCCGAAGGCCCTTGCCAGTTAGATCGATCTAATGTCTGATCCTCGAAGCCCCGGCACAGGGGCAGGTCGGAGGAACCCAAGGCATGCTTCGAAGGCGATGCGCCACGCGCGCCGGCGCTCCATCGGGCGCCCCCTCCTGCCAGGATGACATGAAGCCGCTCGCCTTCTGGCAGCACCGCACCGGGTGCCGATAAGGAGTCACCGCCATGCGCCTCACGCGTCGCCAAATTCCCGCGCTGCTGCTCGGCAGTGCCGCGCTCGCCCGCCCCGCTCTCGCGCAGGCCGCCTGGCCGAACAAGCCCATCCGCCTGATCGTCGGCTTCGCCCCCGGCGGCGCCACGGACATCATGGCGCGGCTGATCGCGGCACGGATGCAGGTGGAACTGGGCCAGCCCGTGGTGGTGGAAAACCGCGCCGGCGCATCCGGCATCATCGGCACCGAGGTCGCGGCGCGCGCAACGCCGGATGGCTACACGCTGCTGATGGGCTCGATCACCACGCATGCGGTGAACGTGCCGATGTATGGCGCGCGCCTGAGCTATGATCCGGTGCGGGATTTCGCGCCGGTCACGCGGGTCTCGACCGGCTACAACGTGCTGGTGGTGCATCCCTCCGTGCCGGCGAACAGCGTCGCGGAGCTGATCGCGCTGGCCAAGTCGCGGCCGGGCGCGCTCGCCTATGGCCATGGTGGCAACGGCACCTCCACCCATCTGGCGGGCGAGATGTTCAAGGCGCAGGCGGGCATCGACGTGCTGACCGTGCCGTTCCGCAGCACCTCCCCCGCCACGGCCTCGCTGCTCGGCAACGAGATCCAGATGATGTTCGATACCTCGACTTCCGCCCTGCCGCTGGCCCGCAAGGGCAGCGTGCGGCTGCTCGCCACCTGCGCGCCGCAGCGGCGGCCGGCCATGCCCGACGTGCCCGCGGTGGCGGAGACGCTGCCGGGCTTCCAGATGAGCACCTGGAGCGGTGTCTTCGCCCCCGCCGGCACCCCGCCCGAGATCGTCGCGAAGATCGATGTCGCCACGCGCGCCGCGATGCAGGACCCACAGACCGTGGCGCGGTTCGAGCAGCTCGGCAACGAGCCCTTCTATGCCGGGCCCGATGAGTTCGCGGATTTCGTCCGGGCGGAAATCGTCAACTGGACCCGCATCGTTCGCAACGCCGGCATCAGCGCCGAATAGAGGATTGCACGCATGACTGTCGGATTCAGGATCAAGGCCGATTTCACGCGGGTGGATGCCGCCCTCGCGACACGCGCGGTGGCGGTGCCGGCCGCCAACATCGGCGACGTCGTCAACCGCATGCAGTCGATGCGTGGCGGCTTCAAGGCCTATGGCGGGCGCCGAGCCCTGGCCGGCCCGGCGGTGACCGTGCGCGCACGGGCGGGCGACAACCTCATGCTGCATGAGGCGCTGGACCTGGCGCAGCCCGGCGACGTGGTGATCTGCGATGCCGGTGGCGACCTCGGCACCGCGATCATGGGCGACATCATGGCGCGCCACGCGGCCAAGCGCGGGATCGCCGCCATCATCGTCGATGGCGCGGTGCGCGACATCGCCGGGCTGGCGGAACTGCATCTCGGCGTCTGGGCGCGCAGCGTGACGCCCGCGGGGCCGTACAAGGACGGCCCCGGGGAAATCGGCTACCCGGTATCCTGCGGCGGCCTCGTCGTCATGCCGGGCGACCTGATCGCGGCGGATGAGGATGGCATCGTGGTGGTGCCGCGGGAGGATGCCGCGGAGGTGGTCGCCGCCGCCGAGGCGCATGCGCGGAAGGAACATGAGACGATCCGAGGCATCGACGAAGGCCGCGCCGATCGCGCCTGGGTCCGCAAGCTGCTGACCGAGAAGGGCGTCACCCGCATCTGAGCAGGATGGGCAGGCTGGACAGCGGCGCCCGGCGAGGCCAGCAATGCGCCTGGCGATAGGAGAGCCGCATGTCCCGTCTGCGTTTCCGTGTCGGCTATCTCGACCGGCCGATGCACCAGAGCTTCCTCGACACCGCATCCGCCGCGCCGGAGCTTGAGATCATCCGCCTGTCCCTGGCGGATGGGGCGGAGAGCATCCGCGCCGGCCTGGCCAGTTGCCAGGGCTATTACGTGCAGGCGGCGCGGGATGAGTTGCCGCTGGCCTGGCACGCCACGCCGGCGCTGCTCGCCAGCCTGCCGGGGCTGCTCGTCGTCTCCAGCTATGGCGCCGGCTACGACACCGTCGACGTCCCCGCCTGCACCGCGGCCGGCGTTGCCGTGTTGAACCAGGCGGGCGGCAATGCGGAAGGCGTGGCGGAACACGCGGTCGGCATGATGCTGACGCTGCTGAAGCGGATGCCGGAAGCGCAGCAGGCCATGCGTGCCGGCGGCGCCGCGGATCGCGGCGCCTTCATGGGGCGGGAGTTGGCGGGGCGGACGGTTGGGCTGATCGGGCTCGGCCATGTCGGGCGGCGCGTGGCGGAGATCCTGCGCCTGGCCTTCGGCTGCCAGGTGCTGGCCTGCGATCCCTACCTCTCCGCCGCCGATTGCGCCGCGCGCGGCGCCACCAAGGTGGAGTTGCCGGCGCTGCTGGCGGCCAGCGACATCGTCTCCGTCCATTGCCCGCTGGAGGCTGAGACGCGCGGCCTGATCGGCGCGGAAGCCTTCGCCGCGATGCGGCCGGGCGCCATCTTCGTCACCACGGCACGCGGCCATATCCATGACGAGGCCGCCCTGCTCGCCGCGCTGCAATCCGGCCACATCGCCGGCGCCGGGCTGGATGTGTGGGAACGCGAGCCGCCGCCGGCCGACCATCCGCTGCTCGCGCATCCGCGCGTGGTGTCCACGCCGCATACCGCCGGCGTGACGCAGGAAAGCCGCGCCCGCGTCGGCCGCTTCGCTGCGGAGGGTTTCATCGCCGCGGCGCGGGGCGAGGCGTTGCCGCGGCTGGTGAATCCGGAAGTCCTGCCGGGCTACGAACGCCGCCGCGCTCAGCTCGCGATGGCGTAAGCGGGGCGGCGCGGGTCGGCGCCGGCGGCCATCAGGCCGGTTGCCGGATCGGTGCGGATCGCCTCCACGCTGCCGGCGGCATAGGCCCAGTCGGGCCAGGCCTGGATCTCATGCCCCAGCCCGGCCAGCGCGGCGCGCGTTTCGGCCGGGATGCGCGATTCCACGGCCAGCTTGCGCGGGAAATACTCGAAGGGCGCGAAGGAGGAGGGGAAGGCGTAGGTCGCGATACGAGGCGCCTCAATGGCGTCCTGCACCTCCATGCCGAAATGCAGCACGTTCAGCAGCACCTGCAGCATGGACTGCACCTGCACATCGCCGCCCGGCGTGCCGAACGGCATCACCCCGCCATCGGCCAGCACAGCCAGCGCCGGGTTCGGCGTCAGCCGCGGCCGCTTGCCCGGCGCGACGCCGCAGGGATGCGCCGGGTCCGGCCGGCTCTGCGATCCGCGGGCGGAGGGTACGATGCCCAAGCCCGGTACCACCGGCGCATTCCAGGACCCGTCGGAGGGCGTGGCGCTGAAGGCATTGCCCCAGCGATCGACGACGCAGACATAGGAGGTATCGGCCTCCACCTCCGGCGGCTTTTCGACCATCGCCGCGGGAATCTCCGTGCCATTGCCGATCAGCGGCGGCGGCATGTCCGGGCAGGCGGCGTCGGCGCGGAAGGCCTCGGCGCGGGCGGCGACATGGGCGGCGGAGAGCAACTGGTCCAGCGGCACATCGACCATGGCGGGATCGCCGAAATGGTATTCGCGGTCTGCCAGCGCCGCCTTCAGCGCCTCCGCAATCACATGCAGGTAGGCGGCGCTGTTGTGGGCCAGGCCGTCGAGGCCGATGCGTTCCGCCACCAGCAGCGCCTCCAGCAGCGCCGGCCCCTGGCACCAGGGGCCGCAGGTGGAGATGGCATGGCCGCGCCACATGCGCGTCACCGCCGGCTCGATGCGGCTGCGGAAATTCGCCAGATCCTCGCGCGAGAGAAAGCCGCCCTGATCCTGCTGGAAGGCGACGATCTTCGCGGCGATCTCGCCCTTGTAGAAGGCGGCATGCGCGGCGGCGAGGCCGGCGGCGCGGTCGCCACCGGCTGCGGCTTCCTCATCCACCATGTAGGACAGCATGGCGGCGAGGTCCGTCTGCACGAATTTCTCACCGATCGCGGGCGCCTTCCCGCCGGGCAGGTAGATCGCGGCGGTGCTCGGCCAGCGCGCATAGGAGTCGAACTTCTGCACCAGGTTCTTCGCCATGGTCGGGTGCATGGCAAAGCCATCCCGCGCATGGCGGATGGCGGCCGCGGCGACCTCGCCGAAGCTCATGCTGCCGTGGCGTTGCAGCGCGGTGATCCAGGCATCGGGTGCCGCCGGCACCACGGTGCGCAGCACGCCCGGCGGCATCTTGCCCTTGTGCTCGCGCATGAACAGATCGGCCGGCATCGCCATCGGCCAGTGGCCGAGGCCCGCAATCGTCTCGACCTGCCCCGCGGCGGTGCGCAGGATGATCGGCGCGACGCCGGCGACATTGACAATGTCCGACTGCACCACGCCGAGCACGATGCCGGCGGCGACGCCGGCATCAATGGCGTTGCCGCCCGCCTCCAGAACCGCATGGCCCGCGGCGGTGGCCAGGTAATGGCCCGCCGAGACGGCGTGGCGCGTGCCATACAGGGTGGGGCGAAAGGCCATCGCTATTGGGCCGGCCGGGCGTGGACGGCGACCACCTGCTCATCCATCCGCGGCGTATAGGTGATGCCGCGGCGCGTGCCGATGGCGCTCATCTGCACATAGAGCGGGATCTGCGGATACAGCGCCTCCACCTCCGCCATCAATTCGCGCAGCGCCGCCTCGCGCCCATCATCCATGCGCACCATCACCTCCCGGATCTTGCGGTCGATCTCCGGCACGCTGAAGCCGTTGCGGTTGGCGCCGCCCAGGTTCTGCGGCAGGTCGCGCGTGTGGAAGGAGGTGGTGAGCACATAGGACGCATCGCCGGAGGAGAAGGACCGGCCGACGAAATGCATCGGCAGCGTCACCCGCGCCGGGCGGATGCGCGGGAAGAACACCGTGCTGGGCGTGACATCCACCGTCATCTTCAGCCCGGCGCGCGACAGCATCTGGCCCAGCGCCTGGCAGACCCGCGCATCATTCACGTAGCGGTCGTTGGAGCAGGAGATGGTCAGGCCGAAACCATCCGGATAGCCCGCTTCCGTCAGCAGGCGCCGCGCCCCGGCGGGATCACCCGGCGGCACGCGGATAGACGCGTCGTGGCCACCGAAGCCCTCCGGCGTCAGCTGGGCGGAGGGCACCGCCAGCCCTTCCATGATGCGTTCCGTCAGCGCCGTGCGGTCGATCGCCATGGACAGCGCGCGGCGCACCCGCACATCCGAAAGCGGGTTCACCGGCAGCGGCTGGCCATCCGCGCCGACCACCAGCGGCAGCGAATCCGGCGCCACATTGACCGAGAGATACATGATGCGGTCGGTCGGCCGGCTGGCGACATTCACCCGCCCTTCCCGGCGCAGCCGCCCGACATCGCCAAGCGGCACATCCTCGATCAGGTCGTAGTCGCCCGCCAGCAGCCCGGCCAGCCGCGCCGCATCGTTCGAGACGACGCGCACATCCACCTCGCTCCATGCCGGCTGCGTGCCGTAGTAGGTGGCATTCCGCTCCAGCTTCATGCCGGAGGGCGAGACACCGCCAACCACGCGGAACGGCCCGGTGCCGATGGCGGCGCGGCCGGCGTTGAAATCCTGCGGCACGGCGGTTGCCGCCGCGCGGTGGGAAACGATGAAGACGTTGGTGAGCTGGCCCGGAATTGTCGGGTTGGGAACGGAGGTGTGCAGCCGCACCGTCAGCGGATCGACGATCTCGACGCGGTCGATCGTCCGCAGGTTGATCGTGTAGGGGCCGATATTGCCCGGCACGTTGGGGATGCGGGCGATGGAGAAGGCGATGTCTTCCGCCGTGAAGGGCGAGCCATCATGGAAGGTGACGCCGGGCCGCAGCTTCAGTTCCCAGATGGTCGGCTCCACCGCGCGCCAGGACTGCACCGCGCCGGGCACCTGGCGGCTGTTCTCGTCGCGGCTGATCACCGTGTCGTAGATGTGCCGAGCGGCCGCCATGTTCGGGCCGTTGAAGAAGAAATGCGGGTCGAGCCCGAAGGTGGATTGCACCGCCATGGTCAGCGTCTGCGCGCCGGCGGGTGCCGCGGCCAGCGGCAGGCACACGGCGCCAAGGGCGAGCAGCCGGCGCAGGGTCTTGCGGACAGGCATGGTCATTCAACTCCTGTCTTGACACGCCAGCCATCCAGCCGGTCGCGCAGTTGATAGGCCGTGCCGACGATCGGCATGAACCAAGGGTTCCCCGTATAAAGCGGACGGGTTTCGAAGGGCAGCCGCGCGAAGGCGGAGACGCGGTTGGAGCCGCCGAGGATCTGCTGCGCCGCGACGCGGCCGAAATGCGTCATGCCGACCACGCCGCTGCCATTGCAGGCCAATGCATAATGCACGCCATCCTGGATGCCGACATGCGGCATCATGTCGAAGGCGAAGGCGACATTGCCCTTCCAGCCATGCGTGATGCGAACGCCCACCAGGTCCGGAATCAGGTCCACCAGGAAGCGGTGCAGTGTCGCCGCCGCGAGCTTCGGGTCGGTCTGCACGAAGCTGGCGCGGCCGCCGAACAGGATGCGGCGATGATCCGGGGATGGTCGGAAGTAGTAGAGGATCTTCTTGGTGTCGCCATAGACGCGCAGCTTCGGCAGCGCGCGGCGCACACGTTCCTCGCCCAGCTCCTCCGTCGCGATCATGTAGCTCGCCACCGGGATCAGCCGGCGCTGGAACCAGGGCGTGGCGGCGCCGGTATAGCCGTTGGTCGCCAGCATCAGGTGCTTCGCGTGCAGGCGGCCCTTGCTGGTCTCCAGAACGAAGCTGCCATCCGCCTGCCGCGCATAGCCTTGCAGCGCGACACCGGAGGCGAGCGTCGCGCCATGCCGCGCTGCGGCCTGGGCGAGCGACCGGACATATTTCGCCGGATGCAGCCCGCCGGCGCGCAGCATCACCAGCCCGCCATGATACTTCTCCGTCGCGATCTCCGCCGCCACGCCGTCGCGCGGCACGACGAAGGCTTCCTCCGCGCCCGCGGCCTCGTTCAGCAATTCGGCGCGGCGCTTCAGCCCCTCCATCGCCTTCGCCGCATGGGCGCCGACGAAGCGGCCGCTGCGGGTGAAGTCGCAGTCGAGCGATTCACGCTCGATCAGCGCGGCGAAATCCTCGAAGGCCGCCTCGCCCTCCTCCGCCATCTCGGCGACGAAGCGGGCGCCGAAGGCCTCCTTCAGATCGGCCCGCACCTTGCCGAGGCTGCCCGCGCCGGACAGCGCGCCGCCATTGCGGGAGGATGCGCCCCAGCCGATCGTCTCGCGGTCCAGCACCAGCGCCTTCACGCCGTTGCGGCCGAGCTCCAGCGCGGTGGACAGGCCGGCGATGCCGCCGCCTATGATGACGACCTCGGCCGTCTCCGGCAGCGCGGCCTGACTTTCGGCGGGCGGCGCCGCCTCCCACCAATAGGGGGTGTCCTGGAAACCCGGGGCGAAGATGGCATCACTCATCCGGCGGAGGCTCGCATGAAGCGTGCCCCGCGGCCCATATGAATCGGTTATGCGGTATGCGCGGCGACCCGGTCGCGCACCGCGCGCGCCGCCTCCCGGATACATTGCGCCAGCGTGGCGCGGCCGAAATTGTCGCGCACTGCCTCCGGCCAGATCAAGCGATAGTCGAAGGTCACCGCCGGCTCGAAGGGCCGCAGCACGATGCCCCGGCCGAGGAAGGTGGCGACGGCGAAGGCATCGGCAAGGGTGATGCCGGTGCCGGCGGCGGCCAGCGCGACGGCGCCGGTCGCCATGCGGCATTCCACAGCCTCCCGCACCCTGGCGCCGCTGCTGCGCAAGGCGTCCTCCACCAGCCCCTGCCGCCCCTCCTCCCGCGACAGGGCGATGAAGGCCTCGCCATCCAGATCGGTCGCTCGCACCACGGCGCGGCGCGCCAGGCGGTGGCCCTTCGGCAGCACGCAGAAGGCGCGGCTGCGCATCAGCAGGGAGGAGCGCACGCCCGGAATGCTTGGCGCGGCGATGGTCACGCCGAGATCGGCCTGGCGGGAGGCGACCAGCCCCAGCACGCCGCCCGCCGTGCGGGAATGGATGGACAGCGTCTCCGCCCGCCCGCCCGCGCGCCAGGCGGCGACAGCTTCCGGCAGCACGGAGAGGGTGATGGTCGGCAGCGCCGCGATCACCACGCGGCGCGGCGCGCCGGCCCGCAGGCGCTCGGCCAGCGCGCCGAGCTCCTCGACGCCGGTGAAGATGCGCTCGGTTTCCTCATGCAGCGCCTGCGCCGCCGGGGTCGGCACCAGGCGGCCGCGCACACGCTCGAACAGTGGAAAGCCGGCGATGGTCTCGGTCTGCGCCAGAAGCCGGCTGATGGCGGGCTGGGAGACGCCGAGCAGCGCGCCCGCGCCGGTGACGGTGCCGCTGCGCATGATGGCGCGGAATGCCTCGAGATGCCGGAATTCGAGGGCGATGCGGGCCATGGCCGCCAAGCCTCCGCGCTGGGGTGCGAACCGTCAAGGCTCGACAGGCGCAAGCACCCGCTTTACCCCTGGCCGGGAGGAGACATGCAAGATGGCGCAAGAGGCAGGGCCGAAGAGCCCGCACGTGCCCGTTCGCGAAGCCTGGCTGGCGCAGCACCGGGAGCCGATCCTGGAGCCGTCGCTGCCGGTGATCGACCCGCACCACCATCTGTGGGACGACCACCGCGGGCGCTACCTGGCGGAGGAGCTGTCCGCCGATGTCGGCGCCGGCCACAATATCCTGGCCACCGTCTTCATCGAATGCCGCGCCATGTGGCGCCAGACGGGGCCGGAGGCGCTGCGCCCGGTCGGCGAGACGGAATTCGTTGCCGATATCGCCGCGCGCCACCAGGGCCCCACCCGGCTTGCCGCCGGCATCGTCGCTCATGCCGAGCTGCGGCTGGGCGATGCGGTGGCGGAGGTGCTGGAAGCCCATGCGGCGGCGGCCGGCGGAAGGCTGCGCGGCATCCGCCACATCTCGGCGCATGACGCCGATCCGGCGGTGCAGAGCACCTCCGTCCCGCCCCCCGCCGGGCTGCTGGGCGATGCGGCCTTCCGACGCGGCTTCGCGCAGCTCGCGCGGCACGGGCTGAGCTTCGATGCCTGGCTGTACCACACGCAGCTGCACGAATTGCTCGACCTGGCGCGTGCCTTCCCCGAGACCACCATCGTGCTGGACCATGTCGGCGGCCCGATCGGCGTCGCCCGCTATGCGACGATGCGGGCGGAGGTCGCGGCCCATTGGCGCGCCGGCATCACGGCGCTGGCGGCCTGCCCGAATGTGGTGGTGAAGCTCGGCGGGCTGGGCATGCGGGTGGGCGGCTTCAACCTGCATGAACCGGCGCTACCGCCAACTTCCGAACAGCTCGCTTCGCTGTTCCGGCCCTGGATCGAGCCCTGCATCCAGGCCTTCGGCCCGGCGCGCTGCATGTTCGAGAGCAATTTCCCGGTGGACAAGGGCTGCTGCGACTACGCCGTGCTGTGGAACGCCTTCAAGCGCATGAGCACCGGCTTCAACCCGGCGGAACGCGCCGCGCTCTTCGCCGGCACGGCGGCCCGCATCTACCGGCTGAACATGGAGGAGACACCGCGATGAATGGCGCCGAATGGCTGGCCCGCAGCCTCAAGGCCTCCGGCCAGACGCATTTCTTCTTCGTCGATGCGGTGCTGCGCCGCACGCTGCTGGAGATGGAGCGCGTTGGCGTGCAGCCGGTGCTGGCGCATACGGAAAAGGCCGCCGCCTATATGGCCGATGCCTATGGCCGCATCTCCGGCCGGCCCGGCGTGGTGGCGGCGCAATCGGTGGGGGCGGCAAACCTGGCGGCCGGGCTGCAGGATGCCTGGCTGGGCCGCAGCCCGGTGCTGGCGCTGACCGGGCACAAGCCGCTCGATCACCAGCATCGCAACGCCTATCAGGAAGTGCCGCATGCGCCGCTGTTTGCGCCCGTCACGCGGCATGCGGCGCAGGTGGATGAGGCGGCCGACCTGCCACGGCAATTCCGCCAGGCCTGGGCCGCTGCCACCAGCGCGCCACCCCGCCCCGTGCATCTGGACCTGAAGGGGCTGATGGGAGAGTTCGTCGAGGTCAGTGAGACCACGGCCGAGCCCGCGGCGCTGGATGCGTGGACGGCACCGCGCCACCGCCCGGTGGCGGATGCCACTGACCTGCGCGCCGCCGCCGCCGCGTTGCGCGCCACCGCCCGCATCGCCATCGTGGCCGGGGACGGCGCGGCCCTGTCCGGCTGCGGGGCGGAGCTGCTTGCCCTGGCACGGCTGCTGCGGGCGCCCGTCGCCACCTCGCTCGGTGCGCGCGGGCTGATCGACACGCGGGACCCGCATGCCATCGGCGTTGTCGGCAGCTATTCGGCGCCGCCCGCCAACCGCATCATCCATGCGGCGGAGCTGGTGCTGTTCATCGGCTGCGATACCGGGGACCAGCTTACCCATGCCTGGCGCATCCCGGCCCCTGGCACGCGCATCGTCCAGATCGACGCCGACCCGCTGGAATTCGAACGCAGCTACGCGACGGAGGTCGCCCTGCTCGGCGACCCGCGCGCCACGCTGGCGGCGCTGCTGACCGAACTCGGCGAACCGCTGCGGGACGGCACCCTGCTGGCGGAGGCGCAGGCGGCGATGGCGGAATGGCGTGCCGCCATGGCGCCGCGCCTGGCCAGCGAGGCCACGGCGATCGACCCGGCGCGGCTGGCGGCCGAGATCACCCGCGCACTGCCGGCGGATGGCATCCTGGTGGCCGATACCGGCTATTCCGGCATCTGGACCGGCACGCTGATCGACCTGGCGCCGGGCCAGACCTACCTCCGCGCCGCGGGCTCGCTCGGCTGGGCCTTCCCGGCCGCGCTGGGGGCCAAATGCGCGGCGCCGGGGCGCAAGGTGGTGTGCTGGTCCGGCGACGGCGCGCTGTACTACCACCTGACGGAGCTGGAGACGGCGAAGCGGCGCGGCATCGCGGTGGTGCTGGTGGTGAACAACAATTCGGGCTTCGGCCAGGGCTGGCCGAACTACCTGAAGCAGGCCGGCAACCGCCCGGTGGCGGCGGAACAGGTGCTGCGCTTCGGGCCGACGGATTTCGCGGCCCTCGCCGGCCAGTTCGGCCTGTGCGGCATCCGCGTGGAACGCCCGGGCGACATTGCCGCAGCTCTGGCCGAGGCGCTGGCGGCGGAGGAGACGGTGGTGGTGGATGTGGCGACCGACATCGACTGCCGCGCACCGGAGCCCTGGGCTCCATAGACCGGGGCGCCATAGACCGGGGCGCCATAGACCGGGGCGCTATAAACGGGGGGGCCGCCGTCGCCTGGGAAGCCCGGAAAGGTCAGTCGCCGCGCCGGGCCAGCGGCACGGCGATCCGGCAGACCAGCCCCTCGGCCCGCCAGTCCAGCGACACCTGGCCGCCGAGTTGCCCGCACAGCGTCGCCTCCAGCACGCGGGACCCGAAGCCGCGCCGCGCCGGCGCGCCATCCAGCGTCGGACCACCTGTCTCGGACCATTCGAGGTGCAGCCGGCCGGGCGCGTCGCCGGTAACGTGCCAGGCCACCCGAACCCGCCCCGACAGGGTGGAGAGCGCGCCATGCTTCACGGCATTGGTGGCCAGTTCATGGATCGCCATGGCCAGCGCCTGCGCCAGCGCCGGCGTCAACGCCACGGCCGGGCCTTCCAGCGTCGCGCGCTGGTCGCCGGCGAAGGGGGCGATCTCGCCCTGCAGTAGCAGGCCCAGCATGGCGCCGTTCCACTGGTTTTCCGCCAGCAGCGTCTGCGTGCGGGCCAGCGCCGCGACCCGCCCCTCGATGGCGCGGATATAGGAGGGCAGGTCCGCCGCCTTGGTCAGGCGCAGGGCCGCCTGCACCACCGCCAGCACGTTCTTCGCGCGGTGGTCCACTTCGCGCGCCAGCAGCGCCTGGCGTTCCGCCACCTGGCGGCTCTCAGTGATGTCGCGCGCAATGCCGGCCAGGGTCAGCGGCTCCCCGTGCGGGTCGGTCTCCACCACCGCCCCTCGGGACGCCATCCAGCGCCACCCGCCTTCCGGCCGCGGCACGCGGAATTCGGCCTCGTAGCCGGCGCTGCGGCGTTCAAGAACGGCGCGCAGCCGGGCCTCGACCATCGGGCGGTCATCCGGATGAACCGGCGACAGCCAGGTGGCCAGGGTGAAATCCTTTGCCGGGACGCCGGGAAAATCGTTGGCGAACAGGCCTTTGCGCGCCCCCCGGTCGCGGCGGATGTCGTATTCCCAGGTGCCGAAGCCAGCCGCCTCCAGCGCCAGTCGCAGCCGCGCCTCGCTGGCCCGCAACGCCGTCGTGACCCTCTTGCGATCGGTGATGTCGATATGCGCGCCATAGGTCATGTTGCGCCCGCCGACCTCCACGCCCACCACGCGTACCAGCACATCCCGGATGGCGCCGTTGCGGAGCCGGTGCTCCGCCTCGAATTCCTGCGCGCCGTTGCTCAGGCGGCCCTGCCGGCCACGGGCGCGCATCGCCTCGGGATCGACCATCGTGTCGATGTCGCCGATTGCGAGGCGCAGGAACTCGGCACGGCTGTAGCCGTAGTCGTCGCAGGCACGCTGGTTGACGTCCAGGATGTCATGCGTCGCCGGATCGATGACGATGATCGCGAAGGGCGCGGCATCGAACAGGGCGCGATGCTGCGCCTCGCTCTCGCGGGCCTTCGCCTCGGCGTGGCGCAGGTCGGAGATGTCCATGTTGACGCCGTGGACGCGAAGCGGCTGCCCCACCTCATCCCGCACCATGACGCCGCGCGCCAGGATCCAGCGCGTCCCGGCATCCGGCAGCGTGATGCGGAACTCGACCTGCATCGGGCCAGTCTCCGCCATCAGGCCGGCGAGCTGCGCCTCGACCAGGCCGCGATCCTCCGGATGGACGCGCTCCAGCCAGGCGGCGAAAAGGCTTTCGGGCGGCGTGGCCGGGTCAAGGTCATGCAGGCGGAACATCTCGGGCGACCAGTCGACGCGGCCGCTCGCCAGGTCCAATTCGAAGATGCCGATGCCCCCCGCCTCCTGCGCGAGGCGGAGGCGCTCCTCGCTCACCCGCAGGTCGGTCGCGGTCTGCCGCAGCGTCGTGACATCCGTCACGCTCTCCGCCACCGCCACCGGGCGGCCCGCCGCATTCCGCCGCAGCGACTTCTGCACAGCGACGATGCAGGGCGTGCCGTCCCGCCGCAGCTGGCGCAGGTCGCCCTGCCACTGCCCCTCCTCCAGCAGCGCCGCCTCCACCGCGGCCTGGGGCACGGGGAAGCGTGAGGCCAGCAGCGTGTGGACAAGGCGGCCCTCCGCCTCCGCCGCTGTCCAGCCATAGAGACGCTCACAGCCGGCGGACCAGAAGCGGATCGTGCCGTCGAGGTCACGCACCAGCACCGCGGCGAGGTCCAGCGTCGCCACCAGGTCGCGCAGCCGGTCCTCGCCTTCGCGCCGTGCCGCCTCGGCATGGCGGATGTCGGTCACGTCGATATTGATGCCGACCATGCCGAGGAAGCGGCCATCGGTGCCGAAGCGCGGCTTCGCCTCGGTCCGCAGCAGGCGATAGCCACCGGCGGCGTGGCGGTAGCGCCCCTCCGCGACGAAGGGCGCCTGATCGCGCATGCCGGCGGCGAAGGGCCCACCCACGGCCGCCACATCCTCCGGGTGCAGGATCTGGCTCCATGCGAAGGTGGCAAGGCCATCGGCGGCTACGCCCCAGAAGTCGCGCAGCGCGCGGTTGAGGAAGACGCAGCTTCCCTGGTCGTCGCCGATCCACAGCATCGCCGGGGCGTCCTCCGCCACCTCGAGGAACAATGCGTCCTCATGCGGCCGGGCGAAGCGGGGAGCCGGGAGGGGCGGCGCCGAATTCGGGGGAGGCCCGGACCGGCCGTCCTCGGCCTCCGCCAGCAGGCGCAACGCGGCGCGTACGACCTCGCTGGAACTACGAAACCGGCCGGAGGCAACGCGGGCATCGATGAAGGCATCGAGCTGTGTCGTCAGGGAAACGTTTCTGGTCCGGCGGGTTACCATTGGCGTTATTTCACGCTGCTCAACCTCTGTGTCAATCTTTGTCACAGTCGAGCCCGCCTCGGTTACAGTGCGGCGCCCCTGTCCACATCAGCCTGAAGGGTTCGTGACATGCGTATCTGCATCTTCGGCGCCGGCGCAATCGGCGGTTTCATTGCCGCCTACATGGCGCGCGCCGGCATCGATGTTTCCATCGTCGCCCGCGGCTCGCACCTCGCCGCCATCCGCGCCCGCGGGCTGACGGTGGAAACGCGCGACGAGACCTTCACCGTGCAGGTCCGTGCCAGCGAGGATCCGGCCGATCTCGGGGTGCAGGACGGTGTCTTCGTCACCGTGAAGGCGCCGTCCCTGCCCAGCGTTGCCGGGCTGATCGGACCGCTGCTGGCGCCGGATACGCCGGTAACCTTCCTGACCAATGGCGTGCCGTGGTGGTACTTCCACGGACATGGCGGCGCCTGGGATGGGCGACGCCTGCCAACCCTCGACCCCGGCGACGTGCTGTGGTCCGCCATCGGGCCGCGCCGGCTGGTGGGCGGCATCGCCTGGCCCGCCAGTTCGGTGCCGCAGCCTGGCGTGGTGCGGCTGACCGATCCGCGCAGCCGGCCCACCATCCTCGGCGCGCCGGATGGCAGCATCTCGCCCGGCGCCGTGCTGTTGCAGCAGGCGCTGGAGAGGGCCGGCCTGCCGGTGCAGGTGGAGACCCGCATCCGCGACCGGATCTGGGAGAAGCTGGCCTTCAACCTCAGCGCCGGTCCGCTCTGCGTGCTGACGGAAACGCCGGTGCGATCGACGCATGAGGAGCCGGTGCTGATCGAGGCGTCGCGCCGCGTGCTGGCGGAGACGGCGGAGCTGATCGCCGCACTCGGCTGCCAGGCGGAGATCGATGTGGAGCGCATCGTCGGCATCAACATGCACCTCGGCCATCGCCCGAGCGTGCTGCAGGACCTGCAGGCCAGCCGGCCGATGGAGATCGACGCGCTGTACAACGTGCCGCTGCAACTGGCCGCGCTGACCGGCGTGCGGATGCCGACGCTGGAGATGCTGGCGGCGCTGATCCGGGTGAAGGCGCGCGCCCTGGGCCTGTAGGCTACGCCTCGTAGCGGTTGGGCGGCACCGGCAGGCCGAGATGATCGCGCAGCGTGGTGCCGGTGTAGTCCTGCCGGAACAGGCCGCGCCGCTGCAATTCGGGCACCACCATGTCCACGAACTGCTCCAGCGGCAGTGGGTAGTGCGGCGACAGCAGGGTGAAGCCGTCGCAGGCGCCCTGCTCCACCCAATGCTGCATGGTGTCCACGATGCGCGCGGGCGTGCCGACCAGCAGGTGGTGGCCGAGCGAGGTCGCCAGGTAGCGCGCGGTCTGGATGATGGAGAGGTTGTCCCGCTTCGCCTTGTCCATCAGATGCCGCTGCCGCGCCTGCGCCGCATTGCTGAGTGGCAGCGGCGGCAGCGGCGCGTCCGGCGGCAGGGCGAAGATATCGAGGTCGCCGCAGAGCCGCGCCAGCAGCCGCATGGCGTTCTCGTCCGACATCAGGCCCTGCAGGTCGCGGTACTTGGCCTGGGCCTCCTCCTCCGTCGCGCCGATGATGGTCATCAGCCCGGGCATGACCTTTACATGTGCCGGATCGCGCCCGTGCTTTCGGGCGCGCGCCTTGAGGTCGCGATAGAAGGCCTGCGCCTCCGCCAGGTCGCTTTGCGCGGTGAAGACGAGGTCCGCGGTGCGTGCCGCGAGTTCCATGCCGGGACCGGAAGATCCGGCCTGGGTCACCACGGGCCGCCCCTGCGGGCAGCGCGCCACGTTCAGCGGGCCGCGCACCCGAAAATGCTTGCCGACATGATCCTGGAAATGGATCTTCGTGGGGTCGATGTAGTTGCCGCTGTCCTTGTCGCGGATCAGCGCACCCTCGCCGAAGCTGTCCCACAGCGCGGCCACCACGTCGTAGAATTCCTCGGCGCGTTCATAGCGCTCGGCGTGCAGCATGTGGTGGTCGGCGCCGAAATTGCCGGCCTCGTCCTCGATCTGCGAGGTCACCAGGTTCCAGCCGGCGCGGCCATTGCTGATGTGGTCGATGGAGGCGAAGCGGCGCGCGATGTTGTAGGGCTCGTTATAGGTGGTGGTGGCGGTCGCGATCAGGCCGATGCGCTGCGTCACCACGGCCAGCGCCGCCAGCAGCGTGGTGGGTTCCAGATAGGCGGTGCGCCCCTGGCCCGGTCGGTAGCGGCTGACGCCATCCAGCGCGCCGCTGCCATTCACCGCGACGGTGTCCTGGAAGAAGATCGTGTCCATCTTGCCGCGCTCCGCCGCCTGCGCGATGCGGACATATTGTGCGAACTCCATGTCGCATTCGGTGATGGCGTCCGGGTGGCGCCATCCGGCGGAATGGCTGCCCGGCGTGAACAGGAAGGCGGCGAGGTGCATCATGGGGTCGGGCTTTCTCAGCTTCGGCGCAGCAGCATCGCGCCATGCGCCAGCACCTCCGCCGTCCAGCCGGGCGGGATCAGCGTGGTGGCATCAAGCTGCGTGACGATGGCGGGGCCGTGCAGCGTGTCGCCCTGGCCGAGCACGGCGCGATCATACAGCGCCGCCTGCGCGGTGCCGGATTCGAAATGCACGGTCTGCGTGGCATGGGGCTGCGCACCGCGACCGGGGGGCAGCGTGGCCAGATGCGGCGGGGGCAGCGCGCCCACCGCCTCCAGCCGCAGGGTGACGATCTCCGCCTGGCCCTTCGGCAGGTCGAAGCCGTACAGCGCGCGATGCGCGGCGGCGAAATCCGCCGCGGCATCCGCACCATGCCAGGGCACGGGCAATTCGCCGCCCTGCCCGGCATAGCGCATCAGCACCACGCGGGCGGTGCGGCGCGCCGCGGGGGGCACGGCCTCCTCCAGGAACCAGGCCTCGGCTTCCGCCAGCAGCGCCTCGAAGCCAGCCTCGATCGCCGCCACATCCGCCCGGCCGGGCAGGACGGAGCGGCTGAATTCCGCACGCAGATCGGCCGAGAGCAGCCCCTGCGCGCAGAGTACGCCCGGCGAGGGCGGCACCAGCACCTGGTCGATGCCGATCATCGCCGCCAGCGCGCAGCCATGCAGCGGCCCGGCGCCGCCGAAGGGCACCAGTGTGAAGTCGCGCGGGTCATGGCCGCGCTCGACGGACACCACGCGCAGCGCGCCGACCATGTTGGAATCAACCACGGCGAGGATGCCGCGCGCGGCCTCGTGCAGCGACAGGTTCAGCGGTTCCGCCACCTCGCGCCGCACCACCGCCTCCGCCGCCGCGGCGTCCAGATGCATGCGGCCGCCGAGCAGCGCGGTGGGCAGATGGCCGAGCACGACATGCGCATCCGTCACTGTGGCCCGCTGCCCGCCGCGGCCATAGCAGGCAGGGCCGGGATTGGCGCCGGCGCTTTCCGGCCCGACCGCCAGCGCACCCTCCGCCGTGACGCGCGCGATGGAGCCACCACCGGCGCCGATCGTCACCATGTCCAGCATCGGCAATGGCAGGGGCCAGTCGCCGACGCTGCCGCGCTGCGTCAGGTTGATGGCGCCGCCCTGCATCAGGCAGATATCGGCGCTGGTGCCACCGATATCGACCGTGAGGATGCGGGGCACGCCCGCCGCCTCCGCCATCGCCCGCGCGCCGACCACGCCGGCCGCGGGGCCGGAGAGCGCGGTGACGGCGGGGGCGCGGCGGATGGAAGCGGCGCCGGCGACGCCGCCATTGGATTTCATCAGCAGCAGCGGCGCCTCGATCGCATCCTCCGCCAGCCTTTCCTCCAGCCGCCGCACATAGGTGGAGACGGCGGGCATGACCTGGGCGTTGAGGATGGCGGCCAGCGAGCGCTCATATTCCCGCACCACCGGCAGCACATCGACGGAGGCGGTGACGGCGACGCCCGGCAGCGCCGCGCGCAGCAGTTCCGCGACGCGACGTTCATGCGCCGGCGCGGTGAAGGCGTGCAGCAGGCAGATGGCGACGGCGGCAACACCGGCCTGGCGGCAGGCTTCCGCCGCGCGCTGTACGCTGGCCTCATCCAGCGTCAGCAGCACCGTGCCATCGGCGGCGACACGCTCCGTCACCTCGAAAACGCGGGAGGGTGGCACGGGCCGGCGTGGCTTCACCCAGGCATGCAGGTTCGCCCGGCGCGGAATGTCCTGGCGGCCGATCTCCAGCACATGGCGGAAGCCTTTCGTCGTGACCAGCGCGGTGGTGGCGCCCTTGTTCTCCAGGATCAGGTTGGTGGCGATGGTGGTGCCATGCAGCACACGGCCGATCCGCGCCGCTGATTCCCCCGCATTCTCCAGCGCCAGACGCACGCCTGTGAGGAAAGCCTCGGAGGGATCGTGCGGGGTGGAGGGCGTCTTGGCGGTCCAGGCGCGGCCGGTCGCGCCATCCTGCAAGGTGATGTCGGTGAAGGTGCCGCCGATATCGACCGCGACCGAAAGCGGGCGCGTCTCAGTCAAGGACATCGGCATAGCTCCGGCGATGAAAGGCTTTTGTCAGCGGACGCTGCGCGCGAAGGGCGGCGGTGGCGTCGGCATTGATGCCGAGGCCGGCGATGGCCACGCCGTAGTCGTGGCGCGCCGCTTCGGGAGAGACCAGGCCGCCCAGCACATCCTCCAGCACCGCCGCCGCCGGACGGTCGAAGGGATGGCCGCGGCCACCGCCACCGCCGGTCTCGATGCGCAAGATGTCGCCGCGCACCACGCGGTTGCCGTCGGAGAGTGGGCGCAGCTCGCGTTCCTGCGGCGTACCGGGATTCAGCACCACGCGGCCCGGCCGGCCTGATTGACCGCCGGCGGCGCCCCAGGGTGGGTTCTCCACGCCATCGATGCGGATGGCGAGGACGGACTCCTCCGCCATCACCTCATATTCGCGGATGATGCCGCAACCGCCGCGCCAGCGGCCCGGCCCGCCGCTGTCGCAGTTCAGCGCGTATTCGCGCAGGCGCACCGGGTATTCCAGTTCCAGGAACTCGACCGGGTAATTCTCCTGCGCCACGAAATACACGCCGTCGATGCCGTCGGCGAAGCCGCGCGCGCCATAACCGACGCCGATGCCGTCGCTCATCAGGAAGGGTCTTCCGTTCATCGTGCCGCGCAGCAGCATGATGACATAGGCCGCATGCGCCGCCGGCGCCTCGCCACCCGCCACGGAAACCAGGCCGTTCAGCGCGGCCAGCATCCGCATCATGGTCAGGCCGCGCATGCCAAGGGCCGCCGGGAAGCGCGGCTGCAGCAGCGAACCCTCCCGCAGCCGCACCTCATCCAGCGATCGCGGTCCGCCTGCATTGACCACCTGCGTCGCATCGCCACCGAGGAAATACAGGCCGAGCGCCATGCCCGGCACATCCGGATTCATCAGGAAGTTCACCGGACCGGGCGACTGGTCGTCCGTCTCCGTCGCATCCAGGATGAAGCGATCCTCCGCCGTGCGCGTCAGGGCGAAGCGCAGGCGCAGCGTGCCGCTGCCATGCCCGTCGCCATCGATGCGATCGGTGAAGCGGTGCGTGCCCACGGGAAAGGTCCGCCGCAACCGGTCCCGCACCGTGTCGCGCGTACGTGTCAGCAATTGCCGGAGCGCATCGGCCAGCACGGGCGCACCGAAGCGCGCCGCCACTTCCCGCATCCGCACCACGCCGAGCTCGACACTCGCCATCAAGGCGCGCGTATCGCCCTGAGCCTGTTCGGGGTAGCGTGAATTGCGGTAGAAGATGGCGAGCGCGGCGTGGTTGGTCTCGCCCGCGGTGATCAGCCGCGTCGGCGGGATGATGACGCCTTCATGGAAAATCTCCGTCGCATCCGGGCTGATCGAGCCGGGGCGCAGCCCGCCGATATCCGCGAAATGCGCCCAGCCCATGACGAAGGCGACGCGGACGCCATTCAGGAAGACGGGCGCGAGGAACACCTGGTCATTGGAATGGCTGACGGCGCCGCGCGATCCGTAGCAGTCATTGTACCAATAGAGGTCGCCATCGCGGATCGTCTCGATCGGGAAGTCGCGGAAGACGGGGCTGCAGATGTCGCCGAAGACCGGGACATTGGAACCGACGGCCATGACGCCATCCGCATCGAAGAGCGCGGTGTAGAAATCCTTCTTCTCTCGGATGAAGGCGGACATGGCGGTGCGCTCGATCAGCGCCTCCATCTCCGCCTGTGCGGCGCGGATGGCGCCACGCACGATCTCCAGCGTAACCGGGTTGCAGAGCCGCGGGGCGACATCATCCATGCGCGGTGATCCTCAGGCGAGATGGCAAGCGGCGTGGCGACCTGGCGCGATGGCGCGCAGCGGTGGAGCCTCCTCCGCACAGCGGGCGAAGGCAAGCGGGCAGCGGTCGCGGAAGGCGCAGCCGCTGGGCTGGTTGCGCTGGTCGGGCAGCCCGCCGATGATCGGCAGATCGCCGCGGTCCTGGTCCACCCGCGGCACCGGCACGGCGGCGACCAGGGCGCGGGTATAGGGGTGCGCGGCGCCGGCGATGACCTCCGCCGTCGGTCCGCTTTCGACGATGCGGCCGAGATACATCACCGCCACCTCCTCACAGACGTAGCGGATCAGCGCCAGGTCGTGGCTGATGTAGATGGCGGCGAGTTGCAGTTCGTCCCGCGCCCGGCGCAGCACGTTCAGCACGCCGGCGCGCACCGAGACATCCAGCATCGAAACCGGCTCATCCGCGATGATGGCGCGCGGATGCGTCACCAGCGCGCGCGCCAGCACCACGCGCTGCAGCTGGCCGCCGGAGAGTTCATGCGGGTGGCGGTCGAGATAGGCCTCCGCCGGATCGAGCCGTACACGCGCCATCGCCTCCCGGATCATCGCCTCCCACTGCGCGGCGGGCAGGCCGAAATTCCGCAGCGGCTCGGTCAGGGAGCGGCGGATGGTGAAGCGCGGGTTCAGCGCGTCGAAGGGGTTCTGGAAAACGAGCTGGACGCGGGACCGGAAGGGCAGCAGCGCAGCGCCATGCAGCGCGGAGACGTTCTGCCCCTCGAACAGCACGGTGCCGCTCGTCGCTTCCTCCAGCCGCAGCAGCAGGCGCGCCGTGGTGGTCTTGCCGCAGCCGCTCTCCCCCACAATGCCGAGCGCGCGCCCCGCGGCAACCGCGAGCGAGACGCCATTCACCGCGCGCAGCACCGGCCGGTGGCCGCGCGCCATGTCGCGCAGGCTGCGCGAGGCCGGGAAGGCCTTCACCAGGTCATTCGCCGCGATCAGCGGGACCATGTCGCGGCCTCCGAGGCCAGTGGCCGCAGTGCCGGCGCTTCCGCGGCACGCCAGCAGGCCACGTGATGATCGGGGGCCTGTTCCAGCAGCGCCGGATCCTTTTCGCAGCGCGCCACCGCGAAGGGGCAGCGCGCGGCGAAGCGGCAGCCCGTGGGCGGGTTGAGCAGGGAGGGCGGCGCGCCCTCGATCGGCACCAGCTCGCCCCCCGCACGCTCCAGGTCCGGGAAGGCGTTCATCAGGCCCATGGTGTAGGGGTGCAGCGGCGCTTCCAGCACGGCGCGCACCGGGCCGCTTTCCACCACGCGCCCGGCATACATCACCACCACGCGGTCGCAGGCATAGGCGACGACGGCGACATCATGCGTCACCAGGATCATCGCCAGGCCGAGTCGCGATTGCAGGTCCCGCATCACATCCAGGATCTGCCGCTGCACGATGACATCCAGCGCCGTCACCGGCTCATCCGCGATCAGCAGCGCCGGGTTCAGCGCGAGCGCGAGCGCGATGGAGGCGCGCTGGCGCATGCCGCCGCTGAACTGATGCGGCCAGTCGCGCAGCCGGCCGGCATCGAGGCCGACCATGGCGAACAGCTCCACCGCCCGCGCCCCGGCCGCGGCGCGTGACAGGCCGCCGCGTTCCACCAGCACTTCCTGCATCTGCGCGGCCAGCCGCTGCACCGGGTCCAGCGCGTTCATCGCCGTCTGCGGCACGAAGGCCAGCCGCCGCCACAGCAGCTTGCGGCGCTCCGCCGGGGAGAGGGTGACGAGGTCCCGCCCCTCGAAGACGGCCTGGCCGGCGGCAATGGATGCGCTGCGCGGAAGCACGCCCATCAGTGCGCGGCCGAGGGTCGATTTGCCGCAGCCGCTTTCGCCGACCAGGCCGACGATGCCGGCCGCCGGCACCGTGAAGCTGGCGCCATCCACGGCGCGGACCGGCCCGGCGGCGGTGCGGTAATGCACGGCGAGATCGCGGACATCCAGCAGCGCGTCCATCAATCCCCCAGCTTCGGAAACAGCAGCTTCTCCGACCCGCGCGACACCAGGAAGCCGGCCAGCACCAGCAGCACGATGCACAGGCCCGGCGGCACGAACCAGGTCCAGACGCCGCGCGACAGCGCCTGGTTGGCGAAGGCGTCCTGCAGCATCAGGCCCCAGGAGATCGCATTGGGATCGCCGAAGCCGAGGAAGGAGGCGGAGGCCTCCGTCAGGATCGCCCAGCCCACGGCGATGGAGCCATAGAGTGCCGCAAGCGGCGCCACCTGCGGCGCGATGTGCACGAAGATGATGCGCGGCGTGGAACAGCCGGTGACGCGCGCCGCCTCCACCCATCCGCGTTCCCGGAGTGACAGGACCTGCGACCGGATGACGCGCGCCGTATTCGGCCACAGCATCAGCGCGACGGAGGCGACCAGCGTGGTGGTGCCGGGCCGAGTCAGCGCGGAGATGACCAGCACGAAGGGCAGGAAGGGCAGGCCCAGGATGATGTCCGAGATCCGCATGATCACCCGGTCCACCCAGCCGCCGAGATAGCCCGACAGCAGCCCGAGCAGCGTGCCGATCACCACCACGAAGAAAGCCGCCGTGACGCCGACCTGCAAGGCGGAACGGGTGCCATGGACCAGTTGCGAGAATACGTCCCGCCCGCCAGCCGTCGTGCCGAGGTAATGCGTGGCGGAGGGCGGCAGGTAGCGCGCCACGCGATAGGCGCCGCGGAACAGGATTTCGCGCGGATCATGCGTCGCGATCTGGTCGGCGAAGATCGCGAGCAGGATGAAGGTGAGGTAGATGGCCAGGCCCGCGACCGCGAAGGGCTGCTTGCGCAGGAAGCCCAGGCCCGACCCGACGAAACCTGGCAGCGGCCGGCGCCGCATCGCGCTAGCGCCGGGCACCGACGGACACCCTCGGGTCGAGCCAGGCGTAGAGCAGATCCGCCACCATGTTCATCAGCACCAGCACCGCCGCGATCATGATGAAGGCACCTTGCGCCAGCGGGTAATCCGCGCCCTGCACCGCGGAGACCAGCACGCGGCCGAGGCCGGGCCAGGAGAACACCGTCTCGATCACCACATTGCCGCCGAAGGAACTGCCGAGGCCGAGGGCGAAGGCCGTCGCCACCGGCAGCAGCGCGTTGCGCGCGGCGTGGCGCATCACGATCGCCCAGCGCGAGAGGCCCTTCATCCGGGCCATGACGATGAACTCGTCGTTCAGCACCTCCAGCATCGTCGCGCGCATCAGAAGCAGCGGCAGGCCCTGCAGGTACAGCGCGAGGGTCAGCGCCGGCAGGATCAGGTGCCACAGGAAATCCGCCGAGGTCAGCCGCGCCCATTCGGAAGTGAACTCAGACCCCGCGACATTGGCACCCGCGGAGGGAAAGATGCCCCAGGCGAAGGACAGCCAGGACAGCAGCAGCATGCCGAGCCAGAACTCCGGCGCCGCACGCGTGATCAGCGCGGCGGGAATGGCGATTCCCTCCGTCACCGTGCCACGGGCGAATGCCAGGAAGGCGCCGGCGATGATGCCGAAGGCATAGGCGATGACCAGCGCGGTGATGGTCAGCGCAGCCGTGTTGGGCAGAGCCGCCAGCAGAATGTCCAGCACCGGCCGCTTCTGCAGAAAGGAGACGCCGAGGTCGCCTTGCAGCAGGCTGCCAAGATAGATCAGGTACTGCTCCGGCAGCGGCTTATCCAGGCCGAAGGATTCCAGCAGGTCCGCACGCATTTCCTCGCTGAAGGAATCAGAGAGGAAGTTCAGCGTCGGATCGCCCGGCATCAGCCGGAACAGCAGGAAGGTCAGCGTCGCGACCGCCCAGAGCACGAAGGCGGCATGCGCAATCCGCCCAGCGAAGCGCTTCACGAGATGCGGGCGCCCTTCACTGGAACGGCGTGGTGGTTTCCCGCACCCCCGCCGGGTAGTGCAGCTTTCCATTCACCACGCGGTAGCCGGCTTCCTGCAGCAGCCGCTTTGCGCCATCCAGGTTGCCGCCCGGCACCCGGCCGACGATGCCGGCATCGTGCCAGGCCTCCAGCGCCGGCGAGACCATCGAATTCGCCGGAACCGCCTGCCCGTTCCACGCCGCGCCGGCCATCATCTCCCGGTTCACGGAGGCCGAGAGCGCGCGGCGGAAGGCGGCGTCGGAGAAGGGTGCACGGCGCAGGTTCATGCCGACGAACTGAAAGCCGATATCCACCTCCTCCCGCACCGCGATCATGCGGGGATTGGCCTCGGCCATCTCCTTCACCAGATCGGGGTCGCCGAAATAGTCGGCCAGCACGTTGATCTCGCCGCGACGGAAGGCGCCGAGCGTGGCTTCCGTGTTGGTGATAATGCGCATGATCCAGCGATCCGCCTTCGGCTTCGCCCAGTGGTTCGGGTTGGCCTCCAGCACCACTTCCTCATTCACGCGGGACCGGACGAAGCGGTAGGGGCCGGAGCCGATTGGGCGTTCCTCGACATAGGATTCCAGATTCTCCGGGCGGTTCTGGTACTCCGCGAGCACCGGCGCCCAGGTCTTCTTCTGCACGATGTTCAGCTTGGCCAGCACCGCGATGCGGAAGGCGGCATCGGGCCGCTTCAGGGTGAAGCGCACCGTCTTCGGGTCGGTGGCGACGACGCTGGCGATGTTCTGCACGAAGGGGCGGTACATCGGCGATTCATTGCCGGTGCCCGGCGCCTCGAAGGAGAAGACCACATCCTCGGCCGTCACCGGATCGCCATTGTGGAAGGCCATGCCGTCGCGCAGCGTGCATTCGATATGCAGCGGGTCCGGCTGCACCACGCGTTCCGCCGCCCAGGGCTGCGGCAGGCCGTCCGGGCCCACGCGCATCAGCCGGTCCCATACCAGATCCGTCACCCAGCTATCCGGCGCGCCGCTGACATAGAAGGGGTTGGTCGCCTTCACCGGCTCCGTGCTGTTGACGATGATGTCGCGCTGCGCGCCGGTGGGCTGCAGGCTGATCCAGTTCCAGAAATTACGGATGCCGAGTCCCGCCTGGTTCACCGCACTGGACTCGACGAAGACCTGCTTGTTGAAGGCCTGCAGGTTCACCGGATGCACCAGGAAGGCATAGGGCTGGTCCTGGTTCACCACCTCCTGCACCTGGCGCACCAGGGCCTGGCGGCGCGCCTGGTCCATCTCGCTGCGCTGCGCCTCCGCCAGTCGGTCATAGGCCGGGTTGTTGTAGCCGACGAAATTGTAGCCGGTCGCGATATTGGCGGAATGCAGCAGGTTGTAGACCATCTCATCCGGGTCCCCGCGCTCCGGCCGGCCGACCATCTGCCACATGGTGAAGTCCCAGCGCTGCCGCTCGTACCAGACCACCTGGCTCATCTGCTGGTTGGGCAGTGGCCGAAGCTCAATCTGCAGGCCGAGCTTGCGCCATTCCTGTGCAATCAGCTCCGCCGCCTGATAGGCCGCCGGGGCCGCCGCCTGCGGGCGGGTCAGCAGCACCAGGGGGCGGATCGGGTCGCCCTGCGCGGCCTGTGCCTGCGCCGAACCGCCACCAAGCGGCAGCCTCGACAGGCCGGTGAGAGCGGAAGCGGCGAGCAGCATGGCGCGGCGGTTCATGGCGGCGTCCCCAGATGGCATCCCGATGTCAGCACAATCCGTGCCAGCTACACCATAGATTCCTGCGAAGCGCGCGATCGCGTCCGGGCATCGCCCAGAGGCTTTCGGCACGGTGGCTTGCGCGGCGCGGCCGCTGGTGCTGCCATCCTGCGCCGCGCCGCCGAGAGGGGACCCCTACCGATGCCGATTTCCACCGAAGAACAGCGCTTCCTCGATGCCGTCTCGCTGGACGCGCCCTGGGACCTGGTGACCACCTTCGCCGGCATGCATCGCTGGCGGCCGGAGGATGTGAACAAGGCGGCCGACGTCATCGTGGCGAAGCTGCAGCGCCACGGCATCCCGGTGGAGGTGCATGAGCCGGAGATCTGCCTCTCCGTGCCGCTGGACGCCGCGGTGACGGCCGGTGGCGTGCGCTACCGCGCCAAGCCGCCCTCTTCCGCCCTGCCGGTGCCGGGCGGGCGCACGGCGCCGCTGGTGAAGCTGAACGCCAACCCGAAGGCGCTGCGGTCCTACACCCGCGACATCGCCACGCTGTTCGGCGGCTCCATCACCTCGGTCGAGGAGGTGAAGCGCAAGGTTGGCGGCAAGATCGTCATCATGCAGGGCTTCGGCAACCCGGCGCTGACCAGCCTGATCGAGGAATGGGGCGGCGTCGGGCTGATTGCCGTGAACCCGGGCATCGACATCCATTGGGGCACCTGCACCACCATCTGGGGCAGCCCGGACCTGCACGACCTGCCGCGCAAGCCGAAGATCCCGGTGGTCGCCGTGAACAATCCGGATGGCATGAAGCTGATGGAGCTGGCCGAGGCTGGCGGCGAGGCCACCATCATGACGGACATGCAGGAAGGCTGGTTCCCGCAGAAGATTCCGGTGGTCACGATTCCTGGCACGGAAGATCCGGAGAAATTCGTGCTGCTGCACGGCCACTACGATTCCTGGGAGGTCGGCGTCGGCGACAATGCCACGGGCGATGCGACGATGCTGGAGATCGCCCGCGTGCTGTGGGCGAAGCGGGGCGAGCTGAAGCGCAGCGTGAAGATTGCCTGGTGGCCGGGACATTCGACGGGGCGCTATGCCGGCTCCACATGGTTCACCGATGCCTTCGCGCAGGACCTCGACGAGAACTGCCTGGCCCAGGTGAATTGCGACAGCCCCGGCTGCCGCTGGGCCACCTCCTACCACCAGACGCGCGCCTTCACCGAAAGTGCCGCGCTGGCCGCCGGCGCCATCCGGGACGTGGTGCCGGATGCGGAGATCAAGACCATCCGGCCGCCGCAGGCCGGCGACTACTCCTTCAACAATATCGGCCTGCCCAGCTTCTTCATGCTGTCCAGCACGATGCCGGAGGCGCTGCGCAAGGAGAAGGGCTATTACGACGTCTCCGGCTGCGGCGCGAACATCGCCTGGCACACGGAGAACGACACGCTGGAGATCGCCGACCAGGGCGTGCTGATGACGGACATGAAGATCTATCTTCTGTCCGTGCTGCGCATCGCGAATGCCGAGGCCCTGCCCTTCGACTGGATCGCGACCTGCGACGAATTCGATGCGACCATCGCGGGCTATGAGAAGGCCTCCCAGGGCGCCGCGGATCTGTCCCCGGCCAAGGTCGCGGTGGCCGGGCTGCGTGAGGCACTCGGCAGGCTGGGCGCTGCGCCGGTCGCGGCCCGCAACGCGGCGGTGCATGAACTTTCCCGAATTCTGGTGCCCATCAACTATACGCGGGAGGCGCGCTTCGCGCATGACCCGGCCTATACCGTGCCGCCCCTGCCCGGCCTTGCCGTGGCGGCGGAGCTGCCGCAGCTCGACGCCGCGCTGCAGAAGCCGGCGCAGGTGGAGCTGATGCGCGGGCAGAATCGCTTCGTCGCCGCACTGCGCGCCGCCACCCGCCGCGTGCAGCAGGCCGTCGCGGCATGACGCGCGAGGCCGCGATCGCCGCCGCCAGCGGGTTGTTGGATGATGGCAGCCTGCTGGCGCTGCTCGCCCGCCGCGTCGCCTGCCCGACGGCAAGCCAGGACCCGGATAGCGGCCCGCATCTGTGGCGCTACCTGGAGCAGGAGATGGCGCCGGATCTGGAGCGCATCGGCTTCACCTGCAGCATCCACCCGAACCCCACCGGCAAGGGCGGCCCCTTCCTGATCGGCCGCCGGATCGAGGATGCGTCGCTCCCCACCCTGCTGACCTATGGCCATGGCGATACGGTGCGCGGCCTGGATGCCGAATGGCATGAGGGGCTGTCCCCCTGGGTGCTGACGCAGCGCGGGGAACGCCTGTACGGCCGCGGCATCGTCGACAACAAGGGCCAGCATTGCTGCAACCTGGCGGCGCTGGAATCGGTGCTGAAGGTGCGTGGCAAGCTCGGCTTCAATGTCATCATCCTGCTGGAGACCAGCGAGGAGGTCGGCTCCCCCGGTATTGACGAGTTCTGCCGCGCGCATCGGGATGAGCTGAAGGCGGATGTGCTGATCGCCTCGGACGGGCCACGCCTGGTGCCGGATGTGCCGGCGCTGGTGCTCGGAACGCGCGGCGCCCTCAGCCTGGATCTGCGCGTGAAGTACCGCGAGGGTGGGCACCATTCGGGCAATTGGGGCGGGCTGCTGGCCAATCCCGGCGTGCGGCTGGCGCATGCCATCGCAGCCATCATCGACCGCGACGGCCATGTGCTGGCGCGCGACATCCTGCCGGAGCGCATCCCCAACAGCGTGCGCGCCGCGCTGGCGCATTGCGAAGTGGATGGCGGCGAGGACGGTCCGCAGATCAACCATTGGTGGGGCGAGCGCGGGCTGACCGCGGCGGAGAAGGTCTTCGGCTGGAACACCTTCGAGGTGCTTGCCTTCAAATGCGGCCACCCCGAGGCGCCGGTGAACGCCGTGCCGCCAGAGGCCGTGGCCCGCTGCCAGATCCGCTACACGGTGGACCGCAAGCCCGCCACCTTCATCCCGGCGCTGCGCGCGCATCTGGCGGCGGCCGGCTTCGATGACGTGACGGTTGATCCGGTGAAGTCCGGTGCCGAATGGGCGGCGACTCGGATGGATCCGGATGGGCCCTGGCCGCGCATGGTCGCGGCCTCCGTCCAGCGCAGCACCGGCAAGACGCCGATGATCGTGCCGAATGCGGGCGGGTCGCTTCCCAACGATACCTTCGCCGTCACGCTCGGCCTGCCCACCATCTACATCCCGCATTCCTACAGCGGCTGTTCCCAGCACGCGCCGAATGAACATGCGCTGCTGCCGATCATGCGGGAGGGGCTGGAGATTGCCGCCGGGCTGTTCTGGGATCTGGGCGAGCAGGCATGGCCGGAATGAGCGTCAACGCCGTCACCATCGAGATCATCAAGGGCGCCTTGCGATCCGCCCAGGCGGAATGCGAGGCGCTGCTGGAACGCACGGCGATGTCGCCGGTGATCCGGGAGAAGCAGGATTACTTCATCGGCTTCTACGGCGCGGATGGCCGGCTCGTCACCGGCACCAAGCTGCCGCTGTTCGGCGATGTGCTGCGGCCGATTCTCGACCGCTTCCCGGCGGCGGAGATTCGGCCGGGCGACATCTTCTGGTACAATGACTGCTACGCCTCCCGCGGCGGCGTCTCCCACACTTCCGACCAGGTCTTTGCTACGCCGGTCTTCGTGGATGGCGATCTGGTGGCCTTCGCGCAGAGCTGGGCGCATTTTCGCGATATCGGCGGCGCCTGGCCGGGTTCCAACACGCCCGGCACCGAAAGCATCTTCCAGGAGGGGATCATCGTGCCGCCGGTGCGGCTGTATCGGGAAGGCGAGCTGAACACAGACCTTTTCGAGACCTTCGTCCGCAATTCCCGCTTCCCGCAGCATGCGCGCGGCGACACGCGGGCACTGACAGCGGCGGTTCGGCTCGGCGAGAAGCGGCTCGGCGAATTGTTCGCCCGCTTCGGCACGGAGGTGTTCCTCGGCGCGGTGGAGGCGATGATCGACCAATCCTCCCGCGTCTTCCGCCGCCGCCTGGCGGAGCTGTTCCCGCCGGGGCATAGCTGGCGTTTCGCGGATCGCGTGGATGGCGACGGCAAGGGCGGCGGGCCCTTCACCGTGCGCTTCACGCTGGAGTCGCGGGAGGATGGCTTCACGCTGGACACCACCGAGTCTGACGCGCAGGCCAAAGGGCCCATCAACTTCCTGATGAACCCCACCGTGCCCAACACGGTCTTCGGCCTGTACCTGCTGCGCGATGAGCCGGGTCTGATGATGAATGAGGGTCTGCTGCGCGCCATCTCCGATGTGCGGACCAAGGACGGCACCATCATCCAGCCTGCCTTCCCGGCGCCGCTCGGCCAGCGTTCCAACACGCTGGCGCGCGTCATCTCCAGCTGCCTCGGCCTGATCGCGCAGGCGACGGAGGGTGAGAGCCCGGCGGCGAGTTCCATCTACACCATCTACACGCTGACCGGCCGGCAGCCCTCGGATGGTTCGCTGTTCTACAAATCCGGCGGCCACGGCACCGGCCAGGGCGCGCGGCCCTTCGCCGATGGGCTCGACGTCATCTACTACGTCGCGCAGCAAAACTACCCGATCGAGTTTTTGGAGACCGACATGCCGGTCCGCATCCGCACCTACGCGATCCGCGCGGATTCCGGCGGCCCCGGGCGCTGGCGCGGCGGCTGCGGCATGGTGCGGGAGATGGAGGTGCTGGTGGATGGCGCCGTGCTGAACACGCGCATGGACAATGTCGAGAATCCGCCATGGGGCGTGAAGGGCGGCGAGAGCGGCCGCCCCGGGCGCTTCCTGCTCAACCCCGGCACGCCGGGCGAACGCGAATTGCCGCGGCTGGCGCAGGGCATTCCGGTGCAGCGCGGCGATGTGGTGCGGATGGAATCGACCGGCGGCGGCGGCTGGGGCCATCCCTTCGATCGCGAGGCCTGGCGCGTGCGGCAGGATGTGCGCGGCGGCTTCGTCAGCGTCGAGGCCGCACGCGCCGATTACGGCGTGGTGCTGCGTGATGGCCCCGATCGCGAGGTGGATGAAGACGCCACCGCAGCATTGCGTGCCCAGCGTGCCGACAACACGGCGCTGTTCCACCGCCACGGCACGCATCGTGATGCCAAGGCCTGGTGGCAGGCCATGGCGGGGTAGTTACCCCACCTCCACCACCAGGTTGCCGAAGGCGTCCAGCGTCGCGACGTCGCCGGGATGCAGCCAGGTGGTGGCATCCATCTGCACGACGATGCCGGGGCCGCGCAGCACGGCGCCGGCGCCCAGCGCATCGCGGCGCCAGACCGGCACGCGGGCCGGGCCGTCCTCCAGATGCACCAGCGCATCGCCGGCCGGCGTGGTCTCGCCGGCGGGTGGCGCGGCCTCGGCCGCCGGGCCGGGCAGGCGGCCGAGCGCGGTGACCTCCAGCGTCACCACCTCCACCGGCGTGTCGCGCTGCGCGAAGGTGTAGAGCTGTTCGTGCTGCGCGTGGAACCGCTCCACCGCCTCCGCCAGGGACGCTGCATCGGCGCTGCGGCCGGGCCAGTCCACATAGAGTTCGAAGCCCTGGTGCATGTAGCGCATGCCGGCGCGCCAGCGAATCTCGCGCGCCGCTTCCGGCACGGATTCCGCGACGAGCCAGGCCGCGGCTTCCGCATCCAGCGCGCCGAAGGCATTGGCCAGCGGTGCCACATCGGTCAGCGGCGCCCGCAGCATCACAGTCCGAGCAAATTCGTTGCGCAGCGGCGCGGCCAGCAGACCCTCCGCGGAGAGAACGCCGGGCCGCGCCGGCACCAGGATGCGCTTCATGCCCAGCAGCCGCGCGATCGCCCCCGCCTGCAACGGCCCGGCCCCGCCGAAGGGCAACAGGGAAAAATCCTGCGGGTCATGGCCGCGCTGCACGGAGACCACGCGGATCGCCCCCGCCATGGCGTTGTCCGCCACTGCGACGATGCCGCGCGCCGCGTCCTGCAGGCTGAGCCCTAGCGGCTTCGCGATCTGCGCCTCGATGGCGCGTGCGGCGGCGGCCACATCCAACCGGATGCCGCCATCCAGCAGCGAGGGCGGCAGGCGGCCGAGCACCAGGTTCGCATCCGTCAGCGTCGGCGCCTCCCCGCCGCGGCCATAGGCGACGGGGCCGGGATCGGCGCCCGCGCTTTCCGGCCCGACCAGCAGCGCACCCTCCGGCGAGACCCGCGCGATGGAGCCGCCGCCGGCCCCGATGGTGTGGATGTCGATCATCGGCAGGGTCAGCGGCCAGTCACCGACGCGGCCCTCGCTGGTCAGCCGTGGCTCGCCATCGATCAGGCTGATATCGGCGGAGGTGCCGCCGACATCCAGCGTGATCAGCCGCGGATGGCCTGCCCGCAGCCCCACCGCGCGCGCCCCCACCACGCCGGCCGCGGGGCCGGAGAGTGCGGTCTGCACCGGCTGCCGCGCCGCCCCCTCGCCACGGATCACGCCGCCACTCGATTTCATCAGCAGCAGCGGCGCGGCGATGCCGCCGTCGCGCAGCCGCTGTTCCACGCGGCGGACATAAGTGGCGACGGCCGGCATGACATAGGCGTTCAGCGCGGTCGCCATGCTGCGTTCGTACTCCCGAAAGACCGGCAGCACCTCGGTGGACAGCGTGATGGGAATGCCCGGCAGCGCCTCCGCCAGGATCGCACCTGCGCGCTGTTCGTGGCGCGGATCGGCATAGGCATGCAGGAAGCACACGGCGACGGCCTGCACGCCGAGGCGGCGGAATTCGGCGGCGGCCTCGCGCACATCCGCCTCCTCCAGTGGGGTCACCACGCTGCCATCGGCGGCCAGGCGTTCGCGCGCCTCCAGCACATGCTCGGGTGGAATCGGGCGGCGCGGCTTCACCCAGGAATATAGGTTCTCGTGCCGCGGAATGTCGTGCCGGCCGATCTCCAGCACATGGCGAAAGCCGGCCGTGGTCAGCAGCCCGGCCTGGGTGCCCTTGTGTTCCAGGATCGCGTTGGTCGCGACGGTCGTGCCGTGCAGCACATGCGTCACCTGCGCCGCGACGTGGCCGGCCTGCGCCAGTATCTGCGCGATGCCATCCGCGAAAGCCTGTGACCTGTCAGCAGGGGTGGAGGGCACCTTGGCCTGCCAGCGCTGGCCGCTGGCGCGGTCCACCAGCACGATGTCGGTAAAGGTGCCGCCCGCATCCACGGCGACCGAGAGTTCCGCCACGCTGCCCGCTGCCGTCATGCCCGCCCCGCCAACTGCGACCCGATGCTAGGCCGCAGCAAAGCGTTGCGTCAAACCACCGGCGCCGATGCCTGGCGCAGCGCACCACCCAGGAAAACCTCGACCGCATCGCGCACCAGCACGGCGAGATCCGTTGTCTCCGGCGCCGCGCAGACGCCGAGCAGCATCATCATCTGGGTGGCGCCGCAGACCATGCCGAACAGCATGCGCGACGCCTCCCCCGCATCCGCCAGCTTCAGCCGGCCGGCCTGGATCTCCACGGCCAGGCGCCGCTGCAGGGCACTGGCGCCGCGGCTCAGCTTCACGCGGTGGAACGCCTCCGCCAGTTCCGGGGAGCGATGGCCCTCCGCGATCACCAGGCGGAAGATCGCGGACTGCGCCGGCGAAAGAAGGTGCTGTGCCGCAGCCAGCAGGATGCCGTTCAGGGACCGCCGCAGGTCCGGATCACGCTCCATCTCCGTGTCGAGATGCAGCGGCGCCAGGACATCCGCGATGGTCGCCTCGAACAGCGCCGCCTTGGAGGGATAAAGCTGGTACAGCGTGCGCTTGGACATGCCGGCGACGCGCGCCACGTCATCCATGCGGGACGCCACATAGCCGTCGCGCAGGAAGACATGGGCGGCCGCATCGCAGACCAGCCGCGCCCGCATCGCCTCCGGCATCGGGTCCCGCCCCGGCTTTCGCCGTTCCAGGCCACCGGTTGCCGCGCCGTTTTCCACCGTCATCGCGCCGCTACTCCGCCGGCGCCGGCAGGGGTTGCGTCGCCGTCGTCTCCGCCTTCGGCTTGGCCCGAAACAGGCGCAGCACCAGCAGGAAGAACAGCGGCACGAAGACCACGGCCAGCACCGTGCCGGTGACCACGCCGCCGATCACGCCGGTGCCGATCGCGTTCTGCGCGCCGGACCCCGCGCCGGTTGAGATCGCCAGCGGCACGACGCCCAGCGTGAAGGCGAGCGAAGTCATGATGATCGGCCGCAGCCGCAGCCGTGCCGCCTCCGCCGCCGCTTCCACCAGGCTGAGTCCGCGGTCGAAGCCCTCCTTCGCGAATTCCACGATCAGGATGGCGTTCTTCGCGGACAGGCCGATGGTGGTCAGCAGGCCGACCTGGAAATACACGTCGTTCGACATGCCACGCCCCAGGCTGGCCAGCACCGCGCCGAGCACGCCGAGCGGCACCACCAGCATCACCGCCGTCGGGATCGACCAGCTTTCATACAGCGCGGCGAGGCACAGGAAGACCACCAGCAGCGAGATGGCGTAGAGCGCCGGCGCCTGGCCGGATGCGCCACGCTCCTCGTAGGAGATGCCACTCCAGGCATAGCCGAAGCCCGGCGGCAGCTGCGTCGCCAGCCGCTCCATCTCCGCCATCGCCTCGCCGCTGGTGCGCCCGGGCGCCGGCGCGCCCTGGATTTCGCGCGAGCCGATGCCGTTGAACCGCTCAAGCCGCGGCGAGCCATAGACCCATTCGGTGCGACCGAAGGCGGAGAAGGGCACCATCTGGCCGCTGGCATTGCGGACGAACCAGCGATCCAGGTCGCCCGGCAGCATGCGCGCTTCCGCGATGCCCTGCATGTACACGCGCTTGATGCGGCCGCGATCCATGAAGTCGTTCACATAGGTCGAGCCCCAGGCGGTGGACAGCGTGGTGTTGATATCGGAGACGGAAAGCCCCAGCGCGCTGGCCCTTTCCCAATCCACCAGAAGGCGGAACTGCGCCTCGTCATTCAGCCCGTTCGGCCGCACGCCGGCCAGCACCGGGCTCTGTGCCGCCAGGCCCAGCAACTGGTCGCGCGCCTGCATCAGCGCCGCATGGCCGGCGCCGGCACGGTCCAGAAGCTGGAAGGTGAAGCCGGTGGCGTTGCCGAGTTCCGTGATGGCTGGCGGCGCGAAGGCGACGATGATGGCATCCTGGTAAGTGGCGAAGTGGCGCATGATGCGCCCGGTCAGCGCCTGCACGCTGTTCTGCGCGCCCGGCCGCTCATCCCAGGGCCGCAGGCTGATGAAGCCGAGTCCGGCATTCTGGCCGCGGCCACTGAAGCTGAAGCCGTTGATGCCGAAGAAGGACCGCACCACGTCCTTCTCATCCTCCAGCAGATAGCGGTTGAGCTCATTGAGTGCGCGCTGCGTCCGGTCCGTGGTGGCGCCGGGCGGTGCGATGACCTGCACGAAGGCGGTGCCCTGGTCCTCATTCGGCAGGAAGCCGCCGGGCAGGCGCAGGAAGGCGAAGCCGAGGCCGGCCAGCAGCGCCGCGTAGATCGCCATCATCCGCCAGGGCCGCCGCATGCTGCCGCGCACGCCGCGTTCATACACCCGGGTGGTGCGATCGAAGCCGCGGTTGAACCAGCCGAAGAAGCCCCGCGTGCCCTGCCCCGGCTTGTGCGGCTTCAGCAGGGTGGCGCAGAGCACCGGCGTGAAGAAGATCGCCACCAGCACGGACAGCGCCATGGCGGTGGCGATGGTGATGGAGAACTGCCGGTAGATCACGCCGGTGGAGCCGCCGAAGAAGGCCATCGGCAGGAACACAGCGGACAGCACCAGGCCGATGCCGATCAGCGCGCCGGTGATCTGGTCCATGGATTTGCGTGTCGCCTCGATAGGCGAGAGGTGTTCCTCCGCCATCACGCGTTCCACATTCTCCACCACCACGATGGCGTCGTCGACCAGCAGGCCGATGGCCAGCACCAGGCCGAACATGGTCAGCGTGTTGATGGTGAAGCCGGCCGCGGACAGCGCCGCGAAGGTGCCGAGCAGCACCACGGGAATTGCCAGCGTCGGGATCAGCGTCGCCCGCAGGTTCTGCAGGAACAGGAACATCACCAGGAACACCAGCACCACCGCCTCGATCAGCGTGTGCACAACGCTGGTGATCGACAGGCGAACGAAGGGGGTGGTGTCGTAGGGGTAGACCACCTCCAGCCCCTGCGGGAAGTTCGGGCGCAGCTGGTCGATGGTCGCGCGCACCGCAGATCCGGTATCCAGCGCATTGGCGCCGCTGGCGAGGCGGATGCCGATGCCGGCGGCGGGCTGGCCGTTGAAGCGTGTGGTGAAGGCGTAGTTCTCCGCGCCGATCTCGACGCGCGCCACGTCGCGCAGCCGCACCTGCGCGCCGTCACCCTGGACGCGCAGCAGGATGGCGCCGAACTGCTCCGGCGTCTGCAGGTAGGACGGGCCGATGATGGTGGCGTTGAGCTGCTGGCCGGGCACCGAGGGCTGCGCGCCCATCTCGCCGCTGGAGACCTGCACGTTCTGCGCCTGGATGGCGGTGCGGACATCGCCCGGCGTCATGCCATAATTCACCAGCTTGGCCGGATCCAGCCAGATCCGCATGGCGAATTGCGCGCCGAACACCTGGTAGTCGCCGACGCCCGGCGTGCGGCTGATCGGGTCCTGGATGGTGCCGACCAGGAAGTCCGAGATGTCGGCATTGCCCATCCGGCCATCGGTCGCCACGAAGCCCACCACCATCAGGAAGTTGCTGGTGGATTTCGCCACGCGGATGCCCTGCTGCTGCACCGTCTGCGGCAGGCGCGGCACGGCGAGCTGCACCTTGTTCTGCACCTGCACCTGCGCCGTATCCGGGTTGGTGCCCTGCGCGAAGGTGAGCTGGATGGTGGCGGCGCCATCCTTCGTGGTCTGCGAGGAGAAGTACATCAGCCCGTCGATGCCGCTGAGCTGCTGCTCGATCACCTGCACCACGGTGCTCTGCACCGTCTCGGCGGAGGCGCCCGGGTAGCTGACCTGGACGGAGATGGCGGGCGGCGCGATGGCCGGGTACTGCGCCACCGGCAGGGTGCGCAGCGCCAGGACGCCGGCCAGCATGATGCCGATGGCGATGACCCAGGCGAAGACCGGGCGGTCGATGAAGAAGCGTGCCATGTCGGAATGCCTAGCTGCGGGGCTGCGCGGCGGCGGCGACGGGCGTGGTGCCGCGCTCCGTCGCGTTCACGCGGGCGCCGGGGCGGATGCGCTGCACGCCTTCAACCACCACGCGATCCCCGGCCTGCACGCCGCCGGTCACCATCCAATCCGTGCCGATGGCGCGGCCGGCCTGCAGGATGCGCTGTTCCACCACGCCCTCGGCATTCACCACATAGGCCATCGGCTCACCGCGCGGGGTGCGCAGAACCGCCTGCTGCGGCACCATCAGCGCCCGGTCGGTGACGCCTTCCTCCACCTCCGCCCGCACGAACATGCCGGGCAGCAGAAGCTGGTCGGGATTGGGGAAGACGGCCCGCAGGGTGACGGAGCCGGTGCCCTGGTCGACGATGACCTCGGAGAACTGGATCTGGCCCGGATGCGGGTAGCGGCTGCCATCCTCGAGGATCAGCCGGGCCGGGGCGATCTCGGCCGAGGCCCGCCGCAGCGCGCCGCTCTCGATGTCCCGTCGCTGCTGCAGCAGCGCGGCGCTGGGCTGGGTGACGTCCACATGGATGGGGTCGAGCTGCGTCACCGTCACCAGGGAGGCCGCCTGGTTTGCCGTGACCAGCGCGCCCACCGTCACGCTGGACCGCCCGGTGCGGCCTGCAATCGGCGAGGTGACGCGGGTGTGGCCCAGGTCGATCCGTGCCGTCTCCAGCGAGGCGCGGGCCGAGAGCACATCCGCCTGCGCCTCCCGCAACGCGGCCTCCGCATTCTCAAGGTTCTGCTGGCTGACCGCCTGGGTGCGGACCAGGGTGCGGTAGCGGTTGGCGGTGCCGGCGGCCGCCCGCTGTGTCGCTTCTGCACGGGCCAGCGCGGCCTCGGCGCGGGACAGGGCGGCTTCATAGGTGGCCGGGTCGATCTGGAACAGCGGCTGGCCGGCGGTGACGGCCTGGCCCTCGGTCAACAGCCGCTCCCGCACCAGGCCGCCGACCTGGGGGCGGACCTCGGCTTCCTGGAAGGCGGCGGTGCGGCCGGGCAGCAGGGTGGTCACTGGCACCTCCTGCCGCTGCAGGGTCACCACGGTGACCGCCGTGGGGGGCGGCGCGGGCTGCGCCGCGGCGCCACGCGGCTGGTCCTCGCAGGCGGCGGTCAGCAGGATCAGGCCGAGGACGGCCAGGCGCGGCACAAGCTGCCTGCCAGGGAATTGGGGCATGGGACCTCAGGAAACCGGGGAGTTTTTGTTGGATGAATACTGGCCGGTTTCCAATGGAAGTCAATGTTGCAATGCACAAATCACGCGATCGCGATCAGCTCCGGCCGGCCCCGGCGCAATCCAGGAAGGCACGCGCCAGGGCGCTCGGCGCCCCGCGTGGCGTGGCAAGCCAGATGCTGGTGGTGGCACCCGGCTCCGCCAGGTCGCGATGCGTCACCTCCGCCACGCGGATCTGCGCGAGCGAGGCCGGCATCACGGCGATGCCCAGCCCGGCGGCCACCAGGCCGATCAGGGTCGAATTCTCCCGCGCCGTCTGCGTGATGTTGGGCGTGAAGCCGGCGCCGCGGCACAGGGCGCCGAACTGGGCGTGCAGGGTGGTGCCGACGGAGCGGGAGAAGAAGATCAGCTTCTCCTCCGCCAGCGCCGCGATCGGCAGCGGGCCCGGGTGGCGGGCCAGCTTGTGATCCTCCCGCATCATCGCCACCAGGCGTTCGCGCAGCAACTCCACCGCCGTGACATCGCCCGGGATGTCGTCGGCAGAGGGGCAGCGCAGGAAGCCGGCATCCAGCGCGCCGCGCCGCAGCGCATCCACCTGTTGCAGCGTGGGGCTTTCCTGCAAGGCCAGATGCACATCCGGCAGCCGGCGGCGGAAGCTCAGAACGGCTTCGGTGAAGACGGGCAGCAGCGGCGCGGAGGCGAACAGGCCGATCCGCAGCTCGCCAATCTCACCGCGCCCGGCCCGCCGCGCCACCGTCGCGGCGCGGGCGGCCTGGTCCAGCGCCGCGCGGGCTTCCGGCAGCAGCATCCGGCCGGCCTCCGTCAGCGCCACGCGGCGGGTGCCGCGCTCGAACAGCGGTGTCGCCAGCTCCGCCTCCAGCTGCTGGATCTGCTGGCTCAGCGGCGGCTGCGCCATGCCGAGGCGGCGCGCGGCGCGGGTGAAGTGCAGTTCCTCCGCCACCGCCACGAAGTAGCGCAGATGCCGCAGCTCCATACCCGTTACCTCTCAATATAGATGCGTTTGATATTGGACGGGTTGTTTCGTCGCGACTAGCGTTTCAATCGCATGAACGGAAAGGCTTGCCCCTTGGAGTCCTTCGATCCGATCACCCTGGAGGTCTATTGGAGCCGCCTGATCTCCATCGCCGATGAAGCGGCGACGGGGCTGCTGCGGACCGCCTTCTCCACCATCGTCCGCGAGTCGAACGACTTCGCCACGGTGCTGATGGATCGCAACGGCGATTCCATCTCGGAGAACACTGGCGGCATCGCCTCCTTCTCCTGCATCCTGCCGAAGACCACGAAGCACTTTCTCGCCCGCTTCCCGATCGAGACGTGGCAGCCGGGCGATTGCGTGATCACCAACGACCCGTTTCTCGCCACCGGGCATCTGCCGGATTTCACCGCTGTCTCGCCGATCTTCCATGGCGGAAAAATCGTGGGCTTCGCGGGGTCCATCGCGCATTCGCCGGATGTCGGCGGCGCGCTGTGGTCGGCGGATTGCCGGGAGCTGTTCGAGGAAGGCATCCGCATTCCGCCGTCGCGCCTGTTCCGCGCCGGCCAGCGCAACGAGGATCTGGTGGAGCTGCTCTCCGCCAATGTCCGCATCCCGGGCCCGGTGATGGGCGATCTGGAGGCGCAGGTGGTGGCGAATGAGGTGGCGGTGCGCCGCTGCGCCGAATTCCTGGACGACACCGGGCTGGACGATCTGCAGGGCCTGTCGGAGGCGCTGCAGATCCGCGCCGACCAGGCGATGCGCCGCGCCATCGCCCAGGTGCCGGACGGCACCTACAGCGCCACCATCGAGGCGGATGGCTTCGACGAGCTGGTCACGCGCATCACCTGCGCGGTGACAGTCTCGGGCGAGACGATGCATATCGATTTCGCCGGCACCTCGCCGCAGATCGATCGCGGCATCAACTGCGTCCTGAACTACACGCATGCCTATTCGGTCTATCCGGTGAAATGCGCGCTGGATCCCTTCACGCCGCGCAATGAGGGCAGCTACCAGGCCATCACCGTCGCGGCGCCGGAGGGCTCCATCCTCAACCCGCGCTTCCCCGCGCCCTGCAGCGCGCGGCAGCTCACGGGCCATCTGCTGGCGGGCGTGATCTACAAGGCGCTGGCGGATGTGCTGCCGGACAAGGTGCTGGCGGAATGCGGCGGCGCGCCGACCATGCGCGCGCTGTTCAGCGGCATGGACCAGAACGGCGACCGCTTCTCCCAGGTGCTGTTCGCCAGCGGCGGCATGGGCGCCAGCCCGCATCGCGACGGACTGCCGACCACGGCGTTTCCGACCAATGTCGGCGCCGGCTCCATCGAGGCCTATGAGAGCGTCGCGCCGCTGCTGGTCTGGCGCAAGCAGCTTCGTCCGGATTCCGGCGGCGCCGGGCGGTTCCGCGGCGGGCTGGGCCAGGAAGCGGAGATCGAGGTGCGCACGCCGGCCGCGGTGCGGCTTTCCCTGCTGTCGGATCGTCGCGACCATCCGGCAGAAGGCCTGCTCGGCGGTGGCCCCGGCGCGCCGGCGGTGATCGCGATCGATGACGGCACCAGGCCGCATCCGAAATCCCGCACCAGCGTGGACACGGGACGGCGCGTGACTCTGCTGTATCCGGGCGGCGGCGGCTTCGGTGATCCGAAGCAGCGCGACCCCGAAGCCGTGCGCGCGGATATCCGCGACGGCTACATCACCGAAGAGGCGGCAATGCGTGACTATGGGGTGAAGGCATGAGCGCGGGCACGGCACGCATCGGAGTCGATGTCGGCGGCACCTTCACGGATTTCGTGCTGCATGATCCGGTTCGCAAGCTGGTCGCCACCGGCAAGCGCCTGACCACCCCGGACGATCCCAGCGAGGCGATCATCGCCGGCACGATGCGGCTGCTGGAGGAGACGGGCCTCAAGCCCGCCGACCTGCACAGCATCGTCCACGGCACGACGCTGGTGACCAACACCATCATCGAGCGCACCGGCGCCACGGTCGGCCTGCTGACCACGGCCGGTTTTCGGGACGTCATCGAGATCGGCCGCGAGACGCGCTACGATCTGTACGACCTGTATCTGGAAGCGCCGCCGACCCTGGTGCCGCGGCACCGCCGTTTGGAAATTCCTGAACGCATCGACGTGCATGGCGCCACCCTGCTGCCGCTGGATGAACAGGCGGTGCGCGATGCGGTGACGCGCCTCGTTGAAGTCGAGAAAATCGAGGCGCTCGCCATCGCCTTCCTGCATTCCTACCACGCCGACCGGCACGAGGTTCGCGCAGGCGCCATCGTGGCCGAAATGTACCCCGACCTGCCGCTTTCGCTGTCGTCCCGCGTTGCGCCGGAGATCCGCGAATTCGAACGCACCAGCACGGCCTGCGCCAATGCCTATGTGCAGCCGCTGATGCGCCGCTACCTCGATAAGCTGGAGGCGGATCTGGCCGCGCTGGGCTTCGTCGGGCGGCTGCATGTGATGCTTTCGGGCGGCGGCATCGCCGCGGTGCGGGATGCCAAGGAATTCCCGATCCGCCTGATCGAATCCGGCCCCGCCGCCGGCGCCATGGCGGCGTCCTTCCTCGCGCGGCTGACCGGCGAGATGCATGTCGTCTCCTTCGACATGGGCGGCACCACCGCCAAGATGTGCCTGGTGGAGAATGCAGCGCCCGACCGGAAGTTCGACTTCGAGGCGGGGCGCGTGCGGCGCTTCCAGAAGGGCTCCGGCCTGCCGCTGAAGGTCTCGGTCGTGGACATGATCGAGATCGGGGCCGGCGGCGGCTCCATCTCCCGCGTCGATGAGGCTTCGGGGCTGATGAAGGTGGGGCCGCGCAGCGCGGGGGCGAAGCCGGGGCCGATCTGCTACGGCCGCGGCGGAACGGAACCCACCGTGACCGATGGCGACCTGGTGCTCGGCCGGTTGGATCCGAAATACTTCCTCGGCGGCGAGATGGCGCTGGACCCGAATGCCGTGCAGCGCGCCATCGAGACCGGCATCGCGAAGAAGCTGGGCGTGGAACGCGACATGGCCGCGCTCGGCATCCGCCGCATCGTCGACGAGACGATGGCCGCCGCCACGCGCATGCACCTGGCCGAGAAGGGGCGCGATCCGCGCCGCTACACGCTGATCGCCTTCGGCGGCGCCGGGCCGGTGCATTCCTACGACCTGGCGCGGCTTCTCAAGATGAAGCGCATGCTGGTGCCACTCGGCGCGGGTGTTGCTTCCGCGCTCGGCTTCCTCGTCGCGCCGCCGGCCACCGACCTGGTGCGCAGCCATGTCGGGCGGCTGGAGCGGCTGGACTGGGACCATGTGAACGGGCTGCTGGCGCAGATGGCCGAGGAAGGCCGTGCATTGCTGCTGGAGACCGGCGCCGACCCGGACCAGATCACGGCAGTGGCCGCCGCCGACATGCGGCATGTCGGCCAGGGTTTCGAGATTCCCGTGAAGCTGCCTTCCACGACATTGAGCGCGGCCGACCTGCCGGCGATTCGGGAGAATTTCTTCGCCAGCTATCGCGAACGCTTCGGCCGCGCGCTGACCGACCTGCCGATCGAGGCGCTGTCCTGGCGCGTCGCGTGCCTTGCACCGGGCCGCGACATCCAGCTCGCGGAGGTTGCCAACACCGCGACCGAGAGCTTCACGGATGCCACGCAGGCCGCGCGTGGCGTGCGGGACGTGCTGTTCGAGGGGATCGGCTGGCGTCCCTGCCAGGTCTATGATCGCTACGCCCTCGCGCCCGGCGCCAGCTTCTTGGGTCCGGCGCTGGTGGAGGAACGTGAATCCACCTGCGTCATCGGGCCTGAGGCGAAGGTTTCGGTGGATCGCTTCCGTAATCTGGTCGTCGAACTGCCCTGACGACTTCATACTTCGCAACGCCGCGCCACCAAGAAGCGCGGTGAACAGGGAGATGCGAAAGCATCACGGCACTCACCCACCGTCGCGCTGCGACGGCGACAAGGAGATGGACCATGGCGACACGTCGTTCCCTGCTGGCCGCGGGCCTCGCTCTGCCCGCGCTGCGCCCGGCCTCGGCGCAGGAGGTCTTCCCCAGCCGCCCGGTCACCCTGGTGATTCCCTGGGCGGCCGGCGGCTCCACCGATGTGATGGGGCGCGTCATCGCGCAGGCGATGGCGGCGGATCTCGGCCAGCCGGTGGTGGTGGAGAATCGGGGCGGTGCCTCCGGCACGCTCGGCCACCATCACGTCGCGCGCGCGCGGCCGGATGGCTACACCTTCCTGCTCGGCACCAACAGCACCTACGCCATCGCCCCGCATCTGATGCGGAACATTCCCTATGACAACCGCGCCGCCTTCACCGGCATCAGCCTGGTGGCGCGCAGCGCGCAGGGGCTGTGCCTGCATCCCTCCGTCCCGGCGAACACGCTGGCGGAGTTCATCGCCTATGCGAAGTCCAAGCCCGGCGAGGTGACCTTCTCCTCCGCCGGCATCGGCGCAAGCAGCCATCTGGCGACGGAGCTGTTCCAGGCGAAATCCGGCACCCGCCTGCTGCATGTGCCCTATCGCGGCGGCGGCCCCTCCGTGCAGGGCCTGCTGGCGGGCGAAGTGGCGATGTCCTTCGTCGATCTCGTCACCTGCCTTCCCTTCCGTGCCAACAACCAGCTCAAGGTGCTGGGAGTCGGCACGGCGCAACGCTCGACCTTCGCGCCGGACCTGCCGACGCTGGCGGAATCGGGCGTGCCCGGCTTCGCCTCCTCGACCGACGTCATCATGCTGCTGCCGGCCGGAACGCCGCAGCCGATCGTGGCCCGGCTGACGGCGTCGCTGCAGAAGGCGCTGCGCGATCCGGCGACGAAGGAGCGGCTGAACAGCATGGCGGTGGAGACCATCGGCAGCAGCGCCGCTGAGCTCGACGCCTACTGGACGGAGGAACTCGCCAAATGGGGCGAGATCATCCGCAGCCAGAACATCACCATCTGAAGGAGGTTTCGTGATGCTGACCCGCCGTCTCGCCCTGGCCGCGCTGAGCGCGGCGCCCTTCGCTTCGGCGCGCGCGCAGGCCGCCTGGCCGGATCGCGTGGTCAGCTTCACCATCCCCTTCCCCGCCGGCGGGTCGGCCGACCTGCTGGCGCGGCTGGTGGCGGACCGGATGGCGCCGGTGATCGGCCCGGCGGCACGCATCGTGGTGGAGAACCGCGCCGGCGCCGGCGGCACCATCGGCAGCGAATATGTGCGGCGTGCATCGGCGGATGGCCACGCCATCCTGCTCGGCACGCCCTCCACCCACGGCACGGTGCCGGCGCTGCAGCCGGACACCACGCCCTATGACCCGATCGCGGATTTCACCGCGATCGCCATCCTCGGCCGGTCACCGATCGCGCTCGCCGTGCCGACGAACTCGCCGCATCGCGACCCGCAGGCGCTGCTCGCCTGGCTGCGCGCCAATCCCGGCAAGGCGAGCTGGGGCAGTTCCGGATCGGGCAGCGTCGGGCACCTGGCCGGGGAGCTGATGAGCCTCTCGGCCGGCGGGGTGCAGGCGGAACACATCCCCTATCGCGGTGGCGCGCCGCTGGTGGAGGCGTTGACCAAAAGCGAGGTGCAGTATGGCTGGGAACCGCTCGGTTCGCTGGCCGCGGCGGCGCGGGATGGGCTGTTCCGCATCATCGGCATGGGGTCCCCCACCCGCCACCCGCTTTTCCCCGACGTGCCGACGATGCAGGAGGCCGGGCTGGCGGGCTTCGCGGCCTCGACCTGGAATGTCATGCTCGGCCCGAAGGGCATGCCGCCGGCCATCGTCACGCGGCTGAACGCAGCAGCGAACCAGGTGCTGGCGATGGAGGATGTGAAGGCCCGGCTGGCGACCGCTGGCATCGACGCCGTGAGCGACAGCACGCCCGCGACGACCGGCGCCTTCATTGCCGGCGAATTCGCGAAATTCAAGGACATCGTAACCCGCGCCCGGCTGAACCTGGCGCGCTGAGGACCCATCATGAGTGACGTCATCGCGGATCGGCTGAACCGCATCTCGCCTTCCCAGACCACGGCCATGCGCCAACGCGCGCAGGCGCTGAAGGCGGAGGGGAAGGACGTGCTGGCGATCTCCTCCGGCGAGCCGGATTTCGACACGCCGGAGCACATCAAGGAAGCGGCCATCGCCGCCATCCGCAACAACCAGACGCGCTACACCGATATCTCCGGCACCCTCGCCCTGCGCCGCGCCGTGGCCGCCAAGTTCAAGCGCGACAACGGGCTGGACTACGCGCCGGATGAGATCCTGGTCGGCACCGGCGGCAAGCAGGTGATCTACGACGCGCTGATCGCCACCATCAATGCGGGCGACGAGGTCATCATCCCGACGCCGTGCTGGGTCTCCTACCCGGATATCGTCGGCCTCGCCGATGGCACGCCGGTGCTGCTGCCCTGCGGCCCGAACCAGGGTTTTCGGCTGACACCAGAGCAGCTTGAGGCGGCGATCACGCCACGGACGAAATGGCTGATCGTCAACACGCCATCCAACCCGACCGGCGCGACCTACAGCGCGGAGGAGTTGCGCGGGCTCTGCGACGTGCTGCTGCGGCATCCGCAGGTGCATATCCTGACCGATGACATCTACGAAAAGCTGGTCTTCGACGGCCGCCGCTTCGCCACCTTCGCGCAGGTGGAGCCGCGCCTGCGCGAGCGCACGCTGACGATGAATGGCTGTTCCAAATCCTACGCCATGACCGGCTGGCGCATCGGCTTCGGCGGTGCGCCGCGCCACCTGATCAAGGCGATGGACAAGCTGCAGGGGCAATCCACCTCCAACACCTGCTCCATCGCGCAGGCCGCCGCGGTCGCCGCGCTGGAAGGCCCGCAGGATGCGACGGAGGCGATGCGCCAGGTCTATGAGGCGCGGCGCAACCGGGTGGTGGCGTCCCTCAACGCCACGCCGCATCTGCGCTGCCACATGCCGGAAGGCGCCTTCTACGCCTTCCCGGATATGACGGCCTGCATCGGCATGACTACGGCGGCGGGGACGAAGATCACCAATGACTGGGACTTCGTCTTCGCCCTGCTGACGGAACAGGGCGTGGCCACGGTGAACGGCACAGCCTTCATGTTCCCCGGCCATTTCCGCATCAGCTTCGCCGCCGCGGATGCGCTGCTGGAGGATGCCTGCGCCCGCATCCGCCGCTTCTGCGAGGCGCTGGGCTAAACGTCGCGTGCGCCGGAGGCCCTGGCCGCGAAGGCCTCCGGCACCGCCTTGCCCGCATCGGTGAAGGCCTTGCGCAGCGCCTCCACATTCGGGCTGAAGATGGTCTTGCGGTTGGCCACCGCCCATTCATGTGAACCGCGCACCGTCTCCAGCGACTGCTGGAAGCGCGGCATCACCCAGCGGGCGAAGAGCTCGTAGCTGCGCCAGGTCTGTTCGCGGTTGGCCCAGTCATGCGCGCGGAACAGGAAGCCGCCGAAGCCGCCCTCGCTCTTCTCGACCAGGTTCTCGATGCCGCGCGCCACCGTCTCCGGCGAGCCCACCAGCGTGGTGCCGGCCTGCACGCCATCCGTCAGCGGGTCCTGCGACCGGCCGGGCGGGCGGCCCAGCGCATCCTCGAAATAGGTCACGGTCTCCAGCCGCTCCCCAACCCGCACATCGGCCAGGGCCTGTTCGTCGGTCTCGGCCACATGCACATTCATCACCATGCGCCAGTCGCGGCGGCTGATGGTCTTGCCATTTGCGGCGGCGGCTTCCTCCGCGATCTTCCACTGGCCGGGCAGCCCGGAAGGCCCGCCCGGCATGCCGGCGCCGAGCGACAGGATACCGACGCCATGCTTGCCCGCAACGGCCGGCCCCGCGGGCGTCAGCGTGCTGGCGACCGCGATCGGGAAATGCGGGTCGCTGTAGGGCTTCAGGTGCAGCCGCGCCTCATGCATCTCGAACCAGTCGGTCTTGCGCGTCACCGGCCCGTCGCAGGCCAGCAGCGCCATGATCGCCTCCAGCGATTCATCCATCCGCCGGCGCTGCGTCGAAGGCTCGATGCCGAGCATATAGGCGTCGGAGACCAGGGCGCCCGGCCCGCAGCCCAGCATCACCCGCCCGCGCGTCATGTGGTCCAGCTGCACGAAGCGCTGCGCCACCAGGAAGGGGTGGTGGTAGGGCAGGCTGGTGACGCCGGAGCCGAGGCGGATGGTCTTGGTCCGCTCCGCCGCCGCGGCGATGATCAGCTCCGGGGATGCGATGGTCTCCCACCCCGCCGAATGATGCTCGCCGATCCAGGCCTCGTCATAGCCGAGCCTGTCGAGGTGCTCGATCATCTCGATGTCGCGGGCGATGGCCAGCGTGGGGTTGTCGCCCAGCCTGTGGAAGGGCGCCAGGAAGATCCCGAACTGCATGCCACGCTTCGCCATCTTTGCTTCTCCCGCAACCGGGAGAAGCTTCAACCCGAACCGCCTACCGGGTCAAACGGGCCGATCACCCTGGATGGTCACGCGGTTGCCGTAGCGCGTCGCCGGCCAGTAGTCCCACATGGCGCGGTGCTGGGCGCAACGATTGTCCCAGAAGGCGACGGAATTGGCGCGCCAGCGGAAGCGGCACTGGAACAGCGGGTTGGCGCTGTGCTCAAACAGATAGGCCAGGATACCCGTGCTCTCATCCGCCGGGATGTCCAGGATGCGGCGGGTGAAGCCCTTGTTGACGAAGAGCGCCTTCCGCCCCGTGACGGGATGGGTGCGGATCACCGGATGCACCGCGCGCGGATACACCGGCTTGTCCTGCACGCCGAGATTGGCATAGGTGCCGCGATAGACCTCCTCCCCGTCATGCACGGCCGACAGGCCCTCGAGATAGGTCTTCATGCGGTCCGACAGCGCGTCATAGGCGGCGTACATATTGGCGAACAGCGTATCGCCGCCGACCGCCGGCTGCTGCTTGATGTAGAGGATGCTGCCGAGCGGCGGTTCCTCGTCACAGGACACGTCCGAATGCCAGAACTCGCCATTGGCGCGCGGGCTGTCGCGATCCGCCTTGATGATCATCAGTGCCGGATGGCCCTCGGTCGGCGCCGCCGGGTGGATGTGCAGCTCACCGAACTGCCGGCCGAAGGACAGATGCTGTTCCGGGGTCAGGGTCTGGTCACGGAAGAAGATCACCAGGTTCTCCGCCAGCGCCCGATGGATCTCCTGCATCTGGGCTTCGGTCGGGTTGCCGATATCGACACCGCCGATCTCGGCGCCGATCACCGGGGTCAGCTTCTCCACCGTGATGCTGCGATAGGGGGCGGCTTCGTCCGCGCTGTGCTTGTAGCGGGGGCCCTTGGCGCCGGCCGGATTGGCGGGGCTGACATGATTCATGGCTATTTCCTCTCCGGTGTCCCGGCATGGCGCCGTCTTGGGCGGCACCGCTTGATTGCCTGGAAGGGAACAGCAGCGCCGGGGGCGCGTCAACTCGCGCAGCCGGCGCTCCGCCGGTTCTTTACATCCTCGCCGGCATCACGATTTCTGCGGCATGCAACGCCCCATCCCTCGCCGCGCCATCCTGGCGGGCCTGGCGCCCATCGCCGGCGCCCCGGCCCTGGCCCAGCCGACACCGGATGCAGAGGCTGCCTGGCAGGCGCTGGCAGAGGGCGGCATCGCGCTGTTCCGCCACGCCATCGCGCCCGGCGGTGGCGACCCGCCCGGCATGCGGCTCGGCGATTGCGGCACGCAGCGCAACCTGGACGAGGCGGGCCGTGCCCAGGCCCGGCGGATCGGCGCCACCTTCCGCGACCGGGGCATCGTGGTGGGGGCGGTGCGTGCCTCCGCCTGGTGTCGGGCGATGGAAACGGCGGAGCTGGCCTTTCCAGGCCGGGCGCGGGCGGAACCCGCCTTCAATTCGTTCTTCGGCGCACGCCAGGACCAGGAAGCCCGCACGGCGGCGGCGCGGCGGTTGATGCTGGCCTGGGATGGGCCGGGGGCGCTGTTCGTGGCGACGCATCAGGTGAACATCACGGCGCTGACCAGCATCTTCCCGGCCTCCGGCGAGGGTGTGGTGCTGCGCCGGGATGGCGAGGCGCTGGTGGTGGTGGGGCGCATCCGGCCATGACCTCCACGCCGGCCATCCTGCTGCTGGTGCTGACGCTGGCGGCCGGCGTGGCGGCGGGGCTGCTGTTCCTGCAGCGCGCCCGGCGGCCCTGGCTGGTCACGGCGCATCTGGTGCTGGCGCTGGGCGCCACCGCCGCCGTGGCCCTGCTGGTTTCCGGGCTGGTTTCCGGGGGGCCGGCCGGCGCCCGGCCGCCCGGGCTGCTGCCGCTGGCGATGCTGGCGGTGGCGCTGGCCGCCGGCTGGTCCGCCGGGCGCATCGCACGTCTCCGCCGGCCGGGTGCGACCCTGCTGCTGGCCGGCCATGCGGTGCTGGGGGTGGCCGGCTTCCTGGTCTTCCTCGCCTGGGCCCGGAACCTGTAGAGCCGCCCAGTTGAAAAACGCGGCGGAGCCTCGCATATCGCGCGCCGCGTAACCCACTGAGGAACTGCCCCGATGAGCGATACCGTGGAGCGGCATGAATTCGGCGCCGAGGTCGGCCGCCTGCTGGATCTGGTCGTCCACGCCCTTTACTCCGACCGCGAGATCTTCCTGCGCGAGCTGGTGGCCAATGCCGCCGACGCCACGGATCGCCGGCGGTTCGAGGCGCTGACCGACCCCGCGCTGATGGCGCCCGAAGGCGCCAGGCTGCGGATCGTGCCGGACAAGGCGGCGCGCACCCTCACCATTTCCGATTCCGGCATCGGCATGTCCAAGGCCGATCTGGTGCAGCACCTCGGCACCATCGCGCGGTCCGGTACGGCGGCCTTCGCCAAGACGCTGGCGGATGCGCCGGCCGCCGACAAGCCCAGCCTGATCGGCCAGTTCGGCGTCGGCTTCTATTCAGCCTTCATGGTGGCGGAGCGGGTGGAGGTGACCTCCCGCCGCGCCGGGGCAGAGGAAGCCTGGCTCTGGGCCAGCGAGGGCCGTGGCGACTACACCCTGGCGCCAGCCGAGCGGGCGGAAGCCGGCACCGACATCGTGCTGCACATGAAGCCGGATGCAGAGGAGTTCCTTGAGCCGATCCGGCTGCAGACCATCATCCGCAAATGGGCCGACCACATCACCATCCCCATCACCGTCACCAAGGACGGCGTGGACGAACCGGCGAATGAGGGCACGGCGCTGTGGCGGAAATCCAAATCCGAGGTGACGGAGGAACAGACCACCGAATTCTACCGCCACCTCGGCAACATCTTCGACCAGCCCTGGGCCACTTTGCATTGGCGGGCGGAGGGCGCGCTGGATTTCACGGCGCTGCTGTTCATCCCCGGCATGAAGCCCTTCCAGGCGGTGGAGGGCGAGCGCGAAAGCCGCGTCCGCCTGCATGTCCGCCGCATGTTCATCACGGATGAGGCCGCGCTGCTGCCGCCCTGGCTGCGCTTCGTGCAAGGCGTGGTGGATACCGAGGACCTGCCGCTCAACGTCTCCCGCGAGATGCTGCAGGCCACCCCGGTGCTCGCCCGCATCCGCCGCGCCGTCACCAGCCGGGTGCTGTCGGAGCTGAAGAACAAGGCGAAGGATGCCGAATCCTATGCCGGCTTCTGGGAGAATTTCGGCGCGGTAGTGAAGGAAGGCGTCTGGGAGGATGCCGAGCACCGCAAGGACCTGGCGCCGCTGCTGCGCTTCCGCTCCTCGGCGGTGGAGGGCTGGACCTCCCTGCCCGACTATGTGGCGCGCATGAAGCCGGGGCAGGAGGCCATCTATGTGCTGCTCGGCGACAATGCCGAGGCACTGGCGAAATCCCCGCAGCTGGAGGGCTTCCGCGCCAAGGGGGTGGAGGTGCTGCTGCTGACCGACCAGATCGACGCCTTCTGGCCGGAGCGCCTCGAAAAGTTCGAGGACAAGCCGATCCGCAGCATCACCCAGGGCAGCATCGACCTGTCCGCGGTGGAGGGTGCCGCGCAGGAAGGCGAGGCCGCCGACCTCGGCCGCCTGCTGCCGCTGCTGAAGGATGCGCTGAAGGACCACGTCGCCGATGTGCGCGGCACGGACCGGCTGGTGGACTCGGCCGTGGTGCTGGCCGCCGGCGAGATGGGGCCCGACCTGCAGATGCAGCGCCTGCTGCGCCGCGCCGGCCGCGGCTTCCCCGGTGGGTCCATGGGTGGGCTGCCGGTGCTGGAAGTGAACCCCCGCCACGCGCTGATCCGCCGCCTGGCGGAGAAGGCGGCGACGGAGACGGACCTGGCGGACAGCGCCGGCCTGCTGCTGGACCTGGCCCGGGTACAGGATGGCGACACGCCGCGGGACCCGGTGGCCTTCGCCCGGCGGGTGGCGGAGGCGCTGGCGATCGGCTGACGCCGCCTCCCTTGCCTCCGCGCCGCTTCCGGCCATGCTGCGCGGAACGGCGAAAGGGCAGCACATGGCAAGCGAGGCGATTCAGCAGGTGGCGGGATGCTGCCACCGGCAGGTGGGGGACATCCTGGTCACCGCCCTGAATGACGGTCACCAGGATGCGCCGCTGACCAGCATGGCCGGCATCGCGACGGAGGAGGCGGCGGCCCTGCTGCAGGCCGCCTTCCGCCCGGTGCCTCGGCGCACCGCGGTGAATGGCTTCCTGATCCGCAGCGGCGGACGCACCGCCCTGGTGGATGCCGGCTGCGGCCCGATCAAACCCACCACCGGCCGGCTCGCCGCGAATCTGGCCGCCGCCGGGGTGGCGGCGGAGGCCATCGACACGGTGCTGATGACGCATCTGCACCCCGACCATTTCGGCGGCCTGACCGGCCCCGGCGGCGCCCCCCTGTTCCCCGCCGCGACGCTACGGCTGCATGAGGCCGAGCAGGCCCATTGGCAGGACGATGCCGCCATGGAGCGGGAGGACCCGGCCCGCCGCGCCGCCTTCTTCGGCGGCGCCCGCGCCCGGCTGGCCGCCTATGCCGATCGCACCAGCCCCTTCACATCCGGCGAGGTCTTCCCCGGCGTCACCGCCATCCCCCTGCCCGGCCACACCCCCGGCCATACCGGCTTCATGGTCGCCTCCGGCGGCAAGTCGCTGCTGATCTGGGGCGACATCGTGCATGTGCCGGAGGTGCAGGTGCCGCGGCCGGAGGCGACGATGGCGGTGGATGTGGACCCGGCCCAGGCCGCCGCCACCCGCCGCCGGATCTTCGACCAGGTAGCGACGGACCGGCAGGCAATCGCCGGGATGCACCTGCATTTCCCCGCCTTCGCGCATCTGGCCCGCGACGGGGCCGGCTACCGCCTGGTGCCGGATGCCTGGTCGATCGCACTGGAGGGAGACATCTGATGCCCTGGATCGCCACTCCCGACATCGCCCTGCGCTATGAGCTTTCGGGCCAGGGCCCGCAGACCCTGCTGCTGCTGCATGAGATGGGCGGCTGCCTGGAAAGCTGGGACCCGGTGCTGCCCCTGCTGCACCCGAATTTCCGCGTGCTGCGGCACGACCAGCGCAATGCCGGCATGTCCGAGAAGCCGCCCGGGCCGATGACGCTGGCGCAATCCGGCAATGACGCGGTGGCGCTGCTGGATGCGCTGGGCCTGACGGAGCCCGTGGTGGTGATGGGCACCGCCGTGGGCGGCGCCGTCGCGCTGCACCTGGCGGCGGCGCATCCCGGCCGGGTGCGGGCGGCGATCGTCACCTCCCCCGCCACCGGCCTGCCGGAGGCCGCCCGCCCCGCGACGCTGGAGCGCGCGGCGCTGCTGGAGCGGGAGGGCACGCGCGCGGTGGTCGATGCCGGCCTCGCCCAGGCCTGGCCGGAGGTGCTGCGCGGCGATGCCGCCCGCTTCGCCGCCACCCGCGCCCAGCGCCTGGCCGCCGATGCAGGCGGCTGGGCGGCGACGATGCGGATGCTGGCGGGGCTCGACATGGCCGCCGACCTCGCCAGCATCGCCTGCCCGGTGCTGGTGCTGGCCGGGGTGCACGACCACACCCGCCCGCCGGACCGCGTCGCCCCCGTCGCCGCCGCCATCCAGGGCGCGGTGTTCCGCACCGTGGAGAGCGGCCACTTCATGGCGCTGCAGACGCCCGAATTGCTGGCCGCCGAGGTGCTGGGCTTCCTCGCCGATCAATAGGCGGGGCTGGCTTCCGTCACGGACACATGCGCGGAGACGACCTTCCAGCCGATCTCCGGGAAGCGCACCCAGGTCTGGCTCTGCCGGCCCGGCATGTCCCGCCCGCGCATGTCGAATTCCAGGTTCACCGTGGCGAAGTCCCAGCCCAGCGTGGTGATCACCAGCCGCCGCTGGCCGAGCTTGATGCCCGGCCCCGGCGGGCGGCGCACCCGATGCGCGTGGATCTCGTCAAAGCCGTAGCCATTCTCATGGATGGCGTAGCGGATGGTGTGCGGGGATTGCCAGAAGGTGGCGTCCAGGACCTCGACATCCTTGTCGATCAACGCCTGTTCGTAGCAGTCGAACAGGGCGCGGATTTCTGCCACCACTTCCGGGATGTTCACGTCCATCAGGCTTTCTCCATCTCGAGTGCCGCACGCAGCAGCAGCGTATCCCCCCCCCGGGCCGCGATCAGCGACAGGCCCACCGGCCGCCCCGCCACGCTGGCGCCGGGCAGGCTGATTTGCGGATGCCCCGCCAGGCCGCCCACGGCACAGAGGCTCAGGATCTGGTCGCGGATCGGGTTCAGCGCGGAGAGCGGCAGCCCGGCCCTGGGTGCCGGGAAGGGCGTGGTCGGCATGGCCAGCACGGTGCCCGGCGGCAGCAGATGGCGCAACCGGCCGCGCACCTCCTGCCGCGTCAGCGCCGCCCAGCCGCGCTCGGCCTCCGGCGTCGCCGCGCCGAGCACCAGGCCGCGGGCGACGGAGAAGGCGAAGCGCGGATTGTCGCGCTCGATCCAGGGGCGGAAGGTTTCCCACGCCTCCACCGGCTGCAGGGTGCGCTGGGCGCGGCCCCAGGCGACCAGGCCGGGGGGTGCCAGCACCTCCTCCCGCCAATCGGGGATCAGCGCCTTCAGCCGGTCCAGCATCGGCTCCAGCGCCGCCGCCGTCTCCGGCTCGGCGAAGCCGAAGGCATCGACGGCGATGACCAGGCGGGTGGGCGGCGCCTCGGCCGCCTTCTCCTGCAGCAGCACCTCCGACACGCGGGCGAAGGTGGCGGCGTCGCGGGCGAACCAGCCGGTGGTGTCGGAGCTCGGCGCCTGCGGCAGCATGCCGGTGAGGTTCAGCCGGCCATGCGTCGGGCGGATGCCGTAGAGCCCGCAGAAGCTGGCCGGCACCCGGACGGACCCGCCGGTATCGGTGCCAAGCGCCAATTCGGAAAACCCCTGCGCCACGGCGCTGGCGGAGCCGGAGGAGGAACCGCCCGGCACATGGCCCGGCGCGGCCGGGTTCAGCGGCGTACCATCGAAGGCATTCTCGCCCAGGATGCCCAGCGAGACCTCATCGGTAATCGTCTTGCCGATCAGCGTCGCGCCGGCATCCAGCAGAGTCTGCACCGCCCAGGCATGGCGGGTGGGCAGCGGGTTCTGCCGTGCCCAGTCGGGGTTGCCGCCGCCGGTCGGGTGGCCGGCGATGTCGAACAGGTCCTTGGCCGCGAATCGCAGGCCCGAAAGCGGGCCGCCGGGGCGGCCCTCGATACGGATGTCGGTGCCGGGAACGAAGGGGGACATGCTGGCTCCTGCGCTGCGCTGCACAACTATGGCGCAGCGCGCGCGGCCTGTCGCGCTGCCTGCCCGCGGGTTTCAGCGCCGGAGCAGGATGTAGTTCACCGTCAGGTCGATGGTCACACCCTCCGGGTCCGCCGGCGGCGGGAAGGCCGGCAGCTGGGCGCCGCTGAAGGGAAAGGTGGTGCCGAAGTTCAGGGATGGAGAGCCGGAGGGGCCGGTCAGCCGCACGCTGCGCACGCGCCCATCCGGCCCGGCGATGACCCGCACGCGCACGCTGCCCGATTCGCCCTCCCGCAATGCGCCCAGCGGGTAGCTGATGTTCTGGTCCAGCCAGCGGCGGAAGGCGGCGCGCCAATCGGCGCCGACCTGGGCGCCGGTGACGCGCAGATTGCCATCCGCGCTGGCCTCCCCCTCCAGCATGCGCGGATCGAGGCGGAGATCCAGGCCGCGCGCAGCGGGCCGGCCCGAGGGAGCGGCGGGCCGCGCCGGCTGGCCGAGCTGCACACCGCCCGGCGCCCAGATCACCCCGGGCGGCAGCGCCGGCGCGGCCCGGCGGGGCGGCGGCGGCGCGGGCGGCGGCGGCGCTGGAAGCGGATCCTCCGAGGCCGCCGGGTCCTGCACCGGCACGGGCGCCGCCGCCTCCGCTGCCTGGGTCGAGGCAGGCGGGGCTGGTGCAGGCGGTGGGGGCGCGGGCTGGGGAAGGGCTGACGCCGGCGGCGGCGGCACAGGCTGCGGTGGCGCGGGCTGCGGTGGCGTGGGCGCCAGGCGGGGCGGCGCGGGCCGGGGCGGCTGGGGCACCGGCGGCGGCGGCGATGTGGGTGCCGGGACCGGTACCGGGGCTGGGGCTGCTGCCGGCGCGGGTGGCGGCGCGGGCGGGGTCGGCGGTGGGCCCGGCACCCCCGGCGGCGGCTCGGCGGCCGGCCGCTGTGCTCCGCCGCCCTCGAACACCACCTCCACCGCGGGCGGCGGCAACGCCTCCAGCTCCGGCATGGGCGCGGTGAGATACAAGGCCGGCACCCCGTGCAGCAGCAACGAGGCCAGCAGCCAGGCAAGCAGCCAGCGCCGGCGCCGCGGCCCGGCCGGCAGCAGGCGCGCGGAGGACTCGCCGCCGCCAGCCGGCAACGGCGCCGGCTCGCGGCGCGCCGTCTGGCGGGGCGCGGCGCTGAAACGCGGCATGGATCGGCTGGGCAGGCGGGAAGCGTCTGGCACGGGGCCCGATGTGAAGCGTGGCCCGCCATAGGGCATTCCACGCCATCGCGGAAATCAGCGCCTGGTGACCCGTCGCCTGATGACGCGTCGCCTGGTGATCGGCCGCCGCCTCAGCAGCGGCCGAACACATCCTCCAGCCGCAGGATGTCGTCTTCCCCGAGATAGGCGCCGAGCTGGACCTCGATGATCGCCAGCGGAATCCGGCCCGGATTCGCCAGGCGGTGGACGCAGCCCAGCGGCAGGTGGATCGACTGGTTCTCGGTCAGCATCACCTCCTCCGCATCCCGCGTCACCAGCGCGGTTCCCTCCACCACCACCCAATGCTCGGCGCGATGCACATGCTTCTGCAGGCTCAGCTTCTGCCCCGGCTGCACGACGATGCGCTTGACCTGGAACCGATCGCCCAGGCGCAGCGTCTCGTAGAAGCCCCAGGGGCGTTCGCAGCGGCGGTGGTGCGAGGCCTCCCTCCGCCCCATGCCCTGCAGGCGCTGGACGATGCGCTTGACGTCCTGCGCATGGTCGCGATGCAGGGCGAGCACCGCATCGCCCGTGGCCACCACGACAACGTCGCGCAGCCCGACGACGGCGGTGACCACGCCTTCTCCGCTGCGAACGTAGCAGCCATTGGCATCGTGCAGCAGCGCATCGCCGGTGGCGACGTTGCCCGCCTCATCCTTCGGCGCCACCTGCCACAGCGCATCCCAGCTGCCTACGTCGCTCCAGCCCAGATCGGCCGGCACGACGGCGCCGAGGCCGGTGCGTTCCGCCACCGCATGGTCCAGGCTGAGGCTCGGGCAGGCGGTGAAGGCCTCGGTATCCAGCCGGATGAAATCCGGGTCCTGCCGGCGCCGCTCCATCGCCAGGGTGACATGCGTCAGCACCTCCGGCGCATGCTGCGCCATCTCCCGCAGCAGGCTGCGGGCGGTGAACAGGAACATGCCCGAGTTCCACAGATGGCGGCCGGAGGCGACGAAGGCCGCCGCCACTTCCAGCGCCGGCTTCTCCTCGAAGCAGGCGATGGCGTGGGCACCGAGCGCGCCGGGCAGCGGCGCCCCGACCTCGATATAGCCGTAGCCGGTCTCCGGCGCCGTCGCCTGGATGCCGAAGGTGACGATGCGGCCGGCGCGCGCCGCGGCCACCGCGGGTGCAAGGTGCTGGTGCAGCGCGGCGGTATCCTCGAACAGCGCATCGGCCGCCATCATCCACATCAGCCGGTCCGGATCCTCCTCCGCCACCAGCAGCGCGGCGGCACAGATGGCGGGCGCGCTGTTGCGGCCGACCGGCTCCAGCAGGATGCGGCGCTCCTCGATGCCGATGGCGGAGAGCTGCGCCGCGGCCAGGAAGCGGTGTTCCTGGTTGCAGACGATGATGGGTGATGCGAATGCAGCGCCATCCGGCTGCAGGCCGCTGGCACGCAGCACCGTCTCCTGCAGCATGGTGCGATGCGTCGTCAGCGGCAGGAACTGCTTCGGCAGGCTTTCGCGCGACAGCGGCCACAGCCGGCTGCCGCTACCCCCCGAGAGGATCACCGGCACGATGCCCGCCGGCACCAGCGGCATCGCCGCGGATGCCTCCGGCATGAGATCCGTCACGCCTGCCTCGGCCGGCCGTTCCAGATGATCGAGCGTGCTCAGGTCCATGGCGGAAACCCCCAATTCGCGCTCCGCGATCCCGCAGGAGCTTTGTGCCTCAGCCGACCGCGGCCCTCGCGGTCGCCGCTGCTTCCGGCATGCGTTCGGCAAAATAGGCGATGGTGCGGCGCAGCCCTTCATCGAGCGGCACCTTCGGTTCCCAGTTCAGCAGCTGCCGCGCACGGGTGATGTCCGGGCAGCGCTGGGTCGGGTCGTTCTGCGGCAGCGGCCGTCGCACCAGGCGGGACTTCGCCCCGGTCAGCGCGATGATGCGGTCGGCCAGCGTCAGCATGGAGATCTCATGCGGGTTGCCGATGTTGATCGGGCCCGGCACATCCTCATCCGCGCCCATCATCGCCAGCATGCCGTCGATCAGGTCGTCGACGTAGCAGAAGGCACGCGTCTGCTGGCCATCGCCGTAGATGGTGATGTTGTCGCCGCGCAGCGCCTGCACGATGAAGTTCGAAACCACGCGGCCATCGCTGTCATGCAGCCGCGGGCCGTAGGTGTTGAAGATGCGGATGACGCGGATCTTCACGTTGTGACGGCGCGAATAGTCGAAGAACAGCGTCTCCGCACAGCGCTTGCCCTCGTCGTAGCAGGCGCGCGGGCCGAGCGGATTGACGTTGCCGCAGTAATCCTCGGTCTGCGGATGCACCGTCGGATCGCCGTAGATCTCGCTGGTGGAGGCCTGCAGGATGCGCGCACCGACCCGCTTGGCCAGGCCCAGCATGTTGATGCTGCCGAGCACGCTGACCTTCGTCGTCTGCACCGGGTCATACTGGTAGTGCACCGGCGATGCGGGGCAGGCCAGGTTGTAGATCTCGTCAACTTCCACATACAGCGGGAAGGTGATGTCGTGGCGCATCACCTCGAAGTTCGGCTTCTCCATCAGGTGCAGGATGTTCTCCTTGCGCCCGGTGAAGTAGTTGTCGACGCAGAGGACATCATGGCCCTGCGCCACCAGCCGGTCGCAGAGATGCGACCCGAGGAACCCGGCGCCGCCGGTTACCAGGACACGCTTGCGGATCTTTGACATGGTGGCCCCACGAAAGGGTTGAAGGAAATCAGCGCGCCCCCTGCGCCCGCAGCACGGCGGGCAGGGTCCGCAGCACGATGTAGAGGTCGAGCCACAACGACCAGTTGCGGATGTAGAAGGTATCCAGCGCCTCCTGCCGCCGCAGGTCCGCATTGCTGCGCTCGGCGACCTGCCAGAGCCCGGTCAACCCCGGCTTCACGCTCATCCGGAGCTGCTGGAAATCCTGGTCGAAGCGCGCGACGTGGTAGTCCGGGAAGGGCCGCGGGCCGATCAGGCTGAGATCGCCACGCAGCACATTCCAGAGCTGCGGCAATTCATCAAGGCTGCTGCGGCGCAGGAAGTCGCCGATCACCGGCAGCACGCGCGGATCATGCGCCAGCTTCATGTGCGTGTCCCACTCCGCCCGCGCCGCCGGATCCCGCGCGAGAAGCTCCGCCAGCAGATTCTCCGCACCGATATGCATGGTGCGCAGCTTCAGCACGTCCACCGGCCTGCCATGCAGCCCGACCCGGCGCTGCACATAGATGGCGGGGCCCGGGCTGATCGCCTTGATCATCAGTGCCAGCACGAGCACGACGGGGATGGCGACCAGGAAGACGGGAATGGTGATCAGCAGTTCCAGCCCGCGCTTGATGCGCCGCTGCGCCACCGCCTGCGACAGGTTCGAGACTTCCAGGCCGAGATCACCGCCCAGGCTCCGGAAATTCACCCGCAGCGTCGGCAGGTTGCCGCTGTCCGGCACCGCGATGATGCGATGAAAGGGCAGCCTGGCGATCTCGCCGCTTGCCATCTCGCCGGTCATGGCGATGACGGCCACCGCGCCACCATGGCTGCGCGCGGCTTCCGCCACGGTGCCGAGGTTGGGCAAGGGCATCGGCGCCTCCGCCGCCACGCAGTCCGCCGCGAAGCCGATCGGGCGCAGCCCAAGCTCCGGCTGCCGCATCAGGCGTTCCGCCAGCCCCGCCGCGGCGGCGCCGGAGCCGAGGACCAGCGCGGGCGAACCCCAGGCGCCGTGGCGGATCATCACCGGCCGCAGCAGGCCTTCCAGCAGCAGCCCGATGGCGCCCGCCAGGGCGCTGGCCAAGATGATGGAGGATAGCGTGACATTGGCGGCCAGATCGAAGGCGACGAGGATGGTGACCGCCAGGCAGGGCGCGGCGACGGCACCGATGACACGCAACCGCAGCCGTTCGAGCGCACCATGCCCCGTGGTGTCATACAGGCCGAGAAGCCGATGCGCGGCCAGCAGGGCCACGCCCAGCGCCGCACCCAGCGGTGCTTCCCATTGCAGCGGCGGCGCCAGCGGATCGGCCAGCGCCGACAGCCCGGTGAAGGCCAGCAGGATGCCGAGCTGCGCCGCAAACAGGTCGGCCGCCGGAAGTGCCAGCCATTGCAATGCCCGGCGCCGTACGCCGCGCAGCCGCAGCGACCCGCCGAGCCTGCCCTGGCCCGCCGCATAACGCGAGACGGCATCTGGGAACATGTCACTCATGAGGTCGGCTCCAGCGACAGGTCGAAGGCACGGCGCGGTGCTTCGGCATCCAGGCGAGACAACCCCGCCCGCGGCAGCGGCACATCAGGCCCGCGGGCCTGGTGCCAGCAAGGCGTATGCAGCGAACGCTGTGGCACCAAGGAATGGACGCAACCGTGTGGGATCTGGCCTGAACGCAAGGCGTCGCTCGTGCATGATCCCACTCCTGCCCGCGCGGACCGATCCGGGTCCGCGTTTCCGCATTCAGGTATAGGGCGCAATCGTGGCGGTCCGGTCGGGGCAATGGGAGTATGCCCTACCGAGCCACGGTCTTCGTGCCGCCACGCCACGCCGTCGCATGATGCTGCGCGAGCTGGCGCATGGCGCGCAGGATGAAGGCGGGATTGTTGCGGAAGTAGCGCCCGGCCAGGCGCCTTGGCTCCGTCACCAGGCGGAAGCTCCATTCCAGCCCGCTGCGCTGCATCCAGCGCGGCGCCTGCGCCTTCTCGCCCGCGGCGAAATCGAAGGCGGCGCCGACGCCGACGAGGACGGATGCGTTCAACCTGTGCACATGCCGCGCCATCCAACGTTCCTGCTTCGGCGTGCTCAGCCCCACCCAGACCACCTGCGCGCCGGAGTCGTTGATGCGCGCAATCTCCGCCTCATCCTCCTCCGGAGTCAGCGGGCGAAAGGGCGGCGAAAGGCTGCCCGCGATCTGCAGGCCGGGATGCTTCCGCGTCAGCGCCGTGGTGAGCTTGCCCAGCGTCTCCGGCGTGCTGCCATAGAAGAAATACCGGTAGCCCTTCTGCGCAGAGATCCGGCACATCTCCTGCAACAGGTCCGGACCATAGACCCGCTCGACCTCCGGATGCCCCAGCCAGTGCGACATCCAGACCATGGGCACGCCATCCGGCGTCACCAGCCCGGCCGCGTTGTGGATCTGCATCAGCTCGGCATCGCGCTGGCTCTCCATCACGCCGTGCACGCCGGTGATGCAGACGTAGTGGTGCTCGCCGTCCCGGATCCAGCGCTCGATCGTCGCCGTCGCGCGGCCCATCGTCAGCGCGCTGACACGGACGCCGAGGATGTTCACCCGCTGCGGCGCGCACACTTCATTCATCGCCGGATTCCCGCTGCTGTTCGGCTTCGAAAGCTGCGCGACGGTGCAACCGCGCAGCGGCGAATGCACCTGATCATGTTGGGCATCTGGCGGCGCAGGCGGGGCGCGTGGCGCCGACCAGATGGACTACTCCTCAATCGTCCTTCGGGGCGTCGTGCTGCGGCGCCATGATGCTGCCGTGCCACGCGAGGGGGCCGCCGGCGATCCGTCGCCACCGCGTGCCTCCGGCGCCAGCCGGATCGGAGAAGCCTTCCAGTGGACCGCGCCCCCTACGACATGCTGCTCGACCACAAGCGGCCCAGCGTCTCGCTCGCCGCGAACCGGGAGCAGATCGCCGCCCTGACCCTGATGTCGGTCTGGCGCCGGCGCTACCTGATCCTGTTCATCCTGCTGCTGTCGGTCACCGCCGCGGTCGCCGCGTTGCAGGTCCTGCCGCGCATCTACGCCAGCGAGGCGGTGGTGCAGCTGGAACTCGCACACCGGACAGCGGACCGCCCAGCCACCGGCGCCCCGACCGTGGTCCTGGACCCGGCAGCGCTGGTGCAGAACGAGGCGCGCATCCTGCGGTCCCGCCCGCTGGTGCGGGCGGTGGTGGATGAGCTGGGGCTGGCGGACCGGTTCGGTGGCGGTGGTGGCCTGCCGGCGCTGCTGCAACGGCTGCCGCCACCCCTCATCGAACCGGCACGCCTGGCGCTGGACACGATCCTGCCTGGCAGGACGGAGCAGGATACGGCCGAGCTGCGGCGCGAACGCGCCATGCGACAGGTGCTGGCGAACCTGACGGTCTCCACCGACAACCGGTCCTACCTCGTCTCCATCGGCTACAAGGCAACCGACCCGGAGCTTGCCGCACGCATCGCGAATGCGGTCGCCGAGATCTACCTGCGCCGGGAGGTCGAGGGCCGCCGGGACCTGGCGCAGCGCCGGGTGGCCTGGATCGACGAGCAGGTTGAGCAGGCTTCCGGCCGGCTCGCCGAACTCGAGACCGAGATCGCCGCATTCCGGGAACGCACCAACATCCTCGAACCCGGCGTGCCCGGCGCCGGCGGCGATGGGGAGAATGTGGCGCGGCAGCAGCTTCGCGCCCTGACCTCGCAGCTCAACGCCGCAATCATGACGCGCATGAACGAGGAGCGCCGCCTGGCCCGGGTGCAGGAGATCGTGGCCGCCGGCGGCACGCCATCCGCCTCCGACGTGCAGGGCCAGCCGCTGATCTCCGCGCTGCTGGAGCGCGAGCTGGCGGCGCGGCGCGACCTGGGCCAGCTGCAGACTCGCCTCGGCAGCCAGCACCCGCGCGTGGCGGAAGCGCGCGCCGGGCTGGGCGAGGTGCGCGGGCGCCTGGCGGCGGAAGGGCGCCGCGCGGTGGAGATCGCGCGGACCGAACTGGAGGCCGCCCGGCGCAACGAGACGGAGCTGACGGCCGCGCTGACCGCCCTGCAACGCAACATGATCGAAGCGAAACCGGACGAGACGGCGCTGCGCACCCTGCAGGCCAATGCACAGGAAACGCAGACGCGCCTGGCCGCGCTGGTCCGCGGCCGCCAGCAGACGCTGGCGGATGCCGCCATCGCGCCGCCCAGTGCCGTGCTGGCCATGGCGGCGGAGCCGGTGCGGGCCGCGACCTCGCCGCGCCCGGCGATCGTCCTGCTGCTGGGCGTGGCCGGCGGCGGCATACTGGGCGTCGGCCTTGGCCTGCTGCTGGAGCGCCGCGACCAGGGCGTTCGGACCAGTGGCGATATCGACGACACCGCCGGCGCCCGCTGCCTCGGCATGGTGCCGCAGTTGCCGCCGCGCGATGCGGTGGCGATCGCCAGCGAGACGCACCACAAGGCCTCCGGCATGCCGATCTTCCAGGAGGCGATCCGCTCCGTCGGTGCCAGCGTCGGCTTGTTCGACGCGACGCGCGGTTGCCGCATCGTCCTGGTGACCTCGGCGATGCCGGGCGAGGGCAAGTCCACCTTCTGCGCGGCGCTGGCCTGCGCGCTGGCTTCCGCCGGGCGGCGGGTGATGCTGATCGACGGCGTCCCGGCGCGGCGCGACGCCCAGCCGGTGGAACCGGCCCGCTTCGAGGAGGCCAGCGAGGGCCTGCCGGTACCGGCGGATGGCAGCGCGCCAAAGAATTCCATGGTGGTCATCCGCCGCAGCGCCAGCCTGCGCGCCGGGGCGGATGTGTTCGGCACCGACCGCTTCCGCACGCTGATCGAGGACGCGACGAGCCAGTTCGACGTCATCATCATCGAGGGCGCGCCGGTGATGCTGGTGGCCGATTCGCTGGTGCTCGGTCGCCTGGCGGATACCGTCATCCAGGTGGTGCGCTGGTCCAGCACGCGCAAATCCGTGCTGAGCACCGCGCTCCGGCGCATGCGCGACCATGGGGTTTCCGTGGACGGGATCGTGGTGAACCGCGTGAACCTGCGCCGGCACGCGGCGCTGCGCTTCGTCGATCAGTGCACCTTCTATGTGAAGGAGCGGCGCTTCTATGAAAGGCTGGCTGGCCGCGGCCGCGCCTCGCGCCGGATGGTTGTCCGCTAGAGGGTGATCCGCGAAGGCGGATTCGACGACAGACCGAAGTCGCCCGCAGCTGAGGAGCCGCGGAGGACCTTTGGCTGCTGGAAGAAGGTGAAGGCCGCCTGGGGCCCGGCGGGGCGGAAGAGCCCGGGAGGCCGACCCGCCTGCATTCATAAATGATCGCACAGCGAGGCGGCCGCCGCGCGGCGGCCGCCTCCGGGCGGGCTGTGCGTCCTACAGGATCCGTTCGAACACGTTGACCACGTCGCCAGGCAGCAGCACCGATTGCCGGGTGCCGCGATATTCCCGCGGCCGGCCATCCTCGGCGACGCGCGAGATCCCGACATAGTCGGTGACGGCGCGGTAGTTGAAGCCGCCGCTGACGGCGACGGCGGACAGCACGGTCATGCCCGGCTGGTACGGCGTCTGCCCGCCGCGCTCCACCATGCCCAGCACGAAGACCGGACGATAGGTGACGACCTCAACCGCGACGGAGGGGTCGTTGTACAATTCCCGATCCACCATCGCCCGTTCGATCAAGGTTGCCGTTTCCTCCGTCGTGCGTCCGGCGACGCGGACGGCGCCGACCAGCGGCATGGCGATGGAGCCGGTGTCGCTCACCCTGAATTCGCGGGTCAGCTCCGGGTCGTTGGCCACCAGCACGCGAAGCTGGTCGCCCGGCCCAAGCCGGTAGGCGCCACCGGTATGCTCCGCCAGAACCGGCAGATTGGCGCCGGGCGCGGTGCAGGCGGATGCCAGCCCCGCGAGAAATGGCGCCGCAAGCAACAAGCGCCTGCGCGATGCAATTTCAGCAAAGCGCAAGTATTTTTCAGTATAGGTCATCGCCAGGACTGCCTCACTCTGCGGTTGGACGACGAGTGATATTGGGCAGACAAGAATGATGATCCCATCTACCACCCAGACGGACAAATAATGGTCCAAGGGATCGGCGCGAACAACTTCAAATCGCGAGGCTAAGTCGGATTTGAAAGACGTTTCGATCAAATTCCTGAAACCCCGCCGGCGCGTCCAGGCTGCGCGCGTGGCGATAGCTCGCGACGATCGAGGCATTGCGGTTCAGCAGGAAGCGCGCGCTCAGCGTGCCGACGCCCTGCGTCGCCACCTGGTCCGGGTCGCGGTACTCCAGCCGGTCCGCGCGCAGCTCCGCGCTGAGGATGATGTTGCGGCGCAACTCGTAATCCGCCTGCACGCGGCCGGAGGTCAGCACGTAGCTGACATTGCTGCCGCGGAGCGATTCCTCGATGCTGCGCTGCACGCCGAAGGTCAGCGTCACCAACTGCGACGGCAGCAGCACCAGCCGTCCCTCGAAGGCCGGGCCGGAGATGCTGGGAATCGTCGGGTCGTTGAATTCGCGCCGGCGGTAGCCGAGGTTGACGCTGGCATAGGCCAGCGCGGTCAGGTCGTATTGCGCCCCGGCCAGGATCTCCCACGTCGTCGAATCGCGGCCACGCTGGTCGGCGCGGTCATAGGTGATCTCCGACAACCGGGATGTCAGCGAGACGCTGCGCCCCGGCACGATGACATAGGATGCGCCGAGTTCGCCGCTCAGCCGGCTGTAATCATTCGCCGCGGCGTTGCCGCCGCGGAATCCGGGATCATCCTGTTCCTGGAAGCGGAAGCTGCGGCTTTCCACCGCGCCGGTCACGTTCACCCGGTTGAAGGCGGCGACACCGCTGGCGCGGAACGCTTCCTGGTCGAAGCGCAGCGGCTCCGTCAGGGAACCCTGCTGCACCTCGAAGCTGGTGACGTCGATATGGCTCCGCACGCGGCTGTACTCGACCCGGACCGAGGAGGCGCGGCCGATGTCGTAGCGGCCAAAGGCGAGCACACCGTAGTCGTTCCAGCTGTAGTCGTCGTCACCGATATACTTGCGGCTGGTCTGGGTCGCGCTCAGCCCCAGGGCGTGCCGGGTATAGGTGCTGTTGAGGCTGAGGCTGATCTGCTCCTCGAGGAAGCCGCTGGCATTGGTGTTGCGACCGGTACCGGCCGTGTTGTCGTCATAGCCGGCGCCGAGGTCGATGCCCGCATCCAGCCGAAAACCGGGCAGCCGCACGCCGAGCGGATCAAAGGCCGGACGGGGCCGCGTCTGCACCGTGATGCCGCGCGCCACATCGGGGGCATTGCCGAGCTGCGCCGCCGCCGGTGGCGCTGCCAGGGCCGCGGCCCCGGCCGAGATCAGCGCCGCCGCGCGCACCGCGTTGCGTCCCGCTCCGGCACGCCTGCCGGCCGCGGGCGGCGGCGCATCTCCGGGCAGGAAGCCCGGCGGCTGCACGGCACCTGCACTCATGGTCGCCTCCGATGATCTCATGAAGATGTCCGACATCGCGCGGTGGGACTCCTCCGCGTGACGCGGCCTGGCCGTGACGACGATAGACTGCCACAGGCACATTGCGACCCGATTTCGGGACACAGGATCGTTAGTTGCCCGTTTCGACGATCCTTGGCCCAATGGGGTTCCACCTGGCAATCGCTGGCGTCCGGGGCTGCTTCGTTGTGGCCGGGACCAGGCGCCGTTCGGGTATCTCCCGCAGAAGCATCGGCAACGACCGGCAGGCGCGCCTTGTGGCGTCACCACATCCGCGATCGTGCCAGGGGATGCGGGCGGGCGATGGAAATTTGGAGGTAGCCCTCCTGAAGTGTCGCAGACATCGCCAACAGGGAGTTCAGAAAACGCCGTCGCAATTATCTCTAATGATATTTTTTCGCCCTGATTTCCGCTGAACGAGAGTGCCACCCAGTCTGAGAAAGAATAAAGAAAGAGAATAATTATTGTATCCGCTCGCCGCGAGGGATACCGTCTTTCCATGAGACGAGCCCACGGAGTGTCCCAAAGGATCGACGGGACCAGCATCCAACCACTCAAGCCCTCGTGAATAGTGCCTTAGTATTAAGGAATCGGCCGCAGCGAAAGGATAACCCCGATGAGTATTCAGGATAGTGTGGATTTGGACTCGTTCGAGCCCATCAACGCAGTGATCATCGATTCCGAGCGGCTATTCCTGGATGCCCTGCGCCGCCTTCTGGACGCCTCGCCGATCACCGTCGTCGGAGGCGGCCGCAATATCGAGGACGCGCTGCGGTCCATCCGGACAGCTACGCCGCTCCATCTTGCGCTCTGCAGCTTCTCTTCCGAGGTGGAGGCGCTGCGGGAGCTCCCCCGGATGGCGGAGCTTCGGCGCAGCCACCCCCGCATCAAGCTGGTCGTCCTGACCGATCTGCAGCAGCCGGACGTATTGCTGGCCGCGATCGAGGCGGGCGCCGAGGCATTGCTGTCGCGCGACATCTCCAGCGACGTGCTGCGGCGGGCGCTCGAACTCGTGCAGCTCGGACAGCGCATGATGCCGGCGGAGCTTCTCCGCCTGCTGCTCGACCCGGCAAGCCGGCCGTCGGCGGCGCGGGGGTCGCCGCAGGAGGCCCGCGCAGGCCGCCAGGACCTCGGCCGCGCGGCATCGCTGACGCCGCGCGAGTGCCAGATCCTGCAATGCCTGATGGATGGTCGCTCCAACAAGGAACTGGCACGCGACCTGCAGCTCACGGAGGCGACGGTCAAGGCGCACGTCAAGGCGCTGCTGCGGAAGACCCGCATGACCAACCGGACTCAGGCCGCAATCTGGGCCGTCACCAACAACTTCCATTTCTCGGAAGCCGCCGATGGGCAGGCCTGCACGCCCAGCCCGCGAACGGCTTTCGGCTTTCCGGGCCAGCGCCTGCTCGCCGGCAGTGCCGCGGCGCCAAGGGCCGCGATGACGATGGAGGAGGTGGCCGTTCCGGCGGAATAGCACCGGAACCAACCCACCCCTCCGCCACCGGCCGGCCCGATCGGGCCGGCCGGGTCGCAAGCTCAGATGATCGTGAGCGTGCTGTTCAGGTCCCAGCCCGAGACCTGCTGATAGCTGCTCCAGTCATACCAGTCGCCGAACGCGAAGCGGTCGTCGCTCGCGCTGGTCACCTGGTACTCGTTGTTGTCGAAGAGGTTGCCGCCATTGAGCAGCCCAGCCTCATCGAAATCCGCCACGGCACCGACGCCGCCATGATCGGCCGTGCGGCTGATGATGACGTTGTCATGCACGTGGTTGTTGACCGTGACATACGCGCCCCGGTCCGCCGTGCCGCCGAAGGATTCGACGTCGCTGCGATCCTGCTGGATCAGGCTGATGCCGTTGGCGCCGTTCGTCATATCCACGGTGTTGCCGTAGATCTCGGCGTTCTGGGAATTCTGGATGATGATTCCGGCACCCCACAGCCAATCGGCGAAACCTGCGCCGTTGCCCGTCAGCACGTTGTCGCGGATCACGACGTCGTAGCTGATCTCATGCACGATGCCACCATGCGAGTTGTTCTCGACCTGGTTGCCTTCGTACAGCGTGTTGAAGTTGTCGATATCGGTCCACAACCCGAAGCCGTGGTTGTCGTGCACCAGGTTGTCCCGAACCACCAGGTTCTCGGTCAGCGCGAACTTCGTGCCGCCGCCTTCCCACAGCACGTCGATGCCGGACCAGAAGCCATTGCTGGCGATCTCGTTGCCCTGCACGAGGATGTCCTGGCCGACGCCGGCCATGCCCATCTCGCCGTTGTTGAGGATGCGGTTGTCCAGCACCTGCGTGTTGCTGCCGACGGCGATGCCGACGCCGTAGTTCAGCTGGATGTCGTTGTCCTGGATGATCCAGCTCTCCGGCAGGTGGTCGCCGCCGATGGCGCCACGCTGGATCGGAGTCGCGTATTTCTCGATCGTCAGGTTGCGCACGACGACGTCGGTTGCCCCGCCCTCGAAGGCCCAGGGCGTGACGCTCGCCTCGACCTTGTGGCCGGACGGATCGGCGCCGAAGAAGATCTTGTCGGCGGCGTAATCGAAGTAGTAGGTGCCGGCATTCACCTCCGCCTTCGAATCGACGTGCTTGAGCGGCTTGTCGTCGATGTAGAGCGTCTCCGGGAATCCGGCGCGGTCATACCCCTCGGCGCCTTCGCCCTGCCCGTTCCGCATCCCCTGCTGGGTCTGCCCGCTGGCCACCCAGAGCGAACCCTCCTTGGCGAAGCTGGTGAGAAGCCTGGCGCCGCTGAGCACGGCACCTTCCTCGCCGAGGAACTGCTGGCCTTCCTTGGGCGTGATCGACTGCAGGCGATGCACGCCCTCCTCGATCCAGAACACGGCGCCCTCGGCGGCGGCGTTCACCATCGCCTGGATGTTGTCGCCGACGGAAACCGTGATTGCACCATCAGGCGCGCCGCTTCCCACAGGGGCGGGTGCCGGCACGGGCTCGGGCGCAGGCTCCGGTGCGGGCTCGGGCGCAGGCTCGGGCTCCGGCGCAGGCTCGGGCTCGGGCGCAGGCTCGGGCTCGGGCTCGGGCTCGGGCTCGGGCTCGGGCTCGGGCTCGGGCTCCGGTGCAGGCTCGGGCTCGGGCTCGGGCTCCGGGATCGGCTCAGGCTCCGGGACCGGCACGGGCTCGGGGGTCGGGACTGGCACGGGCGCCGGGACTGGCACGGGCGCCGGGACTGGCACGGGCGCCGGGACCGGCACAGGCTCGGGGGCCGGGGCCGGCACGGGCTCAGGTTCAGGGACCGGCTGGGGCGCCGGCTCCGGGGCCGGCTGGGGCGCAGGCTGTGGCGCCGCCTCCGGGGGCTCCCGGTCCAGCCGCTGCCAATTGCCACGCGGACCCCAGAACCGGGAAAGCGTCTGGGTCGGGCTCTCCGCCGAGCCTGGCGTGCCGGTTGCGGCGTCGTCATCCGCGCCTCCCCAGCCAGCGACGGGGAGCTGCTTCCAAAAGAATTTCGGGCTGCGAGCCATGTGATTCGGTACTCCGGGCAAGCTGCGCCGGGGCGTTTGCCCTGGCGACGGGATCACGAAAACGCGATCTCGCCCCAACTTGTTAACCTCTGCTTTCCTGGAATGCAATCTAGGCGTGCATGGGATTCCGCTTAAACAACTATTAGGAATCCGCATCGCTTCCGACCCAACCGAACAGTGCAACTCATCCTTGCGCGCCAGCGATCGCCCCGGCCCGCTTCGCTAGGATCGGGCCGCGCCGAAACAGGGATGCCCCATGACCGCGATGCCGAAACTGCGTCACCTGATGGCCCTGTTCGTCCTGTCGGTCCCCGCCCCTCCGGCGCTGGCCACTCCACCCGGCTGCCCGTCCGACGCAATCCGCCTGGACCCCGGCACCGACCTGCGCGCCGCCGCGGCGCAGGCCGAGGAGGGCGCCGCGTTCTGCATCACCGCCGGCACGCATCGCCTGCAATCGATCGTGCCGCGCCGCGGCCAGCGCTTTCATGGCGAGCCAGGCGCCATCCTGAACGGGGCCCGCCCGGTGCGCGCATGGCGGCGCGCCGGTCGCCACTGGGTTGCCGAGGGCCAGGACCAGCAGGGCCAGCGCAAATTCCCCGAGCGCTGCGTGGACACGATGCCGCGCTGCTCGCACCCCGAGACGGTTTTCCTCGATGACGTCCCGCTACGCCACGTCGCGAGCCTGCGCCACCTGGTGCCCGGCACCTTCTTCCTGGATTACGCGACGCGGCGCCTGCATCTCGCCGACGATCCGACCGGCCGCCGGGTGGAGGCGAGCGTCGCGCCCTACGCCTTCCGAGGTGGCGCCAGCGACGTGACCATCGCCAATCTGGTGATCGAGAAATACAGCAGCCCGATCCAGGCGGGTGCGGTGGGGCACGACATTCCCTCGCGCCGCTGGCTGGTGCAGGGCAACGAGATCCGGCTCAACCACGGCATCGGGCTGGTGATCGGCACCGAAAGCCGCGCCTTGGGCAACCGCCTGCTCCGCAACGGCAACATGGGCGCCGGATGCGTCGGCAACGACATCCTGTTCGAAGGCAACGAGATTGCCGGCAACGGCCATTTCTCGGGGGTGGACGTGCTTTGGGAAGGCGGCGGCGCGAAATGCGCACTGACCCGCGGGCTGGTGGTGCGCGGCAACCACCTGCATGGCAACCACGGCATGGGCTTCTGGACCGATATCGACAACATCGGGACGCTCTACGAAGGCAACCTCGTGGAGGACAACAGCATGGGCGGCCTGTCGCACGAGATCAGCTACGCCGCGGTAATTCGCGATAATCGCTTTCGCGGCAACGGGTACGGCTTCGCCCGATGGCTGTGGGGCGGGGCGATCCAGATCCAGAACTCGCAGGACGTGCAGGTGCATGGCAACCGGATCGAGGTCACCGGCCCGGGCAACGGCATCACGCTGATCCAGCAGGATCGCGGCGAGGGTGCGCATGGCCCCTACCTGACGCGCAACAACATCGTGCGGGACAATCGGATCGTGCTGCAGCGGGCAGGACAGCCCGGCGCCTCGGGCCTGATCGCGGATCACGACATTCCCCTGATGCAACGCGGCAACAACGTCTTCGACGGCAATCAGTATTTCGCCGCGGATCCCGCCGCGCTGCACTGGGGCTGGGTCGACCGGTTCCTGGACTGGAACACCTTTCGCCGCGCCTCCGGCCTGGAACGAAATGGCCGTCTGCAGCGCCTGCCGCGCTGAGGCGAAAATGCGGGCGGGCCGGATGTTGCCATCCGGCCCGCCTTGGTCTCTTTTCGCCGTGCCCCTGGGCTTGAACAGGGGCGCTGCGTCAGGCGGGGACCAGGCTCGGCCGCGGCGCATCCTGCGTCGCCAGGACCTGCTTCTCGATCCACGCATAGGTCGGCCGCAGGCCCTCCGCCAGCGTCATCTTCGGCTCCCAGCCCAGCACCTCGCGCAGCCGCGAATTGTCGCTGTTGCGACCGCGCACGCCCTGCGGCTTGGTCCGGTCGTGCCGGCGCCGCACGGTCTTGCCCGCCACGGCGGCAACCAGGTCCACCAGCTCGTTCACCGTCACCATCTCATCCGTGCCGAGGTTCAGCGGCAGTTCGTAGTCGGAACGCATGATACGGTAGATGCCCTCGACGCAATCCGAGACGTACATGAAGGACCGCGTCTGCTCGCCGTCGCCCCAGACCTCGATCTCGCCGCCATCGGGGGTGCCGGCGACCTTGCGGGAGATCGCGGCCGGTGCCTTCTCCCGCCCGCCATCATAGGTGCCGAGCGGGCCATAGACGTTGTGGAAGCGCACGACGCGGGTCGGCAGGCCACGGTCCGAGCTGTAGTACTGGCACATCTTCTCGCAGAACAGCTTTTCCAGCCCGTAGCCTTCCTCCGGCTGCGCCGGCCAGGCATCGTCCTCGCGCAGCGGCACCACGTCGGCGCTGGTCTGCAGGTGGTGCGGATAGACGCAGGCGGAGGAGGAAAACAAGAACCGGCTGACGCCGCTGGCGCAGGCGGCATCCAGCATGCCGATGTTCATCAGCGTGTTGTTGCGCGCAATGGCCGCGCGTTCCGCCGTGATGTAGCCGATACCGCCCATATCGGCCGCGAGGTGGTAGACCTCGTCGATGCCGGCCGTCGCCGCGAGGCAGTTCGCCGGATCGCGCAGATCCGCCGTCAGGAACTCATCCGCATCCGAGGCGGCGTATTCCGGCTGCTTCTGGTCGGCACCACGCACCCAATGGCCGGCCCGAACCAGGTGGGTCACCAGATGGTGCCCGATGAAGCCGCCCGCACCCGTGACCAGAACGCGCTTTGCTGACATCGCTGAATTCTCCTGCGAAGTTTGCCGTCGGACTCTGGTTGCATGGGTATCAGCGAAAGGCCGCTGTGCGCGGGGCGCAGAAGGCTATGCCTCGCAAGGGGGATGCCGCGCGGCCGCCGCCGCCCCGCTGGCCGTCGCGTATTGCCGGCGCAGAGGGATGATGTGCCGCAGCGGCGGCCGACCAGCGGGGCTACCCCGCAATTTCCCTCAGAGCCGGCGCGTTCCGGCCCCATGAATGGTGCGCCGCCAGGCCGCCGATTTGGCCGTCGCCGGCGTCGGGGAATGGTCGTGATCGTCGGTCCGAGGAGTTGCAACATGGAGTGGGTGCCGCCGGACGCCAGGTCCGCAGGTGAAGGGCTCGCCCACGTCCATCCGGACGTCCCCAGCCACGTCCATCCGGACGTCCCCAGCCACGTCCATCAGGACGCCTCGCGAGACGTTACCAGCCAGATCCCCCAAGACATCATCGCCGAAGCTGCGCGCCCCGCGGCGATGCAGTTTCGCCAGATGCCGGCGACAAGTCCGGCCAGCTTCGTCACCAACCGCGCCAGGACAACGCCAGCCATGACGCATTCGCGCATCCTCATCACCGGCGGCAACGGATATGTCGGCCGTTACCTCACGGACCTGCTCCGCCCGCACGGCCAGCTCTGCATCGCCGACATGCTCCGCTACGGCAATTGGCGCTTCCCGCCGAACGAACGCGACCGCCTGCGACTGGAGGAAGTTGACATCCGCGATGCGCCGCGCGTCGCCGCGCTGATGGCGTCCTTCCGGCCGCAGGTCGTCGTGCATCTCGCCGCGCTGCACTACATCCCGGAATGCGAGGCCGATCCCGCGCTCGCCGTCTCCACCAATGTGCAGGGCACGCTGAACCTGCTGCTGAGCTGCCCGGAAGGCTGCCGCTTCGTCTTCGCCAGCAGTGGCGCGGTGTACAAGCCGGATGACCGGCCGCACCACGAGACCACGTCCGAGCTCGGCCCCAACGACATCTACGGCTTCAGCAAGCTGCATGGCGAACACTACGTCAGCGCCATCGCGGCGAAGCGCCGGCTGAAGGCGGTGATCGTGCGGCTGTTCAACGTGATCGGCCCCGGCGAAACCAACCCGCACCTGCTGCCGGAGCTGATCGGCCAGCTCAAGGCGGGCCGCAACGTCATCGAGCTCGGCAATCTGTCGCCACGGCGGGACTACATCAGCGTGCGCGACGCGGCGGCCGGCTTCTGCGCCGTGGCGCTGCATGACGAGGTGGAGACGGGTGCCACGCGCACGGTCAACCTCGGCACCTCCCGCACCTATTCGGTGGCGGAGGTGGTGGAGAAGCTGCGCCGCATCTCCGGCATCAATTTCGAGATCCGCCAGGCTCCGGGCCGCGTCCGCCAGGTGGATCGCCCGATGCTGGCCGCCGACAACCGATCGATCGAGGAGCTGTATGGCTGGCGGGTGCGCCAGAGCATCGACGACACGCTGAAGGAGCTGTGGCAGGCGCCCGACTTCGCCCATGGGCTGGTCGAGAAGTATCTGTGAGCCCGATGGATGCCGCCGGACACGCATGGCCGGAGCGGCCGGGCCGGTGCGAGCGGCAACCGCGAATCCTCGCCGCCATCATCGTGCCGCCGCATCTCACCGTCAGCGGCGGCGCGCGGGCCGCGGAACAGCTCAGCGCCGCGCTCGCAAGCCGGTGCGACATCACCGTCGCCAGCATGATGAACGGTGCGGGCAGCGGGGCCGCGGCCACGATGCCGGCGCCGCACCGCAGCCCGGTCCGCAGCGCGCTGCCACCGCTGCTGCCCTGGTCCTGGCTGCCGAACCGCTTCGCCACGCTGTTCTACCGCTCGGACATCCCGCGCCTGATCGCGCCAGGGATCGACCTCGTGCACCTGCACAACCCGATGCCGGCGCTGGAGCTGGCACGCATCGCCAGCGCCTGCCGTGCAGGCGGCTTGCCCTATGTCGTCTCAACACACGGCTTCAACGAGGTGTGGAACGGCGAGGCGATCTACGGCTTCGACGGCCCGAAGCGTCTTGCCTGGCGGCGGCTGGTGGTGGAGCCGGTCTCGCGCGCGGTACGCGGCGCCGACGCGGTCTTCGTGCTTTCGCCGGCCGACATCGACATCGTCCGCGGCATGGGCTTCGCCGGCGACATCCTGCAGGTCCACAACGGCGTCGATCTCCCGGTTCTCGCGGCACCCGAGGGCGATGCGGCGCTGCTGCAAAGGCTCGGCGTTCCGGAACGCGACGACCCGAACCGCATCCACTGCATGTTCCTGGCCAACCATACGCCGAACAAGGGCCTGCCCGATCTGCTCAAGGCCTTCGGCCAGCTCGATGTTCCCTACACCCTGGTGGTGGGCGGGGAGCGACGCGACGCCATCGACTACGAAAGCCATCTTCGCGCCTGCCGCCCCGGCCAGCGTATCATCGTGACCGGACGGCTGACGGATCCCGAGGTCGCGGCCCTGTACCGGCAATCCGATCTCTTCGTCTTCCCGACCCTGGCGGATACCTTCCCGCTCGTGGTGCTGGAGGCGATGGCGCATGGCGTCGCCGTGCTCGCCTCCGCCGTCGGCGGCATCCCGCACCAGATCACCGAAGATTGCGGCGTGCTGGTGCCACCGGGCGATCCCGCGGCGCTGGCCGCCGCCGTTGCGCGGCTTGCCGCGGAACCCGGTCTGCTGGAGCGCATGGGCTGCAACGCACGCGCCCGGGTCGCGGCGGAGTTCAGCTGGGAACGCGCCGCGGACCAGGCGCTGGCCGGCTACCGCCAGGTACTGCGCCGCCGCCCCACACCGGCGGCGTGAAGGCCATGGCCGTGTGGAGCAGCTTGCACCTGTCGCGCATCTCCTGGTCGCTGGCCGACCAGGGCGTTGTCAGCGCCGGCACCTTCCTGCTGAACGTCTTGCTGGTGCGGGGCCTCGTCGCCGAGGATTACGGCATCTTCGCATTGCTGTTCGGTGGCATGCTGACGCTGCAGCTGGTGAACACCGCGCTGGTGATCCATCCGCTCTCGGTGCGGCTGGTGAACGCAGCGTCGGCCGAGGTGCCGCGCCTGCTGCTGGCGAGCCTGGTGCTGATGGGCTTGCTGACGCTCGGTCTGGCCGTGCTGCTGGCGGCCATCATCCTGCTGCTCGGTCGGCCGGATCTGGTGCTGCCCAGCCTCGCCTGCTTCGTCGCCTGGCAGATCCAGGAGAGCATGCGACGTGGCCTGCTCTCCGCCTTCCGCTTCCGCACCGCAGCCCTCGGCGATTCGCTCAGCTATATCGGGCAGGTCGTCGTGGTGGCCGGCCTGTCGGTCGGCGGTGGGCTGACGCTGCAGGCCGCGTTGTACGGCATGGCGGCGACCTCCGCCCTGGCCGCCGCGCTCCAGGCGCTGCAACTGGAGCTTCGCATCACCCGCCCGCTCCGGCTGGCGGAGACGGCGGCGGATTACTGGTCGATCGGTGGTGGCTGGGCGCTCGGCAACGGCATGCTGCTGCATGGCCGCGCGCAGCTTCTGCTCTGGGGGCTGGCGGCGCATGCGGGTCCGGCAGGCGTCGCCGTCTTCCAGGCGGCGCTCAACATCGTCAACCTGAGCAACCCGGTGATGCTCAGCCTGTGCAACATCATCCCGCCGACCGCGTCGCAGGCACGGCAGGGCGGCCTCGCCGCCGCCTGGCGTGCCTCACGCCTCTACGCCTTCCTGGCTGCGCCACCGCTGCTGGCCTACGGCATCATCGTCGTCGCCGTGCCGGATCTCATGTTCCGGCTGCTGTACGGCGCCGACTCGCCCTACCTCGAATTCACCATGGAGTTGCGGCTGCTCGTCCTCGCGACCCTGCTTGGCTACGCGGCGGATGTGGTGGCGGCCTTCCTGCACGGCGTCAGTGCAATCCGGCTCGTCTTCTTCATCGCCTGCATCGGCGCGCTAACCACGCTGGTGCTGGCCGTACCGTTGATCGGCGGCTTCGCCGTCATCGGGGTCTGCCTGACCCATATCGGCGCGAACCTGGCGCGGCTCGTTGCCTCCTGGCTCGTGCTCGCGCGGCTGATCGGTCCGACCACGGCCGACCTGCCCGCATGACAGCCCGCAACACGCAATCACAGAAGGTCTGCAAATGAACCTACGGAACGGGTCCACAACGTCGGAACGGCAGCCATCGCGCCTGGCCATCATCGGCTGCGGCGCAGTGGTCCAGCATCATCTGCTGCCGGCGCTTCGCCGCATCGGATGGAATCCGGAGGTTCTCGTCGATCCCTCGGAGGCGAACCTGCGGGCCACCGCCGCCATTGCCGGAAAGAACCGGCAGATCATCAAGGTGGCCGACTGGACTGCGGCCACTTCCGCCTTCGACGCGGCCATCGTCGCCGCGCCGCACACGCTGCATGGGCCGATCGGCAAGGCGCTGGTCGCCGCGGGCAAGCACGTCTTCATGGAGAAGCCGCTTGCCACCAGCACGACCGACGCGCGGCTGATGCTGGAAGGCGCCCTGCGCGGCGGCACCATCCTCTCGGTCGGCCTGCTGCGTCGCTACCTGCATGTGGCGCGCTGGACCAAGGCGTTGATGGAATCGGGCATCCTCGGCCCGATCCGCCACGTCACCGCGCGGGAAGGCTTCGTCTTCAACTGGGCGACCAGCACCGATGGCCTGCTGAAGCCCGGGCTGGCCGGCGGCGGCGTGCTGATGGACACCGGCGCGCATACGCTGGATGAGATGCTTTGGTGGCTCGGCGATGCCCGCATCACCCACTACCGCGACGATGCGCGGACCGGCGTCGAGGCGGATTGCCTGGTCGAGCTGGAATTCGCAGCCGGCGGGCAGGGCCTGCTCGAACTGAGCCGCAGCCGCGACCTGCCGAACACCTGCCGGATCGTCGGCGCCAACGGGCATGTGGAGGTGCACCTGTACCGCAACGAGGTGCTGGACTGCTCCGAGAATGTGCGCGCCTTCAAGGCGCATGGCTTCGGCGTCGGCAGCTTTCCCGAACAGCGCTTCCCGGAGCTGTTCGGCGCGGAGCTGTCGGATTTCCGCAAGAGCATCGCCGAAGGAAGCCAGCAGGGCATCGCCGGGTCCGAGGGGCTGCGCTCCATCGAGGCGATCGAGGCCTGCTATGCGCGGCGCGAGGCCATGGTGATGCCGTGGGAAGCGCCGTCCCGCGACGCGGGCATCCCCAGCGTCGCGCCCGGTACGCGCGTCGCCATCACCGGCGCCACCGGCTTCATCGGTGGAAGGCTGGCGGAGCGGCTGCTGGAACAGGGCGCGCAGGTGCGCTGCCTGGTCCGCGGCATCGGCACGGCGGTGCGCCTGGCGCGATTGCCGGTCGAGATCCGCAAGGTGGATCTGGTGGATGAGGCCGCGGTGGCGGAGGCGCTGGAAGGCATCGACCTGGTCTTCCACTGCGCCTACGACCCGCGCTCCGCCCCGCAGAACCTGACGGGCACGCGCAACCTGATCGCGGCCAGCCTGAAGCACGGCGTGAAGCGCTTCGTCTATACCAGCACCTTCTCGGTCTACGAGCCGTTCCCCGACGGGCCGCTGACCGAGGACACGCCCGATGGTGACAAGAACTGGGTCTACACCCGCACCAAGCTCGAGCTGGAGAAGGCTGTGCTGGACGCGGTGCGGGAGAAGGGGCTGCAGGGCACCATCATCCAGCCCACCATCGTCTATGGCCCCTTCTCCCGCCCCTGGACGATCGCGCCGGCGGAGATGCTGCTCTATGGCACGGTGATCCTGCCGGATCGCGGCGAGGGCCTGTGCAACGCGGTGCATGTGGATGATGTGGTGGACGCCATGATCCTGTGCGCGCTGCGTCCGCAGGCCGTGGGCGAGCGCTTCGTCATCTCCGGCCCCGAGACGGTGACCTGGGGCCGCTTCTTCGAATCCTTCGCCCAGGCACTGCGGGTGAAGGGGCCGGTCTACCGTCCCGCCGCCGATATCGCGCGCGAGAATAGCGGGCTGCTGCACGACATGAAGCTGGTGGCACGCAACCCGAAGAAGATCGTGCAGATCGCGGTGCGGAACCCGGCGATGCGGAAGCTTCTGCAGAGCGCCCTCGATTCGCTGCCGAAGCCGCTCTACGACGTGGTCAGCCGGCTGTACTTCGGCGATGGCAGCCGCCCGACCGGCATGGTCCACCTGCCCGACCCGCAATTGCTGCGGCTCTATGCCGCGAAGGCCTCGGTGGGGTCGGAGAAGGCGCGGCAGATGCTCGGCTATGCGCCGCGCTACGACTTCACGCGCGGCATGGCGGAGACGGCGCTGTACCTGGACTGGGCTTTCGGCGCGCAGCCACGCGCGGGCGGGGTGCCGGAAGCACCGCCCACGGCGCTGGCCGCCACGTCAATCGCCGCCGAATAGCCATGTCGGCACAGGTCCTGGATTTCCCGCCTCGCGCCGCACGGCGCCCGGAGCCCAGCTCCGGGCCGCCGCGGCCACTGGACATCCGCCATGTCGCGGTGGCGGACGGCCTGGGCCACCCCAGCGGCGCCAACGGGGTGCACAACGTCGCCCGCGCGCTGGTGCGCGAACAGCGCGAGGCGGGCGACGCGGCAAGCCTGGTGCTGCTCGCACGCGGAGAGGTCGCGCTGGATGCGGCACCGGATTGCCCGACTCGGGTGTTACAACTCGGCTGGCCGGTGCTGCGCGGGCGCAACCTGCGCGTCGCCTCGGCGACGCTGGATGCGCTGCTCGCCGGGGCCGGCCGGCGGACGCTGTGCCACATCCATGGCGGGCGGGAGCCGATGCTGCCGGGGCTGGGGCGCAGCCTGCGGCGTCGCGGCGTGCCCTATGCGATCACGGTGCATGGCCGCTTCTCGCATGTCTACGACCCGGAAGGCCGCACTCTGAAGCGGAGCACGGCGCTCTATCTGCGGCTGCTCGAACGCTCGCTGCTGGAAGGCGCGCGCTTCGTGCAGGCGCTGTCGGCGGAGGAAGCGGCCATCCTGCACCGCATCGCGCCGTACGCGCGGATCGAGGTGATCGGCAACGGTGCCTATTCCACGCGGCTCGGCGCGACACCGGCCGCGCCGCTGCCGCGCAGCCGTTCCGAGAGCTTCCCGCATTTCGGCTATTGCGGCCGCTACGCCATCGAGCACAAGGGCCTCGATCTGCTGCTGGAGGGTTTCGCCCTGCATTGCCGGGCCGGTGGCGCCGGCCGCCTGACGATGATGGGCAGCGGCCCGGCGCGGGCGGAGCTGGAAGCACTGGCCGCGGCGCTCGGCATTGCCGGGAGGGTCCGCGTGCTCGGCCCGCAATTCGGCGCGGCGCGTGATTCCCTTCTGCGGGACTGCGACTTCTTCGTCATGGCGTCCCGCTACGAGGGCCTGCCGCTGGCCGGCATCGAGGCGGCGCTGCTCGGCCTGCCACTGATCGTCACCGCCGGCAGTGGCCTGCGCGCGGCGGTGACGGCGCAGGGGGCGGGCGTACCGATCGAACGCCACACGGCGGAATCCGTGGCCGCGGCGCTGCACCATGCGGCAGCGCTGACCCCTGCCGCCTGGCAGGCGCAGGCAGCGGCAGCGCATGCGATGGTTCTGAAAGAAGGTGACTGGTCCGGCATCGCGGCCCGCCTGCGCGCCGCCTATCTGGAATGACGAGATGAGCGCCACGACATACCTTCCCGCGGAACGCCTTCAGCTCGGCGATCGCTACCTGGTGGCGCTGGCCATCGTCTTGTGCGGCTACGCCGTCTCCGGCAAGGGCTTCGCCTATCTCGGCGTGGCGCCGCTTTATGTCGGGGAGATCCTGCTGGGCATCGGCCTGCTGGTGATGTTCGCCAGCGGCTGCATGCTGGCCGCCTTCACCAACCTGCCGAACCTGCTGCTGGCGATGCTCTGCGCCTGGGTGGCGGTGCGGGCCGTGCCCTATGTCGGCACGCATGGCATGGACGCGCTGCGCGATGCCGTGGTCGCCATCTACGGCGCCTTCGCCTTCATCACCTGCGCCGTGCTGCTGCAGCGGCCGGAGCGCCTGGCGACGGTGCTGCGCCTGTTCGCCGTGCTGGCGCTGATCTATGGCTGCTGGGGCTGGGCGCCCTATGTGCTCGCCTCCTTCGCCGACATGCTGCCCGGCTGGCCGGGCTCCGGCCTGCCGCTGGTGCAGTTGCGGCCGGGCGAGGTCGCGGTGCACCTGGCCGGCGCCGCGGTGTTCGCACTGCTGTTCTTCCAGCGCGTCCATTGGGCCTGGCTGCTGATGCTGCTGGCAGGCATCGGCCTGACCGCGGCGCAGAGCCGCGGCGGCCTGCTCGCCATCGCCCTGCCGCTGTGCTTCGCCATCGTGATGACCGGCAAGGTGGCGCAGGCCGCGAAGGTGCTGATCATCGGCATCGTCGTCGCCAGCGCGGCCGCCGCGGTGTTCTCGGGGCTGGAACTCGGCGGCACCTCCCGCGAGATCAACCTGGAGCAAATCGCGCTGAACGCGCTGAGCATCTTCAGCGACACCTCGGAGGCCGGGCTGGACGGGACCAAGGCCTGGCGGCTCAACTGGTGGGACGACATCATCGGCTACACCATCCACGGCGAGTATTTCTGGACCGGCAAGGGCTTCGGCATCTCGCTGGCGGAATCCGATGGCTACCAGGGCACGATCCTGCCCGGCGTGCCCATCCTGCGCAGCCCGCACAATGCGCACATGACCATGCTGGCGCGTGCCGGCGTGCCGGGCCTGGTGCTGTGGCTCGGCGCATTGGGAAGCTGGGGCCTGATGATGCTGCGGGGGATGATCCTGGCGCGGCGCCGGGGCGAGGAATTGTGGTTCCGGCTGTTCCTGTTCCTGCTGTGCTACCTCGGCGCGATCATCGTGAATGCCTCATTCGACGTGGCGCTGGAGGGGCCGATGCTCGGCATCTGGTTCTGGGTGCTGTTCGGCCTCGGCAGCGCCTGCGCCATGATCTACCAACAGCGCCTGGATGGCGGCCGCGCCATCCTGTAGCGCCAAAGGCTCAGGCGGGCCGCCGCACCGGGCTGCGCCGCCGGCCAAGCCGGGCCGCGATAACCCGACCCAGCTGCTGCATCGGCCGCTCCAGCACGCCGTGCAGCAGCCAGGCCAGCGGCACGGTGGCGGCCAGCGTCGCCAGCGTAATCAACACACCCAACCCCAGCGCCTGCGCCGGCCCGAGCTGCGCCGGCAGCCACGGCAGCACGGCGTGGCCGATGACGCTCAGCACGATGACATGCAGCAGGTAGATGCCGAAGGACAGGCGGGCCAGCAGGCGCATCGGTGTGGCGTGGAACAGAGCGTGGTCACGCCCGTGCATCAGCAGCACCACGCCGGTGACCGCGCCCAGCGTTTCCAGCAGCACGACAAGCGGCGGGGCGAAGACCTCCGGCGCCAGCAGCCGCCGCGCGAAGAGGAACACCAGCAACAGCGCGGCGAGCAGCAGCCGGCGCGGCCAGGCCTGCATGCCGCCCAGCGCCGCGGCGATGGCAGCGCCCCAGCGCGGCAGCAGCGCACCGGCGAAGAAGCAGAACAGGAAGATGTTCATGTAGTGCCACTGTTCCGTCCGGCCGGGCGCCAGGAACATGGCGGCGAGCAGCAGCAGCGCGGTCACCGCGGCACGCCGCGCCGTCAGCGTCATCAGATACAGCAGCGGGAACACGGCCGAGGCCAGGATCTCCACCTTGATGGACCAGGCTGGACCATTCAGCGTGGCGCTGCGGCCCTGCGCATTCGCCACGAATTCGGCGGGCAGGTCCGCCGGGTCGATCTTGTACTGGGCGTTGAACCAGTGCGTCGCCTGCGGGAATTCCTGCATCGTGAAGTAGTGCAGTTGCAGCAGCGCGGCCATCGCGGCGGTGAAGACCAGCAGCGGATACAGCCGGAAGCCCCGCTTGATGAGGTAGCCGAGCACGGGGCCGGCCTGCACCGGCGGGTCGCGTTCCAGCGACATTGCCAGCACCGTGCCGCTCAGCACGAAGAAGAAGGTCACATAGCCGGGCCCGTTCGCCAGGCCCAGCAGCAGGTGCTGCGCCAGCAGCCAGGGCTGCGAGAAGTCGACCGGCAGGCGGTGCGCCTCCTCCATGCCATGCACCTGGAACGTCAGCAGCCCGTGATACAGCACGACCAGCACGGCGCAGATGCCGCGGCCGATATCGAGCGCCTCGGCACGTGGCCCGTCGCGTCGCAGCGTGGATGCGGACATTGTCGTTCCTTCAGCGCGGATAGGCACCCACGAAAGCGGGGCGGACATCGGATGCGGCGGCACGCAGCAGGCCCAGCGCCAGCGCCAGGTGCCGCAGCAGTATGAGCAGCGCGGCCCCGATCAGCATGGCGCCGAGATACTTGCCCATGGTGAAATCCAGCAGGTGCGACACATAGGCGCCGACGGAGCCGAGCTGGATCAGCACCGCCACCGCGATGGTCCAGCGCCGCGGCCGGCAGACCGCGAGCGCATAGGCCAGGATGTCGGCCAGGAAGAAGTAGCGGTCATGCATCTTCGGCAGCAGGTAGGGCATGGTGGCCGCGATGGTGACGGCGAGCAGCAGCAGGTCCGCACCTTCCAGCCGGCGCCAGCGCAGCGACAGCACGCCGAGAGCCAGCGCCGCCAGCACGGTCAGCCCGGTGCCCAGCAGCACGCCGGTCTCGTAGCTCATCAGCCGGGCGTATTGCACGAAGGCCCAGGGGTTCGGAGCGTTCATCGACAGCCAGCGATAGGTGCCCGCCTGCTCCAGATACACCGTCGCCAATTCCCAGGCCGGCCGCCCTGCCAGCCAGGCCGGCAGCATCATCGCCGCATAGGCCAGCAGCGGCAGCGGCAGCAGGCGCAGGCCGACGCGACGGGACAGCACCACATGCAGCAGGAACGGTGCGATGAAGATGGATTGCAGCTTGAACGCCACCGCCGCGCCGAAGGCCAGCAGCATCGCCGCCCATTGTCCACGCAGCGCGAAGGACACCACCAGCGCCGCCAGCCCCGCCCAGATGGTGTCCGTCTGCCCCCAGACGGGCGCGTTCAGGATCATGCTCGGCAGCAGCAGCGTGCCGGCGGCGGCGACCAGCGCGGTGCGTGGCGCGGCCAGCGCGCGCAGCAGGTGCCAGACGCAGCCCGCACAGAACACGGCACCGGCGACGGCCACCAGCTTCACCATCCCGAAGGCGGACAACCAGGCGGAGGCCGTGCTGGCGAGTGCCAGCAAATAGAGATAGGGCGGCGAGTAGTTCGCGTAGCCATCGGCACCCTCGACCGCGATCCGCATCGGCGCGGCGAGCGAGGCACGCGTGCCGTGCTGGATGATGTGCTCCACCCAGGGCGCGAACCACCATTCCGCATCACTGGTGCGCCAATCGAGCAAAGACGCGTAGGACAGGACGACCAGTACCAGGATGCCGGCCAGGGCGTAGCCCGGTCGCGCCGCGAAGGCTGCTCGGTTCATGGTGTTCCCCGCTCCCGCATATCCAGTCGTGGCGCGAAGGTCGCCAGGCTGTGCCCGAAATAATTCAGCACCGCGCCAAGCCCGATCGCCGCCGCATGCGCCACCGCCTCCGCCAGCTTCGCGGCCATGCCGAAGCGCAGCGCCAGCGCCAGCAGCCCGGCGGCGATCAGCGCCACCACCACGGAGCTGACGAGATTGACGATGAAGAAGTCGCGCGCCTCCAGCATCAGCGGCCGGCGGGAGGCGGCGAAGACGAAGTGCCGGTACAGCACGAAGCCCACCAGCATGCCGATCACCGCCGCCACCAGCACCGCGGCGAGGAAGGGCATCACCTCGGAGAGCGGGAAGCGTACCAGCCAGTTGATCGCGGCCGCGGAACCGCCAGCCAGAAGGAAGCGCAGCGGCCGCGGCAGCTCGCGCAGCAGGCCCAGCATCGTGCCACTCATCCGAACAGGCCGGACCAGGCCAGCACGAAGGCGCCGAGCATGGCGGTTCCGAGCATGATGCTGGGCGCATCCTTCACCGCGAAGGCCACCGGGTCGTCGTCCAGCTCGCCGCGCGCCGCCATCAGCCAGATGCGCGACACCCACAGGAACAGGATCAGCGGGAAGGCCCAGAGCCAGGCGGTATTGCCGTAGAAGGTCTGCCGGAAGGCATCGAAGATGACATACAGGATCAGCGTCACCACCGCGCCCATGCCGGCGGAGGGGCCGAGCACCAGCAGCAGCGGCCCGTCGGCGGCCTGGTAGCCACGATGCGCCAGCGCGCCCTGCCCGCGCTGCCCGGCCCGCACCAGCTCGACATAGCGCTTGGCGAAGCACAGGGAGGAGAACAGGAACATCGAGAACACCAGCAGCCAGGGCGAGGCGAAGACCTGCGCGGCGGCGATGCCGAGCACGAGACGCAAGGTGAACAGCCCGGCCAGCACGCTGACATCGATGATCGGTACGCGCTTCAACGCCAGCGAATAGGCGATGGTCAGGGCCAGGTAGCAAAGCGCGGCGAGCGCCACCATGGAATTGACCGCCGCCGCCAGTACCAGCCCGGTCAGGATGGCCGCCGGTGCCGCCACCACCGCCACGCCCATCGACAGCCGGCCGGAGGGCAGCGGCCGCTTGCACTTGGACCAGTGCCGGCGGTCATCCTCGATGTCCCAGATGTCGTTGAGCAGATAGGTGCCGGAGGCGATCAGGCAGAGCGCCACGAAGGCGATCGCCACCGCCAGCAGCCGGTCCGCATCCGCGATGGTGCCGCTCAGCACCGCCGGGACGAAGACCAGCAGGTTCTTCGCCCATTGATGCGGCCTCGCGCCTTCCAGCAGCGCGCGCGCCTGGCCCCAGGCCTCCATGCCCCCGGCGCGCGGCGGCATCGGCCCCAGGGTGCCGCGGCGCGCGGCCGTCTCCCGGTCTGAAGGGTTCATCGTGCTGCCCCGCTTGATGTCACCCGGACAGTGCGGTGCGAGGCAGCCAGGGTCATCTTCTCTTAGGGGATCGGGCGTGTCTCAGGAGGACTAGTCCGACTGGGCGCTTTCGCGCCCGCGCCGCCCTGGCGCATCATCCGTCGCCGGCAACGAGGTGACGATGCGTGTCGCGGTGTTCGACCTGGACGGAACGATCTCCCGCCGGGACCTGTTCCTGGTATTCCTGCTGCATGCCGCCCGCAGACTGGGGCCGGCGCACCCGCTGCAGACCACGCTGCTGCCGCTGCACACGCTGCGCTACGGGCTGCGCCGCATCGACAATGCAACGCTGAAGGCCGCCTTCCTCGATGCCATCCTCGGCGGGCGTGATCGCGCCGTGCTGCAGGCGCTTGCCGCCGATTTCGCCACGCACAGCCTGCGGCGGGAGGTGAAGCCGGCGGCGCTGGAGGCGATGCAGCGCCACCGCCAGGCGGGCGATGCGCTGGTGCTCGCCTCCGCCAGCCTCGACCTTTATGTCGCGCCGATCGGCGCGCAGCTCGGCTTCGATGCGACGGTGGCGACGCGCGTGGCCTGGACCGCGGAAGGACGGTTGGCGGGCTCGCTGGATGGCCCCAACCTGCGCGGCGCGCCGAAGCTGGCCGCGGTGCGCACGTTGCTCGCGGCCCGCTTTCCGCAGGCGCGCGAATTCGTCGCCTATTCGGACCATGCGAGCGACATTCCGCTGATGCAGGCCGCCTGCTCCGCGGTGGCGGTGGACCCCACGCCGGCGCTGCGGCGCGCGGCACGGGCGCAGGGCTGGCCGGTCGTCGACTGGTCGCGCAGCCACGGAGGGACGGCGGAGGCGTTGCCCGCGCCACGGCAGGCGCCGGCCAGCGCGGCCTAGAGCGTGATCCGCGAAGGCGGAATCGCCGTAGCGGTGAATCACCCTCTCAGCAAAAGGCTAGACCCTGATCCGTGTTTGCGGATCATGGTCTAGAGACGCGGCGCGCCCTGTCAGAGCTGCGTGGTCGTCTGGATCTCGGCCTCGGCGATGAACTGGAAGCGGTCGCCATGGAAGCGCACGAAGCCGCACAGCGCCGGCACGCCGGATGCCAGGCGGTAGACATGCTCGCTTTCGAGCGAAGGCGTGCCGCGCTTCACCTGCAGCAGCCGCGCGATCCGCGCATCGGCCGGCACGCTGCGGACGATCAGGCGCATGCGGTCCGGAACCTCGCCGATCGCCGCGCGCAGCAGCGCGTGTACGGGATGGCGTTCGAGCATCCGCGTGGTGACGTGGCGTGCGAAGCCGGCGGGCAGGTAGCGCTGCTCATGGGCGAAGACCTCGCCATCCAGCAGGCGCAGGCGCTCCACCACCTCCACCTCCGCACCCTCCGGCAGTGACAGCGCCTGGCGGATTGCGGCTGGCGCCGCCAGGGCGTGGCGATCGAGCAGCGCGAAGGAGGTGCGCTTGCGGGCGTTGCGCGCCTGGTCCTCGAAGGCGAGGCGAAGATTGTGGTCCAGCCGCCGGGGCGCCACGAAGGTGCCGCGCCCGCGACCGCGCGTGATCAGGCCGAGGCTGGCGAGTTGCGCCATCGCCTGGCGCACGGTCGGACGGCTGATGCCGAAATGCACCATGCATTCCGTCTCGGTCGGCAGCGACTGTCCGACCAGCGCATCCTGCCCCTGCGCGAGAAGTGTGGCGAAACGCTCGGCGAGCTGCATGTAGAGCGGCGTGGCGCTGGCCGGGTTCAGCGGTGCGATGCGACCCAGGACGAAGGCGCGCGTGGTGCCACGGGTTCCGGCGGGTGACGGTGGCGCCGGGACGTTCGACACTGCGCCCATGGCCCGGCGGGTGGAAGGGGTCACGGGGTGGGCTCCTGCAGTGTCGCCGGCACGACAGTAGAGGCCGTATTGCTCCAAGGGAAGATGGCTGATGCAAGCGATTGCAATGGTTGTGTTAATTGTCCGGATAATTGGTTCATCATCATGTCGTGTCGCGCGCCCTTAATTTTTTAAGGGCGCGCGTTCTCAATAGCCTTGCTGGACCAAGGATTGTCTTGAAACGAGGGGCCCGGACGCGACGTACAACTTGCATATCAGCGGCGACGCCACCGTGTCAGGTGCAGCGGACGCGGATGAAATCGGCAAGGTCGGCGTCGAAGCGCGCCGGCTCCTCCAGGAACGGCGCGTGGCCGCTGGATTCGTACAGTCGCATCTCGGCCCCGGGCAGAAGCCGCGCGATGTGCTGCCCCGCCACCGGCAGCAGCACCTGGTCCTGCGCGCCATGGATCACCAGCGCCGGCACATCGAGGTGCGGCAGCACATCGTCATGGTCCACCTGCCAGCCCATCATCGCGCCGCGCACGGCGGGCGGCGTCATGCCGTTGGTCAGGTCCATCAGCCGTTGCAGATCGGCCGGCAGCGGCGCCGCGGTGCAGGCGCGGATGAAGCGCAGCGTGGCGTCCGCCGCCACCGCCATCTCGGCGGAGGCCATCGCCGCCTGGATCGGGCCGGTGGTGCCGCGGAAGCGCGCCGCATCGGGCACGCCGCCCTTGCTGATGGCTCCGACGAAGACCAGCCCGCCGAAATCCGCCACGCCATGCCGCCGCGCCACGGCGCCCAGCACGCGCCCGCCGAAGGACCAGCCGACCAGCACGGGCCGCTGCAGTTGCAACGCCGCGATCACCGCGGCCACGTCATCCGCCCAGAGATCAGGGCTGCGATAGGCCTCCGTCGCCGCGGGCTTTTCCGAATTGCCGTGGCCGCGCAGGTCGAAGGCCACCAGGCGAAAATCCCGCGCCAGCGCGCCGGTGAATTGCCGCGTCCAGCACAGCGCGGCCTGGGAGAAGCCGTGGATGAACAGGATCGGCGGGCCATCCGCGCGGCCGCCCTCGGCCACCGCCAGCCGCACGCCGCCCGCCCCGGTGACGAAGCGCGTGGTGGCGCCGCCCAGCCAATCAGCCATCCGCCGACTCCAATACCGCTTCGGGAATCTCGTCGCCCAGCAGTTCCGGATCGGCGTAGGCCCGCACCGCCGCCAGATGATGCGCGGCATCCTCCACGAACAGCGATCGCGCGATCGCCTCCGCCAGCCGCCGCGCGCCGTCGCCGACGCCCGGGATATCGCCGCTGATCAGGCCGAGGCTGGCCATGGCACCGATGGCGAAGGCATGCACCTGCCCGATCCAGGGCTGCGTGCCGCCGTCGCGCTGCTGGAATTCGAAGCCCGGGCCGAGATAAGGATACAGCGCGAATTCGCCGAGCCCGCCGGGCGGCTGCAGCACGTCCGACCACAGCTTCACCCGCGGCGCCAGATCCGCCAGTTCCGGCCGCTTCGACAGGTCGATGGCGAAGCCGGTGCCGAGGATCAGCATGGCCACACGCAGTTCCCGTTGCGGCAGGCGCAGCGTGACGCCCTCGGCATCCTCGGCCACGGACAGCACGGGGGTGGACATGTGCAGGCGGAAGCCGGGCAGGGCGGCCAGGCGCTGCAGCGATTCGCGCGGCGGTGCCACGGCGCCCTCGAAGGCCGCCTTCAGCACCTCCAGCCGCGCGGCATCGTCCAGCCCGGGCAGGCCGTGGGTGAAGCCGGCATGCACCATGGATTTGAAACGGTTCAGCACCGGCAGAGCGGCGCGGCGCACCAGCAGGTGCACCTCCGCCGCGCCATGCTCCAGCGCGGTTGCCGCATTGTCCACGGCCGAGGCGCTGGCACCGACCACGGCGACCCGCTGCCCGGCCAGCGCCGTGAAATCCACCGCATCCCGGCTGTGGCGGATGCGCGGGCCAGGATTGGCCGGCACCCAGTCCGGCATGCGCGGCCCGCCCAGCCCGTCGCGCCCGGTGGCGAGCACCAGGCGGCGCGCGACCACCACGCCGGCGCCCTCCGTCTCCACCGCCACCAGCCCGTCGCGGCCGCGGCGGATGCGCGTGGCGGTGACGCCGTTGGTGACCGGCAGCGCCAGCACGCGGCGCATCCAGACCAGGTAGTCCTGCCACATCGCGCGCGGGATCTTGCCCAGCGCCTGCCAGCCTTCCTCGCCATGCTGCGCCGTATACCAGGCGCGGAAGGTCAGCGAGGGGATGTCCTGCGCCGGTCCCACCAGGTGCTTCGGGGATCGCAGCGTCTGCATCCGGGCATAGGTGACCCACGGCCCCTCCTGCCCCGCGGGCGCCGCCTCCAGCACCCGGTGGCGGGAGATGCCGAGTCGCTTCAGCGCGAAGCTGGCGGACAGCCCCAGCATGCCGCCGCCGAGCACCAGCACGTCCAGCGCCCCATCCGCCCGCCGCGGCACCCAGTCGGCCGGCGGCAGGTTCAGCAAGGCGAGGTCCTGGCGCAGGCGGGATTCGAGCAGGTCCAGCGACAAGGTGATTTCTCCGAGGAGGGCGGGCGACTCGTCGGCACAGGCCTTGCTGCACATAACGCAACGCCGGGCTTCCACCTGTCCAGTCTCGGCCGCGAAGTCATGCAAGAATGGCATCGCAAATATATCTGTTCGGATGCAGGCGGCGGGATGCCTGTGGTTTCAGGACCCTGCCCGGCATCCTGCAGGCCGCGCGCCAGCCGGGCCGCCGAAGCGGCGTTTTGGGCGTCGGTGTTGTTCTTGATTTGTTCGGACCACTCAGCCATCGTCGGCGCGATGCAGCCCACCCCGCCCCCAACCCAGACCCCAGCCTACGCACCGGTTTCCCCTGCACCGGATCAGCCTCCGCTTGACCAGGCGACCGTCCTGGCCGCCCTGCGGGCGCGGGTGGCGCGGCTGGAAGGGCTGGGCCGCGCCCGGCACGGCATGGACCCGGTGCCGGTCGCCGAGGGCATCCCCCTACCCGGCGGCGGCCTGGCGCGGGCGGCGATGCATGAGGTGGCGGCGGCCTCCCCCGGCGCTGCCGCCGCCTTCTGCGCCGTGCTGCTGGCCCGCAGCGGCGGCACCGTGCTGTGGATCGCCAGCGGTGGATCGGGCAAGGGGGGTGGCGAAGATCTGCAGGCCTGGCCCCCCGGCCTCGCCCGCTGCGGCCTGTCGCCGGCCAACCTGGTGCTGGTGCGGGCGGAACGCTGGGCGGATGCGCTGTGGGCGATGGAGGAGGCGCTGCGCTGCCCCGCCGTCACCGGCGCCCTGCTGGCGGCGGAGGATGCGGCGCGGCTCGACCTGACCGCGACGCGCCGCCTGCAACTGGCGGCCGAGACCGGCGGCGCGCTCGGCCTGCTACTGCGGCCGGATGTGCCCAACCCGGACCCGAGTGCCGCCGCCACCCATTGGCGGGTCGGGCCGCTGCCCTCCGGCGGTGGCGGGCATGGGCTGGAGGATCCACGCTGGCAGCTGGAATTGCTGCGCGCCCGCGGCGGCCGGCCGGGCGGCCCCTGGGCGGTGACCTGGCGCGCCGCCTCCGGCGCATTGGATCTGGATGAGGCGGAGGCATCGGCCATGGAGGCTCCGATCAGGGAAGCACCGATCAGGGAAACATCGGTGGTGAGGACGCCGGCAGCGGAAATGCGGCGCGCCCGGCGCGGACGATGATGCCGGCGGTTGGTGACCGACCTGCCCTGGCTCGCCGGCGCGGCGCCCATTCGGGCGCTCGCCCGCCTTCGGCGTGCGCAGGTCGCAGCCCGGGGGAATTGGCATGAGCCGCCGCTTCCTGGCGCTGCACCTGACGGACCTGGCCATGGCGCGCATCCGCCGGGCGGAACCGGAGCTGGAGGAAGCGCCGCTCGCCACCTGGGAAGCCAGCGGCAGCCGGCGCCTGCTGGTGGCGGTGGATGCGGCGGCCGCTTCGCGCGGCCTGGCGCCAGGGCAGGCGCTGGCCGATGCCCAGGCCATCGCGCCCGAATTGCTGCTGCGCCCGGCCGACCGGGACGGCGATGCGCGGGCGCTGCACGGCCTGGCGCTATGGGCCCGGCGCTACACCCCGCTGGCGGCGATCGACCCACCGCAGGGGCTGATCCTCGACATCACCGGCTGCGACCACCTTTTCGGCGGGGAGGCCACGTTGCTGGCCGATGCGCTGGCCCGGCTGCAGCGCGCCGGCCTGGCCGTGCAGGGCGCCGTGGCGGGGGCGGCGGCCACCGCCGCGGCGCTGGCACGCTCGCGCGCCGACCAGCCCATCGCGGTGTCCGGCATCGAGGCGGCGCTGGCGGCGCCACTGCCGCTCGGCCCGGCGCTGCGGCTGGATGCGGCGGAGCTGGAGGCGCTGGCCCGGCTCGGCCTGCGCCGGGTGCGAGACCTGCTGGACCAGCCGCGCGGCCCGCTGGCGCGGCGCTTCGGCCAGGCGCTGCTGGACCGGCTGGATGCCGTCACCGGCCGCCGGCCGCATGCCATCCAGCCGGTGCAGCCACCGCCGGAGCTTGCCGAATCGCTGGACCTGCTGGAGCCGCTGATCACCCGCCCGGCCATCGATGCCGCGCTGGACCGGCTGCTGGCCGGGCTGTGCGCGAAGCTGCGCCTGGCGGGGCTGGGCGCGCGGCGGCTGGCGCTGCTCGCCTGGCGGGTGGATGGCGCGGTGCAGGAGGTGGCGATCGGCACCGGCCTGCCCAGCCGCGACCCGGCGCATCTGCGACGCCTGTTCGCCGAGGGGCTGGGCGGGCTGCAACCCGATCTCGGCTTCGAGCGCATGGCGCTGGAAGCCCGCGCCACGGACCGGATGGAGACCGGCGCCCAGACCAGCCTCGGTCTGGGCGCGCGGCAGGATTGGGCGGCTCTGGCGGAATTGCTGGACCGGCTGGGCCAGCGGCTGCGCGTGCAGCGCGTGGCGCCGGTGGCGAGCCATTGGCCGGAACGCAGCGTCGCCGCGCTGGACCCGCAGGCGGTGCCGCCGCCGCCGCCGCCCGGCTGGTCACGGCCTGACCAGCCCCTGCTGCGCCTGCGCCGCCCAAAGCCGCTGGAGGTGGTGGCCCTGCTGCCGGATGCGCCACCCGCCAGCCTGCGCTGGCAGGGCATGTCGCAGCGCGTGCTGCGGGCCGAGGGGCCGCTGCGGCTGGAGCCGGAATGGTGGCGCGCGGAATCCCGGGCGGAACGGCGCGATGCCTACCGGGTGGAACTGCCCTGCGGCACGCGGCTGCTGGTCTGCCGGGGCGGCGCCTCCGGCTGGCGGCTGCATGGATATCTGCCGTGACGCGGCACGGCCATCGCAACCGAGGCACCGTCCTGCGGAGGCCAGCCGGGGCCATGCGGCGATGACCGCGCCCCCCGGTTATGCCGAGCTTGCCGCACGTTCGCATTTCTCCTTCCTCGACGGCGCCTCCCACCCCGCGGAGCTGGCGCAGACGGCGGCGGCGCTGGGGCTGGCGGGACTCGGCCTGTGCGACACCAACAGCCTGGCCGGCGTGGTGCGCGGCCATGTCGGCGCGAAGGAGGCGGGGCTGCGCTTCGCGGTGGGCTGCCGGCTGGTGCTCGCCGATGGCAGCGCCTGGCTGGCCTGGCCGACCGACCGCACCAGCTACGGCCGGCTGACCGCGCTGCTGTCGCAGGGCCGCATGACCGCGCCGAAGGGCGAATGCTGGCTGGGTCGGGAAAATCTGTTCGCCGCCGCCGAGGGGCTCGCCCTCGCCGCCATACCGCCGCCGAAGCCGGATGCGGATTTCGCCCGGCAATGGCGCGCCGATGCGGCGGCGCTGCGCGACCGGCTGGCCCTGCCGCTGCTGCTCGCAGCCTCCTGCCCCTATCTCGGCCGCGACCAGCAGCGGCTGGACGGGCTGGCGGCGATCGCCGGCGATGCGCTGCTGGCCACCGGCGACATCCGCTACCATCACCCGGGCCGCCGCCGCCTGGCCGATGTACTGACCGCCATCCGGCTGCGCACCACCGTCGATGCGCTGGGCCATGATGCGGAGCCGAATGGCGAGCGCCACATCAAGCCGCCCGCCGAGATGGCGCGGCTGTTCGCGCGGCATCCGCAGGCGCTCGCCAATACGCTGCGCGTGCTGGACGCCACCGCCGGCTTCTCGCTCGACCAGCTCCGCTACGAATATCCGGAGGAGGTGCTGGAGCCGGGCCGCACGGCGCAGGAAACGCTAAAAGCCCGCGTGGCGGAGGCGCTGGCGGCCCTGCCCTACGGCGTCAGCGCCAATCTGCGCGGCCGCATCGATCATGAGCTGGAGCTGATCGGCCGCCTCGGCTACGCGCCCTATTTCCTGACGGTGCATGAGATCGTCGCCTTCGCGAAGCGGGAGAAAATTCTCTGCCAGGGGCGCGGCTCGGCGGCGAATTCCAGCGTCTGCTACGTGCTCGGCATCACCGCCGTCGATCCAGACAAGCACGACCTGCTGTTCGAACGCTTCGTCTCCGCCAGCCGTGGCGAGCCGCCCGACATCGACATCGATTTCGAGCATGAGCGGCGGGAGGAGGTGATCCAGCATCTGTACCACCGCTACGGCCGCCATCGCGCCGCGATCTGCGCCACCATCATCCGCTACCGCGCCCGCAGCGCGATCCGCGAAGTCGGCCGCGCCATGGGGCTGACGGAGGATGTCACCGCGCGCCTGGCGAAGGCGAGCTGGGGGCCGGGCCGCGAGATCGGCCTGCAGCAACTGGCGGAAAGCGAGGGGCTCGATACCTCCGACCCGCGGCTGGCCATGACGCTGGAGCTGGCGGAGGAATTGCAGGATGTGCCGCGCCATGCGGCCACCCATGTCGGCGGCTTCGTCATCACCCGCGGCCCCCTGACGGAACTCGCCGTGGTGACCAATGCGGCGATGGAAGACCGCACCGTGCTGGAATGGGACAAGGACGATATCGAGGCGCTGGGCATCCTGAAGGTGGATGTGCTCGGCCTCGGCATGCTGTCCTGCATCCGCCGCGCGCTGGCCCTGCTGCGCGACCATCTGCACCGCGACTACAGCCTGGCGACGCTGCCGCGCGAATGCGCCGAGACCTACGCCATGCTGCGCCGCGCCGATTCCGTCGGCGTCTTCCAGGTGGAAAGCCGGGCGCAGATGAACATGCTGCCGCGGCTGAAGCCGAAGGAATTCTACGATCTGGTGGTGCAGGTGGCGATCGTTCGGCCGGGGCCGATCCAGGGCGACATGGTGCATCCCTATCTGCGCCGCCGCCAGGGCATCGAGCAGCCAGAATACCCCTCCCCCGGCCCGGAGCATCCGCCGGATGAGCTGAAGCAGGTCCTGAAGAAGACGCTCGGCGTGCCGCTGTTCCAGGAACAGGCGATGAAGCTCGCCATCGTCGCCGCCGGCTTCACGGCGGATGAGGCGGACCTGCTGCGGCGTTCCATGGCCACCTTCAAGATGACCGGCGGCGTGGCGAAGTACCGCGACAAGCTGGTGCAGGGCATGGTTCGCCGCGGCTACCAGCAGGATTTCGCCGAGCGCGTCTTCAGCCAGATCGAAGGCTTCGGCAGCTACGGCTTTCCCGAAAGCCACGCCGCCAGCTTCGCGCATCTGGTCTATGCCTCGAGCTGGATCAAATGCCACCACCCGGGCGTCTTCGCCTGCGCGCTGCTGAACAGCCAGCCGATGGGCTTCTACGCCCCGGCGCAGATCGTGCGCGATGCGCGGGAGCATGGCGTCGAGGTGCGGCCCGTCGATGTGAACGCCAGCGACTGGGATTGCACGCTGGAGCCGGCGGCGAACGGCCTGGCGCTGCGCCTCGGCCTGCGGCTGGTGACCGGACTGGCGGAGGCGGAAGCCCGGGCCATCGTCGCGGCGCGGGAAGCGCGCAACGGCGCGCCCTTCACCTCGGTCGAGGACCTCGCCTGGCGCAGCGGCGCGGGCAAGCGCGCGCTGGTCAGCCTGGCTGCCGCGGATGCCTTCGCCCATGCCAGCATCAACGGTGCCGGGCTGGCGCGGCGCGATGCGGCGTGGGAGGCGCGCGGCGTGCCATCCGGCCCGCGCGACCTGCCGCTATTCGCCATCACGCAGGATTCCGTCGCCGCCGCGCTGGCGGATGAGGCGCCCCTGCTGGCCGAACCACCACCGCTGCTGCCCCCGCATACGGAAGGGGAGGCGGTGGTGGGCGATTACCTCGCCACCGGCCTGACGCTGCGCCAGCACCCGCTGGCGCTGCTGCGCGCAGCGCTCGCCACGCGTGGCTGCGACGATACGCGGCGGCTCGCCGCCGCACGGGCCGGCACGCGGCTGCGCCTGCCCGGCCTGGTGCTGATGCGCCAGCGGCCGGGCTCGGCCAAGGGCGTGGTGTTCCTGACCATCGAGGATGAGTTCGGCAACGCCAATATCGTGGTGTTCCAGGACATCTCCACCCGCGACCGCGCCGCCCTCGTCGCCGGGCGCCTGCTGCTGGTGGAAGGCGTGCTGGAGCGGGAGGACACGCATGCGGAAGTGCCCATCCTGCATGTCATCGCCCGCCGCCTGGTCGATTGGTCCGCGCTGCTGGATGCGCTCCCGCAAGCCCAGGGCAATTCCGCCTGGGCGGAACGCAGCCTGGGCCGCGCCGATGAGGTGCGACGGCCCGATCCCGGCGCCCGCGCGCCGAAGCGCGCCCGCCTGCCGCCCAGCCGCGATTTTCGCTGACCTCGCCCGAACCCCGCCGAGCCTCGGCGGCCTTGCCGCGCCGCCGGAACCGGCGCGATCATGCGAAAGCGAGGCCCGTGAGAGGCCCGCACCGGGAGAGACCAAGGCCATGAAACGCCGCACCATCCTTCAGGCCGCCGCAGCCGCGCCGCTGCTGGCCGCGCCCGCCACGCTGTGGCCCAAGGAATCAGGCGCCCAGGACTTCACCCAGCCCATCCGCCTGATCGTGCCCTTCAACCCGGGCGGCACCAGCGACATCCTGGCCCGGCTGATCGCACCCTCGCTCGGCCAGCGGATCGGGCAATCCGTAGTGGTGGAAAACCGCGCCGGCGCGGGCGGCAACATCGGCGCCGACCTCGTCGCGAAAAGCCGACCGGACGGGCACGCTTTGGTGCTGCTGGACATCTCGGTCCTCGCCACCAACCCGCATCTGTTCCCGCGCCTGCCCTTCGACAGCCTGCGCGACCTGGCGCCGGTGCAGATGGTGGTCTACGCGCCCTATATCCTGGCGGTGAACAACCAGCTTCCGGTGCAGAACGCGCAGGAGCTCGCCGCCTATGCCAAGGCCAATCCGGGCAAGCTGAACGCCGCCAATTCCGGCACCGGCACGCTGACCCACCTGGTCGCCGCCTCGCTGGCCAATGCCTGGGGCGGGGAGGTGACGCATGTGCCCTATCGCGGCGGCGCCCCGGCGCTGACGGCCCTGGTGACCAACGAGGCCAATCTCACCATGGCCGGCGCCACCCAGTCGCAGAATTTCGTGGTGAACAACCAGATGCGCGGCATCGCCGTGACCGGCCCGAAGCGCCTGGCCGCGGTGCCCAACCTGCCGACCTTCCGCGAACTCGGCTGGCCGGAGCCCGATGCCGGCACCTGGCAGGGCGTGCTCACCCAGGGCAACACGCCACCCGCCACCATCGCGCGGCTGGAGCGGGAGATCGCCCAGGTGCTGACGGAGCCCAACATCGTCCGCCGCATCGGCGAGATCGGCGGCGAGGTCCGCGCCGAGGGCGCCGCCACCTTCCGCCGCATCCTGACCGAGCAGACCGAAAGCTACGGCCGCATCATCCGCGCCAACAACATCCGGCTCGAATAGATGCAGCCCACGCGCCTGCATGTGCAGGTGAATCCCGCCTCCGCCCTGGCCGCCGCCTTCACCGAGGCGCGGATCCGCGGCGGCCTGCCGGGACAGGTGACGATGCGCTTCGGGCAGACGCCCGAGGCGCTGGAGGAAGGCCTCGCGGAGGCGGAGGCGCTGTTGCTGGTCGGCAGCGCGCCGCTGCACGACCTGCCGCGCCGCGCGCCGCATCTGCGCTGGATCAGCTACACCAGCGCCGGCGTCGAATGGCTGCTGCAGGCGGGACTGCCGCCCGGCGTCACGCTGACCAACGCCAGCGGCACCCACATCCCCAAGGCGGCGGAATTCGCGCTGCTGTCGGTGCTGATGCTGAACAACCAGATGCCGTTCTTCGCCACCGCCCAGCGCGCACACCGCTGGGTGCCGAAGCCGGCCGGCACCGTCGCGGGCCAAACCGCGCTGATCCTTGGCATGGGGGCGCTCGGCGGCGCGGCGGCGCAGGCGCTGTCCCGCCAGGGCCTTCGCGTCATCGGCAACAGCCATTCCGGCCGGCCGCACCCGGATGTCACGCTCATGACGCAGGGCGATGGCTTTCGCGCGCATCTGCCGGAAACAGATTACCTGGTGATCACCCTGCCGCTGACACCGGCGACCCATGGCCTGGTCGGCGCGGCGGAGCTGGACCTGCTGCCGCGCCATGCCGGCGTGGTCAATCTCGGCCGCGGCGAGATCCTGGACGCCGACGCGCTGGCCGAACGCCTGCGCGACGGCCGCCTGGCCGGGGCAGTGCTGGACGCGCTGCCGCAGGAACCGCTGCCACCCGACAGCCCGCTCTGGGACACGCCGAACCTGGTCATCACCCCGCATTGCGGCCTGTATGACCCGGAGGCCTACGCCCCACGCTGCCTGGACGCCTTCTTCGCCAACCTGGCCCGCTTCCAGGCCGGCGAGCCCCTGCAGCAGGTGGTGGACCCAGCCCGCGGATATTGAACTGGCCACCATCTTGCATCACCCGCCGCCCCGGGCTGCCCTCACTGCCCGGCCGGAGCCACGCATGACCGACGCGCCCACGCCCCTTCTGCTCACCCCCTATGCATTGCGTGGCGTCACCCTGCGCAATCGCATCGTCGTCTCGCCGATGTCGCAATACCGCTCGGACCCCGGCGGCATCCCCGGCGACTGGCACCTGGTGCATCTCGGCAAATTCGCCCTCGGCGGCGCGGGGCTGGTGTTCTGCGAGGAAACCAGCGTCTCCGAACGCTCCCGTAAGACCTATGATTGCCCGGGCATCTACACGGATGAACAGGCCCGCGCCTGGCGCCGCATCACGGATTTCCTGCGCGCGAACGGCAGCGGCAGCGCCATGCAGATCGGCCATGCCGGCCGCAAGGTCGCCACCCGCGCGCCCTGGGACGGCTTCTCGCCGCTGACCGCCGAAGACGCCGCAAAGGGCCGGCCGCCCTGGTCCGGCCTCGCCCCCAGCCCCATCCCCTTCAAGCCCGGTGCCATGGTGCCGAAGGAAATGGACGCGGACGACATCCGCCACGTCATCCAGCTCCATGCCGACGCCGCCCGCCGCGCCGACGATGCAGGCTTCGACATCCTCGAGATCCACGCCGCCCACGGCTACATCATCCAGCAGTTCCTCTCGCCCATCACCAACCTGCGGACGGATGGCTACGGCGGCGACCGCGAGGGCCGCATGCGCTTCGGCCTGGAACTGGTGGAAGCCGTCCGCGCCGCCTGGCCCGCCGACAAACCCCTGCTGATCCGCCTGTCCTGCGTCGATGGCAAAGGCGGCGGCTGGCACATGGAAGACACGCTGGCCTTCGCCCACGCCCTGAAGCCGCGCGGCATCGACCTGATCGACTGCTCCTCCGGCGGCATCGAAGGCCCGCTGACGCTGGCCGTCGTCCCGCGCGTGCCCGGCTACCACGTGCCCTTCGCCGCCGAGATCCTGCGGGAGACCGGCATCCCCACCATGGCCGTCGGCCTCATCACCGACCCCCACCAGGCCGAATCCTACCTGCAGGCCAACTCCTGCCACCTCATCGCCCTGGCCCGCGAAATGATGTGGAACCCCAACTGGCCCACCCACGCCGCCCAGACCCTCGGCCAGAACCCCCTGCCCCTGATGCCCCCCTCCTACGCCTGGTGGCTCGAACGCCGCGACGAAACCCGCCGCCGCTTCCCCACCGGCCAGGAGACGGCCGCGGAGTAGGGCCGGGGAAGCGCTGGCTGCTTGCAGGAGGAGCGCTGCCCCTCCTGCACCTCCCCGCAAAGGGCTTTGGCCCTTTGAACCCATGAATCATGAGCGGAGAAGCGGAGGGGGCCGGAGCGAGCGCCTGTTCAGCGGAACCGCTGGCCCCCTCCGCTTCTCCGCTTAAAGGCCTCGCGGTCCAGGGGTCCGAGGCCCCTGGCATGGGGGTGCAGGGGGAACAGCGTTCCCCCTGCAATCACCCGCGCACCCCTGCCCTACACCCGCAGCCGTCGCTCGGCCGCGCCGGGCAGGAAGCGGCCGTCGAAGATTTCGTGGTTGGGGGGTGTGGTGGTCAGGCCGAAGCCGTCCTTAACCAGGGCGATGGTTTCGGTCAGGCGGGTTTCGGAGAGGGTGCCGAGGCCGTCGGCGCGGGTGCGCGGGGTGATCATCAGGCCGTCGCGCAGGAAGACGATGCGTTCGGCTTCGATGGATTCTTCCAGCAGCGGGAATTGCTGCTTGAGTTCGGCTGCGGCCTTGGCAGGGTCGGTCATCACCTCGTGCCAGCAGCGGGTGCTGGCGGCCAGGAAGCGGCGGATGGCGTCCGGCTTTTCGGCGATGAAGCTGCGGCTGGCGAGCATGGCGTTGCCGGGGAAGTCCATGCCGTGGTCGGCGTAGCGCAGGCTGCGGATGTCTTCCGGCTTCACGCCGTTGGCTTTCAGGTTGAAGAAGACGGTGTAGTCGAAGCCGGTCACGGCATCGACCTGGCGCGTCAGCAGCATCTGGTCGCGCAGTGCCGGCGTCACCTGTTGCAGGCGCATCCGGTCCATCGCGATGCCGTTGATGCGGCAGAGCGCGGGGAACATGCGGGATGCGCCGTCGGACGGGCCCTGCCCGATGGTCTTGCCGGCGAGGTCGGCCGGCTTGCCGATATTGGAATGCGCCAGGCTCATCACCGCCTGCGGCGAGCTGTCATGCAGTGGCATGACGGCCTTGGGTGCGGCGGCGGGGTTGCGGGCGTAGAACTCGATCAGGGTGGCGATGTCGCCGCTGCCCATCTGGTAGTTGCCCGAGGCGACGCGGGTGATGGCATCGCCGGAGCCGGAGGAGCCGTCGATGGTCACCTCCAGCCCGGCTTCCCGGTAGTGGCCGCGCGACAGGGCCAGCAGGTAGCCGGCGGTGCCGCCATCGGGCCGGAAATTGAGCACGAAGCGGATGCGTTCCGGTGCCTGCGCCAAAGCGGGACTGGCGAGCAGGGTCGCCGATGCGGCCAGAAGCACGCGGCGTGCGATGGTCATGGGGGTTCTCCGGGCGTTTCTGCCGGCCGGAGGGTTAGCAAGACCAGTGCCAGTCCCGCCCGAATGGGCCTGGAGGGGTGCCGGGCGTGCCGCAAGCCCCTCGCGGGACGTGAAATCGTGCAACCTGGCCGCAATTGCCCGGGAAATGCCCGTGAATCCCAAACACAATTCGCTTCGCGCGTTGAAGCCCGGCGTTCGTCGACTATACTGACGGCCAGGCCGATGCGGGCCGCTCACCTCCCCGGGCTCGAATCCACGAGACGGCGGGGTCGGACGTGCCCGCGGCCGAACAGGCGAGTCCAGAGATGACCAACACGCACGACTGGCGGCGAGACCGCAAAGCCCGCAGCAAGCGGGGTTTCGACGATGATATGCCGCAGGAGGGCGGCTGGGCTCCTCCGCCCACGCCGAGCTACGCACCCTCCGCGGCACCGCGACGGGCCTCTGGCCCGGTAGCGTCCGGGCCGGATGTGGGTGCGGTGGTCAAGCGCTTCGATCCGGAGCGGGGCTTCGGCTTCGTCGCGGTCGATGGTGGTGGCGGCGACGCCTTCCTTCATATTAGCGTGCTGCAGCGCGCCGGGGCCGATACTGTGGCACCTGGCACCAAGCTGCGTGTGCGCGTCGGCCAGGGCGAGCGTGGCCCGCAGGTGGCCGAGGTGCTCGAAGTCGGGCCGGTCGGCGAGGTTCCGGCCTCCCCGCCGCGCGGCGGCATGGGCGCCGGGCCGCGCCCCGGTGGTGCCGGCGCCGGCGCCGGCTTCCGCGCCCCGCCGCCGCCCGGTTCGGGCGAGGAAGTCCAGGGTACGGTGAAGTGGTACAGCGCCGAGAAGGGCTTCGGCTTCGTGACGCCGAGCGATGGCGGCAAGGACGTCTTCGTCCACGCCACGGCGCTGGAGCGCAGCGGGCTGCGCCCGCTGACCGAGGGCCAGGCCGTGACGCTGCGTGTGGTGCAGGGCAAGAAGGGGCCGGAAGCGGCCTCTGTCACCACCGCCTGAGGCGCACGCTTCAGGATGCGAAATCAGGGCGGCAACCGCAGGGTTGCCGCCCTTTTTCGTGCCGGGCGGCCGATGGACGCGCGGTGGCGCAGCCGATAAGGCAGATGCATGAGGCGGCCATCCGAGCCGCCGGATGGGGAGACCTCCGCATGCAGCTGCGCCGCCGCGGCCTGATGGCCGCCGCCCTTGCCCTTTCAAGCCCGGCTCTCGCCAACTCGGCCATGGCCCAGGGCTGGCCCGACCGGCCGGTCCGCATCATCGTCCCCTTCCCGCCCGGTGGGTCCAACGACATCATCGCCCGCCAATTGGCGGAGGCACTGCGCGAAAGGCTGGGCCAGCCGGTGCTTGTGGAGAACCGTGCCGGCGCCGGCGGCAATGTCGGCGCCGACAGCGTGGCGAAATCCGCGCCGGATGGCCTGACGCTGCTGCTGGCAGCCCCTGGCCCGCTGGCGATCAACGAGCATCTGTTCCGTGCCATTCCCTTCAACCCGCAGCGTGATTTCGCGCCGGTGGCGCTGGTGGCCACGGTGCCGATCGTGCTGATGGTGACGAAGGACCTGGCCGTGCACTCGGTGGCGGAGCTGGTGGCGATGGCGAAGCGGGACCCGGGCAAGCTCGCCTTCGGTTCCTCCGGCAATGGCAGCACCAACCATCTGGCGGGCGAGCTGCTGAAGGCGCAGGCCGGCATCGATATCGTGCACGTGCCCTATCGCGGCGCCGCGCCGGCAATGACGGATCTGGTCGGCGGCCAGATCCAGATGATGTTCGACAACATGCCGGCGGCGCTGCCGCAGGTGCGGGGCGGGCAGGTCCGCGGCCTCGCTGTGGCCGGCGCGACGCGGGCGGAGGCATTGCCGGACCTGCCGACCATCGCCGAATCCGGCGTGCCGGGATTCGAGGCGGAGGCCTGGTTCGGCCTGGTGGCGCCCGCCGCCACGCCCGCCGCGGCGCTGACCAGATTGCAGGAAGCATGCGGCGCGGCCCTCGCCGATACGGCGCTGCGGGCCCGCTTCGCGCAGGGCGGGGCACAGGCCGGGACGCGGCTGGGCGCCGATTTCGGCCGCTTCCTGGTGACGGAGCGGGAGAAATGGGGCCGCGTGGTCGCCGCCTCCGGCGCCACCGTGAACTGAACCTCGGCGAAGGGCGGCTTGCGGTGGTGTTCTGCCAAATGCAAGCCTCCTAAGCCCTTGTGCGGACACGGCCTCACGTCCTAGTTACATAGCCATGACGACCAGCGGGCGCGCCCTCCTGATCGTGGTCGTGGTCAGTGCGGGCCTCGCCACATTCCTTGCCAGCCGGTTCGTTCAACACGAGCCGGGAGGGGGTGCGGAACCGCGACCTGGCCCGGCGCAGGCGGTGGCGCCGCCGGCACCCGCGCGGCAGACGGTCTCCGAACCGCCCGGCCCAGCCCAGCCGAATCCTGCACAGCCCGGCGCCACGGCGGCGCTTCCCGCCACGCCGGTGCCTGGCGCGCCGGTTCGTGATGGGCAGGTTCGTGACGCTGCGGCACCCGAAAGTGCAGCACCCGCGGCACAGGCCACGGCGCCGGAGGGGCCGCGCTTCGACGTGGTGCGCGTCGGCGCCCGCGGTGGTGTCGTCGTCGCCGGTCGTGCCGCGGCGGGGGCGGAGGTGATCCTGCTCGAGGATGGCCGCGAGGTCGGTCGTGCCCGCGCGGATTCCCGGGGCGAATGGGTGATCCTGCCAGCCGATCCGCTGCGCCCGGGCCCGCACCAATTCGCGCTGCGCGCCCGCATCGGCGGGGTGGAGGTCGCAGGGCAGGACATGGTGCTGGTCGTGGTACCCGATCCGGCAACGGCGATGGCCGAAGCGACCGCGCGCGATGCCGCCGCCCGGGCGGAAGCCGCCGCCCAGGCGGCGCAGGACGCCGAGCGCGTCGTTGCGCAGCAGGCGGAGCGGGTGGCAGCCACGGCCCGGGCCGAGGCGCTGGCGCAGGCGGAGGCCCAGGCTGCCGCCGCGGCCGCGGCGGAAGCCGAGCGTACGGCGCGCGCGACCCGCCTGGCCGCTGCCGAGCAGGCGGCGCGGGAGGCTGCCGCCGAGCAGGCCGCAACCCAGGCCCGAGACGCCGCCGCGCGCGCCGAGGCCGTGGCGGAAGCCGCGCGCCAGTCTCGCTCTGCCCAACTCGCCGCTGCCCAACACGCCGCTGCCGCCCAGGCCGCTGCCGCGGCCCGCGAAGCGACGCTGCGGCTCGAAGCCGCGACACATGCCGAGGCGCAGGCCCGCACCGGGGCCGCCGCGGCGGCCGATCGCGCCGCCACCGCCGCCCAGGCCAGCCGCGAAGCCGCCGCAGCGCAGTCTCCGATCGCGCCAGCCGAGCGCGAGACACGGCTGGCTGCCGCCGAGAAGGCGGCACAGGAGGCCGCCGCCGAAGCCCGCGAGGCCGCCGCCCGCACCGCGGATGCCGCGCGCGCACAGGCCTTCGCCGCAGCCGAAGCCACCCGCCCGGCGAGCGCCGAGCAGCTGGCTGCTGCCCAAGTCACCGCCGCGGCCCGCGAGGCCGCCGCCCGGGCCGAAGCGGCCGCGCGCGCGGAGGCGCAGGCGATGGCCGAGGCGACGCGCCGCATCGATGCGGCCGTGCAGGCGGGGCTGGACGCCTCGCGCGCCGCGGAGCAAGCGGCGCAGGCGGAGGCCGCCCGTCGCGAAGCCGCGGCGCGGGATGCACAGGCCCGGGACGCGCTGGCCCAGGCCCGCGCCGCTGCTGCCCATGCCGAGGCCCAGGCGGCGCTGCGGGCAGCCCCGCCGCCGCAGGCGGCGCCTGCTGCGCCCGCCCCCTCGGCGCCCCAGGCATTGGTCGTGCTGCTGCCGCCGGCCGATGTGGCCCCGGCGCGCGTGCTGCAGGGCGGCGCCAGCACGCATGCCCTGGAGCTGGAGGTCGTCGATTACGACGATGCCGGCAGCATCCGCTTCGCCGGCTCCGCCGTGCCGGGCGCCTCGATCCGCGTCTATGTCGATGACCGCCATGCCGGCGATGCCGAAGTCGATGCCGCGGGCCGCTGGTCCGTGGTGCCCCGCGAAGCGCTGACGATCGGTCGCCACAGTTTGCGGGTCGATCAGCTTGCTGCCAATGGCGCCGTCGCCGCGCGTATCGAGCTGCCCTTCCAGCGCGACCGCCTGCCGATCGACAGCGTTGCCGAGGGGCGCGTGGTGGTGCAGCCGGGCAACAACCTGTGGCGCCTGGCGCGCGCCGCCTATGGCCGCGGCATCCGCTATACCGTGATCTTCCAGGCCAACCGCGACCAGATCCGCGACCCGAACCTGATCTTCCCCGGTCAGGTGTTCACCATCCCCTCCGCCGACGCGGGCGAGGCCGACATTCCCGCGGATTCCAGCCGGTCCAGATAGGGGTCGAGCGCCAGGGCGAAGCTCACCATGGCGCTGACCAGGGCGGTGGCTGTGGTGTCGCCCTGCAGGCTGAAATCGGCCTCCAGCCGGACCCGGTGGTCGGGCATCAGCCGCAGCCGCCAGCCCTGCGGCAGGTCGCCGGGCATCGCACCCAGCGCCGCGAAGGCGCCCGGCCGCGCCCCGGCATGTTCCGCCGTGTAGGGCACCGCGCCGGCCTGCGCCGCCAGGCTGATCTGCCCGTCCGAGAGCGTGGCAACGCAGCCCCGGCCGCGCCAGGCAAAGCGCAGCGCGGCGTCGCGCACCGGCCTCAGGGAACCGTCATTGCCGACCAGGAAAGGTCCGTGCGGAAGCTGCTGCATGGATGCATGTTGTCCGCGAAGGATGAACATACCATAAGCGCCCCATGAGCCTTATCTCCAGCGTCCGCCTCGTCGTCGCCAAGCCGCATCCGGCCGGGCGCCCCTTCATCCTCGGCGGTGCCGCCGTGGCCGTGGTGGGCGGCCTGCTGCTCGGCGGCTGGCTGTTCTGGCCAGGGCTGATCTTCACCCTGTTCTGCCTGTATTTCTTCCGCGATCCGGAACGGGTGCCGCCGCCGCGCGGCAATGTGGTGCTGGCGCCGGCCGATGGCCGGGTGGTGCTGGCGGGCCCCGCGGTACCGCCGGTGGAACTCGGCCTCGGCGAAGCGCCGCGCTATCGCATCTGCATCTTCCTGTCCGTGCTGGACGTGCATGTGAACCGCATGCCGGTGGATGGCGTTGTCACCCGCATCTCCTACCGCAGCGGGGCCTTTCTGAATGCCAGCCTGGACAAGGCCAGCGTGGACAATGAACGCAACGCCCTGGCGATCCGCATGACGGATGGCAGGGATATCGCGGTGGTGCAGATCGCGGGCCTGATCGCGCGGCGCATCCTGTGCCACGTGCGCGAAGGCGACCAGGTGCAGGCCGGAGACCGCTTCGGCATCATCCGCTTCGGCAGCCGCACGGATGTGTACCTGCCGGAAGGCGCCCGCCCGCTCGCCTCGATCGGCCAGCTGATGATCGGCGGCGAGACGGTAGTGGCGGAGCTGCTGCCGGTTCCCATCGCGGCCCCGTCCGCATGAGCCAGGAGCCGGAGGAGGGGCGCAGCCTGCGCCGCTTCCGTCGCCTGCGCCCGCGCACGCGGCCGCGGTTCGAGGGGCTGTCCTTCAACCGGCTGATCCCGAACATCCTGACCATGCTCGGCCTGTGTGCCGGACTGGTGGCGATCCGCGCCGCGATCGAGGACCGCTTCGCCCTCGCCGCCGCGTTGATCGTGGTGGCGGCGGTGATCGACGGGCTGGATGGCCGCCTGGCCCGGCTGCTGAAGGCGACATCCCGCTTCGGCGCGGAATTCGACAGCCTGGCGGATTTCCTGTCCTTCGGCGTGGCACCGGCCATGGTGCTGTATCTGTGGTCGATGCAGACGGTCGGGCCGCTGGGCTTCGTGCCCTGCCTGCTGTTCGCGGTCTGCTCCGCCCTCCGGCTGGCGCGGTTCAACGCCTCGCTCGACATCGGCCCGGCGCCCAAGCCCGCCTATGCCTACAACTTCTTCACCGGCGTTCCGGCGCCGGCCGGGGCCGGTTGCGCGCTGTTCCCGCTGTTCGGGGCGCTCGCCTTCTCCGAATGGGGCTGGATCGGCACCGGCGATGCCATCCGCCACCCGGCGCTGGTCGGGCTGGTTCTGGTGGCGGTGGGCGTGCTGATGGTGAGCACGCTGCCGACCTGGTCCTTCAAGAACTTCCGCATTCCGCGCGCCGCGGTGCTGCCGCTGCTGCTGGGCGCCGGGCTGTATGTGGCGCTGCTGGTTGCCGAGCCCTGGGCGGCGCTGGCGGCGGGCGGGCTGATCTATCTCGGCATGCTGCCCTTCTCGCTGCGCTCCTATCTCACCCTGAAGCGGGAAGCGGAGGCGATGATCGAGCCCGAGCCCGAGCCGGAGGCGGTGCTGAAGCCCTAGCCGGAGGCGGTGCTGAAGCCTTGGCCGGAGGCGGTGCTGAAGCCATAGGCTGAGGCGAAGGCTTGCTTGAGCCTCAGTCGAGGTCCCGGGCGTCTTGACGCCAGCCGGCGCCACGTCATCTGCCAGGACAATCGGCAAGGAACGGCACGATGGCGCGGGCAATCTGGAATGGCGCGGTGATCGCGGAAAGCGACCGCTTCGAGCTGGTGGAGGGCAATGTCTACTTCCCGCCCGCCTCGGTGCGGCCGGAGCTGCTGCGGCCCTCCACCCGCACCACCACCTGCCCTTGGAAAGGGACGGCGCGCTACCATGATGTGGTGGTGGACGGCCAGGTGAACGCCGCCGCCGCCTGGTACTACCCGGACCCGAAGTCGGCGGCCGCCAACATCAAGGACCACATCGCCTTCTGGCAGGGCGTGACCGTGGAGCGTTAGGCATCTTCAAGCCTTGCAGCCGTTCCGCCGTCCTCGCTTTCGGTGAAACGGCTCAAGGCAGCCCGCCTTCCCCATGATGTAACCACTTGCCGATGGCCCGGCTTTGCGGCAGCCTCCCGCGCCGTTGCCGGATCATTGGGGTAGCTGGCCATGCGTGTCTTCCTGCCCGCGATCGCCGCCGTGGCGGCTCTGTTCTCCCTGAACCAAGCCGTTGCACAGGATACCGCGCTGCTCGCGCGCGGGCGGCACCTGGTGGAAGTGACCGGCGCCTGCGGCAATTGCCACACGCCGATGGGGCCGCAGGGCCCGGTCGCCGGCAAGGCGCTGGCCGGCGGCACGGTCTTCGACGAGCCGCCCTTCCGCGCCGTCGCCCCCAACATCACGCCGGATCCGGAAACCGGCATCGGCCGCTGGACCGATGCGCAGCTCGCGCGGGCGATCCGCGAAGGGATCCGCCCCGATGGCAGCCTGATCGGCCCGCCCATGCCGATGACCCTGTATCGCGGCCTGTCGGACCAGGATGTGGCGGCGATGATCGCCTATCTGCGCACCGTGCCGCCGGTGGCGAATGCGGTGGAGCGCAGCGTCTATCGCATCCAGCTGCCGCCGGCCTATGGCCCGCCGGTCGCCAGCGTGCCGCCACCCGCCGACACGCCGGTGGCGCGCGGCGAATACCTGGCGAATGCCGTCGCCCACTGCATGGAATGCCACACGCCGATGCTGCCCGCCGGGCAGAATGACCGCACCCGCCTCGGCGCCGGCGGCATGGAGTTTCGCGGCCCCTGGGGTGTCTCGGTCGCGCGCAACCTGACGCCGCATGCGAACGGGCTCGGCGGCTGGACGGATGCGCAGATCATCCGCGCCGTGACCCAGGGCATCTCCTCCACCGACCGCCCGCTGGCGCCGCCGATGGCCTTCTGGGCCTATCGCAACATGACGCCGCAGGAACTGGGCGACCTCATCGCCTATCTGCGCAGCCTGCCGCCGCAGCCATGAGGAAGCCGGCATGAGCGTGCGCGGCACCCTGCCGCTGACGGTGGCCGGGCGGGCGGTGACCATCACCGGCGGCCCCTTCGATTCCATCCCCGACGGCGCCTTCGGGATCTGCCTCGAGATGGGGGCGGAGAAGGCCTGGCTGGCCGATGTGAAGCTGCCCACCGCGGATTTCGGCGTGCCGGAGCCGGCAGCCCTGCGCCAGGCGGTGGGCGAGGTGATGCGGCAATTGCAGGCGGAGCCGGACCGGCCGGTGCATATCGGCTGCCGTGCCGGGGTCGGCCGCACCGGGCTGTTCATGGCCTGCCTCGCCAGGGCGGCCGGGGTGGCGGGCGACCCGCTGGCGCATGTCCGCGCGCATTACCTGCCGCATGCGGCGGAGACGCCGGCGCAGGAAGCCATGGCGCGCGGCTTCACCTGGCCCTGAAGATGGCGCGGAGCACCCGCCCATCGATCGCCAGCAATCCCAGCCCGATGACCGCCATGCCGGCGAAATGCCGCGGCGCCAGCGCCTCATCCAGCGCCAGCGCGCCGAGCAGCAGGGCGGTAACGGGCACCAGCAGCGTCACCAGCATGGTGTTGGTGGCCCCGGCGCCGTGCAGGATGGCGAAGTACAGCGCATAGGCCAGCGCGGTGGCCAGCAGCCCCAGCGCCAGCAGGGCCGCCACCGCATCGGCGCCCGGCGGGGGCAGCGTCCAGGGCCGGTCGAAGGCCAGCACCAGCGGCAGCATCATCAGGGAGGATGCGAGGCATTGCCCGGTGGCCGCCGGCAGCGGCGCCAGGCCGGCGCGCCTCAGCCGCCGCGACCAGACGCCGGACAGGCCATAGGACAGGCAGGCCCCCAGGCACAGCGCGATGCCCAGCGCCTCCGTCGCCTCGCCGCGGCCGAAAGCGGCCGGGCCGGCCAGGATGGCGACGCCCAACAGGCCGAGCAGCGTGCCGGCGAGCCGGTTCGGCGTCAGCCGCTCATCCGCCGTCAGCCAATGCGCCGCCAGCACGGCAAAGACCGGCGTCGCCGCATTCACCACCGCGGCGAGGCCGGAGGGGATGAATTGCTGGCCGACCACGATCAGCGTGAAGGGGATGGCGTTGTTCAGCAGCCCCATGCCGGCGCAGGCCACCCAGGCCTCCCGCCCCCGCGGCAGGCGCAGCCGGAGCACCGCGCAGGCCAGTGCCAGCGCCGCGGCCGCCAGGGCGACGCGGGCCAGCACGATGGTGAAGGGCGGGAAGCCACGCAGCGCCACCGCCATGAAGAAGAAGGACCCGCCCCAGATGACGGAAAGCGCCAGCAGCAGCGTCCAGAGGCGGGCGGTCATCGGATTGGCCATGCAGGCTGGATAGGGCGTGGTGCCGGCACCGCGCCATCCGGTCGTTGCGCGGGTCTGTTACCCGATGCCGCGGATCGTGACCCAGCGCGGTGGGTCGCAGCTGCAACATGCAGAACGTGTCAGGCGTAGAGGTCGAGCAGCCGCTGCGGCACGCCGGCGGCGCGGGCGCCGGCAACCCAGCCGGCTTTCTGGCCTTCCGGCCTTGGCGCCACGCCCTGTTCGGGCCTGGCGGGGTCGATGTTGCGCTTGGCGCGGGCCACATCGGTGCAGTCGCGGCAGGGATAGCCGTTGACGATCTCCATGGCCCGGGATGATCGCGCCCGGGCGTGAAGGCACCGTCAACGACAGCCCTCTCCCCGGCCCGGGGAGAGGGCCGAGGGTCAGCTGAAGCCGAACTTCTCGGTCGCCGCGGCCTGCCGTGCGATGGCCTCCGCGGTCTGCTGCCGGATCGCTTCCGGCGTTGCGGTCAGGTCGGCCACGAACTGGTAAAGCCGGCGCTCGGACGGGGCGCCGCGATGTACGCCGGGGGTGACGTAGAAGGGTGCGTCCTCCGTCACCTGCGCGATTTCGGCCGCGGTCAGCGAGGCATCGGCCGGGGCCCGCTTCACATACCATTGCCGCAGCAGCACCGGGCTGCCGTCCAGCAGGGCCAGCGCGCCCTGGTTGCCATGGTCCAGCCGCCAGCGGTCGGAGGTCACTTCCTCCAGGCAGATGTTCATGTCGAGGCCGGCGACCTTGGCCTGCCACAGCGTGCAGCCGGCCTTGCGGCCGGTGGCAGCCGGGCGCAGCCGGGGCTTCGCGCGGGCGGGGATGGATTTCTCATCGAAGGCGGCCACCCAGAGGGCCAGCAGCCTCTCGATCTCGGCCGGTTGCTCGATCGCGCGAAGGCTGCGCGGTGGGTCCTTGCTCATGCTCATGTCCGGCGTGCCGCCACCACAATCCCCTTCGATTTCAACTCAGCAACCTCCTCCGCCGTGAAACCGTGGCGGGCGAGGATGTCGTCGCCATGCTCGTTGAAGCGGGGCGGGGCGGCGCGTGTGCCACCCGGCGTCCGGCTCATCTTGATCGGCGTGCCGAGGCCGCGGTAGCTGCCAAGCTCCGTGACCATCTGGCGATGTGCGGTATGGGGCGCATTCATCGCCTCGTCCACATGCATCACCGGCCCGGCCGGGACGCCGGCCTTCAGCAGGCGGTCGCACAGATCGTGCCCATCCTCCGCCGCCAGCCGCGCTTCCAGTATTTCCGTCAGCGTATCGCGGTTGTTCAGGCGATCGCCATTGGTCCGGAAGCGTGGATCATCCGGCAGGCTGTCGAGCGACAGGAACTTGGAGACCTTCCGGAAGGTCGGGTCGTTACCCACCGCGAGGAATATCTCGCAGGTCTTCGTCCGGTACTTGGAATAGGGCGAGATATTGGGGTGCGGATTACCCGTGGCCTTCGGGCGCTTGTCGTTCAGGAAATAATTGGCCGCCTGCGGGTGCAGCAGGGCCATGCCGCAATCATGCAGCGACATGTCCAGGAACTGGCCCTGGCCGCTGCGCGTGCGTTCCTGCAGCGCCATCAGGATGGCGATGGCCGAATACAGGCCGGTGGCCAGGTCCACGATCGGCGTGCCCATGCGCGTCGGCCCGCTATTCGGGTCGCCGTTGATCGACATCAGCCCGACCATTGCCTGGATGACGGCGTCATAGCCCGGCAGGGCGCCGAGCGGTCCATCGGGGCCGAAGCCCGAGACCCGGCAATGCACCAGCTTGGGAAAGCGCTTGGACAGCACCTCCTCATAGCCCATGCCCCATTTCTCCATGGCGCCGGGCTTGTAGTTCTCGATCAGCACATCGGCGCCGTCGAGCAGGCGCATCAGCACCTCCCGCCCCTCCGGCTTGCCGAGGTCGAGCGCGAGCGACTTCTTGTTGCGGTTGACGCCGATGAAGTAGCTGGCCGAGCCCTCCACGAAGGGCGGGCCCCAGTCGCGCACCTCGTCGCCCTGCGGCGGCTCGATCTTCACCACCTCCGCCCCGTGGTCGGAGAGGATCATGGTGCAGTAGGGGCCGCCGAGGACGCGGGTGAGGTCGATGACCTTGAGGCCGGCCAGCGCGCCGGGGGACAGGGCCAGGCCCTTGCCTTGGGCCATGGGAACGGCATCCGTCATGCGGCTAGTTTCCTGTCGAACACGCGGGCACAGAACTCCGGATAGGTTTCCAGCATCTCGTCGCAGATCGGGCCGCGCAGCAAAGCGAGCTCCGCCTCGGTCGGGTCCGGCGTATGCGGCACGTCATCCGCCACGTCGAAGTCGAAGCCGGTGGCGGCGCGGATACTCTCGACCGTCTCGCCAGGATGCACGCTGGCAAGGGAGAAGCGCGCGCGCTCAGGGCTGAACGAAAACACGCATTTGCCGGTAACCAGCGCCTGCGCGGTACCGCGGCGGAAGACGCCGGGCTCGGAGACGCCGGGGGCGGAGATATTGTCCACCTTCGGCACCAGGACACGGGCCGAATGCTCCTCCCGGAACAGGATGGTGCGCGGGGTCATGAAATACATGAAGGCGCTGCCGAAGCTGCCGGGGAAGCGCACGCCCCCCTGGGGAGACCCGCCGGGCCATTGGCCGGTGCCGACCAGGTTCAGGTTGGCCTGGCCGTCGATCTGCCCGCCGCCGAGGAAGAACAGGTCGATCCGCCCCTGCCCGGTCAGGTCGAACAGCTCCCGCGAGCCTTCGCTGAACGGATTGCCGCTGCGCTTGTGCAGCAGGGAAAGCCGCACGGGGTGGCCCTGCTTCTTCACCAGCCAGCAGGCCGCCGCCGGGATCGGGCTGGCCGCGCCCACCGCGATATGCCGGGCCGGCGGCGCCGCCGGGTCCAGGATCAGCCGCGCCAGGGTGGCGGCGAGGCGTTCTTCGAGCTTGATGGTCATTCGGCGGCGGCCTGTGCCTGCTGGTTCAGGACGTAGCGGTCCAGGTACTCGGCGAAACCGGCCTCGGTCTTGGCCAGCCGGGCGTATTCGGCGACATGCGCGGCGTCGAAGGCATATTCGTCCAGCAGCGCCACCGGCCAGGCGCCGCGCTCGGCCACCGCCACCGCCTCGATATAGGTGCCGCTGATGCAGCCGGGGGCGAGGCGCTCATCCTCCAGCATGTCGCCGGGCACCAGGCGTTCCACCGTCGCCAGCACGCGCTGGCTGGCATGGGCCAGGGTGGCGCATTCGCGGCGGCGGCCGACCCAGACATTGCCGGCCTCATCCGCCATGACGCCATGGATCAGCGCCACATCGGGGGACAGGGCCGGCAGCAGCACGATGGGGTCGGATACGCCATCGCCCATCGGGTTCGGCACCACCTTCCAATCCGGGCGGTTGCGCAGGATGTCGCTGCCGATCAGGCCGCGCAGCGCCATGAAGGGCACGCCCTTCTCGGTCGCCTGCAGCATGGAATGGATCGCGGGGCAGGTGGCGTCCCGCACCGTGATGGTGCCGGCCTTCAGCGCCGCGGAGAAGCGCGGCGCGAAGCCGGCCTCGCCGAGCGACACGGCGCTGGTCTGCACCTCCGCCACGCAGCCGGCGCCGATCAGCAGGTCGGTCGCGAAGCCGGAGACGGGCACGCCGAGCAGCCGCAGCCGCTTCGCGCCACGCCGCACCAGCGCCCGTGCCAGGGCGACGGAGGGCAGCGAATTGTCGGGGGGAAGGGCCAGCAGCGCGCCGTCCGGCACGGTCGCGGCCAGGCTGTCCGGTGTGTGTTCCGGGGTGCGAAGGGTCATGTGACGGTCCTCATGCAACCCTACCTACGCCGGGTTGCCGCGCGCGCGAAGGGGTCGCATGGCAAAGCTGTCATCCAATCGGTAGCATGGTGCCCATGCACCTGCTCGGCCCCCGCCTCACCCTGCGCCCGCTGACGCTGGCGGATCGCGATGCCGTCTTCGCCCTCAACCGCGATCCCGCGGTCATGCGCCACTTCGCCGCGCCGATGACCCGCGCCGAAAGCGATGCCTGGGTGGCGCGTCTGATCGCCCACCAGCAGGAACACGGCTTCTCCTTCGGCGCAGTGGACCTGCCCGGCGCGGGCTGCGTTGGCGTGGTCGGGCTGCTGGAGATTCCCTGGCAGGCGCCCTTCACCCCGGCCGTCGAGATCGGCTGGCGCATCGCCACCGCCCACCAGCGCCAGGGCCTGGCGGAGGAGGCGGCGCGGCTGGCGCTGGCGCATGGCTTCGGGCGGCTGCGCCTGCCGCGGATCGTCGCCTTCACGCCGCCGGAAAACGAAGCTTCCTGGCGGTTGATGGAGCGGCTTGGGATGCAGCGGCAGGGCAGCTTCGGCCACCCTCGCCTGCCGGCGGACCATCGGCTGCACACCCATTTGTGGTACGAATTGCGGCGCGAGGAGTGGATGGCGGCCCGCCAGCTGGACTGAAATGCTTGCGGCAGGGGGCAGCCCCGCCGCACCCTGACAGCATGAAGCGACCCGCCCTTGCGCTGGCCGTGGCCTGCGCCGCCCCGCTGCTCGTCGCCGCCATCGCCCCGGGCCAGACGCCGCCCGAGCTGGAGCGGCTGGGCTGGCGCAAGGTGCGCTGGCAGGGCATTCCGCCCGTCAGCTTCGGCGCCACCCCAAACGGCGGGGTGCGGGTGCTGGGGCAGGGCCAGGCGGCCTTCCTGTACCGGCCCTTGCAGGGCCCGGCCGCCTGCCTCACCTGGCGCTGGCGAGTCGATGCCGGGCCGCCGCCGACCGACCTGACCCGCAAGGGTGGCGACGACCGGGCGATTTCACTGACCATCGGCTTCACCGATTACGGCCCGGGTGCGGGCTTCGCCGCGCGGGCGCAGATGGCGATGGCTCAGGCGCTGGCGGGCGACCACCGTCTGCCGCGCAGCACGTTGTCCTATGTCTGGGGCGGCACGGGGCGGGAAGCCGCGGGCGGCTTCTTCGCCAGCCCCTACGGCCCGGCCATTTCCCGAATCCGCATCCAGCGGCCTGCGGCCACCCCACTCGGGCGCTGGGTGGAGGAGAAGGTGGACCTCGGCGCCGATTGGCGCAGCGCCTTCGGCGGTGCCGCGGTGCCAGCCTTGCAGGAGCTGGCAATCTCCACCGACGTCGACGACACCGGCAGCCGCATCGACGCAATGGTGGAGGATATCCGGCTGGTGCCCTGCTGACGCTTCCCGATGCCCGCTTCCCAATGCCCGCTTTCCAATGCCCGCTTTCCAATCCGGCGCGGGCAACCCATCTTGGTGGGATACAGGTGCCTGACGGATGACAGAGACAGCATGACGGTAAGCCGGGACGAATTCCGCGATGCCATGGCGCGGCTGGGTGCGGCGGTGAATGTGGTGACCTCCGCCGGACCCGCCGGGCGTGGCGGCTTCACCGCGAGCGCGGTGTGCAGCGTGACGGACGACCCGCCCACCTTGCTAGTGTGCCTCAACCGGTCCTCCTCCGGCAACGCGCTGTTCAAGGCGAATGGCGTGCTCTGCGTGAATGCGCTGTCCGCCGACCAGCATGCGATCTCGGATGCCTTCGCCGGGATGGGCGGGCTGAAGGGGGAACGGCGCTTCGATTTCGGCGCCTGGTCCACCCTGGCCACCGGCGCCCCGGTGCTGGATGCGGCGGCGGTGTCCTTCGACTGCCGCATTGCCGATGTGGTGGAAAAGGGCACGCACAGCGTGATCTTCGCGGAGATCCAGGCGATCCGGCAGGGCGTGCCCGGCCGTGCGCTGATCTGGTACGGCCGCGGCTACCACCCGGTGGGCCATGACGAGGCCGCCTTCTGACCAGAGCGCACATCCTGCGCCCACCTTGCCTGCGCCTCCGCCAGCCGCAGGCTGCGGTCAGCCCTTCACCGCCCCGGCGGTGAGGCCGGAGACGATGCGGCGCTGGAACACCAGCACCAGGACGATCAGCGGCACGGTGACGATGACGCTGGCGGCCATGATGCGGCCCCAGGGCAGCTCGAAGCTGCTGGACCCGCTGATCAGCGCGATCGCCACCGGCACCGTCCGCATCTCATCCGTCAGGGTGAAGGTCAGCGCGAACAGGAACTCGTTCCAGGCGGCGATGAAGGCGAGCAGGCCGGTGGTCGCCATGGCGGGTCCCATCAGCGGCAGGAAGATGCGCGTCAGCACCACGAAGGGGCCGGCGCCATCCATCATCGCCGCTTCCTCCAGCTCCACCGGCATCTCCCGCATGTAGGTGGTCAGCACCCAGACAGTGAAGGGCAGCGTGAAGATCAGGTAGCTCAGCGTCAGGCCGAACAGGTTATTGTACAGGCCGAGTACGCGGATCAGCTCGAACAGCCCGGACAGCACCGCCACCTGCGGGAACATCGACACGCCGAGGATCACCAGCAGCAGCGCTTTCCGCCCACGGAACGCCACACGGCCAAGGGCGTAGGCAGCCGTGACGCCGAGGCACAGCGACAGCGCCACCACTGATCCGGCGACGATGACGGAGTTCAGGATGTTCCGCCCGAAGGGCTGTTCCTGGAACACCGCCGTGTAGTTCGACCATTCCGGCGCGCTCGGCCAGGCGTCGGCGCTGAACAGCGCAGCCCCGCCCTTCAGGGAGGAGACGATGGCCCAGTAGAAGGGGAAGACGGTGTAGGCGACGATCGCCAGCACCAGCAGGAAGAAGGCGGCACGGCCCAGGATGCGCTTCATCGCCCCGGCTCCGCGCCCAGCCGCACCCGGCCGAAGGTGATGAATAGCGCGGTCACCACCGCGATCACCAGGAACAGCCCGGTGGCGGCGGCCGATCCGTAGCCGACATCCTGGAAATCCACGAGCTGCTGCCGCGCATAGACGGACATCGAGGCTGTAGCGCGGCTGTTGCCGGTCAGCACATACATCAGGTCGAAGACCCGCAGCGCATCCAGCGTGCGGAAGATGATGGCGACCATCAGCGCCGGCCAGATCAGCGGCAGCGTGATGCGAAAGAACTGCCCGACGGGACCGAGGCCGTCGATCTCCGCCGCCTCGTACAACTCATTCGGCAGCAATTGCAGCGCGGCCAGAGTCAGCAGCGCCATGAAGGGCGTGGTCTTCCACACATCCACGGCGATGACGGCGGCGAGCGCGGTGGAATAGTTCGCTGTCCAGGCGCGCGGCTCGGCAATCAGGCCGATGGACAGCAGCATCTCGTTGATCACGCCGTACTGGTCGTGCAGCATCCAGCCCCACATCTGCGCCGAGACCACGGTGGGGATCGCCCAGGGGATCAGCATCGCCGCGCGCAGCACGCCGCGGCCGCGCATGCGGGCGTTCAGCACCAGTGCGATGATGATGCCGAGCAGCGTCTCCAGCGTCACCGAGACGCCGGCGAAGACCAGCGTATTGCGCACCGCCACCCACCATTCCGGGTCGCGCGCCAGGAACAGGTAGTTCTCCAGCCCGATGAAGCTGGTCGCCGCCATGTCGTCCAGCCGCGCATCGGTCAGCGAGAACCAGATGGTGCGCGCCAGCGGCCAGCCGGCGACGGCGGCGATGGTGAGGAGGACGGGCAGCAGGAAAAGCCAGGCCGAACGCCGCCGCTGCTGCGCGATTGTTCCCACTTGCTCTACCACCGGCCATCCCGCCCGATGCGCGCCAGATTCCGCTCCAGCCGGTCCAGCGCCGGCTCCACCGCCATCTGCCCGGCCAGCACCGCATGCACGGCGTTCCAGAACTCGGCCGAGACCTGGTTGTAGCGGCGCCCGGTGACGGCGGAGGGCCGCGGCACCGCATTCAGGAAGGTGTCGTAGAGCTCCCCGAAGAAGGGATTCGCCGCCAGTACCTCGGCATCCTGGTAAAGCGGCCGCAGCGTCGGGTTGAAACCACCGATGATGGCGCGCCGCTTCTGTTCCGCCGCGCTGGTCAGATAGCGCACCAAACTGATGGCCTGCTCCGGGTTGCGCGAGTGGCGGGAGACCGCAAGCTGCTCGCCACCCAGCGTCGCGCTGTGCTGGCCGTCCGGTCCGCCCTTCGGCAGCAGCGCCACGCCGACGCGGCCGCGCACCGCGCTGTCCTCCGCATTCATCAGCGGCCAGGCATAGGGCCAGTTGCGCATGAAGACGGCGTTGCCCGATTGGAAGACGCCGCGCGCATCCTCCTCGGCATAGTTCAGCACGCCGCGTGGCGTGATGCGGCCGACCCAGCCGGCCGCCTGGCGGATGGCGGCGATGGCATGCGGCGTATTGACGGTGACGCTGCCATCCGGGTCCACGATGCGACCGCCGCCATGGCTGTGCAGCCATTCCAGCGCATTCACCGTCAGACCCTCATAGGCGCGGCCCTGGAAGACGAAGCCCCACATCCGGTCGGCGCCCGCCGCGCGCTCGGCCTGCATGATGCGGGTGGCCGTCTCAGTCAGTTCGGCCCAGGTCTCGGGCACCGCGTGCCCGTGCTTTTCCAGCAGATCGCGCCGAAAATACAGGACGCCGGCATTGGTGAACCAGGGCAGCGCCACCAGCGCGCCATCCACCGTGTTGTTCTGCACCAGCGCGGGGAATACGGGCGCCAGCTCCGCCGCCTCCACATGCTCCGAAAGGTCGAGCAGGTTGCGCGCCAGGATGCCGGGCCAGACCACATCGAGTTGCAGCACATCGATATCCGCCGAACCGGCCGACAGAAGCTGCTGGTACAGCGCCAGGCGCTGCGTGCTGCCGGCGGGGGTGGAAACCAGTTCGACCCGGTTGCCCGTCTCCCGCGCCCAGGTCTCGGCGCCCTCGCGGCAGAGCTGGAATTCCACGCCGACGGCGCCGCAGGAAATCGCCACCGTGACCTGCGCGCTGGCCGGCGTGCCCAGCGCCAGCGCCACGAGAACGGCGACAAGCCGGACCATCCATCCCCTCCCGATCGTGCCGCGTGCGGTTTCACGCCGAGGCAGGACAACGCAGGCAGGGGGACGGCGCAACCCGCGGTCGCGGCTTCGTGAAGCCCCCCCCGCTACCACTCCCCCCGCTACCACTCCCCGTAGAAGACACCCGCCGCCTTGTGCCGGTCCGTGCGCAGCTCCGCCTCCGCCCAGGTCAGCGTGGTGCGGCGCTTCAGCCCGGTGAACCAGGCGAGCAGCTTCTCGCGCATCGCGGCCCGCACCGCCTCATGCGCCGGGTCGGCGCCGAGGTCGAAGAACTCCTCGGGGTCTGCCTCCAGGTCGAAAAGCTGCGGGCGGTAGCCGCTGGTCCAATGCACGTATTTCCAGCGCGCATCGCGGATCATCCAGGCGTGGTGCTGCCCGACCTTCTCCCCCAGCCGCCGCCGCGCGCCGCGAAAGGTCCAGTCCAGCTCCGACACCACGGCATCGCGCCAGCCTTCCGCCGTGCCGCGCGTCAGGCCGAGCAGGGACCGCCCTTCCAGCAGATGCGGCGCCGGGTCCAGCGCCAGCGCATCGAGGAAGGTGGGCACCAGGTCGATCGCCTCGACGAAGCGATCCTCCACCGTGCCGCGCGTGGGATCCGCCGCCGGCGAGGGGTCATAGACCAGCATCGGCACGCGCTGCACGCAGTCGTGGAACAGCTCCTTTTCCCCCAGCCAATGGTCGCCGAGGTAGTCGCCATGGTCGGAGCAGAACACCACCAGCGTGTCCTTCCAGCGCCCCAGCCGCTCCAGCGCTTCCCAGACACGCCCCAGATGATCGTCGAGCTGGGTGATCAGCCCCTGATAGGCGGGGCGGACGGTGGTGATGCAGTCATCCTGCTGGAAGCTCTGCGAAACCTCCTCATTCTGCCATTCGCGCAGCAGCGGATGCGCGCCAGGCCCGCGCTCGCCGGGGTGGCGGGAGACGGGCAGGCATTCATTGGCCGAATACATCGCGTGGTAGGGCGCGGGGGCGATGTAGGGCCAGTGCGGCTTCACATAGGACAAATGCAGCACCCAGGGCGTCTCGCCCTGCTGCTCCATGAAGGCGATGCCCTGGTCGGTGGTATAGGCGGTTTCGCTGTGCTCCTCCGCCACCCGTGCGGGCAGGCGGGCGTTGCGCATCTTCCAGCCGTTATGGACCTGGCCCTGTTCGTCCTGCACGGCGATGACGTAGTCGGTCCAGGGATCGCGGCTGTCATAGCCGCGGGCGCGCAGCCATTCGGCATAGGCGCTGTCGGGCTCCGCATGGTGGCCGTCATGGCGGTCCACCAAAGTGAACCAGCCTTCCTCCAGCAGCGCCTTCAGGTCGCTCTGGCCGTCCAGTTCCAGGCGCTTCATGCCATGCGCATCCGGCAGCACATGGGTCTTGCCGGCCAGCGCCAGCGTCCGCCCCGCCTCCCGCAGGTGCCAGCCCAGCGTCACTTCGCCAACCGAAAGTGGCACCCGGTTATGCGTGGCGCCGTGCGAGGAGACGTAGCGGCCCGTGTAGTAGGACATGCGCGATGGCCCGCAGATGCCCGACTGCACATAGGCCTGCGAAAACCGCACCCCGCGCGCGGCCAGCGCATCCAGGTTCGGCGTCTTCAGGAAGGGGTGCCCGGCGCAGCCCATATGGTCCCAGCGCAACTGGTCGCACATGATGAACAGCACATTGCGCGTGACCATCGGCCTTGTCCCCCCGGCTCCAGCCCGCCAGCATAGGGGCCAATAACGGATCAGGGGAGGCACCCGCCATGCAGATCAGCCGCCGGACCGCGCTCGCGGCCAGCCTCGCCTCCATCGCCGCGCCCGCCCTCGGGCAGGGCGGCGACATGCTGCGGATCATCGCCGCCTTCCCGCCCGGCGCGGCGCTGGATGGCATCGCCCGGCTGCTGGCGGAAGCGGCGCCGCGGCATGGGCTGGGCAATGCGCTGGTGGACAACCGCCCGGGCGCCAACGGCAATATCGCCGCGGCGCTCACCGCACGGGCCGAGCCGGATGGCCGCACCCTGCTGCTGGCGATCGACAGCAGCTTCACGGTCAACCCGCATATCTACAGCAACCTGGGCTTCGACCCGGCGGCGCTGCGTCCGGTGGCGATCGCCGGCACCTACCCGGTGGTGCTGCTGGTGCACCCATCCTCCGGCATCACGACCCTGGCCGAATTCCTGGCCGCGGCGCGGCGCCAACCGCTGCTCTACGCCTCGGCCGGCTATGGTTCACCGGGCCACCTGGCGATGGAGCATCTGGGCCACTCGCTCGGCCTGCGGCCGGGCCAGCTGGAGCACGTGCCGTTCCGCGGCAATGCGCAGGCGGTGACGGAGCTGCTGGCCGGCCGGGTGCAGGCCGGCTTCATCGCCATCTCCGGCGGCGCGGGTTTCGTGCGAGACGGGCAGTTGCGGGCATTGGCGATCAGCGGGCCGCAGCGCATCGCCATGCTGCCGGACGTGGCCACGGTGGCGGAGCAGGGCCATGCCGGCTTCGATATCCGCTTCGCCTACCTGCTGATGGCCCCCAGGGACGTGCCGGAAGCCACCCGCGCCGCCGCCGCGCGGCTTGTCGCCGCCGTCTTCGCCGACCCGGCGGCGCGGGCCAGGCTGGCGAACTGGGCGGTGACGCCGGAGGCCGGGGATGGCGCCGCGGCGGAAGCCTGGGTGGCGCGGGCCTCCGCCCAGTGGCGGGCGGTGGTGCAGGCAACGGGCATGAAGGTGGATTGAGGGGCGACCACTCCCCTCGCCCCTACCCTCCCCCCCCAGGACGGGGGGAGAGGGCTTCGGCCTACATCTCGGCGTAGGTGCCGTTGCGCCAGACGTAGAAGACGTAGTCCGGCACCGTCACATCGCCCTTCTGGTCGAAGTTGATGTCGCCCAGCACGCTGGCCCAGGGGCCGCCCGACTTCAGCAGGGACGCGATGCGCCGCGGATCGGTGCCGCCGGCCCGCGCCGCCGCCGCCGCCCAGATCTGCATGGCGGCATAGGTGTAGAGGACATAGCCCTCGGGATCGATGTTGCGGGCGCGGAAGCGCTGCACCACCTGCGCCGCCGTGGCGCGCTTGCGCGGGTCGCTGCTGAAGGTCATCAGCGTGCCCTCGCCGGCCGCACCGGTGATCTGCCAGAACTCGTTGGTCACCAGGGCATCGCCGCCGATCAGGGTGATGTTCATCCCGACCTCCTTCGCCTGGCGCAGGATCAGCCCGGATTCCGTGTGGTAGCCGCCGACATAGACCACGCCGATATTGGCCTGCTGGAGGCGGGAGACGATGGCCGAATAGTCGCGCTCGCCCGGCGTGTAGGCGGAATACAGCGCCTCCGTCACGCCCGCCGCGTTCAGCGACTTCTTGGTTTCCTCCGCCAGGCCGCGGCCATAGGCGGTGTTGTCGTGCAGGATGGCGATGCGGCGGTCGCGCATGTTCTGCGCGATGTAGCGCCCGGCCACCAGGCCCTGCTGGTCGTCCCGGCCGCAGACGCGGAAGGTGTTCCAGTCGCCGCTGTCGGTGAAGGCGGGGTTGGTCGAGGCCGGGCTGATCTGCAGCACGCCTTCCTCGCCATAGACCTTGCTGGCCGGGATCGAGCTGCCGGAGCAGAAATGCCCCGCCACCAGCGCGACCTGGCGGGAGGCAAGCTGGTTCGCCACGGACACCGCCTGGCGCGGGTCGCAGGCATCGTCACCGACCTCCAGCGCCAGTTGCCGGCCGAGCACGCCGCCAGCTGCGTTCAGATCCGTCACCGCCTGTTCGGCGCCGGCCCGCATCTGGCCGCCGAAGGCCGCATACTGCCCCGTCATCGGCCCGGCGGTGGCAACGCGGATCGGGCCGGAACCCTGGGCGAAGGCGCCGCGTCCGCCCGCCAGCAGCATGGGCGCCGCCAGCGTACTTCCCAGAATCGTCCTGCGCTTGATCATCCCGAATTCTCCCTGATTGCGGCGCCCTCGGCGCGGTTCCGAAAGGGTAAGCGAGAGCCGGGTCGGCTGACCAGCGTCCTTACAGAACCGTCCCGGGCGCGATGGCGTCGATAGCCTGCGCCATGGCGACATCACGCTCGGACAGGCCGCCGGCGTCATGCGTGGTGAGCAGGATCTCCACCCGGTTCCAGACATTGGACCATTCGGGGTGATGGTCGTGCTTCTCCGCCAGCAGCGCGACGCGGGCCATGAAGCCCCAGGCGGCGGAGAAGTCAGCGAAGCGGAAGCGGCGCAGGATGGCGTCCCGCCCCTCCGCCACCTGCCACAGCGGCAGGGTGTGGGGCAGTTCGGCACGGGCGGCGGTATCGAGCGGACGGATCATCGGGCATCTCCGGTATCGGAGCCATTTCCGGGTCGCCGGGCGATTCCACCCGGCTTGAAAAGGCTCTGGGCTTGACGGGTGGCGCGCCGGCGGGAAGGAAGCAGCGATGACCCGCTTCAACCACCCGCCGACGCTCGAAGACATCGTCGAGATGGCCGAGCAGGCCTTTTCCGCCATCCCCAAGGAGCTGCGCGACCTGGTGCGCGGCACCGCCATCGTGGTCGAGGAGGTGGCGGATGACGAGACGGCGGCGGAACTCGGCTTCGAGAGCCCCTGGGCACTGACCGGCCTGTATCGCGGCACGCCGATGACGCAGAAGAGCGTCTTCGACGCCCCGGGCGAGCCTGACACCATCACCCTCTACCGCGAACCCATCCTGCTGGAATGGGTGGAGACCGGCGAGGATCTGTTCCGCCTGGTCCGCAACGTGCTGATCCATGAGATCGCGCATCATTTCGGATTCTCGGACGACGACATCGACCGCCTGGAAAGCGACGGGTAGGGCGGACTTCCGCCGCCCGTCACGCGGCCCTCTCCCGCCCTTCGGGGGAGAGGGCTTTCCAGATCAGGCCTCGACCGGCACCGGCACGGTGCTCATCCAGCCATGCGCATCCGGCAGGCGGCCGTACTGGATGCCGATGATGCTGTCATACAGCTTCTGCGTCAGCTCGCCGGTGCCGCCATTGCCGATACTGATGCGGTCGCCCTTGTAGCCGAGCTCACCGACCGGGGAGACCACGGCGGCGGTGCCGGTGCCCCACATCTCGGTCAGCTTCCCTTCCCGCCCGGCCTGCATCACCTCCTCGATGCTGACGCGGCGTTCGGAGACATTGTGGCCCCAGTCGCGCAGCAGGGTCAGGATGGAGTTGCGCGTCACGCCATCCAGGATGGTGCCGGCCAGCGGCGGGGTCACCACCTCGTCGCCGATCTTCATCATGATGTTCATGGTGCCGACCTCATCGATCCAGCGCCGCTCCACGCCATCCAGCCACAGCACCTGGGTGAAGCCCTGGCGCTCCGCCTCCTGCTGCGCGGACAGCGATGCCGCGTAGTTGGCGGCCGCCTTGGATTCACCCAGGCCGCCCTGCACCGCGCGCACATGCGTATCGGTGGCCAGGATGCGCACCGGCTTCACGCCTTCCTTGTAATAGGCACCGACCGGGGAGCAGATGACGAAATAGGTGTAGCTGTGCGACGGGTGCACGCCGAGCATCACATCGGTCGCGATCACGGTCGGGCGGATATACAGGCTGGTGCCCTCCGTCCGCGGCACCCAGTCATGGTCCACGCCGACGATCGCCTCGAAGCTCTGCCGCACCAGATCGGCAGGGATCGGCGGGATGCAGAGGCCGGCGCAGGATTTGCCGAGGCGTTCCGCATGGCGCTGGGCGCGGAACAGGCGGATCGTGCCATCGGCGCCGCGATAGGCCTTCAGCCCGTCGAACACCGCCTGGGCGTAGTGCAGCACGGTGGTGGCCGGGTCCATGCTGAGCGGGCCGTAGGGGACGATGCGCGGGTCGTGCCAGCCCTTCCCCTCCTCATAGTCCATCAGGAACATGTGGTCGGTGAAGGTCTTGCCGAAGGCCAGCGCGCTGTCCGGCTGGCGCGGCTTGGGGCTGCGGGTCAGGGTGGTGGGGAAGCGGGCCGTTTGGGTCATGGCGTCTGTCGCTCTCGGTTTTTATTGCGTGTGGCAGGATGCTATCGCAACAGCCATGCGCCCGGGAGCCACCAAAGCTAACAATGCACCCATGCGCCGCAGGCATGAAAGGTCAGCTAAGCTGCCGTAGTTGAGAAGGGGACGCCTGGCCGGCGCCCCCTTCCCGGCTTCAGTTGCCGACGCGCACGAAGCGCAGCGGGAACCAGTTGTCGGCAAGCTGCTGCAACTGGATGTTGTTGCGCGCTGCCCAGATCACCGTCTGCTGGTGCAGCGGCGCATGGCCGGCCTGTTCCGTATGGATACGCATCGCCTCCTCGATCATGCCGGCGCGCTTGGCGGTATCGGTCTCCACCGCCATCAGCGTCACCAGCTCATCGAAGCGGGCATTGTTGAAACCGCCGACATTGAACATGCCGCGGTTGCCCTCGCGCGACGCCATCAGGTTGAAGAAGGCGTTGTGCGCGTCGTAGGTGTTGGGGGTCCAGCCCAGCATGTAGAAGCTGGTGTTGTAGCGCGGGCCCAGGATCTCGGCGAAGTAGCGGGCACGGGTCTGCGCGTTCAGGGTCACCCGCACGCCGATCCGGGCGAGCATGGACACCGCCGCGGTGCAGATCGCCTCGTCATTGACGTAGCGGTCGTTCGGGCAGTCCAGCGTCACGCCGAAGCCGTTCGGATAGCCGGCTTCCGCCAGCAGGCGACGGGCGAGGTCCGGGTTGTATTCCGGGATCTGGTCGCGCGCCTCGGTGTGGCCGTTGACGCCCGGGCCGATCATCAGGCCGGTGGCACGGCCCTGGCCGCGCATGACGGTGCGGACGATGCTGGCGCGGTCGATGGCGTGGTTGAAGGCCCGGCGCACCCGCACATCCTGGAACGGGTTGCGGCCGCGCACATCGGATTTCAGCAGTTCCGGCCGAAGCTGGTCGAAGCCGAAATAGATGGTCCGCAGTTCAGCCTGCTGGTGGATGGTGATGCCGCTGGTGCGCGACAGGCGCTGCGTGTCCTGCGGCGGCACGGTGTAGACCATGTCCACCTCGCCCGAGAGCAGGGCGGCAACCCGCGTCCCGTCATTGGCGATGACGTTGAACTCGACGCGGGTCAGATTGTGCTCCGGCCGGTCCCACCAGCCGGGATTCGGCGCGAGCACGGTGCGGCGGTCCGGCTCCCGGCTCACCAGGCGGAAGGGGCCGGTGCCCATGGCGTTGCGCGTCGCGAAATTCTCGGCGCCGGTGGTCAGGTCGGCAGTGCGCGCGGCGTTGTTCGCCTCCGCCCAGCGCTGCGACATGATGCCGATGCCGGTGATCTCCTCCAGGAAGATCGGGTTCGGCGCCGTGGTCTCGATTTCCAGCGTGTGGTCATCGATGGCGCGCGCTTCCTTCACGCTGGCGAGGCTGCCGGCGACATTGCTGCCTGGACCTTTGGCCCGCATGTAGGAGAAGACGACATCCTGCGCCGTGAAGGGCGTGCCGTCCTGGAAGGTGACGCCGCGGCGCAGCTTGAAGCGCCAGACGGTCGGGCTGGGCTGTTCCCAGCTTTCGGCCAGCGCGGCTTCCACCTGCAGCTGGCGGTTCCGGCGCACCAGCGGCTCATAGATATTGCCGTTGAACATCAGCAGGAAGGTTTCCTGCCGCGCATAGGGGTCCATGGAATTGACGTCGCCGTCATTGGCCCAGCGGAAGAGATTGGCCTGGGCAGTGACGGGAAGTGAAAGCGCGGTGCCCGCGAACAGGGCGGCAGCCAGAATATGTCGGCGCACGAAGATCTCCTGAGGAATCCGTGCGCGCAGACTAGAGGGATCGACCGAAAAGGAAAACGGGGACCCCGAAGGATCCCCGCTGAAAGGCTCGGCCGTGATACGCGAAGCGCGTGGCTGTCAGGCCGCGCGCAGCGCGTGGGTCTGTCAGGCCGCGCGAAGCGCGCGAGGCAGATCGGCCACCGCGCGGTCGATCAGCACCGCATCCTTCTCGGCATCCATGGTCTGCGCCAGCACATCGCGTGCCGCGGCGGCGGCAACTTCGGCGGCGGCGTTCCGCACCTCGGCCAGCGCACTCGCCTCGGCGGCGGCAATCCGGTCGAGCGCCATGCGCTCGCGCCGCTTGGCGGATTGCTCCGCCTCCAGCGCCGCGGCTTCGGCCACGCGGCCGGCCTCGGCACGGGCACGGGCGATCATGTCCTCCGCCTCCGCCAGCGCGGCGGCGCGGTCGGCATCAGCCTGCTTGCGCAGCGCCTCGGCCTCGGCCCGCAGGCGCGCGGCCTCGGACAGTTCCGCCTGGATGCGTGCGCCGCGGGCGTCCAGCATGGCCGTGATCCGGCTCCATGCCATCTTGCCGACCAGCAGCACGAACAGCACGAAGGACACGGCGACCCAGAACTTCGGGTCGAGCCAGAAATGCTCGTAATGGTGTTCCATGGCGGCGCTCCTCAGCCCAGGCCGCGGGCGGCGAGGGCGCGATCGACGGCGGCGCCCACGGCGGCCTGGTCGGACTGGCCGGTCAGGCGCTGCAGCAGCGCTTCCGTGGTTTCCGTGGACACCTGGCGCAGCGCGCCCATGGCGGAATCGCGGGCCGCGGCGATACGCGCCTCGGCTGCGGTGATCTGCTCGGCCAGCCGGGCGGCCAGCGCCTCGGACCGCTGCGTCGCCTCGGCCTGGGCCGATTGCATCGCGGCGGCGATGGCGGCCTGGGCTTCCGCCCGTGCCTTGCTGGTGGCCTCACGATGCGCGGCGATGGCCGCATCGGCCTCCGCCTTCGCAGCCTGCGCGGCTTCGAGGTCACCCTCGATCCGGCGCCGGCGATCCTCCAGCACCTCCTCCACGCGCGGCAGCGCGTAGGTGGAGAGCACGAAGTAGAGGACTCCGAAGATGATCAGCAACCAGACGATCTGGGCGATCATCAGCGGATTGCCGAAATCGAGCTGCGGCATGGTGTTCCTCGTCAACGTCCCTGATGCGCGCCACCCGGCGGGCGGCGCGCCCTATCGCGAATCTCGGCCGGCTGGTGCCGGCCGGGGGATCAGGCGAACAGGATCAGGAAGGCGATCAGCAGCGCGAAGAGCGCGACGGCTTCCGTGAGCGCGAAGCCCAGGATGCCGATCGGGAACACCGCATCGCGGGCCGCCGGGTTGCGCGCCACGCTGGTGATCAGCGAGGAGAAGATGTTGCCGATGCCGAGGCCGACGCCGAACAGCGCGATCACGGCGATGCCAGCCCCGAGGGCCTTAGCGGCAAGCACCAGTTCCATCTGGGTAATCCTTCCGTCTTGAATGATACAGCTTGGGGTGGACTGAGCGACGCAGGAGGCGGGCCTGAAGGGCCTGCCTCAGTGCAGGTGCACCGCGTCGTGCAGGTAGATGCTGGTCAGGATGGCGAAGACATACGCCTGCAGGAAGGCCACCAGGACCTCAAACCCGACCAGGGCAATATTGACGGACAGCGGCAGGATCGCCACCAGCGGCCCGATGGCACCAAGCCCGCCGAGCAGCACGATGAAGGTGGCGAACACCTTCAGCATGACGTGGCCGGCCACCATATTCGCGAACAGACGAATGGAGAGGCTGACCGGGCGCGACAGGTAGGACACGATCTCCACCGGGATGATGATCGGCGCCAGCCATAGCGGGGCACCCTCCGGGAAGAAGTAGCCGAAGAACTTGCGGCCATGCAGCGCCAGCGCCACCACGGTGATCAGCACGAAGACGATGGCCGCGAGGCCGAAGGTCACCGCGATGTGGCTGGTATAGGTGAAGGCGTAGGGCAGCAGGCCGAGCATGTTGCCGAACAGCACGAACATGAACAGCGTGAAGACGAAGGGGAAGAAGCGCTTGCCCTCCTCGCCCACCTGCCCGACCACCAGGCCCTGCACGAATTCGTAGGAGGATTCGGCCAGCGACTGCAGCCGCCCCGGCACCACCGCGCGGGCCGACATGCCGAACATGATCAGCGCCGTGATCAGCCCCGCCGCCAGCAGCATATGCGCGTTGGACTGGGAAAAGCCGACAGCGGCGCCGATCGGCCCCAATACGGGGGTCAGCTGGAACTGGCTCAGCGCGTCGATCGTTCCGGTCTCGGCGGCCACTCGCAATCTCCCGTCCCCCGCGAACGGGGAACCCCTTAATGCCGCGACGCGGCAGCCTCTACCCCTGCTTCCGGGCACCGCCCCGCGGATTGAACAGCCGAAACACGTTCATCACCCCGGCGACGCTGCCGAACACGAAGAACAACAGGAAAAGCCACGGCCAGGTGCCAAGCCAACGGTCCAGCAGCATGCCGAGGACGATGCCCACGACCAGTGCTGAAACCACCTCGACACCCGCACGAAACCCGACGCCCCAGCTGCTTGCCGGCAGGGGCCCGTTGAGGCCCGGCTTGGGATCCATCCCTTGCCGCGCCCGGGCCTGCCGGAGCCTTTGCTCGAATCCGTCGTCTTCCGCCACCGTTGCTCTCCCCTGCGGCGCCCCGCCCGGAAGGCGGCCCGCTCCTACGGCGCGACGGCACAAGTGTCAAGGCAATGAACGCGCTGCAACATGGTTAGCACACGCGCAGGCCGCGCTCATTCACCGATGAAACCGCCGGATTGCCGCTGCCACAGCCGGGCATAGACGCCGCCAGCCGCCAGCAATTCCGTGTGGCTGCCCTGTTCCGCCACGGCGCCCTGATGCAGCACCACCAGCCGGTCCATCCGCGCCAGGGTGGACAGGCGGTGCGCCACGGCGATCACGGTCTTGCCGGCCATCAGCCGTTCCAGGCTTTGCTGGATCGCCGCCTCCACCTCCGAGTCGAGGGCGCTGGTCGCCTCGTCCAGCAGCAGGATCGGCGCGTCCTTCAGCAGCACGCGCGCGATCGCCACCCGCTGCCGCTGGCCGCCGGAGAGCTTCACCCCGCGCTCGCCCACATGGGCGTCATAGCCGGTGCGGCCACGCCAATCCGACAGGGCCATGATGAAGTCATGCGCCTCCGCCCGCCGCGCCGCCTCCATCACCTCCGCCGGGCTGGCATCCGGGCGGCCGTAGCGGATGTTGTCCAGGATGGAGCGGTGCAGCAGCGCCGTGTCCTGCGTCACGACGCCGATGGCGCCGCGCAGGCTTTCCTGGGTGACGCCGGCGATATCCTGGCCATCGACCAGGATGCGGCCGCCTTCCGGGGTGAAGAAGCGCAGCAGCAGGTTGATGGCGGTGGTCTTGCCCGCGCCCGAATGGCCGACCAGCCCCACCCTTTCGCCCGGCGCGATGTCCAGGTCGAAATCATGCAGCACGGCGCCGCGCGGCGGGGCCCCGGGGGCGCTGGCGCGGCCATAGCCGAAGCGCACATCCTCGAAACGGATCGCACCGCGCGGCACCGCCAGCTTCTGCGCATCCGGCGCATCGGGGGCGGTGCGCGGCACCGCGATGCTGCCCATGGCTTCCTGCACCACGCCGATATTCTCGAAGATGCCGGCCACGTTGAAGGCCACCCAGCCCGAGATGTTGGCGATCTGCCAGGCCATCGGCAAAGCGGAGGCCACCACCGCCAGCGGCACCTCGCCGCGTGACCACAGCCAGATCGCCAGCCCGGCGGTTGCCGTCAGCATGCTGGCGTTCAGGGTGGAGAGCAGGAAGCCGTTCAGCGTCACCAGCCGGGTCTGCCGGGCGAAGTTGCGGTTGAGCGCCTCCAGCCCCTCCCGCACCCAGGCATCCTCCTGCTCGGCGCGGGCGAACAGCTTGACGGTGACGATGTTGGTGTAGCTGTCCACCACGCGGCCGGTCAGCAGGCTGCGTGATTCGCTGGCCTTGCGGGACCGGTCGCGCATCCGCGGTACGATCAGCCGCAGCAGCGTGGCGTACAGGGCGAACCAGACCAGGATCGGAATGGCGAGCCGCGCATCGGTCGCGCCCAGCACCAGCACCGCGCCGGTGCCATAGACCAGGATGTACCAGACGGCGTTCACCGACTGCACCACGCTTTCCCGCAGCGCCGGGCCGGCCTGCATGACGCGGTTGGCAATGCGGCCGGCGAAATCCTCCTGGAAGAAGGCCCAGCCCTGGCGCACCACCTGCCAGTGGCTCTGCCAGCGGATCAGCGAGGTGACGGCCGGGATGATGGCCTGCTGCGTCACCAGGTTCTGCATCAGGATTGCGGCCGGCCGCGCCAGCAGCAGCACGGCGGCCATGCCGGCGAGGGTCCAGCCCGCATCGGCCCAGATCCGCTGCGGCCCATGCTGCTCCAGCAGCCCCACCACACGGCCGATGAAGATCGGGATCAGCAGGTCGAGCAGCGCAACCGTCAGGCCGGTGGCGAACAGCAGCCCGAACAGCGCCCGCGCCTGGCGGGCGAAATGCCAGTAGAAACCTGGCAGGCTGGCCGGGGGCGGCGTCTCCGGCACCGGCAGGCCGAACCAGCGGGAGGCTGGGCGGCCCGGCGCGGCGACGGGGTCGACGGCGGTCTCGAAGATCTGAAACAGGCGCATGCCGCCAGAAGCGCCGGCCCGGCGCCGGCGTCAACCACGCCCCCGCTTCACGCCCGGTTGCGCTTCAGGCCCGGTTTCGCATCACGCCACGTTGCGGTCCGCGGCCAGCAGTTCGGCGCGGGCCAGTTCCACCAGGGCATGCGGCTGCATCGGCCGGCCGAGCAGGAAGCCCTGCGCGCGGTCGCAGCCAAGCTGGCGCAGCGTCGCCAGCTGGGCAGGGGTCTCCACCCCTTCCGCCACCACCTCCGCCCCCAGCCCATGCGCCAGTCGCACGATGGCATCGACGATGCGCCGGCCGGTGCCCGGGCTGCCCGGCCCGGCACCCGCAGGCCCGGCACCCGCAGGCCCGGCACCCGCAGGCCCGGCATCCTCCAGGCCGGCGATGAAAGTGCGATCCACCTTGATGACGTCGAAGGGCAGGTGCTGCAGGTAGCCGAGCGAGGAATAGCCGGTGCCGAAATCATCCAGCGCCACCCGCACGCCCATCTTCCGCAGCGTCTCGAAGCTGCGCGTCGCCGCCTCCGCACTGCGGAGGAAGACGCCCTCGGTCACCTCCACCTCCAGCAGGGCCGGGTCGCAGCCGGTTGCCTCCAGCGCCTCCCGCACCAGCCCGACGCCCTGTTCCGCGCCGAAATGCCCGGCCGAGAGGTTCACCGCCACCGGCACCTCCAGCCCCTGCGCGCGCCAGGCCATGGCCTGCCGGCAGGCCTGGTCGAGCACGAGCTGCGTGATCGGGTGGATCAGCCCGGTTTCCTCCGCCACCGGGATGAACAGGCCGGGGGAGATCATGCCGCGCTCCGGGTGATGCCAGCGCAGCAGCGCCTCACAGCCCTTCAGCAACCCGGTGGCAATGACGAATTTCGGCTGGAACACCAGTGACAGCTGGCCCGAGGCCAGGGCCTGCCGCAGATCCTCCTCCAATTGCCGGCGTTCGCGCAGCCCGGCCTCCTGGTCCATGGTGAATTGCGTGGCGCGGCCGCGGCCCGTTCCCTTGGCCCGGTACAGCGCGATGTCGGCGCGGCTCAGGATGCTCTCGACCGTCATGCCGTGCTGCGGTGCCAGGGCGGTGCCGATGCTGGCGCCCGCGCGCAGCGTGTAGCCCTTCAGGCGATAGGGTCGCCCGAGCACCTCCACCAGCCGCTCCGCCAGCAGCCTCGCCTCCGATTCCTGGGCCAGGCCCGGCTGGATCACGGCGAACTCGTCACCGCCGAGGCGCGCCAGCATGTCGCCCTCGCGCATCGTGCCCCGCATGCGGGCGGAAGCGGCGAGCAGAAGCTGGTCGCCCACCGGATGGCCCAGGCTGTCATTCACCTCCTTGAAGTGATCGAGGTCGATGCAGTGGACCGCCACCATCCCCGTCTCCGTCGCGTGTTCGAGCCGCGCCTTCAGATGGGCGCCGAACAGCAGGCGGTTGGGCAGGTCGGTCAGCGTGTCGTGCTCCGCCAGGTGACGGATGCGGCGGTCGGCCTCCCGCTGGTCGGTCACGTCCAGCGCCACCCGCACCACCCGCACCAGGTTGCCGCCCTTGCCGAAGACCGGCGCGGTGGAAACCAGCAGGGTACGGTCGGTGCCGTCGCGATGCGGCATGCGGGTTTCCTTCGGCGGCAGGGCGACACGCTGCGCCACCACCTCCGCCACATCGTCATCGGCGCCCTCATTGCCGCCCAGTTCGCTGGCGCGGAGGCCCAGCGCATCCTCCTCCCTGTCCAGCCGGGCCAGCGCCAGGCCGGTCTCGTTCATCATCACCAGGCGGCCGGCGGGGTCGAAGGCGGCGATGCCGATGGGCAGCGAATCGACCAGCACGCGCAGCGTCCGTTCCGCTTCCGCCGCCCGGCGCGCGGCACCGGCGATCAGCAGCAGCAGCAGCAGCGCGCCCAGCAGCAGCCCGCCCAGGCTGGTCACGAAGAACACGCCCAGGTGCCGCGCGCTGACCCGCGCCTGTTCCACCGCCAGCCGCCGTTCCGTATGTAGCGCCAGGTTCAGGCGGGTCAGCAGCAGGTCGGCCTCCTCCGCCACCGCCTGGATCCGCGCCAGGCTGGGGATGTGGTCCGGCTCCAGCACGACGATGTCGGGCTCAAGCTGCTCCAGCGCCGCCTGCAGGCCCACCACGATATCGCTGTGATCGAGGACGGAGCGGGTATCCGCCTCCTCCGCGCCCTGCAGCAGCGGCAGGCGGCTCAGCAGGATCTCGTAGCGCTCGGCCAGCATGTCGCGGTCCCAGCCGGGTTCGCGACGCTCGAAGCGCAGCAGCGCGACGCGGAACCGGTGCAGTTCCACCAGCGCCTGGGTGCTGAACCAGATGGAGACGCGCTGGCTGCCGGCCTCGAGGCGGAACTGTTCCCGCGCCCGTTGCAGGGATGTGCCGATCGACAGCACGAACAACAGCCCGGCCACCAGCAGCACCACGGCGGTGGTGCGGCCGCGGGCATGGCGCAGCAGGCGGGCCAGGGGTTTCGTGCCGGGGGGGCGCAGCACCGTGCAGTGCTCAGGTCACGTCGATCTGTCGGATCTGCCAGATCGCCCGGTCGCGGAAGACCGGCGCATCCAGCTCCGGTCGTTCGGTCCAGGGATAAATCAGCCATATCGGCCCGCGGTCGCGGATGCGGAGCGGCATGCCGCCCTGCCGCGTGGCCAGCAGCGCGCCATTCTCCGTGGCATCCTCGACCGGCACGTTCACGGCATAGTCGTTCAGCGCATGGATGCGCAGCGTGGTGCCGCTGGCACCGCAGGCGCGCAGCAGGCTGGCGAGCGGCACGCCGCTGAAACGCAGCACATCCGGCCCCGTCCAGGTGGTGCGGGTGGCGATGTCCTGCATCCCAAGCGCCTCCAGCTCCGCCAGGCTGAAGGCGCGTTCGGCGCCTTCGATGCGGCCGCTGACGCGGAGGATGTGGCGCGGCGGGCGCGGCTGCGCCAGGGCGCGTTCGCCGGCCAGCGCCGCCAGCAGCGGAAGGGCAGCCAATGTCCGACGTCGCATGGGGGCACCTACTGCGATGATGGGTGCGCACGAATCCTTCGCGGGCCGGACGCAGCCTGGCCCGCAATCATCACAATAACGTTAACTGTCCCGCAGATCGCCCGATTTAGCCGGGATGACCCTCGACCATCTCCACCGCGCGTTGCAGGTCGACGCTGAGCAGGCGGGACACGCCGCGTTCCTGCATGGTCACGCCATACAGGCGGTGCATCCGCGCCATGGTCAGCGGATGGTGGGTGACGATGAGGAAGCGGGTGCCGCCGCGTCCCTCCGCATCGGGGGCGGCCATCACCTCCAGCAGGTCGCACAGCCGCTCCACATTGGCGTCGTCCAGCGGCGCATCCACCTCGTCCAGCACGCAGACCGGCGCGGGGTTGCAGCGGAACACGGCGAAGACCAGGGACAGGGCGGTCAGCGCCTGCTCGCCGCCCGACAGCAGGTTCAGCGAGGACAGCTTCTTGCCCGGCGGCTCGGCGAAGATCTCCAGCCCCGCCTCCAGCGGGTCGTCGGAGCCGACCAGCGCCAGATGCGCCCGGCCGCCGCCGAACAGGCGGGTGAACAGGGCGCGGAATTCGGTATCGACCTTGTCGAACACCACGCGCAGCCTTTCACGGCCCTCGCGGTTCAGATGCCCGATCACGCCGCGCAGCTTGGCGATGGCGGTTGCCACCTCCTGGCGCTCCGTCTCGATGCGGTCCCGGGTCGCATCAAGATCGAGCAACTCGGCCTCGGCCCGCAGGTTGACCGGGCCCATCTCCTCGCGTTCCCGGGTCAGCCGCTCCATCTTGCGGCGGGCCTTTTCCTCGGCCTGGTCGGTCAGCTCCGGCATCTCGCTGGGCAGTGCCGGGTGGCCCTCGCCGAGGCGTTCGACGATGCGTTCCTCCACCGCCAGCGCGGCCGCCTCGGCCTGGCCGGCGCTGCCCTCGGCGCGCAGCTGCGCCTCCCGCGCCTGGGCGAAGGCGGCATCGGCGCTGCGGCGGGCGAGCACCGATTCGCGGTCCTCCGTCTCGGCGGCCGTCAGGGCGGCGGCGGCGGCGGCGTGGGTGGCCTCGGCCTCGGCCAGCGCCCGGCCGGCGGCCTGGCGCTGCGCGGCGGCGGTCTCCGGCGCCTCGGCCAGCGCGTCGCGTTCCGCGGCGGCGGCAGCGGCGCGGCTGGCCAGATCCTGGCGGCGGCCCGCGGCTTCGGCCTTGCGGCGCGCCCATTCGGCGCGTTCGGGACCGATCGCCGCCTGGCGCTGCTCGATGCGCCCGGCCTCGGCGGCCAGCGTGGCGCGGCTGTCGCGGCAGCCGGCTTCCGCGGCGCGCGCATTGGCCAGGGCGGCACGGGCGCGATCGACCTCGGCGCGCAGCTGGGCGAGGTCGGGGGCGGCGGCGCGGGCGGCCTGGGCCTCGGCCAGGGCGGCGGCGGCGGCATCCCGTTCCCCGGTGATGCGGGCGAGTTCCGGGGTCAGCGCCGCCAGCCGCGCCTCGGCCTCCGCCGCACGGGCGGCCAGGTTGCGGGCGGAATCGCGGGCGGCGGCCAGCCGCTGCTCGGCGCCGCGGCGGGCCTCCCGAGCCGCGGTCTCGGCGCGGGTTGCCGACAATTCCTCGGCCGCGGCGGCACTGCGGGCTTGGCGCGCGGCGGCGGCATCCGGGGCGGCGGCGCGGGCGATGCGCGCGGCTTCCAGCGCCGCGGTCGCCGCCCGCATCTCGCCCTCCAGCCGGGCGAGCTGTGGCGCGAGCGCCGCCAGCCGCTGCTGTGCCTGCTGGTCACGCGCCACCAGCCGGTCCAGCGCCGCCTGGGCGCTTCCCTGGCGACGCTCGGCGGTGGCGCGGGCCTCCCGCTGGCGGGCCTCGGCGCCGCGCGCCTCCTGTTCCGCGGCAGCGGCCTGGCTGCGCGCGGTGCTGGCGGCGCCGGCCTCGGCCTCCGCCTTGTCGAGGCGAGCGCCGGCGGCACGCAGCGCATTGCGCTGGGCGAGGCGGACGGCGCCGGGGGTCGGGATGCCGGGCAGCAGGCCCTGCCCATCCCAGCGCCACACCGCGCCATCCTCCGTCACCAGCGCCTGGCCGGGCTTCAGCATTTTCTGCAAGGCGGCGCCGTCCGCGCCCTTCGGCAGCAGGCCGATCTGCGACAGCGCGCGGGACAGCGCATCCGGCGCCTCCACCAGCCGGGCGAGCGGCGTGGCGCCGGCCGGCAAGGCTGGCATCGGGTCGAGCGGCGGCAGGCTGCGCCAATGGCGCGGCGCCTCCGGGTCCAGCGCCGCGTCCAGCCCCTCCCCCATCGCGGCGCCCAGCGCGGCTTCCAGGCCGGGCGGCACACCGATGCGGTCGAGCACGGATTCGGCACCGCCACCCACTTCCCGCGCCCGCAGCACCTCGGCCAGCGCGGCCGCCTCGGCGGCGGCGCGGGCGCGGGCGGCCTCGGCCTCGCTGGCGGCGGCGCGGGCGGCTTCGTGGCGGGCCTGGGCGGCGGTGCGGGATTTCTCGGCGGCGTCGAGCGCGGCGCGGGCCTCGGCCAGGGCCGCCGCGGCGGCGCTGGCCTCGGCGCGGGCGGCGGCCATCTCGGGCTCCGGCACGGCGCCGGCGCGGGCCGCATCGCGCTCGGCGGTCAGGCGGGCCTGCTGCTCGGCGCCGCGGCGGGCGGCCGTCTCGGCGGCCTGGAGTTCGCTGCTGGCGCGGGATTCGGTGGCCTCGGCCTCGCTCGCCAACCGGCGTGCCGCCTCATGCGCCGTCTGGGCGGTGGTGCGGGTGGTCTCCGCAGCGGTGAGCGCGGCCTCGGCCTCGGCCAGGGCGGCTTCGGCCGCGCCGGTGCGGCCGGCAGCCTCGGCCAGCGCCGCTTCCGGCACCACGGCCTTGCGGGCCGCCTCATGGTCGGCGGCAATGCGGGCGAATTGCTGGGCCAGGCGCTGGGCACGGCTGGCGGCCTCGCCTTCCGCGGCCGCCAGGGCATTGGCCTGGGCGGCGGCCTCGGCGGCGATTTCGGTGGCACGGTCGGCGGCGGCCGCGGCTTCGGCCACGGCGGCGATCGCCTCGGCCTCCGCGCGTTCCGCATCGGCGTTGCGGCCGGGCAGTTCGGCGGCGATCCGGGAAAGTTCCTCCGCCTCCGCCTGCAGCCGGGCCTCCGCCGTATCGGCATCGGACTCGACGCCGGCGGCATGCTCCAGGTCGCGCGCCAGGGCGGCGTGGCGGGACTGGGCGCCTGCCAGGGCTTCGCGGGCACGGGCTTCCTCGGCGCCCAGCGTCTCCGCCTCCACCCGGCGGCGTTCCAGGGCGGTGCGGGCAATGCCTTCGGCGGCGCGCGGCGCGGGCAGACCCTGTTCGGCGGCGAAGGCACGGCGCGCGGCGGCCTCGGCGGCGGCTTCCGCCTGGGATGTGGCGTGGCGGGCGGTGGCGAAGGCCTGCCGCGCCCCGGCCAGTGCCGACTGGGCGCGGGCGCGCAGGATGGCGAGCCATTCCACCTCCGCCTCCCGCACCAGCCCGGACAGGTTGCGGTAGCGCGCGGCCTGGCGGGCCTGGCGTTGCAGATTTTGCCGCCCGGCCTCCATCTGGCCGATCAGGTCTTCGGCGCGGCCGAGGTTGTTCTCCGCCTGGCGCAGCTTGAGCTCCGCCTCATGCTTGCGGGCGCGGAGGCCAGCGATGCCGGCCGCTTCCTCCAGCACCGCGCGGCGTTCCTCCGGCCGCGCCGAGATCAGCGCGGCGACGCGGCCCTGGCTGACCATGGCGGAGGACCGGGCGCCGGAGCCGATATCGGCGAACATGGTCTGCACGTCGCGGGCGCGCAGTTCCCGCCCGTTCACCCGGAAGGAACTGCCTTCGCCGCGCGCGATCTTCCGCGAAATCTCCAGGTCGGTGGCTTCGGCATTGGGCGGCGGCGCCAGGCCCGTGGCCTCCTCCAGCGTCAGCGTCACCTCGGCCAGGTTGCGGCCTGGGCGGGTGGAGGTGCCGGCGAAGATGATGTCGTCCATCTCGCCGCCGCGCATGGCCCGGGCGTTGGTCTCGCCCATCGCCCAGCGCAGCGCTTCCACCACATTGGACTTGCCGCAGCCATTCGGGCCGACGATGCCGGTCAGCCCTGGCATCACCTCCACCACCGTCGCCTCGGCGAAGGATTTGAAGCCGGCGATGCGCAGCCGGGTCAGCCGCGCATGGCGCGCGGCCTCGGCCTGGACGTCGGTCCGTGCCTCCTCCTCGGCCGGCTCGTCCGGGCTACCGCCCGCGTCTTCGGCCGGCACGGACTCCATCAATCAGCGCGTCTCGGCGACGAGCGCGGCAAAGCGGGCGAAGGCCATGTTGCCCGGTACCGTGCGGTTGCCGAAGACGAAGCTGGGGGTCGAGGTGACGTTGTGTTCCTGCTGCCCGGCGACGCGGGCGGCCAGGATGGCGCGTGCCAGTGCCTGGTCGGCCAGCACCTCGTCGTATTTCGCGCGGGACATGCCGGCCAGCGCCGCCACCTTGAACAGCTCCTCCCGCGGGTCACCGCCGCGGGCGAAGGCCCAGCGATCCTGGCTGGAGAGCAGGGTGGAGATGAAGGGTTCGTAGCGCTCCGGCGGCAGGCTGCGGGCCACGGCGGAGGCGGCCAGCGCCAGCCCGTCCAGCGGGAAATCGCGGAACACCAGCCGCATGCGGCCCGACTCGATCAGGTCGGACTTCACCTTGGGGTAGGTTTCGCGGTGGAAGGCGGCGCAATGGCCGCAGGTGAGCGAGAAATACTCGATCACGGTCACCGGCGCGTCGACGCGGCCGACGCTGCGCTCCGACATGCGCGGGTCATCGGCGGCCAGCGGCGGCGGGGCCGGCTGGGCGGGGGCGGCGCCCTGCGCGGAGGCCAGGCGGGGCGCCAAGGCAAGACCGGGCGCCAGGCTGGCGGCGATCGTCAGGATGGAACGGCGGTCGAGCATGCAGGCAGGCTCCGCGGAAATGGGCAGGTTCACCGCTTTCGATAGACGCCGAGGGCCAGCTTTGCCAGTGCATCGCGCAATTCCCCCGCCGGCATCTCAGCCAGCCGGGCCTCCACCGGGGCCGGCAGTTGCACCGGTTGCGGCCGTGGCGCCGGGCGGGGCACGCCGGCCGGGGCCTGCTGCACGAAGCGCAGGCGCTCCACCGCCACGCGGCCGAAATGCGCGTTGATCCGGCTGATCAGCTCCGGCGCCAGGTGCTGCAGCTCCATCGCCACCGGGCCGGAACAGCCGAGCGTCAGCGTGCCGCTGGTCACCCGCAGCGGCTGGGTCACCGCCGCCAGGGCCGGGCCGACGATGCCCGGCCAATCCGCCATCAGCTGCGCACCGGCCGGGCTGCGCTTGCGGAAGGCCGGCCGGGTCAGCCGCGGAATCAGGGATGACAGCGGCAGGGGGGCTGTCGGAAACCGTCGCTGATCGCCATCCTGCGCCACGCGTGACCCCTCCCCTTCCCAAAACCGCCCTTCCCGGGCCCGCCCTGCTGCTGGCCTGGTATGACCGCCATCGCCGGGTGCTGCCCTGGCGGGACGGAATCGGCCCGCCCGATCCCTACCGGGTCTGGCTGTCCGAGGTGATGCTGCAGCAGACCACGGTGGCCGCGGTCGGCCCCCGCTATACACGATTTCTCGCCCGCTTCCCCGATGTGCATGCGCTGGCCGGCGCCGATTGGGCGGAGGTGGCGGCGGAATGGGCCGGCCTCGGCTACTACGCCCGGGCGCGCAACCTGCACGCCGGCGCCAAGGCCCTGGCGGCGCAGGGGTTTCCGCACAATGTGGAGGGTCTGCGGGCGATCCCCGGCATCGGCCCCTATACCGCCGCCGCGGTCGCCGCCATCGCCTTCCAGGAACCGGTGGTGCCGGCGGATGGCAATGTGGAGCGGGTCGTCGCCCGCGTCGCGCGGGTGGAGACGCCACTGCCGGCGGCGAAGAAGCGCCTGGCGGAGCTGGCGCAGGGCTGGATGGCGGAACCCGCCGCCCGCGCCCGGCCGGGCGATTTCGCCCAGGCGCTGTTCGACCTGGGCGCCACCCTCTGCACCCCGCGCAACCCGGCCTGCGCATTGTGCCCCTGGCGCGGCGGCTGTGCGGCGCAGGCGGCCGGGGTGCAGACGGAACTGCCGCGCAAATCCGCCAAGGCGGCCAGGCCGACCCGCCACGGCACGCATTTCCTGCTGCATGATCCGGGCGGCCTGGTCCTGGTGCGCCGCCGGGCCGAGAAGGGCCTGCTCGGCGGCATGCTGGAAATCCCCGGCACACCCTGGCGCGCCGAACCCTGGGGCGAGGCGGAGGCGCTCGCCCATGCTCCGGTCAGCGGCCTGCGCTGGCGCCTTCTGGCCGGCGAGGCGCGGCACGGCTTCACCCATTTCGAGCTGCGGATGGCGCTGCTGTCGGCCCGCCTGACCGGCCGGCCGGACATCCCCGGCCATGCCTGGATGGACCCCTCGGTCGCGCGCGCCGCGATGCCGAGCGTGATGCATCGGCTGCTGGCGCTGTGGGATCCGGCCTGACCGTATCGAGCCGCATCGGGATTCAGCGGATGGCAAGACCTGAAGCCTAGCCTGCGCCACGACCCTGAAGGTGCGGACCCCCCATGCGCGTCAAGACCCTGTTCACACTGGCCATGCTGGGCATCGCTGCGGTCGGCGCCGCCGTGGGCGGCAGCATGGCGCAGGCCGAATGGCAGCGCCGTTCCGCCGCGCAGGATGCCAGCCGGCTGACCGAGGCCGCCGCGCATCTCCTGCGGCTGACCGAGGCGCTGGTGATCGAACGCGGAAACTGGGTGATCCGCATGCACTCTACCGCGCCGGCGGATGCGGCGCTGCTGGTGCGCCTGACCACCATCGAGGGCCAGACCGATGCCGCCCTGGCCGGCGCCACGGCCGGCCTGCGCCAGGCTGGCGAGACGATGCGACCGCATCTCCGCGCGATGGAGGCGATGGCCGCCGGCCTGGCCGCGCTGCGCGGCCCGACCCGCGCCGCCGCTCTGTTGCCCATCGCGGAAAGGCCCGCCGCCACCCGCGCCAGGCCGCAGCAGGTCTATGACCAGATCCTGACGCAGGTCGCCGCAGCGCTGGATACCAGCCATCGCGGCGTCGCCCGGCTCGGCGATGGGCTGGAGATGCTGCTGCTGGCGGCGCGGATGAGCTGGGACCTGCGCGATGCGGGCAGCCGGCGGATCGTCGCCGTCGCCACCGGCCGCGGCAATGCCCGCGCGCTGACCCCGGCGGAGCTGGAGACCATCGCCGGCTCCAGCCGCGTGGTGGAAAGTGGCTGGCGGCAGATCGGGCAGCTCGTCGGCCTGCTGGGCAGCCCGCCACGCCTGGTGGCCGCGATGGAGGATGTGCAGCGGCGCTATTTCGGCGAGGCCGAGGCCAAGCTGCAGGCGCTGATCACGGCCGGCCGCGCCGGTGGCACCTACCCGATGGACAGCGACGCCTTCACCGCCTTCGCCACACCCTCGTTGCAGATCCTGCTGGGCGTGCGCGACGCGGCGCTGGCGGAAGCCGCCGCGGTGGCCGCGGCGGATGAGGCCGAGGCCGGTGTGAAGCTGGGCCTGGTGCTGGCGCTGACGGTGCTGGCCGGCCTGCTGCTCGGCGGCCTCAGCCTGCTGCTGATCCGCCGCGTGGTAGTGCCGATGGTGCTGCTGACCGGCACGGTGCAGGCGCTGGCACGTGGCGAGAACGAGCTGGCGGTGCCCTGCCGCGGCCGCGCCGACGAGGTCGGCCATATGGCGGAAGCGATCGAGGTGCTGCGCCGGAACGCCCTGGCGGCGCGCCAGGTCGCGGCCGATGCGGCGGCCGAGCAGGCGGCAAAGACCCGGCACGCCGAGACGACGCAGGCCCTGGTGCGGCGCTTCGAGACGCAGGTGGCCACGGTGCTGGAAGCGGTGGCCGGCGCCGCCGCCCCGCTGGATGAGACGGCCGACCGCCTGGGCCGCGCCGCCGGCCTCGCCCGCGACCAGGCGCAAGGCATGGCGATCGCCGCCGGCGCCGCCGCCGGCAATGTGCAGACGGTCGCGGCCTCCGCCGAGGAACTGGCCAGCAGCATTGCCGAGGTGGCCCGCCAGGTGGCCGACAGCGCCCGCATCGCCCAGCGCGCCGCGGCCGATGCGCGCGCCACGGATACCGCCATGGCCGGGCTGACGGAGGTCGCGGCGCGGATCGGCGACGTGGTCGGCCTGATCCAGTCCATCGCCGGCCAGACCAACCTGCTGGCGCTGAACGCCACGATCGAGGCGGCGCGGGCGGGCGATGCCGGCAAGGGCTTCGCCGTGGTGGCGGGCGAGGTGAAGGCGCTGGCCGCGCAGACCGCCCAGGCGACGGAACAGATCGGCAGCCAGATCGCCGCGATGCAGGCCGAGACCACCCGCGCGGTGGACGCCATCCGCAGCATCGGCCGCACCATCGAGGAGTTGGCGAACATCGCCACCCAGGTCGCCGCGGCGGCGGAACAGCAATCCTCCGCGACGCAGGAGATCGGCCGCGCCGTGGCGGAGGCCGCCGCCGGCACCGACCAGGTGACGCGCCAGACGGCGGAGGTGATGGAGGGCGCGGAGGCGACGGCGGCCGCCACCTCCGGCCTGCGCGACGCCTCCTCCGGCCTGTCGCGCCAGGCGGATGCGCTGCGCCAGCAGGTGGCAAGCTTCCTGACCGAGATCCGCGCCGCCTGAACCTGCGGGTGGACCTGAAGCCGTGGGTGGACATGGGTGCGAGGGGTGTGGGAGACGCGGGCGCCTGATTCGAGGAGCCCGCCAATGACCCAGACCCTGCCCGCCACCACCGCCCGCAGCCGCGCCCTGGCGGCCGGCCGATTCGCCGGCATGGCGCTGCTCGGGTCCTGGCTGCTGGCGGCCTCGGCCCAGATCAGCCTGCCGATGTGGCCGGTGCCGGCGACGCTGCAGAGCCTGGTGGTGCTGCTGCTCGGCGCCCTGGGTGGGCCGGCGGCGGGCCTCGCGGCGGTCGCCGCCTATCTGGCGCAGGGCGTGGCCGGGCTGCCGGTCTTCGCCAATGGCGCGGCCGGGCCGGCGGCGCTGGTCGGGCCGACCGGGGGCTACCTGCTGGGCTTCGCGCTCGCCGCCTGGCTGGCCGGCTTCGCGCGCGGCCAGGATTTCGCGCGCCAGGCGGTGCTGCTGCTGGCGGCGCATCTGCTGCTGTTCGTGCCGGGCGTGGCCTGGCTGGCGGCCTATGTCGGCCCGGCGCGCGCCTTCGAGGCCGGATTCCTGCTGTTCGTGCCGGGCACGGTGGTGAAGACCGCCCTGGCGCTGGCGCTGCTGCGGGCGCTGGCGCGGCGCTGACAGCGCCTCCGCCGCCCTTGGGGGGTCACCCCCCCTGGGCGGCGATCTCCTGCCGGAACTCGTCGATCAGCCGCAGGCGGCCATCGCGCGTCTCGATATGCCAGAAGGTCCAGCCATTGCAGGACGGCGCGGCCTGCAGCGCGGCGCCGACCTTGTGGATGGAACCCACCGCGGCGCCACAGCGCAGCGTCGCATCGGCACCCACCGTGGCGCGCCAGCGGCGGTTGCGGTCCACCAGCGTGCTGCCGGCCGGCACCAGCCCGCGCTCCACCAGCACGCCGAAGGCAATGCGCGGCTGTTCCCGCTTGCTGGGCAGCGACAGGGCGGCACCCTCATCCATCGGCTCGACCCCCTCCAGCCGCTTCTCCGAGGCCACCTTGTAGAGCGGGTCACGCTCGATGCCGATGTAGCGGCGGCCGAGGCGCTTGGCGGCGGCGGCGGTGGTGCCGGTGCCGGAGAAGGGGTCCAGCACCACCTCGCCGGGCATGGTGCAGGCCAGCAGCACGCGGTGCAGCAGGGCCTCCGGCTTCTGGGTCGGGTGCAGCTTGGCACCATCCTCCCCACGCAGGCGTTCGCCGCCGGTGCAGAGCGGAAAATACCAGTCGCTGCGCATCTGCAGATCGTCGTTCAGCGACTTCATGGCGGCGTAGTTGAAGCGGTAGCGGGAGTCCGGGCCATGCGCCGCCCAGATCATCGTCTCATGCGCGTTGGTGAAGCGGCGGCCGCGGAAGTTCGGCATCGGGTTGGCCTTGCGCCAGACCACGTCGTTCAGGATCCAGTAGCCCAGATCCTGCATCGCGGCGCCGAGGCGGAACACGTTGTGGTAGCTGCCGATCACCCACATGGTGCCGTCCTTGCGCAGCACGCGCCGGCATTCGGTCATCCATTCGCGGGTGAAGGCATCATAGGCGGCGAAGCTGGCGAACTGGTCCCAGGCATCGTCCACGCCATCCACCAGGCTGTCATCCGGCCGCCGCAGCTCACCCTTCAGCTGCAGGTTGTAGGGCGGGTCGGCAAAGATCATGTGCACCGAGGCCGGTGGCAGGCGCTTGAGCGTGGCGATGCAATCGCCCAGCAGCACCTCGTCCAGCGGCAGGTCTAGTCCCGTCCCCATCGTTTCGCCACACACCCCGCCGAGTCGCAGCCGGCAAGATGCGCGGCGCGGAGTCGCGCAGTCAACCGAGCCGAAGCCGGCAACGCGCTGATTATGGGAAGATCAGCCCGCCAGGGCCGGTTGCAGCGGCAGCCAGGCCTGGTCCACGGGCGCGAAGCCGCGCCGGTGATGCGGCGTAGGGCCGAGGCGGGCGAGGCATTCGCGGTGCTCGGGCGTCGGGTAGCCCTGGTGACGGGCAAAACCCCAGGCGGGGAAGCGGCGGTCCAGCCGCGCCATCGCCCGGTCCCGCGTCACCTTCGCCAGGATCGAAGCGGCGGCGATGGACAGGCTCAGCGCGTCGCCACCGATGACGCAGCGGAAGCCGCGCCCGGGGGGTTGCCCCTGCAGACCATGCGGGGGCATCAGCGGCGCCATGTTGCCGTCGATCAGCGCCAGGTCGCAGGGCTGGCGCAGCCGCCAGAGGGCACGGGCCATGGCCAAATGGCTGGCGCGCAGGATGTTGAGCCGGGCGATTTCCGCCACGCTGGCGGCGGCGATGGCGCAATCCACCTGGCCGAGCCGCGCGGCTTCCATCAGCGCCGCATAGGCCAGGTCGCGCCGGGCGGCGTTCAGCTTCTTGCTGTCATCGAGCAGCGCCGCGAGCGCCGCGGAGGGCGGGGCGATGAACACCACGGCGGCGGCCAGCACCGGCCCGGCCAGTGGCCCGCGTCCGGCCTCATCCACCCCAGCGACCCGTCCGCCCGCATCCAGTTCGAGGCTGTAATCCGGCATGGCCACCGGCATAGCGCGCCCTGGCGCCCGAGGGAATCCGAGACCTCGGCAACCGCGCGGCGCGGGCCGGCGTTCGTCAGGCTGAACCAGCGGAGAACCGATCCATGCCGAAGGGCAGCTTGCAGGTGGCGGCAGATGAGGTGGAGCCGACGCCGTTCAATATCCCCGGCGCCACCGGGGGCGTGTTCCGCATCCAGATCCTGAACGAGAATGCCGCGGCCGGGGTGGTGACCACCATCGTCAACATCCCACCCGGCGGCCGGATTCCGGCGCATCGCCACCAGGCGGGTTCGGAGATGCACTATCTTCTGGAGGGCGACCTGATCGAGGCGGGCCGGGCGGTGACGCCTGGCACCTGCCTGACACATGCCGCCGGCGTGGTGCATGGGCCGCATGAAAGCCGCGGCGGAGCGCGACTGCTGACGGTGCAGAGCTGGCAGTCCCACAACGGCGACTTCGACTTCGAGCCGGCGGAGGGCGATACCGCGGGCGAGACCCGTCCGGTGGACCAGCAGGCGCAGGAATCGGCGCGCGCCGAGGCTGCCTCCCCCGAGCGTCGCGGCTACAGCTGACTCACCCGGCCCGTCGCTCCGCCAGCCGCAGCGCGACGCAGAGGCGGGAGAAGGCGTACCAGAAGGGGCCGTGCCCGAGCGGCCCCTGCCCCGGCACCAGATCCGGCCCCACGGGATCCCCGCGCCGCAGCAGGCCGAGCCGGTTCTCGAAGCGGCCGCGCATGTTTTCCAGGAAAGCGCCGGTGGCTGCCATGTATTGTTCCAGCATCTCGGCCGCGATCTCGATCTCGGCGATCGCCCTGCCCTCGGTGGTCAGCACCTTGAGGGCACGGCTGTCGGCGGCCAGCGCAATGTGCAGCCGGTGCAGATCGGCCAGGTGGCGGGCGATGGCCTGCCGCATCTCGCGGGCCTTGTCCGTGTCGGTCATGCGTTTGCCTCCGCCTTCCAGCCTGCGCGCGCCGGTCTTGCGAAGGCGTTAAGGGATCAACGGCGCCAGCCCCAGATGGCGAAGACGCGGTGCGGCACGACTAGGGGATCAGCCGGGAAACGCGCATCGAGCATCGTGGCCAGTTCGGCATCGAAGCGCCCCACCGCCTCCCCATCCAGTGCGCCGCCGACGCCGGCGGAGGCGCGGATGCGGCCGCGCCAATCCTCGCGGCTGTAGCGCGCCTCGTGGTCGAATCCGCCGAAGCCGATGTCCCGAAAGCCCGCCAGGGCAAGGTCCGTGGCCCAGGCCGGGTAGAAGCCGGTGCCGCGGCCCATGCGCCAATGCGGGTTGTACGCCTCGATCAGCCACTCGGTCGCATGGGCGACGTTGCCGGGCAGCGGAATCCAGTCGTAGTGGCAGATCAGCAGGGCGCCGCCGGGGCGCAGCACCCGCATCGCCTCCGCCGCCGCCAGGCCGCGGTCGAACCAGTGCCAGGCCTGGCCGGCGGCGACCAGGTCGAAGGATTCGGCCGGCTGGTCGGTGCGTTCGGCGAGGCCCTCGGCGAAGCGGGCGCGGTCGGCCAGGCCCTGTTCCTGCGCCAGCCTCGTGGCGGCGGCGACCTGGCCGGGGGCGGGGTCGAGACCCAGCACATCGGCTCCGCGCGATGCCAGGCCGCGGGCCAGCGCGCCGGTGCCGGTGCCGAGGTCCAACGCGCGGAGGCCCGGGCGCAGCAGGCGGTGATGCGCCAGCAGCTCATACAGCCCGTCCGGAAAGCCCTGGCGGTGGCGGGCGTAGTCGGCGCTGGTCAGGCTCCAATCCGGGCGGCTCATGCGGCGCGTCTCCTGATGGCGTGAAGGTCCTCGGCGGTATCGACATCCCGCAGCCGGCGCAGCAGGGCGATTCGGCGGCCCTGGAAATTGGCCAGGGTGTCGGCCAGCGCGTGATCGGTGGACCAGCGCACGCCGGCGAAGGGCTTCGCGGGACGGTGCGGGCCGAAGCCGACCAGCCAGTAGCCGCCATCCTCGGCCGGGCCGAACACCGCCTGCGCCCGGCCGAGCGCGCGGAAGGCGGCGGCGATGTCGGCGGCGCCGATGCCCGGAATGTCGCTGCCCACCAGCACCACGCGGCGATGCGGCGCCATGGCGCGGGCCATGCGCTGACCGAGGTCGCCGCCGCCTTGCGGCCGCACCGCCACCGGGCGCGGCCAGCGGGCGCGGGCGCGGTCCGGCGTCGCGACGATGCAGGTGGTCCAGCGCCGGTCCCGCGCCACGGCGCCGAGCAGGGCGGCAAGCTGTCCTCGATAGAATCGGAGCGTCGCCATGGCGCCGATGCCGCGGGCCAGCCGGCGCTTCAAGGTGCCGAGCCGCGGCGCGCGCGCGAAGACCAGCAGCGTGTCACCCCTCATCCTTGTCTTCGCCCCGTATAGATCCGCGCAATGATGCCGGGCGGAACGCCGAGGTAGAAGAGGCCGAGGCAGGTGAGGTTGCGGGCCGAGCGCCGCCACCAGCCATCCCGCTGCCAGCGGACCGCGCTGGTGATGGCGGCGGCCGGCATCGCGGCCAGCCGGGCGCGGCCCAGGCGACGGGCGAGGTCCACATCCTCCATCAGCGGCAGCGCCTTCATGCCGCCGACAGCCGCCAGCAGCCCCTTGTGGATCAGCAGCCCCTGGTCGCCATAGGGCAGGCCGAGGGCGCGGCTGCGCCAGGCGACGGCGCGTTCCAGCCGGCGGGCCTGGGGGCTGGGATCATCCAGTACGAAGCGGAAGTGATGCGCGCGGCCGGGATCGGCCATGGCGGCGCGCACCGCGATCTCCCAGTCCGGGGCCAGGCGTGTATCGGCATGCAGCAGCAGCAGCCAGGGGCCTTCCGCGGCCGCGATGCCGGCGGCGAGCTGGCCGCCTCGGCCGCGTGGCGCGTGCAGAATGCGCGCGGTTCCGGCCGCCTGCACCGTGGCATCCGTGCTGCAGCCATCGACCACCAGAACCTCCGCCGGCGCGTCGCCCAGGGCGGCCAGCGTGGCGGGCAGGCTGGCGGCGGCGTTCAGCGCCGGGATGATGACGGACAGCCCCACGATCGGCAGTCCCTCGATCGGCAGTCCCTCTATTCGCATTTTGTTCTTGACGACCCCGACCCATCCAGCTTCAGATGCATGAGAACAAACCACGAAACATGAGGATCGGTCGATGCCGGATGGAGGAGCTACCACGATGCCCTCCCTCGCCCGCAAGGGGCGCGGGGCCGTCACCAACCCGGGCGTCAGGTACGAAACGACGCATGCCGAGCTGTATGATGATGGCTGGGGCACGCTCGATGCGGATTTCGCCGCCCTGCCGCCGCTGGCGACGACGCTGACGCAGGACCATGCACGCAGCGCCCTGTCCTGGAACGACAGCCCAGATCTCGGCTTCGACCGGTCCCTGAACCCCTATCGTGGCTGCGAGCATGGCTGCGTCTACTGCTATGCGCGGCCGGCCCATGCCTATGTCGGCATGTCGCCGGGGCTCGATTTCGAAACCAAGCTGATGTTCAAGCCGAACCTGCCGGAGCTGCTGGAGAAGGAGCTCTCGAAGCCGGGCTATGAGGCGCGGCCGGTGGCGCTGGGCGCGAATACCGACCCCTACCAGCCGGTGGAACGCACGCTGGGCATCACCCGGCGGGTGCTGGAGGTGCTGGAGCGTTTCGGCCATCCGGTGACCATCGTCACCAAGGGCGCGCTGGTGCTGCGGGACCTGGACATCCTGAAGCGCCTGGCGGCGCGCAACCTGGTGCATGTGTGCATCTCCGTCACCACGCTGGACATGAAGCTGGCCCGGGTGATGGAGCCGCGCGCGGCGAACCCGCTGAAGCGCCTGGCGGCGGTGACGGAGCTGGCGAAGGCGGGGGTGCCGGTGGGCGTGCTGGCGGCGCCGATGATCCCGGGCCTGAACGACATGGAGATGGAGCGCATCCTGGAAGCCAGCGCCAGCGCCGGCGCCAGCCATGCCGGCTATGTGCTGCTGCGCCTGCCGCTGGAGATCAAGGAGATGTTCGAGGCCTGGCTGCGCGAGCATCACCCGGATCGCGCCGCCCGCGTGCTGGCCCTGGTACGGGAAACCCGCGGCGGTCGCCTGTACGATGCCCGCTTCGGCCAGCGCCAGACCGGCAGCGGCCCCTATGCGGAGCTGCTGGCCCAGCGTTTCCGGATCGCCCTGCGCCGCAATGGGCTGGACGGGCGCAAGACCATGCGCGGGTCGCTGGATTGCAGCCAGTTCCAGGCGCCACGCGCCCCCGCGCGGCAGATGGAGCTGCTGTAGGCGCTACATCCGCCGCATCGGCACCCGTTCCGTGGTCGCCCAATCGGGCCAGCCGATGAAGCGCTCCACCAGCACCAGCGCCGTGGCGACCACCAGCACGACGATGATGATCTGCACGGTGCGCCGCGATGGCGGATGGCGCAGCCACTGCGCCATCCGGATCAGCACACGGGTGAACGGATCCACTTACCCGTTCGTCGGCACGCCGAGCCGCCGCGCCACCTGCAGGATGCTCTCCCAGGTATCCGGCTGCAGCGGCACGCCGTTGGCGAGGCGGTCGGCGCGGGTCTGCGCTTCCTTGTCGCCAGGCGCGAGCACCGGGCTGGCCGGGTCGGCCGGGGCGGTCTCCATCACCCAGTCGACATAGGCGCGGCCGGTGGCCTCGAACTCCGCCTGGGTGCCGAAATGCGCGGGAGAGACATAGAAGCTCAGCATGCCATTGGCGATGCGCCCGCGCGCCTCGACCGGGCCAGAGGTACCGCCACCGGTCAGCGCGCCGGCCAGCATCTCGCACATGAAGGCGAGGCCGCTGCCCTTGTGCTCACCGAAGGCGCGGATCGCGCCCTTCCCGTTCGAGGGATTGCGCGGGCCGATCTGCGGATAGTCGCCATACAGCGTGTGCGGGTCGGCGGACAGGCGCCCATCCGGCTCGATCAGCGCGTCATGCGGCAGTTCCTTGCCGCCATTGGACGCCACCAGCACCTTGCCCTCCGCGACCAGCGATGTCGCGAAATCCAGGATCAGCGGCCTGCCGGGCAGCGGCACGCCGACGCTGAAGGGGGCGGTGGAAAAGCGCCGCTCCACCCCGCCGAAGGGCGCCACCAGCACGCTGCCGGCGACGTTGACGAAGTGCACCGAGATCAGCCCCGCCGCGATCGCCTTCTCGGAGTATTCGCCGACCCGGCCGATATGCCCGGCATTGCGCAGGCCGACCACGGCGATGCCGTGCTGCAGGGCGCGGGCGATGCCGAGTTCAACAGCCTGCGGGGCCACCGTCTGGCCGAAGCCGAACTTGCCGTCCAGCAGCGCGAAGCAGCCACCATCGGTGATGATCTCCGCGGTCTGGCCCTTCAGCACGAAGCCGGATTCCAGCCATTCCACGTAGCGCGGCACGCGCGCGACGCCGTGGCTGTCGTGGCCTGCCAGGTTCGCGCCCAGCAGATGGGTGCTGATGCGGGTGGATTCCGCGCCGTCGCAGCCGGCGGCGCCGAAGATCTTGGTCACCACGGCTTCGAGGGCCGGTGCGGGCACATTCACGTATTCGGCGGCCATGCTTTCTCTCGGATGTTCTTCCGCCGTCCACTCTAGGCCCGGGACGCGGCTTCGGGAACCTACAGGACCCGGCCGCTTTCGGTGTCGATCAGGTGCATGTGGTTGAGGTCCGCCGCCAGTTCCATCGGGCGCCCCGGCTCGGCCGGGGTGGTCGGGTCGATGCGGGCGCAGATCTCGGCACCCTGCATCCAGAAATGCACCAGCGTCTCCATGCCCATCGGCTCGATCACCTCCGGCGTCACCTCGAAGACCGAGATATTGTCGCGGTCGAGGTTCTTCGGCTCCGTCAGGTGTTCCGGCCGGATGCCGAAGATCACCTCCCGCCCCGCGGCGCCCTGGTAGCGCGCGGTGCGGTCGGCCGGCACCGGCAGGACGATGTTGTTGGGCAGCAGCACGCGCAGGGCGCCGGAGCCGTTCTCCACCCGGGCCGGGAAGAAGTTCATCGCCGGGCTGCCGATGAAGCCGGCAACGAAGCGGGTCTTCGGATGGTGGTACAGTTCCTGCGGCGGGCCGACCTGCTCGATCACGCCGTGGTTCATCACCACCACGCGATCGGCCAGCGTCATCGCCTCCACCTGGTCATGGGTGACGTAGACCGTGGTGGTGCGGACCGTCTGGTGCACCTTCTTGATTTCGGTCCGCATCTGCACGCGCAGCTTGGCGTCCAGGTTGGACAGCGGCTCGTCGAACAGGAACACCTTCGGATCCCGCACGATGGCGCGGCCCATCGCCACGCGCTGGCGCTGGCCGCCGGACAATGCCTTTGGCTTACGCTCCAGCAGCGTCTCGATGTCGAGGATCCGGGCGGCATTGTTCACCCGTCGCGCGATCTCCTCCTTCGGGAATTTCCGCAGCGTCAGGCCGAAGGCCATGTTCTCGTACACCGACATGTGCGGGTACAGCGCGTAGTTCTGGAACACCATGGCGATGTCGCGATCGCGCGGCGGAATGTCGTTCACCACCGTGCCGCCGATCGCGATCTCGCCGGAGGTGATCTCCTCCAGCCCCGCGATCATCCGCAGCGTGGTGGATTTGCCGCAGCCGGAGGGGCCGACGAGCACGACGAATTCATGGTCCGCGATCTCCAGGTCGATGCCCTTTACCGCCTGGACATTGCCCTCATAGGCCTTGACCACCTTGCGGACCGAAACTTCAGCCATGGCAGAACCCCTAGCAGGAGAAGAAGGAAGGCCGATCAGCCCTTGGTGGCGCCCGCGGTCAGGCCGGCGATGTAGTAGTCCATCAGGAAGGCATAGATGACGACCGGCGGCAGCGCCGCGACCAGCGCACCGGCCATGATCTGGCCCCAGGCGAAAGTATCCGCGCGCACGAGCTGGGAGACGACGCCGATGGTCAGCGGCATCTGGTCCGGCGTGGTGACGAAGGCGGTCGGGTAGACGAAGGCGGCCCAGGACACGGTGAAGGCGAAGATCGTCGCCGCAATGATCCCCGGCAGCGCTACCGGAATGAAGATGCGGAGCAGCATCTGCGACCAGGACGCGCCGTCGATCAGCGCCGCCTCGTCGAGCTCCTTCGGGATGGAGGCGAAGTAGCCGATCATGATCCAGGTGCAGAACGGCACCGTCAGCGTCGGATAGACCAGGATCAGGCCCCAGATCGAATTCAGCAGGCCGAGCCCACCGACGATCTGGTACAGCGGGATGAACAGCAGCGTATCCGGCACCAGGTAGGTCAGGAACACGCCGGTCGCCAGCGCCTGGCTGCCGAAGAAGCGCATCCGCGCCAGCGCGAAGGCGGCGAGGATCGAGATCACCATGGTCAGCGCCACCACGCAGATGGTGATGACGATGCTGTTCAGCATGAAGCGCTGGAACAGCGGGTTGAAGAGGATGGCGCTGTAGTTCTCCAGCGTCGGGTCGCGCACCAGCCAGGGGCTGCCGACTTGGCTGGCGATCTCGCCGCTGCCCTTCAGGCTGGTGACGAACATGTAGAAGGGTGGCGCCAGGAAGATGATGGCGGCGAAGACCAGCGAGATATACGCCGTCCACAATGCCCAGCGGCGTTCCTTCGAGAGGCTGCCGGCCAGGTGGTAGATGCCCTTGGGCGCTTCCGCTGCGGTGCTGGCCGACATCACATCTGCTCCTTGTTGCGCCGGGTGACGCTGCGCAGCACGAAGAAGGCGCAGAGGGCGAGGATCGGGAACATGAACAGCGACACGGCCGCACCGCGCGGGATGTTGCCGGACAGGATGCCGACCTGGAAGGCGTAGGATGCGAAGACATGCGTCAGGTCGCGCGGCCCGCCATTGGTCAGCACGCGGACGATGTCGTAATTCGCGAAGGTCACGATCAGGCTGAACAGCACGGTGATCGATATGATGTTGGCCATCATCGGCAGCGTCACGTAGCGCAGCCTCTGGAAGGATGACGCGCCGTCGATCATCGCCGCTTCATACAGCTGCTCCGGCACCGACTTCAGCGCGGCCAGGTACATGATCATGAAGAAGGGCGCGCCGATCCAGACATTCACCATGATGATGGCGATGCGCGCCCACCAATGGTGGCCCAGCCACGGCACCTCCGGCACCGAGATCACCGACAGCAGCCAGTTGATCGAGGAATAGGAGGGATCGAACATCCACCACCAGCCGAGCGTGGAAAGCGCCGGCGGGATCACCCAGGGCACCAGCAGCATGCCGCGCCACTTGCGCTGCCCCTTGTCCGGGATGTGGTGCAGCATGTGCGCCAGCCAGAAGCCGATGGAGGCCTTCAGCAGCACCGCCGTGACCGCGAAGAAGCAGGACTGGAACGCCACCATCCAGAAGGTGTCGCTCTCAAACAGCAGCTCGAAGTTCAGCGTGCCGGCGAAAGCCGTCATCCGCCGGTTCAGCGTCGAGAGGTAAATCGCATAGGCCGCCGGATAGGCGACCAGGCCGACGATGATGGAAAGCAGCGGCAGGGTCATCAGGAAGGCGATCGTCGATCGCCGTCGCGCGAAACGCTGCATGGCGTTTGCGCGTCCGCGGCCCCTGCTCGCCATGCCGCCCGTGGCGTGGCTGCCATCGGCTACCATGATGCTCTCCCCTGCATCGTTGCGGATGGGCGGGTGGTGCCGCCCATCCGTCGCCAATCCGCAGCCGGTTTCAGCCGCCGCGGACGATGTTGGTCAGTTCGCGATGCAGCCAGTCGAGCGACTGGTCGATGGTCTCGCCGCCCTGGGCGATGCGCGCCACCACCTTGGTGTTCAGCGCCTGCTGGTAGGCCTGCACGGCGAATTCCGCCGGCGCCGGGGCCATGGCGATGCTGGCGGTGGCGTTGTGATGCTCCCGCAGCGGGTAGTTGTAGACGGTGCCCTGCGGCGGTCCTTCCTTCGCCCAGACCTCGAAGTTGTTCATGCTGACGAAGGGCGGGATATCGTAGCCGTTGCTGGTGTTGGTCTGCTTTTCCGCCGAGCTCCGCTCGGACAGGAACTCCAGCAGCTGCTTGGCCGGGCCCTTGTTGCGGCTGAACGCCCAGATGCCCCAGAAATACGGCAGGTACGGGGTGAAGCGGCCTTCCGGCCCGGCCGGCACCGGCACGGTCCAGCACTTCTCCGCCACCTGCGGCGCATCCCGCTTGGCCACCGCCCAGGCGGATGGCGGATTGAACACCAGCGCGGAACGGCCGGAGATCAGCGCCCGGTTGTTGGCACCGTCATCCCAGGCCCAGACATCGTTCGGCAGGAAGCGAGACAGCTTCACCAGGTATTCGACCGCGGTCTTCAGCTTGGCGTTACCCTGCACCGTCACCTTGCCGTCGCGGTCCATCATGCTGGCGCCGAAGGACGCCATGATGGCGCCGACCGCATCCACCGCATCGGTGAAGGACCCCATCGGGATGCCGAAGGGCACGCCCGCGGCGTGGCACTTCTCCGCCGCCACCAGGAAGGTGTCCCAGTTCCAGGTATCGGCGCCCGGGCCGCGGGTGTTGGAGGCCGGCCACATGGCGCGGATGTCGATGCCCGCATGTTCCTGCAGAAGATCGAAGCGGACGCAGGCCGGCTTCATCTGCGTGCCGGACACCGCCGGGATCGCCACCCACTTGCCGCGGATCTTGCCGAGGTATTCGGCCGCCGCGTTCACCGGGCCGTATTTCGCCGTCAGCCGGCCCATCACGTCGTCCAGCGGCTCCAGCAGGTCGTACTTCGCCGCCGGCTCCCAGGTCGGGAAGGACAGGATATCGTGGCCGGACCGCGACTGCGCCTGGGCGGCGATGGTCAGCAGGTTCTGGTTGCCGACCGAGGTGATGAAGTCCACCTGCACGTTGACGCGGTTCTTTTCACCCCATTCGGCGCAGAGCTCGCGCATCGCGCCATTGCCGGCTGGAACCCAGTGGTCCCAGAAGCCGCAGCGGAGCGTCGTGGTGGCCTGCGCGTGGACCGCCGGCGCCGATAGAGTGGCTCCCGCGGCCGTGGTCAAGGCAGTGGCGCGCAGCACGTCGCGCCTGGTCATCCTGTCGAATGCCATCCGAACCTCCTCCCTCGCGGCCGGTTATCCGGTCCGCCTTTGTCCCGCGTGCAGGTTAGTCAGGCCCGAAGCAAGCTTGCAACCTTCCATGTCGTTGCTTCGCCGATAGTTCGTCACGATGGCCAGGATTGACCGCATGCCCCCTGCCGCAGGACCATGCGGGCATGGACACCCATGATTTCGACGTACTCGTCATCGGCGCCGGCATTGCCGGTGCCACCGCCGCCGCCCATTGCGCCGCGACCGGGCGCGTGGCGCTGATGGAAGCGGAGGAAACCGCCGGCTATCACAGCACCGGCCGGTCCGCCGCCATCTGGATCCAGAACTACGGCCCGCCCGATGTGCGCCGCCTGTCGGCCGCCTCCCGCGCCTTCTTCGCCGAGCCGCCGGCGGGCTTCGCCAGCGCGCCGCTGCTGGCGCAGCGCCCCGTGGTGACGGTTGCCCCGGCCGACCAGGCGGCCGCGATGGCGGCGATGCTGGAGGATGGCGAGGGGCTGGAGCCGCTGCCGCTCGCCGCCATCGCCGCCATGGGGCCGCCGCTGCGGGAAGGCTATGCCGTCTCCGCCGCGATCGAGCGCGATGCCTTCGACATCGATGTCGCCGCGCTGCATGCCGGCTTCCTGAAGACCGCGCGGGCGGCCGGCGGCGTCCTCGCCCTGCGCTCGCGCGCCGGGCGCATCTGGCACGACCGCGGGCTGTGGCACGCGGCCGCCAAGGACGGCACGGTGTTCCGCGCACCGGTGCTGGTGAACGCGGCCGGCGCATGGGGGGATGAGGTGGCGGCGCTCGCCGGGCTGGCGCCGATCGGCCTGCAGCCGAAGCGGCGCACGGCGCTGATCATCGACCCCGGGCAGCATGATTGCAGCCGGTGGCCGCTGATCGGCGATGCCGCGCATAGCTGGTACCTGCGGCCGGAGGCGCGGCGCAAGCTGATGCTGTCCCCGGCCGATGAGACCGACATGCCGCCGCATGACGTGCAGCCGGATGAAATCGACATCGCCATCGCCATCGACCGCATGCAGCAGGCGCTGGATATTCCTGTGACGCGGGTGGAGCATCGCTGGGCCGGGCTGCGCAGCTTCACGCCCGACCGCAGCCTCGCCATCGGCTTCGACGCGCAGGCGCCGGGCTTCCTGTGGATGATCGGCCAGGGCGGCTACGGCATCCAGACCGCGCCGGCGGCGGGGCGGCTGGTCGCCGGCATGGTGGCCGGCGCGGTGGCGGAGGAATTGCTGCCGATCCTGCCCCTGGTGAACCCGAACCGCTTCGCGCGAAACGGCGCCGGCACGGTGGCGGCATGACCGGCGCCCTGCCCAGCCACGCCGATGTCCGCGCCGCCGCGGCACGGATCGCGCCACACATCATCCGCACGCCGATGCTGCGCCACCGGCTGCTGGACGAGCTGACCGGCGGCACCATCCTGGTGAAGCCCGAACCGCTGCAACGCACCGGCAGCTTCAAGCTGCGCGGCGCCACCAATGCCGCGCTGCTGATGCCGGAGGCGGCGCGGGCCGGCGGCGTGGTGACGCATTCCTCCGGCAATCACGGCCAGGCCACCGCCTGCGCCGCGGCCATGCTCGGCATGTCCGCGCTGATCGCGATGCCGCAGGATGCGCCCGCCATCAAGGTGGACAGCACCCGCCGCTGGGGCGCCGAGATCACCTTCTTCGATCGCCGCGGCACGGACCGGGAAGCGCTGGCCGAGCGCCTGGCGGCGGAGCGCGGCGCCACGCTGCTGCCGCCCTTCGACCATCCCGACATCATCGCCGGCCAGGGCACGCTGGCGCTGGAGCTGTTCGCGGATGCCGAGGGCGCGGGCCTGGCCCTTGATGCGCTGGCGGTCTGCACCGGCGGCGGCGGGCTGATCGCCGGCTGCGCCCTGGCGGCGGAGGGTGCCTCCCCCGCCACGCAGATCTGGGCGGTGGAACCGGAGGGGTGGGACGACACCCGCCTGTCGCTGGAAGCCGGGCAGCGGATCGCCGCCGACGGGCAGGGGGAGACGCTGTGCGACGCGCTGCTATCGCTGCGGCCGGGCGCGCTGACCTTCGCGGTGAACCAGCCGCGCCTGGCCGGCGGCGTGGTGGTGACGCGGGCGGAGGTGTTCCGCGCCATGCGCTTCGCCTTCGAGCACCTGAAGATCGTCGTCGAGCCGGGCGGCGCGGTGGCGCTGGCCGCGGTGCTCGCCGGCAAGGTCGAGGCCCGTGGCCGCACCGTCGGCGTGGTGGTCAGCGGCGGCAATGTGGACCCGGCGGTCTTCGCGCAGGCCCTGGCGGCCTGAAGCGGGCCGGCGCGGCCGGTTTAGCCGCGTCTTAACCGCCTGCCGCTATCTCCTCAGCCTTGCCCGCCCATGAGGGGCGCGCGGGAGCTGCACGGAGATCCATGGCCAAGGGCGGCAAGAACGGCGCGACGATCGTCATCAAGCGCATCGAGGAAGGCGAGCACGGCCACCATGGCGGCGCCTGGAAGGTGGCCTACGCCGATTTCGTGACGGCGATGATGGCGTTCTTCCTGCTGATGTGGCTGCTGAACGCGACCACGGAGGAACAGCGCCGGGGCCTCGCCGACTATTTCGCGCCGACCAACGTGATGGGCCAGAACCAGACCGGCGCCGGCCAGCCCTTCGGCGGCCGCACCCCGAATGAATCCGCCCAGGTCACCCAGAATGCCGGCGCCATCCGCCTGCAGCGCGGCCCGCTGCCGGTGCTGGAGGATGTGGAGGTGGAGGAGGATGTTCCCACCGTCGCCCGCCCCGTGCCGAAGCGGGAGGGGCCGGAGGGCGATGACGACGAGGCCGACCCGCGCCGCGTCCGCCAGGCCCGCGCCGACCTGCCGCCCGGCGATGCCGACCCGCGCGAACAGGCCCGCCAGGCGCAGCTTGCGGCGGAAGCGCAGGAGGCCGAGGCGCGGGCCCTGTCCGATGCCGCGCTGCGCGCCGAGCATGAACGCCGCGAGCGGGCCGAATTCGAACGCGCGGCGGAGGAAATCCGCGCCGCCGTGGCGATGGACCCGGCGCTGGCGGAACTGGCGAAGCAGATGCTGGTGGAACAGGTGCCGGAAGGCCTGCGCATCCAGCTCGTCGATGCCGAGGGCCAGCCGATGTTCGCACTCGGCGGAAGCGCCCCCAATGATCGCGCCCGGCTGCTGCTGGCGCGCGTCGCGCAGGTGATCAACCGCCTGCCGCAGCAGATCGCCGTCGCCGGCCACACCGATGCCACGCCCTTCCGCGGCGGTGGCGAGCGTTCCAACTGGGATCTCTCGGCGGAGCGCGCCAATACCACGCGCCGGCTGCTGGCAGAGGCGGGGCTGGTGGAAGGCCGCATCCGCAGCGTCACCGGCAATGCGGAACGCGACCTGCTGGTGCCGGAAACGCCGAACGCCGCCGCCAACCGCCGCGTCTCCATCACGCTGCTGCGCGATCCGCCCCCCACCACGCCGCCCAATCCCCCAGCGAGGACCACCGCACCATGACCACGATCGGCGGCCTGGTCTTCCTGCTGGCCATGGTGTTCGGCGGCTACGTGATCGCCGGCGGCAAGTTCGGCATCATCCTGCACTCGCTGCCCTATGAGATGATGATGATCGGCGGCGCCGCCATCGGCGCCTTCGTCATGGGCAACAGCATGCATAGCGTGAAGCACACGCTGGGCGGCTTCGGGCAGATCATCAAGGGCGAGCGCTTCCACAAGCACGAATACGTGGACCTGCTGTCGCTGCTGTACTGGTTCGTGCGGCTGGCGCAGACCAAGGGCGCGATGGCGCTGGAGGCGCATATCGAGAAGCCGGCGGAAAGCGTCGCCTTCCAGAAATTCCCCAAGATCATGGCGGACAAGATCGCGCTGGCGATGATCTGCGACTACCTGCGCATGGTCGGCATGAATGCGGACGACCCGCACCAGATCGAGGACATCATGTCCAAGGAACTGAAGAAGGTGCGGGCGGAGGAGTTGCACGTGGCGCACACCTTCCAGAACACCGCGGACGCGCTGCCCGCGCTGGGCATCGTCGCCGCCGTGCTCGGCGTCATCAAGACCATGGCCGCGATCGACAGCCCGCCCGCCGTGCTCGGCGGCATGATCGGCGGCGCGCTGGTCGGCACCTTCCTCGGCATCCTGCTGGCCTATGGTGTGATGGGCCCGATGGCGACGCGGCTGAACGGCGTGATCGAGGAGGACTGCAAATACTACGAGGTGATCCGCGCCGTGCTGGTGGCCCATCTGCACGGCAATGCCCCGCAGGTGGCGGTGGAGGCCGGTCGCAAGACGGCGCCGACCCATTCGATGCCGAGCTTCGCGGAGCTGGAGGAAGCGCTGCAGAACCTGCAGATCGGCTGAGGCACCGCGCCTTCAGCCGCGCGGGCCCACCCTTCCCGCCACCAGCGCCGCCACCCGCCGCAGCAGCTCCGCCCGCGGGAAGGGCTTGCGCAGGATCTCGACATGCTGCGGCAGGTCGCCCAGCGGCTCCACCCCCGGATAGCCGGTCACCACCAGCACCGGCAGGCCCGGCCGCAGCTCCGCCAGCCGCAGCAGCAGGTCCACGCCGGACAGGCCGGGCATGGCGTAGTCCGTCACCACGCAATCCAGCTGCGCCCCCTCGGCCACCACCTGCAGCGCCTCGTCGCCGCTGGCGCAGCGTGTCACCTCGTAGCCGGCGCCGGACAGGAAGGCGCCCAGCGTCTGCAGCACGTCCGGCGCGTCATCCACCAGCAGCACCCGGCCACAGCCGGGCTGCGCCACGGGGCCGGGCCTGCCCACCTCCGCCGCCGGCTCGGCCGGGGCTATGCGCGGCAGCAGCACCTCCACCCGCGTGCCCTGGCCAGGTAGCGACGCCACCCGCACATCGCCGCCGGATTGCCGCGCATAGCCCAGCACCATCGGCAGGCCCAGGCCGGATCCCTCCCCCACATCCTTCGTGGTGAAGAACGGCTCGAAGATCTTGTCGAGGATCTCGTCCTTGATGCCGGACCCGGTGTCCTCCACCGACAGCACGGCATAGTCGCCGGGTTGCAACGTCTCCGTCGCCTCGTCCGGGCCGATGCGGGTGCCATAGGCGCGGATCGTCAGGCTGCCGCCGCGCGGCATCGCATCCCGCGCATTGATCGCGAGGTTGAGGATGCAGGCCTCCAGCTGCGCCGGGTCGGCGAAGGCCTGCAGCCCGCCGGCCTGGTCCCCGGCGGGCGCGCCGGCTTCTTCAAGGGCGCGGATGCGGATTTTGGGGCCCAGCGTGCGCTCCAGCATCGCCACCGTCTTGCGCAGCAGCGCGGCGATCTCGATCTGGCTCGGCCGCAGCACCTGCTTGCGCGAGAAGGCGAGCAGGTGGTGCGTCAGCCGCGCACCGCGCAGCGCCGCGTCGATCGAGGAGGCGACCAGTTCCTCGCTCGCCAGGTCGCCCAGGACGCGGTCCTGCAGGATCTCCATACTGCCCATCATGGTCTGCAGCAGGTTGTTGAAGTCATGCGCCACGCCGGCGGTCAGGCGGCCGACCGCCTCCATCTTCTGCGCCTGGCGCAGCAGCGCCTCAAGCTGCACGCGGGCGGACATGTCGAGGATGGCGGACAGCACCATCGGCCCGTCCTCGGTCTCGATCGGGTTCAGCCCGATCTCGACCGGGAATTCGCTGCCATCCTTGCGCAGCCCGTGCAGGTCCCGACCCGCCCCCATCGGGCGCGATTGCGGCTGCGCGAAGAAGCCGCGGCGCAGCGCCGGGTGCAGGTCGCGCGACCCCTCCGGCACCAGCATGTCCACCGGCCGGCCCAGCATCTCGTCCCGCCGGTAGCCGAAGACGCGCTCGGCCTGGGCGTTCACCATCTCGATCTGGCCGGCGGCGTTGATCATGACCATGGCGTTGGGCGCGGCCTCGACCACCTGGCGGAAGCGTTCCTCCCCGGCGCCACGGGAAGCGCGGCGCAGCAAGGCGAGCTCGGCCAGCCGGCGCTCCACCTCCTGCTGCGCCTCCTCCAATTCCTGCCGCAGCCTCTCCCGCGCCGTCAGGTCCCGCAGCACCAGCAGGAAGCCGGGCTCCGCCGGATCGGAGCGGGCCAGCAGGATGCTGGCGGCCTGGAAGCGCGTGCCGTCCTGGCGCAGGCGCTCGGCCTCCACCGCGCAGCGCCCGTCCCGCCGCGCCGCATTCAGTTCCACAGCAGGCTGGTCCGCCGCCAGGGCCTCGGGCGGATAGAACAACCGGAAGTGCCGGCCGAGCACTGCCTCCGGCACATGGCCCAGCAACCGCGCCGCCGCGGCGCCCAGATGCCGGATGTCCCCTTCGGGCGACAACCTGATGACGGCGCTGTCGCCCAGCGCCTCCACCACGCAATCGAGATCGGCATCCAGTGGCTGTGGCGAACGCATGTCTCGGGCGACCTCACCAGTCCCAGGGGCATTGGGCGCGGCAGCCGCGCGGAACGGCCGGCCGCGTTCGCGACGCCTCAATGTAGGCCAGCGCCTATAACGCTCCCATTATCGTGTGGTTAACGCGGCATCAATCAGGTCCGAGCACGCGCCCGGTCGCAGCCTCGACGAGTATTCGCCGCTGTGTCGCCCGGCGGTGCAGCGTCAGGCGCAGTCGGCCGGCATCGGCGCCCTCGCCGCGCTCGACCACGGAATAGACGAGGCCCGCGCGCAAATCCGTCAGGAAGACCTCCAGCGCCACGCCGAGCAGCGCTGCCGCCTGGGCCGCGGTCAGTACCGCGTCTCCCGCCCCGTCGATCTCCACCTGCTGTGGCAGGTTGGCGTGCCAAGGCTCATTCCTTGCCGGCTCGTTCATGGCAGGCTCGTTCATGGCGGGCTCGTTCATGGCAGGCTCCTTCAGGCGCCGCGCAGGGCTGCCGGGGTGTTCAGGTCGCTCCGGTCACACCGCCGCCAGAACCGAGGATGGTAGCCCTTCAGATCTGCTGCTTCTCAGCAGGGGCACCACGAAATCACAGACCAGTCCGGTGGGCTCCCACGCCATGACGATCGTGCCACCCAACTGCGTGCGAAGCGTGTTGGTCAGGACGCGGGACCCGAAGCCGCGCTTGTGCGGAGGGGCCGGCAACAGCGGGCCGCCGCTCTCCGCCCACCGCATGTGGAGAGTGCCATCTTCTCCGGCCTGCCAGGAGATCCGCAGTCGTCCCGTGGGAATGGAGAGGGCACCATACCTGATCGCGTTGGTCGTCATCTCGTGCAGCGCCATCGCGAATGGCTGCACAGCGGCGTTCGGGAGTGTCAGCATCCGCCCATCCAGGTCAGCCTGCGGCCGGGAGCCTGTCTCGAGGTAGGGCGCCAGTTCACCGCGCAGCATCGCATGCAGGTCGGCGCCCTGCCAGTGACTGGCGGCCAGCAGGTTCTGCGCCCGCGCCAGGGCGGCGACACGGCCTTCGATGACCTGGACGAAGGTAGGAACATCTTTGGCCACGGTCAGCCGCAAGGCAGCCTGCAGGACCGCGAGCATGTTCTTCGACCTGTGGTCGATCTCCAGGGAGAGGAATTTCTGGCGCTCCGCCCCATTGCAGCAATCCACCAGCGCCTGCTTCAGGGCCACCTCCTTGCTTCGCATCTGGTCGAGCCCCCGAAGACGCGCCACCGCGGCCGCCAGCAGATTGGCGTAGCTCTGAAGGAAAAGAACATCGGATTGGGTGAAGTCGCGAGGCACGCGACTATCCACCTGCAGAAGGCCGAAGGGCGCCTTCTCCTCACTGCCCAGGATCGCGACGTTCACCACCGCCCGCACGCCGTTCTGCTTCAGGAATTCAGCGTATTCGAAGCGCGTTTCGCCTGCGATGTCGGAGGAACTCATCGGAATTCCGTGCCGAAGAGCATGGGTCTCCGAGGATCTTTCGCTGAGTTGGACCTCTGCGACGCCAACCACGCCGGGATTCCACCCAACGCCGGCGCGCACGCGAAGGGTCTGCCCATCTGGCAGGAGTTCCACCACCTTGGCGAGATCGGTGCCGAGGGCCTCACCCACCAGGACGCAGGCCTGGGTCAGGATCACATCCAGGTCGGCGCATTTGAGAGCCAGTTCACCGAACTTCGCCAATACCGCCTGCTGGCGCAGCAGCTTTTCGACTTCGAGGCTGCGGGCCGGCTCTCCGTGGCTCAAGAATTCAATCCTCATTGGCCGCGGCCACGCCAACCGGCGCCCGCCCCGAACCGGGGTATGGATCACCAACGCGGATCAACCGGACAAGGCGCCGCAAGTTGCGTCTGATTTCAGCTTCTGGCCGGACAACTGCGCGTGGCCTGGATACGGGGCCCGCAATGCCGACTGCCTCGGCGACCACCGCGAAGGCGCTGCCTGCCCGAAGTCCTGGCCATGGCAGGCGCGCGGTTCAGCGCGCGGTGGGAAGGTTGACCGGATGGCGCGGGAACGGCATCCGGGGGAAATGACCCAGACCCCACTTGCACCGAACCCGGCACCCGGCCCCGATCTCGATCCGCAGGGCGCACCCTACCACGCCCTGCTCGGGTTGACCCTCGTGCATTGGGAGGAAGGCCTGGCCCGCCTCGCCTGCATCGCCGGCGACGCGCATCGCAATCGCTCCGGCATCATCCATGGCGGGCTGATCCTGTCGATGATCGACCAGGCAGCCGGCTATGCCGGGCTGTGGTGCAGCGTGCCGGGGAATGTCCGCAAGGCGGTGACCCTGGACCTCGATTGCCGCTTCACCGGCCAGGTGAAGGGCGGACGCCTGATCGCCGAGGGCAAGGTCGCGCAGCGCGGCCGCAACATCTTCTTCTGCCGGACCGAGGTGTTCGACGAGGCCGGGCAGATGGTGGCGTTCGGTGCCTCGACCCATCGCTGGCGCGCCGGCAGCGAGACGCATGAGGGCCAGCCGGCCTGAAGCCGGTTCAGCCGGGCTCCGCCTGAAGCGCCAGCGCCGCATCGGGTCCGGCCAGAATCTCCACCAGCCGGGCGAATTCGATCCGGTTCAGCCCGGCCGGAGTCGCCGCCAGCCGGGTGATCTGCGCGACGGCGTCGCGCAGGCTGCGGTCGAAGGCCAGTTCCTGGCCCAGCCGGCGACCGGCGGCTTCCAGCCGGCGCAGGTCGCGCGCCGCCCCCTCCAGCATCGCCACCACCGAATCCTCCGCGCGCGGCCCGGCGGCGACGCGCGCCAGCGGCACCAGCAGCGTTTCCACCAGCGCCGCCGCGAAGCGTGCGTGGCAGGCCTGCCCGGTGTCGCGGCGCAGGATGGCGGCGTGGCGCTGGCGCTGGTCCCGCACCAGCGCATTGGCGGTGTGCTCCAGATCCGCCAGGCGACGGGCCAGCAGCCCCGCCGTCTGCGCCATCTCGTCGGGGGATGTGGCGGCGGCGACCGCCGCGGCGTCGTCAGCCAGCATGCTGGCCAAGGCGCGCTCCGCCACCGGATGGATCTGCGCCGACAGGCTGGTGGCGAGCGTGGCGATCTGCCCGGGCGCCAGGGCGGCGCGCAGCAGCAGCGTCAGCCCGGCCGATAGCGGCGCGGCGCCATCCGCCACCAGCGGGGCGAGCGCCGCCCTTGCCAGCGCCAGCGCCTCCATCGCGCCGGCCGAGGCGGCGGTCCGCGCCTGCCACAGCGGCACCGCCTGGCGCCAGACGGCGGCGCAGAGGGCCAGGATCGGCAGGGCGGCCGATTCCGGCAGCCCGGCGGCAACCCAGCCGCGCGGCACCTGCGGCGTCGCCACCATGCTCGCCGCAGGCCATAGCCGCGCGCCGAGCGCGGCGACGACGGCATGATCGGTCAGGCTGTGGCCGACGGTGCCGGCCTCCACCTGCTCCGCCAGGTCCGGCAAGGCGCCGCTGACCAGCGCGGCGATCGGGGTGATGGCGCTGCGCGGCACCAGGTTCGAGCCGGGCCGCCAGCCGGCTGCCGGCACCAGCGCCGCCTCCAGCGGCAGGAACAACAGCCGCGGCAGGCGGAGCGGGCGGGGCGGCTGCAGGCGCCGCAGCCGCGGGCGCACGCTGTTCAGAACCTCGTCGATCATGCTGCGATCGGCCAGGCCGTCCAGCATGGCGACCACCCGGCCCACCGCGTGGTCCGGCGCCTGCTGCAGCGCGAGGCGAAGCTGGCGCGCCTGGCCGCCGAGCAGGTTCATGGTGCCAGGGCCCTCAACGCTTCGTTCCGCTGCGCCAGATCCACCAGCCCGCCGCAGCTCCAGGCCGGGCCGGGGGCGACCATGCGGCGGGCGCGCAGCAGCGTGTCCCATTCCGCCCGCGGGCCGGGCCAGCTTTCCGCCTCCAGCGGCGGCACCGGCAGCACGGATACCAGCTCCGCCAGCACCCCGCCGCGCCCGGCCGCGCCGGCGGCGGCCCATAGCGCGCCGACCATGGTCCAGCCATCCAGCAGCCAGTCGGCCCGCGAGGCCAAATCTGCCAGCAGGGGCAGCACATCCCCCTGGCGCACCTCGCCGCGCGCCAGCCTGGCTGGCAGTTCCGCCACCGTGCGCCACAGCGCCTGCAGCGATGCATCCGCGACCAGCAGCGTCATCCGCGCCGCGCCCAGCGCGATGGCGGCGCCGCGCCGTTCCTGCGGTGTCTGCGCCATCTGGCTCCAGGCGGCGATGCTGGCGCAGAAGGCTTCCAGTGCGACGATGGCCTGGGGAATGGCGGCGGAGGGACTACGCTCCGAAAGCTGCCCCGGCCCGGTGCCGGCCTGCGCCAGGACCGCCACCATCGGCGCCAGCAGGTCGGCCGCATCCGGCGCCAGAGGCAGGAAGCGCGCGGCCAGCACGTCGCGCAGCCCATCGCGCACCGCCTCCTGCTGCCGCAGCGCCGCCTTGGCCGCGGCCTGGGCGGGGCGCCCGGCATAGCCGAGCCGCGCCACCTCCCGCGCCGCGGCCCGCACCAAGGCGGGCGTCGGCCGTTCCTGAGTCGCGATGCGGTCCCAGAGCTGGCGATCATGCAGCGAGGGCGCGCAATGCAGCAGGCAGGCATTCCAGCCCATGACATAGACGCCCCGCCCGCCCAGCGCCGGCAGCAGCATCTCGGCCGGCCCGGAGGAACCGCGCCGCAGCCGCGCACCGGACAGCATAGGCGCCGTGAAGGGCATGGCGCAGCCACGCTCCGCGAAACTGGCCTGGCGTTCCGGCAGGCTGGCCGCGAAGCCCTTGATCGTGTCTTGCATACAGTCTGGCATCTGGAGGCCAGGGTGGGGCAGCGCGATAAAGGAAGTGTTCGCGCAGGTGGAAAATCGGTGGCCCGGCTGCCTTCAGGAGTCGCGCTGGCGCAGCCGCAGGCGTGGTTCCTCCGACATGTCCAGGCCGCGCTCATCCCAGGCGTAATGCGCCATCATCACCAGCTTCGCCGCATAATAGTCCTGCGCCTCGGCCACGCGCGGCAGAGCCTCGTGCCGTCCCCAGCCGGCCTGCGACGCCATGGCGAGCTGTGCCACGGCCTGGATGCCGGCGGTGGCGGCATAGGGGGCGACGGCTCCGGTGTTCAGGTCCGCCCAGGCCGGCATCTGGCGCCAGCGCGGATCGCCCCAGAAATCGGCGCAGGCGCGCAGGGCCGGCTCCCGCAGATGTCCGCCCCAGACCAGGTGCAGCGGCACCCGCACCGCATCCCAGGAGAACCGCGGCGGCCAGGGGCTGGCGGGAGACGGGCTGCCGCCACCCCGCGGCAGGCGCAGCCAGTCCGGCGGCAGCCCCCAGCGGCCGAACCGCCCACCCCGAAGCAGGCGCAGCCCGGCCTGGCGCAGCGCGTCCCAGCCCGGATCGGGGAAGGCCCCGTCCAGCGCCCGTATCGCGCCGAACAGCCAGTAGGACGGGTTGAGCACGACATGGTCGGCATGGACGAAGCCATGCGCGCCCGGCAGCAGCAGCCGTTCGGAACCGATGGACAGGGTGCAGATGCGGAGCAGGTCCCGGCCGATGCTGCCGGCGAGGCTTCGGTGCTCCGGCACGCCCCAGCGCTCATGCCCCAGCAGCAGGCCCCAGGCGATCAGCAGGTCGCCGTCGCTGGCATTGTTCGGATCATCGACCGGCAGGGCGGCGCCGGGCGTGTAGCGCCAGGCATGCAGCGCATCCCCGGGCCGTCGCAGCGCGCCACGCGTCCAGACGAGGATCCGCTCGAAGCTCGCCCGGTCGTTGTGCCGCGCGGCGAAAATCAGCCCGGTGCCCTGTCCCTCGCTGTGCGAGACGCCGCGATTGGCGGAATCGATGATGCGGCCATCGTCGCGGATCCAGCGGCGGCGAAAGGTGACCCAGTCCAGCTGGTCGCGTTCCGCCTTCAGTCGCGCACCCGCCGCGGGCGGCAGGGAGGCCCGTACCGGCCGCCCGGTTTCCTGGGCATCCCCGTGGCTTGAAGCTCCGAGCCCGACCAGGAGACCAGCCCAGGCCCGGCGGCCATACGCTGCGGTGGGACGCGACAGGGTTGTACCGCAATCGGTCACCCTCGTTCCTTCGATCACTTTCGCATGATAGCGGCGATGCCTCCGGCGGCAAACCCCATTCCAATAGGCGCATGCTTCGCCCGCGGACATCTATTCCATTTCTAACAAATCTTAATTCATCTGAAACGTTTCGACGTGATGATATGTGGATCATTCTGCTGAATGATCTGATGAATGACCTTCGCCCCACGTAGCAGGCTCCCCCCAGCTGCGACTCCTCTGGTCCTCGCATTCGTGATCCTGCTCGGCGATGCCGCGCTGGCCACCACGAAGGACCAGATGCTGCCGACGCTGCCGCTACCGCCAATGACGGTGAGCGAGGCGCTGGCCGCGATGCCGGCGCTGCAACCGGCCGGGCAATTGCCGCTGCCGGGCGGCCTGACCCTGCACCTGGCCTTGCCCCAGGGCGACCATTGCAGCCCGCAGGCCGCTTGGCTGCTCTGCCCCGGCCTGCGCCTCGCAAGCCGCGGTGCCGGCGGCGATGCGCCCGTGGTGGCGGCATGGCACACCAGCCTGCCGCAGCCGCCGCTGGCCCTCGCCACGCTGCGCCAGGCAGCGCTGGATCGCTACGGCCCGCCTGCGCGGGAGGAACGGGTGGTGGAGCGGCGACGCGGCCTGGACCTGGTGCAGCACCGCATGGGCTGGACCCTCACCGGGCATCACGCGCCGCTGTGGCTGGAGGCTGTGTTCGTGCTGCAGGAAACCGAGGCGCAGGAAGGGCCGGCACCGCTGGTGCAGCGTATCGGCTGGTCCGCCACGCCGGAGGCGGCGGCCCAGGATTGAGCGGCGCCACGGCACGGAAGCGCGTGCGCTGCCGCCCGGCAGCTTCAGGCGGCGGCGCGGTCCAGATGCGGGCGCATCTGCCGGAACAGCACCTCCACCTCCGCCCGCTGCGCATGCGCGGTGCCGGACTGCGCCACTGTGGCCCCACCCGCCGCGCTGCCCCAGGCGAAGGCGTCCTCGGCCGAGGCGCCACGGGCCAGCGCCAGGGTCATCGCGGCGACGAAACTGTCCCCCGCCCCGGCGGCGCCGCGCACCGGTACATCCGGCGCCGGCAGCCGCCAGACCCGCTGCGCGCTGGCCAGCACCGCGCCGCGATGGCCGAGCGTCACCGCCACCAGCCGCGCCGCGCCGGACCGCGCCAGATCCAGCGCCGCCGCTTCCTGGTCTGCCGATTCCGGCAGCTTGCGGCCGACCAGCGCCTCGAATTCGCCCAGGCTCGGCTTGATGAGATCCAGCCCGCCAGCCGCCACCGCGGCCCGCATCGGCGCGCCGGAACTGTCCACCACCACGCGCTGGCCGCGGGCGCGGGCTTGGGCTGCCGCGATGGCGAAGAAATCCTCCGGCATGCCGCGCGGCAGGCTGCCGCTGAGCACCAGCCATTCGCCGCCGGCCTCCGCCAGCGCCGCGAGCGCGGCGCGCCACTCGGCCTCCGCCACCTCCGGCCCTTCCGGCACGAAGCGGTATTCCAGGCCGCTGGAGAGATCCTGCACGATCTGGCTGATGCGCGTGCGGCCGGCGATTTCCACCGTCCGGCGCGGCACGCCCTCCGCGTCGATCAATTCCTCGATCAGGCGGCCGGTGACGCCGCCGGCCAGCACGACGGCCAGCGCCGCCCCGCCCAATTCCCGCACCACGCGCGCGACATTCACGCCACCGCCGCCAGGGTCGAAGCGTTCGTTCCTGGTGCGGATCTTCCGAACCGGGCGCACCGCCTCCGCCTCGCAGGCCAGGTCGACGGAGGGGTTGGCGGTGAGGGTGACGATCAGGGGGTCGCTGGACATGGGCGCGAGCCTGCCAGAACAGCGCCCGGCGCGCGAGGGTGGGACCTCATCCGGGCCAGGCCGCCACCGCCGCCAGCGTCAGCGCGCCGCCCAGCGCCACCACAAGCGTCGCGGCGGGCAAGGTGCGGCGCAGCACCTCCCCCTCCCGCCCCGCAAGGCCGACGGTGGCGCCGCCGGCCACGATATTGTGCGGGCAGATGATGTTGCCGATCGCCGCGCCAAAGCCCTGCGCCGCCAGCAGTGGCAGCACCGGCAGCGACAGCGCCGCGGCGGTGGCGAGCTGGAAATCGGTCAGCAGGATGTTCGATGCGGTGGCGGAGCCTGTGACGAAGGTGCCGAGCGCCCCGGTCGCCGCTGCGAAAACCGGCCAGCCCGCGCCGGCCAGTCCCGCCGCGGCCTGCGCCAGCGCGGCGATCATCCCGGAATGCACCATCAGCCGCGCCAGGCCGAGCATCAGCAGCAGCGCCAGCAGCACGGCCGGCAGCCGGACCAGCGCCCGGGCTGCGGCGCCGCCCAGTTCCGACAGGCGGCGACGCCGCCACAAGGCGGCCAGCAGCAGGCTGGCCATCAGCAGCGTGCCCGGGTGGTACAGCGGCGCGACACTGCCGCCGAAGGCGCCCTCGGCCAGCGACCAGTCGAGCGTGGCGCCGGCCAGGGCCTGGCGCAGCGGCGGCAGCAGCCTGGTCGCCAGGATCAGACCGAGCAGAAGCAGGTAGGGCAGCACCGCAGCCAGCATCTCCCGGCGCGTCGGCCCCGGCTCCGGCGCCGGGCGGCGCGACCTCGGCTCCGGCGCCGGGCGGCGCCTCGGCAGGGCGGCGGCGAAGGCGAGCCCGCCGATCAGCGCGCCGCCCAGCGTCGGCAGTTCGGGCCCGACCCAGAGCGCGATGGCCGTGAAGGGCAGCAGGAAGGCGAAGGCCGCGCCCAGCGCCAGGCGCAGGCTCGCCGCGCCTGCCATGTGGCGCAGCGCCAGCGCCATGGCCCAGCCGCAGGCCGCATGCAGCAGCGCGGTGGCACCGGACAGCGCCAGCGGATCCAGGCCGCTGGCCGCCACCTGCGGCACCACGGGCGTGCCGACCGCGCCGAAGGACACGCCCACCGCATGCCCGACCAGCGCCATCGCCACCGCCTGCGCCGGCGGAAAGCCCAGCCCGACGAGGATCGGCGCCGCCAGCACCACCGGCGTGCCGAAGCCGGCCGCGCCCTCCGCGAACAAGGCGAAGAACCAGGCGACCAGCAGCGCCGTGACGCCACGGTCCGCCGATAGCCGCAGCAGCGCGCGCCGCAGCGCCTCGGTGCCGCCATTCGCCTGTTGCCATTCGTGCAGCATCAGTGCGGGGGCGACCACCCAGATGATGGTGAGGGCGGAAAAGCCCGCCTCCGCCGCGACGCCCGCCAATGCGCCGCCAAGCCCGCCGGCCGCCGCGGGCCCCTGCCAGCCGAAGACCAGCAGCGCCACCGGCAGGGCCGCGGCGCCGCCCGCCAGCCCGGCCGCCACCGCCCCCCAGCCGAGCCCGGCCATCAGCAGCACGACAAGACCGATCGGCAGCAGTGCGGCGGCGGCCTGAAACGCGCTCACCAGGCGACTGCCCCCATATAATCCGGTGTCGCGCGTAACATCCGCAAGATGTTCCTCATGCAACCAGCCTGGCCCGGCTGGCGCTGGACCTCAATCGAACCACCGCGACTTGCCGACACACCCGTCACTCATACCGTATGAGCAATCTTGTCCGACCCAAGGCTGCCCGGAATTTCGCGATCAAACATTGATTTTTATCAATGTACAGACCCTCCCCTCAGGTCAGACTTGTGCGGGAAACCCAGGCGAGGAACATCATGCCCACGGCGTCACCCCCACAACGGGCCCTGCCCCGCACCATCCTGCTGGCCACCGACCTCAGCAGCCGCTGCGACCGCGCGCAGGATCGTGCCATCCTGCTGGCCAAGGGCTGGGCTGCCCGGCTTTGCATCCTGCACGTGATGCCCGTCGAGGAACCGGCGGACCTTCCCTCCTGGCGCCGCGACCGATCCGGCGCCGCGGCCCGCGCCGAACAGCAGATCCGCGCCGACCTGGAGGGCTGCGGCACCGAATGCGACGTGATGCTGGCGCGCGGCGAGGCGGCGGAGACCATCCTCGCCCAGGCCGAGGCGATGGATGCCGGGCTGCTCGTCACCGGCGTGGCACGGGACGATATGCTGGGCCGCGCCACGCTCGGCGCCATCGTGGACAGGCTGGTCAGCCACGCGCCGATGCCGGTGCTGGTGGTGAAGGGCCGGCCGCGCGGCGCCTATGGCGAGATCCTGGTGGCAACGGATTTCTCCGAATCCTCGCGGCAGGCATTGCAGGCGGCGCTGCACTTGTTCCCGGCGGCACGGATCACGCTGTTCCATGCCTTCCAGGTGCCCTTCGAGGGCTTCATCAGCCGCGACGCCAACATGCAGGAGATGCGCGACCAGGCGGCGGCGGAACTGGACGACTTCCTGCGGCATGTGCAGGGTCCGGCGGATTGGCGCGACCGGGTGACGCCGCTGCTGGAATACGGCCAGGCCGGCGCGCTGATTTGCGACTATGTGCAGGCGCGGGGCATACCGCTCGTGGTGATCGGCACCCAGGGGCGCAGCGGCCTTGCCAGCTTCCTGGTCGGCAGTACCGCCAAGCGCCTGCTGGCCGCGCTGCCCTGCGATACCATGACCCTGCGCCAACACGGCTGAACCAGCCCTTGCCGGAGACACCCATGCAGATCGTCGTGTTCAGCGCCAAGCCCTATGATCGGCAGTTCCTCGATGCCGCCAACGCGGCCGCCGGGTCGCCGCACCGCATCACCTATCTGGAGGCGCGCCTGTCACCGGAAACCGCGCCACTGGCGGCAGGGGCGCAGGCGGTCTGCGCCTTCGTCAATGACCAGGCCGATGCCGCGGTGCTGGAGCAATTCGCCCGCGGCGGCGTGAAGATCCTGGCGCTGCGTTCCGCCGGCTTCAACAATGTGGACCTGGTGGCGGCGCAGCGGCTCGGCATCACCGTGGCGCGGGTGCCGGCCTATTCGCCGGAATCGGTGGCGGAGCACACGGTGGCGATGATGCTGTCGCTGAACCGCCGCATCCACCGGGCCTATCACCGGGTGCGGGAGGGTAATTTCGCGCTCGATGGGCTGCTCGGCTTCGACATGTTCGGCCGCACCGCAGGCATCATCGGCACCGGGCGCATCGGCCTGGCGGTGGCGCGCATTCTTGCCGGCTTCGGCTGCCGGCTGCTGGCCTACGACCCCTACCCCGCCGCGGAAGGCGCCGCGCTGGGGCTGGAATATGTCGGCGTGGAGGATCTGCTGGCGCGGTCGGACATCATCACGCTGCATTGCCCGCTGACGCCGGCGACGCATCATCTGATCGACGCCGCGGCGATCGCGCGCATGCGGCGCGGCGCCATGCTGGTGAACACCAGCCGCGGCGCCATCGTCGATACACGCGCCGTCATCGCCGGGTTGAAATCCGGCGCCATCGGCCTGCTTGGCCTGGATGTGTATGAGGAGGAAGGCGACCTGTTCTTCGAGGATCTGTCCGGTCAGATGCTGCAGGACGACATCTTCGCCCGGCTGCTGACCTTCCCCAACGTGCTGGTCACCGCGCACCAGGCCTTCTTCACGCATGAGGCGCTGACCGCGATCGCGGAGACCACCATCGGCAACATCAGTGCCTTCGCCGAAACCGGCAGGGCGTTGCACGCCGTCTCGACCGAGAAGCTGGCCTGAGCGGTCTTAGACCTTGGCCGCGCTGCGCCGTGCGTCCTCGATCCAGGCCTCGACATTGAGCAGCCGGCTGATGTCGCCGAGCGCGTGGCGCAGCGCGGCGGGGTCGGCGGTCGCCAGATCCTCGAAGCGCGCATAGCCGACCATCCGCAGCCGGGCGAGCATCCCCGGGCCGAGCGCGGTGACGGGGGGCGATGGGGCCGGGTCTTCGGCGTCGGGCGCCACGGAATCTGGCGCGATCGGAGCGGAGAGCTCCGCCTCGGGCTGCATCTCCGCTTCGGCCAGTACTTCCGGCTCGGAATCCTGCTCCGTCGGCACGGCGTCATGGGTCGCCGCGGCCTCGTCCTGCACCAGCGCCAGCGTCACCACCGGCTCCGCCTCGGCGGGAAGATCGCTGACCAGCGCGGAGAAAATGCTCTCCGCCACGTCAGTCGCGAGCGTCGTTGCCTCCGCTTCCGGCAACGGCGAATCGGCGCTGGCCGCCTGCGGGACGGGCACCGGTTCCGGCATTGGTTCCGGTATTGGTTCCGGCACGGTCTCTGGCGCCATCTCGGGCACCGGCTCCGCCACGTTCGCCGCGTGGCGCACCGGTCGCCAACGTGGCGGACGGGTGGCGGCGTCCAGCGATGCCTGCCGGCGTTCCGCCTGCAATGCTGCCCGGCCGGATTGCAGGGCGGCACGCAGGGCGGTGCGCTGGCTGCCGCGCGCGGCACGCGAAGCGGCAACCAGGATTTCGCCCGGCGGCGGCGTGGGCGCGTCACTCATGCGGGCATCCTTGCGCCAGGGGGTGGGGCGGCAAAGGGGACGGGACGGCCGGACGGGTGCATTCCCGTCCGGCCGGTCAGCTAGCCAGTCAGGCCGCCGCGAGCGACGGGTCGCTGGTCAGGCCAACCGCTTCCGCATACTTCAGATAGGTCTCGACGGAGGCGATGACCGCGCGGATCTCGATGGCGATCAGCTCGATGCCGACCAGCGAGATGCGGACGAAGGCATCGACAACGATGCCCTTGTCGAGGATGCGGTCGATGACCTCCGCGAGGGAGGAAGACGCCAGGCTCTTGTTGATGTTCATGGGCTCACGCCCTCCTGTCTTGCGGTGTCATCCCGAGCTCATCCCGGAACGGCGGAGACCATGCCGGCAGCGGGAAATCCTTCGCCGCCTGATGCCGTGCTGGCCGCCTCGATTGTCGCCGGAAGCACTTAAGGAAGCCCTTCCGGAACGAAGCATTCCTGCGTCAGCCGGCGCTGAGCTGATGCAGGAAGGACGCCAGCACCGCGCGGTACTGCGATTCCGCCTCCGCGATGCGGTATTTCAGCGCGGCCGCATGCACCATCAGCTCGGCCGGGGCCAGGCTGGGGTCGGCCGGATCGAAATCCGCCTGCACGTCGCCGCGCGCGTCATAGCCCTCGAAGAACTGCAACGCTTCCTCCACGCTGTCGGCGACGCAGACATGGAACTGGTCCTTGGCGCCCTGCGCCTTGCTGAACACGCGGATATCGGCGACGAAATGGCCGTCTTCCGTCTGGTACAGGTTCAGCTCATGCCACAGCGGCGTGCCGACGCGGTAGCCGTTGCCGAAGCCGACATGCCGGCCCGAGAAGGAAACCGGCCGGCTTCCCGACTTCCGCAGCATGAAGGTGGAAGTCGCGCCACGCACCGGCGTGCGCGCCTCCGCCGCCATGGCCAGCGGTGGACGTTCGCTGAGCTGTTCGAGCGCGTTGACAACGTTCATCGGAGATCTCCTTGGGGGTTGCGATGGCCGAAGCAGGTGGAAAGCACCTCGCGCCAGGATTGCCGCAGGCGTTGCGCGCAGGCCGCCGCCGCCTGGTGGCGTGCCGGCTCCGCCAGCCCCTCCGCCGCCGCGTACAGCGCCTCGACAGGCAGGTCGTGCAGCGGGTCGTGCGCGTGCAGGAAGGCGAGCGCCACGTCCGGCCCGTCGCACGCCTCGGCATAGTCGCGCGACACGGATCGATCCTCCCGCAGCGCGTGGCGGATGGCGATGACGAGATGGCGCGTGACCGATTCATGCACCGTCACATCGCTCCACACCGGAAGCGTCGGCTCCCGCGCCGAGACCTGCAGCAGCAGGCGGCCGTGGAAGCCGAGCGGCCGGCGGCCGTGCCGGGGCAGCGACAGGAAGGCCGGCTGTTCCGCCTGGAGCGAGCCCAGGCCGGGCGCCAGGGGCAAGGTGACCGCCTGCTGCATCATAGCCGCGTCCTGACGCGATCAGAGCCGCTTGATGAAGATCCAGATGCCCTCGTCGATCGAGGTGGACTTCATGTGCACGCGGACCTTGGCCGGGCTCATCTTGTAGTCGAAGGCGTATTCGAACATCGTGTTCAGGCTTCCCTGCGACACGCCCTGCTGGAAGCGCCCCTGGAACTGGTGGCCCTTGGTGCAGGGCGCCACGTCGTTGAAGAAGTTCTTGCCGATGACCTCGCCCGCCGGGCGGGACGACAGCGCGCTTTCCTGCGCGTTGTACTTCATCACCCGCCCGATGCGGTCCACCAGGATGGCGCCGAAGGGCAGGCGGTCGAGCCGCGTCGGGTCCTGCGAGACCAGGTTCTCGACATGGTCGGCGCCGAATTTGATGAGTTCCATGCTTGGCTTTCCTGTTCGATAGGACTGGGTCTGGTCGCCGCGCCTGGTTCAGGCCGGCAGGGCGAAGCGGTACAGCAGCTCGCCGAGCAGGCCGCGCCACTGGCGCGTCACGGCATCCGCCTTCTGGCGCAGCGCGGCCGCCATCAGCGCGATGTCCACCGTGCTGATGCGGCGATCGGAAGCGTCGAATTCCGGGGCGAGATCCGCGGTCGGATCGAATTGTTCCAGCCAGGACAGCGCATCCTCCATGGTCTTGAAGATCTCTGCGTGGTGGATGTCGGTCTCGCCGCTGGATTTTTTCAGCATCCGCACGGCGAGCGCGCAGTCGCCATCCGCGGTGCGGTACAGCGCCACCTCGTGCCAGGCCGGAATGCTGGGGGCCCAGGATGTCGCCTCGGCCAGCATCACCCCGCGCATCCGCAGCGGCTTGCCGCCGGAGACGCGCAGCGTGATGTCCGAAGGCTCCACCGGCTGCGGCAGCGGCGCGGCCGGCAGGGGGGACGACGCGCTGACTCCCGGCAGGCCGGGCAGGCTGAAGGCAACCGAGACCATCCTGATCTCCCTGGCGCCGCGCCATCGGCAAGCCGAGGCGACGAGCGCAGTGGCTCGAACGAAACCCGCCCTGATCGTGGACGAGACATGCAGAGGCCCGCGCAGTGCGGTGCCACGAATGTGATCCTGCGCCGGCCGGGTAAAGCGGCGGTAAAGAGCCGACATGATTCCCGCACCGCGCGGAACGGCGACGCCGCAAGGATTCCTTCAGGATTTCCTGCTTCGCTCGGCTTTCCAAACGGGGAAGCCGCCATGCCGACCACGCTGCCTGTTGCTGCATTGTCAGATGCCGCGCTGCTCCGCCTGCTGCGTTCGCTGCTGCCACAGGAACTGGGCGGCGCCGGCGGCCGCGCGATCACGCCCGCCAAGGCCGCCGTGTGGCCCGCGGAGCTGTCGCTCGGCGCCGAGGGGCTGGGCCTGGACAGCCTGGAACTGGTGACCTGCGCCGCCGCGGTGAACGAGCTGTTCCGCCTGCACGAAAGCGGCGTGGAGGACTACCTGCTGGCCGAGCGCCGCCTGGACGCCTGGTGCCACATCATCCGCGCGGGCATGCAGGACGGCACCACCGGCATCACCTTCCGCACCTCCGGCAGCAGCGGTGCGCCGCGCCGCTTCACGCATGCGCACGCCGCGCTGGCGGCGGAAGCCGCGCATTGGGCCGGCATCTTCGCCGACCGTCGTCGCATCATCCAGCTCGTCCCCGCACACCACATCTACGGCTTCCTGTTCACCATCCTGCTGCCGGAGGCGCTGGGCGTGCCGGTGGTGGATGGCCGCGCGCTGTCGCCGGGCCGCCTGGCGCGGCTGCTGCGCGGCGATGACCTGCTGGTGGGCTTCCCCGCCGGCTGGACGCCCATGCTGCGCAGCCTGGACCGGCTGCCGGACGGCATCCGCGCCACCAGCAGCACCGCGCCCCTGCCCGCCGCCACACACCACGCGCTGCGCGAGGCCGGTGCCGCGCAGGTGGTGGAGGTGTACGGATCTTCCGAGACCGCCGGCCTCGCCGCGCGCAGCGTACCCGAGGCGCCCTTCGCCCTGCTGCCGCGCTGGCGCCCCGGCCAGGCAGGCGAGGCCGCCTCCGTCATCGAGGTCGCGACCGGCGCGGAGATCGCCCTGCCCGATCGCTGCGAATGGCTCGGCGGCGGCACGCTGCGCCTGCTCGGCCGCAAGGACGACGCGGTGCAGGTCGGTGGCGTCAACGTCTATCCGGCACGGGTCGCGGCACGGCTGGCGGCGCATCCGCTGGTGTCGGATGCCGCTGTGCGTCTGGATGCAACGCTGCCGGAGCCGCGGCTGAAGGCTTTCGTCACGCTGCACACGCCGCGCGAACGCGCTGGCGCGCATGCGGCGCTGGAGGCCTGGTGCCGCGAGAACCTGCCGGCCGCGGAGCGCCCGGTCAGCATCGAGCTGGGAGGCCGGCTGCCGCGCAACGCGCTGGGAAAGCTTTCAGACTGGGCATCGGCCGGGACTTCAGGCGCGGCTTCGGCCGCCGCGCCTCACTGAGCAGCCGCCGCCGTCACGCCGCCTTCTGCCGCAGCAGCAGGCGGCGGATCGCGGCGGCCAGTTCCGCCTCCTCCGTCGCCTGGGCGAAGATGAAGACCAGCCGCGCCTCGCTATCCACGCCGGCCATCTTCACGCGCTGTGCCGGCAGCCCCGGCAGGTCCAGCATCGCTTCCGACCCGGCCGGCATCAGCGGCGCCGGCGTGAAGCGCGCGCCGTGGTCGGAGATGTCCTTCAGTCGCCCCTCCAGCGTCTCGCCATTCAGGATCAGCCGCGCCGGCAGATCCACCGCATGGCGCGGCTCCCGCCGCCGATCGGTTTCGCTCAGCCCGCTGCGGGCCAGGCCGATGATGCGGCTCTGCAGTGTCGACAGGCAGGCGGAGACCTGGCCGGAGGCGCCGTGGATCATGCCGACGGACATGCGGTTGTCGTCGATTTCCTGCACCGCGGCGGCAACGCGGCGGCTGGCGCCGGTGGCGGCTTCGGAGGCGTCGCGCACCGCGCTCGCCACTTCCTCCACCACGCTCGACTGGTCCTGCAGCATCTCGGCGATGCGGCCGGTGATGGTATCCAGCGCACCCATGCCGGCATGCACGCTGTCCATCGCATGCAGGGCATTGGCCGCGCCGGCCTGCACGCTGGCCAACCGTTCCGCAATCTCGGTGGAGGCCTTGGCGGTCTGCGCCGCCAGCGTCTTCACCTCGCCGGCGACCACGGCGAAGCCTTTGCCGGCCTCCCCCGCCCGCGCCGCCTCGATCGTCGCGTTCAGCGCCAGCAGGTTGGTCTGCCGCGCGATCAGGCCGATCATTCGCGTCACGTCGTCGATCTCATCCGCCTGGCGCCGCAGATCATCGAAGGTGGTGCGCGCGGCGTCGGAGGCGGTGACCACCTGGCGCGTCGTCTGCGCAGCCAGCGCCATCTGGCTGCTGCTCTCGCGGATCGCCTCGACGATGCGCGCGGTGCCGGCCGCCGCCTCGTCCGACCCGGCGGCGGAGCGCTCGGTCTCGCCCTGCGCCGCGGCGGCCTCGTGCGAGGCACGCACGGTCGCGCGTTCCAGCGTATCCGCAATCTCCTCCAGCTCGCGCGCCGAGGTGTTGATCTCATCCACCGCGGCATCGGTCTCGCGCTCGATGGCCTCGGCCATGTTGCGGATTGCGTCGGCCTTGCCGTCATCCTCGCGCAGGTCGCGGTCCAGCCGGTCCTGGCGCAGCGCCAGCATATCCGCCGCCAGCAGGGGGATGGCGGCGCAGCACGCCGTCGCGCGCCGCAGGCCGGCGCCCGGCTGCGCGGGCGATGCGCCCACTTCCTCCAGCGCCGCCAGCGCGGCGTCCATGGCGGTGTCGAGCTGGCGCCTGCCGCGCAGCAGCGCGGCCAGCAGCAGCCCCGCCAGCAGCGACAGCGGAAGGCCCGCGAGCAGCGCCGGCAGCGCCAGTCCCGGCATGGCCACGGCGACAGCCAGCGCGGCACCCGCCAGCGCGGCGGCGGCCGCCAGCAAGGGCGGCGCCGCAGCGGAATCGGTGGCACGCCCGGGGAAGCGTGGCAGGCGAGCCGCAGGGGCTGCAATTGATGGGCGTCGCGACATGCCGAGCTCTCCTCCGTCGTGCGGCGCTTCGCAGCCCCACCGACGGCCAAGCCTGCGACGGCTCGGGCGAAGAAGCGGTAAACGCCCCGCAGATTTTCGCGATGCACACGACCCTGCGCTTCACCGCTGATTCACCAAGCCGCTGCTAGCCTCGCTGCTAGACGCCCAGGACGGGTGTCGGCGCCCGGGCGCAATCCCGGCCCGGCCAGGATGCCCGGCAATTGGATTTCGGTTCCCGCAGCATCCGTTCCGCCGGCCTCGGCAGCGGCAGCATCGAGGTGACGCTGCCCAGCCGCCTGCGCGAGCTGACCGGCCTGCCCTGCCGCATCACGCTGCGCGACGGGCTGCGGCCAGAGATCGTGCTGGTACCGGACCTGCGCGCCGCGCGGCAGGCGCTGCAATCCCTGTGGACACGCCTTGCCGCGGCGCTGGACCTGCCGCAGGGGGCCCTGCCGCTGGCCGAGACCGGCATCGCGCTGCGGCCGGATGCCGCGCCGACGCGGCTGTCCTGGACCGACGGGCTGTTGCTGGCCGCGCCGCCGCCACATGCGCCGGAAGCCACGGCACGCCTGCTGCGGGCGATGGGCGTACCGGCCGCCACGCAGGCCGGCGTCTCGGCGGAACTCGGCGAAGCCTGCGCCGCCGCCTTCGCCTTCGCCGCCACCGGCCTGGTGCCCTGCCCCGAGGACCAGGAGGCCTGCGACATCGCCGCGGCCGCGCTGGCCGGCGCCGGGCTGGCCCCGGTGCAGGGCGCCGAGGATGCCGGCTGCGATGCCTTCTGGGCCGCCGCCACGCCGCCGCTGCGCCGGCTGCGCGACCTGCACCTGGACCTTGCCGCCACGCCCAGCCGCCACGCCGCGCTGCGGCGCGCCTGGCGGCAGGGTGTTGCCCTTGAACTCACCGGAGACTGACCGCGCATGGCCCACCCCCCCACCTCCACCGCGCAGGCAGCCCTGGACAATGCGCTGCGCCTGCAACCGGGCCCCGAGCATGTCCGCACGGCGGAGCTGGACGCGATCCATGGACGCGCGCTGGCCTATCTGAATGTCGGCTACCCGGTGCATTTCCGCGGCCCGGCCGGCAGCGGCAAGACCAAGCTGGCGCTGTCCCTGGCGCAGGAACTGGCGCGGCCGGTGCTGCTGCTGGTGGGTGACGACACCTTCGACACACGCAGCCTGATCGGCGGCGATACCGGCACGCGCACCCGCCGCGTGGTGGACCGCTACATCACCAGCGTGATGAAGATGGAATCGGAAACCGCCCCGGTCTGGCTGGACCGCGCGCTCACCATCGCCTGCACCGAAGGCTGCACGCTGGTCTACGACGAATTCAACCGTGCACCCGCCTCCGCCAACAACGTGCTGCTGACGGTGCTGGAGGAACGCATCCTCGTGTTGCCGAAATCCGGCCGCGGGGAGACGGCGGTGCGGGTGCACCCGGAGTTCCGCGCCATCTTCACCTCCAACCCCGAGGATCATGCCGGCACCCATGCGGCGCAGGATGCGCTGATCGACCGCATGGTGACGATCGATGTCGAAAGCTTCGACCGCGACACGGAAATCGCCATCACGGTGGCGCGTTCCGGGCTGGCGGAGGTGGATGCTGCGCGGATCGTGGACATGGTGCGGGATTTCCGCCGGTCGCGCGAATGGGTGCAGCGGCCGACTCTGCGCGCCTCCATCATGATCGCCCGCATGGCGCAGCGGCTGGAGCTGCGCGTGGCGGCGGATGAACCGCGCTTCGTGCAGCTCTGCCTGGACCTGCTGGCCAGCCGCGCCAAGCCAGGCCCGAACGGCGTGCCGGACCCGCGCCAGCGGCAGATGCTGGCGCGGCTGATCGAGCATTTCTGCGGCGCGGAGGCGGCGACCTCGCTACGCCCCGCGCGCGCCGGGATCGCGGCGTGATGCGCGCCGCACCCGGCACCATCCCGCCACGCCGCTCGCGCCTGGGCCGCGGCGGGGACCGCGTGACGCTCGAGTCAGTGGCGGCGGAGTTTGCTTTGCTGGCGCAGCGCCGCGCGCGGCTGCAACGGCAACTCGACCTGCTTGGCCGGCAGGCGGATGCGGCACGCGGCAACCTCTCGCGCGTCGAACTGCGGCTGGTCGCGCTGTCCGGCCGCATGACGCTGCCGGCTTCGCGCGGCACGGCGCCACCGTCGGAAAATCCGCCCCCTGCCGCTTCCCCCGCGCGGCCGCGTGCCGCCGCGCGCGGCGCGCTTCTCGAATACTGAAGGATTCGTCCCATGGACCTCACCGCGATCGTCGCCCAGACCAAGCGCCAGATGGCCGCCATCACCGGCCTCGCGCCCGAGACCGTCGCCCGTTTCGACCGCGAGGAGGAAGGCTGGTGCATCGCCATCGACATGGTGGAGCACCGCGCCATCCCCCGCACCAACGACCTGCTGGCCAGCTTCGAGGTGAAGCTTGACGAGCAGGGGAATGTTCTGCGCTGGAAGCGCACCGGCCGCTTTCTGCGCAGCCAGGGCGGCGAGACGGGCTGAGGCGATGACCCTGCAGCACAGCGTCGCCGGATCGGGCCTGGCCGACATCCTGGAGAGAATCCTCGACAAGGGCATCGTGGTCGCCGGCGACATCTCCGTCAGCCTGGTGGGGGTGGAGCTGCTGACCATCCGCCTGCGGCTGGTCATCGCCTCCGTCGACCGGGCGCTGGAGATGGGGATCCGGTGGTGGGAGGCGGATGCGGGCCTGACCGGCAAGACGGATACGCTGCAGGCCGAGAATGCTGCGCTGGTGCAGCGCGTCGCCGCGCTGGAACAGGCGCTGGAGATTCGCCGATGAGGCCGCCGCGCCACCCGCCCTCCGTCGCCCGCCGCATGGCGGATGCGGACCGTCCGCCGCAGGCCGCGACCAGCCTCGGCGGCATCTTCGAGGGGCTGCAGAAGCTGACGGAGACCTTGCAGGGCCTGTCGCAGAAGGCGGGCGGCGAGGAAGGCCGCGTGGTCTTCGGCTATTCCATCCGCACCGCGGGCGGCGAGACCCGGGCCGAGCCCTTTGGCCATGTGCCGCCCGCAGCCGCGGAGGCGAGGCCGGCGCCGCGCCAGCCCATCGTCGATGTCTTCGAGGAAGCGGAGGCGATCCGCGTGATTGCCGAGATGCCGGGTGTCGGCGCCGCCGATTTCGCGGCGCGGGTGGAAGACGGCGAGCTGGTGCTGGAAGCCGCGGATGGCCGCTGGCACAAGCGCGTGCCGCTGCCAGGCGCGGTGGATGCGGCCGGCATGACCGTCGCCGCGCGGCACGGCATCATCGAAATCGGGCTGCCGCGCACTAGGCCCGTCGCATGAGCGGGCTGTATGTCTTCGGCGTGGTGCAGGCAGATGCGCTGGCCGATGCCAGCGCCTTCGGCCCCGGCCTCGGTGGCGCGCAGCTGCGCCTGCTGCCGGGCGAACAGGGGCTGGCCGCACTGGTGGCCGATGCGCCGGCGGAGCCGCCGGAAGCCACGCGCCGCAACATGCTGGGCCACACGGCCGTACTGGAACGCGCCATCGCGGCGGCGGATGTGCTGCCGGTGCGCTTCGCCACCGTGGCACCGGATGCCACGCGGCTGGCCGGCTGCCTGGATCGCAACGCGGCCGCCTTCCGCGTGGCGCTCGCCGCCATCGCCGGGCGCATCGAACTGGGCGTGAAGGCGAGCTGGCAGGAAGGCGTGGCGGTCCGCGACATCCTGGCCGCCGATGCAGGGCTGCGCGCACTGCGCGACCGGCTGCAGAACCGGCCGGCGACGCAGACCTATCAGGAACGCATCGAACTTGGCCGCCGTGTGGAAGCCGCCATGAACACGATGCGCGACCGCGACGCGGCGATGCTGGCGGCGCGCCTGGACCCGCTGGCGGAACGCTGCATCACGCTGAAGCCGGTGGATGACAGCATGGTGCTGAACCGCGCCTTCCTGGTGCGGCGCGACCGCGAGACCGAATTCGACGCGGCGATGCGCGAGCTGGGCGAGGCACAGGGCGCACGGATGAGCTTCCGCTACATCGGCCCCGTGCCGCCCTACAACTTCGTCACGCTGCGCGCCGATTGGCTGGGGGAGGCCGCGTAGCATGGGGCTGTTCAAACTGCTCACCCTGCCCGTCTCCCTGCCGCTGGGCGGCATCGAATGGCTGGCGCGGCGCGTCGACCAGGCGGTGGATGCGCAATGGAACGACCCCAAGCGCATCGAAGCTGCGCTGATCGCGCTGGAGCGGCGGCTGGAGGCCGGCGAGATCGACGAGGATGCCTTCGAGGCCGCGGAAGCCGACCTGCTGCGCGAATTGCGCGAAATGCGCGCCCGCCTGGCGCCGCCGCCGCCATGAAGCTGCTGGTGGATCCGGCGCGGGCGGAGGAAGCCGGCCGCGGCATTGCCAGGCTGGATGCTGCGGATATGGCCGCGCTCGGCCTGGTGCCCGGCGCGCTGGTGGCGCTGACCGGCGCCCGTACCACCCATGCCCGCGCCTTGCCGCACCGCCCCGGCACGCGCGCCCCCGGCCGCATCGCGCTGGATGGCGCGACGCGTGGCAATGCGGGGCTGGGCCTGGGCGATGCGGTGCAGGCCGCGGCGGCGCCGGAGGCGGCGCAGGCCGTGCAGATCACCCTGGCCGGCCAGGCGGTAAATGAGGCGCTGCTGCGCCGCGCGCTGGATGGCGTGCCGCTCTGCGCCGGGGAATCCTTCCGGCTGGCGCTGATGGGTGGCGGCGACCTTCCGCTGCGTGTCGTGGCGCTGGACCCGCCCGGCCCGGCGATGCTGTCGCCCGCCACGCGCATAATGCGGGAGAAGGCGGCGCCGGCTCCTCGCGCCGGCCTGCGCTACGAGGAAATCGGCGGCCTGGCCCGCGTGCTGGAGCGGGTGCGGGAGGTGGTGGAGCTGCCGCTGCGCCACCCCGCCGCCTTCGCCGCACTCGGCATCACCCCGCCGCGCGGCGTGCTGCTTTCCGGCCCGCCCGGCACCGGCAAGACGCTGATCGCACGCGCGGTGGCCACGGAGACGGGCGCGCATTTCATTGCCATCAACGGGCCGGAGATCGTGGACCGATTCTACGGCGCCTCCGAACAGCAATTGCGGAAGCTGTTCGAGGAGGCGCAGCAGCGCGCGCCCGCCATCATCTTCATCGACGAGCTGGACGCGATCGCGCCGAAGCGGGATGCGCTCTCGGGCGAGAAGCAGGTGGAACGCCGCATCGTCGCGCAGCTTCTCACCCTGATGGACGGGCTGGCGGGACGCGGGGAGGTGGTGGTGCTCGCCGCCACCAACCTGCCGGACAGCCTGGACCCCGCCTTGCGCCGCCCCGGCCGCTTCGACCGCGAGATCCGCATCACGCCGCCGGACCGCGAAGGCCGGCGGGAGATTCTCGCCGTGCACAGCCGGCCGATGCCGCTCGCCGCCGATGTGGACCTCGATGCGCTGGCGGAGGCGACGCCCGGCCATGTGGGCGCCGACCTGGCAGCCCTGTGCCGGGAGGCCGCGATGGCGGCGCTGCGCCGGGCGGGCGCGCTGGACCCGGACGGGCTGGCGCTGGCCGTGGAGGGCCTGGTGGTGACGGCGGCCGATTTCGCCGAGGCGCGGCGCGTGGTCACCCCCTCCGCGCTGCGCGAAAGCTTCGTCGAGATCCCCAATGTGCGCTGGGCGGAGGTCGCCGGCATCGAGCCGGTGCGGGAAGCGCTGCGCCGCGCCGTGGAATGGCCGCTGCGGCGGCCCGAGGCTTTTTCCCGTCTTGGCCTGCGGGCGCCGCGCGGCGTGCTGCTGCATGGCGCGCCGGGCACCGGCAAGACGCTGGCCGCCAAGGCGCTGGCGACCGAAGCCGGCGCCGCCTTCATCGCCATCCGCGCGGCGGAGATGCTGAGCGAATGGCAGGGCGCCAGCGAAAAGGCGCTGCGCGAGGCCTTCGCCCGCGCCCGCGCCGCCACGCCCTGCATCCTGTTCTTTGACGAGATCGACGCCATCGCCGGCCGCCGTGGCGGTGGGGAGGGCGCGACCATCGAACGGATGGTGGCGCAGCTTCTGGTGGAGATGGACGGCATCGCAGATCCGCCCGGCGTGGTGGTGCTCGGCGCCACCAACCGGCTGGACCGGCTGGACCCGGCACTGCTGCGGCCCGGTCGCTTCGACCTGCTGGTGGCGATGCCGCTGCCCGATGCCGAAGCGCGCCGCGCCATCCTGGATGTACATGCCGGGCGCATGCCGCTTTCCGCCGATGTGGATTGCGCGGCGCTGGCGGCGGCGACCGAAGGCTTCGTCGGCGCCGACCTCGCCGGGTTGTGCCGGCGCGCGGCGCTGGAGGCCCTGGCACGCGCCGGGGAAGGACAGGATCCGGACGCCGTCTCGGCGGCCGATTTCGCTCTCGCGCTGACCGCGCAAAAGGAAGCCAGATCATGGACAAGCCCCTGAGGTTCCTGGGTGCCGCCCCGGCAGAGGGCGCCGCGACCCTGGCGGCAAGGCTGGGGCCGGATGTGCAGGTGATGCAGCTGGGGGCGGTGGCCGCGCTGCTGCAGCCGGGCGATGCGCCGCTGCGCCGCCTGTTCATCAAGCGCGACCGCGCCGCGCTGCTGCGGCAGTTGAAGACGGTGCAGACGCGGCTGGAGACCGCCTGCCAGGCAGGCCCCTTCCTCGCCTGCGACCCCGGCGCCGCCACCTGCCCACAGGCCGAGCTGCGCACGCTGCTGGAAGCGGCGGCGGAGGATATGGCGGCGGCGCTGGCCCGCTTCGGCCGGCGTCACCAATGGGATGTGATCCTGCGCTGGGCGCCGGAGGCCATCCTGCGCGAACACCGCATGGCCATGGTGGCCAGCGGCGCCGGCATGGCGGTCGCCATCAAGGACGTCCTGGCGCGGGAGGTGGCGCAGCGCACGGAAGCCTTGCGCCGGGTGCTGGCACCGCAGGTCATCGCCATCGCGGAGCAGGCGCCCTGCGCCGGGGATGGCGAGGCCGGCGCCACCGTCATCATCCGCGCCGGCGCCGATGCCGCGATCGAGACGGCATTGTCGGCGCTGCCGGAATCCGCCACCCGCCATGCGAGCTGCGACCTGCGAGGCCCGCTGCCGCCGCTCGCGATCGGCGCGCTGCGCATCGCCCGCACCGAGCCCAAGGCGGTTGCCGCCGCCTGGGAATTGCTCGGCCTACCGGAGCGGCTGGAGCCGGCGGAACTCACCCGCCTGTGGCGCGGCCTGGCCGCGGCGCTGCACCCGGACCGGCAGGGCCCGCGCGCCGATGCCGCCGCGATGGCCGAGGCCAGCGCCGCCTACCGCCTGTTGCGGCAGGAGGTGGTGCGCCAGGGCGACGGGCCGCTGGACCGCACCGCCGTGCTGGCCCGCGCCGGGTCATACCTCGCCTTGCCCGATCCGCTTGCTGCGGAGGCCGCGTGACATGCCGGATGCGCTCTACGCCTATGCCGTGGCGCCTGCCGGCAGCCTGCCGGATCGCCTCCAGGTCACCGGCATCCTGCCCGGCGCCGAGGTGCTGGCGCTGGAGGAGGCCGGGCTGACGGCGCTGGCCAGCCCGGTACCGCGAGAGGCCTTCGAGGCCGGGCCCGGCTGCCGGACGGAGGATGCGGATTGGCTCGCCGCCCGCGCCGCGGCGCATCACGGCGTGGTGGCCGCGCTGCCCGGCACGGTGCTGCCGCTGGCCTTCGGCGCGGTGTTCTCGGGCGAGGCGCCGCTGCGGGACTGGCTGCGGCAACGCGCGCCGCGCCTGTCCAGCGCCCTGGCGGCCGTGTCCGGCTGCACCGAATGGTCGGTGACGCTGGAGGAGGATGCGGCGCAGCACGGCGCCTGGCTGCGCCACGCCGATCCGGCGCTGGCGCAGCTTGCCGGCAAGGCGGAGCAGGCCAGCCCCGGCACCGCCTTCCTGCTGGCGCGGCGGTTGGACAAGGCGCTCGCCGCCAGCCGCCAGGCCCGGCTGCAGGACACGGCGCAGGCGCTCGGCCGGCTGCTGCAGGCGGAGGCGCGGCACCTGGCGCCAAGCCGCCCCCGCAACGCCGCCGTGGCCGGCTGGTCCGCCCTGCTGGCAGAGGCCGCGCAGCACCGGCTGCGCACGGCGCTGGAACTGGAGGCGATCATGCTGTCCGGCACCGGGCTCAGCCTCACCCTCTCCGGCCCCTGGCCGCCCTATGCCTTCGCGCGGGAGGCCGCTTCCGATGCCTGACATGGTCGATTTCCTGCCGCGCCAGCCCCTGCCCGGCCCGGCGGCGCCACAGCAATCGCTGGTCGATGTGCTGGACAAGCTGCTGGATACCGGCGTGGTGCTGGACGGGCAGATCGTCATCTCCCTCGCCGGGGTGGACCTGATCCATATCGGGCTGCGCGCCCTGGTCGCCTCGGTCGATACGGCGCAACGGCTGGTGACGGCCGCGCCACGGAGCCGCGCATGAGCGGGCTGCACGCCGGGCCGCCGCCGCCACCGGTGTTCCGCTTCGCGCTGGACCCGGCGGATGCGGAACGCGACCTGGCGCGGCTGGTGCTGACACTGGTGGAGCTGGTGCGGCGGCTGCTGGAAACCCAGGCGCTGCGCCGTATGGAAGCCGGCACGGTGACGGAGGATGAGGTGGAACGCCTCGGTACCGCGCTGATGCAGACGCGCGGCGCCGTGCTCGGCCTGTGCGACCGGCTCGGCCTGCAGCCGGAGGAGTTGAACCTGGACCTCGGTCCGCTGGGACGCCTGCTGTGAAGCCTGCTGGGACACACTCCGGCGCGATCAACGCGCTGGCCACGGATGGCGCGATGAGGATGCCGAAGGCGGGCCTGCGCCGGCTCGGACCGGAAGGTCTGGTGGCGGCGGCGCTGGTTGCCCTCGGCGCGGGCACGTTGGGCGTGCTGCCGGAAGGCGTCGCAGCGGCTGGATGGACGCCGCTGGCCGCGGCCGGGATGGGGCTGGCCGCGGGGCTGGCCGCACTTGCCGGCCTGTGGCGCCGCGGCAACCCACCGGCGCCACCGCCGCCGGCGGCGCCGACCCTGGACACCACGACGGAGGCCATCGCCGCGCTGCTGCGCTCCCTGACGGAGGAGATGCTGCGCCTGAAGCGGGACGGCGCCGAGGTCAGCCGTACCCTGTCACGCGCCGGAGAAGCCGGCGGCCGCATGGCGGAAGCCGCCGCCACCGCCACCGCGCGGCTGGAGGAAAGTGCGGAGAGCAGCGCCATCGCCGCCCGCGCCCTGGCCCTGCTGCCCGGCCTGGCGGATGCCCAGGCGCACCGGATCGAGCAGATGTCAGGCCGCGCCGAACAGGCGCTGGCGCTGTTCCCGCAGGGCATGGCGGCGCGGCTGGACCGGCTCCCGCAGGAGGTGACGCTGGCGCTGGCCGCGCCGCTCGATGCCTCGATCAACGCGGCGGAGGCGTGGCTCGCCGCCCGGCTGCCGGCAGCCCAGGCGGCGGCGCCTGCGGAGGATGAGGCGACGACGACCCGGCTGGCGGGCGTGGCGCAGCGGCTGGAACGCGCCGGCGCCGCCATGGTCGGGCTGGGGGAGGTGCTGCCGCAGCGGCTGGATCAGGTGGCCGCCACGCTGGAATCCCGCCTGGAAGCCACCCTGCTGGAGCGGCTGGAGGCACTGGCCGGTCCGGTGGAACAGGCCGGGGCGGCATTGCGCGCCGAACTGCCTGGCCTTGCCGCGCAGGCCGAGGCAATCGCCACCGCCACCGCGGCGCTGCGCGCGCAGGCGGAGGCGCCCAGCTCGGGGACGGAGACGGAGGCGGAAAGCGCCAGCCTCGCGCGGCTGGAGGCCCTGGGGGCGCGGCTGGAATCCGCGCTCGGCGCCAGCGCCGTCCCCGCCGAGGCCGCTGCCGGGCGGATCGACGCGGCCTGCACCACGCTGCTCGCACAGGCGCAGGCGACGGCCGAGACAACAGCCGGCACGGCGCAGCGGCTTGAAGCCGCGACCGCGGCGCTGGGCGCGGAGGCGGAACGCCTCGGCAGCGTCGGGCCCGGCCTGGAGGCGCAGCTGGCGGAAATGACGGGCCGGATCGACGATGCGACCGAGGCGCTGCGGCAGGAGGCATCGGGCCTCGGCCTGGTGGCGCCGGCGCTGGAATCGCAGGCGCAGATCGCCGCCGCCAGCATCGGTGCCGCCACCCAGGCCCTGCGCCAGGAAGCGACCCGGCTCGGCACCCTGGGCGTGGCGGCGGAGGCGCATCTGCTGGCGATCGACGCGGCGCAGCCGCTGCTGGATTCAGCCGTCGAACGGTTGGGCGCCTCCTCCGGGGTGCTGGAGGATGCCTCGCGCCGGCTGCGCCCGGCGACGGAGGCGCTGGCGAGGCTGGCCGGGCACCTGCCGCAGACCTGCGCGGCGCTGGAGCGCGCCAGCGAGGCGCCCGCCCGCGCGGTGGAGCGGCTGGCGAGCGTGGCTGCGGCGCTGGAAAGCGTGGCCCGCCAGGCGATTCCGGCTGCGCCGGAAGCGCCGCCCGAGCCGACCCCGGAACCGGTCGCCGCCCCCGTCGCGGGGCCGGATCATCGAGAAAGCGTCGCGTCCTCCATCCTTGGCAGCCTCGCGGCGACGGAGGAGCCGGCCATCGCGGCGACGCTGTTGCGCCTCGATGGCATCGGCAACGATGTGGAGGAATTGCTGCGCGGGACGGAGGGGCTGGTGGAGGGCGCGGACGCCCCCGCGATGTCGCACCGCCTTGCCCAGCGCGCCCCGGAATTACTGGAGACGCTGGACCAGACCATTCGCGGATTGCAATCGGTGGCCACTGCCATCGCGGTGGCCGCCGACCGTGGCCTGATGGACCCGAGCCTGATGGATCGGGTCCTGATGAACCGAGGCCCGGCTGGCGCCCCTGGTCCTGTGGCGGACCGGGGGGCGCCGCGGCGCGGGGCTACAGGATGAAGTCGCTGGCCTGCAGCGCCGGCTGGCCGACCAGCAGAACCACCATCTCCGCCGCGCCGCCATCGCCGGAGTCGACCTGGATGGCCGTGCCGGTGGCGCCGTAGAGCAGGCGGATGGAAGCCTGGCCATCGCCCAGGAAGGCATCCGTGCCGACAAAGGCGAAGCCCTGGTCGCCCGGCAGCAGCGCGTCGGTGTCGAAATCCTGGAAGCTGATCTTGTCGCCATCCGCCACCGAGAAGTCGCGGATGCGGTCGGACTGGCCGCGCAGGCTTTCCTCGTAGAAGGCGAAGCTGAAGATGTCCGCGCCCTCACCACCCAGCAGCACATCGGCGCCGAGGCCACCGTAGATGGTGTCGTCGCCGGCACCGCCCGCGATGCGGTCGATGCTGCTGCCGCCATCGATGAAGTCGTTGCCGGTGCCGCCCAGGATCGTGTCCTCGTCGGCCATGCCGAACAGGCGGTCGTTGCCGGCATCGCCGAGGAGACGGTCGCGACCGGCATCGCCGACGACGGTATCGTCGCCCGCACCGCCCGCCATCGTGTCGTTGCCGTCGCCGCCCAGCAGCGTGTCGGCACCCGCATCGCCGACGGCCCGGTCATTGCCGGCGTCGCCGATCAGCAGGTCGTTACCATCGCGGCCCAGCAGGCGGTCATCGCCGCCGCCGCCCTGCTGCGTGTCGTCGCCGGCGGTGCCGACGAAGCGGTCGGCCGTCTCGCCGCCGGTCACCTCGGTGCCCTCGAACACCGCATCCGGCCTGGCGTTCAGGTTCTGGATGCGGGTGTCCTCGGCGGCCGAGGTGTCCGCCTGGTTGAAGGCGGTGTCCGGCGTGCCATGGAACTCCGTCAGGTATTCCTCCAGCGCCTGCTGCTCGCCCAGCGCATTGGCCGGGACGTTGCCGGAGGCGGTGAAGTCCAGCGAGGCATCGATCGGCGCGCTGACGGTGCCGTCATCCAGCAGGTAGCGGAAGTTGCTGCCATTCGCCTTCACCGGGTAGCCGTCGCCGCCATTGGCCGTGAAGTTCAGCGCCACCACGCTGATCAGCGCCGGGGCGCCGTCCACCACCTGGCCATTCTCCACCACGCGGGCGATGACCTCGCCAGCCTGGTTGGTCAGGGCGATGCTGGTCACCTTCTCACCGGCCGCATTGTCCGGATCGAAGGCAAAGCGCACGCCGCCGAGCTGGATGTAGCCGCCGCTGCCGGGGTTGATGCCCGCGGCGAAGTTCAGGATGTTCAGCAGGCCCTGCGGCGTGGTGTCGAACACCATCAGCTTGTTGTCGAAGCGCAGCGCGTTCTCGATGTCGAGCTCGGAGACGCCGCCCGCCGGCTTGCCGGCATCCGGGTTGGCCAGCGGCGGCTCCTTGTCGCCGCTCACCACGTCGATGGCGCCGATCTGCGCGCGGATGCCGCCGCCATTCTTCAGGGAGAAGACGAAGGGCTGGTCGCCGAGCGCGTCGGAGGCCGCCTCGCGGTTGGCATCGGCGGTCAGATTGCCGAGGTTGGTTTCCTGGCTGCGGACCTGGGCGCGCTCACCTTCCAGGTAGACGTCGGTGTAGCCGAAGACGTTGCCGTCCTTGGCGGCGATCACCGCTTCCACCGCTTCGGTGATCTGCGCCACCCCGGCGCCCTTGGTGCCGTCGGCGAAGGCGGTGGTGTCGAGGTCGTCGACCGAGACGCCCCAGGCCTCGGCAACATTCTCATCGGTCGCCGCGATGGCGCCGTTCAGCGTGCTGTCGAGGTTCTCGACGATGATGCGGCCCTCGGCGTCGAAATCCACCACCAGGCGGCCGAGATAGGTGTACTCGTTGTCGGTGTTGACGATCAGCGTGGTGCCGCCATCGGCGCCGGTGGCGACCAGCGGATAGGTGTCGGCGAAGTCGGCGGCGTGGCCCGGGAAGGCCACCGCCTCGTCATTCGCATCGCCAAGGCGGGTGTTGGAACCGGCCGAGAGGATGATGTCCACGCCGTTCAGCAGGGTGGCCAGTTCCTTCTCGAACTGGATCTGCTGCAGGTGGGCCATCAGGATGATCTTGTTGACGCCCTGCGCGATCAGCTCGTCGATCACCGGCTGCAGCTGGGCGGCCAGCAGCGCCATGTCGTTGGCTTCGCTGCCGTCGCCGGCGAAGCCCTTCACCTCGACGCCGCCGGTCGAGGAGATGTTCTCCAGGATCTGCGTGGTGGCGCCGACCAGGCCGATCTTCTCGCCGCCCTTGTCCACCACGGCGGAGGAGACGATGCGGCCGGACAGGGTGGAGGCATCCTCCAGCCCGCCGACGCCCACCGTCTCGGTGTAGCGGCCGGACAGCGCGCCGTCGCCGGAGAAGTCCAGATTGGCCGACAGGTAGGGGAAGGCGGCATCGGCCACGGCATCGGCGAAGGCATTGGTGCCGAGGTCGAATTCATGGTTGCCGATGGTCGAGGCTTCCACGCCGATACGATTGTGGATCTCGATGTCGGCGGCGCCCGGGTTGGTGCCGCGGCCATGCGTGGCGCCGACGGAGGCATCGGTACCGGCGGCCAGGAAGGGGCCGGGGATGAAGTTGTCGCCGCCAGCCAGGATCAGCGTGTTCGGGAAGACGTTGTCGAAGGCATCGACCAGCGCGGCCAGGTTCGGCGCCGTGTCACCGGCCAGCAGGCCGGCCTCGCCGTCGGCGAAGTGCAGCAGTTGCAGGGTGAAGGACGGCACCTGGGTCGTGGCGAAGATGGACAGCGTGCTGCTGACTTCGTTGCTGACGATGAGCAGCGCCTGGCCGGTCGGCGAATCCTCGGCCGAGATCACCAGCACGCCCTCGGGGCTGACATCACCCTCGCGCCGCGCGGCACCGGTGTAGGTCACCGCATCCGGGTCCGTCACGTCGAAGGTCAGCGTCGTGTTGGACCGCTCCAGCGCGACGAAGGCGTAGGTGCGGTCGCCAATCTGGGCGATCTCGATGCCCTCCGGCTCCGGGCCCTTGTTGTCGCTGCGGCCGTCATCGACCAGCAGCGGGAACTGCTCGGCCACGATGCGCTCGAGGATGTCGGCGCTGTCGAAGACCACGTCGCCATCGGCATTGAGGATGGAGAAGGACCGCGCGCCGTACATCAGGATCTGGTCGATATCGCCATCGCCATCCGTGTCGCCGCGCAGGCCGGGGGCGTTGGAGACGGTGAGGCGGCCGAGGTTGTCGTTGTCCTTCAGCGTCGCCTCGTCCGGGAACACCGTGTCGTCGAGGTCGTAGCTGCCGCTGCCGACGCGGATGGTCTCACCCGGGTCCAGGAAGTCGTCGCGGTCGTCGCCTTCATTGGCGATGACGTAGAAGGTCTGGCCATCGGCCTGATAGCTGTCGATCGCGTCCGGCATGTACTGGCCGAAGACCGGGGCGTTCACGAGGTTGGCGTTCAGCGGGTCGTTGCCCGGGCCGTCCCGGTCGCTGAAATCGGCCAGCAGGCCGGAGAAATCCTTCAGCCCCAGCGCCACGATCTCGGTGAAGGTGCCGGTGACGAGGTCGAGCTTCGCGACCGCATTCGCTTCCTGCAGCGTCACCATGGCGGACAGGCCATCGGCGGCGACGGCGATGTATTCCGGCTCCACGTCCTGGGAGACGCTACGGCCCTCGAAGATGCGGACGCCGGCGGCGCGCAGCGCATCCTCCTGGCCGTCGAAGGCGTCGAAGGTGGCGGTGGTGACGGTGGCGCTGGCGGCGCCGTTGCTCAGGTCGATGATGCTGACGCTGCCGTCGCCATCGGTGCCGGCCTCGTTCAGCTCACCCTCGTTCGCCACCAGCAGCTTGCTGCCATCCGGGGTGAAGGTCACGGCATCCGGCAGCGCGCCGACCGTCACGGCGTTGATCAGGGTGCCATCGGCGGCGTTCAGGAAAACCACCTGGCCGGGCAGGGCCTTGTCCGCGTTCGGCAGCGCCACGGCCACCAGGCCGTTGCTCACGGCGACGCTGGTGATGTCCGTGGTGGCGAAGCCGAGACCGGTGAAGTCGATGGTGGTCACCAGCACCGGCTGCGCCGGGTTGGACAGGTCCACCACCTGCAGCCCGGCGCTGGAGGTCACGAACAGACGCTGGCTGTCCTTGTCGAATGCGGAAATCTCCGCGCCCGCCAGGGCAATGCTGCCGGTCTCGGCGAAGTTCAGCGCGTTGGTCGGTGTGGTGCTCAGGCTCATGGGGATACTCCGAACGCCGCCAGCCCCCCGGGCCGGCGAGGGCTTCAGGCGGGGCGAAATCCGGAGCAGCCAGGCCGCGCGCAACCGGGCACGGCAAAGGGCCGGCCCATGTGCGATGTCACGTGTTGCTGAACCGGCGTCCGTCTCATCGGCGGACACCTATCCGCCTCATATGACACGCCGAAGTCAGTTCTGCTGAAGAACCGTTAACCTTTCACCCAGACAACCTGCCCCTCTCATCCGGCCGGGCCGCGGCACCCCCTATTACGGACCGCAATGCTTCGTAGCCAAAAGAAGGTGGCCCCGCGCCGCCGGGCGGACCAAAGAACAGGACGCTGCCTCCCCGGCGCCACAGCCAAGGTTCATACTTCCCCGCATGTCTTTCCCTCCCCCCGCCCGCCGCAATCTGATCCGAGCCTCTGCCCTGCTGGGCCTGGGGGGGCTGGCAAGTGCCTGCGCCGCGCGAATCGATCCCGCCGCCTCCGGCCTGCGGCTGCCCACGCTGTTCCGGGCGGCGAATGCGGAGCCGGTGCCGGGCGCCATGCGCTGGCCGGATGCCACCTGGTGGCGAGCCTTCGGCGCGCCGCAGCTGGATGCGCTGATGCGTGCCGCCATGGCCGGGAACCTGGACCTCGCCGCGGCGGCGGCCCGGCTGCGCCAGGCGGATGCGGAGGTGCGGATCTCCGGCGCGGCGCTGCTGCCCACGGTGGATGCCGATTTCTCGGCCGGCCGGTCGCGTGGCACCAGCCGCAACCTGAACACCGCCGGCAGCGCCAGCAACAGCTTCGGCGGGGGCTTCTCCGCCAGCTACGAGGTGGATTTCTGGGGCCGCAACCGGGCGATCCTGGACAGCGCCCGATCCTCCGCCACCGCCGCGCGCTATGCGATCGGCGTCACCGCGCTCAGCACCCAGTCGGCGGTGGCGAATGCGCTGTTCAACGTGCTCGGCGCGCAGGAGCAGCTGGAGATCCAGCGCGGCAACCTGGAAGTCGCGACCCGCAACCTGTCCATCCTGCGCCAGCGCGTGGCGGTCGGCACCGCCACTGGGCTGGACGTGGCGCAGCAGGAAACCGCCGTGGCACAGCAGCGCGCCGCCATCCCGCCGCTGCAGCAGGTGGCGGAGCAGAACAGCTTCGCACTCGGCACGCTGACCGGCGTGGCACCCGGCGAGATCGATATCCGCGCCGTGCGGCTGGAGGAAATCACCGTGCCGGCTATCGAGCCCGGCCTGCCGGCCGAGGTGCTGGCCCGCCGCCCGGACGTGCAACTGGCCGAGGCCAATCTGGCCGCCGCCAACGCCAATGTCGCCGCCGCGCGCGCCGCGCTGTTCCCCACCATCGCGCTGACCGGCAGCGGCGGGTTGCAGAGCCTGGCGCTGGAGACGCTGCTGCGGCCGGGCTCCACCGTCTACAACCTGGCCGCCGGCGTCACCGCCCCGATCTTCAACGCCGGCGCGCTGCGCGCCCAGGTGGAGCAGTTCAGCGCCCGGCAGGCGGAGCTGCTGGCGGAATACCGGCGCGCCATCCTGTTCGCCCTGCAGGATACGGAGACGAGTCTCTCCGCGCTGCGCCGCACCACTGAATCGGTGCAGTTGCAGCGGGTGCGGGCGGAGGCGGCGCAGCGCGCCTATGGTATCGCGGAGGCGCAGTTGCAGGCCGGCACGGTGGACCTGCTGACGGTGCTGACCGTGCAATCCAGCCTGTTCAGCGCCCGCAACGCCCTGGCGCAGGCGCAGGCCGACCGGCTGCAGGCCGCCGCCGCGTTGTTCACGGCGCTGGGAGGCGGCTGGACCTATGTCGCGCCCGTTGCGCTCGGTGGTGTGGCCCTTGGTGGTGGAGCGAACCTGTCGCCATGAACGATCTGCCCCGGCCCCCGAAGGCGGAAACGCCGCAAACCTCGCATCCCGCCCTGCGCCCGCGACGCCGGGCACGCTGGCTGTGGCTGGTCCTGCTGCTGCTGCTGGGCGCCGGCGGCTGGTATGGCTGGCAGCAGGGCTGGTTCGGCGGGGGAACTGCCACCACCACGGCGCCCGCCGGCCCGCGCCGCGGCATCGGCGCGCCCGCCATCCCGGTCACCGCCGCCACCGCGACGGTGGAGAACCTGCCCATCATGCTGGATGCACTGGGCACCGTGCAGGCCTCCAACACCGTCACCATCGCGCCGCAGGTCTCCGGCCGCATCACCGAGATCCTGTTCCGCGAGGGGCAGGAGGTGAAGGCGGGCGACGTGCTGGTGCGGATCGATGCGCGCAGCTACCAGGCGGCGCTGGACCAGGCGGTGGCGACCCGGGCGCAGCGCCAGGCGCAGCTCGCCAATGCCCAGCGCGACCTGCAGCGCTACACCCAGCTCGCCCGCAGCAGCGGTACCTCGCAGCAGACGCTGGACACCCAGCGCGCCACGGTGGCGCAGCTGGAAGCGCAGCTGCAATTCGACCAGGCGACGATCGACAACGCGCAGGCCCAGCTGGACGATACCACCATCCGGTCCCCGATCGATGGCCGCATCGGGTTGCGGCTGGTGGATGTGGGCAATTTCGTTCAGTCCAGCAGCACCACCGGCATTGTCGTGGTGACGCAGCTTCGCCCCGTCGCCGTCACCTTCACCCTGCCGCAGCAGACCCTGCCGCAGGTGATGGAGGCGTTGCAGGCCGGGCCGGTACCGGTGGAGGCACGGCTGGCGGAATCGGCGCCGCCGCGGCTGGATGGCAGCGCGCCGCTGCCCAACCCGATCGGCCGGCTGGTGACGGTGGACAACCAGGTGGACGCCACCACCGGCACCATCAAGTTGAAGGCGGAGTTCGAGAATGCGGACCTGCGCTTGTGGCCGGGCGCCTTCGTCAACACCCGCATCCAGGTGGCCACGCTGCGGGACGTGGTGGTGCTGCCGCTGGTCGCCGTGCAGCGCGGGCCGCAGGGGCCCTATGCCTTCGTCGTCAAGGACGACAACACCGTGGAACAGCGGCCGCTGACCCTCGGCACCATCGCTGGCCAGCAGGCCGTGGTGCTGCGCGGCATGCGGCCGGGTGAGCGCGCCGTTTCCTCCGGCGCGCTGCGGCTGGTCTCCGGCAGCGCGGTGCAGGTGGCGGAGCCGGTGGTGCCGGTGGCGGTGCCTCGGCAGGTGCGGCGGCGCCCCGGTGGCACTCCCGGCGGCGCGCCCGGTGGCGGCCCCGGCGGGCGGCCCGGCGCTGCCCAGGCGGGCGGTCCGCCTGGTGCCGCGCCGGAAGGTGGTGCTCCGGCAGGTGCGGCTACGGAAAGTGGGGCGCGGGAGGGCGCTGCGCCGGCGCGGCGACCGGCCGCACCGTGAATATCTCCGCCCCCTTCATCGCCCGGCCCATCGCCACGGCGCTGCTGGCCATCGCGGTGCTGCTGACCGGGCTGTACGGCTATATGCGGCTGCCCGTCTCCTCCCTGCCCGAGGTGGATTTCCCCACCATCCAGGTGACGACGCAGCTGCCCGGCGCGTCGCCGGACACCATCGCGGTGCTGGTCACCGCCTCGCTCGAACGGCAATTGGCGCAGATCTCGGGGCTGGCGGAGATGGTCTCCGTCAGCGGGCCGTCGGTGTCCCGCATCACGCTGCAGTTCAACCTGGGGCGCGACATCGATGATGCGGCGCAGGATGTTCAGGCGGCGATCAACGCGGCGCGCGGCACCCTGCCCTCCACCCTGCCCTACCCGCCAACCTATGCGAAGGTGAACCCGGCCGACCCGCCGATCATGACCCTGGCGCTGACCTCGGACACGCTGCCGGTGGCGCGGCTGTCGGATATCGTCGACACGCTGCTGGCGCAGCGGCTGGCGCAGGTCGGCGGCGTCGGCCGCGTCGCGGTGCAGGGCAATATGCGTCCCGCGGTGCGCTTGCAGGTGGATCCGCGGCGCCTGGCCTCCTACGGCATCGGCATGGAGACGGTGCGGAGCGCCGTCACCGCCGGCAATGTGGCCGGCGCCAAGGGGTCCGTGAACGGGCCGCAACAGGCTTCCGCCGTCATGGCGAATGACCAGATCACCTCCCCCGCCGCCTTCGAGGATCTGATCATCGCCTGGCGCGAGGATGCGCCGGTGCGGTTGCGCGATGTCGGCGTGGCGGTGGAGGGGCTGGAGAACACGCTGACCGGCGCCTGGTACAATGGCCGGCCCGCCGTGCTGCTGGATGTGCAGCGCCAGCCGGGGGCCAATATCGTCGCGACGGTGGAGGCGCTGCGCGGCCAGCTCGGCGGCCTGCAGCGCGCCCTGCCGGCGGGGGTCGAACTCGCCGTCGTCTCCGACCGGACGGAGACGATCCGCGCCTCGGTGCATGAGGTCCAGCTGACGCTGATCCTGTCCATCATCCTGGTGGTGCTGGTGATCTTCCTGTTCCTGCGCACGGCGCGGGCCACGGTGATTCCGGGCGTGGCGCTGCCGCTGTCCATCATCGGCACCTTCGGCATCATGGCGCTGCTGGGCTATTCGGTGGACAACCTCTCCCTGATGGCGCTGGTCATCGCGACCGGCTTCGTCGTGGACGATGCCATCGTGATGATCGAGAACATCGTCCGGCTGATCGAGGAGGGGAAGCCGCCCCTGCAGGCGGCCTATGAGGGCGCGAAGCAGATCGGCTTCACCATCGTCTCCCTCACCCTGTCGCTGATCGCCGTCTTCATCCCGCTGCTGTTCATGGAAGGCGTGGTCGGGCGGCTGTTCCGCGAATTCGCCATGGTGCTCACCGTCTCGGTCCTGGTGTCCATGGTGGTCTCGCTGACGCTGACGCCGATGATGTGCGGGTTGCTGCTGCGCCCGCATGGCGAGGACAAGCCCGGCCGCATCTCCGACCTGTTCGAGCGCGGCTTCGAATCCCTGCGCCGCTTCTATGCCCGCACCCTGGACTGGGCCCTGGCGCGGGAGGGGATGATGCTGGTGCTGGCGACGCTGACCGTCGCCGGCACGGTGGGCCTTTATGTCATCATGCCGAAGGGCTTCCTGCCGCTGCAGGATACCGGGCTGATCACCATCACCACCGAAGCGCCGCAGGACGTCTCCTTCGCCCGGATGTCCGAATTGCAGCGCCAGGTGGCGGAGCGGGTGCGGCAGGATCCGGATGTGGTGGCGGTCACCTCCGTCGCCGGCGCCGGCACGGTGAATGCGGCGCAGAACACCGGCCGGCTGACCGCGGTGCTGCGGCCGCGAGCGGAACGCAGCGACGATGTCTCCGCCGTCATGGCGCGGCTGGCGCCGGAGCTGGCGACCATCGCCGGCATCGAGACCTACATGCAGCCGGTGCAGGACATCCAGATCGGCACGCGGCCTTCCGCCACCCAGTACCAGTACACGCTGATGGACAGCGATGCGTCGCTGATCGCCGAGTGGGCGCCGCGCATGCTGGCCGCGATGCGGGAATTGCCGGAACTGCGCGATGTCGGCAGCGACCAGCGGGAGGATGGGCTGCGCGTTCAGGTGCAGGTGGACCGGCTGCGCGCGGCGCGGCTCGGCGTGACCATGCAGGCGGTGGATGACGTGCTGTACAACGCCTTCGGCCAGCGCCAGATCTCCACCATCTACGCGCAGAACAACCAGTACCGCGTGGTGCTGGAGGCCGATCCGGCGCAGGCGAATGATCCGGCCGCCATCGGCATGCTGCGCGTCACCGGCGCCGCCGCAGGTGCGGCCATCGCGCCGCAGATCCCGCTGGCGGAGATCGCCACCATCACCCGCGGTCGCGGCCCACTGACCATCACGCGGCAGGACCAGTTCCCGGCGGTGACGCTCAGCTTCAACCTGGCCCCCGGCACCTCCCTCGGCCAGGCGCTGGAGGCGATCCGCATGGCACAGGCGCGGCTCGGCCTGCCGGATTCCATGTCCGGCAGCTTCGGCGGCGATGCGGCGGAATTCACCCGGTCCCTCGCCGGCCAGGGCTGGCTGATCCTGGCCGCGATCATCGTCATCTACATCGTGCTGGGCGTGCTGTATGAAAGCGTCATCCACCCCATCACCATCCTGTCCACCCTGCCCTCCGCCGGCATCGGCGCGCTGCTGGGGCTGGCGCTGTTCGGGCTGGATCTGTCGGTGGTGGCGCTGATCGGCATCGTGCTGCTGATGGGCATCGTCAAGAAGAACGCCATCATGATGATCGACTTCGCACTGGAGGCACAGCGCGACCATGGCATGAGCCCGCGCGATGCGATCCGCGAGGCCTGCCTGCTGCGTTTCCGCCCGATCATGATGACGACCATGGCCGCCCTGCTCGGCGCGCTGCCGCTGGTGCTGGGCAGCGGGGCGGGGTCGGAGCTGCGGCTGCCGCTCGGCGTCTCCGTCATCGGCGGGCTGCTGCTGAGCCAGGTCATCACCCTATACACCACGCCGGTGATCTACCTGGCGATGGAGGCGATCCGCGACCGTGCCCAGCGCCTGACGCGCCGGGCCGCGCCGCCGGCGCCGGCGGAGTAGCGCATGTCGATCTCCGCCCCCTTCATCGCGCGGCCCATCGGCACCACGCTGATGGCCATCGGCCTGGCGCTCGCCGGGCTGGTCGCCTATTTCGACCTGCCCGTGGCGCCGCTGCCGAAGGTGGATTTCCCGACCATCGCCGTCACCGCCAGCCAGCCCGGCGCGGACCCGGCCATCATGGCCTCCTCCGTCGCCGCGCCGCTGGAACGCAAGCTGGGCGAGATCCAGGGCATCAGCGAGATGACCTCGACCTCCTCGCTCGGCAGCACGCGGATCATCATCCAGTTCAACCTGGAACGCTCCATCGAATCCGCGGCGCGGGACGTGCAGGCGGCGATCAATGCGGCGCAGGCGGACCTGCCCTCCGGCCTCACCAGCCAGCCGAGTTTTCGCAAGCTGAACCCAGGCGACCTGCCCGTGCTGATCCTGGCGATGACCTCCGACACGCTGACCGCCGGCGAGATCTACGATGCCGCGGACAGCGTGGTTGTGCCGCGGCTGTCGCAGGTGAACGGCACGGCGACGGTCGCCATCGCGGGGGCCGAGCAGCCGGCAATCCGCGTCGCGGTGGACCCCGCGGCGGCGACGGCGGCGAATGTCTCGCTGGACCAGATCCGCACTGCCATCACCAGCGCCAACGTCACCCAGGCCACCGGGCTGATCGACGGGCCGCAGCAATCCTCCGCCATCGCGGTGAATGACCGGCTGAGCACGGCGGCCGAGTTCGGCGAGATCGTCGTGACGCAGTCCAACGGCGCCATCGTGCGGCTGTCCAGCCTGGCGCGGGTGGACCAGGGGCCGCGGGACCGGCGGCAGGCCGGGTCCTACAACGGCCGCCCGGCCGTCATCCTGACCATCTACAAGCAGGCTGACGCCAATGTGCTGGAGGTGGTGGACGGCATCCGCGACCTGCTGCCCGACCTCAACCGCTGGATCCCCGCCGGCATCGACATCACCATCATGCGCGACCGGTCGGAGACGATCCGCGCCAGCGTGGCGGAGGTGCAGCACACGCTGCTGATCAGCATCGTGCTGGTGGTGCTGGTGGTGGCGGTGTTCCTGCGGCGGTTCTCCGCCATCGTCGCCGCCGGCATCTCCGTGCCGCTGTCGCTGCTCGGCACGCTGGGCGTGATGTGGATGGTGGGGTTCTCGCTGAACAACCTCTCGCTGATGGCGCTCACCATCTCGGTCGGCTTCGTGGTGGATGACGCCATCATCATGATCGAGAACATGGCGCGGATGAGCGAGCGCGGCATGCGCCCGCGCCAGGCGGCGCTGGAGGGCGCGCGGCAGATCGGCTTCACCGTGGTGTCGATGAGTGTCTCGCTGATCGCTGTCTTCATCCCGCTGCTGTTCATGGGCGGCGTGGTCGGCCGCATGTTCTTCGAATTCGCCGCGACGCTGTCCATCGCCGTGGCGATCTCCGCCGTCATCTCGCTCACCGTCACGCCGATGGTCGCGGTGCTGCTGGCGCAGGGTACGCCCCGCCCGCCGAGCCGCTTCGGGCGCGGCTTCGAATGGGCAATGGACCGCACCATTGATGGCTATATGCGCAGCCTGGCCGTGGTGCTGCGCTGGCGCCGGCTGACCGTGGGCTTCACCGTCGCGCTGGTTGGGCTGACCGTCTGGCTCTACATGCAGGTGCCCAAGGCCTTCTTCCCGGAGCAGGACAGCAACCTGCTGGTCGGCGCCGTGGTGGCGCAGCCGGATACATCCTTCCAGGCGATGGTCGGCTACCAGGACCAGGTGATGGCGGTGATCCGCCAGGACCCGGCGGTGGAGAACATCGCCGCCTCGCTGGGTGGTGGCGGCTTCTTCGGCTCCTCCAACATCCGACTGCAGGTGGCGCTGAAGCCGCTGGAGGTGCGCGGCGGGTTGACGGCAAACCAGATCATCGCCCGGCTACGCGCCCCGCTCGGCCGCATCGTCGGCGTGCAGACCTTCCTGCGGGCGCAGAGCGACATCAACATCGGCGGCCGGCAGGGCAATGCCAGCTACCAGTATGTGCTGCTGACGCCGGACCTCGACGACCTCGGCACCTGGAGCGAGCGGCTGGTGAACCAGCTGCGCACCCTGCCGCAGGTGGTGGATGTGTCATCGGACCAGGAACGCACCGGCCTGGTCTCCCGCCTGGTGATCGACCGGGATGCGGCGGCGCGGCTGGGCGTTTCCATCTCCGCGCTCGGCGGCGCGCTGAACAACGCCTTCGCGCAGCGCCAGGTCTCCACCATCTATCGCATGCGGAACCAGTACCGCGTGATCCTGGAGATCGACCCGCGGCTGACCGAGGACCCGTCCCAGCTCACCGGCATCTTCGTGCCGGGGCGCGACGGGCCGGTGCCGCTGGGGTCGCTGGTGCGGCTGGAACGCACCACGGCGCCGCGCTCCATCACCCATCAGGGGCTGTTCCCGGCGGCCAGCATCAGCTTCTCCCTGGCCGAGGGGGTGGAGCTGGGGGCGGCGACGCGGATCGTCGAGCAGGCGGCGCTGGACATCCAGATGCCGGCCAGCGTGCGCGGCGAATTCGCCGGCAATGCGCGCAGCTTCCAGAGCTTCCTGACCGGGCTGCCGCTGCTGATCCTGGCGGCGCTGGTCACCATCTACATCGTGCTGGGCGTGCTGTACGAAAGCCTGATCCACCCGCTGACCATCCTCTCCACCCTGCCGACGGCGGGCATCGGCGCGCTGCTGGCGCTGCTGGCCACCGGCACGCCCTTCAGCGTCATCGCGATGATCGGCGTGATCCTGCTGATGGGCATCGTGAAGAAGAACGCCATCATGATGGTGGATTTCGCCCTCGCCCACGAACGCGAAGGCGGCGAGGGCGGGATGGTGGCGATCTTGGAAGCCTGCCGCGAGCGCTTCCGGCCGATCCTGATGACCACGCTGGCGGCCCTGTTCGGCGCCATCCCGCTGGCCATCGCCACTGGGCCCGGGGCTGAGCTGCGGCAGCCGCTGGGCATCACCATCATCGGCGGGCTTATCCTGTCCCAGCTGCTGACGCTCTACACCACCCCCGCCGTCTACCTGACCTTCGAGCGGATGGCGGCGACGCGGCGGCGGAGGCTGCCCCCGGCCACCGCGGTGGCGCCGGCCTGACAAGGGGGGCTTGATGCATTGGAGGGCAATGTGTAGCCTTCCCGCATGAGCCCCACTGCCCGCCGCACCCCGCTGCCCATCGACTACGGTGCCCGCGACTATTGGGCGGGCATCATCAAGATGGGCCTGTCGAAATTCTTCATCCTGCGCGTGCTGCATGACGGCCCGATGCATGGCTACGACATCGCCCGGCGGGTGGAGCGGGTGACCGGCGGCTGCTGTTCCCCCACCGAGGGCACCATCTACCCCGTGCTGCGCGAATTCGAGGCCGGCGGCTTCGTCACCGTCGCCGAGCAGGTGGTGCAGGGCCGCCAGCGGCGGATCTATGCGCTGACCGACAGCGGCCGGGCCGCCTTCCGCGTGGCGCTCGATGCCTGGATGGAAGCCACCGCCGTGCTGGCCGACACGGCCCGCGCCTTCCCCACCCCGGATTGCTGCGAGGGAGAATCGCCATGACCAGCCTGCCCATCGCCGTGCTCGGCGCCGGCCCCATCGGCCTGGCCGCCGCCGCCCATCTGCGCGCCCGTGGCCTGCGCCCGCTGGTGCTGGAAGCCGGGCCGCGCGTGGCGGAGGCGGTGCGCCAATGGGGCCATGTGCGGATGTTCTCCCCCTGGCGCTACAACATCGATGCCGCGGCGCGCGCCCTGCTGGAAAGCCGCGGTTGGACGCCGCCGGAGCCGGAGGATTTCCCGACCGGCGCCGAGCTCGTCGCCCGCTACCTGGACCCGCTGGCCGCCGCGCTGGCCGCCGACATCCGCACCGGCGTGCGCGTGACGGGCGTGGCACGGCGGGACATGGGGCGGCTGCGGGACGCGGCGGATCGCGAGGCCGCGCCCTTCACCCTGCATCTGCAGACCGCGCAGGGCGAGGAGGCGATCGAGGCCGCGGCGGTGCTGGATTGCACCGGCACCTGGTCCAGCCCCAACCCGGCCGGCGCGCATGGCCTGCCGGCGCTGGGGGAGGCGGCGCAGGAGGCGCGCATCGCCTATGGCATCCCGGATGTGCTGGGCGCGGCGCGCCAGGCCCATGCCGGGCGGACCACGCTGGTGGTCGGCGCCGGGCATTCGGCGATGAATGCGGTGCTGGACCTGGTGGAGCTGGCACGGCAGGAGCCAGGCACGCGCATCCTCTGGGCCTTCCGCCGGCCGCTCGGCGCGGTGAATTTCGGCGGCGGCGCGCGGGATGGGCTGGCGGCGCGCGGCGATCTCGGCGCGCGGGCGCAGGCGCTGGTGGAGACCGGCGCCGTCACCGCCCTCGCCCCCTTCCTGATCGACCGTGTGGCGGCGCAGGACAGCGGCCTGGCCATCAGCGGGCGCCAGGGCACGCAGGCCGTGACGGTGCAGGCGGACCGCATGATCGTCGCCACCGGCTTCCGCCCCGACCTCGGCCTGCTGCGGGAGGTGCGGCTGGCGCTGGACCTGGCGGTGGAGGCCACCCCCGCCCTCGCCCCGCTGATCGACCCCAACCTGCACAGCTGCGGCACGGTGCGCCCGCATGGGGAGGCGGAGCTGCGCCACCCCGAACAGGGCTTCTACATCGCCGGCATGAAGAGCTACGGCCGCGCGCCCACCTTCCTGCTGGCCACCGGGCATGAACAGGTCCGCAGCATCGCGGCCCACCTGGCCGGCGATGCGGAGGCAGCACGGCGGGTGAAGCTGGAACTGCCGGAGACCGGCGTCTGCAGCACGGACCGCGCGCCCGCCGCCGCATCCTGCTGCACGCCCGTCACGCCGCAGGGCACCTGCTGCGCGCCGAAGCCCGAACTGGCCGCCACCGCACCCTGCTGCGGCGTGGCGTGAGCGAGCCCTCGCCGCCCGGCGCACGCCGCGTCGTCCTGGCCCTCGGCACGGCGCAGACGCTGGCCTGGGCCTCCAGCTACTATTTGCCAGCCATCCTGGCGGCGCCCATGGCGCGCGAATTCGGCATCTCCACCGCCTGGGTCTTCGGCGCCTTCTCCGCCGCGCTCATCGTCTCCGCCCTCGCCGGGCCGGCGGTGGGTCGGGTGATCGATGCGAAGGGTGGGCGCGGCGTACTGACCGTCTCCAACCTGGTGCTGGCGGCGGGGCTGGTGGGACTGGGCCTGGCGCAGGATGCCTGGAGCATGGCGGCGGCTTGGCTGGTGCTCGGCTTCGGCATGGCGATGGGGCTGTATGACGCGGCCTTCGCCACGCTCGCCGGGCTGTATGGCCGGGCAGCGCGCGGGCCGATCACCGGCATCACGCTGCTCGCGGGCTTTGCCAGCACGGTCGGCTGGCCGCTCTCCGCCCTGCTGGAGGAGAGCTTCGGCTGGCGCGGCGCCTGCCTGGCCTGGGCGGGGCTGCACCTGCTGGTGGCCTTGCCGCTGAACCGCCTGCTGGTGCCGAAGGCGCCGCCTCCCGAACAGCGCAGCGCCGCGCCGGAAGCCGAGGCCCCGGCACCAAGCCGTCTGACCATGCCGCTGCTGGCCTATGTGTTTGCCGGAAGCTGGTTCATCGCCGGCGCCATGGCGGCCCATCTGCCGGCGCTGCTGCAGGCGGCGGGCGCCACCGCCGCGGCGGCGGTTGCGGCCGGGGCGCTGATCGGGCCGGCGCAGGTGGCGGCGCGGGTGGCGGAATTCGGGCTGCTGCGGCGCTTCCATCCGCTGGTCTCGGCCCGGCTGGCGATGCTCGGCCATCCGCTCGGCGCGCTGGCGCTGGTGCTGGTCGGTGGCCCGGCGGCGGCGGCCTTCGCGGTGCTGCACGGCATGGGCAACGGGGTGATGACCATCGCCAAGGGCACGCTGCCGCTCGCGGTGTTCGGGCCGGGCGGCTACGGCGCGCGGCAGGGGCTGCTGGGCGCGCCGGCACGGCTGTTGCAGGCGGCCTCCCCCTTCCTGTTCGGGCTGATGCTGGAACGCGGCGGGGTGCAGCTGGCGCTGGGCGTGACCAGCGCGCTGGCCCTGACAGGCTGCCTCGCCTTGCTGCTGCTGCGCGCGGCGCCGGCGGGCGTGGTTCAGGCGGGCAAGTAGCCGAGCAGATCCTCCACCCGCATCACCTCGCAATAGATCCGGTTAAGGATCTCCAGCTCCCGCTCATGCAGCGCGTCGCTGCCGGCGGCGCAGGCATCCTCCAGCACGATCACGTCGAAGCTCTCATCGGCCAGGCTGCGGACGGTGGAGCTGACGCATTGGTCGGTGAAGATGCCGGCGCAGACCACATGGGTGATGCCCATATTGGACAGGATCAGGCGGAGATTGGTGCCGGTGAGCGCCGAATCCGTGGTCTTGGTGACCACGATCTCCCCGGGCTGCGGCGCGATGCTGGCCACGATCTGCGAATCCGGCCGGTCCTGCGGCAGCAGCAGGTTGTTCCAGCCGGGCTTCTTCTGGCTCAGCGAGCGGTCCGCGCCATCCGGCCGCAGGCAGGCGATGCGGGCGAAGAACACCGGGTTGCCATCGGCCCGGAAGCGCGCCAGCAGGCGCTGGATGGCGGGCAGCACGGTGCCGTGCATGCGGGTGTGGAAGGGCGTCCATGCGTGGAAGCGGGCCAGTTCCTCGCCCGCCAGCCCCGCCGGGTCCGGGCGCTCCAGATAGGTTTCCTGCACGTCGATCACCAGCAGCGCGACGCGGCCGCGGACCAGCACCGGGTCCGGCGTCTCCGGCGCGCCCTGATAGTAGAAGGATCGCCAGCCGGTCTTCCAATCCATCGCTTCCCCCATGCCCCCGCCCCGAATCTTGTGCACGCGGCCCGGCCGGGGCGCTACCCGCGGGCGGCCACCTCGCCTAACAAGAGGGCACCAAGAAGGAGGTCCGCCCCATGCCCGACGCCAATACTGCCGCCTCTGGCCCCGTCCTGCCGATCGGCTTCGCCGATACCCCCGGCCGCAACCGCCGGCTGCGCGAGCTTCTGGCGGGGAAGGAGCTGTTCCTGGCCCCCGGCGCCTTCGATTGCGTCACCGCCCGGCTGGTCGATGCCTCCGGCTTCCCGGCGCTATACATCACCGGCGCCGGCATCTCGATGAGCGCGCTAGGCGCGCCGGATGTGGCGGCGCTGTCCTTCGGCGAGATCATCGACCGCATCCGCCGCATCTGCGACGTGGTCTCCATCCCGGTCATCGCCGATGGCGATACCGGCTATGGCGGCCCGCTGAACGTGATCCGCACCGTGCGGGAATATGAGCGCGCCGGCGTCTCCGCCATCCAGATCGAGGATCAGGAATGGCCGAAGAAGTGCGGCCATGAGCCGGGCCGCAAGCTGGTTTCCGCGACCGACATGCAGATGCGCATCCGCGCCGCGGTGGAAGCGCGGCGGGACCCGGATTTCGTGGTGATCGCCCGCACCGATGCCCGCGCCGGGGAGGGCTTGGCCGCCGCCATCGGCCGCGCCCGGCAGTACCGGGAGGCCGGGGCCGATGTGATCTTCGTCGAAAGCCCGCAATCCGAGGCAGAGCTGGAGGAAGTCGGCCGCGCCTTCCCGGACGTGCCGTTGCTGGCGAATATGGTGGAAGGCGGCAAGACGCCGATCCTGCCGGCGGAGCGCCTGCAGGCGCTGGGCTTCCGCCTGGCGATCTACCCCAACGCCATGACGCGGCTGATCGCCAAGGCGGGGATGGAGATGCTGGCCTCGCTGAAGGAGACCGGCTCCTCCAACGCCGTGGCGGACCGCATGTACAGCCATGGCAAGCTGTGGGAGCTGTTCGACAACGCCACCTGGCGGGCGCTGGAGGATCGCTACCTGCGGGTGGAGAAGTAGGGGCGCCAGATCAACAGAGGGTGCAACCTGCGGCCGGCGTTCAAGCCGGCCGAGCGGCCGGATGGCCGCCGCCGCCTATGCGGCGAAGCCAAGCCGCGCGGAGCGCGGCGCCCGGCGTCCGAGGGTAGAATTCACCCTTCCTCGGCAATGATCCGGTGCTGGCGGACCACCTCCGCCATCACCCGGCGGATGAACTCCTCGGCGAAATCCTCATCCAGCCCGGCGCGGGCGGCGTTCTCCCGCAGGCGGGCGACCTTCGCCTCCTCCCGCGCCACATCCACGGCCTCCAGCCGGTGGCGGGCCTTGAGCTGGCCCACTTCCCGCGTCACCCGGAAGCGCTCGGCCAGCATGGCAACCAGAGCGGTATCGATATTGTCGATGCTGCGGCGCAGTCGCCAGAGATCCTCCGGTGCGGCCTGCTCGGCCGTGGTGTCTTCGGGCATGTGCGCCTGCCGCCTTCTCGCCTGGAATTATGTCAGGCAGGCGTAGCAGAAGGCCCCGGGCCAGGGGAAGCCGGGCCCCTCCCGCTAGAGGATCTGGCTCAGGAACAGCCGGGTGCGGTCGTAGCGGGGGGCGGAGAAGAACACCTCCGGCGCGGCCTGCTCGACGATCTCGCCCTGATCCATGAAGACCACCCGGTTCGCGACGGTGCGGGCGAAGCCCATCTCATGCGTCACCACCACCATGGTCATGCCGGTGCCGGCCAGCTCCACCATCACGTCCAGCACCTCCTTGATCATCTCGGGGTCCAGCGCGCTGGTCGGCTCGTCGAACAGCATGATGCGGGGCGCCATGCACAGCGCGCGGGCGATGGCGACGCGCTGCTGCTGCCCGCCCGAGAGCTGCAGCGGGTATTTGCGCGCCTGTTCCGGAATCCGCACCCGCTCCAGATGCGCCATGGCGATGCCCTCCGCCTCCGCCTGCGGCATCTGCTTCACCCAGGTCAGGGCGAAGGTGCAGTTCTCCAGCACCGTCATGTGCGGGAACAGGTTGAAGGATTGGAAGACCATGCCAGTCTCCCGCAGCACCGGCGCATCCTGCTTCGGCTCGCCGCACAAGGCGCGGCCATGGATACGGATATCGCCCTTCTGGTGGCGCTCCAGCTGGTTGATGCAGCGGATCATGGTGGATTTGCCGGAGCCGGAGGGGCCGCAGACCACCACGCGCTCCCCTTCCGCCACCGTCAGGTCCAGCCCCTTCAGCGCCTGGAAGCCGCCATACCATTTGCTGACGCCGATGAGTTGGATGGCAGCCTTCCCAGGGGGGCTCATCGCCGCTGCCCCTCGCCCAGCCTGCGTTCCAGGTTCAGGCTGTATTGCGACATCAGGAAGCAGAAGACGAAGTAGATCATCGTGATGAAGAAGAAGGGCTCAATGAACAGGCCGAGCCAGCGCGTATCCTCCCCCACCGCGCGCGACATGCTGAGCAGGTCGAACAGGCCGATGATGGAGACCAGCGTGGTGTCCTTGAACAGGCCGATGAAGTTGCCGACGATGGACGGGATCATGATGCGCAGCGCCTGCGGCAGGATGATGAGGGAGGTGGACTGCCAGAAGCCCAGCCCCATCGCGGCCGCCGCCTCATACTGCCCCTTCGGGATCGCCTGCAGCCCGCCGCGCACGATCTCCGCCATATAGGCCGAGGCGAAGAGGCAGACCGCGACGATGGCGCGCAGCAGCCGGTTCACCTCGACGCCGGCCGGCAGGAACAGCGGCAGCATGGTGTTGAACATGAACAGGATGGTGATGAGCGGGACGGAGCGGAACAGCTCGATGAAGGTCACGCAGAACACCCGGATCAGCGGCATCTGCGACCGTCGTCCGAGCGCCAGCAGCACGCCCGCGGGCAGGGAGAAGGCGATGCCGATGCCGGAGATCACCAGCGTCAGGAACAGCCCGCCCCAGACCCGCGTCGGCACCTCGACGAAGCGGAGCTGCGACACGACCAGCAGCGCCAGCACATACAGCGCCGCCAGCGCGCCCCAGCCGATGCGCCGCGCCCTTTCGTCATCCGCCGCACCTGCCAGTCGCGCCACCAGCGCGCCGAAGCCGAGGCCGAAGCGCATCTCCGCCAGCGTGGTCAGCCACACCCACAGGAAGGCCGCGCCGCCGAGGGCGATCAGCGCGGTCCAGACCACGCCCTGCGCGCCACCATGGAAGAAGTAGGAGGCGAGCAGCGGATACAGCAGCACCAGGCTCAGCCCGATCGCGACCTTGGACTTCACCCGCGGCAGCCAAAGCGGCACGGCCCAGGCGAGCAGGATCAGGAAGCCGATGTTGATGCGCCAGACCTGGTCCTTCGGATACAGCCCGTAGATCAGGTTGGGGATCCACTCGACGACGCCCGGCCAGCAGGCGCCCGAGCGGCCGACCAAGTCGAGGCACTGCCGGCGGTTCTCCGCCTCCCACACCGCCTTCACCAGCGCCCAGTCGATGATCGTGGTGACCACGACGTAGAAGATATAGCCGCCGAGGAAGGTCAGGATGGCGTTCGGCAGGCTGGAGAACAGATTGGCGCGCATCCAGCCGACCACGCCGATGGTGGAGGGCGGCGGCGGATCGGCGGGCCTCGGCGTGAAGACCAGCGGCGCGTCCGACATCTCAGCGCTCCCTCAGCAGGATGCGTCGGTTGTAGAGGTTCAGCACGAAAGACACGCCGAGGCTCACCGCGCAGTAGAAGCCCATGGTCATCGCCACGATCGGAATCGCGCGGCCGGATTGGTTCAGCGAGGTGTTCATCCACACGCTGACCAGATCGGGGAAGCCGATGGCGATGGCAAGCGAGGAGTTCTTCGTCAGGTTCAGGTACTGGCTGATCAGCGGCGGGATGATCACGCGCATCGCCTGCGGCAGGATGATGAAGCGCATGGTGCGGGAGGGCTTCACGCCGAGTGCGCGCGCCGCCTCCGTCTGGCCATGGCTGACGGACTGGATACCGGCGCGCACGATCTCCGCGATGAAGCAGGATGTGTAGATCGAAAGCGCCACGATCAGCGCGCAGAAGGCGGGCGGCACGGAGAAGCCACCGCGAAAGTTGAAGCCCCGCAACGCCGGCCAGTCCCAGGCTAGTGGCGCGCCGGAGGCCAGGAAGACCAGCAGCGGCAGCAGGAGGATCAGCGCGGCGCCGGCCAGCCCGGACGGAAAGGCGCGCCCCGTGTCGCGCAGCCGTCGCTTTGCCCAGATATGCAGCACGACTGCCCCAGCCACTGCCGCAACCAGCGCCAGCAGCGTGAGCGCGAATCCCTCCTGCGCCACCGGCGCCGGGAAATAGGCGCCGCGGTTGTTGAGGTACATGACGCCGCCGAGGTCGATGCTCGCGCGCGGCAGGGGCAGCAGGTTGAATACCCCGAAATACCAGGCGATGATCTGCAGCAGCAGCGGCGTGTTGCGCAGGATCTCGATGTACCAGCGCGCAAGGGTGCGGATCAGCCAGTTGGTCGAAAGCCGAGCCAGCCCCATCACCAGGCCCAGGATGCTGGCGAACACCGCGCCAATCACGGCGACCAGCAGCGTATTGGCGATGCCGACCTGGAAGACGCGGAAATAGCTGTCGCCCTCCCGGTACGGGATCAGCGTGAAGGCGATGTTGAATCCGGCCGAGACGTCGAGGAAGTCGAACCCCGCCGACATGCCGCGCTGCGCCATGTTGGTGATGGTGTTCGAGACCAGGTACCAGATCAGCCCGACGACGCAGACGAAGGTGACCGCCTGGTAGAACACCGATCGCACCGTCGCATCGTTGACGAAGGCGCCGAGGCGCATCGGCGGAGTTGCCGGACGGCGGATCACGCTGGATGGGGACCCGGTGAGTTGGGACATGGGCAGCCCTGCTTGCGCGCAGGCCCGCGTGCAGGCCAAGGACGGGCCGCGCAACCCGCGCGGCCCCCGGCCTCAGCCCATCGCGGCCCGGCCTGTCAGAGGAAGGCTCAGCGGAACGGCATGGCGTAGAGGATGCCGCCATTGTTCCACAGCGCGTTCAGCGACCGCTCCCGCGGGATGCCAATCGGCGTGTTGGCGCCCACATTGCGTTCATAGATCTCGCCGTAATTGCCGACATGGCGCAGCACCCGCACCATGAAGTCGTTCGGCAGGCCCATGCCCTGGCCGACATTGCCCTCCACGCCGAGCAGCCGCTTGATGCCGGGGTTCGGCGATTGCAGCATCTGCGTGACATTGGCGGAGGTGACGCCCATTTCCTCCGCCTCGATCATGCCCATCAGCACCCAGCGGACAATGTCGCCCCAGTTGTTGTCGCCGTGACGCACCACCGGGCCGAGCGGCTCCTTCGAGATGGTTTCCGGCAGGATCATGTGGTCGTTCGGCGTCGGGAAGGCGGAACGCCGCGCGGCCAGGCCCGACTTGTCGTTGGTGTAGGCATCGCAGCCGCCACCCAGATACGTCTCCACCAGCACATTGACGTTCTCATTCGTCACCGCAGTGAAGCGCATGTTGTTGGCGCGGAAATAGTCGGCGAGGTTCAGCTCCGTCGTCGTGCCGGTCAGCACGCAGATCGTCGCGCCATCGAGTTCGCGGGCGGAGGTGATGTTGGATGCGCGGGGCACCACGAAGCCCTGGCCGTCGTAGAAATTCACGCCGGCGAATTCCAGGCCGAGCTGCCCGTCGCGCACCGCGGTCCAGGTGGTGGTGCGGGACAGCATGTCGCTCTCGCCATTGGCCAGGGACGTGAAGCGCACCGCCGAGGTCACCGACTGGTACTGCACCTTGCCCGGATCGTTGAAGATGGCGGCGGCGACGCCGCGGCACACGTCCACATCCATGCCGGACCAGGTGCCGTTCGCGGCCAGGGCATAGAAGCCCGGGGTTGGCAGGCCGACCTGGCAGTTCAGGCTGCCACGGTCACGAACCTGCTGCAGCGTCTGCTGCGCGGATGCCGCGCCCGCGACGCCAAGCATCGTCGTCGCTGCGATGAGCAGCGAAACACCAATCCTCATCCCCTCAACTCCCAGATTATTCTGCCGAAATCCCTGCAAGTGATGTGCCACGTCCTCGTTGGAACATGTGCTGCAACCGGTCTGCGCCGGACACCACTTCGGGAGCGAAGCTAGGGGGATCGGATTGGCGTATCAAGAATTATGTTAAGTCAGTGTTATCCGACGGCTCCGGCCATCAGGTCACCACGGATGGCGCCTCGCGGCCGGTGTGGCGCACGATCTCTGCGATCTCGCGCGCCGCGGCGACGACCGGTTCCAGCACCTGCTGGGTATCCAGCGCATGCCGCGCCGCATCCGGCTCGAACCTCTCCAGATAGACGCGCAGCGTGGCGCCGACGGTGCCGGTGCCGGACAGGCGGAACACCGCGCGTGCATCCTCCGCGAACAGGATGCGCACGCCCTGCTGTTCGGTGACGGAGCCATCGACCGGATCGGTATAGGCGAAGTCATCGCAGGCGGAGACGGTGAGGCCGGCGAAGGATTGCCCGGGCAGCGTGCCGAGCTTCGCGCGCAGCGCCGTCATCAGCCCCTGCGCCGCGCTCGCATCGACTTCCTCGTAATCGTGCCGCGTGTAGTAATCCCGCCCGAAGCGCGCCCAATGATCGCGCACGATCGCATCCGCGCGCTGCCCGGTGGCGGCCAGGATGTTGAGCCACAGCAGCACCGCCCACAGCCCGTCCTTCTCCCGCACATGGTCGGATCCGGTGCCGGCGCTTTCCTCCCCGCACAGCGTGATGCGGCCGGAATCGAGCAAATTGCCGAAGAACTTCCAGCCCGTCGGCGTCTCGTAGCATTCAATGCCGAGCGCCTTCGCCACGCGGTCCACCGCCCGGCTGGTCGGCATGGAGCGGGCGACGCCGGCCAAGCCGCGCGCATAGCCTGGCGCGCGATGCGCATGCGCGGCCAGGATCGCCAGGCTGTCGGACGGCGTGACGAACAGGCCCGGCGCGACGATCATGTTGCGGTCGCCATCGCCGTCGGAGGCCGCGCCGAATTCCGGCGCATCCGCGCCCATCATCGCCGCCATCAGCTCCGCCGCATGCACCGGGTTCGGGTCCGGGTGATGGCCGCCGAAATCGGGCAGCGGCGTGCCGTTGCGCACGGTGCCCGGTGCGGCACCCAGCGCGCCTTCCAAAATGGCGTGGGCATAGGGGCCAGTGATCGCGCTCATCGCGTCGAACTGCATGCGGAAGCCGCCGGCGAAGAGCTTCGCGATGGCATCGAAATCCACCAGCTTGCGCATCATCGTGGTGTAGTCCGCCACCGGGTCCACCACCGCCACCACGCAATCGCCGAGCCGCTGTTCGCCGAGGCGGTCCAGGTCGAGGTCCGGCACCTCCATCATGGCGTATTCGGTGATGGCGCTGGCGCGGCGAAAGATGGCGCCGGTGATCTCCTCCGGCGCCGGGCCGCCATTGGCCGCGTTGAACTTGATCCCGAAATCGCCATCCGGCCCGCCCGGATTGTGGCTGGCCGACAGCACCACGCCGCCGATCGCCCCCGAGATGCGGATCATGTTGGAGGCCGCCGGCGTCGACAGCAGCCCCCCCTGCCCCACCAGAACCCGGGCAAATCCACTGGCGGCGGCGATCTTCAGCGTGGCCTGCACCACCTCCCGGTTCAGGAAGCGGCCATCGCCGCCCACCACCAGCGTCGCCCCCTGCCGCTTCTCGCCCAGCATGTCGAAGATCGCCTGGACGAAGTTCTCCACGTAATGCGGCTGCTGGAAGACCGTCACCTTCTTGCGCAGGCCGGAGGTGCCGGGCTTCTGGTCGCTGAAGGGCGTGGTGGCGATGCGGCGAAGGCTCATGCGTGGTCTCCCGGCTTTTGCCGACACTTCGCCCCGCGGCGCCGCCCCCGGCAAGCCCCCGTTGTTACGCCTCGGCCAGCCCGCGGTTGCGCAGCAGCGCCTGCACGGAGGGCGGACGCCCGCGGAAATCGACGTAGAGCTCCATCGGGTCGCGCGTATCGCCGGCCTGGAAGACTGCCTTCAGCTTCGCCGCCAGCGCCGGGTCGAAGGGGTCGCCCGCTTCCTCGAAAGCCTCGAAGGCATCGGCATCCAGCACTTCCGCCCACATATAGGCGTAGTAGCCCGCCGCGTAGCCGCCGCCGGCGAAAAGGTGCTGGAAGTGGGCGGGGCGGTGGCGCAGGCCGATCGCCTCCGGCATGCCGATCTCGCCGAGGAATTCTTCCTCGAACTGCAACACATCCAGCCCCTGCGGGTCGGGATGCGTGTGCAGCGCCAGGTCGATGAGGGCGGAGGAGACGAACTCCACACTCGCAAAACCCTGCCCATCCTGGCGCGCGGCGAGCAGCCGGCGCAGCAGGTCCTCCGGCAGCGGCTCCCCGGTCTCGTGGTGGCGCGCATGGGTGCGGAGAATCTCCGGCACCTCCAGCCAATGCTCCAACACCTGGCTGGGGAATTCCACGAAATCCGCCAGCACGGCCGTGCCGGATTGGGAGGGATGGTGCGCGGAGGAAAGCAGGCCGTGCAGCGCATGGCCGAATTCGTGGAACAGCGTCCGCGCCTCGTCGAAGGACAGCAGCGCGGGCGTGGATTTCGCGATGTTGTTGTTGTTCACCACGATCGGCGTCACCGGACCATCAAGGCCGTGCCCCACGCGGTAGCTGCTCATCCAGGCCCCGGACCGCTTGCCCGCCCGGGCAAAACTGTCCAGCAGGAACACGCCGCGATGCGCGCCGGCCTCGTCCTGCATGTCGAAGGCGCGGACATCGGGGTGATAGACGGGAATGTCCGGGCGCTCGACGAAGCGCACGCCGAACAGGCGCCGGGCCGTGTCGAAGACGGCGGCCAGCATCCCCTCCAACGGGAAATAGGGCTTGGTCAGGCTCTCATCGATATCGTGCCGGGCGCGGCGCGCGATCTCGGCATAGTGGCGCCAGTCCCAGGCCTCGATGGGATGGCCGGCCAGCGCCTCCAGCTCCGCCCGCTCCACCGCCGCACGGCGCTTGGCGGGTGCCCAGACCTGCTGCAGCAGGTCGGACGCCGCGGCGGCATCGCGCGCCATGTTGTCGGCCAGCCGCCAGGCGGCGAAATCCGCATGGCCCAGCAGCCGGGCGCGTTCCGCGCGCAGCGCCAGGATGTCCTTGATCAGCACGGTGTTGTCCCGCGCACCGAGACCCCGCGCCACCCAGGCGCGCCAGGCCACCTCCCGCAGATCGCGGCGGGTGGAGAAGACCAGGAAGGGCTCGATCGAGGAGCGGGACAGGGTGATGACCCAGCCCTCCACCCCGCGTTCCCGCGCCGCCTCCCGCGCCGCGTCGCGGGCGAAATCGGGCAGGCCGGCGAGGTCACCCTCGGCCAGCACCATCTGCCATTCCGTCTCGTCCGCCAGCACGTTCTGGCCGAACTGCGTGTGCAGCACGGCGAGCCGCGTGGAGATCGCCGCCATCCGGTCACGCCCCGCCGCATCCAGCGCCGCGCCGCTGCGCACCAGCCCCGCATGCAGCCGCACCAGCAGCCGGCTTTGGGCCGCATCCAGGCCGAGCCCGTCGCGGCGCTCCAGCAGGGCCGAGACGCGGGCGAACAGCGCCGGGTCCAGCGCGATATCGGCACGGTGGCGAGCCAGGCGCGGGGCGTAGTCGCGCTCGATCGCCTGGTAGGCCTCGGTCGCCTGGCTGGAGACCAGGTTGAAGAACACGCTGCGCACCCGGTCCAGCGTGCGGCCGCTGCGCTCCAGCGCCTCCACCGTATTGGCGAAGTTTTCCCGACCCGGGTCGGCGCCGATGGCGGCAATCTCCGCCACCTGTTCCGCCATGCCCTGGTCGAAGGCGGGGCCGAAATGCTCCGGCAGGATCAGGTCGAAGGGCGGCACGCCGAAGGGCGTGGTCCAGGGGGCGAGCAGCGGGTTCGTGGTCATGCCACCACAGATAGGGGCTCAGGCGGCCGCGGTCACGGCCTCTTCCGGCCCGTTCGGGTCGCCGGGCGCCGTCTCCCAGGCCAGGCCCACCAGCACCACGCTGCGCCGCCCGCCACGCTCCGCGCGCACCACCAGCACGCCCTGTTCCTCCAGATAGGCCAGCAGCCGCCGCGCCCGGCCGAGGGAACGGCTGCCATAGGCGCGCGCCAGCGTGGCATCGGATGGGCAGGGCTGGCGTTCCAGCGCGGCGCGGGCCAGCAGCAGGAACACGCCCTGCACGTCATCCGGCAGCGCCTCCGCCCGCGCCACCGCCTGCGCCCATTCGCTGCGCTCCGCCGCTTCGGCGCCGATCCCGGCGCGGGCGGTTGTCAGCAGGCGGCGGAAGGCGGGGATGTCGATGGCCGGGCCGCCCACTTCCTCGATCCTGCAGCGCACCAGGAAATCCTGGTACAGCACGCTGGCCGGGCGGAAGGGCGCATCCGGCTCCGCCAGGATTTTGGTCAATACGCCCGCGATCTTGCGGCGGTGCTCGGCCTTTTCCTCGGGCGTCGGCGGCGCCACCGGCTCCGCGGCCGGCAAGGCGGGGCGGTGCTGGGCGAGCTGCGCCAGCAGGTCGGGCGCCGAAGCGCGCGGCATCCGGCGGGGCGGGCGCGGCGTCTCGGGCTCCGGCGCCACCAGGATCAGTTCGCGTGCCTCCGCCGCGCTGGCCTGGGTCGGCGGTGGCACCAGCTTCGGCCCGGCGCTGCGCGACCCGGTTTCCACAACCCCCACCCGCACCCGCAGCGGGCGCCGGGACACGGCGGGGCCGAGCGCCATGAAATGCCCGCGCTCCAGATCGCGGAACATCTCCGCCTGGCGCCGCTCCATGCCCAGGAGATCCGCCGCGCGCGCCATGTCGATGTCGAGGAAGGTGCGCCCCATCATGAAGTTGGAGGCCTCCGCCGCCACGTTCTTGGCCAGCTTGGCCAGGCGCTGCGTCGCGATCACCCCGGCGAGCCCCCGCTTGCGGCCGCGGCACATCAGGTTGGTCATGGCGCCCAGCGCGGCCCGGCGCGCCTCGTCCGAGGTCTCGCTGGCGGCGGCGGGGGCGAAGAGCTGCGCCTCGTCCACCACCACCATCACCGGGTTCCAGGCATCCCGGTCCACGTCGAACAACCCGCCGAGGAAGGCGGCCGCCAGGCGAAGCTGCTGTTCGACCTCGACATTCTCAAGATTCAGCACCACCGAGACGCGATGCCGCCGCACCCGTTCCGCCACCTGCTGCAGCGCCTGGTCGGTATAATCCGCCGCATCCACCACCAGATGCCCGAAGCGATCGGCCAGCGAGGTGAAATCCCCCTCCGGATCCACCACCACCTGCTGCACCCAGGGGGCCGATTGTTCCAGCAGCCGTCGCAGCAGATGTGACTTGCCGGACCCGGAATTGCCCTGCACCAGAAGGCGGGTGGACAGCAGTTCCTCAAGATCGAATTCGGCAGGGGTGCCGGAGGCGCTCAGGCCGATATCGATGGCGATCGTCATCCAGGACTCCAGGGGCGCGAGCGGCTGAGTAGCCGCAACCCGCCCGCCCCGGAAGCGTCATCCTCCATGCCCTTGATTCCGCGCGGGCCGATGGCCGACTCGGGGCTGGGCTGTCAGGCTGGCACGCCACGCAGCGCGCCGCCCATCTCCCCGGCCTCCGGGCCGATCCAGGAATCCAGCAACTGCCGCGCGAAGCCGGCATGGTCGATCCGGCGCACCAGGCGTCCCGGCGCCTCCAGCACCACCGATCCGTCCAGGAAAAGCTGGCGCTCCACATCACCCGCCCGCACCGGGCGCAGCCAGGCCCGAAAGGCGGGCGGCAGGGAGCCGGAGAGCCGCTCCTGCCATTGCTCCACCACCGTATCCAGCGCCAGGTCGCGCAGGAAGCGGGCCTCGACCATCCGCAGCCGGCCGGCCATTCCGGCCGCCGCCTCCGGGTCCAGCGGCTCCCGGTCCACCAGTTCACGGTACAGGGCGACGCGGCACCAGTCGCCTGACCACCAGCCGCCCTGAAACGTGGCGACGCCGTTCAGCACCAGCCGCCGACCCTTCGCGGTGGTCGCCATGGGAAAGCCGAAGCCGGTGCGCGCCCCCGGAAGGCCGGCCAACCCGGCCATCAGCAGGTCACGCCGATTCACAGGACCAACCCCACCGCCAGCAGCCGGGCCGGCACCGAGCCAAGTCGAGCGGGCAGCGGGGCGGCCGCAGCCCCGCAGCCAGCGCCACGCCCCCGCCCACGAAAAGCCGGCTCCGATCCGATCCGCATCCAGCTCCTCCTCGATCCCGCCGCGATACGAAGCGCCGGGCGCAACGGATGCAGCGGGGCCGAAAAAGACTTCGGCGGATGCCCCGGGACGCCGCTCAGCCCAGGCTGCGCTGGATCGCCTGCATCCAGACCAGCACCGCGCCTGCCCCCGCATCCGGCTGGCCCAGCGCCCGGTCGCCGAGATAGGCGGCGCGGCCGAGGCGGGGGCGCATGGTGGCGGTGGCCGCCGTGCCCGCCTGCGCCGCCGCCAGCGCGGCATCCCAGGCCGCGGCGGGCGAGGCCGGCGTTGCGGCGAAGGCCTCCGCCGCCGGGTGCAGAGCGTCCAGCATGGTCCGGTCGCCTGGCCTGGCGCCGCCGAGCTCGCCAATCGCCGCGACAGACTGGCGGAAGGCTTCGGCCCAGCCGGCGTGGTCCGCATCCCGGTCGCCCAGCACCTGTGCCGCGCGCAGCAGCGCGGTGGCGTAGAATGGCCCGGAACTGCCGGCGATCGCCCGCCGCAACGCCTGCGCCATGGCGGACAGCGCGCTGGCCGGGGTGGCGAAGGCGCCCTCCGGCAAGGCCCGGATCGCCGCCGCGCCGCGCGCCATGGACAGGCCGAGATCACCATCCCCCGCATGGCTGTCGAGCGCCGTCAGCGCCGCCTCCTCCGCCTCCAGGGCCGCCGCGACGGCCAGTGCCACGCGCCGCAATGCTGGCGCGAGGGGGCCGGGTTCGGGGTGGCCGGGCGCCGGGTCCGCCGGTGTCGCGACGGTGGCGCGCGGCGCCAGCATGCCGCCGCCGGGCCAGGCCGGGGCGCTGGCGGGCGCATCCAGCCGCGCCAGTCGCGCCGCATCCAACCGCATCAGGCTGATCGAGCAGCCGGGCATCTCAAGCGCCGTCATGAAATTGCCGGCCCAGCCGCGCGGCACCGCGATGCCGCGGTCGCGCAGCCCCGCCAGCGCGGCGCGGGCCACGACGGAAAGCTCCATCGGCGGCGTGCCGCCCAGCCCGTTCACCAGCAGGGCCACCTGGTCCCCCTCCCGCAGTCCGGCATCGGCCACCAGCGTGTCCAGGATTGTCGCCACGATGGCATCGGCCGGGGCCATCGGCGCGCGCCGCACGCCCTGCTCGCCATGGATGCCGAGGCCGAGCTCCATCTCATCCTCGCCCAGCGCGAAGCCCGGTACCCCGGCGGCCGGCACGGTGCAGGCGCCGAGCGCCACGCCCATGGTCACCACTGCACTGGAGGCGGCCTCCGCCTCGGCCAGCACGGCATCGAGATCCAGCCCCGCCTCGGCCGCGGCGCCGGCCACCTTGTGCACCAGCACGGTGCCGGCGATGCCGCGGCGGCGCTCGGGGGCCACCGTCTCATGCAGCGCGGCGTCATCGGCCACCACCACCAGCTTCGTCGGGATTCCCTCCGCCGTGGCCAGCGCGGCGGCGAGGCCGAAATTCAGCCGGTCCCCGGTGTAGTTCTTCACCACCAGCAGCGCGCCGCGCGGCCCGGCGGCGGCGCGGATGCCGGCCAGCACGGCATCGACGGAGGGCGAGGTGAAGACATCCCCGGCGATGGCGCCCGCCAGCATCCCCGGCCCGACATAGCCCGCATGCGCCGGCTCATGCCCCGCCCCGCCGCCGGACAGCACGGCCACCGGGCGGTGCTCGGGTACCGGAAGGGCGGCCCTCACCACCACGTCCTCGGCATCCAGCAGCGCCAGGCCAGGGTTGAGGTCCGCCAACCCTTCCAGCATTTCCCGCACCACGCGGCGCGGATCATTCACCAGCTTCTTCATGGCGTCCCCCAATCCCGTCCGGGAAGGATCGGCGTGGCCTCGCCGCGCGTCAAACCTCTCACGGCGCCAGCGCTTCCGCCGCCCGGTCGATCGCCGCCAGCAACTCGGCGCGGCCGCCGGCCAGGCGGCGGGCCTCGGCCAGCCAGCGCCGCGCATCCGCCGCCTCCCCGCGCATCGCGGCACCCTGGCCGGCGCGCAGCCAGGCATCCGCGGCGGCGACCGGATCGCCAAGCCGCTCCAGCGCCGCGCCCTGCAGCGCCAGCGCCCGCGACAGGCCGCGATAATCCAGCGAATCCCGGCGCAGATCGGCCGCCGTGGCGGCGTGCAGCCGGGCGCCCGCGGCATCCCTGCGCAGCAGCGCCGCGGCGCCTTCCAGCTCCACCGCATCGGCCCGGAAGGCGGGGTCGCGCGGCGCGCCGATGGCCGCCCGCGCCGCCAGCACCCCGGCCAGCTCGCCGCGCCCGGCCGCCAGCAGGCCGAGCAGGAAATGCGCCCGCAGCGCCGCCGCCGGATGTTCCGCGCCGCGCCCGGCGACGACCCGCGCCAGCGCCTCCGCCTCCGTCATCCGGCCCAGGCGGAACAGCGCCGTCGCCTCCGCCAGCAGCAGCCCGGCGGAGGCACCGCGGCCGCGCCGGGCGAGGCCCGCCCGCACCTGCCGCGCCACGGATAGCGCCGCCGGCGCATCGCCATGCGCGAGGGCGGCGGTGGCCTGGCCGAAGCCCATGGCATCGATCGCCGCGGCATCGTCGCGTTCCCGCGCGCGGTCCAGGGCCCGCGCATAGAGCCGCGCCGCCACCGCCGGCTGGTCCTGGTTGAGCGCATCCCGCGCACTGTCCGCCGCACGGTCCAGCACCGTGTCGCGCGGCGGGCCTTCCGGGGCGGCACGACCACCACAGGCTGCCAGCAGCAGGGCCAGGACCAGCAGCGCAGGCTTCACGGGCGCAGCCGCTCCACCATCGGCCGCGGCACGCCGGCGGAGACATTGCGCGCCGGCGCGCCGCCGCCGCCCAGCAGCCAGTGGCGTCGCAGCTGCGCCAGCAGCAGCTCCATCTGCCGCGCGGCTTCCTGCGCCTGCACCATCACCGCCGGCAGGCTGTCCGTACCGTCCCGCACATTGGCGGCGACCTGCGGCAAGGCGGGCGTGGCGCGAGCGAGGTCGGCGCTGGCGCGTTCGACCTGCGCCAGCACGCGCTCCGCCCGCGTCACCAGCCCGGGCAGGGACCCGCTGCCGCGACCATTGGCCAGGCCAGCGGTGAGCTGGCGCACCTCCCGGCTCGCCGTCTCGATATTCTCCATCACCGCGGCGGCGCGGGCGGTGGCGGCCTCGGCCTGGCGGATCAGCGTGTCATCCGCCAGCAGGCGGCCCACCGTACCCTCCCCGCGCTCCAGCCGCTGCGTCGCGGCGGCGAAGGCGGCGGTGCCGGTGCGCAGCTCGTCCAGGATGGGAAAGACGCGCTGCTGCAATTCATCCAGCAGCGTGCCGAGGGTTTCGGTCGGTGCGCGTTCGCTGGTGGCGCGGATCCAGGCGCGGTCCCAATCCAGCTCCTCGCCCCGGCCGCGCTGGATATCCAGGTAGGCAGGACCGGCCACGCCGAAGCGGCGCCGCACCACGGCGGTGGAATCGCGGCGGATGAAGGGCTTCGCCTGTTCCTCGATGCGCAGCTCGGCGCGGATGCGGCGCTCCGGGTCGACGATGATGCGGCGGACGGAGCCGGCGCGGATGCCCAGCACTTCCGCCTCCGCCCCCACGGACAGGCCCGCGACGCCTTCCTCCGGCAGCAGCACCATCAGCGTGGCGCCACGCGCGAACCATTCGCGGATCACGCCGCGCTGGAACAGGGCGCCGAGGAACAGCACCAGCGCCAGCAGCACCAGCGCGCCCACCCAGCGATCCGTGTGGCGTAGCCGGACGCGATCTTCCTGGCTTATCGCGGAGCCTGACATGGTGCGTCCCCCTTCAGGCCGTCCTGCTGCAGAACCCACCACTGGCTGGCGGGGAAGCCGGGCTGGTCCCAGGCGCGGCGCGACCTGGTGGACCACAACGCGGCGGCGCCGCGGGCGCGGGCCGGCGCCAGCGCCGCCAGCAGCGGCTCCGCCAGCATGTCGGCGGTCTCACGATCCAGCGGGCTTTCCAGCAGGATGAGGTCCGGCGCGCCGAGGAAGGCCCGCGCACAGCCGGCACGGGCCAGGTCGGTCCGCGTCAGCTCCGCCGGATGCGCCAGCGGCAGGCCATCCAGGCCGAACAGGCGGCACAGCTCCGCCGCCTCCGCGCGCAATTCGGCATCGGGCGTGTCGTCGTGATGCCGGCGGGCCAGCAGCATGCCTTCCGCCACCGTCAGATGCGGCAGCCAGCCGCCATCGCCGGGGGCAATGCCGATGCGCCCGCGCAGCGCCTGCGCCGGCACCCGTGGCAGCGCCGCCCAATCCTGCTCCAGGAAGCGCACCTGCCCGGAGGCCAGCTTGACCAGCCCGGTACAGAGCATCGCCAGGGCGCGGGCCATGCCGGGATCTTCCGCATGCACCAGGGCCAGATCGCCGGGCGCCAGCGCCAGCTCCACCCGCCCCTGGATGGGGGAGGCGCCGGGCGCCGGGGCTGCCCGCACATCCAGTACCGCTGTCATGCCGCGGCCACGCTGAGCAGCGCGCTGGCCGCCAGGATCGCCAGCAGCCCACGCACGAAGGCCCGCGGCAGCAGGTGGGAGGGGGTCTCGGCGCGGGTGGAGGACATGCCGGTAATGGCGCAGACCAGCGCCACCAGCGCGCCGATCACCACCAGCTTCACCGCGAACAGCGCGAACTCGGCGGTATCGGTCGCGCCGAACAGGTTGAGCAGCAATTCCCGCGGCGGCCCGACCACCAGATCCGTGAACCAGCCGGTCAGGTAGCCGGTGACCAGCGCCACGCCGAGGAAGATCACCCCCAGCGTGAAGCCGGCCAGCGCCATCGCCACCACCCGCGGCAGCACCAGCAGTGCGAAGGGGTCGAGGCCCTGCGCCTCCAGCACCTCGAGCTGCCCGCCGGCCTTGGTGGCGCCGAATTCCACCACCGTGACGGTGCCGCTGCGGCCGAGCAGGATCAGCCCGACCAGCACCGGCGTCACCTCCCGCACCAGGACGGTGGCGAGCAGCGTTCCGGTGTAATCCTCCTGCCCCGCGAAGCTGAGCCAGCGCAGCGTCTGGTGGACCACGCCGAAGCCGATGAGGGTGGCGGTGATGACCACGGTGCCGAAGCCGCCGGCGATGGCCTGGCGCAGGCTGCGGCGCAGTTCGGAGCGCAGGGTGCGGCGGCGCCAGCTGGACGGGTGCAGCCCTTCGGTCACCACGCCGGCAGCCAGGGCCAGCGTCGCCAGCAGCATCTGCGCGCCGCGCCGCACGGGGCCGCCGATGCTTTCCAGCAGCAGCCAGGGCAGCGCCACGGGCTGCGCCTCCGCCATCGCCCCCTCCCTTGCCATCCCGTACCGTTCAGCGCCGGTGGTCGCAAAAAGTTTCCATCCACGCGGCACTCGTGCCGCGCCTCGGCGTTGCCGGGCATGAACGAGGAGCAGCATCATGGCGGACGCAGGAGACAGGCACCGCATGGCGGGCAGGCCCGCAGCGGGGGAAGGCGGCGGCTGGATGCTGGCCGCGGCGGCACTGGCGGGGCTGCTGGCGCTGGATTCCGCCCGGCGCGGGCCGCGCCCGTCGCCCGTGCGACGCACCCCGCCCCGGCGTGAGGCCCACCCCGGCAACCGGCCGGAGGCCGGCCCGGGCGCACGGGCGACGGAGCCGGGGGCCGGGCGCAACGCCGAACGCCCGACCGAGATTCCGGCGCGCGGCTGGTGGCAGATCGTCAAGCGCACGGTGATGCAGGCCAGCGAGGACCGGCTGATGACGGAAGCCGCCGGCATCACCTTCTACACCCTGCTGGCGCTGTTCCCGGCGCTGGCGGCGCTGGTGTCTCTCTACGCGCTGGTGGCGGACCCGACGACGATCCAGGGGCATCTGGATGCGCTCGGCGGCATCGTGCCGGGCGGTGGCATGGAGATCCTCACGGAGCAGGTGCAGCGCGTGGCGGAATCCGCCGATGGGACGCTGGGCTTCGGCGCCATCGCTGGCCTGCTCGTGTCGCTATGGTCGGCCAACCAGGCGGCGAAGGCGTTGTTCGACGCGCTGAACGTGGTCTACGAGGAGCATGAGAAGCGCAGCTTCATCAAGCTGACGCTGACCACGCTGGCCTTCACGCTCAGCTTCATCCTGTTCGCCATCCTGACCATGGTCGCGGTGGTGGCGGTGCCGGTGGTGCTCGGCCTGGTCGGCCTGGGCAGCACGGCGGAGACGCTGCTGGATTATGGTCGCTGGCCGGTGATGCTGGCGCTGGTCGGGCTGGTGCTGGCCTGCCTGTACCGCTGGGGCCCGAGCCGGGCGGAGGCCAAGTGGCGCTGGGTGAGTTGGGGCAGCGCCTTCGCCGCGCTCGTCTGGCTCGCCGCCTCCGCCGGCTTCTCCTGGTACGTCGCCAATTTCGGCAGCTACAACGAGACCTACGGCTCGCTCGGCGCGGTCATGGGCTTCATGACCTGGATCTGGATTTCCGCCATCGTCATCCTGCTCGGAGCGGAGCTGAACGCCGAGATGGAGCACCAGACCGCGCGGGACAGCACCACGGTGCCGGACCGGCCGATGGGCCGGCGCGGCGCCGAGATGGCCGATACCGTGGCCTGAAACCGAGCGGACCGGCTTCTTGACCGGTCCGAACGGCCGCCGCGGCCAGTGCCGCGAAGCCAGGGAAACCGGAGGTTTCCGCCCGGCGCTTGAGGGCGGCCCGGAGCGGCCGCGCGAAACGGCCGTTCGTATAAGTCTCAGCGTGCCGCCTTGCGGATGTTCCAGGCGATGATGATGCCTGGCATCGCCAGCACGCCGGAGATGCGCGGGGTGACCGCCGAGGGCAGGTACCACTGCCCATAGGGCACGTAGGGCACCAGGTTGTAGGCGCTGGCGTGCAGCTCCTCCAGGATGCGCTTCCGCTCCTCGGCGTTGGCGGCGTAGGGGAAGGCATCGATCAGCGCCTGGTGCGCGGCATCGCAGGGCCAGCCCGGCCAGGCCCGGTCGCAACTCGCCTGCATCGGCACATTTCCCACGGGGTCGGAGGCGCCGAGGCCGTTCCAGTAGGTCAGGCCGATATGCCAGCCGCCCTCGCTGGGCGGGCGGCGATTGGCGCGGCGCCCGGCCATCGAGGCGAAGTCCATCGCCTGCACATCCGTACGGAAGCCGACGGACTGCATCTGCTGCGCCAGCACCAGGGTCGCGGTGTGGACGAAGGGATTGTCGGTCGGGTCCATCATCACGATCGGCGTACCATCATAGCCGCTTTCGCGCAGCAATTGCCGCGCCCGTTCGCGGGCGGCGGGGCTGCCGAGCCGTTCCGGCACGCCGGCATTGGTCTCCTGCGCCGAGCCGCAGACGAAGAAGGCGTGGCAGACCTGGTACAGCGCCGGGTCGGGGAACATGCCCTGGAGGATTTCCTCCTGGTTCACCAGCAGCATCAGCGCCTGCCGCGCGCGCGGGTCGTTGAAAGGCGGGTGGATGTGGTTCATGCGGATCATGCCCGGCGCACCGAGCGTATTGGTGCGGACGATCTGCATGCCGCGTCGCTGCAGCATCGGCAGGAAGTCCACGCCGGGGCTCTCGATGTAGTCGATCTCGCCCTGGATCAGCGCCAGCGTCGAGGTCTGCGCATTGGCGATGTTCTGCCACTCGACGCGGTCGACATGCACCACCTTGCCGCCGGCGGTGCCGGAGGCGGGCTCGCTGCGCGGCACGTAGTTCGGGTTGCGGCGATACACCACCGTGCTGCCGGGCACCCATTCCTCGCGTGAGAAGATGAAGGGCCCGCTGCCGATGGTCTCGCGGATCGCGGTGAAGGGGTCGGTCGCGGCGATGCGCGCCGGCATGATGGCGGGCATGTTGCCGGCCGGCTTCGAGAGCGCATCCAGCATCAGCCCGTAGGGCCGGTTCAGCGTCCAGACGATGGTCTTGCCATCGGCCTGCGGCTCCATGCTCGCGGTGATCGCCATGATCTGCCGGCCATGCGGGTCGCGCGCGCCCCAGCGGCGCAGCGAGGCCACGACATCGGTCGCAGTGACCGGCGCGCCGTCATGGAAGGCCAGGCCGTCGCGCAGCGTGAAGCGCCAGACCAGCGCATCGTCGGAGACACTGTACGCGCCCACCATCTGCGGCTGCGGGCGCTGCTGCGCGTCGCGGCCAAACAGCTGATCGTAGATCATGTGCGCGTGGGACTGCACCACGCCGGCGGTGGTGTTGATCGGGTCCAGCGTCTGCAGATCCGCATTCGGCACCATGCGCAGGATGCGCTCGGGCGGGATCGCCTGGGCAATGGCCCTCGGTGCGAATACCGGCCCGGCCAGCAGGCTCGCGCCGAGGACCAGGGTGGCGAGGCGGGTCAGCATGGGTCGTCCCCCGTGGAGTGATGGCGCTTTATGGACCGGTTGTTACAGATCGGACAAGACCGGCTCCGCCACCTCGAAGGGCTGCACCTGGACACCCTGCCCGGGCCGCGCCACCAGCGCGTGGTTCGCCGCGATCGGCAGCCAGCCGGCGGTGCGTTCATCCACCGGCTCCGACACCACCAGCACATTCGCACCGGCGCGGCGCCAGTACAGCGTGGGCGGGCGGTTGTCCGAGGACCAGCGGAAGCAGGTCAGCGTCTGCCCGTCGCTATGCGCCGCGGCGAAGCGCAGCGGCTGGGTGCTGCCGGCCGCCTGCATCATCGCCAGCACCCGCGCCAGGGTGCGCGACAGCGCGCCGATCGGGTCCTCCGCCAGCCCATCCGCCGCGGCGGCCAGGAAGATCGCCTCGGTATCGCCGGTGCCCTGGCGGTGTTCGTACAGCGCATCCGGAATCAGCGCCTCCATCCGCCGCTTGATGCGGAGGTAGTCGCCGACCTGGCCGTTATGCATGAACATCTGCCGCCCCAGGCCGAAGGGATGGCAATTGGCCCGCGTGGTCGATGTGCCGGTGGAGGCGCGGACATGCGCGAAGAACAGCCGCGACCGCACCTGCGAACAGAGTGAGCGCAGATTCTCGTCCGACCAGGCCGGGCGGATTTCCCGGTACAGGCCCGGCTCCTCCCGCTCCCCGTACCAGCCCAGGCCGAAGCCGTCGCCATTGGTGGCGGTCTTGCCCTCATCGGCATGCATCGACTGGTGGATCAGCGAATGCGCCGGCGCGCAGACCAGGTCGGCGAGGAAGATGGGTTCGCCCAGATAGGCGAGGAAGCGGCACATGGGGGGCGTGGTCCGGAGGGTGGCAACGGCGCAGGTTGCTTCCACCATGCGTCCAGGGCAAGCGGAACCGTCCCCCCGCATTGCCCCCCGCATTGTCCCACCTGGGGGCCGGACCTATGCTGGCGAGGATGTCCCGCCCCCGCAGCTTCGACGAGGATGCCGTCATCGAGGCGGCGATGCGCCAGTTCTGGCGCCATGGCTATGCCGGCACCAGCGTGCGCGACCTGGGCCAGGTGATGGGGCTCGGGCAGGCGAGCTTCTACAACGCCTTTGGCGACAAGCGCAGCCTGTTCGCACGCTGCCTCGACCGCTACCTCGACCAGGGCATGCGTGAGCGGCTGCGGCGGATGGCCGCCACCCAGCCCCCGCGGCTGGCGATCGCCGGGCTGCTGGAGGAGATCGTCGCCCGGTCGCTGCGCGACCGCATGGGTTGCCTGCTGGTGAATTCAGCGCTCGAAGTGGCGCCGCATGACCGCGGCGTGGCCGGCGTGGTGGCCAGCCGGCTGGCGGAGCTGGAGGATTTCTTCCGCGGCCGCGTACTCGCCGGGCAGGCGGATGGCAGCATCAGCCTGGCGCGGGATGCGGATGACCTGGCGCGGCTGCTGATGACGCTGCTGCTGGGCCTGCGCGTGCTGGCGCGCGGGCGGCCGGACCGCGCCACGATGCAGGGCGCGGTGCGCCAGGCACTCGCCCTGCTGGATTGAAGGCGAGGCCGTCGCCGGCCCGGCGGAATGCCGGGCCGGCCTGCCGGATCAGCCGAGGCCGCTCACCGGACGGTTGCCGGTCCCGGGCTGCGGGCTGGACGGATAGCCACCCGGCGTGGTGCCGGCGGCATGGCCGGTACCGGTCGCGCCGCCGGACGGCTTCGTGGTGTCGCGATTGCCGTCCTCCGGCGTTTCGGCCAGCGCCTCCTTGGCGTTCGCGGCGATGTTGTGGGCCGCGTCCCGCACCGCTTCCCGCGCCTGACCGGCGAGGCCCGCTGCGCTGCCGGCCGCGGTATCGCGCGCATGCTCGGCATGGCCGCTGACGGTGTCGCGTGCCTTCTCATAGCCTTCCTGCGCCAGGGCGCCGGCCTGATGCGCCAGGTCGTCCCGCGTCTCGCCCATCAGGCGGTCCTCGGTCTCCGTCCCGGGCAGCAGGGCACCGACGGCGGCGCCGAGGGCGATGCCCAGCGCGCCGAGCACCAGGGGCTGCTCGCGCAGTACCCAGTTCGCCGTGTTTTCCGCATCATCCGCCCAGTGACCGATCCGGTCCCGCGCGTCGCGCGAATATTCGGACGCGGTGCGGGAGGCACGGCCGGCATAGTCGGATGCCAGGTGCGAGGCATGCCCGGTACCACCGCGCACGCTGCTGCTGGCGGAGCTGGCCGCGCCGCCGAGCGATTCGCCCGCCGCGCCGACCGCGCCCGCCACGCTGCGATAGGCCGAGCTGGCCGCATCGGAGGCGCTGCGGGCCGCACCGGCCACGCTGTCGCGCACCCCGCCGGCGGCATCGCGCACCGCACCGGCCGCATCGCCCACCGCGCCGCTCGCGCGCTCACCGATGCCCGGTTCGGCACGCTCCCACCCCGTGGCGGGATAGTTGTCGCCGTAGGGTGCCTCGTAGGCACCGCTGCGGCGCCGCGGCAGCGACGGGCCACGCCCGCCCTGGCCCAGCATCATCCAGCCGATGCCGGCACCGATCAGCAGCAGCGGCAGCGGATTGTCGCGCACCGCGGCGCCCAGGTTGCGGGTGAATTCCGCGCCGCCCGAAGTGCGGGCGTAGTCCAGCGCCTGCTCGAAGAGCTGGCCGGGGGAGGCGCGGTCGCGCAGTTCCTCCAGCGTCTCCGTCAGCCCTGCGCGGGTGCGCTCCACCTCATGCTCGATATCCGCGCTGCTGCGGTTGCCGGGATCCGTCGTGCTGCTCATCGCACCTGCTCCTTCGCGACCTGTGCATCCCGGGACAGCTGCTCGGCGGTCCGCTGGGGCATCAGGTTCGTCGTGTTCAAACGGGAAATGCCGCTGCGGATCAGCGCGTAGCCGATCACCGCCGCGACGATGGCGACGATGAGCTGCGACCAGCCCACCGGAACGCCGAAATGCACCAGCAGCGAGACCAGCGCGAACAGCAGCAGGATCAGCGTGCCCAGCAGCATGCCGGCCCCCGCGCCCAGCGGTGTGATCGCGCCCGTCGCGTGGCTGATCTTCTCACCGACCTCGGCGCGGGCAAGCTTCACTTCCTGCCGGAACAGCGTCGAGATCTGGCCGATCACCGTGGTGAACAGCTCCGGCACCGAACGGCCGGTATCGTGGGCTGCATGGCGTGGATCCACGCCATAGGGATCAGAGGACATTGCCGCTGCCTCCCTTGCCGGGGTTCTCGGGCATGCTGGGCGCACGGCCGCCCGGCCAGGCCGCCGCGCCGCCCAGCGAGGCCGCCGCGAGCGTCGTCGGCTTGGCGCCGCCGCTGTCGTTGTTGGCAGGCGGTGCCCAACCCGGGGCCTGCGCCGCCGTCTCCGGCCGCACGCCACCGCCCATCGGCGCGGTGTGATGCCCTGTGCCGGCGTAGCCCTGCCTGCCGCGGCGCGATGCCTCGGCCGAGCTCTTGGCGAAGCGCGCCAGACCGAAGCCGGCGAGCACGGCGGCACCGAAGAAGGCGGCCGGCTGGCGGCGCGCCAGATCCTCGACGCGGCCGAGCAAGTCTGCCGGGCTGCTGTCACGCAGGGTGCGGCCCATGCCCTCGATCGCGGAAGCCGCCTCGTGCACGTAGCGCGCCATCACCGGGGATTGCTCGCCCAGCTTGTCGGCGGCGCCATGCACCGCTTCGGCGAAGCCCTCGGCCTGCTCGGCGCCGGCGCGCTTCTGCGCCTCCGCGAAACCTTCCGCGCGCTTGCGGGCCGCATCCAGCACCTCCGCACCCTCGGCCTTCACATCAGCCACGGCGCCGGCCGCCTCGCGACGGACGGTGCCGGAAACCTCGCCGGCCTGCGCCTTGGCTTCGTCCAGGGCGGCGCGGCCGTCCTCGGCGACGCGGTGCGTCGGGTCGGACCGGGTGGGGCTGTTCGGGTTCGGAGGGTTGCGGTCGGGGAAACCGCCCTGTCTCGTGTCGCTCATCTGGCTCACCTCACCTGCTGCTTCGCCGGCGCGCGGACCCATGCCCGCCGCCATGACGCTGCATCTCCAACAAAAGGCGGCCACAACTGTTCCTTGCGATGGCGCAGCCTTCCGCTGCTTTCGCGAATGCGCCGCCTTTCGCCGCTTCACCGGAGGCGCCCCCGGCGCAGCGCCACCGGCTGTCTGCTTCGGCTGCGCCCTCCGGCTGCCTGTCGCAGCACATGATGTTGATGCATGCTGGTCACGCCCGCGGAATGGCTTGGCACCCCCGCAGCCACGTCGCGTTGCAGCCCATACAGCGGAGGAGGCGAGGAATGTCCGACAGCAGTGGAGCGCCGCAGGCCAACCCGGCGCTCTCGGTGGCGATCACGCCGATGCGGCGCACCGCCGAGGGCATCTGGGAAAGCGCCGAGCGCGACGGCGCGCAATTCTACCTGGTCGAACTTGTCCAGAATGGCGGCGAGGATGCGGAGGTGGTGGTGGAATGCCAGGACGCCCGCAGCGCAGCCCTTGCCGCCCGCGTGGTGGCGGCGACCGTCGCGGCGCTCGGGCTGGCCGATAGCAATGGGGACAGCACCACCGTCAGCGCCTTCGACGACGAGACCGCGACGCTTCTGGCCGAGAACCCGACGCCCGAGGTGACCGCCCCGGCCGGTGAATGGGTCGAAGAGGATGCCGAGGAGCCGGGGAAACCGCTGCAGTAGCGCCCGCCGAATGGCGCGCGCAGTTCGGTAGCGCCCGCCGAATGGCGTGCGCAGTCCGGTAGCGCCCGCCGAATGGCGTGCGCAGTTCGGTGGCGCCCGCCGAATGGCGTGCGACGCCCGCGCCGAGATGGTATTGCGGCATCGGTACAAGGAAGTCCGATGTCCGGCACAGAAACGGTCGAGCCCGACCTGCAGGCGCTGATCCGCCACATCCAGGAAAGCCGCGGGGTCGATTTCCGCGGCTACAAGAAGTCCAGCCTCCGCCGCCGCATCCAGCGGCGGATGGAGGAGGTCGGCATCGACGGCTTCGCCGCCTACCACGCCTTCCTGGAAGCGCATCCGGATGAATTCCCGGCGCTGCTGAACACCGTGCTGATCAACGTAACCTCCTTCTTCCGCGATCCGGAGGCATGGGAGGCGCTGCGCTCCGATGTGGTGCCCAGGCTGGTGGAGCGCATCGGCGAAACCGGCCAGCTGCGGATCTGGAGCGTTGGCTGCGCCACCGGGGAGGAACCCTACAGCCTGGCGATGGCCTTCGCCGAGGTGCTGGGCCCGGATGCCTGCAACCGCCTGAAGATCTACGCCACCGACCTGGACGAGGACGCGCTGCGCACGGCCCGGCAGGCGACCTACACCCCGCGCGACGTGGAAGGCGTGCCGCCGGACCTGCTGGCGCGCTACTTCGACCGCACCCCGAACCACTACGTGCTGCAGCGCGAGCTGCGGAAATGCGTGATCTTCGGCCGCCACAACGTGGTGCATGATGCGCCGATCATCCGCATCGACCTGCTGGTCTGCCGCAACCTGCTGATCTACCTGGAGACGGATACGCAGAACCAGGTCCTGCCGCGGCTGCACTATGCGCTGGCGGATGACGGGTTGCTGTTCCTCGGCAAGGCGGAAACACAGCTCGCGCGGTCCCGGCTGTTCGAGGCAGTGGATCTGAAGCACCGTATCTTCCGCAAGGTGCCGCAGGGCTGGCGCCGCAGCCATGGCGGCAGCGTCACCTTCGCCGGCCCGCCGGCCACGCTGGGGCCCGGGCGCGCGCCCACCCTGCACCAGCGGCTGCTGGAGGCGCTCGCCGACGGTACCGCCCAGGCCTATCTGGCGGTGGACAATGATGGCGTGCTGGTCTTCGCCAACCCTGCCTCCCGCCGCCTTCTCGAAGTGGGCGAAGGCGATCTTGGGCGGCCTTTCCAGGACCTGGCGATCTCCTACAGGCCGGTGGAGCTGCGGAGCCGCATCGACGAAGCCTCCCGCAGCGGGCGGGCTGTACGGCTCGAACATCTCGAATACCAGCATCCCCCCGCCAGCCCGGTTCGCCTGACCATCGACGTCACGCCGCTGTTCGCGCGGGACGGCCTGCAATTCGCCACCCTGCTCGGCTTCTCCGACACTACCCGCGCCTGGACCCTGCAGCAGGAGCTGGAGGCGGCGCAGGAAAGCCTGGAGACGACCATCGAGGAGCTCCAATCCGCCAATGAGGAGCTGGAGACCACCAACGAGGAACTGCAATCCACCAACGAGGAGCTAGAGACCACCAACGAGGAACTCCAGTCCACCAACGAGGAACTGGAGACGATGAACGAGGAGCTGCGATCCACCAACGACGAGCTTGAGGCGGCGAATGAGGAGCTGCGCCTGCGGCAGGAGGAGACCACCGAGTTCCGCCGCCACATGGACGGCGTGCTCCGCAGCATGGATGCCGGCATCATCGTACTGGACCCGTCGCTGAAGGTGCGGTCCTGGAACCGTTGGAACGAGGCGGTCTGGGGCCTGCGGGCGGAGGAAGTGGTGGACCGGCAGGCGCTGGAGCTGGATATCGGCCTGCCGCTGGAACCGCTGCGGTCCGACATGCAGCGCGTACTGTCCGGCCAGGTGGACCATGCGGAGACGACGATCGCGGCGGTGGACCGGCGCGGCCGTGGCCTGAAATGCCGCGTGCGGATCTCCCCGCTGCTCTACGAGACAGCCGGGCCGCGCGGCGTCGTGCTGATCGTGGAGGACGTGACCGAAGCGCGGCAGGACCAGGATTACGCGCGCTACCTCGGCCGCATCCTCGGCCATTCGCTGAACGAGGTGTACTTCCTCGACCCGGAGACGCTGCGGTTCATCCTGGTCAATCGCGGCGGCGAACAGAAGCTGGGCCAGTCCATCGCGCAGCTTCGTCGCATTCCCTTCACCGACCTGCTGGTGGGCGTGTCCTCCCTCGCCTTTCGCGCGATGCTGGCCCCGCTGCTGGCCGGCGAGGTGCAGGAACTGGTCGTCGAGGCGGTGCTGCATCGGACGGACGAGGCCGGCGGGCCGGCGGAACGCCCGGTGGAGATGTGCCTGCAGTATTTCGGTGACGAGATGCCGCCACTGCTCGTCGCGATCCTGCACGACATCGCGGACCGGCGCCGGCTGACGGGTGAGGCCGACCGGGTAGCGGCGCCGCCGTGAAACCGGCGGCTGCGCTCGCCAGACTCCGTTGACTCCAGCGCAGGAAATGCGCTCCCACTGAACCACTCATCACGGCGTTTGCGCTAGGCTGGCATGGCAGGCGCCTCGGTCGGTGGCTCGTCTTCCGTCTGCCGCAGCATGTCCATCGCATCGCTGATCAACACGGCGGCACGCGCTGCCTCCTCCGCCGCCCGCTGCCAGCGTTGCGAGGCATGGCGCATGCCGCGCGCCTCCGCCTGATGCTGCATCCGCAGGAACAGTTGCTGCCTGTCGTGATGCGTGCGGATCGCAACCGAAAGCGCTTCCTCCAATGCTTCCTGCTGTGTCAGCGCCAGGGTCTCGGCGCCGTAGGCATGGCCGATCTGGCACCGGAAGCGCGGCACCTTCTTGTCCTCGATCTCGTTCAGCACGCCGCCACAGGCGGGGCAGCTCATCCGGCTCGGCTGGCCAATGGTGGTCGTGTTCGGCGGCATGGCGGCGAACTCCTGGCGCGAGATGCGGACCTCGGCGCTCAGCCGCGGTGGCACCGGGGGGGCGGCGCCGGCTGGGCTCTGGGCCAGCCGGTCAAGCAGGGCCGGCAGCTCGATGGCCGGCAGGCAATGGTCGGGGCTGTCGCCGAACAGGGCGTTGCGCGGCATGTCGGGCCATGTGGCATCCGCCGGGTCCTGCACGACGCTGATGCCGCCGCAGGCCTTGATGGCGATGAGCCCCGCGGTGCCGTCATCCAGCAGGCCACTCAGCACCACGCCGATCACGCGCGGCCCGCATGCCACCGCGGCGGAGCGGAACAGTACGTCGATCGCGGGGCGGGAACGATTTTCCTGCGGGCCGCGGCTCAGGGCCATGTGCTGCCCGTCCGGCGCCACCAGCAGATGCCGGTCCGGCGGCGCCACGCTGATGGTGCCGACCCGCAGCGGCGCGCCATGCACCGCCTGCTTCGCCGGCAACGGCCCGGCACGGTCGAGGATATGCGCCATGGCGCTATTCGCATTCGGCGAGATATGCTGCACCACGAGCACCGCCGCGGGCAGGTTCGCGCTCAGGCGGCCGCACAGCGCCACCAGCGTGTCCACACCTCCGGCGGATGCGCCCAGGACGATCACGTTGTGATTTACCATCGATCGCTCCTGCCTTATCGTTTCGACGTGCAGCCAAGTTTCCCACGCAGGCAACTTCGCGGGAGGATGCGCCTTCAGGCCTTCAAATGCCGCTTTGAAACGCAGATGCGGCGGCAAAGTCGCCCAGGCCACACGGCCCGGCAACATGTATAGGGTAGGCATGGCACAGCCGGATGAAGATCTCGGAGAGCGGGCCCGCCTGGCCGGGGAAAGCGAACAGTTGCGCGTGGCGCTGGAGGACGCGCAACAGGAAGCGGCCACCCTGGCCGAGGACTGCGCCCGCCTGGTGGCGGAGCTGGCGGTCCGCACCCGCAGGCTGCGCGAGGTGGAGTCCAGGCTGACAGAGCGGGAAGCTGCAGCCGCCACTGCGCAGGCCAAGCTGCGCCCACAGCCTCACAAGCTGCCGGGCAACGGCGACACGTCCGATACCGCCGAGAGCCTGCGCGTGGCATTGGAGGAACTGCACGTCATCGCGGAGGAGCTGGAGGAGGCGAATACCGCGCTGGCCGACAACAATGCGGAGCTGGAGGAACGGGTCGAGGCGCGCACCGCCGAACTGGCCGCCATCAATGCCCGGCTGCGCGACAGCGAGGAAAGCCTGCGCCTGGCACAGCGCTATGCCGGCGCGGGGACTTGGGACTGGGACATCCGTCGCAACAACATCGTCTGGTCCGCGGAATACTTCGACCTCTATGGCCTGGACCCTGCGGTCATGCGTCCTTCCTACGCCGCCTGGGTCGAATCGGTGGTGCCGGAGGACCGTGCGGCGGCGGAGGCGGCGTTGCGCGACTGCGTCGCGAATTGCGCGCCGGAATTTTCGGTCGAGTATCGCATCCGGCATCCCCGCCACGGGCTGCGCTGGCTTGCCGGCCGCGGCCGGCTGGTCTGCGACGAGCAGGGCAAGCCGCTCCGGCTGATCGGGCTCAACATCGACATCACGGAACGCAAGCAGTCGGAGCTGGCGCTGAAGGATGCCAACCAGGACCTGCGGCGGGAGGTGGAACAGGAAGTCCGCGCCCGCGAGGCCGCCCAGGCCCGCCTGTTCCAGACGATGAAGCTGGAGGCGCTGGGCCAGCTGACCGGCGGCGTGGCGCATGACTTCAACAACCTGCTCTCCGTCATCACCAGCGGCATCGCCCTGCTCCGCACCACGGAGGACCCGGCCCGGCGGGAGAAGCTGGTGGAGGCGATGGGCCAGGCCGCGAAGCGTGGCGCGGAACTGACGCGTCGCCTGCTGAGCTTCGCCCGGCGCCAGACTCTGAAGCCGCAGCCGCTCGACCTGCAGCTGTGGCTTGAGGAGATGCGGGAATTGCTGGCCCGCACGCTGCGCGGCGACATCACCATCGGCATCCACGCCGCACCGGACATCTGGCCCGTGCTGGTGGATGCGGCGGAGCTGGAACTGGCGCTGCTGAACCTTGGCGTGAATGCGCGCGATGCGATGCCGCGCGGCGGCACGCTGCGCCTGATGGCGACGAATGTGACGATCGGCCAGGGCGACGTGGAACTGGCACCGGGCGACTACGTCGAGATTGCGTTGTCCGATACCGGCATCGGCATGACGCCGGACGTTCTGGCGCGGGTCTTCGAGCCTTTCTACACCACCAAGGAGGCCGGCCGCGGCACCGGCCTCGGCCTGGCGCAGGTCTATGGCTTCGTGCGGCAGAGCAACGGCGCGGCGCGCATCCGCAGCGAGACGGGCGGCGGCACCACGGTGACGCTGCTGCTGCCGCGCTCCCTCGGCGTTCCCACCACGCCACAGGCGGCGGAGAATCTACTCCAGCCGACGAGCGGCATGGCACCGCTGCGCCTGCTGCTGGTGGAGGATGATACGGATGTGGGCGACCTGACGGAGGAAGTGCTGCGCCACCTGGGCCACACCGTCAGCCGGGTGGATTCGGCGCAGGCGGCGCTTTCGGTGCTGAAGCAGGGGCTGCAGGTGGATCTGGTGATGACGGATGTGGTGATGCCGGGTGGCCAGGATGGGCTGGACCTCGCGCGCACCCTGCGGTCACAGCGGCCCGAATTGCCGATCGTGCTATGCAGCGGCTTCAGCGGCGCACCCCTGCGCGTGGCCGCAGCCGGCCTGCCGCTGCTGCGGAAGCCCTTCGGGCTGGAGGAACTGCGCGGCGCCCTCTCCGCCGCGATCGAGGGGCACCGGCCGCCGGAGATGCGGGCCTCCTGAACGGATGCCCTCGCCGGCCGGGCCGCCGGAGTCAGAAAGCGGCGCGAAAATCGTCCGGCACGACGAAGTCCCGCGCCGCGCCACGTGCCCGCGCCAGGCCTTGCGGAAAGCCGCTGCGGTCACCGGGCCGGGCGGCGGTGTTGGGCGCGATCCGGCGCAGCGGGCGCGCCTGTTCCCGTCCGTGCCGCGCCTTCAGCGCCTGGTCGGCCAGGATGTCCAGCATCGTCACGCCGGCCACCATCGCCAGCGCCAGCATCACATTGTCCCGCTTCGGATTGCCCGGGCGCAGCGCCGCGATCAGCGTGGCAGCATCCACCGCATCCCCCACCATGCGGCTGCGCAGGCCGACGGACGGGTCCACGGACAAGGCCAGCACGCCCGAGGCAACCTCCCGCGCGCCATAGGCCCGCATCAGGCCTTCCTGGCCGCGCATGCCCAGGGCACGGGTCATCCGCCGTGGCGCCAGCATCTGCGCCACGCCCAGGCCGATGCTGAACCAGCCCAGCGCCCGCGCCAGCCGGTCCGCGGCGCCGAGCGAGCCGGGGCCACGGCGCAGGATGCGCGGGTCGCCCTTCTGGCGGGACATGTTCGCGATCATGCTCATGGCTTCAGCACCACCTTGATGCAGCCGTCCTGCTTGTTGCGGAAGATATTGTACATCTCCGGTCCATCCTGCAGCCCCACGGTGTGGGTGATGACGAAGGACGGATCGATCTGGCCTTCCTCGATGCGGCGCAGCAGGTCCTCCGTCCATCGCTTCACATGCGTCTGGCCGGTACGGATGGTCAGTCCCTTGTTCATCACCAGGCCCATCGGCAGCTTGTCCACCAGTCCGGAATAGACACCGGGGACGGAGAGGATGCCGGCGGGGCGGCAGACATAGATCATCTCCCGCAGCACATGCGGGCGGTCATTCTCCAGCATCACCACCTGCTTGGCGCGGTCCAGCAGCGTGTCCGGCTGGCCGATGCCGACATGACTTTCCATGCCGACGGCATCGATGCATTTATCCGGCCCCTTGCCGCCGGTCAGCTCATTCAGCCGCTCGATCACGCTTTCTTCTTCGAAGTTGATCGTGATGGCGCCGCCGGCGGCGGCCATGCCGAGCCGTTCGGGCAAGCGGTCGATGGCGATGACCTGCTTCGCGCCGAGCAGCACGGCGCTGCGGATCGCCATCTGCCCGACCGGGCCGCAACCCCAGATCGCCACCGTGTCGTCCGGCTTGATGTCGCATTGCACCGCGGCCTGCCAGCCGGTCGGCAGGATGTCGGACAGGAACAGCACCTGTTCGTCCGTCAGCCCGTCCGGCACCTTGATATGCGTCTGGTCGGCATAGGGCACGCGCAGATATTCGGCCTGGCCGCCGGGATAGCCGCCGGTCAGGCCGCTATAGCCGAACAGGCCGGCGCCGGCATGGCCGAAGACCTTGTCCGCCATCTCCTTGTTGCGGTTGGTGGTCTCGCAGACCGACCAGTTGCCGCGCCTGCACTGCTCGCAGGTTCCGCAGGTGATGGTGAAGGGCACCACGATGCGGTCGCCCTTTTTCAGGCTGCCCTTCGCGGCGGAACCGACCTCCACCACCTCGCCCATCGTCTCATGGCCCATGATGTCGCCGGGCTTCATGGCGGGGATCAGGTTGTGGAACAGGTGCAGGTCCGATCCGCAGATCGCGCAGCTCGTCACCTTGATGATGGCGTCGCGCGGATCCTCGATGGTGGGATCGCTGACCGTGTCGCAGCGAATGTCTTCCTTGCCGTGCCAGACCAGCGCCCGCATCCGCGTCACCCCTTCAAGATGTGGCTTGAATGCGGGATGGGGTTGCGGGTTCGGCACCGCCGCGGTCACGCTGCCGCGCTTTCGGCCACGCAATCACACGGGTGCGTCACACGGGCGCATCACACGGGCGCATCGCTGGGCGGACGGCGGGAGGGGGCGGTGATGAGCCGCGCGCCGCGCTGGAAGGTCAGGTAGCTCCACAGCCATTCGAAGGAGACGACGACGCGGCTGCGGAAGCCGACCAGGAAATAGACATGCGCGATGCCCCAGAACCACCAGCCGATCAGGCCGGTGAGCCTGAAGCGCCCCAGCGCCACCACGGCGGAGCGCCGGCCGATCGTCGCCAGCTCCCCCTGGTGGCGGTAGCGGAAGGCGCCGGGTGCCGTACGGCCCGCGGCGCGCGCGGCCAGCAGGCGGCCGACATGGCGGCCCATCTGCTTGGCGGCCGGCGCGGTGCCCGGCACCGGCTTGCCCTCCGCATCCTTGGCCTGCACCAGGTCGCCCACGGCGAAGACCTCCGGCAGGCCTGGCAGGGACAAATCCGGCCCGACCTCAAGCCGCCCTGCCCGGCCCGGCTGCACGCCCAGCCACTGCGCGGCCGGGGAGGCGACGACTCCCGCGGCCCAGACCACGGTGCTGGCGGGGAAGCGATCCTCGCCGCAGGTGACGCCGGCCTCGTCGCAGAGCGTGACCTTGCGGCCGGTCAGCACCTGAACGCCCTTGGCTTCCAGCGACCGCCGCGCGGTCTCGCCCAGATCCTCGGGGAAGGTGGACAGCACGCGCTCGCCGGCTTCCAGCAGGATGATGCGCGCCATCTCCGGCCTGATGCGGCGGAATTCGCGGGACATCGCATCGCGCGCCAGCTCCGCCATGGCGCCGGCCAGCTCCACACCGGTGGGGCCGGCGCCGATGACGATGAAGGTCAGCAGGCGCTGGCGCTCGGTGGCGTCCATGGTCAGCTCGGCCTGCTCGAAGGCCACCAGCAGGCGGCGGCGCAGCGCGGTGGCGTCGTCCAGCGTCTTCAGGCCGGGTGCCACGCCCGCCCATTCGTCATGGCCGAAATAGGAATGGGTGGCGCCGGTGGCGACCACCAGCGCGTCATAGGGCAGGCGCAGGCCGTCCTGCGTCCGCACCTGGCGGGCGGCGGTGTCGATGCCCGAGACCTCCGCCATCAGCACCGTCACATTGGGCTGGCGACGGAAGATGGCGCGGATCGGCCAGGCGATGTCGCCGGGCGACAGCGCCGCGGTCGCAACCTGGTACAGCAGCGGCTGGAACAGGTGGTGGTTGTGGCGGTCGACCAGCGTGACCTCCACCGGCGCATGGCGCAGTGCGCGTGCCGCCTCCATCCCGCCGAAGCCGGCGCCGAGGATCACCACGCGGAAGGGCGCCGCCGCCATGGCTAGTCGCGCGCCCTTTCGTCACGCACCCGGTCGGCAGCATCGCGGATCGCCTGCACCACCGCCTCCGGCGCCGCATGGTGGATCATGTGGCCGGCGCCGGGCACCAGGCGCAGCTCGCTGCCCGGAATGTCCCGGTGCAGGCGGGCGGATTGCCGGCCGACATCGGCGATCTGGTCATCCGCACCGGCCAGGATCAGCACCGGCATCCGCACCTCCCCATGCCGGTTCCGCGTGGCTGCCGCACCCGGGATCATCAGCGCGGTATCGGCGGCGGCGGCGCGCAGCTGGGATGGGCGCAGCGCCAGGCCGGTGGGGAAGCCTTCGGCGAAATGCGCCGGCACCGGGCCCGGGGAGAAGATGCGGCGGAACAGCAGCGGCGTGATCGCCCACGCGATCAGTGGGGAGATGGTGTAGCGCATCACATCGCCGAGGATCGGGATGGCGGGGCCGGAGAAGGCAGGCACGTCCATCCTCAGCGTCGGCGTGAAGTAGCCCGACATCAGCACCAGCGCCGCCACCTGGTCCGGCCGCTGCAACGCCATCTCCAGCGCCACCAGCGTACCCCAGCTATGCCCGGCCACCACCGAGCGCTGGATGCCCATGCGCCGCAGCGCATGGCGCAGCAGCCTGGCCTGCGCGGCGGCGGTCCAGATGTGGCGGCGCGGCCGGTCGCTGTAGCCGAAGCCGGGGCGGTCGAAGGCGATCACGTGATGGTGGCGCGCCAACTCGTCCAGGATACCGCTGAGCGCGAAATCCTCCGCCATCGCGCCATTGCCGTGCAGCAGCACGACGGTCGGCCCGGCCTGCGCCGCGCCCCGTTCCAGGAAGTGCAGCCGCACGCCATCCACGGTCAGGAAGCGGCCGCGTGGCGGGTGGCGTGCCTCGTTGCGGCGCGCGACGAGGTCGTTGGCCAGCACGGCGCCGCCAAGGGCCACCGCCGCGCCGGCAATCCAGTTTGCTGCTTTCATGCGGCGCCAACGTGCTGCGCCGCAGCAGGTTGCCGCGCTACAGCGCCGGCAGCGGGGTCTCGAACAGCCGCACGAACAGGCGGGTGCGCGCCACCAGGCAGCCGATCTCGATATGCTCGGCGAAACTGTGTGGCCCGCCGCCGATCACGCCGAGGCCATCCAGCGTCGGCACGCCCAGCGCGCCGGTGAAATTGCCGTCCGAGCCGCCGCCGGCGATGCGTTCTCCCGCCACCGGAAAGTCGCCATCCGCCGCCAGCGCCTTCGCATGGTCGTACAGCGCCTGGATGGCCGGCGACTTGCCGAAGGGCGGGCGGGACAGGCCGGGCACCACCTCCAGCGTCACATCCGGGTCATGCGGCCGCAACGCGAAGAGCGCATTGTGCAATTCGCGCGCCTCCGCCGCCGTGGGCACCAGCGCGTAGCAGATCGCGCGGCATTCGGCGGGCACCATGTTCTCATGCGTGCCGCCGGAGATGGTGCCGATATTGACGTAGAAGTTGCGCGGGTAGTCGGTCAGCGCCTCGATCGCCAGCACCTGCCGCGCCATCTCCCGGATCGCGCTGCGGCCCTCGGCATGGGTGGCGCCGGCATGGGCGGGGCGGCCGATGGTGCGCAGATGGTAGCGCGCGATGCCGTGGCGGCCGACGGTGAGCCGCCCGCCCTCTCCCGAGGGTTCCGGCACCAGCACCGCGGCATGGCGCCGCGCCTCCGCCTCGATGGCGGGGCGGGAGGAGGGGCTGCCCGCCTCCTCGTCCGGGATCATCATGAAGCTGACCGGCAGCAGCGGGCGGCGGCCCTGTGCGTGCAGATGCTCCAGCGCGGCCAGCGCCATGGCATTGCCGCCCTTCATGTCATAGATGCCGGGGCCATAGGCGCGGCTGCCCTCCACCCGGAACGGCAGCTTCCCGGCCAGGGTGCCGACCGGATGCACGGTGTCGATATGGCCGAGCAGCAGCAGGCCGGGGCCGGGCTGTTCACCTTCGACTCGGCCGATCAGGATGTCGGCGAAGCCGTCCCGGCCGGGAATGCGCTCGATCCGCGCGCCGATCGCCCGCAGCTTCGCCTCCACATGGTCCGCCATGCGGTTCACCGCGGCGACATCCTGCGTCGGGCTTTCGATCTCGACCCAGCCCTGCAACGCCGCCAGCAGGCCCTCCGCCGTCAACTCCCGCATCGCCTGCCGTCCCTCGCTTTGTTGCGCCGGCAGGAAACCACCCGTCCGGCAGGGGTGGAACCCTCGCCCGGCCGAAAAGCGCCGTTGCACCCTGTCCCGGCCTCGGGCATACCCGCCGCTCCCGTGGACCGCGCGGGAGAGAGTGGCGAGGGGCCTTTTCGGGTTCCGAAACCGCCGCCGAAGGCGCAACCGGCCCCCGGAAACGCTCAGGCAGAAGGGCCGCGCGGGCAGGAGCCGAAGGGCTCGGCGGGACTCTGGAAAGCTCGCGCTCCGAACGGGGCGCGGCACCGACGGAGTAAGGCAGCGCCGGGAGGCGGGCCGAATCTCTCAGGTCACCGGACAGAGGGGGGTCACGGAACACCCGACGCCATTTCGGCGATGGGAAGCCTTTGGGGGCACCGTGGCCGATACCGATTTGCTCGAGACACCACTCGCATCGCTGCATCGGGAGCTGGGCGGGCGCATGGTGCCCTTCGCCGGCTATGCCATGCCGGTGCAATACCCGGCCGGCATCATGGCGGAACACCTGCATACGCGCGCCAGCGCCGGGCTGTTCGACGTCTCCCATATGGGCCAGGCCGAACTCATCGGCGAAGGCGCCGCCGCGGCGCTGGAAAAGCTGACGCCAGCGGATGTGCAGATCCTCAAGCCCGGCCGGCAGCGCTACGGCGTGCTGATGACCGAGACGGGCGGCATCCTCGACGACTTCATGGTCGCCAATCGCGGCGACCGGCTGTTCCTGGTGCTCAACGCCTCCCGCAAGCATCTCGACATCCCGGCCATCGAGGCGGTGCTGCCGGCGGGCGTCACGCTGCGGCCGCTGCCGGACCGCGCGCTGGTGGCGCTGCAGGGGCCGGGCGCCGTCCCCGCCCTGGCCACCCTGGCGCCGGGCATCGCCGCCATGAAGTTCATGGACTTTTCCGAATTCGAGATCGCCGGCGTGCCCTGCCTGGTCAGCCGCAGCGGCTATACCGGCGAGGATGGCGTGGAGATTTCCATCCCGGCCGAGCAGGCGGAGGCGGTGGCCAAGGCCCTGCTGGCGCTGCCGGGCGTGATGCCGGCTGGCCTCGGCGCGCGGGATTCACTGCGGCTGGAGGCCGGCCTCTGCCTCTACGGCAACGACCTCGACGAGACGACCAGCCCGGTGGAAGCCAATCTGGTCTGGACCATGGGCAAGCGCCGCCGCACGGCCTGGGATTTCCGCGGCGCCGAGCGCTGCCGCGACGAGTTGGACAATGGCGCGAAGCGTTTGCGCGTCGGCATCCAGCCGGAAGGGCGCCAGCCGGCCCGCGGCCACACGCCGGTGCAGGTTTCCGGCGAGGTGGTCGGCGAAATCACCTCCGGCGGCTTCGGCCCCTCCGTCAACGCGCCCGTGGCCATGGGTTATGTCGCGCGCGGCGCGGCGGCCGATGGCACGGCCCTCGAACTGATGGTGCGCGGCAAGGCGCTGCCCGCCCGCATCTGCCCCCTGCCCTTCGCTCCCCACCGCTACGCTCGCTGAAAAGGTTCCCGGACAATGGCCGAACTGCGCTTCACCAAAGACCATGAGTGGATCCGGCTGGATGGCGACGTCGCCACCATCGGCATCACCGACCACGCCCAGAACGCGCTGGGCGACGTGGTCTTCGTCGACCTGCCGGAGCCGGGCCGCGAGGTCACGGAAGGCGAGGCCTGCGCCGTGGTCGAGAGCGTGAAGGCGGCGTCGGACGTCTATGCCCCGGTCGCCGGCAAGGTGGTGGAGACCAACGCCGCGCTGGTCGAAAACCCGGCGCTGATCAACAGCGCGCCGACCGGCGAGGGCTGGTTCTTCAAGATCGGCGGCGTCGAGGCCGCGACGGTCGATGCGCTGATGGATGAGGCCGCCTACGCCGCCTTCGTGGACAGCCTCGCATGAACGCCATTGCCCAGCTGAGCGCGCTTGAGGACAAGGGCGAGTTCGCCCGTCGCCATATCGGCCCTTCGGAGGCGGAGGTTGCCGCCATGCTGAAGGTGGTCGGCGCCGAGAGCCTGGAGGCGCTGGCCGCCCGCACCGTGCCCGCCGATATCCGCAGCAACGCGCCCCTGCCCCTGCCGCCGGCAGCGACCGAGGCCGAGGCGATCGCGGAGTTGCGCGCGCTGGCAGGGAAGAACCGCGCCGACATCAAGTCGCTGATCGGCATCGGCTACCACGGCACGCTGACGCCGCCCGTCATCCTGCGCAACGTGCTGGAGAATCCGGGCTGGTACACCGCCTACACGCCATACCAGGCGGAACTCGCCCAGGGCCGGCTTGAGGCGCTGCTGAATTTCCAGACCATGGTGACGGACCTCGCCGGCCTGCCCGTGGCGAATGCGTCCCTGCTCGATGAGGCGACGGCGGCGGCGGAAGCCATGGCGCTGGCGCATGCCGCGACGCGCGGCAAGTCGGACGCCATCGTCATCGCCTCGGACGTGCACCCGCAGACCCGCGCCGTGGTCGCCGGCCGCGCGGAGCCGCTGGGCTTCCGGGTGCTGATCGCGAAGCCCTCCGAGATCGTCGCGACCGTGACCGCGGAAAAGCCTTTCGCGCTGCTGCTGCAGTATCCGGGCACGACCGGCGAAGTGCGCGACCTGACGAAGGAGATCGCCTCGGTGCACGGCGCCGGCGGCCTCGCCATCGTCGCCGCCGATCCGCTGTCGCTGGTGCTGCTGAAGCCGCCGGGGGAGATGGGCGCGGACGTCGTCGTCGGCTCCACCCAGCGTTTCGGCGTGCCGATGGGCTATGGCGGGCCGCATGCCGGCTACATGGCGGTGAAGGATGCCCACAAGCGGCTGATGCCGGGGCGCCTGGTTGGCGTCTCGCTGGATGCCGCGGGCCAGCCCGCCATGCGCCTGGCGCTGCAGACGCGCGAACAGCATATCCGGCGCGAGAAGGCGACGAGCAATATCTGCACCGCGCAGGTGCTGCTGGCCGTGATGGCCAGCATGTACGCCGTGTGGCACGGGCCGGAGGGGCTGACCCGCATCGCCCAGCGCGTCGCCTTGCAGGCACGTCTGCTGGCCGGTGCCGCCAGGCGCGCCGGCTTCGCCCTGCGCCATCGCGACATCTTCGACACCATCTGCATCGAGGCCGGCAGCAAGGCGGAGGCGCTGATCGCCGGCGCCCTGAAGCGCGGCTTCAACCTGGCGCGTCACGAAGGCGGCGGCGTCGGCATCGCGCTCGATGAGACGGTGACCCGTGCGGATCTTCTGGCGCTGCTGGATGCGATCGCGGAGGCCGCCGGCCAGGCGGCGCCGCAGCTCGACGGCATCGACCCGGAAGGCGGCATCCCCGCCTCCCTCACCCGCGCCAGCACCTTCCTGACGGCGGAGGTCTTCCGCAGCCATCACGCCGAACACGCGATGCTGCGCTACCTGAAGAAGCTGGAGGACAAGGACGTCGCGCTGAACCGCAGCATGATCCCGCTGGGGTCCTGCACGATGAAGCTGAACGCGACGGCCGAGATGATCCCCGTGACCTTCCCGGGTTTCGGCAACATCCACCCCTTCGCCCCGGTGGACCAGGCGACCGGCTATATCGAGATGATCCGGCGCCTGGAAGGCTGGCTCTGCGCGGTTACCGGCTTCGCCGCCGTGTCGTTGCAGCCGAATGCGGGCAGCGCCGGCGAATATGCCGGGCTGCTGGCGATCCGTGGCTGGCATCGCGCGCGCGGCGACCTTGCGCGCGATATCTGCCTGATCCCCTCCTCCGCCCACGGCACCAACCCGGCCTCCGCCGTGATGGCCGGCATGAAGGTGGTGGTGGTGGGCTGCGACCGCGACGGCAACGTGGATCTGGACGATCTGCGCGCCAAGGCGGACCAGTATGCGGATCGCCTCGCCGCGCTGATGGTCACCTACCCGTCCACGCATGGCGTGTTCGAGGAAGCCATCCGCGAAATCTGCGCCCTGATCCATGCGAAGGGCGGCCAGGTCTATATGGACGGCGCCAACATGAACGCGCAGGTCGGGCTCACCAGCCCGGCCGCGATCGGCGCCGATGTGTGCCACCTGAACCTGCACAAGACCTTCTGCATCCCGCATGGCGGCGGCGGGCCGGGTGTCGGCCCGATCGGCGTCGCGGCGCATCTGGCGCCCTATCTGCCGGCGCATCCGATGCTGGCGGAAGCCGGCCCGCAGGCGACCAGCCACGGGCCGGTGGCGGCAGCCCCCTTCGGCAGCGCCTCCATCCTGCCGATCTCTTACGCCTATATCCGCATGATGGGGCCGGAGGGGCTGAAGCGCGCGACGGAGGTGGCGATCCTCAACGCCAACTACATGGCGGTGAAGCTGTCCGAACATTTCCCGGTGCTGTATCGCGGCCGCCAGGGCATGGTGGCCCATGAATGCATCCTGGATTGCCGCGGCTTCCAGCAGAATGGCGGCGCCTCGGTCGAGGACATCGCCAAGCGCCTGCAGGATTACGGCTTCCACGCGCCCACCATGTCCTGGCCGGTGACCGGCACGCTGATGGTGGAGCCCACCGAATCCGAGACGATGGGTGAGTTGGATCGCTTCATCGCGGCCATGGTCTCGATCCGCGGCGAAATCCGCGCCATCGAGCAGGGCCGCATGGACCGCGCCGACAACCCGCTGAAGAACGCGCCCCACACGGCGGCGGAGGTGATGGCCAGCGACTGGTCGCACCCCTACACCCGCGAACAGGCCGCCTTCCCGCTGCCCTATGTGGCGCGCCAGAAGTACTGGCCGCCGGTGAAGCGGGTGGACAATGTGCATGGCGACCGCAACCTGGTCTGCACCTGCGCGCCGCTGGAAGCCTACGCCCAGGCGGCGGAGTAGATGCGGCCGGCATCTTCCGCCGGCCGAGCGGCCGGATGGCCGCCGCGGCTTACGCCGCGTAGCCAAGGGCCGCGGATGCGGCCCGCCCGTCACGCCACAGGCGTGCCTACGGCACGATTGAGGGTCGCATAGATGCAGGACCTTTTCGCCAAGGGTGAGGCTGTCGGCGCGCTGTTGAAGGCGCGCCGCGAAACCGTGGCCGTGGCGGAATCCTCGGCCGGCGGGCTGGTCTCGGCCAGCCTGCTCGCGGTGCCCGGGGCGAGCGCCTATTTCCTGGGCGGCGCGGTGGTCTACACCGCCACCGCGCGGGAACAGCTTCTGGGGATCACCGCCGCCGACATGGCGGGGATGCGCTCCTCCTCCGAACCCTATGCCATGCTGCTGGCGCGCACCCTGCGGGCGCGCTTCGGCACGACATGGGGCATCGCGGAGACCGGCGCCTCCGGCCCCACCGGCAATCGCTATGGCGATGCGGCGGGGCATAGCTGCCTGGCCGTCTCCGGCCCACTGGAGCGCGTGGTGACGCTCGAAACCGGGCATGGCGACCGCGCCGCCAATATGCAGGAATTCAGCCTGGCGCTGCTCGGTCTGTTCGAAAAGACACTTGCCGAGGCATAGGCGCGACGGCGTCCTGCATCGTAGGATATTCCCCAGCCGGGCGAGGTTCCGGGCGAGGGGAAATGTCATGGTGAAATGGGGTGCCGCGCTCGTCGCGGCCTGTATCGCTGGTGCCGCCCAGGCGCAGCCGATCACGCTGGAGCGCTTCGGCTCCTTCCATGTCGGCGGACGCCAGGTCGAGCTGTCCGACCGCCCGGTGCGGGAATACCTGCCGACCGTGGGCAGCGCGCCGCTGCGCATCGACCCGAACGGCGTCCACATGGTGGGCCAGATGTATGCCCGCTTCATGGTGCCCGCGCCGCAGCGCGGCACCGCCCCGCTGATGCTGTGGCACGGCGCCTACCTCACCGGCGTCACCTGGGAGACCACGCCGGATGGCCGCCCGGGCTGGGACGAGTTCTTCCTGCGCCGCGGCTGGGCCACCTATGTGACGGATGCGGTGGAGCGCGGCCGCAGCGGCGCCGCCATGGTGCCCGACATCTACGCCCCGCCGCTGCACCTGCCGGCGCAGAACCCGTGGGAGCGGTTCCGGATCGGCACGGGCGCCGGGTCCTACGCCACGCGTCAGGTGCTGCCGGGCAACCAGTTCCCCACGGCGCCGGAGCATTACGAAGCCTTTATGCGCCAGGTGGTGGCCCGCTACCTCGGCACCGATTCCGACGTGATCGCGGCCTATATCGCGCTGCTGGAGCGGGTCGGCCCTTCCGTGGTCATCGCGCATAGCCAGGGCGGCGCCTTCGCCTGGCAGGTGGCGCAGCGCCGGCCGGATCTGTTCCGCGCCCTGGTGCTGATCGAGCCCGCCGGCACCGGCGCGGTGGCGGAGGCCGCGAAGCTGAAGGATGTGCCGCAATTGCTGGTCTATGGCGACTATGTCGACCAGGACCCGCGCTGGTCCGTCATCCGCCGCAACGCCCGCGCCTTCGCCGCGGCGATCCAGGCGGCCGGCGGCACGGTGGAGGATGTGGACCTGCCAAGCCGCGGCATCCCGGGCAACAGCCACATGTTGATGATGGACCGCAACAGCGACCAGGTCGCGGCGCTGGTGCAGGATTGGCTGGCGGCGAAGGGGCTCTGGCGGTAGCGCTGCCCCCCCCCTCAGGCCGGGATCGGCACGCGCCCGGCCAAGGGGTCCAGCAGGCTCTCGATCTGCGCCGACTCGGCCCATTCCAGCCCCACCGTCACCACCGTGACGCGGGACCGGAACTGGGCCGGGATGCGGACGAAGTCCTTCTTGGTGGTGACAAGCTGGGCGCGGGCGGCATCCGCCTGCGCCAGCAATTCCTGGATCTCGTCGGCATCGTATTGGTAGTGGTCGCCGAAGGCTTCCCGCCCCGCCAGCACGGCGCCGGCTTCCTGCAGGGTGGCGAAGAACTTGCGCGGGTTGGCGATGCCGCAGAAGGCATAGACCGGCTGGCCGCGCAGCATCGCCGCCTCCGGCCCCGGCACCAGCCGGGCGCGCAGCACGCGCAGGCCAGGGGGCAGCAGGTCCAACGCGCCGGTTTCATCCTCGCCGATCAGCACGGCGGCCTGGCAGCGTGAGGCGGCGGCGGCCACCGGTTCGCGCAGCGGGCCGGCCGGGATGACTCGGTTATTGCCGAAGCCGAAGCTGCCATCGATCACCAGCAGCGACAGATCCTTGATCAGGCCCGGATTCTGCAGCCCGTCATCCATGACGATGGCGCGCGCATTGCCCGCCACGGCGGCCTGCGCGCCGGCTGCGCGGTCGGCGCAGACCCAGGTAGGGCGCACCTCGGCCAGCAGCAGCGCCTCGTCGCCCACCATGGTGCTGTCATGCGTGGCGGGATCGACCCGCACCGGCCCCTTCAGCGTGCCGCCATAGCCGCGCAGCAGGAAATGCGCCGCGACGCCACGGTCTGCCAGGCGCCGGCCGAGATCCATGGCGACAGTGGTCTTGCCGGCACCGCCGGCGGTGGCGTTGCCGCAGCAGATCACCGGCACCGGCGCCTGCCAGCCCGGCCGCGTCATGCGGCGCGCGGTGGCCTGCGCATAGAGCGCGGAAAAGGGGGCCAGCAGCAGCGGCATCACGCCACCACTGCCCGCCCAGAAGGCGGGTGCTCGCATCAGGCCTCGACCATCAGGTTTCGTTCACCAAACTGCCGCCGGGGCGGCCTTGAAGCGGGGCCGCCCCTGGCGGCCGGCCCCCTAGCTTATGCCCCGGTTTCACGACCCTGGCCCATAGCGGGGGCTTCGGCAGGGTCTTCGGCGGGGGCCTCGCCATCGCTGGCAGGTCCACAAAAATCCGGCAACAGGTCCAGCAGCGCCGCGGCGACCATCCCCGGCAGGCCAGCCTGGCCTTCCGCGACAGCGGCGGCGGCGGCGGCCATGGCCTGTCGCCCAGGGGCATCGGATAGCATACCGGCAACCTCCTCCGCCAGCGCCGCGGGTTCGGGCTGCACCAGCCGGGCGCCGCCGGCCGCCAGCAGGCGCGCCACCGGTTCCTCGAAGTTGAAGGTGTGCGGGCCGAGCAGGATCGGGCAGCCCAGCCTCGCCGCCTCCAGCGGGTTCTGCCCGCCGCGCGGCACCAGGCTGCCGCCGACCACCGCCAGGGTCGCCAGCCGATAGAACAGCCCGAGCTCGCCCAGCGTATCCGCCACATAGACCGCCACATCCGCGCCCGGCGCGCCGCCGCCGGCCCGCCGCGCCACCGCCAGCCCCTGCCGCGCCGCCAGCTCCGCCACCGCCACGCCGCGATCCGGGTGGCGTGGCACCAGCACCGTCAGCAGTTCCGGCCAGAGCGGCGCCAGCAGCGCATGGGCCGCCAGGGCCAGCGCCTCCTCCCCCGCATGGGTGGAGGCGGCGAGGAACACCGGGCGGTCGCCGAGCACGGCGCGCAGACGCTCCAGCGCCGCCGCATCCGCCGGCAGCGGTGCGGCCGCCGCCTTCAGGTCGCCCCAGCATTGGGGTTCCCCGGCTTGCGGCGCCCCGGCTTGAGGTTCCCCGGCTTGGGGTGCCCCGGCTTGGGGTGCCCCGGCTTGAGGTGCCCCGGCTTGGGGTACCCCCGCGCCCAGCGCCGCCAGCCGCGCGCGATCCCCCTCCGACCGCGCCAGCACCAGGGCGAAGCCGCCGAGGATCTCCGCCGCGCTGCGCGGAAAGCGCCGCCAGCGGGCAAAGGAACGCGGGCTGATCCGCGCATTGACCAGCGCCATCGGGATGCCCCGGGCGCGGGCGGCGGCGATCAGGTTGGGCCACAGCTCGCTTTCCACCAGCACGCCGGCATCCGGCCGCCAGCCATCCAGGAACCGCGCCACCCAGGCCGGCACATCCAGCGGCAGGAAGCGGTGGCTCACGCGCGGGAAGCCGGAGGCGCCGGGCTGCACCAGCGCCGCGGGCAGCCGGCGCAGCAGCGCCTCCGCCCCCGTCACCGTGCCGGTGGTGACCAGCAGATGCGGCGCCGCGTCGCGCGCCAGCAGCGCCTCGATCACCGGCAGCAGCGAGACCGCCTCCCCCACGCTGGCGGCGTGCAGCCACAGCAGGCGGCCCGGCGGCCGGGTGGCGCCGAGGCCGCGGCGCTCGGCGAGCCGGGCGCGGATTTCCTTGCCGCGCCGCACGCGGCGGGCCAGGTGCCAGCGCAGCAGGGGGGCGGCCAGGGTGGTCGCCAGGCGCCAGGCCGAGATCGGCGGCGTCACGGCCGCCGCGTCCTGTTGCGCGGCGGACGGTCCGGCACATCGGCCACGCCGCACAGCCGGTCCGCCTCGCGGCAGGCTTCGGTCAGCGCAGCGGCGATGCCGGGCAGCGCCGTCTCCGCCGCATCCCGCGCCACCGGGATCGGCGGGCCGCAGACCACGACGCCGCGGCCGAAGGGCAGCGGCAGCATCATGCGGTCCCAGGAACCGAGCCGCCAATGGGCGGTGCTGGAGGCACCCAGCGGCACCACCGGCGCGCCGGAATGGGCGGCGACCTGGGCCACGCCCGGCGCGGCCTGGCGTCGCGGGCCGCGCGGGCCATCCGGCGTGATCAGCACCGGCTGGCCCCGGCGCAGCGTCCGCAGCAGCGCCGACATCGCGGTTGCGCCGCCGCGGCGGGAGGAGCCGTAGATCATCTCCACCCCGAAGCGCCCGACCGCGGCGCCGATGAAGCGGCCATCCCGGTGCTGGCTGACCAGCACATGCGGCCGCACCCGCGCCGCAGCCGGTTCCTGCGCGCGCGCCAGATGGACCAGCGCCGGCATCAGCGGCAGGCGTTCATGCCAGAAGGCGAGGATCAGCGGCTGCCCCGCGGCCACCAGCGCCAGGGCTGGTTCCGCGCCCACCAGGCGCCAGCGCGTGGTTCGCACCACCAGCGCGAGGTACAGCCCGACCACCCGCGCCAGGCCCCCCTGGACCGCCGGATGCCGGATGAACCTGCGGATCATGGGCGGGGATGGAGGCACGCCATGACAGGGCCGGTAGCATGCCCCGGCGGGGGTGGGAAATCCGGACCTGGCCCAGGGCGGCAGGAGACCGCCCGGGCGTGCCGGCCAACGGGTGCAGGCCACTGCAAGCCGCCCCCCCCCAGGCGCCGGATTCACCGATGCCGCACCGGCAGTGGTCCGGCGAAACGGCACCGGCGCGCAGCTACTCCGGATCGCTCAGGGGCACAGCATCAGGCTGTCGCGGAAGCGCTGCGCGCAGGCGGCCCAGGAAAACCGCGCGGCATGGGCGCGGCAGGCGGCGCGGTCGGCGTTGAGCGCGCGCAGGCAGGCGGCGCGCAGATCCTCATCCAGCGCCCCCACCGGATGCGCACCGATGATATCGAGCGGCCCGGTCACCGGAAACGCCGCCACCGGCGTGCCGCTGGCCAGCGATTCCAGCAGCACCAGCCCGAAGGTATCGGTGCGGGAGGGAAACACGAAGACATCCGCCTGCGCATAGGCCCGCGCCAGCGCCGCGCCTTCGCGCCAGCCGGTGAAATGCGCGGCGGGGAAGCGGCGGGACAGGGCGGCACGCTGCGGGCCATCGCCGACCACCACCTTGCTGCCCGGCAGGTCCAGCGCCAGGAAGGCCTCCAGGTTCTTCTCCACCGCCACACGGCCGGCGCAAAGGAAGATCGGTCGCGGCAGCGATTCCCACGCCTCCGCGGCCCCCTGCCGCGCCGCATCCGGATGGAAGCCCGCCAGATCCACACCGCGCGACCAGGGCACCACATCGGCGAAGCCGCGCGCCGCGAGTTCCGCCGCCAGCGTCGGCGTGGCGCAGAGCGTACCGGCCCCGGCGGCGTGGAAGTGCCGCATCAGCGCCCAGGACCAGGACTTCGGAATGCGCGTGCGGGCGTGCAGGTAGTCCGGGAATTTGGTGTGGAAGGATGTGGTGAAGCGCCAGCCCCGCGCCTGGCAGATCGCCCGCATGGCCCAGCCGAGCGGGCCCTCCGTCGCGACATGCACGGCGTTCGGCCGGAACGCATCCACCATCCGGGCCAGGCGGCGCTTCGGCGCCAGGGCCAGGCGGATCTCAGCGTAGCCGGGTGTCGGCAGCGTCGGGAAGCGGTCCGGCCCGATCACCTCCACCACATCGCCCAGCCGCGCCAGTTCCGCCACCACGGTCGCCATGGTGCGGACCACGCCATTCACCTGCGGGATCCAGGCGTCCGACACGACGAGGATGCGAAGCGGCCCGACGGCGGCGGTCATCTGCGTGGGCTCCAGCGCACCCATCCCCCAAGGGGCGATCTCGTCCAACCCGTTCCTCTCGCCTCAAGCCTCTGCGGCGGCGCCTGTGGTGCCCGAGAACGCCGCGTCGGGGAAGTGGCGAAAGACGCGCTGTGGCTGCGCATGAAGCCGGCGCTAGGCCGCCTCCGACACGCGGGTGGGGGGGGAGGTCCCGGTGGCGGGCGCGGCGCGGAAGAAGCTGAGCTGGTTCTCGCGCGCCCAATCCACCAGCTCGAAGCGGCCATCGGCATGCTCGACCAGGGCGGTGCAGCTTTCCACCCAATCGCCGTCGTTCATGTAGAGCACGCCCTGCACGTCGCGCATCTCGGCGTGGTGGATATGGCCGCAGACCACGCCGTCCAGCCCGCGCCGGCGGGCTTCCTGGGCGAGCGCCGTCTCGAAGCGGTCGATCGCCTTGACCGCTTCCTTGACCTGCCGCTTCAGCCATTGCGAGAGCGACCAGTAGGGGTAGCCGAAGCGCCGGCGCAGCGCGTTGAACCAGCGGTTGGCGACCAGCGCGCTGTCATAGGCCCAGTCGCCCAGATGGGCGAGGAACTTGGCATAGCGCACCACGCTGTCGAATTCGTCGCCGTGGATCACCAGGAAGCGGCGGCCATCGGCGGCGCTGTGCACCGCCTCCTTCGCCAGGCGGACGCCGGCGATTTCCAGGCCGAGCCAGTCGCGCAGCATCTCGTCGTGGTTGCCGGGGATGTAGGTGACCTGCGTGCCGTTGCGCGCCATCTTCAGCACCAGGCGGATCGCCTCGTCATGGTCGGCGTCCCAGTACCAGGATTTGCGCAGCCGCCAGCCATCGACGATGTCGCCGACCAGATAGAGCTGCTCGCATTCCGTGCGGCGCAGGAAATCCACCAGGAAATCGGCGCGGCAGCCGCGCGTCCCGAGGTGCAGGTCGGACAGGAACACCGTCCGGTAGCGCCGCCGGGGTTCTGCTCCGAGCGTGCCTGCCATGCCGTCCATGCCTGCGCCCTGCCCTTGCTTCGCCAAGCGGAACGCACCGCAGCCGCCACCGTTGCGCCACGCGCCCGGAGCTGCCCGCCGATCGGCCCGGCTTCCTGACCAACTTGCCGGCCATCAGGTGAGTCTCGCTGACCTGCTGGCGACGAGCGGGCCTCTACCCTGCCGCGCGTCCCGGCGACGTGAATCTTGCATGAAGGCAATCATGGCCCCGGCGTTATCGGTTCCTTCAGCGCCCGCAATCAGAATGCGAGGCATCCAGGGACGGGATGAGAGAATGGGCCGCGAACCCGAACCCTCTGTCGGAGCCGGCGTCGAAGCCGGCCTCGAGTCGGGCGTCCAGCCGGGCGTCCAGTCGGGCGTCCAGCCGGGCGCCGAAGCCGCCGTCGAGGCCGCCATGGCATTCGCGCGGCGGCAGGCGGAAGCCGGGGCACGGCAGGAGGTCCGGCGCCTGGCCGCCCTGGCAGGGGTGGCCGTGCTGGACACGCCGCCGGAGCCGCATTTCGACGCGCTGGTGATTCAGGCCGCCAGCCGCTTCGCCACGCCCTTTGCCGCGATCAGCCTGGTGGATGCGGAGCGGCAGTGGTTCAAGGCGGCCGTCGGGCTGCCGGCGGGCGAGATCAGCACCCGCGACCACGCGCTGTGCAACCGCGCGATCCGCCAGGCGGAGGTGCTGGTGGTGCCCGATGCGACGGCCGATCCGCGCTTCGCCGACAGCCCGCTGGTCACCGGCGCGCCGCATATCCGCTTCTATGCCGGCGCCCCCCTGACGCTGCCCGAGGGCGAGCGCCTCGGCACCCTCTGCGTGATCGATACCGTCCCCCGCGCGGATTTCGGCGCCGCCGAGCGCAGCGCGCTGCGGGCCCTGGCGCAGGAGGCCACCACCGCCCTGCTCGCCCGCCGCGCCGCCTGAAGGCCGCCATGCCGAAGGAAGTGCGCTACATCCTGTTCTCGCCGGAGGAGGTGCTGGATGCGCTGGTCGCCGGCATGATGCTGGCCCAGCCCGGCTGGCGGAATACGGCCGGCCCGGTGCGGCTGGACATGGCGACCGCGCCCTCGGGCGAGGTGATCGCCCGCCTGGTGCCGCAGAAGCCGCGGCCGGGTCCGCGCGCCCATTGGTCCTTCACGGCCGGGGACATCCTGGCGATCCTTCTGCAGACCTGCCGCCGCAACCGCATCCCGCTGCCCCTGCGCGGCCACAAGCAACTGGAGCTGATGGGCACCTGCCTCTGCCTCACCATCATGATGGGGGACGCCGAGACGGTACCCGAGGTGAGGCTGCAACAGATCCGCTACGTCGACCCGGCGCTGGGGCCGCTGCTCGCCCGCGGCGGGCGTGGCTGAACGGTCGCCCGAGGGCTGCCTGCCGGTCGCTACATAACCGGCTGGGACTTCAGCTTGCGCGGGTGCGCTGCTGGCCCAGGGCGAGCGCCCCGGCGGCCACCCCGGCGACCAGCGAGACGAGGCTGAAGCCAGCGGCTGCCGTCAGCCCCGCCAGGCCCAGGCCCATGGCCGGTACCAGGGTGGCCGCCACGCTGACCATGCCGAGCAGCGCCGTGGCTCCAGCCAGGATGCAGAGGATGAGCAACATGCGGGATCCCTGGAAGTTGGCGAGATAAAGATCTCTGCGCCATTATTCGGCCACGATCCACCCACGAAAAAGCGAGTTCGCGCCCGGATCCATCCGGCTTGGCCGCGGAGGCAACTGCCACGGTAGGAAGCAGTGCGGCCAGGGCTTTGGGCATTCCGGTGATGCCGGCGCAGCAAGACATGCGCCGCGCACCCTGAAACCGGCTGGACCGCCGCCCAACCGCGGTGGAGGATGCGCCCCGACAGGCAAATGGGGATCCTTTGCGATGGCTGGCTTCACCTTTTCCCGCCGCAGCGCGCTCGCGGCTGGCACCGGCATCCTGGCGGGGCTGCGCCCCGGCCACGCCCCGGCCCAGGGCGCCCCCATCAAGGTGGGGGAGCTGAATTCCTACGCCCGCATGGCCGCCTTCGCGATGCCCTACCGCAACGCCATCCAGCTGGCGGTGGACCAGATCAACCAGGCCGGCGGCGTAATGGGCGGGCGACCGCTGGAATTCGTCTTCCGCGACGACGGCTCCACCCCCGGCGACGCGGTGCGCGTGGCGGAGGACCTGCTGACGCGCGAAGGCTGCGCCTTCCTGGCTGGCACCTTCCTGTCCAATGTCGGCCTGGCGGTGTCCGACCTCGCGAACCAGCGCAAGAAGCTGTTCCTGGCGACGGAGCCGCTGACCGATGCGCTGACCATGGCGCAGGGCAATCGCTACACCTGGCGCCTGCGCCCCGGCACCTACATGCAGACGCGCATGGTGGTGGAGGCCGCGCGCGGCAAGACGGCGAAGCGCTGGGCGATCGTGGCGCCGAACTACGAATACGGCCAATCCGCCGCCGCCAACTTCAAGAAGCTGATCGGCTCCGCCATCCCGGGCGCCGAGATCGTGGCGGAGCAATACCCGGCGCTCGGCCGTGTGGACGCCGGCGCCACGGTGGGCGCGCTGGCGCAGGCGCGGCCGGACGGTATCTTCAACGTGCTGTTCGGACCGGACCTGACCGCCTTCGTGCGGGAGGGCAATACCCGCGGGCTGTTCGAGCGTCGCCTGGTGCTGTCGCTGCTGACCGGCGAGCCGGAATACATGCTGCCGCTGGGCGATGAATGCCCGGATGGCTGGATCGTCACCGGCTACCCCTGGGAACAGGTGCAGGACGCCCCGCACAAGGCCTTCATCGAGGCCTATCGCGCCCGCTTCAACGACACGCCGCGCAAGGGCAGCGTGCTCGGCTATGTCACCGCGCAGGTGGTGGCCAGCATGCTGAACAAGGCGAATTCGACGGAGACGGAGGCGATGGTGGATGCGCTGGCCGACCTGCCGACGCAGACCATCGTCGGCAATGTCACCATGCGCGCGCTGGACCACCAGGGCACCATGGGCACCTGGGTGGGGGAGACGGTGCTGCGCGGCCGTACCGGCACCATGCGCAATGCGCGCTACGCCGATGGCGCCAACTACCTGTTCCCCGAGGACGAGGTGCGCGCCGCGCGCCCGCGGAGCTGACCGCGGCGCATGGATTTCGGATTCCTGGTGGTCCAGTCCCTTTCGGGACTGGCCAGCGCCTCCTCGCTTTTCGTCATCGCGTCGGGGCTGACGCTGGTCTTCGGCGTCACCCGCATCGTCAATTTCGCGCATGGCAGCTTCTACATGCTCGGCGCCTATATGGCGGTGACGGTGGTGCCCTGGCTGCTGGATTTCGACCGGTCGCCGCTGCTGTTCTTCACGGGGGTGCTGGTCTCGGCCGCCGTGGTGGGCGTGCTCGGCGTGGTGATGGAGGTTCTGCTGCTGCGGCGGCTCTACAAAGTACCAGAACTGTTCCAGCTGCTGGCCACATTCGGCGTGGTGCTGATGGTGCAGGATGCGGTGCTGTGGATCTGGGGGCCGGTGGAAATCCCCGGGCCGCGCGCGCCCGGCTTGCGCCATGGCGTGGAGATCCTCGGCCAGCGCTTCCCGGCCTATGAGCTGTTCCTGATCTGCGTCGGGCCGGCCGTGCTCGGCCTGCTGTGGCTGCTGATGCACAGGACGCGCTTCGGCATCCTGATCCGCGCGGCAACGCGGGACCGGGAGATGGTGGGGGCGCTCGGCGTGAACCAGGCGCTGCTGTTCACCGGCACTCTGTTCCTCGGCGCCTTCCTGGCGGGGCTGGGCGGCGCGCTGCAGATTCCGCGTGTCTCCGCGAATTCGCAGATGGACCTGTCGATCATCACGGAGGCTTTCGTCGTCACCGTGATCGGCGGCATGGGGTCCGTGCCCGGCGCCTTCCTGGCCGCGGTGATCATCGGGCAGTTGAATTCCTTCGGCGTGCTGATCTTCCCGAAGATCACGCTGGTGCTGGTCTTCCTGCTGATGGCGGTGGTGCTGGTGGTGAAGCCCTGGGGGCTGCTCGGCCGACCCGAACCGGCAGCGGGCCGCGCGGCGCTGCCGGAAGGCATCCTGGCCACCCCGCGCTTCGGGCTGTGGGAGAAGGTGATCCTGGCCGTGGTGCTGGCGGCGACGCTCGCCGTGCCGGTCTTCGGCGACGCCTATACGGTGAAAGTGGCGACGGAGGTGCTGATCTTCGCGCTCGCCGCCTTCTCGCTGAATTTTCTCGTCGGCAATGGCGGCATCGTCTCCTTCGGCCATGCCGCCTATTTCGGCCTCGGCGCCTATGCGGCCGGGCTGCTGGTGACGAAGGGCGGCTTCGCGATGGAACCGGCGCTGATCGCCGCCCCGCTGGCCGGCGCCGCCTTCGCAGCGCTGTTCGGCTTCTTCGTAGTCCGGCTGACCGGCATCTACCTGGCGATGCTGACGCTGGCCTTTGCGCAGATCGCCTATGCGGTCTGCTTCCAATGGGTGGAGGTGACCGGCGGCGACAATGGCGTGGTCGGCGTCTGGCCCTCCGCCTGGGCGCGGTCGCGGGAGGTGTTTCATTATCTCGTCGCCGGCTGCTGCATCCTCGGCATCGCGGCGCTGCGGCACGTGATCTACGCGCCCTTCGGCGCCACGCTGCGGGCGGCACGGGATTCGGAACAGCGGGCGGATGCCATCGGCATTGATGTGCGGATGCATCGCTGGCTGGCCTTCACCCTGGCGGGCGCGGCGGCGGGGCTGGCGGGCGGGCTCTATGCCTTCTCCAAGGGCTCGATCGACCCGACGCTGCTGGCGATCCCGATGTCCATCGACTTCCTGGCGATGCTGCTGCTGGGCGGCATGCAGACGGTGATGGGCGCGGTCGCCGGCGCCGCGGCCTTCCACACCATCAAGGACTTCTTCATGCCGCTGACGGACCATTGGCGGTTCTTCCTCGGCGCCTCCATCATCGCCCTGGTGCTGATTTTTCCGCGCGGCCTGTCCGGTGCCTATGGCGCTCTGCGGAGGCGCGCATGACGCTGCTGGCGGCGGAGGGGCTGAACAAGCGCTTCGGCGGCGTCGTCGCGGCGAAGGACGTCTCCTTCGCCCTGGCGGCGGGCGAGATGCTGGCGATCATCGGCCCGAATGGCGCCGGCAAATCCACCACCTTCAACATGGTGGGCGGGCAGTTGGCGCCGAGCTCCGGCCGCGTGCTGCTGGCGGGCCGGGACATCACCGGCCTGCCGCCGCGCGAGGTGTGCCGGCTCGGCGTCGGCCGCACCTTCCAGGTGGCGCAGACTTTTCTTTCGATGTCGGTCGCCGGCAATGTGCAGATGGCGCTGATCGCGCATCACGGCCGCACGCGGGATGTGGTGGCGGATGCGGCGTCGCTCTATCGGGCGGAGGCGCTGGCCCTGCTGGCGCAGGTCGGCATGGCGGAGGCGGCGGACCGTCCGATCGGGGAGCTGGCCTATGGCGATGTGAAGCGCGTGGAGCTCGCCATCGCGCTCGCCGCCGCACCGAAACTGCTACTGATGGATGAGCCCACCGCCGGCATGGCGCCGCGCGAACGCGCCGCGCTGATGCAACTCACGGCCGGCATCGCGCGTGGAAAAGGCATCGGCGTGCTGTTCACGGAGCACGACATGGACGCGGTCTTCGCCCATGCCGACCGCATCCTGGTGCTGGTCCGCGGCGAGGTGATCGCGGAGGGTTCTCCTGAATCAGTTCGTGCCAATCCCGAGGTGCAGCGCGTCTATCTCGGCCAGTCCGGCCACAAGGCGGCGCTGCGGGCGCGGCGAGGCGCGCATGGCTGAGGCCGTTCTCGAGGTTTCGGGCGTGACCGCCGGCTATGGCCCGGCGGAGGTGCTGTTCGGCGTGGACCTCACGCTGGAACGCGGCGAGGTGGCGGCGCTGATGGGCCGTAACGGCGCCGGCAAATCCACCACCATGAAGGCCATCATGGGCATGCTGCCGCCCCGCGCCGGCCAGGTGCGCTTCGCCGGCCAGGACATCACCGGCTGGGCCCCGTACCGGATCGCGCGCGCCGGCCTCGGCTATGTGCCGGAGGACCGGCGCATTTTTACGGATCTCACCGTGGCGGAAAATCTGGAAGTCGGCCGCCGCCCCGCGCAGGGCGCGCGCGCCGCCTGGACCGTCGAGCGTCTGTACGAAATCTTCCCAAACCTGGCCGAGATGCGTGGACGGCGTGCTGCCGCCATGTCGGGCGGAGAGCAGCAGATGCTGACCATAGCCCGCACGCTGATGGGCAACCCCGAAGCCGTGCTGCTCGACGAACCCTCGGAGGGCCTGGCGCCGGTGATCGTGGAGCTGATGGCGGAGGCCGTGCTGCGCATGAAGGCGGAGGGGCTGGCCGTGCTTCTCTCCGAACAGAGCCTGGATTTCGCCGCCGCCGTCTCCGACCGCGCCTATGTCATCGAGAAGGGCAGCATCCGCTTCGCCGGCACCATGGCGGCGCTGGAAGCCGACGACCATATCCGCACCACCTATCTGACGGTCTGACGCATGTCCCGCATCACGGCCGGCATCGATGTCGGCGGCACCTTCACGGACCTGCTGCTGCAGGACGCCGATGGCCGCGTGCGGCTCGCCAAGGTGCCGACCACCACCGCGAACCAGGCGGATGGCGTGCTGGCGGCGATCGCGGCAGCAGGCAGTTCCCCGGCCGCGCTCGACCTCATCATCCACGGCACCACCGCGACGACCAATGCCGTGCTGGAGCGCAAGCTTGCCAAGGTCGGGCTGATCACCACCGCGGGCTTCCGGGACGTGCTGGAGCTCGGCCGCCGCACGCGCCCGAATCCCTATGGGCTGAAGGGCACATTCGAACCGCTGGTACCGCGCGAATGGCGCCGCGAAGTGGCGGAGCGGATGGATGCGCGCGGCGCCGTGGTGATACCGCTGGACGAGGATGCGGTGGCGCGCGAGGTGCGCGCACTGCTGGCCGAGGGCTGCGAGGCGCTCGTCGTGCATTTCCTGCACGCCTATGCCAACCCGGCGCATGAACGGCGCGCCGGAGAGATCGCGCGCAGCCTCTGGCCGAACGACTACGTCACGCTGGGCCACGAACTGCTCTCGGAATTCCGCGAATACGAACGCGGCACCACGGCCGCGGTGAATGCCGCCGTGCAGCCGGTGCTGGACCGCTACATCACGCGGCTGCAATCGCAACTCGCCGCGCAGGGCCACCGGCGCGAGCTGCTGGTGATGAACGGCAATGGCGGCACCGTGCCCGCCAGGCTGGTGGCGCGGCAGGCGGCGAAGACCGTCATGTCCGGCCCCGCCTCCGGCGTCATGGCCGCGGCGGCGACGCTGGCCCAGAGCGGGCTGCGCAACGCCATCACCTATGACATGGGCGGCACCTCCACCGATGTCGCGCTGATCGCGGGCGGCGTTCCGGAGGTTTCGGCGGAACTCTCCATCGCCTACGGCCTGCCGATCCACCTGCCGATGGTCGATGTGCGCACGGTCGGCGCCGGCGGCGGCTCCATCGCCGGCATCGACCGCGCCGGCATGTTTCGCGTCGGGCCGGAAAGCGCGGGCAGCCTGCCCGGGCCGATCTGCTTTGGCCGCGGCGGCACGCGGCCCACCATCACCGATGCGAACCTGGTGCTCGGCCGGCTCGACCCCGCGCGGCTGCTGGCGGTGCGCGACGCGGTGCCGATGGAGACGGTGCGCGCGGCCTTCGCAGCGCAGATTGGCGCCCCCCTCGGCATGAGCTTGGAACAGGCGGCGGAGGCGACGCTGCGGCTCGCCAATGTGCATATGAGCGGCGCCATCCGCATGGTCTCCCTCTCCCGCGGCCATGATCCGCGCGATTTCTGCCTGTTTGCCTTCGGCGGCGCCGGGCCGCTGCATGCGGTGGCGCTGGCGCGGGAGATCGGCATTCCGATGGTGCTGGTGCCCGCGCGGCCGGGCCTGACCAATGCGCTGGGCTGTCTGGTGGCGGATCTGCGGCAGGATGCGGTGAACACGCTGAATCGCGGCCTGGACGATATCTCCGCCGAGGAGATCACGCAGACGCTGGCGGCGCAGCGCGACCGCGCTTTGGCCGTCGTCACCGCCGATAGCGCGGAGGTCGAGCGGACCGATGTGCTGCACGCCGCGGATATGCAGTTCCGCGGCCAGACGCATCTGATCCGCGTCGCCCTGCCGCGCATCGACATGACCCGCGCCGAAATCCAGGCCGCCTTCGAGTCCGCCTACTTTGCCCGCTTCCAGGTCCAGCTTCCCGAAATCCGCGCAGTGCTGGTGAACCTGACCACCACCGTCATCGGCCGCCGCCGCGCCTTCCCCCTCTCCGCCCTGCTCGACCCCGCCGCGCGCGTGGGTGAGGCGCGGGTCGGGGAGCGCGATCTCTACGCCGAGGGCGCCTGGCACCGCGCCACCGTGTGGCAGCGGGAAAGGCTGGCGGGGGGCGCGCGCATCGCCGGCCCCGCCATCATCCAGCAGGCGGATGCGACGACGGTGCTGGAGCCGCGATCCGAAGCCGTGGTAGATGCCATCGGCAATCTCCGCATCACGGTGCAGCCATGATCGATGCCCTGACGCTCGCCGTGATCCAGGCCGGGTTGCAGCAGGTCTGCAACGAGATGGACATCACCTTCTCCCGCGCTGCCTTCTCGCCGGTGATTGCGGAAGCCGATGACCGCTCGGACGGCATCTATGCGGCGGAGGATGGCGCCCTGATCGCACAGGGCGAACTCGGCCTGCCGGTCTTTGTCGGCACCATGGCGCATTCCGCCGCGCATCTGGTGCGGCTGATCGGCGAGGGCGCGGTGGCGGCACCGGAGCCGGGCGACATCTACATCGTCAACGACCCCTATCTCGGCGGCACGCATCTGATGGATGTGCGCTTCTGCCGGCCCTTCTTCGTGGAGGGCGAGCTGTTCTGCTGGCTGCAGAACACCGGCCACTGGCCGGATATCGGCGGCATGGTGCCCGGCGGCTTCTCCGCGCATGCGACGGAAGTCGAACAGGAAGGCCTGCGCCTGCCGCCCGTGAAACTGTTCAAGAAGGGCGTGCTGGACCGGGAAATCCTGTCGATCATCCAGTCCAATATCCGCGTCGCGGACCAGCGCATCGGCGACATCAAGGCGCAGGCGGCGGCGCTGCTGGTGGGTGAGGCGCGGCTTTCCGAAATGGTGTCGCGATATGGCCTGGCGACACTGCGCGAGGCCATCGCCGGCATCCGCGCACGCGCCGCGGAACGCATGCTGGCCGAGATCCGGCGCATCCCCGATGGCGTCTATGTTTCGGAAACTTTCGTGGATTCGGATGGCGTGGTGGATGCGCCGCTGCGCATCGCGCTGACCGTCACGCGCCAGGGCGATGAGCTGGTCTTCGATCTGGGTGATTCCTCGCCGCCCTGCCAGGGGCCGATGAATTCCGTCTGGGCCACCACCTGTTCCGCCGTCTATCTCGCGATGAAGCACATCTTCCCCGATGTGCCGATCAATGCCGGCACCTTCGCGCCGCTGCGCGTGATCCGGCCGGAGGGCACCTTCCTCGATGCGCGCTATCCGCGCCCGGTCTCCGGCTGTGCGGCGGAGGTCTCGCAGCGGATTGCGGAGGCGGTGTTCCTCGCCGTCGCGCAGGCGCTGCCGGCGGAGGTCTGGGCGGCGCCTGCCGGCACCTCCGGCAATTTCGCGCTCGGCGGCTTCGATCCGGCGCGCAAGGCCGGCTATGTGATGTACCAGATCACCGGCGGCGGCTATGGCGGCACTGCCGAAGCCGATGGCCTGACCAATGGCTGCTCCACCATCGGCATCAGCAAGACTGCGCCGGTGGAGGTGATGGAACAGTACTACCCCGTCCTGTTCAGGCGTTTCGCGATCCATGAGGGCTCCGGCGGCGCCGGCGCGCAGCGCGGCGGCTTCGGCGTGCATTACGAGGTGGAGCTGCTGCGCGGCGAGGCCAAGGCCAGCTTCGTAATGGACCACGGCCGCTTCGGCCCGCCCGGCGTGCTCGGCGGCGGCGAGGGCGGGAAAAACATCGTAAAACTGCACCGCAATGGCAGCACCACCATCCCGCTGCATCTGTCGAAGGACCAGGGTTTGCAACTGCGCGCGGGCGACCGGGTGGAGGTGATGACGCCGGGCGGCGGTGGCTATGGAAATCCGCGCGACCGCGACCCGGCGCTGGTCGCGCGGGATGTGCGGCGCGGCTACTACACGCCGGATCAGGCGAAGGCGCTGTGGGGATGATCGCCTATCATCGCCCCACCACCCTGGCCGACGCGCTGACCATCCGCGCGGCCTTCGAGGTTGCGGTGCTGGCCGGCGGCACGGATGTCTTCCCCGCCCGCACGGCGCGCGCCGCCTGGGGCGACCCGACGCACAAGGATGTGCTCGACCTCAGCGCCATTCCCGACCTGCGCGACATCGAGGAGACCGCGGAGGGCTGGCGCATCGGCTGCCTGGTCACCTGGTCCGCGCTGATCGCGGCCAGGCTTCCGCCGATCTTCGAAGGGTTGAAGGCGGCCGCGCGCGAAGTCGGCGGGCGGCAGGTGCAGAATCGCGCGACGCTGGTGGGCAACCTGGTTACGGCCTCGCCGGCCGGCGATGGCATCCCGAACCTGCTGGCCCTGGATGCCTCGGTGGAAATCGCGGGGCCGCGCGGCACGCGGCGGCTGCCGGCGGCGGCATTCCTCACCGGCTATCGCGCCACGGCACTGGCGGCAGATGAGCTGGTGCTGGCGCTGCATGTGCCGCGGCTGGAAGGCGCGCAGGGCGGCTTCCGCAAGCTGGGCGCGCGGCACTATCTGGTGATCTCCATCGCCATGGCGGCCGGCGTGATCGCGACTGATGGGGCGGGACGCATCACCACGGCGCGCATCGCGCTCGGCGCCTGTTCGGCGGTGGCGCAGCGGCTGCCGGGGCTGGAGGCGGCGCTGCTCAGCGCGCCGCGTGCGGAGGCTGCACGCCTGGTGCGGAAGCAGCATCTGGAATCGCTGAGCCCGATCGACGACATCCGCGCCAGCGCCGCCTATCGCCGCGACGCCGCGCTGGTGCTGTTGCAGGACCTGCTGGAGGCGCGCGCATGATCGAGATCGCCTTCACCCTGAACGACAGCCCCTGCACCGTCTCCGCGCCGCCCTTCGCGCCGCTGTCGGATACGCTGCGCGAAAGGCTCGGCCTGACCGGCACGAAGGAGGGCTGCAATGCCGGCGATTGCGGCGCCTGCACCGTGCTGGTGGATGGCGCCCAGGCCTGCGCCTGCCTGATCCCCTCCGCCCAGGCGGAGGGCGCGCGGGTGGAGACGGTGGAGGCGGTTCACGGCGAGTTGGGCGCCGTGCTGGCACGGCTGCGCGCCGCCTTCCTGGCACATGGCGCGGCGCAATGCGGCATCTGCTCGCCGGGCATGCTGATGGCGGCGGCGGATCTGCTGCTGCGCGACGCGGCGCCGGATCGCGCGGCGGTGCGGGACGCGCTGGGCGGCGTGCTCTGCCGCTGCACCGGCTATGCGAAGATCCTGGACGCCGTGCTGGATGCGGCACCGCGGGCCGTGGCGTCCCCGCCGGCGGGCGAGGCGGTCGGCGCCGGCATCGCGCGGCTGGATGGCGTGGCGAAGCTGGACGGCACGGATCGCTTCGGCGCGGATGAGGCGCCGGCCGATGCGCTGTGGCTGCGCGTGGTACGATCGCCGCATGCCAGCGCGCGTTTTTCCCTCGGCGATCTGGAAGCCGCACGGCGGGAGCTGGGGCTGGAGGCCATCCTCACCGCCGCCGATGTACCGGGCGTGAACGGCTTCGGCATCATGCCGAATCTGAAGGACCAGCCCGTGCTGGCCGATGGCCTGGTGCGCTTCCGGGGCGAGGCGGTGCTCGGCCTGGTGGGCAGTCGGGAGGCCGTGATGGCCGTGCGCGATGCGGCGCTGCCGCTCACCTGGCACCCCCTGCCCGCGCTGCATGGCGCCGCCGCCGCCAGCGCGGTGGATGCACCGCAGCTGCACGCGCATGCGCCCGGCAATCTGCTGATCGAGGGCAAGCTGAATCGCGGCACGCCGCTACGCGATGTCGCTTATTCGGAAGGCCGCTTCACCACCGGCTTCGTCGAGCACGCCTATATCGAACCCGAGGCCGGCTACGCGCAGCCCGCACCGGACGGCATCGGCATGGAGGTCTTCGCCTGCACCCAGGCGCCCTATATGGACCGCGAGGAAACCGCGCGCGTGCTCGGCGTGGCGGAGGAGGCGGTGCGCATCCGGCCCAGCGCCTGCGGTGGTGGTTTTGGCGGCAAGCTGGATGTCTCGGTGCAGCCGCTGCTGGCGGTGGCCGCGCGCAAGCTGGGCCGGCCGGTGCGCATCGTCTATTCCCGCGCCGAAAGCATGGCCAGCACCACCAAACGCCACCCGGCCAGCATCACCGCGCGCATGTCGGCCGATGCGGAGGGGCGCTTCACCAGCTACGAATTTGACGCGGATTTCAACACCGGCGCCTATGCGAGCTGGGGCGCCACGGTCGCCAATCGCGTGCCCGTGCATGCCGGCGGTCCCTACCGCATCCCGAACCTCCGCAACCGCGCGCGTGCCATCTACACCAACGACACGCCCGCCGGCGCCTTTCGTGGCTTCGGTGTGCCGCAGGCGGCGATCGCGACGGAATCGCTGGTGGATGATCTGGCGGAACAGCTCGGCCTGGATCGCTGGGAAATCCGGCGCCGCAATGCCATCGGCCGCGGCGACACGACGCATAGCGGCCAGGTGCTGCATGCCTCGGCCGGGCTGCCGGAATGCCTGGATGCGCTGAAGCCGGAATGGGATGCGATGCTGGCGCAGGTCGCGGCGCATAATGCGACGGCACCGCGCGTGAAGCTCGGCGCCGGCATTGCCTGCATGTGGTATGGCTGCGGCAATACCAGCATGTCCAACCCGTCCCGCATGAAGCTCACCCTTGCACGCGATGGCACGCTGACCTTGTTCAACGGCGCGGTCGATATCGGCCAGGGCAGCACCACCGTCATGGCCCAGATCTGCGCCGATGCGCTGGGGCTGCCGCTGGAAAACTTTCGCTTCGTGCTGGGCGATACGGCGCGCACCTACGACGCGGGCAAGACCAGCGCCTCCCGCCAGACCTTTGTCAGTGGCCGCGCGGCGATGGAGACCGGGCTGGCGCTGCGGCGGCGGATTCTTGCGCTGGCCAATGCGGGGGAGGATGCGGCGCTGGCGCTGGAGGGCACGCAGCTGCGTGTCGGCAGCGCGCGGGTGATCGACCTGGCGACGCTCGACGCAGACCTCGAAGCCGAAGGCCGCTACGACCCGCCGACGACGGCGCTCGACGAGAATGGCCAGGGTACGCCCTACGCCACCTATGGCTTCGCCGCGCAGATCGCGCTGGTCGCGGTGGATACCGCGCTCGGCACCGTGAAGGTGCGGCGCATCGTCGCCGCGCAGGATGTCGGGCGCGCGGTGAATCCCACGCTGGTGCTCGGCCAGATCCATGGCGGCATCGCACAAGGCCTCGGCCTGGCGCTGATGGAGGAATTTCTGCCAGGCCGCACGGAAAACCTGCACGACTACCTGATCCCGACCGTGGGCGACGTGCCGGAGATCGAGGTGCATCTGATCGAGGACCCGGAGCCCGAAGGCCCCTATGGTGCCAAGGGTGTTGGTGAGCCGGCGCTGGTGCCGACCGCGCCGGCCATCCTCTCCGCGATCCGCCACGCCACCGGCATCACCATGCGCCAGGTGCCCGTGCTGCCGCACCGCCTGTGGGAGCAGATGCGATGAGCGACCATGGCAGCCTCGCCGCACGTTCCCAGAAATTCGGCGCGGCGGAGGGCGACCAGGGCATCGTGCGCTGCGATGCCTGCCCCGTGCTCTGCCGCATCCGCCCCGGCCGCAGCGGCGCCTGTTCGCGCTATGCCAATGACAATGGGCAGCTTGTCCGCACCGATCCGGCGGTGACGCTGGCGCGCGCCGTCGAAGCGGGTGGGCCTGTCGTCGCTTTCGCCGAGGGTGGATGGGACGGGCAGCTGCTCGATCCGTCGCGCGCCTTCGTCACCGGCATCGGCGCCGGCACCACCTATCCGGACTACAAGCCCGCCCCCTTCATCGTCGGCGCGCAGCATGCGGGGGTGGATACCGTCACCATCGTGACGGAGGGAATCTTCAGCTATTGCGGCGTGAAGGTGAAGATCGACACGGACCGGCACCTGGGCGCCGAAGCCGCCGCCGTGCGCGCGAATGGCGAGCAGGTGGGCCATGTGACCACGGCCGAATATGGCAGCCAGATGCTCTCCCTCGGGGGCGTGCGGCATCTTACCGGCGGCAGCAAGAAGGAAGGCACCACCACCTGCGACACGCTGCTGAAGCTGTGTGCCGGCGAGGCGGTGGAGCTCACCATCGATGGCGGCCACGCCGTGCGCGTGCAGGCCGGCCAGGCGCCGTTGGTGGATGGCAAGGCGGAGGCGCGCATGCGCGTCGGCTGCGGCAGCGCCACCATCGGCATCTTCGCGCAGCAATGGCTTGGGCAGGTGGATGAGGTGATCGTGGTGGATGACCACATCACCGGCCTGCTCTCCGAACACCAGGCGGGCAAGGTGCTGGGCATGCAGCCCACCGGCATCCGCCTGCGCGGGCGGCGCTCCACGCCCGGGCGCTATTTCCAGGTGGCGAATCCGGGCCTCGGCTGGGGCGGGACGGATATCAGCGACCCGCTTTCCATCATCGAGAGCATCGACCCCAAGACCGCCTGGCCCGGCCTGCGCCTGCTGCTGACCTCCACCACCGGCGAGGATGCGCTGTGGTGCGTGCTGGATGATGCGCTGCGCCCGGTGCCGGCAGAGATGCCGCCCGGCGTCGCCAAGGTGGTGGAGCGGATCGGGGAGAATTGCGAACCCTCGCTCTGCAGCGTCATCTTCATGGCGGGCGCCGGTGGGTCGCTGCGCGCGGGCGTCACGGAGAATCCCGTGCTGCTGACGCGCAGCGTGGCCTCCGGCGAGACGCGCGTGACGATGGGCGGCGCGCCCGTCTATCTCTGGCCCGGCGGCGGCATCACGGTGATGGCGGATGTGCTGCGCTTGCCGAAGAACGCGTTCGGCTATGTGCCGACGCCGGCCCTGGTCGCGCCCATCGAATTCACCCTGCCGCGTGCGCTGTATGAGCGCCTCGGCGGGCATGTTTCGGAAATCGTGCCGGTGCAGGATCTGCTGCGCGATCTCGGCCCCGCCTTGCGCATCGAAGACTGGCAGGCGGGCAATCCCTGGCCCTTCGCCGGCTGAGATGCCGCAGGTGCAGCGCCTGACGCAGGACCGGCTGCATCTGCAGCACGGCCCCATCGATGTGGTGCTGCGCGCCTGGGGGCCGCCCGCCTCCGTCGCCGCGGCGGAGGCGGCGGCGGTCGCGCGGTTCGATCGCGTGCTGCCCGACCTCGTCGCCGAATTGCCGCTGCTGCGCCGCGCGGCCGATCCCGCCGCGCCACCGCAGGGCGAGATCGCGCGGGCGATGCATGCCGCCTGCCTGCCCTATGCCGCGCGCGGGTTTTTCGTCACGCCGATGGCGGCCGTCGCCGGCGCGGTGGCGGATGCGCTGCTGGCGGCCATGCGCGCCGCCGCGCCGGACCTGGCGCGCGCCTTCGTCAATGATGGCGGGGATATCGCCGTGCTGCCCGGCGACGGGCTGGATATCGGCCTGGCGGTGGACCCGCGCGGCGGCTTCGATGGCGCGCTGCATCTGCGCGCGGCGGATGGCATCGGAGGCATCGCCACCTCCGGCCGGCATGGCCGGTCCTTCTCCCTCGGCATCGCCGATGCCGTCACCGTGCTGGCCGGCACGGCGGCCGCGGCGGATGTGGCGGCGACGCTGATCGCCAATGCGGTGGATGTGGCGAGCCCCGCCATCACCCGTCGCCCCGCCTCCGCGCTCGATCCCGACAGCGACCTGGGCGAGCGCCTGGTGACGGTGGCGGTCGGCCCGCTGACCCAGGCGGAGGTCGAGACCGCGCTGGACTCCGGCACGGCCTTCGCGAACACCTGCTGCCAGGCCGGGCTGATCCGTGCCGCCGCGCTGCGCCTCGGCGGCGGCATCCGCCTCGCCGGCGCCTCCTCCCTTCTGCTGAAGGCCCCAAGCCCATGACCCAGACGCTCGACATCCGGAAGACCGTGCTCTGCGTGGAGGAGATCAACCACGATGGCGGCCCACGCCTCGCCACCCCTCTGCTCAAGGGCTGGTGCGCCGTGATCCTCCGCAACCCCTTCGCCGGGCGCCACGAGCCGGAGCTGATGTGGATGATGGAGGCGATGAAGCCGATCGGCCTGATGGTGGCGGAGAAGCTGCTCGCCGGCCTCGGCGGCGACTCCGCCAGGATCGAGGCCTACGGCAAGGGCGGCCTGGTCGGTGCGGCCGGGGAGTTGGAGCATGGCGCGCTGTGGCATGTCGCCGGCGGCTATGCGATGCGGGGGCTGCTGGGCCAGGCGCTGTCCATCGTGCCGTCGATGACCAAGGTCGGGCCGATGGGCGCCGTGCTGGACCTGCCGATCCACCACCGCAACGCCGCCTATGTCCGCAGCCATTTCGACGGCATCACCGCAACCGTGCCGGACGCGCCGCGGCCGGACGAAATCCTGTTCGCGCTGGCGATGACCACCGGCGGCCGCCCGCATGCCCGCGTCGGCGGGCTGGTGCAGGATGCGATCAGCGCCTGGGACGGGCAGCGCTGAGAGGCAACCCGCCCCCGCATGCCGCGTCATTCGTGGCAGAATGTGGATCAGCAGGGTCCAGGCGAAGGAATTGACGATGCAACTCCACGGAATCCACCACCTGACCGCGGTCTCGGCCGATGCGCCGGGCAACCATGATTTCTACACCCGCATCCTCGGCATGCGGCTGGTGAAGAAGACGGTGAATCAGGACGACGTCAGCGCCTATCACCTGTTCTACGCCGATGGCGCCGCCAGCCCGGGCACCGACCTCACCTTCTTCGACTGGCCGGTGGGGCCGGAACAGCGCGGCACGCATGCCATCACCGGCACGGCGCTGCGCGTCGCGGGGGACGGGACGCTCGCCTGGTGGGCGGCGCGCTTCGCGGAACATGGCGTGAAGCACGGCCAGGTGCATGAACTGGCGGGCCGCCAGGTGCTGGATTTCGAGGATCCGGAGGGCCAGCGCCTGACCCTGCTGGATGATGGCGGCACCGGCCCCTTCCACCCCTGGGACCGCAGCACGGTGCCGGCCGAGCGGCAGATCCGCGGCCTCGGCCCCATCACCATCAGCGTGCCGGACCTCGGCCCCACCGCACTGTTCCTGACGCATGTGATGGCGATGCGCCCGGCCGGCGAGCACGCCGCGCCGGATGATGCACGCAGCCGCATCCACATCTTCGAGATGGGCGAGGGCGGCCCGGCGGCGGAGCTGCATGTGCGGGTCGAACCCCACCTGCCGCAGGCCCAGCCGGGCGCCGGCGGCGTGCACCATGTCGCCTTCCGGGTGCGGGATGAGGAGTATGAGGGCTGGGTGGAGCGGCTGCAGCGCCTGCGCATCCCCTCCTCCGGCCCGGTCGATCGCTTCTACTTCCGCAGCCTCTACACGCGGGAGCCGAACGGCATCCTCTACGAGATCGCCACCGATGGCCCCGGCTTCGCGACCGATGAGCCGATGGAGAGCCTGGGCGAGCGCCTGGCCCTGCCGCCCTTCCTGGAGCCGCGCCGCGCCGAGATCGAGCGCGGGCTGAAGCCGCTATAGGCGCGATGCCCGGTTCAGGGGCCTTTCCCCGCCCGCGCCGCGCGTCCCGCCCCGCCCCGGTCCAGGCGTGGCGGGCGGCCGAAGCGCGCGGCATAGGCGCGGGAGAAATGCGCCGCGCTGACGAAGCCGCTGGCCATCGCCACCTCCAGCACCGAAAGCGCAGTCTGTTGCAGCAGCCGCCTGGCATGGTCCAGCCGCAGGCCGAGGTAATGCGCCCCGATGGTTCGACCGAGATGGCTGCGGAACAGCCGTTCCAGCTGCCGCACCGAAAGCCCGGCGCGTTCCGCCAGCGCGTCGCGCGGCAGCGGGTCCTCGATGGCGCGCTCCATCTGCTCCAGCACCGCCAGCAGGCTGGGGTGGCCGGTGTCGTAGCGCTCCCGCAGGCTCATCCGCTGCGGCTCATCCCCCGCGCGCGGCCTGGTGTGCAGGAACCAGTCGGCGACCGCGCGGGCCAGGGCACGGCCATGCGCGGCCTCGATCAGCGCCACCATCATATCGAGCGCCGCGGTGCCGCCGGAGGAGGTGCAGCGGTCCCGGTCCACCTCATACAGCGACCGGGTCAGGGTCAGGCTGGGGAAGCGTTCCGCCATCGCCGGAATGTATTCCCAGTGCGCGGTGCAGCGATACCCGGCCAGCAGCCCGGCGCGAGCCAGGATGTAGGGACCGCCGGAGACACCGCCGACGCGGATGCCGCGCGCCGCCTCGGCGCGCAGCCAGGCGAGGGTGGCGGGATCCTCGAAGGCAGCCGGGTTGCCGCCGGCGCAGATGAACAGGGCGTCCACCTCGCCGGGCCGGTCCGTGCCCTGTTCCGCCACGATCGACACGCCGTTGGAAGCCCGCACCGGCAGGCCATCGGGCGAGATGTGCACCCAGCGGTAAAGCGTCACCCCGGCCAGGTCGTTGGCGGCCCGGAAGGGCTCAACCGAACAGGCATAGGTCAGCATCGGAAATCCGGCTATCAGGACGAAGCCGATCCGCAGCGGTGCCGCGGCGGGCCGCAATCCCAGACCGTCACGCGCCACCGGCCCGCGTGGGTCTGGCGGTCCGGAGGTGGGGAAGCGGCTGGTTGGCGTGCTTGTCATCGGGACACGCCATGGTGGCGGCCCGCCCTTTCCGTGTCCACCAACGGCTGCGCCCGAAACCCGGGAACCCGCACGAATTCATTCCGTTCACGTCATTGCGTCTCGACCCTCGCGGCTTCGAGTCCCCGCCCTTGAAGCCACCCGCCTTCCAGACCCGGCCTTTCAGATCCAGCCTTTCAGATCCAGCCTTTCAGATCCAGCCTTTCAGATAAGGAGTTCGCCATGCGCATCAGCGCCGGCTGCCAGATCACCTACGAATGCCCACAGCCGACCCCGATGCTGCTGATGATCAGCCCCCATCCCTCCCGCACCCCGGACCTGATCGGGCCGCATCAGGTCAACTTCGAGCCGGCGATCCCGGCCCGGCATTACCGGGACGGCTTCGGGAACACCTGCACGCGCATCGTCGCCCCCACCGGGCGGCTGGTGATCTCGACCAAGCTGCTGGTGCAGGACACCGGGCGGCCGGACCCGCTGCTGCCCTATGCGCGCCAGCACAAGGTGGAGGACCTGCCGGATGACGCGCTGGTCTACCTGCTGGGCAGCCGCTACTGCGACACGGACAAGCTGGGCGATTTCGCCTGGGCGCAGTTCGGCCAGGGACCGGAAGGCTGGGCGCGGGTGCAGGCCATCTGCGACTACGCGCACAACCACATCAAATTCGACTACATGAAGGCCAGCGCCACCCGCAGCGCGCATGACGCACATCGCGAACAGGTCGGCGTCTGCCGGGACTTCGCGCATCTGGCCGTCACGCTGTGCCGCTGCGTCAATATTCCGGCGCGCTACTGCACCGGCTATCTCGGCGACATCGGCATGCCGCCGCCCTATGGCCCGATGGATTTCGCCGCCTGGTTCGAGGTGTATCTGGACGGCGCGTGGCACACCTTCGATGCGCGCAACAACACCCCGCGCATCGGCCGCATCCTGATGGCGCGCGGCCGGGATGCGACGGATGTCGCCATCACCACCACCTTCGGCCAATGCACCATGACCGACTTCCAGGTCTTCACGGATGAGGTGCCGGCTTGAGTGACCCGCCCGCCGTCAGCGTCGTGAACGACGGCGGCACGTCCCCCCTGGTGCTGGTGTGCGAGCACGCCAGCAACCACATCCCGGCGCGGTACAACGCGCTGGGCCTGCCACCCGAGGAATTGCGTCGCCACATCGCCTGGGACATCGGCGCGGCGGCGCTGGCCGGGCGTCTTGCGGCGCTGCTGGATGCGCCGCTGTTCCTGTCCGGCTATTCGCGACTTCTGATCGACTGCAACCGCCCGCCCGGCGTGCCCAGCAGCATCCCGCTCCGCAGCGAGGCGACGGACATCCCGGGCAACCACGGCCTGACCGCGGCAGAGGTGGCGCAGCGCCAGGATGACTATTTCTGGCCCTTCCAGCATCGCATCGCGCGTTTCCTGGATGCGCGCCCGACACGCTTCCTGCTCGGCGTGCACAGCTTCACCCCGGTCTTCCGCGGCGTGCCGCGCCCCTGGCAGGCCGGCGTGCTGTATGGCGAGGCCACCGGCTTCGGCGCCGCGCTGATCGCGGGCCTGCGCCAGGACCCGGCGCTGACGGTGGGCGACAACGAGCCCTACAGGATCGAGCTGGCCGAGGACTACACCGTGCCGGTGCATGGCGATGCCCGCGGCATCCCGGCCGCATTGCTTGAGGTACGGCAGGACCTGCTGGCCGATCCGGCCGGGATCGAGGCCTGGGCGCGGCGCCTGGCGCCCATCCTGGACGCCGCGATCGGCTGAAACCGTCCGCCCGGACGGTTTGGCCTTGCACCAAACCTCCGGCGGGCCGATATCACTGGCACTCCTCGGGGCCGAGTGCCAGCCCGCGCGGCTGCCCCGATACGGGGCGCGACATCCCCCGAAAGAGCCCCATCATGAGCTTCCGCCTCCTGCAGGACCGCGTCCTGCTGCGCCGCGTCGCGGCCGAGGAAAAGACCGCCGGCGGGATCATCATTCCCGACACCGCCCAGGAGAAGCCGCAGGAAGGCGAGATCGTCGCCGCCGGCCCGGGCGCGATCCACGCCAATGGCCACCTGGTGCCGCTCGACGTGAAGGCCGGCGACCGCGTGCTGTTCGGCAAATGGTCCGGCACCGAGGTCAAGATCGACGGGGAAGACCTGTTGATCCTGAAGGAATCAGACCTGCTGGGCGTCCTGAAGGCGTGATGCCCGCGGCCGCAGGGCCGCCTGGATGCCCGCGGCCGCAGGGCCGCCTGGATACGAGCGGCCGCAGGGCCGCCTGGATGCCCGCGGCGGCCGCAGGGCCGCCAAGCCGTGCCTCTCATGCCTGGGCCATGCGCCCGACAAGGAATTCGAAAAATGCCAGCCAAAGACGTGCGCTTCGGCGCCGATGCCCGCAAGCGGATGCTGCGCGGCGTGGATACCCTCGCCCAGGCCGTGAAGGTCACGCTCGGCCCCAAGGGCCGCAACGTGCTGCTGGCCAAGAGCTGGGGCGCGCCGCGCATCACCAAGGACGGCGTCTCCGTCGCCATGGAGATCGAGCTGCCCGACCGCATGGAGAACATGGGCGCGCAGCTGGTGCGGGAAGTGGCGTCCAAGACCAAGGACATCGCCGGTGACGGCACCACCACCGCCATCGTCCTGGCGCAGGCCATCGCCCGCGAAGGCATGCAGGCGGTTGCCGCCGGCATGAGCCCGATGGGCCTCAAGCGCGGCGTCGATGCCGCCGTGGTCGCGCTGGTGGCGGAGCTTGCCGCGCGCAGCCGCCCGATTTCCAGCGAGGCCGAGATCGCCCAGGTCGGCACCGTCTCCGCCAATGGCGAGGCCGAGATCGGCCGGATGATCGCGGAAGCGATGACCAAGGTCGGCAAGGAAGGCGTCATCAGCATCGAGGAAGGCAAGATCGCCGCCACCGAGCTGGAGATCGTCGATGGCATGCAGTTCGACCGCGGCTATCTCTCGCCCTACTTCGTCACCAATGCGGAGAAGATGGCGGTCGAGCTGGAAGCCCCCTACATCCTGATCTGCGAGAAGAAGCTCTCCGCGCTGCAGACCTTCCTGCCGCTGCTGGAAGCCGTCGCGCAATCCTCCCGCCCGCTGCTGATCATCGCCGAGGATATCGAGGGCGAGACGCTGGCGACGCTGGTGGTGAACAAGCTGCGTGGCGGGCTGAAGGTCGCCGCCGTGAAGGCGCCGGGCTTCGGTGACCGTCGCAAGGCGATGCTCGAGGACATCGCGGCGCTGACCGGCGCGCAGGTGATCTCCGAGGATCTCGGCATGAAGCTGGAGAACGTGACGCTCGAGATGCTCGGCACCGCCAAGCGCGTGCGGATCGAGAAGGAAACCACCACCATCGTCGATGGTGCCGGCGAGAAGGATGCGATCCAGGCGCGCATCGCCCAGATCAAGGCGCAGATCGATGATACCACCTCGGACTACGACAAGGAGAAGCTGCAGGAACGGCTGGCGAAGCTGGCCGGCGGCGTCGCTGTCATCAAGGTCGGCGGCAACACCGAGGTCGAGGTGAAGGAACGCAAGGACCGCGTCGAGGACGCGCTGCATGCGACCCGCGCCGCGGTCGAGGAAGGCATCGTCCCCGGTGGCGGCGTCGCGCTGCTGCGCGCCAGCCTGATCCTGGCGAGCCTGAACGCCGAGGATGCCGACCAGAAGTTCGGTATCGAGATCGTCCGCCGCGCGGTGTCCGCACCCCTGCGGCAGATCGCCACCAATGCCGGCGAGGATGGTGCCGTGGTGGCCGGTGACGTGCTGCGCAACCCGGACCCGAACTGGGGCTACGACGCCCAGGCCGGCGAGCACAAGGACCTGGTCGCAGCCGGCATCATCGACCCGACCAAGGTGGTACGCGCCGCCCTGCAGCACGCGGCTTCCGTCGCGGGCCTGCTGATGACGACCGAAGCCATGGTCTGCACGGCCGCCGAGCCGGACGAGTCCGAAGGCTGAGGCATCGGCCGCGCGGCGGGGGCGACCCCCTCGCGCGGCCGAAACGCTGAGGGCCATGCCGCCGGCCCGGGATCTCCCCCGGTGCCGGCACATGGCTTGCTGGCTGGCTGGACCATGAGCCATCCTCTATCGCTGAGGATGACACGGAAGCGCCCGACCGCAATCTCGAGCTGAGCTCGGCGGGACGAGTGGCTCACAGCCCCTCTGCCAGCAGCGCCCGCAGCCGCGGCGTGCAGAAATCCAGGAAGGCGGCGATGCGGCGCGGCGTGCGCTGACGGCCGAGATAAAGGGCGTGGAAGGCCTCGCTGTCCACCACCGCCTCGTCCAGCACGGTAACCAGCCGCCCGGCACGGACATCGGCCCGCACGTGATACTCGGCAAGCCTTGCCAGGCCGAGGCCCAGCAAGGCGAGGTGCCGGACCGTCTCGCCATTATTGGCGAGGATCGGTCCCTGCACCTCCCGGTCCGTCAACCGGCCACCGGAGCGCAGCGGCCAGACGGCGGCAGCGCGGCGGAAGTTGAAGCCGAGGCAGTCATGCCGCGCCAGGTCGCCCGCCGCCAGCGGCACGCCGCGCGCCGCCAGGTAGGCGGGGGAGGCGACGATGCGACGGCGGACATCGCCCAGCTTCACCGCCAGCAGGCTCGAATCCCCCAGCGCCCCGGCGCGGAAAGCGATGTCGGCCTGCGCGGCATAAAGGTCCACGACCTCATCCGTCAGCGTCAGGTCGAGCCGGATGCGCGGGAAGGCCCGGGTGAAATCCGGCAGCAGCGGCAACAGCAGGTGCCGGCCGAAGGGAACCGAGACATTGATGCGGATGCTGCCGCTCGGCGCCGCCGCACCGCCGGCGAGTTCCGCATCCAGCGCCTCCAGCTCCCCCACCAGCGCTTCCGCCCGCTCCCGGTATAATTCGCCCTCCGGCGTCAGCCGCAACCGGCGGGTTGAGCGTTCGACCAGGCGGATGCCGAGCCGCTGCTCGATGCGGGTGATCAGCTTGGCGGTGGAGGAGGCGGTGAGGCTCAGCTCGCGCCCCGCAGCGCTGAAGCTGCCGGTGGCGGCGACGCGCAGGAAGACCCGCATTTCCCAGGCCCGGTTGTCGCTCATCCGCCGTACCTTGTCATTCAGGGACAGGATGATGCGACCGGCCGGCGTATTCCGGAAGTCCGACGAGGGGCGCATCTGCCGCGCAACCTTTTTTCGCGGAGCTTCCACCCATGTCGTCCTCCTCTTCCGTGTTGCCGGCGTGGCAAGCCATGCCCTTGGCGCTCTGGGCGCTGGCGATCAGCGCTTATGCCATCGGCACCACCGAATTCGTCATCGTCGGGCTGCTTCCCACCGTGGCCGCGGACCTCGCCGTGAGCCTGCCGGCGGCCGGTCTGATCGTCAGCGTCTATGCGCTGGGCGTCACCTTCGGCGCGCCGGTACTGACCGCGCTGGCCGGGCGGCTGCCGCGCAAGGCGCTGCTGCTCGGGCTGATGGGGCTGTTCGTCGCCGGCAACCTGGCCGCCGGGCTGAGCCCGACCTACGAGGCCCTGCTGGTCGCCCGCGTGCTGTCCGCCTTCGCGCATGGCGTGTTCTTCTCGGTCGGCGCGATCATCGCGGCGGATCTGGTGGCGCCGGACCGGCGGGCCTCGGCAATCGCCATGATGTTCTCGGGGCTGACCATCGCGCTGGTCACCGGCGTGCCGCTGGGCACCTGGATCGGCCAGCATTTCGGCTGGCGGGCGACCTTCCTGGCGGTGGCGCTACTCGGCGTGGTCGGCGCGGCGGGCATCGCGCTGCTGCTGCCGCGCAACATCGCGACGAAGCCGGCGGCGGGGCTCTGGGACCAGGCCAAGGTGCTGGCGCAGCCGCGGCTGCTGCTGGCCTTCGCCATCACCGCGCTGGGCTATGGCGGCACCTTCGTCGCCTTCACCTTCCTGTCGCCGATCCTGCAGGACATCACCGGCTTCGGGGAAGGCGCGGTCAGCCTGATCCTGGTGCTGTACGGGCTGGCCATCGCGGTGGGCAATGTGGTCGGCGGGCGCATGGCGAACCGCAACCCGATCGTCACGCTGGCCTGGCTGTTCGGGCTGCAGGCGCTGGTGCTGCTGGCCTTCGCCTTCACCGCGCCGTTCCAGGTGCCGGCGCTGGTGACGCTGGCCGGCATGGGCGCGCTGGCCTTCGCCAATGTGCCGGGGCTGCAGCTCTACGTGGTGCAGCTGGCGCAGCGCCATGCGCCGGGGGCGGTGGATGTCGCCTCCGCGCTCAACATCGCGGCCTTCAACCTGGGGATCGCCATCGGCGCCTGGGCCGGCGGGCAGGTGGTGGCCTCCGCGCTCGGCCTGGGCGCCACGCCCTGGGTCGGCTCCATCTTCGTCGCCGGCGCGCTGGGGCTGACGCTGGTGAGCGGCGCGCTGGACCGGCGCGCCGCCTGATGGATAGCCCGCGGCCGGCCTCGACTATGGCCGGCCGATGGACCGGTAGCTGAACCCGGCCTCGCGCATCGTCTGCGGCTCATAGACGTTGCGGAGATCCTCCAGCACCGTGCCGCGCATCGCCTTCTTCAGGGTCTGCGGCGACAGGGCGCGGAACTCGTTCCACTCCGTCAGCACCACCAGCGCATCGGCGCCGGCGGCCGCATCCAGCGCGCCGGTGGCATAGATCACGCCCTCCGGCAGCATGGCCTTGGCGTGGTCCATCGCCACCGGGTCATAGGCGCGCACCGTGGCGCCGGCCTCCACCAGCCGCGGCACCACCACCAGCGACGGCGCATCGCGCATGTCGTCGGTCTCCGGCTTGAAGGCCAGGCCGAGCACGGCGATGGTCTTGCCGGCGATGCTGCCGCCACAGGCCGCGATGATGCGGTCCGCCATCTGGCCCTTGCGGGCATCGTTGATGGCGATGGTCGTCTCGATCAGCGTCAGCGGGCTGTCGTAGTCGCGCGCCGTGCGGGCCACCGCCAGGGTGTCCTTCGGGAAGCAGGACCCGCCATAGCCTGGGCCGGGGTGCAGGAACTTGCGGCCGATGCGGCCATCCAGCCCGACGCCGCGGGCCACGTCATGCACATCGGCGCCGACCCGCTCACAGAGATCCGCGATCTCGTTGATGAAGGAGATCTTCATCGCCAGGAAGGCGTTCGCCGCATACTTCGTCAGCTCCGCCGTCTCCAGCGAGGTGTTGACGATCGGCGTCTCCATCAGGAACAGCGGGCGGTAGATCCGGCGCAGCAGCTCCCGCGCGCGTTCCCCCACCGGGCCGTCCTCGGTGCCGACGACGACGCGGTCCGGCCGCATGAAGTCGCCGATGGCATTGCCCTCGCGCAGGAATTCCGGGTTCGAGGCGACCGAGATCTCCAGGTCCGGACGGATGCGGGAGACGATCTCCTTGATCTTGCGGCCGGTGCCGACCGGCACGGTGGATTTGGTCACCAGCACGATCGGCGCCTTGGCCGCACGCGCCACCTGCTCCGCGGCGGCAAAGACGTAGGACAGGTCCGCATGCCCGTCGCCGCGGCGGGAGGGGGTGCCAACGGCGAGGAACACCGCATCGGCGCCCTCCATCGCGGCATCCAGGCTGGTGCCGAATTCCAGGCGGCCGTCGCGGACATTATCCGCCACCAGCGCATCCAGCCCCGGCTCGTAGATCGGGATCCGGCCTTCCTTCAATGCCGTGATCTTGCTCGGCTCGGCATCGACCACATGAACCTGCATGCCGAATTCGGCGAAGCAGGCGCCAGACACCAGGCCGACATAGCCGGCCCCGATCATCGCAATCCGCACGCGCCACTCCGTTGCGTTGGGGAAGTGTCGTTTACCCGGTGCTCCCCCCTTGATCAAACCCTGCTGCGGCGCAGCATTGCGTGATGTCGCGGAGACCCCGGGGCAGCACATGCTGGACGTGGCGGCGCCCGGCGGCTAGACCGCCGCCGCCAGCCAACCGATGGGGGTGCGCGTGCCGGACGCGGTGGAAGTGCGCTTCGTCGCCAAGAACATGCGGCTCGACCTCCGCCTGATCGCGGAGATGGTGCAGCCGGGCGCCCGGGTGCTCGATATCGGCTGCGGCGACGGCCTGCTGATCGATTACCTGACGCGCGAGAAGCGCGCCGATGCGCGCGGCATCGAGATCGACATGGCCGAGGCGACGGAGGCGGTGGCCGCCGGCCTGCCCGTGATTCATGGCGACGCCGACAGCGACCTGGAATTCTACCCGGACGGCGCCTTCGACTACGTGGTGCTGTCGCGCACCCTGCAGGCCGTGGAGCGGCCGCGCGAAGTGCTGCGCCAGATGCTGCGGATCGGCGGACGCGCCATCGTCTCCTTCCCCAATTTCGGCCATTGGCAGCTGCGCATGCGCCTGCTGCTGTCCGGCCGGATGCCGGACAACGAGACCTGGGACCGCCCCTGGTACGAGACACCGAACATCCACCCCTGCACCATCCGGGACTTCTTCGAGTTGTGCCGGATGGAGGGGTATGTGGTGGAACGGTGGCTTGCGGTGGATGAGAAGGGGCTGCGCTCGCCCTGGAAGCGCTCGCCCTGGCTGGCCAATCTGTTCGGCGAACAGGCGCTGTTCCTGCTTCGCCGGCGCTGAGGCCGCCTTACCCGGCGGCGTTTGCGCAGTATTCCGGCGCGCGGCCCACGCGTCAGTTCAGGCGCGTGCCCGCGGGCGCGCAGCTACCCGGCATCATCGCCGCGGCCAGCGCGGCATGGCGGGCCGCCGCATCCGCACCCAGGCGGCGACATTCGGCCTCGACATATTCCAGGATCAGTACCAGGGCGCTGCGGTCCGTTGCTTCGGCATCGGCAGGCTTTTGCGTCGTGTCGGGCATTGGGGTGAACATGGGTCCTCCGGCGGGCAGATCTTCTGGCCAGGCATCCAGTGGCGGGTATGCCTTAGGATCACGGGTGCGTGAAGTCTGAAAAAAGCACCTTGTAGTTCAACCCAAGGTAATGGCCGGCCACCCCGCGCACCGGCCAGCGACGGGAATTGCACAGCCTCGCCCGGCGGGCGAGGATGAGGTCCGCGCCGGGCTGTGCGCGGCCCGCGCGGTCTCCCCGTTCGGTCCGGATTCAGCCGGTGCGGCAAGCGGCCGGGCGCATGATTCCGGCGCGGCGAACAGGAAGGAGTCCGGCATGGCACGGGTGGCTTTGGTGACGGGTGGGCAGCGCGGCATCGGCGCGGCGATCAGCGAGGCCTTGCAGGCGGCGGGCCGGAAGGTCGTCGCCTCCTACGCAGGCAACGACGCCGCGGCGCAGGCCTTCACGGAACGGACCGGCATCGCCTGCTACAAATTCGACGTCGGCGATTTCGAGGCCTGCGTCGCCTCGATCGCGAAGATCGAGGCGGATGTCGGCCCGATCGAGATCCTGGTGAACAATGCCGGCATCACCCGCGACGCCATGATGCGGAAGCTGACGCGGCAGATGTGGGACGAGGTGATCGATACCAACCTCGGCTCCTGCTACAACATGTGCAAGGCGGTCTGGGACGGCATGTCGGCCCGGAAGTTCGGCCGCATCGTCAATATCGGCTCGATCAACGGCCAGGCTGGGCAGCTTGGCCAGGTGAATTACGCCGCCGCCAAATCCGGCATCCACGGCTTCACCAAGGCCCTGGCGCTGGAAGGCGCCCGCAACCAGATCACGGTGAATGCGGTAGCGCCCGGCTATGTGGACACGGAGATGGTGCGCGCCGTGCCGCCGGACGTGCTGGAGAAGATCATCGCCCGCATTCCGCGCGGCCGCCTCGGCACCGCACAGGACATCGCCCGCGGCGTCGCCTTCCTCACCGCCGATGATGCGGATTTCGTCACCGGCTCGACGCTGTCCATCAATGGCGGCCAGCATATGTACTGACGGGATCGGAAGCAGGAGGAACGGGCGACATGACCACCGCGATCATCGCCTTCGACGGCACCGACCCGGACGCCCCGGCGCGCCGGGCGGCGGCGCGGGACGCGCATGTCGCCTTCATCTCGGCGGAGGCGGCCGCCGGCCGCCTGCTGCTCGGCCTGCCGCTGCATGACGAATCCGGGCGCAGCCTGGGTTCGCTGATGCTGGTGGCGGGCGAGGCGGCGGAGCGCGACGCCTATCTGGCGGCCGAGCCCTTCGCCACCAACGGCGTCTGGCAGCGCGTCGAGCCGCACCCCTTCCGCATTGCCGCCCTGCCCTACCAGCCCTGGCCGGCGCCGGACCAGCCACCCCCCACCGGCCGCACCCACACGGTGCTGGTCGGCTGGGACGGTACCGATGCCGGGGCGGCGGATCGCCGGATGGCCGCCCGTCCGGCGCATTTCGCCCGGGTCCGGCCGATGGCCGAGGATGGCACGCTGCTGTTCGGCGGCGCGCTGCTGGACGAGGCCGGGCGCATGACCGGGTCGCTGGCCGCGACCTGCCACACCAGCCACGCCGCGGCGCGCGCCTGGCTGGCGGAAGACCCCTATTCGACCGGTGATGTCTGGCGCGACATCAGCCTCTACGCCACCGCCTTCCGCGCCCTGCCCTACCCGCCCCTGCCACGCTGACGTGCGGTCGCAGGCCGCCGGGGAACAGGGCGCGCCGCCAATCGTTGAGTCTGTCCTGGCAGAAGGGAGACCAGCGCATGACCAGCAGCAAGCATCCGAAGAACGACGCGGAATGGGCCAAGGGCCCCGGCAAGGACGTGCCGCGGCCGCCCTCCGACCTCTCCGACAATCCGGGCATCGGCCAGTCCAAGGGCATCTACGGCCGCGGCACCAACCCGGAGGCGATCCGCGGCGAGACCACCTTCGAGGGTGACGTGATGAACGACACCAGCAGCACCGGCGCCGTCCCGCCCAGCCGGCAGGGCCGCACCAACCGCTGAGGCACATCTAGGCTGTGGCGGGGGATGCTGTAGAAGCGCCCCATGTCCCCTGCCACCATGGCCGGCTGCGGCGCGCTGGCGCTTTGGGCCTTCCTCGCCCTGTTCAGCAGGCTCGCCGCCGGCATCCCGCCGCTGCAGCTCACCGCGATGGGTTTCGCGGTGGGCGGGACGGTGGGGCTTGCGGTGGTGGCCGCCACCGGGCGGCTTGGCCTGCTGCGCCAGCCGCCGCTCGCTTGGCTGCACGGCGTTGGCGGGCTGTTCGGCTACCACGCCCTGTACTTCCTGGCCCTGGCGCTGGCGCCGGCGGTCGAGGCGAACCTGCTCAACTACCTCTGGCCGCTGCTGATCGTGCTGCTCTCGGCACCGCTTCGCGGGCTGCGGCTCGGCCCGGCCCGGCTGTCCGGGGTGGCACTGGGCTTCGCGGGCTGCGCCCTGCTGGTCGGTACCGGGGCGTCCTTCCCGCCCGGCGCGGCGCCGGGCCTGCTCGCGGCCGTGGGCGCGGCGGTCGTGTGGTCGGTCTATTCTGTCACCGCCGGCACGCCGCGCCTGGTGCGGGTGCCAACCGAGGCGGTCGCCGGCTTCTGCCTCGGTACGGCGGTGCTGGCCACGGCGGCGCATCTGGCCTTCGAGACGACGGTGCTGCCGAATGCCGGGGAGGCGCTGGCAGTACTGGGGCTCGGCCTCGGCCCGGTCGGGGCGTCCTTCTTCCTGTGGGACATCGGCATGAAGCGCGGCGACCCGCGGCTGCTCGGCACGCTGGCCTATGCGGTGCCTGTCGCCTCCACGCTGCTGCTGATCCTGGCCGGGCACGGCGAGTTCAGTGCCAAGGTGGTGCTGGCGACGCTGATGGTCACGGGCGGGGGCTTCGTCGCGGCGAAGGCGCGCTAATCACCGTCGCGGCGAAGGCGCGCTAGTCCTGGCTAAGGCGTGCCGGTTCAGCCCGGCTTCCGCAGCAGCGCCCGCACCACCTCGGCGTGGCCCTGGTGGCGTGGGCCTTCATCCAGCGCCACGGTACCTTCCAGCAGCTCCAGCACCTCCAGCCCGCCGAACAGTTCCTCGACGATGGCGCGGGACCAGAGCAGCTCCGGCATCTTCGGCCCGCCGCTGCGGCGGCCCTGCTGCGCCGGGGTGAAGCACTCCAGCGCCAGCAGCCCGCCCGGCGCCAGGGCGCGCAAGGCCCCCGCCGCCGCCGCCGCGCGGTCCGCCGGCGGCAGGTGCAGGTAGATCCAGGCCACCAGATCGAAGCCGGCTTCGGGATAATCCCAGGCGGCGGCATCCGCCGTCACCGTCGCCAGCGCCACGCCCCGCGACACGGCCAGCGCGGCCGCCTTGGTGGAGCCGACCGGCGACCAGTCCAGCGAGGTCGTCGCCAGCCCCTGTCCCGCCAGCCAGACGCCGTTGCGCCCTTCCCCATCGCCCAGCGCCAGCGCCCGCATCCCCGGCCGCAGCCAGGGGCGCAGGCTCTCCAGGTAGCGGTTCGGCGCCTCCCCGAACTGGAAGCCGCCGCCCTGGTAGCGTTCATCCCAGGCGAGGGAGGTGCTCATGAACCCGGTTCCCAACCTGGCGGCGCCAGCTCGAAGCCGGCGAAGTGGAAGGCCGGGGAGACGGTGCAGGAGACCAGGCTCCAGCGATCCGCGACCGGCCAGGCGGCCTGCCACCAGCCCGGTGGCACCACGCCCATCAGTTCGTGCCCCGCCCCCAACCCCGGTCCGAGCAGAATCTCCCGGTCCACCGCCGTGCCGTCCCGCGACAGCGCCAGCAGCAACGGCCCGCCGCCCTGCCAGAGCCAGCATTCGGCGGCGTCCACACGGTGCCAATGGCTGCGCGCGCCGGCCTCCAGCAGGAAATGGATCGCCGTACCGGCGCCACGCCCGTCGCCTTCGGGCTGGTCGCGCCAGACCTCGCGGTAATGGCCGCCCTCCGGATGCGGCGCCAGGCGCAGCGCGGCCACCACCTCCGCCGCGCCCAGTTCCGGATCATCAAGTCGCATCAGCGGGCGCCCTTCAGCCTGGCGGCGCCGTGCGCGCCAGCGCCGGCAGGCGGGAAACCTCGGCGAACCAGTCGGCCAGCCGCGGATGCTGGGCGCGCCAGGGCTCGTCGGCGAAGCGGAAATCCAGGTAGCCGAGGGCGCAGGCCGCCGCGACCTCGCCGATATCGGCGAGCCCCCCTTTCTCGGCGAAACCGGTCGGCGGGTCCTGCTCCAGCACCGCCAGGCCGCGTTGCACCGCCGCCTTCTGGCGGGCGATGAAGGCCAGTCGGGTGTCGTCCATCGGCTTGCCGAAGCGCATCCGCCGCGCCACCGCCGCATCCATGATGCCATCCGCCAGCGCGTGCCGTACCTGCGCGCCGATCCGCGCCTCGCTGCCGGTCGGCGGGAACAGCGGCGGGGCCTCGCCCAGATTGTCGAGGTATTCGCAGATCACCCGGCTGTCGAAGACCGCGCGGCCGTCATCCGTCACCAGCGCCGGCACCTTCGACAGCGGATTGTCCTGCAGCAGGCTGTCCGGGGAGGCGTGCGGGTCGGTGACCATGATCTCGATGCGCCCCTCGATCCCGCGCAGGATGGCGCAGGCCATGACCTTTCGGGCGAAGGGGCTGGCATGGGCGTGATGCAGTTTCATCGGGCAATCCCTGGTGACGGCGCACCGGACCGATCCTTGGCCCGCTGCTTGCGGTGCAGCATGCCAAGGATCGGCGCCCAGCGGAATGAAAGCTTCGCGGCGGCCCAGCCCCCCGGAATAGGCCCGCGGAATCAGCCCCGGAAGTGGTTCTTCGCCTCCCGCCGCGCGGTGAACTCGGCCAGGTCGCGGGCGCGGAAATAGGGGTTGGCCACCAATTCCTGCGCCAGCGTGGTCGGCACCGTCGGGCGGCCCGCGGCACGCAGCGCGCTGGCCGCCTCGGCTTCCGCGCGCAGCGCCTTGTTGCCGGGCTCGATGGTCAGGGCGAAGCGGGCATTCGCCTCGGTGTATTCATGGCCGCAGCAGAAGCGCGTATCCGGCGGCAGCTTGGCCAGGCGCTGGAAGGATTTGAACAGCGCCTCCATGCCGCCCGGCTCCAGCGGCCGGCCGCAGCCCAGCGCGAAGACCACGTCGCCGCACAGCAGGAAGTGGTCGGCGGCGAAGTGGAAGGCGATGTGGCCGGTGGTGTGGCCGGGCAGGTGCATCACCTTGGCCTCCGCGGCGCCGAAATGCACCGTGTCGCCCTCATCCACCGCCAGGTCCAGCTTCGGCAGCCGGTGCGCGTCCGGCTTGCCGCCAATGATGCGGGCCTCCGGGAAGCGCGCCTTCAGCTCCGCCACGCCATCGATGTGGTCGCCATGGTGGTGCGTCAGCAGGATGGCATCCAGCTTGCCGCCGGCGGCCTCAACCGCCGCGATGGCAGGCGCCGCCTCGCCGGGGTCGCAGATCGCCACCGCGCCGGTGGGTCCGTCCCGCAGCAGCCACAGGTAATTGTCCTCGAGGCAGGGAACCGCCTCCACCTTTACCGCCATCGCGCTCACCTTCCCATGCTGCCCCGGTCCAAACAGGGACCATTCCCTCCTATATCCCCGGCATGACGACCGAGGTCCATGGTTTGCTGGGGTTCTACCGATCCCCGGGCGGCGCGGTGGCGGCCAGGCTGGTGCGGGACCGGCTGGCGGCGCTGTGGCCGATGCTGCCGGGCCAGGCGCTGCTCGGCATCGGCCATGCCGCCCCCTACCTGGATTTGTGGCAGCGGGAGGCGGAGCGCTGCATCGCCCTGACCCCCGCGCATGGCACCCTCGCCCCATGGCCGCCCGCCACGGCTGAGGGACAGGCCCGCAGCGCCAGCCTGCTGGCGGAGGAGGAGGCATTGCCCTTCGCCGATTCCAGCTTCGACCGCGTGCTGCTGGTGCACGGGCTGGAAGCCGCGGAGCACGCCCGGCGCATGCTGCGGGAGGTCTGGCGCGTATTGCGTGACGACGGCCGGCTGATCGTGGTGGTGCCCAACCGCCTCGGCATCTGGGCGCAGCTGGAACGCACTCCCTTCGGCCATGGCCAACCCTATTCGGCCGGCCAGCTGTCCCGCCTGCTGGCCCGGCACCTGTTCCGGGAACGGCAGCGGGAGGCGGCGCTGTTCCTGCCGCCGATCGGCCTGCGCATCCTGTCCCCCATCGCCACCCCCTGCGAGGTCTTCGGCCGCGCCATCCTGCCGCGGCTGGCCGGCGTGGTGCTGCTGGAGGCGGAGAAGGACCTGCTGGCGGCGATGCCGGCCGGCGCCCCGGCCAAGCGGCGGCGCGTGGTGATGCCGGCCCAGGCCTCGCCGGCCTGACCGGGATCGGCCCGCCGCGCCCGCGGAAACGCATTCTTCACCCACCACTGCCACACTGCACCTCCCCGCGCGGCGACCAGATTGCACGCGGTAGCCCCGGCCACGGGCCGCCACGGAGATGCCAGCACATGTCAGTGACGACCGAATCGACTGAGCAGTTTCGCGACGCGGTGCGGGCCGAACTGCACCCGGCGCTGGCCGACCTGCAGCGCTTCATGGATCGCCGCATCGCCGAACTCAGCGCCGAGCTGCATGCCAGCGTCGAGATCGCCGACATGGGCGAGGAGCAGATGAAGACGGAGCTGGCGCGGATCCACGACCAGATCGGCCAGCTCGTCGCCATGCCGGCCGCAGCCACCCGCAACAGCGGGCTGGAGCTGGAGGCGGTGGTGCAGGCCACGGAAGCCGCCGCCAACACCATCATGGAAGCGGCGGAGGCGATCCAGGTCTGGGTGGCCGGCGGGGCCCAGGACAAGGATGCGGTGGCCGCCATCGCCGCCCGGGTGAATTCCATCTTCGAGGCCTGCAGCTTTCAGGACGTGACCGGCCAGCGCATCCGCCGGGCCATCCAGCACCTGCAACAGGTGGAGAACATGCTGGAGACGATGATCCCGGACGGCACCCGCCCGGAAGTGCCGCGCCAGCAGGTGGAGGTGAAGACCGCCATCCGCACCGTCGAAACCCCCACCGGCGGCGACCTTGGCCAAGCCGCGATCGACGCCCTGCTCGACGATTTCTGAGCCGCGCTACAGGATGAAGTCGTCCGCCGTCAGCACTGTCGGCGCGGCGAAGTTCAGGCTGATGCCGGTGCCGCCGGAGGTGGTGACCACCACATAGGGGTATTCGTAGCCCGGCGGGCTGCTGGCGATGTCGAGTGCGGCGAAATCGGCATAGCCGAAGGCGCTGAGGTCGATCAGGTCCTCGCCCTGCTGGAAATCCTGGATGCTGTCCTGGCCGTGGCCGGGGGCGAAGACGAAGATGTCCCCGCCGCCCGCGCCGGCATAGACCTGCTCCGCCGCCCCATCGATGAACATGTCGCCCTGGCTGGTGCCGACGAAGCTCTCGAAGCGCGCGATGGTGGCGCCCGCCTGGCCGGCCAGGCTCAGCAGCCCGGCCGCCACATCCACCACCGCGCCGGACATCGGCACCCCTGACAGCGCCACGCCGGCCAGGTCCAGCGTGTCCTGCCCCGCCTCGCCATCGAAGCGGTTGCCGGCGAAATCCAGCTCGGTCGCGGCCCCTTCCATCTCGAGCGAAAGCTCCAGCAGGTCGTCACCCCCGCCCAGGGCGATCAGATTGTCGCGCAGGATGATCCGCGCAGTGCCGCCCGCGCCATCCGCCCCCGCCGCGCCATCCTGGCCGGGATGCACGGTGAGGAGGATGCCGGTCTCCTCGAACTGGCCGGTCTCCACATCCACCCCGGCCGGGCCACCGGCGCCGCCGCGGCCGCCCGCTCCGGCAAAGGCCGATGCCTCCAGCCGCACGGTGGTCACCGCCAGCCCCGCCGCTTCGACCCGGTTGCCGCTGAGCTCCGCCACCGCGTCGCCACCGGCGCCACCGGCCCCGCCAGCACCCCCGATATCCCAGCGCTCATCACGAAAGCCGCTCAGCATGCCGTCGAATTCCTCGGCGTTGCCGGTGCTGCCGAAGCCGGCTGCGCCGCCATCGCCGCCCACCCCGCCATCGCCGCCGATCGCCTCGGCCGCCAGGTCGAGCTCGGCGATCTCGGAGGTTGCGACAAGGAATCTGATCCGCGCGGCCGCGTCGCCGCCGGCACCGCCCACGCCGCCCGCGCCGCCTTCGCCGCCATCCGGCCCATCCGCCAGATCCGGATCGAAGATGCCATCGCCACCGGCACCGCCCGCGCCGCCGCTGCCACCCGCACCGCCCAGGGCGAAGGTGCCCAGCCACATCACCGCCCCCGGCGCGCGATCGGCGACGAAATCGAGGAGGCTGGCCAGCGCATCGCCAGCATCGCCGCCGGCCCCGCCAGCACCGCCGGAGCCACCCGGACTGGCCGTGTCGATCAGGCCGGAAACCGGCTGGCCCTCCAGATCCAGCACCACGCTGCTGGCCTGCGCCGCGGAATCGCCGCCGCTGCCGCCCGCCCCGCCCTGGCCGCCATCGCCGCCGGTCGCATCGAGTTCGAGCAGCGAATCATCCAGCCCCACCACCGCGCCGAGCAGCCGCGCGCCGGCCGCCTCGGACCGCGCCGCGGCGTCGCCACCGGCGCCCCCCGCCTCGCCAGCCGCGCCATCCCCGCCGCGTGGGGTGGTGCGGACGTTCTGCGGCTCCCGGAACAGCAGGGTGGGCTCGGCATCCAGGCCGGCCGTGCCATCCGCCCCCGCGCCACCCGCGCCGGCTTCCACCACGCCGCTACGCTCCAGGCGGTCGCTGCCCAGGCTGCCGGTCAGCAGGTCCGCGGCGCCGAACAGCAGGGCGTCGATCGATTCGCCCGCGGCGCCGGCGGCGCCCTCCACGCCGAGGCGCACCCGCTCCTCCTCCACCAGCAGCGGCTGACCGGCCGGGCCGAACAGCAGGGCGCCGCCCGCCAGATCGGACAGCGTCGTCTCGCGCAGCGTCAGGCGCAGGCCATCGAGGTCGATCCGCAGCACGCGGCCGATCTGCCGCGCGGCGTCCAGCAGCCCGGCGGCGGTCAGGCCCTCGAAGGCGGTGAAGTCCAGCAGGTCCTCGCCGGCGGTGAAATCCACCACCACCACCTCGCCTGCCTCCTGGCCGGAGAGGCGAGGATCGAAGCGGAACAAATCCGCGCCGCTGCCGCCGGTCAGCCGGTCGAAGCCGCCGCCGCCGGACAGGGTATCGGCGCCCGCCCCGCCGACGATGGTGTCACTGCCCAGGCCGCCGGCCAGCAGGTCGTCGCCGCCGCGCCCCACCAGCCGCAGCGCGGTGGTGATGCCGCCCGCCTGCACCGTCAGGTCCGCGGTGGCGATGCGCGCCAGGGTGACGGTGGCGGTGGGGCCCAGCGCGGCCTCGGCCATGGCGCCCAGCGTCAGGCTGGCGCTGTCGGAGGCGCGCAGCACCACCGTCTCGAAGCCGCGCAGCGCGGCGAAGGCGGCATCGGCCACCGCCAGCAGGCCGGGGGCCAGGATGCGCAGCGTATCGGTGCCGGCACCCGCCTGCACCGCCAGCCCGGGCGCCAGCAGCCCATCGGTGCCGAAGGTGACGAAGATGTCCGCCGCCTCGCTGCCATCCAGCAGCAGCGGCCCGCCCGTCAGCGGGTTGATCCGGAACAGCGCCATGATGTGTTTCCCCCGCCACGGCCGCCATTGCGCCGGAGCGGGGAAGATTAACCGCGCCGTAAGGCCGGTAAAGCGACTAGTTGCGGCCGCGAAACACGATGTCGCGGCTGTTACCTCGGGCCATTGGCGTCACCCGCAACGCGGGGGCGTCGACGCGGCCTGAAATGCTCAGTCGCGTTCGACGCACATCGCGACGCCAGTCGCGTTCGACACACATCGCGACGCCAGTCGCGCTCGACGCACATCGCGACGCCAGTCGCGCTCGACGCACATCGCGACGCTAGTCGCGCTCGACGCACATCGCGACGCCCATGCCGCCGCCGATGCACAGCGTCACCAGGCCGCGCTTCGCATCCCGCCGCGCCATCTCGAACAGCAGCGTGTTCAGCACCCGCGCGCCGGACGCGCCGATCGGATGGCCCAGCGCAATCGCGCCGCCATTCACATTGACCTTCGCCGGATCCCAGCCGAGGTCCTTGTTCACCGCGCAGGCCTGCGCCGCGAAGGCCTCATTCGCCTCGATCAGGTCGAGGGAGGCGATGTCCCACCCGGCCTTCTTCAGCGCCTTGCGGCTGGCCGGGATCGGCCCGGTGCCCATGATGGAGGGGTCGACGCCCGCCGTCGCCCAGGACACGATGCGCGCCATCGGCGTCACGCCGCGCTTCTGCGCCTCGGCGGCGGACATCACCACCACGGCGGCCGCACCGTCATTGATGCCCGACGCATTGCCGGCGGTCACCGTGCCCTCCTTGCTGAAGGCCGGGCGCAGCTTGGCCAGCACGTCGATGGTGGTCTCCGGGCGCGGATACTCGTCCTCCGTCACCACGGTGTCGCCCTTGCGGCCCTTCACGGTGACCGGGGTGATCTCGTCCTTGAAGCGGCCCGCCTTCATCGCCTCGCCGGCCTTGCGCTGGCTGGCGGCGGCGAATTCATCCTGTTCCTGGCGCGTCAGCTGGAACTTCTGCGCCACGTTCTCGGCCGTGCTGCCCATGTGGTAGCCGTGGAAGGCATCCCACAGCCCGTCCTTGATCATGGTGTCGACCATGGCGAGGTCGCCCATCTTCTGCCCGGCGCGGAGATTCGCGCAGTGCGGCGCCTGGGTCATGCTCTCCTGCCCGCCGGCCACCACGATGCTGGCGTCGCCACAGGAAATCTGCTGCGCCGCCAGCGCCACCGCCCGCAGGCCGGAGCCGCAGAGCTGGTTGATGCCGAAGGCGGTGCGCTCGACCGGGATGCCGGCGGCGATCGCCGCCTGGCGGGCCGGGTTCTGGCCGGCGCCCGCGGTCAGGATCTGGCCGAGGATGACCTCATCCACCTCCTCCGGCGCCACGCCGGCGCGTTCCAGCGCGGCCCGGATGGCAACCGTGCCCAGCACATGCGCCGGCAGGCTGGAGAAGACGCCGTTGAAGGAGCCCACGGGCGTGCGGGCGGCGGAGGCGATGACGATATCGGATGCGCTGGCGGACATGGGCCCTGGGGCTCCTTGGCTCGGGGACTGGTTGAACGCGAGTGTGGTGCGGCGCGGCATGATGAACAAGCGCCGCCCTCGCGAAGCGGCAGCTACAGGCCGCGCAGCCATGCCAGCATCGGCCGCCACAACGCGGCCTCGGCGTTGCTGCCGGCCGCCATGCCGATATGCCCGGCCGCCGCGGGGTGGATGGCGGCGCGCGGCAGGCGGGCGGCCAGCGCCTGGGCGGAGGCCGGCGGCACGATGCGGTCCCGCGCCGGCACCGCGACGAAGGCCGGCATCGCCAATGCAGCCGGGTCCACCGCCGCGCCGGCCACCCGCCAGGCCAGGCGGTGCGGCGTATTGGCGCCGTACCAGCCGCCCAGCGCCTCCCGCGCCACGGGCGCGGCGAGCGGCACGCCGTCATTCAGCCAATCCTCCAGCGCGACGAATTGCGCGGCGCGCTCGGAAGCCGGGTCGAGCCGGGCGAAGGCGCGGAATTTCTGCGGGATGCCGAAGGGGTCGAGCCCGGCGAACAGGGTCTGGATGGCATCCACCGGCAGGGTTCCCGTGGCATTCAGCATCGGCTCCAGCCCCGGCAACAGGGCGGCGGCGGCGCGGGCGCGGGTGGCCTCCGCGGCATCGGCGTGGAAGTCCCAGGGTGTCGCCAGCAGGCCCAGGGCCGAGACGCGGTCCGGCCGCCGCAGCGCCGCGGCCAGGGCCAGCAGCCCGCCCATGCAATAGCCCACCAGCACCACCGGCCCAGGCAGTGCCGCCAGCGCGCGTTCCAGCCGGCCGGCGATGTAGTCCGTCAGGCTGAAGCGGCGCTCCGCCTCCCCCGGCCAGCCCCAGTCGAGCAGCAGCGGCCGCACCCCCTGCCCGGCCAGGAAGCGCAGCAGGGACCGCCCCGGCATCAGGTCCAGCACCTGCGCGCGGTTGACCAGGGACGGCACGAACAGCACCAGGGGCCCCGCCTCGCTTGTCGCATAGTCCAGCAACCGGGACCCGCCTTCCGCCCAGATGACCGGCGGATCGGGCAGTGTCCGGCTGTAGGGGTGGCGGCGATAGGCGGCGAGGCCGGCCAGCAGCGCCCGGTCGGCGCGCAGCAGCCGGCGGATCACCGCGGCCTGGAAGGCCTCAGCCGGCTGGTTTGCGGCGGCGACGGCGCCGGCGATCCTTTGCATCTCCGCCTGCCCCGCCAGGGACATTCGTGCCATCCCCGCCCGGGACATGCCCGCCGGCAGGCTCCAGCCGGGCCAGCCGGCGTTCGAGTTCGGCGAGCCGGGCGACGAGGGCAGCATCCCCGCGCTCGCGATCGCCGCCATCCCGCGGCTCGCCGCCAGGATCAGGTGCAGCGGCAGTGGGCGCGGGCCGCGGCGGCGCAGCGGGGCGGTCATGCGCCGGGTTGAACCAGTCGGGCGACCAGCCGGGCGACCAGCCGGGCGACCAGCCGGGCGGGCCGCCGGAGAAGGGATGGCCGCCAGAGAAGGGATAGCCGAAGGCGTCGGGCGTGCCGAAGGGGTTCGGCCCGGCGCCCGGCGGCGGGCGTCCGAAGGGGGGCGCGGTGGCGGCGCGCAGCCAGGCGGCGCCGAGCGCCGACCAGGTCGCCGTCATCGCCGCCCAGCCTTCCGCCGCCTCCCGGTCCGCCGCCAGGCCGGCGATCTCGCTCTGCCACAACGCGATCCAATCCTCGGCCAGGGCCTCCAGTTCCGCGGCCGGATCGTCCCGGCCCTTCTTGCCCGCTTCGCGGTCGCGCGGGTCGTCGCCTTGCATCATCCATCCTCAAGGGCAGAAGCCCATCTCCGCTGCCCCGCGGCCGAAGGGCCGCGCGGATACAACGCGGCCAATGGGCCGCGCAGGTGAAACGCGGCAGGCAGGCCGCCTGGTTGCAGCGCAGTACGATTTTCAGAAACAGGTGTTTCGCACCGCAATGCAGCGCGTGATAGGATTATGGCAGCGGCAGGGCCGCCAGGGGAAACAAGACGCATGGCGCAGGATACGATCCAGGCAGGTGCGGGCCAAGCAGGGCCCCAGGCGGGACCGGCCGACGGTCACGACGCCCCGGCCCAGCCGCCGGTTGTGGTGAAGAAATACGCCAACCGACGCCTCTACAACACAGAATCCTCCTCCTACGTCACGCTGGAGGATCTTGCCGTGATGGTCCGCCACGGCCGGCATTTCGTGGTCTATGACGCGAAATCCGGGGAGGACATCACCCGCGGCGTGCTGACCCAGATCATCGTCGAGGAGGAGTCGAAGGGCCGCAACCTGCTGCCGACGTCCTTCCTGCGGCAGATCATCGGCTTCTACGGCGACAGCATGCAGTCGCTGGTGCCGCGCTACCTGGAATCCATGATGGGCGCCTTCTCCCGCCAGCATGACCAGGTGCGCAAGACGGTGGAGACGACCATGGGCGGCTTCATGCCGTTCCCGAACCTGGACGAGATCGGCAAGCAGAACTTGGCGATGATGGAGCGGGCGATGAGCCTGTTCGCCCCGTTCCGCCCCACCGCCGAGCAGCCCGAGCAGACCCCGGAAGCCGCCAGGCTCGCCGCCCTGCAACAGGAACTCGAAGTGCTGCGCCAGCAGATCGAGCATTTCAAGGCAGCGGCGGCCGCCGTGCACGACGACAAGCGCTGACGAAAAATTACCCGATATCCTGGCGTTGAACCGTGCTTCCCGGTTGCGCCCGCGCGCCCCGAGGCGACAATCACGGCCTTGTCATGCGCGCGAGAGGCGAACGCGTGAGCATTGTCCCACCAGATGTGGCGGTGCACCACGCCACCGGCACCAGGGGTCAGGTCGATGATGGAAACTGAGGATGAGGCCGGCCAGGAACTGGCCGGGGAACGGCCCGGCCAGCGCGCCAGCGCGGCGGACCGGCATGTGGGTGCGCGTATCCGCGAACGGCGCGTGATGATGGGCCTGTCGCAGCAGCAACTGGCCAAGCTGATCGGCGTGACCTACCAGCAGGCGCATAAGTATGAGCGCGGCTTGAACCGCATCTCGGCCGGGCGGTTGTTCGAGATCGGCCAGGTGCTGGGCGTTCCGGTTTCCTGGTTCTTCGAGGGACTGACCCGCGACAGCCCGGAGCCGGATGTCACCCCGCGCCAGCGCATGTGCCTGGAGCTGGCCCGCAACTTCGCGCTGATCGACAATGAGAAGCACCAGGAAGCGTTGAGCCAGATGGCCCGCGCCCTGGCGGCGCAATCCCAGGCCGAGCGCGGCGACAGCTGAATCGGGCCGGGCCGTCGGCCTACCGGCCGTACCAGCCTGGCGCGAGCACCCAAAGCCCGTCGCGCTGGCCGAGCAGGTCCCGCGCCGGATCGATGCGGGCTTCGGCCAGCCGCCGCGTCACCGCGTCCCGCAACACATACAGCGTGCCCGGCTCCCACCGCCCCGTGGTGAAATCGGCCAAAGTGCGGCGGCGCAGGGCGGCGATGGCCGCGGGATCGACGCGGGAGTGGTAGGCGGCATCGGTCGGCAGGCCGCGCGGCGCGGCAAAGCGGGCGATCGGTTCCCAATAGGTGCCGAAATTCTCCGCCGGCACGGCGCGGATGCGCCGGTAGCGGCGCCCGGCCTCGGCCCAGAACGGGTCCGGCAGCCGTTCCGCCGCCACCGCGGGCGCGGCGGCCACCAGGGCACGGAAGCGGCCCATGCCGGCCTGGATATCCACCACCTGCAAGGCCAGCAGCCCCGCCATCACCCAGCGTAGCCTGATGATGCCCGGCCGGTGGCTGCCCATCCGGTGCGACAGCCCGGCAATGGCGGCGAAGATCGCGGCATAGGCCAGCGGCCAGAAGAACCGCTCGGAGGCGCGCAGCATGTCCGCCAGCCGCAGGATCGGCGCCGGCAGGTCGAACTCCAGGACGATGCGGCCACCGATCGCGACATGGTTCGAGATGGCGAAGGCGAGCATCCCGGCCAGCGCCAGCACCAGCACCGCATGCCGCCGCAACAGCGGCCGCAGCGTGCCGCGCGGCGCCAGCACCAGCGCCAGGACCAGCAGCAGCAGCGTGCCGGCGCCGAGATAGGACCCGCCGGCCTCCCAATGCCGCAGGCCGGGCAGGGCGGGCAGCAGCCAGCCCCATTCCACCGCATCGAAGGGCGCCGTCAGGTCGAACTGGGAATGGCCGTAATGCACGCCCATCGGCAGCACATCCCCGCCCAGGGTGAAGTAGCCCGCCAGCCACAGCGCGCCCGCCACCACCGGCGGCACCGGCCATTGCGCCAGCAGCGGCCGCGGCGAGGCCGCCCGCAGCGCCCGGCCTAGCGCATCCGCCGCCCACAGCCCGCCGCACATCGCCATGACATAGGGGTTGAGCATCGCCACGATGCCGAGGCAGGCGGCCCATTGCAGCGCCTGGCGGCGCGGGTCCGGCCGCAGGCACAGCCACAGCGCCCAGAGCAGCGCCCATTGCGAGACCAGCGCGAAATGGCCGCCCATCCGGTTCAGCAGCAGCGGCTGCCAGGCGAACAGCAGCGCCCCCAACGCCCGCGCCACCGGGTCGGGCACCGCCAGCCCCAGCAGGCGCCAGGCCAGCCCGGCCTGCAGCGCCGCGCTCAGCACCATCCAGGGGCCCCAGTATTGCGCGATCTCCACCCAGGGCCGCAGCGCCTTAGCCAGCATCGCCCCCAGCGGTACCGCATCGACGTAGAAGATGGCGCTGGACAGCTCCAGCCCGTAATCCGGGTTCAGCGTCGGCGGCCAGGACCAGGGCGAGCGGGCGTAGTAGGTCCAGGCCGAGAGATAGGCGACGGGATCGGGCCCCAGCGTGCCGTGCAGCAGCCAGCCAAGGTCGTTGATGTCCAGGATGCGCGGCCCGAGCGTCGCCAGCGCCGCCAGCGCTCCGCCGCATACCGCCACCAGCGCCATCACCCGCCGCAGCACCAGGCTGGCGGATGCGGAGGTGGGGGCGGGCAGCGCCATGGCCGGCGAGGCCTCGGGAGCAGTCAGCGAAGGCATTGGCGGCGCGGCATGAAAGTTCCACCCTGTCCTTCGCGGCTGGGCGCCCTTCTGGCGAGGCGCCTGCCCATCCACGATTACTGGCGGGCGGATCTGCCGCCCGCTCACCATCACGTGAGCCTAAGGGTGGCGGCGGGCCTGGGCAAGTCGGCCGTGTGAGCGGCCCTTGGCGCACGGCCGCCCCGCTCCAACCTGCCCGAGACCCATCGGCCGCACCCGGCCAGGAGGAAGCCCCAGATGATATTCATGCCGCGCCGCCGCCTGCTGCAAGCCACACTTCCGGTTGCCCTGGCCACCCTCCTGCCCGGCCACGCCTGGGCCCAGGCCGCGGCGGGGGAGGCGCCCTCCGGCCCCTATACCCAGGCCGCCATGCCATACGCCTTCGGCGCCAATGAGGCGGCGATCGATGCGCGGACCATGGAGCTGCATTACCGCTTCCACCATGGCGGCCAGGTCGCCGGGCTGAACCGGGCGCTGCGCGAGCACGGCCAGCTTTCGGCCCTGCCGCTGGATGAATTGCTGGGCAAGCTGAACGAGGTGCCGGAGGCGGTCCGCAGCGCGGTCCGCAACAATGGCGGCGGCCACGCCAACCATACCATGTTCTGGGAGATCATGGGCGGCCAGGGGGGCGAACCGCAGGGCGAGCTCGCCGAGGCGATCACCCGCGACTTCACCGACTTCGCCAGCTTCCGCAATCGCTTCAACGGCGCCGCCAACGGCGTGTTCGGCAGCGGCTGGGCCTTCGTCACGGTGAACCGCGAGGGTCGCCTGGCCCTGGTCACCAAGGGTGGCCAGGACACGCCGCTGATGGATGGCCAGCGGGTGCTGATGGGCAACGACGTCTGGGAACACGCCTATTACCTGCGCTACCAGAACCGCCGCGCCGAATACACCGGCAATTGGTGGAACGTGCTGGACTGGCAGAAGATCGGCTCGCGCTACGCCGCGGCCAAGGCCGGCACGCTGCGGGTCTGACGCGGAAGGTCCGGGCGGGCGGGGCGGCGCGCGCCCCGCCCTGCCCTATCTACTTCTTGGCCTGGAAGGCGCTGAAGAAGCCGGTCGGCTTGATGATGCGGTTTTCCATCTTCACCAGCAGGCCGCGCGCGCCGGCCTCGGTCAGGTATTCGCCCCAGGCCGGGTCGGCCGCCATCGCGGTGCGGCGGCGCTCGCGGTCGCCCTGGTCGGCATAGCCCCACATATGCACCACGGTGTTCAGCGCGCCCTCCACCGTGGTGTACCAGCCGAGGCAATTCTCCAGGTACTTCAGCTGCAACGGCCAGGCCTTTGCCTCATACAGCGCGACGAACTCCGGCAGCTTGTTCGGCAGCGTGGTGTAGATCCGCAGGTCGACGATCATCCCTGGTCCCCTCCTTCTGGCGCCGGCATGGCGCGGTCTTTCCGCCGCCAGCATGGCGCGCCGCGGCGGCCGCGCCCAGCCGGGGCGGGCGGCCCGGCGCGGCAAATCCGCTGCAATCCGTTCATCATGCTGCTGTCACGGCGACGTCATGCGGTGCTTGTATAGCCCGGCTTGAGAAGGGGCATTCCATGCTGGAACTGCGGGGCCTTACGCGGCGCTTCGGCGCCGTCACGGCCGTCAACGATGTGAAGCTTTTCATACCGGACGGCCAGATGGTCGGCGTGATCGGCCGCTCCGGCGCCGGCAAGTCGACCCTGCTCCGCATGATCAACCGCCTGACGGAGCCTTCCGCCGGCCAGGTGATCTATGGCGGGCGGGACATCACCGCGCTGCGCGGTGCGGAGCTGCGCCGCTGGCGCACCGACTGCGCCATGATCTTCCAGCAGTTCAACCTGGTGCAACGGCTGGACGTGCTGACCAATGTCCTGGTCGGAAGGCTGAACCACCGCCCCGGCCTGATGGGCACCGTGACCAGCCTGCTGAAGATGTTCACCGCGCGGGAGCGCGCCATGGCGCTGGCCGCGCTGGACCGCTTCGACCTGGCGGAAGTCGCGCTGCAGCGCGCGGACACACTCTCCGGCGGCCAGCAGCAGCGCGTCGCCATCTGCCGTGCCCTGTTGCAGGAACCCCGCCTGATGCTGGCGGATGAGCCGATCGCCAGCCTGGACCCGCGCAACGCCAAGACCGTGATGGATGCGCTGCGCCAGGTGAACCGGGAAGACGGCATCACCGTGCTGACCAACCTGCACCACCTGACCACCGCGCGGCAGTATTGTGACCGCATCGTCGCCATGCAGGCCGGCCGCGTGATGTTCGACGGCACCCCGGCGGAGCTGACCGCCGCGCGGGTGCAGGAGATCTACGGCGTCACCGAGGACGAGTTCGAGGACCAGGCGCAGGAGGCGGTGAGCCCCGCCGCGCGCCCGGGCCTCCGCACGCAGCCCGGCCTCGCCGTCGCCTGACGGGGCGGCGTGGTCGGCGGAATCAACCCAGCCTCCCCTGGCAAGCCTCCCCTGGAGAAACCCGCATGATCACCCGTCGCCTTCTGGTTGCCGGCGCCACGCTGGCGCCCTTCGCCGCGCGCGCCCAGGGCAGCGCCCCGGCCGCCGCTCCCGCCATGCCGGCCTCCGGCCGCCGCGCCTGGGCGCAGCAGGTGCCGCAGCTGCGCCTCGGCCTGCTGGGCGGGGAGAATGAGCAGGACCGCCTGGGCCGCTACGAGGCCTATCGCGCCCTGCTGGAGACCACCTTCGGCATCCCCGTGCGCCTGTTCCCGGCCGCCGACTATGCCGGCGTGATGCAGGCCTTCAGCGCCCGGCAGATCGAGGGCGCAGCGATGGGCGCCTCCGCCTATGCCGGCGCCTGGCTCGACACCAACGGCGGCGTGGAGCCGCTGTGGGTGGCGCGGGAGGCCGATGGCGGCATCTCCTACGTCTCCGTCATGGTTGTGCGCGCCGATAGCGGCGTCACGAGCCTGGAACAGCTGCGCGGCAAGTCGCTCGCCTGGGCGGACGCCAACTCCACCTCCGGCTACCTGGTGCCGCGCTCCGAGCTGCGCGCGGCCGGCATCGGCACCGAATCCGGCCAGTACTTCTCCCGCACCGGCTTCGGCGGCGGGCATGAGCAGGCGGTGGTCGCGGTGCTGCAGCGCCAGTACGATGCGGCGGTCACCTGGGCCTCGGGCCAGGGCGAGGTCAGCCAGGGCTTCACCCGCGGCAACCTGCGCGCCATGGTGGAAAAGGGCATGCTGAACATGGCCGACCTGCGCATCATCTGGACCTCGGCGCCGATCCTGAACGGCCCGATGACGGTCCGGAAGGACCTGCCGGCGGCCTTCAAGAAGGACTTCACCGATTTCCACCTGGCGCTCGCCACCGCCCATCCGCAGATCTACGCCCAGGTCGAGCGCGGCGGCGGCCAGGGCTATGCCCCGGTGACGCATGAGATGTTCGAGCCGATCGTGCGCCTGCGCCGCGAGGAAGCGGCCGAACGCCGCCGCCGGTCCTAAGCCACTTCCATGGACGCCGCGCTGCCGCTGACCGCCTCCGCCCATACGGCCATTTCACGGGGGGAGGCGGCTTTCCAGGCGGCGCGGCGGCAGCGGCGGCGCGCCACCCTCGCCTATGGCGCGCTGTTGCTGGTCTGCCTGCTGGTCGCCGCGCGGCTGTCGGAGATGACGCCGCAGGCGCTGGCCGATGGCCTGCCGCGCATCGGCGAGTATTTCTGGCGCATCCTGCCTACCCTGCGGTGGGAGACGCTGTTTGCGGACTGGGAGACGGAGGGCAGCCTGGCCGGCTGGTTCTACCGCCTCGACAAATGGGCCTGGCTGATCTTCGAGACCAGCCAGATGGCGCTGCTGGGCACCTTCTTCGGCACGCTGATCGGCTTCGCGCTGTGCTTCGTCGCATCGCGCAACCTGGCGCCCACGCCCTGGGCCTTCCAGCTGGCGCGGCGCTTCCTGGAATTCTGCCGCACGGTGCCGGAGATCGTCTTCGCGCTGATCTTCGTCTGGGCCTTCGGCATCGGGCCGATGGCCGGCATTCTGGCCATCATCATCCACACCGCCGGCGCGAACGGGAAGCTGTTCGCCGAGGTGGTGGAGAATGCCGATACTTCCGCGATGGAGGGCGTGCGCGCCGCCGGCGGCAACTGGTTCCACCGCGTGCGCTTCGGCGTGCTGCCGCAGGTCGCGCCCAACTTTCTCAGCTACGCGCTGCTGCGCTTCGAGATCAATGTGCGCGGCGCCAGCGTGCTGGGCTTCGTCGGCGCCGGCGGCATCGGGGAGGAACTCTACCACGTGATCTCCTTCAACTATTACGAGGAGATCAGCGCCATCATCGTGCTGATCATCCTCAGCGTGGCGAGCATCGACATGATCTCCGAGAGGCTGCGCCGCGGGCTTTCCGCCGGCATGGCGCAGGGCTGACGCGCATGGCCCTCGCACAGCCCACGCCGGGGCAGATCAAGCAGTGGCGCACACGCATGCCGGCCGCCTTCGGTGTCAGCCCGAGGACACGCGCGCTGCGCTGGGCGGCGGGGCTGGCGGCGCTCGGCTGGCTCATCTTCCTGCTGTGGTGGTTCCAGATCACGCCGCTGCGGCTGTGGAACGGGCTATCCGGCCTCGGTACCATCGTCGTGCTGATGATCCCGCCCTCCCCCGGCGCGCTGTGGCTGGATATCCTCAAGGGTATCGCCGAGAGCGTCGCGATGGCCTTCCTCGGCACCTTCATCGCCGCGCTGATCGCGGTGCCGCTGGGCTTTCTTGGCGCCGGCAATGTGGTGGTGAACACGCTGGCGCATTTCTCCATCCGCCGCGTCTTCGACGGGTTCCGGGGCGTCGACCAGCTGATCTGGGCGCTGGCCTATGTGCGGGCCGTCGGGCTCGGGCCGCTGGCCGGCGTGCTGGCGATCGCCACCGCCGATATCGCCGTGCTGGCGAAGCTCTATGCCGAGGCGATCGAGACGGCGGAGCGGCGGCAGGCGGAGGGCATCGATGCGGTCGGCGGCAACAAGCTGCTGCGCACCCGCTTCGGCCTGCTGCCGCAGGTGCTGCCGGTGATGATCGCCCAGGCGCTGTATTTCCTGGAGAGCAACACGCGGTCGGCCAGCGTGCTCGGCATCGTCGGCGCCGGCGGCATCGGGCTGGCGATCGCCGAGCGCATCAAGATCCGCGCCTGGGACGAGGTGGCCTTCATCATCATCCTGATGCTGATCACGGTCGCGATCATCGACCAGGTCTCCTCGCGCATCCGCCGCAAGCTGATCGGCGGGCGGGACACGCTGGCGCCACGCTGAGCCGGCAGACCAGCGCCCCCGAAGGCGGACCGGCTCCACGCCGGTCCGAGGCCGCGAACGCGGCCCGCCGCCCATGCGGCGAGCCAAGGGCGCGGAGCGCCCGCCCGGCGCCTGAGGGTCAGTAATAATTCAAGTCGCGCGCCTTTCCGCCGAACACCCGCCACGCGAAGACCGTGTAGAGCACGATCACCGGCAGCACGAACAAGGCGCCGGCGAGGATGATCGAAAGACTCTCCGGCGCGCTGGCGCTTTCCCAGATGGTCAGGCGTTCCGGCACCACATAGGGGAAGAACGACCAGGCGAGGCCGGCGAAGAACAGCACGAACAGGCCCGTCGCGCCCCAGAAGGGAATGTTGTGCCAGGCGTCGTCGGCCAGCGGCATGCGGGCCAGCAGCCGCGCCAGGCCGAACAGCAGCAAGGCCGTCAGGATCGGCAGCGGTGCCAGCATCAGCATCCCCGGCCAGTCGAACCAGCGCGCGGCGATGCGGGCCGAGACCAGCGGCGTGACGGCGGAGACCAGCAGGATGCCGATCGCCACCGGCCACAGCGCATGCCGTGCCCAGGTGATGGCATGCGCCTGCAGCGCGCCTTCCGTGCGCCAGATCAGCCAGCAGGCGCCGATGAAGGCATAGGCGATGGCGAGCCCGATGGCCGCCATCAGCGCGAAGCCCGTCGCGGCCCAGCCCTCCGCGAAGCCGAGCACGTAGCGCCCCAGCATCCAGCCCTGCGCCAGCGCGGAGACCAGGGAGCCGGCGAAGAACCAGCGGTCCCAGCGCCGCTTCTGCGCGGTGTCGCGGGCCTTGGCGCGGAATTCGAAGGCCACGCCGCGCAGGGTCAGCGCGACCAGCATGATGGCGACGGGCATGTACAGCGCCGTCAGGATCACGCCATGCGCCACCGGGAAGGCCACCAGCAGCAGGCCGACGCCGAGCACCAGCCAGGTCTCGTTGGCGTCCCAGAAGGGGCCGATGGCGGCGATCATGCGGTCCCGCTCATGCTCCTCCGCCACCGTCTCCAGCAGGATGCCGACGCCGAGGTCGAAGCCATCCAGCACCACATAGGCGAGGATCGCCACCGCCATCAGGCCGGCAAAGATCAGCGGCAGCCATTCGCCGGGCAGGAAGGGGGTCATGCGGTCAGCTCCTCGGCCATCTTGTCGCGTGTCGCGTCGCCGGGCACGCTGCCCGGCTTCATCATGGCGCCGTCCACCTTCTCCGCCGCACGGCCGGCGGCGGCCAGGCGGAACACGGTGGCGATGTAGGCCAGCAGCAGCAGCCCATAGAGCACCAGGTACATCGCCAGCGTGGTGCCGATGGAAGACGCCGGCAGCGGGCCGGCGGCCTGCGCCGTGTTCAGCACCCCGGTGACAAGCCAGGGCTGGCGGCCGATCTCCGTCACGTACCAGCCGGCGAGCGTCGCCAGCCAACCCGCGAAGCTCATCGCCACGAAGCCGCGCAGCAGCAGCTTCGGCAATTGGCCGCGGCGCCACAGGTACCAGGCGCCGGCCCAACCCATGGCCAGCATCGCCACGCCGATGCCGACCATGATGCGGAAGGCGAAGAACACCGGGGCGACGGGCGGGTGGTTGCCCTCGAACTGGTTCAGCCCGGGCACCACGCCCGCCGCCTCATGCCGCAGGATCCAGCTGGCGCCGTCGGGGATGGCGATCTCGAAGCGGTTCTCCCGCGCCTGCTGGTCGGGGATGGCGAAGAGCACCAGGGGCACGTTGCCGCCGGTTTCCCAATTCGCCTCCATGGCGGCGACCTTGGCGGGCTGGTGTTCCAGCGTGTTCAGCCCGTGCATGTCGCCCAGCACGATCTGCAGCGGCGCCAGCAGCGCCGCGGTGAAGATGCCGGTGCGCAGCGCCAGGCGCACGCCCTCCGCCCGGTCGCCGCGCAGCCAGCGCCAGGCGGACAGCCCGGCCAGCAGGAAGGCCACGGTCAGGCCGCTGGCCGTCAGCATATGGCTCAGCCGGTAGGGCATGGAGGGGTTGAAGACGATGGCGAACCAGTCCGTCGCATGCGCCACGCCGTCGCGCATCTCGAAGCCCACCGGGGTGTGCATCCAGGAATTCAACGCGATGATCCAGAAGGCGGACATCGTGGTGCCGAAGGCGACCAGGAAGGTGGCGCCGGTATGCACCCAGCCGGGCACACGGCGGAAGCCGAACAGCATGATGCCGAGGAAGGTCGCCTCCAGGAAGAAGGCGGTCAGCACCTCATAGGCCAGCAGCGGGCCGGCGATATTGCCCACGCGCTCCATGAAGCCCGGCCAGTTGGTGCCGAACTGGAAGGACATGGTGATGCCGGAGACGACGCCGAGCGCGAAGGACAGGGCGAAAACCTTCACCCAGAAGCGGTAGGCATCCATCCAGGCTTCGTTCTTCGTCGCCACGAAGCGCAGCTTGAAGAACAGGAGCACCCAGCCGAGCGCGATGGTGATCGTGGGAAACAGGATGTGGAAGGAGATATTGGCGGCGAACTGGATCCGCGCCAGCAGGACGGGGTCCATCGCCTCAACCCTCCTTGCCCGGCCGGCCGCGCACCAGGCCCACCACCTTGTCCTTCGCCTCCAGCAGCCGCGTCACGCGCGCGCCGAGCGCGAGGAGGGAGGCCAGGCGCTCCGTCTCCAGCTTCTTCACGTCGTCGTACCAGGTGGTGAGTTGCTCGATCAGGCCGTGCATCTCGGCCATGCGCTGCTGCGCGTGGCGTTCCTCGACGCTGCCGGGGGTCTGCATCAGCAGTTCCCGTAGCACCGACAACGTAGGGTCCACCTCCCGCTTCTTCCGCTCCTCCGCCAGGGTGCGCAGGATCTGCCAGACGTCGTCGGGCGTGGTGAAATGGTCCCGCCGGTCGTCCGGGATGTGCTTCGGGATCGCCAGGTTCCAGGCCTGCAGCTCCTTCAGCCCCATCGAGACGTTGGAGCGGGAGACGCCGAGCGCCTCGACGATCTGCTCGGCGTTCAGCGGGTCCGGCGAGACATACAGCAGCGCGTAGATCTGCCCGACGGTGCGGTTGATGCCCCAGCGGCTGCCCATCTCACCGAAGTGCAGCACGAAGGCCTGGACGAGGGGTGGGAGTTTCATGGCGATCCGACATTTCAGGAATTTCTGAAATATCGGTCAACGCAGCATTCCGTCAATGGGTTCCGACAGCGTCATGGCCCGGAGAGGGGTCGGGCGCCAGCCAGGGCGCCCGACCTTGCAAGTTCCTACCCCTTGCGGTGCAGGGCCCGCATATTCGCGGAGACGCGGCGCCGCGACGGGCGCAGCGCGGCCTCTGCCACCACATCCAGCCGGGCGCCCTGCATCACGGCGCGGCCGGCGGCGAAGGCGCCATCGGTGAACGCCTTCTGCTTTTCCGCCACCATCTCCGCCAGCGCCGCGCTGGCGCCGACGGGGTCGGTGGTCAGCTGCATGCTGCGCAGCGCGAACACCCAGCCGGACTGCCAGGCGAACAGCGCATAGGCGGCGGGGTTTGTCACAGGGCGGCCAGGACCGCTTCGGCCTTGGAGACCTCGAAGGCGCCCGGCGCCTCGACGGCCACATGCGTCACCTTGCCGTCCTTCGCCACCAGCACGAAGCGCTGGCAGCGCACGCCGAGGCCGCGCGCCGTCAGGTCCAGCTCCAGCCCCAGCGCCCTGGTCAGCACGGCGGAGCCATCGGCCAGCATCACCACCTGGTCGGTGATGCCCTGGTCCTTGGCCCAGGCGCCCATGACGAAGGCATCGTTCACCGACATGCAGGCGATGGTGTCCACGCCCTTGGCGCGCAGCGCATCCGCATTGGTGACGAAGCCAGGCAGATGCTTGGCGGAGCAGGTGGGGGTGAAGGCGCCGGGGACGCCGAACAGCACCACGGTCTTGCCCTTGAACAGCTCCTCCGTGCCGACCTCCTTCGGTCCCTCGGCGCCGGCCTGGGTGACCTTCACGGAGGGGATCGCATCGCCAACCTGGATCGTCATACCGAATTTCTCCTCAGCCAATACTGGCTGCTTAGTGCAGATCGGCCCGATCCGTCCATGCAACAGCGTGCCCTGCGGGAACTACACTGCTTGCGGGGGCACGGGGGCACCGCCATGTTGAACGGCATCATGGCACGTCGCGATCCATCCCCCCCGAAAGATTCCCCCGCCAGCGCGGAGGGCGCAGCGGATGCGGCCGAGGAGGGCTACCTCACCGGCCAGCTGCTGGTCGCCATGCCCGGCATGTCCGACCCTCGCTTCGCCCGCAGCGTCATCTGCCTCTGCGCCCATTCGGCGGAGGGTGCGATGGGCATCGTGCTGAACCAGCCCTTGCCCAGCCTGACCTTCGATGACCTGCTGGCCCAGCTCAAGCTGGACCCGGTGCCGCCGGCGCGGCGCATCCGCCTGACCCAGGGCGGCCCGGTGGAGGGCGGCCGCGGCTTCGTGCTGCACACGGCGGATTGGGAAACCGAGGGCAGCCTGAAGGTGACGACCGGCCTCGCGCTGACCGCCAGCATCGAGATCCTGAAGGCGATCGCCGAAGGCGGCGGGCCGCGCCAGGGCGTGCTGGCGCTCGGCTATGCCGGCTGGGGCCCGGGGCAGCTGGATGACGAGATCCAGGGCAATGCCTGGCTGAACGTGCCGGCGGACGAGGCGCTGCTATTCGCCGAACAGCCGGACCAGCTGTGGCGCGTGGCGATGAGCCGGCTCGGCATCGACCCCTCCGCCCTGTCGGGCAGCGCCGGCCACGCCTAGCTCCGGTTACGTGCGTAGGCCGGACGGGCAACGCGCCCGCCCGGCCTTTATGCCGCGTGATCAGTTGCTGGAACGGTTGCCGCTGGAGGAGCCGCCCGACTGGCTGCCACCCTGGCCACCGCCCTGGCTGCCCGACTGGCTGCCGGAGCTGCCGGTAGCCTGATCGCCGCCGGACTCGCTGCCACTGGCCTTGCTGCCGCTGGCCTGGCTACCCGAACCCGAGCCCTGGTTCCCCGAACCCTGGCTGGCCTGGCGGCCGGAGCTGCTGCTGCCGGACTGTGCCATGTTGGCGGCATTGGCGCTGACCATCGCCTGCTGGGTCTCCCGCAGCGCCTGGTTCGCCACCTCCATGGCGCGGTTGCGCTGCTCGCCGGCCGGCATATTGGCCATGGCCTGCACCGATTCCCGCAGCCGCTGCGCCGCCTGGAACAGGCGCTGCATCGCCTGGCCGTATTCCGCATCACCGCCCGGCACCGCCGGGTTGCCGCGGGAATCCGCCCGGTTGTAGTTCGCGCCCGACTGGGCACCCGACTGGGCACCCGACTGGCTGCCAGACTGGCTGCCCGACTGCTGGGACGTCGCGTTCTGCCCCTGGCGGTTCTGGCTGGACTGGTTGGACCCGCCCGACTGGGCGAGGGCGGCGCCGGAAACCGCGATGAGGGCGGCGGCGGCGGTGGTGCTGATCCAATTGGCCTTCATGAGCAAATTCCTCCGTTTGTCTGGGCGCCACCGGGGCGGCGCTGGCGAAGCAACGGGGCTTGTCCCGGCAAGTTCGCCCGAATTTCGCCTTATTCCGCCCAGGTTTCGCCTCATCTCCGCAACCTTGGCCGTGCCTCCGCGCTTGCACCGCCCCGCATCCCGACGCACACCTGCGGCATGGCTCCCGCGCCCCGGATTCGCCTGCTGCCCGAGACCACCGCCAACCGCATCGCGGCCGGCGAGGTGGTCGAACGCCCGGCTGCCGCGGTGAAGGAACTGGTCGAGAACGCCCTCGACGCCGGCGCCCGCCGCATCCTGGTCTCGCTGGAGGAAGGCGGCATCGGCCGCATCCTGGTGGAGGATGACGGCCACGGCATGGGCGCGGACGACCTCGCCATGGCCCTCGAACGCCACGCCACCTCGAAACTGGCGGAGGAGGCGATGCTGTTCCGCATCGCCACGCTGGGCTTCAGGGGGGAGGCTTTGCCCTCGATCGGCGCCGTCTCCCGCCTCACCCTCACCTCCCGCCTGATCGACGGCGCGGCGCATGCCATCAGCGTCGAGGGCGGCCGCAAATCCGCCGTCGGGCCGGCCGCCGGGCCGCCGGGCACACGGGTGGAGGTGCGCGACCTGTTCTTCGCCACCCCGGCCCGCCGCGCCTTCCTCCGCACCCCGCGGCATGAGGCCGAACAGGCGGTGGAGGCGGTGCGCCGCCTGGCGATGGCCTGGCCGGAGGTGGCCTTCCGGGTGGAGGTGGAGGGGCGGCTCGCTTTGACCCTGCCACCGGCGGACCGCACCGGCCGCATCGCCGCGCTGCTCGGCGCGGATTTCGCCGCCGCCGCCGTGCCGGTGGAGGCGGACCGCCAGGGCCTGCACCTGTCCGGCCTCGCCGGCCTGCCGACGCACCACACCGCGACGGGCGCCGCGCAGCATCTGGTGGTGAACCGCCGCCCGGTGCGCGACCCGCTGCTGCGCACCGCGCTGCGCGTGGCCTACCGGGACATGGTGCCGGCCAAGCGGTTTCCGGTCGCCGCGCTGTTCCTGGAGGTGCCGCCGGAATCGGTGGATGTGAACGTCCACCCGATGAAGACGGAGCTGCGCTTCCGCGACCCGGCGGCGGTGCGCGGCCTGCTGATCTCGGCGCTCGGCCGGGCGCTGGCGGTGGGCGCGGCCGGCGCGGCGCCGGAGGATGTGGCGGTGCCGGCCTGGGACGCAGGAAGCTGGGACGCCAGCGGCCCGGATGCGCGGATGCGGCATGCCCAGACCGGAGAGGCACGGACCGGAGAGGCACGGACCGGGGACCGGCAAGCCGGGGATGCGCCGCCCCGCGATGCCGGCGCCGCGCCCGGCTTCGCGGAGGCCGCGCCGCCCGGCCTCGGCCGCTTCCCCGGCTGGCAGCCCCCCGCCGGTTCCTCATGGCAGGGCCCGCAATCGCGGCTCCCCCAGCCGCAGCGCCCGCGCACGGCCAGCCTGCCGCTCGGCTTCGCCGCCGCCCAGCCGCCGCCCGCCGTCGCCGCTTCCGGCGGGGATTTCGGTGCGGAAGGCCCGCTCGGCCGGCCGCTGGCGCAGATCATGGAGACCTATGTGCTGGCCGAGGCGCCGGACGGGTCCCTGGTGCTGGTGGACCAGCACGCGGCGCATGAACGGCTGACGCATGAGGCGCTGCGCGCGCAGCTGGTGGAAGGCGGCGTGCGCGCCCAGCCGCTGCTGCTGCCCGCGGTGGTGGAACTGCCCGCCGCGGACGCCGCGCGGCTGCTGGACCGGGCGGGCGAGTTGGCGCGGCTCGGCCTGGAGATCGAGGGTTTCGGCGGCCCCGGCGCGCTGCTGGTGCGCGCCATGCCGGCGCTGCTCGGCGCGCCCGACCCGGCGCCGCTGCTGCGCGACCTGGCCGAGGAACTGGCCGAGATGGATGAGGCGCTGGCGCTGGAGGCGCGGCTGGATGCGGCGGTGGCGCGGCTGGCCTGCCACGGATCCATCCGCGCCGGGCGGCGGCTGGGGGGCGCGGAGATGGCGGCGCTGCTGCGCCAGATGGAGGCGACGCCGCGCGCCGCCACCTGTTCGCACGGCCGCCCCACCGTGCTGCGCTTCGGCAAGGCGGAGCTGGAGAAGCTGTTCGGCCGCCGCTGAACCCTGCATGATCGGCGCAACGAATACGGGAGACGCGCCGATGCCATCCGCTGGGCCATCCTCTGGGCCATCCTCTGGGACCGCTGCTGGGAGCCAGGCCGCACCGCTGATGCAGCTGATCTATGCCTCCCGCCCCTTCGGCTTCTCGGGCGAGATACTGGACGACATCCTGATGGCGGCGCGCCGCAACAATAAGCGGGACGGGCTGACCGGCGCGCTGATCTGCCGCGCCGACCTGTTCCTGCAGATGCTGGAAGGCCCGCGCGACAAGGTGACCGCCACCTTCGGCCGCATCCTGCGGGATGACCGGCACCTGGAAGTGTCCCTGGTGTGGTCCGGCGACGCGCCGGCACGGCTGTTCGGGGAATGGGACATGCTGGACGACCCGGCGCGGAGCTGGATGTGGAGCCGGGAGGATGTGCGGGCGGGGGCGATGGTGCGGGCCTCGGCGGCGGAGGCGCGGGCGGTGTTTGATCGGGTGGCGGAGGAGGTGGGTTAGGAGCGGGCTTTATTTAATGTGTTTTGCCATGACCTTCCGACCAACGAATTTTATCCCGCTCTGATTCAATCTCAAGGTGGCTTTTTCCAGTGGCGCAAATTGCACTTCCCCTGACGCCACCCAAAACCATTCAGCCACGTTTACTCCATCACGGAGATGCTCTCGAAGCTGGATGCGAGCTGCCGCAAGCTTGCTGATTACCGTGCTTATTTCACTATTTTCGGCTGAGTGCGGTTCAAGGCCGAAAACCTTTTTTGTGGGTCCATGACCAATTAGGTAGTCCCAGCGATGCTCCTGTTCCCTGCCCTTTTGGAGAGCGCGGTCTGTGTCAATACTGTCAACGAAATGCTCCCGCAGTTCTTGATCAATGTGCCGGCGATGTGTCGATTGGATGGCGCCGAGCCCATCTTTAACTTGAGATAGCAGCGGCGAATTGGGTTGCAACGCTAATTTGACCGGCGTGCTGGGCTTGGACGCAGCGCTTGGTGTGCGGCGATTTTTCACTTGTTGGACTCATTTACTGCGGTACGGACTGTATCCGCAAACTTAGATGAATATCCTGTTAGTCCTCCCCAACCCGCCACACGATCATCGTCAGATGATGGGTCAAGATCTGAAATATCAACCGATTTGACTTGACCCAGATCATCAAACTCTAGAAGAAAGGAACGGTAATCTTTAGTTAGCGCTGCTTCGGCAACAGCTTGCATAGGGCGCGCTTGAACGTCAAATGCTTGACATATCAACTGCCACCTTGCACGATTTTTCTTTAAGATCTGCATCATCCACATCATAGCTAGCACATGAGGCGAATGGGTCGAGAGAACCACTCGGTACCCTCGCCAAAGAAGATCAAGAACCAGCAACATTACTGCGGTAATTGCCTGGGGATGAAGGCCCATTTCAGGCTCTTCAATAACGACCCAGTCTATATCTTTGCGTTTCCTCAGCTGTGTGGGCGGAAGCAAATGATACAATCCCAGCAGCAAGGGGGTGAATTCTCGCTGTCCTGCCGTCCAAGTCATAAATGGTAGATGCATGTTGCCGTGAACAAGCTTTAACCTCTGCGCATGCTGCTGATCCTCCTCGATCCCGACTGTACCGCCATGAAAGACAGCATCATTAATCTTTTCTCGAATTTCCTTCTTTAATCTTTTCTCTACCGGAAACAGTGTCTTTGCTTCATTACCGCTAAATCGGTTAAATAAATTTTGACTGAAGAGCCGCGCAACCGCGGGCGTTTCAGATGTCAATTTTTGAAATGGCGACGCCCATCCATCATGGATCAAAATAGATCTGTGGGCCGGAACGAAAAACAAATTCTCACTTCCCGAACCTCGCCGCGCGACCCCTTTAAGTGATATTTCTGACCGACCAAATGCGACCGATGTTGAACCCGGCCTCCACGCAGCGGACATGCCGCTACCAAATATCAGATCGATGATGGCGTCTGGGCGATCGGCGGGATGACCAGCTGCTCGTAGCGCATCCGCAACTTGACGTCCGTCCAAGGCAATCTTTAGCCACTGTAGCGCCAGACTTTTGCCTGCGCCTTGCGGGCCAACCACTACCGTCAGATCTCCGAAATTTAGCTTTACGTCCTGAAGATGCGCGAAATTCCTGATGTGTAGCGCGTTTGCCGCCGACTTTAAGGCTGTAGCTGACGGCTTACTCATGGCTCTATGGACCTTTGAAATGTCGCACAAAAAAATGCCCGCATTCAAGACGAGGCGCGATTCTATCGCCCATCCTACACGCGGCTACTCGGCAATAATTCTGTCTGGCTGTCCTCAAAAAGGCAACAGATGAGTAAAGTCAGCGACGGAGTGTGCTGTTGGCCCCCCACTCGGCCCGATTGACTTCCCACCCCTCCCCCTCCACCACTTCCCCCATGCCCAAGCTCCAAGCCGCCCAGATCCCCGTCACCCCCTTCCAGCAGAACTGCGCCCTGATCTGGGATGCCGAGACCCAGCGCGGCACGGTCATCGACCCGGGCGGCGATGTGCCGCGCATCCTGGCCGCCATCGCCAAGGCGGGCGTGACCATCGACAATATCCTGCTCACCCATGGCCATCTGGACCATGCCGGCGGCGCGGATGCGCTGCGGACGGCTCTCACGGAAAGCCAGGGCGCCCCGGTGCCGGTGGAGGGGCCGCACCGGGATGATGCCTTCCTGCTCTCGGGCATCGCCGCCCAATCCCAACAATACGGCATCCCCGGCCTGCAGAACGCCACGCCGGACCGGTTCCTGGAGGAAGGCGAGACCATCCGCATCGCCGGCCAGGAATTCGGCGTGCTGCATTGCCCGGGCCATGCGCCGGGGCATGTGGTCTTCGTCAACCAGGCGCTCGGCCTCGCGGTGGTGGGGGATGTGCTGTTCCGCGGCTCCATCGGCCGCACGGATTTCCCCTATGGCGACCATGAGGCGCTGATCCACGCCATCGTCACCAAGCTGCTGCCGCTGGGGGATGAGATGCGGTTCCTGTGTGGGCATGGGCCGGGCTCCACCTTCGGCGATGAACGGCGGACCAATCCGTTTTTGCCGCGGTAGAGGGGCGCAGCTAAGGCCCCCACCCAACCAGCCTTCGGCGTTGCGGCAGTGCCGCAACCCCCCGCGAAGAGCAGGGGAGGGCTTAGCCAGTTACCGACGGGCGGCGGCGCGTTCGCTCATGATGCAGGCGAATACCACCACGGCCGCGCCGGCCAGCATCGCCGGCAGGGGAATGCGGCCCCAGAAGGCGAAATCCCAGGTCAGGCTCCAGACCAGGCCGGAATAGCCGAAGGGCGCCAGGCGGCTGGCCGTGGCGTGGCGGAAGGCCTCCGCCAGGCACACCGTGGCGGCGCCGACGATCAGCCCGTTGCCCACCATCTGCGCCAGGCTCAGCGCGGTGGGGGTGGACCATTGGCTCAGCCCCAGCGGCAGCATCACCGCGAAGCCGAGCAGCGATGGCCAGAACAGCACCCGGCCGATCCCCGGCTCCGTCCGCAATTGCCGGTTCAGCACGAACACCGCCGAATAGCAGCAGGTGCCGCCCAGCGCATACAGGTAGCCCAGAAGCGGCGGAGACGCGGTTCCGCCGGCCGGCCCCGCATCCCCCACCAGCCCCGGCGCCAGCCCGATCGCAACGCCCGCGAACCCCACCGCGCACCAGGCCCAGGCCACCGCCGGCGGCCTTTCCCGCAGAAACCAGGCGGATAGCGCCAGCACCAGGAAGGGGGAGGTGAAGAACACCAGGTAGCCCTCCGCCAGCGGCAGCAGGCTGAAGGCCTGGAAGAAGCAGATGGCGCTGCCCAGCATCACCAGGGACCGCGCCGCATGCAGGCGCGGAAAGCGCGTGCCCAGCGCACCGCCCCAGCCGGGGATCAGCGCGCGGGCGCACAGCACCACCAGCAGCAGCGCGGCGAAGCGCACCAGCAGCACCTGCCAAACCTCATGCCCGGCCGAGGACAGCAGCTTGCTATTGGCATCGAGCAACCCGAACAGCCCGATGCCTGCCAGCATCAGCACCGGACCGCGCACCGCCTTCTCCCCCAGGATGATGCGCGGGTATGCCCGCGGCGCGGGCCGCAAGTCCATGGCAGGCCCCGCGCATGGCAGGGCTGCACCGCGCCGGCGCATGCCACCTTCCCACCGCCGCCGAGACAGGGCACAAGCCGCGGCGCCATGACCCCCCAACTCGCCTCCGTCCTGATGCCGCTGATGCGTGGCATGGACCCTGAACGCGCGCATGACCTGGCCCTGCGGGCCCTGCGCTTTGGCCTCGCCGGGGCGGATCGCAGCGCGGATGACCCGGTGCTGGCGACGCACGCGCTGGGGCTGGATTTCCGCAACCCGATCGGCCTCGCCGCCGGCTTCGACAAATCCGCCATCGCCATCGCGCCGCTGATGCGGCTGGGCTTCGGCTTCGTGGAGGCCGGGTCGGTCACCCCGAAGCCGCAGATCGGCAACCCGAAGCCGCGCCTGTTCCGCCTGACGGAGGACCGGGCCGTGATCAACCGCATGGGCATGAACAATGCCGGCCTGCCCGCCTTCCTGGCCCGGCTGGCGCATCTGCCCCCCGCTGGTACCGGCAATCGGCCAGCGGTGCTCGGCGTGAACATCGCCATCAACAAGGATGGCGCCGCGCCGCTGCGGGATTATCCGGCGCTGTATTCCGCCGTCGCGCCGCATGCCGGCTACGTCGCCATCAACGTCTCCTCCCCCAACACGCCCGGCCTGCGCGATCTGCAGGGGGAGGCGATGCTGCGGGACATCCTGGCTGCGGTGGTCGCGGCGCGGGACGCGCTGGCCGGCCCGCGCCCGCCCATCCTGGTGAAGATCGCGCCCGACCTGGCCCCGGCGGCGGTGGAGCCGATTGTCGAGGCGGCGGTGGCGCAGGGCATCGCCGGCCTCATCGTCTCCAACACCACCATCGCCCGCCCGGCGCCGCTCCGTTCCGCGCTGAAATCCCAGGCCGGCGGCCTGTCCGGCCCGCCGCTGCGCGCCGCGGCGACGGAGATGCTGCGCCGCGTGGCGAAGCTGTCCGCCGGGCGGGGCCTCACGCTGATCGGCTGCGGCGGGGTTTCCAACGGCGCGGAAGCGTTGGAGAAGATCCGGGCCGGCGCCGCGCTGGTGCAGCTCTATGCCGCCTTCGCCTATGACGGCCCGGCGCTGATCCCGCGCCTGAAGCGGGAACTCGCGGCGGCGTTGCGGCGGGACGGATTCAAGAACGTGGCCGAGGCCATCGGGGTGGATGCACGATGATCATGCTGGACGGGGTCGCCGCTTTGGCGGACCGCTATGATGGCTTCATCCTGGACCTCTGGGGCGTGGTGCATGACGGCCGAAAGCCCTATCCGGGCGTGGCCGAGGCGCTCGGCAGGCTGAAGGCCCGCGGCAAGCGCATCGCCTTCCTGTCCAACGCGCCGCGCCGGTCCTTCGTGGTGGATGCGCTGCTCACCGGCATGGGCCTGGACCGCGCGCTGTGGGACGGCACCATGACCTCCGGCGAGCTGGCCTGGCGGCATCTGAAGCACCGCGACCGCGCGGATTTCGCGGCGCTGGGCGTGAAGGCGCTGCATATCGGGCCGGAGCGGGACCTGTCGGTGCCGGCCGATACCGGAGTGGAGCTGGTGGGATCGGCCGAGGAAGCCGATTTCGTGCTGAACACCGGCCCGGAGCCGGCCCTCGGCAACCACGACATCGAACCCTATCGCGCCGCGCTGGCCGCCTGCGCCGCCCGCCGGCTGCCGATGGTCTGCGTGAACCCGGACCGGCATGTGATGGTGGGCGATGAACGGGTGATCTGCGCCGGGGCGCTGGCCGATCTGTACAGCGAACTCGGCGGGCCGCCGGCGATCGAGATCGGCAAGCCGGACCCGGCCTGCTACCCGCCGGTGCTGGACCTGCTCGGCATCACGGACCGCGCCCGCGTGGTCGCCATCGGCGACAGCCCGCATACGGATCTCGCCGGCGCGCAATCCGCCGGCATCGATGCCGTCTGGGCGCTGACCGGCCTCGCCGCCCATGCGCATGGCGCGAAGCCGGACCCGGAGGTGCTGGCGCAGGTCGCGGCGACCGAGGGCGTTCGCCCCGTCGCCGCCCTGCTGGGGCTGCGCTGGTAGGCCTGCCGGACCGCAGGGGTGGGTTGCGCCGGGCGGGTGTGGGCCGGCGCGGCGGGCGGGCCTACACTCCCGCACTGTGAACCCTCCCCAGGCTGCCGCCCTCCCCCGCCCGCCGATCTGGCTGCTGGTCGCGATCATTGGCATCGGGCCCTTCACCATGCAGGTGCTGGTGCCCTCCCTGCCCGCGATGGGGCGGGACCTTGGCGCCAGCACCTCCACCGTCCAGCTCACCGTCACGCTATACCTGCTGGGCGTTGGCGCCGGGCAGTTGATCTATGGGCCGCTGTCGGACCGCTTCGGCCGGCGGCCGCTGCTGATGGGCGGGCTGGCGCTGTATGCGGTGGCCAGCCTGGCGGCCGCGCTGGCACCGGGTATCGGGGAGCTGCTGGTCGCGCGGGTGGCCCAGGCGGTCGGCGCCTGTGCCGGGGTGGTGCTGGTGCGCGCCGTGATCCGCGACGTCTGGGCGCGGGACGAGGCCGCGAGCGTGCTCGGCTACGTCACCATGGGCATGACCATCGCGCCGATGGTCGCGCCGATCCTCGGCAGCCTGCTGGAACAGAGCTTCGGCTGGCGCGCCAGCATGGTGGCCTGCCTCGGCTTCGGCCTGCCGCTGGCGCTGGTCGCCTGGCTGCGGCTGGAGGAAACGCTGCCGGCGCCGCAGCCGCTGCCCGGGCTGGGTGCCATCCTGCGCGCCTATCGCAGCCTATGGGCCATTCCGGCCTTCCGTGCCTATGCGGCGCTGACGGCCTGCGCCACCGGCATCTTCTTCGCCTTCCTGGGCGGCGCCCCCTATGTGGTGGTGCAGGGCATGGGCTATTCGCCGGTGCAGTTCGCGCTGGCCTTCGCCGCCATTTCCGTCTTTTTCGCCGCCGGCAATTGGCTGGCCGGGCGGCTTTCAAGGCGGATGGGCGTGCTGCGGATGCTCGGCATGGGCACCGTCATCACCACGCTCGGCGCGGTGGGCGCGGCGATCGCCATGGTGGTGTTCCCGCCGCATATCCTGGTGTTCTTCGTGCCGATGGCCGCGGTGGCGGTGGGCAACGGCATGACCCAGCCGAATGCCATCGCCGGTGCGCTCAGCGCCCGCCCGCAACTGGCCGGCACCGCCTCCGCCCTGGTCGGCGCCTTGCAGATGGGCTTCGGTGCGCTGATGACCTTCATCGTCGGCTTGGTGGAGTTCGGCAGCGGCATCGGCACCTCCCTCACCATGGCGGCGACCGGGGTGGCGTGCCTGATGGCCCTGCGCGGCGCGCGCCGTGCGGGTGGGTAGGGCAACTGGAGGGGGCGGCAATGGGCGACAGCTACATGCGCGAACAGGCCGAGGCGCTGGCGCAGCATCTGCGGCTGACGGACGGCAAGACCGGCTATGTCGAGGCCACCGCCGATGGCTTCCAGGTCTTCCTGCGCCGCAAATGGCCGGGCAAGCAGCTGGCGAGCTGGGACGGGCTGCCGGTGGAATGGATCGAAAATCTCGGCACCCACATGACGCGCGGGCGCTGAAGTCTCAGGGAAACCGCTTTAGGCTCAGGGGGCCGGCGCCGCCTCCGCGGTGAACATCTCCGCCACCGCCTCGCCAAAGCCTTCCATCGGGATCGGCACCGCCACCGTCTGCCGCTGGGCCGCGGCGACGAAGCTCAGCCGCAGGGTCGTGGCCGCCCGCAGCGTCACCAGCACTTCATCGGTCACCACCGTGGCGGCATAGATGCCGGCGGTGTCGCTGCTCTGGAATGGCAGGCGCTGCGGCGGCGCCGCATCCATCTGCCAGGCGATGCCGCCCTGCAGCCAAGTGCCGTGCGGCAATTGGAAGATCAGCGCCAGGGACCGCGACTCGCGCTGCCGGGTCAGCAGGATCTGCGCCAGCGGCGTGTTCTGCGGCCGCAGCACCACGGTGGTGGAAACGCGGCAGGTGCGGGGTGCCTCCGGCGTCGCCGCGGCACAGGCCATGCGCCAGCTCGGCACCGGCGCCTCGGCGGGCGCTTCGCCGGATTGGACCGGCGGGGCAGGCGGCGGCGGCAGGGGCGGCGGCGCATTGCGCTGCGCCAGGGCCGGATGCGCCAACAGTGACGCGAGCAGGACTAACGGAGCGGCCCGCCGCACCGATCAGGGCCGCGAGCGGCGGGTGGTCCGGGGCGCCGTCTCCGGCGGCGATGCGCCGGCGGGGCGGCCGGCATCGAAGCCCAGGAAGCCCAGCTCCGGCCGCGCCGCGCCGCCATTGCCGGCCCAGAGCTGCGCCCCCACCGGCTCCGCCGCCAGGGTCGGCGGCGTGTTCATGGGCGCCCGGCTCCGTGCGGCGGCGGGCGGCGGCGCCGCGGCCAGGCTGGCGGCGATCGCGGCGGCCGGGGAAGGCTGGCCCGGCACGGAAGGCGGCGGCGGGGCGGAGCCGCGGGTGCGGTCGCGGGCCGAGAGCAGGTAGAAGGCGATCTCGTTGCGGCCCTGGTCCACCGCTGCATCCAGCGGCGACAGGCCGAGCGCGTTGCGCGACTCGATATTCGCGCCGCGCGAAACCGCATCCCGCGCCGCCGGCAGGTCGCCGCGGGCGATGGCGTCGAACAATGCGGCATTCGGCGAAAGCCCTGCCGCCGCGGCATCCGCCGGGATCGGCGCCGGGGCGCGGCGCGCCGCCAGGCCGGGCAGCGCCGGCGCGGCGACGCTTGGCGCGCGCTGCGTCTCGGCCGGCCGGATGATGCCCTGCGCCTGCACAACGGGCGCCAGGGTCGGGAAGGCCAGCAGCGTGGCCAGCAGGGAAAGGCGGAGGGATGCGCGCATGACGGGGAAACTAGGCAGTTTCAGCCCCGCGAGGAAGGGCATGCGGCCCATCTCACCCGCTTTTGGCTCAGCCGCAGCCCTGGCCGCGATAGGTGAATGTCTCCACCCGCCCCTCCCGCAGGGTGAAGGTCAGCTCGCAGCGCAGTTCCGCGATGCCGGGCGGCGCGGGCCAGTAGCCGTAGCGCGGCCCCCAGGGGCCGTAGGCCGGCCCGTAGAAGCCCGGCGCGGGTGCCACCGCCACGTTGCGGCGTTGCTCGAACTGCAGGAAGCGGCGGCCCTCCGCCTCATGCACCCGCACCGGCACGCCGAGCGCCGAGACCAGCTCCGCCTCCCCGAGTCCGACGAAGGTCGAAAGGCGCTGGTCCAGCGTCGGGCCCTGGGCACAGCCGGCTAGCAGGGCGGGAACCATCATCAGGGCGGCGAGACGTTTCATCCCGCGCATATGGGACGCCGCGTGGTGCCACCAAATCAGCAGCATGCGAGCCTCAGCGCCCTTCGCGCCGCCAGGCGAGCAAGGCCAAGCCCAGCACCATCGGCAGCGCCAGCCAGGGCGGCAGCAGCGGCAGGGCGGTGATGCCGGTGACGCTGTGGTCGCCATTGCGCCGCAGCCCGATCCAGCCCGCCTCCAGCCCGCCACCCGTTGCGCCCCCTTGGGCATCGCGCCCGATCGCCACCCGGCGCAGTTCCGGCACCAGCGGCGAGTCGCCGGTGCCGAGCCAGCGCGTGGCGCCGCCGGTGGCGGTGGCCAAGGCTGAAAGCGGCGTGGCATCGGCGCGCAGATCGGCCACCTCCATCGGGTTCGGCGCCTCGGCGGCGGCGAAGGCGGTGCGGCGGCCGTCGCCGGCCTGCCAGACGCCGGCCTGCATCGCCGGCCGCTCCACCACCGCCCGGCCGGCGCCGCGCGTCTCCGGCATGTGGCGGCTGATCGTGCCATCGGGGGCGGTGACGGTGATCTCGGGCGCGGCGGCGGGCTCCAGGCTGCGGCGCGTCACGGTCAGCCTGCCGTGATCGATCCGCGCCGTCAGATCCTCCTCCTCCAGCTCCGGCTCCTTCATCGTCCAGTGCGCGATGCGGCGCAGCAATTCCTGCTGCGGGCCGCCGCCATCATGGCCGCGCGACCACAGCCAGATGTGGTCCGACAGCACCAGTGCCACGCGGCCTTCCCCGACCCGGTCCAGCACCATCAGCGGCGCATCGCCCGGCCCCTGCATCACGGTGCTGCCGGCCCGCGCATCGGCGCGCAGCGCGCGATACCAGCGGCCCCAGGTCGCCTCGGCCAGATTGGCGCCTTCCGGCGTGAAGCTGTTGGCGCCCGGCAGGTTCTCCGTCACCGGATGCCGCGCGCCGAGCTCCGTCACGAAAGGCCGGAACGGCTGTTCCAGCAGCGCCGCCTGCGCAGCGCCCATCCCGGTCTGGGGCCGCGCCGGCAGGATCTGGCCTAGCGGCGTGGCCGCGAGGCTGGTAGGCCCGGCGAATTCCGGCCCGACGGACAGCAGCAACGCGCCGCCGCCGCGCACGTAGTCGGCGATGTTGCGCAGATACACGGGCGGCAACAATCCGCGATTGCCGAAGCGGTCGAAGACGATCAGGTCGAATTCGCGCAGCTTCACCTGGAACAGCTCGCGCACCGGGAAGGCGATCAGCGCCAGCTCATGCAGCGGGGTCAGGTCGTCCTTCTCCGGCGGGCGCAGGATGGTGAAGTGGACCAGGTCCACATTCGGATCCGCCTTCAGCAGCCGCCGCCAGGTGCGCTGCCCGGCATGCGGCTCGCCCGAGACCAGCAGCACCCGCAGCCGGTCGCGCACGCCGTTGATGGCGACCACGGTGCGGTTGTTGAGGTCGGAGACCTCGCCCCCCTCTGGCCCGGCGCGGGTTTCCGCCGTCAGTTCCACCACCGTCTGGCCGCCACGCTCGATCGGCACGGCGATGCGGTGCTCGCGCCCCACCGGCACGGATTCCACGCGCGGCGGCTGGCCGTCGCGGCGGATGGTCAGCCGCGCGGCGCCGCCCGCATCCGGCCGCGCGCCGAGATCCTCCACCACCACGCGCAGTTCCACCGGGCGGCCGACGATGCCGAAGCCCGGCGCCTCGATCACCCGGATGCGGCGATCCACCTCGCCGGGCCGGCCGGGCAGGATCTGGTGGAAGGGCGCATCCAGCGCCGGGGCGGCCGGAACGTCATGCACCTGGCCGTCGGTCAGCGCCATCACCCCGGCCAGCCGGGCGCGGGGGATGTCGGCCAAAGCGCGTTCCATGGCGGTGAACAGCCGCGTGCCCTGGTTGCCGCCCTCCGGTACCTCCACCGTGCGCAGTTCCAGGTCCGGCAGGCGGCGGGCGCGGGCCTCGATCTCGTCGCGGGCGGCGGTGATCTGTTCGGGGCGGGCATTCAGGCCGGTGCTGGCGCTGCGGTCCACCATCAGCAGCGCGATGTCGGGGCGGGTCTGCCGCGTCTCCTCCACCAGTCGCGGATTGGCGAGTGCCAGCAGCAGCGCGGCGAAGGCCAGCGCGCGCAGCCAGGCGCCGCGCGCCGGCTGCCAGCGGCGCGTGCCGTCGACATCGCGCGGCAGCCGCAGCAGCGCCGGCAGCAGCGCCAGCAGCGCCAGCACGGCCAGCCCCGCCAGCAGCCAGGGCGGGATGACGGGGGCGAAATCGATCCCTGCGAGAGCCTGGTTCATCGGTCAGTTCCCGAGCCGCTCGAGGATGGCCGGCACATGCACCTGGTCGCCCTTGTAGTTGCCGGTCAGCGCGTACATCACGAGGTTGGTGCCGAAGCGATAGGCCAGGGTGCGCTGCCGGGCGCCGCCCGGAATCGCGGCATAGGGGTTGTTGCCCCGCCCATCGATCGCCCAGGCGGAGGCCCAGTCATGCCCGCCGATGATGACGGGGCTGACACTGTCATTCGCCCGGTCCTGGTCGCGCGCCACCCACACCGTGCCCCCGGCGAAGCGGCCAGGCAGGTCCTGAAGCAGGTAGAAAGCACGCTTCAGCACATGATCCTGCGGCACCGGCGCCAGCGGCGGCACCGTCAGGTCCCGCGTCAGTCGGCGCAGTGCGGTGCTGGCGCCGGGGGCGTAGCCGGCGCCGGAGCCTTCGTCCCGCGTGTCGAACAGGATGATGCCGCCATTGCGCATGAAGCCGTTCAGCGCCGCCACGCCCGCCACATCCGGCTGCGCCGAATCGGCGGTGACCGGCCAGTAGAGCAGCGGGAAGAAGGACAGGTCGTCCCGCCCAGGCTCCACCGCCACCGGTTCCGCCAGCGCCGCCGCCGTGCGGCGATTGACGAAGTCGGAAAGGCCGACCAGGCCGGCGCGGCTGATCTCATCGACCTGCGGGTCGCCCGTGACCACATAGGCCAGCCGCGTCGCCAGCGCCGCCGCGCCATCCTGCGCCCGCGCCGGGCCTGCCATCATCCCGAGCGCCAGCAGCGCCGCCACCACCGCGCGCCGGCCCGGCCGCGCCAGCACGCCACGCAGGCCGAGCGAGACCAGCAGATCCACCACCAGCAGCAGCATCGCCGCCGCCAGCAGCCAGGGGCCGAGATCCCGTTCCGCCGGCACCCCGCCGATCGCCCGCAGCACCGTGCCCGTGGGTGGCGCCGCCGCCAGCCGCGGGGCCGGCACGCCGGCACCAAGGTTCAGCGCCCGGCGATGCGCGCCGTCGCCACTGGTGCCGGTGCCGTACCAGCCTGGCGGATGCCGCGGCGAGGGCGCCTCATTCTCCACCCGCGCGCCGGAAATCGGCTGTGCACCCGGCGAGGGCGGGCCAAGCTGGCCGAAGCCGTCCAGCGTCTCCATCGGTGCCAGTGGCGCCTCCCCATCAGCGCCGCCGACACCGGCGGACAGCGCCACCAGCCGGCGCAGCATGTCGACGAACAGGCCGGACAGCGGCAGGGATGACCATTCGGCATTGGCGGTGACGTGGAACATCACGATCCGCCCGGCGCCGCGATTGTCCCAGGTGACCAGCGGCGTGCCATCGGCCAGCCGCGCCCAGGTATGGCCGGACAGCCGGGCGGAGGGTTCGGCCAGCACCTGGCGCTCCACCGTCACTTCCGGCGTCGGCTCCAGCCCCTGGAAGGGCGAGCCTTCCGGGAAGGGTGCCAGGGTCTGTGGCCGTTCCCAGGACAGGGCGCCGCCCAGCTGCCGTTCCCCGGCGCGCAGCGGCACCGGCAGCAACCCGTCCGGATTCTCGGCCAGCCGTGGCCCGGCGAAGCGCACCAGCGTGCCGCCGGCCTCGATCCAGGCGGTCAGCTCATCGCGTTCGCGGCCTGCCTCCACCGGGCGGTCAGCCAGCACCAGCACGGAAAGCCGCCGCGCCAGCAATTCCGGCACGCTGCCACGGCGCAGCTCGGCATGCGGGGCCAGGGCGCGATCGAGGTAGAACAGCTCCCCGATCAGCGGCACATCGGCGGCGGTGGCCTCGCCGCCCGCGATCAGGCCCACCGGGCGGCGCCGGAAGCGTTCATCCAGCAGCACCGTGGCATTGGCGCCGGCCACCTCATCCAGGTCCAGCCGCACCACCTGGTTGCGGATTTCCAGCGGCAGCGGCAGCGCCGCCTCGGCCTGGGTCGCGCCGGCCGGCACGGTGATTTCGGTGCGGGCCAGAGTACGGCCGTCGCCGGTGCGGGCCAGCACGGCAGCCTGGCTCGGCACCGGCAGCGGCGTGGTCAGCAGGGTCAGCGCAAGCTGGTCGGCCTCGGCACGGGGCGGCGGCAGCAGGCGGGTCGGGCGGCCCTCGCTACGTGCCAGCACCAACGCTCCACCCTCCGCCAGCGCGGTGGCGAGCGGGGTGAAGGCATCGCCCTCCGCCGCATGCTCGATGCCATCCGCGACATACAGCGCGGCGAAGCGCTCGCCATGCTGCGTCCGCCAGCCGCTGAGCGCCGCCAGCGCCCCGGCGCGGTCCGGCGCCCAGGGCTTCGGCCGCAGCGCCACCAGCCGGCCGCGCAGCTCCTCCGCCGGCATCAGGCCGGTGATGCGGGGCGCATCCGGCAGGGCGGGCGGCGCGGTCAGCAGCAGGGCGGTGCGGCGGCCCTCGCGGGCGGCGCCGTCCAGCTCAGCCTCCGCGGCGGCCATGCGGTCCGGCCAATCGGCGGCAGCCGCCCAGCCATCATCCACCACCACCAGCAGCGGCCCCTGCCCGGCCGCGCCGGCCGCCGGCCCCCAGATCGGTCGCGCCAGGCCCAGGATCATCAGCGCCGCCGCCGCCAGCCGCAGCGCCAGCAGCCACCAGGGGGTGCGGGCGGGGGTCTCCTCCGGCGCCGGCATCTCCTGCAACAGGCGCAGAGCGGGAAAATCCTGGCGCTTCGGCGCCGGGGGCGTGACGCGCAGCAGCCACCACAGCACCGGCAGCGCCGGCAGGGCGAGCAGCAGCCAGGGGGCGGCGAAAGTCAGGGGTCCGAGGCTCAGCATGGTCCGACGCTCGGCATCAGGTTGCCCTCATCCCGGGGCCAGACGCTGATGCAGGGCCAGCAGCGCGGCTTCCGGCGGGTGGTCGGTGCGGTGGGTGGCGATGGTCCAGCCTGCCGCTGCAGCCAGTGCGGCCAGACCCTGGCGATGCCGGGCGACGCGCTCGGCATAGACGGCCCGCACCGATTCCACGCGCGGCACCAGCGTGCCGGGCGCGCCGGCCACCACCGGTTCGAACCGCACCCGCCCGGCATAAGGCAGCGTCTCCTCCGCAGGGTCGATCACCTGCAGCAGGTGGCCGCGCACGCCCTGGCCGGCCAGACGCGCGATAAGGCGGCGGGTTTCCTCCAGCGGATCCCAGAAATCGCCCAGCAGCACGGCGCGCGCATGGCGGGCGAGGCGCGGATCCTCCGGCTTCGGCGCCATGCCGGCCAGGCCATCGGCGATCTGCGGCAGCGCGCCGCGGCCGGCATAGGGGCGCGGCTGGCCGAACAGCCGAACCCTTTCGCCGCCGCGCAGCAGCAGGGCGGCCAGCGCCAGCAGCAGCAACTCCGCACGATCCGCCTTGGTCGGCAATTCGCGGCCGCTGCGCCAGGCCATGCCGGCATCCGCCGCGCGCCACAGCGCCACGGTCTGCGCCGATTCCCATTCCGTCTCGCGGATGAACAGCCGGTCCGACTTGCCGGATTGCCGCCAGTCGATGCGGCTGGCCTGGTCGCCGGCGACATAGGGCCGGAACTGCCAGAAGGCCTCCCCGGGGCCGGAGCGCCGCCGGCCATGCACGCCCGGCATCACGGTGGCGGCGACGCGTTCCGCCTGCACCAGCAGCGGCGGCAGTCGGGCGCCGAGCTGTTCGGCCCAGGGAACGACCAGGCGCGCCGTTGCGGGGCGGGCGGGGCTAACCAAGCTGCGCCTTCAACACGTCCAGCACCTCATTCAGATGCACCCCATCCGCGCGGGCGGCAAAATTCAGCGCCATGCGATGGCGCAGCACCGGCTCCACCAGCGCGTGCACATCCTCGATGCTCGGCGAGAGCCTTCCCTCCAGCACCGCGCGCGCGCGGGTGGCCAGCATCAGCGCCTGTGCCGCGCGGGGACCGGGGCCGTAGGCGAGGTGGCGGCGCACCGCCTCGATCTCGGTGGATTCCGGCCGGGCGCTGCGGACCAGGCGCAGGATCGCTTCCAGCACCTGCTCGCCGACCGGCAGGCGGCGGATCAGCAATTGCGCCGCGGAAAGCTCGGCCCCGGTCATCGCCGGCACCGCCTTCGCCTCCTTCGCCCCGGTGGTCGCCAGCAGCATGGCGCGTTCGGCGGCGAGGTCGGGGTAGGTGACGTCGATCTCCAGCAGGAAGCGGTCGAGCTGCGCCTCGGGCAGCGGGTAGGTGCCTTCCTGCTCGATCGGGTTCTGCGTCGCCAGCACGTGGAAGGGCGCCGGCAGCGAATGCACCTCCCCGGCGATCGCGACCTTCTGTTCCTGCATCGCCTGCAGCAGCGCCGATTGCGTGCGCGGGCTGGCGCGGTTGATCTCGTCCGCCATCAGCAACTGGCAGAAGACCGGCCCCTTGATGAAGCGGAAGGACCGCCGGCCATGCGCATCCTCCTCCAGCACCTCGCTGCCCAGGATGTCCGACGGCATGAGGTCCGGCGTGAACTGCACCCGCCGCGCATCCAGGCCGAGCACGGTGCCCAGCGTCTCCACCAGCTTGGTCTTGCCGAGGCCCGGCACGCCGACCAGCAGCAGATGGCCGCCCGAGAGCAGGGTGATGAGCGTGCGCTCCACCACCTGTTCCTGCCCGAAGATGACACGGCCGACACCTTCGCGTACCCGAGCCAGCCGCCCTGCCAGCGAATCGGCTTCCTTCAGCAGAGATTCCGCCTCGGCGCTGTCCGCCACTTCCACCATGCGGGTCAGGCTCCCTATATGCGTCACATCCGATATGGGGCGAGTATCCACTCCACCCATGCCGGATGCCACATCGCAGTGCATCAATCGCGAGATCGGTGAAACGCGAGCGGCGGAGAGGGGAACCGGGGCGGATCGTTCGTCGGCCCAGGGGCCGCGGCCACTGCCCACGGTCACAGGTGCGGAATTTAACTATGAGCGAAGCACGATCCGAAGGGATGGGAACGGCACAGGGGCAGGCCCCCGCGCGTCTCGTCCGAACGGCCAAGCCGGGAGCTGGTCGGATGCCCCCGCTGCGGACGGAATGTGGCGATTTCTCCATGCGGATCGCCCGCGACGGCAGCTGGTTCTACAAGGGCAGTCCGATCGGCCGGAAGGAGCTGGTCTGCCTGTTCGCCTCCGTCCTGAAGCGGGAGGAGGATGGCAGCTTCTGGCTGGAAACCCCGGTCGAACGCGGCCGGATCGAGGTGGAGGACGCGCCCTTCGTCGCGGTGGAAATGTGGTGGCGCAACTGCGCCGACCCCTTCGTGCCCGCCGGCGTACCCGCCGCCGAACCACGCCAGTGCCTGACCTTCCGCACCAACCTGGATGAGATGGTCACCGCCGATTCGGACCACCCCATCCGCGTCGCCATCGACCCGCGCACGCGGGAGCCACGCCCCTACATCACCGTCCGCCCGGGCCTGGAGGCCCGCATCAACCGCGCCGTGTTCTATGAACTGGTGGCGCTGGCGGAGCAGGAGGAGGTGGATGGCCGCGCCAAGCTTGGCGTCTGGTCGCAGGGCGTTTTCTTCCCGATCGACGACGTGCCGGTGCTCGGCGCGGAGCCGCCGCCCGCCCGCCGTGGCCGCGGTGCCCCCCCGCGCGGTACGCCGCGCAATGCGGCCCGCAACGCAGGGATGCCGGCGGCCGAGTGACGTTGCTGCTGCCATCACGTCAGGACATCGCCGCGCGGCTGTCCGACCCCGAATACCTTGCGCGCGTCGGTGCCACCGCGCATGACGATGCCGAGGATTGGTCACAGCGCCCCGGCGGCCCGGTGCCGGCAGCCGTGCTGGTGCCGATCATCTGGCATGAGACGGGTCCCGGCGTGCTGCTGACGCTGCGCTCCGCCCGGTTATCCGCGCATGCCGGCCAGGTCGCCTTCCCCGGCGGCCGGATCGAGCCCGGCGAGACGGCGGAGGAAGCCGCGCTGCGGGAGGCGGCGGAGGAAGTCGGCCTCGACCCGCGCCAGCCGGTGATCGCCGCCACCCTGCCCGATCACATGACCGGCACCGGCTATCGCGTCACCCCCGTGGTCGCCTTCCTGGACCCGCCGGTGATCCTCACGCCGGATCCGTCCGAGGTGCAACTGGTCTTCGAATTGCCGCTGGCGCTGCTGTTCGACCCGGCCGCCCCCACCCGCCGCAGTACCCAGTGGCGCGGCCGGATGCGGGATTACTGGGTGTGGCCGCATGCGGAACACCTCATCTGGGGCGCGACGGCCACCATCCTGATGAACCTGGCGCGGGTGCTGCGCCAGTCTGAACCCGCGCGCTGAAACCCTGCCCAGCGCCGCGCGCGCGGGGTATGGGGATGCATGGCCATTCTTCTCCTGTTGCTGCCGCTGGTCGCCTGGCTGCTCTGGCTCTGGCTCGGACCCACCGGGCGCCAGCCGCCGCGGGCGGTGCTGGTGGCGATCGGCGTGGCCGTCCTGCTCGGCGCCGGCGTCGCGCTATGGGTGCGGCTGAGCGAGGAGAACGTCACCCGTGGCGTCTATGTGCCGCCCAGCCTCGGCCCGGATGGCCGCGTGCTGCCGAGCCGGCTTGAGCCGGTGCCGTGAACGACCCGCCGCAGCACCGCATCCCGCCGCCCGCCTTCCTGGGCGAGGCGGCACCCGCCGCCGTGCTGGCGGCGCTGCCCGGGGCGCGGGCGGTGGGCGGCTGCGTGCGGGATGCGCTGGCCGGCCGGCCGGTGCATGACGTGGACGTGGCCGCCCCCCTGCCGTCGGAGGCGATCGCCGAGCGCCTGCGCGCCGCCGGGCTGAAGGTGTTCGAGACCGGGCTGGCGCATGGCACCGTCACCGCCGTGCTGCGCCGCGTGCCGGTGGAGGTCACCGCGCTGCGCCGCGACCTGGTGACCGATGGCCGCCATGCGGAGGTCGCCTGGACCACCGATTGGCGGGAGGATGCCGCCCGGCGCGATTTCTCGTTCAATGCCATGTCGATGGATGCCGAGGGTCGCATCTGGGACTATTTCGGCGGCCGGGAGGACCTGGCGGCAGGCCGGGTTCGCTTCGTCGGCGATGCGGCAACGCGGCTGGCGGAGGATTACCTCCGCGCGCTGCGCTTCTTCCGCTTCTGGGCGCGCTACGGCCAGGGCGCGCCGGATGCGGCGGCGCTGGTGGCGATCCGGGATGCGGTACCCGGGTTTCGCGCCCGCATCGCGCCGGAACGGGTCTGGATGGAGCTGAAGCGCCTGCTGCCGGCGCCCGATCCTTCCGATGCGCTGGCCCTGATGGCGGAGGTTGGGCTGCTGCAGGCGGTGCTGCCGGAGGGCGCCGTGCCGGACCGGCTGGGGCGGATGATCCGGCTTGGCCTGCCTGCGGACCCGCTGCTGCGCCTGGCGGTGCTGCTGGCGGAGGATGCGGATGCCGGCGCGCTTGCCACCCGCCTGCGCCTGTCCGGTGAGGAACGTACCCGCCTGGCCGTGCTGCATCGCCCGCCGGAGCCGCCCAACCCCGCCACCGCCGCCGGCTTTCCGCTGCGTGCCTGGCGCGCGCGGCTGCACGCCGCCTGCCGCCATGTAAGGCCGGCGGAGCCGCTCTGGGTGGCCGAGGCGCGGCTGGGCGGGTCGGGCTGGGACATGCTGCGGCAGCTTGTGGAACCGGGCGATGCCGAGCCGGATTTCCCGCTGCTCGGCCGCGACCTGATGGCGCTGGGTCTGCCGCCCGGGCCGGCGCTGGGCAGCCTGCTCGGCAAGCTGCGGGCCTGGTGGCTGGCGGGCGACTGCACCGCGGACCGCGACGCGCTGCTGGCGGAAGCGGGGCGGCTGCTCGGAAAACCCGGGACGGCGGACGGGCCCGCCGCCCCAGGGGGTGCCCCAAGGCATGCCGAGGGGTCCTGACTCCCCTAAGCGACCGGAACAAAAATAGAACTATCATCCGTTCGGCGATTCGGGAAGCCCCTCGCCTCGCACCCGATGCTGCTCTACACGGCGCGGATGGCCCGCCCCGCCTTCGATGCTGCCTCCCTGCCGCTGATCCGCCGCCTGTGGCGCGAGCATGTGCGCCACCATCCGCGCGCCCTGGCGCTGGCTGCCTGCTGCACGGTGGGGGTCGCCGCCACCACGGCGCTGTATCCGCTGGTGATCCAGCGCGCCTTCGACCTGTTCGCGGCCGGCGAAGGCGGCGTGGTCTGGGCGCTGCCGCCGCTGATCATCGCGGTCACCCTGGCCCGGGCGCTGACCATGTATGGCAAGGCGCTGGCCACCCAATCCGTGGTGCTGGGCGTGATCGCCGGGCTGCAGCGCCAGTTGTTCGGCGCGCTGACCCGGGCGGACCTGGCGGCCGTCGCCCGCGATGCCCCGGCCCGCCACGCCGCCCGCTTCACCACCGACGCAGCCCTGATCCGGGAGGCGCTGTCGAAATCGCTCAGCGGCATCGCGGATGTGCTGACGGTGGTCGGGCTGGTCGGGTCGATGCTGTGGATCGACTGGCAGATGGCGCTGCTGGCCTCCCTTCTCTACCCCATTGCCGCGGTGCCGATTCTCCGGATTGGCAAGCGCATCCGCCGCGCCTCCTCGGGCATGCAGGATCGGGTCGGCGAAACCTCCGCCCTGCTGGTGGAAAGCTTCGCCGCCGCCCGCGTGGTCCGTGCCTATCGGCTGGAGGATTCGGAGGAAGCCCGCGCCGCCCAGGCTTTCGAGCGGCTGCGCGACAGCCAGCTTTCCATCGCCCGGTCCCGTGCCCGGCTGGACCCGGTGCTGGAGGCGATGGGCGGCATCGCGGTGGCCGCCGTGCTCGGCTTCGTTGGCTGGCGGGTTTCCACCGGCCTAGGCACCATCGGCGATTTTACGGGATTCGTCGCGGCGCTGCTGATCGCGGCGCAGCCGGCGCGCGCGCTGGGCAGCCTGAACGCGGCGTTGCAGGAAGGCCTGGCCGGCCTGTCCCGCAGTTTTGCGAGTATCGACGAGGCGCCCCGCATCACCGACCGCCCCGGCGCCGCGCCGCTGCCGCCGGGCGAGGGCAGCGTGGCCTTCGAGGATGTGGGCTTCGCCTATGACGGCGTGCCGGATGCGGCGCTGTCGGGGCTTTCCTTCGCCGCCCAGCCCGGCCGCACCGTGGCCCTGGTCGGCCCCTCCGGTGCCGGCAAATCCACCGCGCTCGCGCTGGTGCCTCGGCTGTATGAGGTGACGGCGGGGCGCATCGTCATCGATGGCGCCGATATCCGGGACGTGACCCTGGCCAGCCTGCGCGACGCCATCGCCTATGTCGGCCAGGACGCGACGCTGTTCGACGACACGGCCTTCGCCAACATCGCCTGCGGCCGCCCGGGCGCGACGCCGGAACAGGTGGAGCAGGCGGCGCGAGCGGCGGCGGCGCATGATTTCCTGGCGGCGCTGCCGCAGGGCTATGCGACGCCGCTCGGCACGCAGGGTTCGCGGCTTTCCGGCGGCCAGCGCCAGCGCGTGTCGCTCGCCCGCGCCCTGCTGCGGAACCCCCGCGTGCTGCTGCTGGATGAGGCGACCAGCGCGCTGGATGCGGAGAACGAGGCGCTGGTGCAGCAGGCCCTCGCCCGGCTGCGGGAAGGCCGCACCACGCTGGTGATCGCGCATCGCCTGTCCACCGTGCGGGATGCCGATCTGATCGTGGTGATGGAGGCCGGGCGCGCGGTGGAACAGGGCACGCATGCGGAACTGATGGCGGCCGATGGGCTATACGCCCGGCTGGTCCGCACCCAGGCCTTCGCCGCTTGAGAACCTGCAAAGGATCTTTTGTCGCATGAGATCCAAGGCCGAAGCCGCCGCGCTGCCGGACCCGGATGCACTGCATCCGGTGCCGAACAAGCCGCGCATCGTGTTCCTGAAACCGCTGCTGGCCACCCTGCCCGGCATCACCAACTGTGCGGTCGGCGACTTCACCTATTACGACGACCCGCTGCACGCGAAGGACTTCTTCCGCCGCAACGTGATCTACAATTTCCAGGCCAGCGGCGCCCGGCTGGAGATCGGCAGATACTGCGCCCTGGCCACTGGCGTGCGCTTCATGATGCCGGATGCGATGCACGCCATGGCCGGCCCCAGCACCTACCCCTTCGGCATCCTGGGCGGCGCTTTTGCGAGTGCGCTGCCGCTGGCGGAGTATCCCTGGCGGCAATCGGGCGACACTATCCTCGGCCACGACATCTGGGTGGGGATGGAGGCGCTGGTGATGCCCGGCGTGCGCATCGGCCATGGTGCCGTGATCGGCGCGCGGGCGGTGGTGACGCGGGACGTGCCGGATTACGCCGTGGTCGCAGGCAACCCGGCGCGCATGGTGCGCCGCCGGCAGACGGAGGAAGACGCGGCAAGGCTGGTGGCGCTGGCCTGGTGGGACTGGCCGGCGGCGCGGGTGGCCCGCGCCATCCCGATCCTCGCCAAGGGCGGCGTGGCGGCGCTGGAGGATTTCGCCGCGTCGGAGCGGTAGCTCAGCCGGTCACATCAGCCTCCGGCCGGTCATCCGCGGCGGAGAATTCCGTGTGCCATTCGCCCTTGGCGTCCTGGTACTCGATCACCGCCCCCGCATTGCCCGGCACATGCTGCTGCCGCGCCACCTGCCGCGCACGCGCCAGCGCCGCATCATGGGTGGGGAAGGATTCGGAGAAGACGTCGCCCAGCTTGTAGGCCCAGCCGCCATCATGTTCGACAACGCGGTAGTGGATGCGGTCCATCGGCGATCTCCCTGGCTTGCAACAATGCCGCAGGCGCGGCGCGGGTTCCCCGCCGCGCCAGGCAGCCCCGCGATCCAGCATAGGATCTTGCGGACCCGGAAGGCGAGGTGCGGTCAGTCCGTCCCGATCGGCACATGGCTCATGCCGAAGGCCAGGCTGAACTCCGTCCAGTCGTTCAGGACATGGGCCCCCGTGCTGACCCACAGGTTGCGCGTCCAGATATAGGCCAGGGTCAGGATGACGCGCGCCGTGCCGATGACACCGAGGCACTGCGCCCAGTGCCAGTCATAGGTGGGCAGATGCACCGCGGCGAAGATCAGCGACGAGCCGATGAGCCCGACCAGGATCCCGGCCCGCCGGCTGAGCCGCAGCACCTGCGTCGCGAACCAGAGTAGCGCCAGGAAGGGCAGGATGGTGAGGATCTCCTCACCCAGCAGTTGCGGCAGCGTGGGAAGCAGCCTGAGCACGAAGGCCCCGGCCGACATCTCCATCATCGCGGCCGTCACCGGATTTGGCGCGACGCCGTCCAGCGCGCGGACCACCAGCGCGGCCAGCAGGGAAGCCGCCATGGTCGCGATGGCGAAAAGCGCCATCACCCCGACCTCGCGCCACCCGACGCGCCGGAACAGCGCGGTCCAGTGCCGGCCGACCAGCACCCCCAGCACCAGCAGCGGCAGGCCCGCGAAGACCAGCGGCGGCAGCAGGTTGCCCGGAAAGCTGCGCAGGGGAATCAGGGCCAGCGCGGCGAAGGCCACGGCCACGCTGGCCATGAGAAGCGCCCAGCCGCTTCCCCCGATCGCCACCGGCCTTCCATCGCGGAAAGGAAAATCCGCGTCCGCCCCTGGTCCTCCGTCCGACGCCCTAGTGGCCACAGGCCGCATTCGGTGCGGCGAGGATCGAGGCATAGCGGCCATCGGCGGTGACCACCCGCACGCAGCTTTGCGATGCGCCGTGCCACCAGTAATGCGTCAGCCCCTGCGTCCGCGCCGAGGCGTATCCGCGTGCCGAAAGCTGGGTTTCGCCGGAGGAACCCCGCGCGCCGACCAGATCGGCCAGGTCGCCCGGCACGATTCCCTGGGCCAGCCTGTCCGGCGCAGGCGTCGCACCCGCGGCGCCATGCACAGGATCGGCACGGACATCCAGGGTGAAGGCCGCCGTTTCGCCGCGCCGGGCGGCATTGCGCATCAGATAGACGCGGATCGTGTAGTCGCCACTGGCCGGAACGGTGCCGCTGAACCGGTTCCCGCTGAGGGAGCCGACGAACATCGCCTCCTGCGCCGCGGGCGCGATGACATTGAAGTAGAGGCTGCTGTTGTGCGAGTGCAGGACCACCGACAGGGGTTGGCCGCTGCGCAGGGACAGCCGGTAATCCAGCCCGTCATCGCCGGTCACGCGGTCCTGCAGGGTCGTCCCGCTCGTCCCGTGCGCGAACTGGACCTGCTTCGTGTGCTGCTGGGCCCCGGCATCCGGCACGGTTGCCAGCAGGCACAGGGCGAGGCCGGCCACAATGGCTCGACGCATCGGCATGCCCTCCCTCACCGGCGATGGTGACTTTGGCGCTGCGCATTCTCCAGCGCCTGCCGTTCCGCCGCACCGAGCAGCGCATTCCGCCGGTTCTGTTCGGAGAGATAGCAGGTATCGCGGCTGATACCCTGAGCCTCGCAATCCGCCATACGTTGCTGGGGTGTCGAACACCCCGCCAGCAAACCAGCCCCGAGCAGCATGGCGCCGAATATCCGCATCGTCTTTTCCTTCCGCGGGATCGAGGCGGGAAACGGCGACGAGTCGGGTGAGTTGCCTGCAAGAAGGCGGTCGACGTCACGGCATGGCGAGCGGGATGCCACGGGCGGTCCGGGCCGGACCTACGCCTCACTCCCGGCGCAGCACCCCATCCACCAGCCGGTCCGCCCAGGCCCGGCTCTGGAAGGCGGCGCGGAGCGCCACCTCGTCATAATCCTGGCGCAGCCAGTCGAGGAACGGCTTCGGCCCATGCGCCGCCTGGAAGGCGGCGTAGTCGCGAAAAAACGCATCGAGGATGCCCGTGCGGCTCGCGGAAACATGGCCGAAGCGCCAATGCAGCTGGTCCAGCGCCGCCTCCACCGGGCGGCCCTGCAGCAGCAGCCAGATGCCGGCGATCAGCCCGGTGCGGTCGGCGCCGGATTTGCAGTGGATCAGCACCGGCTCCGGCATCTCCGCCAGCAGGTCGACCAGGCGCAGGATGCGGTCCTTGTGCGGCGCGCCGCGGCTTTCGAAGGGCGCATCGGCATGCACCAGCCCCAGCTCCCCGGCCCGCGCCCGGCCCAGCGCATCGCTGCCGCAATCCTGCCGGTGGCCGCGCAGGTTGATGACGGAGCGCAGCCCGAAGCGCCGCTTGGCGGCATCGAGCTGCCAGGGCAGCGGGTGGTTGGACCGGTACAGCCGCCCAGGCTCCACCACCCCCCAGTTGCGCCAGGAAATGCGCAGCGCGGCGTGGTCCACCAGCAGGCTGTTGATCCAGGCGGCGCGGCGCCCGGCGGAGGAGGAAAGGTTCACCGCCCCGATATGGCGGCTGCACGGGCGCAAGGCCAGCCTCGGCAACGAACGGTCGCCGCGCGGCTGCGTTGAATCCCCGGTAGCAGGAGGAACCCAGCACCATGACCAACGCCAAGATCCCGCCCGTGCCGCCCGAGAACCAGAGCCCCGCAGGCCAGTCGAGCCCGGGCGGCAGCCCGATCGAGGAGGATGTGGCCAAGGCCAACATCGAATCACAGAACCGCAAGACCAAGCAGCAGGGTCGCCAGGGCAATACCTGGCAGAACACCCACAACGTCGGCTACCAGCAGGATCGCTGAGCATGGCCGGACCGCGCAGCACCGACCATAAGCCGCAGACCGACCGCACCGGTGGTGGTCCCGGCAGCGCCCACCAGGGCGGCAGCCACGGCCACACCACCCGCGACCGCGACGATCACGGGCCTGAGCCGGGCGAGGCGACCAATACCACGCAGAGCCGGGTCTCCGGTGGCGGCGGCGAACGGGACCGCCACCATACCCACGACACCACCCGCAAGGGCGGTGGCTGAACTATTGCGGCAGCGTCGCCCGGGCCCAGGCGGCGCGCAGCAGCCACCAGACCGCCAGCCCGGCCAGGCCAAGCCCGCCGAGCAGCAGCGCGTCGCCCCGATCCTCCAGCACCGTCGCCAGATGCCCGGCGACGGTGCCGGGCAGCAGCAGCAGCGGCGCCCAGACAAGGGCGGAGGTGACGTTCGCCAGCTGGAACCGCCATTCCCGCATGCGGGAAACCCCGGCAATCACCGGTGCCACCGCGCGCAGCGGGCTGATGAAGCGGGCGATGAACACGGTCCAGACGCCCCATCTGCGAAACGCCAGGACACCGCGGCCATAAAGCCGCCGGTGCCGCCGCGGCAGATGGGTCCGCACGAAGCCCGGCCCGAGCCAGCGGGACAGCCAGAAGCCCAGTGCATCCCCGATCACGGCGCCCATGATGGTGGCGAGCACCACCGGCCAGGCGGGTAGCACCCCGCTGCCGATCAGCAGGCCGAGGCCCAGCAGCAGCGCCGACCCCGGCAGGAAGATGCCGATCAGCGGCACGGATTCGATGAAGGCGACGGCAAAGGCGATCAGCGGCGCCCAGCCCGCATGCGCCTCCGCCCACCCCACCACAGCCACCGTCAACGCATCCATGTCTGCCAGCTTCCGCACGGAATGGAGGAGGGGTGCGTGACACAGGGACAGGGCCGGGCAAAGGCAAAACATCGCCGGCCGGCCGGCTTCCGGTTCACCTGCGCGCGGGGTGGCGCCGCAGGGTGCCCAGCGTCGGGGCGCCCAACTTCAGGGCGCCCAACTTCAGGGCGTCTGGCTTCAGGGCGTCTGGCTTCAGGCGCGCCACCTGCCGGCGGCGCGACCGAAGCCGGCCCGGCTGCTATTCCAGGCGGGCGCCGGAAATGCGCACCACCTCGCGCCACATCGGCCGCTCACGCCCCGCGCGTGCCGCAGCTTCCTCCGGCGTGCTCCAGATCGCGCGGGCACCGGTGCGCAGGAAGCGGTCCTGCATCGCCGGGGTCTCCGACACCGCCTTGATGCCGGCCGCCGCGCGCCGCATGATTTCCGCCGGCACGCCGGCCGGGAAGGCCATCGCGCACCAGGACGTCACCACGAAATCCGGCACGCCGGCTTCCGCCATGGTCGGCACGTCCGGCAGGGTCGGCCAGCGTTCCGCGCTGGTCACCGCCAGCGCCCGCATCTGGCCGCTGGCGATGATCGGGACGTAGGACGCCAGGTTGTCCAGCGCGAAATCCACATCGCCCGCCAGCAGCGCCGGGATGGTCTGCGCCGCGCCGCGGAACGGCACATGCACGCCCTCGATCCCCAGCCGGTTGGTGAACATGGAACCGGAGAGATGCGGCGTGGTGCCGACACCCGGCGAGCCGTAGTTCACCCCGCCCCGCTTCGCCTTGGCCCAGGCCACGAAATCCCGCATGTTGGTCGCCGGCACATGCGCCGCCGGGACCGCCAGCACATTCGGCAGTTCCCAATGCATGGAGATCGGCGCGATGTCCTTCTCCGGGTCATAGGGCAGGCGGGCATACAGGTACTGGTTGATCGACCAGCCACCCACCGTCACCGGCCCCATCGTGTAGCCATCCGGCGTGCTCTTCGCGATCGCGTCGGCGCCGATGTTGCCGCCGGCGCCGGGGCGGTTCTCCACCACGAAGGGCTGGCCGAGCGTCTGCGAAAGCTGTTCCGCCACCAGGCGCGCCAGCACATCGGTGGACCCGCCGGGCGGCCAGGGCACGATCACGCGGACCGGCCGGGCGGGCCATTGCCCCTGCGCCAGGGCGGGGCTCGCCAGCGGCGGCAGGGTGGCGGCGAAAGGCGCGCCGAGCGTCGTGCCCAGCAGGGCGCGGCGGCTGATGATCATTCTTTGTGTCTCCTGGACGTGGTAGCCAATGCGCAGGATACCGGCGGCACGCCGCCGCCGCTACCGCTCACCCGTCGCGACGTGCCTGGTTGTCCCGGGTGGCCTGCGAAATGCTGCCGATGGCGCGCGGGTCCGGACCCGGATGAGCGCGATCCTTGCTGGTATCCCGCATGCCCGTGCCGGCATGCCGGCCCGGCTGCGGATGATGCGGCCGCGCGGCGCGACGGCGTTCCAGCGCCCGGCGCAGGCCCTCGGCCGCCCGCGCATGGCGGCGCGCATCCTCGGCCCGGGCGAACTGGGCATTCACCCGCCGCAGCGCCGCGGCGAAGACCTGCTTCTTCTCGGACAGCCGCTCGGCGGAGGTGCTGGCACCCCGCGCCTCCGCCTTGCCGCGGCGGGCGCGCGTCGCTTCGCGCACCAGGTCGCGGGCGCGGCGTTGCTGGGCGCGCAGGCGCTCCACCAGGTTGCGCAGGTCCTCGGGCGAAAGCTGCGCAAGCTCCGGATGGTGGGTCGGCGCCAGCATGGTCGCCTCGTCATGCGACAGAAGGCGCCGCTCTTCCTTGCGGGTGATGGCCATGCGGGTGAATCCTCCAGTTAGATGGAAGATTGGTAACTTGTGGTGGCCGATCAAGTCTGCCGGGCTGTAATCCGGCAGCCCGGGTCGGTCAGGCCTGGCCGAGCCGGTGCCGGGCGAAGGGCAGGCTGCGGATGCGCCGGCCGGTGAGCACCGCGATGGCATTGGCCACCGCTGGCGGCACCCCCGGTGTACCCGGCTCCCCCACCCCGCCCATCGGTGCACCGCTCTCGACGATCCGCACATGCACCTTCGGCATCTCGCCGCGCATCAGGATGCGGTAGGTGTCGAAGTTGCGCTGTTGCGGGCGGCCACCCTCGAAGACCACCTCCTCGAAGGCGGCGGAGGACAGGCCGATGCAGGCGGCGCTTTCCACCTGCGCCTTGATGATGGCGGGGTTCACGATGCTGCCTGGGTCGATGGCGACGAACAGGTCGTGCACCACCGCCTCCCCGTCCCGCAGCGAAACCTCCGCCACCGTCGCCACCTCCGACCCGAAGGGGGAGGCCATGGCCAGGCCGCGGGCGCGCCTGGTGCCGTCCGCCGCCTCGAACGGCCCGCGCCGCCAGCCGCCGGACAGGTCCACCACGGCATCGAGCAGCGCCAGGTGGCGCGGCTGCCCGGCCAGATGGGCGCGGCGGAACGCCAGCGGGTCGGCCCCGGCGGCGTCGGCCACCTCATCCAGGAAGGCTTCGTAGAAGAAGTCGTTCATCGAATGGCCGACGGAGCGCCAGAAGCCGACATTCACCGGGTGCGCCACATGCACCCACTCGACCCGCCGGTTCGGAATCGCGTAGGGCTTGAAGGCGACGCCCTCCACCGCGGAACTGTCGACCGGCGGGTTGCCCATCCGCGCCGCGCCGAAGTGCTTCGCCACCGGTCCCTCGCCCGGCACCGTGGCGTGCAGGGCGATGATCCTGCCGGCCGCATCCAGCCCGGCACGCAGCCGCGCGAACCCCATCGGGCGGTAGGCATCCCGGGAAAATTCCTCCTCCCGCGTCCAGATCACCTTCACCGGCTTGCCCACCGCGCGGGCCAGGCGGATCGCCTGGTTCATCGGGTGGATGCTGCCATAGGTGAAGTGCCGGCCGAAGAAGCCGCCGAGCAGCGGGGTGTGGATACGGACCTGCTCCGCCGCCAGCCCGGATTCCCGTGCGGCGATGCCCTGGAAGGCTTCCGGCGCCTGGTTCGGGGTCCAGACATCCAGCGTGCCATCCGCGTTGAAGCGCACGGTGGCGGAGGGCGGTTCGAGCTGGGCATGCGCCAGGTAGGGCGCATCGTAATCCGCGGTGACCACCTTGGCGGCGTCGCGCAGCGCGGTGGCGGCATCGCCCTGCATGTCGCTGGCCGGATTGCCCGGCGCATCGGCCTGCGTCCGCAGCGCATCCCGCATCCCGGCCGAGGAGAAATCCTCCGGCACCACCGGCTCACCGGACAGCGCGGTCCAGGCCACCTCCGCCGCCTCCACGGCCTTGCGGGCGCGCCAGAAGCTGTCGGCCAGCACGGCCACGGCGCCGGGCAGGCGGTGCACCGAATGCACGCCCGGCATCTCCCTCAGCGCCGCCTCGTTCAGCACCTCGCCCGGCTCGGCGCCGGCGCGCGGGGCATGCACCACGGCGGCCTGCAGCATGCCGTCGACGCGCATGTCGATGCCGTACTGCGCCTGGCCGGTGCTTTTGGCGCGGGTATCGAGCCGGCTGGCGGGCGTGCCGATCAGGCGCCAGGCGCCCGCCTTGGGCTGCGCGTCGCCCGGCACCGGCAGCGCGGCCGCTTCCTCCGCCAATTCGCCATAGGGGATGCGGCGGCCGCTGGCGGCATGGACAACGAAGCCCGGCTCCGTGCCGAGTTCCGCCGCCGGCACGCCGAGGCGCCGCGCGCCCGCCGCCAGCAGCATCGCCCGCGCGGTGGCGCCGAGCACGCGGAAATGCGCGAAGCTGTTGCGGATGGAGAAGCTGCCGCCGGTGACGCGGCGGGTGCCGTTGAACAGCACCTGGTAGTCCGGGCCGGCCGCCGCGGTCTGTACCTCGAAGGCCGCGAGGTCGGCGTCCAGCTCCTCCGCCACGATCTGCGCGACGGCGGTGTGGATGCCCTGCCCGCCCTCGGCGAAGGGGTTCTGCAGCAGGATGCGGCCATCGGGCCTGATGGTCAGGTAGGACGGCACCTTGCGGGCATGCGCCAGCCCGCCCATGGCCTGGGCGCGCGCCGGGCGCTGCGGAATGCCGAGGGCGAGCAGCAGCCCGCCACCGAATCCGGCCAGCAGCGTGGCGCGGCGCGAGAGGTTGAGCGGCTCATTGCCCTGGAGTGCGGCGAGCGCATCGTCGAGACGGGTCATGGCGCACGCTCCCTCACGCCGCATCCGCCGCCTGGCGGATGCCGGCGGCGATCATGTTGTAGGTGCCGCAGCGGCAGAGATTGGTCATCGCGGCCACGATGTCGGCCTCGCTCGGCTTCGGCGTGTCCTTCAGCAGGGCGGTGGCCGCCATCAGCTGGCCGGACTGGCAGTAGCCGCATTGCGGCACGTCCAGCGCCACCCAGGCGGCGACCAGGCGGGCGCCGACCGGATCGGCCTCCACCGCCTCGATGGTGGTGATCTTCTGGCCCGCCACACTGTCCACCGGCACCTGGCAGGACCGCATGGCGGCGCCATCGACCAGCACGGTGCAGGCGCCGCATTGGGCCACGCCGCAGCCGTATTTGGTGCCGGTCAGGCCCAGCGTGTCCCGCAGCACCCACAGCAGCGGCGTGTCACCTTCGACATCCACCTGGCGGGTCGCGCCATTCACGGTGATTTCGACCATCTTCGCCTCCTGGATGGGGGCCCAGAATGACCCTTCGGGCGGGCAGATTGCCGCCGCCCCGGGCCCGGAGTCGAGCGACGGTTTGCAACCGCGCCGCACGCTGGATCAGGGCCCGCTGCCGGCTGGATCAGGGCCGGCTGCCGGCTGGATCAGGGCGGGCCGGATCAGGGCCAGCCAGTTTCCGGCGGCAGCGACATCAGGATGGCCTCGACATTGCCGCCGGTCTTCAGGCCGAAGATGGTGCCGCGGTCGTACAGCAGGTTGAATTCCACGTAGCGGCCACGGCGCATCAGCTGGTGCGCGCGCTCGGCTTCGGTCCAGGGCTCGTGCATCCGGTGGCGGACGATGCCGGGATAGGCCTCGAGGAAGGCCAGGCCGACATCCTTCGTGAAGGCGAAATCGGCCTCCGCCCCATGGCCCGGCGTGCGGTCGCCCAGCCAGTCGTAGAAGATGCCGCCCAGGCCACGCGGTTCATTGCGGTGCGGCAGGAAGAAGTACTCGTCGCACCATTGCTTGAAGCGCGGGTAGTAGGTCGGGTCGTGGCGGTCGCAGGCGGCCTTGTAGGCGGCGTGGAAACGGGCCGCGTCCTCGATGCTGTGCGGCGCCGCGTGGTCCATCGGCGTGATGTCGCCGCCGCCGCCGAACCAGGCCTTGGTGGTCAGGATGAAGCGCGTGTTCATGTGCACCGCCGGCACGCGCGGGCTGCGCTGGTGCGCCACCAGGCTGATGCCGGTGGCGAGGAAGCGCGGATCCTCCTCCGCCCCCGGGATCTGCTTGCGGAATTCCGGCGAGAATTCGCCGAAGACGGTGGAGACATTGACGCCCACCTTCTCGAACACCCGGCCCTTCATCACCGCCATGACGCCGCCGCCGCCTTCCGGCCGCACCCAGGGGGTGCGCTGGAAGCGGCCCGCGGGCAGGCCGGCATGCGGGCCACTGGTGAGTTCGTCCTCGATCGCCTCGAAGCTCGCGCAGATCCGGTCGCGCAGGCTCTCGAACCAGGTGCGGGCGGGTTCGACCATCGGATGTGCGAGCGGCAGCGGCGATTCAGGCATGGCGGGACCTTCCTTCGATGGCAGCCCTGGAAGGCCACGCATGGCGCAAGATTGGCAGGGGCTTAACCGGATGGCGACCCTTCGCGGCATAGGATGCCCGCGGAGGGGTTGCGGCCAAGAATTCAGGCGCAACAGCGGATGGACACCGCCACAACCCACCCTTTATATGCGCCGCAGCGCCATTTCCGGCAGTGGAGGCTCCCTTGCGCACATCGCGCAGGCGTCGAGCTGATCCATAACCCGGTTTGGTGCCGATGTTTCGCGGCGATGCGGGTCGCCTGGCGGGTCCGGTGACGGGCCGGCAGGGGATCCCGGATAGCGGGTCAGGCCGGTCGGGGTCCAGCCGGGCGGTCGGCCCCGATAGCGGCAGGCGGAGAAGGACGACGAGATGGCCGAGACAATGGCGTCCCCCGGGGGCGCCGCCGGGGCGCCACATGGTGCGCCCCATGGGACGCCGGCAGGTGAGACGCGGCGCGATTTCCTGACCCTCACCACGGCGGCCTTCGCGGCTGTCGGTGTCGGCGCCGTGGTGTGGCCCTTCATCAGCTCGATGAACCCGGCGCGCGACGTGCTGGCGCTGGCCTCCACCGATGTGGACCTGTCGCCGATCGCGGTCGGCCAGGCGATCACCGTGGTGTGGCGCGGCAAGCCGGTCTTCGTGCGCCACCGCACGCCGGAGGAAATCCAGGTCGCGCGCGACACGCCGCTCACGGCGCTCAAGGATCCGGCGACCGATGCCTCGCGCGTCGAGAAGGCCGAATGGCTGGTGGTGGTCGGCGTCTGCACCCACCTCGGTTGCGTGCCGCTCGGCCAGAAGCCGACGGATGTGAAGGGTGACTACAATGGCTGGTTCTGCCCCTGCCATGGCAGCCACTACGACACGTCGGGCCGCATTCGCCAGGGTCCGGCGCCGCTGAACCTTGCGGTTCCCGGCTACAGCTTCACCTCCGACACGCAAATCCGGATCGGCTGAAGGCGCCTGGGCGCGGTATCCTCCGCGCCCGCCCTTCGGCCTCCACTGAGGAGCCAGGCAAGATGGCCATCGGCCTTCACGACAGCACCATCCAGAACCCCGTCATCCGCTGGGTAGACCAGCGGCTGCCGGTGTTCACCATGATGCAGAAGGAATACGGGACGTTCCCGACGCCCCGGAATTTCAACTACTTCTGGAATTTCGGCGCCCTCGCCATGGTCACGCTGATGATCATGATCGCGACCGGCATCTTCCTGGCGATGAACTACACGCCGCACACCGCCTACGCCTTCGACAGCGTCGAGCGCATCATGCGCGACGTGAACTATGGCTGGCTGATCCGCTACGTGCACATGAACGGCGCCTCGATGTTCTTCATCGTGGTCTTCGTCCACATCTGGCGCGGCATGTACTACGGCTCCTACAAGGCGCCGCGCGAACTGCTGTGGATCCTCGGCGTCGTCATCTTCCTGCTGATGATGGCCACGGCCTTCATGGGCTACGTGCTGCCCTGGGGCCAGATGTCCTTCTGGGGCGCCACGGTCATCACCAACCTGTTCTCCGCCTTCCCGATCGTCGGCGAGAGCATCGTGACCTGGCTGTGGGGCGGCTTCTCGGTCGACAACCCGACGCTGAACCGCTTCTTCAGCCTGCACTACCTGCTGCCCTTCGTGATCGCCGGCGTGGTCTTCCTGCATGTCGCCGCGCTGCACATCACGGGCTCCAACAACCCGCTCGGCATCGACCCGAAGGGCCCGCAGGACACCCTGCCCTTCCACCCGTACTACACGGCGAAGGACAGCGTCGGCCTGATCGTCTACTTCATCGTCTTCGCCTTCCTGGTGTTCTTCATGCCGAACTACCTCGGCCACCCGGACAACTACATCCCGGCGAACCCGCTGGTGACGCCCGCGCATATCGTGCCGGAATGGTACTTCCTGCCGTTCTACGCCATCCTGCGCGCGGTGCCGGACAAGCTGGGCGGCGTGCTGCTGATGTTCGGCTCCATCGCGGTGCTGTTCATCCTGCCCTGGCTCGATACCTCCCCGGTGCGGTCCATGCGCTTCCGGCCGATCGCGAAGTGGGCGCTGTTCCTGTGGCTGATCGCCTTCTTCGTGCTGATGTGGGCAGGCGGCAAGCCGGCGGAGGAGCCGTATGTGACGGTCTCCCGCATCGCGACCGCCTATTACTTCGGCTACTTCCTGGTGATCCTGCCCCTGCTTGGCCGCCTCGAACGGCCGTTGTCGCTGCCCGAGAGCATCGCCATGCCTGTCCTCCGCGGTGGCGGACCGGTGATGGCGGGCGCCGCGGCGAAGCCGATGGAGAAGGCCTGATGCGTGACCTCAAGCGGGGCTTCCGCAACCTGATCGGCGCCCTGGCACTGGGCGCCGCCAGCCTCGGCGCCGTGGCGCCGACCCCGGCCCGTGCGGCCGGCGAGGCGATCGTCCTGCCCGACGCCGGCTTCGGCTTCGCGGGCTTCTTCGGCACCTTCGACCGCGGTTCCGCGCAGCGCGGCCTGCAGGTCTACAACGAGGTCTGCGCTGCCTGCCACGGCCTTTACCACCTGTCCTACCGCAACCTGGTGGAGATCGGGCTGAGCGAGGACCAGGCGCGTGCGATCGCCGCCGGCGTCGAGGTGCGTGACGGCCCGAACGACATGGGCGAGATGTTCGACCGCCCGGCCCGCCTGTCCGACCGCTTCCGCCGGCCCTTCGCCAATGAACTGGCGGCACGTGCGGCCAATAACGGCGCCTATCCGCCGGACCTGTCGGTGATCGCCAAGGCGCGGCCGAATGGTGCGAACTACCTGCACGCCCTGCTGACCGGCTATGTCGATCCGCCGGCCGGCTTCACCGTGGCGGAAGGCATGCACTACAATGCCTACTACCCGGGCCATCAGATCGCCATGCCGCCGATCCTGAACCCCGACCAGGTGACCTACGCCGATGGCACCGCGGCCACCGTGGACCAGATGGCCCGCGACGTGGCCACCTTCCTGGCCTGGGCGGCGGAGCCGGAGACCGAGCAGCGCCGCGCCATGGGCGTGAAGATGATCCTGTTCCTGATCGTCCTCGGCGGCCTGACCTACGCCGTGAAGCGCAAGGTCTGGGCTGACGTGAAGCACTGAAGCCAGCCTCCCGGCCGGTTTCCGGAAGGGCCGTCCCCGCAGGGGGGCGGCCCTTTCTGCTTTCAGGCCTGCGGCTTCAGGCGGCGCCTTTGTCCCGGGCGGCGCTTCAAGCCGCGCCTCTCCCATTGTAGAAGCCCCGCGCAGTCAGGAGCCTTGCCATGTCCGAAACCGTCACCCCCGTCATCGGCCTGATCGGCGGCTCCGGCCTGTACGACATTCCGGGCCTGGAAGGGCGCGAATGGAAGCGCGTCGACAGCCCCTGGGGCGAGCCCTCGGACGAGATCCTGCACGGCACCCTGGCCGGCGTGCCGGTGCGCTTCCTGCCGCGCCACGGCCGCGGCCACCCGACGCCGCCCTCCGCGCTGAACTACCGCGCCAATATCGACGCGATGAAGCGCGCCGGCTGCACCGAGATCATCTCCCTCTCGGCCGTGGGGTCGCTGAAGGAGGAACTGCCGCCGGGCCATTTCGTCATCGTCGACCAGTTCATCGACCGCACCTTCGCGCGCCAGAAGTCCTTCTTCGAGACCGGCTGCGTCGGCCATGTCTCGGTCGCCCATCCGGTCTGCCCGCGGCTGGGCGATGCCCTGCAGGCCTCGGCGGAAAAGCTCGGCCTGCCGGTGACGCGCGGCGGCACCTACCTGGTGATGGAAGGCCCGCAATTCTCCACCAAGGCGGAAAGCTTGCTGTACCGGAGCTGGGGCTGCTCCGTGATCGGCATGACCAACATGCCGGAGGCGAAATTGGCGCGGGAGGCGGAGCTTTGCTACGCGACCGTCGCCATGGTGACGGATTTCGACTGCTGGCACCCGGACCATGACCATGTGACGGTGGACCAGGTGGTGAAAGTGCTGTTCGGCAATGCCGACAAGGCCCGCGCCCTGGTGGCCGATGTGGTGCCGGGCCTCGGCGCCCCGCGCGGCCTTTGCCCGGCCGGCTGCGACCGGGCGCTGGACCATGCCTTGATCACCGCGCCGGAGATGCGCGACCCGGCGCTGCTGGCGAAGCTGGATGTGGTGGCCGGCCGCGTGCTGCGCGGCTGAGGCGCTACATCGTGCTCGCCAGCAGGCTGGAATGCGCCCAGCCGGCCGGCGCCGTCGCGTCGCCGATCTGGACCCAGCCGCCGGGCGCATGGCCATGCACGGTGAAGGCGCGGCCGCGTTCAGCCACCCACAGGATGTCGGACTGGCCGCTCGGGCCTGACCGCACCCGCACCGGGCTGAGCACCGTCACGCTGCCGCCACCGCCCCCGCCGATCTCGGTGCTGCCGACCTCGGTGCTGCCGATCTCCGGCTGCTGGTCCTCCCGGGCCGGCGCGCCTTCCAGGCTGGCCCGGATCAGCGCGCCAGCCGTCGGGCCGCCTGCCGGGCCGGCCTGGCCCGATGCGACGGTCAGGTCCGGCGCCGCGCGGTTGCTGGTGCCGCAATAGCGCTGCCACGGCATGCCAGGCGCGCCGCCGCGCCAGAGGCCAGGGCCATCCTCCATAACAACCATGCTGCGCGAGGCGCGGGCCAGATCCGGTTCCGACTGCCGCCCTTCCGGCCCGACCAGGAAGCCCGAGGCCGGGATCACCCGCGCCACGACATCCGGCCCGCCCCGCCCGCCCAGCTTGCCGCAGACGGCATAGCCGCCGGCCTCATCCAGCGGGTGGGTCTCGATCGCCGTCAGGTTGTCCGTGCCCTGGCGCAGCAGATGCGCGCGCACGGCCGCCACGGCCCCGCTCCGCGCCGCGTCCTCCGCATTCTGGCGCTGCGCCGCTTCCGGCGCCTCCGCCGACCCGGCGTTCCAATCGATCGAGGTGGCGGCGAAGGCACCGAGCGACACGACGGCGAGGGCGAGAATGGGGGGAATGATCCTGTGCATGCCGGCTTGACCACTTCCTGACTGAAACCCTGGTCAGAAGGACGCACCGTTGCGCCAAAGGTTCCATGCGGACCCCGCGCCGACCCGTGCGATCATTCTGCGGAGCGCGCACGTGCCGTTGCGGCACCGGCCCGGCCGGCGCTACCTTCCCGTCACCTCAACCGCACGGCGTAGCGCCCATGTCCCCCGCCTCCCGTCCGATCCGCATGAGGCCGGCGCAGGCCTGATGCGGACCCGCCTGCTAAGCCCGATCGCGCCCGCCATCCTGTTCGCGCATCGCCTGGTGGCACATCAGCGGAGCGAGGATGGCGACCGCCATCTGGCACTGGCGCTGGCCTTCATCGCGGGCGCCATCAATGCGGGCGGATTCTTCGCCGTCGGGCACTACACCTCCCACATGTCGGGCATCGTCTCCTCCATCGCGGACAATGCCGCGCTCGGCGCCTGGGCGCTGGCAGGGGCCGGGCTGGCGGCGCTGGGCTGCTTCATGGCCGGTGCCGCGACCTCCGCCTGGCTGATCAATTGGGGGCGGCGGAACGACAGCCGCCGGCAATACGCGCTGCCGCTGCTGCTGGAGGGGGTGCTGCTGGCCGGGCTGGGGGCGGCGGGGATGGTGCTGGCGAGCGGCCCGGTGGCGGTGGCCGCGGCGGTGCCGCTACTGTGCTTCATCATGGGGCTGCAAAACGCCACCATCACCAAGGTTTCGGGCGCGCGGCTGCGGACCACGCATGTGACCGGCATCGTCACGGATATCGGGATCGAGCTGGGCAAGCTGGCCTATTGGAACCGGGCCGAGAGCAACCGGGCCGAGAACAACCGGGCCGAGGAAAACCGGCGCGACGCGCCGCCGGTGATGGCCGATCGCCCCAAGCTGCGGCTGCTGGCGACGATGCTGGGCGCCTTCATCGGCGGCGGCGTGGCCGGCGCGCTCGGCTTCAGCCAGATCGGCGCCGCTGCCGCGCTGCCGCTGGCGCTGCTGCTGGGCCTGCTCGGCACGGCGCCGGCCGCCGCCGCGGCGGTGTTGCGGCGGCGCTGAATCGGTGCCGCGGCGGTGTTGCGGCGGCGCTGATCCGGCGCCGCGGCGGGCTCATGCCAGATCCCATTGATGGAAACCTGCGCCCGCCTGCGTCACGTGGCGCGTAGCCAGGCCGGCGGATGCCGGCACCGGCGATCGAGGCGGTGATCGGTCACGATCACCGGGATCTGGTATCAGTCCTTCACTTCCTCCAGCCGCACCGCCAGCTCGCCGGCCTGCGCCGCACCCTCGCGCTTGCGGCGCTTCAGCACCATCGGCACGATGAGGACGACCAGCGCCAGCAGCAGGATCACCCAGAACGGATAGCTCGGCTGCGCGCCGTTCGGGCTCCAGATCGGGATCATCACCAGCAGCGCCAGGCAGATGCCGGACGTGATGTAGTAGCCGAGCATGGCGTCAGCTCCCCAGATGCTTGGCGAAGAAGGCGAGGGTCCGGGCCTGCGCCACATCGGCGTCGGCCGGCTTGTAGGACCCGCGTTCCTCGCAGCCGAAGCCGTGGCCGGCGCCCTGGTAGACGAAGATCTCGACGCCCGGCTGCGCCTGGCGGATCAGTTCCACGTCGGACATCGGGATGGAGGCATCGACCTCGCCGAAATGCAGCTGCACCGGGCAGTTCGGCACTTCCGTCCGGGTGCCGGCGATGCCGCCGCCATACCAGCCGCAGGCCGCCTTGAAGCTGGTGCTGCGGGTCGCGCCCCACCAGGCGATGGTGCCGCCCCAGCAATAGCCGACGATGCCATGCGAGGCGGTGCCGGGCAGCGCGGCGGCGGCGGCCTCGATGTCCAGCATCGTGCCCTTCTCATCCACCTTGGCGCGCAGGTCGCGGCCACGGGCCACGTCTTCCGCCGCGTAGCCGAGCTCGACATTGCGCTCGACGCGGTCGAACAGCGCCGGGCAGACCACGGCGTAGCCCTCCGCCGCGAAGGCGTCGCAGACATGGCGCATGTGGCGGTTCACGCCGAAGATTTCCTGCACCACCACCAGGGCGCGCTTCGCATCGGCAGGGCCGGCGCGATAGGCGGAGAGGCGATGGCCGTCGGCCGCATTCAGCTCGATCTGCATGACTTTTCCCGCGCAGGTTCCGGGCTGTAGTGTTCCCGGATGGGCAAGCTCGTCAACCTCAACCATCACCGCAAGGCGCAGGCGAAGCGGCAGGCGGAGGCGGAGGCCGCCGCCAATCGCGTGAAGCACGGCCGCACCAAGGCCGAGAAGCTTGCCGACCGGCAGGCGGAGGCGCGGCGGGACGCGCTGCTGGATGGCGCGCGGCGCGAATCCGCGGAAGACTGAGGCGATGCAGAACCCTGATTTCGACCCGGCCGCCGAAGGCTGGAACATCGTCACGCCCTCCGGCCTGCCGGAGACCGCCAATGAGCTCTGGCAGCGCGGCGCCGAATACGGTTTTCAGGCGCGGGCGGAGCACGCCAATGGCCGCGGCGTGATCCATGGCGGGATTCTCGCCACCTTCATGGACCATACGCTTGGGCTGACGGTGCGCCAGGCGATCGGCGGCGGGATGAACCTGGCGACCATCCAGCTCGATCTGCACTATCTGGCCGCGGCCATGCCCGGCCAGTTCCTGGTGGGCTCCGGCGAGATCACCCGGCAGACCCGCAGCGTGGTCTTCGTGCGCGGCACGCTGCGGGCCGGCGATACGGCGGTGATCGCCGCCACCGGCATCTGGAAGCTGCTTGCCCCGCCAAGGTGACGCTGGAGGCGCCGCCGGGTTAGAAGGCGCCCGCGACAGACGGAGACGATCGATGAAAATCACCTGGTTCGGGCATTCGGCCTATCGCCTGGAATTCGCCAACTCGGTCGTGATGATCGACCCCTTCCTGACCGGCAACCCGGTGTTCCAGGGCGATGCCGAGGCGGCGAGTGCCGGCGCCACCCACATCCTGCTGACGCATGGCCATAGCGACCATGTCGGCGACACCATGGCGATTCACCAGCGCACGGGCGCCAAGGTGGTGGCGAATTTCGAGATCTGCATGTGGCTGGCCCGCCAGGGGCTGAAGGCCATGGACCCGATGAACACCGGCGGCACCACGCAGCAGGACGATTTTTCGGTGACGCTGACCATCGCCTTCCACTCCTCCTCCGTCATGGACGAGAACGGCATCACCCAGGATCTCGGCCTGCCGGGCGGGCTGGTGATCACGCCGAAAGCGAAGGGCGAGCCGGTGGTCTACCACATGGGCGACACCGAGGTGTTCGGCGACATGGCGCTGATCGGCGAGCTGCACAGCCCGACCGTCGCCATGGTGCCGGTCGGCGACCGCTTCACCATGGACGGCAAGCGTGGCGCCCTCGCGGTGAAGCGCTTCCTGCCGACGGTCACCACCGCCATCCCCTGCCATTTCGGCACCTTCCCGATGATCGCGCCGGATGCATCCCTGTTCGAGCGGGAGATGGCGGGCGCCAAGGCCCGCGTGCTGGTGCCGGAGAAGGGCGTGGCCTTCACGCTGTAGCGGCCCGGCCAGGGCACCGGGAGCCGCGCGGCATCCTGCGCAGGATGCGGGATGCCGTTGCGGGGCCGTCGCCGGGCGGATTAGCCTCCGGCCATGGACGCGTTCCTGGACTTCTTCATCCGGACCGGGGTGGCAGCCCTGCTGGCCGGTATCGGCGTCAACTGGAACCTGGCGCGGCAGCGCAAGGACGCCGCGCGCAAATACAGCCGCGAGCGGATCGAGGCGCAGATCCGCGACTATTACGGCCCGCTGCACGCGCTGAACGCGGCGGGGGAGGAAGCCTTCCTCTCCTTCAAGAACCGCTTCCTGTTCGACGACCGGGAGAGTGACCGCAAGGTCATTGCACAGGCCGATTTCTTCGCCGATGCGTCGAAGCTGCCGGATCAGGCGCAGCTAAAGGCCTGGATGCTCTGGACGCAGGAGATCTTCCTGCCGCTGAACGAGCGCCGGCAGGACATCATCCTGCGGCTGCACCACCTTTCGGTGCAGTCGGAAATCCCGCCCAGCTTCGCCGCCTTCCTGGCGCATGCCCAGGCCTTCCGCGCCACGGTGGCGAACTGGAAGGCCGGCGGCATCGATGAGCGGACCGGGCGCAGCCGCTCCGATTTCTGCCCCGCCCTGCCGTTTCCCGCGGCCTTCGACAGGGAGGTCGCGGCCACGCTGAAGGCGCTGGAGGCGGAGCGGGTGAAGCTGTTGCAGCAGGAGGCGCGCTGGTGGGCGCTGTTCAGGCCCTGACCACCCCCATCACCTCCTCCGCCAGCGCCAGGGAGGCTGTCAGCCCCGGGCTTTCGATCCCGAACAGGTTCACCAGCCCGGCCACGCCATGCACCGCCGGCCCCTGGATGACGAAATCCTGGCCCGGCGCGCCCTTCGGCACCGTCTTCGGGCGAATGCCGGAATAGCCGGGCGCCAGCGCGCCATCCGGCAGGCTCGGCCACCAGCGGCGGATCGATTCGTAGAACAGGTCGCCGCGGCGCGGGTCCACATTGTAGTCGATGTGGTCGATCCACTCGACATCCGGGCCAAATCGCGCCTGTCCGCCGAGGTCGATGGTCAGGTGCGTGCCCAGCCCGCCGGGCACCGGCACCGGGTAGATCAGCCGGCTGAAGGGGGATTTCGTGGTCAGGCTGAAGTAGTTGCCCTTGGCGTAGAAGGCGCCGGGGATATGCGCCTCCGGCACCCCGTCGATCCGTCGCGCCAGGCCCGGCGCATGCAGCCCGGCGGAGTTCACCAGCAGGTTGCAGGCCAGCGCCATCGGCTCCGCCCCGCCCACCTCCAACTCGATCTGCGCGCCGGCGACGCGGCCCTGCAGCACCGGCGCGTGGAAGGCGAACATGGCCCCCGCATCCTCCGCATCGCCCTGCAAAGCGAGCATGTAGGCGTGGCTGTCGATGATGCCGGTAGAGGGCGAGACCAGCGCCGCGGTGCAGGCCAGCGAAGGCTCGATCCCACGCGCTTCCTCGCCCGAGATGAAGCGGAGGTCATCCACCCCATTGGCGGCGGCGCGCTGGCGGATGCCTTCCAGCTGCTCGGCCTCCTGCTCGCTGGTGGCGACGATCAGCTTGCCGCAGCGGCGGTAGGGCACGCCGTGGCTTTCGCAGTAGTCGTACAGCTTCCATTTCCCGGCGACGCAGGTCTGCGCCATCAGGCTGCCGGCGCGGTAGTAGATGCCGGCGTGGATCACCTCCGAATTGCGGGAGGATGTCTCGGTGCCGATGCCTTCCGCCGCATCCAGCACCAGCACCTCCCGCCCCGCCTGGGCGAGGGCGCGGGCCACGGCGAGGCCGACGACCCCTGCCCCCACCACCACGCAATCCACCTGGTCCATGCTGTTCCCCCGGCCTGTTGGGCCATGGGTATGGCAAAATGGCGCGGACGGGGAGGGGGTGGGCGTGACGCCGGCAGCACGGAGACGGTTCAGCCGATCTCCAGCGCGTCGATCCGCCCGTCCGCGGCGAGGCCGAAGCGGTAGGTCAACACGGCCGGGCTGCCGGGGAAGCTGCCGGAGACGCGGGCGCGGACGATGCTGCGTCCCGCTTCCTCATGACATTCCAGCGGCTCGGACTGCACGGCGTAGCGGGCGGTGGTCGATTCGATCCAGGCGCGGAGCGCGGGCAGGCCCGTCATCTCCTGCCGCTCGTCGCGCACCGTGGCATGGGCGCTGAAGCAGGCCAGCATCGCCGCCGTGTCGTGGCGGTTCTTCGCGGCAAAATAGGTGGCGAGCGAGGCAGGCAGGATGGCGGTCATCTGGCGGTCCGATCCGGTGATTGGCTGGCCCCAGAGATGCGCGGTAGGCTGGCGCATGGCCAGAACCGACCGGAAGGTCAGCTACTCACCCACGGGTAAGCTGGCGGATGTGACGCCCGGGATGGCCGCCGCCGGGGTGCAGGACGCGCTGCGCCTGCTGGATGGCCGCTGGAAGATGGAGATCCTGTTCCAGCTTTTCGGCGGCGGCGTGCTGCGCTTCTCGGAGCTGGAGCGGGCGATCCCCGCTGTCTCCCAGAAGATGCTGGCCCAGCATCTGCGGGAGCTGGAGCGCGACGGAATTGTCACCCGCACGCTCCACCCGCAGGTGCCGCCGCGGGTGGAGTACGGGCTGACGCCGTGGGGGGAGGCGCTGTGCCCGGTGCTGGATGCGCTGCTGGACTGGGCGGCCCGTCGGCCCGCCCAGCCCGCGCTGGAGGAGGCTAGCCCTTCAACCGCTTCCACGCCGTGACCTGCAGGGCCGAGGCCCGCACATGCACCACCGCGGGCTTCGTGCGCGGCGCCAGGGCGGCGTCGAGCACCGGGGCGATATCGGCCTCGGAGGCGATGGTGAAGCCCTCCGCCCCGAAGGCGCGGCCCCAGGCGGCGAAATCCGGGTTCACCAGGTCGGCCGCGTCGGCGTAGTTGCGGCCGGGGTAGCGGTTGGCGTGGTGCATGCCGATCGAGCCATAGGTGCCGTTATCCGACACCAGCAGCACCGGGGCCGCGCCGTGGCGCATGGCGGTGGCGATCTCGTTGCCCGTCATCAGCGCGCCGCCATCTCCGGTCACGGCGATGACCTGCCGGCCGGGATGACGGATGCTGGCGGCCACAGCCATCGGCATCCCCGCCCCCATGCCACCCACGGCAGACCCCAAAAACATCTGGCCGGGCCGGAACGGGATGTGGCGATGCACGAAACTGGTAAAATTGCCGGCATCGGTGGTGAGCACCGCATCCGCCGTCATGCGCTCCGCCACCGCGACGCAGACGGCGGAGAAATTCACGCCATCCGGCGCCTTGTCCCAGCGCGGCGCCGTCAGGTCCCGATGCAGCCCGTGCAGGCGGGCGATCCAGGCGGCGCGGCCGGGCGGCGTCGGCGGGGTTTTGCGGGCGAGCAGCGCCTCCACCAGCAGGGCCGGATCGCAGGCCATGGGCAAATCGGCGCGGAAGACGCGGTTGAGCTCGGAGGGGTCGGGCCAGACATGCACCAGCGGGATCTGCGGGTCCGGCGCGGTGGGCCAGGTGTAGGACTGGCTGACCACATCGGTCATCCGTTCGCCGAGGGCCACCAGCAGATCGGCCTCCCGCAACGCGGCCATCAGCGGCGGCTGCACGCGGTTGCCGATATAGCCGGCGTAGTTGGGGTGGTGGCTGTCGAAGAGATGCGGGCGGCGATGGGTGGGCGCCACGGGCAGCGACCATTCCTCCGCCAGGCGCTTCAGCGCGGCCAGCGCCGCGGGCGGGCCATCCATCGCGCCGCCGACCAGCACCACCGGGCGCTGCGCGGTGGCCAGGCGTTTCGCGAGTTCCTCCACCTGCGCCGGCGCCGGGCCGGGGGTGGCGCGGATGCGCGGCTTTGCGAGCGGGATGTCATTGGCCGGCTCGTCCAGCACATCCTCCGGCAGCACCACCGCCACCGGGCCGGGGGTGCCGGATTCGGCCAGGTGGAAGGCGCGCGCGATCGCCTCGCTGGCCTGAATCGGCAGGTCCACCGGAATCACGGCCTTCACCGTATCCGCCAGGTACTTTTCGTAGTTCTGCTCCTGCAGGGCACCCCTGCCACGGTCACGCCGTTCCACCTGGCCGATCAGCAGCACCATCGGGATGGCGTCATGAAAAGCCGTGTGCAGCCCGATCATGGCGTTGGAGACGCCCGGGCCGCGGGAGACCATGCACACCCCTGCCCGCCCGGCCCGCATGCGGCCATCGGCGGCGGCCATATAGGCGGCGCCGCCTTCGTGACGGCACACCACCAGCTTCAACGCCGGCACATCGACCAGCGCATCCGTCAGGCCGAGAAAACTCTCGCCCGGCACGCAGAACAGCAGGTCCACACCGTGTGCGGCGAGGCTTTCGGCGACCAGCCTTCCAACGCTGCGCGTCATTCCGCGGCCGCCTTCGTGGCGTTGCCGCGCCAGACCGGCGTCAGCCAGTGGCGGTACTTCTCCAGCCGCCCGCGCACCGCATCGTTGTAAAGGCCCTGCAGCTTGCGGGTGACCTCGCCGGGCGTGCCATCGCCGATGTCGTAGTGGTCGATCGAGACCATCGGCAGCACCTCCGCGCCGCTGCCGCAGAAGAAGGCTTCGTCGGTAACGTAGAGTTCGGAGCGGTCCACATCGCGCTCCACCACCTCCATGCCGAGTTCCTCGCGCGCCAGTTCCATCAGCGTTTCCCGCGTGATGGATTCGAGGATGTCGGCGGTGACCGGCGGTGTGATCAGCTTGCCATGGCGCACGATCATCACGCAGGCGCCGGGGCCTTCCGCGACCTTGCCGGCCGCGTTCAGCATCACCGGCGGACCCATGCCGTTCATCCGCGCCTCGATATAGGCAAGCCGCGAGTTATGATAATTCGCGCCGGATTTGATGCGCGACGGGGAGGCCAGGTCGCTGTTGCGGCGCCAGGTGCTGATGGCGCTTTTCACGCCCGTCTCCTGCACCTTCTTCGACGGCATGGAGAAGGCCAGGATGAAGAAGCCGGTGCGGATTTCACTCGGCAGGTAATGCGTCAGCTCGCCTTCGGCGAAATAGACCACGGGGCGGTAGTGGATCGTCTCCCGGTAGTTGCAGGCGCGGATCAGCTCCAGGCTCGCCGCCTCGATCTCCGCATCGGAGTACGGGATCGTCATGCGCATGATGCGCGCGCCCTGGCGCAGCCGGGCGATGTGGTCGGCGTGGCGAAAGGTGAAAAGCTCCTGCTGGTCCTCGTTCCAATAGGCACGGATGCCCTCGAACACATTCTCCCCGCGCAACACGCATTCGGTGGAGATATGCATGGTGGCATTGGCCCAGGGCACCAGCTTGCCGTCGAGCCAGGCGTAATCTGCCGCTTTGCTCATGGGGTTGTCTCCTCCGTTATGTCGATCAGCAGATTGCCGTGGATGTCGCGGGTGATGTGCGCGTCGGGGCCGATGACGACGGTGGATTCGCGTTCCTCCACCACGGCGGGCCCGGCGATGCGCTGGCCCACGGGCAGGCGGTAGCGGTCATAGACGGCGCAGGGGGCGAGGCCCGTCTCCGCGAACCACACCTGGCGGTGGCCCTTCAGCGCCGCACCCTCGCCGGGCGGCGGGGTAAAGCTGTGCGGCACCTCCGGCCGGCTGGCGCTGGCATGCAGGCGCCAGGAGAGCACCTCCATCGGCACGCCGCTGATGCGGCGGTCGAAGAGGCCGAAATAGGTTTCGCGGAAGGCGTGCTCGACGGTCTCCGCATCGGCGCTGCCGGGGATCGGCACGCTGATGTCGAAACCCTGGCCGGCGTAGCGCATATCCGCGCTGCGGCGGAACTGCACGTCGCCGGGTGCCGCGCCGGCATCCAGCAGCATCGCCCGCGCCTCCGCCTCCATCGCCGCGAATTTCTGCGCGACCTCGTCCCAATCCACCGCCGTCAGCCGCTGCACGCCGGAGCGCACCAGGTCGATGGCCGGGGCCGCGACGAGGAACCCCAGGGCCGAGGCGACGCCCGCCCCCTGCGGCACGATGATGCGGGAAAGTTTCAGCAGCTTCGCGAGGCCATAGGCATGCACCGGCCCGGCGCCGCCGAAAGCGAGCATGGCGTAGCGGCGTGGGTCGCGGCCCTTCTCCGCCACATACATGCGCGTCGCGGCGGCCATGTTCTCATTGACGATGCTGTGGATGCCGGCGGCGACCTGCAGCGCCGTCATGCCCAGTTTTTGGCCCAGATGCGCCTGCATCGCGCCTTCCACCGCCGCCAGGTCCAGCGCCATCTCGCCGCCGAGGAAATACTCGGGCGAGAGATAGCCCAGCAGCAGGTCGGCATCCGTCACCGTGGGCCGCGTGCCGCCGCGCTTGTAGCAGACCGGCCCGGGCACGGAGCCCGCCGATTCCGGCCCGACATTCAGCAGCCCCATCGCATTCACATGCGCGATGGACCCGCCGCCGGCGCCGATCTCGATCAGGTCGATCACCGGCACCTTCAGCGGCAGCCCCGACCCCTTGCGGAAGCGCCGCACCCGGGCGGCCTCGAAGGTCGAGGCATGCTCCGCCTCCCCCTTCTCGATCAGGCACATCTTCGCGGTCGTGCCGCCCATGTCGAAGGAGATCATGTCCGACACACCGGCGATGCGCCCGTAATGCATCGCGGCGGTGGCACCTGCGGCCGGGCCGCTCTCGATCAACTGCACGGGGTTGGCGCGCGCGTAACCCACGGAGGCGATGCCGCCGGCGGAAAGCATCAGATGCAGCTTCCCGCCGAGGCCGCGCCGCCGCAGCTCCGCCTCCAGGCTCGCCAGGTAGCGATCCATCAGCGGCAGCACATAGGCATTCACGCAGGCGGTATTCGCACGTTCGTATTCGCGAATCTCCGGCGCCACGTCGGAGGAGAGCGTGACGGGCACGCCCGGCAATTCCTCCGCCAGGATCGCGCCGATGCGGCGTTCATGCGCGGGGTCGAGATAAGCGTGCAGCAGGCAGACCGCCACCGCCTCCACCGCATCGGCGCGCAGCGCGCGTGCCGCGTCGCGCACCTCGGATTCCACCAGCGCCACCAGTTCTCGCCCGCGCGCATCGTGCCGCTGCGTCACCGCATGGCGGCGCGGCCGCGGCACCAAGGGCTCCGGCTTGTCGAGGAACAGGTCATAGAGGTCGTAGCGCATCTCCCGCCCCATCTCGAGGCTGTCGCGGAAGCCGCGCGTGGTGATCAGGCCGATGCGCGCGCCCTTGCGCTCGATCACGGTGTTGGTCACCAGCGTCGTGCCATGCACCACCTGGCGCACATCGCCGATGGCACCGCCCGCTTCGGACAGGATGCGGGTGATGCCCTCCAGGATGGCGCGGCCGGGATCATCCGGCGTGGTCAGCCGCTTGCCGGTCAGCACGCGGCCGGTGGCGTCATCCACCAGCACGAAATCGGTGAAGGTCCCGCCGACATCGACTCCGATGCGGTAGGGGCGCGCAGCATCACTCATTCAGGCTTGATCCCCGCCGTCGTCACGACCTCGCGCCAGCGCGCCGTCTCATTCACCAGCATCGTCCGGAAGGCGTCCGGGCCGAGTTGCAGCCGTTGCAGCCCCAGCGCCGGCAGCCGCGCCTGCACCGCTTCCGTCGCCATCGACTTGTCGATCGCCTGCTGCAGCCGCTCTACGATGGGCGCCGGGATGCCGGCCGGGCCGAGCACGCCCCACCAGAAGCCGGCCACCAGATCCACGCCCTGCTCGCGCAGCGTCGGCACATCCGGCATCGAGGCCAGGCGCTGTTCCGCCGCCACGCCGATCACGCGCATCTGCCCGGCAGCAACCAGCGGCGCGGCGGTGGCCATGGCCTGGATCATCGCCTGCACCGTGCCGTTCAGCACATCCGGCAGCGCCGCGCCGGTGCCGCGATAGGGCACATGCGTCACCTTCACGCCGCTGCGCATCTGCAACAGCTCGATCATCAGATGCGTGCTGGTGGCGGTGCCGCCCGAGGCCACGTTCACCGCCTCCGGCCGCGCCCGCGCTGCCTCCAGCAGGTCGCGCGTGGTGCGGAAGGGGGAATTGCTCGCCACCACCAGCAGCGCCGGCGCCACGCCGAGCGTCGCGATCGGCGTGAAGTCGCGCCCGGTGTCGAAGGCCACCGGTTGGCCGGTTGCCGCCTGCACGGCCGGGATGGTTGCCAGCGGCGTGTCGCCCAGCAGCAGGGTCAGCCCATCGGGCGGGCTCCGCATCACCGCCTCGGCGCCGATCTGACTGCCGGCGCCGGCGCGGTTCTCCACCACCACGGGCTGGCCCAATTCCGCTGCCAGCGGCGTGGCCAGCAGCCGGCCGAGCGTGTCGGACCCGCCACCGGGCGCGAAGGGCACGATCATCCGAAGCGGCCGCGTTGGCCAGTTGGCCTGCGCCCGCGCCGCGAAGGGCACTGCGGAAAAAGCGGCAGCCAGGGCACGACGGGTGAGCTTTATTGTCATTGTTGTTTCCTCCCATAGTCGCGTTGCGCCCCTTCGGGCGTGACGTAGCCATCCGCGATGTCGCGCTGCACCGCCGCCGGGTCGCGCGCCGCCGGGTCGCCATAGCCGCCGCCCCCGCCGAGATGCATGGTCAGCCGATCCCCCGGCGCCAGCATGGTGCGGGATTTCGGATGCGGCTTGCGCCCGTCCTGCAACTGCACCAGCGCCGGCGCACCTGCCCGCGCGCCATCCAGCCCGCCGGCCGGATGCTTCATGCGGTCCGAGATCAGCGACAGGCGCACCGGCTGGTCGGTCATCACCTCCAGCTCGATCTTTTGGCCCAGCCCGCCACGGAACTGCCCCGGCCCGCCGCTGTCCGGCAGCAGGTCCTTGCCCCAGACGAGGATCGGCGCGGAAGCCTCGAAGGCCTCGATGGAGCCGGAGCCGGAATTGGTCGGGAAGGCCGTGGTGTTCAGCCCGTCCCTGCCCTGCGTCGCCCCCATGCCGCCGCTGCCGAACAGCACCTGGCTGAAGCGGTCGCCACGGTCATCCTGCCCCGTATAGACCGGCCGCGGCGCCGGGGAGGCGCTGTCCGCCACCACCAGCCCCGGCGCGATCTGCGCCAGGCACTTGTACAGCGCACCCGACAGGAACAGCCCCGTCAGATGCCGCGCATTCACCGCCGCCGGCCAGCGCGGATTGAGGATGGACCCCTCGGGCGCCGTCACGCCGATGGCGCGGTAGCTGCCCTCGTTGCGCGGGGTCATCGGGTCCAGCGCGCATTTCAGCGGATAGACCGTGTAGGCGTAGGTGTAGTTCATCACGCTGTTCAGCCCGCGCGCGATCTGCGGCGAGGTGCCGGCATAATCCACGCTGAGGCTGTCGCCCGCGATGGTCACCGCGCATTGGATGCGCGTCTCCGCCTCCTCATAGCCATCCGCGAAGACCGTGCCGTGCCAGGTGCCATCCGGCAGCGCCGCGATGGCCTGGCGCATCGCGCCATCCGCACGCGCCTGCAGCGTGGCGGAGAGCGCGGTGAGGTCCGCCAGGCCGGTATCCGCCAGGAACTCCACCACCCGCCGGGCGCAGACGGAAATCGCCGTGATCTGCGCCTGGATGTCGCCCATCACCTGGTCCGGCACGCGCACATTGCCGCGGATGAAGCGCACCACCTCCCGGTTCTCGCGGCCTTCCACGAGAAACTTCGTCGGCGGAATCCGCAGCCCTTCCTCGAAGACCTCCGTGCAATCGGCCGACCACAGCGTGCCGCCGATATCCGGCATGTGCGAGGTGGCGCCGGCGAAGGCCACCAGCTTGCCGCCATGGAACACCGGCATCGCCGTGGTGATGTCCAGCAGATGCCCCGTCCCCATCCAGGGATCGTTGGTCATCAGCACATCCCCCGGCCGCAGCTCCTCCAGCGGATATTCGGCCAGCATGTGGCGCAGGGTGCGCGGCAGCAGGCCGACGAAGCTCGGGATGCCGATGGAATTCTCCGCCAGGCTGTTGCCCTCCGCATCCATCAGCACCGTGGCGAAGTCGTTCGACTCGCGGACGATGGTGGAGAAGGAGGTCCGCAGCAGCGCCGCCGCGGCCTCATCGGCGATCGAGATCAGCCGGCTCCACAGGATCTGCAGCGTGACGGGGTCGAAATGCATCTTTGCCAAAGGCTCCGGCCGGTCCGCTCGCAGTCTGCCCCCCGCTTGGCGCCCCCGGTAGCAACCCATTAAGGTGCCGAGGCATGAGCCTACCTCAAGGCGTCTCCGGCCTTCCCCTCCAGGCGCTCCGCGTCTTCGACGCAGCCGCGCGCCACCTGAACATGGCCCGCGCGGCGGAGGAGCTGGGCGTGACGCAGGGCGCGATCAGCCGCCAGGTGAAGTCGCTGGAGGACCAGCTCGCCGAGCCGCTGTTCCTGCGCGGCCCGCGCGGCCTGAAGCTGACCGAGGCCGGCGACCTGCTGGCCGATTACGTCCGGCGCGGCTTGGAACAACTCGAGGCGGGGCTGTTCCGCATCGGCCAACCGCGCTCCCGCACCACCCTGGTGGTGAACGCCGCCCGCACCTTCGCCATGCGTGTCCTGGCGCCGCGCATCGCGGATTTCACGCGGCAGCATCCCTGGATCGAGCTGCGGCTGGAGACGCATCGCTACTTCGCGCAGCTGCATGGCGCCGATGTGGATGTGGCGATCCGCGCCGGTGCCGGCGACTGGCCCGGCCATGTGGTGCGCCCGCTGACGCGGGAGGTGCTGTTCCCCGTCTGCGCCCCCGGCTACCTGCCCCAGAACCTGGCGCCGGCCGAGGCCATCGCCCAGGCCACCCTGCTGCACTACGCCGAACGCCCGCATTGGCGCGACTGGCTGCTGGCCGCCGGGCTGGACCCGGCGCTGGCTGCCCCCGGCCCGCGCTTCGACGAGACCGCCCTGGCGCTGGCCGCCGCCGAGGCCGGCCAGGGCCTGGCGGTTGGCTGGGGCATATTGGTGGCGGATGCGCTGGCCGCCGGGCGGCTGGTGCGGCCTTTTCCCGAAACGCTGGATGATGGCACCGGCTACCATCTGGTGATGACGGAGATGGCCTCTCGCCGCTCCACCGTGCTGGCCTTCGGCGCCTGGCTGCAGGCGGCGCTGGCTTAACCCAGGCCGCGCACCAGCACCGCCAGCAGCGCATCCAGCCGCGCCTCGGCACCCGTATCACCGGCCTGTTCGCGGACATGGTGCGGGTGGTGGAAGCGCAGCGTCGCCTCCAGCAGCAGCGTCGCGGTGGCCTCGGGGTCGGCCAGACTCCAGGCCCCCTGCGCCTGCCCCTGGCGCAGGATGGTCGCCAGGTGGCGGCGCAGGGTCGCGACATGGGCGGCCACCGCGTCCCGGTGCTCCTCCGCCAGCAGGTGATAGGCGGCGAAAAGCTCCGGGTCGCCGAGCACCTTCTGGCGCTTCAGCCCGGCCAGGGTGCGGATGTACTGGGCAATCCGCTCCGGCGCCGGCGCCGCGCCGGTGACGATCGGCTCCAGCGGTTCCACCACCGCATGCAGCCAGCGCGCCACCACCGCTTCCCGCAGCGCCGCCTTGCTGGGGAAGTGGCGATAGACATTGCCATGGCTCATGCCGAGCGCCCGGGCGACATCAACCACCGTCGCCTTGGCCGGGCCGTGGCGGCGGATCAGCGCCTCCGCGGCGTCCAGCATGCGGGTGGCGGCGGGGTCGGGACTCGGGTCGTCGGTCATGCGCCCTTGTCAGGCGGCCGGGCGCTCGCTGTCCAGCATGGCCATCTGATGCGCGTCGTAGCGGGTGCCGGCCACGGCCTCCGCCGGCACCGCCGCCTCCAGCGCCGCGACCTCCGCCGGGGTCAGGCGCAGCTCCAGCGCGCCCAGCGCCTCGGCCAGGCGTTCCGGGCGGCGGGCGCCGACCAGGGGGATGATGTGCGGCCCCTTCGCCAGCACCCAGGCGATGGCCATCTGCGCCGGCGTCGCGCCGCGTTCCTCGGCCAGCGCGGCCACCGCCGCGGCCAGGGCCTGGTTGCGGGCCAGGTTCGCGCCCTGGAAGCGGGGCGAATGGGCGCGGAAGTCGCCGCGCCCGCCCGGCAGGCTGCCGCCCAGCAGGCCGCGGGACAGCACGCCATAGGGGTTCAGGGCGATGCCCAGCTCCTCCAGCAGCGGCATGATCGCCGCCTCCGGCCCGCGCGACATCAGCGAATATTCGATCTGCAAGGCCGCGATCGGGTGGGTGGCATGGGCGCGGCGGATGGTGGCCGGGCCCATCTCGGACAGGCCGATGTGGCGCACATGGCCGGCTGCCACCAGCTCCGCGATCGCGCCCACCGTCTCCTCGATCGGCACGGCGGGGTCGAGGCGGGCGGGCTGGTACAGGTCGATATGGTCGGTGCCGAGGCGCTTCAGCGTATAAGCCAGCGCGGTCTTCACCGCGGCGGGGCGCGTGTCGAAACCGATGAAGGCGCCGGAGGGGTCGCGCTGCGCGCCGAACTTCACGGCGAGGAAGGCGCGGTCTCGCCGGCCGCCCCGCAGCGCCTCCCGCAGCAGCATCTCATTGTGGCCCATGCCGTAGAAATCGCCGGTGTCGAGCCAGGTGATCCCGGCATCCTGCGCGGCATGGATGGTGGCGATGGAGGTGGCCTCATCGGCCGGGCCGTAGAAATCGGACATGCCCATGCAGCCGAGGCCGATTGCGGAAATGCGGGGGCCCTGCGGGCCGAGATTGCGGAACAGCATGATGCGTCACTCCGTCACTGGTGTGACGAGGAGATACGCCCGCTTATGACGAATGACAATAGACAGATTTTGTCATTCTCCTGACCAACACCTCACCCCTGTCGAAAGAGCACCCGCTGCCCGTGCCGGGTTTCCTCCGGCAGGCACAGCGCGGCGATGGCCGGCGCCACCTCCTCGGGCTGGGTCAGCGTGGCGGGGTCCTCGCCCGGCATCGCCTGCGCGCGCAGCCGCGTGGCGACGACATCCGGGTCGAACAGGTTCACCCGCAGCTTCGTTCCGGCGACTTCCTCCGCCCAGCTCTGCACCAGATGCTCCATGCCCGCCTTGGTCGCGCCGTACATGCCCCAATAGGCCTTGGGCCGCAGCACCCGCCCGGTGGTGACGAAGACGGCGCGCCCGGCCTCCGCCGCACGCAGCGGCGGGTCGCAGGTGCGGATCAGGCGCCAGGCCGCGGTCAGGTTCACCCCCACCGTCTGCGCCCAATCCTTCGGGTCGATATGCGCCACCGGCGTCAGCTTGTTCAGCACGGCGGCGTTGTGGACCAGGATATCCAGCCGCCCGAAGCGCTCCATGATCGACGGCCCGATCAGGTCGAGCTGCTTCTCGGCATCCTTGTGCAGGTCGAGCGGCAGCAGCGTGGCGCCACGGCCGGAGACGGCGCGGATCGCGTCATCCGTCTCCTCCAGACCGCCCTGGGTGCGGGCGATGAGGACAAGCTGCGCGCCCATCCGCGCCAGCTCCACCGCCAGCGCGGCGCCGATGCCGCGGGAGGCGCCGGTGACCAGCGCGACCCGATCTTCAAGGGGACGGTTCTCGAGGGGAAGGCTCACTTGCGTATCCTGAGCAGGCGTCAGCGGTTGGCGACCTGCAGCAGCGGCAGCGGGCGCTCGGAATTGTCCTGCTGGTCGAGCAGCGGAATGGCGTAGTCGCCGGTGAAGCAGGCATCGCAATAGGCCGGCGCCGCCGGGTCCCGCCCATCCCGGCCGAGCGCGCGGTACAGCCCGTCCAGCGAGATGAAGGCCAGGCTGTCGGCGCCGATGATGTTCGCCATCTCCGCCACGTCGTGGTTCGCCGCCAGCAGCTTGGCGCGTTCCGGCGTGTCGATGCCGTAGAAGCAGGAATGCGTGGTGGGCGGGGAGGAGATGCGCATATGCACCTCGGTCGCGCCCGCCTGGCGCACCATCTCCACGATCTTGCGGCTGGTGGTGCCGCGGACGATGGAATCGTCCACGAGAACGACGCGCTTGCCCTCGATCATGCTGCGGTTGGCGCTGTGCTTCAGCTTCACGCCGAGGTTGCGGATCTGGTCGGTCGGCTCGATGAAGGTGCGGCCGACATAGTGGTTGCGGATGATGCCGAGTTCGAAGGGTATGCCGGCTTCCGCCGCATAGCCCATCGCCGCCGGCACGCCGCTATCCGGCACAGGGACGATGACATCCGCCTTGACGCCGGATTCACGCGCCAACTCGGCGCCGATGCGCTTGCGCGTGTCATAGACCGGCGTGCCCTCGACGATGGAATCGGGGCGCGCGAAGTAGATGTATTCGAAGATGCAGAAGCGCGGGCTGGACGGCCGCGCGAAGGGGCGGATGGAGCGCACGCCGGAATCGTCGATCAGCACGATCTCGCCCGGTTCCACGTCCCGCACGAAATCGGCGCCGACGATGTCCAGGCCGCAGGTCTCGCTCGACAGCACGAAGCCGCCGGCCGGCAGCTTGCCGAGCACCAGCGGCCGCACACCCAGCGGATCCCGCGCACCCAGCAGCGCGCCATTGTGCAGCGCGACCAAGCTGTAGGCGCCCTGTACCTGCTTCAGCGCATCGATCAGCCGGTCCATCACCGTCGAGTAGAGCGAGATGGCGATGAGGTGGATGAACACCTCGCTGTCCGTGGTGGACTGGAACAGGCAGCCGCGGCGGACCAAGGCGCGCTTCAGCACATGCGCGTTGGTCAGGTTGCCGTTATGCGCCACCGCGAAGCCGCCGAATTCGAAATCGGCATACAGCGGCTGCACGTTGCGCAGCGCCGTCTCGCCGGTGGTGGCGTAGCGGTTGTGGCCGAGTGCCGCATGGCCCGGCAGGCCGGCGATGACGGCGGCGTTGCTGAAATTGTCGCCCACCAGGCCGCGGCCCTTATGGGCGTGGAACTGCCCCTGGCCGGCCAGGGAGACGATGCCCGCCGCCTCCTGCCCCCGGTGCTGCAGCGCGTGCAGGCCGAGCGCCGTCAGGGCCGCCGCATCCGGGCTGCCCCACACGCCGACCACGCCGCATTCCTCATGCGGATGGTCGTCGTCACCGATATCCCACTGGCTGGCCTGGGTCATGCGAATCCTTCAGATCCGGCTGCGCGCGGGGGGGCGAAGCAGCTGGTCCATGCTCGGTTCCTGGCGGCCCGTGCCATCCGGCAGGCGCGGGCGGAAATCATCCGGCAGCTTTTCCACCACCCAGGCCGCGCCCTGTGCCGCGAATGGCAGGGAACGCGCCTGGCGAACCGGTTCAGGCCAGCGATCGCTGTCCGGCAGCACCAGCCCGGCCACGATATAGGCGATCACGACAATGAAAGCACCCCGCGCCAGTCCGAAGAGCAGCCCGAGCACGCGATCCACGCCACCCAGGGCCGAGCGCTGCACATGGCCCGCCAGCCAGGCGATCAGCAGCTTGAGCACCACCAGCACCAGCAGGAATACCACGCCCACCGCGACGCCGGTCGCCAGCCAGGGAGGTTCCACATATTGCCCGGCCAGCGGCGTCACCGCCGGCTCCGCCAGGATGGCCGCGACGATGGCGCCCGCCCAGGCGCCGACGCCCAGAACCTCGCGCACCAGGCCACGGAAATAGGCGAGCCCTGCCGAAAGCAGGCACACCGCGAGGATGACGGCATCAACCCAGGTCATTGCGGCAGCCTATAGCGGGCGGGGGTGCGGGTGTCATGCCACCCGCGCTCGCGGGTCACACGCCATGCCAGTCGCGGAACCAGGCGACGAACTTCGGAATGCCCTCGGACAGCGCGGTGGTCGGCGCGAAGCCGGCCAGCTTCTGGATGGCGGAGATGTCGGCAAAGGTCTCCTCCACATCCGCCACCGGCCTCGGCGCGTCCTGGATGATCGCGCGGCGGCCGAGACCTTCCTCCAGCAGCCGCACCAGGGTCAGCACCCGCTCCGCCCGGTTGTTGCCGATGTTCAGCAGCCGCGCGCGCTCTCCGGGGCCCGGCGGGTGGGCCATGCAGCCGATCACGCCCTGCACGATGTCGTCGATATAGGTGAAGTCGCGCTTCAGCTCGCCGCCCTCATACAGCGTGATCGGCTCGCCGGCCGCGATCGCCTTGGCGAAGCTGTAATAGGCCATGTCGGGCCGGCCCCAGGGGCCATAGACGGTGAAGAAGCGCAGGCCGGTCTGCGGCAGGCCGTAGATGTGGCTGTAGGCCTGGCCGATCAGCTCATCCGCCCGCTTGGTCGCGGCATAGAGCGAGACGGGCAGTTCCACCGGATCCGTCTCCCGGAACGGCAGCCGGGTATTGCCGCCATAGACCGAGGAGGAGGAGGCGTAGACCAGGTGCCGCAGCTTCGGCATGCGTCGCGCCGCCTCCAGCATCACCACATGGCCCATGACGTTCGACGCCACATAGGCGTAGGGGTCGATCATCGAGTAGCGAACCCCAGCCTGGGCGGCGAGGTGGATGACCTCCGTGATCTCCTCCATCTCCGGCGCCAGGCCGGCGAAGACGGCGTCGCGGTCCGCCAGGTCCAGGCGCAGGAAGGTGAAGCCGGGCTGCGGCTTCAGCCGGGCCAGCCGGGCCTCCTTCAGGGAGACGTCATAGTAGCTGTTGACGTTGTCGAGCCCGACGACGCGTTCGCCACGCGCCAGCAACGCGGCGGCGACATGCGAGCCGACGAACCCGGCAACGCCCGTGACGAGAATCGCCATCCGGTCCTCATTCCCTCAAACCCAGCTGAACGTCAGGTCAAAAAAGCTGTCCGGATCGCGAAATGCGATGCCGGGCTCTGGTGCAGCGCAGTACCGCCGTCACCAGGGCCTTCGCGTCAAGCCTTGCCGGCCGCGGGCTGTTCAAGATTCGCTCGCCGCTTGACCGTCTGGGCCGCGAAGACGGCCACGAGATCGGCCAGATGCCCGGTCTCCGACAGCTTCAGGCCCGGCAAGGCGGGCGGCGTGGAGCTGCCGCGCGCCACGCGGCGCGGCAGGGTGGCGGCGGTGAAGCCCAGCTTCTGCGCCTCCCGCAGCCGGGTTTCCGCCTGGCTGACCTGACGCACCTCGCCGGACAGCCCGACCTCGCCGAAATAGACGGCGCCCGGATCGGTCGGCCGGTCGGTCGCCGCCGAGATCAGCGCCGCCGCCACGGCGAGGTCCGCCGCCGGCTCCGCGATCCGCAGCCCGCCTGCGACGTTCAGGTAGACGTCGTTCTGGCCGACGCCGAGGCCGCAGCGCGTCTCCAGCACCGCCAGCAGCATCGCCAGCCGCCCGGAATCCCAGCCCACCACCTGCCGCCGCGGGCTGCCGCCGGCGGAAGGGGAAAGCAGGCACTGCACCTCCACCAGCACCGGCCGCGTGCCCTCGATGCCCGCGAAGACCGCACTGCCGGAGACATTGCCGCGGCGCTCCGCCAGGAACAGGGCGGAAGGATTCGCCACTTCCACCAGGCCGCGCTCGGTCATCTCGAAGACGCCGATCTCGTCGGTGGCGCCGTAGCGATTCTTCACAGCCCGCAGGATGCGGAACTGGTGGCCGCGGTCGCCTTCGAAATACAGCGTGGCGTCCACCATGTGCTCCAGCACCCGCGGCCCGGCCAGCGTGCCTTCCTTGGTGACGTGGCCCACCAGCACGATGGCGAAGCCGCGCGCCTTGGCCAGCCGGATCAGCTCCGCCGCACAGGCGCGCACCTGGCTGACGGTGCCGGGCGCGGAATCCAGCGCGTCGAGCCAGACGGTCTGGATGGAGTCGATGATGACCAGCGCCACATCGCCCTCCCCTTCCAGGCTGGCGACGATGTCGCGCAGGCTGGTGGCGGCGGCCAGGCCCATCGGGCTGTCGGTCAGGCCGAGCCGGGCGGCGCGCAGCCGCACCTGCTCCACCGCCTCCTCGCCCGAGATGTACAGGCTGCGGCGGCCGGAACTCGCGATGCGCGCCGCCGCCTGCAGCAGGATGGTGGATTTGCCGATGCCCGGATCGCCGCCCACCAGCACGGCAGAGGCCGGCACCATGCCGCCGCCGAGCACCCGGTCCAGCTCCGCGATGCCGGTGAGAATCCGGGCCGGCGGTGCGGATTTCCCCTTCAGCCCGACGAATTCCACCCGCCGCCCACCGGCCGCCTTGGCCGCAGGGCCGGGGCCGCGCTGTTCGGCGACCTCCTCGGACAGCGTGTTCCACTCGCCGCAGGCATCGCAGCGGCCCTGCCACTTGGTATGGGGGGCGCCGCAGGCCTGGCAGACGTAGCGTGTCGTGGGCTTGGCCATGGTTCAGGCGCTGACCTGTTCAATATGAGGGGCGGGACGCCCCGACCATCGCAGGCGCCAGATGGCCCCCTGCGCCGGGGATTGCACCGCATGGGGCCACAGCGCCACCAGGCAGGTGCCGCCCGGATCGCGGACCGAGGGATACAGGATGCCGTTATGGCCGGCCTGCATCACCTGCGCCGCCAGCGCATTGCCGGCCGGGTAGCCGATCGCGGCATCCGGATGCAGGCAGTCGGGCGTCGGCTGCGCCTCGCGCAGGTCGAGGAAGGCGCCGGCGAAGGCCGCATGCATCTCCACATAATCCACCTCCGCCTCATAGACGCCCGTATCGGCCAGGTGCCCGGTCAGGTGGAAGGCGACCTCCGCCATGGCGGTACGCACCGCCAGCGCGGCGTACCAGGCACCCCGCTCCGGGCCGTTGAAGCGGTTCAGGCCGCGCGGCCGGGCATAGGCGAAGGCTGCGTTGACGAAGGCGGCATGCGGCACGCGCGCCACCAGATCCTCCGGCGGCAGGCCGGGAAGCAGGCCCGTGGCGGCGTTCAGCCGCGCGCTCGTGGCGCCCTCCAGCGCGGCCAGCAGGGCGAACTCCTCATCCGTGTCGATCAGCGCGCGCAGCACCGACTCCCGCAGGCGGGCAGTGCTGACCAGGCGGATGGTGCGCGGCAGCGCCTCCGTGCGAACCGGAAAACCGTTCACAAGCCGCCGCGCATGGCATCCACATGGCGCCGCGCCTCGATCAGGCGGGGGATGCCACCCTCGATCATCGCCGTCACCGGCGACAGGCCGCCGAATAGCGGGTTGCGGTTGGGCAGGCGCGGCCAGCGATCCGCCATGCCATCCGCGAACAGCAGGTGCAGCGCCTTGAACACGCCGATAAGGGCGGAGGCGCGGGTCAACTGGTCCTGCGACAGCGTGCCGGCCCAGCGCCCGGCGCGCATGCGGTCCCAGGTGGTGGTGGAGACGCCGAGCAGGGAAGCAGCCTCCTGCCCCGTCAATTGCCAGGCTTCCGCCAACCGCAGCAGCGCCTTCAGCGCGACCGGGGTGAAGCGTCCCCGCTCGGCCTCGCTGGAAAAGCTGGGCGGCGGCGCCACGGGCTGGACAAGGGTCTGGACCTGCATCGCAATCTCCATCTGATGCACAAGATGGCACCAGATGGGGTTCGGTTCAAGTTTTGTTCGCAGAGGCTACTTGCGCAGCTCCATCTGGATCGGCCCCTCGCGCTCGCCGCGCGCGAACTGGTCCACCATGGCGTTCCCCGTATCGCCAAGGCTGCGCGCCTCGCCGCGCCAGATGATCCGTCCCTTGTGGATCATCGCCGCGTCGTCGCCGATGCGCCGGGCGCTCGCCATGTCGTGGGTGATGGACACCGCCGTGGCGCCCAGGCGCTTCACCACATCGACGATCAGCCCGTCGATCACGGCGCCCATGATCGGGTCGAGGCCCGTGGTCGGTTCGTCGAAGAAGATGATGTCGGGCTCCGCCGCGATCGCCCGGGCCAGGCCGACGCGCTTCTGCATGCCGCCCGAAAGCTCGCTGGGCGAAAGGTCGCCGACGCTGGCGGCAAGACCCACCTGGGCCAGCACCTCCGCCGCCTTGTCGCGGGCGGCGCGGCGGCTGATGCGGCCCTGGGCGAGCAGCTTGAAGCACACATTCTCCCAGACCGGCAGGCTGTCGAACAGCGCGCCGTTCTGGAACAGCATGCCGATGCGGTCGTTCACCTCTTCCCGCTCCCGCCGCGACAGCGTCGCCACGTCGCGGCCGTCGATCTCGATCAGCCCCTCATCCGGCGGGATCAGGCCGAGGATGCATTTCAGCGTGACCGATTTGCCGGAGCCCGAGCCACCCAGGATCACCATGGAATGCCCCGGGCGGATCTCGAGGTCGACGCCGTCGAGCACCACCTTCGACCCGAAGGACTTGCGCAGCCCGGCCAGCCTGATCTTCGGTGTGCTCATCGTGCCCTGGCGCGTGGATATCATCGGCTGAACAGCACTGCGGTCAGCACGTAGTCCACTGCCAGGATCAGGATGGAGGAGGCCACCACGGCGGAGGTCGTCGCCCGGCCCACGCCCTGCGCGCCGCCGCCGGACCGGTAGCCGGACCAGCAGCCCATCAGCGTGATGATGAAGCCGAACACCGCCGCCTTGATCAGGCCGGAAACCACATCCGCCACCTGCAGGAAATCGAAGGTCGCCTTGAGATAGGCGCCCGATCCGAAGCCCAACTGCTGCGTGCCGATCAGCCAGCCACCCATCACGCCCAGCGTATCGGCGACGATCACCAGCAGCGGCAGCGCCAGCGTGCCGGCCAGCAGCCGTGGTGCGACCAGGTATTTCATCGGGTTGGTGGAAAGCGTGGACAGCGCATCGATCTGGTCGGTCACCCGCATGGTACCGATCTCGGCGGCGAAGGCGGCACCGATTCGGCCGGCCACCATCAACCCGGCCAGCACCGGGCCCAGTTCGCGGGTGATGGACAGCACCACCACATTCGCCACCGCCCCTTCCGCGTTGAAGCGGGCGAAGCCGGTATAGGATTGCAGGGCGAGCACCATGCCGGTGAACACCGCCGTCAGCGCCACCACCGGCAGGCTGAACCAGGCGATCTCGATGAAGGCCTTGAGGAACAGCCTTCCATAGAAGGGTGGCCGCACCAGATGGCTGATTGCCTCTGCCGCGAACAGGGCGATGGCGCCGGTGCCGCGCAGCAGGCCGATGACGAGGCGGCCGAGCGCTGCGACCGGGTCCAGGATGCGATCCACCAGGGTGCGATCCAAGATCTCAGGCGCCGCCAATGTATCGGCGCTGGTAGCGGTGGCCGAGCGAGGTCAGCACCTCATAGCCGATGGTGCCGCAGCGGGCGGCGATGTCGTCCGGCGTATTGCCCGCGCCGCCAACCAGCATCATCCTGTCGCCAGGGCGCAGTTCAGGGAAATCCGTCGCGTCGAACGTTGTCAAATCCATCGAGACCCGGCCTATCAGCGGCACGGCACGGCCCTGGAACAGCGCCAGGGACCGGCCGGACAGGCTGCGAAGGTAGCCATCGGCATAGCCCGCCGCAACGGTAGCCACCCGCACGTTCCGTGGCGCCGTGTAACCGGCCCCGTAGCCCACCGTGTCGCCGGCCGCGATGTCGCGGACCTGCAGCACCGGGACTTGCAGCTCAACCACCTGGCGCATCGGGTTGGGCGCGGCGGGGGTCGGGTTGATGCCGTATAGCGCGCAGCCCGGCCGGGCGAGATCGGACCGGAACGCCGCGCCCAGGAACAGGCCGGAGGAATTGGCGAAGCTGCGCGGCACGGCCGGGGCGATGATGGCAGCCGCCGCGGCGAAACGCCCGGCCTGCGCCGCATTCAGCGGATGCGCCGGCTCATCGGCGCAGGCCAGGTGGGTCATCACGAAGCGCAGGTCGAGCCCGGCCAGCCGGGCCCGGTCCTGTCCCAGCCGCGCCTGTTCCCCGGCATCCAGCCCGAGGCGGGACATGCCGGTATCCAGGTGCAGCAGCGCCGGCTGCGGCACGCCGGCCGCCCGGCCCGCCGCCGCATGCGCCTCGACATCGCCCAGGCCGTTGAGCACGGGCCAGAGCCCGGCATCCTCATCCGCCCCCGGTGCGAAGCCGTTCAGCACGATGATGGCCGGCCCGGCGCCGAGCGCGGCCCGCAGCGCCACGCCCTCCGTCAGATGCGCCACGAAGAAGGTCTGGCAGCCGGCCGCATGCAGGGCGCGGGCGACCGGTGCGGCACCCAGCCCATAGCCATCCGCCTTCACCACCCCGGCGCAACTCGCGTCGTGCCGCGCGGAAAGGTCGCGCCAATTGGCGACGACCGCCCCGAGATCGACGGTCAGCACCCCCTGCCCCGTATCAATCCCCATAGCCGCCATCATGCTGGGTATCGAGGTCGCCGAAGCGGGTGAACTCGGCCTCGAAAAACAGGCGGATGGTGCCGGTGGGGCCGTGGCGCTGCTTGGAGACGATGAGCTCCGCCTTGTTGTGGGCGTCCTCCATGTCCTTCTGCCACTTCTCCACCGCCTCGCTGAACTTTTGCGGGTTGTCGAAGGTCAGTTCCTTCGGCTGGCGCTGCTGCAGGTAATATTCGTCGCGATAGATGAACATCACGACGTCGGCGTCCTGCTCGATGGAGCCGGATTCGCGCAGGTCCGAAAGCTGCGGCCGCTTGTCCTCACGCTGCTCGACGGCGCGGGAAAGCTGCGACAGGGCGATGACGGGGACCGAAAGCTCCTTGGCGATGGCCTTCAGCCCCTGGGTGATCTGGCTGATTTCCTGCACCCGGTTCTCCGGCTTGCTGCCCGCCGCCGGCCGCATGAGCTGCAGGTAGTCGACGATGATCAGGTTCAGCCCCTTGGTCCGCTGCAGCCGCCGACAGCGGGTCCGCAGCGCGGAGATGGTGATGGCCGGCGTGTCGTCGATGAACAGCGGCAACTGCTGCAATTCGCGGCTGACTTCCAGGAACTTGTCGAAGTCGCGCTGGCTGATTTCGCCGCGGCGGATGCGGTCGCCCGAGATCCGGCTTTCCTCGGACAGCAGGCGGGTGGCCAACTGGTCGCAGGACATTTCCAGCGAGAAGATCGCCACGCCGCCGCGCGGCACGCTGTTCGGGTCCTTCTCCTTCGCCTCGCGCAGGATCGCCCGCGCGCCGCCGAAGGCGACCTTCACCGCCAGCGCGGTCTTACCCATGCCGGGTCGCCCCGCCATGATCAGCAGGTCCGACGGGTGCAGGCCGCCCAGCTTCGCATCCAGGTCGCGCAGCCCAGTAGACAGGCCGGCGACGCCGCCGGGGTTGGAGAAGGCCTTCTCGGCATGCTGCACGGCGGTGGAAAGCGCGCGTTCGAAGGACACGAAGCCGCCGCCCGATTCGCCGGCGCGGGACAGGTCGAACAGCGCCTGTTCGGCGCTTTCCATCTGCAGCTTGCCGTCCAGCTCCGGCTCCGCCCCGAAGGCGCGGTTCACCATCACCTCGCCGAGGTCCACAAGCTGCCGGCGCAGCCAGGCGTCATGGATGACGCGGCCATACTCGCCGGCGTTGATCACGCCAACCATGGCGGTCAGCAGCTGGCCGAGATAGGCGGAGCCGCCGACCTCATCCAGCAGGCCGGAATGTTCGAATTCCGCGCGCAGCGTCACCGCATCGGCCAGGTGCCCGGCCTCGATGCGGCGCTGGATGGCGGCGAAGATGCGGCCATGCACCACATCGGCGAAGTGGTCGGCCGCCAGGAACTCGGAGACCCGCTCATAGGCCTTGTTATTGGCCAGCAGCGCGCCGAGCAGCGCCTGCTCGGCTTCCAGATTGGCAGGAGGCAGGCGCTGGGACAGGCCGAGCAGCCCGTCGCCGCCGCCGAAGCCGGCGAGGGGGGAGGCGGAATTGGAACCAAAGGTGTTCATCACCCCAGTCTAACCCGTCGCCCGAGTCGCGCGCGCCCCACCCTGCCTGTGGATCACTGTGGATAACGGGGGTGGATTTCAGCGGCCATCCGAAAACTCCGGTGCCAGCGCCCGCTCCGCCTCCGTCATGTAGTCGCGCGTCAGCGGCAGGGCATCCAGCCGCCGGGTCAGCTGCAACTGCCAGTTCAGCAATCCGCCCCGGCGGAAGCTGGCCTCGCTGGCGGCCAGGTAGAATTCGAACATGCGGCAGAAGCGCTCGTCATACAGGGATTGGATGGCGTCCCGGTTGGCGGCGAAGCGGCGGCGCCACTCGCGCAGCGTCAGGGCGTAGTGCAGGCGCAGGATCTCGATATCGGTGGCGAACAGCCCGCTGCGCTCCACCGCCGGCAGCACCTCGGACAGCGCCGGGGAATAGCCGCCGGGGAAGATGTACTTGGCCAGCCAGGGGTTGGTGCTGCCCGGCCCGTCGCAACGGCCGATCGCATGCACCAGCGCCACGCCATCCGGCTTCAGCGCGCGATGGATGGTGCGGAAGAAGGCCGGGTAGTTGGTGATGCCGACATGCTCGAACATGCCGACGGAGACGATGCGGTCCACCGGCCGGGTCCAGTCGCGATAGTCCATCAGCTCGAAGCGGCAGCGATCGGCCAGCCCGGCTTCCTCCGCCCGGCGCCGCGCCTCCGCCAGCTGTTCCTCGGACAGGGTGATGCCGGTGACATGGGCGCCGTGGTCGCGCGCCAGGGTCAGCGCCAGGCCGCCCCAGCCGCAGCCGATATCCAGCACCTCCTGCCCCGGCTGCAGGCGCAGCTTGGCGGCGATATGGCGCTTCTTGGCGGCCTGGGCTTCCTCCAGCGTCTCGGCGCCGGTGGGGTAGTAGGCGCAGGAATATTGCCGGTCCCGGTCGAGGAACAGGGCGTAGAGCCGTCCGTTCAGGTCGTAGTGGTGCGCCACGTTGCGCCGGGCACGGGGGGCCGGGTTGAACTGGTCGATCCGCCGCCGCCCGCGGCGCCACAGCGCCAGGACCTGCTCCACCGGATGCGTGCTGCCATGCACCCAGTTGGCCATCAGCAGTTCCAGCAATTCCAGCAGCCGGCCTTCCAGCGGCAGGATACTGCCATCCATGTAGGATTCGCCGAAGGTCAGGCCGGGATTGGTCACCAGCCGCCATTCGGCACGCCGGGTCAGGATGCGGAAGCCGGCTTCCGGCCCCTCGCCATCGCCATAGTGGCGGATGCGGCCGTCAGGATAATGGACGGTCAGGCGGCCATGGCGGATGGCCCGGGACAGCATCGCGTGCAGCATGTGCGACCCCCTGCGGGGTCACGCATGTCCTGCACCGGACCCCAACCGGGGTCCGATATGACAAGCCGGAGACAGGAATTCCAGCAAAGCCCGCCGGAAGCCCTGCCACATTTTCGCGCGCAGCCGGGCCGAAGCCCGGTGCGTCGCGAAATCAGTCGCGGTCGGCGGCGGCGCCCAGCTCGGCCAGCTCGGCGGCCAGCTCGGCCTCCAGGCTTTCCTCTTCCGCCTGGTCGGCGGCGCGCAGATCCTCGCCGCGAGCCTGCTTCTCGGCTTCCTCGGGCGAACGGGCGACGTTCACGCCGACTTCGATCACCACTTCCGGGTGCAGCGCCACGCGCACCGGCGTCATGCCGAGCTGCTTGATCGGCTGCTCCAGCAGGATCTGGCTGCGCTCCAGCGTCAGGCCGCTGCCCTTGCAGGCATCCGCGATGTCGCGGCCGGAGACGGAGCCGTACAGGCCACCGCTCTCGCCGGCGGAGCGGATGATGACGACCGTCAGGCCGTGCACCCGTTCCGCCACGCGCTCCGCCTCGCCACGGCGCTTCAGGTTCTGGGCCTCGAGCTGGGCGCGCTCACGCTCGAACCGCGCGAGGTTGTCCTTGTTCGCGCGGATCGCCTTGCCCTCGGGCAGCAGGAAATTGCGCGCATAGCCTGGGCGGACCTTCACCAGCTCGCCCATCTGGCCGAGCTTTTCGACCCGCTGCATCAGGATGACTTCGATCATGGCTGCACCGTTCAGCTTCGGGGGGGCGCAACGCGCCGGGCCCGTGTTCCAATGAGAATGTCGTAGAACCCGTACCCCGCGACGCCGAGCGCCACCGGGACGGACAGGATCAGCAGCGCGGCATAGGCGCCGCCCAGCAGGAATGCGCGGCCGCTGAAGGCGGCCGTGGCGCGATGCAGGCCGGCCAGGCCGTGCAGGAAGACCGGCACCAGCAGCACCAGCAGCAGCGACAGGGTCACGGCATCGCCGCCCTCCTCCGCCGCCAGCCAGAAGCCGGCCGCGATCGCGGGCAGCAGCGGGTACCAGCCGGGCAGCCGCGCCTCCCGCCAGGCCGGCGCGGTGGGGATCACCTGGGCGCGGACCAGCAGGGCGGCAGCGGCCGCGGCATTCACCAGCAGCGCCAGCGCCACCCAGAAGCCGATGGCCGCGGCCTTGACCCGCACCAGCTCCTCGACCAGCCCCTCATGCGCCGGCAGGCCCATGCGCTGAAGGCCGGTTTCGGCCGCCGCGCGCATCGCCCCTTCCAGCCCGCCGGGCGAGTCGCCCAGCAGGAAGGCCGCCAGCAGCACGCCGGCCGCCGGGATCAGCCCGAGCAGGACGAAGGCCAGCCCCAGGCCAGGGCCGGCAGCCAGCACAAGCAGGGCCGCCGGCACGCCGAACAGCGCCAGGAACAGGCCGAGGCCCGCCCCGCTGCCCAGCACCAGCAGCACCAGGCTGGCCAGCCCGACCGCCGCCAGCACGGCGAAGCCGCCGAAGCCGATGCCCGCCATGAACAGCGGCAGGGAAACCAGCCACAGCGCGAAGGCCCCGCCCGGCAGGCCCCGGAAGGCCCAGAGGCAGAGCACCGACGCGATGAGGCCGGCCGCCAGGGCGGCAAGCAGGCGCGGGTCGGACGCGATGCGCCCGTCCTGCCCCATCTCCTGCCCTGGGTTGCCTGCCATCATGCTGTCCTCGGCCGCGCCGCGTGATCAGTCGTTGATCACGTAGGGCAGCAGCGCCAGGAAGCGCGCGCGCTTGATGGCGTTGGCCAGCTCGCGCTGCTTCTTGGCGGAGACCGCCGTGATGCGGCTCGGCACGATCTTGCCGCGCTCGCTCAGGAAGCGGGACAGCAGACGCACGTCCTTGTAGTCGATCTTCGGCGCGTTCGGGCCGGAGAAGGGGCAGGACTTGCGGCGGCGATAGAACGGCCGGCGGGCACCGACGGCGGGGCGCCGCGCGGCGGGGTTCAGCGAGGTCTCTTCGTTATGGTCGGACATGATGAATTACTCCTCGCCGCCGGGGCCGCCATCGAGCTCGTCGCGCGGACGGGCACGGAATTCCTCACGGTCGTCACGCTCGCGCCCGCCGGTGCGGCCGGAGCTGAAGCGGCCGGCCGGGCGCGGGCCGCGGAAGCCGCGGTCACGCTCGCGGTCGTCGGAGCGGCGCGCCAGGATGGCGGACGGCGCATCGTCGATCGCCTCGATCCGCAGCGTCAGGCTGCGCAGCACGTCCTCGTTCAGGCCGAGCTGGCGCTCGACCTCGAGCAGCGCGGACGGCGTCGCGTCCAGGCCGAGGAGCATGTAATGGGCCTTGCGGTTCTTCTTGATGCGGTAGGCGAGGCCACGGAGGCCCCAATATTCCCGCTTCTTGATCTCGCCGCCGTTCAGTTCGGTGAGGGTCGCCTGCACCTGGTCGGCAATCGCCTCGACCTGGGCCTGCGTAACGTCGTTGCGTGCAATCAGCACGCATTCATACAAGGGCATCCGATTCCCTCCGGCTGTCTCAGCCCTGCGGCCCCGGGCACAATGCCTGGGACGCGCGCAAACGGGCATAGCCAGGACCGATGCCTCGGGTCCCGGCAGGGGAGCGCGGCGTAAAGCACGCGCGGGGGGTTCGGGGCAAGCAGTTTCGACTCGGATGGCCGCCCCGGCGCGTGGCAACCCTTGACGCCGCCGCCCACACCGCCCTAGGCCGCGCGACCGCCTCACGACAGATCGCACGGACCGAGAAAAATGGCGCTCGCCTTTACCTTCCCCGGCCAGGGCAGCCAGTCCCCCGGCATGGGTCGCGACCTCGCAGCCGCATTCCCCGCCGCGCGCGAAGTGTTCCAGGAAGTCGACGACACGCTGAACCAGAAGCTGTCCCGGCTGATGTTCGAAGGCCCGCCGGAGGAACTCACCCTCACGGCAAATGCGCAGCCGGCGCTGATGGCGATGTCGCTGGCGGTGCTGCGGGTGCTGGAGCAGGAAGGCGGCTTCGAGCTGAAGTCCCGCGTTGCGCTGGTGGCCGGCCATTCGCTCGGCGAGTATTCGGCGCTGGCCGCCGCCGGCAGCCTCAGCCTGTCCACCACCGCCCGCCTGCTGCGGCTGCGCGGCGAGGCGATGCAGAAGGCGGTGCCGGCCGGCGAAGGCGCCATGGCCGCGCTGCTCGGCGCCGAGGCCGAGCAGGCCGGGGCGATCTGCGCCGCGGCGGCGGAAGACCCGGTCACCGGCGCCCGCCAGGTGGTGCAGGTGGCGAATGACAATGGCGGCGGGCAGATCGTCATCTCCGGCCATGCCGCGGCCGTGGATCGAGCCATCGAGGGCGCCAAGGCCGCCGGCGTGAAGCGCGCGATGAAGCTGCCGGTCTCCGCCCCGTTCCACTGCGCGCTGATGGCGCCCGCCGCCGACGCGATGGCCGAGGCGCTGGCGGCGGCCGAGATGCGGGCGCCGCTGGTGCCCCTGGTGGCCAATGTCTCCGCCGCCAAGGCGACCGACCCGGTGGAGATCCGCGACCTGCTGGTGCGCCAGGTCACCGGCACGGTGCGCTGGCGCGAATGCATCCTGGCGATGGGCGCGATGGGCTGCGAGCGGTTCGTGGAAATCGGCTCCGGCCGGGTATTGACCGGGCTGATGAAGCGGCTGGCGCCGGACGCCACCGCAAGCGCCATCGGCACGCCGGCGGATATCGAAGCCTTCCTCAAGTCGCTTTGAGCGCCGGGGTGACCCCCGGGGTGGGCCACTGGTTCGACCTCACCTCCCAGCCCAGCGCGGAGGAGGAAAAGGCGGTCCGGGACGCGCTATGGCAGTACAACGCCTCGGCCGGCCATCCGCGCGACCGCCAGGGGCTGTCCCTGCTGCTCCGCGATGCGGATGGCACCGTCATCGGCGGGCTGCTCGGCGCCACGGGCTGGAGCTGGCTCTATGTCGAGAACCTGGTGGTGCCGGCCGAACTGCGCGGCGCCGGCTGGGGCGCCCGGCTGATGCGGGCGGCGGAGGATGAGGCGCGGCGGCGCGGCTGCACCGGCATCCGGCTCGACACCTACAGCTTCCAGGCGCGCGGCTTCTACGAGGGGCTCGGCTTCGCCGTGGTCGGCCAGATCGAGGATTGCCCACCGGGCCAGACCCGCTTCACCATGACCAAGCGGCTCGATCGCCCCGAAGCCGCTTCGGAGCCTTGGCCAGATGGCGCCGCGCCGCGCGTCACCATCACGCAGACCGCGGCACAGGCCGACCCGGTGGTGCCCGTGCTGCTGGCCGGCCTGACCGCCCACGCCGCGCCGCAGGCCGGGCCGCCCGACGCCGAGACGCTGAACCTGGTGGTGCGCGCGCCCGGCGAGGCGGCGCCGCTCGGCGGCCTGCAGGCGCGAATCTTCTACCGCTGGATGTACATCAGCCTGTTCCACCTGCCGGAGACGCTGCGCGGCCAGGGGCTCGGCCGCGCCCTGCTACAGCGGGCCGAGGCGGTGGCCCGCGCGCGGGGCTGCACCGGCATCTGGCTCGACACATTCAGCTTCCAGGCGCGGCCCTTCTACGAATCCTGCGGCTTCGGGCTGTTCGCCACGCTGCCGGATTGCCCGCCCGGCCATGCCCGGCACTATCTGATGAAACGTCTCACGGACGGAGAAGCCTGATGTTCGACCTCACCGGCAAGGTGGCGCTGGTCACCGGCGCCACCGGCGGCATCGGCGCCGCCATCGCCACGGCGCTGCATGCACAGGGCGCCAAGGTGGCGATCACCGGGCGGCGGGAGGCGGAGCTCGCCGCGCTGGCCGAAACTCTTGGCGACCGCGTGCTGGTGGCGCCCGCCGACCTGGCCGACCCGGCCGCCCCGGCCGCGCTGGTGGAGACCGTGGAGGCGGGCCTCGGACCGCTGGAAATCCTGGTGAATAATGCCGGCTTCACGCGTGACATGCTGGCGCTGCGGATGGGCGATGCCGATTGGAACGCGGTGCTGGAGGTGGACCTGACCGCCCCCTTCCGGCTGGCCCGCGCCGCGCTGCGCGGCATGATGAAGCGCCGCGCCGGGCGGATCATTTCGATCGCCAGCATCGTCGGCGTCACCGGCAATGCCGGCCAGGCGAACTACGCCGCCGCCAAGGCCGGGCTGATCGGCATGAGCAAGTCGCTCGCCCAGGAAGTGGCGACACGTGGCGTCACAGTGAACGTGGTGGCACCGGGCTTCGTGAAGACCGCGATGACGGACGCGCTGCCGGAAGCCGCCCGCACGGCGCTGCTGACCAGGATCCCGACCCAGCGCATGGGCGCGCCGGAGGATGTCGCCGCGGCCGTCACCTACCTCGCCAGCACCGAGGCCGGCTGGGTGACCGGCCAGACCATCCATGTGAATGGCGGCATGGCGATGATCTGAGGCGCTTCCGGCGTGGGCCGCCGGCCCCGGCCTGGATTTGCTGCCGCCGGCCCCGGCGTGGATTTGCTGCCGCCGGCCCCGGCCTGGATTAGCCGCCGGCCCTGGACCGGATCAGCGGCGGTCCCCGACGAGGCGCTGCGCCTCCTCCCGCGTCAGTCCGATGTCGCGCAGCAGATGCGCGTCATAGCTGCGAAGGTCGTCGCGCCAGGGCTGGTACAGATCGCTGAACCACAGCGCCAGGCGCCGCAGGATGGTGGCGGGGGCGGGGCGCGCGGAGGCATTGGCCGCCTTGGCGGCCGCGAGGCTGGTGGACATGGCGTATTTCCTTGAGTTGTGGGCCGGCTGGCGGGCCCGTGCCGCTGCGGCTTATGCCAGCGTCCGGTTTCACCCAGGCTTCGGACACGCGTCACCCGTGTTTCGCGGCGCATCCGTGCATTTCACAGTCGCGCTATCGGGCCGGGCGGCGTGGCGCGGCTGACACAGGCGGCCCTGGCCGCCGCTCCGGCACGCTTCTTCGGCAGGAAAGCCGCAGTTGGCGGTGCCCGACCGCTTGCGTAGCGCGTCCGCCTAGGCCAAGTGACGCTTCCATGTTAAGCCGCGCCGCCCCGGACCCCGATCGAGGGATTCCAGGTTCCGGGCGGCCCGACGCGCACGGCACGACCAGCAGGAGACATCGCGGGATGAGCGACACCGCCGACAAGGTGAAGAAGATCGTTGTGGAGCACCTCGGCGTCGAGGAGTCGAAGGTGACCACCGAGGCGTCGTTCATCGACGATCTGGGCGCGGACAGCCTCGACACCGTCGAGCTGGTGATGGCCTTCGAGGAGGCCTTCGGGGTCGAGATCCCGGACGACGCGGCCGAGAAGATCACGACCGTCAAGGACGCGATCGACTACATCGAGAAGCAGAAGTCCGCCTGATTTCGAGCGTTTAAGACTTAGGTAGGGGAAGCAGCGGTGTTCGGTCATCTCGTTGCGCCGCGGCGCGTCGTCGTCACGGGCATGGGTATCGCCTGCCCGCTCGGACTGGGTGTGGAGAATGTCTGGAAGCGCATGCTGGCCGGCGAAAGCGGGCTGGCGGCGATCCAGAATTTCGACACCAGCGCCCTGCCGGCCAAGATCGCGGGCCAGGTGCCGCTGGGCACAAGGTCCGAGGGCAAACTCGACATCAACGAGTGGATCCCGGTCAAGGACCAGAAGAAGATGGACCGCTTCATCCAGCTCGCGCTGGTGGCGGCCACGGAAGCGGTCGAGGATAGCGGCTGGAATCCTGGCGAGGACCAGGAGGAAGAACGCTGCCGCACCGGCGTGATGATCGGCTCGGGCATCGGCGGCCTGCCGACCATCTACGAAGCCTCGACGCTGATCCAGCAGGGCAAGACGCGGCGGATCTCGCCCTTCTTCATCCCCTCCGCGCTGATCAACCTGGCTTCCGGCCACGTTTCCATCAAATACGGCTTCAAGGGCCCGAACCACGCCGTCGTCACCGCCTGCGCCACCGGCGTGCATGCGCTGGGCGACGCGGCGCGGCTGATCGCGCTGAACGACGCCGACGTCATGGTCGCCGGCGGGGCCGAGGCCGCGGTCGCGGAGATCGGCATGGCCGGCTTCTGCGCCTCCCGCGCCCTGTCCGTCGGCTTCAACGACAACCCGACCAAGGGCAGCCGCCCCTGGGACCGCGACCGCGACGGCTTCGTCATGGGCGAGGGTGCCGGCGTGCTGGTGCTCGAGGAGCTGGAGCACGCCAAGGCGCGCGGCGCCAAGATCTACGCCGAGGTGATCGGCTACGGCATGTCCGGCGACGCCTACCACATCACTGCGCCCACCGAGGATGGCGACGGCGCCTTCCGCGCCATGCGCGCGGCGCTGAAATCCGCCAGCCTGCAGCCCTCGCAGATCCAGTACGTCAACGCGCATGGCACCTCCACGCCGATGGGCGACGATCTGGAATTGCAGGCGGTGGAGCGGCTGTGGGGCGACGAGGCCAAGAACCTCGCCATGTCCTCCACCAAATCGGCCATCGGGCACCTGCTGGGTGCGGCCGGCGCGGTGGAAGGCATCTTCTCCATCCTGGCGATCCGCGACAGCGTGGCGCCGCCGACGCTGAACCTGGAGAATCCGTCCCGCGAGAGCCCGATCGACCGGGTGGCGCTGGAAGCCCAGCCCCGCAAGATCGACACGGTGCTGTCCAACAGCTTCGGCTTCGGCGGGACCAATGCCAGCATCATTTTCCGCAAGGCCGGCTGACGTTACGTCCAACCGCCTTGCCAGGGGTGGCGTCCGGCGCCAGTCATAGCCCATGCGCCGACTGATCGCCCTGCTGCTTCTCCTGCTGTTCCTGGCCGCCGGTGCCGGGGGGGCCTTCTGGTATGCGCGGGAGCAATGGACCGCGCCCGGCCCGCTGGCCGAACCGGTGCAGATGGTGGTGCCGCGCGGCGGCACTGCCGCCATCGCCGATGCGCTGGCCGAGCGCGGCATCATCGCCCAGCCGCTGCCCTTCCTCGCCGCCACCTGGCTGACCCGCTCCGAGGGCCCGCTGCGCGCCGCGGAATTCCAGTTTCCGGCCCGCGCCAGCCTGTGCGAGGTGCTGCACGTGCTGCGGGATGCCCGCCCGGTGCAGCGCCGCCTGACCATCCCGGAAGGCCTGACCGTGCAGCAGATCACCCGGCTGCTGGAGGCGGCGGAGGGCCTGGTGGGTGACACGCCGAGCTTCGCCGAGGGCGAGATCCTGCCCGAGACCTATGCCTATCAATGGGGCGACAACCGCGCCGCCCTGCTGCGCCGGGCGAAGCAGGCGATGGACCAGGCGCTGGCCGAGATCTGGGCCGCACGCGCCGAGAACCTGCCGATCGACACGGCGCGGGAAGCCCTGATCCTGGCCAGCATCGTCGAGCGTGAAACCGGACAGCGCGAGGAACGCGCCCGAGTCGCCGGCGTCTTCATCAACCGCCTGCGCCGCGGCATGCCGCTGCAGTCCGACCCCACGGCCGCCTATGCCGCCGCGGATGGCGGCGTGCTGGAACGGGCGCTGACCCGGGCGGACCTCGACCGCGACCACCCCTTCAACACCTACCGCATCCGCGGCCTGCCGCCCGCCCCCATCGCCAGCCCGGGGCGGGAGGCGCTGCGCGCCGTGGCGCGGCCGGAAGCCACGGACTACCTGTACTTCGTCGCCGACGGCACCGGCGGCCACGCCTTCGGCCGCACGCTGGAGGAGCACAACCGCAACGTGGCCCGCTGGCGGGAGATCGAGAGGTCCCGCGCCAACCCGCGATGACCGCCCCCGCCTTGCCAAGCACCGCGCTGCTCAGCGGACCGGCGCTGTGGTGGCGGTTGCTGGTGATCGGCGGCCTGTGGGGCAGTTCCTTCCCGCTGCTGCGGATGATCGCCGCCGAGATGTCGCCCTTCGCGCTCGCCGCGGTACGCGGCGGCTTCGCGGCGCTGGCGGTGCTGGCCTTCCTGGCGGCCAGCGGGCAGTTGCGCGGGCCGCTGCGGCGCTACTGGCTGCCGGCGCTGGTGCTGGGCACCTGCAATGGCTGGGCGCCGAACCTGCTGACCGCCTTCGCGCTCGGCCACATCCAGGCCGCCCCGGCTGCCCTGATCCATGCCGGCACGCCGCTGCTGGTGGCGCTGATCGCCTTCGTGGTGCTGCGGGAGGAACGGCCGGGGCTGCGCGGGGCGGCCGGGCTGCTGCTCGGCTTCTGCGGCATCGCAGTGATCCTGGGGCCGGATGCGCTGGCCGGCGGCGCCAGCTTCACCGGCGGCCTGCTGATCCTGCTGGCTGGCCTGTTCTACGCCATGGGTACCGTCTATGCGCGCAAGGCCCGCATCGGCGGGGCGCCGCAGATCGTGCTGGGGCAGCAGGTGGTGGCGGGGCTTGTGGCGGGCGGCCTGTCGCTGCCTTTCGGCGGCGCCGAATCCTACATCCAGCCGGGCTGGATCTATGGCGTGCTGGCGTTGCTCGGCATCGTCACCTCCGCCTTGCCGCTGACCATGTTCCTGCGGCTGCTGGCGCGATCGCGGGTCACCGATGCCTCCATGGTCGGCTACATCCAGCCGCCCTTCGCCGCCGGGGTGGGGGCGCTGCTGCTCGGCGAATGGCCCTCGCCGCTGGTGCTGATGGGCGGCACCATCGTGCTGGCCGGGGTCTGGCTTGCGACATCGCGCAGGTGAGGCGTGCAACTGCGGCAGGCTTGGTGCGATAACGCCGCTGTTCCGGCGGAGACATGATCTTGGATACCGAAATTCTCATTGCCCTGGTCGCGCTGATCGGGATGGAGATCGTGCTCGGCATCGACAACCTGGTGTTCATCGCCATCCTGTCGAACCGCCTGCCCGAATCGCAGCGGCAATCGGCCCGGCGCATCGGCCTCGGCCTGGCGGTGGTGATGCGGCTCGGCATGCTGGCGGGTGTCGGCTGGCTGATGTCGCTGACCACGCCCTGGATCGACCTCGGCATCGTCACCTTCTCCGGCAAGGACCTGATCCTGCTGGCGGGCGGGCTGTTCCTGATCGGCAAGGCGACGATCGAGATCCATCACCGGGTGGACCCCGACGCCCAGGCGGAAAGCCACGCCAAGGACCGCGTCCAGGCCGGCTACTGGTCCGTGGTGGCGCAGATCCTGGCGCTGGACCTGGTGTTCAGCGTCGATTCCATCCTGGCCGCGGTGGGGCTGACCGACGTGATGTGGGTGATCGTGGTCGCCATCATCGTCTCCGTCACCGTCATGCTGTTCTCGATGGATGCGCTGTCGCGCTTCATGGAGAAGAACCCGACCGTGGTGATGCTGGCGCTGGCCTTCCTGGTGATGATCGGCATGGTGCTGGTGGCGGAAGCCTTCCACGTCCATGTGCCGAAGGGCTTCGTCTACGTCGCCATGGCCTTCTCGGTGGCGGTGGAGTTGCTGAACCTGTTCGCCCGCAAGGCGGCGCAGCGGAAGCGTGCTTCCGCCGCGCCCTGAACGGCGCCGTCAGCCGGCACGGCTCAACCCGAGCCGGCGGCCTTGATCTCGATCCGCTTCGCCTGCGGCCTGGCCGTCGGCGGGCGGGGGATGCTCAGATGCAGCACGCCCTTGTCGAAGCTGGCCAGCACCTGGTCCGGTGCCGGGTCGAAGGGCAGCGCCAGGCGGCGGAGGAAGGTGCCGGAGGCACGTTCCACCAGGTGCCAGCGCTTCTGCGGGTCGGCTTCCTCCCGCGTGTCGTGGCGGTCGCCGCGGATGGTCAGGACACCGTCCTCCACCTCGATGGTCACGTCCTTGGCGTCGAGGCCCGGCAGTTCCGCGGTCACTTCAAGTCCGGCCTGCGTCTCTGCCACGTTCAGCCGTGGCGGGCTGATGCCGGTGGCGAAGGCGGGGGCGGCGAAGGGCGCGGCGGGCAGGCCCCAGCCGCTCGAAACCTGCTCCAGCAGGCGATCCATGCCCCGGCGCAGGGCAAGGAAGGGGTCCGTCTCGTTCCAATGGGCCGGCGGGGATGGGCGGTTCTGGGTGTTGGGTGAAAGCGTGGATTGGCTCATGGCGGTCACTCCGCATGGGGTCCAGGCACGGTGCGGCGGCGGTCGCCAGCCGCGGGGGCAGCATCGATCGCTTCGCCACCCACCGCCTTGACCTGCGTCAATCAGCCTTCCACGGGCTTGGCCGGCACCTGGGACATCAGCCGGTTGCGCCAGCCTGGCGGCAGAGCCCCGGCGATGCGGGCCAGGGCATAGAGGCGGCGCGGATAGGCCACCCGCAGCTTCCCCGCCGCGATGCCGGAAAGCGTGCGCGCCGCCGCCTGCTCCGGCGTCATCAGCCAGGGCATCGGGAAGGGATTGCGTTCCGTCATCGGGGTGCGGATGTAGCCGGGGCAGATGGCGTGCAGGCGGATGCCGCGGGGCCGCTGGCTGGCATCGGTCGCCTCCGCCCAGCGCTGCACCGCGGATTTGCTGGCGCAATAGGCCGGCGCGCCGGGGGCGGCGACGAAGGCGGCCAGGCTGGCCACCACCGCGACGCGCCCGCGCAGCCCATCCGGCCCCGGCGCCTGCCCCGCCATCGCCTCCAATGCCGGCAGCGCCGTGTTCAGCACGCCGCCGAGATTGGTGGCGAAGACCCGCTTGGCCTGGGCCGGCGGTTCCGTCGCGTCCCCGGTGCCGCCCGAGACCCCCGCATTGGCGATCACCAGGTCCAGCCGCCCGGCCGCGTCGATCCAGCCCGCCATGGCCGCCGCATCCGTCACGTCCAGCACGGCCGGGCGCACCGTGGCACCCAGGGCGGCGCAGGATTCCGCCGCCGCCGCCAGCCGCGCGGCATCGCGGCCGGACAGGTGCAGGGTGACGCCGGGCGCCGCGCAGGCCTCCGCCAGTGCCCGGCCGAGGCCGGAGGAGGCACCGGTGATCAGCACGCCCTGCCAGGAATCGTATCGCATGCCTTGCCCTCCGCCACGCCCCGGAGGACAAGGCGCGCATGAGCATCCTCGCCTCGATGACCGGTTTCGCCCGCGACAGCGGCGCGCTGCCGGACGGATCTTCCTTCGTCTGGGAGTTGCGCAGCGTCAACGGCCGCGGCCTGGATGTGCGGCTGCGCCTGCCGCCGGGGCTGGAGGTGCTGGAAGCCCCGCTGCGGGAATCGGTGGGCAAGCGCCTGAAGCGCGGCAACCTCAACGCCACGCTGACCCTGAAGCGGGAGGACCGGGCACCGCGGCTGACGCCGGACCCGGTGGCGCTGGAAGCCGCCATCCAGCTGGTGCTGGAGGTTTCCGCCCGGCTGCCCGGCGCCCCGGTGCCGAGTGCCGAGGCCGTGCTGTCCCTGCCCGGCGTGCTGCGCGCCGAGGTGTCCGAACCGGATGAGGCGGCGGAGGAAGCCAAGCGCACCAGCCTCGCCGCCAGCTTCGCCGTCGCCCTGGACGGCCTCGTCGCCTCCCGCGCCCGTGAAGGCGCGCAGCTCGCAAAGATCCTGGAGACGCTGCTGGGCGAGATCGCGGCGCTGCGCGACGCCGCCACGGTGGAGGCCGCCGGCCAGCCCGCCGCCCAGCGCGCCCGGCTGCTGGAGAACCTGGCGAACCTGCTCGGCGATGGCGATGTCCGCGCCAGGGTGCCGGAGGAAAGGCTGGCGCAGGAAGTGGCGATGCTCGCCCAGCGCTCCGATGTGCGGGAGGAGCTGGACCGGCTTTCGGCGCACATCGCGGAGGCGCGCAGCCTGCTGGCCTCCGGCGCCGCGATCGGCCGCAAGCTGGAGTTCCTGACGCAGGAATTCGTCCGCGAGGCCAATACGCTGTGCAGCAAATCGGCCAGCGTGGCGCTGACGCGGGTCGGGCTGGAGTTGAAGGCGGCGATCGAGCGGCTGCGTGAGCAGGCGGCCAACGTCGAATGACCACCACCACCCACGCGCCCCGTCGCGGCGTCTGCCTGGTGCTCGCCTCGGCGCCGGGCGTCGGCAAGACCAGCGTCTCCCGCGCCCTGCTGGAGATGGAGCCGGAGCTGGCGCTGTCGGTCAGCGCCACCACCCGCGCGCCAAGGCCCGGGGAGCTGGAAGGCGTGCACTACTTCTTCCGCACGCAAAGCCAGTTCGACGCGATGGTGGAGGCCGGCGACTTCCTGGAATACGCCAAGTTCATCGGCCGCTCCTACGGAACCCCCCGCGCGGCGGTGGAGGCGAGCCTGGCCGCCGGGCGCGACGTGCTGTTCGACATCGAATGGCAGGGCCATCTGCAATTGCGCGAACGCCTGCCGGGCGATGTGGTGGGCGTCTGCCTGCTGCCGCCCTCCATGGCGGAGCTGGAGCGCCGCCTGCGCGGCCGCGCCCAGGACAGCGAGGCCGAGATCGCCCGCCGCCTGGTGGCCGCGAAGGACGAGATCGCCCATTGGTCGGATTTCGACCATGTGCTGGTGAACCGTGATTTCGACCGCACGGTGGCGGAGGTGCGCGCCATCCTGCACGCCGCCCGCAACACGAGCGCCCGCCAGCCCTGGCTGCCGGACTTCATCGACACGCTTTTGCAGGGGTAGCGCGGCATGGGCAGCCTGGCCGGGGTGGTGGAGGTGGTGCTGCCGGTCTTCGCCATGATTTTGCTCGGCTTCGCTGCCGCCAAGCGCAGGCTGGTCAGCGAAGAGGGCTTCAAGGCGATGACGCTGTTCGTCTTCGGCCTGGCCGCCCCGGCGCTGCTGTTTGCTGGCGGCACGCGGCCGCATGAAGGCGGCGGTGGCGCGGCGTTGGCCTTGCTCTCCGGCTCCGTCGTGATGTTCTGGCTGGCGGTGGCGGGCGGGCGCGCCGTGTTCCGGCTGAACCTTGGCGAGGCCTCGCTCTTCGCGCTGTCCTGCATCTTCGGCAATTCCGTGATGATGGGCGTGCCGATCATCGTCGCCGCCTATGGCCCGGCCGGCGTGCCGCCGATGCTCGGCATCCTGGCCTTCACCACCATGATCCTGCTCGGCCAGGCGACGGTGCTGACCGAGGTGGGCCTGCATGCCAATGCACCCTGGCGACGAGTGCTCGGCGCCAGCCTGAAGGGCATTTTACGAAACCCCGTGGTGCTGGCCGTGCTGGCCGCCTTCATCTGGACACTGCTCGGCCTGCACCTGCCGGATGTGGCGCGGCGGACGCTGGAGATGATGGGCGCCGCCGCGCCGCCGCTGGCGCTGTTCTGCCTTGGCGGCGGGCTGGCCGGCATCGCCGGCGCGGCGCTGTGGCAGGAAACCACGGCCATCGTGGTGGTGAAGTTGCTGGCGCTGCCGGCGCTGGTCTGGGGCCTGGCGCTGCTGCTCGACCTGCCACCGATCGAGAAGGCGGTGGCCGTCACCATGGCGGCGCTGCCGACCGGCGCCAACGCCTTCATCCTGGCGCGGCGCTACGCCACCGGCACGGACCGCTCCGGCGCCGCCGTGGTGGTCACCACCGCCCTGTCGGTGCTGACGCTCTCCGCCCTGATCGGGCATTTCCGGGGGATCCTGCCATGACGCTCATCATCGAACCCGGCTGGGTCTGGGATGCCGAGAACGGGCTGCGCACCGGCCACAGCGTGATCGTGCAGGATGGCGTGGTGGCCGATGTGGTCGCCGGATCGCCGAGCATGGAGGCGGAGCGCATCGTGGCGCCGGATGCGCTGCTGCTGCCGGGCTTCATCAACCTGCACAACCACGCGCTGTCCGCGCCGCTGTTCCGCGGCCTGGCGGATGACATCGCGCCGGGCGACCTGCCGGGGCACATCGTCTATTCGCTGCTGATGCCCCTCGGCGACGTCGCCGCGCAGGTGATGACGGAGGAGGAGATCGGCGACGCGGCCGAGATGGCGCTGCTGGAAGGCCTCCGCAGCGGCACCACCGCACTGCTCGACGTGTACCGCGTGGCGCAATGGCCCTTCATCGAACGGGCGAAGCGGCTCGGCCTGCGCAGCTGGTCCTGCCCGTACCTGTTCTCCGCGCCGGTCGGCATGACCCCGGATGGCAAGCCCACCTATAGCCCGACCGGCGACACCGGCTTCGAGGCCATCCTGAAACTGTTCGACCGCTACGATGAAGGCCCGCGCGGCGTCACCCGCGTGGGCTTCGGCCCGCATGGTCCCGATAGCTGCACGCCTGATCTGCTGCGGGCCATCGATGCCGCGGCGCATGAACGAAAGACCATCGTCTCCATCCACGCCGCGCAGAACCTGATCGAGATCGAGAAGGTGCGGGCCGCCCATGGCAAGGGCTCCATCGAGCACCTCCGTGACATGGGCCTGCTACGGCCAGGCGTGGTGCTGGCGCATGGCATGTTCGCCACGGATGAGGAAATGGCGATGATCGCGGAATCGGGGGCCGCGCTCGCCTCCTGCCCGCTCGCCTTCGCCCGCTCCGGCCGCTTCGTGCCGCTGGCGCGGATGGAGGCTTCGGGCCTCCGGCTGGGCATCGGCACGGATGGCGTGACGCTCGACATGCTGCATGAGCTCCGCACTGCCTCCGTCTTCGCCAAGGCGCAGTCGGGCACGCCGCATGGGCTGGCGGCGCCGCGCATCCTGCGGGCAGCGACGCGGGATGCGGCGCTGGCCCTGGGGCGAGACGACCTGGGCCTGGTGGCGAAGGGCGCGCGGGCCGACCTAGTGATGTTCGACCTCGGCTCCTCGCGCTACCAGCCGGTCTGGGACCCGCTGAAATCGCTGATCACCAATGGCAGCGCGGCCGACCTGTCGCTGGCGATGGTCGAGGGCCGCGTGCTGCTGCGCGATGGCCGCACGACAGTGGCCGATGAAGCCGCCATCACCCGCCGCGGCCGCGCGGCGATCGAGCGCGTCTGGCGCGAAGCCGCGCGACGCGGCGCAATTCCGGCATCGATCGCATCGCGCGCGGCGATCCCGTTGCACTGACGCAGCTTGTCTCCCTACGGTAACGGCAACCCTGGGAGAGCTTCATCGATGACCCGCTTCAGCCGCCGCGCCGTCCTGCTCGCCGCGCTCACAACCCCCTCCCTCGCATTCGCACAAACCCGGCGCCCGCTGCGGGTGGTCGTCCCATTCCCGCCCGGTGGCGGCGTGGATAGCCTGGGCCGGCTGCTGGCGGAGCGGCTGACGCCGCTGCTGGAGGGCCAGCAGGTGGTGGTGGAGAACCGCAGCGGCGGCGGCGGGCTGATCGGCGCCGATGCGGTGGCGAAGGGGCCGGCGGATGGCAGCATCATCGGCGTGATCGGCGCCGCCACCCTCTGCGCCGCGCCCTTCATCCAGCCCAGCATGCCCTTCGACGTGACGAAGGATTTCCGCGCCATCAGCCAGATCTCCGACAGCGCGGTGGTGATCGCGGTGGGCGCGGATGTGGCGCGGCGGCATGGCTGGACGGACATGGCGGCGCTGCTGGCCTGGGCCAAGGCGAATCCCGGCGGGCTGCGCGTGGCCAATGCGGGCATCGGCACCGTCACGCATCTCACGCTCTCGGCCATCAACAGCGCGGCCGGGGTGGAGCTGACCGGCGTGCCCTATCGCGGCGGCGCGCAGCAGGCGATGGATGTCATCGCCGGCACGGTGGAGGCGACGGCCGACCTGCCCGCCGCGCTGCTGCCGCATATCGCGGCGGGGCGGATGAAGGCGATGGGCGTCAGCTCCGGCACCCGCCTCGCCTTCCTGCCGGATGTGCCGGCGCTGGCCGAGACGCCGGCGCTGGCCTCCATCGACATCCGGTCCTGGAACACCATCCTGGCCCCGGCCGCGACGCCGGAGGCGGAGGTGCAGCGCCTGTTCGCCGCCATCCGCCGGGTCGGCCAGGACCCGTCCTTCGCCGCCGCGCTGCGGCCCTTCGGCTATGATGCGGCGGTCAGCGAAAGCCCGGCGGCGATGACGGCGAAGATTGCGCGGGAAACCCCGGTCTGGCGGCGCCTGGTGGAGATTTCGGGGGCGGCGCGGCAATAACGCAAGGAGGACATCGGCGTGACGGCAAAGCGGCTGGTCGTCTGCTTCGACGGTACCTGGAACAGCGCCGACGCCGAGCGGTCGGAGACCAATGTGGCGCGGCTGGCGCGCGCGGTGCGGGCCAATAGCGGCCAGGATGGCATCCGGCAGGTCACGCTGTACCTGCGCGGCGTCGGCTCCACCGGCATCGCGCTGCAGAAGCTGGTCGGCGGCGCCTTCGGCGAGGGCGTCGATGACAATATCCGGTCCGGCTACATGTTCCTGGTGCAGAACTACGTGCCGGGCGACGAGATCTTCCTGTTCGGCTTCTCCCGCGGTGCCTTCAGCGCGCGCAGCCTGTCCGGGCTGATCGGCGCCTGCGGGCTGCTGAAGCGCCAGAGGCTGGCGGATCTGCGCGCCGCCTGGACCTATTACCGCACCGCCTCCCCGCGCAGCCCGGAGGATTTCTGCGAGCGCCATCAATCCGATTGCCACACGGCGGTCGAGATCGCCTTCCTCGGCGTCTGGGACACGGTTGGCGCGCTCGGCGTGCCATCGACGCTGCGGAACATGCTGATCTCCGCGCCGTCCTACCGGTTCCACGATACCGAGCCCTCGCGCATCGTGCGGCACGGGCGGCATGCGCTGGCGATCGACGAGTTGCGCCGCAGCTTCGTGCCGACGCTGTGGACCGGGGTCGAGCCGGCCGGCTGCGACATCCGCCAGGTCTGGTTCGCCGGCGCCCATTCCGATGTCGGCGGTGGCTACACTGATCGCCGGCTGGCGGAGATCCCGCTGCTGTGGATGGCGGAGGAAGCGCAGGCGGCCGGGTTGCAGCTCGATGCCAGCATGCTGCCGCCGGCCCGCGGCGGGCCGCCGGACCCGTTGGCGCCGCAGCATGAATCCCGTTGGCGCGTCACGCGCCACCTGCCGCCCCGCTATCGCGCGGTGCTGGAACGGGTTCCGGCGCTCCGCCCCTGGGAAAGCCTGGCGCGGCCGCGGGATGCGGAGGGCCGCGCGCTGAAGCCGATCAACGAAAGCCTGCACCCCAGCCTGGCCGCGCGCTTCGGGCTGCCGGTGACCCGGCTGGACGGCGAGAAGGACCGCACCGGGGCGGAGATCATCTACCGCCCCAGGAACCTGGTTCCGCCGCTGCCCTGAGGGCGGCTCATACCAAATCCCACTGATGGGAACCTGCGCCCGCCGAAGGCGGGCGAGCGGCCGAATGGCCGCCGCGCCAAGTGGCGCGTAGCCAAGCCGGCGGATGCCGGCGCCGGCGATTGAGGCGGTGATCGGTCACGATCACCGGGATCTGGTATTAATCCACCTTGGCGCCCACCGCCTCGATCACCACCCGCCACTTGGCGCTTTCCTCCGCCATGAACCGGGTGAAGTCGGCGCGGCCCATGGCGCGCGGGATGGCGCCGCTGGCGGTCAGCCGCTGCGCCAGCGCCGGGTCCTGCACGATCGCCTGCAATTCCGTGTCCAGCCGCGCCAGGATCGGCTCCGGCACGCCGGCCGGCGTGCACAGGCCGAACCAGCCGGTGGAGGTGATGTCGACGCCCTGCTCCTGCATGGTCGGCAGGTCGGGGAAGGCGGAGACCCGCGCCGTGCCGCTGACGGCGATCGGTCGCATGCGCCCGGCCTGCGCCATCTGCGTCACGGCGGAGATCGACTGGAACAGCATGTCGATGCGGCCTTCGATCAGGTCCGTGTTCATCTGGCCGCTGTTGGTATAGGGCAGGTGTTGAAGCTGCAGCCCGGTGATGATCTGGAACTGCGACCCGGCCAGGTGCTGCGACGACCCGGCGCCGACGGATCCGAAATTGATCGGCCGGCCCTGCGCCTTCGCCCAGGTGATGAATTCCTGCAGCGTCCGCGCCGGCACCGCGGGCGGGATGACGACGATGTTCGGTACCAAGGCAATCAGCCCGACGGCGGCGAAATCCTTCTCCGGGTCGAAGGGCATGCTGCGGTACAGCCACTTGTTCGCGGCATTGGCGGCGATGGTCGCCAGCCCCACCGTGTAGCCATCCGGCGCCGCCCGGGCGACCTGGGTCATGCCGATATTGGTGCCGGCGCCCGGCCGGTTGTCCACCACCACCGGCTGGCCGAGCCGCGCCTGCAGCCGGTCGCCCACCAGGCGGGAGATCACGTCGCCGGCGCCGCCGGCCGGACCGGGATTGACCCAGCGGATCGGCCGGCTGGGCCAGTCACCCGTCTGCGCGCGGGCGCCAGCAATCGGCAGGGCAGCCGCAAGCCCGAGCAGCGCCGTGCGCCGCGACAGAGTGGGGATCGACATTGTTTTTCTCCGGAAGCCTTCCTGGAAGGGAAGGAGACGTCGCGCCGGGACTTCTGGCAAGGGCAAGCTGTTGCGAAAGCGACCCGCGGGGTCTGGCGCCTGCCGCGCGCTGTGGCAGGCTGCACGCCGGATTGGCGATGGAGGGGCTCCGATGGGCGACGTGCTGGGCTGGCGCTGCAAATTCGGGGTGATGGGCCCCTCCACCAACACGGTGGTGCAGCCGGATTTCGACATGATGCGCCCGGCCGGCGTGACCAACCACTACAGCCGTATCTTCACGCCCAATGCCGACGCCGTCTCCAACGAGACGTTCCGCGCGGGTGCGGAGCTGATCGGTCGCAACACGCTGGATGCGGTGCGCTCGGTGATGACCTGCAACCCGGATGCGCTGGTCATGGGCATGTCCGCCGTGACCTTCTTCGACGGTGCGCGCGGCGCCGACCGCTTCGTGAAGGAGGTGGAGGACCTGTCTGGCCTGAAGATCAGCGTCGGCAGCCATGCCTGCACCGCGGCGCTCAACGCACATGGCGGCGTGAAACGCATCGCCGTCATGTCGCCCTACTGGCCGGCGATGAACATCGAGGTGGCACGCTACTTCGCCGACATGGGCTTCAGCGTGGTGCGCGACACCGCCTTCCGCTGCACATCCTGGACCGACATCGCGGCGCAGACCCCGGCGCGCTGCGTGCAGGGGATCAAGGAGATCGATGGCGACGACGTGGACGCCATCGTCCAGGTCGGCACCAACCTGTCCATGGTGAAGCTGGCGGCGATGGCGGAACTCTGGCTCGGCAAGCCCGTCATTGCCATCAACGTTGCCACCTACTGGCACGCCCTGCGAAGCCGCGGCATCACGGACAAGGTGGAAGGCTGCGGCAGCCTGCTGGAGAGGTTCTGAATGGCATCCGAGGACGACCGCATCCGCGACCTGCTGACGACCACCCGCCGCATCGCCGTGGTCGGCGCCTCGGACCGGCCTGACCGGGCGAGCCACGGCGTCATGGGCTTCCTGCTGGCCCGCGGCTACGACGCCGTCCCGGTGAACCCGATGCTGGCCGGCCACGAGATCCATGGCCGCAAGGTGCTGGCCAGCCTGGAGGAAGCCGGGCCGCTCGACATGGTGGATGTGTTCCGCCGCAGTTCGGAGGCTGGCGCCGTGATGGACGAGGCGGTGCGGCTCGGGGCGAAATCCGTCTGGCTGCAGCTCGGCGTGGTGGATGAGGCCGCCGCCGCCCGCGCCCGGGAAGCCGGCGTCGCGGTGGTGATGGACCGTTGCCCGGTCATAGAATGGCGCCGGCTCGGCCTGCCATCCCAGCTCGATCGCTGAACGTCACGCCGGCGCCGCTTGAAATGATCGCGGCGACGGGCCAATTCCCCGCCCGGATGAAATGCAGGTAACGTACCGGGCCACTCCCGGCCGGCGCCCTGCATGCCATAGAGGAAACAGGGGACCATGACGGACGAGGAACGCCGGATCATCACCGGCTATGTGGAGCGGGTGAGCGGCGCAGCAGGCGCGGCGCCGGCGCGCCCGGCCTCGCCCTGGGGCGCGCTGGGCGGTGGCCAGCAGCAGCCGGCGCAGCCGCTGCCGCCGGTGGACCCGGAGGCCGACCGGCTGATCGGCGAATTGTTCGCCCGCTACCCGGAAGCCCGCTACCGCATCACCCAGACCGCCTTCGTGCAGGAACACGCGGTGGTCGAGATGCAGAACCGCATCCAGCAACTGGAATGGGAACTGGAGCAGGCGCAGACCCAGGCGCAGCACGCCCAGCAGCAGCCGCAGCGCGGCGGGCTGTTCGGCGGCATGTTCGGTGGCGGCCAGCCGCAGCAGCGGCCGATGATGCGCACCCGGCCGCAGCCGCAGCCGCAATACCCGCCCGGCTACAACCCGCAGGCGCTGCAGCAGGGCCAGAGCGGCGGCTTCATGCGGACGGCGATGATGACGGCGGTCGGCGTTGCCGGCGGCATGATGCTGGGCAACGCGCTGATGGGCGCGCTCGGCGGCGGCACGGCGGAGGCGGCGACCAGCGCGGCCGCGGCGGGCGCCGGCGATTTCGCGCAGGAAGCGGTGCCCACCTCCTCCACCTGGACCGATCCGGCGGGCCAGGATGCGGGCGGCCAGGATGCCGCTGCCTATGACAATGATGCCGGCGCCTATGATGATGGCGGTGGCTACGACGAGGATATCTGAGCCTGGCTGGCGCGGCGGCATCGTCGCCGCGCCGGTGCCGGAACAGCGGTGGCCGCCGGCGTTGTAATCGCGTTGGTAGCGGTTCAACCACGGGTTGCTCATTAACGTTTGATTCACCATTATCGGTGAATCATGCGTAGGCCCGACCTCGACCTCGACCTGTTGCGCTGCTTTGTGATGGTCGCCGAACTCGGCGGCTTCACCGCGGCCGGCACCGCCCTTTGCCTCACGCAGTCGGCGGTCAGCCTCAAGATCAAGCGGCTGGAGGATCTGCTGCGGCGTCCGGTGTTCCGGCGCACCAGCCGGCGGGTCGAGCTGACCGCCGAGGGCGAGACGCTGCTCACCCACGCCCGCCGCATGCTGGCCCTGAACGACGAGGCGGTGCGCCGGATGGTGGAACCGCCGGTGGCCGGGCGCCTGCGCCTCGGCGTCGCCGACCATTTCGTGCCGCGCACGCTGGCCCATATCCTCGCCCGCTTCGCCCGCACCTACCCCGACGTAAGGCTGGAGGTGGAGGTCGGGCGCAGCCACGAATTGCGCCTGAAGCAGGAAGCCGGCGGGCTCGACCTGGTGCTCGGCAAGCGGCGGGACGGGGAAGTCGCCGGCGTGGCGATCTGGACCGAGCCGGTGGTCTGGGCCGCCGCGCCGGACTGGCAGGCGCCGGCCGGCCGGCCGCTGCCGCTGGCGCTGCTGCCGGAAGGCTGCATGTTCCGCGAACGCGCGCTGCGCGCCTTGTCCCGCGCCGGCCTGGCCTCGGAGGCCGTGTTCACCTGCGACAGCCTGCTGGGCCTCGCAGCCGCCGCGCAGGCCGGCTTCGCGTTGACGGTGCTCGGCCGCAGCGGCTTCCCGGCCGGGCTGCGGGAGGTGGCGGGGCTGCCGGAGCTCGGCGTGGTGGAAATGGCCGTCTTCGGCGACCCGGAACGCCGCAGCCAGGTGGTGGAGCCGCTGGTCGGCTTCATCCGTGAATCCCTCGGTGCACCGGCCGCCGGCCAGCCGCTGGTCGTGCCTCATCTGGCCTCGGTCGGCCACGCCGCATGAACGCGATACCGCCGCCGCAACCCGGCTGCCGCATCCTGGTGGTCTTCGGCACGCGGCCGGAAGCGATCAAGATGATGCCGGTGCTGGCCGCGCTGCGCCGCCAGCCCCGGCTGCGGGCACTGGCCTGCGCCACCGGCCAGCATGCCGGGCTGGTGGCCGATGTGCTGGCCGAATTCGACGAACGCGCGGATATCGACCTCGGCGCGCAGCCCGCCAACCAGGGCCTGCCGCTGCTCACCGGCTACCTGCTGACCGCCATGGCCGGCGCCATCGCCGCGGCGCGGCCGGATCTCGTGCTGGTGCAGGGCGACACGGTCAGCGCCTTCGCCGCGGCGCTGGCGGCGCACCAGGCCGGAGTGCCGGTCGGCCATGTCGAGGCCGGGCTGCGCTCCGGCGACCTCGGCAATCCCTGGCCGGAGGAATTCCACCGCGTCTCGATCGATGCCCTGGCGGTGCTGCGCTTCGCCCCGACCGCGGCGGCAGCGGCCAATCTGCGCGGCGAATACGGCAAGGGCCAGGTGCTGATCACCGGCAATACCGGGATCGACGCGCTGTTCCGCGCCCGCCGTACCGGCGTGGTGCCGGTCGCCATCGCCCCCGGCCGCCGCATCGTTCTGGTGACGGCGCATCGGCGGGAGAATTGGGGCGCCCCCCTGCTGCGGATCGCCGATGCGGTGGCGGCGCTGGCGGCGCGCGGCGATGTCGAGATCGTCTGGCCGCTGCACCCGAACCCCGCGGTGCGGGATCCGGTGACAGAACGGCTCGCGGGCGTGCCCGGCGTGCATCTGCTGGGTCCCCTGCCCTATTGCGACAGCGTCGCCCTGATGCGCGCGGCCTGCATGCTGCTGACCGACAGCGGCGGCATGCAGGAGGAAGCGCCCGCCCTCGGCCTGCCCGTGCTGGTCCTGCGGGAGGTGACGGAACGGCCCGAGGTGGTGGCCGCCGGCGCCGCCCTGGTGACCGGCACCGCCACCAGCGTGATCCTCGCCGCGGCCAACGCCCTGCTGGACCGCCCGGACCGGCTGGCGGAGATGGCCCGGCCGGTCTTCCCCTATGGCGACGGCCGCGCCGCGGACCGCATCGCGGAGGCGGTGGGGCTTTGGTGGGAGGCCAGGTGCAGCGCCTCTGCGTGATGGGGCTGGGCTATATCGGGCTGCCGGCCGCGGCGATGCTGGCCAGCCGCGGCCATCAGGTGACGGGCTGCGATACCGACCCGCGCGTGGTCGCTGCGGTGCAGGCCGGCCAGGCGCATTTCCAGGAGCCGGACCTCGACATGCTGCTGGCGGCGGCGCTGACCACCGGGCGGCTGGCGGCGCAGGCGGTGCCGGCCCCGGCGGAGGTCTTCGTCATCGCCGTGCCGACGCCGCTCGGCCCCGGCAACCGCGCCGACCTGGCCAGCGTGGAGGCGGCCACCGATGCGATCGCGCCGCTGCTGCGCCCGGGCAACCTGGTGATCCTGGAATCCACTGTCCCGGTCGGCACGACGGAGGCGCTGGCGGCACGCCTGGCCGCCGCGCGGCCGGACCTGGCGCTTCCGCGGCGCGGGTTTCCGGCGCCGCCGGGCTGCGTGCATCTCGCGCATTGCCCGGAACGCGTGCTGCCAGGCTCCATGCTGCGGGAGCTGGTGGCGAATGACCGCATCATCGGCGGGCTGACAGCGGATTGCGCGGCGCTGGCGCGGGACCTGTATGCCGGCTTCGTCACCGGCCGGTGCTGGGTCACGGACAGCCGCACGGCGGAGCTGGCGAAGCTGGCGGAGAACGCCTTCCGGGACGTGAACATCGCCTTCGCCAATGAACTCGCGGCGATCTGCGAGGCCATGGAGGTGGACCCCTGGGCGGCGATCGCCCTGGCCAACCGGCACCCCCGCGTCGCCATCCTGCAGCCCGGCGCCGGCGTCGGCGGGCATTGCATCGCGGTGGATCCCTGGTTCCTGGCGGAAGCCGCGCCCGCGGCATCCGGCCTAATCCGCGCCGCACGCGCGGTGAACGAGGCGAAGCCGGGCCAGGTGGCGGCGCGCATCCGGGCCCTGGCGGCGGGGCTGGCGGGGGGGCTGGAGCCTCCCGCGGTGGCCTGCCTCGGCCTGACCTACAAGGCGGATGTGGAGGATCTGCGCGCCAGCCCGGCGCTCGCGATCGCGGAGGATCTCGCCCGCGACGCCACGCTGCGGCTGCTGTGCTGCGACCCGCTGCTGGCCACCCTGCCGCCGACCCTGGCGGCCCGGCCCGGCGTGGTGCTGGTCGATGTCCAGGCGGCGCTGGCGCAGGCCGACATCCTGGCCATCCTGGTGCCGCATGCCGCCTTCCGGGCCCTGTCGCGCGAGGTCTTCGCCGGCCGGCCGGTGGTCGATGCAGTGGGGCTGCTGCGGCCCGCTTGAAAGCCGGCGGGCGCCGGGCCAATTGCCGCGCTGGTTCGGGCCCCTCTGGCGCCCCGCCGCCCTCGGGGGTGGCCGGCGTGATGTCGAACCCTCCAGGCGGGTTTGCCGCATGACGCACAGGGGTTCGCCATGACTGCCTCCCATCCCGGAACCACGCTTCGCATCCTCGGCGCTCTGCTGCTGGCGATCGGGCTTGCCGGCTACCTGCTGCCGGCGGGACCGGTGCATGGGACGGCGCTGATTCCGGCCGGGCTTGGGGCGCTGGCCATCCTGGCCGCCTGGCAGCGGCGCGGCCCGGCGCTGGTCACCGGCTTCGTCATCTGCGCCCTGGCCCTGTTCGGCGGCGGCTCCGCGCTCGCGCAGGTGCCGGCGCTGCTGGCGGGGGAGGCCGGCGCCGCCGCCGCATCCCGCGTCGCGACGGCGCTGGTGGCGGGCTGGGGTCTCGTGGCGCTGCTGCTGGCGCTGCGGCGCCAGCCGGCATGAGCAGCCCGCTGCTGATCCTGCTCGGCCTCGTCCTGCTGGTGCTGGGGGGCGAGTTGTTCGTGCGCGGCTCGGTCCGGATCGCGGAGCGGCTGGGCGTCTCGCCGTTGATGATCGGTCTGACCCTGGTCGGCTTCGGCACCTCGACGCCGGAGCTGGTGACCAGCGTGCAGGCCTCGCTGGCCGGGTCGCCCGGCATCGCGCTGGGCAATATCGTCGGCTCCAACATCGCCAATATCCTGCTGATCCTGGGCCTGTCGGCGCTGATCTTCCCCATCGCGGTGCCCTCCGCGGCGCTGTGGCGGGATGGCGTGCTGGGCGCCGCGGCGGCGGCGGCGCTGCTGGCGGTGGGGCTGGCCTGGACGCTGGACCGGATGGTCGGCGTGGCCTTCCTGCTCGGGCTGGCGGCCTACCTCGTCTATGCCTGGCGGCAGGAAAGCGCCACCACCGGCGACCACACCGCCGCCTTCGAGAAGGCGCAGGCGCTGGAGGAGGTGCATCCGGGCGGGCTGGCACAGCATGGGCCGGTCCCGCCCGGCGGCTTCTGGCGCGGCGTGCCGGCCTCGATCGGCTTCGTGGCGGTGGGGCTGGCGCTGGTGGTGGGCGGCGGCGGGCTGCTGGTGGAGGGGGCGACGACCCTGGCCCGCAGCCTCGGCGTGTCGGAGAGCGTGATCGGGCTGACCATCGTCGCCATCGGCACCTCGATGCCCGAACTCGTCACCTCCCTGGTCGCGGCGCTGCGGCGGCATGCGGATGTGGCGCTGGGCAATGTGCTCGGCTCCAACATCTACAACCTGCTGGGCATCGGCGGCGCCACGGCGCTGATCGCGCCCACCGCGGTGCCTCCGGAGATTGCGGGCTTCGACATGTTCGTGATGCTGGGCGTGGCCCTGCTGCTGCTGGTGCTGGCGCGCAGTGGCTGGCGCATCGGCCGGCGTGAAGGCGCGCTGCTGCTGGCGCTGTATGGCTTGTATCTGTTCTGGATCTGGCCGGGCTGAAGGCGGCCGATTGACCTTGGGGCCGGGCCGGGCGCAGTTTCGGGCAACCTCGGAGCCCGCCCGGCATGGTCGCCCCCGCCTCCCCCGACGTCTCGCTCTCGACCCTGCCGCCGCCCGGCCATGACGCCCGCATCCTGGCGCTGATCGGCACCGGGCATTTCCTCAGCCATTTCTACATGCTGTGCCTGCCGCCGCTGTTCCTGGTGTGGCGGGACGAATTCGGCGTGTCCTTCGGTGAGCTGGGCCTGGCCGTGGCGCTGATGGCGGCGGTCACGGCGGCGCTGCAGACGCCGGTGGGCTTCCTGGTGGACAGGCACGGCGCGCGGCCCTTCCTGGTGGGCGGCGTCCTGCTGATGGCGCTGTCCATCGCCGCCATGGCCTTTGCGCCGGGCTACTGGGCGATCCTGCTGCTGGCGCTGCTGTCGGGGGTGGGCAATTCGGTGATCCACCCGGCGGATTACGCGATCCTCGGCGGGTCGATCCACCCGAGCCGCATCGGCCGCGCCTTCGCCATGCACACCTTCACCGGCAATCTGGGCTTCGCCGCGGGCCCGCCGGTGGTGGCCGGGCTGCTGCTGGTGATGGGCTGGCGGCCGACGCTGCTGCTGCTCGGCCTGATCGGCCTGCCGGTGGTGCTGGCGATCCTGTGGCAGAGCCGCATCCTGCAGGACCAGGCGAAGCCGAAGAAGGCCGCCGGCGGGCCGGGCGGGCGGGAATTGCTGCTGTCCCGTCCGATCCTGCTGTTCTTCGGCTTCTTCCTGCTCTCCGCCATGGCGGGGTCGGTGATCCAGGCCTTTTCCATCACCGTGCTGATGGAGATCTGGGGCACGCCGGTTGCCATCGCGTCCTTCGCGCTCACCGGATATATGGTGGGTGCGACGGGCGGCACGCTGGTGGGCGGCTGGTTCGCGGACCGTTCGAAGAAGCACCTGGCCTTCATAGTCGGGCTGACGCTGGTGGCGGTGGTGCTGCTGCTGGCGCTGGGCGTGCTGCCGATGCCGCATTGGCTGCAGCCGGTGGTGGCCGCCGCGGCGGGGCTGGCGATGGGTTCGTCCCGCACGCCGCGCGACGTGATGCTGAAGGACGCGATCCCGCCGGGGCAGATGGGCAAGGTGTTCGGCTTCGTCTCCTCCGGCCTGCCGCTCGGTGGCGCCATCACGCCGGTGCCGGTGGGGCTGCTGATCGATTTCGGGCTGGCCGCGCTGGTGCTGCCGCTGGCGGCCCTGCTGCTGCTGGGATCGCTGCTGTGCATGGGCCGCGCCAGCCATGCCGCACGGCGCGCCGCGCCGCTTGCCGTGCCGGCGGAATAATTGGGCGGGCTGGACACCGCGCTGCAGGTCCTGGACCTGCTGGGCATCGCCGTCTTTGCCGCCTCCGGCGCGCTGGTCGCCAGCCGCAAGCAGTTGGATGCGGTGGGCTTCGTGCTGATCGGCATGATCACCGGCTTCGGCGGCGGCACGATCCGCGACCTGCTGCTGGGCCGCACGCCGCTGTTCTGGCTGAAGCAGCCGGAACTGCCGGCGATTGCCGCCGCCGCCGCGCTGGTGGTGTTCTTCTTCGCCCATCTGATCGAAAGCCGCTTCAAGGCGCTGCTCTGGGCGGATGCGCTGGGCATGGCGCTGTTCGCCGTGCTGGGGGCGGAGATCGCGCTGATCGGCGGCGCGCAGCCCTGGGCGGCGGTGCTGCTCGGCACCGTCACGGCCACGGCCGGCGGCATCATCCGCGACGTGGTCTGCGACGAGCTGCCGCTGATCCTGCGCAAGGAAATCTACATCACCGCCGCAGCGGCCGCCGCCTTCGCCTATGTGGCGCTGCGCCTGGCGCCGCTGCCGCGGGACGTGGCGCTGCTGGCGGGCATCGCGCTGGGCTTCGGCATCCGTGGCGCCGCGATCTGGCGCGGCTGGTCGCTGCCGGCCTTCAAGCCGCGCCCGGCACGGGATTATCCCGACCGCCGCTGACCGCCGCGGCGCCACTTGCCGAAGGCGGTGCCGGCGAGGCCAGCCGCCAGCAGCAGCAGCCCGCAGCGACGATAGAAGCGCAGCTGGCCGGCCAGCGCCGCACGCTCCGCCGGCCGCGCCCGCGTTTCCCCGGCATCGACCCGGCTGCCCCAGCTCGGCACCAGCTCAACGAGCTGCAGCCGCACGCAGACGACCAGGGTGAGCAGCCCGAGCAGCACCAGGCCGAAGGGTCCGAGGATGGCGACCACCAGGATCGCGGCGCCGGCCAGGGCGACCAGCAGGGCGGAGGTGGCCGCGTTGGCGAAAGCGGACATGCGGCAAGATTAAGCAGCGCGGGCCGGGCCGCCCACCCAGGCGGTGCCTGGCGAGGTTCAGATTTCCGCCATCAGAGGCAGTGTCCGGCCGCCTCCGCCGCCTCGAACCCATCGAACTCCGCGAGCTGTTCCTGCGCCTCGATCCAGCGCAGGCCGCCGCTGCCCGGTTCGATGCGGGCGCTGCCTTGCACCAGGCGGCCGGGGAACAGCGCGCTTTGCCGCTGGTAGGTCAGCGCCCGGCCCGATTCATCCATGCGCCAGGACCGCACAGGCAAGGGGCGGCAGGCGAACAGGGCGCGCACGGCGATCAGCCCGGTGCCATCCGCCGCGAGGAGACGCCGGGCGTCACCCGCCGGGCTGCGCAGCCGCGCGGTGCGCCCTACCCATTCGGGAAAGGGCGGCACAAGACGACCGGCGCGCGCGGGCGCAACCGGAAGCAACAGCACGGGCAGCGAGATGGCGGCCCGGCGGGACAATCGAGCCATTGCGGACACCCATCATGGGGAAGCCACAGCATCCCAGATGTCACCGCGCCGAACAAGAAATGTCACATTCCGCAACGGCTACCAGAAGTTCACCCGGTCCCACACCGCCACCACGCGACCGGATTCATCCAGCACATGATAGTGCGGATGCGCCGCGGCGGTCAGGCAGACATGGTTGGGCGCCACTCGCAGCCGGGTGCCGACACGCAGCTGGTCCATCGGCAGCGTGCCGCCTTCCGCCGCGCGGACCTCGCCATGTTCCTGGTGCACCCGCACCACCATGGCGTCGCCCAGGCTCGGCTGGCCGGCGGCATCCAGCACGCGGCCGAACTTCCAGTCGCGCGGCGCGGCTTCCGTACTGCGGTCCTTGGACAAGGCGAGCGCCCCAGCATCCACCAGCACCGCATTGCGCGCGGGGTAGCGGCCGGTGACGCTGGTCAGCACGGTGACGGCAATATCCTCCAGCGGATGCACGCCGAGCTGCGCCTGCAGCAGGTCGCCCATCATATAGACGCCGGCCCGCATTTCGGTGACGCCGTCGAGATGCGCCGCATACATGGCGGTGGGGGAGGCGCCGGCGGAAACCACGCTGACCACATGGCCCGCCTCGCGCAGCCGCGTCGCCGCGAGCACGATTCCCGCGCGCTCGATCTCCGCCAGCTCCGCCATCGCGGCCTCGCTGCGGCCGGCATAGGAATGGCCGGAATGGGACAGCACGCCGGCGAGCTTCGCCCCCAGCGCGGCGCCGATCGCCAGCAGCGCCTCGCCATCCGGCGCCACGCCGGCGCGGCCCTCGCCGATATCCACCTCGATCAGGGTGGGCAGGCGGCCGGGATGGGCGGCGATGGCCTGCGCCGTCTCCAGGTCATCCGTGATGATCCGAATCTCCGCGCCCTCCGCGTTCAGGGCGGCGACGGCATCCAGCTTCGAGGGGGTGATGCCGACGGCATAGATCTGGTCGCGGAAGCCGTGCGCCGCGAAGTAGCGCGCCTCCGCCAGGGTGGAGACGGTGATGGGGCCGCCGCCCGGCGCGGCCAGCTCCGCCACCGCCGCCGATTTCGCGGTCTTCATATGCGGCCGCAGTTGCACGCCGGGGTGGCGGGCCACCGCCGCCGCCATGCGCGCGATGTTGCGCTTCAGCGTGGCCAGGTCGAGCAGCAGGCAGGGGGTCGGCAGATGGTCCAGCGACATCAGATGGCGACCCCCAGCATTTCCGCGAATCGCGGCGTGGCCTTCAGGCCGGTACCGGTCAGCACCACGACCGTGGTCTCGCGCTCCGCGATCCGGCCCTCGGCGCGCAGCTTTGAGAAGGCGGCGGCGGCCTGGGCGCAGGTGGGCTCCACGTAGAGGCCGGTGCGGGCCAGGGCCAGCGCGGCCTCGGCGATCTCCGCCTCCTCCAGCAGCACGGCGCCGCCATGCGATTCGCGCAGCGCCGTGAGGCATTCCGGCAGGCGGATCGGCTGGGCGATGGCGGTGCCCTCCGCGATGGTCGGCTGCGCCTCCACCGCCGGCAGGCCTAGGGCCGCGCGCGCGATGGGGCCGCAATTCGCCGGCTGCGCCGCCCAGATCTTCGGGAGCTTCGCGATCTGGCCCGCCCGCAAGAGTTCAGAAAAGCCGAGCCAGCAGCCCAGCACATTGGACCCGGCGCCGCAGGGGACGATGACGTTGTCCGGCACCTTGAAGCCGAGGTCTTCCCACAGCTCATAGGCCAGGGTCTTGGTGCCCTCCAGGAAGAAGGGCTGCCAGTTGTGGCTGGCGTAGAAGATCTCCGCCGATTTCGCGAGCGCCGCATCGGCGCAGTCCTGGCGGGAGCCGGGGATGAGTTCGATGGCGGCGCCCGCCGCGCGGGACTGCACGGTCTTGGCCGGGCTGGTGCTGGCGGGGACGAAGATGGTGGCGGCCATGCCACCGGCCGCGGCATAGGCGGAAACCGCCGCGCCGCCATTGCCGGAGCTGTCCTCCAGCACGCTCGTTACGCCCTGGTCGCGCAGCAGGGACAGCATGACGCTGGCGCCGCGGTCCTTGAAGCTGCCGGTCGGCATGAACCATTCGCATTTCAGCAGCGCCGTGCCGCCGGGCAGCACGCGTTCCACCAGCGGCGTGCAGCCCTCCCCCATGCTGATCGGGGCCTTGGGCATCCAAGGCAGGGCGGCGGCATAGCGCCAGATGCTGCGGGTGCCGGTTTCGATCTCGGCGCGGGTCAGGCCCTGCCGCAGCGTCAGCAGCAGCGGTGCCTGGTCGTCGCCGCACCAGCGGGGGGTGTCGAGCGGCCAGGTCCGGCCGCTGCGGGGGTCGAGGTAGCTTTGCGGGGTCATGCGCCCATCCTCCCTTGCCCGCCCGGCCTCGGCAAGCGACCCTGCGGCGCATGACCTTCTCCGACCCTGTGCTGCGCCTGGCAGCCGACCTCATCGCGATCGACAGCCGATCCAGCCTCTCCAACCTGCCGGTCGCCGACCGCATCGAGCAGGAGCTTTCGGGATTCGAGGTGGAGCGGCTGGACTACACGGATGCCAACGGCGTGCCGAAGCGGGTGCTGGTCGCCCATAAGGGGCCGAGGGGCGGCTATGCGCTGTCCGGCCATATGGACACGGTGCCGGCCACGGGATGGGAGAGTGATCCCTGGGCGCCGCGTCTGGATGAGGCGGGGCTGCTGCACGGCCTCGGCAGCGTGGACATGAAGGGCCAGGTGGCGGCGGCCATCATCGCCGCGCAGCGGGCGCCGGCGGATGTCGGGGCGACGCTGCTGATCACGACGGATGAGGAAACCACCAAGGCCGGCGCCCGCCGCATCGCCCGCGACAGCGCATTGGCAAAGTCACTGAACCTGGCAGGCATCTTCGTGGTGGAGCCGACGAGCCTGGTGCCGGTGCGCGGCCATCGCAGCCACATCGCCTTCACCGCCACGGCGCATGGGGTGCAGGCACATTCCTCCACCGGCAAGGGCACCAACGCCAATTGGAAGCTGCTGCCCTTCCTGGTGGCGATGCGCGCGGTGCATGACGAGCTTCGCAGCAACCCCGCCTTGCAGGATGCGGATTACGACCCGCCCTTCTCCGACTTCAACCTGATCCTGGACAACCACGGCACGGCGATGAATGTGACGGTCGCCAAGGCCACGGCGCAGATCAAGTTCCGCTACAGCGCCAAGGTGGACCCGAAGCCCATCCTGCAGGCCGTGCGCCAGGCGGCGCGCGATGCCGGCATCGACCTGGCGGAGCAGATGGAGGGTTTCCCGCCCGAGCTGCCGGCGGACCACCCCTTCGTCGCCCGCGCCACGCGGCTGACCAACCACGCGCCACGCACCGCCCCCTATGGCACCGACGCCAGCGAATTGCAGGTGCTGGCGCCCTGCGTGGTGCTCGGCCCGGGCGACATCGCCATGGCGCATACGCCGCGCGAATATGTACGCGCGCAGGACCTGATCGACGCCGTGCCGGTCTTCGCCCGCGCGCTGGCCGGTCAGTAGGTCCCCCCTCAGTAGGCGACCGCCAGCGCGGCTTCGGCAAAACCGACGCGCCGCGCCGGCGGCACCGGGGATTTCGCGGCGGCGCGTTCCAGCGCAAGCCGCGCATCCGCCTGCCGCCCCGCCTTCATGGCGGAATCAACAAAGATCTGTTCCAGCACATCCTGCTGCGCGTGGCTGCCGCCGAGGCGATGCAGGTCGCCCAGCGCCGGGCGCAGGATGTCGCAGACCTCGTCGTGCCGGCCTTCCGCATGCAATGCCACGGCGCGCGTCGCCGGCAGCGCGGCGTCGCGCAGGATGCGGGCGTGGTGGGTGTTGCCGCGCGCCGCATCCTCCAGCGCCGTCAGCATCCGCGCCGCCGCGTCCCGCCTGCCGCTGGCGGCCAGCGCCATCATCCAGTGCGGCTGGGTGAAGGCCGACAGCGTGTCGCCGATGCGGGCCTCCGCCTTCTCCGCCAACTCCTCCCACCGATCGCCCACGGCGATGCCGCGCAGCTGCAGGCGGAACAGCATCGAAGCCGCATTCTGCACATCGATGTACAAATCCGGCTGCGCCAGGTGGACCTTGGATTCGCGGTTGCGGAAGCGCGTGTCGTACAGCCGCAGCACGCCGTCGAAATCGCGCTGCTCCGCCATGAACATCGCCTGGTGCCACCACAGATGGTGCATCAGGTTGTTGCCGCCATCCCAGTTCGGCTCCAGCGCCGCGATCCAATCCAGGCCCTCGGCCCGGCGGCCCTGCATCTCCAGCACATGTGCCACGCCATGCGCGGCCCATAGGTCGCCGCGGTCCAGCGCCACCGCATCGCGGCCCGCATGTTCGGCGATGGTGTAGCTGCCGGTTTCCTCATGCGCGAAGCAGCGGCAGGCGAGCACGCTGCCATAGCCCGCCGTCTCATCGGACCAGGCCGGCATCACCTGTTCCACCAGCGTCACCATGCGTTCCGGCGCGCCCATCCAGAAGGCGCAGAAATGGTGCAGGCGGAAGGCGAGCAGGTCGCGCGGGTGTTCCGCCACGATCTGCTCCCAGACCGACAGCGCCTTCTCCGGCGTGCCGTCGATCCAGGCCGAGAGCGCGGCCATATGGGCCTTCTCCCGCGCATTGGCCGGCAGCGCCTGCGCCTTGGCGAGCGACCCGGCGGCGCGGCCGAGCAGGCCCCGGTCATAGGCCAGCATGGCAAAACTGCCCGCCATCACCTGCCCCAGCGGCGCCGAGGGATCGGCGGTGATGAAAGCCTTCAGCCGCAGCCCGGCGTCGAAGCGGTACTTCAGGAAGCCCTCGATCGCATGGTCGAAGGCGCGGGCGGCCTCGGCGGAGGCGACGGTCAGGGCGTTGCCCTGGGCATCAGTGTACATCTGGCGTTTCCCCTCAGAAGGTCTCGACCCAAGGCCGCAGCTCGATCTCGGCTGACCAGGCGCTGCGTGGCTGGCGGATGGCGGCCAGTGCGGCGGTGGCGATGGCATCAGGGTCCAGCAGCGTGTCCTGCCCCGTCTCCGGCCGCCGCTCGCTGCGGATGCCGCCATCCACGACGATATGGACCACATGCACCCCCTGCGGATGCATCTCCCGCGCCAGCGCCTGGCCCAGGCCGCGCAGGGCGAACTTCCCCATGGCGAAGGGGGCGGAGCGGGCATAGCCCTTCACCCCGGCGGAGGCGCCGGTCAGCAGGATGGTCCCGTTGCCACGCGCCAGCATGTGGGCGGCAGCCTGCTGCGCCACCAGGAAGGCGCCGAAGGCGCAGACCTCCAGCGTGCGGCGCACATCCTCCGGCGCCAGTTCCACCGTCGGGCCGCGCACGCGGAAGGAGGCGTTGTAGGACACCACCTCCGCCTCCGCCGCCTCCGGCTGGCCAAACAAGGCGGCGACCTGGGCGGGGTCGCTGGCGTCGCAGCGATGCAGGCTGGCGCCGGTTTCCGCGGCCAGGGCGGCCAGCTTGCCGGTGTCCCGTGCCGCCAGCGCGACGGTATAGCCCTCGCGGGCCAGCAACCTGGCGAGGGAGGCGGAAAAGCCCGGCCCGGCGCCGACGATGAGTGCTCTTGGCATGGCTGTTCCCCTGGAGCCGTTTCACCGGAAGGAGGACGGTGCAACGTCTCCATCCTATTGTTCTTGCGCATTTCCGGGCCGCCTTGCGCAGCCGCTAGGCCCGAAAATGCTTTACCCGCGTGGCGCCAGCAGGATGAAGCCGGCGCCCGCCAGACATAGGAGCATACCCAGCAGATCGAAGCGATCCGGCCGCGCGCCCTCCACCGCCCACATCCAGCCCAGCGAGGCGGCGATATAGACCCCGCCATAGGCGGCGAAGGCGCGCCCGGCGAAGGGCGTGTCGATCCGCGTCAGCGCCCAGGCGAAGAAGGCCAGGCACAGCAGGCCCGGGACCAGCCACCAGGCGCTGCGCCCGTCCCGCAACACCGCCCAGGCGGCGAAGCAGCCGGCGATCTCGGCCAGGGCCGCCAGGGCGTAGAGGGGGAAGGTGGTCATCGCCTGCCCCACGAGGCAGGCGGCTGGCGGCCGGCCGCGGATTTCGCATCCAGGCCGCGACGGCAACGCCGCCCACCTGGAACGGGCGCACCGGACCGGGCCGCCCGCATGGTGGGGCAGCCGGTCAGTCGATCTCCTCCAGCAGCCCGCACAGCGTCGCGCAGCGGGCGGCGAGGTCGGTCCAGACGATGTGCTCATGCGGCGCATGGGCGCCCGCCCCGGTACAGCCGAGGCCATCCAGCGTCGGGATGCCCAGCGCCGCCGTGAAGTTGCCATCCGAGCCGCCGCCGCGATGCTGCTTCGGCAGCGTGTAGCCCGCCGCCGCCGCCAGGGCCTTCGCCTGCTCATACAGCGCGACGATCTCGCCATTCTCCGCAAAGGGAGGGCGGTTCATGCCGCCGGTGATCTCGATGCGGATGCCGTCCTGCTCGCCGGCCAGGCCCAGGATCAGCTTCTCCAGCCGCTCGCCCTCGGCGATGGTCGGCACGCGCAGATCGACCTCCGCCCCGGCCTCGGGCGGGATGACATTGGGGCGGGTGCCGCCGAAGACGGGGGCGACATTGGTGGTGATGCCGGCCGCCAGATCCGTCAGCTCATGGATCTTCAGCACCAGGCGGGACAGGGCAACGACGGCGCTGCGGCCCTCGGACCAGTTGCCGCCGGCATGCGCCGAGACGCCGCGCACCTTGATGACGAAGCGGCCGACGCCCTTGCGCGCGGTGACGCAGGCACCGCCGGCGCCGGCCGGTTCCGGGATCAGCACGGCCCGCGCGCCACGCGCGGTATCCTCGATGATGTCGCGGCTGGTCGGGCTGCCGACTTCCTCATCCGGCGTCAGCAGCAGCACGATCGGCCGCTTCGTCGGGATCTTCTGGCGCAGGATTTCCCGCACGCTGTGGAAGGCCATGAAGGAGCCCGCCTTCATGTCGTAGATGCCCGGGCCATAGGCCTTGTCGCCCTCCACCCGGAACGGCATCGGGCCGGCCAGCGTGCCATGGTCCCACACCGTGTCGAGATGGCCGGAGACCATCACCGGCGCCAGGTTGCTGCCCGCGGCGGCCGGGGTGCGGCAGACCAGCGTATCACCGAAGCCGTCCCGGCCCGGGATGCGGGTGATCTCGCCACCAACCGCCCGCAGCTCGGCCTCGCAGCGGTCGATCAGCGTGTTCACCGCCCGCGGATCGGTGGTCGGCGTCTCCTGCTCCACCCATTGGCGGAGTTCCGCCAGAAGCTGCTCCGAAGTGCCGAGGGTGGTGGCGGGCATTGCAAGATCCATCTGCTATTGGGCCGGGCGGTTCTCGCAAACCGCCCCGGCCTTGTCGATCCGACCCGCCCCGGCTAACGCCACCATGCGGCGGCGCAGCATGAGGGCCATTTCGTGACCAGACCGAAGCGGGTGTGCGTATTCTGCGGCTCCATGACCGGCGCCCGGGACGATTATGCGGAAGCCGCGCGGGAATTGGGGCGAGAGGTCGCACGGCGCGGCCTCGGCCTGGTCTATGGCGGCGGCGCCGTCGGGCTGATGGGCATCGCCGCGGACGCGGCCCTGACCGCCGGGGCCGAGGTGATCGGCGTGATCCCGCACGGCCTGCTGAAGCGCGAGGTCGGCCATGGCGGCGGCGTCGAGATGCATGTCGTCGACACGATGCATGAGCGCAAGGCGAAGATGGCGGAGCTGTCGGACGGCTTCATCGTGCTGCCGGGCGGCTTCGGCACGCTGGAGGAGGCGGTGGAGGCGCTGACCTGGGCACAGCTCGGCATCCAGGCCAAGGGCGTGGTGTTCCTCGATGTCGCCGGCTTCTGGACCCCCTTCCTGGATGTGCTGGACTTCATGCAGAAGGAAGGCTTCGTGCGGGAGGCGCAGCGGCCGCTCGCCATGCGGGCCGCGACGGTGGCGGAGGCGCTGGACAAGCTCGCCGCCTTCGCCCCGCCCCCAGGCACCCAGCCCTGGCTGCGGCCCGACCAGGCGTGATGCCCGAAATTCACGCGGACTGGCACGCGGTGCCGGAGGCGGCCCGCGGCGCCACCGTCGCGCTGGGCAATTTCGACGGCGTGCATCTGGGCCATGCGGCGGTGCTGCGCGCCGCCCATGCGGCCCGGCCGGAGCTGACGCTGGCCGCGCTGACCTTCGAGCCGCATCCGCGCGAGCATTTTCGGCCGGAGGACCCGCCCTTCCGCCTGACCCTGCTGCCGGCCAAGGCGCAGGCGCTGGCGGCCCAGGGCGTGCGCACGGTATTCGCGCTGCCTTTCGATGCCCGGCTGGCGGCGATGCCGGCCGAGGCCTTCGTGGAACAGGTGCTGCACCAGGCGATCGGCGCCAGGCATCTGGCCTGTGGCGCCGACTTCGCCTTCGGCCACCGCCGCGGCGGCGACGTGGCCTTCCTGGCACAGCAATGCGAGGCGCGTGGCATCGGCCTGACGGTGGTACCGCCGGTGGTGGATGAGGGGGGGCCGATCTCCTCCACCCGTATCCGGCGGGCCCTGCAGGATGGCTACCCGGACCGTGCCGCCGCGGAGCTCGGGCGGGACTGGGAAGTGCGTGGCACGGTGTTCCACGGCGACAAGCTGGGGCGGGAACTCGGCTGGCCCACCGCCAATATCCTGCTCGGCCGGCATCTGGAGCCGGCGCGCGGGGTCTATGCGGTGCGCGTGGCACTGCCGGATGGACGGGTGGCCGATGGCGTCGCCAATGTCGGCCGCCGCCCGACGCTGGGCGGGGACCCGGTGACGCGGCTGGAAACCCACATCTTCGACTTCGCCGGCGACCTGTACGACCAGGAGATCGGCGTGCGCCTGGTGCGCTTCCTGAGGCCTGACGCCACCTTCACCGGGCTGGAGGAACTGAAGGCGGCAATCGCGGCGGATGCGGCGGAGGCGCGGCGGGTGCTTGGGGCTGAGTGACTGTTTGAAAACGCCTGCGGGTCGGCTCCGCGGGTCTTTGCCCCTGGAGCGTTGCCGAACTTGCCGATGTAATCAGCATCGGCGGCATCTGGCGCCTTCCAGGGACGAAAAATCCCCTGCGGATCCTCAGCCGCCCGCATTCTCAACGGTCACTTAGCCCCGCCGGCGCAGCGCGTCCTCCACCAATTGCCGGTCGCGCGCCTCGTTGCGGCGGCCATGCACCACGGCGAGCGCCCAGATCACCGCGATGCCCCAGGCCGCCTGCCCGGCGACGAAGGGCAGCAGGATGAAGGCCAGCCCGCCGATCCAAAGCAGCCCGTTGAACACGGCCTGGAACGGCTTGCCGGCGAAGAGGATGGCGAGCGGCGGGAGGAGGATGGCGAGGAGGTATTGCATGATACCCCTCATATCGTTTCGCCGCCCCCCGGGTTCAATCCGCCTAGTCGGTCACGCCGCCGTGGCGAGGTCCAGCACCGGATGGACCACGCGGCCCTCCATCGCCTCCACCCGCCGCACGCCGATGATCTGCCCGAGATTGCCCGCCACCAGATGCACCATGCACAGCGGCATGGCGTGCAGGGCGACTTCGGCGCGGATCGCATCGCCATCCCGCGAGGCGCGCACCAGGTCGGGGATCAGGTCGCGCTTGGCGAAAGGCTCCAGGATGCGCGGCAGCAGGCCGGGCGCGGCATCCGCGGTGACGGTGAAACGCGCCGCGCAGAGCGGCTCGGGATCGTAGAAGGACATATGGGGAAGCTCCGGATCGGGTGGCGAAGAACCGAAAAGGCACCCGGCCGCACATGCGCCCATCCCCCCATGAGGGGGATCGGGGTCAGGCGGCCGGGCCGGTAATTCGGCCCGTAAGGATCCGGAAAATCGTCACGCCTAGGTCTTAGCGGCTTCCGGCGCGTCCGGGAAGTCCTCTGTCGGGTGGCGGCCCTGCTGGCGGTCGATGATCAGCTTCTGGTGCGGGTACGGGATCTCGATGCCGAGCTGGTCGAAGCGCTGCTTGATGCGGCGGTTGAACTCGCGCCCGATGCTCCAGCGCGCCATCGGCTCGCCCTTGATGCGGGCGCGGATCAGCACGCCGGAATCGGCCAGCCGCTCGACACCCAGCACTTCCAGCTCGTCGCGGACGATCGGGTTGAACTTCGGGTCGGCGCGGATATCGGCCGCCACCTCCCGCATCACCTCCACCACCCGGTCCGTGTCCTCGCCATAGCCGACGCTGACATCGAGCACGGCGAAGGAGAAGTCGCGGGTCATGTTGGTCACGGTGGTCACGGCGCTGAACGGGATGATGTGGATGGAGCCGTCCTGCGCGCGCAGCTTGATGGAGCGGATGGAAAGCTGCTCCACCACGCCCGCCAGCCCGCCGACGGAAACCACGTCGCCCACCGCCACCGCATCCTCGAACAGCAGGAAGATGCCGGTGATGACGTCCCGAACCAGGGTCTGCGACCCAAAGCCGATGGCCAGGCCGATGACGCCGGCACCGGCGATCAGGGGTGCGACGTTGATGCCGATCTCGGTCAGCACGTTGAGCGCGACGAAGACCAGGATGGTGCCGGACAGCAGGGTGCGCAGCATCGGCATAAGCGTCCGCACCCGGGCGGAACGCGCCGCCTGGGCATCCCGCGACAGGCGGACCAGGTAGCGCTGGATGGCGGCATTCGCCACTTCCCACACCGTGATCGCGACGATCACGGTCAGCCCGATGGAGACCAGCGAGCCGAGCAGCCGGGCGCCGAGCTGGCCGCGGCTGAACCAGGCGAAGGCGGCAACCCCCCAGGCTTCCAGAAGGAACAGCAGGGTGACGACCATGATGATGCCGCTGACGATGCCCTTCAGCACCGGCACGTAGCGATTGGCCCGCGCCTCCAGCCCCGGATAGCGCCGGGCGAGTTCGTGGCCGATGCCGAAGCCGCGGTTGATCGCCCGCCGCAGCAGCTCATCCACCAGCTTGGCCAGGCCGATGATCAGCAGCGTGGCGAGGGAAACGCGCAGCAGGCGTTCGAAGCCATCCCGCACCTCCAGCGCCCAGACGCCCCACAGCGCCATCAGCCACAGGATGGCCAGCAGGTGCCAGATGTCCGCGACGCGGTTGCGCAGCGTCCGCAGCATGCGCCGCATGCGGTCCGGCTGGTCGCCGGGCTTGAGGTCCGGCGCGCGCAGCAGGTCCGCCATGGCGCCGCGATTCTGCAGGATGACGATGACCAGCAGCAGGGAAACGACCAGCGCGGTCAGCCGCAGGATGCCGTCATAGGCCGCCCAGGGCAGGCCGAACAGCAGCCCCGCCTCCGCCACCGCATAGCCGAAGATCGCCACGGCCACGATGCGGCGCACCCAGATGGTGACATAGGCCGCCGTCTCGTCGTGGCAGGGCACCAGGCGCAGATGGCTCGACGCCGGGGAGAAGATCATCCGCGACAGCGCCATCACCGCGCGCAGCACGATGTAGGCATTGTTGGCGGTCAGCAGCACCAGTTCCGTCGTCGGCAGCGGGCGCACCGCGCCGATCATGCCGTAGGAGATGACGGCGAAGGCGGCCAGCGGCACCAGGTCCAGCAGGAAGCGGGCCAGCACCAGCGGCACGCGGCGCATCCGCGTCCAGGCATCGCCATTGTGCGGCGCCATGCGGTCCAGCCGGTCGGAGAATCGCCGCAGCAGGCGGCGGACCAGCATTTCCGCCAGCAGGCCGGCGCCGAACAGCAGCGCCAGCTTCCAGGCGGCGTCGATGACGCGGGTCTGCGTCACCGGGTCGCGCGCGAAATCCGAGGCCCAGCGCGCCACCGATGGCAGGTCCGTCGCCGCCTCCGCCGCCGCCACCAGGCTTTCCGAGATGCCCTGCAGGCGCTGCGAGGCGCCCATCAGCAGCTGCGCGCCCAGCGTGTTGGGGGCGAGCAGCGCCGGCTCGGCCGCCGGCGGCGTGGCGGGCGTGGCAGCCCCCGGCGCCGGGGCGCCGCTGGCGGCGGGGGTGCTGCCCGGAGCAGCGGCGGGCGCGGTGCCGGGGGACGCCGTGCCAGAGGACGCCGTGCCAGAGGACGCCGTGCCAGAGGACGCCGTGCCAGAGGACGCCGTGCCAGGGGGCGCGCTGCGCTGGGCGGCGACCAGCGCCTCCAGGTTCCGCATCAATTCGGCGCGCGCAGCATCATTCCGCAGCGTCGCCAGCAGCCGCTCCAGCTCCGCATTGCCGCCCGCAGGCGCTGCGGATGGTGCGGCTGCGGGAGCGGCCGGGGCGGCGGTCTGGCCAAGGACCGGGCCGCCGAGCAGCAGCGCCAGGATCGGAAGTAGATGAAGGATTGCGCGCATGCCGGGGATGAACCTGCTCATGCCGGGCGGGTCAACCCTGGAGTGCGGGCGCATCCGGGCCGGGGGCCTGGAACAGGAAGCCGGAGGCTCGGAACAGGAAGAATGCCCGCCGGCATGTTGCGGTGCAGCGCAGGCCGGTTGAGGATGCACCGGTGACCTCCCCCGCCCCCCCGCTGCCCGTGATCATGCTGGCCCTGATGGCGGCGCATCTGGCCGGCATGGGCGCCTTCCTGACGGTGCCGGTGCTGGCGCCGGCCATGGCCGCCGAAACCGGCGTGCCGGCCAGCCTGGCCGGGCTGCACACCGCGCTGGTCTATGCCGGCGCGCTGGTGACCGGGCCGCTGACCGGGCCGCTGATCCGTCGCTGGGGTGGCGTGCGGATGTTGCAGGTTTCGATGGTGGTGCTCGGCTGCGGCATCGCGCTGGCGGCGCTGGGGCATCCGCTGGCGCTGGCCGCCTCCGCCGTCCTGGCCGGGATGGGACATGGGCCGGTGACGCCGGGCGGCAGCCATCTGATCGCGGCGCATACCCCGGCCCGGCGGCGAGCGCTGGTGTTCAGCGTGAAGCAGGCCGGGGTGCCGCTGGGCGCCATGATCGTCGCCGCCCTGGCGCCGGCCATCGCGCTGGTCGCCGGCTGGCGCATCAGCATCCTGTGCATGGCGGGCATCGCCTTCCTGGTCGCGCTCGGCATCCAGCCGCTGCGGGCCGGGCTGGATGGCGGGCGGGACCGTCCCGGGGCCAGCGCCGGGCTGCTGGCGGTGCTGCGCGAATCGGCGGCCAATGTCGGCCTGCTGCGGACCAATGGGGAACTGGCGCGGCTGACGGTGATGGCCTGCGGCTACGGCATCGCGCAATTCTGCTTCTCCACCTTCTTCGTGGCGTTCCAGGTGGCCAGCCTGGGGACCCCCCTGGCCGAGGCCGGGCTGCGACTGGCGCTGGCGCAGGCGGCCGGCGTGGTCGGGCGCGTCGGCTGGGCGCTGCTGGCGGACCGGCTGGGCGCATCCCGCGTGCTGGCGGCCTGCGGCGGCGGCGCGGCGCTCGCCGGGCTGGCGCTGGCGCTGGCCGGGCCGGGCTGGCCGGGCTTCCTGGTGGCCGCGGCCGGGGTGGTGATGGGCGCCACCGCGGTGGGCTGGAACGGCGTGATGCTGGCCGAGGCCGCCCGCCTGGCGCCGCCCGGCCAGGTCGGCGGTGCAACCGCCGCGCTGTCCTTCGCCTTCGGCATGACCATGCTGGTGGCGCCCCCGGCCTTTTCCGGGCTGATCGCCCTGACCGGCGGCTATTCCGCCGGCTTCCTGATGTGCGTCGTCGCCGTGGCGATCGGCGCCTTCGCCATCGCGGGCGCGCGCAGGTAATGGCGGGCGCGCGCAGGTAGCGACGCTTCCCGCCTTGCCGGGGCGGCGGGACGTGCCATCTTGGCCCGATGACGACCTTCCTGACGGTCCTGGTGGGCCTTTCCATGTTCGCCACGCTCGGCGTGATGTTCGCAGGCATGCTCGGCCTGGCGCGCAACGAGGCCGCCGGTGGCGCCCGTTCCAACCGGTTGATGCGCTGGCGCGTGGCGCTGCAGGGCGTCACGCTGGTGCTGTTCCTGATCCTCATCCTCGCCACGCGCGGCTGATGCCTGCTTCGCCCGAGCCTGCATTACCCGGGCCTGCTTCGCCCGAGCCTGCATTACCCGGGTCTGCTTTACCCGGGCCTGCCTTGCCCACACCGAAGCCCCGCCCTATGGTCCGGGCCGTTTTTGCATGTGCGAAATACGCCCGGCGCCTGGTTTCTGCGCCGCGCGACGACCAGGGACCCGGCAAATCATGAAAATCCTCGTCCCCGTGAAGCGGGTGGTGGACTACAACGTGAAGGTCCGCGTGAAGGCGGATGGCACGGGCGTCGAGACGGCCAACGTCAAGATGTCCATGAACCCGTTCGATGAGATCGCGGTCGAGGAAGCCGTGCGCCTGAAGGAAAAGGGCGCCGCCACCGAGATCATCGCCGTCTCCGTCGGCCCGACCGCGGCGCAGGAACAGATCCGTACCGCGCTCGCCATGGGCGCCGATCGCGGCATCCTGGTCGAGGTCGATGGCGTGGTCGAGCCGCTCGCGGTGGCCAAGATCCTGAAGGCGCTGATCGCCAAGGAATCGCCGGAACTCGTCATCATGGGCAAGCAGGCCATCGATGACGACATGAACGCCACCGGCCAGATGCTGGCGGCGCTGATGGGCTGGGGCCAGGGCACTTTTGCCAGCAAGGTCGAGATCGCGGATGGCGCGGCGAAGGTGACCCGCGAGGTCGATGGCGGGCTTGAGACCGTCTCCCTCAAGCTGCCGGCCATCGTGACCGCGGACCTGCGGCTGAACGAGCCGCGCTACGCCTCCCTGCCGAACATCATGAAAGCTCGGAAAAAGCCGATCGAGACGGTGAAGCCGGCCGATCTCGGCGTCGATGCCGCGCCGCGCCTGACCGTGCTGAAGGTGGAGGAACCGCCGAAGCGCCAGGCGGGCGTGAAGGTCGGCAGCGTCGCCGAGCTGGTGGACAAGCTGCGCAACGAAGCGAAGGTGATCTGACCATGGCCGTGCTCGTTCTCGCCGATCGCGGCGAAACCGTCTCCACCCCGACCCGCAGCGCGGTTGCCGCGGCGCAGCAGCTGGGCGGCGACGTGCATGTGCTGGTGCTGGCGCAGTCCGACGCCGCCGCCGCCGCGCAGCTTCCCGGCGTGGCCAAGGTGCTGGTGGCCGATGGTGGCGCCACCGCGCAGGGGCTGGCGGAGCCGGTCGCGGCCCTGCTGGTCTCCCTCGCCCCGTCCTATGACCACCTGCTGGCCCCCGGCAGCGCCGCCGGCAAGAACGTGATGCCGCGCGTCGCCGCCCTGCTGGACGTGCAGATCATCTCCGACGTCGCCGGCGTGGAGGGTCCCGACACCTTCCGCCGCTTCATCTATGCCGGCAATGCGCTGGCCACGGTGAAGACGGCCGATGCGAAGAAGGTGCTGACGGTGCGCGCCGCCAGCTTCGACCCGGTCGCCGCCGCAGGTGGCAGCGCCGCCATCGAGACCGCCGCCGCGGCGGAGGATCCGGGCGTTTCCAGCTTCGTCGGCGCCGAGCTTGTGAAGCTCGAGCGGCCGGAACTGACCGCCGCCCGGGTGGTGATCTCCGGCGGCCGCGCCATGGGCTCGTCCGACAACTTCAAGATCCTGGACGGCATCGCGGACCGGCTGGGCGCCGCCATCGGTGCCTCCCGCGCCGCGGTCGATGCGGGCTACGCGCCGAACGACATGCAGGTCGGCCAGACCGGCAAGATCGTCGCGCCGGAACTCTACATGGCCTTCGGCATCTCGGGCGCGATCCAGCACCTGGCCGGCATGAAGGACAGCAAGGTGATCGTCGCGATCAACAAGGACGAGGAGGCGCCGATCTTCCAGGTGGCCGATTACGGCCTGGTCGGCGACGTCTTCAAGGTGATCCCGGAGCTGGAAGCGGCGCTGGACAAGAAGTAGCCAAAGCCCTCCCCCCGCTTGGGGAGGAGGGTTGGGTGGGGGGCCTGCCGCCCGCGCCACCGACCATGAATGAATCCGAGCGGGGTTACTCGCTCTCCCCGACCTGGGCGGCCCCCCTCACCCCATCCCTCTCCCCCCGTCGGGGGGAGAGGGCGCTTAGGCGGAGACGATGATGACGCAGATCCAGAAACTCGGCGTCATCGGCGCCGGCCAGATGGGCAATGGCATCGCCCATGTCGCGGCCCAGTCCGGGCTGGAGGTGGTGCTGCTGGACGTCGCCCAGGCGGCGCTCGACAAGGGCATGGCGACGCTGGCGAAGAACATGGACCGCCAGGTCTCCAAGGGCACGCTGTCCCAGGCGGACCGTGACGCGGCGCTCGCCCGCATCTCCACCAGCACGGACTACGCCGCCTTCGGCGATTGCGACCTGGTGATCGAGGCCGCGACCGAGCGCGAGGACATCAAGCACAAGATCTTCGCGACGCTGACGCCGCATCTGAAGGCGGGCGCGCTGGTGGCGTCGAACACCTCCTCCATCCCGATCACGCGGCTGGCGGCGGCGACGGACCGGCCGGGCGCCTTCGTCGGCATGCATTTCTTCAACCCCGTGCCGCTGATGAAGCTGGTCGAGGTGATCCGCGGCCTCGCGACGGATGACGCCACGGTGCAGGCCGTGGCGGCACTGGCGGAGCGCATGGGCAAGACGGTGGCCTATGCCGCCGACTACCCGGCCTTCATCGTCAACCGCATCCTGCTGCCGATGATCAACGAAGCCTGCTTCGCGCTGCATGAGGGGGTGGGCGATGTCGCCTCCATCGATGCCGGCATGAAGCTGGGCTGCAACCACCCGATGGGGCCGCTGGAACTGGCGGACTACATCGGCCTGGACACCTGCCTCGCCGTGCTGCGCGTGCTGCAGGAAGGCATGGGCGACCCGAAATACCGGCCGAGCCCGCTGCTGGCCAAATATGTCGAGGCCGGCTGGCTCGGCCGCAAATCGGGCCGCGGCTTCTACGATTATTCCGCCACCCCCCCCAAGCCGACCCGCTAGACATGTCCGCCGAGATCGGCCCGTTCGACCGGTTCGCCGGGCGGTTCGGCCTCGGTGGCGGCTATGGGCTGCTGGCGCTGGACCTGCTGGCGCTGGCCTGGGTCATCGGCGAATCCTTCCTGCCGCAAGGCCCGGCGCTGCGGCTGGTGGATTTCGGCTTCGGCCTGGTGCTCGGTGCGGAGCTGGTGCTGCGGCTGGCGGCCAGCCCGCGGCCGTGGCGGGAGGCGACGCACCCCGCCGGCATCGCCGACATCATCGCGGTCCTGGCCTTCCTGCTGGCCCCCTTCGCCCCGGGCTGGGGCTTCCTGCGCAGCCTGCGGACGCTGCGGCTGCTGCGCTCCGCCCGGCTGGTGGCGCAGCTGCGGCGCGACCTGCCGCTGTTCCGCGCCAATCCGGAGGCCCCGATCGCCGCCGCGGACCTGCTGGTCTTCATCGCGGTGATGACCGGCATCGTCCACGCCACGCAGTACGCCCGCAATCCGGAGATCGCTAACTGGGCGGATGCGCTGTATTTCACCGTGGCGGCCCTCACCACGACCGGCTTCGGCGACATCACGCTGGACGGCACCTGGGGCCGGCTGCTGACCGTGATCATCATGCTGTGCGGCGTAACCCTGTTCCTGCGCCTGGCGCAGGCGCTGTTCCGGCCGCTGAAGGTGCGCTTCCGCTGCCCGAGCTGCGGCCTCGGCCGGCACGATACGGATGCGGTGCACTGCAAGGCCTGCGGCATCCAGCTCAACATTCCGGACGACGAGAACTGAGCTTGTTGCCCCCGGCTGGCTCGGCCGGCATGCTGCCCGGCAGGCCGCGCAGACGGCCGGAACCGGGAGAGTCTCCATGTCAGTGACCCGCCGCACCCTGCTGGCCGCCCCGCTTGCCCTGCCCTTCATCGCCCCGGCGCGGGCGCAGCCAGGCTGGCAGCCGACCCGGCCGATCCAGCTCATCGTCGGCTTCGCCCCCGGTGGCGGCTCCGACATCATCGCCCGCACCATCGCGGAGGCCGCGGCCCCGCTGTTCCCGCAGCCGCTGGTGGTGGTGAACCGGCCCGGTGCCGGTGGCGCCATCGCCGCCGAATTCGTCAGCCGGGCGGCGCCGGATGGCCACACGCTGCTGATCGCGGGCGGGTCCGAGAGCACCTCCCTGCCCGCGCATCGGGACCTGCCCTATGACCCGAAGCGGTCCTTCACCTCCGTCATTCGCTTGACGCGAAATGCGCATTTCATCTGCGCCCGCGGCAAGGGCGGCCGCTTCACCAGCATGCAGCAGGTGATCGAGGCGGCGAAGGCGCGGCCGGAGGCGGTGACGCATGGCTCCTCCGGCGTCGGCACGCTGTCGCATTCCATCTTCATCATGCTCGGCCGGGCGACGGGGACGGAGCTGCTGCACGTGCCCTATACCGGCGGCGGACCGCAGCAGCAGGCACTTCTGGCGGGCCAGGTGGACCTGGTGGTGCAGGCCTCGGACGAGTTGCGGGGCCTCGCCGCCTCCGGCGACATCCTGCCGCTGGCCTGCGCCAGCGCCCGGCGCATGCCCGCCTATCCGCAGGTGCCGACGCTGCGGGAGCTGGGGATCGAGCTGGTGGCGGACAATATGAAGGGCTGGGTCGGCCCGGCCGGGATGCCGCCGGAGATGGTGGGCTATCTGCATGACCGCTTCCGCCAGGGCATGTCCTCGCCCGGCTGGCAGCGCTTCATGGAAACCACCGGCGAGGCCGATGGCTATGCCAACGGCGCCGATTTCCAGCGCGACATGGACACGCTGCTGGACAACATCCGCGCGGCGATGCGCCGCGCCTGACCAGGGAAACAGCATGACCGACACGATCCAGCCGCCCGCCCCCGTTGCCTTCGTAGGCTTGGGCGTGATGGGGGCCGCCATGGCCGCCAATCTCGCCAAGGCCGGCTATGCGCTGGCTGTGTCCAACCGCAGCCGCGGCAAGGCGGCGGCGCTGGAGGCGAGCGGCGCACGCTGGGCCGAGACGCCGGCAGAGGCCGCGCGTGGCGCCGCCTTCGTCGCGCTCTGCCTGCCGGACACGCCGGATGTGGAGGCTGTACTGTTCGGGAAGGATGGCGTGGCGAAGGGTGTGGCACCGGGAACCGTGGTGGTGGATTTCTCCACCATCTCCGCCGCCGCCGCCGCGGGCTTCGCGGCCCGGCTGGCGGCGGAGACGGGCGCGATCCTGCTGGACAGCCCGGTCTCCGGCGGGCCGAAGGGCGCGCTGGACGGCACGCTGACCTGCATGGTCGGCGGCGACGCCAACGCCTTCGCCCGCGCCGAGCCCTGTTTCCGGGCCATGGGCAAGACGCTGACGCATCTTGGCCCGGCCGGGGCCGGGCAGGTGTGCAAGTCGGCCAACCAGCTGATCGTTGCGACGACCATGCTGGCGGTGGCGGAGGCGCTGGCGCTGGGCGCCAAGGCCGGGCTGGATGGGGAGAAGATGCGCCAGGCACTGCGCGGCGGCAGCGCCGCCAGCTTCGTCATGGAGAACCACGCGGCGCGCATGCTGGCCGGCAATTTCGCGCCGGGCTTCCGGGCGGAACTGATGCGGAAGGATCTGCGCCTGTCGGCAACGGCGATGCGCGACCACGCGGTCTTCGCCCCCGCCACGGCGCTGACGGCGCAGATGCTGGAGGCGCTGTGCACCTCCGGCCGCGGCGGGCTGGACAGCGCCTCGGTCGGGGCGCTGGTGGCCGAGCTTTCCGGTGTGCCGGGTGATCGCTGAAGGCCGAATGGCCGGAAGCGTGAATCACCCGGCCCTGAGAAGGCTTATGCCGGGCGCTTGAAGGCCACCTTGTCGTTCTCGCCGGCCTTCGGCGGCTCGCCGGTGATGGCCGATTTCACATAGCCATAGGCGTGCAGCAGGGTGGAGGACGGGGCGTCCCAATATTCGGCGCCCTCGACCTCCACCTTCAGCAGCGCGGCGTTGGGGTCTTCCGGGCCGTTCGGGAACCAGGTGCGCAGCGGCTCGGACCACATCGCCTTCTGCTTCGCCACGTCGCGGATGATCTGCGCGGTGCCGGAGATCGAGACGTAGTTCTGGTCGGACGGCTCGGCATAGGCCAGCAGCACCCGCTCATCCTGGCGGATCTCGTCGGCCTTGGGAGAGGCGCCTGCGGTGAAGAACCACAGCGTGCCGTCGAATTCCTTCATCTCCACCGCGCGCATCGGGCGACCGCGCATGTGGCCCTGCTGGTCGAGGGTGACCATGGTCGCCACCTCGATGTCGCGGATCAGCTCCCAAACCTTGTCGCGGGCGGCCTGGTCGGTGCGTGTCTGGGTCATGGATGGCTCCTGTGGTCGGTCGCGGTCAGAACGGATGGGCGGGGCGCGGGTTGCGTGCAGCCATCTGGCCGCCATTCTCCGCGGCCATCTGGCCGAGCGCGCAGCGCGGCGTTACGGTCGCGCCCATGTCGCACCCCCTGATCAAGCTCGCGCGCGATGGCGCCATCGTCATCCTCACCATCGACCGGCCGGCCAAGCGCAACGCCATGGACCTGCCGATGTGGATCGGCCTGGCCGAGGCGGTGGAGGCCTGCTCGGCCGATGACGATCTGCGCTGCCTGGTGCTGCGCGGCGCCGGCGAGGACGCCTTCTGCGCCGGCGCCGACATCGCCGCCTTCGCGACCGAGCGCGGCACGCCGGAACGGGAGGCGGTCTATGCCGCCGAGATCGGCCGCAGCTTCCAGTCGCTCCGCCTGTGCCGCCACCCGGTGGTCGCCGCCTGCCGCGGCTGGACCATGGGCGGCGGGGCCGGGCTGGCGACGATGGCGGATTTCCGCGTCGGCGGCCCCGCCACGCGCATCGGCATCCCGGCGCGCAACCTGAACATCTTCTATGCCTATGAGGAGCTGGACCCGCTGTTGCAGTCGGTCGGCTACGGCGTGGCGATGGAGATGCTGGTTGAGGGCCGCGTCTTCACCGGCGCCGAGGCCTACGAGAAGGGCCTGCTGTCCCGCCTGGTGGAGGATGCGGCGGTGCAGGAGGAGGCGCTGTCCATGGCCCACCGCATCGCCCAGGGCGCGCCACTGGCCAACCGCTTCCACAAGCGGGCGCTGCAGGAGTTGCGCGGCGCGCTGCCGATCAGCGCGGAGCAGTACGAGGCGAGCAAGAGCTTCCCCTACACCGAGGATTTCCGGGAGGCGACGCGGGCCTTCGTGGAGAAGCGGAAGCCGGTGTTCAGGGGGCGCTGAGGCTTCAGCGAGTTAGAGACCCCCACTCCGACCTGTCCCCCAACACCCGCGCGATATCCGCCACCACCCCGCCCAGGTTCTCGCGCACCTCGTTGTTCCAGTAGCGCAGCACCCGCCACCCCGCAGCGGCCATCGCCTTATCGCGCGCGGCATCCCGTGCATCGCCGTGCTGGCCGCCATCCACCTCGACGACCAGTCGGGCCTCCAGGCAGGCAAAGTCGGCGACATGCGGCGGGATGGGGTGCTGGCGGCGGAAAGCGGCGCCGAGCGCGTCCTGACGCAGAGCCTGCCAGAGACGGCGTTCCTCGGCCGTCGCGTCGCGGCGCAGGCGGCGGGCGATGTCACGGAGGTGGGGGTCGCGCATGTCGGGAAACCCCCACCCCGACCCTCCCCCGCAAGTGCGGGAGAGGGAGAGACCGGTAACCTCCCCCGCAAGCGCGGGGGAGGGCGAAGCCCAACTCAGCTATGCGCCAGGATCGCCAGCAGCAGCAGCGCCACGATGTTGGTGATCTTGATCATCGGGTTCACCGCCGGGCCGGAGGTGTCCTTGTAGGGATCGCCCACCGTGTCGCCAGTCACCGCGGCCTTGTGGGCCTCGCTGCCCTTGCCGCCGTAATGGCCTTCCTCGATGTACTTCTTGGCGTTGTCCCAGGCGCCGCCGCCGGTGGTCATGGAGACCGCGACGAAGAAGCCGGTGACGATGACGCCGAGCAGCATGGCACCGAGCGAGGAGAAGGCCGCCGCCTTGCCGCCGATCATCAGGATCACGAAGAACACCACGATCGGCGACAGCACCGGCAGCAGGGACGGGATGATCATCTCCTTGATCGCCGCCTTGGTCAGCATGTCCACCGCCCGGCCGTAATCCGGCTTTTCCGCGCCGGTCATGATGCCCGGATGCTCGCGGAACTGGCGGCGCACTTCCTCCACCACCGCGGTCGCCGCACGGCCCACCGCCGTCATCGACATGCCGCCGAACAGATAGGGCAACAACCCGCCGAACAGCAGGCCGACCACGACGTAGGGATCGGACAGGCTGAAGGTCATCACGCCGATCCCGGCGAAGTACGGGTAGATGTCCGGGTTGGCGATGAAGTGGTTCAGGTCCTGCGTATAGGCCGCGAACAGCACCAGCGCGCCGAGGCCGGCGGAGCCGATGGCATAGCCCTTGGTCACCGCCTTGGTGGTGTTGCCCACGGCATCCAGTGCATCCGTGGAAACCCGCACCTCGCTCGGCAGCCCGGCCATTTCCGCGATGCCGCCGGCATTGTCCGTCACCGGGCCGAAGGCATCCAGCGCCACAACCATGCCCGCCAGCGCCAGCATCGTCGTCGTGGCGATCGCGATGCCATACAGGCCCGCAAGTCCATAGGACGAAAGCACGCCCGCGATGATGATCAGCGCCGGCAGCGCCGTGCTTTCCATGGAGACGGCCAGGCCGCGGATCACATTGGTGCCGTGCCCGGTCTGCGACGCTTCGGCGATGGAGCGCACCGGGCGGAACTGCGTGCCGGTGTAGTATTCCGTCACCACCACGATGGCCGCCGTCACCGCCAGGCCCACCGCGCCGCACAGGAACAGCGCCAGGGCGCCGAAGGTATGGCCGCCGGCGGTGATCGTGCCGGTCCCGAACACCAGGTAGCAAAGCGGCAGCAGCACGGCGAGCGACAGCGCGCCGGTGACGATGAAGCCCCGGTACATGGCGTGCATGATGTTGTTGGAAGCCGGCAGCTTCACGAAATAGGTGCCGGCGATGGAGGTCACCACGCAGACCGCGCCGATCGCCAGCGGGAACAGCATGCCCGCGATGCGCGCTTCCGCGGTGAAGGAGATGGCGGCCAGCACCATCGTCGCCACCATGGTCACGGCATAGGTCTCGAACAGGTCCGCCGCCATGCCGGCGCAGTCGCCGACATTGTCGCCCACATTGTCCGCGATGGTGGCCGGGTTGCGGGGGTCATCCTCGGGGATGCCGGCCTCGACCTTCCCCACCATGTCGCCGCCGACATCCGCGCCCTTGGTGAAGATGCCGCCGCCAAGTCGCGCAAAAATGGAGATGAGGGAGGCGCCGAAGCCCAGCGCCACCAGCGCATCGATCACCAGCCGACTGTTGGCCGCCAGCCCGCCGATCGGCACCAGGATCATGAAGTAGGTGGCGACGCCGAGCAGGGCGAGGCCCGCCACCAGCATGCCGGTGATGGCGCCCGACTTGAAGGCGACGTCGAGCCCCTGGGCCAGCGACTGCGTCGCCGCCTGGGCGGTGCGGACATTGGCGCGCACCGAGACGTTCATGCCGATGAAGCCGGCGGCCCCCGACAGGATCGCGCCGATCAGGAAGCCGATCGCCACCGCGAAGGCATGCCCGCCGAAGCCGAAGGCCGCCAGGATGACGAAGAACAGCACGATTCCGACGATGGAGATGGTGATGTATTGGCGCTTCAGATAGGCGTTGGCGCCTTCCTGGATGGCCTTGGCGATTTCCTGCATCCGGTCGGTGCCGGCATCACGGGCCAGCACCTCCTTCGCCGTGATTACGCCATAGGCGATGGATAGCGCGCCCAGTGCGATGATCAGCAACAATGCGAGCGTCATCAAAGCGACGATCTCCCCCTTTTTCTTGGTCCCCCGGTCCGTTGTTCGGGCCGGTCCGGGTGCGGGGGGAGCCGCGTGGGGCCGGTCCGCGCCGCGGGCCGGTGGAAGCTTGCCGGGCGGCGGATGCGCTGTCCACGCCGCCCGTCAAGTGCAGCCGAGAAAAAAACGGGGCGTTCGTTACTCGGCCGCGCCCTTCGCTGCCTCCGCCTCATAGGCGGCCATCGAGGACAGGATGATGTCCGCCGCCTCGCTGGCCGATCCCCAGCCGCGCACCTTCACCCATTTGTCGGATTCGAGATCCTTGTAGGTGGCGAAGAAGTGCTCGATCGAGCGGCGGGTGATCTCGGGCAGTTCCTCCGCGCTGGTGATGCCGGAGAACATCGGGTGGACCTTGTCATGCGGCACGCAGACCAGCTTCTCATCCGAGCCGGCCTCATCCTCCATGTGCAGCACGCCGATCGGCCGGGCGCGGATGACGCAGCCCGGCACCACCGGGGCGGGGGTCAGCACCAGCACATCGGCCGGGTCGCCATCATCGGCGAGCGTGCCGGGGATGAAGCCATAGGCGGCCGGGTAGGCCATGGGGGTGAACAGGAAGCGGTCCACCACCACCGCGCCGCTTTCCTTGTCCAGCTCGTACTTCACCTGGCTGCCCTGGGGAATTTCCACCACCACGTTGACGTCGTGCGGCGGGGCCTTGCCGGTCGGTATCTTGGCGAGGTTCATGTCGGGGAGGACCTTGGCTTGCGTTCTGATCCCCCACCCTAGCGCGCCGGGCGGCGGGAGGCGACGGGGGGCCTACAAGGGGCGGTTCGGGGGACCCGAAAGGCGCTTGCGCCCGACCCGGCCGCCGCCGCAGGCTTGCCGCAAGCAAACGGGAAGGGACTCCGGGACATGTACCGTCGATGGCTGCTGGCCGCCCTGATGGCGGCCGGGCTGGCAGGCGCCGCCTCGGCCCAATCCGAAACCGGGATCGTCGAGAAGCGAAGCTTCGAGGCCACCGGCCACACCCTTCGCAACGGCACCACCCTGCCCACGCTCCGCATCGGCTACCAGACGGCCGGCACGCTGAATGCGGCGGGCGACAACGCGGTGCTGGTGGCGCATTTCTTCTCCGGCAACAGCCACGCCTTCGGCCGCTACGCGGCGGACCAGCCGCCCGGCTACTGGGACGCCATCATCGGCCCGGGCCGCGCCATCGACACCAACCGCTACTTCGTCGTCTCCTCCGACACGCTGGTGAACCTGAATGTGCGGGACGGCCGCACCGTCACCACCGGCCCTGTGACCATCAACTCCGCGACCGGCCGCCCCTGGGGCACGGATTTCCCCGTGGTTTCCATGCGGGACTTCATCGAGGTGCAGAAGAAGCTGCTGGACAGCCTGGGTGTGAAGCGCCTGGCGATGGTCACCGGCCCGTCCATGGGCGCGCTGCAGGCCATCGAATGGGCCGCCGCCTATCCGGAGATGATCGACCGCGTCATGCCGGTGATCGGCGCCGGGGAAATCGACCCCTGGATGCTGAACTGGCTCGATATCTGGGAACAGCCGATCCGCCTGGACCCGAATTGGCAGGGCGGCGACTACTACGCACCGGGGCGGGAGCCGCCGCTGGAAGGTCTGGCGGCCGCGCTGAAGATCGTCACCGTCCACGCCCAGGACCGCGCCAGCCTGGCCCGCTTCGGCCGCGCCATTCCGGAGGGCCAGGACCCCGCCCGGCGCCTGGCAGACCGCTTCGAGGCCGAGCGCGCCATCGACGCGGCGGCGATGGCCCGCGCGCGCCTGTCGGATGCCAACCACTTCCTGTACCTGACCCGCGCCAACCAGCTTTTCCTGAACGAATACCCGAGCACGGAGGCCGCCCTTGCGCGCAGCCAGGCGCGCTGGCTGGTGGTGGCCTCGCCCAGCGACAGGGTGTTCCTGTTCGACGCCAACCGGGAATTGCTGGCGACCCTGCAACGCGTCGGCCGCCCGGCGGATCTGGTGGAGGTGACCGGCCCGCTCGGCCACCTCAACGGCGTGCTCGGCATGGCGCCGTTGGCGGAGCGGATCCGCGGCTTCCTCGCGGCGGCGCCTTAGCTCGCGTCCCGCAGCGCCTCGAAGACCAGCATGTGGCGGCCGCGATGGGTGAAGCTGTCGCAGTCCCGCATGCCGATATCGGCCAGCACCTGGCGGGAGGCGGTATTGCCCTCCCACGCCACCGCGATGATGCGCGAAAGGCCGCGCCGGAAGCCGAAGGCCAGCGCGGCGCGCGCCGCCTCCCGCGCGAAGCCCTTGCCGCGGCATGCCGGCCACAACGCGTAGCGCAGCGCAACGCCGCGGCCATCCGGCCGCTCCATCAGCCCGGTGATGCCCAGGAATTCCCCGGTTTCGCGGAGAAAAACCGCCCAGGTGCCGTAGCCGCGCACCAGCCAGAATTCCATGTCGTCCTCCAGCTCCTCCCGCGCCCGCTCGGGGGTGCGGGTGCCGTGGAGCATGAGGCCGAAAGCGGCCTCGTCGCCCTTCAGGGCGATGAGGTCCGGCAGGTTTTCCGGCGCGACGGGGCGCAGCGAAAGGCGTGGCGTGGTGATGCCGTTGCCTTCCGCCAGGCGGGGTTGAACCAATCCCCTACCCTGCCACTTATCGGGCCAGCGGCCGGTACTTGATGCGGTGCGGCTGGTCCGCCGCGGCGCCGAGTCGACGTCGCTTGTCCGCTTCGTAGGCTTCGAAGTTACCCTCGAACCACTCCACGTGGCTGTCGCCCTCGAAGCTCAGGATATGCGTCGCCAGGCGGTCGAGGAACCAGCGGTCGTGGCTGATGACCACGGCGCAGCCGGCGAATTCCTCCAGCGCGTCTTCCAGGGCCCGCAGCGTGTCGATGTCGAGGTCGTTGGTCGGCTCGTCCAGCAGCAGCACGTTGTGCTCCCGCTTCAGCATCTTTGCCAGATGCACCCGGTTGCGCTCACCGCCCGAGAGCACGCCGACGCGCTTCTGCTGGTCCGCCCCCTTGAAGTTGAAGGCGGCGACATAGGCGCGGGACGGGATCGTCCGCTTGCCGATGGTGATCTGGTCCAGCCCGTCGGAGATCTCCTGCCAGACGGTGCGCGTGTCATCCAGGCTGTCGCGCGACTGGTCGACATAGCCGAGCTTCACCGTCTCGCCGACGATCAGGCTGCCGCCATCGGGCGTATCGACGCCGGTGATCATCTTGAACAGCGTGGATTTGCCGGCGCCGTTCGGTCCGATGATGCCGACGATGCCGCCCGGCGGCAGCTTGAAGCTCAGATCGTCGATCAGCAGGCGGTTGCCATAGCCCTTGCGGAGATGGTCGGCGACGATGACCGTATTGCCCAGGCGGGGCGCCGGGGGAATGACGATCTCGGCCTCGCCGCTGGTCTTCTCCTGGCTCTTGGCCAGCATCTCCTCATAGGAGGCGATACGCGCCTTGGACTTGGCCTGGCGCGCCGCCGGGCTGCGGCCCATCCATTCCTGTTCCTTGGCGAGCTGCCGCTGCCGGGCGCTCTCCTCGCGCTCCTCCTGCTGCAGGCGCTTGCGCTTCTGGTCGAGATAGGCCGAGTAGTTGCCCTGGTAGGGGAAGCCCCGGCCGCGATCGACCTCCAGGATCCAGTTGGTGACGTTGTCCAGGAAGTAGCGGTCGTGGGTGACGACCAGGACGGCGCCCTTGTAGTCCTTCAGCGTCTGCTCCAGCCAGGCCACGGATTCCGCGTCCAGGTGGTTGGTCGGCTCGTCCAGCAGCAGCAGGTCCGGCTTCTCCAGCAGCAGCTTGCACAGCGCCACGCGGCGGCGCTCACCGCCGGACAAGTGCGCCACCGGGCTGTCGAAGGGCGGGCAGCGCAGCGCGTCCAGCGCGATCTCGATGCGGCGGTCGAGCTCCCAGCCCTCCGCGGCCTCGATCTTCTCCTGCAGCTCGGCCTGCTCGGCGAGCAGGTCGTTCATCTGCTCCTCCGTCATCTCCTCGGCGAATTTGTCGGAGATCTCGTTGAAGCGGCGGAGCTGGCCGGTCAGGTCGGCGAACGCCTCCATGACGTTCTCGCCAACCGTCTTGGTCTCATCCAGATGCGGCTCCTGCGGCAGGTAGCCGACCTTGGCGCCCTCTGCGGCCCAGGCCTCGCCGCCGAATTCCTTGTCCTGGCCGGCCATGATCTTCATCAGCGTGGATTTGCCGGCGCCGTTCGGGCCGAGCACGCCGATCTTCACATCGGGCAGGAAGGACAGGGTGATGCCCTTGAAGACCTCTCGCCCGCCCGGATAGGACTTGGTGAGGTCTTTCATGACGTAGACGTATTGCCAGGCGGGCATGTGCTCGAATTCCGGCGCAGAGGATTAGGCGGCGGGTTCTACCGCGCCGCCACCCCCTATGCCAACCGCCGCGCGCCGATCAGCTGGCTTCGGAGCGCATCGGATCGTCGGTCGCCGGCAGCGGGGCGATCTGCAGCCGCTCCATATTGGCGATCCGCAGCGTCTCACCGCCGATCGTGATCGTGCCGGAAAAGCCCCGCAGGTCGATATAGCCGTTCGAGACCTGTGGCGTGGCACTGCCAGGATCGGCCTCGAAGGCACGGCCCAGAACCGCGTCCAGCATGTCGGTGGATGGGCCGCCATCGGGGAAGGCCACGCCGAAGAAGCGGTCGAGTTCCGCGGGCGTCAGTTCCAGGCGCAGCGTGTCGTTGTCCCGGCCGCCATCGATAATGTCGTTGCCGTCACCCGGCCGCCACAGCACCAGGTCGCCGCCCTGGCCGCCGGAGATGATGTCCGCGCCGGTGCCGCCCACCAGCGTGTCGTCGCCGCCATCGCCGTTCAACTCATCCGACCCGGCATTGCCGAACAGCCTGTCCTGGCCCGAGCCGCCATAGACCACGTCGTGGCCGGCGCCACCGCGCGCCCGGTCATCGCCGTCACCGGCCAGGATCACGTCGTTGCCGCCCTGCCCGTCCAGCCGGTCCTGGGCATTGCCGGCATCGATGAAGTCGTCACCGCCACCGCCCGTGAGCGTGTCGTCGTTCGAGCCGCCCCTCAGGTTCTGCCCCGCCGTTCCCCCGGTGACATGGCTGAGATCCTGGTCGTTCAATTCTCGCTTGTCGGTCATTTCTGCCTCCTGCAACGCCCTGCTGGGCGACAGGAAGAGCATGCATCGCAGAATTCGTTTTGACTACGCATTGTCTTCTATGGCTGCCACTGTCGCTGCCTATGGCCGGGCCGAGGACGCGCAACCAAGACAGATCCGCGCTGCGCGCAGTGCCTCATGACTCCGGCGGGTTGCGGCACTGCCGCAACGCCCTCGCGCGGCAGTGCCGCGCGCCGCTTCGCGGGCGGAAAGGAATATTGATCCGCGCTGCGCGCGGTGCCTCATGCCTCCGGCGGATTTCGCCCTCGCGCGGCAGTGCCGCGCGCCGCTTCGCGGGCGGGCGAAATGGGCCCGGAGGGACTCGAACCCCCAACCAAGCCGTTATGAGCGGCCCGCTCTAACCATTGAGCTACAGGCCCGTAGCCCACGCCTGCATGGCAAGCGCCGCGGCTTCATGCAAGCCCGGCGAGCACCTTGGCCGTCGCGCCGCTGACATCGCCGAGCTTGACGCCGCCGGCGACCCGCCCCTGCGTCGCAAGGCCGCGTTCCTGGCGGGCGATGGCGGCGCGGGCTTCTTCCTCGGCCTCGCCGGGCGGCAGGATCAGCACGCCGGATTCATCGGCCAGCACCGCGTCGCCCGGCATCACCACCACGCCGCCGATGGAAACGGGCACATTCATCCGCCCGCCGAGGTCGTAGATGCGCGTGGTGATGGGGGCGAGGCCGCGACACCACAGTGGAAAGTCGGACGCCTCCACCTCCTCCACATCGGTGCAGGCGCCATCGACGATGCCCGCCTTGGCCCCGGCCGCCTTGGCCGCCACGGTCACGCCGCCACCCCAGCATGCATGGCGATCATCACCCAACCGGTCCACCACCAAAATGTCGCCCGGCCGCAACAGGCCCAAGGCATGGTGCAGGATGGTGGAATCCGGCCCCGGGCATTGCACCGTCACCGCGGTGCCGGCGACGCGGCGGCGCAGCAGGCCCTGGATGCTGCGGTCCACGAAGCCCCAGTGCCGCCAATGGCCCACCGTCGCGGTCTCGGTCTGCTCCAGCAGCGCCACCACCTCCGCGCTGATCTGGCCGGGCATGGGTTCGACAACGTAGCGCGGGGGCATGGTTCAGTTCCTTCCAACGGCGCGGGTGAAGCCGACAAGTCGCTCCACCAGCAGGACAACGGCAAGGGCGACGCCGATCAGCGTCATCGCCAGCGCGGCGACCAGCGGATCGGTGCGGTTTTCGGCATAGCGGAACATCTCGACCGGCAGGGTGGACAGGCGCGGCCCCACCAGGAACAGGCTGATCACGGTCTCGTCGAAGGACACCAGGAAGCACAGCGCCCCGGCCGCGATGGCGCCGGGCGCGGCCAGCGGCAGGGTCACGCGCAGCGCGGCCCGGAAGCGGGTGGCGCCCAGCGTCCAGGCGGCTTCCTCCAAATCCTTCGGCACGCCGCCGAAGGCGGTGGTCATGATACGCACGGCAAACGGCACGGCGACCATGGCATGCGCCAGCATCAGCCCCGGCCAGGTCGCCGCCAGCCGCATCGGCTGCATCGCCAGCAACAAGGCGAGGCCCAGCACCAGCGTCGGCAGCAGCAGCGGCGCCGCCAGGAAGCCCGCCAGCACGCCTCGGCCGGGAAATTCCAGCCGCGCGATCGCATAGGCCGCCGGCATTCCCGCCGCCAGCGCGATGCAGGCGACGCCGGCCGCCAGCAGCGCCGAATTCCGCAGCGCCGCCATCAACTGCCCATTGTCGATCAGCGCCGCGTACCAGCGCAGCGAGAAGCCCGGCGGCGGGAAGTTCAGGAAATCGCCGGCCGAGAAGGAGATGATGAACACCAGCAGCGCCGGCGCCAGCAGCAGCGCATAGCCGCAGATCGCGGCCAGGCGCAGGAACCAGCCCGGCCTCATGCGAACCTCGGAAGGGCGCGGAACGCGGCACGCGGCAGCTCGGGAAAGAGCCAGCCCGGCCTCATCGTGGCGCCTCCCGCCCGGCCAGCACGCCGCGCAGCACCATCGCCACCACCAGCGTGCCCAGCAGCAGCATCGCCAGCGCGGCGGCGGCCGGCCAATCCACCGTCTCCAGCGCCAGGTCGAAGATCTCGGTCGCCACCACGAAGACGCGCCCGCCGCCCATCAGACGCGGCGTGATGAAGGCGGAGACACCGAGCACGAAGGCCAGTGCGAAGGCCGCAGCCAGCGCCGGCGCGGCCAAGGGCAGCGTCACGCGGAAGAAGGTGCGGCTGCGCGTGGCGCCGAGCGTCGCCGCCGCTTCCTCCAGCCGCGAATCGAGGCGCGACAGGCCGGCGATCAGCACCAGGCAGCAATAGGGCATCAGGCTCTCGGTCAGGCCGATCCGCACGCCGGTCAGGTTGTTGATCAGCCGCAGCGGCTGGCTGGTGAGGCCAAGCCCCGTCAGCAGCGCATTGATCATGCCCTGGTCGCCGAGGATCGCCATCCACCCCACCACGCGCGCGGTGCCGGAGACCAGCAGCGGCGCCACCGCCATCAGCGCCAGCACGCCCCGCCAGCGCGGCGGCGCGCTGCGGATCAGCAGGGTCACCGGCAGGGCGAGCGCCACCGCCGCCGCGGCCGCCCCGGCCGACAGCGTGATGGTGTTCCACGCCAGGTCCCAGGTGAAGTCGTCGGTGACGATCTTCGCATAGGTCTCCAGCGTCCAGGCTTCCTCCATGGCGCCCATATCAGTGGTGCGGTTGAAGCTGATGCGGCCCAGCAGCAGCACCGGCCAGACGAAGCCCGCCGCCAGGATCAGCGCCGCGGGCAGGCACAGCAGAAGCCCGATCACGCCGGGAACACCCGCAGGTCGCCCGGCTCGACACCGAGCCGCAGCGCATCGCCGGGGCGCAGCAGCGCCGCCTGTGTGCCTCCGGGCACTTCCGCCAGTAGCCTTCCGGCCGGGCTGTCGCATTCCAGCGTGATGATGTCGCCCGTATAGGTGCGGCGGGTGACGCGCGCCGGCAGCGCATTGGCCGCCTCCACGCCATCCGCCAGCGGCCGCAGATGATGCGGCCGGATGAATATCTCGGCGCGGCCGGATGGCGGGGTTTCCGCCGCCTGCAGCGTGGCCTCCCCGGCCCGCAGCAGGCCCGGGCTCACCACCTCCGCCGCCAGAATGGCGGCGCGGCCGACGAAGGTGGCGACGAAGCGGGTGGCCGGTCGCTCGAACACCTCCTCCGGCGTCGCCAGTTGTTCGATGCGGCCCTGGTGCATCACGGCGACCAGGTCGGCCATCGCCAGCGCCTCCGTCTGGTCATGCGTGACGAAGACGGTGGTGGTGCCGAGGCGTTGCTGCACGGCGCGGATTTCGTCCCGCACCTCCTCCCGCAGCTTGGCGTCCAGCGCCGAGAGCGGTTCGTCCAGCAGCAGCAGGTCCGGCTGCGGCGCCAGCGCGCGGGCCAGCGCCACGCGCTGCTGCTGGCCGCCGGAAAGCTGGCGTGGCTTGCGGGCGGCGAAGCCTTCCAGGCCGACCAGCGCCAGCGCATCCGCCACGCGCTTCGCCCGGTCGGCCCGTGCGACGCCGCGCATCTCCAGCCCGAAGGCCACGTTGCCGGCCGCCGAGAGATGCGGGAACAGCGCGTAGGATTGGAACACCACGCCCATGTTGCGCCGGTGCGGCGGCAGCGAGGTCACGTCGCGCCCCGCCACCTGGATGCGCCCCTCATCCGGCACCTCCAACCCCGCGATCATCCGCAGCGTCGTGGTCTTGCCGCAGCCGGAGGGGCCGAGCAAAGCGAGCAGGGCGCCCTGCGGCAGGTCGAGCGAGATACCGTCCACCGCCGGCGCGGCGGTACCGGGAAAGCGCCGTGTCAGGCGCTCCAGCCGAAGATGCGTCACCGGCTGCTGGCTGCGATCACCTCGCGCCGCCAGCGCTGGTTCCAGCTGTCGCGCAGGCGCACCATCTCGGACCAGTTCAGCCCGATCACGCGGCTGCGGTTTTCCGGCGCCAGCGCGGTGCGGCCGAGCGCGGCGGCGGAAACCTGGGCGCGGGAATTGGTCGGGCCGTAGAACATCCGCTCGGTGAAGGCGGCCTGGGCTTCCGGCGAAAGGGCATGCGCCATGAAGGCCAGCGCCTGGGCGCGGTTCTTGGAATTGGCCACCAGGTTGATGGTGTTGATCTGGAACACCGTGCCTTCCTGCGGCAGCGTCACGCCGATGCGGCCCTGCGACTGGTCGCTGTACAGCTGCGCGCGGGCGTTCCAGCCGGTGGCGAAGCGCACCTGGTTGTTCAGGATCAGCGTGTAGCCATCCGGATTCGGGTCGAAGGTCTGCACCGCGGGTGCCAGTTCGCGCAGCTTCGGCATGGCGGCGCCGATGTTGCGCCAATTGCCGCTCTCGGCATGCGCGAGGATGGCGGTCAGCGCCAGGCCCTGGATGTTCGGCGGCGCGGACAGCGCGACCCGCCCGCGATGTTCCGGCGCCCACATCGCGGCGAGGCTGGTCGGTGCCGGCGTCACCGCGCGGCTGTCATAGACCATCACCAGATGGTCGTAGGTGACGGCCGGGCCACATTCGCCACCGGCCTCGCGGCCCTGCTGGTCGACATCGCCGATCACGGGAAGCGTGCTGGCGTCGATCTTCTCGACCAGCCCCTCGGCGCAGGCGATGGCGGCGGTGGTTACGTCCATGATCACCACGTCGATCTGCGGATCCGCACGTTGCGCGCGCAGAGTGCCCAGCATGGCCGCGCTGGTGCCGCCATCATGGTACTGCACGGCGGTGCCGCGGGCGGCGGTGAAGGGCGCAATCACCGTCTGGGTGTAGTTGTCACGGAAGATGCCGGCATAGGCCTGCAGCGTGATCTGCCCGCCACCCTGGGCATAGGCCGGAACGCCGAGGCCTATCGTGGCGATGGCGGCAAGCAAGGTGCGGCGCATGGTGCGGTCCCCGATCCGTGGATTCCGCAGCATGGCAACGCATTACCCCGCTTGCCAAGCACTCGTGTCGCGGTTGCTCAGCGGCGGTTCATGAAGCCCACCACCGCCGCGGTCAGCGCCGCGCCGATGGCACCCTTCTTCAATGTCTGGCTCCGCAGCAGCGGCGCCAGGATCATCGCCTGCGTGGCGGTATCGCCCATCTGGCGCAGCGCCGCCTGGCGCAGCGCCAGGGCTTCCTCCGCCACCACGTCCCGCGGCGGCTTGCGGGCCACCAGGGCCAGGATCGCCGCCAGCACCAGATCCGCGGAGGCGACGATCAGCGCCGACCAGACCGGCCCCATCCCAGGCACCAGGGCTGCGAAGGCCGCGATGTGCAGCATCACCAGCATCAGCACCGCGAAGATCGCCGCCGCGGCAGCGAGGCCCGCCTGGATGGCGTAGCCCCGGCCACTGCGGCGCAGGTACAGCCCTTCCGCCTGCCAGGCGGCGCGAGCCAGGCTCAGCAGGCGCATGATGCCGCCCGCCGCTTACTTGCGGTCCGGGTAGACGTAGGTGCGGTTGCCCATCAGCCGGCCGACCACATAGCCGCCGAAGGCGGCGGCGGCGACGAACAGCAGCGGCTGGGCGCGCACGGTGTCGGACAGCGCGGTCGCGTTGTCCTCGATGCTGTGGCGGGCGCGGCGGGTGTAGTCCTCCACCGTCTCCGCGGCATGGCCGAGCGCCGGGGTCACGCGCTCTTCCATCAGCCGCTCGACCTGGCTCCGCAGGCGGGCAAGCTCGGCGCGCGCGTCATCGGCCAGGCGGCCGCCGGCGGCCGTGGCGTCGTCGCGGATGTTCTTCATGTCGTTGCCCATCTGGGACATGATCGTTTTCCTTTCGGGATCGTGGTGTCTGACGAACGCCGGGAATCCAGTATGGTTCCAACCGGCCGTCCTGTCTTCGCCGCAATGCGGTATGATACTTCCTTCGTGCTCCGGGGCAGGTCTAAATGGCGCCGGGCGGGATGGGGACGAGCGATGCGCGGGCGGCGGGATTGGCTGGCGGCAATAGGCCTTTCGCCCCTGGCCGCGGCTGCCGGATCGGCCCCTTTGCACGCCCAGGGTCCGCGCGACCTGACGGTGGTGTCCTGGGGCGGCGCCTACCAGGACGCGCAGCGGGACGTCTATTTCCGCCCCTGGATGACCGCGCGCGGCGCCCGCATGCTGGAGGAGAACTGGGACGGCGGCATCGACGTGCTGCGCGCCCGCATGCGCGCCGGCGGCACCAACTGGGACCTGGTTCAGGTGGAAGGCGACCACCTGCTGATCGGCTGCCGCGAGGAGCTGTTCGAGCCGATGGACTGGGACGCCATCGGGGGGCGGGACGCCTACCTGCCGGAGGCGGTGCACCCCTGCGGCGTCGGCGCGGTGCAGTATGCCTTCATCCTGGCCTGGGACCGCGCGCGCCAGACAGCGGCGCCATCGGGCTGGGCGGACATCTTCGACCTGGCGCGCTTCCCCGGCCGCCGGGCGCTGCGGCGCGGCCCGAAGACCACGCTGGAGATCGCCCTGATGGCCGATGGCGTGCCGGTGGCGCAGGTCTATGACCTGCTCGCCACCCCGCGCGGCCAGGACCGCGCCTTCCGCAAGCTGGACAGCATCCGCGCCGAGATCGCCTGGTGGGACCGCGGCTCGCAGCCGCCGCTGTGGCTGGCGAATGGCGAGGTGGCGCTGGCCTGCGCCTATAACGGCCGGATCAGCGCGGCCAATCTGCGGGACGGGCGGGATTTCGGCATCGTCTGGCGGCAGAACCTGGCCGGGCTGGGCAGCTGGGTCATCATGCGCGGCAGCCCCAACAAGGAACGCGCGCTGGACCTGCTGCGCTTCGCCGGGCAGGCGGATGTGCAGGCCCGGCTGCCGCGGCTGATCCCCTATGGCGTCACCGCGGCCGGCGCCCATGCGCTGCTGCCGGCGCCGCTGCTGGCGCAACTGCCGACCGCGCCCGCCCATGTCGCGGCGGCGCTGCGGCTGGACGAGCAATTCTGGCTGCGCCACCTGGACCCGCTGAGCCGGCGGTTCACCGCTTGGCTGCGCGGCTAGAGCGTGATCCGCGAAGGCGGAATCGCCGTAGCGGTGAACCACCCTCCCAGCAAAGGCTAAGGCCAGAGCATGATCCGTGTTTGCGGATCATGGTCCAGACCATGATCCGTCCGATTGGCCGGATCTCGTGCTCCAGAAGCCATTGTTCAGGCCGCTACAGGAACCCCACCGGGTCCACATCCACCTGGACCCGCACGGAATTGGGAAGCTTCACCCGTTCCAGCCATTCCCGCAGCAGCGGCTGCACCTGCACATCCTTGCGGGCCTTCAGTAGCAGCCGGCGCCGGTGCCGACCGCGCAGCAGGGCCAGCGGGGCGGGGGCCGGGCCGAGTATCTCCACCCCATCCCCCCTCGGTGCCGCCAGGCCCAGGTCGCGGGCGGCGCGGTCCGCCTCCCTCTCATCCTCCGAACTGACGATCAGCGCCGCCAGCCGGCCGAAGGGCGGCCAGTGGCCGGGCCGGCGGCCGGCGGCTTCGGCGTGCATGAACGCCTCGAAATCATGCGAGACGAGCGCCTGCATCACCGGGTGGTCCGGATTGAAGGTCTGCATCAGCACCCGCCCCGGCGCCTCCGCCCGCCCGGCGCGGCCGGCCACCTGGTGCAGCAATTGCAGCGTGCGTTCCGCCGCCCGCAGGTCGCCGCCGGCGAGACCCAGATCCGCATCGACCACGCCGACCAGCGTCAGCCCCGGAAAGTGCCAGCCCTTGGCGACGATCTGCGTGCCGATGATGAGGTCCACCTGCCGGTCGGAAATCGCCGCCGCCGCCGCCGCGGCCGCCGCCGGGCCGGGGATGGTGTCGCTGGCCATGACGATGCGGCGGGCATCGGGGAACAGCGCGGTCGCTTCCTCCACCACCCGCTCCACCCCCGGCCCCACCGGGGTCAGCGTGCCGGGGGCACTGCATTCGGGGCAGGTGGGCGGGATTGGCTCCGCATGGCCGCAATGGTGGCATTGCAGGCGCTTCTGGGCGCGGTGTTCGACCAGCCAGGCGGTGCAGTTCGGGCAGCGCATGCGGTGGCCGCAGGCGCGGCACAGCGTGAGTGGTGCATAGCCACGGCGGTTGAGGAACAGCATCGCCTGTTCGCCGCGCGCCAGCGTTTCGCGAATGGCCTCCACCAGCGGTGGCGCCAGGAAGCGGCCGCGTTCGGGCGGCGTCTTGCGGAGGTCCAGCGCCTGCACCACCGCCATCCCCGCCGCGCCATGGCGCTCGGGCAGATCGAGGTGCCGGTAGCGGCCGGATTCGACGTTGTTCAGCGTCTCCAGCGACGGCGTGGCGGAGACCAGCACGCAGGTGGCCTGCGCCAGCCGGGCGCGCACCACCGCCATGTCGCGGGCGTGATAGACCACGCCCTCCTCCTGCTTGAAGGCGGTCTCGTGCTCCTCGTCCACCACGATCAGGCCGAGATCCGGGAAGGGCAGGAACAAAGCGGAGCGCGCGCCGACCAGCACGCCCACCTCGCCCTCCGCCACCGCACGCCAGGTCTTCGCCCGCGTCTTCGAGCCGAGTTCGGAATGCCACAGCGCGGGGTCCACGCCGAAGCGGCGCCGAAAACGTTCCAGCCATTGCGCGGACAGCGCGATTTCCGGCAGCAGCACCAGCGCCTGCCTTCCCTCCCGCAGGCATTCGGCCACCGCGTCCAGATAGACCTCGGTCTTGCCGGAGCCGGTGACGCCGGTCAGCAGCGTCACGCCGAAATCCCGCGCCGCCACCTGCGCCCGCAGCGCCGCCGCCGCGCTGTCCTGTTCCGGGCCCAGCACCGGGCCGGGCAAGGCCAGGTCCGGCGGCGCGAAGGCCCGGCCGGGCGGCAGCAGCGCCGGCACCAGCATCCCGGCATCGGCCAGCCCGCGCACCACGGCGGACGAGACCCCGGCAGCGGCGGCCAGTTCCGCCCCCGCCATCACCTGGCCCGGTCGCAGCGCGGCCAGCACGCGGGCGCGGCCCGGCGTCATGCGGCTGGGCGGTTCGGCATTGGCCAATTGCCAGCCGGCGCGGGCGGGTGGCGGCTCCAGCGCCGCCGGCGCGCTCATTGCCATCCGCAGCACGGCGCCGGGGGCACTCAGCGTATAGGCGGCCACCCAGGTGACGAAGCGGCGCAGCGTCTCCGTCATCGGCGGCACATCGAGCAGCCCGGCCACGTCGCGCAGCTTGGACGCCGGCAGGTCGGGGTCGGACGGGCCATCCCAGGCCACGCCCACCACCTGCCGGCCGCCCAGCGGCACCACCACGAAATCCCCGGGCTGCACCGCCATCCCCGCCGGAATCCGGTAGTCATAGGCGCCGGCTGCCAAAGGAAGAGGCAGCAAAACACGGATTCGTGGCACGGAAGACACGCCTGCCGGTTGGTTCGGCTCCGACGACTTCCACCGGGGCGGCTGCATGCTATAAACTCCGAGACGAACGAAAGCGAAACACAGTCACCTTCGCCGCATGTTCCTCGGGCCGCTCCGGCACGTCCGAATCAAAGGAATCAATCTTCATGAAGTTTTTCGTGGATACTGCCGACGTTGCCGAGATCCGGGCGCTGGCGGAATCCGGCCTGGTTGATGGCGTGACCACCAACCCCAGCCTGATCGCCAAATCCGGGCGCAAGATGGCCGAGGTGATCGCCGAGATCTGCGCCATCACGGATGGGCCGGTCAGCGCGGAGGTCACCGCGACCGATTTCGCCGGGATGCTGGCGGAGGGCAAGTACCTGCGCGACATCGCCGCCAATGTCGCGGTCAAGGTGCCGTTGACGGAGGCCGGGCTGCGGACCTGCCGGGCGCTGTCGCAGGAAGGCACGCCGGTCAATGTCACCCTCTGCTTCTCCGCCGCCCAGGCGTTGCTGGCGGCGAAGGCAGGGGCTGCCTTCATCTCGCCCTTCGTCGGCCGGCTGGACGACATCGCCCATGACGGCATGACGCTGATCGGCGACATCGTCCAGATCTACCGCAACTACCCCGGGATCAAGACGGAAGTGCTCGTCGCCTCCGTCCGCCACCCGATCCACCTGGTCCAGTCGGCCAAGCTCGGCGCCCATGTGGCGACCCTGCCGCCGGCCGTGATCCGGCAATTGCTGAAGCACCCGCTGACCGATAGCGGGCTATCCGCCTTCCTCGCCGATTGGGCCAAGACGGGGCAAAGCATCCTGTGAACCGAAACGCCGCGACCATCCTCGACCCAGGAGACGATCCGATGGCCGAGGAGGTCGCGGCGTATCTGCTCGACCACCCCGACTTCCTGGCCAAGCGCCCGGACCTGTACCGCACCCTGGCGCCGCCCCGCCGCGTGCATGGGGAAAACCTGGCGGACCACATGGCCGCCATGGTCGCCGCCGAACGCGAACGCACCCGCGGGCTGGAGGCGGAGGTGCAGGCCGCCGTGGCCGATGGCCGCGCCGGCGCCACGCTGGTGATGTGCGTGCGCCTGGCCGTGCTGGCACTGATGCGGTCCCGCGACGTGGTGGAAACCGTCACCCAGGAACTGCCCGCCCTGCTGCGGGTGGAAAGCTGCACCCTGCTGACCGAGCCGGCCTCGCCGCGCGCGAGCGATGCGGCCTTCGGCTTCCGCCGCGCCGGCTTCCTGCCGATGCCACATGGCAGCCTGACCCGGCTGATCGGCCGTGGCCGGGATGCCCGGGTACGGACCGAAGTCACCGATACCGCGATGCTGCACGCCGAGGCGGCGGAGCTGGTGACGCGGGATGCGCTGGTACGCGTGCCGCTGGCCTGCGGCACGCCCTGCATGCTGGCCCTCGGCGCGCGCGATGCCGCATCCCTGCCGACCCGGCAGACGGCGACGACGCTGGCCTTCCTCGGCCGCATCGTCGCGGCGGCGCTGTCGCGCTGAGATGGGCTTCCGCTGAGATGGGCTTCCGCTGAGATGACCGGCGCCGAGGCCCTGGCGGGCTGGCTGGCGACGCTGGCCGAGGAGCGCCGGGCCAGCGGACACACGGTGGAGGCCTATGGCGCCGACCTGGCCCTGTTCCTCGGCTTCCTGACCCGGCATCTGGGGGAGGAGCCGGACGTCGCCGCGCTGGGTGCGCTGCGGCCGACGGATCTGCGGGCCTTCCTCGCTGACCGTGCCGCGCGCGGCGATGGCAACTCCACCCGCGCGCGTCGCCTGGCGGCGCTGCGCAGCTTCCTGCGCCACCTCGCCCGCCGGCATGGCCAGCCCACCACGGCGCTGGCCGGCCTGCGCGGGCCACGTGCCGCCCGGCCGGTGCCGCGCGCCTTGACGCCGGCCGATGCGCGGGAAGCCGTGACCGGCATCGGCGCCGTGCACGCCCCCGACCGCGCCGAGCAGCCGCGCATGCAGGCGGCGCGCGACGTGGCGCTGTTCACCCTGCTGTATGGCTGCGGCCTGCGGATTGCCGAGGCGCTGGCGCTGGATGTGGCGGATGCACCGCGCCCCGGCGCCACGGCCGCGTTGCGCGTCACCGGCAAGGGCAACAAGCAGCGCCTGGTTCCGGTGCTGCCGGTGGTACGCGCCGCGATGGGCGCCTGGCTGGCGGAACACCCCGACCCGACGCCCGCTGCACCGCTGTTCGTCGGCGCGCGGGGCGGGCGGCTGGACCCGGCGGTGGCGCAGCGATCCCTGCGCCACTGGCGCCGCCTCGCCGGCCTGCCGGAACATGCGACGCCGCATGCGCTGCGGCATTCCTTCGCCACCCATCTGTTGAGTGGCGGGGCGGATTTGCGGGCGATCCAGGAACTGCTGGGCCATGCCAGCCTGTCCACCACACAGCGCTACACCAGCGTGGACGCGGCCGCGCTGCTGCAGACCTGGCGCGCGGCGCATCCCCGCGCGGATTGATACCGCGCCCGGCGGCGCGGCATGAGCCGCGTCGACCGTTCGGACGCTCGCCCGCCTGGGTTGCAGACTACTCCGCGCGCGGCGCCTGCAATGCCTGGGCCCGCTGCAGATGCATGCGGATGGCCGGCAGATGCTTCTGCGCGAAGGCCTTCAGCGCTGGTACCTCGCCGTTCTGGGCGAAGGATTCGTACAGCGTCGCGGCTTCCTCATGCGCCTCGACCTGCATCTGCACATACCAGCGATTCAGCTCGTCGCCCTCATGGTTGCGCAGGCTGGCCAGCTTCGACTGCATCCGGTCGTCGCCGGTGGAGGGCTGGCGGGTGGAGGCCTCCGGCATCGCGCGCAGTTCGGTGCCCATCGCGGTATGCGCGGCGATCATGTCCTCCGCGAACTGGCGGATCTGCGGGTGGGTGCTCTTCTCCAGCAGGATCTGGCTGGACTGGATCTCGAAGTTGTTGCCGATGGTGGCGCGCTCGACGAAGACGTTGGCGCCGACGCCCGTGCCGCTCAGCAGGTCCAGCACCGTGGTCGGACGGTCCTGTGCCATCAGCGGCATGGCGGGCAGCAGCATGGCGCCGGCAAGGAAAAGGCTGCGTCGGTTCATCGTGCGGTCTCCTGGATTCGTGTCGTTCGTGTCCCAGGAAACGTGTCAGGGGCGGGCGGGTTGCCCGCCGGAGTCGGATTGGTTCCGGATTGGTGCCGGGTCGGCCACGCAACGGGCCTTTACCCGGCGCGGCGGAACAGGCGGCGGGACCGGTCGCGCAATCCCTGCCAGCTGCGCTCCGCGCGCAGGATCATCCGGGTTTCCAGCACCTCCACCTTCGCGACCGTGGCGGGCCAGCGGGAATCGGCCCAGGCCAGACCGCGATGCGCCCAGAGATACTGGTGGCGCAGCAGGAACAATCCGAGCGCGAAGAACACCAGGCCTGGCAGTATCGGCAGCACGCCGCCGATCGGGCTGACCACGATAAGCGACCATCCCGCGCATTTTCGCCGGAGGGAGGGGCGGTATTCCATCATGCCGTGGCAGATGGTCCTGCTGCGATGGCGGTGCAACGCCCGGCGTCAGCCACCTGCTGCACCGCCAGGGCGTCAGCCGCCTGCTGCGTGTCCAGGGCGCCAGCCGCCTCGGCCGCCTCATGCACCATGCGGTAATCCTGGTTGCGCGGCAGGTCGAGCCGGCGGTCGCTGGCGACATACAGCCGCTCCATCGTGCCATCCGGCCCCGGCGTGCCCACCTTCTCGCCCCGCGCATTGTGAATGCCGAGCCGGGTGCCGGCGTAGCGGCGGTGCGGCACTTCCAGCACATGCAGGAAGCCGCGTCCGGCCAGCATGCGCTCCAGCTCCGCCCGCGCCAGGAAGCCCTCCGCGCCGTAGGACACCACCAGGGTGCGGGCGCGCAGGCCGGTGACCAGGCGGGCGAATGCCGGGCCGATGCCGGCGCGCGTGTTGAAGGCACTGCGGCGGGTGCGGCAATCGGTGCGCTTCTGCGCCCTTCCATAGGTATCCGGCCGGTCCCACCGCACCAGCGTCTCCCACATATGGTAGTTGGACAGGTAGACATGCTGGTCATAGGGCGGGTCGAGATAGGCGACGTCGCACTCGATGGCGCCGGCCAACGAGACCGCATCCTCCGCCAGCGCCAGGCAGGGGCCGGCGGCGGGGCGGGGCAGCAATTCAGGCCGGCGCAGCAGCAGCGGCTTCATGGCGCGCGGCGCGAGTTCGCGCATGAAGGACATCTGGTGGCCGGCGCAGCTATCCACCCGGTCGGCGGCCTGGATCAGCGCGGTCAGCAGGATGGCGCGCAGCTCCGGCTCCGGGTCCAGCCGCTCGATCGCCTCGCGCATCGCCTCCAGCCGGGCGGCGTTGACCGGGTGCAGGTAGCGCGCCGTCTCCGCATAGGTGGCGGTGAACCAGCCGGAGGCGGGCGGCAGGTGCGACAATTCCGCCAGCAGCCGGTCGGCGCGCGCGCCCCAGCGCTCCGCATCAGCCTGCACCAGGCCGCAGGCGAGGGTCTGGGCGAAGGGCAGCTCGTCATTCGCCAGCACCCGCCAGCCGGCCGCCTTCAGCGCGTGGGAGACGCGGGCGGAGCCGGAGAACAGATCCGCCACCACCGCCCGGTCGCCGGCCGCAGCCCCCACCGCCCGCAGGATCTGCGGCAGCAGCCCCCGCTTCGATCCCAGGTATTTTATCATGCTGCCGCGGAGCGGCGGCATGGCGGGCCGGCGATTTTCCGAGAGCCGTACGGGCGCGACACGCTCATGGGGGGTTGGACGCCTGCGCACGGCGGCGGGCGCGGGGGCCATGCATGGACATGAATGCGCGTGATGCCCGCAGCCCCCTCACCCAGCCCTCGCCCCCGTCGGGGGGAGAGGGCTTTCACGATCTCAGATGTGCAGGGCGCGCCCCGCCACGGCCAGCGCCGCTTCCTTCACCGACTCGTTCAGCGAGGGGTGCGCGTGGCAGGTGCGGGCCACATCCTCCGCACTCGCGCCGAATTCCATGGCGATGGCGATCTCGGCGATCAGCGTGCCGGCATCGGCGCCGATGATATGGGCGCCCAAGACGCGATCCGTGGTTTTGTCGGCCAGGATCTTCACGAAGCCGTCCGTGTCGCCCATCGCCCGCGCCCGGGCATTCGCCGTGAAGGGGAATTTTCCGACGTTGTAGCTGGCGCCGCGGGCCTTCAGCTGCTCCTCGGTCTCACCAATGCTGGCAACCTCCGGCCAAGTGTAGACCACGCCGGGAATCGCATTGTAGTTCACATGGCCATGCTGGCCGGCGAGGATCTCGGCGACGGCGACGCCCTCCTCCTCCGCCTTGTGGGCCAGCATCGGGCCGACGATGGCATCGCCGATGGCGTAGAGGCCGGGGATGTTGGTGGCGTAGTGGCCATCCGTCACCACGCGGCCACGGTCATCCAACGCCACGCCGATTTCCTTCAGGCCGAGGCCCGCGGTGTAGGCACGGCGGCCGATGGCGACCAGCACCACATCGGCCTTCAGCGTCTCCGCCGCGCCGCCGGCGGCCGGCTCCAGCGTCAGCGTCACGCCATCCTTGCCCTTCTTGGCGCCGGTGACCTTGGTCTTCAGCTTCGTCTTGATGCCCTGCTTGCCCAGCACCCGCTCGAACTGCTTGCCGACTTCCGTGTCCATGGTCGGCACCAGGCGGTCGAGGAACTCCACCACCGTCACCTCGGCGCCGAGCCGGCGCCAGACGCTGCCCAGCTCCAGCCCGATATAGCCGCCGCCGATGACCACCAGGTGGCCCGGCACCTTCTCCAGCTCCAGCCCGCCGGTGGAGGTGACGATCTGCTTCTCATCCACCTCGACGCCCGGCAGCGGGATGCTCTCGCTGCCCGTGGCGATGACGATGTTCTTCGCGGCGTAGGTGGTGCCTTCCACGGCCACCTGGCCCGGCGCGGGGATGGTCGCCTCGCCCTTCAGCCAGGTCACCTTGTTCTTCTTGAACAGGAACTCCACGCCCTTCACGTTGGCGGAGACGACCTCCCCCTTCCGCGCCAGCATGCGCGCCAGGTCGATCTTCACGCCTTCCACCAGCACGCCATGGTCGGCCAGCTTGTGCTTGGTTTCCTCGTAATGCTCGGAGGAGTGCAACAGCGCCTTGGAAGGGATGCAGCCGACATTCAGGCAGGTGCCGCCCAGCGTCGCCCGCTTCTCGACGCAGGCGACCTTTATGCCGAGCTGCGCGGCGCGAATGGCGCAGACATAGCCGCCGGGGCCGGCACCGATGACGATGAGGTCGAAGCTCTCGGACATGAAGGATGATCCTGCGAATGCTGCGCGGACCATAGCCCGCGCCGCGCGGGGTGCAAGTTCACCGAACCGAGCAAGCGCGATCAAGCGGCGCCGCGGCAGGATGGCGACGCGCAGGGGACCCGCATGGCCGCAAAGCTTCTCACCCGGCAGGATTACGGACGGCGGATTGCCCGCGCCATCGCGCTGATCGCGGCCGACCCGGCCCGCGCGCCGGGGCTGGATGAACTGGCCGCCGCCGCCGCCTTCAGCCCCTTCCATTTCCACCGCATCTACCGCGAGATCACCGGAGAGACCCCGGCCGAGACGGTGGCGCGGGAACGCCTGTCCCGCGCCGCGGCGCTGCTGGCGCGGGAGAGCCTGCCGATCGCCACCGTGGCGCGCCGCTGCGGCTATGGCTCGGCGGCCGCCTTCACCCGCGCCTTCCGCGCCGCCTATGGCGTGCCGCCGGCGGCCTATCGCGATTCCGGCGGCATCGGCCAGCGCCTTGCCCTGCCCCGGCCGGAGGAGACCGAGATGTTCGACATCACCATCCGCACCGAGCCGCCGCTGCGCCTGGCCAGCGTCGCGCATCGCGGCGCCTATACCGGCATCGGCACCGCCTTCGACCGGCTGAAGGCCTGGGCCCGGGCGCGCGGGCTGGAAGGGCCGGAGACCCGCTGGATTGCCCTCTATCACGACGACCCCAGCAGCGTGGCGGAGCGTGACCTGCGCGCCGAGGCCGGCATCACGGTGCCGGAGGGGGTGGAGGCCTCGGAGGGCGTCACCCTGCAGATGCTGCCGGCGACGCGGCTGGCCGTGCTGACCTTTCGCGGCCCCTATGCGGAGCTGGAGCGCGCCTATCGCTGGCTGTACCGGGACTGGCTGCCATCGAGCGGCGAGGAGCCGGCGGACCAGCCGGCGCGGGAGGAATACCTGAACGACTGCCGCGGCCTGCCGCCGTCGGACTGGCTGACCGCGGTGATGCTGCCGCTGCGGCCGGCGCCATGATGCGCCGCGGCCTGCTCACCGCCGCGCTGGCGACACCGGCCGTGGCCGCGCAGCCCTGGCCGCGCGTGGCGCCCGACCAGGCCGGCTTCGCGCCGGACCTGGCGGAGCGGCTGGACCATGGCATCCGCTCCGGCCTGCTGCGCGGGCTGCATGGCGTGCTGCTGGCACGCGAGGGCCGCATCCTGCTGGAGCGCTACGATGACGGGCCGGACGAGGAATGGGGCCGGCCGCTGGGCCAGGTGGCGATGGGGCCGGAGACGCTGCACGACCTGCGATCCGTGACGAAAAGCGTGGTCGGCCTGCTCTATGGCATCGCGCTGGCCCGCGGCCAGGTGCCGCCGCCGGAGGCGCCGCTTTACGCCCAGTTCCCCGAATATCCCGACCTGGCCGCCGATCCGGCGCGGGCCGGGATGCGCGTGGAACATGCGCTGTCCATGACGATGGGGCTGCGCTGGGATGAGAGCGTGCCCTACCTCGATGCCCGCAACAGCGAGATCGCCATGGAGCAGGCGCCGGACCGCCGGCGCTACGTGCTGGAACAGCCGATGGTGACGCCGCCCGGGGCGCGCTGGACCTATAGCGGCGGCGCCACGGCGCTGCTCGGCAGGCTGATCACCCGTGGCAGTGGCCAGACCCTGCCGGATTATGCGCGGGAGGTGCTGTTCGGCCCGCTCGGCATCACCCGCTTCGCATGGCAGGGCCGGGACCCGGGCGAGGAATCCGCCGCCTCCGGCCTGCGGCTGACCCTGCGGGACCTGGCTCGGATCGGGGAGCTGGTGCGCCAGGGCGGCGTGGCGGAGGGCCGGCAACTCGTGCCGGCCGAGTGGATCGCGGCCTCCACCCGGCCGGTCATTGCCACCGGCGACGGGTTGCAGTATGGCCGGCACTGGTTCCTCGGCCGCGACGCCCCGGGCGCAGGCCCGCCGCAGCCCTGGATCGGCGGCTTCGGCAATGGCGGGCAGCGGCTCTGGGTGATGCCGGCCGCCGGGCTGACGCTGGCGATCTTCGCCGGCCGCTATAATGCGCCGGATGGCTGGATCAGCCCGACGCGGGTGTGGCGGGAGATCGTGCTGCCCAACCTGCGGCCATAGGCGCGGCCTCAGACGGCGTAGATGCGTATCAACACCGCCTCCGGCCGCCTTTCGCCCAGGCCGAGGAAAAGGCTGCGGGTCAGCCAGGCATGCGCCGGGGCGGGCGTCTCGAAGGCCGGGGCGGTGCGGAAATAGACGCGGTCGGGCGGCACCGCCTCCCCGCGCAGCAGGCGGGCCATATCCTCCGGCGCCGCGTGGCGCAGGCCGCGATTGGTGACCTGCACCAGCGCGCCATCGGCCAGGCGGAGCGTGTAGCGCGCCTCGATCTCCGCCACGCCGTCCGGGCGGATCAGCTGGAAATCCGCGCCGCCGGGCAGCACCTCCCCCATCAGGCGCGGGCCCGCGATGCGGCCGCCGAGGATCGGCACGATGCGGCGTTCGCCGAGCGGCCCCGGGCCGAGCGAAACCGGCGGGCCGACCGCCACCTCCACCAGCGCCACGAATTCCGAAGCCAGCGCTGCGCTTTCCATTACCGGTCCGACCCTGCCCCTGGTTATTATGCAGCATAACAATCAAGGGGGTTCCGTCCATGCGCCATTCGATCCTGCCGCGCCGCGCCCTGCTGGCCGGCGCAACCCTGCTGCCCTTCGCCGCGCGTGCCGCCCTGCCCGACCGGCCGGTGCGCCTGGTGCTCGGCTTCCCGCCCGGCAGCGGCCCGGATGTGGTCGGCCGCCTGCTGGCGGAAGCGCTGCGGGAGGCCTGGCCGGCCGGCGTGGTGGTGGACAACAAGCCCGGTGCCGCCGGCGCCATCGCAGCGCAGGAGGTGGCGCGCGCGGCACCGGATGGCACCACGCTGCTGTTCGGCGAAGTGGGCCAGCTTGCCATGGCGCCCAGCACCTATGCCCGCCTGCCCTACGACCCGGCCCGGGACTTTGCCGCCGTGGCGGAGGTGGCGGCGATCGACTTCGCCTTCGTCGTGCCGGCCAGCCTGCCGGTGACGGACCTCGACAGCTACGTCACCTGGGGGAAGGCGCGGCCGCAGGTCTTCATGGGCACCTTCGGCGCCGGCACGCCCGGCCATTTCGGCGCCGCCATGCTGGCCGCGGAGGCCGGGCTGCGGGCGGAGGCGGTGCATTTCCGCGCCACCGGCGAGGCGATGACGGCGATCCTGGGCGGCGACGTGCAGGGCATGTTCGGCACCATCGCGCTGGTTGCGCCGCATGTGCAGGCGGGCCGGCTGAAGGCGCTGGCGGTCACCGGCCCGGCCCGCGCGCCGCTGCTGCCGCAGGTGCCGACCATGGCGGAGCTCGGCCGACCGAGCCTCGGCTTCCACGCCTGGTTCGGCCTGGTGGCCCCGGCGGCGACGCCGGCGCCGGTGCTGGCGGCGCTGGAGGAGGGCGTGCTGCGGGTGCTGTCCGCGCCGCCGCTGCGCGCCCGCCTGGCGGAGACCGGCTTCCGGCCCGCCGGCAATGGCCGGGTGGATTTCGCGCGGATGATGCAGGCGGAAACGCAGCGCTGGGCGGAGGTGGTGCGCGCCACCGGCTTCCGCGCCATCGAATAGCGCTACCGCAGCAGGGCGCCGCCCAGCAGCCCGAGGCCGAAGACGCCGGCCGCCATGGAGGTCATGCCCCACCAGCGTTCGGGCGTGAAGCCGCCGGCGAAGGCGAAGGCGGCGCCGAGCAGATAGGCGCCCGCCCCCTGCGCCACATCGACGCGGGCCATCACCACCAGCGGCCCGATGGTGGCGAGCAGCCCGGACAGGGTGCCGAGGCCGCGCCAGATGCGGTCCGTCCGCCGGTCCGGCCGCAGCAGCGGCTCACCGCGGGCGCGGTATTCGAGGGCGGCGCAGAGGGCGAGGAAGCCGAAGGCGAGGATCAGCATGGGGGAGCCCTCGGCGGGTGGGGCAGGTTGCTGCCCCCACCCAACCCTCCCCCGCAAGATCGGGGGAGGACTGACTTCTCCCTCCCCTGCGGAGCGGGGGAGGGTCGGGGTGGGGGTTACGCGACCCTTACAGGTCCAGCATCAGCCGGCGCGGATCCTCGATGCTTTCCTTCACGCGCACCAGGAAGCTTACCGCTTCCTTGCCGTCCACAATGCGGTGGTCGTAGCTCAATGCGGTGTACATCATCGGCCGGATCTCGACCTTCCCGCCCACCGCCATCGGACGGTCCTGGATCTTGTGCATGCCCAGGATGCCGGACTGCGGCGGGTTCAGGATCGGCGTCGACATCAGCGACCCGTAGATGCCGCCATTGGTGATGGTGAAGCTGCCGCCGGTGAGGTCTTCCAGCTTCAGCGCACCGTCCCGCGCCTTGCGGCCGAGGCCGCCGATGGCCTTCTCGATCTCGGCGAAGGACATCGCATCGGCATTGCGGACCACGGGCACCACCAGGCCGGAGGGACCGCCGACGGCGATGCCCATGTGGACGGCGTGCTTGTAGACGATCTCGTCGCCGTCGATCTCGGCATTCACCGCCGGGAATTCCTTCAGCGCCGCGACGCAGGCCTTCACGAAGAAGGACATGAAGCCGAGCTTCACGCCGTGCTTCTTCTCGAAGGCGTCCTTGTATTCGGACCGCAGCGCCATCGCCGCGCCCATGTCCACCTCGTTGAAGGTGGTCAGCATGGCGGCGGTGTTCTGGGCTTCCTTCAGACGGCGCGCGATGGTCAGGCGCAGCCGGGTCATCTTCACCCGTTCCTCACCCGATTCCAGGGCGCGCGGCGCCTTGGCGGCGGGCGCCGCGGCCGGGGCGGCAGCGGGCTTGGCGAGGAATGCGAGCACATCGCCCTTGGTGACGCGGCCATCCTTGCCGGAGCCGGCGCCGACCTGGTCCGCCGTCACGCCCGCATCGGCCATCGCCTTGTTCGCGGCCGGGCCGTGCGAGGCGCCTTCAGCCGGACGCGACACCGGGCCGGGGGCCGGAGCCGGCGCCTCGACCTTCGGCTGCGCCGGGGCGGCGGGGGCGGGCTTCGGCGCGGAGGGGGTGCCGGAGGCGGATGGCTTGGCCGCCGCGCCTTCCGCGATTACGCCGAGCACGGCGCCGGGGCCGACCTCGGCGCCTTCCTCGGCGACAACACTCTCGAGCACGCCGGCGACCGCGGCATTGACCTCGACCGTGACCTTGTCGGTCTCCAGTTCCACCAGCGGCTCATCAAGCGCCACGGCCTCGCCTGGCTTCTTCAGCCACCGCGCAATGGTGGCGGAGGAGACGCTTTCCCCGAGCGGGGGCACCACGATATCGGTCATCTGTCCTGCCTTCTGCCTGGGGGGACGCTCACGAAAGGCCGAGCGCCTCGCGCACCAGGGTTTCCTGCTGCTGCTGGTGAACCTTGGCGAGGCCCGTCGCAGGGCTCGCCGCCTCGGCGCGGCCCACATAGGTCGGGCGCTTCGCCTTGATCTCGATGTCGCGCAGCACGCCCTCGATCTTGCGGTCGATGTAGGTCCAGGCGCCCATGTTCTCGGGCTCCTCCTGGCACCACACCACATCCGCATTGCGGTAGGGCGCGAGCACCTTGGCCAGCGTCGTCTTGGCGAAGGGATAGAGCTGCTCGACGCGGATGATCGCCACGTCCTTCACGCCCTTCTCCCGCCGCTCCGCCAGCAGGTCGTAATAGACCTTGCCGGTGCAGAGCACGACGCGCTTCACCTGTTCCTCCGCCACCAGGGCGTCGGTTTCCGGGATGATGTACTGGAAGGCGCTGCCCGGGCCGAAATCGGCCAGGGCCGAGACCGCCATCTTGTGGCGCAGCAACGACTTCGGCGTCATCAGCACCAGCGGCTTGCGGTAGTTCGCCTTCAGCTGGCGGCGCAGCGCATGGTAGTAATTGGCGGGCGTGGTCAGGTTGCCCACCCGCATGTTGCGCTCGGCGCACAATTGCAGGTAGCGCTCCAGCCGGGCGGAGGAATGCTCCGGCCCCTGGCCCTCGTAGCCGTGCGGCAGCAGCATCACCAGGCCGGACATGCGCAGCCACTTGGTCTCGGCGCTGGCGATGAACTGGTCGATGATGACCTGCGCACCATTGGCGAAGTCACCGAACTGCGCTTCCCACAGCACCAGCGTGCGCGGGTCCGCCAGGGTGTAGCCGTATTCGAAGCCGAGCACGCCCATCTCGGAGAGCAGGCTGTTGAAGGCCTCGAATTTCGGCTGGCCGCCGCGGATGTTGTTCAGCGGGACGTATTCAGCCTGGGTCTTCTGGTCCACCAGATGCGCATGGCGCTGGCTGAAGGTGCCGCGCTGCACGTCCTCGCCGGACAGGCGAACCCGGTGGCCTTCCAGCAGCAGGGTGCCGAAGGCCAGCGCCTCGCCGGTCGACCAGTCGATGCCTTCGCCGGTCTCGATGGCGTTCTTCTTCGCCTCGAGCTGACGCAGGATCTTCGGGTTCGCGCCGAAATCGGAGGGCACGCGGGCAAGAGCCGCGCCCACTTCGCGCAGCGTGTCGAGGCCGACCGCCGTCTCGTGCAGCTTCTCGACTTCCTCGCCCACCGTCACGGCCTTGAGGCCGGACCAATGGCCTTCCAGCCAATCCGCCTTGTTCGGCTTGAAGGAGGAGGCGGCCTGGAAGGCTTCCTCGAGCTGCGCGTTGAAGGCGTCCAGCACCGCCTTGGATTCCTCGGCCGGCACGCTGCCCTCCTTCGCCAGCTTCTCGGCGTAGAGGGTGCGCGTGGTCTTCATCTCGCGGATGCGGCCATACATGATCGGCTGCGTGAAGGCCGGCTCGTCCGTCTCATTATGGCCGTGGCGGCGGTAGCAGACGATGTCGAGCACGAAGTCGGCGCCGAACTGCATGCGGAACTCGGCCGCCATGCGGGCGCAGAACACCACGGCCTCCGCATCGTCGCCGTTCACATGCAGGATCGGCACCTGGATGCTCTTCGCCACGTCCGTGCAGTACAGGCCCGAATAGGCATGCGCCGGGACGGTGGTGAAGCCGATCTGGTTGTTGGTGACGATGTGGATGGTGCCGCCGGTGCGGTAGCCAATCAGCTGGCTCATCGCCAACGTCTCATAGACCAGGCCCTGGCCGGCGAAGGCCGCGTCGCCATGCAGCAGGATGCCCATGACCGACTTCCGGCCCTTGGTGTCGCCGGCCATGTCCTGGCGGGCGCGCACCTTGCCGACCACGACGGGGTCGACGGCTTCCAGATGGCTCGGGTTCGGCTGCAGGGAAAGGTGCACCATGCGCCCGGCCACCTCGATGTCGGTCGAGGTGCCGAGGTGGTACTTCACGTCGCCGGAGCCCTGCACATCCTCGGGCGTCGCGGCATTGCCCTTGAACTCGCTGAACACGGCGGAGAAGGGCTTCTTCACCACATTCACCAGCACGTTCAGCCGGCCGCGATGGGCCATGCCGATCGAGATCTCGTTGACGCCCTGGCTGGCGCCGACTTCGATGACGGACTGGATCGCCGGGATGGTGGATTCACCGCCCTCCAGGCCGAAGCGCTTGGTGGTGGCGTATTTCTTGGCGCAGAACGCCTCGAAGCCCTCGGCCTCGGTCAGCTGCTGCAGGATCTGGCGCTTGGCCTGGCCGTCGAAGGCCTTGACCCAGGGCGCACCCTCGATCCGGCGCTGGATCCAGGACTTCTGGTCCGGGTCCTGGATGTGCATGAACTCGGTGGCGATGGAGCCGCAATAGCTCGCACGGCAGATCTGCAGGATTTCGCGGAGCGTCGCGTTTTCCTTGCCCAGCACGAAATCCAGGAAGATCGGCCGGTCCATGTCGGCGTCGGTGAAGCCGTAGGTCTTCGGGTCCAGCTCCGGATGCGGCTTCATCACCTGCAGGCCGAGCGGGTCCAGCTGCGCCTCCAGGTGGCCACGCACGCGGTAGCTGCGGATCAGCATCAGGGCGCGGATGGAATCCAGCACCGCCCGCTGCGCCGCGGCCTTGTCCACCGTATTGCCCGGCGCGGTACCGGCAGGCGCACCCTTGCCCTTCGGCCCCAGGGCCGGCGGCTCCGGGTCCGGGCCGAAGGCGCCGCGGAGGCGGGGCGCCCAGCTTGCGCCGACCGCATCGGTCAGGACCGCGCGCGCCTCGTCGTTCAGCGCCCCGAACAGCTCGGCGAAGGAGGGATCGACGCTGTCCGGCTTCTCCGCCCATCGGGCATAGAGGTCGGCGAGGTAGGCGGCATTCGCGCCCGACATCGCACTCGCGAGGACATCCACTCCGGCCATTTCCGTCTCCGTTGCGCCCGCCTCGGTTCCGGCGGCGCGCCGCAGCCATAGATAGGACACCGGGCTTGCCAGCGTCAGGCCCCGAGCCAGGAGCCTGACGCGACCCAGGTGACCGTTACGTTACTTCTTGAGCGCCTTCACCATGGTCGACCCCAGGGCGGAGGGGCTGTCGGCCACATGGATACCGGCCTTCGCCATGGCTTCCATCTTCGCCGCCGCCGTGTCGTTGCCGCCCGAGATCACCGCGCCGGCATGGCCCATGCGGCGGCCCGGAGGGGCCGTGGCGCCGGCGATGAAGCCGACCACCGGCTTGTTCGGCTTGCCCGGTCCGAAATTATGCTCGGCCAGGTATTCGGCACCGATCACCTCGGACTGGCCGCCGATCTCGCCGATCATGATGATCGACTGGGTCTCGTCATCGGCCAGGAACAGCTTCAGGACATCGATGAAGTCCATGCCCTTCACCGGGTCACCGCCGATGCCGACGCAGGTGGACTGGCCGAGGCCGGCCGCCGTGGTCTGCGCCACCGCCTCATAGGTCAGGGTGCCGGACCGGCTGACGATGCCGACCGAGCCGCGACGGTGGATATGCCCCGGCATGATGCCGATCTTGCAGGCATCCGGCGTGATGACGCCCGGGCAGTTCGGCCCGACCAGGCGGGACTTCGAACCATCCAGCGCCCGCTTCACCTTCACCATGTCGAGCACCGGAATGCCCTCCGTGATGCAGATCACCAGCGGGATCTCGGCGTCGATCGCCTCCAGGATGGCGTCCGCGGCGAAGGGGGCGGGCACATAGATGACGGTGGCATTCGCCCCGGTCGCGTCCCGGCATTCCACCACGGTGTTGAACACCGGCAGGTTCAGCTCCGGATGCATCGTGCCGCCCTTGCCCGGCGTGGTGCCGCCGACATAGGTCGACCCATAGGCAATGCCCTGGCTCGCATGGAAAGTGCCCTGGGCACCCGTAAAACCCTGGGTCATGACGCGGGTGTTGGCGTCGATCAGAACGGCCATGAGATCAGGCTCCCTTAACCGCGGCCACGACCTTCTGGGCCGCATCCGCCAGGTTGTCGGCCGCGATGATCGCCAGCCCGGACTCCGCGAGGATCTTCTTGCCGAGGTCCACATTCGTGCCCTCGAGCCGCACCACCAGCGGCACCGACAGCTTCAGGTTCTTCGACGCCTCGACGATGCCGTTGGCGATCATGTCGCACTTGGCGATGCCGCCGAAGATATTGACCAGGATCGCCTTGACGTTGACGTCGGAGGTGATGATCCGGAAGGCCTCGGTCACGCGGGCCGCATTGGCGGTGCCGCCGACGTCGAGGAAGTTGGCCGGGGAGGAGCCGTACAGCTTGATGATGTCCATGGTGGCCATCGCCAGGCCGGCGCCGTTCACCATGCAGCCGATCTCGCCGTCGAGCGCGACGTAGTTCAGGTCGTTGTTGACCGCGTCGAGTTCCTTCGGGTCCATCTCGCTGTCATCGCGCAGGGCCTCGAGGTCCTTGTGGCGGAACAGCGCGCTTTCGTCGAAGGACACCTTGGCGTCCAGCGCCACGATGTCGCCCTTGCCGGTGACGACCAGCGGGTTGATCTCGACGATCGCGCAGTCGAGCTCCAGGAAGGCGCCGTACAGCGCCAGCACGAACTTCTGGAACGCCGCGACCTGCTTGCCTTCCAGGCCGAGGCCGAAGGCCAGCTTGCGGGCGTGATAGGGGAAGATGCCGGAAGCCGGGTCGATGGCGACCTTGAGGATCTTCTCGGGGTGGTTATGCGCCACCTCCTCGATCTCCATGCCGCCCTCGGTGGAGGCCATCACCGTCACGCGGCTGGTCTCGCGGTCGATCAGCAGGCCGAGATACAGCTCCCGCTTGATATCGCAGCCATCTTCCACGAAGACGCGGGACACCAGCTTGCCCTGCTCGCCGGTCTGCTTGGTGACCAGCACCTTGCCGATCATCGCCTCGGCCGCTTCCTTCACGGCCTCGATCGACTTGACGACGCGGACGCCGCCCTTGCCGTCCGGGTCATTGGTGAAGCGGCCGGCGCCGCGGCCACCGGCATGGATCTGGGACTTCACGACATAGACCGGGCCGGGCAGCTTCTTCGCAGCTTCCACGGCCTCATCCGCCGTCCAGGCCACATGGCCCTCGAGCACCGCCACGCCGTAGCGGCGCAGCAATTCCTTGGCCTGGTATTCGTGGATGTTCATCCGATGTCTCCGGCAAGCAGGGCGCCAAAAAAGCCGGCGGCCTCACGCCCTGAAGGCATGGGGGCCGCCGGCGGGCCGTATCAGACGCCGAGCGCCTTGAAATCCGCGATCAGCTTCTTCACCGCGTCGCAGGACTTGTCGAAGGCGGCCTTTTCCTCCGCCGTGAACTCGACCTCCATGATCTTCTCGACGCCACCGGCGCCGATCACCACGGGCACGCCGACGTAGAACTGATCCTGGCCGTATTCGCCGTTCAGCATCACGGCGCAGGGCAGCACGCGCTTCTTGTCCAGCAGGTAGCTCTCGGCCATGGCGATGGCGGAAGCGGCCGGGGCGTAGAAGGCGGAGCCGCGCTCCAGCAGCTTCACGATCTCGCCGCCGCCATTCGCCGTGCGGGCGACGATGGCGTCGATCTTCTCCTGCGTGGTCCAGCCCATCTTGATCAGGTCGGGGACCGGGACGCCGGCGACGGTGGAGTAGCGGGTCAGCGGCACCATGGTGTCGCCGTGACCGCCCAGCACGAAGGCCGTCACATCCTCGACGGACACGCCGAATTCCTGCGCCAGGAACAGGCGGAAGCGGCTGGAATCCAGCACGCCGGCCATGCCGACCACCTTCTCCGCCGGCAGGCCGGAGCGCTGCTGCAGCACCCACACCATGACGTCGAGCGGGTTGGTGATGCAGATCACGAAGGCGTTCGGGGCATACTGCTTGATGCCCTCGGCCACCTGGCCGATCACGCCCGCATTCTTGGTCAGCAGGTCGTCGCGGCTCATGCCCGGCATGCGCGGGAAGCCGGCGGTGACGATGACGACGTCCGCGCCCTCGATGGCGGAATAGTCGCCGGTGCCGACCATGTGGCTGTCGAAGCCATCGACCGGGCCGGACTGCATGATATCCAGCGCCTTGCCGGCGGCGACGCCCGGGAAGACGTCGAACATGACGACGTCACCGAGCTCCTTCAGGCCGATCAGGTGGGCGAGCGTGCCGCCGATGTTGCCGGCGCCAATGAGCGCGATCTTCTTGCGGGCCATGCAGCGGTCCTTGCCTTGTGGTGCTTCGCAGGGATTTCAAGGCAGCGCCCACTGAAAGCTCGGGGGCGCGCCCTGCGGGGCTTCCTACTCCCGCCCTGCAAGGCGGGCAAGGCGGCGCTGCATGTCATGCGTGCGGACCGGGCCTGTTCCGGCCTGCCTTTCGCGGGGGTCCGGCGCCCCGCGCTTCCCTCAGCCGATCAAATCAGAGCGGCATGCAGCGGACGATGTCGTCATGCCCGCGCGCGAGGGTGGCGAAGGTGCCCACCGGGCAATCCCGCTGCGCCATGGTGACCGCCGGCAGCCCGGCCTGCCAGCCGGCGATGCCGCTGCGGCGGGAGATGGTGGCAGCGGCCGCGCCGCGCACCACGACACCGCCACGCTGCGTCCGCACATCGCCCCGGCGCACCGTTGCCTGGCGGGCATTGGCCTGGCTGCGGGCGGCACGGCTGGTCGGCCGGGCGGCGCTGCGGCTGCCGCGGGCTGCCGCGCGGGTGGTGGTGCGTGCGGCGGCGCGGGTGGTGGTGCGCGCGGCGGCGCGGGTGGTGGTGGTGCGCGCGGCCGCGCGGGTGGTGGCGCGGGGCGTGCTGCGTGCCGCGGCCGGGCTGCGGGTTGCGGCGGCGCGGCTGGTGCTGCGCGGCGTGGCGCGGGTGGAGGCACGGCTGGCGGGGCTGGCGGCGGCGTTGGTTCTGCTCGCCGTCGTTCCGCCCCGTTCGTCCCGCCTGGCGGCATCAGCCGCCTGCGGAGCCAAGACAAGCACAGTCAGCAGGGCGAGCAGGATCGTCCGCATGCGAGAATAGTCCCCCAATTAACAGCACCCCGGCGTAACGACCGGTGGCACCCCCCCGAACCAAGAAATGGCCCAATAGGCGTTACTAGACTGAGGCGCCCGTAGCCTGTCAACGCGCATTTCAGGATGTTACGTGAGGTGCGCGAGCCCAAGCCAATCCTGGCTTTGCATCTCATTCAGCCGGCTCGCGGTCCTGGCGAACATGGCAGCATTATGGCCTTCTTCATGCAGCCGGTCCGGCACCGCCTGCGCACTGGCCAGCAGCTTCACGCGGTGCTCGTACAGCGCATCGACCAGCGTGATGAAGCGCCGGGCGCGGTCGAAATTCTCGGGGTTGAGGCGCGGCACCCCATCCAGCACCAGCGTGTGGAAATGGGTGGCGATCGCCAGGTAGTCGGCCGGGCCCAGCGGCTGGCCGCACAGCGACTCGAAGTCGAAGCGCGCCACGCCGCGCGCCGCCTGCGGCACCGCAAGGCTGCGCCCGAGCAGGGTCAGCCGGGTCGGCTTGCCGTGCTTCTCCCCGGTCAGTTCCTCGAAGGCGGCATCCAGCGCCCGCGTCGCCCGCTCATCCGCCGGCACATGCCAGGTGGGCAGCGCGCGGATCCGGTCGCGGCGGTAGTCCCGCGCCGCCTCCAGCGTCAGCACCTCCAGCCGGCGGGAGATCAGGCCGATGAAGGGCAGGAAGGCATCGCGGCCGGGGCGGCCCTTGAACAGGTCGGCCGGCGCGGTGTTGGAGGTGGCGACCACCACCGTGCCGCGGGCGAACAGCGCCTGGAACAACCGGCCGAGGATCATCGCATCGGCGATGTCATGCACCTGGAACTCGTCGAAGCACAGCAGCGCGGCCTCGGCCGTGATGGCATCCGCCAGCGGCGGAATCGGGTCCGCCGTGTCGCCATGCTGCTTCTTCCAGGCATGGATGCGCCGGTGCACGTCCTGCATGAACTGGTGGAAGTGGATGCGCCGCTTGCGCGTCACCTCCGCTGTCTCGAAGAACAGGTCCATCAGCATGGATTTGCCGCGGCCTACCTCCCCAACCAGGTACAGGCCCATCGGCGTGCCGGCGGGCGCTTCCTCGGCGGCCACCGCCTTGCGGCGGGTGAAGCGGGCGAAGAAGCCGCCCTTCTCCGGCTCCTCGGGATGCGGGTCGTAGCCCCGGGTGCGGCGCCAGAGGTCCTGCAGCACCTCCACCGCCCGGGCCTGGGCGGGGTCGGCGGTGAGCGCCCCTTCGGCAAGGCGGGCGCGGTAGGTCGGCAGCGGACCGCCACCCGAACCTCCGCTGGCGAGATGCGGCCGATCGTTCATCGCCGCGCGATACCGCGATACACCCCGATCGGCAACTTGCCGCGCCCGGCGACATGGCATGGCGCCGCCCGGGGGTGCCCGGGGGGTGATTGACGTCGCGCCGCCCGCCCCGCAGCTTCCGCCACCATGTCAATTCCCGCCGCAGCCGCGCTGCTCTATGCCCCCGATGGGTACGATACCTCCCGCCCCCGCCTCATGGGCCGCCATGCGGCGGGTGCCGGGTTTCTCGGTGGCCTGATCCGCCATGCCGGCTTCGACCGGCTGGTGGCGCTGACCCGCAAGCCCGCCGATGCCACCGCGTTCCGGGCCCAGGTGGCGGAGCTCGGCGCGCAGGTGCCGGTGCAGACGCTGGCCGATGCGGAATTCCCCCGCCTGGCCGAGACCGGCTGCCTGATGCTGCCGGGACCGGACCTGTCCAGCTTCGCCTGGCAGCGCCGGCGGATGGCACCGGCACATGGCTTCTCGCTGGTCGGCATCACCCACACCATCGCCTCCGCCAGCGCCATGGATTCCATCGCCGAGCTGCTGCAATCCCCGGTGCAGCCCTGGGATGCGCTGGTCTGCACCTCCTCCGCCGTGCGGGCGGCGGTGCAGCGGCTGTGGCAAGGCGAGGGCGCCTGGCTGGCCCGCCGCCTGGGCGCCACGCGCATCGAGGGTCCGGCCCTGCCGGTGATCCCGCTCGGCGTCGATGCGGAGGCGCTGGCGCCCGATCCGGCGGCGCGGGCGGAATGGCGGCAGCGACTGGGGCTGGAGCCGCTGGATATCGCGGTGCTGCATCATGGCCGCCTGTCCTTCCACGCCAAGGCGCATCCGCTGCCGATGTTCCTGGGCCTCGCCCGCGCCGCCGCGGCGGCGCCGGCCGGCGCCCGGGTGGTGCTGATCCTGTCCGGCTGGTTCGCCGATGCCACGCAGCGCCGCGCCTTCACCGAGATGGCCAAGGCGCTGGCGCCCGACCTCACCATCCGCCTGGTGGAGCGGCCGGAAACCAACACCACGCTGCGCGCCGCGGCGGATGTCTTCACGCTGCTGTCCGACAACATCCAGGAAAGCTTCGGCCTGGCGCCGGTGGAGGCGCTGGCCGCGGGCCTGCCGGTGGTCGGCACGGATTGGGACGGGCTGAAGGATACGGTGGAGCACGGCGTCACCGGCTTCCGCGTGCCCACGCTGCTGGCCGGCCCGATGGACGATCTGGCGGCGCGGCATGATGGCGGGCAGGACCCCTATGATCACTACATCGCCGGCGTGGCGCAGTTCACCGCGGTGGATGTGGGCGCGGCGGAGGCCGCCTTCGCGGCGCTGATCGGCGATGCCGGGCTGCGCGCGCGCATGTCCGCCGCCGCGCGGGCGCGGGCGGTCGCGGTCTATGACTGGGCGGCGGTGATCGGCCAGTACCGGACGCTATGGGCGGAACTGGCGAAGCTGCGCGCATCCGGCCGCGGCGAGCGCGGCGCCCGGTTGCGCGGCGAGGACCCGGTGCCGCGCCGGCCGGACCCGAGCGGCCTGTTCGCGGACTACCCGACCCGCCGCCTGGCGCCCGAGACCCGGCTCCGCCTGGCGCCCGGCCTGCCGGATGCCGCCGCCGCCGTGGCGCGGCTGAAGGCGATCGCCGCGATTCCCGGCGGCGCCGCGCGGCCGGACCTGATGCCGGGGGCAACGGCCTTCGCGCAGATGCTCGCGGGGCTGGAGGCCGGGCCGGCCAGCGCCGGCACGCTGGTGGCCGCCCTGCCCCCTTCCGCCGCCGCGCGCTGCTTTCGCGCGCTGGCCTGGCTGGTGAAGGTGGATGTGCTGCGGCTGGAGGAGTAGCGCCGCGGCGGGTCAGCCCCGCCGCCGGAACCGCTCCACCGCCGCCACCAGCGCCGTCCGCACCCCCGGCTCCAGCGCCGAATGGCCGGCATCCGGAATCACCGTCAGCCGCGCCCGCGCCCAGGCGGCGGCCAGGTCGAAGGCGGTGTCGCAGGGGCAGACCATGTCATAGCGGCCCTGCACGATCTCGGCCGGGATGTGGGCGATGCGGTCCATGTTGCCCAGCAGCCCCTCCGGCGGCAGGAACAGGTCGTGCCGGAAGTAATGCGCCTCGATCCGTGCCAGCCCCAGCGCGGTGCGGTCCTGGGCGAAGCTCGCCACCGTCTCCGGGCTCGGCAGCAGGGTGGAGCAGGAGCCTTCGTACAGGCTCCAGGCGCGCGCCGCCGGGCCGTGCACCAGCGGGTCCGGGTCGCATAGGCGCTTGAGGTAGGCGGTCAGCAGGTCGCCACGCTCGGCCGGCGGGACGTGCTCGGCGAAGGCGGCCCAGGCATCCGGGAAGACCCGGCGCAGGCCATAGAGGAACCACTCCACCTCCGCCGCCCGGCCGAGGAAGACGCCGCGCAGCACGCAGCCCGTGACGCGCTCCGGATGCGCCTGGGCATAGGCCAGCGCCAGCGTGCTGCCCCAGGACCCGCCGAACAGCAGCCATTTCTCGATGCCGAGGAAACGGCGCAGCGCCTCGATATCCGCCACCAGATGCGGCGTCGTGTTGTCCCGCAGGTCACCCAGCGGGCGGGACCGTCCGGCGCCGCGCTGGTCGAAGATCACCACGCGCCAGTGATGCGGGTCGAAGAACCGGCGATGGATGGCCCCGGCGCCTGCGCCCGGCCCGCCATGCAGGAACAGCGCCGGCTGGCCGCGCGGATTGCCGACCTGTTCCCAATACATGACGTGCCCTGCCGAAAGCGGCAGCAGGCCGGTCTCGAAGGGGGCGATATCGGGATAGAGGTCGCCACGGGGCATGCCAGCCCCTTTAAGGGGCGGGGGCGCCCCGAGTCCAGAAGGCTTGTTACGCACCCTCATGCGGAATCCGACAAAGTCACCCTTCGCCCGGGGCCGGATCGTGCCTAGTTTGAAGACATGGCCGAGACCCCCTCGGCCGGCTCCCGTTCCGCCACCGCCGGCGCCTTGCGCTGCGGGGTCTGTGGAACCGAGAGCCGGCACCCCGCTTTCCGCCCGGCACCGCCCGAACAGGCACCGGACCTCGATCTTCGGCCAGGCGAGCCGGTGCGCTCCACCATGGCGCGCTGGCTGCAGCAATGCCCCGGCTGCGGCTATGCGGCGCCCGACATAACCCGCGCCCATCCGGCGGCGGCGGAAGCGGTGCGCGCCGCGCCGTTCCGCGCCCTGCTGGCGGAATCCGGCACGCCGCCCCTGGCGCGCCGCTTCCTCGCCTGGGCCCTGGTACTGGAGGAAACCGGCGCGCTGCACGCCTCGGCGGAAGCGACGCTGCATGCCGCCTGGGTGGCGGATGATCTCGGCCGGGGGGAATTCGCCCGCGCCTGGCGGCTGGATGCCGTGGCGCTGTGGCGCAGCGGCCCGCCGCTGGATTCGGAACAGACGGTACGGGTGATCGACGCGCTGCGTCGGGCGGAGGCCTGGGGCGATGCCGGCGCCACCGCCGAGGCCCTGGCGCTGACCGAGCCGCCGGAGGCGGTGGCGCAGGTGGTGGCGCTGGAGCGGCGACTGATCCAGTCGCAGGATGCCGGGCGGCACACCGTGGCCTCCGCCCTGCCGCCGCCATCGCGCCGCCCGCATGTGACGCATCAGCGAATCGAGGCGCGGGGCGAGGGTCTCTGGACGCGGCTGCGCCGCTGGCTCGGGTGGGGCTGAGCCACCCCCACCGGCTGGAGCCTGTCGAAATAGGGACGCCGGGCTGAACCCCGCGCACGCGGTTGGGACTTGCTACTGCGCGCCTGGCCCCATAAAGCTATATTATAACATTCCAAGGATTAGCGTCGCCATGCTTCGGCGCACCATTCTTTCCCTGCCGGCCCTGCTGCTGGCCGTCCCGGCCCCGACGCGGGCACAGGCGCAGGCCACGCCGCCGCTGGTCGTTGCCTCCTTCTCCATCCTCGGCGACATGGTCGCGCGCATCGCCGGTGACGCGGTGCGGCTGCGGACGCTCGCCGGCCCGAATGTGGATGCGCACAGCTTCGCGCCCCGCCCCTCTGACGCGCAGGCGCTGCGCGGCGCGGCGCTGGTGGTGCGCAACGGGCTCGGCTTCGACGGCTGGATGGACCGAATGATCCGCGCCGCCGGCTATCGCGGCCCGATCGCCACCGCCACCGATGGCATCGCCCCGCGGCAGATGGAGGGCCACGCCCATGGCCACGACCATGGCGGCGCCGGCCGCCGCCACAATCATTCGGTCGGTCCGCGCCAGGTGCCGGATCCGCATGCCTGGCAGGACCTCCGCTTCGGCATCCGCTATGCGCGCAACATCGCCGCCGCGCTGACCGCGGCGCTGACCGCCCAGGCGCCGCAGATCGAGGCCCGCGCTAGCGCCTATATCGCGCGGCTGGAGTCGCTGGATGCCTGGGTGCGTGCCGAGATCGCCGCAGTGCCGGAAGCCCGCCGCAAGGTGGTGACCAGCCACGACGCCTTCGGCTATTTCGGTGCCGCCTATGGCATCACCTTCCTGGCGCCGCAGGGCATCTCGACCGAGGCCGAGCCCAGCGCCGCCGATGTCGCCCGGCTGATCCGCCAGATCCGCGCCGAAGGCATCACCGCCGTGTTCCTGGAGAACATGGGCAACCCCGCCACGCTGGAGCGCCTGGCGCGGGAGGCGGGGGTGACGATGCAGGGCCGGCTCTACGCCGATGCGCTGTCCGCGCCCGATGGCCCGGCGCCGAGCTACGAGGCGATGTTCCGGCACAATGTCGGGATCCTGGTGCCGGCGATGCGGGGGCAGGCGTGAAGCGCGCCCTGATCGCCCTGGCCGCCCTGCTGCCCTTCGGCGCCGCGGCCCAGGCGCAGGACAGCGCCACCGGCTTCCGCCCGCATCTGGCGCAGGAGGTCGATATCGGCCTCTACACCGTCGGCACCACGCGGGCGACGGACCCCGCGCGGCGCGGCACCACCACCTACCTCTATGGCGAATTGGCCGCCGGGCTGCACTTGGCTCCCAACTTCTCCATCCAGGGCGTGCTGGCCTTCGAACCGATCGGCGAGGGTGATGCGTTGGGTGGCTCTCCCGGCGGCGGCACCACCTTCTTCCGCCGGCAATCCGCCTTCCTGGAGGCGCTGTTCCTGGAATGGAAGCCGGATGCCGATACCACGCTGCAGGCCGGCCGCTTCGTGGCGCCCTTCGGCCGAGGCCACCACGATTTCCCGGGCATCCTGACGCGCATCCGCGCGCATGAGGTCAACGCCATCACCGACAGCCTCGGCTTCGGCGCCAGCCACACCTTCTACTCGGACCTGGTCTGGGGCGAGCACGACATCTCGGCCGCGGTCTTCACGCTGGACCGCAGCTTCCTGTCCTCCACCCTCGCCACGCGGCGAAGCTGCTGCGACGAGGCCTATGAGCGGTTCAACCGCAACACCCGCGCGCAGGGCGGGCCGGGCAATACCGGCCAGCTCGACAATGCCGCGCTGGCGCTGGATGGCGATGGCTTCGCCTGGGCACCGGGCCTGTCCTACCATCTGGGCGTGCTGACCCGCGGCGCCGGGGATGATGGGACGGCGCGCGAATGGGGCTACACCGCCGCGCTGCGCTACGAGCAGCGCTGGTCGCCGACGCAGCGCACCTTGTTCTTTGCCGAGGGCGTGCAGTTCCGCAACGCCGCCGCCCGCCCGCGCACCGAGATCACGCTGCTGAGCCTGGACCCCGATACCGGCGACGAGATCGAGGACCTGCTGGAAACCGGCCTGCGTGAACGCCGCACCTTCACCACGCTCGGCGTCCAGCACCGCATCGGCGACTGGCGCGGCACGCTCGCCTGGCAGCGCGACCAGCGCAAGCGCAGCGTGGAGACGCTGCCGACCGAGAATTATCTCGAGGCATCGGTGGGCACGGACCTGCCGTACAACTTCACCCTCGATGCCGGCTACCAGTATGGGCGCTATGCGCGGGAGGATGCGGCGGGGCTCGGCACGTCGCATGCGCTGCTGCTGCGGGTGGGGTGGCGGGGGTTGTGAGGGGGTAGCAGAGCCCCCACCCTCCCGCTCCGCGGGCCCCTCCCTCCCCTGCAAAGCGGGGGAGGGTCGGGGTGGGGGTATGCGCGCTCTGTCCCCCCGCCCCACCCCCTGCCAGCATGCCGCGCATGGACTTCCCCACCACCGCCGCCGCCGCCCGCCTGCTGCAGCCCGAACTCGCCGCCCGCGTCATCGCCGAGGATGCGCTCGGCCCCATCCGCACCGTCGCCGGTGCCGATGCCAGCACCTTGCGCTTCGACCCCACGCGCACCGTCCACGCCGCCATGGTGGCGCTGGATGCCGAAAGCCTGACCCCGCTCGGCGAGGCCGGCGCCACCCATTCCGGCGGCCTGCCCTACATCCCCGGCCTGCTCGGCTTCCGCGAGGTCCCGCCCCTCGCCGAGGCTTTTTCCGGATTGCCCATCCGCCCGGACCTGATCCTGGTGGATGGGCACGGCCTGGCGCATCCCCGCGGCCTGGGCGTCGCCTGCCTGCTCGGCGTGACGCTGGATGTGCCGACGATCGGCGTGGCGAAATCCATCCTCGTCGGCAGCATCCAGGGCGCATTGCCCGATGTGGCGGGGGCGCAGGCGCCGCTGGTCTGGCAGGACCGGGTCATCGGCATGGCGTTGCGGACCCGGCGCGGCGCCAACCCGGTCTATGTCTCCACCGGCCACCGCGTCTCGCTGCCCACCGCGCTGGCCTGGGTGATCGCCCTCGGCCGCGGCCGGCGACTGCCGGAGCCGACGCGGCTGGCGCATGAAGCGGCCACGCGCGTCCGACTGGCGGCGCGCGCCGCCTCGGCGTAGATGCGGGGCATGGCACGTTTGTGGATGGTCCTGGGCGCCCTGTCGGGGCTGATCGCGGTCGGCATGGCCGCCTATGCAAGCCATGGGCTGCCGGCGGAAACCGCCGGGCTGGCGAATACCGGGGCGTCGCTGCAGGCCTGGCACGCGCTGGCGCTGCTCGGCTGCGGCATGCTGGCGGAACGCCGGCGCGGGCCGCTGGTGCATCTGGCGGCCGGCTGCTTCGTGCTCGGCACGCTGGGCTTTGCCGGCGGCGTCTATGTGCGGGTGCTGACCGAAACCTCGCTCGGCCCGGTCACGCCGGCGGGCGGCATGCTGCTGCTGGTCGGCTGGGGCATCCTGGCGGCCGCCGCGGCGCTCGCGCCAGAGAAGTAATCGCCAGACATGATCGCCAGCGCCTATCTCGCCGCCGAGGGATTCGAGCACGACCTCGCCGAGGAACTGTCCCGCGCCGGGCGCCGCGTCTCCGCCTGGCATGGCCGGCTGGCGCTGTCGCCGGACCCGCCCGTCCAGGCCGCCTGGGCGCTGGAGGTCTGGACCGCGCCGCAGGAAATCCCCGTCGCCTCCGTCAAGCAGGCTGCCGATGCGCTGCGCGCCATCCAGCGCAACTGGGCGGGCTATGCCGCCGCGCATCACCGCCGCAGCGCCCTGATCACGGAGAAGCTGCCGCCGGTGAAGGCGCGGCCGCTGGCCTTTCCCGAACCGGCACCGACCGGCCATCTCGGTGGCTGGACCCTGCTCGCGCCGGACCGGCTGCTGGCCAGCCCGGCCAAGACCAGCCCCTTCGTCAATGGCGAGGTCGCCTTCATCGAGGACCGTGAGGGCCCCCCTTCCCGCGCCTATCTCAAGCTGTGGGAGGCGCTGACCCGGCTCGGGCGGTATCCTGGCCCGGGCGAGACCTGCCTCGACCTCGGCGCCGCGCCGGGTGGCTGGACCTGGGTGCTGGCGAAGCTGGGCGCGCAGGTGGTGGCGGTGGACAAGGCGCCGCTGGATGCCGCCGTGGCGGCGATGCCGGGCGTGACCATGCGCGCCGAGAGCGCCTTCGGGCTGGACCCCCGCACGGAGCCGAAGGTGGATTGGCTGTTCAGCGACGTCATCTGCTACCCGTCCCGCCTGCTCGGCCTGGTGCAGCGCTGGATCGCCGCCGATGCGGCACACAACTTCGTCTGCACGCTGAAATTCCAGGGCGAGACGGACCACGCGACGGCCGAGGCCTTCGCCGCCATCCCCGGCGCCGTTGTCTTCCACGGCGCGCACAACAAGCACGAGCTGACCTTCGCCCGGCTGGACCCGAACCAGGGCGGGTAGGATTGCAAAAAGCCCTATCCACCCGCAGGGGGGCGAGGGGGGGGGCGTGACCAGCCAGCAGCGCGCTCATGGCTACGCGCCAAGCGCGCCGCCTGTCAGACGCCCGGCCTATTCCCCGAAACCCGCGCCGCGGCATCCGCCTTCAGCCGCAGCGCACCCGGCAGCATCGCCAGCATCACCAGCCCGGCGACCAGGAACCCCGCCTGGAACTCGGCCAGCCCGGGCGCCGAGGTGCCATGCCAGGCCATCCCCGCCGACAGCGTCAGCGACCCCAGCACCACGCCGAGCGCGACGGAAAATTGCTGGATCGTCCCGGTCATCGCGGTGGCCGCCGCCAGCTTGTTCTGCGGCACATCCGCAAACGCCATCGTGGCCATGGAGGTGAATTGCAGCGACCGCGAAAGCCCGCCCGCCGCCAGCACCAGGAAGATCGCGACCGGCGGCCAATCCGCGTTGAACAGCGCACACACCGCCACCCCGGCCGCCGCCAGGACCGAATTCACCACCAGCACGCGGCGGAAGCCGAAGCGCCGCAGCACCGGGCGGATCAGCGGCTTCATCACCAGCGCGCCCAGCGCCGTGGCGAAGGTCAGCAGCCCGCTGCCGGAGGCGGACAGGCCGAACACCAGCTGCAGCGTCAGCGGCAGCAGGAAGGGCAGCGCCCCGGCGCCGATGCGGAACAGCGTGCCGCTCAGCATCGGCATGCCGAAGGTCGGGATCGACAGCAGTGAAAGATCCACCGCCGGCCGCACCGCCTGCTTCGAATGCAGCACCGCCGCCACAGACGCCGCCGCGCCAAGGCCGAGCGTCACCACTGTCACCCAGATCGGCAGCAGGTCGCGCCCGATTGTCTCCAGCCCCGAGACCAGCAGGGCCAGCGCCACGCCCCACAGCGTCAGCCCGCGCTTATCCAGCGGCCCGGGGTCCTGCGGGTCCATCTCCGGAATGAAGCGCCAGACCAGCACCAGGCCGAGCGCGCCGACCGGGATGTTGATCCAGAACACCGCGCGCCAGGACACCGCATCGGTCAGCAGCCCGCCGATCGGCGGGCCGAAGACCGGGCCGAGCAGGGCCGGCATGGTCAGCCAGGTCATCGCCGTCAGCAATTCCTCCTTGCTGACGCGGCGCAGCAGCAGCAGGCGGCCGACCGGCACCATCATGGCGCCGCCCAGCCCCTGCAGCACCCGCGCCGCCACCAGCGTGCCGAGGCCCTGGGACAGGCCGACCAAAGCGGAGGCGCCGGTGAAGACCAGGATCGCCCACATGAAGACCCGCCGCGGCCCGAAGCGGTCCGCCACCCAGCCGGAAACCGGGATGAAGACACACAGCGCGACGAGGTAGGAGGTGATGGCGACGGACAGATGCACCGGGTCGCGGCCCAGGTCGCGCGCCATCGACGGCAAGGCGGTGGCCACCACGCTGCTGTCCAGGTTCTGCATGAACAGGGCGCTGGCGACGATCGCCGCGACGATGCGCGGGTCGCGGGGCTTGGGGGCCACGCCGCTCACTCGGCCGCCATCTCCCGCAGCCGGGCGCGCTGGATCTTCGGGCCGTTCGGGCCATGCACCACCGGGAAAGTTTCGAGCGCCACGATCCGCGCCGGAACCTTGAAGCGGGCCAGACTGTTCCGAGACGCCGCCATCAGCGCGGCCTCGTCATAGCCCGGGCCGGGGATGACGAAGGCGATGGGCTTGCCGCCGGCCTCCACCACCTGCGCCGCCGCCACGCCAGGCTGGGACTGGAGAAAACCCTCGATCTCCTCGGGCGATACGAGAAAACCGCCGATCCGCAGCGCGTCGCCGCGGCGCGTCAGGAAGCCGAAGCCGCCATCCGGCTGCGCCGCCGCCAGGTCGCCGCTGCGGAACCAGCCCTCCGCCGTGCGGGCCTGTGCGGTGGCCTCCGGATTGCCGAGGTAGCTGTCGAACAGGGACGGCCCGCGTAGCAGCAATTCGCCATCCTCGGCGATGCGCCATCCGGCTTCGGGGCTGACCGGCTGGCCGCCACCGACGGCGCGATGCGGGCCGGTGGGGTTCTGGCCGGCGAACAGCGCCTGCACCTCGGAACTGCCATAGACGCCGCGCACCGCCAGGCCGAGCGCATCGGAGGCCGCCATGACGCGATCCGCCTGGCCGTGGAAGCTGGCATAGCCGGTGAACTGGAAGGGTGCGTAGGGGCGGCCGGCAGCGGCCTCCGCCAGCAGCAGCAGCCATTCATCGCCGCCGACCATGTGGGTGATGTGCTCGGCGCGGATCAGCGCATCGGCGGCCTGCGCGTCCAGCTTCTCCATGCAGGCGATGCGCGCGCCGCCCGCCACCGCGGCCAGCGCCGCGCTCAGCCCGAAGGTGCCGCACAGCGGCACGGCGGCCAGCATGGCCGCGCCCGGCGCCCCCGTGCCGATCGCCGCCGCCACATCCGCCGCATGGCCGGCGATGGAGGCCTGGCGGTGCAGCACCAGCTTCGGCCCGGCGGTGGTGCCGCTGGTGGTGAAGGTCAGGCATTCGGCCTGCGGCGTCGCCAAGTCCGGCGCCTCCGCACCCTCCAGCAGCGCCGCGCGCGGCAGCACCGGCAGGCCGGCGAGGCGCCCCTCCCCCAGCCCATCCATGCCCAGCACCAGGCGCAGCGAGCCGGGCGGGTCGGGCAACACGGCCTCGGCATCCGCCGCGGCGAAATCGCGCGCCACGGCAATCGCCTTGGGCTGGGCGCGGGCCAGCAGATTGCCGACCTCCAGCGCCCGGAACCGCGTGTTCAGCAGCACGGCGCAGGCGCCGCGCCGGGCCAGGGCGAAGAGCAGCAGCAGAAAATCCGGCCGGTTCGGCAGGAACAGCGCCACCCGGTCGCCCGGGCCGATTCCCGCCGCTTCCAGCCCGCCGGCCATGCGCCGCACCCGCGCCTCGGCCTGCGCCCAGTTCAGGCCCGGAAAAGCCAGGGCATCGGGATGCGCGGCGGCCGTGCGCGCGAGAAGCTCGGTGAGTGTCGAAGGGCGTTCCATTGTCCCGCATGATGCGACCGCTTTGCCGCGCCCGCCAGACCACGGCCTCTCATTCCGCGCAGGTCTGGCCCCGGCTTGACGCGCCGCACGCAGGGCGTGACCGTCACGCCATGCCGACACCCGATCCCGTGACCCTCGCCGTCCTCGAGAACCGCTTCCGCGCCGTGGTGGAGGAGATGGGAGAGGCGCTGCTGCGGACCGCCACCTCCCAGATCCTCAACTCCTCGCGCGACTTCTCCATCGCGCTGTGTGATGCGCGCGGACGGCTGGTGGCACAGGCGGATCACATCCCGGTGCATGTCGGCGCCATGCCCTTCGCGGCGGAGGCGGTGCTGGAGGCTTTTCGGGGCCAGATGCGGCCGGGCGACTGCTTTCTTCTCAACGACCCCTGGCATGGCGGCAGCCACCTGCCGGATCTGACGATCGTCCTGCCCGTCTTTGATGTACCCCGGCCCGATTCAGACCCTCGGCCCGAGGCCTCGGATCATCGGGACGGGCACGATCTGGTCTTCCTCTGCGTCGTCCGCGCCCACCAATCCGACATCGGCGGCGCCACCCATGGCGGCTACAACCCCTCGGCCACCGAGATCTGGCAGGAGGGCATCCGCATCCCGCCGATCCGACTCGGGGAAGGCGACACGCTGCGCGAGGACCTCGTGCAGATGCTGGCGCTGAACACCCGCATCGCGCGCGATTTCCGCGGCGACCTGATGGCGATGTGGGGCTCCGCCCGACTCGGCGCGAAGCGGCTGCAGGCGCTGCTGGCCAGCCATGGCGCGGCGAAGCTGAATGCCGCGACGGATGCCATTCTCGACCTGGCGGAGGCGCATGCCCGCCGCATCATCGGCACCTGGGCGGATGGCACCTGGCAGGGCGAGGCGGTGCTGGATGATGACGGGCATGGCGCGGAGGACATCACCATCCGCGCCACCGTCACCAAGCAGGGCGGGGCGCTGGTCGTGGATCTGACGGCGAGCGATCCGCAGACGCTGGGCTTCGTCAATTCCTCCTGGCCCAACACCGTCTCCGCCGTGCGGATGGCGCTGGCCTATCTGCTGGACCCCGAGGTCGCGAAGAATGACGGCGCCTTCCGGCCGCTGACCGTGCTGGCGCGCGAGGGCACCGTGGTGCGCGCGGCGGAAGGCGCGGCGGTGACGCTCTGCACCAGCCATTGCTCGAACGAGATCGTGGAGGCGGTGGTCAAGGCGCTGTCCAACGCCTGCCCCGCCCGCGCCATGGGCGGCTGGGGCCGCCGTTTCCGCATCGCCATCCAGGGGCAGGACCCGCGCCGGGCGGGTCGCAAATTCGTCTGGCACCTGTTCCATGCGCGGCCCGGCGGCGGCGGCCATGCAACCGGCGATGGCTGGTCCGGCGCCGGGGAATGGCATTCCGCCGGCGGGTTGAAATTCGGCAGCGTCGAGATGGCGGAGGCGCGCTTCCCGCTGTTCTTCCGCCGCCATGAATTCCTGGCCGGCTCCGCGGGGGATGGCCAGCATCGCGGCGGGCTGGGCGGCGAGCTGGAGCTGGTGGTGGAAACCGCCGGACCTGCGCGGGCCAATACCGCCGGCGATGGCGCGCGGCACGGCGCGGCGGGGATGCTGGGCGGGGCCGATGGCGCGCCGCATCGCTACACGCTGATCCCGGGCCACGGCACGCCCCGCGACCTGCGCACCAAGGAAACCGGCGTGCAGCTTGCCCCGGGCGATGTGCTGCATGTGCGTTCCGGCGGCGGCGGCGGCTGGGGCGACCCGGCGCGGCGCGACCCGGCGGCACGGGCGGCTGATGTCGCCGAGGGGTTGGTGTAGCGCTTTTCGACCTGCAAGGCCCCCCACACCCGCTGCGGCTAGGCGCTGCGCGCCGAGCCTGCGCAGCCCTCTCTCCCCGACGGGGGGTTTGACGCATGCGTCAAAGGTTGGATGAGGGGGGCCTGGACCAGCCATGAACTGGAGTGACTTCCATGCGCCCCCCCTACCGGATCGGCTGCGACGTCGGCGGCACCTTTACCGATGTGGTCTGCATCGGCGCCGATGGCGCGACGCTGCTCGCCAAGGCGGCGACCACGCCGGATGACCAGTCCCGCGGCGTGCTGGATGGCCTCGGCGTGCTGGCCGGCATGCTCGGCCTGCCCCTGCCCGAGCTGCTCGCCCAGACCGAACGCCTGGTGCATGGCACCACCGTCGCCACCAATGCCCTGCTGGAACGCCGCACCGCCCGCATCGGCCTGCTGACCACGGAAGGGCATCGCGACGTCGTCGAGATGCGCGAAGGCCTGAAGCCGGAACGCTACGACCTGCGCCTCTCCCCCCCCGCGCCCCTGGTGCCGCGCCGCCTGCGCCTGCCGCTGCGCGAGCGCATCCGCGCCGATGGGCAGGTGGCGCAGGCGCTGGACGAAGCCTCGGTGGCCGCCGCCATCGAGACGCTGCGCGCCGAGCAGGTCGAGGCCGTGGCCATCTGCCTGTTCCATTCCTGGCGTGACCCCGCGCATGAGCAGGCCGCAGGCGCCGCCGTCGCCGCCGCCCTGCCGGGCGTCTACGTGACCCTGTCCTCGGACGTGCTGCCGCAGATCAAGGAATTCGAGCGCTTCTCCACCACCGTGGTGAATGCGGCGGTCGGCCCCATCGTCGCGCGCTATCTCGGCCGGCTGGAGACGCGGCTGGCGGAGGCCGGGTTCCGGCAATCCCTGTTCGTCATCCTGTCCCATGGCGGCGTCGCGCCGGTTGCGGAAGCCGCCCGCATCGCCGCCGGCACCGCATTGTCCGGCCCCGCGGGCGGCGTCGCCGCCGGGCTGGCGCTGGCCCGCGCCGGGCTGGGGCAGGACCTCGTCACCTTCGATGTCGGCGGCACCTCCACCGATGTGGCGCTGATCGAAAGCGGGGAAGCCGCGCTCGGCCGTGGCCGCCAGGTGGGCGGGGAGCGTATCGCGCTCGAAAGCCTGGATATCGTGACGCTCGGCGCCGGCGGCGGCTCCATCGCCCATGTCGGGGCCGGCGGCATGATGCGGGTCGGCCCGCGCAGCGCCGGCGCGGTGCCTGGCCCCGCCTGCTACGGCGCCGGCGGGACGGAGCCGGCGGTGACGGATGCGAATCTGGTGCTCGGCTACCTGGACGGCTCGCGCTTTCTTGGCGGCCGCCGGTCGCTGGACCTGGCGGCAGCGCAGGGGGCGGTGGAGCGGCTCGGCGCGAAGCTCGGCCTCGGGACGATGGAATGCGCCGCCGGCATCCATGCGCTGGCCAATATCGCCATGGCCGACGGCATCCGCGTCGCCACCGTGCGCCGCGGCGTGGATCCGCGCGGCTTCTGCCTGCTGGCCTTCGGCGGCGCGGCGGGGCTGCATGCCAGCGCGGTGGCGCGGGACCTCGGCATGGCGCGTGTCGCGGTGCCGCTATTGGCCGCGGGCCTGTCCGCCTGGGGCATGCTGCAGACCGATCTGCGCTACGAAGTCTCCCGCAGCCTGATCGGCGCCACCGGCCTGCCGGAGGAGGCCACCATCCGCGCCCTGTTCGCGGAATTGGAAGCCGCCGCACGTGCCCGCATGGCCGAATGGATGGACGCCCCGCCCGCGATCCGCCGCAGCGCCGACATGCGCTATGGCGAGCAGGTCTTCGAGATCGGCGTGCCGCTGGACGCCGTGGATTGGGACGCCGCCGGCCTGCCGGCGCGCATTTCGGAAAGCTTCCACGCGCGGCATGAGGCGCTGTTCACCTACGCCCTGCGGGGGGAGGAAGTGGTGCTGGTGACGGCGCGCGTCGCCGCCATCGGCCGCCTGCCCGCCTTGCCGGTGCAGCCCCTGCCGGAACAGCCTGTGGCCGCGCCGGTGGCGCAGCGCCGCGCCTTCGTGGCCGGCGCGCTGCAGGACCTGCCCGTCTATGCCTTCACCGCCCTGGCGCCCGACCAAAGGCTGCCGGGACCGGCGATCGTGGAAAGCGACACGACAACGGTGCTGCTGCTGCCGGGCGACATCGCCTGGCTGGATGCGCGGGGCTGGCTGGAAGTGGCGGTCGGCCCGGCCTGAGGGTTCAGGCCGCCCTGCCGTATTCCAGCTTCGCCTCGCCAGCGACGTAGTGGACCACGGAAGGCGCCAGCGCGGCCTCCGCACCCGGCTGCTCGGACAGCCAGCCGGCATAGAGGCCTTCCAGCACGGCGCCGATCCAGCCGCCATCGGCATCCTGCCCGGCGCCGATGGCCGGTGCCGCGGCGTGGGTCACCACCAAGCGGCGCTGCACGACATCGACCGCGAGCTGGCAATAGCCCCATTCGGCCGCGCCGAGCGCGTCGTTGATGTGACCTTCCAGCCCCTTCAGCGTGTCGCAATGCGGCAGTGGCATGGCATCCGCCATGCGCCTGCCGATGGCGCGCATCAGCGCCGCGCGGCCTTCCTGGTCCAGATGCTCGTCCAGCGTCTCCACCAGCCCGCGCACGAAGACGCGCCACTGGGCGGCGACGCCGCGCCGGGCGAGGTAGGCGGCCGTCACCGGTTCCGCCGCTTGAGCTTCCATCATGCCTGCCCCCTCAGCGATCGAAGCGATAGCGGGCATAGACCAGGCCCCGCGTCTCGCTCCAATCCGCCGCCTGATCGAAGCGCAGTGCGCCGCCGATGCGAAGCTGCGGCGTGATCATGTACTCGATATCGCCGCGCAGCCCGCCGGTCAGGCCGGTCTTGGTCTGCCCGGCATAGAAGGCGGAGACGTCGCTCTCGCCATTGGCGCGCCCCTGCAAGGCCGCCTGCAGCCCGGCATCGTTCGGGAAGATCGCGGTGCGATCCTCGGTGAAGGTGGACAGGCCGATGGTGGCGCCGACGCGGTAGAACAGGTTGTTCGACCGGCCGCGCCAGTCGATCGGCACATTCGCCGCGATGAAGCTCTGCGGGCTGAAATAGCCGCCGTGGCCCAGCGTGAAGAAGCGCAGGTTCTTGTCATAGGCGAAGTAGACGAGGTCCAGGCCGGTAACCAGTTCCTCGCCGCCGGAACGCCAGATCGGCGTCTGGAAGCCGGCACCCGCCTCCATCCGGCTGTTCTCCGCCACGCCGTCGCCGGACATGGTGAAGTAGCCGCCGGCGATATAGAAATTCGTGTCGCCGCTGGTGAACTCGATCTGCGCCCGGCCGCCGGTGCGGACCACGCCGCCCCAGACCGTGCCCTGGCCCGGATCGCGCAAGCCGCCCCAGGACAGCAGGCTGTCCGTCATCGCGCGGCGTTCCGCGGTCAGCCGCAGCCGCACGCCGTCGCCGATCTCGGGCGCAATCTCGATGCCGCCGACGACATTGTCCTGCAGGAAGCCCAGCGGCGTGGTGCCGATATCCACCGTGAAGCCGTTGCGCGCATAGGCGGCACCGAGCGCCACGCCGGACTGGCTGGATTCGATGGTGCGCGCCTGGTTCGCCTGCTGCTGGGTCAGCGTACCCTGCAGCCCCGGCAGGCTCAGCGGGAAGCTGCCGAAGCGGCGCATCGAGGCCAGCGTGCCGGCCAGCTCGCCATTATCCAGGCTCACCGCGCTGGCCCGCGCCGTCAGCCGGCCGCCGATGCCCGGCACCGCCACGCTGCCCTCGGCGCCGACATGCGTCTCGGTCAGCGCATCGATGCCGTCATCGCCGGAGCGCACCCGCATGCCGAGCGCCGGGGTGATGCGCGGCGCGGATTCCTGGCGAACCTCGCCAAGTTGCCGGTTGATCTCGCTCAGCAGCGGATCCGCCGGCTGCGCAGGCACCACGCCGAACCCCTGCACCTGGGCGAATTGCTGGCCCTGCATCTGGCCCTGGGTCGGCACCTGCCCGTAATCCTGGCCGGAGAGCGGCACGCGGCGGAACGGGTTCTCATAGCCCGGCTGCGCCGGCTGGCCCTGTGGCAGGGTCGCCTGCGGCACCATGGAGCCGCCGAGCATCCCCGGCGTCCGGCTGACGCCGATCTGCTGGCGCCGCATCTGCGCCGCCGCCTCCAGCGCGTTGCGGGCGCGCCGCTGGTCGCCCCAGGCGCGGGCGAGGCGGGCTTCGAGCAGCGGGATGCGCGGATCGTTCGGCATCAACGCGCGACCCTCGGACAGCAGCGCTTCCGCCCGCCCCCAGTCGCGGTTGGAGATGGCGGCGTCCATCGCCGCCTGGCGCGCATCCGTGTCACGCGGGTTGCGCGACAGCACCGCCTCGGCGATGCGACCGGCCTGCTCGGGTTCCTGCGCGCCCTGGTACAGGCGGGCAAGCGCCAGGTTGGCGGCCGGGTTCTCCGGGTTCTGCTGCAGCGTCGGCAGTAGCACGTCGAAGGCCGCCGCTTGGTTGCCGCGCTGGTTGAGCTGGTCCGCGGCGCGGATCGACAGCCCGGCCGAGATGTCGTTGGCCTGCCGGCGCTGTTCCGCCGTCAGCCGCCGTGCATCGATCGCCACCGCGGCCTGCGCCGCGTCCTGGTTCAGCCCCGCCTCCAGCAACGCGCTGGCCGCGGCAAGCTGGGCGGAAGGCGACTGTCCGCGCGCCGCGATCGCATACATACGCGCCGCTTCCTGCGCGCCGCGCGGATCATTGATGGCGTTCAGCGCCCGCACCGCCGCCGGACCGGCTTCCCCGGTCGGGTCGCGGCGGGAGGCGATGGCGATCAGCCGGGCGCGAGCCTGCGCACGCTGCCCGCTGCGGGCCAGCGCCGCCGCGGCCTGCACTTCGCCCTGCACGCGGGCGGAGGCCAGCAGCCGGTTCTGGTCGGCGTTGCGGGCGCGGGCCGGAATCCGCTCCAGCAGCTGCACGGCCTGCGCGGCGCGGCCCTGTTCCTGCGCGAAGATCGCCGCGGCATGGATGGTATCCGGCGTCGCGCGGTTCGCCACCGTGGCGCCAATCAGCTGGTTCGCCTCGGCGCCCTGGCCGGAGCGGGCCAGCAGACGGGCGAGGTCGAGCCGCGGCCAGGGATTGTTCGGGTCGTTCTGGATCGCGGCGCGCAGCAGGGCGCTGGCGGCCTGCGGGTCATCCGTGCGCTGCGCCTCGGCCCGCAGCGCATCGGCGCGCACCTGCGGCGCGTTGGTGCCGCCGATACGGCGGAACACCTCCTCGGCCTCGGCGAACTTGCCCTGTTCCTGCAGCGAATTGGCCAGGCCCGACAGGGCCGCGCCGAAATTGGCGCGACGGGCGAGCGCGGCGCGGTAGCGCTGTTCCGCCAGCCCGGCATTGCCCTGGCGCAGCGCGATATCGCCCAGCAGCGCCTCGGCATCCGGCCGGTCGCCGCCATTGCGGGCGACGATGCGCGCCAGCAGCGGCTCGGCGGAGGAGACGTTGCCCGCCGCCACCAGGTTGCGTGCCGCCTGGATGTCCGGCCCCGGCGCGCCACCGCCGCCACCACCACCCGGGGCCGCCGGGCGCTGGCTGGCGCCGCGCAGCGCCTGTTCCCAGGAGGATCGGCGCGACGGATCGGCCTCGATCGCCGCCTGCAGCAGCCGCCGCGCATCGGCCTGGCGGCCCTGGCGCAGCCGGATCAGGCCCATGCCGCCCAGCCCGTCCGCATCGTTCGGCTCGGCTGCCAGCAGGGCGGAGAAGCGTTCCTCCGCCTCCCGCAGCCGGCCGGCGTTGAAGCTGCTCCAGGCCTGCACGCGGGCGTTGCCGGCCTCATCCACCGCGCCTTCCGGCGGGTTGCGCGCCTGTTCAAGCCGCTGCTGGATCTCGGCGTCGTTGGGGAATTGCCGGAGGTAGCCTTCCAGCGGCTGCACCGCATCCGGTCCCGGGCCGATCCAGGTCAGCGCCTGGCGCCAGGCCGCCGTCGCGCTCTGCTGGCTTTCCGGCTGGCCGGACAGGCGGCGCAGCGCCTCAATCCCCTGCGCGCGGGTTTCCTCGCGGTAGGTCAGCACCTGGGCGTTGGCCAGCTGCACGGCGGTATTGCTGGGGCTGCGCCGGGCCAGCCGGCCGAGGCCTTCACGCGCCTCCGACCAGCCGTTCTCGGTCCCGGCGAGGGCCTGGTAATATTCCAGGGCGAAGCTGTCCGGCACCGGGGCGCCGCCGAACAGGGAGCGATACCGCTCCACCGCCTCGGCGTTGCGGCCGGCCTGGGCGAGCTGACGCGCCTGCGCCAGGGCGCCGGCATCGACGGTGGAGGTCCGCACCGCCACATCCGCCTGCACCGTGCGCGGGTCCGCCGGCGCGGCCTGCCGCAGCGTGCTGAGCGCCTGCTGCGCCTGCGCGACATTGCCAAGCTGCGCCTGCGCTTCCGCCATGCCGGACAGTGCGTCCGTGTTGCGCGGGTCCACCTGCAGCACGCGCTCCAGTGTCCGCACCACCTGGTCGGGGCGGTTCTGCAGCTTCCAGTAATTCGCCTGGTCCAGCAGCGCGGCCACGCCACGGTCCTGCGCCAAGGCCGGGGAAGCGATCAGCGCCGTGCACAACAGGCCGGCGCGAAAACCACGCGCACCAAACATCCGGATCGTAAAATTCGTCATGTGGTCCTCGTCCGGAGACGGATGGCCGCGCGACGGCGCAGCGCCCAATAGGCGGGAACGGCAATGATGGCACAGGCGATCGCCAGCAGAAGAAGCAGCAGGTCCGGCCGGGTCTGCAGGAAGTATTGCGGCCAGATGTAGGGCGGCAGCGTGCCGACGGTGTAGTGATTGCCCAGCGTGAAGCCGGTGATGCGCCCTGCCGAGAGCAGGGCGAGGTCACCCTGCACGCGCGGCGACTGTTCCGGGTCGCGCAGGGCGGCCAGCATCTGCTCCAGCCCCTGCGACGTGGTGCCGGTCAACGCCACGACGGATTTGCCGGAGCGCAGCGGGCTTTCGAAGCCCATCAGGATGCCGAGGCCGTCGCCGGTGGAAGCCAGCATCGCCTGCGCCTGTTCGCGGGCCACGCGCGGCTCGTCGCCCAGGAACAGGTTGCGGAAGCCCTCCAGCGCATCGGGCAGCGCGACGGACAGGCGATTGCCCTGCAGCGTCACCGGACCGTTCTCGCCCAGCAGCCGCTCCAGCGCCGGCTGGCGGCCGAGCGTGCCGATCACCAGCAGGTCGCGCCCGGCAACGCTGTCCAGCGCGCCGGAGCGTACCACCTGGATGCCGGTGGTGGCATGGCCGACATGGCTGGCCAGCCGGCCCATCAGGGTCAGGAAGCCGGACAGCTCCACCTCATTCGGCCGGTCCGGCAGCACCGCCGCCGTGTCGCTGAAATCCGCCATCCGGGTGAAGGGGAAGCCGGAGCCGGCGAAGAAGGCGAGGTTCGGCAGCGTGGTGAAGCGGTAGGCGTCGGACAGGTCGATGGTGCTGTCCGGGTCGATCCCGGCGCGCACATCGGCCGGCACCGCGATGCAGTCGCCGCGATGCAGCGGGCGCATGTCGAACCGCATCTGCAGCTCGTTCATGCCGAAGATCAGGTAGGGCGGCAGGCCGAAGCGGCTGGTCATGCGCTCGGACTGGCCGAACTGCCGGCTCAGGATCGACAGCGGCCAGGGCGCATCCGCCTCGCGCAGCGGCAGGCTGCGCAGGTAGATGTCGTTCAGCGCGATGTCGACGCGGGAAACCGCGACATCCATGATCGGCCCGGGCGGGGACCGGTAGTGCAGTTCCACCGGCAGCGGCCGGCCGCGCCAGGTGTAGAGGTCTGGCGCCGTGCGGAACGGCACCGCGATCGGGCCCGGCGCGTAGCCGAAGGCCTGCAGCTCGGAGGGGTCCACCAGCTCGCCCAGCCGCACCGGCCGGTCGCTGCGGACCCAGCGCGGCGCATCATAGGGCTGCCGCGGCGGGATGCTGACGGGCTGCACCACGGCAATCTCGCCGGCCAGCGCTTCCTTGCTGCCGGCCAGCACCACGGCGGCCTGCGCCGCTTCCGCGCCGGTGCGGCCGCCGATCACCAGGATCAGGCCAAGCCGGTCGGTCGGGTTCTGCACCAGCGCCAGGGTCGGGCCATCGAAGCGCGGCAGTGCGAGGCCGGGGATGTTCTCCTGCCCGCCGACAACCACAACCGCATTGCCGCGCTGCGGCACGGTGAAGGAAACCGGGAAGCTGGCGCCGCGGTAATCCGCCTGCACCGCGAACCAGGAGGCGACGGTCGCCGCCGCCTGCAGGCTTTCATTGCTCGCCGCCTCCGGCACCACCACGGGCAGCGACAGCGGCTCGCGCAGCAGGCGCGGGTCGAAGAAGGGCTCCGGCAGGCGCGCCAGGTCGCGTTGCAGCGGCAGGCGCTCCAGCGTCAGCTGCAGGGTCGAGAGGTCGGAGATATTGGCCCAGAGCAGGCCGGAGAGCGGGTCGTTGCACTCCAGCGTGTAGCGGCCGGTGAAGCGGAAGTTCAGCCGGTTCAGGTCGGCGAAGAACACCGGGTTGATCGGGAATTCCAGCGGACCGAAGGCGGGGCGGTTGCGGTCCGGGTTGATCACGCCGACGAACTGCTCGTTCAGCGCCATCGAGATCTGGCTGTATTCCGGGATCAGCGCCGGGCTGGTCGCGCCCTGCAGCACCAGCCGGGCGCCGGTCACCACCTCATCGCCGCGCACGCCGAACAGCACGCCCTGCAGGTCCGAGGTGCCGCGCATCTGCATCGGTGCGCGCAGGCCAAGCTGGCGCAGCGTGCGGGATTCCGTGCGGGTGGAGCCGAAATCGCCGGTCGGCGAGCCGAAGCTGCCGACCTGCGGCACGCCGGTGAAGGCGGGCTGCGCCAGGGGCAGCGGCGGCAGGCCGGTCGGCGCCGGGTTGGCCGGGCCGATCGGGCCTTGCTGCGCGCCGAAGGTACCCGGCGCCTGGCCCGGCTGGCCAAACTGCGTAGGCTGGCCAAACTGCGAGGGCTGGCCCTGCGAGGTCGGCTGTCCGAAGGGCGAACCCTGCACCTGCAGGGCGGCGCCACCGGGTGAAGGCCCCGCGGCGCCGAGCGGCACCGCGCCGGCCTGGGTCGAAGGCGCGCCGAAGGTGCCGATGCCCGGGGATTGCGGGGTCAGCGTCAGCGGCAGGCCCTGCGGGCCGGGCTGCAACGGCGTCGGCGGCGGCGGCGCGCCACGCAGGTTCACCTGCGCCATGGCGAGGCCCGGCGCCGACAATGCCAGGGCGAGTGCCACGGCGGCGGCCCGGCGCACGGTGCTTTCGCCGCGGGCGCGGCGTGCCGGCATCGCCGGGGCGTCCGCCGTCTCGGCATCCGCAGCGCCGGCCTCGATGGCGGCTGGCGCGGCCACGCGGACCACCACCTTGTTGTGCCGCTGGCGGCGGGTGAAGAAGGAGAACTGGCTGTCTCCGCGGAACAGGCCGCCGATCGAGCGTGCCACCTCGCCCAGGCTACGCAGTGGCTTGTCCTCTCGCACGTCGTCCCAATCCACCCATGCATCCGCGCGGCCGAGCACGGCGCGCACGATGTTACCCTCGTCGTGCAGCGTCTGCGCCGCGAAGCGCACCTGCATCCGGTCGTCCTGCCAGCGCAGCACCTCGGCCGGGATCGCCACCCATTCAGGACCGACATCCAGTTCGAGCGTGATGGCGGCATCCTCCGGCACATCGGCCGGCCGCTGGATCGCGACGGCCGCGCCGCCGAGCGAAAGGTCCATGGTCTCGCCTTCAATCACGCGGCCATCGGCCAGCACCACATTCGCCGCGATCACGGCGCCGACGCGGGCGCGTTCGCGCACCTGCCGGCGTTCGCGGCCCACGGCCAGCCCCGCCAGCACCACCACGAAGGACAGCGTCGCCCACAGGAAGTTCAGCGCGAAGGCCTGGAAATCCAAACTGTCGACCGCGTTCGTCGTCAGCCCATAGATGCCCGAGAGCAGTCCTGCGATCAGCGCGAGCGCCAGCACCATGTTGGGGCCCACGGCGCGCAGGTCGAAGAAGCCTTCCTGCAGCGTGCCGCCCTTGTCCGTGACGTTGAATTTTCCCTTTTTGGGATCGAGCAAGGTCGCCAGCATCACAGGGATCAAATACAGCGCCAGCACCGTCTCATAGATTTCCGACCAGAAGCTGTGCCGCACATGGCCCGACAGCCGGCTGGTGGCGCCCACCGAATGCAGGATGTGCGGACCGGCATAGGCGATGATCGCCAGCGGGGACGCCGCGATGATGCTTTCGCCAAACAGAAGAAAAGCCAGCGGCGCGGTCAGGAAGACGAAGCGCGGCAGCGGGAACAGGAAGTGGAACTGCGACATGAAGTAGCAGCAACGCTGGTAGAATTTCAGCCCGCCGCCCATCATCGGGTTGTCGATCCGCAGGATCTGGATCATGCCGCGGCCCCAGCGCATGCGCTGGCCGATGTGCAGCATGAGGCGTTCCGTCGCCAGGCCGGCCGCCAGCGGCACGCGGAGATAGGCGGTACGCCAGCCGCGCCGCTGCATCTTCAGCGAGCAGTGGCAGTCTTCCGTCACCGTCTCCGTCGGCACGCCGCCCACTTCCAGCAGCGCCTCCCGCCGGATCACGGCGCAGGAGCCGCAGAAGAAGGCCGCGTTCCACAGGTCGTTGCCCTGCTGCACCATGCCATAGAACAGCAGGCCCTCATTCGGCACGCGCTGGCCGGAGGCCAGGTTCCGCTCGAACGGGTCGGGCGAATAGAAATGGTGCGGCGTCTGCACCATGGCGAGGTCGCGGTCGCGCAGCAGCCAGCCCACGGTAAGCTGCAGGAAGGCGCGCGTCGCCACGTGGTCGCAGTCGAAGATGCAGATGTATTCGCCGTTGGTGACCTTGAGCGCGGCGTTGATGTTGCCGGCCTTGGCGCCCTTGTTGTCGGCGCGGATCAGGTAGTTGCAGCCGACCTGCTCGCAGAACCGCCGGAACTCGTCGCGGCGGCCGTCATCCAGCAGGTAGACGTTCATCTTTTCGCGCGGCCAGTCGATCGCCAGCGCGCCGTAGATGGACGGCTTCACGATCTCCAGCGGCTCGTTGTAGCTCGGAATGAAGACGTCGATGGTGGGCCATTCATCCGGGTCTTCCGGCAGCGGCACCGGCTTGCGGTCCAGCGGCCAGATCGCCTGGAAATAGGCCAGCAGCATGGTGGTCACGGCATAGACCTCGGCCAGCAGCAGGCCGGTGCCGAGGAAGGTCTGCATGAAGCTGGTGAATTCCAGCGTATCGACCAGGCGCCAGTAGATGTAGCGCAGTGACACCAGGCAGGACATGAAGACGATGAAGATCGTCATCGCCCGGCCCGGAATCCGGTTGGCCACCAGGAACAGCAGGAAGCCGGCCACGGCGAGCCAGGCCTGCTGTTCCGCCTGCAGCGGCGCCACCATGAAGATCAGGCCGATGACGAGGCTCAGCGCCATCAACGGCCAGGAAACCCAGCGCCGCGCCCAGGGCCCGCCCCGGAACGCACGGCCCTGGCGCAGCGACTGGGCAAAGCTCATCGCGCGCCCCAGCCCATGGAGAAGCCCTCGGGCGCCGCCGGCAGCGCCGCTTCGACGGCGCGCGCGATGCCGCGGATGTCTTCGGCGGCGCGGCTGTCGGGCGCGATTTCCTGCACCAGCTTCTGCATCGCCAGCGCCTCGGCCATCGACTCGTCACGGCTGACTGCGCCGAGCAGGCGCGGGCCGAGATGGCGGGCCACCGCATCCGCCGCGGCGCGGGACAGGCGGGAATTCAGGTCCACCTCGTTCAGCACCACGCGCAGCCGGCCGGCGAACAGCGCCGCCATGGTGCCCGAGCCGAGGAAGCGGCCGCTGTCGATATCCGGGATCAGCGCCGCGCTGATGGCTTCCGCCTGCAGCACCGCGATCACCATGGACGCCATCGGCACCAGCACCGCCAGCGCATGCGACGGGCCGGGGGAGGTATCGGCGATGACGGTCAGGCCCGGGTCGGACAGGATGGAGCGCATCGGCGCCGCCAGCAGCTCCGGGTCCCGCTCCAGCGCCGCGGCCAGGCCGAGCGCGCCGCGCAGTTCCATCGCGCCATGCGGCAGGACCTTCACGCCGGAGGCGGTCTCCCGCACGCAGGTGCGCCAGTCCGGCCGGCGCGGCAGATCCGCGGTGAAGCCGCCCATATCCGTCAGGGGCACACCGAAATGCAGGCGCAACGTATTCTGCGGGTCGAAATCCATGACCATGACGCGGCGACCTTCGCGCTGCAGCGCATCGGCCAGGTTTGCAGTCAGGGTCGTCTTGCCGACGCCGCCCTTGGGGGATGCGAAACAGATCAGCGGCATGGGCGGGGGTAGCCTCCCGGCAAATGGAACATCAGGTGTCGAGGTGCTCTGCGCGCGGGGGGCGGCGCAGTGCGAGGAAGGCATCGGCCGATTCGGCCGGGTCTGCGGCCAGCAGCTGCAGCAATTCCGGCAGCGGCAGGTCGATCTCGGCCGCCGCGAGCAGCGTGGGCAGCGGCGGCGCGGCGGGCTCCGGCGCGGGCGCCGCTGGCCGTGCCAGGCTCGCGCCATCCCGGGGATCGCCCAGGGCGGCACGGCGGCCGAGCAGCCCCCCTGGCATGTCCAGCGCGTCGATCAGCGGGAACAGGACGCGCGGCTCGGCGGCGTGCTGGTCCTGCCGCGCCTGTGGCGGCGCGACGGACAGTTCCGCGAGGGTGGACAGCGACGGGCGCGGCGCCGGCGCCGGCGGCAGGTCGGTGGCCTGCAGCAGCGTCATGTCGCTCAGGCCGAAAGTCGCCGGAGGGGCGGCGCGGGTCGCGACCGGTTGCGGCGCCGGCGCGGCGGCCGGCACCTCCGGCTTGGCCGGTGCGGCGGCGGCCGGCGTTGCGGGCGTCCAGCCGGAAGCGGCCGGCTCGGCCTGCGGTGCCGCGACCGGCGGCTGGGCTGCCGCGACCGACTCGGCTTGCGCCCGCGGCGCCGCGACCGGCGGAGGCCGGGGTGCAGGCGGCGGCGGAGGCGGCGGCGCGGGCGGCGGGGTCGGCTCGGGTTCCGCAGCCACGGGCGGGGGCGGCGCAGGCTGCTCCGGCTCGACCCAGTGCTGGGTCGGCGGTTGTGGTGCCGGCCAGCTGGGCTCGGGGGCCGGCTCCGGCCAAGCCTGGGGCGCGGGTTGTGCCTGGTGCGGGGCCTGCTCGGGTGCCGGCCATGGCTGTGCCGGCTCCGCCCAGCTGCGGGCCGGGGCAGCCTGCGGCGGGGGAGGCTCGGACCAGCTGGGTGCAGGTGCGGCGGCCGGTGCGGGGGGTTCCGGCGCGGAGTAGACAGGCGCCGGGTGTTCCGGCGCGGAGTAGGCCGGCGCGGAGTAGGCAGGTGCGGAATAGGCCGACGCCGGCGGGGGCTGCCAGGCTTCGGCGGGCGGCATCCCTTGCTGCTGGCCGATCTCGGCCGCCGCGTTCATGGCTGCGCCGAGCAACGCGTATGGATCGGCATCCGGGGCCGGCACGGGCGTGCGGACCGGTTCATTGCCGAAACTACGGTAACGGATAGCTGGTGCCCGCAAAGCAGCGGCCACGCGGGCTACATCCGTATCTTGGCGCATAAGAGATTAACCCCCAATCGCGGCGCAACATGCCGTGGCGGCGACGGTTAGGGAATACCTAATCTCTACCGCACAGGCACTTCTAGATCGAAGCTGTCAGCGAGTCTCGCCAAGCGAGACGGGCGAGCAGTGTCAGGATCGCCGAATAGTAGTCCTGCGCCTCATCAGGCGATGCCTGTATGCGAGGATGCGCCACTTCTGCCTGTCTGGCGATCGTCAATTCCGCCACTGCACGTATTCCGGGTGATGCCGCATAGGGCGAGATCGTATCGGCGCCGAAATCCGTCCAGGCCGGCAGGCGGGCGTGGGCGGGGTCCGTCCAGAAGCGCGCGGCGCCCACCGCCGCCGGCTCACGCCCCAGCCCGGCCCAGGCCAGATACAGCGGGACGCGCACCGCATCATAGGAGAAACGTGCCGGCCACCCCGGCGCCGGCAAGGGCCGCCCGCCGCTGCGTGGCAGCGCGATCCAATCCGCCGGCAGCCCCCAGCGGCCGAAGCGTGCGCGGCGCATCAGCGACAGCCCATCCGAGGCCAGTCGCAGCCAGATCGGGTCCGGCACCGCCTGGGCCAGCGCCCGCAGCGCGGGGAAGGCGTAGTAGGAGGGATTGAGCACGACATGCTCGCGCTGCTCGAAGCCGGCGGCACCCGGCAGCAGCACCGTCTCGTCACCCACCTGGCGGACCAGCAGGCGCAGCACGTCCCGCGCCACGGCCACGCCCTGTTCGATATAGGCCTCGGATCGCCAGCGCCGCCCGGCGCGCAGCAGCGCCCAGGCGAACATCAGGTCGCCGTCGGTGGCGTTGTTGGGGTCGTCCACCTGGCCCAGCCCGCCGGTCGGGTCCGGCCGGAAACGCCAGGACAGCAGCGCATCCTGCGGTCGCGCCAGGGTGCGGGTGGTCCAGGCCAGGATCTGGTCGAAGGTTTCGCGATCCAGCGCCCGCTCGGCACAGATCAGCGCCCAGCCCTGGCCCTCGCTGTGGGAGATGCCGTTGTTGAAGGTGTCCACCACCCGGCCATCCGCCCGCACGAAGCGCGCGCGGAAGGACCGCCATGCCACCGGGTCCAGCTCCGGCCCGCGCGGGCTGGCTGGCCCGGCAGCCATGTCGCCCTCCGCACCGGCGGCGGCATTGGCAAGCGCCGGAGCCGGCAGGACCGGTGCGGCGAGGGCGAGCAGCGTGCGGCGACGAAGCGGATGGGACATGCGGACCTAGGGTCGCAGCAGCAGGTGAAGCGATGATTGATGTTCGTAGTAAACAACCTTCCCATGCGTGAGTCCAGCGACTTACCCGCATAGGTTGCGTTCATCATCGCTCCACCCGCGGTACCCCAATCCCATGCGACAACCGGCGGCAGCCGGCCCGCCGCGCGAAGGAATCGCCCCCTCAGCGCTCCGGCAGGGGTGCGCAAACCTGCCGCAGCCAGGCAGCCGCATCCTCCGGCAGCAGCGGGCCGATCCGGTCCGCCACCGCCCGGTGATAGGCATCGATCTGCCTGCGCTCCGCCTCGGACAGCAGCGCCACCTGGATCAGGCGGCGGTCATACGGCGCCCAGGTCAGCGTCTCGAACGCCAGGAAGGGCTTCACCTGGCCGGGCAGCGGCGCGGCGGGCTGCACCAGCAGCAGGTTCTCGATGCGGATGCCATAGGCCCCGGGCAGGTAGAATCCCGGCTCGTTCGAGAGAATCATGCCCGGCTTCAGCGGCACCGGTCGCGCCGCGCGGCTGATCCCGGCCGGCCCCTCATGCACCGACAGGAAGCTGCCGACGCCGTGGCCGGTGCCATGGTCGTAGTCCAGCCCCGCCGCCCAGAGCCGCTGGCGCGCCAGTGAATCGAGGTGCAGCCCGGCCACCCCCTCCGGAAACCGGAGGGCGGAGAGTGCCAGATGGCCCTGCAGCACCATCGTGTAGCGTGCCGCCAGTTCCGCCGGCACCGGGCCCGGGCCGGTCCACATCGTGCGGGTGACATCCGTGGTGCCGTCCCGGTACTGCGCGCCGCTATCGACCAGGTAGCATTCATCCGGGCGGATCGGCCGGTTGGTCGCGGCCGTGGCGCGGTAATGGATGATGGCGCCATTCTCCCCGGCGCCGCTGATGGCGGGGAAGCTCTCGGCCACGAAATGCGCCCCCTCCGCCCGCAATTCCAGCAGCCTGGCGGCGGCGGACAGCTCCGTCTCCCCGCCCTTCGGCGCGGCCTCTGCGAACCAGGCCAGGAAGCGGCACAGCGCCACCGCGTCCCGCTGATGCGCGGCGCGGGCGCCCTGCTGTTCCACCGCATTCTTGCAGGCGCGCGGCAGCCGGCAGGGGTCTTCGCCCGGCACCACCTCCGCCCCCGCCTCGCGCAGGCGCTGGCCGAACCAGGCGGGCGTCACCTCCGCATCCAGCCTCACCTGCCGCCCGGCGAGGCCCTCCAGCACGCCGGCCAGCGCCTCCGGCTCATGCAGCGCCACGGCATTGCCGAGATGCGCCCGCAGCGCCGCATCGGCGCGGGCCGGGTGCAGGAACAGATCGACCCGCGCATCCGCGTGCAGTAGCGCCATGGCCAGGGCCAGGGGCGTGTGCGGCAGGTCATCCCCCCGGATGTTCAGCAGCCAGGCCACCGCATGCGGGTCGGCGAGCACCGCCGCATCCTGCCCCTCCGCCCGCAGGGTGGCCGCCGCCGCCTCCCGCTTGGTTGCGGCGTCCTGTCCGGCGAAGGCCAGCGGATGCGGCACGGCACGGCCCGCCGGCGGCGCCGGGCGATCGTCCCAGACCGCATCGACGGGGTTCGATTCCAGCGGCACCAGCGTGGCGCCGGATTCCGCCAGCCGCTCCAGCGTCGCGGCCGGATGCAGCCAGGGGTCGTAGCCGATCCGCGCGCCGGCGGCTTCCGCCTTGAGGAAGGTGGCTGGCGGCTGCTCCAGCAGATGGCGGGCTTCCCACAGAGCCGGGTCGGTCTCCGCCGCCGCTTGGGTGGTGTAGCGGCCATCGACGAACAGCACCGCGCGATCGCGCAGCACCAGGGCCAGCCCCGCACTGCCGGTGAAGCCGGTGAGCCAGGCCAGGCGCTCGCCCGAAGGCGGCACGTATTCGCCAAGGAAGGCGTCCGAGCGGGGCACCAGCAGGCCATCGAGGCCGCGGCGCGCGAGTTCCGCGCGCAGCATGGCCAGGCGATGGGCAGGCACGGGCTTCGAGGGCTGAGGTTTCATGGGTCGGTTACCGAAGCCCTAACGCTGAAACATATGTCCGCTGCGTTTCATGCGTCAGACGCATATCTTGGCTGTGGCTTCGACGCATCACCTGTGACCCTTCTGCCCCTATGTTGCACCTGCGAAGCGCGGGGGCCGAGGCCAGAACCGACCAGCCCGCCGCGCCGCTCAACAGAGGTCATCATGAACGCCCGCCACAGCACGGAACAGGCCAGCCTGTTCGCCATCGCCACCCCGGACCGCACGGCCCGCGAGATCGAAGTGCTGCGCCACGCAGCGATCCGCGCCCGCGACCAGGCGATCGCCGAGAGCGTGATCAGCTTCTTCTCCAGCATCGGCCGCAGCCTGGCCTTCGTCGCCCGCGCAGCACGGAGCTGGCCCGAGCGCCGCCGTACCTACGAGAACCTCCGCAGCCTGACCGACCGCGAACTGGCGGATATCGGCCTGACCCGCGGCGAGATCTCCCGCGTGTTCGAGCCGGACTTCCGCCTGCCGGCGCCGAAGGCCGCCAGCCCCGCCCGCGCCGCGACCGTGACCCGGGTCCACACCCCGGCGAACGCGAACAGCCCGAAGGTGGGAACCGCCGCCGCGGCCTGACGTTATGCCAACCGTGCCGTCACCCACTTCCCCCCTCGGTGACGGTGCGAACCGCGCGCTCCCCTTCCCCCCATGAGTAAGGAGCGCGCGCCCCTTACCCGCCGCAGCCCAACCCCCGCACCCGGCAGGGGCTGAAAGCCGCGGCGGAAGCGCGGGGCCGGTGCCAGCGGCACCGGCCCCGTCGCATGTCCAGCCTACTTCCGCCGCAATACCAAGGTCGCCCAGGCGCCCTGCGGCAGACGCCGCTCCAGCACCATGCCGCGCCGCCGATGCGCCGCCAGCACCATCCGCACCTGCGTCCCGAGCAGACCCGCGAGAATGGCCGTGCCGCCAGGTGCCAGGCCGATGCTCAGATCCTTCGCCATCGAGCACAGCGGCCGCGCCAGGATATTGGCGAAAACCAGGTCATAAGGCCGCCCGGCCCGCACATGCCGGTCCTTCCAGCCATCCGCCAGCCGCGACCGGACCAGCTTCCCGACCCCGTTCATCTTCGCGTTGTCCTGCGCCACGCGAACACTCCACGGCTCGATATCCGTGGCCAGCACCGGCCGCCGCAACCGCTTCGCCGCCGCCATCGCCAGGATCCCGGACCCGGTGCCCAGATCCAGCAGCCGCCGCAACCGCCGCGCCCGGGCATCCCGCGCCACCCGGTCGAACGCCACGAGGCAACCGCGCGTGGACCCATGCTCGCCGGAACCGAACGCAATCCCGGCATCCAGCTTCAACACCATGCGGCCATACATCCGCCGGTCCGGCACATGCGTCGGCCGCACCAGATACCCGGCACCGATCTCCTGCTCGCCGAAACTGGCCACCGTCCGGGCCAGCCACCCCTCGGCCTCCACCGGCTCCGCCTGCAACTCCACCGTCACACCGGTGACCAGGGCCGCCAGGGCCAAAGCCCCGGCCAACTCCTCATCCCCCGCGCCACGCGCCCTCACCCCCTCGACCCGCCAAGTGTCCGTCGCCTCATCGCGGAAAATCGCGACGGAGGGACACACCCGCAACAACGCCGCCTCGAACATCGGCACCGCCGCCTCCGGCAAGGCATCAAACCAGACCGTCTCCAACGGATCCGCCCGCCGTGCCTGGCGCTGGGCATAAACATCACGCGACATGCAGGCCGAACCTTTTCATCCAGACGGTCGAAGCGGAGGGTTATAGGCGGGTTGAGGTGGCGCTGGCTGCTTGCAGGAAGGGCGCTGCCCTCCCTGCACCCTCCCGCAAAGGGCTTTGGCCCTTTGAACCCATGAATATGAGCAAGAAGGGAGAGGGGCCAGGGGGAGCGTGCGGGAAGCGGTCGCGCCGGCCCCTCTCCCTTCTTGCTCAAGGTTCTCGCGGTCCAGGGGCCCGAGGCCCTTGGCAGGGGGTGCAGGGGGACAGCGTCCCCCTGCAATCACCCGCGCACCGCCAACTTGCCTAGACCTCGCTCGCCTTCTGGACGAAGCGGTCCAGCACGCGTTTCGGGCCGGTGTGGTCGAAGGTGATGTCCAGGCGGTCTTCGTCGATGTCGGTGATCGTGCCGTAGCCGAATTTCTGGTGGAAGACGCGTTCGCCCTTGGCCAGGGTGGATTCACGGGCCGGGCGTTCGCGGGTGTCCCAGGGATTCACGTCGGTGATGCGCGGGCGGCGGGCGAGCAGGCCGGATTGGCCGAGAAAGACGCTCGGGGTGTCTGCCATGCGGTTGGCGCGGGTGGTGGATTGGCCTTCGCGGGTGATGGCGTCTTCCGGCAGTTCGTCCAGGAAGCGTGACGGCAGGGAGGAGGTCCAGTTGCCGTAGATGCGGCGGTTGGCCGCGTGGCTGATGATGGCGGTGCGACGGGCGCGGGTGATGCCCACATAGGCCAGCCGCCGTTCCTCCTCGAGCGATTTGTCGCCGCCTTCGTCGAGCGAGCGTTGGGAGGGAAACAGGCCTTCTTCCCAGCCGGGCAGGAAGACGGTGTCGAATTCCAGGCCCTTGGCGGCGTGCAGCGTCATCAGCTGGACGCGCTCGGCTTCCGCGTTCTCGTCGGTTTCCATCACCAGGGCGACGTGGTCGAGGAAGCCGGCGAGGGTCTGGTAGTCACCCAGGGCGCGCAGCAGTTCCTTGAGGTTTTCCAGCCGGCCGGGGGCTTCGGGGCTGCGGTCCAGCTTCCACATCTCGGTGTAGCCGGATTCGTCCAGCAGGGTCGCGGCGGCGACGACGTGGCCTTCCTTCTCGTTCACCTGGCGCCAGCGGACGAAGCCGCGCATCAGTTCGCGGAGTGCGTTGCGCGGCTTCGGCTTCAGCGCGTCGGTTTCGGCGATGCGTTCGGCGGCCAGCGCCAGGGGGATGTTCTCCGCGCGGGCTGCCTGGTGCAGCGCGCGCATGCCGCTGTCGCCCAGGCCGCGCTTCGGCGTGTTGACGATGCGTTCGAAGGCCAGGTCATCCGCGGGTTGGTGCAGGATGCGGAGATAGGCCATGGCGTCGCGGATTTCCGCGCGCTCGTAGAATTTCAGCCCGCCGACCACCCGATAGGGCAGGCCGAGGGTGATCAGGCGTTCCTCGAAGCTGCGGGTCTGGAAGCCGGCGCGGACCAGGATGGCGAATTCGGAAAGCGGGTGGCCCTTGCGCTGCGCCTGCTCGATCCGCTCGCCCACCATGCGAGCTTCCTCCTCGCTGTCCCACAGGGACACGACGCGGACCTTCTCGCCCTCGGCATCCTTGCGGCCGGCGCGCAGCGTCTTGCCGAGGCGGCCGGCATTGCGGGCGATCAGCCCCGCCGCGGCGGCGAGAATCGGTTTGGTGGAGCGGTAGTTGGACTCCAGCCGCACCGTGCGGGCGCCCGGAAAGTCCTTCTCAAATCGCAAGATGTTCTCGATCTCGGCGCCGCGCCAGGAATAGATCGACTGGTCGTCGTCGCCGACGCAGCAGATGTTGCGCTGGGCCGGGTCCTCGTTCTGGGCCAGCAGGCGCAGCCACAGGTACTGGACCAGGTTGGTGTCCTGGTACTCGTCCACCAGGATGTAGCGGAAGGTGCGGTGGTACTCCGCCAGGATATCGGGGCGGGTGCGCAGGATTTCGGTGACGTGCAGCAGCAGGTCGCCGAAATCGGCGGCGTTGAGTTCCACCAGGCGGCGCTGATAGGCCTCGTACAGCGCGCGGGCGCGGTTGTTGGCGTAGTCGGAATCCTCCGCCGGCGTGATCCGCGCGGGGGTCAGGCCGCGGTCCTTCCAGCGCTGGATCACCCCCATCAGCCCCTGGGCCGGCCAGCGCTTGCTGTCGATGCCGCCGGCGGCCTCCATGATCTGCTTCAGCAGGCGCATCTGGTCGTCGGTGTCGAGGATGGTGAAGTTGGACTTCAGGCCAACGATCTCGGCGTGCCGGCGCAGCATGCGCGCGCAGAGCGCGTGGAAGGTGCCGAGCCACAGCCCCTCCGCCGGCTGGCCGAGGATGGCGGCGACACGCTCCCGCATCTCCTTCGCCGCCTTGTTGGTGAAGGTCACCGCCAGCACCTGCCAGGGGCGGGCGCGGCCGGTCATCAGCAGATGGGCGAAGCGGGTGGTCAGCACGCTGGTCTTGCCGGTGCCGGCGCCGGCCAGCACCAGCAGCGGGCCATCCAGCGTTTCCACCGCCTGGCGCTGTTCCGGGTTGAGCCGGGCGAGGTAGTCGGGCTGCGGCGCCGGCAGGCTCATTGGCAGGACCCTACGGACCCCGCGGCGCAGATCCGCGCGCCATCGGTCCAGGTCGCGCCGCTGAGGATCACCCCGGTGAAATCCGTGCCGCCGAGCATCGCGCCGGTCAGGTCGGCCTCCGTCAGGTCGGCGCGGTACATCCGGGCGCGGCGCAGGTCGGCGCGCACCAGCCTGGCACCGCGCAACGTGGCGCGGGTGAAATCGGCCTCCCGCAGCGTTGCGCCGGTCAGGTCGGCGCCGTTCAGGTCGGAGGAGACGAAGCGCACATAGGACCCCTCCACCCCGACCAGCCTGGCGCCGGCGAGCTGGGTGCGTTGCAGGGAGGCATCGCGCAGCTGCATGCCGGAAAGGTCCGCCTCGTTCAGGTCCCGCCCATCCAGGCTGCAGCGCCGCCAGCTCACCCCTGGGCCGGGCGGATCCGTGCAGGCGGCGAGCGCCGGCACGGCGCCCAGAATCAGCGCCAGCAGCACCATCAGGGGCAGGCGCCAGGGGCGATGGGTGGTGTGATGACGTCCGCGCACGCCTTGGATATAGAACACAGGTCGAACAACGCCAACCTCGCCCGCTTCCCGTCCCTGAGCCATTGGGTTCCCCTTGGTCCGTTTTCTCGAATGGTCCGCCCGCCATGGCGGTGCCCTGCTGGGCTATGGCGTATTCCTCGGCGTGCTGCTGCCGCCGCTGGCGGCCGCCACGCGGGATGTGGTGACGCCCGTCGTTGCCTGCCTGATGACATTGGTGTTGCTGCGGGTCGATTTCGGCCAGGTGCTGGGTTACCTGCGCCGGCCGCTGCTGGTCGCGGCGCTGCTGGCCTGGGTGCTGCTGGCCTGCCCGCTGATCGTCTTCGCCCTGGTCCGGCTGCTGGGGCTGGAGGGGCCGCTCGGCGGTGCTGTGGTCATCATGGCCACCGGCTGCGCCGCCACATCCTCCCCGGCCTTCGCGCGGATGGTGGGGCTGGATGGGGAGATTTCCCTGGTCGTCGCGGTGCTGTCCACGCTGCTGATCCCCTTCACCGCGCCGCCCCTGGCGCTGGGGTTGATGGGGATCGACCTGGCGATTTCCCTCACCGGGCTGATGGGGCGGCTGGCGCTGGTGGTGGGGCTGCCGCTGGTGATCTCCCTGGTAATCCGGCGGCTGGCAGGGCCGGCGCGGCTGACGACCTATGGCCGCAGCGTCGACGGCGCCGTGGTGCTGCTGGTGGTGCTGTACGGCTTCGGCGTGATGGATGGGCTGCAGGCGGCGATCCTGGCCGATCCGCTCTGGGTCGCGGGCGGGGTGGCGCTGGCCTTCCTGGGCAATTTCGGGCTCAACCTGCTGACGGCGCTGGCCTTCCTGAAGCCGGCCGGGCCGCGCATCGCGCTGTCCGCGGGGCTGCTTTCCGGCAACCGCAACATGGCACTGTACCTGGCGGTGCTGCCGGCGGCGACGGATGCGCGCATCCTGATGTTCTTCGCGCTGTGCCAGTTCCCGCTGTTCCTGTCCCCCGTGCTGCTGCGCCCGGTCTATGACCGGCTGCGGGCGCGGCTCATCAGCTGACGAAACCCCTTGCCGCGCGGCGATTCGCGCCCTGCTATGGCGCGACGTCCCAATAAGGAAGCGGCTGCATGGCCTGGCCCGACCCGCAACGCCCTGGAGAACCCGCAGACCCGTCCCGCCCCTGGCACTGGGTGGCGCGGGTGGAGGATCGTGGCCGGGCGCCGCTGCCCATCGGCTGGAACGGCGCGCTGCGGCAATGGATGGTGTGGGACGGCAGCGCCGTGACGGCGGAGGAGGCGGCGCGCCGCTTCGCCTATCTCGGCCCCTGCCTGACGCCGGCGGAGACGGAACAGGCCCTGGCCACCGCGCTGCCCGCCGAACCACGGGCGCCGGAGGAACCGCGCGGCCTGGCGGCGCTGGCGGCTTCCGCGACCCCGCCGCCGCCGCCCGCCATGGTCTATCGTCGCGACGCGGTGCGGAACCACCTGCTGATCTTCGCCGGCACGCTGTTCGGCACGCTGTTCCTCGCCGAATGGATCATCGGCGTCAGGTAGCGCCCCGGGCGGCCATCAGGCTGCCTTTTGCGGCCGCGCGCCCAGCAGATGGGCGATGGCGTAGGTCAGGTCGGCGCGGTTCAGCGTGTAGAAGTGGAACTCGTCCACGCCATTGGCCTGCAGCAGCCGCACCTGTTCGGCGGCGACCACGGCGGCGACCATGCGGCGCGTATCCGCGTCCTCCTCCAGCCCCTCGAACAGCTTGCCCATCCAGGCGGGGACCGAGGCGCCGCACATCGCCGAGAATTTCTTCACCTGCGTGAAATTCGATACCGGCAGAATGCCCGGCACGATCGGCACGGTGATGCCGGCGGCGGCGCAACGGTCGATGAAGCGGAGATAGACATCGGTGTCGAAGAAATACTGGGTGATCGCCCGGGTCGCCCCGGCATCGATCTTCCGCTTCAGGAAATCCAGATCCATGTCGGCGGAGGCGGCGGCGGGATGCATCTCGGGATAGGCGCCGACCGAGATGTCAAAATCGCCGATCCGGCGCAGCCCGCGCACCAGGTCCTCCGCCTGGGCGTAGCCGCCCGGATGCGGGGTGTACTGGCTGGCGCCGGCCGGCGGGTCGCCGCGCAGCGCCACGATGTGGCGGACGCCGGCCGCCATGTAGTCGCGCGCCACCTCATCCACCTCCTCCTGCGTCGCGCCGACGCAGGTCAGGTGCGCGGCGGGGGTGAGGGAGGTTTCCTTCGCCAGCCGCGCCACCGTCTCATGCGTGCGGGTCCGCGTGGTGCCGCCGGCGCCATAGGTGACGGAGACGAAACGCGGCCCCAGCGGCTCCAGCCGCCGGATCGCGGCCCAGAGCGCGGTCTCCAGCGCCTCGTTCTTCGGCGGGAAGAACTCGAAGGACAGCTTCGGTGGCGGCATCTCGGTGGGCACCGGCAGGCTGGCAACGCGCGGGCCGGTCAACCAACGCTGCAGGGTGCCGGGAAGGGCCATGTCCATCGGGCGGGTTCTCTCGCGGATTCTCGGGGGGGCAGGCGTCACCGGGTGGATCACACCTTCCGGGCCCTGGATGTCTCTGAGCGTAACTTCATCGGCACCACCGTTTCGCTGGTGCCTTGCCAAGCATATAAGGGTGGTATCGCGCCCCAGGAAGTCCCGGGTCGCGATGGCTGGGCTGCGCCCGGCTGCCCGCTTCCGGAGGTCACCCGTTGATCCGCATCTGCAATGCCGTCGCATCTGGCATCCCCCAGGCCAGCATCCATCAGCGCCGCAACCGGACCAGCCGCATCCTGCCATTCCTGGCGCTTGCCGCCGCCCTGGGGCTGGGCGCCTGCGCCACCCGGCCCGATCCGGCGAACCCAGAGGCGGTGGCCGAGTTCCGCGCCAACAACGACCCGCTGGAGCCGCTGAACCGCGGCGCCTACTTCGTGCATGACGGGATCGACACGCTGGTGCTGCGCCCGGCAGCGGAGATCTATCGCGTCTTCCTGCCGCCCGAGGTCCGCACCGCCATCCGCAACATCCTGGCCAATCTCCGCACGCCGGTGATCCTGGCCAATGACCTGATGCAGGGCGAGACCCAGCGCGCCGCCACCACCACCGGCCGCTTCCTGGTGAACACCACGGTCGGCATCGGCGGCATCTTCGACCGCGCGACCGATTTCGGCCTGATCGGCCACACCGAGGATTTCGGCCAGACCCTGGCGGTCTGGGGCGCCCCCGAGGGGCCCTACCTGTTCATTCCGGTGCTCGGCCCGTCCAGCCCGCGGGACGTGGTGGGCTTCGCCGGCGACGTGGCGCTGAGCCCCTTCACCTATACCGGCGGCGGCGAGACCTGGGACGCGATCAACATCACCCGCACCGGCACCACCGCCGTCTCCACGCGCGAAAGCCTGATTGAACCGATCGACCAGGTGCGCGCTACTTCGCTCGACCCCTACGCCACCATCCGCAGCGCCTATCGCCAGCGCCGGGTCGTGGAAATCCGCAATCAGGTGACAGGGGCCGCAGCGACCTCCGACTCCGGCCTCGGCTCCGGCATTCAGGGCATGCGGCGCTGAGCGCGGCGGCCCGAGAAGGACAGCATTCCCCATGACAGCAAGCAATCTCGCCCGCCGCCCCCTGCTGGTTGGTGCACTCGGCCTGCTCGGCCTCAGCGGCGCCGCCCGGGCGCAGCAGATGGATATCGGCCGCGCCTCCGCCTTCATCGAGGGCACCGGCCGTGATCTGGTCGCCGCCATCAACGCCGATGGGCCGGTGCCGCAGCGGCGGGACCGCGTCGGCGCCATCCTGCGCCGCGCCGTGGATGTGGAGGGCGTCGGCCGCTTCATCCTCGGCCGCTGGTGGCGCACCGCCAGCCCGCAGCAGCAGCAGGAATACCTGCGGCTGTTCGAGGAGGTGCTGATCCGCAACCTGTCCTCCCGCTTCGGCGAGTACCAGGGCCTGACCTTCACCCTGGGCCGCAGCCAGGCGCGGACCGAGGAGGACGTGCTGGTCTCCACCATCGTCGAGCGCGCCGGCAGCCCGGCCTTCGGGCTGGACTGGCGGGTGGCGGAAGTGGGCGGCCAGCCCAAGGTGGTGGACGTGATCGCCGAGGGCACCAGCCTGCGGCTGACCACGCGCAGCGAATACAGCAGCGTCATCACCCGCAGCGGCAATGACGTGCAGGCCCTGCTGACCGCCATGCGCCGCCAGATCACCCAACTCGCCGCCCGCGAAGGCACCTGACCGACGATGACAGACGCCGAGCCGACCGTCCTCCTCCGGCAGGAGGGGGCGGCCGGCACCCTCCTGCTCAACCGCCCACGGGCCTTGAACGCCCTCGACCTGCCGATGATCGTGCAGCTCGACGCCGCCATCGGCCGGCTGCGGGATGACCCGGCAGTGCGGCTGGTGCTGCTGGAAGGTGCCGGCGGCAAGGCCTTCTGCGCCGGCGGCGACGTGCGGCGGGTGCGGGAGCAGGCGCTCGCCGGCGATGCCGCCGGGGTGCGCGCCTTCTTCGCCAGCGAATACGCCGTCAACGCCGCCATCGCGACGTTCAGCAAGCCCTGGATCAGCCTGATCGACGGCGTCTGCATGGGCGGCGGCATCGGCCTGTCCGTGCATGGCAGCCACCGCGTGGTGACGGAACACGCGCTGATCGCCATGCCGGAGACGGCGATCGCGCTGTTCCCGGATGTCGGCACCTCCTACGTCCTGCCGCGGCTGCCCGGCGCATTGGGCAAGTGGCTGGCCCTGACCGGCGCCAGGCTGCGCGGGGCGGAGGCGGTGGAAGCCGGCCTCGCCACGCATTTCGTGACCCGGGACCGGCTGCCGGCGCTGCGCGCGGCGCTGCTGGAGGGCGACGCCGCCGCGGTGGAGCGATTCGCCGGCGCCGTGCCGCCCGGGGCCATCGCCGCGCAGCGCCCGGCCATCGACCGCTGCTTCGGACACGCCACGCTGGCGGAAATCCAGGCGGCGCTGGCGGCCGAGGGCACCGACTGGGCCCGCGCCCAATCCGCGATCCTCGCCCGGATGTCGCCCACCAGCCTGGCGGTCACGCTGGAATTGCTGCACCGCGGCGCCACGCGCGACCTGGCCGGCTGCCTGGCGATGGAGCTCGCACTGACCGCGCATGTCACCAGCCACCCCGATTTCGCCGAGGGCGTCCGCGCCGTGCTGGTGGACAAGGACAATGCGCCGCGTTGGGCGCCGGTGGCGGATGTGGCGGGCTTCTTCGAGCCTATCGCAGCTTGACGTCGATGCGGACCGTATCGCCTCGATAGAGGCCGTTCGCCACCAGCAGCAGCCGGCCCTTCGCGTCCAGCGCCACCCGGTGGACATGCGCGATCGGCGCGTTCAGCGGCAGGTGCAGGGCGGCGGCGGTTTCCACATCGGCGCTGCCGATGGTCAGGGTCTGGCGGGCGCCCGCGATCTTCACGCCGGGGATGCTGGCCACCAGGCGCAACGCCGTCTTGGTCACCAGGTCTTCCGGCGTGACCTTCGGCGACAGGCTCTCATCCAGCCAGACATCGGCCAGCAGGAAAGGCTGGCTGTCCCGCCAATGCCGGCGCTTCAGGCGGCGGTACAGCGGCGCGGGTTCGCCGATGCAGGGCGGCAGGCTGGCGCCATCCTGGCCCGGCGTATCGGCGAGGATCTCGATTCGCGCGCCTTCCCGCGACCGCAGCAGGCCGGTCCAGTCCGTCTCCACGTCGCACCACAGGCGCTGCGGCGGCGTGGCGCTGACGAAGGTGCCCTTGGCGCGGAAGCGCTCGATCAGCCCCTGCTCGGCCAGCTGGTCCAGCGCCTGGCGGATGGTGGCCCGCGCCACGCCGCATTCGGCGGCGAGTTCATCGACGGTCGGGATCTGCGTACCCGGCAGCCAGACGCCCTTCTCCACCCGGTGCCGGAACAGCGTGGCGAGTTGCAGGTAGCGGGCGACGGCGCTTCGGTTGAGGTCGGGCCGGTTGGCGTCGGGCTTGTTGGCGTCGGGCTTGTTGGCGTCCGGCGCAACACCGGCCGGCCGGACGGAAGGCCCGGAAGGCAGCGTCATTGCCTGGCCGGTCTGGCTGCTGCTGTGGGTCATGCGATATCCGGTCGGATGCGCCGGCCTGGGCGCACGCAGCGGATTCTACAGCAGCCGCCCCGCGGAGGGAAATGTCAGCCGCGGCATCTCGCAGCGGCGCCGGTTCAGGCGCCTGCCCGCATCACCTTCGGAATTTCCTCGCGGAACCGGAAGCGCAGCGCGGACCAGGTATCGTCCAGCGCCACCTGCGTCACCGGCAGCAGGCCCTCGGTGGTCAGCGGGTCCCAGCCATGATCGCGATCGAGGTCGGACCGAACCGGGCCCGACTTCTTCGGATAGGCGAACCACAGGCGGGCGCCGATGCCATAGAGATTGAGCGCGCGCGGCGCGATGGCGCGCAGCGCCACCTTGTCCGCGGCGAAGGCGAGGATCAGGTCGGCCGCAGCGGTCGCCCCGTTCGGCAGGCCGAAGGTCATCCCCGGAGGGTTGCCCATAACAGCGCAGGCCATGCCCGGGCGATAGCCAAGCTTGCGCGCTACCTCCCCGATTACGACACCCATTCGAATAGTTTCCGTCATGGAGTTGCCACCATTCGAGGGGTCTAGCGCATAAGTCGCCGGGGCGCAGCCATTCAATCGGCAGGGCCGCCCTGCGTTTTTGGTCGATCCGCGCCGCTTCGGCGTATACTCGTTGCGGCCGGATCGATTTTTGCGCCACTTCCTTCCAGACGCGGCTACGCGGGGGGGGCAGAAGCGGCGCGGAGGGTCAGCGCGGCCGCAGCACCGCCACCGCCTCCACCGTCGCCGAAACCACGGCATCCTCCGCCACCGCGACCGGCGCGGGGCCGGAGGTGCGCGCCGCCATCATCATCGGCCGTGGGCCGCGCTCCGGCACATCGATCCGCACCTCCCGCAGCCCCACCAGTTCCATGCCGAGCTGGCCGGCCACGGTGGCGGCGCGGCGGCGCAGCGATTCAAGGGCGAGGCGGGAGGCTTCCTCCCGCGCCAGCCGCGCCGTCTCCCGCGTCAGCTGCCAGTCGAGCGAGGCCATGGCGAGGCCCTGGCCCTGCAGCGCGCCGGCCAGCTCCAGCAAGGCGGGCGCGGCCTGGCCGCGCAGCGTCACGGTCTGGCTGGCCTGCCAGCTGCGGGCCTCCTCCACCCGCGCGGTCCAGTAGCCGCCGGTCGAGACCTGCACGCCTTCCACCGCACGGGCGCGCTCGACGGCGGCGGTGATGCTGCGATTCACCGCCTCCTGCGCCGCGGCGGCGGTGCCGGCGCGGGATTCGGCACGCAGCACGGCCACCACCTCATCTGGTGCGCGGGTCACTTCCGCCGTCTCGGCGATGTGCAGCACGGTTTCCGCCAGGCCGGCGGGCTGCGCCAGCGCGGGAGGCGCCAGCAGCACGGCGGTCAGGGCCAGGGCACGGATGGGATGCAGCATACGGATCACTCCTCAAGGCGCCGCAAGCCTTGCTGATTCCTGCGGCGGGATCACGGCGAATCAGGGACCAGAACCAGGGGAAGGTCATTGACGGCCCTGCCGGGCGGACGGACGCTGGCGTATCCAGAACGGAGCCTCCCCGCCATGAATCGCCTTGCCCTTGCCGCCCTTCTTGGCGGTCTTGCCCTGGCCGGACCGGCGGCGGCGAAGCCGTTCACCTGGTCCTACAACGCGGATGTGCTGACGCTGGATCCGCACTCCTCCAACAACACCTTCACCAATACCTTCATGGGCAATGTCTATGAGGCGCTGGTGCGGCACAACGACCGCATCGAGATCGAGCCCGCCTTGGCCGAAAGCTGGGAACGCACCAGCCCCACCGTCTGGCGCTTCAACCTGCGTCGCGGCGTGGTGTTCCACAATGGCGAGAGCTTCGACGCCGACGACGTGCTGTTCACCTGGGGGAGGGTGAACGGCCCCGGGTCGCTGGCCCGCGGCCTGCTCGGCGCGATCAAGGAGGTGCGCAAGCTCGACAGCCACACGATCGAGATCGAGACGCACCGCCCCTTCCCCATCCTGCTCGCCTCCATCACCCAGTTCTTCATGATGGATGAGGGGTGGTCGCGGGCGAACAATGCCGAGAACGCGGCCAACCTGTCCTCGCAGCAGGAATCCGGCGCGACGCGCACCGCCAATGGCACCGGCCCCTTCCGCATCGTGGACCGCCGGCCGGATGAACGCACGGTGCTGGAGCCCCATGCGCGCTGGTGGGACACGCCTGTGCACAACCTAACTCGAGTGAACTTCCAGCCGATCCGCAGCGCCGCCACCCGCACCGCCAGCCTGCTGTCGGGCGCCATCGATGCCAGCGTGGAGGTGCCGCTGCAGGACATCCCCCGCCTGCTGCAGGACCAGCGGGTGCAGGTGATCGAGGGGCCGGAGCTGCGCACCATCTATCTCGGCTTCGACCATGAGCGGGACGAGCTGCTGTATTCCGACGTGCGCGGCCAGAACCCCTTCCGCGACCGCCGGGTGCGGGAGGCGATCTACCGCGCCATCGACGTGACCGCGCTGCGGCGGACGGTGATGCGGGAGAAGGCCTGGATCGCCGGCATGATGGTCAGCCCCTTCCTGACCGGCGCGCCGGCCGACCTGAACGACCGCCTGCCCTATGATCCGGAGGCGTCGAAGCGCCTGCTGGCGGAGGCCGGCTTCCCGAACGGCTTCAGCGTCGGCATCGTCTGCCCGAACGACCGCTACGTGAATGACGAGCGCATCTGCCAGGCGGTGGCCGCCATGCTGTCCCGCGTCGGCATCCGGCTGCAGCTGCAGTCGGAACCCACCAATATTTGGTCCCGCCGCACGGCGACGCGCGACTTCTCCATGTACATGCTGGGCCATGCCGGCCTGCCACTGGCGGATGCCTATTCCACGCTGAACGAGGTGCTGCGCACCAATACCCGCACCACCGGCGGGCTGAACTATGGCCGCTGGTCCAATGCGGCATTCGACGCGCTGGTGTCCCAGGCGGCGGAAGCGGCGGATGAGACCAGCCGCCGCGCGCTGATCCGCCAGGCGCTGCAGATCGAGCGATCCGAGATCGCCCATGTCCCGCTGTTCCAGCAGCCCATCGCCTGGGCGTCCCGGCGCGGGATCGACCTGCGCCAGGCACCGGACAACCGGCTGCGGCTGTGGCTGGTGAAGGCGGATTGATGGTTCTCCCTCTCCCTCCCCCAGGGAGAGGGCCGGGGTGAGGGTGTCGGCACCAGCCGCCCCTGCCCCCCTTGCCCAACCCTCTCCCCCCGTCGGTGGGAGGAGCTTTATCTGCGCTCAGGAATCACCATGACCGATCTTCTCATCCGCGGCGGCGTCGTCATCACCATGGACCCGGCGCGCCGCGTGCTGCCGGATGGCGCCGTCGCCATCAAGGATGGCCGCATCCTCGCCGTCGGCCCGACCGATGAGGTGGAGGCAGCCCACCCCCATGCGAAGCAGGTGATCGAGGCGCGCGGCCGCGCCATCCTGCCGGGGCTGATCGACGGCCATGCCCATGCCGGCCATGGGCTGGTGAAGACCATGGGCAACAATGACAGCGCCGCCTGGATGGAGGCCTGCCGGGTGATCTACACCCTCGCCTCCCCGCCCAGCTTCTGGCGGGCGGAGGCGAAGCTCGCGGCCCATGAGCGGCTGCGCTTCGGCGTCACCACCGGCGTCTCCCTGCTCGGCGGCGGCGACAGCATCGGGCGGGTGGATGATACCGCCTTCACCGATGCGCATGCCGAGGCGACGGAGGAAGTCGGCATCCGCAGCCTGCTGGTGCTCGGCCCGACCCGCCCGCCCTTCCCGCGCCCCTATGTCGGGCCGGATGGCGTCGAGCGTCCGGTCAGCTTCGAACAGCAGCTGGAGGTCATCACCGCCGGCGTCGAGAAGTGGCACAACAAGGGCCGCGTGAAGGTGGCGACCCTGATGCCGGTGTACCGGGAGGCGAAGCACGACCCGGCGAAGGTCAAGGAAATCGAGCGCCAGGGGCATCTGGTGCGCGAGGCCGGCCGGTCCTGCGGCGCGCCCTTCCACCAGGACGGCCATCGCGGCGGCAGCATCGAGATGGCGGACCGCATGTTCGGCCTGCTCGGCCCCGATGCCTGGCTCAGCCACTGCACCGAGCTGACGGATGCGGATATCGACACGCTGGTGCGGACGGGCACCTCCGTGGTGCACAACCCCTCCGCCATCGCCGCCGTGCGTGGCTATTGCCCGGCGCCGAAGATGATCGAGGCGGGCGTCACGGTGATGATCGGCAGCGATGCCACGGCGCCCGACCGCTCGGGCGACATGTTCCGCCACATGTTCCAGTGCATCCGCTACCACCAGCGCCACTTCCGCGACGAGACGATGATGCCGCCGGGCAAGGCGCTGGAGATGGTGACCATCGACGCCGCGCGCGGCCTCGGCCTGGGGCATGAGATCGGCAGCCTGGAGGTCGGCAAGAAGGCGGATGTGATCACCGTCGATCTCTCCGCGCCGCATATGGTGCCGGCCAATATGCCGGTGGCGCGCGTGGTCTACTTCGCCAATGGGCAGGACGTGCTGGATGTGGTGGTGGATGGCCAGGTGCTGATGCGCGACCGGGTGTGCCCGCATCTGGACGCGACCGAGATCGCGACGGCGGCGTGGCGGGAGACGGATGCGATGCTGGATCGCGCCAAGCTGCGCCACATGGTGGTGGAGAATCCGGGCTGGGGCCAGGTGCGGCGCTAAAGCCGCGCGTAGTCCAGCCCGCGCGCCAGCCAGCAGCCAACCGTGACGCCCGCCACCACCCCGGCGGCGTCGCGGCGGAAGGCGAGCGTCCAGTCGCCCGGCGGCGTGTGGTCCAGGGCGCGCCAGCAGGGCAGCGCCCAGAGGTCGGGGCCGATCGGCTCCAGCAGCTCCATCCGCCCCTGGCCGAGGAAGCCGCCGAAGCCGCCGTAAGCGACGCCGCCGGCCTCCGTCACCAGCAGATCGGCGTCCAGCTCCGCGCAGCGGTAGCGGCCGGCGATGCCGGGACGCGCTTCAACGGCGCGCGCCTCGCCGCGGCAGGGCGTGAGCAGGCTCGACTGGTTCTCCTGCGGCCGGTCCATCACCAGGCCCTGCGGCGTCGGGCGCAGGCGGGTGCGGCCATTGCCGGCGCTGCCATCGGCGCCCAGTTCCAGCCGCTCCGCCCCATGGCCGAAGCGCAGCCGCAGCGCGCCGGGCGCTGCCTGGTCGATCCGCACCGCCAGGCCGGTCTCCGGCTCCACATAGGCGCCGAGCCAATCCGGCGCCGGCAGCCCGGCATCCGGCTGCGGCGGCTGCGCGCCGAGCAATGCCGCCAGTGCCTCCGTCGCCGCGGCGTTGGCGTCGGACAGATGGTTGAACATCACCACCACGGAGATGCGGTGCGCGGGCGCATAAAGCCGGTGGCTGCGCCAGCCGCGCAGCGCGCCGCCATGGCCGAGGACCGGCGTGCCGAAAGCCTCGCCCCGGCCGAGGCCGAAGCCATAGGGCGCCGCGGCGCCATCGGCGAATTCCACCGGCGCGGCGAGGCGGGCGTGCAGCGATTGCGGATCGTCGCGCGTGGCGTCGATGTGGCGCTCCCAGGCGATCATGTCGTCCAGGCTGGCGCCGAGTCCGGCATCGCCCGTCCAGATCACCCGGTTCACGGCCGCGCGGAAGCCGGCGGCTTGCGTGCCCTCATAGCCTTCGGTGCCATCTGGCATGGCGCGGGTCTCGGCGGCAAGGAAGGCGGTTTCCATGCCGGTGCGGTCGAAGATGCGCGTGCGCAGCAGGTCGGCGAAGCTCTCGCCCGAGACGTCCTGCAGCGCGTCCGAGATCAGCCGGAAATTCTGGTTGCAGTAGGCATACCGGGTGCCGGGGGCAAATTGCAGGCTGGCGGTGCCGGCGATGACGCGGGCGGATTCCACATCGCCGAAGGCCGATTCCGCCGGCGCGCCATGCAGCATGGCCACCGCCCAATAGTCGCGCAGGCCGGACTGGTTGTGCGCCAGGTGCCGCGTCTGCGGCGCCGCGTCGCCCAGCAGCGGCAGGCGGGCGCGGATGGCGGCATCCAGCCTCTCCGGCGCGCCGACCGCTTCCAGCATGGCGCCGCAGGTGAATTGCTTGGTGATCGAGCACATGCGGAACAGGGTGCGCGGCGTGAAGGGAATGCGGCGCTCGGCATTCGCATAGCCCCAGGCGTGGCGCGCGAGCACCGCACCCTTCCGCAGCACGGCGATGGCGCCGCCGGGGCCGGGGTAGCGGCGCGGCAGGTCGCGCAGGACCTGGTCGAGGCGATCGGACATCAGCGGCTTCCCCACAGCACCAGCACCACGCCGGACACCACCACCAGCGCGCCGACCACATCCGCGCGCTTGGCCTTCTCCCGCAGATAGAAGCGGCTGAAGACCAGGGTGAACAGGATCTCCACCTGCCCCACCGCGCGCACCAGCGCGACGGGGGCCAGCGCGAAGGCGGAGAACCAGCAGGCGGAGCCGAGCGCCGAGAGCGCGCCGACCTGCGCACTGTCCCGCCAGGTGGCGAAGACGGCGCGGAACTGCGTCGGCTCCTTCCACGCCAGGTAGCTGCCCTGCATCAGCGTCTGCAGCGCATTAGTGATCACCAGGATCAGCAGCGCCTTGAAGATCAGGTCGGAGCCGGGCATCGCCTGGTTCGCCATCTTGATCAGCACGCCGGTGACGCCGAAGCAGAAGCCGGCGCCGATGCCGCACAGCGCCGCCGGCTGCGTCACGCCGCGCAGCAGCTCCGCCGGGCTGGTGCCGCGCCCGGCGAGCGACAGGTACAGCACGCCGCCAACGCCGACCGCGATGCCGAGCCAGGAGAACAGCGAGAGGTGTTCATCCAGCAGCAGCGTCGCGACGATGGCCGCCTGCATCGCCTCGGTCTTGGAATAGGCGGTGCCGACGGCGAAGTTGCGGTGCCCGAAGGCCATGATGAGCAGGTTGGTGCCGAGGATCTGCCCGAAGCCGCCGATGGCACACAGCGCCAGCACCGGCCAGGTCAGCGGCGGCAGCGCGCCGCCGAAGATCGCGGCATAGAGCCCGAGGATCAGCAGACCCACCGGCACGCCGTACAGGTAGCGTACCACCCCCGCCGCATTGACGGAGAGCTGCCCGCGCAGCTTTTGCTGCTGCGCGGTGCGCCAGCACTGGAACAGCGCCGCGGAGACGGTGAAGCCGATCCAGCCGGGTATCATGCCGGCGGCCGCTTGCAGACCTGCCGTCGGACTGCCTTCGCGGTCGCACCGGCTGGCGGCGGGCGCTGATCAGTCCATGCAGCCGGTGCCATCATGCGATGGTTATCAGCCCAGCCGCGGGTCCAGCCAAGGGCGGTCCATGCGTTTCCAGGCGGGAAAATCGCCCGGGTTCAGCGCGATACCCAGCCCCGCCGCCTGCGAAAGCGGCGCGGTGCCCTGGACGAAGCGCAGGCTCCCGCCCTGCACGATGTCGAAGAACGCCTCCGTCTCCCCGTACTGCACCTCCAGCACCAGGAAGTTCGGGATGCTGGCGCAGAGATGCACGGAATGGGCGTGGCAGACCGGGCCTGTGGGATTGTGCGGCGCGATCTCCACGCCCGCCGTCTGGGCCAGGGCGGCAATTCGCAAGATCTCCTCCAGGCCGCCAGCGTGCTTCGCATCCGGCATCAGCACGTCGTAGCAGCCGGCCTCCACCAGCGGGCGATAGGCGGCCAGGCCGGAGAGGCTCTCCGCACCTGCCAGCCGCATGCCGCGCGCATTGGCCAAGCCGCGCAGGCGGGTGATCTCGCGGTGATTGGCCTCCGCCACCGGGCATTCCAGCCAGAACAGGTTTTCGGCGGATACATCGCGAATCAGTTGCGCGGCGCCGCCGGGCGAGAAGCGCCAATGCGCGTCCACCATAAGGTCCACATCCGGGCCGATGGCGGCGCGCACGGCGGCAATTCGAAAAAGGCCTTCGGCATAGGCAGCGCGGTTGGCGGGGGTGCGGCCATCCTCCCAGACCATCGGCTCGAAGGGCGCCAGCTTCACGCCGGTGAATCCCTCCGCCACTGCGCGCCTGGCGGCCTGAGCAAAACCTTCCGGCGTGCGCGGATTGGCACCGCGGTTGATGTTGGCATAGAGCCGCACCGTCTCCTGCACCGCGCCGCCGAGCAGCCGGTGCAGCGGTTCCCCGTTCCGCTGCGCCGCCAGGTCGCACAGCGCCTGGTCCAGCGCGGAGATCGCGGTATGCGTCACCAGCCCGCCCGGCGCATGCGGCAGCAGGCGGGCGATGCGGTTGCGGTCGCGCGCATCGGCGCCGCGCCAATTCGCCTCCAGCCGCGACACCTCTGCGGCCATCAGCGGCTCATGGTTCCCCAGCGTGCATTCGCCGAGCCCCACCAGCCCATCCTCCGTGCGCACCTCGACGAAGCACCAATTGGTCTTTGGCGTGACGTTGAAGCCCCGGAAGGCGATGCTCTCGATCTTCATGTGATGCGGATATTCGCGCGGGCGGCCAGGTCCTTCCACTTGGCGATGTCGCTGCGCACGCGCGCCGCCAGCACATCCGGCCCGCTGGTGACGACCTGCCCGCCGATCAGCTTCACCCGTTCGATCACATCCGGCATGCGGCCGATACGCTGCAAGGCCGGCACCAGGCGATCCGCCACCTGCGAAGGCAGGCCGGGCGGGCCGAACAGCGCGTTCCAGGCGATCGTCTCGAAGCCCTCCAGGCCGGATTCATGCAGCGTCGGCACATCCGGCGTATCCGCCCAGCGCGCCATGCTGGTGACCGCCAGCAGCTTCACATCGCCGCGGCGGACGAAGGGCATGATGTTGACCATGTTGGCGATCAGGAAGGGCGTGTCGCCGCTGATCACGCCCTGGCCCATCTGCGAGGCGCCGCGATAGGGGATGTGCTCCATCCGCACGCCCGCCATCATGCAGAACAGCTCGGCGGAGAGATGCGCGGAGGAACCGACGCCGCCGCTGCCGTAATTGTAATGGCCCGCCGGCTGCGCCTTGATCGCGGCGATCAGCCCGGCGACATCGGCCACCGGGAAGATGCGCGGATTGACCACCAGCGCGTTCGGCCCGGTCACCAGCAGGGAGATCGGCACGAAGTCCTTCTCCAGGTCATAGGGCAGGTCCGGATAGATCGCCGCGTTGATGCCGTTGGACCCGGCATTGCCGAGCAGCAGCGTGCTGCCGTCCGGTGCCGTGCGGAAGGCATGCTCCACCCCGACGCGCCCGCCGGCGCCCGGCCGGTTGTCCACCACGAAGGGCTGGCCGAGCGCCTGGTCCAGATAGGGGGCGAAAAGCCGGATGGTGGTGTCGTTGCCGCCGCCCGGCGCGCCAGGCTCGACGATGCGAACCGGGCGGCTGGGCCAGGTTGCGGCGCCGGACTGGGTGCCGGACTGGGCGCCGGCGGTGCCGGCGGCAAGGCCGGCGAATGGCGCGGCCAGCGCCGTGGCCAGCAGGGTGCGACGTTGCGGCATGGGTTGTTCTTTCTTCGGACGTTGCTCCGGCCGCATCATGGCGCGGCCGGTTGACGAAGAACAACCCGGCCCGGGCCGCCCTGGATCAGCCCGGGTCCACCGGGCTGGCCGGCACGCCCGCGGCCTCGATCACCTCGGCGGCGGCGAACAGCACATCCTCCCGGTACCGCCCGGCCAGAAGCTGCGCGCCCACCGGCACGCGGCCGACCAGCCCGGTGGTCACCACCAGCCCGGGCAGGCCCATCAGCGGCAGGCCCACCTGGGTGAGCTGCGCCTCCATCACCTGCCGGAACCGCTCCGGGCTTTTCACGTCGTCCTGGTCCGGGAAGGGCAGCTCCGCCGAGACGGGGGTGATGGCCAGCGGGTATCGCTCGAAGAAGGCCATCCAGGCGCGGACGAAGCCGGCGCGCTTCTGCAGGCCATCCATGAAGGCGTTGAGGTCCGGCTCCGGGCACAGCGCCTCCATCTGGGCGAAGACGAAGCTGGCGTCGGGGTCGGCTTCCTGGTGCAGGCTGGCATTCAGGCCGCGGCGGCTCTCGGCCAGCCACAGCATGGCCTGGATCGCGGCGGGCTCGCGCAGCGGCGGGCATTCCACCTCCTCCACCACCCAGCCATCCGCCTCCAGCCGCCGCGCCGCATCGCGCAGCGCCGCTTCCACCTCCGGCACCGTCGGCATGCCTTCGGGGCGGATGCAGAGCGCGGCGCGCTTTTCGACCGGCGGGCCGGCATGGGCGGCATCCACCCACCAGGGATCGCGCACATCCCGCGCGCTCATCGCCGCGAAGGACAGGCGCAGATCGCCGATGGTCCGCGCGATGGGGCCGGAGACGGCCATCACCTGCCCGCCCACATGCCGCTCCGCCCCCGAGGCGTTCCAGGCCGGAATCCGCCCGAGCGTCGGCCGCAGCCCATGCACGCCGCAGGCATAGGCCGGGTAGCGGATGGAGCCGCCGATATCCGTGCCGTGCCCGACCGCGCCGATGCCCGCCGCCACGCCGGCCGCCGCCCCGCCGGAGGACCCGCCCGGGGTGATGCCCGCATCGCGCGGATTCTTCGTGTGCCCGTGAATCCCGTTGCGGCAGAACCAGCGCAGGCTGAAGGCCGGCGTGTTGGTCCGCCCCAGCAGCACCGCGCCCGCCTTGCGGAAATTGGCGACCACCGGGTTGTCCTGCTGCGCCACCAGGTCCTTCTGCAGCCGCAGGCCATTGGTGGTGGCGTAGCCGGTCTGGTCCACATTGACCTTGATGGTCACCGGCACGCCGGCCATCAGGCCCGGATCCTCGCCACGGCCCAGCGCGGCGTCGATCACGGCGGCCTGCGCCAGCACATCCTCCGGCCGATGGTCCACCACCGCGTTGATGGCGGGGTTCACCGCATCCAGCCGGGCCAGCGCATCGCGCGCCACCTCCGTCGCACTCACCTCGCGGCTTCGCACGAGTGCGGCGATTTCGGTGGCTGGCAGGCGCCAATACTCGGTCATGTCGCGGCTTCCCCTTGCATCCGCCGCGAGACTCAAGGCCGCGGCACCGCCGCGAGGCTGCGTCGCAAGGGGAAAACGGTCAACCGCCGCCGAACACCGGCTCCCGCTTCGCCATGAAGGCCGCGCGGCCTTCCGCGTGATCGGCCGAGAGGAAGCACATGGTCTGCCAGTCCCGCTCCCGCTCCAGCGCCGCATCCAGCCCCTCGGCCAGCATGCGCTTGGTCAGCGCGATCGGCAGCGCGGCCTGGGCGGCGAGGCCCTGCGCCACGAGCTGCGCGGCCGCCAGGGCCGTGCCCTTCGGCACCACGCGATCGACCAACCCGATCCGCTCCGCCGCCTCCGCCCCCATCGGCTCCGCGTAGAACAGCACCTGCCGCGCCCGCGCCACGCCGATCCGCGCCGGCAGGGTGAAGGGCAGGCCGAGATCGGCCATCAGCCCCACCTTGTTGAAGCCCGCCATGAAGCGCGCCTCCGCCGAGGCCACGATGGTGTCGCTGGCACAGGCGACGGAAAGCCCGGCACCGACGCACCAACCCTCCACCGCGGCGACGATCGGCAGCCGTCCGCCGACCATCAGGCGGATGATGCGATGCGTGCGCCGCATCCTCTCCCGCCCCTGCTCCGCATCCCGCACATCCATGCCGGAAATGTCGCCGCCCGAGCAGAAGGTGCCGCCCGCGCCGGTGATGACCACGGCGCGCACGCCGGCATCGCCCTGCGCCGCCTCCAGCGCTTCGAACAGCTGCTCCCGCAACGGAACCGACAGCGCATTGCGCCGCGCCGGGTAGTCCAGCGTCAGCGTCAGCACGCCGCCATCCTGCGCCTGCGCCACGCGCATCACCGGGGCGTCGCTCATGCGTCGGTGTGCAGCACGGCGCCGGTCTGCGCCTGCAGCTCCGCGAAGGACAGGCCCTCCGCCAGGATCTCCCGCAGCACGAAGCCACGGCCCTGCACCACATCCACCACCGCGAGGTTGGTGTAGATGCGCTGCACCGCGCCCGGCGCCGTCAGCGGGTAGCCGCACTTCTCCACCAGCTTCGGCCGGCCATCCTTGGTCGTGTGGTCCATCACCACCCACAACCGCTTGGCGCCGGCGGCCAGGTCCATCGCGCCACCGACCGCCGGCGCGCTGTCATTCTCGCTCGTTGCCCAATTGGCGATGTCGCCATTCTCCGCGACCTCAAAGGCGCCCAGCACGCACAGGTCGATATGCCCGCCGCGGATCATCCCGAAGCTGTCGGCGTGGTGGAAGAAGCTGCCGCCCGGCCGCAGCGTCACCTGCTGCTTGCCCGCATTCACCAGCCAGGCATTGCCCTTCCCGGCCTCCGGCGCCGGACCCATCCCCAAAATGCCGTTCTCGGAATGCAGGATCACCTCGCGCTCCACCGGCACATGATCCGCCACCATGGTGGGGATGCCGATCCCGAGATTGACGAACCAACCCTCGGGGATGTCCTGCGCCACCCGCGCCGCCATGCCCTGCCGCGTCACACCCGCCATTCGCGTCGTCTCCTGCCGCTTCATGCCCGACCAGCCCGGCTCGCGCCGGTCATCCCTGGCCTGAGCTTATCGCCGCTGCTGGGACGGGGCCAGGGAGCCAATCGGCCGCCCTGGCGTTGACCTCGCGGGGCGCCCCTTTCCCGGCCGGCATCAGGCCGGCGGATCGTCGAGCGGCGCCGGCCAGACCCCAGGAGTTTCCCATGCAGCTTCCGAACAATGCCTATGTCGCCGTCGTCGATGGCGAGAAGCTCCAACTGTTCCGCAACGATGGCGACGCCGGTTCGCTGCAATTGGCCGAGATGCAGCCGCCTGCGGTCGATTCCGACAACAAGGGCGCCGGCGGCCGCCATGCCAGCAGCTCCGCCAACCCCGATGACAGCCAGCAGGATGAGGATGGCCACGCGGCCGGTGTCGCCGCGATGCTGAACCAGCAGGTGATGGCCGGCCATATCGAGAGCCTGGTCATCATCGCCGCCCCGCGCACGCTCGGCGAGCTGCGCAAGCACTACCACAAGACCCTGTCGGCGAAGCTGCTCGGGGAGATCGCCAAGGACCTCACCGGGCATTCCATGAAGGACGTCGAGGCGACCGTCGCAGCGAACTGAGCCTCAGGCCCAGGGCGCGCCGCGGGCAACCTCGACAACGCGCTGGACGAAGATGCCCGGCGTATGGACATGGTCGGGCGCGATCTGCCCCAGGTCCAGGATGTGATGGGTCTGCGCCACCGTCAGGGTGGCGGCCATCGCCATCACCGGGTTGAAGTTCCGGCCCGATTCCCGGTAGGTCAGATTGCCCCAGCGATCGGCCTGCCAGGCCTCGACCAGCGCGACATCGCCCGGCAGCGCGTGTTCCAGGATGTGCTCGCGGCCGTTGAAGACGCGGCTTTCCTTGCCCTGGGCGAGCTTGGTGCCGGCGCCGGTCGGGGTGAAGAAGGCCGGGATGCCGGCGCCGGCGGCGCGCATGCGCTCTGCCAGCGTGCCCTGCGGCACGATCTCCAGCTCCAGCTTGCCGGCGCGGTACAGCTCCTCGAACACCGTCGAGCCGGCGGAGCGGGGGAAGGAGCAGATGATCTTCCGCACGCGGCCTTCCATCATCAGCCGCGCCAGGCCGACCTTGCCGGCACCGGCATTGTTGGCGACCACGACCAGGTCGCGCGCGCCCTGCTCCAGCAGGCCCTCGATGAGCTCATCGGGCTGGCCGACGGCGCCGAAGCCGCCCATCAGCACCGTGGCGCCGTCCTTCACGCCTTCCAGCGATTCGGCGATCGACTGGACGATCTTGTTGATCATATCCGCCCTCAATTCCTGTGGGTCTGGTAGCTGCTTGGCGCGGGAGCGTCCAGATTCAGCGGGTGCGGAAGGCGCCGTGGCTGATGACGGTAATGTCGCGCTCCACGACCCTGGCGCGGAAGGCGGCGCCTTCCGGGGTGCGCCAGATTTCGGTGCGGATGGTCTCGCCCGGGAAGACCGGGGCGGAGAAGCGGCATTCCATGCGGCCGAAGCGGTTCGGGTCATGGTCGCAGATGCTAGCGAGCAGCGCGCGGCCGACCACGCCGAAGGTGCCGAGGCCGTGCAGGATCGGGCGCGGGAAGCCGGCTTTGGCGGCGAGCGCCGGGTCGCTGTGCAGCGGGTTGTGGTCGCCGTTCAGGCGGTAGATCAGCGCCATCTCGGGGCGTGTCGGCAGGTCCAGCGTGATCTCCGGCGCACTGCCGGGTTCAGCCGCCAGGCGCTTCACCGGCCCGTCCGGCCCGCCGAAGCCGCCATCGCCACGCAGGAAGGTGGTGTTCTCCACCGTGGCGAGCTTCTGGCCCGTCGCCTCGTCCAGGATGTCGCGCGCGGTGTAGAGCAGCGCGCCCTTGCCGGCACCGCGGTCCACCAGGCCGGTGACGCGGGATCTTCCAACGATCGTGCCGCTGGTCGGCAGCGGCGCGAACAGTTCCACCGCCTGCTCGCCGGCCACCAGCTTCACCGCGTCCACGCCGGTGGCCGGGTCGGCCAGCCAGAAGCCGGGATAGCCGAGCACCACCGCCATGGTCGGCAGCGCGCGCATGTCGGCGCCCTCCGTCACGTAGCGCAGCGCCGCGCTGTCCATCGGGTCCTGCCCGACGCCGAGCGAGAGCGCGTAGAGCGCAGAATCCTGCCAGCGAAGCGCCTGGCGGATTTCCGGGATCGGGAAGCTCAGCAGGGTCTGGTAATCGATCGGCATGGTCAGTCCGTGAGCTCGAGGACCGCGTCGGCGGCGAAGGCGCCCTGGCCCGCGGGCAGCACCAGCAGCGGGTTGATTTCCGCCGAGGCCAGGCGCGGCCCCGCCGCCGCGCCGAAGCGGGACAGGGCGACGAGGGCCTGCGCGAGTGCGGGAATATCCGCCTTGGGTTTGCCGCGCGCCCCATCCAGCAGCGGGAAGCCGCGCAGCGACCGGATCATCGCCTCCGCCTGCGCCACATCGACGGGGCAGCGCCGGAAGGCGACATCCGCGAAAATCTCGATGAAGACGCCGCCGAGGCCCACCATCGCCATCGGCCCGAAGACCGGGTCGCGTACCACGCCAAGCGCGATTTCCGTGCCGCCCACCACCTGCTTCGCGATCAGCACGCCATCGATCCGCGCGGTGGGCGCATGGGCCCGGGCGCGCTGCTTCAGCAGCGCGAAACCTTCGCGCACCGCGGCGGCGTGGCCGAGGTTCAGCAGCACGCCGCCGATCTCGGATTTGTGCAGGATGTCGGGCGACAGGATCTTCGCCACCACCGGGTAGCCGATGGCATCCGCGGCGTTCACCGCATCTTCCGCGCTCTGGCAGGCTGCTTCCGGCACCATGGGGATGCCGGCGGCTTCCAGGATGCGCTTGGCATCGGCCTCATTCGGCGCGATGGCGGGCAGCGGGATTTCCGGCAGGATCTCGGCGGGCGAGGGCGTTTCGGCGAAAGCCTCGCCGAAGCGGCCCATGGCGGCGAGTGCGACCACGGCGCGGGAGGGATCCTCCATGCAGAGGAAGCCATCCGCCTCCCACTCCCGCACCCGTTCCACCGGGGCGAGGATGGACAGCAGGAAGATGCGGTCGGGGTGCGCGTCCAGCACCTTCTTCAGCTCAGCCCGCAGCCGCGGCGCCATGGAGGGGCTGGCCCCCCATTGGGTGAAGAAGGCGATGACGCTGGCATAGCCGCCATCGGTGACCATCGACTCCGCGAAGGCGCCGATCACGCTCATGTCGTTGAAGGCCTGCGCCGTGCAGTCCACCGGATTGAGCGGCGAGGAGAAGGGCACCAGTTCCTTCAGTTTCGCCTGGGCCGCCTCCGGCATCGGCGGCATCGGCAGGCCGGCCGCCTCCGCCGCATCGGACATCAGCACGCCCGCGCCGCCGGAAATGGTGACCACGCCGAGCGAGTTGCGGGCCGGAAAGATGCCGCGCTGGGCGACGTAGCAGACGTCCAGCAATTCTTCCGTGGTGCGGGCGCGGTGCACGCCGAACTCGGCCAGCACCGCATCCATCACCCGGTCATCGCCGGCGATCGAGGCGGTGTGGGATTGCGCCGCCGCCTGGCCGAGCTTGCTGCGCCCGACCTTCATCATCACCACCGGCTTCTTCGCCGCGCGGGCGGCTTCGAGCGCCGCGACGAAGCGCGGGCCGTTCTGGATGCCCTCGGCATAGGCGGCGATGACCTGCACCTCCTCGCTTTCCGCCATCCAGCCGATGATGTCGGACAGGCCGAGATCGGCCTCGTTGCCCGTGGTCACCAGCACCGGGGTGGCGATGCCGCGGTCGCGCGCAGCGGCGAAGAGATGGCTGCCATAGGCACCGGACTGGCTGGCGATGCCGACCCCGCCCATGCCGGGCAGCGCCTGGCGGGGCCAGCCATTCTCGAAGCTGGCGGAGAAAATGGGAAAATAGCCCAGCGTGGCGTTGAACAGGCCGAGGCAGTTCGGCCCGAGCAGCCGCATGCCGGATGGCCGCGCCGCCTCCAGCAGCCTGGCCTGCATGGCGGCTCCCGCCTCCCCGGTCTCGGCGAAGCCGGCGGTGAAGACGATGGCCGCGCCGCAGCCGCGCGCGCCGAGATCGGCCACCGCCTGGATCGCCGCCTCGCCGGGAATCGCCACGATCGCGGCGTCCGGCGCCTCGGGCAGGCTGGCGACATTGGCGAAGGCCGGCACGCCCTGCACCGTCGCGCGATTCGGGTTCACCGGCATCAAGGCGCCCGCGAAACCCTGGGAGAGCATATAGGCCAGTGGCCGCCCGCCGATGCGGGTGGCGTCGTCGGAGGCACCGACCACGGCGACGGAACGCGGCCGCAACAGCCGATCAAGATCCCGGAATGCCAGCGACGCCTCCCCCATGCAGCCGGCGGCAAATTGCGGGAGGCGTGCAGGCGGGGCAAGTCCCGCCCCTCTTGCGGCATCGTGATCGTGCCGCAACGGGCGGTGCGACGGGCCGTTGCACGGCGTCCGAAGCGCCGACAATCCGCGGAAGGCGGCCGGCGGGCGGTGGTTGTGGGGCGCCAGGCCAGGGCGCCGCCGGGTTGATCGGGATGCTCCGGGCCTCATCTGCCTTTCTCACATTGGGAGACCGCCCCGCATGCGCCGCACCCTGATCACCGCCGTCATCGCCCTCGCCGTCGCCCCGCAAGCGGTGACGGCGCAGGAATTCGACAGTGGCTGGCGGCGGATCGCGCCGGGCGACCTGGTCAATCTGGAGCTGACCGGCGGCGGCATCCGGCTGAACAATTTCGTGGTGGCGCCGGTCGGGCCGCAGCGGGAAGGGCAGGCGCTGGTGAACTACAGCTTCTCCGCCACCGCGCTGAAGCAGGTGGAGGAACGGCGCAGCGTGCGGGTGGAACTGGTGGGCGTGAATGCGGACCGGATGCCCACCATCACCTCATCCCTCGCCTTCAACATCGGCGGGACGCAGCCGAACCGGACCTCCATCGACCGGCACCGATTCGTCGCCCTGCCCGCCGATATCGAGGCGACCGAGGCCTACATGCTGCGCGTGATGGTGCCCTGAGGGTGGTGCCCTGAGCCGCCTTCAGCGGATCAGCAGGCCCAGCGCGACCATGCCGACCAGCAGCACGATGCCCGCCCGCACCGCAGTCATCAGGTCGCTGGTCTTGCTGGCAGGTCCCGTATCCTCATCATCCCAGCCGGAGGAGATGATGGGGTAGTCGGGGCGCGGGGGCGTGGCAGGTGCGGGGTTGGCCAGATGGTTGGGCATGGCGCGGGGCGCCAACGCATTATCCGCCAGCGCAGCCGGCGGCCGCAGGCCGAGGAGGCCGCGTTGATCGTGGGGGTTCTGGGTTCCGGGGGCCATGGGCCGGCAGTATTCTCCCCCCGAAAGGAATCTTCCAGCACTCAGCGGTTACAAACTCACCTTTTTGTGACGCATGAGAGGCCGCCCGGTCCGTTCCCGACAACCGGGCCGTGTCATCCGTGACACTTTTGCGCGTCGCTCGCGCCGGGCGCCGGGCTGCGCATCGGTCGCGCCGGCACGCCGCCGAGCCGCGCGCCATCCGGCACCGGTCCCGTCACGGCGGCACCCGGCGCCACCAGCACATCGGCGCCCAGCGTCACCGCCGGCCGCACCACCGCGCCGGCCGCCACCAGCGTGCGCGCGCCGAGTTTCACGCCGCCACACAGCACCGCGCCAGGGCCGAGATGAGCGGCCTCGCCCAATTGGCATTCGTGCTCGACGATCGCACCGGTATTCACCAGCACCAGCCGTCCGAGCCGTGCCAGCGGCCCGAGCACCGCGCGCGCCATCACCTGGCAGCCGGCGCCCAGCGTGGCGGAGGGGGAGACCAGCGCGGCCGGATGGACCAGCGCCGGCAGCGTGAAGCCCGCCGCCTCGCAGCGGGCGCCGAGGGCCGCGCGGGTGGCATTGTCGCCGATGGCGACCGCCGCCTCGGCAAGACCCTGGGCGCGCAGGGCCTGCAGCAAGTCGGTGCCGCCGAGTCGCGCGCAACCGAGGACCAGGCCACCGGCGCCCGGCCCGTCATCCAGCAGCCCGGCGATCGCCCGGCCACTGGCACGCAGCGCCTCGATCACCACCAGCGCATGGCCGCCCGCGCCGATCACCAGGACAGGCCCGGAAGCCGGCATCGCTCAGGATACCGGCTTCGCGCTCAGACGCCCGGCGCCACCACCATGCAGGCGCCGCTGCCGCGCAGGCGCTCGCAGGCCTGTTCAGCGGCATCGCGGTCGGCCAGCCCGGTCACGCGGGCCCGGTACAGCGTGGACCGCCCCTGCGGCACCGGCTGCACCTGCGCCCGGACGCCGGAGGCACCGACGCGGCTGCGCGCCTGGCCGGCCGCGTCCCGCGCCAGGTTGGCGGAGGCGAAGGCCCCCACCTGGATGCCCCAGCCGCCACCGCCCGCGGGTACCGAGGCGACCAACGGGCGGGCCGGCAGGGTGCTGGCCTGCGCCTGCGGGATCAGGCCAAAGCCGCGCGAGGCCGGCGCCGCCGCCACGCCCGGCGGATCGACCCGCACGAAGGGCAGCGCCTGCGGCTGCAGCGCCGCGACGGAGGGCGCGAGCTGGCGCGGCTCCGGCTGACGCGGCTCCGGCCGGCTGGCCGCCGCCAGGGCGACGCGCGGCGCGACCGGCGGCGGTGCCGCGAGCGGCTCGGCGGCGACACTGCCGACGCTGCTGTAGCTGCTGAAACTGCCCGAGCTGACGCCGGCCGAGCTGAAGCTGGCCGAGCTGCTGGCGCTGCCAGGATCGCCGGGGCTGACCACCGGCTCCATCCGCGTCACCTGCGCCGGCGCAGCGGCCATCTGGTAGCCACCCCCGAGGCTGCTGGACGGCGGCGGCGTGGCGGCGAAGTCGCCGGGGCTGGCGATCGGTTCCATGCGGGTCTGGAAATCGCCCAGGCTCGCCACCGGCGCCATCGCCACCACCGGCCCCTGGACCGCCCCTTGGGCCGCGGCCTGCGAAACCATGAAGCCACCGGCGGAGGCGAGCTGCGTCGGCGCCGAGTAGCTCTGCGTCGAGCCGTCCGGAATCGGGTCCATCCGCACCACCGGGCCGGGCGGCAGGCTGGCCACCTGGACGCCCGGGTCCACCGCGCGGCGCTGGTCGCGCAGCGCCAGCATGGTGGCGGTATCGCCGCGGCGCGGGCCGGCCGGGATGCTCAGCGGAATCTCGGCGGCGGCATAGACCTCCGGCGCCGCGCGGCGGTTCGGATGCGCGCCCTGGATGCGCGGTCCGATGCGGGCGACGTAGTTGCGGGTTTCCGCCGGCAGGCCGCGACCACCCCACAGGTAGTCCTCGAGTCGGCGCGGGCCGGCATTGTAGGCGGCCAGGAAGCCCGGCGCGCCGTACAGCTCATACATCTCCCGCAGATAGGCGGTGCCGGCCATCAGGCTGTCCCACGGGTGATAGGGATCGGTGCCGAGGCCGTACTTGCCCTGCAATTCGCGATAGGTGCCGGGCATCACCTGCATCAGCCCCATGGCGCCGACGCGGGAGGTGGCGGAGACGCGGCCACCGGATTCCTGGCGCATCACCTCCCGGATCCAGCGCTCCGGAATGTCGAAGCGCTGCGAGGCCTGGGTGATGTAGGGGCCCCACGGGTCGTGCGAGGGGCCGGGCGGGTCGTAGCTGTGCGGCCGCGCCCATTGCGAGGAGGAGGCCGCCGGGCCCTGGGTGACCGCCCTTTGGGTGGTCTGGCCGCAGGCGGCCAGCATCCCCAGAAGCAGGCAGGCAGCCAACGGGCGCCCCATGCCCGTAGCGCTGAACCGGTTCATGCCAGGATCTCCGTCGGTTGCGGGTGTCGATCCCGAGGCCTGCCCCCCCGGCCCGCGCATCGCCCCCTAGCGATGCACCGGCCCAGGCCAACCCCGACTTCCGTCCCGTCGTTCAAGTCCGCTCGCAAGTATCGGAGGCAATTGCCTAACCCAATGCGACCGGCGGAGGCAAGGACGAGATCATGGCAGAACGCGCCCCGATCGCGCCATCGTGGTGGAACAAACTGTGCGCAGCGCCTATTTCTGGCCTCTCGTCACCGCAACCATTCCGGCACCAAACCTGCCGACCATTATACCGTGAGGTAACGTGACCATGCGCCTGACCCCCACGCGCCTGACGCAAAGGCTGATCCCTGCCGTCGCAGCCCTGGCCCTGGTGGCCGCCCTGCCGGCCTGCGCGCCGCAGCAGACCGGCAGCACGGTGCGTGCCGGCACGCTGGGCAGCGCCGCCTCCGTCTCCTACGGCACCATCGTCGGCAGCCGTCCGGTGCAGGTCGCCGGCGGCGGCAGCGGCATCGGTACGGTCGGCGGCGCGGTGGCGGGCGGCATCGCCGGCAGCTTCATCGGCGGCGACACCCGGTCGAACCTGCTGGCCGGCCTGGGCGGCGCCCTGCTCGGCGGCCTCGCCGGCAGCGCGGTGGAAGGCGGCATGACCCGCGGCACCGCCATCGAGTTCGTGGTGCGGGAGGATCGCGGCGGCGACATCGCCGTGGTGCAGACGAATGAGGAAGGGCTGCAGGCCGGCGACCGCGTGGTGATCACGCGCGGCGACCGGGTGCGCCTGTCCCGTGCCGCGGGCGGCCCGCCGCCGGCCGCCTACGCGCCGCCGCCGCAGGGCTACTACGCGCCGCCGGGCGCCGGCACCGGGGCACAGGTCTCCAGCCCCTATGACGCCGTGCCGCAAGGCTATCGTGGGACGGTGAAGTAGCCGGTCCCGGCCGTAGCTATGGCCCGGCGCAACCCGCCGGGCTATGAGCCGCCGCATGCTCGACCAAACCGCCGCGACGATGCCGGCCTACCATGTCGATGCGGCAGACCCGCAGCGACTCCGCAAGGCGATCGAGGATGTCCGACTCGGCGCCAGCCGCTGGCGCCTGGCCTTCACCCTCGCTTGGCTTGACATCCGCAACCGCTACCGCGGCTCCGTCCTCGGGCCGTTCTGGTTGACGCTGTCGACCGGCGCGATGCTGCTGGGCCTCGGCCTGCTGTACTCGACGCTGTTCAACATGTCGCTGCGGGAATACCTGCCGCATCTGGCGGTCAGCCTGGTGATCTGGAACGCCATCAGCCAGATGGTGAACGACGCCACCACCAGCCTGACCGCGTCGGAGGGCATCATCCGGCAATTGCCGCTGCCCTACACGGTGCATGCGCTGCGCTGCGTGATGCGGAACGGCATCATCGCCGCGCACAACTTCCCGCTGATCCTGGTGGTCTTCCTGATCTGCGGCCACCTGCCGGGGCCGGAAGCGGTGCTGGCGATCCCGGGCCTTATCCTGATCGCGATCAATTCGGTGGCGGCGGCGCTGTTCCTCGGCATGCTCTGCGCCCGCTTCCGCGACATCGGCCCGATCGTCGGCAGCACCATGCAGCTCGCCTTCTTCCTCACCCCGATCCTGTGGAAGCCAAGGCTGCTCGGGCATTGGGAGGCCTGGATGCCGCTGAACCCGTTCTACGCGATACTGGAGACGGTGCGCGGCCCGCTGGTGGAGGGTGGCGGCCCGCCCTTGGCCTGGGTCGCGGCCATCCTCTACACGATTGCGACGGTGGTGGTGGCGGCGGTGTTCTTCGTGCGCTTCCGCGGCCGCGTGGCCTTCTGGGTGTAGGGCGCAGAATCATGGCCGTGATCGAAGCCCGCGGGCTCTGCCTGGACTTTCCCTATTATCACATCGGCGCGCGGTCGCTGAAGAAGCGGCTGATGGGCAAGTCCCGGCTGCATACGGACCCGTCCAACCGGATCGTCGTCACCGCGCTGCGCAACCTGGATTTCCGCATCGGCACCGGGGACCGCGTGGCCCTGGTCGGCCCGAACGGCGCCGGCAAGACCACGCTGCTGCGGACGCTGGCCGGCGTCTATGAACCGGTCGCCGGCAGCCTGACCGTCACCGGCCAGATCGGCGCGCTGATCGACGTGGCCGCCGGCATGGACAACGAATCGACGGGCCGGGAGAATGTCCGCCTGCGCGGCCTGTATCGCGGCCTGACGGATGCCGAATGCGACCGGCTGGCGGAGGAGGTGGCGGAATTCGCCGGCCTCGGCGATTTCTTCGACGTGCCGATCCGCACCTATTCGGCCGGCATGGGCGTGCGGCTGTCCTTCGCCATGGCCACCGCCATGCAGCCCCAGGTGCTGCTGATGGATGAGTGGTTCCTGGCCGGCGATGCCGCCTTCATGGCCAAGGCGGAGGAACGCCTGGCCCGGCTGGTCGGCGGCGCCGACATCATGGTGGTCGCGACGCATGACTTCGCCGTGGTGCGCCGCTGGTGCAACCGCGCCATCCGGCTGGAGGGCGGGATGATCCTGGCCGACGGGCCGGTCGAGGAGGTCCTGGGCGGCCTCGAAGCGACGGCGTGAGCGGCACTCCAGCTCTTTTCTGCATCGCCGACCCCAGCCTGCGGGATTTCGTCGGCCACCATTTCTCCTACGACCACGCGGTTGCCGAAGCGGCGCGCGCCGCCGGCTTCGCCACCCTGGTGCTCGGCCATCGCGCATTGCCGGAGGATGTCGCCCGCCAGGCCGGCGCCGTGCCGGCCTTCCACGATGACATCTGGGCGCAACGGGCGGGCGGCGGCCCGATCCGGCGGCGGCGGGACGATCTGTTCCGCAACCGCCGCTTCGCCGAGGACCTGCTGGGCGCGCTGCCGAGGGACCTGCCGCCGGGGTCGATCCTGCTGGCGCATATGCTGACCAAGCGGCAGATGCTCGGCCTTGCGCGGGTGGTGGAGGCGCTGCCGCGGCATGTCACCATCATCGCCCTGCTGCGCTACCAGACCGAATTCTACGATGACGGCCTGACCGGCCGCGCCTTCGCCCGGCTGCGCCGCGCGGTCGGTGATGGCGCAAGGCTGCGGCTGGCCTCGGACAGCGCCCGGCTGGCGCGGCGCATCGGCCGGCTGGCCGGCCTGCCGGTGGAGGTGCTGCCGATTCCGCACACGCCGCCGGACCTGCCGCCGCCCGCGCCACCCCCGTCTGACCAGTCCGCAGGCCGCGCGCTGCACATGGTCAGCCTGGGCAATGCGCGCGACGAGAAGGGTTTCCTCGAGATCCTGGCGGCGATCCGGCTGCTGCGCGCGGAACCCGCCGGGCTGGCCGGGCTGCGCTTCACCCTGCAGGCCAATGACGCGGCGCCGGATGTCGCCGCCGCGATCGATGAATTCGCGCTCGACCTGCCGGAGGAGGTCCGGCTGCTGCGCCGGGCGCTGACGCCCGAATCCTACACCGCGCTGCTGGCCGAGTCGGACCTGGTGCTGCTGCCCTATTGGCGCGAGATCTATGAGGCCCGCACCTCCGGCGTGCTGCCGGAGGCGCTGGGCGGCGGCCGCCCGGTGATCTGCACCGCCGCCACCTGGATGGCGGATGAACTGGCGCTGTGCGGCGCCGGGATACTGGTGGCGGATCGCGACCCGAAGGGCCTGGCCGCCGCGATCCGCCAGGCGCATGCCGCCTGGCCGCGGCTGGCCGCCGGCGCGCTGGCCGGACGCGCCGGCTGCCTCGCCCGGCATGGCGGCGCGGCGCTGATGCGCGCCGTGCTGGCGCCGCCGCCGCCGCCGCTGCCGCCGGAGCCGCCGCGGCGGGTGCAGGTATTCTATCCCTGGCCCGATTTCCTCGACCGGAAGGCCGGCGCCAGCCTACGCAGCAACCTGATGGCGGAGGTCATCGCTCCGCATGTCGAGGAGCTGCGCGTGCTGCAGGACGGCGCCGCCCCCACCACCCGGCGCGGCAACATCCTGGTGGAGTCGCTGCACGAACGCCGCATGATCCGGCTCGCCAAGGGCCTCGCCTGGCGCGGCCTGCGGCTGGCTGCCCGCCCGCTGAGCGGCGCGGCGCAGGCCGGCGAGGTGCTGTTCCCCTGGCTGCACCTGCAACGCCTGGCGGACCCCTTCTTTCGCCGCCGCATCGAGCGGCTGGTCGCCAGTGCCGATGCGGTGCTGCTGGAATACGGCTTCTGGGCCGGGCCGGTGCTGCAGACCTGCGAACGCCTCGGCGTGCCCTGCGTGCTGACGGCGCATGACGTGATCGAGGACCGGGTGCCCGGATCCGCCCTGCTGCGCCGGCTGACCGCCTGGCTCGAAGCCCGCGCGCTGCGCCGGGCGCCGAAGGTGGTGGCGGTGACGCCCGGCGACGCGGCGCATTTCGCGGCGCTCGGCGTGCAGGCGCAGGTGGTGCCGAACCCGGTGGACCTCGCCGCCATGTCCCGGTCGCTGCCGGTGGCGCCGCGGCTGATGCTGCGGCGCATGGGGATCGAGCTGCCGGAGCGGCCCTTCGGCCTGTTCGTCGGCAGCAACCACCCACCCAACATCACGGCGGTGGCGCATCTGCGCGCCCTGGCCGCCCGGCTGCATGCCGGGCTGGGCGAGGCGGCGCCGCTGATCGTCGTCGCCGGCAGCGCTGCGCCGGCGGAGGAAGCGCCCGGCTTCGTAGTCCTGGGCCGGGTGCATGACGTGGTGCTGGCCGCGCTGTACCAGGCGGCGCATCTCGCCCTGGTGCCGCTGCCGGAAGGCACCGGCAGCTCGCTGAAGACGCTGGAGGCGATGGCCGCGGGGCTGCCCGTGCTCGGCACCAGCGTCGCCTTCCGCGGCCTGCCGGTGACGGATGGCGAGCAGGGCGTGGTGGAGGATGATCTCGACCGCTGGGCGGCATTGCTGCCGGCGCTGGTCGCGGATGCGGCGGGGCTGGCACGGCTGGCCGCGGGCGGGCGGGCGCTGGCCGCCGGCTACGACCATCGCCGCGTGATGGCCGCCTACCTGCCGCTCCTCGGCCTGCCCGTAGATGCCGAGCCTGGCCCGGCTCTGCCCCTGCTGCTGGCGGAGACGCCGCCCTTCCCGCCGCGCGCCACCGCGCGGTCCCGGCTGCCGGCCTTCAGCGGCGGGACGCTGCCGGGCCGCTAGAACGCCGCACCGCGTCAGTTCGCCCGCCGCATCCGAAGCATCGGTCGCCATCGCGTCGCGGCACAGGATGGTGGAGGTCATCCGGCTTCACCCCTGGCCGGCCTGGCTACCGCGTGCGGCGCAGCGACTTACAATCAACCCAGAGTAGAATAAGTCTCCCTGACTCAAAGGTTAATGGCATAGTCCCGCCGTTCAGCGGGAGGTCAGGCCTGGTGTGGTTGTGGAAGCTACTGACTGCAGCGCTTACGTTGCGCCGGGCCGCATCGCGGGGCGAGCGCAGCGGAGATCGCTACGCGACCGCCACCTACCGCGCGCCGGGATTTCAGGAGGCAGCAGACCTGCAGAGCCTGGAGATGAGAGATGAGCCGGGCCGCTCTCTCTATCGGCCTCCGGCGGAGCGTGGCGATGCGCCATGCGGCAGCGCGCCCAACAGGGGTTCGGACGCGGTGCCTTTCCCCAGCACCGGCCCGCACGGGCATCGCGGTCGCATGCGCGAGAAGATGCTGACCCGAGGCCCGGATGCGCTCGCGGATTACGAGCTTCTTGAGATGCTGCTGTTCTTCGCCATTCCGAAGGGCGACACCAAGCCACTGGCCAAGGCCTTGATCAACCGCTTCGGTAGCTTCGCGAAAGTCCTGGCGGCGCCCCAGCAGGATCTCCTGAACACGCGAGGCCTCGGGCCGCACAGTGTCACGGCATTGAAGCTTGTCCAGGCCTCCGCGCTTCGGATGGCGAGGGCGGAGGTGATGGATGCGCCGATCCTGAACAAATGGGATCTGCTCATCGACTACCTGAAGCTTGTCATGGCGCGGGAGCAGATCGAGCAGTTCCGGGTCCTGTTCCTGGACACCCGCAACCGCCTTATCGCGGATGAGGCGCAGGCGCGTGGGACGGTCAACCACACGCCGGTCTATCCGCGGGAGGTCGTCAAGCGCGCGCTCGAGCTGCATGCGACCGCGCTGATTCTGGTCCACAACCACCCCTCAGGCGACCCGACACCCTCCAAGGCCGATCTTGAGATGACGCGCGAGGTGAAGCAGGCCGGGTTGATCCTCTCGATCGTGCTGCACGATCACATCATCATCGGGAACGGGCGGGTGTTCAGCTTTCGGCGCGAGGGGCTTCTCTAGCTTATTGTTCCAACGCATTTTCCGAGTCGCCTTGCGAAGCCGCAAGGCGTGAAAATGCTCTACCCCACGCTCCACGACCACCAATGCTGTTCGTAGCGGTTGTCGTTGAAGACCTGGAAGGGCGGGTCGGACTCCAGCCCCAGCCTCTCGCGCTGCCGCCGCGCCTGGGCCTGCGCCGCGCGCAGCTGGCCGACGCCCCAGATGCGGCGGGGGATGCCGCTGCCGGGGCGGCGCACATCATCCGGCACTTCCTCGAAGCCACGGATCAGCGCAAGGGCGCGGCGGGTTTCCTGCCAGGCGGCGGCGGCCCAGTCCGGCCGGTCCTCCCGCCGCATCAGGTGGTCCGACAGCGCGGCGGCCAGGTCGTAATCGGTCGAGAGATGGCCGCAATAGGATTTGCGATAGCCGAAGCAATCCCGCAGCAGCGCCGCCGCATCCTCCGGCGCGCGCTGGCCGAAGGCGTAGTCCATGCCCGCCGCGCTGCGCCACAGGTACCAGGCGCGCAGATCCTCGATCTCCGCCCGCGGATGCTGCGTGGTGCGCTCCTCCGGGTAGTTGTTGAAGATGCCGAGCGGCGCGGGAATGTGGATGCTGCGGATATGCGGCATCACCCGGTTCTTGAACTCGGTATCGCCGGCGGCCCGGAAGCCCTCGTCGTAATAGCCGAAGCGGTCATGGATCGAGCGGCGGTACAGCGCGCCGACCCAGGACAGGTAGCAGGTCTCGAGATAGACCAGGTCCTGCCGGTAGCCGGTCCGGTCATAGACCATGATGTCGTTGTCGTAGACGCCATGCTTGTCGACATTGGTGACGATGCTGTCCGCCATGGCCCAGTCGGCGGAGCCATCGGCATCCAGCGCATCGGCCAGCTGGCGCAGCGCATCCGGGTGCAGCCCCTCATCGGCGCCGAGGAAGGCGAGGTAGGGCGCGCGGGCCAGCTTGATGCCGCGGTTCCAGGCGGCCTGGATCGTCTCCCGCTCCGCCGAGCGGGCGAAGCAGATCGGCAGGCCGGGATGCGCGGCGGCGAAGGCGGCGAAGGCGGCCTGCTCATCGGCCGGGGAATTGCTGTCCACCAGCACCACCTCCAGCCCGCCCTGTTGCGCGAGCGTCTGTCGCGCCAGCATCCCCAGCAGCGTCGGCAGCTTGTCGGCGGCATTGTAGAGCGAGGCGATGACGCAGGCGCGCGGCTGGGCCCTGATGCCGCTCCGCGGTTGGGCCGCCAGGTCGCGCCGGTCGTCCAGCACGGCGAGCGGCAGATCGGGCTTGCTGCGGTTGCGGGCATAGGCGCCGCGCATCAGCTCCAGGCAGCGGGCCGGGCCATCCGCCGCGCCATCGAACATCGCCTCCGCCGTCAGGGCCTCCTGCAGGAAATTGTTCTGGCGCAGGGTATGGGCGATGAAGGGCAGGTCGCCGCGCGGGTCGCCGCCGACCCAGCGCAGCGTCCGCAGCAGGTAGGTGGCCGCGGTCAGCGGGTTGCCGAGGCGGCGTTCCAGCCGCGCCATCTCCCGGAACAGCACCACGCGGTCGGCCAGATGGGTGCCGACGGCGGCTGTCAGGCAGCGCAGCTTGGCCTCGATCTCCTCCGCCCTGCGTTCCGGCATGGCGCGCAGCCCGGCCAGCAGCGGCGGCAGGTGGGACAGGTTGCGGATCTGGCCATAGGCCTTTTCGTCGAAGCCGCCGCGCAGCCGGATGGCGCCATCCACCTGCCCGACCAGCGCACCGCGACGGGAATGGCCCGCCGGCGTGGTGGCGATGGCGCGCAGCCGGCCGGCGATATCCAGCATCTCGGACCGCGCCCGGTGCGGCAGCATGCGCCAGGCGCCGCGAAGGGCGCGCTTCACCGGCAGCACGCGATGCGCCCGCCGCGCCCCGGCGAGCAGCGCCATGCGGCCCTGTTCCAGCCGCGCTTCCGCCGAGTGGCGCAGGCCCTGCGGCGGGTCCATCAGCGCGGCCGAGAGCTGCGCCACGATCTCGATCGCTGCCTGCTGCGCCCGCACATCGGCGGCGCCCTGGCGCTGGTGCAGCCGGTCGAGCCCCGACACATCCGGCACCAGCGCCGCCTGGTGCAGCGCCTGCGCCAGCCGGTCCCGATACGCGTCGTAATCGCCCAGCACCTGCGCCGCCGCCGCCGCCGCGCCACGCGCGCAATCGATGTCGACCACCGCCCAGTCCAGCCCGGGCACGTTGGCGCGCAGCCATTGCGCGACGCCGGCGCGGTCCGAGACCAGCGTCGGGCAGCCGCGGCAGATCGCCTCCAGCGCCGTCAGGTTGAAGGTGTCGTGGCGGGAGGGCAGCAGCAGCAGGGATCGCCCGCCGAGCAGCGCCTGCACCGCGTCGCGCCCCATCGGGCCGGTCATCTCCAGCCGCGCCTCCAGGCCACGCCGGCGGGCGGCGGCGCGCAACAGCGCCTCCGAGCCCTGGCCGAGCCGGTTCGGGCCTTCCGGGCCGATCAGCAGCAGCCGCCGGTAGCTGTCCGGGTCGAGGCCCCAGGCGGCGTCGAGGAACAGGTCCGGGCCTTTCCACTTCTCTCGCCGCCCGATGAAGGCGAGGTCCGGCGCGCCATCCTTGCGGTCCGCGGCGCGCGGCGCGGGGACGCCGGTGATCACCAGCGGGTCGAGCAGCGTGACCGGCGCCGGGATGCGGCGCTGCCAGGCGCGGGCGTAGCTTTCGCTGATGGCGTAGCGCCCATCCGCGGCGCGGAACTGCAGGTGTTCGCGCACCCGCAACTCGGCCAGGATACGGCCCTCATCCTGCCCGGTCGGCCAGCCGGCGCGGAAGGCGTCGGACAGGGTGCCGTGCAGGGAGACGACGACCCGGTCCACCGTGCAGCCTTCCGCCGCGAGCGCGAGCCGGATGAAGGGGCCGAGCTGGGTATAGTCCGGCACGTCCACCACATCGAAATCCACGCGGCCGCAGGCCAGGGCGACGGAGCGCGCCATGTTGCGGGCGATGCGCCAGACCCACAGGAAATGGTGCAGCGTCTCCGGCACCTCCTGCGGCAGAGCCAGCAGCTGGTCCACCAGCGGGATGGCGCGCGCATTGGCCGGGCGCTGCGCGTCGGCGGCTTCCTCGCGGCGGAAGTAGAACCAGCTATCCTGCGGCCGGTGCAGCATCATCCTGCGGAACACCGCCTGGCCGCCGCCGACCTGGCCGAACAGGTCGGCATCCAGCACCAGGATCCGGCGGCCTGCCGATCCGGAGGTCTCGGCAGACGACATGCTCAACCCCTGAGGATGGTGGCGCCGAGCGTATCGAGCCCGACGGGAATGAGGGAATGCTCCGCCATGCGCAGCCGGAAGCCGGCCTGCAGATCCGGCGGCACCAGCATCAGCAGGAAGCCGCCGGCGCCGGCGCCGCACAGCTTGCCACCCAACGCCCCGGCGGCACGCGCCTTGTCGTAAAGCGCGTCGATCTGCGGCGAAGACACCTTGGAGGACAGGCGCTTCTTCGTCTCCCACCCCTCATGCAGCATGGCGCCGAATTCGCGCAGCAAGGCGCCTGGCTCTGTACCCTCCAGCACCGTCTGCGCCTGGTCCACCAGGGCCAGCAGATGCGTGAGATCCTTGTCCGAGGCACCGGACTTGGTCTTCGCCATCTGCTCGTCCAGCGTGGCGGATGCGAAGCGCGTCATGCCGGTATAGACCAGGAACAGCGAGGAGGTCAGCGCCGCCTGGCATTCCGCCGTCATCTGGATCGGGCTGATGCGGGTGCGGTTGCCCTCGAAGTCGAAGCGGTTCAGACCGCCGAAGGCCGCGTGGTGCTGGTCCTGCACGCCGCAATTCTCGCCGAGCAGGCCGCGCTCCACATGCACCGCCTCCCGCGCCAGATCCATCTTGGTGGCACCGCGGCCCAGCAGCTCGAACAGCAGGTTCACGAAACCCACGGTGAAGGAGGAGGAGGAACCAAGGCCGCTGCGCGCCGGCAGATCCGCCATGATGGAGATGTCGAGCGGGCTGCCATAGCCGTAGTGGCGGATCGCCTCCCGCACCACCGGATGCTCGATCGCGTCCAGCTCCCGCACCTGCTCCATCTTCGAGTAGGAGATGCGGTAGCGGTAATCCAGGATATTGGTCAGCCGCAGCGCCGCGACATAGACATACTGGTCGATCGCCATGCCGAGCACGGCGCCACGGGCACGCGCGAAATATTCGGGGTAGTCCGTGCCGCCGCCGAAGAAGGACACGCGCAAGGGCGTGCGGGAGACGGTCATCATCGGTGGGCGTTTCCTGCTTGGCGACCAGCCAGGATCTGCGAAACGCCCTGCTCCACACTCAGCTTCGGGCGCCAGCCGGTGCGCTCCAGGAAGCGCGTGGAATCCAGGCTCTTGTAGCCGGCGCCCTGGAAGGAGCCGGGCGGATGCACGATGCGCGCATCCCAGTGCAGCGCGGCCAGGATCGCCTTGGCGCAGTCGCCGATCTCGACCGGGGCGTTGGGGGTCACGTTCAGCACGCAGTCGGTGAAGGCGGCGTCGGCGGCGAGGATGGCGTCGATCTGGTCATGCACATGCAGAAGGTCGCGTACCGTGTGCGGGTTTCCCCACACCTCGAATTCCATCGCGCCACTGGCCTGGGTGCGGATGGCGCGGTCGATCATCGCGGCCATGAAATGCGCGCGGGTATCCTCGGTATGCGCATGCGGGCCATAGACGGTGGCGAGCACGCAGTGCAGCCAGCGCATGTCATATTGCTTGCCGAACACCTCGCAGCCCGTCGCGAGCAGTTCCTTGGCCAGCGCGTAGCCCTGCACGGAGGGGTGCGGCCGACCGATGCCGAATTCCGCCTCCGGCGTCGCATGGTCCGCTTCCGCATAGGTGCAGGAGGAGCCGAGCGAGACCAGCTTGGCCTGCGGCTGATGCGCCCGCCAGGCATCCAGCACGTTCAGGTGGATGCGCGCATTGTCGCGCAGCAGTTCCCCCTGGATGCCGTACTGGATCTGCCCGGTCCGCTGCTTTGTGATCGCGTGAAAGATGCGCCCGGCCTTCGGCGCATCGCGCAGGGCGCGGTCCACGACGGTCGCATCGGTGAAATCCCCGGCGGCGCGGCCGATGGCGTGCACCGGCCAGCCCTCGGCGGTCCAGCGCTCCACAAGGTTCCGGCCCAGGAAGCCATCGGCGCCGAGGATGATGGTCGGGCTATCGGCGTAGGGCATCGCGGTACCAGGCAAGAGTTGCGGCCATGCCGTCATCCAGGCTGCGGAAGGGCGCCAGCCCCGGCAGTAGCTGGCGCAGCTTCGCCGCCGCGGCGCGGCGTACCTTCACGCCACGGTTCCCGGCGGCGGGCGGCGAGGTCAGCTTGATCGGGCGCTGGCGGCCCGCCGCGCGCATCGCGCATTCGGCCAGGTCGCGCACCGTGCGGGTTTCGCCGAAGGCCAGGTTCACCGCCTCCGTCACGCCCGTCAGCTTCAGCGATTCGACGAAGGCCGCGGCGGCATCGCCCGAATAGATGAAGTCGCGTTCCGCATCCGGATCGCCGCGCACCTCGAATTCCGGCGCATCGCCGGCGGCGCGGATGACGAAGGCGGTGGCGACATGCGCCTCGTCCTCATCCAGCGTGTCATGCGGGCCGTAGGGATTTGTCAGGCGAAAGCTGATGGTGCTGATCCCCATCCGCCGACGCCACAATTCGGCGGTAATCTCGCCCCAGCGCTTCGACCAGGCATAGGCGGCCTCGCCATCATGCGGCCAGTCGTTCAGGTCGAGCGCAACGGCATCATCCTGTACCGCCCAGGATGCGGGATAGACGGCGGAGGAGGAGGCGGCGCGGACTTCGGAAATGCCGCGCGCCATGGCGAAGCGATAGACCTGCTCCGTCATCGAAAGGTTGGCGGACAGGATTTCCGCCTGCTGCTTGCCAAACTGGGAAGCGAAGTAGCGATAGGAGGCGACATGGATGATCGCCGTGCCCTGCGGCAGCGCCGGCAGCGAATCCACCGCATCGGCCGCGACGGTCTGCGTGCAGCCCGGCACCGCGGTGCCGGAGGCGTTGACGCCGATCACCACGGGCACAAGGCCCTGCAGCGCATCCACCACATTGCGACCGATGAAGCCGCTGGCGCCCCAGACGACCACCGCCGGCGGCATGGCTTCGTGTGGCGGCCGATTCAGACCTTCGCGCCCTGCGGCGCTACGGTCATCGGACGCACTCATGCGTCCGCCTTGCCGTAGGCGCGCACCTTCGGGATCGGCACCACAAGTTCGCCGCCACCCGCCATATAGGCGCGTTCTTTCACCAGAAATTCATTGATGAAGTTCCAGGCGAGCACGAGATAGGCGTCCGGCCGCGCGCCTTCCTCCGCCTCGATCGGGATGCGCACGCCGGGAATGGCGAGGCCGACCTTCATCGGATTCTTCTCGACCGCCTTCTGCACCAGCTCCGGCCCGATGCCGAAGCTGTTCAGCAGCGTGGCGCCCTTGGCCGGCGCGCCATAGGCCCAGACCGATTTTCCGGCATCCTTGTAGCCCTGCAGCAAGGCGACGAGGCGGGTCCGCAGATCCAGCACATTGCCGGCGAAGGTGCGGTAGGTCTCGATCTCGCCGAAGCCCTTGCGGGTTTCCTCGGCCTGCATCGCCCGCACGCTATCCTGCACCGGGCGGGTGCCCTTGCGGGCGACATGCGCCTCGATGCTGCCGCCATGGATATCCACCAGATCGGCGGAGAACACCTCCAGCCCATGCTGCCCGAGCAGGGCCGAGAGTGACTTCAGCGTGTAGTAGCAGAGATGCTCGTGATAGACCTGATCGAAGGCGGTGTTCTCCACCATGCCGCCGAGGTAGATCGCCTGCACGACGAAGACGCCGTCGCTATCCAGCAGCGCGGCGATGCCTTCCACCACGCTGTGCAGTTCCTCCAGGTGGAAGAACACGCCGGCGGCAGTGATGATCTTCGCCGGGCCGAATTCCTTGCGAATGTCGGCGCAGCATTCCGCGTTGAAGAAGCGGTGCCAGGTCGGCACGCCGGCATCCTGCGCCAGCTTCGCGACATTGCCCGCCGCCTCCACGCCCAGCACGCGGGCGCCGCTGAACGCCCATTGCTTCAGCCAAGTGCCGTCATTGCTGCCGATATCGACGACGAGGTCGCCCGCCTTCACGTCATAGGCGGCGGCGATGCGCTGGCTGGTCTCGAGGAAATGCGCCGGCAGCGTCTTCGTGGTGCCGGAGACGTAGGGATAGTCGGTGAACATCGATTCCTTGGGAATCGTATGGTCGATCTGCACCATGGTGCAGTCCCGGCAGAAGCCGACGCGCAGCGGGTAGTGCGGCTCCACCCCCGGGGCCAGGTCCGGGCGGACGAGCCGGTTGCAATGCGGCTGGTCGCCGAGGTCGATCACCAGCTCGACCCGGCGGGACCCGCAGCAGCGGCAGGCCATGTCCAGCATCACGCCGGGGGCGGGAACCACCATGCGGCTGTCAGACATTGGCGAAGCGCCCGTTGCGGATCATGCGGTAGCCCTTGATCAATTCCTGGATACCCTTGTCCAGGCCATGGTCGGGCATCCAGCCGGTGGCTTCCAGCTTGTCGTTGGAGACGATGTAGTCGCGCTTGTCGGGGTCCTCCCCCACTGGCGCCTCCAGCCAGACGAAGCCGGGCACGTGCTTGGCGATGCGGTCGCAGAGCTGCGCCTTGGACAGGTTGGCCTCCGACAGGCCCACATTATAGGCCTGCTGGCGCATCGATTCGACGTTGTCGATGCCGTGCAGGAAGGCCTTCACCACGTCGCGGATGTGGATGTAGTTGCGCCGGAAATGCGCCTCGAACAGCACCACGGCGCGGTCATTCACCGCGCGCCAGGTGAAGTCGTTCACCAGCAGGTCGAGCCGCATGCGGGGCGCCATGCCGAACACGGTCGCCAGGCGGAAGGACAGGGAATTCGGATGCGACAGCACCGCCTCCTCCGCATCCACCTTGGTGCGGCCATAGAGCGAGACGGGGCGCAGCGGAGTCTCCTCCGTGCAGAAGGCATTGCCCTCGCCCACGCCATAGCCGGAATTGGTGGTGGGATAGGCGATCAACTGCTGCTTGCCGGCGCGCTTCACCAGTTCCACCACCGCATCACGGTTCAGCGAGGTGGCGCCGATCTCGTCCCGCGCGCAGAGCGGCGCGCCGACCAGCGCGGCCAGCGGCAGCACGATATCCGCCTCCCGCAACAGCGGCTCCACCACCCGCATGTCGCGGCAATCGCCGCGCACCGGAGTGAAGTTCGGATCGGCGCAGGAATGGGCCAGGAAAGGTTCGCCCGCGGCGAAAGTATCCAATACGGTCACCTGCCAGCCGCGGCCGAGAAGTGCCGGAACCAGCATCGAACCGATGTAGCCGGCGCCGCCGGTGACGAGCACGCGCATGTAATTCTTTCCCTCGGGCATCGCGGATTCTAGCCGCGTATAGGGTCTGCCGAACCCCTGGGCAACCTGGGGTGGCAGGCGATCATGGCGCCGTGGTGGCGCTCTCGGGGGCATCCATCAGGGCGCGCAACAGCGCATCCGGATTGTGCCGTTCCCGCCAGGCCGGGGCCGCCTGGCGGGCGGCCCGGGTCAGTTCCGGCAGGCGGTCCAGCGCCAGCGCCAGGGCGGCGCCGGCGGGCGCGCCGGCCGGGATGGCCACCGCCCGCTCCGGCCCGGCCGCCTCCGCCATCCAGCAGCCGGCCGGCACCACCGCGGGCAGGCCAAGCGCCAGCGCCTCCGCCAGGATGCCGCTGCTGCGGGCGCCGTAGGTCGGGCCGTCATAGGGCAGCAGCAGCAGGTCGGCCCCCGCCAGCAGCGCCGCGTAATCCGCCGGGTCCAGCGCCCGTTCCACCAGGGCTACGTCCCGCCGGGCGCGCAAGGCGCGATGCGCGCGCTGCACCAGCGGATCGGCCTCCGCCCCCACCCGGCCGGATTGCACGGTGAAGCGGGCGCGGCCGGCCACGGCGGCGATCGCCTCGGGCAATTGTGCGAAACCCTTTTCCGCCCGGGCACCCCCGGCGAAGACCACATGCGGCAGCGCCTCCTGCTGGCGCGGTGCCGGCGGCGGCACCACCACGGGCAGCGGCACCGGTCGCACCGGCAGGCCGGACAAGGCGGCGAATTGCGCGGCCAGCGCCTCGGTATCCGCGAACAGGTGCAGCGCCGGGCCGAAGCGGGCGTGCAGGCGGCGGAGAAGCTGGGGCAGCCGTTCCGGCGCCGGGTCATCCGCCTCCATCTCCGCCGGCATGCGGCGCAGCACCACCAGCAGCTGTACCGGCGGGAAGCCCGGCGCGGTGGCGACGGAATGCAGGTTGGCGCCGGACACGCTGTGCAGCAGCAGCAGGTCGCCCTCCCCCACCCCCAGCGCCGCCAGCGCGGTGGCGAGTTCCAACCCCAGCGGGTCCGCCGCCCCTGCCTGGCGCAGCCGCCGCCGCAGCGCCCGCAGCGGCGGCGCGACCAGGCCGGCGAGCGGCACCGGCAGCCAAGCCGCCAGCCCGAAGGCCAGCCGCCGCGCCAGGCCACCACCGCCGGCGCTCTGGTAGCTGGCGCCGAGCACCGGCTGGGCCGGGATGCGGCCGGCTTCCAGCGCGCCGGTGAAGCCGCGGCCGGCCAACACAAGGGGCAGCAGCCCGGCCGCCTGCGCGGCTTGCGCCACCGCCACGCTGTAGGACAGATGGTGGCCCAGCGGCCCGTTCAGGCCGGGATCGGCGATGACGAACCGCCTTCCCGCCTGCGTCACGCCCGCAGCAACCCCGCCACGAAGGCGTCCAGGTCGCCACCGGGGAACAGGTGGCCCGGAATGCCGCAGGCGGCGGCGGCGGCGACGTCGCTGTCCTTGTCGCCGACGAGGAAGGAGCCATCGGCCTCGATCGGCCAGGTTCCCAGCAGGTCCTCGATCATCCCCGGGTTGGGCTTGCGCCGCCGGCAATCCAGGCGATAGGCGGCGAGCGGCGCCTCCGGGTGGTTCGGGCTGTATTCGAAGGCATCGACATGCGCCCCGGCATCCGCGAGCACGCCGGCCATCCAGCCATGCATGACGCCGACCTGCGATTCCGGGAATTTGCCGCGGGCGACGCCGGCCTGGTTGGTGACCACGAAGACGAACAGCCCGGCATCGTTCAGCCGCTTCACCGCCGCAGCCGCGCCCGGCATCCAGCGCACCTGGGCCGGGTCGTGCGGCCAGCCGGTATCCTCGATCAACACGCCATCGCGGTCCAGAAACACGGCGCGGCGGCGGGCCATGGCGGGAATCACGGTCTGCGCCGCCGCCAGGTCCTCCGGGATGCCGATATCGAGGAAGGCGCCGTCATACAGGCCGCCGCGCAGCAGCCCGGCCTGCGCCAGCTTTGGGAAGACATCCGATTCCAGCGACACGGCGCCGGGCCCGATATGGTCCAGGATCGGCTTGCGCAGCCAGTAGATGCCGCCATTGATCGGGCCACCGGCACCAGGACTGGAGGCATCCGGGCTGCGGGCGGCGAAGCCGTTGATGCGCCCGGCCTCATCCACCGCCACCGTGCCGTAGCGGGCGCCGGGCGCGGTGCGGCGCAGCGCCAGCGTCGCCAGCGCATCGCCCGCCTGCAGTGGCAGGTCCAGCAGGTTCACGTCGAAGCGCGTGTCGCCGTTCAGCAGCAGGAATTCATCCTCCAGCCGGTCGGCGAACAGCAGCAGCCCGCCGCCGGTGCCCAGCGGCTGCGGCTCGATCACCACCTCCACCCGGCTGCCGCGGATGGTCCGGCCGTCGTAGCGGTCGGCGATGGTCTGGCCGAGATAGCCGGCCAGAAGGGTGATGCGCGGAATGCCGAAGCGCGCCACTTCCTCGACCAGCCAGTCGAGGAAGGGCCGGCCGCCGACATCGACCATCGGCTTCGGGATGGAATCGGTCAGCGACCCCAGCCGCGTGCCGCGGCCACCGACCAGGATGGCCGCCTGGCGCACCCCCTCAGGCATCGGCCAGGCGCGCTTCGACCGCGGCGCAGTAGCAATGATAGAAGACCAGGTGGACCTGCTGGATGGCGGGGGTGGAGCGCGACGGCACCGCCAGCAGATGGTCCGACAGCGCCGCCATCCGCCCACCGCCCTCGCCGGTCAGGCCGATGGTCGCCATGCCGAGCTTTCGTGCCGCCTCGAAGGCCAGCACCACATTCTCGGAATTGCCGGAAGTGGACAGGCCGAGGATGACGCCGCCGGCCTCGCCATAGGCTTCGACCTGGCGGGAGAAGACGGTGGCGAAGCTGTAGTCGTTCGACCAGGCGGTCAGCACCGCCGGGTTGGAGGACAGGCAGATCGCCTTCAGCGCGCGCCGTTCGCGCAGGAAGCGGCCGACCATCTCCCCGACGATATGCTGCGCATCGGCGGCGGAACCGCCATTGCCGCAGACCAGCAGCGGCCTGTTCGCGGCCAGCGCGGTGACGGTGGCATCGACCGCCGCCTGCATCACGGAATCCAGCCCCTGGGCGCGCGTGGCGGCCAGAAGCGTCTCGGCCTCCGCCAGCCAGGCATCGAGCGTGATCATCTGTGGGCGCACCTTTCGACAGGGCGTTTGGGGCGCCGGGCATATCCCGCCCGCGTCGTGCGGTCGAGCCTGGACGCAGACGGGTGCGAAGGCTAGACCATGTGGAACCCGACCAGAGGTTGAAATGCGAGCCTGGATAATCGACCTTATCCGGCGGGCCACGGGCACCACGGCCCTGACCCGCCAGATCGAGGCGCTGGAGATCCGGCTCGCCGCTCTGGGCGCGACGCTGGCCCATCCGGCACCGCCCGCCGCCCCGCCCGCAGGCCTCACCGCGGCGGACCGGGACGCGATCCTGCACCAGGTCAACGACACCAATCACAATCTGTGCCTGCACCTGAAGGAAGCGATGCGGCTGCGCGAGCTGGCCAACCGAGACCTTTTCCTGGCCACAGACCGGCTGGCGCGGATCCTGCCGGCCACGCCCCTGGTGTTCGAGGCCGCGCGACCCGTGGCGATGGATACCGACGACCACCTGTTTCCCTGGGGCGCGGCGCAGGACAACACGCCTTCGCCGCGCTTCGTCGCCGCCTGCAAGCGCCATTTCCCCGGCCGCGCCCTGACCTTCCTGGATCTCGGCTGTTCCGGCGGCGGGCTGGTGCTGGATTATCCTGCGTGGCCACGCCGCCTATGGCGTGGAAGGCAGCGATGCGCCGCTGCGCGCGCAGCGGGCGGAATGGCGGCTGCTGCACCACAATCTGTTTACCGGCGACATCACCCGCCCCTTCACCCTGCGGCCATCCAGCCCGGCCGGCCCTGCCGCGCCGCCGGTGGCCTGCGACATCATCTCGGCGTGGGAGGTGATGCAGCATATCGCGGATGCCGACCTGCCAGGCCTGTTCGCCAAGCTGCACACGCATTTGAAGCCGGACGGGCCGTTTGTCGGCTCCATTGCGCTGGGCCGGAGGACAACCCGGTGACCTGGGCGCGCCACCACCGGACCGTACAGCCGCATGCCTGGTGGCAGGCGGGCTTCCCCGGGCTCGGCCTGCCGATGCTGGACCGGCACGCCTTCGCCTTCGAGGATTTCTGCCGCGGCACCAGCAACGGCCCGATCGACGAGAACTACCGCAGCAATCCCGAGATGGGCTTCCACTTCGTCGCCCGACGCCCCTGACCTGACGGAACGAACCATGCGCCAGTCGACCCTCGACATCCTGCGCCGCGCCACCGGAACCACCGTCCTCTGCCAACAGATGGCGCTGCTGGAGGAGGAGGTGGCTCGGCTGCACCAGGTGCCGCGCGGCGCCCCGCCGCAGCCGGCACTGGACCGGATCGCGCGCTACGCCGATTTCCCGCTGCAGACCTGGTGGGAGCGCTCATTGTGGGAGCCGGTGGTGCAGCTTGCGGTGCGCGACCATGTGCGGCCCGGTGACATCGCCTTCGATGTCGGCGCCAATGCCGGCGCCTTCGCCATGCAGATGTCCCGCCAGGCCGGCCCGCGCGGCACCGTCTGCGCCTTCGAGGCCAGCCCCCGCATCATCGGCCGCACACAGCACAATCTGCTGAACGCGGCCTGCCACAATGTCACGCTGTACCATCGCGCCGTCTGGAACCGCAGCGGCGACTTCGTGCATATCGCGGAGGGCAGCCACCTGAACGACCGCGTCGAGACCGGCGCAGGCGGCACCCCGGTGCCCACCCTGGCGCTGGATGATTTCATCGCCGCCACCGGCCTGACGCCCAGCTTCATCAAGATGGACATCGAAGGGGCGGAGCTGGATGCGCTGCGCGGCAGCGCCCGGCTGATCGCGGAGGGCCGTCCGATCATGGCGCTGGAACAGGCGCCCGACGACATGCGCTGCCACGAATTGCTGGTCGCGGCCGGCTACCTCGCCATGGATCTCGGCAGCTACAGGCGGATCACGCGCGGCGAGGATTTCGCGAATCCGACCGGCGTCAACAACGTGCTGTTCGTGCCGGAGGAGAAGGCCAGCGCCTCGCCCTATTTCGACCCGCGGCAGGAGATGGTGGCGAAGCTGGAGGCCTGCGCCTTCACCCGGGACGCCGCCGGCGGTGCCCGCCTGGCGCAGCCGATGGACCTGCCCGCCGGGCGTTACCTGGTGCGCGCGGATTTCTCCGCCAGCGGCCGGGACAACGAGGTCTATGCCGGCGTCGATGCGGATGGCGAGACGGTGTTCCGCTACCATACCTTCACCGCCTTCATGGCGGAGTGCTACCGCGACTGGGTGGTGCAGCTGGATCGTCCCGGCCGCATCGCGCCCTTCCTGCGCTTCCTGAACGGCAGCGATGCCACGCTGGACTGGCGCGGGGCGGAGGTGATCCGCCTGCCGGCCTTCGACAACGTCGCGCCGCCGCTGATCTTCTAGCGGGCTGCCGCATTCTCCGAGCCGCCAGGCGAATCCGCCTGACTTGAGAATGGTCAGTCGTACCAACCAACATCCAGCGTCGCGACTTCCCCGAAGGGCACGCGGCGCTGGGCGGCCATGCGGATGATGGGCCAAGTGGTCCAGGGCATGGCGAGCAGCGGCATCGGGTCGCGCGCGCGCCAGCAGACGTCCGGCGTGGTCAGAAGGGCGCGCAGATTTTGCCCGAAAAGGCCGCCGCGGAACAGCGAAAGCTGTGTCTCCGTCAGGCAGGACCAGAATTGTTGCAGCCGCGTCTCCGGCCGGTGGCGCGGCCTGGGCGCGGCGGGGTCCACCACCGCGCGGGCCAGATCCGCGGCTTCGAAGAAATGCAGGCCGCTGGTGGTGCGCGGGTTGCACTCCAGGCCCCAGGGGCGGCCTGCCTCGTCCACCATCAGGTCGAAGGCGATGAAGCCGGACCAGTTCGCGGCGGCCACGAAGCGGCGCACCCAATCCTCGATGGCGGGATGCGCCACGCGTTCGAAGGCCACGGCGACGGAGCCGGCCATCAGCATGCCGCGATAGACGGTGGTGGCAAGGACGCGGCCCTGATGCGCCAGCGAACAGGTGCTGAACTCCGCCCCCGTCACGCGGCGCTGCACGATGCAGGGCACCTCCGCCGCCGGCAGCGCGGCCCCCTGCGGCAGCATCACCACGCCGCGGCCGGAGCAGCCATGCACCGGCTTCACCACCACCGGCCCGGCCGCCGCCAAGCCCTCGCCACGCGGATCGCCGAGCGCGGCGGAGTCCGGCACGTCCAGCCCGTGGCGCTGCGCGAAGGCGATGAAGCCGCCCTTGTGGTGCAGCGGCAGCAGCACCTCCGGCGGCATCGTCAGCACGCGCACCCCTTCCGGCAGCAGAGGCGGCAGGTGGGCGACATGCATCGTCTCCTCCGACACCGGCAGCACCAGCTCCACGCCCTCATCCCGCACCAGCTGGGCCAGGGCCGCGAGATAGGCCGCCTTGCTCTCCGCCGGCGCCGGCACGCGGATGGATTTCGCGACGGCACGGGACGATCCGCAGAGATGGCGTGCGAAAGGCTCGGCGACCACGACGCGCCAGCCAATCGCCGAAAATCCGCGCGCGAGGTCGAGCGCCTTGGGCAGGCGGCCCAGCGTCAGCAGCACCGTCCGCATCAGGCAGCCGTCACCCGCATCCGGATCTGCCGCGCCGGGCGCGTGGTCAGCCGCGCGGCGGGGCGGACCTGCTGCGGTTCGGCGAGATGGAAGTCGAAGCGGCGGAACAGGCGGGCGATCAGCAGCACGGCTTCGACCGTCGCGAAGGCGGCGCCGGCGCAGATGCGCGGGCCGATGCCGAAGGGGATGTAGGCGCCCGGCGTCATCTCCGCCTCGCGTTCCGGCAGGAAGCGGTCGGGGTCGAAGGCGTTGGGGTTGGTCCAGTAGCTTCGATGCCGGTGCAGCAGCCAGGGCGCCACCATGATAAGCGCGCCACGCTTCACGCGGTAATCGCCGATCCGCGTGGCTTCGTTCGCCACGCGCGGCAGGAAGGTGATAGGCGGATACAGGCGCAGCGTTTCCCGGAACACATTGCGGGTGAAGACCAGGCGCTTGGTGTGCTCGAAGCCGATCGGCCCGTCCCCGCACACCGCCGCCACTTCCGCCCGCAGCCGCGCCACGAAGTCCGGCCGCGAGGCCAACAGATAAAAAACCCAGGTCAGCGCGCTGGCGCTGGTCTCGTGCCCGGCCAGGAACAGCACGCCAAGCTGGTCGATCAGCTCCTCCCGCGTGAAGGCGCGCCCATCCACATCATGCGCGGCGACGACGGCGCTGGCGATGTCGTCGAAGCGCTGGCCGGCATCGAGGTGGCTGTCGAGCAGCTCGCCCAGGCTGCGGCGGATCAGCGCGCAGCTGTCCAGCACCGCCTGGGTCTGGGGGATGCGCGTCCAGGCGCGGTCCATGATCAGGCGGCGGATTTCCACCTGCGCGACGCTGCGTTCGAAGAAGGTGAAGGCGTCGAACACCTCATGCGCCACGCGGGATTGCAGGCTGGTGGAGAAGACGGAGCGGCAGATGATGTCCGCCGTCAGATGGCTCATCGCCAGATCCAGCGAGAAGCTCCCGGCCGAGGCGGCGGCTTCCGCCAGCGTGGCTTCCGCGGCTTCGATGCCGGCTTCCATGCAGGGGAAGGCGCGGTTCACCCGCATCAGCGTCAGCGCCGGGTCCATCATCTGCCGCTGGCGCTTCCAGGTGGCGCCGGAGCTGACGAAGATGCTGTCGCCGATCAGCGGCTCCAGCGCATTCACCATCAGATCCGATTTCGGGAAGATGCCATCCGCATCCACCAGCACCTGGCGCACCAGCCTGGGCTCGTTCACCACCACGATGGACCGCCGCGAATAGCCCAGCGGGCCGATCGGCATGGTATAGGCCTCCGCCGGCAGCAGGCCGAGCAGATCCCCCTCCCCCTCCAGCAGCGCACGGAACAGCGCCACCACGGGGGATCGCGGCGTGGGGTGTGGCGGCACGAACGCCCCGCCCGGCCTGGCAGCGAAGCCTTCCATCGGCGCCATTTCCTCGCCTTGCGACGAAAACTGTCAAGTGGCATTGTCACTTTCTGTCAGGGAAGGGGAACAGGTCGATGGAGCTGATGCTGTTCCACAGCCTGGTCGTCGCCCACATCCTGACCGGCACCACCGGCGCCATCGCCTTCTGGGTGCCGGTGCTGGGCCGCAAGGGCGGTGTGAACCACCGCCGATGGGGCCGCATCTTCACCTATGCCATGCTCGCCACCGGCAGCTTCGCAGTGGCGATGAGCCTGCTGACGCTGGCGGACCCGCTGGGCACGCATCCGCATCTCGCCGCGGATTACGACCCCGCCTTCCTGCGCGGCATGTTCGGCTGGATGATGCTGCATACCGGCATCCTGACCATCAACCTGGCCTGGTATGGCTGGCTCTGCATCACCAACAAGCAGCGCCATGCGGCGAACCGCACGAAACTGAACCTCGGCCTGCAATATGCGGTGATCGCCGCGGCACTGGCCTGCGCGGCGCAGGGCTGGATCATCGGCCAACCGCTGATGATCGGCATCGCCGTGGTCGGCGTGGCCACCGGGCTGACCAACCTCTGGTTCCTGCACAAGCCGCGCGTGGCTCGGGAGGATTGGCTGAAGGAGCACATCAAGGCCTTGGTCGGCGCCGGCATCTCCGTCTACACGGCCTTCATGGCCTTCGGCTCCGTGCGCGTCTTTCCCGAGCTCGCGCTGCATCCCGCCATGTGGAGCATCCCGCTGATCGTGGGCCTGGCCATCATCATCTGGCACCGGCTGGATGTGGAGCGGCAGGCGCGCAACCGGCAGCGGCTGCGCGCGGTCGCCTGACGCCATGCATGTGGTGGTGGTCGGCGCCGGCATCGGCGGGCTCGCCGCGGCAGCGGATCTCGCGCGGCAGGGCGTGCGCGTGACGGTGCTGGAACGCGCGGCGGTGGCCGGCGGCAAGATGCGCCATGTCCAGGCCGGCGGTGCAGCCATCGATGGTGGCCCCACCGTCTTCACCATGCGCTGGATTTTTTCTCAACTTTTCGCGGATGCGGGACGCAGGCTGGAGGATGCGCTGGAGCTGCACCGGGCGGAGATCCTGGCGCGGCATGCCTGGCGCGAAGGCGGGCGGCTCGACCTCTTCGCCGATGTGGAACGCTCTGCCGAGGCGATCGGCGACTTCGCGGGCGCACATGACGCGCAAGGCTTCCGCGATTTCGCCGCCCGCAGCGCGGAAATCTTCCGCACGCTGCAGCACAGCTTCATCGCGGCGCAGCGCCCTTCTCCGCTCGACCTGGTGCGCCGCGTCGGGCGGCTGGATGCGCTGTGGCGCACGGCGCCCTGGGCCACGATGTGGCAGGCGCTCGGCACGCATTTCCGCGACCCGCGGCTGCGCCAGTTGTTCGGCCGCTACGCCACCTATTGCGGCTGCTCCCCCTTCCTGGCGCCGGCCACGCTGATGCTGGTCGCGCATGTCGAACAAGATGGCGTCTGGCTGGTGCAGGGCGGCATGCGGCGTGTGGCGGAGGCCATCCGTGACCTCGCCGAAAGCCAGGGCGCGACCTTCCGCTTCAATGCGGAGGCGCGGGAGATCCTGGTGCGCGGCGGCCGCGCCGCCGGGGTGCGGCTGGCCGGCGGCGAGGTGCTCGACGCCGATGCGGTGGTGTTCAACGGCGATGTGGCGGCGCTCGGCCAGGGGCTGCTCGGCGCCGCCGCCCGCGGCGCGGCGCGGGACACGCCGCGCGAAGCACGTTCGCTCTCGGCCGTCACCTGGTGCATGAACGCGGTGACGCATGGCTTCCCGCTGAGCCACCACAACGTCTTCTTCGCCGAAGACTACGCCGCCGAATTCGCCGCCATCTTCCGCGCCCGCCGGATCACGGAGGCGCCCACCGTCTATATCTGCGCCCAGGACCGTGGCGAGGAAGGTGGTCACGCCGGGGTGCCCTACGGCACGGCCGAACGCCTGCTGCTGCTGGTCAACGCCCCGCCGGATGGCGACCTGGCCGACCTGTCACCCGATGCGCTGGAACAACTGCAACACCGCAGCCTGGCCCTGCTGCAGCGCTGCGGCCTCACCATCGAGACCTCGCCCGCCAATACCACCTGCACCACCCCCGCCGGCTTCCACGGCCTGTTCCCCGGCACCGGCGGCGCGCTTTATGGCCGCGCCAGCCACGGCGCCACCGGCACCTTCGCCCGCCCCGGCGCCGCCTCGCGCCTGCCCGGCCTGTTCCTGGCCGGCGGCTCCGTTCACCCGGGGCCTGGCATCCCGATGGCGGCCATGTCCGGCCGGCTGGCGGCGGCGCGGGTGCTGAGGGCGCTCACCCCCGGCGGGCGCAGCTCGCGGCGATGACCCGGCAATGCAGCCCCTGGCCGCGGGCGCTGCACTCCGCCATGGCGGACCGCTCCGCCTCCGCCTGGGTGGCACCGAAGCCGGCGCTGACGGAGGCGACGACATAGCTGCTGGGGTCATTGGTGATGAACAGCGCCCAGGGGCTGCGCCGCACGCCCTGCGCCGCCGCGCCGCAGGCCTCGGCGCTTTCGCCCAGCAGCCGGCATGCCGGCCCGCCACAGCGCTGCTGCGCCTGGCGATGCGCCGAACCGCGATCCGCCACCGCGGCCACCAGCCCATGCGCGGCGGCCGGCGCCGGCGCGGCATAGACCACGCTCACCGCCCCGGGGCGTGGCGCGGCAGCGGGTCGCGGCGCGGCAGCGGGGCGCGCCATGGCGGCCATGCGCGGCTGCACCACCGCCCCGGCCACGCTGCGCGCTGCCACGCCCTGCCCCGTTGCCGCCGCACCGCCGCGCCGCTGCTCGGCGGCGAAGCTGGCGCCGGCGGCACAGCGGATATCACAGGCCCGCTCCGCCTGGGGCCGCGCCGTAGCCAGCCGCTCCCCGGCCAGGGACATGCATTGCGCCCGGCAGAACTGCGCCGCCTCCGGATGCGGCCGGCGGGAGGAGGGCGGCTGGCCGGCCTGCGCCGGCAGGGCGGCGACAGCGACGATGCAGGCGAGCACGGCGCCGCGCAGGGCGCCGATCGAGGTCGGGACACGCATGGAAAGGAAGCTCCGCGCCGGTCGTCTCGGGGTGCGCCGCGCGCCCCCTTCGGCTGCGGCGGGAGGTATCCCTGGGGCCGGCCCGAAGTCCCGAAGGCGGGCTGATTTAAGTCAGAAATTCTGCCAGGATGTTTTCGGGACTCGTTCGGAATTCTTTCGTCCCGCGCGCCGGAGGAGGGCGCGAGATCGCCCATGGAGACCGGCAGCTACCGCTTCGACCGCTTCTGCCTGGATCTGGGGCGCGGCACGCTCCGCCGCGAGGAAGGGCCGGAGCTGACGCTCCGCCCCAAGGCCTTCGCCCTGCTGCGGCACCTGCTGGACCATCCCGGCCTGCTGCAGGGGCGGCCAGCGCTGCTGGAGGCGCTGTGGCCCGGCCTGGCGGTCACCGATGACAGCCTGACGCAATGCGTCAGCGATATCCGCCACGCGCTGGGTGACCGGGCCGCCGCCGTGCTGCGCACCGTGCCGCGCCGCGGCTATGTGCTGACGGCGGAGGTGCGGCGGCAGCAGGTGGCACCGCCCCCCGCGCCGCAGGCGGCCGCATCCCCGCCGCCGGCGGCGTCCGCCAGCCGGGTTACGCTGCTGGTGCCGCCCTTCCAGGCGGAGGAGGAGGCGGCGCCCCTCGCCCGCGCCCTGACAGCGGAGCTGACCGCCGAGCTGATCCGCTTCGAGGATCTGCGGATCGTCAAGGAGCCGGCGCCACAGGGCTACCGCCTGCATGGCGAGGTCTTCGCCCTCGGCCAGGGCCGCCGCCTGGCGATCCGGCTGGAGGATGCGGTGACCGGCGCCGGCCTCTGGGCGGACCGGCTCGACCTGCCGGAATCCGGCCTGCCGCCCGCCCTGTTGCTGGTCCGGCTGGCCAGCCGGATCGACATGGAGATCGGGCGCGACAGCCTGCACCGCGCACGCCACCGCCCCGCGGCCGCGCGAACCGCCCGCGACCATGAATTGCTCGGCCGCGACCTGCACCAGCGCGGCACGGAGGCCGAGACGCTCGCCGCCCGCGCCCATTTCATCGCCGCCATCGCCGCCGACCCCGAATACGCCGCGGCCCATGCCTGGCACGCCTTCACCGTAATGCGCTTCGTCACGCATGGCTGGGGCGCGGGCGACCATCAGGCGGAGCGGGCGGAGGCGCTGCTGCTGGCGCGGCAGGCGGTGGAGCTGGCGCCGGATTCGCCCCTCTGCATCTCGGCGCTCGCCTTCGCCCTGGCGCTGTGCAAGCGCTGGGACGAGGCGGCGGAGATGGCGCGCCTGGCGCTGCGGGCCGGGCGGCCGGCCGATCTCGGCACCCGCACCTCCTGCGCCGAGGTGCTCTCCGCCTCCGGCTTTCCCGAGGAGGCGGCGGAGGCGGTGCGGGAGGCGCTGGCGCTGGACCAGCATGGCGCGCCACGCAGCCGTGCGGTGCTCGGCCGGGCGCTGCTGCTGGCCGGGCAGCCGGAGGCGGCGCTGGCGGAGTTGCGCTGGTGCGCCGCGCGGCTGCCGGACTACGCGCCCTGCTTCCGCACCCTGGTCGTCGCCGCGATCGAGTCGGGACGGCCGGAGGAAGCCCGCGCGGCCCTGCAGGAGGTGAAGCGGCTGCGGCCGGACTGGGTGCCGGGCCGCCGCCCGGTGCTGTGGTTCCTGCGCCGCCCGGCCGACATCGCCCGCTTCGCCAGCGCCTTCGCCGCCGCCGCCTGACCTTATCGCGCCCGCACCACCGTGCTGCCGTGTGGCACCACCTGGTCCAGGATGCGCGCGGAGGAGACGACGCCCGGAACGCCCGCGCCGGGGTGGGTACCGGCGCCGACCAGGAACAGGCCGGGCAGATCCTCGCTGACATTATGCGGGCGGAACCAGGCCGACTGGAACAGCTGCGGCTCCAGCGAGAAGGCCGCGCCCTGCACCGAGAGCAGCCGGTCCCGGAAATCCTGCGGCGTCAGGATGCGGGAGGTGACGAGGCTGGCGCCGAGGCCGGGCAGCACCGTCTCTTCCAGCCGCTTCTCGATCGCGGCGCGGTAGGGTTCCGCATGCCGCGCCCAATCCGTGCCGCTGCCCAGATGCGGCACCGGCGACAGCACGTAGAAGCTGTCGCAGCCCGGCGGCGCGAGGGATGGGTCCGTCGCCGTCGGACGGTGCAGGTACAGCGAGAAGTCTTCGGACAGCACCTTCCGCTTGAAGATGTCGGTCAGCAATTCGCGGTAGCGCGGCCCGAGCACCATGGTGTGGTGGTACACGTCATCGAAGCGGCGGTTGGTGCCGAAATACCAGACGAAGAGGCTCATCGAGTAATTGGCGCGCGCCACCTTCGCATCCGTCCAGCGGCGGCGCTTGTGCTCCGAAAGCAGTTTTGTGTAGGTCCAGCCGACATCGGCGTTGGAGACGACGATATCGGCCGCGAGTGTCTCGCCCCCCGCCAGCCGCACGCCGCTGGCGCGGCCATCCTGCACGGTGATCTGCTCGACCTCCACGCCGGTGCGCAGCCGGCCGCCGAAGTGGTGGATGAGGTCCACAAGGCCATTCACGACGGCGCCCATGCCGCCCATGGCGTAGTGCACGCCATGCAGGCGTTCGAGATGCGCGATCAGGCAGTAATAGGCGGTGGTGTTCAACGGATTGCCGCCGATCAGCAGCGGATGGAAGCTGAAGGCGATCCGCAGCTTGTCGTTCGAGAAATAGTCGCTGACCTTGCTGTAGACGGTGCGGTAGCCCTGCAGGCGCAACATGTCCGGCACCGCGCGCAGTAGCGTGGACAGCTGGTGGAAGGGCTGGTCGGCGAGCCTGGCGAAGGCGACCTCGAAGATCTTCTCGCTGTCGGCAATGAAGCGGTCGAAGCCGGGCAGGTCCTCCGGCGCGATGCGCGCGATTTCCGCGCGTGTCGCCACCAGGTCGGCGCTGCAATTCATCACCGTGCCGTCGTCGAAGCGGATCCGGTAGAAGGGGTTCATCGCGCGCAGGTCGAGGTCATCCGCCATGCGGCGCCCCGCCAGGGTCCACAATTCTTCCAGCAGGTAGGGCGCGGTGATGATGGTGGGGCCGGCGTCGAAGGTGAAGCCATCCTGCCGGAAGACATAGGCGCGGCCGCCGGGCGCATCCAGCTTCTCCACCACCGTCACCCGCCAGCCGCGCGCACCGAGGCGGATGGCGGCGGCGAGGCCACCGAAGCCGGCGCCGATGACGATGGCATGCGGGCGCGTGTCGTGGTGCAGGTCGGTGCCGTCCATCATGCCGCCGTCCTGGTCAGGTGAGGCCGAGCGTCGCCAGCGCAAGCACCAGGTAGCGGCCGGTCTTGGCGATGGCGACCAGCAGCAGGAAGCGCCCGAAGGGCTCGCGCAGCACCCCCGCGGCCAGGGTCAGCGGATCGCCGACAACCGGCGCCCAGCTCAGCAGCAGCGACCAGTGGCCCCAGCGTCGATACCAGCCGCTGGCACGGTCCAGCGCGGCGGGCTTCACCGGGAACCAGCGCCGGTCCTGCCAGCGCACCAATTGCCGCCCGAGCGCCCAGTTGATGACGGAGCCGAGCGTATTGCCCGCACTCGCCACCGCCACCAGAAGCCAGGCGGGCTGCTCGCCCAGCAGCAGCAGCCCGACCAGCAGCGGTTCCGATTGCAGCGGCAGCAGGCTGGCGGCGCCCAGCGCCACCACGAACAACCCGAGAAGTTCCAGCGCGCCCGACACGGGCGCTGCTATGCCCTATCGCGCCGCGAAAGCAAGCACGGCAGCCAGGCCCGGCAGACCTGGCGCCGTGGCAGGTCACTGCGGCGCCGCCGAGGCGGCCCGCAGCGGGCCCTGGGAGACCAGGCCGAGCTCCGGATAATCCTGCAGCATCGGCGCACCGTAGAAGGGCCGGTTGGCACCCTGGTGGCAGGTGGCGCAGTTCACCTTCAACGCATCGCCGGCCGGACCCACGCGCGCCATGTGCGGCCCTTCCGCCGGCCCGCGCGGATTGGCAGCCCAGAGCGGCGTCAGCGGCACGACATAGGCGTTGTTGATGTCCCGCACCATGCGGATGCCATGCCAGGCCGTCAGCCGCGCCGGCGGGCTGGTGGACCAGTTCGCGAAGGACCGGCTGTTGTGGCAGTAGGTGCAGTTCACGCCGAGGCCTTCGGACATGTGCATCATCAGCGCATAGGTCCACTCGGCCGACATGATATTGGCCGTGTTGCTCCGCGGGTGGGAGGTGGTGCTGATGACGCGGATCTCGTTGTCCTGCAGCAGGAAGGGCGTGAAGGGTTCGGCCGGCAGCGAGCTGTCATTGGCCACCGGCGCCGGGTGGTTCTGCCCGTTCGGCGCCTGCAGGCCGTTCAGCGGCTGGATCGTCGCGGCCCAGACCGCCGCCGGCACCGGCCGGCCACGGTGGCAGGTGTAGCAGGTGACGCCGGTGGTGCCGACATGCGGTGTCCAATCCGCATTGATGTGCCGCGTCATCTGCAGCATGCGGCGCGAGACCACCTTGGTGTAGACCTCGTCGGAGGCGAGGTTCTCGACATTGTGGCAATAGGCGCAGCCCTGCTCGGGGGCGATCCACTCCGTCATCGCCTGCATGATGCGACCGAACTGCGCCACGCTGAGCTCGCCCAGAACCTGGACGTTCTCGTAGATCTCGTTCGCCTTCTCGCCTTCCGTATCGGCGGCTTCCAGCGCCTCCGGAATGCGATTGGCGGCGAGGCGCACCGCCTGGGTGCGCGGGTTCACCACCTGCTCCATCGCGGTGCCGCGGAAACCCACCTGGGTCGCGTTGACCGGAGGCCGTTCGAAAGTCATCAGCACGATCACGACGCAAAGGGCTGCGGCGAAGACCAGGCCGACGCGTGCCGTGAGGCTCATCGCGGTGCTCCTTGCATCGGGGCGGGCGTGGCGGCGAGGGCCGGATCAATCACCGGTTCCCAGATCTGCGGATAGGCGGGGGCGAAGTGGCGATCGACCGCCCAGAGGTACCAATTGTCCACCACCGTGCCGGTCAGCAGGATGCCGATGCCACCCGTCAGCGGGCAGAGCACGGCGAACCACCAGGCCCAGCGATGGATGCTCTCGAAGCTGGCGTTGAAGCCCATGCACCAGCGCCAGAACAGCGCACCGCGTTCCGCCGCCGTGCCGCGGTCCAGCACCAGCTCGATCTCCCGCTCACCGCCATAGCGGCCGAGCGCCAGGATCGTCGCGCCATGCATGGCGAAGAGCAGCGTCGAGCCATACAGGAACACGATCGAAAGCGCGTGGAACGGGTTGTAGAACAGGTTGCCGTAGCGGATGGAAAACGCTGCGGTCCAGTCGAGGTGCGGGAAGATGCCGAAGGGCACCGCCTCCGACCACGACCCCATCAGCACGGGGCGGATGAAGCCCAGCACCAGGTACAGCCAGATCGCCGCAGCGAAGGCCCAGGCCACATGCGTGCCCATGCCCAGCGCCCGTGCGCGGCGATAGGTGCGCGCCCACCACAGCAGGATGGACACCGTCAGGCAGAAGCCGGCGACGATCCACCAGCCACCTTCGCGCAGCGGCGGGATGCGGAGGCCGTATTCCGCCGAGGGCGGCTCCAGCGCCAGCCAGAAGAGCTGGCGGATGAACTGGACGACGTCCCAGTTCACCGAGGCGAGCATGTTCAGGCCGATGATCTCGAAGGCGATGAAGCCGAAGACGATCGACAGCACGCCGAGCGTGCCGAGATAGACCGGCCCCACCTGCGCATCGCCGATCATGCCGAACAGCGTGACGAAGCGGGAGGTTCCCTCGCGCGGCGTATGGCCGGCGAGCATCGTTCCACCACCCATCGGCGTGCCGGGATAGGGCACCGGACCCCGGACCTGCACGCGGGTGAAGAGGTTCTGATATTCAGGCATCTGCGTTATCCCCCTTTCCCCGTCACTTGTTCCAGATCGGCAGGTTGAGCCACCAGCCCCACCATTCGGGCCAGCCGCGGGTCCAGAACGGCCCGCTGATGACGATGCACACCGCGCTCCAGAATCCCGCCGACAGCGCCAGGAACAGGCCGAGGCGGTGGATGCCCAGCGTGCCGATCGAGTAGCCGATCAGGTCGCGGAAATAGGTATTCTCATGCTCCGCGGTCTTCACCACCTCGCCCTTGGCGGGGTTCAACGCGGACAGCACCAGGCCGCCATGCATCGACAGCGCGAGGGTGGTGGTGAAGAAGAACGTCACCGCCAGCATATGCGCCGGGTTGTAGTGGAAATGTAGGTGCTGGTAGCCGACGTTGGACACCCAATCGAGATGGCTGAAGATGCCATAGGGGAAGCCGTGCCCCCAGGCGCCCATCAGCACCGGCCGGATCACCACCAGCGTGATATAGGCGAAGACCGCGACGCCGTAGGCGATGGGAATGTGATAGCCCATGCCAAGCTTGCGTGAGATCTCCGCCTGCCGCAGCGCCCAGGACACGAAGGCGCCGATGGCGCAGACCGTGATGGCCTGCCACAGCCCGCCCTGGGACATCGGCGCCAGGCGCAGGCCATAGCTGAGGTCCGGCGGCGCGATGTTGATGAGCCAGGGGTTGAAGGTGCCGCCCATCGCCGCGCCCATCAGGATCAGGCCGACACCGATGAAGGTGAAGAAGGCCGTGGTGACCCCGAAGAACCCGATCCAGAACGGGCCTATCCAGAAATCAAACAGGTCGCCGCCCACCAGGGTGCCCCCGCGGACGCGATATTTCCGCTCGAAAGTCAGTATCGCCATCGCATGACGCTCCCAAATGGGCGGGGCCTAAAGCCCGCCTGCCTGTGTCGTCGTCCCGGGCAGCGGACGAGGGCCGCTGTACTGGCCTCGCCCACTGTCGCGGAGCGACATCGCTTCACTCTCGCGGAGCGACCTCGCCCCGCTTTCGCGGAGCGACACCGGCGCCTTCGCCCTGCTAGCGCAGGAGCCCGACCGGTTGCCCCGGGGTGAAGGTCGCCGGCGTCGCGCACCAGCCCCAGTGATCGCAGTAACGGGGGGATGCGAGCACGACGACGTGCAGCAGCCCCGACACCGCGATCACGCCGACCATCGCCAGGAACAGCGATCGCCGCGGATCCACAACCATCCAGATCTTATGCATAGCTTCTGTCTCCTCTCTCTCGTCGGGCCAGGCGCCTCAGAAGAAGCGCCAATCCGGCGGGACGATCTGGTTGCCGTAAACCAGCGGCCGCCACAGCCACACCAGGATATGCGCGCCCATCGAGGCGAAGACGGAGAAGGCCCAACCCTGGATCAGCAGGGAATGGATCTCTCGCGCCTCGCCTTCGGTCAGGCCGGTCTTTGAACCTTCGGCCATCAATTCGACCTCCAACTGGCCTTTCGGCCGCTACCGCGCTGATCCCGCGCGGCGGGGATGGAACCGGCGGGAAACCGCCAGGGCCGGACCGCAAACCGCTTGTGGCGGCTCGCAGGAACGGAAGGATGCAGGGGTCGCGTCATGCGACGCCCTCCGCAACGGGTTGCGCGACGACCTCGCCCAGCGTGTGCCGGACGCGTTCGCGAAGGATGCGCGGCTCACCGGCTTCGCGCGCGGCGCGCTCCACCGCCTCGCGCAGCCGCTTGGCGGCGGAGATGCGCAGCAGGAAGGGCTCGGCCTCCACATGCGCGTCGAGCAATGCGACGGCGTCATCGTCCCACGGTTCCGCGGCGCGGGCGGGCGTGGCTTCGACGCGGTCGAGGTCGGTGCCGAGCGGCAGGATGTGGAACAGCGCGTCGAACAGCGCGTTGCAGTATTCCTGCACGATGTAGGTCGCGCCGGCGTAGCCCATGAAGGGCGTTCCGGTGGCGCGGCGGATGATGGCGCCCGGGAAGCTGGCGGGGATGTACATGGCGCGGGACTTCAGCTCCGCCGCATACATGCGTTCATTGTAGCTGCCGAACAGCACCAGCGGCGGGGTCTTCTTCATCGCCTCCCGCACCGCCGCATTGTCCGGCTTCTCACCGGCCTTGCGGCTGAAGGCGAAGGCGCAGGGCACGCCCATTTCCTCGCCCAGGAAGCGCTGCAGGCCGCGTGCATAGGTATCCGTCGCCACCACCGCGAAGCTGGCGGAGGCGAAGAAATCCTGCGTGACGCTGCGCCACAGATCCCAGATCGGCTTGATGGTGGTGTGCTTCTCCCGCTCGATGAAAGGCTCGGGATCGAGGCCCGTCATCTCGCCCAGCTTGCGGAGGAAGTTGGTGGTGGCAAACAGGCCCATCGGCGCGCGCAGCCAGGGGCGTTCCAGCTCCTCGCAGAGCTTCTGGCCGAATTCGCGATACATGCAGATGTTCACATCCGCATCCGGCAGCTTGGCGATATCCTCGACATGGCTGCCGAGCGGGAACACCAAATTCACCTCGCAGCCGATGCCTTCGACCAGGCGGCGGATCTCCGCCAGGTCGGACGGCATGTTGAAGGTGCCGTAGATCGGGCCGATGATGTTGACGCGCGGCGTGGTGCCCAGCTTCGGATTGCGCGCGCGCATCTTGCGGCCGCGTGCGCCGAATTCGGTCCACAACCACATGATGGCGCGGTCGGCCGCCTGCCACTGGTCCTCGTCGATCGTGCGGCAGATGAAGCGCTGCAGGTTGCTGCCCTGCGGGGTCACGCCGCCACCGATCATCTCGGCGATGGAGCCGGTGACGACCACGGCGGGCAATTCGCGATCCTGCGTGCCGGCGGCGCGGCGCATGGAATCCTCGGTGCCGTTCTTGGACAGGCTGTCCTCGTCCAGGCCGGTGACGACCACCGGCAGCTCATGCGGTGGCAGCGCATCCGTGTAGTGCAGCACGGCCGTCACCGGCAGGTTCTCGCAGCCCACCGGGCCATCAATCACCACGCGCAATCCGCGCACGGCGGAGAAGGCGTAGATCGCGCCCCAATAGCCACCAGCCCTGTCGTGATCGAGGACAAGCATACTACGTACCCACCGATTCTTCGGCTTTCGCCTTGGCGGCCTGGATCTTGCGCTGACGCTCGCGGAAGCCCGGCGGGTCCACCGGCTTGTCGCGAAAACCGTAGCCCGCGCCATCCGGCGTGCCGACGCCTTCGAAGAAGCTGACCATGCGGCTGAAGCGTTCCCGCCCGCGCGTCTGCGCCGCGACGATGCCGGCCATGGAGCCCGCTCCGGCCGCACCGAACAGCGGCCGCGCCGAGACCATGTTGGTGAAATACAGCGCGGGGATGCCGAGCTCCTTGGCCTTCTGCACCAGCGGCGTCGTGCCGAGCGCCAGGTCCGGCTTCACCTCCCGCATCGCCGCCATGTCCTGCTCCAGGCTGGCGCGGTACTGCACGTGCGTGCCGCGCGCTTCCAGCCATTCGCGGTCGGCATCGGACCATTCGGTGCGCGGGCAGGCAGTGCCGACATAGGGCACCTCCGCCCCGGCTTCGGACAGCAGCCGCGCCACCAGCAATTCGGAGCCTTCGTAGCCGGAGACCGTGATGCGTGCGCTGATTGGCGCCGCCGCCAGCGCCGCCTTGATGGCCGGCAGCGCCCGCGCCTTCGCCGCGTCCAGCTGCACGGCCGTTGTGCCGGTGGCACGCGCGATGGCATCCAGCCAGGCCGCCGTGCCGTCATGCCCCACGGGGCCGGAACCCACCACAGGCCGCCCGGCTGCGCGGAATTCGCGGATGCTGGCGGTGTAGAAGGGGTGCACCGCGGCGGCCACTTCGCAATCCAGTGCGGCATAGAGGTCGCGCCATTCGCGCGCCGGCGTCTGCGGCGCGACGGTCAGGCCCATCGGCTGCAACATGGCGCCGACGCCCATCGGGTCCGCCGGGAACAGCTCGCCGATCAGCGCGACGCTGCGCTCGCCATCGATCATCTGCCGCGGCCGTGCCACCGGGCCGGCCTCGGCCTCGCCGCGGGCATAGCGCAGCATGGCGCCGGCCAGCACATCCTTGGCCTCCGCATGCGTCGGCACGCCGAAGCCCGGCACGTCGATGCCGATGATGCGCACGCCGTTGATCTGCTTCGGCAGCAGATCCAGCGGCACGCCGGATGCGGTGGGTACGCAGAGATTGATGATGACGACGGCGTCGTAGTCTTCCGGCCTGGCCGTCTCGGTCACCGCGTCGCGGATGTCCTCGAACAGTTTTCCCGTAACCAGCGTCTCGCTGTTGAAGGGCACGTAGCCCACCGTGCGCCGGGCTCCATAGAAGTGACTCGTGAAAGTCAGGCCATAGACGCAGCAGGCGCTGCCCGACAAAATGGTCGCCGTGCGCCGCATTCGCAGCCCGACGCGCAAGGACCCGAAGGCCGGGCACATGCTCTGCGGCTGGTCATGCGGGCCGCGCGGGTAGTTCTTCGTCAGCTCGTCCATCACCAGGGACTTGCCCGCGGCACGCGCGGCAGCCTCCAGTGTCTCGCGGCCTCCGTGGCAGCCTGCGGCTTCGCTCATCGCTCAGGCGCCCTCATAGACCACTTCGAGGGACGGCTTGTTCAGCACCTCGGCGCCGCACATGTCCTCCATCGTCGCCGGGTCCAGCACCACGCCACGGCCAACCGCATCGCCCTTGAACAGGTTCAGCAGGTTTTCGTGCGTCAGCGGATAGGGGCGGACGGGCGGCGCGCCGGCCACCTGCAAAGCGAGCTCCTCGAACACGCTGGCCCATTGGCCGCCGGGCACGCCGACGATCTCGTAGTTCGCGGACTTGCGGCGGATGTCGTCATCGGCCGGGATCGCGGCCAGCACCGGGATGCCGACTTCCTTGGCGAAGGCAGCCGCCTCGCCCGTGCCGTCATCCTTGTTGATGACCATGCCGGCCACGCCGACATTGCCGCCGAGCTTCTTGAAGTACTCGACCGCGGAACAGACGTTGTTCGCCACATACAGCGATTGCAGGTCGTTGGAGCCAACGACGATCACCTTCTGGCACATGTCCCGCGCAATCGGCAGGCCGAAGCCGCCGCAGACCACGTCGCCAAGGAAATCCAGCAGAACGTAGTCAAAGTCCCACTGATGAAAGCCGAGCTTCTCCAGCAATTCGAAACCATGGATGATGCCGCGCCCGCCGCAGCCGCGGCCGACCTCCGGCCCGCCCAGCTCCATGGCGAAGACGCCGTCGCGCTTGAAGCAGACATCGCCGATCTTCACCGCCTCGCCGGCCGCCTTCTTCTTCGAGGACGTCTCGATGATGGTCGGCACGGACCGGCCGCCGAAAAGCAGGCTTGTGGTATCCGACTTCGGATCGCAGCCGATCAGCAGCACGCGCTTGCCCTGCTGCGCCATCATGTAGCTGAGGTTGGCCAGCGTGAAGGATTTGCCGATGCCGCCCTTGCCGTAGATGGCGATGATCTGCGTTTCCTTCTTCACCGGACCCGTCGCCACCGCATCGGGCTCCTGCGCCGCCTCGTCGCGCAGCGCATCCGCCATGCTCTGCTGCGCGGTGTTCGCGGCGGGCGAAGCGGTGTGTGCGTTCATGAGCATGCTCTCCAATCGAGGATCATCTTGAGGCACGCGGGATCGTTGAAGGCGGTGCGGTAGGCATCCGGCGCGGCGCTGGCGTCCCGCCGATGCGTGATCAGCCCTTCGAAGGACAACCGCCCGGCATCGAGCAGGCCGCGCACCGCGACCAGATCAGGCTCCCGCCATTCCGCGGCGACGCGGAACCGCGCCTCCCGCATGAAGGCGGGCGGGAAGGCGAAGCTGAGTGGCGCGCTGTAGAAGCCGGCGAGCACGATCTCCCCGCCCGGCGCCAGGCGCTGCACCAGGCTGTCCAGCAGCCCGCTGTCGCCGCTGACATCGCAGATGCTGCGGTAGTCGCGCCGCGCATCGTCATCCGGCGTCACCACCTGGTAACCGCTGGCGCCATCGGCCCGTGCGGGATTGGTCTCCCACACCGTGGGCGCGCCGCCGGCCGCCACCACAAGCCGCGCCAGCAGCCGGCCGAGCACGCCATGGCCGATGATCAGCTCCGGCAGTTCGGCGCCTATGGCATGTTGCGCCGTGGCGGCCAGCGCCATCAGCACGCCATCCTCGCCCAGCGCCTCGTCGATCGGCACCGCGCGCGCGCCCGGCACCACCAGGCGGGAGGCAGCGCCGCCGAACAGGCCGCGCACGGTGCCGAAGCACTTCGCACCGGGCACGAACACCCGTTCACCGACGCGACGCATCGAGGATGGGCCGGCGGCAGCCACGCGACCTACGGATTCGTAGCCAGGCACCAGCGGGTAGCCCATGCCCGGGAAGGGCGGCATGCGGCCGGACCAGAGCAGGCGCTCCGTCCCCGTGCTGATCCCGCTCCATTCCACGTCCACCACGATATCCTCCTCGCCCGGGGGCGAGAGTTCGAGGCGGCTCAGAACGAGGCGTTCCGGCGCTTCCAGCAAGACTGCCACGGTGTCCACCTGGACGGCCGCTCCCTTTGATTATGTGTCAGCCTATCCTGACAGTGATGCATGTCAAGACAAACTGACATGCGAGCGTCAGGTCGCGCTGACATCGGCAACCAGCACGCGTGTCAGCAGCGGCGTCGGCGTTGGCAGGGCCCGGCTGCGGCCGAAGCCGGCGGCGGCGAGCATCGCCTGCAGTTCCTCCGGGCGGCGCGGGCGGCCGCGTCCCATGGCCAGCAGGTAGAAGCCGAAATACGCCTCCCCCATCGGCTCCGCGCCGCTGGTGCCGGCCATCGGCTCGGCGATCAGCAGGCGGCCGCCGGCGGGCAGCGCGGCACGGGCGGCGCGCAGCAGGCCCATCACCACGGCGTCATCGTGGTCGTGCAACACGCGGACGAAGCTGATCAGGTCGGCGCCCTGCGGCAGCGGATCCGTGGTGAAGTCGCCGCCAAAGGCTTCCGCACGCCCGGACAAGCCGCGTGAAGCGAAGCGCGCCGTGGCGCGGGAGGCCACCTGGGGCAGGTCGAACAGCATCAGCCGCAGATCCGGCGCGGCCGGGGCGACCTCCGCCAGGAAGGCGCCCTCCCCGCCGCCGACATCGAGCAGCGCGCGGTGGCGGCGGAAATCGTAGCTGGCCAGCACCTCCGCCGCGACCATCGGCTGGGACGCCGCCATCAGCGCGGAGTAGTCGGCCACGCGCTCCGCCCCCAGCGCCTGCGGCGCCACGGCGCCGGCATAGGCCCAGTAGGCGGACAGCGCATTGCCACCGCGGTCCCGCCGCAGCAGCGCGACGGGGTCCGCCAGATCCGCGTAGAGCAGCGCGTGGTGCTCCACCATGGCGGCGATGCCCGGGTTGCCAATCATGGCCGCCCCCAGCGGGCCCAGCACCCACAGCCCGTCCTGGCGCCGGCGGGTCAGGTCCAGCGCGGCGGCGGCGGCCAGCAGGCGGCCCATCGCCTCCGGCGGCACCGCAAGGCGCAGCGCCAGCGCGGCCTCGCTGGCCGGCGCCTCGTGCAGGATCTCGAACAGCCGCAGCCGCACGCAGGCGGCCAGCACCTGGGAATAGACGAAGCCGGCGCAGAGATCGAACAACTGCCGCGCACGCCGCCGCGCCATCGGCCGGGTCAGCGGGAAGCGCGCGGCCCAGGCGCGGAAGCGCGGATTGGCCGTCACCCCCTCCCGCCACGCGCGGAAGCGGTCCATCCATCCGGGCGCGGCCAGGGTGGCGGGCGCCCTCACGCCGCCTGGGCGGCCAGCTTGGCCGGCACCAGTCGCTTCGCCTCGGCCAGGATCAGGCCGCGCAGCAGGGCCTGGCCGCGGCATTCGGGTATCGCCGCCACAGCTTGCTCGGACAGCGCCCGCAACCGCGCCACGGCGCCGTCCAGGCCGAATTCCGCAACCGCGCTCGGCCGGCCAAGCGCCTTGTCCACGCCCACCGGCTTGCCGAGTGTCGCCTCATCCTCCACCGCATCTCGTAAATCGTCCGCCACCTGGTAGGCCTCGCCCAGCCGGTCGCCGAGCAGGCGCCAGGCTTCCGGCTCCACATGGCCGGCGGCGGTGGCGCCGGCGACGGTCGCGGCAGCGAACAGGCTGCCGGTCTTCTGCCGCTGGTATTCCGACAGGTCGGCGCGCGGCTCGCATTCCCAGGCCTGGCCGGCGACGATGCCGAAGGGCACGCCGACGCCATCGCCAACCACCAGCAACAGCGGGCCCAGCCGTTCCGGCGCCGAAGGGGCGGCCCGCGCCAGGGTCTGGAAGGCCAGCACGATCAGCGCGTCGCCTGCCAGCACCGCCAGCGGCTCGCCATAGGCGCGGTGCACGCTGGGCTTGCCGCGGCGGGTCGCCGCGTCGTCGAAACAGGGCAGGTCGTCATGCACCAGGCTGGCGCAATGCAGTAGTTCGATCGCGGCCGCGGCGGCGGAGGACAGCGCCGGCCGGTCATCGCCGCAGGCCGCCGCCACCGCCAGCGTCAGGCGCGGCCGGATGCGCCCGCCCTTGGGGAAGACCGCATGCCGCATGGCGGCCGCGAGGCGCGGCGGCGCGCCCGCCGCCTCGGCGCAGAGCACGGCATCGGCCAGGCTGGATTCGATCCGCGAGACGGCATCCATCGGCAACCTCCCAACCGCGCCGGCCTGATGTAAGCCTGGCTTGTCAGTGCCGAGTGTCAGTCTTTCTTGACAGTTAAGTCAACCGCCAATCGGTCACGCGGGCTTGAGACGCAGCCGGGCGCGGACGTCCCAATTGACAGATGCGGGGTCCTTGCCGGGCATCGCCGGCACCGGGCCGTCCGCGGAACCCAGCAGGGGGAAGCGAACGATGGCTGAGGCTATGACCACCACGCGCAACTTCGAAAGCGCGCCGCCGGAACTGCGGCGCATCGGGCTGGAGGACCTCGGCACGGCGCTGCGCCGCGGCTGGGCCGATTTCCTGGCGACGCCGACACAGCTGATGTTCCTCTGCATCCTCTATCCCGTCATCGGGCTGGTCGCCGCGACGCTGGCGGCAGGCGGGGAGGTGATGCACCTGTTCTACCCGATGGCCGCCGGCTTCGCGCTGGTCGGCCCGCTTGCCGCGCTTGGCCTCTATGAGATCAGCCGGCGGCGCGAGGCCGGGCTGCCGACAAGCTGGACCGACGTGTTCCAGGTGCTGCGCTCGCCCGCCTTGCCCGCCATCTCCGGGCTGGCCGTGCTGCTGCTGGTGCTGTTCACAGCCTGGTTGTGGACGGCGGATGCGATCCACGCCGCCACGCTCGGCACGCTGCCGACCGATCCGCGCTACAATGGTGGCGCGCTGGCGCTGCTGGAGCAGGTCTTCGGCACGGCGGAAGGGCAGCGGATGCTGCTGATCGGCCATCTGGTCGGCTTCGGCTTCGCCGCCCTGGTGCTGGCGCTGACGGTGGTGTCCTTCCCCCTGCTGCTGGACCGGCCGCAGGCGGGGCTGGGCCAGGCGATCGGCACCTCGCTGCGCGCGGTGGCCGCCAATCCGCTGCCGATGGCGGCCTGGGGCTTGATCGTCGCGGCGCTGCTGCTGCTGGGATCGCTGCCGCTGTTCATCGGCCTGGCGGTGGTGCTGCCGGTGCTCGGACATGCAACCTGGCACCTGTACCGACTGGTGGTGGCGCGCTGAGCCTTAGCGCGCCATCGGTCCCAGCGCCGCATCCTGCGCCAGCCTGTCGAACAGCGCGACGGCGCGGGCGATACGGTCCGCAAGACTGGCAGCGGGCTGCGGCTGCTGCGCGGCCACCGCTTCCACCAGGAAGCGCGTGGCGGGCAGTGGCGGCGCGGGGTTGGCGGCGCGACGGGCGGCCAGCGCCGCGACACCGCGCGCCATCAGCAGTGCCTTGCGGCGGTTCGGCACCGTGGCGCGCCGGCTGACCGAATCATGCCCCTGGCGTTCCACCGCGCGGCCGATGCCGGCATAGACATGCCGCGCCGCGCCGATGCCCGCACGGCAATCCCAGGGCAGCCGCGCGAAACCATCCTCCGCCCGCGCATACAGAAGATCCGCCGCATCCAGCAGCCGCTGCACCACGCGGCCGAGCGCCGGGGTGAAGGCCGGTCGGGCGAGAAACGCCTGCGCCGAAACGCCTTCCTGCGCCATCCAGTCCAGCGGCAGGTAAAGCCGGCCGTTGCGCGCATCCTCCCCCACATCGCGGGCGATATTGGTCAGCTGCATCGCCACGCCGAGGTCGCAGGCCCGCGCCAGCGCCGCCGGGCAGCGCACGCCCATCAGCAGCGTCATCATCGCGCCGACCGTCGCGGCAACGCGCGCGGCATAGGCTTCCAGCGCCGCGAGGTCGGCATAGCGGCGGCCCTCGGCGTCCCAGGCGAAGCCCTCCAGCAGCGCGGCGGGCAGCACCTGCGGAATCGCGAAATCCCTGGCCACCACGGCGAAGGCGCGATCCGCCGGATGCGGCTGCGGCCGGCCGGCATAGATCGCATCCAGCCGGCGCTGCAGCGGCGGCAGCGCAGCGGCGGCATCGGGCGCCTCGTCGATCGCGTCATCGGCAACGCGGCAGAAGGCATAGAGCGCCGCCGCCGGCTCCGCGATGCGCGACGGCAGCAGCAGCGCCGCGGCGCGAAAGGATTTCGACCCGCCCGCCAGCATGGCGCGGCAGGCGGCGCGATCCTCGGCGGAAAGATCCTTCATGCCGCCAGCGCCCCCGCGCATTCCTGCTGGATCAGCGCCACGACCCGCGCCGGCTGTTCCTCATGCGCCAGATGGCCGAGGCCGGGCAAGGTGATGATGCGCGCCGCGGGCAGCCGCCGGCGCACCGCCTCCGCCTGCGCCGGCGGCACGGCGCGGTCATTGGCGCCCACCACCAGAACCAGCCGCGGCGCCAGCCTCGGCAGGTCGCGCAGCAGCGGCACCAGGTCCCAATGCGCCATCATGCCGAGCGCCGCCGCCAGATGGCCGGAATGGCGGAACAGCCGCGCGTAGAAATCGACGCCGCGGCTATCAATCTTGCTGCCGGTGTCGCGCAGCAGGCGTTCCGCCACGGCGCGGTCCGCGGCGCGCCAGGCAAACAGGCTCGGCACGAAGGGCAGGCCCACCAGCATGCGCGCGGTGCGCGTGAAGAAGGCGGCGTGGCGGTCGCCCAGCGGCTGCAGCGCGCCGTTCAGGCTGAGGATGCAATCCGGCGCGATGCGCCCATCCAGCGCCATGCGCAGCAGGATGGCAGCGCCCGCGGAGTGCCCCGCCGCCAGCACCGGCCGCAGCCCGAGCACGCCGAGCAGCGCGGCGACGGAAGCCGCCATGCCGGGCAGCGAAAGCCGCGCCGCCGGCACGCCATCCGAGAATCCATGGCCAGGCAGATCCGGCGCCACCACGGTGAAGTCGCTCGCCAGCAGCGGCAGCATGTCGCGCCAGGAATGGGTGGCCGCGGCGGTGCCGTGCAGCAGCAGCAGGACTGGTCCCTGGCCCATCACCTGCACATGCCAGCGCAGGCCGGCGGCGGTGACGAAGCGGCTGGCTTCCCGGTTCGGCCAGTCGCGGCCCTCGATGGCCCAGTTCGGGCGTTCGGCCATCACGCCACCTCCCGCGTCGTGGCCACCGCGGCGGAGAGCTTCTGCGAATCCACGCTGGGCAGCGCGAGGTAGCGGGCGCCCATCGCCTCCGCGAGCTGCTTCGCGAAGGGCTGCGGGCGCGGCGCGGTATCGACCAGCAGCGTGGCGATCCCGGCGGCGCGGCAGGGCGCGGCGGCGGCCAGCGCATCGGCCTCCGCCCGGGGCCGGCCGGCCGTGCCATCGCGGGCGATATTGGCGCGGCCATCGGTCAGCAGCACCAGCAGCGGCGTGCGGCCGCGGCGGCGGGCTTCCTCGGCCAGCGCCATCGCCGCATCGATACCGGCGGCCAGCGGCGTGGCGCCACCACCAGGCAGGCCGGCGAGGCTGCGCTTGGCGCGCAGTAGCGAATTGGTCGGCGGCAGCAGCAGCTCCGCCGCGCGGCCGCGAAAGGCGACCACGGCGACGCGATCGCGCCGCACATAGCAATCGGCCAGCAGCAGTTCCACCGCGCCCTTGGCCTCCGCCAGCCGCGCCAGGGCGGCGGAGCCGGAGGCATCGACGGCGAAGATGGCGGTGGTCTCGGTGTGCTGCTGGAAGCGCAGCAGGCGGATGTCGTCGCGCTTCACCAGCACCAGCGGGCCGGGCCGGCCGGCCCGTTCCCGCCGGCGGATGCCCTGCCAGGGCGCCGCGGCGCGCAGCGTCTCCACCAGGGAAAGCCGGGCGCCGGCCCGCAGCGCGCCCGCGCGGGTGCCGATCGGCCGGCCGCGCAGCGCGGATTGCCGGCGCTGGCCCTCGCGCCCTTGTGCGCCGGCGCGGCGCGCCGCATCCCGCGCGCCAGCGCCCAGCGCGGCCAGCAGCCCGGCGGGCAGCGAGGCGCGCGTCGCCTCCAGCAACATCTCCTGCAATTCCTGGGGCCCTGGCTGCGGCTCCGGCTGGGCGCTGTCCTGCGGCTGATCCTCGGGCGCGGCGGGCGGCTCCGCTTCGGGCAGGCAGGTGGCGCGCGGGCCGAAAACCAGCCGCACGGCCAGTGCCGCATCCGCCTCCTCCACCGCCGCATGCCCGGCCAGCGCCGCCGCCGCACGCGCCGCGCGCAGGGCGAAAAGCGGGGCGCGCAGGCTGGCGATGCCGAACTGCATGGCAGCGCCGCACAGCGCCGGCAGCAGCGCATCCGGCACCGCTACCTGCCCCAGCCGTGCGCGTGCGGCGGCGACCTGCGAGGCAGCGTCCAGCGGCACCGCCTCCGGCTCCAGCCGGAAGGCCAGGCGTTCGGCCAAGGCGGGCGGCAGCGTCTCCTCCGCCGCCAGCCCCTCATCCAGCGCAACCAGGGCGAGGCGCGCGGGCAGGATCAGGTCCAGCCCGTCCCGCTGCAGCGCCACCTGCCCGGCATCCAGCACAGCCGCCAGCTTCGCCGCGGTATTCGCCTCCAGCCGTTCCGCCATGCTGGCGACCACGATGCCGCCATCGGCCTCCGCCAGCACGCCGCGTTCCAGCACCGGCCGTCCGGCCGCCAGCGTGCCGGCGAGATCCAGCCCCCCGAGCAGCCGCGAATCCGGAATGCCGAGCGGCAGGCGCCGCCAGGGCGTGCCGGCGGGCAGCGCCGCGCGCAGCCCGGCCAGCCACCCCTCCCGCTCCGGCCCCGGGGCGGCGCGCAGTACGGCGCCACCGAGACCCACGGGATCGACCGCCAGCAGCAGCGCGGCCTGCACGGCATCCGAAGCGGGTGCCGCGAGGTTGGTCACGCGCCGAACAGCTCGGTCACGGCGCGATCGACGCGCGTGGTGGCCACCGCCTCATCCAGCGGGTTGCGGCGCAGGCGGTGGCGCAGGGCGGGTGCGGCGATGCGGCGCAGATGCGGCACGCCCACAACCTCGTCACCCTCCAGCGCCGCCAGGGCGCGCGCCGTGCGGATCAGCGTGAGTTCGCCGCGCAGCCCATCCGTGCCGAGAGCCATGCAGAGCCGCGCCGCATTTTCCAGCGTCACATCCGGCACGGTGATGGCCGGTAGCAGGGCGCGCGCCGCCAGGATGCGATCCCGCGTCGCCGCCGCCGCCTCCGCCCATTTCGCCAGGAAGCCGGCGCCATCGCGCTCGAAGGCATCGCGCCGCTTGATCACCTCGACGCGCGTCGCAAGGTCCGTCGGCGTGCGGACATCGACGGACAGGCCGAAGCGGTCCAGCAATTGCGGTCGCAGCTCACCTTCCTCGGGATTGCCGCTGCCGACCAGCACGAAGCGCGCCGGGTGGCGGATGCTGATGCCCTCCCGCTCCACCACATTCTCGCCGGAGGCGGCCACATCCAGCAGCAGGTCGACCAGATGGTCCTCGAGGAGATTCACCTCATCGATGTAGAGGAAGCCGCGATGCGCGCGGGCCAGCAGCCCGGGCTCGAAGGCCTTCTCGCCCTGCGCCAGGGCGCGTTCGATATCCAGCGCGCCGGCCACGCGGTCCTCCGTGGCGCCAAGCGGCAGGTCCACGACCGGCACCGGCACCGTCGCAACGACGAGATCGGTGGCGTCGCGGCAGACATCGCACAGCGCCTCCGGCCGCGCCGGATCGCAGGAAAACCGGCAGCCGGCGACCGCCTGCATCGGCGGCAGCAGCGCCGCCAGGGCGCGCACCGCGGTGGATTTGCCGGTGCCGCGATCGCCGAATACCAGCACGCCGCCGATGGAGGCATCGACCGCCGCGATCAGCAAGGCGAGCTTCATCTCATCCTGGCCGACGATGGCGTCGAACGGGAAGACCGGCCGTGCCGCGACGGTCTTCCGGCTGGCCAAGGCGCTCGCCCCGATATCCATCAGGCGGCCCGCTGCAGGCTGAACTGCGACCACACGGCGGATAGCGCCTGCACCAGATGGTCCATATCCGCGTCGCTATGCACCGGGCTCGGCGTGATCCGCAGCCGCTCCGTGCCGCGCGGCACGGTGGGGTAGTTGATCGGCTGCACATAGACGCCGTGATCATCCAGCAGGATGTCGCTGATCGCCTTGCAGACCACCGGGTCGCCCACCATCACCGGCACGATGTGGCTGGGATTGTCCAGATGCGGCACGCCGATCGCATCCAGCCGCTTGCGCAGCGTCGCCGCACGCTCATGCAGCCGGTCGCGCTCCACGTCGCTCGCCATCAGATGTTCGATGGAAGCCCGCGCGCCGGCGGCGATGGCCGGCGGCAGGGCCGTGGAGAAGATGAAGCCGCTGGCATAGCTGCGGACGAAATCGCACATGGCGGCGGAGCCGGCGATGTAGCCACCGATCACGCCAAAGGCTTTTGCCAGCGTCCCCTCGATGACGGTCAGCCGGTGGGAGACGCCATCACGGTCCGTGATGCCGCCGCCGTTCGGACCATACAGGCCGACGCCATGCACCTCGTCGCAATAGGTCATCGCGCCGTATTTGTCGGCCAGGTCACAGATGGCGGCGATGGGGGCGATGTCGCCATCCATCGAATACACGCTTTCGAAGGCCACCAGCTTTGGTGCGGAGGGATCGATCTCGGACAGCACGCGCTCCAGATCCACCAGGTCGTTGTGGCGGAACATGCGGCGCTGGGCGCGGGAATGGCGCATGCCCTCGATCATCGAGGCGTGGTTCATCTCATCCGAGACGATGACGCAGCCCGGCATCCGCGCCGCCAGTGTGGACAGCGACGCCCAGTTGGACATGTAGCCCGAATTGAACAGCAGCGCGTCTTCCGTGCCATGCAGCCGCGCCAGGGCACGTTCCAGCAGCACATGCTCGTGGTTCGTCCCCGAAATATTGCGCGTGCCGCCCGCCCCCGCACCATGCTGGTCCAGCGCCTTGTGCATCGCCGCCAGCACCTTCGGGTGCTGCCCCATGCCGAGGTAGTCGTTGGAGCACCAGACGGTGACCTCCGAGGTCTTGCCGTTGCGATGCCGTGTCGCCTTCGGAAATTGCCCGGCATGACGCTCGATATCGGCGAAGACGCGATAGCGGCCCTCGCGCCGGAGGCCGTCGAGCTGGGCACGGAAGAAGGATTCGTAGTTCATCGCGGACCCCCAGTGGCCGTGAGCATGGCCGGACGTGTTGCATGGTGCGTTGGCTCGCACCCTATCATGTCACCGAGGCCGGCGCAGGCACCGGCCTTTCCTTGCGCGAGGCGAGGCCCCAGCGCCAGAGCGCATCGGCCGGCACCGGCATCACCATGAAGATATGCTCGACCAGGCCGAGTGCGACCAGCGTGGCGAGCAGGGAGAACCCCGCCACCTGATGCGGCGTTGCATCCACCGCGATCGCCTGCTGCACCAGCAGGACGCAGGCCAGAATCCCGGCGGCAACGGAAGCCGGGAACAGCGCATTCATCCGGCGGCGCCGGAAGAAGCTCTCCAGGTAGCGCAGATGCTCCGGCAGGAAGGCCTCCGCCAGGTTCCGCACGCCGAGATACACGTTCAGCTTGGCGGATTGCCGCATGATCCAGAAGGCGAGGAAGGTCCACAGCCCGATGCGGTTCGGTGCGCCCCAGGTCGCCAGCGCGATGCAGGCGGCGCCTCCGATGATCGCCAGTTCATGCCACAGCACCGTCGCCAGCGCCGCCCGCAGGCGCACCCAGCCGGTGGCGCCCGGAGGACAGGCGGTGCGCCGGGGTCCGGTGACCAGGCCGGTGAGGAAGGCGGTCTCGATCCAGGCCCAGACCAGCAGGCCGCAGAAGAAGCCGAGATAGGCGCCGCCGGTCGTCGTGTCCCAGGCCGTCGCATGCAGCCCTGCGAGAGCGGCCAGCAGCAGGGTGGTGGCGCCGAGCATAGTCCACCGGAACGTCTCCCGCCGCAGCCCGTCCAGGTACAGGATGACGCCCGTGCTGAACCACCAGATGAACAGGGTGAACAGCGCGGGCAGCCCATGCTCGGCCATGATGCTACCAGGCCGGCGAGAGGCGCGGATCGGCCGGCAATGCCTGGCGCCGCGGCGGCAGGAAGTACAGCCGCGCGAAATTGGCCGCCGCGGCAATGGACAGTCCGGCGCGCTTCACCCCGCCGACCACGCCGCCCTGCGCCTTGGCCGCCGCGATGCCATCGCCGATCTTCCGCAGCCGCTCCAGCCCACGCAGGAAGCTCGGATTGTCCACATCCAGCGTCGCCGGGAAGACCTGGCGGCAGATCTCCTCCGTGATGCGGAAGACCTTCATGTCGTAATCCGTCGGCGTCATGCCGAGCGCCTTGTGGAATTCCGGCCGCGCATGGTCGCGCACATACATGGTGGCGAAGACCGCGAGCTGGAAGAACCGCACCCAGTAGACATTGGCGCCCGACAGAAGATGCGGATTGGCGCGCATCAGCAGGGCGAAGGCCTCGCCATGCCGGAACTCGTCATTGCACCAGTTCTCGAACCACTTGAAGATCGGGTGGAAGCGCAACTCCGGATGCCGCTCGAATTGCCGGAAGATGGTGATGTAGCGGGCGTAGCCGATCTTCTCGCTCAGATAGGTGGCGTAGAAGATGAACTTCGGCTGGAAGTAGTGGTACTTCTTTGCCTTGGTCAGGAAGCCGAGGTCGACGCCGACGCCGACATCCTTCAGCGCATCGTTGATGAATCCCGCATGCCGGCTTTCATCGCGCGCCATCACACCGAAGATGTCCTTCATGTCCGGGTTGGTCACGCGCTTGCGGATTTCCGCATACAGCACGCAGCCGGAGAATTCGGCGGTGACGGAGCTCACCAGGAATTCCAGCAATTCCTTCTGCAGCGGCTCCGGCAACGCCTTGATGTCGAAGGCGTCGAATTCGGCGGTTCGCGTGAAATGCCCCTTGTTCGGGTCGGCGTGGAATTCCGCCATCATCGCATCCCACTGCGCTCGCACGGGCTCGATGCTGATGCGGTCCATCGCATCGAAGTCCGTGGTGTAGAAGCGCGGTGAGAGCACCGTTTCCGTCAATGCCATCTTGGTGGCGATGCCATCGGCATCCGGGCGCCCACCCGGCGTCAATCCAGGCGCCGCGGCTTCGCCCACGGCCGGCCCATCGAGAATCAGGCGTTCCATGCGACGGCCTCCTTCGGCTCGAAACCGCAGTGGTACAATTCGGTCAGTTCGAAGATCGCGACCCATTGGGTCCAGAAGCGCGTCAGCGGCCCGGCGCGCAGCACCGTTGCCCGCGTCTCGAAGGTCATCCGCTCGCCGAACGCCACATGGTCCGGCGTGCCATGCACGATGACCTGGTCGCCGGGGCGCAGGAACACGCCTTCCGGCACGGCGTAGGCATGGAAGCTATCCGCCGTTCGCTCGATATCCACCATGCAGGGCACTTCGAGGGTTTCACCACCGAAGATCGCCCGGCCCACTCCCCAGCGGCCGTTCATCCTGGTTACTCCTTGGTTGACAGCAAACGCACGAACGCCCCTGCATTGGTCTGGCCGAACCCGGTCAGATCCAGTCTTCGCCCGGTGGCCTGGTCTTCCAGCGTGATCTGGCCAGTCTGCCATGCCGTAAGGCGAAACGGTATCGCGGAACCGATGTCCTCGCGCCGCCTTTCGCGCACCAGGCCACGCACCGTGCCGCGGACGAAACCGCCCTCGCCCGGCTGCAGCACGGCCACCTGCCGGCCGTCACGGGAATCGGTGATGACCACGCCGCCGTCGGCGCGATCGGCGAAGAACAGATCCCGCTGCGCGAGCGCCACCGGCACCACGCCGTCCCGCGCGCTCGGCAGGAAGGGCGAGGCCAGTACCAGCGCCAGCGTGCCCGCGATCATCGTGCCGCAGATCAGCGCCGGGCGCCGCAGGATCGGGTTGGTCTCGATGGTCTGCGACATCGCCATTCCTCCCCTGTTCAGGCCATCGCTTCGGCGTGACCCGGCTTGCGTGCCTCGCTGGCGGAAGCCATCGCCGGCACGGGCACCGAGGCCGCGGCTGCCAGGGCGCGGGCCAGCACCTGCGCCGCCACATCCGCATCCTTCAGCGCCCGCAACATGGGTTCGGGTTGGGAAATGCGGAAGGGCCGGATATGCGGCCAAAGCGCCAGCCAGGAGACACGGTGCGGCTTCGCCAGGCTCACCACCAGGTCGCCGGTGCCATCCGCATGCTTCGCCACGCCGGCCCGATCGATCAGCACGAAGGGGATGTTGATGGTCATCGGCAGCGCCACGCCGACGCGCATGACGATGCGTCGCGTGGTGATGGTGTACAGGCTGGTGCGCGCCGACAACCCGGCGAACAGCAGCAGCAGCGAAACAGGAACGGCGCCGATCACCACCAGCAGCAGCGACTCCGCCAGTGCCTCCATCGCGCCCGCGCCATTCGCGGTCAGGTCGGCGCCACGCAGCACGGCGAGCAGGACGAAGTAGATGGCGATGCCGCGCACGAACAGCGCCCGCCGCGCAATGCCGCGCCATTCGGGCGCCCCCTGCCACAGGATGCTCTCGCCCTGCGGCAGCGGGCCGGGCAGGCCGGGGATCGGTTCCCCGTCATGCTCCGCGATGTCGGGGTGCCGGCTCATACCAGCGCCTCGCTGCGTTCGGGCGTCGCGTAGAAGTGCCCGCCGCCGAAATACGCCGCGACCTTGTCCTCCTCCAGCAGCGTGACCTGCTCCGGCTGCGCGATTCCCGGCGCCATGGCGAGCTGCGCGGCGGTGACCGAGATAACGCGCACGGTGCCGGCGGAATTGATGGTGGCGAGGAACATCGGCACCAGCACGCGCCGCGCGGCGCCGGCGGCCTCCACTTCCAGGTAGCGCAGGATCATCTCGGACCGGTCGACCCAGAGATCCACCACCACGCCGGCGATCCTGCCGTCCAGCGTCACCACCGGCTTGCCGCGCGGGTCCGGGTCCGTCTCGCCGATGGTGAAGCCGGGCGCGGCGCGCAGCGGCACGATCTTCGGCAGTTCGTCGTCGAAGGTAAGGTCGGGCACATCGGCGCGTTCCGCATAGGCGGCCGGACCGATGCCGTCCTGCATCGCGTCGCCCGTCGGAATCAGCGGCGCGCCGGGATAGCCATCGGCCGGCACCACCAGGCCCGTGAGGTCCCGTTCACGCCGGTTCAGCAGATGCGGATCGACATGCTTCAGCTTGAACACCTTCGGCCGCGGCACGCCGGGAAAGCCTTCGATCGGCACGCGCAGCGGATGGCTCGGCCGGTCCGAGATCAGCGGATAGCCCTCCCGCTTGCCCTCGCGATGCAGCCACAGGCACAGCACGAAGAAGAAGGCGAAGAAGGCATAGAGCAGCCCCGCCGCCAGATCCATCTGAACGAATTGGTGTGCGCCGGGCATTGTTGGCCTCCGCTTTCCTGGTGGTCAGATCTGCGCCGCGCCGGCCAGGCTGGCCGCGGGGCGTGTTTGAGGAACGCCGCCCTTGCGGACCAGCGGCCCGACAACGGCGAGGGTGATGAACAGCAGCGCGATCTCGATCAGGTAGATGCTGACATAGCCGGTGGCCGCCTGCGCCAGGCCCTCGCCCAGCGCACCGGCCTGCGCCATGGCGGAGACCACATCCCGCAGCACGCCGCCCAGTGCGATCGCGCTGCCCGCCGCCGTGGCCTGCACCGCGCCCCAGACGCCGAGCGCCAGCCCCGCCTGTTCCGGCGGCGCCGCGCGCATGCAGGCGGTCAGCGTTGCGTGCCCGAACAGCCCCGCGCCGAAGCCGATCAGCGCCACGCCGCCGGCGAACAGGGCCCCACTGCCGACGGCGCCGGAGAAGATGATCAGCGTGAAGCCGCCGATGCCGAACAACCCACCCAGCGCCGCCACCTGGTGCGGGTCCGCTCCCTGCCCCAGCCGCCGCGCGGCCCGCAGGAAGCCAAGCACCGACCCGCCGGCGAGCAGCGCCGACAGCGCCGTGGTCGCGCCCACCGGCAGGCCGAGGATCTGCCCGCCATAGGGCTCCAGCAGCACGTCCTGCATGGCGAAGCCCGCCGTGCCCAGCCCCGCGCCCAGCAGGCGCCGGTTCCACGGGCCGGAGCGGCGCAGCGCGCGAAAGGCCTCGAAGAAGGTCGGCTCACGTTCGCCGGTCCGTGCGGTGCGGGTCGGGTCGCGCGCTTCCTGCTGCCAGGCGGCCACCAGGTTCAGCACCAGCGTCAACGCCGCCGCGCCCTGCACCACCTGGATCAGCCGCAACTGCGAGAAATCCGCCAGCAGCGCGCCGAAGACCAGGGCCGAGAGCACCATGCCCACCAGCTGCATCGCGGACAGCATCGCCACCACATTCGGCTGCTGGTCGCGCGGCGTCAGGTCCGTGGCCAAGGCGAGGCCCACCGTCTGCACCATGTGCATGCCGAACCCGGTCATCAGGAAGGCGATGGCCGCGGCCAGCTGCCCGGCCCAGGGCTCCGCCCAGGTGTCGCCGGACAGCACCAGCAGTGCGAAGGGCATCATCGCCAGGCCGCCGAACTGGATGATGGTGCCGAGCCACAGATAGGGCACGCGGCGCCAGCCGAGCACCGATTTGTAGGTGTCCGATTTGAAGCCGATCAGCGCGCGCAGCGGCGCGAAGACCAGCGGCAGCGCCACCATGGTGGCGACCAGCCAGGCCGGCACGTGCAACTCCACGATCATCACGCGGTTCAGCGTGCCGACCAGCAGCACCGCCGCCATCCCGCAGGAGATCTGGAACAATGACAGCCGCAGCAGCCGCGCCATCGGCAGGCGTTCCGACGTGGCGCTGGCGAAGGGCAGCAGATGCGGCCCCACGCCCTGCCACATCCGGATGATCCTGCCGGGGCGCTTCATCGCCGCACGAGCTCCAGCGCCTGAGAGGTGTAGAAGCCGCTCGCCACGCGATGCGTCCGCACCGGATGCCAGCCCGCCATCGCCGGATCGCCGGAAACCAGCCGCCGCAGCCTGGCCTCCGCCACCGGCACGATGGCCGGCGAGCGATCGCCGCGCGGCACCAGGCGGCCGACGGTGAGGAAGGCCATCAGGAAGGCGCTGCGCGGGGCGAAGGTGAACAGGATGCTGCGGTCGGTGCGCGCCGAAAGCCCGGCCAGCGCGCGCAATACATCGGCGGGCTTGTAATGGATCAGGCAATCCATGCCGACCACGTGATCGAAGCGCCCGAAGGCGGGGTCCAGCATGTCACCGACATGGAAGCTGACGGAGCCAGCGCCGTGCTGCCCGGCGGCCCGTTCCTGCCCCAGCGCGACCAGCGTGGGGGAGATGTCGACGGCCACCACCTCCGCCCCGCGTCGCGCGGCTTCCACGGCCAGCGCGCCGGTGCCGCAGCCGGCATCCAGTACCCGCTTGCCGCGCAGATCCGGCGGCAACCAGGACAGCAGCTTCGCACGCATCGCATCGCGCCCGGCCCGCACCGTGGCGCGGATGCCGCTGACCGGCGCGTCGGAGGTCAGGCGTTCCCAGGCCTTGGCCGCGGTGCGGTCAAAATAGGTCTCCAATTCGCCGCGGCGGGTGGCGTAGCTGGCGGTGGGCATCTCAGTCATACCCCAGCAGGTCGAAGATCTCGCGGTCCTTCAGCGGCGTCGCATCCAGCGGCGTGACGCCGGCCAGCAGGCCGGCGGCCAGGCGCAGATATTCGTTGCAGACGCCCTCCACCTCCGGCGATTGCTCCATGTCGAACAGCGTCGCCTTCTTGAGGCGGGAGCGGCGGATCACGTCGAGGTCCGGCAGATGCGCCAGCATCTTCATGCCCGTCGCGTCGTTGTATTTCTGGATCTGGTCCGTGTCCTTGGACCGGTTGACGATGACGCCACCCAGTCGCACGCCGTAATTCGCCGACTTCGCCTTGATGGCGGCGACGATGCGGTTCATCGCGAAGATGCTGTCGAAATCATTCGCCGCGACGATCACGCCGCGATCCGCATGCAGCAGCGGCGCCGCGAAACCGCCACACACCACGTCGCCGAGCACGTCGAAGATGACGATGTCGGTATCCTCCAGCAGGTGATGCTCCTTCAGCAGCTTCACCGTCTGGCCCACCACATAGCCGCCGCAGCCCGTGCCGGCAGGCGGGCCGCCGGCCTCCACGCACATCACGCCATGGCGGCCTTCCACCACGAAATCCTCGGCGCGGAGTTCCTCAGAATGGAAGCCCACGCCGTCCAGCACGTCGATCACCGTCGGGATCATCCGGCCGGTCAGGGTGAAGGTGCTGTCGTGCTTCGGATCGCAGCCGATCTGCAGCACGCGCTTTCCTAATTTTGCGAAGGCCACGGACAGGTTGGACGACGTCGTGCTCTTGCCGATGCCCCCCTTGCCGTAAATCGCAAACACCTTGGCACCGTCGATCTTCAGCGGGTCGTGCATATGCACCTGCACGCTGCCATCGCCATCGCCGATCAGGCGCTCATCCGGCCGCGGTCGCACGATCACGGTCATGCCGCCATCTCCTCGGTAATGCCTTCGAGCCGGTCTTCCAGTTCCTCACCCGCGCGCCGCAATGCGGCGAGGGTTTCGGCATCCGGCTGCCAGTAGCTGCGCTCCTGCGCTTCGATCAGCCGGTTGGCGATCTTCGCGGAAGCGGTGGGATTCAGCGCGGCGAGCCGCGCGCGCATGGCGGGGTCGAGCATGTAGGTCTCGGCCAGGTTCTGGTAGATCCAGGGCGCCACCTGGCCGGTGGTGGCGGACCAGCCCATGGTGTTGGTGACCTGCGCCTCGATCTGACGCACGCCCTCATAGCCATGCGCCAGCAGCGGCTCGAACCATTTGGGATTCAGCGCCCGGGTCCGCGTCTCCAGCGCCACCTGTTCCGCGACGCTGCGGATGGTGCCCTCGCCGCGGGTCTGGTCGCCGATATAGACGGCGGCTTCCCGGCCTCCGCGCGCGCGCCGTACCGCGCGGCTCATGCCGCCGAGCGTGTCGAAATACTGGTCGATGGTGGTGAGCCCCACCTCGACGCTGTCGAGGTTCTGGTAGGTGACATCTACCGAGCCCAGAAGCTGCGTCAGCACCTTGTCCTGGCGCGCCGCCTTGCCATCCACGCCATAGGCAAAACCCTTGCGCTTCACATAGGCCTCGGCCAGCTCGTCCTCATCCGTCCACAGCCCGGCATCGAGGATCTGGTTGACGTTGGTGCCATAGGCGCCATCCGCATTGCCGAAGACGCGCAGGGCAGCCTGCGCCATCTCCCCGCCATGCTGCGCGATATGCGCCAGGGCGTGCTTGCGGATGAAGTTCTGCTCAATCGGCTCCTCGGCATTTGCCGCCAGCAGCGCGGCCTCCGCCAGCAGCTTCGTCTGCAGCGGCAGCAGGTCACGAAAAATGCCGGAGAGGGTGACCATCACGTCGATGCGCGGGCGGCCCAGCACCTCCAGCGGCACCAGCTTCGCGCCGGTCAGGCGGCCGTAGCTATCATGCCGCGGCTCGGCACCCATCAACCACAACGCCTGGGCGATCGGGCCGCCCTCGGTCTTCAGATTGTCCGTCCCCCACAGCACGATCGCGACCGTCTCCGGCAGCCCCTTTGCATCGGCGGCATGTCGCGCCAGCAGCCTTTCCGCCTGCCGCGCGCCATCCTTCACCGCGAAGGCGGAGGGGATCTTGAAGGGGTCGAAGCCGTGCAGGTTGCGCCCCGTCGGCAGCACATCCGTGGTGCGCAGCAGGTCGCCACCCGGGGCGGGGCGGGTATAGCCGCCATCCAGCGCGTGCAGGATCGCGGGCAGCTCATGCTCCGTCGCCAGCAGCGCATCCAGCCGGGCGAGTTCGGCGGCATCGGTGACGCCGGCCGCCTCCAGCATCTCCTTCCGCTGCGCCGCATCCGGCACCTCGCCCACCACATGCAGCCCGTGCGGGATCAGCGTGTATTCCAGCTCCAGAAGCTGGTTGCCGAGGCGCTGGATGACGCCTGGCGCCTCCACCGCGCTCCAGGCCGGCGTTGCCGGGGCGAGGTCCACCGCCGCCGCCTGCGCCTGCACCAGCTCGGCCAGCGCGGCGCGCACGCCGGCATCGGCATCCGGCTCCAGCGCGCGCCAGCGATCCAGCGTCGCCTTCAAATCGAGCAGCCCGCGATACAGCCCGGCGCTGGTCACCGGCGGCGTCAGGTAGCTGATCAGCGTGGCCCCCGCGCGCCGCTTCGCCAGCATGCCTTCCGACGGGTTGTTGGAGGCATAGAGATACAGGTTCGGCAAATCGCCGATCAGCCGGTCCGGCCAGCACTCGGCGGAAAGCCCCGCCTGCTTGCCGGGCATGAATTCCAGCGCGCCATGCGTGCCGAAATGCAGCACGGCATGGGCGCCGAAATCCTCGCGGATCCAGCGATAGAAGGCGCTGAAGGCATGCGTCGGCGCGAAGCCGCGCTCGAACAGCAGCCGCATCGGGTCACCCTCATAGCCGAAGCCGGGCTGCACGCCGATGAAGACATTGCCGAACTGCGCGCCCAGCACGAAGATGCTCGCGCCATCCGATTGTGCGCGGCCCGGTGCGGGGCCCCATGTGCGCTCGATCTCCGCCAGATGCCGCTCGCGCCGCACATGGTCATCCGCCGGGATGCGCGCCGCGACATTCGCCACCGCACCGTAGCGCTGGGCATTGCCGTTGATGATGGCGTCGCGCAGCGCATCCACGCTGGCCGGCATCTCCACCGTGTAGCCCGCCTGCTGCATCGCCCGCAGCGTGTTGAACAGCGACTGGAAGACGGAGAGGTAGGCGGCGGTGCCGGTATTGCCGGCATTGGGCGGGAAGTTGAACACCACGGCCGCCACACGCCGTTCCGCCCGCGCCGAGCGCCGCAGCGCAACCAGGCGCGCGACCCGATCCGCAAGCGTCCTGGCCCGCTCGGTGTAGGAGACCATGTCGCGGCCGCCTGGCGAGCCATCCGCTGCATCGCCGCTGCGGCCACCGAAGGTCATCGGCAGGATGCCGCCATCCAGTTCCGGGATCGCGACCATCATGGTGGCTTCCACCGGCAGAAGACCGCGCGGATCCGCCTCCCACTGCCGCATCGTCTGGAATTCCAGCGGATGCGCGGAGATGTAGGGCACATCCAGCGCCGCCAGCGTTTCCTCCGCCGCGCGGGCATCATTGTAGGCGGGGCCACCGACCAGCGAGAAGCCGGTGAGCGAGACCACCGCATCCACCGTGGCCACGCCATCGCGCTTGAAGAAGGCCTCGATGGCCGGGCGATTGTCCAGGCCGCTGGCGAAGGCGGGCACCACGTTCAGCCCATGCGCCTCCAGCGCCGCGATCACGCCGTCATAATGCGCGGCATTGGCGGCCAGCACATAGGACCGCATGATCAGCAGCCCGACGGTGCCCTTGCCGCCGCGCGCCGGAAGCTGGGACACGCGGTCCGTCACCTGGCCGGGGATGCACGGGTGGTACAGACCGACCTCCGGGTATTCCACCGGCGGCGCCACCTTCAGCGTGCCCACCAGCACCTGGCGCGGCCCGGCGGCGTAGCGGTTCACCAGCAGCCGCACCAGGTTCGCCAGATTGGCCTGGCTGCCGGCCAGCCAGTATTGCAGGGCCAGGAAATACACCCGCACATCCTGCGCGGTGCCGGGGATGAAGCGCAGCAGCTTCGGCAGTTCCCGCAGCATCTTCATCTGGCCCTTGCCGGATGAGGCCGCGCCTTTCTTGCTGCCGCGCAGGCGCTTCAGCAAGCCCATCACGCCCTTCGCCTCGGCGCCCATGTCGAAGCGGCCGAGCCGGGTCAGCTTCATCACCTCGCCGGCGGACAGGCAGCACACCATGGCATCGCAGGCATCGCGCCGTGCGCGCAGTGCCGGCAGCACCAGGTTGATGTGGTCTTCCAGGAACAGCATGGTCGCGATGACGATGTCGCCGCGCGCGATATCCGTGTGGCAGGCGGCCAGCGCCTCCGCATCCGTGCCCCATTCATCGGCCGCATGCACCGAGAGTTCGAGGTCGGGAACATCGCGGCGCAGCACGTCGCGCGCCTGCATCATCGCGCCGGCCAGGTGGCTGTCCATGGTGACCACGACAACCCGCATCGTGGTGGCAGCACGCCAATTCATACCCTCAGGCATCCGGCCCTCCGGTGCGGCGGCGAGAGAGATATCTCACCGCGAAAAATGCGCCTTCGCGTCGTAGAGCGTCTCGATGGTGATGGTCCCGATGCCACGCTCCTGCGCGAATCGCTCGGTGTTGCGCCGGGCCTTGCCGCGGACGAAGAAGGGGATCTTCTTCAGCTCCTTCTCCGCATCGGAACCCCAGGCGAGCAAAGGGGCGCCCGCGGCGGAGTGGGGAGTCTCCGCCGCGGGCACGGGCATGGGCTGCGCGGCGGGCGCTGCCTCTCTGCCCGACTGTGACGGCGTGCCGTGGCCAAGGTGGCTGGGCTGCACGCCGTCGTTGAACTCGAAATCCTCGCGGAACATGCCGAGCAGATGTTCCTCCAGCCCCATCATCAGGGGGTGAACCCAGGTATCGAACAGCACATTCGCGCCTTCGAGACCCATCTGCGGCGAATGCCGCGCCGGGAAGTCCTGAACATGCACCGGTGCCGAGATTACCGCACAGGGCACGCCGAGGCGCTTGGCCACGTGGCGTTCCATCTGCGTGCCCAGCACCAGTTCCGGCTGCAGCGCCGCGATCTGCGCCTCGACCTCCAGGTAGTCGTCGGTGATCAGCGCTTCCACGCCATGCAGCGCGGCGGCGGCGCGCACCTCGCGGCCGAATTCGCGCGAATAGCTGCCGAGGCCCACCACGGTGAAGCCCAGCTCCTTCTCCGCCACCCGCGCCGCGGCGATGGCATGCGTCGCATCACCGAAGATGAAGACGCGCTTGCCGGTCAGGTAGGTGCTGTCGACGGAGCGCGAATACCACGGCAGGCGCAGCGTGCCCTCCGCCGTCGTCGCCGGCACGCCGGCCAGCTTCGCGACTTCCTGCACGAAGTCCCGCGTCGCGCCGACACCGATCGGCACCACCGTGGTGCAGGGCTGGCCGAAGCTGCGGCGCAGCCAGGCCGCGGCCTGGCCGGCGACTTCCGGGTAGAGCACCACGTTGAAGTCGGCCTCGCCCAGCGTGGCGAGATCGGCCGGCGTCGCGCCCATCGGTGCGATCACATGCGTCTCGATACCGAGCGCCGCCAGCAGCCGCTCCACCTCCGGCACGTCATCGCGATGCCGGAAGCCGAGCGCAGTAGGACCGAGGATGTTGCAGCGGGGAACGGCGTTCTTCGTGCGCAGCGTGCCGGGCTTCGGCACATGCGGCCCGGCGCAGGCGCGGACCAGTTGATAAAAAGTCTCGGACGCGCCCCAGTTCTCCTTGCGCTGATAGGCGGGCAGTTCCAGCGGCACCACCGGGATCGGCAGGCCCAGCGTCTTCGCCAACCCGCCCGGATCGTCCTGGATCAGTTCCGCCGTGCAGCTCGCACCCACCAGCATCGCCTGCGGCCTGAAGCGCTCATAGACATCCAGCACCGCCTCGCGAAACAGGTTCGCCGTGTCACCGCCCAGGTCGCGCGCCTGGAAGGTGGTGTAGGTGACGGGCGGGCGCTTGGCGCGGCGCTCGATCATGGTGAACAGCAGATCGGCGTAGGTATCGCCCTGCGGCGCGTGCAGCACGTAGTGCACGCCTTCCATCGCGGTGGCGACGCGCATCGCGCCGATATGGGGTGGGCCTTCATAGGTCCAGAGTGCGAGCTGCATCGTGCTACACCGTCAGCTTCGCGTGGCGCAGCAGCGGCCGCGCGAAGAGCTCGGCCAGGTCCGCCGCCTGGTCGTAGCCCTGGATCGGCGTGAAGACGAGCTCGATGGACCACTTCGTCGTCAGCCCCTCCGCCTCCAGCGGATTGGCGAGACCCAGGCCGCAGACGGTGAGGTCCGGCCGAAGCGCGCGGCAGCGATCCAGCTGCCGGTCCACATGCTGGCCCTCGGACAGCGTCGCCGTTTCCGGCAGCAGCGCCAGCTCCTCCGCCAAGTGCTGGCGGTGCAGATAGGGCGTGCCGACTTCGGTCAGGCGCATGCCGAGTTCGCGCGACAGGAAGCGCGCCAGCGGGATTTCCAGCTGGCTGTCCGGAAAGAAGAAGATGCTGCGGCCATCGAGCCTTTGGCGAATGCGCGCCAGCGCCGCGGTGGCGCGCGCGGCGGCACTGCCGGTGGCTTCCGCGATGCGTACCGGCGCGGTGCCCCACACTTCGGCGGCTGCGGTCAGCCAGGCAGTGGTGCCTTCCACGCCCAGCGGAAAGGGCGCCGCGATGCGCGTCGCACCGCGTGCTTCCAATGCGCGGGCCGTGTCGCCCAGGAAGGGCTGCGCCAGCAGGAAGCGCGTTCCGGGCCCCACCGGCGGCAGCTCCGTCGCACGGCGCGATGGCAGGAAGCGCACCGGCCCCACGCCCAGCGCCGCAAAAAGCCGGAGAAACTGGTCCTCCACCACCTCGGCCAGCGCGCCCACCACCAGCAGCGATCGCGCCGCGCCGGGCTCCGCCGGCATTTCCGGCACGAGGGAGGCGAGGCAGGCATCCTCGCCCTGGGTGAAGGTGGTCTCGATGCCGCTGCCCGAGTAGTTCAGCACGCGCACCTGCGGCAGGAAGCGCTGCGACAGGCGCTGCGCGGCGCGGGAGAGATCGAGCTTGATGACCTCGCTGGGGCAGGAGCCGACGAGGAACAGCATGCGGATATCCGGCCGCCGCTCCAGCAGCCGCGTCACCACGCGATCCAGCTCCGCATTGCAATCGGCGAGGCCCGCGAGATCCCGCTCATCGATGATGGCGGTGGCGAAGCGCGGTTCCGCGAAGATCATCACGCCGGCGGCGGATTGCAGCAGATGCGCGCAGGTGCGGCTGCCGACCACCAGGAAGAACGCGTCCTGGATCTTGCGGTGCAGCCAGACGATGCCGGTCAGCCCGCAGAACACCTCGCGCTGGCCGCGCTCCCGCAGCACGGGCGCATCGGCGCAGCCAGGCTGGGGCAGGGCGGCCGCGGCGGTCATGCTGCCACGCCGCGGGAATTGGTGCGGGCTTCGTCCAGCCGCGCCGCGCGCAGCTTCATCAGGAACTGCGCGGCGTTGACGAGGTAGGCGGCATAGGCGGCGAGTGCCAGCAGCATCTGCCCCTGGCCGTCGCCGAAGCCGGTGAAGACCGCGACCAGGTAGGCGCTGTGCAGCGCCAGCACCAGCATGCTGAAGACGTCTTCCCAGAAGAAGGCCGGGGCGAACAGCCAGCGGCCGAAGACCACCTTCTCCCACACGCAGCCGGTCAGCATGATGGTGTAGAGCAGCGCCGTCTTCACCACGACCGATGCGGTGGCCACCGCCAGGCCATTCCCGGTGGCCAGGAAGTTCAGCACCAGGCCGAGGCTGACCAGGAACACCGCGAACTGGATCGGCGCCAGAACCCCCTGCACCAGGGTCCAGGGCGAGGCATCGCGCCGCCGCCGTTCCTCGGGCGTATAGAGCGGCCGCCGGGCGGCAATCGCCTCCCGGTTGTGGCGGACGGCGCGGCCTGACGTGGCGCCCCAAGGCGACGCGTCCAAGGCGTCAAGCAGTCCGGACAACCCGTTCATTGTAAGCATGGCTTGACAACCCTCCGTCAAAGGCGGTCCGCTGTCCGCAGACGGCTGCCGTGGCCCCTGGCCGGCAGCCCGCGATGGGGGGAAAAGGCGAGAAAACCGCGTATGTTGGCCAGTTGGGCCGCCTTCCCGCGCATCGTTTTCTCTCCCCGCACCGTGCTTGTTCAGGGAGGCTAGAGGCCCCGCCTTCGCAGTGTCAAGGACGATTGACGTAAATCGCGGTTGACATGACGGAGCGGCGGCATTCAAGTAGAACAACCGGAGGGGGCGATGTCCGCGAAGCCAATGATGGCAGCACAGCACAGGGCGGAAACCGCCGGCCAATCGCAGGAAGCAGGGTCCGCCCCGCATTCCGGCCCGAGCCGGGACGCCGCCGGCCGTGAACTGATCGGCAGCGACAGGTGGGCGCCCCCGGCCAGCCCCCGCGCGCCCCCAGCCCGGATCAGGCCCGCGAACGCCGAGCGCCGGCGCGTCGCCCTTCTGGCCCGCACGCTGGAGACGGAGGTGATCCCCCGTCTCGTGCTGTCCCGGCGCGAAGCCAATACGCCCGCCTATATCGACAGCCCCGGCGCCAGCATGCCGCAGCCGGAGGATGTCTCCGTCGTCGCCGGCCTCGCCCTGCAGGGCGATCTCGGCGGGGCGCTTGCCTATGTCGGCGGCCTCACAGCGCGCGGCATGCCGCTGGAACGGATCTACCTGTACCTGCTGGCCCCGGTGGCCCGACGTCTCGGCGAGATGTGGGAACAGGACCGCTGCGACTTCACCGCAGTGACCATCGGCCTGTGCTGCCTGCAGCAGGTGGTGCTGGAGAACAGCCCGGCCTTCCAGCCGCGCCTCGGCCGCGGCGATGTCGAACGCCGGGTGCTGCTGGCGCCGGTGCCGGGGGAACAGCACAGCTTCGGCCTTCTCATGGTCGGCGAGTTCTTCCGCCGCCAGGGGTGGGAAGTGTCCTCCGGCACCGGCACCACGTCGAAGGAACTGGCTGCGGTGGTGCGGCGGCAATGGTTCGCCGCCATCGGCTTCTCACTGGCCTGCGAGGATCGCCTGGAGATCCTGGCCACCACCATCCGGGCGGTGCGACGCGCCTCCCGCAACCCGCAGATCGGGGTGCTCGTCGGCGGACGGGTGTTCAACGATCGGCCGGAACTGGCCGCCCTGGTGGGCGCGGATGCGACGGCGGCGGATGGACAACAGGCGGCGCTGAAGGCGGAGACCCTTCTGGCGCTGCTGATGCGGGAGGCTTAAGCCGGGGCACCCCCCCGGCTGCATACGAATGACGAAGTGTGAACGCTCAGGAGGCTCGGCTGGGGAGGGGACCCTCGGGATGAAGGACGCAGTGGTTCGTGAAATCGTTCGCTACCCCCAGGATCTCGCTCGGCCCACTCGATGCGGATGCAGCCGCCGGGCTGATCGCCGCTGCCGCGGATGTCTCGCTCGTGCTTGACCAGGCCGGCATCATCCGTGACCTCGCCTTCAGCCATGAGGATCTGGCCCGGGAATTCGACGGTCCGGACAGCTGGCTCGGCCGCGCCTGGAGCGAGACCGTGGCGAAGGACAGCCGCGCCAAGGTGGAGGCTATGCTGGCCCGGGACCCGCTGAAGGACCCCGCGAGGGACACGGCGCGCTGGCGCCATATCAATCAGTTGACCACGCGCGGCGCCTCGATCCCGCTGCTGTGTTCCGTGGCGCCGCTCGGCCAGGCCGGGCGGCATGTGGTGTTCGGCCGGGATCTGCGGCCGCTGTCGCAATTGCAACAGCGCATGGTCGAGGTGCAGCAATCCATGGAGCGGGACTATTCCCGCCTGCGCCAGGCGGAAACCCGCTACCGCCTGCTGTTCCAGATGGCGATGGACCCGGTGCTGATCCTGGACGCCGACCAGCAGCGCATCATGGAGGCCAATCCGGCGGCGCAGCGCCTGTTCGGCCGCAACGCAAGGCGCACCCCGAGCCGCACATTGGCCGAGGTGTTCGAGCCGGGCGACCGCCTCGCGGTGCAGACCCTGCTCGCCAACGTCCGCAGCGCCGGCCGGGCGGATGACGTGACCGCGCATCTGGCCGAAAGCGGCGAGGCGGTGGTGGTCTCCGCCTCCACCTTCCGGCAGGAGGCGGGGCTGCTGTTCCTGGTCCGGCTTTCCGCGCCGGCCCAGGGCGGCGCGGCGCTGCCCGACTCCCAGGCCAAGATGCTGAAGGTGGTGCAGGTGGCGCCCGATGGCTTCGTGGTGACCGATGCCAGCGCCCAGGTGCTGACCGCCAACGCCGCCTTCCTCGACATGGCGCAGCTGACGCAGGAGGACCAGGCGCGCGGCGAGCCGCTGGACCGCTGGATCGGCCGCCAGGGCGTGGAGCTGGAGGTGCTGCTGACCAACCTCCGCAACCGCGGCGCCGTGCGGCTTTATGCCACCACGCTGCATGGCGCGCTGGGCGGGCAGGTGGAGGTGGAGATCTCCGCCGTCTCCGTCATGAATGGCGGGCAGGCCTGCTTCGGCTTCCAGATCCGTGACATCGGCGCGCGGTCCCGCCCCGCCGCGCGGGCGGCGGATGGCGCGACACGGTCGGTGGAACAGCTGACGGAGCTGATCGGCCGCGTGCCGCTGAAGGATCTGGTGCGGGAGGCGACGGACGCGATCGAGCGGCTGTGCATCGAGGCGGCGCTGGAGCTGACCGGCGACAACCGCGCCTCGGCGGCGGAGATGCTGGGGCTGTCGCGGCAGAGCCTCTACGTGAAGCTGCGGCGCTACGGCCTCGGCGATCTCGATGAGCAGCAGGGGTAGCGGCATGGCGAACCCGGCGACCAGCATCGGCCTTCCCACCCCTCGGCTGCAGCCGGCGGCGGTGCTGGAGCTGTTGAAGCCGGTCACTTGGTTCCCGCCGATGTGGGCCTTCGGCTGCGGCGTCGCCGCCTCCGGCGCCGATCTGCTGGACAACGCACCGCGGATCGCGCTCGGCGTGCTGCTCACGGGCCCCATGGTCTGCGGCATGAGCCAGGCGGTGAATGACTGGTTCGACCGCCATGTGGATGCGATCAACGAGCCGGGGCGGCCGATCCCCTCGGGCCGCATTCCGGGGATGTGGGGGCTTTACGTCGCCATCCTCTGGACCCTGGCCTCGCTGGCCATCGGCGCGGCGCTCGGGCCCTGGGGGTTCGCCGCCACGGTGCTGGCGGTGGTCATGGCCTGGATCTATTCGGCCCCGCCGCTGCGGCTGAAGCAGAATGGCTGGTGGGGGAATCTCGCCTGCGGCCTGTCCTATGAGACGCTGCCCTGGGTCACCGCGGTCGCCGTGCTGTCCGCCGGCGCGCCGGATGCGCGGGTGGTGGCCGTCGCCCTGCTCTATGGCCTCGGCGCGCATGGCATCATGACGCTGAACGACTTCAAGTCGATCGAGGGCGATACGCGCTTCGGCCTGCGGTCCCTGCCCGTCATCCTCGGCGCGCCGCGCGCCGCGCGCGTGGCCTGCCTGTTCATGGCGGCGCCGCAGGCGGTGGTGGTGGGGCTGCTGGCGCTGTGGGGGCTGCCGGTGGCGGCCCTGCTGGTTGCCGCGTCGCTGCTGGCGCAGATCGGGCTGATGCGGAAACTGCTGCGCGACCCGCGCGGGCTGGCGCCCTGGTACAATGGCACCGGCATCACCCTGTATGTCGCGGGCATGATGGCCGCGGCGGTGGCGCTCGCCCCATGAACGCAACCCTGCCCCCCCTCGGCTGGCTTGGCATCGTGCGGCTCGGCCTGGTGCAGACGGCCCTCGGCGCGGTGGTGGTGCTGACGACGGCGGCGCTGAACCGGGTGATGGTGGTGGAACACGCGCTGCCCGCCACCCTGCCCGGCCTGCTGGTGGCGCTGCATTACGCGGTGCAGATGCTGCGGCCGCGCCTCGGCCATGGCTCGGACCAGGGTGGGCGGCGCACGCCCTGGATCATCGGCGGCATGGCGGTGCTCGGCCTGGGCGGCGTGCTGGGGGCGGTGGCCGTGGCCTGGATGGGCACGGCGCTGGTGCCCGGCATCGCGCTGGCGGTGCTGGCCTTCCTGCTGGTCGGCATCGGCGTCGGCGCGGCCGGCACCTCGCTTCTCGTGCTGCTGGCGGCGCGGGTCGCGCCGGCGCGGCGGCCGGCGGCGGCCTCCCTCGTCTGGATCATGATGATCGCGGGCTTCGTGCTGACCACGGCCATCTCCGGCCGGCTGCTGGACCCCTATTCGGCGCCGCGGCTGGTGGCGGTCTCGGCCGGCGTCTCCCTCCTCGCCTTCCTGCTGGCGCTGGTCGCGGTGGCGGGGATCGAGGGGCCGTCCCGCGCCGCGCCGCCCGCCGCCGCCCGCACCGCCTTCGGCCCCGCGCTGCGCGAAGTCTGGGCGGAGCCGGTGGCGCGGCATTTCAGCATCTTCGTCTTCGTCTCCATGCTGGCCTACAGCGCCCAGGACCTGATCCTGGAGCCCTTCGCCGGCACCGTCTTCGGCATGTCGCTCGGCGAGACCACGCAGCTCTCCTCCGTCCAGCATGGCGGGGTGCTGGCGGGGATGATCCTGATCGCCATCGTCGGCAGCCTCTCGGGCGGGCGGGTCGCGGTGCTGCGGGGCTGGATCCTGGGCGGCTGCCTTGCGGCCTGCGCGCTGCTGGTGGCGCTGGCCGGGGCCGGCATGGCGGGGGCGACCTTCCCGCTGCGCGAAAGCTTCTTCGTCCTCGGCCTGGCCAATGGCGCCTTCGCCGCCGCCGCCATCGCCGCGATGATGCAACTCGTCTCCCAGGGGGCGGAGGGGCGGCAGGGCGTGCGGATGGGGATGTTCGGCGCGGCCCAGGCCATCGCCTTCGGCGCCGGCGGGCTGGCCGGCACGGTGGTGCTGGATCTCGGCCGGCTGCTGACCGGCAGCGCGGAGGGTGGCTACGTCACGGTATTCCTGGCCGATGCGGGGCTGTTCCTCGCCGCGGCGATGCTGGCGCTGCGCATCGGGCGCGCGCCAGGGCAACGGGCCGGCGCGGGCAACGTCCCGCCGCTGATGGGGAGGCAACAGGCATGAGCCAGGGGATGGAGGAATTCGACGTCGTCGTGGTCGGCGGCGGTCCCGCCGGCGCCACCGCGGCGCATGACCTGGCCCGCCTGGGCCGCAGCGTGGCGCTGCTGGACAAGGCCGGGCGCATCAAGCCCTGCGGCGGCGCCATCCCGCCCCGGCTGATCCGAGATTTCGAGATTCCGGACCACATGCTGGTCGCCAAGGTCAATGCCGCGCGGATGATCTCGCCCTCGGACCGGGAGGTCGATATGCCGATCGATGGCGGCTATGTCGGCATGGTCGAACGCGAATCCTTCGACGAATTCCTGCGGGTTCGCGCGGCCGAATCCGGCGCCCTGCGACTGACCGGCAGCTTCGAGCGGATCGAGCATGACACGGATGGCGTCGCCATCGTCGCCTACACGCCGAAGGGTGCCGCGGAGGAGTCCCGCATCCGCGCCCGCTGCATCATCGGCGCCGATGGCGCGCGCAGCGCCGTCGCGAAGCAGTCGGTGAAGGGCGCGGAGAAGATTCCCTGCGTCTTCGCCTACCACGAGATCGTGGAGGCGCCGACGACAGAGGCCCCGAAATACGACGCCAAGCGCTGCGACGTGTTCTACCAGGGCAAGCTCTCGCCGGATTTCTACGCCTGGATCTTCCCGCATGGCGACAAGGTCTCCATCGGCACCGGCTCCGCCCATAAGGGCTTCTCGCTGCGCGGCTCGGTCGGCGAGCTGCGCGCGGCGACCGGGCTGGACAAGGTGGCGACCATCCGCCGCGAAGGCGCGCCGATTCCGCTGAAGCCGCTGAAGCGCTGGGACAATGGCCGTGACGTGGTGCTGGCCGGCGATGCCGCCGGCGTGGTTGCACCTTCCTCCGGCGAGGGCATCTACTACGCCATGCTGTGCGGCCGGCTCGCCGCCGATGCCGCCGCGGAGTTCTGCGCCACCGGCCGCGCAACTGCGCTGGCGACGGCAAGAAAGCGCTTCATGAAGGCGCATGGCCGCGTCTTCCTGATCCTCGGGATCATGCAGTATTTCTGGTACTCGTCGGACAAGCGCCGCGAGAAGTTCGTTGCGATCTGCCAGGACAAGGACGTGCAGCGCCTGACCTGGGAGGCCTACATGAACAAGGAACTCGTGCGGCAGGACCCTTTGACGCACATCAAGATATTCTTGAAGGACATGGCGCATCTTCTGGGCCTCGCGGGGCCACGCCTGGACCGGACTGCCTCGATCTCGCGTGGAGACGCCTGAACCATGCTGCTTTCCTCCCTCGACTCCACCGGCCCCGAGGGTCTGCGCCAGCGTGGCGCCATCCATGGCCATTCGCCGCAGCACCGGCAATCCACGCGCACCCTGCCGCTGAAGGTGGGCACCCGCGGGTCGCCGCTTGCACTGTGGCAGACGCGGCATTTCCTCGGCCTGATCACCAAGGTCTGCCCCCTGCTGCGGGAGGTGAAGGCCTTCGAGGAATGCATCATCGCCACATCCGGCGACAAGGTGCAGGACCGGCGGCTGGCCGATATCGGCGGCAAGGGCCTGTTCGCCAAGGAAATCCATGAGGCGCTGCTGGACGGGCGGATCGACTTCGCCGTTCACAGCATGAAGGACCTGGAGACCGAGCTGCCGCCCGGCATCGTGCTGGCCTGCGCCCTGAAGCGGGAGGATAGCCGGGACGCCATCGTGCTCGGCCCGACCTGCCCCGGCGCCGCCTCCGACGACCCCTATGGCTGCCTGCCGCAGGGCGCGCTGATCGGCACCGCCTCGATCCGCCGGCAGAGCCAGCTGCTGCATGCCCGGCCCGACCTCCAGGTGGAGATCATCCGCGGCAATGTGCAGATGCGCCTGGCCAAGGTGCGGGCGGAAGGCGGGCCGCAGGCCTCGCTGCTCGCCATCGCCGGCCTGAAGCGCATGGAGATGGAGCACGAGGCCGCGGTGGTGCTGGATGCGGAAACCATGGTGCCCGCCGCCTGCCAGGGCATCGTCGGCGTCACCGTCCGCGCCGATGACGCGGAGCTGCGGGAACTGCTTTCCGCCATCGAGGACCGCGACGCCGCCTGCGTCAGCGCCGCCGAACGCGCGCTGCTCGGCTCGCTGGACGGGTCCTGCCGCACGCCGATCGGCGGCCACGGCCAGCTGCGCCCGGACGGGTCGCTGCACCTGACCGGCCTGGTGGCCCGCGCCGACGGGTCCTTCCTGCTGAAGCGCAAGCTGTGGGGCGCGCCGGCCGATGCGGCGGCGATGGGCCGGGAACTGGGCGAGAGCCTGCGGAAGGACAGCCCGGCCGACATCTTCGGCTGACCGGCCAGCCAAGGGGAGCATCGCTCCCCCTTGGCGGCGTCACATTCCAAAGCTTGTAATTGCGAACGATTCGCATCATCTAGGTCGTACCCTGTCGCAGGACGACCATGCCCGAAGCCCCCTTCCCGCTCGCCGAGGCCCCCGTGAACGAGGCCGTGCGTGCCCTGCTGGCCCGCGCCTCCGTCCCGCCCCGCCAGTTGCACGACCCGGCGCCGGATGCGGCGGCGCTGTCGCTGGCGGTTGCCGCGGCCGCCCGCGCACCGGACCATGGCTGGCTCCGCCCCTGGCGCTTCGTCGGCATCCAGGGCGAGGACCGCGCGAAGTTCGGCGATCTGCTGGCCCAGGCCATGCAGGCCCGCGCGCCGGATACGCCGGAGGCGCGGCTGGAGCTGGAGCGGCTGAAGCCGTTGCGGTCCCCGCTGCTGGTCGCCGCCGGCGCCGCCATCCGCGCCCATCCGAAGATCCCGGCCTGGGAGCAGGAAGCCACCGCCGCCGCCGGCATCATGAACTTCATCAATGCGCTGGATGCGATGGGCTTCGGCTGCTGCTGGCTGTCCTCCCCGGCCCTGCAGGACTTGTCGATCAAGGCGGCGCTGGGCTTCGCCGAGACGGACCGGCTGCTCGGCTGGATCTATGTCGGCACGCCGGAGGCCGAGCGCCCGCGCCCGGAACGCCCGGCGCCGCAGGGCTTCTGGCGCGACTGGCAGCCGGCGTGACGCCCGACCCGGCCCGCTGCATCCCCATCCTCGCCTCGCTGGACCTGGCGGAGACGCTGGAATTCTACCGCGACCAGCTCGGCTTCAAAGGGGAAAGCCATGGCGACTATGCCATCGTGAAGCGGCAGGCGATGGAGCTGCATTTCTGGCTCACGACGCGCCGCGTCGATGCCGAGCATACCGCCTGCACCATCCGCGGCGGCCAGGTGCCGGCGCTGCATGCGGAATTCGCGGCGCGCGGCGTGCCCGCCTGTCACCCTTCGCGCTGCGCCCCTGGGGCATGCACGAATTCCACCTGATCGACCCGCACGGCACCTGCTGCGCTTCGGCTGCGCCGAAACCTGACCATGCCAAATCCCCTCGACGGGAACCTGCGCACGCCAAGGGCGGGTGAGCGGCCGCTCGCCCGCCTTCGGCGGGCGCAGGTTTCCATCAGTGGGATTTGGTATCAGGCCTCGGTCAGCCGGCCCAGCCCCGGGGCGAGGTCCGGGAAATGCTCCGCCGCCGCGTCGAACAGCAGGGCGCCGATCCGCAGGTAGCCCCAGCCGGTGAAATGCACGCCGTCCTCGGCACGGAACACCCGCGTCGTCGCCGGCATTGGCACGGCGGGCAGGAAGCGGCCCTCGGCATCGCTGGTCGCCTCCCAGGTATCCACCCAGATGGCGCCCGCCGCCTCCGCCGCCGCCTGCTGGATGGTGTTGAGCTGCCGCGCCGCGCCGGCGAACTGCGCCTCCCGCATGTTTGGCAGGCCGAGCCAGACGGCGCGGGCGCCGGATTGGGTGGCGTGGTGCACCATCTCCGTCACCCGGCGGGTGTAGTGTTCGGCGTAGCCGGCGGTGCCGAAGCGGTATCGGGCCCGCTCCTCCCGCACCACCAGCGGGCGGAAATCATTGGCGCCGACCCAGAACACCGCGAGCTGCGGCTGGTGCAGCGCCACCAGGTCCCGGGTCACCGCGGTCCAGTCATGTTCATCGGTACGGGTCACGCCGGTGGCGTGCAGCGTGCCGTTGATGACGCGCGGCGTCGGCCGGCGGCGCAGCACGGGGTTGAGCGACAGGAACAGGCCCTGCGCCAGCGAATCGCCCAGGAACAGCAGGTTCAGCCGCTCGGGCAGCGGCGCCGGCTCGGCCGGCCCGGCCTCCGGCGCTTCGCCCTGCGGCGCGGCGTGGGTCGCGGCCGGCCAGCCCAGCGCACCAGCCAGACCGGCCAGCACCATGCGGCGCGAAGGCCCGTCGCGGAACCCAGTGGAAGGCCCGGTGGAAATAAGGCTGCGACGCGACCGCATCCGAGGCTCCGCATGCACGAGGATTTGCGGCACACTAGCAGTCGTCGATGAACAGGATAAGGACGGTGGCCGCAGCATGTTGAAACGACGCGGCCTCATTTCCACCCTGGCATTCTCCGGCCTGCTGGCCGGCTGCCGCAGCGAGCCTGCCACCACCACCACCCCGGCCGCCGAGGCGGCGCTGCGGGCCGAAGGGCTGCTGCCCGCCCCCGATGCGGAATTCGAGGCATTGCTGCCCGCCACCCCCGGCGACGATCCGCTGGCGCCGCTGGGCAGCGCGCTGCGCGCCTTGCAGGGCGGTGCCCAGGGCCGCGCGCTGGTGCTGCTGATGGGCGACAGCCACATCGCCTTCCCGCGCCTGGCGGAGCGGCTGCGGGACCATCTGCAGGGCCGCTTCGGCGCCATCGGCCCGGGCCGCATGCCGCCCGGCCGGGCGCAGCGCGGCTTCCTGCCCGCCGGCATCACGCTGGAGCAGGAGGGCGAATGGTCCGTCGCCCATGCGCTGCGCGCCGCCACGCCCGGCCCCTTCGGCCTGTCCGGCTACCGCCTGTCCGGCTACCGCGCCGGCGACCGGATCAACCTTCGCGCGAGCGATCCGCGCGGCTTCGACAGGCTGCACCTGGTGCTGCATTGCGGTCCGGACAGCGGCAGCTTCCGCGTGCTCGCACCCGGCATCGCCGGCCTGCCGCGCGCCACCCGCACCGCCAGCCCGACCACGCGGCTGATCCGCCTGGACCTCGCCCCCGGCAGCCGGGAGGTGGCGGTGGAGCTGGTCGGCGATGGCCAGGTGGATCTGCTGGGCTGGGGCATCGACCGGCGCGGCAATGGCGTGCTGGTGGAGGCCTTCGGCATCAACGGCGCCACCCTTGCCACGCTGGACAACCGCAGCCCCGCGATCCTGGCGCGGGAGCTGGCGGTGGCGCCGCCGGCGCTGATCATCCTGGAATACGGCACCAATGAATCCACGGACCGGGATTTCGACGCCGCCGCCTACGGCCTGGCCCTGTCGCGCCGGATCGCCACGCTGCGCGCCGCCAGCCCGCGCAGCGGCATTATGCTGATGGGCGTGCCGGATGCGGGCCGCCCGATCCGGCGTGGCCGTGGCGCCTGCCCGGTGACGCCGCTGCCGGCCCTGCAGGCGGTGCGCGCCGCGCAGCGCCGGGTCGCGGCCAGTGAGAGGGTGGGCTTCTTCGACTGGTCGGCGGAGGTCACCCAGGACCCCTGCCGCCTGCCGCGCCTGCTCCACGCCAACCCGCCGCTGATGCGGCCGGACCTGGTGCATTTCACCGTGGATGGCTATCGCCTGACGGCGGATCGGCTGCACGCGCATCTGCTGCGCGGCGCAGGCCTCGGCCCTGCCGGCGCCTGAAGCCGGGCGATGCTGTTTCCGACTGGCCTGTTCGCGATCTTCTTCGCCATGGTCTTCGCCGGCCATTGGCTGCTGGTGCGGCACCTGCCGGCCCTGGTGCTGCCCTTCCTGCTGGCCGCCAATCTGGTGTTCTACGCCGCCTTCAGCCTGCCCTTCTGCGCCGCCCTGCTGGGGGTCGGGCTATGGACCTGGGCGATCGGGCGCGGCGTCGGCCAAGGACGCGGGCGCGGCCTGCTGTGGCTGGGCGTGGCCGTGGTGCTGCTGTGGCTCGGCTGGTTCAAATACACCGGCTTCCTGCTGCGGGAGGCTTCGCCCATCGCCGTCGCGCTCGGCCTGCCGCCGCTGCCGGTGCCGGAGATCCTGCTGCCGGTCGGCATCTCCTTCTACGTGTTCCAGGCCATCTCCTACATGGTGGATGTGCATCGCGGCGATGCGCGGGCCGAAGGCTCGCCGCTGAAGGTGCTGGTGTACCTGACCTTCTTCCCGCATCTGGCGGCCGGCCCCATCGTCCGCGCCGGGCGCTTCCTGCCGCAGCTCCAGGCCGCGCCGGATCGCATGCGGGTGCCGGTGGTGATGGGCGGGCTGCTGATCCTGGGCGGGCTGGCCAAGAAGATGCTGCTGGCGAATGAGCTGGCGACCGGGTTGGTGGACCCGGTGTTCCGCGACCCCGGCGCCTGGGGCGCGGCCGACATCCTGCTGGCCTGTTATGGCTATACCATCCAGATCTGGCTGGATTTCTCCGGCTATTCGGACATGGCGATCGGGCTGGCGGCGCTGCTCGGCTATCATTTCACCAAGAATTTCGACCAGCCCTTCCGCGCCCTGACGCTGTCGGAGTTCTGGCGGCGCTGGCACATCTCGCTCTCCACCTGGCTGCGGGACTATCTGTTCAAGCCGCTCGGCGGCAGCCGGGGCAGCGAAGGCCGCACCCGGCGCAACCTGCTGCTGACCATGCTGCTGGGCGGCATCTGGCACGGCGCCGCCTGGACCTTCGTGCTGTGGGGGCTGCTGCACGGGCTGGCGCTGGTGGTGGAACGCGCACTCGGCGGGCGCGCGGTGCCGGCCTCGCCGGCCGGGCGGGTGCTGCGCTGGGCCATCACCTTCCACATCGTGGTCGCCGCCTTCGTGCTGTTCCGCGCGCCGGACCTGGCGACGGTCGCGGCGCTGGCGCAGGGGGTCTGGGGCGGGGCGCCCGAGCTGGTGCAGGATACCGCCTGGACGCCTCGGCTACTGGCGATCATCGCGCTCGGCCTCGGCCTGCATTTCGCCCCGCCGGACCTGCGCCAGCGGCTGGAGGATGCTCTGCGACCGTTGCCGGCGCCGCTGCTTGGCCTGGTCTTCGGCCTGGCGATGCTCGCCATCATCCTGGCGGCGCCGGAGGGCGTGGCGCCCTTCATCTACTTCCAGTTCTGAGGCGGATTCGCGATGCGCCAACCCTGGCTCGAAGCCCAGCCCGACGCCGCAGCGGATGATTTCTCCCCGCGCAGCGCCACGCGCACGGCCGGCGCCACGGCCTGGGTGGTGGGCCTCGCTTTGCTGGTCCTTGCCGCCGGGCGATCCGGCGCCATCGTCGATGCGGCCTATGGGCTGCCGCTGGCGCCGGGGACCGAGACCCTGATCGCGGTGGCGGAATCCTGGGACAGCGCCATGGCCGCGCTCGGCATCCCGGACTGGGTGGAGACGGTCACCGCCGCGCTCGGCACCGGGCGCTGAGCCATCACGCCCTGCAGCCCCTGCCACCAGGCGCGATAGCCCGCCGCGGTGGGGTGGACGCCATCCGCCGTCGGGTAGTCGCAGCGGGAGACGCGGCCGCGATGCAGCGCCGGCAGATGCGCCAGCGCCGCATCGGCGCGATCCTGGCTGTTCAGCAGCGCCCGGTCCAGCAGCCGGCTGGCGGCCTCCAGCGCCTGGTCGCGGGCGAAGCAGCCGGGGGTGGCCCAGATGATGCGCTCGGCCGGCCAGCGTTCCATGATCGCGGCGATCTGGCGCGGATAATCCTCCGCCGCTTCGGGGGCGAGGCCGCGCAGGTCATTGGTGCCGAAGACCAGCACCAGGCGGCTGGCGCAGCGTGGCGCCTGCTGGCGCAGCCAGGGCAGGCCGGCACCATTCTGCGCGATCACCTGGAAGCCGGCGGCGCGGGCATGCGGGGCCATGCCGAGCGCCAGGCTGTCGCCCAGCAGCAGGTCCGGGCAGGCCCAGGCCCGACCGGCCATCAGCATTCCGAACACCAGGCAGGCCAGCCACCGCATCAGACGCTTCACGCTCCTGCACACTCCCATCCCGGCTGCCCTGGGCCGCATGCCACCACAGGCATGAACCCGCAGTGAACCAGGGTGCCGGGCGCGCCTTGCATCACGATGCGCGGCACGCCCATATCCGGCGGATGGACCCTGAAATGGACCTCGATTTTTCCGAGGCGGAAATCCGCCGCTACTCGCGCCACATCCTGCTGGAGGAGGTGGGCGCGATCGGCCAGGCGAAGCTGCGCGCGGCGCGGGTTTTGCTGGTCGGCGCCGGCGGCCTTGGCTCGCCGCTGGCGCTGTACCTTGCCGCCGCCGGCGTGGGAACCCTCGGGCTGATCGACGACGACCGGCTGGAATTGTCCAACCTGCAGCGCCAGGTGGCGCATGACACCGCCCGCATCGGTCGCAACAAAGCCGAGAGCGCCGCCGAGACCATCGCGGCGCTCAACCCGGAAACCCGGGTGGAGGTGCATGCCCGGCGGCTCGATGCCGGCTGGGCCTGGGCGAATATCGGCAATTACGACCTGGTCTGCGACGGCACGGATAACTTCGCCACGCGCTTCCTGCTCGGCGATGCCTGCCACCTGCTCGGCCGCCCGCTGGTCTCCGCCGCCGTGCTGCGCTTCGAGGGCCAGCTTTCGGTCTTCCGCGGGCATGAGGGCGCGCCGCACCCCTGCCATCGCTGCCTGCACCCGGAACCGCCGCCCGAGGGGCTGGTGCCGACCTGTTCCGAGGCCGGGGTGCTGGGCGCCGTGACCGGCGTGATGGGCACGCTGCAGGCGACGGAGGTGCTGAAACACATCCTCGGCATCGGCGAGAGCCTGTCCGGCCGCCTGTTGCTGTGGGATGCGCTGGATATGCGGTTCCGGACCGTGAAGCTGCGGCGGGACCCCGGCTGCCCGCTCTGCGGCGACCATCCCAGCATCCACGACCTGTCCGCGCACGCCGCCCCCGCCGCGCCGGCCTGCGCGGTGTGAGCCAGCCGCTCGGCATCCTGCTGCTGTCCGGTGCGCATGACCGCGCGCACTACGCCCTGGTGCTGGCCACCGGCGCCGCGGCGGTGGGGCGGGATGTGGTGGTCTTCGCCAGCAATGCCGGCTGCCGCCTGTTCCTCGACCCCTGCCCCCTGCTGGCGGATGCGCGGGAGGCGCTGCTGGCCGAACGCGGCGTCGCCACCCTGGCCGAGCTGCTGGAGGCCGCCGCCGAACTGGGCATCCGCCGCATCGCCTGCGAGGCCGGGCTGAAGGCTGAAGGGCTGCACGCCGCGGCGCTGGCGCCAGGGGTGGAGGTGGCGGGGGTGGTGACCTTCCTTGGCGCCGTTGGCAGCGGGCAGATCGCTACCTTGTAGGCGCTTGACCCGACACGGCGGAATGGGGGAGGGATCGGGCATGGTTCCTTTCCGCCTCGCTCTTTTCGGTCCCGCTCTGCTTGCGCTGTTGGCCCTCGGCCAGGGCGCGGCGGCGCAGTCCAGCCTGGCGCCCACCCAGGGCAGCCTGCCGCCGCCACGGCCCGCCAACCAGGCGGCGCCCCGGCTGGTGCCGTCGGAGCAACCCCGTTCGCTGACCCTGCCGCCCAGCCGCCCGGCCACGCCGGCGCAGCGGCAGGCGGCGCCGCGCCCGACCCCGTCGCGGACACAGGCGCCGGCACGCGCCCAGGCGCCGGCGCAACCTTCCCGCGCCGCGCCACCTCGGGCTGCTTCGCCCTCCCCCAGCCGCGCCACGGCCGCGCCGCCGACGGTCGGCCGGCCGACACCACCGCCCAGCCGCCGCCCCGCCGCGGCAGCCGCCGGGGCCGGAGCCGGAGCTGGGGCCGCTGCCGTCGCGGCCGCCGCCGCCAGCCGCGCGGCGGAACCGGGCCGTCCGACGCCACCACCTTCGGTTCCCAGCACCGGCTCCGTCACCGGCCTCGCCTTGCCGCGCTACGCCGCGCTGCGCTCGGATGAGGTCAACATGCGGGTCGGTCCCTCCACCAGCTACCCGATCGAATGGACCTTCCAGCGCCGCGACCTGCCGGTGCAGATCATCGGCGAGTTCCAGCTCTGGCGCCGCATCCGCGATGCGGATGGGGCGGAAGGCTGGGTGCATTCCTCCACCCTCGCCGGCCGCCGCACCGTGCTGGTGCGCCCTGCCACCGCGCAGGAGGCGACGCTGCGCCGCCGGCCGGAGGATGCCGCGACGGCCGTTGCCCGCATCCGCCCCGGCGTCATCGCCCGCATCCGCGAATGCGAGACCGGCGCGCCCTGGTGCGAGCTGCAGGTCGCCGGCCATCGCGGATTCCTGCGCAGGACGGAGCTTTGGGGAGTGGGACTCGAGGAGGAGATCAAATAGGCTTCCCCGATGCCCGAAGACGCCCCTTCCCCTGATCCCGCCACGCACGATATCGGCGGCGCGCCCCGCTTCCGCTGCACCCCGGTGGAGCCGGATGACGAGGCGCCGCCGGACGCCTTCGGCAAGCGCGTCGATGCGCTGCGCCAGCTGCTCGCCCAGCGCGGGCTGATGAGCGTGGATGAGCTGCGCCGCGGGGTGGAGGCCATCCCGGAGGCCGAATACCATTCGCTCGGCTACTACGAACGCTGGCTGCGCTCGATCTCCGGCCTGATGGTCGAGAAGGGCGTGGTGCAGCGGGACGATCTTCTGGGCAAGGATTTGCAGCCATGACCAGCTTCGCCCCCCAATTCCCCTCGGGCACCCGCATCCGCGTGAAGGCGGACTACCCGGAAACCCGCGGCCCCTGCCACATCCGCACGCCGCATTACCTGCGCGGCCAGGAAGGCGTGGTGGAACGGCCGCTCGGCGCCTTCCGCAATCCGGAGGACCTGGCCTTCGCCCGCCCGGCCGCCACCATCCCGCTGTATCATGTGCGCTTCGACCAGCAGGGATTGTGGAACGAGGGCCAGCCCGGCGACACGGTGCTGGTCGAGCTGTACGAGCACTGGCTGGAGCCCGCCGCCTGATGGCACACGCCCCGAGCCCCGAAAGCGTCGCGCTGCTGGAACGCTTCACGGCCGCGCTCGCCGCGTCAGGCCTGGTCACCGAAGACCAGATCGCGGAGCAGATCGCCCGCACCGACCGCGCCGACCCGCGCATCGGCGCCGCCATGGTGGCCCGCGCCTGGACCGACGCCGACTACCACGCGCTGATGCTGCGGGATGGCAGCCAGGCGGCGGAGGAGATGGGCGTGTCCATGGCCGGCGCACCGCCGCTCGGCGTGCTGGCCGATGCGCCGGGGCTGCACCACCTGGTGGTCTGCACCCTGTGCTCCTGCTACCCGCGCGCCGTGCTCGGCTACCCGCCGCACTGGTACAAATCCGCCGCCTACCGGGCGCGGGCGGTGCGGGACCCGCGCGGCGTGCTGGCCGAATGGGGCACCACCCTGCCGGAGGGGACGCAGATCCGCGTGGTCGACAGCACGGCCGACTACCGCTGGATGGTGCTGCCCACCCGCCCCGCCGGCACCGAGGGCTGGGACGCCGCGCGGCTTGCCGGCCTGGTGACGCGGGACGTGCTGGTCGGAACCCGCCTGCCCACCGCCTGAATTCCCACATCACGGCTGCGTGTGCGCGCGCCACCGTTCCGGTGGGGTGTGCGTTGCAGCACGAACTCACACCGGGATCGTAAACAATGCCGACGACGCGCTTTGCTCCCTACGCGCCGCAACTGCTCTCCGTCCTGCGGATCATGGCCGGGCTGCTGTTCCTCGCCCATGGCACGCAGAAGCTGCTGGGCTTCCCGATGGGAGGCGGCGCACCGGCCGCGATGTCGCTCGGCTGGTTCGCCGGCGTGATCGAGCTGATCACCGGCACGCTGATCGCCCTCGGCCTGTTCACCCGCCCGGCCGCCTTCCTCGCCTCCGGCACCATGGCCTTCGCCTATTTCATCGGCCATGCGCCGCGCGACACCTACCCGGTGAACAATGGCGGCGACGCGGCCATCCTGTTCTGCTTCGTCTTCCTCTACCTCGCCGCGGCCGGCGCGGGACCGTGGAGCGTGGATGCGGCGCGGCGCAGGTAGCGCGACCGCCACAGCAGCCAGGCGACGATCGCCACGTTCATCGCGTTCCAGGCCATGCCGTTCAGGAAGGCCATGGCGTAGGTGCCGGTCCAGTCGAACACCACGCCGGACAGCCAGCCACCGAGCGCCATGCCGAGCAGGGTCGCCATCAGCACGATGCCGACCCGCGTGCCGGCCTGCCGCGCCGGGAAATACTCCCGCACGATCACCGCGTAGCTCGGCACGATGCCGCCCTGGAACAGGCCGAACAGGGCGGAGATCAGGTACAGCGACACCAGGCTGTCGAAGAACAGGTAGAAGGCCAGGGCCACCGCCTGCAGCACGGAGCCCAGCAGCAGCGTCGCCAGCCCGCCGATCCGGTCCGCGATGAGGCCCGACACGATGCGGGAGACGATGCCGCAGGCCAGCATCAGGGACAGCATCTCCGTCCCCCGCGCCACGCCGTAGCCGAGGTCGCCGCAATAGGCGACGATATGCACCTGCGGCATCGCCATGGCGACGCAGCAGCCCACGCCCGCGATGCAGAGCAGCGCCGTCAGGCTGTTGGGGCTCATCCCCAGCGGCCGTGCCGTCGCCGGCGGCGGCGCGCCCGCAACCACCGGCGCGACACGCAGGACCGGAGCCCGCGCGCGCAAAAGCAGGGCCAGCGGCAGCATGGTGGCCAGCAGGCCGATTCCCACCAGCAGATGCGCCGTGCGCCAGCCCTGCGCCACGATCAGCCCCTGCAGGATCGGCGGCCAGACGGTGCCGGCCAGATAGTTGCCCGACGCCGCCAGCGCCACCGCGATGCCGCGTCGCCTGCGGAACCACAGCGACGCATCCGCCATCAGCGGCCCGAAGGCAGCCGATGACCCCAGCGCCCCGATCAACACGCCCTGGGCCAGCGCGAAGGCCAGCAGCGTGGGCGCCATGGCGGCCAGCACATAGCCGGCGGCCAGCATCACCGTGCCGAACAGCACCGGCACCATGATGCCGAAGCGATCCGCCAGCCTGCCCATCAGGATGCCGCCGGTGGCGAAGCCGATCATGGTCAGCGTGTAGGGCAGCGACGCCTCGGCCCGGGTCGCGCCGAATTCCGCCTGCACATAGGGCAGCACCACCACCACGGACCACATGCCGGCGCCGCCGAGCGTCGCCAGGCCGACGATCGCCGCCAGCCGGATCCAGCTCTGCCGGCTGTCGAGTACCGCCTCCGCCGGATCGGGTGTCACGCCTCGGGCCCGAAGGTGACGAAATCGGCAAGCGGCGCACGTTCGGTCACCAGCCGGTTGGCGGGTTCGCCCGGGTCCTCGAAGCCGAGCGACATGCCGCAGACCAGCACCTGGTCATCCGGCAGCCCCAGCACCCGGCGCACCACGTCATGCCGGTCGCACCAGGCGGCCTGGGGGCAGGTATCCAGGCCCAGGCCGCGCGCGGCGAGCATGATGGATTGCAGGAACATGCCGAAATCCAGCCAGGACCCCTGCTCCAGGTCGCGGTCGATGGTGAAGAACAGGCCGACCGGGGCGCCGAAGAAATCGAAGTTGCGGGCGCGCTGCGCCTCGGCCGCCGCCGCATCGCCGCGCGCCACCCCGGCCATCTCATAAAGGCCGAAGCCCACCTTGCGGCGCCGCGCCAGGTAGGGCTCGCGCCAGCTGCGGGGATAGTAGTGATACTCCCGCGCCACCTGGATGCCGGCGGCATTGGCGGCATGCACCTCCGCCGTCAGGCGCGCCTTCTCCGCGCCCTGCGTCACCCGCACCCGCCAGGGCTGGATGTTGGAGCCGGAGGGGGCGCGGGCGGCGGCGGCCAGGATATGCTCCAGGGTCTCGCGCGGAACCGGGTCCGGCCGGAAGCCGCGCAGGCTGCGGCGCGTGGCCAGGGCCTCGAACACATCCATGGTCTGTGGGCTTCCTCCGTTGCGCCGCATCCTGTCCCGCGCAGGCGTCGCAGGCAATTCGCCGGCGGTGGGCAGGCCGCGTGTATCGTGGGCGAAATATTCGCTTTCCGATTGCATGAGCCGGACGCAGGATGCGGCCGCCATGCGCCGCCCCACCCTCCTTCTCGCCGCCCTGGCCGCGCCGACGCTGGCCGCAGCGCAGGATGCGCGCCCTATCGGCGGCGCGGTGGTCGCCGGCCAGGCCAGCATCAGCCAGACCGCGAGCCGCACCCAGGTGCAGCAGGGCAGCGACCGCTCGGTGATCGAATGGCAGCGCTTCGATGTCGGCGCGAACCATCAGGTCGATATCCGCCAGCCAGCCGCGACCTCCTGGTCCTTGAACCGCGTGGTGGGCGGCGACCCCTCCGCCATTGCCGGGCGCGTCACCTCCAATGGCGGGGTGGCGCTGGTCAATCCGGCCGGCGTGCTGTTCCACCAGGGCGCGCAGGTCGATGTGGCGGCGCTGATCGCCACCACCTCCGACATCACCAACCAGAATTTCCAGCAGGGGCGGATGCTGTTCGACGGCGCCCCCCGCCCCGGCGCCCGTGTCGAGAATCGCGGCAGCATCACGGTGGCGCAGCAGGGCCTGGCCGCGCTGGTCGGGCCGCAGGTGGCGAATTCCGGCAGCATCCGCGCGCGCCTCGGCCGCGTCGCCCTGGCGGGCGGGGAGGCCTTCACGCTGGACCTGGCCGGCGATGGCCTGCTGGCGCTGGATGTGACGCGCCAGGTCGTAACGTCCCCCTCCGGCGCCCCCTCCGGTGCGCCCTCCGGCGCCCCCTCCGGCGCGATCGCGCTGGTGACGCAGGCCGGCACGATCGAGGCCGAGGGCGGCAGCGTGCTGCTGACCGCCCGCGCCGCCTCCGGCGTGCTGGAGACCCTGGTGCGCGCCGGCGGCAGCACCCGCGCGGCCCAGGTGGCGCTGCGGGCCGAGGGAGGCGGCCTGCGGATCGACGGCGCGCTGGCCGGCCATTTGATCGAGGCCACCGCCAGCGGCACGGTCCACGCCACCGCCACCTCGCGCATCACCGCGCCCGGCGGGCGGGTCACGCTCGGCGCCGGGGCGGAAAGCCGCATCGGTGCGCCCGCCCGCCTCGCCGCCCGCACCGTGATGGACCCCGGCGCCCGCATCGACGCGCCCGGCGGCACTGTGATCGTCCATGCGGCGGAGCGCACCGAGATGCGCGGCGCGATCCGGGCGGAAGGCGGCGCCATCGAGGTTTCCTCCCGCAACGCATTGGCCCTGGATGGGCTGCTGGAGGCCGGCGCCACCGGCCGGGTGCTGGTGGACCCGCTGACGCTCCGCGTGGTGGAGGCGCTGTCGGGCGCCACCGAACCCGCCGAGATCACCGCCGCCACCATCGCCGCCGTCACCGGTGCGCTGACGCTTCAGGCAGAGCAGAGCATTCGGGTCGAGGCCGCGGTCTTCAAGGATATCGGGCCGCTGACGCTGGAGACGACCAATCCCACCGCCAGCCCCGGCCAGGGCATCCAGATCCTGCGCCCCGTCACCGTGACCGGGGATCTGATCCTGCTTTCGGCCGGCGACATCACCCAGGCGGCAACCGGCGCGGCGCTGGATGTCGGCACGCTGGAAGCCCGCAGCAGCGGCGGCGCGGTGCAGATGCTGGCCGCGGCCAACAAGATCCGCGCCATTGCCGGCGGCAGCGCGGCCACGCGGTTCGACCTGCATAGCCTGCTGGACATGTCGATCGACGGTCCCTTGGCCGCGGCCGACATCGCCCTGTCCACGCCGCAGAGCCTCGGCCTGTTCGCGCCGGTCTCGGCCCGTGGCGGGCTGGACCTGTTCGCCCTGCGCGGCACCACCCAGCAGCCCGCTGGCGCCGCCGTCACCGCCGGGCTGCTGCGGCTCGATTCGGCGCTTGGCGAGGTGCGACTGCAGGGCGAGGGCAACCGCATCGCGCGGCTCGGCGACGCCTTCACCCCGCGCGGCCTGTCCCTGGTGAACGACATGGCGCTGGAAGTGGTGGGCAATGCCAGCGCCGGGCTGCTGTCGCTGACCCTGGAACAGGGCGGGCTGGTCCAGTCCGGCACCTCCCGCATCGTCGCGGATACCCTGCATCTGCTGGTGCCGGACGGCGCCGTGCGGCTGGACGGGACGCAGAACCAGATCGCCGAGATCTATGGCGAGGCCGGGGGCGAGGCCGGTGGCGGGCTGCGCCTTGCCACCACCGGCGCCCTGCTGCTGGCCGCGCCGCTGAGCGCGCCCGATGTGGAACTGCGCCTCGGCGGCGGGCTGGCGCAGGACCAGGGCGGCAGGCTGACCACGCTGCGCCTGGCGCTGGATGCGGCCGGGGCGGTCACGCTGGACGATCCAGCGAATGCCGTCGCCACGCTCGGCCCGGTCCGCAGCGACGGCGCCTTCCGCCTGACCACCTCCGGCGCGCTCACGGTGCAAAGCAGCGTGGTGGCGCCGGAGGTGACGCTGGCGGCGGGCGGCGCGCTGTTGGCCGGGGCGGGGTCGGCGCTGATCACGGACCGGCTGTCGGTGCAGGGCGCCAGCGTGGTGGTGGAAGGCGGCGGGCATCGCTTCGGCGTGCTCGGCGCCGGCGGCGCCACCGGGGATTTCCGACTGGCCGTGACGGATGCGCTGGCGCTGCGGGGGGCGCTGGCCGTGGGGGGTGCGCTGGCGCTGCAGGCGGCCGGCCTGTCGCTGGAGGCGCCGGTCTCCGCCGGCAGCGCCACGCTGCGGGCACTGTCCGGCGACATCGGCCAGATCGCCGCAGCCCGCCTCACCGCGACCAGGCTGCTGGCGGAGGCGCCGGCCGGGCAGGTGCGGCTGGCCGATGCCGAGAACACCACGACGCTGCTTGGCGGCGCCGCGCTCGGGGACTTCACCTTCCGCGGCACTGGCGATGCGGCGGCGGACCCGGCGGCGGGCCTTCGAGCCGGACGGGTCATGCTGCAATTCGGCGGCAGCTTCGGGCAGGATGCGGCGGCAGCCAGCGGGGTGGTCGCGCCGCGGCTGGAGATCACCGCGGGTGGCAGCGTCGCGCTGGCCGCCGCGACCAACCGCATCGAGGAGCTCGGCGCCATCACCGCCCCGGGCGGCTTCGCGCTGCGGACCACGGGCGACCTGCTGCTGGCGGAGTCGCTGGCGACCGGCGGGGTGCTCGACCTCACCGCTGGCGGCCGCGTGACACAGACCCTCGGCGCCCGGCTTTCCGCCGCGCAACTGCGCGCCAGCGCCGGCACGGTGGCGCTGACGGAGCCGGGCAATGCCTTCGCCGCCCTCGGCACCAGCCGCGCCTCGGGCGATTTCTCACTGGCGACCAGTGGGGTTCTGTCGCTGGAGGGGCAGGTCTCGGCCGGGGGCACGCTGTCGCTGCTCGCCTTCGACAATATCGGGCAGGCCGCCACGGGTGCGGGGCTGGCGGCGCCCGTGCTGCTGGTGCGGTCCCTCTTCGGCAGCGTTGCCCTGCAGGGCGCCGGCAACAGCTTCGCAGCCCTCGGCGCCAGCGGCGCTGCGGGGGATTTCGCCGTGGCGCAGGAAGGCACGCTGGCGCTGCGCCTGGCCGGCCCGGTCGCCGCGCCGAACCTGTCCTTCCGCACCGAAAGCGGGCTGACGGACGTGGCCGGCGGCACGCTGCGCGGCGCGGCGCTGCGGCTGGAGACGAATGGCCCGGTGCGGCTGGATGGCCCCGGCCATGCGGTGCAGGCGGTGGGCGGCCGTGCCGGCAGCCTGGCCCTGGCGGTGGACGGCGCCTTGCAGGTGACGGATGCGCTGGAGGCGCCGGGCGCGCTGAGCCTGTCCGCCGCCTCGCTCGGCATCCTGGCCCCGGTCGCCGCCGACACCGCGCAGCTGGAGGCGACGGCGGGCGACATCACCCAGACGCTGCGCGGCGCCGGGGTTTCCGCCACCATCCTGTCCGCCCGCGCGATGGCCGGGCAGGTACTGCTTGATGGGCAGGGCAACCGCGTGGCGGCACTCGGCGCCGGGGGCGCGGCGGGTGGCTTTGCCCTGGCGCAGGAAGGCGCCGCGCCGCTGCGGCTGACCGCGCCGATTGCCGCCGGCACCATCTACCTGCGGGCCGAGACCGGCATCCAGGACAGCCCCGGCGCGCTGCTGTCGGCAGGCCTGCTGCGGCTGGACACGCCGGGCGCCGCGCAGTTCGGCCAGATTCATGCCATCAGCCGCATCGGCGGCCAGCTCGGCGCGCTGACGCTGGCCAGCAGCACCGCCCTGGCGGCGGAGGAGGCGCTGGACGTGACCGGCGTCCTGTCGCTGTCCGCCGCCGCGCTGCATTTCGCCGCCCCCGTCCAGGCGGGCGGGGCCAGGCTGGCGGCGCTGGCCGGGGATATCACCCAGGCGGCGAATGGCGCCGGGCTTGGCATCGGCAGCCTAGGCCTGAGCCTCTCGGCCAGCGGGACCATCGCGCTGGAGGGTGCGGGCAATGCGGTGCCGCTGCTGCTGGGCGCCCGCGCCCAAGGCACGCTCGGCCTGCTGGCCGGGGGCGGCCTGGCGCTCGCCGGCACCGCGAGCGGCGCCGACGTGGTGCTGCGCGCCGCCGGGCCGATCCGGCTGGATGGCGCGGTGCTGGAGGCGGATCGCGGCGTCCTGCTGGCCAGCCCGCAGGGTTTCGCCGCCGGCGCCGGCAGCCGCCTGCTGGCCCGTGACGCCGCGCTGCGGCCGGTGCTGATCCTGGACAGCCGCGCCGCCGGGCTGGCCGCGCTGCCGGCGGGGCTGGTGGCGGACCGGCCCGGGCTGGCGCCGGTGCAGCAGGCGACGCAGCTCGCCAGCTTCGGCCCGGTGCAGGCGGCGCCGGCCGGGGCCGCGGTGTTCGACCTGGCGGCAGGGGATGCGCCGGTCTTCCTGCTGCTGGACGGTGCCGCGGTGCTCGGCGTGCTGGATGCCGGACGGCTCGGCGTGCTGGGCCAGGGCGGATCGGCCTTCATCCTCGGCACGCTGGGCGGCGTGGGCGGCGAAGCGGCGGCGCAATTCGTCGCCCTGCCGGCCGCCGGGTCCGGCTACCTGTTCAACAATTGCGTCATGGCTGCCAGCACCTGCAGTGGCGCGCCGCCCATCGTGGATCCGCCGGTGGTGGTGCCGCCGGTGGTGGTTCCGCCGGTCGTGGTGCCGCCGGTGGTGATCCAGCCGCCGGTTGTGGAGCCACCCGTGGTGGTGCTGCCGCCCGTCGCCGCGCCGCCGCTGACCGCGCTGCCGGCGAATGATGCCGCGCCGCGCCTTGCCGAATGGGATCTGCGGTACGGCGCGCCGACCGTGCTCGTCATCACGCGCCGGGAGGAGAAGGAGGAGGCCGAGTAGCCGGCCGCCTCAGCGCCAGTTGGCCAGCCCCTCCATCAGGCCGCGCAGCATGCCCGCGCCCTCCGCCACGCCATCCATCCGCAGCGGCCTTCCCGCCGCCGTGCCACGGGCGGTGGCGAAGGCAGCACGGTCCTGCGCCAGTTCCGCCGCCGCGATCCGGCCATCGCCATCATAGTCCAGGCTTTCCATCAGCAGCCGGGCGGAGAGGATGCCGGCCAGCCCGCCTGCCCCCACCGCCGCCGCGATCATGTCCTGCGTCGCACCTTCCTGCACCGCGGCGACCCAGGCGGCGCCGCGCAGCAGCCGGGCGAGTTCGGCCACCGACAGCAGCCGGTCGCCACTGACATCGGCCTGCGCCACGATGGCCGCGGCGCAGGCGCCGGGCGTGCCGCTGCCGCAGCCCTCCTCCAGATGCTCCAGCGCCGCCAGGAAGGCGGCACCCTCGCCATGCAGGGCGGCCAGGGCCACCGGCGGCGCGGGGCAGCGCTGCCAGCTGGTCAGCGGGCTGTCGCCAGGCAGCCGGTCCTCCCGCAGCTTGGCCTCCGGCTCCACGCTCTCCAGCCCAGGCGTCTCCGGCCCCGGCGCCTGAAGTCCCGGCGCCACCGGTCCCGGCGGCAGCGGTCCCGACGCCACGGGGCGCAGCATCAGGCGCGGCGCCTCGGGGCCGCCGGCGGTGCCGATCACCCAGCCATCCTGGTCGCGCATCCGGCGGAAGCGGAACAGCCGGGCCGGGGCCTCCGCCTCCAGCCGCGCGGCGGCACGGGCGGTCAGCAGCAGCATCGCCTCGGGGTCGGCGCAGGTGCCGGCGAACCAGGCGCCGCGCAGCGCCTCGGGCACGCTCGTGCCGCCGGACCCGGCTGCCGCGGGTTGCATCGGTGCAGGTTGCGTAGGGGCAGGTTGCGAATGGGCGGCCGAGGCCAGCAGCAGGCAGGCGGCCAGGGGCCGCAGCCAGGCGCGGAATCGGCTCATCGGATCTCGATCTCCTCGCCCTGGCAGAGATCCACCCCGGCGCGGGTCACCTCCCGCCCATCACGGAACAGCGCCACCAGGTCGGCGATGCAGGCATCGCCATCGGGCGCTTCCAGCTCCAGCGCCTCTCCCACCCCGAGCACATCGGCGCCGAGCCGGTCCTCGCCACGCGGCTCCCCGGGCGGGGCGACATGGATCTCGATGATCGGCACCTCACCGCCATTGCGGAGCTTCACGGCGACAGGGTCCGTCGCCTGCGGTTCGTCGCCCGGCCGTTCCGGATCGGCTGGCACGGCGGGTGTCGCCTGCGGTACGGCCGGTGTCGCCTCCTGCTCCGCCCCCAGCACCCAGCCCGGCGCCAGCAGGATACGCTGCGTGGCGCAGAGATCGACCTCCCGCCGCTCCTCCGCGCCGCCATTCGGGAAGACGATGCGGATATCGGCCTGGCAGGTCCCTTCCAGCGTCACCGTCGCCTCCTCCCCCACCGGCAGCAGGGTGGTGGTGCCCAGGCGCTCCGGCCCCCAATCGGCATCCGTGCTGGAGGAGACATAAACCTCCTGCACCGTCGCCAGGTGGCGGTTGACCAGCACCAGGCTGCGCGGGACCGGCTGCGGGATGGCGCTGCGGTCGAAGGCGACGCCGCGCTCGGCGCAGAGGTCGAGCCGGCTCCGCACCTCCTCCCGCTCATCGGCGAAGATGGCGCGCAGGTCGAAGACGCAGTCGCGCGTGCGGATGCGCAGGCGGAAGCCGCCGCCCGGCTCAATCACCTCGGGGCCGAGCCGGTCCGGCCCCCAGCCCTCCGCGCCATTGGTGCTGGCATAGAGTTCGCGCAGCAGCACCGGGCTGCGATTGGCGATGGCGGCTTCCAGCGTCGGCATGGTGGGATCGCCGAAGACCAGGCGCGGGCTGCGGCAGATGTTGACGGCGCTGCGGGCTTCCTCCCGCCCATCCTGCCAGATCGCCACCACATCGAAGGTGCAGCGCGCCTGCCGGCCGAGCCGGGCGCGGAAGCTGCTGCCGGGCGCCACCACCGCATCCCCCAGCCGGTCCGGGCCGCGATCCGTGGCGCCGGGCGGAAACAGGTACAGGAAGTTCAGGGCCAGGTCGGTTTCATTCTGCACCGTCACCTGCCGGTTGGGTGCCTGGTTGCCCTGAGCCGGGTTGCCCTGAGCCGGGTTGGCGGGCGACTCGGATGGCTGCGCGAGGGCCGGCCGCACCAGGCCGAGCGCGAGAAGCAAGATCCCGGCCAGCAGCGGCCGGCAGGCCCGAACACCGCGCATGAAGATCCGACCCCTGAGTGAGACGCAAAGAATGCGGAGCCGCGCGGCGCCACGCAAGGGACGCCCGCTTCAGCCTGTTTCGATCCGCGTCGCTTCCTCCGTCACCCGTGGCCGCAATAGCGCATAGCCGAGCAGGATCAGCACGATCAGCCCGGCGGCCAGGGCCGGCGCCCGCCAATCCGTGCTGACCAGCCGGTTCACCAGCAGCACGGCGCAGACCAGGGCGCCGGCGGCCGGCACCGGCCAGGGCACCTCGAAGCCGCCCTTCGCCTCCCCCTTCCGGCGCTGCAGCACCAGCAGCGCCACATTCACCACGGTGAACACCGCCAGCAGCAGCAGCACGGTCGCGGAGGCCAGCTCGCCGATATTGCCGGCCAGCACCAGCGCCACCAGCACCGGCAGCAGCGCCAGGATCGCCATATGCGGCGTGCGCCGCTTGGCATGCACGCGGGCCAGCGTCTTCGGCAGCAGCCCCTGCCGCGCCATGCCGTACAACAGGCGGGAGGCGGTGACGTAGTTCAGCAGCGCGGTGTTCGCGACCGCGAAGATGGTGATGGCGACATAGCCCCAGCCTGGCACCCAGGGCGCGGCGCGGGCCATCACCTCCGCCAGCGGGCCGGGCGCCTCGGCCAGTTCCCGCCACGGCACCACGGACACCGCGGTGATGGCGACCGCGATGTACAGCACCGTCGCCGCCAGCATGGCGGTGACGATGCCGATCGGCAGGGTCCGGCGCGGGTCGCGCGCCTCCTCCGCCACGTTGATCGTGTCCTCGAAGCCGATGAAGGCGAAGAAGGTCAGGATGGCGCCGGTCATCAGGAAGGAGATGCCGATGCCATCCGGGCTCGGCGTCTCCCACAGGTCGACGCCGCCCCAGTAGGGAATGCCCACCGCGATCACCAGCAGCAGCCCCGCCGCCTCCACCGCCGTGCACAGGATGTTGACCCACATGCTTTCGCGGATGCCGCGCAGCACGATGCCGCAGACCAGCAGCAGGAAGCCGAGCGACAGCGCGATCGCCGGCACCCCCTCCAGCCCCGCCAGCCGCAGCAGGTTTTCCGCCACCACGCGGGATTGCGTGGCGACGGAGGTGAGGCCGGAGGCCATCACCGCCAGCCCCACCACCCAGGTCAGCAGCGGCCGGGCGAAGGCGCGCTGGGTGATATTGGCCGCCCCGCCCGCCTGCGGGTAGCGGCTGCCGAGTGAGGCATAGGACAGGCCGGTCAGCAGGGCGGCGACCATCGCCACCAGGAAGCCGAGCCAGACGGCATTGCCCAGATTGCCCGCCGCCCGCCCCACCAGGCCATAGATCCCGGCCCCCAGCATGCCGCCCAGCGTATAGGCGAAAAGCTGGAACGGCCCGATCGCCCGCGCCAGCGTCGGCTGGTCCTGCGTGGATGGGGCGGTGTTCGGTTCGGGCATCTGGCGGGCCTCCCTGCTCAGGCAGGACGCGTGACGAATGGGAAAGGTTTCATGACCTCCGGCCCCGGCCGGCCACGCCGCCCTTCCGGAGCCGTCAACGGCTGATTAAGGTATGCGGGAACCGTGTCCACCGGAGGAAACATGACAAGCCGCCGCACCCTGATCGCCGCGACCGCCGGCCTTGCCGCGGCCGGGCTCTCCAGCCGCTCCGCCGTGGCGCAGCAGCGCTTCGACAGCATGTTCGTCTTCGTCCCCGCCGGCCCTGGTGGCGGCTGGGATGGGCTGGGCCGGGCGCTGGAGCAGGCCTCCCGCGCCGCCGGCCTGGTCGGCAGCTTCCAGTTCGAGAATGTCGGCGGTGCCGGCGGCATGGTCGGCCTGCCGCGCTTCATCAGCCAGCGCCGCGGCCGCCCCAATGCCCTGATGGTGGGCGGCGCCGTCATGGTCGGCGCCGGCATCACCAACCGCACCCCGGTCAGCATCCGCGACGTGGTGCCGATCGCGCGCATGACCTCGGAGCCCGGCATCATCGTGGTGCCGGCCAGCAGCGAGTTCCAGAAGCTGTCGGACCTGACGGATGCGCTGAAGGCCAATCCGGGCGGCGTCGCGGTGGCGGGCGGCAGCGCCGGCGGCATCGACCACATCATCCTGGGCCTGATGCTGAAGTCACTCGGCCGCAATGCGCGGGAAGCCAGCTACGTGGCCTTCGCCGGCGGCGGCCCCGCCCAGGCGGCGATCCTCGGCGCGCAGGTCAAGGCCGGGATTTCCGGCGTCTCGGAATTCGCCGAGCAGGTGAAGGCCGGCCGCATGCGGGCGCTGGCCACCACCGGCGAGACGCGCAGCCTGGATGGCGTGCCGACGCTGAAGGAAAGCGGCATCGACATCGTGATGGGCAATTGGCGCGGCCTGTTCGGCGCCCCCGGCATCAATGCCACGCAGCGCCAGGCGCTGGTCGATTATGTCTCCGCGGTGCACGCCACGCCGGCCTGGCGCGAGATCGTGACCACCCGCGGCTGGGACGATGCCTTCCTGGTCGGGGATGCCTTCGCGCAGTTCCTGCTGCGCGACCACAACGAGACCGAGCAGGTGCTGCGCGACATCGGCCTGGCCAGCTGAGCATGAACCGACGCCAAGCCGGGACCGGACGCTCCGGCACCGGTCCCGACCTGGCCGCGGCGCTGTTCGTGCTTGCACTCGGCCTGCTGGCGCTCTGGCAGACCGCCGTCATCCCGGCCTCGCCGATCTACGCGCAGGTCGGGCCGCAGCTCGTGCCCTACCTCGTCTCCGGCTTCCTGGTGCTGATCGGCGCCGGGCTGGTGGCGACGGCGCTGCGCGGCGGCTGGTCCGCGAACATCGAGGAACTGCGCGACGCCCCGCCGATCAACCCGCGCGCGCTCGGCCTGCTGCTGGCGGCACTGCTGGCCAACCTCGTGCTGATCGAGCCTTTCGGCTTCACCATCGCCGCCACCGCGCAATTCGTGCTGGTGGCGGCCGCCTTCGGGTCGCGCGCCCTGCTGCGCAACCTGGTCATCGCCTTCATCGTGTCGCTGTCCGCCTACGGGCTTTTCGTGAAGGGGCTCGGCGTGAACATCGGCGCGGGCATGGTGGAATCCCTGGTCTTCGGAGCCCCCTTCTGATGGGGGCGATCGACGGGCTGATCCTTGGCTTCGGCCATGCGCTGACGCTGTCCAACCTGGGCTGGGCGCTGCTCGGCTGCTTCCTCGGCACCGCCATCGGCGTGCTGCCCGGCATCGGCCCGGCGCTGACCATCGCGCTGCTGCTGCCGATCACCTTCAGCGTCTCCGCTACCGGCGCCTTCATCCTGTTCTGCGGCATCTTCTACGGCGCGATGTATGGCGGATCGACCACCTCCATCCTGCTGAACACGCCGGGCGAATCGGGGTCCATCATCACCGCCCTCGAAGGGGCGAAGATGGCGAAGAACGGCCGCGCCGGGCCGGCACTCGCCACCTCCGCCATCGGCAGCTTCATTGCCGGCACGGTGGGCACGCTGGGCATCGCCTTCATCGGGCCGATCGTCGTCGAATACGCGCTGATGCTCGGCCCGGCCGAGTACTTCATGCTGATGGTGCTGTGCTTCGTCACCGTCTCCGCCGTGCTCGGCGGATCAGCCCTGCGCGGGCTGGCCAGCCTCGGCTTCGGGCTGCTGCTGGGGCTGGTCGGCGTGGATCTGCAGACCGGCCAGCCGCGCCTGACCTTCGGCGTGCCGGAATTGCTGGACGGCGTGAACGTGGTGCTGGTCGCCGTCGCGCTATTCGCGGTGGGGGAGACGCTGTACCTGGCCTGGCGCCATGTCGAAGGCCCGGTCGAGGTGCGCGATGTCGGGCGCATCATGATGACGCGCAGCGACTGGAAGCGGTCCTTCTGGCCCTGGGTGCGCGGCGCCGGGCTCGGCTTTCCCTTCGGCGTGATGCCGGCCGGCGGGTCCGAGATGCCGACCATGCTGAGCTACTTCCTGGAACGGAAGCTGGTGAAGCCTGAACACGCCGCGGAATTCGGCACGACCGGCGCCATCGAAGGCGTGGCCGGCCCCGAAGCCGCGAACAACGCCGCAGCCGCCGGCGTGCTGGTGCCGATGCTGACACTCGGCCTGCCGACCAGCGCCACCGCCGCCATCATGCTCTCCGCCTTCCAGTCCTACGGCATCCAGCCCGGGCCGCTGCTGTTCACCAGCCAGCCGGACCTGGTCTGGACCCTGATCGCCAGCCTGTTCATCGCCAACGTCATGCTGGTGGTGCTGAACCTGCCCCTGGTCGGGCTGTGGGCGCGCATCCTGAAGATCCCGCCGCCGCAACTCTACGCCGGCATCCTGGTCTTCGCGACCATCGGCACCTACGGCATCAGCAACTCCATCATCGACCTGATGCTGCTCTACGGCATCGGCATCATCGCCATGTTCATGCGCCGCTTCGACTTCCCGGTCGCACCCGTCGTCATCGGCATGATCCTCGGCCCGATGGCCGAACAGGCCATGCGCCAGGCCATGACCATCAGCCAAGGCGACTGGACCGTGTTCTTCACCCGCCCCGTCAGCCTGATCCTGCTGCTGCTCGCCCTGACCGCCCTGCTCGGCCCCCACCTGTACACAGCCTGGCGCCGCCGGGGGGCGTGAGGCGGACGGGTTGCGCTGGTGATGGCAGGGGGACGCTGTCCCCCTGCACCCCCTGCCAGGGGCCTCGGGCCCCTGGACCGCGAGGACTTTAAGCGGAGAAGCGGAGGGGGCCGGCGGTACCGCTGCACAAGCGGTCGCTTCGGCCCCCTCCGCTTCTCCGCTTATGATTCATGGGTTCAAAGGGCCAAAGCCCTTTGCGGGAGGGTGCAGGGAGGGCAGCGCCCTCCCTGCGAACAACCCGCACAGACCCTCGCCTCTCACCCCCCTGGCAGGGCGTAGGCGATGACGTGGTCGCCGGCGGTGGTGCCGAGGGAGCCGTGGCCGCCGGCGATGACCAGCAGGTATTGGCGGTTGTCGGTGCCGGTGTAGGTCATGGGGGTGGCTTGGCCGCCGGCGGGCAGGCGGTGTTCCCAGAGTTGTGCGCCGGTGGTGGCGTCGTAGCCGCGCACGTAGTTGTCGAGCGTGCCGGACATGAAGGCGACGCCGCCGCGGGTCAGGATCGGCCCGCCGAGGTCGGGCACGCCCATGCGGAAGGGCAGCGGCACGGGGGACAGGTCGCGCACGGTGCCGTTGCGGTGCTGCCAGGCGATCTGGCCGGTGGTGAGGTCCGCGCCGGCCACATAGCCCCAGGGCGGGCGCTGGCAGGGCAGGCCGATGGGCGACAGGAAGGGGTAGAGCTGGACGGCGTAGGGCGCGCCGAAATTCTCGTTCAGCGCGGGCAGGCTGCCTGGGGGGCGGTTCTCGCCCTGGACATACAGCGTGGTGGCATCCTCGCGCGGGACGAGGCGGGAGACGAAGGCGAGGTAGGCTGGCGTGGTGAAGGCGATCTGCCGTTCCGGGTCCACGGCAATGCCGCCCCAGTTGAAGACGCCGAAATTGCCCGGATAGACGATGGAGCCCTGCAGCGAGGGCGGCGTGTAGCGGCCCTCATATCGCAGCCGGCGCAGCTGGATGCGGCAGGCGAGCTGGTCGAACAGCGTGGCCCCCCACATGTCCCGCCCGCGCAGCATCGGCGGGTCGAAGGACAGGGCGGAGACGGGCTGGGTGGGTGCGGTGGTGTCGCCCGGCGCGGCGCCCTGCGGGGCGGGCACCTCGCGGATCGGCAGGATGGCTTCGCCGGTGCGGCGGTCCAGCACGTACAGCTCGCCCTGCTTGGTCGGCTGCACCAAGGCGGGCACGGTCTGGCCCTCCACCGTCAGGTCGATCAGCGTGGGCTGGGAGGGGACGTCGTAGTCCCACAGGTCGTGGTGCACGGTCTGGAAGGCCCAGCGCAGGCTGCCATCCGCTAGGTCCAGCGCCACCACGGCGGAGGAGAAGCGCTCCACCGCCGGGCTGCGGTTGCCGCCGAACTGGTCCGGCGGCTGGTTGCCCAGCGGCACATAGACCAGGCCGAGCGCGGCATCGACGCTGAGGATCGACCAGGCATTGGGGGAGTTGGGCGTGTAGGTGGCATCCGGCGCGATCGGCGCGGTGTTGTCCGGCGCGCCCGAATCCCAGTTCCACAGCAGCGCGCCGCTGCGCGCATCATAGCCGCGGATGACGCCCGATTGTTCGCTGGTGGAGACGTTGTCGAGTACCGTGCCGCCCACCACCAGCACGCCATTGGCGACCACGGGCGGGGAGGTGGAGTAGTAGCCGCCCGGCCGGACGTTGGGCATGTTGGCCCAGAGGTTGATCTGCCCTGTGCCGTCGCCGAAGTTGCTGCACACGGCGCCAGTCTCGGGATCGAGCGCGATGACGCGGCCATCGGCCGTCGGCATGTACAGCCGCGCCCCGCATTCCACCGTCGTCGCGCCCTCGGCCGCGACGGGCAGGCCGGGCACGGCTTCGCGGGCCGCCGCCACGCGGGCCGGGTCCAGCGGCGCGGGCGGCGCGGCACCGGACTCTGGCGCCGGCAGCCAGCCGAGGCCGCGGCAGGTCAGGTGCTGCAGGGCCAGGTCGTTCAGGATGGTGGGTTCGTAGCGCCAGATCTCGCCGCCCGTCGTCGCATCCAGCGCGATCACCGCCTGGTGCGGCGTGCAGAGGAACAGGCGGTTTTCGATCTTCAGCGGCGTGACCTGGAAGGTGGTCTCCTGCGGTTCCCCCGGCTGGCCGCGCATGTCGCCGGTGCGGTACTGCCAGGCCACCTCCAGCCGCGCCACATTGGCGGGCGTGATCTGGTCCAGTGGCGAGAAGCGCTGGGCCAGGCCGGTGCGGCCATAGGCGTGCCATTCCCCATCCGGGATGCCCTGATCCGCCACTGCGAGGCGGCGGGTCGGCAGCGCACCCTCGATGGCATGGGGGTCGCGCAGCATGGCGATGGGCGCGGTGACGATGCTGGCCAGCACCGCCAGGCTCAGCACCGCGCCGCCGCCGCGCAGCGGGCTGGTGCCGAGCGGGCGGGTGATCCAGGGCGTCAGCAGCAGCAGCGCCAGCACCACCAGCAGGCCGCCGCGTGGCGCCAGCGCCCACCAGTCCAGCCCCGTCTCCCAGATCGCCCAGGCGAGCGTGACCGCCAGCAGCAGCCCAAAGACCAGCAGCGCCGCGTCGCGCCCGCGCCACAGCAGGATGCCGGAAGCCAGCATCGCCAGCCCTGCCAGCAGGTAGAACCAGGACCCACCGAGCAGCACCAGCCAGGCGCCGCCCCCGGCCAGGCCCAGGCCGGACAGCAGAAGGAAGGCTGCCATCAGGCGCGGCAGCAGCATGGGGCGGGATTGGGGCATCGCGGCGGCTCCGAACCGGTTGCGATGCCAACGTCACAGGCGGCGCAGGTTTCCCCGGCCCGGAGCCTGACCCATGAGATCGGCGGGTCGGTCGAGTGCGGCTTGCCCGCGCTGGCCGTCAGCCGTCGACCTTATCGGTCAGGCTCTCACCCCGGCTGCGGTTCACAGGCGGTGACGATCAGCGCGAGCAGGTCCTCCGCCACCTCCGTCCCGCGCGGCTCCGGGTGCCACAGGTCGCTGCGCGGCGCCTCCGCCCGTAGGATGCAGAAGCCATGCACGCCGGCCCAGGCCAGCGCCAGCCGGGCCCGCAGCGCGCGATCCCCGGCGTCCGGCGCAACGGCGTGCATGGCTGCGTCCAGCGGCTCACGCGACCGGCGGGAGGCCTCGGCCCAGGTCGGGTCCGTCGGGTCGATGAGGTCGGTGCGGAACATCAGGCGGAAATGCGCCGGGTTGTCCCGGGCGAAGGCCATGTAGCCGCGCCCGGTGGCGGCCAGGCGCTCGGCCGGGCTGGCATCGGCCGGCAGGGCAGCCAGCGCGGCCTCCATCGCGGCGCGCAGGCGCAGCGCCTTCTCCGTGGCGAAGGCGGTCATCAGGCCGCGCTTGTCGCCGAAATGCGGCGTGGCGGCGGAGTGGGAGACGCCGGCCCGGCGGGCGCATTCGCGGAGCGACACCGCTTCCGGCCCCACCTCCCGCACGATCTCCGCCACCGCATCCAGCAGGGCGCGGCGGAGGTCGCCGTGATGGTGGCGGCCGCGGGTTTTCGGGGTGACCGACATGGCCCGACTCTGCCCCCGCGAATCGAACTTGACAATGGTCAGATTGGGTTGCGAAAAACTGACCATTGGCAAGTTGAGGCGTGACACATGACGCTCGAGACCATCTTTTCCGCCGCCGGCATCCTGGCCATGGCCGGCTGGCTCGCCCTTCTTGCGGCGCCGGGGCGGCGCTGGGCGAACTGGCTGCTGGCCGGGTTGGCAATCCCGGCGCTGCTGGCCGCGCTCTACACCCTGCTGCTGGCCTGGCATTGGGGCAGCGCGGAGGGCGGCTTCGGGTCGCTGGCGGAGGTCGCGGCGCTGTTCCGCGACCCGGGCCACCTGCTGGCGGGCTGGGTGCATTACCTGGCCTTCGACCTGTTCATCGGCGCCTGGATCTGCCGGCGCGGCACGGCGGAGGGGGTGAACCCCTGGCTGATCCGCCTCTGCCTGCCGCCCACCTTCCTGGCCGGGCCGGCGGGCCTGCTGCTGTTCCTCGGCCTGCGCCTGGTGCGGCGATGAGGGCGCTGATCGCGGAGCTGCACCGGCGCCAGAACCTGCTCGCCTGGGCCGGATGGGTGGCGGTCGGCTGCCTGGCCTTCAGCCTGGCGGCGATGGCGGTGGATGGGCGGCAGATTTATGGCGTCTCCGTCTGGACCAAGCCGGCGAAATTCGCCGCCTCCTTCATCCCCTGGTTCTGGACCCTCGCCTGGGCCTGGGGCGTGCTGGCGCCGGCGGCGCGGCGCGGGGCGCTGGCCGGGCTGGTACTGTGGGGCACGCTGGGCGCGGCGGCCTTCGAGCAGGGCTGGATCACCTGGCGCGCCGCCGCCGGCCTGCCGAGCCATTTTGCGAGCGACCCCTTCGGGCAGGTGATGTTCGCGCTGATGGGGCTGGGGGCGACGGTGCTGGTGGCGCTGGCGGCGCTGCTCGGGCTGCTGGTGCTGGTTCGCGGCGATACGGTTCAGCCGCGCGGCTGGCGCCTGGCCGTGGGCCTCGGGCTGGTGGTGGCCGGGGTGCTGGGCGGCGTTACCGGCTATGCCATTGCCGGCACCGGCAGCCCGCTGGTCGGCGGCAGCGGTACGCCCGGCTTCCCGCCCTTCTACTGGTCGCGCGATGGCGGCGATCTGCGCGTGGCGCATTTCCTTGCCGTCCACGCCATGCAGGCGGTGCCGGGCTTCTGGCTGCTGACCCGCGCGACGAGCTGGCCGGTTGCGGCCGTGACGGCAGCCTGGGCGGCATTTGCCGTGGCAGCCTTGCGGCTGGCGCAGGCGGGCATGCCGCTGTCGCCGTAACGGCGCCATCATCCGGCGGCATGGCTCCGACGATGCCGCCCGAATCGCCCCTGCTCCGCCGATCCCTGTTCGCCCTGCTGGTCGCGGCGATCGCCGTTTTGCTGCTGGTCTTGCTGCTGCGGGCCCTGCTGCCTGGCGGTATGGCCCCGCTGGAATGGGCGATCCTGGCCTGCATCGGGCTGACCACACCCTGGGCGGCGCTGTCGGCGGCCAATGCGCTGGCGGGGCTGGTGATACTGCTGCGCGCGCCGAACCCGCCCGCCGCCGTGCTGCCCGCCCTGGCCCGCGCCAAGCCCGGCCCGCCCGGCGCCCTCACCGCCCTGTTCGTCTGCCTGCGGAACGAGGACCTGTCCCAGGTCCTGCCGCCACTCGCCGTGCTGCTGCAGGGGCTGGACCAGGCGGGTGCCAGGGACCGTTTTCGCCTCTGGCTGCTGTCTGACACGCAGGACCCGCAGGCCGTCGCTGACGAGGAAACTGCGGTGCAGGCATTCCTCGCCGCCCACCCCACCGCCCGCTACCGCCGCCGCGCCCAAAACACCGGCTACAAGGCCGGCAATGTGATGGACGCGCTGGACCATCATCTGACCGACGAGGCCTTCTTCCTGACGCTGGACGCCGACAGCGTGATGACCCCCGCCGCCGTGCTGCGCCTGGTCGCGGTGATGGAGGCAGATCCGCGGCTCGCCATCGTGCAGCAGCTCATCGTCGGCCGCCCGGCGACGGCCGCCTTCCCGCGCCTGTTCCAGTTCGGCATGCGCGCCGGCATGCGCGCCTGGGCCACCGGACAGGCCTGGTGGCAGATGGATGCCGGCCCCTATTGGGGCCACAACGCGATCCTCCGTGTCGCCCCCTTCCGCGACCATGCGAAGCTGGAGGCGCTGCCCGATGGCAGCCGGATCCTGAGCCACGACATGGTGGAATCCGTGCGGCTGCAATCCGCCGGCTGGGCCGTGCGCTGCCTGCCGGCGGAGGATGGCAGCCTGGAGTCCAACCCGCCCGCTTTGCCCGAATTTTTGGGCCGCGATGAACGCTGGGGCGCGGGCAACATGCAGTACTTTCATCTGTTCCGCCTGCCGGGGATGACCTGGCTCGGCCGGCTGCAGCTGGCGCAGGCGATCCTGCTGTTCCTCGGCGCGCCGCTTTATGTGCTGGCGCTGATCCTCGCCGCGGCGAACGGGCTGGGCGGCGGCGGCGCGGGCACGCCGATGGGGGCGCTGGCGCTCGCCGTGCTGGCGCATTGGCTGTGCTACTTCGCGCCGAAGCTGGCCGGCTATGCGCAGGTGCTGATCCAGCGCCGTGCCGCCGCCACCTATGGCGGCCGCGCCGCCTTCGCCCGCGGCGCGCTGGCGGAGCTGGTCTTCATGCAGCTGTTCGAGCCGCTGTCGAACCTCAACAAGGCGATCTTCCTGGCCCTGCTACCCTTCGGCGCGAAGCCCGGCTGGCTGCCGCAGAACCGCGCCGATCGTGGCGTGTCCTGGCGCGACGCCACGCGGCTGCTCTGGCCGCACACCGTCGTTGGCCTGCTGCTGACCGCCGCCTTCGCCGGCCTGTCCTGGCCCGCCTTGGCGCTGGCGCTGCCCTTCACCGCGGGCATGATCCTGGCCGTGCCGCTGTGTGTGCTGACCGCCGACCCGCGCGCCTCCGCCTGGCTGCGCGCGCGCGGCATCGCGGCGACACCCGAGGAGCTGGCCGCGCCCCGCTAAAGCGGCCGGAAACCCGGCGGCACCGCGATCCCGGGATTCTCCGCGAAGAGCCGCGCCCAGGCCCGCCCGGCGATTTCCTCCGCCTCCCGCACCACGCGCGCCTCATCCATCGTCAGCACCACACGGTCGCGCATCACCCAGGCGCCATCGACCATGACATCGTCGATATCCGCAGCCTGGCCCTGATGCACGAAGACCGCGACCGCGCGCAGGAAGGGCGCCAGATGAGCGCGGCCGGTCCGCAGCATGACCAGGTCCGCCAGGTTGCCCTCCGCCAGCCAGCCGCCATCCGCCACGCCCATGGCGCGGTAGCCGTTGCGGGTCGCCCAGCGCAGCGCCTCCTCCGGCGTCGGGCTGCGGCCGTCCTGGCGGCGGATGCGTTCCATGAACAGGCCGGTGCGCATCACCTCCACCATGTCCTCCGCCATGTTGTCGGTACCCATGCCGATATTGCAGCCGGCCTGCTCCAGCTCGCACACCCGCGGGCTGAGGCCGCGCCGGGCGGCGATGGCGGCGTTGAAGGCGACATGCACCTTGTGCCGGCCGAGGATCTTCTCCTCCAGCGGCGCCATGCAGCGGCAATGCGCGGCGACCAGCCGGTCGTTCAGGAAGCCGATGCTGTCGAGGTATTCGCTCGGCAGCATGCCGCGATGCGCCTGCACCGCCGCGACCTCCCCCCAGATCTGGTTGAGGTGGATGGTGCAGACCACATCCAGTCTCTGGCGCAGGGCTTCCACCGCCCGAAGCAGCTCCGGCGAGCACATGTCCGGCGCCCAGGCGGCGATGCCGACCTGGATGCGGCCCGCACCGGCGCCGTGCCAGCGGCGGTGCAATGCCTCCATCCGCGCCAGCCCGGCCTCACCCAGCGCCGGGTCCTGGCGGAACTCGGCAGGGTCGCCGATGCCGGCACCCGCACGGTCCCAGCAGCGCTCCGCCAACACCATGCGCAGGCCGGTCTCCACCATCTGCGGCGCATAATCCTCGATGCCGGAGGCATCCTCGAGCAGCGCGGTGGTGCCGGAGCGGATCGCCTCCAGCGCACCCAATTGGCACATCACCGCCTGTTCGGACGGGGACAGCACGGGCAGCGGAATCGGCGAGAGGCCGCCGCAGAAGGGCGGGTTATGTGGCGGCGACAGATCCTCGAAGACGCCGCGCGCCAGCGTCATACCGAGATGGGTGTGGATATTGGCGAAGCCCGGGAAGACCACGCGGCCGCTGCCATCGACCTCCTCCGCCTCGGGGAAGCGCGCCGCGATCTCCGCATCCGGGCCGATGGCGGCGATGCGGTTGCCCTGGACGGCGAGCGCCGCGCCGTAATGGATGGTGCCGGCCGCATCGCCGGTGACGATGGTGGTGTTGCGGATCAGCAGCGTCATGACCTGTGTCCCCCTTTATCCCCGTCCACCCGCCAGCCGCGCCGCATCGGCGCTGCGACCGAGGCGCAGCATGGCGAGACACCCCAGCGCCGGCCCCAGCGCCAGCACGGCGAAGGCGCCACCCCAGCCCAGCGCCTGCACCATGGGCGGCATCAGGTGGATCGTCACCAGGGTCAGCGCGAAGCCCAGGCTGGTCTGCACCGTCAGCATGGTGCCGGTCAGCCCCGGCTCCGACAGCTCCGCCACGCTGGCGGAGAACTGTGCCGAATCCGCCACCACCGCCACGCCCCAGACCAGGCCGAGCAGCATCACCAGCGCCGGATGCAGCCCGAAGAACGGCCCCGCCAGCAGGCAGCAGGCGCCCGAGACCGCCATGGCCGCGACCGTCACCCGCACCCGCCCGATGCGGTCCGCCGCCAGCCCGGCGGCAACCGAGCCCAGCGCCCCAACGGCGATGACGGCGAAGGTGGCCAGCGCGGCCTCCGTCGGCCTTGGCGCATCGCCGCGCCAGGCGGCGAAGCTGGCGGCGAAATACAGGCCGACCCAGGCCCACATCGCATAGAGCTCCCACATGTGCCCGAGATAGCCGAGCGTCGCGAGCCGCGTGCCCCGGTTGCGGAACAGCCCGAGCGCCGCTTCCGGTCGGAAGGGCGGTGCCGGCGCATGGCGCGGACCGAGCCGCACCAGCCCCACCAGCAGCGCCGCCGCAACCGCCGTGCCCGACGCCACCGCCAGCACCGGCCGCCAGGCCACGCCGCCCAAGGCCGAGACCAGATGCGGCGCGGCGGAACCGAGCGTCAGCCCGCCCACCAGCAGCCCCACCACCAGCCCCATATCGCCCCGGTCCGCCCAGCCGGCCGCCAGCTTCATCCCCACCGGATAGACCCCGGCGAGCGCCATGCCGGTCGCGAAGCGCGCCGCGATCACCGCCTCCGCCCCCGGCGGCAGCAGCAGGATGGCGCCATTCGCCGTGGCGCCCAGCAGTGCCGCGAGGGCGAAGACGCGGCGTGGGTCGAAGCGATCCGGCAGCGCCAGCGCGGCGCTGACCAGCGTGCCGAGCACGAAGCCGGCCTGCACCGCGCTGGTCAGCAGCGCCTGGTAGACATGCCCGCGCGCCGGTGCCTCCAGCAGCATGGCCGGGCCTGCGGCGGTGGAGGAGAACCACAGTGACAGCGCCAGCACCTGCGCCAGGGTGATCAGCGCGATGTTCCGGCGTTTCATGCCCAGCGGTGGCGCGCGGCCGGGTGGCCCTCCGGCAGCAGCCTGCCGGCGCCGAACAGTTTCTCGCGGTAGGTGCCGGGGGTGTAGGCGGTCTTGTACAACCCGCGTTCCTGCAGCACCGGCACCACCAGCGCGACGAAGCTTTCCAGGCATTCCGGCATCACGGTGCGGGACAGGTTGAAGCCATCCACATCCGCCGCCTGCATCCAGCCGGCCAGCGCATCCGCCACCTGCACGGGATCGCCCACGATCGGCGGCTGGCGGCTGCCGAGCACCGATTGCGCCAGCAGCATGCGCGGCGTCCAGTCCGGCCCGGCGACCTTGGCCATCGCCTCGACATTGGAGCGGATCGCCTGGCTTTCGCCGGCCCGCACCGGCTCATCCATGCCGAACTTCTTCAAATCGATGCCGAGCGAGGCGGAGGCATGGGCGAGGCAGCCCTCCGCACTCGCCCAGGACGCGTAATCCGCGAGCAGGTCGCGCGCCTCGGCCTCGGTCCGGCCGACCACTACGGTGGCGCCGGCGAAGACCTGGATGGGGCGCGGCGCGGCGGCGGCGCGCAGCTGCGCGACCAGCCGCGCGACCACGGCAGGGTTGGTGCCGTTCACGAAAACGCATTCGGCATGGGTGCCGGCGAAGCGGCGGCCGCGCTCGCTGGCGCCGGCCTGGTACAGCACGGGGGTGCGCTGCGGCGAGGGTTCGGCCAGGTGGATCGCATCGATGTGGTATTGCGGGCCGGCATGGTGGATGCGGCGCACGCGGGATGCGTCGGTGAAGATGCCGCCCTGGCGGTCGCGCTTCACGGCATCCTCGGCCCAGCTTCCCTCCCACAGCGCATAGACCGCCTGCATGTATTCATCGGCCAGGTCATAGCGGTCATCGTGCCGCATCTGCTCGGCATGGCCCAGCGCGCGGGCGGCGCTGTCGAGGTAGCCGGTCACGATGTTCCAGCCGATGCGGCCGCCGGTCAGGTGGTCCAGCGTGCTCATCCGCCGGGCAAACAGGTAGGGCGGTTCATAGGCCAGGTTGCAGGTGACGCCAAAGCCGAGGTGCTGCGTGACCGCCGCCATGGCCGGCACCAACAGCACCGGGTCCAGCAGCGGCACCTGCACGCCGCCGCGCAAGGCCGCATCCGGGCTGCCGCCATGGACATCATAGATGCCGAGCACATCGGCCAGGAACAACCCGTCGAACAGCCCGCGCTCCAGCAGCCGGGCGAGGCCGGTCCAGTGCTCCAGGTTTCGGTAGTTCGCGGCGGTGTCGCGCGGATGGCGCCACATTCCCTGCTGGATATGGCCGGGGGTCGCCATGTCGAAGGCGTTCAGGCGCATCATGCGGGGCGTTTCCTCGGGCCGGCTATCCCGATCATGCCCGGTTTCGCGGTTCAGGCCAGCAGGCTGCGCAGCTTTGCGACCTCGACCTTGCCGAGCGCGGTGCGCGGCAGGGCGGGCACGGTGACCACGGCGCGGGGAATCTTGAAGCGGGCGATCTGGCCCTCGAAATGCGCCAGCACGCGGGCCGCGTCGAAGCCCTCGGCCGGGACGACGACGGCGACCGGCACCTCCCCCCAGCGCGGATCGGGGCGGCCGATGATGGCGCCTTCCGCGATGCCGGGCGCGCTGCGCAACAGGCGCTCGACCTCCGCCGGGTAGATGTTCTCCCCGCCCGAGATGATCACGTGCTTCAGCCGGTCGGTGAACCACCAGCGCCCCTGCGGGTCGAGGCGCCCGACATCGCCGGTGGCGAACCAGCCTTCCGCATCCAGCGCCGGTACATCCGGCCAGTAGCGGCGCAGCGTGGCCGGGCCGCGGATCTGGATCTCGCCCTCGGCCGCGCCGCCGGCGATGCGGGCTTCCGCATGCAAAGCGGGACGGCCGAGCGAGCCGGGGGCGGCCAGCGCCTCCGCGCGGTCCTGGAGGATGGCGATGGGGCAGGTTTCGGTCGCGCCATAGACCTGCTGCACGGGAATTTTCCGAGTATGAAACGCCTCGATCAGCGGAAGCGGCACGTCGGAGGAGCCGGCGCCGATGGCGCGCAGGCTCGAAAGATCGGCCGAGGCCCAGCGCGGATGGCTGACCAGGGCCTGCATCACCGCGGGCACCAGCAAGGTGAGGGTCGGGCGGTGGCGCGCGACGTCGTCGAAGAAGGCCTCCGCATCGAAGCGCGGATGCAGCAGCACCTCCGCACCCGCCATCAGCGCCGGCGTGGTCTGGATATTGAGGCCGCCGACATGGAACAGCGGCAGCACGGTCAGCACGCGGTCGGCCTGCGTCAGCTCGAAGGCGTGCTGCGCGCTCAGGGCATTGTGGCGCAGCGCGCACTGGTCCAGCACCGCGCCCTTCGGCCGGCCGGTGGTGCCGCTGGTATAGACCAGCAGCACCGGGTCATGCTCCGCGCCCTCATCCGGCGCGTCGCCGGAAGCGGTGAGGGTGGTGACATCCACCGCCTGGTCCGGCACGGCCGGGAGCATTTCGGGCGTCGCCAACAGCAGCCGCACGCCGGCATCGTCCAGGATGAAGCGCCATTCCGGCGCAGCCAGGCGCCAGTTCAGCGGCAGCAGCAGCGCGCCGAGCCGGGCGCAGGCGAAGAGCGCGACGATCTGCGACGGATGGTTCTGGCCGAGGAAGCCCACGCGATCCCCATGCCGCACGCCGCGCGCCGCCAGCGCCGCCGCCATGGCGCGCGCCTGCGCGTGCAGTTCACCATAGGTCAGCGCCGCATCGCCGAAGCGCAGCGCGATGCGGCCGGGCGGATGCGCGGCGAGCCAGTCTTTCACTGGTCCGTCTCGCCCTTCTCATACAGCGCGTCGCGGCCGATGCGGTCGATGCAGAGTTCCGCCGTCCAGGGCAGCATCAGCGCACCGCAGCGGCTGTCGCGAAAGATGCGTTCCAGCGGCAGGGATTTCAGCATCGCCTGGCCGCCGCAGGTGCGGATGGCGAGGCTGGCGATGGCCTGGGCGTTCTCCATCACCGTATGCTGCGCGGCCAGCGCCCGCAGCATCTGCTCCTTGGAGGGATCGGGCCCGGCCTCCGTGATGGCCTGGAACCACAGCGCCTTGGTCTGTTCCAGCATCACGCGCATCTGCGCCACGGCGATCTGCTTGGTGGGGTACATGCGGCGCTTCACCGGCGGCGTGCCGGGCTGTTCGCCGCGCAGGTAGCGCACGCAGAAATCATAACCCGCCTGCGCCAGCCCCATATAGGTGGGCGAGAGCGTCAGGAACATGTGCGGCCAGCGCATCGCCGCCTGGAAATAAAGGCCCGGCGGCATCAGCGCCGCATCCTCCGCCACGAAGACATCCTCGAAGATCAGGGTGCGGGAGACGGTGCCGCGCATGCCCAGCGGGTCCCATTCCCCCGTCACGGTGACGCCCGGCGCATCCGCCGGCACGCCGAGATACAGCGTGTTCTTTCGCGACGCCTTCTCGCCCGGCAGCATTTCCGTGCAGAGGATGCCGTAGGTATCCGCATGGCCGGCGAGACTCGCGAAAATCTTCTTGCCGTTGATCCGAAACCCGCCAGGCACGCGCACCGCCGTGGTGCCGAAGGCCGCAGCCCCCGCCGCCGCCGCGCCGCCCTCCGAGAAGGGCTGCGAGAAGATCTTTCCGTCGCGCAGGATGGTGTCGTAGTGCAGGCGGCGGCGGCGGCGGTGTTCCGCGCGCGTGGCCTCGTCCATCTCCAGGTCTTCGGTCAGCGCGCCGGTCCAGAGCGTGGAACAGACATGCATGTTCCAGGTCAGCGCCGTGGCACCGCAGTACCGCCCAAGCTCCGCCGCGGTCATGCAATAGGCGCGGAAATCGGCGCCGAGCCCGCCTTCCTCCGCCGGGATGCAGATGCCCAAAAGGCCTTCGCGATGCATGTCGCGGTAGTTGTCGATCGGGAAGGTCGCGTCGCGATCCCATCGCGCGGCGCGCGGCGCCAGCACGCGGGCGCCGAAATCGCGGGCGCGGGCGGTCAATTCGGCCTCGAAGGACGTCAGCCGGAAGGCCTTGGGGTCGAAGATCGGCGCATCCATGGGTGTCACGCCTTCAGGAAGGGCAGCAGCGCGGCCCGGAAAGGCTCGGGCGCTTCCAGATGGATCAGGTGCCCGGCGCCCGGCACCACGACGATCCGCGCGCCCGGAATCGCCTCCGCCATGCGCTGCATGGTCTTCAGCGGCGCCGCCTGGTCGCGCTCGCCGGCGATCAGGAGCGTGGGCACGGCGATGCGCGCCATGTCGGCGCGGCGGTCGAAGGTGGTGAGGCAGCGCAAGGTAGCGCGATACACCTCCTCCGGGATGGCGCGCATCGCGGCCAGGGCCCGCGGAAGCGCATCCGGCGGCGCGCTGTCGGCGAGCATCCCGGCCATCAGATCCGGCGCCGCATCCTGCATCGAGCGTCCCTCCAGCGGGCCAAGGCGCGCGGCCAGGAACTGCTCGGCGAAGGACGGGTCGCGGCCGCCGAAGGCGGGCGTGGTGCCGTAGAGCACCAGCTTCGCCACCCGCTCCGGACAGCGCGCGACGAATTCCTGCGCCAGCATGCCGCCCATCGAATGGCCGACCAGCGTCACGCGGTCCAGCCCGCGCGCATCCAGCGCATCGCGCAGCGAATCCGCCAGCGCCGGGAAGGTCATCTCGGGCAGCGGCGCGGTGCCGCAGAAGCCGGGCATCGGCCAGTCGATCGCGCCCGGGATCATGCCGTCCCAGGACGGGCCGCCGATACCGTGCAGCAGGATGGTGGTCATGCCAGCAAGTCTCCTTCGCGGACCACCACCTCGCCATCCAGGGCGATGGTGCAGCCGAAAACGGGGATGTCGAAATGGCCCTCGGTGAAGCGGCCGGCGAATTCATTCGCGCCCGTCGAGAACAGGAAATTCCCCGCCGAGGCACGCAGCTCCGTGCCGTTCAGGTCGCCCCTGTCGTGGAACAGCAGGCCCTCGCGCCGCGCGCGGCGGTTCATGCCCCAGCCGACATGGCTGACGGCATAGGCGCCGGGGTCGCCCCAGGCGGCCAGGTAGTCGCGCATCAGGCGCGCATCGACGCCCTCGCCTTCCACCGCCACCACATGGTCGTCGCGCAAGGTCAGCCGCACGGGCTGCTCGATGTAGCGCTTGAAGGTCAGGTTGGCGTCGCCCGGCGCCAGCACCAGCGTGCCGGCGACGCTGCCGGCGGCAGGGAAGGACACCACCACGCCGCCCGGCCAATGCGCGATGGTGCCCGGCCGGTCCGTGAAACCCCAGACGCCGGCGGTGGTGGCCCCCGCCATCGCCACGGTCAGGTCGGTGCCCGCCGCGCTGGTCACGCGCATCTCCCGCGCCGCGCGCAGCCGCTTCACGGCGGCCTTCACCGGCGCCGCATCCTCCGCGCGCGGCACCAGGCGTTCCAGCACATCCGGATGCTCGTCGCTGACCATCAGCACCCGCGCGCCACTGGCGAGGATTCCCTTCAGCTCCGGCGCATGCAGCAGCCCCTCCCGCGTCAGATCCAGGATGAGGGAGGAAGCGCCGAGCGCCGCCAGCACGGAGGGATGCCCCGCCAAGGCGCGCGACGCGCCGGTGGACCGCACCGGCACCGGCGCCGTCTGCCGCGGCGTCGGCACCTCCAGCCGGAAGGGCCGGCAGCCCAGGCGATGCGCCGCAAGCTCCGCCAGGTCGATGTTCAGCCGCCGCGACTGGCTCTCGGACAGCAGGCACACCGTCTCCCCCGGCTGCGCCGCGCAGAGCCGCAGCACCGCCTCGAAGGCCTCGATCCATTGCGGCTCGATCCGGTCATCGCGCAATCCGCTGCCCTCCCTGGCTGGGGCTCACGCTAGCGGTGGCGCCGACACATGAAAAGTCATATGTTCACCGCGTGACCACCCCGCCCCGCTTCGTCGAGGATTATCTCCTCGCCCTGCTGGCCCAGGCCTCGCACGCCGCCTCGGCCGATTTCCATGCGCGGCTGAAGGCGCGCGGGGTTGCCGTGCCGGTCTGGCGGGTGCTGGCAACGCTGCATGGCGCGGCGGCGGGCGCGACGGTCGGGCAGTTGGGCAAGACCTGCCTGATGCAGCAGCCGACCATGTCCAAGCTGCTGGACCGGATGGCTGCCGATGGCTTGCTCGCCCGCACCCGCCAGGGCCGCCAGACCCGCATCGCCCTGACTTCTACCGGCGCCGCACTCGCCGATTCCCTGGTGGCCGAGGCTCGCGCGCATGAGGCCGCGCTGCTGGCCCGCCACGCGGAAGCCGCCCCCGCCTTGAAGGCCCTGCTGCGCGCGATCATCTCCGGCTGATGCCGCCCATCTCCACCCTGTCGAAAATCGTCCTGGTCCTGCTGGTGGTCTCCGCCCTGGTGCAGATCCTGGTCCTCGTCTTGCGCTGAACGCCGCCGCCCGCCAGCCTTGCGCGATCAGGGAGAGATGACGATGCAGGTGGCGGTGATCGGCCTCGGGGCCATGGGCATGGGGGCGGCGCTGTCCTGCCTGCGGGCAGGTCTGGCCGTGACGGGCTGCGATTTCTCGGAAACCGCGCGCGACAGTTTTGCCGGTGCCGGCGGGCAGGTCGCCGCCAGCGCGGATGCAATCGCACCCGGGACACAGGCCGTGCTGCTGCTGGTGGTGAACGCCGCGCAGACCGAAGCCGCGCTGTTCGGCCCCGCCGGCTGCACGAAGCGCCTGGCGCCCGGCGCCGTCATCATCGCCTCCGCCACCATGGGCCCGGATGACGCCCGCCGGCTGGCGGCGCGAGCCGAGGCGGCGGGCTTCCTCTACCTCGATGCCCCCGTCTCTGGTGGTGCGGCCAAGGCCGCGACCGGAGAGATGACGGTCATGGCCTCCGGCAGCCCCGCCGCCTTCGCAAAGGCGAAGCCGGTGCTGGATGCGGTGGCGACCAAGGTGTGGGAGCTGGGCGAGGCGCCCGGCATCGGCGCGACGGTGAAGGTGGTGCACCAGCTTCTGGCCGGCGTGCATATCGCCGTGGCGGCGGAGGCGATGTCGCTCGGCATCCGCGCCGGGGCGGACCCGCAGAAGCTCTACGACGTGGTGACCAGCGCCGCCGGCAACAGCTGGATGTTCGAGAACCGCATGGCCCGCGTGCTGGAGGGCGACGACGCCCCGCGCAGCGCCGTGGACATCTTCGTGAAGGATCTCGGCCTGGTGGCGCAGATGGCGCGCGGGCTGGACCATCCGGTGCCGCTGGCCAGCCAGGCGCAGCAATTGTTCACCGCCGCCAGCGCCATGGGCCATGGACGCGCCGATGATGGCTTCGTCATCCGGGTGTGGCAGGCGCTTACCGGCATCGCCCTGCCCGGCGAGAACCAGAAGCGCGAGAAGCCGAAGGGCTGATCAGCCCAGCGCGGTGATGACCACCGCGATCAGCACGAACAGGGCGGCCAGCGCGCCCCCGGCCCGCACCAGCTCCCCCGCCTTCTCCCGCGTCACCAGCGGGCCCGGCGGCGGGCGCGGCGCCGGTGGCCCGGCCGGGGTGTCGGCATAGGGGTCGTGCAGACCCAGGAATTCGGACCGCGGCCTTTGAGCCTGCGACATGGCGCCCCGTCGGGTGAAAGTTCCTTGATCCTAACGATCACCGAATTAACGGAAAACCAACTCTGGGTTGTGCAACCGGAGCGCGAAACACAACCGAAGTCAACCGAGGCGAGGGTAGGTCTCCGCCCGCACCTCCTCCAGGAATGGCGCGCGCAGCCCTGCGGGGCCTACCAGTTCGGTCTCGACATGGTCGGCATGCAGCGTATGGCGCAGGAAGCCGCCGACGCGGTCGCCGGGCAGGCCCGGCTGGATCTCCGGCTCGCAGATGAAGGAGGCCGGGGGCGCCCAGGCATAGGCCACCTCCCCCCGCCGCTCCATGCGGTGCAGATGCAGATGGCCGGAGGCGACGAGCCGCAGCGCGGGGTGGTGCAGCAGCGGCGCCAGCGCCGGACGCGCCTCCGGCGGTACGGACCAGTAGTCGAAGGCGTCGTCCGGCCCGTTCACGAAGACCGGCTTGTGCAGGAAGGCGGCGATGCGGCGGCGGCCGAGGCCGGACAGCGCCTGCCCCAGCCAAGCGGCCTGCTCGGCCTCCTGCGCCAGGCCGGTGCCCATGATTTCCGTGTTGAGGCCGATCAGCCGCCAGGCCTCGCCGCCCGGCCCGTCCAGGTCCTGCAGGAAGCGATCGGCGCCGAACTGCGCCTGCCAGCGCGCCAGGCGGCCGGCATCCACCGGCTGGGTCGGCATAGTGCGCGGGTCGCTGCCGACATCGTGGTTGCCCGGAATCGCCAGCAACGGAGCGGCACCGGCCATGCGGCGGAAGGCACTCGCGGCGAAGGACAGATCCGCATCGCGGTCCGCGCCATCCAGCGACAGGTCGCCGCTGGCCACCAGCGCCTGCGGCGGGGCTGCGTGCAGCACCTGCTCGATGCGCGCCATATTGGCCTGGAACACGGTGGTGCGGGGCCCGAGATGGGCATCCGAAACCTGGGCGACGATCAGCGGCATCAGGGGGCCTTTGCGGGTGGTGCGGTGGAGGCGCGGACGACCAGTTCCGGCACCAGCCGAATGCTTTGCCGCGCCAGGCCCGGCTCGGCCATTTCCGCCAGCAGGATGCAGGCGGCCTGGCGGCCCATGGCGTCGTGCTGGATGCGGATGGTGGTCAGCGCCGGGTGGATGCGATCGACGAAGGGCATGTCGTTGAAGCCGGTGACGGAGATGTCCGCCGCCACGCGCCGCCCCGCCGCCTCCATCGCATCATAGACGCCGAGGCAGAGCATGTCGTTCGCCACCGCCACCGCGGTGCAGCCCGGCTCGTTACCAGATGGCCCGGTACCCGCTGGCCCCTGCAGCAGCGCCGCCATCGCCGCGCGCCCTGCCTCCCGCGTATAGGCCGCCGCGGTGGTGATTTCCGCCGGCTCCAGCCCGTGATGGCGCATCCGGTCGAGGAATCCGGTGCGGCGGTCCCGCGCGGTGGAGACGCCCTGCGGCCCGGCCAGATGCGCGATCCGCCGGTGCCCGAGCGCCACCAGGTGGTCCACCGCCAGGCCGATGCCGTGGATGTCGTCATTGGTGACGGCGGAGACGGCGGCGCAGCCCGCGCCTTCCGGCATGCGCCGGTTGATCAGCACCGCCGGGATGCCGAAGCGGGCACAGAGCGACAGCGCATCGGTCCCCGCGGCGGCGGAGGCCAGGATCAGCCCATCCACCAGATGCGTCGCCATGCGCTCGATCAGCAGCGATTCGCGCGCCGCGTCGTTATCCGTGTTCGCCACCAGCGTGACGTAGCCCTGCGTCGCCAGCACGGTTTCCACCGCATGCAGGATGGGCGGGAAGATCGGGTTGATCAGGTCCGGCACCAGGATGCCGATGGTGCGCGACTTGCGCGTGCGCAGCCCGGCGGCGACCGCGGAGGGCCGCCAGCCCAGGCGGTCCGCCACCTCCGTCACGCGCTGGGCCACCGCCTCCGTCACCATGCCGCGGGTGGCCGGGTTCAGGGCGCGGGAGACGGTGGAGGCATGCACGCCGGCTTCGCGGGCGACATCGGCAATGGTGGCCCGCAGGGGCGATGGGACGCCCCGCAGGGGCGATGGGGCGGGTGGCTGCATCGGCGCCGCTATAGCGCAACCGGTCGCTTAGCGGGCGCTGCAATCGATTGCAGATTTTTCTTGACCCTTTCCGCGGCGAAGCCTACCGATCCGTCAACGGAGGATTCGACCCGCCATGAACGATGCCCCCCCGAATGCGGGTCAGGCGCCGGCCGCGCAGAAGCTGAAGCACGCCCCCGCCTTGCGCTTCGCCGCCTTCGGTGGGCCGGAGGTGCTGGCGTGCCAGGATGTGGCGGTGGCCAGCCCCGGCACGGCGGAGGCCCTGGTGCGGGTGCATGCGGCCTCCGTGAACCCTTCGGATGTGAAGAACGTCGCCGGCCGCATGCGCCAGACCGTGCCGCCGCGCACCCCCGGCCGGGATTTCGCCGGGGTGGTGGTGGAGGGGCCGGCCGAATGGTGCGGCGCGGAAGTCTGGGGCACCGGCGGCGATATCGGCTTCACGCGGGACGGCAGCCATGCGCGCTTCCTGCACCTGCCGGTGGCGGCGCTGGCGCGCAAGCCGGCCAATCTCAGCTTCGCACAGGCCGGCGCGGTCGGCGTGAACTACGTCACCGCCTGGATCGGCCTGGACTACGCGCAGCTGCAGCCCGGCGAGACGCTGCTGGTGCTGGGCGCCACCGGCGGCGTCGGCGGTGCGGCCTGTGGCATCGGCGCGGCGCGCGGCTGCAGCGTGATCGCGGCAGTGCGCGGCGAGGCGCCGGCGGACAGCCCGGCCCGGCATGCAACCCAGAGCTTCATCGATGTGAACCGGGATGACGTGGCCGCCCAGATCGCCGCCGCCACCGGCGGGCGCGGCGTGGATGTGGTGTATGACTGCGTCGGCAAGCCCGCGCTGACCGAGGCGGCGCTGGCGGCACTCGCCTTCGGCGGGCGCATGATCGTCATCGCCGGCACGCCGGGTGAGCAGGTGAAGTTCGAGCTGATCCCGTTCTATCGCCGCGAATGCCGCCTGCTGGGCGTGGACAGTCTGAAGCGCTCCGCCGCCGCCTGCGCGCCGATGATGGAAGCGCTGCGCACGGGCTTCGAATCCGGCGCCTATCCGCCCCCCGCCATCGTCGAATCCTACCCGTTGGCGCGTGGCGCCGAGGCCTATGCTGCCGTCGCCCGCGGCACCCGCGGTCGCGTCGTGCTGACCATGGGCGATTAAGAGGGAAACGCACCATGCCCGAAGGCCACGTCACCTATACCAGCGAGAATCTCACCGAGGCGGTGCTGGGGCGCATCTCGCCCGAAGCCAGCCCGCGCATGCGCCAGATCATGACCGCCCTCGTCACCCACCTGCATGACTTCGTGCGGGAGGTGGAGCTGACGCCGGAGGAATGGGAACAGGGGGTCGGCTTCGTCACCGAGCTCGGCCGCTGGTGCGACGACAAGCGGCAGGAGGTGATCCTGCTGTCCGACATCCTCGGCGTCTCCATGCTGGTGGACGCGATCGCGCATCGCACCCATGCCAGCGTCAGCGAGACCACCGTGCTCGGCCCCTTCCACCGCGAGAATCCGCCGGTGCTGCAGAACGGGCAGAACATGTCGCCCGGCGTGGCTGGCGAACCGCTGGAGGTCGAGGTGCGCATCCTGGACGAGGCCGGCCAGCCGCTGGAAGGCGCGCAGGTGGATGTGTGGCACACCTCGCCGGATGGCTTCTACGACAGCCAGCTCGGCGACGAACACAACATGCGTGGCCGCTTCGTCACCGGCCCGGACGGTCTGCTCGCCTTCCCCACCGTGATGCCTGCCAGCTACCCGGTGCCGCATGACGGGCCGGTGGGGCGTGTGCTGGCCTCGATGGGCCGCAGCCCGATGCGGCCGACGCATGTGCATTTCTGGATCAAGAAGCCCGGCTACCGGGACCTGATCACCCACATCTTCAAGGATGGCGACCCGTACCTGCATGACGATGCGGTGTTCGGCGTGAAGGCGAGCCTGGTGACGGACTGGGATGCGCCGAAGGCGGCAGGCAAGCCGGCCAAACTCAGCTACGAATTCCGCATTCCAAGAGAGGATGCCGCCTGAAATGTTGTTCCTGATCCATTGCACCCAGGTCGCCGATGGCGCCGCGATCCGCGAGGCGCATTACGACGCGCACCGCGCCTACCTGAAGGCCAGCCCGGTCGACATCAAGTTGGCCGGCCCGATGGTGGCCGATGACGGGGAGGCGCGGATCGGGTCCGTGTTCATCGTCGACGTGCCGGACCGTGCGGCGGCGGAAGCCTTCGCCGCCGGCGACCCCTTCGCGCAGAACGGGCTGTTCGAGACGGTCAGCGTCACCCGTTTCCTCGACATCACCCGCGGCAAGCCCGCCTTCGGCCCGGCGAAGGAATAGCAAGATGCGCCGCAAATACATCCTGACCTGCGCCGTCACCGGCAACATCACCACGCCGGAACAGACGCCGCACCTGCCGATCACGCCGGAGCAGATCGCCAACGCCGCGATCGAGGCCGCCAAGGCCGGTGCCGCCGTCGCCCACATCCATGTGCGCGACCCGGCGACCGGCAAGCCCTCAATGTCCATCGACCTGTACCGGGAGGTGATGGACCGCATCCGCGCATCGGGCACCGATGTGGTGATCAACCTGACCACCGGCCCGGGCGGCCGCTACGTGCCTTCGCTGGACAATCCGCGCGAGGCCGCCGCCGGCTCCACCCTGCTGCCGCCGGATGAGCGCGTTGCGCATATCGTCGCGCTGAAGCCGGAGATCGCGACGCTCGACCTGAACACCATGTGGTCCGGTAGCGCCGTGGTGATCAACGCGCCCTGGTCGATCACGCGGATGGCGGAGCTGATCTATTCCGTCGGCACCATCCCGGAGCTCGAGGTCTTCGATAGCGGCGATATCGGCCTGGCGAAGAAGCTGATGGCGGATGGCGTGCTGAAGGGCCCCTGCCTGTTCCAGGTCTGCATGGGCATCCGCTACGGCTTCGACTGGGATCCGGCGACGCTGAACTACGCGAAGTCCATCATCCCCCCCGGCAGCCCCTGGGCGGCCTTCGCCATCGGCCGCATGGAATTCCCCATGCTGGCGCAGGCCTGGCTGCTGGGCGGCCATGTGCGCGTCGGGCTGGAGGACAACATCTACCTGAACAAGGGGGAGCTGGCGGTCAGCAACACCGTCCTCGTCGAGCGCGCCGTCCGCATCCTGCGCGAGTTCGGCGCGGAGCCGATGACCGCGGCGGAAGCCCGCGCGGAACTATCGCAGGTCGGCGGCTGGTCGCGGTGACCGCGTCCGATGACCGCAGCGCCGAAGGGCGCGAAGGGCTGAATCGGCCGCAGGCGGACACCGCGTCCGATGACCGCAGCGCCGAAGGGCGCGAAGGGCTGCACCGGCCGCGTCTGGACCACGGGGTCCTGGTCGTCACGGGCGCCGGTCGCGGCATCGGCGCGGCCATTGCCCGCGCCGCGGCAGCGGATGGCTGGAACGTGGTGGTGAATTTTACCCGCGATGCGGCCTCGGCCGAGGCCACCGTCGCGGCCATCACCGGCGCCGGCGGCCGCGCGCAGGCGGTGCAGGCGGATGTGCAGTCCGAGGCGGGCATCGAGGCGCTGTTCGCCGCCGCCGATGCCATCGGTCCCATCAAGGGCCTGGTGAACAATGCCGGCGGCAGCGCGGAGGCGAGGATCGCCGAGATCACCGCCGCCGACTACGACCGCATGATGGACGGCAACCTGCGCACCACCGTCTTCTGTTCCTCCGCGGCGGTGCGGCGCATGGCGACGGATCGCGGCGGCCAGGGCGGCGTCATCGTCAATATCGGCTCGCGCGCCTCCGTGCTCGGCGGGCAGCCGGGGCGCGTGATGTACGCGGCGGCGAAGGGCGCGGTGGATGGGTTCACCGCGGGCCTCGCCAATGAGGTGGGGAAACTCGGCATCCGGGTCTGCTGCGTGCGGCCGGGCGTGATCCGCACCGAAAGCCACGAGGCGCGCGCCGGCGCCGACCGGCTGAAGGCGATGACCTCGGCCATCGCACTCGGACGGCCCGGCGAGCCGGAGGAGGTGGCGAGCCTGGTCGCTTTCCTGCTCTCGCCCGGCGCCGCCTACATGACCGGCACGCTGGTGGATATCGGCGGCGGTCGCTGAGGCCGCGAGAGACGGCGCAGCCCGCCTCACCCGCGTCGGCCTGGCGCATCGCGCCAAGCCTGCGCAGCCCTCTCCGCCGACAGGGGGAGAGGGTCCGGGTGAGGGGGCGGCGGAGGATCAAGACAAACCAGGCCGGAAAACCGGCCACCCCATGACGTCCAAGGGAGAATCCAGGAAGATGACCATCCAGACCACCCGCCGAAGCCTGCTCGGCGCAGCCCTCGCCACCCCCGCGCTGCTCGCCGGCACCGCCCGCGCGCAATCCGCCTGGCCCGGCGGCCAGCCCATCACCCTCGTCATCCCCTTCGCCCCTGGCGGCCCCACCGATGCGGTCGGCCGCATGCTGGCGGAAGCGATGTCGCGCGACCTCGGCGTCAATGTCGTGGCGCAGAATGTCGGCGGCGCCGGCGGCACCATCGGCGTGAACCGCGTGGCCCAGGCGCGGCCGGATGGCCACACCATCCTGCTGCACAATATCGGCATGTCCACCGCGCCGACGCTGTATCGCCGCCTGCCCTACAACCCGCTGACCGCCTTCGAGATGCTGGGCCTGGTCACCGCCACCCCGATGGTCTGGCTGACCCGCCCCGATTTCCCCGCCGCCAATTTCGGCGAGATGATCCGCCTGATCCGCGAGGGCGGGGAGCGCATCAACCTCGGCAATGCCGGCCTCGGCTCCGCCAGCCAGCTCTGCGGCACGCTGCTGCAGGCCAGCCTCGGCACGCGCTTCACCACCGTGTCCTTCGCCGGATCGGGCCCGATCTATCCGGAGCTGATGGCCAATCGCCTCGACATCTATTGCGACCAGACCACCAGCGCGATTCCCTTCATCCAGGCTGGCCAGATCAAGGCGCTGGCCGTCACCACGCCCGCGCCGCTGCCCGCCGTTCCCGGCGTGCCCACCGCCGTCCAGGGCGGCCTGCCGGGCTTCGAGGTCGCGATCTGGCACGGCCTCTACGCGCCGGCCGGCACGCCGAAGCCGGTGCAGGACCGGCTGAACGCCGCGCTGCGCTTCGCGCTCGCCGATCCGCGGGTGGTCGAGCGCATGACCGGCCTCGGCAGCCCGCCGGAGCCCGTCTCGCGCCAGAATGGCGAGGTGCATCGCGCCCACCTGGCCGCCGAGATCGAGCGCTGGCGCCCGATCCTGCAGGCCGCCGGCCAGTTCGCGGACTGAACGCGCCATGCCCCGCATCACACGGAGAAGCGCGATGACCCTGGCCGCAGCCCTGGCGGCCGGCGCCGCCCAGACGCAGACGCAAGCACAGGCGCAAGCGCTGGCGAAGCTGAACGTGGTGGCCTTCGCCGGCGCCTCCAACCTGGCGATCTGGGCCGGCCAGCAGCAGGGCATCTTCGCCCGGCATGGGCTGGAGGTGGCGCTGGAGCTGACGCCGAATTCGCGCGCCATGGCGTCCGACCTCTATTCGGGGAAGTACGACCTGGCGCTGACTTCGGTCGACAACATCGTCGCCTACAACGAGGGCCAGGGCGAGGCGCGGCTGCCGGGTCCATCCGACTTCACCGCCTTCTTCGGCGTCGATGACGGCATGCTCTCCGTCATGGCGGCGGCGGATGTGCCGGATCTCGCGGCGCTGCGGGGCAAGGTGGTGTCGGTGGACGCCATGACGACCGGCTTCGCCTTCGTGCTGCGCGAAGTGCTGGGCCAGGCCGGCATCGCCGACCAGGTGGAATGGGTCGCCGTCGGCGGCGGCGCGCAACGGCTGGCGGCGCTGCTGGAGGGCAAGCAGGCGGCCACCCTGCTGAACACGCCGCTGGATCTCGCGGCGGAGGCCCGCGGCTTCCGGCGCCTGGCCCGTGGGCGGGATGCGGTCGGCGCCTACCAGGGCATCGTCGCCGCCGCGCGGCGCGGCACGCTGGCGGCGAAGCGGGACCAGCTCATCGGCTTCACGCGTGGTTTCCGCGAAAGCCTGGTGTGGCTCGATGCCAACCGCGCCGAGGCGGCGGGCATCCTCACCGCGCGGGCCAATATGCCGCCGCCGGTCGCCGCCCGCGCCGCCACGGCGCTGCTGGATCCGGAACGCGGCATCTTCCGCGACCTGCGGATCGACGAGGCCGGGCTGCGCACGGTGCTGCGCCTGCGCAGCAAATACGCGCAGCCGCAGAAGGAACTGACCGACATCGCGCGCTATATCGACCCTTCGATCCGCGCGGCGACCTTCGGCTGACTATCGGCCGGTGGCGAAGCTGTAGCTGAGATAGGCGGCCAGGCGCAGGCGGGGTGAATCGCGGTTCAGCCCGGCGCCGGCCGTCAGGCCGACGCTGGTGGAATCGCTGATGCTGCGGATGAAGCCGGCTTCCACCAGGCTGAAGTCGCGATCGCCCTCGTCCTGCGTCTGCTGCGAATAGGCGGCGACCAGCACAGTCTCCGGGTTCACCACATGGCTGACGGCGGCGCCGGCCAGCCAGCCCGTGCGGCGCTCACCCGGCTCCGGGTCCAGCGTGGCCAGGAAGCCGGCGTTCAGGTGCAGCCCCCAGCTGCCGGGACCCTCGCCGGTGACCCAGGTGGTCGCCGCGACCAGGCTGGTGCCGGTGCCGCCATGGCCCGGCCCGTAGGGCACGGTGGCGCCGAGGCTGAGCGACACCGTCGGCAGCAGGCCCTCCTGGTCCGCCAGCCGCGCCGTCAGCGCCGGGCCGATGCTGCCCTGGTTCACGCCGGAACCATTGCCGAAGCCGTAATCGGTGCCGAGGCTGAGTTCGAGCCGGTCATTCAGCCCGTATTTCAGCGTCGGTGCCGGCCGGAAATCCTCCCGTCCGCCCCGCGCGCGCTCATAGCCGAAGACGCCCTCGACGGTGAATTCACCGGCGCCGGAGGTATAGGCATCGCCCACCGAGAAGGGCGCGCCGGCGCCGGGCGTGGTGCCTTCCTGCGCCCGGGCGGCGGCCGGCAGCAGCAGGGCCGCCGCGACGAACAGGATGGGCGTGGTGCGGGAAGCGCGCATCCCAGGGGTTCCCTCTTCTGCTGGCTGCCCCGGTGTAACCGCCGGGCGGGCCGTGGGTTGCGCGCTACCTTTCACACCGCAGCAGCACCGTCGAGCGGTTGGCGATGTCGCCGACATCCGCCGCGCTGCGATCGGCGCCGCTGCTCTGCGCGGCCTGGAAGGCGTGGCCGGCGCGGCGCAGGAAGGCCTGGGCTGCCTCCCCCTTCACGGCGAAGTTCACATTGTCCACGTTCTGCACGCGGCGGCTGTCCAGCTTCGCCACCACCACGCCGACCACATGGCCCTGCATGTCCAGCAGCGGACCGCCGGAATTGCCGGGCTGCACCTCCGCGCTGATCTGATAGGTGTTCTGGTCGTTGCGCAGCCCGCCCAGCGCGTTGATCTCGCCGCGGGTCAGCTTCGGGTCGGCGGAGAGCAGGCCGCTGAGCGGGAAGCCGTAGGCGACCACGCCCTCCCCACGCCGCACGGCCGGGCCGGCGCGGAAGGACAGCGCCGGGCCGGGATTGCCCGGAATGTGGAGGATGGATAGGTCCAGCGCCCGGTCCACCTGCGCCGGCGGCACGGCGGCCAGCCAGCGGCCATCCGGCGTGCGCGCCAGGATGCGGTCGCAGCCATCGACCACATGCTGGTTGGTCAGCACCCGGTCCGGCGCCACGACGAAGCCGGTCCCGGTGGAAACCCGCCGCGCCTGGGCATTCGGCCGCGCCTGCGCCACGCCGGGGACTGGCGTGGGCGTGGTGATGATGCCCGGCGGCGCGGCGGCCACGGCGGTGTACAGCTCGACCCGCGGCGTGGCGCAGATGTCCTGGTTGCGTGCCAGGGCCTCCCGCCCATCGGCCAGCACCAGGCGCACATCGAACCGGCAGCCGGCGGCGGCGTTCGGGCGCATGGCGAAGGCGGCGTTGTTCGGCAGCGGGCCGCGGTTCAGCAGGTTGCCGCCCCAATCCGTCCGGCCGCTGCGCACCGCGTGCAGGGCGGTGGCTGGCTGGCCGGTGCGGTTGACGATGCGCACCGGCCAATCCTGCGCCGGAGCTGCGGCCGGGCTCTGGGCCGGGGCCGGGGTGGGGCCGAGCACCGGCAGCAGCCAGGCCAGGAGAAGGGCGACGCGCAGTCTTTGGGGCATGGCGCAACGGTGTCGCCCCGGCACCGCGCGTCGTCAACCGATGTCACAAACCTGCGCTGGATCAATGAAGCCGCCACCGCGGGCCGGCATCCTTGCGGCGTGCTCCGGCGATCATCCCGCCGGGTCTTGACCTTCCCATACTGGGAAACACCATCTTCGCTGAATGGAACACCAGCCCCAGATGCCCGAGGCCTCGCCTCAGACCCTTCCCCGCCTGTCCCTGCCGATCGAGGGGATGACCTGCGCGAGCTGCGCCGGGCGTGTGGAACGTGCGCTGCTCGCCGTGCCCGGCACGGTGGAGGCCCGCGTGAACCTGGCCTCCGAACGGGCGCAGGTGCAGGGCAGCGCGCCGGTGGAGGCGCTGGCCGCCGCGGTGCAGCGCGCCGGCTATGTGGTGCCGGAGACGCAGCGCCGCATCGGGGTGGAGGGCATGACCTGCGCCAGCTGTGCCGGCCGCGTCGAGCGGGCGCTGGCCGCGGTGCCGGGGGTGGCCTCCGCCTCGGTCAACCTCGCCTCGGAACAGGCGACGCTGCGGCTGCTGCTGCCGGTGGAGGACAGCGTGCTGGCCGCCGCGCTGGCCCGCGCCGGCTACCGCCTTGCCGCGACGCCGGAGGATGGCGCGGCGGAGGAAGCGGCGGCGACCGCGAAGCTCTCCGCCCAGCGGCGCGACCTGCTGGTGGCGGCGCTGCTGGCGGCGCCCTTCCTGGCCGGCATGGTGGGCATGGGGCTGGGCCAGGACTGGATGCCGAATGGCTGGGTCCAGCTCGCGCTGGCCCTGCCCATGCAGTTCTGGTTCGGCGCCCGCTTCTACCGCGCCGGCTGGGCGGCACTGCGCGCCGGCACCGGCAACATGGACCTGCTGGTCGCCATCGGCACCTCCGCCGCCTTCGGCCTGTCCCTGGTGCTGCTGCTGCAGCATGGCGGCGGGCACAGTCACGCCCAAGGGGACATGCTGTACTTCGAGGCGGCGGTCGTCGTCATCCTGTTCGTGATGCTCGGCAAGCACCTGGAAGCCCGCGCCCGCCGCGGCACCGGCGCCGCGCTGCGCGCCCTGCTCGACCTGCGCCCCCGCACCGCCCGCCTGCTGGCCGAGGATGGCACGGAGCGCGAGGTACCGGCGGCATCCCTGGTGGTAGGCGACGTGGTGGTGCTGCGCCCGGGGGAAAGCGTGCCGGTGGACGGCACGGTGGAACAGGGCGAGGCCGGCGTCGATGAAAGCGCGCTGACCGGCGAAAGCCGCCCGGTGGAAAAGGCGCCCGGTGCGAAGCTGTCCACCGGTACACTGGTGCTGGATGGCCGCCTGGTGCTGCGCGCCACGGCGGTGGGCGGCGATACCACGCTGGCCCGCGTCGCCGCGCTCGTCTCCGCCGCCCAGGCCAGCCGCGCCCCGGTGCAGAAGCTGGTGGACCGGGTGGCGGCGGTCTTCGTGCCCGTCGTCATCCTGATCGCCGCCGGCACGCTGGGCTACTGGCTGCTGGCGGGCGCGGGGGTGGAGGCGGCGCTGCTGCATGCGGTGGCGGTGCTGGTCATCGCCTGCCCCTGCGCGCTCGGCCTGGCCACGCCGGCCGCCATCATGGCCGGCACCGGGGCAGCCGCCCGCGCCGGCATCCTGGTTCGCGATGCGGAGGCGATCGAGCGCGGCCAGAGCATCACGCTGGTCGCCTTCGACAAGACGGGCACGCTGACCGAGGGCCAGCCGCGCCTGGCCGCCCTGCACCCCGCGAAGGGCATGGAGAGGCACAAGCTGCTGAACCTGGCCGCCGCCTTGCAGGCCGGCTCCGAACATCCTCTCGCCCGTGCCGTGCTGGCCGCGCAACGCCAGGAGGCAGGCGTCATCCCCGCCGTCACCGGCTTCCGCGCCCTGCCCGGGCGCGGCGTGGAGGCGATGGTTGAGGGCCAGCGCCTGGTGCTCGGCTCGCCCCGCATGCTGGCCGAATCCGGGCTGGAGGCGCGGGAGCTGGCCGAATGGGGCCGTGCCGAGGCCACCGCCGGGCGCAGCCTCGCCTGGCTGCTGGCGCCCCAGGCTGGCCAGGTGCTCGGCCTGCTGGCCTTCGAGGATGCGCTGAAGCCGCAGGCCGCCGGCGCCGTGCAGGCGTTGCGCGACCTGAAGGTGGAGGTCGCCATGCTGTCCGGCGACAGCCCCGCCGCCGCGCAGGCCGCCGCCCGTGCGCTCGGCATCACCCGGGTCGAATCCGAGGTGCTGCCGCAGCACAAGCTGGAGGCCATCGAGGCCTGGCGCCGCGACGGCGCCCGCGTCGCCATGGTCGGCGATGGCGTGAACGACGCACCGGCCCTGGCCGCCGCCGATCTCGGCATCGCCATGGGCACCGGCACCGATGTCGCCATGGCGGCGGCCGGAATCACCCTGATGCGGGGGGACCCGGCGCTGGTGCCGGCGGCCCTCGACATCACCCGTCGAACCTACCGCAAGCTGCAGGAGAATTTGGCATGGGCCTTCGCATACAACCTGCTCGGCATCCCATTGGCGGCGGCCGGGCTGCTGTCGCCGCCCTTGGCGGGGGCGGCGATGGCGCTGTCCTCGGTCTCGGTCCTGACCAACGCGCTGCTGCTGTCCCGCTGGCGGCCGGCAAAGCCAGGGGCACAGGCCTCCCGCGCGTGAACCAGGGGATGAATATCGGCGAGGCCGCCGCCGGCTCCGGCGTCTCGGCAAAGATGATCCGCCACTATGAGGCGATCGGTCTCATCGAGGCGACGCGCCGGCCGAACGGCTATCGCAGCTACGGCCCGCAGGACGTGGCGGTGCTGCGCTTCATCCGCCATGCGCGGGACCTCGCCTTCCCGCTGGAGGATATCCGCCGGCTGCTGGCGCTGTGGCGCGACCGGTCGCGGGCCAGCGCCGATGTGAAGCAGATGGCGCTGGACCATGTGGCGGCGCTGGAGAGCAAGGCGGCCTCGCTGCAGGCGGTGGCTGACAGCCTTCGCCACCTGGCGCAGCATTGCAACGGCGACGACCGGCCGGATTGCCCGATCATCGCGGAGCTGGAGGGCATACGGGAGTGACCGAGGAATTGAAGGTTGCCGGGATGACCTGCGGTCACTGCGTGCGCGCAGTGACCCAGGCGATCCAGGCGCGCGACCCGCAGGCGCGGGTGCAGGTGGACCTGCCCGGCGGGCTGGTCCGCGCCGAGACCAGCCTGGACCGCGCCGAACTGGCCGCGCTGGTGACGGCAGAGGGCTACGCCGTCACCGGCTGAGCCGCCTCCGGCGCAGGGGCTGAGCGCGCCTCCAGCGCAAGGGCTGAGCGCGCCTCCAGCGCAAGGGCTGAGCGCGCCTCCAGCGCAAGGGCTGAGCGCGCCTCCAGCGGACGGGTTGACTGCCTCCGGCCCAGGGGGGCTGAGCGCGCCTTCGGCGAAAGGGCTGACCGCGCCTCGGGCGCAACGCCCCGCCCCGCCCCGCGTTGGGCCCGCTCAACCGGCAGGCGGGCGCGTGAAGATGGGGTTGGCGGAAATCCTCAAATGGATGGCGACGGGCTGCACCATCTGCGGTGCCGGCATGACCGCGGCCGATCTCGGCCGCCGCGCCACCGGCTGGGGCTTCGCCGTGCTGGCCACTGGGTCCGCCTGCTGGCTGGGCGCCGCGCAACTGGAACAGGAAAGCCAGCTCGGTCTGACCAACCTGGTGCTGCTGGTGCTGAACGCCGCCGGCGTCTATCGCTGGCTGGTCCGGAAGGCGCCCGCTGCCGGCCGCGCCGGGCCGGCCGGTGAAGCCCCGGCCGCCGGCGCCGCCAGCAGCCCGTGATACAGTCGTACCAGCCGCGCCGCCTCCGCCGCCCAGCCGAAGCGCCCTAGCGCCGCCCGCCGGCCACGCGCGCCGAGCCTGGCCCGCAGCGCCGGATCGGCCAGCGCGCGCACGGCCTCGGCAAGGCGCGGCACCTCCGCCACATCCACCACCAGGCCGCAATCGGCCTCCCGCACCACCGCGCGGACCTCCTCGGCGAAATCAGGCACGATCACCGGCAGGCCCGCCAGCATGCAGTCGAACAGCTTGTGCGGCAGCGCCAGGCGGTGGTTTTCCAGCCCGGGCTGGAACAGCACCAGGCCGATGTCGCATGCCGCCGCCACCCGCAGCGCCGCCTCCCGCTCCATCCAGCCCAGCGCCTCGATCCGCCCGGCGACGCCGAGCGCCCGGGCACGGGACCAGAATTCGGTCTCGCTGCCATCGGTGAAGCGGCCGACCAGCCGCAGCCGCGCACCGGGCAGCCGCGCCAGCAGCGCCGGCAGCAGCAGCGCGCCGCGGCTGGCGCCCAGCGCGCCCAGATGCAGCAGGATCGGCGGCCCGGCGGCGTGACGGCGCGGCGTGACCTGCACCGGGTTGGCGTAGTTCCGCACCGCGATGCAGCGCCGCGCGCCGGCGAAATCCGCCGCCAGCCCATCCTTCGCCAGCACCACCGCATCCGCCCGCGCCGCCATCGCCCGGCAGGCCAGCCGCATCGCCGCGCGGGCCAGCGGCGCCAGCAGCGGCCGCAGCGCCGCCGGCAGCGCGGGGTCGAGGCGGGAGGGGTAGTGCTCGTGCACATCCAGCACCACCCGCGCGCCGCAGCGCCGTGCCGCCAGCAGCGCGGCGAGCCAGCTATCCGGCTCATGCGCGTGGATCACGGCCGGCCGCAGCGCGGCCGCCCGGCGCGCCAGGGCGGGGATGCCGCACAGCCGGCCGGCCCAGCGGCGCGGCCCGGCGAAGGTCTCCAGCGCCACCCCGTGCAGGCTCTCGGGCACGGCGCCGGCCAAAGCGGGTGCCGAGCTTGGCGCCAGGTGGCGCAGCCGGAAGCCGGCGGCGGCCAGCGCCGCGCCTTCCTTGGCCACGATCCGCACATCCGTGGCGGGATGCGCCGCCGACAGCATCAGCAGCAGGGGCGGCCCGGGCCCGGTCATCACAACTGGCTCATCCCGCCTGCGCGCGGTCGCGCCGTGGCGTCGCCCGGCGCGGCGCGTGGCCGGCCACCGCCTCCACCACCGCCACCAGCCGCGCGGCGATCCGCCGCTGGTCGAACTGCCGCTCCGCCACGATGCGCGCGGCGCGGGCCATGGCCTGGCGCCGCGGCGGGTCGGTCGCCAGAGCCAGCAGCGCCGCCGCCAGCGCATCCGCATCGCCCGCCGGCACGGCCAGGCCGCAGCCCCCCTCGGCCAGCAGCCGCGCCGCGCGGCCGGGCACGTTGGTGACCATCGGCAGGCCGGAAGCCAGCCCCTCCGCCAGCTTGTTCGGCGCCGTCCATTCGGCGAATTCCGGCACCGGGGCCAGGCACAGCAGGCCGATCTCGGCCGCCGCCAGCAGCCGGGCGAGATGCGCCTTCGGCATTGGCTCCAGGAAGGTGACGGGAAGCTGTTCCGCCGCGGCGCGGGCCATCAGCGCCGGCTTTTCGGCACCCTCCCCCACCAGCACCAGGTGCAGGCCGGTGCGCCGCAGCCGCGCGGCGGCGTCGAGCAGCTGGTGCAGGCCATTCGCCCTGCCATGCGCGCCGGCATAGACCGCCATCGATTCCTGCACCGAGATGCCGGGCGGGCGCCAGGGCGCGATGCCCGGGTGGAACAGCACCAGGTCGGCGCCCTGCGGCAGCACCCGCAGCCGGTCCGGCTCCGTGCCGCGCTCCAGCGCGACGCGCGCCATGCCCTCGGTCAGCGCCACCACGGCAGCGGCGTGGCGGCAGGCGGCATCGGCCAGCAGGCCCATCAGCCGCAGCACGGGCCGCGGCACCACCCCGCCGCGCGGCGGTGCCTCCCGGCCAGGAAGTGGCAGTTGCCCGCTGCGGCGGGACAGCGCCTCCGGCAGTTCGGGCCAGGGGTCGCGGATCTCGAAGATGAAGGGCGTGCCGCGCAGCCGATGCGCCAGCAGCGCCGGGATCACCACCGTCAGCGGGGTGGAGGAGGCGATGATCATGTCCCAGGCCGTACCCAGCGCCAGCCGGCTGGCGCCGGCAGCGAAGCGCAGGAAGGCGCCGGTGCGGGCCAGAAGCCCCTGGCTGTTGCCGCAGCGTATGTCGAATTCCACCACCTCGAAGCCAGCGATCCGGCCCTGGCGCCGGCCGCGGCGGAAGGGGCCGTCGAGGCCGGTGGCGGCGCCGTCGTAGCGGCCGCAGGCGAGCGTCACGGCATGCCCGGCGGCGGCCAGCGCGCCGGCATGGTGCCAGGCGCGGGTGGCGGTGGTGCCGTTGGGGGTGGAGAAATGCTGGTGCAGGTACAGGATCCGAAGCCCGGCCGGCCCGCCGCCCAATGCTCGCCGCGTCCCAGGCTCCGCACCCGTTCCCGGCCCGGCCCCGCGGCCGTCGCCGGACAGGTGGCGATCTTCAGCGTCGCGCATGGTGGCGCACCACTTGGATCACCCGGTCCTGGTCCGCTGGCGCCATGCCACTGCCGGAGGGCAGGCAGAGCCCGGTCTCGAACAGCGCCGCGGCGACGCCGCCGCCGGTCTGCGGCGCGTCCCGGAAGGCCGGCTGCAGGTGCAGCGGCTTCCAGGCCGGGCGGCTTTCGACGCCCGCCGCATCCAGCGCCCGGCGCAGATGCTCCCGGTCCGCGCCGAAGCCGGCGGGGTCCACCCGCAGCACGGTCAGCCAGCGATTGGCGCGGCCCCAGGCCGGCTCGGCGATGAAGCCGAGGCCGGGCAGGTCGGCCAGCGCCTCGGCATAGGTGGCGAAGATCGCCCGGCGGCGCAGCACCCGCGCTTCCAGCGCCGGCAACTGCGCCAGGCCGATGGCGGCGAGGACGGAGGAGATGCCGTAGGCGTAGCCGGTGGTCTCATGCTCGTAATGCGGCCAGGCTTCGCGGGCCTGGCCGGCCAGGTGCCGGGCGCGGGCGATCAGGGCCGGGTCGTCGCTGGCCAGGGCGCCGCCGCCGCCGGCGGTTATGATCTTGTTGCCGTTGAAGGAGAACACCGCCAGCCGCGCGCCCCGCCCGGCATGCCGGCCGCCGCGCTGCTGCGCGCCCATCGCGGCGGCACTGTCGCACATCACCGGCACGCCCCAGCGGTCGCAGGCGGCGATGATGGCGTCGAGGTCGCAGCACTGGCCGTACAGGTCCACCGGCACCACCACCCGCGGCAGCCTGCCGCGCCGCGCCGCCGCGGCCAGTTCCTCCGCCAGCAGGGCCGGGTCCATGCCCCAGCCATCCGGCGTCACGTCCAGGAAGCGTGGCACCGCGCCCATCTGCACCGCCGGCGCCACGGTGGCGACGAAGGTCAGCGCCGGCGCCCAGACCTCATCCTCTGGCTGCACGCCCAGGACGCGGTAGCCCAGGTGCAGCGCCGCGGTGCCGGAGGTGGTGGCAAGGCTGGCGGCGAAGCCGGTGGTGCGGCCGAGCGCCGCCTCGAAGGCCACCGGCGCGGGACCGGCGGGGGCGAGCCAGCCGGATTCCAGCGTGGCGCGCAGAGCCTCGATCTCGGTGCCTGCCAGATGCGGCGGGGACAGCGCCAGCCGCAGCGCCGCCTGGCGGCCCGGGAAGGGCAGCACGGCGGCGGCGGCGGGAAAGGCCTGGGGGAATGCCATGATGAACCAGTAAATAGAATTTGATGCACGACGGATGTCATCATGGTTGATTCGTTAACGTAAGATCAAGCATTCCCTGAAAGCTGCCCGAAGAATGCAACCGTGCCGGGGACCTACTCGCCCTGCCGGCGCGGGCCGTCCGGCAGTGCGGCAAAGGCAGGCATCGTCGCATGCCCCGGCGCCGTCGCCCCCTGGCCACGCAGCAGCACCAGCAGGCTGCGCAGCGCCAGCCACAGGTCACGGTGCAGCCGCAGCGGGGCGGCGGCATATTCGGCCCCCAGCTCCAGCCTTTGCGGCCAGGCGACGGCGTTGCGCCCGGCCGCCACGCCCGGCCCGACCAGCCCCGGCCGCACCCGCAACCCCAGCGCCTGGCGGGCGGAATAATGCGCCAGGTAGGACAGCGGCAGTGGCCGCGGCCCGACCAGGCTCATCTCCCCGCGCAGCACGTTCACCAGCTGCGGCAGCTCATCCAGCCCGCTCGCCCGCAGGACCTGGCCGAAGCGGGTCAGCCTTTCGGCGTCCGGGGCCGGACCGGGCGCCATCGATCGGAACTTCAGCAGGGTGAAGGGCTGCCCGCCCCGCCCGGCACGCGGCTGCACGAACAGCACCGGCCAGCCGAGCCGCAGCCGGACCGCCACTGCCACGGCCAGGAAGACCGGCGCCAGCAGTCCCAGCAGCAGCAGCGCGCCCACCACGTCCAGCAAGCGCTTGCCGAACCGCTCATACATCCTGCAACCCCGCTTCTGGCGGGGCGCGCAGCGTCAGGCCGAGGCTGAGCGCGAGGCCAAGGGCGAACCACGCCATGCGGTTGCCGAGGTCGGTGGACACCATGATGGTCATCGCCACCGGCAGCACCAGCGCCGCGATCCGCGCCAGCCGCGCCGGCGCCACGCCCGGGGCCAGCGCCGCCATGGCCAGCGCCGCGCCGCCGAAGGCGCCGAGCCACAGCACCAGCCCGGGCAGCCCGCCCTCCGCCAGCGCCTCCAGCGCATGGTTGTGCGGGTACAGGCCGCGCCATTCGCCATGGCCGGCCGCGATGGTGAAGCCGCCGGTGCCGAGGCCCCAGGGCGCCGCCAGCCCGGCCCAGCCCAAAGCCGCCTGCCACAGGCCCTGCCGAGCCTCCAGCCCCGCGGGTTCCGCGGTCAGCCGTTCCAGCGTGCGAAGCCCCTCGGCCAGGTCGGGGTGGCGCAGCAGCCAGACGCTCGCCAGCGCCAGCGCCGCCAGCACCGCCAGCAGCCAGGCAAGCCCGCCGCGCCGCCCGAGCCGCAGCGCCGGCGCCAACGCCACGCCGAGCACCAGCGCCGCCAGCGCCGTGCGCCCGCCCGGCAGCAGCGCGGCGGCGCCGAGGCCCGCGACCGCCGCCAGCCAGGCCAACCGCAGCAGGCCCCGCGCCTCCACCGCCGCCAGCGCCGCCAGCGCCGCGGCACTGGCCAAGGCGAGGCCGGCCAATTGGTGATGCAGCCGCGTCTGCTCCAGGTCCAGCGCCTGCCAGCCGGCCAGGGCGGACCAGCCGACCAGCCCGCCGAGCAGCAGGCCGATGCCCAGCGTCACCCGGCACAGCGCGGCGCGCGCCACCGGCTCCGCCCCCACCAGCAGCCCGGCGGCCAGCATGGCGGGCGCCGCCAGGGCCAGCTCCGGCAGCTTCTGCGTCAGGATGAGGCGGGAGGCGGACCAGCTTCCCGCCACCACCAGCCACAGCCACAGCAGCGCCGCGGCGGCCAGCGGCAGCGCCAAGGCGGGCGCCACCTGCCAGCGCCGGGTCACCAGCAGCAGCGCCAGCAACGGCAGCAGCGGCACCAGGCTGAACAGCGTGAGATCGAAGGGCAGCGCCGCCAGCGCCGGTGTGGTCTTCAGCGCGCCGGCCATCTGCAGCACCCCGGCCAGCGCGCCGGCAAGCCAGGCGAGCAGCCAGCCACTCATTCCGCCGGCTCCATGCGGTAGGCTTGGTGCGGCATCGCCGGGCCATCCGGCAGCGGCCGGGCCAGCAGGATGCCGGCGGCGACCACCGCCAGCGCGGCCAGCGGCGCCGTCACCAGCAACAGCAGCAGCAGCAATGGCCGGTTGGGCAGGGAGGCGCGCTGTTCCACTAGCGGTGCGGAAACCAGCCGCGCCGCCACCGCCTCATCCGCCGCCACCACCAGGCCGACGCGCTGCTGCTGCGCCAGCATCTCGTACAGCGACTGGCGGATATACAGGTCCTGTTCCCGCACCAGCCGCGCCTCCAGCGCCACCACCCGGCGGCGGGCCATGTCCTCCAGGTCGGCGCGGACCTTGGCCTCGGCGAAGGCATGCAGATGGCGCAGCGCGTCCAGCGCCTGGTCCCGATCCGGATGCGCCAGCGACAGCGTCCAGGTCACCGAGCCCAGCGTCTGCGTCACCGCCAGGTTGCGGGCCAGCCAGTTGCGCGCATCGTCCAGGTCCATTTCCATCCGCAGGCCCAGCGCCCGGCGCAGCGCCCCGGCCGGCCCGGCGGCGCGCCGTTCGTTCAGCAGCGCCAGCAGCGGCGTCGCCTCCACCAGCCGCATCGCCGCCTCGGCGGAGCGCAGCGCGCCCAGGTAGATGGCGAAGTTGCCGCTCGGCCGCGGGTCCAGCAGGCCGGAGAAGGCAGGCGAGGCCGAGAGAAGGGAGGAGGTGGCGATGCCCGTCGTCTCCGACGGCGCCACCACGGCCTCCGCCACGAAGCTGCGCGGCAGGGCGAACAGCGTGCCGGCGCCGGCGCCGGACAGCAGCAGGGCCACCAGCGCCACCCGCAGCCGCAGCCGCCAGAGCCGGAGGATCAGCACCTCCAGCGGCATCACGCCTCCTCCCTTTCCGGCAGCCGGATCCACGTCACCAGCCGGGTGACCGGGGCGCGCGCGGTGACGCGCAGCACCGGGCAGGGCGCGATGACGCCATAGGCGGGGCTGTGCCAGCCACGCTCCAGCGCCAGGGACAGCGCCGCGGGGGCGGCGTCGCTCTCGACCCGGAGCTGCAGGCGGCCGGCCTCGGCAACCGGGCCGCACAGCCGCCAATCCCCCGCAGGCAGGCGCCAGCGCAGGGTGGCAATGTGGAAGCGGCCGGCCAGTTCATCCGTCACGCTCCAGACGCGCCCCCGCACCTGCACGCGGCGCGCATGGCGATGCCCCGCCGCATCCCGCCGCGCCGCGCCATCCGGCAGGTCACGCAGCCTCGGCCAGCGGGCGAACAGGAAGCGGCCGAGGCGCGGCATCGGCTCGGCCCCGTCGAACAGCACGGCGTTATGTGCGGCGCCGCTGGCCAGCGCCTGCCACCACCAGGGCGCGGCCGGGTTGTAGGCGCCGGTGCCGCCATCGCGCAGCACCGCGCGGGGCCCGTCGCGCAGGGTGAAATGCAGCAGATCCGGCTGCGAGGGGCGGAAACGCAGCGGCCCCGGTTTCAGAGTCCCCGTCCTCAAAGGCCCGGTCCGCAGCAGGCCGGTGGCGCCGGCCGCCGCCCAGCCCTGGCTGCCGGATGCCCGCCAGCGGGCCGGGCGCGGCAGCCGCGACGCGGGTGTGGGCAGGCCAAGCCAAACGCAGCCCGCCTCCTCCGGCAGATCGGCGCCGGCCCCTGCGAAGATCCGCGCCGCCCGTTCGACGCTGCCGCGCGCATCGGCCGGCCCGTGCAGGCCGAGATCGGCGAAGGCGGAGTCATCCTCCACCCCCAGCGCCGGGCCGCTGCCATCCGCCGCCGCCACCACCCGGTGCAGCCAGCCTGCCAGCGCCGCGGCGCGGTCGGCGAGAGGCGCGGGAAAATCCGGCGCGCCATGCCGCCGGCGCAGCCATTCGGCGATCGACAGCACATCCAGCGCCAGCCGCGCATAGCCGGCCGAGACCTGGGCGAAGCCGCCATCCGGCGCCACCAGCCGCGCCACGGCTGCCGAGAGATGCCGTGCGGCCCGACCGGCGGCGGCGGCATCGCGCCGCAGCAGGGCGCAGGCGAAGGCGCCGGCAGGCTCGGAGATGGCGTGGTTGTTGTCCTGCGCCGCGGCATAGGCCGGCGTCGCAGCGATGCGCTGCTCGCAGAGCGCCAGCAGGCCGCGCGCGGCCGGCGGCGGATCCCGGTCCGCATCCAGCAATGCGAGTGCCAGGGCCAGCGACAGCGCCCGCAGCGCGGCTTCCTGGCCACAGGCCCAGGCCGGGCCACGGAAGGCGGGATTGGCGGCACACCAGGACGCCAGCATCGCCTCCGCCTGCGCCAGATGGCCGCCGCGGGGGTCGATCCGCGCCGCCTGGGCCAGCAGCAGCAGCCCGCCGAGGCGGCTCGCCTCCCACACCGGGCGGATGTCGCCGCCGGCGAACAGGTCCAGCCCGAGCGCGGGGGCGGCAGGGTCGTACCCGCCATGCCAGTCGGGCCTCGCCGGCAGGGTGGCGACGGCGGCCCGCAGACGGCCTGCCATCCCGGCCGGAAGGGCCGGCGCCGGGGCGGCGGTGCGGGGCAGGAAATGGCCGGCCGGAACCGCGCCGACCGCCAGGCGGCGCTGCGGCAGGCCAGCGGCAAGGCTGGCGCGGTGCAGCAGCATCAGCCCGACCGGCCGGGCGCCCAGCCGCCAGGCGACATCCGCCTTGAACCACAACCAGCCGAGCCTGCCCGCGGCACGACGGAGACGATCCGCCGCGGTTGCAACCCAGGCGTCCTGTTCAGGAGTGAATGGGAGTTGGTCAGACATGAATCACATGCTTATGCTACACACAGGCTGAACAATGAAAATGCAATTCATCCTGGAGTTGATATTTCGCTGCCGGCACGGCTTGGCTGGGGGCCTGCTGGGGGCCCTGCTGGCGGCCGGCGCCCCGGCGCATGCGCAGTTCTCCGGCCAGGGTTCGGAAGGCGCGACGCTGGCGCCGCCTGCCCTGCCCTCCCTGCTGCCCGGCGGGCTCCCGGTGCCGACCCTGCCGCTGGCGGCGCAGCAGGAAATCCTGCAGCGCATGCGCGACGCCGCCACCGGGCGCAGCCCGGTTTCGGGCGGTCCGGTCTCACCCGGCCCGCTGCCCGCACCCAGCGCGCCCGCCTTCCCCACCGCCCCGGCCGCCGCCGCACCACCGGCCAGCGAGGCGCCGTCCCACACCGAGGCCTTCTTCGCCGAACGCCTCGGCCTGGCCCTGCGGCAATTCGGCTATGACAGCTTCACCAGCACCAGCCGCGCCCCGAGCCAATCCGGCGCCCTGCCGGAGGACTACCTCATCGGCCGGGAGGATGAGCTGGTGCTGGCGCTGCGCGGCCGCACCCGCGCCACGCTGAACCTGCGGGTGCAGCGCGACGGCACCATCCTGACCCCGGACCTGCCACCGATCCCGGCCGCCGGCCGCACCCTGGGCGCGCTGCGCGCCGACCTCGAGGCCCGCGTGGCGCGGGACATGCCGGGCACCGAGATATTCCTCTCGATCGGCCAGGTGCGGCAGATCGCCATCTTCGTGGCCGGCGAGGTGCAGCGGCCGGGCATGCAGACGGTCACCGCGCTGTCCTCCGTGCTCGATGCTCTGATGCAGGCCGGCGGGCCGCGCCGCACCGGCAGCCTGCGCGCCATCCGCGTCGAAGGCCCCCGCGGCCGCCGCATCATCGACCTCTACGCCGTGATCACCGGCGAAGGGGCGGAGGTGGATCTGGCGCTGCGCGAAGGCGAGCGCATCATCGTGCCGCCGCTCGGCAGCGTCGTCGCCGTGGCCGGGGAGGTGACGCGCCCGGGCATCTACGAACTGCCCGCCCGCGCCACCAGCGCGCCGCTCGCCACCCTGCTGCGCCTGGCCGGCGACCCGCTGCGCCCGGCCGGCAACCGCTTCCTGGTGCAGGGCACCCAGGCCGGTGGCGGCCGCAGCTTCGCAGAGATCGGGCCGCGCGATGCCGTGCGCCGCGGCGACAGCGTGCTGGTGCAACCCGGCGCCGATGTGGTGGCGAACCAGCTTCGCCTCGCCGGCCACGTCTCCGCCCCCGTCACCCGCGCCGTCGGCCGCGGCGGCGCCACGCTGCGATCACTGCTGAGCGACGCCAGGCTGGTGCGGCCGGACCCCTATCCGCGGCTGTCCGTCATCCTGCGGCTGGACCCGGTCACGCGCAGCCGCAGCTTCATCCCCTTCGACCTGTCCCGCACCCTGCAAGGCACCAGCGACCTTGCGCTGGCCGAGGGCGACGAGGTGATCGTGCTCGGCAACAGCGACATCGCCTGGCTCGCAAGCCCGCCGGTGCAGCGGGCGCTGCGTGGGGAGGCGCCGGGCGAGGACGCCTGCCCGGCGCTGACCCAGCTCGCCATCGCCACCCGCAGCGCCCCCGCCCGCTTCGCCCACGCCCGCGGCGCCGGCTTCCCGGATATCGGCGCGCCGGGCTGCCCGCAGGTATTCCTCGACTATCCGCAGCTGCTGGGCTTCCTGCTGGATTCCGCGGTGCTGCTGAGCGGCGAGGTACGCCAGCCCGGCCTGTTCCCGCTGCTGGACGACACCGGGCTGGACCTGCTGCTGGCCGCCGCCGGCGGCGCCACCGATGGCGCCGACCTGTCCGCCGTGGAGTTGGCCCGCGAGCCCACCGACCAATCCGGCGCGCAGCCGCTGTCCCGCCTGCTGCTGGACCTGCGATCCCGCAATTTCCGCGCCGTGCGGCTTTCACCGCGCGACGTGCTGCGCGTGCCGCGCGGCTTCTCGGACCGCGAAAGCGGCCCCGTGGTGCTGGCCGGCGAGGCACTCCGCCCCGGCAGCTACGACATCCGCCGTGGCGAGCGCCTGTCCGAATTGCTGGCCCGCGCCGGCGGGCTGACACCCCAGGCCTACCCCTACGGCGCCGTCTTCACCCGGGACAGCGTACGCCGCCGCCAGCAGGAAGGTTTTGCGCGGACGGCGCGCGACCTGGAAACCTCCCTGGTCCAGGTGGCCGCCGGGCAGGCGGTGGCCGGCGGGCGCGCGCAGGGGGTGGATGTCGGCAGCGCCATCACCGCCGGGCGCGAACTCGCCGCCTCGCTGCGCCAGGCGCAGGCCGCCGGACGCATGGTGGTGGAGGCCGACCCGGTGCAACTCGCCGCCCACCCGGAACGCGACGTGCTGCTGGAACCGGGCGACCTGATCGTCATTCCGAAACGCCCCAACGAGGTGACGGTTGTCGGCGCCGTGCTGAACCCGGGCAGCCTGCAATTCCGATCCGGCTGGCGCGCCAGCGACTACGCCCGCGCCGCCGGCGGCGCCCAGCGCTTCGCCGACAGCGCCCGCGCCTTCGTCGTGCTGCCGAACGGCCAGGCCGCCCCGGCGGGACTTTCGGGCTGGCAGGCCGGCGGCCCACCCATCCCCCCCGGCAGCCTGGTCGTCGTGCCCCAGGACCCCTCCCCCTACGAAACCTGGGGCTTCATCCGCGACCTGACCCAGGTGCTGAGCCAGGTCACCATCTCCTCCGCCGCCTTGGCCGTGATCGCGCGGGAGCTGCGTTGAGGAAGAAGGGTCTGCGCGGGTGGCTTCGCAGGAGGGGCTTTGCCCCCCTGCACCCCCCACCAGGAGGCAGTGGCCTCCTGGACCACAGGACCTTTGAGCAGGACGGGAGAGGGGGCCGGAGCGCCCGCCGGTCCAGCGCGACCGCGAGCCCCCTCTCCCGTCCTGCTCATGAATCAAGGGGTTCCAAGGGTCCATTGACCCTTGGCAGGGGGGTGCAGGGGGGACAGCGTCCCTCCTGCAAATCACGCCGCGCCGCCCTCGCCCTCACGCTGTTCCTGCCCGCTACCGCCGTGGCGCAGGAGGTGCCGGGGACGGGGTCCAGCTATGGCGGCGTTGGACTGATCGAGATGCGGAATGCGCGGTTCCGGCCGGATGGGGTGGTGGAGGCCGGGTCGTCCCTGCGGCATCAGCGGCGCTTTCACTTCCTGAACTGGCAGGCCCTGCCGTGGCTGGAGACGAGTTTCCGGCTGGCGGAGCGGCTTGATGGGACGAGTGGCGCGGGGATGACCACGGACCGGTCCTTCGATGTGAAGCTGCGGCTATTGACGGAGTCGGATTGGGTGCCGGCGGTGGCTGTGGGGCTGCAGGATTTCATCGGCACCGGGCTGTATTCCGGCGAGTATGTCGTGGCGTCCAAGCGCTTCGGGAATTGGGATGCGACGCTGGGCATCGGCTGGGGACGGCTGGGCACCGGGGATGATCTCGGCAATCCGCTGACCAGCCTGTCGCCGCGTTTCGAGGATCGGCCGCGGGATGTGGGAGAGGGTGGCTCGATCAACACCTTCCCCTTCTTCCGGGGCGAGCAGGCGGCGGTGTTCGGCGGGCTGGAGTATTCGCTGCCGGAGCTTTGGACCCCGTTCGGCGGCATCGAGGGCCTGCGCGCCAAGGTCGAGTATTCGGGCGATGCGCTGCGCGATGAGCGTGGCGGCTGGCCGGCGCGGACCACGGGGTTGCGCGGCGAGGCGCGGAGCCGGCTGAATTACGGGCTGCACTGGTCGAATGGCTGGCTGGATGCCGGGCTGGACTGGGTGCATGGCACGGATTTGCTGTTTCGGCTGTCCGCCCGCTTCGACCCCGACCGGGTGCCGGAGCGGGCGGCGCTGCCGGCGCTCGGCGCGCGCCCTGTTTCGCCCCCGGCACCCGAGGCTGCGATGCGGGAGGCCTTGCGCCGGGCCGGCTTTCGCCCGGTGGCGGTGGAGATCGCGGGCGCCGAGGCGCGGATTGCTGTGGCGGGCGGCCGCCAACGCCGGCTGGCGGGGGCTGCGGGACGGGTTCTGCGCGCGGTGCAGCCGCATCTGCCACGGGGGTTCGAGAGGCTGCGCCTGTCCTGGCGCCAGGCGGGGGTGGAGGTGGCCCGCCTGACCCTGCCGCGCCGCGCGATGGAGGCGGCGAGCCGTGGCGATGGCAGTGCGGAGGAGCTGTTCTTCGCCAGCACGCTGGAGCCGGCCGGCGCCGATCGCTTCGGGCTGATGGGCGGCGGGTCCGGCTTCGCCTGGGGCGCGGAGCCGCGGCTTTCGGTGCTGCTCGGCGATCCGTCCCGCACGCTGCGCTGGCAGGCCGCGGCCGTGCTGGGGGCGCGCTGGGAGATCGGGCAGGGATTCGCCGTGGCCGGCAGCCTCTCCCGCGCCCTGGCCGGTAACCTGGCGGGCGCGCCGCCCTCGGACAGCCTGCTGCCGCGCGTGCGCAGCGAAGCCGCGCGCTATGCGCGGGAGGGGGAGACGGCGATCCCGGCACTGTATGGCGAAGGCATCTGGGGGCTGGGGCCGGATCTCTTCGGCCGCGTCACCGCGGGTTATCTGGAGCCGATGTTCGCGGGCGTGTCCGCGGAGGTGCTGTGGCGGCCGCATGACCGGCCCTGGGCGCTCGGCGTGGATGTCGCGCAGGTGGCGCAGCGGGATTACGACCAGCAGCTCGGCGTGCTCGGCTATCATGTGACCACCGGGCATGTCTCAGCCTATGCCGACCTGCCCTGGCACAATCTGCAGGGCGTGGTCCGGGCCGGGCGATACCTGGCCGGGGATTGGGGGGCGACGGTCGAGCTCTCGCGCCGCTTCGCCAGCGGCATCGAGATCGGCGGCTTCGCCACGCTGACCGACGTGCCCTTCAGCCAGTTCGGCGAGGGCAGCTTCGACCGTGGCATCTTCATCCGCATCCCGCTCGACCTGTTCGGCATCGAGACCCGCGCGGTGGCGCCGGTGGTGGTGCGCGGCGTGACGCGCGATGGCGGCGCCAGGCTCGCCGTGGACAACCCGCTATGGGAGGTGACGCGGGAAGGGCGGAGCCAGGCGCTGCAGGACGGGTTTCGCGACTTTTTGCGCTGACCTCTCAGGGCAAGGTCTGCAACTGCCGCTCCACCACCGGGCGCCAGGGTGCTTCCGGCGGCGCCTCGGCCAGCAACGATTGCCAGATGCGGCGGGCGTTCTCGGCGCGACCGGCGCGCGCCTCCGCCAGGCCGGACAGGAAGCGCAGCCGCGGTTCCTGCGGGGAGGACCCGAGCGCGCGGGCGATCAGCGCGCTGGCGGCTTCGGTCTCGCCGCGCTCGATCTCCAGCTCCGCCAGGTCACCGGCCAGTTCCGGGTCGAAGCGTGCGGCCAGCGCGGCGCGGTAGGCGGTCGCGGCCTCTGCCATGCGGCCACGGGACCGTTCGGCATTGCCGAGCAGGATGCGACCCTGGCGGCCCATCTCGCTGGCGGGGTCCAGCGTGCCGACGCGGGCGCGGAGCGTCTCCAGCATCCGGTCCTCCGCTTCCGCCAGGCGCTGGCGTTCCGCGAAGGGCACCGCGGGCATGTCCGGCGTGCCGCGCACCAGATACAGGCCGAGCGCCGCGGCGGGCAGCAGGAACAGCAGGGCAGCGAGCAGCGCCGGGGTGCGGCCTTGCGTGCCGATATCGGCCGCGTCGCCCGGCGCGGCCAGGATGCGGCGCTGCACTTCCAGCCGCGCCGCCTGGTGCTGCGCGGCATCGAGCCGCCCGGTCTCCAACTCCCGGTCCAGCTCCGCCAGCTGGGCCTGGTACAAGGCGAGATCCGCCTCCGCCCGGCCGCGCAGGCGCGCGGGGCGCATCAGCATCCAGCCCAACGGCGCCAAAGCGAGCACCGTGAGGCCGCCGAGCAGAAGCCAGATCACGCCTTGGTTCCGTCCTTGAGCTTGAGCGCGGCCTCGATCTCCGCCAGGCGGCGCTGTTCCTCCGCACTCAGCGGCGCGGGGGGTGCGATGCCGGCGGTGCCGCGGCGGGCCAGCAGGATCAGGCCGAAGCCTACCAGCAGCGCGACCAGCGGCGTGGCCCAGAGGATCAGCGTGTTCCAGGCAAAGGGCGGGCGCAGCAGCACGAAATCGCCGTAGCGGGCGTGCAGGAAGTCCTTCACCTGCGCGTCGCTGTCGCCGGCCGAGATGCGTTCGCGCACCAGCAGCCGCAGGTCACGGGCCAGGCCGACCTCGCTGTCCTCGATCGACTGGTTCTGGCAGACCATGCAGCGGATTTCGCGGCCCAGCGTGCGGGCGCGTTCCTCCTGCGCCGCATCGGGCAGCATGTCGGCGGGGCTGGTGACGGCGAGGGCCGGGCCGGCCAGCAGCAAAAGAAGGAACGCCATGCGGCCCGCAAAGCGGGCCGAACGCGCGAAAGCGCGCCGCGCCCAGACCAACCGTGCGGCCGGGCATGCCAGTCCAGGGCGCGCAGGCAAGGCGGCGGAGCCGCCGCCCGCCGTCTGAGGGTTTGAATCAGGCAAGGCGGCGGAGCCGCCGCCCGCCGTCTGAGGGCATGACTTAAGCATGACGACGGAGGAGAATGCGGAGGTCCTGTTCCAGCACTTCGTCGGTGATCGGCCCGGCATAGCGCCAGCGGATGATGCCCTGGGAATCCAGCAGGTAGCTTTCCGGTACGCCATAGACGCCCCAGTCGATGGCGACGCGGCCGGGCACATCCTGCGCCAGGCGGTGGAACGGGTTGCCGTGGCGGCGGATGAACTGGAGGCTGTCGGGCGCCTTGTCCTTGTAGGCGATGCCGAAGACCGGCACGCCCTCGCGCGACAGCTTCATCAGCTGCGGGTGTTCGATGATGCAGGGCACGCACCAGCTCGCCCAGAAATTCACCAGAACCGGCCGGCCCAGGCCGCGCAGATCCTCGGCGCCGAAGGCCTCGACGCCCGACTCCGGCAGCGGCGGCAGGCTGAAGGCCGGCGGGGCCTGGCCGAGCAGGGCGGAGGGCACGCCGCGCGGGTTGTAGGCGCCGGAACGCTGGCGCTGCAGCGCGGTGTAGAAGCCGACGCCCCCCGCCGCGGCGATGGCGAAGGGCGCGGCCAGCAGCAAGCGGCGGCTGGTCGGTGTCATGCGCGCGCCGCCCCGGTGGCGCGGATCGCCGCGCGGTTGGGGGCGGAGACGCGCACCCGCCGGTCGGCCAGCGACAGGCCGCCGCCGAGGGCCATGATGGCGGCGCCGAGCCAGATCCAGGGCGCCAGCAGGTTGTAGTGCAGGCGGATCACGGCGCGGCCGGTCGCGGCCTCCTCCTCCCCGATCACGGCGTAGAGGTCGGCGATGAGGTTGGTGTGGATGGCGACCTCGGTGGTGTTCTGGCGGGCGAGCGGGAAGAAGCGGCGGGCGGGGGTCATCACCCGCACCTCCGCCCCGTCGCGCAGCAGGGTGATGTGGGCGCGGCGGGCGGTCCAGTTCGGGCCCACCTCGTCCCGGACGCTGTCGAGCCGCCATTCATAGCCGGCGAGCGTGGTGGATTCGCCCGGAGCCAGCGAGACCAGCCGTTCCTGCGCCAGCCCCATGCCGGCGATCCCGGCGGCGGTGATGCCGATGCCGGCATGGGCAATGGCCGCGCCCCAGGCCGCGCGCGGCAGGCCCTTCGCCCGGCTGAAGGCATTTCTCAAATTGGTCCGGAACAGCGCGGTGCGGTCGGCGATATCGGCAAAGGCGGCGCCGATGACCCATGCGGCGAAGGCGAAGCCCACCGCCGGCAAGACCTTCTGGCCCGAGGCCAGCAGCGCCAGGAAGAAGACGCCGAAGGCGATCACCGCCACCCACCACAGCTTCATCACGATTGGAAAAAACTGCGCGCGCTTCCAGGGCATCAGCGGCCCCGCCGCCATGGCCAGCAGCAGCGGCACCACCAGCGGGAAGCTGGCCGAGTTGAAGAAGGGCGGCCCGACCGAGACCTTGGTGCCGAACAGCGCATCCGCGAACAGCGGCCACAGCGTGCCGACGAACACCACCGCGGTGATGGAGCAGATCAGCAGGTTGTTCAGCACGATCGCGCCCTCGCGGGACACCGGCGCGAAGATCCCGGTGGGGATCATGGCGCGTGCGCGGAAGGCGAAAAGCAGGAAGGCGCCGGCCAGGTAGAACATCAGCAGGCCGAGGATGAACAGCCCGCGCTCCGGGTCATTGGCGAAGGAATGCACCGAGTTCAGCACGCCCGAGCGCACCAGGAAGGTGCCGAGCAGGGACATGCCGAAGGCGATGATCGCCAGCAGGATGGTCCAGGTCTTCAGCGCCTCCCGCTTCTCCACCACGATGGCGGAATGCAGCAGGGCGGTACCGATCAGCCAAGGCAGCAGGGAGGCGTTCTCGACCGGGTCCCAGAACCAGTAGCCGCCCCAGCCGAGCTCGTAATAGGCCCACCAGGACCCCAGCGCGATGCCGAGCGTCAGGAAGGACCAGGCGGCCAGCGACCAGGGCCGCACCCAGCGGCCCCAGGCGGCATCGACGCGGCCCTCGATCAGGGCGGCGATGGCGAAGGCGAAGGTGACGGCGTAGCCGACATAGCCGAGGTAGAGCAGCGGTGGATGCATCGCCAGCCCGATATCCTGCAGGATCGGGTTCAGCCCCTGCCCATCCGGCGCCGGCGGCCACACCCGCTCGAAGGGGTTCGAGGTGCGGATGGTGAAGGCGAGGAAGCCGACCGAGATCAGGCCGAGCACGCCGAGCACGCGGGCGCGGAGCGCGGTGGGAAGCTCGCGCCCGAAGGCGGAAACCGCCGCGCCGCAAATTCCCAAAATCATGATCCAGAGGAGGAGGGAGCCCTCGTGGTTTCCCCAGGTGCCGGTGATCTTGTACAGCATCGGCTTGGCCGAATGGCTGTTCTGCACGACGTTCACCACCGTCGTGTCGTTGATCGCATAGGAATACATCAGGCAGCCGAAGGCGGTGGCGATCGCCAGGCACTGGCCGAGCGCCAGGGGCGCGCCGGTGGCCATCATCCGCCCGTTCCGCATCTCCGCCCCCAGCAGCGGCAGGATCGCCTGTGCCAGCGCCAGGATCAGGCCCAGCGCCAGCGCGAAATGACCGAGCTCGGCGATCATGTGCCGCTGCCGCCCGTGCGGGTGGGTTGCCCCGCCGCTGGCTGCAGCGTGTTCCAGGTGGCGGCCGGCGGTGGCGTGCCCTGTTCGGGCTGCCAATGGCCGGCGCGCTTCAGCGCATCCGCGACCTCGGGGGGCATGTAGGTCTCATCGTGGCGGGCCAGCACCTCGGTCGCGCGGAACATGCCATCCAGCCCGAAGCGACCGGCGGTGACCACGCCCTGGCCCTCCCGGAACAGGTCCGGCAGCACGCCCTGGTAGGTGACGGGGATGGTGTTGGCGCCATCCGTCACGCGGAAGCGGATGGTCGGGCGATCTCCCGCCGCGGCCTGCTCCCGCTCCACGCTGCCGGCCTCGACCAGCCCGCCGAGGCGGAAGGACCGTTCCGGCGCCGGGCGCTCCGCCACGATGTCGGAGGGGGAACGGAAGAAGACGATATTGTCCTGGAAGGCGGTGAGGGTCAGCGCGGTGGCGCTGCCCACGCCGATGGCACACAGCAGCAGGATCCAGAGGCGCCGGCGCTTGCGGGTCATGTCTCTCTCTCACCCCGGGGATCGAGGCGCTTCAGTTTCGCCACCGCCTGGCGCTGCCGCAGCACCGCGGCCAGTGCCATGCCGCCGAAGACAGCCAGCGTACCGGCCCAGGATAGCGTGATGTGAATCCAGTGGCTTGTCATGGATCAACCCGCCTGCGCGTTCATATCGGCGCGGCGGGCACGGGCCGTTTCCAGCGCGCGGATGCGGCGTTCCATCACCGCGGAGCGGGTTCGGGCCAGCACCACGGCGCCGAACAGCAGCGAAAACCCCAGGGCGCAGACCAGCAGCGGATACAGCATGTCCACATGCATCCCCGGCGCATCCAGCCGGGTGACGCTGGCCGGCTGGTGCAGGGTATTCCACCAATCGACGGAGAATTTCACGATCGGCAGGTTCACCAGCCCGACCAGGGCCAGGATGGCGCCCGCGCGCGCCCCCCGATCGGCCTCGTCGAAGGCGCGCACCAGCGCGGCATGGCCGAGCCACAGGAAGAACAGCACCAGCACGCTGGTCAGCCGCGCATCCCAGACCCACCAGGTGCCCCACATCGGCTTGCCCCATAGGCTGCCGGTGGCCAGGCAGAGCGCGGTGACGGCGGCGCCGACCGGCGACAGTTCCCGCGCCGCCAGGTCCGCCAGCGGGTGCCGCCAGATCAGCGACATGATGGAAAGGATGCCGAGGCCGAAATAGCCGCCCATGGCGAGCCAGGCCATCGGCACATGGACATACATGATCCGCACCGTCTCGCCCTGCTGCCAATCGGCCGGGGCGAAGCCCAGCGCCCAGGCGGTGCCCCAGGCGGTGACGCCGAGCGCCAGCGCCCAGAGCCAGGGCATGAGCCGCCCGGTCATCCGCAGGAAGCGCCCCGGATTGGCAAAGCGATGCAGGGACCGCGCGCCCGCTGGCGGGGCGGCGATGGGCTGGCCCGGTTCGCGGGGCATGAGGGGTCTGGCGTCCACGCCCCTAGAGTAAGGGTGCTTCGCGCCGGATTGAAGCCGTTGCCCGGGGGCGTTAGGTCTGTTTATTGCAACCGCTGCTTTCCAGCCCTGCCCATTTGAACCTGTCCCGCCGGGAGACGTCCATGCTGTTCGCCATCACCTGCACCGACAAGCCCAATTCCCTGGACCTCCGCATGGCCACGCGGCCGACGCATCTGGAATACCTGAAGTCCGAAATGGCGCGCTTCGTGGTGGTCGGGCCCGTGCTGGATGCCGAGGGCAAGCCCTGCGGCAGCCTGCTGGTGGTGGAAGCCGAGGACCAGGCGGCCGCGGAGGCCTTCGCCGCCGGCGACCCCTACGCCAAGGCCGGGCTGTTCGAGACGGTGCAGGTGCGGCCCTTCCGCATGGTCTTCAAGGACGGGGCGATGGTCTGATGCCATCCGCACGCCAGTACTGGCTGGTGAAGTCGGAGCCGGACGCATTTTCCTGGGACCAGCAGGTGGCGAACGGCATCGAGCCCTGGACCGGCGTGCGGAACCACATGGCCAAGGCCAACCTGAAGGCGATGAAGCAGGACGACCTGGCCTTCTTCTACCACTCCAATATCGGCAAGGAGATCGTGGGCGTGGTGGAGGTGGCGCGCGAGGCCTACCCCGACCCGTCCGTGGAGCCGGGCACCAAGGGGGAGTGGGTCTGCGTCGACATGAAGGCGGTGGGGCCGATGCCGAAGCCGGTGACGCTGGCCGAGATCAAGGCGGACCCGGATTTCACCGAACTCGCCTTGGTCCGGATGTCGCGGCTTTCGGTGATGCCGGTCTCGGCCGAGCATTGGAAGAAGCTCTGCAAACTGGGTGGCTGGAAAGGGAAGTAAGGCGATGCGGCTGGAAGGCTCGTGCCATTGCGGCAAGGTGGGATTCCGCTGCGAAAGCGCGCATCCCTACCCCTACCAGCGCTGCTACTGCTCGATCTGCCGCAAGACCCAGGGTGGCGGCGGCTATGCCATCAACATCTCCGCCGACGCGGCAACGCTGCGGGTGCGCGGCGCGAAGCACCTGAAGGTCTACAACGCGCGGCTGCGGGAGCCTGGCCAGCGCACGCGCAAAAGCCCCGGCCAGCGCCATTTCTGCGGCGAATGCGGCAGCGCGCTGTGGCTGTTCGACCCGCGCTGGCCCGAATTGCTGCACCCCTTCGCCTCCGCCATCGACACGAAGCTGCCGGTGCCGCCGGAACACACCCACCTGATGCTCGGCTCCAAGGCGAGTTGGGTGGAGCCCTGCTTCGCCGATGGCGACCGGCGCCACCGCGAATACCCGAAGGAAAGCATCGCCGAATGGCATGCACGGCTGGGACTGGAGAAATGATGAGCGAGGTGGCGGCCGATGAACGGGTGCTGTGCCGGCTGGAGGACATCCCCGATGGCGAAAGCCGCGGCTTCAACCCGGCGCCGGGCGCCTTCACCGGCCTGTTCGCGATCCGCCGCGGGGCGCAGGTCTTCGTCTATGTGAATTCCTGCCCGCATATCGGCCTGCCACTGGACCCGGCGCCGCATCGCTTCCTGGATGCCAAGCGCAGCGCCATCATCTGCTCCGCCCATGGCGCGCGGTTCCGGATCGAGGATGGGGAATGCACCTCCGGCCCCTGCTACGGGGAAAGCCTGGAATCGGTGCCGGCGCGGGTGGATGCGGATGGGCGCGTGATCGTGCCGGCCGGCGCGGGGCTGTAGCCGACTTCACGGACCGAGGGCGACGAATCCGGCGCCGCGCTGCCGGCAAGGCGCGCAGCTTTTGCGCGGGCGCGCGTCAGGGAGAAAATTCGTCTTTCGTTTGACCGCTCCGGACGGTTTGGAGAAAATATCTTCCAAGAACAGCCGGATTTTGCGCCCGACAGCGTCGGCGCGATCCGCAGCCCCCGGAGATTGTCATGCCCCTTCCCACGTCGCAGCGGTTCCGCCGCCGCCTGCTGCTGCAGACCCTGGCCGCCGCCGGCAGCCTGCCTCTCCTCGCGCCCCAGGCCCGCGCCGCCGCCTATCCGGACCGGCCAATCCGTCTGGTGGTGCCCTGGCCGCCGGGCGGCGCGGTGGGGGTGCTGGCGCGCATCCTGCAGCCGGCGCTGGCGGCGGAGCTGGGCCAGCCCATCGTCGTCGAGAATATCGGCGGCGCCGCCGGACGGGTCGGCGGGCAGGCCGCGGCGCGGGCCGCGGCGGATGGCCACACCATCCTGCTGGCGAACGACACCTTCGCCGCGACCGAGGCGCTGCCGGTGGACGGCGCCCCGGCGCTGCGCCGGGCCTTCGTGCCGATCACCCAGGTGATCACCGCCGCGCAGGCGATCTTCACCCATCCGAAATCGGGCCTCGCCAGCATCCAGGATTTCGCCGCCGCCGCCCGTGCGCGGCCGGGGGCGCTGAATGTCGGCGTGCCGGGCATCGGCGCCTCGCAGCACCTGACCAGCGAATTGCTGCTGCGCGCGGCGGGCGGGCTGCGGGTGGAGCATGTGCCCTATCGCGGCGGCGGCCCGGTGGTGCAGGACCTGCTGGCCGGCATCCTCGATGCCGCCGTGCTGACCTTCAGCGCCGGCCTGCCGCATGCGCAATCCGGCCTGCTGGTGCCGCTCGCCGTCACCGGCGCGGAGCGGCCCGCAAGCCTGCCATCGGTGCCGACGGCGGCGGAGACCATCGCGCCCGGCTTCGTGCAGGACACCTGGATCGGGCTGTTCGCCCCCGCCGGCACGCCCGCCCCCATCCAGGCGCGGCTGCACCAGGCGATCCTGGCCGCGCTGGCCGATGCGACGGTGCGGGAAAGGCTGGCCGAGCTGGGCTTCGCGCCCTCCGGCCTCGGCCCGGCGGAATTCGCCGCGCAGTTCGACGGCACCATCGACACCTTCGCCGCCATCGCGCGGGAGCGGGGGATCACGGCGCAGAGCTGACCAGGTCAGGCTTGCGCCACTCCATGATGTGGAAATAGGGCACGCGGCGGTAGCGCGCCGCCGCGTGCGGGTCGCCGCCCTCGCGCGGCGCCGGTTCATCGAAATGGGTCAGCACCAGACCCTGGCCCAGCAGCAGGGCCATGTAGCGGCTCATCGGCCGGTGCCAGTTGCGGATGCGGATGCCGCGCCAGCCAACCCACTCGGCGCGCTCCTCCAGGTAGTGGTCGATGGCGAAATGCGCGGCATCGCCGTGCCGCACCCAGCCATCCGGCAGCCCCGCGGTGAAGAAGGGGTTCAGGTTGGCGATCAGCAGGCGGCCGCCAGGGGCCAGCACGCGGGACATTTCCGCGATGGCGGCGGGCAGATCCGGGATGTCGATCAGGCTGAGATAGCTCACCACCAGGTCGCAGGCGCCATCCGGCAGGGGCAGCGCCTCCGCCCGCGCCGCGCGGTAGTCGCCCTCCGGATCGCGGCGCCTGGCTTCCTCCAGCAGCGGCTCGGTCGGGTCGATGCCGATGGTGGCGATGCCGCGGGCGCGCAGCATGCGGCAGAACCGACCCTCGCCGCAGCCGACATCCAGCGCCAGGCGCGCCGGTGCCAGATCCACCCGTGCCAGCATCGGCGCATCCAGCACGAAGCGGCGGCCGTAATCGCCAGCTTCGCCCTGGCACGCGATCCAGGACGCGGCCGAGTCGCGCCAGCCATCCTCCATCCCCATCGCTCCTGCCGCCCGTCCTCGTGCCGGTTGACGCAGCACAACGCCGCGTGCCCCATTCGCCCTGTATGAACCGGCCAATAGGCCGGAACGAGATGCGCCGGTAAGACCCGGCGTAGAGACCTGGGGGACGCCCGATGACCGAAACCACCCTGATCGCCGTGAAGCCCGGCATCGCCGCGCGCGCCCATGTGGACGCGGCCGGCTACAAGGCGATGTACGCGGAAGCCGCCGCCAACCCGGACGCCTTCTGGGCGAAGGAGGCGCAGCGCATAGCCTGGATGCAGGCGCCGACGGTCATCAAGAACACGGATTTCGGCGGCGAATCAGGAAAGGTTTCGATCAAGTGGTTCGAGGATGGCGTGCTCAACGCCTCCGTCTCCTGCCTCGACCGGCACCTGGCGACGCGTGGCGACCAGGTGGCGATCATCTGGGAGGGCGACGACCCGGCCAGCGACGCCAAGGTGACCTACCGGGAGCTGCATGCCCGCGTCTGCCAGCTGGCCAACGCCATGCGCGGCATGGGCGTGCAGAAGGGCGACCGGGTCTGCATCTACCTGCCGATGATCGTCGAGGCCGCGGTCGCCATGCTGGCCTGCGCCCACATCGGCGCGGTGCATTCCATCGTCTTCGGCGGCTTTTCCCCGGACAGCCTGGCGTCCCGGATCCAGGATTCGGATTGCGTGATGCTGATCACGGCCGATGAGGGCCGCCGCGGCGGCCGCAAGGTGCCGCTGAAGGCCAATGCGGATGAGGCGCTGAAGACCTGCCCCTCGATCCGCCATGTCATCGTCGCGAAGAACACCGGCGGCGCGGTGCAGATGGCAGCCGGGCGCGACCATTGGTGGTCGGATGCCTGCGACAGCCAGCCGCAAACCGCGGAGCCGGAGAAGATGAACGCGGAGGACCCGCTGTTCATCCTCTACACCAGCGGCAGCACGGGCAAGCCGAAGGGCGTGCTGCACACCACCGGCGGCTACATGGTCTGGGCCAGCTTCACCCACCAGAACGTCTTCGACTATCGCGACGGCGAGATCTACTGGTGCACCGCCGATGTCGGCTGGGTGACCGGCCACACCTACATCGTCTACGGCCCGCTCGCGAATGGCGCGACCACGCTGATGTTCGAGGGCGTGCCGAACTACCCGACCGTGTCCCGGTTCTGGGAGGTGGTGGACAAGCACCAGGTCAACATTTTCTACACCGCCCCCACCGCCATCCGCGCCCTGATGCGGGATGGGGAAGCCCCGGTGAAGAAGACCAGCCGGGCCAGCCTGCGGATCCTGGGCAGCGTCGGCGAGCCGATCAATCCCGAGGCCTGGCTCTGGTACTACCGCGTGGTGGGCGATGAGCGCTGCCCGATCGTGGACACCTGGTGGCAGACGGAAACCGGCGGCATCCTGATCTCGCCGCTGCCCGGCGCCATCGCCCAGAAGCCCGGCTCCGCCACCCTGCCGCTGCCCGGCGTGAAGCCGGCGCTGGTGGACAATGACGGCAACCTCCTGGAGGGCGCGACCGAGGGGAACCTGGTGCTGCTGGATAGCTGGCCCGGCCAGATGCGGACGGTCTATGGCGACCATGACCGCTTCGTGCAGACCTATTTCTCCACCTTCAAGGGCACCTATTTCACCGGCGACGGCGCCCGCCGGGACGCGGATGGCTATTGGTGGATCACCGGCCGGGTGGACGACGTGATCAACGTCGCCGGCCACCGCATGGGCACGGCGGAGGTCGAATCCGCCCTCGTCGCCCACCCCAAGGTGGCGGAGGCCGCGGTGGTCGGCATGCCGCATGAGATCAAGGGCCAGGGCATCTACGCCTATGTCACCCTGAAGACCGGCGAGGAGCCGACCGAGGCGCTGCGGAAGGAGCTCATCGCCTGGGTCCGCAAGGAGATCGGCCCGATCGCCAGCCCCGACGCCATCCAATGGGCCCCGGGCCTGCCGAAGACCCGCTCCGGCAAGATCATGCGCCGCATCCTCCGCAAGATCGCGGCGAATGAGACGGATGCGCTGGGCGATACCTCGACGCTGGCCGACCCCGGCGTGGTGCAGGATCTGGTGGACAACCGGGTCGGCTAGGCCGCTTCCTGTCGCGGTTTCCGTGGCATCAGGCGATCTCGGCCGACCTGATGCCGAACGGCCGCGGCACCACCGGCACCGGCAGCGCCCGGAACCCCGGCCGGGCGAACAGGTAGCCCTGCATCGCCCGCACGCCGAGGCGACGCAGCGCGGCCAATTCGCCCGGCGTCTCGATGCCCTCCACCACCGGCGCCATGCCGAAGGCCTGCAGCTGTTCCAGCGTCGCCCGCACCCGCTCGAACCGCGCTTCGTCCTGGTCCAGGCCCATGATGACCTCCCGCGCGATCTTGGCGCCGTCCGGGCGCCACAGCATCAGCAGCGGGATGCGCGCATGGCCGGTGCCGACATCATCCAGCGCCACGCGGATGCCGCGCCGCTGCAGCGCCGTCAGGGCGTGGGCCAGCGCCTGCGGGTCCTCCACCGCCTCCATCTCGCTGATCTCGAACACCAGGCGATCTGCCGGGAAGCCCATCGCCTCGGCCTCCGCCACGGTGCGGCTGGCGCAGCAATCGGGCTGGCCGATGCAGCCGGGGAAGATGTTCAGGGTCAGCGCCGCGCCGGTGGCGGGCAGGCCGAGGCGCATCGCTTCCGCCACCGCCTCCCGCCGGATTTCCACATCCGCGGCGTAGCGCTCCTCCGGCAGGATGGCGCCGAGCACGCTGGCGGCGGGTTCACCCCCCGGACCGCGCACCAGCGCCTCCTGCGCCAGGGTCTGGCCGGTCTCGACATCGACAATGGGCTGGAAGGCGGTGGCAAAGCGCGGGGTCACGGGCGGATCATCCAGGAAAAGATAAATTAGTCATGAATTTCTACACCACGCCACGGGCTTGTTGAAAGCGTAACCGCTCGTCGCCCATCAGGGTTGCAGAGCGCGCGGTTGCGAAAGGGGCCGGTTTGCCCGCAGCATCAGTCCCGATGGCCGAACCTTTCGATAGGCGGCAGACCCGCCGCCTGATTCTCGTCCTCGGCCTGGCCTGCCTCGCCTCCAACCTGGCCACCCGCGCCTACGACCCGCTGGTGGGCGTGCTGGCGCAGGATTTCATGGCGAGCCCCGCCACCATCGCGCTGCTGTCCACTGCCTTCGCCCTGCCCTATGCGCTGGTGCAGCCGGTGCTCGGGCCGCTGGGCGATGCGGCGGGCAAGCGCCGGATCATCCGGCTGTGCCTGATCGCCCTGGCCGTGGCACTGGCCGCCGCCGCCATGGCGCCGGATCTCGGCACCCTCACCGTGCTGCGCATCCTGGCCGGCGCGGCGGCAGGCGGCATCTTCCCGCTCGCCATCGCCGCCATTGGCGACCACGTGCCGATGGAGCGCCGGCAGGTGGCGCTGTCGCGGCTGCTGGTGGCGGGGCTGACCGGCTCGGCCGGTGGCGCCCTGCTTTCCGCGGCGCTGGAGCCCTGGATCGGCTGGCGCGGTGTCACCCTGGTCTGCGCCACCGCGGCGCTGGCGGCGCTGCCCATGCTGCGCTCGCCGCCCGGCAAGCCGGAGCTGCGCGGGCCGAAGCTCAACCTCGGCGAGTCGCTGCGGCGCTACCGCCAGATCATCAGCCTGCCGGCGGCCCGCGTGCTGTATGCCGCGGTGTTCCTGGAAGGCATGCTGATCTTCGGCATCTTCCCCTTCATCGCACCCCTGCTGGCGGAACGCGCCCTGGGCGGCGTGGCGGAGGCCGGCTTCGCGGTCGCCGCCTTCGGCATCGGCGGCTTCGTCTTCGCGGCCCTCGCCGGGCTGATGCTGCGCCGGATCGGCCAGTCCCGCATGGTGCTGCTGGGCGGCCTGCTGGCGGCGCTGGGCCTGGCGGCACAGGCCTTCGCGCCGCATGCGGCGGTGCTGGTGGCCGGCTGCCTGGTGCTCGGCCTCGGCTTCTACATGATGCACAGCTCCATCCAGACCCGGGTGACGGAGGTGGCGCCGATGGCGCGCGGCAGCGCGGTGGCGCTGCACGCCTTCAGCTTCTTCCTCGGCCAGTCGCTGGGCCCCGCCGCCATGGGCGCCGGGCGGGCGACGATCGGCCCGGAGGCGGCGATGGTGATCGCCGGGCTGGGGTTGCTCGGGCTGGGCTTCTGGCTGTCCCGCCGCGGGCGATAGGGTCCGGAGGACAAAGGGTGGCGCGTGTTCCGGTTCGCGATTCGCCCCTGCCCTGGAACGCAGGGTGAATCGTGCGCCGCGCCTGCGGCAGACGCACGTTTCGAATCAAGCCACTGGTCCGAGTCGCGGGAACGAATCGCTGACTCGCGCAATTCGTTCCCCGGCCACAAGATCTGGGGGCCGCCCGGCCAGCGGGCCACAAGCGCGTTCCCCGAGTCGCAGCCGAGTCGCGGCCCGAGTCGCGGAACACGCCGTGACGCCTAGAAGTCGGTGACGCGGCCCTTCTGTTCCCAGTCGCCATAGCGCGTCGGCTCCGGCCCCTTCGGCCCGCCGATCTCCGGCGGCAGCGCCAGCCGGATCGGCTTCTCCGTCGGCGGGTCGCCGGCCGGCGGGGGCGGCGTCTCGCCCGGGATCGGGATGCCGTCGGGCGGCGGCTCGACCGGCGCCGGCGGCACCTCCGGCACCGGCATCCCGGGCGGCGCGGTCGGCGGCTCCGGCGGCGGCAGGGGTACCTGCTGGGCGGAGAGAGGAAGATTGGCGGGCGGCATGGGCCGTCCCTCGTGATTCGCGTTGGTCATATCCCACATGTAGGTCGTCCCCTGCCGGCTGCGGAGTGCCAACGCGCCAGAGCCCCAGGGTTTAGCGCGGAGGAGTGGAGGCGAGATGAGCGGCTATCTGCGGACGGCGATCCTGCTGGCGGGCCTGACCGCCCTGTTCGTCGGCGTCGGCTTCATGATCGGCGGTCAGCAGGGCATGGTGATCGCCTTCCTGGTCGCCTGCGGCATGAATGTCTTCGCCTGGTGGAACAGCGACCGGATGCTGCTGCGCATGCACAACGCGCAGCCGATCGGCCCGAATGACGCGCCGCGCCTGTACCAGATGACCCAGCGCCTGGCCGCCAATGCCGGCCTGCCCATGCCGGCGCTGTACGTGATCCATGAGGACCAGCCCAACGCCTTCGCCACCGGCCGCAGCCCGGAACGGGCGGCGGTGGCGCTGAACACCGGCCTGCTGGACCTGATGCCGGAGCGTGAGGTGGCAGGCGTGATCGCGCATGAACTCGCCCACATCAAGAACCACGACACGCTGATCATGACCATGACGGCGACCATCGCAGGTGCCATCGGCATGCTGGCGCAGTTCGGCTTCCTGTTCGGCCGGGGCGACAACCGCCAGAACCCCTTCGGGATGATCGGCACCATCCTGATGATCGTCCTCGCGCCGCTCGCCGCCATGGTGGTGCAGATGGCGATCAGCCGGTCACGCGAATATGAGGCGGACCGGATCGGCGCTGAAATCGCCGGCGACGCGGAAGGCCTGGCCTCCGCCCTGCTGCATCTGGAGGGCTACAAGGCCGGCCGGGTGAACCAGTCGGCGGAGGCCAATCCCGCCACCGCGCATATGTTCATCATCAACCCGCTATCGGGCCTTCGCATGGACGGGCTGTTCTCCACCCATCCGAAGACGGAAAACCGCGTCGCCGCGCTGCGGGCGCTGGCCGGCCGGATGGGTCCGCCCGCGGCCCCCGCGCGACCCGTGGTTGCCACGAAAGCCACATCGGGCCGCCCCGGCCCCTGGTCCAGCGCGCCCCGTGGCACCCCACCGCGCCGCAATCCCTGGGGCTGAACCGGAGGCTGGCATGACCGCCGCAACCCTCGGCCGCCGCCTTGCGTTGGTTGGAACCTCTCCCTGGCTGGAGGTTCCGCCATGTCGCCGCCCGTCTTCTGGCGAAGGATGCCCCGGTTGATCCGCTTCGTGCTGATCCATGGCGCCACCGGCTTCGGCATCGCCGCGCTGGCCCTGGCGGGGCTGCTGCTGGCCGATCCGGGCGATGCGCGCTTCCTGCTGCTGCGATCCGCCGGGCATTGGTGGCCGGCGGCGCTGCTCTGGGTGTTCCTGGGCCTGACCTTCGGCGCGGTGCAGATCGGCATCGGCACCGCCCTGCTGGCCTCGCCGGACCCGCCGCCGCCGCGCGGCCGCCCGCGGCCGGTGCTGCAACCCTTGCTGGCGCCGATCCCGGTCCCGGTGCGGGAGCGCCGCCGCTGATCAGGAGCGGCGGCGGACCCGGGTTGTCCAGATGTGCCAGACATAGGTGGCGATGAAGCCGCCGATGACGACATAGGCCAGCGGCTCCAGCCAGCCCTCGATCCGGTCGTACTGGTCTTCCATCAGGTAGCCGGCGAAGGTCAGGAAGGTGATCCAGACGGCGCTGCCGAGCAGGGTCCACAGATAGAAAACCGCGCGCGGAATGCGGATCAGCCCGGCGGGAATGGAGATGACGGTGCGGATGCCCGGCAGCAGCCGGCCGAAGGACAGGGCGAAGGGGCCGTATTTCCGCAGCGTCGCCTCCGCCTTCAGCAGATCCTCCTCCCCCACCGCGAACCAGCGGCCATAGCGACCGACCAGCGGCCGGATGCGGTCGGCGCCGATGGCCCGTGACAGCTCGTACCAGAAGACATTGCCCAGCAGCGTGCCGACCACGCCGGCGATCAGCGCCAGCACCAGCGACATCTGCCCGCGCGCGGCGGCGAAGCCGGCCAGCGGCATGATCACCTCCGAGGGGATCGGCGGGAACAGATTCTCCAGGAACATCAGCGCCAGCACGCCCGGCCAGCCGCCGGCAGCCACGATGCCCGTCACCCATTCGATCATCGGTCGGTCCCATACAGCGTGATGGCGACCCGGCGGCCGCGGGAATAGTTGAAGCCGGAAACGGTGCCGCGCTCGGTGACGGCCAGGGCGCGGGCGGCGGCCTCGGCCCGGAACGGCGCCTGCTGCCGATCCGCCACGGCCACCAGCCGCCCCGGCTCACCGGCCAGGAACTCCGCCGCCGCGGCACCGTCCCGCAGCAGCCGGATCTCGCCGCCAAGCGCGAACAGCAGCGACGGCTCATGGTAGCCGACCACGCCGAAGCGTTCATCCGGCAGGCCGGGTGCGGCCTGCCGCACCGCCTCGGCGAGGCGCGGCGAGATCCACGGCGCCTCCAGCCGCGGCAGCACGAGCCCCAGCGCCACCGCCTGCAGCGGCACCGCCAGCAGCACGGCGAGCAGCGCGGCGCGGGCCGGCGCACCCTCCCGCAGCATCCGCAGCAAGCCCCAGGCGAAGATCGCGGCGGCCGGCAGGCCGAGCAGCGAAAGCGGGTCCACCGCGCCATCCGCCAGCACCGGCAGCACCGCGGCGGCAAGGCCGAGCCCGGTGGCGGTGGCGATGGCGCCAACCGTGGCCAGAAGCGCCAGCCAGCGCGGCGGCGCCTGGCGCAGCGGGTCCAGCGCCCAGGCGGCGGCCAGCAGCATCAGGGCGGGATAGGTGGGCAGGACGTAGTGCGGCAGCTTGGTGGTCACCGCCTCGAACATCAGCCAGGCGGGCACCGCCCAGGCCAGCAGGAAGCGCGTGCCCGGCTGCAGCCGATCGGCCCAGACGCCCGGCGCCGCGCGCAGCACCAGGAAGGCGGCGGGGAAGGCGGCGATGCCGAAGCTCAGCAGGTAGTAGCCGGGCGGGCCCCAATGGTTCTCGTCGGCGCCACCGACCTTGCCCAGCATGTCGCCGCCCAGCGCCTCGGTCAGGAAGCGGCCCTCCGTGGCGATGGTGACGGCGATGAACCAGGGCGCGGCGGCCAGCACCATCAGCGGCACGCCCCAGCCCGGCCGCAGCACGCGCAGCCAGGGGGCCCCGGCCGTCCAGGCGCGATCGGCCATGGCGAGCGTCAGCGCGGCGAGGCCGGCCACCAGCGGCCCGATCGGCCCCTTCAGCAGGATCGACACGCCAAGCACCAGCCAGAAGCTGGCCGCCGCCCCGGCGCCGAAACCGTTCGGATGCACATAGGCACGCCCCATCAGCCCCATCGCCACCACGATGGTGCCGAGCAGCGCCGCATCCGTCTTGGCGATGTGGGTTTCCACCCCGAGCACGAAGCAGCCCGCCAGCATCGCCGCGCCAAGGAAGGCGGCCCGCCGCCCGACCAGCGCCCGGCCAAGCTGCGCCGTGGCCAGCACCGCCAGCAGCGCACCGGCGAGCGACGGGATGCGATAGGCCCAGATGTCGTTGCGATCGCCGAGGCGCAGCGCCTCCACCACCCGCACCGAACCGGCCTGCAGCCAGTGGATGCCGGCGGGCTTCTTGTTGCGCTCGACCTCGCCGAAGCGGATGCGGACCAGGTCGCCGGTCTCCACCATCTGGCGGCTGGCCTGGGCGAAGCGGCTTTCGTCGCGGTCGCCGGCCGGAATGCTGAAGAAGCCGGGCAGCCACAGCAGCAGGCACAGCAAGGCGAGCCAGGGAAGCGGGCGCCGCGTCTCCGGCAGCCGGTCGAGGAAATCCCGGCTGAGAAAGTTGCGGAGCGCCTGCATGCCCTGCGCCCTAGCATGGCGCGCTTCGGGCGGCCATAAACCCCCCTCATGCCCCCCACAAATCCCCCATCGGTCCCCCCATCCGGCCCTACCAGGCGGGTCACCGCCAAGCCCCCGAACGCCCGCGCCAGCCGTGGCGCGCCGCCGCCCGGCACGCGCTCCGCCGCGCTGCTGCTGCTGGCCGCCGTCTTCGACCGCCGCCGGCCGCTGGAGGAGGCGCTGGACCAGCTTCCGGCCGCGATCGAGCCACGCGACCGCGCCGCCGCGCATCGCCTGGCGGCCGCCGTGCTGCGCCATGCCGGCAGCCTGGATGCGGTGCTCGAACCCCATCTGCGCCGCGAACCGCCGCCGGTGGTGCGCGCCGCGCTGCGGATGGGGGCGGCGGAGTTGCTGCTGCTCGGCACCCCCGCCCATGCCGCTGTCGCCGCCACCGTCGCCGTGGTGCCGCGCCCCTTCGCCGGGCTGGTCAATGCGGTGCTGCGGAAGGTCGCGACCGAGGGCGCCGAGATCTACGAATCCCTTGACCGGGAAAGGCTGGATACGCCGCCCTGGCTCTGGTCCGCCTGGCATGCCGCCTATGGCGCGGGGGGCGTGCGCTCCATCGCCCGGGCACACCAGCAGGCCGCGCCGCTGGACCTGACGCTGGCCCCCGGCGCCACCCCGCCGGAAGGCGCGACCCTGCTGCCCACCGGGTCCTGGCGCCTGCCCGAGGGCACCCGCGTGACCGACCTGCCCGGCCTGGCGGAAGGCCAGTTCTGGGTGCAGGACGCCGCCGCCGCCCTGCCGGCGCGGCTGCTGGCGGTGCGGCCGGGTGAGCGTGTGGCGGATCTATGTGCTGCCCCCGGCGGCAAGACCGCGCAGCTCGCCACCGCCGGGGGCATCGTCACAGCCGTGGAGCGCGACCCCAAGCGGGCGGCGCGGCTACGCGAGAACCTGGCCCGCCTGAAGCTGGACGTGACGGTGGTGGAAGCCGATGCGGCGCATTGGATGCCGGACGAGGCGAATTTCGACGCCGTGCTGCTGGATGCCCCCTGCTCCGCCACCGGCATCATCCGCCGCCACCCCGACATCCCCCACCTGAAGCGCCCGAAGGACGTGGTGGCGCTGGTCGAGGCGCAGGCAAGGCTGCTGGCCCAGGCGGCGAAGCTGCTGCGCCCCGGTGGCAGGCTGGTGCTCGCCACCTGTTCGCTGCAACCGGAGGAGGGGGAGGCGCATCTGGCCCGCGCCGCAGCCCTCGGCCTGGTGCCGGACCCGATCGCCCCGATCGAGCTGCCGGGGCTGCGCACCGCGCTGGTGCGCGGGGGCACGCTGCGGACCCGGCCCGACATGTGGGCCGAACAGGGCGGCCTGGATGGCTTCTTCGCCGCCCGCTTCCGGCGCGCCTGAACCAATCCTGTAGCAGGACCTTCCCCGGCTCCTCGCCTCGGCTTGGCTGCGGAGAGGATCATGCTACACATCCCGCATATTCGGGATGAACGACGCATCATGGCTGCCGCTGAGCTGGACCGTATCGACCGCGAGATCCTGCGCCTCATCATGCAGGATTCCGCGCGTTCCCTGGCCGAGATCGCGCAGGAGGTGGGGCTGACGCCGACCCCCTGCTGGAAGCGCATCCGCCGGATGGAGGAGGCCGGCGTCATCACCGGCCGCGTCGCCATCGTCGACCCCGCCCGCGTCGGCCTGCCGATCTCCGTCTTCGTGGCGGTGGAGACCGGCGACCATTCCGGCGAATGGATCGCCCGCTTCGCGGAGGCGGTGTCCAGCCTGCCGGAGATCGTGGAATGCTGGCGGCTCGGCGGCGATGTGGACTACCTGCTGCGGGTCGTGGTGCCGGACATGGCGGGCTACGACGCCTTCTACCGCCGCTTCGTCGCGGCGGTGCCGTCGCTGCGCAAGGTGACTGGGCGCTTCGCCATGGAACGGGTGAAAAGCACCACCGCGCTGCCGATCTGAGGCCACTCGCGCGACGGCGCCTGGCGGCGCCGCGCCGGTTGATTACGACAGCGAAATCGCGTGAATGTTTGGTTGCCTCATCCGGAGGCTGCGACCAAAGCGCGAGGGATGTCGTATCCACATCCCAACAATAAGCGCCCTGCGGAACCGCTTCCTGCACTGACCTCCCTGCGCTTTCTCGCCGCGCTCGCAGTGGTGTTGTTTCACGTTCCTTATGTTCTGCCGGCCTCCGTGGGGCTGGTGCCGCTTGGCCAGGGCGCGCTGGGCGTCAGCTTCTTCTTCGTGCTGTCGGGCTTCATCCTGCGCCACGCCCATGCGCCGGAGGATTTCCGCCCGCTGCCCTTCTATCGCCGGCGGGCGGCGCGGGTGCTGCCGCTGCACTACGCCACGCTGCTGGTGTGGATCTGGCTGTTCTTCGCGAGCTGGGGCAACAGCCTGGTCGAGAAGATCAACAGCGGCGTCGCCAATTTCCTGGCGATCCACGCGCTGTTCAGCGGGCATCTCTTCACGCTGGGCTACAACGCGGTGTCCTGGAGCATCTCGGTCGAGATCATCTTCTACGCGCTGTTTCCGCTGCTGCTGGCTGGCCGCCGCGCCCTGCATCTGTTCATCGCCTGTGCCCTGGTGGTGGTGCTGATGCCGCCAGGGGTGGCGGTGGCGCTGGACCAGGCCTTCACGAGCTTCTTCCACTTCCACCCGGCGGCGCGGCTGCTGGAATTCTCCGCCGGCATGGCGCTGCATGCGCTGTGGCGGCACCTGCGGCCGACAGAGGGCGTGGCGACCGTCGTTCAACTCGGCGCCATCCTGCTACTGCTGGTGCTGGTCCCGGCCAGCGCCGGGCTGCCGGCGCATCTGCGCAACCTGGTGCTGCTGGCGCCCTTCGGCCTGCTGATCCTGGGCTTCGCCTGGCACGGCCCGCTGACCCGGCTGCTGTCCCGGCCGCTGTCGGTGCTGCTGGGGGAGGCGTCCTTCGCGCTGTACATGACGCATCACATGCTGTTCCGGCTGCTGGACCCCTGGCTGGCCGGGCTGGGGGCGGCCGTCGCGCTGCCGGTGGCGGTGGCGGCCGCGGTGCTGCTGTCCATCGCGGTCTTCCTGCTGTTCGAACGGCCGGTCCGCAACCTGCTCAACCGGCCCGCCTCTCCCGGTCATTCGCGCGTCCTGGCCGCAACCCCTGTTCCCCAGGGGGGCGGGCGCGGCTAGAACCGGGGGGACATGTCAGCTCCCATCCGCATTGCCCCATCCCTGCTCGCCGCCGACTTCACCCGGCTCGGCCAGGAAGTCGCCGCCATCGAGGCCGCCGGCGCCGACTGGCTGCATCTCGACATCATGGATGGGCATTTCGTGCCCAACATCTCCTTCGGCCCCGGGCTGGTGAAGGCGCTGCGGAAATCCTCCGCCATGTTCTTCGATGTCCACCTGATGATCGCCCCCGCGGACCCCTTCCTGGCCGCCTTCGCGGAAGCCGGGGCGGATCTGATCAGCCTGCACCCGGAGGCCGGGCCGCATCTGCACCGTTCGCTGCAGACCATCCGCGGGCTGGGCAAGCAGGCCGGGGTGGTGCTGAACCCCGGCACGCCGGTGGAGGCCGTGGCCCCGGTGCTGGATCTTTGCGACCTGGTGCTGGTGATGTCGGTGAACCCCGGCTTCGGTGGCCAGTCCTTCATCCGCAGCCAGCTCGCCAAGATCGCCACGCTGCGGGCGATGATCGATGCCAGCCAGCGGGCAACCGGCCGGCCGATCGCGCTGCAGGTGGATGGCGGCGTCACCGCCGCCACGGCACCGGATTGCCTGGCCGCCGGGGCGGATGTTCTGGTTGCCGGCACAGCCGTCTTCGGCACGTCGGATTACGCGGCCGCGATCGCCGGATTGCGTGGAGGAGGGAAGGCCGCATGATCGGGGGGGTCCTGCGCGGCGCACGCCGCATCATCGCCAACCTCAAGCCGATCAAGGTGCCGGACGGCCCGGCGCGGTCCTTCCGCGACCTCTGGCCCGGCGATGCCGCGCGCGGCGCAAGGCTGCTGCGCGGCGAGTTCGAAGCCTACGGCACCACCCGCCCGCTGCGCCCGCAGGATGGCGAGGACGCCCCGGCCCGGCCGGACTGGACCCCCGCCCAGCCAGGCGGCAACAACAGCTGGTACGCCGCCGCCCATGCCTTCGCCTGGCTGCGCGACCTGCGCGCGCTGGGCACCGATGCGGCGCGGTTGCGCGGCCGGGCGCTGGCGGCGGATTGGCTGGCGCATGGCGCGCATGACCCGCTGGCGGATGCCCCGGAAGTGGCCGGCGCGCGCATCTCCGCCTGGCTCGGCCACTGGGATTTCCTCGCCGCGACGGCGGAGGACGGGCTGCGCCAGCAGCTGATGCAGCGGCTGGCGCAGGATGCCCGCGGCGTGGTCGCCGGGCTGCCGGCGGAAGCCGCGCATCGCGGCGCGCTGGTCGCGCTGAAGGGCGGCATGGCCGGCGCCGTGGCGCTGGAGGAGGAAACCTGGCTCGCCCGCTGCGTCCGCTTCCTGCCGCAGGAGCTGGAGCGCCAGTTCCGCCCGGATGGCGGCCATGTGGAGCGCAGCCCGGGCGTGCAGCTCGCGGCGCTGCAGGACCTGATCGAGATCCGCAACCTGCTGCATGGCGCGGGGGTGGAGGCGCCGCCGCAACTCGCCGCCACGCTGGACCGCGCCGCGCCGGCGCTGCGCATGCTGCGCCATGCCGATGGCGGGCTGGCGCTGTTCAACGGCACGCGGGACGAACAGGCCTCCTTCATCGACCTGGTGCTGACCCAGGGCCAGTCACGCGGTCGCGCGCCGGCGCAGCTGCAGGACACCGGCTTCCACCGCCTGGCGGCCAGCCGCACCCTGGTGCTGATGGATTGCGGCGCCCCCGCCGCCGCCCGCAAGGACGCCGCGCCGGGCGGCCTGCCGCGCGGCGCCGACCGCAACGCCCATGCCGGCACGCTGGCCTTCGAGATGTCGGCCGGGCGGGAGAGGTTGATCGTCAATTGCGGCGCCGCACCGGCCGCCGAGGGCGAATGGCGCGACGCGCTGCGCGCCACCGCGGCGCATTCCACCCTGGTGCTGGCAGATACCAATTCCTCCGAACTGCGGCCCGAGGGCCTCGGCCGGCGGGTCGAGACGGTCACCACCGACCGCTTCGAGGAAGACGGCAAGCTGTGGCTGGACGCGACGCATGATGGCTGGCTGCGGCAATTCGGCCTGCGCCACCGCCGCCGCCTGTTCCTGTCCGATTCCGGCGACAGCCTGATCGGGGAGGATCTGCTGGAGGGCACCAAGGATGTGGCGGTGCCCGGCTTCACCGTGCGCTTCCATCTGCACCCCGCCGTCTCCGCCAGCCTGCAGCAGGATGAACAGGGCGCGCTGCTGCGCCTGCCCTCCGGCGCCGGCTGGCGGCTGAGGGCCGGCAAGGACATCCGCGTGGCGATCGAGGAAAGCATCTATCTCGGCGGCGAGCCGCGCCGCAGCCAACAGGTGGCGCTGCACAGCGAGGCCGGCGCCACGGCCCTGCAATGGGCGCTGTCCCGCATCAGCGCGACCGCCCCGGCAGCGCCCGAGCCGCAGCCGGAGTAATGCCTGGCGCGGCATGTGGCGGCCGGCTTCCTCGCCGGCCGAGCGGCAGCATGGCCGCCGCGGCAAGTGCCGCGCGATGAAGATCCTCGAAGTCACCAATGTGGACTTCGCGCTGCTGCACTTCATCCTGCCGCTGATGCGTGGCCTGCGCGACCGCGGGCATGAGGTGGTGGGCGTCTGCGCCGACGGGCCGCTGCTGGCGGTGCCGCGGGCGGAGGGGTTCCGGGTGGTGCCGGTGGCGCTCGCCCGCAGCCTGCACCCGTGGCGACAGGCCCGCGCCCTGGCCGAGCTGGTGGCGGTGATGCGGGCGGAGAAGCCCGACCTGGTGCATGCCCATATGCCGATCAGCGGGTTGCTGGCGCGCACCGCGGCGCGCATCGCCGGCGTGCCGCGCATCGCCTATACCTGCCACGGCTTCCTGTTCAACCAGCCTGGCCCGTGGTGGCGCGGCCGCCTGGCGCTCGGCCTGGAACGTGCCGCCGGGCGCATCACCCACACCTACCTGACCGTCAGCGCGGAGGAGGCGGAGGATGCCCGCCGGCTGCGCATCCACCCCAACCCGGTCGCCGTGCTGAACGGCCGCGACCCCGCCCGCTTCCACCCGGACCCCGCCGCCCGCGCCCGGCTGCGCGCCGGGATGGGCGTGTCCGAGGACGATTGCGTGGTGATCGCCATCTCCCGCCTCGTCCGCCACAAGGGCTTCTGCGAACTGCTCGCGGCGATGGCGGATACGCCGCCGAACTGCGTGCTGTGGGTGGCGGGCGAGCGGCTGGTCAGCGACCATGGGGAGGATCTGACACCGCATTTCCAGCGCGCCGCCACCACGCTCGGCCGACGGCTGGTGATGCTGGGCTACCGCACCGACGTGCCGGCGCTGCTGGCGGCGGCCGACGTCTTCACCCTGCCCTCGCATTTCGAGGGCCTGCCCATGTCCATCATCGAGGCGATGCTGGCCGGGCTGCCGGTGGTCGCGACCGATATCCGCGGCCCACGCGAACAGGTGGTACCGGGCGAGACCGGGCTGCTGGTGCCGCCGATGCAGGTGGCGCCCCTGGCGCAGGCCCTGACGCGCCTGGCGCAGGATGCCGCGCTGCGCCATGCAATGGGCGCGGCCGGCCGCGCAAGGGCGCTGGAGCGGTTCGATGAGGTGAAGGTTCTGCGCCACACCATGGATCTTCTGGAGGCAAGTGCAACTTCGGCCTGAACTTCAACCACTTCCGGACGTTGGGCGCGATGTCACCGGAGTGAAAACAAATGTCGCAGACCACCGTCGCCACCACCGACAAGCTTCCCTCCCGCGTCTCCTGGGGCGCCATCATCTCCGGCGGCCTGGTCGCCGTGACGGTGGGCGCCATGTTCAACATCCTTGGCGTCGCCGTCGGCGCCGGGACGATCGACCCGATGATCCCGGGCGAGACGCCGGATGCCAGCACCTTCGGCATTGCCGGCGCCATCTGGCTGCTGGTGTCCAACCTGCTCGGCCTGGCCTGCGGCGGCTATGTCGCGGCGCGGCTGTCCGGCACGGCGGATGATACGGATGGCGTGCTGCACGGCCTGTCCGTCTGGGCCATCGCCTTCCTGGTCTCGGCGGTGCTGCTGGGCAATGTCGCGGCCGGCACGGCACGCGGCGTCGGTGCCCTGGTGCAGGGCGCGGCCAGCTCGGCAACCTCCGCAGCATCCGAGGCGCTGCCCCAGGCCGCCGACCTGTCGGTGAACCCGGAAGCGCTGGCGGAGCGGCTGCAATCCGCCCTGCAGAGCGGCGGCGACCCGACGACGATGACGGAAGACCAGCGCCGGGCCGAGATCACCCGCATCCTGGCGGAGCGCGCCCGCAGCGGCAGCTTCACCCCGGCGGCGCGTGACCGGCTGACGGCGCTGGCCTCCGCCGAATTCGAACTGCCGCAGGACCAGGCGGCGCAGCGCATCCAGGAGCTGGAGGCCGAGGCGACGCGCCTGACCGAGCGGGCCGAGACCGAGGCGCGGCAGGCGGCCGAGGCGGCGGCGAATGCCGCGGCGACCGGAGCCTACTGGCTGTTCGCCACGCTGCTGCTGGGCGCCGCGGCGGCCGTGGTCGGTGCCAAGGTCGGCACGCGGAAGACGGTTCTGCTGGCGACCCGCCGCTACAGCTGAACGGGCAACGGGCCTTGCGTGCCGGGCTTCAATGCCCGCCGCGCAAGGCCTTTGCGGGTGCGCCCTTGCCACCCAGGCGGCGGATGCCGCCGCTGGCCAGGATCAGCAGCACGCCGGCCGCGAGCAGGCCGGCGCTCCAGAGCAGCGTTCCATAAAGGCCGTCACCCGCCAGGCGCGGCCCTTCCGGCGCCATCACGCCGAACACCAGGGCCAGCAGCAGGCCGAAGACGCCGAGCGTCAGCAAAACCAGCGCCGCACTGTCCGCCAGCGTGCCGATGAATGCAGCGGCGCCCGACCGGGTGCTGCTGGCGTTTTCCTGCATGGTCCGGCTGACCAGGAACAGGAACAGGGCCGCGATGATGATCCAGACCCACATGGCGGCTTACCTCGCTTGAAGCACGGCCGCATTTGCGCCGAACGCAAGGCCGGGCGCAAGCCGCGCCGGGCAGGACCGGTTGGGCTGGATCAGGCCGGGCTGGATCAGGCCGGTGGCTGATTGCCCGGTCGGCGTCCGCTGAAAGCGGGCGAATGGCGGAACGGTCCCAGCCGGCGACCGAGGCTGGAAGCAGGTTCCAACCTCGTCGCCGGACAGGATTGCCGGTCTCAGTAGCGGTACTGCTCGCCCTTGAAGGGGCCCTGCTGCGGCACGCCGATGTAGTCGGCCTGCTGCTTGGTGATCTTGGTCAGCTTGGCGCCGACCTTGTCCAGGTGCAGCGCGGCGACCTTCTCGTCCAGGTGCTTCGGCAGCACATAGACCTTCTTCTCGTACTTGCCCGGGTTCGCCCACAGCTCGATCTGCGCCAGCGTCTGGTTGGTGAAGGACGCGGACATGACGAAGGAGGGGTGGCCCGTGGCGTTGCCGAGGTTCACCAGGCGGCCCTCGGACAGCAGGATGATGCGCTTGCCGTCGGGGAACTCGATCTCATCGACCTGCGGCTTCACATTGTCCCACTTGTAGTTCTTCAGCGCGGCGACCTGAATCTCGCTGTCGAAGTGGCCGATGTTGCAGACGATGGCGCGGTGCTTCATGGCGCGCATGTGGTCGGCGGTGATGACGTCCACATTGCCCGTGGCGGTGACGAAGATGTCGGCCATCGGCGCGGCATCCTCCATGGTCACCACCTGGTAGCCCTCCATCGCCGCCTGCAGCGCGCAGATCGGGTCGACTTCGGAGACCATCACGCGGCAGCCGGCATTGCGCAGCGAGGCGGCGGAGCCCTTGCCGACATCGCCGAAGCCCGCGACCATCGCGACCTTGCCGGCCATCATCACGTCCGTGCCGCGGCGGATCGCGTCCACCAGGGACTCACGGCAACCATACAGGTTGTCGAACTTGGACTTGGTGACGCTGTCGTTCACGTTGATCGCCGGGAACAGCAGCTTGCCTTCCTTGGCCATCACGTACAGGCGGTGCACGCCCGTCGTGGTCTCCTCGGAGACGCCGACGATGGACTTGGCGAGTTCCGCGAACCAGCCCGGCTTCGTCTTCACCAGCTTCTTGATGAGGGCGAAGAAGACTTCCTCCTCCTCATTGGTCGGCTTCTCGAGGAAGGCGACGTCGCCCTGCTCGGCGCGCAGCCCGTAATGCACCAGCAGCGTCATGTCGCCGCCGTCGTCCAGCAGCACGTTCGGCGTGCCGCCATCGCCCCACTCCAGGGTCTTCTGCACATAGTCCCAGTATTCCGGCAGCGTCTCGCCCTTGATGGCGAAGACCGGCGTGCCGGCGGCGGCGATGGCGGCCGCGGCGTGGTCCTGGGTCGAGAAGATGTTGCAGGAGGACCAGCGGACATCGGCGCCGAGATGCTTCAGCGTCTCGATCAGCACCGCGGTCTGGATGGTCATGTGCAGGCAGCCGGCGACGCGCGCGCCCTTCAGCGGCTGCTGCTTGCCGTATTCGGCGCGCACCGCCATCAGGCCGGGCATCTCGTCCTCGGCCATGTTGATTTCCTTGCGGCCCCAGGCAGCGAGGGAAAGGTCCTTGACGATGAAGTCCTGGGTCTGGCCGGCGGCGTCGGGCATGGAAAATCCTTTGGGTCGCGTCTGACTTGGCTGGCGGCGCGTAGCATGCGCAGCGCCACCGGCCAAGCTTTTCCCGCCACTCATAAGGATATCTTTATATATTGGCCACACATGCCGCGAAATCGGGCAGCCCTGACCGGGCCGCCGCCACCGGACCCTACTTCAGCGGAAAGCCCAGCGCCGTCAGCGCATCCCGCATCCGGTGCCGCCCCGAAAGCCCGGCCGCGGTACCGACGCGGGACATCATGCGCTGCGTCCAGTCCTGCGCCGCCATGCCCTGTTCGACCGAGAAGGCGCCCAGCGCCTGGTCGTAGCCGGCGATCGCGGGCTCCTCCCCGGTCGCGCCATACTGTTCCCGGTGCAGCACCAGGGATTGCGGCAGGCGGGGCTTCACGGCGCCCTGCACCGCGGGGTGGCCGACCGCCATGCCGAAGCAGGCGAAGGCGTTCGGCGGCAGGTTCAGCTCCGCCGCCACCTTCTCCGGGCTCTGCCGCAGCTGGCCGACATAGACGGTGCCGAGGCCGAGCGATTCCGCCGCCACCAGCGCGTTCTGCGCGGCCAGCGCCGCATCGACCAGCGCCACCATGAAGGATTCCAGGTAGTCCAGCCCCTCCATCTTCTTCTGATGCGCCTCGCCCAGGCGGATCAGGCGGGAATTGTCGGCGATCCAGCACAGGAACAGCGGCGCCTGGCGGATGAAACCCTGGCGGCCGCACAGATCGGCCAGACGGTCGCGCCGCGCCGGATCCTCCACCGCCACCACGGACCAGGCCTGCAGGTTCGACGAAGTGGGGGCCGACTGTGCCGCGGCCACCAGCGTCTCCAGCGTGCCCGGTGCCAGCTTCTCGTCGGTGAAGTTGCGGATGGAGCGGTGGTTCAGCAGCGTCTCCAGCACCGGGTTGGTCGCCACCAGCGCCGTATCCGGCCCGGCGCCGGCGCCGTAGCGGGCGCGAACGGTCTCGATCGGGGACTGGTCCATGCGGCAACTCCTCAACATCTGAAAGGCGCGTAACGTGAATGCGGGGGGCAGGTCCAGGCCCAAGGGTCGCCCTCGCGCAGGGCAGCCCCCCTGACGGATCGGTTGAAGCGGCCCCGCGCCGGGTCCATACCCCGGCGCGAAAAGCTGCCAGGTCCCAAGCCATGTCCGATGCCACCCCCATCCGCCGCGCCCTGCTCTCCGTCTCCGACAAGACGGGCATCGTGGAGTTCGCCCGCCAGCTCGTGGCGCATGGCGCCGAGATCCTGTCCACCGGCGGCACCGCTCAGGCGCTGCGCATCGCCGGCATCCCGGTGAAGGATGTGGCGGAGCATTCCGGCTTCCCCGAGATCCTGGACGGCCGCGTGAAGACGCTGGTGCCGCAGGTGCATGGCGGGCTGCTCGGCCGGCGCGACCTGGCCGATCACCTGGCGCAGATGCAGGAACACGGCATCGCGCCGATCGACCTGGTGGCGGTGAACCTCTACCCCTTCGAGGCGACGGTCGCGAAGGGCGCCAGCTTCGAGGATTGCATCGAGAACATCGACATCGGTGGCCCGGCGATGATCCGCTCCGCCGCCAAGAACTTCGCCTCCGTCGTCGTGGTGACGGAGCCGGAGCAGCTGGCGGAGGTGCAGGCCGAACTGGTCCAGGGCGGCACCACCCTGGCGCTGCGCCGCCGGCTGGCCCAGGCCGCCTTCGCCCGCACCGCGGCCTATGACAGCGCCATCAGCACCTGGTTCGCGGCGCAGAATGGCGAGGAGTTTCCCCGCCGCCTGTCCACCGCCGGGCTGCTGCGCCAGACGCTGCGCTACGGCGAGAATCCGCACCAGCGCGCCGGCTTCTACACCGATGGCAGCCAGCGCCCGGGCCTCGCCACCGCCGCGCAGATCCAGGGCAAGGAACTGTCCTACAACAACCTGAACGACACCGACGCCGCCTTCGAATGCGTGGCGGAGTTCGACCAGCCGGCCATCGTCATCGTCAAGCACGCCAACCCCTGCGGCGTGGCGGAGGCCGAGAGCCTCGCCGCCGCCTGGGATGCGGCGCTGCGCTGCGACCCGGTTTCCGCCTTCGGCGGCATCGTCGCCGCCAACCGCGTGCTGGATGCGGAAGCCGCCGAGCGCATCACCGCGATCTTCACCGAGGTGGTGGTGGCCCCCGATGCGGATGCCGCCGCCCGCGCCATCTTCGCCCGCAAGAAGAACCTTCGGTTGTTGCTGACCGGCGCGCTGCCCGATCCGGCTGCGCCGGGCACTACCTTCAAATCCGTCGCTGGCGGCTTCCTGGCGCAGTCGCGCGATGCCGGGCGGGTGACGCTGGAGCAGCTCAAGGTCGTCACGCGCCGCCAGCCGACGCATCAGGAATTGCAGGACCTGATCTTCGCCTTCCGGGTCTGCAAACACGTGAAATCCAACGCCATCGTCTATGCCAAGCACCTCGCCACCGTCGGCATCGGCGCCGGGCAGATGAACCGCGTGGAAAGCAGCCGCATCGCCGCCTGGAAGTCCGAAGCCGCGGCGAAGGCCGCCGGGCTGGACCGGCCGCTGGCGGAGGGCTCCGTCGTCGCCTCCGACGCCTTCTTCCCCTTCGCCGATGGGCTGGAGACGGCCGCCGCCGCCGGCGCCAGCGCGGTGATCCAGCCGGGCGGATCGATGCGGGATGCGGAAGTGATCGCGGCGGCGGACAAGGCCGGCCTCGCCATGGTCTTCACCGGCATGCGCCACTTCCGGCACTGAAAGTTACGGGTTCGTTATCTCACCCCGCGTCGGGCCTTCCATTCGGCCGGGCGCGGGGCCATCTGGCGCGCCGTCGTCCCCCACCACCCAAGGGCCCTGAGTCGATGAACCGCCTCCTCGATGGCTACCGCCGCTTCCGTGCCGACACCTGGCCACAGGAACGCGCGCGGTTCGAGGAATTGGCCGCCAGCGGCCAGCGCCCGCACACCATGATCATCGCCTGCTCCGACAGCCGCGTGGACCCGGCCGTGATCTTTGGTGCCGGGCCGGGCGAGCTTTTCGTGGTCCGCAACGTGGCGAACCTGGTGCCGCCCTATGCGCCGGACAGCCAGTATCACGGCACCAGCGCGGCGCTGGAATTCGGCGTGCGGGTGCTGCAGGTCTCGCAGCTTGTGGTGATGGGCCATGCCATGTGCGGCGGCGTCACCGCCCTGCTGCGCGGCGCGCCGCCGGAGGCGCGGGATTTCGTGCCGACCTGGATGCAGATTGCCCGCGAAGCCCGCAGCCGCGTGCTGGCCTGCATGAAGGTTGAGGATGCGCAGGAGGCCTGCGAGCTGGAGGCGGTGCGCGTCTCGCTCGCCAACCTGATGACCTTCCCCTGGGTGGCGGAGGCCGTGGCCGCGGGCAGCCTGACCCTGCAGGGCGCGCATTTCGGCGTGGCGACGGGGCGGCTGATGCTGCTCGGCGCGGATGGCGAATTCGCGCAGGCATAGCCCCAGGACGGGGCCTTCGCCCCGGCATAGCCAGCAGCTTCGCCGGGATGCGAAGCTGCGCGCCTCGCATCCCGATTCGCGAAAGGACTTCGCCTGCCCGACTGGCTGCCGCTTGCGCTGATCGGCGGCGCACTGGGCCTCGCCCTGCTGCTGCTTCTGCTCGCCCTGCGCGGCAGGCGGGGGGAGGATGTGGCCCGGCTCGGCGCGATGATGGAGGCGCTGGCCGCTGCGCAGGACCGGCTGGCCCGGCTGTCCGAGGACCGGGCGCGGGACCAGGAACGCAGCCTCGCCGCAAGGCTGGATGCCGCTGCCGAACGCAGCCAGGCCAGCGCCAGCGCCATCCAGCAGCGGCTGTCCGTGATCGACGCGGCGCGGCAGAACATCGAGGCGCTGGGCAGCCAGGTGACCTCGCTCGCCGCCGTGCTCGGCAACAAGCAGGCGCGCGGCGCGCTGGGGGAGGTGCAGTTGCGCGACCTGGTGGCGGATCGGCTGCCGCCCTCCGGCTTCGCCTGGCAGCACACGCTGTCCAACGGCACGCGCTGCGACTGCCTGATCCGCCTGCCCTTCCCGCCCGGCCCGATCGCGGTGGACAGCAAGTTCCCGCTGGAGGCCTGGGCGGCGATGCAGGACGCGCCGGATAGCGCCGCTCGCGCGCTGGCCACCCGCCGCTTCACCGCCGACATCCGCCGGCACGTCGCCGACATCTCCCAGAAATACCTGATCCCCGGCGAGACGGCGGAGGGCGCGCTGATGTTCCTGCCGTCGGAGGCGGTGCACGCCACGCTGCATGCCGCCCATGCCGAGCTGGTGGCGGAGGCGGCGCGGCGCGGCGTGCATATCGTCGGGCCGTCCAGCCTGTGGGCGGTGCTGAACACCATGCGCGGCCTGCTACGGGATGCACGGCTGCAGGATGAGGCGCGGCGCATCCGGCATGAGGTGGAGGCGCTGGCGGCAGACACCGCACGGCTGGAACGCCGCATCGGCGCGCTGCGCGGGCATTTCGCCAACATGCAGCAGGATGTGCGGGACATCGAGATCACGGCGGAGAAGATCATCCGCCGCAGCGAGGCGATCCGCGCGCTCGACATCCCGGAAGACGCCACGGCGAGGGCGGCTGAATGAGCGCGCTGCAAATGCAATCCGGGCTCGGCCTGCTGGCGCTCACGCTGCTGGCCTGGGCGCTGGGCGGCTTCCATCGGCGCACGTCCTGGCGCGTTGTCCTCGCCGGGCTGGGCCTGCAGATCCTGTTCGCCGCCGCGCTGCTGCACATTCCGCCGCTGCGCGCCGGCTTCGCGCTGCTCGGCGGCGCGGTTAACGGGCTCGCCGCCGCCACCCGCGCCGGCACCAGCTTCGTCTTCGGCTATCTCGGCGGCGGCCCGCTGCCCTTCGCGGAACCCTTCCCCGGCGCCGCCTTCATCCTGTTCTTCCAGGGCCTGCCGCTGGTGCTGGTGGTAGGTGCGCTGGCAGCCGTGCTGTACCACTGGCGCGTCATCCCGGTGATCGTGGAGGCGCTGGCCCGGCTGCTGACCCGCGCCTTCGGCCTCGGCGGCGCCGCCGGCTTCGCCACCGCCGCCAATGTCTTCGTCGGCATGGTGGAGGCGCCGCTGCTGGTGCGGCCCTGGCTGGCGCGGCTTTCGTTGAGCGAGATGTTCGTGGTGATGACGGCCGGCCTCGCCACCATCGCCGGCAACATGCTGGTGGTCTACGCGGTGATCATCGCGCCGGTGGTGCCGGATGCCGCGGGCCAGTTGCTGACCGCCAGCCTGATCTCGGCGCCGGCCGCCGTGCTGGTGGCGCTGCTGATGCGGCCACGCGCCGCTGGCGACCCGGCGCCAGGCGTGGAAGAAGCCGCCGCCGCACCGCGGCTGTACGACAGCACGATGGAGGCGCTGGTGCGCGGCACGCAGGATGGCCTCGCCCTGCTGCTTGGCATCATGGCGACGCTGATCGTCTTCGTGGCGCTGGTGGCGCTGGCCAATATGGTGCTGGAGCCGCTGACCGGGCTGACGCTGCAGCGCATCTGCGCGGTGCTGTTCTGGCCGCTCGCCTTCGCCATGGGCATCCCGGCGGAGCAGGCCGGCACCGTCGCCGCCTCGCTCGGCACCAAGGTGGTGGTGAATGAATTCGTCGCCTATCTCGAACTGGCGCAATCCGGCGGGCTCGGGTTGAGCGAGCGGTCGAGGCTGATCCTGACCTATGCGCTGTGCGGCTTCACCAACTTCGCCTCGGTCGGCATCATGCTGGGCGGCATGGTGGCGATGTGTCCCGAGCGGCGGGCGGATATCGTGAAGCTCGGCCTGCCGGCGCTGCTGGCCGCCACCATTGCCTGCTGCATGACCGGCGCCGTGGTCGGCATGCTGACCGCACCCTGAGAGAGGCTTCGATGTTCGACATCCTCGGCCCGCCACCATCCGGCTCGCCCCGCCCGTTCAGCGAGGCGACGCGCGCCGGCGGGCTGGTCTTCGTCTCCGGCCATTCCGCGCCGCATGACCCTGCGAACGGCGTGCACCGCGGCGCGACGCCGGCGGAGGAAGTGCGCAACGCGCTCGCCAAGGTCGCCGCCATCCTGGAGGGCGCCGGCAGCGGGCTGGACCGGGTGGTGCAAATGACCATGCTGATCACCGACCCGGCCGACTACGCCGCGCTCAACGCCGAATATGTGCGGCACTTCCCGAACGGCCTGCCGGCGCGCCACACCGCGCGCTTCGGCGTGCCGACGGAGGCCCGCGTCGCCTTCGCCTGCATCGCCCTGGCCGGAGAGCCTGCCCATGCGTAGCCACCTGATCCAGCGCAACCTCCGCCAGGACCCGCCGCTCGCCCTGCGTGGCGAGGGTATCTTCCTGCACGACTCCAATGGCCGCACCATCATCGATGGCTCCGGCGGTGCGGCGGTGGCCTGCCTCGGCCACGGCCATCCCCGCGTGCTGGAGGCGATGCGCGCGCAAATGGACAAGCTGACCTACGCCCATACCGCGCTGTATTCCTGCGAGAGCGCGGAGGCGCTGGCCGACCTGGTGCTGGAAGGCGAGCCGGGCGGCCTCAGCCACCTGTACCTCTGCTCCTCCGGCTCCGAGGCGATGGAGGCGGCGCTGAAACTCTCCCGCCAGCATTTCGTCGAAGCCGGCCAGCCGAATCGACGAAAGTACATCGCGCGGCGGCAGAGCTATCATGGCAACACGCTCGGCGCGCTGGCGGCCGGCGGCAACGCCATGCGGAAGGCGATCTACCAGCCGATCCTGTCGGACGCCTTCAGCCATGTCGCGCCCTGCTACGCCTATCGCGACCGCGGCCCGGCCGAATCGGATGCCGACTACGTGGCGCGGCTGGCGGCGGAGCTGGAGGCGGAATTCCAGCGCCTGGGGCCGGACACCGTCATCGGCTTCATCGCGGAGCCGGTGGTCGGCGCCACGCTCGGCTGCGTCACCGCCCTGCCCGGCTATTTCCCGGCCATGCGCGCGGTCTGCGACCGGCACGGGGCGCTGCTGATCCTGGATGAGGTGATGTGCGGCATGGGGCGCACCGGCACCATGCATGCCTGGGAGCAGGAGGGCGTCACGCCGGATATCCAGGTGGTGGCGAAAGGCCTCGGCGGCGGCTACCAGCCGATCGGCGGCATCCTGGCGAACAACCGCGTCATGGATGCGCTGCGCGATGGCTCCGGCGCGCTGATGCATGGCCACACCTACCAGGCCCACCCGATGGCCGCCGCCGCCGCACTGGCCGTGCAACGCGTGATCCGGGAGGAGAAGCTGCTGGACAATGTCCAGGCCATGGGCGCGCTGCTGGAACAGCGCCTGGTGGACCGCCTCGGCAACCATCGCCATGTCGGCGAGATCCGCGGCCGAGGCCTGTTCTGGGCCGCGGAATTCGTCGCCGACCGCGCCAGCAAGGCGCCCTTCGACCCGGCGCTCAAGCTGAACGACCGCATCAAGCAGGAAGCCTATGCCCGCGGCCTGGCCTGCTACCCGATGGCCGGCACCATCGATGGCCGGCAGGGCGACCATGTGCTGCTGGCGCCCCCCTACATCGCCACCGCCGCCGATATCGAGGCGACCGTCGCGCGCTTCGGCGATGCGGTGGATGCGGCGCTGGCAGGTCTGCCGGTTACGTAACGAACCCATCCTTGCGATCGGCGTTCTATCCCCGAGCCCGGCCACCAGGCCGGGTACAGGATAGGAGACCCAGCATGGACAACGAACGCATCAAGGGCGCCGGCAACCAGGCGAAGGGCGCCATCAAGCAGGGCATCGGCGAGCTGACCGGCGACGCGAAGCTCGAGGCCGAGGGCCGGATGGACAAGGCCAAGGGCAAGGTCCAGAGCGCGGTCGGCGAGACCAAGGACGCGGCGCGTGACGCCGTGGACGGCAAGGACCGCGTCTGACCCGATCCGTCAGGTTTGACCACAGCGCCGCGCGTCGGGGAAACCCGGCGCGCGGCGTTGCCGTTTCAGGCTGCCGCCCGCAAGCTGCCCCCATACCAAGGGGAGAAGCCAGATGAGCCAGACGCTGCTGTTTCCGGGCGAGGTCGAATGGTCGGGGGAGAACCCGGGCATCTCGCTGAAGACCGACGCCGCCGGGCCCTTCACCACCCTCGCCTCCTTCTTCCGCGTCGTGCTGTCCCCACATGGGCGCGGCCACGCGCTGGTGCTGCTGCAATCGCCGGAGGAGGAGGCACCGCCTGCCGATCGCGCCAATCTCTGCCTGACGGACAATGAACCACTCGCGCGCTGGCTGATCGAGGGCTACGTCTCTCATTTCGGCGCCTGGCGTGGCATGGCCGGGCTGCGCGGCATCCAGTTCCGCAAGCTGGACCATGTGCAGACCGGCGGTGATGCCCGCACCCATTACAGCGAGACGGTGCGCGCCGGGGACCTGACGGTGGCGCTGGAGTGGAGCGGCCTTGGCGCGCCCTTCTGTTTCTCCCTGCCGCCGGCGCTTTCCGCCACCGGGCGGCACCACATGCCGACCGTCTTCCTCGGCTGCGCGCAGGCGAGCGTCACGGTGAACGGTCAGAAGCGCCCCGGCACGCCGATCCCGCGTGAGATTGCGGGGCAATCCATCAGCACGGCGATGCTCGCCTTTTCGGAGACCTGGGTACGGGCCTGATGCCGCCCCCCTAAACGCAAACGGGGCGGACCCGAAGGTCCGCCCCGCTCAGTACGCCAGATGCGTTGCGATCAGCGACGCAGGCCAAGCCGGCCGATCAGCGTCTCGTAGCGCTTCTGGTCCTTGCGCTTCACATAGTCCAGCAGGCCACGGCGCTGGCCAACCAGCACCAGCAGGCCGCGCCGGCTGTGGAAATCCTTCGGATGCGCCTTCAGGTGTTCCGTCAGCATGGTGACGCGGGCGGAGATCAGGGCGACCTGGACCTCCGGGCTGCCCGTATCGCCCGGCTTCGTGGCGTATTCCTTGATGAGCGCGGCGCGGGCCGCGTTATCCGTCGCCGCGATGATCTTCACGGCGGGCTTCTCGGCAGGGGCTGCAGCAGGCGCAGCGCTCGGCTCGGTGGTCGTCGACATCGCATATCCTCCAGTACGGGGTTAAGCTTCGCCGCCTGGCTGTTGCCCGGGTTCAAGCTGGATCAGCCTTTCGGGCTGCATCCAACCTGCCTCCAGCCGGCACAGGCCGAGCAGACGCTCCCCCGCCATCGCGCGCAGCAGGCCCCCTTCGGGATCGGCTTCACGGGGAACGCGCCCCATCAGGTCCACCAGGCTGATCGCCTGGCCCTGGTAGAGGCGTGCGGCCTCCTCTGCAGTGACGGCCAGTGCCGGGATGTCGGCCAGCGCGGTCGTCACCGGAAGCAGGAGGTCCGGGGAAGGGGGAGGCGTATCGCCGGTTACGAGCAGCGAGTCCAGCGGAATCGCGTGCTCCATGCGGAACGGGCCGACACGCAGGCGCCGCAGCGCCGTGATGTGGCCGACGGACCCCACCGCCTTGGCCACGTCGCGCGCCAGGCTGCGCATATAGACGCCCTTGCCGGATTCGACGTGGAAGATGGCGGTATCGGCATCGGGCCGGCTGATCAGGTCGAAGCGATCGACCCGCGCCGGGCGGGCCGCGATCTCCACCACCTGGCCTTCGCGAGCCAGGTCGTAGGCACGCTCGCCGGCGATCTTGATGGCGGAATAGATCGGCGGCACCTGCATGATGTCGCCGCGGAAGGCCGGCAGCGCGGCCTCGATCTCGGCATCGGTCGGGCGGACGTCGCTGGTGGCGATGACGGCGCCATCGGCATCATCGGTGTCCCGCGCCTCGCCGAATTTCAGCGTGAAGTTGTAGGTCTTGGTGCCGTCCATCACATAGGGAACGGTCTTGGTCGCGGCACCGAAGGCCACCGGAAGCAGCCCGGTCGCCAGCGGGTCCAGCGTGCCGCCATGGCCCGCCTTCTGCGCGTCGAAAGCGCGCTTCACCTTGTTCACCACATCGGTGGAGCCGATGCCGGAGGGCTTGTCGACGATCAGCCAGCCATCCAGCTCGCGGCCCTTGGGCTTCTTGCTGCGGTGACGGTGGCGGTTGGAGTGGTTCACGGTTCTTCGGCGTCCTGAGGCGGCTCTGCGGGCTTGCCGAGATCCTGCTGGACCGCCGGCTGCTGCATGACCTTGCTGATATGCATGGCGTAGTCGAGGGCGGTATCCGCCTGGAAGTGCAGCTCCGGCGCCGTGCGCAGGCGCACCGCCTTGGCCACCTGGCTGCGCAGGAAGGGCTGGATGCGCTTGAGCCCGGCCAGCTGCGCCGGCGACAGGTCGCGCCCGAGCCCGCTGACGAAGGCGGTCATGTGCTGCAGGTCGGGGGAGGCGCGCACCTCCGTCACCGTTACCTTCAGCTCGAACAAATCCGGGTCGCGGAATTCCTCCCGCGCGAAGATATTGGACAGGGCATGGCGGATTTCCTCCGCCACGCGCAGCTGGCGCTGGCTCGGCCCCTCGGCGCCGCCCTTGCGGGGGGCCGATCGGGCGACATTCGCCAGGGCGGATTTGGGGTCGCGCCGCGGGGCATCCGCGGCATCGCGGGATTTGCGGGCCATCTGGGTCTCTTCCTGAAAGAGAAGGGGCGCGGCATCGCTGCCGCGCCCCCCATCCTGCGGCTGTTGAAGCGTCAGAGCGTGCCGGCGACCGTCTCGGTCTCGTAGCACTCGATCTGGTCGCCGACGCGGATGTCGTTGTAGTTCACGAAGGACATGCCGCATTCGTAGCCGTTGGTCACTTCCTTCACATCGTCCTTGAAGCGACGAAGCGTGGAAAGCTCGCCCTGGTGGATGACGGTGCCGTCGCGCAGCAGGCGCACGCCACAGCCCCGCTTCACCACGCCTTCCGTCACGCGGCAGCCCGCCACATTGCCGATTCGCTTGACCTCGAAGACCTGAAGAATCTGGGCATACCCCAAAAACTTCTCCCGCTGCACCGGCGCCAGCTTGCCGCGCACCAGGTCCTCGATGTCGTCCGCCACCTCGTAGATGATGGAATAGTAGCGGATCTCGACGCCGTCGCGCGTTGCCAGGTCGCGCGCCTGGGTCGTGGCGCGGACGTTGAAGGCGACGATGACGGCGTTGGACGCCTTCGCCAGCTGGATGTCGCTTTCGGTGATCTGGCCGACCGCCGAATGCAGCATCCGCACCCGCACTTCGTCATTGCCGAGCTTGCCGAGCGTGACGGAAATCGCTTCCGCCGAGCCCTGCACGTCCGCCTTGACGACGACGGCCACTTCCTTCTGCGCGCCCGCCTGGATGCGGGCCAGCATGTCGACCAGGCTGCCGCGGCCGGCGGAAACCGCCGCCACCTGCTTCTCCCGCAGCTTGCGCTGGCGGAATTCGCTGATCTCGCGGGCCTGCGTCTCGTCCTTCACCGCGACGAAGTTCTCGCCCGCGGTGGGAACGCCGGACAGGCCGAGCAGCTCCACCGGCAGCGAGGGTCCGGCTTCCTTCACCTGGCGGCCCTTGTCGTCGAGCATGGCGCGAACCTTGCCCCACTCGGCGCCGGCCACGACGATGTCGCCGGTCTTCAGCGTGCCCTTCTGCACCAGCACGGTGGCCACCGGGCCACGCCCGCGGTCCAGCCGGCTTTCGATGACGGTGCCTTCCGCCGCACGGTTCGGATTGGCCCGCAGGTCGAGGATCTCGGCCTGCAGGGCAATGCCCTCCAGCAGCTTGTCGAGGTTGAGCTTCTTGGTGGCGGAGACCTCGATCTCCTGCGTCTCGCCGCCCAGGCTTTCGACCACGATCTCGTGCTGCAGCAATTCCTGCTTCACGCGCTCCGGCCGCACGCCTTCCTTGTCGATCTTGTTGATCGCCACGATGATCGGCACGTTTGCCGCCTTCGCATGGCTGATCGCCTCGATCGTCTGCGGCATGACGCCGTCATCGGCCGCCACAACCAGCACCACCATGTCCGTCACGCTGGCGCCACGGGCACGCATGGCGGTGAAGGCGGAGTGGCCCGGCGTGTCGATGAAGGTGACCTTCTGCCCACCCGGCAGCGTCACCTGATAGGCGCCGATATGCTGGGTGATGCCACCGGCTTCCCGCGCCGCCACATCGGCCTTGCGCAACGCATCCAGCAGGCTGGTCTTGCCGTGGTCGACATGGCCCATGATGGTCACGACCGGCGGCCGCGGCAGCATGTCGGTATCGACATCCACCTCGCCCTCCAGGCCGATCTCGACGTCGCCTTCCGCCACGCGGCGGATGCGGTGGCCGAATTCCTGCACCACGAGCTCCGCGGTGTCGGCATCGATCGACTGGGTCAGCGTGGCCATGACGCCCATGCGGAACAGGGCCTTCACCACTTCGCCGCCACGCGCGGCCATGCGGTTCGCCAGTTCCTGCACGGTGATGGCTTCCGGCACCACCACGTCGCGCACCACCTTCTCGGCACCCGAGCGCAGGCGCTGCAGCTCCTGCTGCCGGCGCTCGCGTTCACGCGCACGGCGGACGGAGGCGATGGAGCGCGTGCGCTCATCCTCTCCCTCGATCGCGGCCGATACGTCGATGCGGCCGTCGCGGCGACGATCGCCACCCGGCACCAGCGACTTCTTGGCCGGCGGCATGACCGCCTTCTTCACGGCGCCAGCGGGGCCAGGCATGCCCGGACGACGGACGACACCACGCGGTGCCTCCTCATCCTCCGCCATCGGCGCGCGCGCCTTCAGCGTCAGCTTGGCGGCGGGCGTCTCTGCCGTGGCGGCAGCGGCGGCGGCCGGCTTGGCACCAGGCGCCACGGCACCGGGCGCGCCCTGCGGCGCGGCCGGAGCCGGCGTCGGGCGACGCGCGCCGAGCGCCGTCGGCACCGGGCCGGGACGACCGGTCCGCAGCGGCGGCGCGACGGGACGCGGCGGCGCCGGCATGGCGGGCCGGCCAGCCGGGCGCGCCGGCTCGGCGGCACGCGTCTGCTGCGGCGCATCACGGCGCGGCGGCACGGGCGCCTCGGCACGTGCCGGGGCGGCCTGCACCGGGGCTTGCGCCGGGGTCTGGGTCGCAGCCTCGGCCGGGGGCTCAGCCGCACGGGTCGGTGCGGGCTCCTGCTCGGGCTCCTCCGCCACCGGGGGCGGGGCGCGACGGGCTTCCTCGGCGGCGCGACGCGCCTCCTCGGCGGCCAGGCGCTCCTCATCCTCGGCGCGACGGCGGTCCTCCTCGGCGCGGCGAGCCGCTTCCTCGGCGGCCGAGCGCACCTGCAGCGCCTGGCGCTCGCGCTCCTCCCGCTGCCGCTGCGCTTCGGCGCGGCGCTGTTCCTCGAGCACGCGCTGGCGCGTGGCGAGTTCCGATTGCGTCAGCGGGCGACCCGCCGCGGCGGGTGGCTTGCCCGCCGGGCCGGCACCTGCCGGGCGCGGCGGTCCACCTGCCGGGCGCGGCCCTGCCGCAGCCGGGCCGGCAACGCCGGGCTTGGGCTGCGCTGCGGGCGCGCCTGGGGTCGCGGCGCGCTTCTTCAGCACCTCGACCTGCACCACCTTGCTACGGCCATGGCTGAACGACTGGCGCACGCTGCCAGCATCCACCGTCTTGCCCAGTTCCAGGCGCCCCCCCGGTCGGAGGGAAAGCCGGCCCTTGGCCGCATCCTGGTCGTTCTGGTCGCTCATCCGCCGATCCGAACCTGATCTTTCGTCCGTCATGTCCAGCCGCGCGTTGAACGCGGCACCCTGTGCTTCCGCGCAAGCGCGGGTGAAGTCGTAACCGCACCCCGAAACCGCGGAGCACAGCGATCATGTCCCCGTCCGGCCACGGCCGAATGGTCCCCGGTCGCCGCCGGGGGGCGGTCCGCCTAGGGCGGCGCCGGAGGAACTCCCCCTGTTGGCGCACCACCCTTGCTTGCGGCTGCGGCGGCGACGCCCGCGAGCCGTGCGGCTTCCGCCGCGATCGCCAGCGCCAGTCTGCCCGGCGCCACCGCAACATGCACCGCCCGGTCACGACCGAACAGCGCCCCAAGCTCCGCGCCGGTCAGCGGGGTTACCGCTGGCACCTGCCGGAGCCCAACCAACCGGGCCCTTTCCGCCGCGCTGCCATCCGAGGCCTGGACCAGCAACGCCGCACGCCCCGCCTGCAGCCATTCGAGGGCTGCCTGCCACCCGCTCACCGCCTGCCCGGCCCGCCGTGCCAAACCAACAAGATCGCGGACGCGGCCATGTAGGCCGGTTTCAATCCGCGCGCGAAGGTCGGGGGGCACGTGCACCGAGCCACGCGCGGCCTTGGCAAAGGCCCCGCGGGTTGCGGCACGTTCTATCACATCGGCCCGGGCGCTCAACCACATTCCCCGGCCGGGCAGCCTTGCGTTCAGGTCGGGGACCAGTTCGCGGTCCGGCGACAGCACGAAACGCAGCATCACTTCCTTCGGCAGCCGCTCACGCGTCACCAGGCAACGGCGCAGCGGGCCGGTTTCCGGCTCCTCCGCATCGTCGGCCTCGATGGCGAGGCTGTCCGGGTGGAAGACCGCCGGCGGCGGCAGCACCGCCGGGCCGGTCAGCTCCGGCGCGGAATCAGGTCCTGGCTGCGTCGTCTTGTTCCCCATCGGGTTCCCCCTCCGGTGCCGCTTCGGCGCCGCTTTCGGAGTCGCCTTCCGGGAGCTCTTCCCCTTGGGCGTCGCCTTCCGTGCCTTCAGAATCCTCAGCCCCTGCTTCCTCACCCTCGGCGTACTCGTATTCGCCGTTCTGCGCGGCCAGCGCGCCTACCACATCCTCGTCGCCGAACCAGCCGGCCGACTGACGGGCGGCGAGGATGACGGCATTCGCCGTCTCCTCATCCACCGCATCCGTACCGAGGATCTCGACCAGCTCATCGCCGGCCAGATCCGCCAGATCCTCCAGCGACTTCACGCCCTTCTCGCCGAGCGCCACCAGCATTGCGGGGGAGAAGCCACCGACCTCGGCCACCGCATCCTCGACGCCCATCTCGCGGCGCTTGTCGTCCATCTCGCCTTCGCGCTTGTCGAGGAAGGCCTGGGCGCGGCGCTTCAGCTCCGTCGCCACGTTCTCATCGAAGCCCTCGATCTCGGCGAGTTCCTCGTCATCGACGTTGATGATGTCCTCGATCGAGCCGAAGCCCTCGGTCACCAGCAACCCGGCAATAACGTCGTCGACGTCCAGCCCCTCGACGAACAGCCCGCTGCGCTTGCGGAAGTCTTCCTGGCGGCGTTCCGATTCCTCGGCTTCCGTCAGGATGTCCACATCGTAACGCGTGAGCTGAGATGCAAGACGTACATTCTGGCCACGACGCCCGATCGCCAGCGAAAGCTGGTCATCCGGCACCACAACCTCGACCCGCCGCGCATCGTCGTCCAGCACCACCTTGGTGACTTCGGCCGGGGCGAGCGCGTTGACGATGAAGGTCGCCTGGTCGGGCGACCAGGGGATGATGTCGATCTTCTCGCCCTGCAGTTCCTGCACCACCGCCTGCACGCGCGACCCGCGCATGCCGACGCAGGCGCCGACGGGGTCGATGCTGCTGTCGCGGCTGATCACGGCCATCTTGGCGCGGCTGCCGGGGTCGCGCGCCACCGCCTTGATCTCGATGATGCCGTCGTAGATTTCCGGCACTTCCTGCGCGAACAGCTTGGCCAGGAAGCCCGGGTGGGTACGGGAGAGGAAGATCTGCGGCCCGCGCGGCTCCTCGCGCACATCATAGATATACGCCCGAACGCGGTCGCCGTTCCGGAAAGCCTCGCGCGGGATGGTCTCGTCGCGGCGCAGCAGGGCCTCGGCCTTGCCGAGCTCGACCATCAGGTTGCCGTACTCGGTGCGCTTGACGACACCGTTGATGATCTCGCCGACGCGGTCCTTGTATTCGTGGAACTGCTTGGAGCGCTCGACCTCCCGCACCCGCTGCACGATCACCTGCTTGGCGGTCTGCGCGGCGATGCGGCCGAAATCGATCGGCGGCAGCGGGTCGATGATGAACTCGCCGGTCTTGATGCCCGGTTTGATCTTCTGGGCGATGCGCAGGCTGAGCTGCGTCGCCTCGTTCTCCACCGGCTCGGCGTCCACCACCTCGGTCCAGCGGGAGAGCTTCACCTCGCCCGACTTGCGGTCGATGACGGCGCGGATGTCCTTCTCGTGGCCATACTTGGCGCGGCCGGCCTTCTGGATGGCCTGCTCCATCGCCTCGAGCACCTCGTCGCGCTCGATCATCTTCTCGCGGGCGACGGCATCCGCCACCAGCAGCAGTTCAGGGCGCGCGATCGCGACATCCATCGCCATGGCGTCAGTTCCTCTTCGGGGTTGAGCGGCGACGGGGTGGGGCGGGAGGGTCCTCCTCCTCCACCTCCGGCGCTTCAGCGGAATCCTGGTCTGCGACGGGCGGCTCGAGCGCCGCGCGGCGGGCATCGGCCACGGCGGCGAGCGCCGCGCTGTGCTCGATCAGCTCGTCCGTCAGCACCAGCTTGGCGCGGCGGATGTTGCCACGCGGCACCACCATCTCCGTGCCATCCTCCAGCCGGATGCGAACTTCATTGGCATCAGCGCCGAGCGCGATGCCGCGCAGCCGCCGGCGATTATCCTGCGGCACCTGCAGATCCACGGTGGCAAGCTGGCCGGCGTAGCGGTTCCAGTCCTTGACCCGGGTCAGCGGCCGGTCGATGCCGGCGGAGGAAACCTCCAGCGACCATTCGCTGCGGATCGGGTCCTCGACGTCGAGCACGGCGCCGACGGCGTGGCTGATGATCTCGCAATCCTCCACGCGGAAGGTCGCCTCATCGACCCGGTCGGCCATGATCTGCACCACCGGCCGTTCCTTGCCGCTGACCTGCACGCGCACCAGCTCGTAGCCGAGCTGGCCCAGCGTGGGCAGGATCGCCGTGGCGATGCGGGCCTCGAGGCCCTCGTGATGGGGTTGGTCGTCGTCCATTGATGCCTTCCAGGCCGACGAGCCCGGGGCCGGGAAGCGGCCAACAAAAAAGGCGGCCCGGTTAGGGGCCACCTCCCGGACAGGTCGGAAAGCGATCTCGTGAACATACTATATGTCCGATCAGCAGCCGCCGCAAGCGCCACGGCATCGGCGGCACCCACCGTTGCGAGCCCGCGTCGGCGGAATTGACGCCGAACGCATGAAACGGGGCCCTGCACCGTGCAAGTTGTTGATTCGCAATATTGGCATTGCGCTTGCTGTGTCCCTCCCGGCGGAGACTTGGTCTGCAATCACATCAAAGCGTGTGGAGGCCTAGATGACGAAGTGGAGCGGTCCTGGTTCATGCGTCCTGGCGGCCGCGCTATGCGCCGCCCTTCTGGCGGCGAAGCCCGCCGCGGCGGACCTGATGAGTTGTCCGCCCCTCTACACCTCGGATCTCGGGGCCCAGGTCGAGAACTTCGCCGGCACCCAATCCGCCGCCAGCGCCTGCCAGTATGTGACGCCGGCCGATGCCGGCAATGATGCGGAGATCGCCAACATCAACGCGGCCGGCTTCTTCGGCTTCGCCGATTGGCAGGATAACGGCCAGACCCTGCTGGCGGATGCCGCCAGCACCGGCCAGTTCGGCACCTGGGCCATCAGCAACGTCGATTTCACGCTGTTCGACTACATCGTCGTCTTCAAGGACGGCCCCGGCACGAACCTGACCGCCTTCCTGCTGAACGAGCTGTTCTCGGAGGGCGTCTGGACCACCCCCTTCTTCAACCCGCCCTTCGAGCTGCCGCCGGGCAAAGTGAGCGAGGATGTCTCGCACCTGACCGTGGCCAAGCGGGCGGTGCCGGTGCCGGAGCCGGCATCCCTGGCGCTGTTCGGCGCCGGCATGGTCGGCCTCGGCCTGCTGCGGCGTCGCCGCCAGCGGCGCTGACCTGGCAGGCTGAGGAAAAGCCCTCTCCACCCAGCGGGGCGAGAGGGCTTTCAAGGCGAATCTCCGCAGCCTGATAGAGCCGTTCGCGGCGCTGGCGGTGGGTCGCCAGCGGGGCATCAGTGGCAGCGGGTCGCTACCGGCGGACGAATACCCACCAGACCGGCTGCCGCCCCGCCCGCACCGCCTTCGCCTCGTAGCGGGTGCCGGGGGTGCCTTCGGGGCGGGTGGTGTGGCGCTCGGCCTGGGTGAAGAACGGCTGGTCGGCGAAGACCTCCGTCACCCAGGCCTGGTAGGTCGGGTCGTCGCTGGCAATGCGCCATTCGCCGCCCGGCCGCAGCACGCGGGCGACCAGCGGCAGCAGTTCCGGGTGCACGAAGCGGCGCTTGGCGTGCCGGGATTTCGGCCAGGGGTCGGGGAACATCAGCATCAGCCGATCCAGCGCGCCATCCGGCAGCAGGCCCAGCAGATGGCGGGCATCCTGCGGCCACAGCTTCAGGCCACGCGGCAGCGGCGCCGTCGCCTCCCCGCCATCCGGCACCAGCCGGGTCAGCAGGGAACACAGCCCGTTCTCGAAAACCTCGGAGGCGATATAGGCGACGTCGGGGTTCGCGCGGTGCTGTTCCAGCGCATGCTCGCCGCCGCCGAAGCCCACCTCCAGCCACAGCCTGGCGCCTGGCATGCCGAAGGCGGAAAGCGGGTCGGCCGCCTGGTCGGGCAGCAGGCGCAGCCGCGGCAGGGTGGCATCGAGCAGCATCTGCTGGCGCGGCCGCAGCTTGTGGCCGCGCTGGCGGCCATAGAGCCGGTCCGGCACGCCCTCGGCCAGCGGCGGACGGTCTGCGGTCATGAAGCGCCCCGAAACGAAAAGAGGCGACGGACCTGCGCCCGCCGCCCAATCAGGCAGATCCGGCCCACGCCGAAGCGCGGGCCGGGAACGGATCAGCGGTTGAAGGCGCGGCGGATCTCATCCGCCAGGTCCGTCTTCTCCCAGGTGAAGGTGCCCTTCTCGGCATCCGGCGTGCGGCCGAAATGGCCGTAGGCGCTGGTCACCGCGTAGATCGGGCGGTTCAGGTGCAGATGCTCCCGGATCCCGCGCGGTGAAAGGTTCATCAGCCCGTCCATCACCTTGGCCAGCTTCGCCTCATCGACATCCTTGCCCGTGCCGTGCAGGTCGAAATAGACCGACAGCGGCTTGGAGACGCCGATCGCGTAGCTCACCTGGATGGTGCACTTGTCCGCGAGGCCGGAGGCCACGACGTTCTTCGCCACGTAGCGCGCCGCATAGGCGGCCGAACGGTCGACCTTGGTCGGATCCTTGCCGCTGAACGCGCCGCCGCCATGCGGGGCCGCGCCACCATAGGTGTCGACGATGATCTTGCGCCCGGTCAGGCCGCAGTCACCGTCCGGCCCGCCGATGACGAAGGTGCCGGTCGGGTTCACGTAGAGCTCGTTGTCCGGGCACATCCAGCCCTTGGGCAGGCTGCTCTCGATGATCGGGCGGATCATCCGCTTGATCTCGGCCTGGTCGAGGCGTTCCTCGTGCTGGGTCGAGACCACCACGCTGGTCGCGCCAACCGGCTTGCCATCGACGTAGCGCAGCGTCACCTGGGACTTGGCGTCCGGCAGCAGCCCGGCCACGGCCACGTCACCGGCGCGGCGCATCTCGGCGATGCGGCGCAGGATCAGGTGGGCGTAGTACAGCGGCGCCGGCATTAGCTCCGGCGTCTCGGTGCAGGCATAGCCGAACATGATGCCCTGGTCGCCGGCACCCTCGTCCTTGTTACCGGCCGCGTCCACGCCCTGCGCGATATGCGCGGACTGGGCGTGCAAGTGGCATTCCACGCTGGCATTCTGCCAGTGGAAGCCATCCTGCTCATAGCCGATGTCGCGGATCGCCATCCGCGTCAGGTGCATCAGCAGTTCCGGGGTCACGCTGCCCGGGCCACGCGTCTCACCGGCCAGAACGACCCGGTTGGTGGTCACGAGAGTCTCGCAAGCCACGCGGGAATAGGGGTCAGCCGAAAGGTAGGCGTCGAGCACGGTATCCGAGATGCGGTCCGCCACCTTGTCCGGGTGGCCTTCGGAGACGCTCTCGGACGTGAAAAGGTATTCGCCCTTGTCGCGCATGGCGTGGTTCGGCCTCTTGTCGCGGGAGGGCCGGTTCGCCCCGGCCTGGCTAGGTGGCCCGGTGGATCCGGGACAGCGGCGTATTGCAGTGCGATGTGGCGGGGTCAAGGCTGGCGCGCCCCGATTGAGCCGCGACCTGCACGCCGGAGTTGTGCCCTTGCCAGTCAGCCGGCCGCCATTCCCGTGGCGGTCAGCGCATGCCCAGCACGTCCATCATGGAATACAGCCCCGGCTTCCGCCCGATGATCCACTGCGCCGCGCGCACGGCGCCCACCGCGTAGGACCGGCGGTCGAAGCTGCGATGGGTCAGCGCAATGTGTTCGGTGGCCGCGGCGAAAAGCAGCGTATGCTCCCCCACCACCTGGCCGCCGCGCAGCGCGGCGAAGCCGATGGTGCCGGTGGCGCGGGCGCCGGTGTGGCCATCCCGCCCGCTTTCCATCCCGGCCTGTTCCAGCGTCATGCCCCGCCCGGCCGCCACCGCTCGGCCCATGGCGATGGCGGTGCCGGAGGGGGCGTCCACCTTCTGCCGGTGGTGCATCTCGACGATCTCGGCATCGTAGCTCTCGGCCGGCAACGCCGCCGCCAGCTTCTCCGCCAGCGCCAGCACCAGGTTCACGCCGGGTGCGAAATTGGCGGCATGCACCACCGGGACCAAGGCGGAGGACTCCGCCACCACGCGCGACTGTTCCGGCGACAGGCCGGAGGAACCGAGCACCAGCGGCACGCCATGCCGCGCGGCCAGGGTGGCATGGGGAACGGCTTCCTCGGCATGGGTGAAGTCGATGACGACATCGCTGGCGGCGAACAGCGCCGCCGCATCCACCAGCAGCGGCCCGGCGCATTCCGCCGGCGGGCGGTTTCCGGGGCGGGTGGTGCCGCCGGCCAGCTTCTCGCCCGCCCGCTCGATCTCCGAGGCCAGCAACACGCCCATGCGTCCGGCAATGCCGGCGATGCCAATGCGGATCATGCGTGAAGGCCCCTCCCGGCGAGGCGATCGAAGCTGCCCGCCAGCGCGGTCATGGTCAAGCGGAAGGGAGGAGAGGGGGGGGCGGGCGGCGACACGGGTGGGACCTGCGTACCGCGCCGCCGCCTGCCAGGGCCATCGCAGGGGGGATGCGATGGCCCGGTCAGAACGTGCCGGGGCGCCGCGGGTTGCATCCCCCGCGCACGCCCTGGTTCAGCGGCCGAGACCGTCCCAGAACTCCTTCACCTTGGCGAAGAAGCCTTCCGTCTCCGGGTTGCTGCGGCCGGTCTTCTCGCTTTCGCTCTCGAACTCGGCCAGCAGTTCCTGCTGCCGCTTCGACAGGTTCTGCGGCGTCTCGACGGCGACCTGCACATACATGTCGCCGCGCGCAGCCGAACGCAGCACCGAGAAACCCTTGCCGCGCAGGCGGAACTGGTCCCCGGTCTGGGTGCCGGCCGGGATGGTGACGCGCGCGCGCCCGCCATCGATCACCGGAACCTCAACGCCACCGCCGAGCGCCGCCTGCGTCATCCGCAGCGGCACACGAACGAAGATGTTGGCGCCGTCGCGCTGGAAGATGGCGTGCTGGCGCACCGCAACATCCACATACAGGTCGCCCGCCGGCGCGCCGCGCAGCCCGGCCTCGCCCTCGCCGGACAGGCGGATGCGGGTGCCGTCCTCGACGCCGGCCGGGATGGTCACGGCCAGGGTGCGGTCGCGCTGCACGCGGCCCTGGCCAGCGCAGATCTTGCAGGGGTTCTTGATGATGCGGCCGCTGCCGGAACAGGTCGGGCAGGTGCGCTCGATCAGGAAAAAGCCCTGTTGCGCCCGCACCTTGCCGGCGCCGTTGCAGGTCGGGCAGGTGCTGGCGGATTGCGCCGCCGGGCCTTCGCTTCCCGTGCCCTTGCAGGCCTCGCAGACCACGGAGGACGGCACGCGGACCGTCTTCTTGGTGCCGCCGAAGGCTTCCTCCAGCGTGACTTCGACCTGGTGGCGCAGGTCGTTGCCGCGCCCCGCGGCAGCACGGCCACCGCCACGCCCGCCACGGCCGAGGCCGCCGAACATCTCCTCGAAGATATCCTCGAAGGCGCCGCCGAAGGGGTTGCCGCCCATGCCGGCACCGCCACCACCACCGCCGCCGCCCTGCTCGAAGGCGGCATGGCCGAAGCGGTCATAGGCGGCGCGTTTCTCGGCGTCCTTGAGGACGTCATACGCCTCATTGGCTTCCTTGAACTTCGCTTCCGAACCGGTGTCGCCCTTGTTGCGGTCCGGGTGGTGCTGCATGGCGAGCTTGCGGTAGGCCTTCTTCAGGTCTTCCTCGCTCGCGTCCCGGGCGACGCCCAGGACTTCGTAGTAGTCGCGCTTGGCCATGGTCCCGTGGGTCCTCGCGGGGCGGCGTGGTCAACATGGCAGCGCCCGACTTCTTGCGAAGCCGGGCGCGCCGCTCGAGCAGATCCGGAAAAAGCCCGGCTTTACGAAGGCTTTTTCTTGGTCGGGTCGACTTCCTCGAACTCGGCGTCAACCACCTTGTCGTCGGGCTTGCCGCCGGCATTGCCGCCGGGGGCGCCTTCCGCGGCGCCGGCTTCCGCTGCCTGCGCCTTGTAGAGCGACTCGCCCATCTTCATCGCGGCCTGGGACAGGGTCTCGTTGGCCTTGGTGATGGCCTCGACATCCTGGCCTTCCATCGCGGTGCGCGCCGCGGCGATGGCGGCTTCGACCTCGGCCTTCTCCGCGGCCGGGACCTTGTCGCCATTCTCGCGGATCGTCTTCTCGGTGGAGTGCACCAAGGCATCCAGGCCGTTGCGGGCCTCGACCGCCGCGCGGCGCTGCTTGTCGGCCTCGGCATTCGCCTCGGCGTCACGCACCATCCGCTCGATATCGGCATCCGAGAGGCCGGACTTGGCCTGGATGCGGACCTGCTGCTCCTTGCCCGTCGCCTTGTCCTTGGCGGAGACCGAGACGATGCCGTTGGCGTCGATGTCGAAGGTCACCTCCACCTGCGGCACGCCACGCGGCGCCGGCGGGAGCCCGGTCAGGTCGAACTGGCCGAGCAGCTTGTTGTCGGCCGCCATCTCGCGCTCGCCCTGGAACACCTTGATGGTGACCGCGGACTGGTTGTCATCGGCCGTCGAGAAGACCTGGCTCTTCTTGGTCGGGATGGTCGTGTTGCGGTCGATCAGACGGGTGAACACGCCACCCAGCGTCTCGATGCCCAGCGACAGCGGCGTCACGTCCAGCAGCAGCACGTCCTTGACGTCGCCCTTCAGCACGCCGCCCTGGATGGCGGCACCGATGGCGACCACCTCATCCGGGTTGACGTTGCGCGCGGGCTCCTTGCCGAAGAACTGCTTCACCAGTTCGATCACCTTCGGCATGCGCGTCATGCCGCCGACCAGGATCACCTCGTCGATCTCGCCGGCGGTAACCTGCGCATCCTTCAGCGCCTGCTTGCAGGGCTCGAGGGTCTTGGTGATCAGGTCGTCGACCAGTGCTTCCAGCTTCGCGCGGCTCAGCTGCATCACCAGGTGCTTCGGCCCGGAGGCGTCGGCGGTGATGAAGGGCAGGTTCACCTCGGTCTGCTTGGAAGAAGACAGCTCGATCTTCGCCTTCTCGGCCGCTTCCTTCAGGCGCTGCAGGGCGAGCTTGTCGCCGCGCAGGTCGATGCCCTGCTCCTTCTTGAACTCGTCCGCCAGGTAGTCGATCACCCGGGCGTCGAAATCCTCGCCGCCGAGGAAGGTGTCGCCATTGGTCGACTTCACCTCGAACACGCCGTCGCCGATCTCGAGGATCGAGACGTCGAAGGTGCCGCCGCCGAGGTCGTACACCGCGATGGTGCCGCCCTTCTTCTGGTCCATGCCATAGGCGAGCGCCGCCGCGGTCGGCTCGTTGATGATGCGCAGCACCTCGAGGCCCGCGATCGCGCCGGCTTCCTTGGTCGCCTGGCGCTGGGCGTCGTTGAAGTAGGCCGGGACGGTGATGACCGCCTGGGTGACCTTCTCGCCGAGATAGGCCTCGGCGGTCTCCTTCATCTTGGTCAGGATGTTGGCGCTGATCTGCTGCGGCGCATACTGCTTGCCATCGGCCTCGACCCAGGCATCGCCATTGGCGGCGCGGGTGATGGTGTAGGGCACCAGGCCCTTGTCCTTGTTCACCATCGGATCGTCGAAGCGACGGCCGATCAGGCGCTTCACGGCATACAGCGTGTTGGTCGGGTTGGTGACCGCCTGGCGCTTGGCGGACTGGCCGACGAGGCGCTCGCCATTCTTGGCGAATGCAACCATGGAGGGGGTGGTACGTGCACCCTCGGCGTTCTCGATGACCCTGACGTCCTTGCCTTCCATGATGGCGACGCAGGAATTGGTGGTGCCGAGGTCGATGCCGATGACCTTGCTCATCCGAGTGTCTCTCCTGTGCGGCGGACGGGTACGGCCCTTGCGGCACCGTTCCCGCCCCCTGATCCGTGACGGATGCGGGGTGGGTGATAAGGCGGCGACAACAGGGAACACCCTGCCTCGCCGCGTGACCGTCATGTATTCAGGCAAGGCGGGGTGGACAAGACCTTCGCCGCGCCGAGGCCTTGGAAAGACTCGCGATTCCCGTATTCCTGGCCGCACCGCGCCGGTAAGGTGCGGCTGCGAGATGATCCAGCACCTGCCTCCCCACCCGCAACGCGACATCCTGACGGGCGAACTGCACGCCCGGCCGCCGCTGCCGCTGCAGACGCCGGTGGCGATCAGCCGGCTGGCCCTGTCCGGTGAAGCGGGCGGCGAACGCGGCGCGGGGGTGGCCCATCTGGCCAATCTGTGCCGCCGCTACGGCGTCACCCCGCCGGCGCCAGGGTCCGACTTCGTCATGGCGGATTTCGGCGTTTTCCGCGTGCGCTACGAACGCCACACCGAATTCGATGGCTGGACCTTCCTGCGCCCCGGCCTGTCCGACCACCCGGACGACCCCTTCGCCTTCACCGCCATCGCCGCGGTGCCGACCGACTGGCTGGCCGCCCTGCCCGGCCGCACGCTGGTCGCCGCCCATATCGCCGTGCACGCCACGGCCGGCGAGGACGAACCCCCGCCCCCCGGCTGCTTCGCGCCCGATGGCCTGGCCGGCGCCAGCCTGTCCGGCGGTGCCGCCACCGCCTGGACCGATTTCCGCCTCGGCCCGGATGGCTTCACCCGCATCCTGCTGCAGGATCACGGCCTGACCCCGGCGCTGGCCGGCCGCCTGGCCCAGGCACTGTGGGAAATCGAGACCTACCGGCTGTTCGCCCTGCTGGCCCTGCCGCCAGCCCGCGCCGCCTCCGGCGAACTCGCCCGCGCCTCGGACCGCCTGGCGACGCTGTCCGACCGGCTGACCGGGCTGGCGGAGCTGGAAGCGGAACGGGCGGCGCTGGAGGAACTATCGGAACTCGCCACCGGCATCGAACAGATCGCCAATGCCACGGCGGACCGCTTCTCCGCCGCCAATGCCTACCACGCCCTGGTCGGACGCCGCCTGCAGGTGCTGCGGGAGGAACGGCTGCACGGCCTGCCCACCCTGACCGAATACCTGGAACGCCGGCTGGACCCGGCACTCGCCACCATCCAGGCGACAGGCGCCCGCATCTCCGCCCTTTCGGTCCGCTGCGGCCGCGCCGTAGACCTTCTGCGCGCCCGCGTCGCCGTCGCCCAGGAAGCGCAGACGCAGAAACTGCTGGCCGCCATGGCCGAAACCGGCCGCGCCCAACTCCGCCTGCAGGAAACCGTCGAAGGCCTGTCGGTCGCCGGCATCAGCTACTACGTGCTGTCCTTGGCAGGCTACGCGCTGAAACCCCTGCCCTGGGGCCCAATCCGCCTCGACATCATCCTCGCCGCCCTGGTCCCCGTGGTCGCGGGCCTGGTCTGGATCAGGATGCGACGACGGCGGCGGAAGCCGGCGAAATAGGCGGACGCGTTGCGCGGGTGGCCCGCCGGGGGCTTTGCCCCCCGGCACCCCCCACAAAGGGCTTTGGCCCTTTGAACCCATGCCTTGAGGGCGAGGGGCAACGCCCCTCGTGAACCAACAGCGCAGTTGCGCTGCCTACTTCCCCGCAACCACCACCATCGCCGGCTTCAGGAGCCGGCCGTGCAGGGTCCAGGCGGGGGTCCAGGCCTGGATGACGGTACCGGGGGTGGTGCCTTCCGGTGCGGGTTGCTCAGCCATCGCCTGGTGCAGTTCCGGGTCGAATTGCTGGCCCTGGGCGTCCACCTTGGCGATGCCGTGGCGTTCCAGCATGGTCACGAAGGCGCGTTCGACGCTGTCGAAGCCGCCGCGCAGCTTGGCCAGCAATTCGGGTTCGTCGTCGGCGGCCGGCGGCAGGCTGTCGAGGCCACGGCGCAGGTTTTCGGCGGTTTCCACCACGTCACGTGCGAATTTCTGCACGGCGTAGAGGCGCGCATCCTCGATTTCCCGCTTGGTGCGGGTCCGCAGGTTCTGCATGTCCGCTTCCGCGCGCAGCCATTTGTCCCGCATCTGGGCCAGTTCGGCTTCCAGCGCGGCGATGCGTTCGGCGTCGGTGGGCGGGGTGGCGGTGTCGGTGCCCGGCTTTGCCCCGGCGTGAGCCCCGTTCTGGGCTTCGGCCGCGGCGGTTTCGGCCGGGGTCGGCGTGTCCTGGGTATCGCTCATGGATCGGGTGTTCTGACTCGCGGAGTGGGGTCGGCGTGCTGGCCATCACCTAAGCGTCCCGGTGGGGCGCGGCAAGGACTTGAAGCCCGTGCCGTGCCATCCGGCCCGCCTCAGGCCGCGCGCAGCCCGGCCACCGTGGCCTGCAGCGAGGTTCGCAGGGAGTCGGCGTTGGAATCCAGCGTGCGAGCGGTGGCTTCGAGCTGTTCCACCGCCTTGGCCGTGGCGCCGATGGCGCCTTCCGCGTTGCTGACGGCGCCGGAGGCGCGTTCCGTGCTTTGCGCCACGCGCTGCGCGGTGCGGGCGATTTCCTGGGTGGCGCTGCCCTGTTCCTCCACCGCCGCGGCCATGGCGGAGGAAACCTGTTCCAGTTCCGCCACCACCTCCACGATGCCGCGGATGGCGAGCACCGCCTCGCCTGTCGCCGTCTCGATGCCGCCGGCCTGGCGGCCGATTTCCTCGGTCGCCTGGGCGGTCTGCGCGGCAAGCGCCTTCACTTCCCCGGCCACCACGGCGAAGCCCTTGCCCGCCTCCCCGGCCCGCGCCGCCTCGATCGTCGCGTTCAGCGCCAGCAGGTTGGTCTGGCTGGCGATGGCACCGATCAGGCGCACCACCTCATGGATCCGCCCGGCGCCCTCGGAAAGGCCGGTGACGATGCCGTCCGTATTGCGCGCGCGTTCCGCGGCGCTGCGGGCGACGCTGGCGGCGCTGGCCACCTGGCGCGTCACTTCCTGCACCGAGGCGGCCAGTTCCTCCGCCGCCGAGGCCACGGTCTGCACATCCATCGCCGCTTCGGCGGTCGCCGAGGCGGCGACCTGCGCCGCGTCGGTGCCGGTGCGGGCGGCATGGGCCAGGCCCTCCGCGGCGGAGCCGAGGTCGCGGGCGGCGAAGGTGAGCTGGCGGCTGCAGCCGCCGATCTCGCCTTCCATCTGGCCGGCCAGGGCGAGGCGCATATCCTGCGCCAGGCGGGCGGCGGTGGCCTTCTCGGCCTCCTTCCGCGCCCGTTCCGCTTCCTCCCGCTGCCGGGCGGCCGCGGTCTCGGCCTCGGCGGCGGTGGCGGCGGCGGCGGCGCGTTCCAGATAGGTCAGCACCATCAGCAGGGCGGCGGCCTCCGCCACCAGGATCCCGGCATGCAGCGCCACGCGGCCGAGCGTGCCCTCGCCGCCGAACACCGCCATCGGCGCCAATTCGTTCAGCACGGTGTGATGCAGCGCGACGGTGGCGGCAGCCAGGATGATGGCGCGGCGGTCCACCAGCCCGGCCAGCGTGGCCAGCGCCGCGAAATAGGCCATGTGCATGTCGGTGCGCAGCCAGGGCGCCACCACCCAGACCAGCACCGAAACCTGTACCATCAGCGCCACGGCGATCATCTGCCGCGCCGCCGGCGCCGCGGCATCCCGCAGCCCGGCGCCGAGCGCGGCCAGCGCCGCCGTCGTGGCGAGGCCGGCGCCGCCCCAGACCTCCAGGCCTTCGCCGCCGGACAGCCAGGCGACCGGCCCGGTGATCGCCGCGAGGGCCACGAGCAGCCACAACAGGGCCCGGCCGCTGCTGCGGCGGATGTGGTCCAGGTTCATTCAGATCGGCTTTCCGGAAAGGTCGGGGCGTACTGCGCCGGCACAGGGCGCGCGGCCGAAGGCAGGCAGCACCAGCCAGGTGCCGGCCGGGTTGCTGGCCGAGGCAAGGCTGGTGGGCGCGACCAGCGCCAGGGTGACAGGGCCGAGCCGGCGGATCGTGATCGGGTCCCAGCCCGGCTCCGCCAGCACACGCAGCAGCGCAGCGCCTTCCGTGATGCCGGGCGGGAAGACCAATGCCAGGGGCTGGCCCGGCCTTGGCTGCGCCTGCGCCACGCCCAGCCCGGTGGTCGCCGCTGCAAGCAGCAGCAACGCAGGCATGGTGGCATTCACTGCCTTGGAAGGTTTGGCAACGCTCATTGCACATCATGCGACGGCAACACGAACGCCGTCTTAACCGGCGCGGAATGGCGTGGTCCGGGGCGTCCGCTTCACCCGGCCTGAGCACGCCCGCCTGATTCACACCCGCCCGATTCACACCCGCCCGATTCACGCCGCCCCCGTTCCGGCCTACACAGGCCGGATGCTACGCAGCGTCTTCACCGTCGGCGGCTGGACCATGGCGAGCCGCATCCTCGGCTTCGCCCGGGACATGCTGATCGCCGCCCGCCTCGGCGCCGGGCCGGTGGCCGATGCCTTCTTCATCGCCCTGAAACTGCCGAACCTGTTTCGCCGGCTGTTCGGCGAAGGCGCCTTCAACGCCGCCTTCGTGCCCGCCTTCGCCGGCACCTTCGCGCTCGATGGCCCGGCCAAGGCGCGCGCCCTGGCCAATTCGCTGGCCGGGCTGATGTCGATCTGGCTCGCCTGCCTGGTGATTCTCGGCATCGTCTTCATGCCGCAGCTGCTGTTCGTGCTGGCGCCCGGCTTTTCGGGGGAACGCCTGGCCCTGGCCATCGAGATGACCCGGATCAGCTTCCCCTACCTGCTGTTCATCTGCCTGGCCGCGCTGGTTTCCGGCGTGCTGAACGGGATGAACCGCTTCGCCGCCGCCGCCGCCGCGCCGGTGCTGTTCAACCTGATCGCCATGGCGGCCCTGCTCGGGCTGACGCCCTTCGTGGCGACGCCGGGGCATGCCCTGGCCTGGGGCGTGATGGTGTCCGGCATCGCCCAGCTGGCGCTGCTGCTGGTGGCGGTAAGGGCGGCGGGGATGGCGATCAACCCGCTGTCGCGGCCGCGCATGACGCCGGATGTCACCGGGGTGCTGAAGCGCATGGTGCCGGGGCTGTTCGGCGCCGGTGTCACGCAGCTCAACCTCGCGATCGACGTGGTCCTGGCCTCGCTGCTGCCGGCGGGGGCGGTCAGCTACCTGTATTATGCGGACCGCGTGGCGCAATTGCCGCTCGGCGTCATCGGGGCCGCGATCGGCACGGCGCTGCTGCCGCTGCTGGCGCGGCAGCTTCGCACCGGCCGGCGGCTGGCGGCGCATCGCAGCCAGAACCGGGCACTGGAATTGTCGATGGCCTTCGCGCTGCCGGCGGCCTGCGCCATGGCGGTGACGGCCGGGCCGATCATCGCCACCCTGTTCGAGCGCGGATTGTTCGATGCGCGGGCCAGCGCCGCCACCGCCGCCGCGCTGGTGGCCGGCGCCTTCGGCCTGCCCGCCTTCGTGCTGGTGAAGGCGCTGACCCCCGGCTTCTTCGCGCGTGGCGACACGGCGACGCCGGTGAAGGTGGGGCTCGGCATCGTCGCGCTGAACCTCGCGCTGAACCTGGCGCTGATCCCCTTCCTGGCGCATGTCGGCATCGCGCTCGCCACATCAATCGCCGCCTGGGTGAATGTGGCGGTGCTCGGCCTGCTGCTGACCCGCCGCCGGCAGCTGGTGCTGGACCGGCGGCTGCGCCGGCGCGCCCCGCGACTGCTGGCGGCGGCGCTGGTGATGGGCTGCGTGCTGCTGGCGCTGAACATGGCGCTGTTCCCGCAGCCTGGCCCGCTGGCCCGCTTCCTGGCACTGGCGCTGCTGATCGCCGCCGGGCTGGTGACCTATTTCGGCACGGCGCATGCCCTGCGCGGGCTGGACCTGCGGGAGGCGGCGCGGATGATGCGGCGCCGGTCCGGCTAGGGCCGATCAGGCCCCCCTACCCGCCCATCACCTGCACCCCGCGCAGCCCGGCCGCCAGCACCTGGCGCAGATCGGGCAGGGACAAAGCGACGCAGCCCTCGGTCGGCGCGTAGTCCGGGCGGGCGAGATGCAGGAAGATGGCGCTGCCGCGGCCGCGCTCCACCGGCGCGTCGTTCCAGCCGAGGATGCCGATCACGTCGTAGATCGCATCGCTGCGCCACAACTCCTCGTGCCGCCCGCCGAAGGGCAGGCGGACGGGGCGGTTGTAGGCGCGGTCGGCAGGGTCGTCGCACCAGCCATCCTGCGGCGCCAGCGGCTCCACCGGCACGGCGCCGGCAGGCGCCGGGCCGCGATCGGCGCGGTACAGCAGGCGGCGCAGTTCCAGGCGTGCGGCCGGGGTGGCGCCATCGCCTTCCTGCTTGCGCTCCGCCGGCACCACGCCGCCCTTGCCGAGCGCGCAGCGCAGCGTGCGGCCATGGAAGCGGAAGCGGCCATCCGCCGTCGCGATCGCCCAGCCCGATTCATCCATCCCGCATGTTCCCGCTCCATCTTCCCGCGTCGTCAGGCGCGCAACATGCCCCAGACCGTGATCCGCGAACACGGATCATGGTCTGGCCTTCGCCGAGAGGGTGATTCACTACTACCGCCATGCCGCCTTCGCGGATCACGCCCTACGCGCGCGGCGCCTGCGACCCGGCCTGGCGGCCGGCCGTTGCGGTGGACGCGTTGGCGGGAGCCGAGAACTGCTCGATGGCGGCGAAGACGGCGGTCGACAGCATGCCGATCGGCCCACCGAAGGCCGCGGCCCCCAGCACGCGCAGTGCCGGGTTCAGGCTTTCCCCGGTTGCAGCCCGGTAGATGCTGCCCACCACCGGCACATGATGCAGGGGGTTCAGCGCCTGCAGCACCTCATCGAAGCGGAGCGTCCCGGGCACCGGCACATGCTCATCGGCCCCGAGGCGGGGCAGGATCTCGGCTTGGGCGCGTGTCGCGGCGGTTTCCATGGGGCACGGCTCCTGGCAGTTGCCTGCGAGAGAGCAACTTGCGTGCCAGGGCGGCGGTCAGGTCAGCAGGTGGCCGAAGCGGCGGGCCTTGGTCTCCAGGTAGCCGTCATTCACGCCATTGCCCTCGAACTGGTGGGCCTCGCGACCCTCCACCTCGATGCCACAGGCGGCGAGGCCGGCCAGCTTATCCGGGTTGTTGGTCAGCAGCCGCACGCGCGGCACGGCTATGGCGCGCAGCATTTCCGCCGCCACCCAGAAATTCCGCTCATCCGCGCCGTAGCCCAGCGCGCGATTGGCATCGAGCGTATCGAGGCCCTGGTCCTGCAGCGTATAGGCCCGCAGCTTGTTCACCAGCCCGATGCCGCGGCCTTCCTGCGCCAAGTATAGCAGGACGCCGCCCGCCGGGTCGGCGGCCATGCGCTTGATGGCGCCGCGCAGCTGCGGGCCGCAATCGCAGCGCAGGCTACCCAGCAGGTCGCCGGTGAAGCATTCCGAATGCACCCGAACCAGCGGAACGGCGCCGGGCGTGGGGGTGGGGGCGGTGCTGTCCACCAGGATCGCCAGGTGCTCGATCCCGCCGTCCGCGGCGCGGAAGGCGATGATCCGTGCCTCCGGCGCATCCTCCAGCGGCACGCGGGCTTCCGCGACGCGGGTCAGGCTGGCCGGGGCATCGATCGGGTAGGCGACAACATCCGCCGCCCGCACCGCGAACAGGTCGAGCCGCGACGCGGCCGATTCCGCCGCCGGGGCGACAACCAGCGCGGGCAGCAGCCGGGCCAGCTTGGCCAGGGCTATGGCGGGCAGGGCCTGGGGCGGGGTTGCCGTGCGCTCCGGCTGCTCCGGCAGCAGGCGCTCGGCGGTCGGGTCGGCCAGCGACCGCAGCGCGGCCGGGTCCAGCAGCGAGGGCGGTAGCCGCAGCGCCACCACGCCCATCTCCGCCGCGCTGCCGACCGCCGGCGCACCGAGCGCCTGCGGTACCGGCCGTTGCAGCACCGCCGCGGCGCGTACCGGCGCCAGCAGCAGCACGGCCGGGCCGCGCGCCGCGGCCGCCAATTCGCGCAGGCCGCGGGCCGAGACGGTCTCCGCCGCCGCGACCACCAGCGTGCCGTCGGGCCCGCCAAGCAGGATAGGGGTACCGCGGCGCAACTCACTCGCCGCACGGTGGACGGCACGCAGGCCCGACGCCAGGGCATCGGGCGAAGCGGCATCATTGGCGCCTTGCGGGCGCTGGGAAGCGATGGGGGCCATGCTGCTCATATGATTTTTTGGCGTTCCGTATGCCGCCTATTGGCGATTTCGAATGTGGCGCGCCAAAGGCGTTTGAAAGGGGGGCCTGCCGCAAGAAAAACGATTCCCCGCGGTAGACACGGCCAAGCCCGGCGCAGTCACGACTTTGTATTGCGGGGCTTGCCGATCACGCCTACGCTAGCGCAAAATCGCTTGCCGGAATCTCGCTGTTCCGCCATCTAATTCCGCGGCGATGGCACGGAGACGTGAAACCGATCCGCCTCAGGCCCGTTGTCTCGAGGCCTCACAGAAACGGGAGCTACCATGGCCGGTCCACGCCCTATCCTCGTCGTGGACGACGACGACGCCCTCCGCCAAACGCTGGCGGAACAGTTGGCACATGATGGTGAATTCGCCGCGACCGAAGCAGGGACCGCGGCAGATGCCCTGGCCCGTCTCTCGGCCGAGGATTCGCGCTTCGATGCCATCGTGCTCGACATCGGCCTGCCGGATGGCGACGGCCGCGACCTCTGCGCCCGGCTTCGCAAGCAGGGCCATCGCATGCCGATCCTGATGCTGACAGGTGCAGACGGGGAACAGGACGTGGTCCGGGGTCTCGACTCTGGTGCCAACGACTATATCGCCAAGCCGTTCCGCGTTTCCGAACTGATGGCCCGGCTGCGCGCGCAACTTCGCGTTTTCGACAATTCCGAGGATGCGGTCTTCAGCGTCGGGCCCTACACCTTCCGCCCATCCGCCAAGTTGCTGCTGGATGCGGCGCGCAACCGGAAGATCCGGCTGACGGAGAAGGAAGCGGCAATCCTGAAGTACCTGTACCGCGCCGGCGGCCGGCCGGTGGGGCGGCAGATCCTGCTGAACGAGGTGTGGGGCTACAACAGCGCCGTCACCACGCACACGCTGGAGACCCACATCTACCGCCTGCGCCAGAAGATCGAGCCGGACCCGACCAATGCCCGCCTGCTCGTCACCGAGGGCGGCGGCTATCGGCTGGACCCCACCGCAGGCCGCGCCCAGGCGGCCTGAGGACGTTGCGGGGGGATGGAAACGCCCTTCCCCCCTCGCGGAGCCCGCGCCTGGACTATTCCAGGCGGGCGGCCTCGTCGAAGCTCAGCCGCGGGCTGCGCGGGAACAGCCCTGCCGGATCGCCATGGCCGAGGTTGACCAGGAAGTTCGACTTCCAGGTGGTGCCTGCGAAAAACAGATCATCCACCTTGGCGTTGTCGAAGCCGCTCATCGGCCCGGCATCCAGCCCCACGGCGCGCGCCGCCAGGATCAGGTAGGCACCCTGTAGCGTGCCGTTGCGGAAGGCGGTGGTCTCCGCCAGCGCCGGGTTGCCGGCGAACCAGGACCGCGCATCGGCATGCGGGAACAGGAAGGGCAGCTTGTCGTAGAAGGCGGTGTCATGCGCCACGATGGCGATGACCGGCGCGGTCATGGTCTTCTCGACATTGCCGGGCGACAGCGCCTCCTTCAACCGTGCCTTTCCCTCGTCCGTGCGGATGAAGACGAAGCGGGCCGGGGACGCATTGGCCGAGGTCGGTGCGAATTTGAGGAGGTTGTACATCTCCTCCAGCTTGCTGTCCGGCACCGGCCGGTCCTGCCACTTGTTCTGCGTCCGGGCCTCCCGGAACAGCGTGTCCAGGGCCTGGTCGTCGAGCGTCACGCGGTCAGTCATGGAATCTCCGTCTGGCAGTTGCCGGGGCGGAGATAGGGCAGCGCCGGGCGGCGGGCCAATCCTCCGCCCCGATGGTCGTCATCGCCGCCCGGAATGATTGTCCGGAATGATCAGCCGGACTGGTGGCCGGGCGGCGGCGGCGCGTCAGGCCTCGACCTGCTCCACGCGCAGCACTTCCGGCACGTAGTGCCGCAGCATGGTCTCCACCCCGTGCTTCAGCGTGGCGCGGGAGGACGGGCAGCCGGCGCAGGCGCCCTGCATGTGCAGCCGCACGACGCCCTCGCGGAAGCCGCGGAAGACGATGTCGCCGCCATCGCCGGCCACTGCCGGGCGCACGCGGGTGTCCAGCAATTCCTTGATCTGGGCGACGATCTCGCCGTGCTCGGCGTCGAAATCCTCGTCCTCGCTGGCGGCGTCCTCGCCTTCCATCACCGGCAGGCCGGCCAGGTAGTGCTCCATCACCGCGCCGAGCACGCGCGGGCGCAGCATCTGCCAGTCGGAATCCTCCGTCTTGGTCACGGTGACGAAGTCCTGGCCGAGGAAGACGCGGGCGACATCGCCCACGGCGAAGATCCGGGCGGCGAGCGGGCTGCGGCCGGTGGCGTCCTCGGCCGCGGTGAAGTCGGCGGTGCCGCGGCTGCCCGTCACATCCCGGCCCGGCAGGAACTTCAGCGTGGCGGGGTTGGGCGTGGCTTCGGTTTCGATGAACATCTTTGTCGCTTTCGCGGTGCTGGCTATACCCGACCTATGTGGTCCGTTTTAGCCCCCGCTGCAACCAGCGCGCCGCGCATGGCACCGCAATGCGTGTTCAGGCGGCGCGGCTCCCCTCGCCCAGCCGGCACCGGAATCAGGTAACCCGGTCGAGCTCGGCGTCGCTCATGCCGCCAGGCACGATGGTCATCGGTACCAGCAGCTTGGTGGCGTAGCGACCGGTCAGCGCCTGGATCAGCGGGCCGGGGCCGGTTCCGCCGGTGGCGCTGGCCAGCACCAGGATGGAGATTCGCGGGTCCTCGGCCAGCAGCGCCAGCAGCTCGTCGCGCGCATCACCCTCCCGGATCAGCAGGATCGGCAGGCCGCCGGTCAGCTCGTTGACCTCGGCGGCGAGGCCGGAGAGCAGGCGCTCCGCCTCCTCCCGCCGTTCCTCGGCCAGCATGGCGCCGACGCCGGCCCATTCCACCTGGCCGGCCGGCTCGATCACCCGCAGCAGGGCCATGCGGCCGCCGGATTTGCGCACGCGCAGCGCCGCGTAGCGCAGCGCCACGCTGCGTTCCGCGCTGTCATCCACCACCACCAGGAAGACCCGGTCCCGCCGTGCCTGTGCGGCCTCCGCCGTCTCACCCATTGCTCGATCCCCTCAATTTCCGGCGGAATCCCCAGCGAGGTGCGCGGCGGATCAGTTGCGACGGAACACGACACTGCCGATCCAGCCGGCCATGGCCGCCAGGATGATGCAGGCGATGCCATACAGCACCGGCTGTTCCCGCGCGATGTCGGCGATCCAGGCGGCGGTGCCGGTGCGGACCACATCCAGCCGCAATTCCTGCCGCGCCACCACGCGGCGGTCACGCACCAGCATCACCTGCACCTGATAGATGCCGTGCGCAACCGTCGCCGGCAGCGGCAGGCGGGCATGGAACAGGCGGCCGCCGGAAACCTGGATCGGCCGGTCGCGGTCCACCCACAGCCCGGCATCCTGCTGCAGATCGGCCAGCGCCAGGCGGAAGGTCGGCCCCTGCGCGCCAAGCTGTACCAGCGGCAACTGGTCCAGCCCGAGGCGCAGCTCGGAGCGTTCGACCCGGTCCAGCATGGCCGGCACCGGGCGGGTGGAGGCCAGCGCCCAGTAGCTCGGCACCCGGTTGAAGCGGGCGGAGGCGCCGTTGATCCAGAAGCCCATGACGCTGACCTTCTGGCGCACGATCATGGAGGTCTCGGGCCCGGTGACCAGCACCACCACCTCGTCGCCCTCCGGCCCGATCAGCCGTTCGGTGGCGCCGAAGACCAGGATCTCGGAGCCGGAGAAGGCGGTGGTCACCTCCACCCGGTTGACCGACAGCTCGGCCGCCAGCGAGGGCGGCGCGACGGCGGCCTCCTGCGCTACGGCGGCGGGGGCCAGCACCAGCAGCAGGGCCAGCCACAGCCACTTCATGGCACGGGACCGATGACGAACAGCGCCTCCGGCACCCGCAGCAGGTCCCACAGCAGGGACAGTGCCACCGCCAGCACCAGGGCGCCGAGCAGCGCGCGCATTTCCTCGCCGCGCAGCTTGGTGCCCATGGCGGCGCCGAACTGCGCGCCGGAGACGCCACCGGCCAGCAGCAGCAGGGTCAGCACGATATCGACGCTGCCGACCTGGATCGCCTGCAGGAAGGTGACGTTGGCGGTGACGAAGACCACCTGGAACAGGGAGGTGCCGATCACCACCGCGGTCGGCATGCCGAGCAGGTAGATCATCGCCGGCACCAGCATGAAGCCGCCGCCGACGCCCATGATGGCGGACAGCACGCCGATGGCGAAGCCGATGCCGAGCGGCGGGATGACCGAGATGTACAGGCGGGACTTGCGGAACCGCATCTTGAAGGGCAGCCCGTGCATCCAGAGATGCTCGTGCAGCCGGGCCGGGCGGGACCGCTTGCGCCGCAGGATGGCGGCGACGCTTTCGCGCACCATCAGCGCGCCGACGCCGCCCAGCACCACGACGTAGAAGATGGCGACCGCGAGGTCGACCTGCCCGGCGCGCCGCAGCCAGGCGAACAACTGCACGCCGGCAAGCGAGCCGAAGAAGCCGCCGATGATGAGCACGGTGCCCATCCGCACATCGACATTGCCGCGCCGCCACTGGGCGATCAGGCCGGATACGGAGGCGCCGAGCGTCTGGTTGGCCCCCGAGCCTACGGCCACCGGGGACGGGATGCCGATCAGGATCAGCAGCGGAGTCAGCAGGAAGCCGCCTCCGACGCCGAACAGGCCCGAGAGCCAGCCCACGCCAAAGCCGATGCCCAGCAGCAGCAGGGCATCCACCGACATCTCGGCAATCGGCAGATAGACCTGCATTCCGCGGGCGAGTCTCGGCTGACGGCGTGGCAACAAGAGGGCGGGTATCAACCTCCGCGTCCATGCCCGCAACCCGCAAGCGGCCAATGAATGCGATCGTTCCGGTCAGATCGGCGTGCGCGCGGCAAGCGGGTGACACCTGCATGGCACGGCATGAAGCCGCATGACGCGAGGCGGCCGATCCGCTATGCGCGGCATGCCCGGGACGTTGCAGGAACATGCCGATGATCCGCCGCCGACAGCTTCTGGCCAGCCTGTCGCTCGCCGCCCCCACCCTGGCTGCACCCAGCCTGCGCGCCCCGGCCGCGCAGGCGGCCACGCGGGTGGCGCTGCTGCACCTGAATGATTTCCACAGCCGGCACGAAGGCACGCAGGCCTCCGGCGCCGGCTGCCGCGTCGGCGCGCCCTGCGGCGGCGGCGCGGCGCGGCTGGTGGCCAGCTTCCATGCGGCGCGGGCGGCGGCGGTGGCGGAAAGCCGCGCGGTGCTGGCGCTGGATGCCGGGGACCAGTTCCTCGGCAGCCTGTTCTACACGCGGCACCGCGGCCTGGCCGAAGCGGCGGTGCAGCGGCAATGGGGCGTGCAGGCCATGGCGCCCGGCAACCACGACTTCAATGGCGGGCCGGAGACCCTGGCCGGCTTCCTGCGGGCGCTGGGCGCGCCGCTGCTGGCCGCGAACATGGATGTGGCGGGCGAACCTACGCTTGCCGGGCTGGTGGCGCCGCATGCGGTGTTCCGGCTGGGCGGCGCGCGCATCGGCGTGGTCGGGCTGACGCTGGAGAACATCCCGCAGATCTCCTCGCCCGGCCCGCATCTGCGCTTCACCGCGGCCGAGGAAGCCGCGGCGCGCTCGATCGCGGCGATCCGCGCCGAGGGTCCGGCCACCATCGTGGTGCTGTCGCATCGCGGGGTGGAGGCCGACCGTGCCCTGGCGGCGGCGGTGCCCGGCATCGACGTGATCGTCGGCGGCCATTCCCACACGCTGGTCAGCCCGCCCTTGCTGATGGACGGCGCGGACCGCGCGGTGCGGATCGTGCAGGCCGGGGCGCTGGGTCGCTGGCGCGGCCGGCTCGACCTCGACCTCGCCACCGATGGCCGCGTCGCCGCGCATGGCGGCGGGGCGCAGGAGATCACCGACGCGATGCCGGAGGACCCGGCAACGGCGGCGCTGGTGGCGGATTTCGCCCGGCCGCTGAACGAGATGCGCGCCCAGTTCGTGGCGCATTCCGCCGGCGGGCTGGAGAATACCAGCTGCCGGCTCGGCGAATGCGCGGTGGGCAACCTGCTGGCCGATGCGCTGCTGCGCGCCGCGCCGCAGGCGGACCTGGCGCTGACCAATGCCGGCGGCATCCGCACCGGGCTGCCCGCCGGCACCATCACGCTGGGCGACGTGCTGACCACCCTGCCCTTCTCCAACACCCTGGCGACGGTGCGGCTGCGCGGGCGGGACCTGCGGGCGGCGCTGGAGAACGGGGTCTCGAACCCCGGCAGCGGCCGCTTCCCGCAGGTGGCGGGCGTGGTCTTCACCTGGAACCCGCTGGCCCCGGTGGGGCAGCGGATCGGCGAGGCGCGCATCACCACCGGCCGCCGCCCCGGCCCGGTCGACCCGGAGGCGGATTACCTGCTGGCCACCAACAACTTCATCCGCCGAGGCGGCGATGGCTACGCCATGCTGCGCGACCGGGCGCTGGAGGCCTATGACGAAGGCCCGCCGCTGGAGGATGCCTTCGCCGCGCATCTGGCCGCGCTCGGCCAGGTGGCGGCCCGGCTGGATGGCCGCATCGTCCTGCGCTGAGGGCGGCTCAGCCGAAGGTGGCGAAGCCGGCCAGGCCACCGGCGACCAGCGCGGCGAGCGTGGCGCCCGCCAGGGGCAGCGCGAAGTCGCGCGGCCCGGCGGCGGAAGCCAGCAGCAGCCGCCCCATCGCATTCGCCGCCAGCGCCGCCAGCACGGCTTGGCCGATGGCGAGGCGCGGCACCGGATCCACCAGGCGCAGCGCACTGAGCACCGCGACATCCACGTCGAACACGCCGGACAGCGCCGAGCTGCCCAGCAGGCTGGCGGCGCCGAAGCTGCCGACCAGGGCGGCGCTGGCGGTGGAGACCACGGCGAAGCCGGCCGCGAAGACCAGCAGCGGCACCAGGTCGAAGGGATTGCGGGCGGGCCCGGCGGCGCCCTCGCCGCCGCCGCCACGCCAGATCAGCAGGCCCCCGCAGGCGGCGAAGACCAGCGCGGCAGCCAGGGCGGCGGGGGCCATGACGGGCAGCACGCCGGGATTGAGGATCAGCACCAGGCCGGTCACCCGAAGCACCGACACCATGGCGGCCAGCGCCGCCGCCCCGGCCAGCGGCCGGCTTGAACTTTCAGCCAAAGGCCGGCTGGAATTTTCAGCCAGCGGCCGGCTGGCATTCTCGGCCAAAGGCCGGCTTGCCTTCCCCGCCGCCGCGCTGCGGGCGAAGGCGAGGGTGACGGCGGTGGAGGATACCACCGCCCCCAGCAGCCCCCCCGCCAGCACGCCGCGCCGTGGCCCCAGGATGCGGGTGGCGACATAGCCGAGATAGGAGATCGTCGCGGTCAGGACGGTGAAGAACCAGATCTCGCGCGGGTTGAGGCCGCCCCACGGGTCGATGGTGCGGTCCGGCAGCAGCGGCAGGATGATCGTGGTCATCACCGCCAGCATCAACGCGGAGCGCAGTTCCACCCAGGACAGGCGCTTCACCAGGCGGTGCAGCACTTCCCGGCTCGCCAGGATCGCGGCCAGCGCGGCGCCGCCCGCCGCCGCCGCCCGCTGGTCCCCCACCACCGCCAGGGCGCCGAGGGCGAAGGTGCAGAGGCCGACGATGGCGCTGGTGGCGCTCAGGCTGTTCTCCTGCACCGCTTCCCGCGCCTGGAACCAGCCGAAGACCAGCGCGAAGCCGAGAAAGCCGACCGCCAGCACCAGCGCGGAGCCAAGGCTGGCGGCCAGCGCGGCCATCACGGCGCCGAGCAGGGCGGAGATGCCATAGGTGCGGATGCCGGCGGTGCGGCGGCCAGCCGCTTCCTCCCGCTCCCGCCAGCCGCGTTCCAGCCCGACCAGCAGGCCGATGGCGAGCGCGACGCCGAGGCGAAGGATCAGGTCATCCATGCCTCCTCATGCCGCAGGGCGGGGGAGCAGGCCAGTGCCGCTGCGCCTACTCCGGCCGGACCGGCTGATGCGCCATGTAATGCGCGAGCGCGGCGATGGCGTCGTCCGGCACGCCGTACATCACCGCGTTCATGTTGGTGTCGGTGCCACGGCGCTGGCTGTCACGGTACTGGGCCAGCGTGTGGCGCAGGAAATCCTCCCGCTGCCCGGCGATGCGGGGGATCTGGTTGCGCCCGCTATAGTCCGGCAGGTGGCAGACGCCGCAATTCAGCGCGGCGGAAAGCTGCCGGCCGCGTTCCGCCAATGCCGCGTCGCGCGGGGCCAGACCGGGCGGCGGCGCCGCGGGCAGGCTGGCGTAATGCGCGGCCAGATCCTCGACAGCCTGGTCCTCCAGCCCCTGGGACAGTTCGTTCATCGGCGGCGCCTGGCGCAGCCCCTCGCGGAACAGGATCATCTGCAGGGTGATGAATTCGGCGGGCTGGCCGGCGAGGGAGGGTATCCGCTCCAATTCGCTGACCCCGGCGGCGCCGTGGCAGCCGGCGCAGTTGCGTTCCGCGGCGATGGTGGCACCCCGCGCCGCGTCCTGCGCGGCGGCGGGGTGGAAGGCGCAGGCGACCAGGATGGCCGCCAGCAGGGCGAGATGAGGAAAAGTCACTGGCGATAGGTAATCCGGTAGATCGCGCCGTATTGCTCCTCCGCCACCAGCAGCGATCCGTCGCGCATCACATGCACATCGACGGGCCGGCCGAGGAAGCGGTTGTTCGCCTCGTCCCGGAAGCCTTCCAGGAAGGGCTCGATGCCGGTGACGCGGCTTTCTCCGTCCAGCTTCGCCACCACCACGTCGTAACCGTTCAGGCCTTCCCGGTTCCAGGACCCGCGGCGGGCGATGAAGATCTGGTTGCGATAGGCCTCGGGGAACATGGTGCCGGTGTAGAAGCGCATGCCCAGCGAGGCGGTATGCGGACCTAACAGGGCGGCGGGCTGCTGGAACTCACTGCAATTGCGCTGCGCATGCGCGCCCGGATCGGCCCAGTCACCGACGCAGAAGGGAAAGCCGTGATCCTCGCCGCTGCGGCGGACGCGGTGCAGCGTGTCGTTCGGCATGTCGTTGCCGGCCCAGTCACGGCCATTATTGGTGGCCCACAATTCCCGGGTCTGCGGGTGGTGGTCCATGCCGACGCTGTTGCGGATGCCGCGCGCCTCGATCCGCCGGTCGCTGCCATCCGGGCGGAAGGAGACCAGCAGGGCGAATTTGTCGCGGTCGAATTCGCAGATGTTGCAGGGCACGCCGACATTCATATAGAGGCGCCCATCGGGCCCGGCGGTGACGAATTTCCAGCCGTGATGCTCCTCGGTCGGCAGTCCGAAGGCGGCGGTCAGGTCCGTGCCGCTGCCGGGATTGTCCAGGTTCTGCTCGATGTTGTCGAAGCGCAGCACCCGGTTGATGGCGACGACGTACAGGTTGCCGTCCACCACCTCGATGCCGTTCGGCTGGTTCAGACCCTGCAGCAGCGTGCGGGTGCGGGTGGTGCCGTCCGGGTTGCGGGTGATGGCATAGACCCGGCCGATGGTGCGGCTGCCGGCGAAGATGGTGCCGTTCGGACCCTCCGCCATCATCCGCGCGCCGGGGATGCCATGGGCGTAGACTTCGGCGGTGAAGCCCTGCGGCAGGCGGATGGCGGAAAGCGGCAGCTGGTCGCGCGGTGTCACGGTCAGGCGCGGGGCGTGCGGTGCCAGGTTGGCGGCCATGCCGCTGCCCTCGCGGCCGGCGGCCCAGGCGGGCGCCGGGGCGGGGGTCTGCTGGGCCTGCACGACCGGCGCCAGACAGAGCGCCGCGAGCAGGCCGGCCGCGGCGATTCGGGTTCGGACCATGTCTGTTTCCCCCATTCTTGTTGTGTTCGGGCGGACCATGGCGGGCCCGCTTCGCGCGGCAGGATGCAACCGCCGCGGGCAGGGCTTCAAGCGACTTTGCAACCGTTTGCGGCCCTGGCCGGTTGACGTCTGCGCCAGCACGGCCGAAACGGCCTGGATGCCGGAGACCCCCGAAGGCGAGCCTCGCCGCTTCGCCCCCGCCGCCGCCCGCAACCGGGACCCGATCCTGGCCGCGCTGCGCCCCCTGCTGCCGCCCGCCGGCCTGGTGCTGGAGGTGGCCAGCGGCACCGGGGAGCATGCGCTGCACCTGGCCCAGGCGCTGCCCGGCCTGGTGTTCCAGCCGAGCGACCCGCAGGCGGAATCCCGTGCCAGCATCGATGCCTGGTGTTCGGGGCAGGCCAATATCCGCCCGGCCCTGGCGCTGGATGCCACCGCGCCGGATTGGAAGCTGGACCGCGCCGATGCGGTGCTGTGCATCAACATGATCCACATCGCGCCCTGGCTGGCGACGCTCGGCCTGCTGCGCGGCGCCGCGCGCATCCTGCCGGAAGGCGCGCCGCTGGTGCTGTACGGCCCCTATATCCAGGCGGGAGTGGAGACGGCGCCGAGCAATCTCGATTTCGACGCCAGCCTGCGCGCCCGCGACCCGTCCTGGGGCCTGCGGCGGCTGGAGGATGTGGCGACGGAGGCTGCGGCGGCCGGCTTCGGCGCGCCCACCGTCACGCAGATGCCGGCCAATAATCTGCTGGTGGCGTTCCGGCGGGGCTGATCAGGCCTCAGTCGTCGTCCCGGTCGTCGTCGTCCCGGTCGTCGTCGTCCCGGTCGTCATCATCGTGGTCGCGACGTGTCCGGCGCCGGTCCTCGCCGCGCCCGCGGTCGTCATCCTCCCGCCAGCGTTCGGTCCGCGTCCAGCCGCGGCGCTCCCGCCCGTTTTCCACCACCAGGGATTCCACCCGGGTGCAGCGGCCATCGGAGCAGTTGGAGGAACTGTTGGAGGACTGGCTTTCGGCCATGGCCCCGAGCGGCGCCAGCCAGATGGCGAGCAACCCGGTGACCGCGGCGCGGCGGATCTGTCGCATGGCGGAGAAACCTCCTTCGCTGAACCATGCCGATTGCGCCGGTCCTGCGAGGCAGATGGGCGGCACCTTCGCGGCGACAAAGCGGCGGAGCATCACGCCACCGCGAGGTCAGCCCCGCTCCGTCACGCCGCTCGCAAAACCGTCCACCAGCTCACGGATGCGGGCCGGGTCGGATTGTTCCATGACGCGGCGCGCGAAGCGGGCGCAGTCGCCGATATCCAGCGCACGCACCGCCTGCTTCACGCGCGGGATGGCGCTGGCATTCATCGACAGACAGCGGATGCCGAGGCCCAGCAACAGCGGTACCAGGCGCGGATTGCCGCCCATCTCGCCGCAGACGGAGACCGGCATGCGCAGCCGCAGCGCCGCTTCCGTGGCGAATTGCATCAGCCGCAGCACCGCCGGGTGCAGCGGGTCGTACAGGTGGCTGACCTCGGCATCGCCGCGGTCCACCGCCAGCGTGTACATGGCCAGGTCATTGGTGCCGATGGCGAAGAAATCCGCCTCCAGCGCGATGGCATCGGCGGCCAGGGCAGCGCCCGGCGTCTCGATCATGGCGCCGAGCTCGGGCAGCTTCTCCGGCAGTTTCTCGCCGCGCCGGCGCAGGCGGCGGGCGACGCGCTCGTAGATCTCCCGCGCCTGCTTCACCTCGGACGGGATGGTCACCATCGGCAGCAGCACGCGCACCACGCCATCCGGCGCCCGTCCGGCGACGCGCAGGATGGCGGCGAACTGCGCCTCCAGCAACTCCGGGCGCTTCAGCAGCATGCGGATGCCGCGCAGGCCGAGTGCCGGGTTGGGGCTGGAATGCAGCGGCTCGATCCCCGCCGCCAGCGCCTGCATGTCCTTCTCCCCGCCCCAATCCAGCACGCGGATGGTCACGGGGTCGCCAGCCATGGCCTCGACGATCGGGGCATAGGCGGCCATCTGGGCCTCCTCGTCCGGCAGATCCTCGCGGTTCATGAACAGGAATTCGGTGCGCAGCAGGCCGATGCCCTGGGCGCCGGCCTGGGCGATCAGCGGCAATTCCGCCGGGATCTCCATATTGGCCAGCAGCTCGACCGCCTCGGCATCCGTGGTCACCGCCGGCAGGCGGCGCAGTTTTGCCAGCCGCGTGCGTTCCCGCGCGTATCCCGCGACCTGGTCCTTGGCCCAGACCAGGGTGGCGGGCGTCGGGTGCAGGGCGATCGTGCCGGCGGCGCCGTCCAGCACCATCTGGTCACCGCGCCGCGCGGCTTCCGTCAGCCCATGCGCGCCGAGCACCGCGGGAATCCCCAGCGCACGCAGCATGATGGCGGTATGCCCATCGGCGCCGCCCTCCTCCGTCGCCACGCCGGCGATCCGCGCCGGGTCGAGCAGCGCCGCATCGGCGGGGGTGACTTCCTCCGCCACCAGGATGGCGCCTTCCGGCACGTCCTTGAAGCTGCGGAAGGGATTCTGGGTCAGGTTGCGGGTCAGGCGGCGGGCGATCTCCCGCACCTCCCCGGCGCGGCGGCGCAGCCCGGCCTTGTCGTCATCCTTGGCAGAGAGGATGATTTCCGCGATCGCATCCGCCTCATCCGCCACCGCGGTCTCGGCGGCCAGCAGGCCGGCCTCGATGCGTTTGCGGGCGCCGCGGATCAGGCGGCTGTCGCCCAGCATCATGGCATAGGCGTCGAGCAGCGGTTCGAGTTCTTCCTGCGCTTCCTCCGGCAGCACGCCGAGGCGCATCTTCAGCTTGGCGACCTGCTTGCGGGAGGCACTGACCGCCGCCGCGAGGCGCTGCTTCTCGCCATCCACCGCCGCCTCGGCGATGCTGCGGCGCGGGGCTTCGGCCGGCGGCTCGGTGGTGTCGAACACCATGCCGATGGCGATGCCCTGCGACACCGGGATACCCCGGATGACGACTTCCTTGGTGCGGCGCGGCGCGCGCTTGGCGGCGTCCGGCTTTTCCGCCTTCATCTGGCGCCCCGGGTGCTAATCCTCATGGAAGCCGGCTTCCATCAGACCGGTGATCGCCTCCAGCGCTTCCTTGGCGTCCCAGCCCTCGGCTTCCACGACCACTTCGCTGCCCTGGCCGGCGCCCAGCATCATCAGCCCCATGATGGAGCAGGCCGGCACCGATTGTCCGTGGCGGGAGACGTTGACACAGGCGGAGAAGCGCTCCGCCACGGTCACCAGCTTGGCGGCGGCGCGGGCATGCAGGCCACGGCTGTTGACGATCTTGACCGTCTTCCGCATCGCCAGGCCGCCGGAGGGGTCGCAGCCACAGGGGCCGGGCTCCGCTGCCAGCGACACGGGCTGGGCGCTCGCCTTGGACTCACCGGCTTCATCGGGCCATTCGTTCATGGATCGTCCCTTTTGGGGCCTGCTTCCGGCGTGGCGTGGCCGTTGGCGGGCGCCGGCCTGGCGCCCTCCGACATGTCGGCCGCGCTGGCAATGTATTTGCGTCCTGCCGCGGTCGCATGCGCGACCGCTTCGGGCAAGGGCTCGCTGCCCCTAATCTTCGCGAGCTTCACCAGCAGGGGCAGGTTGACCCCGGCGATGACCTCCACCGTGCGGTGGTCGCAGAGCTGGAAGGCGAGGTTCGAGGGGGTGCCACCCAGGATGTCGGTCAGCACCACGACCCCATCGCCCTGGTCGACGCGGGCGATGCAGTGGCGGATATCCTCCCGCCGCGCTTCCAGCTTGTCCTCGGGATAGATGCAGACTGTCGCCACGGCGCCCTGCGGTCCCACCACATGCTCCATGGCGAGACGCAATTCTTCGGCGAGACGGCCGTGGGTGACGAGCACTAGACCAATCATGATGTGTGCGACAGGGCCTCCCGCCCCGCAACCGATGCCCCTCCCTGTATCGCCGGAGGGGTGGCCAGGTCCCGGTGGATCAGGTCCACCCGCCAGCCAAGAGACGCGAGATGGGATGCCAGACGCTCCGCCACAAGGACGGAGCGGTGCCGCCCCCCGGTGCAGCCGATGGCCACCGTCAGATACTTCTTCCCCTCCGCCGCGTAGCGGGGCAACAGCAGCTCCATCATCCCGGTCATGCGGTCCCAGAATGGGGTGAAGGTGGCATCGGACTCGACAAAGGCGGCGATCGGCGCATCGCGGCCGGTCATCGGCCGCAGCGCCGGGTCGTAATGCGGGTTGCGCAGGAAGCGCACATCCCAGACCAGGTCAGCCTCCCGCGGCAGTCCTTTCGGAAATCCGAAGGAGACGATGCCGATGGCAAGCCCCGCCGCGTTCTCCGGCCGGAAGCGCCGCTCGATCAGCCGGCGCAGCTCCGGCAGCGGCAATTCGGAGGTATCGACCACCCAATCCGCCGCATCCCGCAGCGGCGCCAGCAGCGCCGCCTCCCGCGCGATGCCCTCCGTCACCCGGCTGCCCATGGCGCCGCCGGGGGCCAGGGGGTGGCGGCGGCGGGTCTCGGAGAAGCGGCGCAGCAGCACCGGCTCCTCCGCCGTGGCGAAGACCAGGTTGGCGGCGATGCCGGGCTCCGCGCGCAACCGCACCACCTGGTCCAGCAGGGCCGAGGCATCGAAGCCGCGGGAGCGGGTATCCACGCCGATCGCCAGCGGCGCATCGCCATCCGCCACCAGCTCATCCAGAATTTGCAGCGGCGGGTTATCCACCGTCTCGAAGCCCAGATCCTCCAGCGTGCGGAGGATGCTGGCCTTGCCGGCGCCGGACAGGCCGGTGACGAGGAGCACCGGGCGCGGTCCACGGGTCATGCCGCGGGTTTATCCCGCCGCAGCGCGGCTTCCGGGGATGACGCGGCTTCCAGCGAACCGGCCGCCATGCGGGCGCGACCGCAGGCAGTCGCCAGCGCGAAGCCCAGCTTGTCCGGGGCCGAAGGCTCCAGCCCGCGCAGTGCAATCTGCGGCACCGCCTGGCCCAGCGCGCTGTACCATTGCGGCTCCGGGAGCCGCGGCAGCGGGGTGTCCGGCGGCAGCAGCTGGACGGCCAGCCGCACCCGCACCGGCCCGGCCACCGGCAGGTCCTGCATCAGGCCGAGGCCGCGGATCTCCAGCAGGCCCCGCAGCGGCGCCGGCGCGCTGGCGCACAGCCCGCCACCTTCCGCCACCAGCTCCACCTGGTCATCCGCCACCAGCGACCAGCCCCGGCCGAGCAGGCGCAGGACGAGGTCAGATTTCCCGCTGCCCGAAGGACCCAGGATCAGAACGCCTTCCTCATCAAGGGCCACGCAGGACCCGTGCAGCGACATGACAGGCACTTCACCTCGAAAGGGCGCCGGACCATGGCAGAAAGGTGGCGAGGGTTAAAGAGGACTCCCGGATAGCGCGGCCCGGTTGCCAACTGCCGGGGCCGGTTGCCAGTGAGGGAGGCGCCTGCCAGCTTCCGCCGCATGCCAGATCCCAGCACCGCCGCCATCGAAGCGGCCGCCGCCCGCATCGCCCCCCATATCCGCCGCACCCCGGTGCTGCGCCTGGAGGGGGCCGACCTTGGCCTGTCCATCCCCTTGATCCTGAAGCTGGAATTGCTGCAGGCCACGGGGTCCTTCAAGCCCCGCGGCGCCTTCAACCGGCTGCTGTCGCAGGCGGTGCCGGCGGCCGGCGTGGTCACCGCGTCCGGCGGCAACCACGGCGCCGCGGTGGCCTATGCCGCCCGCGCGCTCGGGCACCGGGCCGAGGTGTTCTGCCCGGTGGCGACGCCCGCCGCCAAGACCGACCGCATCGAGGCCTATGGCGCCACCCTGCACCGGATCGGTGCCGCCTATGACGAGGCGCGCATCGCCAGCGAGGCCCGCGCGGCGGAGACCGGGGCCATGCTGGTGCATGCCTATGACCAGCCGGAGATCCTGGCCGGCCAGGGCACCGTCGGGATGGAACTGTGGCAGGACGCGCCGGAGGCGACACATGTGCTGGTGGCGACCGGCGGCGGCGGGCTGATCGGCGGCATCGCCGCTTGGTACGCGGATAAGGGGGCGCAGGTGATCAGCGTGGAGCCGGAGGGCTGCCCGGCCCTGCACCATGCGCTCGCCGCCGGCCACCCGCTGCCCGCCCCGGTCGGCGGGCTGGCGGCGGACAGCCTCGGTGCGAAGCAGATCGGCGCGTTGTCCTTCGCCGTGGCGCGGGACCATGTGGCGCAGGCCGTGCTGGTGCCGGATGCCGCCATCGCGGAGGCCCAGCGCCGCCTGTGGTCGGCACTGCGGCTGGTGGCGGAGGCTGGCGGCGCGGCGGCGCTGGCCGCCCTGGTCAGCGGCGCCTTCGTCCCGCCCGCCGGGGCGCGCGTCGCGTTGGTGCTGTGCGGGTCGAACACCGACCCGGCCAAGGTCACCGGCCCGGCCAAGGTCACCGGCTGACGGTTACGCCGAATTCAGCGCCGCCCCATGCCGCGGACAGCCGCCGGCGCGCAGAATGGACCGCATCGAAGGCGCTTCCCCCCGGCCGCCCGCGAACCCGCTGCATCCGGAGAGGAACACCCACCATGCGAAACACGATTCGCCTGCTCATCGCGGCCGCCCTGCTGGGCGCGCCGCTGCTGCTGACCGCGCCGGCCGGCGCCCAGGGGCTGGCCGCACCGACGCCGCAGGCAACCGAAGGCACGGCCACGCCCCAGGCCGCCACGCCGCGCCGCACCCGTCGCAGCGCCGCGACCGCACCGCGGCGCTCCCGCGAGGCCCGCACCGCCCGCCGCGCCCGCACCGCCGAAACCCGCCGCGCGCGCCAGGCCCGCACGGCGGAAGTCCGGGCCTCGCGCCGCGCCGGCCAGCCGCGCCGAGCCCGCCAACCGGCGCAGCCGCGCCAGGGCTGATGGCGCCTCCGCGCCGGGGCTGAACGGCGCCTCCACGCGGAGGCTAAACGACGCAGCCGCGCCGGGGCTGAACGACGCAGCCGCGCCGGGGGCTGATCCTCATGCGGCCGGGCGCAGCGATGCGGCCAGCCCTACCCCTCAGCCCTGCGCCTGCATCAGGGCCAACAGCCCCTCCAGCATCTGCGCCGGGCTGGGCGGGCAGCCGGGGATCAGAAGATCCACGGGCAGCACCTGCGCGACGCCCCCCTCCACCGCATAGCTGCCCTTGAAGACGCCGCCATCCACCGCGCAATCGCCGGCCGCCACCACCCAGCAAGGCTCGGCGGTGGCCGCGCGGGTGCGTTCCAGCGCCTCCCGCATGTTGCGAGTCACCGGGCCCGTCACCAGCAGCACATCGGCATGGCGGGGAGAGGCGACGAAGCGCAGGCCCAGCCGTTCCAGGTCGTAGAGCACGCCGGACATGGCGTGGATTTCCAGCTCGCAGCCATTGCAGGACCCGGCATCCACCTGGCGGATCGCCAGGCTGCGACCCAGCCGGGCGCGGGACGTCACCTCCAGCTTCTGGGCGAGCGCCAGCACCACCTCCTCTGGCGGCGCCTGCACCGGCTCCGTCAGCGGGCGGGAGAACAGGCCCCTCGCCAGCCTGGGCCACAGCATCCTGCCCGGCCGGCTCATGCGGTGCGGGCCACGCGGAACAGGTCGTTGCCCTCCGGATCCCGCACCACCAGCTCGGTCCCCGGCGCGACGCGTTCCGCCAGCCAGCCGATCTCATCCAGCGCATGGGCGCGGTCGTCATAGGCCCAGTGCTCCATCACGCCGCGGCCGGGGCCGGGCTTGATCAGGGTGATGGTGAACAGCCCCGTCGCACCCTGGTCCGCGCGGGCGCCATGCCGCCCGCTCATCCTTCCACGCCCTCAGACGGCGGGCGCCGGCATCCGCCGGCTTGCCTTCGCGCCGGTGCGCTGGCGCGCCCGGTGGCAGGGATGGTCTGGGCGCGGGCCGCATTCGCGGCCTCGGCCTGCGGCCGCCAGTGCCATCGGTCTTGGGGCGCGGCGCTGCTCATCACAAATCGACCCCGCTGTACGAACAGTTGAAGCTCTTGTTGCACAAGGGGAAATCCGCGACGATGTTGCCTTCCATCGCGGCCTCCAGCAACGGCCATTGCAGCCAGGACGGGTCGCGCGGGAAGACGGCGCGGATCAGCCCGCCATCATCCAGCGCCATCCAGGTGGCGATCTCGCCGCGGAACCCCTCGACCAGGGCCAGCCCCTCCCCGCCCCGCTGCGGCAGGGGCGCGTGGATCTCGCCGGGGGGCAGGGTGGCCAGGATGCGGCGGACCAGGCGGATGCTCTCCGTCAGCTCCGCCAGCCGCACCCGCACCCGGGCATCCACATCGCCTTCCTGCCGCAGCGCCATGGTCGGCGGGCCGCCGGCATAGGGGCCGTTCGGGAAGGCCACCCGCGCGTCGAAGCCGCGGCCCGAGGCCCGCCCGACCACGCCGCCCGCCGCGAAACCCGCCGCCAGCGCCGGCGCCAGCACGCCGGTGCCGACCATCCGGTCCTGCAGGCTGGCATGCTCCTCATAGATCGAAACCAGCCCAGGCAGCGCCGCCTCCACCGCCGCCAGCGCGGCGAGGATGGCCGCGATGCCGGAGGGTTGCGGCTCCGTCGCCAGCCCACCGGGAATCACCCGGTCCATCATCAGCCGGTGGCCGAAGGCGTCCATATGCGCGCGTAGCAGCCCCTCCCGCAGCAGGCCGCATTGCGCGTGCAGCCAGGCGAAGCTGGCGTCGTTGCAGATGGCGCCCCAGTCGTTCAGGTGGTTGGCGATCCGCTCCAGCTCCAGCATCGCCGCGCGCAGCCACAGGGCGCGGGGCGGCGGGGTGGTGGCGCTGGCGGCCTCCGCGGCTTCCGCGAAGGCCAGGGAATGCGCCACCGTGCTGTCGCCCGAGATGCGGGCGGCGAAGCGGGCGGCGGTGCGCGGCGATTTGCCGAGCATCAGGCCGAGCGTGCCCTTGTGGGTGTAGCCCAGGCGCTGTTCCAGCCGCACCACCAGCTCCCCCTGCACGGTGAAGCGGAAATGGCCGGGCTCGATGATGCCGGCATGCACCGGGCCGACCGGAATCTGATGCCATCCCTCGCCCTCCACGGGCAGGAAGACGGGCTGTTCCGGACGGGCGCCGTTGCGGGCGGGGCGGGGGGATAGCGGCAGGGTCAGCGGCCAGCTTCCATGGTCGAGCCAGGCGCGAAGGTCCAGCCCACCCACCGCCTCCAGCCCCCAGAGGTCGCGGATCATCCGCTCGAAGCGCACCGCGCCGGGGCGGGCGGGGGACAGGGCCGGGTATTGGCCGGATTCGGCCGGGGTGCTGGCCAGCAGCAGCGTCCCGTCGGCTTCATCGAGGAAGGCGGCATGCAGCATTGCCGGCTCTGCCCACAGCGACAGTAAGGCCAGGGAAGGCTGCATCACCAGCGCCGCCGGCAGCCGCGCGAAATCCTCCGGCGCCAGCAGATGGCGCGGCACCGGGCGGCAGGGCAGCGGCTTGCCGCGGCGGATCAATTCGGCGGCGCTCATCCCAGCAGCCTCGTGGCATCGCCGAGCAAGGCGGTGAACCAGGCAGGCAGGGCGAAGCCGAGCAGCATGGACAGCGCCAGCAGCGCCCAGGCCGGGCCGGTCGCCCACCACAGCCCGCCGGGCAGGGTGAAGGCGCCGGGCACCGGCGCATCCGGGGTGGGCGGGCCGAGGCACAGCGCCTGCAGCGCCCGCACCAGCGCCGTGCCCGCCAGCAGCAGCCCGATCCCGATCGACAGCACCAGCCAGGGCTGCATCGCGGCGGCGGCGACCACCAGCCGGAATTCGGAGACGAACAGCGAAAACGGCGGCAGCCCGGCGAGGCCCGCGATGCCCAGCGCCAGGCCCCAGCCGAGCGCCGGGTGGCTCGCCGCCAGCCCGCCAATGTCGGAAATCTTCTGGCTGCCCTTGATCTGCGCGGCGGCGCCGATGCCGAAGAACACCGCGCTCTTCACCAGGGAATGGCCCATCAGGTGCAGCATGCCCGCGAGGTTGGCGCCCAGCCCGAAGGCGATGGCGGAAAGGCCCATATGCTCGATGCTGCTCCAGGCGAACAACCGCCTGGCATCCCGCCGCCGCCACAGCGCCAGGGACGCCAGCAGCAGGGAGGCCAGGCCGAAGCCGACCAGCAGCGGCCCCGGCTCCAGCGCGCCAGGGTTCAACCCGACGATCGCCTTGGCCCGCAGCACCGCCACCAGCGCGGCGTTCAGCAGCAGCCCGGACAACACGGCGGTGATCGGCAGCGGCCCCTCGGCTTCCGCATCCGGCAGCCAGGCATGCAGCGGCACCAGCCCCGCCTTGGTGCCGTAGCCAACCACCAGGAAGATGAAGGCAAGCGAGAGGATGCCCGGGTCGCATTGCTGCGCCACGGCCCGCAGCGCGCCCCAGGACAGGCCCGGATCGCCCTGGCCCACCAGCGGCTGCGCCGCCAGGTACAGCAGGATGGTGCCGAACAGTGCCAGCGCGATGCCGATGCCGCAGAGCAGGAAGAACTTCCATGCCGCCTCGATCGCCGCCGGCGTGCCATGCACCGCCACGATCAGCACGGAGGCCAGCGTCGCGATCTCGATCGCCACCCACATGACGCCGAGATTGTCGGACAGCAGCGCCAGGAATTGCGCGCCCATGAAAAGCTGGAAGGCGGCGTGGTAGGCCCTGGCGCGCAGCCCGTCGAAGCGCTCGGCCTCCACCGTGGCGGCGGAGAAGGCGGCGGTGGCCAGGCCGATGATGCCGGCCAGCGCCACCAGCGGTTGGTTCACCGCATCCACCCGGGTCCAGCCCTGCACCCCCTCCGGCACCGCCAGCACCGCCAGGGCCAGGCCGCAGCTCACGCCCGAGACGCCGAGATTGACCAGCGCCGGCCAGCGCCCGCGCGGGGCGAGCGCGGCCAGCAGCAGCGCGCCGGCCCAGGGCAGGAAGACGATGATCCAGGGCAGGTGCAGGGTCATGGCCCCTCCCCCTGGTGCCGTTCCCCTTGGTGCCGTTCCCCTTGGTGCCGTTCCCCTTGGTGCCCGTGCAGCACATCCGTATCCAGCGTGGCGAGCTGGTCGCGCAGCAGGAACACGACGATGCCGGCGACCAGCGCCAGCATCAGCACCAGCGCGGCGGTGGACAGTTCCACCACCAGCGGCATGCCGCGCACGCCGATGGCGGCCAGGATCAGGCCATTCTCCAGGCTCAGCAGGCCGATCACCTGGCTGATGGCGTTGCGCCGGCCGATCATCATCAGCATGCCGAGCAGCACCACGGACAAGGCGAGCGCCAGATTCTCCCGCGTCAGCGCCTGGGCCTGGCCGGCGGTGACGGGCAGCACGACCATCACCGAAAGCCCGACCAGCGCGGAAGCCGCCAGCAGCGAGGGCCCGATGCCGAGCGCCGGCTCCACCGTGCGATGCAGCCCGAGCCGGCGCAGCAGCAGCCGCAGCGCGAGGGGAATCAGCAGCGCCTTGGCGCCGAAGGCGAGCAGCGCCGTGACATACAGGCCCGGTTCATCCTGCATCCAGCCCTGCCAGGCGGCAGCCGCGGCCAGCAACCCACCCTGGATGGCGAAGGCGCCGATCACCCCCTCCAGCCGCCGCTGGTACAGCAGCACGAAGGACAGCAGCAGGATGCCGCCGCCGAGCAGATGCGCGATGTCGTAGCCGGTTGAGCCGAAGGTCATGATGCCGGGTGCCTTCGGCACGCGGCATCATGACCCCTTTTCAGACCCTCAAACGGCGGGCGCGCGCTTGCCTTCGCGCCGACGCGCCGTTGCGCAGGGGGGAAGGAAGCACTGTGCGCGGGCCGCTGGCGCGGCCTTGAGCCGGTGTCCTTGCCCATCACGCCAGCCTCGTCGAGAGAAACAGCAGCAACGCCGCCAGCAGCCCCAGCAGCAGCGCGGCGCCGAGGAATTCCGGCACCCGGAACACGCGCATCTTCGCGATCGCGCTCTCGAAGGCCGCCAGCGCCAGGCAAAGCAGCGCCATCTTCGCGACCCAGGCCGCCACGCCAACCACCCACCCGAGCAGCGCGAAGCCGGCAGGCGCCGTGCCGAAGGGGAAGAAGATGGCCGCCACCAGCGCCAGCCACAGCGTCAGCCGCAAGGCGGAGGCCGCCTCCCACAAGGCCAGGTGCCGGCCGGAGGCTTCGAGGATCATCGCCTCATGCACCATGGTCAGTTCCAGGTGGGTGGCGGGGTTGTCCACCGGGATCCGCGCATTCTCCGCCACCGCCACCGCCAGCAGCGCCACCAGCGCCAGGCCGAGCGAGACGCGCAGGCCGAGCGATCCCTCCTGGAACAGCGCGCCCACCGTCTCCAGCCCCGTGCTGCCGGCCAGCATGGCCAGCACCAGCGCCACCAGCAGCAGCGCCGGCTCGGCCAGCGCGGCGAAGGACATTTCCCGGGATGCGCCCAGCCCGCCGAAGGCGGTGCCGACATCCATGCCGGCCAGCGCCAGCGCAACGCGCCCGGCCGCCAGCAGCCCGGCGATCACCACCAGGTCGGCCAGCGGCGCCAGCGCCATGCCGCGCGCGAAACTCGGCACCAGCACCAGCGCGGCCAGGGCCAGGGTGGCGCCGGCATGGGGTGCGGCCTGGCTGATCCAGCTGGCATTCTCCGCCAGCAGCGGCCGCTTGCGCAGCAGCTTGAGAAAATCCCGCAGCGGCTGCAGGGGCGAGGCGCCGATGCGGCCCTGCATCCGCGCCTTCAGCCAGCGGATGCCGCCCACCACCAATGGCGCGGCAGCCAGCACCAGGGCCAGATGCAGGATCTGGGTCAGGATGGCGGCGAGCCAGTCCATCTCAGCCCGCCTCCAGCCAGGCGGCCAGCGCCAGCAGCGCCACCAGCGTGCCGAAGGGCAGCATCAGGGTGGCCGTCAGCGGCAGGTCGCGCAGCTGCTCCGCCCGCGCCGCCAGCGCATCCCGCAGCCGGGCCAAGGGTGCCAGCAACCGGGCCTCGGAGGGATCGGTGAAGCCGGAGGTGACGCGGGCCGCGCCCGGGTCGCCCGGACGCGCCATCTCCACGGATTCATGCGCCGCCAGCAGCGAACCGCCCAGCATCCGCCGCAGCGGCTGGCCGAAGCCGGCAGCCGAGGGCTGGGTGACGGGATCACCAAAAGGCAGGTGCTGCGGCGGGGCCATGAAGCCGCCATCCCAGGCCGGGCCGCGCGCCACGCCCGCCGGCGCACGGCGCCGCACCAGCCACCAGATGGCGCCGCCCACCACCGCCAGCAGCAGCGTCAGCGCCAGCGGCCAGTAGCGCGCCCCACCATCGCCGACGCGGACCATCGCCAGGCCGCTGCGCTCCACCATGCCATGCGGCACCAGCACCTGCACCGCGCCCTCCGCCAGGCCGAGCAGCGTGCCGGGCAGCAGCCCGAACAGGATGGTGAGCGCGGCCGGCAGCAGCAGCGCCAGCCGGGCGGGCATCGGCCCATCCACCGCCCCCGCGGCGCGCGGCGTGCGCGGCCGGCCGAGGAAGACCAGCCCGAACAGCCGCACCATCGCCGCCGCCGCCAGCGCCGCGGCCAGTGCGGCCGCCGCCACCACCGCCACGCCGAGCACCTGGAAGGCCAGATCACCCACCCGCCAAGCCGCCAGCAGCGCCTGCAGCAGCAACCATTCGCTGGCGAAGCCCGACAGCGGCGGCAGGCTGGCCGCGGCCGCGGCGCCAACCAGCACGGCGCCGGCGGTCCAGGGCATGGCGTGGATCAGCCCGCCCAGCCGGTCCAGCCGGCGCGACGCCGCGCCATGCGCGACTTCCCCCATGCCGAGGAACAGCAGCGACTTGAACATGGCGTGGTTCAGCGCGTGCAGCAGCGCCGCACCCGCCGCCAGCCCGGCCAGCACGCCGAGATCCGCCGCGCGGAAGCACGCCGCCAAACCAAGTCCGAGGCAGATCAGGCCGATATTCTCGATGGTGGAGCAGGCCAGCAGGGTCTTGCCGTCCTCCTCCAGATTGGCGCGCAGCGCGCCGAGCACGGCGGAAGCCGCCCCCAGCACCAGCAGCGGCACGCCCCACCACAGGGGCTGCGCCGGGCCGGACAGGTCCAGCAGAAGGCGCGCCAGCACATAGACCGCGACCTTGGTCATGGCGCCCGACATCAGCGCGGAAACGTGGCTCGGCGCGGCGGCATGGGCCAGCGGCAGCCAGTTGTGCAGCGGCACCAGCCCGGCCTTGGCGCCGGCGCCGACCACCACCAGCGCCAGCACCGCCGCCGCCACCCAGCCCTGCGGCGGCGCGACGCGGATGGCCGCGAAGGACAGGTCGCCCGCCACGCCGCCCAGCAGGCCAACCGCCGGCACCAGGCAGACACCGCCGAGCAGCGCGAAGGCTAGATAGCGCCGTGCCGCATGCCGATTTTCCGCCTGCGCATGATCGGCGGCGACCAGGACCCAGGAGGCGAGGGACATCGCCTCGAACCCCAGCAGCAGGGTGAAGCCATCGGCCGCGACCAGCGCCAGCGCCATGCCGGCCAGGAACAGCGGATAGGCCGCCAGCAGCCGCGGTGCGGCAAGGGGATGCGCCAGGCCGAACAGCGCGGAGCACGCCGCGGCCAGCCCCAGCAGCAGCAGGAACCAGGCGGACAGCGCATCCACCGCCACCAGCGCCGGCACGCCGAGCGGCAGCGCCTGCACCGGAAGCGCGCCCGCCAACAGCACCGCCAGCCCCACCCCGGCCAGCACCGCCGCCGCAAAAAGGCAGAAGCCGTGCACCACCAGCCCCGCCCAGGCAAAGCGCGCCAGCGGCACGGCCACCACCGCCAGCAGCGCGAGGCCCGCCAGGATGAGGATGAGCGCCGTCAGCACGGCAGGAGGGGAAAGCGGGTCACCGGCTGCCAGCTTAGGAGCCCGCCCGCGCCGGCAGAAGGGGGCGCCCAGGCGCTGCGCCATCAAGTCTCGTATGGGCGCGGATTTTGCCGGCCCGGCAAGGCGCCGCTTTCCAAGGCCAGCCGCCAGCGCTACAGCAACCCGCCTGGCCTATTTCGGCGCCGCGCCCGGCGTGGCACGGCGCCGCGAGACCGGGTGAAACAACCCTGATGCCTTGAGGGGATGCGTCCTTTGGGCCCGTTGCTCGCCTTCAGCCGCGGCGTCGATGCCCTGAACACCGGCTTCGGGCGCATCGCGGACTACCTGGTCCTGATCGCCTGCGCTGTCAGCGCCGGCAATGCATTCCTGCGCTATGGCTTCTCCGCCGGCTCCAACGCCTGGCTGGAGGTGCAGTGGTATTGCTTCGCCGGGATGGTGATGCTCGGCGCCAGCTACACGCTGCGCCGGAACGAGCATGTCCGGGTGGACCTGGTCTATGGCGCGCTGGGGCAGCGGGCGCGGATCTGGGTGGATATCCTCGGCCTGACCTTCTTCCTGATGCCGGCCATGGCGCTGCTGGCCTGGATGACCTGGCCCTTCTTCATCGAATCCTGGGTGCGGGAGGAAATCTCCTCCTCCCCCGGCGGGCTGATCCGCTGGCCGGTCAAGCTGCTGCTGCCGCTGGGTTTTTGCCTGATGTGCGCGCAGGGGCTTTCGGAACTGGTGAAGCGCGTGGCGGTGCTGCGGGGCGTCGAGCTGCCGCGCGGCCAGCTTTTCGCCACCTACGCCCGCCCCGACCAGTGAGCACCACCCCCGCACGCCGCCCGAAGGCCTGATACGATGCTCCATGAGGATATCATGCCGCCGCTGATGTTCGGCGGGCTGGTGGTGTTCCTGCTGATAGGCTTCCCCGCGGCCTTCTCCCTGGCCGCCGTCGGGCTGTTCTTCGGCTTCATCTCCATCGAGCTCGGCTTCTTCCCGGAAGCCTGGATGTTCAACCTGCCGCTGCGGGTCTTCGGCATCCTGTCCAACGATTTGCTGCTGGCGATCCCGTTCTTCACGCTGATGGGCGCCGTGCTGGAACGCTGCGGGCTGGCGGAGGACCTGCTGGAGGGCACCGGCCAGCTCTTCGGCAAGATCCCCGGCGGGTTGGCCTATGCCGTCATCATCGTCGGCGCCATCCTGGGCGCCATCACCGGCACGGTCGCCGCCAGCGTCATCTCCATGGGCATGATCAGCCTGCCGATCATGATGCGCTACGGCTACGACATGCGGATCGCGACGGGCGTGATCGCCGCGTCGGGCACCATCACCCAGGTCATCCCGCCCTCGCTCGTGTTGATCGTGCTGTCGGACCAGCTCGGGCAGAGCGTGGGGGACATGTATGCCGGCGCCATCGGGCCGTCGCTGCTGCAGATATCGCTGTTCCTGCTGTTCATCTGGGGCGTGTCCATCTTCCAGCCGCACAAGGTGCCGCCGCTGCCGGCGGAGGCGCTGGCACCGCGTGACTGGCGGCTGTGGTGGCGGGTGCTGAAGGGCATGGTCCCGTCGATGGGCCTGATCTTCATGGTGCTCGGCACCATCTTCCTCGGCCTCGCCACCCCCACCGAGGCCGGCGCCATGGGCGTGGTCGGCGCCGTGGTGCTGGCCGCGCTGAACCGGCGGCTGACCTGGCCGCTGATCCGCCAGGCGATGGGCAATACCATGCGGATCACCAGCATGGTCATCTTCATCCTGATCGGCGCCACGGTCTTCACCCTGGTGTTCCAGGGGGTGGATGGCGGCATCTGGATCGAGCATTTGCTCGGCCTGCTGCCGGGCGGTCAGACCGGCTTCCTGGTCTTCGTCAATATCTTCATCTTCTTCCTGGCCTTCTTCCTCGACTTCTTCGAGATCGCCTTCATCGTCATCCCGCTGCTGGCCCCGGTGGCCAAGTCGCTCGGCATCGACCTGGTGTGGTTCGGCGTGCTCATCTGCATCAACATGCAGACCGCCTTCATGCACCCGCCCTTCGGCTTCGCGCTGTTCTACCTGCGCGGCGTGGCGCCGAAATCGGTGCTGACGCGGGACATCTACCTGGGCGCCATCCCCTGGCTGGGCCTGCAGCTGCTGTTGGTGGCTGTGGTGATCTTCTGGCCGCAGAGCGTGACCTACTGGCTGGACCGCGGACCGCGGGTGGACCCGAGCACCGTCATCATCGACCTGCCGCCGCCGGTCTCAACGCCGGACATCCCCTCGGTGCCGATCTTCCAATGAAGCTGGTCCCGATCGGCACGGTCGATGGCGGCCGGGCGGAACCCCTCGACGATGCCTGGGACAGCGTCGAGGCCGAAATCCGGCTGGACCCCGCCGTGCTGGGGCCGGACGCGGCGCTGGGGCTCGATCAGTTCAGCCACATCCTGGTGGTGTTCGGCTTCCACCGCCTGGACGCAGCTTCGGTGGAGGACAACGCCCGACACCCGCGCGGCCGCCAGGACTGGCCGCGCATGGGCATCCTGGCCCAGCGCGGCGCGCCGCGGCCAAACCGGATCGGCGTGACCACCTGCACGCTGCTCTCCGCCCAGGGCCTGGTGCTGCGGGTGCGCGGGCTGGATGCGATTGCCGGCAGCCCGGTCTTCGACATCAAGCCGCACATGACCGGCTTCGACCCGCGCGGCGAAATCCGCGAGCCCGACTGGGCGCGGGAGATCATGGCCGGCTACTGGTAGCCCGCCCCTTGCGGCGCCGCCCAGGCCGGGCGAAAGCGCCGCGACGCGGAGAGCGAACCAGATGGCTGACGACGAGTATGTCTTCGACGAGGCGACCGGCGAATGGCGCCCCGCCAGCGAAATCGCCGCCGCCACCACGCCCGGCCCGGCGGTCATCCGCGATGCCGCCGGCAATGCCCTGGCCGATGGCGATTCCGTCACCCTGATCAAGGATCTGAAGGTGAAGGGCGCCAATCAGACGCTGAAGCAGGGCACGGTCATCCGCTCCATCCGCCTGACCGACAATCCCGAGGAAATCGACTGCCGGCACGACAGCATCAAGGGGCTGGTGCTGCGCACGGAATTCGTCCGCAAGCGAGGGTAGCCGCCCCGCTCAGATCATCTCGAGCGGTCGCTTGCGCTTCGGCGGCGGGAAGGCGGCGTCGATTTCGGCCAAGTCCTGCTCCGTCAGCCGCAAATCCCGCGCCGCGACATTGGCGCGAAGATGCGCCGGGTCGCTCGCCTTCGGAATGGCGATCACCCCCGGCCGCGCGAGAACGAAAGCCAGCGCCACCTGCGCCGGCGCCACGCCATGCCGCTCCGCCACCACCCGCAAGGCCTTATGCCGCAACAAGGCGCCGCCCTGGCCGATCGGGGAATAGGCCATCACCGGCATCGCCCGCGCCGCGCAGAAGGGCAGCAGGTCATATTCCACGCCGCGCGCCTCCAGGTTCCACAGCACCTGGTCCGTGGCGCAATCCGCCAGCGCCGGGCCCAACTCCTCCAGGTCGTCGACATCCAGGTTGGACACGCCCCAGCGCGCGATCTGGCCCCTGGCCAGCGCCGCCTCCATCGCCTGCACCGTCTCCGCCAGCGGCACGCCGCCCCGCCAATGCAGCAGGTACAGGTCCAGCCGCTCCACCCGCAGCCGCTTCAGGCTGGCCGCCAGGGCCAGCGGCAGTTTCTTCGCGGACGCATTGTGCGGATAGACCTTGGAGACGAGGAACACCTCCTCCCGCCGCCCGGCGATGGCATCGCCCACCACCTCCTCCGCGCCGCCCTCGCCATACATCTCCGCCGTGTCGATCAGCTTCAGGCCCAGATCCAGGCCGAGCCGCAGCGCATCCGCCTCCGCCCGCCGATCCCCACCCTCACCCATCCGCCAACTGCCGTGGCCGAGCGCCGGCACCGTGACACCATCCTGAAACCGCACCTGATCCATGGAACCCACGCCTCCCGCATCCCATCTGCGCAACATGATCCGCATCGCGCTCCCCCTCGCGACCTTCATGGTCGCCGCCACCCTCGGCAACGCACAACCCGTGCCGAGCGTCCAAGGCCAGGTGCCGGAGGAAATCGGCTCCTGGCGCCTGTCCTGCCTGCAGGACCGCATGACCGACCGCGCCGACTGCCTGCTGCGCCACCGCGAACCCGTGGAACAATCGCAGAGCGCGACCGGATCCTCCCTCGTCCTCGAAGTGCAGGACCGCGGCGGACACCTGGTGCCCGTCATCGCCGCGCGCGACCTCTCCCTCGAATCCGCCAGCCGCGGCCTGCTGGCCGTGACCGGCACCGCACAACTCCGCTTCCCACCCAACCGCTACTTCGAACTGCCCTGCACCCTGGAAGGCCGCAGCCTGGTCTGCGCCCCACGCCCCGAAGACGCACCCCGCGCCGCCAGCGAACTCGCCACCGCCGAAACCGCCCTGGTCCGCATGACCGGCCTCGGCGCCGGCTCCGACCGCGCCGACCCCGCCGAACTCCGCCTGAACCAGACCCAGACCGCCCTGGCCCGCTTCCGCGCCCGCGTGCCGGAAGGCAGCACCCCACCGCCGTCCTCCGGCCTCACCCTCCCCGACATCACCAACCGCCTGCAACGCCTCTTCGGAAACTGACGCCGAGACCGGGATGGCCGGGGGGGGCGCGGGTGATTGCAGGAGGGGCGCTGCCCCTCCTGCACCTCCCCGCAAAGGGCTTTGGCCCTTTGAACCCATGAATATGAGCAGAAATGGAGAGAGGGCCGGAGCAACCGCCTGTTCAGCGGGACTGCTGGCCCCCTCTCCATTTCTGCTCAAGGTCCTCGCGGTCCAGGGGCCCGAGGCCCCTGGCAGGGGGTGCAGGGGGACAGCGTCCCCCTGCAGGCAACTCGAGCCCCCAGGGCCGCCCAGTCTCAGCGCAGGATCAGAAAGGCGAGCATGAGGGTGCCGAGGGCGATGCGGTAGTAGCCGAAGGGGGTGAAGCCGATGCGGGAGATGACGCGCATCAGCCATTGCACGATGACCAGGGCGACCGCGAAGGCGGTGACGAAGCCGATGCTGATCTGGCCGAGATCGGACAGGTCCAGTTCCGCGCGGGCCTTGTAGAGGCTGTAGGCGGTGGCGGCGAACATGGTGGGGATGGCGAGGACAAAGCTGAATTCCGCGGCGGTGCGTCGTTCGACGCCGACGAGGAGCGCGGTGATGATGGTGGCACCGGAGCGGGAGGTGCCCGGGATCATGGCGAGTGCCTGGCCGAAGCCGATCAGCAGGGCTGCGAGGGGGCCCATCTGGGGCACGGTGTGGATGGAGGGGGTGGGGCGCCAGCGTTCGATGGCGATGATGGCGATGCCGCCGAGGATCAGCGCGAAGCAGACCACCCAGGGGCTGAACAGCAGGCGGGTGATGGTGCCGTGGAAGGTGGCGCCCAGGAAGGCGGCGGGCAGGAAGGCCAGGATCAGGTTCTGCGCGTAGAAGCGTTCCGGGCCGGGTTTCCAGGCCAGTGTGGCCAGTCGCCAGAGCGTGGCGCGGAACACGACGATGACGGCGAGGACGGCGCCGAGCTGGATGCAGATTTCGAAGGTCTTCCCGGGCGGTCCCTGGAAGCCGATGAGTTCGCCGAGGAGGATGAGGTGGCCGGTGGAGGAGATGGGCAGGAATTCAGTCGCGCCCTCGACCACGCCCATGGCCAGGGCAGACAGTAGCGTCCCGAGATCCATCCGTGCCTCATCCGTACCGGTGTCGTCCCCGGCTATACGGCAGTGGCCGGCGCGCCGCGATGGCGCGCCGGCTGGGATGGCCGCGAATTTATCGGCTCAGCGAACCGTTTGCGCCGCGGAGAAGGCGAAGTTATCGTAGCTGTTCTCGGCGATGCGGAACCACTGGAACTGCTCGGTGCGGAAGCGGGTGTAGCTTTCCATGATCTTGGCGAAGCGCGGATTGCCGCGGGCCAGGTCCGCGTTCATTTCCTCATTCGCCTTCCAGGCGGCTTCCAGCACGGGGCGCGGCCAGAAGCGCAGCTGCGCGCCGGCGGCGACCAGGCGGCGCAGGGCCTGCGGGTTCATGAAGTCGTAGCGCGCGACCATGTCGGCATCCGCCTCGGCGCAGGCCACTTCCAGCGCGTGCTTGTACTGGTCCGGCAGCGCGTTCCAGGCGCGCATGTTGGACATGAAGTGCAGCCGCGCGCCCGGCTCCCAGAAGCCCGGGGCGTAGTAGTAGCGGGCGACGCGCACGTAGTTGGCGCGCTCATCGTCGTGCGGGCCGACGAATTCCGCGGCATCGATCACGCCGCGCTCCAGGGAGGGGTAGATATCGGCGGGCGCGATCAGCGTGGGCGCGGCACCAAGGCGGGTAAACAGCTGCCCGGCGAGACCCGTGATGCGGAACTTCAGGCCGCGGAGCTGCTCGACGGAGGTGATCTCGTTGCGGAACCAGCCGCCCATCTGCGCGCCGGTGTCGCCGCAGGTGATGCCGTGGATGTTGTACTCGTTCAGCAATTCGGCCGCGAGCTGGTTGCCGCCGCCGTAGCGGTACCAGGAGGTGAGCTGGCGGGTGTTCAGGCCGAAGCACATGGCGGTGAAGGGGGCGAAGCCCGGTTCCTTGCCGATGTAGTAGTAGGAGGCGGTGTGCCCGGCCTCGATCGTGCCGGCCTGCACCGCGTCCAGCACCTGGAGGCCGCCGACGATCTCGCCCGCCGGGAAGGTCTGGATGCGGAACTTGCCCTCCGTGAGCTGGGCGACGCGGGCGGCCACCTTCTCGAAGGTGCCGTAGAGCACGTCGAAGACGCGGGGGAAGGAGGAGGCGGCGCGCCAGCGCACTTCCGGATTGGCCTGGGCGACGGCAGGCGTGGCGAGGGCGAGGGGCGCGGCCGCGGCGGCGGCGCCCAGCATGGCACGGCGGTTCATGGAACTTCCTCCCGGATTGGGCGCACGGACGGATGGCCCGCTTCTGAACTCAGGATTAATCGATCCCGCAGCCGCCGGAAAGTAGCGGATTATTGCGGCGCTCAAGCATTTCAAGCCTTGCGGCTTCGCAAGGCGACTCGGAATGCATCCGAAACAGGCCTACAGGACAAATCCCGCGAGCACCGCGCCGGCGGCGATGAGTTGCAGCAGGTTGGCGGCGACGGAAAGCCGGTGGCCTGTGTCGAAGCCGCGCTGGGCGCTGGCATCGCCCGCCTTCACCCGGTCCGACAATGCGTTGATGCGCGGCATCAGCACCTGGCGCAGGAAGACGGTCAGGCCGGCTATGGCCGCCATGATGCCCGCATCGGGCTTCGACAGCGGAAACAGCGCCACGCAGGCCGCGGCGGAGGTGGCGAGCACCCAGAGGTAGTAGGGCGGGAAGACGCTGCGGATGAAGCGCCCGGCCATGTCCCCCGGCAGCACGCGGAACACGATGGGGGCGATCAGGGCGGCGAAGAAGGCCATGCCGCCGAACAGCAGCGCCGTGCAGAACAGCGCGATGACAAGCAGGGCGGTCATGGTCTGGCCGCCCTGCCGCGTCGATCAGACCACCCGTTCGGCGAGCATCTTCTTGATGTCGCCGATGGCCTGCGCCGGGTTCAGCCCCTTCGGGCAGGTCCGGGTGCAGTTCATGATGGTGTGGCAGCGATACAGCTTGAACGGGTCTTCCAGCGCATCCAGCCGGTCGCCCGTATGCTCATCGCGCGAGTCCGCGATCCAGCGATAGGCCTGCAGCAGTACGGCCGGGCCGAGGTAGCGGTCGCCGTTCCACCAATAGGACGGGCAGGCGGTCGAGCAGCAGAAGCACAGGATGCATTCCCACAGCCCGTCGAGCTTGGCGCGCTCCTCCTTCGACTGGAGGCGCTCGCCATCCGGCGGCGGGGGGGTGTCGGCCTTCAGCCAGGGCTCCACGCTGCGCAGCTGCGCGTAGATCTGGGACAGGTCGGGAACGAGGTCCTTCACCACCGGCATGTGCGGCAGCGGGTGGATGCGGACCTCGGCCTTCACATCCTCGATCGGCTTCAGGCAGGCCAGCGTGTTCAGCCCGTCGATGTTCATCGAGCAGGAGCCGCAGATGCCCTCCCGGCAGGAACGCCGGAAGGTCAGCGTGCTGTCCACCTCGTTCTTGATCTTGATCAGCGCGTCCAGGACCATCGGCCCGCACTGGTCCAGGTCGATGTCGTAGGTGTCGGTACGCGGGTTCTCGCCGGAATCCGGGTCCCAGCGATAGATCTTGAAGGCCCGCACGTTCTTCGCGCCAGCCGGCGCGGGAAAGTGCTTTCCCTTGGTGATCGTGGAGTTCTTCGGCAGCGTGAAGGTGGCCATGGCTCTGATCGGGCTCCTAGTACACGCGCGCCTTGGGCGGGAAGACCTGGACCTCGTTGGTCAGGGTGCGCATCTTCACGTCGCGATAATCCAGCTTCACGTTCCGGTTGTCGTCCACCCAGGCGAGGGTGTGCTTCATCCAGTTCGCATCGTCCCGGTCCGGGAAATCCTCATGCGCATGCGCGCCGCGGCTTTCCTTGCGGGCTTCCGCGCCGTGGATCGTGGTGAGCGCGTTGCCGATGAGGTTGTCCAGTTCCAGCGCCTCGACCAGGTCGCTGTTCCAGATCAGGCTGCGGTCGGCGATCTTGATGTCGTCGTAGCTCGAGGCGACCTTGCCCATCTTGGCGACGCCCTCGCGCAGCAGCTCGCTGGTGCGGAACACCGCCGCGTGCTCCTGCATCGTGCGCTGCATCTGCAGGCGGACGTCGGAGACGGTGGAGCCGCCCTTGGCGTTGCGCACCTTGTCGAAGCGCGCCCAGCTGGACTCGCCCGCGCCCGGCGGCAGCGGGGCCTGGCTGGCGCCCGGCTTGATGGTCTCCGCCGCGCGATGCGCCGCGGCCCGGCCGAACACCACCAGGTCGAGCAGGGAGTTGGTGCCGAGGCGGTTGGCGCCGTGCACGGAGACGCAGGCCGCCTCGCCCACCGCCATCAGCCCGCGCACCACCCGGTCCTGGTCCTGCGCCGTGGGGTTCAGGACCTCGGTGTGGATGTTCGTCGGGATGCCGCCCATGTTGTAATGGACGGTGGGGAGCATCGGGATCGGCTCCTTCGTCACATCCACGCCCGCAAAGATTTTTGCCGTTTCCGAGATGCCGGGAAGGCGCTCGTGAAGAAGATCGGCGCCCAGGTGTTCCAGGTGCAGGTGGATGTGGTCCTTCATCGGGCCGACGCCGCGGCCTTCGCGGATCTCCACCGACATGGCGCGGGAGACGACGTCGCGGGACGCCAGGTCCTTCGCCGTCGGCGCATAGCGCTCCATGAAGCGCTCACCCTCGGAGTTGGTGAGGTAGCCACCCTCGCCGCGCGCACCTTCGGTGACGAGGCAGCCGGAGCCGTAGATGCCGGTCGGGTGGAACTGCACGAACTCGTTGTCCTGCAGCGGCAGGCCAGCGCGCAGGATCATGCCGCCGCCGTCGCCGGTGCAGGTATGGGCGGAGGTGCAGGAGAAATAGGCGCGGCCATAGCCGCCGGTCGCCATCACCACGGTCTGGGCGCGGAAGCGGTGCAGGCTGCCGTCTTCCAGGTTCCAGGCGGTAACGCCGCGGCAGACGCCCTCATCATCCATGATGAGGTCGAGCGCGATGTATTCGACGAAGAACTCGCAATTGGCCTTCAGCGCCTGCTGGTACAGCGTGTGCAGGATGGCGTGGCCGGTACGGTCCGCGGCGGCGCAGGCGCGCATCGCCGGCGTCTTGCCGTAGTCCTGCATATGGCCGCCGAAGGGGCGCTGGTAGATCTTGCCGTCCTCGGTGCGGGAGAACGGGACGCCGTAGTGCTCCAGCTCGATGATCGCAGGAATCGCCTCGCGGCACATGTATTCGATGGCATCCTGGTCGCCCAGCCAGTCCGACCCCTTCACGGTGTCGTACATGTGCCAGCGCCAGTCATCCTCGCCCATGTTGCCGAGCGCGGCGCCGACGCCGCCCTGGGCCGCCACGGTGTGGCTGCGCGTCGGGAAGACCTTGGTGATGCAGGCGGTCTTGAGGCCGGAGGCCCCCATACCGAAGGTGGCGCGCAACCCCGCACCGCCCGCGCCGACCACGACCACGTCATAGGTGTGGTCGACGATCCGATAGGCCCCGCCGCCGATTGCGGGCTTGGAGATGGCGTTCATCTGTCCTGCCGTCCATCCGTGAGGCGGGGCGAAATGGCCCGCGCCGTTTGGTACCGAGTTTGGTGCAATGCCTCAGACCGCAAGGCGCAAAACGGCCAGGGCGGCCGCCAGCGCCAACAAGGCGCAGACCGCCTTCACGGCCAGGATCGAGGTGATCTTCACCCATTCCGGCTTGGCGTAGTCCTCCAGCACCACCTGCAGCCCGGAGGCGGTGTGGTGGAAGGTCAGGCCGATCAGCGCCAGCAGCAGCACCGCATTCACCGGATGGCCGATCCAGGCCATCGCTTCCAGATGCGTCATGCCGGCGGAGGTGGCCAGTATGGCGATGAACCAGACGGTCAGCGGCAGCAGCGCCAGTGAGGTGACGCGCTGCATCCACCAGTGATGCGTGCCGGATTTGGCCGAACCCGAGCCGCGGACGCGGCCGAGCGGGGTGCGGAGGGTGGTGGCGCGGGTGGTCTGTTCCATGGTCTCGCCCCTCACCAGGAGATCAGCAGCGCGAGCCAGGTCAGCGCCGTCAGCACCGCGGTGCCGATCAGCACCGCGCGGCCGGATTTGTAGGTGGTCGGGATGTCGTAGCCATAGCCGGCATCCCAGAACAGGTGGCGCACGCCAGCCAGGGTGTGGAACCAGGCCGCGGCCGTCACGCCCATCAGCATCAGGATGCCGACGAAGGAGCCGAGGAACCACTGCACCCGGTCGAAAGCCTCGGGCCCGGATGCCGCGGCCACCAGCCACCACACCATCAACACGGCGCCGGCGGTCCAGGCGATGCCGGTGGCACGGTGGGAGATGGAGATGGCGCTGGTCATCTGCATCATGTCGTAGACCTGCAGATGTGGCGACAGCGGCCGGCGGACCGGCGTGCCATCGGTGCGGCGACCCAGCATGGTCGCGTCGCTTGCGTCTGGGACTGATGACATGCGGTGCCCGCTCCTCATGACGCGCCTGATTGGGGGGCGCGCGCACAGTGTTGACAGGGTTTTATGGTGCACCGCGCCATAGCGTCAACGCAGGCTGGCGGAAATCGGAGAACAAATCGTGAATAGGCAGCGTGATTAGGAATGATATCCTCGCTCGCATGCTCCCCCGAGTCCCAAAGGCCCGACTGCCCCGCTTCGCCCGCCGAAACTGCGCCAATACTGCCGCGCGCGGCAGCGGCCCCGGCTGGCCAAAGGCGCTGCTCGACGTGGTGCACAAGCTGCTGACGGCCGGCGCGGCGCTGGCCACGATCATGCGGCTGTTGTTCTGAAGACGCGGTTAACCGCGACTGCGCGTCCGCATTTCCGCGCCGAAGCGGCACTCAGGTTGCCTCTCACTCCACAAGTTTCGGCGCAACTTGCGCAGCCTTGAAGGCCGCCGGTTCGTGCTCATCGCAGGCATAGCGCCGGGGCGGGTGGCGTCTCAAGAAGACTGCCGACGCCTGGGCAGACTACCCGTAACGATAGATCCTGATACCCTTCCGATCCAAATGGGGAGGAATCGAGATGCGGCGCCTACTTCTTGCGTGCCTGCTGTTGGGCGGGTGCGCCCTTGAACGCGACTACATTGAGGTCCGGCACGTGGCGGCGCCTGGAGTTCAAGCTATTCCGGGCGCCAGCGAAGTTGGCGTGACAGTCGAGACGCGGGATGGCCGAACGATCAGGGACAGGGTGAGCAACAAGATCAATGGATACGGGATGGAGATGGCTCCCATCATCTCCACCAACGACGTGATCGCCGAAACTCAGCGTGCAGTCGTAGAGGAACTGACTTCCAGAGGATTCAGAATCGGAGGAAGCGACGCTCGGCTGGACGTCGAGGTCCTGCGCTTCTTCAGCCAGTTCCGCACAGGATTCTTTGCCGGGTCAGCGAACGCCGACCTGTCTGTCAACGTGCGCCTGACTGACCGATCCGGCCGGCTCGTCCTCGCAAAGACCTTTACCGCCGAGGGAATTGTTCCAAGCCTCCAATTGGCTACCGGAGCCAATGCACGCCTGGCACTTGAGGACGGCTTGCGAAAACTGATCAGGATGATCGGGGACGACGCTGAGCTTGCTCAGGCCCTTCTGCGAGTCGCCCCCTCTGGGCAACCAGTCAGCTGATCGGAGCCCGGAGGCACCATCTCCGGGAGGGTCGAGGTCTTGTCCACGGCGTGGACGAGACCTTGCTGACCGCCGCGGCCCTCGTTCTCGCGCGTCGAAACGCCCTACAATCCTGCCCAGCCTGCAACTCAGCGCCGCGACCCGCGACGCGCGCGTTCAGCAGGCGCAATTCTTCTTCAGCGGCGTGAGGGCCACCGCCGCGCAGTCTTTGCCTCCGGGCATCGCCGTCGGGAATGGTGGCGCGCGGCCGTCAGGCGGCCAACAGCCCCTGCGCCACCAGTTCCTCCGCGATCTGCACCGCGTTCAGCGCCGCGCCCTTCCGCAGATTGTCACAGACGCACCAGAAGGCGAGCCCGTGCGGCACCGTCAGGTCGCGGCGCAGGCGGCTGACATAGACCGAATCCTCGCCGGCGATCTCGGCCGGCGTCGCGTAGCCGCCATCCTCGCGGCGATCGAGCACGATGACGCCCGGCGCCTCGCGCAGCGCCTCCCAGGCCTGCTGTTCGGTGATCGGCTCCTCGAATTCCACATGCACCGCCTCGGCATGGCCGATGAAGACCGGCACGCGGACGCAGGTCGCCATCACGGCGATATCCGGGCCGAGGATCTTGCGGGTTTCCTCCGCCATCTTCTTCTCCTCCCGCGTCGAACCGTCGCCGAGGAAATTGTCGATATGCGGGATGCAGTTGAAGGCGATCTGCTTGGTAAACTGCTCCGAGGGCGGAGTCTCGTTCACGTACACGCCGCGGGTCTGCGACCACAGCTCGTCCATCGCCTCCCGCCCCGCGCCGGAGACGGCCTGGTAGGTGGAGACGACCACCCGCTTCACCCGCGCCAGATCGTGCAGCGGCTTCAGCGCCACCACCATCTGGATGGTGGAGCAGTTCGGGTTGGCGATGATCCGCCGCTTCTTGAAGCGGGCCAGCGCCTGCGGGTTCACCTCCGGCACCACCAGTGGCACGTCGGGGTCCATGCGGAACTGGCTGGTATTGTCGATCACGACGCAGCCGGCGGCCGCGGCCCGCGGCGCATGCACCGCGCTGATCGCGGCACCTGGCGAGAACAACGCCAGGTCGGTGCCCTTGAAGTCGAAGCTGTCCAGCGACTGCACCGTCAGCACCTGGTCATCCCCGAAGGAGACCTGCTGCCCGGCGGACCGGCCGGAGGCGAGCGCCACCATGCGGTCCACGGGAAAGGTACGTTCCGCCAGGGTCTTGAGGATCTCCCGCCCCACCGCCCCGGTGGCGCCGACCACGGCCATCCTGTAGCCCATGCTGCCGCTCCTGCCTTGTCCGGGGGTGGGCTTAGGCGCTCCGCCCCCAGACCGGCAAGGCGCCGGCAGGCGCGGCCCCTACATGGACCGCACGGCGCGCAGGAAGCTGTCGGTCTTCTGGCGCAGCTGGGTCGCCTGGTTGGCCAGCGCGCCGCTGTCGTCGCGCATGGCGCTGGCGGCCACGCCGGTGGCCTGGGCGGCGCCGCGCACCCCCTCGATCCGCTGTGCCACGGTCTGCGTCGCATCCGCCACCTGACTGGCGCTGCGGGCGATTTCCTGCGTCGCGGCGCCCTGTTCCTCTACCGCCGCGGCGATGGCCGTGGCGATTTCGCTGGTGCGTTCCACCGTCGCGCCGATGCCGCGGATGGCGGCCACCGCCTGGCTGGTGGCCTGCTGCATCTGGCCGATCTGGGCGGCGATCTCCTCCGTCGCCTTGGCGGTCTGCCCGGCGAGGGACTTCACCTCGCTGGCGACCACCGCGAAGCCCTTGCCGGCCTCGCCCGCCCGCGCCGCCTCGATGGTGGCGTTCAGCGCCAGCAGGTTGGTCTGGCCGGCGATGTCGCCGATCAGCCGCACCACGTCGCCGATCCGCGCCGCCGCCTCGGACAGGCCCTGCACGGTCGCGTCCGTGGCGCGGGTTTCCGTCACGGCGCGGCTGGCGACCTGCGCCGCCTCACCCACCTGGCGGGAGATTTCGCTGACCGAGCTGGCCATCTCCTCCGCCGCCGCGGCCACCGCCTGCACGTCGCCCTGTGCCTGGCCGCCGGCCGCCGCAACCGCCGCGGCTTCCTCGCCCGAGGTCGCCGCGGTGCCGGAAAGGGAGATGGCGGATTGCTGCAGGCGCGCCGCGGATTCGGCCACCGCCGCCACCACCGCGCCGACTTCCGTCTCGAAGGTATTGGCCAGCCGCACCTGCTCCGTCACCAGGCTCCAGGTCAGCATCGCGGCATTGTATTTGCCGGCGGCGTCGCGGATGGCCGAAACGCGCAGCTCCAGCACCTCGTCGCCCAGGGTGATCCGCCCGGTATGCGGCAGGCGGGACGGGTCGGCCAGCACGGCGCGCTGCGCCTCCGGGTTCTTGTGGAACACGTCCATGCTCTGGCCCAGCATCTCGTCCGGCGCGATCGGCAGCACCCGGCGCAGGGATTCCATCAGGCGGTTCGATTCCGCGTTCATGTAGGTCATGCGGAAATTGTCGTTCGGGTCGGCGCTCATCACCGCCGCCGGAAGCTGCTCGATCATCTGGCTCTGGGCGAAGGCGCGATTGACGGTGGCGCGCAGGCCCTCCAGCGCCTCCGCCATCTGGCCGATCTCGTCGCGGCGGCCGCGATCCGGCACCGTCGCCGTGGCGTCGCCGCTGGCGATGCGGGCCATCACGGCGGACAGCCGGCGCATCGGAGCGCCGATGCCACGCGCCATGCCGAAGGAGGACAGCAGCAGCACCAGGCCGATGGCGCCGCCGGACCAGATCCCGACGTCACGCACCACCTCGGCGCGGTGCATCACCTGCTGCCGCTGCGCGGTGGCCACCTGCAGCCCGGCCGTGCCGAGTTCGTGGATCGCGTCCTGCAGCCCCGCCCGCGCCGCCGTCACGCGTTCGCGGCGTGCCTTCTCGATCTCCTCGCCGGCATCCAGGATCTTCGCGGCGGCCAGGCCGATCGCCTGCGCGCGTTCCGCCAGGCGGTTCACATCCTCGCGCAGCCGGCCCGGCGCCTCGATCGCCAGCAGGCCGCGGCTGTGCACACGGGCCTGCGCGATGCCGCGCCGCACGCGGCGAAGCTGCGCCTCGTCGCCGGTCGCCAGCAACCGCTGCACGCCGATCCGCACATCGTTCACCGCGCCATGCACGGTCAGCAGCCGGTGCCGCGCGTCATCCTGCTGGTCGGCCGGCAGGTCGAAGCCGAAGCTGGCGGAGACCGCCTCGAACAGGCTGTCGTATTCGGAGGAGAGCGGAAACAGTTCCTTGTCGCGCGCCTGGATCACCTGCAGGCGGAGCTGCGCGACCACTTCCAGCGCTTCGCGATAGGCTTCGGACGCCTGGGCCACGGCCGTGGCGGTCTCGGCCACGCGGGGGGAGCCGGAGGCCTGCGCCGCTTCCTGCACCCCGCTGACGCCGGTGCGGATCGCAGCCTCCACCGCCTGCCAGGCCGGCACCTGGCCGGCCTCGTCATGCGTCAGCATCAGGTCGCGTTCCAGCACCGCCACTTCACGCAGCTGGTCCGCGCCGTCCTCCATCCGGTCCATGGCCGATTGCATGCGCGCGGAGGCGGCCTGCTCGGACATGATCCCGGACGTCTCCTGCCAGACCAGGGTCACAAGTCCGCCGAGCAGCAGCAAAGTCAGCGCGGCGGAGGCCGCCAGTTTGCGACCGACCGATAGGTCGAGGAGGAAACGCATAATGCAGGCTCCACGAAAACGACTGGAGCTGCAGGATGACGATGCGGTCTTGCCAGCGTGTGAATGGTTCGCACGCCAACTGCGGCAGACCGATCACGGAACCGTTAGCGTCTCTTGACGTTCGGCTCCGTGACCCGTCTGCGCTGGTTCAGGCCTGGACGAGGTTGTCCGGCACCTGCTGGCCGCTTTCGCGCAGATAGCGCGCCGCACCGGGGTGGAAGGGCAGGAAGGTGTTCTTCGTCCAATTCGCCGCCAGCGTCTCCGACGCCGCCGCGATCGCCGCCTTCAGCCGGGCGTTCTGCGACAGCACCGACTTGGTGATCTCATAGGCCAGGTCGTCGGGGATCGACTTGTGGACGATGGCGAAGTTGTACATGCCGACGATGCCGAGCGGCTTCTGCTGGGTGCGATAGGTGCCCATGGGCAGCGAGCCCGCCGCCAGTTCCGGGTATTTCGCCGTCAGCTTGGTGATCTCATCCTGCGTGAAGTCGAGGAAGTTCACCTCGGCCTGCACCTCGATCTCGGAGAAGGCCGGCACCGGCACGCCGGAGGCGAACAGGAACGCGTCCAGCAGCCCGTCCTGGATCTGCCCCACCAGGTCGGAAGCCGAGCCGTAGCGCACGGCCGAAGGCGTGACGCCCAGTTCCTGCAGAAGCTGCGGGTAGTAGGTGCCCGGCGTGCCGCCGCGCGGGCCGACGCCGACGCTCTTGCCGTTCAGGTCGGCATGCTTGGTGATGCCGGTGCGCTTCAGCGCGATGCCGTGGAACGGCGTGTCGTACATCGGGAACAGCGCGCGGATGTCGCGGAACTTGTTGCCCTGGGTCCAGGCGCCGACGCCGTTCCAGGCCTGCAGCGCCACGCCCATCGTGGCCATGCCCAGCTCGATCTCCTTGCGGTTCACGAGGATGATGTTCTGGTTCGGGCCCTGCGTCGTGCGGTAGGAGATCTGCACGCCGGTGGCTTCCTGCGCGATCTGGCCCCAGGCCGGTCCGTACAGCGCATAGGTGCCGCCGGGCGCGGCAGTGCCCATGTTCAGGGCGCGCGGCCAGGACGCGTTGCGCGGCTGTGCGATGGCCGGCGCGAACAGCGCTGGCGCGGCGGCGCCCAGGATTGTCGCACCCAGCAGGTTGCGGCGAAGCATGGTTTGTCTCCCTTGGACTGTTTCGTTGCTTCCGATTATCCCCGGATCACGCGGCGGGGCAAGCTTTAGCGGCAGGCGCGCCAGCAGCCCGGCTGGCGGGGTACCGTCGCAGAGCCTGCGGGAAGGGCTTGCGCGGACTCCGGAATTGGCCACATCCATCGCCACATGCTGCACCTGCTGAAGCTCTGTGTCGGACCGAAGGAAGTGGCCGAGCTCGCCGCTGGCCAGGCGCGGCGTGCCGTGGCGGACCCGCCACTGCGCCACCAGACCCGGATGATGCCGAAGCGGGCGGCGGAGCTGGTGGAGGGCGGTTCGCTCTACTGGGTGCTGTCGGGTGCCATCCGGGTGCGCCAACGCATCCTGGAGGTGCGGGAGGAACGCTGGGACGACGGCAGCAGCTGCGCCGGGCTGGTGCTGGACCCGGAGCTGGTGCTGCTGGAACCGCGGCCGCAGAAGCCGTTCCAGGGCTGGCGCTACCTGGAGGCCGCCGCGGCTCCGCCGGATGCACCCCGCGGCAGCTCCGCCGCCAGCGGGCTGGCCGACCTGCCCCCCGCCCTGCGGCGGGAGCTGGAGGCGCTCTGCCTGCTATAGGCGGCGCCTGCCGGCGGCATCGGCCTTTCATCGCTTGTGCGGCGCGGCAGGGGCGTCCATCTTCCGGCCGATAGGCGCCCCCGCGTCGCCCGGCCCTTGAGCCAAATGGGAAACCGCCCGATGCGTCGCTTTGCCCTTCTCTCCCTGCCTGCCGTCCTGGCCCTCGGGCTGATGCTCGACCGGCCCGCTTTGGCGCAGCACTGGAATGATTCCGGCCCGGGCCGCGACCTGCTCGGCTCCACCGTGACCGATTTCGAGGCGTTCCGGGAACGCACGCCGGCACCGCCTTCGTTCTCCTCCGGCGCCGGCTTCACGCCCGGCGCCCCGGGCGGCCAGGCCGAGGCGCGCGGGCCGATCCCGCTGCTGGATTGGGTGCCGCCTCCGCCGGTGCCCGCCGCCGCCCCCACGACGCGGCGCCGCAGCCCGCCGCGCCGCACGGTGCGCCGCGCCCCACCGGCGCAGCCAGCGTACGCCGCGCCAGCGCCGACCGCCCGCGCTTCCGCAACCCAGTCGGGCGGCGCCGATTGGGAACGCTCCCTGGCGGAGCGGGAGAGGGAGCTGGAGCGGCTGCGCCGCATCCTGCAGGATGACCGCCTGCGCTACGAACAGGTCCGCCAGCCGCAGCTTCAGTAGGATCTGTCTGCGGGGGCGCCAGGGCGGCGCCCCCTGCCTGAATTCAGGCGTCGGCCAGGGCGGTGGTGAACTCCGCCTCGGTCTTGTCGCGGATCTCGGCCTCGGTCACGCCGGGGGCCAGCTCCAGCAGGCGCATCGGGCCATCGCCCTTCTTGTCGATGCCGAAGACGCCGAGTTCCGTCACCACGATGTCCACCACCCGGCGGCCGGTCAGCGGCAGGGTGCATTCGCGCAGCAGCTTCGGCTTGCCGCCGGCGGTGTGCTCCATCAGCACGATCACGCGCTTGACGCCGGCCACCAGGTCCATGGCGCCGCCCATCCCCTTCACCATCTTCCCGGGGATCATCCAGTTCGCCAGGTCGCCATTCTGCGCCACCTGCAGCGCGCCCAGGATCGACAGGTCGATATGCCCGCCGCGGATCATCCCGAAGCTCTGGGCGCTGTCGAAGAAGCTGCTGCTGGGCAGCTGGGTGATGGTCTGCTTGCCGGCATTGATCAGGTCCGGGTCCTCCTCCCCCTCATAGGGGAAGGGGCCGAGGCCGAGCATGCCGTTCTCGGATTGCAGCTGCACCGTCATGCCGGGCGGCACATGGTTCGCCACCAGCGTCGGGATGCCGATGCCGAGATTGACGTAGAAGCCGTCCTGCAGCTCGCGCGCCGCGCGCGCCGCCATTTCGTCGCGGGTCCAGGGCATGGGTAGGGTCCTTTCAGGCCTGCGATTCGGCGCCGGCCACGGCCGGCGATTCAGACCCGGCCGCAGCCGGGGCGGGATGCTTGCGGGTGGTGCGCTGCTCGATGCGCTTCTGGAAATCCGGCGGCAGCGCGATCATGCGCTTCACGAAGATGCCGGGGGTGTGGATGTGGTCGGCCTCGATCTCACCGTTGCGGACGATGTGCTCGACCTGCGCCACCGTCACCTTGGCCGCGGTGGCCATCACCGGATTGAAGTTCCGCGCGGTCTTCCGATAGACGAGGTTGCCCTCGTGGTCCGCCATCCAGGCGTGGATGATGGCGAGGTCGGCGACCAGGCCGCGCTCCATCACGTAGTGCTCGCCGTCGAATTCCCGGGTCTCCTTGCCCTCCGCCACCGCCGTGCCGTAGCCGGTCTTGGTGAAGAAGGCCGGGATGCCGGCGCCGCCGGCGCGGATGCGTTCCGCCAGCGTGCCCTGCGGGTTGAACTCGATCTCGAGTTCCCCGGCCAGGTACTGCTTCGCGAAGGTCGCATTCTCCCCGACATAGGAGCTGATCATCTTGCGGATCTGCCGCGTGTGCAGCAGCAGGCCGAGCCCCGCATCGTCGATGCCGGCGTTGTTGGAGATGACCGTCAGGTCCTTCACGCCGGATTCCCGGATCGCCTCGATCAGGACGGAGGGTATGCCGCTGATGCCGAAGCCGCCGGACATGATGGTCATGCCGTCCCGCAACAGCCCGGCCAGTGCCGAAGTCGCATCCCCGTAGATCTTGCCCATTGCCACCCTGTGCCTTCCAGCGCCGATCCCCGGAACCTATGCGGGTCCGTGGCGGGGCGGAAGGGGTGATGCAAAAGCCGCATGTGGCAGTCTTGCGTAGCCCCCGAGTGGCGGCTATACGGCCGGCCTCGCGCTGAAGCGTGCGGGGCCATAGCTCAGTTGGTAGAGCGCTTGAATGGCATTCAAGAGGTCTGGGGTTCGACTCCCCATGGCTCCACCAGTTTTCGGAAGGGCGTCCGCCGCAAGGTGGGCGCCCTTTCCTTTTGGCGGTGACCTGTGGCGGCGCGCCGCCCCGGCGCTCAGCCGACCGCCACCACCCGCCAGGCGGCCTCGGTGCCCTCCGGGGTGCGGATGGTCACCACCTCCCCCGGCCGCAGCCAGCCGGCGCCGCCCAGGATGCGGTGCGGCGGGGCGTCCGCCAGCGGGACGCTGCCGTGCGGGAAGCGCAGCGACCAGCCTTCCTCGTCATAGGCCACGTCGCCATGTGCCAGGGCCGCGTCCGGCGCCTCCAGCCTTGCCGGCCAGGGGTCTGGGTCATCCAACCAGGCCTGGCCGTCCGGCGCGCCCTGCGCGTCCAGCGCCATGGCGAAGACGATGCGGTACCCGGCTTCGCCCTGCGGTTCCGCCGGGCTCCAGGTCCGTACCAATGTCACGTCAACCAGCCTCGACGCGGCCACGCTGCCCCCTCCCTCGCCAGCGCGACACGGCGTGGCAGCGGGGCAACGCGGCAGCGCGGCCCCGGTTCAGATCGCCACCCGCACGCCCAGCTCGACCACCCGGTCCGAGGGGATGCGGAAGAATTCCGTGGCCGGCAGCGCGTTGCGGCTCATCAGCGTGAACAGCCATTGGCGCCAGCGTGGCATCTTCGGCACCGCGGCGGCCACCACCGTCTCCCGCCCCAGGAAGTAGCTGGCCTGCATCGGCTCGAAGGGAATGCCTACATCGCGCAGCGCTTCCAGCTCCTTCGGCAGGTTCGGGCTTTCCAGGAAGCCGTAGCGCAGGATCACGCGGTGGATGTCGGGCGCCAGCTCCGTCACCTCCCGCCGGTCCTCGACGCGGGGAATGTCCTCGTTCAGCACGGTCACGAACAGCACCCGCTGGTGCAGCACCTTGTTGTGCTTGAGATTGTGCAGCAGCGCGCCGGGCACGAAATCCGCCTGGCTGGTCATGAACACGGCAATCCCCGGCACCCGCGTGGTGCGTGACTGCGGCAGCCGGGCCAGGAAGGATTTCAGCGGCAGGCTGTCCTGGCGGAAGCGGGCGAACAGCAGGTCCCGCCCGCGGCGCCAGGTCAGCATCAGCGTGAACAGGATGACGCCCAGCACCAGCGGCACGTAGCCGCCCTCCGGGATCTTCAGCGCGGTCGAGATGAAGAAGGTCAGGTCCAGCAGCAGCAGCGGGCCGAACACCCCGATCACCAGCGGCCAGGACCAGCGGTACAGCCCCCGGAACACCAGCAGCGCGAGGCAGGAGGTACAGACGAAGGTGCCGGTCACCGCCAGGCCATAGGCGGCCGCCAGGCTGTCGCTGTTCTTGAACTCCAGCACCAGGATGACGACGCCGATCAGCAGCAGAATGTTCACCTGCGGCAGGTAGATCTGGCCCTGTTCCGTCTCGCTGGTGTGCAGCACGGTCAGCCGCGGCAGGAAGCCCATCTGCACGCATTGCCGGGCGATGGAGAAGGCGCCGGAGATCATGGCCTGGCTGGCGATGATGGTGGCCAGCGTCGCCAGCACCACCAGCGGCAGCCGCGCCCATTCGGGCGCCAGCAGGAAGAACGGGTTCTCGATGGCCGCGGGGTTGGACAGCAGCAGGGCGCCCTGGCCGAAGTAGTTCAGCGCCAGCGACGGCAGCACCAGCGCGACCCAGGCGATCTGGATGGGCCGACGGCCGAAATGGCCCATATCGGCGTACAGCGCCTCCGCCCCCGTCACCGCCAGCACGACCGACCCGAAGGCGATGAAGGCCGCCAGGTGGTAGTGCAGGCAGAACTGGATCGCGTAGGTGGGCGACAGCGCCACCAGCACCTCAGGTTCCTGCACCACCTCGATCAGGCCGAGCAGGCCGATGACGGCGAACCATACCGCGCAGATCGGGCCAAAGATGCGCCCCATGCTGCCGGTGCCGCGCCACTGTACCAGGAACAGCGCCAGCAGGATGCCGAGCGCGATCGGCACCACCGCTTCCTCGAATGTCGGCGAGATGACCTTCAGGCCCTCGACCGCCGACAGCACGGAGATTGCCGGGGTGATGATGCCGTCGCCGAAGAACAGGCTGGCCCCTGCGATGCCCACCAGCGCCACAAGCCAGCGCCCCCGGTCGGACTGCGCCTGGCGCTGCGCCAGGGCCATCAGGGCCAGGATGCCGCCCTCGCCGCGATTGTCGGCACGCAGCATCAGGGTGACGTACTTGACCGTGACGGTCAGCACCAGCGCCCAGAAGATCAGGCTCAGCAGCCCGAGAATCTCCCAGCGCTCGATCCCATCGGATGAGAAATGTAGCAGCGAGGCCCGCAACGCATAAAGCGGGCTGGTCCCGATATCGCCGTAGACGACACCCAGCACACCAATCAGGGCAACCGCCGTCACAGGACGCGCGGCCGCAGGAGGATGACTCAAAGGCGTTGCTCCAAGCGCGGAACCTGGGGAGCCATAGGACCGATGCCGGGGCCGGCGCAAGCACGCTGGCCCCCGGGTTGCGCCGGCGATGCCGGGAAGGCGTTGCCTCCCCCCATACCCCCGCCACAAAGGGCTTCGGCCCTTCGAACCCATTCCTGCCCAGGACCTCGCGGTCCAGGGGCCCGAGGCCCCTGGTGGGTAGGGCGCGGGGAGGGCGAAGCCCTCTCCGAGATCACCGGCGCAACCCGGCGCCTCAATGCCCGCGCAGGATCTGGCTCAGGAACAGCCGCAGGCGGTCGGTCTTGGGGTCGCTGAACAGTGCCTCCGGCTCCCCGCTCTCGACGATCTCGCCGCGGTCCATGAACACAACCCGGTCGGCCACCTGGCGGGCGAAGCCCATCTCGTGGGTCACGCAGATCATGGTCATGCCGGTCTCCGCCAGCATCACCATGGTATCCAGCACTTCCTTGATCATTTCCGGGTCGAGCGCCGAGGTCGGCTCGTCGAACAGCATGATCTTGGGCTTCATGCACAGCGCGCGCGCGATGGCGACGCGCTGCTGCTGGCCGCCGGAAAGCTGGCCGGGGTATTTCTTCGCCTGCTCCGGGATGCGGACCCGTTCCAGGTACTCCATCGCCAGTTCCTCGGCTTCCTTCTTCGGCATCCGGCGCACCCAGATCGGCGCCAGGGTGCAGTTCTCCAGCACCGTGAGGTGGGGGAACAGGTTGAAGGACTGGAACACCATGCCGACCTCGCGGCGGATCGCGTCCAGGCTGCGAAGGTCGTCGGACAGCTCGATCCCGTCCACCATGATCTTGCCCTGCTGGTGCTGTTCCAGCCGGTTGATGCAGCGGATCATGGTGGATTTGCCGGAGCCGGAGGGGCCGCAGACCACCACCCTTTCGCCGGTTGCGACGGTCAGGTTGATGTCGCGCAGCACATGCAGCGCGCCGAACCACTTGTTCACGTCCTGCAGCACGATCGCCGGCGGCGCATCGGCCCGCATGGCGGAGGCAAAGCGGCCCTCGGTCTCGATGGTGTCACCCATTTTCAGCTTCCCTGCTCATTCTTCCGGGGCCTGCGTTCAGCGGCGGCGATGTTGGTTGAGGTCGCGTTCCAGGTCCTGGCTGTACTTCGACATGGCGAAGCAGAAGACCAGGTAGATGGCGCCGACGAAGACATAGACCTCGATCCCGAAGCCCTGCCAGGCGGGCTCCACGATCGCCGTCTTGCCGGCGGTCAGCAGGTCGAAGATGCCGATGATCAGCACCAGCGACGTGTCCTTGAAGAAGCCGATGAAGGTGTTCACCAGCGGCGGAATCACCAGCCGCAGCGCCTGCGGCAGGATGATCAGGCCGGTCTTGTGCCAGTAGGACAGGCCGAGTGCCTCGGCCGCCTCATACTGCCCGCGCGGCAGGGTCTGCAGCCCGGCGCGCACCACTTCCGCCAGGTAGGCGCCGGCGAACAGCGTGATGGCGACCTGCGCGCGCAGCAGCTTGTCGATGTTCATGCCCTCCGGCAGGAACAGCGGGAACATCACGCTGGCCATGAAGAGCAGGCTGATCAGCGGCACGCCGCGCACCAGTTCCACATACAGCACGCAGAGCGTCTTGATCGCCGGCAGCTTGGACCGCCGGCCGAGCGCCACCAGCACCGCCAGCGGAAAGGCGAAGGCCAGGCCGAAGGTGGACAGGATCAGCGTGATCGGCAGCCCGCCCCAGCGTTCCTGCGGCACATAGGACAGGCCGAGCACGCCACCCCACATCAGCACGCCGATCAGGGTCAGCGTGCCGACCCAGATCGGGATCAGCACCCAGGACCAGAAGCGCCGCATGGCGGAAACCACGTACAGGGCGATGAACAGCGCGCAGACCAGCAGCGGCCGCCAATGCTCCTCATACGGGTAGGTGCCGAACAGGATGAAGCGGTGCTTCTCCCCGATCACCGCCCAGCAGGCGCCGGAGCCTTCGAGCGCCCGGCAGGCCTGGGTCTGCGGCACGTTGCCCTGCATGGGCACGGTCCAGATGGCATTGATGAAGGCCCAGTCTATGAAGCCGATGGTCCAGCGCACCAGCAGATAGGCCAGCGCCAGGGACACGGCGGTGTTGATCCAGGAGGAGAACAGGTTGGCCCGCAGCCAAGCCACCGTCCCCGTGCTGGTCACCGGCGCGGCGCGCGGCGCGGCTTCCGGGCTGGCCGCCGCGGCATTCAGCGTGACGTCGCTCATGCTCAGCGCTCCACCAGGGCAATTCTGGAATTATACCAGTTCATGAACAGGCTGATCGACAGGCTGATGGTCAGGTAGACCAGCATGATGATGGCGATGCCCTCGATCGCCTGGCCGGTCTGGTTCAGCGTGGTGTTGGCGATGCTGACGATGTCCTGGTAGCCGATGGCGACGGCCAGCGAGCTGTTCTTGGTCAGGTTCAGATACTGGCTGGTCATCGGCGGCACGATCACCCGCAGCGCCTGCGGCAGCACGATGCGCTTCAGGATGTCGCCGCGGCGCATGCCCAGCGCCTGCGCCGCTTCCCACTGCCCCTGGTTCACCGCCTGGATGCCGGCGCGGACGATCTCCGCGATGAAGCCGGCGGTGTAGGTCACCAGGCCGAGCAGCAGCGCGAAATACTCCGGCGTCATCGCGATGCCGCCGCGGAAGTTGAAGCCGCGCAGCGCCGGGATATCCGGTGTGAAGGGGGCGCCATGCGCGATCCAGACCAGCAGCGGCAGCCCGACCATCAGCACCAGGCCGGCCGGCCATACTTTGCGCGGCTGGCCATCGGCGTATTGGCGGGCGCGCATGGCGCGGGCGTAGAACAGCGTGGCCACGAAGCCCGCCACCAGCGCCACCATGGCCCAGCCATGCGCGGGCAACCATTCGATGAAGGGCAGCAGCAGGCCGCGATTGGACAGGAACACGCCATCCACCGGGTTCAGCGCCTGGCGCGGCCCGGGCAGGCTCTGCAGGATGGTGTACCAGAACAGCAATTGCAGCAGCAGCGGCAGGTCGCGGATCACCTCGACATAGAAGCCGGCGATCTTCGACAGCAGCCAGTTCTGCGACAGCCGCGCGATGCCGACCAGCGTGCCGAGGATGGTGGCCAGCACCACCCCCACCACCGCCACCTTCAGCGTGTTGAGCACGCCGACCGTCAGCGCGCGCCGATAGGTGTCCGTCGGGTCGTAGTCGATCAGGCTCTCGCCGATCGGCAGCCCCGCCTCGCGGTCGAGGAAGCCGAAGCCGGTGGCGATCCGGCGCACTGCCAGGTTGTGGACCGTGTTGGACCACAGCCAGTAGACGATCAGGCCCACGATGCCCACGACCAGAACCTGCCAGACGATGCCGCGCAGGCGTTCATCGGACCAGGACAGGCGGATCGGGCGTCGGGGCGGCCCGGCCTTGGCAAGGCGCGGGTCGGCGGTCGAGGAGGACATGCAGCATCCCTGTTGCGGATAGGCTCCGGCAGGTTGGCTCCCACCGGCTATGTAAGGTCTTTGGGTCGAAAGGTGGCGGAGCCAGGGTCCAGCCGGTGCAAAAGGGGCGTCGAGGCCAAGGTCCATGCAAAAGGTGGGCCGGTGGCACGCAATCCCGGTGCTGCGGGCAGGATCGCTGGTCCAGAAGGCCGGGCGGCACGCGGGCCGCCCGGATCAGGCTTCACCCGGCCAGGGCCATGCCGGCCCGGGTCAGGTGTTCGAAGGTCAGCGCAGCGGCGGCGCGTATTGCAGGCCGCCATTGGTCCACAGCGCGTTCGGGCCGCGCTGCAGGCCGATCGGCGCCAGGTTGCGCTCGAAGATCTCGCCGTAATTGCCCAGGGTGCGGATGATGTTCACCATCCACGCGTTGTCGACGCTCAGCATCTGTCCCAGATCGCCGCTGCGGCCGAGCATGCGCTGCACGTCCGGCCGCGCATCGGACTGCGCCGCCTGCTGCACATTGGCGGCCGTGATGCCCAGTTCCTCGGCACCCACCAGGCCGAAATGGATCCACTTCACCAGGTCGGCGAAGCGCTGGTCGCCGTGGCGCACTGCCGGGCCAAGCGGTTCCTTGCTGATCACGTCCGGCAGGATCATGTGCTCCGCCGGGCGCGGCTGGGCCGAGCGGGTGGAGGCCAGGCCGGAGACGTCCGTGGTATAGGCATCGCAGCGGCCGGAGACATAGGCGCCGACCACTTCCTCAAGCCGCTCGATCACCACCGGGGTGAAGCGGATGCGGTTGGCGCGCGCCCAGTCGGTCAGGTTCTGCTCGGTGGTGGTGCCGGGCTGCACGCAGATGGTCGCGCCGTTCAGGTCGCGCGCGGTGCGGACGCCGGCGGAGGTCTTCACCATGAAGCCCTGGCCGTCGTAGAAATTGATGCCGGTGAAGTCGAAGCCCAGCGAGGTGTCGCGGGACAGGGTCCAGGTCGTGTTGCGGACCAGCAGGTCCACCTCGCCGGACTGCAGCGCGGTAAAGCGGTTCTGCGCCGTGGTGGGCACGTAGCGGACCTTGCCCGGGTCGTTCCACAGCGCCACGGCGACGGCGCGGCAGTAATCCACGTCGAAGCCGCGCCAGACGCCCTGGCTGTCGGGCTGTGCGAAGCCGGCCAGGCCGGTGTTCACGCCGCAGATCAGCGTGCCGCGGGCGCGGATCGCATCCAAGGTGGCGGCGCCGGTCGCGGGCGCCTGGGCCATCGCGGGTGCGACCATCATCGCGGCGGCCCCGATGGCGGCGGCCCCCATGGCGGCGGCCAGGGTCAGGCGAAGTGCCTTCATTCCGTCAACTCCCTAAATCTCGACTACGAAGCCTCTGAGCCGTCCGGTTCTTCCGGCGGCATGCCCCCTGGGGGAACGCCCAGGATTCATGCTGCGCCAGCGCCGGGCGGGGATCAACGCGCGTTTCCGCGCGCCCTTCAGCTTCGCTAGGCGGCGCGCCTGCGCGTGTCAAACGGTCCATCTTCCGGTTAACCTGCGCCGGCGCCAAGCTGCGTCAGAGATACTGTCGGGTTGGGAGAAGGAACGCGATGCGGATCATGACGGCGGAGCAGGTTCGCGGCGCCTTGCCCTGGGCCGGGCTGGAAACAGCGCTGCATGCGATGTTCCGTGATGGCTGCCAGGCCCCCCTGCGGCACCGCCATGCACTGCCCGAAGCCGGCATGCTGCTGCTGATGCCCGCCTGGACCGCGCGGCATACCGGGGTGAAGACCGTGCATGTGCTGCCTGCCAACGGCGCCCGCGGCCTGCCGGCGGTGCAGGCCGTATACCTGCTGTCCGATGCCGAGACCGGCCAGCCGCTCGCCATGCTGGATGGCGGCGAGCTGACCGACCGCCGCACCGCCGCCGCCAGCACCCTCGCCGGCCGCTTCCTGGCGCGGCCGGACAGCCGCCGGCTGCTGGTGCTCGGCGCCGGCCGCGTGGCCGCCGCGCTGGCGGAAGCCTGGTGCGACCGCCTGCCGATCGAGCATGTGGCCATCTGGGCGCGTAAGCCGGCGCAGGCGGAGGCGCTGGCCGCGAGGCTGGCGGCGCATGGCCTGCCGGCGGTGGCCACGGCCAGTGCCGATCCCGCCGGCTTCGATATCGTCTCCGCCGCCACCCTGTCCGAGGCGCCGCTGGTGCACGGCGCGGCGGTCTCGCCCGGCACGCATGTGGACCTGGTCGGCGCCTTCCGGCCGACGATGCGGGAAAGCGACGGCGCCCTGCTGGCCCGCGCCACCCTGGTGCTGGACACCCGTGCCGGCGGGCTGGCGGAGGCCGGCGACGTGGTGCAGGCCATCGCGGAAGGCGCGATCACCGAGGCCCAGGTGGCCGCCGACCTGTTCGACCTGTGCCGCGGCACGCATCCCGGACGCCGCGATGCCCGGGAAATCACCGTGTTCAAATCGGTCGGCTGGGCCGGCGAGGATCTGGCCGCAGCCGTGCTGGCGACTGCCTGAGTTCAGCCCCGCTTGGGACGGGCGGGCGAGACATCGATGGGGCCGCCGCGCAGCTGCGCCTGCTCCATCGTCTCCCCCGGCTGGGTCGCGCCGGGCTGGATCGGGTTGTCCACGGTGCCGGCGGCATCGTTCTCGCCGGCATCCTCGCCGCTCTCGCCTTCCCGCACGCGCTCACCACCCGGCAGGGTCGGGCGCAGCGCGTCCTCCGCGCCTTTTGCTTCGTCCAAACGGTCCTTGTCGTCCATACCAGCGGCTCCTCACTACGGAGGGCCAGGAACGTCCGAGGCCGGTGGCCGGTTGCCCGCCGATGCAACCCGCGCCCGATCCAGGCTTTTCTGACTCCGAACAGATTGGAGCGGATGCATGAGTTCATGGTGGCAGGGCGCGGTGATCTACCAGATCTACCCGAGGTCGTTCCGCGACGCGGATGGCGACGGCGTGGGCGATCTGCGCGGCCTGCTGGCGGGGATCGACCACATCGCCAGCCTCGGCGTGGACGCGATCTGGCTCTCGCCCATCTATGTCTCGCCGCAGGCCGATTTTGGCTACGACATCGCCGACCACTGCGCCATCGACCCGGCCTATGGCACCCAGGCGGATTTCGATGCGCTGGTCGAGGCTGCCCATGCCCGCGGGCTGAAGGTGATGCTGGACCTGGTGGTCGGCCATACCAGCGTGCAGCACCCCTGGTTCATCGAAAGCCGCGCCCGCCGTACCGGGCCGCTTGCGGATCGCTACATCTGGGCCGATCCGCGGCCGGACGGCACGCCGCCGAACAACTGGCTCTCGGTCTTCGGCGGCCCGGCCTGGCGCTGGGAGACGCGGCGCCGGCAATACTACCTGCACCATTTCCTGGCCGACCAGCCGGCGCTGAACCTGGCGGAGCCCGCCACGCGCGACGCGGTGGCGGAGATCATGCGCTTCTGGATGTCGCGCGGCGTGGACGGCTTCCGGATCGACGCGCTGGACTTCATGCATCGCGACCCGCAGCTGCGGGACAATCCCGCCGCGCCGCCGAAGCCGGAAATCCCGTCAAAACTGTTCGGCATGCAGCTGCACCAGTTCGACATGATGGGGCCGGAGACGCCCACCATCCTGCGGCATTTCCGCGCCACGGCGGATGCCTTCCCGGACCGCGCGCTGCTGGGCGAGCTGTCCTCCCAGCCCGGCGCGCATGCCCGCGTGGCGCGGTCCACCGGGCCGGGGCTGCTGCACATGGCCTATACGCTGGCCCCGCTGCGCGGCGTCTTCGATCACCCGATCGCCACCGCTTTGGTGCAGGCGGCCGCGAACCCGGATGGCTGGGCCTGCTGGTGCTTCAGCAACCATGACGTGGTCCGCACCGCCACCCGCTGGGCGCCCGGCCAGGTGCCGGATGCGCGCGTCACCCGCCTGCTGCTGGCGCTGCTGCTGACCCTGCGCGGCAGCATCTGCCTATACCAGGGGGAGGAGCTGGGCCTGCCCGAGGCGGAATTGCCCTTCGAGGCGCTGCGCGACCCCTTCGGCATCGCCTTCTGGCCGGATTTCGCCGGCCGCGACGGGTCCCGCACCCCAATGCCCTGGCGCCGGGACGCCGCGCATGCCGGCTTCACGACCGGCACGCCCTGGCTGCCGGTGCCCGACGCGCATCTGCCGCTGGCGATCGACGTGCAGGAGGCCGATCCCGAAAGCCCGCTGCACTTCACCCGCGCCCTGCTGAAGCTGCGCCACGGCCACCCGGCGATGATCACCGGCGACCTGGTGCCGCTGGATTTGCCGGCGCCGCTGCTCGGCTACGACCGGGTGGATACGGCAAGCGGTGCCCGGCTGCGCTGCCTGTTCAACCTCTCCGGCCAGGCCGCGCCGGTGCCGCCCGCCCTGCTGCAAGGGGCGCATCCGCTGGCCGATGCGATCCTGCCGGATCCGCAGGGCACGCTGCCGCCCTGGGGCGTGGCGCTGGCGCGGATGCCGTAGGCGGGGGGCACCCTGGACGGGCGGCCCGCATCGCGCTTCAAGCTTCGCCATCGAAGCACGGAGCCGCCCCGAGAATGACCCCCGCACAGCGCGACGCCCTGATGGGCGTGACCACCGCCACCCTGACCACGGTCCTGCTGAAGAAGGGCGTGCGCTTCTGCTACATCGCCGGCAGCCGTCCGCTGGAGCCGGGCCCGACCAAGCGCATCGTCGGCCCCGCCTTCACGCTCCGCTTCACGCCGACGCGCGAGGATCTGGCCACCGTCGATAGCTGGGCCTCCCCCACCTCCACCCGCGCGGCGATCGAGGCGATGCCGGAAGGCGCCGTCGCGGTGGCGGATGCCATGGGCAGCACCGCCGCCGGCATCTTCGGCGACATCCTGTGCGCCCGCATGGCCAAGAAGGGCGTCGCCGGGCTGGTGACGGATGGCATGGTGCGCGACGGCGCCGGCGTGATCGGCACCGGCCTGCCGGTGTTCTGCCAGGGCTATGTGGCGCCGGCCTCCGTCGCCGCGCTGAACTTCGTCGGCTGGCAGGAAACCATCGGCTGCGGCGGCGTCACCGTGGTGCCGGGCGATATTGTGGTGGCCGACCAGGACGGCGCCGTGGTGATTCCGGCCGCGCTGCTCGATGCCGTGGTGGACGCCGCGGTGGAGCAGGAACGGCTGGAGGCCTGGATCATGGTCGAGGTCGGCAAGGGCGTCGCCCTGCCCGGCCTGTACCCGGCGAACGCCGAGACCAAGGCCCGCTACGAGGCCGACAAGGCCGCCGGCCGGGCGTGACCGCCAGGGCGCGCGTCACGGCGCGCGCCCCTCCTCCGCCACCACCTGATCCAGCACCGCCACGAAATCCTGTTCCAGCCGGGATGGCGCGCGGTGCCGTGGCCGCAGCAGGCTGACGGCGAGCCGCGTGCGCGGCAGCAGCCGGCGCACCGGCAAGCCCTGCGAACGCGCCTCCTGCAACCCCACCCCATCCAGCACCGCCACCCCGGCCCCCTCCCGCACCAGGGCGCAGGCGATGGCGGATTGGGAGACCTCCATCGCGATCCGCCCGCTGCGCCCGGCCTCTGCCAGCGCACGGTGCAGCACGGCACCCACCGGCTGCTGCGGGCCCAGCGAGATCAGCGGCTGGTCCAGGATATCCGCCAGGTGCAGCGCCCGCTTCGCCGCCAGCGCGTGCCCGGGCGGCAGGGCGCAGCCGATCTCGGAGGTGAACAGGCTGCGCGCCTCCGTCCGCCCATCCACCGTGGTGCCGAGGATCAGCGCCAGATCGGCGCGGTGGTCCGCCACCAGGTTCACCGCCTCGATCGCCGTCACCGCCCGCAGCGCCAGCGCCACCTCGGGCCGGCTACGACGGAAGCGGGCGATGGCGCGCGGCAGCAGCGTGGTGGTCAGCGCCGGCACCGCGACCAGCGTCAGCAGGCCGGAACGTCCGCCGCGCAGATCCTCCGCCAGCCGGCCGAGGTCATCCAGCGCGGTGAAGGCGCCGACCAGCTCCGGCAGCAGCGCATGCGCCTCCGCCGTCGGCACCAGGCGCTTCCGCTGGCGCACGAACAGCGCGAAGCCCAGCCGTTCCTCCGCCTGCTGCAGCATCTTGCTGGCGCTGGGCTGGGACATGCCGAGCGATGCGGCGGCCGCGGTGACGCCGCCCTGCTCCATCACGGCGCGGAACACCTGCAGCTCGCGCAGATTGAGGTTCATAGCCATCCGGCCATGATGTCAGCATGGTTCGCTATTTGACAGCATGACCCGCCGCGCCGCAGCCTGCCCGCCAGGCACACAGCGAAAAAGGCGCCGGGGAAACGCATGAAGATCGCCAGCATCCAGGGCTTCCACGCCGGCTTCAGCCCGACACCGGCACTCGGCAACGCCTCCACCTTCATCCGCCGCCGCGACTTCCTGCTGGTCCGCGTGGTGACGGAATCCGGCGTTGTCGGCTGGGGCGAGGTCTTTGCCTCCCCATTCGCCGCCGCGGCGCTGATCAAGACGAAGCTGGCGCCGCTGCTGCTGGGCCAACCGGTGCGCGACTATGGGCGCCTGTACCACGCGATGCTCGGCACGCTGGGCTATGACCGGCGCGGCCCGGCGATGATGGCGGCCTCCGCGATCGACATGGCGCTGCATGATGCGGCGGCGCGTTGCCAGGGCATCAGCGTGGCGGCGATGCTGGGCGGGGCGCTGCGCGACCGCGCGCTGGCCTATGCCAGCGGCCCCTTCATCGCCGAGGGTGGCTCCCCCTACGGCGCCTATCCCGAACAGGTGGACGCCCTGCTGCGCCGCGGCTTCCGCGCCATCAAGCCCCGCGCCGGTTTCGACCCGCGCGCCGATGGCGTGATGACCAAGGCGCTGCGCCGGCAGGTGGGGGAGGATGTCGCGCTGATGGTCGACATCAACCAGGGCTACGGCGTCGGCTCCGCCATCGAATCCGCGCGGCGGATGGAGGAAGCCGGGCTGCTCTGGATCGAGGAGCCGCTGCAGCCCGAGGACATCCCCGGCTACCAGACCGTCGCCCGCTCCGTGCCCTGCGCCATCGCGGGGGGCGAGGCGCTGGCCAGCCTCGCCGCCTTCCGCGATTTCCTCGCCGCCCGCACCTTCTCCGTGTTGCAGCCGGACCTGACGGTGTGTGGCGGTTTTACGGGATTTCGCCGCGTCGCGGCCCTGGCGGACGCCTACGACCTGCCGGTGATGCCGCATGTCTTCGGCACGCTGGTCAATTTCCACGCCGCCTTGCAGATGGCGGCGCTGCTGCCGGCGCGCCGCGGCGGCGGGCCGGCGCCCTACCCCTTCATCGAATACGACGCGACGCCCAATCCGCTGCTGACGGTGCTCGGCACGCCGGAGCTGGATTCGGCCGGCATGGTGGCGCTGCCGGAGGGGCCGGGCATCGGGCTGGAGCTGGACCCGGAACGTCTGGCGCCCTGGCTGACCGAGAGCTGGACCCTGGGCCGCGAATAGAAACAAGAAGAACGGGAAGGAAGCAGCCGATGACCATCACGCTTCGCCGCCGCAGCCTGCTGGGTGCGGCCCTCGCCACCGGGCTGGCCGCGCCCGCCTTGGCCCAGACCTATCCCAGCCGCCCGGTGCGGCTGGTGGTGCCCTATCCGCCCGGCGGCGCCACGGACATCACCGCGCGGCTGCTGGCGCAGGAATTGTCGCAGTCGCTCGGCCAGTCCTTCGCGGTGGAGAATCGCGGCGGCGGCGCCAGCGTCACCGGCACCCAGGCGATCGCCACGGCGCCGACGGATGGGCACACGCTGGGGGTCATCGACACCGCCTTCGTGGTCAATCCCGGCCTGCTCGGCAGCCGGCTGCCCTATGACACCAGGCGGGATTTCAGCTTCGTCTCGGTCCTGGTGCGGTCGCCGCTGGTGCTGGTGGTGCCGGCCTCCGCCCCCTGGCAGGATCTCGCGGCGCTGGTGCGCGATGCCAAGGCGAAGCCGAACGAGCTGACCTTCGGCTCCGCCGGCAACGGCACGGCGGTGCATATGGCGGGCGAGCAGTTCCGCCTGGCGGCCGACTTCACCTTCCTGCATGTGCCCTATCGCGGCGGCGGGCCGATGATCACGGACCTCATCGCCGGTCGCGTCCACATGGCCTTCGGCACCATCCCGGCCATGGCGGAACATGTCCGCGCCGGCCGGCTGCGGGCACTGGCGATCACCGGCAGCACGCGGACCAGCCTGCTGCCGGAGGTGCCGAGCATGGCGGAAGCGGGTTTCCGGGCGGTGGATGCGGCGCTGCTGAACGCACTGGTCGGCCCGGCGGGGCTGCCGGAGGCCGTGGTGGCGCGGCTGGCGGAGGCATCGCAGCGCGCCGTCACCAGCGCGGCGATGCGGGCAAGGCTGACCCAGCTCGGCTTCGAGCCCGTGGGCGGTACGGCGGCGGAGGCGTCAGCGCAGCTGCTGGCGCAGATCACCCAGTGGGAGCGGGTGATCAAGGACGGCGACATCAAGGTGGATTGAGGCGAGCCTGGCAGCTTTCTTCGGCGGTCGTGGGCGCCGGAGCCCCCACCCAACCTCCCCCGCAAACGCGGGGGAGGGCTTTCGGGTCAGCCCAGCGGCGGCATCGGGTCGCCGGTCTCGGCGCGCATCGCCATGCGCGCGATGGAGCCCCAGGCGCGGTCGTATTGCGGCGGGGTGCGGATCGCGTCCACCCGGCCCAGCGCCACGGCGGCGCGCATCGGCCAATAGGGGTCGCGCAGCGTGGCGCGGGCCAGCAGCACCAGGTCGGCGCGGCCCTCGGTGATGATCGCCTGCGCCTGCTCCGGCTCCGTGATCAGACCGACGGCGGCCACCAGCACGCCGGCACCCTGCTTCACCGCCTCCGCCCCCGGCACCTGGTAGCCCGGGCCGAGCACGATCTTCTGGGCCGGATCGATGCCGCCGGAGGACACGTCGATCATGTCGATGCCGAGCGCGGACATGCGCTTCGCCAGCTCCACGCTCTCCGCCGTGCTCCAGCCGCCCTCGATCCAATCGGTGTGGGAGATCCGGAGCAGCAGCGGCACCTCCTCCCCCACCGCTTCGCGCACCGCCTTGGCGACGGCCAGCGGCAGCCGGGTGCGGCCCTCGAAATCGCCGCCCCAGCGGTCGTTGCGCTTGTTGGAGATCGGCGACATGAACTGGTGCAGCAGGTAGCCATGCGCGCCGTGCAGCTCGATCACCTTGTAGCCGGCGGCAAGCGCGCGCCTGGCGGTGGCGGCGAAGGCGGCGGGCAGGTCCTCGATCTCGGCCTCGGTCATCGGGCGCGGCGCGGCGAAATGGCCCATCGGCAGGTTGCTGGAGGACACGATCTCCCAGCCCGGCTTGGCCGGCTCATCGACCCAGGCCGGCGCCCGGCTGGCCTTGCGGCCGGCATGGCCGATCTGGATCGCCGGCACCGCGCCGGCATGGGCGATGGCGGCGGCCAGGCGCGCATGGGCGGGGATCTGCGCATCCTCCCACAACCCGACATCGCCCGGCGTGATCCGGCCTTCCGGCAGCACCGCGGTGGCCTCGACCATCACCAGGCCGGCGCCGCCGAGGGCACGCTGCAGCAGATGCGCCATGTGCCAGTCGGTCGGGCGGCCATCATCGTCGCAGCAATACTGGCACATTGGCGAGATGCCGATGCGGTTGGCCAGCGTCACGCCACGGATGGTCAGCGGGGAGAACAGATCGGTCATGTCGGCGGAAATTCCGTTCAGGGTGCGAAAGGCGGCAGGCGGCCGAGGCGGCTTTCCATCACGAGCAGGATGGGCAGCCGGCCCGGCGGGGCCGGGGCCAGAAGCCCGGCGGCATCCGCCGGGTAGCGGGTGAGGGTCACGGTGTCGCCGACATTGCCGCCGACGACCTCCACGACACCGGGTGCCACGCCGGTGACAATGTCGCAATGCATCGGCCGCGGCACCCCGGCCTCCGCCCGCCGCTCCGACCAGTGGGCGAGGCGCGCGCGGCTGCGGTCGAAGCAGACCAGGTCGGCCGGACGCGGTGCGTATTCGCCCGGCGCATGCGGCCGAAACGGTGCGGTGGCCGGGAAGGCATCGGCATCGGCGATCAGCGCATCCAGGTACAGGGAATGCGTGGCATTCGGCGGAAACTCCCGCGCATCCACCCCGGCGCCGCGGAACACCCAGGAGATGAACGCCGCCGACCAGGCCGGCTCCGACCAGAGCGAGGTGGTGGTCATGCCGGACAGGGATGCGGCGTAGATCGGCCGGTTGTCGCGGATCGCGCCCTCGTCATCCTCGACCGCGCGCCAATAGGCCAGCACGCGCGGGAAATTGGCCGGGCTGGATTCGGCCGGCGCGCTGTCCGCCGCATTGGTCCCGGGATCCGGCCAGGCATCCCGCACCACGCCGCCCCAGTCGCGCCATTCCCCCAGCGCCAGCCGCACCACCCGTTCCGCGGCGGCGGGCGGATAGACCAGCGGCGGCGAAGGCGGCGCCGGGCGCACCGGCGCGGCGCAGCCCGCCAGCGCCAGCAGCGCCACCAAGGCCAGCGATGCGAGCCTCATGCCGAAACCGGCAGCCGCAGGATCGCGGCATCCGGCGCCATCAGCGCCAGCGCCGCCGCCGCCTGTGCCGCCGGATGGGTCGAGCCGCCGAGCGGGGAGGCCAGCACCTCCAGCGTCGTGCCACGCGGCCGCACCAGCGTGCGGAGCAGTGCCACCGCCTGGCGGTGCAGCGCCTGGGCCTGGGCGGCGGCCTCCGCCGGCAGCGCCCCCGGCCGCTGTTCCGCGACCAGCGCCAGGGTGCCGGCGGCGCGCGCCACCAGCCCGAGCGTCTCGGCATGGCCGCGCAACGGCCCGGGCGTGCCGCCCTGCAATGTCAGCCCTTCCACCACCACCAGCCGGCCGGCTTCCCGCAGTTCCGCCGGGCCGGGCTTCACCGCGGCCAGCGCCCGGCCGATCGGGCCATCGAGCGGCTGCGGAGGGTCCTGCGCCAGCACCCGCGCCAGGGCCAGCAGCGCCGTGGCATGGCCGGCGAGGTCGCCGGGGAAGGCGCCATCCTCCGCCTGCAGGGCGAGCAGCCGCTGCACCAGGGCCTCGACCGGCGCGGTGGCGCCGGAACGCCGCCGGGCTTCCGCCGCGACGATCGCCCAGGCCAGGTCCGGCACGCCGGGGCTGCCGGCCAGCAGCGCCGCCATCTGGCGGTCGAACCAGCCCTCCAGCACCGCCTTGCGCTCCGCCGGCAGGATCACCCGGTAGGCCTGGCGCGTGGCGAACAGAAGCTGCGTCGCCACCGCATTCAGCGCGGCGCCTTGCGGCGGCAGCGGGTCCAGGTCCAGCCCGGCGACCTGGTCGCCGCTGGCGACCATCACCCGCGCCGCATCCTCCGCCGTGGTGCCGGCGGCCAGCAGCCGGTCCTCCCGCAGCACCAGCGTCGCGCCGGGCGCCAGGGCGACCGGGCCGTGCCGCAGGATCAGCCAATGCAGCGCGGCGGGGCGCGCGGCGATCGCCTTGACGCTCATCACCCGCTCCGGCGCCTGGGGCCGGATGTGCAGCGTGGGCGTGCCTGCCGGCCAGCCAGCAAGGCCGATCGCCACATGCGGCACCGGCGTGGCCTCCGCCCACAGCGCCAGCCCGGCGGCCTGTGGCGCGGCGAAATCGCGCCAGCCTTGCTGGCCTGCCAGCCGGCCCTCCGCCATCTCCAGCCCCGCGGTGCCCAGTTGATCCAGCGCCGTGCTGACCCGCAGGCGGGACAGGCGCTGGCCGGCGGCGGCGGTGAAGGTCACGGTCAGCCGCAGAAGCGGCGATCCGGCGGTGATCTCGTATTCGTAGCGCAGCGTGCCGGCTTCCACCTGGCGCGGGCGCAGCCATCCGGCCTTGCCGCCGATGCGGCTTTCGTGGCTCAGCACGATGCCGCCGCTGCGCCGGGCGATGGCGCAGTCGCGGATGTTGTCCTCGACATCCACGCCGTTGCGGTAGCGGCCGAGGCGGAATTCCGCGAGGTTGCCGGTATGCAGCAGGGGCGCGCTGGCATCGCCGCGCAATTGCTGGCGCAGCAGCCCCGCCGAGAGATCGCCGGTGAAGCGGTGGAACGGCGTCAGGATCTCGAAGTCGCGCGGGTCGTCGCGCAGCAATTCGATTCCGCCCACGGCGGCGCGACGGCAGGGCACGGGTGCATCGGCCATGGCCATGACGAAATCCAGCACGCCATCGGCGAAGGCCGGGTCGGCGTCGCGGATGTCCGGCTGGGCCAGCAATTCAGCGGCCTGGGCGTTGGCCGGCATGGCGCAGAAGCCGCCATCCGCCGCGGCGCCTTCGGCCAGGGCCATCAGGCGACGGCCATCGACCGTCACCTCGCGCAGCAGGGTGCCGCGGAGATGGGCGATCAGCCGGTCGCGATCGGCAGCGTGCAGAAGGTTTCGCATGGCGTGCGGAAGTCTCCCCGAGACTTGCGGCAGGATACCGTCTTCGGGGCCGTTACGTGAAGGGCGCGCAAACCAGGCGCGCCCCAAAGGTCTCAGCGACCGGTCATGATCCGCTCGACCAGCTGCTTCGCCGTCGGCACGAAGCCGTTCGAATAGAACGGGTCGCTGGCGAAGCGGTAGGCGTTGTGGCCGGCGAACATCAGGTTGCGGTCCAGCGCCCCATCATGCGCCACGTCCTGCAACGTCTTCTGGATGCAGAAGCTGCGCGGGTCCGCCTTCTTCCCGGTGGAGAAATCCGGCTCCGTCTGCGCCCAGTTCGAGAAGCGGCAATGGCTGAGGCAGCCCATGCAATCGATCTGGTCCTTGACGATCTCCCGCGAATTTTCCGGGGTCACGAAGATCAGAGTGTTGTCCGGCGTGCGCATCGCCTCGATGAAGCCCTCGGCCTCCCAGTGATGCACGCGGGCGCGGTCATGCGGCGTCAGGTAGACCAGCCGCTTGCGCGGGCCGACGCCGTATTCCGAGATATGGTCGCCCACCGGCTCCATCGTGTAGGCCACCTGCCGCTCGTTGCGGTCTTCCAGCTCGCGCAGGAATTCGTTGCGAATCGCGCTGGAATAGAAGCCGGTCGGCGAGAAGGGCTGCAGCGAGACATCGCCCGGCTGCAGCGTCAGCAGGCGCTGCTTCCAGGCCTCGCTGATCGGGCTTTCCTTGGTCAGCAACGGGCGGGTGCCGAACTGGAAGGCGATCGGGCCGAGGTCGGGATTGTCGATCCAGTCCTCCCACTCCTCCAGCCACCAGACGCCGCCGGCCATGATGATCGGCACGTCGCCCAGGCCGAATTCGCGCATCTGCTGGCGCAGCTTCAGCACGCGGGGGAAGGGGTCTTCCGGCCGCTTGGGATCCTCGGAATTGGACAGGCCGTTATGGCCGCCGGCCAGCCAGGGGTCCTCATAGACCACGCCGCCCAGCCATTCCCGGGTCTTCGAATAGGCGCGCTTCCACAGCGCGGAGAAGGCGCGGGCGGAGGAGATGATGGGGTAGTAGTGCACCCCGTAGTCGCGGGCGATATCCGCCAGGCGATACGGCATGCCGGCGCCACAGGTGATGCCATGGATCAGGCCGCGGGCGCCTTCCAGCATGCCCCGGGCAACGCGCTCCGCCCCGCCCATCTCCCACAGGATGTTGGCGTGGATGCGGCCCTGGCCGTTGGAACGCTCATGCGCTTCCTTCGCCTGGGCGATGCCGCCGGCAATGCCGTAGGCGACCAGTTCCTCATGCCGTTCCCGGCGGGTGCGGCCGGAATAGGTCTGGCGGATGAGGTTGCCATCCGCGTCGTAGCTGTCGGCGTTCACTGCGGAAAAGGTGCCGACGCCACCGCCGGAGGCCCAGCCGCCACAGGTCGCGCCGTTGGAGACGGCGACGCCCTTGCCGCCTTCCACCAGCGGAAGAACGTCCACGCCACCCATGCGGATCGGGTTGATGGCCTTCAAGATGTCAGGCTCCGGGCAATTTTTGGGACCGTCGCGCGCGCGCCGATGACGTGCGCGTGACCGGGATATGGCGTTTCCATCGCCGCAGGGGGAGGCCCCCCCTGCGGATTACTTTGTGTCAGCCTTGCTCGCGGCGCGAGAAGATCAACCCTCGTTGCTGCGCGGGCGGAAGCTGCGCTCGCCGTCACGCCGCGGCGGACGGTCGCCGCGCGGCGCGCGCTCGGCCCGCTCGCCACCGCCACCGCCACCCTCGCCATCCTCGCGCGGGCGGCGGGCGCCGACCTGCTCGGAGATGTCGGCGCCGGTCGTCTGGTCGACCACGCGCATGGAGAGCTTCACCTTGCCGCGGTCGTCGAAGCCGATGACCTTCACCTTCACCGCATCGCCGTCCTTGACCACGTCGGTGGTCTTCTGGACGCGCTCGTTCTGCAGTTCGGAGATGTGGACCAGGCCGTCCTTGGCGCCGAGGAAGTTCACGAAGGCGCCGAACTCGGCGGTCTTCACCACCTTGCCGTTGTAGATCTTGCCCACTTCCGGCTCGGCGACGATGCCCATGATCCGGTCGATGGCCTTCTGCGCGGCCTCCACCGTCGTCGCCGCCACCTTGATGGTGCCGTCGTCGTCGATGTCGATCTTGGTGCCGGTCTGCTCCGTGATCTCGCGGATCACCTTGCCGCCGGACCCGATCACATCACGGATCTTGTCCTTGTTGATGTTGATCACGGTGATGCGCGGCGCGGTCGCGGCCACATCGCCGCGGGCGCCCGAAAGGCCCTTGGCCATCTCGCCCAGGATGTGCAGGCGGCCGTCCTTGGCCTGGCCGAGCGCGATCTTCATGATGTCGAAGGTGATGGACGTGATCTTGATGTCCATCTGGAGCGCGGTGATGCCGTTCTCCGAACCCGCCACCTTGAAGTCCATGTCGCCCAGGTGGTCTTCGTCACCCAGGATGTCGGACAGCACGGCGAAGCCGCGGTCTTCCTTGATCAGGCCCATGGCGATGCCGGCGCAGGGGCGCTTCAGCGGCGCACCCGCATCCATCAGCGCGAGCGAGGTGCCGCAAACGGTCGCCATCGAGGACGAACCGTTGGACTCCGTGATCTCGGACACCACCCGCATCGTGTAGGGGAACTTGTCCTTCTCCGGCAGCAGCGGGTGCAGCGCGCGCCAGGCCAGCTTGCCGTGCCCGATCTCGCGACGGCCCGGGCTGCCCATCCGCCCGGTCTCGTTCACCGAGTAGGGAGGGAAGTTGTAGTGCAGCATGAAGTTCTCGCGGTACTCGCCCGCGAGCGCATCGATGATCTGCTCATCCTGCCCGGTGCCCAGCGTGGCGACGCATAGCGCCTGCGTCTCGCCGCGGGTGAACAGGGCGGAACCATGGGCGCGCGGCAGGATGCCGACCTCGGCCAGGATCGGGCGGACCGTCTTGGTGTCGCGGCCGTCGATGCGCATGCCGGTGTCGAGGATGGCGTTGCGGACCACATCGGCCTCGAGCGCCTTCATCAGGCCCTTGGCCGCGCCGGCATCAAGGCCCTCGGCCTCCAGCGCCGCGATGACCTGCTTCTTCACCGCGCCGACCTGGGTCTGGCGGGCCAGCTTTTCCGTGGTCTTGTAGGCTTCGACCATCGGCGCGCGGCCGAGCTCGGAGATGCGGGCCTTCAGCGTCTTCACGCTGTCGGCTTCCTCGGGCAGCGCCCAAGGCTCCTTGGCGGCCACCTCGGCCAGCTCGATGATCCCCTGGATCACCGCCTGGAACGACTTGTGGCCGAATTCCACGGCGCCGAGCATGACGTCCTCGGACAGCTCCTGCGCTTCGGATTCCACCATCAGCACGCCCTCGGCGGTGCCGGCGACCATCAGGTCGAGCTGCGACTGCTGCAGCTGGGCGGCGGTCGGGTTCAGCACGTAGCCGCCATCGATATAGGCGACGCGGGCGCCCGCGACCGGGCCGAAGAAGGGAATGCCGGACAGCGTCAGCGCGGCGGAGCAGCCGACCAGCGCCACGACATCCGGGTTGTTCTCCAGGTCATGCGACAGCACGGTCGCGACCACCTGGACCTCGTTGCGGAATCCGTCCGGGAACAGCGGGCGCAGCGGGCGGTCGATGAGGCGGGAGACCAGGGTCTCGTTCTCGGAGGGACGGCCCTCGCGCTTGAAGAAGCCGCCCGGGATCTTGCCGGCCGCGAAGGCCTTTTCCTGGTAGTTCACCGTCAGCGGGAAGAAATCCTGGCCCGGCTTCACGGACCGCGCGCCGACCACGGTGCAGAGCACGATGGTGTCGCCCAGGCGGGCCAGCACGGCGCCATCTGCCTGGCGGGCGATCTTGCCCGTCTCCAGCGTCAGAAGCTGGCCGCCCCAGGAGATGTCCTTGCGGAAATACTTGTCGAACATGGATCGTCCTTCTTGGACCCGCCGGATGCGGGGCCACAGCGAAAGGCCACCCGCGCGCGGCGCGCACGGGCGGTCGGAACGCGACGAAGGCGGAAACCAGGGGACTGATCGAATGGCCGAGCCCTGGAGATGCGCGGCGACTCGGGCGGCATGGGTCCCACCGCGACCTGTCCCCCGTAGGGTACGACGCGATGGGGACGGCATAGGTAGGGCCGCCCATGTGGCCGGAGGCGCCGTCATCGCCCCATCCGGGCGCGGCTGGTCCGCAAGGCTTCCGCTGCCATCGCAGCGAAGGTCTTTCCCGGCAGGACCCGATCAGGCCAGCACCAGGGTAAACCCGGGCGGCCCTATGGCATGGCAGGCGGTGAAAGACCAGCAGAAACAGGTAAACCCTGGATCAGCGGCGCGCCGCCTCCGCCTCCAGGAAGCGCGGGTCGTTGAAGTCGAACAGGCGGTTCTCCAGCGCGATGCCGGTTTCCACCTCGTACAGCGTCACCCGCGTCTCCCGCCCCTGGGCGTCCAGCACGGTCCATTGCCGCAATTCCATCGGCTGTTCGGCGAAGGCCAGCGTCAGCAACCCCTCCGCCCGCGCCCCCGTGCGGTACAGCCCGATACGCAGGAAGCCACCGGTGCGGTCGGTACCAACCACGGTGATGTCGCCGGCAAGCCGGATCTCCGGCGTCAGCAGCAGGCCGAGCGGGGTGGAGGAAGCCGGCACCGCGGTGGGCTGGCGCAATTCCCGGTCATACATCAGCACCTGGCCGCCGGAGGCCACCAGCAGCAGCGGCTCCGGCGGGTCGTAGTCGAAGCGCATCCGGCCGGGGCGGCTGATCAGCGCCGTGCCCTGGGCGGAGGCGCCGTTCTGCGCCACCTGCAGGAAGCGCGCCCGCAGCGTCCGCAGGGTGTTGAGATAGGCCTCGACCCGCGCCACCGCCGTACGGTCGATGGATTGCGCCCGCGCGGTGCCGGCGGCGGCAGGGACCAGGAAGGGCGCGGCAAGGCCGGCCGCGAGGATCAGGCGACGTTTCATGTCGCATCAGATGGCCCGTCGCGGCGGGTGCGGAAAGGGGCCATGGAATTAACCCCGTCTCAATCCCCGGTGCGCTTAATGGGGACAGAGCCAGTGGCCAGGAACGCCACCCTCCGCCCCAGAACGGGCCAGCGGCTTCCCGAACCCAGCGGAGCCTTCCCATGCCCTTCGATTTCGCCGCACCCGCCGACCTGTCCAGCTTCCCCCCCGATGCCCGGCACATGGATGTCCGGCACATGGATGTCCGCCCCGTGGATGCCGGCACCATCCTTGGCGTGCCGCGGCATGAACTGGTCGCGCATGCGCTGGGCCAGATCGCCCCGTCCCTGCGCAACGCGGTTGCCGAGATCGAGGTGAGCGGCGGTGGCCAGTTCGTCCATATGGGCATGGTGTTCGACCAGGTCGCCTGGCGCGCCGCCTGGCGCCGCCCCGGCCTGCCGGTGGCCAGCGGCAGCTTCCCGGTGTGGAACGGCAGCCCGGTTTGAACAGCCCGGCTTGAGCAGCTCGGCTTGAGCAGACCGGCTTGAGCAGACCGGGCCCAATTTTCTCGCGTATGGGCAGGACGACCCGACTGGCCCTACCCTCCGCCGCAGTATCCGCGCGCACCAGGCGGGGCAGGAGAGCCAGGATGTTCCAGACCGACGCAACCCCCGATTCCCGCATCGCCGGCGCCGCCGCCTTGCTGGCGGATATCCGCCGCGGCCGGCGGCAGCCCTGCCCCGGCCTGCCCGAAGGCCTCGGCCCCACCAGCATCGCCGAGGCCGAGGCCATCCAGCTCGCGACATATGCCGCGCTCGGCTGGAACATCGCCGGCTGGAAGGTCGGCCGTACCCGGGACCAGGCCATCGCCTGCCCGCTGCCCGACGCCACGGTGGCGCCCGCCGCAGACGCCACGCTGCACCTGCCGATCGGCTGCGCGATGGAGCTGGAAGTGGCGCTGCAGCTGCGCCAGGGGCTGGACGCCACGCTGCTGGCCGCCCTGCAGCCGGCCGACCTGCCGACGATCGCCGAGGCGGTGATCCTGTTCGAATTCTGCGAGAGCCGCTTCAGCAACGGGCGCAAGGCGAGCGACCTGGAGAAGCTGGCGGATTGCGTCACCAATGGAAGCTGCGTCTTCAGCCCCGCCACCGGCGCCTGGACCTGGGCGGATATCGAGACGCTGGAGATGCGCCTGACGGTGGACGGGATCGAGGTGGCGCGCCACGCCGGCCCGCACCGCGCCATGCCGCTGGCCGAGCTGGTGGCCGCCTGGCGCGACCGCTGCCTCGCCATCGGGCACCTGCCGAAGGCCGGCGAGATCATCACCCTCGGCAGCCAGACGGGCATGCTGCCGGTGCCCGCCGCCGGCGGGCTGCTGGTCGGCGAATGGGCCGGGCGCGGCCGCCTGGAATGCCAGGTGGCGCCGCTCGGGAGCTGAGCGGTGGCGGAGGAGCCGGGCGCCGCGCCGCCGATCGCCCGGCTGCACGGCATGGGCGGGCACCTGCTGCTGTACCCGGATCGCATCCGGCTGCTGCGGCACGGCCCCTGGTTCACCGCCGTGAACCTGCTGACGCATCTGGAGCGGGAGATGGAAACGACCATCCTGCTGCGCGACCTGGTGGCGGTGCATATGGTGCGGTCCCTGCTGCTGGTGCAGTTCCTGCGCCTGACCTATGCCGGCTGCCCGCCCCCCACGGGGCACTACCTGCGCGACGCCTTCGCGGAAAACGCCTTCCTCTACAGCCTGGCGGACAACCGCCCGCTGCTGGCGATGCAGCACCACATCAGCAATGCGGCGGCCGGGATCCGGCGCGGCGGCGCCTAGGCCGCGAGGGGTTCAAGGGTTCAGCGCGGCGGGTAGTCGGGGCGCGGCGGCAGCGGCCAGGCCTGCGCCTCCAGCCGATCGGCGGTGCCCGCGATCTGCGCGGCGGCAAGCGGGTGGCCAGAATCCAGCGCTTCCACCGCCAATTGCCGCAGCGCCGTCAGGATTGAGGCGAGGCCGCGCCCACCACCCGTTCGCGGGAGCGCTTCGACCTCATCACGATCCGGGGGTAGAGACATTTTCGTATATTGACGCGGCCCGGGGCGGACGCACAGGCGAACCTTTCCACCGCCGCAGGAAGCGTTGTTCACAAAAACGCGATCAGCCGCCCGCTTGCGGTATCGCCAAAAGAACATAACATGAACTAAATCCGATCAGGATGTATGGCTGATGGAGTTGCCCCATGGAGTTGCTCCGAAAGCTTGAGATCCTGGCCGATGCGGCGAAATACGATGCCTCCTGCGCCTCCTCCGGCACCACGAAGCGCAACAGCCTGAAGGGCGGGCTGGGCAGCACCGAGGGCAGCGGCATCTGCCATGCCTATGCGCCGGACGGGCGCTGCATCTCGCTGCTCAAGCTGCTGCTGACCAATGCCTGCGTCTTCGACTGCGCCTATTGCATCAACCGCGCTTCCTCCAACACGCAGCGCGCCCGCTTCACGGTGGAGGAGGTGGTGCAGCTCACGCTGGGCTTCTACCGGCGCAACACCATCGAGGGGCTGTTCCTGTCCTCGGGCATCATCCGCTCGCCGGACTACACGATGGAGCAGGTGGTGCGCGTGGCCCGCGTGCTGCGGCTGGAGCACGGCTTCCGCGGCTACATCCATCTGAAGACCATCCCGGATGCGTCGCCGGAATTGCTGGCGGAGGCCGGGCTCTATGCCGACCGGCTGTCCATCAACATGGAGCTGCCTACCATCGCCGGCCTGGAATCCCTGGCGCCGGAGAAGGACTTTCGCCGGATCCGCCACGCCATGGCCGGGCTGCGGACGCGCATCGAGGTCGCGCAGGACGAGGCCAGGACCGCCCGGCGGGCCTCCCCGAAAAAATTCGCGCCGGCGGGGCAGAGCACGCAGATGATCGTCGGCGCCGATGGGGCGGATGACGGCGCCATCCTGGGCACGGCCACCGACCTCTACGCCGGCTACCGCATGCGGCGGGTCTACTACTCCGCCTACTCGCCCATTCCCGACGCTTCCCGCCTGCTGCCGCCCACGGCGCCGCCACTGGTGCGGGAACACCGGCTGTACCAGGCGGATTGGCTGCTGCGCTTCTACGGCTTCTCGCGGGAGGAGGTGATGGCCGGCGGCCAGGGCGGCATGCTTGATCTCGAGCTGGATCCAAAGACGGCCTGGGCACTGCAATCCCGGGCAAATTTCCCGGTGGACCTGAACACGGCGCCGCGGGAGGCGCTGCTGCGCGTGCCGGGGCTGGGGGCGAAGACGGTGGATCGCCTGATCGCCGCGCGACGCCACACCCGCCTGCGCGCCGCGGACCTCGCCCGGCTGCGCGTCAGCCTGGCCAAGGTGCTGCCCTTCGTGGTGCTGGCGGACCATGTGCCGCGCGGGCTGGATGGGGCCGGGCTGCGCAGCCGCCTGCTGCCCGCCACCGCCTTCGCGGCCGCCGCGCGCCCCGTGCAGATGACGCTGTTCTGATGCCGGCGCTGGCCCAGCGGCCCGGAGTGGCGGTGACGCTGCCCGGCCCCGCGGATTTCCCTGCCTGGCGGCAGGCGGCGCGCGGGCTGGTGGCGGCCGATATCCGCCCGGAGCAGGCCGAATGGGTGGTGGCGGGCGAATTGCCCGGCCTGCTGGCGCAGGCACCGGCGCCACCGCCATCGGCCGCGCCCTTCAGCGTGCCGCGCGCCTTCCTCGACCAGGCGGAGATCGCCATCCGCCACAGCGACCCGGAGCGCTTCGCGCTGCTGTACGGCCTGCTCTGGCGCCTGGTGCATGGCGAGCGCCACCTGATGCAGGCGGCGACGGACCCGGCGGTGATCCGCCTGTCCACCCTGGCCAAGGCGGTGCGCCGCGACGCCCACAAGATGCACGCCTTCGTCCGCTTCCGGGAGGTCCAGGCCGAGGACGGCCCGCGCCACATCGCCTGGTTCGAACCCGACCATCACATCGAGGAGGCGGAAGCGGAGTTCTTCCTCCGCCGCTTCGCCAGCCTGCGCTGGTCCATCGTCACGCCGCGCCGCAGCGTCGCCTGGGACGGGCGGGCACTGTCCTTCGGCCCCGGCGGCCGGCGGGCGGATGTGCCGCCGGATGATGCGATGGAGCCGCTGTGGCGTGCCTACTACGCCAGCATCTTCAACCCGGCACGGCTGAAGCCAGGCGCCATGCGCGCCGAGATGCCGCGCAAATACTGGCGCAACCTGCCCGAGGCGGCGGAGATCCCGCGCCTGATGGCGGAAGCCCCTCGGCGGGTGGCGGAGATGGTGGAACGCGCCGCCGCGGCCCCCAATCCCCGCCCGCAGAAGCCCCGCCACCTGCAGGCCTTCCCTCGGGACGCCGGGCATCTTTCCGCGCCGCCGCACGTTGCCCGGGACATGCCAACCCCGATCGACGCCCCTTCAGATCCCGCTCTCGCCCTGGCCGCGCTGCGGGAGGAACTGCTTTCCCGGCCCGACCTGCCCGAATTCGCCGCCCGCGCCACCCAGCCGGTCTTCGGCGAGGGCCCGCTCGGCGCCAGCCTGATGTTCGTCGGCGAACAGCCGGGCGACGAGGAGGATATCGCCGGCCGCCCCTTTGTCGGCCCCGCCGGGCGGCTGCTGGACCGCGCCCTGGCGCAGGCGGGGGTGGAGCGGCGGGACGCCTACCTGACCAATGCCGTGAAGCACTTCAAATTCACCCCCACCGGCAAGCGCCGCATCCACCAGTCGCCGGATGCCGGCGACATCACCTATTACCGCCCCTTCCTGGCGCGGGAGGTGGCGGCGGTGGCGCCACAGCTGGTGGTCTCGCTGGGTGCCTCGGCGCTGGCGGCGCTGACGGGCAAGAAGCTGCCGGTGCTGAAGACGCGGGGGCAGGTGGTGACGGGCCTCACGGGCCACCCGGTCTTCGTCACCGTCCATCCCAGCTACCTGCTGCGGCTACCGGATCCACAGGCGCAGGCGGATGGCTTCGTCGCCTTCGTAGCCGATCTGCGGGCGGCGCATCAATCGGCCGGGGCCGCCCTGGCCTGATGCACTTTACACAATAAAATCAAACCTTTAGTCGGCATCCGTCTGGATTGCCGCCGTCGAACGAGCCCGTTATCATTTCGTAAATTTCCGGGAACGGTTCGGTCGTGTCGCAACGCAATCCCTACTGGACACCCCTCCAGGCCCTGTCGGCGCGGGCCGCCTTCGATACCACCAACACCTTCCTGACCTTCAGCCCCACCCCCTGGCAGTCCACCCATGAGGGGGAGGCCGTGGCGCGCGATGCCATCAACGCCACGATGGGCTTCGACATGATGCACGTGCGGCTGGAGCTTGGCGCGGCCTATGATTTCCGCTCCTTCGGCAACGCAGCGACCGAGCTCGCCATCTTCGATTCGTCTGGATACCTGCTGCTGTCCTTCGATTCCGATGATTACGGCCTGAGCGGCGGCATCGACACGATCCTGGACTTCCTGCCGAGCTACACCGGCACCCACTACCTCGCCATCGGCTATCTCGGCGGGGGCGGGGGCAGCTACGAGGTCATCGCGACCGAGGATCTCCATGCGGATGGCTTCAACGGCCCGCCAAAGGCGCTGACCGTCAATCCGGTGCCGACGCAGCGGAGCGAGGGCGACTACGGCTGGACCGATTTCCACGTCACCGTCGACCGCAGCGGCGACCTCAGTGGCAGCGTCGCCGCCACCTGGCGGATCACCGGCCGCGGCGACAACCCCGCCGATGCCGGCGATTTCGAAAGCACCTTCGGCACGGTCCGCTTCGCCGCTGGCGAGAGCAGCAGGATCATCACGCTGCGGATCAAGGCCGACATCGCGGTCGAGGCGGATGAGACCTTCACGGTCACGCTCAGCGACCTGACCCCCGGCTTCCTGCTGCTGAACGCCACGGTCCAGGGCACCATCTTCGATGACGATGCCAACGCGATCCTGCTGGACGTCTTCCCGGACGTTCCCCGGCAGCCGGAGGGCAGCGCGGATGGCGTGACGGCGATCAGCTTCACCATCCAGCGCAGCGGCGGGCTGGACCGGGCGGTGACGGTACCATGGACCACGATCGGCAGCCTCGACGCCGCAGATTTCGTGGGCGGCGTGGCGCCCGAGGGCATCCTGAGCTTCGCGCCGGGTGAAACGACGCAGCGCGTCACGGTGCAGGTGCGGGCCGACCGGGACCATGAGCCGGACGAGACCGTGGCCATCTGGCTGTGGTCCCTGCCGACCGGCGTGCACCGGGGCGAGGTGATCCGCGAGGCCATCATCGCCAATGACGATGCGCCGCCGCCCAGCTTCAGCCTGGTCGGCGATACGATGATTCGGGAAGGCAATGGCGGCGGCGACGCGCCCCGCTTCGGCATCCGGCGCGGGGGCGACGCCTCCGCCACGCAGACCGTCACCTGGACCCTCGCGCCCTGGTCCCATGACTACCCCTCCCTCGACGCCGGGGATTTCGAGGCCGGCGTGCTGCCCTCCGGCAGCGTCACCTTCGCGCCGGGCGAAACCTGGAAGCCCATCACGCTCGGCATCCGCCAGGACCGGGTGTGGGAGGCGGATGAGCAGTTCCTCCTCAGCCTCGGCGAGGCGCCCGCCGGCAGCACGATCCAGGATGGCGTGGTCCTGGGCACGGTCCTCAACGACGACAGGCAGCCCGCGCGGGTCACGGCCGATTTCGGCGACGCCCTCCGCGAAGGCACGGGGTCCGGCGTGGTTGCGCGGCGCATCACCCTGACGCGTGAATCGCCACTCGACACGCAAAGCCGGGTCGGATGGTCCGTGCTGGGCGGCAGCGCCCCGCATCTGGCCGATGCCGCCGACTTCCTGAACGGTATCCTGCCCTCCGGCGTCGTCGTCTTCGCGCCGGGCGAGACCAGCAGGACCGTGACGATCCGCACCCTGCGGGATGCGACGCCGGAGCAGGACGAGACGTATCAGCTCGTGCTGCAGGACCTCGATACCGGCGTCGAGATGGACCAGGCCTGGCTCTGGATCACCGACGACGACACGCCGGCCACGACCTACACGATCAGCCCGGCCACCAGCGCCCTGGCCGAGGGTTCCGGCTCGGGTGTCAGCGTGCATGTCTTCACCGTGACCCGCCAGGGCGACCTTTCCGAGGCCGACGAGATCGCCTGGTCGGCGCGGGGCCATGGCGCCAATCCGGCGGATGCGGCGGATTTCCAGAATGGCGTGCTGCCCGGCGGGCGCATCCTTTTCGCCGCCGGCCAGTCGGAGCAGACGCTGAAGGTACGGGTGCTGCGCGACCTGGTGGCGGAGGCCGATGAGGGCTTCGCCGTCACCCTGGCCCCCGGCAATGGCCTGCCCGGCGCCACGGCCACCGCAACCATCCGCAATGACGAGCCGCAGCCGGCGGCCCCGGTGCCCCGCTTCGACCTGGCGCTGTCCGCCGCGGTGCGGGAGGGCACGGGCAACGGCGTGGTAGTGCATACCGCGACCCTGACGCGCGATGCGGGGCTGGACCAGCCCGCCCGCATCGCCTGGAGCGCGGCGGGACATGGCGCGGCACCGGTGGAGGCCGCGGATTTCCAGAACGGCGTGATGCCTTCGGGCATCTTCGTCTTCGCCCCGGGCGAAGCCAGCCAGTCGGTCAGGATCCGCACCCTCCGCGACCGGGAGGTGGAGGCGGATGAAAGCTTCACCCTGCAATTGCGGAACCTCGATACCGGCGCCGTCCTGTCGCCGGATACGGGTGGCGGCGCCATCACGCTGATCGACGACGACACCGGCTACCGGATCACGCCAACCAGCACCGCGCTTGCGGAAGGCACCGGCGTCGGCGTCAGCGTCCATGTCTTCACGGTCACGCGGCTGGGCGACGCCTCGGCCGCTTCCAGCCTCACCTGGTCCGCCGCCGGCAGCGGCGCCAACCCGGCCGATGCGGCGGATTTCCTCGGCGGGGTGCTGCCGGGCGGCCGGCTGGTCTTCGCGGCCGGCGAGACCAGCCAGACGGTCAAGCTGCGCGTGCTGCGCGATGCGCTGGCGGAGGCGGATGAGGGCTTCCTGCTGCGCCTGCCGGGCGTCAGCGCGACGGGCCTGATCCTGGACGACGATACCGCCCGGCTCGCCGCCAGCACCGCCGCCGACCTGCATCTGCTGGGCTGACGGCGCCCGCCCGGATCGGCCTGCCGCCGCGGACCCAGGCAGCCCCTATGTTCGCGATCGAAACTGCTACATCGACCGTGCCGCAGCGACCGGACAGACTGTGCAGGCAAGGCAACCCTGACCACCGAGGAAGAAACCAGATCATGCGTAAGATCACGATGACCGGCCTGCTGATCGGCAGCCTCGCCACCCTCGCGCCTGGCATGGCCTCCGCCCAGGCCGCCTACACCTGGCAGGGCCCGACCCTGCTCTCCGCCGGCAACACCATGAATGGCTGCCGCCTGCGGACGCCGCTGGCCACCCATTCCGGCAGCCTGGGGCTGAGCAACATCTTCCTGACCGTCCGCAACGACGGCCAGCACCCGGTCCGCATCACCGCCAATGTGGAGCTGTCGGGCAACAACAGCCGCAAATCCGGCCCCATCAGCTCCGGCGTGATCCCGGCCGGCGGCCAGGCCTCGATCCAGACCATGACGCCGGGCGGCTCGACGCGGGACGGCACGACGCTGCGGGTGACCTTCACCAGCTGCGCGCCCGCCTGAGCAGGCGCCCTCAATTCAGGCGCTGGCGCAGCTCCTCCAGCAGGCCGCGCACCCGCGTGGCCTGCAGCCCCTGCGGCACCAGTTCCAGGAATCGCTCCAGCGCCGCGATGGCCGCACCGATCCGGTCCAGGCGCTGGTGCATCAGCCCGGCCTCCCGCCATAGCGGCGCGGCATCGGGGGCGATGCGCAGCATGTCCTCGGTACAGGCCACCGCGCCGGGCAGGTCGCCGTCACGCAGGCGGCGCACCTTGATGTTGTTCTGCAGCCGCAGCAGCACGGCGCGCTTGTCCATCGGCGCCAGGGTGGCTGGGCCGAGTTCCGCCTGCTCGCCCGCGAAGCGCTTCAGGGTGGCGCGCAGCTCCCGCGCCTCCATCGCCTGGCCGCCGGCGAAGACATCCACCACCACCTTGCCCCGGCCGGCCAGCGCAATCAGGAAATGGCCCGGGAAATCCACGCCATGCGCCTCCCACCCCGCCGCTTCCGCCGCGTGCAGCCAGAGGATGCCGAGCGCCACGGGCAGGCCGCGGCGACGATCCATCACCCGCAGCAGATTGGCATTGGCCAGGTCGTCATAGGTGTCGCCATCGCCGCCATAGCCGAAGCGGCCATGGATCACCTCGGCCAGCACCGCGCGGCGGCGGGCGACATCGCCGGCATCGGCGTCCCGGTCCGCGGCGGCGGCCTGCACTGCCTCCCGCGCCAAGGCGGTGAGGTGCTCGGCGCCGGCCCGCCAGTCGAGCTCCGGCGCATCCAGCCGCGCGAGCTGCAGCGCCGCCGCGGCGATGTCGATTTCGAGATCGGGCAGGCTGCCCACCGCGACCAGCGCCGCGCGCGCCTCCGCCAGGCTCACGCCTCAGCCCGCCGCGGCCGGGACCATGCGGCCGAGGCGCCTGCCGGCAAAGATATGGACATGGAAATGCGGCACCTCCTGCCCGGCATCCTCGCCCATGTTGGACAGGATGCGGTAGCCCTTCTCCTCCAGCCCCAACGCCTTGGCGACGGTCCCGACGGCACGCCAGAAGCCCGCAATCTCCGCATCGCTGGCATTCGCGGCGAAATCCGCCTGGCTGACATAGGCCCCCTTGGGGATCACCAGCACATGCACCGGCGCCTGCGGGTTGATGTCGTGGAAGGCGAGCGCGAAGTCATCCTCATGCACCGCCTTGGCCGGAATCTCGCCGCGCAGGATGCGGGCGAAGATATTGGCGGGGTCGTAGGGCGGCAGGCCGGTCACGCGCATTTCCGTCAGGCTCCCGAGGCTTCGTGCCCCTGTTCTGGCGAGGCGGCGGCGCCGGCGCAAGCAGCCGCGCCACGCCGCGCGCCGGGTCGTGAGGTGCGGCCGTGCGTCGTCGCCGGATAGGTTGCGTCTCCCCATTGGAGCTTGCCGCCATGTCGCGACGGATGATCCTGAGCTTGATCCGGGGCCTCACCCTGCTCAGCGCCCTGGTGGTGCTGGCGCAGGGGGTGGTGCTGGCGCAGGGGGCGGCCCTGGCGCAGGGAAAGCAGCCGGTCGCCGAGGGCGGCGCCAAGCGGAACGCACGGGCCGAGCCACCACAGGCCAGCCAGCCGGCGCAGGCCAGCCCGGCGCCGCAGGCCAGCCAGCCGCCGCAGGCCAGCCAGCCGCCGCAGGCCAATCCGGCGCCGGGCGCCGAACCGGGATCGGGCGGCCTGCCGCTGCAGCGCGGCTTCTATGTCAGCGCGGACACACCCTGCAGCCGCGCCTCCAACGCCACGCTGCTGCTGCTGCGCCGCAACGGCATCGGCGGCGCGCGCGACTTCTGCGAATTCCGCTCCATCACCCCCGCCGGGCCCAGCCGCTACAGCGTGACGCAGGCCTGCGGCGCGCTGGGCGTGCCCGAGGATTCCGAGGCCGTGACGGTGATCTACGAAGTCACGGGCCGCACCCGCTTCCGCCGGATCAGCCCCAGCGGCTTCGCCTATGCCGCCCGCTTCTGCCCCCAGCGCAACCTGCCGGCGCCCTGGCGGAACAACGACATCCGCGACGCGGTGCAGTAGCGGCGGCGCGTCACGGCAGCTTGGTGGTGTTCGCCGCCCGCACCAGCGACTTCGGCCGCGCCGCCTTTTCCGCGATGCCGGAGATGCCCTGGCGGCGGGCCAGTTCGGCCCAGACCTCCTCCGGTGCGATCCCCGCATCCACCCAGACGACGACCAAGTGATACAGCAGATCGGCGCTTTCCAGCACGGTGGCGGCGCGGTTGCCCAGCGTCGCCTCGATGACGCACTCCACCGCCTCCTCGCCCAGCTTCTGCGCCACCTTGGCGGTGCCGCGCGCCAGCAGCCGGGCGGAGTGGGAGATGGCGACATCGCCGGCGGCGCGGCGGGCTTCCACCGTCTGCCACAGCGCATCCAGGATCGCGGCCTCGGCGCCCGCCACCCGGAACGGCTCCAGCGCGCCGGCGCCGGCGGCCATCGCACGCGGCCGGGCCAGCATCTGCGGCGCCGGGATGGACTGGGGCAGCGGCAGCGTGGCGGCAAGGCGGGCGGATTTGCGCCGCGCCTTGTCGGCTTTCAGCTTCGGCTCCGCCTTGGGCTTCAACTTCGGCTCCGCCTTGGGCTGCAGCTTCGGGTCCACCTTCGGCTTGGCCTCCGCCTTCGGGGCCGGCTTGGCCTTGGCATCCTTGGGCTTCACGCCCTTGGCCTTGCTACCCTTCGCCGCCGGCCGCGCTGCCTGCCGCTTCACCGTCTTGACCATCAAACCGCCTCCGCCAGGGGCCGCACGGGCAGCCCGGCGGCTTCCAGTGCCGCCTTCGCCTCGCCGATCCGCATCTGGCCGTAATGAAAAACACTGGCCGCCAGCAGCCCGGTTGCACCGGCCCGTGCGCCATCGACGAAATGCTGCGCCTCCCCCACCCCGCCGGAGGCGACGAGGGGCAGCCGCACCGCCGCCCGCACCGCGCGCAGCAGGTCCAGGTCGAAGCCGGCCCGGGTGCCGTCGCGGTCCATCGAGGTCAGCAGGATCTCCCCGGCGCCGCGCTGCTCCGCCTGCCGGCACCATTGCACCGCATCGATGCCGGTGCCGCGGCGGCCGCCATGGGTGAAGACCTCCCAGCCGCCCTTGCCGTCGCCCCGCGCATCCACCGCGACGACGATCGCCTGGCTGCCGAAGGCCTCCGCGCCCCGCGTCACCAGCGCCGGATCGGCGACGGCGGAGGAATTGATGGAGATCTTGTCGGCCCCGGCCAGCAGAAGGCGGCGCATATCCTCCACGCTGCGGACACCGCCGCCGACGGTCAGCGGGATGAACACCTGCGCCGCGGTACGGGAGACGACATCGAGGATGGTGTCCCGCCCCTCATGCGAGGCGCCGATGTCGAGGAAGGTGACCTCATCCGCGCCTTCCCGGTCGTAGATGCGGGCCTGCTCGACCGGGTCGCCGGCATCACGCAGTTCGAGGAAATTGACGCCCTTGACGACGCGGCCGTCCTTCACGTCCAGGCAGGGGATCACACGCAGGGCCAGCACCGGCAGCACTCCGGAGGGGGACGGGGGACAAATTCCCGACATGTCGCTTGCCGCACCGGCCGGTGGCTGCGGCGGCGCGAGACCTGTGATTGCGGCGCGAGGGCGCTGCGGTCAAGTCATGGTGATGCGGTGCAGCAGTTCCGCCAGCAGCCAGGCGGCGAGGCCGAAGCCCAGCAGGCCCTGCACGTCCGGGTTCCGCAGCAGCGCCGCCGGACCCGCATCGCCCGTCCAGGGCGGCTGCCGCCGCAGCAGGCGCAGGCCGAGCCGGACGCCGAGCCAGGCGGCGAGCACGGCGCAACCCGCCCAGGCCAGTTCCAGCGCCGTGACCAGCACGCCGCGCTAGATCGCCAGTTGCAGCGCCACGGCCGGGTCCACCCGGCCATCATACAGCGCCCGCCCCAGGATGGCGCCGGCCACCACGCCATCCGCCTTCAGCGCCACGATGTCGTCGGTGGACGCCACGCCGCCCGAGGCGATGACCGGAATCGGCACCGCGCGCGCCAGCGCCGCCGTCGCCGCTACATTCACGCCGGTCAGCATGCCGTCGCGGGCGATGTCGGTGTAGATGATGGCGCAGGCGCCGCTATCGGCGAAGCTGGTGGCGAGGTCCGTCGCGGTGGTGCCGCTGGTCTCGGCCCAGCCCTCGGTCGCCACGAAGCCGTCCCGCGCATCGATGCCGAGCGCGACGCGGCCCGGAAAGGCGCGGCAGGCGGCGCGGGCGAAATCCGGGTCCTTCACCGCGGCCGAACCCAGGATGATGCGGGTGACGCCGGCCGAGAGCCAGGCTTCCGCCGTCGCCATGTCCCGGATGCCGCCGCCCAGCTGTACCGAAAGCCCCGGCACCGCCGCGATGATGGCCTGCACCGCGCTGGCATTGGCGGGCTTGCCGGCGAAGGCACCGTCAAGGTCCACCACATGCACCCAGCCGAAGCCGGCACGGGCGAAATCCGCGGCCTGCGCCGCCGGGTCCGCATTGTAGATGGTGGCCTGCGCCATGTCGCCGCGCTTCAGCCGAACCACCTGCCCGGCCTTCAGGTCGATGGCCGGGTACAATGTCAGTCCCATGGGAAGTCCCTTATCTGGCGCCGATCAGGCTGCCCGTGGAGCGGCCGCGGCCGGGCTCCAGCAGCTTGTGGTAGAAATGCCCGGCGACGGTGCGGCCATCGACCCGCGCATAGGCCGGGTGGGTGCCCCAGCGCGTGTAGCCCAGCGCCTCGAACAGCGCGATGGCGCTTTCCTGCGTCTCCCGCACGTCCAGGTTCAGCACGCGCAGCCCGGTGGCGGCGGCCTGTTCCTCCACCCTGTCCACCAGCATGCGCGCCAGGCCGAAGCCACGCGCATAGGGGGCGATGTAGGCATGGGTCAGCTGGGCGGCGAAGGCCTGCGCCTCGTTGTTGCGGGGTGGGCGGACCAGCTGCGCGCTGCCGACCACGGTGCCGTCGAGCCGGGCGATGAACAGGGTGCGGTCCGGCACCAGCAGCACGCCCTTGAAATGCCGCGCCAGCGCGGCGCGATCCTGGCTTGTCACCCAGCCGAAGCCGCCACCCTCGATGATGGCGGCGTTGGTCGCCTCGCACAGATCGGCCAGGTCATGCGGGGTGAGCGCGGTCGCCACCTCCACCGCCATGGCGGGCTTGCCGGCGCGCAGCGTGCTCATGCCGCCGTCTCCGGCTTCCAGCGCAGGAAATTGGCCAGGATGCGCAGCCCGACCAGGCTGCTTTTCTCCACATGGAACTGCGTGCCGGCCATGTTGTCCCGCCCGACGATGGCGGCGACCGGGCCACCATAGGTCGTGCTGGCCAGAAGCTGCGCCGGGTCGCCGCCGGCCAGCGCGTAGGAATGCACGAAATAGGCATGCAGGCCGGGGCGCAGCCCCTCCAGCAACGGATGCGAGGGCTGCGCCAGCTCCAGCCCGTTCCAGCCCATCTGCGGCAGCGGCAGCGCGGCGCCATCCGGCCCGCGCGGGTCCATCGGCGCGATCTCGCCCCTGATCCAGCCGAGGCCGGGGGTGGTGCCATGCTCCAGGCCGCGCTCGGCCATCAGCTGCATGCCGACGCAGATACCGAGGAAGGGTTTTCCCGACTCGATCACCGCGTCCTGCAGGGCGTCTACCATGCCCGGCAAGGCGTCGAGGCCCCGTCGGCAGGCGGCGAAGGCGCCCTGGCCGGGCAGCACGATACGGTCGGCGTCCCGCACCTCGGCGGCATCCGTGGTCACGACGGCCTGCGCCTGCCGGCCGGATTCGGCAATCACCCGCTCCAGCGCCCGCAGCACGGAGGCGAGGTTGCCCGAGCCTGGATCGACGATCGCGATCTTCATGGCGCCGTCCGGATCAGGTCGGGCCGCTGCTGCATCAGGCGGAACCAGGCGATCTCGGCATCCGGTGCCGCCACCACGGCCGCCATGGGCTGGCCACCGCGGGCCAGGCGGGCACGCAGCCGGTCCCGCGCCTCAAAGCCGGCCAGCACATGCAGGGCGGGCACGGCGATGGCGGCGAGCGATTCCGGCAGCAGCAGGCTGGCGGCGACGGTCAGCACCAGGAAGCCCGCGGCCTCCCACCACAGGCGATGCCAGGCGAACCAGAGCGGGCCGAGCACGGTGGCCCAGAAGGAGAAACCCTCCTTCACCAGCACCGGCGGGCGGGCCTTCGGCTCCGGCCAGCCTTCGGGGCCCGGCGGCGGGGGGGCTTCGGCGTGGACGGTGAAGAGCCTCATCTCAGCCCTCCAGGGAGCCCTTGGTGGACGGAATTTCCCCGAGTGTCCGCGGATCCGCCTCAATCGCCATACGGAGCGCACGAGCCACGGACTTGAAACAGGCCTCGGCGACATGGTGCGCGTTGCTGCCGGCTTTCAAGGTGACATGCAGGGTGATGCCGGCGTTGAAGGCGAAGGCGCGAAAGAATTCCTCGACCAGTTCGGTGTCGAAGGTGCCGATCTTGGGACGCTGGAAGGGCACGGACCAGGCCAGGAAGGGGCGGCCGGAGATGTCGATCGCGGCTTCGGCCAGCGCCTCATCCATCGGCAGCAGGCATTGGCCGTAGCGGCGGATGCCGCGCTTGTCGCCCAGCGCCTGGCGTAGCGCCTGGCCCAATACGATGCCCACATCCTCGACCGTGTGGTGGTCGTCGATATGCAGGTCGCCCTTCGCCGCCACCATCAGGTCCATCAGCGAATGGCGCGCGAGGGCGTTCAGCATGTGGTCGAAGAAGCCGACTCCGGTCGCGACATCGGCGCTGCCGCGGCCATCCAGGTCCAGCGTCAGGCGGATATTCGTTTCCGAGGTGGCGCGGGCGATTGTGGCTTGGCGCGTCATGGGCGCTGCACTAGCCGATAGGGCCGGCGGGGTCCACGTCTTCGGCGCGGGCCTTCGGCACGCGGCTTCGGCGCGCAGCTTCAGCACGGGGCTTCGGCGGGGGGCGCCGAGGCAGGGTTGCAACAGGCGCCGGTCGCCCCCGCTTGCCGCGGGCCATGCCGCGCGCCATCTGGGCGGCATGCACGCGACACACGCACCGAATTCATCCGGTCACGACCCATTGGGCTGGCACGGCACCACCATTCTCTGCGTCCGCAAGGACGGACGCGTCGCCATGGCCGGCGATGGCCAGGTCTCGCTCGGGCAGACCGTGGTCAAGGGCAATGCCCGCAAGGTCCGCCGCATCGCCCAGGGCAAGGTCCTGGCCGGTTTCGCCGGCGCCACGGCGGATGCCTTCACCCTGCTCGAACGCCTGGAAGCCAAGCTGGAGCGCTTCCCGGACCAGCTCGAACGCGCCTGCGTTGAGCTCGCCAAGGATTGGCGCACGGATCGCTACCTGCGGCGGCTGGAGGCGCTGCTGGCCGTCGCCGACGGCAAGCGCAGCCTGCTGCTGACCGGCCAGGGCGATGTGCTGGAGCCGGAGGACGCCATCATCGGCATCGGCTCCGGCGGCAACTACGCGCTGGCCTCGGCCCGCGCCCTGCTGCCGGTAGATGGGCTGTCCGCCGAGGAGATCGCGCGGCGGTCCATGGCTATCGCCGCCGGCATCTGCGTCTACACCAATGGCAACATCGTTCTTGAAATGATTGAATCGTGACGGAAACGGTAAACCTGTCCCCCCGGGAAATCGTCTCGGAGCTGGACCGCCACATCGTCGGCCAGAATGACGCCAAGCGCGCCGTGGCCATCGCACTCCGCAACCGCTGGCGGCGCCAGCAGCTTCCCAGTGGCCTGCGGGAAGAGGTGGTGCCGAAGAACATCCTGATGATCGGCCCGACCGGCTGCGGCAAGACGGAAATCGCCCGCCGCCTGGCGCGGCTCGCCAACGCCCCCTTCCTGAAGGTGGAGGCCACGAAGTTCACCGAGGTCGGCTATGTCGGCCGCGACGTGGAAAGCATCATTCGCGACCTCATCGAGGTTTCGATCACTCAGACCCGCGACCAGTCCCGCAAGGCCGTGCAGGCGAAGGCCGAGCTGAACGCGGAGGAGCGGCTGGTGACCGCGCTGGTCGGCGAGGGCGCGGCCGGCGAAACGCGACAGAAATTCCGCCGCATGCTGCGCGAAGGCAGCCTGGAGACGCGGGAGATCGAGGTGCAGGTGGCCGAGCAGCCCGCCGCCATCGGCATGATGGACATGCCCGGCATGCCCCCGCAGATGGGCAACATGCAGGAGATGTTAGGAAAAATGTTCGGCGGGCGGACGAAGCCGCGCAAGATGCAGGTGGCGGAGGCGCGCCAGCACCTGATCAAGGACGAGGCCGACAAGCTGCTGGACCAGGAGGCGCTGAACCGTGAGGCGATCTCGAACGCCGAGAACAACGGCATCGTCTTCATCGACGAGATCGACAAGGTGTGCGCCCGTACCGGCGAAGGCGGCGTGCGCGGCGGCGACGTGTCCCGCGAAGGCGTGCAGCGGGACCTGCTGCCGCTGATCGAGGGCACCACCGTCACCACCAAGCATGGGCCGGTGAAGACGGACCACATCCTGTTCATCACCTCCGGCGCCTTCCACCAGGCCAAGCCGAGCGACCTGCTGCCCGAATTGCAGGGCCGCCTGCCGATCCGCGTGGAGCTCTCCGCCCTGACGCGGGAGGATTTCCGGCGGATCCTGACGGAGCCGGAGCACTCGCTGGTCAAGCAGTACATCGCGCTGCTGGGGACGGAGGGCGTGACGCTCGACATCACCGAGGGCGCGACGGACGCGATCGCGGACCTGGCCGCCGAAATCAACGCAACCGTCGAAAACATCGGCGCCAGGCGGCTGGCGACGGTGATGGAGCGGCTGCTGGACGAGATCTCCTTCACCGCTTCGGACCGGGGCGGGGAGAGCATCTCGGTGGATGCCGAGCTGGTACGAACCCGCGTGGCGCCGCTGGCGGGGAATGCGGATCTGTCGAAGTTCATCCTGTAGGGGACGGCGGCAAAATATCGCAAACGCATATGCATTTGCTGGAATTGCTGGATACGGTGAGTTATAACTTCCGTTGACACGCCAGCTCCGCTGGCGGACGATGGAGGCATGCATGGCAACCCTCAAGCTGCGGGCGATCGGCAATTCGGTCGGCGTCGTCCTGCCGAAGGACGTGCTCTCGAAGCTCGACCTTCGGGAGGGCGACACGCTGCACGTGGTGGACAGCCCGGACGGCATTCGCCTGAAGCGCGCCGATCCGGAGTTCGAAAGGCAGATGGAAGAAGCCCGCGCGGTGATGCGCCGCCGGCGTGCGGTGCTGCGCGAACTCGCCAAGTGATTGGGTCCAGGTGATGGCGGACATCACCTGGATCACCCTCGACGTCGCCCTCGCCGTCCATGAGGAACAGATCGCGGAACATGGTGGTGGGGAAGGCCTCCGGGATCCCGGCCTGCTCGAAAGCGCGCTCGCCCGACCGCTGAACCTTGCGGCCTATGAGGCGGCGGACCTTCCTGCCCTTGCCGCGGCGCTTGGCTACGGCATCGCCCGCAACCATCCCTTCGTCGATGGCAACAAGCGCACCGCATTTGTGGCCGTCGAGACTTTTCTCGGACTCAATGGATTGGACCTGACAGCGGATGACGCAAACTGCGTCCTCACCGTGTTGTCAGTCGCAGCGGGTGACATGTCCGAGGGTGACTTCGCGATTTGGCTGCGTGCCCATACCGAAGCGCGGCCCTGACACCCCATATCCCCCTCCATGTCCGTCACAATCGCCCCCCCGCCCCCCGATATCCTTCCGCCCGACGCCCGCGCCGAGTTGGCGCGCGCCGTGGCGCAGCTGGAGGATGTGTCCCTCGCCGCGCGCTTCTCGGCCGCCATCGGCACGCCGATCGAGGCGCTGAAGAACCGGCTGCCCGGCGCCGCCCAGGTCATGCTGGATGGCGCGGTGAAGCGCGCTTTGGCCTCCGCCATGCAGGCGGCGCTGAAGGCGCAGCCCTCGGCCAATCCCACGCCCCTTTCCGCCACCTGGTTCCATCGCGGACTGGCCGCGGCGGCCGGCGCGGCGGGGGGCGCCTTCGGGCTGCCCGGCACGCTGGTGGAACTGCCGGTTTCCACCACGCTGCTGCTGCGCCAGATCGCGGCCGTCGCGGAAGCGAATGGAGAAACACTGGGCGACCCGCTGATCGCCGCGGAATGCCTGAAGGTCTTCGCCCTCGGCGGCCGGGACAAGCGGGATGACGCCGCCGAATCCGGCTATTTCGCCGTGCGCCTGGCACTGGCGGAGGCGCTGAAAGGCGCCGTCGGCAAGGGCATGGCCGGCGCGCTGCTGCCCGGCTTCCTCGGCACCATCGCGGCACGCTTCGGCGGGCCGGTGGCGTTGAAGCTCTCGGCCCAGGCGGCGCCGGTGATCGGCGCGGCGGCCGGCGCCGCGGTGAACATCGCCTTCCTCGAGCATTTCCGCGGCATCGCCGAGGGCCACTTCACGGTTCGCCGGCTGGAGCGGCTGCACGGCAAGGTGGCGGTGAAGGCGGCCTATCAGGAACTGGCCACGCAGCGCGACGCCCGCTTCATGGGGTGACCTGGAGGGCCTGACGCGCCACTGTGCCGGCATGGCAGCGGGCGCTTCACGGCAGGGATTCGCACAGGCGCTCGGCGCCCCGGCGCTGGCCATGGGCGCCACCTTCCTGGCCTTCGGCGCCGCGGTGGCGGAAGCCGGGTTGAGCCTGCCCTGGGCCCTGCTGTGCACCGGCGCGGTCTATGGCATGGCCGGGCAACTCGTCCTGCTGCAGGTGGCGGCGGGGGGCGGCGCCGCGATGCCGGCCACCATCGCCGCGACCGCCGCCAATGCACGCTTCCTGCCGATGGCGGTGGCCATCGCGCCGCTGCTCGGGCGGGCCGGCCGGCGCTGGTGGGCGCTGCCCTTCATCGCCATCACCCCCTGGGCCGCCGGCATGCGGGTGCTGCCATCCCTGCCGGAGGCGGCGCGGCTGCCCTGGTTCATGGGCTTCGCCGTGGCGACCTGGTCCGCCGCCATGCTGACGACGGCCGCCGGGCACCTGGCCGCGCCGCTGCTGCCGCCCGCCTTCCGCGCCGCGTTGCTATTCGCCAACCCGCTGTATTTCGCCCTGCTGCTGGCCGCCGATGCGGCGCGGCCCGGCGTTGCACCGGCACTGCTGGCGGGCGTGCTGGCGGCGCCGCTGGCCTATGTGGTGGGTGGCGCCTGGGGTCTGCCGCTGGCCGGGCTGCTGGGCGGCAGCCTCGCCTTCCTGTGGCTTCGCCGCCCTGCTCGCCTGCCTCGCGGATGAGCCAGGCGGATTGGGCGCTGGCGCTCACCATCGGCATTGGCGTGGCGCTGCGCGGGCTCGGGCTGCTGCTGGGTGGAGCGTTGCGGCCGGACCATCCGGGCATCGCCTGGGCCTCCGCCGTTTCCGTCGCCACGCTGGCCGCCTTCGTCACCCTCGCCATCGCGGCGCCGGCCGGGCTGCTGGCCACCGTGCCGCTGGCGGCGCGGCTGGCGGGGCTGGCCGGGGGTGGCCTGGCCTTCTGGCTGCTGCGCGGCCGCCTGCTACCGGCCATGGCAGTTGGGCTGGCCGCACTGTCCTTGGCCCGGAACTGGACAGGATGATACACTAAATCGTGAAGTGGCGGGGAAGGCACCAGGCTGCAACAGACGGCGCCCGAATGATCGGCTTCGACCTGGGCTCCGAGGCCGGGCGCGAACGCGCGCGGCTGGCGATGGAAAATTTCGGCATCGCCTTCTTCGAATCCAGCATGGCCAGTGGGCTGGTGGTGGTCACCCCCAACGCCTTCGCCATGTTCGGCCTGCCGGTGCCGCCGCAGATGCCGGTGCGGCGCACCGGCTTCTGGGAATGCTACCACCCCGAGGATCTGGAGGTCGCACGCGCCACCTTCGAGTCCGATCTGCGGGGCGAGCGGGATCGCGACATCTATTGCGAGCGCGTCCGCATCATCCGCCAGACGGATCGCGCGATCCGCTGGATCGAGTTCCTCGGCCGCATGTTCGGCCCGCCCGGCGCGCGCACCCACATCGTCGGCATGCTGCGCGACGTGACAGAGCAGGCCGAGGCCGAGGCCCGCCGCTGCCTGCTGGTGCGGGAGGTGAATCACCGCGCCAACAACACGCTGTCCGTCGTGCAGTCCCTGCTGCGGCTGACCCAGGCGCAGGACGTACCGGACTACAAGCAGCGGCTGGAAAGCCGCATCCTGTCCCTGGCCCGCACCCAGTCGCTGGTGGACCAGGCGGCGCAGAACTCCGCCGCCTTCGCGCTGCTGATCGCCTCCGAACTCGCCGCCTATCGCGACCACATCATCGTGGACGCCGACCAAGTGCCGGACCTCACGGCCAGCGCGGTGCAGCCCGTGGCGATGATTTTGTACGAAATGGCAACCAATGCCGCCAAGCACGGCGCCTTCGCCACGGCCGCGGGCCAGGTGCGAATCGACGCGGCCGCGCGGGGGGCGGAGGTGGTGCTGCACTGGGTGGAAGAGGCTGGGCCACCGATCTCGGCACCGCCGCAGCGCCGGGGAACCGGCATGGCCGTGATCCATTCCCAGATCCGCCGGCTGGGCGGCACGCTGGCGCTGGACTGGGCACCGGCTGGGCTGGTGGCGGAACTGCGCGTTCCGCAGCTGAACTGGATCGGCCCGGCTCAGGCGAAGCCGTAGAGCCGCGCCGGGTTGTCCACCAGGATCGCCCGCCGCTGCGCAGCATCCGGTGCCCAGTCGGCCAGCAGGTCGAGCAGCGCGGAATCGTCCGGGATGGTGGTGGCGTTGGGATGTGGCCAGTTGGTACCCCAGACCATCCGCTCCGGCGCCGCCGCCGCCAATGCACGCGCAAGCGGCGCCACCGCCTGCGGCCGCGCCTGGTCCAGGCTATAGGGGGAGGACAGCTTCACCCAGCCACGCCCGGCCTGCACCAGGTCCATCACCACGCCCCAGGCCGGATGCGCCGCCCAATCCACCAGCGGCAGCTGCGCGAAATGGTCGAACACCACCGGGCAGGGCGCGGCGCGCAGCACCGGCGCGAGTTCGGCGATCTGACCGGCGCTGGCGAAAACCTGCATGTGCCAGCCGAGATCCGCCATGCGCCGGGCCAGCGGCGCGACATCCGCCAGCCCCAGGGGGATGCCCTGCACCAGGTTGGCCCGCGCGCCGACCACGCCGGCCGCCGCCATTTCCCGCGCCGCCGCAGGCTCGAAATCGGGCCGCACAACCGCCACCATGCGGGCGCGGTCCGGGCCGGCCTCGCGCAGCGCCGCCAGATGCAGGCTGTTGTCCAGGCCATAGCTGGAAGGCTGCACCAGCACCTGCCGCTGCACGCCGAGCCGCGCCAGCAGCCTGGCATGGTCTTCCAGCGTGGCGCTGCCATGTTCACGGCCACCCGGCACCACCGGCGCCGCCACGTCGTAGACATGGTGGTGGCAATCCACCGCGCCGGGCGGCACCGCCAGACGCGGCGGGGCCGTGGCTGCGGTAAAGAGAATTTTCTCGGCATGATCCATGCCGCATAGGCTACAGCCACAAGACCGGACGCCGGAAGTCTTGGCGGGCCCGAAGTCTTGGCTGAACGGAGGAACGGAACATCGTGCTGCGGGTATTCCTGACGCATACGCCGGAAATGCGCGGCGGCTACTACGCCGACGCCCCCTTGGCCGCGCTCCGCCAGGTGGCGGAGGTGACGCTGCACACCGGCGACACGCCGCTGTCCGGCGCCGCCCTGGCACGTGCCGCCGCCGGCTGCCACTGCATCGTGGCGGACCGCGCCACCGCCGGCACCGCGGAGACATTTGCCAATGCGCCGGACCTGCTGGCCTTCCTGCGGGTGGCGGTGGACATCTCCACCATCGATGTCCCCGCCGCCTCCGTCGCCGGGGTGCTGGTGACGCAGGCAACGCCGGGCTTCGTGGACAGCGTCGCGGAACTCGCCATCGGCATGATGATTGACCTGGCGCGCGGGGTTTCGCCGCTGGCCGGCGCCTATCACCAGGGCCATCCGCCCGGGTCCCGCATGGGCACGCAACTGTCCGAGAAGACGCTGGGCGTCATCGGCTGGGGCCGCATCGCGCGGCGGCTGGCAGCGCTGGCGCTGGCCTTCCGGATGCGGGTGCTGGTGCACGACCCCTACAACCCGCCCGGGGCGACGGAGGGCGTGCAGGCCGTGCCGCTGCAGCAGCTTCTGGCCGAGGCGGATTTCCTGGTCCCCCTGGCCGTCTCCACGCCGGAAACCCGCCATATCGTCGGCCCCGCCGCCTTCGCCGCGCTGAAGGACGGCGCCTTCCTGGTGAACCTGTCGCGCGGCGAATTGGTGGATGAGGCGGCGCTGGCCGCCGCGCTGGATGGCGGGCGCCTGCGCGGCGCCGCCATGGATGTCGGCAGCGCACCGGACCAGCGGCCGGACCCGGCGCTGGCCGCGCGGCCCAATGTGGTGGCCACCCCGCATATCGGCGGGCTGACGCCGGAGGCCGCGGAGCACCAGGCGATGGACACGGTCCGCCAGGTGGCCGCCATTGCCGCCGGCCGTATGCCGGATGGCGCCGTCAACGCCGAGACCGCGCAGCGCCTGCGCGGCTGGTGGCAGGCGCGGGTTGCCCGATGAGGTTGGGGCGATGTGGTTGGGCCGGTGTGGGTGGGCCGGTGTGGTTAGGCCGGTGTGGTTAGGCCGGTGAGGTCGAGAGCAGCACCGTGAAGCCGCGGCGCCTGCGACTTCCGCCCGGGCGGCAGATGATCGCGGATCTGTCCTGGGCGTCGCTGCGCGTGCCGCGCTGCACGCTGACGGCGCGGCTCGCCATCCCACGCGCCCTGGCGGCGCGGGCGGCGCTGCCGGCGCCGCGGCCACCCTGGACCATCCTGTTCACCAAGGCCTTCGCCCTGGCGGCGGAGAGCCAGCCGGCGCTGCGCCGCCTGCACGCGACCCTGCCCCGCCCGGTGCTGCTGGAGGCTCCGCACGCCATCGGCTGCATCGTGCTGGAGCGCGAGCATGAAGGGCAGGCGACGCTTGCCCTGGCGCGCTTCACCGAACCGCATGCCACGCCCCTGGCGCGGCTGGCGGCGCAGCTGCACCACGCCAAGACGGCGCCGCCCACGGAATGGCGCCACTTCCACCGCCTGCTGCGCTTCGCCCGCCTGCCCTGGCCGCTGCGCCGGCTGATGCTGCGCTGGGCGCTGGCCAGCGGCACGCCGCTGCTGCGCTATGGTGGCACCTTCGCCGTTTCCTCGCTCGGCAGCCGCCAGGCGGCGATCGTGGACAGCGTCAGCGTGCTGCCCTGCTTCCTGTCCTACGGTCCGATCGGCGCCGATGGCGGGGTGGAGGTGTTCCTGTCTTTCGACCATCGCGTGATGGACGGCGCCGATGGCGCCGCGGCGCTGGAGGGGCTGGAGCTGGCGATGGAATCGCTGGTGGCGGCGGAGCTGGCCGGCATGGCGATCCCGGCCCTCACCCCGGCGGAATGAGCGCGGCGCGGATCCAAATCGCCATCGCCACCACCCCGCATGCTGCCAGCAGGAAGGCCACGGTGAAGCCGGCGGCGACGATGATGCCGCCGAACACCACCGACCCCAGGCTCTGCCCCAGGAACAGCGCCATGGCGAAGGCGGCCACCGCGGTGCCGCGGGCTTCCGGCAGCGCCTCCGTCGCGCGCGCCTGCAGCACGCCGTGCAGCATGAAGAACAGCAGCCCCACCGCGCATTGCGCCACCGCCACCATCCACCAGGCCGTGGCCAGGGCGAAGACGCACAGAGCCACGGCGATGCCGATGCCACCCCACAGCACCAGCCGCCGCTCCCCCAGCCAGCGCAGCAGCCGCGCGGCGTTCTGGGTGTAGAGGAGCGAGCCAAGCCCGAAGCTGGCCGCCACCGCCCCGGCGCCGGCCGCCGACAATTCGAAGCGCTCGATCAGCAGGGACGCCAGGAAGGGGAAGGCGCCGCCGAACAGCAGGAAGCCGTTGGTGGCGGCCGCCAGCAGCAGCCGCCGCCCCGGCTTGCGTTCCAGGATGCGCAGGAAGCCGGACAGCCCGATGGTGCGGCCCGCCCCCTCCGGCGCGCGCCACAGCGCCGGGCCGAGGCGCAGCGCGAAGAACACCGTCATCCCCGCCGTCATCACGCCCAGCGCGAGGAAGGCGCTGCGCCAGCCGGCATATTCGGCCACCGCGCCGGAAAGCGGCGCGGCCAGAAGCTGCGACACCACCATGCCGGTCAGCAGCTGGCCGATCATCGCCTGGCGGTGCTCATAGGCCACCTGGTCGCCGATATGCGCCATCAGCAGGGGGATCACGGCCGCACAGGCAAAGCCACCCAGCACCCGCACCGTCAGCAGCGTGCCAAGTTCCCCGGCGAAGGCGGCGGCGACCTGGGTGCCGGCATACAGCGCCATGGAGACAGCCACGATCGGCATCTTGCCGAAGCGGTCGCCGAGCGGCCCCATGACCAGCTGGCCGACCCCATAGGCCAGCGCGAAGCCGCCGATCAGCGGCGCCACCGCGCCGAGGCCGACGTTGAATTCGCGTGCCAGCATGGGCAGCAGCGGGTCCAGCATCCGCATGCCGCAGCCGATGGTGAAGGCGGCCAGCGCCATCAGCCAGATGGGGGGATTGATGGCGGGCGCCGCGCCCTGCCGCGGAGCGGTGCTCAGGCCCGAATCCGCGGCGGGATGGTCACGCCGCGTCGGCCTTCACGCGACGCGCCCGCTCGCTATCCGTCTTCAACTGCCCGCAGGCGGCCGAGATGTCCCGGCCGCGCGGGCGGCGCACCGGGCTGGAATAGCCGGCGGCTTCCACAATCTCGGCGAAGGCGCGCACCGCGTCGCCGGTGCTGGTCTTGTAGGGGCTGCCGGGCCAGGGGTTGAACGGGATCAGGTTCACCTTGGCCGGCAGGCCCTTCAACAGCCGCACCAGCTCCCGCGCCTCGGCCGGGCTGTCATTCACGCCGCGCAGCATGACGTATTCGAAGGTGATCCGCCGCGCGTTGGAGGCGCCGGGATAGCGCCGGCAGGCCGCCATCAGCTCCTCGATCGGGTATTTCCGGTTCAGCGGCACGATCTGGTCGCGCAGCTCGTTGGTCACGGCGTGCAGGCTGACCGCGAGGTTCACGTTCAGCTCCGCCCCGCATTTGTCCATCATCGGCACGACGCCGGAGGTGGACAGCGTGATGCGCCGGCGGGACAGGGCGATGCCCTCATTGTCCATGACGATGCGCATCGCCTTGGCGGTGTTCTCGTAGTTATAGAGCGGCTCGCCCATGCCCATGACGACGATGTTGGACAGATGCCGCGCCGTGCCGTCCTTCGGGCTCGGCCATTCGGCGTAGCTGTCCCGCGCTGCCATGAACTGGCCGACGATCTCGGCCGCGCCCAGGTTGCGCACCAGCTTCTGCGTGCCGGTGTGGCAGAAGGTGCAGGAAAGGGTGCAGCCGACCTGGGTGGAGATGCAGACGGCGCCACGATCCTCATCCATCGAGGGGATGTAGACGGTCTCGACCTGCTGGCCGTCGCGGTAGCGGAACAGGAACTTGCGGGTGCCGTCGGTGCTGGTCTGCACCGCCGTCGCCTCCGGCCGCCCCACCACGAAGCGCTCCGCCAGCCTGCCCTGCATCGGCTTGGCAATGGACGGCATCTGCGAAAAATCGGTGACGCCCTGGTGGTAGATCCAGTGCCAGAGCTGCTTGGCGCGGAACGGCTTCTCGCCGATCGCCACCATCTCCGCCGCCAGTTCCTCGCGCGTCAGGCCCACCAGGTCGCGGCGGCCATCGGCCAGGGTGGCGGGGGGCGGGGCGAAGATCGCGGCCTTGGCCAGGATGCGTGCGCGCTCACCCTCGGACAGGTCTGATCCCGCCGGCTGGGGGGCGGTCTGGTTCACAGTATCAGCGGCGCCCGGCCGGGCATTCGCGGGAGATCGCCTCATAGGCCGCGGTGAAGCCGGACAGGGAGAAGGTATCGGTCACGGCGGCGCGGCCCGGGCCCGGGCTCTGCACCACCGCTTCCAGCCCGCCGCGGAAGGCGCTGATCAGGCCGGGGCTGCTCTGGAAGAAGGCGCTGGACTGCACCGTGCCGTAGCTGCGGAATTCGTTGCTGCCGACCGTCATCTCCACCGTCGCCTGGCGCGGCAGCGGCGTGCCGAGGGACACGGCAACCTGGTCGCGCCCCGCCGGGCGGTGCGTCACGGTCAGGGTGACGTTCTGGCGTGCCTGCGCCGCCGCGCCTTCGCCACGCTGGGCGCGGGTGAAGGCGTAGCAGACCTTCTGGCCGCCTTCCTGATGCGTCGCCGCCGTCCAGGCCTGATGTGTGCCCAGGCGCTGCGGCTGCGCGCGCTGCGCCTCCGCGGCAACGGGGATGACCAGCGCGGCGAGAAGGGGAAGAGCGATACGGACCATGCCCTGATAGATACGGCGCGGCATCCGCTGCGGCAACCCGGCATGACGCCCCCGGACCCGCGCCCCGGGTTACGCTAGCTTGCGTTCCGCGCGGCCCGCGCATGCTCTATGCAGGACGCGATGACCGCACGCGACGCCGCCGACACCCAACTCGCCGCCCAGTACGAGGCCTATCCCTATCCCGCGCGCGATGCGCGGGACGAGGCGAAGCGCCTGGTGATCGGCAGCCCCTCACACCTGCGGGAGATCGACCACTGGATCTTCGGCGGCCGGCGACCTGCCGGGCAGGCGCTGCGCGTGCTGATGGCCGGCGGCGGGTCCGGCGACGGCACCATCATGCTGGCGCAGCAGATGCAAAGCCTCGGAAGGCCGGGGCGGGTCACCTGGCTGGACCGTTCCGCCCAGGCGAAGCGGGTGGCCCAGGCGCGCGCGGCGGCGCGGGGGCTGGAGAATATCCGCTTCGAGGATGGTTCGCTGCTCGACCTGCCGGGCTCCGGCCTCGGGCCATTCGACTACATCGACTGCTGCGGCGTGCTGCACCACCTGCCGGACCCGGCGGCGGGGCTGGCGGCGCTGGCATCGGTGCTGGCGCCGGGCGGCGGGCTGGGCATCATGGTCTATGCGCCGCATGGCCGCACCGGCGTCTACATGCTGCAGGACGCGCTGCGCCTGCTGGCCCCGCCCGAGGACGCGCCCCCGGATCGGGTGGAGATCGCCAAGCGGCTGTGGAAACAGGTGCCGGAGACGGCCTGGCTGCGGAAGAACCCCTGGATCGACGACCACATCAAGGGCGGCGATGCCGGGCTCTACGACCTGCTGCTGAACCCGCGCGACCGTGCCTATTCCGTGCCGCAACTGGCCGAGCTGGTCGCCGGCGCCGGCCTGCGCATCGAATGCCTGGTGGAGCCGCTGCGCTACGACCCGGACAGCTACCTGGCCGACCCGAAGCTGCGCGCCCGGGCGCGGGGCCTGGACCCGGTCGCCCGCGCCGCGCTGGCGGAGGCGATCTGTGGCAACATGGGCATCCACATCGCCTACCTGACCCGCGCGGCGGAGCCGGTGCCGCCCCGCCCCTGGCAGGACGACGCCACCATCCCGGTGCTGCGGGAACTGGACGGCCCCACCCTGGCCCGCGCCCTGCGGCCGGATGGCGTCCTGCCGGTGACCTTCGACGGGCTGCGCGTGGCGGTGCCGCTGCCTCGTCTGGCGGCCGCGCTGCTGGCGCGCATCGATGGACGCACCGGCTGGGGCGAGATCCTGGACGGCGTTGTCGCGGCCGGCGCCAGCCGCGACCAGGCGCTGCGCGACCGCGATGCGCTGGTGCAGGCGATGGAGCGGATGAACCGGCTGCTGATCGCGGCCTCCGCCTGAGGCAGCAGCCCAACATGCCAGCCGCCATCGTCATCCTGGGCGCCGCGGTGCGGCCGGACGGCACGCCGAGCCCGGCGCTGCGCGCCCGCGTGCAGGCGGCCCGCGCCTGGGGCGAGCGGCAGATGCCGCCGGCCATCTACATCCCGACCGGCGCCATCGGCCGCCATCCGCCGGCCGAATGCGTGGCCATGGCCGCCATGCTGATGCAGGCCGGCGTGCCGGAGGACCGGATCCACCAGGAACCGACCGGCACCGATACCTTCTCCTCGGTGCTGGCCTGCGTCGCGCTGCTGCGGCGCATCGGCCATGTGGGGGAGGTGCGGGTGGCGACGCATCGCTACCACCTGCCGCGCAGCCTGCTGCTGTTCCGCCTGGCCGGCGTGCCGGCACGGGCGGTGCCGCCCCCGGCCGGCCCCGCCGAGACCGGCGAAAGGCGGCGCTGGTTCTGGCGGATGCGGGAAGTGCCGGCGCTGCCCTACGACGCCGCGCTGATGCTCTGGCAGAGGCTGCGCCGGAAACGCTGACGCATCCAGGCGCTGGGCGCCATGGCCGCATGGCCGGCGGGTTAATTCGCCGCCATCCGCCCCGCGTGGCGGCGCGAGTGCCGCTATCCTGGAAAACCCTTTCGGATTGGCTCATGCGCCACCCCTTCCAGACGGATATCGACATCATCTCGGCGCTGCCGGCGGTACCGCGCATCCTCGACGTGGTCTGCGAAGCCACAGGCATGGGCTTCGCCGCCGTGGCGCGGGTGACGGAAGACCGCTGGATCACCTGCCGGACCCGCGACAGCATCCGCTTCGGCCTGATGCCGGGCGACGAGTTGAAGGCGGAAACCACCATCTGCCACGAGATCCGCCAGCACGGCCGCACGGTGGTGATTGATGACGCCGTCGCCGATTCCGTCTTCCGGGGCCACCACACGCCGGCGCTGTACGGCTTCCGCAGCTACATCTCCGTGCCCATCCTGCTGCCCGACGGGCGCTTCTTCGGCACGCTCTGCGCCATCGACCCCGCCCCGCGCCTGCTGAACACGCCGGCGACGATCGGCATGTTCCGCCTGTTCGCGGAGATGATCGGCTTCCAGATCGAGTCGCAGGAACGCCTCGCCAGCAGCCAGGCGGAGCTTGGCGAGGAGCGGAAGGAAGCGGTGCTGCGGGAACAGTTCATCGCCGTGCTGAGCCACGACCTGCGAAGCCCGCTGGCTTCGGTCGATGCCAGCATGCGGCTGCTGGCGCGCACCGGGCTGGAGGAGAAGCCGCTCGCCCTGATCCACCACGCCCAGCGCAGCGTGCGCCGCATGGCCAGGCTGGTCGGCGACATGATGGACCTGGCCCAATCCCGGCTGCGCAGCGGCATCCCCGTGGCCCGCGGCAGTGGGGAGGGCCTGGAGGCCGGTCTGCGCCAGGTGGTCGCGGAGGCCGCATCCGGCGCGCCGAACCGCCACGTGGAGGCGCAGATCGAACTGTGCGAGCCGGTGCGCTGCGACGTGGACCGGATCATGCAGCTGTGCAGCAACCTGCTGGCCAACGCCATCGAGCATGGCTCCGGCGCGGCGCCGATCCGGCTGCAGGCCTGCTCCGGCGGCGGCAAATTCACGCTGGAGGTCAGCAATGCCGGCGAGCCGATACCGCCGGCGGCGCTGGACAAGCTGTTCCAGCCCTATTTCCGCGCCCGCGTCGCGCAGTCCCGGCAGAGGCCGGGGCCGGAAGGGCTGGGGCCGGAAGGGCTGGGGCCAGAAGGGCTGGGTCTCGGGCTGTTCATCGCGGCGGAGATCGCCCGGGCGCATGGCGGCACACTCCGCGTCGCCTCCGGCGTGGAGGAAACGCGGTTCAGCTTCAGCTTTCCGACAGAAACGGACCCGGTGGGGGCGGTTTCGGGCCTGGCCCTGGCCGCTCGCTGAGAGCGGCCTCCGGCCCGCTGCTACGCGGCATCCCCGGGCCGGGCGAGTCCGCCCGGCCCGGGGATGCTCTCAGACTTCCTCTTCGCGGTCGCTCTCGACAACCAGGTCGTCGCCCAGTTCCTCGTCCGCGTCTTCCAGCTCCTCGGCGTCCTCGATCGCCTCGTCGCCGTCATCGGCCTCGACCTCGACGCCGTCCTCGACCTCGCTCTCGGACACCGCGGCACGCTTCTTCACACGCTCATCCGGCAGCGGCGCGGCGCGCTTCAGGCGCGGCTGCTCGGCCGGCTGTTCGGTGCCGCATTTCGGGCAGATCGCAGGCTGACGCGTCAGGTCATAGAACTTCGTGCCGCAGGACACGCAGACGCGCTTCAGTCCAAGTTCGGGCTTCGCCATGGGGAAGAAGAGCCTCGTGCCAGGCCACGGCGACACGCAGAGGTCCGCGAGCAGCCGGGGCGTAAAGGGTGCGCGCGATTGCCACTTACCGCCCTGCATGTCAAACGCCGCGTCATGCAGGCCCCATCCGAAACCGCCCCGAAGCCGCCGCGCGCGGCGGCGCCATTGTCGGGCGCCGTGGCGGTGCCGGGGGACCGCGCGATCAGCCACCTGGCGCTGATCCTGGGCGCGCTGGCCGCGGGCACCACCACCATCACCGGCCTGCTGGAAGCCCCGGACGTGCTGCGCAGCGCCGCCGCGCTGCGGGCGCTGGGCGCCCGGGTTGAAAAGGCGGGCGACGGGTCCTGGCGCGTCGCCGGGCGCGGCATCGGCGGGCTGGTCGAGCCGGCGGATGTGCTGGACCTGGGCCATGCCGACGGCGCCGCGCCGCTGTTCTGCGGGCTGCTCGCCGGGCACCCCATGCTGGCCGTGGTGACCGGCGATGCGGCCCTGCGGCAGCAGCCGATGCGGTGGCTGACGGACCCGCTCGCCGGCACCGGCGCCCGCTTCGCCAGCCGCGCCGGCGGCCGGCCGCCGCTGGTGGTGGAAGGCATGGCGGAACCCCTGCCACTGGATTGCCGCCTGACGCTGCCTTCCGCCGAATTGAAGGCCGCCGATTTGAAGGCCGCCTGCCTGCTGGCCGGGCTCTGCGCCCGCGGCACCACCCGGGTGTGGGAGGCGGTGGCCACCCCCGGCCATGCGGAACACCTGCTGCGGCATTTCGGCGCCACCGTGCGGGTCTCGCCCGAGGGCGAGGGCCAGCTGGTGGAACTGGATGGCCAGCCGGAGCTGGTCGCCGGCAGCGTCGCGGTGCCCGGCGATCCCGCTGCCGCCGCCTTCCTGGCCGTGGCGGCGCTGCTGGTGCCGGGCTCGGTCCTCACCCTCCGCCAGGTTGGCCTGGACCCGCTACGCAGCGCCATCTTCGCGGCGCTGCGCGCCATGGGCGCGCAGATCCTTGAGCAAGGCCCATCGAAGGCGGTCGGACAGGTGGTCGCCGATCTCCTGGTCCGTGCCTCGACGCTCTCCGCCATCGACCTGCCGACGGGCACCTGCCGCGAGGCGGATATCCCGCTGCTGGCCGTCGCCGCCGCCTGTGCGCGCGGCACCACGCGGCTGCGCGGAGTGGAACACCCGGCCCCGATCGCCGCGCTGCTCGCCGCCAATGGAATAGGGCATGAGATGGAGGGGAATGATCTGCTGGTGCATGGTACCGGAGCCCCGCCCGAGGGCGGCGGCCTGGTGGAGACACAGATGAACGCTTGCATTGCCCTGTCCGCCCTGGTGCTCGGCCTGGCCACGCGCCGGCCGGTGCGGATCGACGACGGCGGCTGCATGGAGGCCGCCTTCCCAGGCCTCCGCGCGCTGATCGGCGCACCGGCAGGCGTGGCATGACCGATCTTCTGGTCATTGCGGTGGATGGGCCGGCCGCGGCCGGCAAGGGAACGCTGGCCCGCCGCCTGGCGGCGGAGCTGGGGCTGCCCTACCTGGATACCGGCCTGCTGTACCGCGCCGTCGGCCGGCGGCTGCTGGATGCCGGCGCCGACCCGGCCGATGCGGCCGCGGCCACCGAGCAGGCCCAGGCCCTGACCGCCGCCGACCTGTCCCGCGGCGACCTGCGTGGCCCGGCGGCGGATATGGCGGCCAGCGCGGTCGCCGCCATCCCGGCCGTGCGCGCGGCGCTGCTGGACTGGCAGCGCGATTTCGGCCGCCGCCACGGCGCGGTGCTGGATGGACGCGACATCGGCACGGTGGTCTTCCCGGAAGCGCCCGTGAAGCTGTTCGTCAGTGCCAGCCCGGAGGAACGCGCCCGCCGCCGCTGGCTGGAGATGCGCGGTCGCGGCCAAGCGGCGAAGCTGGCGCAGGTGGAGGCCGAGTTGCGTGCGCGTGACGCACAGGACAGCGCGCGCAGCGTGGCGCCACTGAAACCGGCGGAGGATGCCTGCTGGCTGGACACCACCGCGCTGGATGCGGAAGCGGCATTCCAGGCCGCGCTTTCCCTGGTTCGTGCGCGCCTCCCGTCCTTGTAGGGCTTGGAATCCGCTTGACTCGACAGGGTGGACGGGCCTACCCGCTGCCCCGTGATCCGCGCGCCCGAAACGGTGGCGGTGCCCTTGCCCGGGGGAATGGTGGCGGAATCCGGGGCGCTTGCCCCGCACCGCAGGCCACCGCCAAGCCGGGGCCGGAATGGACGCTCCGTCATGTCGTTCGCAAGCCGAGGGTCGGCTGTGCATCCGGAACCGATCCCGAGGGACGGCCGGCGCTGCATTCCGGCCACGTCGTGTCCGCGACCGGGATGATCCCGGGCCGCGGGGGCGCACACCCCATGCCCCACGATCGGGGCATCTGATCGGGAAACAACCGTTACATGGCAAGCGCCACCGCCTTCGCTGATCCGGGCGAAGATTTCGCCGCCCTCCTCGACGCCACGCTGGGTGAGAACACCTCCTTCCACGGATCCGTCATCTCCGGGAAGGTCATCCGCATCGATGACGACTTCGCGGTCGTCGATGTCGGCCTGAAGTCCGAGGGCCGCGTCCCCCTCAAGGAATTCGCCCCGCAGGGCCAGAAGCCGGAAATCAAGGTCGGCGACATCATCGAGCTGTTCGTCGAACGCTACGAGGACCGCGACGGCGCGATCATCCTGTCGCGTGAGAAGGCCCGCCGCGAGGAAGCCTGGACCAACCTGGAGAAGTCGTTCACCGCGCAGCAGCGCGTCAACGGCGTGATCTTCGGGCGCGTGAAGGGCGGCTTCACCGTCGACCTCGGCGGCGCCGTGGCCTTCCTGCCGGGCAGCCAGGTGGACATCCGCCCGGTGCGCGACGTGACTCCGCTGATGGGCAGCCCGCAGCCCTTCCAGATCCTCAAGATGGACCGCGCCCGCGGCAACATCGTCGTCAGCCGCCGTGCGGTGCTCGAGGAGACCCGGGCGGAGCAGCGTTCCGAGCTGATCCAGGGCCTCAAGGAAGGCATGGTTCTCGACGGCGTGGTCAAGAACATCACCGACTACGGTGCCTTCGTGGACCTCGGCGGCGTGGACGGCCTGCTGCATGTCACCGACATCGCCTGGCGCCGCATCAACCACCCGAGCGAGGCCCTGACCATCGGCCAGGCCGTGAAGGTGCAGGTCATCCGGTTCAACCCGGAGACGCAGCGCATCAGCCTCGGCATGAAGCAGCTGATGTCCGACCCCTGGGAAGGTGTCGCCATCAAGTACCCGGTGGGTGGCAAGTTCAGCGGCCGCGTGACGAACATCACCGACTACGGCGCCTTCGTGGAGCTGGAGCCGGGCGTCGAGGGCCTCGTGCACGTGTCCGAGATGTCCTGGACCAAGAAGAACGTCCATCCGGGCAAGATCGTCGCCACTTCGCAGGAAGTCGACGTGATGATCCTGGACGTGGACGGTCCGAAGCGCCGGATTTCGCTGGGCCTCAAGCAGGCGCAGGGCAATCCGTGGGAGCTGTTCGCGGAAGCGAATCCCCCGGGCACCGTCATCGAGGGCGAGATCCGCAACATCACCGAGTTCGGGCTGTTCGTCGGCCTGGGTCCGGATCTGGATGGCATGGTCCACATGTCCGACCTCTCCTGGGATCTCCCGGGCGAGCAGGCGATGGCCAGCTTCGAGAAGGGCTCGACCGTCAAGGCCAAGGTGCTTGATGTCGACGTCGAGAAGGAGCGCATCTCGCTTGGCGTCAAGCAGCTCGAGGCCGATCCGGCCGCCGAAGTGCTGGACCGGATCAAGAAGGGCGATGTCGTCACCTGCACCGTGACGAAGATCGAGCCGAACGGCATCGAGGTGAAGGTCGACGAGGTCCTGATCGGCTTCATCCGCCGCGCCGAGCTGGCCCGTGACCGTGGCGACCAGCGCCCCGACCGCTTCGCCGTGGGCGAGAAGGTCGATGCGAAGATCACCGCAGTCGACCGCGCCGGCCGCCGCCTGGCCCTGACCATCAAGGGCAAGGAAGTGGAGGAGGAGCGCGAGGCGGTCCGTGAATACGGCACCACCGACAGCGGCGCCTCGCTCGGCGACATCCTGGGTGCGGCGATCCGCCGCCGGGCCCAGACCGGCGAGGAGTAATCCAGCCTTGGCTGCGCTCGATCCCGGCGGGATCGAGCGCGACCATTGCCTGCATCATCCGCGTGAAGCGGCCGACCTTGCCTTCGTCTTCGGCAACCGCATCGCGGTGCCGGAGATGGCGGCGGCGGCCGCTTCGCTGTTTCTGGAGGGGCTCGTGCCCCGCCTCCTCGTCTCCGGCGGCGCCACGCCGGGCGGCCCGGGCACCGAGGCCGACGCCATCGCGGCCGCGATCGTCACCCGGGGTGTTCCACGTGAAGCATTGCTGCTGGAACGGCGGGCGACCCATACGGGGGAGAATGTGACCCTCTCCCTGCCCATCCTGGCCGAGGCCGGGCTGTTGAATTCCGGAAAGATTGTCTGCGTCGGGCTGTTCTGCACCGGCCGCCGCTATGCGATGACGCTGCACCGCCACTGGCCCGCGCCCGAGAAGCGCTGCCTGCCGGTGGAATACGGCCCCGTTCGCCGCGGCGCCTGGCACCTGCACCCCGAAGCCCGTGCCCGCGTGCTGGGGGAGGTGGCGAAGGTGCCCGCCTATCTCGCCGCCGGTTTCATCGCGCCCTGGCCAAGCGCCAGCGCGCCCACCAAGTGATCGCACCATGCCCCTCGATGCCGACCTCCTGCTCGATCGCCGCCGGCTGAAGCGCCGGCTTTCCCTGTGGCGCGCCGCCGCCGTGCTGGCGGTGGCCGGCGTGGTGCTGGCCTTCACGCTGGGCGACCAGCGCGCCGGCGGGCTGCTGCCCGGCGTGACCGGCGCCCATGTCGCGCGCCTCAACGTCTCCGGCTTCATCGGCGACGACCATGAACTGATCGAGGAGCTGGACCGCCTGCGGCGCAGCGACGCCGTGCGTGCCGTGGTGGTGGCCATCGACAGCCCCGGCGGCAGCGTGGCGGGCGGCGAGGGGCTGCACGCGGCGCTGACCCGCATGGCGGAAGCCAAGCCGGTGGTCGCCGTGATGGGCGGCACGGCGGCCTCGGCCGGCTACATGGTGGCGCTGCCGGCGCAGCGGGTCTTCGCCCGCGGCGCCACCGTTACCGGCTCCATCGGCGTGATCCTGCAGAGCTTCGATGCCTCCGGCCTGCTGGCCTGGATCGGCGTGAATGCGGAGACCATTGCCTCCGGCCGCTTCAAGGACCAGCCCAGCCCGTTCCGCCCGCTGACCGAGGAAGGGCGCGCCGAACTCGCCCGCGTGGTGCAGGATCTGCACGCGCAATTCGTCGCGATGGTGGCGGAGGGCCGGCGGATGGACCCGGCGCGGGTGCGCGAACTGGCCGATGGCCGGGTCTTCACGGGGCGGGAGGCGCTGGCCCTCGGCCTGGTGGACGCCCTGGGTGGGGAGGCCGAGGCACGTGCCTGGCTGGCCGAGACCCGCGCGGTGCCGGAGGCGCTGCCGGTGCGCGACATCGAAATCAGGGGCTTTGCGGAACGGACCTTTGGCGCCGCACTGGGTTTTTTCGCGAAAAGCATTGCGAATGAATGGGTTGGCGTTGACCGCGTGCGCGCGCTTTGGCAGCCTTCGCCCTAGAACCAGAACCTCCGGGCAGGCAGGCGTCCGAATCCGGACTGCCCCCGCCCAGGGGTCGGGGCGCCGAGGATCAAGATGACCAGGTCGGAACTGATCGCGCAGCTCGCTGCCGCCAACCCGCATCTGCGGCAGCCGGATGTGGAGCTGATCGTCACCACCATCTTCGATGAGATCATCGGCGCCCTGGCGCGCGGCGACAGGGTGGAGCTGCGCGGCTTCGGCGCCTTCTCAACCAAGCGCCGCGACCCGCGCACCGGCCGCAATCCACGCACCGGCACGGCGGTGGCGGTGGACGGCAAGGCGGTGCCCTATTTCAAGCCGGGCAAGGAGTTGCGGGAACGCGTGAATGGCGGCCCGCTGCAGGACCCGCCCCGGCGGCCACGCGCCACGACCGCCGCCGCGAAAGCCTGAGCCGCAAAGCGGCGAATTTTCGAGCCGCGCGGCGATGATTCCCGCGTTGCGCGGCGCTGGTGGCCTGACACCCGCGCTCGTGCACCGCGCGATGCTTCCGTAACCTCGCCGGGCCGGGTAGGACAGGCCGCGAAGATCGGAGAGGCCCCCCATGCGCTGGCTGTTGTTCCTGCCGCTGCTCATCCTCCTCGCGCTGTTCGCGCTGTCCAACATGCAGGAGGTCCAGCTGCGGCTGTGGCCCTTCGACCTGGCCTGGGCGGCGCCGCTCGGCGTGGCGGTGCTGGTGCTGTCGGGCTTCGGCTTCGTGCTCGGCGCCATCATCGCCTGGGCCGCCGCCCTGCCGGCCCGCCGCCGCGCCCGCGAGGTGACCCAGGCCGCGAAGCTGCTGGAGGCGGAGCTGGCGGTGCTGAAGGCGCGCGAAGCCCAGGCCCGGCATGAGGGCACGCCGGTGCCGATGCAGATCACCCTGCCGGCGGCGCGCTGAACATGCGCCGCTGCGGGTTGTGCGTGGCGCTGGATGCGCCGGATCTCGCCACGGCCGAAAGCTGGGCCGGCGCCGTCGCGCCGCATGCCGGGCTGCTGAAGGTGGGGCTGGAATTGTTCTCGGCCGAGGGCGGCGCGGCGGTGCGACGGATCGCGGCGCACCGGCCGGTGTTCCTCGATGTGAAGCTGCACGACATTCCGAACACGGTGGCGGGCGCCATCCGGTCGCTGGCGCCGCTCGGGCCGGCCTGGATCACGGTGCATGCCGCCGGCGGGGCAGCCATGGTGGAAGCCGCGCGAAAGGCGGCGGAAGCCGGGGGCGGGGTGCGGCCGCGCATCCTGGCGGTGACGGTGCTGACCAGCCTGGATGCGGCGGCGCTGGCCGCGACCGGCGTGGCAGGCGGCCCGGTGCAGCAGGTGCTGCGGCTGGCGCGGCTGGCGATGGCGGCGGGTGCCGATGGCCTGGTCTGCTCGCCGCGGGAAGTGCGACCGATCCGCGATGCGCTGGGCGAATTGCCGGTGCTGGTGGTGCCCGGTGTGCGCCCGGCCGGCAGCGCGGCGGATGACCAGGCCCGGACGGCGACGCCGGAGCAGGTGGCGCGTGACGGCGCCGACTGGATCGTGGTTGGCCGGCCGATCACCCAGGCGGCGGATCCGGGCGCGGCGGCGCGCGCCATCGCGGCGGCGCTGGGCTGACCATGCTCGTCAAGATCTGCGGCATCAGCGATGTGGCGGGGCTGGAGGCGGTTCGCGCCGCCGGGGCCGAGATGTGCGGCCTGGTGTTCTTCCCACCCTCGCCGCGGGCGCTGACGCCGGCGCAGGCCGCGGCGCTGTCCGCCGCCATGCCGGGCGGGCCGCAGCGCGTCGGGCTGTTCGTGGACCCGGCGGACGCGCTGATCGAGACCGTGCTGGCGGCGCTGCACCTCGACATGATCCAGCTGCATGGCGAGGAAACCCCGGCCCGCTGCGCCGAAATCCGCGAGAAATTCGGACGGCCGGTGATGAAGGCGCTGGGCATCGCCTCGGCCGCGGATCTGGATGCGCTGGCGGCCTATGCCCCGGCGGTGGACTGCTTCCTGCTGGATGCGAAAGCGCCGCCCGGCGCGCCGCTGCCCGGCGGCAATGCCGCGCCCTTCGACTGGACGCTGACCGCCGGCCGCAGCATCCCGCGCCCCTGGCTGCTGGCGGGCGGGCTGACGCCGGAGAATGTGGCGCAGGCCATCGCCGCCAGCGGGGCGCCGGGGGTCGATGTCTCCTCCGGTGTCGAGGCCGCGCGCGGGGTGAAGGACCCGGCGCGCATCGCCGCCTTCGTGGCGGCCGCGAAGGCGGCGTGATCCGCCGCGCCGAGCGGGCGGATGCGGCGGCGATCGGCGACATGCACGCGCAATCCTGGACCGAGACCTATCCCGGCCTGGTGCCGGACGCGCTGCTGGCCGAGATGACCGACCCTGCCCGCCGCCGCGCCGCCTGGGCGCGCAACCTGGCGGCACCGCTGCTGCCGGGCGGCATCCTGGTGGCGGAGGAAGCGGGCGCGATCCTCGGCCTCGTCTCCGTCTGCGCGGCGCGGGATCCGGCGCTGGGCGCCTCCGGCGAGATCTCGGGGCTTTATCTGCTGCGTGCGGCGCAGGGGCGCGGGCTGGGGCGGGCGCTGCTGGTGGCGGGTGCGCGGGTGCTGCTCGCGGCCGGGCATGGCTCGGCGGCGGCCTGGGCGCTGGATGCGAATGCGCGGGCGCGCGGCTTCTACGCCGCAACCGGCGCCGTGCCGGGCACCAGCCAGATCGGCTGGCATGGCGAGGTCGCCGTGGCCGAGACCGCCTGGGTCTGGTCAGACCTGCATCGCGTGACCAGTTGAGCCGCCTGCGCTAGAGACTCCCGGCCCCTCCCTGCCGGGCCAAGACCATGCCCAATTCCAGGACATCGCCCGTGAACCAGCAGCCGCCCCCCAATTCCTTCCGCCAGGGCCCCGATGCCCGCGGCCGCTTCGGCAATTTCGGTGGCCGCTTCGTCGCCGAGACGCTGATGCCGCTGATCCTGGAGGTCGAGGCCGCCTATGAGGCGAGCAAGACCGACCAGGCCTTCCAGGATGAATGGCGCCGGCTGCTGACCCATTACGTGGGCCGCCCCAGCCCGCTTTGGTTCGCCGAACGCCTGACCACGCATCTGCGCAAGGACGCCGCGCCGGGCATGGGCGCCAAGGTCTATTTCAAGCGGGATGAGCTGAACCACACCGGCGCGCACAAGATCAACGCGGTGCTCGGCCAGATCCTGCTGGCCAAGAAGATGGGCAAGACCCGCATCATCGCGGAAACCGGTGCAGGACAGCATGGCGTGGCGACGGCCACCGCCTGCGCGCTGATGGACCTGCCCTGCGTGGTCTATATGGGCGCGACCGATGTGGAGCGGCAGCAGCCCAACGTCTTCCGCATGAAGCTGCTCGGCGCCGAAGTCGTGCCGGTGACCTCCGGCGCCGCGACGCTGAAGGATGCGATGAATGAGGGCCTGCGGGATTGGGTCGCCAATGTCCGCGACACCTACTACTGCATCGGCACGGTTGCCGGCCCGCACCCCTATCCCGCCATGGTGCGCGACTTCCAGAGCGTGATCGGCATCGAGGCGAAGGCCCAGATGCAGGAGGCCGAGGGCCGCCTGCCGGATGTGCTGGTGGCGGCCGTCGGGGGTGGCTCCAACGCCATGGGGCTGTTCTACCCGTTCCTCGACGATGCCGATGTGGCGATGGTCGGTGTCGAAGCCGCCGGCCGCGGTCTGGACTCGGGAGAACATGCCGCGGCGCTGTCGCGCGGCCGCCCCGGCGTGCTGCATGGCAACCGCACCTACCTGCTGCAGGATGGCGACGGCCAGATCACGGAGGCGCACAGCATCTCCGCCGGGCTGGACTATCCCGGCGTCGGCCCGGAACATTCCTGGCTGCATGAGCTCGGCCGCGTCACCTATTCCGGCGTGACGGATGACGAGGCGCTGGCGGCGTTCCAGCTCTGCTCGAAGCTGGAAGGCATCATCCCGGCGCTGGAGCCGGCGCATGCGCTGGCCGAGGTGATGAAGATGGCGCCGAAGATGCCGGCCGAGAAAATCATCCTGATGAATCTGTGCGGCCGTGGCGACAAGGACATCTTCACCGTCGCGAAGCACCTGGGCGAGAACATCTGACATGTCGCGCATTGCCACGAAGTTTGCGGCGCTGAAGGCGCAGGGCCGCGGTGCGCTCATCCCGTTCCTGGAGGCGTTCGATCCGGACCGCGAGACCGCCATGGCGATCCTGCGCGGCATGCCCGCGGCGGGCGCCGACCTGATCGAGATCGGCGTGCCCTTCACCGACCCGATGGCGGATGGCCCGACCGTGCAGAAGGCCGGGCAGCGCGGGTTGAAGGCCGGCGCCACCATGGCCGGCACGCTCGGCATGGTGCGGGATTTTCGTGAAGGCGATGCGGAAACGCCCGTCATCCTGATGGGCTACTTCAATCCGATCCTGTCCTATGGCGTGGCGAGGTTCTGCGCCGAGGCCGCCGAGGCCGGGGTCGATGGGCTGATCGTGGTGGATGTGCCGCCGGAGGAAGCCGATGAGATCGCGCCGGATGCGACCGCCAACGGGCTCGACCTGATCCGGCTCATCGCCCCCACCACCGGGGAGGACCGGCTGCCGAAGGTGCTCTCCGCCACCACCGGCTTCGTCTACTACGTCGCGATCACCGGCGTCACCGGCACGCGCAGCGCCAGCACGGATGATCTGGCGGCCGCCATCCCGCGCATCCGCAAATACACCGACCTGCCGATCGCCATCGGCTTCGGCGTGCGCACGCCGCAGCAGGCCGGGGAGGCGTCGCGCATCGCCGATGGTGCCGTGGTCGCCTCCGCGCTGATCGAGGGGCTGGTCGCCAGCCTGGATGCCGAGGGCCGCGCCACCGCGGCGACCGTGCCCGCGGTGCTGGACCGGGTGCGGGAATTGGCGGAGGCTGTGCGCAAGGGATAGCACCCGGGGGAAGCGCGATGGACGGGACCAACGACCCGAAGGCCCTGTTGCAGGGCCTCTACGCGGAGATGGCGCCGCAGCATCTGTTCCCGCTCTGGGAAGTGCTGCATGCGCTGGTCACGCCGACGCCCGCCTCCCCCGTCCAGCCGCATCTCTGGCACTACGACACGGCGCGGGCGCATCTGCTGCGCGCCGGCGACCTGATCACCGCCGAACAGGCGGAGCGCCGCGTGCTGATCCTGGAGAATCCGGGCCTGCCCGGCACTTCCTCCGTCACCACCAGCCTCTATGCCGGCCTGCAGCTGATCCTGCCCGGGGAGGTCGCGCCCTGCCACCGCCACACGCAATGCGCGCTGCGCTTCGTGATGGAGGGCGACGGCGCCTTCACCGCGCTGGATGGCGAGAAGGCGGTGATGCGCCCCTTCGACCTAGTGCTGACGCCGAACTGGCAGTGGCATGACCACGGCAATACCAGCGCCGCGCCGATGATCTGGCTGGATGGGCTGGACATTCCCACGGTGCGCCATTTCGCGGCGAGCTTCGCGGAACGCCTGCCGGATGGCGCCATGGCGCATCCGGAGACCGCCCCGCCGGGCGACACCGCCGCCCGCTACGGCCGCAACCTGCGCCCCTATGGCGGCACGCTGGGCGCGCGGCGGCCGAAGAACCTGCCGCTGTTCCACTACCCCTACGCCGAATGGCGCGACAGCCTGGCCGCCATGGCGCGCGCCGGGGACCCCGACCCACATCTCGGCCATGCGCTGGAATTCGTGAACCCGGCCGATGGCGGCCCCGTGATGCCGACCATCGCAGCCCATGTCCGCCTGCTGCCCGCCGGATTCGCCACGCGCCCACGCCATGCGACGGATGCGATGGTGCTGGTGGTGGTGGAGGGCAGCGGCACCGCCACCGTCGCCGGCACGCCCTTCACGCTCGCCCCGCGCGACCTGCTGGTGGTGCCGTCCTGGGCCGCGCTGACCCTGGCGGCCGAGAGCGACCTGGTGCTGTTCGGCTATTCGGACGCCGCCGCGCAGCAGAAGCTGGGCCTGTGGCGGGAAGCGCGGCTGTAACGATCGTGCCGGCGATTCACTTCGCTTTCATTTTTCTCTCGTAAAATGAGGCACTGGCTCACTGTTTCCGGAGGATGCGTGTCCATCTCACGAATGACGGTACCAGGCGGCCTCCTGTTCGACCTGCCGGCCGAAGACGCGCAACCGGCGGAGCAGGCCCGGACTGTCTGGGCCGCAGCGCCACCACCCCCCGCCGCGGAACACCCCCGACCGGACGGTAGCACCACCGGCAACACGGCAGAGCCGGATGCGCCGCTGCCGGCCGAGGCCTCGCCGCCACCGGCGCAGCCCGGCGAGATCCTGGTGCAGTTCAGCCCGGACCTGTCCCCCGCGCTGGTCGAGCAGGCACTCGCCAGCGTCTCCGGCACCCCGGTGGAGATCATCCATGGCGCGGCCACCGGCCCGGATGGCCTGCTGCTGCGCGTCACGCTGCCTGAGGGCGCGGAGGAAGCCGAGGCGATCGCCGTGCTCTCCACACAGCCCGGCGTGGATTTCGCGGAGGAGAACTTCACCGTCTCGGTCGATGCGGTTTCCAATGATGCCAGCTACACCAACGGGTCCCTCTGGGGCATGTATGGCGACGCCACCACCTCGAAGAACGCCTTCGGCAGCCAGGCCGGGGAAGCCTGGGCGACGGGCGAGACCGGCAGCGCCAAGGTCGTCATCGGCGTGCTGGACACCGGCATCAACTACACCCATGCCGACCTCTACCTGAATGTCTGGATCAACCAAGGCGAGATCCCGATCAGCTTCCGCAGCAGCCTGGCGGATGTGGACAGCGACGGGCAGATCACCTTCCGCGACCTGAACCAGGCCGCCAACAAGAGCTTCGTCACGGACATCAACCGCAATGGCCGGATCGATGCGGGCGATCTGCTGAAGGATCAGCGCTGGGCCAACCGCGACGACCAGGACCGCAACGGCTATCGCGACGACCTGTTCGGCTGGGACTTCGTCAACAACGACAACGACCCCTTCGACGACAACGGCCATGGCACCCATGTCAGCGGCACCATCGGCGCGGTCGGCGGCAATGGCGTGGGCGTGGCCGGAATGGCGTGGGAGGTGCAGATCCTGGCGCTGAAGTTCATCGGCGCGAACGGGTCCGGCAGCATCTCCAACGCGGTGAAGGCGCTGGACTACTACACCAATGCCGGCAAGGCGGCGGTCGGCCAGGATTTCGTCGCCACCAATAATTCCTGGGGCGGCGCCGGCCATTCCAGCGCCATGCAGGCGGCGATCGACCGCACCGCCGAGGCCGGCAACCTGTTCATCGCGGCCGCCGGCAACAACAGCCGGGACACCGACAGGTCGGCCAATTACCCGTCCAGCTTCAGCACGCTGGACAGCGTCGGGCATGAGGCGGTGATCTCGGTCGCCGCCCTGACCAGCACCGGCAGCCTCGCCTCCTTCTCCAACTACGGTTCGGCGACGGTGGACCTGGCGGCGCCGGGTGCCAGCATCCTGTCCACCACCGCCAATGGCGGCTACGGCACGATGAGCGGCACCTCGATGGCCACGCCGCATGTGACCGGCGCCATCGCCCTGTATGCGGCGGCCAATCCGGAGGACAGCGCGGCGGAGATCCGCGCCGCCCTGCTCGACTCCACCATCGCCACCGCCTCCCTGGCCGGGCGGACCGTGACCGGCGGGCGGCTGGATGCGGAGGCGATGCTGCGTGCCGGCGCGAAGCCGGAGGCGTCTGCGCCGCCGGCCATGGCGTCACTCCACGGCACCGATGGCCGCGACACCGTCACCGGCACCGCCGATGCCGAGATCCTGAGCGGCGTGCCGGCCTCCGGCAGTCATCTCGGCAGGGGGACCGTCGATCTGCTGCAGGGCCTTGGGGGCGACGACATCTTCGTCCTCGGCGATGCCCGTGGCGCCTTCTATGATGATGGCAATGTGCGGAAATCGGGCACCGCCGACTATGGGCGCATCCTGGACTTCCAGCGCGGCGACAAGATCCAGCTCTCGGACGACTACGACACCTACATCATCCGCAGCGTCAGGATCGAGGGCGTCAGCGGCATGGGCATCTACGGCGATGCCGATGGCGATGGGGTCTATAGCGGCCGGGATGAGCTGATCGGCCATGTGAAGGGCTTCATTTCCCTGACCAGCGCGGATCTCATCTTCGTCTGAGCCTGCGGCGCAGGCGGCCGCGCCGTGCGAACCCGCGCGGTTCGCTGGCGTTACGGCTTCTCATCGAGGGGAGCCATCTCATGCCGAACCACAGCGACCGCGCTGACCAGAAGCCCGTCAACGACCACGAGCGTGGGGTGATGGACACCTTCCCGGCCAGCGACCCGGTTTCCGACACCGCGACGCAGGGTCCGCGCGCCGTGCCGGCCGGGGAAGATCACCCGTCGAAGAACGTGCCCGACGCGGTGCCCCTGTCGCGCCACTTCAAGGACCATGAGGCGGCGAAGCTGGCGCTGGAGGAACTGGTGCGCAGCGTGCCGCTGGACCGCAGCGCGACGGAGCTGTCCGGTGCCGAGCTGCGCCTCAGCGTGCCGCGCGACGATGCGAAACGGATCGACGCGATGCTGCAGAAGGCCTGATCAGCCCGCGTTGCTACCTGCCCGGTTGGGTGCCGGGTCGGGAGCCGGGCTTGGCGCCAGGTCCCGCGCCGGGCGGGGCTGGCGCCCGGCCGCGCGCTTCGGCCAGCCCTCGCGCTGTTCGCCGCGCAGCCCGTCGAGTTCCTCGGTCTGGTCGTGGAACAGCATGACCTGGGTCGGGAAGGGCATGTCGATGCCGTCGCGGTCCAGCGCCTGCTTCGCCGCCTGCAGCACGGCGGAGCGCGCCAGCACCACGTCGATGCGGCGCGCATGCGTCCACCAGCGGATGCGCAGGTTCACGCTGGACCCGGCCAGGTCCCAGACCAGCACCTCCGGCGCCGGATCGGCCTCGATCTCCGGCAGGCTGCCGATGGCGGCCAGGATGGCTTGGCGGGCGGCCTCGATATCGTCGCCATAGCCAATGCCCAGGTCGTATTCGTCGCGCCGCCTTTCATGCGCCGTGTTGACCAGCACCGGGTTCGAATAGACATCGGCGTTCGGGATGATGGCGTCGCGGCCGTCATAGGTGCGGATCACCGTGGCGCGGGTCTCGATGCGCTGCACCGTGCCCTCGAAGCCGCTGACGATGATCTGGTCGCCAGGGCGGAAGGGCTGCCGCAGCAGCAGCAGCACCCCGGCCAGCCAGTTCTGCAGGATGTCCTTGAAGGCGAAGCCGATGGCGACGGAGCCGACGCCGAGCCCCGCCACCAGGTCGCCCGGCCGCAGCGATGGCATGACGATGGTCAGGCCGATCAGCACGCCGAGGAAGATGACCACCCATTTCAGGAAGGCGCCCAGCACCTCGCCGAGGTTCTCCCGGTCCCGCCGCCGCGCCCAGCGCCGGAAGCCCTTGGCCACCAGCCAGGCCAGTCCGATGAAGATGGCGACCACCAGCAGGGCGACGACGATGTTGGGCAGCAGGTACTGGAACCCGGCCGACCAGGCTCCGACCTTGTCCTGGATGATGGCGGAGCCGACCTCGATGGTGCGGGACGCGGTTTCGCCGGAGGTGAGGGAGGGCCGGTCGCCGGCGATCGTCGTCTGGGCCGCGGCCTGCATCCACCTGTCCTGATCCGGTCGCGGCCAGCCCGGCCGCCCCAGCCCAACGCGGGCTGGCGGCGCGCGGTTGCGCCGGGCCCGTCAGGCGCCGGTGCTCGTCCCGGAACCGGTACTCATCCCGGAACCGGTGCTCAGCCCGGAACCGGCAGGCCCTTGCTGGTGGAGTACTCGAAATGCAGCGCCTCCCCCGGGAAGATCCGCGGGTGGATGGCATGCGCCGCCATCGCCGCCTCCGAGAAGCCCTGCAGGATCAGCTTCAGCTTGCCGGGATAGGTGGCGATGTCGCCAATGGCATGCACGCCGGGGATATTGGTGGCGCAGGTCGCGGGCTCCACGGTGATGTGGCTGCGGTCCAGGCCGAGGCCCCATTCGGCGATCGGGCCGAGTTCCATGGACAGGCCGAAGAAGGCCAGCAGGTGGTCCGCCGGCACCGTCTTCACCTCGCCCTTCAGCGTGGCCAGCGACACGCCGGTCAGCACGCCGCCTTCGCCTTCCAGCCCGTGCAGCTGGTAGGGGATCGCCAGCTCGATCTCGCCCCGCTCCGCCGCCTGCTTGAGCTGCGCGGCACTTTCCGGGGCGCAGCGGAACTTGTCCCGCCGGTGCACCACCGTCACATGGGCGGCCACCTGCTTCAGGCTCAGCGCCCAATCCACCGCGCTGTCGCCGCCGCCGGCGATGACCACGCGCTTGCCGCGGAATTCCTCGCGCTTGCTGACCAGGTAGCGCACCCCGCCCGTCGCCTCGAATTCCGGCAGGCGTTCCAGCGGCGGGCGATTCGGGCCGAAGGCGCCGGCGCCGGCGGCCAGGATCACGGCGCGGCAGGTGATGACATCGCCCTCGCTGGTGGTCAGCACCAGCTTTTCGCCGTCCTGCCGCAGGCCATCGACGCGGCGGCCGAGCATCAGCATCGGGTTGAAGGGCGCGCATTGCTTGTGCAGCGCGGCGATCAGGTCGGCGCCGGCGATCTCGGGGTGCGCCGGGATGTCGAAGATCGGCTTTTCGGGATACAGCGCACTGCACTGGCCGCCGATCTCGCCCAGCGCGTCCACCACCACCGTCTTCATCCGCAGCATGCCGCATTCGAACACGGCGAAGAGCCCGACCGGACCCGCGCCGATGATCGCCACATCCGTCTCGACAACCGCCGGCATCTCGCCCTCGCTTCCCATGCTGCGCGGGTGCTTGGACCAAGGCGGCCGAGGGATCAAGCCGTGCCTCGGGCCGGCAATCAAGGCCGCGTCTTGTGCGCCGCAGTGGGGCCGGGGCAGATTGCCGCCGCGCATGTCCCCCATCCTGACCCTTGCCCTGGCCGACGAGGCCGCCACCGCGGCGCTGGCCGCGCGCCTGGCCGCCCTTGCGCGGCCGGGCGATGCGCTGCTGCTGGAAGGCCCGCTGGGCGCCGGCAAATCCGCCTTCGCCCGCGCCTTCCTGCGCGCCGCCAGCGGTGATCCGGCGCTGGAAGTGCCATCCCCCACCTTCACGCTGGTGCAATCCTACGACCTGCCCGCCGGCCCCGCCTTCCATTTCGACCTCTGGCGCCTGGACGGGCCGGAAGGGCTGGACGAACTGGGCTGGGACGAAGCGCGGGAGGGGATCTGCCTGATCGAATGGCCCGACCGGCTCGGCCCCCTGAGGCCGGCGGAGGCGCTGACCATCACGCTCGCACCCGGTGCGACGGAGACATCCCGCGTCGCGACGCTGACCGGCTGGGCCGGCCGATTGCCCGGACGATTGCCCAGACGATTGCAAGGACTCGACAAATGAAGGCGGAGGCAGTCGCCTTCCTGGCGGAAAACGGCTTCGCGGCGGCGGAGCGCCAGCCCTTGCCGGCGGATGCCTCGTTCCGCCGCTACACGAGGCTGGCCGGTGGGCCGCGCCCGGCCCTGCTGATGGAGGCGCCGCCGCCGCAGGAGGATCTCGGCCCCTACATCGCCATCGCCGCGCATCTGAAGGCGGCCGGGCTTTCGGCGCCGGAGGTTCTGGCGGCGGACCCGCGCCAGGGCTTCGCCCTCATCGAGGATTTCGGCGCGCGCACCATGGCGCAGCTTCTGGATGCGGGGGCGGAGCCGGCGCCGCATTATCTGGCAGCCACAGCCGCCCTGGCCCGGCTGCACGCCGTGCCGCCGCCGGATGGCCTGCCGGCCTGGGATTCCGTCCGCATGGCCGACACCGCCGCGGCCACCTTCCTGGAATGGTGGTGGCCGGCGGCCTTCGGCGATGCGCCATCCGAGGCCATCGGCGCGAAATTCGGCGAGGCGATCCACGCCATGCTGGCGCCCTACGCCGCAGCCGGCTTCGTGCACCGGGATTTCTTCCCGGCCAACCTGATGCCGCTGCCGGACCGTGCCCCGCCGGCCGATGTCGGCTTGCTGGATTTCCAGGACGCGGCGCTGGGCCACCCGGCCTATGACCTCGTCTCGCTGGTCGAGGATGCGCGGCGGGACGTGGACCCGGCGCTGCGCGAGGCCTGCATACGGCGCTACCTGGAATTGCGGCCGGAGCTGGATGCGGCGGATTTCCGCGGCGCCATGGCCGCCCATGCGGCGCAGCGCCATCTGCGCGTCGCCTGCCTCTGGGTGCGGCTGGCGCGGCGGGATGGCAAGCCGCATTACCTGCGCCACGGGCCGCGCTGCTGGGCCCTGCTCGGCCGGGCGCTGCAACACCCGGCGGCTGCACCGCTGGCGGAATTTCTCGACACGCATGTACCCCCCGCATTGCGCGCCAATCCGGCGGGGCTGGAGACTGAAGCGGCATGATCGCCCTGACCCACGCCATGGTGCTCGCCGCCGGGCTCGGCACGCGGATGCGGCCGCTGACCGACGACCGGCCCAAGCCGCTGCTGATGCTGGAGGGCCGGTCCCTGCTGCACCATGCGCTGGACCGGCTGCGCGATGCCGGCGTGCAGCATCACGTGGTGAACGCCCATTGGTTCGCCGACCAGGTGGCGGAGGCCGTCGCCGCGCATGACGCACCGGACCGCACGGTGCTGCGGGAAGACGTGCTGCTGGAGACCGGCGGCGGCGTCGCCAATGCCCTGCCACATCTGGGCGATGGCCCCTTCGCCGTGGTCAATGGCGATGCCTTCTGGCTCGACGGCCCGACCCCTGCTTTGGCCCGGCTGGCCGCGAATTTCGACCCCGAGAGCATGGACGCGCTGCTGCTGCTGGTCCGTACTGCCCAGGTGGATGGGGAGGCCGGTCGCGGCGACTTCATGCTGGACCCGATGGGCCGCGCGCGGCGGCTGAAGGAGCGGGAGATCTCCCCCTACCTGTTCGGCGGCGTGCAGATCCTGTCCCCGGCACTGTTCAAGGACGTGCCGGAGGGGCCGTTCAGCCTGAACCTGCTGTATGACCGCGCCATCGAGAACGGGCGCCTGTACGGGCTGGTGCATGACGGCGCCTGGTTCCACCTCTCCACCCCGCGGGACCTGGACCGGGCGGAGACGATGCTGCGGGCGGGAATGCTGACGGCGCTGTTCTGATCCCGCTTCGGGCGCTGGACCGAACCCGCGCCAGCCGGTAGCGTTGGAACGGAACATGAATCTCTTCGACATCCCGGCCGAGCTGCCTTTCCTGGAATGCCTCGCCGCCGGGGTGCTCGCGGATTTCCGCGACAAGCCGGCGGAGGCGCTGTCCCGCGCCACCATCCTGCTGCCGACGCAGCGTTCCGCGCGCGGGCTGCGCGATGCCTTCCTCGCCCGGGCGGAAGGGCGCGCGCTGCTGCTGCCGCGGATGCGGGCGCTGGCCGGGCTTTCCACGGAAGACGCCGATGAGCTGGCGCTGCCGACGCTGCTGGACCTGCCGCCCTCCGTCCCGGCTCTGACCCGGCAGGCGGTGCTGACCAGCCTGGTGATCCGCCTGCCGCCGCGCCATGGCGGCCCCGGCACGCCCGAACAGGCCTGGTCGCTGGCCGCCGAACTTTCCCGGATCTTCGACGAGATTGCGCTGGAGGAGCCGGATACCGAACTGCTCGCCACCGGCAGCCCGGCTGATTTCACCGAGACCTGGCTCGGCCGGCTGGAAGACCTGGTGCCGGAATCCCAGGCGACCCATTGGCAGATCACCACCCACTTCCTGCGCGGCGTCGCCACCGCCTGGGCCGGCTGGCTGGAGAATGAGGGGCTGCTGGATATCGGCCTGCGCCGCGTGCTGGCGCTGCGCGAACAGACCAAGGCGTGGCAGGAGAGGCCGCCCGAGCACCCCGTGATCGCCGCCGGCATCGGCATCGGCGGCACCATCCCGGCGGCGGTGGAGCTGCTGCGGGTGCTGGCCGGGCTGCCGCAAGGCGCCGTGGTGCTGCATGGGCTGGACCGCGCGGAGCTGGCCGCGATCTGGGATTCGATCTGCAACTCCCCCACCCACCCCTTCTGCAGCCAGGGCCGCCTGCTGCACGCCATGGGCGCCGAGCCGCGCCAGGTGCGCCGCTGGCATGGCTGCGCGGAGGCCGCGCCCACCGTCCCCGCCGCCCGCAGCGCCCTGCTGGAGATGGCGCTGCGCCCACCGGAGGGGATGCAGCCCTGGACGGTCCCCGCGCCCGAGACCTGGGCACCCGGCCTGAATGGCCTGCGCCTGGTCGCGGCGCCGGAGGCGCAGACGGAAGCCGCCGCCATCGCCCTGCTGCTGCGCGAGGCGCTGGAGACCCGCGGCGCCCGCGCCGCGCTGGTGACGCCCGACCGCGACCTGGCCCGCCGCGTCTCGGCCGAGCTGGTGCGCCACGGCATCCGCGCCGATGACAGCGCCGGCCAGCCCCTGGCGCAAACGCCCACGGGCGTGTTCCTGCGCCTGCTGGCCCGCACGGTGGCCGAGGATTTCGCCCCCGTCCCGCTGCTGGCCCTGGCGAAACATCCGCTGTCGGCGGCGGGAATGGACCGCGCCGCCTTCCTCGATGCCGTGCGGCTGCTGGAACGCCGCGTGCTGCGCGGCCCGCGGCCGCTGGGCGGGCTGGAGGGGCTGGGCCAGGCCATCGCCGCCCTGCCGGAGGATGACCGCAAGCCGCCGCTGCTGGCGCTGCATGCCGCACTCGCCGGCGCGCTGGGCGATTTCAGCACCGCCCATGGCGCGGCAAAGCCGCCGGCGGATCTGCTGGAAGCGCATCTCTCCGCCGCCGAGGCGCTGGCCGCCACGCCCCAGGAACCGGGCGGCCTGCGCCTCTATGCGGCGCAGGAGGGTGAGGTGCTGGCCGGGCACATGGCCGATCTCGGCCCCGCCATGCGCCATCTGCCGCCGATGGACCCGGCGCTGTGGCCGGCGCTGTTCGAGGCGAGCCTGGAAGGCATCGCCACCTACATCGTCCGCCAGCACGGCGCGGCGCATCCGCGCGTGGAAATCCTCGGCCTGCTGGAAGCGCGGCTGCTGTCCTTCGACCGCGTGGTGCTCGGCGCGCTGGATGAGGGCGTCTGGCCGCTGGCCACCGACCCCGGCCCCTGGATGAGCCGCCCGATGCGCGCGCAGTTCGGCCTGCCGGAGCCGGAGGCACGCATCGGCCGCGTCTGCATGGACTTTTTTCTGTTTGCCTGCGCGGCGCCGGAGGCGGTGTTTTCACGTGCGGCGCGGCGCGGCGGGTCGCCCACCGTGCCGGCGCGCTGGCTGACCAGGCTGGAAACCTTCCTGTCCGGCCAAGGGCTGACGCTGCCGGGCAGCGAGGCGGCGCGGATGGCGGCGGCGCTGGACGTGCCGGATCGCGTCACCCCGGTCTCCCGCCCCGCGCCGCGCCCCACCCTGGCGCAGCGGCCGCGGGAGATTTCGGTGACGGAGGTGGCCGACCTGCTGGCCGACCCCTACGCCTTCCACGCCAAGCGCATCCTGCGGCTGCGCAAGCTGGATCCGCTGGATGCCGATGTCGGCGCGCTGGATTACGGCATCATCGTCCATGCCGCGCTGTCCGGCTTCGTCAACGCCATCAGCCGCGCCCCTGGTGGCTGGCCGGGGGAGGAAGCGGCGCTCGAAGCCTGGGGCGAGGCCGCCGCGGCGGCGCTGGTGCTGCAGGGGCCGCGGCCCTCGCTGGCCGCCTTCTGGCGCCCGCGCCTGGCGCGCATCGGCGCCTTCGTGGTGGGGCTGGAGGCGGAGCGGCGCCAGGGTGGCGGCATCGCCGGAAGCTGGACGGAGACCGCCGGGCTGCTCGACCTGCAACGGCCGCGCGGCACGGTGCGGCTGAAGGCGCGGGCGGACCGGATCGACCGGCTGGGCGATGGCAGCCTGGCGATCCTCGACTACAAGACCGGCACCCTGCCGCGCCCCGATGAATTGCAGGATGGCCGCGCCCCGCAATTGCCCCTGGAAGCCGCCATGGCCGCGGAGGGCGCCTTTGCCGGCGTGCCCGGCGCGCCGGTGCGGGCGCTGACCTACTGGAAGCTCTCGGGCGGTGAGACGGCGGGGGAGGAGAAGCAGATGTTCTCCGAGCCCGAGGATGTCGCGGAGCTGGCCGGCGCGGCGCTGGAGCGCCTCGGCGCGCTGGTGGACAAGTTCCTGCTCGGCGACGCCGCCTTCACCGCCCGGCCGCATCCCGGGCGCAAGACGCGCGGCGGCGACTACGACCATCTGTCCCGCGTCGCGGAATGGGCGGATGCGGAGGGCGAGGAATGAGCCTGACCCTGACGCCGCGCCAGGAAGCCGAATTCGAACAGGCCCGCGCCTCGGACCCCGCCGCCTCCGCCTGGGTCGGCGCCTCGGCGGGGTCGGGCAAGACCAAGGTGCTGACCGACCGGGTGCTGCGGCTGCTGCTGGCGCCGGGCACGCGGCCGGGCGCCATTCTCTGCCTCACCTTCACCAAGGCCGCCGCGGCGGAAATGGCGCATCGCCTGGCGCGCGACCTCGGCCGCTGGGCGGTGGAGCCGGAGGCGAAGCTGGCGGCGCGGCTGGCTTCCCTGCTCGGCCGGGCGCCGGACCGGCGGGATTTGGATGCGGCGCGCGGGCTGTTCGCGCGGGTGCTGGACCTGCCGGGCGGCATGCGGATCAGCACCATCCACGCCTTCTGCCAGTCCCTGCTGCGTGCCTTCCCGCTGGAAGCCGGCCTGGCGCCGCAATTCGGCGTGGTGGAGGAGGCGGATGCCGCAGCCCTGCTGGCCGAGGCGCGGGAAGCGGTGCTGGTCAGCCCCGCCCAGGCCCCGGCGCTGGAGGCCCTCGCCAGCCTGGTGCCGCCCGATTCCTTCTCCAACCTGGTGCGCGCTTTGGACCGGGACCGGGAGCGGCTGGGCACCGCGCTGCGGGAGACGGGGTCGCTGGAGGCACTCTGCACCGCCATCGGCTGCCACCTCGACCTGCCGGATGGCGCGGGAGAGGACGCGCTGGTCGCCGCCGGGGCGCAGGCGGTGGACGAACAGGCGGTGATTGCCGCTCGGCTGCTGCAGGGCAGCCGCAACGAGAATGACCGCAAGCGCGGCGACCGGCTGCTGGCCTGGCTGGAACTGCACCCGGCACAGCGCGCCGCGCGCTGGGCGGAATGGACGGAAATCCTGCTGACGCTGGACGGCACGCCGCGCGCCCGCATGGCCACCAAGGATGTCGGGCCGCGCCAGGCCGAATGCGCCGAAATCCTGCGGCGGGAAGGGGAACGCGTAGCGGCCGTGGAGGGCAGCCGCCGCGCCAGCCGCCTGCTTGCGGCGACGCGCGCCTTGCTCAGCCTCGGCGCCCCGGTGCTGGAGGGCTACCGCGCCCGGAAGAAGGCGCGCGGGCTGCTGGATTACGACGACCTGATCCTCGCCGCGCGGCAGGTGCTGCGCGACCCGGGCAGCGCCTGGGTGCTGTTCAAGCTGGATGGCGGGCTGGACCACCTGCTGCTGGACGAGGCGCAGGACAGCAACCCGGCGCAATGGGGCATCGCCGCCGCGCTGACCGAGGAGTTCTTCGCGGGCTCCGGCGCCGAAAGGCGCGATGCCACGCGGCGCACCATCTTCGCGGTGGGTGACGTCAAGCAATCCATCTACGCCTTCCAGGGTGCCGATTCCGCCGGTTTCGCTCGCTGGCAGCGGCATTTCGCCAGCCGCCTGCAGGCGCTGGGGGAATCGCTGCGCGATGTGCAGCTTCAGGTCTCCTTCCGCTCCACCGCGCCGGTGCTGGCGCTGGCCGATGCGGTGTTTGCCGAGGGCCCGGCGCGGGACGGCGTGGTGGCGCCGGGCGACACGCTGCGCCACCGCCCGGACCGCATCGGCCAGGCCGGCTGCGTCGAGCTCTGGCCCATGCTGGACGGCGCGGAGACCGACCCGCCGCCCCCTTGGGAGGTGCCCGAAACCCCCGCCGCCGCCACCGGCCCGGACGCGCTGCTGGCGGAGGCGCTGGCCGCGCGTATCGCCGGCTGGATCGAAACTGGCGAAATGCTGCCCGCCCGCGGCCGGGCCATCCGCGCGGGCGATATCCTGGTGCTGGTCCGCAAACGCTCCGGCGGGCTGCTGCCGCGGCTGGTCCGCGCGCTGAAGGAGCGCGGGGTGAATGTCGGCGGCACCGACCGCATCCGCCTGGTGGAACAGATCGCGGTCCAGGACCTGCTGGCGCTGGCCGATGCGCTGCTGCTGCCGGAGGATGACCTGCAACTGGCGGCGGCGCTGAAATCGCCGCTGATCGGGCTGGATGACGACCAGCTTCTGCACCTCGCCGCGGGGCGGGAGGGCAGCCTGTGGCGGCAGCTCGCCCTGGCGCGGGGCCAGGCCACACCCGAGGGCGCGGCGGCGGATTTCCTGGCCGGGCTGATGTCCCGCGCCGATGTCGTCACCCCGCATGCGCTCTTCGCCGAGATCCTGGGCGAACATCGCGGGCGCCAGAAACTGCTGGCGCGGCTGGGGCCGGATGCGGCGGATCCGATCGACGAATTCCTGAACGCCGCGCTGGACCATGGCAGCCGCCACCCGCCCAGCCTGCAGGGCTTCGTCGATTGGCTGCGCCGCGGCGGGGCGGAGGTGAAGCGGGACCAGGAAGCCGCCGGCGATGCCGTGCGCATCATGACCGTGCATGGCGCCAAGGGCTTGCAGGCGCCGGTGGTGATCCTGCCGGACACGGTGGGCAGCGGCCGGGACAGCACGGAGGTGCGCTGGGTGATGGAGCAGGGCGCCCCGCCTCTGCCGCTCTGGGCGCCCAACAAGGACCACCACGCCCCCGCCTTCACGGATCTGCTGGCGCGGGAGAAGGCGGCGCGGGCGGCGGAGGAGCACCGGCTTTTGTATGTCGCGCTGACCCGGGCGGAGGACCGGCTGCTGGTCTGTGGCTGGCAGCGCAAGCGGCCGAAGGCGCGGGACTTTCCCGAATCCTGCTGGTACGACCTGATCGCGCAAGGATTTTCCCGAATTGGCGCCGCCGAAGTGCCGCTGGAGGCCCCCGCCGGCTTCGGCTTCGCGGCCACCACGCTGCGCCGGCTGGAAAGCCCGCAGGAGGCGGCGCCGGTGCCGGATGGGCGGGACAAGCCGCCGGCCGGCCCGGCCGACCTGCCGGATTGGGCCCGCCGCCCGGCCCCGCCGGAGGTGACGGTGGACGCGCTCGCGCCCTCTGCCATCCCTGGCGAGAACGAGGCCCCCGCCGCCGCCCCGCACGGCGCCTCCGACCCCGGCGGCCAGCGCTTCCGGCGCGGCCGGCTGGTGCATGCGCTGCTGCAGCATCTGCCCGAGCGCGCCCCGGCGGAGCGGGAAAAGGCCGCCCAGGCCTTCCTCGCGCGACGCGGCCAGGGGTTGCCCGAGGCGGAGCAGGCGGCGACTCTGGCGGAGGTGATGGCCCTGCTCACGGCGCCGGCATTCGCCGACGCCTTCGGCCCCGAGAGCCTGGCAGAGGCCCCGATCGCGGGCCAGGTGGGAGACAGGCTGGTCAGCGGCCAGGTCGACCGGCTGCTGGTGAGCCCCGATCGCGTCCTTGTGCTGGACTACAAGACCAACCGGCCGCCACCGATGGAGGTGTCCGGCGTGCCAGCGCTGTATCTCCGCCAGATGGCGGCCTACCGCGCCGTGTTGCGCCTGGCCTTCCCGGGGCGGCGCGTGGATTGCGCTTTGGTCTGGACTTTCGGCGCGCGCCTCATGCCGTTGCCGGAAGGGTTGCTCGACGCGCATGCACCCGGCGCATGACGCCCCGCGCCCGCTGCACTTGGCGCTTGCTTGACCCGGGCCGGGACCGCCACGATCTTGCCATCAAAGCGCCAGCCCCCCGCCAGGCGCGCGGAGACTTCCCATGAACGAGTTCACCAAGGCCGTGACCGACGACAGCTTCAAGCAGGATGTGCTGGAGGCGTCGGGGCCCGTGCTTGTTGATTTCTGGGCCGAATGGTGCGGCCCCTGCCGCATGGTGGCGCCGATCCTGGACGAGATCGCCCAGGAATATGCCGGCAAGCTGACCATCGCGAAGGTCAATATCGACGACAACCCGATGACGCCGAACGATTACTCGGTGCGCGGCATCCCCACCATGATCCTGTTCAAGGACGGCAAGCCGGTGGACACCAAAGTCGGCGCCCTGCCGAAGAGCGCGCTGAAGGATTGGGTGGCAGGCAAGCTGGCCTGACGCCGACGCCCCTGATGGGGGCGTGAAGACGGGCGGCGCTGGCGCAGGCCGGGCGCCGCCTTACATCCGGGTCATGATCCGTCGCATCCTGGCCCTGGCCATCCTCGCCCTTCCCCTCTCCGTCGCGGCGCAACCCGCCTCGGCACAGGGGGATTCGGTGGTGCGCTCCGAGCGCGCCACCTTCCGCATCACCACCTTCGCCACCGGGCTGGAACGGCCCTGGGGCGCGGCGCTGCTGCCCGATGGACGGCTGCTGGTGACGGAGCGGCCGGGCCGGCTGCGGCTGGTCGGCCGCGATGGCGCCGTCTCCCGCCCCCTGGCCGGCGTGCCGCAGGTGGAGGCGGCGAGCCAGGGCGGGCTGCTGGACGTGGCGCTCAGCCCTGACTTCCAGACCAATCGGGAGATCTTCCTCTGCGCCGCCACGCTGGTCCAGAGCGGCTCCGCCGCGGGGGCGCAGGGCGGCGCGCTGACGCGGCTCATCCGTGCCCGGCTGTCGGATGACGCCTCGGCGCTGGAGGCGGTGACACCGCTGCTGGATGCGTCGCCGGCGCAATCCTCCGGCCGCCAGCATTATGGCTGCCGCATCGCCTTCGGCGCCGACGGGCGGCTCTACCTGTCCACCGGCGACCGCAACGTGGACCGCATGCGGTCGCAGCGGCTGGATGACCTGGCGGGCAAGGTGCTGCGGGTGGACCGCGAGGGCCGGCCGCAGCGGGACAATCCCTTCGCCGATCGCCAGGGCGCACGCGGCGAGGTCTTCACATATGGCCACCGCAATCCGCAGAGCCTGGCGCTGAACCCCTGGACCGGCAGCCTGTGGCAGGCGGAACACGGGCCGCGCGGTGGCGATGAGCTCAACATCCTCCGCCCCGGCGCGAATTACGGCTGGCCGGTGGTGACCCATGGCGTGAACTACAGCGGCACGGTGATCAGCGAGCAGAAGACCGGGCCCGGCATCACCGACCCGATCCGGGTCTGGACCCCGGTGATCAGCCCCTCCGGTATCGCCTTCTATGACGGCCAGGCCTTCCCCGGCTGGCAGCGCAGCCTGTTCATCGCGGCGCTGAACCAGCCCGGCCTGGTGCGGCTGACGACGGAGGGCGACCGGGTGACCGGGGAGGAACGCCTGCTGTTCGACCGCCGCATCCGCATGCGGGACGTACTGGTGGCGCAGGATGGCGCCGTGCTGGTGCTGACGGATGAGGCGCAGGGCCGCATCCTGCGGCTGGCGCCGGCGGAATGAGCATGTGCCGGCCGGTCGTCGCCCGGCTGGCAAGGCATAAGCGGCGCCTGCCGCAGGAGAGGGCGCCGGTGATTGCAGGCGGATCGGCGACGACCCGCGGCATGGACCGTCAGTGGTCGTAGTGCAGGCGCAGCTCCTGCCGGCCATCCGGTAGCACCGCCTCCGTCACCCGGTCCGCGGCACGGCGCAGCATCAACGTGGCGAGCCGGGCGGCCAGGGCCGCATCCTCCGCCGTCTCCAGGGTCAGCGCCGGGCCATCGGCCGCGAGCAGCGGCTCGCCGCTCCAGCGCAGCGTGGCGTCCAGATTGTACTCGTCGAAGCGGGCGGAGATTTCCGCCGAGCCGCGCGGGGCCACCAGCGCCGGCAGGGCCTGGGCCACTTCCTCCAGCGCATCCTCCAGCCGGGCCACAACCTCCGCCCGCGCGCCCCAGGCCGCGCCGGCCTGGCGGGCGAAATCGCGCAGCGGGGCCTCGCCTTCCTCCGGCCGCCAGACGAACCGGCGTTGGCGGGACGCGCCGATCCGGAACGCCGCCACCAGCAACAGCGCCGCCACCATCGCCAGCACGAGGGAGGAGGAAACCAGCAGCCGCATCTGGGCCGGCAGGCCAGAGAAGATCTGCGGCACTGCGTCGTAGGACAGGCCGATGACCAGCGCGGCACCCACCACCAGCGTCCGCCGCGCATCCATCAGCCTTTGCGTGACGATGCCCATGCCGGTCGTGGTGATGAAGGCGGCGGCAAAGAACAGCGCCGCGCCCAGCACGCCGCGCGGCACCGCCAGCACCACCTCCGCCGAGCCCGGCACCAGCGCCAGTACGATCCAGAGGCCACCCACCGCGAAGCCAACCCGCCGCGCGGTGACGCCGGTGGCGATCGAAAGCCCGACGCTGGCCGTGTAGCTGTTGACGCCCGGCACGCCGAGCAGCCCGGCCAGGCAGGTGCCCAGTCCATCGGCCAGCGCACCGGCCTTCATCGGCCCGTAGTCCGGCCGCCGCCAATCCGGGTCGTTGGCGCGCTGGCAGGCCACCACATCGCCGCAGACCCGCACCAGGCAGGCCAGGGCGCCCATGGCGAAGCCGGGCAGCAGGGTCCATTCCAGGGTGGGGGTGGCCAGCGGCCAGGTGGGGACCTGCCAGACCACCGGCACCGGTAGCAGCGGAGCGCCCTCCGCCAGGGTCACCACGACATGGGTGGCGAAGCCCAGCACCAGCCCGGCCAGCACCGCCACCGGCCGCAGCCGCGCGCCGCCCCAGACCGCAATGCCGATGATGGTCGCCAGCGCCACCGCCGTGGCCGGCAGGTTATCCGTGCCGCGATCCAGCCCCGGACCGAAGCCCAGCATCAGCCGCAGCGCCAGCAGGCCGAGGCCGACACCGATCATCAGCACCACCAGCCCGACCAGTTCGGTCGGCAGCCAGGGCCGCAGGCGCTTCACGGCGAAGGACAGCGCCACCTGCGTAACGCCCGCCGCCAGGGTCATCGCCGCCACCGCGCCAAGCCCGCCCATCTGCGCCGCCACCAGCGTCGGCGGCAGGTAGATGGCGGTGAAGACGGAGGGCAGCAGGAAGCCGGAGCCGATGGAATGCCCCCCCCAGACCGGCCGCCCCCAGGCCTGCAGCAGCGTGGCCAGCCCGAGCGCCAGCATCGCCAGCGAGAGGTATGAGGACAGGGTGGCGGCATCCGCCCCGGCGGTGTCCGCCACCAGCAGCGGAAAGACCAGGGTGACGGAGCCGAGGCCGATATGTTGAAGCGCCGCGGGCCAAAGCACCCCCGGCGGCGGCGCGCTGTGCAGCGGCCAGCCCGTGGTCCTGTCTTCCATGCGCCCCCCGCCGCGCACCCCTCACCTTCGGCGTGCAGCTTCCTTCATGCACGCTGCGGTTGCCGTACGCCAGCTTGGATGCCCGGGACAGCCGGCCTCAACCATCCAGCTTCAGCACCTCGCCCGCCAGGTACAGGCTGCCGCAGACCAGGACACGGGCCGGCGGACCATCCAGCGGCAGCGCGGCCAGGACCTGCGCCACCGTGCCGCCGGCATGCGCGGCGCCACCGCTGGCGGCGACCACATCGGGCACCGTCATCGCCAGGTGCTGCCCCGGCTCCGCCACCGCCCAGAGGCTGCTGGCCACCGGGATGATCGGGGCGAGGAATTCCGGCACCTGCTTGCCGGCCTTCATGCCGACCAGCACATGCACCGGCCGGTCGGCGAAGGCCTCGCGGATATGCTGGCCGAGCACCACGCCGGCGCCGGCATTGTGCCCGCCATCCAGCCACAGCTCCCAGCCCTGCGGCAGCAGCGCGGCCAGCCTGCCGGTCAGGCGCTGCATGCGGGCGGGCCAGGTGGCCTGTGCCACGCCCTGGCGGATCGCATCCTCCGTCAGCCAGTCGGGATTCCAGGCGCGCAGCGCGGCGATGGCGATGCCGGCATTCTCCACCTGGTGCGGTCCGGGCAGGCCCGGCCGCGGCAAGGCGAGGCGCGTGGTCGCATCGGACCATTCCAGCGTGCCATCCGGCTGCGCCGCCACATTCCAGTGGCGGCCACGCAGATGCAGGGGAGCGCCGCGCTCCGCGGCCTCGGCCTCGATCACCTGGCGTGCCGCATCGGGCTGGAAGCCGGTGGCGCAGGGCACGCCGGGCTTGATAATGCCGGCCTTCTCCCAGGCAATCCGGGAAATCTCGTCGCCGAAGAAATCCATGTGGTCGCGGGAGATGCTGGTGATGGCCGTGGCCGCCGGGCGGTCCACCACATTGGTCGCGTCGAAGCGCCCGCCGAGCCCGACCTCCAGCACCAGCAGATCCGCCGGCACGCTGGCGAACAGGTGCAGGGCGACGGCGGTGGTGACCTCGAACACCGTGATCGGCTGGCCTTCATTGACCTGCTCGACATGTTCGAGCGCCGCGGCCAGCGCATCCTCCGTCACCAGTTCGCCGGCAAGCCGGATGCGTTCGTGGAAGGACACCAGATGCGGACTGGTGAAAACATGCACGCGCAGGCCGGCGGCTTCCGCGATGGCGCGCAGGAAGGCGCAGGTGCTGCCCTTGCCGTTGGTCCCCGCCACATGCACCACCGGCGGCAGCCGCCGCTCCGGATGGCCCAGCGCCGCCAGGCAGCGCTGCAGCCGCTCCAGGCTCAGATCGATCAGCTTCGGATGCAGGCTGTGCAGCCGGTTGATGATCTCCTCGCTGCGCGAGGCGCGCAGGGTGCTCACGCCGGCTTCACGGCCTCGGCCTCGACCGTCTCTGGCGGCGGCAGCGCCGGCAGGTCCTCCGGCACCGGCTCGGCCGGCAGCGTCGGCTCCCGCAACAGGGAGATCACCTGGGCCAGGGTGGCGCGCATGTCGTGGCGCTTCACCACCATGTCGAGGATGCCGTGCTCCAGCAGGTATTCGGCGCGCTGGAAGCCCTCCGGCAGCTTCTCCCGCACCGTCTGCTCGATCACGCGCGCACCAGCGAAGCCGATCAGCGCATTCGGCTCGGCGATCTGGATATCGCCCAGCATGGCGAAGCTGGCGGTGACGCCACCCGTGGTCGGGTCGCACAGCACCACGATGAAGGGCAGCCCGGCCTCCTTCACCATGCGCGTCGCGATCACGGTGCGCGGCATCTGCATCAGGCTGATGGCGCCTTCCTGCATGCGCGCGCCGCCGGAGGCGGTGAAGACGATCAGCGGGCTGTCCTGCAGCACGGCGAGCTTGGCCGCCGTCACCAGCGCCTCCCCCACGCCGGCACCCATGGACCCGGCCATGAAGCCGAATTCGAAGACCGCCACCACGGCCTTGCGGCCGAGGATATTGCCCTGCGCCACCAGCACCGCATCATCCATGCCGGATTTCTGCTGCGCCTCCTTCAGCCGGTCGGCGTATTTGCGCTGGTCGCGGAAGCGCAGCGGGTCCGCCGGGGCCTTCGGCAGCTCGATGCGCGACCAGCCCTCATCCAGCGTCGCCTTCACGCGGCTCGCGGCCGGCATCCGCATGTGGTGGTTGCAGTGGGTGCAGACGAGAAGGTTCCGCTCCAGGTCGCGGTGGAAGATCATCTGCTCGCAGGCGGGGCACTTGTGCCAGAGGTTGTCCGGCACCTCCCGCGGCTGCCCGAACAGGGCCTTCACCTTCGGCAGCGCCCAGTCGGAAATCCAGTTCATCTTTATATGCCCTCAAGCGCCGGGCGCCGGCATCCGCCGGCTTGGCTCGCCGGACTGCCGGCGGGCCCCGTTCGGGGCCTCGTCGCGCGCAAGACGCGCGCCGCCATCATCGGGGCGGAGGTAGGGGCAATGGGGGCCGCCGCGCAAGAGGGGGCGGAAATCGGCCCGGTCAACCCTGACGATAGACCACATATATCAGACAACCGCCCCGCCCCCTGATATGTCTTATCGTCAACGACAAGAAATCAGGGGACGCCACCACCATGAACCTGCGCGATCTGCGCTACGCGCTGGCGGTCGCGGAGCACCGACATTTCGGCCGCGCCGCCGAGCTGTGCAACATCAGCCAACCCACCCTGTCCACCCAGCTCCGCAAGCTGGAGGAGGAACTCGGTGTGGTGCTGTTCGAACGCACCAACAAATCCGTCGTGCCGACCATGGCCGGCGAAGCCCTGCTGGCGCATGCCCGCGCCGCCGTGGAATCCGCCGACGCCATGCTGGCGCTCGCCCAGGCCTCCCGCGACCCGCTGCGCGGCCGGCTGCGCCTCGGCATCATCCCGACCCTGGCGCCCTACCTGCTGCCCCTGGTCTTCGGCCCGCTGCGCGACGCCCTGCCCGACTTGGTCATCGAACCCTGGGAGGACGTGACCACCGCACTCCTCGAACGCCTGCGCACCCACGAACTCGACGCCGCCCTGCTGGCCACCGACGCCGAAGGTCCGGACCTCGACACGCAACCGCTGTTCACCGAACCCTTCCTCGCCGCCCTGCCCCCCGAACACCTCCTCGCCAGCCAGGACCACGTGCGGGAGGAAGACCTGGCACCAGACATCCTGGTCCTCGCCGATGGCCACTGCCTGCGCGACCAGGCGCTCGCCGCCTGCGGCAACCCCGGCCTCCGCGCGGGCGCGCTGCGCGCCTCCTCCCTCTCCACCCTGCTGAACATGGTCGCCGCCGGCTACGGCACGACCCTGATCCCCGGCCTTGCCGCTGGCGTGGCACGCGACGCCGGCATCGCACTCCGCCCGCTGACCCACATGACCGGCCGCGACATCCAACTCGTCTCCCGCACCACCTTCCCCCGCCGCGCCGCCATCGACGCCATCGCCACCCTCATCCGCACCCGCCTCGCCCCCTTCGCCGACAGCGCAGCCCACGGCGAGGTCTGACCAATCGCCCGGGGGGTGGCGTGGCCGAAGGTCGCGCTGCGTGATTGCAGGGGGACGCTGTTCCCCTGCACCCCCTGCCAGGGGCCTCGGGCCCCTGGACCGCGAGGACTTTAAGCGAAGAAGCGGAGGGGGCCGGATGAACCGCTGAACAAGCGGTCGCCCAGGCCCCCTCCGCTTCTCCACTTATGATTCATGGGTTCAAAGGGCCAAAGCCCTTTGCGGGGTCACGGCACTGCCGTGACGGAGGGAGGGCAGCGCCCTCCCTGCAAATCACGGGCGCAACCCACCCCACCCCAGCCTCCCCGGCGATGGACAACCGCCGCGGGGCTGCGTCAGTCTGGCGGAGCGGGTGCAGGGGGTTCGGATGGCGGCGTTTGATCTGGTGGTTCGGGGTGGCACGGTGGCCACGGCGGCCGAGGTGTTCGAGGCGGATATCGGTGTTGTCGATGGCAAGGTGGCGGCCATCGGTCGCAATCTTGCGGCGGGGCGGGAGGAGGTCTCGGCCAAGGGCATGGTGGTGACGCCGGGCGGCTTGGATCCGCATTGCCATCTGGAGGAGCTGGCGCAGGACGGCTCGGTGCATGAGGAGAGTTTCGCCAGTGGCTCGGCGGCCGCCTTGGCGGGCGGCACCACGTCGTTCATCTGTTTCCTGCCGCAGTGGAAGGGGCATTCCCTGGCGGACAGCGCGCCGGGGTATGAGGCGCGGGCGGCGAAGTCGCGTTGCGATTACTCCTTCCACCAGATCATCACCGATCCGACGCCGGAGGTGCTGGAGCGGGAGATTCCGGCGCTGATCGCGCGCGGCGTGCGCAGCCTGAAGGTGTTCCTCACCTATGATCCGCTGCGGCTGGATGATGCGCAGCTGATCCAGGTGCTGGCGATGGCGCGGCGGCACCGGGCTTTCGTCACCATCCATGCGGAGAATTACGATGCGATCGGCTGGCGCATCGACGCGCTGCTGAAGGCCGGGCTGACGGATCCCTTGCAGCATGCCTGGTCCCGCCCGCCGGTGGTGGAGCGGGAGGCGACGCATCGGGCGATCGCGCTGGCGGAGCTGGTGGACCAGCCGGTGCAGATCTTCCACGTGAGTTGCGAGGAGGCGGCAGAGGAAATCGCGCGCGCCCGGGCGCGCGGCGTGAAGGTGTGGGGCGAGACCTGCCCGCAATACCTGACCCTGTCGCACGACGATCTGCAGGGGCCGGATTTCGCCGGCGCCAAGGCGGTGTGTTCGCCGGCGCTGCGGGCGAAGGGCGAGAACGAGAAGGTCTGGCGGCGCATCCTGGATGGCACGCTGGATGTGGTCTCCTCCGACCATTGCGGCTTTTCCTTCGCCACGGCGAAGCGCGCGCCGGGCAGTGGCGGCTATGGCATGGGCAGTGCCAATCTGCGCGCCGATGGCACGCCCGCCTTCAACGCGATACCCAATGGCGTGCCGGGCATCGAGACGCGGCTGCCGGTGCTGTTCTCCGAAGGCGTATCGAAGGGCCGCATCGACCTGCCGCATTTCGTTCGCCTGAGTTCTGCCAACGCGGCGAAGCTGTTCGGGCTGGAGGGGCGCAAGGGCAGCCTGATGCCCGGTGCCGATGCAGACTTGGTGCTGTGGGACCCGGATGCGGAGCGCACCATCCGCAACGCGGACCTGCACCACGCCATCGACTACACGCCGTGGGAGGGTTTCGCGGTGCGCGGCTTGCCCAGCGTCACCATCGCCGGCGGCCGCGTGGCGGTGCGGGACGGGCAGGTGCTGGCGCAGCCGGGCGATGGCCGCTTCCTGGCGCGCGGCCCCTATGCGATGGCGCGGCCCAGCGGGCACGTGCCGGATGGTTTCGACGCCGCCGCGGTCGAGTAGCGACCGCGAATCATTCCGCGCCGCAGCATACGGCGGCGCGGGTTAACAGTTGCACAACCTCTCCGCGGTTAGGCTCAGGCAGGCGCTGGAAACAGCCACCTTCAGGGGCGACAGAAACCGTGGCGATCGAGCTGAATGCGCGGGCGGAGCCTGCGCCAATCCCGCCTTCCGGCCGCTTCCGCGCGGGTGCCGCTCCGGGCGCGCTGCTCGGCGCGCGTGATGCGGTAGCGGGACTGCTGCTGGGCGCTTCACTGACCGCCTGCGGGCTGGTGCTGCTATGGCCTTCCGCGCTGAGCTCCGCCGGCTCGTCCTCGCCGCCCGTGGTGCTGGCGGTGGAGGATCGGGCGGCCGCGCTGGACGCCCTGCTCCGCCAGGCCAATGCCCAGCTTTCCGCGCACGCCGCGCGGGCCGAGGAGGCGGCACGGCAGGCGGAAGCCGCGGCACAGCGCCTGGCGCTTCTGGAGGCGCGTGGGCCGACCGCGGACCGCTTCCTCGCGGCGGCCTTGCTGTTGCAATCCAGCGTCGCGACGCCGCGGCCCTGGCTGCGCGAATACCAAATGATGATGGCCCTCGCCCCGCCCGGCGCCGTGCCGCGCCCGCTGGCCGAGGTGCTGGCCAGCCATGCCGCGCGCGGCCTGCCGAGCGGGATGGAACTGCGGGACCGCTTCGCGATGCTGGCGCCGCAACTGCTGGACCGTGCGCCGCAGGAGGATTCGCTGGTGCAGCGCGCCGGGCTTGCCGCGCGCGGCGTGCTGTCCGGCATCGGCCTGGCGGCACCGCCGCAGGCCGGGCTTCAGGCCGCCGCGGTGGCCGGCATTGCCGCGCAGCTTCGCCGGGGTGACCTGGCCGGGGCGGTGGCCGATGCCGGCGCGCTGGATCCCACCCTGCAACCGCTGCTGGCCGGCTGGCTGGCGCAGGCGCGGGCGCGCATGGCGGTGGAGCAGGCGGTGCGGGAAACGCTGCTGCTCGCGCTTGCCCCGCGCCCACGGCCGGAGCTGGCCGCGGCCACGCTGCGGAATTGAAATCACGCCGCCCCCGCGGTGCCTGCTTCACGCCTGACTGACCCGGGAGTCCCAACATGGGCCGCCTCCGCAATCTCCTGATGGGCTTAGCCCTGGCCACCTGCACCGCAGCCACCGCAGCGCCGCCCGCCGCGGCGCAGGGCGTCATGCGCGACCGGCTGGTGATCATTTCCTCCACCTCCGCCGGCACCGTCGCCCGCATGCTGGCTGCCAGCTTCACCGAGCGCTTCGAGGGGGTGATGGAGCCGACGCGGCGCACCTTGCCGACCTCCGGCGTGCTGGACCTGTTCTGCGCCGGCGTCGGCCCACAGACCCCCGACATCGCCGTGGTGGTGCGCCGCATGCCGCGCAGCATGGTGGAGACCTGCGACACCAATGGCGTGCGCAACATCGTCGAGATGCGGATCGGGCTGAGCGCCGTGCTGCTGGCGGTGCGGCGTGGCGAGGGCACCACCAACCTCACCTCCCGCCAGGTGTGGGAAGCGCTGGCGGCGGAGCGCATCGTGGATGAGGAATTCGTGCCGAACCGCCGCGCGCTGTGGTCCGAGGTCTCCCCGGCGCTGCCGCGCATCGAGATCCGCGTGCTGGCGCCCAATCTCGGCACCGGCACCAACGGGCTGTTCGAGGACATGATCCTGGAAGGCGGCTGCCGCGACGTGCGCGCGATCCGCCTGCTGTTCGAGGCCCAGTACCGCCGCGGCAAATGCGTGACGGTGCGGGAAGATGGCCGGGTGCAGCGGATGGGCGGGCTGGAGGTGCCGGCGGCGCTGCTGGCCAGCCCGCCGGGCACCGTCGGCGTCATCTCCTACGACCAGCTGCAGGCCAGCGGCGGCAACCTGGTGGCGCTGACGCTGGATGGCGTGCTGCCGACCCAGGGCTCGATCTACGCGCAGGACTATGTCGCGACGCGCATCGTCTATGTCTACGCCAAGCGGCAGCACACGCGGCTGCGCGAAGGCGTCGGCGTGGTGCGCGGCATCCGCGAATTCCTGAACGAGGCGACCAGCGAGGCGGCGTCCGGCCCTGGTGGCTACCTCTCCGTCACCGGCCTGGTGCCGCTGCCGCCGGCGGATCGCGCCGCGCAGCGCCGCACCGCCGACCGCATGACCCTGCTGTCCCGATGAACCCGGCGCCGGAGACCCAACCCATGCCGCGCATCCAGCCCACCCGCCGTGCCGTCCGCCTCGCCAACTGGCTGCTTGCGGGAAGCCTGGCGCTGCCGCTGCTGGCCGGGGATGTGGCGCTGGCGCAGCCGGTGCCGCCATCGCCGCAGTCCTCGCCGCGCACCATGGTGACGGTGCCCCTGCAGGATCTGTCGGAGGACGGCCTGGTGGACCGGGCGGGGGAGCTGTGGGGCAACGTGCTCGACATCTTCGGCTTCAGCACCGGCGCCAGCCACTTCATGCGCCGCCACGGCGCGCTGCGCCGCAACCGCGCACAGAATGACGACTTCACCTGGCTGATGGACATCGCCGGCTACAAGCTGAAGGAGATCGAAAGCTCCATCGGCCTGATCCCGAGCTTCGGCCTCGCCTTCGGCCAGGCGCGGGAGCTGACGGAGGCGGATCGCGACTATGTCGAGCGGATGCTGGACCGCCACGCGCAGCGCAACCCGGGCCCGATGGCGGTGATCCAGCGCACGATCGTGCGCGGCATCCTGGACGCGACGGAAATCGGCGGCTTCACGGTGGACAAGGTGGATGTGGATCTGTTCCCGCTGCCGCGCGTGAAGTTCGTGCTGACGCCGACGGATGCGCCGCTGGGCATCGAGGCGAGCCGCATCCTTCGGGCGATCGACCGGCTGAATGCGCGGGTGCAGGGCATGGCGACGCGGCCGCAGGGCATGGACCTGCCGCTGGAGCCGACGGCGCCCTCGCTGCGTCCGGCGACACTGGCACATTGAACGGCTGCGCAGGGGAATGGCGATGAACGCTGGCGACCAGGATGGCCGCAGCCGCTTCGGCGAGTTGGTGAAGCTGCAGATGCAGGGCCGCCGCTTCCTCGACAGCAATGAGGAACGGCGCCTGCTGGAGGAAGGGCTGACGCGCTACGGGCTGCGGCTGGAAGATGCCAGCGGCATGCTGCGCGCGGCGGCGGAGCAGGATGAGATCGCGCTGGAAGGCGAGGTCGGCCGGTCCTCCGGCATGCTGCTGCGGACCATGGCGGACCGGCGCGGCCGGGTCGCGCGGCAGGATTTCAACAAGGCCGTCGCCTTCTATCGCGCCCGCACGGGCGCCGGGCTTTCGGAAGCGGAAGCCGCGCGCCGCGTGAAGCGGCGGATGGAGGAGCTGGAGCTGGCGCCGAAGCCGCATGGCAGGCTGATCCGCACCCGGCGCTGGTGGCGCGCCATCGATGGTTGATTCTCAATTCCTGCTGAAGGGTACTCGCATGAAGACGATCCTGGCGTTCCTGCTTCTGGCCGGCCTGGCGCTGTCGCCGCAGCATGCTGCGGCGCAGGCGACCATCACCACGCCTGCCATTCCTGCCGTCACGCTGCCTTCCGTGAACATTCCGGCAGTGCCGGCGCAGCGCATCACCGCGGGCCATGCCATGGCGCTCGGCGTCGGACTGTTCGCCGGCGCGGTTGCCGGGTCCGTGCTGATCCATGGCGGCGCGCTGGCCGCGGCCATCGGCGGCGCGGCCGGGCTGGCGGTGGGGCATTGGGCCTGGACGGAAGCCGAATACGACTGACCACGCCAGCGCTGCGTGACGTTGCCCCGAGGGGTGGCCCAGGAGGGGCAATTGGAATTCTCGCTGCCACATCACATCGCGGCCATGCCCGGCTGGCTTGCAATCATGCTGACGGCGGGCGTGCCGGTGCTGCTGGCGCTCGCCCTCGGCCACGCCATGCACCAGATCTTCACGCCGCAGGAATTCGCCGCCAACGCGCAGATCGGCGCGGTGAAATACGGCTTCGTGGTGGAGATCTACGCGGTGGTCGCGGCGCTGGCGCTGGTCGGATCCTGGGACATCTACCAGACCGCGCGCGATACGGTGCAGCAGGAGACGTCCAACCTCTACATGTTGGCATTGGCGGTGGACAGTTTCGGCGGCGCGGACCTAGCCCCGGCGCGCGACGAGATGCGCACCGCCATCCGGCTTTATGCCGGTGCCGTGGTGGCGAATGACTGGCCGGTCATGCAGGCGGGCCAGCCCGGCACCGGGTCCGAGGCCGCCTTCCAGCGCCTGGCGCGCGCCTTCCTCGATGTCGAGGGACGCAGCGATGGTCAGCACGCGCTGAAGCAGAATGTCGGTGACTGGCTGGCGGCGGTGGCGAAGGCGCGGATCGAGCGGCTTTCGGTGATGTCCCGCACCCTGTCAGGACTGATCTGGGCGCTGGTGCTGACCGTCTCCGTCGCCACCATCAGCTTCCAATGGTTCTTCGGCGGCGGCCATGTGGCGCTGCACTACACCATGGGCGCCATCATCGCGCTGATCGTCGGCGCGGTGCTGCTGGTGTCGCTGAAGCTGGCCTTCCCCTTCGTCGGCGACCCTGCGCTGCTGACGCCGCGGCCGTATCTGTCGCTGATGGAGGTGACGTGACGGTGCGATCAATGCCCCCCGCCGCGCGGCGCGTGGCGCCAGCGCTGGAAGACGAACAGCACCAGCGCGAACAGCCAGAAATTCAGCAGCGCCAGCATCCAGGCCAGCAGGTGGATGGCGTAGTGCAGCACCAGCGCCGTGCTGGCGGCCAGCAGCAGGAAGGCGCCGAGCGCGCGCAGCCGAGCCCAGCCGCGCCACCAGCGCAGCGCGGCCAGCGGGCCGGTCGCCAGCAGCAGCAGCGCCAGCCCGCCGGGCAGTGCGCCGAGGCCACCCTGGCGCAGCAGGTCGCGCGCATTCTGCAGCGTCGCCGTGCCGGGCAGGCCGTGCTGCAGCAGGAAGCCTGGCAGATCCAGGCTCCACGGTCCCTGCACGACGAAGATGCTGGACAGGCGGAAGCTCTCGCCATGCGGTACGGCCAGCAGCAGCGTGACGCCGCTGGCGATGCCGGCGCACAGCGCCAGCACGTGCAGCAGTGGCACAGCCTCGGCATCCGCGGGCGCCAATGCGGCGTAGGCGACGCTCGCGGCGCGCAGCAGCGCCAGCACCAGCAGGATGGCGAGCGCAGCTTCCGCCCCGCCCCACAGGATCATCCCGATGCCACCATGTTCCATGCGCGGAAGCTAGGGCGCGCGGCCGGGGCAAGTAAGGGGTTTCGTGCCGCGGTTGCGCTGGCCCTGCTAATTTTCGCGCAGCCAGCCCTGGCGGCACCGATGGCAGTGCGCAACCCGGATGGAAGCTGCGGCCTGCGCGACGTGCCGGAGGCGGCCTTGCAGGCCTGGGATTCGCATCTGGCGGCGGAGGCGGCGCGGCTGGAAGGTATGGCGCATCGCCTGCTGGCGGATGCCGCCGCCATGCGCCTGGCCCCGGCGCGGGAGGCGGTGCCCGGCTTCGGCGACTGGGCCTATGGCTGGGTGCAGAGCTACATGACCGCTTATCGGGTGCTCGGCCTGGCGGCGCGCAACCTGGCGGAAGGCGTGGCGGAGGCGGATGCTTCCAGCCTGCCGGACCGCATCGCGCAGGGCATGGCCACCCCGGTGCGGGAGGCCTTCCGCACCCGCGTGCTGGAACCCGCCATCCCGCCCGCGGCGCTGGCGCTGGACCGCGCGCATGTGCGGGACGTGATCGTTGCGGAATGGCAGCTGGCGGTGACGGAGGTGGCGCGGCAGGCGCAGGCGCTGCCGCGCGTTTCGCTGATCGCCCCCGGCGCCGTCGCGGTGCCGCGGGTCGACCTGCTGGCCGCCGCGCGACCCCTGGCGGATTGGCAGGCGGTGGAGGCCGACCCAATGGCGCTGGTCGTGGAGGAAGGTGCCGAGACCAGCACGGTGTTCCTGCGTTCCATGCGGCCGATGGCGGCGCGGCTCGGCGCCGTGGCGCTGCGGGTCAGCGAGGCCGGGTCGATCGTCGCCACCAGCGGCGCCTTCGGCTACGCGCTGGGCGGCACGCCGGGCGTGGCGCTGGGTGTGGCGGGCGGCGTCGGCCTGTCCTGGGGCCTGGACTACGTGCTGAACCGCGTCGATTCCGCGCTGAACCGGGAGGCCTTCGAGGCGCAGGCGCTGGAAGCCATCGAACGTGCCGAACAGCGCCTGCCGGCGCAGGGGCGCCTGGCCGTGGCGGCGGCACTGGCAGCAAGACGCGGCGAATTGCGCGCCGAAAATCCGGGATGCGGCTGATGCGATACCTGATTCCACTGCTGCTGCTGCTGCTGGCCACGCCGCTGCAGGCGCAGCCCGCCCTGCTGGCGCTGGCGGGGGCGGAACTGCTGCTGCCGCATCTGGCGCGGTCCGCGCCCTTTCCGCGTGCCTTGGCGGTGACGCAGGCGCTGACCGCAGGTGAGGCTGATTGGCAGGCCTTGCTGGCGCCGCTCGATGCCGTGGCGGAACAGGGTGCGCCGCTGCCGCGCCAGCTGGCGGCCAGCTTCCCCGTCGCCGCGCGCGCCGCGGTGCTGGCCGAGATGGGCCACCCGGCGGAGGCTGGGCGGCTGTGGCACTGGATGGCCGGCGCCATGCGGCTCGGCGCCCGTTTCGGCGGCGGCGAAAGCCCGGCATTGGCCGCCACCGAGGCGGCGGAGGTGCTGCTGGGCCGCGGAGAGCTGCGCGCCGCGGACCAGGCGCTGGCGACGCTCGTCGGCCCGGCGGCGGCGGCGCTGCTGACCTGGCGGCAGGGTTTGGCCCGCCGGCTGCTGATGGAGGATGCTGCCACTGCGCTTGCCGCGCTGGCCACGGCGCGCGCGGCGCCGGGGCACACCGCCGCCCGCACGGCCCCCGCGCGCACGGTCCCCGCACCCACGGTCCCCGCACCCACGGCCCGGGCGGCCAGGGCGCCATGAGCGCGGCGCGCTTCAACTGGCAGGGCGTGGTGGCGCGCGGGTTGTTCAGCCTGTTCGTGGTCTTCGCGATCTACAACCCTTCCGGCTATTCCTACCTGCACTGGGTGCTGCAGGGCTTCGCGTGGTTCTGGGCCAAGCTCGCCATCGGCGCCTTGCTCGCGATGATCGTTCTGATGCTGTGGCGCACCACGCGCGGCGTGCTGAAGCCGCGCGGCATGGTGCTGGTGGCGCTGTTCTGCCTCGGCGGCGGCGTGACACTGGCGAGGCTGACCGACACCTCCATCCTGCATCCCGGCTCGCTGCTGATCGGCGCGCTGCTGACCCTGGCGGCGCTGTTCACCGCCGGCCTGTCCTATTCCCATGTCGATCATCGCCTGGGCGGCATCAGCCATACGGAGGAAGTGGCCAAGTGACCCCGGTACCGAGCAAGGCGGATGCCTTCGTGGTGAGCTGCATCGACCCGCGGCTGGTCGATGACGTGACCTGGCTGATGGATTCCGTGGGCCGCACCGACCGCTATTCCGAATTCCGCATCGCCGGCGCCGCGCTCGCCGTGGTGGACCCGGCGCGGCCTGCCTGGGGCCAGGCGCTGTGGGAGAATCTGGCAGCCTCCCGCCAACTGCACGGCGTGCGCAAGGTGGTGTTCGTGAACCACCGCGATTGCGGCGCCATGGACCTGTTCGCCGGCCGCCGCCTGTCGCTGGATCGCGCCGATGAGCTGGCCCAGCACCAGGCGGTGCTGGACCGGGCCGCCGCCGGCGTGCTGTCCCGCCACCCGGACATGCAGGTGGAGCTGCGGCTGATGGAGCTGGATGGCCGCTCCACCCTGCTGCCCTGCGCCGCCTGCGCGGCCGGTGCCCCGCAGGCGGGCGCCCTGCGGGCGGAGGCGGTGACCCCGCCCGGCTTCGCCGACCTCGTCCGGCTGCGCCTGCGCGACGGCCCGCTGGCGCCGGAGACGGAACGCGCCCTGCTGGCGGAGGGCCTGACCCGCTACGGCCTGACCGCGCGGGAAGCCCGCGCCGCGCTGGCCGCCGCCGCCGCCGCGCGTGGCGAGCCGACCGGCACCGCCGCGACGCGGGAGGTGCTGGCCTATCTCCGCAGCCGGGCCGATGCCGGCAGCCGCGTCGCCCGCACCGATGTGGCGCGCGGCGTTGCGCTGTACCGGCGACTATCCCCCGGCCTGCCCCCGGCCGAGGCCGAGCGCCGCACCGCCGTGCTGATGGAGGGCGCCGGGATGGCGCCGCGGCCGGATGGGCTGCTGCGCTCCACGCGCTGGTTCAATCGGATGGCCGCTCCCCCCGCGCCGCGCCCGGCGTAATTCCGAAGGCGCTGCGGAAGGCGGCGCCGAAGGCCGGCGCGCTGGCATAGCCGACGGCGGCGGCGGCGCGCGCCGGGGTCTCGCCGCCCGCCAGCCGGGCGGCGGCCTCGGCCAGCCGCAGGGTCTGCCGCCAGCGGGCGAAGGAAAGGCCGGTCTCAAGCCGGAAGCGGCGTTCCAGCGTACGCGGGCTGGCGCCGGCCAGGCTCGCCCAATCCTCCAGCGTGCGGGTGCTGGCCGGCGCGGCGCGCAGGGCGGAGGCGAGGCGCCTCAGGCGGGGGTCGCGCGGTTCCGGCACGCGGAAGGGCAGCGACGGGGCGCGGGCGATCTCGTCCAGGATCAGCGCGGCGAGGTGCCCGCCGCGGCCCTGCGGGTCCCATTCCAGCGGCTCCGCGCAGGCGGCCAGGATCAGCTCCCGCAGCAAAGCGGAGACCGCCAGCACCGTGGTGGCGCCGGGGCCGGCGGCGGCGGCATCGGCGCGCAGGAACAGCGCGCGCATGGCGACGCCCCCCTCCGTCACCACGGCATGCGGCGCGCCGGCGGGCATCCACAGCGCATGCATGGGCGGCACGACGAAGCCGGCATCGTCCGTGGTGATCCGCATGACACCCTGCGTCGCATACAGAAGCTGGGCGCGGTCGTGGCTGTGGCGCGGCACCTCCTCCCCGGCCGGATAGTCGCGGGCGAAGGCCGCGAGCGGACGGTCCACCGCTTCCTGCGGCAGGCCGCGACCCGGTGCGAGGTTGGGCACGGGGTTGGGCGCGGGATTGGGGGCCTCAATCTGGCGGATTGGCGACATGGTCTGTCGAGCCATCTGTGATCCGCCAGGCTAGCATGCCCGCAATCGAGGGAAATGGTCATGGACGCGGCTCATCGGCAGATCTGGTTCGTCAACGCGGCGCATATCTTCACCCATTACGGGCTGCTGATCCTGGCGACGGGCGTGCTCGCCATCGTGTTGCAGGAACCGGCGATGTTCGGCACCGATTACGGGCCGATCCTGGCGCTGGGGACCGGCATGTTCGTGCTGTACGGGCTGGGCAGCCTGCCGATGGGCTGGCTGGCGGAACGCTTCGGGCGGCCGGCGCTGCTGGCGGCCTTCTTCCTCGGCAGCGGCGCCGCGCTGGTGCTGGCCGCCTTCGCCCCGGGGCCGTACTGGCTGGCCGGCGCGCTGGCGCTGATGGGGGCGTTCAGCGCCATCTACCACCCGATCGGCACGGCGATGCTGGTGGATGCGGCCGGTGCGCGTGTCGGCGCGGCCATGGGCATCAACGGCGTCTTCGGCAATCTCGGCGTGGCGCTGGCGCCGGTGGTGACGGCCTTCGTCGCCGCCTGGCTCGGCTGGCGCTGGGCCTTTGCCGTGCCCGGCGTGCTCTGCGTTCTGGTGGGCTTGCTGTATCTGCGGGAGGGGCCGGAGGACGTCGCCAAGAACAAGGCCGCGGGAAAACCCTTCCCGGAGATCCCGGCCGCGGTGGTGCGGCGCGCGGTGGTGGTGCTGCTGAGCCTCGCCACCGTCTCCGGCTTCATCTTCAACGCCTTCACCCTGCTGCTGCCGAAGCTGATGGCGGAGCGGCTGGCGAACAGCCCGGATCTGCTGCCGGTGGTGGGGCTGCTGGCCTTCCTGGTGACGATCTGCGGCGGGCTGACGCAATTCACCGTCGGCCGGCTGATCGACCGCAACACGCTGCGGCGCGTCTTCCTGCCGCTGGCCTGCATCCAGATGCCCGGCTTTCTCCTGCTGTCGCAATTGCAGGGCTGGATGGTGCTGCCGGTGGCGGGGCTGATCGCGGCGGCGATCTTCGGCCAGGTGACGGTGAATGAGACGATGACGGCGCGCTACGTGGCGCCGGCGTTGCGGGCGAAGCTGTATTCCATCCGCTTCTTCGTTGGCTTCCTCGGTGCGGCGGCGGCCAGCCCCTTCATCGCCTGGCTGCACGCCACGGCGGGCGGGCTGGGCAGCGTGCTGCTGGTGCTGGCCTTCTTTGCGGCGGTGACCTTCCTGTGCGCGCTGGCCTTCCCGGATCGGAAGGAAGAACTGGCGCCGGAGCTTTGGGCCAGCGCGCCGCCACCGCGCGGCGCGGTCGCGGCGGCGGAGTAGGGCTCAGCCCTCCGCCAGCAGCCCCAGCCGGCGCAGCTTGCGGCAGAAATCCAGGCTGTCCTCGCCCAGCTCCGCCGGCGTCGCGCCATCCGCCAGGCGCTCCACCCAGGCGGCTTCCTGGTTGGTCAGCGCCAGTGGTGCCCCGGCCCAGCGCAGCGAGGCGCCCTCGCCGGAGGGTTCCGGCACCAGCGCATGCAGCACGCCGGGGGCCAGGCGCAGCCGCGTATCGGCCTGCGGGACTTTCGGGAACAGGCCGCGGGCGAGCAAAGCGGGCTGGTCCGCCGCCAGCCGGTCCAGCAGCGCCAGCGCGGTGCGGTCCAGCGCCGCCGCCTCCGCCAGCTTCGCCGCCAGCGGCTGCGCCAGCGCGGCCAGCGCGCCGGGGCCCTCGGCCAGGCGCCAGGTGGGGAAGGCGGCGCGCAAGGCGGGTTCGGATTCCTCCAGCAGATCCACCGCCAGGCGCAGCACCTCGGCGAAGGAGGGCTCCATGAAGCCGATGGTGACGTGCAGCGAGGGCTCGCCATCCTGCGTCGCCGCGTCATGCAGCACGCCGCGCGGCACATACAGCGCATCGCCGGGGCGCAGCGTGATGTTCACCGCCTCCGCCAGCGGCTCGATCCCACCAGGCCAGGGGGTGCGACGGGTCGGGTTGGGGAAGGGCTGGCCGGGCCAGATGCGCCAGGCCTTCTCACCCTCCACCTGCAGCACCAGCACGTCATGCGTGTCGTAGTGCCTGCGGAAGCCCTGGGCGCCGGGCGGGGTCAGGTAGATATTGGCCTGCACGGCGTGCAGGTAGACCTGCTCCAGCCCACGGCAGAAGCGCGCGAGGGGCGCGTGCATCTGGTTGAACTGGGAGATCACCAGCGTCGCACCGGCATCGAAGGTGGCGAACAGGCCGGGCAGGTCCAGGCCGCCATCCTCGAAGGCATAGGCCTCCTCCGGCACTGCGGCGCTGCCCTTGCGGTTGCCATCCGCCATCGAGATGCGCGGCCGGGCGGCGGCGTCGGTCGCCAGGAAGGCATCGATATCGGCGATCGAGACCAGGTGCCGGTAGCGCGCGGGGTCATTCCCCGGGAAATGCCGCCAGTCGGGGCTCTCGCGCAGCGCCAGCCCGTCCTCCATCGGCAGGCTGCCGAAGGCCAGGCGCCAGGCCTCCTCGGCCAGTGTGGTGGAGCCGCTCATGCGCGCAATGGCCGGGGGGTCATACAGACGAACCTTGCTGCGGCCGGCCCCGCACCGGCGGGGAGGGCAGGCCAGGGAGGGACGCTACCGCGCTTCAGTAGCCGCGGCGGCCGCGGCCGGGGCCATCGGAGGGGTCGCTGTCGGTCAGCCCGCTGTTGCGGCGGTACACGCGGGACCAGCCACGGCCGCGGCCGGGACCATCGGAAGGGTCGCTATCCGTGATGCCGGTGCCGCGATTGACGGGCGCGCGGTAGGAGGTGCCGCGGCCGCGACCGGGCGCATCATTCGGGTCGCTGTCGGAGACGCCGGTGTTCCGGCGATAGCCGCCACGGCCGAAGCCGGGGGAATCGTTCGGATCGCTGTCGGTGACGCCGCTGCCGCGATGGCCACCGCGGCCGTTGCCGGGCGCATCGGACGGGTCGCTGTCGCTGATCCCGGTGCCACGGCGAACCTGCACCGGCGGCGGGGCGTAGTAGACGGGGCCCTGCTGCGGCACGCAGGCCGCGGCGGGAAGCACGCCGACCATGGCGGCCAGGCGCAGCACGAAAAGCCGGCGGCGTGTCTGCGGCGGCTTACCCTCCGGTTCGTCGGTCACCGCGGCGCACTCCCATCCCGTTCAGCCTCGCGCCTCGACGGGCGCTGCGCGGCGATACTGCCGCAGTTCGGGATGATGTTACAGACCGAAGCGGTAATAATTTCCGATGATTTCGCCGAATAGGCGAAACCGCTTCTTTAATTGCGAATGCTTCTTATCTTCAGCGCAACGGCAGCAGCACTATGGTCACCGCCCGCGCGCCCGGCTCATCCACCCGGCCGCTGAAGGCGCCGACCCGCGCCTCCGCCCGCACCCGGTCCCGTTCCACACCCTGCTGCGCCAGCGCCACGGATACCGCACGTGCCCGGCGGGCCGCGATCCGGGTGCTGGCCTCGGCGCCCACACTGCGGTCGGCATGGCCCAGCACGCAGATCACCCGCTCCGGCTCCGCCTTCGCCTGCGCCGCCGCGGTGGCGATGGCGCTGCGCCCGGCGGGGCCGAGCGTCATGCTGTTGCGGGCGAAGGGCACCGCGATCACGTCATCCTCCAGCTGCTCCGCGCCGACGCAGTTGAAGGGTCGCGGCTGTGCCTCCGCCGGCACGGCCAGCAGCATCCAGGCGAGGCCGCCCCAAAGCGCCCTCATGCCGCCGGCACCAGCAGGCCGGCGGTCGAGAGACGGGCGAGCAGTCCGGAGGCATCCACCGACGGCGCGGCGGCGGCGAGTTCCGGCAGCGTCACATCCGGCCGGGCCAGCAGCCAGGCGGCGGCCTCGGCTTCCGGCGGGGTGACCACCACGGCGCCCTGCGGTCCCTTCACCACCCATTCGGCGCCACGCCGCACCGGCTTGGCGCCGGCGGCAAGGATGCGGAAGACCGGGGCCTCCGCTGATGCCTTCCCTGGGGCCTCCGTACCGGCAGGGGCCGAGGCCGGGGCCATGCCGCGCGCCGCCAGCATGTCGAAGCCACCGCGGCTGTAGCGGTAGTTGCCGACGAACTGCGCCAGCACCTCCATCACCTTGGGGTCGCGGCACAGCTCCGACAGCCGCTGGCCGAGCAGCCCGGCGCGCTGCGTCAGTGCGAATTTCGCCGGGTTCGATCCATCCTGCCGCGGCAGTGGCTTGCGGAATTCCGGGTCGTAGAGGATGCGCTCGGACAGGATATTCATCAGGTCCATCCCCAGCGGCGCGTGCACGCCATAGGCGACATGGACGCTGGCCGGCGCCTCCGCCAGCGCGTCGTGGTACCAGCCGCGCGGCAGGTACAGCAGGTCCCCGGGCTGCATGTGCACGGTGCCGCGCAGCTTGCCGCGCGCCTGGTCGTGATGCGCCTGCGGCTGGCCGCGGAAGGCGGGGTGCGGAATCGGGTAATCCGCGCGGCCTTCCCAGATGTTCCAGACCTTCTCGCCCTCCACCTGCACCGCCCAGACATCATGCGTGTCGTAGTGGGTGTGGAAGGCCTTGTGGCTCTGCCAGCTGATGTAGACATTGGCCTGCGCCTTGCCGAGCCCGGCGCCTTCCAGCGCGTTGGACACGCTGGCGAGGCCGGGGCTGAGGCTGTCCACGTCGTTCATCACGACGCTGGCACCCTTGGCGATCCAGCCCTGCACCAGCTTCGCGTCCGGCTGCAGCACCGGGGCGCCGTCGCGGCTGGTGGCGCGGGTGCAGAACTGCTCCGCCGGCACCGCCGTGCCGTCCAGCACCAGCTTCAGGCTGGTGGCGGTCCAGATATGCGTCATGTCCAGCAGCCGGTTGATCTGCCGCCAGGACAGCACCTCCGCGAACTTGGCCGGCGTGCCGCGGATGTGCAGCGGCTGGCGGTCCAGATGCTCGGCGAGGAAGCGTTCCGGCGTGACGGGGGCAAGCAGGGCGGCGAGGCTGTCGATCATTCCGACAGAATAGCCCGGATGCGGGCGAAGTTGCACCAGGGTTTGCCGGAGCAAGGCTTTGCGGCCACCGGGTTGCGGCAAACAGGCCGAAGGGCCAGCTTCGGGGGCAGGAGGATCCCGCCCATGACCGATCTGGCAACCGCCCCGCAGCCGCATCACGGGGCGGAGGATGGCGTCCGGCCACAGGTGCTGGCGGCCGCCAATGCCGCATTGGCCCGCCTGGCCCCTGCCCTGCCCCCGGCGGCGGCCGAGTTGCTGCGCCGGCTGCATGCGGCCGTGCCCACCGCCGAGCTCGCCGCCACCCCGCCCGAGGCGCTGGCCGAGGCCGCCGCCAGCCTGTTCTCCTTCGCCGCCCAGCGCCGCAAGCGGGAGACCCGGCTGCGCGTGCTGCCGCCCGGCCCCGGCCGCGGCGCCGTCGCGGTGGCGGAGATCGTGACGGACGACATGCCCTTCCTGGTGGACAGCGCGATGGCGGCGCTGACCGTCTCCGGCCGCGTCGTGCGCCAGCTGCTGCACCCGATCGTGCCCGTGCGGCGCGACGCCGAGGGCCGGCTGCTGGAGATCGGCGAGGGTGAGCCTGGCGCCCCTGGGCCCGCGCGCGTGGACGGCGTGACAACGCGCGAGAGCATGATGCGCATCTCGCTGGCCGCCGGCGCCACCCTGACGCTGGCCGGCACCGGCCCCGCCGACTGGCCGGCGGTGGAGGCGGCACTGCGCCGTGCGATGACGGATGTGCGCCTCGCGGTCGGTGATTTCTCCGCCATGCTGGCGCGGCTGACGGCGGCGGAGCGGGAGGTGCAGGCCGAGGGCGGCGCCGCCGCCGATTTCCTGCGCTGGATGGGCGAGGATAACTTCGTCCTGCTCGGCCATCGCCGCCTGGTGGTGGCGGAGGACGGCACCCTGCAGGTCGCGGCGGAGGAAAACCTCGGCATGCTGCGTGACGATGCGGTGCCGGTGTTCGACGCGCTGCGGGACCTCGCCGCCGTGCCGGGCGCGGTGCGCGCCACCTTCGCCCGGATGGAGGCGGTGGTGGTCGCCAAGGCCAATATGCGCGCCACGGTGCATCGCCCGCAGCACGCCGACGTGGTGATGACGCGCATCCGCGACGAGGCCGGGCGCATCACCGGGCTGCGCCTGTTCCTCGGCCTGTTCGCGGCGGACGCCTACAACCGCAACCCGCGCGCCATCCCGCTGCTGCGGGAGAAGGTTCTGCGGGTTCTCGCCATGGCCGGACTCGATCCGGAGAGCCATGACGGGCGCGCGCTGCGCAACATCCTGGACACCTGGCCGCGCGACGAGCTGTTCCAGGCGCCGGAGGATGCGATCCTGGCCGGGGCAAAGCGCGCGCTGGACCTCGCCATCCGCCCGCGCGCCGCGCTGGTGCTGCGCCGCGATCCGTTCGAGCGCTTCGTCGCCGCCATCGCCTGGCTGCCGCGCGACACCTTCGACACCACGCTGCGCCAGCGCGTCGGACATCTGCTGGCGGAGACCTTCGAGGGCCGGCTTTCCGCCTGGTACACGCTGATGGGCGATGCGCCGCTGGCACGCGTGCACTACGTCATCGGCACCCGCCCCGGCACCCTGCCGGCGGTGGATGACGTGGCCCTGGAAGCCGCGGTGGCGCAGGTGGCGCGCGGCTTCTCCGAACGGCTGGAGGAGGCGCTGGCCGAGGAACTCGGCGCCGCCGCGGCGGGCAGCCTCGGCCGCTGGCGGGATGCCTTTCCGCGCGCCTACCAGGATCTGGAGACGGCGTCGCAGGCCGTCGCGGATCTGGACCTGGCGGAGCTTGCGCTGGAACAGGGCCGCCCGCGCGCGACGCTGACGCGCATGCCGGGCTGCGGGCCGCGCCGGCTGACGCTGCGGCTGGCCAGCCCCGGCCGGCCGCTCGCGCTGGCCGATGCGCTGCCGCTGTTCGAAAGCCTCGACCTGCGCGCCATCGAGGAACAGCCCTATCGCCTGGTGCCGCATGGCGCGCCGGAGGTGGTGCTGCATGTGTTCCAGCTGGAGGCCGGGGCGGATGTGGCGGAGGCGCATTTCCCCGGCATCCTCGGCGCGCTGTCGGCGCTGCTGGATGGCACGGCGGAGGCGGATGGCTTCAACCGGCTGGTCCTGCGCGCCGGGCTGTCCTGGAAGCACTGCTGGCTGCTGCGGGCAATGTATCGCTGGCTGAAGCAGGTCGGCTTCCCCTTCGCGCAGGCCAGCGTGGAGGATGCGCTGACGGCGAACCCGGAAGCCGCGAAGCTGCTGGTCGAGCTGTTCGAGACGCGCTTCGACCCCGCGCGCACGGATCGGGAGGAAGCGCCGCTGCTGGCGCGCTGGACCACCTTGCTGGACGCCATCGCCAGCCCGGACCAGGACCGCATCCTGTCCCGCATGCGGCTGCTGCTGGATGCGGTGCTGCGGACCAATTTCTACCAGCCGAAGCCCTATCTGGCCTTCAAGGTGGATTCGGCGCGCGCCGGCGACATGCCATTGCCGCGGCCGTGGCGCGAGATCTTCGTGCATTCGCCGCGCATGGAGGGTTGCCACCTGCGTGCCGGCCCGGTGGCGCGCGGCGGCATCCGCTGGTCCGACCGGCGCGAGGACTTTCGGACGGAAGTGCTAGGACTGATGAAGGCGCAGCGTTTGAAAAACGTCGTCATCGTGCCGACCGGCGCCAAGGGTGGCTTCGTGCTGAAGCATCCGCCGCCGTCTTCGGATCGTGAGGCGTTCCAGGCGGAAGGTATCGCCGCCTACAAGACCCTGGTGCGCGGCATGCTCGACCTGACCGACAATTTCTCCGAGTCCGGCAGCGTGGTCACGGCCGAAGGGATCGTGCGGCGGGATGGCGACGATGCCTATATCGTCGCCGCCGCGGACAAGGGCACCGCCACCTTCAGCGACATCGCCAATGGGCTGTCCGCCGAATACGGCTTCTGGCTGGGCGATGCCTTCGCGAGTGGCGGTTCGGCCGGCTACGACCACAAGGGCATGGGCATCACGGCGCGCGGCGCCTGGGTGATGATCGACCGGCACTTTGCCGAGTTGCGCGGCCAGGGCGTGCAGGAAGCCGAATTCACCTGCGCCGGCGTCGGCGACATGTCGGGCGACGTGTTCGGCAATGGGCTGCTGATCTCGAAGCGCACGAAGCTGGTCGCGGCCTTCGACCACCGGCACATCTTCCTCGACCCCAGCCCCGATCCGGAAGTGGCCTTCGCCGAACGCGCGCGGCTGTTCGCGCTGCCGCGTTCGAGCTGGGCGGATTACGATGTGCGGCTGCTCTCGCCCGGCGGCGCCGTGCTGCCGCGCAATGCCAAGACGCTGCCGCTGTCACCCGAGGCACAGGCGCTGCTCGACATCATGGCGGATCGCGCAGAGCCGGCCGAGATCATGCGCGCCATCCTGAAGCTGGATGTCGACCTGCTGTATTTCGGCGGCATCGGCACCTATGTGAAAGCCAGCACGGAGACGCAGGCCGAAGCCGGCGACCGCGCCAATGACGCGATCCGGGTCGATGGCGCGGCGCTGCGCTGCAAGGTGCTGGGAGAGGGCGCCAATCTCGGCATCACCCAGGCGGGACGCATCGAGGCCGCACAACACGGCGTGCGGCTGAACACCGATGCGCTGGACAATTCGGCCGGTGTCAGCACCTCGGACCACGAGGTGAACATCAAGATCCTGCTGGCCGAGGCCGAACGCGAGGGCGCGCTGACACGGCGCCAGCGCGACGTGCTGCTGGGCGAGATGACGGAGGAGGTGGGCCGCCTGGTGCTGGCCGACAACCACGCGCAATCCATCGCCATCAGCCTGGAGGCACGCAGCGCGACGGAGGATCTGGCCGCTCACGCCGCGCTGATGACGCGGCTGGAGGCGGAGGGCGTGCTGGACCGCACGGTGGCGGGGCTGCCGGATGAGGCGGTGCTGCGCGCGCGTGCCGCGGCGGGCCAGGGGCTGACGCGACCGGAACTCGCCTCGCTGCTGCCGCCGGCCAAGCTGTGGCTGACCGATGCGATCGAGGCGAGCGGCCTGCCGGACGAACCGGCCCTCGCGCCGCTGCTGCGCGGCTACTTCCCGCAGGCGCTGCAGGACCGCTTCGGTGACCTGATCCCGCGCCACCGGCTGAAGCGCGAATTGGTGGCGACCGCCCTGGCGAATCTGGTGGCGAACCACCTCGGCACCGCAGCCCTCGGTCGCTTGGCGGGCGGCGAGACGCCGGGCGCTACGGTGGCGCGCGCCGCCTGGCTGGCCAGCGCCCTGTTCGGGTTGGAGAATGCGGCCGCGGCGGCGGATGCCGCGCCGGTGCCGGCGGCGCTGCGGCTGGATGTGCTGGGGGCGCTGCGCCGGCTGCTGGAAGCGGCGACGCGCAAGCTGGTGCTGGAACACGGTACGGCGCCGCTGGATGCGACGCTGGCCGCCCTGTCCCCGGGCGTCGCGGCGCTGATCGCCGCGGAGAAAGCCGCGCCTGGGGCGGAGGCCGCGCGGCTGCTGGAGGCGGGGCTGCCGGCCGGGCTCGCCGCATTGGCCGGCGGTGCCGCCAGGCTGGCCGATGCGCCTTCCGTGGTGCGGCTGGCGCAGGAAACTGGCGCCGACCCCGCGGGGGCCGCGCAGGCCTGGCGCGCGGTGGGCGAGGCCTTCTGCCTGGATGCGCTGCGCGAAGCCACGGAGGGGGCGCGCGTGACCAGCGCCTTCGCCGCCCGTGCGCAGGCGGAGGCACTGGCCGACCTCGCCGCCGTGCAGGCGCGGCTGGCACAGGCGCGGCTGGCAGGGGATGGCGACCCGGCCCGGGCGGCGGAGGCGACTCAGCTGGCGCGGGAGGCGGCGCGGGCAGGCGACCTGGTGGCGATCGGCGTGGCGACGCGCGCGCTCTCCGCCCTCGCGTGAGCGGCGACATCCTGCCGGATGTGCTGCCGGCGGGATTGCGCCTGGTGTTCTGCGGCATGGCGGCGGGGCCGGAATCGGCCCGGCGCGGCGCCTATTACGCCGCGCCGGGCAACCGCTTCTGGCGCGTGCTGCACCAGGCCGGCTTCACGCCGCGCCGCCTGCTGCCGGAGGATTTTCCCGAGTTGCCGGGCCTCGGCATCGGGCTGACGGATCTGGCGAAGACGCAATCCGGCGTCGACCGGCTGGTGCGGGTGACGCAGGCGGACCGGGACCGGCTGCTGGCCGCCATCCGCGCCGCCCGGCCGCAGGCGCTGGCCTTCACCAGCGGGCGCACCGCGGCGCTGGCGCTGGGCGCGAAGGCGCTGCCCTTCGGGCGGCTGGATGATGCGCTGCGGCCGCCCGGCTTCCCGCCGGTCTTCGTACTGCCGAGCACATCTGGTTCCAACAACGGGAACTGGGATAGGAACGGCTACCACTTGCATTGGATGCACACGGCCATGGCCCTCGGCTTTCGCAAGGCATGACACGCAAGGCATGGGCCTGGGCGCTGTATGACTGGGCCAACAGCAGTTTTCCCACTGTTGTCTCCACCTTCGTCATCGCGGCCTATTTCGCCAGTGGCATCGCCGCGGACCAGGTGACGGGGCAGGCGCAATGGGGGTGGATGCAATCCGCCGCGGGCCTCGCCGTCGCGCTGCTGTCGCCGGTGCTCGGCGCGGTGGCGGATGCGGGCGGCAGGCGGCGGCTGATGCTCGGCATCTTCACGCTGCTGACGGCGACCGCCACCGGGATGATCTGGTTCGCCCAGCCCAGCCCGGATTGGGCGCTCTATGCGCTGGTCTGCGTCGGGCTGGCGACGGTGGCCTTCGAGATCGGCACGGTGTTCTACAACTCCATGCTGCCGGGCGTCGCACCGCCGGGGCGACTGGGGCGCGTCTCCGGCCTCGGCTGGGGTCTCGGCTATGCCGGCGGGCTGGCCTGCCTGGCCGTCAGCCTGGTGCTGCTGATTCAGCCGGACCCGGCGCTGTTCGGGCTGGACCGTAGCGCGGCGGAGCATGTGCGCGCCACGGCGCTGCTGGTGGCCTTCTGGCTGCTGGCCTTCGGCTGGCCCGTGCTGGTGGCGCTGCCCGATCCCGCCGGGCCACGGCCAAGCTGGGCGGAAGCGGCCTCACGCGGGCTGGGCGAGATCGCGGCGTTGATCCGCACGCTGCCGCGCAACCCGGACCTCGCGCGCTTCCTGCTGGCGCGGCTGTTCTACACGGATGGGTTGAACACGCTGTTCGCCTTCGGCGCGATCTATGCCGCGGGCGTCTTCGGCATGGGCCTGGATCGCATCCTGCTGTTCGGCATTGCCATGAACGTCACGGCCGGGCTGGGCGCCGCCGGCTTCGCCATGATCGAGGATCGCGTGGGATCGCGCCGCATGGTGCTGGGCGCGCTGGCGGCGATGGTGGTGCTCGGCACCGGGCTGCTGCTGGCACAGACGGAAATGTGGTTCTGGATCCTGGCGCTGTCGCTCGGCCTGTTCTTCGGCCCGGCGCAGGCGGCCAGCCGCAGCTTCATGGCCCGCCTGGCGCCGCCGGATGAAATCTCGGCGCATTTCGGGCTGTTCGCGCTGTCCGGCCGCATCACCGGCTTCCTCGGCCCGGCGGCGCTGGCGGCGGTGACGACGGTCACCGGCAGCCAGCGCATGGGCATGGCGACGGTGCTGGTCTTCCTGATGATCGGCGCCGCCATCCTGGCCACCGTCCGGGAACGCCGATGAGCGACTTCGCCTCCCGCCGCCTCGGCGGGCGTTTCGTCAATCTGCACAGCGATGTGGACCACGGCCTGCGCGATGTGTGGCGCTGGTCCCGCTCCCGCCAGGTGGCGCCCTGGCCGGCCTGGATCATCGATCCGCCGCAGCCGCCGCCACCGCGCATCGGCGCGGGCCGGATCGCCGCGACCTTCATCGGCCATGCGAGCTGGCTGCTGCAGATCGGTGGCGTCGCGGTGCTGATCGATCCGGTCTGGTCGCCGCGCGCCAGCCCGTTGCGCTTCGCCGGGCCGAAGCGCGTGCGTGCCCCGGGCCAGGCGCTGGAGGCATTGCCCAAGGTCGATCTGCTGCTGGTCAGCCACAACCACTACGACCATTGCGACCTGGCGACGCTGCAACGCGTGCAGGCGCGCTGGGCGCCACCTGCGGTGACATCGCTGGGCACCGGGCGGCTGCTCGCGAAGGCCGGGCTGCGCGCGCTGCGCGAGATGGATTGGTGGGACAGCGTCGAGGTCGCGGGCCTGCGCGTCACCTACGTACCGTCGCAGCACTTTTCCGCCCGCACGCTCTTCGATCGCAACCGCGCGTTGTGGGGCGGCTTCATCATCCAGGCGCCGGATGGCGCCACCGTGTACTTCGCAGGTGATTCTGGCTGGTGTCCGCATTTCTCGGAGATTGGCCGGCGGTTCGGTATGATCGATCTCGCGCTGATCCCGATCGGCGCCTATGCGCCGCGCTGGTTCATGCGCACGCAGCACATGGATCCCGATGAAGCCGTGCAGGCGCATCTGGCCTGCGGCGCGCGCGCCAGCCTGGCGATGCATTTCGGCACCTTCTTCGGCCTGACCGATGAGCCCATCGACGAACCGGCCGCGCTGCTGGAAGCGGCGAAGGCCCGGCACGGCGTGGCGCAGGACGCCTTCCGCGTGCCGGGCTTCGGCGAGACCCGCTACTACCCCGCGGCGTAGAGGTAGGCGGGCATCGGCGTGGTGCGGTCCTCCACCGATTTCACGCCCGGCACGTTCTGCGCCAGCACGCGCAGCGCGCGTTGCACCTCGGCGCTGCGGCTGAAGCCGTTGATCTCGACCACGCCATCCTTCACGTCGATCAGCGTGTAGAAGGTATCGGCCCAGGGCTGCTTGCGGATCGCCGCCAGCACGGCGGCGCGGATGCGGTCATCGGACAGGTCCATCGCCTCATGCCTCGGCGCCACCAGCGCGCGCAGCAGATCGGCGCGGGAGACGATGCCGAGCAGCTTGCCGTCCTGCACCACCAGCACGCGACGGATGCTGCGGTCCTCCATCAGATGCGCAACCTCCGCCGCCGGCGTGGCGGGGCCGACGCTGGCGATGTCGGTGCTCATCACATCCGCCGCGGTGGCGCCATGCGCACGCGCATAGCGCGCGGCATCCCGCTCCGCATTCGCGAACAGGTTGCCGAGCCAGGAGGTCGGGTGGTCCACCTCGCCCGCGAGGCGCCGGATCAGATCGGCTTCGGTGACGATTCCGAGAAGCTTGCCGGTGCCTTCCAGCACCGGCACGGCGGAGATTCCGCGTTCCGCCAGCAGGCGGGCGATGGAAAGGACGGGCGTTGCGGGCGGCACCGTCACCACCTCGCTGGTCATCAGGTCACGGGCGGACAGGCGTGTCATGGCGTGGCTCCTGTGCTTGCATCGGCGGTCGCCGGCGCCGTTCATCAGCGGCTTTTGGCGTGTCGATGGGCAGAAGGTTAAGCTGGCCCGGCTGCTGCTGCCTTGATGCAGGTCAAATATGCGCTCTTTCCCATTGGGCGAGCCGCCTGTATTCCTGACGGCACAAGAAACTGAGGGAGACTGAAAAGATGACATTCAACATCGGCCGTCGTGGCTTCGCGGGTGGCATTGCCGCAGGCGCCGCATCTCTTGCCCTGCCGGGTCTGGCCCGCGCGCAATCCGCCACGCAGATGGCCATCGCGACCGGCACGACGGGCGGCGTCTATTATCCGTTGGGCGGTGCGCTGGCGAACTATCTGTCGCGCGGCATCCCTGGCATGTCTGCAACCGTGGAAGTCACGGGCGGTTCCGTCGCCAACCTGCAGCTTCTCGGCGCCAATCGCGTCGGCATGGTGATTTCGCAGGTCGATGCAGCGGTGGATGCGGTGCGCGGCAATGACCGCTTCCGCGGCCGCCCGGTCCCGGCGCGCGCCATCGCGGTGCTCTACACCAACCGCATGCAGGTCGTGACCGTGGCCTCCACCGGCATCACCAAGATGTCGGACCTGAAGGGCAAGCGCATCTCCACCGGCGCGCCCGGCTCGGCCACCGAAGTGATGGCGCTGCGCCTGATCGAGGCCGCCGGCCTGCACCGCGACAACGACTTCCGCGCGCGGGAGCGTCTGTCCCCGGCCGAGAGCACCAACGCCATCAAGGACGGCAAGCTGGACGCGTATTTCTTCGTCTCCGGCTACCCGACCAGCGCGATCACCGATCTCGGCGCCTCGCCGGGCGTGCAGCTGGTGCTGATCGACCATCATGAGTTCATCCCGGCGATCGTCGAGAAGTACGGTCCGGTGTACTTCCCCGAGGAGATCCCGGCCGGCGCCTATCCGGGCCAGACGACCGCCAACAAGCAGATGTCGGTGGCCAATATCGTCGGCGTCCGCGAGGACATGCCAGGCGACATGGTGGGCAAGATCCTCGATGTGATGTGGGGCAACCGGCAGGATTGGGCGCAGGTCCATTCCGCGGCGCGCGACTTCAAGCTGGAAGGCCAGAAGACCGCCGCGGCGGGCATCCCCTGGCATCCGGCCGCCGAGACCTTCTGGAAGGGCAAGGGCGCGACCCTCGCCTGAGGGCGCGGCTTCCGCCTTTCTGGCAGTTTGAGGACGGGGGCGGCCACAGCGCGCCGCCCCCGGTTTTTTCGTGGCCCGAACCTTTAGGCGCCAGCCCTCCACGGCCGGGCCGCCGGAGCTGATATCGTGAGCACCCATTCGCCCCTGCCGCCGGAGCTCGCGCCCGGCGCCCTCGACGAGGCCACCGCCTCCCGCCTCGAAACCCTGATCGAGGAGGAGGAGGGCGCACAGAACCGCTTCACCGGCTTCCTCGGCCTCGGCGCCGTTGCCATCGCGCTGGCGATGAGCCTGTTCCACCTTTGGGCGGCGTGGGACATCGTGCCGACGACGACGCTGCGCTTCGTCCATGTCGGCTTCGCGCTCGCCATCGGCTTCACCCTGTTCCCCATCTCGCGCCGTTTCCGGCACCGGCTGATGCCGTGGGACTGGGCGCTGGCGGCGGCCGGCATCTATGTGATCTGGTACCTGATCAGCGGCGGCGACGACCTGCAGGACCGCGCCATCTTCCCCGAGCCGATGGACATCGTGGTCGGCTGGATGCTGGTCGCGATGGTGCTGGAAGTGGCGCGCCGCGCCACCGGGCCGGTGATGCCCTTCGTCGCCATCTGCTTCCTGCTCTACGGCTTCTTCGGCAACTGGCTGCCGGCGCCGTGGCAGCACCAGGGTTACGACTCCGAGCGGATGATCCCGCATCTGGCGATCGGCCTCGATGGCATCTTCGGCACGGCGGTCGATGTCTCGGCCACGCTGATCGTGCTGTTCACCATCTACGGTGCCATCCTGCAGGCCAGCGGCGCGGGCAAGTTCTTCGTCGATTTCTCCTTCGCCGCAACCGGCGGCAAGGCGGCCAGCGCCGGGCGCACCGTGGTGCTGTCATCGTTCCTGCTGGGCGGTCCTTCGGGATCGGGCGTCGCCACCACCGTCACGCTCGGCACCGTCGCCTGGCCGATGATGAAGAAGGTTGGCTACCGGCCGGATGATGCGGGCGGGCTGCTGGCCGCCGGCGGCCTGGGCGCCATCATCTCGCCGCCCGTGCTGGGCGCCGCGGCGTTCCTGATCGCCGAGTATCTCAACATCGGCTACCTCGACGTCATCAAGATGGCGGTGATCCCGACCATCCTCTACTACGCGTCCCTGCTGTTCATGGTGGAGCTGGACCAGCGCCGCCTGGCCGCCAGCGGCAATGCGGTGCCGGATGATGCGCTGCAGGTCGAGCCGATTCCGGTGATGCTGCGGAAGTACGGTTTCCACTTCTCCTCGCTCATCGCGATCATCGTCTTCATGATCATGGGCTACTCGCCGACCATGTCGGTGCTCTACGCCATGGTGGTGGCGGTGGTGCTGTCCTTCGTGCGGCCGGAACAGGCGCTGTGGCCGCGCAAGCTGATCGGCGCGCTGGCGGCCGGTGCCGTGCAGTCCGTCGGCATCGCGGCGACCTGCGCCAGCGCGGGCATCATCGTCGGTGTCATCACGCTGACCGGGCTCGGGCTGAAATTCTCCGACATCGCGATCCAGGCGGCCGGCGGGTCGCTGGTGATCACGGCGATCTATACGGCGCTGATCGTCTGGGTGGTCGGCCTCGCGGTGCCGGTGACGGCCAGCTACATCATCTGCGCCGTGGTCGCGGCGCCGGCGCTGATCAAGCTGGGCGTGCCGGACTACGCGGCGCATATGTTCGTCTTCTACTACGCGGTGCTCAGCGAGGTTTCCCCGCCCACCGCGCTGTCGCCCTTCGCGGCGGCGGCGATCACCGGCGCGGGTCCGTACCGCACCACCTTCCAGGCCTGGAAATACACCCTGCCCGCCTTCGTCATGCCCTTCGTCTTCGTGACGGACCCGCAGGGCGTCGGGCTGCTGCTGCAATTCTCCGGCGACATGGGCTGGAGCGACGTGGCCTGGCAGTTCCTGCTGGCGGTGGTCGGCCTCGGCACGCTGGCGGTGGCCTGCCAGGGCTTCCTGCGCCGCGCGCTCGCGGCGTGGGAGCGTTGGACGCTGGCGGTGGCCGGCGTGCTGATGATGTTCCCGGCACTGCTGGAGACGATCGCCCCGGGCCTGCTGCCTTACCCCCACCTGATCGGCATGGTGCTGGCGGTGGGGCTGCTGTCCCTGCAGTGGCGGCCGGCGCCGCGCACCGCATGAAGGCGGGGCGGGCCCTGCTGCCGGTGCTGGCCCTGCTGGGCCTTCCCGGCTGTGGGGACACGCCGATCGCGGCGGCGCTGCTCGGCGCGCCGCCGCGGGTCCAGGCCGGCGAGATGGCCCCGGCCGGGCCGGTGCTGCGCGTCAGCGGCGCAGGACGACCCTTCCTGTTCACGCTGGTCCAGGAAAGCGGCGAGCGCCGGCTGTGGCGCGCCGAGGGTGGCGCGGCGCTCGCCACCGAAGGACCACGCATCACCGCCATCGCCGGCTTGGGCCCCGGCGTCTCGGCGACGCGGCTGGAGCAGCCGGACCCCTTGGCCGACCCGCGCGCGCTGCTCGGGCGGGAGACCGCGACGCGCCGCAGCATCGACCTGCGCGAGGCGGATGGCGAGGCGGCCGGGCTGCGCTTCGGCGTGGCGCTGTCCTGCCGCCTGGCCGCGGTGGAGGAGGGCGCCTGGCTGGTGGTGACGGAGACCTGCACCGGCCCGGAGATCGACTTCGAGAATCGCTTCGAGGCCGAGCCCGCGACCGGCAGGGTGCGGCGCAGCCGGCAATGGGTGGGCGATGCGGTGCTGGTGGTGGAGGGACCATGAAGCTGATCCTGACCCTGCTGCTGCTGGCCCTGGCCATGCCCGCAGCGGCACAGGCCCCGAACAGCCGGGACTGGAACGCCGAGAAATGCGCCCGCTACACCGCGGACTGGCCGCGCGCCCTGTCCATGTTCGGGCGGCAAGGGCTCAGCGCCGAATTCCTCGACCGGCACGCCACCTTCCTCGCCTCCGGCTGCCGGTCCCGCGTCGAGGTCTGCCCGCGCTCGCCGCAGGAGCTGGCGCTGGCGGATGCGATGACGATCGCGGCGATGAACGCCGGCACGGCCAGCAGCTTCGTGCCGTTCCGGTGCGGCGGCTGAAGAGGGTATCGGTACACCGGCTTCGGTTACACTCTGAAACTTGAATCCGACCCTATCTAGATATATCTCGCAATTAGTAATATCGAAATAGGGTCTAGATACATGCATCATCATCATCGGCACCACGGCTGCGAACGCCGCTTCGCCCGGGGTCCCATGCGCGGCGAATTCGGACATGACCGCCCGCATGGCCACGGAGGCCGCCATGGCAGCCGTGGCGGCGGCCGGATGTTCGACCATGGCGAGCTGCGCCTGGTCGTCCTGGCCCTGATCGCGGAACAGCCGCGCCACGGCTACGAGATCATCAAGGAAATCGAGGATCGCGCCGGCGGCAGCTACAGCCCCAGCCCCGGCGTGATCTACCCGACCCTCACCCTGCTGGAGGAGCTGGGCCACGCAAGCACGGAGGAGCGGGACGGCAAGAAGCTGTTCGCGCTGACGGAGGCGGGCCGCAGCTGGATGCAGGCCAACCAGCCGGCCGTGGATGTGGCTCTGGCCCGGATGCAGGCGGCGAAGCTGGCGAGCGCCGGCGGCCAGCATCCCGGCATCATCCGCGCCACGGAAAACCTCCGCATGGCGATGCGGCTGCGCATGGGCCGCGGGCCGTTGAGCGAGACGGAACTGCGCGCCATCGCCGATGCGCTGGACGCGGCGGCCCGCGCCATCGAGGAGAGCTGAGATGGAGCCCGCCGCACTGTTCCTGTTTGCCGCCAGCTACCTGGCGGTGCTCATCGTCCCCGGGCCGGGCGTGACCGCCCTGGTGGCGCGGGTGCTGGCGCAGGGCATCGGCTGCGCGCCGGCCTTCACCGCGGGCGTCATCCTCGGCGCGTTGATCTGGTTCACCCTGGCGGCCACCGGCCTGTCGCTGCTGGCAGCGCGCTTCGCCATGGTGTTCGAGGTGGTGCGCTACCTGGGCGCCGCTTGGCTGCTGTACCTCGCCTGGCAGCTTTGGCGGGCGCCTGCCCGGACCGCAGCCGGGGCCACGCCAGCCGGGGCCACGCCAGCCGGGGCCACGCCAGCCGGGGCCACGCCAGCCGGGGCCACCCCAGCCGGGGCCGCGCCAGCCCCGGTGGCGGCGCGGGAGGATGGGCGGCAATTCCTGGCAGGGCTGGCCATCAACCTCGGCAATCCGAAGGCGATGGCCTTCTTCCTGGCGCTGCTGCCGGCGGTGGTGGATCTCGGCACCCTGACGGTCGTGGGATTTCTGGAGCTGGCGCTGGCCATCATCCTGGTCGCCGGGTCCGTGCTGATGGGCTACGCGATGGCGGCGGCACGGGCGCGGCGGCTGTTCACCTCGGCCCTGGCGCTGCGGCGGATGCGGCGCGGCAGCAGCGTGGCCATGGCGGGCGCCGCGGCGGGGCTGCTGGCGCGCTGAGCCTCAGCGCCAGCCGAGGCCGGCGCGCCGCATCCGCCGCAGGACGTAGCCAAGCCACAGAAGCTGCACGGCCAGCGCCGGCAGCACCACCAGCGGCTTGGTAGAGGGCGTCATGTCCAGGAAAGCCAGCGCCAGCGCCCCGTGGAAGGCGGCGAAGCCCCAATGCGTGGCGGCCACCGCCCGCACGGGCATGCCGCTGCGCTGGGCGAGCTGGTACAGGTGGGTGCGGTGGCCCTCGGCCAGCCTCTCCCGCATCAGGGCGCGGCGGGCCAGGGTGAAGGCGGCGTCGAACAGCAGGCCGAAGATCAGCAGCGGCACGATCAGGAAGGACACCTGCTGGCCATCGAAACGCGCCGCGGCCACGGCGAGGACGGCGAAGATGAAGCCGGCGAACTGGCTGCCGACATCACCCATGAAGATGCGCGCCGGGTGCAGGTTGAAGGGCAGGAAGCCGGCGAAGCCCGCCGCCACGAACAGTGCCGCCGCATAGACGAACCAGCCGCCCTGCAAGGCCGCCACCAGCGCCAGCGCCAGCGCGGCCAGCAGCAGCGTGCCGCCGACCAGGCCATCCAGCCCGTCCATGAAGTTCACCGCATTGGTGCAGCCGACGATCCAGACCAGCGTCAGCACCACGCCGACCAGGCCGAGGTCGGTCACGCCGATCCAGGGCAAGGCGAGGCGCGACACAACCAGCCCGCTGCCCACCGCCACCAGCGCCGCGCCGCATTGCGCCGCCAGCCGCAGCCGCGCGGACAGGTTCCGCACATCATCCAGCAGCGCGACCGCCGCGATGGCGACCGCGGCCAGGATGACGCCGAGGAACTGCATCTCGGCGATGCGGGCGAAGCGTGCGGTCAGGAACAGCACCAGCATGCCGATGACGAAGGCCACCACCACGCCCAGCCCACCGCCGCGCGGCGTCGGGTTGCTATGGGCGCTGCGGCCATTCGGGTGGTCGAGGATCGGGAAGGCGATCATCAGCCGCACCACGGCGGCGGAGAGCGTGGCGAGCACGGTGGCGAAGGCCAGATGCTCGATCAGGGCGTGGAATTGCATCGGTCAGGGTGTCAGCCGCGCGGGCTCCAGGCTGGCATAGACATCGCCGGAATTGGCGGCGTGGGGCAGGGCGGCGATCCAGCCGGCCATGGCTTCGGCGGGGATCGGGGCGGAATGGGCGAAGGCCATGCCCTCGCCGAGGCAGGCATTGAAGTGCCGGTAGCCGAGCGCGGCGAGCTTCGCCAGGCAGCGGGCTGCCACGTCGCGCTGGATGGTGGTGAATTCGAAGGACAGGCTGCGGGGCGCGCGGGACAGGCCGGAAAGGGCCACCGCCTCATACCCCTCGACGTCGATCTTCAGGAAATCAGGCACGCCGTGCTGGGCGGCGAGCGCATCCAGCGTGGTCACCGGCAGGGTCAGCTCCGTGTCCCAGACCTGGCCCTCCCAGCCCTCCGCCGCCGAGGCGGCGGCGATGAAATCCGGCGAGGCGCTGGCGACGGTGGGGTTCTTCGAGTTCACCCGCAGGGTGGCGGTGCCCGCTTCCGCGCCGACCAGGGCGGAAACCAGGGTGAAGCCGGGCGTGCGGCCATGCAGCAGGCGGATCAGCCGGGCGAGGCGCGGCTGCGGCTCCACCGCCAGGGCGCGGGCGCCGAGGCGCAGGTAGCTGGCGCTGCGGTCGCCGACATGGGCGCCGATATCGAAGCCGAGCTCGCCGGCTGCCAGGAAGCGGGCATGGAATGCATCCAGCGCCGCCGCGCGCCCGGGGCCGTAATAGGTGCGGAGCGATTGGCGGATGGCGGCGGCGGTGGTCACGCGAAGACGACCGCAGCGCCACCGGCATGCCCGGGCGGCACCATGATGCCATCCGGCGCCTGCACCACCGGCAGCCCTTCCAGCACGGCCCGCGCCGCCTGGCCCTGGTCATTGGTGCGGATCACCAGGCCGGCGATGAAGGGCAGCGTGGGCGCGGAGACGCCGGGCAGCACCTGGCCCAGCACGGCCTCCGGCAGGATACGGAGATGCGTCGGCAGGGCGGGCGAGAACGGCCCCGCCCCGCCCAGCGCGCCCGGCAGGGTCAGCACGAAGCCGGCCAGCGGGTCCGGCCTCGCCGGCTGGCCGGTGAGCTGCGACAGCCGCGCGGTGGTCTGCGCCGGGTCCGCCACGGCGAGGATTGCGGCTTCCAGCGACACCGCCCCGTTGCGATGCGCCATCCAGCGCCGGTCCCAGACCAGCTCCGGCGTCAGATGCTGGATGAGCTGCATGCGGCCCTCCGGCGCGTCCGGGAAGGGCAGCCGGGCGAAGCGGGCGATCGGGCCGCCTTCCTCCACCGGGCGCTGCAGCCAGGACACGCCGGGAATCGGCAGGCCGCCACGGCGCAGCCGTTCCAGATTGCCCTCCGCATCCTGGATGCCGAAGGCCAGGATATGCGCGCCGGTGTAGCGGGCCAGGAAGCCGTCCAGCCCGTTGGAAAACAGGCCGGGATCGACCAGGCCGAGCAGCTCGATATAGCCGTGTTCGAGGAAGGCGCAGCGATTGCCGGTGCCATAGGCCTCCACCGCGCCATCCGGCGTCCGCTTGCCGGATTGCCGGGCGAAGGGGGACAGGGCGAAGCCCATCCGTTCCCAGGCCGCGACCAGCGCCGGCAGGTCCGCGGTGCAGATGCCGGCATGGTCAAGCGTTGTGGCGACGCTCATAGGGCCGGGCTCACAGGGCCGGGCTTTCGTATTTCGGCAACAGCCACTCCGCAGGCTCCGCCGCCGCTTCCCGGTACCAGCGGTCAACCAGCGGATGGGCGCGGACGGCGTCGCAATAGGCCTGGCTAGCCGACGTGATCTCCGGCTTCCAGGTGATGAAGCGGGCGACGACGGGGGCGTACATGGCGTCCACCAGGCCGAAATCGGCGCCCATCAGGAAGGAGCCGCCATACTGGCCGAGCGCCTCGGCCCAGATCGCCTCGATCCGGGCGATGTCGGCCAGGCTGTCCGGATTGCGGCCATGGCCGGCGAAGTCGCGCCCGAGATTCATCGGCATCGCCATCCGCAGCCCGCGGAAGCCGGCATGCATCTCGGAGGCGATGGAGCGGGCATGGGCGCGGGCGCTGCGGTTGCGCGGCCAGAGGTCCGCCTTGAACTCGGCGCAGTACTCCGCGATCGACAGGCTTTCCCACACGCGGGCGCCGCGATGCTCGAGGTAGGGCACCAGGGCGTTGGGGGAGATCGCCTTGATCGCCTGGGTGTTGCCGCCGCCGGCGAGGGGCACGACCACTTCCTCCACGTCGAGCTGCGCCAGATGCACCATCAGCCAGCCGCGCAGGCTCCAGGAGGAGTAGCGCTTGGTCCCGATCACCAGCCTGCCTTCGGCCATATCCCATCCCACCCTTCTGCCGTGGCCGGAAATTGGCACGAACGCGGGGCGGCGTCGAACGCCACCGCGCCGCCTTCCGGGGAACCCCCCGCAGGGCTATTGAGGCATCATGGCTGCATCGGCGCGGGATCGAATTCTCCTCAATCTGGGGCTGGACGCGCTGGTGGCGGCGCTCGCCCTGCCGGCCGCCGTCTGGCTGGCGGTGCCCGGAAGCTGGCCACCAGGGCTGTGGTGGCTCGGCGCGGTGCCGGGAGCGGTGGCGGCGCTGCTACTGGCCGGGCTACCGCTGCGGCTGCCGCAGCAATATTGGCGCTTCGCCTCATTGCCCGAATTGCTCGCAAGCTCCGGCGCCGCGACCGGCGGGGCGGTGCTGTTCTGGATGGGGCTGTACCTGATCGACGCCTGGCACCCGCGTAACATCGGCTTTCCGGTAATCCATGCGCTGGTGCTGGCGGCGCTGCTGGCGGCACCGCGCATCGCCGCCCGGCTGCAGCATGCCGGCCGCGCCGGGCCGCTCAGCGAGACGCCGGCGCAGCCCGCGCTGCTGGTCGGCGCCGGGGAAGGGGCCGACCTGTTCATCCGCGCGCTGGCCCAGGAACGCAGCCCCGCCTACCGGGTGGTGGGCATCCTGTCGCAGCGGGCGCGGCAGCTTGGCCGGCGCATCCATGGCCTGCCGATCCTCGGCACGGCGGAGGATACGGCCAGCGTGCTGGATGCGATGCGGGAGGATGGGCGCCTGCCGGCGCAGATCATCCTGGCAACGCCCAACCTGCAGGGCGCGGCGCTGCAACGGCTGCTGGATGCGGCGGACCGCCATGGCGTGCCGGTGAAGCGCGCGCCGCGACTGACCGCGCTCGGCCCCGCCAGCCGCCGGCCGGGCGAACGCGCGGAGCCGGAACAGCGGGTGCGGCTGCGGCCGGTGGAGATCGAGGATCTGCTCGACCGCCCGCAGGTGCCGCTGGACCGGGAGGGGATGGCGCGCCTGGTGCAGGGCAAGCGCGTGCTGGTGACGGGCGCCGGCGGGACCATCGGCGGGGAGCTGGCGCGGCAGGTGGCAGCGCTCGGCCCGGCCAGCCTGACGCTGCTCGATCACGGCGAATACGTGCTGTACGAAATCGACCTGGAGTTGCGGGAGCGGCACCCGGCGGTGCCTCGGCGCGCCGTGCTGGCCGATGTGCGCGATGCGGAGCGGATCGGGCGGCTGTTCGCCGAGATCCGGCCGGAGCTGGTGTTCCATGCGGCGGCGCTGAAGCATGTGCCGATGGTCGAGAACGACCCGATGGAAGGCCTTCTGACCAACGCCGCCGGCACCCGCGTTGTGGCGGATGCGGCGCGGGCGGCGGGGTGTTCGCTGATGGTTTTCATCTCGACCGACAAGGCGGTGAACCCGACCAGCGTGATGGGGGCATCCAAGCGGCTTGCTGAGATGTACTGCCAGGCGCTGGACCGCATGGCGCGGGCGAGCGGGGCGGGGATGCGGCTGGTGACGGTGCGCTTCGGCAATGTGCTGGGCTCCACCGGATCCGTGGTGCCGCTGTTCCGCCGCCAGCTGGAGCGCGGCGGGCCGCTGACCGTGACCCACCCGGATATGCGCCGCTACTTCATGACGGTGCGCGAGGCGGTGGGGCTGGTGCTGCAGGCGAGCGTGGTGGGCGCCACCGACCGCGCCGACCAGCCGAAGGAACTGCGGGAGGGCGGCATCTTCGTGCTCGACATGGGTGAGCCGGTGAAGATCGTGGACCTGGCGCGGCGCATGATCCGCCTGGCGGGGCTGCGGCCGGAGGAGGATGTGGAGATCCGCTTCACGGGGCTGCGGCCGGGCGAGAAGCTGTTCGAGGAACTGTTCCACGGGCAGGAGCCGCCACAGCCGACGAATTTCGCCGGGCTGCTGGTGGCGGTGCCGCGGACGACGGATGCCGGGGAGATGGGGCGAGCGATCGATGAGATCGCGGCGCTGGCAGGGCGGGGCGATGGCGCGGCGGCACTGGCGCGGCTTTCGGCGCTGGTGCCGGAGTTTGCGCATGAGGATGGGACGGGCGGGGGTTAATACCCCCGCGCGGTTCAGAAGTGGGCGGGGCGGGGCGTCCGGCCCGCGGCCTTGGCGCGCTGCTCGATGCGGCGCAGGAGTTCGCGCTTTTCGGCGGTTCGGCTGGCGCCCTTGTTGCGCAGCGCCTCGATGGTCTCGGGCGTATCGGTCATGCCGAGTTCGGCCTTGCGGGCCTCAATCCTCGCCTGCAATTCGGCCAGCGTGAGCTTGACCATGGGGTGGCTCCTCGTCGGGTGTCAGAAGCGCGAAATCGCCGCCTTCCTCCGCCACGCGCCTTTGGAGATAGGCGAGGTCGAGGCTTGGTGCGAGTCGAAACAGCGCGCGGGCCTGCAGCAAGCGGGACGGATCTGTCGGTGGGGCCAGGGCGGCCTGCGCCAGCCGGTCGGCGATCATGTCCTCGAAGGCCGGCAGTGCGATGGCGGCGCCATCCGAGGTGATCGCCAGCAGCAGGATGCGGCCAGGGTCGCTGGCGCCATCGAACAGCCGGCCCGAGACCTGCTGGAATCCGTATTCGGGATGCTCGGGATGATAGTAGCCGACCAGCAGATAGCCCTGACGGTCCTCACGACGAAAGCCGTAGGCGCGCAGGGCGGCATCCAGCGCCGCATCGTCGGCGGCAACCAGATCGAAGTCGCCCGACATGAAGGCACCCGCCGTGTAGATGGCGGTCGCGGCGCCGCCAACCAGGATGGGGACGTAACCCGTCGCCCGGCGGTAGGCCTCGCAGGCCTTGGCCAGTGTTGCCAGCGCCTCGATGAAGGATGTCGGCAGCGGCACCGGTCGTTTCCCCTGTCTGGTGCCAGCCTAGCTTCCGCTTCTGCGTACCGTCCGCCCCATCTGGCGGACTCCCGAAAAAAGGAGGGGGCGCGGGGGAGTTCACTCCCCCGTCTTCGCTCTCCGTGTTACGCGCTAGCCCATGATCGATTTCCCTGCCGGCTTCAAAGCCCCCTTCGTCCGTCCTTCCGGTCGTGTCGCCGATGCGATGCGGGAGGTCACGCTCACCCCCGGGGCCTCGCGCCATGCGGAGGGGTCCTGCCTCATCCGGTTCGGGCTGACGGAGGTGCTGTGCACCGCCAGCATCGAGAGCCGCGTGCCGCCCTTCCTGCGCAATACCGGCCAGGGCTGGGTCACCGCCGAATACGGCATGCTGCCGCGCGCCACGCATACGCGCAGTGACCGGGAGGCGGCGAAGGGCAAGCAATCCGGCCGCACGCAGGAAATCCAGCGGCTGATCGGGCGGTCCTTGCGCGCGGTGACGGATCTCAAGGCGATGGGGGAGATGTCTATCACCCTCGATTGCGACGTGCTGACGGCGGATGGCGGCACGCGCTGTGCAGCGATCACCGGCGCCTGGGTGGCGCTGCATCTCGCCTTCCAGCATTGCATCAAGTCCAACATCCTGAAGGCCAACCCGCTGCGCGACCATGTGGCCGCGATTTCCTGCGGTGTCTGGCAGGGCACGCCGGTGCTGGATCTCGACTATGCCGAGGACAGCAAGGCGGAGACGGACGGCAATTTCGTCATGACCGGCTCGGGCGGCGTGGTGGAGGTGCAGGCCACCGCGGAAGGCGCGCCGTTCAGTGAGGAGGAGCTGCTGAAGCTGATGGCGCTGGCCCGCGCCGGCACCGGCAAGCTGTTCGAGATGCAGAAGGTGGCGATCCGCGGATGAGCCACCGGCGGCTGGCGGAAACCCGCATCGTCATGGCCTCGCACAATGCGGGGAAGGTGCGGGAGAATGCGGCGCTGCTGGCGCCGCATGGGATTGCCATCGTCAGCGCCAAGGAGCTCGGCCTGCCGGAGCCGGAGGAGACCGAGGACAGTTTCCTCGGCAATGCCCGCATCAAGGCGCTGGCGGCGGCGCGGGCCTCCGGGCTGGTTGCGCTGGCGGATGACAGCGGGTTTTCGGTGGCCGCGCTGGATGGCGCGCCGGGCGTCCGGACCGCGGATTGGGCGGAGACGCCCGCCGGGCGCGACTACCAAATGGCCATGGCGAAGGTCGAAAAGCTGGCGCGGCATGCGCCGGATCGGCGCGCCTGGTTCTCCTGCGCCCTGGTGCTCGCCTGGCCGGATGGGCACGTGGAAGGCTTCCTGGGGGAGACGCATGGCCAATGGGTCTGGCCGCCGCGCGGAGCCAACGGCTTCGGCTACGACCCGATGTTCGTCCCCGAGGGCGGCAGCGAGACATTCGGGGAAATGACGGCCGAGGCGAAGCATGCCATCAGCCACCGTGCCGCGGCCTTCCGGCTGCTGGCCGAGGCCTGCCTGCCGCCGCCGGCATGATCCGCGCGGCCCTGCTGCTTCTCCTGCTGGCCTGGCCGGCGATGGCGGAGCAGGCCGGGCCATTGCGGACGGCGCCGGGCGTGGTGGCGCGGGATGGCGCGGCCACCGGCGCGCTGGTCTGGCTGCATCCGCACTATACCGAGGGCCCGCCGCCCGAGGCCCCGGCCTGGACGGCGCGGCTGGCGGCGGCCGGCTGGGATTTGTGGCGCTACGACCGCACGGGCGGGCGGGACCCGCTGGAGGCCGGCGCGGCTGGGCTGGCCGCGGGCAGTGCCGCGCTGCGGGCGCGGGGGTATCGGCGCGTGGCGTTGGTGGGCGAAAGCCGCGGCGCCTTCATCGCCCTGGTCGCGCTGCGATATGCGGGCCTGGCGGAGGCCGTGGTGCTCGCCGCGCCCGCCGCGCATGGCAGGCGGGTGGAGCGGCGGCCTCAGGCCCTGGCCGATTTCAACGCCGCACTGGCCGCCGCCGCCCCGACACCTGGCCAGCGCATGGCGCTGCTGCTGTTTCGCGACGATGGCTGGGACCCGGATCCGGAGGCCCGCGCGGCCGCCTTCCGCGCCGCCACGGCGCGGCTGGGTGCATCCGGCCTGCTGCTGGACCGCCCGGCGGCACCGACCGGGCATGGCGGGGTGCAGGAGGAGGTTTTCGACAGCCTGTTCGTACTACTGTGTCATATAATAGTGGCGCTGGGTGAGGCGGTGGCAGCAAGGACATCGCGGCATACTGCGGGCGAGTTCGCGGGCGATGCGAAGGCGCATGGT
>NZ_JAAVTX010000003.1 GCF_012163145.1 Falsiroseomonas frigidaquae
TTCCCCCCGCAAACCCGCAACCCACCTTCGTGAGCCACAGCGCAAGAGCCAAAGAGCAAACCAAATACTCTTCCCTCAACAGATATACAGCTTGAAAGAACAAATCCCCACCCGAGGCCAGAACCCTGACCAACGGCACCACCGCATCTCTGCGAGGGAGGGAACCACCGAAGCGGCGGGGGAGAGCATCTAGCGGATCAACCCGCCACTTGCAACCCCGCCTTCCCAGCGAACCGATCAGAACCGTGTGGCTCGTCGTCGGTGGCGGGCTTCTACGGCCCACAACGCACACTGTCAACGGACCCCCGCACATGCCGTCACATGTCTGCCATAACCGCCAACCCCTTGACATTGCTGCCGACGTTACATTGCGGGAATGCCTTTCCTGTTGACTTGCCGGCCGCACCCCAAGAAGTTCCCCGCCGGGACCACTCGGGACATGACAACAGTATGATATCGAACCTGCGCCTCGCCCTGTGCCTCTGCGTCGCATTTGCTGTCCCGGCAGCCCAGGCGACCGCATCGGACCCGCCGGCGGAGGCGCAGCGCATCGTCACCGTGGAACCAGGTGACACGCTGGGTGGCCTGCTGGGCGATGCCGGCGTCGATTCCGCGGAGGCACATGCGGCCATCGCCGCCCTCACCCCCGTGTTCGAGCCGCGCCACCTGGCCGTCGGGCAGGAAGTCGGGCTGCGGATGGATGAGGAGAACGCCCTCATCGGTCTCGAGATCGCGCCCCGCCCCGGCCACACCATCTCGCTGCAACGCCAGGATGAGGGCTGGGCGGTGCAGGAAGTGGTGACGCCGCGCCTGCGCCACCTCGCTCGCGTCGATGCGCAGGTCACCGGCGGCGTGTTTTCCGCCCTCACCCGCGCCGGGCTGCCGGCGCCGCTGACCCACTCGCTGATCCGCGCCCTGTCGCATGAGGTGGATTTCCAGCGTGACCTGCAGCCGGGAGACCGTGTGGCTGTCGCCTTCGAGCGGCTGCGCGGCCCGGATGGGGACCTGCTCGGGCACGGCCAGCTCCACTACGCGGCCCTCACCTTGTCCGGCCGCGTGCTCGAAGTCTGGCGGCATGCCCGGCCCGATGGCGATGTCGCCTGGTACCGCGCCGATGGCCGGCCGCTGCGGGGCGGCTTCCTGCGGACCCCGCTGGATGGGGCCCGGCTGACCTCCGGCTTCGGCATGCGCCGCCATCCGGTGCTGGGCTACAGCCGCCGCCACACCGGGCTGGATTTCGGCGCCCCCAGCGGCACGCCGATCTTCGCCGCCGCGGACGGCACCGTGGCCTCGATGCGCTATGAGCGTGGCTATGGCCGCACCGTGCGGCTGCGTCATCCGGGCGGCGTGGAGACCGTCTACGCCCACATGTCGCGCTTCACCCGCGGGCTGAAGGCGGGTGCGCGGATCAGGCAGGGGGCGGTGATCGGCGCAGTGGGCTCCACCGGCATGTCGACCGGTCCGCATCTGCATTACGAAATCCGCATCGCCGGCGTGGCACAGAATCCGGCCCGGGTCGCCCTGCCGGGCGGGGAGCCGCTGCGCGGTCGCGAACTCACCGCGTTCCGCGAACACCGTCAGGTGCTCGGCCGGCAGATGGCGGGCCTGACCGCCGCCCATACCGAGGTCGCGCTCGCCGCCGATTGAGGCGCCTCAGTCACCGCCGGCCAGGCTTTCCTCCAGCCGCACTTCGGGGGAGAGCCGGCTCGGCAGCAATTCGCCCCGGCGTTCCAGCAGCGGGTGGGCGACCATCGCGAAATGCGCGCCGATCCGGCGCAGGTCCCGCACCGCATCCAGCAGCAACCCGGCCGCCGCGCCACCTTCCGCCGCGCTGCGGTCCGCCGCCTCCGCCATGCGGGCGAGGGCCAGGCGCTCGGCGTCGCGCAGAGCCTCCTTCTCCCGCACCAGGCGGCGCGCCGCCTCCGCATCCTCCCGCATGAAGACCGCGACGGCGAGCCGAAGCTGCGCCTGCAGGCGCTGATGCAGCGCGGTGATCTCGGCGGAGATATCGGGCGGCAGCACCAGGCCGCGCCGCACCCGCTTGGCCGCCAGCCCGCCCAGGTCGCGATCCAGCACATCCCCGGCATGTTCGAGCGAGACGGCGAAGGCGCGGATCTCGGCCAGGCGCCTGCCCTCCTCCTCCCCCAATATCTCCTGCGGGATGCGGGCCAGGTAGAACTGCACCTGGCGATGCAGCCGGTCCACCACGTCATCCAGGCGCTTGGCGGCCTTGGGACCTTCCCGGCTGCCATCCTGGAAGGCGGTGATGGAGGCGGCGAGCATCGCCTCCACCGCATCGGCGATCCGCAGCACCTCCCGCGCCGCATTGGCCAGGGCCACCGGCGGCGTCTCCAGCGCGCCGGTATCGAGGTAGCGCGCCGCGCCGGCATCCTCCGCCTGCGGCCGGTCCGGCACCCAGCGTTGCAGCAGGCGCGACAGCGGGCCGAGCAGCGGCCAGGCCAGCACCGCGGTGCCCAGGTTGAAGGCCAGATGCGCCTGCGCCGCAGCCAGCGCGCCCACCGGGCCGAGCAGCGCCGCCGCCTGCGGCAGCAGCGCCAGCACCAGCGCGGCCCCCACCACCCGATTCACCAGATTACCCAGCGCCACGCGCAGCCGGGCGCGATCCGGCCCGGCATCGCCCAGCGCGGCCAGCAGCGGGTTCAGCGCGCTGCCGAGATTGGCGCCGAGCACCATGGCGATGCAGGCCTCCGCCCCCACCGCGCCGGAGGCAGCCAGCGCCGCGATGAACAGCATGGCGGCGACGGAGGAATGCGCCGCCCAGGCCAGCACCGCCGCCACCAGCAGGTTGGGCAGCGGCATGGCGGCGATTGCCCCCAGCACCTGGTGCAGCGCCGGGGAGGCCTCGACCGGCGCCATCGCCTGGCCGAGCAGGTGCAGCGAGGTCAGCATCAGCCCGAGCCCGATCGCGACCCGCCCGAGGTCCCGCAACCGCCCGGCCGCGCCGCGGCGGAAGGTGACCACCCCGGCCAGCACCAGGGCCGGCGCCAGGAAGCCGGTCGGGAAGGACAGCACCAGCACGATCAGCGCCGTGCCGAGGTTGGCACCGAGCATGCCGGCCAGCGCCGGCGCCAGCGCCACGCCGGCCCCGGCGGCGAAGCTGCCGAGCATCAATGCCGTGGCGGTGGAGGATTGCAGCGCGGCGGTGATCGCCAGCCCCGCCAGCACCGCCCGCCCGCGTCCGCCGAGGCCGATCCCCAGCACATGGCGCAGCCGCATCCCGAAGCCGCGCTGCACGCCGGACTGCACCATGTGCAGCCCCCACAGCAGCAGCGCGGCGTGACCAGCCAGTTCCACCAGCAGCAGCGCCTGCGACACCGCCTCAAACCCCTATTGCATGACCGGGCAGCCCGGCTTGTCATAAAACTGCAATATTGAAGTCTAGGCCTCGCCTCCTGGCATGCAAGCTCCGATCGCGGCTTCCGGTTCCGGGGCGACGACGGCCAGTGGATGGATTTCCCGTAACCCCTTCCCCCCGGCAGCCGCGCAGCCCATCTTGGCGCGATGAACTGGACCCTGATCCTCGGCGCCGTCGGGTGCCTGGCGGCCTGCTTCGCGGCGGCTTCCACTGGCGCCATCTTCAAGCCTGGGGCCTGGTACGCCAGCCTCCGCAAGCCGTCGTGGAACCCGCCCAACTGGCTGTTCCCGATCGCCTGGTCGATCCTGTACCTGATGATGGCGGCCGCCGGCTTCCTGGTGTGGCGGGAGGATGGGCTGGGCCTGCCGATGCTGGTCTGGGCCGGGCAGCTCGTGCTGAACGCCGGCTGGTCCGCGGTGTTCTTCGGCCTTCGCAAGCTGGGCTGGGCCGTGCTTGAGGCGGCGGCGCTGTGGGCCGCGATCCTCGCCTGCATCCTGCTGTTCGCGCCGATCTCCGCCACCGCCGCCTGGCTGATGGTGCCCTATCTGGCCTGGGTCAGCTTCGCCGTCTTCCTCAGCTACACCATGTGGCGGCTCAACCCCGGCCCGCATCCGGTGATGCGGCGGGACGAGGCGGGCACCCTGACGCAGCGGGCGCAGATGTAGCCTGTCGGATTTCTTGACGGCAGGCGCCTCGCCTGCCGGAGGCCACCGGCCAAGCCGTTGATTTGACACCACGTTCCGGTGCGGCATTCATGTTGCTTTTCCCTTGGACATATCGTTTTTCCTGTCCATGGGAACATTATTGATGCACATGAGAAGCCGGATCTTTGCCACTCTCGCGCTGCTCGGCGCCAGCGTCGTGGCCATGCCCGCTTTGGCCGGGCCGCTGACCGCGACCGACATCCTGCGGCAGTTCAACTTAGTCACAATTGGCGATTTTTCCAGCAATTCGGACGTCGAAGGGCGCAGCGTCATTGGTGGCAACCTCACCGGCGGCGCCACCTTCTTCAACAATCCCGGTGCCGCCGCACCCTCCGATTTCCGCGCGCTGACCGTCTATGGCAGCTCCACCACGGGCGGCCCGATGAACGTCAACAATGGTGGCGGCGTCACCATCGCCGGCTCGGCCGCCGGCATCATCAACACCAATGGCGGCGGCGGGCGCTCCATCAATGGCGGGCCGGATGCCCCGGCGCCGGGTCCGCTGCCGGGCTTCGCCGAGACCTTCGCCGCGCCGCTCAGCGCGCTTTCGGCGGAGCTGGCAGGCCTGGCCGCCAACAGCGCACTGCCCGGCCCGGCGACCCCCGGCTTCCCGAACAACGTGCCGATCACGGCCAGCGCCGGCCCAGGCCTTGCCGTGTTCAACGTGACGGTGGCGGAGCTGTCCGCCTTCGCCTCCTTCAGCCTGAACCTGAACGGGCGCGATGGTGCGGTCATCAACGTGACCGGCGGGTCCTATACCGGCCAGGCCAATTTCCTGAACGCCACCAGCGTGGCGCGGGACGTGATCTGGAACTTCGTGAATGCCACCAGCATCGACTTCCAGCGGCAATGGGGTGGGACCGTGCTGGCGCCGAACGCGACCGTCCGCAACCACACCCCGATCGAGGGCAGCCTGTTCGCCGCCGCCTATGATGGGCGTGGCGAATTGCACAGCCAGCCGATCCGCTTCGACCTGCCGACCAGCGACCCTGTTCCCGTGCCGGAACCGGCGAGTCTGGCGCTGTTCGGCCTGGGCCTGGCGGGCCTCGGCCTGGCGCGCCGGCGCCGCCGCGCCGCCTGAAGCGCGGCTTCAGCAGCCTGCCAGGGCACGGTCCGTCGCTTTGGACGGATCACGCCCTGGAAGGGGGCTCAGCGCCGGGTTCTCGTCCTGGCTGGCGCCGGGCGCGCGGCATGGCGGCGAATCGTGCCGTCACGCTGCGGTACCGCCAGGGGCGTCACCCGCACCCGCGCCGTGCCGCTCTGCCGCATTCCAAGCTGGCGTGCGGTCCGCGGGCTGACATCCAGGATACGCCGGCGGGACCGCGGCCCCCGGTCCTCGATCCGCACCCGCGCCGTCTCACCATTGTCGAGGTTGGTCACGCGCGCCACCGTGCCGAGCGGCAGGGTCCGGCTGGCCGCCGAATCGGATCCTGCGTCGAAGCGCTCGCCATTGGCCATGCGCTGGCCATGGAAACGCGGGTGGTAGAAGGACGCCTCGCCAAGCTGGATGCGGCCGGTGGTGTCGTCCCCCGGCCTTGCCCGTAGCTCATCGGCCAGGGCGTAGCCGCCCATGCAGGCGAAGCCGACCAGTGCCGCAAGCCATTTCCGTGGACCGGACATCGAAACCCCCTCGCTGCCTGTCACCAGACAGGACGCGCCAGAGGGCAGATGGTTCGATCAATCAGCCCAGTAGAGGCGGTTCGGATTGTCCACCGTCACCCGGCGGATCAGGTCGGGGTCGTCCGTCATCGCGCCCAGCAAATCCACCAGGTCGCCATCATTCGGCATGTCGCCGGCAATATTCGGGTGCGGCCAGTCGGTGCCCCACAGGCAGCGATCCGGCGCGGCGGCCAGCAGCGCCTGGGCGAAGGGCACCGCATCCAGGAACGGCGCGCCGGCAGAGGACACCCGCTCCGAACCGCAGATCTTCACCCAGGCCAGCGGGTTCTTCATCAGCTCCAGCAATTGCTGGAAGGCCGGTTGCGCCACGCCGTCCTTCGCCTTCACCCGGCCCATATGGTCGATGACGAAGGGGATGCGGATCGAGGATATGGTGTCGGCCAAGGGCACGATGTCCTGCGCATCCAGGTGCAGCACCACATGCCAGCCCAGCGCCTCCGCTTGTGAGAGTACGCGCTGGAAGAAATCCATGTCCGGCATGCCGCCCAGGTGGCGGACGAAGTTGAAGCGCACGCCGCGGATGCCGCCTTCATGCAGCCGGACGAGCTCCGCATCCGTCACCCCCTTCTCCACCACCGCGACGCCGCGCATGGTGCCGCCGGATCGGGCGATACCGTCCAGCGTCACCGTCATGTCGCTGCCATGGCAGGAGGCATGCACGATGACGGCACGGGACACGCCGAGCTTGCGATGCAGCGCCACCAGCCCCTCGAAGGGCGCATCGGGCGGCGTGTAGGCGCGGTCCTCGGCATAGGGGAAGACGGCGCCGGGGCCGAAGACGTGGCAGTGGCTGTCACAGGCACCGGGCGGCAGCACCAGGCGCGGGGTGCGGGTGTCCGGGTCCGGGCCCTTGCAGGTGGGAATCTCTTTCTTCATTGGCGAGGGATTCCAGCCTTCTCGATCACTTCGGTCCAGCGCGCCGTATCGGCCCGCAGCAATTCGCCCATCGCCGCCGCCGTGCCACCGCGCGGCTCCACGCCCACGCCGGTCAGCGCAGCGCGCAGCTCCGGCGTGGCCAGCGCGGCATTCACCGCCTGGTTGAAGGCGGCGATGGCCTCGGGCGGCGTGCCGGTGCGGGCGACCAGGGCGTTCCAGGACGCCACGTCGTAATCCGGCACCCCGGCCTCCATCAGCGTCGGCACATCCGGCAGGTTCTCGGCCCGCGTCGCGGAGGTCACCGCCAGCACGCGCAGCGCGCCGGCCTGGATCTGGCCCATGATCGGGCCGGTGATCTCGAAGGCCGCATCCACATCGCCGCGGATCAGCGCGGTGGTCAGCGCCGGGGTGGCGGGGAAGGCGATGGTCTCGAACTGCGTGCCGGAGCGGATCTTGAACAGCTCCGCCGACAGGTTCTGCGTGCTGCCCGCGGTGATGCTGCCGATGTTCAGTCTTCCGGGGTTTGCCCGCAGCCGCGCCAGCAACCCGGCGATGTCGCGGTCCGGCGAATTGGGCGCAACGACGACGGCGATCGGGAAGGCCCCCATGGTCACCACGGGGGCGAAATCGGTCAGCGGATCAAAGGGCAACTGCCGGAACAGTGCCTTGCTGATCGCGGTGCCGTTGGAGGCGACGAGCAGCGTGTGCCCATCTGCCGGCGCCGCCATCAGCTGCTGCGCGGCGACGATGCCACCGGCGCCGGGCCGGTTGTCGATCACCGCCGGCTGGCCGAGCCGTTCGGAAATCCGCTGCGCCACCGCGCGCGCCGTCAGGTCCGCGACGCCGCCCGGCCCGAAGGGCACGACGATGCGGATCGGGCGGCTGGGGGACCAGGCGGATTGCGCGCGGGCCGTGCCGAGGGCCGGCAGGGCCAGCGCGGCGCCGAGCGTGGCGCGACGGGTGATCCGGGTCACCGGCCTATTCATTCGTCACATTGGCGCGGCGGATCACATCGCCCCAGCGCTCGCGTTCGGAGATGATCAGGGCGCGGAACTGCTCCGGCGTGCCGGGCGCGGCATCGGCGCCTTCCGCCGCCAGGCGCGGCTTCAGCTTCTCGCCCTGCAGCGCCCGCGTGCTGGCGGCGTTGACGCGGTCGATGATCGGCCGCGGCGTGCCGGCGGGGGCCACCAGCCCATACCACTGCACGGCGTCGAAGCCGGTGATGCCCTGCTCATCCAGCGTCGGGATATCGGCGGCGCTGGACAGCCGCGTCAGGGACGACACGCCGATGGCGCGCAACAACCCGCCACGCACCGGCGGCAGGATCGGCGGGCCGCCCGTCATCGTCATGTCGATCTGGCCGGCGATCAGGTCGTTCATCATCGGGCCGGTGCCGCGATAGGGCACATGCGTCAGCTCGATGCCCGTCGCCAGGCAGAAGGCCACCACGGCGGTATGCGCGGCCGATCCATTGCCGCCGGAGCCATAGGTGATGGTGCCCGGCGAGGCCTTGGCGCGCGCGATCAGTTCCTGCGCCGTGGTGATCGGCAGCTTGCGCGTGTTCACCGCCAGGATGTTCGCCACATTCGCCACCAGCACGATGGGATCGAAGGAGGTGACGGTGTCGTAGGACAGGTTGCGGTACAGCGACGGGTTCACCGCCAGCGTGCCGATATGACCCATCATCAGCGTGTAGCCATCCGGCGCCGAGCGGGCCACCAGGTCGCTGCCGACCGTGCCGCCGGCGCCGGCCCGGTTCTCCACCACGAAGGGCTGGCCGAGCGCGTCCTGCAATTCGGCGCCGATCGCGCGGGCCAGGATGTCCGTGCTGCCGCCGGGGGTGAAGGGCACCACCAGCCGCACCGGCCGCTCCGGCCAGGCACCCTGGGCGCGCAGGATGCCCGGTGTCGCAAGCAGGCCGGCGCCGGCGAGCAGCGTGCGGCGGGGCAGGTGCAGGTGCAGCTTGGTCATGTTGTTTCCTCCGGTTGGATCAGCGCGCCGTCGCGCGCCAGGTCGGTGATTTCTTGGGCCGAAAGGCCGGCCTCGGCGAGCAGGTCGGGCCCGGCGGCGCCCAGGCGCTGCGCGGCGGGCAGGGTCGGCGCCATGCCGCCCGACAGGATATTGGGCGCGCCGATGGCGAAGGTGGCGCCCTCCGTCGGGTGCTCCTCCTCCCGCACCATGCCGGTGGCGCGGAGGTGCGGGTCGGTCAGCAGGGATTCGATGGTGTTGTAGGGCATGGCCGGCACGTCGTGCCGGGTGAACAGCTCCAGCCATTCGGCGGTGGTCCTGCCCACCAGCGCGGTCGCCCGCAGCGCAAAGTAGTCTCTGGTATGCGCCGTTCTGGCCGCGACATTAGCAAAACGCGGATCCTCGATCAGTTCCGGCCGGCCGATGGCGCGGAAGAAGCCATGCGCCTGCGCGTCGGTATTGGCAGAAACGGCGATGAAGCCATCCGCCGTCTTCAGCGGCCGCGCCTCCGGGCTCAGCACGCGCTGGTCGCCGGGCGGGCCCAGCGCGGGCCGGAAGGACATCGGGCCCAGATGTTCCTGCAGCACGAAGGCCGCCATATTCTCGAACATCGGGATTTCGAGGCTCTCGCCGCGCCCCGTCTTCTCTCGCCGGTACAAAGCGAAGCCGATCTGCTGCGCCGCGATCAGGCCGCAGACATGGTCCGCCACCAGCATCGGCACGTAGCGGGGTTCGCCCGTGGAGGCCTCGAAGCAGCCGGCGATGCCGGAGACGCCCTGGATGACCGTGTCGTAGGCCGGCTTGCCGGCATAGGGGCCATCGGTCCGGAAGCCGACGATGGAGCAATGGATCAGCCGCGGCAGTTTCTCCGCCATGGTCGCGGCATCGACGCCGAGTCGCTTCTGCGCATCGGGCCGGATGTTGGTCACCAGGATGTCGCAGCGCGCCGCGATGCGCGCCAGCACCGCCTTGGCGCGCGGATGCTTCAGGTCCAGGCAGATCGAGCGCTTGCCGCGGTTGAAGTTGAGGAACTTCCCCGCCATGCCCGGCGTGCGCCCCTTGCCGCCGAGCTTGCGCAGCAGGTCGCCATCCGGGCTTTCCAGCTTGATGACCTCCGCGCCCTGTTCCGCCAGCACGCCGGTGCAGACGGGACCGACGACGACGGAGGACAGGTCGAGGACACGCAGCCCGGCGAGCGGTCCGCTCATCTCAGACCAGCTCTTCGAGGGCCTGCGGGAACAGGCGCATATACGCCTCGCCATGGACCATCGGCTTGCCGGAATTGCGGCCGCCCTGCATGCCGCGGTTCAGCGCCACGCGTTCATAATACGCCCAGAGGTGCTTCTGCGCCGGCAGGCACTGGAAGGCCTTGAACTTGGTCTCCCACACCTCGGAGATGTTCAGCAGCACATCCGGTTTGAAGTCGCATTGCTCGGGCTGATGCGGCTCGAACAGGAACATGGCCGGCGCGGAATAGGTGTAGTCGGCCTGCGGCTTGTGGCCCATCGCCTGGGCGATAACGCGCGCCTGCTGCGCGAAATGCGCGGCCTCGGGGTGATCGAAATTGTACGGGTCCTTCAGCGCATGGCTGAGAACGAAGCTCGGGTTCAATTCGCGGAAAATATCGATGGCGCGGTCGAGCATCTCGGGCGTCCGGCCCAGCGGATAGTCGCCGGCATCCATGAACTCGATCTCGGCACCGAGCACCGCGGCGGCCGCCTCGGCCTCCGCCTTGCGGCCGGCCTTCACGCCTTCCAGCGTCGCGCCCTTCTCCTTCCACGCGAACTGGCTTTCGCCCCGCTCGCCATAGGACATGCAGAGGATCTTCATGCGGTAGCCGCGCTTGGCGTGCAGCGCGATGGCGCCGCCGGCGCGCCAGACGAAATCGCCCGGATGGGCGGTGATGACGAGACCGGTCTTGGACATGCGATTTCCTCGGGTGGCGCGGTTGGCCCGGAGAATGGCGGCCCGGGGCGGATGCGACAAATGGAAAGAACGGGAGGACTATGCCGTTTTGTGCATGTTCCGTGCCCTCAGGCGCCGGGCGCCGCCTTTGGCGGGCGCAGGTTCCAGTATGCCCTCAGGCGCCGGGCGCCGCCTCCCGCGGCTTGGCTGCGCGGCATCAGCCGCGGCGGCCATTCGGCCGCTCGCCCGCCTTTGGCGGGCGCAGGTTCCCGCATGCCCTCAGGCGCCGGGCGCCGCCTCCGGCGGCTTGGCTGCGCGGCATCAGCCGCGGCGACCATTCGGCCGCTCGCCCGCCTTTGGCGGGTGCAGGTTCCCGCATGCCCTCAGGCGCCGGGCGCCGCCTCCCGCGGCTTGGCTGCGCGGCATCAGCCGCGGCGGCCATTCGGCCGCTCGCCCGCCTTTGGCGGGCGCAGGTTCCCGCATGCCCTCAGGCGCCGGGCGCCGCCTCCGGCGGCTTGGCTGCGCGGCATCAGCCGCGGCGGCCATCGGGCCGCTCGCCCTCAGGCGTCGGGCGCCGGTCCCGATGCCACCTTGTCCCGCGGCCTGGCCCGGAAATGCCGCCGCAGCAGCGTCAGCAGCGCCTCCGCTGCCGGAGACAGCGGCACCCCGCGGCGGGACACGACGCCGAGCCGGCGCAGCACCCCCGGGTCGCGCAGCGGTACCGCGACCACGCCCGGCGACCGCGCCGCATCCACGGCCAGAAGCGGCACCACCGCCAGCGCCAGGCCGGACTCCACCATGCTGATGGCGGTGGCCAGGTGCTGCACCTCATACCGCCAATCCATCGCATCCCGCCTGGCGCCCAGCGCCTCGTCCAACAAGGCGCGGTTGCCGGTATGCGGCGCCACGCGCACCAGCGGGCGGCCCTCCAGATCGGCCCAGGACAGGTGCGGGCGCGAGGCGAAATCATGCGCCGCGGGGCAGGCGACGACGAACGGCTCAGTCAGCAGCGGCACGATATCCAGGTCCCAGCGATTGGCCGAGACGATGGTGATGCCGAACTCCGCCTCCCCCCGCGCCACGCCATCGGCGATCTCGCTGGCCGAATGGTCGAAGACCTTCACCGTCACCGCCGGATGCGTCCGCGCGAATTCCACCAGCAGGCGGGGGATGTGATGCACCGCGATGGTCGGCAGGCAGCCGATGGTGACGGATTGCTCGCCCCGCCCCGCGCCGGCGCGCAGTTCCGACAGCACCGCCACCAGCGCCTCCACCGGCCCGCGCGCCCGCCCGGCAAGTTCCAGACCCGCGGGTGTCAGCGTCACCTGCCGCGTGGTGCGCGCCAGCAGGCGGCAGCCCAGCGCATCCTCGAACTTCCGGATGCGGTGGGACAGGCCGGTCTGCGAAAGGTTCAAATGCGCCGCCGCCTTGCGGAAGGACCCGCGCTCCGCGATCGACAGGAAGGCCTCAAGCCCGAGGAAATCGACCGCCATCTCAGGCCGTGCGGCCCTGGTCGAGCCGGATGCAGACCTGGTCGTCCTCGATCGTCACATCCCAGACCAGCAGCGGCTCCCAGCAAGGTTCGGCGGTGGCGCGGCCGGTGCGGATGTCGAAGCGGCCGGCATGGGCGGCGCATTCCACCTCATCGCCCAGCACCCGGCCCTCACCCAAATGGCCGGGCCCGTGGCTGCACGCATTCTGCGTGACGAAGAAGACGCCGCCCAGGTTGAAGACCGCGAAGTCGCCTTCCTCCGTCTCCACCTTGCGGCCCTGGCCTTCCGGCACATGGTTCGTGGCACAAAGCCGCAGCATCATTCCGCCGCCGGCCGCAGCCGCCCCGGCAAGGCGAGGCCGGTCAGGTCGCTCACACGGGCGAAGCCGCGCCGCTCGCAGAAGGCTTCCAGCCCCTCCAGCACGGCCGGCATGGCGTTCGGGCTGACGAAGCTGGCCGTGCCGACCTGCACCGCGCTGGCCCCAGCCATCAGGAATTCCACCGCATCCTCCGCATTCGCAATGCCGCCCACGCCGATCACCGGGACGCGCACCGCCTGCGCGCATTGCCAGACCAGGCGCAGCGCGATCGGCTTGAAGGCCGGTCCCGAAAACCCGCCCATGCCGGCACCCAGCTTCGGGGCCATGCGGTCGATGTCGATGGCGAGCCCCAGGATGGTGTTGGCCACCACCACCGCATCGGCCCCCGCTTCCTCCACCGCGCGCGCGACGGCGGCGATATCGGCGGTGTTGGGCGACAGCTTGGCCCAGATCGGCAGCGCGCAGGCGGCCCGCATGGCGGCGATGGCGGCGGCGGCCGATTCAGGGTGCATGGCGAAGGCGCGGCCATCCTCCTCCAGATTGGGGCAGGAGATATTGGCCTCGATGGCGGCGACGCCGGGGGTCGCCGCCAGCCGTGCCGCGGCCTCCGCGAAGGCCGCGACCGAATCGGCGGACAGGGAGACCACCAGCGGCGGCGTGAAGCGGCGCCAGTCGGCCATTGCCTGGGCGCAGAAATGGTCCAGCCCCTTGCCGGGGATGCCGATGGAATTCAGCACCCCTGCCTCCGTCTCGCATAGGCGCGGCAGGGGATTACCCTCCCGGTATTGCGGCGTGACGGATTTGGTCACCAGCGCACCGAGCCGGTTGAGGTCGAACACCTGCGCCAGTTCCGGGCCGAAGGTGCCCGAGGCCGGCATCACCGGGTTGGCCAGCGTCATCGGGCCGATGCGGACCGCCATGTTCACCATGCCAGCGCCGCCTGCAGGTCGAAGACCGGCCCTTCCGCGCAGACGCGCAGGTTCTGCACCGTGCCATCCGGCGCGCGGATCTGCCGCACGCAGCAGAAGCACATGCCGAGGCCGCAGCCCATCTGCTGTTCCAGCGCGATCTGCCCGGGGATGCCGTATTCCGCCGCCAGCCTTTGCAGCAGCAGGAACAGCCGGTTCGAGCCGCAGGTGAAGACCCCATCCGGCGGGTCGTCTTGGAAGCGGGCGCGCAGCAGCGCCTCCACCGCCGGCACCGCGCCGCTGCCGTCGCTGTCGAAGACGGCGGTGATCGCGGCGCCCGAATCGCCCGCGAATTCCTCCGCCATCAGATCCTCCGGCGCCTGTGCGGACAGTACCGCCTGTACCGCGACGCCCTGCGCCGCGGCCGCTTCCGTCAGCGGCGCCAGGGTGGCGAGCCCGACGCCGCGTGCAACGATCAGGATGCGGCGCCAGCCCGGCCCCAACCGAAAACCCTGCCCGAGCGGCCCGAGCAGCGAGAGCCGGTCCCCCGCCCGCAGCGCCGCCAGCGCCGCCGTGCCGCGACCCTTCACATGCAGCAGGAAGCCGAGATCCCGCCCCGGGCCGCAGCGCCAGATGCTCATCGGCCGCCGCAGATAGGGGCCGTTGCCCGCCCCGTCCCGGCACAACAGGTGAAAGAACTGCCCGGGTCGGCTGGCGGCGGACAGCGCCGGGGCGTCCAGGATCAGGCGGTGGTAGCGACGGCCGACCGGTGCGCTCTCCAGCACCCGCGCCTCCGCCTCCACCACCGGAAAGCCCGCCGGCCCGAGATCCATGCCTGCTCCTTCCCTGGCTCCTAGACCATGATCCGCGAACACGGATCATGGTCTAGGCTTTGCTGCGAGGGTGATTCACCGCTACGGCGATTCCGCCTTCGCGGATCACGCTCTACCGCAGGCTGCGGTTGCGCCGGGGCGTCGGGCCGCGGAAACGCGCGGAGGGTGCCTCCCCCAGCCCGAAGCGCAGGCCAAGCCGGCGCAGCCGTGCCTTGCGCCAGGCCAGCGCCGCCAGCACGAGATCGCCGATCGCCATGCCCTGCAGCACCGCCAGCACGTTCTGGGCGGCATCACCCCGCCCCGGCGCCAGGCCCGCCGCGACCAGCCCGAGATCCGGCCCGACCTGCCGCGCCAGCGCCAGTTCCGTGGTCGCGCCAGCGGCGATCCAGGCGCCGAGATTGCCGCCGGGGCGGCTGAAATCGGCGCTGTCCACGAAGAAGGCCCCGGCCCAGCCGAGCACATCCGCCGCCACATCCGCCTGGCCCAGCGCCACCAGCGTGGCCCCCGCCTGCAGATCGGCGGCACGGATCACCGGCGCCTCCGCGCTGCTGACGGTGATGACGAGGCCGGCCTTCGCCGCCGCTTCCGCCGGAGTGGCGGCGGGCTGCAATTGCAGGGGGAGCATGCCCTGGTGGCCGGCGCAGAAGGCTTCCACCGCCTCCGCCTGCCTGGCCGCGACATGCAGCGTGGTCAGCCCTGGCAGGGCGGCGGCCAGCGCCGCCGGCAGGTGCGCGGCGATTTGGCCGGCACCGATCACCGCGGCGCTGGTCACGCCCGGCGCCACCAGCAGCCTGGCCGCCAGCGCCGCCGTGCTGGCGGTGCGCAGCGACCGCAGCCAGGACGCCTCGATCAGCGCCAGCGGCTGGCCCTTGGTGTCGGCCATCCAGAACCAGTCGCGCGCCGCCTCGCCTTCCGACAGCAGGCGGAAGCCGGCCAGCCCCGATTCCGGCAGCACCGCGCCCTTCACCCGGAATTGCGCCCCCGGCGTCGCCAGGTGCAGGCTGGGCGGGTCGGACAGCACCTGGCGGGCCTGGCCGTATTCCTTCCAGGCATCCTCCACCGCCTCCAGCGCTTCCTGCGGCGTTACCAGGCCCTCGGCCTCTCCGCTGCGGAGGATGAGGAAATCGTCGTTGTCCATGCGGCGCCCGGCCCAGTAAAAATCCCCCTAATGGTGCGGCGGCGCGGCGCGGATGCCAAGGGCCACGAACCAGGGGCCACAATCGGAGCCGGCACCTTGCCACCCAGGCCACCCTGGGCAAGCCTGCCCGGATGGACTCCGCCTTGCCCCCCATCGCCCCGGATCTGGCCGAACTCGCCCGGCGCCTTTTCGCCGAGCTGCGTGCCGCCGACCATGATGGCACCGGCATCACGCGGGAGACCTATGGCCTGGGCGAAACCGCCGCGATGCGCCGGATCGAGAAGCTGGCGCAGCAGGCCGGGCTGGCCACGGAATGGGATGCCGCCGCCAATCTCCACATCACCCTGCCCGGCACCGATCCCTCCCTGCCCGCCGCCGCCTGCGGATCGCATCTGGACAGCGTGCCGCAGGGCGGCAATTTCGATGGCGCGGCGGGGGTGATTGCCGGGCTGCTGGCCCTGCTCGGCGCCCAGCGGGATGCACAGCGGACGGGGCCGCGCGCCCGGACGCTGCTGCTGCTGGTGATGCGGGGCGAGGAAAGCGCCTGGTACGGCCGGCCCTATCTCGGCTCCTCCGCCCTGTTCGGCGCCTTCGACCCGAAATGGCTCGACCTGCCCTGCCTGCAGGATTCTTCCCGAACGCTGCGCGACGCCATGGCGGGCGAAGGCGCGGAGGTCGCCGTGGTGGCGGCGCGGCGGAAGCTGCTGGACCCCGCAAGCCTCTCCCACTTCGTCGAGCTGCATATCGAGCAGGGGCCGGTGATGGTGGCGCGCGGCGTGCCGGTGGGCCTGGTCTCCGGCATCCGCGGCAATTTCCGCCACCCCGGCGCCCGCTGCCAGGGCGAGGCCGCACATTCCGGCGCCGTGCCGCGCTGGCTGCGGCGGGATGCGGTGCTGGGCGCGGCGGACCTCGCCATGCGGCTTGATGCCAGCTGGCGCACCCTGCTGGAACGCGGCGAGGACCTGGTGATGACCTTCGGCATCTTCACCACGGACCCGCGCGAACACGCCATGACGCGGGTGCCCGGCGAGGTGCGCTTCACGCTGGAATACCGCAGCGAATCCGAGGCGACGCTGGAGGATTTTCTCGCACTTGCCGAATCGGAGGCGGCCGAGATCGCGCGCGAACGTCGCGTGCGGATCGAGCTCGGCCCGGCGGTGCGTACCCCGCCGGCGGTCATGGATGCGCGGTTGCTGGCCCACGCCCAGGCGCTGTGCGGCGCCGCGGGCCTGCCGCACGAAACCCTGGCCAGCGGCGCCGGGCATGATGCGGCGATCTTCGCCAATGCCGGCGTACCCAGCGCCATGGTCTTCGTCCGCAACGAGCACGGCAGCCACAACCCGCATGAGGCGATGGAGATGGAGGATTTTCTCGAAGGCGCCGCGGTGCTGCAGGCCCTGCTGCTGCAGGGCGCGGAGGTGGTTGGCCGATGACCGAGGAACAGGCCATCGGCCGCCGCACGGCGCGCATCCTGCTCGATACCGGCAGCATCCTGCTGCGGCCGGACCGGCCCTTCATGCTGTCCTCCGGCTGGGCCAGCCCGGCCTATCTCGACATGCCGCGCGCCCTGTCCTTCCCGCTGGCGCGGCGCGCGCTGCTGGCCGGCGCGGAGGAGCGGATCCTGGCCGAGATCGGCTTCGACGGCTTCGACGCGGTGGCGGCCACCGAACAGGGCGGCATCGCCATCGGCGCCATGCTGGCGGAGCGCTTTCACCTGCCCTTCGTCACCGTGCGCAGGCGGGCGCAGGGCTTCGGCGCGGATGCGCATATCGAAGGCGCGCTGCGGCCCGGCGCGCGCACGCTGCTGGTGTCCGACGTCACCACCGATGGCCGCAGCAAGGCCGGCTACAGCCGCGCGCTGACGCGTGCGGGGGCGGAGGTGACGCAGATCTTCGTGCTGTTCAAATGGGGCATCTTCGACCGCGTGGTGACCGACATCGCCGATGTCGGCGCGCGGCTCTTCGCGCTGGCGACCTGGGAGGATGTGCTGCCCGAGGCCGAGGCGCGCGGCGCGCTGCCGCCCGCGGCGCTGGCGGAGCTGCGCCGCTACCTGGCCGACCCCTTCGCCTGGTCTGCCGCGCATGGCGGGCTTCCGGCGCCGTGAAGGCCCTCTCCCCCATCCTTCATGGCGAAAGGGGTGCGTGAGGGGCTGCGCAGGGCGGCGCAGGCGTGGCCGGTCGGCAGGCCCCCTCACCCAACCGTTGGACCCATGCGTCCAACCCCCCCCTCCGGGGGAGGTGGCTCTCGTCAGGCGGCGATCTCGACGCCCGAAACGGCGATCAGCGCGCCGCAGCGCAGCGTCTCCCGCAGTGCGGTCCAGGCCACCGCCATCTCCGCCAGCGGCGCCGAGAGCAGGGAGACGGTGAGCCGGGCGCCGGCCGGCGTTTCCAGCACTGGGTTGGCATGCAGCACGGCCAGCGCAGCGCCGAGCGCGCCCTGCGCCACCAGCTCATCCCCGTTTTCCGCCGTCAGCAGGTAGACCAGCTCCAGCCCCAGCTCCGGCCGCGCGGCGCGGGTGCCGTGCGGATCGAAGCCGAGCGGCCGGTTGGCCAGGCGCGCATCCGGCCGCAGATGCAGCAGCCGCAGCGAAATCCCCTCCGCCCCCTCGGCGGCGGAAAGCAGGACCGGCTGCGCCGGTTGCAGCCGGTCCCGCAGCAACGCGACCAGCGCGGCGGAGGCATCGGCGATGGAGGTGGTCCGGTCCTGGCCTGGCATCACCGCTGGCTCCCCTTGTGATGCCGCATGGTGCCGCCGGCCGGGGGCCGGCGGCAAGATGGGGTCAGGGGCGCATGCGGACGTGGCGCAGTTCCAGATCCTCATTCGCCCGCAGCGGCAGTTCCGCCACCGTGTCGCGCACGGCGAAGATCTGCGGTTCCTGGTGCAGCGGGATCATCGGCAGCAATTCCTGGAAGCGCGCCCAGTATTGGCCCGAAAGCGCCTGCCGCTTCGCCTGGTCCGTTTCCACCGCGATCTGGCGCAGCAGCTCGGCCATGCGGTCGTCCTGGAAGCCGCCCCAGTTGAAGGATCCCTCGCCCAGCAATTCGCGGCCGGGATTGGTGATGTCGAAATTCCCGGGCGTCCAGCCCAGCATGTAGAACATGTATTCCTTGTTCGCGCCGCGCTGCAGGAAGCGGCCGAAGGGAATGCTCTCCAGCCGCGCCTGGATGCCGACGCGCTGCAACATGCCGATCGCGGCCTGGCAGATCGCCTCGTCATTCACGTAGCGGTTGTTCGGGCAGCTCAGCGTGATGGCGAAGCCATTCGGGAAGCCGGCTTCCGCCAGCAGCCGGCGCGCGGCAGCGGCATCGAAGGGCAGGCGCTGGTTCTGCTGCTCCACGAAGCCGCTGATCGCGGTGCCGATCGGCAGGCCGGAGGCGACGGTGGAGTTGCGCAGGATCACGCGGGTGATCGTGCCCATGTCGATCGCCTGGTACATGGCGCGGCGCACGCGCACGTCGCGCAGCGGGTTCGGCGTGCCCGGCGCATCGGCGTTCTCGGCGCGGTTCACGTCGAAGGCGAAGTAGATGGTGCGCGCCGTCGGCCCCTGGATCAGGCGGAGACCCGGCGCCTGCGACACGCGCTGCACATCCTGCAGCGGCACATGGTACATCGCGTCCAGCTCGCGCGACAGGATCGCGGCGACGCGCGTCGGCGGGCTCGCCACCGGGCGGAACACGGCGCGGGTGATGCCATGCTGCGCGCGGTCCCACCAATCCGGGTTCGGCACCAGCACCGTGCGTTCATCGGCCAGCCGCTCCGTCACGCGGAAGGGGCCGGTGCCGTTGGTGTTGAGCTGCGCGAAGGTGCTGGTGGCACCGGGCTGGCCGGCGCGCGCCACGGCCATGGCGTTGTTCGCCTCGATCCAGGACTTCGAGGTGATGAAGAACAGCGTCAGGTCCTGCAGCAGGATCGGATTCGGCCCGCGCGTCTCGAACTCCACCGTGTGGTCGTCGACCGCGCGCACCGCGGCGACCGACTGCACGACATAGGCCATGTCGTTCTGCTTCACGCGTTCCGCCGCATGCACCACATCGGCGGCGGTGAAGGCCTCTCCGCCATGGAACTTCACGCCGCGGCGCAGGTGGAAGCGCCAGACGGTGGGGGAGACCAGCTCCCACCGCTCGGCCAGCGCCGGGGAGAGCGAGCCATCCGGCTCCCGCCGCACCAGCGGCTCATATACGTTGGACTTCATGGCGTTGGTGACGCCGTGATTGTTGGCGTGCGGGTCCAGGCCGAGGATGTCGTTCGCGGTCGCCCAGGTGAAGGTGCTGGCCTGCGCCGGCGCCATCGGTGCCCCGGCCAGCAGCGCGCCCAGCGCCAGCGCGCCCAGCGCGCCGCGCAGCGTCATGCGGGTGTTTCTACGCATCATTGTGCCTTTGTTCCCTGTCTTCGCAGGGCGGCAGGATGCGCAAGGCGCCGGCATTCTGTCCAGCGCATCGCGGCGCTCCCGTGCCGGCATCACCCGGCTTCGGGCGGTGCCAGCGGCAGCAGCAGGTGGGAGGGCTGGTCGGCGTCCACGAACAGCGTGTTGACCGCCACCCGCATCCGCCGCGCCTGGCCTTCCGGTTCCCCGGTCTGCGGGTTGATGTCGTAGTGGGGGAACTCGCTGGCGGCGATGTCCAGCCTGATCCGGTGCCCGGCCAGGAAGCGGTTGGCGGTCGGGAAAAGCTCCACCGTGATGGCGGTGGGCACGCCCGGCTGCATCGGGCGCGGATTGGCAGGGTCGTCGCGGTAGCGGCAGCGCAGGATGCCCTCGCACAGATTCATGACGAAGCCCTGCGGGTAGTCCACGCTGGCGGGATGCACATCGATGAGCTTGGCCGTGATGTCCGTATCCGGCGCATCGGTGGCCACCCAGAGCCGCGCGGTGACCGGGCCGATCACCTCCACATCCACCTCCAGCGGCGGGGTCTGGAACACCAGCACATCGGGGCGGCTGGCCAGCGGCAGGAAGGGCGCGCGGCAGCCGAACAGATCCGGCCTTTCCCGCTGGTCCATCGGCCCGCCGGCGATGACCGGCTCCATCGATGTGATGGCCCCGCCGATGGTCGGCACCGGGTGGCGCGGATCGGCATCCCAGGTGAGCGGCGCGGCATCGGCTTCAGGCGGGGCTTCCGCCAGCGTCCCGTCGCCATGGAGGTGGAAGGGCAGGATGCGCGTGCCGGGCAGCGGCCAATCCGCCCCGCTGCGCCAGCGCCCGCCATGGTCCAGCAGGCCCTTATCCGTGCGCCGGCCGCTGCCGCCGCCCATGACGAAGACGCGGATGGCGGGCTCCGCCTCGACGCCATTCGGTGCGTCCTTCAGCCAGCGGTCGAAGACCCGCAGGCGGAAGGCGCGCCAGTCGCCGGCCCAGGAATCGATGGTGGCGTCGGGGCCGAACTCCACCTCGCCAAACGCCGTCTCGCTGCGATTGCCATGCGTCCAGGGGCCGAGGATCAGCGAAGGCGTGCCGCGCCCGGCATCGCGCAGCCCGCAGAAATTCTCCGTCGCGGTGCGCGGATAGGGGTCGTACCAGGAGGACATGTGGATGGTCGGCACCGCCGCGTAGCGGTCGTGCCAGCCGCGCGCATAGATGCCGAGGCGCTGCCAGTATTCATCCCGCGCGCCGTGTTCCCATTGCTCAAACAGGTAGTCCTCGTAATCCGGCGCATGGCGCACGGGCGAATGGCCGCGCTTCCAGGGGAAGCGGTGAAACCATTCCACCAGATCCTCCGCCGCCAGGGCGGCCGCGCGCACCGGGTCCGCCTTGGTCTCCGGCGCCAGGCGGGCCTGGTTGAAGGCCCAGCTCGCCTGCTTCAGCTCGAAGGCGCCGCCCCGGCGGATGCCGCCCTGCCAGGCATCGGAGAAGCCGCCGGAATCGAGGATCTGCACGGCCAGGCCCGGCGGGTCCAGGCAGCCCAGCGCCGCCTGGGTATGGGCGGCATAGCTCAGCCCCATCGTGCCGATGCGGCCATTGCACCAGGATTGCTCGCATATCCAGGCGCAGCAATCGTAGCCGTCCTCGCCGTCGGACAGGTATTTTTCGAAATTCCCTTCGCTGCCGTAGCGGCCGCGGCAATCCTGGTAGACCACCGCGTAGCCGTGCCGGACGAAGTACGCGGCAATCGCCTCCCGCGTCTGCGGCCCGGGGTCCGCCGCGGTGCGTTCGGAGCGGGAGGTTTCGCGCTTGCCGTAGGGCGTGCGCTCCAGGATCACCGGCCAGGGGCCGTCGCCTTCCGGCAGCCAGGCGTCGGTGGACAGGCGCACGCCGTCGCGGCAGGCCACCATCGCCTCGATGCGGCGCATCTCAGCGCACCGGCGCCAGGTGGTGCGCCAGGGTGCTTTCCTCGACGCCGCCGGCATAGGTGAATTCCGCCCGGTGCGCCCAGACATTGTCCGGGAAATGCAGCGGGATGATGCCGGTCTCCCGCGCCGCGATCTGCTGCGCCTGGCGCAGCAGCGCATCGCGCCTGGCGCCATCCACCACGCCGCGCGCCTCGCCCATCACCGCATCGAATTCGGCGCTGGAGAAGCGCCCGCGGTTCAGCCCGCCAAGGCCGCGATCCCGGTCGAAGCTGTGCAGCACCTGCGACATGCCGAGCCAGGCATCGCCCGTGGTATGCCCGAAGCCGATCAGAAACGCGGAAAATTCGCGCCGCCCGGCGCGGGTGAAGAAGACGTTGGAGGGCATCACCTCCACCCGCGCATCCAGCCCGATCCGCGCCCAGAACTGCGCCACCGCCTGCGCCGTCTTGTCATCCTCGACATAGCGGTTGTTGGGCGAGTGCAGCGTGATCCGAAAGCCCTGCGGATAGCCCGCCTCCGCCAGCAGGCGGCGCGCCGCCGCAACGTCGTAATCCGGCACCGGCAAATCCGGGTCGAAGCCCACCTGCCCCCGCACCGCCAATTGCCCGGTCGGCCGCGCCGCGCCGGCCAGCACGCGTTCCGCGATGGCGGTGCGGTTGATGCCGATGGACAGCGCCTGGCGCACCCGCATATCCTGCAGCGGGTTGGCCGCCAGCGCGCTGCCATCCCGCGCGGTGACGAAGGGCGAGGGCACATTCGCCTGGTCCAGCCCGAGATAGATCATGCGCGAGGAGGGGGAGGCGGTGACCCGCACCTCCGGCCGCGCCCGCAGGCGCGCGATCTCCCCGGGCGGCACCGCCTCGATCAGGTCGGCATCGCCGGCCAGCAGCGCCGCCATGCGGGCTGCGTCATTCGCCACCGGGCGGATGGTGGCGGTGGCGAAGGCGGGCTTTTCGCCCCAGTAGCCGTCGTGGCGCGCCAGCCGTAGCGCCTGGCCGCGCTGCCATTCGACGAAGCGCCAGGGGCCGGAGCCCACCGCCGCGCGGCCGCTGTTGAAATCCGCCGTCGTCGCATCCGCCGCCGCGCGGGCGGAGACGATCCAGGCCGTCATCGCATTCAGCGGGATGGAGGGGTCGGAGCCACGGGAGCGCAGGCGGATGGTACGCTCATCGACGATCTCGATCGCCGTCACGCTGCCCGCCAGGCGGATGAAGGGCGCCGGGCTGTTCGGCACGCGCGGCATGCGTTCCAGCGAGAAGCGCACATCCTCCGCCGTCACCGGGGTTCCGTCATGGAAGCGCGCATCCGGGCGGATGCGGAATTCCCAGACATCCGGCTCCGGGTTGGAGAATGTGGTCAGCCCCGCGGTTGGCTTCAGGTCGCGGTCGGAGGCGACCAGCGCCTCGAAGATCTGTCGCGCCACGGCCTGGTTGGCGCCGACCAGTGCGAAATGCGGGTCGATCGAGGAGGTCTCGGTCTGGATCGCGATCCGCGCCTCCTGCGCCATCGCGGGAAGGCCGAATACCAGGCTGGCGAGGATCAGGGGAAAGCGGCGCATGGGCGGGACTCCGCGGGCGTGGAAGCCCGCAGCGTAAGGCGGGTGCCGTCAGGCCGCCAGCGCTCGCCGGGGCGCCAGTGGGGGTGCCAGTGGGGGTGCCAGTGGGGGCCCCAGCCGCGCCTCCCAGGCGCCCCGCGCGCGTTGACCGACGCGGTCATGCAGCAGCAGCGTCGCCAGCGCGGATTGGCCGGCCTGCAGGCAGGCCTGGATCAGGATGCGCTCGAACAGGTCGCGCTGCGCGTCGCTGCCGCCGAGCCGCTGCATCTGCGGGCGCAGCGGCAGCAGCAGCGCCACCGCCTCCGCCGCATCGCCGCGCAGCGCGGCGGCGATGCCCTGGGCTGCGGGCAGGCCGAGCGGCGCCAGCAGCCGCGCCTGGGTATCGGTCTGCGCCAGGGCGCGCAGCCGCATCGCCGCCAGCTTCGCCTCCAGCTCCGCCACCCGCCCGGCGGCGCCCAGCGCCAGGACGTGATGCAGGTCGATGAAGGCGAGGCCCGGATCGGCGGCCTGGCGCGCCGCGACATCCGCCAGCGCCGCCCAGCGCGCGGCGCCCACCGGCAGGCCCTGCGCCTCCAGCCGCCAGAGCAGGGAGGCGGCATTGGCGAAGTCGCGCACCTCCTCGGACGGGGCGGCGGCCACATGGTGGTCGAACAGCGCCAGCGCCGCCTCCGCCTGGCCGAGATGCAGGTGGAACAGCGCGGCATGCCAGTGGATGTGGCGGCCGAAGGCACCGCCGGCGGCGATGCGCGGGCCGAGCTCCGCGATCCAGTCCAGCCCCGGCCCGGCACGGCCGGCGCGTTCCAGCACATGCGCCACCGCATGCGCGCCCCACAGGTCATCCGGCGCCGCGGCCACCGCCTGGCGGCCGATGCGCTCCGCCGCCGCGGCCTCGCCGGTTTCCTCCAGCGCGAAGGCATGGCAGCCGAGGATGTAGCCATGCCCGGGCACGGAGGCATCCCAGGCCGGCAGCGCGGCCTCCACGGCCAGCCGCATGGCGGGGGCATCGCCCAGCATGAAGCGGATGGCATGCGCCAGCTTCAGCGCCAGGGCATCCAGCGGATCGGTCCGCAGCAGGGCTTCCAGCCGGGTGGCCGCCGCCGGCATGTCGCCCTGCACCGCCCAGGCCTCCAGCGCATCGACCAGCGCCGCCTCCCGCACCGTGCCGCCACGCTGGCGCAACGCCGCGCGCGCCGCGCCGAGATGCGTCAGCGCGGTGTCCTGCAGGCTGCCCCGGGCCTGGATCAGGGCGCCGAAGCCGCCCAGGCAGCGCGCCGCGACCAGGCCCGGGTCGGCCTGCAGGGCGCGCTGCACATGGCCGCCGGCATCGGCGCGGTGCGCCAGCAGCGCCGCCACCGCCTGATCCAGCGCCGCCACCGCGGCCGGCGCATCGGTGGTCATCTCCAGGCCCCGTACATCGCGCATCGCCAGCCCCTCTCGCTTCCACGGGGGCTTCGCGGCGAAGGGGCGACCGGTTACGCGGCGGGGCGGATCAGCCCTGCGAACGGTCCAGGAAGCGCTGCATCACCTGCTGGCTGGCGCCGTCGCTGAACGCCTCCCGGTGCAGGCGGCGGGCGGCGGCGAAGGTGTCGTCGAAGCCGGGCTGGGTCACCTCCCGGAATCGCTGCTTGTTCAGGCGGAAGGCGAGCTTCGGCTTGGCGGCGAGTTCTGCCGCGATGCGCAGCGCGGTGGCGCGCACCTCGCCAGCCGGCACCAGGTGATGCAGCAGGCCGAGGCGATGCGCTTCCTCCGCCTCCATCATGCGGCCGGTCAGCACCAGCTCGGTGGCGCGCGACAGGCCGAGCATCTCGCGGATGATCCAGAAGCCGGTGGCGCTGACGATGCCGGAATTGATCTCGGGCTGGCCCATCTTCGACCCGGCATGACCGACGCGGATGTCACACAGCAGCGCGACCTGGAAGGCGGAGCCGGCGGCCAGGCCGTTCAGCGCGCAGACCATCGGCTTGTCGAAGGCGCGGATGGCGCCGTAGAGCGCGCGCCATTCCTCGATCCAGCCCTCGGCGCGGTCGCCGTCGAAGTTCTTGCCCTCGTTGAGATCCTGGCCGGCGCAGAAGGCGCGTTCCCCGGCGCCGGTCAGCACCACGGCCTGCACATCCGCATCGGTTGCCGCCTCCGCCAGCAGGGACAGAAGGCGGGCGCGCATCGGCGCATCCCAGGCATTCAGGCGCTTCGGGCGGTTCAGGGTGATGATGCGGAGCCCGGCCTCGGTGCTGGCCAGGACGTGGTCTTCGGCGGTCTCGGACATGTTGCTCCTGCCTGGCGGCGGCGTTACCCAACCGGATAGCCGCAAACGGGGTGCGATCAAAGTGGCCGAGGGGTTTCTCGAATTGCTGCGGGCGGCGGTGGCGGCGGAGCCGGATCGCGTCTTCGCCCGCACGGAACAGGCCACGCTGACGCTGGCGGCGCTGGATGCGGAAAGCGATGCGCTGGCCGCCGGGCTGCGCGCGCGCGGCGTGGCGCGGGGGGACCGGGTGGCGGCGGTGCTGCCGAATGCGCTGGACTCGCTGGCGCTGATTTTTGGCATGGCCAAGGCCGGCATCGCCTGGGTGCCGCTGAACCCGCAGCTCAATGAGGCCGGGTTGCAGCACATCCTGTCGCTGACCCGGCCGAAGCTGGTCCTGCAGGACGGCGAGGCCCCGCGCGCAGCCGGCGGCTTCCACGAAGCGCCACCGGACGCCGCCGAGGATTTCGCCATCTGCACCACCTCCGGCACCACCGGCCCACCCAAGGGCGTGCGCGTCTCCCACCGCATGCTGCGCCTGGCGGGCGAGGGCGTGGCGCTGGTGGCGGAGGCACGGGACGGCGACGTGATGTTCCTGTGGGAACCGCTGCACCATATCGGCGGCGTCCAGATGCTGGTGCTGCCGCTGCTGAAGCGCGCCGTGCTGCACCTGGTGCCGCGCTTCAGCGCCAGCGCCTTCTGGGGCCAGGTGATCGCCGCGCGCGCCACGCATCTGCACTATCTCGGCGGCATCCTGCAGATCCTGCTGAAGCAGGACCCGACGCCGGCGGAGCGTGCCCACCACCTCCGCATTGCCTGGGGCGGCGGCTGCCCGGCGGAGCTGTGGCCGCAGGTGCAGGCGCGCTTCGGCGTGGCGCTGCGCGAATGCTACGGCATGACGGAGGCCTCCTCCTTCTCCAGCTTCAACGCCGATGGCACGCCGGGCTCCGTCGGCCGCGCCATGCCGTGGTTCGAGCTGGCGGTGGTGGATGAGGCGGGCCTCGCTGTGCCGCCCGGGGCGCGCGGGCAGATCGTGGTGCGGGCGAAGGACCCGCTCGCGCTGACACAGGGCTATCTCGACAATCCCGAGGCCACGGCGCGCGCGCTGCGCGATGGTGCGCTGTTCACCGGCGATTCCGGCAGCCTCGATGCGGCGGGCAACCTGTTCTTCCACGGCCGCATGACGGACAGCGTGCGGGTGCGCGGCGAGAATGTCGCGGCATGGGAGGTGGAGACGATCGCGGCCCAGCACCCCGATATCGCCGACTGCGCCATGATCGGCGTCGCCGCCGAGATCGGCGAGCAGGAGATCAAGCTGTTCCTGCAACCCCGCCCCGGCGCCACGCTGGACCTGCCCGCCTTCGCCGCCTGGCTCGCCCCGCGCCTCGCGCGCTACCAGCGCCCGCGCTACCTGGCCTTGGTCGCGGATTTCCCGCGCACGCCGAGCCAGCGCATCCAGAAATTCGCGCTGCCCACGGGCACCACTGACGCCTTCGACACGCGCGCATGACCGCGCCCTGCATCCTGGCCGCCGATCTCGGCGGGTCGAGCCTGCGCGTCGCGCTGATCGGCCGCGACGGCGCCGTGCTGGCGCTGCACGCCACGCGCCACAGCCTGGGCATCGAGGCCGATGCGGAGGATTGGTGGCGCGGCCTGCGCGACGGCGCCGCGGCGCTGCGCCGCGAGGCCCCGGCGGATTTCGCCCGCATCGGCGCGGTGGCGATCAGCGCCTTCACCCGGTCCCTGGTGCTGGTGGATGCCGTGGGCCAGCCGACCCGCCCGGCCCTGCTGTTCACCGATGCCCGCGCCGCTGAGGCCCTGCCCGGCCTGCTGGCCCGCCTGCCGCCGGACCATCCGGAGCGCCCGCAGATCAATGCCTTCCACCCGCTGGCCCGCCTCGCCTGGCTGGAACAGGCTGATCCGGCGGCGCTGGCGCGCAGCGTGGCGGTGCTCGAGCCGAAGGATTTTCTCAATTCTCGGCTGACCGGGCGGATGGCCTCGGACCGCGTCTCCTCGGCAAGGCTGGCCGCCAGCGCGGATCTGCTGCCGGCACCGCTGCTGCCGCCGCTGCTGCGGCCGACGGAGGTGCTGGGCACCGTGCAGCCGGGCACCATCGAAGGCCTCGGCCCGGTGCCGGTGCTGGCCATGGCGAATGACACCTGGGCGGCGGTCGCCGGCCTCGGCGCGCTGCGGGATGGCCATGCCTATTGCATCTCCGGCACCACGGAGGTGCTGGGCCTGCTGCACCACAGCCCCGCCCAGGCCGCCGGCCTGCTGACGGTGGAATGGGACGGGCTGTTCCAGATCGGCGGGCCCAGCCAGCACGGCGCCGATGCGCTGGCCTGGCTGGCCGGGCTGGGCCTCGACGTGATGCGCGGCGACCCGCCACCCGCCGACCCGATCCCGCTGATCTTCCTGCCGACGCTCGCCGGGGAGCGGGTGCCGCATTGGGACCCCGATCTGCGCGGCGCCTTCCTCGGCCTGCGGCGGGACCATGGCGCGGCCGAGCTGGCGCGGGCCGTGATGCAGGGCATCGCCTTCAACAACCGCACCGTGCTGGACCGCGCCGAGGCCGCCGCGGGCCGCCAGGCGGTGGCGCTGCATCTCGGCGGCGGCGGCGCCACGCCGGGCTGGGCGCAGCTGCGGGCCGATGTGCTCGGCCGGCCGGTGCTGCTGCCGGCCACCGCCGAGCCCGGACTGCTCGGCGCCGCCATCGTGGCCTTCGCGCATCTGGAAGGCACCGGGCTGGCGGCGATGCAGGACGCGCTGGCCCGCCCCGCCGCGCGCATCCTGCCCGATGCGGCACGGCATACGGAGGCGACGCGGCTGCACGCCATCTTCCAGGCCGCCGAGGCCGCCGTCGCGCCAATCTCCCGCCGGCTGGCTTGACGCGCCCCCCGCGAGACCGAGGATGGCAGGATGACAGGCTTTCTCACACGCTATGGCGCGGCCCTGGCCGGCGTCGCCCTGTTCTGCGGCTTCGCGCTGGCCTCCCCGGTGTTCCTCACGGCCGGCAACATGGCGGTGGTGTTCAAGGAGACCGCCTTCCTCGGCATCCTGGCGGTGGGCTTCACCCTGGCGCTGGTCACCGCCGAGATCGACCTCTCGGTGGCGGAGGTTGCCTCGCTGGCCGCGGTGGTAACCGGCGCGCTGGTGCATGGCGGCCAGGCGCCCTGGATCGCGATCTGCGCCGGGATGGCGGTGGGCATCGCCTGCGGCGCGGCGAACGGCCTGGCCGTGACGGTGCTGAAGGTGCCGTCGCTGATCGCGACGCTGGGCACCGCGGCCATCGCCAAGGGGCTGGGCTTCATGCTGACCCAAGGCGTCGCGTTTGTGGGGCGCTGGCCCACCTCCTTCACCGGGCTGGCGCGCGGCAATACGGCGGGGCTGCCGAACCTGGTGTGGTGGCTGGGCGGCGTCGGGCTGGCCGCGTGGGTGCTGGTGAAATGGACCCGCACCGGCGCGCATCTGGTCGCGACCGGGGAGGCCGATGAGGCCGCGCGGCTGGCCGGCATCCGCACGCTGTCCATGAAGCGCCTGGCGCTGACGCTGGCCGGCGCCTGCGCGGGGCTGACGGCGGTGCTGCTGGCCTCCTCCCTGTCTTCCGCCGCGCCGGGCATGGCCAACGACCATTTCCTCTATGCCATCGCGGCGGTGCTGCTGGGGATGAGCATGTTCGAGCCGGGCCGGCCGAATATCCCGGGCACCTTGTTCGCGGCGCTGACGCTGAAGGTGCTGGGCAACGGGCTGGTGCTGCTGGGCGCCGAATACTACTGGCAGGACATCGTGCTGGGCACGATCATCCTGGCCTCCGTGGCGCTGTCGGCCGCCGGCACCGGCCGCGCGCCCTTCGTGAAGAAGCTGAATTTTCGAACGGGGAAATGACCATGACCGAGACCACACGCCGCGGCGTCCTGCTGGCCGGCGCTTCGCTGCTCGCCGCGCCCGCCCTGGCCCAGGCGGCAACGGAAATCGCCATCATCGGCTTCCAGATGAGCAGCGAAACGCACGCCCGCGCCGCCAATGCCGCGGCCAGCGCCGCCCGAGCCAAGGGCTGGAACGCGACCGTGCTGAACAGCGAGGGCGCCCTGCCCCGCCATGCCGAGCAGCTCGACACGCTGATCCAGCGCCGCCCGAAGGCCATCATCGTCGCCATGGGCAAGCCGGTGGAGGCGGAGGCGCAGTTCCAGCGGGCCAAGGCGGCGGGCATCCCGGTCGTCACCATCATGGCCGGTGCCTCGCCACACACCGTCTTCGACATCCAGGTGAACGAATACAAGGTCGGCGCCGATGCGGCACTGTGGCTGCTGGGGGAGCTCGGCTACCAGGGCAACATCCTGACCCAGCGCTTCGAGGGCAATGTCGGCACCCGCATCCGCGGCAAGGTGCTGGATGCGGTGCTGTCGGAGAATACCGGCGTGCGCGTGCTGGCCACCCACACCATGGCCCGCACCGCCTCCTGGCGCGACGATGTCCGCCAGGGTTTTTCCGGACTTCTGCTGCGGCATGCCGCGAACACGCAGGGCATTTGGGCCAGCTTCGACGGCCAGGCCTTCGTCATCGACGACCTGCTGCAGGCGCGCGGCGTGAAGAAGGGCGACATCAAGTTCGTCTCGATCGATGGCGGCGCCGAGACCTATCGCCGCATCGCCGACCCCGAGAGCACGCTGATGGCCACCGTCACCATCCCCTTCGAGGAAATGGGCAACAAGGCGGTGGAGGCGGTGGACCGCATCGTGCTGAAGGGGGAGGCGAAGGGCGCCATGGCGTCCGGCCCCTACCTGTTCCTCGATTCCCAGCTGGTGGACGGCAACAACGTGCAGCGCTTCCTCTGACCATGGCGCTGCTGTCCCTGCGCGGCATCGGCATGCGCTACGGCGCCGTGCAGGCGCTGACCGGCATCGACCTGGATGTGACGGAAGGCGAGGTGCTGGCGCTGTGCGGCGACAATGGCGCCGGCAAGTCCAGCCTGGTGAAGATCCTCTCCGGCGCGCAGGCGCCGAGCGAAGGCAGCATGGCGCTGGATGGCGACGCCACCCGCTTCCGGGGGCCGCAGGATGCGCTGCGGCGGGGGGTGGCCACCATCTACCAGGACCTGGCCGTCGCACCGCGCCTGTCCATCTGGCAGAACGTGTTCCTGGGATCGGAGCTGACGCGGCCGCCCTTCGGCCTGCTCGACAAGCGCCGCATGGCGGAAGCCAGCCGCGGCTACCTGGCGCGGCTGGCGGTGGACATCGCGGAGATGGACACGCCGGTGGAGCGGCTTTCCGGCGGCCAGCGCCAGGCGGTGGCGATCTGCCGGGCGCTGCGCTGGGATGCGCGCATCATCATCATGGACGAACCCACGGCGGCCCTCGGGGTGAAGGAGACGGCGCAGGTGCTGGACCTGATCCGCCGCCTGCATGCCGAAGGCCGCACCGTGATCCTGGTGAGCCACGCAATGGGCGATGTGGTGGCAGTGGCGCAGCGCGTGGTGGTGCTGAAGGGCGGCCGCAAGGTGGCCGACCGGCCCGTTGCCACCCCCGATGGGGCCCTGCGGGCGGAGGAGTTGGCTCAGCTCATCATACGTGGCGCCGCATGACGAGAATGTTAACAGCAGCCTAGCGTTTCTGAGATAGTCTCACCGCCCGCAGAACATCGCGCGAATGTGAGAAAATATGGTGGAGCAACCGGCGTCCGCTACTGCACGTTCCTGCCAAGATGCTGCGGTGCCACATGCGCGCAGCCATCCGCAGGAATGCAACCGATGACCGAGCGTGAGCTGGACCAGAAGATCGCGGAATTGGACCGCATGCTGAACGACCCGGAAACCCGCATGGACCCGCACAAGGTCTGGGCTCTCCTGGCCGAGATCAGCCGCCAATCCGTAACCTCGGCCATCGGGCCGGCCCATGCACCGGGCCTCGGCGCGACGCGCGCCGCCTGACCCTCAGGCCTTATCAGCCCTTCCGGGCCGCGATGAGGAATTCGCGGTTGCCCTCCGGCCCCAGCAGCGGGCTGGCTTCCACGCCGAGCACCTTCCAGCCGGGCAGTTCGGCCCACCAATGCCGGATGCCGGCGCAGACGCTGTCATGCACCCGCGCATCCCGCACCACGCCGCCCTTGGCGACATTCGGCCCCACCTCGAATTGCGGCTTTATCAATGCCACCGCCCATGCCCCCGGCGCCGCCAGGGATAGCGCCGCCGGCAGCACGGTGCGCAGGCCGATGAAGCTGGCATCGCAGACCACGGCGCCGGGCGCCTCGGGGATATTGGTGGTGTCGATGTAGCGGGCATTGGTGCGCTCCATCACCACCACCCGGGGATCGTTGCGCAGCTTCCAGGCGAGCTGCCCATGCCCGACATCCACGGCAAACACCTTCGCCGCGCCATGATGCAGCAGCACATCGGTGAAACCGCCGGTGGAGGCGCCGACATCCAGGCCGGTGGCGCCAGCGCAATCCAGCCCGAAATGCGAAAGGGCGTGCGCCAGCTTCACCCCGCCGCGGGATACCCAGGGATGGTCCTGGCCGCGCACCTCCAGCGGCTGACCCTCCTTGATGGTGTCGCCCGCCTTGCTGACCCGCGCCTCGCCGGAGAATACCTTGCCGGCCAGGATCAGCGCCTGCGCCCTCGTGCGGCTTTCCGCCAGGCCCCGATCCACCAGGGCCTGATCCGCGCGCTGCTTCGGAATCCCGCCCATCAGGCGGCGAAGCGCTTGAGGACGGCACGATCCACGCTGATTCCAAGGCCGGGCCCCTGCGGCACCTGCACCATGCCGCCGGCGAAGCCGATAGGCTCCGCCAGCAGCGCATCCCGCACCGGATGCGGCGAGCGGTCCAGTTCCAGCAGCGGCGGGCGGGGGAACAGCCCGGGCGGGTTGTCCGGGATCACCGCCAGCAGGTGCAGGGACGCCGCCAGAGCGACGCCGGTGCCCCAGACATGCGGGTTGATCCGGACGCCGAAGGCATTGGCCATGTCGGCGATCTTCTTGAGCTCCGAAATGCCGCCGCAGGCCGCCACGTCGGGCTGCAGGATATCCGCGACGCGCCGCGTGATCATGTCGCGGAAGCCCCAGCGGGTGAAGGACGCCTCGCCGCCCGCGACCGGGATCGGCTGGCCACGCTTGACCTCCAGGTAGCCGTCCAGATCCTCCGGCTGCACCGGCTCCTCGAACCAGCCGATGTCGCAGTCTGCCACGGCGCGCCCGAAGGCGATGGCGGCGGGCACGTCATAGGCGTGGTTGCAATCCACCAGCAGGCCGATGTTCGGGCCGATGGCGTGCCGGAAATCCCTGGTCAGCGCGATATCCTCGTCCAGCCCCCAGCCGGTCTTCAGCTTGAGGATGGCAAAGCCTTCCTCCAGCCGCGCCTCGGCTTCCTCCGTCAAATAGTGCAGGTGGTCGCGGCGTTCACGGCGATAGAAGCCGGTGGCATAGGCCTGCACCTCGGTGCGGATCGGCCCGCCCATCAGCCTGTGCACGGGCAGGCCGAGCGCCTGGCCGGCAATGTCCCACAGCGCGATGTCCAGCGCAGAGATCGCCTCGATCACCAGCCCGCGCTGGCCGTGGTCGCGCAGCCGGTTGTACATCGTCTGCCACAGCGCCTCCCGCGCCATGGCGTCCTGGCCCACCAGCAGGGGGGCGAACCAGGCGCAGATCGGCGCGGTCAGTTCCGGCGGGCCGAAGGCCTCGCCCCAGCCGACGATGCCATCCTCCGTCACCACCTCCACCAGCATGGCGCCGCGGCGGCGGTACCAGGCCTGGGAATAGGCGAAGGGCTCGGCGAGGTCCGCCATCAGCACATGCGGCGTGACCGACCTGATCCGGGTCCCGCGCATCATCGTCCGCAAACGAGTCGAGCTTGAGGATCAATGCCCGCTGCGCTCATGCGCGTTGTCCCCCGGTGTCGGCCCTGCCGGGCAATAATCCGCAAGCTCTCAGGCGCGCGCCGGCTGCGCCTTGGCATGCTCCATGCCCAGCGCGGCCTGCGCCGTCGCCACGATGTGCCGCGCATTCAGCCCGGCCTGGTCATACTGCACCTTCGGCGCGGCATGGTCGATGAAGGTATCCGGCAGCACCATCGGGCGGAGCTTCACCTGCCCGTCGAGCAGCCCCTTCCACAGCAGATGATGCGCGACGAGGCTGCCGAAGCCGCCGACCGAGCCTTCCTCGATGGTGATCAGCACCTCGTGGTTCTTCGCCAGGCGTTCCACCAGGGCGCCATCCAGCGGCTTGGCGAAGCGCGCATCGGCGACGGTGCAGGACAGGCCCTGCGTCGCCAGCTCATCCGCCGCCTTCATGCATTCGGCCAGCCTGGCGCCATAGGACAGGATGGCGACGGAATTGCCTTCCCGCAGCACGCGGCCACGACCGATCTCGAGCGGCGTGCCGCGCGCCGGCAGCGTCAGGCCCGTGCCCTCGCCGCGCGGGTAGCGGAAGCCGCTCGGCCGGTCGTCGATCTGCGCGGCGGTGGCCACCATGTGCATCAACTCGAGCTCATCCGCCGCGGCCATCAGCACCATGTTCGGCAGGCAGCCGAGATAGGCGATGTCGAAGCTGCCGGCATGGGTGGCGCCGTCTGCCCCCACCAATCCTGCCCGGTCCATGGCGAAGCGCACCGGCAGGGATTGCAGCGCCACGTCATGCACCACCTGGTCGTAGGCGCGCTGCAGGAAGGTGGAATAGATCGCGACGAAGGGCTTCAGCCCCTCCGTCGCCATGCCCGCCGCGCAGGTCACGGCGTGCTGCTCGGCGATGCCCACATCGAAGCACCGCTTCGGGAATTTCTTCGCGAAAAGGTCGAGACCGGTGCCGGCCGGCATGGCGGCGTTGAGCGAGACGATCCGCTCATCCGCCTCCGCCTCCGCGATCAGGGCATTGGCGAAGACCTTGGTGTAGCTGGGCGGGCCGGGCGGGGCCTTGGCCTGTTCGCCGGTGATGACGTTGAACTTCTGCACGCCATGGTACTTGTCGGCGCTGGCCTCGGCGGGGGCGTAGCCCTTCCCCTTCTGGGTCACGACATGCAGCAGGATCGGCTGCGCATCCTCCGCATCCCGCAGGTTGCGCAGGATCGGCAGCAGGTGGTCCAGGTCATGGCCGTCGATCGGGCCGACATAGTAGAAGCCCAGCTCCTCGAACAGCGTGCCGCCGGTCAGCAGGCCGCGGGCGAATTCCTCGGCCCGGCGGGCGGTGCGCTCGATCGGCCGCGGGAAGCGCCGCGCCAGCTTCGCCATCATCTCCCGCACCGAGAGGAAGGGGCGGGAGGAGACGACCTTCGACAGGTAAGCGCTCATTGCCCCCACCGGCGGGGCGATCGACATGTCGTTGTCGTTCAGGATGACGATCAGCCGCGCCTTGACCGCGCCAGCATTGTTCATCGCCTCATAGGCCATGCCGGCGGACATCGAGCCATCGCCGATGATGGCGATGACATGCCGGTCATCGCCCTTCATGTCCCGCGCCATGGCCATGCCGAGGCCGGCGGAAATCGAGGTCGAGGAGTGCGCGGCGCCAAACGGGTCGTATTCGCTCTCCGCCCGGCGGGTGAAGCCGGACAGGCCACCTTCCTGCCGCAGGGTGCGGATGCGGTCGCGCCGGCCGGTGAGGATCTTGTGCGGATAGGCCTGGTGGCCGACGTCCCAGATCAGCCGGTCGCGCGGCGTCTCGAACACCGCATGCACGGCGACCGTCAGCTCCACCACGCCCAGCGAAGCGCCCAGATGCCCGCCCGTCTGGCTGACGGCGTCGATCGTCTCGGCGCGCAACTCCTCCGCCAGTTGCTTGAGCTGCTCCCCCGAATAGTTGCGGAGATCGGCCGGAACGCGGACCCGATCGAGCAGGGGAGTCACGGGGGGCGCCATGGTTGTCAGCTCTTCCTCTCGATGGTGTAGGCGGCCAGGTCACGCAACAGATCGGCACGCTCACCGAAGCTGTCCAGGTGGTCCCGTGCCTGGGCCACCAGCCGTTCCGCCTGCATCCGGGCCCTGTCGAGCCCGAGCAGGCCGAGCAGCGTGGCCTTGCCCGCCTCGGCATCCTTGCCGGTGCGCTTGCCGGTTTCCGCCGCGCTGGCGGTCGCGTCCAATAGATCATCCGCGATCTGGAAGGCGGCGCCGATATCACGGCCGAATGCGGCCAGCGCATGGCGCTGGGCCGAGGGCGCCTTGCCAAGGATCGCCCCCGCTTCGGCGGCGAATTCGATCAGCCGCCCGGTCTTCAGCAGCTGCAGCCGCCCGACCTGCACCTCGTCCAGCGGTTCGGACGCGGCTTCGGCCAGCATGTCCAGCATCTGCCCGCCGCACATGCCGCGCGCGCCGGCCGCCTTGGCCAGGCAGCGCACCAGTTCGATCCGCACGGCGGTATCGGCATGGGTCTCCTCATCCGCCAGCGTGCCGAAGGCCATCGCCTGCAGGGCATCGCCCGCGATGATGGCGGTGGCCTCGTCGAAGGCCTTGTGCACGGTGGGCTTGCCGCGCCGCAGGTCGTCATCATCCATCGCCGGCAGATCATCATGCACCAGCGAATAGGCGTGCAGCATCTCGATCGCCGCCGCCACGCGCAGGGCCGCCTGGCGGGAGACGCCGAATTGCCGCGCCCCTTCCAGCACCAGGAAGCCGCGCAGCCGCTTGCCGCCGCCGATCACGGCATAGCGCATCGCCGCCAGCAACGGCGCCTCCGGTCCCTCGGCCGCGGGCAGGATGTGGTCGAGGGTGGCGTCGATCTCGGTGGCGGCCTGGGCGAGGGCGGCCTGCAGCGGGGGCATGATCGGGGTGTCCGGCATCAGGCCATGTCACGCAGGCCGGCGGCGGAACCCGGGGGCGATTCGACGATGGCCTGCACCTTGGCCTCGGCCTCCGCCAGCTTCGCCTCACAGTGGCGGCGCAGCAGGGCACCGCGCTCATAGGCCGCCACCGCTTCCTCCAGCTTGCCCTTGCCTGCTTCCAGGTCCTTCACGATCCCCTCCAGCTCCGCCAGCGCCTCCTCGAAGGAAAGGGAGGCGACCTGCCTTGCCGTGTCAGGCTGAGTTGACATCAGTCTTGTCTTCCATGGGAAGGGAAATATCTCGGCCCGGCGTAGCCGGGCGGAAGGCGGCTGTAAAATGCTGCCATCAGGCGCGCATCAGCGCGCGGACATGGGCCGCCGTGGACAGGGCCAGCGCCTCCAGGTCGTAGCCGCCCTCCAGCAGGCTCACCAGCCTGCCCGAGCAATGGCGGTCCGCCAGGCCGCAGAGCGCTTCCGTCAGCCAGGTGAAATCCGCCTCCCGCACCCGGAGCTGCGCCAGCGGGTCGCTGGCATGGGCGTCAAATCCAGCTGACACCACGATGAGGTCAGGGGCGAATCTGTCAAGCGCAGGCAACAGATCATCCTGCCAGGCGGCGCGGAAGGCGGCGCCGTCGGCACCCGGTGGCAGGGTCGCGTTGAAGATGTTGCCCACCCCGGTTTCATGCACGTCGCCGGTGCCGGGGTAGCACGGCCATTGATGGCTGCTGGCGTAGAACAGGCTGGCATCGGCCTCGAAGCAGGCCTGGGTGCCATTGCCGTGATGCACGTCGAAATCCACCACCGCCACGCGAGCCAGGCCGTGCGCCGCCTGGGCGTGCCGCGCCGCCACCGCCGCATTGGCGAACAGGCAGAAGCCCATCGGCCGCTTCGGCTCCGCATGGTGGCCGGGCGGGCGGGTGGCGCAGAAGACGCGGCGCACCTCCCCGGTGCAGACCGCATCGACCCCGGCGATGGCGGCACCCGCGGCGCGCAGCGCGGCCTCGGCGCTGCCTGCGCTCATCAGCGTGTCGGCATCCAGCGCGACGATCTCATCGCCCTCCGGCCGGATGCCGAGGATGGCATCGACATAGCCGGCGGGATGCACGCGCAGAAGCTGCTCCACCGTCGCCAGCGGCGCCTCTGCCCGGATCAATTCGAGAAACTCGCCGGCATCCAGCGCGCGCAGCACGGCGCGCAACCGGTCCGGACATTCCGGATGGCCCTCGCCGGGGTCATGGCGCAGGCAGGCGAGGTGGGTGAACAGCAGCACGCTCATGCCTCGGGCTCGGCCTGCGCGGGCGGGTCTTCCCGCTTGCGCAGGGTGAAGCGGAACTGGCCCTTATCCTCGGAAAAGCCGACCAGCGCATGGCCGGTTTCCGCCGCATAGGCGCGGAAATCCTTGACGCTGGCGGGGTCGGTCGCCAGCACCACCAGCCTTGCGCCGGCGGGCAGCGACCGCAGCGCCTTGTTCGCCTTCAGCACCGGCAGGGGGCAGGTCAGGCCCTGAACATCCAACAGCGTCTCGCTCATGCGCCTGAATCCACCACCGCGCGGCGGAAAGGGCAAGCGCGCTTGCGGCAGGCGCCGCCGGGCGGCACCCTGGGCGCATGAATTGGCGCATCGGCATCGATCTCGGCGGCACCAAGGTGGAGGTGGCGGCGCTGGACCCCGGCGGGGCGCTGCGCCTGCGCCGCCGCCTGCCCACCCCCGGCACCTATGCCGAGACGGTGCGCCGCATCGCGGAGATGGTGGCGGCGGCGGAGGCCGAGATCGGCGCCACAGCGACCATCGGCTGCGGCATCCCCGGCAGCGTCAGCCCCGCCACCGGGCTGATCCGCGGCGCCAACTCCACCTTCCTCAACGGCCAGCCGCTGCAGGCCGACCTGGCCGCCGCCATCGGCCGGCCGGTGCGGCTATCCAACGACGCCAATTGCCTGGCGATGAGCGAGTTTCACGACAGCAAGGGCAGCGGCTTCGCCGTCATCCTCGGCACCGGCGTCGGCGGCGGGGTGGTGGTGGAGGGGCGGCTGGTGGAGGGCCGCAACCGCGTCGCCGGCGAATGGGGCCATACCCCCCTGCCCTGGATGACCGCCGCCGAATTCCCCGGCCCGGCCTGCTGGTGCGGCCAGCACGGCTGCATCGAGACCTTCCTCTGCGGCCCCGCGCTGGCCGCCGATGCCGATGGCCCCGGCGCGCGGGATGCCTCCGGCCTGCCCTCCCGCGCCGCCGCCGGCGATGCGCGGGCACAGGCGGCGCTGGACCGGCATGTGGACCGGCTGGCCCGCGCGCTGGCCGGCGTGATCAACCTGCTGGACCCGGAGGTGATCGTGCTCGGCGGGGGCCTGTCCAACATGGCGCATCTGTATGAGGCGCTGCCCCGGCTGATTCCGCGCCACGTCTTCTCCGACAGCTGCACCACCCAGGTGGTGCAGGCGCGGCATGGCGACAGTTCCGGCGTGCTGGGCGCCGCGCGGCTGTGGTGACGCGCCAGGCCATCGCGGATCTGCTGATGGCCGGCGCGGTGGCGCTGATGCTGGTGGCGATGTGGCACCTGCTGCAGGCCATGGCCGCCACCTTCCGCGCGATGCGCGCCGGGCATGGCGGCGCCTGGCTGCTGTGGGACGCGCCGCGCTTCCACGATGCCGACCGCGCGCCGCCGGCAGCCCGGCCGCATGTGCGGGCGGTGATGGCGCGCTTCCACCGGCTGTGGCCCTGGGCGCTGGCGGCGATGGCGCTGGCGATTCCGGCGGCGATCCTGGCGCCCGCCTGATGCCCGCGCTGTGCCGGGACTGCCTGGCCCGCGACCCGCCCGGCGCCACCTGCCTGGCCTGCGGCGGGCGCCGGATCATCCGGCATGATTCGCTGTTCACCCTGCCCATCGCCCATGTCGATTGCGACGCCTTCTATGCCAGCATCGAGAAGCGCGACCGCCCGGAACTGCTGGCCCACCCCGTGATCGTCGGCGGCGGGCGGCGCGGCGTGGTCTCCGCCGCCTGCTACCTGGCCCGCACCCGCGGCGTGCGCAGCGCCATGCCGATGTTCAAGGCGCTCGCAGCCTGCCCCGATGCGGTGGTGATCAGGCCGGACATGGCCAAATACGTCGCCGTGGCCCGCGAGATGCGGGAGATGATGGAGGCGCTGACCCCCCTGGTGCAGCCGCTGTCGATCGATGAGGCGGTGCTCGACCTCTCGGGCACGGAAGCGCTGCACCGCGCCCCGCCCGCGGTGGTCCTGGCCCATTTCGCGCGGGAGGTGGAGCGGCGCCTGCGCATCACCGTCTCGATCGGCCTGGCGCCGAACCGGCTGCTGGCCAAGCTGGCGGCGGAACGCGACAAGCCGCGCGGCTTCGCGGTGCTGGGGCCGGAGGCGCGGGACTGGCTGGCGGGGCAGCCCGTGACGCTGCTGCCCGGCGTCGGCCCCGCGCTCGCGCGCAAACTGACCGCCGCCGGCTTCACCCGCCTCGGCCAGCTGGCCGGGCTGGATGCGCGGGAGGCGGCGCGGCGCTTCGGCGAGGATGGACCCGCCCTGGCCGCCCGCGCCCGCGGCGAGGACAGCCGACGGGTCGATCCGGCGCGGGAGGCGAAGAGCATCTCCGCCGAGACCACCTTCGAGACCGACCTGCGCGCCCTGGCGGAGCTGGAGGCGCCGCTGTGGCAGCTGTGCGAGAAGCTCGGCCGGCGCCTTTCGGAAAAGGGCCTGGCGGCGGCCGGGGTGGTGCTGAAGCTGAAGACCGACAAATTCGAGACCCGCACCCGCACCGTGCGCCTCGGCCGGCCGACGAAGCTGCCGGAGATGCTGTTCCGCGCCGCTCAGCCGATGCTGGCGAAGGAGGCGACGGGCGCGGCCTTCCGGCTGATCGGCATCGGATCGCAGCCGCTGGCGCCCGGCGACCAGGCGGATCTGCCGGACCTGGCGGACCCGGATGTGGCGCGGCGGGCCGGGCGCTGGGCGGCGGTGGAGAAGCTGCGGGCCCGCTTCGGCGCCGATGCGGTGATCAGCGGGCGGGCACTGGGCGGCCGGAAGCGGGACGCGGAGTAGGCACGGCAGCAGCCCGTTTTGCTGCTGGATTGAGCTTCTCAACCGGAAAGCCAACGAATCGGGCGTCGCTCCACCCAGGCGAACACAATTTGTGTTTTAGGATTATTTTCACGTTCCGGCGAGATTTCCTGCCGGATATGGAAGTGGCGCCTCGGCTAAATCATGCTGTTCCGACGTTTCCTGCATCATGTTCAGGCAGGTAGCGGCTTTGACGGCAGGGCCAGGGATCCATGAATACGGCATCACAGGCTTCGCCCTTGCCACCCCGGGAATTCACGTCGCGACAGGGCGCCGTGCAGATCCTCGGCGATCTGGGCTGGAAGGTCTTGCAGGAGGATCCGGGGCCGGACGCCCCGGTGCAGGTGGATCTTGTCCTGGCGCACGCGAATTATGGGGTGGCGCTGCTGGACCTGGAGCCGCGCCCCACGGCCGCGCCGGTGCAGATGCTGCACGAAAGGCTGCGCTCCATCGGCTTCCGGCGCAACTGCTCCGGCACGGTGCCGGTGATTCATCTGGTGCTGGGCGAGCGCGACATGTGGCGCCTGCTGTTGATGCTCGACCATGCCTTCGCCGCGGCGCCGGCGATCGCCCAGGCGGGCGACCCGAGGGGGCTGCGCTGGATGGAGCAGGTTCGGCTGGCCCTGCGTCCGGCGCCCACTGCCCCGGAAGATGCCCAGGGAGGAAGCAAGAGAGGGAGCCAGAGAGGAAGCCAGGGAGCCGCCCCGGTCGGTAGGGCGACGGCGTCTGCGCCACGGGCTGCGAAGCCGGCGGATGCGACGACGCCCGATGTTGCGGCCGCCATCGCGGCGTTGCTCTCCGCGGCGGATGACGGCGCTCCGGAGAATGCGGGCAAGCCGCCGCATCGCGCTCCCCCCCGCCGCCTTCTGGTACCGATCGCGGGACTGTCGCTGGTGGCGTTCGGCATGGCGGGTGCTTTCCTGCATGCCCCGGCCACCGCGCCGCTGCCGGCAACCTCCGTCACCCAGGGGGCCGCCGGCACCCAGGCGGCGGCCGACACCCCCTTGCAAGGCGCGCCTTTGTCGTCGGACCCGGCTGCCCTGGCGGAGCCCGACCCGCCGCCCCTGACCCTCGCCGCCTATCGCCAGAAGGTCGAGGCGGACCTGTCGTCCGAGCCTGCCGGGACACCACCTGCCACCGTCACGCGGTCGCCGGAACGCGACAAGCCGCGGCTGACGCCCGCAGTCGAGGCGCGAGCCGCGACGGCCGATCCCGTTGCGGTGGAGGCCCAGGCGGCGCTGCCGCCAAGCCCGGCCCCAGGCGGAGAGGCCGCCGACGCGCCCGTGCCGACGGCCCAGCTTCCCCCTGCGGCGGCGCCAGGCGACATCATCCTGTGGCAGCGGCCGCCCGAAGCGGAAGCTGCGGCGGATGGCGCGGCACAGGCAGCCTCGCCGTCGGCAGACGCGCCGGAAGCAGCTGAGCCCGCACCCGCGCTCCAGGAGCCGGACGAGGCCCGGCCGGAAATGCGCCTGGCGGAACTTGCGGCCGCGGCCGCTCCGGACGACGTCACGCCGCCAGCGCCCGGCACCGCGCCGCCCCCGGCCAGCCGGCCCCCCGAAAGCCCGTCCGCGGAGGGCGAGCCCGAGCCCCTCGCCGCCCGGGCGACGACCCTGCCGGCCGCTGCCGCATCGGGAACGCAGGCGACGGTGCCGCAACCCACGACCGCAGCCGCCAGCCTGACCTCAGGGGCCGAAAGCGAAGGCTTGGCCGCGGCCGAATCGGGCATTCAGGAGGCGGTGCCGGCGGACACAGCCGCACCACAACCCGCGACTGCGACCGCCAGCCTGCCCCCGGCGACCGGGAGCGAAGGCTTGGCCGGCTCTGGGGCCACCCCGCCGGCCGAACCGGGCATTCAGGAGGCGGTGCCGCCGAACACACACGCACCGCAACTCACGACCGCAGCCGCCAGCCTGACCTCAGGGGCCGAAAGCGAAGGCTTGGCCGCCTCTGGGGCCACCCCGCCGGCCGCGGCCGCATCGGGTATGCAGGAGGCGGTGGTACCAGGCGCCGCTGCGACAGGACCAACGGCCGCAGCAGCGAGCTGGGCCTCGGCAACCCCAGTGCCTCAGGCCGAGACCACGCATCTGGCGGCCTCGGGGGCGGCTATGTCGGCCGCGGACGCCAGCTCGGCTTCCGAGAGCATGGCAGCCGGGAATGAGCGTGAGCCCGCCGCCGGATCAGGGGTGGCCCTGCCGGCTGCTTCCACGGAGGTGACGGTGTCACCGGCACCGGAGCCAGTGGCCGCAGCCGCCAACCTGGCCTCCGAAAGCCCGGCTTCCGCGGACGAGAGCGAGCCCCGCCTGGCACAGGGCGCGGCGCCGCCGGCCTCAGCGGCATCGGGGGTGCAGGAGGTGGTGCAGCCGGACCCTCCTGTACCGGAACCTGCTGCTGTCGCCTCCAGCTTTGCCTCCGGAAGTCGGGCATCCGAGGCGGATCACGCGTCCTCGGCCGCCTCGGGGACAGCCCTGCCAGACGCTTCCGCAGCGGAAACGCAGGCGACGGAGCGGCCGGATGCTCCGGCACCGGCGCCCGCAGCCGCAGCAGCCAGCATGGCCTCCGGAAGCTCCGCATCCGAGACGGAGCGCGCGTCCTCGGCCGCCTCGGGGACAACCCTGCCGGACGCTTCCGCAGCGGGAACTCAGGCGACAGAGCGGCCGGATGCTCCGGCAGCGGTGCCTGCGGCCGCAGCAGTCAGCATGGCCTCCGGAAGCTCCGCATCCGAAACGGAGCACGCGTCCTCGGCCGCCTCGGGGACAACCCTGCCGGACGCTTCCACAGCGGGAAGGCAGGTGACGGAGCGGCCGGATGCTCCGGCGCCCGAGGCCGCAGCAGCCAGCATGGCCTCCGGAAGCTCCGCATCCGAGATGGAGCGCGCGTCCTCGGCCGCCTCGGGGACAACCCTGCCGGACGCTTCCGCAGCGGGAACGCAGGTGACGGAGCGGCCGGATGCTCCGGCACCGGCGCCCGTGGCCGCAGCAGCCAGCATGGCCTCCGGAAGCTCCGCATCCGAGACCGAGCGCGCGTCCCTGGCCGCCTCGGGGACAACCCTGCGGGACGCTTCCGCAGCGGGAAGGCAGGTAACGGAGCGGCCGGATGCCCCGGCACCGGTGCCCGCGGCCGCAGCAGCCAGCATGACCTCCGGAAGCTCCGCATCCGAGACCGAGCGCGCATCCCTGGCCGCCTCGGGGACAACCTTGCCGGGCGCTCCGGCACCGGTGCCCACGGTCGCAGCCGCCAGCGTGGCCTCCGAATATTCGGCGGTGCGAGAGTCGCTTGCGGCACCGGAGGGATCCATGCCGGCCGCTGCCACGCCGCGTGCGCCGGTGGCGACGGCACCGGAGCCCGCGGCCGCCGGCCCGGTCGCCGCCGACCCGGTCGCTGAAGGTCCGGTCGTCGAAGGTCCGGTCGTCGAAGGTCCGGTACCGGGGGGCGAGCGTGCGCGCGTTGCCGCTCCTGAAGCGACCGTGTCGGCCGTGGCAGTGCAGGCTGTACCATCTGCGCCGCCGCAGCCTGCGGCACCGCAGGCGCCGGCCGAGGTCCCGGCAGCGGCGCGCGTGGCGCCGAGGCCTGCGAAGTCGGACAAGCCGATGTCCGGCAAGGTCGCCAAGCCCTCCGCGGCGCCACGACCCGCGCCGGTCCAGGTGGCGCCGGCGGCGCCCTCAGCGCCGGCCGCCGTGGCGGAACCCGCCCCGACACCAGTTCCCCCCACACCGGCCACCCCTCCACCGGCCACCCCTCCACCGGCTGCGGCCACAGCGGCTGCACCTGCGCCTGCGCCCTCCCCACCGGCTGGCCCGGCAGGCCCGGCCTCGGTGCAGACCGCGCCAGTGGCGGCAGTACCCGCCGAACCGGCACAAGCGGAGGCGGCTCAGGGCGGCGCAGCGCCCGGGGAGACCGCCGCCGCGGCACCGGCCTTCGTGCAACCGGCGCCCGCAGCTGCCCTGGCGCCCGAACCCGCGCCAGCGCCCTCACCTGCCCCAGCCCAACCTGGCCCCGTCCTAGCTGCGCCCGCCCAAGCTGCCCCCGCCCAACCTGCGCCCGCCCAGCCTGCGCCCGCCCAACCTGCGCCCGCCCAACCTGCGCCCGCCCAACCTGCCCCCGCCCAACCTGCCCCGGCCCAGGCTGCGCCGCCGGTGGCCAGGCTTGCGCCGGCGATCGTGGCGCTGCTGATCGCGCGGGGGGATGAGATGCTGGCGCGGGGCGATATCTCAGCCGCCCGGCTGCTCTATACCCGTGCCGCCAGCGCCGGCAGCGCCGCCGCGGCCACCGCGATGGGCCGCAGCTTCGACCCGGCGGTGCTCGGCGAGCTCGGCGCGCGCGGCATCCGGCCGGACCCGGAGCAGGCCGCCTACTGGTACCGCCGCGCCACCGAGCTCGGCGCGACGCGGCAATGAGGCGCCGCGCGAAACTTCACCACCGCAACGCAGGAGGATCGGCATGAGCGGCACGTCCCGGATTGGCGCCTCGCCCGAGATGGCGCGCCGCAAGCTGCTGCTGGCGCTGGCCGGCGGCCTGGTGGCGCCGGCGGCGCTGGGTGCGGGTTCGGCGCTGGCGCAGCCGATGCCCGGCAATTCCATCACCCGGCTGAACGCGATGGCGGCGCGCGCCAATGCCGGCACGGTCGGGCTGATCGCGGGCGGGGTGGACGGCACCTATATCCGCATCGCGGCCGACCTGGCGGCGGTGCTGGACGATGGCGACCGGGTGCGGGTGATCGCGATGATCGGCCGCGGATCGGTGCAGAACATCGCCGATATCATGGTGCTGCGTGGCGTGGACCTCGGCATCGTGCAATCGGACGTGCTGGCCTATGCGCGGCGCGAAAGCCTGTTCCCCTCCGTCGAGCGGCTGATCCAGTATGTCTGCAAGCTGTATGACGAGGAGATCCACATCCTCGCCCGCCCGGGGATCGAAAGCGTGCGGGACCTGGCGGGCCAGCCGGTGAATGTGGATCTGCGCGGCAGCGGCACGGCGATGACCGCCTCCCTCGTGCTCGGCGCGCTGGGGATCGAGGTGCAGGAACAGAACGCGCCGCAGGATGTGGCGCTGGAGCGGCTGCGGCGCGGGGAGATTGCGGCGCTGGTCTATGTGGCGGGCAAGCCGGCGCGGCTGTTCACCGGCATCGCGGCGGATTCGGGCCTGCGCCTGCTGCCGCTGCCGGCCGAGGCGGCGCTGCTGGAGACCTACCTGCCTTCCCGCTTCACCGCCGCGGATTATCCGGCCCTGGTGCCGGAGGGCGGAATCGACACCATCGCGGTGGGCGCAGTCCTGGCCGCCTATGCCTGGCCCGCGGGGTCCGAGCGCCACCGCAAGGTTTCCCGGTTTATCGCCGCGCTGAACGCCAATTTCGACGCCTTCCTGCGCCCGCCGCGGCACCCGAAATGGCGCGAGGTGAACCTTGAGGCGACGGTGCCGGGGTGGACGCGGTTCGAGGCGGGGCCGGGGTAGGCGCCGAAACGCCTTGCCGCTGACCAACTGGGGCACTATTTCTGCCCATGTGGTCGGAGGCCGGGCAGCATGCTCACCAATTACGATGCGAAGGCGGTGGCGGCGCTGATGGGCATCGCCTTCCTGCTGGACGCCGAGGCCCCGCGCGACGCCACGGGCGGGGATGCGGATTTCGTGATCCGCCTGGGCGACGCCACCCTGCGGATCGTCGAGGGCCGGACCCTTGCGGCCTTCGGCGGCGGCCGTGAGCGCAAGCCGCGGCCCGGGCCGCACAGCGTCTCCCTCCCCTCCGCCGCGCTGATCGAGAAGGCGGTGGAGCGCGGGCTGCCGCGGCAGGCGCTGCGGCATGTGGCGGAAAGCCTGGCCGGCGGCGACAAGGCCCATGCCACTAGCCTGGAATGGGGCGTGGTGCCGAAGACGACCCTGGAACGCCGGGCGACGCAGCTCTCGCCGCAGGAAAGCGAGCGGACGGAGCGGGTGGCCCGGCTGTTCGTCCATGCCCGCCGCGCCTTGGGGACGGAGGCGGAGGCGCGGGACTTCATGACCACCCCGCACCCCGCGCTGGACGGGCGCAGCCCGGTGGATGCGGCGCGCAGCGACCTCGGCACGCGGCGGACGGAGCAATTGCTGAACGCGCTGGAATACGGGCTGGCGCTGTAGCCGCGTGCGGCTGTGGCGCATCGTGACCGGGCCGCACCCGATCTGGTCCGGCGAGGGCGCCCGGCTGTTCGGGCAGCGCTGGAATCCCCCCGGCCTGGCCGCGATCTACGCCGGCAGCATTTTTGCCCTTTGCCTGGTGGAGGTGCTGGTGCACGCCAACCGCAAATCCCCGCCGAGTGCGGCACGCTGCGTGATGGCGGAGGTGCCGGAGACGGTTTCGCGGGAACGCTTCGACCCGGCGCGACATCCGGGCTGGGATGATCCGTTCGAGACCTCCGTGGCGCAGGGCTTTGGCGGGGCCTGGCTGCGGGAGGGACGGTCGGCGCTGCTGATCGTGCCGTCCGTGGTCACGGGCGGGCGGGATGAGAATGTGGTGGTGAATCCGGGGCATCCGGATTCGTCCCGAATTGTGGTGGGGGTGGAGGAGCGGGTGGTGATGGATCCGCGGATTTTTGGGCGGTAAGGCATCCGCCTCGAAATGCTTCTAGCTGCTTTCGAGACTTGGTAATGTATCAGAATACCGGGCGTGGGTGATGGCGTCACGCAAAAGCATCGTCATTCGCCTGTGCAGATATACAAAGCGCCGAAGCGCATCTTGGCCCGGAGCCGACGAGTCACGGGGACTTAGCGGCATCTCAATGAAGGGATAGATAATTCCTTCCCGCTCATACACGTCGTATCGAAGCCACCGCGCGCTTTCCATCGCGCCAAGCGGACGCCTATGGAGAAATTCATTGCGATACTCCGTGAGATCATATAGCCAAGAATTTTTGTTGGTCATGTCATCGATCTTAATTATCTCGGCCACCATGGGATCTGATTGAAGGTGCGCATTACTGGACTTCATGACCCAATCCTTAAACCGGTTCATGGCGTCAATTTTGGCCGGCGCGCCCATCTGACAAGCGAGCAGGGCCGCGAAATAGTCACGAGCGCTCGCAAGTTCAGAAAGGACCGAATGAAACGCAAGCTGTAGATCGCTCAGCGGGATATTACTAAAAAGATTGCCCGGCTTTTGCTTTACTTGGATCGCAGCGATCAGTTGTGCCCTGTAGTGGTCGGATGCATCGCGAAGCCGTATGCCTGCCGCCCTCAGGCTGAAGGATATATGGTCCGCAAGCTCGGCGTATCGCTTGTCGCCTGCCAGTTCGGCGTTACTCGCGATGGACAGCCATTGATCAGCTGGCTGACGCCGGTCCTTGCCGAGGCCATCAAATGGCGTCCAATGTCTGGATAGTAGCGGCCCTTCAAGCCCGCTGATTTCGTCGCTGCCGAACAACTCCGCGCCGAGCGTCTGCGCCAAATCTGCAATTGACGCGATCGGCAGAGGCTTAAGTAGACGCTTGGTTCCGCCTACAATCACGGGGTTCCATGTCCAGAATCCCTCGCGAACGCCGAAAGCCCTAATCCCACCGGTTACGTGCAGCTCATGAGCTACACGAGTTGTCCCTATGAGGATTTCGTCCGCTCGGGTTGGTCGATTGGTGGCAGGCATAGCGGATCGGCTCGCTCCGCATCTACTTTCGCGACAGGTAAGCGCGCTGCCGGTTCATGACTATCTCCCTCACCTCACCATCCGCACCACCCCCGAAAAATCCACGCCCCCGCCCCCCTCCTCCACAAACCGCCGGTAAATCTCCAGCGCCTTCTCCCCCACCGCCAATTCCAGCCCCTCAGCCTGCGCCGCCCCCACCGCCAGCCCCAGATCCTTCAGCATCAGGCTCGCCGCAAACCCCGGCGCGTAGTCCCGGTTGGCCGGACTGCCCGGCACCGGCCCCGGCACCGGGCAATAGGTCGTCAGGCTCCAGCTCTGGCCGGAGGATTTCGAGGCCACGTCGAACAGCGCCTGGTGCGAAAGCCCCAGCTTCTCGGCCAGCACGAAGGCCTCGGCGGTCACGATCATGGTCGCGGCCAGCATCATGTTGTTGCAGGCCTTGGCCGCCTGCCCCGCGCCGGCCGCGCCGCACAGGATCGCCGTGCGGCCCATCACCCCCAGCAGCGGCTCCACCGCCGCGAAGGCGGCCGCATCGCCGCCGACCATGAAGGTCAGCGTCCCGGCCTCTGCCCCCATCACCCCGCCGGAGACCGGCGCATCCAGGAAGGCGCGGCCGCATTCGGCGGCCAGGGCGCGGGCCGTCGCCACGTCGATGGTGGAGCAATCGACCAGCACCGCATCCTCCGGCGCCGCCGCCGCCACGCCGCCGCTGCCCAGCAGCGCGTCCCGCACCTGTGGCCCGGCGGGCAGCATGGTGAAGACGAATTCCGCCTGCAGCGCCGCGGCCGCGGCACTCTCGGCCGGCGTGGCGCCGGGGATGGCGGCGATGGCGGCCGGGGACAGGTCGAACACCGTCACCGCATGCCCCGCCTTCACCAGGTTGCGCGCCATCGGCGCGCCCATATTGCCGAGGCCGATGAAGCCGATGCGCGCCATGGCGACGTTCCCTCTCCTGTGTTGGCCGAAACGCTACGCCGGGTGCAGCGCCACGTCACCGGCCGCCACCACGAAGCGGGCGCGGTCCTCCACCGGGGCGCCGGGGCTGCTCACGAAGGGCAGGGCGCGGAAGGTCGCGAAGCAGTGCCGGCCGGTGAAATGCTGCAGCGTGTAGCCGCGGCGGTTGTTGTGGAAGGCGATATGCGGGTTGGCCGCCAGCAGGGCCGCGCTGCCGCGCCGCTGCTCGCTGCCATCGCCCTCGCTGCTGATGGAGGTGGCGGTGAATTCGCAGGCCAGCGCCGGGCCCTCCGGCTCCGCCGCCACCGTGGCGGCATAGGCGCTGTGCACGTCGCCGGAGAGCACCACCAGGTTGGTCGCGCCGCGCTGGTGCAGCCCGTGCAGCAGGCGGGTGCGGGCGGCGGGGTAGCCATCCCACTTGTCCATGCCGATGGCGCCGTTGGGGAAGGTGCGCGCGAACATCGGCACCTGCTGCGCCAGCACCTGCCAGGTGGCGGGGCGGGCGGCGGCACCGTCCAGCAGCCAGGCTTCCTGCGCGGCGCCGAGCATCTGCGCCTCCGCCCGCGCCACCTCCGCGCAGGGGGGTTTCGTGCCGTCGCCGCAGGGCTGGTCGTCCCGCGCGCCGCGCGTGTCCAGCAGGTGCAGCGCCAGGTTGCGGCCGAAGTGCAGGCGGCGATGGGCGGTGATGCGCGGGCCCTGCGGCAGGGCGCTGCGGCGCACCGGCATATGCTCGTACCAGGCCTGGAAGGCGGCGGCCTTGCGCAGGTCGAAGTCGGGGCCGGTCTCGCCGCGGCCACCGACATCGCCGGTCCAGTTGTTCGCCACCTCATGGTCGTCGAAGGTGACCGCGAAGGCGTGCGCGGCGCTGGCGGCGGCGAGGTCCGGGTCCAGCCGGTACTGCGCGTAGCGGGTGCGGTAGTCGGCCAGCCCGAAGGTCTCGCCACCCGCATGGCTGCGTACCGTGCTGCGGCCGGAGGAGACGGCGCCGATCGGGCGGCCGGCATATTCATAGATGAAATCGCCGTAGTGGAAGACGAGGTCCACCTCCTCCTGCGCAATGTGCCGCCAGGCGGTGAAGAAGCCGTGTTCGTAATGCTGGCAACCCGCGGTCACCATGCGGAAATCGGCGTCGGCGGTGGGCAGCGGCGCGGTGCGGGCGTGGCCGGTGGGGCTGGCCTCGCCGTGCAGGCGGAAGCGGTAGAAATAGGGGCGCTGGGGGCGCAGGCCCGTCACCTCCACATGCAGGCTATGCGCCCATTCGGGCCGGGCGAGCGCCTGGCCGGCGGCGGCGATGCTGCGGAAGGCCGGGTCCTCCGCCACCTCCCACGCCACCTCCACCGGGGCGGGGGGCATGCCGCCATCGGGGGCGAGCGGGTCCGGCGCCAGGCGGGTCCAGATCACGAAGCCGTCGGGCTGCGGGTCCCCGGCGGCGACGCCGAGGCGGAAGGGCTCGCTGGTCATTCCCCCTGGCAGGCGCGATTCCGCCCTGGTGGAGAAGGCCGGCCCGAGTGCCGCCAGCCCCGCCAGGCCGGTGGCGCCGCGCAGCAGGCCGCGCCGGGATAGATCGGCCAGATGTCGCCGCACCGATGCCATACCGAATCCACCTTCCCCCGTCGCAATGCAAGCTGTGCGGCGGAGCGGGTGGCTCGGCAAGAGGTGAGGGTCGGGCATGAGCGAGGCGGGTGGCAGCGTGGCGCGGGCTGGCCTATGCAACGGGGCCATGGCAATCCCCCGCACCCTTCTCCTGCTGCTGCCCGCCCTGGCCCTGGCCGCCTGCCGCCCGAGCTATTCGCCGGACGACTACGCCACCGCCGCCGTGCAGCAGATGAACCGAGTCGAACAGGCCGTGATCATCGGGCGCCGCCAGGTGACGGTGACGGCGGAAGGCAACACCGGTGCCGCCACGGGCGGCGCGGCGGGCGGGATTCTCGGCTCGCAGGCGCCGGGCGGCAACATGGCGGGCGCGATCGGCGCGGTCGGCGGCGCGCTGGTCGGCGGGTTGTTCGGCGCGGCGACGGAACGCGTGGCCGGCAACACCACGGCCTATGAATACATCGTCCGCAAGCCGAACGGGGACCTGCTGTCCGTGACGCAGCGGGACGAGATCGCGCTGGCGATCGGAGAGCGTGTGCTGGTGATCGCCGGGGCGCAGGCGCGCATCGTGCCGGACTACACGCAGCCGGTGCCGGAAGAAGGCAGCGGCACCCCGACGCCGGCCACCCTTCCGGCGGCGATCCCCTCGGCCGCCACGGCGCCGGGCCCCTCGGCCGCCACGGCGCCGGGCCCTGCGAGTGTGGCCCAGCCAGACCAGGTTCCGGCGCAGCTGAACCAGGGTCCGCAACAGCCAGACCAGGGTCCGGTGCAGCCGAACCAGGGCCCCGCGCTGCCGGAGGATGAGGCGCCGTCGCCCGCCCGCCTCGCGCCGCCCCCAGGCACGCCCGCCCCGGTCGAGGCTGCGCCCGGTACGGAACCGCTGCTCGCCCCCTCGGCCGCCCCACCCGCCGCCACCCCCTAGCCATCTGGCACGCGGCTTGCGCTGCCCGGCGCATGACCCGCACCCTCCTGACCCTGCTGCTGATCCTGCTGCCCGCCACGCTGCACAGCCAGGCCGCCGGCGCCCAGGCGCCCCGGGCCGAGCCAGGCCTGCTATGCCGCGCCGCCATCCAGGCGGCGGAACGCGCCGCCGGCATCCCGGCGCATCTGCTGACCGCCATCGGCCGCGTCGACTCCGGGCGGCGGGACCCGGAGACGGGTTCCTTCCACCCCTGGCCCTGGACCATCAATGCCGAGGGGCGTGGGCAGTTCTTTGCCAGCAAGGCGGCAGCCATTGCCGAGGTGCAGGCCCTGCAGGCCCGCGGCGTGCGCTCCATCGACATCGGCTGCATGCAGGTGAATCTGCGCCACCACCCGGATGCCTTCCCCAGCCTGGACGCCGCCTTCGACCCGGCGACCAACGCCCGCTACGCCGCGCGCTTCCTGACCGAGTTGCATGGCCGCACCGGGGATTGGACCCGCGCCGCCGCCGGCTACCATTCCATGACGCCGGAACACGCCGAGCCCTACCGCGAAAGGGTGCTGGCGGCCTGGGCGCGCGAACAGGGCCAGCCGCATCCGCCGGTGGCACTGCCCACAGCCACGGCCCGCGCCACGCCCCCGGCGATTCCTCCCGGTTCCGGTGGCGCCGGCCTGTCCAATGGGGCGGAGCGGGCGGCCGTGATCGCGGCACCCTCCGGCACCGCCGGGCGCGGGCTGGATGCCTATCGCAGCCTGCCGGTGCCGATCGCCGGGCGCACCCGCGGCCTGCTGATGTCGCGCCGCTAACCTCGTCTTCAGAAGGCGCGGCCTAGCCTGCTCTTCATCCCGGAACCGCAAGGAATGCGGCGCCCGGGCATGGAGCCAACGATGTCCCTGCGGGTAAAAATCCTTCTGCCGGTGCTGCTGCTCGGCCTGGGCCTGATGTTGATGCTGGGGCAGGCGGGCCTCGGCGCCTGGCAGGCGATGCAGTTGGCGGATCGGCAATTGCAGGCCGAAGCGCAGGTGGCGCAGTTGGTCGAAGCCGGCATCGCGCTGGCGGTGGAACGCGGCACCACCAATGGCATCCTCGGCAACCCCGGGGCGGCCCCCGCCGCCGCCTACGCCACGGCCCGCGCGGCCCGGCAATCCGCCGAGGCGGCGCTGGATACGGTGCTGCCGGCGCTCGGTGACCAGCCGGTGCTCGCCCCCACCCTGGCCCGGCTGGCGGAGGCCCGCGGCATCGTCGCGCGGATGCGCGCCGCGCTGGATGCGCCGCGCGGCCCGCAGGCCCCGCCTCTGCCCCGCCCCGCCGAATGGTTTCCCGCGACCACCGCGCAGATCGACGCCATCGCCGCGCTGCGCCACGGCATCGAACTCGCCACCACCGGCGCGGCGGATCAGCGCGCCCGGCTTGCCGCGCTGCGCGGCGCGCTGGCCGATATCGCGGAGCAGGCGGGCCGCGAGCGCGGGCTGATGAACGGGCTGATCGCGCAGGGCCGCCCGCCGACCGCGGCCGAGCACCGCACCCTGGGCGGCAACATGGCCCGCGCCGCCGAAGGCTTCGCCGCTGCCGCCAATCTCGCCAACGGCCTGCCCGATGCCGTCGCCGCCCCCCTGGCCGCCGCCCAGGCCGCCTGGCGCGACGGGCTGCTGCCCCGGCGCAAGGCGGTGCTGGACGCGGCGGATGCCGGTGCCGCCTATCCGCTGACCCCGGCCGAATGGTTCGCCGAGGCGACCCGCGCCATCACCGCCGTGGTCGCCGCCCAGCGCGCCGCCAGCGCCGCGCTGGCCGAGGTGGTGGCCGCCGGACGGGCGGCCGATGGCCTGCAGCTCTGGTTGCATGCCGCCGCGCTGCTCGGCGGGCTGTGCGTGGCGGCGGGTGCCCTGGCCTTCCTGAGTGGCGGCGTCGCCCGGCCGCTGCGGCGCGCCATGCAGGCGCTGCGCCAGGTGGCGGAGGGGCAGCTCGACCACCCCATCGCGCAACGTCGCGCCCCCGGGGGACGCGGCGCGGATGAGGTGGATGGCGTGCTGGCGGCGGCGGAGGCCCTGCGCCACGTCGCGCTGCGTGCCCGCGCGGCGGCGAATGAGGCCGAGGCGCAGCGCCAGGCCGCGGCGGAGGACCGCATCATCACCATGCGCGACATGGGCGACCGCATGGATGGCGAGGTGCGCGACGCCGTCCAGATCGTCTCGGACCGCATGGAACGGCTGCGCCAGGGCGCCGATGCGGTAGGCGAATCCGCCTCGCTGATCGCCCAGGACAGCGCGACGGTGGCCGCCGCCGCCGAACAGTCGCTGACCGCGGCGCAATCCGTGGCCGCGGCGACCGAGGAGCTGACCGCCTCGATCGGCGAGATCGCCCAGCAGGTCAGCCGCACCGCCGCCGCCGCGCGCAATACCTCCGAGCTCGGCCGCCGCGGCGCCGAGACCATCGCGGGGCTGGCCGCCGCCGTCGGGCGGATCGGCGGCGCCGCATCCCTCATCGCCGATGTCGCGGCCCGCACCAACCTGCTGGCGCTGAACGCCACCATCGAGGCGGCCCGTGCCGGGGAGGCCGGCAAGGGCTTCGCGGTGGTCGCCAGCGAGGTGAAGCAGCTCGCCGCGCAGACCGCCCGCGCGACGGAGGATATCGGCCGGCAGGTGGCCGAGGTGCGACAGGCGACGGAAGCGGCCACGCGCGCCGTCCACGACATCGCCGGCTCCGTCGCCGAGGTGGATGTGGCCGCGGGCGCGATCGCCGCAGCTGTGGAGGAACAGGCGACGACGACGCGGGAGATCGCCGGCATCATCGCCCAGACGGCGGAAGCAGCGCGGGAAGTGGCGCAGCGGATCGCCGGCGTGTCACGGGAAACGGCGCGCACCGATACCCTGCTGACCACGGTACGCGACGACACCACCGGCGCCGGCGCGGCGGTTACCGCGCTGAGCAGCAAACTGGTGCGGGCGGTGCGCAGCGCGACGCGGGAGACGGATCGACGGATCGCCCGGCGCTACGCCTCCACCGCCGCGGCGAGGCTGTTGCTGGGCGCCATGGAGGTTTCCGGCCGGCTGATCGACATCTCGGAAGCCGGCCTCGCCGTGGCCTGCGATGCCACCCCCGCCATCGGCAGCCGGCTGCGGGTGCAGGTGGCTGAGCTCGCCATCGATGCCACGCTGGTGGTCGTGCATGCCGGCCAGGGCTCGGTGCGCGGCAAGCTCGAAGGGCTTTCGGCCGCCGCCCGCCAGCAGCTTTCACTGCTGGCGGAGGCAGCCGAGGCACCGGATCACGCGGCGGCCTGAGCCGTGTCGCCCTCGCCCACGGCCACCGGCCGCAGTTCCAGCCCATCCGGGCTGGCGCTGACGCGCACCACAGTGCCGTCATGCAGGGTGCCTTCCAGCAGCAGGCCCGCCAGCTTGTCCTGCAGGCTGCGCTGGATCACGCGCTTCAGCGGGCGGGCGCCGTAGCTGGGGTCGTAGCCAGCTTCCGCCAGCCACTCCCGCGCCGCCTCGTCCAGCTCCAGCGTGATCTTGCGATCCTCCAGAAGCTTCCGCAGGCCGCGCAGCTGGATGTCCACGATCGACGCCATGTCGCTGCGCGCCAGGCGCCGGAACAGCACCACCTCATCCAGCCGGTTGAGGAATTCCGGCCGGAAGCGTTCCCGCACCGCGCGCATCACGGCCGGCCGCGCCGCCTCGATATCCGAGGTTTCGGGCAGTTCCGCGATTGCCTGGCTGCCGAGGTTGCTGGTCAGCACGATGATGCAGTTGCGGAAATCCACCGTGCGGCCCTGGCCGTCGGTCAGGCGGCCATCATCCAGCACCTGCAGCAGGATGTTGAAGACATCGTCATGCGCCTTCTCCACCTCGTCGAACAGGATCACCTGGTAGGGCCGCCGGCGGATCGCCTCGGTCAGCGTGCCGCCTTCCTCGTAGCCGACATAGCCGGGTGGGGCACCGATCAGCCGGGCGACGGCGTGCTTCTCCATGAACTCGGACATGTCGATCCGGGTCATGGCGCGCTCGTCGTCGAACAGGAAGCTCGCCAGCGATTTTACCAGCTCGGTCTTGCCGACGCCCGTCGGGCCGAGGAACAGGAAGGAGCCGATCGGGCGGTTGGGGTCCTGCAGGCCGGCGCGCGCCCTGCGGACAGCCTTGGCCACTGCCTCCAGCGCCTCCTCCTGCCCGACCACGCGCTGGCGCAGCTGGTCTTCCATCTTCAGCAGCTTGGCGCGCTCGCCCTCCAGCATCTTCTCCACCGGGATGCCGGTCCAGCGGGAGACGACGGCGGCGATGGCTTCCTCCGTCACCGCCTCATTCACCAGCCGCGCATCGCCATCGCCGGCTTCCGCCAGCTTCTTCTCCAGCTGCGGGATGACGCCGAAGCGCAGTTCGGAGGCCTTCGCCAGGTCGCCGCGATTCTGCGCAAGGTCGAACTCGGTACGCGCGTGATCCAGCTGCTCCTTCAGCTTCTGGCTTTCCACCACGACGGATTTCTCCGCCTCCCAGCGCTGGGTCATCTCGTCGGAGCGTTCCTCCAGCTCGGCCAGCTCCTTCTCGAGCTTCACCAGGCGGTCCTTGCTGGCAGCGTCGCTTTCCTTCCGCAGCGCCTCGCGCTCGATCTTCAGGCGCATCAGGTCGCGGTCGATCGCGTCCAGCTCCTCCGGCTTGCTGTCCACCTGCATGCGCAGGCGCGACGAGGCCTCGTCCATCAGGTCGATCGCCTTGTCCGGCAGGAAGCGGTCGGTGATGTAGCGGTTCGACAGCGTGGCCGCGGCCACCAGCGCCCCATCCGTGATGCGGACGCCGTGGTGCAGCTCGTACTTCTCCTTGATGCCGCGCAGGATGGAGACCGTATCGGCCACGCTCGGCTCGCCCACCATCACCGGCTGGAAGCGCCGCGCCAGCGCCGCGTCCTTCTCCACATGCTTGCGGTATTCATCGAGCGTGGTGGCGCCGACGCAATGCAGCTCGCCACGCGCCAGCGCCGGCTTGATGAGGTTGGAGGCGTCCATGGCGCCATCCGCCTTGCCGGCGCCGACCAGCGTGTGCATCTCGTCGATGAACAGCACGATGTCGCCGGCGGCCTCCTCGACCTCCTTCAGCACGCCCTTCAGGCGTTCCTCGAACTCGCCGCGATACTTGGCGCCGGCCACCATGGAGCCCAGGTCGAGCGCCATCACCTTCTTGTTCTTCAGCGCCTCCGGCACGTCGCCGCGGACGATGCGCAGCGCCAGGCCTTCGACGATGGCGGTCTTGCCGACGCCCGGCTCACCGATCAGCACCGGGTTGTTCTTGGTGCGCCGCGCCAGCACCTGGATGGTGCGGCGGATCTCCTCGTCCCGGCCGATGACGGGGTCGAGCTTGCCCTCGCGCGCCAGCTGGGTGAGGTCGCGCGCGTATTTCTTCAAGGCCTCGAACTGCTCCTCGGCATTCTGGCTGTCCACGGTGCGGCCCTTGCGGAGCGTCGCGATGGCCGATTCCAGCTTCGCCACCTCCGCCTTGGCGGCACGCAGCGCGCGGCCGGCCGGGCCGTCGCTGGCGGCGAGTGCCACCAGCAGGCGGTCCTGCGCCACGAAGGCGTCGCCCGCCTTGGTCGCGGCCTGCTGCGCCGCATCCAGCACGCGGACGATATCCGGGGTGAATTGGGGCTGGCCGGCACCGGCGCCCTGCACCTTGGGCTGGCGCGCGATTTCGGCATCCACGGCCTGCTTGGCCACGGCGGGATCGCCGCCGGCGGCACGGATCAGCCCGGCCGCGGCGCCCTGCTCGTCATCGAGCAGCGCCTTCAGCAGGTGCTCAGGGGTGACCCGCTGGTGGAATTCGCGGATCGCGATGGTCTGCGCCGATTGGAGGAAGCCGCGGGCGCGGTCGGTGAATTTCTCGATGTCCATCCTGATGTCCCTCTCGTGAGCGGACTGGGGCGCCCCTCGCCCCCGATCGGGCAGCGGGGAGGTCGCTTGTGAAGATGATGTGGTAAGCGGGGAGCCTGCGCTTCAAGGGCTTTCGACATGCGCGTTGAACGGATTTCCCGCTACCCGGTGAAGGGCCTGTCGCCCGAGGTGATGGAGGAGGTGGCGTTGCGGCCCGGGGACGGCCTGCCGGATGACCGGCGCTTCGCCTTCGCCCAGGGCGACAGCCCCTTCGACCCGGCGGCGCCCGTCTGGCTGCAGAAGCGGCACTTCGCCTGCCTGATGGCGAATGCGCGGGTCGCCGCCATCCGCTCCGCCTATGATTCCGCCAGCCACACCCTGCTGCTGCGGGCGGATGGCGTGGCGCCGCTGGAGGCGCCGCTCGGCACGCCGGAGGGGCGGGATGCCGCCGCCGCCTGGATGACGGCGTATCTGGGGCCGGAGGCCCGCGGTGCGCTGCGTTTCGCGGAAGCTCCGGGCCACGCCTTCACGGATATCGCCGCGAAGGCGGTGTCGCTGGTCGGCCTGGCCTCGGTGCAGGAACTCGGCGCCCGCTTCGGCATGGCGCTGGACCCGCTGCGTTTCCGCGCCAACATCCTGTTCTCCGGCGCCGCGCCCTTCGCCGAGCTGGACTGGATCGGCCGCGAGATCCTGCTCGGCGGCGCCCGGCTGCGCGTGTTCAAGCGCACCCAGCGCTGCGCCGCGACCGAGGTGAACCCGACCACGGCGGAACGCGACGCGAAGCCGCCGAAATGGCTGCGCGAGCAGTACGGGCATGCCGATCTCGGCATCTATGCGGAGGTGATCGAAGGCGGTCGCGTCGCGACCGGCGATGCGCTGGAGCCGGTGCAGGCCGAGCTGCTCGGCTGAAGGCGGTGTGAATGGAGGCCGGACGCCGAGGCGCCCGGCTGGCCATTCAGTCCTCGCGGTCCTCGCGCTGGTCCGGCCCGGCATCATCCCGGTCGCGATCGCGGTCACGGTCCCGGTCGCGATCCCTGTCGCGGTCCCGATCCCGGTCACGATCCTGGCCGTTGCCGTTCTGATGCGCATAGGGGGTGGATTGGGCGACGGAAACCGCGCCTTCGCCCTGCTCCGCCTGCGGCTGCTCGCCGCCTTCCTGGTCCTGGCCCTGGTAGCGGCGCTGCGGCGGGTAGGGCTGGCCGCCCTGCTGCTGCTGCGTCGCCTGGCTCATGGCGTTCAGGATGCGGAAATAATGCTCGGCGTGCTGGAAATAGCTCTCCGCCATCACCCGGTCGCTGGCCCCGGTCGCGTCGCGGCCAAGCTGCAGGTACTTCTCGAACAGCTGCTGCGCCGTGCCGCGCAGGCGCATATCCGGGCCGTTGCTGTCGAAGATATGGTTGCGGTTCATCGGCTGATGACCGCCGCCACCCCCGCCGCCGCCGCCGCCGCCGCCACTCTGGCGATACGGCCCACCGCCGCCGCCGCCCCCGCCACCATGGCGATTGCCGCCACGGCCGCGCATGCGTTTCATGTTCATCGGTATGGCGTTCGCCGTCTCGCAATCGCGCCGCCGGACCAGGGGGAACCCTGCCGGGAACGCGGGATTATCGGGTTGCGTCGTCGCGGCAGGCCTTCATGCGACGGGGGTCAAACCGAACCCGTATCGTCGCGCTCGCCCGGCCGCTTCTGCCGGCGGTGGGGGGCCGTGCCCCTCTCCGCCACAGCAACTTAATCCCGCGCAGCCGGACCGCCAAACGGTTTTTTTGCAAGAATCAGTGCCCGATCCACGCCGCCGAGGTCTTTTCGGCAGCCGAGAAGCCCCAGCCCGGCCTGCAGCGCCAGAGATTCCACCGCCGCGCGCTGTCCCTGGCCCAGTTCCAGCACCGCGACGCCGCCCGGCGCCAGGAGATTCGGCAGCGCCTGCGCGAGCACGCGGTAGGCAGCCAGCCCATCCGCCCCGCCATCCAGCGCCAGCCCCGGCTCATGCCGCGACACCTCCGGCATCAACCCGGCGATGGCGGCCGATTCGATGTAGGGCGGGTTGGACAGCACCAGGTCGAAGCGGCCGGCCAGCGCCGCATCCCAATCCCCCGCCAGGAAGGCGGCCCGACCGGCCAGCCCATTCTCCCGCGCATTGCGTGCCGCCAGCGCCGCCGCTTCCGGTTCGCGATCCACGCCGATACCGAAGGCGGCCGGCCGTTCGGCGAGCACCGCCAACAGCAGGCAGCCCGTGCCGGTGCCGAGGTCCAGCACCCGGAGCGGCGCCGCCGCATCCGGAAAGGCCTCCAGCGCCGCCTCGACCAGCGCTTCCGAATCGGGGCGCGGGATCAGCGTGGCGGGGGAAACGGCCAGATCCAGGGTCCAGAAGCCCTGCCGGCCGAGGATATGCGCCATCGGCACATGCGCCAGCCGCGCGGCCAGCGCCGCGCCGAAGCGGGCCACGGCCTCCGGCGGCACTTTCTGGCGCGGGTCGCGCAGAAGCTGCTCGGGCGTGGCGCCCATGGCGTGGCCGAGCAGCAGGCGCGCCTCCAGCCGGGGGCTCTCGATGGAAGCGGCGCGCAGAACCTGGCCGGCCTGGCAGAGAAAGGCGCCGACGCTCTCACCCGGCTCAAGACCATCGGGTTCGCAGGTGGTCATTCGCCCTCGGCGGCCAGGCGGGCGGCCTCATCCTCCGTGGTCAGGGCGCCGATGATCTCCTCGAACTCGCCCAGCATCACGCGGTCGATCTTGTGCAGGGTCAGGCCGATGCGGTGGTCGGTCACGCGGCCCTGCGGGAAATTGTAGGTGCGGATGCGCTCGGACCGGTCGCCGGTGCCGACTTGGCCCTTGCGGTCCGCCGAGCGCACCCCGGCCAGCCGCGCGCGCTCCGCCTCATACAGCCGGGCGCGCAGCACCTTCATGGCCTTGGCCTTGTTCTTGTGCTGCGACTTCTCTTCCTGCATCGCCACCACCACGCCGGAGGGGATGTGGGTGATGCGGACGGCGCTGTCGGTCTTGTTCACATGCTGCCCACCGGCGCCGCTCGCCCGGTAGGTGTCGATGCGGAGATCGCCCTCATTGATGTGGACGTCCACCTCCTCGGCCTCGGGCAGCACGGCCACGGTGACGGTGGAGGTGTGGATGCGGCCCTGGGTTTCCGTCGCCGGCACCCGCTGCACCCGGTGCACGCCGGATTCGAATTTCAGCTTGGCGAAGACGCCGCGCCCCTCGATGCCCGCTGTCGCGCCCTTCACGCCGCCGAGGTCGCTGGCGTCGTAATCCAGGATCTCGAAGCGCCAGCCCTGCGACGCCGCATAGCGCTGATAGGCGCCGAACAGCTCCGCCGCGAACAGCGCCGCCTCATCGCCGCCGGCGGCCGGGCGGATTTCCAGGATGGCGCTGCGGCTGTCCGCCGCATCGCGCGGCAGCAGCATCAGGCGGATCTCGCGCTCCAGCTGTGGCAGGCTGTCGCGAAGCTGGTAGTACTCGGCCTCCGCCAGCTCCCGCATCTCGGGGTCAGCCAGCATCGCCTCCGCCTCGTCGCGCGCCTTTTCTGCGGCGCGGTAGGCCGAGACCTTGGCGACCAGCGGTTCGAGCTCGGACAATTCCTTGGACAGCGCGCCGACCTGGGCGCCATCCGCGGTGTTCAGCGCGTGCCGCACCTCATCCGCCCGGCTCAGCAGCCGGTCGAGTTTCTGGGGCAGGCTCATGCGGTCAGGCGGCTGACCGCCTCCGCCAGGGGGATGATCTCCTGGCTGCCGGCATCGAGGTCGCGCAACTGCACGGATCCCTGCGCCAGCTCATCCTCGCCGAGGATCAGCGCCGCGCGGGCCGAGAGCTTGTTGGCGCGTTCCATGCGGCGCTTGAGGTTGCCCTTGTAGGCGATCTCCGCCACCACGCCGGCCCGCCGAAGGTCCTGCAGCAGGCCCAGCGCGGCGGCTTCCTGCGCCTCCCCCACCGGAATCACCGCGACCGGGCGCGGCGCCGGGGGTGTGGCGGCCAGCAGCATGGCCAGCCGCTCCACCCCCGCCGCCCAGCCGACGCAGGGGGTGGCGGGGCCGCCCATTTCCTCGACCAACCCGTCATACCGGCCGCCGGCCATCACCGTGCCCTGGGCGCCCAGGCGATCCGTGACGAATTCGAAGGCGGTGTGGCTGTAGTAGTCGAGGCCCCGCACGATCCGCGGATTCTTCCGAACCGGCACGCCGAAGGTCGCCAGGTGGTTCAGCACCGCCTCGAAGAAGGCGGCCGCCTTCTCGGTCAGGAAGGGCTGGATGGTGGGCGCGGTGGCGACGATGCGGCGGTCGCCCTCATCCTTGCTGTCCAGGATGCGCATCGGGTTCTTCTCCAGCCGCACGCGGCTGTCGGCCGAGAGACCCTCCTGATGCGCCGTGAAATGGGCGACCAGCGCGGCGCGGTAGGCGTCGCGGCTTTCCGCATCGCCCAGCGTGTTGATCTCCAGCACCACGCCGTCGCTGATGCCGAGGTCCTGAAGGATGTGCCAGCCGGCGGCGATCACCTCCGCATCCGCCAGCGGCTCCGCCGCGCCCAGCACCTCGGCGCCGATCTGGTGGAACTGCCGGTAGCGGCCCTTCTGCGGGCGCTCGTAACGGAACATCGGGCCGGCGTAGAACACCTTGCGCGGCAGGTTGGACTGGGTGAGGCCGTTGGAAACCAGGGCGCGGCAGATGCCGGCGGTATTCTCCGGCCGCAGCGTGATGGAATCGCCGCCGCGATCCTCGAAGGAATACATCTCCTTGGAGACGACGTCGGAGGTCTCGCCCAGGCTTCGGGCGAAGACGCCGGTGCTCTCGAAGATAGGGGTGGCCCATTCCTCGTAGCCATACAGCGCCATGATCCGGCGGGCGGCCGAGATCACATGATGATGCGCGCGGAAATCCTCGCCGATCAGGTCACGGGTGCCGCGGACGGGCTGGAGCGGGGGATTGGCCATGGCGTGGCGCGTAACGCGGCGCGGGCCGTGCGGCAAGGCCCTGGACGCGGTGGAGGGCGGCGCCCTGCCACGGGCATCGCCCCGAGTGGGGTACCAGCCAGGCGGATCGCAGCCCGGACCCGACGACTGAGCAAGAGATCCGGGCATCCGTTCCCGAGGCACGGCAAAACTCAACTTTCCTTACGAACCATGCGACATCTTTGCTGCCGGCATGTGTTCCCAAACCAAAGCACCGCCGTTATATTGAATAATTGTTCTGATGAGGAAACAAGCCATGCGCCTGGTGCGGTTTGAGCGGCCTTCGGAGTCGCAGCCGGACATCTACATCAACCCGGATTACGTGATCCGCGTCCGGGAATGGGGCAAGCCGGAAGACCCGCAGACGGCGATTTTCCTCGAAGGTGACGAGCCGCGCATCGTCGTGGTGGGCGAAATCGCCGAAGTAACCGCCAAGCTGGTGGGCGAATCCACCAAGTAATTCGCCCGTTTTTCTGCGATCCCCGCCGGGGATCGCTCCACGGGAACTGGCGCGGCTGTGGGCGGCGGCCTGGGCGCGGCCGGCGCCGCTACTCCGCCGCCTGCGCGGTTGCCGCCGCCGCTTCCGCCGCCTTCGCGTCCCGCATGGCCGCGGCGCGCTTTTCCACCAGTTCGACGATGTGCTCCACCATCTCCTCGGTCTTCACGGTATGGCTGGTCTTGCCCATGCCATAGACCATGTGCGTGCCCGCCCCGCCGCCGGTCAGGCCGATATCGGTCATCAGCGCCTCGCCCGGCCCATTCACCACGCAACCGATGATGGACAGGCTGATCGGCTGGTCGATATGCGCCAGCCGGTCCTCCAGCTTCTCCACCGTGCGGATCACGTCGAAGCCCTGCCGGGCGCAGGAAGGGCAGGAGATGACCTTCACGCCGCGGTGGCGGATATGCAGGGATTTCAGCAGGTCCCAGCCCACCGAAACCTCCTCCTCCGGCTCCGCCGACAGCGAGACCCGCAGCGTGTCGCCGATCCCGGCCCAGAGCAGCGAACCCAGCCCGATGGAGGATTTCACCGTGCCCGCCCGGCGCCCGCCGGCCTCAGTGATGCCGATATGCAGCGGGTGGTCGCAAGCCTCCGCCAGCTGCTGGTAGGCGGCGACCGCCAGGAAGACGTCGGACGCCTTCACGCTGATCTTGAACTCGTCGAAGCCTTCCTGCAGCAGATGGTCGGCGTGCCACAGCGCGCTTTCGACCAGCGCCTCCGGATTCGGCTCGCCGTATTTCTCCAGCAGGTGCTTCTCCAGGCTGCCGGCATTCACGCCGATGCGGATCGAGCAGCCATGGTCGCGGGCGGCCTTCACCACCTCCTTCACGCGTTCCTTGCTGCCGATATTGCCCGGGTTGATCCGCAGGCAGGCGGCGCCGGCCTGGGCGGCTTCGATGGCGCGGCGGTAGTGGAAATGCACATCCGCGACGATCGGGACATTCACCTCCCGCACGATCTCGGCCAGCGCGGCGGTCGCTTCCTCCGTCGGCACGGAGACGCGGACGATATCGACGCCCGCTAACTCCGATTTGCGGATCTGCGCGATGGTCGCGGCCGCGTCCTCGGTCGGCGTATTGGTCATGGTCTGCACGGTGATCGGGCTGTCGCCGCCCACCGGCACGCGGCCAACATGGATCAGCCGCGACTTGCGGCGAGTGATCTCCTGGTAGGGGCGGTAGGACATGGGGTTTCCCTGATCTCTGCCGAGAGCCGCGACATCTCGCCCTTCAGCATAGGGTGTCGGGGCGGAGTCTCACAGGGGGAGGGCTGCCGTCAGCGCCCCGGGCTGGCCGCGGCGGTGGGACCCTGCGGCCGCTGGCGCAGCCGGTCGGGCGCCAGCGGAATGTTGCGGCGGACGCCGACCTGGCCTTCCAGCACCTCCGACAGCACGCCATCCACCACGATTTCCAGCCCCTGCGCGCGGCCGACATCCAGCAGAAGATTGTCCCGCGCGGGCACCGCCCAGAATTCGCCGGGCCGAAGCACGCGGTTCACCAGCACCTGGCCCGAGCGCTGGTCGCGCACCTGCACCCAGGCGCCGTCGGGGCCATCCGTATTGGCACGCAGCGCGACGCGGGTGCCGTCCGGCAGGCCGGGGATCACGATCGGCGGCGGTGCGGCCGGCACCGGCGGCGCGGCGACGACCGGCGCCGGCGGCACCACGGGCGGCGGCGCGGTGGGTACCGGGTTGCTCGGCACGGTGGCGGCCTGGGCCGAGGTATTGGCGCTCGACCCACCCTGGCCTTGCCCACCCTGGCCTTGCCCACCTTGGCCCTGGGCAGCCAGCCCGCCAGGTGGCGGCAGCGCGCCCATGGGCAGCGCGCCGACCGCCGCCGTGGAAGGACGCGTGGCGTCGCCGCCGGGAAGCTGGCTGCGGCCCTGCTCGGCCGCGGCCTCCAGCCGTTGCGGCACCGGCGGCACCACATCCACAGTACGGTTGCCGCTGCCGGAAATATTGTACCAGGCGACATAGGCGCCGATCGCCAGCACCGCGCCCACCACCACCACGGCCCCGGCCGGCACGCCGCGTTCCGGCACCGGTTCCGGGAATACCAGATTGGTCTTGCGGTTCACCGCCGCGCCGGACAGGTCGCGGAAGCGCCGCACCATCTCATCCGCATCCAGGCCGAGCGCCACCGCATAGGCGCGCACGAAGCCCACCGCGTAGGCGGGGCCGGGCAGGTCGCGGACGCGGCCTTCCTCCAGCGCTTCCAGATAGGGGCGGCGGATGCGAAGCCGCTGCGCCATTTCCTCCACCGAAAGGCCGAGGGACAGGCGCGAGTCGCGCAGTTCCTCGCCCACGCGGGCCGTTTCGGCGCCGCCGGTCTCGATGTGTCGCTGGGTGCGTTTCAGGTCATAAGCCACGGTTGTGACACCTACCGCGCGGCCCCTTGGCCCGCAAACCGATTCCGGCCGGCGCCGCGCCGAATCTGCCGAAGCGCCGTGCTACCTGCGTCGCGCCGCCAGCGCCATGGCGGCCTGCGTGACGAGTTCCTGAACGATCTCGGCCACCGGTTGTTCCCGCGTCACCAGGCCCACGCTCTGCCCGGCCATCAGCGAGCCATTTTCCACATCGCCATCGATCACCGCGCGGCGCAGCGCGCCGGCCCAGAAATGCTCGATCTCGAGCTGCGCCGCGCCCTTCTCCACCTCGCCGGCCAGGAAGCGGCGGATGGTTTCCGCCTGGTGCTCCAGGAAGCGCTTGGTGCCCCCATTCTGCAGCGCGCGCACCGGGATCACCGGAAAGCGTTCATCGAGCTGGATGGTGGGCAGCGCATCGCGCGCGGCACCGCGGATGAACGCCTTCTTGAAGTTCGCATGCGCGATCGATTCGGTGGCGCAGACGAAGCGCGTGCCCAGCTGCGCGCCGGCCGCGCCCATCTCGAGGTAGGACAGGATCGCCTCGCCCCGGCCGATGCCGCCGGCGACGAACACCGGCACGTCGCGGATATGCGGCAGGATCTCCTGCGCCAGCACGGTCAGCGAGACCGGGCCGATATGCCCACCGGCCTCGCTGCCCTCGATCACCAGCGCATCGGCGCCGGAGCGCACCAGCTTCTTGGCCAACGCCAGCGCCGGGGCGAAGCACACCACCTTGGCGCCGCCATCCTTCGCCGCCTTGATGGCCGAACCGGGCGGGATGCCGCCAGCGAAGACGATGTGCCCGACCTTGTGCTCGATGCAGGTCTGCACGAGCTGTTCCAGCCGCGGGTGCATCGTGATCAGGTTCACGCCGAACGGCTTGTCCGTCAGCGCCTGGGTGGCCACGATCTCCTCCGCCAGCCGCGGCGGCTCCATCGCGCCGCAGGCGATCACGCCGAAGGCGCCGGCATTGGACAGGGCCGCCACCAGGTTGCGCTCGCTGACCCAGGACATCGCCCCGCCCATGATGGCGTAGCGGCTGCCGAAAAAGGCGGCGCCGCGCGCCATCAGCGCATCCACGGCGGCCAGGCACTCGGCCGGCGGGGCCTCGGCAACCGGGGTCTGGGTCAGCGCATCCATCCTCTCAGCCCTCGCCGCGGCGCGCGGGTTCCGGGCCGTCCAGCCCATAGGCGGTGTGCAGCGCGCGGACGGCCAGTTCGGTGTAGTCGGCGGCCACCAGCACGCTCACCTTGATCTCGCTGGTCGAGATCACCTGGATGTTGATGCCCTTCTCCGACAGCGTCTTGAACATGGTGGATGCGACGCCCGCATGGGTCCGCATGCCGATGCCGACGACGGAGATCTTCGCCACGTCCGGATCGGCGATCAGCGCCTCGAAGCCGATCTGCGCCTGCTGCTTTTCCAGCAGGTCGCGGGCGCGCGGCAGGTCGGACCGGCCGAGGGTGAAGGTCATGTCCGTGCTGCCATCGTCGCCGATGTTCTGCACGATCATGTCCACATTCACATTGGCGGCCGAGAGCGGGCCGAAGACGGAGGCGGCGATGCCGGGCCGGTCCGGCACGCGGCGGAGCGTCACCTTGGCTTCGTCCCGCGAATAGGCGATGCCGGACACGATGGGCTGTTCCACGATCTCATCCTCATCCACGACAAGCGAGCCTGGCTTGTCCTCGAAGCTCGACAGCACCTGCACCCGCACCCGCTGCTTCATGGCGAGTTCCACGGAACGGGTCTGCAACACCTTGGCCCCCACCGAGGCCAGTTCCAGCATTTCCTCGTAGGAAATCCTGTCCAGCTTGCGGGCGCGCGGCACGATGCGGGGGTCGGTGGTATAGACGCCATCCACGTCGGTGTAGATGTCGCAACGATCCGCCTTCACCGCCGCGGCGATCGCCACCGCCGAAAGGTCGGACCCGCCACGGCCCAGCGTGGTGATGCGGTTGTCAGGGCCGATGCCCTGGAAACCAGCGACAACCGGCACCTGGCCCATCTGCATCCGCTCGATCAGCAGCGCACCCTCGATGCTGTCCACGCGCGCCTTGCCGTGCGCGTTGTCGGTGCGGATCGGCACCTGCCAGCCCTGCCAGGACCGCGCATCCACGCCCACCGTCTGCAGCGCGATGGCCAGCAGCCCGATGGTCACCTGCTCACCGGTCGCCACCACCGTGTCGTATTCCCGCGCATCATGCAGCGGCGACAGTTCCTGGCACCATTTCACCAGTTGGTTGGTCACGCCGGACATGGCGGAGACCACCACGGCGACCTCGTTGCCAGCCTCCACCTCGCGCTTCACGCGGCTTGCCACGTTGCGGATACGGTCGAGGTCGGCGACGGAGGTGCCGCCGAACTTCATCACGATGCGGGCCATGCTCGGGTCCGGGGGGTGGGTCCAGGGGGTCGGGCGAGGCAACCCCTGTTGCGCCTCGCCGGGACGCGGACAGATAACGGGGGGACGGCCGGCGGGCAACCATGTCCCAGCCAAACGCGGGGCCCAGACGGAGGGAATGCAGCCATGAGTGGCACGACGCTGGAGGCCGAGCGGGCCAAGTTCGACGCGCTGGCTGGCCAATGGTGGGACCCGGACGGCCCGATGAAGCCGCTGCACCGGATGAACCCGCTGCGGACGGGCTGGATCGCGGACCGCCTCGGCGGGCGCGATCTTACCGGCAAGACCATCCTGGATGTCGGCTGCGGCGCCGGCCTGGCGTCGGAGGCCTTCGCCCGCATGGGCGCCACCGTCACTGGCCTGGACGCCGCGGGCGCCGCCCTGGCCGCCGCCCGCGCCCATGCGGCAGCCGGCGGCCTGGCGATTGACTACCTCCAGGGCGGGCCCGAGGATCTGCTGGCCGAGGGCGCCCGCTTCGACGCGGTGGTGGCGCTGGAGGTGATCGAGCATGTGGAGGACCGCGCCCAGTTCCTCGGCGCGCTGGCGGCATTGGCGAAACCCGGCGCGCCGATCTTCCTCTCCACCCTGAACCGCACCGCGCGGTCCTTCCTGTTCGCCAAGCTCGGCGCCGAATACCTGCTGCGGCTGCTGCCGATCGGCACGCATGACTGGCGCATGTTCGTGACGCCCGGCGAACTCGGCGCGGCGCTGCGCCCCACCGGCTACCGGATCACGGAACTCGCCGGCATGAGCATGTCGCCCGCCGGGCAGTGGCGGGCAACGCGGGATCTGGCGGTGAACTACCTGGCGATGGCGCGGCGCTGAAGCCCGGCCCGGGACCGTCCATCGGGCGCCCCTGGGCAAAACCTGCCGGTCAAGGGGCAGGTTATCCCCAAAGCCGGGGATTTCCCTGGGGATAAACCGTGGCATGTCCTGTGGAACCCCTGGCGCCAGCTTGCCGCGCTGCGATGTTCCTTTTGTGTTCGCGCAACGGTGTAAAATATCATCCGGCCCGCGAAGTGTATCCGCAGCGCCACAGAAGAAGTTTTCCACATTTCCGGGGGTAAAGCTGTGGAGAAAGCGGCGGGAAACTCCCGGGAAGATATCCGCCGAAAGTCGATTGACACCAAGAAGATGCAGGCTGGTCAAAGCGGATGGAAGACCATCCTGGCAGACTCAACGATGATATTTCGAAGTCTTAACGGCGACCTAGCCAGGGCGCGAATTCCCCGGCGAGCCATTCCGCCTGCGCCGGAGTCAGCTCCGCCGCGTGCCGGGCGGGTACCGCCTTGTTGCGGTAGGTGAAGGCGAATCGCTGCACCCACAGCCGCACCAGCCAGTTCGGGCAGGCTATCCCCAGATCGGCCTTGATCGCCTCCACCGCCTCCGCCATGCGGAAGGCGCAGATGGCATAGTCCAGCGCCAGGGTGCGCGGCAGCGCCGCCCAGATCGCCTGTTCGCGCAGGTAGCGGTGCACCCCGGCCACCGCATCCGCCAGCGTCACGAACTCCGCAAAGGCCTGCTCGCCGCGGCTGCGCGCCAGGCGGCCGGCATCCAGCAGGGACAGGCAGATGTCGCGCGGGTCGCGGTGGTTCACATGGGCGGAGACCAGCCCGCGCGCCGCCAGCGCGCGGTATTCCGCCACCCATTCCGGGCCGGGGCAGGCATGGGTCTTGACGATGCGGATGCGCCCTTCCGCCGCCGCTGCCAGGGCGCGCAGCGCCGCCGGGTCCAGCGCCTGGGCAAAGTTCACCTTGTGGCCGCCGGGCAGCAGGTGGCGCGGCAGCAGGGGCTGGCGGTGGCCGCCGAGGCGGGCCACGGCCTTGGCCAGTTCAAAGGCGAGCGTGCTGCCGGATTTCGGGATGCCGTAGCTGAAGACGAGCATCGCGCGCCCCCCGTACAGATGCCCGCCTCAGCCGTCGGCGCGCGGGACCCAGGGCAGGCGGGCGATGTCGATACCGTCCTCGGCCAGCGCCTCGGCCTCGGCTTCCGTGGCCTCGCCATAGATGCCGCGGACCTCGACCTCGCCATTGTGGATCTTGCGGGCCTCCTCGGCGAAGCCGTCGCCGACATAGTCGCAGGATTTCTCCACCTCGGCCCGCATGCGCTGCAGCATCGCCAGGAGCTGGGCCGGGATCGGCCCGGCCGCGACGCGCTGGGACATGCCCCCGCCATCGGGCGGCGAGCTGACCGGGGGTGTGGGGGCCGGCGCCTCGGCCGGCTTCTCCGCCGCCTCCTCCACCACCGGCGCCGGGGCGGCCTTCTTGCGGGATTTCCGTACAGCGGGCGCCATCAGCGCGCGGCTGACCTGGGTGCTGCCGCAATGCGGGCATTCCACCAAGCCGGCGGCTTCCAGCTTCTCGAAGCCGGCACTGTCCTGGAACCAGCCGTCAAATTCATGCGCTGCGCTGCAGCGAAGCTGATAATGGATCATGCCATCCCGCCCCCGGACAACCGGCCCCTGCTCAACCAGCCCGTGCTCAACCAGCCCGTAACGGCGCCCGCAGCTTGCCTCATCCGGCCAGGAGCGGGTCGAGCCCACCCTTGCGGTCCAGCGCCATCAGCTCGTCGCAGCCGCCAATATGCCGGTCATCGATGAAGATCTGCGGCATGGTGGTGCGGCCGCCGGAGCGCGCCTGCGCCTCCCGCCGTGCCTCGGAGCCATGCGGCGCGGGCTTCTCCTCAAAGGCTGCGCCCTTGCGCGTGAACAGCGCCACGGCGCGGGCGCAGTAGGGGCAGAAATCCTGGGTGTAGATCTCGATCTTGGCCATTCACCTGAAATCGGGCCGCGCGCGGCTCCGGTCAAGCCTCCCCTGGGGTCAAGCCCCCCTTGGGGTCAGCCTTCCGCCTGCAGCCGCGGGTCCGGCACGCGGGCGGCGGCCAGCACGTCCACCGCCGTGGCACCCGCCGCCAGCAATGCCCGGGCGCAGGCTTCCGCCGTGGCGCCGGAGGTCATCACATCATCCACCAGCAGCACCCGCAGCCCGGCCACGCGCCGCGCGCCGGCCGGGGTCAGGCGGAAGGCGTCCTGCAACAGGGCCGCGCGTTCCGCCGCGCCCCGATCGCCGAGCGGCGGGGTGGCGCGCGGACGGCGCAGCAGGTCCGGGATGCAGGGCAGGCCGGAGAGGGCGGCCAGCCGCCGGGCCAGCAGCGCCGCCTGATTGTAGCGCCGCGCCACCAGCCGCCGCCAATGCAGCGGCACCGGCACCAGCAGATCGGCGCGGCCCAGCAGCCCCGCCCCCGCGCGCGCCATCATCGCCGCCAGCGGCCCGGCGAGTTCCGGGCGGTCCGCATGCTTGAAGGGCAGCACCAGGCGCTGGGAGCCGGCATCGTAGCGCAGCGCGGCGCGGGCGGCGGCGAAGGCGGGCGGGCGGGCGAGACAGGCGGGGCACAACCCGCCCGGCCCGGCCTGGCCGGCATGGATGAAGGGCACGCCGCAGCGGGCGCAGAAGGGTGCCGTCACCCGCGTCAGCAGCCGGAAGCAGTCGCCGCATTGCGTGCCCTGGCGCTCCACCGGCGCCTCGCAGGTCAGGCAATGCGGCGGCAGCAGCGCATCCAGCGCGGCGCGGCCCAGCCGGTTGAGAAGGGTGCTACCAGGCGCCGAAGGGGGCATCGCCGTCGCGTTCCACCGCATGCACCAGGTCGATCTCCCAGGCCAGGTAGGCGCGCATCGCGTCCTCGACGCCGCTGTTGCGGTCATAGGGGCGCAGATAGGCATCGACGCATGCGTCGTCCGGCGGGTCGGTGCGGCCCGCTTCCAGCGGGAAGCCCGCCGCCTGCCAGGCCGCCGTGCCGCCATCCAGCACCGCCACCTCCGCCACGCCCAGCCCGCGCAGCTCCGCCGCCCCCAGCGCCGCCAGATCGGCCGAGGGCGCGGCGACCGCCACCGGCCGCCCAGCCGGCAGGCGCGGCAGCACGGCATCGAGGCGCGTCCGCACGCCCCAGATCGCGCCCGGGATATGCCCGGCCCGGAAGGCCAGCGAGCGCGCCAGATCCACCACCGCCACCGCGCCCGCCCGCACCGCATCCGGCGCCACGCGGGGGATGTCGGGGCGCAGCGCCTCCGGCAGGCGCGGGATGACGGCGCCGGTCTCCAGCGCGCCCTGCAGGCCATCCGTCAGGACGAAGACCTCCCACCCGCCCAATTGGCGCAGCCAGCCGGCGGTCATCGCGGCGCGGGTGCCGGTATCATCCACCAGCACGATCCGCGCGCCGCGTACCGCTACCCAGCCATCGGTCGCCTGCACCAGCTGCCCGCCCGGGGCGCTGAGCGAGCCCGGCAGGTGGCCGGCGGCGAATTCGGCCGGGTCGCGGACATCCAGCAGATAGGTGCTGCGCCCCCCTGGCCCCTGGGCCTCCGCCTGCATCGCGGCCAGCCCGGCGCGGTCCGTCCAGCGCACCCCTGCCCCCTCCGCGAAGCGCCGGGCGCGGGCCAGGGTCTCCGCGGCATCAGCCGGCGTGCCCTCGGCATAGCGTTCGGCGCGGCCGCGGTTGCAGGCGAAGCCGGCCAGTTCCCAGCCCATGGTGCCGTTGCGCAGCGCCACCACCCGGTTCGGCAGCCCGGCGCGGCGCAGGCTTTCCGCGCCGAGAATGGAGCGTGTGCGGCCGGCGCAGTTCACCACCACCGTGGTGCTGGGCCGCGCCAGCATGCCCGGCACCCGATAGGCCAGCTCCGCCCCCGGCACATTGGTGGCGCCGGGGATCGACATGGCGTGGAATTCCGCCATCGGCCGGCTGTCCACCACCAGCAGATCCTCCCCCGCCGCCTGCATCGCGGCGAGCTCCGCGGCATCGACGGAGGGCGTCTCGTAGTGGTGCTCCACCCATTCGCCGAAGGCCTTGGAGGGGACGTTCACGCCGGAGAACAGCTCAAATCCCGCCGCCTGCCAGGCCGGCGTCCCGCCCTCCAGCACCGCCACATCGGGCACGCCCAGGCTGTGCAGAACGGTGGCCAGACGATCGGCATGGCCCTCCCCGCCATCGGTGCAGACCACCCGCACATCGCGCCGCGGCAGCAGGCCCGGCGCGCGCAGCTCCGCCTGGGACAGCGGGCAGGGCACCGCCCAGAACAGATGGGAGGCGCCGAATTCGCCCTCCTCCCGCGCATCCAGGATGGCGAGTTCCCGTCCGTCCCGCAGCCAGGATTTGAGGGTGGCGGGGGCAATCCTTGCGGTCATCGGGGGCGTGTCCTCATTCGTTGCGGGCAGGCTAGACCGGCTTGTCGCCGGGGCGAAGCGGGCGCATCTGCGGGGGATGGATGCGATGCAGGTTTTCGACCGCAGGCTGGTGCGCCGCCGCCGCGACCGGGCGGCCGCCACGATGGACCAGGTGGCGCCGATCCTGGCGGATTGCGCGGATCGGCTGCTGGACCGGCTGGACGACACCACCCGCCGCTTCAGCCGCGCGCTGGAGATCGGCGGCCGCGGCGTGGTGGCGCCGATGCTGCGCGCGCGGGGCATTTCGTCGGTCATCTCCACCGACCTGTCGCCCGCCATGGCCGCGCGCGCCGGCGGCCTGGCAGTGGCGGCGGATGAGGAATTTCTGCCGTTTGCGCCCGAAAGCTTCGACCTGATCGTCGCCTCCCTGTCGCTGCACTGGGTGAACGACCTGCCGGGGGCACTTATTCAAATCCGGCGGGCGCTGGCGCCGGATGGGTTGTTCCTCGCCTCCCTCCCCGGCCTCGGCACCCTGCAGCCGTTGCGCCAGGCGCTGGCGGAGGCGGAGAGCACGCTGCGCGGCGGGCTCTCGCCACGCGTTTCCCCCTTCCCGGAGTTGCGCGACGCCGCAGGGCTGTTGCAACGCGCCGGCTTCGCTTTGCCGGTGGCGGATATGGAGGAAGTGGGCCTGGCCTACCGCACCCCCCTCGCCCTGCTGGCGGATCTGCGGGCCGCCGGGGAAGGCAATGCCGTTCTGGCGCGCGACCCGCGCACTCCGCCGCGCGCCCTGTTCCCGATGGCCGCCGCCGCGCTGCCGGCCGGTCCGCAGGGCATCGCGCCCGGCCTGCGCCTGCTGATGCTGACCGGCTGGGCGCCGCATGAAAGCCAGCAGAAACCCGCCCGCCCCGGCAGCGCCACGCATCGGCTGGCGGATGCGCTGGGCACGGTGGAACGCAAGGCGGGCGAGCGGCCGAATTAGGGCGCAGCCCCCTGCGGAGCGGCAAAGCTAAACGCTGCGGAGCAGCGAGGCTCAACCACGCAGCCCAGCTTCCCACCCGCCGCGCCTTGCAACACCGGGGACCGCAGCGCATCTTCACCGCCATATTTTTGGCATCAGATCCGGACGGTCAGCACATCATGGAGCAGCAGGGCGGCGAGAGCCGTCGCATCACCCTTCACGCCCCCGCGGATTTCGAGGGGATGCGTCGCGCCGGCCGGCTTGCGGCGGAGACCCTCGACATGATCACCCCGCATATCCAGCCGGGGATCTCGACGGAGGCGATCGACCGGCTGATCCACGACTACATCCTGGCCCATCACGCCATACCGGCGACGCTGGGCTATCGCGGCTACACCAAATCCTCCTGCACCTCGATCAACCATGTGGTCTGCCATGGCATCCCGGGGGATCGGGTGCTGGTGGATGGCGACATCGTGAATATCGACGTCACGGTCATCCTGGATGGCTGGCACGGCGATACCAGCCGCATGTATGTGGCCGGCACCGCCTCCACCAAGGCGCGGCTGCTGATGGATGTCACCTATGAATCCATGATGCGGGGCATCGGCGTCATCAAGCCGGGCGCCACGCTGGGCGATATCGGCCACGCCATCCAATCCTATGTGGAGCGCAACCGCTTCTCCGTGGTGCGGGATTTCTGCGGCCACGGCATCGGGCGGCGCTTCCACGAACCGCCCAACGTGCTGCATTTCGGCCGCCCGGGCGAGGGCCCCGTCCTGAAGCCCGGCATGTTCTTCACCGTGGAGCCGATGGTGAATGCCGGCCGGCCCGAGGTGAAGGTGCTGGATGATGGCTGGACCGCCGTGACCCGCGACCGCAGCCTCTCGGCGCAGTTCGAGCACATGGTCGGCGTGACGCAGGATGGCGTGGAGATCTTCACCATCTCGCCCACCGGCCTGCACAAGCCGCCCTTCGGCGCCTGAGGGGCACCCGACGCGCAAAGGTTGAACATCCCCCGGCTTCGTTGCACCCTCGGTGCAGAGCCAGGGGAGCCAACATGGCCCGCAAGCCGCAATTCTCGGAGGCCGGCGCCAGCTTCGGCGGGCTGTTCACGCCCGTCCTCGACGGCGCCGGGCCGGAGCCGCCGCCGCCCGGCCATCTCGGCCATCGCGCCCGCATGCGGACCCGGCTGCTGACCGCCGGGCCGGACAGCCTGCTGGACCACGAGATGCTGGAGATGCTGCTGTTCCAGGCACTGCCGCGCCGCGACACCAAGCCCATCGCCCGTGCCCTGCTCGCCCGCTTCGGCAGCTTTGCCAACGCCATCGCCGCCCCGGCGCGGGAATTGCAGCAGGTCGAGGGCATGGGGGAGGCCGGCACCGCGGCGCTGAAGACCGTGCACGGCGCGGCACTGCGGATGATGCGGGCGGAGGTCAAGGACCAGCCCGTGCTCAACAACTGGGACCGGCTGATCTCCTACCTGTCGGCCGCCCTCGCCCGCGAATCCATCGAGCAGTTCCGCCTGCTGTTCCTCGATTCCAAGAACCGCCTGATCGCGGACGAGGCGCAGGCCCGCGGCACCGTCAACCACACGCCGGTCTATCCGCGGGAAGTGGTGAAGCGCGCGCTGGAATTGCAGGCGACGGCGCTGATCCTGGTGCACAACCACCCCTCCGGCGATCCCACCCCCTCCCGCGCCGATATCGAGATGACGCAGGAGGTGAAGGCGGCGGCGGCCGTGCTCGGCATCGCGGTGCATGACCACCTGATCGTCGGCAATGGCCGGCACCTGTCCTTCCGGCGGGAGGGGCTGCTGTAGGTTGCCAAGCGCCACGAAGCAGGCGCAACCTTTCCCGCATCGTGGGACGGACGCAGATCCGCCCGAACGGAGGGAACGATGATGCACAAGCTGCTGCGCGCCTGCGCGCTGGGCCTGGGAAGCCTCGCGCTGCCGGCCAATGCCCCCGCCCAGGCCGAGGTCATCCGCTTCGAGACGCTGGAAAGCGCGCCGGCCTTCCAGGGCCGCAGCTTCGAGGGCACCGGCCCGTACCTTCGCATCACCGGCCGCGCCACCATCGCGGTGGACCCGGCGGACCCGCGCAATGCCGTGATCGCCGATATCGACCGCGCGCCCCGCAATGCCCAGGGGCGGGTGGAGGCGATGGCCGATGTGGTGCTGCTGCGCCCGGCGGACCCGGCCCGCGGCAATGGCACGCTGCTGGTGGATGTGCCGAATCGCGGCCGCAAGCTGGCGCCCCAGCTGTTCGACGATGCCGCGCAGCCCGGCGCCAACCGGGCGGAGCAGGATGCCGATGCCGGCATCGGCTTCCTGCACCGGCAGGGCTATTCCATGGCCTGGATCGGCTGGCAGGCGGACATCCCCTCCCGCCCCCTGCAGCTCGCCTTGCAGGCGCCGACGCTGACCGGCGTCACCGGCCCCTCCCGCGACGAATTCCTGTTCGACCACCTGCGCAACCCGGTGACCGCGACGCTGAGCTGGCCCATCGCGGACCCGGCCAGCCTGCGCGTGACGGTACGCGGCCACTGGTCCGAACCGCGGCAGACCCCCGAAGGCCTGGCGATCCGCGCCACCGGCGACCGCACGGTGGAGATCACCCGCCCCGCCAGCGGCTTCGATGCCGGCGCGCTGTACGAGGTGACCTACACCGCCCGCGACCCGATCGTGACCGGCCTCGGCTTCGCCGCCATGCGCGACGTCGCCGCCTTCCTGCGGCGGGAGGGCGGCCCGGAGAATCCGCTGGCGCATCAGGGCCGGCCCACCGTGCAGCGCGCCATCGGCTTCGGCGTCTCCCAATCCGGGCGCTTCCTGCGCGACTTCCTGTGGCTCGGCTTCAACGAGGATACCAGCGGCCGCATGGTGTTCGACGGGCTGATGCCGCATGTCGCCGGCGCGCGGCGCATGGCCACCAACTACCGCTTCGGCCATCCGGGCCGGAATGCCCGCCACCCGCAGGACCCCGCCTGGCAGGCCGACCTCGGCCCCTTCACCTATGCCACGATGCAGGACCCGATCACCGGCCGGCGCGACGGGCTGATGCTGCGCTGCCGGCTGAACGCCACCTGCCCGCGGGTGATGCAGACCGACAGCGAGCATGAATGGTGGGCCTCCCGGGCTTCGCTCCTCGTGACGGATTTCGAGGGCCACCACATCGAGCTGCCGCCGGATGTGCGCGCCTACATGATTGCCGGCACGCCGCATTACGCCGGCCCCGCCGAAACGGTGCGCCGCGCGCCCACCATGGCGCTGCCGGTGAACCCGATGGATGCCGGCCCGCCGATGCGCGCCCTGCTGGTGGCGATGCAGGACTGGCTGGCCGAGGGGGTGGAGCCGCCGGCCAGCCGCGTGCCGATGCGCGCCCATGGCACGCTGGTGGAGGCCGCGCAGGCGGTGCCGGTGAACATCCCCGGCCTGCCCTATGCCGGCCTCTTCACCGGCGCCGCCTTCTCCGACCAATCGGTCTTCCCGCCGAAGCTGATCGGCGAATACCCGGTCTTCGTGCCGCTGGCGGATGCGGATGGCATGTCCATCGCCGGCATCCGCATGCTGCCGCTGGCCGTGCCGCGCGCCAGCTACACCGGCTGGAACCCGCGCGCCGAAGGCCATGGCGCCGGCACGCTGTTCCCGCTGCAGGGCGCCGTCGCCCCCTTCGCCGCGACCCGTGCGGACCGCATGGCGGCGAACGACCCGCGCCCGTCGCTGGCCGAGCGCTACGCCGATGACGCGGCCTATGTCGAGGCGGTGCGCCAGGCGGCGGCGCGGATGGTGGCGGAGCGCCTGCTGCTGCGGGAGGATGCGGCGCGGGCCGCCGAACGGGCCGCTTCGGGGCGGCTGGCGCAACTCGGCCAATAGGCGAGCGACGCATGAAACGCGGCGCAGCGGGCGACGCCCCCTGCGACGTTGACCGGCGGGGGCGGAACTCGGCATGGTGTCGAAACATGCCCCGCCCCATCACGCTGATCCCCGCCCTGCTGCTCGGCCTGCTTCCCGCCCTCCTGACCGGCGGCGACGCCTTCGGCCAGGGCAAGCCGCCGCCGAGCAACGCGCCAGGCTTCCGCCAGGGCTTCCCACCGCTGCCGACCAGCAAGCCCCCGGCGCTGGCGCCGGGACCGCAGGCCGGCACAATCCCGGGCAAGCCGGGCGCCCCGCCCTCGGCTGGTACCGGGCGCATGCTGTCCTCCGGCACCGGCTTCGTCGTGGCGCCCGGCCGGGCGCTGACCAACGCGCATGTGGTGGAACGCTGCCGCGGGGTGCGGGTGCGGCTGGCCGATGGCACGGACGCCACCGCCCGCGTGCTGCGCGCCGACCGCCAGCGCGACCTGGCGCTGATCGAGGTGCCGCGCGAAGCCGGCCCGGCCCTGTCCTTCCGGCGCGAGATGAACATCCGCCGTGGCGAGGGCGTGGTGACCTACGGCTTTCCGCTCGCCGGCATGCTGTCCTCCGGCCCGACGCTGACCACCGGGGAGGTCTCGGCCCTGGCCGGGCTGGCCGATGACCAGCGGCAGTTCCAGATCTCCGCTCCGGTGCAGCCGGGCAATTCGGGCGGGCCGCTGCTCGACCTGTCGGGCAATGTCGTGGGGGTCATCGTCTCCAAGCTCAACGCCGCCCGCGTGGCGCAGCGCACCGGCGACATTCCGCAGAACGTGAATTTCGCGGTGAAGGGCAACGAGGCGGTGGATTTCCTGCGCGATGCGGGCGTCACCCCCAGCCTCGGCGATGGCCCGGCGCGCACGGCGGCGGAGGTGGGCGAGATTGCCCATCCCTCCACCCTGTTCATGCGCTGCATGGGGTAGAACGGGATCCGCGAAGGCGGATTCGCCGTAGCGGTGAATTACCCGCTCAGCAAAGGCCAGGCCATGATCCGCCTTTGCGGATCAGGGTCTAGGCCTTCCGCAGCATCCCCGCGACCACGGCAGCCAGCAGGACGGAGGCGACCCACCAGGGTTGCCAGACGCCGAAGGAAAGCTGCCAGGTCACCACGGCGGACACCGCCATGCCGAAGCCCGCCGGGCTGGCGCCGGCGGCCAGCAGTGCCGCGGCGCCCAGCGCGGCCCCCAGCAATGCACCGACCAGCCCAAGCTCCAGCCAGATCTGCAGCGCGGCATTGTGGGTGTGCAGCGGCAGGCGACGGGCGGCGGGCACGCCAAACCAGTGGCGCGCCTCGGGCGAGGTCAGGCCGTATTCCACCAGTGTCTCAGGCGCGAAATTCTCGCTGCCGCCGGGAATTGCGCGGCTGGATTCCATGCCCCAGCCGAGCAGCGGCTTCTCCGCGATCCGGTCCACCACGAAATCCCAGATCAGGATGCGATGCGCGGCCGATCGCGGCAGCGGCTCCAGCGAGGGCGCCTGGGACAGGCCGAAGGCGAAGACCAGTGGCGCGGCCAGGCTGAAGGCGGCAAAGCCCAGCGCCGCCAGGCGCGGCACGGCGCGCGGCAGGACCATCGCCAGCCCGGCCGCCGCCACCCCGGCCAGCGCCGCGATCTTGGCGGAATCCGCCGGCAGCCACAGCGCCACCGCCAGCCCCGCCGCCACCAGCAGGCCGCGCAACGCCCAGGCCATCGGCACCGCCAGCACCAGCGGCAGCAGCAGCACCATGAGGGACACGGCCGGCTTCAACCCGAAGCTGATCGCCGGCATGTCCGGAAAGCCGCGCACCGCCAGCCGCAGCCAATTGCCGCTGGCATGGTCCGCCGCCGCCAGCGCCAGCCCCAGCGCCAGCCCGCCCGCCAGCGCGAAGGCCAGGCGCCGCGGCGCCGCCTCCTCCGCCAGGGCGCGGGCCGTCATCAGCGCCAGGCCGAGCAGCGCCGCCAGCCCGCCGATGGTCTGCAGCGCCCGCACCGGCTCCGGCGACCAGATCATCGCCACCCCGCACCAGCCGAGCAGCGCCACCGCCAGCCAGGCCGGGCGCCCCATCCGCGGCCAGGGCCACGCGCCCCGCACCCGCCGATGCGTGACCACCGCCAGCACCAGCGCGACGGTCACCGCCAGCGCCATGGCGCGGAACTGCGCCACCGCCAAAGCCGGCGCCACCGCCAGCAACACCGCCACCGGCATGGTCGGGCTACGATGCCAGGGAAGAGTCACTTCCGCCCCCCATGCCGCTCCGGCTCCAGCCGCGCCTTCAGGTAGGACAGCAGCGGAAAGGCCCCCGTGCAGAAGGCCAGCAGCACGCCCCAGGCGCCCTCCCGATACCCTTTCCGACTCACATAGGATTTGAACGCGCGCGAGACGAAGCGTCGCAGATTGCCGGCCAGCGAGCCGATATTCCCGCTTTCCAGCAGGTCCGCCGCCTTGGCCGAGGAATACTTGTCCAGCCGCCGCAGCATGTCCGACACATCCCGGTCGACCAGATGCACCAGCGCCCCCTGCTCGATCCGCGGCCCCTGCCGGCCCACCCAATCCAGCCCCGGATGCACCCGCTGCGCTCGCCACTGCTTGGCGCCGCGCCGGAACAGCCGCGGCACCGAGGTCGTGCCGAAACTGCCGGCCCAGCCATGCCGGATCAGCCGGTCGCCCACGTAATTTTCGACCATCACCTGATGCCAGGCGAACCCCGACTCCCCAATCACCCGCCGCACCGCCAAGGCCAGATCCGGACTGACCCGCTCATCCGCATCGACCTCCAGCACCCAATCGCCGGTACACGCCGCAATGCCAGCATTGCGCCGCGCGCCCTCCAACTCCCACGCCCCCTCCAACACCTGCGCCCCCGCAGCCCGCGCCAAATCCGCGGACCCATCCGTGCTGCGATCCAGCACCACCACCACCTCATCCGCAAAGGCCACCGACGCCAGACACGCCGGCAAACGCTGCTCCTCATTCCGCGCGACAATCAGCGCAGACAGGCGGGGGTGGGACATCGGGAGGGCCTTCAGTGGGTGCGCGGGCTGTTTGCAGGAGGAACGCTGTTCCCCCTGCACCCCCTTGCCAGGGGCCTCGGGCCCCTGGACCGCGAGGACTTTAAGCGGAGAAGCGGAGGGGGCTTGAGGAAACGTCGACCAAACGGTCGTTCCGGCCCCCTCCGCTTCTCCGCTTATGACTCATGGGTTCAAAGGGCCAAAGCCCTTTGCGGGGAGGTGCAGGAGGGGCAGCGCCCCTCCTGCGAACCACCCGCACAACCCACTCAGGCCGTCCGATCCCCACCCCCGCTCGTCAGTGCCGCCTGGGCGGCCGCGAGGCGGGCGACGGGGACGCGGTAGGGGGAGCAGGAGACGTAGTCGAGACCGACGGAGCCGCAGAAGTGGATGGAGGCCGGGTCGCCGCCGTGTTCGCCGCAGATGCCGAGTTTCAGGTCCGGCTTGGTCTTGCGGCCTTTCTCGGAGGCGATCTGCACCAGGGCGCCGACGCCGTCGATGTCGATGGAGACGAAGGGGTCTTTCGGCAGGATGCCCTTTTCGACGTAGAAGGGCAGGAACTTGCCCGCGTCGTCGCGTGACAGGCCGAAGACGGTCTGCGTCAGGTCGTTGGTGCCGAAGCTGAAGAAGTCGGCGGCTTCGGCGATGCTGTCGGCGGTGAGCGCCGCGCGCGGCAGTTCGATCATCGTGCCGACCTGGTAGATGATGTGGTACTTCGTCTCGGCGAAGACTTCCTGGGCCACGCGGTCCACCAGGGCGCGCAGGATTTCCAGCTCGCGCCGCACGGCGACGAGCGGGATCATGATTTCCGGCACGGGCGCCTTGTGGGTTTCCTGGCCGATGGCGACGGCGGCCTCGAAGATGGCGCGGACCTGCATCTCGTAGATTTCGGGATAGGTCAGGCCGAGGCGGCAGCCCCGGTGGCCGAGCATCGGGTTGGCTTCCGAAAGGTCCGCCGCGCGGCGCTGCATGGCGGCGACATCGGCGCCGAGGCTCAGCGCCACTTCGGCGATCTCGCTGTCCCGGTGCGGCAGGAATTCATGCAGCGGCGGGTCGAGCAGCCGGATGGTGACGGGCAAGCCCGCCATGATCCGGAACAATTTGAGAAAGTCGTCGCGCTGGAACGGCAGCAGGCGGGACAGCGCGTCGCGGCGGCCGTCTTCCGTATCCGCCATGATCATCTGGCGCACGGCGCCGATGCGCTCCGGGTCGAAGAACATGTGCTCGGTCCGGCAGAGGCCGATGCCCTCGGCGCCGAATTTGCGGGCGGTCTCGGCGTCCAGCGGGGTTTCGGCGTTGGCGCGCACCTTCATCTTGCGGACGCCGTCGGCCCATTCCATCAAGGTCGCGAAGTCGCCGGAAAGCTGCGGCTCGATCATGGCGACGGTGCCGGCGAAGACTTCACCGGTGGCGCCGTCCAGCGTCATGGTGTCGCCGGCCGCCATGCGCTTGCCGCCGGCGGTCAGCGTCTGGCCGGCATAGTCCACGGTGATGGAGCCGGCGCCGGCGACGCAGGGCCGGCCCATGCCGCGGGCGACCACGGCGGCGTGGCTGGTCATGCCGCCACGGGTGGTCAGGATGCCCTTGGCGGCGTGCATGCCGTGGATGTCCTCGGGCGAGGTCTCGATGCGGACCAGGATGACCGCCTCGCCCTTGGCGGCGCGGGCTTCGGCCTCATCCGCCGAGAAGACGATGACGCCGCAGGCTGCGCCCGGGCTGGCCGGCAGGCCTTTCGCCAATGCCTTGCGCGCGGCCTTGGGGTCGAGCGTCGGGTGCAGAAGCTGGTCCAGCGCCTTGGGGTCGACGCGCTTGATCGCCTCGGTCCGGTCGATCAGCCCCTCGCGCGCCATGTCCACGGCGATCTTCAGGCTGGCGGCGGCGGTGCGTTTTCCGTTGCGGGTCTGCAGCATGTACAGCTTGTTCTGCTGCACCGTGAACTCGATGTCCTGCATGTCCGCATAGTGCTTTTCCAGCTTCTCGCGGACGGCGACGAGCTCGGCATAGGCGTTCGGCATGGCGAGCTCCATGCTGCGTTCGCCGGGCTTGGCGCGGGATTCGGCCATGGGCTGCGGCGTGCGGATGCCGGCCACCACGTCCTCGCCCTGCGCGTTGATCAGGTATTCGCCGTAGAAGAAGTTCTCGCCCGTGGAGGGGTCGCGGGTGAAGCAGACGCCGGTGGCGCAATCCTCGCCCATATTGCCGAAGACCATCGCCTGGACGTTCACGGCGGTGCCCCATTGCGCGGGGATGTCGTGCAGGCGGCGATAGGTATTGGCGCGCGGGTTCATCCAGCTGCCGAAGACGGCGCCGATCGCGGCCCAGAGCTGGGCATGCGGGTCCTGCGGGAAGGGCTTGCCGGTGACTTCCTCGACCATGTCCTTGTAGCCCGCGACCACGCGGTGCCAGTCCTGCGCGGTGAGGTCGGTGTCCTCCATCACGTCGCGGTCGAGCTTCACATGCTCGATGATCTCCTCGAAGCGGTGGTGGTCCACGCCGAGCACGACGGAGCCGAACATCTGGATGAAGCGGCGGTAGCTGTCCCAGGCGAAGCGCGCATCGCCGGAGGCGGCGGCCAGGCCGTCCACCGTCGCGTCGTTCAGGCCGAGGTTGAGCACCGTGTCCATCATGCCGGGCATGGAGACGCGGGCGCCGGAGCGGACCGAGACCAGCAGCGGCTTGTGGTGATCGCCGAACTTGGCGCCGACGGCCTGTTCGATGCGGCCCAGGGCTTCGGCGACGGCGCTGCGCAGCTCCGGCGGGTAGGACTGGCCGTGGTCGTAGTAGTAGGTGCAGACCTCGGTGGTGATGGTGAAGCCGGGCGGGACGGGCAGGCCGATGCTGGCCATTTCCGCGAGGTTGGCGCCCTTGCCGCCCAGGAGATTGCGCATGTCCGCGCGGCCCTCATTGTGGCCGGCGCCGAAGCTGTAGACCCATTGAGTCATGGAACGGCGTTCTCCTGTTTGGACTGTTACGGAGCTTCCCGGGGGAGGTCAGGATGGGGTGGGAGGGAGGGCGCCGCTTTTCAGCCTTCGATCCTGGAAAAGTCTGCAACGGTATCCATGCCGCCCCTGAGCCGTGCGAGCAAGCGCAGCCGGTTGGCGCGAGTTGCCGCGTCGGGGTCATTGACGATGACCTTCTCGAAGAAGGCGTCGAGCGGGGCGCGCAGCGCCGCCAGGGCGGACATGGCGGCGGCGAAATTTTCCGCAACCAGCGCCTGGGCAACGACGGGTTCCGCCTGGTCCAGCGCCCCGGCCAGCGCCTGTTCCTCCGGCGCCGTCAGCAGGTTTTCGGCAATCGGGCCTGTGTGAGGACCGTCCTTCTTGTCCTCAATTCGCAGAATGTTGGCGGCGCGCTTGGCGGCGGCGAGCAGGTTGGGGCCGTCCGCCCCCTCCACCAGCGCCTTCAGCGCCTCGGCGCGGGACAGCAGGCGCAGCAGGTCGTCCTCCCCTGCCTGCGCGAAGGCGGCGGCGACCAGGTCGTGGCGGGCGCCTTCGGCACGGAGCTGGACGCGGAGGCGCTCGGCGAGGAAGTCCAGCAGCCCGGCGGCGAAGGCGGCCACCATGGGCGGGTGTGCGCTGCCACGGGCCGGCTGCCAGCCGGTCTTCAGTTTGTCCTGCGCGACGGCCATGCCGAATTCCGGGGTGGCGGTTTCGCCCAGCGCCTGGGGGAAGCCGAAGAAGGCCTCGGCCAGAGCATCCTCCAGCCGCAGGCGCAGCCGGTTCTCGCGGATGATGCGGATGATGCCGAGCGCGGCGCGGCGCAGCGCGAAAGGGTCGCCGGAGCCGGTGGGGCGTTCATCCACGGCGAAGAAGCCGGCCAGCAGGTCCAGCTTGTCCGCCAGTGCCACCGCGATGGCGACGGGTTCCGCCGGCACCGCATCGCCCGGGCCGAGCGGCCGGTACTGCGTGCCGATCGCCTCCGCCACCCGCGGGTCCTCGTTCTGGTGCAGCGCGTAGTAGCGGCCGATGGTGCCCTGCAATTCGGGGAATTCGCCGACCAGCCCGGAGGCAAGGTCCGCCTTGGCCAGCTTCGCGGCGCGGGCGGCCAGCGCCGGGTCGGCACCGACATGCGGCGCCAGCCAGCGCGCCAGCTTCTCCAGCCGCGCCACGCGCTGCCCCTGGGTGCCGAGCTTGGCGTGGAACACCACCGTATCCAGCTTCGGCAGGAAATCCTCCAGCTTTTGCTTGCGGTCCTGGTCCCAGAAGAAGCGCGCATCGGACAGGCGGGCGCGCAGCACCCGTTCATTGCCGGCAACCAGCGTCGCCCCACCATCGGTGGCGGCGATGTTAGCGACCAGGCCGAAGAAGGGCGCGGCGCTGCCATCCGGGCGGGTCAGCGCGAAATAGCGCTGGTTAACCCGCATGGTGGTCCGCATCAGCTCCGGTGGCAGGTCCATGAAGGCGTCGTCGATGCGCCCCAGCAGCGGCACCGGCCATTCGACCAGCCCGGCCACCTCCTCCAGCAACCCCCGGTCCGGCACCACCGCCACACCCTGTCCGGCGGCGAGCTTCGCGAGGCCCTGCTCGATCAGCGCCATGCGCTCGGCGGCATCCGGCACCACGAAGCGGGCGCGCAGGCCGGCTTCGTAGTCGGCGAGGCCGGTCACGGCGAAGACGCGGTCCTCGGCCGCCATGATCCGGTGGCCCTCGGTGAGGTTGCCGCTGTCCATCCCCGGCAGCGCGGCGATGGCGAAGGGCACCACGGCGCCGTCCAGCAGGCACAGGATGCGGTGCAGCGGGCGGACCCAGGTGAAGGGGCCGTTCCAGCGCATGGATTTCGGCCAGCCGAAGCCGCCGACCAGCCCGGGCAGGACCTGCGCCAGCAGCGCCGCGGCGGCGACGGTCTCGCCCGGTTTTTGGAGCACCCAGAAGCCGTTCTGCTCCACCAACTGCTCGCGGGAGGCACCGTGCTTGCGGAGGAAGCCGTCCAGCGCCGCCGGTGGCGCGGCGGTGCGCGGGCCGCGCTCCTCCTTGCCCTCGGTCGTCACCTCGGCGCGCAGCGTGGCGGACAGGCCGATGCGGCGTGGGCCGTAGAACGGCTTCGGGGCGCCTTCCAGCAGCGGCGCCGCGGCAGCGGCGAAGGCTTTCGCCAGGTCTTCGGCCCCGCGCGCCTGCATGCGCGCCGGGATCTCCTCGGAGAAAAGTTCGAGCAGAAACTCCGGCATCAGATCGCGGCCTTCACATCGGTCTCGGAAAAATCAGCGCCCTTGAACAGCAGCGGCGCGTTGCGCTCCCGCGCCAGGGCATAGGCGAAGCAATCGCCGAAATTCAGCGCGGCCTTGTGGCGGCCCTTGCCGAAGCGGCGCCAGGCTTCCAGCGCCAGGCGCGCCTGGGTTTCGGTGAAGGGCACGACCTCCGCCTCCGCATCGGCCAGAAGCCGGTCCACGCACGGCCGTATCGCCGGGCCGGCCTTGCCCTCCGCCACCATGCCCAGCTCCAGCAGGGTGCCGGCGGAGATCGCCACATCCGGCGCCTCGGCCAGCAGCGCCGTGAAACGCTCGGCCTCCGGCTCCTGCCGCAGAATGGCCATGAATGCGGAGGTATCGACGATCACCTGGGCAGGCCGTTCTCGTCATAGAGGTCGCTGTGATCGCTGGTCGCGCCGGGCGGGAACAGTTTCGCGGACTCCCGACCAATCGCCACCAGCGCCTCGTACTTCCGGCGCACCTTGTCTTCCCGCGCCGCGCGTTCGGCGGCCAGGCGAACCTGCACCGCTTCCCGCAGCGCCGCGGTGGTGCTGGTGCCGAGCAGTTCCGCCAGCGCCTTCGCATCGGCGATCAGCGCATCGTCCTTGATGTTCAACTGGCCCATGGCGCCCTCACGGTAGAACGGATGGCAATCATGGTATAAAAACCCGGAAAAGTCACGCGGACTCGCCCGCGACCCAGGCCTCGCAGCAGCCCTTCGCCAATGCCCGGACGCGGCCGATATAGGCGGCGCGTTCGGTCACGCTGATGGCGCCGCGGGCGTCCAGCAGGTTGAAGCGATGGCTGGCCTTGATGCACTGGTCATAGGCGGGCAGCGCCAGCGGCGGGTCATAGGCCAGCAGGGACTGGCATTCCTTCTCGGCGTCGGCGAAGTGCTGGAACAGCATCGCCGTGTCGGCGGCCGTGAAATTGTGATGGCTGTATTCGACCTCGGCGCGGCGGAACACCTCGCCGTACTTCACGCCGCGGCCGTTGAAATCCAGCTCGTACACGTCGTCCACGTCCTGGATGAACATCGCCAGGCGTTCCAGCCCGTAGGTCATCTCGAAGGACGGAACCTCGCAGGTGATGCCGCCGACCTGCTGGAAATAGGTGAACTGACCCACCTCCATCCCGTCGCACCAGATTTCCCAGCCCAGGCCCCAGGCACCCAGCGTCGGGCTCTCCCAGTCATCCTCGACGAAGCGGAAATCGTGCTTCATGGGGTCCAGGCCGAGGTCGCGGTAGCTCGCCAGCAGCAGGTCCTGCGCATCCGCCGGGCTCGGCTTCATGATGACCTGGTACTGGTAGTAATGTTGCAGCCGGTTCGGGTTCTCGCCGTAGCGCCCATCGGATGGACGGCGGGAGGGTTGCACATAGGCGGCCGACCAGGGCTTCCCCCCCAGCGCCCGCAGCGTGGTGGCCGGATGGAAGGTGCCGGCGCCGACTTCCATGTCGTAGGGCTGCAGGATCAGGCAGCCCTGCGCGCTCCAGAATTTATGGAGGCGCAGGATGATGTCCTGGAAGGAAGGGGGTTTTTCGGACATGCCGGGTACGGGTCTTGCCGGGAAGGGTTAGGCCGCTTCAATACCCCCCCGCCGCCCTGCCGAGCAAGCGAGGGCCCGGCCAGCAAGGGACGCCGCGCCTGACCGAGACCGAGCGCCTGATCCGCGCCTACTACGCCGCCTTCGACGCAGGCGACCGCACCGCCATGCTGGCCCTGCTGACCGACGACGTGGTGCATGACCCGAACCAGGGCACCCGCCGCACCGGCAAGCCTGCCTTCGCCGCCTTCCTGGCGCAGATGGATGCGGCCTATGCCGAGCGCATCGCGGACCTGGTGGTGATGGTCGATGCCACCGGCACCCGCGCCGCGGCGGAGTTCACCGTGCTCGGCCGGTACCAGCGCACCGATGAGGGCCTGCCCGAGGCGCGCGGCCAGACCTACACGCTGCCCGCCGGCGCCTTCCTGACCATCCGCGACGGCCGCATCGCGCGGGTGGCGACGCATTACAACCTGCCGGACTGGATCCGTCAGGTTTCCGCCTGAGCCACGAAATCCAGGATCAGCCGGGCCAGCGTCTCCGGCGCCTCGATCGGCAGCATGTGGCCGCTGCCCTCGACGACATGCAGCCGGGCACCGGGGATGCCGGCGGCGAGTTCCTCGGATTCCGGCACGGATCGCAGCGCATCCTGCGCCGCGGCCACCACCAGCGTCGGACAGGTGATCTCGCCCAGCCGGTCATCGAAGGCCGGGCGCGGCAGCAGCGATTGCCGCAGGAACACCGCGCCGCCCAGCCGGTCCCCCATGCCGCGCAGCCGGTCCACCAGCGCCATGTCGCCGGCGCGGTCGGGGTGCAGGCCGCGGGCGATGGCGCTGCGGCTCATGCCCCGGAACGCCTGGTCGGCCGGGCGGCCGGCGATGGCCTGGCGGCGGGCGCGCTGGGCGGCGCTGTCGCCGCGGGCGGAGGTGGCGACCAGCACCAGGGCGCGGACCCGCTCCGGCGCCATCCGCGCCACCTCCCGCGCCACGAAGCCACCCATGGAGAAGCCGACCAGCACGAAGCGCCCCGGCACCTCCGCCAGCACGCGCGCCGCCATGGCCTGCATGGTGTCGTCCTGGAACAGGTCGCCGTGATGGATCGGGCCGAGCGGCGCCAGCAGCGGTGCCATCTCCTCCCACAGCCCGGCATCCAGCATGAAGCCGGGCAGCAGCACCACGCTCATGCCTTCGGGCCCGCGTTCGGCCGGCATGCGCTTGGCCTCGTCGGCGGCCGGACGCAGGATGCGGTGGAGAAGGAGAACATCATGCCCGAGATCATCATCTATGCCGTTGCCGGCCGCACCACCGAACAGAAACGCGGCCTGGTCAAGGACATGACCGAGGCGATGGTGAAGAATTTCGGCGTGCCGGCCGAGGCGGTGACCATCCAGATCGTCGAATCCGACAAGGATTCGAAGGCCAAGGGCGGCGTGCTGTTCAGCGAGCGGTAGCGGCCGGCGCCCCGCCCGAATCCTGCTCACCTACCGGTGAAGGCGCGCGGGGTCCGACCTTACGGCGCCAGACAGAAATGGTTAATAGCGGCCACCCTAATTCCCAGCAGGGTGCGGCTTCCGCACGTCAGCGCGGGAGTTCTGCATGTTCCAGCTCTATGACTGCGTCACGAACATGCACGACCCGCGCATGGTCCTGCTGGCGGCGCTGGTCTGCATCCTTGGTGCCCATGCCTGCTTCGCCCTGCTGCGCCATGTGCAGCAGCATCCCGGAAGCGGGCGCCTGCGCGGCATCGCCATTGCCGCCTTCGCCAGTGGCAGCGCGACCTGGGCGACGCATTTCATCGCCATGCTCGCCTACCAGCCGGTCGCGACCATCGGCTACGACCCGGGCCTCACGCTGTTCTCCCTGCTGACGGCCCTGCTGGTGGCAGCCTGCGCCTTCGCCCTTGCGCTGCGCGGCGGCGCCTGGCACCGGCTGACGGGCGGCGCGCTGCTCGGCCTCGGCATCGGCACAATGCACTACACCGGCATGGCCGCCTGGCGGGTGGGCGGCGCGGTGCTGTGGGATGACGGCACCATCGCCATGTCGCTGCTGATCGGCGTCGGCTTCGGTGCGCTGGCGCTGCGCCTCGGCCTTGCGGAAGGGCGCGCGGCGAGGCTGCTTGGCCCCATCCTGCTGACGCTGGCGATCTGCGGCCTGCATTTCACCGGCATGACCGCCATGCTGGTGCTGCCCGACATGGCGCTGATCGAGCAGTTGCCGCCGGCCGATTCCCGCTGGCTTGCCTACCTGGTCGGCGCCGGCGGCATCGCCATCCTGCTGCTCAGCCTCTACGGCCTGGCGCTGCAGCGCCGCGACCAGCGGCAGCGGCACGATGAGATGCTGCGCATGCGCCATCTGGCCGATGCGGCGGTAGAGGGGCTGCTGGTCTGCGACGGGGAACGGCTGGTTACCGCCAACCAGAGCCTGGAACTGGTGTTGGGCCGCAAGCCCGACGACCTGGCCGGCCTGCGCCTTGAAGACCTGGTGCCGGATTCGGCTACGCGCAGCCTGCTGCTGCAGGACAATGCGCGGGCGGAGGGTGATGCGCTGGATGCCGAGGGTCGCAGCATCCCGATGGAAATGGTCTCCCGCACCATCAGCTATGGCGGCGCGCCGCATCGCGTCATCGCCTTCCGCGATCTGCGCGACCGCCGTGCGGCGGAGGCGCAGATCCGCCACCTGGCGCATCACGACGCGCTGACCGGCCTGGGCAACCGCGCCAATTTCGGTGAGCGGCTGGCGCTGATGGTGCAGCAGGCGCACACCCAGAAGACGCGCTTCGCGGTGCTGGCGCTGGACCTCGACCGCTTCAAGCTGGTGAACGACACGCTGGGCCACCCGGTCGGCGATGCGTTGCTGGTCGAGGTGGCGTCCCGCCTGCGGGACACGGTGCGCGACACCGACCTGATCGGCCGGCTGGGCGGTGACGAATTCGCCGTGCTGCAGAGCGGCGGCGAGCAGCCGGAAGCCGCCACCGCACTCGCCTCCCGCATGGTTTCGGCGCTGGCGCGCCCGTTCTTCGTCGATGGCCAGGTGCTGAACATCGGCACCAGTATCGGCATCGCGCTGTTCCCGCAGGATGGCGCGGATTCCGCCGCGCTGCTGCGCAACGCCGATCTCGCTCTGTACCGTGCCAAGACCGATGGCCGCGGCGTCTTCCGCTTCTTCGAGAAGGAGATGGACGCCCGCATGCAGGAGCGCCGGCGGATGGAGCTGGATCTGCGGGAGGCGCCGAAGCGCGACCAGTTCGAGCTGGCCTACCAGCCGCTGCTCGGCCTGGACAGCAACCGCATCACCGGCTTCGAAGCGCTGCTGCGCTGGCGCCACCCGGAGCGCGGCCTGATCCCGCCCGCGCAATTCGTGCCGCTGGCCGAGGAGACGGGGCTGATCGTGCCGATCGGCGAATGGGTGCTGCGCGAGGCCTGCCGGGAGGCGGCAAGCTGGCCGGGCGAGATCGACGTGGCGGTCAACCTCTCCGCCGTGCAGTTCCGCAGCCCCGACCTGCTGGCGATGGTGCAGGGCGCCTGCGCCGCCGCCGGCCTGCCACCGCAGCGGCTGGAGCTGGAGATCACCGAGAGCGTGCTGCTGGCCGATACCGCCGGTACGCTTGGCGTGTTGCATGCGCTGCGTGCGCTCGGCATCCGTGTCTCGCTGGACGATTTCGGCACCGGCTATTCCTCGCTGAGCTACCTGCGCAGCTTTCCCTTCGACAAGATCAAGATCGACCGCTCCTTCATCGCCGACATGAACAGCAACCCGGATGCCGCCTCCATCGTAAGGGCGATCCTCGGCCTTGGCCGCAGCCTCGGCATCCGCACCACGGTGGAGGGTATCGAGACCGCGGCGCAGCTGGAGTATGTGCGGGAGGAGGGCTGCGACCAGGTGCAGGGCTATCTGATCGGCCAGCCGAAGCCCGCGAGTTCCGTCGCCGGCCTGCTGCGCGAGGCTCGAATCGCGGCCTGAACGGCGTGCCGGCGGTGTTGCAGGCGATGGCGCAGCTGCACCGGCCATGCCGTTCCAGCAGGTCGCGGCCCGTCACCACCACGCGGCCAGCCGGCCGGGTAGAAGTCGGGCGTGTCCAGCTCCGGCGTGCGGTGCCTCGCGAATGCCCCGGCGCTCAGTCGCGCGGCAGGTACAGCGTCACGCAGGTTCCGGCGCCGGGGCTGCTCGCCAACTCCATGCCGCCGCCGATCTGGCGCAGCATGCCATCCACCATGCTCAGCCCCAGCCCGCTGCCGCGACCGGGCGCCTTGGTGGTGAAGAAGGATTCCCGCGCGCGCGCCAGCACCCCGGCCGTCATGCCCTCCCCGGTGTCGGCGACATCGATGGCGACGTAGGCACCGGCCTCCATCCCGGCGACCGGCGGCTGTCCAGCGTCCAGGTTCCGGGTGGTGATGATCAACCGGCCTCCCTCCGGCATGGCGTCGCGGGCGTTGATCGCGAGGTTCAGGATCGCCAGTTCGAACTGGTTCCGGTCCGCCCTGGCGGGCCGCAGGTCGGGCGCCGCGCGCAGCAGGACGCGGACGCCCCGACCCAGCGTGCGGTCCAGCAGCGCCGCCATCTCCGCCAGGGACTGGTTCACATCCACCGGCTCCGACGCCATCGGCTGTTGCCGCGCGAAAGCCAGCAGCCGGGTGGTGAGCGCGGTGCCGCGCTGCACGCTGCGATGTGCTTCGGCCAGCAGGGCCGCGGCGCCGGCGCCATTGCTCTGCCGGCCGAGCAGCTTCAGGCAGCCCGCCATCGCCAGCAGCACGTTGTTGAAATCATGCGCCACGCCGCCCGCCAGCTGCCCCAGCGCCTGCATCTTCTGCGCCTGCAACAGGGATGCTTCCAGTTGCCGGCGCTGCGTGATGTCCCGCGCCCGGCCCAGAATGCCCCGCACGGCGCCATCCGGCCCCGGCAGCGGCATGTACACCGCCTCGTAGGTCAGGGTTTCACCGCCATAGGTGACGGTCGGCTCGTAGGCATAGGCCTGGCCGGTCGCGCGCACGCGCTCCAGCCCCTCGGTGATGAGGCCGCCAAATTCGTCGCCAAGGACCTGCACGGGTGTCCTGCCGAGAACATGTTCCGGCGCGGCGCCGATGCGCGCCAGGGCCACCGGATTGAGCGCCTCATAGACGAAGCTCCGGTCCTGCATCACGCGGACCTGGAACAGGCATTCGGGCGCATGGTCGAAATACACCTGCAGCGTGTCGGCGGCGGCTGTGGCGGCTGCGGCGGGTGGAGCCGGACCGGATGCCTCGCCGGGCGTCACGGCCTGCGCCTTCAACCGCCCGGGCCTGGCCGGTTTATGGAGCCGGGGTGGCCGCTCCAGCCTGGCGTCCGCCAGATGCAGCGGCTTCAGGCTGGGCGGGCTCCGCCCTCCCTTGGCCACGTAGGCGGCCCTCCAGGCCTCCAACCTGGCAGGGTCGCCAGATGCATCAGAACCGTTCCCCGCCGCATAGCCTGTCGTGAACTGGCGCATGGCGAAACCCGAGCCGTTGTGAAACGAAGGTAGCGCCAGCTCCTTACAGGAAAAGAATATATCTTAAACGACCTGTCTCAATTTGCTGTGACTGGATCATTCATTGTCAGGCTTAGAGGCCGAGCCGCGCCCAGGCCGCACGGGTCTCCACCGCCTCCATCGCGCCTTCGGCGAATGCGGCGCCCGAGAGAAGCCGCAGCGGCCAGGGCGGGCGGCGGGCGCCGATTGGGATGATCTGCGCCTTGTCGCCATGCCGCGCGCGGAGTTCGGCCGTCACCTCCCCCAGCCGGTCGGCCAGGCCGAGTTCCACCGCACGGCGGCCGCTCCAGAAGCGGCCGTTGAACAATTCGGCCTCCGGCGCCTTCAGCTTCGCGCCGCGGCGGCTGCGGACCCAGTCGCGGAAGACTTCGTGCAGTTCGGCCAGCAGCGTCTCCAGCCGCGCCACATCCTCCGGCCGCTCGGGGCGGAAGGGGTCGAGGAAGCTCTTCTCGGTGCCCGCGGTGTGCATGCGCCGCTGCACGCCGATCCGGCCGATCGCCTCCTCCAGCCCGAAGCCGGCGCTGATCACGCCGATCGAGCCGAGGATGCTGGCCGGGTCGGCCACGATCTCATCCGCCGCGCAGGCCAGCCAATAGCCGCCGGAGGCCGCGGCATCCTCGACATAGGCGGTGACCTTCACCTTCTTCTTGTCCGCCAGCCGGCGGATGCGCTGCGCCACCAGGCTGGACTGCACCGGCGATCCGCCAGGGGAATTCAGCACCAGCGCCACCTCCGCCAGGCGCTTCATGCCGAAGGCGCGGTCGATCAGCGGGCCGCTGGCCTCGGCGCTGATGCCGGTGGTGGCGAAGGGGCTGGCGCCGCGGGCGGTGATGGCGCCCGACAGGCGAAGCAGGGCGATGCGGGGCGGCCTGGGCAGGAAGGGAAGCTTCATCCCGGATAGATGCGCCGCCGCGACGTCCACACAAGCGTCCCCCTTCCGCCGCAACCGCCCGCGCGCCATTGTCGCAGCGATACCTGTGAGAGACCGATGGCCAAGCCCCTTCCTGTCCTGATCGCCGGCGCCGGTCCGGTCGGCATGGTTGCCGCCGCCTACCTGGCCGGGGAAGGCATACCGGTCACCATCGTCGAACAGGCGAAGGACCTGCCGACCGACCTGCGCGCGTCGACCTTCCACCCGCCGACGCTGGACATGCTCCGCCGCTTCGGGATGGTGGACAGCCTGATCGAACAGGGGCTGGTCTGCCCGCAATGGCAGTTCCGCGACCGCGCCACCGGGCCGATCGCCACCTTCGACATGGGCGTGCTCTCGGCCGATACGGACCACCCCTATCGCCTGCAATGCGAGCAATGGCGGCTGACCCAGATGCTGCGGGACCGCATGGCGGCGAACCCCGATGTCAGCTTCATCTACGATGCCCGCGCCGCGGATGTGGCGCAGGATGCGGATGGCGTGACGCTGGTGATCGAGCGCCATGACGGCAGCACGGAGAAGCTGGCCGGCAGCTACCTGATCGGCGCCGATGGCGCGCGCAGCGCCGTGCGGCGCGCCGTGGGCACCGAGTTCCGCGGCCAGACCATCCCGGAAATCTTCCTGTCGCTCTCCACCACCTTCGCCTTCCATGAGGCGATCCCGGACCTCGCCGACATCTCCTACATCTCGGACCCCGAGGAATGGTTCGTGCTGCTGCGCACCGCGACACTCTGGCGCGTGCTGTTCCCGACCGATCCGGAGGAGACGGAGGAGCGCATGACATCCCCGGCGCGGATGCAGGAAAGGCTGCAGGCGGTGGTGCCGAATGCGGCGGGCTATGAGGTGGTGCACCGCACCGGCTACCGGGTGCATGAACGGGTGGTGGACGAATACGTCCATGGCCGCGTCTTCCTGGCCGGCGATGCCGCGCATATCAACAACCCGCTCGGCGGCATGGGCATGAATGGCGGCATCCATGATGCCTTCAACCTGGCGCAGAAGCTGGTCGAGGTCTGGCGCGGCGCACCGCTGGAGAGCATGGGCCGCTACGGGCGGCAGCGCCGCAAGGTGGCGCTCGACGTGGTGCAGCAGCAGGCGTTGCGGAACCGGCAGATCCTGAACCAGCGCGACCCGGCGGCACGCCGCGCCTACCACGACGAATTGCGTGCCACGGTGGCCGACCCGGCGAAGCATCGCGCCTACCTGCTGCGGTCCTCGATGATCCAATCCCTGCGTGACCTGGAGGCGGTGGCATGAGCGGACACCCCGAGGCCGAGATCTACCACCGCCAGGGCATGGGCCAGACCGCCGGCATGGGCAACCGCCCGGCGCTGGTGATCGTCGATTTCGTCGTGGGCTTTGCCGATCCCGAGCATTTCGGCGGCGGCAACATCGCGCCCGCCATCGCGCAGACGGTGCATCTGCTGGCCTTCGCGCGTCGCCACAAATGGCCGGTGGCGCATACCCGCGTGGTCTATGCCGAGGATGGGTCCGATGCCGGCGTCTTCACGCTCAAGGCGCCGTCCCTGCTCAAGCTGACCGAACATTCGCCGCTGTCGCAGATCGTGCCGGAGCTGACGCCGGTGGCTGGCGAGCACATCGTCCGCAAGCAGGGCGCCAGCGGCTTCTTCGACACCAACCTTGCATCCTGGCTGCGCTTCCAGGGCGCCGATACCGTGGTGGTGGCGGGCTGCACGACGTCCGGCTGCGTGCGGGCGACGGTGGTGGACAGCCTGCAGCACAATTTCCGCACCATCGTCCCGACCGATTGCGTCGGCGACCGCGCGATCGGCCCGCATGAGGCGAACCTGTTCGACATGGGCCAGAAATACGCGGACCTGAAGATGCGGGCGGAGATCGAGGCGGCGGCGCGGTAGGACGCGCAACCAATCGTTCCGAGCCCCTCTATCATGGGAAGGCGGGAGGTGGTGAGGTCCGGCCCATATTCCGCACAGGTGAACCGCGATGCCCGGCCTGACCTACCTCTATCTTCCGGTCGGCTCCGCGGAGATGATGGATTTCGCCAATGACTGGAACGCCGATCTGCGCCGCACCGGCCGGCCGGAATGCCCGGTCATTTCGAACACCAGCTCGGGCGGGCTGAAGGCGGTCCGGCGCCTGTTCGGCCAGGGCATGCTGAAGGTGCTCGGCACCGAGGACACGCTGTTCGTCATCGCCCATGGCGCCGCGCGCGGGTCCCGCCGCATCGGGGCGGACCGTGGTGGCGTGCAGGTCGGGCGGGAATGGGAGGGCGGGGTGATGAAATCCTGGCTCGCCACCGAATTCGCCCGGCATCTGGAGAAGGAGGGGCTGCGGAAGGATTTCGTCGATCTGCGCCTGTTCGCCTGCGGCTCCGGCCTCGCCGCGCAGGCCACCGGCATTTCCTACGCCGAGGCGCTGTGGAACGAGATGCGCCGCACCGGCTATGCCCGGCTGGAAATGACCGGCTATCTCGGCTCCGTCCGCACGTCGTTCCTCGGCCAGCCGGTGGTGGAATATGCGCCGCGCGGGGGCGTCACCATGCTGCCGGTGCATGAGGCCTGCGTGCACTACCCGCAGGTGGCGACGCGGCCCCGACGCTGAGAGGCCCCAACGCTGAAAGGCCCCGACGCTGAGAGGCCCCGGCGCTGAGCGGGGAACCGGTCGCCGGCATCATTCCGCCGCGGCCGGCACCGGCAGCTTCATCCAGCCGGGCACGAAGGGCGTCAGAAGCGCCCCATCGGCGGTCAGCGTCACGCCCGGCGCCACCGCATCCAGCCGCAGCAGCGCCAGGCCGTGGCCGTCCCGGGCGGAGCGCATGACACCCACCTCGACGCCATCCCGCAGCACCGGCGTGCCGGCCGGCGGCAGGCCGCCTTCCACCCGCACCGGGATGATCCGGCGCTTCAGCAGCCCGCGATACTTGGTCCGCGCCGTCAGCTCCTGCCCCATGTAGCAGCCCTTGGTCCAGGACACGCCGCCGAGTTCGTCGAAGCCACCTTCCAGCAGCACGGATTTCTCCGGCTCCAGGTCGCGGCTTCCATCGGGCAGGCCGAGCCGCAGGCGGTGCAGGTCGTAATCCGCCTCCGTCGCATCGGCGGCCACCTGCTGCGCCACCAGCGCGCGCCAACCGGCCTCCGGCAGGCGCGGGTCGGGCGCGGACAGGGTGCCGGGCGGCGGCACCGCGCCGCCCCAGCCCGCCAGCACGGTGAAATCGGCGGAGGCATCGCGCAGGGTCACCTTGGCGCGCAGCCGGAAGCGGGACAGGCGCTGCACCAGCAGCGGCACCTGCGCGGCCTCCGCATCCAGCAGCAGGCGCTCCGCCTCCGCCAGGATGAAGAAATCCGCCAGCCACTTGCCCTGCGGCGTCAGCAGCGCGGCCCAGACCGCACGGCCCGGGCCGGCGGCGGCAACATCATTGGACACCAGGCCCTGCAGGAAGCCGACCCGATCCGGGCCGGCCACTTCCACAACGCCGCGTCCGGTCAGAAGGGTGATCGGCATGCCCGGCAGATGGGCAAGATGCGACCGCGTTGCAACCAGCCCGAAGCCGGGAGCCGCTTGGGGCGATTCCGGGCGCCGTGCTAGGCAGGCGGCGCATGCGCATCCTTTTCGTCACCGCCACCCGCATCGGCGATGCGGTCCTGTCCACCGGGCTGCTGGACCATCTGCTGCGCGCCCATCCCGGCGCGCGCATCACGGTGGCCTGCGGCCCGGCGGCGGCCGGGGTCTTCGCCCGGATGCCCGGGCTGGAACGGCTGATCGTGCTGGCGAAGAAGCGCTTCTCCGCCCATTGGCTGGACCTGTGGTGGCAGGTGGCGCGTACCCGCTGGGACCTGGTGGTGGACCTCCGCGCCTCGGCGCTCGCCTGGATGGTGCCGGCGCGGCGGCGGCTGACGGGCAAGGGCGGCAGGCGGCCGGGGCACCGGCTGACCCATCTCGGCGCGCTGCTCGGCCTGGCGCCGCCGCCGCTGCCCGTCGCCTGGACCGCCCCGGCGGATGAGGCGCGCGCCGCCGCCCTGCTGCCGGGCGGCCCCTGGCTGGTGCTGGGACCGACTGCCAACTGGTCCGAGAAGGTCTGGCCGGCCGCGCGCTTCATCGCGGTGGCCCGCGCGCTGACCGGGCCCGGCGGCGCCCTGGCCGGGGCGCGCATCGCCATCCTCGGCGGGCCGGGGCCGGGCGAGCGCGCCATGGCCGCGCCGGTGCTGGACGCCTTCCCGGAGGCGGTGGACCTGGTCGGCACCCTGGCACTGCCGGAGGTGGCGGCGGTGCTGCGCCGGGCGGCGCTGTTCCTCGGCAATGATTCCGGCCTGATGCATCTGGCGGCGGCCACCGGCGCGCCCACCATCGGGCTGTTCGGCCGCAGCAGTGCCGCCGAATACGGCCCCTGCGGCCCCCGCGCCGTGGCGGTGGAGGCCGATGGCCCGCCCTTCGAGTCACCGATGACGGCCCTGCCCGAATCCCGCGTGCTGGCGGCGGCCGAACGCCTGCTCGCCGCGCCGATCCCCGCCTCCGCTGAACCGGCATGAGGGTTGCGCATGTCATGGCTGGCGCCGTGCAGGGCGGGGCGGAGGCCTTCTTCGAACGGCTGGTGCTCGCCCAGCACCGCGCCGGGCTGGACGTTCTGGCGGTGATCCGGCGCGAGCCGGGCCGCGCCGCGCGGCTGGCGGCGGGCGGGGTGGCGCCGGTGCAGCTCGGCTTCGGCGGGCCGCTCGATTGGCTGACGGCGGGGCGGCTGCGCGCCGCGCTGCGCGGCTTCCGGCCGCAGGTGGTGGTGGCCTGGATGAACCGCGCCGCCGGCTTCGCCCGCGCCGCCACCAGCCCCGGCGATGGCTGGGCGATGGCCGGGCGGCTCGGCGGCGCCTATGCGCTGAAGCACTACCGCGGCTGTGACCTGCTGGCCGCCAATACCCAGGGTCTGTGCGACTGGATCACCACCCAGGGCTGGCCGGCGGATCGCGTGCGGCTGGTACCGAATTTCGCCGCCGACCTGGCCGGCACGCCCCCCGCCGCCCTGCCCTTCCCGCCCGGCGCGGTGCCACTGCTGGCGATGGGCCGGCTGCACCCGAACAAGGATTTTCCGACGCTGCTCCGCGCCATGGCACTGCTGCCGACACCGGTGCATCTGGCGCTCGCCGGTGAGGGGCCGGAACGGGCGGCGCTGGAGGGGCTGGTGCGGGAACTCGGCCTCGGCAGCCGGGTGGCCTTCCTCGGCTGGCGCCAGGATGTCGGCGCGCTGCTCGCCGCCAGCCGGATGCTGGTGGTGCCATCGCGGATCGAGCCGCTGGGCAATGTGGTGCTGGAAGGGTTTTCGGCCGCGCGCCCCGTGGTGGCGACCGCCGCCGATGGGCCGCGGGAGGTGATCCGCCCCGGCGAGACCGGGTTGCTGACCCCGATCGGCGACCACGCCGCTTTGGCCGCCGCCATCACGCAGCTTCTGGACGACCCGGCCCGGGCCGAGGCGATCGCCACCGCCGGCCGCGCCGCCTTCCTGGCGCGCCACGCCGAAGGGCCGGTGCTGGCCGCCTGGGCCGCCTTCCTGGCCGAGGCGGCCGCGCGAAAGGAACAGGGCTGATGTGCGGCATTGCCGGCTTGGCGCTGAAACAGGGCCTGACGCCCGACCCCGCGATCCTGCACGCCATGCTGGCCGCGCTGGCGCATCGCGGGCCGGATGGGCAGGGCGTGCATATCGCGGACAATGTGGGCCTGGCGCATAACCGCCTGGCGATCATCGACCTGGCGACCGGCGACCAGCCCCTCTTCGCCGGTCCCACCACGCTGGTCGCGAATGGCGAGATCTACAACTACATCGAATTGCGCGAAGCCCATGCGCTGGTCTGCGCCACCGGCTCCGACTGCGAGCCGCCGCTACACCTGTATCGCCGGGACGGCGTGGCGGCCACGGCGCAGGCGATGCGCGGCATGTACGCCATGGCGCTGCATGACCGCGCGACCCGCCGCCTGATCCTCACGCGCGACCCCTTCGGCATCAAGCCGATGTACCTGGCCGAGGTGCCGGGCGGCATCGCCTTCGCCTCCGAACCCCAGGCGCTGCTCGCCGCCGGGCTGGTGCAGCCGGTGGTGCGGGCGGAGGCGCGGGACGAACTGCTGCAGATCCAGTTCACCACCGGCGCCGAGACCATCTTCGCCGGCATTTCCCGAATCCTGCCCGGCGAAACCGTGGTGATCGCCGATGGCGCCATCGTCGAGCGCCATCGCCGCGCCGCGCTGCCGGAAGGCGGGCCGGTGGCGGTGACGGAGGAGGAGGCGCTGGCCCGGCTGGACGCCGCCTTCGAGGACAGCGTCCGCCTGCACCAGCGCAGCGACGTGCCCTATGGCCTGTTCCTGTCGGGCGGCATCGATTCGGGGGCCGTGTTGGCGATGATGGCCCGGCTGAACAGCCAGCCGGTGCGCGCCTTCACCGCCAGCTTCGACGTGCCGGGGGCGGCGGATGAACGCGCGGCGGCGGAAGCGGCGGCGAAGGCGCATGGCGCCATCCACACCCTGGTCACGGTGACCGAGGCCGAGGTCTGGCGGCACCTGCCGAAGATCGTCGCGGCGATGGACGACCCGGCGGCGGATTACGCCATCATCCCCACCTGGTTCCTCGCCCGCCGCGCCCGGCAGGATGTGAAGGTGGTGCTGTCCGGCGAGGGCGGGGACGAGCTGTTCGGCGGCTATGGCCGCTACCGCAGCGCCATGCGGCCGCTCTGGCTCTGGGGCCGCCGGCCGCGCGCCACCGGCGCCTTCGACCATGTGAAGGACGTGCTGCGGGAGGCGCCGCGCACCTGGCGGGACGGCATCGCGGCGGCGGAGGCCGCAACCGCCCTGCCCGGCCGCACCCGCCTGCAGGCCGCCCAGGCCGCCGATATCGCGGACTGGCTGCCGAACGACCTGCTGACCAAGCTGGACCGCTGCCTGATGGCGCATGCCGTGGAAGGCCGCACCCCCTTCCTGGACCCGGAAGTGGCCGCCTGCGCCTTCCGCCTGCCGGACAACCTGAAGGTGCGCCGCCGCACCGGCAAATGGCTTTTGCGCGCCTGGACCGCCCGGCATGTGCCGGGGGCGCAACCCTTTGCCGCCAAGCAGGGTTTCACCGTGCCGGTCGCGGCCTGGATCGGCGGCGTGGGGGACCGGCTCGGCCCGCTGGTCGCCGCCCAGCCCGGGGTGGCGGAGGTGGCGAAGCCTGACCGGGTCGCCAGCCTGTTCCGCAATGCCGCCGGCGACAAGCACCGCGGCTTCGCCGCCTGGCACCTGCTGTTCTACGCGCTGTGGCACCGTGCCCATGTGGAGCGGCGGGACGTGGCGGGCGATGTGTGGCAGGTGCTGGGGGGCTGAATCGGGTGTCGCCGAATTGGGGGCGGGATGTCTCCTCTCGACCCTTCTCGGCGGTTACGACCTCGTCCTGAGCCTGGCTCCGGGAAGTCGTTCCGTTCGTGCCCGGAGCGCGCATTCCGGCACCTCGCCCCTGGAACTCGCAGAGAGCGTGGGAAGGGGCAGGTCGTCCCTGCCCGCTAACTCAGGGGCGGCCCGACCAGCTCGACACCATGGCGAAGGCAGGCCTCGGCGAGGGCTTCGGCCTGCTCGGGCGAGGGTGGCCCCGCGGCATCGGGCAGGCCGTCCCGTTCGGCGGGTCGGCCGAGCGCGCGGACGAGGCCCTCGAAGTCGCCGCCCCGCACGATCGTCAGGAAACGCGCTCCACCTGGGGATTCGGCCCGGTAGGTGTGCGGGACGCCCTTCAGTGTGAGGAGGCTGTCGCCTGCATGGGCGCGAAGCTCCCGCGCGCCGGCGAGAAAGCGGAGCTCCCCCTCAAGCACGTGGAAAACCTCGTCCTCGTTGCGGTGGACGTGGAGTGGCGGCGAATCCCCGTAGGGGACGCGATGCTCGAGCACCGAAAGGCCGTCCGTCCCGTCCGTGTGGCGGATGCGAAGGATGACCTGCGTGTTCAGGAACCAGAGGTGCTCCAGCGGGTCTTGATCGGTCGGCATTGCTTCAGCCCCGACGCTTTGAGGGTCTCGCAGCCTGCAACATCTCTCAGCTCAGTGCCAGCGTGGAACGGTCAGGTCCGCTCCGCCTTCACGCCGAGCCGGCCCCTGAGTGACTGTGCCGCGCGCTGCGGTACGCTTATAGAAACCGGGACAGCAGAGGACAGCGCCGCCATGACCCAGACCTATGACCTCGTCCTGCGCGGCGGCACCGTGGTCCTGCCCTGGGGGATGGAGGCCACCGATGTCGGCGTCCGCGCCGGCCGCATCGCCGCCATCGGCGACCTGCGCACCGCCAGCGCCGCCGAGACCATCGACTGCACCGGCCTGCATGTGCTGCCCGGGCTGATCGACAGCCACGTCCATCTGCGCGAGCCGGGCGATGCGGCGGTGGAGACCATTGCGACCGGCACCAGGGCCGCGGTGCTCGGCGGCCTGACCACCGTCTTCGACATGCCGAACACCAATCCCTCGATCACGACGCGGGAGAAGCTGGACTGGAAGCGGGACTTCGTCGCCGGCCGCGCCTGGTGCGACATCGGCTTCTATGTCGGCGCCGCGAAGTCCAACATCGCCGAGCTGGCGGCACTGGAAGCCGAGCCGAATGTCTGCGGCGTGAAGGTTTTTGCGGGCAGCTCCACCGGCGACCTGCTGGTGGAGGATGATGCCAGCCTGGAAGCCGTGATGCGCAGCGGCCGGCGGCGCATCAGCTACCATTCCGAGGACGAGTACCGACTGCAGGCGCGCAAGCCCGCCTACACCACCGGCATGCCGCACCGGATGCATGCCGAATGGCGCGATGTGGAATGCGCCTTCCTCGGCACGCGGCGGCTGATGGCGCTGGCCCGCAAGACCGGGCGGCCGGCGCATATCCTGCACGTCTCCACCGCCGAGGAACTGAACTACCTCAAGGATTTCCGCGATGTCTGCACGGTGGAGGTGCTGCTGAACCACCTGACCCAGACGGATGAGGCCTATGACCGCCTCGGCGGCTACGCCGTGATGAACCCGCCGATCCGCGACGCGCGCCACATGGAAGCAGCCTGGGCGGCGGTGGCGGATGGTACGGTGGACAGCGTCGGCTCCGACCACGCGCCGCATAGCCGCGCGGCGAAGGAGCGCCCCTGGCCGGAATGCGGCGCCGGGCTGACCGGGGTGCAGACGCTGGCGCCGCTGATGCTGGACCATGTGAATGCCGGCCGCCTTTCCCTGCCCCGCATGGTGGATCTGCTGAATGCCGGCCCGGCGCGGGTCTTCGGCCTGGTCGGCAAGGGGCGGCTCGCCGCCGGCTACGATGCCGATTTCACCGTGGTGGACATGAAGAAGACCCGCACCATCGAGGAAAGCTGGATCGCCTCGCCCTGCGGCTGGACTCCCTTCGCCGGGCAGAGCTGCACCGGCTGGCCGGTGATGACCATCATCCGCGGCCAGGCGGTGATGCGCGAGGATGCGGTGCTGGGCGAGCCCGCCGGCATCCCGGCCCGCTTCGCCCCCTGAACCGCCTGCATCCATCAGCGGTTGAGGCGCCCCTTCGCGACTGGTAGACGCGACGGGGGGATCGGGAGATGGTGATGGCGCAGCAGGACAAGGGTGTCGTGGATTGGGCGGCCCGGCTGCGTGCCTCGCTGGCGCCGCGCCAGGCGGCGGTGGAGCCGGTGGCCCAGGCTGCCGGGGAAACCAGCCCGCCGGAAGATCTGGCGCCGCCCGATCTTGGCCCGCTGGCCGCATTGCTCTCCGTGGCGCCGCCGCCCCCGGCGTCGCAGCCCCCGTTGCTGATCCCGGCCCCGGCTTCCCCCCCGACCCCGGCCCCGGCCTCGCCGCAGATCCCGCCGGAGGCCACCACGCCGCCGCCGCCGGCCGGGTTGCTGTCCTTCCTGGCCACCGCCCCCGCCAAGCCCGCCGCGCCGATCTGGGCCAGCCCCCTGCTGGCCGCTCTCGGCGGCCGCAACTCCGACCCCACCGAGACGCCCGCCACCGACTTCGCGCCGTCCGCGGCCCCCTCCGCCGTGCCGATGCCGGCGCAGTCCGAGGCGTCGATGCCGGCGCGGTCCGAGGCGCCGATGCCGGCTCGGGGCGATGCGGCCCCTGTGGAAGCGCCCCCGGTACAGGCGCCCCCACTCCAGGCGCCTCCGGTCCAGCCCTCCCCCACCGAGGCGCCTCCGGTCACGCCCCCTGGGACCGCCGCTCCGCCGGTCGCGGTGCCCGTGCAGGCGCCGGCCGCGGCACCTACGCCGCAGACCATCCTTGCCAGCCGTCCGGTCCTCAAGGCCGCGCCGGCGGCGGCAGTTCAGCCCGCGGTGCCCGTGGGCAAGACGCCCGCGCCGGAGGCGCCGGCGAGCAAGCCGCCCGTGACCCGCGCGCCAGAAGCCAAGACGCCCCAAACCCAGGCGACCGAAGTCGTGGCTCAGGAAGCCAGGGCGACCGAAGCCAAGGCCGCGGAAGCCAAGGCGCAAGCGGTGGAACCACCGCCCGTCGTGCAGCCCAAGCCGGCCGCACCCGCTGCCGCCAAGCCCCCCACCCCCGGAACACCCACGCCCGGAACACCCGCGCCAAAGTCCCCGGCGGCAGTTGCACCCGCAGCACCCAAGCCCGCGGCGCTTGCCAAGCCTGCGGTCCCACCGAAGGCTGCGCCGCCGAAGCCCGCGCCTGCGCAGGACCCGCTAGGCCCGGCGCAGGTCGCCGCGGCGCATCTGGCCGTGCTCGGCAGCGCCATGCCGGCCGGGGCGACCGGCGAGGGCGCCGACTGGGTCGGCCTCGACCGCAGCCTGCAGGAAGCGCGGAAAAGCTGGCGGGCGCTGTTCCTGGGCGTGCAGCCTCCCGAATTGCCGCTTGCCGCGGCGCTCGCCTCCCGCCGGCGCGGGCTGGTGCCTGTGGTGCATGCCACGGAATCCGACCCCGGCCGCTTCGGCCGCCTGCTGACGGCGCTGCAGGCGGAGGGTCTGGAGGCCGGGGCAGCGCGGCTGCTGCAGGCCGCGGTGGGCGCGGACCCGGACAAGCTGCCGCCCCGCGGCGCCCTGGCGCAGGACCTGCTGGAGCGGGAGGAGACCTGGGACTACCTCCGCGTCGGCGTGCCCCGCCTGCTGTCGGGCCTGGTGTCCCGCGCCCTGCCGGCGCTCAGCGCGCGGGTCCGCTGGCTGATGCTGTCGCCGATGAACCGGGGGGAGGAAGCGGTCGCCATCAAGATGCTGTCCGGCACCTGGCGGCTGGTGGCGGAACGCCCGGTCGTGCTGAACCTGGCCAATCCCCGGGTTGGGGAAGGCCCGGGCATCCAGCTCTGGCGCGGCCCCCTGGCCTGAGCCTTTTTCAGGACCTGGGCTCCGGCAGGCTCAGGGCGCAGGCGGGTCCGCCACCTGCCGGCCGGCGTTGAAGGGGCGCGTGGTCCAGCAATCCGTGCTGCCGAGCGACCGGGTGCAATAGGCGGCCGGCGCCGGCGGGGCGGCTGGCGGCGCGCACCAGCTTTCCCGTCTCTCGAGCCGCACCAGCGAGCAATCCCGCCCGGTCACCAGGCTGGCCACATGGTCCACCGGGGTGCGCCCGGTCAACACCAGGGAAGCTCCGCTGACCACCAGCACCGGCCCCGCGCTCGCCGCCACCGTCGGCCCGACCTGGCAGCCGCCCAGGGCAAGGCCGCCCAGGGCGAGCAGCAGGGGCGCCACCGCGGGCAGCTTGCGCCGGGCGAACCGGGCCGAAGGGGCGCTTTCGGGGCAAGGCGGGCTGGGCATGGGCGGGAACCTACGGCGCCGGGCTTAACGTGACCTGTACGGACAGCTATGGTCCGGCCCCTTGCGGACCAAAGGATTGCCCGTGCCCGATATCTTCGACGAGATCGAAGAGGATCTCCGCGCCGATCGCACCCGCCGCCTGGCCAAGCGCTGGGGTGGCGTCGTGATCGGCGTGGTGCTGCTGGCGCTGGCCGGCGCCGGTGGCGTGCAGGCCTGGCGCTGGAGCGAGGCGCGGCAGGCCGCCACCGCCGCCAATACCTACCTGGCCCTGCACCGTACCGCGGAAGCGCCGGGCGCGGACCTGCCCGCCGTGGCCGATGGCTTCGGTGCCCTGGCGCGCGAGGCCCCCGATGGCTACCGCACCCTCGCCCGGCTGCGTGCCGCCGCGTTGAAGGCTGAGACCGGCGACGTGCCGGCGGCGCTGGCGCTGTGGGACCAGGTGGCCGGCGACAGCGCGGCGGAGGCGCTGTACCGCGACCTCGCCACGCTGCTGTATGTCGGCCACGGGCTTGAAACGGCGGACCCGGCGCAGCTGGCCGCCCGCATCGCGCCGCTGACCCAGCCGGGCAATGCCTGGCAGGCCCCGGCGCGGGAAATGGCGGCCCTCGTCGCCATTCGCCGCGGCGACACCGCGGAGGCGCGGCAGCAATTGCAGGCGCTGGCCGCGGATACGGCGGCGACACCTGGGCTGCGCGAACGCGCGCAGCGGCTGGCGGCGGGGCTCGGATCATGATGATGAACAAACTCTCCCGCCGCGCCGGGCTGCTTGGCGCGGCCGCGCTGCTGTCCGGCTGCTCCGGCCTCAATAATCTGTGGGGCAGCAGCAAGACGCCGCTGCCCGGTGAGCGCCGCAGCGTGCTGACCGCCGACCCGCCGCTGGCCGCCGATAGCGGGGCGGAGGGCAATGTGGCGCTGCCGCCGGCCTCGGCGCTGGCGGAGTGGCCGCAGGCGGGCGGCCCGCCGAGCCACGCGCCGGGACACGCCGAATTCACCGCGGAGCCGCGCCAGGCCTGGCGGGCCTCGATCGGCGGCGGCTCCGGCTACCGGTCGCAGCTCACCGCCGGGCCGATCATCGCGGGCGACACGGTCTATGCCGTCGATGCCTCCGGCCAGGTTTCAGCCTTCGCGCTGGCCGATGGCAGCCGCCGCTGGCGGGTGGAGACGACGCCGGAGGATGAAAGCGCCGGCACGGTCGGCGGCGGCGCCGCCTTCGCCGATGGCGTGCTGTATGTGGCGACCGGCATGGCCGAGGTGCTGGCCCTGTCGCCGGAGGATGGCGCGGTGCGCTGGCGGGTCCGCACCCCCGCGCCGACCCGCGGCGCGCCGACCGTGGCGGGCGGGCGGATCTTCGTGGCGACGCTGGAGAACCACCTGCTCGCCCTGTCGACGGAAGACGGGCGCCGGCTGTGGACGCATCGGGCCGGGGCGGCCAGCACCCTGCCGCTCGGCCTGCCCGCACCGGCGGTGGAAGGCGAGGCGGTGGTGGCCGGCTTCGGCACCGGCGAGCTGACCGCGGTGCGTGCCTCGGATGGGCGGCTGCTGTGGTCCGAGGGGCTCGGCACCATCGGCGCCACCAGCCTGGCCGATATCGTCGGCGTCACCGGGCTGCCGGTGATCGATCGCGGCCGGGTGCTGGCAACCGGCATGGCCAATACCACCATCGCGGTGGATCTGCGCAGCGGGCGGCGGCTGTGGGAACGCACCTTCGGCGGCGGCACTGGCCCGGCCGCGGCGGGCGATTGGGTGTTCTCCGTCACCCGCGCCGGGGAAGCGGTGGCGGTGGGGCGGGATGATGGCCGCATCCGCTGGGTCTCGGAACTCGACCCCTCCCCGGCCGGTGGCCGGCGGGATGAGGCGGCGCGCTTCGGCCCGCCGATCCTGGCCGGCGGCTATGTGATGGTGCCGTCCAGCCGCCGCGAGGTGCTGATGCTGGCGCCCGGCGATGGCAGCATCGCCGGCCGCGTGCCGCTTTCCTCCGGCGTCACCCTGCCGGCCGCGCTGGCACAGGGCACGATGGTGCTGCTGGGCGATGACGGGACGCTGATGGCGCTGCGCTGAAGCGGCTTCCGAGATCAGGGACCGCGGCCGGCATGTTCCGCCGGCCGAGGGGCGTGGCCCGTCCGGCCAGCGAGGGCATGGACCGCCGCGCCGGGGCGCCATGACGAGCAAGCGCGCGCCAGATGGCGCGTGCGGTGCTATGTAGGAGCTTGGCCGCGCGCACCGCGGGGCCTGGACCTTTGGAATACCATGCAGACCGTCGCCATCCTCGGCCGGCCCAATGTGGGCAAATCCTCGCTGTTCAACCGCCTGGCCGGCCGGAAGATCGCGCTGGTGGACGACACCCCCGGCGTCACCCGTGACCGCAAGGAGGTCGAGGCCGAGATCGGCGGCATCCCGGTGCGGCTGATCGATACGGCGGGGCTGGAGGAAGCGGCGCCGGATACGCTGGCCGGGCGGATGACCGCGAGCAGCGAGGGCGCGCTGCGCCAGGCCGACCTGGTGCTGTTCGTGGTCGATGTCCGCACCGGCCTGACCGCCGCCGACCGCGCCTTCGCCCAATGGCTGCGCAAGGCGCCCTGCACGGTGCTGCTGGTGGCGAACAAGGCCGAGGGCCGGCTGGGCATGCAATCGGCGATGGAGGCCTATGAACTCGGCCTCGGCGACCCGATCGCGGTCTCCGCCGAACATGGCGACGGTTTTGGTAATCTGCATGACGAAGTGCGGGACCGCTTGCAGGCGGAACCGCGCCGCGGACGGGGGGAGGAGCGCGAGAGGCCGCTGCGGCTGGCAATCCTCGGCCGCCCGAATGCCGGCAAATCCACCCTTCTCAACACGCTGGTCGGCGAGGAACGGATGATCACCGGGCCGGAGCCGGGGCTGACACGGGATGCGATCAGCGTCGAATTCCGCGACGCCGAGGGGCCGATCCGGCTGGTGGATACCGCTGGCCTGCGCAAGAAGGCCCGCATCGAGAAGCATCTGGAGAAGATCTCCACCGAGGCCAGCATCGCCGCGCTGAAGGAAGCCGAGGTGGTGATCCTGGTGGTCGATGCGATCCAGGGCATGGACGAGCAGGACCTCCGCATCGGCCGCCTGGCGGAACGCGAGGGGCGCGGCCTGGTCATCGCCTTCAACAAATGGGACGCGGTGGAGGATCGCACCGCGACGCGCCGCAAGCTGGAGGACACGCTGACCGCCAGCTTCGCGCAGATGAAGGGCATCGCAGTGGTGCCGCTATCTGCCGCGAATGGCCGGGGCCTCGAGAAGCTGATGCCGACGGTCCGCACCGTCTATGACCTGTGGAACCGCCGCGTGCCGACCGGCGAGCTGAACCGCTGGTTCGAGACGATGAAGGAACGCCACCAGCCGCCGCTGGTGGAGGGCAAGCGCATCAAGCTGCGCTACGCCACCATGCCGAAGGCCCGCCCGCCCACCATCACGGTGTTCGGCACCCGCGCCGAGATGCTGCCCGAAGACTACCGCCGCTATCTGGTGAACAGCTTCCGGGAGAAATTCGACATGCCGGGCGTGCCGATCCGCCTGCATCTGCGCGGCACGGACAACCCCTACGGCGAGGAAGAGTAGCCGGCGCGAAGCCCGCTCCACCCATGAAGAATGGCGGAGCGGGCCATACGCTCACCCGCCCAGGAAATCCTTGATCGCGGCGTCGTACTGGTCATCCCGCTGCCACCGCTTCGTCGCCGCGTTATCCGGCAGGCCGCGCAGATCCTTCGGTGCGGTGCCGTCCCGCAGCGCCTTCAGCGTGTCATGCACCGCCTGCATCGCCGCCGGGAAGGTGGCGTGGCCCTGCAGCGCCACCCGCCCGCCATGCGCCGCGAAGGCCGCCGCGCCGCCAAGGCCCGCCTTGGCATTGCCGACCAGGATCGGCAGGCCCGTCGCCTCCCGCAGCGCATCGAGCTGGGCGAGGTCGGTCAGGCCGGTGATGAAGATGCCGTCGGCGCCGGCCTCGGCATAGGCGCGCGCACGCGCCACCGCATCCGCCACCCCGGTCAGCGACAGGGCGGAGGTGCGGGCGACGATCACCAGCGCGGGGTCGCTGCGGGCGGCGAGCGCCGCGCGGATCTTGCCCAGGCCCTCCTCCAGCGACAGCAGCGCCGGCTTGTCCGGGCCAAAGGGGCGCGGCAGCAGCGTGTCCTCGATGGTCAGGGCGGCTACGCCGGCCGTCTCCAGCTCCTCCACCGTCCGCATCACGGACAGGGCGTTGCCGTAGCCATGGTCGGCATCCACCAGCAGCGGCGGGGCGCCGGCGCGGGTGATGCGGCGGATCAGATCGGCGAATTCGGTCAGCGTCAGGATGATGTGGTCCGGCGCGCCGAGCACGGCGAGCGAGGCGACGGAGCCGCCGAGGATCGCCGTCTCGAAGCCCAGCTCCGCGGCGATGCGGCCGGAGATGGCGTCGAAGACGCTGGCCGGATGGACGCAGGTGGAGCCTGCCAGCACCGCCCGGAAGGCCTGTCGCCGCTCGGTCGCATTCATTGTTCTGTCCCGTCCCGCTTCAAGGCGTCTTCGATCCGGCGGCACGCCGGAGGATCTGGAAGACGCGTCCTGGATCGGGCGCAGGGTAGCGCGCCGCCGGGCGGCTGACAGCCCACCCGGCGGCGCCCTCCGCCCGGCCCGCCATCATGCGGCGCCGGACGGCATTCGGTCAGCCCTGGCCTTCGAGCGGCAGCGCCACGAAGGCGTTGCCCGACTCACGGGAGAGCTGCAGGGCGATGGCCGGGCGGCCCTCGCGCCGCGCGGCGGCCACCGCCTCCATCACGTCGCGCGGGCTGCTGACCTCGCGGCCGCCGGCGCGCAGGATCACATCACCGGGGCGCACGCCGCGGCTGGCGGCGACGCTGCCGGGATCGACGCCGGCCACCTGCACCCCCTGGGCCGCGTCCTGGCCCTGCAGCTTGCTGTTGGGCAGGGCACGCTGCGCGGGGGCCAGGCGCAGGCCGAGCGAGCCGGGGCGCTCTGCCTCCTGCTGTGCCTCCGCCTGCTGCTGCGGCTGTGCCCGCAGGCCGATGGTCACCGCCTGTTCGGTGCGTTGGCCATCGCGCAGCAGGGTGAAGGTGGCGCGGCTCTCGGGCTCCAGCTCCGCCACCGCCAGCGCCAATTCGCGCGGCGTGCCGATCTCCTTGCCTTCCAGGCCGACCACCACATCCCCGGCGCGCAGGCCGGCGCGGGCGGCAGGGCTGTCCGGCTCCACGCTGGCGACCAGCGCGCCGCGCTGGTTCGGCAGGCGCAGCGCCGCGGCCAGCTCGCTGTCGATCGGCTGCATCGCCACGCCCAGCCAGCCGCGCGCCACCACGCCATCCCGCTGCAGATCCTCGATCACATGGCGCGCCATGCGGGACGGCACGGCGAAGCCGATGCCGACATTGCCGCCGCCCGGCGCGTAGATGGCGGTGTTGATGCCCACCACCTCGCCATTGCCGTTGAACAACGGGCCGCCGGAATTGCCAGGATTGATCGGCGCATCGGTCTGGATGAAGTCGTCATACGGCCCGGCGCCGATCTGCCGGCCGCGGGCGGAGACGATGCCCGCGGTCACCGACCCGCCGAGGCCGAAGGGGTTGCCCATGGCCACCACCCAGTCGCCCACGCGGGTGGCATCGCTGTCGCCCCAGGTCAGCGTCGGCAGCGGCGAACCGGACTCCACCTTCAGCAGGGCGAGGTCGGTCTGCTGGTCGCGCCCGACCACGCGGGCCGGCAGGTCACGGCCGTCGGCCAGCTCCACGCGCACGGTGGCGGCATCGCCCACCACATGGTTGTTGGTCACGATGTAGCCGGCGGCATCGATGATGAAGCCGCTGCCCTGGCCCATGCGGGCGCGGCCCTGCGGCGCCTGGCGCGGGCCGGGCTGGCCCGGGCGCTGCTGCTGCTGGAAGCGGCGGAAGAACGGCTCCAGCGGCGTGCCGCGCAGCTCGGGCGGAATCTCCGCCACCGCGGCGGCCGGCGCCTCCCCGGTCACGGTCACGCGCACCACGGCGGGGGCGACGCGGGCGGCGAGGTCGCCGAAGCCAACCGGGCCGGCCTGGCGCGGCAGGGTGATGGCGGTATCCGGCGTGGATTGGCCCGGCGCGGATTGACCCGGCGCCGTCTGGGCCTGGCCGGTGAAGGGCAGCACGGTCAGCGCGCTGGTGCCGAGTGCGAGCGACAGCAGGCCGGCGGCCAGCACCTTCCGGTTGCACGGGGTCTTGTTCAGGGTGTTGCTCATGACGTGGTCCTCTGCGATGCGGGATCGGCCCGTTCTGGACATCTCGGGTGTTGGGCATCTTGGGGGGCCGCCTCACACCCGCCTCGCGGCTGGCCTACGAATTGGTAAGGTTGGAGGAGCGCCCGCTTGCGGATCCTGCTGGTGGAGGATGATGCCGGCACGGCGGCCGAAGTGGCGCGCGGGCTGACCGGAGCCGGGCATCTGGTGAACCATGTGCCGGATGGCCGCGCCGGGCTGATGGAGGCGATCGGCGGCGGCTACGACCTGCTGGTGGTGGACCGCATGCTGCCGGGCCTCGACGGGCTGGGGGTGATCCGCGCCCTGCGCGCCGCCGGGGTGGCCACGCCTGCACTGATGCTGACCGCCCGCGCCGGCCTCGGCGACCGGGTGGAGGGGCTGGATGCCGGCGCCGACGACTACCTGGCGAAACCCTTCGCCTTCGCCGAGCTGCTGGCCCGGGTGCATGCGCTCGGCCGCCGCCCGCCGCTGAACGCGGAACCCAGCCTGCTGCGCGTGGCCGATCTCGAAATGGACCTGCTGCGCCGCAGCGTGACCCGCGGCGGCCAGCGAATCGACCTGCAACCACGGGAGTTCCGGCTGCTGGAGGTGCTGCTGCGCCAGGCCGGGCGGGTGGTGACGCGCAACATGCTGCTCGAGCAGGTCTGGGACATCCATTTCGACCCGCGCACCAGCGTGGTGGAGACCCACATCAGCCGCCTGCGCGCCAAGCTGGGTGAACCGAGCCTGATCCACACCATGCGCGGTGCCGGCTATGTGGCGCGGGCACCCGATGCATAAGGAAACGCCAGCCCGCTGGTGGGCCACCACCGGCTTCCGCATCACCCTGCTGCACCTGGCGCTGACGCTGCTGGGCACCCTGCTGCTGGCGGGCATCGGCTTCTGGGCCTCCTCCCGCTTCGCGGTGCAGCAGATCCAGGCGGAGATCGAGCGCGATGCCGGGGTGCTGCTGAACGCCGGAAGGCTGGGCGGGCCGGCCTCCATCGCACTGTCGATCGAGGCGCGGATCGCCTCCGACCGCAGCGGCACGCAGTATTTCCTGCTGTCGGGGCCGGATGGCGGGCGGATCGCGGGCAATCTGGCGGCGGCACCGCGCAGCGCCGGCTGGGCGACGATGGGGCTGGATGCCGCGACGGATGAGAGCGTGCTGCTGGCGCTCGGTACGCCGCTGCCGGCCGGGCACTTCCTGCTGGTCGGCCGCGACCTGGCCCCGGTGCGGGATCTGGAGTCGCGGCTGATCGGCGCCGCCGGCTGGGTCGGCGGGGCGGCGCTGCTGCTGGCGCTGGGCGGCGGGCTGGTGATCGGGCGCAGCGTGGTGCGCCGCGCCGCGCAGATGGAGCGCGCTTTGGCGGAGGTGGAGCAGGGAAGGCTCAACACGCGGCTGGTGGCGCGGCCGGGCGGCGATGAATTCGACCGGCTGGCGCGGCGGGTGAACGCCACGCTGGACCGGCTGGCCGCCACCATGGCGGCGCTGCGCCAGGTGACGGATGACATCGCGCATGACCTGCGCACCCCGCTGACCCGGCTGCGCCAGCGGTTGGAATCGCTGGAGGGGCCGGAGGCGGAGGCTGCGGTGGCCGAATGCGACCGCATCCTGGAGATTTTCGCGGCCTTGCTGCGCATCGCCCAGATCGAGAGCGGCGCCCGCCGCGCGGCTTTTTCGAACGTCGACCTGCATGCGGTGATGGAGACGGTAGCGGAGCTTTACGCGAGTGCGGCCGCCGAGCGCGGTCAGGCGCTGGAGACGGACCTTGCGCCCGGCGTGACGATGCAGGGGGACCGGGATCTGCTGGCGCAGATGCTGGCGAATCTGGTTGAGAACGCCATCCGCCATGGGCGGGAGGGCGGCCGCGTGGTGCTGGCGCTGCGGCCAGGACCCGAAATCACCGTGGCGGATGACGGGCCGGGCATCCCGGATACGGAAAAACCCCTGGTTTTCCGCCGCTTCCACCGGCTGGACGCCGCCCGCAGCACGCAGGGCGCGGGACTCGGCCTGGCGCTGGTGGCGGCGGTGGCGGAGCTGCATGGGCTGGCGGTGACGCTGGAGGATGCCAGCGCGGCGTCACCGCCCGGGCTGCGGGTGCGGCTGAAAGCGTAAGCTACGCCGCGACCTTGGGCAGGATGCGCCACTTCGCCTCGGCCCAGTCGAAATACAGCGTCCGCGCCTTCTGGCAGAGCGGCCCCGGCTGCATGTGGCGGCCCTGCCAGTTCGAGCAGGGCAGCACCTTGCCGTAGTTGCCGGTGGAGAAGATCTCGTCCGCCGTCTCCAGTTCCTCCGGCTTCACGGCGCGTTCCTCGACCGTCACGCCGGCTTCCCGCAGCAGGGCGATGACGCGGGCGCGGGTGATGCCGGCCAGGAAGGTGCCGTTCTCGGCGGGGGTGATGACCTTGCCATCCTTGGCGAACATCAGATTGGCATGGGCGAATTCGGCGACATGGCCGATCGGGTCGCAGACCACCGCCGCCTCATACCCCTTGTCATGGGCGAAGGCGGAGGCGCGGGAGCCGTTGGGGTAGAGGCAGGCGGCCTTGGCGTCGGTCGGCGCCTGGTCCGGCGCCGGGCGGCGCTGCGGCGCCAGGCAGGCGGAGAAGCCTTTGTATTCCGGCAGCGGCGCGTCGTAGATCGCCAGGATGAAATCCGTGCTGTCCGGGTCCGGTCGCGCCGCCCCCAGGCCGCGGCGGATGAAGAACATCGGGCGGATATACAGCTCCGCCTGCGGGCCCATGCGGCGGATGCCCTCGCGGCACAGTTCCTCGATCTCGGCGGGCGTTTTCGTCGGCTTCATCAGCATGTTGCGGGCCGATTGCACGGCGCGGGCGCAATGCAGGTCGAGGTCCGGCGCGACGCCGCCGAAGGACCGGCCGCCGTCGAAGATCACGCTGCCGAGCCAGAAGGCGTGGTCCATCGGGCCGATAACCTTCGGCTCCTCGGTAGACCAGTTGCCGGCATACCAGTAGACGCCCGCCATGGCGGCAGCCCCTTCTTCCCGTGTGTTCCCGCCGCCCTGAATGACACGTCGCGGGGGCAGGTTGAAGGGGGCGGGCGGCGGGCCTAGGGTGCGCGCTCCAAGGGTCACCGGGGGGATCGATGCAAATCCATTTCGTCGTCCATGATGAGGGCGACAGCGTGGGCGTGGTGGTGGTGGAAGGCCTGAAGGCCGGCACCAGGCTGAATGGCTGGATCATGGACCAGGACAAGATGATGGAGTTCGACTCAAAGTCGGACATCCCGATCGGCCACAAGCTGGCCATCCGGTCCATCGCCAAGGGCGACACCATCATGAAGTACGGCACGGATATCGGCCGCGCGGTGGCCGATATCGGCGCCGGCGAGCATCTGCACGTGCACAACGTCAAGACAAAGCGCTGGTAGGGGAACGGAACCGATGGGCCTGAACCTGAGGGACGCCTCCTTCGAAGGCTGGCGGCGCGAGAACGGCCGGATGGGCGTGCGCAACCACGTCATCATCCTGCCGGTGGACGATCTTTCGAACGCTGCCGCTGAGGCGGTGGCGAACAACATCAAGGGCGCGCTGGCCATCCCGCACGCCTATGGCCGGCTGCAGTTCGGCGCTGACCTCGACCTGCATTTCCGCACGCTGATCGGCACCGGCACCAACCCGAATGTCGCCGGCGTCATCGTCATCGGCATCGAGCCGGGCTGGACCGGCAAGATCGTCGAGGGCATCGCCAAGTCGGGCAAGCCGGTCGAGGGCTTCGCCATCGAGCAGAATGGCGATATTTCGACGATTGCCAGCGCGTCCCGCGCAGCATATCGGCTGGTCAAGCACGCCTCGAAGCTGAAGAAGTCGAAGGCGCCGCTGGTGGAGCTTTGGGTTTCCACGAAGTGCGGCGAGAGCGACACCACCTCCGGCCTCGCCTCCTGCCCCACCGTCGGCAATTCCTATGACAAGCTCTGGGCCAACGGCAATACGCTGGTCTTCGGCGAGACGACGGAGCTGACGGGCGGCGAGCACCTGGTGGCCGCGCGCTGCAAGACGCCCGAGATCCGCACGCAGTTCATGGCGATGTTCGACCGCTACCAGCGCGTGGTGGAAGCGAACAAGACCAGCGACCTGTCGGACAGCCAGCCGACCAAGGGCAATATCGAGGGTGGCCTGACCACCATCGAGGAAAAGGCCCTCGGCAACATCACCAAGATCGGCAAGAAGTGCACGGTCGATGGCGTGCTGGACAAGGCCGAGGTGCCGACCCATTCCGGCCTGTGGTTCATGGACAGCTCCTCGGCCGCCGCCGAGATGGTGACGCTCTGCGCGGCTTCCGGCTTCGCGGTGCATACCTTCCCGACCGGCCAGGGCAATGTCATCGGCAACCCGATCCTGCCGGTGATCAAGCTGACGGCGAACCCCCGCACCCAGCGCACCATGTCCGAGCACATCGACGTCGACGTGACCGGCCTGCTGCAGAAGCAGATGAACATGGACGAGGCCGGGGAGGCGCTGCTGGACTGCATCCTGCGCACCGCCGATGGCGAACTGACGGCGGCCGAGCTGCTCGGCCACCGCGAATTCAGCCTGACGCGGCTCTACGAGAGCGCATGAAGCCTTCGGCGCCGGGCCTCGGCCCGGCGCCGCATCGCGGGGATGATGCCACGCCGTGACCCCGGCCATCTTCGCAGACCTGCAGCACCGCCACGCGGAACCGCATCGCGCGCATCATGACTGGGCGCGCATCTCCGGCATGCTGGCCATGGCGGAGGAGGTTTCCCACGCGCTGTCGGACAAGCCGGCCTTCATCCTGGCCATCCTGTTCCACACCGCCATCTTCGACCGCGCCAATCCGGAGGCGGAGGCGCAGAGCATCCGCGTGATGCACCGCCATCTCGGCCGGACCCTGCCGCGGCACATGCTGGCGCGGGCGGAGACGCTGATCCACGCCGTGCTGCGCCAGGAAGCGCCGGAGACGGACGACCCCGGCCTGCGCGCCGATGCGGCGCTGCTGCTCGACATGGACAATGCGGTACTGGGCGAGACGGCTGCGCGCTTCGACGCCTTCGAGGCCGCGAACCGCCACGAATACGCGCATCTGCCGGATGACCGCTACCGCGCCGGGCGGATCGCCGCGCTGCAGATGCTGCTGTGGCGCGACCGCATCTACCACACCGACCGCTATTGGCTGGAGCGCGAGAAGCGGGCGCGGCGCAACATCGAATACGCGTTGGTCCAGCTCGAAGGCCGCTGAGGCCGGCGAATCGCGACCGGGGCTGTCTCAGGCGGCCCGCAGGGCCTTGGCTCGCCGCGCCGGCGCCCGGCGCCTGAGGGCAAATCAGTGATGAATAAACACCGGGCAGCGCGCGCGGCGCAGCAGGGCGTGGGTGGCACTGCCGGTGAACAGGCGGCGCAGGCCGCTTTCCTCGAAGGACCCCACCACCAGCATGCGTGCCTGCAGGGCCTCCGCCTCGGCCAGCAGCAGGTCGGCCGGGCGGCCGCCGACCATGGCGAGCGGCGTAGCCTCCAGCCCATGGCGGCGCAGATAGGTGCAGCCCTCCTCCGCCATGGCCAGCGCTTCCTCCCGCGTCTCGGCGGCGGAGGCGACGCGCAGCGGGGCGCCCTCGGCCAGTCCGAGCAGAGCAAAAAGCTGCAGCGCCACCATGGCAGGGATCGAGGCGTCGTAGCCGACCAGCACCGGACCCTCCGCCAGCACCGGCGCCGGGGGGATCACCAGCAGCGGGCGGGCACCTTCCAGCAGCAGGCGCTCGATCACCGGCGCGACGCCTTCCTCCGTCGCTTCCAGGCCGAGGGTGCTGTCGCGGCCGATCACCAGCAGGTCATGGGTGGCGCCGGCGCGCAGCAGGGCCGGCTCCGGCGCGTCATCCAGCTTCACTTCATCATAGGGGTGGCCGGCCGCCGCGGCGGCGCATTCGGCCAGCGCCAGCTGCGCGTCTTCCTGCGCCCGCTTGACCCGGGCTGCGTCGCGCTTCGCCTTGAAGGCGGCACCACCGAGCGGGACGAGTTCATGCTCGCTTTCGGTATGCGGCCGGTCCAGCACCACCGCAGCGGTCAACACGGCCCCGGTGCGACGCGACAATGCGATGGCGGCATCGCGTGCCGCCTTGGCACCGGGCGTGTCATCCAAAGCGACCAGAATGCTACGCAGCATAGGCGATCCTCCTGCCCGCCCATCCTAACGCAGCATTGGCGCCGGCGGCACCCTGCCCCCGGAGCCTGACCCATAAGGTCGGCGGCTGAGAGCCGGTCGCGGATTTTTCGTCCTGGCCAGGACGGCGACGCCGCCAGGGCTGAAAAGCCGCACTGGACCGACCCGCCGATCTTCCGGGTCAGGCTCAGTGGCAGGCGGCGCAGGTGCCGGCGGCCAGGCGGCCGATTTCGCCCGGCGCCTGAACGCCCTGCATCAGCAGCCAATGCCCAAGCAGCGCGACACCCGCCAGCACCACCAGCAGCCCGACCAGCCTGAGCATGGCAAAGCCCCTTTCCCGGATGGCGCGCAGGCTACAGAGCGCGATGGCGGGCTGACAGTTACGACAGCGGGAAGCCGGCCGGCAGCAGCCCGGCCGCGCCGAGCAGCCGCAGCGCCGCCTCGCGCCGGAAGTCCCGCAGCGCGGCCATGTCCGGTGCCGTCGTGTGCAGCGCGAAGGCCACGGGCGGCGCGGCCTGCCGGCGCAGGAAGCCGACATACCAGCCCTCCGCCCCAGCAGGCCGTCGCGGACCGGCGCCGGTCTTGCCGTGCAGTACCAGGCCCGGCGCCGCGCCGGCGCGGCTGGCCTCCTCCAGCGCCGCCAGGCTGGCGGGGCTGACGCCGAGGCGGCCTTCCAGCAATGCGGCCAGGAAGCCCACCTGTTCCCGCACCGAAATCCGCAGCGTGCCGTCCAGCCAGAAGCGGTCCGATCCCTCTGCCGCCACCGCATTGCCGTAGCGCCAGCGGGCCAGCGTCGCCCGGTAGCGCGCGCCGCCCACCGCCTGCGCCAGGTCGCGGAAGTACCAGACGGTGGAATCGGCGAAGGCGCTGCGGAGCGTCTGGTCGCGGCGCCAGGCGGCCGGCCACCAGGCGGCGGCCGGGCGCCGCGCCGGGTTCCAGCGCCGGGGCGTGTCCAGCCCGTCCACCACGCCTTCCTCCAGCGCGATCAGCAGATTGGGGATCTTGAAGCTGGACCAGGTCGTGTGGCGGCGGTCCAGGGCGCTGCCCGCCAGCACCCATGCGCGGCCGCCGACCTCCTGCGCCAGGAAGCTGACATCCCGCCCGGAATCGGCGCCGAGCGCGATGCGCGGCAGGGTCTGCTCCGCCTGCGCCAGCACCGGCCGCGCGGCCAGCGCCGCCGCCCCCGCCAGGACCAGACGGCGCCTCATCGGGGCCTCATCGGGGGCGAAGTGCCAGGAAGCCGAGCGAGCACACCACCAGCCCCGCTGCGAAAGTGGCCAGCGCCGCGGCCGGGCCGCCCCAGCCGGCCATGGCTCCCGACAGCGCCTGGAACACCGCGGCACCGGCGAAGAAGAACAGGTTGGCGGCGGAAAGCGCCCGCCCCGCCTGCTCCGGCGGCACCGCCGAGCGGACGATGGAGAAGGCCAGCACCTGGAAGGAGATGACGGCGCCGAAGGCCACCAGCAGCGCCGCATCCCAGGCCACCGGCAGCATCGGCCGGCCCAGCGCCTCCGCCAGCCAGCCGCCGGGGCCGCCGCCGATGATCAGCAGGATGAAGCCGGCACAGAGCAGGTGGCTGCCCGCCAACAGGGCGCGGGCATGGCCGATGCGGCGCAGCACCAGCCCGGCCAGCAGCGGGCCGATGGTCAGCGCCACGGTGCAGGCCAGCAGCACATTGCCGGCATCGACGCGGTCCAGCCCCTTGCCCTCCATCAGCCAGGGCCCGCCCCAAAGGCCCCGCAGGCCCAGCACCGCGGCGAAGGAGGCGAAGACGAAGACCATCACGCCGCGCAGCGCCGGCTGGGCGGCCATATGCGCCACCTGCCGCACATCCTCCGCCAGGCTACGCGGTGGCTGCGCTTCGGGCCGGTCCCGCGGCACCAGCAGCGCCACCAGCGGCAGGGCGAGCGTCGCGATGCCGGCGCAGGCCCAGAAGCCGGCGCGCCAATCCACCGCCTCGATCAGCAAGGCGAGCGGGCTGGCCGAGAGCAGCATGCCGGTATTGCCCACCGCCTGGATCAGCCCGGACCAGACCGCGAAGCGGGAAGTGGTGAGGCCGCGGGCGGCGAAGGTGATCGGGCACATCAGCATGCCCGAGCACCCGGCCCCAAGGACGATCTGGGCAAACAGCATGGACCAGGGCCCGGTCGCCAGCGCCCCCAGCACCGCGCCGCATCCGGCCACCGTCAGCAGGCCGAGGGCCACGCGCTGCACGCCGAAGCGATCGAGCGCGATGCCGACCGGGATCATCACCACGGCGAAGGCCAGCGGGAAGGCGCCGGTGATCTGCGCCAGCGCCTCCGCCCCCAGGCCGAGGTCGCGCATCAGCACATCCGCCGCCACCGCCGGAATCGTCCGCACGGCATTCGAGAAAATGTGGCCGAGGCACAGCACCAGGATGGGCAGCGCCATCCCGGCCTGGGCGGGGGACATCACCTCAATTCCGGAACATCTTCCCCGGATTCATGATGCCCTTGGGGTCCAGCGTCGCCTTCAGGCTGCGCATCACGGCCAGCGCCTCCGCGCCATGTTCCGTCTCCAGGAATTCCCGCTTGCCGAGGCCGATGCCATGCTCGCCGGAACAGGTGCCGCCCAGCGACAACCCGCGCGCCACCACGCGCCGGTCCATGTCCCAGGCGCCTTCCAGCCCCTTCGGATCCTCCGGATTGTAGAGGATCATCTGGTGGAAATTGCCGTCGCCGACATGACCGACGATGCAGGTGGTGTGGCCGAGTTCGGTGGCTTCCTGCTTGGCGCCGACCAGCGCCTCCGCCAGGCGGGAGATCGGCACGCAGACATCGGTGGTCAGCGCCTTGTGGCCGGGCTTCCAGGCGATGCCGGCCCAGTAGCTGTCATGCCGGGCCTTCCACAGCTTGGCGCGCTCCGCCGGGTCCGTCGCCCAGCGGAAGCCGCTGCCGCCATTGTCGCTGGTGATCGCCTCGACCAGCCCGGCCTGTTCGGCCACGGCGGCCTCCGTGCCGTGGAATTCCAGGAACAGCGTGGGCAGGGGCACGAAGCCCTCCAGCTTCGAGAAGGCGATGGAGGCAGCCATCATGTCGTCGTCCAGCAGCTCGATCCGCGCCACGGGGATGCCGAGCTGCATGACCTGGATGGTGCTTTCCACCGCCCCGGCGAGCGTCGGGAACTGCACCACCGCGCTGCTCATCGCCTCCGGGATGCCGTGCAGGCGCAGGCGGACCTTGGTGACGACGCCGAGTGTGCCCTCGCTGCCGACGAACAGGCGGGTCAGGTCATAGCCATTGGCGGCCTTGCGGGTGCGGCCGCCGGTGGTGATGACCCGGCCATCGGCCAGCACCACTTCCAGCCCCAGCACGTTTTCGCGAATGGTGCCGTAGCGCACGGCGTTCGTGCCGGAGGCGCGGGTCGCCACCATGCCGCCCAAGGTGCAGTGACTGCCTGGGTCAACCGGGAAGAACAGGCCCTTATCCCGGAGAAATTCGTTGAGCTGCTGGCGCGTCACGCCCGGCTCCAGCAGGCAGTCCATGTCCTGCTCGTTCACCTCCAGCACCGCCGTCATGCGGGACAGGTCCAGGCTGACGCCGGCGCGCACCGGGTTCACATGGCCTTCCAGGCTGGTGCCGGCGCCGAAGGGCACCACGGGCACGCCATGCTGGTGGCACAGCGCCAGAAGCTGGCTGACCTCCTGCGTCGTCTCCACGAAGGCGACGGCATCCGGCATGGTCGGCGTGGAGCTGTCCTCGCCATGGCTGTGCTGCTCGCGGATCGCGGCGTTGATCGTCATGCGGTCACCCAGGAAGGCGGTGCCGGCGGCGATCACGGCATCGACCGGGCGGGGGGAGATGGTGTTCATGCGGCGCAGCTTGCCATGCGGAAACCTGCCTCGCAAAGCGCCCCAGGCGCGTTGACGCCCCAACGGCCCCGGCCTAGCGTCCCAGTCATCATACAACCACCCGCGGGGGAACGAAGAAAATGGCAAACGGCGTCAAGGCGGCCTGGGCAGCAGGCAAGCCGGTGGTGAACGGGTGGCTCGCCATCCCGAGCGGCTTCACCGCCGAGGTGATGGCCCTGGCCGGCTGGGACAGCCTGACGGTGGACATCCAGCACGGCCTGCAGGACTACATGTCCATGGTCGCCTGCTTTCAGGGCATGCAGCCGCATGGCGTCACGCCGATGGTCCGCGTGCCGTGGAACGAGCCGGGCATCATCGGCAAAGTCTTGGACGGTGGGGCCAAGGGCGTGATCTGCCCGATGGTGAACACGGAAGCCGAGGCCCGCGCGCTGGTCTCCTATTGCCGCTACCCCAACAAGGGCACGCGCAGCTTCGGCCCGATCCGGTCCGGCATGTATGGCGCAGCGGCCGACACCGATGCGGCGAATGAGGACGTGCTGGTGATCCCGATGATCGAGACCAAGACGGCGCTCGACAACCTGGAAGCCATCGTCAATGTGCCGGGCGTGGACGCCATCTATATCGGCCCGTCCGACCTCAGCCTGTCGCTCGGCATGGCGCCGCTGCAGGACCGGCGGGAGCCGGAATTCCTGGCGGTGCTGGACAAGATCCGCACCACCGCCCAGGCGGCCGGGGTGAAGGTGGGCATCCACACCATGACGGGCCAGTACTCGAAGGAGATGTTCGAGCGCGGCTTCAACCTGGCGACCATCATGAACGACAGCGGCCTGATGCTGACGGCCGCGAAGGCGCAGGTGGCGGTCGCGCGGGGCTGAGCCTCCCGGACAGGGACAGGGGCTTCGGCCCCTGTCTCAATGAGGCCAAGCTAGGCGACGATTCCGCCGCCTCGCATGACCTTCTCGAACTGGAAGGCATCGCCATCGGGCAGGTCGTCCTGGGCCGGGTGGTTCGGGTCGGAATGGTGCTTGTTGAAGAACTCGATAATCCTGAAGCCGCACTTGTTGACGTAGAAGTGGATGTTTCGCTTCTCGAAATACGGGGTGTGCGTCTGCCATGTGATCGTCTCGGGATATCTCTGCTCGATGGCGCGCCAGGCCTCGAGGCCGATACCGCGACCCTGCTCGCCCACCCGCAGGAAGAACAGGTCGAGCGCGTTGTGATGGGTTGTCGTGTCGATGGTCAGCACGGCGCCGCCAACCTTCTGACCGTTGCACAGGATGCGCAGCACCACGGCGCCCGGGGCATTCATCGCATTGGCAAGATCTTCGTCCGATGGGATGGGCCCGTCCGGTAGCGATCCGAACTCATCGACCACAGCCACCGCGAAGGCGTCCTGCAGTTCCTTCTTGAAGTCGGCGACGTCGCTGGGTTCCGCAACGGCGAGGGTGATCAGGTCTTCGCTCATGGCGTAAGCCTATATCGCCATGCACCCGAGGTTTAGTGCGGCACAGGGGCAAGAGCGGTCGCCTGGTGCATAAACCAGAACGTCTGCCCGAGGCTGATCCCGCCGAAGCCCTCCCCCACGCTTGCGGGGAGCTGCGGCGCTGCAGCAGCGCCGCAGGCTGGTTGGGTGGGGGGCAAGCCCCTCACCCATACGGCGTCCCCTGCGTATTCACATACAGGCTGTAGAGCGACCTGCTCGCCGGCATGAACAGCCGGTTCCGAAAACGCCCGCCGAAGGCGACATTGGCGCAGCGTTCCGGCAGACGGATATGCCCGATCGGCGTGCCGCCCTTGTCCAGCACCCGCACCCCATCCAGCTCCGGCGTGCCCATGCCCCAGCCGCACCACAGATTGCCGTCCACATCGACGCGGAAGCCATCCGGCGTCTCGCCATCCCGGCACTGGTAGAAGGTCCGGCTATTGGACAGGCGGCCGTCATCGCCGACATCGAAGGCGCGGATCACCCGCGGCGTCGCCGCCGCCTCCACCACATACAGGATGCGTTCATCCGGCGAGAAGGCCAGGCCATTGGGCCGGCCGACATCGCCGGTGGCGACGCTGATGCGGCCATCGGGGGCCACGCGATAGACGTTGGTCGGCAGTTCCGGCTCCGCCCGCTCGCCCTCATAGAAGCCGAGGATGCCGAAGGGCGGGTCGGTGAACCAGATGCTGCCGTCCGACTTCACCACCACGTCGTTCGGGCTGTTCAGCCGCTTGCCGTCATAGCGATCGGCGATGACGGTGATGCGGCCATCGGGCTCCGTGCGCGTCACGCGGCGGGTCAGGTGCTCGCAGGTCAGCAGGCGGCCCTGGCGGTCGCGGGTATTGCCATTGCTGTTGTTCGAGGGCTCCCGCAGCACATCGACGCGGCCCGTCGTCTCATGCCAGCGCATCAGCTTGTTGGAGGGGATGTCGGACCAGACCAGGCAGCGCTGGTCGCCGAACCAGGCCGGGCCCTCGCTCCAGCGGAAGCCGGTGGCAAGCCGTTCCACCGCGGCGAGCACCAGGCGGTAGCGGTTGAAGGCGGGGTCGAGCACCTCGATGGCCGGATCGGGGTAGCGGCCGGGCGGCTCGCGTTGCGCGAGGGCGGGCGTGGCGAGCACGGCCCCGGCGGCGCCCAGCAGGGCGCGGCGGCTGGCATGCATCTTCTCGAATTCCTTCCCTTGAACGCGGCCTCTGCGGGCCGGCGGGGAAGGCTGGCATGCGGCGGCGCGAGGCGGCCAGCCCGCCGCGGCGCCGCGGCCATGCACCGTGGCGTGAGGCTGGTGTCAGCCGCGCAACAATTCCTCCACCATCGCCCGCGTCGGCGTGGCGCCATCCCGCGCCCGCAACCCGCCGGCGGCGGAGGCGAAGCGCATCGCCTCCGCCACGCCCTGGCGTTCCGCCATGGCCAGCGCATAGGCGCCGTGGAACACATCGCCGGCGCCGGTGGTATTGGTGGCCTGGACGCGGAAGGCGGGGGTGACGCGCGGCTCCGGGTCCGCCGCCGTCAGCCACAGCGTGCCCTTCTCGCCCCGTGTCACCGCGGCCGTCTGGCAGCCGGCGGCGATGGCCTTGCGCAGCCCCTCCACCGGGCGCGCGCCGGGCGCGTAATTGGCCAGGCCGGGCTGCGAGAAAATCGCGTGGTCGGCGCGCGGGATGAGGTCCACCAGCAGCCGCGTCTCGCTTTTCTCGCCGTCGATCACGGTCGGCACGCCGTGCAGGCGGGCGTGGTCCAGGGCGCGGGCGGCGCCCTCCGGCCAGCGCGGGTCGCACAGGAAGGCCTGCGCCGTTTCCAGCAGGTGCAGCGGCAGCCACTCCGGGTCCGTGCCGAGGTTGTCGCCGCGATAGGAATAAATACTACGCTCCCCGACCGGGTCCACCAGCACTGCGGAAACCGGCGTGCGCGCATGGGTCGCGACATGGCAGTGGGAGACATCGACCCCCTGGGCGGCCAGCGCCTCCAGCAGCGGCTTGCCGTTGAGGTCATCCCCCACCCGCCCCCAGAAGATGCAGCGCCCGCCCAGGCGCGCCACCCCCACCGAGGCATTGGCCGCCAGCCCACCCGCGCCCAGGCTGTAGCCGGTGGCGCGGTTCTTCGATGGCGGCTGCACGATATCCTGCACGAGGAAAGTGTGGTCCATGACGACACTGCCGAGGCAGACAACGATTGGTCGGAGATCAGGCTCGTTCATGCCACCCAGGGTTCCACCAGCGGGCAGGTTTCGCCAAGCGAAGATTGCTGCACCGCCAAATCTTCCGCCGTGGTTGCAGGCGCGCATCCTGCATCTGGGGCCGGAGCTGCTGGTGCTGGACAAGCCCGCGGGGCTGCCCGTTTCCGCCCGGCAGGGGGAGACGCTGGAGACCTGGCTGCCGGCGCTCAGCCTCGGCAAGAAGCGGGTGCCGCAGCCGGCGCACCGGCTGGATACGGACACCGCCGGCTGCCTGGTGCTGGGCCGCACCGCGCCGATGCTGGCGCGGCTGAACGCCCTGTTCGCGGCGCGCCAGGTGGGCAAGGCCTATTGGGCGGTGGTGCGCGGCGGGCCGGCGGGCGAGTCGGGCGTGGTGGAGGCGCCGCTCGCCAAGACCAGCAGCGCGGCACGGGGCTGGCGGATGCAGGTGGATGCGAAGGGCGATCCGGCCCGCAGCCTCTGGCGGGTGCTGGGGCGCGGCGCCGGGCTCACCTGGCTGGAGCTGGTGCCGGAGACCGGGCGGACGCATCAGCTGCGGGTGCATTGCGCGCATCTCGGCTGCCCGATCCTGGGGGATGGGATGTATGGCGCCGATGGGGAACGGGGCGAGGCTGGGGGGCTGCACCTGCTGGCGCGGTCCCTGACCCTGCCGCTGGACCCGGCGCAGCATTTCGAGGCCCCGGTGCCCGCGCATATGCAGGCCGCCATCAAGGCCTGCGGCACGGCGGTAGGCTGAGCGCCTGCCCCCACCCCGCCCCCCCCCCGCAAGCGGAGGAGGGAGATGCACTTACCCTCCCCTGCAAGGCGGGAGGGTGGGGGCCAGCCGCCCCCCTACCGCACCCGCAGCTCCGCCCCCGCCGCCACGCCATCCGCATCCAGCACCGTCACGCGGTAGAAGCCCGGCCCGGGCGGCACCCAGGCGGCCTCCCGCCGCGCCCGGTGGTGGTCCAGCGGCGCGCCATCCACCAGGAAGACCAGCGGCCGGCGCCCCCCGGCGGCGCGCAGCGTGACGGGACCACCCTCCGCCAGCACCGCCCCCGGCATGGGGAAGACCAGGCGCAGCCGGTCGGCGGCCTCGGCGAAGGGGCGCGGCGTGGCGCGCACCGCAAGCGGCTGGCGCGGCGCGGCCGGCAGCCGGGCAAACAGCGCCGCCAGCGCCGGCAGCGCCACGCCCCGCCCGGTCAGGCCCGGAACCGGCGTGCCATCCGGCCGCCCGACCCAGACACCCGCGACATGCCGCGCATCCAGCCCCAGCGCCCAGCCATCCCGCCCGCCCCAGGAGGTGCCGGTCTTCCACGCCACCCCCCGCGGCCCGCCACCCGGAAACGGCTGCACCAATATCCCCGCCACGCTCGCCGCGGCGCGCGGCAGCACCACCTCGGGCCGCTCGGCCGGTGGCGTGGGAACGGCCACCAGCGGCCCGGCCCGGCCCGCATCGCCGAGCAGCGCATACAGCGCGACCAGTTCTCGCAGCGTGGTCCCTGCCCCACCCAGCGCCAGCGGCAGGGAGGGTTCGGCCCCCCGCGCCAGGCGTGGCGGGCTGCCGGCCAGCTTCAGCGCGGTGGCGTAGCGCAGCACGCCCAATTCGCTCAGCAGCGCCACGGCCGGCAGGTTCAGCGATTGCCGCAGCGCGTCGGCGGCGGTGATGCGGCCGACGAAATCGCGGGAGAAATTCTCGGGCGCATAGCTGCCGAAGCGGAAGGGCAGGTCCGCCACCAGCGTTTCGGGCCGCGCCACCCCGGCCTCGAAGGCCAGCGCATAGAGGAAGGGTTTTTGGGCCGAGCCGGGGGAGCGCACCGCGCGCGTCAGATCCAGCATGCCGGCGCGGGTCTCGACGCCGAAGCTGCCGCCGACCAGGGCGCGGATTTCGCGGGATTCGATTTCGGCTACCACCATCGCCATGGCGGCGTGGTCGGACAGGGCCAGCAGGCGGTCTTCCGCCAGCGCCTCCGCCGCGCGTTGCAGGTCGCGGTCGAGCGTGGTGGCGATGCGGGCGCCCGGCGCGGCGTCGCGCGCCAATTGGCGGGAGAGGTGCGGCGCCAGGCGCGGCATGGGGTGGCGGGCGCCGGGCACCGGGCTGGCCAGCGCCAGGTCGCGCTCCGCCGGGCTGACCTGGCCGGCGCCGGGGGCGCGCTGGCGCAGCAGGGCGTCGCGGGCCGCGCGTGCAGCCTCCGGGTGCCGGTCCGGGCGCAGCGCCTCCGGCCGCCGGGCCAGCGCCACCAGCAGCGCGGATTCGGCGGCGTCGAGCTGGCCGGGCGGGCGGCCGAACCAGGCGAAGGCGCCGGCGCGCAGCCCCTCCAGATTGCCGCCCTGGGGGGCGAGGGTGAGCCAGATCCCAAGGATCTCATCCTTGCTGAACCGCGCCTCCAGCTGCAGGGCGCGCAGCATCTCGATGGCCTTGCTGCGCAGCGTGCGCGGGCGCGGCTCCAGCAGCCGGGCGGCCTGCATGGTCAGCGTCGATCCGCCGGAGACGACGCGGCCGGCGCGCACCCATTGGAAGGCGGCACGGGCCAGCGCCAGCGGATCGACGCCCGGATGCCAGCGGAACCGCGCATCCTCCGCCGCGACCAGCATGGCGAGGAGGTGGGGCGGCACATCGGCCGGCGCGGTGGGCAGGCGCCAGATGCCGCCCGGGGCCGGCAGGGTGGAAAGGGTGCGGCCGTGGCGGTCCAGCACCTCCACGCCGGAATGCAGGCGGGCGAGGTTGGGGGGGAAGGCGCGGTCGAGGAAGAACAACCCGATCGCAAGCGACATGGCTGCGAAAGCGAGGGGTCTCCCTCTCCCCCCGCGGAGGGGGGAGGGTCGGGGTGGGGGGGGCTGCGAGGGACGCGGGTCGCCCCCGCCTTCCAAGGCCCCCCCCACCCAACCAGCCTTCGGCGTCGCGGCAGTGCCGCGACCCCCTCCCTTCGGGTGGAGAGGGCTTTTTCCGCCCGCCCCCATCACTCGCCCGGCAGCACCGTGATGCGCGCCGCGTTCTGCCGCGCGAAGATGCCCGGCCGGTACATGTCCTGCGCCTCCATCCCCGGCAGCTCGAAGCTGCCGGCAGTCACCGCCCGCACCCGCACGGCGAAGCGGGCCAGCGGGCTTTCGGCGGTCAGTTCCAGCGCAGCGGCGTAGCGGTCATCCCGCGCCGGCTGGGCATCCGGGTCGGTCAGCGTGCCGAGCCACGGCATGCCCTGCACCTCGCCCGGGCCGAGCCGCCCGGCAATCTCCCACCCCGCCGGCAGGCCCTGGATCACCATGGCCAGGTGGCGCTCATTGTCGGTGGCCCGCGCCTCCATCAGCAGCACGAAGCCGGTGCCGGCGCGCAGCGCATCCAGGTTCAGCGGCTGGCCATCCAGCGCGAAGAAGCGCCGCGCCACCCGCATGCCCTGGCTGGCCGCCGGCAGGGGGGAGGTCGGCACGCCGGCGATCGACACCGCCTGCACCACCGGCGCATCGCCACGGTTGCGCGCCTCCCCGGCCGCCGTCAGCGGCGCCGTCACCACGCCCGCCACCGGCAGGTCCCGCCCATCCAGCGTGATCCGCGCGGGCCGACCGTCGCGGCCCAGCACGAAGGCCGCGGCGACGGCCCAGGCCTGTTCCTGGGTGTTGCTGACGGCGGGCGTGAATTCCGCCCCCGGCAGGCGCGCGAGCAGCGCCGGCAGCCGGTCCTGGGCCACGCCGGATTCGCGTAGCAGCAGGGCGGTGGCCAGCGCATCCCGCGCCGCGCTGCCGAAATCGGCGTGCCAGACCTGCCGCGCCGGGGCTTCCAGGCTGGCCGCGAAGATCGCCGCCGCGCGGTCCCGGTCGCCCGCACGGGCGAAGGCGCTGGCGAGCTGCGCCTTGGCGAGCGGCGTCGGCAACTGGTCGAGCTGCTCCGCCAGCCGCCGCGCCGCACCCAGCCGGTTGCGGCCGGCCAGCGCCAGCACGTGCACGCGGTACGCCTGGACGGCCAGGTATTCCGGCGAGTTGCCGCTGCCTTCCAGGTCATCCTCCACCGATTGCAGCGCCGCGTTCAGCGCCGCCTCCGGCACCGGGGCGCCATTGGCGCGGGCGCGCAGCAGGGCCTCCGTCGCATACAGGCTGGCCCAGTCATGCACGCTGCCCTCGGCGCTCCAGTAGCCGAAGCGCCCGGAATAGGTCTGCCGGTCGAGCACCGAGGAAATCGCCCGGCCGAGCAGCGCCGCATCCTCCTGCGCCGTATCCGGGTTGGCCGGGGCGTAGGACAGCGCCAGCAGGCGGGATCCGGCCTGCTCGACGCAATCCAGCGGGAAACGCTTGAGCCCCGCCAGCAGCGCCTGCGGATCGTAGCGCACCGGCGCGCCCCAGCTTGCCGTGGCGCGCCAGGTGCCAGCCAGGAAACGGGAGGATGGCAACGCCACGGGCGCGGTGGCGCCCGGCGCCAGGGTGCTGATGGCGACCTCGCTGACCGCGGGGCGGGAGGAGCGGACGGTGATCTCCGCCTCCCGCTCCGTCCTGAAGCCGCCGGGGCCGGTGACGGCCAGGCGCAGCGTGCCCTGCCCGACCGATACGCCGCGCAGGCTGGTGGCCGGCACGGCGCGGGCGCCAGCGGCGAGCTTGGCGTCCAGTGTCGCCGGCCCGGCCAGCGCGATCGCCCCGGTGGCGGTCAGCGTGGCGCGGAAGTCGCCGGGCGGCAGTTCGACATTGTGCAGCAGCACGGGCAGCCGGACTTCATCGCCCGGCGCCAGGAAGCGCGGCAGCAGGGCCTCCGCCACCGCCTGTTCGCGGATGGTCATCGGCCGGGCCGCGCTGCCGATGCGGGCGCCGTCCCAGGCCACCACCATCAGTCGCACCTCGCCGGCGAAATCCGGCAGGTCGAGCGGGATGGTCGCGGTGCCATCGGCGGCCACTGCCACCGGCCCCTGGAACAGCGCCACCACGCGCTGCGGCACCTGCAGCAGCGCGCTGGCATCCATGCCGTCGCCACCCTGGCGCAGCACCGCGGCCTCGCCCTCCGCCGGGGCGATCAGGCGGCCGTAATCGTCCCGGATATCGAGGCCGAGGCGCCGCCGGGCCAGGAAATGGCCCACCGGATCAGGACTCGAAAAGTTGGTAATTCGGAGAATGCCCTCATCCACCGCCGCCAGCGTCACCATCGCGGAGGCACCGGCGCCGGGGAGGCGGATCGGCACCTCGATGCGCGTGCGCGGCCGGGCCAGCGGCGGCGTGTCGATCGCCACCTCCAGCCGCCGCGCCGCCGGGTCCAGCCCGAGCCAGGCGAGCCCCAGCGCGCGACCCGGCCGGCCCGCACCGGCGCCCCCACCGGCACCGGGCCGGAAGACGGTGACGGCGACATGCGCACCGGGGCCCCAGGCGGCGTCAACCGGCACCTCGATTTCGGCACCGGCTTCCGGCACCTCGATCTCCCGCAGCGAGACCACGCGATCCGTCAGCACGGCGATGCTGGCGCGCCCGGCGAAGGGCGGGGTGATGCGCAGCCGGGCGGTGTCGCCGGCGCCATAGGCGCGGCGGTCGGCGGCGACATCCACGCGGTCCGGCACCTCCGCCGCCTCCGCCTGCGCCCAGCCGGCGCGGAAGCGGTAGCTGGCGATGCCGAGGCCGTTCGGCTCCGTCACCTCCAGCCGGTAGCGGCCGAAGGACAGGGTGCGGGCGAAGCGGGCGGGGCGGCCGGGGGCGACCTGGACCTCGGCGGAATCCACCGGCTCGTCGCGCCACACCGTCTCGTAGCGGGCCAGGCGTTCGCGCATCACGATCCGCCAATCGGGCCTTTCGCGCACCAGCCGCACGCGCAGCGTGCCGGCGGTGGCCTCGCCCGCCGGGTTCACGGCGGCGATGTCGAAGGCGGCCTCCGCCCCGTCATTCACCGCGCCGCCCTCGAAGGCCGGGCGGATGGCGAGCAGCGTGCCGCGGGCGCGCACCGGCAGGGACAGGCGCGTTCCGCTGGTCCGGCCACCGGGTTCGGACATCAGCACCGACACATCGGCGCGCAGCGGCCGCGTGGTGTCAGGCGCCTGGGGCAGCAGCAGCGACAGGGTCGCCTTGCCCTCCGCATCCGTCTCCGGCACGTCGAAGACCTGCAGGTCGGGTGTGAAGCTTTCGTCCATCAGGCCGAAGCGCCAGCCGCGCCAGGCCTCGAAGGGCTCCGGGTCCACGGACAGGCGCAGTTCCGCCGTGCCGGTCAGGCCGGCGCCCGGCGCGCCGTACAGGAAGCGGGCGGCGACGGGAATTTCCATCTCCTGCCCCGGCACCAGCGTGCCGGGGGCGGGGCCAGCATTCACCTCCAGCCGTTCCGGCACGAAGGCATCGACGCGGAAGCTGGTGGTGCCGATCGGCGGCGCGTTGGGGTCCGCCAGCACCTCCACCGTCCAGGCGCCGGCCGGGGCGCTGGCCGAAAGGGGCACGGGCGCGACGAAGGCGGCGCCCTGCACGCGGTCCGGCACCGTCTCGAAGAACACCTGGCCGTTCGGGCGCTTCACCCGCAGCCGCACCGGCAGGTCCACCGGCTGCCCGCCGCCATCGCGCAGCAGCGCGCCCACCTGCACCACCTCGCCCGGGCGGTAGATGCCGCGGTCGAGCCAGAGGAAGGCATCGAGCGGCCCCGGATGCGGCCGCCCCTCGGCGCCGCGATCGGTCAGGTCGAAGGCGGCGCTTTCCAGGTTGAGCGTGGCGAAATCCTCGCCGGAGAAGGCCTGCACCGCCACCGGCGCCAATTGCCCGGCACCGCGCAGCACCGCCGCGTTGAACCGCGCCAGGCCATCCGGCCCGGTCATCGCTTCCGCCAGGATATCGTTGTTGCGGGCCAGCAGCACCGTCCGCACCGCGCCGCGCGGCACGGCATCGGAAAAGCCGCGCACCTGCACGGCCAGGCCCTGCGGCCCACGCCAGGCGGTGATGCCGAGATCCGTCGCCATTACGGCGAGCGAAGCGCTGCTGCCGCGCTGCGTGCCGTCGCCGGGCAATGCCACCAGCACATACATGCCGGGGCCGGCGGTCCGCAGCGCCTCGGGCAGTGGCAGGGCGTTGCGCGCCATGCGGTTGGGCTCCGCGGCCGGCAGCTCGGCGCGGCCTTCCCACACCACGCGGCCGAGATCCTCGGAGAGGTTCTCCGCCATCCAGTCGTCCATCGTGGTGCCCGGCCGCCAGTCGCGCATCAGCGGTACCAGGTTCCGCTCCGTCACCCGCACCAGCTTGAGGCGCAGGGCGGCGACGTTCACGGTCGCGACCGTCACGCGGGGGTCCTGGCCCGCTGCCTGTGGAGCCCGGGGCAGCAGGAAGGCGCGGTTGTCGAAGGCGATGCGGGCCGGACGGTTCGGCATGGCGATGCGGTAGGTCAGGTCACGCTGCACGCGCAGCCCGTCTTCCCCCGGCAGGCCGGCGCGCACCACCAGCCGCGTGGTCTCGCCCCAGGGCAGGCCGGCGACGCAGAGTACGTCGCCTTCCCGCGTCACCGCCATCGCCGGCAAGCCGGGTTCGGCGCGCAGCCAGTCGGCCGGCTGCCAATCCGCGCGGCGGGCGGGGGCGGAGGTGAAGGCGAGGCAGGCGCGGGCCGGTTCGGCATCCGGTTCCGTCGTGATGCGGCGCACCAGCAGGCCGGCGGTGCGGCGGGCGCTGGCCAGCGCCTCCCGGTGCCGCGCATCCTCCGGCGCACGCTCGACCACCGCCTCCAGCGCCTCGATCTGCCAGACCGGCTGGTCCATCCGGCGCAGCGCCTCCGCCATCGCGAGCAGCGAGGGGATCTCCGGCGCGCCGCCTGGCACCATCATGTAGGCACGCCATGCCGCCTGCAGCGCCCGCCGCGCCTCCGGCGGGGTGCGGGAGAGCTGGGCGCGGGACAGCGCGAGCCAGGTGTCGCCGGAGGCATCGCCGGCGCCGACCCTTTCCTCCCACGCCGCGACGGCCGCGGCCCAATCCTTGCGGGCTTCCGCCGCGCGGGCCCGGGCTTCCGCCTGGGCGCGCTGCTGCGGCGTGCCGCCGGCGGGGAAGCGGCGGGTCAGTGCGCCTTCGTACTGGCCCGCATCGTCGGAGAGCCCAGGGGGGTCGAAGGCCTGGGCGGAAAGCGGCAGCAGCCAGCCGAGCAGCAGCAACAAGGGCAGCAACAAGCGGGGCGACATGGCGGGCTCCTGCGCGGCGTTTTCCGCAGCATGGCACGGCGCTTGCGCTTCGTGCAGCCGTCACGGACGGCGCATGCCCAGATTCCGTTGCGCGTCGTTTCGCCGCGCCATTCACCCTTTCGCAAGCCGTACCGGGGCAGCCTGACCCGGGGCACCGCATGAGGCGGGCCGGCAGCAAGGACCCGCAGCATGAAGCGCGCGCGCAAACGCGTCCTGATCACCGGCGGCGCCGGCTTCCTCGGCTCCCATCTGTGCGAGCGGCTGCTGGCGGAGGGCGAGGAGGTAATCTGCCTCGACAATTTCTTCACGGGATCGCGCGACAATATCCGCCACCTGCTGCCGCATCCGCATTTCGAGGTGATCCGCCACGACGTGACGCAGCCGATCCAGCTGGAGGTGGACGAGATCTACAACCTCGCCTGCCCCGCCTCCCCGGTGCATTACCAGCATAATCCGGTGCAGACGGTGCGAACCTCGGTGCATGGCGCCATCAACCTGCTGGAGCTGGCGAAGCGGCTGGGCGCGCGGATCTTCCAGGCTTCCACCTCGGAAGTGTACGGCGACCCTGCGGTGCATCCACAAACGGAAAACTACCGCGGCAACGTCAACCCCATCGGCATCCGCGCCTGCTACGACGAGGGCAAGCGCTGCGCGGAGACGCTGTTCTTCGACTACCACCGCCAGGACGGCGTCGATATCCGCGTCGCCCGCATCTTCAACACCTATGGCCCCCGCATGCATCCGAATGACGGGCGCGTGGTGTCCAACTTCATCGTCCAGGCGCTGCAGGGCGAGGCCATCACGCTGTATGGCGATGGCAGGCAGACCCGGTCCTTCTGCTATGTGGACGATCTGATCGACGGCATCATCCGCCTGATGCGTGCGCCGGATGGCATCACCGGCCCGGTCAATCTCGGCAACCCCACCGAATTCACCATCCGCGAATTGGCGGAGGAGGTGACGCGGCAGACCGCATCCCGCGCCGGCTACGTGCTGCGCCCGTTGCCGCAGGATGACCCGATGCAGCGCTGCCCGGACATCACCCTGGCGCGCAGCCTGCTCGGTTGGCAGCCGGAGGTGCCGCTGGAAGCCGGGCTGCGCCGCACCATCGCGTATTTCGCCGAGACGCTGGGCCTGCGCGTGCCGGAACCGGCGCTGCTGCGCGTGGTGGCGGGGCGCTGATCGCGCGCCGATTTACCAGGCGTCCATACCGGCCGCGATAGGCTGCGCGCATGACGATGGCCGACAGAAGGTTGGCACCGGAGCTCACGGCGCTGCGCTGCGTGTTCCTGGTGGCCATGCATCACGGCCTGCAGCTTGCGCCGGATGAGCTGCCGCAGCCGGGACATGGCGACATGGTACCGGCGGTGCTGCGGACGCTGCATGCCGCGGGGCTGAAGGGCCAGGCGCTGCGGCGCGCGGGGTGGGAAAAGGCGGCCGGGCTCGGCACCGCCTACCCGGCCATGGTCGTCCGCAATGACGGCAGCTGGATCATCCTGATCCACACGCTGGACGGCGCGGATGGCGAACCCGTGGCCGCGGTGCTCGACCCGACGCGGGAAGCGGATGGCGTGCAGCTTCTGACGCGCGCCGCGTTCCTCGCCGAATGGTCGGGAACACTGGTGCTGGTCAAGCGCGTGCATGCGCTGGATGATGAGGAACAGCCCTTCGGCCTGCGCTGGTTCCTGCCCGAGATCATCCGCCATCGCCGCCTGTTCGCCGGCGTTGCCATCGCGGCGCTGGTGGCGAACCTCATCGGCTTTACCATCCCGCTGCTGTTCCAGGTACTGATCGACAAGGTCATCACCCACCAAGCCTGGAACACGCTGTATGTCGTGGTGGGGGCCTTCGTGCTGCTGACGGCCTTCGATGCCATCTTCGGCTATATCCGCCAGCAATTGATGCTGCTGGCCAGCAACAAGATCGATGCCCGGCTTGGCGCGCGCACCTTCGGGCATCTGCTGTCGCTGCCACTGTCCTTCTTCGAGACCCATGCCGCCGGCGTGGTGGTGCGGCACATGCAGCAGACGGAAAAGCTCCGCCACTTCCTGACCGGTCGGCTGTTCCAGACCCTGCTGGATGCGGCGCTGCTGCCCGTGCTGCTGGTGTTCCTGGCGCTGTATTCCGGCGTGCTGACACTGGTGGTTCTCGGCTTCTCGCTGGCCATCGCGCTGGTCATCGGCGGCATGGTGCCGACCTTCCGCGCCCGGCTGAACCGGCTGTATGCGACGGAAGGCGCGCGACAGGCGCATCTGGTGGAAACCCTGCACAATATGCGCGCGGTGAAGTCACTGGTGCTGGAGCCGGCGCGGCAGCAGGCCTGGGACCGCAAGCTGGCCGCCGCGGTGCGCCAGCATGCCAGCGTCGGCCGCATCGGCGCACTCGGCAGCGTGGCGACGGGTGCGCTGGAGAAGCTGATGCAGATCGCCGTGCTGGCCACCGGCGCCACGCTGGTCTTCGACGGCGCGCTGACCATGGGCGCGCTGGTCGCCTTCACCATGCTGTCCGGCCGCGTCTCCGGCCCGCTCGTGCAGATCGTCGCGCTGATCAACGAATACCAGGAAGCGGCGCTGTCCGTGCGCATGCTGGGCACGGTGATGAACACGCCGCCCGAACGCGGCGCCGCCACCCGCAGCGCCCGCCCCACCATTACCGGCCGCCTCGCCTTCGAGGATGTGACCTTTCGGTACCCCGGCGCGGCCGTGCCGGCTCTGGACCGGGTTTCCTTTGCCGTGCAACCCGGCCAGGTGATCGGCGTGGTCGGCCGATCCGGTTCCGGCAAGACCACCATCACGCGGCTGATCCAGGCGATCCACGCACCGCAATCCGGGCTGATCCACCTGGATGGCGTGGATATCCGCCATATCGAGCTGAACCACCTGCGCCGCGGCATCGGCGTGGTGCTGCAGGACAACCTGCTATTCCGCGGCACCATCCGCGACAACATCGCGGCCACCCGCCCCGATGCGGGCCTTGATGAGATCATCGAGGTCGCGCGGCTCGCCGGCGCGCAGGAATTCATCGACCGCCTGCCATTGTCCTACGACACGATGGTGGAGGAAGGCGCCAGCAACTTCTCCGGCGGCCAGCGCCAGCGCATCGCCATCGCGCGCGCGCTGCTGACCCGCCCGCGCCTGTTGATCTTCGATGAGGCAACCAGCGCGCTGGACCCGGACAGCGAAGCGATCATCCAGCGCAATTTGGCGGAGATCGCGCGCGGCCGCACCATGGTCATCGTCTCGCACCGCCTGTCATCGCTGGTGACGTCGGATGCAATTCTCGTCCTCGAACAGGGCAGGCTGCTGGATTGCGCGCCGCATGGCGTGCTGCTGGAGCGCTGCGAGATCTACCGGCACCTATGGCAACAGCAGACGCAGCACCTGCGGTGATGCGCTTGCGCCGCAGCAGACCCCCGCCGCGGCGCCTGGCGGCGGAGGCGGTGGCGTTCCAGGACGATCTGGAGGCGCTGATCGCCGAGCCGCCCTCGCCTTTCCTGGGCGGCGCACATTGGTGGCTGGCGCTGCTGGCCCTCGCGCTGCTGGCCGGCGCGGCGCTGGCGCGCATCGACGTGGTGGTGACCGGCAGCGGCCGCCTGGTGCCTGATGCGCCGCCGCTGGTGCTGCAACCGATGGAACGTGCGGTGCTGCGGGAAGTGCTGGTGCGGCCCGGCCAGGCGGTGCGGCGCGGCGACGTGCTGGCGCGGATGGACGCCACCTTCGCCGAAGCCGACCAGCAGGCGCTGGCGGCCCAGGCCCGGTCGCTGCGTGCGCAGCTCGGCCGCGTGGAGGCCGAGCTGGCCGGCGCGGAACCGGCGCGCGGCGAGAACCCGGACAGCGCCCTGCAGGCCGTGCTGCACGCCCAGCGCCAGGCGCTGCGCGCCGCCCGGACGAATGCGCTGGACCAGGACATCCAGGCGCTGGAGGAAGGGCTGCGCGCCACGCGCATGCAGCAGGCTTCGCTGGCCGAGCGCGCCGCCATCGCCCGGGACGTGGAGGCGATGCGCCTGCGGCTGATGGAGGGTCAGATCGGCTCCCGCCTCAACCTGCTCGCCGCCCGCGTGCAGCGGATGGAGGCGGAGCAGGCGGAGGAGGCGGCGCGCAGCCGCGAACAGGAACTCGGCCACAGCCTGGCCGCGCGGCGTGCCGAACGCGAAGGCTTTCGCGATGAATGGACACGGCTGCTGCTGGAAGATGCGGTGCGGCTGCGGGGCGAGCTGGTGCGAGTGGAGGAATCGCTCGCCAAGGCCACGCGCATGCAGGCGCTGACCACGCTGCTGGCGCCGGCGGATGGCGTGGTGCTGGAGGTGGCGCGCCGTTCCGCCGGCTCCGTGCTGCGGGAGGCGGAGCCGCTGGTGGTGCTGGTGCCGGCCGATGCGCCGCTGATCGCAGAGATCACGCTGCGTTCAGCCGATATCGGCCATCTGCGCGTGGGCGATCCGGTGGTGCTGAAGGTGGATGCCTTCCCGTTCCAGCGCCACGGCCCGCTGCTCGGCACGCTGCGCGCCATCAGCCGCGACAGCTTCGGCGCCAACCAGCCCGGCGGCGGCGAGCCGCTACCGGGCGGGCCCACCGTGCATCGCGGCCAGGTGGAGATCGCGCCCGGCGCCGTGCTGCGGCTGGAGCCCGGGCTGGCGCTGATCCCGGGCATGACGCTGGCAGCCGAAATCAAGATCGGCGACCGCAGCGTGCTGGGCTACTTCCTCACACCGTTGATCCGCGGGATGCGGGAAAGCCTGCGGGAGCCTTGATCATACCAGATCCCACTTATCGGAACCTGCGCCCGCCGAAGGCGGGCGAGCGGCCGAAGGCGGCGATCGGTCACGATCGCCGGGATTTGGTATCAGGCTGCGAGAGACAGCGAAAGCTGCACGGCCCTGCGCGGCTTGCGCAGCACGCCGATGAAGTAGCCATTGTGCCAATCGCTGTCCTTGAACGCGATCTCCGGATGCGTGTTGTCCAGCGTGGTGCGGATCTCCGCGCCGTACAGCATCTGCAGCCCGCCCTGCACGATGGCGCGATGCGTGCCGGCGCGCACCGGCCACCAGTTCCAATCGTCGCAGATGAAGACGAACTCCTCCGTCAGCGCCGGCAGGGCGGCGATCAGCCCGTCATGCTGATCCTGTTCCTCATGCGGACCGTCGAACAGATAGACCTCGAAGGGCGTGTGACGGGCCGCCAGATCGGCGAAGGGCACGGCGCGGAAATCCGCCTCGATCACCTCCACCGCCGCCGCCTCCGTGCGGAACTGCGCGAGGTTGCCGAGGAAGGCGTCGCGCGGGCCGCCGAACTGGCTCCAATTGTCGATCGCGACCGCACGCACGGCGTTGCCATGGATGGCGCTGCACAGCGTCGATCCCATCCAGCTTCCCACTTCCAGATAGCCGGTACGGCCCAGCTTGCGGAGCAGGCCGTTGATGAAATGGCGGTAGCGCGCGCCGGACATGCCGTCGATCGTGTAGAAGCCCTGCGCCCGGTCGATCGGCGCTGCCAGCGCCTCCGACAGCGCGAGGCGCAGCGGCGCGACCAGCCGGGCCTCCGGCTCGATGAGGATTTCGCTGAGATGGGTCATCGGGGATTTTCTCCGCATGCGGGGCTGCGCCATATCTGAGCCGCTTTGGCTGAATCGAGCGTGAATGCGCGCGCCTCCAGCATTGGGTAATCCTTTGCCGCCAGACTGCCCGGGAACCCGCCCGGAAAATCCGAGACCATGGAAACCCTGCCCTCCTCCCGCCCCGGCGCCCTTTCCAGCCGCCTCGTGCTGCATGTCGGCTGTGGCGCCGCGGCACCGGACAAGTTGCCGGCGCATTTCTTCCCGGCCGGCGAATGGCGGGAGATCAGGCTGGACATCGACCCGGATGTGGCGCCCGACGTGCTTGCCTCGATCACGGATATGGAGGCCGTGGCCGATGCCTCCGTCGATGCCGTGTGGTCGTCCCACAATCTGGAGCATCTGTTCCCGCATGAGGTGCCGCTTGCGCTGGCCGAGTTCCGCCGCGTGCTGAAGCCGGGCGGCTTCGCGCTGATGACCATGCCGGATCTGCAGCAGATCGCGAAGCTGGTGGCGGAGGACCGGCTGATGGAGGCGGCCTACCTGTCCCCGATGGGACCGATCACGCCGCTCGACATGCTGTACGGTCATGGCGGGTCGCTGGCGCAGGGCAATGTCTTCATGGGCCATCGCGGCGGCTTCACCGCGCGGTCACTGGAATCGGCGCTGCTGACCGCCGGCTTCCCCATCGTCCGCGTGGTGCGCGATGACAGTTTCGCGCTGTGGGCCACAGCCTATATGGGCGGCGTCACGCTGTAAGCCGTACCGTCTCCAGCGCCGCTTCCAGGCGGCGCGTGAAGCCGGCGCAGTCGCCCAGCGTGCGCGCCCAGGCATCACCCGCCAGCACATGCCGCGCCGCCTCGTGGCGGGCGGGATCGGTGGCGAGGGCGATGGCGCGGGCGACATAATCCTCCCGCGTTCCCGTGATGCCATCGGTCAGGCCGATTGCGGTCAGCAGGCTGCACGCCATGCGCGCGGCGAAGGCCTTGCCCGCCAGGGTCAGCAGCGGCAGGCCCATGCGCAGCGCGTCGCTGGCCACCGTGCCGGAATTATAGGGCGTGGTATCCAGGAACAGATCTGCCAGCCGCATCCGCGCCAGGTAGCGCGCCGGTTCCACGCGCGGGCCGAACACCAGGCGCTCCGGGCCGATGCCCGCCGCCGCCGCGCGGGCGCGCAGATTGGCGCTGGCACCGTGGCCATCTTCCGCCAGCCACAGCACGGCGCGCGGCACGGCGTGCAGGATGCGCATCCAGTCGCTGAACATCTCCGCCGTGATCTTGTAGAAATTGGCGAAGCAGCACAGCACGAAGGCGTCTTCCGGCAGCCCTTCGCCGGCGCGGGTCAGCACCGGCAATTCCGGCATGCGGCTGTCATTCGCCTGGTACAGGCCCTCGATCGCCAGCGGCTTCGGCGCGTAGAGATGCGCCACATCCGGCGGCACCGCGATGGCATCGCACAACAGGAAATCCAGCTCCGGCAGTGGCACGCTGCCGATATAGCCGAGATAGGTGCCCTGCACCGGCGCCGGCTTCCAACGCAGCGCGCCCAGCCTGGCGCCGCGCGTCAGGCCGTTCAGGTCGATCAGGATGTCGATCTCGTCCGCGCGGATGCGCCGCGCGGCCGCCTCGTCGTCCATTCCCGCGATGCGGACATGATGATCCAGCGCCGCGACGACGCGGGCGCGGATGTCGCTGCCATCCTCGGGCGATGAACAGTAGCCGAAGATCTCGAATCGCCCGCGATCGTGGCGTTCCAGTACCTCCGCGATCAGGAAGCTCATCGCATGCCGGCAGAAATCGGAGGAGACGTAGCCGATGCGGATCCGGTCATGCGCATAGCCATGCCGCGGCGCCAGACGCTGCGGCGCGGCTGGCACCTTGCGATCCAGCCAGGTGGCGACGATGCGGCGTTGCAGGTCGATATCGTCGAACAGTGCCAGCGCGCCGAGCGGCCCGGCATGCAGCGCCGCCTGTTCCATCGTCAGCCCGGGAGTGTCGCCGGCATGCACCGGCCACAGGCACAGTTTTTGGCGCAGATGCGACCAGTGCTGCAGCACGTCGGGCTGGTCGGCTTCGCTGATCAGGCTCTCGCGCAGCGCCCGCTCGGCCTCGGCGAAGCGTCCCACCTGTTCCAGAACGCGGCCGCGCTGGTTCAGCAATTGGCGCCGCGTGGCTTCCGGTTGCAGCGCCTGCTGCCAGGTGGCCAGCGCAGCATCCGTCTGCCCTGCCGATTCCAGCGCCAGGCCGAGGTTGATGGCCGCCTCGTGGAAATCCGCCTTCAGCGCCAGCGCGTTGCGGTAGCAGGTGGCGGCCTGGCTGAATTCACCGGTCTGCGCAAAGGCAACGCCCAGATTGAACCAGGCGGCCATCGCCTGCGGATGCGCGGTGTTGGCGGCGAGCCAGGCCTTGTAGCCGCCGATCGCGACGGATTGCCGCCCTTCCCGGCTTGCCTGTTCCAGCAGCGGCAGCAGGCCCTCGAGGCGGATGGCGCGCAGCCCGCGCTGGCGCCGCGCCTCCTCCGCCGGCGGCAGCAGCGCCGGCCATTCGGCGCGGGCGAGAAGGCCCGCGAGCCAGCCGATATCCAGCGTATCGGATGCCGTCAGCGCATTCATGGCGTGCTCCACATGCGGCCATCCGCCGGCAGGTGCTGGAAGGCGTTGCGCCGCGCCAGTCTGTCGCGCCAGCGCGCCACATAATCCGGCAGCGTGCCGGTCTCCTGCGCCTCATGATCCTCGGCAGCGCCGAGATCGAGATAGGTGTCGAGGTTGCGGAGATCCGGCCGCGGCAGGCGGCCTTCGCGGAAATCCTGCCACATGCCGTCGAAGGCCTGTTCGATGTGCCGGACGAAGTTCCCGGTGTCGAACAGCAGCGAGGTCTGCCGCGCCGCCAGCAGCCCCGCCCGCAGGCCGCGCAGCCGCGCCGGGTCCCGGCCCAGCGCGATGGCCTGGGCGACGTAGTCCGCCGGCGTGGCGCAGACCAGCTCCGGCAGGCCGGCGGCGCGCACCAGGCTGGCGCAGACGCGGCTGGCGAAGCCGCGGCCGGGCATGGTCAGCACCGGCGTGCCCATCCACAGCGCGTCGGATGCGGTGGTATGCGCGCCATAGGGCGCCGTATCCAGGAACAGGTCGGCCGCTGCGTAGCGCGCGACATGCTCAGCATTGCCGGCCATCGGCGCGAAGATCAGCCGCGTCGCGTCGATGCCCGCCGCTGCGGCCCGTTCGCGCAGCTTCACATCCACCGCATCGCTGGATTTCAGCAGCCACAGCACGCTGCCCGGCACGCCGCGCAATACCTGCATCCAGCGATCGAAGCCGAAGCGGGTGATCTTCTGCGTGCCGTTGAAGCTGCAGAACACCACGACATCCTCCGGCAATCCCAGCGCGGCGCGGGTGGGGGGCGTTGCGACCTCGCGGTGGCGGTCATTCGGCTGGTAGCAGGGCAGCCGTCGCACGGCTTCGGAGTAATAGATCTCGCTGCCTGGCGGGATGATGACCTCGTCGGCCAGGATGTAGTGATGGTACGGCGTGCCCATGGTGCCGGCATAGCCGAGCCAGTTGACGATGACGGGCGCCGGCCGCCGCGACAGCAGCCTGGTGCGCGCGCCGCGGGTATGGCCGTTGATGTCCACCAATATGTCGATGCCGTCCGCCAGCATGCGCGCCAGCGCGGCATCGTCGTCCATCGGCGTGATGTCCAGCCAATGTTCCACGCTGTCGCGGATGCGCGCCTTCACCGCATCCTCCTGCGGGATGCCGCAGTAATAGACGAAGACCTCGTAGCGGCTGCGGTCATGCAGCCGGTACATGTCCGCCGTCAGATGCCCGATGGCGTGCGAGCGCAGGTCCGAGGACAGGTAGCCCACCCGCAGCCGCGGCGCCGCCGGCCGCTGCGCGAAATCCGCTTCCGTCTGGAAACTCGCCGGCACGCCGAATTCGGCGCGGCTGTAGGCGGCGGAAAGCGCGAGCGCCAGTATCGGGTCGTCGGTATGGGTGATCAGGCTCAGCGGCGCCATGCCGCGCAGCAGCGCCGCGCGGTCCAGCGTGCCCACTGGCTCCAGCAGCGGCCATGCGCATTGCCGTTGGCGCAGGCTGATCCAGTGCTGCACCACGTCGCGCTGCCTCGGCGCGAGTTCGATGATCTGGCGCAGATGTTCCTCCGCCTGCGCATGGCGCTGGGCGCCCTCCAGCACGCGGGCGATGTGCTTCAGCGCGGTGGTCTTGTAGGCCAGGCTGTCGCCGGACAGCGCGGCCAGGCTCGCCGTGGCATGCGCCCAATGGCTGATCGCGGGCTCCGTCGCGCCCAGCCTTTCATACACCACGCCGAGGTTGATGAAGGGCGGCAGGAAGGTGGCGTTGCGACGGATTGCCTCGCCGAAGGCGATGGCCGCACCAGCCAGGTCATCGAGGCCCGAGAGCAGCACGCCATAGTTGAAGTAGACCGCATGGCCCAGCGGGTCCGCCGGGTTGCACGCCAGCCATTCCCGGTACAACGCGGCCGCCTGCGGCGCCTGGCCCGCCAGGGTCAGCCGATGCGCCGTGCCGAACAGCTCGGCCACACTCTCATTCTGCATGCTTCCGTCCTGGCGCGCTGCAACCTGCCGCAGCAGCCTGACGCGGTCGGGTGAAGATTGCGTTAGCGCTTTCACGACGCGTGGATTCATCACCCGTCAAGGCTTCCTCGCCTACCTTCCCGCGACGCCGGGACGACAAGATGTCCACCCCGTTGCGACCACGCCGTTTCTGCCGGGCTTGCTGGGCCCTGGCGTGGCCGATTTTCCCCGGCAGGGAGTGATGGCGATGGCGCTGTTCGATTCGTTGACCACCACGCAGATCGGTCAACTCACGACCACGACCATTGCCGCGCTGCGGACCACCGAGATCCGTAGCCTGGCCGCGACGCAGATCGCGGCGCTGACAACGACGCAGATCGGCGCCCTGGCTGCGACACAGCTCGGCGCGCTGTACACCACGCAGGCCGCGGCGCTGGAGACGACGGATATCGCCGTGCTGACCAGCGCGCAGCTCCGCGGCCTGGTTTCCACCCAGATCGCCGCGCTGACCACCACGCAGGTCGGCGCCCTGACCTCGACGCAGTTCGGCGCCCTGAGCTCGCTTCAGGCCGCGATGTTGTCGACCACGCAGGTGGCGGCGCTGACCACCACGCAGCTCGGTGGCCTTGGCACCACCCAGGTGGTCGGCCTTACTTCGCAGCAGATCGCGGCGCTCACCACCACCCAGGTCGCCGTGCTGACCTCCACGCAGATCGGCGCCATCGGCGCGACGAAGATCCGTGGGCTGGAGACCTCCGACATCGAGGCGCTGACCACCACGCAGATGGCCGGGCTGACGACGGCGCAGCTTGCGGCGCTGACCAGCACTCAGGCGGCGGCGTTCGAGACGACGGATCTGGTGGCGCTGACCACCACCCAGCTGCGCGGCCTGGTCTCGACGCAGCTTGCCGCACTGACCACGACGCAGGCAGCGGCGCTGACCACCACGCAGCTTGGTGGCTTGACCTCGGTCCAGATGGCGGCGCTGAGCAGCACCCAATTGTCGGCGCTGACCACGACGCAGGTGAGCAACCTCGGCACCACTCAGGTCGCCGGCCTCACCTCCGGGCAGATCGCCAGCTTCACCACCACGCAGGTAGGCGTGCTGACCTCGACGCAGATCGGCGCGATCCGTTCCAGCCAGATCCGCGGCCTGGAAACCACGGACCTTGCCGCGCTCACCACCACCCAGGTCGCCGGCCTCACCAGCCTGCAGCTTGGCGGGCTGAGCGCGACGCAGATCCTCGCGCTGGAGACGACGGATCTGGCGGCGCTGACGACGACGCAGATACGCGGCCTGACAACGACCCAGATGGGCGCGCTGACAACGACGCAGACGGAGGCGCTGACCACGACGCAGCTTGCCGCGCTGGGCACGACGCAGGTTGCCGGCTTCGGGTCGCTGCAAATGGCGGCGCTGACCACCACCCAGGTCGGCGCGCTGACCTCCACCCAGATCGCCGCCATCGGCAGCGTCGCCCTGCGCGGCATGGAGACCACCGACCTCGCCGCCCTCACCACCACCCAGGTCGCCGGCCTCACCAGCCAGCAGCTCTCCGCGCTGACCTCGACCCAGGCGGTCGCGCTGGAGACCACCGACCTCGCCGTCCTCACCACCACCCAGCTGCGTGGCCTCACCACCACCCAGATCGGTGCATTGACCACCACCCAGGCGGTGGCGCTGACCTCCACCCAGGTCGCCGGCCTCACCTCCACCCAGTTCGCCGCCATCACCACCACTCAGCTCGCCGCGCTCACCACCACCCAGGTCGGCGCCCTCGGCACCACCCAGGTCGCCGGCCTCACCTCCACCCAGCTCGCCGCGCTCACCACCACCCAGGTCGGCGTGCTCACCACCACCCAGATCGCCGCCATCCGCTCCAGCCAGATCCGCGGCCTGGAGACCACCGACCTCGCCGCCCTCACCACCACCCAGATCGGCGGCCTCGGCACCGCCCAGATCGCCGCCCTCACCACCACCCAGGCCGCGGCGCTGGAGACCACCGACCTCGCCGTCCTCACCACCACCCAGCTCGGCGGCCTCACCTCCACCCAGCTCGCCGCGCTCACCACCACCCAGCTCGCCGCCGTCACCACCACCCAGGTCGCCGCCCTCACCACCACCCAGGTCGGCGGCCTCACCACCACCCAGGTCGCCGCCCTCACCACCACCCAGGTCGGCGCCATGGGCACCACCCAGGTCCAGGGCCTCACCACCGGCCAGCTCGCCGCGCTCACCACCACCCAGGTCGCCGCGCTCACCTCCACCCAGGTCGGCGCCATCCGCCGCAACTGGATCCGCGGCATGGAGACCACCGACCTCGCCGCCCTCAACACCACCCAGATCGGCGGCCTGTCCTCCGACCAGCTCAACGGCCTGACCAACACCCAGCTCGCCGCGCTCGAGACCACCGATCTCGCCGTCCTCACCACCACCCAGCTGCGCGGCATCACCTCCACCCAGCTCGCGGCGCTGACCACCACCCAGGCCACCGCCCTGACCACCACCCAGGTTGTGGGTCTCGCCACCACCCAGCTCACCGGCCTGACCAGCACACAGGTCGCGGCCTTCACCACCACCCAGATCGGCGCGCTGACCACCACCCAGATCGCCGGCCTGGCCACCGCCACCATCCGTGGCATCGAGACGACCGATCTGGCCGCGCTGACCACCACCCAGATCGCCGGCCTCACCAGCCAGCAGCTCTCCGCGCTGACCTCGACCCAGGCGGTGGCGCTGGAGACGACGGATCTGGTGGCGCTGACCACCACGCAGCTGCGCGGCCTGGCCAGCACCCAGCTTGCGGCGCTGACCACCACCCAGGCCACCGCGCTGACCACCACACAGGTCGCGGCCCTGACCACGACGCAGGCGGCGGCGCTGACCACCACACAATTGGCAGTGCTGACCACGACGCAGATCGGCGGGTTGGGCACCACCCAGTTGGCCGGCCTCACCTCCGCCCAGCTGGCCGCGCTCACCACCACCCAGGTCGCCGTGCTGAGCTCGACGCAGATCGGTGGCATCAGCAGCGTGGAGATCCGCGGCCTGGAGACGACCGACCTGGCGGTGCTGACCACCACCCAGTTCGGCGGCCTGACTTCAACGCAGCTCTCCGCGCTGACCTCGACCCAGGCCACCGGCCTGACCACCACCAGCCTCGCCGCGCTGACCACCACCCAGCTCGGCGGCCTGACGGTGACGATGGTGGGGGCGCTGACCACCACCCAGGTGGCGGCGCTGACCAGCACCTCCATCACCGCGCTGACCACGAAGCAGATGGAGGGGCTGACGACGACCCAGCTCGCCGCCCTCAGCACCACCCAGGTCACGGCGCTGGAGGTGGCGGACATCACGGCGCTGACGGACACGCAGGTGGCCGGCTTCACCACGACGCAGATCGGCGCGATGACCGCCAACCAGGTGAACGCGCTGTTTGCCTGAAGCTGCGGCCGGAGGGCGGGGGGCAATCCCTCCGCCACGGCAGGGCGAGAGGGAATTGCGGGCGGCGGGGATCGAACCCGCATGGCACTGGGCCGAGGGTTTTTAAGACCCTTCCGTCTACCGTTCCGGCACGCCCGCCTGTGGGCCGACTATGCCGTGCCTGGCGTCACCTCGCCAGGGCGGGCCCGGCCGGGGAGGGAAGACGAGCCTCCGCCACATCGGTCTGCGGCAGGATTGATTCGATGGGCCGCAGCACGGTCCACCACTCGCACTGCTCCTCCCGCCCCCGTGCGGCGCACCAGATGCGGCCGACGCCAAGCGGGCGCATGCCCAGGCCGCGCAGCACGGCGCGGGAGGCGGTGTTGTCCGGCTGCACCGCGGCACGCACCTCGCTGACGCCAAGCTGGCCGAAGATGGCCGCCAGCGCCGCCGGCGCGGCTTCCCGCATCAGGCCCTCGCCCTGGAACCGGTCGCCCAGCCAATATGTCAGCACGGCACGGTTGCGGTCGGCCTCGGAACGTGCGGCACTGATCCAGCCGACGATCTCGCCGCCATCGCGACGCGTGATCACCATCGGCAGGGCCAGCCCGGCCATCGCGGCCGCGCGGGCTTCACCCAGCCGGGCGGCCGCCGCCTCGGGCGCCAGATGGACCGGCCAGGAGGCCAGCCTGGCGCTGATATCGGGCCCCATCAGGCTGGCAAGCGGTGCCGCATCTTCCGGAAAGGGCAGGCGAAGGCACAGCCTGGCCGTGCATACCTCCCGAACCTGATCCCCTGATGCGTTCATGAATCGAGTCTGGCATCGTTAACGTCTTCCCACCAGCCTCGCGATCAACCGGTGGGCGAGTCTTTTTCTAGGAAGATCAAAGACACGCGCCAGACTCCAGGCACCATGCCGAACATGTGATCTTGCTTCGGAAAAGGTAAAAAATCCTTGTTTTCCGTGATAGCGCCCCTGCCCTGAGGCGCCTGTTCCGCCGAATCCCAGGGCGGGAAACGCCGCATATTCGACCGTCCGGCCGCTGACCAGGGCGCCGGAACGGGTGGCGGCGCCCACCGCCGTGCGCTCCGCCCGGCTGGCGCCGAACAGGTAGATCGCGAGGGGCGCCGGGTGGGCGTTGATCCAGCCGATCGCCGCCTCCAGCCCCGCCATTTCCTCCACCGCCAGGACCGGGCCGAACACCTCCTCCCGCCCCAGCGCATCGCCCGGCTGCGGGAAGGCGAGCGTCAAGGCGCGCTGCCGGCCAGGGCCATCGGGGCCGAGCGGTTGCTGCGCCACCCCCTGCAGCAGCCGGTCCAGCCGCGCCGCCTGGGCATCACTGGCCAGGCCCGATTCGGGCAGAGCGAGGCCGCTGGCGCGGCAGGCGGCAGTGAAGTCAGCGATGGTGTGGCCGACCAGCAGCACGGTATCCGGCGCCACGCAGGTCTGCCCGGCATTCACCGCCTTGCCGACCAGGATATCCCGCGCCGCCACGGCCAGATCCGCCCCCGGCAGCACCACCGCCGGGCATTTGCCGCCGAGTTCCAGCGTCACCGGCACCAGGTTGCGCGCGGCGGCCTCCGCCACCTTGCGGCCGGTTTCCGTGCCGCCGGTGAACATCAGGTGGTCCCAGCGCTGGGCGGCGAAATCGGCCGCCACATCCGGCCCGCCCAGCACGGTGGCGGCGATCTCCGGACCCAGCGCCGCCTCCAGCACCTCCGCGATCAGCGCGGCGGTGCGGGGCACGGCCTCGCTCGGCTTCACCGCCACGCGGTTGCCGGCGGCCAGCGCATCCACCACCGGCACCAAGGCGAGCTGCACAGGGTAGTTCCAGGGCGCCATGATGCCGACGATGCCCTTCGGCACCGGCTCCTCCCACGCGCTGGCCGGCCAGAAGGGGTAGGGCACGGCGACGCGGCGGGGCCTGGCCCAGCGGCGCAGGTGGCGCCGCGCATGGCGGGCGGCATCGACGGTGCAGAGCACATCGGCCAGCAGCGTCTCCAGCCGGGACCGCCCGCCGTAATCGGCGTCGAGCGCGGCGGCCAGATCCTCCGCCCGCGCCAGCAGGGTCTTCGCCAGCCGGTCGAGCAGGTCGCGCCGCCGGTCCAGCGCCAGCCGGCCATCGCGCGCCTCCGCCGCGCGCAGCTGCGCGAGTGCCGCGGCGGGTGTGCGGCATGGCATCAGGCGGCGACGGCCTGGCGCGCCTGGGCGGAGAGCAGGGCCGCCGCGGCAGCCTCGCCGGATCGGATGGCGGCCTCGATCGTCGCCGGCAGGGCAGCCAGCGTCCAGTCGCCGGCCAGGGCGAGGTTGGGCAGCGGGCGGCGCGGCGGGGCCGGGGGCGGGTTCAGCCCGTGCCGCGGCGTCGCCCGGCGTTCGCGCACCGCCCGCGCCGGGGGCGATTCCACCGGCCAGTCGCCGGGCAGGCCGAAGCGCAGCGCCGCCTCCCGCACTTCCGGCCAGATCCGCGCCGCAGCCTCCGAATCGTTCAGCCCGACACTGTCATCCGCCGCGCTGACGGTGACGGAGACGCCGGAGGGCCGCACCAGCACCCATTGCGCCAGCCCGCCCAGCAACCCGAGGAAGCGCACCGGTCCTTCCTCGAGCCGGTTGAAATGCACGTTCAGGATCGGCGCATGGCGGGTGGGCACCGGCAGGTCGGGCAGCAGGCGCACGGCTTCCCAGGGCGGCAGGGCCAGCACCACGGCATCGGCGGGGCCGATGGGCTGCACCGCCTCGCCCAAATCCAGCCCGGTGACGCGCCCGCCTTCCTGCACCAGCCCGCGCAGCCGGCTGCCGGTGCGGAGGTTGGCGCCGTGGCAGGCGAGAGTCGCCAGCGCCGGCGCCACCAGATCCGGCCCGAGGCCCTGGCGCGCCACCAGCAGCCGCGCCGCGCCCTTGCCGCCGAGCCGCCGCAGCACCGCACCCAGCCGCCGGGCGGAGGCTTCGCCCACCGGGGTGTTCAGCGCCGCCACCGTCAGCGGCTCCACCAGCGCGCGCAGCAGCTTCGGGTGGTGGGCGAAGGCGTCCGCCACGCTGCGATCCGGGCCGGGCAGCGCCAGGCGCAGCAAGGCGAGCAGGCTGCCCAGCGTCACCCCTTCCGGCCGCCGTGCCGCATCGCCCCAGCCGAGGGGGGAAAGCGCCACGCGGCGCGCGCTGCCATTCTCCAGGTCCAGCACCGGCAGGCCGCCCGGCTCCGGCTCCACCCAGCCCTCCCGCGCGCCGATCTGCACCAGGAAGCGCAGCGCGGCGCGGTTGGCGCCGAGCAAGGCGTGGGTGCCGTTGTCGGTGCCATCCGGCAGGGCACGGCAGCGGCCGCCGGCCACCGGAGCGGCCTCATGCAGCGCGACGCGCTGGCCGCCGCGCACCAGGGCCAGCGCCGCCGCCAGCCCGGCCACGCCGGCGCCAATGACGTGCACCGTCATCTGGGCACCGTCATGCGTGCAGCCTCACGGCTTCACCGCCAGCCAGGCCATGCGCAGCTTCTCCGTCCGGGTCAGCCGCGGCCGCTGGCGCGGATGCGCGAAGCCTGTGGCCAGCATGCGGTCCAGCAGCCGGCGGTAGCCCCACATCATGATGCGCGCCGGTTTCATCGCCTGGGCGTCATGCTCCCGCAATTCCAGTTCCGCCCGCGCGAAGCCGGCCGCCGCCCGCGCCGCGAGGTCCTCGCAGCATAGCGCGAAATTCGGGTGGGCGACGATGGCAGATGGGGTAGCCGGCGGCACATCGTGGCGAGCAAGCAATGAGGCCGGGACATAGACGCGGTCGATCGCCGCATCCTCATCCACGTCGCGCACGATGTTCACCAGCTGGAAGGTGCGGCCGAGCGCCAGGCCGAACCGCTCCGCCCCCGGGGCGCCGAAGATGCGTACCGCCATGGCGCCGACGCTGCCGGCGACGCGGCGGCAATAGGCATCCAGCGCCGCCTCGTCCGCCAGGCGCAGCCCGGGGGTCGCGTCCGTCTCCATGCCGTCGATCATCGCCACGCATTCGGCCAGCGGCAGCGCGAAGCCGGCGCGCGCCCAGGCGAGTTCGGCCGACAGCGCGCAATCCGGCTGCACCAGCTTGCCGCGCCAGGCGGCGAGAAGGCGGCGCTTCTCCGCCTCCGGCATCGCGCCATCCGCGATGTCGTCCACCGCGCGGCAGAAGCCGTACACGGCGTAGAGCGCCCGGCGGCGCTCGCCCTTCAGCACCGCCATGCCGCGGCCGAAGCTGCTGCCGGCGCGATCGACGCGGGCGCGCACCACGGCGGCATTCCCGGGCGGCGGGCGCAGCAGGCCGGTGAAGGCGGCGGCGAAATCGGCGCGACGCAGCGCCACCCGCCCGGCCACCGGGTCCGCCGCGCGCAGCCGGGCCAGCAGCCGCCAGGCCAGCGCCAGGGTCACCGCCGCCTGTCGCTTCAGGCGGGAGCGCAGCAGGCGCGGCAGCGGGGCCGCCACCTCCAGCGCCGCCTCCACCCGGTCCAACGCCGCATCCAGCACGGCGCGGCGATGTGGGTTTGCCGGGGCGAAGAAGGCATCCTCCCCGCCCGCCAGCGCCATCCAGGAGCAGGGCAGGTAGATGCGATCCATCGCCGCGCGATCCGGCACCAGATCCTGCAGGTGGTTCAGGATCTGCAGCGCCGTGCACAGCGCATCGGCGGCAGGCGCGGCCTGCGGATGCGCCTCCCCATGCAGGCGCAGCAGCATGCGGCCCACGGGTTGCGCCGACCGCGTGCAGTAATCCTCCAGCGCGGGCCAATCCGCGTAGCGCGACTGGACCGAATCCTGCCGGAAGGCGGAGAGCAGCAGCCGGGCCTCCGCCGTGCCCACCTCGGCCAGGGGGCCGCGCGGATCGTCCAGCAGCCGCTCCATCGCATCCAGCCGCGCGAGCTTCGCTGCGGGCGCCAGGTCCGGCGCATCCGCGATATCGTCGGCGGTGCGGGCGAAACGGTAGAAGGCGAGCACCTTGGGCCGCAATGCGGGCGGCAACAGGCGCGAGGCGACGGGGAAATTCTCCGTCGTCTCCGTCCGGTTCGGCGCACCGGCGGCAGGCCCGGCCGCGAACTCGGACTGGTCCATGGTCAGGGCAGGATGGGGATTGGGCGTGGGGGGCGGGCGAGCGCGCGGTTCATTGCGGCCCCCTCACCCAACCTGGGGCGGCTATTACGCCGTGCCATAGGCGCGCCCCTTCCAGCCGGCGGGCTTGCCCATCAGCGCGCGGGCCAGCGCCACCCACTGGATGGACAGCGCCACCAGCACCGTCAGCGGATGCAGGGGAATGGTCCACCACGGCTCCCGCACCCGCAGCGTGACGGCGGCGCGCAGCGCGAAGCCGAGCGCGAGCGCCAGCACCGCGGCGCTGCGCGGCAGGAAGAAGAACGGCCAGAGATGCGCGCCGGCGAGCATGACCGTCCAGATCGGCAGGCCCACCGGCGTCGCCATGCCCTCCCGCGCATTCTTGATGAACCCGGCCCAGCTGTCGCGGAAGTTGGTGTACATGCGGCAGGTGGCGAGGCCGTGGCCCTCCACGATCTCGGTCGCCAGGCCGTGGTCGCGCATGCGGCGCGCCAGCGCCAGGCCATCATGCAGCACCCCGCGCACCCCCTCATGCCCGCCACTCGCAAAATAGCCCTCCCGTTCCACCAGCAGAAGCTGGCCGCAGGCCGCGGCCATGCCGGGCCTGCGGGTGAAGGCGCGGCCACCGCCGGGCAGGTAGCAGAACAGCAGGAAATTGATCATCGGCACGGTCAGCGCCTCGCCCAGCGAGCCGATCACCTGCTTCGGCACGCCGGTGACCATCGCCGTGCCGGTGCGCGCGGCATGGCCGGCCATGCAGGCGGCGGCCTCCGGCGCCAGGCGCACATCTGCATCGATGAACAGGAAATGCGTGCCGCGCGCGGCATCGGCCAGGCGGGCGCAGGCATGCACCTTGCCGGTCCAGCCCGGCGGCAGGGCGGGCGCCGATTCCAGCCGCACCCGCGCATCCCGCGCCGCATAATCGCGCACGATCCGGGCCGTTGCATCGGTGGAGCCATCATCCATCACCACCACCTCCACCGCCACGTCGCGGGAGGCAAGGGCGGCATCCAGGCAGCCGGCGATGTTCGCCCCCTCGTTGCGCGCCGGAATGAGGATGGAGACCAGCGCGCCTTCCCGTGGCGTACCGCGCGGCGGGCGCACCAGGAACAGGTTCACGACGCCCATGGTGGCGGGGAACATGGCGAGGGCGAGCGCAATCCAGGCCCAGGTGAATTCCAGATCCATCGCCTAGCCCGCCCCTCCCGTGGGATCCCCTTTGGGATCATGTCTTGGATCGAATGATTGTCCCTTCGCCGCCGAAAGCAAGCGCCGCCACATCTGGTAGATGCCGCCCATGCCTTCCGGGCCACGCAGCAGCGTCTCGAACCGCGCGGGATCGCGCGCGATGGCATCCTCCGCCAGGCGGTCCATGGTGGCGGCCAGCGAGTCCGACAGCACCAGCAGCCGATCCTCCCGCCGCAGCGCCGCCAGGCTGGTGGCCTCGATGGGCGGGCCGAAGGCGCACAGCATCTCCGCCTTGCGCTCGGTCCAGAACGGGTAGTCCAGCGCCAGCGGCACGAACAGCGCATCGGGCGCCATCTCCGCCAGGCGGGACATGCCGGGGGCGATCGGCACCGGGCGTTCGCGCACGTCGCTGAAACGGCCGGGAGCGTTCATCCACAGCATGCGGTCCGGCGCCGCCAGCACCTGGCGCGCGGTGCGCAGGAAGGCGACGGCGCCGCGCGGGTTGCCGTTCTCCACGCCGAACACGCCGATGCGCGTCATGAAGCGGTAGCGGGACAGCGCCGCCGCATCCATCGGGATGAACATGCGCCGCCCCGGGAACAGCCGCTGCGACAGCAGCATGAAGGCGACGCCGTCCCACCAGCCCGGATGGTTGGCGAAGACCACCAGCGGCCGCGCGCCGTAATCCTGCGGCATGCCCCAGCGCGCTACCCGCGCGGCCCGCATATGCGTGCGGAAGAAGCGGGTGAACATGTAGTGGAAGAACGCCATGCGGCGCGGGTCGTAGAGCGTGACGGGACTTGCGCCCGCCTCCCCCCCGGCCCTGTCCGGCATGGCGTTCATGGCATGGCTACTCCGCCGCGGCGGCCAGCTCCGCCTCCCGCCGCCCGGCCTCGCGCGCCGCATCGGACATGCCGCGCCCGCCACGGTCGCGATCCAGCGCATCCGCGGCGATCCAGCCGGACATCATCACCATCGGCATGCCCGGCCCCGGATGCGCGGCGCCGCCGCACAGATACAGGCCCTTCACCATCTTGGAGCGATTGCCCGGCTTGAAGGCGCCGGTGAAGCTGCCATGGCTGGCGAGGCCATAGATCGCGCCGTCCAGCACCTTGTAGCGCTCATGGATATCGACCGGCGTGAGCTGGCTTTCGACCACGATCCGCTCCTCGATATCCTCCAGCCCCGCGGTGCGCTTCAGCTTGTCCAGGATGGTCTGGCGATACTTCGGGAAGATCTTCGACCAGTCGTGGTGCGGCCGCAGATACGGGGTGTGCACCAGCACATACAGCGCCTCCCCGCCCTCCGGCGCGGTGCCGTCATCGCTGCAGGATGTCGCCGCGAGATACGCGGTCGGGTCGGGGGCCGGCTCGCCCTTATTGTAGATCGCGTCGAATTCCTCCTCCGCATCGCGGGAGAAGACGAAGTCATGATGCGCCAGGTGGTCGTAGCGCTTGTTCAGGCCGAGATAGAGCACCACGCCGGAACAGGCCGGCTCGAATTTCCGCTTCGCATATTTCCGGCCGGGCGCGCCGCCCACCAGCTCCGTGTAGGTCCGCACCGCATCCATGTTGGAGATCACAGCGTCGCAGGCGATCGTCTCACTGCCCAGGCGAACGCCCTTGATGGCGCCGTTCTCGATATCAAAGCCGGTCACTTCGGCATTGGTGCGCAGCTCCGCGCCCAGCTCGCCGGCCAGCTTCGCCAGGCCCTCCGCCACCGCGCGCGTGCCACCCACCGGATACCAGACGCCCTCGCTGGCCTGCATGTCGCCGATCGAACACACCACTGCCGGCGCCAGATAGGGGGAGGACCCGATATACTGGCAGTAATGATCCAGCATCTGCGCCAGCCGGGCATCCGGCACATGGCCGCGGATGACCTTGGCCGCGGTCTGGCCCATCTTCAGCGACAACACGTCCCGGATCGTGCCCGGATTCATGTTGGCCTTCATGTCGATGGTGTCCGTCACCCCCTCGACCGGCCGCCAGAAGAAGAACTTCTCGGAGACGCCATGCAGGTGCCGGCTTTCCTCCTGGAACTTCCGGTAGCCCTCGCCCAACCCACGCCCCGGCGCGAACTTCTCGATCTCCGCCTGCATGGTGGCGACATCGGCCATCAGGTCGATCTGCGTGCCATCCTCGAAGAAACAGCGCCATTGCGGGTCCAGCCGGATCAGCGGCAGCTCCCGCGCCTGGTCGCGCCCCGCCTCCGCATAGATCCGCCGCAACACCCGCGGCACCGTCAGGATGGTCGGCCCCATGTCAAACCGGAACGACCCGGACCCATCCGGCGCCTCCAGCTTCAAAACCGCCGCCTTCCCCCCCATCCAAGGGTTCTTGTCCAGCACCGTCACCTTGTGCCCACGCGCCGCCGCAACACAGGCCGCGGCCAGCCCACCGAGGCCACCCCCCACCACCACCACCCGGTCTGCCATGCGTGCGTCCTCCGTGTCGTCCGAAGTCTTAACAGGTTTGCGCGGGTGGTTCGCAGGGAGGGCGCTGCCCTCCCTGCGAACCACCCGCAAAGGGCTTTGGCCCTTTGAACCCGGGGATGAGGGGTGGAAGGGAGGAGGGGCAACACGGGACCACCGGCCCAGCGGACGCTCCACGCCCCTCCTCCCTTCCACCCCTTAATGGGATTCCAAAGGGACCACTGTCCCTTTGGCGGGGGTGCAGGGGGCAGCGCCCCCTGCAGGCCACCCGCGGTAACCAGGTTAAGGCTCCGCCGCCACCGGGGTTGCCGGCTGGAAGCCGCTGCCGGGGGTGGGGCGGCTGGGGGCGGCGGACAGGCCGAGGTCGGCGGCGAGCAGGCCGGTGGTGATGCGGGCGCCTTCGTAGATCACCGGCAGGCCGCTGCCCGGGTGGGTGCCGCCGCCGACCAGGTACACGCCCTCCACGTCGCGGAAGCGGTTGCCGGGGCGGAACAGCAGCATCTGCGGCAGTTCATGCGACAGGTTGAAGGTCGCGCCGAAGCCGACGTTGTAGTCGCTCTCCCAATCCTGAGGGGCGACGATGCGCTCGTACTTGATGTGCGGCCGCAGGTCGCCGAGGCCGAGCACCTTCAGGCGATCCAGCGCGATCTCCCGGAAGCGTGCGCTCTGCTGCGCCCAGTCCGGCTGCACGATCAGGTTCGGCACCGGCACCAGGACATACAGCGCGGAGTGGCCTTCGGGGGCCAGGGTCGGGTCCGTGGCGCCGGCGTGCTGGACATACAGCGACGGGATCTCCGGGATCTCGCCGGATTCAATCTGGCCGATATTCTCCCGGTACTGCTCGGACAGGATGACATTGTGGTGGGCGACGCCCGGCAGGGTCCGGTCCAGGCCGAGGTAGAGCATGAAGGTCGAGCAGGAATAGCGCGCCTTGCCGATCTTCTTGTCGGTCCAGGTCTTGCGCAGGTGGTTCGGGATCAGCTTCGGGATGGCGCCGGCGAAGTCGGCGTTCACCACCACCGCATCGGCATCATGCCGCGTGCCGCCGATCTCGACGCCCTTGGCGCGCTTGCCGTCGAAGGCGATGCAGTCGATCGGGCTGTTCAGGCGGATATCGGCGCCGAGGCGCTCGGCCACCCGCGCCATGGCGTTGGAGACGGCGCCGCAGCCGCCGATCGGGTGGAAGACGCCGTGCTCGTATTCCAGGAAGGACAGGATGGTGAACAGCGCCGGGCATTTGAACGGCGACATGCCCAGGTATTTGGTCTGGAAGGAGAAGGCCAGGCGGACCCGCGGGTCCTTGAAGTGCCGCGCCAAGTCCCGGTCCACGGTGGACCAGGGCTTCATCAAGGGCAGCGCCTTGATCATGTCCGGCCGGATCATGTCGGCGGCGGTGGAGAAGGCGCGTTCCAGCACTGGCCGGAAGGCTTCCAGCTTGGCGCGGTTTTCCGCCATGAAGGGGCGCAGGCCCTTGGCATCGCCCGGCGAGATGCGGGCGATCTCGGCTTCCATGCGCTCCAGATTGGCGCTGGCGTCGAGCTTCGTGATGTCGCCGCCCTGCTCGAACAGCAGTCGGTATTGCGGCTCCAGCCGCCGCATATCGACTTCCTGTTCGAGATCCGCGCCGCAGCGGGAGAAGATCTCCTTCAGGATGCGCGGATACAGGAAGAAGGTCGGCCCCAGGTCGAAGCTGTAGCCTTCCGGGGAGGTCAGGGTGCGGGTACGCCCGCCCACCACCTCATCCTTTTCATAGACCGTGACCCTGGCGCCGGAGGCGGCCAGCAGCATGGCGGCGGCGAGGCCCCCGGGTCCGGCGCCGATAATGGCCACCTTGGGACGGGAGCGGTGAAGGGCGGGGGAGGACAAGGGTGCGGTCATATCGGTTGGCAGCAGATGCGTCCGGTCCGCCAGGGCGCAAGAGGCATGATCAACTGGTTAATGCCGCGAGGCCGTGGGCAGCGCCGCGCCCTGTTCGATTTCCATGCATCGCGCTTCCGCCCGGGGCAGCAGCCGGGCCAGGTAGAAATCCGCCAGGGCGGCGCGATCCGGGCTGGCGGAGGCGGCACGGGCCAGCATCCAGCCACCCAGCAGCCAGCCGCAGGCATCCAGATAGGCGGCCGCCAGCGACTGCGCCGCATCCGGGTCCCGCCCCTGCAGGCCGAGCAGCAGGTCGGTGACCGCAGCAAGCCGGGCGGTGGCATGGGCCAGGCGCGGATCGGTGGCGGCGACCTCCGCCAGCAGGGCGCGCATGGCGGCACCCCCGTCGCGGGCCAGCTTGCGAACCAGCAGGTCGATCGCCTGGATGCCGTTGGTGCCCTCGTAGATCGGCGCGATCCGGGCATCCCGCATCACCTGCGCGGCGCCGCTGTCTTCGACGAAGCCCATGCCGCCATGCACCTGGATGCCGAGGCTGGCGGTCTCCACCCCCCGATCCGTGCACCACGCCTTCACGATGGGGGTCAGCAGGGCGAGCCGGGTGGCGCCGGCCTCCTCGCCCAGCAGGTGGTGGCGATCCAGCGCCGCGGCGGCCTCCAACGCCAGCAGGCGGCCGGCCAGGGTGGTGGCGCGCATCTCCGCCAGCATGCGGGCCACGTCCGGGTGATGGTCGATGTTGCGGCCGTTCTGGCTGCGCTGCGCCGCGTAGGCTTCCGCCAATGCCAGCGCCCGCGCACCCTGGCCGACGCCCTGCACGCCCACGGCGAGGCGGGCGGCGTTCATCATGGCGAACATGGCGTTCAGCCCGCGCCCCGGCTCACCCACCAGCTCCGCCTCCGCACCATCGAACAGCATGATGCAGGTGGGGGAGGCGTGGATGCCCATCTTGTGCTCGATACCGCCGCAGCGCAGCGCGTTGCGGCCGCCCTGGGGCAGGATGCGCGGCGCGGCGAACAGGGAGATGCCCTTCGATCCCTCCGGCGCGCCGGGCAGCCGGGCCAGCACCAGGTGCAGGATGTTCTCCGTGAGGTCGTGCTCGCCCCATGTGATGTAGATCTTCTGGCCGTGCAGGGCGTAGCGCCCCTCGCCAAGCGGCTCCGCCCGGCAGCGCAGCGCCGAGAGGTCGGAACCCGCCTGCGGTTCCGTCAGGCACATGGTGCCGGTCCATTCGCCGGAGACCAGCCTGGGCAGCCAGCGCGCCGCCTGGTCCGGCGTGGCGTGGCCCGCCAGCAGGTCGATGGCGCCGGCGGTCAGCACCGGGCCGAGGAAGAAGGCCATGTCGGCGGCGGAGGCGAGTTCCGTCACCGCGATCCACAGCGCATGCGGCAGCCCCTGCCCGCCATGTTCGGTGGGGGCGGCGATGCCCTGCCAGCCGCTGTCGATCCAGTCCCGCATCAATTGGGTGTAGTGCGGCGGGCAGGTGACGGTGCCGTTGGCGTAGCGGGCGCCGTGGCGGTCCGCCTGCTGCCAGCCCGGGGCCATCTTCTCCCCCGTGAAGCGCGCGGCTTCCTCGACCAGGGCGGCGATGTCCGCCGCCTCCAGCTTCGCGCCGGCGGCCTCCGTCAGGCCGGGCAGGTCGATCACATGCGTCAGGCCGAGGACCAGGTCGTCGGTCACGCTCATGCCGCTTGTTCCTGTTCGAGATCGGCCAGCAGCCCGGGCGGCGGCGGCGTGGCACCGGCGGCCCATCCGGCCAGCCCCGGCGCCAAGGCGGGGTCGCCCGCCGCCCGCGCCAAAGCCAGGCCGAGCAGCGCGCCGAATTTGAAGCCGTGGCCGGAGAAGCCGGACATGACGAAGGCGCGTTCTCCCAGCCGCTCCACCACGAATCGTTCCTCCGCCTCGACGTCATAGTAGCAGGCGGCGGCGGAGATCACGCGATAGCTTTCCAGGTCACGGATGCGATGGCGGGCGAGGCCGAGAATCTCCGCCGCCTCCGCCGCCGTCGCCTCCCGCGGTGCGTCCGGGTCGGTGGTGGGGGCGAAGCGGTGGTCGCCGATCTTCAGCGGCGTGCCGGCCACGGGCGGGACAGCGTAGAAGCCGCCATCCCCTGCAAGGTCCAGCAGCATCGGCGCCGACTGCCAGGCGGCCTCGTGTTCCGGTGGCGGCGCCAGGCGGACGATGATCTGCCGCGTCGGCCGCACCCGCGCGGCCAGGCCTGGCACCAGGCGCGGCGCCCAGGGGCCGGCGGCGAACACCAGCAGGTCGGCCTGCAGCCGCACGCCATCCGCCAGCGTCACCGCGCCATGGGCGGGGTCCACCGCAATGGCCTGGCCGCGGCGGATATCGATGCCGCGCGCGGCCAGCCGGCGCGCCAGCAGCTCCACGATGCGCCGCGCCAGCAGCACGCCGCCGGAAGGCAGGTGGAAGGCGGCGGCGATGCCGTCCGGCATAAGGAAGGGGTGCCGCGCGGCCACCGTTGCGGCGTCCAGCTCCGTCACCGCATGGCCATCGCCGCGCAGTGCGGCGCGGCTTTCGGCCAGCCAGCCGCCCGGACCGTTCGCCAGGGCCAGCACGCCGGTCGGCACGTAGGGGCGTTCGCCGGCCTCGGCGAACAGCAGGTCCCAGGCGGCGAAGGCCGGGTCGATCATCCGCATGTAGCCGGTGGCGGCGCCATAGGCGTGGCGGATCAGCCGGTGGTCATCCACCGAACTGCCGCGCGGATTGGGGACCGGGTCCTGGTCCACCACCCGCACCGACCAGCCGGCGCGGGACAGCGCCCAGGCGGCCGAGAGGCCCATGACACCGGCACCGAGCACGAGAGCGCTTTGCATGGCGCCAGTCTGGCCTGCCCTGCCGTGGTTGTGGAAGGGGGGTCGCCGGTTACACCAATAGCAGGCTTGCCCCGCCCCGCAGCGCCGCGCCCGGCGCCAGCACATGCATCGGGCCGTACGCGGCGATGTGGGGGCGGTTCACCGCATCCGGCGCGTGGCTCACCGGCTCCACGCACAGCACCGGGATGCCGCGCGGGGCATAGACCTGCAGGTTGCGCGCCCAGTCGCCGGTGGCGCGCAGTTCCAGGTCCGGGCCGCCCGGGCGGGTCATCACCGCCACGCCATCCCAACCCGCGAAATGCGTGTCCAACCCCTCCAGCACCGCCTCCCCGCCATTCAGCCCGGCGCAGGGGCGCGGGGCGATGGCCAGGTTGCGGGCGTCGCGGCCGAAGATGGTGCTGGCGGCGAAGCGCAGCCTGGTGCCGGTGGGGCGGGTGAAGAAAGGGTGCCAGCCGATGCCCATCGGCGTCGGCGCGTCGCCGGTATTGGTCAGCGTCAGGTCCAGGGTCAGGCCCTCGGGCGCCAGCGCCACCTCCAGCCGCGCGGCGCAGCGGAACGGCGCATGGTCCACGGTGCAGGCCAGCACCGCGCGGTCCGGCGCCTGGGCTTCCACGGCCCAGACGCGTTCCCGCACGAAGCCGTGCAGCGCATGCCCTTCCAGCGGCCGGTTGATCGGCATGACGTAGTCCCGGCCACCCACGGAAATCCGCCCATCGGCCAGGCGGTTGGTCCAGGGCGCCATCAGGAAGGCGCTGTGCAGCCCGCGGTTCGGGCTTTCGCCCTCCGGCACCGGCTGCACGATGTCCTGCCCGCGCCAGGACAGGGCGCCGATCGCGGCGCCCTGGCTGACCAGGACCGTCGCGTCCCAGTCGCCGGAAGCGATCCGGATCATCGTTTGCCCTCAAGCGCCGGGCGCCGGCTCCGCCGGCTTGGCTTCATGCCCTCAGGTGCCGGGCGCCGGCTCCGCCGGCTTGGCTGCGCGACACTTGTCGCAGCGGCCGTTCGGCCGCTCGGCCGGCACGAATGCCGGCCGCAGGCCGGATCCCCGATCGCGGCCATCACTCGAGGTCGAATTGGTCGCGGGGGGAGAAGCCGCCCTTGCGGCTGTATTCGATCGAGGTGTAGCCGCCGCCCTGATACCGCTCCTCCACCGCGTCGTCGGAGACGATGTGGCCGACCTCGGCGCGGAAATCCTCGGCAGTATCCTGCGGCGCCCAGCCTAGCCGGTCCCGGTGGTCCTCGGCCCAGAAGCTGTCCGGGTTCTTCGAGGCACCCCAGACCACGCAGTGCCCGACGCGCTCGGCCTCGATGGTGCGGGCGATGAGGCGGGCCAGATCGGGGTAGGACAGCCAGGTGGCCAGCATCCGCTTGTTGATCGGCTTCGGGAAGCAGGAGCCGATGCGGATGTTGACGTTCTCCACCCCGTGCTTGTCCCAGTAGAGCCGGCCCATCAGCTCCCCATACACCTTGGACAGGCCGTAATAGCCATCCGGCCGGAAGGCGCAGTCGGCGTCCAGCTTCGCGGCATTGCCCTGCGGCCTTTCATGGAAGCCGATGGAGTGGTTGGAACTCGCGAAAACCACGCGGGCGCCGAACATCCGGGCGGCTTCGTAGATGTGGTACAGCCCGTGCAGGTTGGGGCCGGCCACTTCCTCGAAGGGCCGTTCCACGCTGACGCCGCCGAAATGCAGGATGGTGCCGCAGCCTTCCGCCTGGCGCACGATCGCCAGCGAATCGGTCAGGTCCGCCTTCACGAAGCTGGCGCCCTTCGGCAGTTCGTCCGGGAAGGGCACGATGTCCGTCAGGCGCAGCGTGTAGCCGGCGGCCGACAATTCCTTCGTCAGCATGCGGCCGAGATTGCCGGAGGCGCCGGTCAGCAGGATGGGCTTGGTGTCGGGCATGGTGGGAATCCTCAGTCGGCGAAGCAATGGATGGCGGTACCCTGGCCCAGACCCTCGGCGCGGAACAGCCCACCCAGCGACGGATGCGCCGTCAGCGTCGCCGCATCCTGCCCGGCGCGCAGGCTTGTGACGAACAGGCTGGCGAGCCCGGGCCCGGCGAAGCAGGGCATGGTGGGGGTGGGCACCGGAAAGGCGAAGTGGCGCAGGATCGCGCCCTGCGGCGAGATCACGTTGATGCGCCCGGCGGAGACACCGGCGGACCAGTAGTTGCCCTCGGCGTCGCAGGCGGCGCCATCGGGGCGGCCGGTCGCCTCGTCCAGCTCGCGCACGCGCCGCCAGGGGCCGATGGCGCCCGTCGCCGGGTCGAAGCCGGCGCTGTCGAGCACGGCGCGGCGACTGTCGGATTGCCAGATGGTCCGGCCATCCGGCCCCCAGGCCAGGCCGTTCGACACCACCAGCCCATCCCGCCGGCGCTCCACGCCGCCATCGGGCGTGACGCGCCACAGGATGCCGGTGGGCTGCTTCTCCGGCCGGTCATCCATGCTGCCGACCCAGTAGCAGCCATCGGGGCCGACCTTGCCGTCGTTCAGCCGATTGTGGCCCGGCTCATCATTCATGCTGGCGAAGGGGGTGATGGCGCCGGTGGCGGGGTCGAGCCGCACCACGCTGGCGCGCTGCGCCACCAGCAGCGCACCGCTGCGGCACAGCGCCAGGCTGCCGCAGACCTCCGGCACCGGAATGCGGCGGGTGACGCCGGTGGCAGGGTCGAAGCGGATGACGCAGGGGGCAAGGATGTCCACCATCCACAGCACGCCGCGCTTCGCATCCCAGACCGGGCTTTCGCCGACCTGCGCGCGCAGGTCGGCCGCCAGGCTGAACACCCCGCTCAGCCCTCGTAGCCCAGCAGCAGCCGCGGCAGGGTCAGCGACACGGCCGGCCAATAGGTGGTCAGCACCAGCGCCAGCGCGATGGCGCCGTAGAAGGGCCAGATGGTCTTCATCACCGCCTCGATCGGGATGCGGCCGATGGCGCAGCCGACGAACAGCACGGCGCCGACCGGGGGCGTGGTCAGGCCGAGGCCGAGGTTCATCATCATGATCATGCCGAACTGCACAGGATCCACGCCAATGGCGACGACGACGGGCAGGAAGATCGGCGTGGTGATCAGGATCAGCGCCGCCATGTCCATGACGCAACCCAGCAGCAGCAGGCACAGGTTGATCATCAGCATGATGACGACGGGGTTGGAGCTGATCGCCAGCATCCCTTCCGTCAGCAGGTCCGGCAGGCGGTACAGAGCCAGCAGATAGGCGAAGGCGGTGGCAGTGCCGACCAGCAGGAACACCACGGCGGAGGTGCGGACACTTGCGGCGACAGCGACCTTGAAATCAGCCCAGGTCAGGCTGCGATAGACCAGCACTGTCACGAGAAGTGCCCAGAGCGTGCCGAAGGCCGCGCTTTCCGTCACGGTGAAGACGCCCGACAGCACGCCACCCAGAATGATGAAGGCGGTGAACAGCCCCGGCAGCGCATCGACGAAGCGCCAGAACAGGTGGCGGAAGCCGGCCCAGGGCTCCGACGGATAGCCGCGGCGCACAGCCATCACATAGGCGGCGATGGCGAGGAATCCGCACATCAGCAGCCCCGGCACGATGCCGGCGACGAACAGTGCGGTGACGGAGATGCCGCCGCCCGCCGCCAGGCTGTACAGGATCATGTTGTGGCTGGGCGGGATCAGGATGCCCGCGATCGAGGAGGTCACGGTCAGCGATACCGCATAGTCCACCCCATAGCCCTTCGCCTTCATCGCCGGGATCAGGATGACGCCGGTGGCGGAGGTATCGGCAACGGCGGAGCCGGATATGCCGCCGAACAGCATGGAGGTGGAGACATCGACCATGCCGAGCCCGCCGCGCATCCAGCCGACCGCGGCGGAAGCCAGCGCCACCAGCCGGCGCGCGATGCCGCCATGCAGCATCAACTCCCCGGCGAAGATGAAGAACGGGATCGCGAGCAGCGCGAAGATGCTCATGCCGCTCGCCATCTGCTGGAAGGCGACGGCCGGGTTGATGCCCTCATACAGAAAGCCGGCCAGGGCCGCGATGCCCAGCACGAAGGCTACCGGCACGCCGGAGACGACACCGAGGACGAAGATCCCGAAGATCAGGAAAAGGCCGAATTCCACGCGAGTCTACTCCAGGAAGGCCGCGGCGATACCGCGCTGTTCGGGGCCGTCCTTGTTCAGGATGTCGCGCAGCACCTGCTCGATGGCGAAAAGCGTCACCAGCCCGCCGCAGACCTGCAGGGGCACATAGGTCCAGCCCTGGCTGATGCCGAGCAGCGGGATTTTGAAGTTCCAGACCATCTCCACCAGTTCCTGCGAGTAGATCATCATGGCGAAGCCGAAGACGCCGACGGTCGTGTCGCAGCCCACTGCGATCCAGCGCTGTGCCTGCATCGGCAGCGCCTCGCGGAAGCCGAGCACCGAAAGATGGAAACGCTCCCGCACGCCGACGGCGGCGACCGGCAGGGCGATGCACAGGATGGAAAGGGTCGCGGCGCGCTCGATCCAGGTCGGCGTGTCGTTCAGCACATAACGGCCGAACACCATCCAGCCCATCATCACCACCAGCCCGACCAGGGCGCAGCCGGCGACGACCACGACGACATGGCAGAAGGCATCGAGCACGCGTGAAAACATCGCCATGGCGTATTGCATCCTGGCAGCGGAAGGGATGGCGAGGAGAAAAAAAAGGGGGCGGCCGGGCCGCCCCCTTCGGCGCATCACGGCAGGGCGCGGATCGCCTGCACCATGCCGGCCAGGCGCGGCGTCGACGCATACTTCGCGTAGACCGGCTCCATAAGCTGCGACCACGGGCTGCGATCGGTCAGCTCGATCACGGTCACGCCCGCGGCCTCGACCCGCTGGCGCGAAACCCGCTCCCGCTCCGCCCAGAGCTGGCGCTGCAGGGTGGCGCTTTCGCGGGCGGCATCGCGGACGATGTTGCGCTCCTGCTCATTCAGGCGGCGCCAGCGCTGCTGCGACACGGCGAGCACTTCCGGCACGTTGGAGTGTTCCGTGGTGGTGTAGTAGCGCGCCACCTCGAAATGCCGGGTGCTTTCATAGGACGGGAAGTTGTTCTCCGCCGCGTCGATGACGCCCGACTGCAGGCTGGTGAACACCTCGCCGAAGGGCAGCGGGGTCGGGTTGGCGTTCAGCGCACGCATCAGGTCGATCCACAGATCGCTGGTCTGCACGCGGATCTTCAGGCCGCGCATGTCGGCCGGCGTGCGGATCGGGCGGGTGGAATAGACGCTGCGGGCGCCGCCATCGTACCAGGCCAGCGCGATGATGCCGATCGCCTCGAGGTCCTTGGCAATCTCCTGCCCGGCCACACCATCGATCGCGGCGTGGCTGTGCGCCACGTTGCGGAACAGGAAGGGCAGCGTCACCACATTGGTGGACGGCGCCAGGTTGTTGAAGGGCGAGAGGTTGAAGTTGCCGAAGTCGATGGAGCCCAGCCGCATCTGCTGGATCGCCTCATCCTGCTGGCCGAGCTGCGCGGAATGGTAGGTGCGCATGCGGATGCGGTTGTTGGTCCGCTGCATCACCAGCTGGCCGAAGCGGTCCAGCCCCTGGCCATTCGGGTAGTCCGCCGCATGGATGTTCCAGCCACGCCATTCCTGCGCCGCGGCGGGGGTGGCCGCCAGGGGCAGCAGGGCGGCAGCCGCAAGGGCCGCCGCGCAAAAGGCCGTGCCGGCCTTGGCGCCAATCGCGCGCAGAGCTTTCATGGATTGTCTCTCCTTCCCCTCCCGCGGCCTTCTGGCAACGGGTTATACGACATCATACAACCGGCTCGCGCCGCTTTGTCAATTCGCGCCGCGCAACCCCCGCCCCCCTGGCGCGCTGACGCCGTGTGGGATGCCAGGAGGGCAGCATGGACCGCGACAGCACCATCGAGGAAGCCGAGGCCGGCGGCGTCCGGTTGCTGCCCGCCGGGCTGATCGGCTTCCTGGTCTATCCGGCCGTACTGGAGCTGATCGTTGCGCATCCGCCGGCCAACGACCAGATGGCGCCACCCGCCCAGGGCTGAGCCGCCAGCGCTGAACCGCCAGCGCCGCCCGCCCAGCGCTGAACCGGCGGAGCGTCCTGCGGGCTTGCCCCCGCCGCCCATCCTGGCCAGCATCCGGCGCATCCCAGCCGGAAGCGCCCGCCCATGCCGCCTATCACCCTTGCCGAAGCCGCCGCCGACCTCGCGGCCGGCCGCACCACCGCCGCCGCGCTGACAGAGGCGGCGCTGGACCGGATCGCCGACCCGGCCGGCGAAGGCGGGCGTGCCTTCCTGGTTGTCCACGCCGACGCCGCGCGGGCTTCGGCTCAGGCGATGGATGCGCTGCGGCGCGCCGGCCGCACGCCCAGCCCCTGGGCCGGCATCCCGATCAGCATCAAGGACCTTTATGACGAGGCCGGCCAGCAGACCCGCGGCGGGTCCCGGGCGCTGGCGGATGTGGCGCCGGCCACCGCCACCGCACCCAGCGTCGCCCGGCTGCAACGAGCCGGGTTCGTGGTGCTGGGGCGCACCAATATGGTGGAATTCGCCTTCTCCGGCCTCGGCCACAACCCGCATTTCGGCACGCCGCGTAGCCCGTGGGATCGCGCCACCGGGCGGCTGCCGGGCGGGTCTTCCTCCGGCGCCGCGGTGGCGACGGCGGATGGGATGGGCTTTGCCGGGCTGGGGTCCGACACCGGCGGGTCCTGCCGCATCCCTGCCGCGCTGTGCGGCCTGGTCGGCTGGAAGCCCACGGCGAAGCGGGTGCCGCTGACCGGCACGCTGCCGCTTTCCTTCTCACTGGACAGCCTCGGCCCCATCGCGCGCTCCGTCGCCTGCTGCGCCGTGATCGACAGCCTGATGGCCGGCGAGGAAGCCTGGTCGCCGGGCCTGCCCCTGCCGGTGGCCGGGCTGCGCCTCGGCGTGCTGCAGGGCTATGTGACCGAGAACTGGGATGCCGGCGTGACCACCGCCTTCGAGGCGGCGCTGGAAAAACTCTCCGCCGCCGGGGCGCGGGTGGAGCGGCTGGTGGTGCCCGAACTGGCCGAGATCCCGAAGGCCAATGCCACCGGCGGCTTCGCCTCCTCCGAGGCCTATGCCTGGCATCGCGGCCTGATCGAACGGCAGCGCGACGCCTATGACCAGCGCATCCTGGCCCGCATCCTGCGCGGCGGGCAGATGTCAGCGGCCGACTACATCCAGCTCGGCCAGGACCGTGCGCGGATCATCGCGGGTTTCGCGGCGCGCACGGCGGGCTTCGATGCGGTGGTGTCGTCCACCTGCCCGCTGGTGCCGCCGGCCATCTCCGAGATCGAGGATGAGGCGGAGTATGGCCGCATCAACCTGCTGCTGCTGCGAAACACCAGCGTCGGCAATTTCCTCGACCGCTGCGCCATCAGCCTGCCCTGCCACCGCGCCGGGGAGGCGCCGGTCGGCTTCCAGCTGATGGGCGAGCATGGCGGCGATGCCAGGCTCTTCGCCGTGGCGCAGGCGGTGGAGGCGGCGCTGGCGGCGTGAGCCCGCGCTTCGGCAATCTGGCGGAAGGCGAAGCCCCGGCGGAGGGCGCCGAGAGCTTCGCCACGCTGCTGGAACAGGGTGGCGTGGTGGTGCAGCGCATCGCCTCCCACCGCGCCGCCAGCCCGGACGGCTTCTGGTACGACCAGCCCGGGACGGAATTCGTGCTGCTGGCGCGGGGCACCGGGACGCTCGGCTTCGCCGATGGCACGCGGCGCGCCATGGCGACGGGGGATTGGGCGGTGCTGCCGGCAGGCTGCCGGCACCGGGTGGAGGCGACCGGCGCGGATGCGCTGTGGCTGGCGGTTCACCTGCCGTCCGGCTGAGAGACCTCTGAGAACACTGGCGGGTCGGCTGCATTCTCAAACGGTCTCTCAACCTCCAGCAGCGGCACCACCGGCTGTTCATCCTTCAGCGCCACGCCCGTGGCGCCCAGGCTTCGCGCGGCGGCGACCAGCCAGAGCAGTTTCGCCGTGGCCTCCGCCACGCTCAGCCCGCCGGGGCGGATATTGCTGATGCAGTTGCGCTCGGCATCGGTGCGGCCAGGGCGCGGGGCGTGGGTCAGGTAGATGCCCATGCTGTCGAGTGCGGACAGGCCCGGCCGCTCGCCGATCAGCACCGCGACCATGGCCGCGCCCAACGCCTGGCCGATGGCATCCCCTATGGCGACGCGCGCCTGGGTGGCGATGACCGGCGGCGCCACATCCCACCCCGCCGCCTGCAACCCCGCGGACAGCGCCGCGACCAGCGCGGGCGCCTGGGCCTGCACCCCGGTGGCGCAGAGGCCATCGGCCACGACGATGGCGAAGCAGCCGGGCCGCGGCGCCAGCACAGTACCCTCCGCCAGGCGCCGGCCGAGATCCGGGCGCAGCAGGTAGCCGCGCCGGTCCGGTGCCGCGCTCGCCACCACCTGCGCGCCCAGCGCCGCCTGCAGCGCGGGCACATCGAGCTTCGACCAGACCGCATCGCGCGCCTGGGCATGCGCCTCCTGGAAATCCAGATGCGCCGCGGTGGGCAGCCCGTTGCCGACGCGGCCGAGCGCGACGCGCGCCGCGGTGAAACGGCGCAGGTCACGCCAGAGGGTGGGTGCGCTCACAGCAGGCCGGCCGTGGCCATCGCCGGCGGCAGTAGGTCCGGCGTGCGGTCCCCCAGCCCCATGCGGTGCAGCCAGACGGCGAATTCGGGGGCCGGCTTCTTGCCCAGCGCGGCGCGGACATAGAGCCCGTCATGGAAGGAGGTGGATTGGTAGGCGAGCATGGTGTCGTCCGCCCCCGGCACGCCCATCACATAGGTCACGCCGGCCACGCCGAGCAGCGTCAGCAGCGCGTCCATGTCGTCCTGGTCGGCCTCGGCATGGTTGGTGTAGCAGACATCCACCCCCATCGGCAGGCCGAGCAGCTTGCCGCACATATGGTCCTCAAGGCCCGCACGGGTGATCTGCTTGCCGTCGAACAGGTATTCCGGGCCGATGAAGCCGACGACCGAGTTCACCAGCAGCGGCCGGAAGCGGCGCGCCACGGCATAGGCGCGGCATTCCAGTGTCTGCTGGTCCACGCCGTGATGCGCATCGGCCGACAGCGCGCTGCCCTGGCCGGTCTCGAAATACATGCAGTTGTCGCCCAGCGTGCCGCGCTTCAGGGACAGCGCCGCCGCATGCGCCTCCGCCAGCAGGGACAGGGACACGCCGAAGCTGTCATTCACCGCCTGGGTGCCGCCGATGGATTGGAACACCAGGTCCACCGGCGCACCGCGCTGCATGGCCAGCAGCGTGGTGGTGACATGCGCCAGCACGCAGGTCTGGGTGGGGATGGCGTAGCGGTCGCGCACCGCATCCAGCAGGCCCAGCACGCGGCACAGGTTGTCCACATTGTCGGTCGCCGGGTTCACCCCGATCACCGCATCCCCGGCGCCGAGCAGCAGCCCGTCCAGCACCTGCGCCGCGATGCCCTTCGGGTCGTCCACCGGGTCGTTCGGCTGCAGTCGGATGGACAGCGTGCCGGGCAGGCCGAGCGTGTTGCGGAAGCGCGTCGTCACCCGGCATTTGGCGGCGATCGCCACCAGGTCCTGCAGCCGGCAGATCTTCGACAGTGCCGCCACCATCTCGGGCGTCAGGCCGGGCGCGAGGGCGGCCAGCGCGGGCGCATCGGCCTCCGCCAGCAGCCAATCCCGGAAGCCGCCGACCGTGAGGTGCGCGACGGGGGCGAAGGCGGCGGCGTCATGGCTGTCCAGGATCAGCCGCGTCACCTCATCCGCCTCATAGGGCACCACGGCCTCATCCAGGAAATGCCGCAACGGCAGGTCTGCCAGGGCGCGCTGCGCCGCCACCCGCTGTGCTGCGCTTGCGGCCGCGACACCGGCCAGCGCATCGCCGGACCGGAACGGCGTGGCGCAGGCCAGAAGCTGGCGCAGGTCGGCGAAGACATGCCGCGTGCCGCCGACCGTTGCGGAAAAACCCATGCCACCCTCTCCTTCACCCCAACCCGCGCCCGGGTTCACCCCACCCCGCGCCCGGGTTCACCCCACCCCGCGCCCGGGTTGCCACCTGAAGCCTCCGGGGGGAGGATGCCACAGATACGGAGGAACGGTATGGACCGCGAGAAGCTGGAAATGCGCCCGGATGCGGCCGCGGAATGGCCGGATGGCATCTACGCGGCGCTGAAGGCCAATGGCATCACCCAGGTGGCCCTGGTGCCGGATGCCGGCCACAGCCGGCTGATCAAGCGCTGCCTCGCCGACAATAAGATGACGGTGGTCACTCTGACGACCGAGGAAGAAGGCGTCGCCATGCTGTGCGGCGCCTGGCTCGGCGGCGTCAAGGGCGTGCTGCTGATGCAGTCCTCCGGCGTCGGCAACTGCATCAACATGCTGTCGCTGTCGCATATCCACCGCACGCCGCTGCCGATGATCGTGACCATGCGCGGCGACTTCGCGGAATTCAATCCGGCGCAGATCCCGATGGGCCAGGCGACCCAGACGGTGCTGGAGGCGATGGGCACCATCGTGCACCGCGCCGACCGGCCGGAGGATGTGGCCGCCACCGTCGATGCGACGCTGCGCCTGGCCTTCAATACGTTCCGCCCGGCGGCCACGCTGCTCGGCCAGCGCCTGATCGGCGCCAAGACCTTCGGGAAGGACTGAGCCATGGCCGAATACCCGAACCGGCGCGATCTGGTGCGCGCGCTGCTGGAAGACCGTGGCGAGCTGATGGTGATCGCCGGCCTCGGCGCCTCCGCCTGGGACATCACCGCCATCGGCGATACGCCGCGCAATCTTCCCCTATGGGGCGGCATGGGCGGCGCCGCGATGATGGGGCTTGGCCTGGCGCTGGCGCAGCCTTCCGCGAAGGTGCTGGTGATCACCGGTGATGGGGAGATGCTGATGGCGCTCGGCGCCATGGCCACCATCGCGGTGCAGAAGCCGAAGAATCTGTCGATCGTCGTGCTGGACAATGAGCATTACAGCGAGACGGGCAACCAGGAGACGGCGACGAAGCACGGCGTGGACCTCGCCGCGATGGCGCGCGGCGCCGGTCTGAAGGAAGCGCGCACCTTGACGAGCCTGGCGGAAGTGCCCGCCCTGCGCGCGCAGATCCATGCCGGCGCGGGTACGGTCTTCGCGGTCACGAAAATCGCGCCGGGCAATCTGCCGCTGGTGCTGCCGCCGCGCGACGGCGCCATCCTGCAGGCGCGATTCCGCGAGGCCCTGCTCGGCCCCGCCGCCCACCACCAGCTTTGAAGGCCCGACCATGCCGCATGTGATCTGCGTCCGCCCGATCCACGAGGAAGCCATCGCGCGGATGCGCGCGACACCGGGCGTGACGGTGGATGTCCTGATGGACCTGTCGCCCGAAAGCCTCGCCGCCAACCTGCCGAAGGCGGACGCGCTGATCGTGCGGACCATCCGCATCGACCGCGCCTTCCTGGCGCATTGCACCAATCTGAAGATCCTGGTCCGCCACGGCGTCGGCTACGACATCGTCGATGTGCCGGCGCTGACGGAACGCGGCATCCCGCTGGCCATCACGCCGGAGGCCAATGCGGTTTCCGTCGCCGAGCATGCGCTGATGATGATGCTGGCCTGCGCCCGCAAGCTGACCAGCTTCAACGCCAATATGCGCGCCGCCACGCCGGTCTGGGGCTCGCAGCCCGGGCTGCCGACCTTCGACCTGCAGGGCAAGACCGTGCTGGTGGTGGGCTTCGGCCGCATCGGCACGCGCGTCGCCAAGCTGTGCGCCGCCTTCGGCATGCGCGTGCTGGTGCGCGACCCGAATATCGGCAAGGGCAGCATCCGCGGCCTGGGCTTCGAGCCGGTGGATGATGCGGCGACCGCGGCGGCGGAGGCGGATATCGTCACCGTCCACGTCCCGAGCGGCCCGGCCACGCGCAACATGATCGACGGCGCCTTCATGGCGCGGATGAAGCCGGGTGCGGTGCTGGTGAATACCGCGCGCGGCACCATCGTGGACCAGGTGGCGCTGGAAGCCTCACTGCGCGCCGGGCACCTTTCCGCCGCCGGAATCGACGTGTTCGAGGAGGAGCCGGTGGAGACGCCGATCAGCCTGCTGTCCACGCCCAACCTCATCATGACCCCGCATGTCGCCGCCAGCACGGCGGAGGGGCTGCGGCGCATGGCGCTGGACAGCGCGGCCGCCGCCCTGGCCTGCTTCGACGGCACGCTGGACCCGGATGTCATCGTGAACAGCGAAGTCCTGGCACGCAGGAACTGACCGCCATGCGCCGCCTGATCCTCGCTGCCCTGCTGCTGGCCGCGCCCGCGGCGGCGGAACCCGCGCGCGCCACGCGTCAGATGGCCGCCACCGCCAGCCCGCATGCGACGCAGGCGGCACTGGCGATGTTGCGCGCCGGCGGGTCGGCGGTGGATGCGGCGATCGCGGCACAGGCGGCGCTGTCGGTGGCGGAGCCGCATGCCAGCGGCGTGCTCGGCGGCGCCTTCGTGCTGGTCTGGGACCAGGCGGCGGCCCGACTGCGCTACTATGAGGGCATCTCCAGCGCGCCCGCCGCCAGCCAGGACCGGCTGACGGCGGGCGGCATCGGCCCCGCCACGGTGGCTCGGTCCGGCCGCGCCGTCGCGGTGCCGGGCACGGTGGCTGCACTGGCGCTGGCGCATGCGGCGCATGGCCGCCTGCCCTGGGCGGAGCTGTTCACGCCCGCCATCCAACTGGCGGAGGAAGGCTTCCCCCTGCCACCCTATCTGCACCGGGTGATCCGCAACCGCGCGGCGGAGCTGGCCCGCGTGCCGGCGATCCGCGCGCTGTATTTCGATCAGGAAGGCCAGCCGCTGGCCGCCGGCGCCACCTTCCGCAACCCGGACCAGGCGGAGGCGCTGCGCCTGCTGGCCAGCGAGGGCCCCGCCACCCTGTATGGCGGCACGCTGGGCCGCAGCGTGGTGCGGGCGGTGATGGACCACGCCGTGCCGGGCTGGATGACGCTGGCCGACCTGGCCGCCTATCGCGCCGTGGAACGCACGCCGGTCTGCGCCGAGGCCTTCGCGCGCCGCATCTGCACCGCGGCCGCGCCGTCCTCCGGCGGCATCGCCGTGCTGCAGACGCTGGGGCTGGCCGAACGGCTCGGCATCGCGCAGGCGGAGCGCGACAGCGCCCAGGCGACGCATATCTTCATCGAGGCCAGCCGCCTCGCCACCGCCGATCGTCGCCGCTGGATGGGCGACCCGGACAAGGTGCCGGTGCCGCAGGCCGGGCTGCTGGCGCGCGACTACCTCGATGCGCGCGCCGCGCTGGCCGGGCCGGGACGGGCGCTGGAAACGGTGGCGCCCGGCACGCCGGCGGAACGCCACGGGGCGCTCCCCACCCCCAGCGACCCGATGGCGGAGGCGGCGACGACGCAGGTTTCCATCATCGACGCCGCCGGCAATGCGGTGGCCTTCACCACCACCAACAACCTGAACTTCGGCGCCGAGCTGCTGGCGATGGGCGTCACGCTGAACAACGGCATGACCAATTTCGCGGTCAATCCGGGCACCGCGGAGGCACCGGCGCAGAACCGCCTGGCGCCGGGCAAGCGGCCCGTCAGCACCATGGCGCCGACCATCGTCTTCGGCGCCGATGGACGGCCGGAGCTGGTGCTGGGCGCCGGCGGCGGCGCGCGCATCCCGGATGCGGTGGCGGCCGCGGTGATCGAGGTGCTGGCCTTCGGCGCCGATGCCGAACGCGCCACCGCCCGGCCCCGGATCGGCGCGCAGACCGGCACGGTGGAGCTGGAACAGGGAACACCGCTCGCCGCCTTGGCACCGGCCTTGCAGGCGATGGGCCATGCGCCGCGCGTGGCGGTGATGAATACCGGGCTGCAGGTGATCCGGCGGCTGCCGGATGGCACACTGGAGGGCGCGGCCGATCCGCGGCGGGATGGGGTGGCGGCGGGGGATTGATCCCACCTCCTGCGCCAACCGGCCAATGACATCGCGACCTGCGGCCCGGAGGGCCGAGGCCGCGAACGCGGCCCGCCGCCTATGCGGCGAAGCCAAGCCGCGCGGATGCGCGGCGCACGGCGCCTGAGTGGCAGGAAGGCTTCGCCTTCCTGCCCGAAGAATCAGTCGAACTGGATATTCGCGCGCCGGATCACCTCGGCGTATTTCGCGGCATCCCTTCGCAGCAGCGCCGCGGCATCGGCGCTGGTGCCGCCGCCGGGGATGAAGCCGGCATCGGCCACGCGCTGGCGCAGGCCGGGGTCGGACAGTGCCTTGTTCACCGCCTGCACCCAACGCTCGCTGATGGCGGAGGGCAGGCCGGGCGGGCCCATCACCATGTACCAGACGGCCGCGTCGAAATCGGGGAAGCCGCTTTCGGCGATGGTCGGCACATCCGGCAGCGTCGGGACCCGCTCCTTCAAGGTGGTGGCCAGCGCCCGCACGCGGCCGGCGCGGATATGCGGCAGGTAGGTGGGCAGGGTGTCGATGGCGATGTCGATGCGCCCGGCCAGCACCTCGTTCACCGCCTGGCCGGTGCCGCGGAACGGGATATGCGTCATGTCCAGCCCGGCCGCGAAGGACAGGGCCGCCGCCGCCAGGTGCTGCTGGGTCGCGATGCCGGAGGAGGAGTAGTTCAGCTTCCCCGGATTCGCCTTCGCATGCGCGATGAACTGGTCGAAGGTCTGCGCCGGCGAATCCAACGGCACCACCGCCACCAGCGGCACGGTGCCGGCCAGCACCACGGCGGTCTGGTCGGCGATGATGTCGAAGGGCGGCGGCTTCATCGTCGGCGGCACGACGGCGGATGCGCTGACCGTGGTCATCAGCATCTGGTAGCCATCCGGCCGGCCGCGCGCATTGGTCGTCGCCGCGATGGTGCCGGACCCGCCGGCGCGATTCTCGATGGCGATGGCCTGGCCGAATTCCGCCTGCAGCGCGGGCTGCAGCAGGCGGGCGATGATGTCCGTGCCGCCGCCCGGCGCGAAGCCGACAAGCAGGGCGACGGTACGGGTGGGGTAGCTGCCCTGGCTGCTACCTTGGGCCAGGCCCGGCAGTGGCAAGGCGACAGCGCCCGCCGCCGCCAAAAGGCCGCGTCGTGAGAACATGGTTCCTCCGGTTTTTACTTATGGACCGAAGGATGCCGTGCGGTCAGGTTCCCGTCCAGACCGGCTTCCGCTTGGCGAGGAAGGCCTGCACCCCTTCGCGGAAATCATTGCTGCCGAAGCACATGGTCACCAGGTCGTCGCCCTCGATGGTGCCGGCCGCCAGGCGCAGGCGCTTCAGCGCCACCTTGGTCGCGGTCAGCGTCAGCGGCGCCATGCCGGCGATCTCCTCCGCCAGCTTCTCGGCGCGCGCCGCGAGGGCTTCGGGCGTGTCCAGCATCTCGGAGATGAAGCCGGCGGACAGCGCCTCCGGCGCATCCATCAGCCGCGCGGTGAAGATCAGGTCCTTCAGCTTGGCGGGGCCGATCAGCGCGGCGAAGCGGGAGATGTTCATGGTGGACAGCGTATTGCCGAGCGTGCGCGCCACCGGCACGCCGAAGCGCGCATTGGCGCTGGCGATCCGCATGTCGCAGACCCCCGCAATCCCCAGCCCTCCGCCGACGCAGGCGCCGGCCACCGCGGCGATGACGGGCTTCGGGCAATCCTCGATCGCGGACAGCACGCGGTCGATCCGCGTCTCATAGTCCAGCGCGTCCTGGCCGGTGGTGAAGTTCTGGAACTGGCTGATGTCGGTGCCGGCCGCGAAGGCCTTGCCGCCGGCGCCGGTGATGACCCAGCAGCGAATCGCCGGATCCTTCGCCACCGCGGCGGCCTGTTCGAACAGCCCCTCATACATCGGGAAGGTCATGGCGTTACGCTGGTCCGGGCGGTTCAGCGTGGTCCAGGCCACCGGGCCGCGGGTCTCGTGCAGGATATCGGGCATATTGGTTCCTCCTCCCCCTCTTGTGCGCCCCCTCTTGTGCAGTGGTCGGGTGCGGGGCGACAAGTCCGGCAACCGGATGGAGACCGACAAGAATGCGTATCGTCAGCGTCAAGCAGGGCATTGCCCCGATCGCGAGCGACATCGCCAATGCCTATATCGACTTCTCGAAGATGACCGCCTCCATCGTCGCGGTCACCGTGGAAGGCGAAGGCGGGGCGCGGGCCACCGGCTACGGCTTCAACTCCAATGGCCGCTACGCCCAGCCCGGCCTGCTGGCCGAACGCTTCGTGCCGCGGCTGCTGGAGGCGACGGAGGCGCAGGTCACGGCCCCGGATGGCAAGCTGAACCCGCAGGGCGCCTGGTCGGCGATGATGAAGAACGAGAAGCCCGGCGGGCATGGGGAGCGCAGCGTCGCCGTCGGCGTGCTGGACATGGCGCTGTGGGATGCCGCGGCGAAGCTGGAGGGTGTGCCGCTGTGGCGCCTGCTGGCCGATCGCTACAATGGCGGCCAGGCGGATGACGCGGCCTGGGTCTATGCCGCGGGCGGCTACTACTACCCCGGCAAGGGGGTGGATGCGCTGGTCGAGGAGATGAAGCGCTACCTCGGCATGGGCTATGCGACCGTGAAGATGAAGATCGGCGGCGCCCCCGGCACCGCCCTGGCCGATGCGCTGGCCGAGGATATCGAGCGGATCGAGGCGGTGGTGAAGCTGCTCGGAGGCGATGGCAGCAAGCTTGCTGTCGATGTGAATGGCCGCTTCGACCTGCAGGCGGCGCTCGCCTATGCCGAAGCCTTGGCGCCGATGAAGCTGCGCTGGTACGAGGAACCGCTCGACCCGCTGGATTATTCCACGCATGCGACGCTGGCGGAACATTATGGGCCGCCGATCGCGACCGGCGAAAACCTGTTCTCCATGCTGGATGCGCGCAACCTGATCCGCCATGGCGGGCTGCGGCCGGATCGCGACATCCTGCAGATGGACCCGGCGCTGTCCTATGGGTTGTGCGAATATCTGCGGACGCTGGATATGCTGGCCGCCCATGGCTGGTCCCGCCGCCGCTGCGTGCCGCATGGCGGGCACCAGTTCGCGCTGAACATCGCGGTGGGCCTCGGGCTGGGCGGCAATGAAAGCTATCCGGAGGTTTTTGCCCCGTTTGGCGGCTTCGCCGATGACGTGCCGGTGGTGGAAGGGCGCGTGGCCATGCCGGATATTCCCGGCGTAGGCTTCGAGGCGAAGAACAAGCTGTACGACGTCTTCAAGGGCCTCGGCTGATGCCCCAGCGCGCCATCCCCGCCGTCTTCATGCGCGGCGGCACCAGCAAGGCCATCATGTTCCACGCCCGCGACCTGCCGGCGGATCGCGCGGAATGGGATGCGATCTTCATGGCGGCGCTGGGCACGCCGGACCCCTATGGCCGCCAGCTCAACGGCATGGGCGGCGGCGTGTCCTCGCTGTCGAAGATCTGCGTGCTGGCGCCCTCGGCGCGGGATGACGCGGATATCGACTACACCTTCGCCCAGGTGCTGATCCGCGAGGCGCGGGTGGATTGGAAGGGCAATTGCGGCAATATGAGCTCCGCCGTCGGCCCCTTCGCGGTGGATGAGGGCCTGGTGCGGCCGAATGGCACGCAGGCCACGGTCCGCATCTACAACACCAATACGAAGAAGATCATCCACAACACCTTCGAGCTGGAGGATGGCCGCGCCAAGGTCCTGGGCGACCTGGCCATCCCGGGCGTCGGCGGCACGGGCGCGCCGGTGCGGCTGGATTTCGTGCAGCCGGGCGGCGCCACCACCGGGCGGCTGCTGCCCTCCGGCCAGGTGCTGGACGTGCTGGAGGTCCCGGGCTTCGGCCGGATCGAGGCCTCCCTCGTCGATGCCGCCAACGCTTCCGCCTTCATCCGGGCGCGGGATATCGGCCTGACGGGGCGCGAATTGCCGGGGGAGCTGGAGGCGCGGCCGGAAATCCTGGCGCTGCTCGATGCCATCCGGCTGCAGGCCAGCATCCGCATGGGCATCGGGGCGGACCTCCCGGCGGCCAAGGCGATCAGCTCCGTCCCCTATATCGGCTTCGTCAGCCCGCCCGCCGATGCGCCGACCCTGTCGGGGGAGACCATCGCGCAAGGGCAGATCGACCTGGCGGCGCGCATCATCTCCAACGGCCAGCCGCACCGGGCGCTGCCGCTGACCGGGTCGCTGTGCACGGCCGTCGCGGCACGCATCGCGGGGACGCTGGTGGCGGAATGTCTCGGCGAAGGGGTGGCGGCGGGGCCGATCCGCATCGGCATGCCGTCCGGCGTGCTGACGGTTGGCGCGGATGTGGTGCAGGAGGCGGGGGCCTGGGTGGCCCGCGCCGGGTCCTTCTACCGCACCGCGCGGCGGCTGTTCGATGGCCGGGTCTGGATTCCGGGCTGACCTTCAGCGCGCCAGCCACTCCCGGGAAAAACGGTCGGCACCGGAGGGCAGCGGCGCTGCGGGATCAGCGGTGAACGCCAGGATATCGCCCACCACCGCCGCCCGGTTGCTGTCGGTCAGCAACAGGTGAAACCCCTCCTCATGAATGCCGATCCGCACCGGGCTGTCCGGTGGCAGGGCGTTCAGGGCGCGGCGGACCGGGCGGGCCGGGATTAGCGAATCCTTGTCGCCATACAGCAGCAGCACCGGCACCGGGCGCTGCGCGGCATCGCGGCAACAGGTGGGCAGGGCGGCCGTCGCCGCATCCATCAGGTCCACCAGCCCGACCGCGGCATCCACCCGGGTGCTGCGCAGCACCAGGGGGTCCCGTCCCAGCCGGCGCAGCGCCGCCATGTTGTCGCTGGCGACGATGCCGCCCACCCCGCCCTGGAAGCCAAGGATCGGCATGGTCCGCGCCGCCACCCAGAGCCCGCCGCGCATCACCGCATTCATGCTGGCCCGGCCCCATAGCGCGGGGGCGAGCAGCACATAGCCATCCACCGGCGGCGGATCGGCGCTGGTGCCGGCCACCACCGCCACGGCGCCGCCCATGCTTTCCCCCATAAGGAACAGCGGCAGGCCGGGGTGGCGGGCGCGCAGCAGGCGGGCAGCGGTCGCGGCGTCCTCCGCCAGCGTCGCCTCCCCCGGCCAGTAGCCACGGTTGGGGGACCGGCCGAAGCCGCGCTGGTCATAGGCATAGACCAGCAGCCCGCCCGCATTGAGCTGGCCGATGCTGTCGGTCAGGAAATTGCCGGAATGGTCGTTGAAGCCGTGCAGCGCCAGCAGCACGGCACGCGGCGGCACCCCATCCGCCCGCCCATCTGGCGGAAAGGCGCGCATCGGCAACCGGGCGCCATCGGCCGCCACCACCGCATCCTGCGCCAAGGCGGGCGGGGCGATGGCAGGGCCCATCGGCATCACCACCGGCGTGCAGGCGGCCCCCAGCAGCAAGGCGAGGCAGGCCAGGACCACCCGGGGGGAGGCGATGGGTCGCATGCCGCAGGGGTAGCGCGAACCGCCCGGGCTGGTCCATCGCCCCCGGCCCCCCTATGTTCCGGGTCGCCACACAGACCACCGCAACAGCCCACCAAGGACCGCCATGCGCGATGCCCGCCAGACCGGCTATACCCCGGTCGCCCTGCCCGGCGTGACGCCGGAGGAAACCATCACGACCACCAGCCGCACCGTCGGCTGCGACGGCGGCGGCGGCGCGCTGGGGCATCCGCTGGTCTTCCTGCGCATCGAGCAGCACCAGGTGACCTGCCCCTATTGCTCCCGCACCTATGTCCTGGCCGAAGGCGCGGGCGACGACGGCGGCCATTGAGATGAGCGAGGTCGCCGCGATCCCGAACGGTACCGTGGCGGTTCCGCCGGTCGCACCGGGCCAGAAGCGGCTGATCCTGGTGGATGGCTCGGGCTACATCTTCCGGGCCTTCCACGCCTTGCCGCCGATGACGCGGCCGGACGGCACGCATGTGAACGCCGTCTTCGGCTTCACCCAGATGCTGTCGCAATTCCTGTCCCGCCACGCCGCGACGCATATCGCCGTGGTCTTCGACAGCGCGCGGCTGACCTTCCGCAATGATTTCTACCCCGACTACAAGGCGCACCGGCCGGAACCGCCGCCGGAGCTGATCCCGCAATTCGCCCTGATCCGCGAAGCGACGGAGGCACTCGGCGTCTGCCAGGCGGAGCAGCCGGGATTCGAGGCGGACGACCTGATCGCCGCCTATGCCCGCGCCTTCGTGGCGGAGGGCGGCGAGGTCTCCATCGTCTCCTCCGACAAGGACCTGATGCAGCTCATCGGCCCCGGCGTGCAGATGCTGGACCCGATCAAGCAGAAGCCGATCCGCGAGCCGGAAGTGTTCGAGAAGTTCGGCGTGACCCCGGACAAGGTGGTGGAGGTGCAGGCGCTGGCCGGCGACAGCACCGACAACGTGCCGGGCGTGCCGGGCATCGGCATCAAGACCGCCGCCCAGCTCATCAACGAGTACGGCGACCTGGAAACGCTGCTCGCCAATACGGCGAAGATCAAGCAGCCGAAGCGGCGGGAAGCGCTGGAGCAGAATGCGGAGAAGGCACGCATCAGCAGGCGGCTGGTGCAGCTCGATGCCGACGCCCCGCTACCCTGCCCGATCGAGAAGATGGAAACCCGCGCGCCGCATCCGCCCACGCTGGAGAAATTCCTGCGCGAGAACGGTTTTCGGAGCCTGCTGGCCCGCCTCGGCCTTGGGGATGCCAGCGCCGTCACGCGCAACGGCTACCGCCCGCCGGCGCCGGCCGCCGAAATGCCGACGGCCCCCGCCGAGGCGCCGCCCTTCACGGGGTATGAGACCGTCACCACGCTGGACCGGCTGCGCGCATGGGTGCGGGAGGCGGAGGCTGCGGGCGTCATCGGCTTCGATACGGAAACCGACAACCTCAACGCCATGAAGGCCAGCCTGGTTGGCTTCTCGCTGGCCACCGCGCCGGGCCGCGCCTGCTACGTGCCGCTGCGGCATGAGGGCAGCGGCGATCTGATGGGCAGCGGCACGCCGGAGCAGATCGACCCGGATGCGGCGATGGAGGAGCTGAAGGGGCTGCTGGAGAACCCGGCGGTCCTCAAGGTGCTGCACAACGCCAAGTACGACCTGGAAGTGCTGTGCCGCGCGGCGCATGGCGGCATCGCCGTGGCGCCGGTGGATGACACCATGCTGATGTCCTACGCGCTGCGCGCCGGCAAGCACGGGCACGGCATGGATGAGCTGGCGGGCCAGCACCTCGGCCATAGCTGCATCAGCTACGACAGCTGCACCGGCACCGGGCGCAACCGCATCCCGTTCAGCAAGGTCGCACTGGACAAGGCCACCGCCTACGCCGCGGAGGATGCCGATGTGACGCTGCGGCTGTGGCACGCGCTGCGGCCCGAACTGCGCCCGGCCCGCGCGCTGGCGCTGTATGAGCAGGTGGAGCGCCGCATGGTGCCCGTGCTGCGCGACATGGAACTCGCCGGCATCAAGATCGACGCCGCCGAATTGTCGCGAATTGGCGCCGATTTTGCGGAAAAGCTGGTCCGTTACGAACGCGAGATTCACGAACTCGCCGGCAAGCCCTTCAATGTCGGCTCGCCGAAGCAGCTTGGGGAAATCCTGTTCGATGACCAAAAGCTGCCGGGCGGCAAGCGCAGCAAGCTGACCGGCGCCTGGGGCACGGATGCCGGTGTGCTGGAGGAGCTGGCGGCGCAGGGCCACGCTTTGCCGCGCCGGGTGCTGGACTGGCGGCAGATCGCCAAGCTGAAATCCACCTATGTCGATGCGCTGGCCCAGGCGGCGGATGCGCAGGGGCGGGTGCATACCGATTTCGCCATGGCGCTGACCTCCACCGGGCGGCTGTCCTCCAGCGATCCGAACCTGCAGAACATCCCGGTGCGGACCGAGGAAGGTGCGCGCATCCGCACAGCCTTCGTGGCGGAGCCGGGGCATGTGCTGCTGGCGGCCGACTACAGCCAGATCGAGCTCCGCATCCTGGCCCATGTCGCTGATGTGCCGGCGCTGAAGGAGGCCTTCGCCACCGGCCAGGACATCCATTCCCGCACGGCGGCCGACATCTTCCACCTGGCCCCCGATGCGGTGGACAAGGAAGCGCGGCGGCGGGCGAAGACGATCAATTTCGGCATCATCTACGGCATGTCCGCCTTCGGCCTCGGCGCGCGGCTGGGCATCGGGCCGGGCGAGGCGCGGTCGATCATCGATGCCTATTTCGACCAGTACCCCGGCATCCGCGCCTGCATGGAAAAGCTGAAGGAGGATGCACGCACCAACGGCTATGTGCAGACCCCCTTCGGCCGTAAGCTGTGGATCGCGGACATCGCCAGCAAGGACCCGGTGCGCCGCGGCGGGGCGGAACGCGCCGCCATCAACGCCCCCTTCCAGGGCGGCGCGGCGGAGGTGATCAAGCGCGCCATGGTGCGCCTGCCCCTGGCGCTGCGCGAAGCCGGCCTCGGCGCGCGGATGCTGCTGCAGGTGCATGACGAGCTGGTGTTCGAGGTGCCGGAGGCGGAGGTGGAAGCGACCTCCGCCCTGGTGAAGCGCATCATGGAAGGCGTCGCCAGCCTGACCGTGCCGCTGGCGGTCGAGATCGGGCATGGCAGGTCCTGGGCCGAGGCACACTGAGCCTGGCGGGCCGGCACCGCCTGATCGCCCCGGGCAGGTTCGGAGACGGCCCCGCTTCACCATAATGTTCCGCAGGAAGACCGATGCAGTCCGTTGCCATGGATCTCCGGCCGAATCCGAGGGCCTGCGTCATTGGAACCTCGAACAGCGCCGGCGCGGGAAGCTATGCGGGCGAGCTGGCGCGCGACAGCTGGTTCCGCGGCGTGGAGAACCGCGCCCTGGGGTTCTGTACGAGCGATCTCTTTGCCTTTCGCAAGGTCAGCCTGGATTTCGCCGAATTCGACCTCTGCATCCTGGACTTCGCCCCGAATGATGGCGCGCTGCTGGCCGGCAAGCGCCTGGACACGGACCGGATCGAGCAGGCGCTGACCTCCGCGATCTCCGAGATCTCGCGGGCCGGTTGCCTGCCCGTCCTCATGATCCTGCCGATCGTCAACCTGATGCCCGAAGGCCGGGGGATACGCCGCCTCTGCACGAAGATCGCGGAACGCCATGGCATTCCCTTCTTCGACGGATTCGCCTTCCTGAACCGCCTGCTGGCGGTCGAAGCGGATGCGCCGCAACCCGGCCTGTTCAAGGACCGGATGCACTACACGCTGCCGGTCGCCAAATTCATCGGCGAATGCCTGGCTGACGCGCTGCGCCAGCTCTGGGCGGGGCCCATCGCCTTCGACGCGCCATTGACCACGGCCAGGGGGAACGACCACAGCTTCCTGCCCGCCGAGGTCCTGTTCCCGGACCATCCGATCGTTCACAGCAGAACCGCCATGGTCGAGACGAAGCTCGTGCATCTGACGGGCGATACGACGCTGCGCCTGAAGGTCCCGGCCGGCAGCGAGATCACCTCGCTGGTCGCCAATTTCCCGCGCTGCCGCGGCGTGCTGTCGATCACTGGCGAGGGCACGACGCGCCTCGGCATTTCCAGCTCGACCTTCACCGACGATCCCGCCGCGAAGATGACACTCGGGATCTACCCGCTTCCCGCCACGGTGCGGTCGATCGACGGTGAGATTGAACTGGCCCTCACGGCGGCCGGCCCGGCCGAGCATTCCGTGGGCGCTCCGGCATCCCCCCTCGACAGCGCCAGCCTGATGATCGCCGGGCTGGTCGGACGCGGGCCGCGCGGCCTGGTACCGATGCGGCGCATGCTGCCCGACGCCGTGGAACTCGGCGCGTTCATCCCGGATGAGCGGCTGGTGGCCGCGAGGGCCCGGCTCGCCCCGCCCACCGCCTTCGTCACGACCGGCAAGCTCGGCTACGACTAGGCCGCGCGCGAGGCATGGCAGTGAGCGCAACCGGGCGATGCAGCCGCCACCGGTCTGCCCCCGGCCAGGCGCGGCTGGTCGGATCGGCGGGCCCGCCTATAGTCGGTGGCAAATCCAAGAGAGTGCGCCATGCAACACCAGCCGAGCGCCGTCCCAGCGGCCGGGGTGACCTGAATGTCCGCGGTCACGCAGGATGCCGTGCCCCTCCGCTGGACCCAGCCGGAGCGGCGCACCCTCGGCGCCATCGGCGCGGCGCATGCCGTCAGCCATCTGCACATCCTGGTGCTGCCGCCGCTGTTCCCGCTGCTGCAGGCCCGCCTTGGCGTCAGCTTCATCGAGCTGGGCCTGGCGATCACGCTGTTCAGCATCGTGTCGGCGCTGACCCAGGCGCCGATGGGCTTCCTGGTGGACCGGATCGGGCCGCGGCGGGTGCTGGCGGCGGGGCTGGTGGTGGGCGGCGCGGCCTTCGGGCTGGTCGGGCTTTCGCCGAGCTATCCGATGGTGCTGGTGGCCGGCGCGCTCGCCGGGCTGGCGAACGCCGTCTACCACCCTTCGGACTACGCCATCCTCAACACCGTGATGGCCGGGCCGCGCATGGGGCGGGCCTTTTCGCTGCATACCTTTGCCGGTTTCGCCGGGGGCGCCGTGGCGCCCTTCATGATGCTCGGGCTGGCCAGCTGGCTCGGCCTGTCCGGCGCGCTGCTGGTGGCGGGCGGCATCGCCTGGCTGGTGGCCGTCTGGGTGCTGGCAACCTGCCCGCCGGACCCGGTGAAGGGCGTCGCGCCGAAGGCGGTGGCCGGGCAGCAGACGCGGGTGCTGAACTCCGCGGTGATCTCGCTCACCGGCTTCTTCGTGCTGATCTCGCTATCCGTCGGCGGCATGAACGCCTTCGCCATCGCGGCCCTGGTGGCGGCGGGCGGCATGAGCCTCGGCATGGCTTCCACCGCGCTGACGGCGCTGCTGGCGGGTTCCGCCGCCGGCGTGCTGATCGGCGGCGCGCTGGCGGATCGGGCGAAGCGGCACGGGCTGGTGGCGATGGGCGGTTTCGGGCTGGCAGGGGTGCTGACCATCGGCGTCGGGCTGCTGGCCCTGCCAGGCTGGCTGGTGGTGGTGGTCCTGGGGCTGGCGGGGATCATGACCGGTCTCTGCATGCCGTCCCGCGACATGATGGTTCGCGCCGCCGCGCCGCCCGGCCAGGCCGGCGCGGTGTTCGGCATTGTCTCCACCGGCTTCAACATCGGCGGCATGATCGCCCCGCCGATGTTCGGCTGGCTGGTGGATAGCGGGCGGCCGGAGGCGGTGTTCCTGCTCGGCGGCGCCTTCATGCTGGCGACCGCGACGATGGCCCTGGCGCAGGAGATGCGGCGCAAGGCTATTTGAGCGGGTCGTGGCCCCAGTTCATCAGGCTGTAGCGCCAGCGGGAGGTTTCGACATTCTCCGCCGGGCCGCCCTGGGCGAGGTGACGGTGCACATAGCCGGTGACCTTGCGCATATGGGCGTGGTCCTCCGCGGTCAGATCCGCCTGGCGCTTGCGGCGGATTTCCAGGATGCGGCGGCCGGATTGGTGGCCGACGGATTCCGATTCACCCTCGGCATGGAAGCCGACGGAGGCGCTGTCCTCCGTTGCCAGCCAGCGCTCCAGCTCCGCCGGCGCCATGTTCACGGCCGCCTGGAAATCGTGGCGGATGGCGGCTTCGTCATCTGAATCGATTTTCGCCATGGCGCGATCCTCCCATGCTGGGAACGGCGGCAAGGCTGGCGGGTTTCGGCGCGCCGGCTATGCGGCGGAAGGGCCGGGCGGCAGCCGCTCGAACAGGCCCATCCGCAGGCTGCGGGCGATGCGCCGGGCGCGTTCGATGAAGGCCTGCGCCGTCGCCTCCGGGAACAGGTCCCGGCAACTGCCCTCGAACAGTGCCAGCCAGGCATCGAACATGGCCGGCGTCAGCCCGGGCAGGCGCAGATGCGCGCTGTAGGGGTCGCCGTGATAGGCGCCGCTGCGCAGCATCACCGCGGACCAGAAGCGGCGCAGCTTTTCCAGATGGGCGTCCCACTCCGCGCCGATCGCGGCCTGGAACACCGGGCCGAGGGACGGGTCGCGGCGGACCCGGGCGTAGAAGTGGTCCACGAGGCTGGCGATCTGCGCATCCGTGATCTGCACGCTCACAGGAAGGGCAGCACGGCGAGCACCGCCACCAGGTTCCAGACCAGCATGTTGACCAGGGTGCGCAGCATGACGCGGCTGTCCTGGTCCTCGATGTGCAGCGCGTCGCTGGCGAGGTTGCCGGGCAGCAGGAACAGACCGATGGGGCTCATCGCAGCCTCCTAAGATGTATTGTCCATACATCTTATGCCCCGCGACGCTTGCAAAGCAATATGAAAAATGCATCTTTAAACCATGCGCCTCACCACCCTCACCGACTACGCCCTCCGCATGCTGGTCCACCTGGCGGTCGCGCCGGAGGGGCGGGCGACCATCGCGGCGGTGGCGGAAGCCTTCGGCATTTCCGAGAACCACCTGATGAAGGTGGCACATCAGCTCGGCCAGTCCGGCCATATCCTGACCCTGCGCGGCCGTGGCGGCGGGCTGGCGCTGGCCCGGCCGGCGGAGGCGATCACGGTGGGGGATGTGGTGCGGCGGATGGAGCCGGACCTGGCGCTGGTGCCCTGCATGGGCGGCGGCGCCTGCGCCATCCTGCCCGCCTGCCGCCTGAAACAGGCGCTGCATCAGGCCAGGGCGGCCTTCCTGGCGGTGCTGGATGGCACCACCCTGGCCGATATCGCGCAGCCCCAGGCGGAACTGCGCGAATTGCTCGGCCTGCCCGCCTGATACTAAATCCCATTGATGGGAACCTGCGCCCGCCGAAAGGCGGGCGAGCGGCCGAATGGCCGCCGCGCCAAGTGGCGCGTAGCCAAGCCGGCGATTGAGGCTGTGATCGGTCACGATCAACGGGATTTGGTATGACTCAGCTCATGCTGGCGGTCACGCCGCCATCGACGAACAGCAGCTGCCCCGAGACGAAGTCCGACGCCGGCGAGGCCAGGAACACCGCGGTCCCGGCGATCTCCTCCGGGTCCGCATAGCGCCCGGCCGGGCAGCGGCGCTGCACCATGGCAAGCCATTCCGGGTTGGTCAGCAGTGCCTTGTTCATCTCCGTGTCGAACCAGCCCGGCCCGATCGCATTGCACTGGATGTTCCAGGGCCCGAGTTCCACCGCCAGCGCCCGGATGAACATCTTCAAGCCCCCCTTGGCCGAGGCATAGGGCGTGATGGTGGCGCGGCCGAGGTCGCTGGCCAGGCTGCCGGTGGCGATCACCTTGCCACGGCGGCGTTCCTTCATCCCCGGCACGATCAGGCGGGACAGCCGCCACAGCGCCGTCAGATGCGTGTCGATCACGCTGTGCCAGCCTTCCTCCGTCGTCTCCTCGATCGGCGCGCGGTGCTGGTTGCCGGCGTTGTGCAGCAGGATGTCGATCGGCCCGAGGCCAGCCACCGCCGCCTCCACCGCGCGCCCATCCGTCACGTCGAAGGCGCTGATCCGGCAGGCGAGGCCCTCGGCCCGAAGCGACTCGGCCTGCGCCTCCAGCGTCGCGGCATTGCGGCCGTTCAGGATCACCTCCGCCCCCGCCTGGGCCAGCCCGCGCGACATGGCGGCGCCGAGGCCGCGGGACGCGCCCGTGACCAGCGCGACCCGTCCGGTCAGGTCGAAGCGTTGCATATGAACCTGGTGCATGACTTTCGTTTCCCCCTTGCGCGCCGCAGTCTGGCGGCTGACACCGCGACGGTCCAGGAGCCCCCCCGAGAGCCACGAGGATGTTCGCCCGCATGATCCCGCATGACTACGAAGCCGGCTTCGCCAAGGCGCGGCTGCGTGACCCGGAGATGGCGGAGACCTATCTGCGGCACACCAGGCTGGGCGATCCGCTGGCCGATGCGGCGCTGGCCGCGATGGCGGAAAGCGGGCGGCGGGACTGGATCAGCCTCGGCATCGAGCAGGGGCCGGCCGCGCTGGCCGAGGCACCGGAGGCGGTGCGCGCCTTCTTCAACGAAGCCGAGCGTGTGCCGGACTGGTTCGACCCGGCCGCCACGCTGGCCGGCTGCCGCGCCTTCCACGGCAATTCGGAGATGCTGCTGGGCGCCTTCGTCGGGGCCGTGCTGATCGAGGGTTTCTCGACCCTCATCAGCAAATCCTTCGCCATCACCGGGCGGGTGACGGACCAGGGCGTGCGCAGGCTGAAGCAGAACAACCGGCATCTGGTGGAGATCTTCATGCCGGGCGGCCTCGACCGGCAGGGCGACGGCTGGAAACTCTCGGTCCGCATCCGGCTGATGCACGCCCGGGTCCGCCAGCTTCTATCCGCCTCCGAGGAATGGGACGAGGCCGCCTGGGGCACGCCGCTGCACGCCGCGCATATCGGCCTGGGCACCGCCACCTTCTCCGGACTTCTGCTGCACCGCGCCCGCCAGCTCGGCGTGCGGTTCACGGCGGAGGAGGCAGAAAGCTTCATGCTGGTCTGGCGCTATGCCGGGCACCTGATGGGCGTGCCGCCGGCGCTGCAGGCGGCGACGGAGGCGGAGGCGATGCGCCTGGCCAGCATCGCCCGGATCTGCGAGCCGCCGCCGGAGATGGAGGCGATCCTGATGGCCAACAGCCTGATCAACTCCGCACCCCTGGTCGCCGGGAAGTCCGAGCCGGCCGAACGGCGCGCGCTGGCGCGCTACATCTACCGTGTCTCGCGCGCGCTGATCGGGGATGAGCTGGCGGACCAGCTTCACTATCCAAAGACATCCCGCTTCGGCGTGCTGCCGCTGCTGCGGCTGCGCAACCGCGCCGACCAGCTGATGCGCCGGCTGCCATGGATGGACCAGTACCGCCGCGCCGGGCAGTTCACCCTGATGCTCGACGTGTCCTTCGCCGAGCAGGGGCAGATCAACTACCGCCTGCCCGGCGCGCTGCATGCCGAGAAGGATGGACCAATCGGATGACGCGGCGCGCCGGACGGCGCGCCGCGCCCTTCAGCCTCAGGCGGCCGCGCGGATCGCGGCGGCCTTCACGTCGTCGCTGACGGCACCGGCAAAGGTCTCGAAGTTCTTCTCGAACAGCGAGACCAGCTGCTTCGCCTGCTGGTCATACGCCGCCTTGTCGGCCCAGCTCTCGCGCGGGTTCAGCACGTTGGACGGAATGCCCGGCACCGCCTTGGGGATCGACAGGCCGAAGAACGGGTCGGTCTCGAACTCCACCTTCGCAAGCGAACCGTCCAGCGCCGCGCGCAGCAGGGCGCGGGTGTGCTGGATCGACATGCGCTTGCCGGTGCCATAGGCGCCGCCGGTCCAGCCGGTGTTCACCAGCCACACCTCGGCGCCGTCCTTGGCGATCCGCTCGGCCAGCATCTTGCCGTAGACTTCCGGGTGGCGCGGCAGGAAGGGGGCGCCGAAGCAGGTGGAGAAGGTGGCCTGCGGCTCCTTGCCCAGGCCCTTTTCCGTGCCGGCGACGCGCGCCGTGTAGCCGGACAGGAAGTGGTACATGGCCTGCGCCGCCGTCAGCTTGGCGATCGGCGGCAGCACGCCGAAGGCATCCGCCGTCAGCATCACCACGGTGCGCGGCTTCCCCGCGACGCCGCCCGGGACCGTGTTCGGGATGAATTCGATCGGGTAGCAGGACCGGGTGTTCTCGGTCAGGCCGTTGTCGTCCAGGTCCAGGCTGCCGTAGTCGTCGCCGACCACGTTCTCGAGCACCGCGCCGAAGCGATGGCTGGCGTCCCAGATCTGCGGCTCGGCCTCGCGCGACAGCTTGATGACCTTGGCGTAGCAGCCGCCCTCGAAGTTGAAGACGCCCGAATCGGACCAGCCATGCTCGTCATCGCCGATCAGCTGGCGCTCCGGGTCGGAGGAGAGCGTGGTCTTGCCGGTGCCGGACAGGCCGAAGAACAGCGCCGTGTCGCCGCCCTTGCCGAGGTTGGCGGAGCAATGCATCGGCAGCACGCCGCGATCCGGCAGGATCCAGTTCATCACGGTGAAGATCGACTTCTTGATCTCGCCCGCATAGCTGGTGCCGGCGATGCAGATGGTGCGCGCGGCGAAGGACAGCGCGATCAGCGTGCTGGTGCGGCAGCCATCCACGCCCGGGTCGGCCTCGTATTCCGGGGCGTGCAGGATGGTGTAGTCCGGCTTGAAGCTTGCCAGTTCCTCGCGCGCCGGGCGAATGAACATGTTGCGCGCGAACAGCGCGTGCCAGGCATTCGTCGTCACCAGCCGCACCTTGATGCGGTGCGCCGGGTCGGCGCCGGCATAGAGGTCCTGGGTGAACAGCTCCGGCTTCTCGCCCAGCCAGGTGCGGACCTTGGCGGTGAAGGCCTTGAAATTCTCGACCGGCAGCGGGCGGTTCACCTTGCCCCACCAGACGGCGTCATGCACTTCCGGGTCATCCACGACGAACTTGTCCTGGACGGAGCGGCCGGTGTGCTGGCCGGTGACGGCCATGAAAGCGCCATCCGCCGAGAGCCGCCCCTCGCCCCGCCGCAGCGCATGGGCATAGAGACCCGGCGCCGTCAGGTTGGCATGGATGGTCGCCGGGCCGGAAACGCCGGTCCCGGTCAGGGCGGATACGTCGGATGTCATCGCTAGCCTCCAAAAGAGTGCGTCAGGACAGCGAACGCGCCAGCCGCACCATGCGTCCCATGATGGGCGCCCGTGGCGGCCAAATTAGGGCGGGTAAGCTGCCATAATCAACGCGAACCGGCTGGTTACTTTGTTCAACCTTCGCTGTTTAGCCGATTCATCTCCCGTGCCCGCCGCGTCGCGGCCACAAGCTCCACGCGAACTCCGCCGGCATCCGCAACCGGCGCGGGCCAATCGAGACGGGCCACAACCTCCCCCGCCACCAGGTCGCAGCCGTCCGGGTCCACGCCTGTCATCCGCCATTCGCCCGGCTGCTGGCCGAGCAGCCCGGTGGCGATGGCGGCCAGCGCATCTGCATGGTCCTCGTTCACATGGCCGATGATGCCGGCCTCCGCCGCCGCCAGGGCCGCGACGGCGGCGGCATCGGGCAGCAGATCGGCCTGGCGCAGCCGGGTGGCGCGGGCGAAGCCGGCCACCAGCAGGGCCGCGGCGGGGCGGATGCGCCACAGGCGGAAATCGCCGAAATCGGCGTAGAAGGCCGCATAGGGGTGGCGCGCCAGCCAGCGCGGCTTGAGTTCCGCCGGCGCCGGCTCCGCCAGGCCCGTGATGGTCACGCGCGGCGCGGTCTGCGGGTTGGCATTCTCCGGCACCCCCTGGGCCAGCAGCGAACAGCGTGGCTCCGCCTTCAGGTGGCGGGTATGCTCGGACAGGTCGGACAGCAGCAGCAGCACGGTCAGGTCGGGCAGCACCGCGGGTGTCACCAGGCTGGCGAAGGGCTGGCCCTCGGCGGCGGTCGCCAGCGTGGCGGAGGAAGCCCCGCGCAGCAGGCGCCGGGCGATGAATCCGTGGTCATCCTCGGTCATTTCGTCGTCAGCCCTTTGCGTGACCCGGCTTTGCCACAATCTGCGGTTACAGAGAATCGCAGCGGCGCGTCCGCGCCCACCGTATCGGCGCCCTTGCGCCATGAGGAGCACCCCCGTGCCGCACACCATTGCCCTGGTGGATGACGACCGCAACATCCTGACCAGCGTCTCCATGACCCTGGAGCAGGAGGGTTTCACCGTCCGCACCTTCACCGATGGGGAAAGCGCGTTGCAGGGGCTGATGGCCCGGCCGGCGGACCTCGCGGTGCTCGACATCAAGATGCCGCGCATGGATGGGATGGAGCTGCTGCAGCGGCTGCGCCAGCGCAGCGCCATGCCGGTGATCTTCCTGACCAGCAAGGATGACGAGCTGGATGAGCTGATGGGCCTGCGCCTCGGCGCCGATGACTACATCACCAAGCCCTTCAGCCAGCGCCTGCTGCTGGAGCGCATCCGCGCCCTGCTGCGCCGGAACGAGGCCGGCCGCGCCGAGGGCAGCGGCACCCCCGCCGGCGGCATCATCGCCCGCGGCGACCTGGTGCTGGACGAGACCAAGCACACCTGCATGTGGAAGGGAAAGCAGGTGCAGCTGACGGTCACGGAATTCCTGCTGGTGAAGGCGCTGGCCGTCCGCCCGGGCATGGTGAAGAACCGCGACCAGCTGATCGACGGCGCCTATGGCGAGAACATCTATGTCGATGACCGGACCATCGACAGCCATGTGAAGCGCGTGCGGAAGAAGTTCCGGCAGGTGGATGACGAGTTTGCGCAGATCGAGACGCTGTACGGGCTGGGCTACCGCTACAAGGAAGCCTGACTCACAGGTAGCGCCGCAGCGCCGGCAGCGCCTGTTCGGCGCAGGCGCGACCTTCCAGGATCGCCTCCCGCCCCCGATGGAAATCCATCAGCGCCAGGTTGCGTAGCCGGGGCAGCATCAGCACATGCGGCGGCTCCGCGGCTAGCCGGGTGCGGGTGATCTGGTCCTGCATGATGTTGATCGAATTCGCCAGCACGTCGAAATAGCCGGGGCTGGCGGGGCCGTTCCGCCCGGCTGCGGGTGGGAACAGCCGGGCGCCCAGCGCCGCCGCCTGCACCCGCAGCGCCGCCGGAAGCTGGCCGAGGGCGCGGGCCAACCCCTCCCCGCTCGGGGCTGGCGTGGCGGGGGGCGCAGGCGGGGTGGCCTCGAAGCGCCGTCCCACCAGATCGCCGTTCAAATTGACGGCGATGATCACATCCGCCCCCAGTGCCCGGCAGACCGAGACCGGCACAGGATTGCACAGCCCGCCATCCACCAGCCATTTGCCGTCCCGCAGCGCCGGGCTGAACAGGCCCGGCAGGGCGGCCGAGGCGCGCACCGCCGCATGCATCGGCCCGCTCTGCAGCCAGACCTCCCGCCCGGTGGCAAGCTCCGTCGCCACGGCAGCGTAGCGGACGGGCTGGCTCTCGATCGGGCCGGCAAGGCCGAGCCCGTTCAGGAAGGCCAGCAGCTCCTTCCCATCGATCAGCCCGCCGCCGGTCAGCCGCACATCCAGCAGGCCGACGATCTCCCGCCAGGTCGCCGCTTCCACCCATTCGCGCAATTGCGGCAGGCGGCCGGCGACATGCGCGGCGCCGACCAGCGCGCCGATCGAGGTGCCGCAGACGATGTCGGGCACGATCCCCGCTTCCGCCAGCGCATCCAGCACCCCGATATGCGCCCAGCCCCGGGCCGAGCCGCTGCCGAGGGCAATGCCGAGGCGGGGCCGTGTCATGTCACGCTGTGGCGCCGCCATCGACGGTGAAGCGGGCTCCGGTGACGTAGCTGGCCTCGGGGCTGGCGAGCCAGGCGACCATCGCCGCCAGCTCCTCCGGCCTGCCATAGCGGCCGAGCGCGATGCCGGCGCGCTGCGCTTCCGCCTGCGGGCCGCCGGCGGGGTTCAGCTCGGTATCGGTGGAGCCGGGATCGACCAGGTTCACGGTGATGCCGCGCGCCCCGAGATCCCGCGCCAGCCCCTGCGTGAAGCCGACCAGCGCCGCCTTGCTCATGGCATAGAGCGTCAGCCCCGGCGTGCCGACCTGGTGCGCGATGGTGGAGCCGATGCTGATGATCCGCCCGCCTTCGGTCATGTGGTGCAGCGCCTGCTGCGCGCCGATGAAGGCGGCCTTGACGTTCACCGCCAGCACCCGCTCCAGCTCGGCCTCCGTCACCGCCTCGGGCGGCCCATAGGGGAACAGGCCGGCGCTGTTCACCAGCACGCGCAGACCGCCCCATTCGCCCGCCGCGCGGTCCACCGCCGCACGGATCGCGGCGGGGTCGGCGCTGTCGGCCTGGATCGCCAGGCCGCGGCGGCCCTGGGCGGCGAGTGCCGCCACCACGCGCTCCGCCGCCGCCGCGTTGGACTGGTAGGTGATCGCGACGTCATGCCCCGACGCGCCGAGGCGCAGCGCGATGGCCGCGCCGATTCCGCGGCTGCCGCCGGTCACCAGGGCCGTGCCCGTCATCATCCGAATCCCTTGTCGTGCTGGCGGCAGGCTAGCGCGGCGTCAGGGCACGCCGAAATACCCGGCGAACCGCTCCCGCAGCTTCGTCTTCAGGATCTTGCCGGTGGCGGTGTGCGGGATTTCCTCCACCACCACGACATCATCCGGCAGCCACCACTTCGCGACATGCGGGGCGAGGTGCGCCACCATCGCCTCCCGCGTCACCTCCCGCCCCGGCTTGGGCACGACGACCAGCAGCGGACGTTCGTCCCATTTCGGGTGGCGGGCGGCGACGACCGCGGCCTCCGCCACATCGGGGTGGCCCATCGCCAGGTTCTCCAGCGCGATGGAGGAGATCCACTCGCCGCCGGACTTGATCACGTCCTTGGTGCGGTCGGTGATGTGCATGTAGCCGGCGGGGTCGATGGTCGCGACATCGCCCGTCTCGAACCAGCCGTCTTCCGTCAGTGCGTCGCCGGTCCGAAAGTAGCCGCGCGTCACGGTCGGGCCGCGCACCTGCAGGTTGCCGAAGGTCACCCCGTCCCAAGGCTTCTCCACGCCGTCATCGCCGACGATCCGCATATCCACGGTGAAGGGCGGAAAACCCTGGGTCTCCTGCAAATCCAGCACGCCCTCCGCATCCCGCCCGGCCACTTCCGGCTTCACGCCGCAGATGGTGCCGATCGGGCTGGTCTCGGTCATGCCCCAGGCGTGCACCACATGGATGCCGCGCTGCTCGAAGGCGGCGGTCAGCGCGCGCGGGCAGGCGGAACCGCCGATCACCACCCGCTTCAGCGTGGTCAGCGCCGCCCCCGTCGCCTCCATGTGCTGCAGCAGGCCGAGCCAGACGGTGGGCACCGCGGCGGTGAAGGTGACGCCCTCCGCCTGCATCAGGCCGTGCAGCGAGGGCCCGTCCAGCTTCGGCCCTGGCAGCACCAGCCCGGCGCCGGTCAGCGGTGCGACGAAGGGCAGGCACCAGCCATTGGCATGGAACATCGGCACCACCGGCATCACCCGGTCCATCGCCGACAGCCCCATCATGTCCGGCGCCGCGACGGCCAGGGCGTGCAGCACGTTGGAGCGGTGCGAATACAGCACGCCCTTGGGTTCGCCCGTGGTGCCGGAGGTGTAGCAGAGGCCGGCGGCGGCATTCTCCTCGCCCTCCAGCCAGCTGAAGTCGCCATCCGCCTCCGCCAGCCAGGATTCGTAATCCACCGCGCCGGGCAGGCTGGTTTCCGGCATATGCGCCGCATCGGTCAGCACGACGTAGCGCGTGATCTGCGGCAGCTTGGCCGCGATCCCCTCCGCCAGGGCGATGAAGGAAAGGTCCAAAAGCATCAGCCGGCTTTCGGCGTGGTTCAGGATCCAGGCGATCTGGTCCGGGAACAGGCGGGGATTCAGCGTGTGATAGACCGCACCGGCGCCGGTGATGCCGTACCAGGCCTCGATGTGGCGCCAGGTGTTCCAGGCCAGCGTGGCCACCCGGTCACCGGGTCGCACCCCCTCCCGCACCAGCCGCTGCGCCAGGGCCAGCGACCGGCGGCGCAGCGTGGCATAGTCGGTGCGGTGGATCGGCCCCTCCACGCTGCGGCTGGCAACGGTCCGGCCGCCATGATGGCGGGCGGCGTGGTCGATCAGCCGGTGGATCCGAAGCGGCCAGTCCTGCATCAGCCCGAGCATCGTGGCGTGTTCCCCCTGGTTTCTTGCCCGCAAGTCTTGGCCCTTCGCGGCCGCCACGCAACCGCCATGGCCTTGAGGCAGGATGCCGCGTTACCTTCCCGCAAGCAGCCACAGGAAACCGCAGACCCATGCCCGATGCGGGCGGCGCCCCCCCTCCCCCCGTCACGGAAAAGCGGCGCCGGCGCTGGCTGTCGCCACTGCTGCGCCGCATCCTACTGATGAACGCGCTGCCGCCGGCCCTGCTGGCGGCCACCCTGCTGTACCTGGACCAGTACCAGAACGGCCTGCTGGCGGCGGAGGTCGAGTCGCTGCGCACCCAGGCGCGCATCTATGCCGCCGCGATCGGCGAGGCCGCGGCCCGCCCGCGCGACGACCGCACCATCCTGGTGCCGGAAGCCGCCCGCCCGCTGCTGCGCCGCCTGGTGGAGCCATCGCCGAACACCCAGGCCAGGCTGTTCGACAATACCGGCCTGCTGGTGGCCGACAGCCGCGTGCGCGAAGGCCCCGGCGGCGCCATCGTCACGGAACCGCTTCCCCCGCCGGAGCCGCGCGGCGCCTTCGCCGGCACCATCGCCGGCATCTACGAGCGGATTCTGGCCGTGCTGCCGCGTGGCGCGCAGGACGATGTGCTGGTGGATGTGAACCCCAACGCACCCTCCTTTGACTGGCAGCCAGAATTCGGCGGCACCACCGGCACCGACCGCAGCGGCACCGATCGGCGGGAGGAGCTGCGCCTGGCGCTGGAGGGCGGCGTCCGCCCCTATATCCGCCGCACGGCGGAGGGCCGCCTGCTGGTTTCGGTCGCCGAGCCGGCCCGCCGCGGCGCCGCCACCGTCGGCATCGTGCTGCTGACGCGGGAGGCGCGGGAGGTGGATGCCCGGCTCCTCGACATCCGCGTTTCCGTCCTGGCGCTGTTCCTGCTGGCGCTGGTGCTGACGGTGCTGCTTTCGATGTACCTGTCCCGCACCCTGGCGACGCCGATCCTGCAGCTCGCCAAGGCCGCCGCCGCGATGCGAGAGGGCGAGGGCCGTGGCGGCAGCGTCCCCGCGCCCCTGCTGCGGCGGGAGGATGAGATCGGCGTGCTGGCGCGCGACCTGCAGACCGCGGCCCGCGCGCTATGGGCGCGGATCGACGCCAATGAACGCTTCGCGGCCGATGTGGCGCATGAGCTGCGCAACCCGCTGACCAGCGTGCGCAGCGCCATCGAGACGCTGCGCCGCATCGAGGACCCGGTGAAGCAGCGCCGGCTGCTCGCCATCATCTCCGACGACGCGGTGCGGATGGACCGGCTGATCAACGACATCGCCGATAGTTCGCGGGTGGATGCCGAGCTGTCGCGCACCATCGCGACGCCGGTCGATGTCGCCCCCATCCTCGGCGCGCTGGGTGAATTGCACGCCGCGACGCGGGCTGAGGAGGACCCGACGCTGGAGATCGAGGCGCCGGCCGAAGGGCTGGTTGTGCGGGGGGTGGAGGGGCGGCTGGTGCAGGTGTTCCGCAACCTGATCGGCAACGCCATCTCCTTCAGCCCGAAGGACGGCCATGTTGTGGTGCGGGCCCGCAATGTGGGGCAGATGGTGGAATTCATCGTCGAGGACCAGGGGCCTGGCATTCCGGACGCCAAGCTGGAATCGATCTTCGACCGGTTCTACAGCGAGCGCCCGACCGGCGAGGTGTTCGGCCAGCATTCCGGCCTCGGCCTGTCGATCTCGAAGCAGATCGTGGAAGGGCTGCGCGGCCGCATCGCGGCGGAGAACCGGCGGGATGCGAATGGCGCCATCCTCGGCGCCCGCTTCATCGTGCGGCTGCCGGCGAAGTAGTCCACGCCCTATGCGGTCCATAGCTTCTGACGATTTGCATGGACATCTCGACCACGGGAAGGTGGCGGCAACGATGCCGGCGCGTAACGCCTCACCCCCGGCGAGATAGGAAACACACCATGCCCCTGGAAACCGGTGACATCATCTACATGGATGGGGGGGCCTTCGGCCATATCGGCATGGCCTATGATGCCAATACGGTGATCCACGCGCAGATGCAGGGAAACTTCCACAAGGACCCGAACCAGACGATGGAGGGCGGCCGCATCAGCTACATGGTGGATGGCCCCAATACGCGGGTCTTCCGGCCGCCCTGGGCCAAATGCGCCAACGCCGATGCGCGAAAGCTGGAGTTGAAGCAAGTGGCGGATGCCATCGCGGCCGGTGCCGTTTATGGCGCCTATCGCGCCGTGCGGCTGCTGATCGGCTCGTCGGATTTCGGCCCCGGCGCCTATGGTCGCTTCATGAAATACCGGGACCGCTACAACGCCAACAAGGGCACGCCCGCGCGCTTCGCCGAGGCGGGGCGGGAGGTCATCAAGACCGTGACCTGCTCCGAGGCGGTGATCGTCACCTACCAACTGTCCTTCCCCCTGGGCGAGAAGCCGTTCTTCATCGGGCTGGACGGCGCCCACGCCATGCCGCGCACGCTGCGAACCTGGCTTGCCGCCAATGGCTGGACCACGGTTTGATCGCGCGGCCTGGTCCGTTATGCGGACAGCAGAACCGGCCGCGCCCGTGGGTTCCAGGAGATACCGGCCGCGGCCAGTGAGGCTGCCAGCATGTCCCGGTCCAGCCGCGCATGGCGCACCAGCAGGCCCACATACAGGCCGACGAAATCCGGGCCATGGTCGCCCGGGGTACCATCGTCCCGATCGGCCAGCGCATGGGCGATCTCGTGCAGCAGCACCCAGCTCGGCAATTCAGCCGGCGCCTCGATCGCCAGGCGGCTGCCGGTGGCGATCGTGGCGCGGGTGGCCTTGCGGGGGCGGATGCGGGGCGGCCAGCGCAGGCCTTCCGCCGCCCAGACATGGTCGATGATCGCCTGCATCTGCGCGAAGGGCACGCGCGAGCGATCCAGCGGGGCCACCACCCGGTCCTCCCAGGCATAGACCCGGCGGGCATCGGCCTTCATGGCGCCCTCAGCCGCGCGGCAGCACGCGCCGCCCAGCGCCGGCGCCCACCGGCCGCTCCAGGCTGACCCGCCCGCCCGCCTGCTGCCCCTGCCGATAGGCGCCACGGTCGGAGACGCGGCGGGTGGTGGAGCGTGACCGCAGGCGGATGCCGAGGTCGCGGAAAGCCTCCTCGATCCGCCGCTCCTTCACCACCACCAGTGCGGTACTCGTTGAACCGGGCTGTTGCGCGGCGGCCTCCGCCGCCTCCCGGTGCGCGGCGATCTCCTCCATCCGGGCGGAGACGCGCTCGGCGAAGCCGTAGCGGAAGCTGCGGAGACGTTGCTGCGGCGCCTGGCGACTGCGGCTGTAGGCCTCGCTGGCCCGGAAGACCGCTTCCTCATGGTCCACGGCGCCGGCCACCAAGTGCAGAAGGTATTCGCCCATCAGCACATCCGGCTCCAGCCCGAACAGAACCAGGTTGCCGCGGCCATTGGTCCAGCCGCGGGTGCCGGTCAGGCGGATGACGGCCATGAAGATGATGGAAACCGCCTGCAGCCGCGGCCCGGTCATGGTCACCTGGCGCTGCAGGCAGGTCTCCTGCCGCAGCTCCACCTCGGACATGGTGAGGCCATAGACCTCCAGCAGCTCGCCCACCTTGCGGGCGGCGATCAGCGCCTCGGCCTCCGAGCAGCCGCGGTCGATGGTCTTGGCGGCGAGGGCGCGGATGCGGCCCTTCACCTTCTCCAGTTCCGACTGCTGGCTCATCCGCGCTGTCCCATCGGCGGGGACATAGCGCGGCGAGGGCCAGGCCGGGAAGCGGGTGCCTTAGAGGGCGCCGCCCTTGCGCCCCGCCATGGCACCGAGCCGCAGCCGCAGCGCGTTCAGCTTGATGAAGCCCTGGGCATCGAACTGGTCGTAGGCGCCCTGGTCGTCCTCGAAGGTGACGTGCTTCATCGAATACAGGCTGTTTTCCGAGCGCCGGCCATCCACGATGGTGTTGCCCTTGTACAGCTTCAGGCGAACCGTGCCCGACACGCTGTGCTGGCTCTCATCGATCAAGGCCTGCAGCATCCGCCGTTCCGGGCTGAACCAGAAGCCGTTGTAGATGATCTCCGCATAGCGCGGCATCAGGCTGTCCTTGAGGTGGCAGGCCTCGCGGTCCAGCGTGATGGATTCCATCGCCCGGTGCGCCGTGTGCAGGATGGTGCCGCCCGGCGTCTCGTAGCAGCCGCGGGACTTCATGCCGACGAAGCGGTTCTCCACCAGGTCGAGCCGTCCGATGCCGTTCTCCTTGCCCAGCGCGTTGAGCTTGGTCAGCAGGGTGGCCGGGGACATGCGCTCCCCATTGATGCCGACCGCGTCGCCGCGCTCGAACTCGATGGTGATCTCGGTGACCTTGTCGGGGGCGTCCACCGGGCTGACGGTGCGCTGCCAGACCATCTCATCCGGCGCGTCCCAGGGCTCCTCGAGGATCTTGCCCTCGGAGCTGCTGTGCAGCAGGTTCGCGTCGACGCTGAACGGGCTCTCGCCGCGCTTGTCCTTGGCGATCGGGATCTGGTGCTGCTCGGCGAAGGCGATCAGCGCGGTGCGGCTGGTCAGCTCCCACTCGCGCCAGGGGGCGATGATCTTGATGTCCGGCTTCAGCGCGTAATAGCTGAGCTCGAAGCGCACCTGGTCATTGCCCTTGCCGGTGGCGCCATGCGCCACGGCATCGGCGCCGACCTGCTCCGCGATCTCGATCTGGCGCTGCGAGATCAACGGCCGGGCGATCGAGGTGCCGAGAAGGTACATCCCCTCATACAGCGCATTGGCGCGGAACATCGGGAAGACGAAATCCTTCACGAAGGTCTCGCGCAGGTCGTCGACGAAGATGTTCTCGGGCTTGATGCCGAGCAGCAGCGCCTTGTCGCGTGCCGGGCCCAACTCCTCGCCCTGGCCGAGGTCGGCGGTGAAGGTCACCACCTCGCAATTATAGGTGGTCTGCAACCACTTCAGGATCACGCTGGTGTCGAGCCCGCCGGAATAGGCGAGCACGACCTTCTTCACGTCCTTGACGCGCATCGGGGGTCCCCTGGTCGGCCGGGGCCAGCGGCTTGCACCACCCCCCGGGAAAGGGGGCGGAACATGCCGGTCCTGCCGCTCCGGGGCAAGGGAGCTTCTGCCGCTCCGCGGCGGGGGGGAGCTTCTGCCGCTCCGCGGCGGGGGGGAGCTTCTGCCGCTCCGCGGCGGGGGGGAGCTTCTGCCGCTCCGCGGCGGGGGAGCTTCTGCCGCTCCGCCGCGGGGGCCGCGGCATGAATCTCGCTGGACAGACCGGCTGCGGTCTGGTTCCATCGGTTCACGGCATGTTGAAGATAGTTCACTCCTTCGTGCTAAGCCTTTTCACCCTGTGCGCCGCCGGGGTGGCGGGACACGCCCAGTCACCAGCGCCGAATCCGCCTTCCGTGATGCCCCCTCTGCTGGATTCGCAACGGGTTCCGCATGTCGGCGAAGGCGGCCGGGCCGACTACCGGCAGTTCCTGATGCAGCCCACCCCGCGCGCCTACGCCCTGGCCCGCAACGGCGCCTGGGGCTGGGCCGCGGCCATCGACAACGATGCGCAGGCCACCGCGAACCGGGCGCTGGAAAATTGTGCTGCCTATGGCGGCAGCGATTGCCGGATCTACGCGCAGGACCTGGCGGTTGTGTGGCCTGGCGCCGCGACGCCCGCGCCCGTCGCCCCCACCGCACCGCTCGCCGGCGGCGCGGGCTGGTCGCTGGTGCCGGATGACCGCTTCCTGTGGCAGGGCGCCGGGGCGGCTCGCGGCGCCTATCTCTGGGCGCATGGCCGCGCCGCCGGCGGTGCCGATAGCCGCGGCAGCCAGCCGCAGCCGCATGCCCGCGCCTTCAACAATGCCGGCTACGACGTGCTGCGCCTGGACCGGGACCCGGAGACGGATGAGACGGAGGCCGGCGCCCGGCGCATGCGTCTGGCGCTGGCCGCCCTCCGCGCCCGTGGCTACGACCGTGTGATCGCCGCGGGCCAGTCCCGCGGCGCCTGGGACGCGCTGTCCGCACTGGATGCGCCCGGCCGCGCCGATGCGGTCATCGCCATCGCCCCCGCGGCGCATGGCCCCACCGGCAGCCCGGCGCATGCCTGGGCGCTGGATGACCTGTCCCGCATCGTCGCCGCGGCGCGGGCGCCGACCACGCGGGTGGCGGTGGCGACCTTCGCCGGCGATGAATACGCCCCCGACCCGCCCGGCCGCGCCGCCGCCTTCGCCCGGCTGGCGCCCCGCACCGGCGCGTTGCTGTTGCTGGACCGGCCGACGGGGCTGCAGGGCCACGGCGCCGGCGGCGACGCCCGCTTCACCCTGCGCTATGCGGCCTGCCTGCTGGAATTCGCGGAGGGGCGGCGCCAGGGCTGCTGAGAACCAGGGCTGCTGAGAACCAGGGCTGCTGGCGAAGCGGGCCGGCTTCAGGCCGCCCCGATTTCAGGCAGGGCGCCGCCGGAACACCCCCACCACCCGCGGCACCAGGCCCGGAATCGCCCAGGCCACCGCCAGCAGCGTCAGCACGCAAAGCGCCATGCTGATCGGCCGGGTGAAGAAGGGCGAGATGTCGCCGCCGGTCAGCACCAGGCCGCGCAGCAGGTTCTTGTCCAGCAACTCGCCGAGCACGATGCCCAGCACCAGCGGCGCCATCGGGAAGCGCAGCTCGCGCAGGATGAAGCCGACCAGGCCCGCGCCCAGCATCACCCAGATATCGAACAGGCGGGAGGTGATGGCGAAGGCGCCCACCGTGCACAGCGTGAAGACGATGGGCATGAGGCGCGAGCGCGGGATCAGCAGCACCCAGAGCAGCGGCTTCACCAGAACCAGCCCGTAGACCAGCTTCACCATATCCGCCACCACCAGCATGGCGACGATCTGGTAGATGAATTCCGGCGCGGTGATCGCCAGCATCGGCCCGGGGTTCAGCCCGTGGATCATCATCGCCGCCATCAGCACCGCCGCCGGCGCGGAACCCGGCACCGCCAGGGTCAGCACCGGGATGATGGCGCCGGGCACGCAGGCGCTTTCGCCCGTCTCCGCCGCCATCAGCCCCTCGACGCTGCCCTTGCCGAACAGGTCCCTTTCCTTCGAGGCCCGCTTGGCCGCGGCGTAGCTGGTCCAGGCGGCGATATCCTCGCCCAGCCCCGGCATGGCGCCGATGAAGGTGCCGAGCGCGCCGGAGCGCAGGATGGTGCGCCAGTACTGCGTCACGTCGCGGATGCGCGGGATGACGCTGTCGATCTTGGCCGAGACGGCCTTCACGGCCGGCCCGCGCATGGCATTCAGCACCTCCGCCACGCCGAACACGCCGACCAGCACCGGCAGCAGCCCAAGCCCGCCGGCGAGGTCCGCGTTGCCGAAGGCAAATCGAGGAAATGCGTGGTTGGTCTCCTGCCCCACCGTCGCCGCCAGCAGGCCGATGAAGCCGGCGATGTAGCCCTTCAGCGGATCGCCGCCCGAAAGACTGCCGGCGATGACGATGCCGAACAGCGCCACCCAGAACATCTCGTAGCTGCCGAACTGCAGCGCGAATTCGCCGAAGCTGGGCGCGAACATCGCCAGGATCAGCGTGCCGAACAGCGTGCCGAACCAGGACCCCAGCGTCGAGATACCCATCGCCCGCCCGGCCAGCCCCTGCTTCGCCAGCGGAAACCCATCCAGCGTCGAGGCTGCGGATGCCGGCGTACCGGGGATGTTGAGCAGGATGGCGGATCGGCTACCGCCATAGATCGCGCCCACATAGACGCAGACCAGCACCAGCATGGCCACCTGCGGCCCCATGGTGAAGGTCAGCGTGGTCAGCAGCGCCACGCCCATGGTCGCCGTCAGCCCCGGCAGCGCGCCGACGACGATGCCGATCAGCACCGCCCAGAAGGCATGGAAGATGGCGCCGCCGGACAGGACATGGGCGAAGCCGTCGCCCAGCATGGTGATGGGGTTGTTCAAGGACCTGCGCTCACCTTGCCGGGATTACGGTAGCCGCACCAGGAAGATGCGCTCGAAGACCAGCGTCACGATGCCGCCGGTGGCCAGCCCCAGCACCGCCGCCTCCACCAGCCGCCGCACCCGCCCGACCGGCCCGGCCGGCCATTCGAAGGCGGCGGTGAAGGCGAAGACGAAGAGTGAGGTCGCCATCCAGAACGGCACACGCCCGACCAGCACGCCGGCATACAGCACGCCGAGCAGGGCGGCGGTGCCGAGCTGGCGCGCATCCTCCCGGCTCCAGGCGCGGGACTGCGATGCGCCCGGCTTCAGCGCGCCGCGGCGGATGGCGCGCAGGCCGAGCAGCACGGACAGCACCGCCAGCACCGTCGCATGAAAACCCGGCACGATGCCGGGCGCGGTCAGGCCGGTGCCGGATTGCTCGACGAAGGTCGGCATGCGCCAGGCCAGCGCCATCACGCCAAGCCCAAGCGCCAGCAGCACTGCCGCCGTCGCGAGGTCCACCCGCGGCGGCAGAGGCTCGCGGTCGCTGCTCCCACTCAAAGCCGGGCACTCAAAGCCGGGCACTCAAAGCCGGGCGATGCCCAGCGTGTCGGGGCTGACGCGGGCCTTGCCGCCGTCGAAGTACAGCCAGGCGGTCTGCCGGACCATCTTCCACGCCTCGTCATAGGCGTTCTGGCCGGACAGCGGCGCGAAGACGGCGGCGCGCTGGTTGGCGTAGTCCTTCAGCCGCTGGCTGTTGGCGATCTTTTCCGACCAGACCTGGTTCATCGTGGCGATGACATTGTCCGGCACGCCCTTCGGCGTCCAGATGCCGAAATAGTTCAGCGGCGCGGGCACGTTCGGCAGCCAGCGGCGGATCGAGGGAATCTCCCCCACGCCCTGCAGCGTCACCGCCTGTTCGGATTGCACGGCCAGCGGCACCAGGCGGCGGGCGCGGATCATCTCGGCGGCCTCCACCAGCAGCACGGCGCCCATCGGCGTCTCGCCGCTGACGGTCGCGATCATCGCCGGGTTGCCGCCATCATAGGTGGCGTGGCGGTACTGCACCTGGGATGCGGCGCGGATCGCCTCCATCATGTTGTGCCCGGCGGAGGACACGCCGGCGGTGGCCACCGAAACCCCCTGCCCACGCGCCTTCAGCGCCTCCATCGCCGCGCCGAAATCGCGGAAGCCGGCGGAGGGGTTGGCGACCAGCACATTCACATTGGCCACCGCGAAATACAGGTTCCAGTCCTTCAGCTCGGTATCGAGCAGGCCCAGCACCTTGTAGCAGCCGACATCGACGGCGGCGCCGGCGGCCCAGGTCATGCCATCCTTCGCCGCTTCCAGCGCGTTGCGCGTGCCGATGGAGCCGGAGGCGCCGGGCTGGTTCACCACCACGAAGCGCTGGCCCAGCGCGGCCTCGAGCTCCGTCGCCACGATGCGCGCCATCTGGTCGGTGGACCCGCCGGCAGCCCAGGGGACGATGACCGTGACCGGCCGGTCCGGCCGCCAGCCGCCCTGCGCCTGGACGATGGACGGCGCCGCCAGGCCTGCGCCGGTCGCCGCCAGCCCCGTGGTCGCCAGCAGCGTCCTGCGTGTGATCGAGATGGTCATGCCTGCCTCCCCTGGATGGTGGTAACCCACCGGTTACCTGGATGGTGTGACGCAGCAGCGGGTGCCGTCAACCGAACTCCGGCCCGGCCAGCACAAAGTTTTGGACGGCCTGCCCATCGGGCAGGTCCAGCGCGCCAATCGCCATCCGGGTGAACGGCCGCTGCGGCGCGCCACCCGCAGCGGCGAGGCCCTTGCGGAATGCCGCGGCCTCGTCCGGCACGTCCAGCACGACGGGCCCGCCCAGCGCGGCCTGCGCGGCGGCCAGTAGCGCCAGGGCGGTGGCCGCATCGGGTGCCACCAGCGGGCCGATCTGCGGCGCGCGAAGCCCGTCCCGCGCCAGCACGAAGCCGCCGGGCGCGACCAGCGCGGCCTGCGGCAGGCGCCGGGCGAAGCTGTGCAGCAAGGCCGGGCGCGGCGCGCCGAAGGCGGCTTCATCGAGCGCCAGCACCCCCGGCCAATCAGCCTCCTGCATCGGCCGCACCGGGACCGCGCCCGGCGGCAGGGCTGCGGGCAACAGCCAGCGGGCGAAGCCGAAGACGTCGGTGAAGCCGATCGGGCCATAGACCTCCCGCCCCGCCGGCGTCGCATCCAGCGCGAGCGTCAGCCCCGGCCGCGCATCCATCGCCCAGCGCAGCAGCGCGCTCGCCAGGCCGCGGCGCCGCTGGTCCGGCCGCACCAGCACCATGGAGATCCAGGCGAGGCGCGGGCCATGCGGCAGCAGCGCGGCGCTGGCGGCCAGCGCATCCCCCGCGCCATCCTCCAGCACCCGCACCAGGCCATGCTCCAGGAAGAAGGCCCAATCGGCCTGCACCTGGTTCCAGCCGATGGCGGCGGATAGCGCGGCGGCGCGTGGCAGGTCCTCGGGCACCGCGGCACGGAAATCGAACATGGCGGAAGGCTCGCGCGGGTCCCGCGCAGGGTCAAGCGCTTGACCGGACGCAAGCGGCTTGCGGAGATGGTGCATGACCCGCCTGCTCCTCATCGGCTGCGGCGCCTTCGGGCGCGTTCATCTCGCGGCGTTGGCGCGCCTCGGGCAGGACGTGTCGGTGCTGGAGCCCGACCCGGCGATGCGCGCGGCCGCCCCGCCCGGCACGCGCTTCGTGGAGGGGCTGGAGGCCGCGCTGCGCGACTGCGAGGCCGCGATCCTCGCCACGCCGCCCGCCACCCATGCGCCCCTGGCGGAGGCGGTGCTGCGCGCCGGGCGCGACCTGTTCCTGGAAAAGCCGGCCACGGAAACCGCCGCGCAATCCGCCGCCCTGCATGCGCTGGCCGGGGGGCGCATCGTGCAGCTCGGCCTGTATTTCCGCTTCCATCCGAAGGCGCAGGCCATCCACCGTCTCGCCCGCGCTGGCGGCTTCGGGCGCATCCACCACCTCTCCGCGCGCATGTCCGGGCTGAAGCGCGCCCGCGGCGATTCCGGTGCGTTGCTGAACGACGCCGTGCATTTCGCCGACCTGCTGCCCTGGATCGCCGGCGAGGCGCCTTCGCATGTCTTCGCCACGCTGTCGGACCCGTTGCACCGGGGGCGGGAGGATCTGGCGGTGATCCAGCTTCGCTTCCCCTCCGGCGCCACCGCGCTGATCGAGGCCGGCTGCGTGCTGCCCGGCGAGCACGCCGATGCGGTGGTGCCGGGCGCCGAGACGCGCAAGCTGCTCGCGGTGGCCGGTGACGCCGCGCTGGCGGAGGTGGATTTCATGGCGGAGACGCTGCGCCTGCGCCGCGGCGCGCATCACCCGGCGCAAGGCGGTGCCTGGCTGCCGGACCACGCGCCGGCCGAGGATCTCGGCGCCGCGGCACTGGACCCGGTGGGCGTGGTGGCGGCGCAGCTCGCTGCCTTTCTGCAGGCGGTACGAAGCCGCGTGAAGCAGGGGCCCGATCTTCACGAAGGCGGGGTGCTGCCGCTGCGCATACTGGACGCCGCCCGGCGATCCGCGCATGAGATGCGGGTGGAGGAACTGCCCTGAACATGCGAATTTCATTGTGCAACGAAGTCGTTGCGTCCCTGCCCTTCGCCCAGCAGACGAAGCTCGCCGCTGCGCTTGGCTATGACGGGCTGGAAGTGGCGCCCTTCACGCTGGATGCCGAAGCCCCGCATCTGCTGCCGGCCGCACGGCGCGCGGAGCTGCGACGCATCGCGGCGGAGGAAGGCGCGCCCATCACCTCCCTGCATTGGCTGCTGGTGGCGCCGGCGGGCCTGTCCATCACCACCGCCGATGCCGCGACCCGCACACGCACGCTGGATGTGATGCAGCGCCTGGTCGGCCTCGCCGCCGATCTCGGCGCGACGCTGCTGGTGCATGGATCGCCGAAGCAGCGCCAGGTCACGGCAGATGGCGATGCGCAGCGGGCGGAGGAGGCGATGGCGCAGGCCGGCGCCTGGGCCGCGCAGCATGGCCTCACCTATTGCCTGGAACCGCTCGATGCCGGCCAGACCAACTGGGCGCGGACAGTGGCGGAGGCGGTGGAGATCGTCACCCGGCTGGATGTGCCGGGGCTGGCCACGATGCTCGATGTCAGCGCCGCCGGAAATGGCGAACAGGACAGCGCCGCCGCGCTGCTGCGCCGCTTCATCCCCGGGGGGCGCATCGCCCATGTGCATCTGAACGATCGCAATCGCCGCGGCCCGGGCCAGGGCAGCGATGCGTTCCGCCCCGTCCTCGATGCGCTGATCGATACGCGTTATTCCGGCTTCTGTGCGGTGGAACCTTTCGACTACCATCCGGATGGCGCCACCAGCGCCGCACGCGCCATCGGCTATCTGCGGGGAATTCTCGAGGAATGAAGCCAAATCCTGCGGATCGTGACCAATCCGCCCTCGATCGGCGGCGCGCGCATTCGCGCGCTTGGCTGCGCGCCCCCGGGCGCAGCGCCCATTCGGGCGCAGGTCGCAGCCTGCAGGATCTGGCATGAGCCTCCGCTTCACGCTGCTCGAAACCCAGCGCTTCGAATGGCCCTTCACCCTGCGCCTGCCTTTCCGCTTCGGCGTCATCACGGTGACGCAGGGACGGCAGGCGGTGATCCGCGCGCGGATCCGGCTGGAGGATGGCAGCGAGGCCTGGGGCGTGGCGGCGGAGACGCTGGCGGCGAAGTGGTTCGACAAGGACCCGAAGCTGTCCGACTCGCAGAACGAACAGCAATTGCGCCGCGCGCTGGAACTGGCGACGGAGGCCAGCCTGGCCGCCGGCGCGGACACCGCCTTCGGTCATTTCGCCAATAGCTATGCGGCGGTGACGCAGGCGGCGGCGGCGGAAGCGCTGAACCCGCTGGTCGCAAGCTACGGCCGCGCGCTGCTCGACCGCGCCATGCTGGATGCGGCTTTGAAGGCGAAGCGCGTGTCCTTCTGGGCCGGCATGCGCGGCAATATCGGTGGCATGGCGCCGCATGACGTGGCGCCCGACCTCGCCGGCTTCGATTTCGCCGCGATGCTCGCCGGGCAGTCGCCGCTTGCCCGCCTGCATGCGCGGCATACGGTGGGGCTGGTCGATCCCATCACGGCGGCGGACCAGGACAGCCGGGTGAATGACGGGCTGCCGGAAACGCTGGAGGAAGTGGCGACCGGCTACGGCCATCGCTACTGGAAGCTGAAGGTGGGCGGCAATATCGCGGCCGATGTTGACCGGCTGTGCCGCATCGCCGCCGTGCTGGACCGCGCCCATGGCGGCTACCACGCCAGCCTGGACGGCAACGAACAATACGAGGATGCGGAGGGCGCGCTGGCGCTGTGGCGCGCCATGCAGGCGGAGCCGCGGCTGGCGCGGCTGTGCCGGTCCATCCTGTATATCGAACAGCCGGTGAAGCGCGCCCGCGCGCTGGAGACCGGCATGGCGGCGCTGGCCGCCGAACGCCCCGTCATCATCGACGAAAGCGACGGCCCGCTGGACGCCTTCGTCACCGGCCGCGCCCTGGGCTATGCGGGCGTGTCCTCCAAGGCCTGCAAGGGCGTCTGGCGGTCCCTCATCAACCTGGCGCGCTGCCGCGCCTGGAATGCGGAGGAGAAGCGCGAGCGCTACTTCATGTCGGCGGAGGACCTGACCACGCTCGCCGGTGTCTGCGTGCAGCAGGATCTGGCGCTGGTCGCCCTCCTCGGCCTGCCGCATGTCGAGCGCAACGGGCACCATTTCATCGATGGCTTCTCCGGCCGCCCGAAGGCGGAGGCCTATGCCTTCCTGGAGGCGCATCCGGCGCTCTACGCCGACACCGCGCATGGCCCGAGGCTGGCCATCCGCGACGGGATGCTGGATATCGCGAGCCTGGACACGCCCGGCCTGGGCGCGACGCTGGAGCCTGATTTCACCGCGATGGCGCCGATGCCCAAGGCCGCCTGGCCCAATTGAGACGGAGAGAGTGATGCGCCAGGAAATCCTCGACGCGATCCGCGCCTACGAGCCCGAATTGAAGGAAATCCGCCAGGACATCCACCGCCACCCGGAAACCCGCTTCGAGGAGCACCGCACCGCCGCCCTGGTCGCCACCAAGCTGCGCGAATGGGGCATCGAGGTGACGGAGGGCATCGGCGGCACCGGCGTGGTCGGCACGCTGAAGGGCAGCCGCCCGGGCCAGCGCGCCATCGGCCTGCGCGCCGACATGGATGCGCTGTTCATCCAGGAGGAAAACGACTTCGCGCACGCCTCCACCGTGCCCGGCAAGATGCATGCCTGTGGGCATGACGGCCACACCACCATGCTGCTCGGCGCCGCGCGCTATCTGGCCGGCAAGCCGGATTTCGCCGGCACCGTGAACTTCATCTTCCAGCCGGCGGAGGAGGCCGGCACCGGCGCGCCGGCGATGATCAAGGACGGTCTGTTCGATCGCTTCCCGGTCGATGCCGTCTATGGCCTGCACAATTCGCCGGGCCTGGCGGTCGGCAGCTTCGCGACGCGGCCGGGGCCGATGCTGGCGGGCGCCGATTTCTGGGGCGTGGAATTCCACGGCACCGGCGGCCATGGCGGCGCCGCGCCACACCTGGCGACCGATGCGACGGTGGCGCTCGGGCAGTTCCTGCTGGCGGTGCACACCATCCTGCCGCGCAACCTGAAGCCCACTGCCAGCGCCGCGCTGTCCGTCGGCCATGTCTCGGGCGGCAGCTTCGACTCGCCGAATGTGATGCCGGCCAAGGTCGTGGTGCGCGGCACGGCGCGGTATTTCGAGAAGGGCGACCAGGGGATCATCCGCAGCCGGCTGCAGGCGCTGGCGGAAACGCTGGCGGCGGCGCAGGGCTGCACCGCGACCTTCACCTATGTGCCGCTCTGCCCGCCCACGGTGAATGCGGCCGAGAAGCTGCCGACCGCCATCGCGGCCGCCGCGGCGGTGGTCGGCGCGGACAAGGTGGGCGAGGTCGGCCTCAGCACGGGCGGCGAGGATTTCGCCTTCATGCTGCAGGAAAAGCCCGGCGTGTTCATGCGGATCGGCAATGGCATGAATGCCGATGGCAGCTTCCACAACGTCCACACGCCGCAATACGACTTCAACGACGGGATCCTCGCCCTCGGCGCCGCCTATTGGGCGAGCCTGGTGGCGGAGGAGTTGAACTGGGCGGAGCAGTAGTCACCGCGCCGCCTGCCATTCCTTCACGGCATCCAGTGGCCAGAGCAGCATCAACACGTTGAGGGTGAGGTTGTCGCGGATCACCAGCGCGACACCTACCTCCATCGCCAGCAGCAGCGCGACGCTGGCCCAGACCGGCAGCCGCGCGGCCAGCGCGAAGCCAAGCCACATGGCGACGATGTCCATGGTCGAGTTCAGGACGCTGTCGCCGAAATAATCCAGCGCGATCGTCGCCTCGCGGTAGCGCTGGATCACCGCATCGGTGTTCTCCAGGATCTCCCACCCCGCCTCCACCACCGTCGCGATCACGGCGCGCGGCAGCAGGCCGAGGCGCCGCGCCACCAGATGCAGGGCCGCGTAGAAGATCAGCCCATGCGCCACATGGGATGGCGTGTACCAGTCCGTGATGTGCTGGGAGTTCTCGGCGCTGATGACCTCGCCATGCCACAGCTTGATGCTGCCGCATTTGCAGATCGGCTCCCGCCCCATGGCCAGCAGGATCGCCGCGGTGACGGCCAGCAGGCCGAGCAGGATGGCAAACCAGGCCCAACGGGGCAGCGAACGCATGCGGCGAGGCCTTGAAAGGTGCGGCCGCAGGGTGGCGATGCTGCGGCCGCCGTCAAGCCAGGCGTCAGTTCACGGTGATCCGCGCCTCCCGTACCACGCGGCCCCATTTCGCCGTCTCCTCCCGCATCGTGGCGGCGAGCTCGGCAGGGGTGGAGGTCACGGCCTCCGCGCCGGCAGCGCGCAGCCGCTGCTGCACGCCGGGCTCGGCCAGCACGTCCCGCAGCACGGCGGAGAGGCGTTCCGTCGTCGCGGCCGGCAGGCCGGCGGGGGCCATCACGGCGCCCCAGGAGGTGGCCTGCGCATCGGCCAGCCCGGCCTCGGCGAAGGTTGGCAGGTCCGGCAGCAGGGTGGAGCGCTTCGGGCCGGTGACCGCCAGCGCCCGCACGCGGCCGCCCTGCACCTGGGCGAGGGCGGAGGGAAGCTGGTCCAGCATCACCTGCACATTGCCGGCCACCGTGTCGTTCAGCGCCGGCGCGCTGCCGCGATAGGGCACATGCTGCATCTCGACCCGCGCCACCAGCTTGAACAGCTCCGGCACCAGGTGCGTGGAGGATCCATTGCCGCCGGAGCCATAGGACAGCGCATTGGGCCGCGCCCGCAGCAGCGCCAGGAACTCCGCCAGATTCTGCGCGGGGACGGAGGGATGCACGATCAGCACATGGTCGGTGGCAAACGCCATGCCGATCGGCGCCAGGTCGGAGGCCGGGTTGAAGCCCATATTGGTGTAGAGATGCGGGTTGATGGTCAGCGTGCCGGTGGTGCCCATCAGCAGCGCGTATCCATCCGCCGCGCTGCGCACCACATTCTCCACGCCCACATTGCCGCCGGCGCCGGTGCGGTTTTCCACCGTCACGGGCTGGCCCAGCTTCTCCTGCATCCGGTCGGCCAGCACGCGCGCCACCACATCGGTGGCGCCGCCCGGCGGGAAGGGCACGACGAAGCGCAGCGGCCGCGTCGGCGCCCAGCCCTGCGCGAGCGCAGGGGTCGCGAGCGCCGTGCCGAGCAGGGCGCGGCGCGTGAGGCGGAAACCGTTCATTCTTGTCTCTCCCGTTCTTCTTGTTGGATCAGACGGCGGAGGCGTGGCGTTCCTTCAGCAGCGGCAGCACCATCTCGGGGTCCTGCTGCCACCAATGCTTCGACAGGATCTCGACTTCCGCGAAGCTGTCATAGCCCTGCACCTCCACCATGCGGCGGATGGCGGGGATGTCGATGCAGCCTTCACCGGGGATGCCGCGGTCGAACACCGTGTCCGTCGTCGGCACCTTCCAGTCGCAGACATGGAAGGCGGCGATGCGCGACCCGGCGCGCTGGATCAGCGCGGCGAGCTGCGGGTCCCACCAGACATGATAGACATCGAGCGCGATGCCCATGCCCGCGCCGAACTCGTCGCAAAGATCCAGCGCTTGGCCGAGCGTGGACAACACGGAGCGATCCGCGCAGGTCATCGGGTGCAGCGGTTCCAGCGCCAGCGTCACGCCGGCCGCACGCGCATCCGGCAGGATTTTCGCCAGCCCCTCGCGCATCATCTCGCGCGCGCCGGGCAGGTCCTTGGAGCCGGGCGGCAGGCCGCCGCCGAGCACCACCAGGCATTTCGCGCCGATCGCATGCGCCTCCGCGATGGCGCGGCGGTTGTCCTCGATGGCGGCATCGCGGCCGGTCTGGTCATTGGCCGGGAACATGCCGCCGCGGCAGAGGCCGGTGACGGTCAGCCCCGCATCGCGAATCTGCTTCGCGGCACGTTCGACCCCCATGGCGCCGAGCACGTCGCGCCAGGGGGAGATTCCCGGAATGCCGTGGCGGGCGCAGCCCTCGATCAGCTCGGGCAGGCCCCATTTCTCCTTCACGGTGACGGAATTAAGCGAGATCTGCATGGGGCGATTCATCCTCTGCCGCCCGGCGGGCGTGGCCTCCTCTCCCGCAGGGCGGGAGAGGGTCGGGGTGAGGGTGGGAAGGTACGCGCCCCCTCACCCAACCCTCTCCCCCCCGTTGCGGGGAGAGGGCTTTCGAGGTCAGGCGGCACCGTGCAAGGCGAGCAGGGTCTTCATGCGCGCCACCGCCATATCCGGGTCGCGCAGCAGCCCGGCCTTGTCGGCCAGGCGGAACAGCTCGGAGAAATGCCGGATGCTACGGGTGGATTGCTGGCCGCCGACCATGACGAAATGGTCCTGGTGGCCGTTCAGCCAGGCCATGAAGACCACGCCGGTCTTGTAGAAGCGCGTCGGCGCCTTGAAGATGTGGCGCGACAACGGCACCGTCGGCGCCATGATCGCGTCATAGGTCGCGCGGTCGTTATGCGACAGCGCCGCGAGGGCACCGCCGACGGCGGGCGCGATCGGGTCGAAGATGCCGAGCAGCGCGTCCGAATAGCCTTGCGCGTCGCCGGCGATCAATTCGGGATAATTGAAGTCGTCGCCGGTGTACATGCGCACGCGCTGCGGCAGGCGCCGGCGCATGGCGATCTCCTTCTGGTCGTCCAGCAGGGAGACCTTCACGCCATCCACCTTGTCCGCATGGGCGTGGATCACGGACAGCGCCGTCTCCATCGCCGCCATGTGGTCGTGGTTGCCCCAGTAGCCTTCCAGCGCGGGGTCGAACATCTCGCCCAGCCAATGGATGATGACGGGCTGCTTCACCTGGGACAGGATGCGGTCATAGACTCGCTCGTAATCCGCCGGCGACTTCGCGGCTTTCGCCAGGGCGCGGGAGGCCATCAGGATGATGCGGCCGCCCATCGCCTCCACGGCGGAGCACTGCTCCTCATAGGCGCGGATCACGTCATCCACGGTGACGTCGGGGCCGGGGGCCAGGTGGTCCGTGCCGGCGCCGCTCGCCATCACCGCGCCGGGATGGTCCTGCATCGCGTCGAGCGAACGGCGGATGAGTTCCTGCGCCGCGGTCCAATCCAGCCCCATGCCGCGCTGGGCCGTATCCATCGCCTCCGCCACGCCGAGGCCAAGCGACCACAGGTATTTGCGGAAGGCGATGGTGCGGTCCCAGTCGATCTTGGCGTCGAGCCAGGGGTCCTGCTCGGCCAGCGTATCCGCCACCACATGTGCGGCGGCCAGCGCCAGGCGGGGGAAGGGCGGCGTCGCCTTCGGGAAGTCGCGCGGGCCCTGCAGCGCGTAGTCGCCTTCCGGCAGCTTGATGCTCGGCATGGTCAAACCTCCAGCTTCGGCAGGTCGATCCAGCGGCGCTCCGCCCAGCTCTGCAGCCCGGCCTCCGCAAGCTGCACGCCTTTGGCGCCGGCCAGCAGATCCCACGGATACTCCGCGACATCGCCTGCCAGGTATTTGAAGAACAGCTCCCACTGCACCCGGAAGCCGTTCGGCATGGGCTCGGTGTCAGGAATTTCCTGCCAGCCCTCGAAGAAGTTGATCGGCTGCGGCGTGTCCGGGCTCCAGACCGGCTTCGGCGTGTTCACGCGGGACTGCGTCCAGCATTTTTGCAGGCCGGCCACGGCGCTGCCATGCGTGCCATCGACATGGAAGGTCACCAGGTCGTCGCGCCGCACGCGCGTCACCCAGCTCGAATTGATGTGCGCGATCACCCCGCCTTCCAGCTGGAAGGTCGCATAGGCCGCGTCATCCGCATCGGCCTTGTAGGGCTTGCCCGATTCATCGATGCGCTGCGGGATATGCGTCGCACCCAGGCAGGACACGCTCTCGACATTGCCGAAGAGGTTGTCCAGCACGTAGCGCCAGTGGCAGAGCATATCGAGGATGATGCCGCCGCCCTCATCCTTCTTGTAGTTCCAGGAGGGGCGCTGGGCGGGCTGCAGGTCGCCCTCGAAGACCCAGTAGCCGAATTCGCCCTTCACGCTGAGGATCTTGCCGAAGAAGCCGCTGTCGATTGCCATCTTCAGTTTGCGCAGCCCGGGCAGGAACAGCTTGTCCTGCACCACGCCGGCCTTGATGCCCTTCTGCTTCGCCAGCTTCGCGACGGCCAGCGCATCCGCCAGATTGTCGGCGGTCGGCTTCTCGCAATAGATGTCCTTGCCGGCCTCGATCGCCCTGGTCAGCAGCCCGGCGCGCATCTGCGTCGTCGCCGCATCGAAGAACAGCGTATCGTTCGGATCGGCCAGGCAGGCATCGAGGTCCGTGGAGACGCGGGCGATGCCATGCGCGCGCGCCAGCGCCTCCAGCTTCTCCCGGTTCCGGCCGACCAGGATCGGGTCCGGCATCACCCGGTCGCCATTTGCCAGCACCACGCCGCCATCCTTGCGGATCGCGGCGATGGAGCGGATCAGGTGCTGGTTCATGCCCATGCGCCCGGTGACGCCGTTCATGATGAGGCCGATGCGGCGTTCCGCCATTTCGCAAAAATCCTTCAGGAGAGCCAGGTGTTGAGATTGGCGCGGACGAAGGCGTCGTCCGTCAGATGCGGGTAGCGCTCGGCGACCGCGGTCAGAAGCGCCGCCTGGCCGGGGGACAGGCCTTCATCCGGGTCCAGGCACCAGATGCCGTCCAGCAGGCCCTGGCGGCGGAGGATTTCGTGGCAGCCGGCGATCACGCCGTGGAAGTTGTGCGCCACGTCGAAGACGGCGGCGTTCATCTCCGTCACCTGCGCATCCAGCGCCAGCAATTCGGGCGTCGCATCGGCGCCGCGGCAGCGCGCATGCAGATCCACCGCCGCCTTGGTCCAGACGCTCCAATGCCCCAGCAGCCCGCCCAGGATGCGCAGCGGCTTCTCCGCCCCCGCCAGGGCGAAGGGCGTCAGCAGGTCCGCCACGATGTGGTCGTCATTGCCGGTGTAGAGCGCGATCCGGTCCTGCGCGCCGGCCTCCAGCACGCCGCGCAGCACATCCAGCGTCGCGTAGCGGTCGAAGGGCGCCATCTTGATGGCCACCACATTCTCGATCGCGGCGAAGCGGCGCCAGAAAGTCAGCGGAAGCGGCACGCCGCCCACCGCCGGCTGCAGGTAGAAGCCGAAGACCGGCATCTCCGCCGCCACCGCCTGGCAATGGGCGATGATCTCGTCCTCCGAGGCGCCCTTCCAGGCGGCGAGGCTCAGCAGCACGGCGTGATAGCCGAGGCCACGCGCGATCCGCGCCTCCCGCACCGCCTGTTCCGTGCGCCCGATGGCGCCGGCGATGAGGATGGGCGCCTCGTCCCGCTCCGCCGCCGCTTCGGCGGCCAGCGACAGCACCGTCTCGAACAGCCTGACCTGGCGGATGGCGAATTGCGTGGTGTGGACGCCAACGGCGAGACCGCCCGCGCCGGCCGCCAGATAGTAGCGGGACAGCGCCCGCTGGCGCAGCGGGTCCAACTCCCGCCGCGCATTCAGCGCCAGCGGGTGCGCCGGGATGGCGCAACCTTGCCGCAGACGCGCGAGCACGCTCTCCGGCCAATCCTGCCAGCGCAGACCCACTTGCCTTTCCCCCCAAACCGGTAACCAGACGGTTACTTTGTCGCGGGTGGACGATCAGGTCAAGGCCGCAGATAGCCCAGCACCACCTCCGCGATATGCGCCTCCCGCGCCGCGATGGCGGCTTCGGTGTCCAGTGCGGCGCCGAAGATGGTGGACAGGGTGTGGCGGTTGGCGACGTAGAAATGGCCCAGCGCCAGGATCGAGATGTAGAGCTGCATCGCATCCACCCCACCCCGGAACACGCCGGCCGCCGCGCCGCGCTCCAGCACCGCGGTCAGTGCCGCCAGCATCGGCGAATACAGCGCCGGCACCTGCTCGGACCGGCTGAGATAGGCGGCGCGGTGCAGGTTTTCCTGGTTCAGCAAGGCCACGAATTCGGGGTGGCGGCTGGTGTAGCGCAGGTTGAAGGCCACCAGCCGCGCCATCGCCTCCAGCGGCGGCAGGCTGTCCACCGAAAGCTCCCGCTCCTCCTCCCGCTTCGCGGCATAGGCGCGTTCCAGCACCGTCAGCCACAGCTCCTCCTTGCTGCCGAAATAGGCGTAGAGCATGCGCTTGTTGGCACCGGCCCGCGCCGCGATCTCATCCACCCGGCTGCCGGCCATGCCCTTCTCGGCAAATTCCACCAGGGCGGCGTCCAGGATGCGCTGGCGCGTGGCGCGGGCGCGGCTCGAGAGCTGGTCCTCCGCGCGGAGCGCCATGGTGGTCGTGCCGCGGGGGGCGGCGCTAGAAGCGGCCATCCCGAACCTCGAACTTGGTCGCCTTGCCGAGTGCGCGGCCGCCACCCGCCACCCAATCCGCCACCCAATCCACCAGGGTCAGCAGCGGCACCGTGGGGTAGCCGAAGGCCTGGAAGGCGCGGGCGGCGTTGGAGAGCAGGGCGGTGGGCGCCTCCGTCCCGGTGAATTCCGCGGTGCGGTCCATCCGGCGGGCCAGTTGCTCGGCCAGCCAGCGGACCGAGACCATCTCCGGCCCCGTCACGTTCAGGATCGGGCAGGTCGCGTCGGCTCGGGATAGGGCGCGCAGCGTCCAGGCATTGGCGTCGCCCTGCCAGATGACATTGGCATGGCCCATCGCCAGCGGCACCGGCGTGCCGGAGGCGACTTTCGTCGCGATGTCGTGCAGCACGCCGTAGCGCAGGTCGATCGCGTAGTTCAGGCGGATGCCGAAGCAGCGCGTGCCGCGCGTGGCCGCCGCATGCTGGAAGGCGCGTTCCCGGCCGAGGCAGCTTGCCGCGTAGTCGCCGATCGGCGACGGCGTGGCGTCTTCATCCGGGGCCGGCCCGTTCACCGGCCACATCGGCTGCACATTGCCGGTGGAGAAGAACACGATGCGCGATGCAGCCCAGCGTGCCGCGACCCGGGCCGGAAGCTGGACGTTCATCGCCCAGGTCAGCGCCTCATTCCCCGTGCTGCCGAATTTCATCGCCGCCATGAACACCACGTTTTCCGAATCGGGCAGCGCGGCGAGGGCGGCGTCATCCATCAGGTCGGCGGCCAGGCATTCGATGCCCCAGGATTCCATGCGGTCCCGCAGCCCGGCCTCGGACCAGCGCGCCACCGCGATGACGCGCCGCGCCGGGTCCGCCCGCTTGGCCAGGCGGCACAGCGTCGGCCCCATCTTGCCGGCGGCGCCGAGTACCAGCAGGTCCCCCGGCACAAGGGCGAGGTCGGCCAGCAGCGCCGGGTCGGGCCGCGACATCACCTCCTCCAGCGTCGCTTCATCCGCGATACGCCGTGGCAGATCGCCCATGGTTTCCCTCCCGCCCATATCGGGCCAGCATCGCGGCTGGCCGCGTCTGGCAGCATGGCGAGGACACCGCCCGGCGCCAAGACCGCCCCATTGAGGAGACACGCCATGACCTGGCAGGAAAGCCTGCGCTACCCCGACCCCGCCATCCGCACCCTGGACCCGGCCTTCAACAAGCTGCGCCTGCCGCTGAGCTCCGTCGAGCGGCTGTGGACCGGCAGCCGCTGGGGTGAGGGCCCCGTCTGGCTCGGCGACCAGCGCTGCCTGCTGTGGTCGGACATCCCCAACAACCGCGTGCTGCGCTGGGATGAGGAAACCGGCCAGGTCAGCCATTTCCGCAAGCCATCCGGCAATGCCAACGGCCATACGCGGGACCGCCAGGGCCGCATCATCGCCTGCGAACATGGCGGGCGGCGCATCATCCGCCACGAATACGACGGCGCTATCACCGTGATCGCGGATAGTTTCGAGGGCAAGCGGCTCAACAGCCCGAACGACGTGGTGGTGAAGTCGGACGGCAGCATCTGGTTCACCGACCCGCCCTTCGGCATCGGCGGCTTCTATGAAGGCGAGAAAGCCACCCCCGAGCTGCCGCACACCAACGTCTACCGCGTGGATGGCGATTCGGGAAAAATCACGCTGGTGGCGGATGATGTGGACCACCCGAACGGCCTGGCCTTCAGCCCCGACGAATCCATCCTCTACATCATCGAGAGCCGGTCGGAGCCGCGCAACATCCTGGCCTATGACTGCGCCGGCACCACGCTCCGCAACCGCCGCGTCTTCGTGGCCTGCGCCCCGGGCGAGACGCCGGACGGCTTCCGCGTGGATGTGGACGGCAACCTGTGGTGCGGCTGGGGCATGGGTGGGCCGGGCATGGACGGCGTGAAGGTGTTCAACGCCGCCGGCACGCCGATCGGCTTCATCGACCTGCCGGAACGCTGCGCCAATGTCTGCTTCGGCGGGCGGCACCGGAACCGGCTGTTCATGGCGGCGGCGCATTCGCTCTACAGCCTGTACGTCAACACCCAGGGTGCGCCGGGCGGATGAGAGCGGCGCTGGCCTTCGTGCTGGTGGCGCTGGGCTTCGCGCTGGCGGCCACCGGCGGGCTGGCGCTGTTCAGCATCGCGACGGGGTGGGAGATCCGCACCCGCGGCACCGGCGGCACGCCGGGCCTGGCGGTGCCGACGGATCTGGACTTCGCCCTGGTCTTCGGCGGCATCGGCCTGGTGCTGCTCGGGCTGGGCTGGCTTGTCGGACGGCAGCGCTAAGGTTCCTGCTGCCAGGCCGGCGGCCAATCCTCCAGTTCATCCACCGCCTGGTCGGCGGCCAGGACGGAAAATTGCAGGTCGGGCAGGTACGGGTTGAGCCGCAGCCGCAGGGGCTGGCCCTCCTGCTCCGCCTGCCACGGGAACAGCGCATCGCCGGTCGGCATCCAGCGAATCGGCAGCGCCCGGCGCCGCATCGCCAGGCGGTGCCGCCAGGCCGCCACCAGTTCGAGGAAGGCGGCGCGGTCCAGCTCATCGAGGTCCGCAGCCCCTTCGCGCAGCCGGGCGTAAAGGGCGAAGCTGGGCAGGAAGGCTCCGGTGGCGGGATGCATCTCCCGCACGCCCAGCGCGCCTTCGGCATTCCGCACCTGCATCACCGGCCGGCCCGCCAGGGCGAAATAGCGATCCGGCACCCATTCCTGCGCCATGGCGCCAGCCTGCCGGGGCGGCGACGGGCCGGCAAGCGGGGCGACACGGAACGCAACACGCGGACAACGACCGGCGGCTAGGCTGCGCCGGATGCTAAGGGGCTTTCGGCATGGTGGGGATGGTGCTGGCGACGGCCGGTGGCGTGGCGCTGGTCTATCTCGCCATGATCCACCGCGCCGCGGCGCGGCAACGGGCGCGGCGGCGGCGGGGTGCGACGGAACATCTGGCCGCCCGCATCTTCGCGCCGCATGCGCAGGCCACGCTGGCCCAGGACGCCACGAACTGGTTGCGTGGGCTGGTGGATGACCAGCCGCGCGCCCTGCCGCTGCTGGCCGCCATCCTGGCCGGCGCCCTGCTGCTCATCCTGGCGCTGGACCCGATCCTGGACGACCCGATGTTCTTCCCCGCCCCCCTGCCTTTGCCGGGCTGGGTGAAGGGGATCTGGGCCGGTGGCGTGGCGCTGCTGGTGGTGGGGCATGCCGTCTGGGTGTTCCTGCACGCGCCGCGCTGCCTCAGCCGGCACTGGCTGCTGCTGCATCCGGATGGCGCGATCACGGCCCGAGGAAACGAAGGCGGCGCCGCCCTGCCCCGCATCGACCCCACCCGCCCGGTCCAGGTGTTCGATGGCATCACCATGCCGGCGCGGGACAACCAGCCGGAAGGCTGGGCGGAGGGGGCGGTGCTGGCGCAGGGCGATGTGGTCGCCGCCTTCGTCACCCAGCCGCACCCGCCCGGCGCCGGCGACCTGCGGCGCCTGGCCCGCACCGCGCCCGGCTGGTGGAGGGTGGAGCTCGCGCCCGATCCGGCCCGGTTCGATCGCTTCCTGCGCCGCCACTACCCGCCCTCAACCCGCGCCCTGGCGCCGGGCTGGCCGCCTTGATGCGGCCCCGGCCTCCGTCCAGGCTGCCTGCAACCATCAGGCCCGCAACAAACAGGAACATCCGCCACATGATGCCTTTCCGCGGCCTCCTCGCCCTGCTGCTCGCCACCAGCGCCCTTGTCGCGCCAAGGGCGGCCGAACTGCCGGTGCGCGGGGTCACGCTGTCCTCCGCCGGGCTGGCGCAGATCGACCGCGCCGGGCCGGTGGCGCCCGATGATCCGGCGCTGAGCTTCCGCGTCCCGCTGGCCGATGTGGACGACATCCTGCGCTCCCTGGTCGTCGCCGATCCGGCCGGGCGGGTGGAGGGGCTGCGCCTGCCGGCCCAGGACCTCGCCGCCGAGGCCTTTCGCGGCCTGCCCGTGAAGGCCGAGGATTTCACCAGCCGCGCCAGCCTGCTCAGCGCACTGCGCGGTCAGCGCGTCGCGGTCGGCGAATCGGAGGGCCGCATCGCCGAGGCCTCGGAGGGCAAGGACGCCCTGCGCCTGACCCTGCTCACCCCCACCGGCCTGCGCAGCCTGATGCTGCGGGAACATGAGGAGGTGCGCCTGCTGGATGGCGACCTCGCCGCCCGCATCGCCCGCGCGGCGGAGGCGCTGGCCGAGATGCGCGGCACCGAGACCCGCCGCCTGTCCGTCGCGCTGCGGCCCGGTGCCGCCGAGGCGCGGGAGGTGACGCTGAGCTACGTCGCCGGCGCGCCGCTATGGAAGCCATCCTGGCGCCTGGTGGTGCCGGGGGTGGGGGAGGAAGGCGCCGAGGCGCGGCTGATGGGCTGGGCGGTGGTGGAGAACCACAGCGGCTCGGACTGGGACGGCATCCGCCTGTCGCTGGTCTCCGGCGAGGCGGCGTCCTTCCGCCAGGCGCTGTACACGCCGGTGCTGCTGCCGCGGCCGGAGCTGCCCATCCTCGGCAGCGGCCAGGTGGTGGTGCGGCCGGATAGCGGTGGCCGGCCGGTGCCGCCGCCGCCCCCCATGGCCCTGCCAAGCCCGGCCCCCGCCGCCGAAAGCCGGATGTTCCGTGCCGCGCCCGCCGGCGGCGCCCAATCCGCGATCGCCGATGCGGCGCCGGCGGCGGCCCAGGCGGTGGCCGCAGCCTCGCTCGGCCGGGTCGCCTTCAATCTGGCGGAACCGGTGACGATTCGCGCGGGGGAGACGGCGAACCTGCCCTTCCTCGATGCAAGGCTGGCGGCGGAGCGGGTCTGGTGGGTGCAGGAGCTTGGCGGGCGCCACCCGTTGCAGGCGGTGCAGGTCATCAACGACACCAACAACCCGCTGCCGGCCGGCCTCGCCACCGTCTACGGCCGCAGCGGGCCGGAGGCGGGCGGCTTCCTCGGCGATGCGGAACTGCCGGCGACGCCGCCGGGCGAGACCCGCCTGGTCGCCTTCGCGCGGGACCGGGACGTGCAGTACACGGTGGCGCGGCGGGATGCCGGCGCCCCCGTCTCGGTCGCGCTGCGCCGCGGCCAGGTGGCGGTGACGCTGCGCCAGCTCCACACGGTGACGCTGGCGGTGGATGCCGGCACCACGCGCGGCCGCATGGTGGTGGATCTGCCGGCGCGGCGCGGCGAGACGCCACGCTTCACGCCGCTGGCGGAAGGCGATTTCGGCCTGCGCGTCGCGGCCCATCTGCCGGGCCGGCCGACCACGCTCGAATGGGAATGGGAACGCAGCCAGGCGCAGACCATTCCGCTGTGGGATGCGGCGCTGGCGGAGCCCTTGCCGCCGGTGTGGCGGGAACTGGCTCTGGACCGCGACATCGCCCGCCTGCCCGGCGGCACGGACCGGCTGCAGGCGCTGCGCGGCGTGCTGGAACGCCTGCCGGCGGAGGCACCGGGCCGTGCCGACCTCGCCGCGCTGATCGAGGATTTCGCCGCGGCCCGGCAGCTCATGGACGGCTTCCGCAGCGCCGCCCGCGCGCATGCCGCCGCCGAGGCGGCGCTCGGGCGCGCGCGCCAGGCGGTGGAGGATCGCAGCGGCGCAGCGCGGGAGCAGGCACGGGTGGCGCTCAACGCCGCCTCCGTCGCCGCCGGCCGGACGGGAGCGGAGGCCGATCGCGCCTGGGCGGCGTGGCGGGAAGCGGCGCAGCGCGTGGTGACGCGGGGTGGAGGCTGAGGCGGGGCCGGGCTAGCCTGCCGCCATGGCCCATCTGCTCCTCATCGTCTCCGGCAGCGTCGCCGCCTATAAGGCGCTGGAACTGGTGCGTCTGGCGCGCCGCGCCGGCCATGCCGTGACGCCCATCCTGACCGCCGGCGGCGCCCGCTTCGTGACGAAGGAGGCGATGGCCGGCATCTCGGGCGCCCGGGTGCATGACGATCTGTGGGCGGCGGAGGCCGAGATCGGCCATATCCGCCTGGCCCGCGCGCCGGACCTGGTGGTGGCGGCGCCGGCCTCGGCCGACCTGCTGGCGAAGATGGCAGCGGGGCTGGCCGATGATTTGGCGACAACGGTGCTGCTGGCGACGCGCGCGCCGGTGCTGGTGGCGCCGGCGATGAATCCGGCGATGTGGGCGCATCCGGCGACGGTGGCCAATATGAAGACCCTGGCCGCGCGCGGCGTCGCCGTGGTCGGGCCGGAGGATGGGCCGATGGCCGAGCCGGAAAGCGGGCCGGGCCGGCTGGCGGAACCGGCTACCATCCTGGCTGCCATCCAGGGCCTGCTCGCCAGCGGGCCACTTTCCGGGCGCCATGTGGTGGTGACCAGCGGCCCGACGCAGGAAGCGATCGACCCGGTGCGCTACATCGCCAACCGCAGCAGCGGCCGGCAGGGCCATGCCATCGCCGCGGCGCTGGCCGCCCTCGGCGCGCGCGTCACGCTGGTCTCCGGCCCCGTCGCGGTGCCGGACCCGGCGGGGGTGACGGTGGTGCGGATCGAAAGCGCACGGGACATGCTGGCGGCGGTGGAAGCCGCACTGCCGGCGGATGCCGCGGTCTTCGCCGCCGCGGTGGCGGATTTCCGCCCGGCCGATGTCGGCACGCAGAAGATCAAGAAGGTGCCCGGCGCGCCGCCGCCCGGAATCACGCTGACGCTGAACCCGGACATCCTGGCCACCATCGCGCAGCGCCAGGTGCAGCGCCCGGCGCTGGTGGTGGGCTTCGCGGCGGAGACGGAAAACGTGGTGCCGCATGCGCAGGACAAGCGCCGACGCAAGGGCTGCGACTGGATCGTGGCGAATGACGTCTCCGGCGACGTGATGGGCGGCGTGGAGAATACCGTGCACCTGGTCACGGAAGCCGGGGTGGAGGATTGGCCTCGCCTGCCAAAGGATGAGGTGGCTCGGCGACTGGCGGCGCGGATTGCGGAGAGTCTGGACTGAAATGGTCGAAATCCTGGTCACCCGCCTGCCACATGCCAAGGGCCTGCCGCTGCCCGAATACGCGACGCCCGGCGCCGCCGGGATGGACCTGCTGGCGGCCGTCGCGGCGCCGCTGGTGATAGCGCCCGGCGCCCGGGTGCTGGTGCCGACCGGCCTCTGCATCGCGCTGCCGCCCGACCATGAATTGCAGGTGCGGCCACGTTCCGGCCTGGCGCTGAAGCACGGCATCACCCTGCCCAACAGCCCCGGCACGGTGGATGAGGATTATCGCGGCGAGCTGCAGGTGATCGTGATGAATGCCGGCACCGAGCCGTTCACGGTGGAGCGCGGCATGCGCATCGCGCAGGCGGTGGTGGCGCCGGTGGTGCGGGCGCGCTTCCGCGAGGTGGAGGTGCTGCCGGAAACGGCACGCGGCGTCGGCGGCTTCGGGTCGACCGGCACGCGGTAAACGTCGCTGCGGCGACCCTGGGACCAGCTTGGCATACTATTTCTATATCGTTATGGTTCTGATCCATAACGGAGACGTCCTGCATGCCTCGCCTTCTGCGCCTGGTGGCGCTGCTGTCCATCGCCCTGCTGCCGGCCTGCGCGACCGTCACCTCCGGCACGAGCCAAAGCCTCGCAATCCAGACGGAACCGACCGGGGCCGCCTGCACCGTCTCCCGCCAGGGGGCCGTGATCGGTACTGTCGGCGCCACGCCGGGCAGCGTGGAGATCTCGAAGTCGCGGCAGGATCTGGCGGTGGCCTGCACCCGCCGCGATTTCCTGCCTGCCTCGCAGGTCGTGGTCGCGGAAGCGCAGGTGATGACGGCCGGAAACATCCTGCTCGGCGGCGTGATCGGCCTGGCAGTGGATGCCGCGACGGGCGCCATGACCCGCTATCCCACCAGCGTGTCCCTGATCCTGCCACCCTCGCGCTTCGCCTCGGAAGCGGAGCGGGACGGCTTCTTCGCAGGCCGCGCCGCGGAGACGCGCCGCCGCCATGCTGAGCGCCTTCAGGCGCTGACATCCCAATGCGCGGTCATCGGACCAGACGCCTGCGACACCCAGACCCGCGCCCTGGAAGCCGAGCGCGATGCGGCGCTGGTGGAGCTGGAGCGGCAGCGCGGCGTCACGACCACCGGGTAAGCGCCGGCCCCAGGGTCTCCCCACGGGGGCTGGCAGGCCCAACGGCGCCGCGGGTTGCCCCGCGGCGCCCCATTGCAGGCTTCAGGCCCGCGCCACCTCGGCGCCACGGCCGGACAGGCGGCCCAGATCCACCGCATGCGCCCCGGCGCCCAGCCCCGCCTGCACCAGCAGCAGCACGGTCCAGAAGGCCGGGAATTCCCAGCCGCCGCCCGGCGCGCTGAAGATCCAGGGGTTGCCCATGTGCTGGATGGTGGCGCCGATCATGATCGGCAGCAGCAGCAGGCTGACCGGCCGGACCCAGATGCCGAGGATCAGCGCGATGCCGGCCAGCGTCTCCGCCACCGCCACCACGGCACCTAGCACGGGCGGGTAACCGAGCGAGCCGAAGAAGCCCATCGTGCCGGCGAAGCCGAAGGTCATGATCTTCAGCAGCAGGCCATGGGCCAGGAACAGGACACCCATGCTCACGCGCAGCAGCAGCGCGGCATAGGGGGTGGTGGTGCGGGGGTCGAGGTTCATATCCGTGGCTCCGTCAGGAAGGGGCGCGGTTCGCGTCCCGGTGTGGCCCGGTTATGGGGTCGCAACGGTGGGTGCTTCCGACGCGGGGATGGAACACCCATCATCACGACCACAAATGATGCGCCCTCGACGCATCCGGGATGCCCCGACCTTGGCCGACCTGCAGACCCTCGACTTGAACCTGCTGCGCGTCTTCGACGCGGTGGCGCGCGAACGCCATGTGACGCATGCGGCGGAGAAGCTGAACCTGTCGCAGCCCGCCGTCTCCAACGCCCTGGCGCGGCTGCGCGCGGCGCTGAACGACGAGTTGTTCCTGCGCCGGCCCGGCGGCGTGGAGCCCACCGCCCTTGCCCTGTCGCTCGCCGGCCCGGTGGCGGAGGTGCTGGACCGGCTGCGGACCACGCTGGCCGACCACGCACCCTTCGAGCCGGCCAGCACGGATCGCGTCTTCACTGTGGCGCTGTCCGAATATGCCGAAAGCGTGCTGGTGCCGCCGCTGCTGGAACAGATGCACCAGGACGCGCCGCGCGCCCTGCTGGCGGTGCGCCACGCCGACCGCACCAATGCGCTGGACCTGCTGGCGAAGGGGGAGGCGGAGCTGGCGGTGGCCGTGCTGCCGGACCCGCCGGCGCTCTACACCCGGGTGCGGCTGCTGCCGGAGAACTTTCTCACCCTGGTCCGCAAGGGGCATCCGCTGGCGGAGGGGCCGCTGACGCTGGAACGCTTCACCGCCTTCCCGCACCTGCTGCATTCCCCGAACGGGTCGCGCGACGGCGCGCTGGACGGGCCGCTGCGGGATGCGGGCTTCCCCCGCCGGCTTGGCGCCGTGGTCGCCCATCTCGGTGCGGTGCCCGAGATCCTGGCGCGGACGGACATGGTGATGTCGCTATCGGCCCGGCTGGCACAGCGCATGGCGGAGACCTATGGCCTGGCGCTGCGACCCTGCCCGGTGGAGTTCCGGCACACCCGCCTGTCCATGATCTTCCACCGCCGATTCGAGGCCGACCCCGGCCACGCCTGGCTGCGTCGTTCGCTGCTGGCGGTGGCGCGGGAAGTGGGACCGGTGCCGGGAGTGGGCGCCTAGGGCGAATCATTCACCCCCGGCTTTGTAATCAAGGGTTTCGCGCCCAGGATTTGCGTTCCCTGGCAGGGGTTTTGCGCTAAGCCTGCCGCCGATGGCCCGCACCGCCCGCCCCCGCACCGCTGCCCCACGCCCACGGCCCGCCGCTCCGGCCGCCGCGCCGGCACGTCCGGGGCCAGGGCGCGCCGCGGTGGCAGGGTCCGCGCCGGCGCGGGCCGGGGTGGGGCGACGGCGTGCCTGGTTCTGGCTGCGGCTGCTGGTGCTGGTCACCATCTGGGGCAGCCTGGCGCTGGCGGCCGTGCTGCTGGTGCTGGTCTGGGACCTGCCACGCACCGATCTGGCGCTGAGCCAGACCCGCCGGGCCGGCGTCACCCTGGAAGCCGCCAATGGCGCCATCATCGCCACCTCCGGCGATGTGCACGGCCAGATCGTGCGCCTGCCGGCGCTGCCGGCGCATCTGCCCGCGGCGCTGCTGGCGATCGAGGACCGGCGCTTCTACCAGCATCTCGGGCTGGACCCGATCGGCATCGCCCGCGCCGCCTGGGTGAACTGGTCCACCGGCCAGATCTCGCAGGGCGGCTCGACCCTGACGCAGCAGCTCGCAAAGAACCTGTTCCTGACGCCGGAGCGCAGTTTCCGGCGCAAGGCGCAGGAAGCGGTGATGGCGCTGTGGCTGGAATGGCGCTTCAGCAAGGATGAGCTGCTGGAGATCTACCTGAACCGGGTCTACCTCGGCGCTGGCGCCTTCGGCATGGATGCCGCCGCGCGGCTGTATTTCGGCATCCCCGCCACGCGGCTGAACCTGTGGCAATCGGCCGTGCTGGCCGGGCTGCCCAAGGCGCCCTCCCGCCTCAACCCCCGCACCGCGCCGGAGGCCGCCGCCGGGCGCGCGGCGGAGGTACTGGGCGCGATGGTGGAGGTCGGCACCATCACCCAGCGCGAGGCGACCCTGGCGGCGGAGAGCATCCGCATCCCGCCACGCCCGTCCCGCGATTCGGGATGGTTCGCGGATTGGGCGCTGGATGACCTGGGCGCGCGCTTCCCGGGCAATGCGGATCTGGTGCTGCGGACCTCGCTGGACCTGCGCATCCAGGCGGTGGTGGAACAGCGGCTGGAGGCGCTGCTGGCCGGCCCCGGCGCGCGGGCCGGCGTCGGCCAGGGTGCCGTGGTGGTGATGCAGGCGGAAACCGGCCATGTGCGGGCCATGGCGGGCGGGCGGGATTACCGCCAGAGCCAGTTCAACCGCGCCACCCAGGCGCGCCGGCAGCCGGGTTCCGCCTTCAAGCCCTTCGTCTTCCTCACCGCGCTGGAAGCCGGGATGGGGCCGGGGGACGGCGTGGCGGACGGGCCGATCAACCTCGGTGGCTGGCGTCCCGGCAACGGCGCCTGGCGCAGCCAGGGCCAGATCACGCTGGAGGAAGCGCTCACCCATTCGGTGAACACCGCCGCGGTACGCGTGCTGGCGCGTGGCGGTGGGGCGCGGGCGGCCAATGCCACGGCGCAGCGCTTCGGCCTGCCCGGCCCGTTTCCGCGCGATGCGACGCTGGCGCTCGGCACCGGGGAGGTGACGCTGCTCGACCTGGTGGCCGCCTATGCACCCTTCGCCAATGGCGGGCTGCTGCCGGAACCGCGCGGCCTGGTCTCCGCCCGCGCCGATGGCCAGGCGGTAGCGGCCGGGCGGCCAACCCTGCTGCGGGTGACCACGCCCGAATATGCGGCGGCGATGCGGCAGATGCTGGAATCGGTGGTGACGCGCGGCACCGGCCGCGCCGCGCAGCCACCCGGCGGGCGCCAGGTGGCGGGCAAGACCGGCACGACGCAGGATTTCCGCGACGCCTGGTTCATCGGCTTCACCGCCGCGCCACCCGGGACTGGCGGCGGCACGCTGGTGCTGGGCGTCTGGCTCGGCAATGACGATGCCACGCCGATGGCGGATGTGCGCGGCGGCACCCTGCCGGCACGGCTGTTCCGCGACATTCTCGAAACCCTCGTCCGGCCGTCGCCGGGCGCCGCCTCCCTGTCCCGATGAAGGAGAATTCCGGCTTGGCGGATGACCCGACCCTGTCCCCACCCCAGGATGCGCCGCATCCGGGGCCGGAACGCCTGGACCGCCTGCGCCGCGTGGCGCCGGCGGTGCAGCATGACATCAACAACGCCATGATGGTGCTGGCCGCCAATCTGGACCTGCTGGCCCGCAGCGTCGGGGATGCGGAGGGTGCGCCGCGGCGACAGCTCGACCGCGCCGTTCAGGCCAGCCGGCGGCTGGAGGAGACGATGCGCGGCTTCCTCGACTGCGCGCGCCGGGCGGCGGAGGAGCCGGCGAAGGTCTCGCCCGCCACCGTGCTGCGCCAGGTGCTGCCGCTGCTGCGCGTGGCGCTTGGCGCGCGGCTGAAGGTGGAGGCGACGATGCCGGAGCGGCTGGTCGAGGTGCGAATGGACCGTGCAGCGCTGGAACTGGCGCTGCTGGCCCTGGCCCAGGACGCCGCCGCCCGCATGCCACAGGGCAGCCGCCTGCTGGTCGAGGTGCGGGAGGCGGCGGCAGAGGTGGAACTGGCACTGACCCTGCCGCAGGGCGCGGGCGAGGCCGCGCTGATCCTGCTGCGCGGCTGCTGCACGCGGCTGGAGGTGCTTCCGGATGGCTGCGTGCTGGCGTGGCGGAAGGAAGGCTGAGGACCCGCGCGCACCAGCCTCAGTCTCGGACGCCTCGGCGGCGGCCCTCCGGCCGGGCCGAAGGCCGCGGCCTCAGGCGGGCAACGCAGGAGGGTGATCTCAGATCAGGCCCTTGAGGCGCAGCAGGCCGAAGCTGGCGACGGTGGTCGCGTCCAGGATGCAGCCATCGCGAAGCATGGCCTCGAACTCGGCCAGCGTCACCGCGCGGGTGACCAGGTCCTGCTCCTCCACCTCCGGCATCGCCGCCCCCTGCGTCAGGCCGCGGGCCACGAAGATGTCGTAGCCCTGGCGCATGGTGCCCTGGGCCAGGTTGAGGAAGCCGCCATGCAGCCATTCGGCCGCTTCCATCCCGGTTTCCTCCAGCAATTCGTGGCGCGCCGCCTCCAGCGGGTCCGTCCCCGGCGGGCCCCACATGCCCTGGACGAATTCCCAGTGCCGCTGCCCGACCGGGTAGCGGAATTGCTGGACGAGCTGGATCGATCCATCCGGATGCACCGGCACGACGGTGACGAAATCCACCTTCTCCACCACGCCATAGATGCCGGTGGAGCCATCGCGCCGCCGCACCTGATCCTCCCGCACCGTCATCCAGGCGTTGCGGTAGATCTCGCGGCTGGCGAGGGTCTCGATATCCGGTCGCGTGTCACTCAATGCCGTTGGCCTCGCGCAATGCCGCGGCGGCCGCGTGTTCGCCGCGCGCCTCGAGTGCCGCGGCGACGCTGGTGCGGTCCGCCTGCGGGCGATTCTGGCTCTGCTTGCGCTTGCCCGTCCAGTGCCGCACCGAAATGCTCACCCCGACCAGCGCCTTGAACATGCCGTCCATGTATTTCGCCGGCTGCGCGTCCATGTCGAAGCCCGGGGTGGGCTCATAGGCGGCGGCCATGGCACGCATCTGCAGCGCGATCTCAGCCGGGTCCTCGATCAGCGTGGCGATGCCCTCGGCCTGCACCACATCGTAGTTCCAGGTCGGTACGCTGGGGTGCTGGCCGTACCAGGTCGGCGAGATATAGGCGTGCGGGCCGCGGAACACGGCCAGCGCCTCCTCGCCCGCGCCGGCGAAGGCCTGCCAATGCGGGTTGGCGCGGGCCAGGTGGCAGACCAGCCTTGCGGGTTTGTCGCCTGCCGGGCGGACAAGCTGAAACGGCAGGTGGCTGACCATCAGCGGCGTGGCGCTGACCAGCATGCCGAAATCATGCCGCTCGACATGGGCGAAGATCCAGGCCGGGTCGTCCACCCGGAAGGCGGCTGGCGTGTACATGGGGGGTATCCTGCAGGCGAACGGGCGTGGCGGCCAGGAGGCCGGCTGAGTTCAGAAGCTGATGGGTGCTCGTCGTCGCGCTTGCATGCCCGCATCCTGCATCGAAACCCCGGCGGCGCAGCATTGCATTGCCGGAAGATCAGCCCCGCGACCGCGCATGCACCAGCAGCGCCAGCCCGCCCAGCGTCAGCACGCCACCCATGATGTCGCTGGCATAGAGCCGCTCGCTCAGCAGCGCCCAGCCGAACACCGCGGCTAGCGGCGGCGCCAGCAATTGCAGGGCGGCGGCGGTGGAGGCCGGCACGCGGCGCATCATGGCGAAGTTCAGCGCATAGGCGCCGATGCCCACCACCACCATCGACCAGCCCATCGCCGCGACCGTCGGCAAGCTGGCGGAAGTGGGCGGCGCACCCTCCAGCGCCAGGGCCAGCACCAGGCACAGCGCGGCGGAAACCGCGGTCTGGCCGAAGCTCGCGAACCAGATATCGACGCGCCCCTTGGCCGGCGCATAGACCAGCAGCCCCACCGCCTGGCTGATCGCGGCGCCCAGCGCGAAGACGAAGCCCAGCGCCTCTGCCGCCGCCAGCCCGTCGACCGCGCGGAGAAAGCCCAGCAGCGCGACGCCGGACCAGCCGATGGCGAGCCCGACCCAGGCGAGGCCCGGCAGCGGCCGGCGCAGGAACAGGCTTTCCCCGGCGGCGACCATCAGCGGCGTCGTGGCGCAGATCAGCGCCACCAGCCCGGTCGGGATGCGCGCCATGGCGAGCCAGGCGAAGGCGAGGTACCCGCCCATGCCGCACAGCCCCAGTACCGCGACCCGCCCGATATCGCCCGGCCGCGGCAGGCGGGACCGCATGATGAGCAGGATCGCCAGCAGCAGCGGCACGGTCAGCCCGAAGCGGATGCCGAGCGCCCAGAGCGGCGGCCATTCCTTCACCACCACCCCGGCCACCGTGAAGGCGGAGGCCCAGATGGCAACGAATGTGCCCGCGATCAGCAGCCCGCTGCCCTGCATGGGAAAGCCCTTCGGTCGAGGCGCCTCAGTAGCGCGGGCGCGCCACCGCGGGCACCCTCAGAGCCTGACCCAAAAGCTCGGCGGATCAGTCCTGTGCAGCTTTTCCGCCCTGGCGGCGTCCGACAACTTGCCGATGCAGTTAGCATCGGCGGCGTTGCCGTCCTGGCCAGGACGAAAAATCCGCGACTGGCCCTCAGCCGCCGACCTTATGGGTCAGGCTCTCAGCCGCGGCGGGCCAGGGCCGCGTCCAGCGTGTTCTCCAGCAGGCAGGCGATGGTCATCGGGCCGACGCCGCCGGGCACCGGGGTGATGGCGCCGCAATGCGCCGCGACCTCGGCGAAGGCGACATCGCCCACCAGCCGCCCATCGGCCCGGCGGTTGATGCCGACATCGATCACGGTGGCGCCTTCCGCCACCCAGTCGCCGCGCACCATCTCGGGCCGCCCGACCGCCGCCACCAGGATCTCCGCCCGCCGGCACTCGGCGGGCAGGTCGCGGGTGCGGGAATGCACGATGGTGACGGTGCAATCGGCTGCAAGCAGCAGCTGCGCCATCGGCCGGCCGACGATGTTGCTGCGCCCCAGCACCACCGCCCGCGCCCCCGGCAGCGCCGCGCCAGCCGCCTTCAGCAGATGCATGACGCCCTTCGGCGTGCAGGGCACCAGGCCCGGCTGCCCGCTGGCCAGCCGCCCGGCATTCAGGGGATGAAAACCATCCACGTCCTTCTCCGGCGCGACGGCAGCGATCACGCGGTCGGCGCGGATCTGCGGCGGCAGGGGAAGCTGCACCAGGATGCCATCCACCGCCGGGTCGGCATTCAGCCGCGCCACCTCGGCCAGCAGCGCATCTTCCGTCGTGTCCTCGGGCAGGGCGATGGTGGCGCTGTCGAAGCCCACCTCCTTCGCCGCCTTGTCCTTGTTGCGGACATAGACGCCAGATGCCGGATCCTGCCCCACCCGCACCACGCGCAGGCCGGGCCGGAAGTCGAGCCCGGCCACGCGCGCGGCGATGTCCTGGCGCAGCGTGGCGGCAACCGCCTTGCCGTCGATGATTGTGGCGCTCATGCGATCAGCTTTTCCAGGATGGGCGCCAGCGAAGCCGGGTCGCCGGTCACGCGCAGGGTTTTCTGGCGGGCGCCGGCGCCGTGCAGCACCGCCACCGCGGAATTGGGCAGGTGCAGGGCACGGGCCACCGCCTCGCACACCGCACGGTTGGCGCGGCCATCCTCCGGCACCTCCGCCACCGCGATGCGCAGCGCGGCGCCATCCGGGGACAGGCCGCCGAGCGCCGGGCGCCTGGCGCGCGGCTGCACCTTCACCGCCAGGTCCAGCCCATCCGCCCGCAGGCGCCAGGGGGGCATGGCGGCTTCAGAGGTACCGGACGTCCCACATCAGAAATACAGGCCGCTCCGCAGCAGGTAGCCCTGCACGGCGGTCACCGCGATGCTTGCCGCGGTGATCAGCAGCAGCACGATCAGCGGGGAAAGGTCGATGCCGCCCATGTTCGGCAGCAGCCCGCGCACCCGCCGCAGGGCCGGTTCCGTCACGCGATACAGGAAGTCCGCGATGGTCCAGACGATGCGGTTGCGGCCGTCCAGCACGTTGAAGGACAGCAGGGTCTGCATGATCGCGGCCAGCAGCACGGCCCACCAGAACAGGTCGAGACCAGCCCGGACCAGAAAGAAAACGGCATCGAGCAGCATCTGCGACCCCTGGGCGTTGCGCCCGGAACCTAGTGGCGGGCCGCGCGCGGAACAAGGCTTGGTACAGGGCTTGGACGGGCCGCGGAGAACTTGTGCCCCCCGCCTTGACACCCGCCCCCGCCGCTTTCATAAGCCACGCCCTGCGGTGGACCCACGCTTGGCGTGTGGGGGTGTAGCTCAGTTGGTAGAGCGCGTCGTTCGCAATGACGAGGTCAGCGGTTCGATCCCGCTCACCTCCACCACCGTCCTCATCCCGTTTTCCTGGCGTGCCATTCGCTGAGATGCAGGCTTCCTGGCCTGCCCGCCTGCGCGTAACCCTTGGCGGGCGCGCGGCGAAGCAGTGGCGCCCGCGCCATGGAGCACACCGGATGACCACCCGCCTGCCGCGCCGCCTCCTGCTGGCCGCCGCCGCCACTCTCGCCAGCCCCGCGCTGGCCCAGGCGGCGCCGCTGCGTTTCGCGGTCGGCCCCTTCCAGCCCACGCCGGGCGATACGCGGCGTGCCTTCGAGCCCTTCTTCGCCCACCTCGCCGCGCGGCTGGAGCGCCGCTACGAACTCGCCGTCACCAGCGACTGGGCCGGCATTGCCGTGGCACTCGGCAGCGGCCAGTCGGATTGCGCCTGGATGGGCCCCTGGGGCTATGTGCTGGCCCGGGCCCGGGCCGGGGCGGAACCTGTCGCCAGCGTGCTGTGGCGCGGCAGCCCGACCTACCACGCCATCATCCTGGCCCGCCCGGACCTGGCCATCGCCCGCTTCCCCGAGGATGCGCGCGGCCTGTCCATCTCCTTCGCCGATGCCGGGTCCACCAGCGGCTGGCTGGTGCCGCATCACTGGTTCCTGCGGCAGGGCATCGATCCGCGCAGCTTCTTCCGCTACCGCGACGGCGCCAGCCATGCGGCCAATGTCATCGCCGTGGCGAACGGGCAGGTGGACCTCGCCACGGATTACGACCGCAACCTGGCCGCGATGATCGCCAGCGGCAGGGTGCGGGCGGACCAGGTGAAGGTGGTCTGGCGCAGCGCGCCGCTGCCGAATGACGCGCTGGCGGTGCGCCGGGACCTGCCGGCGGAGACCAGGGCGGCGCTGGCCGCCGCCGCCCTGGCCAGCACCGCCGCCATGCTGCCGCCCGACTACACCGGCTGGGTGACCGCGACACCGGAGACCTATGCCGGCATCGAGGAAGCCGGCCGCGCGCTCGGCCGGTTGCGCAACGCGTGAGGCTGCCGGCTTGTTGAAGCTTGGCGGCTGGGCCGCCTTCCTGGCCCTGGTCGCGGCCTCCGTCTGGGTGGTGGGGCCGGACCCGGCGCGGCTTGCGGCCGGGCTGCCGCGGCTGGCCGGCTGGCTCGCCACCGCCTGGCCGCCGGACTTCTCCAACCCGGGCGACATCGCCCGCCGCGCGGCGGAAACGGTGGGCATCGCCACCCTCGGCACGCTGCTCGCCGCCATCCTGGCCGCGCCCATCGCGCTGCTGGCGGCGCGGCCGGTCACGCGCGCGGCCCTGCTGCGCCAGCCGGCACGGGGCGCGCTGGATGCGCTGCGCGGGGTGGATGGCTTCGTCTTCGCGCTGATCTTCGTCGCCGCCGTGGGCCTCGGCCCCTTCGCGGGGATGATCGGCGTGGCGCTGCATTCGGCCGGCTCCCTCGGCAAGCTGTGGTCGGAGGCCTTCGAGGCGGCGGATCCTCGCACGGCGGAGGCGATCCTGGCCGTCGGCGGCACGCGCCTGCAGGTGGCCCGCCTGGCGCTGATCCCGCAGACCCTGCCGGAGACGGCGGGCGCGCTGTTCTATGTGTGGGAATTCAACATCCGCGCTTCCACCGTGCTCGGCCTGGTGGGCGCCGGCGGCATCGGGCAGGAGTTGAAGAACGCGGTGGACCTGCTCGACTTCAACCGGCTTTTCGCCATCCTGCTGGTGGTCGTCGGGCTGACCCTGGCGGCGGACCGGATCAGCGCGGCGCTCAGGCGAAGCCTGGCTTGAGACGCACTCGGAGACGCCTGGCATGATGATCGCGCTCGACGGCCCGCTGCTCGCCTTCGGCGGCCCCTACTCCAACCTGCAGGCCACCACGGCGCTGCTGGCGGAGGCGGCGCGGCGGCATATTCCGCCATCCCATGTCCTCTGCACCGGCGATGTCGTCGCCTATGGCGCGGATGCCGCGGCGACCACGTCGCTGGTGATGGACAGCGGCATCGCGGTGCTGGCCGGCAATTGCGAGGAACAGCTGGCGGACGCCGCGGAGGATTGTGGCTGCGGCTTCGAGGAGGGCACCGCCTGCGACCTGCTCAGCCGGAGCTGGTACGCGCATGCCAATGCCGAGGTGACGCCGGCGCAGCGCGAATGGATGCGCGGCCTGCCCAGGCGCATCGAGCTGGCGCTGCCGGATGGAAGGCGCCTCGCCGTGCTGCATGGCGGCGCCGAGGAGACCAGCCGTTTCCTGTTCGCCTCGACACCCGAGGAGGTGCTGGCGGCGGAGATCGCGGCCACCGGCTGCGACGGCGTCGTCGCCGGCCATTGCGGCATTCCCTTCGCGCGGCGGGTTGGCGACGGGCTTTGGCTGAATGCGGGCGCGGTGGGCATGCCGGCCGATGACGGCACCCCGCGCAGCTGGTTCGCCCTGCTGACGCCCGAGCGGACCGGCCTGCGCGTCGAGATCCTGCCGCTGCACTACGACCACGCGGCGGCCGCCGCGGCGATGCGCGCCGCCCGCCTGCCGGAGGGATATGCGGAGGCATTGTCCACCGGCATCTGGCCGTCCTGCGACGTGCTGCCGGCGGCGGAACGCGCGCGGCGCGGCCAGGCGCTGGCCCCGATCTCGCTGATGTGGTGAGGCGCCACCGTGGGTTGCGGTGCAGCCTGAGACGAAGGGACAGGGAGGCGCATCGTGGCGGGTGAGATTCGCGTCGGCATCGGCGGCTGGACCTTCGAGCCCTGGCGGGACAATTTCTATCCCAAGGGCCTGCCGCAGAAGCAGGAGCTGCATTTCGCCAGCCGCCACGTCACCACCATCGAGATCAACGGCACCTATTACGGCGCCCAGAAGCCCGAGAGCTTCGCCCGCTGGCATGACGAGGTGCCGGAGGATTTCGTCTTCGCCCTGAAGGCCAGCCGCTTCACCACCAACCGCAAGGTGCTGGCCGAATCGGGCACCTCCATCACGCGCTTCCTGTCCAGCGGGCTGGTCGAGCTGAAGGCGAAGCTCGGCCCGATCAACTGGCAGTTCCTGCCAACCAAGACCTTCGAGCCGGAGGATTTCGAGGCCTTCCTGCAATTGCTGCCGAAGACCCAGGACGGCGTGGCGCTGCGCCATGTGGTGGAGGTGCGGCACCCCAGCTTCGCCGTGCCGGAGTTTCCCGAATTGCTGCGCCGCTACGGCATCGGCGTGGTCCTGGCGGATAGCGAGAAGCACCCCGCCATCCATGATGTGACCGCACCCTTCGTCTATGCCCGGCTGCAGGCGGCGGCGGAGGAGGAGGCGCTGGGCTACCCCGCCGCGGCGCTCGATCGCTGGGCGGCGCGGGCACGGGAATGGGCCGGCGGCGGCACGCCGGAGGATCTTCCCCTGCTCGCGCCTGCGCAGCAGAAGCCCGCGAAATCGCGTGAAGTCTTCATCTTCATGATCAACGGCTACAAGCCCAAGGCGCCGAAGGCCGCGATGGCGCTGATCGAAAGGTTGCGCGGGTAACCCGGCCTTGGTTGACGCTGTGTCGGCGGCACCGCAACTCTGCCGCCCGGGACGAGGAAAAGCCGATATGCGACGAGCCGGACTGATGAATGCCGCGCTGGGTGCCGCGCTGCTGGCACTGGGTGCCTGCGCCGTGCCCCAGGGTGGCCCCTCGGCGACCGGAGTGGCGGCAAACCGGGCGGCGGCTGACCCGCAGGATAGCTGCGGACCGCAGGTGGTGGTCTTCGTCAATGCCGGGGACCTGTTCGGCAGCCCGCCCCGCCGCAGCGGCCCGCCCTCCGTCGCCGAGCTGGAGGCGGAGCTGGAGCGGGAGAATGCGGCGCTGGAACGCCTGCAGATCGCCTTCGACGCGCTGCTGTATTGCCGCTGGACGGAGGTGCGGGTGATCCGCGCCGAAACCCCGCCCGCCGCCCTGCCCGCCCGGCTGCAGGAAGCCCAGGGCCGCATGCGGCGGGACCTGGACCAGGCCGAGCGCACCCGCGCCGCCATCGCCGCCCGCGCCGCACGCATCGAACAATCGGTGGAAGCCGTCGCCCCCGGCACCCGCGCGGCGATCTCGGCGCGGCGGGCGGCGGATGCGGCGCTGCCACGCGGCGTCGCCTCCGCCGGCGTGCCGCTGCGGGTGCGGCCGGAGGCCAATGCCCCGGTGGTCGGGCGGCTGACTGCGGGGGCGGAGGTCACCCTGCGCCCGGCGGCCGGCGGCTTCGCCTATGCCGATGGCGGCCCCGCGCTGCGCGGCTACGCCCCCGGCAACGCCTTCACCCTGCAACCCGCCACCGAGGCGGCGCCCAGCGGCGGCCCGGGCCGGCTGCGAACCCTGGCGGCCACCAACATCGCCCGGCGGGATGCCTTCGCGCAGAGCCTGGAACTGGCCGGGCGGCCTGGCGCGGGCGGCTTCGAGGCGGCTTCGTAGAGGCATCAGCCCTTGGCGAAGCGCGCCTTCAGCGGGATGGCGGCGAGCGACAGCGCCGCCAGCCCGAGCAATGCGCCCAGGATCTGCGGCGTCAGCACGCGGCCGACATCGAAGCTGCCGCCGGCCTCCAGCACCTCCCCCAGCCCGGCGCCGGCCAGGCTGAACACGGCGGTGGCCGGCAGGATGCCGAAGAAGGTGGTCAGCACATAGACCGGCAGCCGCACCCCGGCGAAGGCCGGCACCAGGTTGACCAGGAAGAAGGGGAACAGCGGCACCAGCCGCAGCACCAGCAGGTAGGACGCCGCGTTGCGCCTTATGCCCTCGGCCAGCTTCTGCGCCGTGGGGCCGAGGCGGTCCAGCGCATCCGGCCCGAAGATGCGGCGCGCCAGCAGGAAGACCAGCGTGGCCCCGATGGTGGCCCCCAGCACCGTCAGCGCCGTGCCCAGCACCGCGCCGAACAGGAAGCCGCCGGCCAACGTCAGGAACACCGCGCCGGGCACGGAAAGCGCCACCGCGGCGGCATAGGCGGCGACGAAGGCCAGCCCCGCCAGCAGCGCATTGGCCTCCACCAGCGCCGTCAGGCTCACCCGATGGCGGGCGAGCGTTTCGAGCGACAGGTGCTCCGTCAGCCCGGTCAGCCGCAGCGCCAGGATGACGGCGAGGATCGCCAGCACGATCCACAGCCGGCGGTCGCGCATCCAGTTGGGCAGGGTCATGGTCGCGGTCCTCATGGCAGCAGGCGCTGGACCAGCCCGACGATGCGCCGGGTGCCCGCGCCGAACAGGCGGGGCGTGTAGAAGCCGCCCGCGGCGCGCTTCGAGATCTCGGACAGGGTGGGGTAGGGCGCAAGGGAGGATGCGATGGCGCCGATGCCCAGCCTGCGCTGGATCGCCAGCCCCCAAAGCCCGATCATCTCCCCGGCGCGCGGCGCCAGGATGGTCGCGCCCAGGATGCGCCCGCGCGGGCCGAGCACCACCTTGATCAGCCCCTCCGTCGCCGCCTCGGCCTGGGCGCGGTCATTGCCGGACAGTTTCTGCGTCAGCAGCGAGACCTGGTGCCCGGCCTCCCGCGCCGCGGCCTCGGTCAGGCCGACATGGGCGAGTTCGGGGTCGGCATAGGTGACCCAGGGCAGCGCCGCGTAATCCACCTTCACCGGCAGGCCGAACAGCGCGGCGCGGATCACCAGCCCGGCATGGTAGCCGGCGATATGGGTGAATTGCGGGCCACCGGCGACATCGCCGATGGCGAAGACGCGGCGGTTGGCTGTGCGCAGGCCCGCATCCACCGTGATGCCGCGCGGCGTGGCGGCGATGCCGGCCAGGTCCAGCCCCAGCCCTTCCGTGTTCGGCCTTCGCCCGGCGGCGACCAGCAGATGGCTGCCGCGGATCAGGCGCAGCGCGGCGGGCGCCTCCAGTTCCAGCTCCACGCCGTTGCCGGCGCGGCGGATGGCGGTGACGGATGCGTTCTCCACCACCGCGATCCCTTCGCGCCGCAGCGCATCGCGCAGGATCGCCACCGCCTCGGGCTCATCCTTCGGCAGGATTTCGGCGCGTTCCACCAGGGTGACGACGGCGCCGAGGCGGCGGAAGGCCTGCGCCATCTCCACCCCGATCGGCCCGCCGCCCAGCACCACAAGATGCGCCGGCCGTTCCGTCAGATCGAAGATCGATTCGTTGGTGAGGAAGGGCGTCTCCGCCAGGCCCGGCACCGGCGGCACGGCGGGGGCGGAGCCGGTGGCGAGGACGAAGCGGCGCGCACGGATCCGCTCGCCGCCCGCCTCCATTTCCTCCGGCCCGGTGAAGCGGGCGGCGGCTTGCAGCACGGTGACGCCGAGCCCGGTGAAGCGTTCCACCGAATCATGCGGCGCGATGGCGGCGATGACGCCCTGCACATGCGCCCGCACGGCGGCGAAATCGATTTCCGGTTCATGCCCGTTCACGCCGAAGCGTGCGCCACCCCGCACCACCGCCGCCGCATGGGCCGCAGCCAGCAGGGCCTTGGAGGGAACGCAGCCGGTGTTCAGGCAGTCGCCGCCCATCAGGTGCTTCTCGACCAGCACGACGGAAGCGCCCATCTGCGCCGCGCCTGCGGCGACCGACAGGCCGCCGGAGCCTGCGCCGACGATGCAGAGATCGGCATGCAGCGCGCCGTCGCGCCGAACCGGGCGACGGCCCGCGGGGTGAACCGGGCGGCGGCCCGGTGATTGGGCAGGGTGCATCATCCGTCCGCTCCTCATGGCCCCCACGCTTCGCGCGCCGGCCAATGAGGGTTACGGCGGGCATTGACGCGCCGCGCCGGCGGGGTTCCCCTGCGCGCTTCATGCGAAGGAGACGGAAGATGTCCGCACCGACCACCACGCGCCGCGCCGCGCTTGCCCTGGGCGGCGCAGCGATGCTGTCCCTCACCTTGCGCGATGCCCGTTCGCAATCACCGCGCAGCATGACCTTCGTCACGCCCTTCTCCTACATCCTGGCCTTCGCCGATGTGCTGAACGCCAAGGGCGGCGGCTTCTTCGAGCGGGAGGGGCTGGACGTCACCATCCAGCAGGGTCGCGGTTCCGCCATGGCGGTGCAGCAGATCGTCGGCGGCGGCGCGCTGCTGTCGCGCACCGGCGTGGGCGACCACATCCGCGCTTCCTCCCGCCCCGGCGGCGACGATCTCATCGCGGTCGGCACCATCAGCCAGGGCTCGCCCTTCTACGTCATCAGCGCGCCGGACAAGCCGGTGCGCACGCCGGCGGATATGGCGGGCAAGACCATTGGCGTGCTGTCGGTCGGCGGCGCGACGGAGATCGTGCTGGATGTGATGCTGCAGGAACGCGGCGTGGAGCGGGCGCGCGTGGCACGCCAGGTGGCGCCGAATTCGCCGGCCGGGCTGCAGCTGATCGCCCAGGGGCGGATCGATGCCTATATCGTCTCCGCCGGCGTGCCGGTGGCGCTGCAGGCATCCAATACGCCGCATGTGAGCTGGAACACGGATGACGTCGCGCCGATCCCCGGCCAGTGCTACATCGCGCGGCGCTCCACCCTGGAGCAGAACGGCGACATCGTGGTGCGCTTCCTGCGCGCGGTGAAACTCTCGCTGGATGCCATGCTGGCGGATACCGACCTGTCGAAGACGCTGGCCAATCTGCGCGGCTTCGAGATCGCCGAGATGCGCAACGCCACCACCGCGCCGCTGATCCTGCGCAACGAGATGCAGTTCTGGCTGACCGCCGGCCGCCAGAACATGCTGCGCAACGTGCCGGAACGCTGGCAGCGCGGCTACGACCTGATGGCGGCGGCGGGCTTCGCGCCGGCCGGGGTGAAGGCGGAGACGCTCTACACCAACGCCTATGTCGAGCGCGCGCTGGCCTGATGCGATTCCATCGCGCGGAAGCCGCGCTGCTGCTGGTGGACTACCAGCGCGGCTTCCTGCATCCGGAAGGCTTCGTCGCCGCGCAGGGGCGCGACGTTTCCGCCTGCGCGGCGGCCGCGCAGCAGGGTTACGCGCTGGCGCGGGCGGCGCGGGCTGCCGGCATGAAGGTGATCTGGACCCGGCATGTGCTGCGTGCCGATCATGCCGATGGCGGGCTGCTGACGACGGAGCTGCGGCCGCGCCTCGGGCAGATCGGCGCGCTGGCGGCCGGCAGCGCCGATGTGGCGATTCCGGAGGAGGCGGGGGTCGATCCCGCCGATGTGGTGCTGGACAAGCCACGCTATTCCGCCTTCTTCGGCACGGCGCTGGATGTGGTGCTGGCGAGTGCCGGCATCCGCGCGCTGATGGTGGGCGGCGTCACCACGTCGATGTGCGTGGAAAGCAGCGTGCGTGATGCGGCGCAGCGCGACATCCGCACCTTCGTGGTGCGCGATGCGGTGGCGGATTTCGACGCGGCGCGGCATGCGGCATCGCTGGACGCCATGGAATTCGGCTTCGCCCGCATCCTCGGCGCCAACCAGGCGCTGGACGCCATCGCGGCCGGACAGGCGGATTTCGCACCATGACGCATCCCGCCATCGCCTTCGACGCGGTCGAGAAATGGTACGGCACGCGGGACGAGCCGGTGCATGCGCTGGCGGCGACCGACCTTGCCGTGGCGGAGGCCGAGTTCCTGGTGCTGCTCGGGCCTTCCGGCTGCGGCAAGACCACGCTGCTGCGGATGATCGGCGGGCTGATCGCGCCGACCTCCGGCGCCATCGCCATCGAGGGCAAGGGGCTGTGGCAGAACGGCCAGCGCCAGGCGGAGGCGCTGTCCGACCTCGGCATGGTGTTCCAGGAAGCCAACCTGTTCCCCTGGCTGTCGATCGAGCAGAACATCGCCCTGCCGCTGGAGCTGAAGGGCGTGCCCAGGGCGCAGCGCGCGGCGCGGGCGCAGGAGCTGGCGCGGCTGGTCGGCATCCAGGGCTTCGAGAAGCGCTGGCCGCGCGAGCTCTCGGGCGGCATGCGGCAGCGCGCCGCCATCGCACGCGCTTTGTCCTACGACCCGCGCATCCTGCTGATGGACGAGCCCTTCGGCGCGCTGGACGCAATGACGCGGGAGGCGATGAACCTGGAGCTGCAACGCATCTGGCTCGCCACCCGGAAAACCATCGTGCTGGTGACGCATTCAATTGCGGAGGCGGTGTTCCTCGGCGACCGCATCCTGCTGCTGTCGCCGCGTCCGGGGCGCATCGACATGGTGGTGGACGTGCCCTTCGCCCGGCCGCGCGTACCGGACCTGCAATCGACCGTGGAGTTCCAGGAAATCGTGCGCAAGCTGCGGCATCGCCTGGCGGAGATCAGCTGATGGCCGAGGCCGCCCCCGCGCAATTCCGCAAACGCCTGGTGACCCTGCAGGGCGCGCTGCCCTGGATCACCACGCCCATCCTGCTGGCCGTCTTCGTGCTGATCTGGGACAGCTATGTGCGCTTCTCCGGCATCTCCCCGCTGATCCTGCCGCGGCCGGTCGCTGTGTGGTCCGCCTGGCTGGAATTGCTGGCCGATCCGCGCGCCTGGCACCATACCTGGATGACGGTCTATGCGACGCTGACCGGCTTCGCCTATGCCACGGTGATCGGCGTGACGCTTGGCGTGCTGATCGCGCGCATCCGCTGGCTGGAGCAGACGCTGAACCCCTTCATCGTGGCGACGCAGGTGATCCCGAAGGTCGCGCTGGTGCCGCTGTTCGTGCTGTGGTTCGGCTTCGGCGTGACGTCCAAGGTGATCGTCGCCGCGGTGCTCGCCTTCTTCCCGATCCTGACCAATACGGCGATGGGGGTGAAGTCGATCGATGAGGGGCACCGGGATGTCATGGTGTCGCTGAATGCGACGCGCTGGCAGGTATTCCGGCGCCTGGAACTGCCCTCCGCCCTGCCCTTCATCATCACGGGGCTGGAGATCGGCATCGTGCTGGCGATCATCGGCGCGGTGGTCGGCGAATACCTCGGTGGCAATGCGGGGCTGGGGCATCTGCTGATCGCGCGGCTGAACGCCTTCGAGACGGATCAGATGTTCGCGGTGCTGATCCACATGTCGCTGCTCGGCTTCCTGTTCTACTTCGCCATCGGCGCGCTGCGGCGGATGCTGGTGCCGTGGCATGCCTCCGCGCGGCTGCGGGTATGATGGGAAGTCGGCGCCCTTCCGCCCTGCGGCCCGCAGGGCCGAGCGCCCGAATGGGCGCCGCCGCTTTTGCGGCGAAGCCAAGCGGCCGGAGGCCGCGCCCGGCGTTTGAGGGGCATGGAAGCGAAGCCTTCATGCAATGCAAGTGACCCCGGAGCAAACGCAGATCCTGGCGAGCGTCGAGACATTCCTCGCCCGCCGCCTGCCGCCGGCGGAAATCCGCCGGCGCGATGCGGCGCATGTGCCGCCCTACGACCTGCTGCCGGAGATGGGGGCGCTTGGCCTCTTCGCACTGGCGGTGCCGGTGCCGGAAGGCGGCCTCGGCGGGGATTGGGCGACGGTGGCGCTGGTGCAGGATGCGCTGGGCCGGCACGCCTATATGGCCGCTTCCATCTTCAACCGCGTCGTCGGCTTCGGCCTGGCCACCATCCGCGCCCATGGCAGCGCCGCCCAGCGGGCGGAGCTGCTGCCGTTGCTGATGGCGGGGGAGGCGTTCTGCGCCCTGGCGCTGACCGAACCGCAGGCCGGCAGCGATGCCGCGGCGATCCGCACCCGCGCCGTGCGCCACGAAGGCGGCTGGCGCATCAATGGCCGCAAGACCTGGATCAGCGATGCGGAAGGCGCGCGCTGGCTGATCCTGCCCGCCCGCACGGGGCCGGAGCCTGCGGGCGCGCGCGGCATTTCCCTGTTCCTGGTACCGACCGCGACGCCCGGCCTCGCAATGACCCGGCTGCCCAAGGTGGGCAACAACTGCATGCCCTCCTTCGACATCGGGCTGCAGGATGTGGATGTGCCGGAGGATGCGCTGCTGGGCGAGGAAGGCCGCGGCTTCCCGCATATGATGTCCACGCTGCATTTCTCCCGCGCCTCCATGGCCGCCACGGTGACGGGGGCTGCGGAAGCCGCGCTGCGGATCGCGCTGGCGCATGCGCAGGAGCGGGAGCAGTTCGGCCAGCCGATCGGCCGCTTCCAGGCCATCGCGCACCGGCTGGTGGATATGCGGATGCGGGTGGATCAGTCCCGCCTGATGGTGCGGCACCTGGCGCAGCTGATCGACCAGGGCGCGCCCTGCCGGCGGGAAGCGGCGCAGGCCAAGATCATCGCGACGGAGACGCTGCGCGATGTCGCCGATGCCGGCATGCAGATCCTGGCCAGCGCGGGCTATGCGGCGGAAAGCGACATGCAGCGGCTGTGGCGGGATTCGCGCCTCTACACCTTCGGCGAGGGCGCGAATGAGGTGCTGCGCGATTCCATCGCGCGGGAGATGGGTCTGACGACAAGGGGAATGGCGTGACGGGCATCCGGGCGATCGACGCGGTGGTGAACATCTGGACGCCGGAGGCGCTGGCCGGAAGGCCGGACCGCACCGGCTTCTACACCAGCAAGATGCGCGTGAAGCGCGAGATTTTCGAAGGCATGAGCCTGAAGGACATGATCGCCCGCATGGATGCGGCGGGCATCGAGAAGGCCTTCCTGATCGCCGCCAAGGTCGGACGACTCGGCCACCCCGCCTGCTATCATGTGGACTACAGGCTCGTGGCGGATGCGGTGCAGGCGCATCCAGACCGCTTCTACGGCCTGGCGGGCCTGGACCCGACCGAGGGCATGCGCGGCGTGCGCGAATTGTCCCGGGCTGTCACCGAATACGGCTTCATCGGCGCGCATTTCTATCCGCATTGGTTCGAGCTGCCGCCGGACCATGCCAAGTGGTACCCGTTCTACGCCAAATGCGCGGAGCTGGACGTGCCGGTGCAGCTGCAGGTCGGGCAATCCATGGTCTATGACCCGAGCTACCCGCTGCGCTCCGTCGGCCGCCCGATCGCGCTGGATGCGGTGGCCTGCGACTTCCCGGAGCTGAAGATCATCGGCATCCATGTCGGCATCCCCTGGACCGAGGAGATGATCGCGATGGCCTGGAAACACGCCAATGTCTTCATCGGCTCCGACGCGCACAGCCCGCGCTACTGGCCCGAGAGCTTCAAGCACTACATCCGCAGCTACGGCCAGGACAAGGTGATCTTCGGCACGGATTTCCCGGTGCTGGATTTCGGCCGTACCATGGCGGAGATCGCCGAGCTGAACCTGCCCGAGGCAGTGCTGGCGAAATTCCTCCGCACGAATGCCGAACGAATCTACAAACTGGACGGCGCCAGCCAATGAACCTCGCCGATGCGCTGGACATCCACGCCAAGGCGCGGCCCGGCCACATCGCGCTGATCGATGGCGAGCTGGTGCTGACGCACGCGGCATTCGCCACCCGGGTTCGGCGCATGGCGGCCTGGCTGCTGGGTCTCGGCCTGCCGGGCGACCAGCCCGTCGGCATCTGCCTGCGTGACACGGCGCAGCATGTGGTGGCGCTGTACGCGGTGGCGCGCGCCGGGCTGCCGATCCTGCCCATGGATGTCCGCTGGACGGCGGAGGAACAGCGCAACGTCGCCACCCATTTCGGCGCCGCCCTGGTGCTGCTGGAGGCCGGCACGCCCGCCTTGCCGGGCCTGCGCTGCGACCAGCCGGGGGAGTCCGAGGCGGAAGGCATGGTCTTCGCCAGCGATGCCGAGGCACCCTTCGTGCTGTCCCTGTCCTCCGGCACCACAGGGCGGCCGAAGGGGCCGCTGATCGCACACCGGCATTTCCTGGCGCGCTTCCGCACGCATTGGATCAATCTCGGCCTGAACGGCCGCGACCGCTTCATCTGCGCCACGCCGCTGTATTTCGGCGGCGGCCGCACCTTCGCCATGTCCGTGCTGTTCTCCGGCGGCACGCTGATCCTGAAGCCGCCGCCCTGCACGCCGGAGGATCTGGTAGCCTGCGTGGCGCAGCATGAGGCCACCAGCCTGTTCCTGGTGCCGACGCAGTTCCGCCGGCTGCTGGCACTCGACGATGCCGCGCTGGCGCCGCTGCGCGGGCTGCATCTGCTGTTCTCCTCCGGCGCGCCGCTGTCGCCCGAGGAACGGCTGGCGATCCGCGACCGGCTCTGCCCGAACTTCTTCGAATACTATGCGAGCACCGAGGGTGGCGGCGTGTCCCTGCTCACCCCCGGCGACCTCGCCACGCATGGCGAGACGGTGGGCCGCCCGGTCTTCGGGGTGGAGGTGGAGGTCGTGGATGATGCTGACCAGCCCCTGCCGCCGGGCGAGACCGGCCTGCTGCGCTACCGCGGACCCGCCTGCGCCACCGGCTACCACCGCGACCCCGAGGCCTCCGCCGAGGCGTTCCGCGCGGGCTGGTTCTACCCGGGCGACCTCGCCTCCCTGGACGCGGAAGGCTTCGTCACGCTGCGCGGGCGGCGCAAGGACATGATCATCCGCGCCGGCATCAACATCCACCCGGCCGATATCGAAGCCGCGCTGAACGCGCACCCGGCCGTCGCGGAATGCGCCGTGCTGGGCTGGCCCTCGGCCGAGTTCGGCGAGGAGATCGCGGCCTTCGTGAAGCTGGCCGCGCCCTGCGACCCGGCCACGCTGCTGGAATTCGCGCGCGCCCGGCTGCCCCGGCCGAAATGGCCGCGCCAGGTCTTCGTGGTGGCCGACCTGCCGCGCAACAGCGCGGGCAAGGTTCTCAAGCGCGAACTGGCGTTGCAACTGCCGGCAAGCTGATCGTCACGACTGTTTACATTTCGACAACCTCCGGTTGAGTGATTCGGCGAATTCGCGCTATAGGGCAGCGCGACAGCAAAAGGCGTCCTGTTGAGGGGGCGGAACTGCATTGCCGGACATCCACCTGCCGACAGTCTTTGTTTTTTCAGCGATACTTGGCGGCTTCCTCGGGTTTGCCATGCTCTGGCTGTGGTCCCTCGACCGCCGGGAAACCGCCCTCGCATCCTGGGGCACGGCCCGGCTGCTCGGCGCCGGTGGCACCATCCTGCTGGGCATGCGCGGCCTGGTGCCGGACTGGGTTTCGATCGACGTCGCGAACCTGCTGATCTGCATCGGCTACGGCCTGCACTGGACCGGCGCACGCCAGTTCGAGGACCGGCGACCGATGCCGTGGCTGCTGCTGCTGGGCGCCGCCGCATGGCTGCTGGCAAACCGGATACCGGCCTTCCACGACAGCGTCGATTCCAGGGTGGCGCTGATGGGGCTCGTGCTGCTGGGCTACAACGGCCTGGCGATCATGGAATTCCTGCGCGGCCAGAAGGTCAATCCGCTGCCGACGCGGCCCCTGTTCATCATCCTGCTGGCCGGCGTTTCCGTCACCTACCTCGCGATCGCGGGGGTGACGCTGGCCTTTGCGCCGCGGCCGGTCAGCAACGAGCTTCCGCAAGGCTTCATGTTCGGCGCGCTGGTGGTGCTCAACGTGGTCTTCCTGGCCGGCGGCACGCTGCTTCTCGTCGCGCTGACCAAGGAGAAGGCGGAGCGGCGATCCACCGCCGCGCTCGCCGCCGCCCGTGATGCCGCCGACCGCGCCAGCGCCCACAAGACCCGCTTCCTGTCGCGCATGAGCCATGAATTGCGGACCTCGCTGAATGGCGTGCTCGGCCTGGGGCAGGCGCTGGCGCATGATCGGAGCCTCGGCGCGCCGCAGCGGCGCCAGGCGGAGACGTTGGAGCAGGCGGGCCGGCACCTGCTGGCCATCGTCAACGACGTGCTCGACATCTCCCGCATCGAGGCGGGGCGCTTCGTCGCCCTTCCGCGGCCCTTGCAGCTGGGCGGCTTCCTGCGCGAGACCCTGGCCCTGGTGGAGGAGGCGGCGGCGGCCAGGGGCGTGGCGCTGGAACTGCGCCTGGACCCGGCGGTGCCGGAGGCCATGCTGGGGGATGCCCTGCGAATCCGGCAGGTCCTGCTCAACCTGCTGGCCAACGCCATCCGATTCACGCCGCATGGCGGGACCGTGACGCTGGAGGTTGCGCTGGATGGGGAGCCGGTTGGGGCGGCGATCCGCTTCGCCGTGATCGACACCGGCAGCGGGGTGCCGGCAGCATTGCGGCCGCGACTATTCGAGGAATTCGTCCAGGCGACCGACTACGATTCGCAGAATGGCAGCGGCCTGGGCCTCGCCATCAGCGCGGCCCTGGCACGCGCCCTGGGCGGCAGCCTGGACCACGCCGATGGGCCACAGGGGCTGGGCAGTTGCTTCACCCTGGCGCTGCCCTTGCTCCCCTGCGCGGCCGAGGCGCCGCCGGCAGCCGACCCGGCGGTTGCCCCTGCGGACGCCCCCACGGGCACCCCCACGGGCACCCCCACGGGCACCCCCTGGGACGCCCCGCCTGCCCTGCCCGCGCCGGAGGCCCCGCAGCCTGTGCCCCCTGGCCCTCAGCGGGCCGGGTTGCACATCCTGGTGGTGGATGACGTGGCCGCCAACCGCTTCGTCGCCGCAGCCCTGCTGGAGCCCGCCGGGCACCGGGTGGTCGGCGTGAAGAGCGGGCAGGAGGCACTGGACCTGCTGGCGACCGGCGACCTGCCGGACCTGATCCTGATGGATGAGCAGATGCCCGGCCTGAGCGGCAGCGCCACCGTCCAGCGCATCCGCGCCCTGCCCGGGCCGGCCGCCGCCCTGCCGGTCCTGGCGCTGACCGCGGATGCGCTGCCGGAGCAGGTGGAGGCGATGCTGCAGGCGGGCTTCGATGCGCATCTGTCGAAGCCGGTGGAACGCCATGCGCTGATGGCCGCCGTGGCCCGCGCCGCGGAGACGCCGACGCCGCGACCCTGGCAGAGGCTGGAGACAGGGGCGGCCGCCTGACAGGCCGGCCGCAGCGCATGTGACCGTTCACGAGAGAACGTGGGAACGGGGTCGCCTGGACCACTTGGTCATCGCGGGGACTTTGGCCGCCTTCGCGCCGGGCGGGTCGACGGGTCAGTCTGAAGAACTGCCTCTGATCGCGGCTGCAGGCCAGGCCGAGCGCGCGGCTCCTGAGGGGAACTGGCGGAGAGGGTGGGATTCGAACCCACGGTAGACTTGCATCTACTTCGGTTTTCGAGGACGAAGTAGTCAGGTTACGTGGGTCTCCGTCGGTCTGCGCAGTGCTACGCTGATCTATCGTAATACGGTGATTTTGCACGCTTTATAGCCCCGGCAGCCCCCGCATCTTTCCGCTTGCTTCCGCAGCCGATGTCCGGTCATTGTCCGGTCTGGTTCAGGCGGCGAAGGAGGCGAGCGGTGACGGAGAGTGCGGCCAAGCTGAAGATCATCCGCGAGGCCCCGAAGCGCCTGCGAACCAGCGACGCGGACCGCTACTGGCGGCAGCGGGCGCCTGGCCAACGGTTGGTGGTGGCGCACCCGGAGTGCCCCGGCCTGGCGCTCGTCATCCACGCCAAGACCTGGGCTTGGGTCCTTTCCTTCAAGCCGCGTGGGCGAGACAGCGTGACAGGAAAGCGCTTCCCCTCGACATCCATGACGCTCGGCAGCCCGGAGCAGCTGAGCCCGGAGGACGCGAAGGATAAGGCGAACGCCTACAAGGGGCAGCAGAAGTCCGGCGTGGATCTGGCTGGCGAGCGACGCTCGAAGCTCGAAGCCGATGCCAAGGCGCGCAGCCAGACCGTCGAGCGGCTGCTCGATCGCTACAAGGTCTACCTGCCAACGCGGGAGAAGAGGAAAGGCGGGGGCACGCTGAAGTCCGCCTACGTGACCGAAGACCTCGCCTGCGTGGAAGCGGCGTTCCAGGCGATCAACGCCCTGTCGCGACCAGTGGGGAGCATCGGCAAGTCCGAGATCCTCGCCATCCTGAAGCACCGCGCTAGCGAGCAGAAGACTGGCCGCCGTTGGTTCCAGTCCGTCAGCCGCTTTCTCGACTGGGTGCACGAGGAGGAGATCATCGATGTGAACCCGTGCGAGTTGATTCCGAAGAATCGCCGCCCGAAAAAGCCGAAGGACCGCAAGCACTATCTCAGCGTCCCCGAGCTCGCGGCAATCTGGAAGGCAGCGGGCACTGTTGAGGGGCTGAACGACGCACACCGCGACCTTCAGCGATTCATCATCGCTGTGCCATGCCGTGTCAGCGAGGCACGCCTGATGCGATGGGAGCACGTCAACCTCGTCGAGGGCATCTGGATGCAGCCAGACAAGATGACCTCAAACGAGAAGGCCCACCGCATTTACCTGCCTTCCTTGGTGTGCGGCCTGCTCGCTGCCCGCCACGAGGCGCAGGGGAAGCCGAAGGCAGGTTGGGTCTTCCCTGGACCACGCGGGAAGGGCGCCATCACAGGCGAGAGCACGTTGAAGGCCCGCATGGAGAAGGCGAGCGGCTTGACGGGCTGGTGGAACCACGATGTGCGCCGCAGTTTCGTCACCGTTCTTTCGGAGGAGCACGGACACGAGGAAGCAGTCCTAGATTTGGTCCTCAACCACAAGGCCAGCGCGTCGCGCCCCGGCGTGATGGGGACCTATCAGAGGGCCGAGAAGTGGAACGCGCGGAAGCAGGCCATGGTCGACTGGTGCGAGCTGTTGGATGCGCACATCAATCCTGTGACTGCGGAGCACCTGCCGGAGAATCTGCGGCATCTGGCCGCCGCCTGAAATCCCTGCTCGGCGGGTTGCCGGGCGCGCCGCCGGAGGCGCCTGAAGGATCCGGAAATGCGGAGGCGGGTCGGTGCAGCGAACACCGGACCCGCCCATACCCAAACATGGAGGGATAGCCCCATGCCTGAGTCGCCCTACGTGCCTACCACCGCTGCCCTGGCGCAGTTGACTCGCATTGTCGCGATTGGCCGTTCGGCCGCCCCCCCGGCTCGTCCGTGGCCAGTCCACATGGTCGAGGAGATCCCGGAAGCATCGGCGAGTGGCCAGCTCGCGCGAGAGGCAGTGTCCCGCGTCGCGGCCGCTCATCACCCGATGGAGGAGATGCAGGGGTCTCTGCCAATCGAGATGCAGACCTTGAGCGGAGCCTGCATCGCGGTGTCGCCCGACGATTGGGACAGGCTCACCGTCGAGTGCCGCGGCAATCGGGGCCTTCAGTCGATCACCATTTCCTCGCCTCGAGACGCAAGGGCACTGGCGGCGGTGCTGAACGCCTTTGCGGACGCCATGGATAGCAGAGCAGCGTTGGAGGAAGCACGGCCAGAGGCACACGCGCAGATGCGGCAGAAGCGCTCCCGGCGACGCGCCAGCTAGGCGCCCGGCAACTGGCTCGGCGGAGCAGGCCCAACCTGCGCCGCCCTTCCTCTTCATGAAGCGAGGTGATCCATGGCCAAGCGGCAGCCGCGGCCCGGTGGTAGAGGCCGTGAAGTCCAGGCGCCAGAAGTGGAGAGCGCCGACAGCATCATCTCCCGCGCCGTGGCTGCGGGCCCGGAGTACATGGCTCGCGACCTTGAGGCGTGGCGTAGGGAATTTCTCGCCGTGCAGCAGGAGGGCAAGCCCTCGACCTACTGGGCGTTCATGGCCATCGCAACCATCGTGGCGCGAGATTTGGCAGACCTCGACGGGGCGCGGGAAATCGCCGGATTGCCGCCGGTGAACCACGTTCGTGAAGTTCCGCACAGGACCGTCGAGGTGCCCCTTTGGGCAGCAGCCGCGATTAGGGCGGGCTGGATGAGGGCGGTGAGTGGTGAGGTGCACGATGGGCAGACCGAGCCCCGGCCGCCGCGCCCACTCCCGTTGTCTGAAGCCTTCGGGCTGGCCGGAGAAGGCGGCAACCGGACCGTCGGGAGCCAGCACCTGCAATCGCGTCGCGACCGGGAAATTGCCCTTGAGGTCGAGAACCTACTCGCCCGAAATGACGGCATGAGTGCTCATGCAGCTCATGGAGCCGTGGCCGAGATACGGGCCATGACGGTGAAGACAGTGGAACGAGCCCACACCAGATGGCGCGACCTGGCGAGGAAGCGTCTTGAGGCTTCGACATGATCGGGCAGCCTATGTCGAAGTCTTAGCCCCGCCAGATCGCGATGGTCTCCGCACCCACCCGGACCGTCCGGGAAAGCGGAGGCAGGTTGATGAAGCCGACACTCATAGCGTCCAACCCACCGGCCGAAACCAAGGCCGACACTGATGAAATTGATCTTGCGTCGCTGCCGAGGCGGGTAGACCGCCGCGCGGCAGCTGATCTGGTCTCCCGCCACTTCTTCCCCGTCAGCCCGAGGACTGTCGAAGCCTGGCCGCTCACCGTTCGGAGGGTGAACGGCAAGGCCCTTCTCGAAGTGCAGGAACTGATGGCCTTCGCCAGGGCCAAGCTGGAAGCGGCGCCACCTGTCCGTGGTGGGCGCCGGACCAGCACGGCTGCCTGACATGGAAAGCCCCCGGCCCGCAAATGACGCGGGGCGCGGGGGCGGTGGTTCGGCTGGCAGGCACGACCATCGTCCCTATAGCGCACCTCAGCATCAGACACGATGCGATATTCGCCGCTGCCTTGGGGCAGCCGCGGAGGCACGCCGCGTTGGTGATCTTGCCGCGGCAGAGGCCGCAGAGGTGGCGGCGCTGCTGGCACTTCGAACCATCTCTGTCCCGACCCCTGCCATGGGAGCAGGACGCGCATGACGGGCCAGCCCAATGCCTCTGCAGTCGCCGTGATGCTGGCGGAGCGGATGCCGGACCTGGTCAGCGACGTCATCGGTGAACCTTCCCAGCGCGGTCGCGAGGAGTGGCGCTTCCGGCGGAAGGGCTCGCTCGCGGTGGTGGTGGCTGGCCCGAAGCGGGGCGCCTGGCAGGATCATGAGGCGGGCGAGGGCGGCGACGCGCTGGCCCTTGTCGCTCATGCTCGCCGGGAGCCCATGGGCGCCGCCTACGGCTGGGCGCTGGCGTGGCTGGGCATCGCCCGGAGCGGGGAGCCCCGCCCGACGCCCCGGCCCGTTCCTGCGCCGCCTGAGAGCCCGCGCGAGGCGTCCCCGTCCACCACCCTCGACCTCGCCCGTCGGATCTGGGGTGAAGCTGTCGTCGCCGCCGGGACGCCCGTGGAGACGTATCTTGCGGCCCGGGGCCTTGCTCTGCCGGACGGCGCCCCCCTGCGCTTCCATCACCGTGCCTGGCGCAACGCCGCCTTCGGTCCTGCCGGACCCGCCATGGTGGCGCTGATGACCGACGCGGAGACGGGTGAGCCCTGCGGCGCGCACGTCACCTACCTGCGGCCGGACGGCGGTGGGAAGGCGGCGGGCGAGCGGGTGAAGGTCATGCTCGGGCGGGTGGGCTGCATCAGGCTGACGCCCGACCCGGAGGTGACGATGGGCCTTGGGCTGGCCGAGGGCATCGAGACGTCAATCTCGGTCATGCAGGGGTTCGGCTGGCGCCCGATCTGGGCCGCCACCAGCGCGGGGGCAATCGCGCGCTTCCCGCTACTCCGCGGGCTCGACGCCCTCACGGTCTTCGCCGATGCGGACGATTCAGGGCTCGCCGCCGCACGTCGCTGCGCTGAGCGCTGGGCCAGTGCCGGACGGGAGGCGCATATCGCGGCGCCGCCGTCGGGCGACTTCAACGACGTCCTCAATCGGAAGCGCGCGGCATGATGGACGGGATCGCCTCGCCGGAGGCCGAGATGCGCGCTGACGGCATTACCACGGAGCGGCTCGCCCCCCGCCGTGGCCGCGGTCGCCGAATGAGGCTCCTCACCCTGGCCGAGTGCGCCGACGCGAAACCGCGCGGCTACTTGGTGAAGGGGCTGATCGCGCCTGGGGATCTGGTGGTGCTGTTCGGACCGCCTGGCAGCGGCAAGAGCGTCCTTGCCCCCTATCTCGCCCACGCTGTCGCGGCAGGGCGGATGGTCTTCGGCCGCCGGGTGCGCCCCGGCCCGGTCCTCTACATCGCCGCCGAGGATCCGGAGGGCATGAAGATGCGCGCTACCGCCCTGCGTGCCGTTTATGGCGACGCAAAGGGTATGCGCGTCGCCGCCGAGCCGGTGAACCTGCAGAGCGACGGCTCGACTGAACCGCCGGACCTCGCTGCAATCACCGAGGCAGCGGACGAGCTTGGCGCCGTCCTCATCGTCCTCGACACGGTGGCGAAGGCGTTCCCCGGCCTGGAGGAGAACGATGGCCGGAGCATGGGCCGCGCCGTTCATCTGCTCCGGCTCCTGACCACCCGAGAGCGCGCCGTCATCGCCGTCCACCACGGGGCAAAGCCCACCAGCAACAGCGTGCACGGCGGATCCACGCCTCGAGGCCACGGCGTTCTCAACGGCGACGCCGATGTCACCATGCGCATCGAGGTGGCCGAGGCCAGCGGCATCCGCACCGTCCACCTCGGGAAGAACCGCAACGGCGTCGCGACCGCGCAACTGGCCTTCACTCTTCGCAGCCACGCCCTCAGCATGGATGAGGACGGCGACGCCGTCACGACCGTGGTGGCCGAGGAAGTGGATGAGGTCGCCGGGGCGCAGGCCAAGGCGGGGCCAGCGCTGACCGACGCGACGGCCCTACTGCTGCGGGCCATCCAGTCCCTTGATGCTGAGGGTGCTGGGGAGATCGCGAAGCCACAGCCGGGGATGCCCAATGTCCGGGCGATTCCTCGCTCCTCCCTCAGGGAGGAGTTGGTCCGCGACGGATGGTTCCCCGAGGTACAGATCCTCCCGAAGCCACTCCCCTCCGGAGGAGTGCTCTCCACGGCTGGGTATCAGCGGGAGCACAACGCGCTTATGCGCTTGCAGCGCAAGGGGTTGGTGGGTTTCGACCGCCGCGCGGTGTGGCTCGCCCGATGATGCCACTCCTCCCTACTCCTCCGTCTACTCCTCCGGGGGACAGCACCCGTCTCCCCTACTCCTCTCCTCCCGCCCCCCCTTTAGGGGGCAGGAGTGGAGGAGTGAGGAGTGCTTGCGGCTGCCGGGACGAGAAGGGATCAGCGCGACCGCAAGGCTTGCGCCTCTACCAGGTGGATGCGGTCGAGCAGCTGCGCGATGCCTACCGACGCGGCGCGCGGGCGCCGCTGCTCGTCCTCCCGACCGGCGGCGGCAAGACGGTGGTGTTCAGCCACATCGCGGCGGCAGCCGTCGCCAAGGGCCGATCCGTGCTGGTGCTGGTCCACCGGCGCGAGCTGCTCAGGCAGGCATCCGAGAAGCTGACCAGCGCTGGCGTGGCTCATGGCATCATCGCCCCCGGCCATGCCGCCACGGATCATCCGGTGCAGGTCGCGTCGGTTCAGACCCTCGCGCGTCGCCTCGATCAGATGCGCCAGGCGCCGCCGCAGCTGGTCATCATCGACGAGGCCCACCACGCGGTGGCAGGCCAGTGGCGCGCCATCCTCGACGCCTTCCCGGAGGCGCACATCCTGGGGGTCACGGCGACGCCGATCCGCAGCGATGGTGCCGGGCTCGGCGTGCGCGCGGGCGGGGTGTTCGACGCGCTCGTCTCCGGGCCGTCCATCGCGGACCTGATCGATCAGAGGCACCTTGTGCGGCCGCGCATCTTCGCACCAGCCCCGGGTGAAGCGCCGGACCTGTCCGGCATCCGCACCCGCGGCGGGGACTACGAGGTGGCGCAGCTGGCTGAGGCGATGAGCGCCCCGCAGGTTGTCGGCTGCGCGGTGGAGCACTACCGCCGCCACGCCGCAGGCCTGCCCACCGTCCTCTTCGCCGCGTCCGTCCACCATGCCGAGGCCGTGGCGGAGGCATTCCGCGCCGCCGGGATCCGCGCCGTCGCCGCCTCGGGCACCACACCCCCGGCCGAGCGGGATGCGGCCATCAAGGGGCTCGCCACCGGCGCGGTGGAGGTGCTGTGCAGCTGCGACCTCATCAGCGAGGGCCTCGACGTTCCGGCGATCGGCGCAGTCATGCTGCTGCGGCCCACGCAGAGCTTGGCGCTCTACCTGCAGCAGGTTGGCCGTGGGCTACGGCCCGCGGACGGCAAGAGCGAGCTCATCGTGCTGGACCACGCCGGGAACAGCCTCGTGCATGGGCTCCCCCAGATGCCGCAGCGATGGTCGCTGGAGGGCGATCCCACGCGCCTGTCAGGGAAGGGGCGGCGCAACAAGCCTATCTGCACCGTCTGCGCCTCGGTGCTTCGGCGCGGCGCAGAGGCGTGCGGCGACTGCGGCACCCCAGCGCGACCGCCGAAGCGTGAGATGCAGCAAGGGCACGGCGTGCTCTCCGAGGTGCCGCCAGACGTCGTCGCGTGGATGCTGGCGGTGCACACGCTCCCTGTGCCCGAATTGCTCAACCGGGCGCGCACTGTGTCCGACCTCATCGCCATTCAGCGAGCGCGCGGCTTCAAGCCTGGATGGGTCTGGCACAAGTGGCGTGACATCCTGCAGAGGCGAAGCCCATCCGCCAATGATAGATGCTGAGTGAAGCGCGCGCCGGCCTCCGTGGTGCCGCACCCGCCCAAGTATTCGTGGTTTCTCGGCGGAGCCCCACCTGTCCCAGAAGGAATGGTTTCGGCCTCTCTGTCCCACTCATCTTGATGGCAAGCTGAGCGATCGGGGCCGGGTGGAGGATTCGGCTCGTGTGCGGCCTTCCGCTAGGGCTGGCCGTTAGGTGGTGGCCTCCCGGAAGAGCGCCTATTGAGCAAACTGGACGAAGGGTGGAACGAAGGTTTCCGGCGACGAGCGAATCTATTTCTTGGGCATGACGAACCCGCGTTGAATGCGTTGGGCTGCGCGGCTGCAGCGTGGGCTGATTTGCCGCGACCGTTGGTGTCATGCCTCGTCGTGGGCGCGCTGATTCGGATCTCGGCGGCGTGCAGATTTTCGTGCGACGGCATCAGCCGGGATGAGGGAGGCACGCCAATCTGTCGGCGACCCGGCGGGGCAATCCGTTTGCGCCTAACGGGTGTAGGACGCGGCCTCCCAGGGCGCGCTGTATCCGCCGTCGGGCCTACTCGCGCCGATGGCGGACGACCCAGAGGTGAAGAAGACCCTGGCGCGGCTGCGCCGTTAGCCTCGGGTGATCGAAACCGCTTCCCAGGTAGAGCCCGGGCTGCCGGTCCCGCGCACCAGCCGGGACACCTGCTTCACCAGAACGCCCGTCCCTCGCTCGAAGTAGAACACCTGCTCGCCGCGGTAGCCGTTGTTGAAGGTGCCTTCCTCGATGCGCTCGACGACCCAGACGTCGAACCGCCCGGCAGGAACGGTGACGGTATCCGCCGACACGACGCGAATGGTGTGGTTCCACGCTCCATCGGACGAACGCGACTGATACTGGGCCACCCGCCCAACCGAGAGCGGCAGCATCTGCCGGACGCCCGCCCTGTGGAAGGCCTCGGTCCCGGCAGGCACCGGGCGCAGGTTGTGAAGGTCGCGGCCTAGCCGGTCGCGCGCGCGCCAGACGCAGAACTCGGCGTCGGACGGATCGCGGCCGAGATAGGTGAACTCGGAGCCGATCGAGGTGCGGATGACGGTATTGGCCGGCGGGCAGTCGGCAGGAACGGCGGAAGCCGCCGCCACCGTCATCTGGGATGTGGCAGGCCGGATCGACGCCACGTCCTGCTGGCACCCCATCAGGGCCACCGCTAAGCCCATCATCAACACCCGCATCTCGGCCTCCCGTTCTTGCGCCGACATAAAGCGCTGGGGCCGGAGCGCCCGCAACAACTTCGTTGCGGTTGGGCGCGCTTCTACAGGCCGCCCGCGGCGCGCGCTGCCGCCTGGTTCATCGCCAGCAGCCTGCGCCGGTTGATCTCCCTCTCGTTCGGCGCGGCCAGCGCGGCCTCCAAGGAACTGCGGGCCGAGTTGATCGGCGGAGGCGGTGCTGCCGGTTGTGCCCCCGGTGCGATGGGCAACGCCGGTTGAGTCTCGCCCGACTGGGCTTCGGGAGACACAACCGGCGCAGAAGGTGTCGCCGCCCCTGCCGGCGCGCCTGATGTTGCTCGCCTCCAGTCGGACGTGACGCCAATGCGCTGCCGAACAAATTTCCGGGGAGCTGCATTTCTCGCCCCCCCACCCCCCTCGCGATGGATATGGGGGGGAGGCCCGGCGCGTGGCCGATCGCACCCGCTGCCACCCCACTAGCTCCCGCGGCTCCTGGCGCCCGCTGGAATGGGCTGCGTGCTCCCTGCCTGGGCCACCGACACGACCACCCGCCCTGCCTCGGCAGGTGCCCGGGGGCAGGATGACAATGAGGTCACCGTATGGCCCCTGCCTGTTGCCGCTTCGGTCCCGGTAACGCGCACCAGTCTACCGGACTGGGGGCCGTCCACCCCGCTGCAGGCGGATCAGATTCGGCACCCGGCGCTTGTCAGGTGGCGCGGCAAATCGGCCGCACCGTGGTCGCATGAACCCCTAGCCCCTGGCGCACAGCCCCGCCGCAGTGATCCGGGTGGAGTCAGCCGATGAAGCCGGTCAACTCGTCCAAGGCGGTGAACAGCCGCATGCGGAGGGTATCCTCCAGCTTCACCTCGCTCGCCAACTGCACGTCCGGGTCGTCCATAATGAGCCCGTTGACGAGGGGCTTGCCTTTCACGCCGCTGGCCAGGCCCGCCAGTTCCTCCAGGAGGTATTTCTCGGTCCCCCTCCTGCCGCAGACAATCAGGACGCCGACGGTGTAGTCCTCCGCGGGCAAGATCTCAGCGTCTGGGCTCCAGGTCATGTAGATGCGGTGGATGTCCGATGAGACGTCGTAGCGATTAAGCCCGTCCAACAGCTTGTGGCTCTTCGCCTTGCTGAGCCTCTTTTGGAACTGCCGCTTTTCCAACCGCTTGATGAGGGCGTCGGGCAGGGCGATCCGGGCGTAGTAGCGGGCCATCCAGCCTTGGAACGCCTTGGCCGATAGGTCGGGCACCCGGAGGGGCAGCAGCTCCATCCCGCCTAGACACTCCCGCGGGAGGATCGCCCGGCGCGAAACGTCCAGGGCGACGCCTGCGATGGAGGGGGATCCTTCGACGGGCAGCTCAATGTAGCGGGTCCTTCTCCCCCGAGCCGAGTCCGTGTCCTCCTTGAACTCCGGCAGGGGACTGGCGACGACGACCTCAAACGAGGGTTCCGCGCCCGCTCCGGCGAGGGAGCAGGTCTGTGTTCCAATGAGCAGGAGCTCGCTGTCTGGCGCGTAGGAGAGATGGCTGGGCAGCATCGCCGGGTCGGCCGGCTTGCATAGGCAGCACTGACGCCAGTCAGGCGCTGGCGCGCCCGCACCGCCCTCGGGTTCCCTCCCGGCGCCAGACATCGCCCCCCTCCAGCCTGCTAACTTGAACCTGCCTCCAGGTAGGCGGACAGGAGGTCGGCCGGATGGGGCGGTGGCAAGTCTACCGGGCCTCGGCCACGATCGGAAGCTATCGCCGCATGGACGGCGTCCCGGAGGGCGCCCATGGCGTCCCGGATGCGCGCCCGGTCCAGATCGGGCGCCATCAGCACGTCCCGCAGCGAAGAGCCGTCTGGCAGTGGCCGCTTCCAGAAGCGGTGGTAGTAACGCAGCGAGCCGTCCGCCTCCGTCCCGAGGGCGTCTAACAGGGCGCGCAGGCGCTGGGCGTTGGCGGGTGTCGCCTCGGCGCCCTTCAGCCAGTCGTAAATCGTCTTCCGCTCGAGATCGAGGATGTCGGACAGCGCCGTGATCGGCAGGCCCAGCCTGTTCACGAGCCGATCCGCCATCTCCTGTGCCCGGACAACCACAGGGACCACCGCCGCCGCGGCCCCGCGGTCATCCTTCACCATCGGCGCGGGAATGGGGGCGGAGGGTAATAAGGTGACCGATCCGGTTAGCCTCCGGACTGTGTCCAGCAGGCTCCTGGCGAAGGGGGTGGTCCTTTCGCCCCCGCGGGCGGCGCCGGCGCCGCTCGGGTAGAACTCCGCAAACGGGGCATAAAAACCAAACTGGCCGTGCCCGATGACGGTGCTCATGCCTTCCTCCTGTCCCAGATCGTCACGGCGCGGGGTCTGACTGCGGAATCGAACGCGCGCCGGGACGGACCGTGCAGTTCCCGGAACTTGGCCAGCAGTCCCCGCGGGTCGAGCGGCATGGCCGGGTCAAACGCCGCGAAATGGTCGATGTCGAGCAGCACGAAGTCCCCCGCCGCAACCTTCGGAATCCACCCGTTCGCCTCCACAAGCGGGGTAAGGAGATCGGGCGGGAACGGTACCTTGGGGCGCCGCAGGGCCTGGAAGCGCAGAGTGCCCGGGCCTGTCTTAAAGGAGGCGATGTACGCGCCTTCCTGGAGCTCCATGGGCTGGTCCCCAAAATCGGCCGGGTCCGTCGGAAGAGCCCACGGCTTCAGGTAGTCCGAAATTTCCTCCCTCGTTCCGACGCGCGGCTCCACAAGGTCGATCATGCGGTAGCCCACGGCGGTGGCGTGGGTGACGCCCATGCCGGGGGTATCCCCGAGAGCCTGCACGGCGGCGCACAGGCGGGCGAAGAAGCCGTCATGCCCCTCGTAGGCCGTGCCCGCGTGGACCAGGAGGAAATCAGGGCCCAGAATGATGGCGTGCGACCTGCCCGGCTCGGAGAACTGCCACATCTTCTCGGTAACGTGCCGAAACTCAAAGCCTTGGTTGCTTAGATGGGCGACCATGCCAACGTTGTTGTGCTCGTCGACCAGGGGGTAGGTTGCCCGAACCTGCTCCTGGAAGGCGGCCACATGTCCCGCCATGTCGAGGAGCCGGGGAAACCGAACCAGGGCCAGCGCGTAGCGGAGGGGGGCGAAGCGCATACGCGACATGGGATCCGACACCTCCTCCTGCATGACCGACTAAACACCTGACTACACAGTAGGGTCGTGGAGGCTTCGTCACAAGCCGGTGACTGAGCCGGGCCAGAGCCATCCGCTGCGCCATCCCCGTTCTACAGCCGATCGGAGAGACTTGGTTCCCGTCTGTGCCGCCCTCACAATGCTGGATGAGCCTGCCGCCGAGTCCAGCAGCAGCAGGTCAACGAATACCGAAAGCGAAAGCCTGGCGGTCACCTCCAGCGTTTGGGCCAGCAGTGTGCGCTAAATGCGGCCCACTGCGGACGCGACCGGGAGGCATACATGGCTCAGCACGACGGCACTGCGGACGTTGATCGGCCTGACGAGTGCTATCCTAATCTCCTCAAGTCGTGCCGCCCATGGAGCGCCTCGAGAGCTCTTTCGCCGCCACTGGCAACCCGATCTGCGCTTGGCTTGCGGTTCGTCGCATCACGCGGGATGGCCGCGCTGACTTGCCCGAATGGGTGTTGGTCTACCTCCGCGAGGCCAGCCACGAGGTGATGCGTCTCGCGATGGGCCACACGCACTACACGCGTCCGCTGCCGCGGTCATAAGCCTGGGCCCGGGCGTTTCGGCTGGTGGTGAACACGCGCCATGCGGCAGCGGCCTACCTCCAGGCGGCAGAGGAGGCCTGGAGTCTGAAGGCTCAACTTCGAGGTCAGTCGGGGGCGCCCGGCCGGGGAGGCCGTGGCCTCCTTAGCGGCTCACTGGAAACAGGACAGTCGCAGCATGCAGCGCCGCCTTGCCCGCGCGCGGAGGGTATTTGGCTTCGGGCTGCCGTTCGCAGATCGTCCGCTGCCACGGCGTCCCAAGCGGCCAAGGTGACGGACTTGGGGCCAAGTGCGGGGGACGCTATCGAGGCCTCGCATCTGCATCCTCCGGCCAGCCTGCGGACCACCGCGGCACAGGAGGCATGGATGCCGAAAAGGAAAGCCGGGCGCCGCGTCGCGCCGACAAAACCGCCTCCACCCTCGCTACCGCCGGACCAGCTGCTCAACCGAAAGGCTGCAGCCGAGCTCGCCACCAAGGAATTCTTCCCGGTGTCAGACAGGACAATTGAGCGGTGGCCCCTGGCGTGGCAGCGTCGCAACGGAAGGGTCGACTGCCGCGCGGAGGATCTTCGCGAATTCCTGAACCGGCGGCTGGAAGAAGCTCCCTGGCTGCAAGGAGGACGGTCGAAGCGCCGATCGTCGGAAGATGGATCGCATCGAGCCGGGGCGACCTGCTAAGGTGCCGCGGCGGGCCTTACAGCTAGGCCGCGCCTACGGGCACTTCCGTCTGCTTCCGCACCATGCGTCCGGTCTAAGTCCGGTCACAGCCGGTTCTGAAACCGAGATTGGGCCGGACAGAAAGCACGATAAGCCACTGAAAATACTGGCGGAGAGGGTGGGATTCGAACCCACGGTAGACTTGCATCTACTTCGGTTTTCGAGACCGACGCGATCGACCACTCTGCCACCTCTCCGCAGGCGGTGGCGCCCTATAATCACCGGAAGCGCGACGCGCAACCCGCCACGCCGTTGACTCTCCGCCCGGCGCCCCGCTATACGCTGCGCCCTCCGGCCACCCAGGTGCCAACTGCCTGGGGATGCTGGCGGCCAGTCCTGGTCGAACCACCCAATTGTCCGGGCGAACCCGCCCAGAAGCACCGGACCTCCGAAAGCCCGAGCGCGAACATGACCTATGCAGTGATCCGCACCGGCGGCAAGCAGTACCGCGTCACTCCCGATGCCGTGCTGATCGTCGAGAAGCTCGAGGCCGAGCCCGGCGCCACCATCACCTTCCACGACGTCCTGGCCCTCGGTACCGATGCCGGCCTCACCCTTGGCGCGCCGACCGTGCCGGGTGCGACCGTCACCGCGGTGGTCGAAGGCCAGACGCGCGGCGACAAGGTGATCATCTTCAAGAAGCGCCGCCGGAAGAACAGCCGCCGGAAGAACGGTCATCGCCAGATGCAGACCGTGCTGCGCATTTCCGCGATCGCCGCGGCCTGATCCGCTAGCGACAGAAAGGGACCCCCTCCATGGCACACAAAAAGGCCGGCGGTTCGTCGCGCAACGGCCGCGACTCGGCTGGCAAGCGGCTTGGCGTCAAGCGCTCGGACGGCCAGTTCGTCCAGGCCGGCAACATCATCGTCACCCAGCGCGGCACCAAGATGCGCCCGGGCTCCAACGTCCTGGTCGGCCGCACGCACTCGCTGCATGCGCTGGTCACCGGCCACGTGAAGTTCGAGCGCAAGGCCGAAGGCCGCGTGCAGGTTTCCATCACGCCCATGGCCGTCGCGGCCGAATAGGCCGAGACCTCCTGGCGAGCGTTTGGACGGGGGCCGCCAGGCCCCCGTTCGCGTTTCCGGGTATCGGACACAGACCATGAAATTCCTCGACGAAGCCAAGGTTCATGTGAAGGCGGGTGACGGCGGAGACGGCGTCATCGCCTTCCGGCGCGAGAAGTTCATCGAATACGGTGGCCCGGACGGCGGCAATGGCGGCAAGGGTGGCGACGTGATCATCGAGGCCGTGGACGGCCTGAACACGCTGATCGACTACCGCTACGCGCAGCACTTCAAGTCCCGCAAGGGTGGCAACGGCGCCGGCCAGGACCGCAGCGGCGCCGGGTCCGACGACGTCATCATGAAGGTGCCGGTCGGTACCCAGATCCTGGCCGAGGACAAGGAAACCCTGCTGGCGGACCTGACCGAGGTGGGTCAGCGCATCGTCATCGCCAAGGGCGGCGATGGCGGCTACGGCAACGCCACCTTCAAATCCGCCACGAACCGATCCCCCCGCCGGGCCGATCCCGGCTGGCCCGGACAGGAACGTGCGATCTGGCTGCGGCTGAAGCTGATCGCGGATAGCGGCCTGCTCGGCCTGCCGAATGCCGGGAAGTCCACCTTCCTCGCCGCCGTCTCCGCGGCGCGGCCAAAGGTGGCGGATTATCCCTTCACCACGCTGCACCCGCAGCTCGGCGTGGTGCGGCTGAACCCGGATGGCACGCCGTCCCGCGACGGCTCGCTGGAATTCGTCCTGGCCGATATTCCCGGGCTGATCGAGGGCGCGCATGAAGGCGCCGGCCTCGGCACCCGCTTCCTCGGCCATGTGGAGCGCTGCGCGGTGCTGCTGCACCTGGTGGATGGCACCGCCGCCGACCCGGCCGCCGCCTACCGCACCATCCGCGAGGAACTCGCCGGCTATGGCGGCGGGCTGGCGGACAAGCCGGAGGTGGTGGCGCTGAACAAGTCGGATGCGATGACGCCGCAGGCCACAGCCTCCCGCCTCAAGGCACTGTCGAAGGCGGCGGGCAAGCCGGCGCTGCTGGTCTCAGGCGCCACCGGGGCCGGCGTGAAGCAGGTGCTCTACGCGCTGTACCAGCAGATCCTGGCCGACCGCACCCGGTAATTAAATGTCCTCGTTGATACTCAGCGAGGCTGCGCGCAGTATGCACAGGCTCTTGGATAACAGGCTGCGGTCCGCCCCATGTCCCCTTCTCGCGTCACCGGCGATTATCGCCCGCAGCCGGGCGGGTACCGCGCTTTCCACCCTGCTCCCCTGCCGCCCGACCCGCCGCTGGCCTTGACCGCCGCGCGGGTACGTCTGTTGTCGGAGGCAGATCGTGCCGTTGCTGGTCTGGACAGCGTCACGGACCTGCTGCCAGACCCGGATGGCTTCGTCTATTCCTACGTACGGCGGGAAGCGGTGTTGTCCTCCCGCATCGAAGGCACCCAATCCTCGCTTGACGATCTGGTGCGCCGCGAGGCGGGGATCGAGGCCGGCCGCGGCAGCGATGTCAACGAGGTCTCCAACTATGTCTCGGCGCTGAACGAGGCCCTCGCCGCCCTGGCGGAGGTTCCGGTTTCGGTGCGACTGATCCGCGCGATGCATCGCCGCTTGATGCAAGATACGCGTGGAGGTCAGCGCGAGCCCGGCGAATTGCGTCGGCACCAAGTGCATATCGGCGCGGAGGGGACCGGCGTCGGTGGGGCCGTGTTCATCCCGCCACCACCCGATGCCGTGCTGGACGCCCTCGCCGCCCTCGAATCCTACATTCATGCCGAGGACGGCGATGTCGCCGATGCGCCCCTGATCCGCATTGGTCTGGCCCATGCCCAGTTCGAGACGATCCATCCCTTCGGCGATGGCAATGGCCGGTGCGGCCGGCTTCTGATCAGCCTGTTGCTTGCCGAGAAGCGCCTGCTGCGCCAGCCCGTTCTTTATCTGTCGCTGTATTTCAGCCGGCACCGCCAAGACTATTACGATCACCTGCAAGCGACCCGCGACAGAGGCGATTGGGAAGGCTGGATCGACTTCTTCCTTCGCGGCGTCATCGAAACGGCCGCCGACGCTCGCGACCGGGCGCGCCGCATCGTCCGGATGCGGGAGGATCATCGCGACCTGATCGTGTCACGCGGCGGGGCGGCGAAGGCACTGCGGCTGCTGGATCATCTCTTCCGACAGCCCTATGTCAGCATCAACACGGTGGCGGAGCGTCTCGAGGTCAGTTTTCCCACCGCTTCACGCATGGTGGAGAATCTCGAACAGGATATGATCCTGCGTGAGGTTACCGGGCAGCAGCGCGGCCGAATCTACGTCTACCAGCCCTATATCGACCTGTTCTCGGATCGCTGACCTTGTCCTCCCTCGCCACCGCCCGCCGCATCGTCGTCAAGATCGGCTCCGCCCTTGTCGTGGACAACGCCACCGCCGCGCCGCGGGCCGCCTGGCTGGCGGGCGTGGCGCAGGATGTGGCGGCGCTGCGGGCGCGGGGGGCGGAGGTCATCCTGGTGTCCTCCGGCGCCATCGCGCTGGCCCGCCACGCGCTGGGCCTGACGCGGAAGAAGACGCTGCGGCTCGAGGAAAAGCAGGCCGCCGCCGCCGTCGGGCAGATCCGCCTGGCCGGTGCCTGGGCCGATGCGCTGTCCGCCGTGCAGCTCAACGCCGCGCAGCTGCTGCTGACGCTGGAGGATAGCGAGGACCGCCGCCGCTACCTCAATGCCCGCGCCACGCTGAACACGCTGCTGTCGCTGGGCTGCATCCCCGTCATCAACGAGAACGACACCGTCGCCACGGCGGAAATCCGCTTCGGCGACAATGACCGCCTGGCCGCCCGCGTGGCGGAGATGGTGGAGGCGGATGCGCTGGTGCTGCTGTCGGATATCGACGGCCTCTACACCGCCGATCCGCGCCGCGACCCCGCCGCGGCGCACATCCCCGTGGTCGAGCACATCACGGAGGAGATCATGGCGATGGGGGGCGAGCCGCCGCCCGGCTATTCCTCCGGCGGCATGCGCACCAAGCTGATCGCCGCCCGCATCGCGACCGGCGCCGGCTGCGCCATGGCGATCGCGCTCGGCACGCGGGAGCGTCCCCTGCAGGCGATGGAACAGGGCGCGCCCTGCACCTGGTTCCTGCCCGAGGGCGAGGGCCGTTCCGCCCGCAAGCGCTGGATCGCCGGCAGCCTGGCACCACTCGGCGTGCTGGTGGTGGACGAGGGGGCGGCCCGGGCGCTGGCGCGCGGCTCCTCCCTGCTGCCCGCCGGCGTGCGCGCCGTGGAAGGCCGTTTCGAGCGCGGCGACCCGGTCAGCGTGCGGGACGAGGCGGGGCGGGAACTGGCGCGTGGCCTGGTTGCCTATGATGCGGCCGACGCCGCCCGCATTGCCGGCCATCGCAGCGAGGAGTTGGAGAACATCCTGGGCTGGCGCGGGCGGGACGAGATCATCCATCGCGACGACCTGGTGCTGCTCGCCTTGGCCGGCTGAACCGGCCACCCTCCGGCTTCACCGCCATTCTTCCTGCCCATGGGGCAGATGCGATGAGCATCCGGCAAATGGCCTGGCTTGCCGGGCGGGGCCGGCTGGACCAGCATCGGGCGGTGTCGGAAAGGATGTTGCCCATGCGCCGTGCCCTGCACCTCGCAGCCGCCATGTTGCCCCTGCTGGTGGCGCCAGCGCTCGTCCTGCCTGCGGCGCCGGCCGTCGCGCAGACCACGCTGCGGATCGGCATCGGCGCGGACCCGGCCGTGCTCGACCCGGCGCAATCCGGCAGCTTCGTGGAGCGCGTGGTCTTCGCCGCGATGTGCGACAAGCTGATCGATGTCGGGCCGGACCTGCAGTTCCGGCCGGAACTCGCCACCGCCTGGGAATGGGCGCCCGACGGCCGCGCCCTGACCCTCACCCTGCGCGAGGGTGCGCGGTTCCAGGATGGCGCGCCGATCGATGCCGCCGCGGTGAAGGCGAATCTGGACCGCTACCGCACCGCCCGCGAAAGCCGCCGCCGCACGGAACTGCAGCAGGTGAGCGCGGTGGAGACGCCGGATGCCCGGACCGTGCGCCTGGTACTGTCCGAGCCCTTCGCGCCGCTGCTTTCCGTGCTGTCGGACCGTGCCGGCATGATGCTGTCCCCCGCCGTGCTGCCGATGGCGGAGCGGGTAGGCGAGAACCCGGTCTGCTCCGGCCCCTTCATGCTGACGCGACGCATCGCGCAAGACCGCATCGAGATGCAGAAATTCGCCGGCCACTGGAACGCCGCGAACATCCATGCGGACCGCCTGGTCTTCCAGCCGATCCCCGACAACAATGTCCGCCTGCTGAACCTGCGCGCCGGGCAGCTCGACCTAATCGAGCGCGTGGCACCGGTGGACCTGCCCTCGGTGAAGCGCGACCAGCGGCTGCGGCTGGTGGCGGGCGATTCCATCGCCTACCAGACGCTGAGCATCAATGTCGGCAACGGCCCGCTGGCGCAGCGCCCGCTCGGCGCCGATCCGCGGGTGCGGGAGGCGTTCGAGCGCAGCATCGACCGCGGCATCATCAATCAGGTCGCGCTGGAGGGCCGCTTCGCCGCCAACAACCAGCCGGAGGCGCCGGGCACCACCTACCATTTCGCCGACCTCGCACCGCCGCCGCGCGACCCGGCCCGCGCCCGCGCGCTGCTGCGGGAGGCGGGGCATGAACGGGTCGCCTTCACGCTAAAGGTGCCGAACCAGCCCGTGGAATCGCAGGTCGCGCAGATCATCCAGGCGATGGCGGCCGAAGGCGGCTTCGACATCAGCATCGAGACGCTGGAATCCGGCGCGATGGTCGCAGCGACACGGCGCGGCGATTATGAGGCCGCGATCGCCATCTGGTCCGGGCGGCCGGACCCGGATGGCAATATCAGTTTCTGGCTGGCCTCCAACGGCTTCCTGAACTGGGGCAAATACGCCAATTCGCGTGTCGATGCGCTGTTCACGCAGGCCCGGCAGGTGACCGACACGGCGCGCCGCCAGGCGCTGTACCGTGAAGCGGCGACGATCTGGATGGCCGATCGCCCGCATCTGATGCTGTACCACCACCGCTGGTTCTGGGCGATGCGCAGTGGCGTGGAAGGCTTCGTGCCGAGCCCGGACGGCATCATCCGCTTTGCCGGGCTGCGCGTCGGCCGCTGAAACGCCGAAACCCCCACCCGCGGGGCGGGTGGGGGCAAGGCAGGGCTGACCGGACGGTCAGCCCCGGGATCAGGACCGGGGGTCAGAGCCGCTTCATCGCAAGCGAAGACGCGAAACGGATCTATCCTTTTGTTCTAGCGATTTTCCGGGTCGCCTTGCGAAGCCGCAAGGCTTGAAATTGCCCTAGCCGCGAAAGCCGGCATCCGCGCGGCGGCCTGCATCGGCGGAGGGCACCCAGATGGTGCGCTCGCTCTCACCCGAGCCGACGGTCACGGCGCGCAGGCCCTGGCGGCCCTGCTGCGCGAAGCTGCTATCCGTGTGCCGGATATGGACGCTGCCATTCGGCTCCTCAGTCACCGAGACGGCACCGCCGCCGACGATGTTCTGCGCCGGGCCGGGGCCGTACTCGACTTCGGCATTCTCACCGGAGCCGACGACGCGCGGGTAGTAGCTGTTCTCCGCGATGGTCTGCGCGAAGGCGGGGCCGGAAAGGGCCAGGGCGCCGGCGGCGAAGGCGGCGGCGGCGATGCGATTGAAGCGGGTCATCTCATTCATCCTTTGATCTGTGTCGGGCCGGCGGCGCGGGGGCGCCTGCCTGGCCGGAAATGCTGCGGGTTCAGCCGCCGGTGACGTCGAAGCCACCGGCCAGGCCGGTTGCCGGGGCGGAGCCGGCCGGAACCCAGGCGGTTTCGACGTTCTCGCCCGAGCCGACCGTCACCGGCTGCAGGCCCGGCCGCGGCGCCTGGGCGAAGCGCGGCTCCAGGTGACGCAGCTGCACGTCATTGCCCGAAGCCTCGAATGTGGCCACGGCGCCGCCGCCGACAGTGTTCTGCGTGTCAGTTGGCGCATAGACCACGGAAGCATTCTCACCAGTCCCGACCACGCGGGGGTAAGAAACGTCGTTCGCCAGGGCCGGCACGGCGAAGCTCAGGGCTCCGGCGGCAAGCAGCGCGGTGGCGATGCGATTGAAGGGGTTCATCTGCGTATCCTTAACTCGTCTCTGCCGTGGTACCGACTTCGTTGGCGTCGGCCCCGGCGTTACGCAGCAGATAGTCCCCGGGTGCTTTTTTCCCCAATCGGCATGACGCATCGTCGCCATAAGGCTATATGATGACACGGCCGCGCGAGCCCGCTTGAATGCAGCCCGGTTACAACCACCTCCGCGGCAGGTTACCGCAGGTTGCTTCCCTCCCCGCCGGCCGCGCGCTACCTCTCGGGCGAGGAGAAACCGCCATGACCGCCCTCGCCGACGAGGTTGCCCGCCTGCTCGACACCGCTGCCCGCGCCGCACGCGACGCCGCGCGGGTGCTCGCCACGGCGCCGCGACCGCAGCGGGATGAAGCGCTGATGCAGGCCGCCGCCGCGCTGCGCGCACGGGCGGATGTGGTGCTGGCGGCGAATGCCGAGGACCTTGCCGCCGCGCCCGACCTGTCCGCCGCCTTCCGCGACCGCCTGGCGCTGACGCCGGCGCGGGTGGAGGCGATGGCCTGCGCGGTGGAGGAAGTGGCCGCGCTGCCCGATCCGGTCGGCCGCGTGCTGGCAGAATGGACGCGGCCGAACGGCCTGGTGATCCGCCGCGTGGCGCAGCCGCTCGGCGTGATCGGCATGATCTATGAAAGCCGCCCGAATGTCGGCGCCGATGCCGCGTCGCTGTGCCTGAAGGCGGGCAGCGCCGTGATCCTGCGCGGCGGCAAGGAATCGCTGCGCAGCGCGGCCGCGATCCATGGCTGCATGGTGGCCGGGCTGCGCGCGGCCGGGCTGCCGGAGGCCGCGGTGCAGGTGGCACCCACCGCCGACCGCGCCTTCGTCGCCGCCATGCTGCGCGCCGCCGGGCTGATCGACCTGATCATCCCGCGCGGCGGCAAGGGCCTGGTGCAGCGGGTGCAGGAGGAAGCGCGCGTGCCGGTGCTCGCCCATGCCGAGGGCCTCTGCCACACCTACATCCACGCAGCCGCCGACCCGGCCATGGCGCGCAGCATCCTGGCCAATGCCAAGATGCGGCGCACCGGCGTCTGTGGCGCGACGGAGACTCTGCTGATCGATGCCGCCATCGCGCCCGGCCTGCTGCCGTTGCTGGTGGCGGATCTGCGCGCGCTCGGCTGCGATTTCCGCGCCGAGGATCGCGCACGCGCCATCCTGCCGGATCTGCCGGCCGCCACCGAGGCGGATTTCGCCACCGAATGGCTGGACTCCATCCTGTCCGTGAAGGTGGTCGACGGCGTCGATGCGGCGCTGGACCACATCGCCCGCTTCGGCAGCGAGCACACGGAGGCGATCATCACGCAGGATGATGCCGTGGCCGCGGATTTCCTGGCCCGGCTGTCCTCGGCCGTCGGCATCCACAATGCCTCGACGCAGTTCTGCGACGGCGGCGAATTCGGCTTCGGCGCGGAGATCGGGATCGCCACCGGGCGGCTGCATGCGCGGGGCCCGGTCGGGCCGGAGCAGCTTTGCACCTTCCGCTACCAGGTGATGGGGACCGGACAGACCCGGCCCTGAGGCAAGGGATTCCAGCGCCATGAACGCCAAAGCCGCCATTGCCGCCGCCGCGCTGGCCGTGCTCGCCAGCCCCGCCGCCGCCGCCTGCCCGGAGGCGCCGGAGGTGGCGCGCCTGGCCGCCGCCATACTGGAACGCCGCGCCGCGCCGCTGCCGCCGCCGGGCATGTCGCTGGCCGATGCCGTCTGCGCCCGGGACCGGCTGGTGGCGGCGCTGGCGCAGCCCTGGGGCGACCGGATCGGCTGGAAGGTGGGGCTGACCAACCCGGCGGCGCAGGCCCGCTTCGGCGTGCCGCATCCGGTGGCCGGGGCGATCTTCCACGGCACCATCCGCGCCCGCTCCGGCGCTGAGATCCCGGCCGGCTTCGGCATCATCCCCGTGGTGGAAAGCGACCTGCTGGTGCGGGTGCGGGATGAGGGGGTGAACGAGGCGGGTGACGATCCCGTCGCGCTGCTGCGCCACCTGGATGCGGTGATCCCTTTCCTGGAACTGCCGGACCTGGTGCATGGCGCCGGCACGCCCTGGTCCGGCCCGCTGCTGGTTTCGATCAATGTCGGCGCCCGGCTGGGCGTGGTGGGGGAGGAGATTCCGGTGCAGGCCACGGCCGAATTCGCCGCCCGCCTGGCCGCGATGGAAGTGGCGCTGACCGATGATGGGCGGGAGGTGGCGCGCGCCCCGGGCCGCGCCCTGCTCGGCCATCCGCTCGCCGCGCTGGCCTGGCTGGTGGAGGATCTGCGCGCCCAGGGGCGGCGGCTGCGCGCCGGGGAATATGTCTCGCTCGGCGGCTTCTCACCGGCGCTGCCGGTCCAGGCGGGGCATGACTACACCGCGACCTATACCGGGTTGGTCGCGGCGCCGGTTGCGGTGACCGTGCGCATCAGATGACGCTGAACCCGCGGGGTGACCGCAGGCGCCGGCGCATCGGGCTGCTCGGCGGCAGCTTCAATCCCGCACATGACGGGCATCGCCATGTGGCGGAGCAGGTACGCCGGGCCCTGCGGCTGGACGAGGTCTGGCTGATGGTCTCGCCCGGCAATCCGCTGAAGCCGCGACGCGGCATGGCACCCTTCGCCGCGCGCCTGGCTTCGGCGCGGGCCATCGCCGATGGCTGGCGGATCCGCGCGACGGGAATCGAGGCGGCGCTCGGCACCCGCTACAGCATCCATACGCTGGCGGCGCTGCGGCAGCGCTTTCCGCGGGCGCGCTTCGTGCTGGTGATTGGCGCGGATAATCTTTGCCAGCTGCCGCGCTGGAAATCCTGGGCGGCGATCGCCGCGACGACGCCGATCGCGGTACTGCCGCGGCCGGGCTGGACGCGCCAGGCGCTGGCCGGGAAGGCGGCGCATCGGCTGGCGCGGCACCGCAGGCGGCCCGCTGCGTTGCTGTGCGGCGGGGGTTCCGTACATGCGCCCTGGTGCTTCGTGCCGGCGGCCGAGCATGCGGCCTCCGCCACGGCGATCAGGGCCGCGATGCAGGCGGCATGACGCCGCGCGTTGTGCTACAGCCTGCTGCAATGCATTCGTGGAGAGGAGGCGGCCATCGCCCGCAAACCGAAAACCCCTGAGACGCCGGACGTGGAAACTGTGACGCCGCGCCCGCGCGCTGTCGCCGCACGCACGACCACGGCCACCCGCACGGCAAAGCCGAAGGCCGCTGCGAAGCCTGCTGCGAAGCCTGCTGCGAAGCCGAAGGCTGCCGCGAAGCCCGCTGCCAAGCCAAAGGCCGCTGCGAAGCCCGCCGCAAAGCCGAAGGCCGCTGCGAAGGCCGTTGCCAAGCCGAAGGCCGCTGCGAAGCCCGCTGCAAAGCCGAAGGCCGCTGCGAAGCCCGCTGCAAAGCCGAGGGCCGCTGCGAAGCCCGCCGCAAAGCCGAAGGCCGCTGCGAAGCCCGCCGCAAAGCCCAAGGCCGCTGCGAAATCCGCCGCCAAGCCGAAGACCGCTGCGAAGGCCGTCGCCAAGCCGAAGGCTGCCGCGAAGCCCGCCGCAAAGCCGAAGGCTGCCGCGAAGGCCGTCGCCAAGCCTAAGGCTGCCGCGAAGCCCGCCGCCAAGCCTAAGGCTGCCGCGAAGCCCGCCGCAAAGCCAAAGGCTGCCGCGAAGGCCGTCGCCAAGCCTAAGGCTGCCGCGAAGCCCGTCGCCAAGCCTAAGGCTGCCGCGAAGCCCGCCGCCAAGCCTAAGGCCGCTGCGAAGCCCGCAGCAAAGCCGAAGGCCGCTGCGAAGCCCGCCGTCAAGCCGAAGGCCGCTGCGAAGTCCGCCGCGAAGCCCAAGGCTGCCGCGAAGCCCGCCGCCAAGCCGAAGGCCGCTGCGAAGTCCGCCGCGAAGCCCGCAGCAAAGCCGCGCGCCAGCCGCAAGGCCGAGCCTGTGGCGCCGGAGGCGGCACCGGTGAAGCAGCGGCGTGCGCGCAAGCCGGCCGCGGACACCGCCACGGATGCACCCGCCGAGGCACTCGCCGCGCCCATGCCGGCCGAGGCCGCGCAGCCGGCCAAGCTCCGCGCGCCGCGCAAGGCGAAGGCCGAGCAACCCGCTGCCCCGGACACCGACTCCGGCACCGAAGCTGGCACGGAATCTGGTGCGGACAGCCTGCCTGAGGCCGAGCCGGCCCCGCCCGCCAAGCGTCGCGCCACGCGCAAGCCCAAGGCGAACGCCGTTGCGCCGGCCGAAGGCGAGGACGAGGCAGCCGCGCCGTCGGCCGAGGAAGCGGCGGCACCCGCCACCGCCCCGCGCCCGCGCCGTGCGGAACGCCAGAAGGTGGAGCCCGCGCTGCTGGACCGGCTGGTCGCCGCCGCGCAGGAAAGCCTCGACGCCGACAAGGCGGAGGACATCGTCGTGCTGGATGTCACCGGCCGCGCCGACTACGCCGACTGCCTGGTGATCGCCACCGCGCTGGCCGACCGGCAGATGCAGGCCATGGCCTCGCATCTGGAGGACGCCTTCGAGAAGGAAGGCCTCAAGCTGCGCCGCGATGCCACCCAGGCCTCCCCGGACTGGGTGCTGATCGACGCCGGCGACCTGGTGGTCCACCTGTTCAAGCCCGAAGCCCGCACCTTGTACGGGCTGGAGCGGATGTGGGGCCCCGACAGCCCCGCCGCGACGGTGGATGAGGAGGAAGACCGCACCCCGCTGCCCGATGACGGCTCCGTGCCCGAGCCTGGCATCGAGGAAGACGACGACGAGTAGGGGCCCACGCCTCATCGCCATCGGGCGGATGAAGCCGGGGCCGGAACGCGCGCTGTTCGAACAGCATGCGGCCCGGCTCCGGCCCGCTTTGGCGGTGACCGAATTGCCGGAGGCGCAGGGCGCCAACCCGGCGGAGATCCGCCGGCGGGAAGGCGCGGCACTGCTCGCCGCGCTGCCGGAGGCGGCCTTCGTCGTGGCCCTCGACCTCGGCGGCACGGCGCCGACGACCGAGGCGCTGGCCGCCCTCGTCACCCGATGGGACGAGGCCGCCCGCCCGGTCTGCTACCTGATCGGCGGGACGGAGGGGCTGGACCAGGCGGTGCTGGACCGCGCCGATCATCGCCTGTCCCTCGGCAAGCTGACCTGGCCGCATTTCCTGGTGCGCGGCCTGCTGGCCGAACAATTGTTCCGCGTGCAGGCGATCCGCACAAACCACCCCTACCATCGGGCGTGGCGCCCTGCTTGAGTGCGCCGGCAATCGCCGGAGCGCCTGCGCCATGACCCTGCTGATCCTCGCCGCCCTGCTCTGGGTGGGTGTCCATGTCGGCATCTCCGGCACCGCGCTGCGCGGCCGCGTGGTCGCCGCGGTGGGGGAGAGGGCCTTCATGATCGGCTTCTCCCTTACCTCTGTCGTTTCCATCATCCTGCTGGTGATGGCCTGGCGCGCGGCGGAGACGACGCCGCTGTGGTTCGCCGGCCCCGGGCTGCGCTGGGTCCTGGCCGTGCTGATGCTGCCGGCCCTGGTGCTGTTCATGGCCAGCCACAAGCGCAACCCCACCGCGGTCGGCGGCAAGGGGCTGGGGGAGGAGCCGCGCGGCATCCAGCGCATCACCCGCCACCCCATGCTGTGGTCCTTCGCGCTGTGGGCCGGCATCCACATCCTCGGCAATGGCGACACCGCCTCCCTGGTGTTCTTCGGCGCCTTCCTGGTGACGGCGCTGGCGGGCATGCCGTCCATCGACGCCAAGCTGGCGGCGCGGCACCCGGAAAGCTGGCCGGGCTTCGCCGCGCGCACCTCCATCATCCCCTTCGCCGCCATCGCCACCGGGCGGAACCACCTGGTGCTGCGCGAAATCGGGCTGATGCCGCCGCTGGTGGGGCTGCTGCTATGGGCGGCGCTGCTGCACTTCCACCGCGCCATCTTCGGCGTGCCGGCAATTCTCATGTAACCGTTCCGAGGGCTTGAATGCGGCGCGGGGAAACGCCATTCCCTGCGCCGCCCACAGGGAACCTCCAGAGGTTCCCTGCGCCACCGAAACGGAACCTCTGATCGATGCAGGAAGTCATGACGCCGGCCGATGCCGGCGCCTCGCCACGCGCGCGTGCCGCCCGCCTTGTCCTTACGCCGCTGTTCCAGAAGGTGGTGATCGGGCTGATCATCCTGAACGCCATCACCCTGGGCCTGGAGACCTCCGACAGCATCATGGCGCAGTGGGGCGGCCTGCTGCATGTGGTGGATACCGCGCTGCTGTGGATCTTCACCGCGGAGATCGCCTTCCGCATCTACGCCTTCCGCGGCCGCTTCTTCCGCGATCCCTGGGGGCTGTTCGACATCATCGTCGTCGCCATCGCCTGGGCACCCGCCACCGGCGCGCTGTCCGTATTGCGGGCCCTGCGGGTGCTGCGCGTGCTGCGGCTGATCTCCGCCGTGCCGTCGATGCGCCATGTGGTGGAGGCGATGCTGGCGGCGCTTCCCGGCATGGGCAGCATCGTGCTGCTGATGGGGCTGATCTTCTACGTCTTCGGCGTGATGGCGACCAAGCTGTATGGCGACATCCTGCCGGAGCGCTTCGGCTCGCTCGGCCTCACGCTCTACACCCTGTTCCAGATGATGACGCTGGAGAGCTGGTCCGAGGCCAATGTCCGGCCGATCCTGGCGGTGCAGCCGCTGGCCTGGATGTTCTTCGTGCCCTTCATTCTGATCGCGACCTTCGTCGTGCTGAACCTGTTCATCGGCGTGATCGTGGACAGCATCCAGACGCTGCGCGCCCAGCGCGAGAGCGCCGATGTCGCGGCGACCCAGGCCGCCGCAGATGCCGTGCGCAGCGAGGCGCATGCGGACAACCAGATGCTGCTGGCCGAGATCCGCGCGCTGCGGGCGGAGATGGCGGAGCTGCGCGCCCGTTCCGGCTGAAGCGCGTTCATGCCAAATCCCATTGATGGGAACCTGCGCCCGCCGAATGGCGGGCGAGCGGCCGCATGGCCGTCGCGCCAGGTGGCGCTTAGCCAAGCCGGCGGATGCCGGCGCCGTCACGCCTTTTGGCGTGCCTGCGGCACGACTGAGGCCTTTTGGCGTGCCTGCGGCACGACTGAGGCCTTTTGGCGTGCCTGCGGCACGACTGAGGCGGTGATCGGTCACGATCACCGGGATCTGGTATCAGCCCTTGCGGCGCGCCCGCGGCACCAGCCGGAAGGCCCGTGCCGCGGCGGCAAAGACGCGCTGCTTCACCTGGTCCGGCGGCAGGCCGGCGAGCACCGCCTGCACATCCTCCACCACCTCCCGCCGCGACCGGTAGTATTGGTGGTTGGCATCCGTCAGCCCGTCGATATCGGACACCGCCGCGCAATCCACCAGCACCACCTTGCGCGGCAGGTCGGTCAGCGTGCGCGGGCCGGCCTGGCCCAGCCGGTCCGGATTGCCCTTGCTGATGTCGCTGATGCCGAGCGCCGCGTCATTCGCCGCGAAATACACATGCACCGCCGCCGCCAGCTCCGGCAGCCGCGCGAATTTGTGCGGCAGTTCGAAGGCGTCGTCATCCTCATCCGCCGCCATCAGGAAGATGTTCTCGAACAGCCGCGGCATGCCGCCCGGCTTGAAGTCCCGCGCGAAGGATTGCACCGCGTGGCGCAGCACGTAGTTGCCCATGGAATGCGCCATCAGGTGCATCCGCCGGCCACAGGCCAGTTCCGGCGGCAGGTGGCGGAAATAATCGATGATCCGGCGCAGCGAACGGGCGATCGCCTCCCGCGACGCCTCGGCATCGGTGCGGTCGTTGAAATAGGCCAGCTTGAACAGCTCGGTGCCATCCGGCACCAGGGTCCGGCCATCCGTCGGCCAGGCGAAGACCGCGACCTCGATCGGGCGCGCCGCGGTGCCATAGACCTCCCGCAGATGCGCGGCGCGTTCCAGGCTGTCCTGGAAGCTGCAGCCGAAGCCGTGCAGCAGGATCAGTAGATCCGCCCCGGTGGCGCGCAGCCGGTCGCGCAGCGCGTCGAAGATGGTGTCGGAGCCACGGATCACCGGCGCATCCGGCGCGGCGCCCAGGCCGGGGATCGATTCCGCGGCCACCGAGACGGATACCAGGCGGTATCGGCCATTCAGCCGGTCCTTCGGCACCGCCACCTGGGCCGCGCCGTAGCGCACGCAATAGGGGCCGTCCGGATTGTACTGGTTGCCGAAGCCGAAGGCCTCATCCACGTCCAGGTTGCGGTTGGTGGCGAAGTACACGGTGGTTTCCATAGTGCATCCCCCCTGCTCCACCGATGATCGTAACAAACCAATGCCCCTGGCCGCAGCGTTTCTTTCCATGACGATCTTGCTGTAGAGCCAGCCCGACCACCGCCGAGGACCATGCCCGATGCCCGCACCCGCCCACCGCCCCGTCATGCTCGCGATCCTGGATGGCTGGGGCTGGCGGGAGGAAGCGGCGGATAATGCGGTGGTGCAGGCGAACACCCCGGTCTTCGACGCGCTGTGGCAGGCAGGCCCGCGCGCCTTCCTGTGCACCTCCGGCCGCGATGTCGGGCTGCCGGAGGGTCAGATGGGCAATTCCGAGGTGGGCCACCTGAACATCGGCGCCGGCCGCGTGGTGATGCAGGACCTGGTCCGCATCGATGCCGCCTGCGCCGACGGCTCCATCGCCACCCTGCCCGCCTTCACCCGCCTGGTGGCACGCACGAAGGAGGCCGGCGGCGTGCTGCACCTGATGGGGCTGCTGTCCGAGGGCGGCGTGCACAGCCACCAGGACCATGCGCTGGCGCTGGCCCGGGCCGCGGTGGCGGCGGGGCTGCAGGTGCGGGTGCATGGCTGGACCGATGGCCGCGACACCGCCCCCAAATCCGCCCCCCACTTCATCGGGAAATTCGAGGCCGCGCTGCCCGAGGGCGCGCGCATCGCGACCATCTGCGGCCGCTACTTCGCCATGGACCGCGACAATCGCTGGGAAAGGGTGCGCCAGGCGCATGACGTGATGGTGCTGGCCAAGGGCGCCCGCTTCGCCACGGCGCAGGCGGCGATCGCCGCGGGCCATGCGGCGGGCAAGACGGATGAATTCCTGCCCGCCAGCGTCATCGGCGATTTCGCCGGCATGCAGCACGGCGACGGGCTGCTGTGCTTCAACTACCGCGCGGACCGGGTGCGGGAGATCATGGCATCCCTGGTCGATCCCGCCTTCGCCGGCTTCGAGGCCGACCCCACCATCCGCTTTTCCGCCACCGCGAGCATGACGGAATACAGCAGCGCCCTGGCGCCCTTCCTGCCGGCGCTGTTCCCGCCGCAATCGATGGAGGACATCCTCGGCGCTGTCGTCTCCGCCGCCGGGCTGACCCAGCTGCACATGGCGGAGACGGAGAAGTACCCGCACGTCACCTACTTCCTGAATGGCGGGGAGGAGACACCCTATCCCGGCGAGGACCGCATCATGGTCGCCTCCCCCAAGGTCGCGACCTACGATCTGCAGCCGGAGATGTCGGCGCCGGAGCTGACCGACAAATGCGTTGCGGCGATCGAATCCGGGAAGTACGACCTGATCGTGCTGAACTTCGCCAATGCGGACATGGTGGGCCACAGCGGCAGCCTGGCCGCCGCCATCAAGGCCTGCGAGGCGGTGGACCAGGGCCTTGGCCGCATCGCGCAGGCGATCCGCGCCGCCGGCGGCCGGCTGCTGGTCACCGCGGACCATGGCAATGCGGAGCTGATGCGCGACCCGGTGACGGGCGGACCGCATACCGCGCACACCACCAACCCGGTGCCGGTACTGCTGATGAATGCGCCGCAGGGGACGACGCTGGCCGATGGCCGCCTGGCGGATATCGCGCCGACGCTGCTGGCGCTGCTCGGCGTGGCGCAGCCGGCGGCGATGACGGGGCGGTCGCTGCTGCGGTAGCGCGGGCTGCCCCCCGCCCAACCCTCCCCCGCAAGCGGGTTGAGGGCCTGCGGGTGGTCAGCCTTCGCCGAGGCGGCGGCGCAGCGCGTAGATCTGGTCCAGCAGGGACAGCACGAGGGCCAGAGGCTCCTCCTCCAGCGCCAGCGTCTCGCGCAGGTCCAGGATCAGGCCGATTCGCGCCACGTCGATCTCCTGGAAGACCAGGGCCTCGCCTTCCGCATCGGCGCGGACATAGCCGGCGGCGACCCAGCCGCGCAGTTCCTCCGGCGCCAGGCCCTGGAAGCGTGCGCAGACCAGCTCCAGCGTCATCATGGCGTGGCCTCCCCCATCGCCTCCCGCGGGTTCTGCGGGTGTTCCGGCTTCCAGTCGCGCAGGAAGGCCTCCAGCGCCGCATCCGGCTTGCCCACCATTACCCGGAGCGTCAGCAACAGGTCACCGGCCGCGCGGTTGCCTTCCGCCGCCACGCCCTTGCCGCGCAGCCGCACCACCCGGCCGGTATCGCTGCCCGCCGGCAGGGTGACGCGCAGCGGGCCGGTGGGGGCGGGCACCGTGACAGGGCCACCCAGCACCGCCTCCCGCAGCGTCACCGGCAGGTCCAGGTGCAGGTCGAAGCCTTCGCGGCGGTACAGCGGGTGGTCGGCCACCTCCAGCTCGATCACCGCATTGCCGGGCGGCCCGCCATTACGCCCCGGCCCGCCCTGGCCGCGCAGCCGCAGCGACTGGCCGCTGACCACGCCGGGCGGGATCCGCACGCTCAGCTGGCGGCCATCCGGCAGCACCAGCTGTTCCGTGGCGCCCAGCACGGCGGACAGGAACGGCACGCGGAGCTGGTAGGCCATGTCCCGCCCCGGCCGCGGCGCCGATTCGGCGGCCCGCTGCCGGGCGAACAGGTCGGCGAAGACATCGCCGAAATCGCCGAGATCGACATTCGGATCGTAGCGCCCGCCCGAAGCGGCATCCGCATGGCGCCGCCAGCCGCCGGCCGGGCGCGGCGGCGGCATCTCCTGCCCCTCGGCGTCGATCTCGCCGCGGTCGAAGCGGGCCCGGCGGTCCGGGTCCGAGAGCAGGTCATGCGCCGACGAGGCGGCCTTGAAGCGCGCCTCCGCCTCCGGCTTGCCGGGGTTGAGGTCCGGGTGGTTCTGCCGCGCCAGCTTGCGGTAGGCTTTCTTGATCGCCTCCGGCGTCGCGTCGCGGGCAACGCCCAGGACCTTGTACGGATCCTCTGCCATGCAGCCCTCTCGCGGGGCGCAGATGCCCCTTCTGGTGACATGGCAGCACGCGGCCCGCGCGCCAAGCCATCCGCGCTTGTCCCCGCGCGGGACAGGGGTCTATGCAGCGCGGGGGTGCAGGGCTTGAAGGCTTCGAGAGTCGATCCGTTCCGGGCTGGCGCATGGCGCGCGGCGGGGATGCTTGCCCTGATGCTCGCCGCCCTGGCGGCCCCGGCCCCGGCCCAGGCGCAGGCGCAGGCGCAGGCGCAGGCGCAGCCCACCGCACGGGACCTGCAGGCGGCGGAGCAGGCCGCCGAACAGCGGCGCCAGGAAGCCGAGGCCGCCGCCGCCCGCGCCCGCGCCCTGGCGGAGGAGGAGGTGTCGCTGGCCGCCCGGCGGGTGGAACTCGCCGCCCTGGCCCAGGCGGCGGAGGCGGAGGTGCTGGACGTTTCCGAACGGCTTGAGGCGGCGCGTGCGGCCGGCGCCCGCGCCGCGCGCGAGATCGCCGACCGCGCCACCGCCATGCGCCCGCTGCTGCCGGTGATGCTGCGGATGTCGCTGTACCCGGCCGAGACCGTCCTCGCGATTCCGGGCGAGCCGGAGGATGCGCTGCGTGGCGCCCTGGTGCTGCGCGGCCTGATCCGCCGGCTGGAGGAGGAAGCCACCGCGCTGCGGGAAGCGCAGACCGCCGCGCAGCAGGCCGAATGGCTGGCGGCGCGGGAAGCGCTGGCGCTGGAGGCCGCCGAGCGCGCGGCGCGGGAGGCGGTGGCGGGGCTGGAGGCGGAGCTGGCCGCCGCGCGCACCCGGCGGGGCGATGCCGAAGCCGCGGAAGAACGCGCCGCCACCCAGGCGGCGGCGGCGGCCGCACGGGCCGGCGACCTGGCCGATGTGCTGGCGCGGCTGCAGCGCGACCGCCAGCGGCGTGAGGCCGCCGCCCGTGCCGATGCCGCCGCCCGCCAGGCCGAACAGGCACGCGCGGCGGCCGAAGCGGAGCGGGAGCAGAGGCTGGCGGAGCGGCAGCAAAGGCAGGCCCCGCAATCCACCCGCGACGCGCCGCAGCGCCAGGCCTCGGTGCCGGTGCCGTCCGGCGGCCGGGCGCTGCCGGTGGCGGGCCGCATCGCCACCGCCTGGGGCCAGGCCGCACCGGGCGGGCCGCATCGCGGGCTGACCTATGCCACGGCCGGCGGTGCGCGCGTGGTCTCGCCCTGCAATGGCCGGGCCGTCTATGCTGCGCCGTTCCGTTCCTTCGGGCTGTTGTTGATTGTGGATTGCGGAGGGGGTTACCATTTTGTGCTGGCGGGGATGGAGCGGCTAGACGCCTCGGCCGGGCAGCGGCTGCTGGCGGGAGAACCGATCGGCATCCTCGGCGGCACTGGCGCTTCCGGCGGTTCCCTATATGTGGAGTTGCGCCGCAATGGGCAGCCAGTGGACCCGCGACCGTGGTTTGCGGCGCGGGGGTAACCTTCGGGTCATCTCCTGAAGGCATGTTTGGTCAGGTCGGCGGCAAGCGTGGCCGCGACCCAAGGATCGGGTGGTCGCATGAGCGACGTGTCTGGGAACAAGGATGTGCGCCGGGATGGCAGGATGCCGAGCCGGGGTAGCGTGGCGGAACCGGTGGTAGGGCCGGTGGCCGAACGGGCGCCGGTATCGAGACGCCGGCGGCTGGGCATGGCGGGCGCCGTCGGCGCGGCCTTCCTGGCCGGCGCGGTGGTCGGCCCGATGGTGGCCGTGCCGGGCATCCAGGCCTGGGCGCAGGAGGGTGGCCGGGCTGAGACCTACCGGCTGCTCAACCTGTTCGGCGACGTGTTCGAGCGCGTCCGCGCCGAATATGTCGAACCCGTCACCGATCGGGACGTCATCGAGAATGCCATCAACGGCATGCTCCAGGGCCTCGACCCGCATTCCTCCTACATGAACCCGCGCAGCTTCCGGGACATGCAGGTGCAGACCCGCGGCGAGTTCGGCGGCCTCGGCATCGAGGTGACGCAGGAAAACGGCTATGTGAAGGTGATCAGCCCGATCGACGAGACGCCGGCCTTCCGGGCCGGCATCAAGCCGGGCGACCTGATCACCCACCTGAACGGCGAATCCACCCAGGGCCTGTCGCTGCAGGATGCGGTGGAGCAGATGCGCGGCGAACGCGGCAGCACCATCCGCCTGACCATCCGGCGCGAAGGCGAAGCCCGGCCGCTGGAAATCTCCCTGACCCGGGACGTGATCCGGCCGCAGGTGGCGCGCTTCCGGCTGGAAGGCAACGACATCGCCTATATCCGCCTGTCCTCCTTCAACGAGCGCACCGAATCCGCGCTCCGCAACGCCATGAGCACCATGCGGAACCAGGCCGGCAGCAATCTGCGCGGCCTGGTGCTGGACCTGCGGAACAATCCGGGCGGCCTGCTCGACCAGGCGGTGCAGGTGACCGACGATTTCCTCGACCAGGGCGAGATCGTCTCCACCCGCGCCCGCCGGCCGGAAGATGCGCAGCGCTGGAACGCCCGCCCGGGCGACATCGCGCAGGGGCTGCCGATTGTCGTGCTGGTCAACTCCGGCTCCGCCAGCGCCTCGGAGATCGTCGCCGGTGCCTTGCAGGATCATCGCCGCGCCGTCGTCATGGGCGTGAAGTCCTTCGGCAAGGGCAGCGTGCAGACCGTCATGCCGATCCCCGGCAACGGCGCCATGCGGCTGACCACGGCGCGCTACTACACCCCCTCCGGCCGCTCCATCCAGGCGACCGGCATCCAGCCGGACATCGAGGTCCTGGCCTCCCGCGCCGACCCGACCGCCGCCACGCGCGAGCGGGACCGTGAGGCGGATCTGCGCCGGTCGCTGCGCAACGAACGCGACCGCAGCACGGAAGCCACGCCGCCGCCGCCGCTGCCGCCGCTGGAACTGCCCGCCGGGGTAGTGGAGCGGGTGGTGCGGGAACCTGCGGAAGGGGCGACCGCCTTCGACCCGACCAAGCCGGAAACCGACCACCAGCTGCAGCAGGCCCTGCAATTGCTGCGTGGCATGGCCGCGGCCCCGGCGCCGCAGCGGCGCGCCCAGCGGTGACCAGGCTGTGACAGCAGGCCGGCCCGGCGGCGGCGCGGATGAGGTGGCGGCGCAGCGGGCTGCGCCGTACCGGCGGTGACCAGCGCCTTCTCCCGGCGCCGGCTCGGGCTGTTCTGGGCGGTGCTGGTGCTGGGCCTCGGCGCTGGCGCCGCCACGCTGCAATGGCTCGGCCCACCCGCTGAGCCGATGCTGGCGGCCATTCCGGCGGAGCCGGCAGGGGGCGCCACACCGGCGGTGCCGGCGGGGACCAGCACACCGGCAGAGCCGGCGGGGGCCACCATTCCGGCGGAGCCGGCAGGGGCCAACATCCCGGCGGAGCCGATGCGGGCCGGCACACCGGCGGAGGCGGCGCAAGCCAATGCTCCGGCGGTGCCCGCCCAGCCGAACACGCCGGCAGAGCCAAGTCAGGCGACTGCCCCCGCGGCGCCGCTGGCAATGCAGCCGCCTGCGCCCGCCGTGCTGGCAGCAGCCACCCCTGCGAGCCTTCCCCCAGCCACACCGGCCGCGGCCGGCGCCCCCGCCGCCCCGCCGCCGCCGCCACTCGCCGGCCCGCAGACCGGCGCCACCCCGCCGGGTGCCAGGCCCGCCGCGGCGCGCGAAGCGGCGGACCCGGTAATCCCGCCGCCGGATCCGGAGATGCTCGAACGGTCCCGCCACGGGATGGTGCCGAAGCTGGGGCCGGATGGCCGTACCTCGATCCGCGCCTATGCCCGCGCCTTCGACCGGGACGCGGATCGCCGACCGAGGATCGGGCTGGTGATCGGCAATCTCGGCCTGTTCGCGCAGCATTCCGAGGAAGCCATCGCCCGCCTGCCCGGCGCCGTCACCCTCGCCTTCAGCCCCTACGCGCTGCGCCCCGAACCCCTGCTGGAACGGGCGCGGGCGCGCGGGATGGAGGTGCTGGTGGCGCTGCCGCTGGAGCCGGCGGGCTTTGGCCAGGACGCCGACCCGGGCGACCGCGCCCTGCTCACCAGTCTTTCGGCGGAGGAGAATCTGGAGCGGCTGGCTTGGGCGCTGTCCCGTATCCGCGGCCAGGTCGGCGCCATCGGTGCGCTCGGCCGGCTGCGCGGCGAACGCTTCGCGGCGAATACCGACATGCTGGGCATCATCCAGGCGGCGCTGACCTCGCGTGGCCTGCTGTACGTGGACCCGCGCCCCGGCGCCCCCACCCCGGCCCGCGCCTTCGGCCGCACCGTGGACCTGGTGCTCGACGATCCCTCCGAGACCCGCAGCGAGGTGGAGCGGCGGCTGGTGGAGCTGGAGGCGCTGGCCAGGCGCAACGGCTCCGCCCTCGGCCTGCTCGGCAACCCCGCGCCGTTCTTCACCGCCGCTATCCTCGCCTGGTCGGCCGGGCTGGATGAGCGGGGCGCGGTGCTGGTGCCGATCACGGTGCTACTGCGCCGGCCCGCATCGCCGGCGGCCCAGACGCCGGCTGGCGTCACGGTGTCCCAGACGCCGGCTGGCGTTACGGTGTCCCAGACGCCGGCTGGCGTTACGGAATTTCCGGCGCCGGCTGGCGTCCAGGCATCCCAGACGCCAGACACGGCAAGGCCGGGGTCGCAGGCGACGCGCTGAGCCGTTACAAGACGCGCATGACCCTGCTTCCCTATCGCGCCAATGTCGGCGCGCTGCTGTTCAACCCCGCCGGCCAGGTGCTGGTGGCCCGTCGCGCCGACATGCCCAATGCCGAAGGCGCCGCCGGCGGCTGGCAGCTGCCGCAGGGAGGCATCGATGCGGGTGAGGACCTGCGCCGCGCCGTGCTCCGCGAACTGGCCGAGGAAATCGGCACCGACCGCGCCGAGATCCTGGCCGAGCATCCGGAATGGCTGAGCTACGATTTTCCGCCCGAATTGCAGGCCATGCGGATCGCCCGGAAGTACCGTGGCCAGCGCCAGAAATGGTTCGCGCTGCGCTTTACCGGGCAGGATTCCGACATCCGCCTGGATGCGGACCCGCATCCGGAATTCGATGCCTGGCGTTGGGCAGCGCTGGCGGAACTGCCGGGGCTGGCGGTCAGCTTCAAGCGGGCGATCTATGAGGATCTGGTTCGCGAATTCGCCCGCTTCGGCGCCTAGAGCGTGATCCGCGAAGGCGGAATCGCCGTAGCGGTGAATCACCCTCTCAGCAAAGGCTAGACCATGATCCGTGTTTGCGGATCATGGTCTAGCTCCCTTTCCGGCGCACTCCCAGGCCCGGCTACTACGCCGGACCGGCAACGCTCAGCCGACGCCCTGGCCCAGGAAGGCACGCGCCAGAGCGCGCCACATTTGTTTGCGGTTCAGCTCCCAGTCGTAAGGCAGGCCGCGATGCACATCGCCGGGGTCCAGCGCCACCGTCTGTTCGCGATGCAGCCAGGACCAGCGGTCGCTGATGCCCCAGGTCAGCAGCGTGCGGGCGCCGCCCTCGAAGGCGGCGGAGGCGAAAGCGTGGACGCGCTGCGCCACCGCCGAGTCGCGGGCGACGAAATCGCCCACCGGCGGCTTCACCTCGCGCACATCCAGCTCCGTGATCAGCACCTGCAGGCCGAGCGCGCGGATGTCCTTCACGAAGGCGCTGAAGATGGCCGGGCTGAACGCCTCCCGCATCTGCAGGTGGCCCTGGATACCGACGGCATCGAGCGCCACGTTGCGGTCACGCAGCGACCGCAGCAGGCGCAGCAGGCGGCGGCGCTTCTCCTCCGCCGGAGGGCTGTCCGCCTCCACGCCGTAATCGTTCAGGGTCAGGCGCAGCGTCCGGTCCCGCTGGCGCGCGGCGCGCAGCGCGATGGCCACGTAATCCGGACCGAGGGCGCGCAGCCAAGGGCTGTCGCGCAGGTCGCCGCTGTTGCCTGGGGGTTCCGGCACGTCGCTTCCCGGCGGGTTGGCGATCGGCTCGTTCACCACGTCCCAGTCGCGGATCCGCTCCCGCGTATGGGCCAGCACATGGTCGAAATGCGCCTCCATCACGCCCTGGGCGCGGGCGCGGCTTTCGGCGAGGACCGGCGGCACCCAATCCGGCAGGGCGTTGTGCCAGATCAGCGCGTGGCCGCGCAGCGGCTTGCGGAAATGCTCCGCCCAGCGCAGCAGCGCGTCCAGCGGCCCGGTGTCGAAGCGGCCCTGTTCGGGCTGCAGCGTGTCGAACTTCGCCTCGTATTCCGGCACCAGCAGCCCGGCCTCCCGGGCGACCAGGGCGGCGAAATCCGGTTCCTCCGCGATCAGCCGGGCGGTGACGGCACAGCCGTAGGTGTAGCCACGGCCCTGGGCGATCTGCGCCAACGGCTGGTCCGGCGCGCTGCCGGGGGTGAAGCTCTGGCCCATGGCTGCCCGCGCTGCCAGCGGCGCCAGCAGAAGCGGGCTGAGCGCCCGGCGGGTGAACGACAAGCTCAGGCCGCCATGGGGCGGCTGTCGGCGGCACCCCGCGGCGCGCGGGCAAGCTGCGCCGCGTAGCGGTTGCGGCGCCAGGCCAACAGCCGCCAGGCGCCCCGGGCCGCGAGCGCGGCGAGCCGGCCGCGCGGCTGGAGCCCCACCGATTTGAAGACCATGCTCATGCCCCGCTCGATGTGCCGGAAGCGATAGTAGTTCATTGCGCGGCCCATGTAGCCGGCGATGCAGCGGTCATGATCGTAGGGGGTGCTGACGTCTTCGTTACCACAGTGGAACGCAAAGGCGAGTTCGTCGTCCTCGCTCTCGCCGATCCGGCCGGCCGCGACGCGCAGGCGGCGCGGGAAGGACAGGTTCTCGCGCGCCAGATAGCGCCGCATGTGGTCGTAGAACAGCTTGAAGTGCCGGTACTCATCGGCCGCAATCAGGCGGCAGACCTCCTTCAGCACCGGTTCCTCGGTCGCTTCGCCCAGCGCGGTGTAGTAGCTGCTGGTGCCGGTCTCCACCATGCAGCGGGCGATCAGTTCGCCGGTGCGGGACCCGCGGATCGAGGCGTCCGCCTTGACGTCGATCTTGTAGCCTTCGCGGTAGCGGGCGAAGGCCCGTTCGAAATCCCAGGAAGGATCGGCCAGCATCGCCCATTTGCCGAGCGCGTCGCCGTGCTGGACCTCCTCCTCCGCCCAATGGGCGGCGGCCTGGTGGAAGTCCGGGTCGTCATGGAAGACGGATTGCAGGTACAGCGCGTAGTCGTCGCCATTCCGCTCGACCATCGCGGCGGCCTTGACCAGTGGGATGATCTCGGGGTCGAGCCGGCTGGGGTCGAATGCGTCCCAGCCCACCTGCTCGATACGCCAGTGCTTCATCCTGCATCCCGCCCAGTCATTACGCGTACGCACGCCGCGGCGAACGGGCCGGCGGCGGCGACGTTAATGTTCGACGACGGGGCGCCGGATTCAAGCCGTCAGGCGGCCTCGGCAGCCAGCACCATGGCGCGAGCGGAGAGAAGGCGGGCCATTGTGGCATCGCGCTTCTCCGGCGTGTCCATGGCCGCGGCGGTGTAGGCGGCCTCGGCCTCCCGCACCCGGGTCTCGGCGGCGGCCTTGGAAAGCTGGCCGACCGGCGTCGCTTCATCGGCCAGCACGGTGCAGCGGCCCGGCGTCACCTCGGCGAAGCCACCGCCGACGAACAGGCGTTCCGTCACCTGGCCGTTCTCGGTCACCGCGATGACGCCGCCGCGCAGCGTGACGATCATCGGCGCGTGGCCGGGCAGCACACCCATCTCACCTTCGGCGGCCGGCAGCACGGCCATCTCCACCGCGCGGCTGAGCAGCAGCTTCTCGGGCGAGACGAGTTCGAACTGGAAGGTGGCCATCACGCGCGCTCCTCAAAACCGGCAGACCAAGCCTGGCCGACCGATCGCAACCTAGCAGTTTCCGGCCGCTCGGCGGTCGGCGCCGCCCAACAGGCCTGGCCTCTCGCGCAACGGTTGCGCGGCGAAGCCAAGCCGCCGGAGGCGGCGCCCGGCGTTTGAGGGCAGGAAAACCAAACGATCAAAGACGCTGCTACGCAGCAGCCTTCAAGGTCTCGCCCTTCTTCACGGCGTCTTCGATCGTGCCGACCATGTAGAAGGCGGCTTCCGGCAGGTGGTCATACTCGCCGGCGCAAATCGCGGCGAAGGAACGCACCGTGTCCTCGAGCTTGACGAACACGCCCGGCGAGCCGGTGAAGACTTCCGCGACATGGAAGGGCTGCGACAGGAAGCGCTGCAGCTTGCGGGCGCGGGCGACGACAAGCTTGTCCTCCTCGGACAGCTCATCCATGCCCAGGATCGCGATGATGTCCTGCAGCGACTTGTAGGTCTGCAGGATGCGCTGCACTTCGCGCGCCACGCGGTAGTGCTCCTCGCCCACCACGCGGGGGTCCATGGCGCGGCTGGTGCTGTCCAGCGGGTCGACCGCCGGGAAGATGCCGAGCTCGGCGATGGAGCGGTTCAGCGTGGTGGTGGCGTCGAGGTGGGCGAAGGAGGTGGCCGGCGCCGGGTCGGTCAGGTCGTCCGCCGGCACGTAGATGGCCTGCACCGAGGTGATGGAGCCCTTCTTCGTCGAGGTGATGCGTTCCTGCAGCGCGCCCATGTCGGTCGCCAGCGTCGGCTGATAGCCCACCGCGGAGGGGATGCGGCCCAGCAGCGCGGACACTTCCGCACCGGCCTGGGTGAAGCGGAAGATGTTGTCGATGAAGAACAGCACGTCCTGGCCCTGCTCGTCGCGGAAGTATTCCGCGATGGACAGGCCAGACAGCGCGACGCGCGCGCGCGCGCCCGGCGGCTCGTTCATCTGGCCGTAGACCAGCGCCACCTTCGAGCCTTCGGTGGAGCCGTTCTCGCCCAGCTTGATGACGCCGGCATCCACCATCTCGTGGTACAGGTCGTTACCCTCGCGGGTGCGCTCGCCGACGCCGGCGAAGACGGACACGCCGCCATGGCCCTTGGCGATGTTGTTGATCAGTTCCTGGATGGTGACGGTCTTGCCGACGCCGGCGCCGCCGAACAGGCCGATCTTGCCGCCCTTGATGTAGGGGGCGAGCAGGTCGATCACCTTGATGCCCGTCACCAGGATTTCCGCCGAGGTCGCCTGGTCCTCGAAGGACGGCGCCGCGCGGTGGATGGTGTAGGTCTTGCTGTGGCCGACCGGGCCACGCTCGTCGATCGGCTCGCCGATGACGTTCAGGATGCGGCCCAGCGTCTCGTTGCCCACCGGCACGGAGATGCCGGCGCCGGTGTCCACCACCTCGGTGCCACGGACCAGGCCGTCCGTGGTGTCCATGGCGATGGTGCGGACGGTGCGCTCACCCAGGTGCTGCGCGACCTCGAGAACCAGGGTGCGGTCCTCGATCTTCAGGGTCAGCGCGTTCAGGATGGCAGGCAGCTCGGCCGGGAACTGCACGTCCACGACGGCGCCCAGAACCTGCGAAACCTTGCCGACGTTGTTCTTCATCGTGCCAATTCCCTGGTCAGACAGCTTCAGCACCGGAGATGATCTCGATCAGCTCCCGGGTGATGTTGGCCTGTCGCGTGCGGTTGTAGTTCAGCGTAAGCTTGTTGATCATCTCGCCGGCATTGCGCGTGGCGTTGTCCATCGCGGTCATCTGGCTGCCGAAGAAGCCGGCGGAGTTTTCCAGCATGGCGCGATAGACCTGGATCGCCAGGTTCTGCGGCAGCAGCGTCGCGAGGATTTCCTCCTCGTTCGGCTCGTATTCGTACAGCGCCTGCGCCCCGCCGGCGGCCGGTGCGTCGGTCGCGCCAACCTCGGGCAGCATGGTCGGGATCATCTGCTGGGCCGTCGGCACCTGGCTGATGACGCTGCGGAAGCGATTGTAGACCAGCGTGCAGACATCGTACTCGCCGGCTTCCAGCATCGCCGTGATCCGCAGCGCAATCTCCTGCGCATCCGCGAATTCGACGCGCTTCTTGCCGGCCATCGAGATCTCGCCGACGATCCGGTTGGCGAATTCCCGCTTCAGGTAGGCGGCGCCCTTGCGGCCGACCGACAGCACCTTCACCGTCTTGCCGGCCGCTTCCAGTTCACGGATGCGGCTGCGCGCGAAGCGCCCGACATTGGTGTTGAAGGCGCCGGCCAGGCCGCGATCGCCGGTCACGACGACCAGCAGATGCACCTGTTCCGCACCGCTGCCGACGAGCAGCTTCGGTGCGTCCGGGCTGCCGGCGACCGAGGCGCCGAGCGAGGCCAGCATGCGCTCCATGCGTTCCGCATAGGGGCGCGCGGCCTCCGCCTGCGACTGGGCGCGGCGCAGCTTCGCAGCCGCGACCATCTTCATCGCCTGCGTGATCTTGCGCGTGCTCTTCACCGAGGTGATGCGCGCGCGAAGTGCCTTGAGGCTGGCCATTGCGCTCTATCTCAGCCGAAGGATTTCACGAAGGCATCGAGGAAGGCGACGAGCTTCGCCTCGGTGTCCTTCTTGATCTCGCGGTCGGTACGGATCGAGGCCAGGATCTCGGGGGACTGCGACTTCAGGCCCGAAAGCAACTGCCGCTCGAACTCGCCGACCTTGTTCAAGGCGACCTTGTCCAGGTAGCCGCGGGTGCCGGCGAAGATCGCCACCACCTGCTCCTCGACCGGAACCGGCTTGTACTGCGGCTGCTTCAGCAGCTCCGTCAGCCGCGCGCCGCGGGCCAGCAGGGCCTGGGTGGTGGCATCGAGGTCGGAGGCGAACTGCGCGAAGGCCGCCATCTCGCGGTACTGCGCCAGGTCCAGCTTGATCTTGCCGGCCACCTGCTTCATCGCCTTGATCTGCGCGGAAGAACCCACGCGGGAGACGCTGAGGCCGACGTTCACGGCGGGGCGGATGCCCTTGAAGAACAGTTCCGTCTCCAGGAAGATCTGCCCGTCCGTGATCGAGATCACGTTGGTCGGGATATAGGCGGAGACGTCGCCGGCCTGCGTCTCGATGACCGGCAGCGCGGTCAGCGAACCGGCGCCGAACTCGTCGTTCATCTTGGCCGCGCGCTCAAGCAGGCGGCTGTGCAGGTAGAAGACGTCGCCCGGATAGGCTTCGCGGCCCGGCGGGCGGCGCAGCAGCAGCGACATCTGGCGATAGGCGACGGCCTGCTTCGACAGGTCGTCGTAGAAGATGACCGCGTGCATGGCGTTGTCGCGGAAGTATTCGCCGAGCGTGCAGCCCGTGTAGGGGGCGAGGAACTGCATCGGCGCCGGGTCGGACGCGGTGGCGGCGACGATGATGGAGTATTCCATCGCGCCGTTTTCTTCCAGCGTCTTCACCAACTGGGCGACGGTGGAGCGCTTCTGGCCGATGGCGACGTAGATGCAGAACAGCTTCTTGCTGTCATCAGCCCCGGCGGCGTCGTTCGCCACCTTCTGGTTGATGATGGTGTCCAGGATGACGGCGGTCTTGCCGGTCTGCCGGTCACCGATGATCAGTTCGCGCTGGCCACGGCCGATCGGGATCAGGGCGTCGATCGCCTTGATGCCGGTCTGCATCGGTTCATGCACCGACTTCCGGGGAATGATGCCCGGGGCCTTCACCTCGACGCGCATGCGCTTCTCGATGGCGATCGGGCCCTTGCCGTCGATCGGGTTGCCCAGCGCATCGACGACGCGCCCGAGAAAACCCTTGCCGACGCCGACGTCCACGATCTCGCCGGTGCGGGAGACGGTGTCGCCTTCCTTCACGCCGCGGTCATCGCCGAAGATGACGACGCCGACATTGTCGGTCTCGAGGTTCAGCGCCATGCCCTTGATGCCGGCGGAGGGAAATTCCACCAGCTCACCGGCCATCACGTTCTGCAGGCCGAAGACGCGGGCAATGCCGTCGCCCACGGTCAGCACGGTGCCGACTTCGGCGACATTGGCTTCGGCGTCGAAACCGGAGATCTGAGCCTTCAGGATCTCCGAGATTTCGGCAGGACGGATATCCATCAGGCGGCCCCCTTCATGGCGTACTGCAGGCGCTGCAGCTTGGACTTGAGAGAATTGTCATAGAGGCGCGAGCCGATGCGGACCACGAGACCACCCAGCAGGGTCGGGTCCACGTTTTCCTTGAGCTGCACGCCGGAATATCCGGCCTCCGTCAGCCGCGCGACGATCTGCGAGCGCTGCGTGTCGGACAGGCCATGGGCGGTGGAGACGGTGGCGATCTGCTGGCCGCGGCGGGCGGAGAGCAGCGCACCGAAGCTGGCAGCGACCGCCGGCAGCGTCGCGAGGCGCCGGTTGACGATCATCACGCCCAGCAGGTTGCGGACTTCCATGCCGATGCCGACGCGTTCCAGCACCGCGAAGACCGCGCGCTTCTGCTCGGTGGAGTCATACCGGGGATCGGCCACGAAGGACCGGAAGCCGGCGTCGTCCTGCCAAAGGCGGAACAACGTGTCGAGATCCCCCGCGATACGGTCGGCGGCGCCGGGCTCCGTCGCGCGCAGGTCATCGACGATGCCGAGCAGCGCGAGCGCATAGCGCTCCGACAACCCGGTGGGGTTCGGGGCCTGGGTGGAGGCCGAGGTTACGTTGGTCGCTTCGGAGGCCAAGGGGATCCCGGTCCTGTCTCTGGTCGGAGCGTGAATAGCGGCACGCGGGTCCGGGGGGCAGTTGTGACCGCCCCCTTTATGCGGCGGCGGCGCCTTAGCATGCGTATTGCGTTGCGGCAACACATCTCCGGCGCAAGACCGTGCCGCAGATGGCATTCCCAGGGCCGCCGGAGGGCGCCAGGATCGGCGCATGACAGGCGGATTCCGGGGCTGGAGGGTGGTGGCGGGCGCCTTTGCGCTCGCGGTCTTCGCCTGGGGAATCGGCTTCTATGGGCCCGGCGTCTACATTGCCACTTTGGTAGAAAGCCGCGGCTGGACGGTAGGCCTGCTTTCGGCCGCGGTCACCTGGCACTTCCTGGTGGCCGCCGCCCTGGTCGCCAATCTGCCGGAAATGCACCGCCGCTTCGGCATCGCGGCGGTAACCCGGGGCGGCGCCCTGGCCTCCGCCGCCGGTCTGCTCGGCTGGGGATTCGGCGCCGAGTCCTGGATGATGTTCGGCGCGGCCACCCTGACCGGGGTGGGCTGGGCGCTGACCAGCGGGGCGGCGATCAACGCCATGCTGAGCCCCTGGTTCGACCGCCGGCGGCCGGCGGCGCTGGCCATGGCCTTCAACGGGGCGAGCGTCGGCGGCATCCTGATGACCCCGTTCTGGGCCTGGCTGATCGCCGGCTTCGGCTTCGGCAGCGCCACCGCCGTGGTGGCGGCGCTGCTGCTGGCGGTGGCCTGGCCGCTGGCCGGGCGGGTGCTGGCGCGCGCGCCGGCGGAGTTCGGCCAGCATGCCGATGGACTGGCCGCCCCGCCCGAGGCCCCGGCAAGGCCCGCCCCGGCGCGCGACCGCGCCGCCCTGCTGCGGGACCCGGTCTTCCGCGGCCTGTCCCTCGCCTTCGCCATCGGGCTGTTCGCGCAGATGGGGCTGGTGACGCATCTGGTGTCGCTGCTGCTGCCTGCGCTCGGCGTCCGCGGCGCGGGGCTGGCCATGGCGCTGGTCACGGTATTCGCCCTCGTCGGCCGCACCGTCACGGCCTGGGTGCTGCCGGCCGGCGCCCGCCGGCGCTGGGCGGCCGCGGCCACCTTCGCGGTGCAGATGGCGGGCAGCCTGGCGTTGGCCTCGGCGGAGGGGTCGGTGCCGCTGCTGCTGGCCGGCTGCGCGCTGTTCGGGATGGGGGTGGGCAACCTGCTGTCGCTGCCGCCGCTGATCGCCCAGGCGGAATTCCCCGCCGCCGAGGTGGGGCGGGTGGTGGCGCTGATGCAGGCAATCAACCAGGCACTATACGCCTTCGCCCCGGCCGCCTTCGGATTGTTCCGCGAATCCGGCGGCGCCGAGGCGGCGCTGTGGGTGACGCTGGCGCTGCAGGGGCTGGCGGCGGTGCTGGTGCTGCGACGGTAGGGGAAGCAGCTTCTACTTCCGCGGGCGCGCGCGCTTCGGCGGCGGCGGCGCCTCCGGCCGCTCGGCGGGCGGGGTGTGGGCGCGCAGGCCGCGGCGCACCAGGGCGGCCCAGCCCTCCTCCGGCTCGTCCACCACCTCGAACAGGTCGAGATCCGACTTGGCGATCATGCCGTGCCGGGCCATCGCCTCGAAGTTCACCACCTCGTTCCAATAGGCGCTGCCGAACAGCACGATGGGCAGCGGCGACGCCTTGCGCGACTGCACCAGGGTCAGCAGTTCGAACAGCTCGTCGAAGGTGCCGAAGCCGCCGGGGAACACCGCCAGCGCATTGGCCCGCATCGCCAGGTGCATCTTCCGCATGGCGAAGTAGTGGAAGCGGAAGGTCAGCGCCGGGGTGGAATAGTCATTCGGCGCCTGCTCATGCGGCAGGGTGATGTTGAAGCCGATGGAGGGCGCGCCGACATCCGCGGCGCCGCGATTGGCGGCCTCCATGATGCCGGGTCCGCCGCCGGTGGCGATCACATTGTCCCGTGGCGCGCCGCTTTCCGCCAGCGCGCCACCGCGCAGGCTGACAATGCGGGCGAAGGCGCGGGCCTTGTCGTAATGCGCGGCGAAGGCCAGCCGTTCCTGCGCCAGCCGGCGCGCCTCCGGCTTGCGGGCCGCCTTCAGCGTGCGCTGCGCCTCCTCCGGGCTCGGCACCCGGGCGCTGCCGAAGACCACGACGGTGGAGCGTACGCCCCAGTCCCGCAGCGCCAGCTCCGCCTTCAGGTACTCCATGCCGAAGCGCGCCGCGCGCATCTCGTCGCGCAGCAGGAAGTCCATGTCCTCCACCGCCAGCAGGGTGCTGCGGTTGGGCTTTTCCGGGGCTGCCTGCTTGGCCATGCTTCGCCTCAGGCCTGCTTGCGTTCGATAAGCCCGGTGCGGATCTTGCGGCCGCGCTGGATGCGGTCCTCGATGAAGCCGGCCTCGCCCCAGCGCACGGCGCGGCCCAGTGCCTGCGCATCCTCCGTGAAGCGGGCCAGCATTTCCAGCAGCGCCTCCCGGTTGTTCAGGAAGATGTCGCGCCACATGGTGGGGTCGCTGGCGGCGATGCGGGTGAAGTCGCGGAAGCCGGAGGCGGCGAATTTCAGCACCGCCTCCTTCGTCTCCTCCGCCAGGTCGTCCGCGGTGGAGCAGATGGTGAAGGCCAGCAGGTGCGGCAGGTGGCTGACGATGGCCACCACCTTGTCATGCGTCGCCGGGTCCATGCATTCGATCATGCTGCCGGCGCGGCGCCACATCTCCCGCACCTTCTCCACCGCCGCCGGGTCGGTCTCCGCCACCGGGGTGACGATGACGTAGCGGCCCTGGAACAGCTCGGCGAAGCCGGCATCGGGGCCGGAGAATTCGGTGCCGGCCATCGGATGCGCCGGCACCAGATGCACGCCCTTGGGCGTGAGGGGCGCCAAATCCCGGTACACGCTCATCTTGGTGGAGCCGACATCGGTGACGATGGCGCCGGGCTTCAGATGCGGCGCGACCTGCGCCATCACCCCGGCATAGGCGCCGACCGGCACGCAGAATACCACGCAATCGGCGCCCTGCACGGCCTTCGCCGCATCGGCCTCCACCACATCGGCGATGCCCAGTTCCCGCACCCGGTCCAGCGTCGCCGGCGTCTTGGCATGCGCCACCACGGTGCGGGCGATGTCGCCTCGCGCCCGCGCCACGCGGGCGATGGAGGAACCGATCAGGCCGACCCCGAGCAGGCAGAGCCGATCGAACAGAGGCTCAGCCATTTCGGGTAAATTCGCCCAGCGCCTCGATCACCATCTGGCATTCCTCGGCGGTGCCGATGGTGATGCGCAGGCAGGGCGCCAGGCCGTAGGACCCCATGGCGCGCACGATCAGCCCCCGCGAGCGCAGATGCGCATCCGCTGCCTTGGCACGTTCCGCCACGCCGAAATCGACGAGAAGAAAGTTGCCCTCGCTCGGCCAGACCTTGAGGCCCGCCGCTTCCAGCGCCGCCGCCACCTTGCCGCGCCATTCGGTGTTGTGGGCGACGGAGGCCTCGATCCAGCCCGGCTCCGCCAGCGCCGCGATGCCGGCCACCATGGCGGCGCCGGAGACGTTGAACGGCCCGCGCACCCGGCCCAGCACATCCACCACATTGGCCGGCGCATAGCACCAGCCCAGCCGCATGCCCCCCAGCCCATAGATCTTGGAGAAGGTGCGCGTCATCACCGTGTTGTCGCCGGCATCGACCAGCGCCTGGCCCGGGTCGTAATCCGGCTTCGTCACATATTCCGCATAGGCGCTGTCCAGAACCAGCAGCACATCGCCCGGCAGGCCCCGGCGCAGCCGCACCAGCTCCGATTGCGGCAGGATGCTGCCCGTCGGGTTGTTCGGATTGGCCAGGAACAGCAGCTTCGTCCGGGGCCCGACCGCGGCCAGCAGCCCATCGACATCGGCCCGCAGATCCTTCTCCGGCACCTTGATGACGCGGCAACCGGCCCAGCGGCCGGCCAGGTCGTACATCAGGAAGCCATGCGCGGACATGACGATCTCCGTCCCCTCCCCGCCATAGGCCAGGATCAGCAGGGTCAGGATCTCATCCGAGCCATTGCCGCAGACGATCCGCGCCGGGTCCAGGCCGAAGCGGGCGCCGATCGCCTCACGCAGCGCCGTCGCACCGCCATCGGGGTAGCGATGCGCCTCCTTCGCCGCCTGGGTGATGGCGGCGATGGCGCCGGGCGGCGGGCCGAAGGCGCCCTCGTTGGAGGACAGCTTGATGATGCGGTTGACCCCCGGCACCTTCGACTCACCGCCGACATAAGGCTCGACCGAGAGGATGGACGGGCGCGGCATGACGGTCATGGGGCTGATCCGGCTGGAAAAGGTTCGGCCCTGCATAGACGCCGCGCGTGCCGCCGCCAAGTTGTGCGAGACCCGCCACACGCGCCGGTTGCCCCCGGGGGCCACCGAGCCTATTTCTGCCCTGCGACTAAACCCCCCGGGATCCATGACCGAGGCCCTCGCCCAGACCCCCCAAAGCCAGACGCCGCCCAGCCAGACGCCGCAGATCGACCACCAGCGGGTCGTCTTTCCCGCCGGGCTGGCCCTGGATTCCGGCGCCGTCATCGCGCCGGTCACGGTCGCCTACCGCACCTATGGCAAGCTGAACGCCCAGCGCAGCAACGCCGTGCTGGTCTGCCACGCGCTGACCGGGGACCAATACGTCGCCGAACCCCACCCCATCACCGGCAAGCCCGGCTGGTGGGAAGCCGTGGTCGGCCCCGGCAAGGCGGTTGATACCGACCGCTACTTCGTCATCTGCGCCAACGTCCTGGGCGGCTGCATGGGCTCCTCCGGCCCCGCCGAGCTCATGCCGCCACAGGCGGAGCCGACGCCTGGCGCCAGCCGCCCCTACGGCACGGATTTCCCCTCCATCACCATCCGCGACATGGTGCGCTCCCAGAAGCTGCTGGTGGACCATTTCGGCATCGCCCGGCTGCTGGCCGTGGTCGGCGGGTCCATGGGCGGCATGCAGGTGCTGGAATGGGCCGCGACCTACCCGGAGATGGTCGCCGCCGCCGCGCCCATCGCCTGCGCCGCCTACCACTCCGCGCAGAACATCGCCTTCCACGAGGTCGGCCGCGCCGCCATCCATGGCGACCCGGACTGGATGGGCGGCCGCTACTGGGAAGACGGGCGCATCCCGGCCAAGGGGCTGTCGGTCGCCCGCATGGTGGCGCACATCACCTACCTCTCCGAAGCCGCCCTCGGCCGGAAATTCGGCCGCCGGCTGCGCGGCGCCTCCGCGCTGACCTTCCTGGAAGACGTGTTCGAGGTGGAAAGCTACCTGCGCTACCAGGGCAGCACCTTCGTCACCCGCTTCGACGCCAACAGCTACCTGACCATCACCCGCGCCATGGACTATTTCGACATGGCCTCCGAACACGGCGGCGACCTGCCGGCCGCCTTCCGCAACACCACCACCCGATTCCTCGTCGCCTCCTTCAGCAGCGACTGGCTGTTCCCCACCGAGGAATCCCGCGCCCTGGTCCGCGCCCTGAACGCCGCCGCGGCCAATACCTCCTTCATCGAAATCTCGACCGACAAAGGCCACGACGCCTTCCTGCTCGACGAACCCGTCTTCCACCGCGCCCTCGGCGGCTTCCTGCGCGGGGCGGCGGAACGGGTGGGGGTCTGACAGGGGCAGTCTTACGCTGGTGATTGCAGGGGGACGCTGTCCCCCTGCACCCCCTGCCAGGGGCCTCGGGCCCCTGGACCGCGAGGCCTTTAAGCGGAGAAGCGGAGGGGGCCAGCTGTTCCGCTGAACACGCGGTCGCTCCGGCCCCCTCTCCATTCCTGCTCATATTCGTGGGTTCAAAGGGCCAAAGCCCTTTGCGGGGAGGTGCAGGAGGGGCAGCGCCCCTCCCGCGAACAACCAGCGCAACTGCCCCAGGTCAGCCCCGCAATCGCCCCGCCGTCACGTGAAGCGCAGGTTATCGGGGCGGAGGTCCATGAAGTAGAAGGTGTAGGGGCGCCAGTCGATGTTGCGGCGCATCGCGTAGAATTCGGCGGGTTGGTACAGCACGGTGCCGGGGGCGGCGTCTTCCCAGGCGTCGAGCATGGTCTTGAACAGCGCCTTGCGCTTGGCCGGGTCGGTTTCGGCTTCCAGAGCGCGGCCGGCGGCGTTGAAGGTTTCGGTGCTGCGGAAGGCGCCGCTGACCTGGAAGTAGCTGGACGGCCCCCAGGAGATCCAGAGTGCGCCGAGCGGGTCCGGCAGGCGGGTGGAGTTTGAGTTGTTGCCGATCTGCTGGCCGGCGGCGCGCATCTGCGCGAAGTTCTCCACCACCTGGAGCTTGGCGTTGACGCCCACTTCGCGCCACATCTCGATGGCGACCTGCGCGGCGCGGAGTGCGTTGGTGTAGTAGTTCGGCATGGTGCGGTAGATGATTTCCTGCCCGCCGTAGCCGGCTTCACGCAGCAGGCGGCGTGCGCCGGCCGGGTCGTGGCGCAGGCTGCGGCCTTCCAGGAACATCGGGCCGTATTCCGGGTAGTTGTGGCCCGGCGGCACCACGGCCTTGCCGTCCCACAGCGTGTCCACCAGCAGCTGGCGGTCGAGTGCCAGGCCGAGTGCCTGGCGCACGCGCTTGTCGCCCATGCCGGGGCCGCGTTCGTCGAAGGTCAGGACGTGGGAGTTGGCGAGCACCACGTCGCGCACCACGATGCCTTCGGCGCGGCGCAGCGCGCCGATCTGGTCGGGCGGCACGTTGGTGATGAGGTCCACGTCGCCGGCCTGCAGCGCGGCGACGCGGGCGGCGAGTTCCGGGATCTGGCGGAACACCACGCCGCGCGCGGTGGGGCGGCCCATCCAGTAGTCGTCAAAGGCATCCAGCGTGATGCGCTGGTCGGTCTGCAGTTCGCGCACCTTGTAGGGGCCGGTGCCGATCGGGGCGCGGGAGAAGCCCTCGAAGCCGAGTTCCTCATAGGCGCGCTTGTTGACGATCCAGGCGCACCAGCTCGCCAGGCGCTGTTCCAGCAGAACGTCCGGCACGCGGGTGGTGAAGCGCACGGCGTTCTCGCCCACGGCTTCGACGCCGGCGAGGGTGGCGAAGTAGGACCGCGCCTCCCGCATCAGCGCGTCCGGGCCGAACATGCGCTGGGAGGTGAAGGTGTAGACGACATCCTCCGCCGTCAGCAGGTCGCCATTGTGGAAGCGCACGCCGGGGCGGAGCTGCAGCACCAGGGAGGACGGGCTTTCGCGTTCCCAGCTGGTCGCCAGATGCGGCTTGAGGGTGGAGCCGCCGCCATCCGGGCTGCCGAGGAAGTCGCGGCGGATCAGCGTATCGAAGATCGAGTAGGTGACGCGGGTTCCGACGTTGGAGAGTTCGCGCGCCGGCTCCAGCGTCGGCGGCACTTCCGCCACGCCGATGGTGAGCAACGGGCGGGTGCCGGGGGAAGCGGGCTGTGCGGCGGCAGGGCGGTTCTGGATGATGGCGGGCAGCGCGAGGCCCGTCGTCATCAGGCCGGCGCCGATCAGGCTGCGGCGGGGAAGCATCATGGCCGGGGACTCCTCCGGGGTTTCGCGGCGGAACCTGCCAAAACTCGATGATGGTGCGGCGACGGTTTGGCGTCGCGGCGATGACGTCGCGCAGCTGACGCCAAACCGTCATCGCCGCGCAGCCCGCCCGCCGCAGGATGCGGCCTCGATTCGGACGAGGATCTGCAAGGCATGCCGCCCATCCGGCTGGTGCATGTGACGGACACGCATCTGTCCGCCACCCACGGCTACTTCGCCCATAACTGGGCGGCCTTCCGTGACGCCATGGCGGAGTCACCCCCGGATTTCCTGGTGCATGGCGGCGACCTGACCTTCAACGGCCCGGTGGCGGAGGGCGACATCGGCTTCGGTGCGGCGGAGTTGGCGCGACTGGGGCTGCCCTGGCGCGCCATTGCCGGCAACCATGATGTGGGGGAGGCGCCGCCCTTCTCGCGCCTGGACCAGCCGGTGGATGCGGCGCGGCTGGCGGCCTGGCACCGCCATGTGGGGCCGAGCTGGTGGGTGCAGGATCTCGGCGAATGGCGGCTGGTGGGCCTCGACACCGCATTGATGGGCAGCGGCCTGGCGGAGGAGGCGGCGCAGGCGGATTTCCTGGCGCAGGCGCTGGCCGGGCGGGATGGGCGGCCTGTGATGGTCTTCATCCACATGCCGCCCTTCGATGCGGATGCGGCGGATACGGCGTTCAGCACCTCCGTCATCCTGCCGGCGCCGCGCGCGGCGCTGCTGGATGCCTGCGCGGCCGGCGGGGTGAAGGTGATCGCCTGCGGGCATCTGCATGTGTACCGGCGCCTGCGGCACCGGGGCATGGAGATCGTCTGGGCGCCGCCGACCGCGATGGTGGATGTGCAGCGGCAGATGGCGCGGCGGCGGCGTTTCCCGCGGCCCGGCTATGTGGAATGGGTGCTGGAGGGCAAGCGCGCGACGCACCGGCTGGTGGAGCCCCAGCGCATGTTCGTCATCGACATGTCAGGCTGGACGAAGCGCAACGGCGGCACCACCACGACGCTGCCGCCGCTGGGGGTCTGACGCGGCGGCGCCACGGCACGGGGCTTGCTGAACCTGCGGCGCGCCGCGCGCCGCGCGGTCCCCGACCGGAGGTTGCCCAAGATGCACGCAGTCACTCGCCGGAATGTCCTGACAACTGCCCTGTTGCTGCCCAGCCTGGCCGCTCCCGCTCTGGCGCAGGGTGCGCGACGGCCGGTGAAGTTCTGCCTCGACTGGGCTTGGCAATCCGCCCATTCGGCCTGGACGCTGGCGGCGGATCGCGGCTTCTTCGCAGAAGCGGGCCTCGATGTGCAGATCGACCGCGGCTTCGGCTCCGGCGATACGCTGACCAAGGTCGCCGCCGGCACCTATGACATCGGCTTCGCCGACACCAACCTGGCACTGAAGTTCAACACCGAGAATCCGGGCAGCCAGGTCACCTCCGTCTTCGTGCTGTACGATGCCTCGCCGAATGCGGCGATTTTCCTGAAATCCTCCGGCATCACCAGGCCCAAGGATCTGGAGGGGCGGACCGTCTCCGTCTCCCCGGGCGAGGGCACGCATCTGTTGTTCCCGATCTTCGCCCGCGCCAACCAGCTCGACGTGTCGAAGATCAACCTGCTGTCGGTCACGGCGCAGCTGCGCGACACCATGGTGGTGCAGCGCCGCGCCGATGCGACGCTGGGCTTCCTGACCACCACGGCGCTGAACATGGTGGGCACCGGCATCCCGCTGCGCGACATCGGCTGGCTGCAGTACAACCAGTGGGGCGTGCAGCTTTATTCCTCGGGCCTAGTGGTCCGGAAGGCCTTCGCGGAGCAGAACCCGGATGTCGTGCGCGGCTTCATCAAGGCCACCATCCGCGGCCTGCGCGCCATGCTGGCGGAACCCGCCGCCGCCATGGAATCCCTGAAGCGGCGCGAGCCGCTGATCGACACGGCGGTCGAGATCGCGCGCAATGAGCTGCTGAACGAGGTGGCGCTGCTGACGCCGCATGTGCGGGCCCAAGGCGTGTCGAGCGTGGTGAAGGACCGCTTCGAGACCTCCGCCCGCCAGGTTGCGGAGGCCTTCGGCATCTCTGCCCCGCCGAGCATGGACTTCACCTACACCGACCGCTTCCTGCCGGAAGATCGCAAGATCCTTTGATATCGACCTCAGGCGCCGGCGCCGCCGCACAAGCGGCGGCGGTCATTCGGCCGCCCGGCCCGCCGAGCGGGCGGGCCGCAGGTCGTGCACTACGCCCGCCCGGCCGCGATGCCCGCGGGGTGCTGCAGCCGCCACACATCCATGATGGTGGTGGAGCCGCCCTTCATCGTCTCCAGCAGCGCCATCTCGGCGACATCGCCGATCGCGTCTTCGTCCAGCACCTCCGCGGCGATGCCGCCCATCGGCATCAGCAGGGAATAGACGATGTCCCGGCAGCTCGCCCTCGGCGATGTCATCCGCCAGGCCGCGGAACAGCGGGGCGCTGAAGGCGTGATTGTGAAGATTGACGAAGCCGTGCAGCAGCAGCCCGTCCGACAAAGTGATGCGCGGCGCGTCCAGGGACGGACGCTGCGTCACCACGTCCGCGATGCGGCCATCCTGCACCTCCACGAAGCAGCCGCCCCGCAGGCCGCCTGCGGAATCCCCTTATCCATCCTTGGCTCGAGGACCAGCGTCTCCAAGCCAGCCTCCATCCTGTGCTCGACGGATGTTGGCATGCTTGGCGTGCGGTGTGGGCCTGCCGCGCCGGGCCTGCACGGAATCATGGGGCCTTGCGGCGCAGGCGGTCAGAAGGCATGGGAAGGTTTCGCGCCGGCCAGGGCATCGCCCTGGCCCGCCCGGCGCCGCCGCCGCCGCCGCCCGTTCCATCCCGGAGCCCGCTTGTTGGATACAGCCGCGCCGCGCCCGCCCGAGACGGACCAGACGAATGAAGCCCGTCCTGCGGCCGGCCGTCCGGTGAGTCGTCCGGTCCGGAGGCATCTGGCGCTGTTCGCGGCGGCGCTGGCGCTGCCCATCCTGGTCTTCGTCGCCACCCTGTCCAATCGCTTCGCCGATGCCCAGCGCAGCCGGCTGTCGGACGAGGCCCTGAATACCGCCCGTGCCGTGGCGCTGGCCGTGGACCGGGAGCTGACAGGCATGGCCGCCACGCTCAACCTGCTGGCCCTGTCGCCGCAGCTCCGCGCGGGCGACCTCGAAGGATTCCACCGGCAGGCGATCGAGCTGCGGCTGCGCCTCGGCGTGGCGACGGTTTTGCGCGATGCCACCGGCCGGCAGCGCCTGAACGCCTGGCTGGCACCCGGCCAGCTGCCGCCCGGGACCTCCCCCCTGCCACCGCCCCAGCCGGGCGGCCGGCTGGCGGTGACGAACCTGTTCCAGGGCATGGTCTACCGGGTGCCGATGTTCGCGGTGGAGGTGCCGGTCGAGGTCCCGCTGCCCGGCGAGACCGGCCTCGCCTTCCTCAGCCTGAGCGCCCCGGCACAGCGCATCCGCCAGGTGCTGGAGGATCGCCAGGCGCCGGAGGGCTGGACCCTCGCGGTGGTGGATGGCGCGGGCCGCATCCTGGCGCGCAACCGCCGGCATGAGGAATTCGTCGGCCAGCCGGCCACCGATGACCTGCGCCAGAATGCGACGGGCTGGGAGGGCAATTGGCACGGCTTCACCGCGGATGGCATGCCGGTGCTCGGCAGCTACGCCAAGACCGCGCTGGCCGATTGGCGCATCGCGGTGGGCGTACCGCTGGCCACGCTGAACGCGCCGTTGCACCGCACGCTGCTGCTGCTCGGCGGCGTCGGCCTGGCACTGGCGGCCCTGTCGGTGATGCTGGCGCTGGTCCTCGGCAACCGCATCGCGGACCCGCTGCGCCGCCTGGCCGCGCAGGCCGCGGCGCTGGGACGGGGGGAGCCGGTCGAGCCGGTGCAAACCAGCATCCGGGAGGTCGCGGAATCCGGCGCGGCGCTGGCCGAAGCCTCCCGCACCATCCGGCGGCGGGAGGAGGACCTGCGCCGGCTGAACGATGCGCTGGAAACGCGGGTAGGCGAACGCACCCGGGACCTGGCGGAAACCAATGCAAGGCTGATCGCCGCCGCCACCGGCCGCGAAAGGGCCGAAGCCCAGCTCCGCCAGTCGCAGAAGATGGAGGCGGTGGGCCGGCTGACCGGCGGTGTGGCGCATGACTTCAACAACCTGCTGACCGTCGTGCTCGGCAATCTGGCGTTGGCCCGGCGCCGGCTGGGAGAGCTGGAGGAACATTCCCCGGCGACGGAGCGCATCGGCCGCGGCATCGACAACGCCGTGGAGGGGGCCAACCGCGCCGCCATCCTGACCCAGCGCCTGCTTGCCTTCTCCCGCCAGCAGCCGCTGGCGCCGGAGGCGGTGGACGCCAACCGACTGGTCGCCGGCATGTCCGACCTGCTGCGACGCACGCTGGGGGAGGATATCGAGATCGAGACCGTGCTGTCGGGCGGGCTATGGCGCGCGCATGCGGACCCGAACCAGCTCGAATCCTCGCTGCTGAACCTGGCCGTGAATGCGCGCGATGCCATGCCGGCCGGCGGCAAGCTGACCATCGAGACCGCCAACGCATATCTGGACGAGGCCTATGCGGCGGGGCGGGAGGATGTGGATGCCGGCCAATATGTGCTGATCTGCGTCTCCGACACCGGCACCGGCATGTCGCCCGAGGTGGTGACCCGTGCCTTCGAGCCCTTCTTCACCACCAAGCCGACGGGCAAGGGCACCGGCCTCGGGCTCAGCCAGGTCTATGGCTTCGCCCGGCAATCCGGCGGCCATGCGGCGATCTACAGCGAGCCGGGCCAGGGCAGCACGGTGAAGCTGTACCTGCCGCGGCTGCGGGATGCGGAACTGCCTGCCGCCGCGGGGACGCAGGCGCAGCCCGCCGCGCCCGGCACCGGTCTCCACACCGGCCGCGGCGCCGTGGTGCTGGTGGTGGAGGATGAGGAGATGGTGCGGGACTTCGCCGTGACGGCGCTGGAGGAAGCCGGCTGCCGCACCATCGCGGCGGGCGATGGCCCCTCCGCCCTGGCGCTGCTCAGCGCGCATCCCGAGGTGACGCTGCTGTTCACCGACGTGGTGCTGGCCGGGCCGATGAACGGCCGCGAACTGGCCGCCGCGGCGCTGGCCCGGCGGCCGCGGCTGCTGGTGCTGTTCACCACCGGCTATACCCGCAACGCCATCATCCACCATGGCAGGCTGGATGAGGGGGTGAACTTCCTCGGCAAGCCCTATACCGCCTCGGCGCTGCTGGAGCGGATCAGCCGGCTGCTGGCCTGAGGCCGCGCACCGGCGGCGCCCGCGCCTGCCTCAGCCGGTCGGTCTCCATGGGGCATGGTTATGCCAAATCCCATTGATGGGAACCTGCGCCCGCCGATGGCGGGCGCTCGGCCGAATTGCCGCCGCGCCAAGTGGCGCGTAGCCAAGCCGGCGGATGCCGGCGCCGTCACGCCTTTTGGCGTGCCTGCGGCACGACTGAGTCGGTGCTCGGTCACGATCACCGGGATCTGGTATTAACCGGCACTTCACCGCACCCGCAGCACAATGCCCCGCGCCGGCCAGCCCCGGCTGCGGAGCCCTGCATGACCCTTCCGGCGCTTCCCGCCGCCGCCGCCACGGTGACGGACAGCATCTTCACCTGGACCTTCCGCGCCACCACCGGCGATAGCTGGGGCGGCACGCTGGTGGAGGATTCCAGCCGCTACGTCATCGGCAACACACTCGGCACCGCGCATGGCACCTACACCATCGTCGCCGCCGACGCGCAGGGCACGGATCTCGGCGATTTCGGCATGGAGGAAGGCTGGATCTCGGTCGGCTGGTACCGCGACCGCACCGGCGCCTGGATGCTGACCCGGCTGGGCGAGACCAGCGCCGCCGGCCTCGCCGGACTGGGCAGCGAGGTGGATGCCGCCTGGAGCGGCAGCGGCTGGGACAGCTTCGGCCTGGGCGGAGCCGACCAGGCGGACCCGGGCAACCTGGCCGACAGCCTGTTCACCTGGTCCTTCACCGCCGACAGCGGCGACATGCTGTTCGGCACCCTGCTGGCGGATAGCGTGGACTGGGCGGCAGGCGATACCTTCCGCACCGCCTACGGGCTGTACCGCATCCTGACGGAGGTCGCCTTCGGCCAGGACCAGGCGCAGGGCGGGGCGGAAGGCACCGTGCAGACCACGCGCTACTACGACGGCGCGGCGCGCACCGACTTCTCGCTGGAAAGCGGCGGCGCGGCGCCGACCGGCTATGCCGGGCTGGGCAGCGAGCTGGACCGCGCCTGGACCGGCAGCGCCTGGGTGCAGGTCGGCCAGGGTGGCTCGCTACAGGCGGACCATATCCCGGACGTGCTGTTCGACTGGACCTTCCAGATGCTGGATGGCGACCGCTACTTCGGCCGCCTGGTCGGCCACGGCACCGCGATGGATGTCGGCGACACGGTGGTGAGGCCGGGCGGCACCTACACCGTCACCGCGGAATCCTCGCTGGGCGGCCAGGTGATCGCGGATGGCACCGTCTGGACCACCGGCGGCTACCACGACATCAGCGCCAACCAGCAGCTCACCAGCTATTCCGCCTATGTGCTGGCCGGCGCGCCCAGCGGCTATGGCGGGCTGGGCTCGGAGTTCGATTACGTCTGGGACGGCGACGAATGGGATGATTTCGGACTGGCGGGCACCGTGAAGGCCAGCGTGGAACAGCCGGCGCGCTTTGCCTGGTATTTCCAGCACGCCACCTCCGGCGACCTGTATGTCGGCTTCGTAGTGGCCGATGCTGGCCTTTACACCATCGGCCAGCAGGTCGCCGGCGCGCGCGGCAGCTACACCATCTACGACCGGTCCTGGGATACCTCCGGCCAACCGGAAGGCGCGGTCTGGGTGACGGATTACCTCGATGGGCCGTCGCAGCGCTGGTTTCAGGCGCGCAACTGGTCGCAGAACGGGCAGCCGGTGACGCAGGCGGGGCTGGGCCAGGAATACGACTACGCCTGGGACGGCGTCGAATGGGATGATTTCGGCCAGGGTGGCATCTACCAGCTCGACGTCGGGCCGGACGGCTACTACGCCTGGGCCTTCTACAGCAATTCGGGCGATCTCTATGCCGGCTGGCTGGCCGAGGATTATGCGCGCTTCCAGCTCGGCGACCGTCTGCAGGGCGCGCACGGCTACTATGAGATCTATGCCAAGTGGGACCACCCCAACCCGACCAACATCCGCGACGGCACGCTTTGGATCACCGACTACTACGACGGCAACAGCGACCGCTGGCTGCCGACGCGGTCCTGGGGCCAGAACGGGCAATCGGCCAGCGAATGGGGCATCGGCAACGAGTATGAATATGCCTGGACCGGCAGCCAGTGGGTCGGCTTCGGCGTCGGCGGCATCCATGAACTCGATGTGCAGCCGGGTGCCGCGAATGATCCGCCGGAGCCGTTTCCGTTCTGAATCACCAGCCCAAGGGCAGCGGCTTGCGGCAGATCATCACGTCCTGGAACGAGAGATCATGCTGCGGCGGCAGCAATTCCAGCACCTCCAGGTAGCGGCCCCAGTTGCGGCGGGCGATCTCCGCCTTCCAGAAGGCCTGGCTGACGGCGATGTCGCCGTGGTGGAACCAGTCGGCATCCATCTCCGGCCGGTCCAGCATGCGGGCCGAATGCGCCCGCCGCACCCAGGCCTCCTCGCGCTGGCCGTGGTAGAAGGCCCAGGCATTCTCCGTGTGGATGGTCTGCACCAGCAGCCCGCCCGGCTTCAATACGCGCCGCAATTCCAGCAGCCACATATCCCAGAGATACTTGATGTGGGTGAAGACGCTGAAGCCGTAGATCACGTCGAGGCTGTTATCCTCGAAAGGCAGGTGCGGCTGCACCGTGCCGGTGGTCACCAGGTAGTCCTGCGGGAAATGCAGCCGCAGCCATTCGATCGGCCGGGCCTGGATGTCCACGCCATGCAGGCGCCAGCCCTGGGCACTGCGCTCCGCGTCGAAATGCCGCAGCACGCGGCCGGAGGAACAGCCGAAATCCAGCAGCGCCAGGTCCTGCCGCGGGCCGAGATGGCGGTCGATCGCCGCCCGCACCACCGCCGCATCCAGCGCGCCCATGTGCAGATACGCCGCATCGTCGGCCGGGTAGCCGAAGCGTTCCGCCGGCGCGGGCAGCGGCAGGGCCTCGCCCGGCACGACCACCGGCGGGTCGAAATGCGGCGGCAGGCTGTCCGGCTCGTAGTCGATCGGCTGGTGGAAGCCGAAGCGCGGCAGCACGGTGTATTCGGCGCGCACCATGGCGAGCGTCTGCTCGACCCGGGCATTGCCGTCTACGTGTTGCCGCTGCAGCACCTCGTCCAGCATGCGCTGGGCTGATTCCGCCTGCTGCTGCGCGGACAGCGCCTGCTGCTGCTCCGCATGCGCCTGCTGCTGCGCCAGGTCGCGTTCGCGGATGGCCGCATCGCGGCTTTCCTCGAGGCGCATGATCTGCGGGATGAAACGTGCCAGGGCGCGCAGAGCGGGGTGGCTCAAATGGGATTTTCCCTTGGGCTTCGACCGGCGGCGCCGGAAGGGGCTTCGGACCGGCGGCGCCGGAAGGATTCGGGCGATCTGGACAGCAGAAGCGCCCCGCGCACGCCACGCAACGCCCAATTGCAGCGATGACCCGCCTACGCCCTTTTTGTTGCATGACCGTTCCCGACGATCAAGCCGGGTGCCGCGGCTTGTCCCCGCCGCGCCCATGCGCCAGAAACGGGCCCTGGCTGCGTTGACGAGGATTGAGCCGAATGCTGCGGGCGATGCGGGCCGTCTGGTTCGCCGGTTTCACCTTCCTCGGGCTGCTGCTGCTGGGGGCGAGCTTTTGGCGCGCCCTGTTCGGCACGCTGGCGCTGCTGTCGCTGCGGCTCGCGCCGGTGCCGCCGCCGATCATCTATGGGCTCGGCGCCACCATCTTCGCCCTGGGCATCCTGCAATGGGCCACCGGCCTGCTGCACTGAATTCAGCGGGGCAGCCGCGCCAGCCCTGCCAGCAGCGCCGTGGCGGCTTCATCCCAATCCGATTCGGCCGCGCCGGCGCGCATGGCTTCCAGCCGCAGCGACGCCAGGCGCAGGGGGTCCATCAGCCCGGCCAGGGCCTCGGCCAGCGCCGGGGCTGAGACGGCCTCCGCCAGCACGCCGCCGGCACCGGGCCGCACCTGCTCCGCCAGGCCGCCGACCGGCGTGGCGACCACCGGCACGCCCATCGCCAGTGCCTGCGGCACCACGCCGGACTGGCTGGCCTCCCGATATGGCAGCACCACGGCATCCGCGGCGGCGAGCAGGGTGGGGATCTCATCCTCCGCCACCCAGCGCCGCTCCAGCCGCACGCCGGGCAGCGCGGCGAGGCCAGGGGCGCAGGCCTCCGCATCGCCTTCGCCGACCACGCGCAGACTGGCACCCGGATGCGCCTGGTGCAGCAGGCGGAAGGCATCGCGCAGCAGGTCGAGGCCCTTGTAGGTTCGCAAACGGCCGAAGAACAACAGGCGCAGCTCGCCCTTCCGGCCCGCCGGCGCCGGCCCCGCCGGAGCAGCCCCAAGCAGTGCGGGCAGCCGCATGCGGATCAGCGGCAGGGCCGGCGCGCGGGCAGCGAGCGCCGCCGCCACCTGGTCCGACAGCGCCACCGCCGCACGCGCCGCGCGCAGTTCCCGGCCCAGGCGCCAGTTCCAGCCCCAGGCGAAATCGCCCGGATGCGGCGTCGCATCATGCACCACCGGCACGAAGGCCGCGCCCGACCGGGCCAGCGAAGGCGCCACCAGCGGCGTCCATGTATGGGTCATGCCGGAGACGACGACATCCGCCTGCCGTGCCACGCTGGCAAGCTGCTGCGTCAGGGCAGGCAGGCGCAGCAGGCCGGTGGCGAAACCGGTCAGATCGCGATAGGTGTCCACGATGTGTATCGGAACGCTCAAAACACGAAATCGATCCAGTAATTCGCCCTGCGCCGAAACCGACAAGCTGAGTTGGACGCCGGGCCGTGCGGCCAGCGCCTGGGCAAGCCCGAGCGTGAATTGCGCGCCGCCACCGCGCCGCCCCCAGTACCACAGCAGGATCCGCATGGGCCGAGGCCCTAGCATCGGCCGCGCCGCGCCGGAAGCGGCACCTCGCACCCGGGCTGGACGCGGTAGAACCGCCGCCATTACAGCCTGTGGTTGTCGTTCGTTACCGTGCTAGCGTTCTCGTTGCAGACGCGACGCGCGACCCTCCTCTCTGCCTTCCGACCCGGGAATTGTTGCAATGGACTGCCTGACCCACGCCACGGATTCGACGCTTCCCCTGCGGGCCGTGCGGCCGGATGGGCTGGAGGCGCTGCTGGCGGGGCTGCCGCCGGCCAGTGCCGCCTGGCTGCGTGCCAGCGGCTTTACCGCCAAGGCGCAGGAATTGCGCCTGCTGCCCGGCCAGGCGGAACTGGGCGAGGCTGGCCTGGCCGGGGCCGTGCTCGGGCTGGGCGAGGATGCGGCCGCCGCTGCCAGCCCCTGGGCCTTCGGCGCACTGCCCTTCGCCCTGCCTGAAGATACCAGCTGGCGCATCGAGGGTGCGCCGGATGCGGAGGCGGCGACGCTCGGCTGGTGCCTCGGCGCCTACCGCTTCGCCGGGCTCAAATCGAAGCCGCAGCGCCGCGCCGCAAGGCTGGTGCCGGATGCGGGCACGGAGGCGGCGCAACAGCAGGCGGCGGCGATCTGGGCCGGGCGGGACCTGGTGAACCAGCCCGCCAATCACCTGGGCCCGGCCGAACTGGCCGAGGCGGTGCGCCGCCTGGCCGCCTCGCATGGCGCGGGCTTCGAGGACATTTCCGGCGCCGCGCTGGAACAGGGCTTTCCGGCCATCGCCGCCGTGGGCCAGGGCAGCCCGCGCGCGCCGCATGTCGCGATCCTGCGCTGGGAAGGTGCGGCGGATGGTCCGCTCATCGCCCTGTGCGGCAAGGGCGTGTGCTTCGACACCGGCGGACTGGACCTGAAGCCGGCCGCAGGCATGCTGCGGATGAAGAAGGACATGGGCGGCGCCGCCGCGATGATCGCGCTGGCCGACATGCTGATGCGCGCCGGCACGCCGATCCGCCTGCTGCTGCTCGTGGGTGCGGTGGAGAACAGCGTCTCCGGCACCGCATTCCGCCCGATGGACGTGATCCGCACGCGCAAGGGGCTGAGCGTCGAGATCGGCAATACGGATGCGGAAGGCCGCCTGGTGCTGGCGGACCTGCTGGCCTTCGCCGGGGAACAGAAGCCAGACCTGCTGCTGGACGCCGCGACATTGACCGGGGCCGCACGTGTCGCGCTTGGACCGGATCTGCCTGCGTTGTTCTCTGACGATGCAGAGCTCGCACAAAGTATTCTCTCTGCAGGAACAACAGTTCACGATGCGGTGTGGCAATTACCACTGATGAAAAATTACGTTTCTTGGCTGGACAGTTCAGTTGCGGACCTGAACAACGTCAGTTCGAAGCCAATGGCAGGATCTGTGGTAGCCGCTTTGTTTCTGCAACATTTTATACCAAGCGGTGTGCGCTGGGCGCATCTCGATCTCTATGCCTGGAACGACCAGACGCGACCTGGGCGTCCCGAGGGTGGGGAGATCCAATCTGCCCGCGCCTTGTTACGCGCCGTCACCGCGTTGGTTGCCTCAAGTCAGCCCTCAGGACGGTAACGAATTTGAGATGAAACGGGAACTTTCTGCCTCGCGGCGCTCTCACAAGGGGACGTCGGGACAGGACCTTTCGCAAAGCGGGCCGAAAGGAAGGCGCGGCCGAAGCCGCGCCGGCGCCGCGGTGAAACCGACCCAGGCCAGCCGCAAGCGTGACGAAGAAGGAATGGACAATATGGCCAATCAAGCGAATTCAGATCAGCTCGTCGGCATTCTCCGCGACACCGTCGTGGCGCTGGTCCGGCGTGACGGACCCGATCTGTCCGCCCGACAGCTCGGCGTCTTCCTGACCGTCTACCTGACGGACGGCCCGCACACGGTGCGCGGGCTGGCGGCGGAGCTGAATGTCTCCAAGCCCGCCATCACGCGCGCGCTGGACCGGCTCGGCGAGCTCGACCTGGCGCGCCGCAAGGTGGACCCGATGGATCGCCGCAGCGTCCTGGTGCAGCGCACCCTGAAGGGCGCGAGCTTCCTGCGCGACATGCGGAGCATCATGACGGCCGCGGAGCAGACGGCGCGGGAGACGGTGGTGCCCGAGGAAGCCCGCAAGGCGGGCTGACGTCTGGCCCGCCATCAGGCGGGCTGACGTTGGAGCCAGCAGCGAGGCCCCGGGTCGGGCTGCAGTCCGAAGCTGCAGGGAATCCCGCAGAGGGCCGACGGGTGTTCGCCGGTTCAGTAGCCGGCGCTGAAATCGACCAGGTTCAGCAAGGGCTGACCGGCACGGGCACGGCGGAGATTCTCCACCACCTGTGGCGCGGCACTCGCGGGAATGGTGATGCTGGCAGCATGCGGCGTCATCACCACGCGCGGATGCGCCCAGTAGGGATGCGCCTCCGGCAATGGCTCCGGACTGAACACGTCGAGCGCCGCGGCCGCGACCTGCCCAGTCTCCAGCGCCGCCAGCAGATCGGCATCGACCACATGCCCGCCCCGGGCACCGTTGATGACGAAGGCCCCGCGCGGCAACAGGCCGAGCAGCCGGGCGTCGATGACGCCGCGCGTCTCCGGCGTCAGCGGCAGCAGGCAGACCAGCATGCGCGCACGCGCCGCCATCGCGGCCAGGCCATCGGCGCCGTGGAAGGTCTCCACCCCTGCCACCTGCTTCGGCCGGCGCGACCAGCCGAGCACCGGAAAGCCGAGGCCGCGCAGCAGCCCGGCCGCATGGGTGCCGAGTTCGCCCAGGCCGAGGAAGCCCACGGGCGTTTCCGCCGTCACCGGCGCCGGCAGTTCCTCCCACACCCGGCCCTGCTGCTGGGCGCGATAGGCCAGATCCTGGCGGTGGAAGCGCAGCACGTTCAGCAGCACCCACTCGCCCATCTGCGTGGTCAGCATGCGGTCCACCAGGCGGGCCACCGGAATGCTGGGCGGCGGGCCGGGCGGGCGCAGCAGGTGATCCACTCCGGCGCCCATGGAGACGATCAGGCGGAGATTCGGGTAGCGCCGTAGCTCCGCCATGTCATGCGCAGTCCAGACCACCGCGGCCTCGATCGCTGCCGGGTCGCCGGCATCGGGGAACATGCGGATCTCCAGCGAGGGATCCACCGCCAGCAGCGCATCGCGCCACATCGCCATCGCGGCCGGCTTGGTCGAGAGCAGGACAGCCATCAGGCCGCATTCCCCTTGGTTTCACGGTAGACCAGCCGGGCAAAAGCGCGCCAATCGTCGCGCCGCGCCGCGGCGAATTTGCGCCCATCCGGCAATTCGGCATGCAGCGTCAGCACACCCTTTGCCCAGAGCGCGTCGAAATGCTCTTCCGATTGCAGCGCCCAATGGCTGGCGCGTTCGAAGACGCCGTCGCGGATGCGCGGCTGCACCTTCGCCAGCCACCACCAGCAGCCCACCGCCAGGATCGCCGCGCCGACATAGAAGTGGATCAGCGCGGTGCCGGCGAAGGAGGCGACGAGGATGCCGGCCGCCGGCCAGATGTTCTCGCCATGCCGGTATACCGGGCTGCCGGGCGAGTTCATCTTGCGGATATGCACGCCTAGCTTCACCTGCTGCGCGTCCAGCAGCAGGCGCAGCCGCTCCAGCGGCGGCAGCACCGCATCCTCCGCCTCGCTCATGTCCTTACGGCGCCCTCGCTGCCGGCGGTGGTCAGGTCGAAGGCCGCCGCCATCAGGGCGCGGGTGTAGGGTTGTTGCGGCGCCTCGACAACCGCCTGCGCCTCCCCTTCCTCCACCACGCGGCCATCCTTCAGCACGATGATGCGGTGGGCCAGCGCGCGGACCACGCGCAGGTCGTGGGAGATGAACAGGTAGGCCAGGCGATGCCGTGCCTGCAGGTCGCGCAGCAGATCCACCACCTGCGCCTGCACCGAGACATCCAGCGCGCTGGTCGGCTCATCCAGCACCACCAGCCGCGGCTTCAGCACCAGCGCGCGGGCGATGGCGATGCGCTGGCGCTGGCCGCCGCTGAATTCATGCGGGTAGCGGGCGAGCATGGTCGAATCCAGCCCCACCTCCTCCAGCGCCGCAGCGACGCGCCTTTCGGATTCCGCGGCCGAGAGGCTTTCATGCACGCGCAGGCCCTCGCCGACGATCTCCGCCACCGTCATGCGCGGCGACAGGCTGCCATAGGGATCCTGGAAGACGATCTGCATGCGCCGGCGCAGCGGTCGCAGCGCGGACCGGGACAGGGATTGGATCGGCGCGCCCTCGAAGTGGATCGGGCCCTCGCTGGTCTCCAGCCTCAGCAGCGCCAGGCCGAGCGTGGTCTTGCCGCTGCCGGATTCGCCGACCAGCCCCACCGTCTCACCTTCCCGGATGGCGACGGTGACGCCATCCACCGCCTTCACCAGCCCCACCGTGCGGCGCAGGATGCCGCGCTTGATCGGGAAATGGACTTTTATCTGTTCGCCCTGCAGCAGCAGCTTCGCGTCGGCCGCCACCGGGTCCGGCCGGCCGCGGGGTTCCGTCGCCAGCAGCATCTTCGTGTAGTCGTGCTGCGGATTGCGAAAAACCTCCGCCACCGTGCCGGCCTCCACCGCCTCGCCATGCCGCATCACCACCACGCGGTCGGCATGGCGGCGAACGATGGCCAGGTCGTGGGTGATCAGCAGCACGGCCATGGACAGGCGCCGCTTGAGGTCGGCCAGCAATTCCAGGATCTGCGCCTGGATCGTCACATCCAGCGCCGTGGTCGGTTCATCCGCGATCAGCAGCGCCGGATCATTGGCCAGCGCCACCGCGATCATCACCCGCTGCCGCTGGCCACCGGAGAGCTGGTGCGGATAGGCATTCAGCCGCGCCTCCGCCTGCGGGAAGCCGGCGCGGGTCAGCAATTCCACCACGCGCAGGCGCAGCGCCTCCCCACCCAGGTTGCGATGCAGCGTCACCGCCTCCGACACCTGGCGGCCCACGCTGTGCAGCGGGTTGAGCGAGGTCATCGGCTCCTGGAACACCATGCCGGCGACGCCGCCGCGCAGCCGGCGCAGATCCTCCCCCTTCGCGGTCAGCACGTCGGTGCCGTCCAGCGTGATGCGGCCCTGCGGGTTGTGACCCGCGCCGGCCAGCAGCCGCAGGCAGGACAAGGCGGTGACGGATTTGCCGCTGCCGCTTTCGCCGACCAGCGCCACCGTTTCCCCGCGCGCCGCGGTGAAGGACACGCCATGCACCACCGTCTTGGCGCCGAAGGCGACGGTGAGGTCCTGCACATCCAGCAAGGGCGCACTCATGTCCCGCCCCCCGGCAGCTTGCGCGGGTCGAAGGCATCGCGCACCGCCTCGCCCACGAAGATCAGCAGCGTCAGCATGCCGCCGAGCACAAAGAAGCCCGTCATCGCGAGCCAGGGCGCCTGCAGGTTGTTCTTGCCCTGGTTCACCAATTCGCCCAGCGAGGGCGAGCCCGGCGGCAGACCGAAGCCGAGAAAATCCAGGCTGGCCAGCACCGTGACGGACCCCGACAGGATGAAGGGTAGGAAGGTCAGCGTCGCCACCATGGCATTCGGCAGGATGTGCCGCGTCATCAGCGCCGTGTCGGAAACCCCCAGCGCCCGCGCCGCCCGCACGTAATCCAGGTTGCGCCCGCGCAGGAATTCCGCCCGCACCACGCCGGTCAGGCTCATCCAGGAGAACAGCAGAAGGAAGATCAGCAGGGTGAAGAAGCTTGGCTCCAGCACGCTGGCCAGGATGATCAGCAGGTAAAGCTGCGGCATGCCCGACCAGATCTCGATGAATCGCTGGAAGCCGAGATCGACCCAGCCACCGTAATACCCCTGCACCGCCCCCGCCGCGATGCCGACGATCGAGCTGACGATGGTCAGTGAGAAGCCGAACAGCACCGAAAGCCGGAAGCCATAGATCACCCGCGCCAGCACGTCCCGGCTCTGGTCATCCGTGCCCAGCCAGTTGCGCGTGGAGGGCGGCGCCGGGGATGGCTGGCCGACATCGCGCACCACCGAATCATGCCGGTAGGGCACCAGCGGCCAGACCGCCCAGCCGCCACGTTCCGCGAACTCGGCCTGGAGCGACGGGTCGTGCCAGTCCATCGTGATCGGCAGGCCATCCGGCAGCACGTCGCTTTCCGCATAGCCGCCGACCACCGCCGGAAACAGCCAGCGGTCATCGATCCGCGCCACCAGCGGCTTGTCGTTCGCCAGCAGCTCCGCGAACAGCGTCAGGACGAACAGGACCAGGAATATCCACATCGACCAGTAGCCGCGCCGGTTCGCCTTGAAGTTCGCAATGCGGCGTAGGGTGATGGGGGTCATCGGCGTGCTTCGAAGTCGATGCGCGGATCGACCACCGTGTACATGACGTCGCCAATGATCTGCAGGATCAGCCCCATCAGCGTGAAGATGTAGAGCGTGCCGAACATGATCGGGTAGTCGCGCCGGATCGCCGCCTCGAAGCCCAGCAGGCCCAGCCCATCCAGGCTGAAGACGATCTCCACCAGCAGCGCGCCGGTGAACAGGATGCTGATGAAGGCGGCCGGGAAGCCCGCGATGATCAGCAGCATCGCATTGCGGAACACATGGCCATACAGGATGCGGGTTTCCGAATTGCCCTTGGCCCGGGCGGTGACGACATACTGCTTGCCGATCTCATCGAGGAACGCATTCTTGGTCAGCATGGTCAGGCCCGCGAAGCCGCCGATCACCAGTGCCAGCGTCGGCAAGGCCATGTGCCAGGCATAGTCCAGCGCCCGCTGCCAGAAGGGCCACATCTCGCTGCCCGAACTCGCCAGGCCCCGCAGCGGAAACCACTGCAGGAAGGACCCGCCGGCGAAGAACACCACCAGCAGGATGGCAAACAGGAAGCCCGGAATCGCATAGCCCACCAGCACCACGCCACTGGTCCAGACATCGAAGCGCGTGCCGTCCTGCACCGCCTTGCGGATACCGAGCGGAATCGACACCAGATAGATGATCAGCGTCGACCACAGCCCGAGCGAAATGGACACCGGCATCTTCTCGATCACCAGATCCACCACCGGCTGGTCGCGAAACAGGCTCCGCCCGAAATCGAAGGTGAGATAGCCCCACATCATCTCGCCAAAGCGCACATGCGCCGGCTTGTCGAAGCCGAAGATCCGCTCGATCTCCGCCACGATCGCCGGGTCTAACCCGCGCGCCCCGCGATAGGTGCCAACCGGCCCGTCGCCCCCGCCTCCGCCCATTCCGGCACCACCCGGGGCCCGCGTCTCACCCTGCCCCTCCCCGGTCAGACGCCCCAGCGTCTGCCCCTCGCCCCGCAACTCGGCGAGCATCTGCTCCACCGGCCCACCCGGCGCGAACTGCACGACGGCGAAATTGATGAGGATGATGCCAAGCAAGGTCGGCACCACGAGCAGAAGCCTGCGGAAGATGTAGGCGGCCATGGGGGTGCGCTATGCGACCGCGGGGAGGGCGCTGCCCTCCCCACACCCCACCCGCAAAGGGCTTTGGCCCTTTGAACCCATGACCTTTGAGCAGGAAAGGAGAGGGGCCAGCGGAGGCGCCTGTTCGATGGTCGCTTCGGCCCCTCTCCTTTCCTGCTCAAGACTCTCGCGGTCCAGGGGCCCGAGGCCCCTGGCGGGGAGGTGCAGGAGGGGCAGCGCCCCTCCTGCAGGCCACAGGCGCAGCACCCCCATGGCCACTACAGCGTCCGCCGGGCGTCGCTCAGCGCACGGTCCTTGGCCGGGTCCACCCACCAGGTTTCGAGGCCGAGGCCGTAGCGCGGGTTGCGTTCGGGGCGGCCGAATTTGTCCCAGAAGGCGATGCGGAAGGTCCGGCTGTGCCAGTTGGGGATCATGAAGTTGTGCCACAGCAGCACGCGGTCCAGCGCGCGGGTGCGGGCGACGAGTTGCTCCCGGTCCGGCGCATTGATGACGAGTTCGACGAGTTCGTCGATCACCGGGTCGCTGATGCCGGCCACGTTCTGGCTGCCGTTTTCCCGCGCCTTGGCGGAGGAGAAGAAGTCGCGCTGTTCGTTGCCGGGGGACAGGGACTGGGGGATCACCTCGACGGTCATGTCGTAGTCGAAGGCGTCCATCCGCGTCTGGTACTGTGCCGGGTCCACGGTGCGGACGCGGACGGACATGCCGATGCGTTCCAGCGCCTGCACATAGGGCAGGGCGATGCGCTCGAAGGTGGCGCCCTGCAGCAGGATCTCGAATTCGAAGGGCTGGCCCTGCGGCCCGACCAGGCGGCGGTTCTGCACCCGCCAGCCGGCGGCCTGCAGCAGCCGGAGCGCGGTGCGGAGGCCTTCGCGGTTGTTGCCGGAGCCGTCGGTGACGGGAAGCTTGTATTCGGTCGTGAAAACCTCCTCCGGCACGCGGCCGCGGAAGGGCTCCAGCACGGCGAGTTCGGCGCCGCTCGGCAGGCCGGACGAAGCCAGTTCGGAGTTGGAGAAGTAGCTCTGCGTGCGCGTATAGCTGCCGTAGAACAGGTTGGCGTTCATCCACTCGAAGTCGAACAGCTCGATCAGCGCGCGGCGCACCCGGGCATCCTGGAACAGCGGCCGGCGCAGGTTCACGGCGAAGGCCTGCATGCCGGTAGGCAGTTCGTGGCGCAGTTCATCCTGCTTCGCCAGGCCGCGGCGCATGGCGGGGAAGTCGTAGCCCGTGGCCCAGTCGCGCGCGCTGTTTTCCGTGCGGAAGTCGATCTGGCCCGCCTTGAAGGCTTCCAGCGCGACGGTGGTGTCGCGGAAGTATTCGTAGCGCTGCACGTCCCAGTTCTGCGTGCCCTTCTGGCTGGGGATGTCCTTGGCCCACCAGTCCTGCACCCTTGTGTAGACCAGGCTGCGCCCGGCTTCGAAGCGCTCCAGCCGATAGGGGCCGGAGCCGAGCGGCGGGTCCAGCAGCGGCCGGGCGAAGTCGCGGCCTTCCCACCAATGCGCGGGCATGACGGGCATCTGGCCGAGGATCAGGCCGAGCTCGCGGTTCTCGTTGCTGCGGAAGCGGAAGGTCACGCGGCGGGGCGACTCGGCCACCACCTCCGTCACATCGCCCCAGTAGGACCGGAAGAAGGGCCGGCCATGGGTGCGCAGCGCGTTGAAGGTGAAGATCACATCGGCGGCGGTAACGGGGCGGCCATCATGGAAGCGCGCGGCGGGGTTGAGGTCGAAGCTGATCGAAAGGCGGTCCGCGGGCAGGTCGATCCATTGCGCGAGATAGGGGTATTCGGTGCTGGATTCATCCGGGCTATTGGCCAGCAGCGTGTCGTAGATCAGCGGAAGCCCGACGGCGGCGGTGCCGCGCAGGATGTACTGGTTGAAGCTGTCGAAGGAGCCGAGCGCGGTCAGCGCAAGCTCCCCGCCCTTCGGCGCGTCCGGGTTCACCCAGGGGAAGTGGGTGAAATCCGCCGGCAGGGCGGGCTGCCCCAGCAGCGACAACGCATGGGTGCGGATCGCCTGGCCGGGCGCGGCGGAGCCGCCGGCGGGCGTCACGGCATGCAGGGCGCCCGGCGCGAGGCCGAGGGCGGCGGAGAGGGTCAGCAGGTCGCGCCGGCGCATGGGATGGGTCTGCATGGCTGCTAGTTTGGGGGTTCCCCCCCGCCACCGCAACCGCGGCTCAGCCGGTCAGCAGGCCGGTCGCCTCCGGCAGCAGCGCGGCATCGCCCAGCGCCAATACGGTGCCGTCGCCATCCAGGCGCAGCGGCCGGCCGGCCCAATCGGTGCAGGTGCCGCCGGCACCCTCGATCACCGGCACCAGCGCGGCCCAGTCCCAGGGCTTCATGGTGGCGTCCACCACCGCATCCACCAGGCCCAGCGCCAGCAGGCCATAGGCGTAGCAATCACCGCCCCAGGTGGTACGGCGCGCGGCGGCCTTCACGGCGGCGAAGCGCGGCGCGGTCTCGGCGTCGAACATGTCCGGGGAGGTGCAGGAGAGTTCCGCCTCCGCCAGGCGGCCGCAGGGGCGGCAGCGCGGGGTGCCGCCGAAGCCGGAGCGGAAACGGGTGGGCTGGCCGGCGATGCCGATCCAGCGTTCGCCGGTGGTCGGCTGGTCGATCAGCCCGAGCACGGGCACGCCCCGGTGCAGCAGGCCGATCAGCGTGCCGAACAGGGGGCGGCCGGTGACGAAGGCGCGGGTGCCGTCGATCGGGTCGAGCACCCAGACCCATTCGGCGTCCGGGTTGCTGTCGCCGTATTCCTCACCGATCACGCCGTGTCCGGGGTGGCGTTCCGCCAGCAGCGCCCGGATGGCGCGTTCCGCCGCCCGGTCCGCTTCCGTGACCGGGCTGGCGTCGCCCTTGGCTTCCACCAGCAGGGCGGAGCGGAACAGCGGGCGGATGACGGCGCCCGCCGCCTCGGCGGCGGCTTCCGCCGTCGCCAGGAAGGCGCTTTCCGTCAACGTCCGGTCGCTCAGGGCAGCGGCGCCGGCTCGGCGGCCAGGGAACGGAGGAATGCGATGAGGTCCGCGCGCTGGTTGATGCTGGACATGCCGGCATAGGCCATGCGGGTGCCCGGGATGGCGGCGGAGGGACGCGTCAGGAACGCGTTCAGCGCCTCATAGTCCCAGGGCTGGTCATGCTTCGCGCGCATCGCCGCGGAGTAGTTGAAGCCCTCGACATGCGCATGCGGCCCATTCACCACGCCCCACAGGTTCGGCCCGACGCCATTCGGGCCGCCCTGCGTGAAGTTGTGGCAGGAGGCGCAGGCGCGCTGCGCGATCTGGCGACCGGTATCCGGGTTGGCGGCGGCCAGCAGCGGACCGATCGGCTGCGCCTCGACCGGCGCGGCCGGCGCGGCAGCCGGCTCCGGCGTCGCCACCGCGATCGCGCTGGTCTCCAGCCTGTGCGGGTGCACGATGGCACCGCCGACCACGCCGGCGACCATGAAGACCACCCCCGCGGTCAGGACCGCGGCGAACACCTTATTGACTTCCAGACTCATCCTGGAGTGCACCCTTCCGAAGCGCCGCTGAGGGCTGCCAAAAACCGGGCCACCGCACGGCCAGCATGAAACGCAGGTTCATGAACGACCTGGTGCGGCGGGCTTGCGCCGGTTCCGGCCTGCCGTAAAACCTGCCGGACAATATAGGCGCCGGCGGTTAACGACAACCCGTGCGGACGCCGCGTGCAGGACCTTCAGCACCCCATGCCCCAAGCCCCTTCCGGGATCATCGCCTTCCAGGGCCTGCCCGGCGCCTATTCCGACCTCGCCTGCCGCCAGGCCTATCCCGGCTGGACCACACTGCCCTGCGCTTCCTTCGAGGCGGCGATCGCGGCGGTGCGCGAGGGCCGCGCCGGGCTGGCCATGCTGCCCTGCGAGAATTCGCTGGCCGGCCGCGTGCCGGACATCCACCGCCTGCTGCCCGATAGCGGCCTGCATGTCGTGGGCGAGCATTTCGAACGGGTCGAGCATTGCCTGCTGGCCCCGAAGGGTGCCTCGATCGCCACGCTGAAGCGCGCCCACAGCCACCCGGTCGCGCTCGGCCAGGTGCTGAACCTGTTGCGGGACCTGAACCTGCAGCCCGTGATCGAGGCGGATACCGCCGGCGCGGCCAGCCTGATCGCGGAGCGCGGCGGGGTCGAGGATGCGGCCATCGCCAGCCAGCTGGCGGCCGAGATCTACGGCCTCGAGATCCTGCGGAAGAATGTCGAGGACGCGGCGCACAACACCACGCGCTTCTATGTCTGCTCCCTGACCCAGCTCGCGCCGCCCTTCGAGGCCGGCGACTGGGTGACCAGCTTCGTCTTCCGCGTCCGCAACATCCCGGCCGCGCTGTACAAGGCGCTGGGCGGCTTCGCGACCAATGGCGTGAACATGACCAAGCTGGAAAGCTACATGGTCGGCGGCGCCTTCACCGCCACGCAGTTCCTGGCCGATGTCGATGGCCGGCCGGACGAGCCGGGCCTGGCTCGGGCGCTGGAGGAGCTGTCCTACTTCTCGGCCGATCTCCGCATCCTCGGCACCTACCGCGCGCATCCGCTGCGGCTGGCGCAGCGCGAGGGGAACTGAGGAGGCGGCCTACCGAGGCTCCGCCGCAAGGGTCAGCACCAGGTCCGGCTGCAGCCCGAGCGCGGCCTCGGGCCGGGCGATGTGCAGCGCTTCGCTGAGCACGCATTCCGCCACCATCCGGCGCAGCCACCAGCCGATGCGCGCCGGCCCGTCGCTGCCACCGAGGCCGGGCTCGGCCAGCACCACCACGCGCCAGGGCAGCGGCGCGGCTTCGGTGGACCAGGCTTCCAGCCCGGGCAGCGCCGGGCCCGTCGCACGCGGCGCCGGCAGGTCAGCGAAAAGCTCCGCGGGCAGCGCCGGCTCCGTCTCCGCCACCGACACGCCCAGGAAGGCTTCCCGTCGCGCCGGGCCGGCTTCCGGCCCGCCCGCCCCTGGCGACACGTCGCGCCGCGGCAAGGCGACCAGATCGGCGCGGGCAAGCAGCCCGGCCGCCCGCAGCAGATGGTCCCCGGCCTTGGGATGCCGCAGCTGCAGCACCGCCAGCAGGGTGGTCAGCAGCGCCACGCAGCCCTCCACCGTCAGGCTGGCGCCATCCAGCCGCCACAGCGTCGCGGGTTGTGGCTGACGGGCGAAGGCGTGCCGCAGCGGCACCCAGTCCCGCGCCAGCAGCGGCCGCGCCGCCGCCAGGGCCTCCAGCGCCGCCAGGCCAGGCGAAGCCACCCCGCCCAGCACGGAGCCGCGCACCGGCACCAGCAGATGCAGCACCGGGCGGTGCACCGCCTCCGCCAGCCGCGCCAGCGCGTTCATGGCCGCGAGCGGCGCTGGCAGCGGTGGCTCCGGGTCGGGGCCGATGTCGGGCGGCGGTGTGGCGGCCGAGGGCGCGCCCGTCGGGGGAGCGACCGGCGCGGTGGAAACTGGCGAGTGCGTGTCCGGGGTGGGTGGAGGCACCGGTGCGACAGCAGGCTTCGGCCGCTCCCCGGGCGCCGGCGGCCGCGGCACCCAGCCCGGCGCGGACCAGGTGGCGGCGGAGACTGGAAGGGCGGCGGGTTCGGGTGCCGCAGGCTCTGGGCGGGCCGCTTGAGGACCGGCAGGCTCGGGACCGATAGACTGGGGACTGGTAGGCTGGGGACCGGTAGGCTCCGGCAGGTCAGGCTCGGGCGTCGCCTGCGGCGGCTCCGGCTCTTGCACGGCCGGGGCGGGCCGGGGCGCCGCGGGTGGCGCGGCCTGGGTGGTTGGCTCCCAGCCCGCCGCGGATTCCAGCTGCTCCCGCATCCGCCGGGTCATCGCCAGGGTGGTGGCCGCGTGGTGGCCGGGCAGCAGCGCCCGCACCCGCACACGGCCTTCCAGGAAATCCTCCGGCGCCAGCGGCACCGGGGCGCGCAGGCGGAAGCCGGGGTTGCCATCGTCGCGGGCCACATCCGCGGTGCATTCCGCCAGGACCTCCAGCCCGCGCATCAGCCGGATCACTGGCCGCGCCGCAGGGTCCCTGGGATCCGCGGCCCAGCCCACCACCACCTGCCCGTCGCGCAGCGCGTCCAGGAAACCGATCAGGCCGCGGGTCTGCGGCGCGGCGCCGCTCATCGCCCCAGCTGCCGCGCGGGCCGCAGCGAGGCGGGCCGCGGCAAGGTGGGGCGAAGGACGCGGCGCGGCACGGTCAGAAACCCGACTGGCGCAGCGGCTCGACTCCGCCGCCACGGGCCAGGCCACGGCGGCGCAGGCAGTCGGTGAAGGCGCGGCCCTCGGCTTCCTGGCGCGCCCGGGCGAAGCGGTCCTCGCTGGAGGGCAGGCCGATGACGACCCGGCGCGATTCGGCGGCCACCGCCGGCGCCTGCCGCGCCTCCGCCCGGCATTCGGCGTGCGCCGGCGTCTCGGCCATGGCGGGCGTGGGGGCCGTGCGGCCGCCGCAACCGGCCAGCAGCAGGATTGCGGCCAGGGAGGTGGGGACCAACAGCTTCATGCTTCCTGCTCCAGCCAATCCTCGATCAGCCGCCGGGCAATCGAATCGACGCGCGGCAGGGAAAATCCATGCGCCGCCGGGTCACGCAACTGGTCCCGCGTGAACCAGCGGGCGTCCTTCAGCTCCTCAGGGTCGATGCGGATCTCATCCGACAGCCCCTCGGCATGGAAGCCCAGCATGATGCTGGCCGGGAAGGGCCAGGGTTGCGAGGAATGGTACAGCACGTCCCCCACCTCGATGGAGGCTTCTTCCATCACCTCCCGCCGCACCGCTTCCTCGAGGCTCTCGCCCGGCTCCACGAAGCCCGCGAGGGTGGAATACATCGCGACATTGGGAAAACGGTGCGAATGGCCCAGCAGGCAGCGGCCCTGGCGCACCACCAGCATGATCACGGCCGGATCGGTGCGCGGGAAATGCTGGGCGTTGCAATTGGTGCATTGCATGGCGTTGCCGGCGCTGCGCGGGGCGCATTCATGGCCGCAGACGCCGCAGAAGCGGTGCCGGGTGCGCCAATGCATCAGGCCGCGCGCATGGGCGAGGACAGAAGCCTCCCCCGGCGGCAGCAGCCCGGCCACCTGGCGCAGGTCGGTGAAGCCGCCCATGCCTTCGGGCAGCAGCGGCAGCGGATCCTCGGCGGCGGAGCAATCCACCGCGAAGACCGGGCGTTCGGCCCACAGGCCGAGGAAGGCCCAGGGGCCGCCGGCCATGCGCACGGCTTCCGCGGCCGCGCCGGTCAGCAGCACCGCCTCGGGGTGGCCGTCCTCGACCCCCTTCATCAGGCTGCGGCTGCGCCAGACCGGGGCGAACAGCGTTTCGGGATCGGCGATCGCCTCGGCGATCCAGTCGGCATCGTCCCGGCGGGTGCCCGCGCGGTCGATCGGGCTGCCTGTATAGGCGTTGGGGCGGCTGGCGGGGACGGAGAGCATCGGCGCGGACCCTGCCACGCGGGCGTGATCGGGGCAACCAAGCGCCGCACCCATCCGCGCAAGCGGCGGTTGGCAGGGCGGGCGCCCGACCCAGCCCGGCGGAGCTGGCGCCCGACCCAGCCCGGCGGAGCTGGCGCCCGACCCGCCCGGCGCTTGAAGGCAAGAATGGCCGCGGGGCATTGCCCCGAGCGGCCGGAAGCCCGATATTGGGGTCGGAAGGTCGGCGACGGACGTGCCCCTCGCCAACCCGGTCAGGTCCGGAAGGAAGCAGCCGTAACGAGTTCTCGCGCGGGTCGCCCGCCGATCTTCCACCTTTCCCGCGGCCCTGGCATCCGGGCCCCCGCTTCCCGGACAGCGCCCCGATGACCAGCGACATCTTCGGCGACCCCATTGCACAGGACCTTCCCGAGCCGCCGCAGGACGGGCCGGGCCTGTTCGGCGACCCGGCGCCCGCCCCAGCAGCATCGGCCCCAACGGTACGGGCCCCTGCCGCAGCGGCCCCCGCGGCACCGGACTCCGGCGCATCCGCCCCCGCCGGCACGCCCTATCGGGTCCTGGCCCGCAAATACCGCCCCGCCAGCTTCGCCGACCTGATCGGCCAGGAAGCCCTGGTCCGTACCCTGCGGAACGCCTTCGCCCAGGGCCGGGTGCACCACGCCTTCATGCTCACCGGCGTCCGCGGCGTCGGCAAGACCACCACCGCCCGCATCATCGCCCGCGCGCTGAACTGCATCGGCCCCGACGGCCAGGGCGGGCCGACGCCGGAGCCCTGCGGCGTCTGTTCCGAATGCCGCGCCATCCTGGCCGACCGCCACCCGGACGTGCAGGAGCTGGACGCCGCCAGCAACAACGGCATCGACGATGTGCGGGAGTTGCGCGAACGCCTGCGCTTCCGCCCCGCCCAGGGCCGCTTCAAGGTCATCATCCTGGACGAGGTCCATATGATGTCCAACGCCGCCTTCAACGCGCTGCTGAAGACGCTGGAGGAGCCGCCGCCGGACGTGAAGTTCATGCTGGCGACCACCGAGTTGCGAAAGGTGCCCACCACCATCCTGTCCCGCTGCCAGACCTTCCGCCTGGCCCGGGTGCCGCAGGAGACGCTGCGCGCGCATTTTGCCCGCATCTGCGACCTGGAATCCGTGCCGGCGGAGGCCGAGGCGCTGGCCATGGTCGCCCGCGCCGCCGATGGCTCCGTGCGCGATGGCCTGTCGATCCTCGACCAGGCGATGGCGCTGGCCGGCGGTGAGCCGGTCACCACCGGGCTGGTGACGGAAATGCTCGGCCTGGCGGATCGCGGCCTGGCGATCGACCTGATGGAAGCGCTGATGGCCGGCGACACCGCGGCGGCGCTGGCGCTGTCCGAGGCCGCGCACGCCACCGGCACCGACCCGGCCGTGGTGCTGTCCGACCTGCTGGAGCTGGTTCACCTGCTGTCGCGCATGAAGACCGTGCCGACGCTGAAGGACGACCCGGCGCTGCCGGAGGCGGAGCGCACCCGCGGCGCGGCGCTGGCGGAAAAGCTGGGCATCCCGGTGCTGGCACGGGCCTGGCAGATGCTGCTGAAGGGCCTGGCGGAGGTGGCGCAGGATGGCGTGAACCGCCGCGCCGCCGCCGAGATGGTGCTGATCCGCCTGGCCCATGTGGCGGATCTGCCGACCCCGGGCGACCTGGTGCGCCGCCTGACCGAGGCCGGCCCGGCCACCGCTGCGCCCGCGCCCGCGCCCGCGCCCAACGGCGGAGGCGGTGGGTTGCGCGCGATCGCCGGCGGCGGCGGCGCCGCGCTGGCCATGGCGGCGCCCGCCCCGGCCGCACTCGCCGAGACCGCACCACAGGCCGCGGCGCCCGCGCCCATGCCGTCCAGCTTCCGGGAGATCGTGGCACTGGCCTCCGGCCGGAAACCCAGCCTGCACGCGCATCTGCGGCTCAATGTGCATCCGGTGCGGATCAGCCCCGGCCGCATCGAGATCCGCCCCCGCCCGGAGGCGCCGCGCGACCTGGCGCAGCAGATCACCGCCCTGATGCAGGAAGCGACCGGCACACGCTGGACCGTCTCGCTGGTGAATGAGGGGGGCGAGCCGACCCTGGCCGAACAGGGCAAGACGGCGGAGGCCGACCGCCTGGCCCTGGCGCAGACCCACCCGCTGGTGCAGGCCGTGCTGGCCGCCTTTCCGGGTGCGAAGATCGAGGCGGTGCGCGACGCCTCGCTGGATGCCTATGGCCTGCCCCCGGCCATGGCGGCGGAAATGGCCGCCGCCGGGGATGGCCGCGACTTCGCCCCGCCCGATGCCGAATCGGCCGGGCTGGATGACGACCTTTCGCAGGAGGATTGAGAGCCCATGAAGAACCTCGGCAACATGCTGAAGCAGGCGCAGCAGATGCAGACCCGCATGCAGGAAATGCAGGCGAAGCTGGAGCAGACGGAGGTCGAGGGCGGCGCCGGCGGCGGCATGGTGAAGGTGCTGCTCTCCGGCAAGGGCGACCTGCGCCGCGTCACCATCGACCCGTCCCTGATGGTGGCCGATGACCGGGAGGTGCTGGAGGACCTGCTGGTCGCCGCCCATGCCGACGCCAAGCAGAAGGTGGAGGCGACGATGGCGGAGGAGATGCAGAAGGCCACCGCCGGGCTGAACATCCCCGGCGGGCTCGGGGGCCTGGGTGGCCTCAAGCTGCCCTTCTAGGATCCCCACCACGTTGCTGCGCAACGCGGCGGGGGCCCCGGATGGGCGCCCATCCTGCGCCGTTGGCCGCCCTGCCGTGGCAAAGCCACGTCAGGATTTCGGCGGTCGCCGGGGTGGCAAGGACGTCCCGGTGCTGCGTTGGAGGATGGGTCGGTGATGCATGGCTGACCGCGACCCGATCGAGCACCTGATCTCCCTGCTCTCGCGCATCCCCGGCCTCGGCCGGCGCAGCGCGCGGCGGGCGGCGCTGCGCATGCTGATGCGGCCGCAGGAGGCGATGCTGCCGCTGGCGCAGGCACTGGAAGCCGCCGCCCGCGCCGTGCGCCCCTGCGAAAGCTGCGGCAACCTGGATGCCCAATCCCCCTGCGGCATCTGCCGCGACCCGCGACGCGACCGGCATTTGGTCTGCGTGGTCGAAGGCGTGGCGGATCTCTGGGCGCTGGAACGCGCGCATGCGCATCAGGGGCTGTACCATGTGCTCGGCGGCGTGCTGTCCCCGCTGGCGGGGGTGGGGCCGGAGGATCTGTCGATCAGCCCCCTCCTGGCGCGCATCGCGGCCGAGGGGGTGGAGGAGGTGATCCTCGCCTTGCCCGCCACGGTGGATGGCACCGCGACGGCGCATTACGTGACGGACCGGCTGAAGCCCGCCGAAGTGGCGGTGACAAGGCTGGCGCAGGGCGTGCCGATGGGCGGCGCGCTGGACGTGCTGGACGAGGGCACGCTGGCCGCGGCGCTGCGGTCACGCCGGCCCGCATAGGGCCTTCATTTCTCCCCCGGCGCCACCTCGTCCCGCCCATCCCCGATCGAGGGCGGCGGCACCACCTCCCCGCCGACCGGCGCCTTGCGCCGGCTGCCGATGCGCCCGGTCCAGGCGCGGGTGAATTCGGCGCCCAGCAGGAAGACCTGGGCCGAATAATACACCCACAGCAGCACCACGATCAGCGCCCCGGCCGCGCCATAGCGCGCCGCCACGCCGCTGCCGCCCAGGTACCAGCCGATCAGCACCCGCCCGATGGTGAACAGGAAGGCGGTGACCAGCGCGCCCACCGCCACGTCCCGCCATCGCAGCCGCCGGTCCGGCAGCACCTTGTAGATGGCGGCGAACAGCAGCGCGGTCAGCAGGAAGGACACGCCCATGTTCATCGCCCGCAGCACCGGGGCGAATTCCGGGAACATCGCATCCGTCCAGGCGCCGAGCGCCGCCAGCAGCGCGCTGGCGATCAGCGAGACCAGCAGCAGGAAGCCGGTGGCGCCCACCAGGCCCATGCTCAGCAGCCGGGCGCGCAGCAGGTAGGACACCGTCATGGATGGCTCGGTCGTCTTCCAGATGGCGTTGAGCGCGCCCTGCAATTCCGCGAAGACACCGCTCGCGGTGATCAGCAGCACCACGAGGCCGACGATGGCCGGCACTCCGGTGCCCTCGATCCCGCCGGCATCGCGCACCATGGATTGCACCGCGCTGGCGCCCTGGCGGCCCACCAGGGCAACGAGTTGCGCGTCCACCGCCCCGCGCACGATGGTCTCACCGAAGAAGACGCTGGCGATGCCGACCGCCACCACCAGCAGCGGCACCAGGGAGAACATGGTGTAGCAGGCGATCGCCGCGCCCCGCGTCATGGCCTCGTCGGCGATGTAGCCGCGGATGGTATCGGCGAGCAGGGCACGCGTCCGGGCCAGTAGCATCGGCGTCTCCTGTCTCTCACGGGCCAGAACGGTCGGCACCCGCGACGGTTGCGTTCCCTACCGCGCCGCTTGGCAAGACGCGACGGCTCGCGTAGGCGGGGCGGGCAGTACGGAGGCAGCGTGACGTGACGGATATCGAGATCGAGATCGCGGGCGAGGTCTTTCAGGCCCGCTTCGAGGACCAGGATGCCCCGCAGACCTGCGCCCGGTTCCGCGAGTTGCTGCCCTTCAGCGACCGCATCATCCATGTGCGCTGGTCCGGCGAGGCCTGCTGGATTCCGATGGGCGACCGCGACCTGGGCATCGGGCATGAGAATGCCACCAGCCACCCGGCGCCCGGCCATGTCATCGTATACCCAGGCGGGGTGAGCGAGACCGAGATCCTGATCGCCTACGGCCCCTGCTGCTTCTCCTCCAAGGCCGGGCAGCTCGCGGGCAACCATTTCCTGACGATCACCGGCGGGCTGGACCGCCTGGCGAAGATCGGGCGGTCCGTCCTGTGGGACGGGGCCAAGAACATCACCTTCCGAAAGGGCTGAGATCATGGGCGTTGCAATGGTTGACCACACCGTCGGCGAGGGCACGCTCGCCGTCTCCGGCAAGCCGGTCGCGGTGCATTACACGGGCTGGCTGTTCGACCCGAAGGCGGACGACAAGAAGGGCCGGAAGTTCGACAGCTCCCGCGACCGGGGGGAGGCGTTCCGCTTCCAGCTCGGCGCCGGCCAGGTGATCGCGGGCTGGGACCGGGGCGTGCAGGGCATGAAGGTGGGCGGCCACCGCACCCTGACCATCCCGCCGGAGTTCGGCTACGGCGCGCGCGGCGCCGGCGGCGTGATCCCGCCGAATGCCACGCTGGTCTTCGACGTGGAGCTGCTCGAGGTCGGCTGACCTTCCCAGGGGGCAAGGGGGGAAACCCCTTGCCCCGATCCGCCGCCGCTTGCTATTTCCGCCCCTGCATCAAGAGTTGGGCCGACGCCCAACGCCAACCTGCCCCTCCCGGGCAAGGTGGCGCCTCCTTCACCGGGGGGATGCGGCCGTTCCGGCAATTATTCGGGAAGCGCCGCCGTCGGTCCGTGTGTTGGAGGACGGCATGCTGGATTCGGCGGGCGATGGCCCGGATTTCTCCCTGTTCCTGGGACCTGAGGACACGGCGGATTTCGTCGGTGCCTGCCAGTGGCGCGACCGCGCGGGGCGCTGTCGGCCGGCGCTGCTCTATGTGCTGCTGCACCGGCGGGGCGGCGAGACCTGGACCCATGCCTGCCGCCTGCCGCCGGACCGCCGCGCCGGCCACCTGACCCTGCATCTGGAACGCGCCCTGCCCGGCGACCGGCGGGCGGAGCTTGCGACATGGCTGCGGGCGCGAGCCAATCTGGCCGATTGACAGCGCCGGCCAGCGCGCGATCCTGCCGTTGCAGGGCAGGAAACAAAATCATGAATCGCAGGACCATATTGGCCGCCGCCGCCATGGCCGGCCTGGCGCGGCCATCGCACGCCCAGGGCCGCCCCGTGCGGCTGGTGGTGCCGGCCCCACCGGGCGGCGCCATCGACGTGATCGGCCGGCTCTACGCGGCGCGGCTGACGGCGCGCGGCGGGCCGGGCTGGGTTGTCGAGAACCGCGCCGGCGGCAACAACACCATCGGCGCGGCGGAGGTGGCGCGCAGCGCGCCGGATGGCGCGACCTTCCTGGTCAATGCCGACATCCACCTGATGGGCAAGCGCGTGGTCCCGGGCCTGGCCTATGACCCGGTGGCGGATTTCACCCCGGTCGCCCGCCTGGCCACCGCGCCGCTGGTCATCGTCGGCCATCCGGAGGCGAGCCGCGCCACCACCCTGGCGCAGCTGGCGGAGCGGATGAAGGCGGCGCCGCGCGACTACACCATCTCCACCTCCGGCGCCGGCTCCATGGCGCATCTGGCGGCGGAGGGGCTGAAGCGCCGGGTCGGCGCGGAGGATGCGGTGGTGGCGCATTACCGCGGCACAGCGCCGGCCATCAACGACGTCGTCGCCGGCAATGTCGCGCTGATGGTGGCGCCGCTGCTCTCCGCCCAGCCGCTGGTGCAGGCCGGGCGGCTGCGCGCCTTCGCCGTCGTCTCCCCCACCCGCAGCGCCGCCATGCCGGAGGTGCCGAGCGTGGAGGAGGCCGGGCTGCCGGGCCTGCATTTTCTTCTCTGGTACGCCGTCTGGGGTCCGCGCGGCCTGCCGGGCGACGCGGCGGCGACGCTGGCGCAGCACCTCAACGCCATCGGCAAGGAGGCCGAGATCGCGCAGCGGCTGACGGCAATGGGGGCGGAGGCCTTCACCACCGACACGCCCACCAGCTTCGCCAGCTTCATCGCGGCCGAGGATGCAAAGAATGCCCGCATCGCCGAACAGGCGGGAATCAAGCCTGAATGATTGAGCCCATCCTGGTCGCCGGCGGCGGCATCGGCGGGCTGGCCGCGGCGCTCGGCCTGGCGCGGCAGGGCTTTGCCGTGACGGTGCTGGAGAAGGCGCCGACAATGGGGGAGGTGGGGGCGGGCATCCAGCTCGGCCCCAACGCCTTCCACGCCTTCGACTGGCTCGGCATCGGCGAGACCGCCCGCGCCATGGCGATCCAGATCGACCGGCTGCGGCTGATGGATGCGCTGACGGCGGAGGAGATCTGCCACATCGATCTGGGCGAGGATTTTCGGGCCCGCTTCGGCGCGCCCTATGCCGTGATCCATCGCGGCGACCTGCACGGCGTATTTTTGCAAGGCTGCCGCCGCAGCGATTCCATCAGCCTTCGCACCTCGGCGGAGGTGGTGGCGTATGAACAGGATGCGTCCGGCGTCACCGCCATCCTGGCCGGCGGCGAAAGACTGCGCGGGCGGGCGCTGATCGGCGCGGATGGCTTGTGGTCCAAGGTGCGGCGGCAATTGGTGGGGGATGGCGCGCCCCGCGTCTCCGGCCACACCACCTATCGCAGCGTGATCCCGACGGAACAGATGCCGGAGGCGCTGCGCTGGAACGCCGCGACGCTGTGGGCCGGGCCGAAATGCCACATCGTCCACTACCCGCTGCAGGGCTGGAAGGCGTTCAACCTGGTCGTCACCTACCACAACGACGCGCCGGAGCCGGTGGCTGGCAAGCCGGTGCCGGATGAGGAAGTCTTCGCCGGCTTCGAGCATGTGCACGAGCTGGCGCAATCGATCATCCGCCAGGGGCGCGACTGGAAGCTGTGGGTGCTGTGCGACCGCGACCCGATCGAGGGCTGGGTGGACGGCCGCGTCGCGCTTCTCGGCGATGCCGCGCATCCCACGCTGCAATACCTGGCGCAGGGCGCCTGCATGGCGATGGAGGATGCGGTTTGCCTGGCGCAGATGATGGCGACGCATCAAAGCGAGGTCGCACCGGCGCTGACGGCCTATCGCGATGCGCGCGTCCTGCGCACCGCGCGGGTGCAGCTGCAGTCCCGCGCCGTGGGCGACCACATCTACCACCCCGCCGGCGCGCATGCCGCGCTGCGCAACAGCATCATGGCCGCGAAGTCGCAGGCGGAATGGCGGGATACGCTCGCCTGGCTCTATGGCGGCAACGCAATGCAGGAGACCACGACATGAGCAGCGACGCCGTCGCCCACGCCATCCGCGAGCTGGTGCTCGCCAACCGCATCCTGGCGCGGGAGGATGTGATCGACGATTTCGGCCATGTCTCGCTGCGCCACCCGGAACGCAAGGACCGCTACTTCCTGTCGCGCAGCCGCAGCCCCGTCGCCGTCACTGCCGACGACATCATGGAATTCGAGCTGGACGGCACGCCCGTCGCGCAGAATGGCCGCCGCATGTATTCGGAACGCGCGCTGCATTCGGCCATCTTCATGGCACGGCCCGATGTGACGTCCGTCATCCATCACCATGCGCGTAGCGTCATCCCCTTCACGGTGGTCCGCACGCTGCAGCTGAAGCCGATCTTCCACATGGGCAGCGTGATGGGCGCGGAGGTGCCGCTGTGGGACAGCCAGCCGGAGTTCGGCGACACCAACATGCTGATCGACGATCTGCCACGCGGCCATTCCCTGGCCCGCGCACTGGGCGGCAATCGCAGCGTGATGCTGCGCGGCCATGGCGCCTGCAATGTCGGCGTCAACCTGCGCGCCGCCGTCTTCACCGCCGTCTACATGAAGCACAATGCGGAGATGGTGCTGGCCAGCCTGCCGCACGGCACGCCCGAATACCTGACTCCTGGCGAGGTGGAGAAGACCGCCGCCATGCTGCTGTCCGACATGCCGCTGGCCCGCGCCTGGGACTACTGGATCACCCGCGCCGGATATGGCGGCGTGTGATCCTCATGCCGCAGCATCGCGGCTGACGCCGAGCAGCACGGCCAGATCCTGCTCCGGCATGGCGCGGCCATAGAGGAAGCCCTGCGCCTCCGTGCAGCCCTCGGCCCGCAGCAGCGCCGCCTGGGCGATGCTTTCCACCCCCTCGGCGTTGCAGCGCAGGCCGAGCGCCTGGGTGATGGCGATGACGGCGCGGATGATGGCGACCGATTGCGGATCGTCGCCCAGGCTGGTGACGAAGCTGCGGTCGATCTTGATCTTGTCGAAGCGGAATTTGTGCAGGTAGCCGAGCGAGGAATAGCCGGTGCCGAAATCATCCATCGCCACCGACACGCCCATCTCCCGCAGCGCGCCCAGCGTGGCCAGCGTGCGCTCCGTATCCGTCAGCAGCACGCCTTCCGTGATCTCGATCTCCAGCCGGCGGGGATTGAGGCCGGTGCTGTCCAGTGCATGACGCACGGCGCGCAGGAAATCGGCGCTCTGGAAATGATTGGCGGAGATGTTCACCGCCATGCGCGGCCCGGGCCAGCGGATGGCGGTGGCGCAGGCCTCCAGCAGGACCCATTCGCCGATGCGGTTCAGCAGGCCGATCTCCTCCGCCACGCCGATGAAGGCATCCGGCATCACCTGGCCGCGCTGCGGATGTTCCCAGCGCAGCAATGCCTCCAGCCCCACCACCTGCTGCGTCACCAGATCCACCTGCGGCTGGTAATGCAGCCGCAACTGCCCCTCGGCCAGCGCCCGGCGCAGGTCGCGCTCCACCTGCCGCCTTTCCTGCAGGGCGCGGTTCATCTCGGCGGAGAAGAAGCGGAAGCCGTTCCGCCCTTCCGCCTTGGCGCTGTACAGCGCGGTGTCGGCATCCTGCAGCAGCTGGCCCGGGTCGATCTCCGCCGCCCCAGCCTTCGGCCCGCCGGACAGGGCGATGCCGATGCTGGTGCCGATCAGCGCCTGGTTGCCATTCAGGTCGAAGGGCATCGACAGCCGTTCCACCAGCCGCGCCGCCAGCGCCTCCGCCGAGCGCGGTTGCTGGGCATCGACCTGGATGATGGCGAATTCGTCGCCGCCCAGCCGCGCCAGCGTGTCGCTGTCCCGCAGGGTGGCGGCCAGGGCGCGCGCCACCTGGCGCAGCAATTCATCGCCCGCGGCGTGCCCCAGCGTGTCGTTCACCTCCTTGAATCGATCGAGGTCCAGCGCCAGCACCGCGAAGCCGCCGCCATAGCGGCTGGTCCGCAACCCGATCTGCGCCAGCCGGTCGTGGAACAGGCGACGGTTGGGCAGGCCGGTCAGCTGGTCATGCGTCGCCAGGTAGGTGGCGCGCCCCATCGCCTGCCGCAGCAACCGCAGCGGCAGCAGCCGCAGCGCGGCGTAGGAGCCAGCGGCCAGCAGCAGGGCCAGCACCGCCACCAGCGAGGTCCCCGCCAGGGCCGGCACCATGGATCGCTCGACCCGTACCGAACCCACGGCCATGCCGCTATCGAAGATGGTGTCGGAGGCGGCAAGGCGCGGCCAGGCCAGATCCATCGGCAGTTGCACGATCACCCGGCCGGTTCCGTCGCGCACCTCCAGGGTGGACCGCGCATCGTCCCCGGCGCTCAGCAGGGCGCGCAGCCGGGCGTCCTGGTACACCCACATGTCCGGGTTGCGGGTCGCGAACTGGGTGATGACATGGGCGAGGACGCGGGCCTCCGCGGACAGCGCCGCCCGCTCCTCCCGCAGCGTCGACCAGGCATGCATGGCCGGGACGGTGAAGGCGAGAAGCAGGGCGATGCCGGCGGCGAAGCCGCTGACGAGGCGCGCCAGCGTCGCCTCCCCCGTCAGTCGCTCGGCGGCTTCCGCTGCCGCAGGGGTGACGCGCGGCTGACTCATTGGCGCAGCCCTGTCAGCGGCTCGAACCCGAATTCCAGCAGGGTCCGGCCGGCCTGCGGCGTCGCCAGGAAGCCGACGAATTCCGTTACCCAGGGTGGCGCGTCGCGGCGCCAGGCCAGCCGGATGCTGCGCGCCATCCGGTAGCGGCCGGATTGCAGCGCCGCGACCTCCGGCGCCACGCCATCCAGCGGCAGCAGGCGCAGCCCGCGATATTCGGAAAGGGTCTGGCCCAGCGTTGTCAGGCCGAAGGAGCCGGGCAGGCGTTCGAGCAGGTCGGCATTGTCCTGGTCCGACACGGCCACGGCGAGGCCCGGCCGGTCATGGGCCCGTTCCATCGCCTCCGCGAGGATGGGCGAGGAGAGCCCGGCCCGGATCCAGTCGGTCTCGCTGCGGTCGCGCCGCACCAGGCGCACCGGGACGCCCTGCGACCATTCCCGCGTGCCGCCGGCCAGCAGGGCCGCAGCCTGCGCCGTCGTCACGGCATCCACCGGCGTGTCCTGGCGCGTGGCGAAGCCGATGGGGGTGCGGGCGAAGGGTAGCGCGGCCAGGCCGGCACTGATCTCCGCCGGGCTCAGGTCGCGGGAGACCACGGCGAGGTCGATGCGCCCCCCCGAAAGCGCGGCCAATCCGCCGGATGTGCCCAGGCTGGACAGGACCGTGATGCCCAGCGCCTCGCCCGCCCTGCCATCCAGGTCGAGCAGCATCCGCGTGATCGCCAGCCCCATGCCGCTGCCACCAAGCCGCAGCGGCATGGTCTGCATCGCCCGCGCCGGCCCGGCCAGCAGCGGCAGGCCGGCCAGCAGCAGCCGGCGGGTCGGGGCCGGGCCAGAGCAAGGCACGCCGGCGCCCGATGGCGAGGTGGTCGGTTGGAATCGGGTCATGCCGGCATCGTGAGCCGGTACCTGTTACCCTGCTGCTAAGGGATTGTTTCGGGGGCCGAGGTCGGGCCGGTTGAACCAGGCCTCGAAGCGCTCGAAGGTGGCCTCCGCGCCCGCGATCATCGCCGCCAGCCGCCCGGCCTCCGCGCCGCAGGCCTCGATCGCCGCGCAGCAATCCCGCCACATGGCGCCGTGCCGCGCGCCGTAGCCGCGCAGGAAGCTGCGCCCCGCCTCCCCCGGCAGCACGCCGTCCAGGGCGCGCGCCAGATGCTGGCCACCGAGGGTCGAACCCTCCGTCACATACAGGCAGCCCATCGCCCAGGCGGCGCAGGCGGGTGGAGGCAGGGTCGCCACCGGGGCCAGCGGCGCGGCGCCGAGCGCCACCAGATCCGCCACCAGCATGGGCGAGCGGCGCCGCGATGCGACTTCTATGCCATAGGCGGATAGCGAGGGCGCGGCCCCGAGGGCGGCCTCCACGCCCAGGTGGAAGCCGAGCAGCCGGCGCAGCAGCCCGACATATTCGGCCGGTGCGATCCGCCCGGCGGCAAGCCGTGCAAAGACCGGGACGCCGTGCAGCCGCTCATGCACAGCCCCCGTGGCCTGCCGCAGCGCCAGACGCGCGGCATCCACGGGCATCGCTCAATCGCCTCCCGGCTTGGGGCGGTCGTCGGCCGGCGGGGTGCTGGAATGGCGGATCAGCGTCTCCAGCACCGCGGCGGTACGGGCGACGGAGGCCCGCACGGATTCCAGCAGGTCCGGCATGCGCGCCACATCCACGCCATCGGCGATCTCCAGCGCCGCGAGCTGCGCATTCTCCACCACCGAGGCGAGGATCGCCTGGAAGGCGATGTCGGCCTGCCGGTCCAGCCGCCCGCCGGGGCGACGGGCGCCTTCCTCGATGCCCGCCTGGAAGCGCCGCCGCGCGGCGTCCGCCGCCTTGCGCTCCGCCAGGTCGTTGAACAGGAAGACGAAGCCGAGCACCCGGTCGGGCGCGGAGAAGACCGGGTCGGCGCGCACCAGCACCGGCCGCCCGCCGCCGAGCCCGGCGCCCTGGCCATCCGCCAGCCGCACCTCCCCGCGCCAGGACCGCTTGTTCTCCATCACGTCCCGCAGCCGGCGGCCGACCTCGGCCGGGTCGGCGAAATAGGGCAGCAGGTGGTCGATGCGACGCGGCGCGGCGCCGCGCAGGCCGGGCAGCAGCCGGTCGAAAGCCTCGTTCCGCAGGTCGATGTTGCCGGACTGGTCGCAGATCACCACCGGCTGGGCGGAAAGCCCCACCTGGCGGCGCACCTGCGCCAGCTGGTCCTCCGCGATCAGCATGCGGACGGAGCGGAACTGCAGGACCACGTCGGTGACGGTGTCGCCGATCAGCCGCGCGGTCGCCAGGTCCTTCGGCGACCAGGGCTCCGACCGCCCCTCCACCACCTGGTTCCACTTGGCGAAGGACCGACGCGGCGAGAGGTCGCGCGGGTCGTCGCCGACCAGCACCGGCTTGGTCGGGTCGCCGCCCCAGGTGACGGTGGAGACCTGCTCCGGCCGGAACCACACTAGGTATTCGCCCGGCGCGGTGGAGATCGGTGCCGCCAGCACGCCGCTGGCAACCCGCGTCAGCCCCGCCAGATGCGGCGCCTCCCCGACCAGGGAGGAGGTGGCGATGACGGGCGCGATGCCGGCCGAGCTGCGTGGCCGGCTGTCCAGCCATTTGCCGATGTCGCGCAGGCCGGCGGTGCCGGGCACGTCGCCGGCGGTCTGCATCTGGCCCTCGAACAGCAGGGCGGCGCCGCTGGCGCCCAGCGGCAGCAGCAGGGTCTGCGCATTGTCGAACAGCGCGGTGCGCCAGTCGCCGTCGCGGGTGATCGCCTCGATCATCCGCTGTTCCAGGCGGCGCACGGCGAGTTCCGCCTGCGACTGCACGAAGGATTCCAGCGCCGCGATGCGGGTGCCCACCGCTTCCGCCAGCAATTCCGTGATGGCGCGCAGCGCGAAGGGGGTGCGGCGCGGCGTCTGGTGGTGGCAGGAGATCAGCCCCCACAGCCGCCCGCCGACCAGGATGGAGGCGACCAGCGTGGCCCCCACCCCCATGTTCTTCAGGTACTGCACATGCATCGGCGACGTGCTGCGCAGCACGCACAGCGACATGTCCAGGTCCTGCCCGGTCAGCGGCGAAAGCCGCGGCTCCAGCGGCACCGGCGCGTAATGCACATCGGTCACCACGCGCACCCGGTTGCGGATGTACAGGCGCCGGGCGATTTCCGGGATGTCGGAGGCCGGGTAGCGGTTGCCGAGATAGGGCTCCAGCCCCGCCGCATGTTCCTCGGCGAAGACCTCGCCATGGCCGTCATCGTCGAAGCGATAGACCATGACCCGGTCGTAGCCGGTCAGCCCGCGGAAGATGCGGGCCACTTCCTCGCATAGCGGCTTCAGCGCGTAGCTGCCGAGGATGGCCTGCAAGGCGGGCTCGATACGCCTGGCGCCATCATCCTCCGGCGCCGCGCGCTCCAGCTCCAGGATCACGCCGCCGCCGATCGGCCGGTGCAACTGCACGTCGAGCGGCACCGCCGCGGTGCCGGAGACGCGAACCGCCGCCGGTACCACGTCCAGCGGGTCGGCCAGCAGGGGCGCGATGGCGCGGGCGATGTCGGGGGCGCAATCGGCCAGCCGGCGGCCCAGCGCCGGCCCGTCCAGGCCGAGGAAGGCCGCGGCATTGGCGCTGACCTGCAGCACCGTCAGCTCCGGCTCCCGCAGCGCGAGCAGCGCGCCATGCGGCTGGATCGAGGCGGCGAGGTGGATCTGCTCCCGCTCGCAATTGGAGAGATCGGCCGCACCGAAGGCGGGAGAGCCGGCAGCGCTGCCGGGCAGCTGGATGGTCACCGCCCGCGATCCTCGTTGGCCTCGCGATCTTCGCCCATCTCGTACCGTTCGAGCTTGGCGTAGAGACTTTGCCGGCTGAGACCCAGCGCATCGGCCGCCGCGGTGCGGTTGCCATTGGCCAGGCGCAGGGCCTGTTCGATGCAGGCGCGTTCCACCAGCGCCGCGGTGTTGCGGACCATGGTGGGCAGCGGCACACGGCCGACATCATTGGCCAGCATGCCGAGCGCGGTCCGCAGCGCCGCCGCCTCGCCGGAGGCGAGCACCCGGCGGCCGATGTCGCGGATGATCAGGCCGATCATGCGCTGGCCGTCGCGGTTCACGGCGCAGCCGGAAATCTCCACCTCGATCTCGGAGCCGAGGTTGCCGGTAAGCTGCGTCGGGAACAGCCGCACCTCCCCGTGCTGGGTGATGGTGTTCAGCAGCACGCCGATATCCATGCCGGGCTGGGCCAGCCAGCGGTCCAGTTTCTCACCGATGATGCTGGCTTCCGTCCCCGCCTGGGCGAGGTCGAGGAAGGCGCGGTTGGCGCGGCGGATGGCGCCTTCGGCATCGATGGCGACGAAGCCATCCGGCATGTCCTCCAGCAGCGTGTCGCCCCGCAGCGGAATCGCGCGCGGCTGCACCGCCGGCGCGGCGGGGCTGAGCTGGATCAGGAAGACCGGACCCGGGGTGCGCGCCATCAGGGATGCACGCAACAGCCAGGGCGTCCCATCGGCGCCAAGATGCACCATGATGCCGGGGGCGCGGCCCTGTTCACGGGCACGCATCAGCACGTCCCGCAGCGCGGCGCGGTCGCGCGGCGCGACCTCATCCGAGAAATTCCAGCCCGGCGCCATGCCGAGCTCGCGGATCGCCGCCGGATTGGCCTCGACGATGCGCAAGGTGGAGGCGGCGATCACCAGCACCGCCTCGCTGGATGCGTCGAACAGCAGGCGGGACCGGGTCTCGATCTCGCGCAGCTTCCAGTAATCCTGCTCCCGCGCCTGCTGGGCCGCGACCAGGCGGGATTGCAGCTCCGCCACCGCCTGCAGGTTCTTGCCGACCGCGATCAGCCCGGCCTGCCCGCCGAGGCGGACGGTGGTGTATTCGATCGGCAGTTCGAGGCCCGAGGGAAAGCGCTGGGTGACCTGGAGATAGGCGGAGACGCCGCTGGCGCGGGCATCCTCCACCATGCGGCGGACCTGCAGGCCGGCAATCTCCCCCACCGTCTCCATCCACGGTCGCCCGAGCCATTCCTGCACCCTTTCGGATGGGATGGCGTCCGAGAGGGAGGCGTCGCGGATCACACCCTCCCAGTCGAGGCTCAGGGTGATGTCGGGCTGGATCACGGCGACGCGGGTCATGCAGGTATCCGAATGATCTGCCAGGACCGCACCGGCGATTCGGGACGGCTGGCCCTGAAGCGGCACCAGGGAGGACGCGCCGCAACGGTAGAACATCTGTGGTGTTTAGCCAGGGGAACGTCAACGCATGATGACGTTTTCACACGATTGAGCCGTGAATCTTCGCCGATTTGCACAAATGTCCAGGGTGCTTGACACCACCACAGGACATTCGCCCTATTCGTGTCATGCGACAATCGGCGGAGCCCAGGATCGTGGTGGTCGGTGCCGGTATCGGCGGGCTGGCCGCCGCGCTGCATCTGGCCGCCGCGGGGCGCCCGGTGCTGCTGCTGGAACGGGCCGCCACGCCCGGCGGCCGGGTGTCCAGCCTGCGGCCCGCCGGCGCGGTCACGGTGGATGCCGGCCCCGCCGTGCTGACCCTGCTGCCGGTGTTCCAGCGGCTTTTCGCGGCCGCCGGCGCCAGGCTGGAGGATCATCTGGCGCTGCGGCCGCTGCCGGTGCTCGGGCGGCATGTCTGGCCGGATGGCCGGTACCTCGACCTGATGGCGGACCAGCAGGCGGCGGCGGCGGCGATCGGCGATTTCGCCGGGCCGGATGCGGCGCGCGGCTTCCTCGATTTCCAGGCCCGCGCCGCCCGCTGCTGGGATGCGCTGGAGAAGCCGTTCCTGACCGTGCAGCGGCCCGGGATGCTGGCGCTCGGCGCCCAGGTCGGGCTCGGGCTGCGCGGCACCTCCCCCTTCGGCACGTTGTGGGACGCCCTGGGCGAGCATTTCGCCGACCCGCGGCTGCGCCAGGTGTTCGGGCGGATGGCGGCCTATGTCGGATCTTCCCCCCTTCTGGCGCCGGCCACGCTGATGCTGGTCGCGCATATCGAGATGTCCGGCCTGTTCGCCATCGAGGGCGGCATGGACCGGCTGGCCGAGGCCCTGGCCGGGCTGGCGCAGGCGCGCGGGGTGGAGTTGCGGCTTGGCGCGGCGGTGGCGGAGATCCTGGTGCAGGGCGGCCGTGTCGCCGGGCTGCGCCTGGCGGATGGGCAGCGCATCGCGGCGCGGCAGGTGGTGCTGGCCAGCGATGCGGCGAGCCTCGCCGCCGGGCATTTCGGCGCCGCGGCGGCGCGCGCGGTGCCGCCGCTGCCGGCCTCCCGCCGGTCCTTCTCCGCCTTCGGCTGGGCGATCGCGGGGCGGGCGGAGGGGCTGGACCTGCCGCGCCAGGCGGTGTTCCACCCGGCCGACCCCGCCGCCGAATATGCGGCGCTCGCCCGCGGCCGGATGCCGGAGGCACCGACCGTGACGCTATGGGCGCAGGCGCGGCTGGCCCCGGCGCCAGCGCCGGATGGCGCCGAGCCTTTGATGGTGCTGGTCCCTGCCCCGCCCCGCGCCGATACGCGGGAGATGCCCGCGGGCCCGGCGGAGGCCGCCAGCCTGGCGGCGCTGGCCCGGGCCGGCCTGCGGCTGCGGCGGGATGCGGTGCTGGCGGTGACGCCACGGGACCATGAACGCGCCGCGCCCGGCAGCGGCGGGGCGATCTACGGCCAGGCGGTGCATGGCTGGCAATCCATCTTCAGCCGGCCGGCGGCGCGCACCACGCTGCCGGGGCTGATCCTGGCCGGCGGCACCACCCATCCGGGGGCCGGGCTGGCGATGGCGGCGCTGTCCGGGCAACTGGCCGCGGCGGCGGTGATCGGGGAGAGGGCATGACCAGGACCGGATGGGAATTCGACCGGCCGGCGCCGCCGCGCGGCTATGGCTGGTGGTACCTGGATGCGCTGAGCGCGGATGGGCGGCACGGGATCACCATCATCGCCTTCATCGGCACCGTCTTCTCCCCCTGGTACAGCCTGGCCCGGCGCGGCGGCGCGGCGGCGGAACCGGAGAATCATTGCTGCCTGCATGTCGCGCTGTATGGCGCGCCGAAACGCTGGGCGATGACCGACCGCCGCCGCTCGGCGCTGAAGCGGGGCGCGGATTTCCTGCAGATCGGCCCCAGCGCCCTGCATTGGGACGGCAACGCCCTGACTGTGCGGATCGAGGAGGTGACCGCCCCCCTCCCCAGCCGGCTGCGCGGCACCGTGGTGCTGCGGCCGGAGGCGGTGTCCGGCCGCGCCTTCCAACTCGATTCCGCGGGTCGCCACCATTGGCACCCGATCGCCGCCCGATCCTCGGTGGAGGTGACTCTCGAAAACCCGGCGCTGCGCTGGTCCGGCCCGGCCTATTTCGACACCAATTGGGGCAGCGCGCCGCTGGAGCAGGATTTCGTCGGCTGGGACTGGTGCCGCGCGCCGATGCCCGACGCCACCGCCATCCTGTACAACGCGCGGCGGCGGGACGGCACGGACCAGTCCCTGGCGCTGCGGGTGGCCCGCGACGGCAGCGTGACGGATTTCGAACCGCCGCCGCCGGTTGCCTTGCCGAAGACCTTGTGGCGCATCGCCCGGCCGACCCGGGCCGAAGGCGGCGCAGCGCGGGTGGTGCAGACGCTGGTGGACGCGCCCTTCTATTCCCGCTCCGAAATCCAGACGCGGCTGCTGGGACGGGATGCGACGGCAATCCACGAAAGCCTGTCGCTGGACCGCTTCGCCTCGCCCGCCATGTACGCCATGCTGCCCTTCCGCGTGCCGCGGCCCCTTCGGTGAGCCAAGCTTCGATGACTCAGCGCCGCAGCCGCACCGCCAGGTCGAACAGATGCGCCGCCAGGGCCGCCACCAGCGCCGCGGCCACCAGCCCCCAGCCGGCACCGACCAGCGCCGCCCGCAGCGCCAGCACCAGCGCCACACCGGGCAGCACCAGCCCGGCCAGGGCCGCCGGCGCCAGGCCGCGGCCGGTGCGGCGATGCCAGGCGAACAGCAGCAGCGCCTCCGCCGCCAGTACCGCCAGCACCAGGTCCGCGACCTGGCCGGATGCGAAGAACCCGGCCATCATCGTTCCGCTCCCGAAGCCTTGCGTGACCGAGGTTTCATGCCGCAGGAACCTTGCGCTGTCCGAAGCTGCCGCCAAGTCGACCAGGGCAGGTTGCCGGCAGTCTTGCCGGGGCGCGGCTTTTCGCCAAGAACCCGCAGCGCGGCCGCCGCGTTTGGGCCGCGGGAAACACCAAGGAGGATGCTTCGGATGCGACGTCTGACACTGACCCTCGCGACGGCCCTCGCCCTCGCCCCCTTCGCTGCGAAGGCGCAGGACGGCGATGCCGCGGCTGGCCAGCGCGTTTTCAACCAGTGCCGCGCCTGCCACACCATCAATGAGGGCGGCCGCAACGGGGTCGGCCCGAACCTGCACGGCGTGGTGGGACGCGCCGCCGGCTCCATCGAGGGGTTCCGCTACTCCGCCAACATGCAGGAATGGCGCGAGGGCCAGAGCTGGACGGAAGACAACCTGCGGACCTACCTGGCCAATCCGAAGTCGCTGCTGCCGCGCGGCAGCATGTCCTTCCCGGGGCTCCGCAACCCGCAGCAGCTCAACGACGTCATCGCCTATCTGAAGGCCCAGAGCTGATCCGAGGGCCAGCGGCCGAGGTCAGGCGACCTCGGCCGGCAGGCCATCCCAAGCCTGTTCGGGCGTGAAGCGGCGGGGCAGCAGGCCCTGCTCGGCGCAGTATTCGATGGCCAGCGCGATGGCCGGGCGCAGTTCGGCCCGGCTGCGCACCGCGGCGCCGGATTCGCGGAGCATCCGCAGCAGCTCCACGACCAGCTCCGGCCGGGCCTTGGCGATGTCCCGGCGCACCACCACCAGGTGGTTCAGCGGCAGGAAGCCGTGCTTGGCACGGAAGGCGGCGCCTGCCGCCTGCGGATCCGGGAAGACGGTGCGGAGATCCGGTGCATCCGGCATGTCGTTGCCGAAGATCGCCGCATCCACCTCCCCGCCCTGCAGCATGGCGAGCAATTCCTGGCCCTTCTGCGCCCGCGTCACCCAAGCCGGGTCGGAGAATTCGCTGACATGGGCATCCTCGAAGGTGGTCCAGCGCTGCTGGTCGGCCTTCACGCCATAGCTTTCGGCCAGGCTGCCGCGCAGCCACATGCCGGTCGTCTGGCTATAGGCGCGCACGGCGATGCGCGCGCCCGCGAGGTCGGCCGGGCCCTGGATCGGCCCGTCCCTGCGGCACAGCATCGCCGCTTCCTGCGCACGCTCCACCAGCACCACCGGCAGCAGCACCAGCGGCTTGTCATAGGCGCGGGCCATCAGGAAGGTGGCGATCGCCATCTCGCTGACGTCGTATTTCTGGTCCCGCACCATGGGCGCGAAGGCCTTCGAGATCGGCGCGACCTTCTCGAACTCCAGCCGCAGCAGGCTGGAGGGGATCGCCCCCTCCAGCAGCTTCCGCGTCCCGGCATAGCTGCCGAGCGCGGTTTTCAGGACGGCAGACTCAGTCACGATAGGAGGGGTCCATCCGGTCCAGCTTGCGCAGCAGGCCCGGCCATTCCATCACGCCATAGGGGCGGCGCGTGCCGGGCTGGTAGTTGTTCCAGGTGGCATCCACCACCGCCTGCGGCACCTCCACCAGCTTCTGGCCGGTGGCCTGGGCGGCCAGCTGGGCGCGGCAGGACAGTTCCAGGCGGTGCATGGCGTTGAAGGCCTCGCCCACCGTCTTGCCCACGGTCAGCAGCCCGTGGTTGCGCAGGATCAGCGCGTTGTTGTCGCCCAGGTCGCGCACCAGGCGGTCCTGCATCTCCAGGTCCAGAACCACGCCTTCGTAATCGTGGTAGCCGATCTTGGCGAAGCGCATGGAGGTCTGGTTCATCGGCAGCAGCCCGCATTCCAGCGAGGAGACCGCCATGCCGGGCCAGGTATGGGTGTGGATGACGCAGGCGATCTCGTGGCTCGCCTCATGGATCGCGCCATGGATGACGAAGCCGGCGCGGTTGACGCCATAGCCCAGCTCGCCGGGGAATTCCGGCTTGGCCAGGATGTTGCCCTTGACGTCGATCTTGACCAGGGAGGAGGCGGTGATCTCCTCATACAGCATGCCGTAGGCGTTGATCAGGAAGGCGTTGTCCTCCCCCGGCACGCGAACCGAGATGTGGTTCGCCGCCATGTCGGACATGCCGTAGAGGTCGATCAGGCGGTAGCAGGCGGCGAGGTCCACGCGGGCCTGCCATTCCTCCGGCGTCACGCTGTCGCGCAGCGACGGGATGCGGAAGCGGTCGGGGCTGTCGGGCATCGGTGTGTTCTCCGTTATTCAGGCAGCGCTTCGGTCGGGCAGCACGGTCGTCAGGCCGGAAGTCACTCAGCCGGGCGTCATCGAGCCGGGCTTCACTCAGGCAGGGCGCCGGCGATGCGGACGATCTCGCGCCAGCGGGAAATCTCCTGTTCCAGGAAGGCGCGGAAGGCCTCCGGGCCGTTGCCGACGGGGTCGGCGCCCTGCTGGATCATGTTGTTCGCGTTCTGCGGCAGGGCCAGGGCGGCGTGCACGTCGGTGACGATCTTGTCGATGACCGGCTTCGGCGTGCCCGCCGGCGCCACCATGCCGAACCAGGAGGAGGCGCTGAATTCGGGATAGCCCAGCTCCACCATGGTCGGCACGGTGGGGTTGGAGCGCGACCGCTCGGTGGAGGACACGGCCAGGGGCCGCAGCCGCCCGTCGCGGATATGCCCCATGACGGAGGGAATGGTCGCGAACATGAAGTCCACGCGGCCGGCCAGCAGGTCGTTCAATGCGACGGCGCCGCGATAGGGCACGTGCAGCATCCGCACATCCGCCATGTGGTCCAGCATGACGCCGGACAGGTGGGCGGAGGTGCCGACGCCGGTGGAGCCGTAGCTGAGCGCGCCCGGGCGGCGCTTCGCCTCCGCCACCAGCCCCGGCACATCCTTGATGGGCGACGCCGCCGGCACCACCAGGATGTTCGGCACGCCGGCCAGCAGCGTGACCGGGGCGAAATCCTTCAGCGTGTCGTAGGGCATGTTCCTGACCAGCGACTGGTTCACCGCCAGGGGGCCGACCGAGCCGACCAGCAGCGTGTAGCCATCCGGCGCCGAGCGCGCGACATGCTCGCTGCCGATATTGCCACCCGCGCCCGGCCGGTTCTCGATGACGACGGACTGGCCCCAGGTCTCGGTCAGCGTGGCGCCGAGCAGGCGGGCGATGATGTCCGTGGTGCCGCCGGGGGTGAAGGAGACGACGAGCCGCACCGGACGGCTGGGCCAATTGCCCTGCGCACGGGCATGCGCGCCGAGCGCCAGGAAGGGTAGTGCCAGCGCCGAGCGGCGTCCGATGGTCATTGGTCGCATTCTCCCGCCGGGCGATCATACTGCCGCCCGCTTCAGCAGTGCAGGATGCGCCATCGCGGCCCATGCGACAAATGGGAAGAATGACGCCAGCGTTTCCTTTGGTGCATCTATTGCGGAGGAGCGTGTTCAGCCTTTCCAGGCGGGCAGCAGGCCGACCCGCCGCGCCGCGACCACCCGGTAGAGCGGGTCGCCCCACTGCGCTTCCTCGCAGCGGGCGGAATAGACCAGCGAAACGTCATGTTCCTCGTCCGAGGCGCAGGCCGCGGCCGCGATCGCCGGCCAGCCCGGCACCGGCAGCGCGCGCTGGCTTTCGGCTTCCGCTTCGGTCAGCGGCAGCGGGAAGCGCATCTTCGGATAGACCGAGGCGATGGCCTGCCAGAAGAACCGGATGGCGCGATCCTGGTCCACGGGCTCCAGCACCGGCAGGACCAGGCGCAGCCAATGTGTGCCGGAGACGGCATGCAGCGCGCAGAATTCGCCGGTGGCGGCGAAGACCATCAGCGAATCCTGCGCCATCCGGCGAATGGTGTCCGGCCGCACCGCCAGCCAGTCATGCACCGGGGCGAAGGCGGGCATGGCGGCGGTGCGACGCATGGCGTGCCACAGCAGGCCATCATCGAATTCCAGCGCGCGCAGCGTCGGTTGCTCCGCCACGCGCAGCAGCACGGCGGCGGGCTGGTCCGTGACCGGGGCGGCGCCGATGCCTTCGCCCAGCGGCAGGTAGGTGGCAGCCCAATAGCCCAGTGCCTCCGCCACCTCCGCCACGCTGCCTGAGTCCTGCGCGTAGGCCAGGCGCATCAGCGCATGCAGCGCGCTGGCGGCGATGCCGGGCAGCAGCCGCGGCAGATACTGGCGTTGCAGCGTCGCGGCGCTGCCCAGCCGGGCCAGCTCTTCGCGGAAGAAGGCGCGATAGGCCGCCTCGGCCCGCCGGTCGCCCAGCCGCGCGGTCCAATCCGTGCGCAGGATCGGCTCATCCAGCGGCAGCATCGGGGCCAGGTGGTTGGCGCGGATATAGGCATCGAGGAAGCGCCGCGCATCGCGCTCGGTCCCGCCGAGCTGGCGCTGCGCCCACAGCACCATGGCGGCGTGGTTGGCCAGCGCCTCGCCGAACTCCGCGCTCAGCCTGCGCGCGTCGGTCAGCGCATCGGTGGTGTCGGCGGACGCAAGGCGCATGCAAGTTCTCCGGCGTGTGGTCTGGCGCGGGCCTGCAATCCTCACGCCATATCCGCCCCAGGTCCAGCAGCGTGGCCCGTTTGTTGCAGATGCAACCTTAACGGAATGCAACCTTAGCGCAGCAGCAGGCCGTCCCGGGCGACGATCTGCCCGGCCTTCACCACCAGCGCCCGTGGCGGCGCCGTCGCCACTGCCTCCGGCACATGCGCGGCGTCCACCAGCACGAGATCGGCGGCGGCCCCTTCCAGCAGCGCCGGGTCGGGCAGGCCCATCACGCGGGCCGGCGCGGCGGTGACGAGGTCGAGCCCGAGGCGCAGTTCCGCATCGGTCAGCAGCGCCGCGCGGTAGCCGACCAGCCGGGCCCGTTCCAGCATGTCGCCATTGCCATAGGGCGACCAGGCATCACGGATGTTGTCGGAGCCGACGAAGACGGTGACACCCTCCGCCACCAGCCGCTTCACCGGCGGCATCGCCTCCGGCCCCGGGCCGTTGGTCATGATGGCGACTCCGGCTTCGGCCAAGGCGGCGGCGGTCCGGGCCAGCGTCGCCTCCGCCACCTGGCCAAGCGCATAGGCGTGGCTGACGGCGACGCGGCCCTGCAGCCCCGCGGCCCGGCTGCGCGCTGCGATGCGGCGCAGCTCGAAGGCACCGAGCTCGCCGGGGTCGTGCAGGTGGATGTCGATGGGCACGCCATGGCGCTCGGCAATGCCGAAGACGATGGCGAGCTGCGCCTCGATATCCTCGTCGATGCCGGCGGGATCGAGCCCGCCGACGACATCGGCGCCGGCGGCGACCGCATCCTCCAGCACCCGCGCATGGCGCAGCACGCCGGATTGCGGGAAGGCGACGATCTGCATGGTGACCAGATGCGCAACCTCCGCCCGCAGTTCCAGCAGCGCCTCCAGCCCGGCCAGGCCGGCTTCGGCATCCACATCGACATGGGTGCGGATGGCGGTCGTGCCGCGCGCGGCGATCGACTCCACCAGCCGGCGGGCGCGCAACGCCATCGGCTCCGCGATCACGGCGCGTTGCGCCCGCTCCGCGGCGATGCGGCCGGCGACACTGCCATTGGGGCTGCCATCCGGCTGGTGCGGCTGCCAGGGCAGGCCGAGGAAGGTCTTGTCCAGGTGGATGTGCCCGTCCACCAGACCGGGCAGCGCCAGCAGGCCGCGGCCGGGTTCCACCGGGCCGCCCGAAAGCGTTCCGGCGGGCGCGATGCGGGCGATGCGGCCGGCGCGCAGGCCGAAATCGCGGGCCAGCCCCTCAAGGCGCACATCCGACAGGATCAGGTCGAAGCCGGCATCGGTCATCGCGGCTGTTTCGCATGTGGCGCGGCGGGCGGCCAGGACCTGATGGCCGGCAGACGTCGCCAGCGCTGGGCGGGCTAGGATTGGGCGCGAGAGGGCGCCTAGGATACACCTTGTGTGCGCGGCCCCGGCCGTGCCGGAGGAGGACGTCACATGAAGCCGTGGGATGGAATCATCTCGGAGGAGGAGCAGCGCGCCTATGCCGCCGCCGGCTTCGGCCGCCGCGCCGGGCTAGGCCGCAGGCCGGCGCTGCTGGTGATCGACGTGCAGTACCGCACCACCGGCACGCGGCCGATGCCGTTCTGGGAGGCGGTGCGGGAGTATCCGACAAGCTGCGGCCAGCCGGCCTGGGATGCGGTGGCCCGCATCCGCCGGATCATGGACCTGTTCCGCGCCCGCGCCTGGCCGGTGCTCTACCCGCATGTCTCGCAGAAGGAGAGCTTCGATGCCGGCCGGCTGGCGGCCAAGGTGCCGGCGCTGATGACGGTGCCGGCGGAAAGCTACGCCTTCGTCGACGAGATCGCGCCGCAGCCCGGCGACATCCTGCTGCCGAAGAAGCATCCCAGCGCCTTCTTCGGCACGCCGCTGGCGAGCTACCTGGTGGATCTCGGCGTCGATACGCTGGTGGTCACCGGCTGCACCACCAGCGGCTGCGTCCGCGGATCGGTGGTGGATGCCTTCGCCTATAACTGGCGGGTGCTGGTGCCGCAGGATGCGGTCTATGACCGCAGCGCCACCAGCCATGCGGTGAACCTGTTCGACATGGCGCAGAAATACGCCGATGTGATGCCGACCGAGGACGCGCTGGCGGCGCTCGGTGCGCTCGCGTGACACGGCATGACGTGCTGCTGCGGGGTGGGACCGCGGTGCTGCCGGGGCTGGGGCCGGTGGCTTGCGACATCGCCATCGCGAATGGCCGCTTCGCCGCGCTTCTGGCCCCCGGCGCGGCGGCGGAAGCGGCGGAGAGCTGGGACATCACGGGCCTGGTGGCACTGCCCGGCGCCATCGACGCGCATCTGCATCTGGGCCATGGCGCGGACATCTCCCGCCCCCGCGTGCCGGCGGATGCCGCCGCGGAAAGCGGCGCGGCGGCGGCGGGAGGCATCACCTGCTTCCTGCCCTACCTGATGGCGACCGAGCCGTTCTCCGCCATCTGGGATGATGTGCTGGCGGTGACCGAGGCAGGATCCTGCATCGATTTCGGCTTCCACCCGATCATCTCGACCGAAGCCCAGCTCGCCGAGATCCCGATCTATGTCCGCGACTACGGCGCGCCGAGCTTCAAGATATTCATGAACAACCGCGGCGGCGAGGGAAAGCGCCTCGGCCTGCCGGATATCGATGACGGCTTCCTGCTGCGCCTGGCGGAAGCCGCCGCCGCCCATGGCGGACTGGTCTGCCCGCACCCCGAGACGATCGAGCTGGCCTGGGTGCTGCGCGCCCGGATCATGGCGGCGGATCCGGAGGGGACGGGCGGCCTGGCCAGCTGGAATGCCTCCCGCCCCCCCTTCGTCGAGGCCGATGCGGTGCAGCGGGCCGGGCTGGTGGCGCGGCATGCCGGGGCGCCGCTGCATATCGTCCACTGCTCCTCCGCCGCCGCGCTGGATGCGGCGCGGCAGCAGCGGGCGCTGGGCGGGCGGATCTTCATCGAGACCTGCCCGCACTACCTGACCCACGACATCGGCTGGGATGGTGGCGTCACCGGCAAGATCAACCCGCCCTTGCGGGAGGCGGCGGACCGGGCGGCGCTCTGGGCCGGCCTGGCGGATGGCAGCATCGACACGGTGGGCAGCGACCATGTCCACCGCGACCTTTCGGGCAAGCAGGGCAACATATGGCAGGCCAGCCCCGGCTGCCCGGGGCTGGAGACGCTGCTGCCCGTGCTGCTGTCCGAGGGCCACGCCCGGCGCGGCCTGCCGCTGGCGCGGATCGCGGAGCTGGTGGCCGGCGCCCCGGCGCGGATCATGGGGCTGGCCGGCAAGGGCGCCATCGCGCCGGGGCTGGACGCCGACCTGGCCCTGGTGGACCCCACCGCGCGCTGGACCGTGACGCGGCCGGCGGTGCGCTCCGCCGCCGGCTATTCGCTGTATGAGGGGTGGGAGATGACCGGCCAGGTGGTCCACACCCTGGTCCGCGGCCAGGCGGTGCTGCGGGACGGGGCGCTGCAGCCCGCCAGCCAGGGCACCGGGCGCTACGTGAAGCGGCGCCTCGACCATCCCTGAACCGGGCGCGGATCCGGCGCGGATCGGGACTTCCCCAGCCTGCCCGGCCGGGCTATGGAGGGGTCGGCAAGGACCCGTAGCTCAGCTGGATAGAGCGCTGCCCTCCGAAGGCAGAGGTCGAAGGTTCGAATCCTTTCGGGTCCGCCAACTTATCTACACTAATCAACGCGCTAGTGGAAGCACTTCCGGGCCGGAGCGTGTCGCGCAGGCGCACGGAAGCACCACGGAAGCATGCGGTTGAAACCGGCCCTGAGTTAGTCGGTGCATGCGCGGCGGCTTGGCCTGCCAGTTTCGAGCCCACACTCTGAGCCGGCGACCGCTCACGCGGTCAGGCAAGGGGGGCTTACCGATCCCCCCCGAGCGCGCAAACTCAGCCCTTCCCGCCGAAATGTGATTGCAGCCAAATCGCAGGCTCAGGCAGGTTCGGCAGGATAACCTTTAAATCAAGGCCGGTCCTGCTGAGGTTGATTGCGCTCCAAGGCGTGCGCGGGTCGGGGTCGGCCGAAATTGTGGCCGGTGGCGGTGGAAGGAAAGCGCGGTTTAGGCCCCGTACCAGGGCATCTAAACGGATCGATCAATCTCCGGACGCTTCAGCTCGCCATCCATGTCGAGCGTCACGGTAGCATTCGACTCGCGGCTAAAGCCGCCAACATTACCGCTTCAGTCGTCAGCCGACGGATCGCCCTTCTGGAAGATGAGCTGGGCGTGTCTCTGTTCGAGCGGCGAACGTCAGGTCTTCGGCCAACCGCGGCGGGCGCTCGGTTTTTGGAGGCCGCGCGCCGGATGCTAGCCGAGCTCGATGGTGCGGCCGGTGCAGCCCGAGCAGCGGGCTCTGGCCTGGTCGGCCAGCTTGTCATCGGCACTTACTTCTCGGCCTCGAGCGGTCGCTTCCGCGATGCCCTCCTACGCTTTGTGGCACGGAATCGTCATGTCGAAATTTCGGTGGTCGAGGGCGATCGCGAACACCTACTTGGCGAACTGCGCCGCGGCCGAACAGACGTCGCGATCCTCCTCGGGCCCCACGACGAAACGGGCCTGGACCGACTTGCACTATGGCAGGAGACAGGCATGGTCGCCCTGAATGAGGGCCATCCCCTTTCCGCCTCGGACCTGGTCCCGTGGCGGGGCCTCGCGGGCGAGACATTCATCACCACATCCCGTGGATCCGGACGGGAGGCCCGCGCCACGGTCCAGAGGATGCTGCCTCACGAGCACCCAGCCCGCTTCGCGACGCACGATGTCAGTCGGGAGGGCATGTTCAACCTGGTCGGCACGGGGCTCGGCGTTGCCGTGCTCGCGGAGTCCGCTTCGGGCGCATCCTATCCTGGCGTCGTGTTCCGGCCAGTCGGTGACGAGGCAGGGCCGACGATGGTGGAGGCTGCGGCCTATTGGGATCCCAAGCGAGACAACCCTGCCCTGCGTCGGTTCCTGGCGCTACTTCGGGCCACTCAGAGGTCCCGTGGCGGCGTCTGAGGCTGCGGCATGCGTGACTTAGGCGCGGGCTTTCGGGCCGAGCGAAACCCCCTGTCACTCGCCAAGAAGCTGGCCATCATCGGCGCTACGAGCTTCGTCGGCTCCACCGGCTGGCTGGTTTCGCGTGAGAGCGCGTCGGCGTAGGCGACCAGGTCGCGATGCAGTCCGGCCGGCAGCTCCACGGTGAGCTTGACCGGACGGTCGTCGAGGATCGGACCGAGCTTTAGCTTCGGCATGGGTCAGCCTCCATACGGTTCGAGCACGAGATCGCGGTGGACGATGACGCGGACCGGGAAGCCCGGGCGTACGGTCAGCGTCGGCGGGACCGAGAGCTGCCGGCGGACGATCTCCTCGCCGGCGCGGCCGACGGTATCCTGGCCGCTTTCGCGGATGGCGCGGGCGATGTCGCTCTCGTCGTCCTGGCCCAGTTCCAGGCCGAGGTTGAGCAGTGTCGCGAGGCCCGCGGCTAAAAAGAGCTGTCCCCAATGGTGGTCGACGCCGTCCTCAAGCCCCGCATAGCCCGCCTCATCGGTACCCGGCATGCGCTCCAGCACGATGGAGCGGCCGCTGGGTAGAATCAGCCGGTTCCAGGCCAGCAGGATGCGCCGCTGCCCGAAGCTGATCCGGCTGTCGTAGGCGCCGATCAGGCGCGCGCCCTGCGGGATGAGCAGATGCCGCCCCGTTGGGCTGTCGAAGACGTTTGCAGTGACCTGGGCGGTGATCTGCCCGGGCAGGTCGGAGCGGAGGCCGGTGAGCAGCGCCGCGGGGATGACGCTGCCGGCCTGGATGACGAACGGACTAACCGGTGCCTGAAGGCGGTCCGCTGAGGTTGTGCGCCGATCCGCCTGGCCTCCGAGGAAGGCGGTGCGACGATCGGTCGCATCCTGGCCTATGGGCAATGCGCCGGGTTCCACAGCTTGCGGCCCGACCGGCTCGGCGCCGCGCGGCGCACCTCGCGCCTCGACCTGCACAAAGAGCCGGCTGGTGCGCGCTGCTTCGATTTCCTGTAGCCGGCGCTGCTCGGCAGGATCGGCGGTTGTCGGCATCGCCGGCGGCACGACCGGCTGACCGCGTTCCTGGGCGCGCAGGATCGGGCGGCCCAGATCGCCTGGCAGCGGCGGCCCCAGCTGCGGAATGCCCGCATAGTCGCGCGGCAGGTTGGCAAGGCCATCGGCCTCCGGATTCCTGTCGGTGCTGTAGAGCTCGCGCGGGCCCTCGCCGCCGCTGCGGCTCTGTAGTGCCACGATCAGCGCCCCGCCGATCCCGAGCCCGGCCGCGACGCCAAGGCCAATCAACACCCGCCGGGAGAGCCGCATAACCCTGGGCGGATCGGGGCGCAGGCGCAGTGCCGCCGCGATGTCGCGCTCGCTCCCGCCCCGTTCCGGTGCCGCCCCGCTCATCGCGCCCGGCCGTCGGTGCGCACGATGCGTACGCGCTGCTGGCGGTCGCCGAGGCGCAGCTCCGCCGCGGCGAAGAGCCGGTCGACGATCATGAAGTTCTGCCGGACGCGGTAGTTCACCAGCTGCCCCTCGCCCTTCGGCCCAATGACGAAGAGCGGCGGCATCTCGCCCTGGCCGATGCCGCGCGGGAACTCGATGAAGACCTGCCGCTCGTCGTCGAAGGCGCGCAGCGGCCGCCAGGCCGGGCTGTCGCCCTCGACCTCGTAGCGGAAGCGCAGCCGCGAGAGATCGAGTCCTTGCTCGACGGGCGCCGCAGCATTCTGCCGGCGCAGAGCGATCAGCGCGTCCTGCGGATACTGCCAGGAGACCGAGGCCATAAAGGTGCGCTCGGTGGAGCGCAGCTCCAGCAGGTAGGTGCGCCGGTCGGTATTGATGATGAGGTTGGTGGTGAGGTCGGGCCGCGTTGGCTTGACGATGATGTGCACGCGGCGCGCAGGACCCGTGCCGCTTTCGGTGTCGCCAATGATCCAGCGCACCGTGTCGCCGGCGGCGACGGGGCCATTGCCGACCAGCGTCTCGCCCTCCTGCAACATGATGGCCGTGACCTGGCCGGGCGCTGTGTAGACTTGGTAGAGCGCGCCGGGCGTGAAGGGGTAGACCTGCACCGCGTTGATAAAGCCAGCCCGGAGCGGCTGTACCCGGGCCGCGGCGTTGGCCTGGTTGACTCGGACGGTGGGATCGGGCGGCTCGGCTGTGCGCCTTGAGGGCGGGAGCCGCTGAAGCTGCCCTGGCAGCGGTAGCGGCGTTGGCACCTCGACGATCTCAACCGATCGCGGCGGCTCCGGTATCTGCGTCGCCTGGATTGGCTCGTCATCGTAGCTGATCTCGGGCGGGCGGAAGGCGCAGGCGCCAAGGAGAAGCAGCGCCAGGATGATATGTGCCTGCCTCATTGCCCGAGCTCCCGTGACCAGTTGATGGCGTGGACGAAGATGCCGAGAGGGTTCCTGCGCAGCCGCTCGGCATCGCGTGCGGGCTGCACGACAATGGTCAGGATCGCGGTCCAGCGCTCGGTACGAGAGAGCTGCCCGTTCTCGTAGGTCCGTTCGATCCAGGCGACGCGAAAGCTGTCGTCGGAGGCGCGGATGACGCTGGAGACCTCGATTGCGACCTGCTCACGCCCGACACGGCCAAAGGGGTCGCTGACGCGGGCGAAGTCGTTCAGCGCCAGCGCGCCGCGGTCGGTCGCGAAGTCATAGGCGCGCAACCAGTTTTGGCGGACGATGATCGGGTCGGCGGCGATGCCGCGCACCTGTTCGATGAAGCGCGCAAGGTGCCAGGCGATCTGCGGGTCGGTCGGCCGGAAACTCGCGACGGCGGGGGCGACCGCCTGCGCCTCGCCGAGCCGGTCCACCTGCACGACCCAGGGCACGATGGTGCCCCGGGCGGACTGCCAGACCAGGGCGGCCGCCAAGCCGGCGATCAGGGCAAGTTCACCCAGCGCCATGAGGCGCCAGTTGCGCGCCTGGACGCGAGCGGAGCCGATGCGCTCATCCCAGGCCTGGGCGGCGCGCTGGTAGGGCGTCTCGGGCTCGGGGGTGCGGCCGTAGCGGACGGACGGGCGACGGAACATCAGCGATCCTCCGAGAGGCGGATGGAAGTGCCGGCGCCGCCGCCGTCACCCGAGCGGATGGCGTGGCCGAGGGTCGTGACACCGTGGCTGAGCGCCTGGCCGCGCCGCATGCGGCGGGCCCAGGCCGGGGCACCGGAGGACGACGGCGGGTCCACCGGAGCCGATGTGCCGCCGGACATGGCCGCGCTGCCGGCCGCGTGGCTGGCGCGAAGGCTGTCCGCGGCGGCGCGCAGCGGGCTCATGGCGGCGGAGCCCGCGGCCATCGTCACACCGGATGCGCCACCATCGCGGTAGGCGGTGCTCGCGGCGCCGAGCGCGTAGGCCGAGCCGCGCGCGCCGGCTCCGATGGCCGATCCTGCTCCCCCGACCGCGGCGGCGCCCGTGCGCACGGCAGCGGCACCGGCGACCATGGCCCCGCCCGCCGCGAGTCCCGCGCCGACCGCCGCGCCCGCCCCAAGCTGCGGCCCGCCGGAGATCAGCCCATTGGCGATGCCCGGCCCAAAGATCCCGAGTGCCAGCAGCGCCAGCGCGGCGAGGACGATGGACATCGCCTCGTCGATGGTCGGCTGATTGGCGCCGAACCCCGCGGTGAACTGGGTGAAGAGCGTCGAGCCGATGCCGACGATGACGGCCAGCACCAGCACCTTCACGCCGGAGGAGACGACGTTGCCGAGCACGCGTTCGGCGAGGAAGGCCGTCTTGCCGAACAGCCCGAAGGGCACCAGCACGAAGCCCGCCAGCGTCGTCAGCTTGAACTCGATCAGCATCACAAAGAGCTGGATCGCCAGGATGAAGAAGGACAGCAGCACAACCGCCCAGGCGAACATCAGGATCGCGATCTGGACGAAGTTCTGAAAGAAGGAGATGTAGCCCATCAGGCCGGAGATCGCCTGGAGCAGCGGCCGCCCGGCATCAAGGCCGACCTGCGCGACGCGGCCGGGCTGAAGCAGCTGCTGGGCGGTGATGGTGGAGCCCGAGGCGACCAAGCCGAGGCCGGCGAAGCTGTCAAAGATGACTTGGGCCAGGAAATTCCAGTTACCGATGATCCAAGCGAAGATCCCCACGAACAGGGTCTTCTTGATCAGGCGCGCGATGATGTCGTCGTCGGCTCCCCAGGCCCAGAAGAGGGCTGCGAGGGTGACGTCGATGACGATGAGCGTCGCGGCGAGGAAGGCGACCTCGCCGCCAAGCAACCCGAAGCCGCTGTCGATGTAGCGGGTGAAGACGTCGAGGAAGCGGTCGATGACGCCGGTGCCGTTCATGGCACGTCCCGGGGGCGGCAGGGATGTGGCGCCACGATACGCTCTCAGGGACCATGGAACATGCGGGCGGAGCCGGGCTGATAGCCGACTCCGGGTGCCAGGAAGCGCTCCATCTGCTCGTGCGCCTGCTCCTCGCCGCTGGCGGCGCGAGCGGCTTCCAGGGCTTCTGCGCGGCCCTGGGCGGCGACGAGGGCCGTGAGGTCTGCGATCTGTTGCGACTGGAGAGCGAGAAGCTGATTGCCCGCCTGCGCCGCCTGAAGCGCACCAGTCGCGCCCTGGCTCTGGCCCATCAGCGTCTCGGCCTCGGCGCGCGTGCCGGTTAGGTTGCCCATCACGGTTGCCTGGGTCATCAGCGCGTCCTGGAAGCCGGCGACCGAGGTCTGCCAGCGCTCGCGGGCATTGGCGTACATCTGCTGGCTGGAGCCGAGCGAGGCGGCGCTGCCGTAGCCCTGCGCGAAAGCGCGCTCGATGTCCGTGACGTCGTAGGCAAGGCGCTGAGCGCGGGCGATCAGCATTTCCGTCCGCGCGAAGGACTGCTGCAGCCGCGTCAGCGACGAATAGGGCAGGCTCGTGAGGTTGCGCGACTGGTTGACCAGCATCTGCGCCTCATTCTGGAGCGAGCTGATCTGATTGTTGATCTGGTCGAGTGCGCGGGCGGCGGAGAGGATGTTCTGGGCGTAGTTCCACGGGTCGAAGACCGTCCTCTGCGCCATGGCGGGTGTGACCGCGACGGGAAGAGGGAGGCCTAGCAGGGCCGCGCCGAGCAGCGCGGCGTGAACTGGGCGGCGGATCATGGGGCAGAATCCTCCACAGGGTCGGGCAGCAGTTCGGCAGCCCATTCCAGGCCGTGGCGCAGCAGCCAGGCGCAGGCGAAGCCAGCGTGGCCATGGGCGGCGAGGGTTTCGGCGATGGCGGACTGGTCGGTCTTGGAGGAGGCCGCGCAGAAGGCGAGCGCGACCTCCGACAGCCCCAGCTCGAACAGCCGGTTGCCGCGGCGCGACTGGCAGTAGTAGTCGCGCTTGGGCGTGGCGCGGGCGAGGATCTCCATCTGTCGGTCATTCAGCCCGAAGCGCGCGTACATCGCCGCGATTTGCGGCTCCAGCGCGCGCTCGTTCGGCAGGAAGACGCGCGTCGGGCAGCTCTCGATGATGGCGGGCGCGATAGCCGAGCCGTCCACGTCGGCCAGCGACTGGGTCGCGAAGACCACTGAGGCGTTTTTCTTGCGGAGCGTCTTGAGCCACTCGCGCAGCTGCGCGCCGAAGGTGGCATCATCCAACGCAAGCCAGCCCTCGTCCACGATGATGAGTGTCGGCCGGCCGTCCAGGCGCCGGCCGATGGCGTGGAAGAGATAGGCCAGCACCGCAGGGGCGGCGGCGGTACCGATCAGCCCCTCGGTCTCGAAGGCCTGCACCTCCGCCTGGCCCAGCCGCTCCGCCTCGGCGTCCAGAAGTCGCCCCCAGGGTCCGGCGAGGGTGTAGGGCTCGAGGGCGCGCTTGAGCGCCTGAGACTGGAGCAGCACTGCAAGGCCGGTCAGAGTGCGCTCGTGGATCGGCGCCGAAGCAAGGCTGGTGAGCGCGGACCAGAGGTGGTCCTTCACCGCCGGATCGATCGCGACGCCCTCGCGGGCGAGGAGGCCCGCGATCCATTCGGCGGCCCATGCGCGTTCCTCCGGCGCGTCGATGCGGGCCAGGGGCTGGAGCGCGACCGGCTCGGCCATGTCGCCTGCCAGCGCGCCGCCGAGGTCATGCCAGTCCCCGCCCATGGCGATTGCGGCGGCGCGGATCGAGCCCCCGAAATCGAAGGCGAAGACCTGCGCGCCCGCGTAGCGGCGGAACTGCAGCGCCATGAGCGCCAACAGCACCGACTTGCCCGCGCCGGTCGGGCCGATGAGCAGCGTGTGCCCGACATCCCCGACATGCAGCGAGAAGCGGAAGGGCGTCGCGCCCTCCGTCCGCGCATGGAAGAGCGGCGGGCCACCGAGATGCTCGTTCCGCTCCGGCCCGGCCCAGACTGCCGAGATCGGTACGATATGGGCAAGGTTCAGCGTCGAGATCGGCGGCTGCCGGACATTGGCGTAGAGGTGCCCCGGCAGGCTGCCGAGCCAGGCCTCGACAGCGTTCACCCGCTCGCGGATGACGGTGAAGTCGCGGGATTGGATGACCTTCTCGACCAGGCGGAGCTTGTCGTCCGCCGCGCGGGCGTCCTCGTCCCAGACCATCACGGTCGCTGTGACATAGGCCCAGCCGGCGATGTCCTGGCCGAGCTCCTGCAGCGCCTCGTCGGCATCGGCGGCCTTGTTGGCGGCGTCGCTGTCGAGCAGGACGCTTTGCTCGTTGGTCATCACCTCCTTGAGGATGGCCGCGATCGACTTGCGCTTGGCAAACCACTGCCGGCGGATGCGCGTCAACAGCTTTTGGGCATCCGTTCGATCGAGGCAGATGGCGCGGGTGCACCAGCGATACTCGAAGGCGAGCGCGTTCAGTTCGTCGAGGATCCCGGGGAAGGTGGCGCTCGGGAAGCCGATGACGGTGAGTACGCGAAGATGCGCGTCGCCGAGCCGGGGCGCGAGGCCACCCACTAGCGGCTGCTCAGCCAATAGAGCGTCGAGGTGCATCGGCGTCTCGGGGACGCGCACCAGGTGGTGGCGTGTTGAGACGGTCGAGTGCAGGAAGGTCAGGGTTTCGCCATCGTCGAGCCAGCGCGCCTCCGGCACGAAGGCCTCGATTTGGTCGAGCACGCGGGTGGTTCGGTCGATAAAGCCGCGTAGCGCCTCGCGGCCAGTGGCGGCGTCGGCGCCCTCTGCGCCCTCGTAGAGCCAGCTTTCGGCGCGGGCGGCCTCGTCGGCCGGGGGCAGCCAGGCGAAGGTGAGAAGGTAGCGGCTCTCGAAATGCGCGCCAGCCTCCTCGAACTGGGCGCGGCGTTCGGCGTCGACCAAGGCGGAGACAGGGTCGGGGAAGGTGCTGGCGGGGTAGCCGCGCGCCGGCACCCGCTGGGCCTCCGCGAAGACTGCCCAGCCCGAGCCGAGGCGGCGTAGCGCGCCGTTCAGCCGCGCAGCGGTCGCGGCGAGTTCGGCGGGCGTGGCGCTGTCCAGATCCGGGCCGCGGAAGCGCGCGCTGCGCTGGAAGGAGCCGTCCTTGTTCAGCACAACGCCGGGTGCGACCAGGGCGGCCCAGGGGAGGAAATCCGCGAGCATCTGGGGCTTCGTGCGGTACTCTGCGAGGTTCAGCATCGCCGCCTCACGCGCGCAGCCAGGCGGGGTAACGCAGGTGCCGGCGCACCACCTCGACGAACTGCGCATCGCGTCGAGCCGCCCAGACAGCGGCGAGATGGCCAGCCAGCCCGATCAATAAGCCGGCGACCCAGAGGCGCAGCCCGAGGCCGATCGCCGCGGCGATCGTGCCGTTGGCAATCGCGACTACGCGCGGCGCACCGGCGAGCAGGATCGGCTCGATCAGCGCGCGGTGCACCGGCGCCGAAAAGCCCGGGACGGGATCGGCCGGCGCGGCCATCAGATCAGCGCTCCGCCGCCGAACTGGAAGAAGGACAGGAAGAAGCTCGATGCCGCGAAGGCAATGGAGATCCCGAAGACGATCTGCACCAAACGCCGGAAGCCGCCGGAGGTATCGCCAAAGGCCAGCGTCAGGCCGGTGACAATGATGATGATCACCGCGATGATTTTGGCGACCGGCCCCTCGATGGATTCCAGCACCTGCTGCAGCGGCTGCTCCCAGGGCATGTTGGAGCCTGCGGCTTGGGCGGGCGCGGCAAGCGCGAGGCAGAGCGCAAAGGCGGCCGCGCCGGCGAGGCGCGTGCGCAGCGTGGATGTCATGGGGTATCTCCTGATGGGGTGAGGTCGTAGTCGCCGGTTGAGGTCAGGCCACGGACCTGGGCGAGTTCAACGAGGCGGCGGTCCACGCCGCGGCCGGCGAGCACGGCGATGACGTCGATCGTCTCGGCGATCAAAGCGCGCGGAACGGTGACGACGGCTTCCTGGATCAGTTGTTCAAGACGACGCAGTGCGCCCAGAGCAGAGCCCGCGTGGATGGTGCCGATGCCGCCGGGGTGGCCTGTGCCCCAGGCCTTTAGGAGGTCGAGCGCTTCGGCGCCTCGGACCTCGCCGATGGGGATACGGTCGGGGCGCAGGCGGAGCGCGCGCCGGACGAGTTCTGAGAGCGAGACGACGCCATCCTTGGTACGCAGCGCGACCAGGTTCGGCGCGCGGCACTGGAGCTCGCGCGTGTCCTCGATCAGCACGACACGGCCGCCCTCGCGCGCCACCTCGGCGAGCAGGGCGTTGGTCAGCGTTGTTTTGCCGGTCGAGGTACCACCAGCCACTAGAATGTTGCTGCGTTCTGCGATCGCACAGCGTAGCGCGGCCGCCTGCGTGGCCGTCATGATGCCGGAGGCGGCGTAGTCCTCCAGCGTGAACACGGCGACGGCGGGCTTGCGGATCACGAAGGCCGGGGCCGCGACGACCGGGGGCAGCAGTCCCTCGAAGCGCTCACCCGTCTCGGGCAGCTCCGCCGAGACGCAGGGGCGGTCCGCATGCACCTCCGCCCCGACATGGTGGGCCACGAGGCGGATGATGCGCTCGCCATCGGCGAAGGCGAGCCGCTGGCCCGTGTCGGCGAGGCCTTCCGCGAGTCGGTCGATCCACAGCCGGCCGTCGGGGTTGAGCATGACCTCAACGACGGCCGGGTCCTCGAGCCATGCCGCGATGCCGGGACCGAAGGCCGTACGCAGCATGCGCGCGCCACGCGCGGTCGTCTCGGCCTTGAGTAGATGCAGCGACATGCGGTCCCCGTGGTGGTGCCGCGGCGGAGATGCCGAAGCAGGCTGGGACGATTTAGGAGCGCTGGAACGGCGAGCTCGCAATCGACGAATGCTAGCGTCGTGGATAGGCGCGCGAAGAGAAGCGGCCTTCGGCGGCCTTGCGCTTCGGCGCGCCATCTGTCGTCGTACTGGGCCGCGCGACTCAATCCCCGGCATACAGGGCTGCGACCGCCGCGGAAGCGCGTCGCGCATACCCTGCAAATCCAGCTAGCGAGCCCTATCCGCACCATCTTGGACATCAGTCCCAGGTCGGCTCGGAGAAAATGGCGATTGCCCCCATGCGAAGGTCAAGGGACGATGAGGAACCCAGGTTTCGGAGAACATCGCGCCACATCAGGCTATGACTGCCCAAACCAGCAGCGCCGCTGTACCGATCCAGACAATGGCGATAACTGCCGCAGCAATCCTGCTAACCGGGCGCCGCGCCATGGCCATGGCTGCGGCACGATGCTCCGCGATCAGCTCGTCGGGGATCAGCCGCAGCACGAGCCAGATACCGAGCGGCACCAGGATGATGTCGTCGAGATAGCCCAGCACCGGGATGAAATCCGGGATCAGGTCGATCGGCGAGAGGGCATAGGCCGCGACCATCAGGGCCAGCACCCGCGCCAGCCAGGGCGTTCGCTTGTCGCGAGCGGCGAGGTAAAGCGCCAGAACCTCGCGCTTGAGGTCTCGCGCCCAGGCGCGCAGTGCCTGCCATGCCCGGGCCATCATGGCGCGGCCTGGCCGAGGCGCAGCACGCCTCCGCAGCCGCCGTCGCGTGGCGCCAGGCCGCGGTCCGTCTGCACGGCCGCGGCCAGGCCACCGATTGCAGTGCGATCGCCCTGCGCGCTTGGCCGGGGCAAGGACAACACGCCCGCGATCGGGGCCAAAGTCTCCGACATCACCGACGCGATCAGCAGCGCCTGGTCTGGTCGCTCCGGATCCTGCCAGCCGGATGACCATGCCCGCAGGACAAGCCGCTGGTCAGGAGACCCGGCTGGCCGGGCCAGGGTCAGCGCCGGAATCCTGCCGCGGTCCATCACCGGCATGGCCGGCAGGTCCATGGCCGGCGTGCCGGGGGCAATCATGCGGCCGAGCGCCGACGCCGACCAGCCCGGCAGGCTCTGCCAGCGATCAGCCGCGAGCGCCGCCGCGAGGGCGGCGGCCGAGCCCTGCCATTGCAGGAGGATGGGTTCCTCGTCCTCGCCGCCGAGGTCGCTGCGATGGGCGGGCAGGCTTCGCCAACCGCCCGCCAGCCAGGGCTCGGCCAGCAGGCTCGGCCGCAATTCATTGCCGCGCAGCACGGCCATGTCAGGGCCGATATGCGTGGCGATCCGCGCGCCGCCAACGCCGAACAGCAGCACCCCCACCACGGCCGCCATCGCCAAGGGCGCCACGGCCTCGTGCCGAAGATCGCGGAACACGAGCGCGAAGCCCGCCACCACGGCCGCACCCAGCAGCATCCCGCCCACGACATCGGACGGCCAATGCGCGGCCAGATATACGCGCGAGAACGGGATCAGGACGATCAGCGCCAGGATCGGGGCCAGCGCCAGCCGGCGCCACCGCCCCCCTGGCCCGCCGGCGACGAGCCAGGCGAGCAGCCCCAGTGTCACCACCGCCATCGTGCTGTGGCCGCTGGGGAAAGAGAAGCCGGGAGCAATCGGGGTCACCAACGGCGGGCGTCCGGCATGGACGCCGAGCTTGATCGCGGTCATCAGCGCCGCCGTCGCGGCTATGGCGACCAGTACCCCGGCGCCCAGCCGGAACTGGCGCCGGACCAGCAGCCAGCCGATCATCGCGCCGCTGACCACCAGGTTCATCGCGGTGTCGCCAAGCCGCGTTGCGGCCAGCATCACAGGATCGGTCCATTGGGTGTGCAGCGATCCGACCAGCGTCAGCACCGCGGCATCGACACGGACGATCGCCTCGCGCCCGACCACGCCTTCCAGCAGCGCCAGGAAGGCCAGCAGGCAGAAGGCGGCCAGCGCGATCAGCAGGGCGCTGCCACGAAGCCCCGCATGCTCCGGCGCGGCCGCGAGGCGCCCGAGGCGGCCCGCGAGATCGCGCCGCGGCGCCGCCCAGGCGGCGAGCGCGGCGCGGCCTTGCCCGACCCAGCGATGTCCGAACAGGGCCGCTGCCCGCAGCCCCTTCAGCGTCGCCAGTAGCAGGGCCAGAAGCAAGGCGATCGCCAGCCCCAGCCGCAGGCTGATGGCGCCGGCACCCGCGAAAGCCGTGGCCGCCAGCACGCCCGGCAGGACATGCGCTGGCGCCCAGACCAGCGCGGAGGCAATGTTGGCGGCATAGAACCGCCCGGCCCCCATGCCGAGCATCCAGGCGGCAATCGGCACGGTGGAACGCATCACCGGGACGAAACGCGCGATCAGGATGCTGCTGGCGCCGCGCCGCAGGAAATAAGCCTTGCCCCGCTCCAGCAGCTCCGGCCGGCGCGAGAACAGGCTCACATAGAGGGCGATATGCTGCAGCCGATAGAGGAAGAAGATCACACCGAACAGGAACAGGATGTGGTCGTAGCCCGTCATCATCTGCTTGGCGCCCAGGTAGACGAACGGCAGCAGGTTAACCCCGGTGATCTCCTGGATGTAGCCCTTGTCGCCCTCGGCGACGGCATGGGCGAGCGCCTCGGCGGTGGCGCCGAGCAGGGTGAGGCCGAGGACCAGGACGCATAGCCATGGAATTCGCGAAAGGCGCGTGGCGCCCGCGACGGTGGAAATCATGAGATGAGACCGCTCAGGTGAGATAAGGAAGAAACCGTCCGAAGACGACGGCAAGGGTTGCTCAGTCCAGCCCGCGGGGTTGCCGTTCCATCCTGCTGCGTGGCGCCGGCGCAAAGTTGTCCTGACCCAGTATTCCGAGCCGGGCACGCGCCATCCAGCGCGGTGCCAAGGAGGTCAGGCGCACGGTCACCGCCTCATGCACATGGTCTGTGATCGCATGATCGGCAGCATCGTGGGACCCGGGCAGACCCGGATCGTCGGTGGCGTGGACATGGTCACCGGCAATGTGCGTCGACACCGCGGCGAGGGGCGGCGCGAAGGTGCTGATCAGCAGCGCCACGAGCAGCAGCCTGAGTATGGGTCGAAACGCCCTCATGCCGCGATGCTGCTCCAATCGGCCATCGCGGCGACAGATTGCAGATTGACGGTATCCCTACCAGGAGGATAGGACAGACTCATGAATGATCGCCATGTCCACGGCTCCCACCCGGAGATCGCCAAGCGCCTGAAGCGGGCCGAGGGTCATCTACGCAGCGTGGTAGAGATGATCGAGGCGGGCCGGGCATGCCTGGACATTGCGCAGCAGCTCCACGCCGTCGAAGCGGCGATTGCGAACGCCAAGCGCACCCTCATCCATGACCATCTCGACCATTGCTTGGACCATATGGTCGGCGCGATCCCGCGCGCCAATCGCGGGCCCATCGATGATCTCAAGGCGCTCACCAAGTATCTCTGACGCCCAACTGTCATTCTTGGTTTAGCGATGCGGCACGGCTGATCCGCGTGACATCTCTATGGTGACGTCTCAGAGTCGGTCCGCGAACATTTTCAAGGTTGGCAGAGCCTTTGCATCATGAGGCGAATGGATGCGAGGCGGAGGAATGCGAGCGCGGTGCGGCTGAGGTTCCCCCAGTCCTTGGCGAGGCGGCGCCATCGATTGAGCCATGCGATGGTGCGTTCGACGACCCATCGCCGGGGCAGCACCTCGAATCCCTGCGCTGTGTCGGAGCACCTGACGATCTGGATCTGCACCTGGCGCAACACGCGCTTCAGTGCGGCTTGGAACTTCGGCCCCTGGTAGCCGGCATCGGCGGAGAGCTTGCGCAGGAAAGGGAACATCCTGAACAAGGTCGCCATCACCAACACGCCGCCGTCACGGTCTTGCAGACCAGCGCTGTGCACCACCGCGTGCAGCATCAGACCGAGCATGTCGACAAGGACGTGGCGCTTCTTGCCCCATGCAGCATTCTGCGCGGCGGCAGGTCCTTCGGGATCGCACGCGACCGGCAGCCGGTGCCGAGCACGTAGAGCAGACCGTTGACCACCTCGCGCAGGTTCACCGTCCGCGCGTTGCCGCCGCGCTTCGCCGGCGGGATCATCCCAGCGATCAGCGCCCAATCCGCATCGGTCATGTCACTCGGGTAGCGCAACCCGCGCCGGTCATACCGGGACCGGTTCTCCGTCGTCCACATCCGCAACGCCTCCGCAAATCGCTCCAGCCGAGCGAATCACAGGTGACTCAAAGGAATCAAGATGTCTGCGGACAGACACTCATCGTGACCCCGTTGCTGAAGGCGACTTGGCGGTGGGAGTCGTCAAGTCAAGCGAGAGGCTCAGTGTGCCCTCCCTCGTCGTCAATTCTGACCCACCAGCAGCCGCAGTTTCTCCAACGCGACCCGCTCGCTCTCCTTGTAGTCGACCGTCCCGGCGAAGCGCCCCTCGGCATCCAGCAGGAAGATGCTCGCCGAGTGGTCCATCGTGTAGCCACCGCCCTCCAGCGGAACGCGCTGGTAATAGACGCGAAAGCTTCGCGCAGCCTCCGCAATCTGCGGCTCGGTGCCAGACAGGCCCGTGATCCGCCGATCGAAGGCTTCGAGGTAGTTGGCCATCGCCTGCGGTGTGTCGCGCTCGCTGTCCACACTCACGAACAGCCACTGGATCCGATCCGCATCCGCACCCATGGCCTCGATGAAGCTCGTCATCTCATTGAGGGTGGTCGGGCAGACATCGGGACACGACGTGAAGCCGAAGAAGATCGCCACAGGCCGTCCGCGGAAATCCTGCTCGGTCACGGGCCGGCCGCGGTGGTCAGTCAGTCGGAATGGCCCGCCGATCGCAAGGCTCTGAACCGCGCCGGGTTTGCCGGAGGCTGTTTGGTGTGAGTCAGGCCGCCAGGGGTGTGGCTTCCTGGGCGGCATAGTAGCGCGCCTCCGCTTCGGCGGGCGGGATGTTGCCGATCGGCTCGAGGAGGCGGCGGTTGTTGAACCAGTCCACCCATTCGAGAGTGGCGAACTCGACGACCTCGAGGCTACGCCACGGCCCGCGGCGCCGGATGACCTCGGTCTTGAACAGGCCGATGACGCTCTCGGCCAGCGCGTTGTCGTAGCTGTCGCCGACGCTGCCGACCGACGGCTCGATCCCGGCCTCGGCCAGGCGCTCGGTGTAGCGGATCGACACGTATTGCACGCCGCGGTCGCTGTGATGGACCAGCCCCGTGCCCTGGACAGGCCGCCGGTCGTGCAGCGCCTGCTCAAGAGCATCGAGGACAAACCCCGCATGGGCCGTCCGCGACACCCGCCAGCCGACGATCCTTCGGGCGAAGGTGTCGATGACGAAGGCGACGTAGACAAAGCCCTGCCAGGTCGCGACGTAGGTGAAGTCGGACACCCAGAGCAGGTTCGGACGCGGCGCGAGGAACTGCCGGTTCACCCGGTCGGCCGGGCACGGGGCGCCCCTGTCCGGCACTGTCGTCCTTGTCTCCTTCCCGCGCACCACGCCGCGCAAGCCCAACTGCCGCATCAGACGTGCCACGGTGCAGCGGGCGACCGGCGTCCCCTCGCGACCGAGTTGGCGCCAGACCTTCCGCACGCCGTAGACGCCGAAGTTCTCGGCGTGGACGCGCCGCACCTCCGCCCGCAGCATCCCGTCTCGCTGCGACCTGGTCGAGCCTTGGGTGGGATCGGCGCGCTGCGCAACGCGGGCGTGGTAGGTGGACGGGGCGATCGGCAGGACACGGCAGATCGGCTCGACCCCATACTCACCCCGATGATCGTCGATGAACGCGATCATGGCTTCGACCGGCGGTCGAGCTCCGCCAGGGCAAAATACGCCGACGCCTTGCGCAGGATCTCATTGGCCTGGCGCAGCTCGCGGACCTCCCGCTCCAGCGCCTTGATCCGATCCCGCTCCTCGCTCGTGGGGCCCGCTCGCTTGCCGCGATCGCGCTCTGCCTGCCGCACCCAGCGCCGCAGCGTCTCCGCCGTGCAGCCGATCTTCGCCGCGATCGAACCGATCGCCGCCCACTGCGAGCCGTGCTCCCCGGCGCCGTCCAGCACAAGCCGCACCGCCCGCTCCCGAACCTCAGGCGAGTAGTTCGCCGCCGTCTTCCTTGCCGTCATCGCTCCATCCTCTCAACGGTTGGAGCCTCCGGCAAACCCGGCGCGGTTCACTCGACGGGCCGGTTGCGACACGTTCGGGAGCCAAGGGCCCATCGGTCACCAGCCAGCCGCCGGTGGTCGCCAGGAGAGCGAAACCCACGACAGCGACGGCACCCCAGGCGAGCCAACGCATCAGGCGCAAGAGCTTCATCGCACGGCCTCAATGCCCGTCGTGGCCGGAGCCGCGCGCGCCGGCTGCTTCGACCGCAAGTTCGACTTCGACGCGCCCGGCCCGCTCGAACACCAGCGTGAGTGGGATGCGCGCACCCTGGGTGAAGCCGCCCTGCGGGCCGACCAGCATCAGGTGCTGGCTGCCAGGTGCGAGGCGGACCTCTTGCCCGGGCGGAATGGCGATCCCGCCAGGGATTGGGCGCATGCGCATGATGCCGTCAGTCAAGGTCATCTCGTGCTGCTCGACCTTGTTCACCCGCGACATCTCGGCTCCAACAAGCCGATCGGCGACGCTGCCGGTGTTGCGGATGGTCATGTAACCCGCCGCGGTCGGGGCGCTGGCCGTGACCGCGCGCGTCCAGGGATGGCCGATCTGCAGGTCGCCGGCGCGGAAATCATGCGCGGTGGCAGACCCGGATGGCAGAGCAGAGGCAGTGAGGGTCGCGCCGGCCATGAGGGCCGCGCGCAGGAAAGTGCGACGCATGAAGGAGAACTCCGAATCGGAATGGAAAGCAGCCGGCGCACGACGCCGGCGATGACGATCAGCCGATATTCGGAGGTGTGGGCGGTGCACGCGCTGGCGGCGGGCCACGCGCTGGCGGCGAGAAAACGAGCCGACGGCCAGGCGGACGAGCCTGTTCGAGGTTCACCCAAGCGGGCTGATGCAGAACGACGTCGGCCGGCGGCAGCGCCCAGGCACCATCCGGCAGACGGCACAGTGGGCAATGCCCGGCCGGCGCCGCATGCGGAGCCTGTTCTTCCTCCGCGGGTCCGGGTTGTCCGGAGGGCAGGCAGAGCGATGAACGCAGCAGCGCGTCGAAGGCCGAACGCTCCACCGTCGCGAAGGCCGGCAGCGGCAGCAACAGGCGCGCGATGATCCCGAGCAGCACCAGCGCCGAGACAGGCGCGCGCAGTTCTGCCCAGATGCGCCTCATGCTTGGCGCGGTCCGTAGAGGATGATCAGCGCGCCAATGACGGAGACGGCGCCACCGATCAGGTCCCAGCGATCGGGCGAAACGCCCTCCACCGCCCGCAGCCAGACCAGCGAAGCCGCGATGTAGATGCCGCCATAGACCGCGAAGGCCCGGCCGGCGCTCTCCACATCCGTCAGCGACAGCAGCCAGCCGAACAGGGCAAGCGATACGACGCCAGCAGCAGCCCAGCCAATAGACCCGCCGAGCCGCCACCTGGTCCAGATCGCATAACAGCCGGCGATCTCGGCCGCGGCAGCCGCGAGGTAGATCGCGAGAGATTTCATTGCGCTGTCGGAGCTTCCGCGACCTCGGTCAAAGGCACGCATGCGGTTCGCGTCAGCCAGGGCCAGGGGTTCTCGGGCCTGCCCCCGCGGCGGAGTTCGACATGCAGGTTGGCCCCGGTGGTGCGTCCGGTGCGTCCAACGACGCCGATCTCCACTGCCGCGTTCACAAGCGTTCCAGCGCGGATGCCTGGCGCGAAGCGGGCAAGATGGGCGTAACGCGCGCGTGAGCCGTCCGGATGTTCAATCTCGACCATCAGGCCGTAGTCGAAGTAGCGCCCGGCGAAAAGCACAACCCCTCGCCCGGCCGCGATCACCGTCGTGCCTTCCGGGGCCCGCAAGTCGATCCCCGAATGCATCCGGCCATGGCGGGGCCCGAAGCCCGAGGAAAGCTCCCCAGCCACGGGCATGGCTGCCGGACACGGGGCCGCCATGCCAGTGGCTGGGACGAATGCAAGGGTTATACCCAGGATTATGCAACGCAGTCCCATAGTGCGACAGGATGTGCCGCAGGGTAGCCATACGCGCAACCCTGCGCGCCTCATAGGCGCGGAAGCACTCTGGGAGCCGGAGCAGGGACCGCCCCTGGCGGCAGAAGCGGTTGCACCAGCTGCGCGAAACGTTCGAAGGTCAGCACACCGCGCTGTACCTGGCCGCCGATGACGAAGGAAGGCGTTGCGCTGATGCTGAACTCCCGTTCGGCTTGCAGCCGGGATGCGATGATGGGGTCGGAGAAGCCGCGGTCGGTCCAACAGGCTTCCAGGCGAGCGGGAGAAAGACCCGCCAAACCAGCCGTACGGCGCAGCCAGCCGCGAGCATCTGGGCTGTGCGCCCAAGCCTCCTTGTTGGTGTAGAGCACGGAGAGCAGGGCCTCGAACCGCTCCGGCCCCGCGCAGTGGACAAGCGCGGCGGCATCGACCGCCACGCGGTCGAGCGGGAAGTCCCTCAGCACGAAGCGCACCAGCCCAGGATCCACATAGGCAGCCTTGATGCGGGGAAAATGCTGGGTGTGAAAATTGGCGCAGTTGCCGCAGGTCAGCGAGTGGAACTCGATCACCGTCACAGGAGCGTCCTCCCGCCCGATCGCGCGCTCGCTAGGCAGTGGGCGCGGGGTCTCCGGGCCAGGCTCGGTGACCGCGAAGGGTGGGGCTGCCGCTTGCTGTCCCAAGGCAGGGGCGGACAGGACCAGGACGCCCAGGCCGGTCAGGGTGCCGCGGCGCGAAAGATCTTTGCTCATTGGATTTTGCTCCCAGTATTTTGAAAGGCGGTGGTGTTCTCGGCCGATGCGGGACGCAGGCCGGCAAGGATGAGCAGGGCGACACCGCAGACGATTGCAACATCGGCCATGTTGAAGGTGGGCCAGTGCCAGCCCGCGTAATGCGCGTCGAGGAAGTCAACGACGGCCCCGATGCGCAGCCGGTCGACGGCATTGCCAAGGGCACCGCCGATGATGAGGCCGAGCGCCAGGGCCTCCACTCTTGATGTCCTGCGCCAGAGCCAGCGCAGCAGAACACCTGTGATGGCGAGGGTGACCAGCACCAGCACCCAGGCGGCGCCGGCTGCACTGTCGGCAAACATGCCGAAGGTCACGCCGGTGTTGAAGCCGAGCCGCAGGTTCAGCACGGGCAGCACCGTGATGCCCTCACTATAGGGTGGCCAAAGGGCGCCGAGCGCCCAGGCTTTGGTGGCCTGGTCCACCGCACCGGCGGCCAGCGCCGCCATGATCCCGATCAAGCGCATCAGCCAAGCCTCAGCAGGAAGGGAAAGGTCTGGACGAACCAGCCCGCGATGCTGGTCATCTCGCCCAGCATCATCAGCACGCCCATCGCCGCCATGACGAAGCCAGAGGCGACTTGCGCTCCGCGGCCGAAGCCACGCCATTGCCGCAACGTCGCCGCGGCCGCAGGCAGGTAGAAGGCGACCAGCAGGAAGGGCACGCCCAGCCCCAACGAGTAGGCCAGCAGCAGCGGTGCCCCTGCGCCATCACCCTGGATAGCCGCGACCGCCAGTACTGCACCGAGGACAGGGCCAATGCAGGGCGTCCAGGCAAAACCGAAGGAGACGCCGAGCAGCGCCGCGCCGCCGGGCGTGCCGCCCGCTGCAAAGGCGGGCAGCCGCACGTCCCGTAGCAGCCAGGAGGGGCGCAGCGCACCGATCTGCACCAGGCCAAAGGCCAGGACCAGTGCCCCGCCGGCGACCTGGAACTCCAGGCTCCAGCGCCGCAGCCATTGCGACAACGCCGAGGCACCGAGCCCGAGCAGCACGAAGACCAGCGAAAAGCCTAGGACGAAGCTGGCACCCAGCAGCATGGCGCGGCTTCGTGGCGGCGCATCCCGCACGCCGGTGCCGCAGGCGTAGGCCACCCAGCCCGGAACCAGCGGCAGCACGCAGGGCGACAGAAAGGAGACCAGGCCGCCACCGAACGCCAGGAGCAGGCCGAGGGCCGAGAATTCAAGCGCCATGCGGCTCGCCTCCCCTGCGGGTCGCGGCTAAGCCTGCCAGCCCTGTGAACAGGACCGCCAGCAGCGGCCAGTCTCCGAAGCTTGCGTAGGGCGTTCGGCTCGGCAACGCTCCAGGCAGCGCCACGTCCAGTACGCCCCGCGTGCCAAGTGCCAACTGCTGCCGCACCCGCCCGTAGGCATCGGTGACGAAGGAAACCCCGCCATTCGCAACGCGCACCATCGGTAATCCGAGTTCCACAGCGCGCATCCTGGCCGCAAGCGCATGCTGGTGCGGCCCCCAGGAGCGACCGAACCAGGCGTCGTTGGTGAGGGTCAGAATCCAACCTGCGTCGCGTGCTGTTCCACCGCCACCACCAGGAAAGATTGCCTCGTAGCAGATCAGCGTCATGGCGGCAGGCAAGCCGGGAACCGGCAATGGCGCCGGGTCCGTGCCCGGCGAGAAATCTACTGCGCCATCCGTCAGCTTCGGCACCCCCGGTAGCCACGCGCGGAAGGGCACGTATTCGCCGAAGGGGACCAGCCGCATCTTGTCGTAGGCCGACAGGATTCGGGCCGTGCCATCGAGGACCAACACGCTGTTCCGCATCGACGGCTGCCCGGCGACGTCCAGCCCGCGTCGTACCCCGCCAGTCACGAGGGCGCCCCGCGGCGGCACCACAGCGGCGATTGCCGCGCGGACGGCAGGCTCCTCTGCGATCAGGTAGGGAACTGCCGTCTCGGGCCAAAGCAGATGCGTCGGTTCTGCGCCCAATGCTCCCGGTGTGCGGCTGAGAGAGAGAAGATCGGCGAGGATGCGAGCCCTTTCCGAGGGCGCCCATTTGAGGGACTGCGCCACGTCGGGCTGCACCAGGCGCAGCCGAACATCCGGCAATTCCGGTGGCGGCGGCACCGCGAGCCTTGCCGCGCCGCCGGCCCACAGCAGCGCCACGCAGCAGGCGGCGAGGCCGAACGGCAAGACCCGCCGAGCGGAAAGCGCGAAAGCCGGCAGCGCCGCGAGGAGGATGGTCGCCAGACCAAGGCCATGAATTCCAATGAAGGCGGCAAGCTGAAGGGGCGCGTCGGCGAACCCCCAGACGTGCCCTGCGAGATTCCATGGAAAGCCGGTCAGGACCGTCCCGCGCAGCCATTCACCCGCCGCCCAGCAGATCGTGAATGCGATGAGAAGACGCGGACCGCGCCCGGAACCCGCCACGTATCGCGCAGCCGCGAGCGATAAGGCGGGAAACGAGGCCAGACCCGCCGACAACGCCACGAGCGCCGGAACGGCGAGCGCACCGAAGGTCTCGGCATCCACGGCGAATGCCTCGGTGATCCAGCCAAGCCCGACTATGAAGTTGCCGATGCCGAACAGCCATCCAAGAAGGAAGGCGCCTTGGACCGAGCGCGTCCGCTCCAGCAGCAGAAACAACCCGCCGAAGCCGAGAAGGAAGGCCGGCAGAAGGTACAGCGGCGCGAAAGCGAGCGGCGTCATAGCCCCGAGAGCAAGTGCGGCCGCATTCGACTGCAGCCCAAGCCGGAGCGGCGTCAATGTCGGATTGCCCACCGATGCGGTGCCTGCTTCCGCAGCCAGCGGGCCGGCCTTCATCTTTGCTCCGTCGCACGCGCCCTCCGCGCCTCCGCCTGTTCGTCCATTCGCGCTATGGTGATGGCGAAGAACACGGCTACGAGGGTGAAGAGTACGGCAAGGATGGCGCGCGACCGGCGCTGTTGGGCACGGATGCGGACGGCATCGGGCGACATGTCATCGTTCAATGGTCATGACCTCGGAGTTCAACAGGTACGTCGCCGGCCTGCGCAAACCGAAGGAACACCCGGATCATGTTGCCCGACCCAAGAGGCTGACGCAGTCCATTCAGCGCAAGGTATGGCCCGCCGGGTTCCAGTGTGAGAGTTCCGCCAGGAAGAATGGGAAGCCCCTCGGCTGGGGGACGGAATGCGCCGGCTGAGATCGGATCGCGCTCCAGCACGCGTGTTGTCTCGACGTCGGGCGACCAGGCGGAGACCAAAAGATCCGCTGTCGCGCCGACATTGCGGACGATGAAAAATCCCTGACTTTCGCGAGCTTCAGGCGGCACGGCTCGCGCCCACGCGCCGCTGACGACGACCGGTCCTCCCTGTCCATCCTGCGCCTCGGCCGAGCGCGACGAGATCGCCCGCCAAGCCAAGGCAATCGCCATCACCAGCCAGCGGCGTTGGGGTTCATGCAGGTCCTTCAATCGAACATCTCCTGCAACCAAGACTTTCGGCGCCCATGTAGGGCTTGCTTTCCATGGCCCCCGTGCTCCTCGCGGTGGCCGCCTTCCGGCCGCCATCCACTTGCGTTCGGCCTGGTCCAGGCTGAACTTGGCGCGGCAGGCGCGGCCTCCGCACGCTCGATGATCTTGTCCAGCTCGCCGCGGTCTAGCCACACGCCTCGGCAGCTCGGGCAGTAGTCGATCTCAATGCCGGCGCGGTCGCTCATTGTCAGCACGGTGCCACAGCGTGGGCAGTCGAAAGGAACGGTCATGCGGTGAGATCCTCAGTGTTTGCCGGCGACAAGGGCGCCAGGTGGATCAACCTGCGTGGTGACGTGGTCGATAGCATAGCGTTCGCGCAGCCGTGACGCGACCAGCGCCGGCAGCGCCAGCGGATCGGCACCGGCCTCCGGGACGACATGGACCGTGGCCACGCTGCTCTCGTCGGTCAGCGTCCAGGCATGGAAGTGTCCGGCCTCGGCAATGCCGGGAAGAGTGGCAAGATCGGCCTCGGCGGCGCGGGCATCCAGGCCGCGTGGTACGGCCTGTAACAGAACGCGGATCGATTCAGACACCAGCCCCCATGCGGAACGCACCACGAGCACGGCGACCAGGACCGACAGGATCGGGTCAAGCAGGGTCCAACCGGTCAGCATGATGCCGATGGCGGCGCCAATCGCGCCTACCGAGCCTAGCAGGTCGCCCAACACATGCAGCATCGCACCGCGCAGGTTGCTGTCACCCTGGTCGCCGCGGCGCAGAATCAGGGCGCCGATGATATTGATGGCGAGACCGATGGCCGCGACCACCAGCATGGGTCCGGCCAGGACTTCCGATGGCTCACGCAGACGCGACACGGCCTCCCAGGCGATCCAGGCGACCAGCAGCAGCAGGGAGGCGCCGTTGGCCAATGCGGCCAGCACCCGGAGCCGGTGGAAGCCATAGGTCCGTACCGCATCCGGCGCCCTTGCCGCGACACGATAGGCGATCAGCGCCAGCAGCAGGGCCGCCGCGTCGGACACCATGTGACCAGCATCAGCGATCAGCGCCAAGGACCCTGAGAGCCAGCCGCCGACGGCCTGCACTGCGGCGTAGCCGGCAGTCATGATGAGGACGGTGCGGATCCGCCGCTCGCTGCCTGCCGTCACCCGCGCGCCGTGCGCGGGCCCAGCATGGTTGTGCGGCGCATGGTCATGTCCCTCGGACATCAGGTCCCCCTATCAAGCCTGGGGCCGCCAGCGCAGCAGGCGCAGGGCGTTGAGGGTTACAAGCACCGTGGCCCCAGTGTCAGCCAGGATCGCGGGCCAGAGGCCGGTCAGGCCGATCAGCGTCGTCACCAGGAACACGCCCTTCAGCCCGACCGCCACTGCCACGTTCTGCTTCACGTTGGCCATGGTCGCCCGCGAGAGGGAGACCAGTTCCGCCACGCCGGTCACACGATCCTTCAGCACTGCGGCATCCGCCGATTCCAGCGCCACGTCGGTGCCGCCGCCCATCGCCACGCCGACAGAAGCCGCCGCCAGCGCTGGCGCATCGTTGATGCCGTCGCCGACCATCACGACCGGGCCACCCTCCATCAGGCGGCCGATCTCCCGCAGCTTGTCATCCGGGAGCAGTTCCGCCTTCACGTCCAGACCGAGCGAGACGGCGATGGCCTCGCCGGTCCGGCGGTTATCGCCAGTCAGCATCACCGACCGCACGCCGAGGGTTGAGAGCGCTGCGATGCCCTCCTTCGCATCGACGCGTGGCTCATCGCGCAGCGCGATCAATCCGAGCGTGGTGCCGTCTGCCAGCACCACGGCGACCGTCTTGCCCTGGGACTCCAGCCGCGCCAGCCTCATCTCAAGGATGCCAAGTTGCGCGCCTGCCTCGCGCGCATGGCGCGGGCTGCCGACGCTAATGCGGCGCCCGCCGATCATGGCCGTGACCGCCTTGCCGGGGATGGCAGCGAGATCGGTTGCTGTCGGCAGGGTAAGGCTCCGCGCCGAGGCCTCGGCCAGGACCGCCTTGGCCAGCGGATGCGCCGAGCCCTGCTCGACGGAAGCCGCCAGTTCAAGGACCTGCTGCTCCATCTGGCCGGGCGCCGGAAGGATCTCGGTCACGCGCGGGTGACCCTCGGTGAGCGTGCCGGTCTTGTCGAAGGCCACCGTCCGGGCGGCACCGATGGCTTCCAGGGCAGCACCACCCTTCACCAGCAACCCGCGCCTGGCGCCGGCCGAGAGACCGGAGGCCATGGCGGCCGGTACCGAGATCACAAGCGCGCAGGGGCAGGCGATCAGCAGGACCGCGAGGCCGCGATAGACGCTGGTGCCCCAATCCCAGCCGAACAGGAAGGGCGGCAACAGGATTACCAGCGCCGATACAATCATCGCCCCGGGCGTCCACCACTCGGAGAAGCGCTCGATGAATCGCTGGGTCGGCGCCCGAGACGCGGCCGCTTCCTCCACCATGCGAATGATACGGGCGATGGTGTTATCGGAGGCCGCGCGCGTCACGCGGACGCGCAGCACGCCATCTGCGTTGATCGATCCCGCGATCACCGCCTCGCCCAGCCCGCGTGCCACCGGGATGCTTTCCCCGGTCACCGGGCTTTCATCCAGGGCTGAGGTGCCTTCCTCGATGGTGCCGTCGCAGGGCACCCGGTCGCCTGGCCGGATCAGCACCAAGTCGCCGATCGCCAGCCTGTCAGCGGGCAGTTGCTCGGTGGTGCCATCTGGCCGCACGCGTAGCGCCACGCGCGGCATAAGGTCGGCCAAAGCGCGGATGCCGGCACGGGCACGGCCGGCGGCAACGTTTTCCAGCAACTCGCCGATCGCGAAGAGCAGCACGACGACCGCGGCCTCCTCCGCCGCGCCAATCACCACGGCGCCTATGGCCGCGGTGCACATCAGCGTCTCGATGCTGAAGGGGCTGCCGACACGGGCCAGCGCGATGGCGCGCCGGCCAAAGGGAAACAGCGCCACGGCGGTGGCGACGAGGAAGAGCGGATAGGTCAGCTGCTCAGGCAGAACCAGCGATAGCGCATAGGCGCCAAGAACCAGCGCGCCGAGCAGCCAGACCAGCTTTGCCTTGCCGGTCGCCCACCAAGACTTCGTGGCGTCGACAGGATCTTCATGGTCGGTGTGGCTGTGGCCATGTGCCGCGGGCTTCGCTGAGGCAGACTCGTGGCTATGGCCATCCTCGTGATCATGATCGTGTGGATGGTCAGGGCCACAGGTGGGCGCCGCACCGCCTGGGCCTGCCGCCGTCGCGGCGCCATCGAGCCGCTTCGTCGAATAGCCGAGTGCCGCAACCTGCGCCTCGACGGCCTCAGGCCGGCCGGCCGTATCGAGGTCGAGCGTCAATCGCTCGGCCATGAGGTTGACCTCGACACCCGAGACCCCCGGAAGCCGTTCCACGGCTTTGGTGACCTTGGCAACGCAGGAGGCGCAATCCATGCCCTCCACCCGCCAGGTCTGTCTTGTTACAGCGCCCATGACATCCGTCCGATCGTACAGGCGGTAGGTATGGGACCTCTAGTGGCTAGAGGTTCAAGCCCCTTCTTATCGGCCAGCTCAAGTCGGGGTTCACCCGTTGAAGCGCATGAAAGGCCGGTGTGGGCCGGTGCCGAAGGCGATCACGTCGTAGCTGTCAGCCGGTGCGCCGGGCACTTCCATGCCGGGCGAGCCAACCGGCATCTCCGGCACAGCGAGGCCACGAACGCCCGCGGGGCGCTCTGCCAGCAGCCGGCGGATGGCAGCCGCGGGCACATGGCCTTCGAGCGCGAAGCCTTCGACCTCGCCCGCGTGGCAGGACAGGAGGTCGGCCGGCGTCCCAAGGCGGCGCCGCACTGGGGCGACCGACTGCACCACCTGGTCCGCCACGGTAAAGCCCTCAGCGCGCAAATGCGCGATCCAGCCCGAACAGCAGCCGCAATTCGGGTCGCGCCATACGCCGATCTGCGTGGCGCGCTGGGCAAGTACGGGCATCGGCAGCGCAACAAGTGTGGCGGTGGCGAGGAGAGAGCGGCGTGACGTCATGGGTGTTCCTCATCTCGGCCGGACGGGCGGTGACACTAAGCTGGCGACATAAGCCGGTTTGCCCCGGTGGGAAGGTCAAGCGGAACCGGTGCCATGGCTCGTTGCCAACGGGAGCGATTAGCGGGCAGCACCAATATAGCCTCACATTGCATCGCTGACGCGGCCCGTTGGGCCTCTGTACCGGCGTTGCGGGCGCCCTTGGGCAAGTGGAGCCGGCTACAGCATAGATCGCGCCAGCAGACCTGGATGCGGTGCAACCGCCGCCGGACGCGCGGGACCTGCCTTAATCCCCAAGCCCTGCGTCAAACAAAAGCTTCATGTTCAGCCCGACTATCACCGCCGCCGTCGCCCAGCCAAGCGCGATCTGCCAAGCCGGTGCCGTGAAGACACCCATGCGGTTGCGGTCCTGCGCGAACAGCATCAGCGGGATCACCGCGAAGGGCAGCTGGATCGACAGGATAACCTGGCTGAGGATCAGCAGCTGCGCGGTGCCGGACGCTCCATACATCCAGGTGACGATCACAGCGGGGATGATGGCGATCAGCCGCGTCACCAGCCGCCGCAACACCGGGGGCAAGCGGAACCGCAGGAAGCCCTCCATCACCACCTGCCCCGCCAGGGTGGCGGTGACGGTGGCGTTAAGTCCGCACAGCAGCAGCGCCACGCCGAAGGCGGTGGCCGCGATGCCTGCGCCCAATAGCGGCGTCAGCAGCTGGTAGGCCTCACCAATTTCCGCCACCTCGGTATTGCCGCTTGCGTGGAACGTGGCGGCTGCGGTGATTAGGATCGCCGAATTGATCAGCAGCGCCAGGGTCAGCGCCAGAGTGCTGTCGATGGTGGCGAACTTGATTGCCTCCCGCTTGCCCGCTTCATCGAAGTTCCAGGACCGCGACTGCACCACGGCGGTATGCAGGTACAGGTTGTGCGGCATCACGGTGGCCCCGAGGATGCCCATGGCGATGTAGAGCTGCGTCTGGTTAGTCACGATCGAGACGGCAGGGATATAGCCGTTCAGCACCGCCGCCCAGTCCGGGTCGGACAACACGATCTGGATGCCGAAGCAGCCGACGATCAGCATGATGAAGCCGAAGATCAGCGCTTCCAACCAGCGCACGCCTTTGTTCTGGAGCCACAGGATCAGGAAGGCGTCGAGCGCGGTCAGGAACACGCCGTACAGCAGCGGAATGCCGAACAGCAATTCCAGCGCGATGGCCGTGCCGATCAGCTCGGCGAGGTCGGTGGCGCAGATCGCAATCTCGGCAAACAGCCACAGTGGATAGGCGACCACCTTTGGAAACCGCTCACGGCAGAGCTGGGCGAGGTCGCGGCCGGTGGCGACGCCGATCCGGACGCACAGCGCCTGCAGCAGGATCGCCATCAGCGAGGAGGTCAGTGCGACGGCGAGCAGGGTGTATCCGAAGGCCGATCCGCCGGCGAGCGAGGTCGCCCAGTTGCCCGGGTCCATGTAGCCGACCGCAACCAGGTAGCCTGGACCCATGAAGGCAAAGAGCTTGCGGAGGAACCCGCCTGCGTTTGGCACCGCAACCGAGCGGTGCACCTCCGGCAGGCTTGGCAGCCCGGCGGGTGCGGGCGAGGCGACAACCTCGGATGGCGGGTTCACGCACGGCCTCCAAAACTTAGTGTCTGCTAAATTATAGTGATCGGACTATGGCTGATGTCAAGCGGAGGCGCTAATGTCAGGCATGCCTCGCGCCTCGCCACGTTCCCTCCCGCCCCCGGAAGATCACGCAGCGCGCTTCACGCAGCAGCGCGAAGCCGATCGCTCGGCCATTGCCGAAGACTACGTCGAGCTGATCGCCGACCTCCTTCAGGAGGAAGGCGAGGCGCGTGCCGTGGATATTGCCCGACGCATGGGTGTTGCCCAGGCGACCGTCGCCGCGACGGTCGCGCGGCTGCAGCGCGACGGCCTGGTGGAAACCAAACCGTACCGCGGGCTGTTCCTGACGCCTGCCGGCCAGGCGGTGGCATCCGCTGCCCGGGCGCGACACGAATTGGTCGTCCGCTTCCTGCTGGCGGTGGGGCTCGACCCCGAGACTGCGGAGGCTGATGCCGAGGGGCTTGAGCATCATGCCAGCGAGAAAGCCCTGGCCGCCTTCGCACGCTTTCTCGCCAAGCATGAGGCCGACCCAAAGTGAGCGCGACATTCTCGATCGGCGATCTCGCGCGCGCCACGGGCGTCAAGCCAACCACGATCCGGTGGTACGAGCAGGAGGGGTGGCTGCCGCCGCCAAGTAGGACCGAGGGCGGCCATCGCGCCTATGGCGCCGCGCATCTGCGCCGCCTCGGGTTCATTCGCCACGCCCGAGAACTGGGCTTCGAGAGCGAGGCGATCCGCGCATTGCTCGACCTTGCGGACAGGCCAGACGCAGACTGCGGTCAGGCGCATACGCTTGCGACCGCGCAGATTGGCGAGATCGACGCGCGGCTACGGCGGCTCACGGCTCTGCGCGCGGAACTTCAGCGCATGGCGACGAGTTGCGAGGGCGGCGTGGTTGGAGAGTGTCGGATCATTGAGACCCTTGCAGACTTCGCCCACGGGCACTGTGAGGATCCAACACACGGGACGCGTCGACTCCGAAGACGAGACGCGTCTCACATATTGTGACAACCCCCGCCGCGGACAGCCGCCTCCGCTGGCCCGTAGGGCATCCCTGCTGCGGTCGTCCGCCCGATGCAAGACGCTCACGCGTCGCGGTGCGAACGCAGCGTCGCAATGCGACGTATTGAATATGCTTTGTCGGCAAGCCGATAAACCGCTGCAACGGAGGCATTCCATAAGTGGCCTGTGCCGCACCGCAAGGTGCTCGGCCCACGCAAGGAGAGAGCCACCATGTCCCCGACTTCACCCACTGGATTAGCCCTCGCACTCGTCGCCGGCCTGGCCGTGGCGCCAACCTTGGCGCACGCCAACGGTCAGCCGGTGGTCTCCCTGGAGCCGATGTACCTGGGTCGCCTGCCTGTGCTGATCTACTCCAACCGCGCTTCAATGGTGACCTCGCTACCGGTGCGGCGCGTGACCGGCAGCGGAGAGAACGTTGAGATCGAATACGACACCTCCGCCACACCGAGTCCTGTCGTCAGCTGCGTCAATCCACGCATTGTCGGAACTGGGGAGAACGCCAGCAGCGAGTGCGACGAGGCCGCGACCGCCGCCGCGCCTCACACGATGCCCGACATGGGTGGGGGCCACAATTCGGCACTCTGGAACCTCCAGCGGCTGTCCAATTCGGTCCGCTGACCATCCTCCGGACGTCCCGGTCAGCAATATTTTGTCATGATCGGGACGTGCCCCGTACATGTTGGCAAGGCATCCTCCATGCCGAGGGGTTGTTCCGTCCGCCCCCCGCCCAACCATTCCAGGAGAGACCTGTGATCAAGATGTCCCGTTTGGCTGCCCTGACGTTGCTGGCGGCCGCCGCCGCGACGCCTGCGATTCTCGTTCCAGCCCCTGCGCTCGCCTCGCCAGAAGGTCATGGCAACAACGCCCAGTTGCTCGGCCAGCCAGCCGCGCGCGGCACCGGCCGCGTGGTGCGGATCGAGATGACGGAAAACGCTTACAGCGTGCCACGCATCCAGGTTCGCGCCGGCGAGACGATCCGCTTCGTGGCGGTGAATCGCGGCCAGTTCCTGCATGAGTTCAGCTTTGCGCCGGCTGCCGTCGCGGCCGCGCACCGGCCCGAGATGGCACGCATGTTCGAGCACGGCATGATCACGCCGGAGCGCGTCGTCAGCCTGACGATGACGATGCCGGACGGCACACGCATGGACCACACGGCGCCCAACACGGTGCTCGTGGAGCCGGGCAAGACCGGCGAGATCTCCTGGCGCTTCACGCGCGCCGGCACCATTGAGATCGCCTGCAACATCCCCGGCCACTATGAGAGCGGCATGGCGGCCGAACTCGTCGTGACGCCGCGCTGAACGACGGAGAACGCACATGACCAGCCCGCTTTCCCGTCGTGACTCCCTGAAGCTGGCCGCCGCCGCCGGGATGGCGGGCGTGGTGACCGCCTTCCCAGGCCGCCAGAGCTTCGCCAATGCGCATCGCGTTCAGGATCTGGCGGTGGAGGCTACGCGCATCACCGTTGATGGCACGCAGACCAATGCGCTGACCATCGGCGGCACTGTGCCCGGCCCGGTACTTCGGTGGCGCGAGGGCGAGGAGGTGGTGATCCGGGTCACCAACCGCCTGAGCGAGCCGACCTCCATCCACTGGCACGGGCTGCTGCTCGCCGGCGTCATGGACGGCGCGCCCGGCTTCAACGGCTATGAGGCGATCCAGCCCGGTCAGACCTACACCTACCGCTTCCAGCTCCGGCAGGCCGGCACCTACTGGTACCATAGCCACTCCGCGGCGCAGGAGCAGGCGGGCATGTACGGCGCGATCGTCATTGAGCCGGCGAGACCGGAGCCGGTGCGCGTGACGCGCGACTATGTCGTGTTGCTCTCGGATCATAGCCCGGAAGCGCCGGACGCTATCTTCCGTAATCTCCGGAACCGCGAAGGCTACTACAACCGTGGCCAGCGCACGTTTCTGGATTTCATGCGTGACGTTCGACGTGATGGCTGGAGTGCCACAATGGCCGATCGAAAGGCCTGGGGCGAAATGCGGATGGACCCGACGGACCTAGCCGACGTCACCGGCTACAGCTTCCTGGTCAACGGGCGCGGCCCGCAAGACAACAAGACTTTCCTTTTCACCCCGGGCGAGCGGGTGCGGCTACGCTTCATCAACGGATCAGCCATGTCCATGTATGACGTAGCGATTCCCGACCTGCGGATGACGGTGATCTCGGCGGACGGGTTGCCTGTCATCCCGGTGCCGGTCGACGAGTTCCGCATCGGCGTCGGCGAGACCTACGACGTGGTGGTCAACCCGACGGAGGCGCGAGCCTTCACCATCATGTCGGAGCCGCTCGACCGCAGCGGTTATGCGCGCGCCACGCTGGCACCGCGCGAAGGGATGGAGGCGGCTATTCCGCCACGTCGGCCGAGGACCGTGCTGACCATGGCAGATATGGGCATGGCCCATGGCGGGATGGCGATGGGCGGCTCAGCGATGGCTGGCATGGATCATAGCGGTATGGCGATGGGTGGCTCGGCGATGGCGGGCATGAACCATGGTGGCATGCCGATGAGTGGAAGTGGCACCGGCCCGGCCGCGGCCAACCCTCATGCGGGGCATGTGATGCCCGGCGCGCCGGCGCAAGCCGCAGCCGACCCCCATGCGGGACATGCAATGCCTAGTGCCACTGCCATGGCCGATCCGAACAACCCTTTGGGTTGGGAACAGGCCGGCACACCCGAAGGCAAGCGTGCACTGCGCTACGCCGACCTCCGTAGCACGCGAGCTCGCCCGAACGCGCCGCAGCCTTCACGGGACATCATCCTGCGACTCACCGGCCAGATGGGGCGCTATTCCTGGTCACTGAACGACCGCCGCTTCGGCATGGAGGAGGGAATCCGGGTCCGCGAGGGTGACCGCATTCGCATCCGATTCATGAATGAGACGATGATGGCGCATCCCATGCACCTGCACGGGATGTTCATGGAGATGGAGAACGGCGCAGGCGACCGGCTGCCCTACAAGCATGTTGTGCTCGTCCGCCCGGGTGCCGAAGCCTCCGTTCTGCTCACCGCCGACGAGGTAGGCGACTGGCCGTTCCACTGCCACCTCCTGTACCACATGGAAGCCGGCATGATGACGCGCTTCATCGTCGAGCCGGCTCGCGTGGCGAGCGCCGGTTGATGCGAAATGTTGTCCTTGCTGCCGTCGCGGGTGCCTTTCTGGCGCCCGCTATGCCCGCCCTGGCCCACAGCCATAACGCCATTAACTCAGTGGTCCGCCTCAATAATCTCGACTACGGCGGGTCTTCGCAGGGCGATCGATTCTCATGGGATCTCGATGCCCGGGTTGGAACTTACGATCATCGGCTCCTGTTCCGTACGGAAGGCGAGCAAATCCGTGGTCAGACAGACAAGGCCGAGATCCAACTCTTCTACAACCGACCCATCTCGGAATTCTGGGACGTCAACGTCGGGTGGCGCCGCGACTTCTTCCGGACCAATAGGAACTACGGCGCTTTCGGCTTTTCGGGCATCGCGCCCTACTTCTTTGAGGTCGAGGCAACCGCCTATGTCAGCGAAGAAGGCGTGCTGAGCGGGCGCCTGGAGTCTTCAACCGACTTGCTGATCGCCCGAAGCATCTTCAACGACAACGGACCAGGTCTCTATCTGAAGCCCGCAATCGAGATCAACGCAAGTGCGGGCAATGACCGCGAGTTGGAGATAAGGCGGGGACTGACGGACATGGATCTGTCGCTACAGCTGCGCTACGAATTTACCCCTCAGATCGCGCCCTACGTCCAGGTCGGCTGGGAGCGTCAGTTGGGCGAGACCGCCAATCTGGCACGCGCGAATGGAGAGCGAATTTCCAACAGCTATGCTGTCATTGGCATTCGATCGATGTTCTGATGTTACAGGGCCCGCGTACACGGAGGTAGTCAGCTATGCGGGCCGATCAATTGTCACCAGAAGCGCATCTCCTCGTTGTCGAGGATGACGGGGAGATGCGAAACCTGATCACGAAATTCCTGCGCCAGAACGGCTTCCGCGTCACTGGCGCGCGCGACGGGCGGGAGATGTGGGACGTGCTAGGCAGCGCCCCGGTGGACCTTATTCTTCTCGATGTCATGCTTCCCGGGCAATCCGGCCTCGATCTGTGCCGCGCCCTGCGCGCGAAGTCAGGCGTGCCGATCATCATGGTGACGGCGCGCGGTGAAGAGGCAGATAGGGTGCTCGGGCTCGAATTGGGTGCAGACGACTATATCCCAAAGCCGTTCGGCCGCGCAGAACTTTTGGCGCGTGTGCGGGCTTTGCTGCGTCGGTCCAGCGGCGCAGCTGGCGAGCCGGTGGCAGGCACGACGGGAGGCACGATTACCTTCGGCGGTTGGTCGCTTGATGCCCGGCGGCGGGAGCTGGCGTCCCCGGACGGCGTGGCGGTCGACCTCTCGGGCGGCGAATACGATTTGCTGCTGGCCTTCTGCGAGCACGCACAGCGGGTTCTGAGTCGGGACCAGCTGCTCGACCTGGCGCGGAACCGCCATGCATTCAACGGCACCGACCGGTCGGTGGATGTGATGGTGAGTCGCTTGCGGCGGAAGCTTGAACCGACCGACGAAAGCCCGACAGTGATCAAAACGATCCGCGGCGCCGGCTATATGTTGGTGCCTGCCGTGAAGCGCGGCGTGTGAGGTGGCTCGGCTGGCTGGTTCCCGGGACGCTTGGCGGGCGCGTCGTCCTTGTCCTGCTGGTCGGCCTGCTCACCTTCCATGTCGGCAGCCTTTGGGTGCACCAGGCGGGAACTGCGGCGCTGCTCGGCACGACGTGGGAAGCAGTGCTCGCGGAGCGTCTGGTTTCCGTCAAGCGCGCGGTGGTCGCGCTGCCGCTTGCGGAGCGCGACGGCACAGCTCATGCCCTATCAACCGCTAGCCTGGACCTGCATTGGACCGCAGACCCGGCCGTAAACTTGGTGGAGGAGGCAAGCTCACGCATTGAGGCGCTCCGGGCAAGGCTCGGCGAACTCGTGCCAGTATCCGACCTTGCCGGCCTTCGGCTGGGCTATGCCGAGCAGGGCGCGAATCAGGCCGACCCGGCGCGCCACCTGCTTCTAGGCGCACTGCCAATGGCGGATGGAACTTGGCTCAACTTCTCGGCGACGCTGCTCCGTTCGGGTGCACCCGAACACGCGACAGTATTGTCCACCACGGCCATGGGTGTGGGTATCCTCATCCTCGCGCTGTTCGTGGTTCGGCTGATAAGCCGACCGCTGCGCGCGCTGTCGGAGGCGGCGGACCGGATCGGCGGGGTGGGGTCGCAGGCGCCGATCCCGGAGGAGGGGCCACGTGAGGTCCGCCAGGCGGCGCAGGCCTTCAACCGAATGCAGGGGCGCATCGACCGTCTCATCGCCGACCGCACGCAGGCGCTGGCCGCCGTCAGCCACGACCTGCGCACACCAATCGCGCGACTGCGGCTGCGCGCCGGCTTCGTCGAGGATGGCGAGGCGGCGCGTGCGATTGATTCCGATCTCGACGAAATGGAGGCAATGATTGACTCAACACTCGCCTATCTGCGTGGCGAAACCGAAAGCGAGCCGCGCAAGGCGGCCGATTTGGTGGCGATGATCGAGACCCTGTGCGACGCGGCCGCCGATGCGGGCGCGGCCGTGACCTATACCGGCCCATCGCAGGCGAGGCTGGTCTGCAGCCCGGTGACGCTGAAGCGAGCGTTCTCGAACCTGATCGACAATGCCGTGAAATATGGAGGCGGCGCTCGTGTCGGGCTGATCGATGAGGGATCCCGGATCCTAATCCGAGTTGAAGATGACGGGCCCGGCATTCCAGAGGCGGACATGCAGGCAGTGTTCGAGCCGTTCCGGCGCCTCGAGACATCGCGCAATCGCGGCACCGGCGGCAGCGGGCTCGGTTTGACTATCGCTCGTCAGGCTGTCGAGCGGCACGGCGGTACGCTGCGGCTTTCAAATCTGCCCGCTACTGGGTTGTTGGCAGTAGTTACGCTACCGATATCAACAAACACATCGACAAAGGAGAGTGCGTCGTGACGCTAGGAAGACGTGGACTGTTTTCGGCGGGATTAACCTTGCTGGCTGCACCGGCCGCTGCGGTCGCGGGGGGGCTACCGCGCGTTCAGGTGTGGCGAGATGCGAACTGCGGCTGCTGTGGCGCGTGGGTGGAGCACATGCGCACGGCAGGCTTCGCCGTTGAAGACAATGTTGTGGGATCGGTAGCCGCTGCGCGCAGGGCGCTCGGCACACCGGCTGACCTGCTCTCCTGCCATGCGGCGCTAGTCGACCGCTATGTACTGGAAGGCCATGTGCCAGCGGTTGCCGTGAAGCGCCTGCTGGCAACGCGTCCCCCAGGTGTCCGCGGGCTCTCGGTGCCGGCCATGCCGCTGGGATCGCCGGGCATGGAGATGCCTGGCGCAGCGCCGGATACCTACGACGTAATCGCTTTCGACGGCACTGGCGGCCGAATGAGCTTCATGCGTTTCCGGGGCGGCGAGCCGGCCTGACCGCTTTGCGCGGCCACCCGGCAATCTCGTCCGGTGTTCCCGCTATATCCGCCGAAGCCGTAGAAGGAACCGACGACGCCGGTTCTCGCTGTGAAGCCAGGCGATTGGAAAGATGTGAAGCCGTTCGCCGAGGTTCGAAGTGGCGAGACGTAGCGGGCGGAGAAGATCGCAAGGCGGGTTGCGAAGCCCGCCGAATCTCGCTCGAGGCTGCTGGCGCCCGTGTGGATCGCGAATGTGAGACACGTGTTCGCGAGATTCACTCGCTTGGCCACGCCACACTGCTTGAACCGCGCCGGGTTTGCCGGAGGCTGTTTGGTGTGAGTCAGGCCGCCAGGGGTGTGGCTTCCTGGGCGGCATAGTAGCGCGCCTCCGCTTCGGCGGGCGGGATGTTGCCGATCGGCTCGAGGAGGCGGCGGTTGTTGAACCAGTCCACCCATTCGAGAGTGGCGAACTCGACGACCTCGAGGCTACGCCACGGCCCGCGGCGCCGGATGACCTCGGTCTTGAACAGGCCGATGACGCTCTCGGCCAGCGCGTTGTCGTAGCTGTCGCCGACGCTGCCGACCGACGGCTCGATCCCGGCCTCGGCCAGGCGCTCGGTGTAGCGGATCGACACGTATTGCACGCCGCGGTCGCTGTGATGGACCAGCCCCGTGCCCTGGACAGGCCGCCGGTCGTGCAGCGCCTGCTCAAGAGCATCGAGGACAAACCCCGCATGGGCCGTCCGCGACACCCGCCAGCCGACGATCCTTCGGGCGAAGGTGTCGATGACGAAGGCGACGTAGACAAAGCCCTGCCAGGTCGCGACGTAGGTGAAGTCGGACACCCAGAGCAGGTTCGGACGCGGCGCGAGGAACTGCCGGTTCACCCGGTCGGCCGGGCACGGGGCGCCCCTGTCCGGCACTGTCGTCCTTGTCTCCTTCCCGCGCACCACGCCGCGCAAGCCCAACTGCCGCATCAGACGTGCCACGGTGCAGCGGGCGACCGGCGTCCCCTCGCGACCGAGTTGGCGCCAGACCTTCCGCACGCCGTAGACGCCGAAGTTCTCGGCGTGGACGCGCCGCACCTCCGCCCGCAGCATCCCGTCTCGCTGCGACCTGGTCGAGCCTTGGGTGGGATCGGCGCGCTGCGCAACGCGGGCGTGGTAGGTGGACGGGGCGATCGGCAGGACACGGCAGATCGGCTCGACCCCATACTCACCCCGATGATCGTCGATGAACGCGATCATGGCTTCGACCGGCGGTCGAGCTCCGCCAGGGCAAAATACGCCGACGCCTTGCGCAGGATCTCATTGGCCTGGCGCAGCTCGCGGACCTCCCGCTCCAGCGCCTTGATCCGATCCCGCTCCTCGCTCGTGGGGCCCGCTCGCTTGCCGCGATCGCGCTCTGCCTGCCGCACCCAGCGCCGCAGCGTCTCCGCCGTGCAGCCGATCTTCGCCGCGATCGAACCGATCGCCGCCCACTGCGAGCCGTGCTCCCCGGCGCCGTCCAGCACAAGCCGCACCGCCCGCTCCCGAACCTCAGGCGAGTAGTTCGCCGCCGTCTTCCTTGCCGTCATCGCTCCATCCTCTCAACGGTTGGAGCCTCCGGCAAACCCGGCGCGGTTCAGCTTGCCGCGACGCTTACGCTGCCGCTGTTCGTACTCGAGATGGTGGGCCACCTTGTGCGTGCGCTGCATCTTTGGATAGCCGGCGCGATCGGATGGAGGTGTTCTGGTAACTGCATTTCGCCCTGGCCGCGGTGATGCTCTTCGGGCTTGGCCTGTGCTTCCATTTGAAGGGCTGACCGACCTGCTGCGCGGTGCGCCTAGCATGGACTCTCGCTGGTAGCGATCGGCACCGGCACCGCTTGGGCCTACTCGGTCGTGGCAGCTTTCGCGCCGGGGCTGCTACCTGCGTAAGCGTGCGCTGACGGCTGCGGCCGTTGCGGCTTGACGCGGCTCAGGTGGCGTCGGGCCGGAGGTTCCAGGGTGCGAGTTCGCCGATGCGGTTGATCGGGTGGTCGGCGATGCGGTCGAGGAGCACGCGCAGGTAGGCCTGCGGATCCCAGCCGTTGAGCTCGGCGGTGCCGACCAGGGTGTAGATGATCGCAGCCCGTCTGCCGCCCTCAAGCGACCCGGCAAACAGGTAGTTTTTCCGGCCCAGGGCGAGCGGGCGCATCCGGCGCTCGGCGGCGTTGTTGTGCAGGCAGGCGCGGCCGTCGCGCAGCACCGTCGTCAGCGCGTCCCACTGCGCCAACGTGTAGCGGATGGCCTTGGCCAGGTCCGACTTGCCGGAGATCCGCCGTAGCGTCGCCTCCAGCCAGGCATGCAGGTCCGCCATCACCGGCGCCGAGCGGGTCTGGCGGGCGGCGAGGCGGGCCTCCGGCGGCTGCCCATGGATGTCAGCCTCGATGGCGAACAGCGGCCCCATTCGCTCGATCGCCTCGCGCGCGATCGGGCTGCCGTTGGCCAGCATCTCATCGTGGAAGTAGCGCCGCGCATGCGTCCAGCACGCCGCCTCGACCACGCGGCCGCTCTCGTAGAGCGCGTTGAACCCGGAGTACGCGTCGGCTTGCAGGATGCCCTGGAAGTCGCGCAGGCGCTGCTGCGGATGCTCGCCCTTACGGTCCGGCGTGAACTCATAGAACACCACGGGCGGGTCGCGCCCGCCGAACGGCCGATCGTCGCGGAGATAGGCCCAAACCCTTGCCGTCTGCGTCTTGCCGCGGCCCGGTGCCAGCATCGGCATCGGCGTGTCGTCGGCATGGATGCGCGGGCCGGACAGCGCATGGCGACAGATGAACGCCGCCATCGGCTCGACCAGTGCGGCCGACCTGCCAACCCACCCCGCCAGCAGCCCCCTGGGCAGATCCAGCCCGTCCCGGGCGTAGATCTCTGCCTGGCGGTAGAGGGGCAGATGGTCGCAGTATTTCGAGACCAGCACATGGGCCAGCAGCCCCGGGCCGGGCCTGCCACGCTCGATCGGCAGCGAGGGCATCGGCGCCTGCGTCATCGCCTCGCAGCTCCGGCAGGAGAACGCAGGCCGGACATGGCGCACCACCTCGAACCGGCCGGGGCGGTATTCCAGAATTTCTGTCACGTCCTCGCCCACCTTGCGCAGCACCCCGCCGCAGGATCGGCAGGCGCAGCCGCCAGTGAGCAGGTGCTCGACATCCCGCCGCGGCAGGTTCTCCGGCAGCGGGCGGCGGCCGCGGCGTCGGACCTTCTCCTCCGGCGCCGGACCGTTGGCGATTTCATCCTCGGTGTCACCGTCGCCACCCGCGGCGGCGATGTCGGCGAGCACCCGGTCGAGCCGCAGTTCCAACTGCGCGACCTCACCGGCCAGGCGCTCCGACGATCGCCCGAACCGCTCATGCCGCAGTCGTGCAATCTGCACCCGCAGCCGCTCCGCCTCGAGTGTCTTGGCCTGCAGGCCAAGTTCCGCGATGCGACGGGCCGCGCGCTCCTCGGCCAGCTCACCGTGCAGCGCCGCGATCATCGCCGCCAGGGCGGCGGGATCCTCAGGCGGCGCGCTGTTCGGGTGCGGCGTCACGCAGAAATCGTCCCAAACACAGCCGCGTCGGGGCAAGGTGAAACTGCGCGGAACGCCGCATTTCTATACCGCGATCTCGGGCTTCCAGCTGGGCGTCGGCGTGCGCCAGTCCAGCCCCTCCAGCAGCATCGCCATCTGCGCCGTCGTCAACGTCACCGCACCCTGGCGCGCGATCGTCGGCCAGATGAACCGGCCCTTCTCGAGCCGCTTTGCCAGCAGCACCAGGCCCTGGCCGTCCCACCAAAGCGCCTTGAGGAGATCGCCGCGCCTGCCGCGGAACAGGAACAGGTGACCGGAGAATGGATCGGCTTTCAGCACCGTCTGCACTTGCGCGGCCAAGCCGTCGAAGCCCTTGCGCATGTCCGTCGCACCGAGCGCGAGGTGCACGCGCATCCCGGCATGCAGCGATAGCATCAGGCGTCGAGCGCCGCCGCCAGACGCCCCAGCACCTCAGGCCGGATCGTCTCGGAGATGCGCAGCACCCGGCCGTTTGTCAGCACCACCTCGACCATCGCTGCGGCCTTGACTGGTCGCACGACAGGCCTGCGCGACGACAATGGCGGGCACGGTGCCTGCCTGGAGGCCGCAGCCTCGACCACGCGCACCGGGACCAACGTCGAGGCTGCATCAGCGCGCACCACCCCAGGCATCGTTCCCTCTCGCACCTGGCGCCGCCAATCAAACAGCAAGCTGCGGCTCATCCCGTGCCGGTCCGCCACAGCCGCGACCGATGCCCCAGGCCGCGACAGCTCTTCAACCAACGCAAGCTTCTGCTCGACCGGCCACCGCCGACGACGCGCCACCACGCTGATCACCTCGCTCACACGACCGTCCGGCAACGACCTTACCCCTAGGCGTAAGGGCGCCAACGGACATCCGCGTCGCCCAGCATCACAGGAGATCAGCCGATCAGCGATACCCGCCACAAGGCAGTCAGCAGAGGACGCTTACCTACCTGCGCAGGCACTGGCGGTTTTTACGAGGCGGAGGCTGTCATCGCCACCCTGATCCTGCTTGACCGCCGGCTCGAGGCGCGGAGCAGGCACTGACATCGCCATCAAGAGCGCCGACGGGGTGCTTATACGCGGCGACCTACTCGGCGTGCCGAACGCCATTGCTCTTGGCCATGCTACGATCCGGAACATCCGCCAGAACCCGTTCTCGGCTTCCGCCTACAATGGCGCGCTGATCCCGGTGGCCGCGGGCGCACTGCATCCTGCCTTCTGCATACTGCGCTCGCCGATCCTCGCAGCAGCCGCGAAGGGACGCTCCAGCGTCTTGGTTCTCATTAAGGCATTGCGCTCAAGAAGCGTCCGGACGCCCGGGGAGCTACAGCGGAAGATCCCTACTCTTCCTCACACAACCCACCAGCGACGGAGCCGCGCAGCATGTCGTAGGGATGATCGCCGAGAAAGGTGTCCACGGCTCTGCTACAATGAGACAAAGTATTGCTGGTGGAGGACTTTTACAACCATTGGGGAGATTCGCGCATTATGAAGGGCTCGCGCCAATCGACGGTGCTCAAAGGTCCTTCGGTCGGCGTCAACAAGGGCGAGCAAGAGGAGAATGCCGTGATAGGACTGACCAGGGGTATCGGCGTGAGCTTGGCTGTGCTGCTCGCCGTGGGCGCAGCTGCGTGTGCACCGCAGCAGAATTCTCCCGCAGCGGCCTCAGCGCGGAGCGCGAGTGGCTCACAGGCACCGCCGGGCCAGGGAATGTCCGGCATGCAGGGACACAGTATGGGGGGCATGGATCATCAGGCGATGATGACGCACTGCGCCCAGATGCGGCAGTCGGTGCAGCAGGGTGCGCAGTTGTCCTCTGACATGCAGCAGATGATGACACAATGCGACCAGATGGACCGGTCCATGGGATCGCAGCGGACGCGCTGACAGCCTTTGTCCTCTTGGCCGAAAGACCTGGGCGTTAGGGGGCGATTTAAATCTTACTGGCGAACCTGGCGACAGCGGCCGATGCGCGGAAGGTTGCGCGAAATCGGCCGTCCAGGAAATCGCTTGTCGCACACTGTTGCGCCTCTTGACCTTACCCTTGTGGCAATCACCACATGTGAGGAGGCGAGATTTCATTAGGGGGGCGTTATGCATCGCTTTCGGATCACAAACATGAACTGCGGCGGCTGCGCGAAGGGCGTAACGGCGTCGCTCCGGCAGGTCGACCCGCAGGCGGAAATCGATATCAAGCTGGACACGCGCGAAGCCTCCGTGAAGTCGACCATGGATACAGCGCGTCTCGAGCAGGCGCTGCGCGATGGTGGTTGGCAGGCCGAGCGCATCACCGCCTGATCCCACGGCGACATGCTTCGTCCTGGCGCTGTGAAGCCGGAGATATACGCCGACTTGATGATGCAGATCGTTCAAGGGAAGGAAGCCATCTGATGCCTCGCAAATCCTTCGTGCTGTCTCTCGCAGCCGGCATATTTTTTAGCGCTGGCCTCGGTTACGCCGTGTCGCAGGGCATTTCTCCAGGGCATCTCATGCCGGACGGCACGATGATGCACGGCCAAATGCCGAATGCGCCTGGTCACACGCCCGGGATGCAGCACGCACCCACCGCGCAGCAGCTGGGCGCATCGGGCAGGCAGTCCCCTCGACCGTCGCCTTTCTAGCTGCGAACGAGAAGATGCACCGCGACATGGCCATCACTTTCACGGGCGATGCGGACCTCGATTTCGCGGCCTCCATGATCCCCCATCATGGGGGTGCGATCGCAATGGCGCGCATTCAGTTTGCGCACGGTCGGGATTTGGCGATGCGCCGACTGGCCGAAGCCGTGATCCGCGAGCAGGAGCGGGAGATCACCGAATTGCGTGCCTTTTTGGCGCATACGCCTCCCCGGTGACGCTCTGAGCCGACGCCGGGCGGCACCCTGCGCGCACTCAACCGGCTCCCGTTCGTCTCACAACACGGTTGCCCAACAACCGAAGAGGACAAGACCATGAGGAAGCTCAGCAGTTTCACAACGGCAGCCATTCTGGCGCTCGGAGTGGCCGGAACGGCGCTCGCGCAAGCGCCAGCACCTGCTGGCGGAGCAACCGATCCCCATCATCCCGGAGCGCCCACCGGCGCCCCGCAGCCAGCGACGCCGCCAGCCCAACACGGCGCGCCAGGTCCCGGCATGGCAGGCCCGGGTGCCGGAATGATGGGTGGCGACATGGGCCGCATGATGCAGCAGATGATGCAGAGCCGGATGGCAGCTGCATCGATGCAGCCCTTCCGCCGGATTGAGGGACATCTGGCCTTTTTCCGCGCTGAGCTGCGGATCACGGACGGCCAGATCTCTCAATGGAACGCGTTCGCGGATGCGGTTCGCGCCCAGAGCGACAGGCTTCGGCAGGCAATGCAGCAGGCGATGGGCAGCAGCACCGGCCCTGGCACCGCGCCAGAACAGATGGAGCGCCGTATCGCCCTGCTCTCCGCCCATCTGGAAGCGATTCGCGCGGTCAGCGCGGCGGCGACACCGCTCTATGCAGCGCTGTCCGAGGAGCAGCGCCGCACCGCCGACGAGCTAATGGCCGAGCACCTGCGCGGCATGCGGATGGGGATGCGGTGACATGGACCGCATGGTTGGCGTCCATGCGCAGGGCGCGCCATCCTGGTGGCGCACCCGCACCGGAATCGCCGTGATCGGCTTCGCGCTAGTCGCGGCCTTCTACGTCCTGCGAGAGCATTGGGGCCACGCGTTCGGCGCGCTACCGTATTCTATCCTCCTCGCCTGTCCGCTGTTGCACCTGTTCATGCACCACGGGCATGGCCACGGCGGAGGCGGGCAAAATGCTGGTTCAGATCGTGGCACCGGCGCCAAATGATGCAACTTGCGCCGCAAGGGTGGGCTGCCTTGGCCACCCCCGCGGCACGCTACCTCGCGGTCATGGTAGCCTTGAATCTGATCTGGGAAGTGGCGCAGCTCCCCCTCTACACGTTGTGGGCGGAGGGAACGCCGGGCGAGATTGCCTTCGCCGTCGGTCATTGCACCGGCGGGGACGCGATGATCGCCGCTGCCGCGCTGGCGATCGCGATACTGCTGACGAGAGCCTGGCAATGGCCGAGCCGGGGGTGGGGACGCGTCACCGTTACCACGACCCTGGCGGGCCTTGGATACACGGTGTTCAGCGAGTGGCTGAACGTCGATCTGCGCCAGTCGTGGGCCTACACGGCCGCCATGCCGCGCCTTCCGCCGTGGGGAACCGGGCTCACCCCTTTCCTTCAATGGCTGCTGTTGCCGCCACTGGCGATGCTGACAGTGCGGCCGCCCGCGCGACCTTTCGCGCGCTGAGGAGTTAGACGGACATGGAACATCACGGCCCCCACACCGCCCACGGCAAGCACGATCCTGAGCTTGAAGGGACTGCCTCGGCATCGGGAACCGTGAAGGATCCGGTCTGTGGCATGACGGTGGACCCGGCAAAGACGGCTCACCACGCCGATCATGCAAGGCATGCCTACCATTTTTGCTCAGCAGGTTGCCGCACCAAGTTCATCGCCGAGCCTGGTAAGTATCTGCAGCCAGGTGCCCCGCTGCGCGCCGAGGCTGTGGCGCCGGGCACCATCTACACCTGCCCGATGCACCCGCAGATCCGACAGCCGGGCCCCGGCAGTTGCCCGATCTGCGGCATGGCACTCGAACCTGAAACCCCCTCGGCCGAGACGGGACCCAACCCGGAGCTTGTGGATTTCACCCGGCGCTTCTGGATCGGCCTTGTGCTGACCATCCCGGTCTTCCTGCTGGAAATGGGTGGCCACCTGACGGGGATGATGCACCTCGTCGGCGGGCCGCGCGTCGGCAACTGGATTCAGCTGGCGCTGGCGACACCCGTGGTGCTCTGGGCTGGCTGGCCGTTCTTCGTCCGGGGCTGGCAGAGCCTGGTGAACCGAAGCCTCAACATGTTCACCCTGATCGCCCTGGGCACTGGGGTCGCCTGGGTGTTCAGCGTCGTGGCCACCTTGGCGCCTGATATCTTCCCGGCGGCCTTCCGCGCGACCGATGGCTCGGTTGCCGTTTATTTCGAGGCGGCTGCGGTAATCGTCGTGCTGGTGCTGCTCGGGCAGGTGCTCGAACTTCGGGCGCGCGAGCAGACAGGCGGCGCAATCCGCGCCTTGCTCGATCTGGCACCAGCCCAGGCCCGGCGGCTGCGGGACGACGGATCAGATGAGGAAGTCCCGCTGGCCGCAATCGTGGTCGGCGATCGGCTCCGCGTCCGCCCAGGCGACAAGGTGCCGCTCGACGGCGCGGTGCTGGAGGGCACCTCCAACGTCGATGAGAGCCTGGTGACGGGTGAGGCAGTGCCGGTCACCAAGACGGTGGGCGATCAGGTCGTCGGCGGCACGCTGAACGGCCAGGGCAGCTTCATCATGCGCGCCGATCGCGTCGGCCAGGACACGGTACTGGCGCAGATCGTCCGCATGGTCGCGGGAGCGCAACGTTCCCGCGCGCCGATCCAGCGCTTGGCCGATCAGGTCTCTGGCTGGTTTGTGCCGGTGGTGGTGGCAATAGCCATAGTTGCCTTCGCGGTCTGGGCGATATGGGGACCAGAGCCGCGCCTCGCCTTTGCTTTGGTCGCCGCGGTGACGGTGCTGATCATCGCCTGCCCGTGTGCGCTAGGGCTGGCGACACCGATGTCCATCATGGTGGGCGTGGGACGGGGCGCGCAGGCCGGCGTGCTCATCAAGAACGCCGAGGCGCTGGAGCGCATGGAGCGGATCGACACGCTGGTCGTGGACAAGACCGGCACCCTTACCCAGGGGCGGCCGGACGTGGTGGCGGTGATCCCGGCGGTGGGCGTGGCCGAGGATGAGGTTTTGCGCTTAGCTGCGGGGTTGGAGCGGCCGAGCCAGCATCCGCTCGCTGAAGCCGTGGTGCGGGCGGCGGAGAAGCGCGGCTTGGCCGTACCGGCGGTCGAGGGCTTCGATGCGCCAATCGGACGTGGCGTGACGGGGGCGGTCGAGGGACGCCAGGTCGCGGTTGGTAACGCCCGTCTGATGGACGAGGCGAAGGTGGATGTCGGCGCGCTGTCGGCGGAAGCCGAGCGCCTGCGTGGGGATGGCGCCACCGTCTTCTTCGTGGGGGTGGATGGCCGCGCCTTCGGAATTGTCGCCGTGGCCGATCCAGTCAAGGCGACGACACCAGCGGCGCTCGCGGGTCTCGCGAAGGATGGCGTGCGGGTGGTGATGCTGACCGGCGATAACCGCACGACGGCGGAGGCTGTGGCGCGGCGCCTTGGCATCACAGAGGTCGAGGCGGAGGTTCTGCCCGAGGACAAGCAGCGCATCATCGAAAAGCTGAAGGTCGAAGGGCGTCGCGTGGCGATGGCGGGTGATGGCGTGAACGACGCGCCTGCGCTGGCGGCTGCCGAGGTCGGCATCGCCATGGGCACGGGTACGGCCGTTGCGATCGAAAGCGCGGGCATCACGCTGCTCGGCGGTGACCTCATGGGGATCGTTCGAGCGCGGCGGCTGTCGGAGGCCGTGATGGGCAACATCCGGCAGAACCTGTTCTTCGCCTTCGCCTACAACGCTGCCGGCGTGCCGATCGCCGCGGGCGTGCTGTATCCGATATTCGGGATTCTGCTCACGCCCATCATCGCGGCGGCGGCGATGGCGCTATCGTCGGTGAGCGTTGTGGGCAACGCGCTGCGGCTCAGGGCGACGCGGCTCGATTGAAGATGCCTGATCGCTGCTGAGGAGGGCACGGAAGAGTATGATGAATGAAACGATGATGAGTGGCGGGATGTTCTGGGGAATGGGTGTGGTTGGGCTGCTGTTCCTTGCCCTTCTTGTCCTGGCGATCCTCGCGCTTGCCAAATACGTGTTCGGACGACGCAACTGATGCGGGTTCATTCCCACCTGCTCGCCGCGGCAGTAGGTGTAGTCGTGGCGGCGGCGCTCGCGGGGGGGGGGGGTGGAACCTGTGGAGACCAAGCAGTGATAGCTTGGAGGGAGACGAGGCAAGTATCCATCTCGGGCGGCGCGTTTATGCGGAGAACTGCGCCTCCTGCCACGGTGTGAAACTCGAGGGCCAGCCGAACTGGCGGACGCGCCGGCCGAACGGCCGCTTGCCCGCGCCGCCGCATGACGCCACAGGCCACACTTGGCACCACCCGACTGCCCAGTTGATCGAGTTGACCCGCAAGGGGGTCACCGGCCTTGTGCCGGGCTACGAGAGTGACATGCCCGCCTTCGAGGGCGTGCTCACCGACGCAGAGATCGCGGCTGTCATTGCCTATATTGCCAGCACTTGGCCGCAAGAGCTCCGGCGCCGGGCGGAGGACGTTCCCAAAGGGGCCAGCCGATAATGGGGGGGGGGAAACGTCCAGCATGCCTACTGTTCAATCGAATCCTGACTTTTGGTGTCGCTACCGGCGCGTGTCGCCGTTCGTTTGATGCCATAGAATGGCACACGGATGCCCTCCATGTTCAGCCCGCTTGCCAACCTGACCTATCGCCGCCTGTTCGCGGCGCAGGTTTTGTCGCTGCTCGGCACGGGCCTCTCCACGGTCGCGCTGGGGCTGCTCGCCTATCACCTCGCCGGCGCCGATGCCGGGACCGTGCTGGGCACGGCGCTGGCAATCAAGATGATCGCCTATGTGGGCATCGCGCCCGTCGCCGGAGCCTTCGTGCATCTGGTGCCTCGGCGCAGCCTGCTGGTGGCACTCGACCTGCTGCGCGCCGCGGTTGTACTGGCGCTGCCCTTCGTGACCGAGATCTGGCAGGTCTATGTGCTGATCTTTGTGCTGCAAACTGGCTCCGCCGCCTTCACGCCGACCTTCCAGGCGACCATCCCCGACATTCTCCCGGATGAGGCCGGCTACACCAAGGCGCTGTCTCTCTCGCGCCTCGCCTACGACCTGGAGGCGCTCGTTAGCCCCGCGATCGCCGCTGCGCTGCTCGGGTTGATCGGATTCCATTGGCTGTTCGCCGGCAATGCGCTGGGCTTCCTCGCCTCGGCCGTTCTCGTGCTGAACGTGGCGCTGCCCTCGCCCAAGCCACTGGCGACGGAGGAGGGCGCCTGGGGCCGCATCACGCGCGGTGCGCGCATCTACCTTGCCACGCCCAGACTGCGCGGGCTGCTCGCGCTGAACGTCACAGTGGCCATGGCCGGCGCGATGGTGATCGTGAACACCGTGGTGCTCGTGCGCGCGGGCTTCGGCCTGGGCGCAGCCGAGCTGGGCTGGACGCTGGCGGCCTATGGCGCCGGCTCCATGCTTGCCGCACTCGCGGTGCCGCGGCTGCTCGACGGCGTGATGACCGACCGCACCGCCATGTTGGCCGGTGCCGGACTGCTTGTTGCGGGCTTGCTGATCGGGCTGCTGGTGCCGAGTTGGTCGATGCTGCTGCCGCTTTGGATGCTGCTGGGCCTTGGCAACGGGCTCGTGCTGACGCCGAGCGGACGGTTGCTACGACGCTCAGCTCATGCCGGCGATCGCCCTGCATTGTTTGCGGCGCAGTTCGCACTCAGCCACGCCTGCTGGCTTGTCGCCTATCCGGTGGCAGGGCGGTTCGGCGCTGCAGCGGGCATGGATGCCACCTTCCTGGTGCTCGCTGCGCTCGGCGCCGTGGGGTTGGTAGCGGCCATGCTGCTGTGGCCGAGGAATGATGCCGAGGAGGTCGAGCACATTCACGATCAGCTTCCACCCGGGCATGCACATCTGGATGATGCGCGACCGGATCCGACGGGCGCGCTTCGCCACCGCCATGCCTTCGTGATCGACGACCTTCACCAGAGCTGGCCACGGTAGAATCAGGCGCGATGCGCTGATGGGTCAGAGGCGTTCGGGCGGGATGGTGAGGATGGTCACGGCATCCTTCGCTTCGTCACCTCCACCGAAAGCGTCGCCGCCGCTAGTCGGATTGACTTGGTTCACGCTCAGAAGCGACCTCATCTGCAAGACCCCGGCTTTGAACCAGTCGGCGTCCTAGCGCCTCTATAAATGCCTGGTAACGTTCTCGTCCCTTGGCCTGAGTGGCGGCCGGAGCAGTGTCCGGTAATGCGGGCGTACTGGTCAGCCAGAACCGTACGAACAGGGCTAACGCCTCATTGCCGATGGTGGTGTGGCGTTCCAGCCGCTCGCTGACACGCGACAGGCGATCGAGCCGACGTGCGAGGGCTGCCTCCAGCCGCTCAGGACCGTCCGGCGACAGGTAGCTCTCGAGTGCGGCCTCGACCACGACGGCTTGGCTCATGCGCTTGCGCGTCGCGTAATCGGCGAGGCGGCGCATCAGACCCGGGGGCAGCCGGAAAGTTGCCTTGGTCCTCATGGCGGGTCAGAGGGCAATGCCGTCATCGGGGTCGAGCGCCGCCTGGCGTACCAAGCGACGTGCGCGCGCCGCGAGGGCCCGCGTACGGGCGACATCGTCGTCCTGCTCGTCCTCCGAGAAGACGAACTCTTTATCGGACGGCGGCCCTGGCTCAGGCGCGATCTGCTCATGCTCCGGCAGGGTAGGCTCCCGTCGGATGCCGCCCTCCGTATTGTCGATCGCGGCGGAGGCGGATTTTGCTGCCTCAAACGCGGGGGGCTTAAGCGCGCTCCAGTCATCCGGGCGGGGCACTGACGGCTCAACCGATACGGGGTCCGGCGGCGCCACCACGCGTGCGCGAAGCTGCCTGTCCTCGTAGTAGCGCGCCTTCAGCGCGCGGATTGGCGGGCAGCCCGAGACCAGGACGATCTCATCCGTCGGTGGTAACTGCATCACCTCGCCCGGCGTCAGCAGCGGCCGCGCGGTCTCCTGGCGGCTGACCATGAGGTGGCCGAGCCAGGGCGAAAGGCGATGCCCCGCATAGTTCCGGCTATCCCGAATCTCAGTCGCAGTGCCGAGCGCATCGGAGACGCGCTTCGCCGTGCGCTCGTCATTCGTCGCGAAGGCAACGCGGACATGGCAGTTGTCGAGGATCGCGTTGTTGGGTCCGTAGGCCCGCTCGATCTGGTTCAGGGACTGCGCGATGAGGAAGGACCGGATGCCGTATCCAGCCATGAAGGCGAGCTGGCTTTCGAAGAAGTCGAGCCGCCCGAGTGCGGGGAACTCATCCAGCATCAGCAGCAGCCGATGACGTCGCCGATCGTTTTCCAGCGCCTCGGTCAGGCGCCGGCCGATCTGATTCAGCACGAGTCGTACCAGCGGCTTGGTCCGCACGATGTCGGAGGGCGGGACGACGAGGTAGAGCGTGACCGGCTCGCGCGCCTCGACCAGGTCGGCGATCCGCCAGTCGCAGCGGCGGATCACCTGCGCGACGACCGGATCACGATATAGACCGAGAAAGCTCATCGCGGTCGATAGAACACCGGATCGTTCATTTTCCGACTTGTTGAGCAGCTCTCGCGCGGCGGAGGCGACGACAGGGTGTGGCCGGTTGCCGAGATGGGGCGTCGTCATCATCGCCGCCAGTGTGCGCTCGATCGGGCGGCGTGGATCGGAGAGGAAGCCCGCGACGCCGGCGAGCGTCTTGTCCTGCTCGGCGTAGAGAACGTGCAGGATGGCGCCGACCAGCAGGGAGTGGCTGGTCTTCTCCCAGTGGTTCCGTCGCTCCAGCGCGCCTTCGGGGTCGACCAGGATGTCGGCGATGTTCTGCACGTCGCGCACCTCGCTGTCGCCGCGGCGCACCTCGAGCAGCGGGTTGTAGGCGGCGCTCGCCGGGTTGGTGGGGTCGAAGAGCCGCACCCGGCCGAAGCGCGCCCGCCAGCCGGCGGTGAGCTGCCAGTTCTCGCCCTTGATGTCGTGGACGATGGCCGAGCCGGGCCAGGTCAGCAGTGTCGGCACCACGAGCCCCACGCCCTTGCCGGAGCGGGTCGGCGCGAAGCACAGCACATGCTCGGGGCCGTCATGCCGGAGGTAGCGCGGCGCGAACCAGCCGAGGACGACGCCATCGGGGGCAAGCAGCCCGGCGTCTCGCACTTCGCGCTCCGTCGCCCAGCGGGCCGAGCCGTAGGTGGTCACGTCCCGGGCCTCGCGGGCGCGCCAGACGGACATGCCGATGGCGATGCCGATCGCCGCGAAGCCACCGGCGACGGCGATGATGGCGCCCTCGTAGAACACGCTCGGCGCGTAGGCGTCATACCAGTACCACCAGAGGAAGAAGGCGGGCGGGGGGTAGACCGGCACGCTCCCCCAGACGTCCATCGGTTGCCCGAGCTGCGCTTGGTAGCCAAGGCGCCAGGCGACCCACTGCGTCGCACCCCAGACCGCGGCGAGGACGATCAGGAAGACGACCAGGACCTGACCCCAGAGGATCTTGGTGGCGGTCATCGACGGGTGGGGAGCGCGGCGGACATGCCATGAGAGGTGCGCGATTGACGCGGTGACCTTCAAGCGGCCAGCGGCCGGCATCGTGCCCGCGGCGAGCGCATCGCGCGAAACGGCGGGGACGCCTACCTAGCCGATGCGGTGGCGCGGCATCCGCTCAGAGGCTGAGGCCTCGCTTGCGCGTGGGTGTGAGCTCGAGACCGCCGCCAGGCGCAATGCTCCCTGCCACGGCCAGCCCTCGCTGTCGCTCCATTGATGGCTTCCACGGTACAAGCTGGAAGCCCAGCCCGTCTTCGATTATCGCAAAGCGCCCCGAGGCCAGGTCGAGGCGTCGGGTGAACACCCCGGAGACAGGGTCACCCTCCCGCGCCGGCCGCCATGACTTGCCCGTCTCGGCCGCTACCCGCGCGGCAGCCGCCTCCACCTCGCGCTGGCGCAACGTGTTGAGCAGGTCGCGCGCGAAGACCACGCGCTGACCCTGCCGTCGTGCGAGACCGGCCGCGACGAGATGCTCGGTCCGGCGCGCGAGCGCGCCCTCGATTTCCGCACCGAAGCCCTGCCCCGCCAGTGGTAGCGCCCCGCGGTCCAGCAGGCGCCGGTCCAGCCAGGTCGTGCCATTGGCGGTGACCTGCGCCTCGACCGAAAGATCCGACCGCACGACCAGAGCGCTGCGTTCCCTCCCGCCGACGTCCTGGTAGCGACGGAGTTCGACGACCGCACCTGGGTGCCCGTCGCCGGTTGCATCGATATCCGCGAAGCGGACATGATGCACGCGGCCATCGACGCCGTCGATGATCGCGTAGCCGCTGCCCTTGAGCTCGTCGGCGATGCCGCGCTCGAGGAGGCGGCCGATGATGGGCTCGGGACGGTCGCCATGGATGGCGAAGTCACCGGCCGCGCGCTCGGCACCGAGGCCCTGCATGGCGCGGTGCATGGTCCTGATGATGTCGCCGCGGGTGCCGAGGTCGCGAAGCGTCTCCTCCATGCCGGGCTTGAGCGTCCAGACCGCGGGACCATGCCGGTCGGCGAGACCGAACCGCTCCAGGGTCTGCGCCCGGCCGATCATCAGCCGGCGGAGTTCCGGATCGGCAGCGTCCGCGCCGCCGGGGCGCAGGTCCAGGATGCCGCCACCCTCATCGGCGGCGGCGCGGAGGGCACGATCGAGACCGGTCCAGCGCTCGGCACCGACCTCAGCCTCCAATGCGCTGCGGATCTCCTTCTCGGTCCGCGGCCCAAGTTCCAGCTCGACCAGCGCTTCGGCGCGGCCGCGGAAGCCGCGCGAGATGTAGTCGCGCGAGATCACCAGGTCGCCGCCATCCTGGGCCCGGCCGCGCACCAGGACATGGACGTGGGGGTTGTCGGTGTTCCAGTGATCGACCGCGACCCAGTCGAGGCGGCTGCCAAGATCCTGCTCGGCCTGGCGCATCAGGTCGCGCGTCCAGGCCTTCAGGTCTGCGAGCGCGGGCGCGTCCTCCGGGCTGACGATGAAGCGGAAGTGGTGCCGGTCATCGGCGCAGCGCTCCGCGAAATCCCGGCCGTCGGCATTGTCGGTGCCCGCGCCGAAGAGCTGGGCCTTGGCGCCGACGCGCGTCACCCCATCGCGCTGAAGGTAGCAGATGTGGGTGGCGAGGGAGGCGGAGCGGAAGCGCGTGCCCTGATGGCGCACGACGCGCGCCTTGATCACGACGCGGCGCGACGGCGAGCGAAGCGCTGCCTGTGCCGCAGCGGCGCGGCCCCGCCCGAAACGCGAGCGGTTGCTAGCCCGCGACCCGCCGCCAAAGCCGGGGCCGGTATGGCCGGCCTTGCGGACAGCTCGCATGACCTGACCGACGAAGCTCTGCGACCGGCGGGTTGGCGCACGTGTGTCGCCGATGCGGCCGGGGCGGACGTTCAGATCGTCGTCGCGGGTCGTCATGGCCGCCGAGCCGCCGGCGCGCAGCGGCGGCTGGCGCTGAGGCCGTTGATTTGCTTTGGATTTTGGCAGGAAGAGCCAGCCGCCACTTCGGCGCGAGGCGGGGATTTCTGTGTTGGATTAGTGACATACGTCCGACCGCCAGCCCTGCTTTTATCTGGCAATCGGCGGTCGGGGTTCCTGAGATGCCCGGCTCTCCACTTCCGTTGTCCCTCCCGGCGGTATCCGATGACACTACAGCAGCACATCAGCGCGCGCGGGGGGGCGACGCATGCTGAGCGGAAAGGGGCTGCGCGATCCCGCGCTGCGTGGCGGTCACTGATCATGCCCACCGCTGCCACGACGAATGGCGAAAATGTGGTCGCGATCGGTTCCCGGGCCGTCAAACTCGGGCGCCTCGGCTGTTCGGGATCTGCGAGCCATCGGCTGCGCCGCTTGCCCACCGGCGGTGATCGATGTGTCCGCGACAGGCACGAAGATCGACCGGGCCAGTGCTGCTGTCTCCGCCGGTGCGTCACCGCCGAGCAGCACAAAGATGCCGTCGGGACCGTGCGCCGTTCTCGCCGCAAGCTGGCCAGGCGCCGCATTGCCAGCGCCGCCGGTCATCATCGGCGCGAGGGCCGCGACATACGCTCGCGTCTCCGCCGGCAGCGGCTGTCCGGCCACCAGATGGGCCTCCACTCGTCCCGGACCGGCGTTGTAGGCCGCCAGCATGAGCGGCGCCGATCCAAAGCGGTCCAGCATCTCCCGAAGGTAGGCGGTGCCCGCCAGGATGTTGTCCTGCGGTGCGAAGGGATCGGCGCCGAGGCCGTGCCGCGTGCGCAGGCTTGCCCAGGTCGCCGGCATCACCTGCATCAGCCCCATGGCGCCACGGTGCGACACAGCGAGCCGATCGCCGGCGCTTTCGGCGCGCATGACCGCCCTGATCCAAGCCTCTGGGATGCCGAAGCGCTCCGATGCAGCCGCAATCTCGGCGCCGTGAAGCGTCTGCGCCGCCGACCCGGTCGGCAGCAGACCAAGTAGCAGCAGCAAGGCCGCGATGAAGTGGAGCGACCGGGACGGGAGGGAAGACGCGTGGCGTCCAGCGCGCGCTGTCGGAGCGCCGTGCGTCGTCGATGGGCGTGCGTGGAAAGGGGGCGTTTTGCTCACAGTCCGCGCTCCGTGATCCAGATCGGGCGAAGCCTGGCGACGATGCTGTTGCGCGGGATGGGTCCGAAGTAGCGGCCGTCAAGGCTGTCGGGCTCCGCCGCATTGAGCAGGAACACCTGATCGGATTCGAGCCCGTGGCATCCGTGCCAGGCCGGCAGCGGGCGGCCCAGGCGGTCGGCGACGCGACGATGCGCCACCCTCTGGTCGTCTACCTTGATGGCGTCACCCATCGCGCACACCACCTGCGGCGGCAGAGCGACGACGTGCTTTAGAAGCGGCACCCCGCGCGCGACGTAGCCGCGCTCGTCGAGGAACCTCGCCAGCGGCTCGGGCGGGCTAACAAGCACCAGGTCGCCCAGTGCGACATCGTCGGCCGGTGCCGCGATGTAGAGGCCGAGCGGCACGCTCGCTGATGCGTTCCAGATGATGCGCGGCTGCCAACCCGCGATTGCCGGGACAGCGATCAGCCCCAGCCCGGCCAGTATGGCCGCGAGGGGCACCGCGCGGCGTCTGCGCAGCGCCATCATGCGTCGATCCTCCGGCGCAGCAGCCAGGCGCGGTGGCGCTCGCGCGTGTAGGCGCGCGGCTGCTCGCCGGCTGCCAAGCGGTTCATCACGTGCCGCCAATGGTCGGGGCAGGCCTCCTCCGGCGCGACGCCCGTCTGCTCGACCGCATCGATCGCGCGCAGCACCTCGTTGACCTTCGGCCAGCCGGAGATGCGCAGCAGGATTTCTGCCCCCGGCGTCACGAAGCCGATCGTGCTGTAGGCCTCGCCAGGCCCAACCGCGCGCAGGATGTCGATGCGGCTGACGACGGTGCCATAGCCGTTCGACGCCCACCGCACGAACGCGAAGACCTCACCCGGCGCAAAGGCGACGACGCGGCGGCGGCGGTCGAGGATCGTCTCTTCGGCGATCCGCCCGAAGCGGATCCAGCGCTCGACGCGGCCCTCGAGCCAGAGCAGCTCGACGCCGGTCAGCGCGGTCATGGCGCGCCCTCCCGTTCCCCGTCTCGGTCGGCTTTCCCGCCGGGCGGGCGCCCCACTACCAGTTTAGAGTTAGACTCTCTATTAGACTCATTAAGCGGCCGAATTTCGTTGTCGTGGCAATGGTTTGCGGGGCATTCCTGCGCCTGATCTGCCGATAGTCCTGCGCCTGATGTGCCGATACCTTCTGCGCCTGATCTGCCGTGCTGATCCACAGGCGCACGTATGTTATCCACAGTTTGCCCACAGAGTTGTCCAGGCGAGATGTGGAGAACTTCGGCCCCTGCGGCCGTCCGTTGAACAGCCAGCCGGTAGCGCGGGAGTGGCTGCCGGGCTGCGATGCGGCGCAGATCCAGCGCGAAGTCGGTAAAGCGCGCCAGGCTGCCGGATTTGGCGTGCAGGTGCCGAAACTCGAACGCCCAGCCGCGCGGCTGATGGCCGGCATGCTTGCGTGCGATGCGATACAGCCAGCGCTCGATGCCACCGGTCAGACGGAAATAGGCCGGGTCGATCGTCAGCACGAGTTGTTGGTCGAGGACGCCGCGGTGGAACCAGTCGGGCAGGATGAACTCCATCCCCTCGCAGCGGCCGGAGGCCGTGACGCGCTCCTCCCATTCGTTGATCCAGGAGAATTGCTGGCGCCGCCACTGCGCGCCGTTGCGGATCGTGGTGCGGACGGCCGTGGATTGCAGGCGCGCCAGGGCGGCCTTGAGGAGGAGGTACTGGTGCTGGCCGGCGCCTCGGCCGATGGCCGTCAGCAGGTGATATGGCGTGAAGCGGAGGAACCGTGAGGTTGTCACCCCGCGTTCCGCTGCTGCGACGATCTGCGAACCGGCCCAGATCAGCACATCGGCGTCCCAGATAGTCGCCATGCCGTGCTCGGGGACGGCGTGGACCTGCACCTCGATGCAGCCGGCGCGGTACAGGATCGGTGCGGTTCGACGGCCTTTTGCCAGCGAGAAGAACGGTCGCTCCATGAGATCGCGCTGGTCGCGGCGCGGCGGACCGTCCTCCGGCAGCGCGTCAAAGGGGCTGAGCCGGAGCCGTTCGCTGCCGGCATTTTTGGGGTGCATTTGGCGACGCCCTCAACGCCGGGCCGCGCCGGCATAGGCCGGCGAGACTGCCGCATGGCGCTTGGCGGGCAGCACGGTCGCGCCCGTGTCGTCGCTGGTCGAGGCCTTGGTGCCGCGGTTCACCCAGGCCTGGAGGTCTGTGACGGCATACACGACGCGGCCACCGAGCTTCGAGTAGCGCGGGCCGGTGCCATAGGTGCGGTGCTTTTCCAGGGTGCGGCCGGACAGGCCAAGGAAGCGGGCGGCCTCGGGGGTGCGGAGATAGCGCGGCGGCAGGCCGGCATTCGGGTCGGGCATCGTGAGCCTCCGGTGACGTTGTGGGATGCAGCGCATGGGGCGCGGCGGTCAGGTCGGAGGCTGGCGAAGGGGAGCAGCGTCGGGGGAGTACGAAGGGACGGGCCGGCTGGGCGTACCCACACCGTCAGCGCGCGAGCTTCACGCGCGGGCCCTGGCGAAGCAAACCGCGATAGCCGCCGTCGCGCAGCCGGATGGCGTCCGCGACCAATCGCATGGTGCGACCGCGGAGGTCATGGGACTTCCAGGCCGCGCCCACGGGTACGCGCGCTGGTCCGAACAAGCCCGCCGCCAGCTGCCTGTAGCTGGCACCGGTGTCGCGTCCGTCGAGGGCGCGAAGAGCCTGCACGAGCCGATGCCGGCGCTGCCTGGTCATGTCGTCCGCGGGCAGATTTCGGTCATGCAGCGCGTGCCAGAGGCGCAACACCGATCCGAGACGCTGCGGAAGGTGTTCGTCGAGCGGGATCAACGCCCCAAGCGGCGCTCCGTCGGGCGTGCCGGCGACCACCCAAGTAGGCATGGCAAGCTTGCCGACGGCGCCATGCAGCCCGTCACTCGCCGGGCGTGGCGAGCTCACCCACGGCAGGGCAGCCGGTGAGGGTGGCGAGAACGACAACTGCAAGGCCGAGAGCGCCACGGTGGAGGAGCAGATTAGTGGTGCCCAGACCACCCCTGCCGCTCGCGCATTCAGCGCCGGATCGGCCGGGAAATCGCAACCCCCAGTGCTCGGCGACTGCTTCGGCCGCATCGTCGGGCGGCGCGTCGTCGAGCTGTTCCCAATCGCGCTCGTAGCGCGGGTTGCGCCGAAGGAACTCCCAGGCGAGATCGCTTGCCGAGGCGTTCTCCAGCTCTGCATAGGCGGCCGCCGACCGCCAGTCTCGCGCCGGCATGGCAAGGCTCCGACAGGGGACGGAATTTAAGCTCCGCACACAGTATGCCGACAGATGCAACCATTCCGTGCCCTGTGGAGTCGCACGGCGAGCAACACGTGTTGCCCCTTGCGCAACGTCGCTCAGCTGCTCGAGCCCTGTCGCAGCAGATCGCGATAGCCCGATTCCGTCATCCAGCGGGCTCGAGCGAGGTGGCTATCGTGGATACGCCGCGCGCGATCTGGATCGCTGCCAGCGTCAAGGCCAAGCACGATCCGCGCGACTTCCCGCCAATCCGCGCCCTCAGATGCCGCATCGAGTAGCCGTAGGTAGGCGACTTTGTGCGCAAGGTCATAGGCCGTAACGCGCGGCTCATCTGGCGGGGTGTCCAGGATCGTCGTGGCGGTCATAGGGGCCCCTCAGCCCGGTATCGTTCGCGTGAGCACAGGGTCACCGATCTGTGCGGCAAACGCCAGACGTGGCGTTACATGGTGGAGGCCGCGAAGCATTTACACACTATAGAAGATAAACTCAAAGTATGTAACGCGCCAAGCGTGCCGGCATGGACATGCGCCGGCTGGTCGGGAGGAATGTGCGTCGGATCAGGCTGGAAAAGGGCCTGACGCAGGAGGCATTCGCCGAGCGGTCAGGGTTCAGCCAGCAGTATCTCAGCGACCTTGAGCGTGGCCGGCGCAATCCAACGGTGGTGACGCTGTTTGAGCTCGCCACTGCGCTGGGTGTCAGTCACGTCGCGCTGGTCGAGCCGGATGGCGAGGATGCGCGAGTGACCCCGCTACGGCGTGGGGGCCAGCGCAAGGAGAGTGCAGACAAAGCACTCGCGCGAAATGCAGGCGGAGCATCCAAGGCGACGATGTCGTGATCCAGGTTGGTGCTGCATTACAGCTGGCAGGCCGATCAGTGGTGTGAGCTCGCCGGTCGGGTCTGGGAGCCAGCCTAATCCCAGAAGGGGCCGCGGCGTCACTGGCGCCCCGCCCATCCGGGCGGGGCGCTGATGGCCGTTCACTCCCTGCTGCGGTTGCCGCTGGGGCGGGACCAGATCAGCTCGAACTCGCCGCCCTCCATCTCGAAGAGGTTCGCCAGGATCGGCGCTGGCAGGGAGGGGTCGTCAAGCTTGACCGAGAGGTAGTCGCGGCCCTCGTTCGAGGTCTTCTTCCACGCCGCCCCGATCTCGGCGCGGCCGGCGAAGATGCGGAAGTCGGGGGCCTTGTCGCTGCTCTTCTCGGCCGGACGGACCTGGACCTTGGCGTCGAGAGTCAGCGTCGAGACCGTGCCGTTGAAGCCGTCGCCGGTGCGGGTGAAGGTGCCGATGGTCGCCATGACTGTCTCCTGTCTGTCGATCGGGCCGCGCCCATCGCGGCCTCGATGGCGATCGTCCGGCCGGGGGCGGGCGCCGACGCACCCCGGAGGGGCCGCAGCGCAGCGGAGGACGGGGCTGGGAGACTTTCTTGCCTCGCGAGGAATGCGCGGCACGCGCAGGGGAAGAAAGTCGCACCGGCGCCGTTGCGGCCGAGGCGCCCGAGGCGTCAGCCATCCCTCGGCCAGATCAGGCCATCCGAGGCAGCGTGGCAGCGCGACACCGGACGGACCATGGAGACAGCAGGCGACTGTCGCCGCGCCCGCACAAGCGCGATGAACTAGGCATCGCGGTCACGGCGCCCAAGGCGTGTTCAAGGGAAGATCCGGCCGGAACGGGGAAGGCGAAACGCCAGTCCTGTTGCGCATCATCCTGGCTATACGGGTCGCGGCGCGGATGTTCCCGACGGGGGTCGCCCTGCTTCGTTTCAGCTGCGCGATCCCGATGACGGTGCGGGCAGGCGTGCCGCGGAAGAGGATGGCAGGCGAGGCTGATCCGGTCCCGCCGCTTTGGCGAACTCAGCGTCAGGGCGGCCAATGGTGACCTGCCTCGGCTGGGTGCCGAAGCCCGCGAACGCAGCCAACTGCGCTGCCGCTGAGACACCCACCACGAGGCCGCCGATCGCCGCGAAGACGTGGCGCCAGGCTTCCGACGGCACAAGCAGCGCCGAGATCCCGAGCACCGCGTGGTAGCCCACGACGGCGGCCGGTGCGGCGAACAGCAGCGCGATGACGGCCCGCAGGGCGAGCGAGCGCACGGACGCGAAGAGCAGTTGCGCAGCGAACAGCGCGACCACACCCGCGATGATGCCGACCAGTATGGCGCCGATGACCCCCGCGCCTGTCTCGAACGCCCACATGCCGACCGTCAGCCCAACGAAGAACGGCACGGCGTAGATAGCGAGTGTGAACAGCAGCACGAGCATCGTGCCGAGGCCGAACAGGCTGACGATGACACCGAGCGTCATTCGACCCTCCCCGGTCGAGGCGCGATGATGCGCCCCGATTATAGCGGATCGCGGTCGCCCAGCGGTTCGCCTTTGCGCGAGCGCATCATGGTGCGGGCGGCGCTACCCGCCGCCCCCGCGGAAGTCGAAGAGCGGGATGCCGAGTCGCTTCGCCTTATCGGCCAGGTTGTCGGTGACGCCCGAGCCGGAGAAGACGATGACGCCGATCGGCAGCGTCTCGAGCAGCGCGTCGTTGCGCTTGAAGGGCGCGGCCTTGGCGTGGCGGTGCCAGTCCGGCTTGAAGACGATCTGCGGCACCTTGCGCTGGTCGGCCCAGCAGGCGGCGATGCGCTCGGCGCCCTTCGGCGTGCCGCCATGCAGCAGCACCATATCGGGGTGCTTCGCATGCACCCGGTCGAGCGCGGCCCAGATGCGCTGGTGGTCGTTGCACTCGACGCCGCCGGCGAATGCGATGCGCACGCCCGGCGGCAGCAGCGGCTCGGCCTCGGCGCGGCGCCTGGCGGCGAGGAAGTCGCGGCTGTCGATCATCGCCGCGGTCATCGTGCGGCGGCTGACCATCGAACCGGCGCGCGGGCGCCAGGCGGAACCGGTGTGGTGCTCGAAGTGCTCGGCCGCGGCATCACGGAGGAACTCGAAGGCGTTGCGGCGCTCGATGAGCGTGAGGCCCTGGGCGAGGAGGCTTTCCAGCTCGACGGAGCGGACCTCGGAACCGTCCTGCTCGCGCTGGGAGCGCTGCTGGGCAACCTCGTTGGTGTCGAGCTCGCGGCCGATGCGGTCGATGCCGCGATGGAAGAGGTTGACCAGCGACCAGAGCAGGTCGGGCAGGTCGGGCTCGAGGCGCGTCTCGCCGAGGCTGGCGACCAGTACGTCGAAGATGTCGGCGACGGCGCCGGAGAGGCGGTCGGGATCGGGCAGTGGCCGAGGGTCGGGCTCGTCGGCGAAGGGGCGGTAGCCGTGGAGCTGGAGCTCGTCGAGCAGGTGCGCGGTGGCGGAGGCGGCGTGGGTGGGTTCGGTGTCGTCGAAGCGGTCGGTCATGGCCGGGTCCTCGCTGTCACGGGCCGCGCCCATCGCGGCCTTCGTGGCGATCACCCGGCCGGGGGCGGGACGGACCGGCACCCGCAGGCGAAGCCGGAGGGCCGCAGCGCAGCGGAGGACGCCGGCGCGCGGCTTTCTTGCGTCGCGAGGAAGCGGCCCGTCAGGGCCGCGGGGAAGAAAGTTGCGCGACGGCGTTGCGGGGAGGGCCCGGCTCCGGCCCGATCGCCAGCGAGAAGGCCGTGGGCGCGGCGATGCGCGAGAGACTGCCGACTGACACCTGGCCAGCCCAGTACGTCCACTGCTTCCACGTTCACCCCATGTCGGTACTCAACGACAAGTTTTGGCCGTATCCGCACGGTCTGCTTTTGGAAAGCGGTGGCCAGTAAGCGGGCCGTTCATGCGGCGCATCATCGAGCAAAATTTGCCTCGTCAGCTCGCGACCTCATCCGAGCCGTTCGATGGCCCACTGTGAAGTTTTAGCTGCCATGTAGGCGGTGGCCGCATGAGACCGGATCGGTATGAGCCGGCAAAGCTTATCGGGTGCGCAGAAACACCGCACTGTGTGGACTCAGAGACGCAATATGCATCGGCGATCGGCGGTGGCAGAAGCGTCTCTACTGTCGTTGCGATAGTGACTTGTAGTAAATCCTGGCCGCGCCCGGAGTGGGCTCGAAGGTAAAGCAATCGCAATAGTCATCGATCGCCTGCATCACGCCGAGCAGGGCTGGGCCGGAGAATGCCGCTGCCTGGCCGGTGCCCCAATGGCTTAGGAAGTTTCCAACGATCGTCACCATGTTGGTGTTCAGGCCGGCTTGCTGGGCCGCGTCGAGTTGGAGGCTGTTGGCGGCCTTGTGCAGTTTGACGGCCGCCTCAATGGCCTTAAGGAATTCGCCCGCCAATTGCTTGTCGTCGTTGAAGGCGATGTCCACCGGCACCGGGATGCGGAGCTTGCTGATGAGATCGCTTAATCGATATTCCAAATACTGCCGCACGCCTTCCTTTGCGGAGTCGACCTGGCCGGCTTGAAGCATCGAAATGGTGCGGTCGCGCACCTTGTTGACCGCTCCGGCCTGCGGCAAGACGGCAACCTGCGGCGATCCCTCGAGGCGCTGGTGCCACCACGCTCCCGAACCGCTGTGCTTGTTGAACAGCTTTTCGAGCATCGTGTCGTGGCTCAACAGGATCACCTGCGGTCCTGTCGCGTTTCCGGGCCTCGCGAAGGTGGTTCTGATGAGTTCAACTAGAAAGTGCTGGTGCCCGGCGTCGAAGCTGGACGTCACATCATCGAGAACTACGAATTTCGGCAGTCCGCCGTAGAGAGACGCGGCCGCCAGATAGAGCGAGATCGCGAAGGCGTTGCGGAAGCTCTCGGAGAGAAGCGCCTGGGGCGAGACGTTCGTTAGCCCGTAGAATTGGGTAAGGCCGATGCGCAGTTCTTCGCTATCTGCCTTTTTCGAGACGGCCGGCTCGACGCCGTGAAACGACATCTTCTTGAAATACTCCTTGAAGACGGGCTCGACGGCAGCGAGGCGCGCCTTGCTCATACCTGCCTCGGCCGTCGCGAAGGTCTTGGATGCATCAACGAGAAAGTCACGAACCCGATCAACACAGGCGTCTCTTACCGCTTCTTCCGCAATCGCATTCCGGGATTGCTCGAGCTTATTCCAGCTATCCTGCAAGCGCCGCGCGGTCTCCACTTTCTTGGTCACCTCGACCGACGACGGCGGCAATTCTTTCTCGAGCTGGGCCTGCTCGGCTGCCAACTGCGCATCGATCTCGCCAGCCCTGGTGCGCAGCGCCGCAAGATGTTCCACCAACGCCTCGGCTTCCGCCTTGGAGATCGAGCCAGCGGCGGCTCGGGTATTCCGGGCGGCGAGTAGGCGTTTTTCGGCGGTGGACTCCATCGTGGATTCGAGTTGAAGAAGCTCAGTCCACCCGGACGCACTCCATTCCGTCGCCAGCGCCGTAGCCGCCTTATCCAAGGCCTCGAACTCGGAGAGCTTGGAGGCAATGTGGTCCCGCAGGCTGTGAGTTCCCGTCCCATCGCAAAGCGGGCAAAGATGCGGATCCTCCCACTGTTCGGTTTCCACGACCTTCGAGCCTGCCTGATAAAGCTGGAGCATCAGATCGCCGGCGGTCCTTGCCACCGCGTCCTCCCGCTCAGCGGCAAGCGCGGTGAGTTGCGCGGCCCGCTCCGCAGTTGGAGCCTCATGATTAACTTTAGCGAGATCGCTACGCTCTCGGATGCAGGTGCCAAGGCGCTCGCGTTTCGGCCCGCCCTCGGCATCCTTGATCGCCTCGATGCAGGCGTCGATGTCGATGGCTGCGAACGCCTTTCCTTCACAGACAGGTTTCAGCGGCGCGATCTGGGCCAGCGCGTCCTGGCACTTCTCTTTCGCCGCCGTTGCATTCAACTCCCCAATGGCCGCGCCAACTAGAATCTCGTAGTCGTTGGCAATTGCTGCTGCCAGATCACGGGCGGTCCGCTCTTCGCGCGTCTTGTTTTGCGCATGGGCAGCAACACTGAAGTGATTGTTGAACGCGCGCGTGTTCACCAGACCCGCGAGAGCTTGGCGAAGATCGCTGTATGCCGATAGCCCCAGCAACCCGGAAAAGGTACGTCCGCGAACGAGTGGCCCCGCAGCGATGAACTTCTGAAAAGTCGGTCCATCGAGGAATACGAACTCGCGATTGAGCGCGGTCAGAATCGCGCTGGTATCCCAAGGCGCGGTGGCTGCGACCGAGCGATGGCCTAGCGCGTTCCGGCCGATGGTGATCGCGCATTTTTCCCCGCCGGGTTCGGCGACGAGCCGGAGCTTTATAGTGGACTGACCGGTCGAGTGAAATCGATTCTGGTAGTAGTCTTTGTCCCGCTCGGCGGCGGGGAGTTCATCCAGCCAGGGTAGCTTTCCGGTGATCGCGTAACGCACGGCGTCGTAAACGGATGTCTTGCCGACGCCGTTCACCGCCGAGATACTGCTGACCTTGTCGGGCTGCAGCCTGAGCTCGAGGGGGTGCCCCTCATTGTTCACGCCTCTGAAGCCTTCGATCGAAACGCCTTCAAGTAACCAGCCGGTCACTGGCGGCAGGGGCGCGGCCAATGGTTGGGCGGTAGCCGCGTTAGCGGGCGCTGCCGCGACCTCTACCTCGCTTGTGTTTTTGTCCTCGGTGGGCGGCGCGGCGCAAATCTCGAACAACCGATCCCAGACTTCATCCGCCTTGTACGTTCCCTCGAGAAGCGCCGTGAATTGCTTTCGCATTTCCGCTCCCAGCGCGGCGTCCATCTCGTCGATATAGTTTCCGAACGCGGATAGATTGTCGTCGAGACTTGCATTCTCGTCGAATGCAAAGGCAGCTGCCCGTACAGGCATAATATACAGCCCCCCATTTTTGCCCATTTCAATTATGACGTGATTACTTCGTGGGCACAAGTGTCGGAGGTTTGATCGGGGTGAGTGGCGCGGTGGCGATAAAGCCGCCGCCAGCAGCGCCCAAGGTGCCAGAACCCGTGAATGCCACGCTGCCACTGAGAATCATGCTTGGAGGGCAATTCATGACCCTCCAAATGATCGCGCGCGGTGGATTTTGTCGAAGCCGCTCTGAACCCGAATAGTGATGCCACACCGTCAAGGTCGCCAAGTACTAGCCGAAACGTCCGCTTCTTGGCGATGGCAGGGTCTAGCTGAAGGTCCGCGATGGGCGCGAAGCGGACGAGGGTCATGCCCGCGTTGAGATGACCGTTTGGCTAAGGTTAGCCATTGCCGGTAGGCAGCAGGGCTGCATCCACAGGTGCCATCTGCACGCGCACCCACGCGGCCAGCTCGGCAGCTCCGATCTGGCGTAGATCTTCGTTGAAGTCTTCCGAACGCGGGCTCAGGGCGACAGACTCAATGCCCGCTCGCCCGGCGCACTCGGTTAGCATTGCGGCAGCTCGGTTGCCCGCGTGGTCGCTGTCTTGGGCAACGTAGAGTCGACGCACACCAGGCGGCAGGACAAGAGCGACGAGATGACTCGCCGATAGCGCCGCGATCATCGGCAGCGTGGGCAAAACACAGCGCAGTGCGAGCATCGTCTCGATGCCCTCGCCTACCGCGACGACCTCCTGTGCGGCGCCGAACCGCACGCCATTCCCAAGCAGTCGGCCCATCGCCCGCCGCGGGGTCGCGACCGGCGCCTTGCCGCTGCCGTCACGCGCGAGCCAGGTGCGGTGTACTCCGGTGATCGTGCCGCCGAGGTCCGTCACCGCGGCGAGCAGCGCGGGCCACGTCTCGACTGGCGCGTTCTCGTTGGCGCGGTAGTAGCAGCGGGGGTGGAAGCGCAGTGCCGGCAGGTCGTCCAGGCACGTGATGCCGCGCGCGCGCAGATAGGTCTCGGCGAGCGTCCCCTTGATCGGCTGCCCGGCGTTGAACAGCCGGCACGCCGCATCCGGGGAGCCGGCCGCGACCGGCGCGCGCGGCTCGGGCCTTTGCGGCGCGGGCAGGCTCAGGAATCGCCGAGCCTCCTCCAGCACGTCGCGCAGGCAGTCGAGGCCACCCGCCCGGGCAATCAGGTCCAGCAGGTCGCCATGATCGCCCGTCGCGGCGTCGGTCCACTTCCCGGCGGCGCCGCTGCCCGTCTCCGGCCCGTGCAGCCGCACGAACAGGCTGCGCCCCGGCGTGTTCGCGACATCGCCCACGGTCCACCAGCGGCCCTCGCGCTGGCCGTTGGAGAGGTAGTGGCGGCAGACCGCCTCGGCGTTGCGGGCCAGGCGGCGCGCGAGCGCGGCGGCATCTTCGCGCATCGGTTCCTCCATGAAGATGCGGGCCCGCCTTGCGACGGGCCCGCGAGGTGCAGGGAGGCCGGTTACTCGGCGGCGATGGCGGCGATGGGGATCGCCGCCGTCTCATTGTCCTCGGCCGGCGGCGCCGAGACGATGGCCGTATCGCCGCCGTCCGCCGCCGATTCCGCTTCGCCCTCCGACGCCGCCTCTGTCTCCGGCTCCACCGCTGCGAAGACCTGGCCCGGCGTGCGCAGCGGCTCGGGCACCCAGCCGGTGCCGGCGAGCAGCTCCTCGGCCGCCGTCGCCATTTCCGCCTTCTTCAGGCCGGCAATGCGCTCCGCCGCCCGCGAGCCGCGCGCCTCCCGCACGGCGGCGAGGATGCGGCCCTTGGTGACGCGGCCGAGATAGGCCTCCGCCGTCGGCCGCCAGCCGACCGCGGCCATGTCGAGGCTGACCGCCCCGGCGATGCGGTCCGCGTGCGCGATCGCCTTGGGCCGGCGGTTGTAGCCCTCGTGCACCGCGTTGACCGTGAGGCCGACGCAGTGCGCGAACAGCGCCTCGCGGCTGTCGGCGTCGAAGCCGGCGAGGGTCGGCCAGAGCTCGCCAGGCTCCGCAGGCATCTGCGCCTGCCAGCGCGCGTGGCGGGCCTCGATGGCGCGCGCCGAGGTGGTGTCGGCGAGGCCCAGCGCCTGGGCGGAGAACAGCGCGCTCTTCGGCTCGATCTCCAGGCAGGAGTCGAGGCCGTAGCGATAGAACAGCCGCAGGCAGAGCGCGTGCAGTGCGGCGAGGAAGGCCGTCTGCGGATCGGCGGCTAGCGCGTCGCGCAGCGCGAGGGTGCGGTGCGCGGTGAGCTCGGTCAGCAGCCGGTCGGGCAGCGGGCGGATGCCCTCTTCCTCCTCCGGCGGCTCGACGGGCGGGGCGGCCGTGCCGGTGTCGGGCTCGGAAGTGGTCTCGCCCTCCGTCTCCGGATCGCCCGATCGCTGGTCGGTCCCGACCTGCTCCTGCTCCGGCTCAGCCGCGACCGGCGGCTCGTCCTCCGGCCGGACGTAGCCGCTCTCGACGCGCAGCGCGCCCGACCCATCGATGCTGACGAAGACGCCGGCGCACGCCATCTCCTCAGGATCGTAGGCGACGGGCCGATCCTCGAAGGCGGCGAGCGCCTCCTCAATCTCGGCCAGGCGCCGGTCGGTCTCCTCCGGCACCTCGTCGGCCTCGGCGCAGTCCTGCTCCAGCCGGTCGAACTCGGCCTGGAGCGCCTCGCGCCGCGCCGTCTCCTCCTCGGTCAGCGGCTGTGCTTCGCCGGCCAGGCGACGGAGGCCGTAGCTGTGGCCGTAGGGGAAGTCGGGCGCGGCCTCGACCCATCGCCAGCCCTCGGCGCGGATCGCCTCGGCCTCGCGCTCCAGCCGCTCCCGCGCGAGGCGGTCGAGCAGCCCGGCATCCTGCCACCAGCCGCCGTCGTCGGGCTGGAACAGGTCGCGCAGGATCAGCCCGCCCGCGGCCTCATAGGCCTCGGCGCCGACGAAGCGGGCGCGCTTGTCGGAGGCGCGGACGGCACCCTCGGTCAGCAGGCGGCGTATCTGGTAGGGCTCCTTGGTGTAGGAGCGCTGCAGCGCCTCCCAGACCTGCTCCTGGCGCTCATGGTCGGGGCTAACGGTGAAGGCCATCAGCTGTTCGAGCGTCATGCCGTCTTCGGCGTAGAGGTCGAGGAGGCGGGGCGAGACGGCGGCGAGGCGCAGCCGCTGCCGGACGACGCTCACCGAGACGAAGAAGGCCGCGGCGATCTCCTCCTCCGAGCGGCCGCGCTCGCGCAGGGCCTGGAAGGCTCGGAACTGGTCGAGCGGGTGCAGCGGGGCGCGCTGCACGTTCTCCGCCAGGCTGTCCTCCTCAGCGATGCCCTCGGTGCGGATGATGCAGGGGATCGGCGCGGTGCGGGCGAGGCGCTTCTGCTTCACCAGCAGTTCCAGCGCGCGGTAGCGGCGGCCGCCCGAGGGCACCTCGAAGGTGCCGGTCTCGCGGCCATCGTCGTCCAGCACGGGGCGGACGGTGAGGCTCTGGAGGAGGGTGCGCCGGGCGATGTCCTCGGCCAACTCCTCAACGGCGATGCCGGCCTTGATGCGCCGGACATTCGCCTGGCTGAGCACAAGGCGGTTGAAGGGGATGTCGCGCGAGGCGGACAGCGCGACCTTCGGGGCGGACTTCGACATGGGGGGTCTCCATGACGGGCCGGCCGGGAGCCTCTCTCCCTACCCCTGAACCCGTCACGATGACCGCCTCGGCCCTCTCACTCTGTTCGCGCCGCTGGTGCGGGACAGGGTGCGAGGTTCCACACCTCCGCGCCGTCCGCACGATAGGCATCCGCGACATCCGCGAGTGGCGCGTAGGAGAACGCATCCCAGGGCGGCGGACTGGCGGGCTCGCCGACCGCGACCATCGGGCCGCGCACCGCGAGATCGCAGACGACCTCGAAGGGGAGAGCGCAGCTGTCGATCACCGGCAGGCCAGCCGCGATGCAGGCCGTCTTGATGGTCTCGCAGTCGTGCCCACTGAGATATCCACCGCGGGCGAAGTAGAGGGTAAAGCCGCCGCGGCCGATGGCGAGGTGACCACCCTCGGTCGTCAGAGCTTCGCGGATGTAGTGGCCATAGCGCTCCTCTGCCTCTGACGCGATGAGCGGAACCATGGCGCTGTGCTGCTGGGTCATGACACGGCCTCCGCCACATGTGTTTCATCGGTGACCGCGTCGGTCTAGGGCGCGAAGGCGAGCAGGAAGTCGGCCGCCTTTGACGCTGCGCTCGCCGCCCGAACGATCGCGCGATTGTCCTCGCGCAGCACCTCCAGCCAGGAGCCGATGTAGTCGGCGTGGCGCACCGTCGGCACGATGCCCAGGTCGGCGCAGGTGAAGGCCGCGGTCATCTCGGCGACCAGCTCCTCCTGCGCGTACTTCTTCGAACCGAAGCTGTTGGCGATCTCGCGGCCAAGGCGCGACGCGTGCCCCGTCCAATGGCCGAGCTCATGCAGTGCAGTCCGGTGCCAGTCGATCGGCTGGAAATAGGCCTGCGGCGGCGGAACGCGGATGATGTCGCCGAGCACGTCGTAGTAGGCGCGCTCCCCGCCGATGCGGACGTTGGCGCCGGAGGTCGCGATCAGCGACTGGACGCGCGGCTCGATAAGCGAGGTATCCGCGGGCGGCGCCGTCGCGGCGAGTTCGGGCGGCAGTCCGTCGCACTGCTCGACGTTGAATACGGTAAAGCGCTTGAGGAAGTGGATCGCGCGGGCGTCCTTGCCCGTCTCCTGCGCGCGCTGGCGTTCCTCGCCGGGAATGAAGCGGTCGGCATAGACGACGGTGGTACCGCGCTCGCCCTTTCGCACGCTGCCACCGAGCGCAAGGGCCTGGCGGAAGGTGAGCCAGCTCTGGCCGGCGTAGCCGCGCTCGACGACGGCTCCCCAGAGGATCAGGACGTTGATCCCGGAGTAGCGCCGGCCGGTCGCGGCGTTCTTCGGCAGGGCAAGCGGCGCGGCCACACCCGAGGCTCCCCAGGGCTGCACCCAGGGCAGCCGCCCGGCATCGAGTTCAGCGATGATCCTGTCGGTGATCTCGTCGTAGAGGTTCGCGCGGTCACCCGAGGCTCGGCCGCTCGGGGCCGGCCGCGTCGCGGAGCGGGTCATGGCGGTTCTCCATGACGGGCCGGCCGCGAGCCTCTCTCTCGGCCCGGAAACCCGTCACGGCGCCAGCCGCCAAACTCTCACTCTGCGTTCGAAGCGCTACCGCCGGATTTCGCCCATCCCGGCACCCGGATCCTGGGTACTACTCACGGCGGATCGTCCGATCACCCGGCGCGGGCGGCCGCACGCGGCTTGGTCTGCCGCTTGACTGCGACCTTCCTGGGCCCGGCGGAAACGCTCGGGGCGACGTCGCCCAAGTGCTCGATCCGTACAGGCGCGCGTGAAGGCAGGCGGACGACGAGCTCCAGCTTTCCGCCGATCGCCTCGACATAGCTTCGGAGCGTCGAGAGATACATGTCCGCCTGCTTCTCGATCTTCGAAATCGAGGGCTGCTTAACCCGCAAGGCAGATGCGATTTCCACCTGCGCCTTGCCAGCCATACGGCGCAGCTCGCTCAGGCTCTCAACCTCATCAATGAGCTCCTGGGCGCGCGCCTCAACACGTGCCCGCCGCGCCTCGGGAAGCGCGGCAACGACATCATTCAGTGTTCGTCCCATCACGTTTTTCCCTTCTTCGCGGCCTTGAGCCGATCGAGATGCACCCTGAAGCGCCTTTCGGCTTTCGCGATGAGCGATCTGTAGAAGCGCTTCTCACTGCCACCCGATTTGTCGCCGGCGACGAGCAGGATGGCCTTGCGCTCGGGATCGAACGCGAAGGCGACACGCCAGACGCCGCCCTCCGCCTCGAACCGCAGTTCCTTCATGTTGGCGAACGCCGAATCCTTGAGCGTATCCGCATGCGGGCGGCTCAAATTCGGACCGAACGCGGAGAGGAGCTTGGCGGAAGCCAACAGTTCATCCTGCACGGCTTCCGGTAGCTCTCCGAACTCCGCATCGAACTCATCAACAAATAAGACCTGCCAAGTCATTTATAGCTCCCAGGCTATATCGTCAAGGCTTCAGGCCGTGAGGCCCCGGGGTCTGATCGGCGGCGCTGGCTTCGGCCAGGTGGCTCACGGCCGGCAGCAAAGGGTTCCCGAGGTGCCGTGAGAGCGCCATCTCCCTGGACGCGCGATCCAGCGCGTAGCCCCGACGCCGGAACTGCGCACCCTCCAGCAGCGCCTGGATGTATCCGGCGACCGTATCGGCGGCCATGATCAGCGACGTGTCGACCGCGTGAATGTACCGGCTGGTCACCGATCCCTGAGCGTGTCCCAGCAAAGCTGCGACAGTCGACTCAGTGAAGCCGAGATCGTTTGCGATGCTGGCGAAGCTGTGGCGCAAGACATGGGGGGTGACGTCAGCGAGCGGTGTCTTCGCGAACATCCTATCCCAGTGCTTCGGGAAGCCGATCAACGGCTTGCCATCGAGGAAGCCGCGGAACACCGGGCCGACTGGCTCACGCGGCCTATCCGACTCCAGCATATCGACGGCGGGAAGTCCGATCGGGCGCACGGACGCGCCCTCCTTCGTATCGTGGAGCCGAAGACAGCTGTTACCGGTGTCCACCTCGGACCAGGTCAGATTCAGGATCTCGCCGCGCCGGCACCCGCTCAGGGCGAGCAGCCGGGTGATCTTGGCCGAGGTTCGGAGCTGATCGTCAGCGTGCGCCTTCGCCAGCAACCTCCCGAGCAGCCGATACTCGTCCTCCGAGAGACGTCGCGTCCTCTTCTGGTCGGCGGCTTTACGAATGCCATGCGCCGGGTTGGTACTGATGATGCCGGCCTCCCGCGCATAGGTCAGCAGCGCGCCCAGGAAGCCAACCGTGCGGCGGCCCGTCCCCATGCCGCCGCGGACGATGGCGCGCCCGCGCCTCCGCGTCTTTACGTCGGCCTTTGTCTTTCCAGATGCGATGTCGCGCATGAATTGCGTCACGTCGGCGTTGGTGAGGTCCTTCACGCGCCGCGTGCCGAGCAGCGGGACGATATGGCGCTTGATCCGACCTTCGTCCGTGTAGATCGTCGAGGCCTTCTTGGGCCGTTGCTTTTTGCCAAGGATCAGGCCGGCCTTGGCATCGGCCAGATAGCGCTCGCAGAGCTCTTTGACCGTGATCGCGCGGTGGTCGAGCTCGCGCTGCTCCGCCGGATTGTCGCCTTGCGCAATCCGGCCCAGGAGCACGCGAGCTTCCCGCCTCGCCGTCTCGGGCGTCCACACGCCATGAGTGCCGATCGTGAAGCGGCGGGTGCGCCCCTTGGCGCGATACTGCACCAGGTAACTGCGCCGGCCCGAGGTGAACACCCGCATGCCGAACCCGGGCAGTTCGTCATCCCAGATGAAGTAGTCCCCGGCCTGCGGCGTTGCCTGGTCGACGGTGCGCTTGCTGAGCTTTCCCACGTCCTGTGCTCCTGGTCCGAGTTGGGACCCGTGGCTCCACTTACGGAAGCACCACGGAAGCACCCGGGCCGAAACTTCGACGTGCAGACGGATACACGATGCGGTCGGCGGTGCCAGAAAATCTCAATCTACGTAGTGGTTTAGGGGGTTCTAGCGTAAAGAGAGAAAGACTGGCGAAGACCGCCCCAACACGCTCCGAAGGCAGAGGTCGAAGGTTCGAATCCTTTCGGGTCCGCCAATTTCCAAACTGATCAAGGGTCTGGCGGAACATCGTTCCGGCCGAGCCCGGCTGCGCCTGCTCACGGAAGCGGCGTCGGCCCAGGCATCCGCCCGACCTTGGCCTCCCGGCCTGCTCGCCCTCGCGGCACACCTTTTGCCAAACCAGCGCGGATCCGCGCTCCGGGTGCTTTGCGGATCCAGCCGAAGCCGCTTCTGCCCCGCGCACCCTCAGGATGCCAGACCCGTCCAGCGCGCCGCGAAGGCCCACATGTCGGCGACTTCCTCGATCACCTTGGCGATCGGCTTGCCGGCGCCATGGCCGGCGCGGGAATCGATGCGCAGAAGCCGGGGGCGGTCGCCGAGATCGGCTGCCTGCAGCGCCGCGACATATTTGAAGCTGTGCGCGGGCACGACGCGGTCATCCGTGTCGGCCGTCGTCGCCAGGATTGCGGGATAGCCCTCGCCGTCGCGGATGTTGTGATAGGGCGAGTAGCCCAGAAGATTGCGGAAATCCGCTTCATCGGCCGGATCGCCGAACTCGCTCACCCACAGCTGCCCGCCGGTGAACCGGTCGAAGCGAAGCATGTCCATCACCCCGACGCCGGGCAGGGCGGCGGCGAACAGCCCAGGCCGCTGATTGATCACGGCCCCGACCAGAAGCCCGCCATTCGACTCGCCCTGGATGGCGAGACCTTCGGGCGCGGCGATTCCTTCAGCCGTGAGATGGGCGGCCGCGGCAATGACGTCGTCGAAGCTGTTCTGCTTGTTGAGGAGACGGCCGGCATCATGCCACGCCTTGCCATACTCCCCACCGCCCCGGACGTTCGCGACGGCAACCACGCCGCCCCGCTCGGCCCATGCCAGGAAGGCCGGCGAATAGACGGGGACGATGCTGATGCCATAGCCGCCATAGGCATGCAGCAGCGTCGCGGCCGGCCCGGTGATGTCGCTGCGGCGGATGATGAGCATCGGCACCCGCGTGCCGTCCTTCGAGGCATAGAATCGCTGCTCGACGACGATCCGCGCATCAATCGCGACATTCGGCTCCGCCCAGCCCGTGCTGGCATTGGCGGCCACGTCGTAGCGATGAATCGTGACCGGTCGGTTGTAGCTGGTGAAGGCGAAGAAGGCCTCGTTGTCGGAAAGGCGGCCGCTGAATCCGCCGGCGCTGCCAATGCCGGGCAACGGCACCACGCCATCAGGCGTACCGTCGAGCCGGAAGCGCTTCACCTGCGTCTTCGCATCGGCCAGGTACAAGACGATGAGCCGGTCGCCAAGCAACGCCACGTCGTTCAGGACGTCTTCCTGCTCGGGGACGAGATCCGTGAAGCCGGGCACGACCGCATCGAGATCCAGCGTGACGATCCTGCCACGCTCGGCGTCAAGCTGGGTCGTCAGGAAGACCCGCGTGCCGACGCTGCCAACAACGCTCCAGTAGTGGTCGAAGTTGGAAACCAGCGTACGCGACGGCCAGTCCGGCTTCGTGAGATCCACGATCGTCGGCATGCTGCCGCCCGATCCGGGGGTTGAGTAGATCGCGGCATGGCGGCCATCCTCGGTCACCGTCGCGATGTGCACCAGGTGCGGCTGCCCCGGCGTGGCGTGAACGATCCGGTCCTGTGCCTGTGGCGTGCCGAGCGCATGAAAATACACGGCATGACCACCCACGGGCGCCGCTGACGGCGCATTATCCGCCGGTGCGGGAAAGCGGGAGTAGAAGAAGCCGGCGCCATCCTTCGCCCAAGCGATGGTCGTGAAGCGCGCCCATTCGATCCAGTCCTCCAGAAGCTCGCCGCTGGCGACATCGAGGACACGGATCGTCCGCCAATCCGTTCCTCCGTCCTGCACGCCGAAGGCAAGGAGCGTGCCGTCCTCGGAGGGCGACCATTCCGCAAGCGCGGTCGCGCCATCCGCCGACCATCGGTTCGGATCGACCAGCACGCGATCCGGCCCATCCGGCCCCTCGCGCATGACGAGGGCCGGTTGATTGTCCAGCCCGGCATTGCGCGTGAAGAAGTAGCGCCCGCCCCGCTTCCGCGGGACCGTGAGGCGTTCATGATCGAACATGGCCGCCAGTCGCGCGCGGAATGCATCGCGCCCCGGCAGCGTCGCGAGATGGGCGCGGGTGGCGCGGTCCTGCGCCGCGATCCATGCGGCCACCTCGCGGTCGCGGCGCGCGTCGTTCTCGAGCCAGCGGTACGGATCGACGATCCGGTGGCCGAACCGCTCCTCCACGACATCGGTCCGGCGCGTTTCCGGGTAGGTCATCTTCGGCACGATCGGCTCCGTTGCTGTCTTGGCTTGGGCCGGCTGGGAAAACCGGCGTTGCGTCGATTGCTCGGCACCGCGTCGCACGGCGCCCGGGATCGGCGCGATGGACGGATGGCCAATGGGCGATGCTGGCCGGCTATGCCCGCCCGGGAATCCGCGCGATCACCTTGATCTCGAAGTCGAACCCGGCGAGCCAGGTGACCCCGATCGCCGTCCAGGCCGGGTGGGGCGGTTCGGGGAAGTGCTGGTTCTTGACCTTCATGACCGCCTCGAACTGGCGCTCCGGGTCCGTGTGGAAGCTGGTCACGTCGAGGATGTCCTCGAAACCGCAGCCGGCGGCCCTGAGCGTCGCCGCGAGGTTGTCGAAGGCCCGCTGGACCTGGCGCTCGAAGTCCGGCTCGGGGCTGCCATCCTCGCGGCTGCCGACCTGGCCGGAAACGAATAGAAGATCGCCGGAGCGGATCGCGGCGGAATAGCCATGCGCCTCATACAGGGCGTGGCGGCCGGCCGGGAATATGGCTTCGCGCTTGGTCATGAGATTGCTCCTGGTTGTTGGTGCCTGGCGCATCCGCGCCGATCGGGATGCGCGCTGTCACGCAGGGCAGGTCGGTCGGTCCGTCTGCAGTTGGTTCATCGGGCCTATCGCGCGAGCGGGCGCCTGACTGCCTCAAGCAGACGCTGCGCGGCGCTGGCGGACGAGGCCGGATTCTGACCGGTGATCAACAGGCCGTCCTGCACCACATGGGGCCCCCAGTCCGGACCGCTCGAATAGATGCCGCCTTTCGCCTTCAGTTCGTCCTCGACGAGGAAGGGCACCACCTTGGCAAGGCCGACGCCGGCTTCCTCGGTGTTGGTGAAACCGGTCACCTTCCTGCCCTCGACCAGCGGGCGGCCCTCCGCGGTCTTCACGTGCCGCAGCACGCCCGGCGCGTGGCAGACCAGAGCGACCGGCTTGTCCGCCGCGACGAAGGCTTCGATCAGATCGGCCGAATCCCGGCTCTCCGCCAGATCCCACATCGGACCATGGCCGCCCGGGTAGAAGACCGTGTCGAAATCGCGGGACGTGACATCGGCAAGCCGCACGGTGTTCGCCAGCGCCGCATTCGCCTCGTTATCCGCCTCGAAGCGGCGCGTCGCATCGATCTGGAAATCGGCTTCGGCGCTCTTGGGATCGAGGGGCGGCCGGCCGCCCTTCGGGGAGGCGAGCGTGATCTCGCAACCGGCGTCCTTGAACACGTAATAGGGTGCAGCGAGTTCCTCGAGCCAGAAGCCGGTCTTGCGGCCGGTGTCGCCGAGCTGGTCGTGCGAGGTCAGAACCATCAGGATCTTCATGTCGGGTGCTCCGTTGGATGTTCGTCGGCGGGGCGGCAGTCCGCTCGAGCCGTCCCTCCCCTGTCCTTCGCTGTCGTCACACCCCCAAAAGGTGCCGGGCCAGCAGGTGCCGGGCCAGCAGGTGAGTGTTGCGGCTAAGCATTTCGAGGCACAACTACATGACATGCTCGATCCGGACCGGCAGATCGCGCAGGCGCTATCCGATGGCATGAAGGACGGCTTTGGAGATGACCGCCGCAACGCCGACCACGCCGACCTGGTCCACATCCATCGAATATGATGGGGGATGACAGCTTCGGAAGTTCGGCACCATTGCGTGGACGATGAGCCACCTTTGAGACCGGCATGAGCGAACCTGGCCAGGATGACGGGTGGTGCGTCCCGGCCAGGCACGCGCCGGGGCGATGCCCGCCCCCCGGGGCACCCTATGTCGAAGCATTCGACGATGGATCGTGAGAAATGGACCTGTTCAACGCCATGCGGATCTTTGTCCGCATCGTGGAGCGGCGCAGCTTCACCAAGGCCGCCGAGGACCTCGCCATGCCACGCTCCACCGTGACTGGCGCGGTGAAGGCGCTCGACGGCGCGGCTGCGCGTACAGCTCCTCCAGCGGACCACGCGGACGGTCGTGCCGACCCCGGATGGGGGGGCCTACTACGCCGAGTGCACGCGCCTGCTGGCCGAGCTGGAGGACGCCGAGAGCGCCTTCTCCGGCTCCCGCCCGCGCGGCCGGCTGCATGTCGATGCGCACGGCACGCTGGCCCGTCGCTTCATCGTGCCGCGGCTCCCGGCCTTTCTCGAGGCCTATCCGGAGATCGAGCTCTTCATGAGCGACGGCGACCGCTACGTCGACCTGCTGCGGGAGGGTGTGGATTGCGTGGTCCGGGCCGGTACACTCACCGACAGCGACATGATCTCGCGCCGCGTGACCGAGCTGGAGGAGATCACCTGCGCCTCCTCGGCGTATCTCGCGCGGCACGGCGTTCCGCGCGGCCTGGATGACTTCGAGGGCCATCGCATGGTGGGCTTCCGTTCCTCGGCCAGCGGCTCCGTCCTGCCGCTGGAATTCACCGTCGGCCAGGCGGTGCGGGAGGTGAAGCTGCCCTGCGCGCTGACGGTGGGCGGGGCCGAAACCTACGCGGCGGCGGCGATCGCCGGCTTCGGCCTGATCCAGGCACCGCGCTACCGCTTCGAAAGCGAGCTTGCATCCGGCCAGCTGCAGATCGTGCTGCCCCAGCATCCGCCGGTGCCGCTGCCGATCTCGGTGCTGTATCCTCGGGCGAGGCACCTCGCGCCCAGGGTGCGGGTTTTCATCGATTGGCTGGCGGAGGTCTTCCGGGACGTGAGGTAGCGGGCCGGCCGAGGAGTCTGGGCGGGCATTGTTCGCCCTGATGAACGGTGATGTTGGAGAGCGACCGATTATCCGGGGCCAGGGGCAGCACATCTCCTGGCCAGCCGCCGGGCATCTCCGGTGGTGGATCAAGGAGAATCGTGATGCCCCGCTTCCATTTCACCGCGGCCGCCGTCGCCGCACTTGCCCTGTGCTTCGGCGCTCCCGCTCTGGCCGATGACCTCTACCCCCGCACCACCGGCTCCGGCGAGAATATCGAGATCGACTACGGCCCTGCCGGCCAGGGCAACCTCGTCGGCGGCGGCCGCGTGGCCGTCTCCGGCAGCGGCGAGAACGTGCAGCTCCGGCACCTCGACACCGCATTCGCGCAGGCGCCACGGCAGGGCCAGGTTCCGTTCACCATCGGATCCGGCGAGGGGTCCGCCACGGTCTGGGTGCCGGCCGGCATCGAACGCAGCCGCCTTGCGCTGATCGGCTCGGACGGCTCGGTGCCCGGAGCGACGGACAGGCCCTTCCTCGCGGCCACGCCCAGCCGCGTGCCTGGCCGCGGCTGATGCGGACGCGCCACATCCTGAACGGCGGGAAAGCCTCGGTCGAGGCCGGCCCGTCTGCCTCGCATGACGCGCCGATCGCGCCGCCACGCGGCCGGCCGTCGGGAACGATGCGCCGTGCATTCGCAATCCTGCTGACCGGCACGCTGCTGGGGCAATCCGCTGAAGCCGGGGAACCTGCCATGCAGACCAATCATCCCTATGCCGGAATGTGGGTGACGGAGGACGGCCGCGTGCGCCACGAACTCCTGCCAGGCGGCCGTTATGTCGAGGCCCGCGGCAGGCGCGAGCGCGCCTACGAAGGCCGCTACGAAGTGACGCGCACGCATATCGAATACTGGGACGACACCGGCTTCACCGCCGATGGCGACTTCGTCGACCTGAACACACTGCATCACGGCGGCATGGTCCTCCGCCGCCGCCAGGGCGCCGGGGAGAATTGATCGGCCATACGCGCAAGCGGGCCCACCATGCGGCACTCGCGAAGCGCGTCGTGAGAGGAGTGGGCCGGCCCCTGACAGGTCGTCACTGCTCATGTCCCTTCACGGCTTCGCGGTGCGCATGTCCCGGCCCCGCACCGCTTCCACAAGCGTCTTCGGCGCGGCAGGTCGGCCGCGCCGAGGTCGCGTTCAGCCCGGCCAGGCGGCGCCTGTCATCCGGCCGCGTCGGCCGCCACCGGCTGGGCCGGAACTGCATCACCCAGCAGCGTCGCGCAGGCTTCGTGCTGGGACAGGAACACCTGCCCCTTGAAGTGGTCGAAGAAATCCGACCGCTGCAACGCGTCCATCACCGGGCCCTTCACTTCGGAGAGGTGGAAGCCGATGCCGGCGGAGCGCAGCCGGTCCGCGATCGCCTCCAGGCTTTCCAGGGCGCTGGCGTCGATCAGGTTCACCGCCGAGCACATCAGCACGACATGCCGCAGGCCCGGACGCGCCGCGACTTCCGCGATGACGCGATCCTCCAGGAAGCGCGCATTGGCGAAATACAGGCTCTCATCCACCCGGATCGACAGCAGCGCCGGGTTGGTGATCACGCGGTGCCGGTCGACATTGCGGAAATGCTCGGTGCCCGGCACCTGGCCGACTATCGCGATGTGCGGCGTGCTGGTGCGCCACAGGAACAGCAGCAGCGACAGCGCCATCCCCGCGATGATCCCGGCCTCCACGCCGACGAACAGCACCAGCAGGATGGTGGTCGCCATCGCCGCGAAATCCGCCTTCGAATAGACGAAGGTCCGGCGGATCGCGGCGAAATCGACCAGCGACAGCACGGCGACGATGATGGTGGCCGCCAGCACCGCCTGAGGCAGGAAGCGGAACAGCGGCGTCAGGAACAGCGTCGCGGCCAGGATGCCGGCCGCGGTCGCCGCACCCGCCAGCGGCGTCGCGGCACCCGCGTCGAAATTGACCACGGATCGCGCGAAGCCGCCCGTCACCGGGTAGCCGCCGGAGACCGCGGCCGCCAGGTTGGCGGTGCCCAGCCCCACCAGCTCCTGATTCGGCACGATGCGCTGCCGCCGCTTTGCCGCCAGGGTCTGCGCGACGGAGACGGATTCGACGAAGCCCACCAGGCTGATCAGCACCGCCGCCGGAAGAAGCTGCAGCCACAGCGCCGGGTCGAAGCTGGGCAGTGCGAAGGGCGGCAGGCCAGCGGGAATTTCGCCGACGATCCGCACCCCGGCCTCATCGAGACCGAGCACCACCACCGCCAGGATCGACAGGATGATGGCCGCCAGCGGCCCCGCCTTGGCCAGCAGGTCCGCCAGCCGCCGGCCCAGCCCGGCGCGCAGCAGCAACGGCTTCAGCGACTGCCGCGACCAGAACAGGAAGCCGGTCGCGGCGACGCCGATCAGCAGCGTCGCAGCATTCGTCCCGCCCAGCCCCTGCGCCAGCCCCGCCACGATATGCGGCAGCGTGTCACCCTCCGCCCGGATGCCGAGGATATGCTTGAGCTGGCTCGCCGCGATCAGGATGCCCGACGCGGTGATGAAGCCGGAGATCACCGGATGGCTCAGGAAGTTCGCCAGGAAGCCCAGCCGCAGCACGGCCATCGCCAGCAGCACCAGGCCCGACAGGAAGGCCAACGTGATCGCCGCCGTGACATACTCGGCCGAGCCCGCCAAAGCGATCGGCGCCACCGCCGCCGCCGTCATCAGCGACACCACGGCGACCGGCCCGACCGCCAGCGTACGGCTGGTGCCGAACAGCGCATAGGCGACCAGCGGAAGGATGGAGGCATACAGCCCCACCACCGGCGGCAGGCCGGCCAGCATGGCGTAGGCCAGGCTCTGCGGCACCAGCATGATGGTGACGATGATGGCGGCGAACAGGTCGTTCACCGCCTCCGCCCGCGTGTAGCGCGGTGCCCATTCGAGGATCGGCAGGAAGCGTGCGAGGTGGCGCATGGTATCAGCCGGCCATCTGCGGCTTGGCCATCCATTCCCGCCCGCGCAGCATCGCCTTCCAGTAGATCGGCGGCAGCATGCGTTCCTTCAGCAGCCAGGCGAGATGGCTCGGCTCGGTATCCTTGATGAGCCAGGACGGGAAGCTCGGCAGGCGCTTGCCGCCATAGCCGAATTCCGCGAGCACGATCTTCCCCCGCTCCACCGTCAGGGGGCAGGAACCGTAGCCGTCATAGACGGCATCCGCCCCCTGGATCAGGCCGAGATCCTTCAGCAGATTATGCGCGACCACCGGCGCCTGCTTGCGGGCGGCCGCGGCGGTCTTCGCGTTCGGTGCGCTGCAGGCATCGCCCAGGCCGTAGATGCCGGGGAGCGTCCTGTGGCGCAGCGTCGCCTGGTCCACGTCGATCCAGCCCGCCGCATCGGCCAGCGGCGAGACACGGATGATGTCGGGCGCCATCTGCGGTGGCACGACATGCAGCATGTCGAACTCGGTCTCCACCATGCTGGTCCCGCCCTCCGCGTCGGCGCGGCGGAACCAGGCACGCCGCGCCGGGCCATCCACCTTCACCAGCGTATGCTGGAAATGCAGTTGCGCATGATACCGCTCGATGTAGCGCATCAGCGCCGGCACATACTCCTTCACGCCGAACAGCACCGCGCCGGAATTGTAGAAATCGACCGCGATGTCATTCAGCCGGCGCGACCGCAGCCAGTGGTCGGCCGAGAGATACAGCGCCTTCTGCGGCGCACCGGCACATTTGATCGGCATCGGCGGCTGGGTGAAGACGGCGCGGCCGGCCTTCAAGCCCCGCACGCATTCCCAGGTATAGGGCGCCAGGTCGTAGCGGTAGTTGGAGGTGACGCCGTTGCGGCCCAGCGTCTCCGTCAGCCCCTCGATGCCGGCCCAGTTCAGCTTGATGCCCGGCGCCACGGCCAGCGCGCGATACTTCACCACGCGGCACCCATCCAGGATGAGCGCGTTCTTCTCCGGCTCAAAGGCGGCGACGGCGGCCTTGATCCAGCGCACGCCCGGGGGAATGAGCGAGGCCATGGTCCTGGCCGTCGTCGCCGGGTCGAAGATGCCGCCGCCGACCATGGTCCAGCCGGGCTGGTAGTAGTGGATATCGGCCGGGTCGATCAGCGCGATATCGAGGTCCGGCTTGCGCGCCTTGAGGCTGGAGGCCAGCGCGATGCCGGCCGCGCCGCCGCCGATGATCACCACCTCATGCGTCGCATCCGCCGCATCGGTCGGCGTACGACCGCCATTGGCAATACGCCGCGCCACCGCCGCCATGTCATAGCCGGCGCCCTTGGTGGCAGAGAGGATGTCCGGCAGCGGGCGTCCCTCGGCGGCCTGTGACAGCGACCACAGCGTGGCGGACCGCGTGCCGCTGCGGCAATAGGCGAGGACGGGCTTCGGCAGCGCCGCGAAGGCCCGGCCGAAATCCTGCGCGTCGCTGTCCTTCACCATGCCGGAAACGACCGGCTGGTAGGCCACCTGCAGCCCGGCGGCGCGCGCTGCCGCCTCGATCTCGGCGAAGGCCGGCTGGTCCGCGCCCTCGCCATCGGGCCGGTTGCAGATCACCGAGCGGAAGCCGGCGTCGGCGATGTCGGCGACGGCGATCTGCGGCGAGACGGACAGCGCGTCGTTGATGGCCCTGATGGTCATTCGTTTCCTCCCTGCCGGCCCTTGCGTCGGGCCTGTCTTCGATGAGGTCAGGCGACCTTGCGAGTGCTGAAGTACCAGTCGGTCGTGGCGAAGCCCTCGCCGGCACGCGCGCGCGCCGCCTCGGCGGTCTTCGGCGGCGGCACGATGGCGTCCTCGCCGGGCGCCCAGTTCTCCGGCGTCGCGATCTTCTGCGTGTCACTGGCCTGCAGCGCCTTCACCAGGCGCAGGATCTCGGCGACCGAGCGGCCATTGCTCATCGGGTAGTAGAGCATGGCGCGCAGGATGCCCTGCGGATCGATCACGAAGGTGGCGCGGACGGCGGAGGTATCGCTCGCACCCGGCTGCACCATGCCATAGGCATGCGCCACCTTCATCGACAGATCCTCGATGATCGGGAAGGGGATGACGACGCCGAACTTCTCCTCGATGTTACGGATCCAGGCGATATGCGCGAAGATGCTGTCGATCGACAGGCCGAGCAGCTCGCAGCCGATCGCCTTGAACTGGTCGTGGTGCCGCGCGAAGCCGATGAATTCGGTGGTGCAGACCGGCGTGAAATCGGCCGGGTGGGAGAACAGCACCAGCCAGCTTCCCTTGTAGTCGGCCAGGCTGCGCGGCCCATCCGTGGTATTGGCGGCGAAGTCGGGCGCCGGACGGTTCAGCCCGGGCAAGGCGAGGGTGGCGGTCTGTTCGGTCATGTCCGTGTCCTTGGCGACGAGGGATCAGAGGGCGTTGACGGGCACCTTGAGGAAGACCCGCCCATTCGGCTCGGCCGGCGGCAGGGCGCCGGCGCGCATGTTGACCTGCAGCGAGGGCAGGATCAGGCGCGGCATGCCAAGGGTACGGTCGCGCGCTTCGCGCATCGCGACGAACTCCTCCTCCGTCATGCCGTCGCGCACATGGATGTTGTGGGCGCGTTCCTCGGCCACCGTGCTCTCCCAGCGGATCTCGCGACCGTTGGGGCCGTAGTCGTGGCACATGAACAGCCGCGTCTCCGGCGGCAGTTGCAGGATGCGGCGCATGGAGCGGAACAGCGTGCGCGCATCGCCGCCTGGGAAGTCGGCGCGGGCGGAGCCACCATCGGGCATGAACAGCGTGTCGCCGACGAAGGCGGCATCGCCCATCACATGCGTGGTGCAGGCCGGCGTATGACCGGGCGTGTGCAGCACGAAGGCCTGCAGGCCGCCGATGGCGTAGCTGTCGCCATCCTTGAACAGACGGTCGAACTGGCTGCCGTCGCGGCGGAACTCGGTGCCCTCGTTGAAGACCTTGCCGAAGACCTCCTGCACCACGGTGATCTTCTCGCCGATGCCGATGCGGCCGCCGAGCTTGTCCTGGATGTAGGGCGCGGCCGAGAGATGATCGGCATGTACATGCGTCTCGATCAGCCATTCCAGCTTCAGCCCATGCGCGCGGATATGGGCGATGATGGCGTCGGCGCTGTCATGGCTGATGCGGCCGGCGGCGTAGTCGATGTCCATCACGGAATCGACCACGGCGCAGGCATTCGAGGCCGGGTCCTTGACCACGTAGCTGATGGTGTTGGTCGGCGCATCGAAGAAGGCCGTCACCTCGGGCTTCACGGACAGGTCCACGCGATGCGGGATGGCGTTCATGGGGCGTCTCCTGTTGTTGCGTTGCGTCGGGTCAGGAACGATGCGGGACGGGGCTGGGGGCAGGCTCCCGCGCGGCGAGCCAGCGGGCGCCCGCCATGCCGGCGAACATGGCGGCCAGGAACAGCCAGGCCGGCGGCCCGCCGGTGGTCAGCGCGGTCAGCGCCGGGCCAGGGCAGAAGCCGGCCAGGCCCCAGCCAATGCCGAAGATCGCCGGGCCCACGAGGATGCGCGTGTCGATCGCGGTCGATGTGGGCAGGTGGAAACGGCTGTCGAAGATCGGGCGGTCCCGGCGCAGCACCAGGCGGTAGCCGATGAAGGTCACCACGACGGCGCCACCCAGGACGAAGGCCAGGCTGGCATCCCAGCCGCCGGTCGGGATGGCGGCGAGGTCGAGGAAGTTCAGCACCTTCGCCGGGTTCGACATGCCGGCGATGACAAGGCCGAGGCCCAGCACGAGGCCGATGACGAATTGCGCGAGAATGACCATGGCTGGCCTCAGATCAGGTGGCGTGTGAGGAAGACGGTGGCGATCGCGGTCGCCATGAAGACCGAGGTCGCGACCAGCGACCGCGGCGAGAGCCGCGCCAGGCCGCAGACGCCGTGGCCGGAGGTGCAGCCATTGCCCCAGACCGCGCCAAAGCCCACCAGGAGGCCGCCGATCAGCAGCAGCGGCGCGGAAGCCTCGATCTGCGGCACCGGCAGGCTACCGGTGGCAAGCCCAACCAGCAGCGGCGCCAGGACGATGCCGAGCACGAAGGCGAAGCGGCCGGCCAGGCCGTTGTCGGCATAGGGTGGCAGCAGGCGGGCGGCGAAGCCGCTGATGCCGGCGATGCGGCCATTCGCCGCCATCAGCGCCACGGCGGCGGCGCCGATCAGTGCGCCGCCGAGCAGCGACGCGACCGGGGTGAAGTCGGTCGCGATCATGTCAGGCCTTGCCCGCGGCGCAGGTGCGGATGCCGAACAGCATGTAGGCCGGGCAGATGCGGAAGATGGCGGTGCCAAGCATCACCACGCCCCATGCCACCAATGCGAAACGCCAGACGCCGAGCGGCGCGAAGGTCTCGACGAAAAGGAAGGGGGCGGCGACCAGCACGACGCCGAGCAGGAAGCGAAGGGCGCGATCGACGGAACCGACATTGGCCATGATGTGTGTCCTCCAGCGTGTTCGTGCTGGACTTTGTATCTGCGCATCTTCTAAGGTGTCAAGATGAAAAGCGAGATGCCGGATACCGCATTTGACGTGATGGCAGGGAGGGCGGAAGGCGCAGCGCGGCTGCTCGCGACGCTGTCCAACGCTAAGCGGCTGCTGGCGCTGTGCCACCTGCTGCATGCCGAGCAATCCGTCGGGCAGCTGGCGGCGCTGGTCGGCCTGACACCCACCGCATTGTCGCATCACTTGGCGCGGATGCGCGACCTCGGCCTGGTCGCGACGCGGCGGGAGGGGCAGACCATCCTGTACAGCCTGGCGAGCGCCGAGGTGGCGGCGATCCTGGAGACGCTCTACCGCCTCTACTGCGCGCCGGCCACCTGCGGCACGGAACCCGCCGGCTCCGCCAGGTCCAGCCGCGCCAGCAGCGCGGCGCGGTTGTAGGCGATGTCCGCGATGGTCAGGTCATCCAGTACCGACAGGAAGGCGCGCAGTGCCCGCTGCAGGCCACGCGACAGATGACAGGCGCCGAGCAGCGGGCAGGTGTTGGTCTCGGGGTTGAAGCACTCGACCAGTTCGAGCGGCGCCTCGGTCCAGCGCACCACCTCGCCCACCGTGATCTGTTCCGCCGGCCGGGCCAGGCGCATGCCGCCATTGCGGCCGCGAATGCTCTCCACATAGCCGCGCCGCGCCAATTCCGCCGCCACCTTCACCAGATGCGCCTTCGAGATTCCATGCGCGCGGGCGACATCCTCCACGGTCACGATTGCCGGCGCGCGAACCGCGGCGAATTGCAAGGTACGGAGCGCATAGTTCGAATACTGGGTCAGGCGCACAGGTCGTCCTTCACGAGATAACCGACATGCAGCGTATTGCTTTTCTGCCGCAATCGCAATAACCTTCCCGTCCGATGACGGTTTAGCGGGGTCCCCATGTTCGGTCTCGAAGCTCTACTGCTCGCACGCATCCAGTTTGCCTTCACGGTCAGCGCGCACATCATCTTCCCCGCCTTCACCATCGGGCTGGCCAGTTATCTGGCGGTGCTGAACGGGCTGGCGCTGCGGACCGGGCGGCCGGTCTTCACCGACCTGTTCAACTACTGGAAGAAGATCTTCGCCGTCACCTTCGGCATGGGCGTCGTTTCCGGCATCGTGATGAGCTACCAGTTCGGCACGAACTGGTCCGTCTTCTCGGACAAGGCCGGCCCCGTGATCGGCCCGCTGATGGGGTACGAGGTGCTCTCGGCCTTCTTCCTCGAAGCGGGCTTCCTCGGCGTCATGCTGTTCGGCCGCGACCGCGTCGGCCCGAAGCTGCATTTCCTGGCGACGCTGATGGTGGCGCTGGGCACCTTCATGTCGGCCTTCTGGATCCTGTCGGTGAACAGCTGGATGCAGACGCCGGCGGGCTACGCGATCAACGATGTCGGGCAGTTCGTCGCCACCGACTGGTGGGCGGTGATCTTCAACCCATCCTTCCCCTATCGCCTGGTGCACATGGTGCTGGCCGCCTACCTGACCACCGCCCTGGTGGTCGGCGCGGTCGGCGCGCTGCACCTGCTGCGCGACCGCGGCAACCAGGCGGCGCGGATCATGTTCTCCATGGCGATGTGGATGGCCGCGATCGTCGCGCCGATCCAGATCATGGCGGGCGACTTCCACGGCCTCAACACGTTGGAACACCAGCCCGCCAAGGTCGCCGCCATGGAGGGACATTTCGAGACCCATGCGGGCGCGCCGCTGATCCTGTTCGGCATCCCCAACCCGGCGGAGGGCCGCGTCGACTACCGGGTGCAGATCCCCAATCTCGGCTCCCTCATCCTGACGCATGAATGGAATGGCGTGGTGCGCGGCCTGAACGAATGGCCGGAAGACCAGCGGCCGCCCGTCAGCATCGTGTTCTGGAGTTTCCGGATCATGGTCGGCATCGGCTTCCTGATGCTCGGCCTGGGGCTCTGGAGCCTGTGGGCGCGCTGGCGCGGCCGGCTGTACGACATGCCATGGCTGCACCGCGCGGCGGTGCTGATGGGCCCCTCCGGCTTCGCCGCGGTGCTTGCCGGCTGGATCACCACGGAGGTCGGCCGCCAGCCCTGGACCGTCTACGGCCTGCTCAGCACCGCGGACTCCGTCTCGCCGATCGCGGCCGCCGCGGTGGGATCCTCGCTGGTCGCCTTCGTCGTCGTTTACTTCCTGCTGTTCGGCGCCGGCACCTACTACATCCTGCGGCTGATGAACCACGCGCCGATACCGGCCGAGCCCGGACTGCCGGCGGAGGAGCCGGTGCGCGCCGGCGGCATCATGCCCGGCCCGGTCATGGCGTCGAAGAACGCCCTGCCGGCTGGCGAGTAGGAGAATAGCCATGACCCTCGACCTGCCGATGATCTGGGCCGCTCTGATCGCCTTCGCGGTGCTGGCCTATGTGGTGCTGGACGGCTTCGACCTCGGCGTCGGCATCCTGTTCCCGCTGCTGGCGGAGGAATCGGATCGCGACGAGGCGATGAACTCCGTCGCCCCCGTATGGGACGGCAACGAAACCTGGCTGGTGCTGGGCGGCGGCGGGCTGCTCGCGGTGTTCCCGCTGGCCTATGCCATCATCATGTCGGCGCTGTACGTGCCGATCATCGTCATGCTGCTGGCGCTGGTGTTCCGCGGGGTCGCCTTCGAATTCCGCTGGCGCACCAAGCGTGGCCAGTTCCTGTGGGACTGGGCCTTCGCCTTCGGCTCCATCCTCGCCGCCTTCGCACAGGGCGTGACGCTGGGCGCGCTGGTGCAGGGCATCGCGGTGGAAGGCCGCGCCTATGCCGGCGGCTGGTGGGACTGGCTCACGCCGTTCAGCCTGCTGACGGGGGTGGCGCTGGTCATCGGCTATGCCTTGCTCGGTGCCACCTGGCTGATCTGGAAGACCGAGGAACATGTCCAGCGCCGCGCCTACCACATCGCCTTCTGGGTCGCCCCGGCGACGCTGCTGCTGATCGGCGCGGTCAGCCTGTGGACGCCCTTCCTCGACCGCCTCTATGCCGAACGCTGGTTCGGCTGGCCGCAGGTGCTGCTGGCAGGGCCGGTGCCGCTGGCCGTGCTGGGCGCGGCCTTCCTGCTGCTGCGCGGGCTGACGCAACGGCGCGAGCTGACACCTTTCCTGGCATCGCTGGCGCTGTTCGTGCTGTGCTTCATCGGCCTCGGGATCAGCTTCTTCCCCTACATGGTGCCGCATGCGGTGACGATCCGCGACGCGGCCGCACCGGATAACAGCCTGGCCTTCCTGCTGGTCGGCGCCGCCGTGCTGGTGCCGATGATCCTGGCCTATACCGCCTACGCCTACTGGGTGTTCCGCGGCAAGGTGAAGTCCGTGGGGGGCTACCATTGAGCCAGGGCCCGCGCGGCCTGCAGTCGCGCCTGCTGTGGTTTGTTCTGATCTGGGCGGCGAGCGTCGCGGCGCTCGGCGTCGTCGGCCTTGCCATCAAGGCGACGCTCCGATGAGCCGCCGCTCCAATCCTCGCAAAAAGGATCCCGTGATGACCCGCAACGTGCTTGCGCGCGCCGCGCTGATGCTGCTGGCTGCCACATCGCCCGGCTTGGCGCAGGAAGCGCCGCGCATACTCGCCCTGGTCACCACGGCGGAGCCGCAGGTGCAGGGCATGGCCTTCGTGCTGCTCGGCGCCATGCGCCAGCAGGGCGCGACGGTGGAGGTGATGCTGTGCGGACCGGCCGGCGACCTTGCGCGGCGCGAGGCGCCCGCCACCACCCCGTTGCGGCCGATGAACGCGACCCCGGCGCAGATGCTGGCCGGCCTGGTGCGTGCCGGCGTGCGCACCGAGGTCTGCGCGCTGTACCTGCCCAATGCCGGCGTCGGGCCGGAGGCGCTGATCGAGGGCGTGCGCCCGGCCCAGCCGCCGGAGATGGCGCGGCGCATGACCGATCGCGGCACCACGGTGCTGCCGTTCTGAGCGCCTCGGGAGGAATGCCCATGGACACGAGAAATGTCGACGTCGCGATCATCGGCGCCGGCACCGCCGGGCTGAATGCGCGCCGTGCGGTGGAGAAGCAGGGCGGTCGCCCGTTGCTGATCGAGGGCGGCGCCTATGGTACCACCTGTGCCCGCGTCGGCTGCATGCCGTCCAAGCTGCTGATCGCCGCCGCGGAAGCCGCGCATGCGGTGGCCGGCGCCGCGCTGTTCGGCGTGCAGGCGACGGCGCGCATCGACGGCAGGGCAGTAATGGCGCGCCTGCAGCGCGAACGCGACAGCTTCGTGGCTGGCGTGGTCAAGGGAACCGAGCGGATTCCGGCGGATCAGCGGCTGCTTGGCCAGGCCCGCTTCACCGGCCCGACAACGCTGGAGGTCGGCGGCCATACCCGGGTTCAGGCCCGCGCCGTGGTGGTCGCCACCGGCAGCGCGCCCTTCGTGCCGCCGCCCTTCGCCGCGGTGCGCGAACATGTCCTGACCAGCGACACCATCTTCGACCTGCCGGACCTGCCCGAGAGCCTCGCGGTGATCGGCACCGGCATCATCGCGCTGGAACTCGGCCAGGCGATGCAGCGGCTCGGCGTGCGCGTGGTCTTCTTCTCGCCCTTCGACGATGTCGGGCCGCTCACCGACCCCGAGGTGGCGCGCGTTGCGCGGCATGCCTTCACGCAGGAGCTGGACCTGCGCCTCAAGACCGAGATGCTGGACGCGACGCCGGAAGCGGGCGGCCTGCTGCTGCGCTGGCGCACGGCCGATGGCGCGGAACGGCAGGAGCAGTTCTGCCAGGTGCTGGTCGCGGCGGGGCGCCGGCCGAACCTGCAGGGGCTGGACCTGGCGGCGAGCGGTCTGGCGCTGGACGACAAGGGCATGCCGGCGGTGGATGCCGCGACGGCGCAATGCGGCGATGCGCCGATCTTCCTTGCCGGCGACGTCGCCGGCCACATCCCGCTGCTGCATGAGGGCGCCGATGAGGGGCGCATCGCCGGCGACAATGCGCTGCGCTGGCCGGATGTGCAGCGCCAGGCCCGCCGCACGCCGCTTTCCATCGCCTTCACCGATCCGCAGATCGCCATGGTCGGGCTGCACCACGACCAGCTTCCGGCGGATTGCAGCACCATCGGCGAGGTCTCCTTCGAGAAGCAGGGCCGCGCCCGGGTCATCGGGCGCAATCGCGGCCTGCTGCGCGTCTATGCCGACCGGCGCGACGGCGTGCTGCTCGGCGCGGAGATGGCGGGCCCTGGCGCGGAGCACCTGGCGCATCTGCTCGCCTGGGCGGTGCAACAGCGCATGACGGTGCCGCAGGCGCTGACCATGCCGTTCTACCATCCGGTGCTGGAGGAAGGGCTGCGCGAGGCGCTGCGCGACCTCGCGGGCCGGCTGCGCATGCTCGGCGCGTGCCGGGTGCAGGACCTGGCGGAATCGCCGGGGAGTTGAGGGCAGGTTTGCCAATCCCCCCGCCGATGGCATGATGGGCGCAACGATAGACGTCGAGGAACCCGTCATGATGAACCGCCGCGCCCTACTGGCCGCCGCCGCCACGCTGCCCGCCTTGCGCGCGATGCCTGCCCTCGCCGCCTGGCCGGACCGGCCGGTGCGCGTCATCGTGCCCTTCGCGGCCGGCGGCAATGCGGATACCATCGCCCGGCTGATGCAGCCGCTGCTGCAGGAACGGCTCGGCCAGCCCGTGGTGGTGGAGAACCGGCCGGGCGCCGGCGGCAGCGTCGGCGCGCAGGCGGTGGCCCGCGCCCAGCCGGATGGCTACACGCTGCTGATCGGCTCGAACGGCCCGCTCAGCGTCAACCCGGTGGTGCAGGCCCGGCTGCCCTATGATGCGGCGAAGGATTTCGCGCCGGTCGGCATGGCGATGCAGGTGCCGCATTGCCTGGTTGTGCAGCCATCCTCGCCCTATCGTAGTGTCGCCGATGTGGTCGCCGCATCCCGCGCCCAGCCGGATGCGCTGGGCGTCGGCACCGCGGGCGTGGCGAGTGCCACGCATCTGTCGCTGGAAGCCTTCATCGTCGCCAGCGGCGCAAAGCTGCTGCATGTGCCGTATCGTGGCGGCGGCGCGGCGGTGCCGGATTTCATGGCCGGCAACATCCCGCTGCTGTTCACCGAATTCTCCACCGCCCTGCCGCTGCACCGCGCCGGCCAGGCGCGCATCGTCGCCGTGGCCTCGGCCGCGCGGCTTGCGGCGCTGCCGGATGTGCCGACCATGGCGGAACAGGGCGTCGCGAACTTCACGGCCGGGTCCTATGTCGGCCTGCTCGCCACCGGCGGATCGCCGCCCGAGGCGCTGCGGAAGCTGGGCGAGGCCGTCTCCGCCATCGTGCAGCTGCCGGCCTTCCAGGCGCGCATGACGGGCATGGGTGGTGAGACGGCGGCCGGCGCGCTGGCCACGCCGGCCGGCTTCGCCCGCTACATCGCGGAGGATCTGGAACGGTCCCGCGCCGCCGCGCAGGCTGCCGGCATTCGTCCGGAATGAAGCCCGGCATCCCGGCCGGCGCGACGGACTGCCACTGCCACATCTTCGGCCCGGCGGCGCGCTTCCCCTATGCGGAGCCGCGATCCTACACGCCGGAGGATGAGACGCTGGAGGACTACCTGGCGCTGCTCGACCGGCTGGGGCTGGATCGCGGCGTCATCGTGCAGCCCTCCGCCTATGACCGCGACAATGCCTGCACGCTGGATGCGCTGAAGCGCGCGCCGGACCGTCTGCGCGGCATCGCCGTGGTGGGCAGCGAGGCGACGGCGGAGACGCTGCGGGCGATGCATCGCGACGGCATCCGCGGGCTGCGCGCCAATGAATACCGCCGTGACGGCGCCGCTGCCTACCACGGCGGCGTGCGGCTGGCGGAGATCGAGCCGTTGATGCCGGTGATGGTCGAGCTCGGCTGGCACCTGCAACTCTGGATCGATGCGCGGCACCTGCCCGAGCTGGAACCGCGGCTGGCGAAGCTGCCGGTGCCGATCGTGATCGACCATATGGGCCGCATGCATCACAGCCATGGCGTGGCCGATCCCGGCTTCCAGGCGCTGCGGCGTGGCGTGGCGGAGGGGCGCTACCACGCCAAGGTCTCCGGCACCTACCGCCTCGGCGCGCTGGGGCCGGATTACGCCGAGGCGAAGCCCTTCCATGATGCGCTGGTCGCCGCCAATCCGGATGCGCTGGTCTGGGGCACGGACTGGCCGCATCCCCGCCCGGATGGCGGCCGCCCGGATGCGGCGCGGCTGCTGCAGGTGTTCCTGGACTGGACGCCGGATGCGGCCCTGCGGCAGCGCATCCTGGTGGACACGCCGGCGCGGCTCTACGACTTCCCTTCCGGCTGATCCGGTGCGCGGCGCGCGGCTTCGCGCTGCAGCGCCGCGCAGACATCCCGCAGCGCGGTAACCAGGCTGTCCCGCCGCCGCGCCACCTCGGCCTCCGTCGTGCCCAGGCCGATGGCCAGGCGCGGATGTTCCGGCAGTGGCGGCAGGGGCATGGCGAGCACGTTCTGGCCCGGCACCACGGCGCCGCCGCTTTCCACCCAGCCGCAGGCGCGGGCCTGGCGCAGGCTGTCCATCACGGCGGCGATGTCCACGCGGCGGGCGGGGTCCGCTTCCTCGGCATTGGCACGGCGCAGGATGCGCTGCGCCTCGGCATCCGTCTTCAGCGTCAGCAGCGCCTTGCCCACCGCGGCGCGGCCGATGGCGCGCGTCATGCCGGCGCGCATCTGCAGGCCGGCGGCCGGGCGGCGCAGGGTCAGGATGTAACGCACCCGCGCGCCGGCCTGCATGCCGATCAGCACCGTCACGTCGTGGCGCGTGCGCAGCGTCTCCATCCGCCGCAGCAGGCTGCTCTCGCCGATCAGCCGGTCCTGCATCCAGCCACCCAGCAGCATGACGCGCAGCGTCGGGCGATAGGCGCGACTCGTGGAATCCTGTTCCAGGTAGCCGAGGCGGGCCAGGTCGGCGAGCAGGATGGAGGTGCTGGATTGCGGATAGCCGAGGTCGCGCGCCACCTCCGCCACCGTCGCCGCGCGGTGGGTGCCGGCGAACAGCTCCAGCACCTCCAGCGTCCGCTGCGCGGATTTCACGAAGCCTTCGCGTGGCACGGCTTCCCTCCGTCAACATCACATATGCGATGCACCACGCAGCGCAGGGCGAGTCTAGACTGCGGCAAAACCGGATGGAGGAAATCGGATGCCGAAGCTGCACCGCCGCGCCCTGCTGGGCGCCACCGCTGGCCTGTTGGCCGCGCCCCGCCTGGCACGCGCCGCTTGGCCAGACCGGCCGATCCGCATGATGATCCCCTATGGCGGCGGCGGGCAGACCGATGTGGTGGCGCGCATCGTGGCGGATGCCATGTCCCGCAACCTCGGCCAGACGGTGATGCCGGACAACCGCCCGGGGGCCGCCGGCGTGGTGGCGGCGGAGGCGGTGGTGCGGTCGCCGGCCGATGGCTACACCATCCTCGTCGGCACGCGGAACACCCAGGCGATCAACGAGGCGCTGCGCCCCAACCTGCCCTTCGCCCATGCGCGGGACCTGGTGACGGTCGGGCTGTATGCCACCACGCCGAACATCCTGCTGGTCCATTCCAGCGTGCCGGCGCGCAACCTGGCGGAGTTCATCGCCTATGCGCGGGGCAATCCGGGGAAGCTGAACTACGCCTCCTCCGGCATCGGCGCGACGACGCATCTGTCGATGGAACTGCTGAGCGAGAAGGCGGGGCTGGAGATGACCCATGTGCCCTACCGGCAGAGCACGCAGGGCATGACGGACCTGCTCGCCGGCCGCGTGCAGGCCCGGTTGGTGGGGCTGCCGGAGGCGGAGCCGGTGAAGGCGGATCCGGCGATCCGCGCCCTTGGCGTCACCAGCCCGCGGCGTTCGCCGAACTGGCCGGAGGTGCCGGCGATCGGCGAGGTGGTGCAGGGGTATGAGGCGCTGAACCTGTTCGGCCTGATGGCGCATTCCGGCACGCCGCCGGAGGTCGTGCTGCGGCTCAACCGTTCCCTGAACGAGGCGCTGGCCTCGCCGGAACTGCAGGCGGCATTCGCCCGCGTCGGCGCCGACCCGGCCCCGGCCAACACGCCCGAACAGGCGGAGGATCGCGCCTTGGCGCAGGCCAATCTCTGGGTGCCGATGATCCGCCGCCTGAACCTGTCCGCCCAATGAGTGACGCCGTTACGGCCGCCATGCCGGAACTGCGTGGCTGGATCGGCCGGTCCCGCGTGGTGGCGGAGGAGATCACGCTGCCGGCGGTGCGCCGCATCGCCGGCATGCTGGATCTGGACCCGGACAGCTTCGGCCCGGGCAGCACGCTGCCGCCGCATTGGTTCAGCCTGTTCTTCGCCGATGTCGCGCGGCAGAGCGAGATCGGGCCGGATGGCCACCCGCGCCGCGGCGCCTTCCTGCCGCCGATCCCCTTGCCCCGCCGCATGGGCGCCGGCCGCCGCACGCGCATCCATGGCGCGCTGCAGGTGGGCGACGCCGCGACCAAGACCATCGAGGTGGCGGCGATCGAGCCGAAGCAGGCGCGCACAGGCCAGATCGTCGTGCTGACCATGCGCCAGACCATTTCCGCACGAGGTGTGATCCTCGCGGTCGATGAGTTCGATGCGGTGTACCGCGAAGCCGTGCCACCCGGCGCGAAAAGCGCCAGCACGCCGCCCGTGCCGGCGCCGGATGGCGCGGCCTGGTCTGATGCGATCCTGCTCGATCCCGTGCTGGTTTTTCGCTACTCCGCCGTCACCTGGAACAGCCATCGCATCCACTACGATGCGGATTATGCGCGCGATGCGGAGGGCTATCCCGCCACGGTGCAGAATGGCGGGCTGACCATGCACCTGATCGTCGATGCCGCGCTGAAGCGCGCGCCGGGACCGCTGCTGGGCTTCACCGCGCGGCTGCGGCGGCCGCTTTTCGTGGGTCAGACCGTGACGCTGGCCGGCGCGGCGCCGCAGGACGGCAAGATGGCGGCCTGGGCCGCGGCGCCGGACGGCACGCTGGCGGCCGAGATGGAACTGGAATTCGGCGCATGAGTGGTGGCCCGCTGGAGGGCGTGCGGGTGGTGGACCTCACCTCCGTCGTGGTCGGCCCGATCTGCTCCCGCACCCTCGCCGATCAGGGGGCGGAGGTCATCAAGGTGGAGGCGCCGGGCGGCGGCGACCTGCTGCGGACCATGGCGCAGGGCAGCCGCAACCCCGGCATGTCCGGCAAGTTCATCCAGTTCAACCGCAACAAGCGGTCTTTCTGCGTGGATATCAAGCATCCGGAGGGCCAGGCGGCGCTGCTGGCGCTGATCCGCACCGCGGATGTCTTCGTCAGCAACATCCGCCCCAATGCGCTGGACCGCGCCGGGCTGGGGTGGGAGGCGCTGCGCGCGATCAACCCGCGCCTGGTGCATTGCTCCATCCTCGCCTTCGGTCGCGGCGGCCCCTATTTCAACCGCCCGGCCTACGACCCGATCATCCAGAGCCTGTCCGGCGTCGCCGGCACCTTCCACCGCGCCAATGGCGAGCCGCGCTTCGTGCCGATGGTGATGACGGACCACATCACCGGGCTGATCGCCGCGCAATGCATCGGCTTCGCCCTGTTCCGCCGCGAACGCAGCGGCGTGGGCGAGGCGATCGAGGTGCCGATGTTCGAGAACATGGCCTCCTTCGTCATGAGCGAGCATCTCGGCGCCGGCACCTTCGACCCGCCGGTGGGGCCGCTGGGCGATGGGCGGCTGCTGAGCCCGGATTACCGGCCGGTGCCGACGCAGGATGGCTACATCACCGTCGGCCCCAACACCAACGCCCAGGCCTTCGCCTTCTTCGATGCGATCGGCCGGCCGGAGCTGAAGACCGATCCGCGCTTCCTCTCCGCCGCCGCGCGCACCGCGAATGCCGCCGAGTACCTGGCGATCCGTGCCGCCGCGATGCGGCAGAAAACCACGGCGGATTGGCTGGTGATCCTCGGCGCGGCGGATGTGCCGGCGGCCGCCTACAACAGCCTGGACGACCTGCTGGAGGATCCGCACCTCGCCGCCACCGGCTTCTTCGCGCCGGAGGATCACCCGAGCGAGGGCCGCATCCGCCGCACCGCCACGCCGAACCGCTTCAGCGGCGGCATGCGGCAGGATGCGCTGCCCGCGCCGCGCCTCGGCGAAAGCTCCCGCGCCGTGTTGCGGGAACTCGGCGTGGCGGAAGATGCGATCGACCGCATGATCGCCGCCGGCATCGTCACCACCACGGAGGACCAGGCATGACCGACCACCCCGCCCGCTGGCGGTCGCTGCTGTTCGTGCCCGTGCTGGCCGAGCGCTTCGTCGCCAAGGCGCATACGCGGCAGGCCGATGTCATCATCCTCGACCTGGAGGATTCCATCCTGCCCGCGCGCAAGGCGGAGGCCCGCGCGGCGCTGGCCGCCGCGGCGGCGCAGGTCGGCCAGGCGGGGGCCACCATCTGCGTCCGCATCAACCGCCCACTGGACCTCGCCGTGCCGGATATCGAGGCCGCGATCGCCGCCGGCGCAACCGCGCTGATGCTGCCCAAGGTGATGGGGCCGGAGCATGTGCGCCTGCTGGCGGAGCTGGCCGCCGCCGCCGAGGTCCGGCACGGCCGCGCGCCGACGCGCTTCCTGGCCATCGTCGAGACGGCGGAGGCGCTGCCCCGCCTGCCGGACATCGCCCGCGCCGATCCACGCGTGGTGGCGCTCGGCGTGGGTGGGGAGGATCTGGCGACGGAGATGGAGGCGGTGCCCTCCGCCGACAGCCTGTACCTGCCGGCGATGCTGGCGCTGCTGGCGGCGCGCGGGGCGGGGATCACGCCGATGGGCTCGCTCGGCGCCTTCGCATCCTTCGACGATCCGGAAGCCTACCGCACCGCGCTTCGGCGGTCCCGCGCGCTGGGCTTCGGCTGCGCCGCATGCATCCACCCGGCGCAGGTGCCGATCATCAACGAGATCTACGGGCCGAGCCCCGAAGCCGTGGACCGCGCCCGCCGCCTCATCTCGACCTTCGAGCAGGCCGTGGCGGAAGGCCAGGGCGCGGTGGCCTTCGAAGGGGCGATGATCGACCTGCCGGTGGTGGACCGCGCGAAGCGGCTGCTCGCCCGGGCGCGCTGAACCTCAGCCCGCCAGCCAGCGCGCCAGGTCGGCGGGCTTCGGCAGCCCGCCCGCATGCACCACCTTGCCATCCACCACGATGCCGGGGGTGGCGGCGATGCCATAGCCGGCGATCGCCGCGTAATCCGTGACCTTGGAGACGGTGACCGGCACCCCGGCCTGCGCCGCGGCATCCTGCACCATCTGCACCGCAGCATCGCAGCGCTTGCAACCCGGGCCCAGCACCTTCACGTCCTTCATGACGAAACCCCTCAAGCGAACAGCAGGTTGAACAGGAAGCCCACGGCCAGGATGCCGGCACCGACCACCGCGACGAAGACCGCGATCAGCTTCGGCGACAGCACCTTGCGCAGGATGATCAGCTCCGGCAGCGACAGCGCGATGACGCTCATCATGAAGGCCAGCACGGTGCCGAGCGCCGCGCCCTTGCCCAGCAGCGCCTCCACCACCGGGATGATGCCGGCGGCGTTGGAATACATCGGGATGCCGACGAGCACGGCGGCCGGCACGGACCACCAGGCGTCCTTGCCCATGATCGAGGCGAGCAATTCCTCCGGCGCATAGCCGTGGATCAGCGCGCCCATGGCAATGCCGGCGATGATCCAGTGCCAGACGCGGCCGACGATATCGCGCACGGAGTCGAGCCCGGCGCGGATGCGGTCCGGCCAGGTCGGCGCCGCTTCCTCCAGGCTGGCGGGGCCGGCATGGATCTGCAGCACCCAGGGCTCGAGCCAGGATTCCAGGTGCAGGCGCCCGATCACCCAGCCGGCGGTGATGGCGATGGCGAGGCCGAAGCCGAGATAGGTCAGCGCCACCTGCCAGCCCAGCAGCGCAAACAGCAGCCCCAGCGCCACCTCATTCACCATCGGCGCGGCGATGAGGAAGGAGAAGGTGACGCCGAGTGGCACCCCGGCGGAGACGAAGCCGATGAACAGCGGCACGGCAGAGCAGGAGCAGAAGGGCGTCAGCACGCCGAGCCCCGAGGCCAGGACATTGCCAACACCGACACGCCGCCCCGCCAGCAGCGCCCGCGTGCGCTGCGGCGAGAAGAAGCTGCGCACCACGCCCATGGCGAAGACCACCAGCAACAGAAGCAGCAGCACCTTCGGGACGTCGTACAGGAAGAAGGCGATGGCCTCGCCCAGCCGGCTGTGCCGGTCCAGCGGCAGCAGGGAGACCAGCCAGTCCGAGACCGGGATGAGTTGGCTGTACGCCAGCGCCCAGGCCGCAAGCCCGGCGGCGCAGCCCGCCAGCCAGGGCAGCGCCGCATGACGCGCCTGGGGTATGCCGCCGGAGACGCTCATGCGCCGGTCTGCCTGAGCTTCTGCACCTGTACTGGCGTCCCCTGCGATCCGATGTGACCATGGCAGGAAACGGCCCTGGACATCTTGCGGCGCATCAACCCCGGCGCCCCGCATCGCGGGGGGAGTGGGAATGGGAGCAGCCTCTGCCTGTCGCCGATGACCACGATACTGCGGACCATCCCGCGCCGCGGCCGATCAGCGGCGCCACCGCCCACCGCGCAACTGCGCGACCTGCGGGCGCGGGCGGAACTGCGCGCGATCCGCGCGGCGCCGGAGCGCATCCTGGCCTGGCTGGTCCTGCGGGCGGAAGGCGCACCGCCGGGCGTCACGCTGGACCGCAGCTGGACCGCGGTCGCGGCCGAGATCGGCCTGACCCGCGAAACCCTGTAACGTACCCTGTCCAGGCTGGAGGCGCAGGGCCGGATCAGCCGGGCGGCGGGGCGGGTGACGCTCGGCCGCTGAAGGATGCGGAGCGCCCCCGCAGCGGTTGCACCAGCATCCGGTCGAGCCGCAGGTCGCGTGGATCGCGGAACGCCTCCAGCCCGAGGGTCATGCCGGCATGTCCGGCGGCGGGTTGCGCCCGGTAGGTGCCGAACAGCCGGTCCCAGATCGCCAGGCTGAAGCCGAAATTGCTGTTCGTCTCCTGCGGCACCACGGAATGATGAACGCGGTGCATGTCCGGCGTCACCAGCACCCGGCGCAGCACGCGGTCCAGCCGTGCGGGCAGGCGCAGATTGGCGTGGTTGAACAGGGAGGTTGCGTTCAGCAGTATCTCGAACAGCAGCACCGCCACCGCCGGCGCGCCCAGCGCCACCACGGCGGCCAGCTTGATGAGCATGGAGCCGAGGATCTCCAGCGGGTGGAAGCGCAGCCCGGTGGTCACGTCGAAATCCAGGTCCGCATGATGCATCCGGTGCAGCCGCCACAGCAGCGGCACGGCGTGGAACAACCGGTGCTGCAGGTAGATGACCAGGTCGAGCAGCAGGATGGCCAGCACCACCGCCGCCGGGCCGGACAGGCCGAGCCAGGGCAGCAGCCCGGCGCCCCGCGCCTCCGCCGCCAGGGCCACGCCCACCGCCGCGGTGGGGAACACCAGTCGCAGGACCAGCGTATCCAGCAGCACGATGCCGAGGTTGGAAGGCCAGCGCCGCCAGCGCGGGTGCTGGCGCGGCCGCCTCGGGTAAAGCGCCTCCGCCACCGCCATCAGGGCGAAGACTCCGGCGAAGGGCAGCAGGCGCAGCAGCGGCTCATGCGACAGGATCGCGTTCATCGGTCGCCTCCGCCAGCAAGCATAGCGGAAGGCGGCGCGGCGCGTCAGGCCGGCCGGCCGAGGCGGCGCAGGACCAGCAGGCCCAGCAGCGTCACCACCGCCACATGGCCGAAGGCGAGGCCCCAGGAGGACAGCGCCTCCGGCCCCGCCCAATCCAGCGCCACGCCCACGCCGATTGGCCCGACGAAGCCACCGGCATAGCCGCACATGCTGTGCAGCCCCATGGTTGCGCCCCGCAACCCCGGCTCCGCCGCCTGCACCGTGCCGGCCGTGAGCGCCGAGCTGTCGAGGTAGATGGCCGCGTTCCAGGCCAGCACGCAGGCCACGGCAAAGGGCGCGGAGACCAGCGCCGAGAAGCCGGTGAGCAGCGACAGCAGCGCCGCCGCCCCCATCGCCGCGGCCACCACCCGGCCGCGGCCGAAGCGCTGCGATGTCTCGTTGCCGAGGATGGAGATGGCGATGCCGACCAGCCCGGCGATGGTGAACAGCACATTCGGTCCCGGCAGCCAGCCCGGCGCACCCTGGCGCGCGATGACCAGCGCCAGGAAGGTCACCGCCCAGGCGCGCAGCGCGGCGAGTTCCCAGGTGTGCACGGTATAGCCGGCGATCCACGCCATGGCGGGGCGGTTGCGCAGCACCGGCCGGAAATCCAGCAGCGCACCGGGCCGACGGGCGGGGCGCGCATCCGGCAGCACGGCGGCGCCGATGCCGCAGGCTGCCAGCGCGGCGATGCCGCCGAACAGGAAGGCCGCCTCCGGCCCCGCCAGCGCATCCAGCGTACCGGCCACGAGGAAGGAGGCCGCGCCGGCAATGCCCACCCCCGCCGCATGCCAGGACACCGCCCGCGACTGCGCCGCGCCCTCCAGCCTGTCCGCCAGCGCCTTCAGCCCCGGCATGTAGCAGCCCGCCCAGCCGATGCCGGCCAGCGCCCGCAGCGCGAGGCCGGACCAGAACCCCTCCGCCAGCCAGGCGAAGCCGAGATGCGAGGCGGCGGTGAGCACCGTGCCCAGCAGGTAGATGCGCCGCGCCGGCAACCTGTCGGTCAGCGCCACCAGCACCGGCACGGCGGCGACATAGGCGGCGAAGAAGGCGCCGATCAGCCAGCCGGCCTCGGTGGCGGAAAGCTGCCAGCGGGCCAGGTAGCCCGGCAGCAGCGCGGGCAGGGTGAAGGCGCCGATCTGCGCCAGCACCTGCGCCGCGACGATGGCCGCGACAAAGCGGGATGCCTGCATGCCGGCCAGTGTAGCGAAAGGCCGGCTTCGCGCTACACCACCATGGCCATCTGCTGCGGGTCGAATTCCATCCAGACCCGCTCGCCCACATCATGGATCTGCAGCGGCGGCGCCGTGGCGCGCAGCCGCAGGTCGCTGCCATCGGCGCGCACCACATAATCCCAGGTCTCGCCCAGGAAGGTGCGCTGCGCCACCACGCCTTCCAGCACCGGCGCGCCACCACCAGGCGGCGCGCGGTGCAGGCCGATGCTCTGCGGGCGGACGGACACCAGGATGTCACCCGCCGCCGCCGTGTCGGAACCCGGCACCTGCCCGGCCTGCATGGCGATGCCGCCGAAGCCGATCTCGCCGTTGCGCAGCTGCGCCGGCAGAAGATTGGTGCGGCCGATGAAGCCGGCGACGAAACGCGTGCGCGGCCGGGTGTAGAGCATGTGCGGCGCATCCACCTGCTCGATCCGCCCGGCATTCATCACCGCGATGCGGTCGGATGTCGCCATCGCCTCCGACTGGTCATGGGTGACGTAGACGGTGGTGATGCGGAATTCGTCGTGCAGGCGGCGGATCTCGAAGCGCATTTCCTCACGGAGGTTGGCGTCGAGATTCGACAGCGGTTCATCCAGCAGCAGCACCGCCGGCTTCACCACGATGGCGCGGGCCAGCGCCACGCGCTGCTGCTGGCCGCCCGAAAGCTCCGCCGGGTAGCGCGCGGCCAGATGGCCCATCTGCACCACCTCCAGGATCTCTGCCACGCGCTTGCGGATCTCCTCCCCCGGCAGCTTCCGCAGCTTCAGGCCGAAGCCGACATTCTCGGCGACTGTCATGTTCGGCCAGATGGCGTAGCTCTGAAAGATCATCGACATGCCGCGCTTCTCCGGCGGCAGCACCGCGCCGGGCGCGGAGATCACCTGCCCGTCGAGCGAGATGCTGCCCTCATTCGGATCGACGAAGCCGGCGATCATCCGCAGCGTGGTGGTCTTGCCGCAGCCGGAGGGGCCGAGCAGGGAGACGAATTCTCCCTCCTGCAGCGTCAGCTCGATGGAATCCACCACCCGGTTGGGACCGTAGGCCTTGGTCAGCCCCTGGATCTGGAGACGCGACATCCTCAGTTTCTCCGCAGCATGAAGTCACGCCCGACCAGCTTCATGCCGATTCCGACGAAGACCATCGTCACCACCAGCAGAAGTCCGCCGAAGGCCGCAAGTACCTCGAAATTCCCGGCCTCGCTGAGGTCGTACAGCAGCACGGACATGGTCCGCGTGCGTGGCCCGACCAGGAAGATCGCCGCCGACAATTCGCGCGACGCCACGATGAAGACGATCAACCAGCCGCCCAGCAGCGACTTGCGGACCAGCGGCGCCGTGATCATCCAGATGGCGTGCAGCCGCCCGCTGCCCAGGATGCGCGCCGCTTCCTCCATCTCCGGATGCACGGCCCGGATGGCGGAGGAGGAGTTGGCATAGGCAATGGGCAGGAAGCGCGCCGCGAAGGCCAGGATGATGATCACCGCCGTGCCGTACAGCGCGAAGGGCGGGGAGGCATAGGCGGCGTAGAAGCCGATCGCCATGACGATGCCGGGGATGACGAAGGGCGCCATTGCCATGAAGCCCAGCGCTTCGCCGAAGGGCACCAGGCGGCGGTTGACGATGTAGGCAACCAGCAGCGCCAGCACCACGGCGATGGAGGCGGCGGAGGCGGAGAACCAGATCGTGTTCCAGATCGAGGTCATCGCCATGTCGTGTTCGAAGATCAGCAGCCGGTAATTCGCCAGCGTCAGATTGTCCCACGCCAGGCCGCGCCCCCAGGCCTTGGCGAAGCTGGCCTGCAGCAGCACGAACAGGGGCGCGATCACCGCCATCAGACCGACCGCGGCGCACCAGGCGAAGGCTACCCAGCGCCAGGGGCCGAGCTTGATCGGCCGCCGCTCACCACCCTTGCCGGTCTGCGAGACATAGCCCTTGCGGGACAGCATCAGTTTTTGGACCACGATCATGCCCGCGGTGATCAGCAGCAGCGGCATGGCATAGGCGGCGGCGACCTCCACCCGCACCGGATATTCGAAGAACTGCCAGAGCTGCGTCGTCACCACGTTGATGCGCGCCGGGATGCCGATGATGGCAGGCGTGCCGAACAGCGCGATGGCTTCCAGGAAGACGATGATGAAGCCCGCCATGATCGCCGGCCAGACCAGCGGCAGGGAGACCTTGCGCATCGCGGTCCAGGTGCCGGCGCCCAGGATATTCGCCGCATCCTCCATCTCGGAGGAGACGAGATCCAGCGCCGACTTCACGAAGATGAAGACCAGCGGGAAGGCATTCAGCGCGATCACCAGCGCCAGGCCGGCGAAGCTGTAGACGTTGAACAGCGGATCCTCGAGCCCGGTGATGGCGCGCCAGGCGATATTGAGGAAGCCGCTGTTCGGCCCGGCCAGCAGGATCCAGCCGATGGCGGACAGATAGGGCGGCAGGATGAAGGCGCCCAGTACCACCGCCCAGGTCAGCCCCTTGAACGGCATGTCGGTGCGCGAGACCGCCCAGGCCATCGGCACCGCCATCACCACCGACATGGTGGCGGACAGCAGGCCAAGCAGCAACGAATTCACCAGCGCATCGACATAGCGCGACCGGCCATAGGCGGAGACGTAGTTCATCAGCGTGAATTCGCCGGTGCCCCGCGTCTCGAAGCTGACGACGAGCAGCTTGCCGAGCGGGAAGGCGACCAGGAACAGCAGGATCGCGATCAGCGCGATCCATAGCAGCGTCACCGGCTCGAAGCGTGCGAGCCAGCCGCTGCGCCGGGCCGTCATCGGCCCGGCCTGCGCGCGTGGAAGTGCGGGAGCTTCGCTCATCGGACTTCCCGATCAAACGCCGAAGATGTCACGCCACAGCTCCTTCACCTCGGTCATCTCGTTCTGGACCTGTGCAGGCGTCGGCGTGATGGTCTTGATCTCGTCCAGCGGGCGCGAACCCTGCGGCGGCGGCACTTCCGGACGCAGCGATTCGGCGGAGAACTCCCGTACCGCACGCGAATAGGCCGGGCCGCAGGCGAACTCCATGAACAGCTTCGCCGCGTTCGGCTTCGGTGCATTGGCGATGGCGGCGCTCGGTGCCGGCACCAGCAGCGTGCCGTCGGTGGGATAGATCAGCGCCAGCGGATTGCCGCGGGAGATGCTGAACAGCGTGGCGGCGGAAGGAATACCGACGCCGACGATGCGTTCACCGGCGTTCAGCGTCGTCACCGGGTCACCGGCGGAGCGACCGATCTGCGGCTTGTTGCGCTCGAATTCGCGGAAGAAGCCCTCGCCATACATGGCCTTCATCATGATGGCCCAATTGCCGATGGCGCCGCTGAAGCCGGGATGGCCGACCGCCATCTTGTCGCGCCACTTCGCATCGGTCAGCTCGCGCCAGCTCTTCGGCGCCTCCGCCTCGCTCAGCCGGTCCGTGCGGCGTGCCAGCATGTACAAAGCGAGGTAGGTGACCTGGAAATGCCCGTCCGAATCCGCGGCATCCCGGGCCGCCTTCACCATTCCGGCGGCATTCTCCGGCTTGTAGGCCATCAGCCGGCCTTCACGCTTCAGGAAGGTGAAGTGGCTGTAGTCGGTGGAGCTGAACACGTCGCATTGCGCGACGCGCGCCCGCGCATCCTGCGACAGTCGCTGGAACGCCACCTGGGACGTCGTGCGCACCACATTGCAGCGCACGCCCGGGTAGCGTTCCGTGAAGGCGCGGCCGACCGCCTCGGAAGGTTCCGCCTGGAGCTGGCCCGTGTACCAGGTCAGCTCCCCTTCCCGCTGCGCCGCCTCATACAGTTGGCGTTCATGCGCCGGCATGTCCTGCGCCGCGGCGCGGCGCGCGGGCAGGATGGCAGCGGCTGCAAGGGCCGTGGTGGTGCCGAGCAGGCCCCGCTTGGTGATACCGGTCATGTTCTTCGCTCCCCTTGATTGTCTTGCGGCGCCTGGCCTTCAGGCCTCAGACGCCGAATGTGTCGCGCCAGGCTTCCCGCACCTCGGGCACGCCCTTCTCCTGTTCCTCCAGGCTCGGCGCCAGCAGGGTGACATCGGCGAGCGGCCGGCCACCCTCGGGCGGCGGCACGTCGGGGCGCAGCGGCTCGTTGAAGGTCTGGCGCACCGTCTGCGACATCGCCTGGCCGTGCTGGAATTCCATGAACAGCTTGGCGGCGTTCGGGTGCGGCGCATTGGCGAGGATGGCGGAGGGCGAGATCGCCGCCAGTACACCCTCCGTCGGGTAGATCAGCTTCAGCGGATTGCCGCGGGAGATGGCGAGCTGCGTGGTGCCGACCGGCACGCAGAGCCCGACAGAACGCTCGCCGGCATTCAGCGTCGTGACCGGGTCCTGGCTGGAGCGGCCGATCTGCGGGTTGTTGCGCTCCAGCTTGGTGAAATAGTCCCAGCCATACATCTTGCGCATCTGCACGGCCCAGACGCCGATGGCGCCGCTGAAGCCCGGATGGCCGACCGCGAGCTTGTCCTTCCACTTTGAATCCAGCGCGTCCTGCCAGCTCTTCGGCGCATCCGCCTCACTGACCATGCGCGTGTTGTGGGTCATCAGGAACAGGCCGAGGAAGCTGGTGTGGAAGTAGTTGTCCGGATCCGCGTTCTGGATCGCGGGCAGGATGCCGTCGGTGTTCTGCGGCTTGAACTGCATCAGCCGGCCCTCGCGCTTCAGCTGCACGAAATGGCCGGAATTGGTGGAGCTGAATACGTCGCACTGCGCGACATTGGCGCGTGCATCCTGCGACAGCCGCTGGAACGCGACCTGGGAGGTGCTGCGCACCACGTTGCAGCGCACGCCGGGATAGCGTTCGTTGAAGGCGCGGCCGATGGCCTCGGAGGTTTCGGCATTGTACTGGCCGGAATACCAGGTGATCTCGCCTTCGCGCCGCGCCGCCTCATACAGTTGGCGTTCATGCGCCGGCAGGTCCTGCGCCGCCGCGCGGAAGGCGGCACCGCCGCCCAGGGCGATGCCGGTGGTGAGGGTCAGGATCTGGCGCTTGGTGAAGCCGCTCATGGTTATTTCCTCCCTTGGTATGGCACGCGTTTCGTGCCGGTCGTCAGCCTCCGGTGAAGACGGGCGGGCGCTTCGCCATGAAGGCGGCGCGCCCTTCCGCATAGTCGGCGCTGTCGAAGCAGGCGCGGTACAGCGCCTCGAACCGGGACTGGTCGATCTTCGACGGCTCCCCGGCAATCTGGTCGATTCCCTCCTTCGAGGCGCGGATCGACAGCGGCGCGTTGCGTGCGATGCCGGCCGCCATCTCCCGCACCACGGCCTCGAGCTGGTCCACCGGCACCACGCGGTTCACCAGCCCGGCCCGCAGCGCTTCCTGCGCATCCAGGAAGCGCCCGGTGAACATGATCTCCTTCGCCATGGCCGGACCGACCAGTGAGACCAGCCGGCGCAGGCTGTGCCAGGCATAGGCTACGCCCAGCTTGGCGGCGGGAATGCCGAAGCGGCCATCCTCCGCGGTGATGCGGATATCGGCGACCATCGCGGTGGCGCAGCCGCCGCCGATGCAGAAGCCGTTGATCATGGCGATCAGCGGCTTGCCCAGCCCCTCCAGCCGCTGCCGCGCGCCTGCCGATACCGCGGAGTACTTCGCCTCCGCCTCCGCGCTGTCGCGCAGCTTCTCGAACTGGCTGATATCGGCGCCGGAGGCGAAGGCCTTGCCGCCCGCGCCGTGCATCACGACGACGCGCACTGCCGGATCCTCGGCGAAGCGCTGCGCCGCCGCAGCCACCGCCTCCCACATCTCCAGCGAGAGGGCGTTGCGCTTCTCCGGCTGGTTGAAGGTGAGCCAGCCGATGCCGTCCTCGATGCGCGCCAGGACCTTGGACGTGCTGAGGGTCAGGTTGATGCCGTCCATGGCGGGCTCCTATTGCACCACGCGCGCGGCGCGCAGCCTGGCGATGGCGTCGGGGGAATGACCCAGCTCGGCCAGCACGGCATCCGTGTGCTCACCGGAATCCGGCGTGGCGCTGCGGATGTCCCAGTCGAGATCGGACATGTTGATCGGGTTGCGCACCAGCCTCTGCTCACCGAGCCGCGCATGCGAAACCGGCTTGGCCATCTGCAGGTGCTGCACCTGCGGATCGGCGAAAGTCTGGTCGATGGTGTTGATCGGCCCGCAAGGAATGCCGGCGGGGTCCAGCACCTCGATCCAATGCAGGCTCGACTTGGTGCGCGTGATCTCCGCGATCGCCTCATTGATGGCAGCGCGGTCGGCGGAACGGCCATCCCGCGTGTCCCAGCCCTGCCGCGTCTTCCACTCCGGCCGCTCCAGCGCATCGCAGAACCGCTCCCACATGCGGGGGGAGGAGGCGGCGAGCGCGATGGGCCGGTCGGCGGTGGGGTAGACGCCGGTCGGGATCGAGGTCGGGTGGTCGTTGCCGGCCTGCCCGGCCACCTGGTTCGCCAGCAGCCAGCGGCTGGCCTGGAAGTCCAGCATGAACACCATCGATTCCAGCAGGCTGGTATGTACCCAGCGACCACGCCCCGTCTTGGTGCGGTCGAACAGCGCCATCATCACCGCCAGCGCCAGCAGATTGCCGGCGGTGAGGTCCGCGATCGGGATGCCGACGCGCACCAGCCCCGCACCCGGCACGCCCGTGATGGACATCAGCCCGCCCATGCCCTGCGCGATCTGGTCCACGCCGGCGCGATGGCCATAGGGCCCGTCCTGCCCGAAGCCGGAGATCGAGCCATAGACGATGCGCGGATTGACCTTGCTGACGCTGGCGTAGTCCACGCCCAGGCGGAATTTCACCGCCGCACGCATGTTCTCAACCACCACATCGGCGGTCTTCGCCAGTTCGAAGAAAATCGCCTTGCCCTGCTCGGTCTTCAGGTCGATCTGCATGGCGCGCTTGTTGCGGTGCAGGTTCTGGTAGTCGAAGCCGTCCTGGTCGCCGGTGATGTCTCCTGCATCGGCGGAAGGCGGCGCGATGCGGATGACCTCCGCCCCCCAATCCGCCAGATGGCGCACGCAGGTCGGCCCGGCACGAGCCACGGTCAGATCGAGTACGCGCAGGCCCGAAAGGGGCAGGGCATTGGTGGCGGGCGCTGAATCGTTCATGCGCTGCGCAGCCCTGGCGGATTCCTGAGCCGATGCGTGCAGCACCGCTTTGCGGTGTTGACCATCTACGTCCTCCCGAACGTGGTTTTTTTTCTCGCTGCATTCAGCTTGTCAGGCCGCAGCGGAACTGTAAACACTTTATCCCATGGCTGATGCCCCAGCGCTTCCCACGCTGCCCGCCGCGCCCGCAAAGGCCATGCGAAATGCTGCGCTGCACCGTGATGCCGCCGTTCCGCGGAAGCCGGCGGGACGCGCGCGCCGACCGCAGGCGCTGGGCATCGACGTGGCGCGGCGGATCGAGGCGCTGATCCTCGATGGCTCTCTACGCGCTGGCGAAAGGTTGAACGAGGTGTCGCTGGCACGCAGCCTCGGCGTCAGCCGTGGGCCGGTGCGTGAGGCGGCGCGCGCGCTGGAGAAGACGGGCCTCGTCACCGTCATCATGAATCGCGGTGCCTTCGTTCGCACGCTGAGCCTCGACGAGGCGATGGACATCTACGAGATCAACGCCGTGCTGCTCGGCCTGGCCGCCGCGCGTGCCGCCGCGCTGCTGGTGCCGGCGCAGGCACTGGCGCTGCGGATGATGGTGGCGGCGATGGATGGCGCGATCGCGCGCGGCAGCCGCGATGGGTTCTTCCAGATCAATTCGGATTTCCACGCCTTCATCCTGGCCTGCGGACGCAACCGGGAAGCCGAGGCGCTGTACCGGCAATTGACCCGCAAGCTGCTGCTGCTGCGCCGCCGGTCCTTCGAGCGGCCGGGCCACATGAAGACCGCCAACCGCGAGCATCGGGACCTTATGGAAGCGATCCTGGCCGGCGACGCGGCGCGTGCGCGGAGCCTGGCCGAAGCCCATGCCAGGCGCGGCCGCGCCCGCTTCCTGGATGCCATCGGCCACGCCGCACAAGACGGCACAACAACGGAGGAAACACCATGACCCTTCTCGAGCGCATCGGCGTCGATGTCGGCCGCCGCCTGAAGCTGGAAGACGCCATTGCCTGGGCCGGCGCGCACAAGGTGCGCCACATCGACATTCAGCTCGACACAGGCGCCAACGCCGTCACCAGCTTCGACGCGGCGCGCGCCAAGGGTATCCGCGCGCTGCTGGAGAAGCACGAGGTGCATCTCGGCCTGCACACGCTCTCGGCCGTGAATGTCGCGGAGTATTCACCCTTCCTGTCGGAAGCGGTGGATGCCTATATGCGCGCCTATATCGAGGCGATGCCGCTGCTCGGCGCCGGTTCCATCGTGGTGCATGCGGGCTACCACTTCACCGCGGATGTCGAGATGCGGATGCAGGCAGGGCTCGACCGGCTGAAGCGCATGGTGGAGCACGCTGAAAAGCACAAGGCGCTGCTGCTGCTGGAGAACCTGAACAAGGAACCGGCGGATGCGGAGGTGCACTACCTGGCGCACACCATGGATGAATGGGCCTATTACTACGACGCCATCGACAGCCCCGCCTTCGCGCTGAGCTTCACCGCCAACCACGCGCATCTGATGCCCGATGGCGTGGAGGGTTTCCTCGCGCGCATCCCGATGCATCGGGTGGTGGAAGTGCGGCTGGCGGATTGCTGGCGCAACGGGCATGAGCAGCATCTGGTTCCCGGCGAGGGCGACTTCGATTTCGGCGACATGTTCCGCCGCATCGAGGCCATGGGTTTTCGCGGCCACTACATGAACGCCTTCGGATCGCTGGAGGATATGGACCAGTCCCGCCACCGCCAGGTGGAAGCCGCCCGCGCGGCCGGCGTCGCGGCGTGACCTGCATCCGCGCCATCACCGCGACGGTCGAGCGCCTGGCACCCGTCGAGGCCGCGAAGGGCTATGCCGGGCTCGACACCCCCGTCTTCGTCCGCTGCCGCGTGGAGACCGAGGATGGCCTGGTCGGCACCGGCGTCACAGGCCGCTTCCTGGCGGAGGAGGTCGTGGCGCTGCTGACGCGCATGGACGAACCGCTGAAGGGTGCGGATGCGCGGCCCATCGAGGCGATCCGCACCAGGCTGACCAGTCGCTTCAACCCGCGCAGCGCGACCGGCGCCTTCGTCTCCGCGCTGTCCGCGCTGGACATGGCGCTGTGGGACCTGCGGGCGCGCGCGCTGGGGGAGCCGCTGTGGCGGCTGCTCGGCGGTGCACGACAGGCGGTGCCCTGCTACGCCACCGTCGGCCTGCCTGGCTATGCGGAGGCGGAGCTGGCGGCCGTCTGCAAGCGCAGCATCGATTCCGGCTTCGTCGGCGTGAAGATGCTGGTCGCCGCCGGCGGGCGCGGCGTGGCGGAGGATGCGCAGCGCGTGCGGGCGGTGCGGGACGCCATCGGGCCGAAGGCGCTGCTGATGCTGGACGCCAATTGCGGCATGGATGTCGCCACCGCGCGCCGCCTCGCGCTGATGGTGGAGGAATGCGACATCGCCTGGTTCGAGGAACCGGTGCTGGGCAACGATCTGGAGATGCTGGCCGCCCTGCGCCGCGCCATCCGCATCCCCATAGGCGCCGGGCAGATGGTGCAGTCCCTGTCCTGGTTCCGGGAGGCGCTGACGCGCGGCGCGGTGGATTGGCTGCAGCCCAACGCCGCCTTCTGCGGCGGCATCACCGCCGCATTGCGCATCCTGGCGCTGGCGGAGGCGCATGGCACGCCGGTGGCGCATGCCGGTGGCTGGGACATCGCCAATGCCGCGCTGATGGCCGGCCACGCCCAGGGCGGACTGCTGGAGATGCATGGCGCGCAACTCGCCCTGCGGCAGCGTCTGTCGGAGGATCTGGTGCCGGAGGGCGGCGTCATGAATCTGCCCGACCGGCCCGGCATCGGCTTCGCCTTTCGCGAAGGGTAGCTGGCCGCCGCGGGGCAATCTGGCTACTTTCGCCGCCAGATTGCCCCGCACGAGGAATGTTCCCCATGTCCCAGATCACGCGCCGCACTGCGCTGGCCACCACCCTCGCCTTCGCCGCCACGGCGACGCAGGCGCAGGACCGCTACCCCAGCCGCACCGTAACCATCACCGTGCCCTGGGCCGCTGGCGGCACGACGGACATTCTGGCGCGGGTGCTGGCGGAGCCGCTGCGGCGTGCCATGGGTCAGCCCTTCGTGGTGGAGAACCGCTCCGGCGCCTCGGGCAATATCGGCTCCAACGCCGTGGCGCGGGCGCGGCCGGATGGCTATGCGCTGCTGTTCGGGTCGATGAGCACGCATGCGATGAACGATGCGCTGTTCAACAACATGCCGTTCCACGGCGTGAATGACTTCACCCCGGTCGCGCTGCTGGCCTTCGTGCTGAACACGATGGTGATCCATCCCTCCGTGCCCGCCAACACCGTCCCGGAGTTCATCGCCTACTGCAAGGCGAACCCGGGGAAGATCGCCTATGCCTCCGCCGGCCTCGGCTCCACCAACCATCTCTGCGCCGCCATGTTCGCGCGCATGGCGGGGGTCGAGATGGTGCATGTGCCCTATCGTGGCGGTGCGCCGGCGGTGCAGGACACGGTCGCCGGGCAGACGCAGCTGTTCTTCAGCGCCGGCACGCAGACGCTGAGCCATGTGCGCGACGGCCGCCTCAAGCTGCTCGCCGTCACCGAGGGCCGTCGCTCCACCCTGCTGCCCGAGGTGCCGACGGTGGCGGAGACGGTGCCGGGCTATGAGATGGCGGTGTGGTACGGCGTGCTCGGCCCGAAGGGCATGCCGCAGGATCTGGTCGCGACGCTGAATGCCGAGATCAACAAGGCGCTGCTGCTGCCGGAGGTGAAGGACCGCATGGCGGCGATCGGCGTGGAGGTGGTGAACCAGAGCCCCGCCGAATTCGGCACCACGCTCAGCGCCGATGCGGAGAAGTGGGGCCGGGTGATCCGGGAGCTGGGCATCGGCATGACCGATGCCTGAGCTGGACGCGGCCGCCCTCGCCGCCTTCACGGCTGCGGCGCGGGAGGCGCGGCCGCTGGCGCTGCTGGAGGCGGCGGATGCGGTGGGGCGGCGGGCCATGGGCCACCGCCTCTGCACCGCCATGCGCTTCGATGCGGCGACGATGACGGTGCGCCGCCTCTACAGCTCCGACCCCGCCGCCTACCCTGTGGGCGGCGCCAAGCCGAAGCGGGACACCGCATGGGGCCGCCATGTGCTGCTGCGGCGGGAGGTCTTCGTCGGCGAAGGCGCCGACGTCATCACGGAATACTTCGATGACCACCCGCTGATCCTCGGCCTCGGCCTGCGCAGCATCGTGAACGTGCCGATCCTGCATGGCGGCGCCTGCCTCGGCACGGTGAACTTCCTTTGGGCGGAGGAGCGGTTGGCGCCGGAATGGCGGGCCTTCGCGGAACTGCTGGGGCTGCTGGTGGCGCCGGATTGGGTCGCGGTCTAACCTGCGCCGCAGGTTCAGGAGGAAGCGGGTTTCATGGGCAATCGCATCGCCATCATCGGCGCCGGCGCCGTCGGCTGCTATGCCGGCGCCTATATGGTCCAGGCCGGGGAGGATGTGACCTTCGTCGACTGGTGGCCGGAGAATGTCGAGGCGATCCGCGGCTCCGGGCTCCGCATCAGCCATCTGAAGGACGTGCCGGAATTTACCGTGCAGGGCCGCGCGCTGCACCTGACCGAATTGCAGCAGGTCTCCCGCGAGAAGCCCTTCGACATCGCCTTCATCTGCGTGAAGTCCTACGACACCGCCTGGGCCACGCAGATGGTGGCGCAGTACCTCTCGCCGAACGGCTTCTGCGTCAGCCTGCAGAACTGCATGAACGAGGCGACCATCGCCGGCATCGTCGGCTGGGGCCGCACCCTCGGCGCGGTGGCCAGCTCCATTACGGTGGAGCTTGCGGCGCCGGGCCATGTGAAGCGCGCCTCCGGCAAGGGCGGCGCGGCGCATACCGTGTACCGGGTAGGGGAGGTGCATGGCCGCATCACCGACCGGGCGCGGGAAGTGGCGCGGCTGACGGCGCTGTCCGACAGCACGCTGGTCACGCCGAATCTGTGGGGGGAGCGTTGGACCAAGCTGGTGGCGAACGTCATGCAGAACGGCATGTCCGCCGCCACCGGCCTGATCAGCCGCGAGATCCTGCTGGATGACCGCCTGCGCCACTTCACCGCCCGCCTGGGCAGCGAGGCGATCCGCACCGGCCAGGCGCTGGGCTATGCGCTGGAGGAAGTGCTGCACATCGACCCGGAGGTCATCGCCCGTGCCGGTGAGGGCGATGCCGCGGCGCTGGCCGAATACGACCAGCACCGGCTGGCGGAAGCCCGCAAGCCGGGCGGCGGCGCGCACCGCCCCTCCATGGGCCAGGACATGATGAAGGGCCGCCGCACGGAGATCGAGGCGATGAACGGCTACATCGTGCAGCAGGCGGAACCGCTCGGCATCGCAACGCCGGCCAATGCGGCGCTGACGGCGCTGGTGCAGCGGGTGGAGCGCGGCGAGATCGCGGCCGACCCGCGCCACATCCAGGACCTGCGCCTGAACTGAGGCAACCGGCCCGCGCCCTGCGCGTTCACGCCCACGCCGAAATCCAGGATGGAGGACAGCATGTATGTGAACGACCTGCAGCGGCGCATCGTTTCCGTCTCCCGCGGTGCCGCGACGCGTGCCGCCCTGCGCGCCCTGTGGCACCGGCAGCAGCCGCAGGTGCCGGGCTCGGCCGAGGAATGCCTGCGGGTGGCGCAGGACCCGCAGCGGCGGCTGGAACCGCTGCGGCGCCAGCACGGCGCGCCGCTTCCGCGACTCTGATCTACCAGGCCACGGCGACGCCGCCGCCACCGCGCGGGTCGGCGCCGCCGCTGGGCTTCCCGTCGCGCAGCAGGATCGCGTGGGCGCGGCTCATCCCCGGGTCGTAGGACAGCGGGGAGTGCCGCACCTCATGCCCCAGGTCGCGCAGCGCCTGCACCACGTCGCCCTGCACGCGCGCCTCGCAGAAGACCGGGCCGCCTTCGCAATGGATGCGCGGGAAGGACACCGCCTCCACCGCGCCCATGCCGAAGTCGATGGCGTTGACGATGGTGGTCAGCACGGCGGAGATGATGACGCTGCCGCCCGGCGCGCCGACGATCATCCAGGGCGCGCCATCCTTCGTCACGATGGTCGGCACCATGCCGGTGGTGCGCGCCTTGCCGGGTGCCATGCTGTTCGGGCGGCCCGGCCGCATGTCGAACAGCTTCATGGCGTTGTTCCAGTTGAAGCCCAACCCCGGCGTCACCACGCCCGCCCCGGTGCCCAGCGTATGCGTCAGGGACACGCAGTTCCCCGCCGCATCCCAGGCCGAGACATGCGTGGTGCAGGAAGGTGGCGATGCCATGCGCCCGCCCGGCAGCCAGCCGCCGCGGATGCGCGCCGCCCAGTCCGCCGCGCGGGCCTTGGAGATCATCTCCGCCACCGGCACCTCGACGAAATCCGGGTCCGCCAGCCAGTTCTCCCGGTCCTCATGCGCCGCGGCCATGGCGCGGGCAACCAGGTCCAGGTGTCGCGCGCTGCCCGGATGCACGCCGGCCAGGTCGAACTGCTCCAGGATGTTCAGCATGGCGATCAGCACGGCGCCGGAGCCGGGCGGCGGATTCGAGGCAATGCCGTAGCCGCGATAGCTGCCGATCACCGGCGGCACCTCCCGCACCGCGTAGGTCGCCAGATCTTCCGCTGTGACGAAGGCGCCGTTGCGGGCGAAATCCTCGGCGATGCGGGCGGCGGTCTCGCCGCGGTAGAATTCCGCCGCACCATGCCGCGCCAGGCGCTCCAGGCTGTCCGCCATCTCCGGCTGGCGCAGCGTGTCGCCCACCTTGTGCAGCGCGCCCTGCGCATCGAGGTAGAGCGCCGCGCTGGCGGGCGTGGTGGAGACGCGGCGCAGCCCGCTGGGCAGGCCCGGCTGCGGCGTGCGGGCCAGGAAATCATGGTGGAAGGGCGCCACCACCACACCCTCCCGCGCCATACGAATGGCGGGCGCCAGCAGCGTGGCCCAATCCTGGCTGCACAGCATCTCATGGAAGCGGGCGAGGCCGGCGACGGTGCCGGGCGTCATGATCGCCTGGTAGCCGAGCTCCGCGCGGAAATCCTCGAACAGCGCATAGCCGGAAATCTCGGAGCGCCCCTGGCTCTCGCCCGCCCACATCGCCGGCGTCACCTTCGCGCCGGCACGCGCATGGAAGTCGATCATGCCGTGGCGGCCGCTGCGCGCGTCCAGGTATTGCAGCGTGCCCATGCCGCCGAGGCCGCACATGAAGGGATCCTGCACCATCTGGCAAAACGCCGTTGCCAGCGCGGCATCGAAGGCATTGCCGCCGCGCCGCAGCACCTCCGCCCCCGCATCCGCCGCGCGCGGTTGCGGGCAGACCACCAGGCCCTTGATGCCGTCCATGTCGCCTCCCCTTCCTGCCGCGTCAGCCTGCACCGCGAAGCCGGTCTTTGACAGTCCTGCCGCACACTGGTTTCATCAGGACAATTCGACGCGAAGGACGCAGCCCATGCCGACCAGCCGCCGATCCCTGCTTGCCGCCGCCGCCGCACTTCCGCTCGCCGCACCCGCTGCCTTGCGGGCGCAGGGCCGCTATCCGGATCGACCGGTGCGCGTCGTCGTGCCCTTCGCGGCGGGCGGCATCATCGATGTGGTGGGGCGCCTGGTGAATGAGCCGCTGGCGCGCGAACTCGGCCAGCCCTTCGTGATCGAGAACCAGCCCGGCGCCGGGTCCACCATCGGTGCGCGCACCGTCGCGCGGGCGCGGCCCGATGGCTACACGCTGCTGCTGAACGGCGCGGCGCAATCCGTGATCCCGGCGCTGTACAAGGAAGCCGGCTTCGACAGCGTGGCGGATTTCATCCCCGTCGGGCTGGTCGGCGACCAGACCTTCCTCGCCTGCGTGCATCCCTCCGTCCCGGTGCGGGACGTGCCGACGCTGCTGTCCTGGCTGCGGGAGAAGCGCGGCCAGGCCACCTTCGCCACCACCGGCATCGGCGCTGCCTCCCACCTCGCGGGGGAATTGCTGAAGAGCCTGGCGGGCGTCGATTTCACCGTGGTGACCTATCGCGGCACGCCGGCGGCGGTGACGGATTTCATCGCCGGGCGCATCGACATGATGATCGACAGCCAGACGCTGCTCGCGCCCTTCGTCGCCGATGGCAAGGCGCGCGCCGTGGCCGTCACCACCACCCGCCGGTCGAAGATCCTGCCGGAATTGCCGACCTTCGACGAGGCGGGCGTCACCGGCTACCGCGCATCCTCCTTCCAGGCGCTGTATGCGCCGACCGGCACCCCGGCGCCGATCGTGCAGACGCTGTCCGCCGCGCTGCTGAAGGTGCTGGCGGACCCGGCGGTCCAGGCATCCTTCACCGCACGCGGCGTGGACCCGATGCCGGGCGACAGTGCGGCGGCGCGCAGCTTCCTCGCGGCCGAATCCGCCAAGTGGCTGCCGATCCTGGAGCGCACCGGCGCCACGGCCGGCTGACCGGAGATGGAAACGCTGGTCCTGGTCGAGCCCTTCCGCGCCGTCTTCTACGCCCCCTACTACGTCGCGCTGGAACGCGGCTGCTTCACCGACCAGGGCATCCGGATGCAGCTGGAGACCGCCGGCACGCCCGATGCGGCGGCCGGCCGGTTGCTGGATGGCAGCGCGGACCTGGCCTGGAGCGGCCCGATGCGGCCGATGCTGGAACGCAGCCGCGATGCCGCGAGCCCGCTGCGCAGCTTCGGCGCGGCGGTGATGCGCGACCCCTTCCTGCTGCTCGGCATGGGCGCGCGGCCCGGTTTCCAGATGGCCGACCTCGCCACGATGCGCGTCGCCATCCCCTCCGAGGTGCCGACGCCCTGGTGGTGCCTGATGCATGATTTGCGCCTGGCCGGCGTGGACCCCACCACCTGCCCGGGCCATGTCCGCATGCCGATGCCGGAGGGTGCGGCGGCGCTGCGGGAAGGGCGCGTCGATGCGGTGATGCTGTTCGAGCCCTTCGCGGCGGCGCTGGAGGATGCCGGCGCCGCGGTCTGGTACGCCGCGGCGGATCGCGGCCCCACCGCCTATTCCGCCCTTTATGCCGTGATGCCGCGCATCGCCGAGAAGCATGCGGCCTTCGAGGCGGTGGTGCGCGGCCTGGGCGTGGCGCTGGACTGGACCAGGGATGCCACCCCGGCCCAGATCGCCACCGTGCTGGCGCCGCGCTTCGCCGACATGCCGGCGGACCACCTGCTGCGCGCCGTCGAGCGCTACCAGGGGCTCGGCCTGTGGGACAACACCACGCATCTGCCGCGGGCGGCGCTGGATGGGCTGGCGGCGGCCATGGTGTCCTCCGGCGCCATGACCCACCACCCGGGCTATGAAAGCTGCATCGAGGCCTCGCTGGATCTCGTGGGCCCCGGCTGAACCCGCGCGGAGGGAGGGTCTGCCCCTCCCCTGGCGCGGCTTCACATTTCCCGCCTGGTTGGAAATGATGGCGACGGGAATTGGGCAGGGGCAGGATGCAACGCAGCCAGAGAATGAACCTGCTGCTGGTCGCGCTAGGCGCCATGTTCCTGCAGCAGACCTTCGCGGCGCTGGGTCGCAACCTGCCTTCCATCATCGCGCCGGCCATCCTGGATGACCTGCGGCTCGATGCCGCCTGGCTCGGGGTCTATGTCGGGATCGGGGCGCTGGCCTCGCTGGGCTTCCAGCTCGGCTGCGGCAGCTTCATCATCCGGCACGGCGCGCTGCGGGTCAGCCAGGTGGCGCTGCTGATGCTGGCGGCGGGGCTGGTGGTGGCCTGCGCCGGGCCGCTGGGCTTCTTCGCCCTGTCGGCGGTGATCGGCGCGGGGGGTGCGGCGGTGTCCACGCCGGCCAGCTCACACCTGCTCGGGCGCTATTCGCCACCACGCTATGCGCCGCTGGTGTTCTCCATCAAGCAGACGGCGGTGCCGGCGGGGCTGCTGCTGGGCGGGCTGCTGGGGCCGCTGCTGACCGGCTGGTGGGGCTGGCGCGGCGCATTGCTGGCCTCGGCGGCGGCCTGCCTGGTGCTGGCGGCGCTGCTGCAGCCGCTGCGGGCCGAGTTCGATGCGGACCGCGTGCCGGGCCGCAGTTTCCGGCTGTCGGACTTCCACACGACGCTGGCGGTGGTGATGCGCGACCGGGCGCTGTTCAACCTGTCGCTGGCCTGCTTCGTGTTCAACGGGCTGCAGACCGTCTTCATGGCCTATTTCGTGGTCTACCTGACCGCGCTGGGGCATCCGCTGGCGGTCGCCGGCTTCGTGTTTTCCGCCGCCACGCTGATCGCGGTGCCCGGGCGCGTGCTGTGGGGCTGGATCGGCAGCGTGCTGGCGCCGCCGCGCGTCGTCATGGGGGCGCTGGCGCTGGGCATGGCGGCCAGCTCCGTGCTGGCCGGGCTGTCCGGGCCCGGCTGGCCGCTGCTGCTGCTGGGCGTGGTGGGCGGCGGCCTCAGCCTGACCGCCCTCTCCTGGAACGGCGTGCTGCTGGCAGAGGCGGCGCGGCTGGCGCCGGAGGGGATGCGCGGGGCGGCGACCGGCGGCGTGCTGTCCTTCGGCCAGCTGGGCGCGCTGCTGATGCCGCTGGCCTTCGCCGCGGTGCTCGGCCTGACCGGCCGCTATGATTACGGCTTCCTGCTCTGCGCCGTACCGTCGCTGCTGGCCGGGCTGGCGCTGCTGCGGCGGCCACGGCCGGCGCCGTAGCCGGCCAGCGCCAGCAGCAGCCCCTCCGCCGCGAAGGCCAGGGCGGCCGTCGCCGCCGCGCCCTGCAGCACCAGGAGCTGGTTCTGGTTCTGCAGCCCGAGCACGATCGGCGTGCCGAGCGTCGCCGCGCCGGCCAGCGCACCCACCGCGGCGGTGGCCACCGCCAGCACCAGCGCGACGCGCAGCCCATCCAGCACCAGGGGCCAGGCCAGTGGCAGCTCCACCTCCCGCAACGCGCCGGCCGGGGTGTAGCCGAGTGCGAGGGCGGCGAGCCGCGCCTCCGGCGGCACCGCCTCCAGCGCCGCCACGGTGGCGCGCAGCACGGGCATGATGCCGTAGAGCAGCAGGGCCAGGATGGTCGGCCCCCAGCCGAAGCCGAAGGCGGGCACCGCCAGCGCCACCGCCACCACCGGCGGCACGGCCTGGGCGGCGGCGGCCAGCGCATCCGCCGCCGGGCGCAGCGCGCGGCCGGATGGGCGGGTCACCAGCACGCCCAGGGCCAGGCCGAGCAGCGCCGCCGGCACCACCCCGGCCAGCGCCAGCCCGGCATGGCTGGCGGCCAGGCCCAGCAGCCGGCCGGGCGGAAAGCCGCCGAACCAGCCCGGCAGCAGCGCCACCAGCGCCAGCCCCGCGGCCAGCAGCAGCGCCATCATCGGCCGCGCGCCAGCACGGCCTCCAGCCGCAGCGATCCCTTGCCGAGCGCCAGCACGTCCCGCCCCGTCTCCGCCATGCGGGACAGCGCATCGGCCAGGGTGGCGCCTTCCGGCAGGGCGGGTGCGTCGGCGGGGGCGGGGCAGGCATCCCGCGCCACCTCGGCCGGCAGCAGGGACAGGCGACGCAGGCCGGGCTGGCCGCCGCCGAGCAGGGTGCGGGCGAATTCCGGCGCATCCTCGGCCACCAGCGCGGCGGGCGCGCCATCGGCCACCACCGCGCCGTCGCGCAGCACCACCACCTGGCTGGCGAGTTCCAGCGCCTCCTCCGGATCATGCGTCACCAGCAGGATCGTCTTGCCCGTCCCGGCATGGATGCGGCGCAGTTCCGCGCGCAGGTCGCGGCGGGTGATGGGGTCCACGGCGCCGAAGGGTTCGTCCATCAGCAGGATGTCGGGGTCCGCGGCGAGCGCGCGGGCCAGGCCGACGCGCTGCGCCTGGCCACCGGAGAGTGCGCCGGGCAGGCGCTGCGCCAGGTCGGGGTCGAGTTGCACCAGTTCCAGCAGGTCGGCGACGCGGGTGGCAATCCGGGACGAATCCCAGCCCAGCAGCCGCGGCACGGTGCCGATATTGGCGGCGACGGTCCGGTGCGGGAACAGCCCGGTGGATTGCATGACATAGCCGATGGACCGCCGCAGCCGCGCCGGGTCCTGGCCCGCCACATCGGCACCGCGCACCAGCACGCGGCCGGCGCTGGGTTCCACCAGCCGGTTCACCAGCTTCATCAGCGTCGATTTGCCGGATCCGGAGGGGCCGACGAGGGCGCAGAGCACGCCCTCCGCGACCTGGAGGTTCACGCAGGACAGCGCCTCGGTGGCGTCGAAACTGACGGAGACATTTTCGAACGCGATCATGCGCTGGCCCCCAGCCGGTGTTCCAGCAGGCGGATCAGCGCATCCGCCGCCAGCGCCAGCGCCATGATCGGCAGCGCGCCGAGCAGCATCAGGTCCGTGGCGAATTGCGACAGCCCCTCGAAGACCAGCGCGCCGAGGCCGCCGGCGCCGACCAGCCCGCCGAGCGTCACCAGCCCGATCGCCTGCACCACCGCCACGCGCAGGCCACCGGCGAAGACCGGCAGCGCCAAAGGCAGCCGCACTTCGCGCGTGATGCCGCCCTCCGTCATGCCCATGGCGCGGGCGGCGGCGACGGCGGCCGGGTCGGCGGCAGCAAGCCCGCCCAGCACGGACCGCCAGAGCGGCAGCGCCAGGTAGCCCGCGGTGGCGAGCACCGCCGGCGCCGGGCCGATGGCGCCGAGGCCCAGGCCACGCAGCGCCGGCAGCAGCGCCAGCAGCCCCGCCAGCAGCGGGATCAGCGCCGCGAAGAGCGCAATCGCCGGCACCACCTGCACCGCGCCGAGCGTGGCCCCCACCGGCCCCGCGGCACCCGGCCGCCGGAAGCCGGCCCAGGCCAGCGGCACCGCCAGCAGCAGCGCCAGCGCCAGCGCGGCGCCGGCCAGCATCAGATGGCGCAGCAGCGCGGCATGCACCGCCGCCTGCCGCGCCCGGTATTCCACCACAAGGGACAGGGATTCGAAGCTGCCGGCCTGCCAGGGCAACCACAGCGCGGCCAGGGCGACGGCAGCCAGGGCCGCGCGGCCGGGGCCTGGCAGGGCGGCGCCACGCGCCACCACCAGCGCCGCGCCCGCCACCAGCCCGAGCCAGAAGCCGCCGCCCAGCCCTGCCCGCGCAGCCGAGGCCAGACCTTCCAGCGAATCCGCAGCGGCCCAGCCTGTTGCCACCAGCAGCAGCGCCACGCCGCCCAGCCCGGCGGCGGCCCCGAGCCAAGCCGGCACGCGGCGCGGCACGGCCAGCGCCAGGGCGGCCAGCGCGGCCGCCGCGGCCCAGCCCAGTCCCGAAAAACCGTTGGTCGCTGTGCCGGGTAGCAGGCGGTTCGGCGCGACCGTCAGCCAGGGCAGCAGCAGGCCGGCCAGCACCGCCAGCAGCAGCAGCGCGCGGCCCGCCTCCCCGGCGCGCATGGCGGGCAGGTCAGCCCAGCGAGGCGAAATGCGCCCGCGCCACGGCCGCCGCCGCCTGGCCTTCCACCGCCACGCGCGCGTTCAACTGCTGCAGCTTCTCCAAAGTGAGGGAGGCGAAGACCGGGGCCAGCGCCGCGCGGATGCCCGGATGCGCCTCCAGCACCGCTTGGCGGACCACCGGCGCCGGCTCGTAGACGATCTGCGCGCCCTTGCTGTCCTGCATCACCACCAGGCTGAGGGCGGAGATCGCGCCATCCGTGCCATAGACCATGGCGGCATTGACGCCGGAGATGCCCTGGGCGGCGGCGCGCATGGTCACCGCCGTATCACCGCCCGGCAGCACCACGATGCGGTCGCGCGGGAAACTGAAGCCGTAGGTGCGCTCGAAGCTGCCCAGCGCGGCCGGGCTCTCGACGAATTCGGCTGACGCCGCGAGGCGCAGCTTGCCGGCCCCGGCAGCGCGGCCGAAATCCTCCATGGTGGCGAGGTTCTCGGCACGGGCCACATCGCCGCGGACGGCGATGGCCCAGGTATTGTTGGCCGGGGCACGGGCCAGCCAGATCAGCCTGTTGGCCTCCCGGTCCAGCCGCGCCACAGCCTCATAGGCGGTGTCGCCGTTGCGCCAGGCCGGCGCCTCCGGCTGCTGGAAGAAGAAGGCGCCGTTGCCGGTGTATTCGGGATAGAGGTCGATCTCGCCCGCCACCAGCGCGGTGCGGACGATGCGCGTTGGGCCGAGCGACAGCCGCGCCTCGGTCGGGATACTGGCGCGTTCCAGCGCCACCAGGATCAGGTTGCCGAGCAGCGCGCCCTCGGTGTCGATCTTCGAGGAGACCACCACCGGCCGCGCCGCCTGGGCGCGCGCCAGGTGCGGGGCTGCCAAAACCAGGGGAAGCGCGGCCAGAAGCCGCCGCCGGATGATGCCTGCCATGATCCTGTCCTGTCCCGCTTCGGTGCCAAGCTCTGCCAGCAGCACAGCGTGCCACATGGCCATCGGTTCCGTCCCGCTTCGGTTGCAGGGGGCCGGCCGGACCCAGATGGGGTCGGCCGGCCGCTTGACCACCCTGCTCAGACCAGCCTGGGCTCAGACCAGCTTGGGCTCAGCCCAGCGCCGCATCCTCCAGCGTGATGCCGGAGAAGAAGTTCAGCGCGCCGGGCATCGCCTTGAAGCCGGTGATCTCCTTCTTCATGGCATAGCCTTGGCTGCGCCAGGCGAGGCCGACCATCGGCACCTCCTCCAGCGCCACGCGCTGTGCCTCCCGGTAGATGGTGCGGCGCTTGGCCGGGTCGAATTCGGCGCGGCCGGCCTGCATCAGCTCCTCCAGCTTCGGAATCCGCAGCCCGGCGCTGCGGGTGTAGGAAGGCGAGAGCGAGCCATCGATCAGGTTGTTCAGCCCATCCGCGTCGTTGTTGTCCGTTGCCGTGCCCATCACCGCGATGTCGAACTGGCCGCGATTGCCGAGGTTCACCCGCGTCGCCCAATCCGGCAGGCGCAGCTCCGCCTGGATGCCGACGGCCGCCAGGTGCTGCTGCACCACCTCCGCCGTGTCCTTGTGCATGCCGTATTGCGCGGTGGACAGAAGGGAGGTGCTGAAGCCATTGGCCAGCCCGGCTTCCCGCAGCAGGGCCTTCGACTTGTCCGGGTCATAGGCCTGGCCCTTGGACAGCGCCTCGTCGAAGAATTCGCTGCCGGGGGCGATGGGCAAGCCCTCCAGCGGGCTGCCGCGGCCGAAGAAGGCGACCTTGACGATGTCGTCGCGCTTGATGGCGTGGGCGATGGCCCGCCTCACCCGCGCATCGCCCAGATGCGGCCGGGTGGCGTTGAAGTTGAGGTACATGAAGGGGCCGTTGGTGGCGTCCAGCCGCAGCCGCTCATCCGCCTCGATCGCTGCCATGGCCTGCCAGGGCACGTATTCGATGAGGTCCACATCGCCGGCGCGGATGGCGGAGACGCGCAGGTTCTCATCCGCATAGGCGATCAGCCGGATGCCGGTCAGCTTCGGCATGCCCGGCTTGTAGTAGCGGTCGAAGGCCGCGAGATCGATCGAGGTGCCGCGTTCCTGCGCCCGGATGGTGAAGGGCCCGGCGCCGATCGGCAGCACGCCCGCGCCGGTCGGGCTGCGCGGGTTGACGATCATCATGTGGTAGGACGCCATCCAGTTGGGCAGGGTGGCGATGGGCGCCTTGGTGGTGATGCGCAGCGTGCGCGCATCCGGCGTCTCCATGCTCGCGATCTGCTGCATCTCCGCGCGATAATGCGCGGTGGAGCGTTCGGCGGCGATCTGCTCGATGTTCCACTTCACATCGGCGGCGGTGACCTTCTCGCCATTGTGGAACACCGCGTTGTCGCGCAGCGCGAAGACCCAGACGGTGGGGCTCTCGTTGCGCCAGGATTCCGCGATCTCGCCGCGCAGCGTGCCATCCGGCGCGTAGGACAGCAGGCCGCGATGGATCAGCAGCTTCACGGTGGCCGCGGCCGTGCCGGTATTGGCCCAGGGCAGCAGGCTCGGCGGGAAGGAGGACAGGCCGAAGCGCAGGGTGCCACCCTGAGCCCGGGCGGTGCCACCCGGCAGGAAGGGCAAGGCGGCGGTGGTGGCGATCAGGCCACGACGGGTGAAGCGCATGGTAAAGTCTCCCTTTTGTTGTTGGCTCAGTCTGCTCCGTAGATCGTCTGCGCGGCCTGCGGCGTGATGCTGCCTTCGGCCAGGTCGCGTTGCAGCGCAGCTGGGTCGCGTTCCGCCGGCGGGCCGTAGCCGCCGCCGCCGGGGGTGATGATCTCCACCCAGTCGCCCGCCTGCAACAAGCCATTGCCGAGCACGAAGGGCGCGATGCCAGGCCCGTAGACGAAGCGCCCGCGCCCGCCCGGCTGCCCGCCCTGCAGGCCCCAGGGGGCGGAGGCGAAGCGGGACCCATCCATCCGCAGGCGGCATTCGGCTTCAGCGCGATAGACGCGGCGCAGCCCCATGCCGCCGCGCTGCCGCCCGGCGCCGCCGGAGCCTTCCACCAGCTCGTAGCGCATCAGCGTCAGCGGATACTCGATCTCCAGCGCCTCCACCGGCAGGTTGGAGGTGTTGGTGGTGTGCACATGCACGCCATCCAGCCCGTCCTTCGTGGCGCGGGCGCCGAAACCGCCGCCGATGGTCTCCAGATAGACCCAGGGCTCGCCGGTGATGGGCTGGCGGCCGACGAAGGAGGCGACGAAGCAGGCGCCGTTATGCGCCGCCGTCACCCGTTCGGGCACCGCCTGGGCCAGCGCGCCATGGATGAGGTCCACCACGCGCTGGCAGGTGGACAGCCGCGCATTCACCGCGGCCGGCAGCACGCAGTTCAGCACGCTGCCTTCCCGCGCCGTGACCTGCAGCGGCCGCGCCAGGCCGGCATTGGGCAGCAGCGTCGGGTCCACCACGGTCTTCACCGCGTAGTAGACGGTGGCGAGCAGCGCGGTGAAGGTCATGTTGATGCCGGCGCGCACCTGGTCCGGCCCGTCGAAATCGAGCGACATGGTATCGCCCGCAACGGTGAGGGTGAGCGTCAGCGGCAATTCGCCGCTGATCTCCGGGCTGTCATGCACATCGGCGAAGGTCCATGTGCCGTCGGGGATCGCGGCGATGCCGGCGCGCATCTTGCGCTCCGCGTAGTCCTGCAGGGCCTCGCCGGCCGCCAGCACCGTCTCCGTGCCGTATTTCGCACACAGCGCCTGCATCCGGGACACGCCGAGCCGGTTCGCCGCCATCTGCGCCCGCAGGTCCGACAGGCGCTCGCGCGGCACCTGGCAGTTCAGCAGGATGAGTTCCTGCACGTCCTGCTGCAATTCGCCGGCGCGGTACAGGCGGATCGGCGGGATGCGCAGGCCTTCCTGGAAGATATGCGCATGGCCGCGATCGGCGAAATCCGAGTGATGCGCCAGGTTCACGGCCCAGGAGACGATGCGGCCATCCACGAAGATCGGCTCGGCCAGCACGATGTCGGGCAGGTGGGTGCCGCCGCCCTCATAGGCGTCGTTGCCGACGAAGACGTCGCCGGGCTGCATCCGCTCCATCGGGTGGCGCTTCAGGATATGCGCGATGATGCCGATGAAGCTGCCGAGATGAATCGGGATGTGTTCCGCCTGGCACAGCGTAGCGCCCGCGATATCGAACAGCGCAGTGGAACAGTCCCGCCTTTCCTTGATGTTGGTGGAGTAGGAGGCACGGACCAGCGCCTCCCCCATCTCCTCGACGATGGAGGACAGGGCGGAGCCGATGACCTCGACGGTGATCGGGTCCGGACGCGTGTTGCTCATGGCGCCGCCTCCAGGATCAGGTTCTCGTATTCATCCACGCGGGCCTCCTGGCCGGGCAGGATGACGGTGGTGGCATCCATCTGCTCGATGATGGCGGGGCCGGCGATGCGGTTGCCGGGGGCGAGGCGATCCCGCGCATAGACCGGCACGGCGACGACGCCCTGCGATTCCGGCAGCCAGATGTCCCGAGTCGCCTCCAGCGCCGCTTGCGGGTCGGGACCCTGTAGCGGGCGGGGCCGCAGCTCCGCCTTACGGACCACGCCGGTGGCTTCCAGCCGGAAGGTGACGAGCTGCACAGCCTCCCCTTCCGCGACGAAGCCGTACATCTGGCGATGCGCGGCGGCAAAGCCCTCGGCCAGATGCGCCAGCGTGGCCGCGGTGAAGGGGCCGTCCGGCAGCGCGACGGGTAGTTCGTAGTTCTGGCCGGCATAGCGCATGTCCACGCTGCGGCGGATCATGCGCTTGTCGGAGGCGATGTGCTCCTGTTCGAACCAGCGCTGCGCCGTGGCGGTCAGGGTGGCGAAGGCGGCCTCCATGGGCGCGAGGGCGTCGTGATCCAGCGCCGTCAGCCGCGTGGCGGAGAAATCCGCGCGCAGGTCGGTCAGCAGCAGGCCCATGGCGCACAAAATGCCGGGGTTGCGCGGCACCAGCACGCGGCGGATGTCGAGCTCCTTCGCCAGCCGCGCCGCATGCAGCGGGCCCGCGCCACCGAAGGCGATCAGCGTGTAGTCGCGCGGATCATGCCCGCGCTGCACGGAGATGACGCGGATCGCCTTCGCCATGTTGGCGGTGACGACGGAGAGAATCCCCTGCGCCGTCTCCATCACCCCCATGCCGAGCTGCTTGGCCAGCCGCTCCACCGCCGCCAGCGACAGGTCGCGGCGGATCGGCATGCGGCCGCCCAGCAGATGCGTCGGGTGCAGCGTGCCGAGCACGACATTCGCATCCGTCACCGCCGCTTCCGGGTTGCCGCGGTCGTAGCAGACCGGCCCCGGATCGGCGCCGCAGCTGCGCGGGCCGACCTTCAGCAGCCCGCCGGAATCAACATAGGCGATGGACCCGCCGCCGGCGCCGACCGTGTGGATATCCAGCATCGGCGCCTTGATCGGGTAGCCATGCACGATGGCCTCCCCCGTCAGCCGCGCCGCGCCGCCCTGCAGCAGCGCGACATCGGTGCTGGTGCCGCCCATGTCGAAGGTGATGAGGTCGGGGAAGCCCGAAAGCTGCCCGATGGCCTGCGCCCCGACCACGCCGGTGGAGGGGCCGGAGAGCACCATCCGCACCGGCATTTCCGCCGCCGCCTCGAAGCCGATGACGCCGCCATTGGATTGCGTGAGATGCGGCGTGGCGGTGACACCCAGCGCAGCCAGGCGTTCCGCGAGGCGCTTGATGTAGCCGCGCATCACCGGGCCGAGGTAGCTGTTGACCACCGCCGTGGACAGCCGCTCGAACTCCCGAAATTCGGGGGCAATCTCGTGGCTGGTGGTGAGGAAGATGCCGGGCAGTTCCTCCGCGATGATGCGCTTCGCCGTGGCCTCGTGCTCCGGGTGCACGAAGCTGTAGAGGAAGCAGATGGCGATGGCCTGCACGCCGGCCGCCTTCAGCGCCCGCGCGGCCTCCCGCACCGCCTGTTCGTCCAGCGCCGTCTCCACGCTGCCGTCGTGGCGGATGCGTTCCGGAACCTGCAGCCGCAGCTCCCGCGCCACCAGCACCGGCGGCTTGTCCACCTGCAAATCGTAAAGGTCCGGGCGTTTCTGCCGGCCGATCTCCAGCAGATCGCGAAAGCCGTCGGTGGTGACCAGGCCGGTGCGGACGCCGCGATGCTGGATCAGCGCATTGGTCGCCACCGTGGTGCCATGGCCGAAATAGGCGATGTCGGAGGGCGCCTGGCCGATCTCCGCCATGCCCTCCGCCACGCCGCCGGCGATGCCGCGGGAGGGATCATCCGGGGTGGAGGACACCTTCCAGACCGCGATGCGGCCGGTATCCTCCTCGAACAGACAGACATCCGTGAAGGTGCCGCCCGAATCCACGCCGACGCGCCAGCCCAATGTCGCGATCCCCGCTCCAGCCTGTCCGGCAGTGTCGCGCCGAACTTCGTGAACGGTCAATTCTTCCGCGCGAAATCCCGGCCGGGAACGGAGGCGAGCAGCGCCTGGGTGTAGGGATGCTCAGGCGCCTCGAAGACGCGGGCGATGGGGCCGTGCTCGACCACCTCCCCATCCTTCATCACCGCGACCAGGTCACAGACCTGCGCCGCCACGCGCAGGTCGTGCGTGATGAAGACCAGCGACAGGCCGAGCCTCTCGCGCAGCTCCGCCAGCAGCCGCAGCACCTGCGCCTGCACGGAGACATCCAGCGCCGAGACCGGCTCATCCGCCACCAGCACTTCCGGCTCCAGCGCCAAAGCGCGGGCCAGGCCGATGCGCTGGCGCTGGCCGCCGGAGAATTCATGCGGGAAGCGCTCGGTGGAGGCGGGGTCGAGGCCGACCAGTTCGAAAAGCGCCTTGGCGCGACGCATGGCTTCGACGCGCGGCGTGCCGTGGATCATCGGCCCCTGCGCGACCAGTTCGCCGGCGCGTCGGCGCGGGTTGAGCGAGCCATAGGGGTCCTGGAAGACCATCTGGATGCGATGCGCCTCCCGCCGCATCTGGCGGCGCGTGAGGCTGGCGAGGTCCAGCCCATCCAGCGCCACGCTGCCGCCATCGGGCGGAACCAGCCGCACCAGGCAGCGCGCGAGGGTGGATTTGCCGGAGCCGGACTCGCCGACGATGCCGAGCGTGGCGCCCTTCGGCAGCATCAGCGTCACGCCGCGCACCGCATGCGTCACCCGCCCGCCGCGGCCGAGGAAGCCGCCGGTGCGGTAGGTTTTTCGCACATCCTGCATCACCAGGATCGGCTCCGCGCTGATGGCGCGGGGCGCGCGGGCGGTGAGTGGCGGGACGGCGGCGATGAGGGATTGTGTATAGGCGTGTCGAGGCGCGTTCAGCACCTGGCTGGCCGGGCCTTCCTCCACCACCAGCCCGTGCTGCATGACAGCGACACGATCCGCGATTTCCGCCACCACGCCGAAATCATGCGTGATGAACAGCACGGCCGTGCCCTTGCGGCGCTGCAGATCCTTGATGAGGTGCAGAATCTGCGCCTGGGTCGTCACATCCAGCGCGGTGGTCGGCTCATCCGCGATCAGCACCTTGGGGTCCAGCGCCAGCGCCATGGCGATCATCGCGCGCTGGCGCTGGCCGCCCGAAAGTTCGTGCGGATAGGCGCGGGCGGCCTGACGCGGGTCGGGGATATGCACCTCGGCGAGCAGGGACAGCACGCGCGCCTCGATCTCGGCCTTCAGCAGGTCCGTGTGGATACGGAACATCTCGCCGATCTGGTCGCCGATGCTGCGCAGCGGGTTCAGCGCCGTCATCGGTTCCTGGAACACCATGGCGATGCGGGCACCGCGCAGCCGGCGCATCGTCGCCTCATCCGCAGTGGCGAGGTCCTGGCCCTCGAAGATCACCGCCCCGCCGGTGATGGCAACCCCCGGCGGCAGCAGGCGCATCACCGCGCCGGCCGTCATGGATTTGCCGGAGCCGGATTCGCCCACGACGCAAAGGATTTCGCCCGCATTGAGGTCGAGCGAAACCTGGTCCAGCGCATGCGGCCGGTCCGCGCCCTGGGGCAGCGCGACCGTCAGGCCCTGGATCGCCAGCACGGCGCTCACCGGCGGCGCAGCCGCGGGTTCAGCGCATCGTTCAGCCCCTGCCCCACCAGCGACACCGCCAGCACCGTCAAGAGGATGGCCAGCCCGGGAATGGCGGAGACATACCACTGCACCCGCAGCACATCCCGTCCCAGGCCAATGAGGTTGCCCCAGGAGGCGACGTTCGGGTCCGACAGCCGCAGGAAGGCCAGCGCCGATTCCAGCAGGATCGCCACCGCCATGACGACGGAGGCATAGACGATGATCGGCGGCAGCGCGTTGGGCAGGATCTCGCGGAAGATGATCCGTGCATCGCCCATGCCCAGCGTGCGACAGGCCTGGACGAATTCGCGGTTGCGCAGCGTCAGGAACTCCGCCCGCGTCAGCCGCGCCGGGGCGGGCCAGGAGACGGCGCCGATGGCGATGGTGACAGTAGTGAGGTCCGATCCGAAGACCGCCACCAGCACCAGCAGCAGCAGAAAATTCGGCAGCGTCTGGAAGGCCTCCGTCAGCCGCATCAGCACGTCATCCACCCAGCCGCCATGGTAGCCGGCCAGCGCGCCCACCACGATGCCGACCAGGATGGCAATGGCCGTCGCCACCACGCCGATCAGCAGCGAGATGCGTGCGCCGTGAAAGATCTGCGCCGCGATGTCCCGGCCGGAATTGTCGGTGCCGAGCGGGAAGCGCGGATGGCCCGCCGGCCATTGAAGCGGCCGCCCGGCCAGCGCCAGCGGGTCGCGCGGGAACAGCCAATCCGCCGAGATGGCCATGGCGACCACCGCCAGCAGCAGCAGCAGCCCGATCATCGCCGGCGGGCTGCGGAGGTAGCCGCGCAGGAAGGCCTTCATGGCGTGATGCGCGGATCCAGCCGCGCATAGAGCAGGTCCACCACGAAGTTCACGCAGATCACCAGCACCGCCGAGACGAAGACGATGCCGAGCAGCGTGTTCAGATCCCGCTGCACCACCGATTCATAGGCCAGCCGCCCGAGGCCAGGCAGGGAAAAGACACTCTCGACCACCACCGACCCGCCGAGCATGGTGCCCGCCTGCAGCCCGATCAGCGTCACCATCGGCAGCAGCGCGTTGCGCAGCACGTGCCGCACCACCACCCGCGTCTCATCCAGCCCCTTGGCGCGCGCGGTGCGGACGAAATCCAGCGACAGCACCTCCAGCATCGAGGCGCGCATGATGCGCAGGTAGATCGCCAGGAAGATCAGCCCGAGGGTCAGCGTCGGCAGTACCAGATGGGCGGCGATGTCCAGCGTGCGCCGCAGCCCGGTATAGCCGGCGCCGATCTCCTCCAGCCCGCCGGCCGGCAGCCATTGCAGGTGGACGGAGAACAGCACGATGGCCATCAGCCCGAACCAGAAGGAGGGCGTGGCGTAGAAGACCAGGCCGAGGGTCGAGATCAGCGTATCCGGCCAGCCATTCACCCGCCGCGCCGCCAGCACGCCCAGCACCAGGCCGAAGAAGAAGGCGAAGGACAGCGCGGACAGCATCAGCAGCAGCGTCGCCGGCAGCCTCTCGAAGATCACGGTGGAAACCGGCTTGCCGTAGATCGAGGAGAAGCCGAGGTCCAGCCGCACCAGCCGCCACATGTAGTTCGCCAGCTGCGCCGGCACGGAAAGGTCGAGCCCCATCTGCGCCCGCATCTCCGCCGCCGCGCGGGTATCCGCGCCGCCGCCGGTCTGCGCGATCAGCGCATCCACCGCATCGCCCGGCGCCAGTTGCAGCAGCAGGAAGATGCCGACCAGGATCAGCAGCAAGGTGGGCAGCGACGACAGAAGCCGCCGCCCCGCCAGAGCCAGAACGCGCATCAGCCGGCCTGCCGCACTTCAGGCAGGCCGAGGCCGCGGATGCGGCCCGCGGCTGGTGCCGCGAAGCCGAGGCGCGCGGATGCGCGGCGCACGGCGCCTGAGGGGCAGCGATGCGTCAGCATCGATGCAGCTCAAGATGCCAGCCACAGATCGTGCCAGGAGGAGGAGGCCCAGCGCGGGTTGTTGGCGTAGTTGCGCAGCCGCTTGTTGAAGACGGAGACGAAGATCTGCTCGATCGGCATCCAGACCGGCAGTTCCGTATTCACCCGCCGCACGAAATCGGCGTAGAGCGCGCGGCGCTTCGCCGGGTCCAGCTCCGTCTGCGCCGCATCCATGATCCGGTCCGCCTCATCATCCTGCCAGCCCCACTGATTGGTCCAGGGCGCCCCCTTCGGCTGGCCGGAGCGGTACCAGACGCTGGTCGAGACCGCCGGGTCGTTGCGGTACTGGTGCCAGCCGGTGGCGAGGTCGAAATTCCAATCGTTATAGACGGTGCGCAGGAAACCGGCCGCGTCCAGGCGCACGATCTCGACGCGGATGCCCACCTCCTGCAACGATTGCTGGATGAAGGTGGACCACAGGGCGATATCCTCCCCCCACGGCGCCGGGGTCAGGCGCAGCGTGAAGCGCACGCCACCCGCGCCACGGCGCTGCCCCGCCTCGTCCAGCAGCGCATTGGCGCGGCGGCGGTCGAAGGGGTACTGCGGCATCGGCTCCGTCGGGTAGTAGTCGGTGGAGACGGACGGGATCGGCCCGGTGCCGGCCTTGGCAAAGTCGCCGAGGAAATTCTCGATGAAGAAGGGCACGTCAATCGCATGCGCGATGGCGCGGCGCACGCGGAGATCCGCCAGGACCGGGTTCCGGAAATTGAACTCCAGGGTATTGGTGCGGGCGTTGCCCTCATTGCCCTTGGTCGTCACCTCGAAGCGCGGATCCTGGCCGAGGCGCTGGAGGTCCGCGATGGTGAGCGAGGAATAGGGGCTGAACAGGATTTGCCCAGCCTCCATCTGCGCCGCCGCGGCGGAGCGGTCCGTCACCACGCGCCAGACCACGCGATCCAGATAGGGCAGGTTGTCGCGCCAGTAATTCGGGTTGCGCTCCGCGATGATGTACTGGCCGCGCTCGTATTGCAGGAACTTGAAGGGGCCGGTGCCGATCGGCGCGGTATTCGCCGGATTCTCGCGGATATTCCCCGTCTCATAGACATGCTTGGGCGAGATGTAGCCGAGGTCCGGCAGCGCCCGCAGCAGCAGGCCGAGCGGCATCGGCCGGGCGTATTTGAACACCGCCGTATGCGCATCCGGCGTCTCCACCGCTTCGAGGAACTGCTGGAGCGCGGAGCCGTAGTTCAGAATCTTCTTCCACATCTCCATCGCCGTGAACTGCACGTCCGTGGAGGTGAAGGGGCGGCCATCATGCCAGGTGACGCCACGGCGCAGCCGGAAGGTGATGGTCTTGCCATCCGCCGAGCTCTCCCAGCTTTCGGCGAGGCAGGGCGCCGGCCGGCCACTGGCGTCCAGGTCCACCAGCGGTTCCTGGATCTTGCCGCCGACGATGTAGACGCCGGTGGAGGCCTGCAACGACGGGTTGAGGATGCGCTGCTCGGTGCCGAAATGCACCGTCATCACGCCGCCTCGCCTCGGCTGTTCCTGCGCCAGGCCACGCCCCGGCAGCGCCACGCTGCTGGCCAGCGCGGCGGAGGTCAGGAGTATCGCACGACGCGTCGCATCCATGGCTGGGCCCTCGGGTCTTTCGCGACGCAGCATGGGACCCGGGAGCGCGGCCCGTCAACCGAAGCTCACACCGCGATGAAGCGCAGCAGCACCCCGTTGGCCCGCGTCGCCGGCACGGCGGGCGCACCGCCCAACGCCGCCGTCGCCGCGGCCAGGTTCGTGGTGCCGAGCACCAGCGCCGCGGCGCCCTGTTGCGGCAGCCCATCCAGGGACACGTCCGGATGGCGCGCCGCCAGCGTGGCGCGATCCAGGAAGACGAAATCCGCGCGCCCGGCGCCGGAGGCGACACGCCAGGCGCCATCCGCCTCCGGCTCCGCCACCCGGTCGACCAGCCCGGCGAGCTCGGCCGCGCCAGCCTGCGGGTCGGCCGCCAGAACCTCGATCCGCAGCAGGCGGCAGGCGCCGTTGGCATGGGCTTGCAGCGCGGGGATCCACACATTCTCCCGCGTCAGATGCTGGCAGGCGAACAGGCCGAGTCCGGCCGGGCGCGCCGACTGCGGCCAGTGAAAGACCTGGAACCGCGCCTCCGCCGTGCCGCCGCCCGGCAATTCCACCGGACGGCCGAAGGCGATCGGTCCGGTGGCGGCGATGCCCTTGGCCTGCAGCTCCGCCACCCCCGCCGCCGCGTCGTCCGTGGTGAAGGCGACGCGGTCCAGACCCTCCCGCCGCGCCAGTGCCGCGCGCATCGGCGCATTGTGCTCGGTCGGCACCAGCACGCCCAGCAATTCGAGATAGTCCTCGCCGAACATGATGGTGTAATTGCCGGAGCCCATATGGGCGCTGTGCGTGCCGCGCGGCGACACGGTGAAGCCCAGCCCCCGCCAGGCCGCTGCGGCCGCATCCAGGTCGCGCACAAGCACCATCACATGGTCCACGCCGATCACATGCCGCAGGGCCATCGCTGCCTCCTATTCCGCGAAATGGCAGGCGGCTTCCTGCCTGGGCCAATCCGCCCGCAGCGCCGGGTCCTTCTCCGCGCAGAGCGGCTGCGCCTTCGGGCAGCGTGTGCGGAAGCGGCAGCCGGAGGGCAGGTTGGTGGGGCTCGGAGGCTCGCCTTCCAGCGCGAAAGTGTCCGTCACACGCGCGCCGCCGATCTTCGGGATCGCGGCGAGCAGCGACTGCGTATAGGGGTGCCGCGGCGTGGCAAAGACCTGCGCCGTCTCGCCGATTTCCACGATGCGGCCGAGATACATCACCGCCACCCGGTCGCAGATCAGCCGCACCACGGACAGGTCATGCGAGACGAACAGGTAGGTCAACCCGAACTGCTCCTGCAGCGACAGGAAGAGCTTCAGGATGGTGGCCTGCACGGAGACATCCAGGCCTGAGGTCGGCTCGTCCAGGATGACGACGGAGGGCTTCAGCGTCAGGATGCGCGCCAGGCCGACGCGGCGCTGCTGCCCGCCGCTGATCTCATGCGGATAGAGATCGAGATGCGTCTCCGGCAGCCCGACCGCGGCGAGAATCTCCCGCACCCGCGCCTCGCGCTCCGCCTCGCCCAGATCGGTATGCACGATCAGCGGCTCATGCAGGGAGGCGCGGATGGTCCAGCGCGGGTCGAGCGAGGCGCCCGGGTCCTGGTAGCAGTATTGCAGGTGCTGGCGGAATTTTCGGGATTGATGCGGCTTGAGCGGGGCGATGTCCTGGTCCTGGAACAGGATGCGGCCCTGGGTCGCGGTGTGGATGCCCATCAGCGTCTTGCCGAGGGTCGATTTGCCGCAGCCGGATTCGCCGACGATGCCGAGGATCTCGCCCGGCTGCACGGCGAAGGAGACATCGTCCAGCGCCCGCAGCCAGCCCACGCGGCGCTTCCACAAATTGCGCACGGGGAAGTATTTGCGGAGGCTTTGGACCTCAAGGATGGGCGCGCTCACGCCGCGAACTCCGTCAGCCGGTGGTGGCAGCGCACGCTGTGGCCCGGCCCGACCTGTTCCGGCGCCGGGCGCTGCTGGCAGATGGCGGTCGCGCGTTCGCAGCGCGGGTTGAAGCGGCAGCCGGGCGGCGGGTCGATCAGGCGCGGGATCTCGCCGGGGATGCCGCGCAGGCCGGTCTCGGCGCTGGGCAGGCTGTCCAGCAGCTTGCGGGTGTAGGGGTGGCTCGGGCGGTTGAAGAACTCCGCAACCGGCGCTTCCTCCACCTCCTGCCCCGCATACATCACGGTGATGCGGTCGCAGATCTCGTAGGCGGCGCCGAGGTCGTGGGTGGTGAAGAGCACGGCGACGTTGCGCTCACGCGCCAGACCCTTCAGCAGCTTCAGGATCTGCGCCTGCACCGTCACGTCCAGCGCCGTGGTGGGCTCGTCCGCGATCACCAGCTTTGGCTCCGGCAGCAACGCCATGGCGATCATCAGCCGCTGGCGCTGGCCGCCCGAGACCTCATGCGGGTATTTGCGCAGCAGTGCTTCCGGGTTCGGCAGCTGCACCAGCCGCAGCCATTCAACCACCCGCGCCAGGTCGGCCTCTCGCCTTGCACGGGCATTGCCCTTGAAGGACGGATCGCGCAGCAGCGGCGATTTCCAGTGCATCAAGTCGGCGATCTGTGTGCCGATGGTGAAGACCGGGTTGAAGGCGGTGGACGGGTCCTGCGGGATATAGGCGATCTCCCGCCCCCGCACTTCCCGCGCCAGCGTGCCTTCCGCCACCGTCAGCAGGTCGCGCCCGCCGAACAGCACCTGGCCACCCTGGATGCGGGCGGAGTTCTGCGGCAGGATGCCGAGGATGGCGCGCGCCAGGGTGGTCTTGCCGCAGCCGGATTCGCCGACCAGCCCGCGGATTTCGCCCGGGCGGATGGAACAGCTCACGCCATCCAACACCTTCGCCAGCCCGGCATCGGAGGCGAAGGCCACGCGCAGGTCGCGTACCGTGATCAGGTCACTTTCCACTGGAAGCCCGCCGCAGCCGGGGGTCGAGCACGTCGCGCAGACCGTCGCCCAGCAGGTTGAAGCCCATCACCACGATGAAGATCGCAAGCCCCGGGAAGGCCGCATACCACCAGGCCATCGGCAGGAATTCCCGGGACTCCGCAATGGTGCGCCCCCATTCCGGCGTCGGCGGTGGCGGGCCGAGGCCGAGGAAGCCCAGCGTGGCGGCCGTCAGGATGGTGCCGCCCATGCCGATGGTGGTGCGGACGATGATGGAAGAGGAGATGGAGGGCAGGATGTGCAGCACCATCACCCGCCAGGGCGAGCAGCCCAACGCGATGGCGGCCTCGACGAAGGTCTCGTTCTTGCAGGACCGCGTCTCAGCATACACAAGCCGCGCCCAGAAGGGCCAGTAGGTGGCGGACAGCGCGAGGATGACGTTCTCGATGGACGGCCCCAGGGTCTGCGCGATGGCGATGGCCAGCACGATCTGCGGCACGGCGAGGAAGACATCCGACCCGCGCATGAGGATGTCGCTGCCCAGCCCCTCGTAATAGCCGGCGATCAGCCCGATCGGCACACCGATCAGCACGGCGACCAGGATGGCGACGACCGCGATGGTGATGGTGATGCGCGCACCGAACAGCAGGCGCGAATAGATGTCGCTGCCCATACGGTCCGTGCCCAGCCAGTTGTCGGCATTGGGCGGGCTCAGCCGGATGGCGGTGTGGAATTCCGCCACGTCGCCGGGATGAGTGGCCAGCCACGGCGCCAGGATGGCGGCCAACACCACGACCATGATCAGCGCCAGGCCGAGCATGGAGGCCCGGTCCTCCGCCAGCTTCCGAAACACCTGTTTCATCAGCGGGTCTCCCGCGGGTCGATGAGACCTTGCAGGATATCGACCAGCAGGTTCACCACGATGAACATGGTTCCCGCAATGAGCGTAAAACCCATCACCGCATTGTAGTCCGAGTTCAGGATGGAGTTCACCGCGAACATGCCGAGGCCCGGCCAGTCGAACACCGCCTCCACCACCACCGCACCGGCCAGCAGGATGCCGAAGATCAGGCCGATCTGCGTCACCGTGCCGATCAGCGCATTGCGCAGCACATACTTCCAGACGATCTGCCGGCGCGGATAGCCCATCGCCGTTTCATACAGCACGTAGTTGCTCTCCAGCGCATTCAGCACGCCGGCGCGGGTGAAGCGCACGATGGTGGCGGCCGCCGGCAGCGCCAGGGTGGCGACCGGCAGGATCATGTGGTGGAAGGCGTCCAGCAGCGTCTCCATGTCCCAGTTGATCAGGGAATCGATGACGTAGAAGCCGGTGATCGGCTCCGGCCCCCAGCCCTCCACCCGGCCGGTCAGCGGCGTGATGCCGAGCCGCATCGAGAAGAACAGCTGCAGCAGGATGGCGAACCAGAAGCTCGCGATCGCCAGGCCGGCGATGGTGACGAAGCGCAGCCCGTGGTCCAACCAGGAATTGCGTCGCAGGGCGCTGATCACGCCAAGCGGCACGCCGATCAGCGTGGCGATCACCACGGTGACCAGCGTGAGTTCCAGCGTCGCCGGCAGACGGCTCAGCAGATCCTCCGAAACCGGTCGCCCGGTATAGATGCTGCGGCCCATGTCGCCGGTCAGGATGGACTGCACATAGCGCAGGAATTGGATGTGCAGCGGCTGGTCCAGCCCCAGCCGGGCCCGCATCTCCGCAATGGTGGCGGCGGAGGCGTTCTCCCCGGCGGCGAAAGCCGCCGGGTCGGCCGGGATGACATGCGAGATGAAGAAGACGATCGCCAGCAGGCCGAGCAACGTCGGCACGAACCAGATCACGCGGTTGACGACCAGGACGAGAATCTTCACGGGGCCGAAACCCCGTCATGCAATCCTTGCGTCACGCGATGCTGAGCCAACGCATCTCCTGCCCATCCCCGATCGGGCAGAACCGCACGCCGCTGACATTCTTGCGGAAGGGTCCGTACCACTTCGTATTGTGGATGAAGATCGCCGCCGCATCCTCGGACGAGATGCGGGCCACCTGTTCGTATAGCGGCGCGCGCTTCGCCTGGTCCGGCGTTGCCAGCGCCTCCTCCAGAAGGCGATCGACCTCCGGGTTGGAGTAGTAGCTGGCATTGCCGCCGCGGTGGCGTTCGGTGTGCAGGATCTCGCCGGCCCAGTTGTGCGGGTCCGCGTAGTAGGTGGAGCGCCACAGGAACAGCAGGTCGTACATCTGTTCCGGGTCGCGCATCTTGTTGGAGACGACGGGCCAGGGCTCGTTCAGCAGGCGGCTCTGGATGCCGGCGCGGGTCAGGCCGTTCTGCAGCAGGGACGCCGCCTGGATCGACTGCTCGTAGCCGATCATGCCGGCGACCACGATCTCCCGCATCGGGGCCTGGACGCGGGCCAGGTGCCACTTCGCCTTGTCGATGTCGTAGGTGTAGCCGGCCAGATCCTTGGGCGCGCCCCACATCGGGTTCGGCACCACGCCGGTGTTCCGCACCACGGACCCGCCGAGGATGTTGTTGATCCAGCCATCATAGTCGAAGGAGTAGCAGAGCGCCTTGCGGAAGTTCACGTCGTTCATCGGCGCGCGCTGGTTGTGGATGCAGGAATAGAACAGCCGGGTCGATTCGGCTTCCATGACGTTGAGGTTCGAATCGCCCTGCAGCCGGGTGATCTGGTCCTGCGGCATGTAGGGATCGGTGCCCTGGAAGTCGCCGCGGATCAGGCCCAGCACGCGGCTGTTCACCTCCGCCACGTAGCGGAAATCGATCTCCGCAACCCCGGCCGGGCCAAGGAAGTGGTTGTCGAAGCGCTGTGCCAGGAAGCCGCGCGCCGGGTCGAAGCGGCGGATGATGTAGGAACCCGATCCGGCATCGTTGCGGCCGATGAAGGCCTGGCCCCAGTCGCCATCCCGCTCATTCCGCTTCAGCAGCGCGCTGTTCACCACATAGATGTCGTGGGTGGTGGCGGCGAAGATGGCCGACGGCGTGGTCAGGTTGAACTGCACCGTGTGGCGGTCCAGCGCCTTGGTGCTGCCCGGCGCGACCAGCGGGGCGAAAAGCGGATAGGCGCCCTTCTTGACCGCAAGAATGCGCTCCATGGAATAGACCACATCCTCCGCCGTCAGCGGGGCACCGTCATGGAAGGTGACGCCCTGGCGCAGCTTGAAGGTGTAGGTCTTGCCGTCCTCGGACGTCGTGTACGATTCCGCCAGCCAGGGCTCCAGCTTCGGCGGATTGTCCACCCAGCGCATCAGCCCGTCATAGCAGTTCAGGCGATAGGCGACGCGACCGACATCGAAGGTGGCGTGCGGGTCCATCGTGTCATAGGCGCTGCCATTGGCGAAGACGATGCGCCCGCCGCCGCCACGCTGCGCCTCCGCGATGCGCGGCAGGCCGGCGGCGCCCGCGACCGCACCGGCCACCAGCAGATTGCGACGGCTGATCTCCGTCGCGCTTCCCTTCATCCCGCGCGTCGTCATTGCAGCATCCCCGTCTTTGTATTGAGGCGATGCTGCACTCGGCGAAATGCGGCCGTCAAGCGGGCTTCGCCGTGCGAAGCGCCCCGCCGGCATGTTGCCGCGCCTGCATTGCACGGATAGCGTTCGCGCCTGGCGCGGGACCAGGCAGCCGCGCACGACAGGGAAGGGCCCCGATGCCAACCGAGAACAAGGTCGCATTGGTCACCGGCGGCGCACGCGGCATTGGCCGCGGCTGCGTGCATGCGCTGGCGGAACGTGGCTACGACATCGTCATCGTCGACCTGCTGCGCGCCGAGATGGAGCGCACCCAGGCGGAGGTCGAGGCCATGGGCCGCCAGGTGATGATCGCCGAGGCCGATGTCGCCGACCATGCCCGGGCGCGGGAGATCGCGGCGGAGGTCCGGAGCCGCTTCGGCCGCATCGACGTGCTGGTGAACAATGCCGGCCGCGGCAATCCCACCGGCATATTGGATATCACCGAGGAGGCCTTCGACCGCACCATCGCGGTGAACCTGAAGTCCTGCTTCAACTACATCCAGGCCCTGGTGCCGCTGATGCAGGAAGGCGGCGGCGGGCGCATCGTCTCCATGTCCTCGCTGAACGCGCATACCGGCGGCGTCACCAGCGCCGTCTCCAAATTCTCCTATGCCGCGGCCAAGGCCGGCATCATCGGCATGACGAAGGCGCTGGCCAAGGAATTGGGCCCCGAGATCGCCATCAACTGCGTCTGCCCCGGCGTGATCGAGACCGAGGTCGGCAATAGCCTGACCAAGGCGCGCGGGCCGGAACTGGCGAAGAAGATCATGCTCGGCCGGCTCGGCACGCCGGCGGATGTGGCACAGCTGGTCGCCTTCCTGGCCACGGCGGAGCCCTTCTTCATCACCGGCCAGGCCATCACCATCGACGGCTTCCAATGGGAGATCTGAGCCCCGTGCGCTACCGGCTCGGCGTCGATATCGGCGGCACCTTCGCGGATTTCTGCGTGCTGAACGAGGCGACCGGGGAGGTCTCGACGCTGAAGGTGCTGTCCACCCCGGCGACGCCGGGGCAGGAAGTGATCGACGGGCTGCGGGGCGTGCAATCGCGTTTCGGCATCGCTCCGGCCGATCTGGCCTGGTTCACGCATGGCACCACCGTCGGCGTGAATGCGGTGATCCAGCGCAAGGGCATCCCGCTCGCGCTCTTCGTCACGCGGAATTTCCGGGATGTGCTGGAGCTGGCGCGGCTGAAGACACCGGATCCCTACGACCTGCTCTCACGCCGCCCAGCGCCGCTGGTGCCGCGGGAGAGGGTGATCGAGATCGATGGCCGCCTGGATGCTGATGGCACGGAAGCGGAGCCGCTGGACGAGGCCTCCGTCCGCGCCGCGCTGGAACAGGCGGAGGCGCGGGGCGCGGAGGGCATCGTGCTGGCCCTGCTGCACAGCTACCGCAACCCGGCGCAGGAACATGCGGCGCAGGCGCTGCTGCGGAAGCTGCGGCCCGAAATGCCGGTCTATTGCTCCGCCGATGTCTGGCCGATCATCCGCGAATACGAACGCAGCGTCACCGCCGTGGTGCATGGCCATGTGCAGCCGCGCGTCGCCTTCTACCTCGCCTCGCTGCAGCGCGCCCTGCTTGAAGCGGGCGTGGTGGCGGAGCCGATGGTGACCAAATCCAATGGCGGCGTCATGCGCGCGGAGCTCGGCAAGACGCGCTGCGTGGAGATGCTTTTGTCCGGCACCGCCGCGGGCGCCATCGGCGCCGCCTTCGTCGCGCGTGCGGCCGGCGTGCCCCGCGCGATGAGCCTGGATATCGGCGGCACCAGCGCGGATGTCGCGGTCATCACCGATGGCGCGCCGAGCTATGGCACCGGGGAGCGGGTGGGCGACTTTCCTGTCTATATCCCGACCGTCGCCGTGACCTCGATCGGCGAGGGCGGCGGCTCCATCGCCGCGGTGGACGCGCTGGGGCTGCTGACGGTGGGGCCGGAGAGTGCCGGCTCCACCCCCGGCCCGGCCTGCTACGGCCGCGGCGGCACGCGCGCCACCATCACGGATGCGATGTGCGTGCTCGGCTTCATCGGCCATGGCGCGCTCGGCTATGACAGCGTGCGGGTGCGCGCGGATTTGGCCGCGCAGGCGGTGGACGAGGTCGCGCAGGCGCTGGGTCGCAGCCGGCAGGAAACGGCGGAGGCCATCGTGCAGGTCGCGGTCAGCGGCATGTACCGGGAGGTCAGCAAGCTGGCCGCGCGGCAGGGCGTCGATCCGCGCGATTTCTGCCTCATGCCCTTCGGCGGCGCCGGCCCGATGCTCGGCGCGCTGCTGGCGCGGGAACTGGGGATGCGGGAAGTGCTGATCCCGTTGACGCCGGGCGTGCTCTCGGCGCTTGGCGGGCTGATCGCCGATATCCGCAGCGACTTCATCGAGACGGTCTATGCCGATCTCGATGCCGCCGCCTTGCCCGGCCTCACCGCCGCCTTTGCGCGGCTGCGGGCGGAAGCCACGCGCTGGATCCGCGAGGACCAGCGTTTCGCTGGCGAGGTCACCTTCCGGCCCTCCGCCGAAATGCGCTACCGCGGCCAGTCCTTCGAGATCGAGGTGCCTCTGGAGGCCGCCTGGATCGAGGCCGGCGACCTGGCGGCGATGGCGGAAGCCTTCCACCAGGCGCATGAAAAGCTCTACGGCCATGCGGATCGCGGTGCGCCGATCCAGGCCATCGCGCTGCGCATGGTGGTCGCCGGCACCGTCCCCGCACCGCGCTTCCCGGAGCAGGACCGCGTCGAAGGCGCGCCCGAGATCCTGCGCGAGGTGGAGGTCTGGCTGGACGGCCGCGCGCAAGCCGCGCCGCTGTATCTCCGCAGCGCGCTGCGCCACGGCCACCGCTTCAGCGGCCCCTGCATCGTGCTGCAGGACGACACCACAAGCTGCATCCCGCCCGGCATGACGGGCGAGGTGGACCGCTTCGGCAATCTGCGCCTGACCGCCGGCTGAGGAGACGCGCCATGTCGATCGACCCGGTCACGCTGCAGATCTTCGGCAACCACGCCCAGGCGGCGGCGGAGGCAATGGCCTTCACCCTGTTCCGCACCGCCCATTCCACCTTCGTGAAGGAGACGGAAGATTTCACCACCGGCCTCTGCACGCCGGAGGGCCTGACCTTCGCCAGCCCGCGCGAACTCGGCGCCACCTGGTTCATCGGGCTGGAATACGGGCCGGTGATCCGCGCGCTGTCCGATTATCGCGAGGGCGATGTCGGCATGACCAACGACCCCTATAGCGGCTTCGTCTGCACCCACTCGCCGGATATCCATCTGTGGAAGCCGATCTTCTGGGAGGGCGAGCTGGTCTGCTTCGCCGTCGGGCACATCCACAACACGGATGTCGGCGGCGCCGTGCCCGCCTCCCTATCCCGCGCGCTGACGGAGGTGCATCAGGAAGGCATCCGCTTCCCGCCCGTGAAGCTGGTGGCGGAGGGCGTGCTGGACCAGCGGCTGCTCGACATCATGCTGCTGAATGTCCGCGCGCCGACGCAGAACTGGGGCGACCTCAAGGCCCAGCTCGCCGCCATGACCACGGGCGAGCGCAAGGTGCACGAAATGATCCGCCGCTTCGGCCTGGCGACCTTCCGCGCGGGCATGGAGGGGCTGCTGGACCTGGCGGACCGGCAGGCACGGCGCGTCCTGTCCTCCATCCCGGATGGCGACTACGAATTCCACGACTATCTGGACGAGGATTCGCCGGGCGGCCTGCCCTGCCGCCTGCAATTGAATATGCGCATCCGGGGCGAGACGGCGGAGCTGGATTTCACGGGGTCGGACCCGCAGCTCACCGCCTCGTTGAACATGCCGACCGGTGGCTCGGCGCGGCACATCCTGCTGATGGTAGGCTGGAACTACGTGCTCTACACGCTGGACCCGACCATGCTGCTGAATGGCGGGCTGGTGCGGCCGGCCACCTGCATCGTGCCGGAGGGGACGGTGCTGAACCCGGTCTTCCCGGCCGCCGTCGGCATGCGGTCGATGACCTGCATGCGGCTGCAGGGCGTTCTGATGGGCGCCTTCCAGCGCGCGGTGCCGGACCGCCTGCCGGCCGGCCCGGCCAGCGGCGGGCCGATGATGAACGTCAACACCACGGACAACCGCACCGGCCGCCGCGTGATGGCGGCGATCGACCCGATCACCGGCGGCGGCGGCGGCGCGCCGGATGGCGATGGCAATGACGGCTCCGGCGGCAATAGCGGCTTCCTGAAGAACACGCCGGTGGAGATCAACGAGGCCGAGGTCCCCATCCGCATCCTGCGCTACGGGCTGGAACCGGATTCCGGCGGCGCGGGGAAGCATCGCGGCGGCATGGCGACGGTGCTGGAATTCCGCGTGCATGCGCCGGGCACGGTGGTAACGGCGCGCAACCGCGACCGGTCCCGCTTCCGGTCCTGGGGCGTGCAGGGCGGGCTGCCCGGCGCGGCCTCCCAGTTCTGGCGCAACCCGGGCACGGCGCGGGCGGAGAATCTCGGCAATACGGATGTGGTCACGCTGGACCCGGGCGATGTCATCCGCATCGTCTGCTCCGGCGCCTCCGGCTGGGGGCCGGCCTGGGAACGGCCGGTGGCGGCGGTGGAGGCGGACCTCGCCGCGGGCAAGATTTCCGCAACGGCGGCGGCGCGGGATTACGGCGTCGTGCCGGGCAATGCGGCGGAAACGCAGCGCCTGCGCGCCGCCCTGGCCGCCGCGCCGCGCCGCGACTTCGATCCGGGTCCGGAGCGCGAAGCCTACGAGCAGGTTTGGACCGATGCGAATTACGCGGCGCTGACCGCAATCCTCGCCAGCCTGCCGATCCATTGGCGCCACTACGCCAAGCGCCAGATTTTTGCGCGCATCGAGGCGATGGCGGAACGCCGCGGCGATGGCAGCGAGGTGCAGGCCGCCTTCGCCGCGCTGCGCCAGGACTTCCCGCAGATCGCAGGCTAAGGCAGCGGGTGCTCATCGAGGCAGGGCTGGTAGGACGGCTCCACCTCGATCCCCGCGGCGCCGAGGAAGCGCACCACGCCGCAATAGAAGGCGATGATCACCAGCAGGTCGGTCAGGCTTTCGGCATCGAGATGCGCCTGCACCTCGGCGAAGGTCGCGTCGCTCAGCGCGTCGGCACCATGCGCCATCTCCCGCGCCGCGCGCAGCACCGCGCGCGCGGCGGGCTCCAGCGCGGAGACGCCGCCATTGGTCTCCACGGCAATGGCGCGGATGTCGTCATCGGTCACGCCGAAATCACGGCCGATGGCGACATGGTGCGACCATTCGTAAGGCGACCGCGCCACCCACCCCACCTGCAGGATCGCCAATTCGCGCAGCCGCGCATCCAGCGCGCTGTGGTGGCGGATATGGTTCGCCAGGCCGAGGAAGGCGCGCGTCATCCCCGTGCTGTTCACCATGGCGCGGTACAGGTTGATCGGCCGCACCAGCAGCGCCTGGTCTTCCGGCGCCAGGTCTGCGGCGTCGCGATAGGGCAGTCTCGCCATGCTGGCCTCCTCGGTTTCCGGCAGCAGACCAGCCGCGGCGATGGCGCGCAAGCGGGTCAGGCCGCGTCGAAGGTGACCGGGAAATGCACCGGGAAGGGCGTGCCGGCCCCATCCACCGGCCCCGCACGCCGCAGCCCCGCCCGCCGCAGCAATGGCTTGAGAAGCTGCGGGATGACGGCTTGGTTGATATGGGCACCGAAGCAGGTGTGCATGCCATAGCCCCAGAGGATATAGGCCTCCGCCCCCCGCCCGGGCCGGAACTCCTTGGGCCTGTCATGCGCGATGGGGTCGAACATGGCGGAGAGGTTGGCGACCAGCACCATCGCCCCTGCCGGCACGCGCCGTGCCCGTAGCGTGCCGCGGGCGATCACCGTCTCCCGCACCGCACGGCGGTAGATGAAGGGGTTCACCGGGTCGAAGCGCAGCGCCTCCCACAGCACCGCCGCCAGCGCGGCATCGTCATCGGCGCGGGCGGCGGCCTGGGCGGCGGCAAGCGCCTCCGGCCGGTCCAGCAGCGTGTCCAGCGCCTTGACGCTCGCCTTGGACAAGGTGGGCACCAGCCCGATCAACAACCCGATCAGATTGTTCCGGATGCCGAGGTCATCCATGCCCGGTACGCCCGCCGCCTGCAGCGCCAGGCAGCGATCCAGCACCTGGTCCGTGCCGCTGGGCTGCGCCTTGCGCGCGGCGATGGCGGCATCGAGCCAGGCGCGGCAGGCGCTAGCGGCCTCCAGCGCCGCGCGCGTCACCTTCTCCTCCCCCGCCAGGTCGACGAAGAGGTACCAGAACATCCGCGTGGTCCAATCGGCCATGACGGGGCCGGAGGGGCCGGGCGTGCCGAAATACTGGCCGAGCAACCCGGTCAGCACCGGCAGCGTCAGCGTGGCCGGCACGTCGATCCGCCCGCCGGCGGCCGCGACGATCGCCTCCGCCTGCGTCGCCACATGGGGAATGACGATCTCCGGCACGTCGCTGCGCCGCACCGCGAGCCGCATATTTGACACGTCCCGCGTATAGGCGGGGCTGTCCTGCATGCCGAGGAAGAAGTTCTCGCCATCGGTGATGGCGCGCATCTTCGGCTCATAGACCACGGCGAAGTCGGATTCGCGTTCCAGCACCTCCGTCACATCGGCATGGCGGGTGACGATGACGGTGCCGGTGTTCTCATAGGCCGCGATCAGCTTGCGTTGCAGCGCCAGGTTCGGCCGCGCGGCGCGCAGCAGGGCGAAGACCAGGCGCTGGTTTTCCGTGGCACCCAGCAGCGCCGCGATGCGCTGCGCCCTGCCTTCCGCGCCGCCGGCATAGGCGCGCGCGCCGCGCACTGCCAGCCTGCCCGCCGCGCCCAGCGCCGCCCCCGCCATGCCCAGCCGCACGCCCGCCGCATGGGCGGCATTGCCCAAAAGGCCGCTCATGTCGGGTCGACGATGCCGGCGGCGATCATCCGCAGCGCCGTCATGCTCGGCGTGAAGAAATATTCACCGCCGCGCGTCTCCACGAATTGCGGCAGGCGGTCGCAGATGAAGGGCGGCTTGTCCCCGGCCGGGTCGGCGGCGATGACGAATTTCGCCTCCGGGCCGTGGTTGCCGATGATCGGGCAGGTGTCGTTGCCGGCGTTGAAGTCCAGCCCGTACTGCATCCATTGCTGCTGCACGAATTCGAACTGCCGGAACAGGCTGGCGCAGGTGGCCAGCAGGACGATGCCGTGTTCCTGCCCATCCGTGGTCGCATCCGGCGCCGCCTGCCCATAGGGCAGGCCACGGCGCAGGATGCGGCGGCGGTTGTTGAGCACGGAGCCGTTGAGCTGCTTCGGATCGTTGGAGGCCAGCAGCGGGTCCATCATGTCCCGCGTATTGGACCGGCGCAGATGCGACCCGAAGGGGCATTTGGCGCCATGCGGGTCGTCGCGGAAGGTGAATTCCACCATCGCCCGCGCCAGCGCCGCCAGGGTCGCCTTGTCCTCGCGCTTCTCCGCCTCCGCCCGCCGCTGCTGGAAGGCGCGCCATTCGGGATAGGTGGGGGCGGCGATCAGCGGCACGCCGTCGGACCAGCGGCCGGCGATCTTGGCCTTCAGCGTCTCGCAGGCTTCGTCCTGCGGCACCTGCATCACCGCGGCGAATTTCACCGCCATGCGGTCCATCGCATCCCGCCAGGCGGCGACATTCTGGTGCAGCTTGCGATAGGCGACGAAGGTGCCGTTGCGGCTGAAGGGCAGCGGCATGCCGGCACCCGGAATCTCCTGCGATTCATCCGGGTGGCCGAGCAGGAATTCCCCGGTGGCGAGCGGCGCCCAGCTCTGGTCCGGCAGCAGCTTGCCCTGGCCGATCACGGCACCTGCCATGCGGTCGGGCGCATACTGCCCATCGAACACCGCATCACCGATCGCATCGATGAAGCCGAAATGCTCCCTCGGGCTGGGCGCCGGGCTGCCATCCGGCCCGTGCTCCATCAGGGCCGACAGATCCTGCCAGCGTTCATCCTGGCCGCGATGGCCGGACAGCAGCGTGACCTTGCCTTCGGTGGCGCGCACCAGCGCCTCGATCTCCGCCGTCACCTCGTCCAGCCGCGCCACCGGCGTGCCGTCCGGGTTCATCTGCGCATTCAGCGTGACCAGCACATGCACGCGCCGCCGCGGGTCGTCCTGCCACAGCCAGACGGGGTCCCAGGCCTCCCCGATCGGCTTCGGAAAATTGTCGCACAGGATGTCGGCGCGGGCCGGCATGCCGTCGATGAACTCATCCGGCATGCCGCGCAGCGTGCGGATCGGCACGCCCAGCGCCAGCAGCCCCCAGAAGGTGAAGGCGACATTCACCGCGACCTGCGGACGCGGCTGGAACACCGTACCCGGCGGCGGCGCCTTGTCCTTGGAGGATGGCCAGCGCAGCGCCGTGGTCACATAGGGCCGCACCATATCCAGCAGGTTGCGCCCGGCGCGGCCATCCGCGACGTTCAGCAGCAGGCAGCGCCCCTTGGGGAAGCCGAGCTTGCCATAGGCGGTCAGGACATTGCCCTGGATATCCGCAAGATCGAGCTGCGTGGCCATGGCTACAGGCTCCTCAGCATCGCACCACACCTCGGTGCTGGGTGGGTGCGGCCACATCCTCCGGCCGATGCGTCGCCAGGAATTCGCCGAAGGCGGCGTGCAGCGCCTCCGGGCTCTCGCCCTGCATGTCGATCGCGAAGCGGGTGAAGTGCTGCTGCAGGTACAGCGCCTTCAGGACGGAGGGCAGGTCCGACCGCGGTGCCATGGGAAACGGTTGCGCACCGGCCGCCATCACGCGGGAATAGGCGAACCACAATGCCAGCGGCAGCGCCACCAGCCCGGCGAGCGCCAGCCACAGCCATTCATCCTCGAACATGCCCACTACCAGGCCCAGCACCAGCGCGGCGGCGGAAAGGATGGCTGGCAGCAGCAGCTTCTTCAGCGGCAGCGGCGACAGCGGCGGGGCGCCCTGCCAGTAGTCGTTGAAGGGCATGGTGGTCTCAAGCTGGCAGGCGCGGATCAACCGCACGAAGCCTGCCGCGTCGGGGATGCGGTCATGCCCCTCGGTATGTTCCAGGATCTCCCGCAGCTCCGGCTCCATCACGCTCCACAGATGCGTCAGGTAGTCCCGCAAAGCCGCGTCGCTGCCATCCGGCGCGTCGAAATCGACCACGAAGATCAGGAAGGGACAGGGCAGCCGGTCCACCGGGTCCGTCACGCTGGGCTGCGGTGAAAGCTTCAGCGCCACCTTGATCGGGTCGCGCTGGCCGCGGCCGTTGAAGGCCACGTCATCCAATATGGCGAATCGTGCGAAATGCGTGCGGTCGCTGCGCGCGAAGGGGCTGTTGAGGCCGATCTGCTCCGTCGCCGGCGTCTGCAGCGCCGTCGGCAGCGCCGCCAGCCGGCCGCGCAGCGCCTGGGCGTGGGAGGTGACGGTCGCATCCGTGCGCGGATCGCTGCACAGCCCGGCGCGCACCGGGATCAGCACGGTCAGGAAGTAGTGGCCGCCGTCGAAATTGGGCATGGCTCGGGCTCCTGCTCAGGTCGGCGGCCGGCGGATCAGCGCCTCGCGGTTCAGGTCTGCGTTCTGGGTGTCGTTGCTCGCCACCGGCGCGTAGCCCGGGGAGGGCAGGTCGTTCTGCACGGCGATGAAGGCGCGGCGATAGGCCACGGCGAATTCCGCCGGCGTCAGCGCGGCATGCTGCCGGCGCAGGTCATCCAGCGCCGCCCAGACCCGCAGCGCCGCCTTGATGTCCCGCTGCGCCGCACCGGGCGTCGCGTTGTAGTAGAAGGCGCAATCCACCTGGTTGGCGCGGATGTAGTTCTTGAAGGGTGTGATCGGGATCGATCCCGGGTACTTCGTGCTGGAATACCAGAACAGGTCCAGCCCGTTCGGGATGCCGTCGCTGAAGGCGTCGATGTACTGGTCCCAGGTTCCGTTGAAGTTGCTGACGAACAGCATGTAGTCGTTCTCGATATCCGGCCGTCCCTGGCCGAGGTCCGGCCATTGGTCACGCCTGATCATCACCCAGCGGGCGAAATGGATGATGGACAGGCCGAGCAGCCCGCCCAGCTGCTGCGGCTGGGTGCGCGCCACCATGAACAGCAGCCGGTTGATCCAGGTCTTCCAGGGCCGCATCGGGGTGACGACGTTCATCCCGTAGGCCTTGCCCGCGACATTCGACATCGGCCGCCCCCTTCGCACGACGCAGCCTTCGCCGCGTGTTCCGGGGCACGCTATCGCGCCGTACGGTCGTTGCAAGACAAAACACTTCCCGCCGAGGTTGCGCGAAACCGTCGGAAACATTGCTTCGCGCCACCTGCCGCCGCCGCGGCGCATGCAACCCCCTGGCCGGACGCGGCGTTGGCCCGCCGACCCAGAATGTGGACGCATCATGGCCGAGGCAGATCGCGCCGGCTTCCCGCCGCGCGCGCGCAGACAGGCGCATCCCACGCGCCGCGGCTTTCTCACCGGGCTCGCCGCCGGGGCGGCGCTGGCGCCCGCCGCGCTGCACGCGGAAGCCGCGCCGCGGGATTTCGCGCCGACGTTGTTCGACAGCTTCTTCCTCGGCGGCTTCGAATGCTCCACCCACCGCCGTGGCGACGGCCAGCGGCTCGATGTGATCGCCGCCACCGGCCACGACCGCCTGGCGCTGCAGGACTACCGCCAGCTGCGCGAGCACGGCATCACCGCGGCGCGCGACGGTGTGCGCTGGCACCTGGTGGAGCGGGCGCCGGGGCGGCACGACTGGTCCTCGCTGCTGCCGATGCTGCGGGCGGCGGAGCAGGCGCGGATGCAGGTCACCTGGGACCTGATGCATTTCGGCTGGCCGGACCACCTGGATGTCTTCTCCGCCCGCTTCGTCGCGCATTTCGCCCGCTACGCCGGCGCCTTCGCCCGCCTGCACCTGGCGGAGACCGGGCGCGCGCCGATGCTCTGCCCGATCAACGAGATCTCCTTCCTCAGCCATGGCGGCGGCGAGATGGGCTGGATCAATCCGCGAACGCGCGGCCGCGGCGCGGAGCTGCGGCGCAACCTGGTGCGCGCCGCCATCGCCGCCGCCCAGGCGATCCGCGCCGCGGCCCCCGGCGCCACGCTGCTGGCGATCGAGCCGCTGGTACACATCGCCGCCGGCGCCGGGCACGACCCCGCCCGCATCGCCGCGCTGAACGAGGAACAGCACGCGGCGCTGGACATGCTGGACGGGCAGCGGGAGCCGGGGCTGGGCGGCGGCGCGGACAGCTTCGATGCGGTCGGCGTCAACTACTACTGGAACCACCAATGGGTGCATCATGGCGCGCGGATCGGCGCCGACGACCCCCGCTACCGGCCGCTCGCCCGGCTGATGCAGGATATCGGCAGCCGCTACGACCGGCCCATCTTCCTGTCCGAGACCGGCATCGAGGGGCCGAAACGCCCGGAATGGCTGCGCTACATCGGCCGCGCCCTGCGCGATGCGGTGAAGGCCGGGGTGAAGCTGGAAGGCATCTGCCTCTATCCCATCATGGGCCATCCCGGCTGGGATGATGACCGCTACTGCCCGAACGGCCTGTTGGAGATGGCACCGCATGACGGCATCCGCCGCCCGGTCCACCAGCCGCTGGCGGCGGAGCTGGCGCGGCAGCAGGCGCTGTTCCGGGCGGTCTTCGCGGCGGCCTGAACCCGCCGTCAGGCGAATAGCGCGGCCACCGCCGGGTCCAGGAAGCGCTGCACCTCGATCGCGTAGCCGGCGGGGTCCTCCAGGAAGAAATGCTCGATCCGCGCATTGCGCTGCACCGGCCCCAGCTTCGGCGCGCCGGCCGCCGCCAGCCGCGCATGCCAGGCCGCCACATCCGCCACCACCAGGGTCAGCAGTGCGGCGCTGCGCGGCTGGTGGCGCAGATGGCCCCTGTTGCCATCGACGATGCCGAAATGGCTGCCGGGCGCGATGCGGTAGAGCCGCGCCAGGCCCTGGTCCACCAGCAGCTCGAAGCCCATCGTCTGCTCGTAGAAGGGGATCACCGCGGACAGGTCCGGGTAGTAGAAGAAGGTGATGCTGGTGCTCGGCGTCATCATCGGTCCCTCACGCGGTCAGGGCGTCGTGCAGCGCGCCCTGGGCGGGCGCATAGGCGGCGGCGAAGTGGTTCACGCCGGGCAGCACGAAGGAAGCGGCGCCGGTCGCGGCCACCATCGCCTCCGACTGCCGGATGAATTCCGGGCTTTCCGCCGTGCCCCAGGCCAGGCGCAGCGGCGCGCGGATGCGCCCGGCCTGGCGGATCGGGCTCAGCGCCGCGACCTCCGCCGCATCCAGCGCCACATAGGCGCGGCGGGCGGAAAGCAGCACGGGTTCCAGCTCATAGACGCCGGAGACCAGCGTGACGCTGGCGAAATCCATCTCCACGGCCAGCACCGCCGCCAGATGCGCGCCGGAGGAATGGCCGGACAGGTGGATCGGCCCGCGCGGCCGCAGGAAGCGGACGCAGTCGCGCAGTTCCGCCACCACATCCGGCAGGCGGCGCGCCGGCAGCAGGCTGAAATCCGGCACGGCCACGGCGAAGCCCGCCGCCGTCAGCGCCGGCGCCAGGAAGCCGGAATCGTCGCGCGACTGCGCCCGCCAGGCGCCGCCATGGATGTGCAGGTGGATGCCGCGCGGCGTGCCTCGCGCAGGGTAGAGGTCCAGCCCATGCGGGCCGTAGGACAGCGTCTCGGGTCGCAGCGCGGCGCGGGCGGCGGCGGTATCCGCGCGGTAGCGCGCCAGCCATGCCGGCATGTCCGGCGCCCAGACCCGCTGGTCATAGGCCGCATCCAGCGCCGCCTGATCATACTCCAGCCAGACCTTGTCCCCTGCCATCGCCCACCCCCTGCCCCCCTCGCACCTGCCACGCGCGCGCGCCGCGCGGAAGCCCGGCTTGTCCCGCGCCGAAAACCGCGCCACGGATGCGGCCAGGGAGAAGAAGGGGATCGCCTCATGCCGACTAACGCCGTGCGGGTTGCGGTGATGCCGGGGGATGGCATCGGCGTGGAGGTGACGGAGGCCGCCGCCTTCGTGCTGGAGAAGCTGGTGCGCCGCCATGGCCTGGGCCTCGCCACCGAGACCCTCTCCGCCGGCGCCTTCGCCTATCGCGACACCGGCACCGCGATGTCGGAGGCGGTGTTCCGCCAGGCGGAGGCCGCGGACGCCATCCTGCTCGGCGCCATGGGCTGGCCCGGCATCCGCTACCCGGATGGCACGGAGATCGCGCCGCAGATCGAGCTTCGCATGCGCCTCGGCCTCTATGCCGGCGTCCGCCCGATCCGCGCCCTGCCCGGCGTGCCGCTGGCCCTCGCCGATCCCCGCGCGGCGAAGATGGATTTCGTCATCCTGCGCGAAAGCACGGAGGGCCTGTTCTGGGCGCGCGGCCGCGGCGAGGTGATCGAGGACCGGGAGGCGCGGGACACCATGGTGATCACCCGCGCCACGACGGAGCGCCTGTCCCGCTTCGCCTTCCGCCTGGCGGAGCGTCGCGCCGAGAGGCTGCGCCGGCCGCAGAAGGTCACGCTGGTGGACAAGGCCAATGTCTTCACCAGCATGGCCTTCATGCGCCGCATCTTCGACGAGGTGGCGCGGGACTTCCCGCAGATCCCCGCCGGACACCATTACGTGGACGCGATGGCGCTGGACCTGGTCCGCCGGCCCTGGGATTTCGACGTGCTGCCGATGGAGAACATGTACGGCGACATCCTGTCGGACCTGGCCGCCGGGCTGATCGGTGGCATGGGCTATGCGCCCTCGGCCGATATCGGCGACACCCATGCGGTGTTCCAGCCAAGCCACGGCACCGGGCCGGACATCGCCGGCAAGGGTGTGGCCAACCCCACCGCCATGCTGCTCTCGGCCGCGCTGATGCTGGACTGGCTCGGCACGCGCGGTGCCGGCCAGGCCTGGTGCGATGCGGCGGCGGAGCTGGAGGCGGCGGTGGATGCCGCCTTCGCCGCAGGGCTGCGCACCGCCGAATTCGGCGGATCGGGCACGCGGGACGTGGTGCAGGCGGTGGCCGCGCAGCTTCCGGCGGTTGGGTAAGGGGGACGCCGGGGCATCCGGTACCGCGCGGCTTCCCTCTCCCCCCTGCGGGTGGAGAGGGTTCCAGGGCCCGCTACAGCGCGCCCAGCACCGCAAACGGCGCCCATTGCGCCGGGTGGGCGCCGCCCTCCGCCTGCCGCTGCGCCAGCTGCGCCTTGCGCAGCGCCACCGCCGGCGCATCGCCGGCCTGCATCGCCTCCAGCGTCAGCACGCCGACGCGGGCGGCGGCGATGTCGTCCACATACCAATGCGTCACCATCAGCGACCGCGCGCCGGCGAAGAAGAAGGCGCGGGCGAGGGTCGAAAGGCTCTCCCCCGCCGCGATCCCGCCGCCGGAATTGCAGGCCGAGAGCAGCACCAGATTCGCATCCAGCTGCAGGTCCAGGATGGTGCCGGAGGTGATCAGCGCCTGCGCCGCATCCGGCCCGGCGGCGGCGGTGGAGGCGATGATGGCCGGCTCCGTCAGGCAGGTCAGCTCGCTCGGCAGCACGCCATGGGTGGCGAAATGCACCGTGCGGTAGGACCGAAGATCCGCCTGGCGCACCGCCTGCGCGGTGAAGGCCGCGCCGGTGCGGCTGGCCGTGGGCGGTGAGCCGGTGACCAGCGCCGCCGCCTGCAGCTCCACCTCCGCCCCACGCAGCGCGGCCAGGGAGGCGAGGCCCTGGCCGCATTCGGGCGCCGCCGGGAAGCTGCGCGCGGCGTAGCTCACCGGCACCGGGCGGGGCGCGCCGAAGCCGATCCAGGGCTGTGGCGCCTGCGACGGCGTGACACGGCGCAGCGCCACGAGGCTGGCCGGCGCCGGCAGATGCGAGATCGGCAGCCGGTCCAGCAGGAAGGCGGCGCCGGCATGGCCGCGCGGCTGCGGCGGCGGCGCGGTGACGAGAATGCCGTAGGGCAGCGACAGCATCGGCCCCTCCGCCACCGCCACCAGCGCCGATGCGCGGCCCAGCGGCGCGGCCACGCCGGCGAACAGCGCCTGGTGCAGATCATGCGCGGCGGCGGCATCGAAGGGGGCGTTGCCGGAGCCATCCTCCACCCCCGCCCGCACCCGCGACACCAGCGCCGCCACCTGCGCGCCATCCACGCCCAGCGGCGCCACGTTGATGGCGCCGTCCAGCAGGATGAAGCTCCAGCCCCGGCCACGTGGCGGGATGGTGCTGAGCACCAGCGCCTCCCCCGGCCGCAGCGCCGCAAGCACCTCCTCCGCGCTCGCCACGGATTGCACGAGCTGCGCGAAGCCGGGGGCGGCGGCCTGCACAGCGGCATCGGCCTGCGCCGCCACATCCGCGCCCTGTGTGATGCGGCGGTCGAAGACCGCCAGCTCGGCGGCGGCGGCACCTTCCGCCACGGCGGCATCACGGGCGCGATACAGCTGCACCAGCGCCCGTTCCGCATCATCCTTGGCCCGCAGCGCCTCGGCCACCGCCGGGTCCCGCGCCCCGGCCGCCAGCCGCGCGGCGGCGCTGGCGATCTGCGTGGTGGTGACGCTGCCCTGGGAAAGCTGCGCGGCCTCGAAGGCCTCGCCGGTGGCGCCGCCGGCGATGAAGGCATCGAGGCAGGGTGCGATGCGCGCGGGGGTCGTGCCTTCCCGCAGCACGCGCAGCACCGCCACCGCCTCCCGGCACAGCGCCGCCGTGGCGGGGGCGCCGTCCTGCTGTTGCGCCGCGCGCAGCAGCAGCGTCTCGGCATAGGGGCGGGAGCGCGGTACGCCGCGGGCGAAGCGAACGGCGGCGCGGGCAAAGCTGGCATCGGCGCTGGCAAGGCGGCCGATGCCCGCCGCCGCCGCGCCATCCGTGCGCGCCAGCCGCGCCGCGATCAGGTCCGAGCCCTCCGCCCCCGGCGCCGCGCGTGCCAGCGCCTGTGCCGCCTCGGCTTCCTCGGCCGCCTCGGCATGCCGGCCCTGGCGGCTGAGCACCGCCGCGCGGTTGCGCCGCGCCTCCACCAGCCCGAGCAGGGCACGGGCGGCGATCGGGTCCACCGCCAGGCCGCCGAGATCCAGCCCTGCCACGCTGCCGCGCGGCGCCACGCGGCCGCTGCGTGCTTGCGGCGGCACCAGCGCGCCATACAGCGTCGCACTGCGGCCGAGCGCCGCCAGCGCCGCCGCATCCTCGCCCTGGTTGGCGGCGTGCAGCCCGCGGTAATGCGCCAGCATGGCAGGCGCCAGCGGGTCCGCCGCACGCGGCGCCAGCGTGGCGGCACGGGTCAGCAGCGCCTCCGCCTCGGGGAAGCGGCCCTGGTTGGAGAGCTGCAGCGCCAGCAGCACCAGCGGCGTGAAGCGGCCGGAGGGATCGGCCCCCGGCACCCGTTCCTGCAGCGCGAGCGCGGCGCGATAGGCGGTCTCGGCGGCGACGAAGCGCTCCGCCTGGTTGGCATCCCGCCCCACGGCCATGAGCTGCTCGTAGCGGCCGAGGTCGCCGGTGGCGAAGGCCTCCCGTGCCAGGCGCGCCGCCACGCCGTCGATCGCATCCGAGGGCAGCGGCGCGGCTTCCGCGCTCAGCCGGCCGGAGAGCACGCCGATGGCACGTTCCGCCGCCGGCAGCGCCGGCAGCACGCCATCCGCCTGCCAGACCCGGCCGCCGCTTTCCGCCGCCAGCGCGAAGGCCGGCCAGCCGCCGGCGCGCCGGCGGCATTCCATCAGCGCCGCCGGCTGCCCGCCCAGCACGCGCGTGGCGCGCGGCGCGGCGCAGTCCAGCCGGGATGCGAGCGTGGTGGAGAGCAGCGCGGCGCCGGCCATGGCGTCGGGCGCGGCCACGGCGCGGATGCGCGCGCTCGGCGCCGTCCAGTCACCGCAGAACACGTCGCCGCCGGTGCCGCTGCGCGCCAGCCGGCAGGCATCGCCGGCGGCGGTGCGGCCGAGGTCGAGCATCGCGGCGCCATCGGCCGGCGTGGCGACCTGTGCGGAGGGCGGCGGCAGGGTGCAGCCGGCCAGCGCGAGCAGCAGGGCAAGCGATGAACGGCGCATCAGAAATCGCCTCCGCGGATGTTGGGCGGCGCCAGGTCTTCCGCTTCGGAGCGGTCACGCGCGAAGCTGCCGCTGACATAGGGGACGGAGGGACGGGTCTGCGCCACGGATGCGGCCAGCGCCGCCGGGTCCAGCACCTGAATTACCGGCGCCGGGTTGTCGGTCACGGTGAAGGCGCCTTCCGGCAGCGTCACCAGGCCCGGTGCCGGCTCCCCAGGCACCACCGGGATTTCGGGCGGCGCCTCGCCCGGCCCCTCCGGCGTGCCCGGGATCTCGGGCTCACCCGGTATCTCCGGCTCGCCGGGGCCTTCCTCCGGCGGCACGGGCGGCACCGCGCCACACAGCGGAACGCCGATCGGGCAGCCATTGAACAGGAAGGCGGTCGGCTCCGGCGGGTCCGGCAACGGCGTGCCGGTGGCGCTGCTGCGCCGTCCCTCCGCCGCGGCCGGGCCACCGCCGATGCTGGCGATGCTGCCGGTCAGCGCGGCGCCGCTGCCGCCCCGGACCTCCAGCGCCAGCGCATCCAGCGCCCCGGTGGCGCGGCCGCCGACGCCCAGTTGCAGCCGCACCGGCGTGTTGCTGGCATCAAGCGCATCGAAGCTGATGCTGGGTGCGGCGATGCGCAGCAGGCTGCCGGTGGCGATACCGCCGAGGCTGGCGCTGCTCACCGCCTCCACCCCGATCACACCGAGCGCCGAGAGCAGCCCGTCCACCGCCACGTTGTCGCCGCGCAGCAGCAGGTCGCCACTGCGTGCGATGGCGGAGAAGCCGTTGACCGCCAGCGCGCCGGTGGCGTCGAGCGTGGTGGTGGCGCCGGTCGCGGTGCCGTCGATCAGCAGGTCGCCGGCCTGGGTGATGGCCAGCGTGCCGCCGGCCCGCAGCGTGCGCCCGGCCGGCAGCGCCAGCAGCGGCGCGGCGTTGTTCAGCAGGAAGTCGCCGGTCCCGGCATCGAAGCCCTCGATCGCGGCGATCTGGTTGGCGCCCTCCAGGAAGGCGCCGCCGGTGGCGCTGCCGGACAGGGCGGCGGCGATCACCGCGCCACCAGGTGCCTGGGTCAGCGTGCCGGTCACGTCCAGCGCCACGGCCTGTCCGGTGGCGTCGAGGCTGCCGGCCACCAGCAGGTTGCCGCTGTTGCGCAAGGTGAGGCCGCCGCCAAGGCTGGAGGTGCCCAGCGCACCGATCAGGTTCGTTCCCTCCAGCGTCACTGCGCCAGTGGCGTCCAGCACCAGCAGTGGCGCCTCGATGCGGCCGGCGCCGGTGGACAGGATGGTGTTGCCGACGAGCGTCACGGCATTGCCCGCCTGCAGCAGCCCTGCGAGCCCGATGTCGCCACCGACCGCCTGCAGCGCGATGCCATCCGCTGAGATGGTGCCGTCCACGGCGATGCCGCCGCTGTTGGTCAGCGCCACCTCGCCGGTGGCGAGCAGGCTGGCGCCGGTCGGCACAATCAGCAGGGGCGTCGCGTTGTTCAGGAGGAAGCCGCCCGTGCCGGCGTCGAAGCCGCCGATCGCCGCCACCTGGTTCGACCCGGCCAGCGTGGCGCCGCCAGTGGCGCGGCCGCTGAGGGTGTCGGCGATCAGCGCGCCACCAGGCGCCTGGGTCAGCGTGCCGGTGACGTCCAGCGCCACGGCCTGGCCGCTGGCGTCGAGGTTGCCGGTCAGCAGCAGGTTTCCGGCGTTGCGGAAGCTGAGACCGCCGCCCAGGCTGGCCGGCCCGAGCGCCGCCACCAGATTCGCACCATCCAGCGTCACCGCGCCGGTCGCGTCCAGGGCGAGCGAGCCCGCCTCGATCCGCCCCGCGCCGCTGGACTGGATGACATTGCCGATCAGCGTGACGCCGTTGCCCGCCTGCAGCAGCCCCGCCAGGCCGATGTCGCCGCCGGTCGCCTGCAGCGCGATGCCATCCGCCGCGATAGTGCCATCCACGGCGATGCCACCGCTGTTGGTCAGCACCACATCACCGCCGGCGAGGAGGCTGGCGCCTGCTGGCAGGCTGAGTGACAGCCCGCTGTTGTTCAGCAGGAAGTCGCCGGTGCCGGCGTCGAAGCCATCGATGCGCGACAGGCTGTTCAGGCCCAGCAGCGAGGCGCCGCCGGTCGCGCGGCCACTGAGGGAGGTCGCCTGCAGCCCGCCCGCCGACTGGGTCAGTACGCCCGTGACATCCAGCGCCACGCCGAAACCGGACGCCTGCACCAGGCCGCCCAGCAGCAGGTCGCCGACATTGGTGAAGGCGATGTTGCCCTCGGCGGAGGACGCGCCCAGCGTGGCAACCGTATTCGCACCCGACAGCGTCACGGCACCGGCGGAGGAGAAACTCAGCTGCGAAGCTGCGATCCGCCCGGCACCCACCTCCGTGATGCCGTCCGCGGCGGAAAGCGTCGCCGTTCCATCTGTCTGCAGCAGCCCATCCAGCGGCAGCGCACCGCTGCTGCGCAACGCGAAACCCGAGGTCGCCGTGAAGTCGCCGAGCGTGCCGGGCTGGTTGCCCTCGTTGTCCAGCGTGACTGCGCCGCCCACCACACCGGTCAGCCGCGCCACATCCAGATCGGCCCCCGCCACCTGCGTCACCGCGCCCAGGCTGCGCAGGTCCAGCGTACCCTCCAGCGCCAGCGGCCCGCCGAAGCGCAGGGTGGTCGCCGTGGTTTCCGTCACGTCGCGGAAGGTCGTGGCGCCAAGCCGCAGCGTCGTCGGCTGGATGGCGGCGAAGGCTGCCGGCGTCAGGTTCAGGCTGCCCGGCTCGGGCACCGGGAACACCACGGCGAGGTCGCCCGGCACCGCCGGCGCCACCTCCACCAGCCCGCCGCGGATGAAGGCGCCGGTCAGCACGGACAGGTCGCCGACGCGCAGCGAGACGCGGCCCGCCCCGGCATCCAGGCTGGCCGTCGTGCCCAGGCTCAGCGCGGCATCGGTCCGCAGCCCGATATTCGCCGCGGCGATGCTGCTGCCCTCCAGCAGGATCGGCGTGCTGCCATTGTCCAGCACGAAGTCGCCGGGGATGGCGATGCTGGCCAGGTTGCCGGTGATGGCATTGCGCAGACCGGTCTGGTCGCCGCCACGGTCCAGAATGGCGTTGCCTCCCGAGAGCAGGTTCAGATTCTGCCCGACCAGCCGCCCGGCAGTCTGCTGGATGCCGCCCGTGCCGGCGCCGAGGAAGATCTGGTTCAAGCCGCCCGCATCGCCCAGCGTGCCGGCGAGGAAAAGCCCGCCGGCCAGGTCGGAGGATTCCGAGGAGGGGTTGAAGCCGGCCGCCACATCCACGGCCGCCGCGCCATCCGCCCGCACCGTGCTGCCGGCCGCCAGGGTGACGTTGCCGCTGGCGCGCAGCGCGGCACCCTGGCCGCCGCTGACGATGCCGCTGACCAGCAGGTCGCCGCCCTGCACATCGATGCTGGCGAAGGCGTTCTCCGCGACGAAGGGGCCTGCCACCTCCAGCGAGGTGACGTTGCGAAGCTGCACGACATCGTTGAAGCCGCCGCCGACCAGTTGCTGCACCACCGCGATCTCGTTGTCGCCGCCGAGGCTGATGCCGCTCGGCGTCGTCGCATCCAGCGCGCCCAGCAGCAGGCGCGAACCCTCCGCCTGGCTGAGCCGCCCCCCGCGAAGTCGCAGCGTGAAGGTCTCGCCGACGCGGATGTCACCGGACAGCGCCGTCGCACCCTCGCCGAGCGACGCGGTCAGGCTGTAGTTGCCGCCCACATCACTGGGCCCGATCCCGCCGAGGATGTTGCCCGCCAGCGGATCGACCGGCGTCACGGCCAGCGCGGCATCGCCCGGCGTGGCGACGCGAAGCTGGCCGCTCGTGAAGATCCGCCCGCCACTCTGGTCGATGCCGCCAGCCCCGGCGGTCATGGTCAGGTTCTGCGCCGCGATGATGCCGCCATCCTGCAGGATGCCGCCGGCCCCGGCCGTCAGTTCCACATCATTCGGACTGCCATCGCTGAAGGCGCCTTGGATGACGCCGGTCAGGCGCAGCGCCGCAGCCGCGGCGGCATCCGGCGCGCCGGTCGCGAAGTCGAATCCCGCGATCAGGCGCAGCCCGTCGCCTTCCACCCGCCCGGTTTCCGGCACCACGATGTCGCCGGTCGCGCGCAGCGTGACGGCGAAGGGGCCGGCGCCGGCGCGCACCTCGCCATTCACCGTCAGCGTGCCGCCCTCAACGTCGATCTGCACCTGGTCCGCACGCACCGTCTGGCCGGCCAGGATGGTCAGCGGCGCGGTGTTGCGGAACTGCAGCGTGAAGGCATCCAGGCGGCCCAGGCTGGCGATGGCGTTGTCGCCCTGCAGGTTGATCTGGTCGAAGCTGCCGGGGATGGAATCGGCGCCACTGTCGAGCACGCCGCCGAGGAAGCGCCCGTCGCCCGACTGCACGATGTTGTTGCCGAGGAAATCCGGCGTCTGCAGGTTGATGCGCCCGGTCGCCGGCACCTGCACCAGCGCGTTGATGGCGATCTGCGCGCCGGACAGCACCAACACCAGCGCCGGGTCCGCGTCCTGCAGCACCAGCGGGGCGTTGATCGTGAGGTTGTTGCCGGCCACCAGCGCCAGCCCGCCCAGCGCCTTGGTCAGCGCCACCTCCACCGTCAGGTCCTGCGTCGCCTCCAGACGCAGGTTGCCGGCGAAGCCGCCGACCACGCCGGTGGCGATGAAGGAATCATTGCCCTCGCCGCCGCTCAGCACGCCGTCATCCAGCAGCGCCGGGTCGATGTTCACGCGCGGGTCGTCATCGGCCACGATGGTCAGCAGCACCGGGTCCAGCAGGATGCTGCCCGCCTCGCCCTGCGGCGCCGCCACGTCGATCCCGCCCGTGATGGCAAGCCGGTTCTGGCCGGAGACCTCGACGAAGCCGCCATCGCCGCCCTGCGGCCCGCCGCGCGCGGAAATCGCGCCGGCATGCACGGTGGCCTCGATCGAATTGACCAGCACCTCCCCGCCCGCGCCGCGCTCCGTCGCATCGGCGCGGATGGTGGCGCCGCTGGCGATGGTGGTGCGGCGCGCCATGCGGGGCGCGACCGGGCCGCGCCGGTCCGTGCCCAGCGCCACGCGGCCGCCACCGGCCCGGCCGGATGCCTCGATGCGCGCGGTACCCGCGACCGCCACGCGATCCGCCTGCGCCGCGATGCTGCCGCCCGTCCCACCGGCCTCCGGCGCACTGGCGGTGACCTCGCCCTCGATCCGCACGGAGCCGCCGGTGCCCTGCACCAGCACGCGCCCCGCCCGGGCGCCGCCGGTGCCATCGGCGGCGATGCGGCCGCCGGCGCGCACCAGGTCCTGCACGATGCCGTCGGCGGCCTGCGCCGTCAGCAGCACGGTGCCGCCGGGGGCGTCGATCAGGCCGCTGTTGCTGACCAGCGCCTCCCCATTCGCGGGCGCGCGGCGCACCGGGCCGGTGACCTCCAGCGACAGCAGCCCGTCGCCATGCAGGTCGATCGCATGCGTCTCCGCGCCGCCCAGCACCACGCGGCCCATGCGGGCGGCGATGGTGCCGCGATTGGCCACCTGGGGCGCCACCAGCGCGGCCAGCCCGGCCTCCCGCACCGTGATGCTGCCCTGGTTCTCGATCCGCGCACCGGGCTGGCCGGGACGGTCGAAATGCAGCCGCGCGCCGCCGGCCATGAAGGCCTGGTTGCTGATATCGGCGGTGGAGATGATGACGGATTGCGCCTGCACCTGCGCGCCCGGCGTCACCAGCACGCCGGATTGGTTGACCAGCGCGATCTGCCCATTCGCCGTCATCCGCCCGGCAATCACGGAGGGGTCCGGCCCGGTCACCCGGTTCAGCGTGATGGACCCGGCGGAGGGCTGCTGGAACTGCACCGTGTGGTCACGGCCGATGTTGAAGCTGCGCCAGTCCAGCACCGCGCGGTCGGAGGATTGATGCACGCTGGTCAGCGCCGGGTTCTGCGCGATGCTGGCGCTGCCGGCCACCACCTGGCCGCCCTGCGGCCGCGCATCGGGCGCGATCTGCGCGAGCGCCGCGCCGGCCATGATGGGCACCAGCGCGGTGCCGCAGAGCAGGCTGTGGCGCCAGTTCCGGGTGCGGGTCGCGGCCATGGCGGAAATCCCTTCAGAAACGCGCCAGGACGCGCCAGAACAGCGCATCCGCCTTGACCTCGGCGGCGCCGGGGTTGGGCCGCCGCGTCAGCCGGCGCACCCCCTCCAATTGCAGTTCCACCACATCATTCACCGGCATCCGCACACCCACCCCGGTGGAGCGCAGCCGGCGGTCCGGATCCTGGTCCTGGTTCTCCCAGGTCCTTCCGTGGTCGTAGAAGGCGTAGAAGGTGGGCAGCAGGCGCAGCGGCGTGCCCCAGGCCTCCGTCTCGATGCTGGTGGTGAGCTGCAATTCGGCCGAGGCCGCCAGCGCGCGGTCGCCCGTCACCTCCCCCGCATAGAAGCCGCGGCCGAGCCGGGCGCCGCCGAGGTAGAATTTCTCCGACAGCGGCAGGATATCGTCCGACCATTGCCCGGCCAGCGTGCCGACCAGCGCCACATCGGCGCCTGCCCATGGCTGGAACAGCGCCTGGCGGCGGCTGACCTCGAAGGCCAGGCGGGTGAAGTCCACCTGCGCGCCGAGCCGCGCCGCGTCCACATTCCCCGTGCGTTCCGCGCCCAGCCCCTCCAGCCCACGCGACAGGCGCAGGGTGGCGCTGTTGGCGGCGGGGAAGGCCTCGCCCAGCAGCAGGTCGAAGCGTGCCCATTCGGCACCGAGCCGCAGCACCCGCAGCGAATCGCGGCTGAGCCGCGTGGCGGCGCCATTGGCACCGTCGATCTCGATCTCGCTCTCGATCAGGTCGAACTGGCCGGTCAGCAGCAGCGATTCAGACCGGCGGCGGATCAGCGGGTAGGACAAGGCGAGGCCCGCCGTCGTCGTCGTTCCCTCATAGCCGATGCCGCGCAGCGCATCCGAGGGCGTGGCGCGGCCCTGGCCGACGTAGACCCGTGCCCGCAGGCCGGAGCCGCCGAGGAACAACTCGGTCGAGGCCTGGCCGAAAAGCTGCGTTGCGCCGGCGGCGCCGAACAGCAGCAGCTCCGTCCGCTCGCCGAATTCGGTGAAGCTGTTGAACTGCACCGCCGCCAGCCCCTGTTCCGGGCCGGTCAGCCGATAGGCGCGGTTGTCCGCGGTGACATAGCCGGTGACGGGCCGGCGGCTTACCTGCGCCACCAGGGTCAGCGCGCCGGGCGCGGTGCCGGCCGGGCGCAGCACGCTGCGGATGCCGACGCCCGGGATATCCTGCGCCAGCAGCAGCGCGCGCTCCAGGCTGGCGACATCCAGCGCCGGGCGCAGGATCAGCCGGTTCAGGAAGCGCAGCACCTGGGTGCCGGCGGGGCCGATATCGCCCTCCAGCAGCACTTCCGTCACATGGCCCTCGGCCACCACCAGGCGAAGGTTGCCCTGGGCGTCGAGCACCGCATCGACGGCGGTGAAGACGTAGCCCTCCTGCCGGTAGGCTGAGACGATGGCGGCGCGGGCCGCCTCCACCGCCGCCAGCGGCACGGCGGGCCCGGTCAGCCCCTCGGTCAGCGGCGTCAGCCGCGCCGGCGGCAGCACGGTGGCGCCCTGGATGGATACGGCGCGGATCGCCAGCGTGCCGGCGGGCGCCGCGGCGGGGGCGACGGGCTGCGTGCCGAGGCCAGGCCCGACCGGCGGAGCGGCCGGGGGCGCGATGCGGGGAATCGGCGAGCCCTGCGGTGGCGGAACGGGCTGCGCCAGCGCCGTGGCTATGCCGGCCGCCAGGCAGACTCCGGATAGCGCCACCCGGACGGAGAAGCTGGCGAAGCGGGCGAGTCGTTCTTTACCGGTCATGCCGCCCCGTCTGTGCCGCTTGCTGGCGCCTTGCCCTCCAACTGCTAGGCCCCCGGAACGTGATTGCGAAGTGCCAAACTCGTGATTCGGTTTCGCGTTGTTTCACGCCGCCTTGACCGGAGGTGCTGCCGCAACCGCACCGGTTCCGGCAACCATGACGGCCCTGGCCGCTTTACCCGGCCATGATTGAAAACGAGCCCGGCGCCTGGGTGGGCATGATCGCGGACTGGACGGCGGCGGGGCTGGAGATGGCCGGCGTGCTGGCGCTTCTGGCGGGCGTGGTCATCACCACCTTCCTGTTCCTCCGCACCGGGCTGCAGCGGGGCGCCCCGGGCTGGGCGGCGGCCTTCATCCCCTACCGCGCCAATCTCGGCCGGGCGATCCTGCTGGGCCTCGAATTGCTGGTGGCGGCGGATATCGTGCACACCGTCGCCGCGCCGCTGACCTTCGAGACGGTGGCGACCCTCGGCCTGATCGTGCTGATCCGGACCGTGCTCAGCCTGTCGCTGGAGGTGGAGATCGAGGGCCGCTGGCCCTGGCGCCGGCATGGGCCTGAGACGCCGGAGAATTCGGTGGCGCAGCCCCGTTCCGTGACACCGCGTTCGAAATCGACCGAGCACCCGATCCGCGACTGAGCAAGGCGGCGCGTTCCGCCCGCCACCACAGGCCGAAGGCCAGGCTCAACCCCGCCAGCACCAGCGCATCCAGCCACGCCGCCGGCTGGGCCATCGGTGCATCCGGCCGGACCACCCACCACAGATGCGCGGCGAACTGCACCAGCAGCAGCCAGCACACCGCCACCATGCGCCAGCGTCCATGGTCCGGCGGCGCGGCCAGGGCGATGGCCAGCAGCAGCGCCGGCAAGGCGATACCCGGCTGCAGCCAGCTCCACCCCTCCAGCCGCCGCAGGTACCAGGCCGATTCCTCGGGCAGGTCCGCCATCCAGACCACGATGAACTGGGTGAACCACAGCCACAGCACGGCCAGGCCCAGCGTCAGCAGCGCCCGTTCCAGCCCGGGCAGCCCTTCCGAATCCGGATGCGTGCGCGCCGCCAGGATGGCCACCGCCAGCGCCGCGGCCAGACCGGCCACCCACATGGAGAAGCCCTGCAGGCTGGCGTACCAGGTGGTGTCGCGGGACAGCACCCAGTCGAAGCCGGCCAGCGTCGCCGTCGGCAGCAGCAGCACCAGCGCCAGCACCGACAGCCGCGGATGCGGCCCCGGCCGCGCCAGTCCCCAGCCCAGCAGCGCCCAGACCAGCAGGCAGGCGGCACCGCGCAGCCGGAAGAACCAGGGCTGCATCAGCGCCGCGATCGGGCTGTCAGCCGCCAGGGTGGAGCCTGCCGCCCAGAGGTAGAGGTGTTCCGGCACCAGCAGGACCGGCAGCGCCATCAGCGCCAGCAGTGGCAGGCTGCGCGCTGCGGCCTCCAGCGGCAGCCGCACCGGGGTCAGCCAATCCTCCCGCAGCAGATGGCCGAGTGCCAGCACGCCAACTGCGCCGACGCCGATATGCGCCCAGGCGAGGAAGCCGGTGAGCCAGGCCTCCGCCAGCGCCGGCCCGCCGAAGGCCGTCACCGCCAGCACGGCAAGGGCGAGCCCGAGGAAGGCTGCGATCCTCATGGCGACAGGCGCTCCACGAAGCGGGCGATGGCCCAGCGATCCGCGGGCGACAGGCGATCCGCGAAGGGGTGCGCGCGGGCGTGGTTCTCCGCGATCACCGTCATCGTCCGCATGGCATCGGCCGGCAGCCTCGGCGGCGCCGGGAAGCCCTGCGCCACCGCGCCGCCATCCCCGGCGCCGGTCGCGCCATGGCAGGGCGCGCAGAAGATGGCGTAGCGATCGGCGCCGCGCGCCAGCAGCGCCTCCGTCACCGGCGGGCCGGGCGGGGCGAGCGCCCGGCGCCAGGCGGCATCGCCCTGCGCCACGGCACCGGGCGGCGGCGGCGCGGGCGGCGGCAGCGGTTCGCTGGCGGGCCAGCCATCGCAGCCGGCCAGCAGCAGCAGGGTGGGCAGTAGCAGAGCGGGCAGCAGCAGGCGGGCCTTCATCCGGGAAGCTCCGCCAGGCTGAGCGGCTTCTGGCGACGCAGCAGATGCAGGGCCTCCCGCGCATCCAGCCCGGGGTCGCCGGCGAACAGGCAAAGGAAGAAGCGGTCCTCGCTGGCACGGCCGAAGCCGGGCACGGCGAAGACCGGGTGGCTCAACCGCGGCAGCCGGTTCAGCGCCAGCATGCCGATCAAGGCGCCCGCCGCCGCCCAGAGCACGGCGACGATGGTGGTGGCGGGCAGGAAGGCGGGCAGCGCATGCAGCGGCCGGCCGCCGACATTCAAGGGATAGGCGTGCACGCTGAGCCACCACTGCGTCGCATAGGCCAGCGCCGCGCCGAACAGCCCCGCGCCGATGGCGATCCAGGCGACGCGCGCGCCGGTGGCGCCGAGCAGCTTCGCGGCCTCCGGCACCGGATAGGGGGCATAGGCATCCATGCGCCGCCAGCCGGCATCCCGCGCCGCGCGCAGCGCCGCCACCAGCGCATCCGGATTGTCGAAGGCCGCGATCACGCCGGGGCTCATGGCACGTCCGCCTCGCTTTCCTCGTGCCGCGTCTCGAACATCGACACCACCGGCACGAAGCGGGCGAAGGCCAGCATCAGCAGCGCGAACAGCCCGATGGTGCCGAGCAGCAGCGTCCATTCCGGCACCGTCGGCGCATACAGCGGCGCGGTGCTCGGCAGGTGGTCGCGCAGCAGGCCGCCGGCCACCAGCGAGAAGCGGTCGAGCCACACCCCCGCCGCCGCCCCGAGCCCGATCGGCACCGCCCATCGGGCCTGCACCCGCGCCCGCTTCAGCCACAGCAACTGCGGCACCGCCACCACCAGCGCGGCGCCGCCCCAGTACAGCCCGGCATAGGCACCGAAGGCCCGTGCCGCGATCGCCTGGCGCGTCGTCGCATCCTCCAGCAGCCCCACCAGCAGCGCCTCGGCATAGACATAGCCGCAGACCAGCGCCGCCGCGGCGGTCAGCTTCGCCAGCAGGTGCATGTCCTCGTCATCGATGTAGCGGGTCAGGCCCAGCCCGCCGCGCAGCAGCGCCGCCAGCGCCAGCACCACGCCAAGGCCGGAGGGAATGCCGGTGGCCACCACATGCAGCGGTAGCCGCGCCTGGTGCCATTCGGGCACCAGCGTGGTGGCGAATTCCAGCGCCACGATGGTCTGCGCGGAGACCAGCATCGGCAGCACCATCGCCGCCACCAGCCGGTAGGCCGCCTGGTGCCGCGCCCAGTGCCGCACCGATCCGCGCCAGCCCAGCGCCAGCACGCCATAGATGCGCGCCTGCACCAGGCGGGACCGCGCCACGGCACGGTCCCGCATGGTGGCGAGGTCCGGGATCAGGCCGGTGTACCAGAACAGGCCGGTGACCACGACGTGGGACATGATGCCCCAGAAATCCCACACCAGCGTGCTGCGGAAATTCGGCCAGACCTGGTAGGTCGCGGGATAGGGGAAGGTCCAGTAGAACAGCCAGGGCCGGCCGAGATGCAGGATCGGGTAGATCGCCGCCGCCGCCACCGCGGCCAGCGCCGCCGCCTCGGCAAACCGGTTCACCGCGGTGCGCAGCCCGTGCCGGCGCAGCACCAGCACCACGGCGAACAGGCTGGCGGCGTTGGCGATGCCGATCCACCAGACGTAGTTGATCAGGTCGAAGCCCCAGACGAAGGGGATGTTGGTGCCCCACAGCGCCGTGCCGCGCAGCAGCAGCGCCACCACCGCATAGGCCAGCAGCAGCGTCAGCACGGCGGAAGCCGCGACGCCACCGGCGAAGCGCCAACCGAAATCCTCCCGCAGCGGCGGGTCGGAGACCGGCCGGGTGGAGAAATCCGCGCTGCTCATGCCGGCGCACCAGGCTCGGGACGCACCAGGCGGGCGAGATAGGTGGTGCGCGGCCGTGTATCCAGGTTGCCGAGCAGCGCGTAGTTCCTGCCCTCCGCCTTGGCGCGCGAGACATCGCTGTCCGGGTCGTTGATGTCGCCGAAATGGATGGCGCGTGTCGGGCAGGCATTCTGGCACGCCGTGGTGACGTCACCGTCGCGCAGCGCGCGGCCTTCCTGCCGCGCGGTGTCCTGCGCGCCCTTGATGCGGTGCTGGCAGTAGGTGCATTTCTCGATCACGCCGCGCGGCCGTACCGGCACATCCGGATTGCGCACCGGCACGGCACCGGCCTGCCGCGCATAGCCAGCCCAGTTGAAGCGGCGCACCTTGTAGGGGCAGTTGTTGGAGCAGGTGCGCGTGCCGATGCAGCGCGGATAGACCATCAGGTTCAGCCCCTCATGGTCATGCACCGTGGCGTTCACCGGGCAGACCACCTCGCAGGGCGCCTTCTCGCAATGCATGCAGGGAACAGGCTGAAAATCGACCGCCGGAGCCTCGGCCGGGCCGCTCACCACGCGATCGACGCGCAGCCAGTGCATGGCGCGGCCGCGCGCCGCTTCCTCCGGCCCCACCACCGGCGTGTTGTTCTCCGCCTGGCAGGCGACGACGCAGGCATTGCAGCCGATGCAGGTATCCAGGTCGATCGCCATGCCCCAGGCGTGGCCCGGATACTTCCAGTCCGGGTACAGCGACCGCGGCGGCGGCAGCGGCGGCACCGCCTGCCCCGGCGCCAGGCGGTGCACCCGCGGCGTCTCGTCGGGCAGCGCGAAATCGGCGCCGCGCGCCGCCCAGCCCTCGCCCCCGGTGGCGCGCAGCACAAGGCCGCCGGCCAGCCAGGGCGCGGTGGAGGACCGCAGGCGATAGGCGTCGATCCCGATGCCGCCCGGCACGCCGCCCGCCAGCCGCCGCCCGCCGCCCAGCGGCAGCGTCACCACCCCCGGCGCCTGGCCAGGCGTGACCAGCACCGGCGCGTGCAGCACCCGGCCATCGAGCCGCAATTCCACCTCCGCCCCCTCCGCCAGCCCTGCGGCCCGCGCATCGGCCGGGGCCATCAGCACGGCATTGCCCCAGGCGAGGTTGCCGAGCGGCCGCGGCAGTTCCTGCAGCCAGGCCTCGCTGGCGTAGCGGCCATCCCGGAGATGCGGGTCCGCCGCGAAGATCGCGACGGGCGTGGCGGGGATGGGGGAGGCTTCGGGCAGCGCGAAATCCGGCCGCAGCGCCGGCACGCGTGCGGGCGCTGCGCTGTCGGCCACCACGCCCGCCTCCAGCACGTCACGCCAGCGCGTCTCGAACTCCGCCTCGCCCCATGCGCCGCGCCAGGTCTCCCGCACCAGCGCCTGGCCATCGGCGCGGCTGCCGGCGAGCGCGGCCAGGATCTCCTCCGGCGACACCGCCGTATCGACCAGCGGGCGCGTCACCGGCTGGCGCAGCGCGGCGGTGCCGTCGAAGGCCAGACTGTCGCCCCAGCTTTCCAGCGGGTGGTGCAGCGGCAGGTGCCAGGTGCACAGCAGCGCCGTCTCATCCACATGCACGCCGGCATGCAGGCTGTGCGGCACGCGTCGCAGGAACCCGGCGACATCGAGATCCGTCGGCGCGTCGAAGACCGGGTTCGCATCCAGCACCAGCAGATGCGTCACCGCCTCCGCCTCCGCCACCAGCTCTGCCAGCGTGCCGGCCTCGGCCGCGGTGGGATCGGCGATGCAGGGCACCGCGGCGCCGAGCGTCGCGTTGATGGCATGCGCCAGCGCCTGCACCGCCACGCCCTGGCCGCGCCCGGCCAGCACGCAGGCCGCCTCGCCCGCCTCGCGCAGCGTGGCGGCCAGCGCGGCGGCCTCGGGATGCGTTGCGCCGGCGGCGGCGGGGATCCCGAGTTCGGCGGCGACCGCCCGGGCCAGCGCCTCGATTTCCCAGGGCGGCAGCACCAGCAGGCGGTCGGCCTTGCTGCCGGTCAGGCTCGGCGTCGATTCCGCGACGATCAGCGCCGGCAGCCTGCCGGCCTGGCGGCCCTGCGCCCGTGCCTCGGCCCAGCCGCGCGCCTGGGCGAGCTGCGCCGGGCCGGGGCCGAGCGGATCGGCGCCCAGCGCCAGCACGCAGCGCGCCCGGGCCAGGTCCGGCCGTGGTACCAGCGGCTCCCCGAATGCCAGGATCGAAGCTTCCGCCGCCGCCGCATCGGCCAGCGGCGCATGCACATGCCAGCGCGCCCCCGGCCAGGCCGCCAGCACCCCCGCGATCAGCCGCTTTTGCGTGGGGGAGGAGACGGGGCCGGTGAGGATGCGCAGCCCCTGCCCGCCCCGCGCCGCCAGCGCCGCCTGCCGTTCCGCCAGCCAGGCCGAGAGCCGCGCCGGGTCGCGCACCACCCGCCCCTGCTGCCGCAGCCGCCGCGATCGCGCCGGGTCATGCAGGCCGAGCACCGCCGATTCCAGGAACACGTCGGTGGCGCCGAGGCTGCCGGGGTGGCGCGGATTGCCCTCGACCTTGATGGCGTGGCCGTTCTGCACGCGGACCAGCACGCCGCGGCCGATGCCATCCAGTTCCAGCACCGTGGCATAGCTGCCGCGCGGCCCGCCCAGCCCGCGCGCCGGGGCATAGAGCGGGCTGCCGAATTCCTCCGGCGCGCCATCGCACCCCGCCGCCGCGGCAAGCGCCAGGGAAGCACCCGCGGCGCGCAGCACGCTGCGCCGGTCCGGGTCGGGAGGTGGCAGGGCGTCGGGGGTTGTCATGCAGGCGGCGGCTCCGCTGGGGCAGGGCCGTGCAGCCCCCAGCCCCGGCTACGCCACAGAACGGCATTGGTTCCCGCCCGCTGCAACCGGAACGGGCCTTTCCACGTTGGCCCGGCATGTCCCAAGCCCGATGCCACGCCATGCTGCCGTTGCTTGCCAGCCTCGTGCTCGGCGCGTGCGGGGAGGCTGCGCCCCCGGCCGAGCTGCAGGTCGCCGGCGGCGATGCGGGGCGCGGCCGGCTGGCCATCGCGGAACATGGCTGCGGCGCCTGCCATGTGATCCCGGGCATTCCCGGCGCGGTGTCCTGGGTCGGCCCGCCGCTGATGGAATGGGCGCGGCGCAGCTATGTCGGCGGGCGGCTGCCGAACGCGCCGCAGAACCTGGTGGCCTTCCTGCTGGACCCGCAAGCCATCTCGCCAGGCTCCGCCATGCCCGACCTGGCGTTGCGGGAGGCGGAGGCGCTGGACATCGCGGCCTATCTCTACACGCTCGGCCGGGCACCGGCCGTACCGCCGGGCCAGCCGCTGGCGCCCGGGGAAGCCGGCACCCAGCCGGAGCCGCGCCTGCGCCCCCGCTTCGACCGCCCCGCTCAGTAGCCCACCCCGCAGGCCGGCAGCACCAGGGATGGTACGGCCTGGAACAGCACGGCCAGCAGCGCATAGCCGGCGGCCGCGGCGGCGAACCAGGTGGTGAAGCGCGGCTCGGCCTGGCCACCCTCCGTCACCGGTAGGCCGAGGCGCCGGGTGGTGCCACGCAGGACCAGCAGCAACGGCAGCAGGACCAGCAGCGTCGCCAGGCCCACCATCGCCGGCACCCAGGGCAGGCCGAGCAATGCCTCCCGCTCGTAGCCACGCTCGCAGGCGAAGGCGTTGATGGCGTAGATCATGGTGAAATGCAGCGCCCACAGCACGAAGCCGGCGAGGATGGCCAGCACGGCGTAGGCGGGGCGCGGACTGCGCCGCAGCCGGTCGGCGCTCATGGCAGCAGCCTCGGGAAGCCGTGCAGCAGCACCAGGCCGACCGCACCCTGGCCCGCCGTATACAGCCAGAACAGCCGGGTGTTGTCGATGCTCAGCCGGCGCTGCCCGCCGAGCTTGCCGGCGAGCGAGCGTGCCAGGGTGTAGCCACCCATCAGTAGGGCGATGGCGACATGCGTGGCCTGCCAGACAAACAACCCCCAGGCGCTGGCGCCATAGGCGTGCAGTGTCGGCCTGATCGGCCCCTGCCACAGCGCCCAGCCATCCGCCGCGAAGCCCGCCGCCAGCAGCGCCAGCCCGGCGAGCAGCGCGATGCGGTGCGTCCATCCCCTTCCATCGCCCAGCGTGGCCGAGGCGACGACCAGGGACAGTGCCGCGGCGCCATACAGCGCGAAGGCCGCCAAGCCCCATTCCACCACCGGCAGGCCCTGCCCCGGCGGCGGCCACATGCCGTCGCCATTCACCAGCCACAGGAACAGGTAGGTGCCGATCAGACAGGCATAGGCGGTGCCGCTGACCAGCATGGTGCAGACCATCGCCCACCAGGAGGTGGTGATCGGCCCGGTCGCATGCGTCGGCAGCACGATGCCACCGCCGATATCGACGCGCTCCGGCGTGCCGGGCTCGACATCCGTGCCGTTCCAGACCCAGGTGATGAACGCGACCAGCGCCACCACGCCGGCCGCCGCCGCCGGAATCACGAAGGACCCGGCCAGCGCAAGGAAGAAGGCGGCGGTGCCGGCCGCGGCCACCACATGGGACCAGCCGGGGCCGGCGACGAAGGCGACGTATTGCGGCGTCGCCTCCGCCGGGCTGCAGATCAGCGATTCCCGCCGGCCGGTCGCGGCGAAGGGCAGATAGTGGCCACCGGCCTCGACCTGACGCTTCAGGTCGGGGTCATGCCACAACGGGTAGCGGTCCTGCACCAGGGGCAGGCTGCGCATGCCGTAGTTGGGGCCGGCGATCCATTCCATCGTGCCGGCATTCCAGGTGTTCTCCTGCTTGTCCTGCCGGCCGAAGCGGAAATGCAGCACCGCATCCACCAGCACCACCGCCACGCCGGCCGCGAACATCGCGGCGCCGATCGAGGACAGCAGGTTCCACAGCTCCAGCCCGAAGCCGCCGGGATAGGTGTAGATGCGCCGCGGCATGCCCATGAAGCCGCTGATATGCATTGGGAAGAAGGTCAGGTTCGTGCCGAGAAACATCAGCCAGAAGGCGATCTTCCCGAGCCGCTCCGACAGCTGCTGCCCGACGGCGGGCGCCCAGTAGTAGATCGCCGAGAACAGCGGGAAGACCATGCCGCCGACCAGCACGTAGTGCAGGTGCGCCACGATGAAGTAGGTGTCGTGCGCCTGCCAGTCGAAGGGGGTGACGGAGACCATCACGCCGGTCAGCCCGCCCAGGGTGAAGATGAACAGGAACCCCAGGATGAACAGCGCCGGCGTGGTGAACTGGATGCGCTGCCGGGCGCTGGCGAAGGTGGCGATCCAGGCGAAGACCTGCAGGCCGGAGGGGATGGACACGGCGAACCCCGCCGCGGCGAAGAAGGACAGCGAAAGCGGCGGAATGCCCGTGGTGTACATGTGGTGCACCCACAGCCCGAAGCTGATGAATCCGGTGCCGACCAGGGCGACCACCACCATCGAATGGCCGACCAGCCGCGCCCCCGCCATCGCCGGCACGATCATCGACACCATGCCCGCCGCCGGCAGAAATATGACGTAGACTTCCGGGTGGCCGAAGAACCAGAACAGATGCTGCCACAGCATCGGGTCGCCGCCGCGCTCCGGCAGGAAGAACGGCCAGTCGAAGGCGCGTTCCAGCTCCAGCAGCGTGCTGGCGATGATCACGGCGGGGAAGGCGAAGATCACCATGCCGGCGAAGACCAGGATCGCCCAGGCATAGATCGGCATGCGCCCCAGCGTCATGCCGGGGCCCCGGCAGCGCAGGATGCCGACGATCAGCTCGATGGCGCCGGCGATGGCGCTGATCTCGATGAAGCCGATGCCCAGCAGGTACATGTCGGTGTTGACGCCGGGCGAATAGGCCTTGCCGGTCAGCGGCGGATACATGAACCAGCCGCCATCGGGCGCGATGCCGAAGAAGATGCTGCAGTAGAAGCACAGCCCGCCGATCAGGTAGATCAGGAAGGCATAGGCGCCGAGCCGCGGAAACGGCAATTCCCGCGACCCCAGCAGCGCCGGCAGCAGGGTGATCGCCACCGCCTCCACCGCCGGCACGGCGAACAGGAACATCATCACCGTGCCGTGCATGGTGAAAAGCTGGTTGTAGGTGCCGGCATCCACCAGCGTCAGGCCCGGAAAGGCGAGCTGCGCGCGGATGATCAGCGCCAGCACCCCGGCCAGCATGAAGAACAGCAGGGCCGTGGCGACGAAAAGCGGCCCGACCAGGCCGTTGTTCACCTCCGAGATCGCACGCCAGCCCTTCGGCTGGCGCCAGACCTGCTGCAGCAATTCAAGTTCGCCCGCCGGCCGCGGCAGCGGGTTGGGCAGATCGGGCCTCGGCGCCTGGGTGTCCATCAGCGCAGCGACTCCATCCAGGCGGCCAGCGCCAGCAGATCATCGCCCGGCAGCGCGCGGCCGAAGGCGGGCATGGCGTTACCCGGCTTGATGTCCTGCGCCCCGGCGACCCAGCCGGCCAGCGTGCCACGATGATTGTCCAGCGCGCCGGCCGCGAGCGAGAGGCGCGACCCGACGCGGGACAGGTCCGGCCCCAGCCTGGCCTGCCAGTCCGTGCCGCGCACCGTGTGGCAGGCGCCGCAGCCGGCCTCGCCGAACACCTGCATGCCGCGCGCCTGCTGCGGCGTGGAGGGCGGCGGCACGGGTTCGCGCTGGCGGGCCAGCCAGGCCTCGAATTCCGCCGGTTCCTCCGCCACCGCCCAGAACGCCATCAGCGTGTGCTGCAGGCCGCAGAATTCGGTGCATTGCCCGCGCATCACGCCAGGCCGGTCGGCGCGCATGCGCTGGCGGTTCACCCGGCCGGGGATCATGTCCATCTTGCCGTGCAGGTTGGGAATCCACAGGCTGTGGATGACATCGCCGGAGGACAGCAACAGCTCCACTTCCCGCCCGACCGGCAGGTGCAGCTCATTGGCGGTGACGGCGCCTTCCCCCGCATCCGGGTAGCGCACTTCCCACCAGTATTGCCGGCCGATCACCTCGATCCGCAGCGGATCGTCGCTGCCCGGCAGCACCACGGCGCGGGAGACGCCGAGGCTGTAGACCAGCAGCGCGACCAGCGTGACGACGGGGAAGATGATGCCGCCGCCAACCACGAAGCGGCGATTGCCGAGCGCCTGGCGCACCCGCGCCGGCGCGATCAGCGCGAAGACCAGCAGCCCCATCACCAGCACGAAGATCACGCTGCCGCCAATGAACAGGACCCAGGTCAGCACGGCGATGCGGGCGGCGTGGTCGCCCATCGGGTCGAGCGGCGTCTGCACGCCGCTGCAGCCGGCCAGCAGGGCGAGCCCCAGCAGTACGGCGAGCATCCCACCCAGCGGCGCGCGGCGGCGTCCCGGCGTCTCCGTCATGCAGCATCCCCCGTCCTCCGCCGGCCAACGCGTCGTGCCCGCGGCGGTTCCGTGAAGATCAACGGTGGCAGGTCGAGCAATTCGCCAGCGGCGGCACTTCGACGCCGAACTGGGCGTGCCGGGCGGCCACCAGCGCGGCGGATTGCGGCGCTGCGTCACGATGGCAATCCAGGCACCAGCCCATGGATTGCGTCTCGACCTTCACCGTCCGGGCCATGGTCTCGACGGGCCCATGGCACTGCGCGCAGGTCAGGCCGGCGCCGATATGCGCGGCGTGCTGGAACCGCACATGCTCCGGCAGCCGGTGCACGCTGGCCCAGGTGACAGGCGTGCCCAGCGCCAGCGCCGTCTCCAGCGGCGCGAACTGGGCGGAGACGTTCCACACCTGGCTGTGGCAGCCGAGGCAGGTCTCCGCCGTCGGCATGCCGGCATCCGCGGCGTGTTCCACCGTGGCGTGGCAGAAGCGGCAATCCAGGCCGACCCGGCCGGCATGGATGGCGTGGCTGAAGGGTATCGGCTGCGCCGCCGGCGTGCCGACGCCCCAGGCGCCGTCGGACCGGCTGAGCGCGAAGGCGACCATCGCAGCCAGCACCAGCGCGGCGGCGCCGATGATGCCGAGGGCGCGCAGGCGGCGATCGGCACGCGGGGAGAAAAGCTGGCTCATGCGGCGCGGGAGACCTTCTGCATGGCATCCCGCAGACTGCCGGCGGCGGCGGCGAAATCCGCCCAGGGGTCTGCCGGCATCTTCCCCTGCAGCAAGGCCGCGATCTTCCACCCGGCCGGGTCCAGCCCCGGCTTCACCGCGGACCAGGCGATCGGTCGCGCCACCGGCGCGCCCGGCCGGGCGCGTGGCGACCAGCTGGCGATCGCGGTGGAAAGCCGGTCATTCCGCAGGTAATCCAGGAAGATGCGCCCCTTGCGCGCCTTCTTCGCCAGCGTGGTGGTGTAGCGGTCCGGCGCATCGCGCTCCATCAATGCGCAGACCAGCCGGGCGAAGCCCTTGGCCTCCGGCCAGCCGGGGCCGCCGTCGCGCTTCGGCGGCGCCAGCGGCACCACCACATGCAGCCCCTTGCCGCCGGTGACGCGGGCGAAGGGGGCCAGGCCGAGCGCCTTCAGGCGATCCCGCAGTTCCAATGCGCCGTCCAGCACGCGGACGAAGGGAATGCCCTCATCCGGGTCCAGGTCAAAGACCAGCCGGTCCGGCACGGCCGGCGCATCTGCTTTGGCACCCCAGGGGTGCAGCTCCACCGCGGAGACCTGCGCCAGCGCGGCCAGTCCGGCGGCATCGTCGATCCGCATATAGGGCTTCGCCTGCCCCTCCACCTGCACGGCGCGGACCAGGGGAGACTGGCCCGGCATGGCATGGCGCTGGAAGAACAACCCGCCGGTGATGCCATCCGGCGCCCGCAGCAGCGACAGCGGCCGGCCGGCAACGTGTTCCAGGATGCGGTCGGCGAAGCGCGCATAGTAGGCGGCGAGATCCGCCTTCGTCAGCACCGGGCTCTCGGCGGTCGCCGGCCACAGGACACGGTCCGGGTTGCTCATGCCAAGCGGCGGTTTGACGCGCGACTTCGGCGCGGGGGTTGGCTCAGGCTCCGGCGGCGGCATCACCGCCTTGGCGGGCTTGTCCTCGCGCAGCCCCTGGAAGCTGGCGTGGCGCAGCAGGCCTTCCTCAGTCCAGCCGCCATAGGCGACCTCCGCCACCAGTTCCGGCTCCACCCACACCACGTCGCTGGTCTTGGCCGGGGTGCCGAGGAAGGGCTTGGTGCGCCGTTCCAGCTTCGCCAGGCGCGGCACCAACTGCGCCGAGGTGGCGGCGGAGAAGCCGGTGCCGACGCGGCCGAGATAGGCCAGCTTGCCGTCCCGCCAGGCACCCACCAGCAGCGCGCCCAGCCCGCGTGCGCCGCGGCTGAAGCCGCCGATGACGAATTCGTCGCGCCCGCGGCACTTCGCCTTGGTCCAGGATTCGCCACGACCGGAGGCATAGGCGGCGTCGCGCCGCTTTGAGACGATGCCCTCCATCTCCAGCCGGCAGGCGGAGGCGAGCACGGCATCGCCCGGGGCCGGAAAATGCTCGAGGTAGCGCAGCACCGCGCCCTTCGGCGGCAGCAGCTTGCGCAGCGCCGACTTGCGCGCCTCCAGCGTCTCCCCGCGCAGGTCCCGCTTCCCGTCATGCAGCAGGTCGAAGGCGAAGAACACCAGCTTCGCCTTGCTGGCGCCGGAGAGCACGGCCTGCAGCGTCGGGAAATCCGGCTGGCCCTCCGCATCCAGCGCCGCGGCCTCGCCGTCGATGATCGCATCAGGCAGCGCGGCAGCGGCCTCGGCAATGGCGGGGAAGCGTTCGGTCCAGTCGAGGCCGGTGCGGGTGCGCAGCGTCGCCTTGCCGGCCTCGACACGAAGTTGCAGGCGGTAGCCGTCGATCTTCAGCTCGTGCAGCCAGTCCGCGCCATTGGGCGGGGAGGCGACCAGGCGGCAGAGCTGCGGTTCGACGAAGCGGGGCATGGCCGCCGCCTCCGCCGCGGACGCCTTGGGTGCCTTGGTCTTCGGCGCCGCTTTACTGGCTGCCTTGGGCTTGGGTGTATCGGCCTTGGCCGTGTTCGCTGCCTCGCCCTTGGCGATCTGCGCCAGGGTCCGGCCGCTGGCGATGGAGGTCTCGGCCCGCAGGACGTCATCGCCCTGCCCGGGCGTCGCCATGCTGTCCTTCTCCTTGATCAGCAGCCAGTTGTTGCGCGATTCCGTCTTGCCGCCGCGCGGCTTCATCCGCACCAGCACGAAGCCGCCCTTCAGCCTTTCCCCGGCGAGGACGAATTTCAGCTCGCCCTTGGCCAGGTCGCGATCGACGTTGTCCGGGTCGAGCGGCGCCCAGACGCCACGGTCGAACAACTGCACCGTGCCGCCGCCGTAATCCGGCTTCGGGATGGTGCCCTCGAAGCTGGCATAATCCAGCGGATGATCCTCGACCTCCACCGCCAGCCGCTTGTCGGCCGGATCGAGCGAGGGGCCGCGGGTCACCGCCCAGCTTTTCAACACGCCGCCCCATTCCAGCCGCAGGTCGTAATGCAGCCGCCGCGCATCATGCCGCTGCACCACGAAGGCCAGCCGTTCCCCGGCGGCGCCTGGCGCGCCCTGTGGCTCGCTGGTGCGCGCGAAATTGCGCTTGGCGCGGTAGGGCTGCAGATTGTCGCGGGCGAGGGACGGCATCAGCCCGACGCGGCGCGCTTGCGCGGCGGCGCCTTCTTGGCGGTGCCGGCCTTCTTCGCTGGCGCCTTCTCAGCGGGTTTCTTCGCCGGCGGCTTCTTCGCGGCCGGCTTCGCCTTGGCGGCGGCGACCTTCTCCGGCGCCTTCGCGGCCACCTTCTCCGGCGCCTTGGCGCCGGGCCCCTCCAGGCTGCGGCGCAGCGCCTCCATCAGGTCGATGACATTATCCTCGCGCGGCGGCGCGGCCTTGGTGCCGCCACCATCGCCATCGCGCTTGCTCTCGATCAGCGCGCGCAGCGCATCCTCGTAGCGGTCCGTGAATTCGGAGGGATCGAAGGGCCCCGCCTTCTGGGCGATGATGCGCTCGGCGATCTCGATCATGCCAGCATCGGCCTTGCGGTTGGGGATGTCGTCGAAATACTCCTCCGACTCCCGCACCTCGTCATGCGTCCGCAGCGTGGTCAGCAGCATGCCGGCGCCGCGCGGCTCGATCGCCACGATGCGCTCCCGCGTTCCCATCACCACGCGGGCCAGCGCCACCTTGCCCGCCTGTTCCATGGCGGCGCGGATCACCACGAAGGCATCCACGCCCGCCTTGCCGTCCGGCACCAGGTAGTAGGGGTCGTTCCAGAAGATCCGGTCGATCTCCGTCGCATCGACGAAGCGTTCGATGTCGATGGTGCGCGTTGATTCGAGGCGGACGGATTTGATCTCCTCATCCGTCAGCAGGATGTATTCATCCTTCTCGATCTCGAAGCCGCGCACCAGCTCCTTGCGCTCCACCTCCTCCCCATCCGCATCGAACACCTTGGTGCGGATGCGGTTGCCGGTGGCGGGGTTGATCAGGTGGAAGCGCACGTCATGCGCGCTGGTCGTCGCCGGAAACAGGGAGACGGGGCAGGACACCAGCGACAGCCGCAGATGCCCACCCCAACTCGACCGCGCCGCCATGCTACGCCTCCCCCAGCCGGAATCAGGCCGCCTTCAGGGCTTCCTTGTGGATCGTCTTCACCGCCATCTGCGTCAGCAGCTTGTCGGCGGCCTTCTCCTCGTCCAGCGTCGCCTTCAGCAGCTCTGCGATATCCGTCTGCTTCTGCGCCTCGGCCCAGGCGAGCAGCGTGCCGTAGCGTGCCATCTCGTAATGCTCGACCGCCTGGCCGGAGGCGATGAGGCCGGCGTCGCGCACCGCGCTCGGCTCCGGCGCTTCCTCGAGCAGTTCCTCGGCTTCCTGGATCAGGCCCTGGATCGCCTCGCAGGTCTGGCCCTGCGCCCGCTTGCCGAGGATCTGGAACACCTGCTGCAGGCGCTCCACCTGGCCTTCGGTCTGGTCCTTGTGGTCCTTGAAAGCCTGCTTCAGCTCATCATTCTGTGCCGCGCGCGCCATCTTCGGCAGTGCCTTCAGCAGCTGGCGCTCGGCGTAGTAGATGTCCTTGAGCGTCAGCAGGAACAGATCGTCCATCGTCTTCATGGCCATGGGGGCGTCTCCGCATACTGGCCGCGCTCTTCCGCGCCGGCCGCAGCAGTGAAACGCGGCGCCGGGCCGGAGTTTCTGACGGGGGCCGAAGATTCCCGGGCCGGCTTGACTCGGCCCGCGCAAGGAACTGCCGCTGCCCGGGCCGGTTGCAGTCGGCACCACGGCAGCCGAGGCCATCCGCCATGCCCGAAGACCCGAAGAACCTGCAACCGCCGCAGCACCAGGACCGCCAGCCGGGCCTGGAATCCGAGATGACGCCGCGCCCCCGCTCCGCCATGGAGGGCTGGCGCGCCGCCGGCAAGCTGGAAGGCCGCACCGCGCTGATCAGCGGCGGCGATTCCGGCATCGGCCGCGCGGTCGCCATCGGCTTCGCCAAGGAGGGCGCCGATGTGGTGATCCTGCACAAGGAGGAACCACAGGACGCCGAGGACACCCGCGCCCATGTCGAGGCCGCCGGCCGCCGCTGCGAGGTGATCGCCGGCGACATCGGCGATGCCGCCTTCTGCCGCGACGCGGTGGCGCGCGCGGTGAAGTTCCTCGGCGGGCGCATCGACATCCTGGTGAACAACGCGGCCGAGCAGCATGAGTGCAAGGATTTCGCCGAAATCCCGGAGGCGCAGATAGAGCGCACCTTCCGCACCAATATCCTCGGCATGATGTGGCTGACCAAGGCGGCGCTGCCGCATATCCCGAAGGGCGGGTCGATCATCAACACCACCTCAATCACCGCCTACCAGGGCAGCCCGGAGCTGATCGACTACGCCTCCACCAAAGGTGCCATCGTCGGCTTCACCCGCAGCCTGGCGAAGGCGATCTGGAAGGACCGGCAGATCCGCGTGAACGCCGTGGCGCCTGGCCCGATCTGGACGCCGCTGATCCCGGCCTCATTCGGCGAGGAACGCACGGCGCAGCACGGCGCCAGCACCACCATCGGTCGCGCCGGGCAGCCGGACGAGGTGGCGCCGGCCTATCTGTTCCTCGCCTCGGAACAGGACAGTTCCTATTTCACCGGCCAGGTCCTGCATCCGAATGGCGGCACGGTGGTGAATGCCTGAGGAGGAGAACCCCATGACCAAGCCCGACAAGCCCACCCCCGGCGCGCTGCCCGAACGCCAGCCCATGCCGGAAGGCAGCAGCGGCACCGGCATTCCCGCCGGCACCGCGCGCAAGGGCACCGACAACCGGCCGGATATCGGCGACGAGGTTTCGGGCAAGCGCCTGATCGACCAGGTCGAGGGCAAGAAGACCGAGGATCTGGCGCCCGAGGCCAAGGGCGGCGCCGGTGCCGGCCGCCGCTGGGCCGGCGATTCCTGATAGCCTGCCTTCGCTGAGAGGGTGATTCACCGCTGCGGCGAGTCCGCCTTCGCGGATCACACTCTACCGGCAGGCGCGCCAGGGCCCCATGTCGAAGTGGAAATGGTCCCGGTGCGCCGCATTGTAGTCCGGGCCGAGCACGGCGCGGAACCAGTCGCAGGCGCCATCGCGCAGCGCCCGCAGGAAGGCGCCCTCCGCGCCCGTTGAATCCCAGTGCCGCAGCAGCGTGATTTGCCGCCCGTCGCGCAGGGTGAAGCCGGCGACGTCGATGGCGTTCGCCGTGGCATGCTGGCTGCGGCGGCCGCTGCGCGCATGATTCACGTTGCGGCAGTTCTGCGTGCCGAGGTGCCGCAGGCTGGCAACCTCCGTCCCCAGATGCCGTTGGGCGGCCGGCTGCATCACCTGCGTCTCGAACAGCGCCCAGGCGGCGGCGACGCGGCAGGTGGCAATGGGGGTCGAGGGCGCCAGCGGCGTCGCGGCGGGCAGGCGCACCGCATTACGGATCTCGCAGCCGATGTCGGAGGCGCGGTCCGCCACGCGCTGCACAGGCCGCCCCGTGGTCTCCAGCGCGGCGAAGCAGGCCTGCGGCTGCATCGCCAGGCGGCGCAGCTTAAATCCCGTCACCCAGTTCGGGGCCGCGGCCAGGTCCAGCGGCTCGCGCGGGTCCCATTCCGGTGGCAGGTAGCGCAGGCCATACCAGCCCGCGCCGCCCAGCATACCCAGCAGCAGCACCCACAGCAGAAATCGTCGCATGGGGCGCCATGTGGGGGCGCCTTCAGAGCGGCGCCAGCGCCGCCCTGCCGGCAATCTCGAAGCGGTTCGCCGGCTGCACCAGGCGGGAGAAGGTCATCGCCACGCCATCGGTGAAGGTGGTGCGGCGGATCACCAGGCAGGGCTGGCTGCGCGGCACATCCAGCAGCCGCGCCAGCGCCGCATCGGGCAGGATCGCGCTGACCGCCTGCTCCATCTCATTCGCCCGGCCGGTGCGGACCAGATGCGCGAAGGTGGTGAAGCGGCGATAATCCTGGTCGAGATAGCCGGCGGAATAGCCGGACCGCAGCCAGCGCGCCTCGTGCTGGATCGGCGCCGTGTCGCCGCGATGCAGGATGGCGCTATGCGGCACCGGGGCGCCGGGCGGCAGGCCCAGCGCCTGGGCGGCTTCCGCCGGCAGCGGCGCGGCGGCCAGCGCCAAGACCTGGCAGGACCAGGCCATGCCGCGCCCGGCGATCTCCTCCGCGATATCCTCGATGGTCATCAGCCCGAAGCGCGGCTTGTCCCGCGCCACGAAAGTGCCGACGCCCGCCACCTTCTGCAGCACCCCGTCCCGCGCCAGCTCCGCGAAGGCGCGGTTGATGGTGATGCGCGACACGCCAAGCGCCGGCCCCAGCGCATTCTCGGACGGAATTCGCGTGCCGGGCGGCCAGCTGCCGTCGCGGATGCGCGCCGTGACATGCGCCTTCACCACGGCATAGAGCGGCTTCGGCGTCTCCTCCCGCATCAGGCCGATTTGCGGTAGGCGAAGGCCTGGGCGAAGCGGCCGAGGATATGCGCGCCGCAGGTGGTGGGCTCATACACCGGCTGCGCCGCGCCCAGCGCGCGCGGGTCGATCGCCGCGTCGAAATTCGGGTCGTAGAAGGTGGCGATGGACATGCGTTCATGGCCGGATCGGTTGACCACGCGGTGCGGCGTGCTGGCGAAGCGGTCATTCGACCAGCGGCCGAGCAGGTCGCCCACATTCACCACCAGCGTGCCGGGGATCGACGGTGCCGGGATCCAGGCGCCGGATTGCCTTTCCCGCACCTCCAGCCCGCCACTGTCATCCTGCCAGAGCAGGGTGATGCAGCCGAAATCGGTGTGCGGGGCGACGCCGAAGCCATCCGTGTCATCGGCCGGCTGCGGCGGGTAGAAGATTGCCTGGGTGCGTTGCAGCGGCAGGGTGTAGCTGGGCTCGAAGAAGGCCGCGGGCAGGTCCAGGCTGACGGCCACCGCACGCAGCAGGCGGGCGCCGCAGGCACCGACGGCGCTGAAATACGCCTCCATAGCCGGCTTCAATTCGGGCACCGCTTCGGGCCATTGGTTCGGGCCGCGCAGCTTCTCCCCGGCCAGCACCACCGGATGGTCCTCCGGCAGGTCGAGGCCGATGGAGAAGAACTCCTTCAGGTCGGGCTTCTTCGCCCCCTCCATCACCGCGCCGCCGGCCCGGTGCCAGCCGCGATGCACCAGATTGGCGCGGGTTTCCGCCTTCACCGCCTCCGGCAGGTGGAAGAAGCGGCGGCTGGCGGCGACGGCCTGTTCGATCACCGCATCGGGCACACCGTGGTTGCGGATGTAGAAGAAGCCAGGACCTGTGCAGGCGGCCCGGATGGCTGCCGCAACGCTGTGCAGATCGCCGCCGGCGGCGCAATCCGCGGCGTCGATGACCGGAAGTCCCTGTTGGACGGCGTCATCGGGCATGATGAAATGCTCCGAACGATCCGGGCTTGATTGCGCGGTGAAGTGAAGCCTACGGTCATGACCTGTCATGTCAACCTGCTTTGCAGGGCATGGCGAGACGGGGGTGCGCCGGCGCGGCCGGACGACAACACGCAGGCCGCCAAGGCCGAGGAGAGCATGATGACGAAGCTGCCGATTTCGCGGCGCGCGGTGCTGGCCGCCGCGGCGCTTGCCGCCCCCGCTTTGCTGGCCACCCGCAGCGCCAGCGCCAACAACCTGGAGAAGGCGCGCGCGGCCGGCGAGCTCCTGGTGGCGACGGAGCTGCACTTCGCCCCCTTCGACTTCACCGAGGGTGGCCGCCAGACCGGCATGAACAGCGAGATCTTCGCCGAGATCGGCAAGGCGCTGAACCTGCGCATCCGCTTCCAGGACCTGCCCTGGCCCGGCGTGCTGCCCGGTCTGGAAGCCGGCCGCTTCGACCTGGTCGCCGGCCCCGCCACCATCACCAAGGCGCGGATGGAGCGCTACCGCTTCTGCGCGCCGATCGCCGATGCCACCGTGGCCCTGCTGAAGCGCGCCAGCGACGCGTCCATCACCAAGCCGGAGGACATCAACGGCAAGACGGTGGGCTGCGCGCAGGCGACGGCGCAGCTCACCCAGCTGCAGAACTTCATCCGCGACAAGGGCCTGAACGTGCAGGTCCGCGAATACCAGTCCTTCAGCGAGACCTATGCCGACCTCGCCGCCGGGCGCATCGTCGCGGTGGCCAATTCGCTGCCCAACATCGCCTATGTCGCGCAGCAGCGCCGGGTCTTCGCGGTGGTCAGCCCGCCCTTCGGCGCCAAGGTCTATTTCGGCTATCTCGGCCGCAAGGATGCCGAGACGGCGCCGCTGCTGGATGCGATCGACGGCGTGATCGACGCGATGCGCACCGATGGCCGCCTGGCCGCGCTGCAGACCAAGTGGTTCGGCCAGTCCTTCGAAGTGCCGGCCCGCGTCGTCGAAGCCAACGCCTGACAGGAATGGGCGGGCCCGCGCGGCCCGCCCGCATCGATCCGAAGAACCCAAGCCCTTGGACTTCATCATCGAGGCGCTGCCGTCCATGCTCTGGGCGACGGTCGCCACCATCTGGATCTCGGCCGCCGCCGTGCTCATCGGCTTCGTCATCGGCGTGCCGCTGGCGGTGGCCTGCGATGGCGGGCGGGGCTGGGCGCTGGTCTATGTCAGCTTCTTCCGCGGCGTGCCGCTGCTGATCCAGCTTCTGCTGGCCTATTACGCGCTGCCCTTCATCGGCATCGACCTGCCACCGCTGGTCGCCGCCATCGGCACGCTCGGCCTGTGCTGCGCCGCCTATATGGCGGAAATCATCCGCGGCGGCTTCGCGCTGGTGCCGAAGGGTGGGCTGGAGGCGGCGCGGCTATTGGGGCTGACGCCGCTGCAGACCCTGCTCCGCATCCGCCTGCCGATCTCCGCCCAGGCGATGCGCCCGGCGCTGATCAGCGAGGCGATCCTGATCGTGAAGGCCTCCTCCCTGATCTCCGTCGTCGGCATCCTGGAACTGACGCGCAGCGCACAGGCGCTGGCGTCGAGTACCTTCGAGCCGCTGCCCGCCTATGCGCTGTGCGGCGCCATCTACCTGCTGATCAACCTGGCGCTGATGCTGGTCGCGCGCGGCCGCGATCCGGGGCGGGCGGCATGATCGCGGCGCTACTGGAGAGTTTCGCCGCCGCCGCGCGCGGCCTGCCGCTGACGCTGGCGATCTGGGGCGCCGGCGTCGCCACCGGCCTGGCGCTCGGCTTTGTCATCGGCGCGGTGCGCTTCTTCGCCCCCGCCGCCCTGTCCTGGCCGCTGGCCGCGGTGGTGGAGGCGGTGCGCGGCGTACCCTTCCTGGTGCAGTGTTTTCTTCTGTATTTCGGCGGCCCCTTCATCGGCATCGACCTGACGCCGATCGTGGCCGGATGGGTCGCGCTGTCGGTCTATGGCGCGGCCTATTTCTCCGAGGTGTTCCGCGCCGGCTTCATGGCGGTGCCGCCGGGGCATCTCGAAGCCGCGCGCATGCTCGGCATTCCGCGCAACCAGGCGGTGCTGCGGATCATGCTGCCGATGATGGCGCTGGCCGTGCTGCCCTCGCTCGCCAATCTCGCCGTCATCCTGATCAAGGAGACCGCCATCCTGTCCATCATCACCGTGCCGGAGCTGACCTTCCGGGTGCAGGGCGTCGGCTCCGCCACCTTTGCCTTTGCCGAAACCACGCTGGTCCTCGCATTGGTCTACTGGGCTCTGGTGGAGGCAACGGCCGTCGCCTCCCGCCACGCCGAACGCCGCATCGCCCGGGCGCTGGCGGCATGAGCGCGCCGATCCTGTCCGTCCGCGCGCTGGAACGCCGCGTCGGCGATGTGGAGATCCTGCGCCGCATCGACCTGGACGTGATGCCGGGCGAGGCGATCGGCGTGATCGGGCCAAGCGGATCCGGCAAATCCTCCCTGCTGCGCTGCATCGCCGGGCTGGACGAAGTTTCGGGCGGCGCGGTGATGGTGGAGGGCCGGCAGACCAGGCCGGGCGATGGCGCCGTCGGCATGGTGTTCCAGCAGTTCAACCTGTGGCCGCATCTGACGGCGCGGGAAAATGTGGCGCTGGCGCTGAAGCTGGTGCGCAGGATGCCGGCGGCGGATGCCGCGGCGAAGGCGGATGCGGCGCTGGCGCGCGTCGGTCTCGGTGCGCTGGGCGGGCGCAAGCCGGCGGCGCTGTCCGGCGGCCAGCAGCAGCGCGTCGCCATCGCCCGCACGCTGGCGATGGAACCCCGCGTGCTGCTGTTCGACGAGCCCACCGCGGCGCTGGACCCGGAGCTGACGACGGAGGTGCTGGACGTGATCCGCGACCTGGCCGCCGCCGGCACCACCATGCTGGTGGTGAGCCACGAGATGGGCTTCATCGCCCGGCTGTCGACGCGGGTGGTCTTCCTCGACCATGGCGTGGTGGTGCAGGCCGCACCGCCGGCCGCGCTGTTCGGCGCCCAGGCGGAACCCCGCGTGCGCAGCTTCCTGCAGACCTATCTCGACCGCGTCGCCTGGGCCCGGGACGCCTGAAACGCTAAACGCGCGCCCGGCCCGAGGGCCGGACGCGCGTCCAGGAAGCACCATGGACCGGCCCCGCGAAGGGCCGGTCGTAGGGGTTCAGGCCTTGTTGCGGCGCACGCGGCGCACCAGGCCCATGCCCAGCAGCGCGGTGCCGAACAGCGCGAGGGAGGCCGGCTCCGGCACCTTCACGATCTGCGAGGTGGCCTGCAGGCCAGCCTGGCCGCCCGTGAAGGTCGCGGTGATCACCACGGTCTCCGAGAACAGCTCGTTCGGCAGCTCGACATTGGCAACGATGGCCGGGCTGGAGTTGGTCGGGCCGTCGTCCCAGCTCTGCGTCGCGATCTGCTCGCCACGGCCGAAGGCGGTGTTGTCGATGCTGACATAGTTGGTCAACGTGATGTCATCGACGAACTGGCCGTTGGTCAGGAAGTTGGAGGTGAAGGTGCTCGCCAGGCTGGCGAACAGGCCACCGGCCAGCTCCGAGGTCAGGTCGGTCTGCGTGAACTCGATACGGATCGTGTGCGTGCCCGTGAAGGGGTTGCCGGAGATGCTGGTGGTCTGCGCCAGCAGCGACGGCTCGGCCACCAGCGGCGCACCCTGCGCCGAGGCGCTGACGCTGAAGTTCGGCGTGCTGCCGGAGGTGAAGATGGAGCCGCCGGTCGAGGTCTGGCTCAGCGAGCCGACCAGGGCATCATCCTCGAACACCTGCACCGAAAGGGTCGGGGCGGCCTGCGCCGCGCTGAATGCCGCGAGGCTGAAAAGGCCGACGCCGGCCGCGAGAATCTTGTTCATGATGACTTCCCTACGCTTCTGCGGATGCCGGAACGCCCGCACCCTGAGCCATGATTAGCAAGCACCGTGCCAGAGTGTTTTTCTGTTATTTTTCATATGTTTATGCCGACTTGCGGCAGACCTGCCGGCGGGCCGTAAGGCCTGCCGACAGTCCTCAGGGTTGCAGGGAACGAACCGCTGCAACCGCGGCCAGCCCTTGCTGCTGCGCCGCCAGCACCTGGCGCATCACCCGCCGGGCCTGCGCCGCATCCGCCAGGGCCGAACCCTCCGGCGTCACCTGCACAACCGCCAGCACCGGCTGCGCCGTACCGCCACGCAGCGCCGATTGCGCCTGCGCAGCCCGCGAGCGCAGGCCATCCCCGGCCGGGGCGCCGTCGCGCCAGGCGGCAACCGCCACCAGCGCCGCCTGGCCGGAATCCTGCCGCACCTGCCAGGCCATGCCCGGCGCATGCACGCCGAAGGTCAGCGCCTCGTCATCCAGGGCGCCCGCGGCGGTGCGGCGGGCGGCGGCGATGGCGGACCAATTGCTGTCCGGGGCGAAGACCAGCAGCCGCGCGGTGACGAGGGTGCCGGCGCAACGCAGCGCCAGCCCGTCGGCGACACAATCCGCCACCGGCGCCAGGGCCACGTCCTGGGCCTGCGGTGGCGCCACGCCGGCATCCAGCCGCGCCGCCGCCAGCGGCCCCGTCGCCGCCAGCCCGACCACCAGGGCCGCCACCGCCACGCCACGCGCGGTCCCCACGGGATGCGGGCGCAGCGGCGCCAGCGGGTCCCGCGCCACCGGCGGCACCGCGCCATCCTCGCGGAAGGGCAGGCCCGCCAGCACCAGCAGCAGCAGCACGGCGGAGAAGAACACCCAGCCATAGATCAGGTGGTCGGCCGCCGCGGCCTCCGCGCTGCCCAGATGGTGGCCGAGCAGGACGATGCCCAGCGCGCGGATGCCGTTCGCCAGCACCGGCACGCCCACCGCCAGCAGCATCACCATCAGCCGCCGCCCCGGGCTGCGGAACATCACCAGCGCATACAGCGCGCCGAAGGCGATCGCCGCGATCAGGAAGCGCAGCCCGGCGCAGGCCTCCGCCACCAGGAAGGTGCCGGCTGGAATCTCGATGACCAGGCCATCGGCGTAATGCGGAATTTCGAGGAAGCGCAGCCCCACGAGGATCATCCGCAGGGTCACGTCCTGCAGGAACGGCGTGGCGAATTCACCGAAAGGCACCAGGAAGATCAGGTAGGCCAGCGGGGCTGCCATCGCCAAGGCGATGCGCCAGCCCAGCGTCGCCAGCACCAGAACCCAGACCAGCCCGATGACGACGAACTGCCGGCCCTCCATGATGCCCAGTCGTTCCGCCACCAGCCAGGCCAGGGCGCCGCCCAGCGCCGGCAGCGCCAGCAGCAGGGACGGCTCCGGCCGCAGCACGCGCAGCCGGTCCCGCCGCGCCCAGCCGAGCCAGATCGCGATCGGCAGCACCAGCCAGCAATGGGTATAGGCGGCGGAGCGGTCCCAGGTGGCGACGGCCGCCACCACCTCGGCCCGGAACAGCAGGCCGAGTGCCAGCAGGCCAAGGCCAAGCGCCAGCAGCGGCAGGCCCCAGGCGCCGCGCAGGCCGAGCGCAGGCCGGGTGGGCAGGATCACATTCATGCCGGCACCCTCTCCCGCAGCGGCAGCACTGCATCCAGGCGCCGCAGCGTGGCGCCCCAGTCATGCGCCTCCGTCACCGCCGCCCGCGCCCGCTCACCGAGGCCAGGATGCCGGCCGGCGAGCACGCCGCGCACCGCCTCCGCCATCGCCTCCGCCCCTTCGGCCACCAGGATGTCGCGGCCGGGCAGGGCCCGGACGCCTTCGAAGGCCTCCGGGCTGGCCACCACGGGGCGCGCCAGGGCCATCGCCTCCAGCACCTTGTTCTGGATGCCGCGGGCGATCCGCAGCGGCGCGACGGCGCAGGCCGCATGCGCGATCCAGGGCTGGATGCGCGGCACGGCCCCCGCGACATGCACGCCCGGCCGCGCCGCCAGCGCGCGCACGGCGGGTGCGGGATTGGCGCCGACGATGTGGAACTGCACGCCCTGCTGGTCCGCCAGGCGCGGCATCACATGCTCCGCGAACCAGCACACCGCCTCGACATTCGGCCGGTAATCCATGGTGCCGGTGAAAACGATGGCCCGCGTGCCGGGGGCGTAGGGGCTCGTGGTGGGCTGCGCCGGGTCGAAGGCCGTCAGGTCCACGCCATTGTCCACGTGGTCAACCCGCGCGGCGGATTCCGGCGCCATGGCGCGGAACTGCGCGGCCTCGGCGGCGGAGACGAACAGGGTGCGGTCGAAGGCCGCGGCGGCGCGGCGCTCGAAGGCCAGCAGCGTCCGTGCCTCCCGCGCCCAGACCTGGCGCATCGGCGGCCGCGCATCTTCGGCATAGGCGCGCCACTTCTCGGAATCGACATCGACCATGTCGAGCACGCGCCGCATGTCCGGGTGACGCTTCCCCATGACATAGGGCGCCATGGCGGAAGAATAGACGAAGCAGGCCTGGTGCGTGCCGGCGGCGAGATGCGCCTGCGTCCAGTCCCACAGCCCCTTCTCATGAAACCAGCCGAGGCTCAGCGGCAGGCCGGGGCGGCAGCGCAGCAGCGCCCGCAGCGCGGCCTGCCGGCGCGATCCGGTCTGCCGCGCCACGACGCTGGCGCAACGCGATTGCAGCACAGGCAGGTGGCGCAGATCGGCCGGGTCATCCACCAGGCAGCCGAGATCCACGTCCCACTTCTCCGCCAGCCGGTCCAGCATGTGCCAGGCGCGGATCTTGTCGCCCTTGTCCGGCGGGTAGGGGATGCGGTGGCACAGGAACAGCAGGCGCGGCTTCATCAGCCGAGACCCCGCACGATCTGCGGCCCGATCAGGTTCGCAACCTGCAGCGGCAGCCTGCGCCAGGCGGCAATCATCAGCTTGAACTTCGGATTGGCCGGATTGTTCTCCGCCAGCGTCGCGCCCTGGCGAAGCTGGTAGCAGTAGTGCAGCGGCTGCGCTTCGAACCCCCAGTTGCGTTTGAAGTCGAAGGCGCCTGTACCAGCCTTGCTGCGGCCGAAATCGAACATCCGCGCACCGCGTTCGGCGCCCGCGCGGCGCATCACTTCCCAGTACAGGAAGTCATTGGCCGCCAGCCCGCGCGCCTGCGGCGTGCCGCCGCCGTAATAGGGCAGCACCTCGTCGCGAAAGTGGAAGTTCAGAACGGCGGCCACCGGACGGTCCTCATGCAGCACCGTGGTCACGTCATGCTGGTCCGGGAATGCCTCGCCCAGGATGCGAAAATACTTCTCGGAGAAGACCGGCGTGCCGAGCGCATGGACCATGCGGGCATAGACATGATGCAGCCGCCGCGTATCGCGGTCGGACACGCTGGTCAGGCCGTTGGAGATGCCCTTGCGGACCATCGCGCGCTGCTTGCGCGGAATCGCCTTCATGTCCGCCTCAGCATCGCCGGTGATGGCGCGGCGGAAGGTGTGGTGCAACGCGGGGCGCTCGGCCCAGCCTTCATCCGCGGCATCGCGCCGCCGGAATTCCAGGCTCGGCACGCCGGTGCGGCGCATCAGGTCCATGGCGTGGGATTCCAGCGCAGCGGCGGCCTGCGGCGTGGCGGCCACTGGCCCGCCATAGACGCAGAACGGCGTCGAGATCAGCGCATCGCCGAACAGCAGCGTCTTCATCCGCGCCAGCGGCAGCACGCCGACGATGGCGCCATCCTGTTCCGCATAGGCGTAGTGGGTGCGGTGGCCGAAGGCACGCTCGATCACCTGCCGCCAGGGCGACAGGTGGAAGAAGGTGGCGTCCGGCGTACGGTGGACGAAATCATCCCAGGCGGCGCTGGCGCCGTCGTCCAATTCGCGGATTCGCACCATGCTCACCCCGCCATCGCGCGCAGCTTGGCGGGCATGGCCGGCTCCGCCAGTTCGAGTGCGAAGACATCGGACATGCTGCCCCAGGCGAAGTCGCGCAGCAGCCGGTCCAGCCGCGCGCCCATCGTCGGCAGGCCGGTGTAGTGGCGGAAGCGGGATAGCGGCCTCGCCTGGAAGACGCGCGGCTGCTCCGGGTCCAGCTCCCACGGGTGGAAGTAGAAGATGCCGGGGCGGGCCTCCATCTGGTTCACCCGCTGCAAGCCGGCTCGGAACAACTGGTACGGCGCCAGCCGGAACCAGCCGCCACCGGAGCACGGCAGGGAGCGGCCAAAGGCGCGCACCGTCGTCATCGGCAGTTCCAGCACGCCATCCGGATGCGGCCGGTGCGGCCCGCGCGGCGCATCGGGCGCGCCGTACAGATCGTGCTTCACCGGGAAGATGGAGGAGGAGTAGCGGTAGCCTTCCTCCGCCAGGACCTGATGCGCCCAGGGCGTATGCGGCCCGATCGAGAAGGTCGGCGCGCGGTAGCCACGCACGGCGACGCCGCCGGCATCCTCCAGCAGCATCCGGGCCTTGCGGATATCGGCGCGGAACGCCTCGGCGCCGATCGCATCGACGCGCTCATGCCCGTTGCCATGGCTGGCGAGTTCATGCCCCGCATCGACGATGCGCCGCACCAGCGCCGGGTAGCGCTGCGCCACCCAGCCCAGGGTGAAGAAGGTGGCCCGCACGCCGGCTTCGGCGAAGCGTTCCAGCACCTGCTCGGTATTCGCCTCGACGCGGCAGGACAGGTAGTCCCATTCGTCGCGCGGGATCGCATCGGCGAAGGCCTGGACCTGGAACCAGTCCTCGACATCCACACTCATCGCGTTGCGGATGCGGTTGCCCTCGGGCTGGGCGTTGCTGTTGTGCCAATTCACCGGTGCGTCCTCCGCCCACCACCGAACAGGTCGGCCATCTGCTGGAATACCCGTTCGCGGCGCGCGGTCAGGTTCTCCAGCGCCTCGATCCGGTTCTCGATATCGCGCAGCACCACGCCGGCATCGGGCGCGGGCATGCCGAAAAGCTGGCTGTGGGCGCCGCCGCCGAGGTCTTCCTCCAGCTCGATCGCCGTCGCCTCCACCAGCGGCGCGGTCAGCACGTCGGCGCGTTCCAGCGCGGCGCCGAGCAGCACGCGGGAACACAGGCGGTTGATGCGGCGGGGGATGCCCTCGCTGTGGCGATGCACCAGGTCCAGCGCGCCGGTGTCCCAGCGCGGATGATCCAGCCAGCCCACCGCGCGCATGCGGTGCTCGACATAGGCGTGGGTTTCCTCACGCGACAGCGCGCCGAGGTGGTAGCAGGCCAGCACGCGCTGGCGCAGCTGGTCCAGGTCCGGGCTGGCCAGCGTGCGGCGCAGCTGCGGCTGGCCGAGCAGGATGGTCTGCATCGGCGCCTGCCCGCCTTCCGTCACGTTGGACAGCATGCGCAGTTCCTCCAGCGCCGGCGGCGCCAGGCCCTGCGCCTCGTCCACGATCAGCAGGTAGCGCCGGTCGCCGTTGCGCAGCGCGGCGGAGATGCCGCGCAGCACGGCGGCCTTGTTGCCCTCCGGCTCCGCGCCGAAGGCATCCGCCACCAGCCGCAGCAGGTCGTCGCCCGCCACCTGCGTGGTGGAGACGCGCGCCACCGCGAAGCCGGTCGGGTCGAGCTGGCTGCACAGCCGCTCCACCAGCGTGGTCTTGCCGGCGCCGACCTCCCCGGTCACCACGACGAAGCCCTCGCGCTGCGCAATGCCGTACAGCAGGTGCGCATAGGCACGCGCATGCACGGAGCTCTCGTAGAACAGCCTGGCATCCGGTGTCATCTGGAACGGATGCGCTCGGAAACCGTAGATCTCGCCTAGCATCGCGGGCTCCTAGAAGGTTTGGCGCAAGCCGATGAGAATGAAGTTCTGCGTCGAGGTGCCGCTGCCGCTCACCTGTTCCCGCCGGCTGCTGGCCAATTGCAGCGTGACGGAGGTGTTCTCCCGCAGCTCATGCACGAAGGTCAGGCTCGCGCTCATCACGGTGCCGTCGTTGTTCAGGTCGCTGCTGGTGCGGCCGTATTGGAGGAAGCCGATGGCATTGGTGCGCGGCGTCAGCGCATGCGACCAGGTGAAGCCGGCGGAGGTGCCACGCTGGCCGAAGCTCCTGCCGCCCGCGGCGACGGAAACCGGCGTGCGCTCCTCCCGCGTCACGGTCAGGGCGAAGGTGTCCCGCGGCCAGGTCTGCACGATGGCGGCGGAGGCACTTTTCACCCGCACCAGGCTGGTCTGGCTGCCCAGGAAGGACCCGCTGAACGGCCGTATCACCGGCAGGCCGGTGGACAGGTCGATCGGGTTGCCGAACTGGTCGAGCGACGTGGCCGAAAGCAGGTCCGCCGCCTCCAGCGCACCGGTGCTCAGCGTCTCCGCATAGCGGCCCGAGATCCGCGTGCGGCCACCGACATCAAAGCCCCCATCGAAGGAGAAGGAATTGAAGCCGTTGCGCCGCCCATAGCGGACGGTCATCTGGCTGGTGTCGGAGAAGTCGAAGCGCGCACCGACCGACCAGATCGGCTCGTCGATATCGATGCCCGGCGTGCCGGCGAAGCGCTGCTGCTCGTAGCCGCCCTGCAGCAGCACCGAGAAGCCGCGCAGGATGGCATAGCGCGCCTCGACCGAGCCGAGGCGGCGATAGGCGCCGTCCAGCACGCCGTCGCCGATGTAGGAAGTGGCCTCCAGCCGCCCCTCCATCGCCAGCCGGCCGAAATCCGGCCCGGTCCGCACCACCGCATAACCCTCATGCGCGGTGAAGGACTGCGCCGCGGTGCCACCCTGCACGCCGGGCGTCGAAAGGCCCGGCTGCAACGCCAGCACCGGGTCGTCGCCGCTCTGGTCGACATACTGGAAGGCGTAGCCGATCTGCGCCGTTGCGGTATCGCCGAAGCGGTGCACGATGTAGGGCGAGACCTGGAAGCTGGTGGTCTGCAGCCGGTCGCGGTCGTTGGTGACGATATTGCCCTCGGGCGCGAAGCCGCCGGCAATGCTCTGCACCGAGGATGCGCCACGCACATCGAGAAACACCGTCCCCGGCACCACGCTGAGCAGCGCCTGGCCGTTGAAGTTCTGGTCGATGCGATCCTGGTCGCCATTCTCCGCATGGAAGCGGGCACTCGGCGTGTAGCTCAGCACGCCCTGCAGCCGCGCAGTGTCTGCGGACACCAGCACGCCGGGCGTGATGGTGGTGAAGACGTCGCCGCTTTTCCGGTTGGGGCTGTTGAACAGATTGTCCGTCGCCACCGCCTGCACCGACAGGCTCGGCACGATGGTCCACGGACGACCGGAGGGGGCCGTCTCCGTCGGCGGCGCGCCGGTGACGGGAAAGCCGAACTGGCCGATGCGGATCGGCGGCGCGGTCGAGGGCACAACCTCCGTCCCCCGCGCAGCCGCGCTCTCGGCCTGCGCCGCGGCGCGGACGGAGGGAAGGGAGCCGGGGCCGGTGGAGCCGGGCAGCGGCGGGCTGGCGGCAATCGCCGGCCCCGCGGCCACCGCCAGCGCCATGGCGGCGCCGCGCAGGATCATGTCAGCCATCGGCGGTCGCCGCGGGATCGCCAAAGCTGTCATCACTGCTCATCCGGCTCTGGTTCAGCATGAGCTGAAGCACCGGGCAGGCCTCCAGTACATCCAGCGCGGCTTCCACCGCATCGCGCGGCGTCTGCTCGGCGCGCACCACCAGCAGCACCTGCCCGACCATCGCGGCCAGTGTCGGTGCGTCGCTGGAGGACAGCGCCGCAGGCGTGTCCAGCAGCACCACGTGCCGCGGCAGCGCCACCGCCACCGCCCGCAGCGCGGCGGCCAGGGCCGCGCTGCTCGGCGCCGCCTGGCCGGGCTGGCGCGCGCCGTAGGGCAGCACGGAAAGGCCGGTGATGGCGGTGGTCCGCAGCAGCAGCGAAACCGGCTGCGCGGGGTCCTGCGCCAGCGCCCGCAGGCCCGGCGCATCCGCCAGGCCGAGCCGCTGCGAAACCCCGCCATCGACATCGACCAGCAGCACCGGCTGCCCGGTGCCTGCGGCCAGGCTGGCGGCGAGGTTCAGCGCCATGAAGCTCTTGCCCTCCTCCGCCTTGGCGCTGGTCAGCATCACCAGCTGGCGGCAGGTGGTGGCGTTGCGCGCCGCATCGACGGGCGGCATGGCGCGCAGCACCTGGTTCTGGATCAGCGCCAGCTCCTCCGCCAACCGCGTGCGGGCTTCCGCCTGCGGCTCGAAGGCCAGCCCCGCATCGCGCAGCGCCTGCATGTCCACCGCCGGCGGCGGCGCCACCGGCGCCTGCGCGAAGCTCTCCGCATTGCGCGACACCTCCCGCAACGGCGCCTGGCTGGTGGAGGCCAGCCCCGGCGGGGCCAGCGTGTCCGGCGCCAGGGTCTCCACCCCGCGCAACGGACCCATCGCAGCCACCGCGCGCTCAGCGAGGTGGGTGCGCGGTGCGCTCATTCCGGTCATGCCAGCAGCATCCTTGCAATGAGGCGGGGCGCATCCGCGAGCACGGCGCCGAAGGCGACGAACAACAAGGCCAGGCCACCGGCAAAGCCGATGCCGGACAACACCGCACCGCGACGCGGCGGGGCGGAGACGGCACCCAGCACAGGAAGACCGATGCGGCGCAGGTCGGCCAGCGTGTAGAAGCTGCGGTCGAACTGCATCAGCAACAGCACCAGCCCGACCCCGGCGCCGAGGCCCACCACCAGCACGCCGGCCGAGAGCAGCAGGCGGTTCGGCGCCACCGGCTGCGCCGGCACCGTCGGCGGGTCCACCACCTCCAGCTGCACACGATCGGAACTATCGCGCGCCGCGCCGGCGAGTTGCAGCGATTCCCGCCGCGCCAGCAGTTCATCATAATTGCGGCGCAACACCGTGTAGTCGCGGTCCAGGTTCTGGAACTGCGCCTGCACCTGCGGAGCACTGCGGGCGATCTCGTCCAGGCGCTCGACCTCCGCCAGGCCCTCGCGTTCCTGGCGTTCCAGCGAGGCGATCTGCGATTCGGCATCGACCAGCCGCACCCGCAGCAACTCCAGCGCCTGGTTCAGCGGCTGTGCCGCCGCAGTGCGCGTGCCGCCACCGCCACCGCCGGCGGCGCGGGCCGCATTCACCTCGCCCATCGCGGCGCGGACATCGGGGTGCGCGTCGGTGTAGCGCAGCCGCAGCGCCGCCAGGGCGCGTTGCGCCTCCGCCAGGCGCGGATTGCCGCCGCCGGTGACGACCGGCGCGGGCGCATCCGCCATCTCATCGAGCTGCTGCTGTGTCAGGTCGCGGCGGCGCCGCGCATCGATCAGCTCGCCCTGCACCTGGGTCAGGCGTGCCCGCGCGGATTCGAGGCGGGAGGAACCGCCGAGCGCATCGGATGGCAGGATATCCAGGTAGCGCGCGCGGAAATCGGCGCGCCGGCTTTCCGCCTGGCGAAGCTGCACCTCATAGGATGCGATCTGCTGCGAGACGAAGCTGCGCGCATTGTCCATCTGCTGGCGGTCGGTGACGGTCGCCGCTTCCATGAACAGGTTCAGCGCCGTCGCCACCACATCATGTGCCAGCCGCGGGTCGCGGTCCTGGAACTCGATGGTGAACAGGTTGCGCGTCTGCGTGCGGATGCGGATGTCGCGCGCCAGGCGGTTGAGCATCTGCTCGCGGCTGACCGCATCCTGCACCTGCGCCTCGAGCCGCGTGCGGGCGATGATCTTCTCCAGGTTGGGGCGCGACAGCAGCGTGCGCTGCAGCGTCTCCACCTGGCTGGCCGGGGAGCTGTCGATGGCGATGCCGCGCAGCAGCAGGCCGAGGATGGCATCCGCATCGGCATAGATGCGCGTGGTGGCGGCGTACTGGTTCGGGATCAGCGTGACCCCGGCCCAGCCGCCGAGGCACACCACCCAGGCCAGCGCCAGCGCACGCCACCGATGCCGTGCGCCGGCGGCCAGGACGCGGCGGAGCAGCCCGTGCAGGTCCATGGTCAGAACCAGCCTTGCGGGATGACCAGCGTGTCGCCCGGCTGCATCGCGACATCCTGCGAGATGTCGCCGCCGCGCAGCAGGTCATCCAGCCGCACCGGGATCACCTGCGGCGTCTCGCCACCAGGCGGGCGGCGGATGATCTCGGCGCGGTTGCCGGCGGCGTAGCGCGTCAGCCCGCGGGCATTAATCATTACGTCCAGCACGCTGAGACCTTCGCGGTACGGGATCGCCAGCGGCTGCGTCGCCTCGCCGATCACGCGGATCTGCCGGCTGGGCTGCCCGACGAAGGACTGCACCATGACGGTGACATTCGGCTCCCGCACATACTCCTTCAATTCCTGCTCGAGCGCGCGGGCGAGTTCGCTGGGGGAACGACCCGCGGCCTCGATGTCCGGCACCAGCGGCAGGGAGATGCGGCCGTCCGGCCGCACCGGCAGCGCCGTGGCACTGAGTTCGGGTGCGCGATAGACGAACACGTTCAGCGTATCGCCCGGGCCGATCAGGTAGCTGCTGGCCGCGGCCGTTTCCGCATTGGCGGCGGGCAGCGCCGGGGGTGCGCCTGCACAGCCGGCAAGCCCGGCGGTGAGCCCAAGGGCGAGGGCGGACCAGGCCGGGATGCCTGCAAAGCGGAAGCTCTTCATGCCGATGGCCTCTGGCTGGAGGAAAGCGGGCCGTGGGGGCCGGGAGGATACCCGGACCGGCGTCGCCTCTGAGGGCAGGAGCGATACAAAACTGCGTCCGCCAGCGCTATCTAAAATTTAAGTCGTCGCTTTCACGCGGAATGCAAACAGCGCACATCTCATGTACTTCAATGCAAAGTTTTACCAAAATTGGCGGTTATGTTTATGCAGAATGCAGCTTCCTGCCATTTTTGCCTAAATCATCTCATTTACAATATTTTGTGATTATTATTCGGATCGCGTTTGTTCAGCGATGTCGCATTATGCTGGCTGAAGAGGGCGACACTCATGACAAATTTGTTTGGCCACAGCGTACGATCCGAAGTCTTGGCGCTGTGTCTCGGCGAGGCTGCGGCAGTCTTCGTTTGTGTCCTCGGGCTGCTGGTCGTGGGCGGCCCTTTCGGCGCTGCCGAGGGCGCCCCGTCTGCCGTGGCGCTGGCGGCGATCACCGCGGCAACCGTGCTGCTGGTGGCCGGCGCCGTCGGGCTCTACGAGCCTTCCACCCTGGCGGGGCTGCGGGCCACGCTGGTCTCCGGCCTTGTCGGCACCACCATCCTTCTGCTGCTGTCCGTTCTGGCACTGCAGTTCACGGCGGGCGATGGCATCAGCCCGGTGCAGCGGCATGCGCTGGTCTCCGTGCTGCTCGGCACCGCCGTCGCAATCCTGTTCACGCGGCTCGGCTTCCTGCTGCTGCGCCCGCCGCTGCGCCGGCTGGCGCTGGTCGGCGCGGAGAAGCCTGGCGCGGACAAGCCGGATCGCGGCTACGCGCCCTTCGAGGTGACGCTGGCGCTGCCGATGGCGGAGGCCCTGTCGCAGGCCATCACGCGCGGTCGCCTGCGGGCCTGGCGCGTCTGGGCGGTGGTCGCGCCGTCCCGCACGCCGCTGCCGGCGGATACGCGGCAACATTGTGCGGCCGCTGGCGTACATGTCTTCACCGCCGCTGAATTCAGCGAGCATGGTCTCAATCGCCTGGATCTCGAAACCCTCCCCGCAGGCTGGCTCGCCACCGCCAAGGCGGCACATACCAGCCGCGCCGAGGCGGCGCTGCGGCGCGGGTTCGACATATTCGTGGCAAGCTCCCTGCTGCTGCTGACGCTGCCGTTACTGCTGGTCACCATGCTGGCGATCCGCCTCGATAGCCGCGGGCCGATCTTCTACCGGCAGGAACGTGTCGGCCAGAACAACCGGCCCTTCATGCTGTTCAAGTTCCGCAGCATGGTGACGGATGCCGAGGCCGGCGGCGTGGCGCGCTGGGCGATCCGCGGCGATCCGCGCGTCACGCGCATCGGCCGCATCATGCGGCTGACCCGCATCGACGAGATCCCGCAGGCCATCAACGTGCTGCGCGGCGACATGTCCGTCGTCGGCCCGCGCCCGGAACGGCCCACCTTCGTGGCGCAGCTCGGCGAGATCATCCCGCACTACCACGACCGCGCCATCGTGAAGCCAGGCATCACCGGCTGGGCCCAGGTGAACTATCCCTACGGCGCTTCCGTCGAGGATGCGCGCATGAAGCTGGCCTACGACCTGTACTATGTGCGGCGCCGCAGCCTGCTGCTGGACCTGCTGATCCTGCTGTCCACGGTGCGCGTGGTGCTGTTCCAGGAAGGCGCCCGCTGATGCCCGGCGCGGCGCGTCCAATGATCTCCGGCGCGGCGCGCCTGCTGGTCTCTGGCGCGGCGCGCCTGGTGGTGTCCGGCGCGGCGCGCCTGCTGGTGTCCGGCGCGGCGCGCTCGCTGGCACAGCGCGGCGCGAGCCGGGCGGGGCTGCCGTCATGGTCACGGTGAATGCCGTGGCCACGCTATGGCTGCACGCCGCCGCGGCGGTGCTGTGCCTCGGCTGGGCCGCGCTGATCCTCGCTTGCGGGCGGCTGCGCGCCACCCTGCCGCTGGCGCTGGCCTGCCTGGCGGCGGCGGCCTGGGCGGCGGCGGTGGCCTGGCGGCCCGCGGCACCGCTGGCCGGAATTTCCGGCGCGCTGGAGATCCTGCGCAGCGCCGCCTGGTTCGTTCTGCTGCTGCTGCTGTCGCATCGCTACGGCGGCAGCACCGCCACACCGCAGGCCTGGCGCTTCGCCGCCGTCGGAGGCGTGGTAACGCTGCTGGCACTGGGCGCGCTGCTGCCCGATGGACCGCAGCTGCCCACCCTCGGCTCGCCGGGGCTGATGGCGCGGCTCGGCCTGGCGCTGCTGGTGCTGCTGGTGGCGGAGAACCTGTACCGGAACGCAGATCGTGCGGCGCGCTGGCATGTGATCCTGCCCTGCCTGACGCTCGGCGGCCTGTCCGCCTTCGACGTGGTGCTGCACGCGGATGCCGCGCTGCACCGCTTCTATGCCCCGGCGCTGCTGGATGCGCGGGCGGTGCTGACGGCGCTGGCCATGCCGCTGCTGGTGCTCGCCGCGCTGCGCGACCGGCGCTGGCGCCGCAACCCGCCGGTCTCCCGCCAGGTGGTGTTCCATGGCGCAACGCTGGTGATCGCCGGCACCTTCCTGACCGGCGTCGGCGCGGTGGGGGAAGGGTTGCGGCAATTCGGCACGGACTGGGGCGGCGCGGCGCAGGTCAGCCTGCTGGCCGGCGCGGTGCTGGCGATCGCGGTCGCCGCATCCTCCGCCTCCATGCGGTCCCACATCCGGCGGCGCGTGGTGGACCATTTCTTCGCCGCGCGGTTCGACTACCGCGCCGAGTGGCTGCGCTGCGTCGCCACGCTGTCCGCCCAGCATGCGGAAGCGGAACAACGCGCCATAATCGCCATCGCGGACCCGGTGGACAGCCCCGCGGGCCTGCTGCTGCTGCGCGATGCGCCGGATGCCGCCCTGCGCTGGGCCGGGTCCTGGAACCTGCCGGTGCAGGACATCGTGCTGCCGCCGGACCATGCGCTGGTCGGCGCGCTGCGCGATGGCACGCATATCGTCACCGATGTGCCGCGCGACCTGGCGACGGACCTGGCGCCGCTCTGGCTCGCGGTGCCGCTGCGGCATCACCGGGACGGGCTGCTCGGCCTCGTGCTGCTGGCGCCGCCGCGCGCCCGGTTCAACCTGGATGCGGAGGTCTTCGACCTGCTGCGCGCCGTGGGGCGCGAGGTTGCGATGTTCCTGTCCGAGCGCCGCGCCGCCGAACGCCTGCACGACCAGCGCGCGCTGGCCGACCACGCCCGCCGCTTCGCCTTCGTGGCGCATGACGTGAAGAACGTCGCCAGCCAGCTCACCCTCGTGCTCGCCAATGCCGAGCACAACATTTCCGATCCGGAGTTCCAGCAGGACATGCTGCTGACCGTCGGCGCCTCCGCCCAGCGCATCAACGCGCTGATCGCGCGGCTGCGGGAGCCGGAGGCGGAACAGCCGCCGGCCCGTATCGCGCCGCTGGAGATGGTGCAGACGGTGCTGCGGGAGGTGGCGCATCCGGTGGAGATCGAGGCCGCGGAGCCCGAGGCCTGCTGCATCGCCATCGCACCGGACCGTTTCGCCGCCGCGCTGCGCCACCTGCTGGACAACGCGATCGAGGCCTCGCCCGCCGGCGATCCGGTGCGCATCGCGCTGCGGCGGGAGGCTGACCGCGTGCTGCTCGACATCATCGACCGCGGCCCCGGCATGACGCCTGAATTCGTCCGCGACCGGCTGTTCCGCCCCCTCGTCTCCGGCCGCGCCGACGGCAACGGCATCGGCGCCTGGCAGGCGCGCGACCTGTTGCGCGGTGCCGGCGGCGACCTGCTGGCGCTCAGCACCCCGGGCGCCGGCACCACCATGCGCCTGACCCTGCCCTGCCAGCCGGCAGCCAGGCCCACGCAACTGCAGGAGATCGCGGCATGAGCAAGCCGAAGCTGCTGGTCGTGGAGGATGATCCCGGCCTCTGCGCGCAATATCGCTGGGCCTTCCCCGCCTGGCGCGTCGTCATCGCCAATGACCGCCGGCAGGCGGAGGCGATGGCGAAGCGCGAACAGCCTTCCGCCGTGCTGCTCGACCTCGGCCTGCCGCCGGATGCGGAGGGCGTGGCCGAGGGCTTCGCCACCCTCGCCGCGCTGCGCGGGCTGTCGCCCGGCCTGCCCATCATCGTCGCCAGCGGCCAGGGGCAGCGGGAGACGATGCTGCGCGCGGTCGGCCTCGGCGCCTATGATTTCTGCGAGAAGCCGGTCGATCTCGACGTGCTGCGCACCATCCTCGACCGCGCCCTGCATGTGCGCACGCTGGAGGAGGAGAACCAGCGCCTCGCCGCCGCGCCGCGCCCGAGCCCGATCGCGGACATCATCACCGCCGATGAATCGATGCTGAAGCTGTGCCGCAGCATCGAGCGCCTGGCCACCGTTTCCGTCCCCGTGTTGCTGCTGGGCGAAAGCGGCACCGGCAAGGAAGCCCTGGCCCGCGCCCTGCACCAGCTCGGTCCGCGGGCCGCAAAGCCCTTCATCGCGCTGAACTGCGCCGCGATCCCGGAGACGCTGCTGGAAAGCGAGCTGTTCGGCCATGAGCGCGGCGCCTTCACCGGCGCGGTGCGGCAGGTCACCGGGCAGATCGAGGCGGCGAATGGCGGCACGCTGTTCCTGGACGAGATCGGCGACCTGCCGATGTCGCTGCAGGCCAAGCTGCTGCGCTTCCTGCAGGACCAGGTGATCGAACGCATCGGCGGCCGCACCAGGATCCGCGTCGATGTGCGCGTCGTCTCCGCCACCAACCAGCCGCTGGAGGCGCAGGCGGAGACCGGCGGCTTCCGGCAGGACCTGCTGTACCGGCTGAATGCGCTGACGCTGCGCGTGCCGCCGCTGCGCGAGCGTGGCGGCGATTCGCTGCTGCTGGCGCGCTGGTTCCTGGCGCGCCACGGGCAGGAGGCGCAGCGCCGCCTGCGCGGCTTCGACGACACCGCGCTCGCAGCCATCGCGGCGCATCCCTGGCCCGGCAATGTGCGGGAGCTGGGCAACCGCATCCAGCGCGCCGCGCTGATGTCGGAGGGCCCGCTGGTCAGCGCCGCCGATCTGGAGCTGGCGCAGGCCGCACCCGACGTGGCGCCGGAGAGCGAGGACCTCGACCTGCGCGCTGCGCGGGCGCGGGCGGAACGGGAGATCATCGGCAGGGCCCTGGCGCGCTGCAATGGCAGCCTGTCCGCCGCCGCTCGCCTGCTCGGCATCAGCCGCCCGACGCTTTACGACCTGCTCGAGACGCATGGGCTTTCGCCGCAACGTGCCGACGCGCACCCGTCCTGACGGAGACCGACCATGGCCCGCAACAAGTACCGCCTGCCCGCCTGGACCCTCGCCGCCCTGATGGCAGCGACGGCGCCCGCCTTCGCCGATGCCGCGGACCGCGCCCGCGCCGCCGCCGCGCGCGGCGAATTGCGCGCCGCGCAGATCGAATGGCGCAATGCCGTGCGCGAAAGCCCGGAGGATGGCGCCATCCGCATCGGCCTGGCGGAAGCCAGCCTGCGGATCGGTGACGTGGACACGGCGGCGCGGGAAGCCCGCGCGGCGCTGGAACGCGGCCATGATCCGCAGGGCAGCACCACCGCGCTGCTGCTGCGGACCTACCTGGTGCAGGGCCGCGCGCGCGAACTGCTCGCCGATTTCCCGCAGGCCGAAACGCCGCCCGCCGCCGCCGGGCAGATCGCCGCGGCGCGCGCCCTGGCGCATCTGCTGCTGCGCGACGTGCCCGCGGCGCGGGAAGCAGTGGCGACGGCGGAACGCCTGGCGCCCGGCGTCGCGCAGCCCGGCCTCGCCGCAGTGGCGCTGGCGCTGACCGAGGGCAACCGCCAGGCCGCGGAGGCGCGGTTGGACAAGGTGCTGGAAGCCCACCCCGAGGTGGACGAGGCGTGGCTCCGCAAGGGGTCGTTGCAGCTCGACCGCGGCGATCGCGCAGGCGCCATCGAAAGCTTCGGCCGCGTCGTCGCCCGCTCGCCCAATGACGTGCAGGCGCGGCTGCGCCGGGCGGAGGCGTTGCTGCGCGACAACAAGGCGGAGGCGGCGGCACAGGACATCGACGCCGCGCTGACCATCACGCCGAACAACCCGACCGCGATCTATCTGCGCGCAATGCAGTTCGGCAGCCAGAGCGATTGGCAGCAGGCCGATTCCACGCTGCAACGCATCGGCGGCCAGCTCGGCAACTTCCCCGACGGCTTCCTGTTGCTGGCGCTGGCGAAAAGCGGCCTCGGCCAGAAGGCCCAGGCCGAAGATGCGGCGCGGCGGCATGTCGCGCGGTTTCCGGATGACCCGCGCGGCGCCAGGCTGCTCGCCGGCATGGCGATGGCCGCCGGGCGCCCCGCCGAGGCCGCCGCGGTGCTGACCCGCGCGACGCAGAACCGCCCACGCGACGCGGCGCTGTACGATGCGCTGGGTCGCGCGCAGACCGCCGCCGGCCGCCCCGACCTGGCGGTGCAGGCGCTGGCGGAAGCGGCGCGGATCACGCCCGAGGATTCGGCGCTGCTGGCGCGGCTGGGCATCGCCCGCATGGCCACCGGCGATGCCGCCGGCGCGGAGGGCGCGGTGGAGCGTTCGCTCGACCTCGGCCCGGCGCAGCCCGGGGCACGGGAAATGTTGGCCGCCGCCGCCCTGGCGCGCGGCGACCTCGACGCCGCGGCGGCGGAGCTGGAACAGCTCGACGCCACCGCGCGGCAGGGGGAAATGGCCGGCGTGCTGGAAGGCACCCTGCGGCTGCTGCGCCTCGATCTCGCCGGCGCCCGCAGCGCGTTTGAAAGCGTGGTCGCGCGCAAGCCGGCCACCGTGGCCGGGCGGCTCGGCCTGGCCCGCGTGATGGTGCTGCAGAATGACGCCGCGGCGGCCGTGCCGCTGCTCGGCGCGGTGCTGCGCGAACAGCCCAACAACAACGAGGCGGCGACGCGCCTGGCCGCGCTGGCGCAATCGCAGACCGAGGTGGCGCCGGCCGCCGAGGCAGCGCTGATCGCGGCGCAGCAGGCCAACCCCGCCGCCGCCCGGCTGGCGCTGAACCGCGCCGGGCTGCTGCTGCGGCGCGGCGAACCGGCCGCCGCGCTGGCGCTGCTGGATACGCAACCGCTGCGCAACCAGCGCGGCGTCGCGCTGCCCCTGGCGCGCGCCGAATTGCATGCCGCGCTGGAGCAGTTCGACGCGGCAGAGACCGCGGCGCGGGAGGCGATGGCGGAGGATCCGTCCTCCGTTCCCGCCCGCCGCCGCCTGGCCGCGCTGCTGATGCGCAAGGACGACAAGCGCGGCGCGGAAACGCTGCTGCGCCAGGGTCTGCGCGAGGCCCCGGACGATGCCGGCCTGCAGCAGGCGCTGCTTGGCGTGCTGCGCGACGGCGGCGGGGCGGAGGCAGCCAGCGCCGAGGCGGAACGCCTGGCCCGCGCGCCGAACGCCCCGACCAGCGCCCGCGCCCTGCCCGGCGACCTGCTGATGAGCCAGCGGCGCCATGCGGAAGCGGCGGAAGCCTATGCCGCGGCACAGGCCCGCGCGCCGGCTGCCCTGCTGGTGCTGCGGCAGGTCGCGGCGCTGCGGGCCGCTGGCCGCGTGCCGGAGGCGACGCGCGTGCTGGAAGCCTGGGTGGCACAGAACCCCGAGGATACGGCGGCACTCGGCACGCTGGCGCAGTTCGACCTGCTGGCTTCACGCTACCCGCAGGCCGAGGAGCGGCTGCGCCGCGTGGTCGCGGCGGCGCCTGAGAATGCGATGGCACTGAACAACCTGGCCTGGGTGCTCAGCGAACAGGGCGAGGCGAAGTTGCCGGAAGCGCGTGGCTTTGCCGAACGCGCCTATTACCTCGCCCCCAGCCCGAACACGGCGGATACGCTGGGCTGGATCCTGGCACGCAGCGGGGAGCCGCAGATGGCGGTGACGCTGCTGCGCCAGGCGGTCGCGACGGGCCAGCAGCCGGCCGCCAGCTACCACCTGGCCTTCGCGCTGCACCAGGCCGGCGATGCCGATGCGGCGCGCCGCGTGCTGGAGCCGCTGCTGGCCTCGGATGCCAGCTTCCCGGACCGCGCGGCGGCGGAACGCCTGCGCGCCACGCTGGCGAATTGACGCGGCCGATGCACCGCGGAGGCAGATTAACGCCACCAATGCGGCGCGGCGGCGAAATGACGGCGCCGATGCGGCGCAGGCCCGAAGGAGGCCAAGGTTGATGCCACCGGACCAGACCCTCGTCCTGCCCGAGACGCGGCCCGTGCCGCGCAGCGCGCCGACGCCAGCCAGGAAGCTGCGGCTGCTGACCTTCAGCACGCTGTACCCGAATGCGGCGCAGCCCAACCACGGCGTCTTCGTCGAGAACCGCCTGCGCCACCTGGTGGCCAGCGGCGCGGCGGGCAGCACCGTGCTGGCGCCCGTGCCGTATTTCCCCTTCGCCGCTGCCGCACGGCTCGGCGGGGCGCGTATGCAGGGCTGGGCGCGCTATGCCGGCATCCCGGCGCGGGAGGAAAGGCACGGGCTGGCGGTGCATCATCCGCGCTTCGCCGCGCTGCCCGGCATCGGCATGCTGACCGGCCCGGCCACGCTGTATGCCAGCGCACGCCGCGCGCTAGCCCGGCTGCTGGCGGAGGGCCACCGCTTCGATGCCATCGATGCGCACTACGTCTATCCGGACGGCGTCGCCGCCGTGTGGCTCGGGCATGAATTCGGGCTGCCGGTGGTGATCACCGCGCGCGGCTCCGACATCTCCCAATTGCCGAACCATGCGGTGCCGCGACGCCTGATCCAGCACGCCATCCGGCGCGCCGATGCGCTGATCTCCGTCAGCGTCGGGCTGAAGGACGGGCTGGTGGCGCTGGGTGCGCCGGCTGGCAAGGTGACGGTGCTGCGCAACGGCGTGGACCTGCAGGCCTTCCGGCCGACCGGGGACCGCCTGGAAACCCGCGCGGCGTTCGGCATCGGCTGCGGGCCGCTGCTGCTCTCGGTCGGGCACCTGATCCCGCGCAAGGGGCATGATCTGATCCTGCGCGCCCTGCCGCTGCTGCCGGGCCACGCCCTGATGATACTCGGTGAGGGGCCGGAACGCGCTGCGCTGCAGGCACTGGCCGAGAAGCTGGGCGTGGCGGACCGCGTGCATCTGCTGGGCGCACGGCCGCATGCGGAACTGCCGCGCTTCTACAGCGCCGCCGATGCGCTGGTCCTGGCATCCTCCCGCGAAGGCTGGGCGAATGTGCTGCTGGAATCGATGGCCTGCGGCACGCCAGTGGTGGCCAGCCCCGCCTGGGGCAGCCGCGAGGCGGTCCGCAGCCCGGCCGCCGGCCTGGTGCTGGAGGAAACCACGCCGGAAGCGATCGCCGCCGGCCTGCGCCGCCTGCTGACCGCGCGCCCGGACCGGGACGCGACACGCCGCTATGCCGAGGGCTTCGGCTGGGAGGATACGACGCAGGGCCAGCTTTCGGTGTTCCGCGAGGTGCTGGCATGAGGCTGACGCGGCGCGGACTGGCCGCCACGATGGGCGGGCTGGCGATATCCGGCTGCGCCAATCCGGCCGGCGCGCAAGGCGGCGTGGTCCAGGCCGCGCCGATGCCCTGCCTGGAGCGGGCTGGGGATGTGGTGGGCCTGGTGCTGGAGGGCAGCGGTGCCCCCGCCGGGCGCATCGTCACCTTCGGCCAGGTCTTCCGCCCCGGCGACCTGCCGCGCGATGCCGGGCTGGTGGCCCGGCTGGCAGATGGCCGCGCCCTGCCGCTGCAGGCCGACATCAAGGTGCGCCACGCCGATGGCTCCGCCCGGATCGCGCTGCTGTCGCTGGCCGCACCCGCTCTGGCACGCGGCGCGCGGGCGGGGGTGATCCTGTCCCGTGGTGCCGCCGGCCCCGGCGCGGCTTTCGACACCGCGCCCGCGCTGGCGCGGCACAGCGCCATCCTGCATCTGGGCGACCAGCGGATCGACCTGCTGGGCGCCCTGCGCCAGGCGCGGCAGCCCGCCGGCCTTTGGCAATCCGGGCCGCTGGCGGTGCAGGCGCGGCTGATGCAGCCGGTCGAGATCGGCCGCGTCACCTCGCTGCGCGTGGTCGCCGACGTGGCCCTGCTGGCGGATGGCGAGATGGCGGTGGAGCTGTGGCTGCGCAACGACGGCGCCATGCGTCCGGGCGGCGGCGCCGAGGCCTATACCGCGCGCCTGCTGCTGGATGGGCGGGAGGCGCTGGTGGCGGAAATTCCGCGCCACCACCACTACACCGGCTGGGGCCGCCTGCTCCACACCGGGCCGCCGCCGCCGCTGCCGCGGCACGATGCCGCCTACCTGGCGGATGCCGGCGCCGCGCCGCGCTACGACCTGTCCACCGGCGTCGCGGCTTCGCTGCTGGCCAGCATGGGCAACCGGGTGCAGGAGCCCGCCTGGCAGCAGGCGCTCGGCCCGCGCCATGTCACGCAGCAGATGGGCCGCGCCGGCGGGCGGGCGGATATCGGGCCGATGACCATGCCGCAGGCGGTCTGGCTGCAGACCGGCGATCCGCGCGCGGCCGCCTTCGCCATCGGCCAGGCGGAAGCCGCCGGCAGCATCCCCTGGCATTTCTGGGACAGCGCGGCGGATCGCTGGATGGATACGCGGCGCTGGCCGCAGCTATGGACCGATGGCCGCGGCGGCGCGCCGCCGGGCGGGCTGGCGCAGCCGATCGCGGGCGATACCGGCTGGCAGCTCGCATCATCCCACCAGCCGGACCTGGCGACGCTGCCCTGGCTGCTGACCGGCCGCCGCGCCTTCCTCGACGAGATGCAGGCGCAGGCCTGCTGGTGCGTGCTCGGCCAATGGCCACGGCAGCGCGGCACGCCTGGCCGGCCCGGCGTGGCGGAGGGCGTGAACGTGGTTCGCGGCAACCAGGTGCGCGGCGCGGCCTGGTCGCTGCGCCAGCTCGACAACGCTGCCTGGGCGACCCCGGAGGAGGAGCCCAACGCGCCGTGGCTGCAGGAGGCGGCGGCGGCGAACTGGGCATGGCTGCGCCAGCAGACCCCGCGCTGGACGCGCAGCCAGGGCGAGGCGCATGGCTGGGTGCCCGGCGAATACGGCACCGCCGGCATGCTGCCGCCCTGGCAGCAGGACTACCTGGCTTCCTCCGTCGCCGCCGCGGCGCGGCGCGGCAATGCGGATGCGCGGGCGGTGCTGGGGTGGATGACGAACTTCCTCGCCGGGCGGTTCCTGATGGGATCGGCGGGATTCACGCCGCATGACGGCGTCGCCTATCTGCTGGCGATCCGCGCCGATGCCGATGCCGGCAACCCGATCCGCGACTGGGGTGAGCTCGGTACGGCGATGCGCGCGCAGTCGATGACGAATGGCGATGGCTGGCGCAAGACCGAAGGCGCCTCCGCCCAGCTTGCCCTGCAGGCACTGGCGCAGGTGATGGACGTGACCGAGGCCGGGGCGGCGCGCGTCGCCTATGAATGGCTGCGGAAGGCGGATGCGCCCTTCACCAGCGTGGCGGATTACCGGCGCGACCCGATGCTGAACATCGTGCCGCGCGACATGCCGCTGGTTCCCGGCAGCGTGCCGCGCTGCCGGTAGCGCGGGGCGGGGCGGCTCAGCCCCGCGCCACGCCGCGCAGCGAACCCAGGCGCAGCAGCGCGGCACCGGCCACCTGGCCGACCGGCCGCGGCAGCGAGGCGACCGCATGCTTCACGCGCCGCAAGGCGCCGTGATGCGAGGCGGGCAGCAGCCGGTAGATGGCCCGCACCGCCGCATAATCCCGCCGCGCGAAGGCGGTATCCAGCGCCGCGGCGCGGCGTGCGGCGATGCTGGCGGTGATCTGCGCGGCAAGCGGGCGCAGCGTGGGCCGCGTGGCCAGCACATGTTCCAGCACCTGGGCATCGCCCAGGTTCATCTTCTGCACATCGCCTGAATAATTGTCGCCATGCTTGCGGATGCCGACCAGCGGCCGGCGCACCACGCCGAAGGGCGGATATTCGCCGAGCAGCAGGATGGTGACGAAATCCGTGCTGACGATCCGCCCGAGGCTGGCATCCCAACCGCCCAGCCCTTGCAGGAAGCCGCGCTCCGCCACGAAGCAGGAAGGGAAGAAGGGCTGGAACTGTACCAACCGGTCCACGATCGGCGCCTCGAACACGGCCAGGTCGTCGCCGAGGTCGCGCATTCCGTCCCAGTAGCCGGGCGGCGCGTCGGCGAATTTATCGCGCGGCAGCAGCACGCCATCGCGCAGGATGCGGAAATTGGCGAAGGCGGTCCGCAGCGCCGGTGTGCGCGCCCACAGCGCCTGCATCGTCGCGATGAAATCCGGCTGCCAGATGTCGTCGCTGTCGCAGAAGGCGACGAGATCGCCGCGCGCCACCGCCAGCGCGGAGTTGCGCGCCGCCAGCTCCCCGCCATTGGGGATGCGCATATAGGTGACGCGCGGCGCGTAGCGCGCCACGACCTCCGCCGTGTCGTCGGTGGAGCCGTCATCCACCACGATCACCTCCAGCGCCGGGCTGGTCTGCGCCAGCACGGCGTCCAGCGTCTCGGGCAGCAGATGGGCGCGGTTGTAGGTCGGGATGATGACGCTGACGGATCGCATCATGCGGCCCTCCGGAACACCAGGTCCGCCACCTCGAAATCGCGCCGCGCCAGCGGCACCACCTGCAGGGGCGGCGTGTCGATGTAGAATTGCGCGCGGTAGGGGTTCATCACCTCGAAGGCCTGGAAGCCGGCGCCGGCGAACAGCGCCAGCAGCTCATCCAGCGAACCGCCGAGCTGGCGCAACGCCGCCGGATTCACCTCGCACAGGATCTCGGCATCCGCCCGCAGCAGCGGCAGCACATCGCGCATGCCCTGCACCACCAGCCATTCGGCGCCCTCCACATCCATCTTGATGAGGCGTGCGGCGCGCAGTTCCTCCAGCGGCACGATCTGCGAAAGCGGGCGTCCTTCCACCACCGCCTCCTGCGCCGCGCCGAGCCGCTCGGCCTCCGTCGCCACGATGGTGGTGCCGCCGAGGTTGCGGTCGTCATGCAGGTAGACGCTGACGGTGCCGGGCACATCCGTCGCCGCCAGGTTGTAGGTCTGCACGTTGGTGACGCCATTCGTCGCCAGGTTCTGCCGCAGCCGCGCATGGATCCAGGGCGAGGCCTCCACCGCATGCACGCGGCCCGTGGGCCCCACCAGATGCGCGGCGAGCAGCGCATGGGTGCCGACATTGGCGCCGATATCCACCACCACGTCGCCGGGCTTCAGCGCGGCGCGGTAGATGGCGGTGATCGCCGGTTCCCACACGCCGAAGAAATACATGTAGCCATGCACCGCATCCGGCAGCGCGCCGGCGAAGCGCGCGCCGAAGCGGGAACGCGCCTCGATCTCCAGCCGCCGCCACAGGATACGGCGTTCCACCACATGCCGCCACAGCCAGGCCTTGCCCAGGCTGCCCGGCATGCTCTGGAAATAGTGCCGCAGGCCGGCGCAGGCGGCTTGCAGCGCCGCGGTCTTCAGGCGTTCGCGCAGCGTATTGTTGCGATCAGGTCCATCGGAATGGTGCGGCCCGGCCTGGTGCGGCCCAGCCTGGTGCGGCCCAGCCTGGTGCGGCACTGAGATATTGATGGCGTTCATGTCGCGCTCCGCACGGTGAATTGTTCTGCCTGGCTGTAGTGCCGCAGGTCGCGGCCTTCGGTTCCGCCCAGCCACAGGCTCAGGAAGCGGGCGAGGTCGCCGACCTCCCGCGGGTCCACCAGCCAGGCCGCGACGGCGGCGCGCAGCGCCGTGAAGCGGTTGCCGGCCAGCAGGTTGTTCAGTGCAAGGCCCTTGGTGGCCTTGTAGCGTGCCCAGCGCCGCTCCCGCGCGAAGCCGTGCAGCAGCGGGTCCCGTGCCGCCGCCACATGCACCTTCAGCGCCGAGAAGCGCAGCCGCGCCGCGTTGGAGGTGAGGCTCGGCCGGCCGCGGCGCCAGGCGTAGCCCTGGGCATCCAGGTAATGCAGCGGCGCCAGCACCGACAGCCGCGCCATCAGGTGGATATCCTCGCCATAGGTCACGCCCTCGGCGAAGCCGCCGGCGCGCAGCAGCACGTCCCGGCGCACCAGCATGGCGCCCAGATGCATCCAGAAATTGCTGAGCATCAGCGCCGTCAGCCTGGCGCCGCCATGCCGGGTCAGGCCCGGGGCCAGCGGCTCCGCGCCCTCGGTGGGCAGGCCGGCGGCCGGCTCCGTACCGTCATCCGGGTTGAGCAGGCAGTGGCGGGAGCCGATCCAGGCCGCGTCCGGCCAGGCCGCCGCCACCGCGCACAGCCGTTCCAGATGGCCCGGCAGCCACAGGTCATCGGCATCCAGGAAGCCGACCCAGTCGCCGATCGCGACCTGCATGCCGAGGTTGCGCGCGCTGGCGGGCCCGGCATTGCGCGGGTTCCGCAGCACCAGCACGCGGCTATCCGCTTCGGCCAGTTCGGCCAGCGCCGCGCAGGTTGCCGCGTTGCGCGACGCATCGTCGACGAGAATGAGCTGCGCGATTCCATCCGGCACGCCGTCCGCCTGCTGCGCCGCGCCCAGCACGGATCGCGCTGCGGCGCGCAGCAGGTCGGGCGGTGTGTCGTAGACCGGGCAGATGAGGCTGATCCGCACCCTGGGGATCCTTTATGCGAGGTGATGACGCGGAACATCCTCCAAATTCCCGGATACGACAGCATAAAAATGATCAATTTTCTCTCATGATAAAACATCGAATATAATTCAATCATAATGCAATTTAGGTGATCTTCGCGTGTTTTATCAAGAACATGCGAACCAATAATTCGAACAGTCTATTTTCCATGGGATCAGGGTAAGCATGTAGGCATGGAAACAGCACGGTAGTCCGGTGGCATTACTTCTCGTGACAGGCGGTTGCGGCTTCATCGGATCGCATCTCTGCGCCGCCCTGGTGGCGCGTGGCGACCAGGTGAGGGTGCTCGATGACCTCTCAACCGGCTCCCGCGCCAATCTGGCGCGCGGAGCCACGCTCATTGTCGGCAAGGTCGAGGACCCAGCCACGGTGCAGGCGGCGATGCAGGGGGTGGACGGGGTGTACCACCTCGCCGCCATCGCCTCCGTCGCGCGCTGCACGGAGGCGTGGCAGGAGACGCACCGCATCAACCTTTCCGCCACCATCTCCGTGCTCGACGCAGCGCGCGATGTCGGGCACGGCCTCGCGGTGCCGGTGGTCTACGCCTCCTCCGCCGCCATCTACGGCGTGCCGGACATCTGCCCGCTGGACGAGGATGCGCCGGCGCGGCCGCTCTCGGCCTATGGCGCGGACAAGCTGGGCTGCGAACTGCACGCCCGCGTCGCCGGCGTGGTGCATGGCGTGCCAAGCGTCGGGCTGCGCTTCTTCAACGTGTATGGGCCACGGCAGGACCCGCGCTCACCTTATTCAGGCGTCATCTCGATCTTCTGCGAGCGCCTGGCCCGCAACCAGCCGGTCTTCGTGCATGGCGATGGCCGGCAGACGCGGGATTTCGTCTTCGTCGCGGATGTGGTGGCCGCGCTGCTTGCGGCGCTGCCCGCCGCATCCACCGACGCGCCCGTGTTCAATGTCTGCACCGGCCAGCCCACCTCGCTGCTCGAACTGATCGACACCATCGGCCGCGTCTGCGGCACGGCGCCACAGGTCGAACACCAGGCGCCGCGGCTGGGTGACATCCGCCATTCGGTCGGCTCCGTCCTGCGCGCGCGCCAAGCGCTGCGGCTGCGGCCGCCGATCGCGTTGCAGGATGGTCTTTCCGCCGTGATCGGCTGGCTGCGGGATGGCAGCCCGGCGCTGTCCGATGTGCGGCCCGTGGCGCTGCGGGCGCCGCGCGCGTCTCAGGCGAACAGCCAGCGCAGGATCGCCACGACCAGGAACCAGGACGCGATGGAAAGACTGAGGATGACGGCGATGGAAAGGCGCCAGGACCAGCGACCGCGCACCTAGCGCACCCCGCCTGCGGACACGCCTCGCCGACACTCCACCCCGCAGACCCCCGCATCTTCGATGCGTTTCAGAATGACCGCGGCCCCCAGGGGCCGCAAGCGCCTTCGCCCGCGCGCCAGGAGACACCGCCCATGTGTGGACTCGTCGGTCTGTTCCACCCGCTTGATCCGGCAACGCCGGATCGTCGCACGCTGCACGGCATGGCCGAATTGCTGCGCCACCGCGGCCCGGATGGCGAAGGCGTCCATGCCGAGGCGCATCTGGGCCTCGGCCACCGGCGCCTCGCCATCGTCGACCTCGCCGGCGGTGCGCAGCCGATGGCGACGGAGGATGGTCGCGTCGTGATCTCCTTCAACGGCGAGATCTACAACCACACGGAACTGCGGCAGGCGCTGGAAGCGCTCGGCCATGTGTTCCGCACGCGTTCGGACACGGAGTCGATCCTGCTCGGCTGGAAGGCCTGGGGCCTGGCGGTGCTGGACCGGCTGGATGGCATGTTCGCCTTCGCGCTGTGGGACCGCGACCGTGGCGAATTGCTGCTGGCGCGCGACCGGCTGGGCGAGAAGCCGCTGCACTACGCGCGCACCCCCGGCGGCGGCTGGGCCTTCGCCTCCGAGTTGCAGCCGCTGCTGTCCCTGCCTGGGGTTTCGCGCGGGATGAACGCGGCGGCGGTGGAGGATTTCCTCGCCCTTGGCTACGTGCCGGACCCGCACAGCATCCATCTCGGCATCCAGCGCCTGCCACCGGCGCATGCGCTGCTGCTGCAGCGCGGGCGGCCGGAACCGGCGGCGCTGTACCGTTACTGGCAGCCGCCGACGCGCGCCGCCGCCGCCCCCGCCGATGCGCCGGCGGAGCTGGCAAGGCGGCTGGATGCCGCGGTGCGGGCGCGGCTGATGGCCGATGTGCCGCTCGGCGCCTTCCTCTCCGGTGGCCTCGATTCCGGCGCCGTCACGGCGCTCGCCGCGCGCGCCCATGCGGGCATCGACAGCTTCACCATCGGCTTTCCCGGGCCGGAGGATGAAAGCACCATCGCGGCGGAGGTCGCCGCCCGCACCGGCACGCGCCACCACACCCAGGCGGCGGAGACGGATTACCTGGCCGCCGCGCGCGGCCAGGCCGCGCTGTTCGGCGAGCCCTTCGGCGACCATTCCGCGGTGCCGACGCTGGCGGTCTGCACGCTGGCGCGGCGGCATGTGACGGTGGCGCTGTCCGGCGATGGTGGCGACGAGGTCTTCGCCGGCTATCGCCGGTACCGCTTCCACAAGCTGTCCGAAGGCGTGCGGCGGATGCTGCCGCCCGGCGTGCGCCGCCAGGTGATCGGCCGCCTCGCCGCCGCCTATCCGGTGCTGGCCAGCGCGCCGCGCTGGCTGCGCGCGCGCAACACGCTGACAGAACTCAGCCTGGACAGCGCGCTGGGCTATTATCGCACCGTCTGCAAGCTGCATGATTCACGTCGCCGCGCGCTGTTCTCGCCGGCGATGCGCGCGCAGCTCGATGGCCACGACCCGGCCGCGCGCTTCCCCGCGCTGATGGCGGAATGCGATCCGGAGGATGCGCTGCTGCAGGCGCAATACGCGGACCTGCATACCTACCTGCCCGGGGACATCCTGACCAAGCTCGACCGCACCAGCATGGCGGTGTCGCTGGAGGTGCGGCCGCCGCTGCTGGCGCATGGGCTGGTGGAATGGGGCATGTCGCTGCCCGCCCATCTCAAGCTGCAGGGCGGCCGCGGCAAGCAGGTGCTGCGCCGCGCCATGGCGCCGCTGCTGCCCGATTCCGTGCTGCACGGCGCCAAGCGCGGCTTCGCGCAGGGCATCGCCGGGCAGTTCCGCGAACGCGCGGAGACGGTGCGTGCGCGCCTGACCGGGGAGGCGATGCTGGATAGCGGCCTGTTCGAGGCCACGGCGCTGCAGCGCCTGGTGGATGAACATGCCAGCGGCCGCGCCGACCATTCGCAGCCGATCTGGCAGATGCTGGTGATGGAAGGCTTCCTGCGCGGCGGCACGCAGCCGGCGGAGGCCGAGTTGACGCATGCCGTCTGAGTCCGAAGCACACACGCCGAAGGGCAGCATCCTCGCCCGCACCGCGCTCGGCGCCTTCTGGATGGTGGCCTGGCGCATGGCGACGCGGCTGCTCGGCCTGGTCAGCACGCTGATCCTGGTGCGGCTGCTGGTGCCGGAGGATTTCGGCCTGATCGCCCTCGCCGCCTCCTTCGCCACCGCGCTGAATGTCGCGCTGACGCTGGGGGTGGAGGAACAGATCATCCGCGCCCGCGCGCCGGACCGCGCGATGTACGACACCGGCTTCACGCTGAACCTGCTGCGCGGCGTGCTGGTCGGTGCGCTGGTCTGGGCCGCTGCCGCCCCCGCCGCGGATTTCTTCGACGAGGCGCGGCTGGAGCCGGTGCTGCTGGCGCTGGCACTGTCCGCCGCGCTCAGCGGGCTGGCGAATATCGCCGTGGTGGATTTCCGCCGCGACCTGCGCTTCGACCGTGAATTCACGCTGAACCTGTATCCGCGCCTGGCCGGCATCGCCGTCACCATCGGCCTCGCCTTCCTGGTCCGCAGCCATTGGGCGCTGGTCGCAGGCATCTTCGTCAACCGCTTCGGCATGGTGGTGATGAGCTACACCATGCACGCCTACCGCCCCCGGCTGACTCTGGTGGCCTGGCGCAGCCTCGCCGGAATTTCCGCCTGGACCTGGGCGCTCAGCATGGCGACCATGGTGAAGGACCGTTCCGAGAGCCTGGTGATCGGCCGGCTGCTCGGCACCACCTCGGTCGGCCACTACGCCGTGGGCGTGGAGATCGCGACGCTGCCGGCGACGGAGGTGGTGGAGCCGATCTGCCGCGCCTGCATGCCGGGCTTCGCCGCCAGCCATCGCGCGGAAGCCGATGCCGGGCGCGACAATTTCCTGCGCATCTCGGCGCTGCTGGCGCTGCTGACGCTGCCGGCCGGCGTCGGCATTTCGGCCGTCGCCGGGCCGGTCGTGGCGCTCGGCTTCGGCCAGCCCTGGCTGGAGGCGGTGCCGGTGGTCGCCATCCTCGGCATCGCCGGCATGCTGACGCTGTTCGGCAATGTCAGCACGGCGCTGCTGCTGGCGCATGCGCGGCTGGCGCTGCTGATGGTCATCACGATCGGCGCCGGCGCGCTGCGGCTGGCGCTGCTGCTGCTGCTGACGCCGACGCTCGGGCTGACCGGCGCCGCGCTTGCCGTCGGCGCCTCGGTGCTGGCGGAGCATGTGGTGCTGGTGCAGCGGGCGCTGGTGCTGCTGCGGCTGCCGCCACCGGCGCTGCTGGCGCGGCTGTGGCGCCCCACCCTGGCGGCCGGGCTGATGGCGGTGCTGCTGTGGGGCACCGGCCTCGGCTGGGCGCCGCCGCCGGGCACCGCCGGCAGCGCGGCGCTACTGCTGGCACAGGGCGCGGCGCTGGGTGCGCTGGCCTATGCGCTGGCGCTGTTCGCGCTGTGGGCGCTGTCCGGGCGTCCGCCGGGGGCGGAGACGGATCTGCTTGGCCTGCTGCACCGCCTGCTCGGCCGCCTCACCATGCTGCGGCCGGCGCAGCGCCGCAGCGCATGACGGAGCTGTGGTCGATCGGCGTGTTCGGCCGCAACGAGGCGGCGCGGATCGGCGCCTGCCTGCGCGCCATCGCGCGCGCCGGGCAGCAGGCGGCGCCGCGTGCCCGCCTGCATGTCACGGTGCTGCTGAACGGCACCACCGATGATTCGCCCGCGCTGGCCGCCACGGCGCTGCGCGAGCTGGGCCTGGCGGGCGCCGTGTACCAGGTGCCGCATGGCTGCAAGTCGCACGCGCTGAACCTGTTCCTGCACGAGCTGCGGCCGCCGGCGGCGATGTATGTCTGCATCGATGCCTATGCGGAGATCCAGCCGGATGCGCTGGTGCGGCTGGCGGCGCGGCTGGATGCGTCGCCGCAGGCGCTCGCCGCCGCCGCGGTGCCCAGCAGCGGCCGCAGCGCCGCCGCTCTGCGGCAGGGCATGCTGCAATATCCCGGCCTGCACGGCTCGCTGTTCGCGCTGCGCGGCAGCGTGGTGGCGCGGCTCGCGGAGGCCGGGCTGCGCCTGCCGGTCGGGCTGTATCGCGGCGACGGGCTGCTCGGCGCCTTCCTGATGCACGATCTGGACGCCGCCCGGCATGATTGGGAATGGGCCCGCGTGGCGGTGGAGCCGGAGGCGAGCTGGACCACGCCGCAATGGCAGCCCTGGCGCCTGCGGGATCTGCGCCGGCATCTGCACCGGCTGGTGCGGCAGGGCCGCGGGCGGCTGGAATCCGCGGCGCTGCGGCAGGCGATCTACCAGGGCGGCGGCTTCGCCGCGCTGCCCGTGGATGCGGACCGGCTGGTGCGCGACTGGGTGGCCGCCGACCCCGCCGCCCGCCGGCCGCGCCCCTGGCGCGACCCCTTCGCCTGGCTGGCCTTTGCCGGGCTGCGTCAGGCCTCCGCGCCATCGCCCGCCGCGCTGCGGCCTTCCCTGGTGCTGCGGAACGACGCGGCATGAGGACGCAGCGCATGCCAGGCGCGCAGCGCCACGCCGGTGGGCGACCAACGCGGCACCAGCTCCGCCCAGGCCAGCGTCGCTTCCTGCTTTGCCAGGCTGCGTTTGTAGCGGTCGGCGCCGCCGAGGAAGTCATACACGCGGTCGCCACGCGCCAGGCTGTCGGCGATCGCCAGCGCGTGACAGGTCAGGCCCGGCTTGGCATGGTTGCCCTCCGCCGGCGCGAAGCCGCTCTGGTAGGCGGAGACGCGGCCGCGCAGGCGGAAATTGTACAGAATGCCGAGGGTACCGGCACCGGCGCGGAATTCCAGCAGCTCCACCTCCCCGCGTGGCAGCGCGCGCGCCAGCAGCGCGTCGTGGAAGCGGCGCAGATAGGCGGTGGCGAAGGCGCCCGGCCGGCCGCGCGCCTGCCAGGTCGCCTCATGCAGCCGGACCATGCGCGCCAGCATCGCCTGCGCGTCCTGCAGCGTCGCGGCGCGGTGCAGCTGCACCTCGCCGTAGTGCCGCAGGGACCGGCGGATCTGCTGTCGCGCATTGGCGCTCAGCATCGCCAGATGGTCGCCGCCGGCGGCACGGATGGCATCCAGATCGACGAAGGGCGCCTGCCGTTCCTGGCAGCGCAGCCGCACGCCCGGCGCGGCGGCCAGTATCCCGGGCGCGACGCCGCCCAGCACCAGCCGGCGCACGCCGCGCGCCGCGGCGGCCTGCCGCAGCAGCGCGGCGAGAAGGCCCGGTTCATCCAGCATCAGGGGGCCGTTATGCTCGACGAAGGGCGCATCCCGCGCCGGATCGCCGCTTTCGCCGAGACACAGGCGGCCACCGCGGCGGTTGCACAGCGCCAGCGCCACCACCTGCCCCGCGCGTTCGGCGCGCAGCAGCAGCGCATCGTCGAAGCGTTCCGCGGCCAGGCAGCCGACCCAGCTCCAGCTCCGGAAGAAGGACAGCTCCGGCACGCGGGCCTCCAGCGCACGCCATTCCGCGCCGAGCGTCTGCAGGTCCGGGCGCGGGATCAGGTCGATCTTCATTGCCGCCATGCAGCGCGATGCGCGCCCGCTCCGCAAGGGGCCGGCGCATGAGCACGACCGAAAAGCAGCCGGCTGCGCCGCGGCGCCCGCGCCGGGTGCTGCATGTGCTGAAATACTACCGCCCCGCCTTCACCGGCGAAGGCGTCTTCCTGGAACGCTCCAGCGCGGTGATGCAGGAAATCGCGCCGGAGGTCGGGCACGACCTGCTGGTGACGCATACGCCGCGCCCGGCGGAGGATCCGGCCGCCTGTTCCACCCTCGGCCGCATCATCTACCTGGCGGATCGCCCGCTCGGCACGCTGCAGCGGGAGTTGCGGATGGTGGCGTGGTTCCTGACGAACCTGCACCGCTACGACACGGTGCATGTCCGCACCCATGCGGACTGGTATTTCCTCACCTACCTGCTGGCCCGCCTGGCCCGGCGCCGGCTGGTGATCTCCGCCACGCTGGATGACAGCGTACCGGTGCTGGTCGGCCAGTACCGCCCCAGCCTGCGTCCATGGGCGATGCGCGGCTTCCGGCTGTTCGACGGCTTCATCAGCATCAGCCCGAAGCTGGATGCGGAAACCCGCAGCGTCGCGGACCCCGCGCGCTGTCACCTGATTCCCTGCGGCGTCAGCATCCCCGTGGTGCCGCCGGATGGCCGAGCCCGGCTGCGCGCCGAGCTCGGCATCGGGGCGGAGGAGCTGGTGCTGCTGTTCGTCGGCGGCCTCGGCGCGCGCAAGGACCCGCTGTTCCTGGTGCGCGCCCTGCCGCGCATCCTGGCGGCGCGGCCGGATGTGCGGCTGCTGCTGGTCGGCCCGGTGCTGGAGGAAGCGCATCTCTGGGCGATCGAGGATGAGATGGCGCGCCTCGGGCTGCAGGACCGCGTCATCCTGGCCGGCGAGCAGCGCGACCCGCACCCCTATTTCACCGCGTCCGACGTGCTGGTCTTTGGCTCCCACCTCGAAGGCTTCGGCACGGTGGTGCCGGAGGCGATGGCGCATGGCCTGCCCGTGGTGGTGCGCCACCTGCCCGGTGTGAATGACAGCTTCGTGCGGCCGGACGAGACCGGCTACCTGTTCACCGACGAGGATGGCTACGTGGCCGCCGTCAATCGCCTTGCCGCCGATGCGGAACTGCGCGCGCGGATCGGCGCGGAGGGCCGCAAGCTGGCACGGGCGCGCTTCGGCATGCGCGGCGTGGCGCAGCGCTACCTGTCCGTCTACGGCGTCAAGGCGCCGCCGCTGCCACCGGAGGAAACCCGGCTCGGCGCCAACGCTTCCGTGCTCGACCGCCGCTTCCACCTGCCGGTGCCGGCGCCAGCGGAAGCCCAGCCGCTGCTGATCACGATGGTGGATGCGGAGGAGGCCTTCGACTGGTCCGGCCCGTTCCGCCGGGATGCGCCGGATGTCACCTCCATGGCGGCGCAGGCGCTGGCTCACCGGGTGTTCGAACGGCACGGCGTGGTGCCGCTGTACCTGGTGGACTACCCGGTGGCGACGCAGGATGCCGGCCGCGCGCCGCTGCGCGAATTGCTCGCCTCCGGCGCCTGCGAGATCGGCGCGCAGATGCACCCCTGGGTGACACCGCCCTTCGCCGAGGAGGTGAATGAGCGCAACAGCTATGCCGGCAACCTGCCGGTGGACCTGGAACTGGCCAAGGCGCGCTGCCTGACGGACACGCTGGCGGAGGCCTTCGGCACGGTGCCGCGCATCTACCGCACCGGGCGCTTCGGCGCCGGGCCGCGCACCGCGGATATCCTGAAGTCGCTGGGCTACATGGCCGACAGCAGCGTCACCCCGCATTGGCCGCCGGGCGGCGTGGCGGGCGGGCCGGCCGGCAACTGGGCCTTCTCGGCGCGGCCCTACTGGGCGGACCGCGACCGCACGCTGGTCGAGATCCCGGTCTCCGCCGCGCTGGTCGGCCGGCTGGCCGGCACGCGGGCGGAACGGCTTGCGCCGCTGCTGTTCGGGCCGACCGGGCAGCGCCTGCACATGGGCGGTGCGCTGGCCCGGCTCGGGCTGCTGGAACGCATCCGGCTGAGCCCGGAGGGCATGACGCTGGAGGAAGCCAAGCGGCTGACCCGGCACATGCTGGCGCATGGCCATCGGGTGTTCGTGCTGACCTACCACTCGCCCTCCCTCGCTCCCGGCAACACCCCCTATGTGCGGGATGCGGCACAGCTCGAACGCTTCCTGGGCTGGCTGGATGCCTTCTACGCCTTCTTCCGGGAGGAAGCCGGCGGCCGCTTCGGCAGTTGGCGGGAAGTGCGCGGCAGCCAGCCGGCGCCGCCGCGCCCGGCCACGCTGACCAGGGCATGAACCAGCTTCAGAACGCACTCGCGCCGCTGCTGCTGCCGCCCCTGGCGCTGGTGCTGCTGGCGCTGCTGGCTGGGCTGCTGGCGGCGAACCGGGCGCGGCGACAGGCGGGGCCGCACAGCGGCTGGGCAGCGTCGCGGAGCGGTTGGGCGGGTCTGCTGGCGGCCGCCTGCAGCTTCGGCGTGCTGCTGCTGGCGACGCCGCTGGTCGCCGGGCTGCTGATCCATTCGCTGGATGCGGCGCCCGGTGAAGCGTCGGGTGAAGAGCCCGGCGCCATCATCATCCTCGGCGGGGACATGGCGCAGGGCCTCCAGGGTGCGGAGGTCGGGCTGCTGACGCTGGAACGCCTGCGTGCCGGTGCCGCGCTGCACCGGGAAAGCGGGCTGCCGATCCTGGTTACCGGCGGCACGCTTTCCGCCGGCCAGCCGCCGCTCGCGCGGTTGATGGCGCGCAGCCTGGAGGCGGATTTCGGCGTCCCGGCGCGCTGGGTGGAGGCGCGCGCCGCCGATACGCGGGAGAATGCGGCCTTCGCGACCGCGCTGCTGCGGGCGGATGGCGTCGCCGCAGCCTGGCTGGTGACGCAGGGCTGGCACATGCCCCGGGCCCAGGGCGCCTTCGCGCGGCAGCACTTCCCCGTGCGCCCGGCGCCGGTACGGCGCAGCCACGCACCGGTGCTGGAGCCGGCGGCACTGCTGCCGCGTGCCGACCACCTGACGGAAAGCTGGTTCGCCCTGCACGAATGGGCCGGGCGCGCGTTCTACGCGCTGCGCGACGGGTGGGCGCCATGACCAGGGCTGTCGAAGCGCCTTACAGCACCATCCCCTGCTGCCGGAAGCTACGGACAGCGCACTGTTCTGAAATGAAAAATTCCATGGCAAGCGGCTTGCATCCCGGTCACGTGAACCTGCCACCCGCCGGCCGCGCCGATGGTGCCCCGGCGGTCGCCACGCCCTATCCGGCACCTGCACCGTTACCGACCGAGGATCTGCTTGCCCATGCGCCCCCACCTGCGGCATCGCCGTCCCGCGCCAGGTCAGGCCACCCCTTGAGCCCAGACGGGGCACATGGCGGCGCCACGCGGCCGTACCGCAACGGGCCCCTCCATGACGGGCCCCTCAGCCCCGGCCCGAGGCCGCGGCCGGCACCGCTGCGCCTGTTGCCGTTGACGGAAGCTCGCCTGCCGGATTGGTGCGACCGCTTCCTGCAGCCGGTCGATGCCGGGGACATCTTCGCCACCCGCCTGTGGTACGACACGACGCTGGCGCACGCCCTGCCGCCGGGCGCCAGCCCGCTGCTCGGCCTGTGCGCGGAGGAGTTGGCGTTGCTGCCGTTGCAGCGCGGCGCCGGCGGCAGCCTCCGCAGCCTCACCACCCCCTATTCCCTGGCCTGGCGCCCGCTTGTGGCGCCGGATGCGCCCGCTGCCATGCTCGCCACTTCCGGCGCCAGCTTCGGTGCCGCGCTGCGCTTCCGCGCTCCGGCCCGGCTGGAGGCACTGGCAGAGGATGCGCCGGGGCTGGAGGATTGGCTGGAGGGGCTGCAGTCGGCTGGCATCGCCGTGCAGCGCTACCGGCATTTCGGCAATTGGCATGAGGCGCTGGCACCGGGCGCCGGCTGGGCCGGCTACCTGGCCGCGCGCCCGCCCGCGCTGCGGACCACGGTGCGCCGCAAGCTGGACCGGGCGCGCCGCGATTTCCGCTTCGAGATGCTGCGCGAGCCAGGCCCGGCTCTGGAGGCCGGGATCGCCGGCTACCTCGACGTGCATGCGCGAAGCTGGAAGCCGGCGGAGCCCTTCCCGGCCTTCGACCCGGCTTTGATGCGCGGCGCCGCCGCGCAGGGCGCGCTGCGCCTGGCGCTGCTGCGGGATGCGGCGGGGCAGGCGGTCGCGGCGCAGTACTGGCTGGTCTCCGGCGGTCGCGCCTGGCTGCTGAAGCTGGCGCATGTCGAGGCCAGCCGCGCCGCATCCCCCGGTACCGCGTTGACCGCAATGATGATCCGCCACCTGATCGAGGAGGAAGCCGTGCAGCATCTGGATTTCGGGCGCGGCGACGATGCCTACAAAAGCCTGTGGGTGGCGGCGCGGCGGCAGCGCATCGGCCTGGTGCTGGCGCATCCGGGCCATCCGCTCGGATTGCTGGCCGTGGCGCGCAATGGATTGGCGGGATGGTTCGGCCGATGAGGATTCTCTACAGCCACCGCATCCGGTCCCGCGACGGGCAGGGCGTGCATCTGGACGCCATGGTGGCCGCGCTGCGTGCCGACGGGCATGTGGTGCAGGTCACCGGCCCGGCCGGCTATGACAAGGCCGAACTGGGCGGCGAAAGCGCCGGCCTAGCGCGGCTGCGCCGCCTGCTGCCGGCCTGGGCGCAGGCGCTGGCGGAGATTGCCTATGCGGTGCCCGCCACCTGGCGGCTGCACCGCGCCGCGGCCGCCTTCAAGCCGGACGTGATCTACGAACGCGCCAATCTGTACCACGTGGCCGGCCGCATCGTGGCCCGCACCCGCGGCGTGCCGCTGCTGCTGGAGGTGAATGCGCCGCTGGCGGAGGAACGCGCCCGCTTCGGCGGCCTCGGCCTGCCCCGGCTCTCCGCCTGGATCGAACGCTTCGCCTGGCGCGGCGCGCATCGCGTGCTGCCGGTGACGGAGGTGCTGGCCGGCCGCGTCGCGGATGCCGGCGTGCCACCCGGCCGCATCACCGTGGTGCCGAACGGCATCGACCTGGCGGATTTCCCCGAACCCGCGGCGCGCCGGGAGGGTGCTCCGGACTCGGGCGCGCTGGTGCTCGGCTTCGTCGGCTTCGTGCGGGACTGGCACGGGCTGGACAAGGCGCTGCATGGCATTGCCGCCTGGCGCGGCGACCGGCCCCTGTCGCTGGTGGTGGTGGGCGATGGCCCGGCCCGGCCGGGGCTGGAAAAGCTCGCGGCCGAACTTGGTATCGCCGACCGCGTGCGCTTCACCGGCCTGGCGGCACGGCATGCGGTGCCGGCCCTGGTCGCCGGCTTCGACATCGCCCTGCAACCGGCCGCGGTGCCCTATGCCTCTCCTCTGAAGGTCTTTGAATACATGGCCGCTGCCCGCGCGATCGTCGCCCCCGACCAGCCCAACCTGCGGGAGGTGCTGCGCGATGGCGAAACCGCGCTGCTGTTCGATCCCGCCGCGCCGGGCGCCTTCTGGGGCGCCGTGGCGCGGCTGGCGCAGGATGCCACGCTGCGGCAGCGGCTGGGCGACGCGGCCCGGGCGCAGATCCTGGCGCGCGACCTGACCTGGGCCGGCAATGCCCGCCGCGTCGTGGCGATTGCGGAGGCGGAGCGTACGGCGCTGCGGCCGCGCGGCGCGGCCGGTGAAATCGCGCGGGGGTCGCTGGCATGAGGATGCCTGCCTTCTCCCAGCCCCGGCTGGCCGAGCAGTTCCCCGATGCCGTGGCGCGGGCCGGCTCCAGCCAGGCGGGCCAGGCCGGGCAGGCCAGCACCGGCAGCCCGCTGGTGATGCATGTCTTCCCGAGCTTCGCCGTGGGTGGCGCTCAGGTGCGCTTCGCGGCGCTGGCGAACCGCTTCCGCGCCCGCTGGCGGCACGTGGTGGTGCCGCTGGATGGCAATGGCGCCTGCGCCGCGCGAATCGGCCCGCAGGTGCCCTTCACGCTGCTGGACCCCCCCGCGTCCCGCGGTACCGGCGCGGCCGGGCTGGCGCGCAAGCTGTGGGACATCCAGGCGCTGCTGCGGCGGCTGCGGCCGGATGTGCTGGTGACCGGCAATTGGGGCAGCATGGACTGGGCCATCGCCCGCCACGCCGTGCCCGGGCTGCGCCACATCCACATCGAGGACGGCTTCGGGCCGGAGGAGGCGGAGCGCCAGTTCCGCCGCCGCGTGCTGGCCCGGCGCTGGGCGCTGCGCGGCAGCACCGTGGTGCTGCCCTCCCTGACCCTGCAGCGGCTGGCGCAGCACGAGTGGAAGCTGCCGGAGGCCGCGCTGCGCTACATCCCGAACGGGCTGGACCTGAACCGCTTCCGGCCGGACGGACCGGTGGCCTGCCCGGTTCCGGGGCACGGACAGGGCGCGGTACCGCTGATCGGCACCGTGGCCGCGCTGCGGCCGGAGAAGGCGCTGGACCGCCTGCTGCGTGCCTGCGCGCTGCTGGCGCGGCGGCGCACCGCCTTCCACCTGGCGATCATCGGCGACGGCCCGGACCGCGCCCGGCTGCAGGCGCTGACGGCCTCGCTGGGGCTGGAGCAACGGGTGACCTTCGCCGGCCATGTGCCGGACCCGGCAGCCGCCTACCGGTCCTTCGACGTCTTCGCCCTGACCTCGGACACCGAGCAGATGCCGTTCTCGGTGCTGGAGGCGATGGGCACCGGCCTGGCCGTGGCGGCCACCGATGTGGGTGACGTGGCGGAGATGGTGGCCGCGCAGAACCGCCCCTTCGTGACCCCGCGCGACGATGCGGATTTCGCCATCGCCCTGGCGACGCTGCTGGAGGAGCCGGCCCGGCGGCGCAACATCGGCGCCGCCAACCGGTCCCGCGCCGTGCTGGATTTCAGCGAGGAAGCGATGTTCCAGGCCTACGCGGCCCTGATCGAAGGCTGATCCCCGCAGCCTCGGCCGCGCCCGGTCCTGTGGCACCGGGTCGCTGCCGGCTGCGCCGCATGGTTGTACCCGGCGTGGTTCGCGCGCTGCCAGATCGGGCAGCTTGACGCCGCAACCCCATCCCGTTCCTGCAGCAGCCACGGCGAATTCGCCCCTTAAGCGCACAGGTTGTGCGGTGAGGCCGCTTGGGCGGCCCCGGCCTGCCCCTGCAGCCGGCCACGTCGCGCACGCCACCCCCCTGCTTCGTGTTCAGGAACGATGGGATTTCAGGGAACCGGCGCGCAGCCATCACCTCGCCACAAACACGGTCAGAATGCGGCCGGAGCGGAGCGTCGTAACTATTCATGTATCATACTACAGCGGGGGTACTTCCAAATATGCGCAATTCTGGTGTTCATTCTGTTGCTGAACCGGTATGGATCCATACATAAGCTTACACCTCCCGGCTTTCAAATTACCGAGATCGATCTTGGACGACTTTATCTTACTGCATACCGGCCCTTCCTTTCGTAATTTTAATCAATCTTCGCGCAGATATGATGCAACTTCCGGTGGTGGATGCGTCGGTTTTCTCGGCGCCGAGGGAGTTGCGTATGTCTGATTCAACCCACGGTCTCGTCCTTCAGAATGCGGGCGGCGGCCCGCTGGCGGCCGGTATCGCCACCTTCGGCCAGGTGTTCCAGCAGGGCGAGGTGCCCGCCGGCGCCAGTCTCGTGGCTCAGCAGGGAGGGACCGCCCTGCCCGTCCAGATGGACGTGAAGACCCGCTATGAGGACGGTTCGGTGAAGATGGCCGTGCTGGCCGTGCAGCGCCCCGCGCTGGCCGCCGGCGAGTCGGTCGATCTCGTCCTGGCCGCCGTCTCCACAGCCTCCGCGCCTCCGGCGCTCGACCTGGCGCAGGGCCTGACGGGCCACAGCTTCACGGTGGACATCGCCATCCAGGGCGGCGCCACGCTGCAGGTGGACGTGCTGGCCGAACTGCGCGCCGCGCTGGCCGATGGCAGCGCCAGCTTCTGGCAGCAGGGCGCCCTGACCAGCGAGGCGCGGGTCGAGATCGACCTGCCCGGCTCGCAGCGGATGGTCTTCGACGTGGCCGTCTTCAAGGGCGGCGGCTTCGCGGTGGAAGCCCAGTTCAACAACGACCAGGCGATGCAGGCCAGCGGCGGCCGCGTCCAGTACGACGTCACCGTCACCATGGACGGCAAGGTCGCGGCGCAGGAAACGCTGGACCAGGGCCAGTACCAGAACTGGCACCAGGGCTTCGCCAGCAACACGCATGATGGCGGCCAGGGCATCGGCAGCCCGGCGCAGGGCTGGCTCAACATTCAGCACGACATCGCCTGGCTGCAGGATGCCGGCGCCGTCGCGCGCTACGACCTGGACCAGTCGGTCAATCCCAGCCTGCTGAACGGCTATGCCAACGCGATCAAGGCGGCGGGCTGGGACGAGCCGCTCGATGCCAACGGCGTCACCACCTACATGCCGGGCACCGGCGGGCGCCCGGACATCGGCTTCACCACGCTGCCCAACACCGTCTGGCTGCTGACGCAGGATGCCCGCGCCGCGGCCTATGCGATGGGCCAGGCCGAAGCCGCCAGCGCCGTGCCGTGGCACTTCTGGGACGCCGAGAACGGCACCTGGCTGAACACCGACGCCTATCCGAAGCTGTGGCTGGACGCCCGCGGCGGCACCGGCACGCCGGGCGATGCCAACTCCACCGGCCTGACCCAGCAGGTGGATGGCCAGACCGGCTGGCATACCGACGCGGCGCACCAGCCCGACCTGTCCTACGTGCCCTACCTGATGACCGGCGAGCGCTGGATGCTGGACAACCTCCAGGCCCAGGCGGTGTGGTCGATCCTGTCCTACTGGCCCGATCCGCGCGGCGATGGCAACGACAACGTCATCGACGGCAGCCAGGTCCGCGCCGCCGCCTGGTCGCTCCGCCAGGTGGATGAGGCCGCCCGCGTCAGCCCGGACGGCAGCGCCGAGCAGGCCTTCTTCCAGGAGGCCTCGGACGCCAACTACGCGTGGCTCGTCTCCAAGATTCCCGAATGGACCGCGATGCAGGGGGAATCGCATGGCTGGGTGCCGGGCGATTACGGCACCCCCGGCGCGATGCCGCCCTGGCAGCAGGACTACTTCGCCTCCACCGTCATCGCCGCCACCCGCAACGGCAACGCGGACGCCAGGACGTTCCTGGAATGGCAGACCAACTTCCTGGTCGGCCGCTTCATGTCGGAGGATCAGGGCTTCGAGGCCCGCGACGGCGCCGCCTACCTGATCGCCACCAGCGATCCGCAGAGCGGCCGCATCTACACCAGCTGGGCGGAGATCGGCGCGCAGACCGAGGCACTCGGCTGGAGCAACGGCGACTCGGGCTGGGCGCGCAGCGAGGGCGACTACGCGCAGCTCGCCCTGGCGACGCTGGCCGGGATCTATGAGATCACCGGCTCGGCCGAGGCCAAGCAGGCCTATGAGCTGCTGATCGCCGAGAAGGCGCCCTTCTCCACCCCCGCCGACTACACCCGCGACCCGACCTATGCCATCGCCGCGCCTGGCAAGGTGACGGTCGAATTGCCGCCGGTGGAGCTTCCCCCGGTGGAGCTTCCCCCGGTGGAACTGCCATCGGTGGAACTGCCGGGGACGCCGGCACCGGCGCCGGAGCCTGCGCTGGTCGCGCTCGCGGTGGTGCTCGGCGCGGAAAGCTGGTCCGGCGATCCCATGGCGGTCGTAAAGGTGGATGGCGTCGAGGTTTTCCGCGGCAGCGTTTCCGCGCAGCACAGCCAGGGCGGCGCACGCTACGAACTCGGCGAGTTCGCGGCGGGCCAGCCCCATGTGGTGCAGGTCGCCTTCCTGAACGACGCTTGGGGTGGCTCGGCGGAAACCGACCGCAACCTGCATGTCGAAGCCGTACTGGTGGACGGCGTCGAGACCGGCCATTCGCGCGGGCTGTTCAACAAGGGCGAGGTCGCCTTCGACCTCGATGCGGCCGCAACCACGGCGCAGACGCCGCCGGTCGCGACGCCGCCGGTCGTAACGCCGCCGGTCGTAACACCGCCGGTCGTAACGCCGCCACCCGCCACACCCGCACCGGTCGCGCCGCAGCAGGATGTGCTGACCATCGGCATCTCCGGCGACGCCTGGCAGGGCAATGCACAATACGTGCTGACGCTGGATGGCGAACGGATCGGCGGCATCCGCGTGGCGGATGCGGTCCACGCGCAGGGTGAGACGGAGCAGGTCACGATCACCGGTGACTTCACCGGCGGGTTGCACAAGCTCGGCATCACATTCATCAACGATGCGTGGGGTGGCCATGCGGCGGCCGACCGGAACCTCCACGTCGACTTCCTGTCGATCAACGGCACCGATCTCGACCAATCCGTGTCCCTGACCAACAACGGTTCGGCGAGCTTCGACTTCACCGCGGATACGGCGGCCGCCTCGCCGTCGCTCACGCCGGTGCAGACGCTGGGCGCAGGCGAAGACAAGCTGCGCCTCGCGGTCTCGCAGGACGCGTGGCAGGGGGATGCGCAGTTCATCCTGTTCCTGAACGGCGAGCAGCTCGGCGGTACGCGGACCGTGCAGGCCTCGCATGCCGAAGGCGCCGTCGAGATCTATGAGATCCTCGGAACCTTCGGCGATGGCAACGACGTGCTGGGCGTGCGCTTCCTTAACGATGCATGGGGCGGCAACGCCGCGGCAGACCGGAATCTGTACGTCGATCACCTGTCGTTGAACGGCACCGAGTTGCACGGCGTGACGCCGCTGCTCTCGAGCGGCGATGTCTTTCTGCAGTTCTAGGCCAGGAGAACGAGACAAAATGCAGCGTGCCGCGCACAATCTTCCCGTGCGTGGCACCTGCCGCTGTTCTTTACGTGAGTATTTTCCGGTCCTGCCACAAGGGTGCAAACGGCTGTAGGCGGATGCAAGCGCGGGGCTGATCGCGGTCCGGTCCGAGAAGGGCAGGCGGCATCAGCAGGTGCGAACCGGCTTGTCCGGCGAGACATCCCGCAATTGAGTGCCCCCGCGGCCCCCGTCGCCTCCCCATGCGGCCACGCCGCCTTGTCCAAGGACCCAAGAAGATGCACGGCATGGCAAAATCCCCCACCCCGCCTTCCCGGATCGTCGCTATCGAGGGCCGCCCGCAAGGTCTGTCCGATCTCGATACGGCGGAGTCCGAGCCGGTTGTCGCGACGCCGGGCAATCGTTCGCCGACCTCCGCCGATGCGAGCGTCGGCAGCCGCATCAAGGAACTTCGTCGCGCAGCCGGACGGACCCAGAAGGAGATCGCCGATATCGTCGGCGTGACGGGTGCGCAATTCCATCGCTATGAGACCGGTGCGACGCGCATCGCAACGAGCCGGCTGCTGGGCATCGCCACGGCACTCGGCGTGCGGCCGGAGGCGCTGGTCGGCAGCGCCTCCCCGCGTCCGGAGCCGATGGTCGATTTCATCGAAGGCGCGACTGATGAGCTGGTCGAGCTGGTGCAGGTGTTCTCCACCATCAGCGATCCGCGCCGCCGCAGCGCCCTGATGGCATTCGCCCGCGCCGTCGCCCGTGGCCAGCCGCTGCAATCGGCCGGCGGATCGGTCGAGTAAGGCACCACGCGTCAGGCGGTAACGCCTGACAAACTGGCGCGGCACGGGAGACCGATCTGGAAGCGTTTCGCCGTGCCGCAGCACGGCGAAACGAGGCTGACCACCCAGGCCATCGGCAGCGGTGCCTCACTGATCCCGCACGGCGAGATCAGCCGGATGCGCGGGCCTCGCGCGGATCGCTGGCGCAACATTTGCTGCAGTATCAGCCCTGCTGATTGCCTGCGGAGACCACCTTGCGGATCAGCTCCGGCAAGGACCGCGCGCCGATCTTCGCCATGATCGCGGCGCGGTGATTTTCCACCGTGCGCTGGTTCAGCCGCAGCTCCGCCGCGATGATCTTGCTGGGAGAACCGGCGATCACGCGATCCAGGATCTGGCGCTGCCGCGGCGTCAGCTTTTCCAGCCGCGCTGCCACTTCCGCCCGGATCGCCGCTTCCCCGATCGACTGCGAGATGCGCGCACTGGCGGTGGCGATGCTGCGCAGAAGGTCGGATCGCACGATCGGCTTCTCGATGAAGTCCATCGCTCCCGCCGTCATCGCGCGCACCGCCATGCGGACATCGCCATGGCCGGTCACCATGATGGCCGGCAGGCGCTGCGCATGCGGCCGCAGCGCGGCGAGCAGCGCGACACCATCCATCCCCGGCATCACGGCATCCACCAGCACGCAGCCACGGCGGGCCGGATGGTCCGCCTGCAGGAAGGCTTCCGCGGTTGCGAAGCTCTCCACCGCAAGCCCGTTCGCCGCCAGCCACTCCGCCGTGTCGCGGCGCAGGGTCGCGTCATCATCCACGATGAAGACCTGGCCCGTCACCCGCGGGCCGTTGATCTGGGTATCGGCAACCTGGCTGCCGGTCGCTTCCGGCTGGGCCGCGGCGCCCCTGGCAAACCCGTTGCCACCCGCCGTGCCGGCTCCATTCGCTGGCGCCGCAACAGGCTCATCAGCGGATGCGGCATCGGGCGCGGGCTCATCCGCATCCTCATCCGCGACATCGAAGGCGTCCGCGTCTGGCCCGACCGCCTCGCCGACATCCGGCGCCGGCGTGCGCGCCGCCAGAAGCCGGCGCACGCGCGCCAGAAGGTCGTCCGCGCGGATCGGCTTCGGTGAATGCTCGACATCGAGCAGGCCGATCTCCTGCCGGGTGCGGGCGGAGGTATCGCCGCTCAGGATGATGGCCGCCGGCGGCGCCGCCAGCACCTGGCGCAACTGCAGGGTCAGATCGACCCCGCTGAAATTACCCGGAAGGTTGTAGTCGGTGATGACGAGCGCCGGAGGATTCTCGACGGCGAGCGCGATGGCGCGGGACCCTTCGAAGGCCACCGAGACCAGGTACCCCTGCTCCTGCAGCAGCATGCGCAGCGCGTCGGCCACCGCCCGGTCATCCTCGATCACCAGGATGCGCGCCGCCTCGCTCGGTGGCGGCGGCATGTCCTGCGGCAGCAGCGCCGCCCCCTGCGCCAGCGGCAGGTCGACATGGAAGCATGACCCGGCATGTTCCCGCGACCGGACGCCGATAGGGTGGCCCAGCAGGTTGGCGAGGCGCCGCGCGATGGCCAAGCCAAGTCCCAGCCCCTGGCTGCGTGCCCGCGCGGTGTTGCTGATCTGGTGGAATTCCTCGAACACCGCCTGCATCTGCGCCTGCGGAATGCCGATGCCGGTGTCCCAGACCTCGATCCGCAGATGCCCGCCGATCCGCCGGCAACCAACCAGGATGCGCCCCTGCCGGGTGTATTTCAGGGCGTTGGACAGCAGGTTCCGCAGGATCTGCCGCAGCAGCCGCGCGTCGCTCAGCACCACCGCATCGCTCGGCACCATGCGCCAGTCGAGACCCGCGGCGCGCGCCGCATCGGCGAATTCCCGATCCAGGCTGGACAGCAGCGAACCCACCGGCACGGGCGCGATATCCGCATGCACCCGCCCGACTTCCATGCGGTTGATGTCGAGCAGCGCATCAAGGATGCCGGACATGGCGTCTATGGTTTCGTCCAGCCGCCCGATCAGGCGCAGCAGCGTCGGGTCCGCCGCCTTCGCCGCCAGCAGGCCGTGCAGCATGCTCATGCTCTGCAGTGGCTGGCGCAGATCGTGGCTTGCCGCCGCCAGGAAGCGCGATTTCTCGCGATCCGCCCGTTCGGCCACCGCCTTGGCCAGTTCCAGCCGCCCCGCCAGCCGCGTGCGCTCCGTCAGATCCTCGATCGTCAGCACGCTGCGCGGCGGGTCGGCGCTCAGGCGCCGGGCGGAAACCCTCAGAAGCCGGGTTTCGCCGTCCTGCTGGGCCACTTCCAGGATGGAATCCTCGACCTCGCCCGGCAGGCCGTGCGCGGCGGTCAGGAAGGCGTCCAGCCGTGGCGCCGCCAGCAGGGCCGCCTCCAGCCGTTCCGGCGTGACGCCCAGCGCCATGCGGAAGCCGGCATTCGCGGCGACGATCCGGCGCCGGCCATCCAGCACCGCGACCGGAAGCGGAATCGCCTGCAGCATGTCCTCCGGCAGCGCACGCCGGGCGCCGGCGGCCCAGGCCGCCAGCGCGCCGCCGATGACAGCCAGGGGCAGGGCCTGGTCGGCATCGCCGCGCGCCGGGTCCTGGTCGGCCTGATCGGCCGGGTCCATCGGCGGATCGCCTTCCGGCAGCTGGGCCATGACCCAGCCGCCGGCCTGCCGCAATGCGTCCAGCCGGCCGCCGATGCGGGCGGCATCGGCCGATAGCAGCACGGCGATGCCGCGCGCGCCCTCGGTCTCCGCCAGGCTCCGCATGAGCAGTTCCAGCGCGTCGCCGGCCGGCTCCGCAACGGCGTTAAGCCGGCGGTCGCGCAGCACCATCGGCGCTTCCCAGGGCACCACGAGCACGGCATCCGCCTGTACCGCCATGCCATCCTCGGCCGGCAGCACCGGCATGGCGACCTGCCCGGCCAGCGCCGCGCAGCATTCCTCGACCAGGGCCGGTTCCGTCTGCAGCAACAGCACGATGGCGAGGCCGGTGCGCGCCGGCAACCCGTGCAGCAGGGTCAGGCAGGCCTCGAGACCGCCGACGGAGGCATCGACAACCACCACCGCAACCGCCCGTTCGGCGTGTTGCAGGCGCGCAGCATCGACATCGCCGCAGCCGGCACCAGACATTCAGGCCACCCTGGTTTTTTGGGACGAAGATCACGCAACATATAGCCGGCTTCGGAAATCCAAGCCGCCCAAAATCAGCAAACCTGTTCAACTAATTGAGCGAGCGGGGCGGGATATAGAACAACCACCCTGGATGGCATCTTGGCGCAAGTGCACCGACGCTTGATACAAGCATTGCAGAGCTTGGGGTAGCTTATGGCCGAAGTCGATACGAACCGGGCATGGCGCGCACGTCTGGACGCACAGCGCAGGCGGGCGTTACCGGTGCGGCACGGCGCGCCGGATCAGATGGCGGAGGACGGAACCTGCGGGGCCGCGACCTGCGGCGGATGCGCCGCGAACCATTCGATGGTTGGCCGCAGGCCCTGCTCCAGCCCCACCACCGGATGCCACCCCAGCAGGTCCTGTGCGCGGCCGATATCCGGGCAGCGGCGACGCGGATCATCCACCGGCAGCGGTCGGAAACCGATGCGGGACCGCGATTCCGTCAGCGCCAGCACCCGCTCCGCGATCTGGCTGATGCTCTGTTCATTCGGGTTGCCGAGGTTGACCGGGCCGTCCGGATTGGACCGCACGGCCATCAGTGCCATCAATCCCCGGATCAGGTCGGTGGCGTAGCAGAAGGAGCGGGTCTGCGTGCCATCGCCATAGATCGTCAGGTCCTCCCCCGCCAGGGCCTGGCAGATCAGGTTGGAGACGATGCGGCCATCATCGGCGCGCATGCGCGGACCATAGGTGTTGAAGATGCGCGCCACCCGCACATCGGCACGGCCCAGCCGCAGATAGTCGAAGCAGAGCGATTCCGCCGCCCGCTTGCCCTCGTCATAGCAGGCGCGCGGGCCGGTGCTGCTGACATGGCCGCGGTAATCCTCGCGCTGCGGATGCTGCTCGGGGTCGCCATAGACCTCGCTGGTGGAGGCCTGCAGGAAACGGGCGCCGCAGCGCGCCGCAAGGGCGAGCAGATGCTGCGTACCGAGGACATTGGTCAGCATCGTGTGCACCGGATCCGCCTGATACTGCGGCGGCGATGCCGGGCAGGCCAGGTTGTACACCTCATCCACCAATAGCGGTTCCGGCAGCGCCTGGCAGACATCGTGCCGGATGAAGCGGAAGCGCGGCCCCTCAAGATGGGCGAGGTTCGCCTCCACACCGGTCAGCAGGTTGTCCAGGCAGGTCACCTCATGCCCCTGCGCCAGCAGCGCGGCACAGAGATGCGAGCCGAGGAAGCCGGCACCGCCCGCCACCAGCACGCGCTTGCGGCGCGCCGGCGCCGGCCCGCCGCCCTCATCCTGCCGCCAGCGCGCCGCGCCCTGCCTGTGCATGCGCCTATTCCCCCACCGCGGCGGTGTGCCGCGCGGCAGCCTGCCGCAACGACGCCGCCAGTTCCCCAGCCCGCGCCTGGCCAGTATGTTGCCGCAGCACGATGTCCCGCGCCCGCCGCGCCATCGCCTGATGCGAGGCGTCCTCCGGCGCATCCAGCAGCGCCACGACCTCCTCCGTCGTCCGGGCGATGGCGATGCCGCCGGGCAGCAAAGCCTCCAGCCCTTCCCATGCATCGCTGATGATCGGCGTGCCGATGGCCGCCGCCTCGAACAGTCGCACGCTGGGCGACCAGCCGGCGGCGATCATGTCGGCGCGGGTGACGTTCAGCGTGAAGCGCTGCGCGCTGTAGAAATCCGGATGCTCGGCCGGCGGCAGATGCGCGATGCGCTGCACATTCGCCGGCCAGTCGATGTCGTCCGGATATTGCGCGCCGGCCACCACGAAGCGGCGCTGCGGAAGGCGGCGGGCCGGGGCCAACAGCAGCCGCTCCAGCGTCGGCTGGCGATCCACGCTGTAGGTGCCGAGATAGCCGAGGTCCCAGCGCGGCGCCGCGCCGGTGTGCCGGTAGTGCTCCGGCTCCACCGAGCAATACAGCGCCGCCGCCCGGCGCGCGCCGTACTGGTCCTGCAGGCGGTCCAGCGTCGGCCCGCCGGTGAAGGAGAAGTAGGTGGCAAGCACCGGGATCTGGCGCGGCGCGATATACGCGCAATCCCCGCGCGCCAGCCGCGCCAGCGTCACCGGCGTGTCGATGTCGTAGAAGCTGACACGCCCGGGGGCGAGCGCCTGCACCGCATCGATGACCGCCACGCCATCCGGCACATAGGAGCCGACGATCACGGCATCCGCCGCCCGGATGGCGTGGGCATGCTGCGCCGCCAGATCCACGACGCTGTCGTAGAATTCCAGCGCACAGAAATCCGGCGCGCCGAGGTCGCGGTTGGCCGCGTACCAGGGCTGCTCGCGTTCCAGGAACAGCACGCGGTGCCCCAGCGCATGCAGCCCGCGCAGCAGCGCCCGGAAGGTCGTGGCGTGGCCATTGCCCCAGGAGGAGGACAGCGACAGGCCCAGCACCACCAGATCGAGTCGTGGCGCCCTCATGCCGCAGCCCCCGCCGCCTTGTCCGCAACCAGCCGTCGCAGCAGCGTATCCACCAGCACGGCGCGGCTTTCATAGGTGTGTTCGGCCAGCACCCGCCGCAGCGCCGCCTGGCCGATCCGCCCGGCATCCTCGCGCGTCAGCCCCGCCACATGCTCCGCCACGTCGCGGCCATCCCGCGCCACCAGGATTTCCTCGCCCGGCTTCAGGAACAGGTCGATGCCCGGCCAGTCATCCGTGATCAGGCAGGCACCGGCGCCCGCCGCCTCGAAGACGCGAGTGGGCGGGGAGAAGCCGGTGGCCGCCATGCTGGCGCGGTTGATGTTCAGCACCGCCATCGGCGTCACGTTGAAGGCATTGTGGTCGCGGGTCGGCACATGGCCGATGTCGCGCACATTCGGTGGCAGATCGCGGTCGCCCCAGCCGGAACCGCCGAGCAGGAAGTCGCGCTGCGGCAGGGCCTCCGCCGCGGCGAGGAAGAAATCCTCGACCCGCGCCTCGCGGTCCGGCAGGCGGTTGCCGAGGAAGCCGAGCGTGGCGTCGAAGCGCGCATCGGGCGCCACCGGATGATGCGTGGACGGATCCAGCGCGTTGTAGATGGGCACGCAATCCGCGGCCCCCAGCGCGCGATACGCATCCACCACCGCATCGCCGCCGCCATAGGTCAGCACCAGGTCCAGGCGCTTCAGCGCGGCGTGGCTCGGATGCTCGGGCGCCGCGTGCAGCTCGGCCAGCGTCGCCGGCGCATCCACGTCCCAAAAGATGCGGATGGCGTGCGGCGCCGCGGCTTCCAGCAGCCCGGCCAGCAGCGCATCATCGGCATAGCCGACGCCGCTGGCCTTCACCACCACATCGGCCTGCCGCGCTTCCACCGCCGCCCGGGCCAGCGCCTCCGGATTCGCCTCATACACCACCACGCGGCACCATTCGGGCGGCTCGATGTCCCGGTGCTGTTGCCGGCCGAAGGCATCCGGTTCGTAGAAGGTGATCTCGTGGCCATGCGCGGCCAGTGCGCGCAACAGGCCCCGGTAGTAGGTCGCGGCACCATTCCAGTAGGAGGACAGCAGGCTGGACCCGTAGAATGCGATCTTCATGCCGCCAGCTCCGTCCCTGCGATGCCCAGCCGCCGCAGGATGTCCATCAGCTCCGCCACACGGTGGCGGCAGGTGTGGCGCGCCTGGATCGTCTCCAGCCCCGCCGCGGCCAGGGAACGGGCGCAGTCGCGGTCATGCAGCACGTCGCGCAGCCGCGCCTGCATCTGCGCGGAATCGCGCGCCTGCAGGTAGTCCATGCCGGCGCGGAACAGGCCCTCCGCATCCTCCCACGGCGCGCAGATCAGCGGGATGCCGCAAGCCAGCGCCTCGAAGACGCGAATGGTGGGAATGCCCGGCAGGGCCTCCACATAGGGGCGGCGCGGGATGTGCAGGGTCACGCGATGCCGCGCGAAGGCGGTGGGCACCGCGGCATTGGCGATCCAGCCCCGATATTCCAGCCCCGATTCCCGCAGCGCCGCCAGCGCCGTGTCCGGGTAGCGCACGCCATGCACATTGCCGGTCAGCGACAACGCCTTCACCGGCTCCATCAGGAAGTGGTGCAGTTCCTCCGTCCGTTCGCCATCGCCCCAATTGCCGATCCAGACCAGGTCGGCGGCCTTCGCAGCCGTCACCGGTCGGAACAGCGAATCATCCGCCGCCTCATGCCAGGTGAAGACCCGCGCGCCCCAGCCATATTCCAGGTAGCGCTGGCGCAGCGTCTCGCCGAAGGCCAGGATGCCGTCGTAATCCTGCAGCATCATGCCGGCGATGGCCTCGCGCTCCGACACCGCGCGATGATGCGTGTCGTGGAACAGCAGGCGGAAGCCGCCGCCGCGGCGACGGAGCCGGCCGAGCTGCGCCACCAAGGCGGGTTCGGTCCATTCGTGCACGATGACGACATCCGCATCGGCGGTCGCCCGCTCATGGTCGAAGCCGTCGCCATAGGCCTGGCTTTCAAGGTCGGGAAAGCTGTGGGCGAAGGCCTCCACCGCCGCCGGCCCGGCTTCGCGGATCAGGTTCTGCCGGCTCCAGCCATCCTCCGGCTCCAGCGCCAGCGCCGAATGCCCGCGTGCCACCAGGTCCCGCATCACGCCGCGCAGGAAATGGGCATTGCCGTGGTTCCAGTCGGAGACCAGGGAGTGCGTGTAGAAGACGAAGCGCATGGCTAGTCCACGAGGGATGATGATGATGAGGCCGCTGCAGATGATGCATAAGCGGCCAGCAGGGCGCAGAGTTGCCGTCCGGAGGTGTAACGCTCCGCCCGCGCCCGCGCCTGGGCGCCCAGCGCCGCGCGAAGCGGTGCATCGGCGAAAAGCGCGTCGATCGTCGCGGCGAAGCCCGGCGCGTCCCTGGCGAACAACGCCGCGCCGTCCCATATCTCGCGATAGGTCGGAATCTCGGCGAGCAGCAGCGGCGCCCCGCCCTGCGCTGCCTCCAGCGCCGCCAGTCCGAACGGCTCATACTGCGATGGCGAGGCGAAGATGGCGCAGCGCTGCATCAGCCCGCGCAAGGCCGTATGCGTCAGCGGGCCGAGCGTGCGCGCATGGCGGAATTCGAATCCGGGCCCGCCCGGGCCGTCGCAATCGCCGGCCGCCAGCACGGGCAATGTGCTGCGCGCCGCCGCCGCATCCAGCAGCGCGGCTCCCTTGCCCTCATCCCACCAGCGCCCGGCCGCGAGGACGAAGCTTTCCCGTAATCCTGCAGCTTGCGGCGCCGCTTCCACCGCATTCGGCACCACATGCACCGGGCAGGCCAGCGCATAGGCCTCCCGCAGCGCCGCGGCATGGGACATGCTCGGCGCCACCACCGCATCCGCCCGCGCCAGTCCGCGCGCATTCAGCGCCTTCTGCCAGGCCCAGCCCTTCGGCAGAGGGGTGCCGCGCATCATGGCCCACCAGGTCACCACGCAGGAATGCGAGACGGCCACCACCGGACGCCGGCCGCCAAGCCCCGCCGCCTGGGTCGGCAGGTTCAGGTGCAGCAGGTCGCAACCTGCCGCCAGATCCTCCAGCTGCCCGGGCAGCGCGGCCAGTGCCGCCGGGTCCTCCACCATCCAGTCCAACGGGGCATCCAGCAGCTGCAGATGCGTGGCGCGCAGCGCCGCCACCTCCGCCCGCTGGCCCGCATTCGGCGCCGGGCCGAGGCAGACCAGCAGCACCTCGACACCCGCCCCGTTCAATGCACGGCAAAGATCCACGCCGTAGCGCCACACGCCGCCGACGGCATCGACCGTCATCAGCACGCGGCGCGGTGTCATGCGATCAGCCGCGCCTTCGCCCGCGGCGCCTCGTGCCGAGCGGCCAGCCAGCGATGCAGTTCGGCCAGGCCCTGCCGCCAGCCGATCCGTGGCGCCCAGCCGCAGGCCTGCGCCAGCTTCGTGCTATCCGCGACGAAATAGGCCTGGTCGCCCTGCCGCGTAGCACCGTGGCGCAGATCCACGTCCCGGCCGGTCAACCGGCCGATCTCGCGCAGCACCATCCGCAGGCTGACGCAGTTCGCGGGCCCGCCGCCGAGGTTGTAGGCCTGCCCGCCCAGCATGCCGATGTCATCCAGCAGCATCCGATAGGCTGCCACGGCATCCTGCACATGCAGGATGTCGCGCACCTGCTTGCCGTCGCCATAGATGGTGATGGGCTCGCCCCGCAGCGCCCGGATCAGGAAATGCGCCACCCAGCCCTGGTCTTCCGTGCCGAACTGGCGCGGGCCGTAGATGCAGGACATGCGCAGCACCGCCGTCGGCAGGCCGTAGGATTTCGCGTAGTCCAGCACATACTGATCCGCCACGCCCTTGGAGCAGCCATAGGGCGTGCAGAAGTCCAGCGGCCGATCCTCGGCGATGCCCTGCGCCGCGATGGCGTTGTCCGCCGGCACGTAGCGGTCCTCATGCTCGATCATCGCGAGGTCATCGAGGTTGCCGTACACCTTGTTGGTCGAGGCAAAGATCACCGGCGTGCGGCGGCCGGATTGCCGCACCGCCTCCAGCAGGTTCAGTGTGCCGCGCGCATTCACCTCGAAATCCGCGACCGGTGATTCGAGGCTGGTGGTCACCGCCGTCTGCGCCGCCAGGTGGAACACCGCCTCCGCATCGCGCAGAACGTCGCGCATCAGCGGCGCGTCGCGCAGATCCGTCGCCTGCCAGGTCACACGATCCCCATGCGCCTGCTTCAGCCAGGCCAGGTTCTCCTCCACCCCCGGCCGGCTCAGATTGTCCAGCAACACCACGTCGCGCCCTTCCCGCAGGAAGCTGTCCGCCAGGTTGCAGCCGATGAAGCCGGCGCCGCCGGCGACGACGATGGGCCGTGCGGCCGGGCGCAGCGAGGGTGCGCCCAGGCGCAGCGTATCCGCCAGCGACTTCGGCCCGCCCTGCGTCAGCAGCCGCGCCAGCAGCTTCGGCCGGCCCTCCGCATCCACCGCGCCCATGTGGTAGTGGCGCTGGTCGAAGCGCAGACCCTCCTGCACGCTCACCGTGTCGGGGATATCCTGCCAGCCGTACCAGTACAGGCGCTCCGCCGGCGCGGCCAGCGCATCGAGGAAGCTGCGCGCCTGCTCGCCCTCGTCGTGCCGCCAGGTGGCATAGCCGGCCTCCGTCAGCCAGAAGCGCATCGCCGGATTGAACGGCGCGACGATGTCGCGCGCTCGTTCCAGCAGCGCCGCCCAGCCATCCCAGCTGCCGAACTCGCTGTCCCAGGTGCCGGGGAAGCCATGCAGGCCGAGCACGTCGATCTCCGCCAGCACGCCGCGTTCACCCATCAGCCGCAGCCAATGCGCATCGAAGGGGCAGGGGCCGCCGAGTACCGTGGTGAAGCCGCGCTGCCGCGCCCAATAGGCGGCGGCGCCCACCATCTCGCAGAACAGCGCCCAGTCAGGGTCCTCGCGCCAATCCCAGTCGAGCAGGTTGTTCGGCTCGTTCCACAGCTCCACGGCGCGGAAGTGCCGGCCATAGCGGGTCAGGCAGTGATCGACGAAGTCCGCATAGTCCAGCAGGCGCCGCGGTGCGCCGGATGCGGTGCCGGTGCGGGACAGGGATGGCGGCGTGTAGTGGATGCAGGGCAGCAGCTCGAACCGCGCCGCCAGCTTCGGCAGCAGCCAGTCATACCAGGCGGGGCCGTCCGCGGTGTGATATTCGGCCCAGGACAGGTGCGTGCGGAGATGCGTCGCGCCGCTCGCCGCCATGGCCTCGATCGCCTGCTCGGTGCGGCCGTATTCCCCCGGGCGAAACCATTCCGCGAAGCCGAAGGCGGGCGGGCTGTTCATGCGACCAGGCCCCGCATCTCCAGCTGGCGCCGCATCTCCGCATTGCGGTCCACCACCTTCTGCGCCGCCACCCAATCCGCCAGTTCGCGCAGCGAATCCTGCAGCGCCTCGCGCGGCTCGAAGCCCAGCAGACTGCGCGCCCGGCCGATATCGGCAAAGCAGTTGCGGATGTCGCCGATGCGCGCCTTGTGCATGATCTCGGGCTCCAGGTCCCGGTCCATGGCGCGCGCCACCATCCGCGCCACCTGCGTGATGGTGTAAGCCTGGCCGCTGCCGATATTGATCGTGGTGTCCTGAAGCTGCGGCGTTTCCAGCGCCAGGCGGAAGGCGCGCGCCACATCGCGCACATGCACGAAGTCCCGCCGCTGCTCGCCATCCTCGAAGATCGTCGGCGACTGCCCCGCCGCAACGCGGGAGGAGAAATTGGCCAGCACGCCGGTATAGGGGTTGGACAGCGCCTGGCCCGGGCCGAACACGTTGAACAGCCGCAGCGCCACCGCCTCCCGCCGATAGGCCCGGCCGAAGATCAGCACCGCCTGTTCCTGGAAATACTTCGTCAGCGCGTAGATCGAGGCGAGGTCCACCGGCTTGCTCTCGTCCGTCGCCACCGGCGTCAGCGCCTCCCCCTGCGGCGTCGTCAGGCCCCAGCGGCCCTCGGCGATCTGCTGCGGGCTGCGGCGCGCGTCATCCACCGCACGGCCATCCGGCGTGCGGTAGCGGCCCTCGCCATAGACGCTCATGGAGGAGGCGACGACGATGCGCCGCACCGGCCGGTCGATCATCGCCTGCAGCAGCACGGCGGTGCCGACATCATTGGTGCTGACGTAGCGCTCGATCTCATACATGCTCTGGCCGACACCGACCTCGGCCGCCAGATGCACCACGCCCTCCACGCCCTCCAGCGCGGAGTCCACGGCGGCCGGGTCGCGCACATCGCCGCGACGCAGCTCCACGCCCTGCATGTCCACCGGCTGGTCGGCGCCATGCACCTGGTCGATCAGCGAATCCAGCACGCGCACCTGATGACCCTGCGACACCAGCTCGCGGCAGACTTCCCGCCCGATGAAGCCGGCGCCGCCGGTGACGAGATAGAGGGTCAATGTCGCTGTCTCCCTGATGCGGCCGTCAGCGCCCGTAGATGCGGTCCAGCGCGGCGGCGGTGTCGATGAAGCGCAACGCGGTGGAATCGAAGCGGTTCTGTTGCGCCAGTTGCCACGCCCACTGCACGGCCATGCGGCCGCCCCAGGCATCGGGCGGCGTCGCCAGCACCTCCCGCGCCGTGCCGCGGAAGCGCTCGGCGCTGAAATCGTAGAAGGACCCGTCCACATTGTGCAGCGCCGCGCCGCCCTGCGTGCCGTGAAAGGCGGCGGAGATCACCGCGTCGCGCCCGGCATGCAGCCACCAGGAACAGGCCAGCCGCACCACCGTGCGATCCGCCAGCACCAGCGTGGCCAGCGCGAAATCCTCCACCTCCGCCGCATCGCGCGGCAGCGGCGCGCCCTTGGCGAAGAGCTGCGCCGAAACCTCCGCCACCTCCGGGAAATCCAGCGCCCACAACGCCAGATCCACCAGATGCACGCCGAGATCCATCACGCAGCCGCCGCCCGACTGAGCCTTGTCCTTGAACCACGGCTTGTCCGGCCCGTAGGCATTGTGGAACACCAGATCCACGGCCTGCACGCGGCCCAGCTCGCCGCCCTGCACCAGCGCGCGGATGCGCTGCATGGCATCGGTGGCGCGATAGGACAGGTCCAGCCCCAACAGCCGGTCGGCCTGCTGCGCCGCCTGCACCACGCCGCGCACCTCCGCCGCATCCCGCCCGAGCGGCTTCTGGCAGAACACCGCCACGCCCTGCCGCAGCGCCTGCACCGATTGCGCCGCGTGCTGCGCGCTCGGCGTCGCGATCACGATGCCGTCGAGGCCCAGCGCCAGCAGCTCCTCCATCCCGGCCACGCGGTGCGCATGTGGCGCCGCCTGCTGCGCGGCCAGCGCCATCTCCTCCACCGGATCGGCAAAGGCGACGATTTCCGCGACATCCGCCTCCGCGATCGCCTGCATCCGGTGCCGGCCGATCCAGCCTGTGCCGAGGAAGCCCAGCCGTGGCCTCATGGTGGGCCTCATGGCACCACCAGCGCCTTCATGAATCCGTCGGGCCGGTCCCGCGTCGCGTCCAGCGCCGCATCCAGCGCCGAGAGAGGGAAGCGGTGCGTATAGAGCGGCGAGGGGTCCAGCCGGCCGCTGGCCACCGCCTCCACCGCCTCCCGCATCCCGCGCATGTATTCGGCCGGGTCGCGCTCATGCGCGTTCACCACATCCAGCCCGCGCCAGTTCCAGAGCTGCATGTTGACCTGGCGCGGCCCGTCCTGGTGGTAGCCCGCGATCACCAGCCGCCCGCGCACCCGCGTCAGCTCCGCCGCCAGGTCCAGCGGCCATTGCTGGCCCACCGCCTCGATCACCCGGTCGCAGAACGCACCGCCGGTCAGTGCCTTCACTTGTTCGATGATCGCCCAATGATCGTCCATCGGGATGATCTCCGCCGCGCCCATGCGCCTTGCCATGTCGAGCGAGGTTGGGCGGCGGGAGATGGCGAGGACGCGCGCGCCGGCCTGGCTGGCCAGCCGGGTCAGGATGGCGCCGAGGAAGCCGATGCCGATGATGGCGACGCTCTGCCCCGCCTCGATGCCCGCACGGCGGAAGATGTTCATGGCGCAACCCAGCGGCTCGCCCGGGAAGGGCTGGCCTGCCAGGCTGTCGGGCAGCCGGATCACCTGGCTGGCCGGGCCGGTGTCGAAGGCGGCGTAGCTGCGCTGGAACAGGGTGGCGACGCGGTCGCCTGGCGCCAGGTCCCGCACCTGGGCGCCGACCGCATCGACGACCCCCCAGGCCTCATGCCCCAGCGCGCCGGGCTCGGTCGGAAAGCGCATCCAATCCGGCCCCGCCCAGGGCGTGAGGTTGGAGGCACAGACGCCGCAACCTTCGATCCGCACCCGCACCTCGTCCGGCCCCGGTGCGTCGTGTTGGAGCCGGACCAGTTCGATCCGCCCCGGCGCGGTCAGGATCGCGGCCGGCGCGGCGGTGGATCCGGCCGGTGCTGGAGCAGGTGGCAAGTGGCGGCATCCTTGAGCGTCGCGCCGCGCGCGTCGGCGACGCGGCAGTCTGTGTCAGGCGGCGTGACAACGGGGCTGTCCCGCGAAAGTTGCAACGCGCCCTTCACCCCTGTTGACCTAGGATGTTCACGCATCAGGACGCTGCTGCACCTTGGAAGCAGCATCGGCAGCCACTATTTCTGTACTGCTGTCCTTTCCACATCGGGTCGCCGGAGCGCCCCGTCTCACGGAATCCGGCCTCGAACCTCGCATGACGAAGAGCCAGCACGCCGACGGCCCGCAGGGGTCCGGACCCACTCGCCTCAAGGTCGCCGCCCGCCTGCGCCGCACCGGCGCGGCGGTGCAGGGACTTATGGTTGAGCTGCGAAGTCCGGTCCGGCCGGAACCCGTGCCCGGGGTGGCGCCGCGACCGCGGCCCGGGCTGATTCGGGTGGCATCCTACAACATCCACAAATGCGTCGGCATCGACCGCCGCTTTGACCCGGCCCGCACCGCTGCCGTCATCGCGGAACTCGGCGCCGACCTGGTGGCGGTGCAGGAGGCGGATCGCCGCTTCGGCCGCCGCGTCGGCCTGATGGACGCCAAGGCACTGGAGCGGGAGACCGGGCTGGCGCCGTTGCCGGTTTCCGACCTGGCGGATGGCCATGGCTGGCACGGCAACGCCATCCTGGTGCGCCCCGGCACGCCCGCCCGTATCCGGCGGCTGGCCCTGCCGGGCGCGGAACCCCGTGGCGCCCTGGTGGCGGAGCTGGACCTGCCCGGCGGTCGGCTGCGCGTGGTGGCGGCGCATCTCGGCCTGCTGCGCCGCTGCCGCGCCCGGCAGGCGGCCGCGATCCTGCGCGCCCTGGCGGAACAGCCGGAAGATGAGGCGCCACTGCCAACCCTGCTGCTGGGCGACCTGAACGAATGGCGGCCCGGCGCCCGGTCCTCGCTCCGCGTCTTCGAGCCGTTCTTCGGCCCGCTGGCGCACGCCCCGGCCAGCTTCCCGACCCGCCTGCCGGTGCTGGCGCTGGACCGCATCCTGGGCTGGCCGCGTGGCGTGGTCAGCGATGTCGCGGTGCATGACAGCGCCCTGGCGCGTATCGCCTCGGACCACCTGCCGCTGACCGCGGCGGTCCGGCTGGGCGCGCAGGATGGGGTGGTGAGCGAAGCCGCCTGATGCAGCCGGCGTTGCAACCGTAACGCTGCTGCCCCGTTCGCTTGAGGCCGGCGGCACGCATCGCCAGATCACCCCGGCAGACGGGAAGGGAGCGGCATGCGACAGATTTCGGCCAGCGTGCCCGCACAGCGCCCCGCAGCGCAGGCCGCCGCGGCCCGGAAGGTGGCCGCCCCCGCGCCGGCCACGACTCTGGAGGAGGCGGTACGCCAGGTGCTGGGTGGCCTCGGCAACGCGTCCGGCGGCGCGGCCCTGGTGCCGGAAGGGCTGGATGCCTTCGCCGTGCGTGTCGCCACGGCTCGCGCCGCCGGCCGCAGCCTCGACCTGCAATATTACATGTGGCACGGCGACGTGACCGGCAAGCTGCTGGCCTGCGAGGTGCTGGCCGCCGCCGATCGCGGCGTGAAGGTCCGGCTGCTGCTGGATGATGCCTATGCGCTGGGTCGCGAACGGGTTCTCTCCGCGCTGGATTCCCATCCGACAATCGAGGTGCGGCTGTTCAACGGCACGCGCTGGCGCATGTTTGGGCGCGCCGGCTTCCTGCTGGAGATGCTGTTCGGCGGCTGGCACCTGAACCGCCGCATGCACAACAAGGCCTGGATCGCCGATGGTGCGGTGGCCATCGCCGGCGGCCGCAACCTGGGTGACGAGTATTTCGGCGCCGAGGCGGATGAGTTCAACTTCCGCGACCTGGACCTGGTGCTGGCCGGCGATGCCGCCGCCGGCACCAGCCGCGTCTTCGAACGCTACTGGCGCAGCAGCCTGGCCCGCCCCGCCGCCGTGGTCTGCCCGCCAAGCGACAAGCGCGGCCTGCCGAAGCTGCGCCACGCGCTGGCCGATGCGGCGGCGGAGCCGGAGGCGATGCGCTATCTGGAGCACCTCGGCGCCTTTCACGGCGCGGCCGGCCCGCTCGCCCGTGGCATGGTGGCGCTGGCGCCCGGTTCCGTGCAGGTGGTGGCTGACCCGCCGGAGAAGGCCCGCCGCGGCCTGGCCGCGCGCCGGCTGGCCCGCGCCGCCGGGGGCATCGCGCCAGAGATCGCCGATGCGCTGCGCAAGGCGCAGCGGGAAGCGCTGCTGATCTCGCCCTATTTCGTGCCCGGCGAGGCCGGACTGGCGCTGCTGCTGGGGCTCGTCGCACGCGGCGTGCGGGTTTCCGTGGTGACCAATTCGCTTGCCGCCACCGATGTGGTGGCCGTGCATGGCGGCTACGCCAAGTACCGCGAACCGTTGCTGCGCGCCGGCGTGCCGCTGTTCGAGCTGAAGCCGAGCGGCGAGGATGAGGATACCAGCGTCTTCGGGTCCCGCGGCGCCAGCCTGCACACCAAGGCCTTCGTGGTGGATGACGGGCCGGTCTTCGTCGGGTCCTTCAACCTCGATCCGCGCTCCGCCGCGCTGAACACGGAAATGGGCGCCTTCGTCGATCACCCGACTCTGGCGCGGGAGCTGCGCGCGGAGCATGACCGGCTGGCAGACCCGGCACGAAGCTGGCGGCTGGGGCTGGAGGAAGGGCGGCTGACCTGGACCGGAAGCGGCCCGGATGGCCGGTTGCGCACGCTGCGGCGGGAACCGGACGCCTCGCTGCGCCGCCGGGTGCTGGCGCGGGTGCTGCGCTGGCTGCCGATCGAATCGCAGCTATGATTTTCGCCGCAGCGCCACGGCCAGGATGTGGCCCGGCGTCGGCTGCCATTGCAGGAAGCGCCAGCGCGCGGTGCCGCCGGGGGCGAAGGACAGGCGCGGCGGGTCCAGGGTGAAGGCGAAGCTGTCCAGCCCGGCGGAAATCCCCTGCCCGGTCGCCTTCACATAAGCCTCCTTCAGCGTCCAGATGCGCAGGAAGGTCGCATGGCGGTCCGCCGGTGGCGTGGCTTCCAGCAGGGCGGCCTCGGCGGGGGCGAAGTAGCGTTCGGCAAGGCCGGGGCCGGCCTCGCGCCGGGACAGGTCCTCGACATCCAGGCCGATATCGTCCTCGGCGGCCAGGGCGCAGGCGACCAGGCTGCGCGTGTGGGACAGGTTGAAGCGCAGCCAGGGCAGGCCATGGGTGGGGTCCAGCTCCGGCTTGCCCTGCGGGCCGCGCAGGAAGCGGAGGGCGGGCGCGGGCAGGCCGGCCGCCTCCGCCAGCATCAGGCGCGCCAGGGCATGGGCGGCGATATAGGCGCGGCGATCGGCCTCGAAGCGGAAGCGTGCGGCGGCGTCCTGCTCCGCCGCATCCAGCGTGGCGTGCCAGGCGGCCAGCGTCGGCGCATCGACGGCATCTGGATGCACCCAGCGCAGCCGCACCGCGCCTCGGGTCAGGCGGGCCATGGCACGGGGTCACGCTCCACCAGGCCGCGGCCACGCCCGGCGGCCAGCAGCGCGGCGCGCAGGGAGGCGCCATAGGACCGGGCGCAGGCCAGGCGGAAGGCCGCGCCATCGCGCCAGAGCAGCAGCGGGATCTGCGCGGCGAGCGTCGCCGCCGCAGCGCCGTCGGGGAAGGCGCGCGGATGCAGGTCCAGCGGCAGGATAGTGGCCAGCGCCTCCCGCGCCAGCGGGCCGGACAGTTCGAAGACGGCGCGGGAGCCATCCATGGGCGTGCGCTGCGCCTCCGCCACCGGCGGCGGAGCGCCGGGCGCGTGCAGGCACAGCCAGGTGCCGGGCGCGGTCCAGATCGCCGTGGCGCCCGCCACCGGCGCCCAGCCGGGGCGCGGCGGCAGGCCGGGCAGCATCGCCGCCGGGCCGTGCAGCGCGGTGGCGCCGATGGCGGTGAAGGGGCGGAGTTCCAGCATAGTCTCCTCAGGCACGGGTGCGGGTGCCTTCCGGGTCGATGAAGACGGGCGCCACCACCTCGGCCTCCCCATCTTGCCCGCGCAGGGCGTCATAGACCCGGATGCGGGTCCCGATGCGCGCCTGGCCGCCGGAGAGCAAGGCCAGGCCGATCTGCGCCTGCAGATGCGGCGACCAGCAGCTGGCGGTAACATGGCCGAGGTCGTTCGCCGTGTTCGCCGCCGCGCCAGGCTCCAGCAGATGCGCGCCGGTCCGCAGCCCATCGCCGCGCAGCCCGACCAGCACGGGCCGCGCGGGATCGACCAGCGCCGGCCGCTGCGCCATGACCCGGCCGATGAATTCCTTGCGGCGCGAGAGCATCCGGCCGAGGCCGAGATTGCCCGCGGTCGTCTGGCCGTTGATCTCGCCGCCGCCGGCATGGCCCTTCTCGATCCGCAGCACGCCCAGCGCCTCCGTCCCATAGGGCTCGGCGCCGGCCGCGCGCAGCCGATCCGCGAGCGCCTCCGCATCATCCGGCGGCACGCCGAGTTCGAAGGCCAGCTCGCCGGAGAAGGACAGGCGGTACAGCCGGCCGCGCAGCCCGCCGGCGAAGACCGCTTCCGTGCAGGCCATGTGCGGCAGGGCGGCGTTGGAGACATCCTGCGCCGTGACCTGCGCCAGCACGTCGCGCGCCCGTGGACCCGCGAGGGCGATCTGCGCCCAGGCATCCGTGACGGAGAGGATGCTCACGTCCAGCTCCGGCCGCAGCACCTGATGCGCGTATTCCAGATGCTGCATCACCCGCGCCGCATTCGCCGTGGTGGTGGTGACGAAGAAGCGGTTTTCCGACAGCCGCGCACAGGTGCCGTCATCGAGCACGAAGCCGTCCTCGCGCAGCATCAGGCCGTAGCGGATGCGGCCGGGCTTCAGGGTGGAAATGTCGTTGGCATAGACGAAATCCAGCAGCGCCGCGGCGCCCGGCCCCACCACCTCGATTTTTCCAAGCGTCGAGACATCGCAGAAGCCGGCGGCGCGGCGCACATGCAGCACCTCCCGGTCCACGCTGTCGCGCCAGCCGGCCTCGCCGGGGCGGGCATACCATTCGGGGCGCAGCCAGGCGCCGGTGGTGACGAAGCTGGCGCCGTGGCGGGCGGACCAGGCGTGCAGCGGCGTCAGGCGGGTCGGCCGGAAATCCGGGCCGGTCTGCGCGCCGGCCAGGGCGCCGATGGCCACCGGCGTATAGGGCGGGCGGAAGATGGTGGTGCCGGTCTCCGCGATGCCGCGGCCGGTGGCCTCCGCCAGGATGGCAAGGCCGACGACATTCGCGGTGCGGCCCTGGTCCGTCGCCATGCCGAGGGTGGTGTAGCGCTTGGCGTGCTCGACGCTGCGAAACCCCTCCCGCGCCGCGAGTGCGATGTCGTCGGCGGTGACGTCGTGCTGGAAATCCACGAAGGCCTTGCGGCCGGGCACATGGTACAGCGCGCGCAGCCCGGCGGGTTCGTCATCCGCCCGCGGCAGCGCCAAAGGCTGGCCCTCATGCCCCGCATCCCGCGCGGCCTGCAGCCCGGCGGCGGCACCGTCGGCGAGGCAGGCGGCCAGGGTGAAGCGGCCCGCGGCGGCGCCGGCCACCGCCATGCCGGGCGGCGGCGTGCCGGGCAGGAAGGCGGCCAGCGCCTCATCCCAATGCGGGCGGCCGCCCTGATGGCTGGCCAGGTGCAGCGTCGGGTTCCAGCCGCCCGAGACGGCCAGCAGATCCGCCGCGATGGCCTCGCCCGTGTCCAGCCGCACGGAGATCAGGCAGAGCCGCCCGCCGGTGCCCACCACCCGCGCACCCGCCACCACACGCAGGCCCGGGCAGGCGGGCCTGTCGCGCGGGTCCACCACCGTCACCTCCGCCCCCGCATCGCGCAGCGCGAGAGCGGTGCGCCAGCCATCATCGCCGGCGGTGAACACCACGGCGCGGCGGCCGGGCAGCACGGCGTAGCGGTGCAGGTAGCCGCGCGCGGCGGCGGCGGACATCACGCCGGGACGGTCATTGCCCGGGAAGGCGATCGGCCGTTCCACCGCGCCGGCCGCCAGCACCACGCGCTTCGCCACGATGGTCCAAGCCCGCTGACGCGGCTGGCCTGGCGCGGGTTCGGCCAGGTGGTCCGCCACGCGCTGCACCGCGCCATAGGTGCCGTGGTCGAAGGCGCCGAAGATGGTGGTGCGCGGCAGCAGCGTAACATCCGGCAGGTTCTGGAGCTCCGCCAGCACCCGCGCGACCCAGCCCGTGGCCGGCGCGCCGTCGATCTCCTGCCGCTCCGCCAAAAGCCGGCCGCCGAGTGCGAAATCCTCATCTGCCAGGATCACGCGCGCACCCGTCCGCGCCGCGGCCAGCGCGGCGGCGAGGCCCGTGGGGCCGGCGCCCACCACCAGCACGTCGCAATGCGCATGCATGCGTTCATAGCGGTCAGGATCAGGCGCCGTCGCGGCGCGGCCGAGGCCGGCGGCACGGCGGATCAGCGGCTCATACACCTTCTCCCAGAAGGCGGCGGGCCACATGAAGGTCTTGTAGTAGAAGCCGGCCGAGAGGAGCGGGCCGAGGAGCCCGTTCAGCGCCATCACGTCGAAGCGCAGGCTGGGCCAACGGTTCTGGCTGCGCGCGGACAGCCCCTCGAACAATTCGGCGGTAGTGGCGCGGGTGTTCGGTTCCTGGCGTGCGCCGTCGCGCAGCTCGACCAGCACGTTCGGCTCCTCGCTGCCCAGGCCCCAGATGCCGCGCGGGCGATGGTATTTGAAGGATCGGCCGACCAGCCGCACGCCATTGGCAAGCAGCGCGGAGGCGAGCGTGTCGCCCGCATGGCCCTGGTATGCGCGGCCGTCAAAGGTGAAGCGCAGCGTCTGCGCGCGGTCGATCAGGCCGCAGGTGGCGAGGCGCGTCATGGCCGGCACGCCTCGGCGCTGGCCACCGCATGGCTGCGCGTATCGCGCATCACCCGCAGCCATTGCCGGCAGCCATGGATGTGCTGCCACAGCTCCGCATGCAGGCCGGCGGGGTTGTCGCGCAGATGCAGATACGCGTGCCAGTCTTCCATCGGCGCATCGGCGGACGGGCGCGGCGGGGGCGCGCTGCCAATGGTCGAAAATTCGGCAGCGTCGCGTTCGCCGCAGAGGGGGCAGGGGATGCGCATCAGTGCAGGTTCGCCTGGGCGCCGGCGCCCTTCTCATCGATCACATGGCCGCTCGCAAGACGGTCCAGCCGGAAGGCCGCGTTCAGCGCATGCGGCTGCCCCGTCGCGATGGTATGCGCAAAGCACCAGCCAGAGGCCGGCGTCGCCTTGAAGCCGCCATAGCACCAGCCGCAGTTGAGAAAGAGGCCCTCCACCGGCGTGCGGTCGATGATCGGCGAGCCATCCATCGACATGTCCATGATGCCGCCCCATTGCCGCAGGTAGCGCAGCCGCGACATGGAAGGGAAAAGCTGCACCGCGCATTCCATCACGTCGTGGACCACCGGCAGGTTGCCGCGCTGGGCGTAGGAGTTGTAGCCGTCGATATCGCCGCCGAAGACCAGCCCGCCCTTGTCGGACTGGCTGACATACAGATGCCCCGCGCCATAGGTGATGACCGTGTCGATCATCGGCTTCACCGCCTCCGACACGAAGGCCTGCAGCACATGGCTTTCGATCGGCAGGCGCAGCCCCGCCATGGAAGCGACGCGGGAGGTGTTGCCCGCCACCGCCAGCCCCACCCGTTTCGCACCGATGAAGCCGCGCGTCGTCTCCACCCCCAGCACGCGGCCGGACTGCACGCGAATGCCCGTCACCTCCGTATTCTGCAGCAGGTCCACGCCGCGGGAATCGGCGGCGCGGGCATAGCCCCAGGCGACGGCATCATGCCGCACCGTGCCGCCGCGCCGCTGCAGCAGCCCGCCCTTCACCGGGAAGCGCACACTGTCCAGGTTCAGCCCCGGCACCATCGCCCGCACCTGCGCCGCATCCAGCAGCTCCGCATCCACGCCCGCCAGGCGCATCGCATTGCCGCGCCGTGCATAGGCGTCCCGCTGGCTGTCGGAGTGGCACAGATTCAGCACGCCGCGCTGGCTGACCATGGCGTTGTAGTTGATGTCCTGCTCCAGCCCTTCCCACAGCTTCATGGAATGCTCGTAGAAGGGCGTGTTGCCGGGCAGCAGGTAGTTCGACCGGATGATGGTGGTGTTCCGGCCGACATTGCCGGAGCCGAGATACCCCTTCTCCACCACCGCCACATCCGTGATGCCGTGCCGCTTCGCCAGGTAATGCGCGGTGGCCAGCCCATGCCCGCCGCCGCCGACGATGATGGTGTCATAGGCCGGCTTCGGCGCCGGATCGCGCCAGGCGGGGGTCCAGGACCGGTTGCCGGTCAGGGCATGGCGCAGCAGGGCCAGGGCGGAATAGCGCATGGCCGCAGCATGGCAGGCGGCGTCCGGACCACTTGCCTCAGAACGACATCGGCTGGTCGTTGCGCGACTATTCTCCCTCCGCCAGCAGGGCTGCGTCACCGCCGGCGGCGGCAGTGTTCACCGTCACCACCCGCTCGGTCATGAAGCGCGGCAGGTAATGCGGCCCGCCGGCCTTGGGCCCGGTGCCGGACAGCCCCTGCCCGCCGAAGGGCTGGCTGCCGACCACGGCGCCGACCATGTTGCGGTTCACATAGACATTCCCCGCCGGCACCGCCTGCGCCACCCGCACGGCAAAGCCCGCGCGGCGGCTCTGCACGCCGAGCGTCAGCCCATAGCCGGTGCCGCCGAGCGCGCGCAGCAGCGCGGCCTCCGTCGCCCCGCGCCAGCGCACCACATGCAGCACGGGGCCGAAGACCTCCTGCGTCAGATCCTCCACCCGGCGCAATTCGACGATGCGCGGCGCCAGGAGATTGCCCTCCTCGGCGGCGGGATGGCGAAACACCTCCCGCGCCCCCTCCGGCAGCCTCGCCAGCCAGTCCTGGATGCGCGCCTTGGCCTGCGCGTCGATCAGCGGCCCGACATGGGTGGCCGGGTCGCGCGGGTCGCCCAGCTTCAATTCGCGTGCCGCGCCGGCGATCATCGCCAGCATCCGGTCCGCCGCTTCCTCCTGCACGCAGAGCAGCCGCAGCGCGGAGCAGCGCTGGCCGGCGGAGCGGAAGGCGCTGGTCAGCACGTCGTCCGTTACCTGTTCCGGCAGCGCCGTGGCGTCCACCACCATGGCGTTCAGCCCGCCCGTCTCCGCGATCAGCGGGATGATCGGCCCGTCCTTCGCCGCAATGGCGCGGTTGATGGCGCGCGCCGTCGCCGTGCTGCCGGTGAAGGCGATGCCCGCCACCGCCGGATGCGCCACCAGCGCCGCCCCCAGATCCGGCCCGCCCGGCACCACCACCAGCGCCTCCGCCGGCAGCCCCGACTGGCGCAGCGCCTGGGCGGCGAGCCCGGCGATGCGCGGCGTCTGCGGCGCCGGCTTCGCCACCACGGCATTGCCCGCGACCAGCGCCGCCGCCACCTGGCCGAGGAAGATCGCCAGCGGGAAATTCCAGGGCGAGATGCACAGGACCACGCCGCGCCCGGACAGGCTCAGCACATTGCTTTCGCCGACCGGGCCGGGCAGCGCCGTGGGCGTGGCCAGGCGTTCGGCCTCATTGGCGTAGAAGCGGCAGAAATCGACGGCCTCCCGCAGTTCGGACAACGCGTCATCCAGCGTGCGGAACCCTTCCTCCTGGATCGCCGCGATGAACTTTTCCGAGTTCGCCTCCAACGCATCGGCCGCACGGCGCAGCACCGCGGCGCGCTGGCTGACGGGCGTGGCGTTCCAGGCGGGAAAGGCGGCCTGCGCACGCGCCATGGCGGCGGCGGGGTCCAGGGCCGGCACTGCCTCCAGCGGCGGCGCCGCATCGCGCGCGGCGATCAGCGCGGCGAGTGCCCGGCGGTCGCCGAATTCCACGCCGCGGCTGTTCGGGCGGTCGCCGAACAACGCCGCCGGGCGCTTCACGCGCGGATGCCGCGGCGGGCCCTCCGCAAGCACGACGGAGGGATGCCGCAGCAGCCGTTCCAGCGGCACCGAGTCATCCGCCACCGCGGCGACGAAGCCGCCATTCGCGCCATTCTCCAGCAGTCGGCGCACCAGATAGGCCAGCAGATCCTCATGCACGCCGACCGGCGCATAGATCCGCAGCGCCGCATCCGGCCGCTGCTCCGCCAGCTTCGCATAGAGCGCGCCGCCCATGCCGTGCAGCCGCTGGAATTCAAACTTTCCCGAGTCCACGCCCTTGGCCGCGGCCAGCGCCAGCACCTCCGCGATGCTGGCGGCATTATGGGTCGCGAGCTGCGGAAAGATGCGGCCCTGCTTCGCCACATCCAGCAGCGCGGCCGCCTGGGTCAGCCAGGCCAAGTCGGTCGCCGCCTTCCGCGTCCAGACCGGGAAATCATCGAGACCGCGTTCCTGCGCGCGCTTGATCTCCGCATCCCAATAGGCGCCCTTCACCAGCCGCACCATCAGCCGCCGCCCGGTGGAGGCGGCGCGATCCGCGAGCCAGCCCACCACCGCCCCGGCACGCTTCTGATAGGCCTGCACGGCCAGCCCCAGCCCTTCCCACCCGGCCAGGGACGGCTCCGTCAGCAGCCGGTCGAAGATCTCGAGCGACAGCTCCAGCCGGTCCGCCTCCTCGGCATCCAGCGTCAGGTTCAGGTCGTGGGCGCGCGCCGCCTGGGCCAGCTCGATCAGGTCCGGCACCAGCTCCGCCATCACCCGGTCACGCGACACCGCCTCATACCGCGGATGGATCGCCGAGAGTTTCACCGACAGCCCCGGCCGGTCCGGCAGCGAACCGCGCGCCGCGCGACCGATCGCGGCACAGGCCGCGTGATAGGCCCCCAGGTATTTTCGCGAATCTGCCGCGGTGCGCGCGCCCTCCCCCAGCATGTCGTAGGAATAGCGCGCACCCTTCGCGGATCGGCCGAGCGCATCCTCGATCGTCTCGCCCAGCACGAATTGCCCGCCCATCAGCCGCACCGCCTGCCGCGCCGCCTGGCGCACCGCCGGCACGCCCAGCCGCCTGGCCATCGGCGCCAGCACGCCGCCCGGCGTCTCCCCGCGGCCGACCAGCCGCGCCCCCATCGCCAGCGCCCAGCCGGAGGCGGCGGAGGCAAAACCCTCCGCATGCTGGCGCCAGTCGCCCTCGGCCAGCTTTTCCGCGATCAGCGCATCGGCCGTCGCGTCATCCGGCACGCGCAGCAGCGCCTCCGCCAGCGCCATCAGCGCCAGGCCCTCGCGGGTGGAGAGCGGCCAGCCGCGCAGGATCTCCTCCACCGCCAGCGGGCCGCCGCCCTCGCGGGCGGCCTGGGCCAGGGACAGCGCCAGGGGCGCGGCCTCCGGGCGGGGGGTGGGGGCGGCGGCGAGCAGCGCGGCGCGCGCGGCTTCCTCGGGCGGGGCGTAGGGGGCCTGGAACATGGCATGCAGCATGCCGCGCCGCCGGCCGTGGATGCAGCGGGATTTTCGGCGGTATAACCGCAGGATCAACGGCGGATGGCCGCATGGACCACGAAATCGACCGCATCGACCGCCGCATGCTGGCGCTGCTGCAACGGGATGGCCGGGCCACGGTGGCGGAACTGGCCGCGCGCATCGGCCTGTCCCCCTCCGCCGCCTCCGAACGCCTCCGCCGGCTGCAGGCCCAGAACATCATCACCGGCTGGGGCGCCCGGCTGGATGCGGCGCGGATCGGGCTGGGCCTGCTGGTCTTCGTCGAGATCAGCCTGGACCACACCACGCCCGACGCCTTCGACCGCTTCGCCACCGCGGTGAAACGGGTGCCGGAGGTGCTGGAATGCCACATGGTCGCCGGCGGCTTCGACTACCTGGTGAAGGCGCGCGTCGCCGACATGGCGGCGTATCGCCGCTTCCTGGGCGATGTGCTGCTCAGCCTGCCCGGGGTGAAGGCCAGCCATACCTACGCCGTGATCGAGGAAGTGATCGCGGAGGCGCCACTGCCCGTGTGACACCGCGAAGCGGCGAATGGGGGACGAAGGCATGTCGCATGCGATGGTGGCGGGGCGCTTCGCGGAGGTGCGGGCGCTGGCGCAGGGCTGGTGGCTGTTCCTGCTGCGCGGCGTGGTGGGCATCCTGTTCGGGCTGGTCGCGCTGCTGCTGCCGGGCATCGGGCTGGCGCTGATCCTCGGCTTCCTGGCGGCCTTCCTGACGATCGATGGCGTCTCCTCCATCACCCAGGCGGTGCGCGGCGGGGCGGGGCGGTCCAGGACCTGGCTGTGGGTTGATGGCATCGCCTCCCTCGCCGCCACGGTGGCGCTGCTGCTGCTGCCGGCGGTCTCCGCCGTGCTGCTGGTGGTGATGGTCGGCGCCTGGTCGCTGGTGGTGGGCGTGATGCGCCTGGTGCTGGCCTTCCGGTCGGGCAGCATCATGCTGGGCCTGCTCGGCGCGCTGGCGGTGCTGGTGGGGGCCTGGATGATCGTCTCGCCCGGGCTCGGCCTGCTGGCGCTGATCTGGGTGGTCGCGGCGCAGGCGATCATCGCCGGCGCGCTGTTCCTGGCGCTCGGCTGGCGGCTGCGGCGGGTCGCGCACGACCCGCATGGGCCGGAGGTTCAGCCGGGCGGCTGACCGCGCAGCCGCCGCCACAGCGCGCCGAACGGCACCTGGCTCAGCAGCAGGAAGGACATGAAGGCCAGCAGCACCAGGGTCAGCGGGCTGGCGAAGGCTTCCTCGACGAAAAAGCCGAGGTCATCGCCCACGGAGATCACCGCGCGGCGCCAGGACACGTCGATCATCGGGCCAAGGATCATCCCCAGCACCACCGGCCCCACCTGGAAGCCGTACATCTTCAGCAGGTAGCCGAAGATGCCGAAGCCGAGCATGAAATACACATCCACCACGCTGTTCTGGATGGCGTAGGTGCCGACCACGGACAGCACCAGGATCAGCGGGATCAGCACGGAAGGCGGGCATTCCACCAGCTTCGCGAAGGCGCGGATGCCGGTCAGGCCGAAGACCAGCAGGAAGATATTGGCCAGCGTCAGGTTGCCGACGGTGAACCAGAACAGATGCGGCGTCTCGATCATCAGCATCGGGCCGGGCTTCAGCCCGTGGATGAACAGCGCGCCAATGATCACGGCGGTGACCGCATCGCCCGGAATGCCCAGCGTCAGCATCGGCACATAGGCGCCGCCGACCGCCGCGTTGTTCGCCGATTCCGGCGCGATCAGCCCCTCATAGGCGCCCTCGCCGAAAGGCCGCGACGGGTTCTTCACGGTGCGCTTCGCCTGGTCATAGGCCATCAGCGCCGCGATATCGCCGCCGGTGCCGGGCAGCGCGCCGATCACCACGCCGATCAGCGAACTGCGCAGCGACAGCGGCAGGTATTTCCGCACCAGGTGCCAGGGCGGGACGATGCGGGAGACATCCTGCTTCACCGGCTTCACGCGCAGATTGTGCAGCTGCACCAGCGCCTCCGACACGCCGAAGAAGCCGATCATGGCGGCGACATAGGGGATGCCGGCCATCAGCTGCACGGTGCCGAGGGTGAAGCGCCCCTCCGCCGTCATCGGGTCCAGCCCCACCATGCCCAGCGCCACGCCAAGCGCGCCCGCGAACAGCCCCTTGGCGAGGCTCTCGCCGGACATGGTGCCCACCAGCAGCAGCCCCATCACGGCCAGCAGCAGATAGTCCCGCGGCGCGAACAACAGCGCGAAGTCGGAGATCACGGGCGCCGCCACGGCCAACGCGATGATGCCGACGAAGCCGCCGATCACCGACATCACCGTGGACAGGCCGATCGCCACCCCGGCCTCGCCGCGCCGGGCCAGCGGGTAGCCATCCAGCGCCGTGGCAATGGCCGCCGGCGCGCCCGGGATGTTCAGCAGGATGGCGGAGCGTGAGCCGCCATAGACACCGCCCGTGAAGACGCCCGCGATCAGCGCCAGCGCCGCATTCACCTCCCATGTGAAGGTGAAGGAGATCAGGATCGAGGCCGCCATGGTGACGGACAGGCCCGGGATGGCACCGATATAGATGCCCGCCAGCGTCCCCGCCGCGGTCAGCGCCAGCAGCGAGGGATCCAGCCAGGACAGCAGGAAGAAGCCAATCTGCTCCGTCACAGCAGCCACCCGGGCGGCAGCAGGCCGCGCAGCAGCCAGCCCTGCGGCAGCACCACGGTGAAGACCATGCGGAACACCACATGCACGACGATGACGGAGACCAGTGCGACCAGCAGCGCGAAGCCCGGCCCGCCCCGGCGCAGATACAGGACCAGTGCGGACAGGAAGGCGAAGGTGGCGATGTGGAAGCCCACCGGCTCCAGCAGCGCCATGTAGAGCGCGATCATCAGCACGGAGAGCGCGACATCGCGCGGCGCGATGCGCGTGGCGAAGCCGGCCTCCGTCGGCACCACCCGCCGCGTGCGCAGGATGATGGCCAGGGAGGACATCGCCATCACCACGCCCGCCGCCAGCGGCGCGATGCCCGGCGCGCTGACGGAATCGAACCCCTGGAGGCGGCTGCCCTCGGCCATCACCGCCAGGCTCATCAGCAGCAGCAGGTAGCCGAACAAAGTCTCGCCCGGCTCCCGCCGCCGGCGCTGGTCATGCATCACGGAAATCCTCGGTGGCGGGGGCGCGGCCCCGCCACTGGGACCGCGCCAGGGTCAGCTCAGGACGGGCGCGGAATGTTCAGCGTCGCCGGGTCGGTGCGCGCGGCGCCGGCCTCCTGCAGGATCCAGGCGGTGACGGATTGCCAGCGGGCGAGGAAGGCCTCGGCCTCGGCGCCCGAGGTGTTCATCACGACATTGCCGTTGCCGGTCATCAGCTGGGTGAATTGCGGGTTCGCCGTGCCGGTGCGGAAGGCGGCCACCAGCTTCTCCCGCGCCTCGGCCGGAATGTCCTTCTTGGCCCAGACGCCGTAGAAGGACCCCCAGGGCATCAGCCGCGCCAGTTCCGGGTAATCCGCCGTCGCGGGCGGCACGTTGGGCAGGCTGGGCAGCGGCGCGTCGTTGAACACGGCCAGCGCCTTCACGCGGCCGGCCCGCACATGTTCCGCCACGGCGCCGGAGCCCACCGTCATCCAGTCCGCATGCCCGCCCTGCAGCGCGGTCAGGCCCGGACCCTCGCCATCGAAGGGGATCGAGATGTGGCGGAACGGCCCGGTGGAGGCGAGCATGGTGGAGACGACATGCGCCTGGCCGCCCGGCCCGGTGCTGGCCATGCGGATGCGGCCCGGATTGCGCCGCATATCCTCCACCAGTTCCTTCAGCGAGTTCCAGGGCTTGTCCTTGTTCGCCACGATCACCGGCACGCTGCGCGCCAGCAGGCAGATCGGCGTGAAATCGGTGTAGTCGAGGCGGGAGATGTTCAGCACCTTGTACAGCAGCGGATTCTCCGCCCCGTAGAGCAGCGTGTAGCCATCCGAGGGCAGGCCATGCACGTAGGTCAGCCCGATGGCGCCGGTGCCGCCGGTGCGGTTCTGCAGCACGATCTTCTGGCCGAGCGCCGCTTCCACATGCGGCGTCACCGCGCGCCCCGTCACGTCGGTGGCGCCGCCGGCGCCCCACTGGATCACGCCGAGCAGGTCGCGCGACGGGAAGGCCTGCGCGCGGGCCGTGGTGGCGCCCAGCAGCGGCGCAGCCGCCAGCCCGCCGAGCAACATCCTGCGATGCATCATGGTTCTTTTCCCCCCGTTTGGTGGCGTCTTCGTTTCCGGGACGCAGGCTGGCACGGCTGGCCGCGGCTTTCCAGACGGGGAAGCCACGCGCCGCGCCGCACGGTAGTGGAATTGCATTCCAGAATGAAAGCCCCTTACGCTGGCGCCAATCGGGTGGACACGGCGCATGCACCAGGCTCTCCGCGACCTGCGGGCGGATTACGACCTCATCGTGCTCGGCGCCGGCGGGGCCGGCATGGCGGCGGCGCTGTTTGCCGCACTGGATGGGCTGCGCGTGCTGCTGGTGGAGCGCACCGAATATCTCGGCGGCACCACCGCCTTCTCCGCAGCCACCACCTGGATTCCGAACACCCTGCATGCGGGGGAAGGCGACAGCCCCGCCCAGGCAGCTGAATTCCTCGACCATGCCGTGGGCAACCATGCCAGCCGGGCGCTGCGCCAGGCCTTCCTGGAGGCCGGCCCACAGGCCATCGCGCGGCTGGAGGCGGAGACGGAGGTCAAATTCCGCGCCCGCCCGCTGCACCCGGACTACATCCAGGAGATCCCCGGCGCCACGCTACGCGGAAGGGCGCTGGAGCCGCTGCCCTTCGACGGCCGCAGGCTGGGCGCGCTGTTCCCGCTGCTGCGGCCGCCGATCCCGGAATTCACCATCCTGGGCGGGATGATGGTGGACCGCGACGATATCGGCCATCTGCTCGGCCTGCGGAAATCCTGGCGCTCCGCCCGCCATGCGCTCGGCCTGCTGGCGCGCCATGCGGCGGACCGGCTGCGCCACCCGCGCGGCACGCGGCTGGTGATGGGCAATGCGCTGGTCGGGCGGCTGCTGCACGAATTGGCGCGGCGTGGCGTCACCATCCTGACCGAGACGAAGACGGAGGCGCTGATCCGTGAGGGTGGCCGCGTCACCGGCCTGCAGCTGCGCCAGCATGCGACGCAGCAGCAGGTCGGGACGCGGCGCGGCGTGGTGCTGGCCACCGGCGGCTTCGGCCGGCACCCGGCGCGGCGGGCGGCGATGCTGCACGCGCCGACCCCCGCCCACAGCCCCGCCGCCCCCGGCCATACCGGGGAGATGCACGACCTGGCGCTCGCCATCGGCGCCCGCTACGGCGAGGGTGGGATGGACAACGCCTTCTGGGCGCCCGTCTCCACCCGCATCCGCGCCGATGGCAGCACCGCGGTCTTCCCGCATTTCGTGCTGGATCGCGGCAAGCCCGGCACCGTCGCCGTCAATGCTGCCGGCCGGCGCTTCGTGAATGAGGCGACCAGCTACCACCTGTTCGCCCGCGCGATGTTCGCCAGCCACGCGACAGTGCCGACCATCCCGTGTTTCCTGATCGCGGATGCGGCGGCGCTGCGGAAATACGGGTTGGGCATGGTGCGCCCCGGCGGGCGCGGCCTGGCGCCCTACCTCGCCGATGGCTACCTGGTGGAGGCGCCGAGCGTGCCGGCGCTGGCGGCGAAGCTCGGCGTGGATGCGGAGGGGCTGGCGCAGACGGTGGCGGCGATGAACCGCTATGCCGAGACCGGGGAGGACCCGGAATTCGGCCGCGGCAGCACCGCCTATCACCGCGCCAATGGCGATGCGGCGCAGCGGCCGAACCCCAATCTCGGCCCGATCGCGACGCCGCCCTTCTACGCGCTGCGCCTGCTGCCCGGCGATATCGGCGCAGCGACGGGGCTGGTGACCGATGCGGATGCGCAGGTGCTGGACGAGGCGAACCGGCCGATCGGCGGCCTCTATGCGGTGGGCAACGACATGCATTCGATCATGGGCGGCGCCTATCCCGGGCCTGGCATCACCATCGGGCCCGGGATCACCTTCGGCTTCCTCGCCGCGCGGCATGCGGCGCGGGGCGGTCAGGCGTGAAGCAGGAAATCCACCATCATGGCGCGGCCGGCGGCGAACATGCCGATGCCGGTCTGCGTGCCGCAGCCTTTGGCGCGGGCGGCGGCGAGCAGCGGCGTGACCTCCGGGCTGGTGATCACCTCGCCCACGAACATGCCGGGGGTCAGGCGATCCGCCTGCACCGGCAGCGCATCGCCGGGCTTCATGCCGGCGGGGGTGGCGTTGCAGATCAGCTCATAGCCGGTGGGGTCGTCGCTGCCCGCGCTGAGCTTCGCCGCGCCGCGCCCGGCCAGCCGCGCCAGCAACCGGTCGCGACGCGCCGCATCGGCATCATGGATGGCGAGTTCCGAAACCCCCGCCTCCAGCAGCGCCAGCGCGATGGCGGTGCCGGCGCCGCCCGCGCCCACCATCAGCGCGCGCTTGCCCTGCGGCAGGCAGCCCGCCTGGCGGATGCCGCCGACGAAGGCCACGCCATCCGTCATGTCGCCATGCCAGCTGCCATCCGCGTTGCGGCGCATGATGTTCACCGATTGCAGGAAGCCCGCGCGGTCCGTGGTGCTGGCGCAATGGGCGAAGGCGCCGAACTTGTGCGGCACGGTCACGACGATGCCATCCAGGTTGCCGGCCAGCGACACGCCCCGCACGAAGTCATCCAGCGCCGCGACGGAAACCTGCGCCGGAACCAGCACCGCATCGCGCCCCCGCGCCGCGAATTCCCTCGTGATGCCGCCGGGCGACTGCACCTGCGCGATGGGATCGCCGATGATGACGAAGACGCGCGTGGCGCCGCTGAGGGCTTCGAGCATGTTGGTTTCCTCCTGTCCCCGCAGCTAGCCACGGCGCGCGCCGCATGACCACCGTGCTCGACCGGTCCCTGCGGCTGCTGGAGGCGCTGGCCCGCGCGCCCGAAGGCCTGCCCCTGGCCATGCTGGCGGACCGCCTGGCAATCCCGCGCAGCGCCGCGCACCGGCTGCTGACGGAGCTGTCGCGCCAGGGCTATGTCCGCCAGGGGCATGATGGCGGGCCCTATGCGCTGACCCTGAAACTGGCGGGCCTCGGCCTGACCTTCCTGGCGCAGTCGGGCATCCCGGACATCGCCCAGCCGGTGCTGGACCGCCTGGCGACGGCGAGCGGGGAGCTGGTGCGCCTCGGCGTGGTCCGCGACGAGAGGCTGGTCTGGGTGGCCAAGGCGCAGGGCGCGCGGGCCGGGCTGCGCTACGACCCGGACAATGGCGCGGAGGCGCATCTGGCCTCCACCGCCAATGGCCAGGCCTGGCTGGCCACGCTGGAGGAGGATGCGGCGCTGGCGCTGGTCGCGGCCCAGGGCTTCGGGGATGCCGCGCAGCTCGGCCCGCAGGCACCGCGGGACCTGCCGGCGCTGCTGGCGCGGCTGCAGGCGGCGCGGCTGCGGGGCTTTGCCTGCGTCACCGAAAGCAGCGCCCCCGGCACCGCCGCCATGGCCGCGGTGGTGCGCGCGCCGCAGGGCCAGGCGATCGGCGTGGTCAGCATCGCCGGCCCGGCCTTCCGGCTCGACGCCGCGCGGATGGAGGCGCTGGCGCCGGCGCTGCTGGCGGCGGCGGCGGAGCTGGCGGAGGCCAGCGCGGCCTCCCCACTGCTGCGGGCCGTGCCATGAGCCAGGATTGCGACGTGCTGGTGATCGGCTCCGGCGCCGGCGGGCTGGCCACCGCGGTGACCGCGGCCTTCCACGGGCTGCGCGTGGTGGTGGCGGAGAAGGCCGATCTGTTCGGCGGCACCACTGCCTGGTCCGGCGGCTGGATGTGGGTGCCGCGCAACCCCCTCGCCGTGGCCGCCGGCATCGTCGAGGATGTGGAGGCACCGCGCAGCTACCTGCGGCACGAGCTGGGCAACCAGTACGACGCGGCGAAGGTGGAGGCCTTCCTGCACGCCGCGCCGCGCATGGTGGATTTCTTCGCGGGCCATACGGCGGTTCAGTTCATCGCCGGCAACGCCATTCCGGATTTCCATGGCGACACGCCCGGCGCGGCCAAAGGCGGGCGTTCCGTCTGCGCCGCGCCCTTCGACGGCCGCGTGCTGGGGCCGCTGCTGCACCGGCTGCGGCCGCCGCTGGCGGAGCTGACCCTGGCCGGCATGGGCATCGCCTCGGGCGAGGATCTGCGGCGCTTCATGACCGCGACGCGTTCGCCGCGATCCGCCCTGCACGCGGCACGGCGCCTGGCGCGGCATGGCTGGGACCGGTTGCGGCATGGGCGCGGCATGCATCTGGTGAACGGCAATGCGCTGGCCGCGCGGCTGCTCAAATCAGCCGATGATCTCGGCGTGGCGCTGTGGGAGTCGGCGCCCGCCGCACGCCTGCTGATGCAGGATGGCGCGGTGCACGGCGCGGTGCTGCGGCGGGGCGGGACGGAGGTGCAGGTGGTGGCGCGGCGCGGCGTGGTGCTGGCCTGTGGCGGCTTCCCGCATGAGGGGAACCGGATCCGCGCCCTGTTCCCGCACGCCCCGGATGGCGCGCATTTCTCCGCCGCCCCGCGCGGCAATACCGGCGACGGGCTGCGTCTGGGGGAGGATGCGGGCGGCGCCGTGGTGCGGGATTTTCCCGATGCGGGCGCCTGGGCGCCGGTCTCCCGCGTGCCGCATGCGGATGGCAGCGCGGGCCACTTCCCGCATCTGGTGGAGCGCGGCAAGCCGGGCGTCATCGGCGTGACCGCGCGCGGGCTTCGCTTCACCAATGAGGCGCGCGCCTATCACGACATGATGCGCGGGCTCTTCGCCGCGGTGCAGCCGCCGGAGGAGGTGTGCTGCTGGCTGGTCTGCGACCATCGCTTCCTGCGGCGCTACGGCCTCGGCTTCGTCAAGCCGGCGCCGCTGCCGATCTTCCCGCATCTGCGCTCCGGCTATCTGCATCGCGGTACCACGCTGGCGGCGCTGGCCGCCGCCTGCGGCATCGATGGCGCGGCGCTGGAGGCCACCATCGCGCGCTACAACGGCCCGGCGCGGCAGGGCGCGGACCCGGAATTCGGCCGCGGCAGCACCCCCTATGAACGCATGCAGGGCGATGCCGGGCGCTGCAACGCGCCGATCGAGCGCGCGCCCTTCTACGCGGTGAAGATCGTGCCCGGCAGCCTCGGCACCTTCGCCGGGCTGCGGACCGATGCGGCGGCGCGGGTGCTGGATGCGGCGGGCGCGCCGATCCCGGGCCTCACCGCCGTGGGCAATGACATGGCGAGCATGATGGGCGGGCACTATCCCTCCGGCGGCATCACCCTCGGCCCCGCCATGACCTTCGGCTGGATCGCCGGCCGCCGGCTTGCGGGGATCGAGACATGACACGCCGCCTCGGCATCGCGCAGCTGACCCTGCTGGAGACACCGCCGCCGGAGCTGCTCTCCATCGCTGCGGAAGCGGGCGCCGATTGCGTCGGCATCCGCCTGATCCCGGTGCTGCCCGGCACGCCCTTCGCCCCGCTGATCACCGACGCACCGCTGATGCGGGAGACGCTGCGGCGCATCGCGGCGACCGGCGTGCAGGTCTTCGATATCGAGATCGTGCGGCTGGAGCCGGACACCGATGTCGCCCGCTTCACGCCATTCTTCGAGGCCGGTGCCAGGCTGGGCGCCAAGGCCATCCTGGTCGCGGCCTATGACCCGGAACCGGCACGGCTGGCGGAGAATTATGCGCGGTTCTGCGACGCCGCGGCACCCTATGGGCTGACCGCGGACCTGGAATTCATGCCCTGGACCGCGGTGCCAAATGTGCGCGCGGCGGTGGCGCTGCTGGCGCAGGTGGACCGGCCGAATGCCGGCATCCTGGTGGACCCGATCCATTTCGACCGCAGCGGCAGCACGCTGGCGGACCTCGCCATGATCCGCCCGGACTGGCTGCACTACTGGCAACTCTGCGACGCGCCCGCCGCGCAGCCCGCCGATCTGGAGGAGATGCTGCACCAGGCGCGCGCCGAACGGCTGCGGCCCGGCCAGGGCGGGCTGGACCTTCCTGCGCTGATCCGCGCCATGCCGCCCGATCTGCCGGTCAGCCTGGAGGTGCCGGAGGTGACGCTGGCGCGCAGCGTGGCGGCGCGGGCGCGCGGCGTTTCGATGCTGCGGGAAGCCCGCGCCTTCCTGTCACAGCACGCTGCGTAGCCAGGCCAGGCTGCGCGCGACCTGCGGTTCCTCCTCCTCGCCATAGGCCGGGTCGAGGTAGTCGATCTCCAGCGCCAGCAGGCCCTTGTAGTCGGCAGCACGCAGATGGCCGAGCACGGCCACGATATCCACCAGCCCCGCATCCAGCGGCACGCTGGGCCAGAAGGCGAAGCTGCGCGGGTCGCCGCGCACCGCTGAGACGTTCTTCACATGCGTCGCACGGGTCCAGGGCGCGAGCTTGGCCGCCACCGCCACCGGCTCCTCGAACATCCGCAGGTTGTTCGCGGTGTCGAGGCAGACGCCGAGGCCGGGGCTGTCCACCGCCTGCATGATCTCCACCATCTCATCCGCCAGCAGGTCGATATGGTTCTCCACCGCCAGCACCACGCCCTGCCGTGCGGCGGCCTCCGCCAGCGGTTGCAGCATCGGCACCAGCTTCGCCTTGTGCTGCGCCCAATCCGCCGGCCGCGTGCGGCGGCTGCCGGCGCAGATGCGCATCACCGTGGCGCCGACGCGTTTCGCGATGCCGATATGGCGCAGCAGGTCCTGCGCGGCCGCCTCATCGGTGCCGGAGCGCAGCCCGTCCGGATGGCCCCAGGCCCAGACCGGCTCCAGGCCCAGCTCCGCCACGCGATCCGCCAGCCTTCCCAGCGTGGCGTCATCCTCCGGGATATAGACCGCCTCCAGCGACACGCCGGCCACGCCATGGCCATGGGCGATGTCGAGGAAGTCGAAGACGTCGATGCGGCGGCCGGGGTCGCGTTGCAGCCCCTCATACCAATCGCCGAAGAAGCGGTGGTAGCAGTAGCTGTCGATGCCGATGCGCATGCTTTGGTCTCCCCAGGGGAGCGTCGCACGGACGCTCCCCTGGGGCGATACTCAGAAGCGCAGCTGCAGCCCGCCATAGACGGAACGGCCGAAGCCCGGCTCGAACAGCGCCGCATTCGCCGTCGCACTCGTCGCCACACTGGTCGAGGAAATGTAGCGCACATCGGTCAGGTTGCGGCCCGCCACGAAGGCGGTCACGCCATTGCCGAAATTCCAGCCGGCGCGCAGGCCGAACAGCGCGTAGCTGTCGGTGCGTAGGGTATTGGCATTGTCGGCATAGAAGCCGCTCGGGACCCAATCGACATTCGGCGCCACCCAGCCGCCGGCCGGGTGGGCGTAGCGCAGCTCCGCATGCAGCAGGTGGCGCGGCGCGCCGGGCAGGTCGTTGTCGCCATAGGTGCTGTCATCGTCGAAGCGGAAATCGCTGAAGGTATAGGCGGCGCGCAGCGTCACGCTGTCCCCGGTCGCCAGCGCGTTGCGCCGCGCCGTCCAGTCCAGCCCGGCCTCGATGCCCTGGTGGATGGTGCGGTCCACATTCTGCGCCAGGGAGGATCCGGCGGTGGGGCCGGTCAGCAGCTGGATCTCATCGCGGATCCAGGCGCGGTACAGCGCCACCTCGAAGCCCAGATCGCCGATCCGCCCGCGCGTGCCGATCTCCGCCGTCACCGCGCGCTGCGCATCGAGTCCGGAGAAGCCGGCACTTGGCACCAGCGGTGTCAGGTCCGAGAGCGTCGGCGGCTCCGTGCTCCAGGAGACATTGGCGAAGACCTGCGCCTGTGGCGTCGCATCCCACAGCAGGCCCAGGCGCGGATTTACCCACTGCCAGCGGCCGCTGCCGCTGTCATCCGCCTTCGGATCCGCCGCCGTCACCGCCTCGCCGAAGAATCGGTCACGGCTGGCGCGATAGGCCTCGCCCGCCTGCAGCCCGGCGATAACGCCGACCGTCGGCAGCACCCGCAGCGTGCTTTCGGCATAAAGGTCGTTGGTGCGCGCGCGGTCGGTGGAGGAGGCAGTCCTCGCCCCCGGCTGGCCGCCAGTGTTCACGTAGCGGTTGCTGTCGGTGACGCCGATCGCCGCGTTGGCGCCGACCACCAGCCGATGCTCCAGCCCCGCGATCCGCCCCTCCAGCGTCGCGCGGCCGAATGCCGAGAAATCGTCGTTGCGCTGGTCGATATACTGGAAGATCGGGTGGTCCAGTTCCCGCCGCACCGCGCCGATGCCGGCTTCCAGCAGCACGCCCTCCATCGGCCGGTAGGCGGTGCGGCTGCCGAGGCGCAGGCTTTCGATATTGCGCTGGTAGTCCTGCACCAGGTTGGCCGAGGCCGCGCCGCGCGGATTGCGCAGCGCCTGCTCGCGCGTGACGGAGCCCGGGATCTGCTGCCAGATGTTGTTGTAGGTCAGGTAGAAGCGCGTCTCCGCCTGCTCCGACCAGCGATAGCCGACATTGCCGGAGATCCGCTGGCTGCGGCCGGCGCTGTGGTTGCGGAAGCCTTCCTGAGTCAGGGTGGAATAGGCGAGGAAGGCATCCGCCGCGCCGCTCGCCAAGCCATAGGTCAGCAGGCCGCGCGCGAAGCCGTCGCTGCCCACCTCGCCGCGGATGGTGCCGCCCGGATTGCTGCGTCCGGTCTGCGACACGCCGTTGATGGCGCCGCCCAGCGTGTTCGATCCTTGCGCGAAGCCCTGCGCGCCGCGGAACACCTCCAGCCGCTGCAGCGTCTGCGAATCCAGCTCCTGGAAATCGCCGCTGCCATCGGCCTGGTTCAGCGGCACGCCATCCAGCGTCAGTCGCACGCCGCGCAGATGGAAGTTGCGGGCGAGGCCGGAGCCGCGGATGGAAAGCCGCGAATCCTCGCCCCATTTCGGCCGGGCGAAGACGCCGGGCGTCAGCTCCAGCATGTCCTGCAGCGTGGTGGTGCCTGGCCGGTCGAGGAAGGTCTCGGCGGGGACGACGGAGGCATTGCCGGGGATCTGCCGCAGCGCGGTCGCGGCGGCGTCGTTGTCCGGCGTGGCGGCCACGGGCGGCACGCGAGGCGCGGTGACCAGCAGGTCGGGCAGCGTGGTGGGGTTGGGCGTTTGGGCCAAAGCAAGCCCAGGCAGCATCAGGGCGGCGCCGGCAAGCCGGGCGCGCGTGATCTTGGTCATCGGGAAACATCCTTGTCTGAGTGCGGAAGCGCGGCGTCTCAGACGAGGGCGGGTGGGGCCTGCGCACCCAAGGGCGGGCCACGGATCGGCGGGCGCAGCGTGGTGGCGGCAGGCAGGACATGCTGCGGCCCCGCCAGCACCCAGGCCGGGCGCGGCAGCGCCGGCGGCTCGGGCAGCAGCACCGCCGGCAGGCTGTGGCAGACCGGGCAGAACTCGCCATGCGCGGGCGGGTCCGGCAGCACCTGGCCATCCGGCCCGATCACCACCCGGCGCATGCCGTCCATGGTGCAGAGCTCGGTCACCAGCCCGCCGGCATGGGCGGACTTCCGCCACAGGCACAGCGCCGGCGCCAGCGCGGTCTGCGCCAGCAGCACCAGCAGCAGCGCCAGCAGGGCGGGCCGGCAGATCATCTCAGCCGGCGATTTCCACCAGCACCGGCACATGGTCCGATGCCTGGGTCCAGCCGCGGGCCTCCTTCAGCACGGTGTGGCTGACCAGCCCGCCCGCGAGGTCCGGCGAGACCCACACATGGTCCAGCCGCCGCCCGCGATCCGCCGCGCGCCAATCCGCCGCGCGATAGGACCACCACGTATAGAGCTTCTGGTCCGCCGGCACGAAGTGGCGCAGCGCATCGTGCCAAGCGCCCGCCTGCATCATGGCGGTCAGCGCCTCGGTCTCCACCGGCGTGTGGGAGACGATTTTCAGAAGCTGCTTGTGCGACCAGACATCATGCTCCAGTGGCGCGATGTTCAGGTCGCCGACCAGCACGGCACGCCGGAAGCCGCCGGCGGCGTGGCGCGCGGCGGACCAGGCGGTGGCCTCCGCGACGAAATCCAGCTTGTGGGCGAATTTCACGTTCTGGTCCCGGTCGGGAATGTCGCCGCCGGCCGGGATGTAGAAGTCGTGCAGTTCCACCGGGCCGCCGGGGGCGTCGAGCTCCACCGCGATATGCCGGCAATCGCCCTTGGCGCACCAGTCCGGGTCCACGCCGTCGCGGCGCGTAAAGGGGATTCGCGAAAGAATGGCGACGCCGTTGTAGCCCTTCATGCCGCGCACCGCGCGATGCTCGAAGCCCAGCGCGGCCACGCCCTCATGCGGGAAATGCTCGTCGGGGCATTTCGTCTCCTGCAGGCAGATCACGTCGGGCGCCAGCGCGGTGACGAGATCGGCCAGCAGCGGCAGGCGCAGCCGGACGGAGTTGATGTTCCAGGTGACGATGCGAAGGGTCATGCGGCCTGCATTCGAGGTGGGTCAGGTGGCTTGCCCCCACCCCGACCCTCCCCCGCTTCGCAGGGGAGGGAGAAGTTGAGACTAGACGATCTTGACGGTGACCGTGCCGACGCCCTCGACCATGCCTTCCAGCAGGTCGCCCTTGTTCACGGCGGCGACGCCTTCCGGCGTGCCGGTCATGATCAGGTCGCCCGGCTCCAGCCGCACCAGGCCGGAGAGGTTGGCGATGACTTCCGGCACCGACCAGATCAGTTTTGCAAGATCGGAGGTCTGGGTGACCTTGCCGTTCACCCGCAACTCGATCTTGCCCTTCGAAGGGTCAAAATCGCCCGCGGGGATCAGCAGGCCCATCGGGGCGGACTTATCAAAACCCTTGCCCATGTCCCACGGGCGGCCGGTCTTCTTCGCCTCGTTCTGCAGGTCGCGGCGCGTCATATCCAGGCCGCAGCAATAGCCCCAGACATGCTTCAGCGCGTCCGCCTGGCTGATGTCCACGCCGCCGGTGCCGATGGCGACCACCAGCTCCATCTCATGGTGCAGCGACTTGCTGGCGGGCGGATATGGCATGTCCGCATCGTTGATGACGACGGCGTCCGCCGGCTTGGTGAAGTAGAAGGGCGGCTCCCGCGTCGGGTCGCTGCCCATCTCGATGGCGTGTTCCGCGTAGTTGCGGCCGACGCAGAAGATGCGGCGCACGGGGAAGGACCCGCCGCCCTTCACCGGGATGAAGGCCTGGGCGGGCGGCGGAATCACGTAGTCGGCCATGCTTGAGCTTTCCTTCGGGAACGCGATGCGCGGGACCATACCCCCCCGCATACGCCGCGCAAGTGGCGCATGCCGGCAACGACGGGCGCGGGTTCGGATCAGCCCAGGCTGACCCGCCACATGAAGCGCCGGCTCTCGCCCGCGCCCAGCATCTCCATCCCCGGCTTGGCCCAGATATCGCCCCAGAACTGCGCCGGGTCGGCATGGCCGGCCCAGGGCTCGATGCAGAGGAACTCGGCGCCTGGCTTCATCCAGAGGCCGAGTTGCGAAAACCCCTGCCAGGTCACCTCCAGCCCCGGCGTGCCGGGGGCGGCATAGCGCAGGCGGCGGCTGGCCGGGTTCAGCAGGATGATGGCGGAGGGGCGGAACAGATCCTCCCGCAGGCCCAGATTGCGGCCATGCACCGGCAGGGGATGCGGCGTCGCGTCGATCAGCCCGTTCTCGTCCAGCCGCCAGGCGGGGCCGGATTCCGCCTGCTCGAACTCGATCCGGTGCGCGTTCTTGCCGCCGGCGCCGGGCAGCGGCCAGCGGAAGGCGGGATGCGCGCCGATCGAGAAGGGCAGCGTGCCCTCGCCAGGGTTGTGCACCGTATGCGTCACGGTCAACGACGCACCATGCAGCGCATAGGCAACCTCCAGCCGGAAGGCGAAGGGGTAGGCGGCGTGCGTCGTGGCATTGTCCACCAGCAGGAAGCGGCAGCTTTCCGCGCCCTGCTCCAGCAGCTCGAAGCGGCTGTCGCGGGCGAAGCCGTGCTGGCCCATCGGGTAGACCTCGTGGCCGACGCGCAGGGTGTCGTCGCGCAGCCGGCCGACGATGGGGAACAGCACCGGCGCATGCCGCGGCCATTCCGGCCCGGCCTGCCACAGGAATTCGCGCCCCGCGGCATCCCGCAGGCTGGCCAGCTCCGCACCCTGCGGCTTCACCGCGATGGAGAGCTGGCCGGAGGAAAGGGTGACGCGGTCCGTCATGGCAGCCGCCCCGCTTCGCGACGCTGGTCGTAGGCGCGCGCATGCAGATGCGCCAATTCGTGCAGCTCCGCCGGAATGCCGGCCTGGCGCGCGGCCGCCGCCAGGTAGCCGAGGATATGATCCGCCTCGGTCCGCCCACCGGCTTCCAGGTCGCGCAGCAGGGATGCGGTGTAGGTGCTGGCGGGGTCGGCGAACATCGTGCGGTAGCTGGCCATGAAGGCGTCCGTCATGGCATGGCCGCGCGCGGCGGCGATGGCGGCGTTGCGGTCCAGCAGCGTCATCAGGAAATCGGTGCCGCCGGCGCGGACGATCTCGCCCACGCTGGCGCGCATCAGCACGGTGGCGGCGGCGACGGTGCCGAGATGCACCAGCTTCTCCCACATCCGCCTTTCGATATCCGGCACCGCCTGCGCCACCAGGCCCGGCGCCCCGCCCAGCGCGGCGGCGAGCGCGCCGGCGCGGCCGTCCATGCGGCCATCCTGTTCGCCGAAGGTCAGCCAGTGCCAGTCGCCGAGATGCTGCACCACGCCATCGGCCGTCAGCGTCGCGGCGCATTTCGCCAGGCCGCCCCAGACCTGCGCGGGTCCGAAAGCCTGGTTCAGCCGGTCCATATGCGCCATGCCGTTGAGGATCGGCAGCACGCAGGCGCCGTGCTGCACCGCGTAGCGAATGGCCTCGATGGCGCTGTCCAGGTCATAGGCCTTGCAGGACAGCAGCACAACATCGAAGCCCGGACCGGCCGTCTGCGTGGTGCTGACGGGCCGATCGATGTCGCCGAGCGCGCTCCGCACCCGCAGCCCGTCCCGCGCCAGGGCCGCCGCACGCGCCGGCCGCACCAGGAAGGTCACGTCCAGGCCGCGTTCCAGCGCCCGGCCGCCGAAATACCCCCCGAGGGCGCCCGCCCCCAGCACCAGCATTCGCATCGTGTCGTTTCCCCGTTGCGACCGGGAGCAATCGCCACAAAGCCCGCCGCTGTCCAGCCCGCCGACCTCCGAACGCAGGACCGCCGCCGTGCGGGGGCACACGGCGGCGGTTTCGGGCGGGATGCGCGGGAGGAGGGTGGGGTCAGCGCATCACGCCGAAGGGGTCACCGCATCGCGGCGATGTCCAGCACCTCGGCGCCCGGCAGGCCGGCCACGGTGCCCAGCGCCGTCAGCTTGCCATCGGCCAGGTTCACGCTGTGCAGGGTGTTGCCGGACAGCAGGAAGCCCATGTTGCCGCCCTGGCCATCCGACAGCACGTCGAAGCCCACGGCCACCGGCAGGCCCATGCCCAGCATGCCCTTCACCTGCTGCACGCCATCATTCGGCGGCGCCTGCAGGTTGTAGGCGCCGAGCAGCGTGTCGATCGTATAGAGCGCGGTGCTCGGCGCGCCCGGCTGGCCCGCGGCCGGTGCGTTGGCAGGCGGGGCCACGCTGTTGGTATAGGCGCCGGCGGTGATGCGCGGCGCGGTGCCGGCCTGCGGCGAGCCGTCCATGTACTTCTGCTGGCCATCGCGGACCACCTCGCCGGTGTCCACGTTCACCCGGAAGTTCACGCCGCTCATGCCCATCAGGCGCAGGCGGTTGGCGACCGGATTGAAGTCCACCACGGCGCGGCCGCCGCTCTCGAACGGCATGTTGAGGCGGGAGACCTGCGTGGCGCGGCCATTCATCGGGTCGATGCGGACGATCTGCCCGCGCTCGGTCACGCCATACAGCCCGCCATCCTGCGGCCGCTGATCGATGCCGAGCAGCCGGCCGTCGGTGCCGGTGACGCGGATGGGCGATTCGGCACGGCGCGTCTCGCTGTCCATGCGGACCAGCATGTTGTCGGCGGTGAGCCCGATCAGCGTCGCGGCCTGGGCGCCAATCGGGGCGCTGGCGGCGCCGCCGGCGATCAGGGCGGCGGCGGCAAGGGCGGTGCGCAGGGTCTTCGACATCGGCTTCTCTCCATCTTCCATGGCAGGCCTCGCGGCCTCGCTGATGGCGTTACGGAGGGCGGATGCGGTTGGATGCACGGACGCCGGAATAAATCGGCCGATCAGGTTCCCGTGGCGCGTGCCAGGCGGCCGATGAACAGGATCGGCCCGGTCGGCCGCCCGATCGGCGAGCCACCGGGCGGCTCAAGCGTGATCTCGATCAGCATGCCCGGGCTGGGCCGGATGGTGCTGGGCGCCACGCTGATACGCCCTTCCGCCGGAATCAGGCCGAGCGAGGTCGGCGCCGTGGCGCCCTGCGGCAGCGCCCACAATTCCAGCACGCGACCTTCCGGCGCCGGGCGCGGGTTCAGCGAGGCCAGGCGCAGACCGCCGCCATCGGCCTCCACCAGCCAGGCCGGCTGGTCGCGATCCGTCAGCAGCACGGTCATCAGCCGCGGTTCCGGCTCCGGCCGCAGCAGGATGAAGGCGGCGAGGCCGGCGGCCAGCGCGGTGCCGCCGATGGCGCCGATGCGCCACGGGTCGAGCAGCCCGGCCAGCCAGCCGCGTGCCTTGGGCGGCGGCGCCGGGTCCAGCGCGGCGGCGATGCGGTCCCACAGCCCGGGCGGCGGCGCCTCGGGCGGGGCCAGCGTGGCGAGCGGGGCCAGCCGTGCCTCCCACCGCGCCACCGCCTCGGCCAGCGCCGCGTCGGACTCCAGCGCGGCGGCGACGGCAGCAGCCTCCCGCGCCTCCAGCGTGCCGAGCACGTATTCGGCGGCCAGCGCGTCACGGTCCTCTGGGCTCATGCCGGGGGGGATCATGCCAGGCACTCCCGCAGGCGCAGCAGGCCGCGGCGGATCCAGGCCTTCACGGTGCCCAGCGGCAATTCGAGCTGGGCGGCGATCTGCGCATGGCTCAGCCCATGCACGAAGGCCAGCACGATGCCGCGGCGGTTGCGTTCCTCCAGCGTCGCCAGGCACTGCCGCAGGCGACGGCCTTCCGCACTGGCGGAGACACGTTCCAGCGCCTCCGGCTCCACCGGCTGGTCGCCCAGCGCGGGGTCATCGGTGGGAATCTCCCGCCCGCGCGCGCGCGCCATGTCCAGCGCCGCATAGCGAACGATGGCGGCGAGCCAAGCCTCCGGCGTGCCACGGGCCGGGTCGAACTGGTGCGCGCGGCGGGCGATGCGGAGGAAGGCGTCCTGCAGCGCATCCGCCGCGGAATCCCGGTCCCTGAGTATGGCGTTGGCAACGCCGAACAGCCGCACCGACTGGCGCTCATAGACCGCGCGCAAGGCCTGACGATCCCCGGTGGCGACGGCGGATAGCAGGGGGGCGAGTTCGGTGGCGGCGTCCATCGGGCGGCAGGATGACCACGCCGGCGCGTCGCAGGCAACCCAGGATGGGAAGCCTGAGCACAGGGCCGGCTAGGTTTCCAGCATCCGGCGCAGCAGCTCGACATCCTCGGCGAAGGCGCTGTCGGCCTGCATCAGCTCCGCCACCCGGCTGACGGCGTGCATCACGGTGGTGTGGTCGCGCCCGCCGAAGCGGCGGCCGATCTCGGGCAGGGACCGGCTGGTGAGCTGCTTGGCCAGGTACATCGCCACCTGCCGCGGCCGCGCCACAGCCCGCGCCCGGCGGGGGGAGGACATGTCGGTCAGGCGGATATTGTAGTGTTCCGCCACCCGCTTCTGGATTTCCTCGATCGTCACCCGGCGGTCATGCGCGCGCAGGATGTCGTGCAGCACCTCCTGCGCGCCTTCCAGCGTCACCGGGCGGCCGAACAGGTTGGCGTGCGCGATCAGCCGGTTCAGCGCGCCCTCCAGCTCCCGCACGTTGGAGGTGATCTTGTGGGCGAGGAACTCCATCACCTTGGGCGGCACCGGCACGCCCTGGGTCTGCGCCTTGGCCTGCAGGATCGAGATGCGGAGCTCATAGGTTGTGGCGTGCAGGTCGGCGACCATGCCGCAGCCCAGCCGGGTGCGCAGCCGGTCCTCGATGCCGGAAAGATCCGAGGGCGACTTGTCGGCCGAGACGATGATCTGCTTGCCGGCATCAACCAGAGCATTGAAGGTGTGGAAGAATTCTTCCTGTGTATTGTCCTTGCCGATCAGGAATTGCAGATCGTCGATCAGCAGCACATCGACCGACCGCAGCGATTCCTTGAATTCCATCGTGCTCTGGCTGCGCAGCGCCGCGATGAAGCGGTACATGAACTTTTCCGCGGACATATAGGCGACGGACAGCGGCGGGCGCCCATCGGCGGCGCCATGGTCGCGGATCGCCCAGGCGCTGGCATGCATCAGGTGGGTCTTGCCCAGCCCGACGCCGCCATACAGGAACAGCGGGTTGAAGCCCGGGCTGGCCGGGCGTTCGGCCACCCGGCGGGCGCAGGCATAGGCGAATTCGTTCGGCTTGCCGACCACGAAGGTATCGAAGGTGAAGCGCGGATCGAGCGGTGCGGTCCAGTCGCCGCGGGCATCGCCCGGGCGCGGTTCCGCCGCGCGGCCAAGCGATTCCGCGAGGCCGGAGGCAGCCTCCTGCGGTTCCGCCGCCAGTTGCCGCGGCGTGATCCGGGCGGATTTGCCTGACCCGGCGCCGCCATCGTTCAGCGGCTCCGCCATGCCATTCGGCTGCGGTTCCGGCCGTTGCAGCGCATGCTGGTCCGCCGCCTGCTTCAGCTCCGTGCCACGGCCGTCCGAGCTCCGGTTATCCGGGCCACGGCTCTCCGGCATGACGCGGAATTCCAGGCGGCGGATGGTCGGCAGTTCCGCCTGCCACAGCGCGCGCAGCCGGTCGCCGTAGTGGCCACGTACCCAATCGCGCAGGAAACGGGTGGGCAGCAGGACGATTGCTTCCTCGCCCTGGACCGAGGCCAGCGTCATCTGCCGCAGCCAGGTGCGGTATTCGACCTCGCCGACCTCTTCCTTCAGTCTACCCCGGATGCGCGCCCACACCTCCGCCAACTGCGTGGAGGAAGACGAAGACGACGGGCCGACCGCATGCTCCATGTGATGCACCTGCCAACCTCGTGGGCCCTTGCGGGCGATGTGCATTTGACCGTTCGGCTGCGGAGAATCCGGCCGCGAAGACAGGCGCGCGGCTCCGGGGGGATGAGCGCGACTGCCCCGAAGTTACCGCGACGCGCTTAGCCGGCGCAAATGATTACTGGTGGATTCCGAAATTGCTGCACCGCAGACCAAGTAGTCACGGGAGCAATGCCGAGACATTTCGCAGCAGAAATGGCAAGCCGCCCGCTTATCCGGCAGGCTGCTTGTCATTTATGGCAAAATGGTGAATCTCCGAGCAGATCCGCCGCGCGCCGCATCAAGCGGCGAGGCGGATTGCCGGGTCAGGCCTGGACGGCTGCGCCCAGGGCCTTGATGCGCGCCGAAAGCCGGGACAGCTTGCGGGCGACGGTGTTGTCGTGGAACACGCCCTTGTCGGCGGCGCGCTGCATTTCCGGCTGGGCCGCACGCAGCGCTTCCTGCGCCACGGACTTGTCGCCGCCGGCAATCGCCAGCTCGACCTTGCGGATGAAGCCACGCACGCGGGACCGGCGCGAACGGTTGCGCTCCGTGCGCTTCTCGGTCTGACGGATGCGCTTGCGCGCGGAAGCCGTGTTCGCCATGGCGTCTTATCTGACCAGTCAATTGTTACGGGTGCCAGCGGCACAGACCGCCGGCGAAGGCCGGGTTACTACCTCCGGTGCCGCCAGCGAGTCAATGCGCGGCGTGTCGCCCACGCCGGGCCCGGCGGATCAGCTGCGCCGGGCCCGGCGGGTTACCTGCGCCGCGCCCGGCGGATCAGCGATGCCGGAAGGCCGGCTTCCGCTTCTCGGCGAAGGCCGCCATGCCTTCCTTCTGGTCCTCCGTGGCGAACAGCGAATGGAACAGCCGCCGCTCCAGCCGCACGCCGTCCGTCAGCGTCGTCTCGAAGGCGGCGTTCACCGCCTCCTTCGCCATGGCGACGGAGGGCGCGGAAAGGCTGGCGATCTTCTCGCCCATCTTCAGCGCCTCCGGCAGCAGATCCGCCACCGGCACCACCCGGGCCACCAGGTTGGCGCGCTCCGCCTCCGCCGCATCCATCATGCGGGCGGTCAGGATCATCTCCATCGCCTTGGACTTGCCGATGGCGCGCGTCAGCCGCTGGCTGCCACCGGCGCCGGGAATGATGCCCAGGTTGATCTCGGGCTGGCCGAATTTCGCGTTGTCGGCGGCCAGGATCAGGTCGCACATCATCGCCAGCTCGCAGCCGCCGCCCAGCGCGAAGCCCGCCACCGCCGCGATCACCGGCTTCTGGATGCGCAGCACGTCTTCCCAGCGCTTGCCGATGAAGTCGTCGAAATAGACCGCCGGGAAGTCGCGGTCCTTCATCTCCTTGATATCGGCCCCGGCGGCAAAGGCCTTCTCCGAGCCGGTGACGACGATGGCACCCACCGCCGGATCGGCATCGTAGGCGCGCAGCGCCTCGCCCAGCTCGGTCATCAGCTGGTCGCACAGCGCGTTCAGCGCCTTCGGCCGGTTCAGGGTGATGACGCCGACCCGGCCCTGAATTTCCGCCAGGATCATCTCATAGGCCATGCGCCGTCTCCCCGTTTCCGGCCCAAGCGGTAGCGCAACCGGCAGCCTCGCTCAACGCTGCCTGCGAGCGCGATAGCGCTCGAGGCTACTTGCGAGCGCGATAGCGCTCGACGCTGCCTGCGAGCGCGATAGCGCTCGACGCTGCGCCAGCGCGCCGAAGCGCTCAACGCTGCGTGCGGGCACAATAGAAGGTGCTGCGGCCCGACTGCACGATGCGCGATACGCCGGCACAGCCGCTTTCCGGGCCTGGGCATAGCGGGCAGGGCTGGCCTTCCCGGTCATAGACGGAAAACCGGTCCTGGAACCGGCCCAGCTCGCCATCCGCCCGCACATAATCCCGCAGGCTGGACCCGCCGGCGCCGATCGCCTCCTCCAGCACCGCCTTGATCGCCGGCGCCAGCCGAACCGCCCGGGCGCCTGGAATGGTGGCCGCCTCCCGCCTCGGCGAGATCCTGGCGCGAAAAAGCGCCTCCGCCACATAGATGTTGCCCAGCCCCGCCACCACGCGCTGGTCCAGCAGCGCCGCCTTGATCGGCGTTTTCTTGCCGGCCAGCGATGCCCCCAGGCTGGCCGCCGTGAATTCCGGCTCCAGCGGCTCCGGCCCCATCCCTGCCAGCAGTTTGTGGGAATCCTCCGCCGCGCTCGGCACCAGGTCGATGCTGCCGAAGCGGCGCGGGTCGACGAAGCCGATCCGCGTGCCGTCCGCCGTCTCCATCACCAGGTGCTCATGCGCCTCCGGCGGCTGGTTGTGGCCGCGGGCGTCGGAGAACACGCCGTTGGGGCCCATGAACGGCACGGCAGGCCCCGCCATGGGGCGCGCCACCATCCGGCCCGACATGCCGAGATGGATCAGCAGGCTTTCCGCCGTATCCAGCCGCACCAGCATGTATTTGCCCCGCCGCCGGAAGCCGGTGACCGTGGCGCCCGTCAGCCGCCGCGCCAGCCCTTCCGGAAACGGCCAGCGCAGCCCTTCCCGCAGCGTCTCCGCCCGTGTGATGCGCCGCCCCTCGAGCACCGCCCGAAGCCCCCGCATCACCGTCTCCACCTCCGGCAATTCCGGCATTTTTTCCTCGGGCTGCCGCTGTCTTGATGCACAGCGGGGCGCTGGCTTCGGCGGTGGCAGCACCATCTGTCATCGCGTCCGGGCGCCCCACTGGCAAGGCACCCGCCAAAGGGGCAGGATGGGACGATGAGCGACACAACCGATTTCGGCTTCCGCGAGGTGCCGCGCGCCCAGAAGGCCTCCATGGTGCGGGAGGTGTTCGAGAGCGTGGCCCCCCGCTACGACCTGATGAACGACCTGATGTCGCTCGGCATCCACCGCATCTGGAAGCGCATCTTCGTCAGTTCCATCGCGGCATCGCCGCGGGAAACACTGCTGGATCTGGCGGGCGGCACCGGGGACATCGCCTTCGGGGCGCTGGCGCGTGGGGCGAAGCGCGTCATCCTGACGGATGTGAACCCGGCCATGCTGGAAGTCGCCCAGAAGCGGGCGCTGGATCGCGGCATTGTCACGGGCCTCGATTTCGCCGTGGTCGACGCCGAGCACATCCCCCTGCCCGACCGGTCCGTGGAGAAGGTCTCCATCGCCTTCGGCCTGCGCAACTGCACGGACAAGGCGGCGGTGCTGCGGGAGGCGCGGCGCGTGCTGCGCCCCGGCGGGCGCTTCCACTGCCTGGAATTCTCCAAGGTGGCGATCGAGCCCCTCGCGAAGGTCTACGACATCTGGTCCTTCAAGGTGCTGCCGGAGATCGGCGCCCGCGTGGCGCAGGACCGCGACAGCTACGAATACCTGGCCGAATCCATCCGCCGCTTCCCCGACCAGGAGACGCTGGAGGACATGATGCGCGAGGCCGGGCTGGAGCGCGTGGCGCATCGCAACCTCTCGGGCGGCATTGTGGCGATCCATTCGGGATGGCGCCTGTAGTGCCGACGACGGCGCGGGACCCGGATTTCCGGACCCGCATCGAAGCCGCCTTCGCCGCCCAGGGGCTGATGGCCACGCTGGGCGGCCGCCTTGTGGCGCTGGAGCCCGGGCGCTGCACCATCGAGGCCGACTTCGCCCCCGGCCTGACCCAGCATCACGGCCTGTTCCATGCCGGCGTGCTGACCACGCTGGCCGACAATGCCTGCGGCTTCGCGGCGATGAGCCTGCTGCCGGCGGGGGGCGAGGTGCTGAGCGTGGAGTTCAAGGTCAGCTTCCTCCGCCCCGCATCCGGCCTGGTGGCGGTGGCGCGGGGGGAGGTGGTGAAGCCCGGCCGCAGCCTCACCTTCTGCCGCGCCGATGTTTTTGTTCGCGACGCGGCTGGGACCGAGACCCTCGCCGCCAGCATGATGGCGACGATGATGGCCGCCGCGCCCGAGGCGCGCTGAGGCGTTGCCTTGGCGCATTTTCCGAGTCGCCTTACCAAGCCGCAAGGCCTGAAAATGCTTACTGCAGCCGCAGCCCGATGCGGCGGATCACCGGCTCCCAGGTCGCGCGTTCCGCCGCCAGGTACTGCGCCAGATGCGCCGGCCCGCTGCTGGCCGGCTGCGCGCCGATGCGGACCAGCGCCGCGCCCACCTGTTCATCCTTCAGTGCCTCCGCCAGGGCCTCCGCCATGCGCTGCCGGATCGCATCCGGCGTGCCGGCGGGGGCCAGCAGCGCCTGGAAGTTACGCACCACCAGCGCCGGATGGCCGAGCTCCGCCGTGGTCGGGATGGACGGCGCGAGAGGTGAACGCGCATCGGCGGTGATCGCCAGCGCCCGCACCCGGCCCGTCTCCACCAGAGGCAGCAGGGCGGAGATGTCGCCGAACAGCGCCTCGATCTTGCCGCCGATCACATCGGGCAGCGCCGCACCGGTGCCGCGATAGGGCACGTGTTCCAGCCGGATCTCCGCCAGCTGGCCCAGCAATTCCATCGCCAGATGCGGCGTGGTGCCGATGCCGGCGGAGCCGAAATTCAGCGCCCCGGGCCGGCTGCGCGCCAGCGCCACGAAGGCCGCGAGGTCCGCCGCCGGCAGGTCGTTCGTCACCGCCAGGATCTGCGGGCTGTCGGCGATCAGCGCCACGGGTGCCAGCGCACGCAGCGGGTCCGGCGCATCCGCGGCGCCTGCGGCCGGCGCGATCACCAGCGGGCCGGGGGAGCCGACCAGCATCGTGTAGCCATCCGGCCGCGCCGCCGCGACCACGCGGGTGCCGACCAGCCCGCCGGCGCCGGCGCGGTTCTCCACGATCACGGTCTGGCCCAGCGCCCGGCGCAGCCCCTCCGCCACCGGCCGTGCCACATTGTCCACCGGCCCGCCGGGCGCGAAGGGCACCACCAGCGTCACCGGCCGCTGCGGCCAACCCTCCTGCGCGCGAGCCAGGCCGGGCGCGGCCAGCGTGGCCCCCAGCAGCATGCGCCGTGTCGTCCTGATCATGGTGTTCCTCCCTCTTCCCGCGCCGCGCCGCGGCTTCCACACTCGGCAAAACAGGAAAGTCCGCCATGCGCATCGCATCGATCGAAACGCTTCCCTGCGTGCAGCGCCAGGAAGACCCGAGCTGGAATTTCGCCCGCGGCGCGATCCCGAATGTGCGCGGCTGGATCATCCGCGTGCGCGACACGGATGGCGCGGAGGGTTTCGGTTATGGCCATGCCATGGCCCTCGTCACCGGCCTGCCGGAGGCGCTGCCGCATGCCGTCGCGCATTACGAAAAACTGCTGAAGGACCGCCCGCTGGCCGACCTCGCCGCGCATGCGGAGGCGATGGGCGCGGCGCTGGTGCATGCGCCGGGCGCGCGGGCCGGGGTGGAGATGGCGCTGCACGACCTGCTGGCGCGGCGCCTGTCCATCCCCGTCGGCACCCTGTTCGGCGGCCGGTTCCGCGACCGCATCCCCTGCGCCCGCCTGCTGGCGCTGAAGCCGCCGGAGGGCATGGCGGAGAAGGCCGCCGCCCTGGTGGCGGAAGGCTATCGCGCGCTGAAGGTGAAGTTCAGCGGCGATCCGGCGCTGGATGCCGCGCGGCTGGCCGCGATCCGCGCCGCGGTGGGGCCGGCGGTGCGCCTCTCCCTGGACCCCAACCAGGCCTATTCCGCCAAGGGTTTTCTGCAGTTGTTCGAGCGCATCTGCGTCCACGACATCGCGCTGGTCGAACAGCCGGTGCCGGCGAGCGATTGGGACGGGCTGGCGCTGCTGACGGCACGGCTCGGCGTGCCGGTGGAGGCGGATGAAAGCGCCGCCTCGCTCACCGATGTGGCCCGCCTGGCGCGCACGCGCATGGTGGATGTGATGAACCTGAAGCCCACCAAGATCGGCGGCATCCGGGACACGCTGGCGGCCATCGCCATCTGCGAGGCCGCCGGCATCGGCGTGCGCTTCGGCGCCAGCTTCGGGCCGGGGCTGCTGCAGGCCTTCACCAGCCACCTGGCGGCCTCGCTCAAGCATCTGGAGCATTCCTCCGAACTCGCGGAACACGCCCATCTGCTCGATGACCCCTTCGCGCCTTACCCTGTTGTGGATGGCAGCGTGGCCGTGCCGGATGCGCCCGGCACGGGGCTCGATCTCATCGCCCCTTGAAGACGGGCTTGCGCTTCTCCGCGAAGGCACGCAGGGCCTCCTGCGTGTCCTCGGTGGAGGCCAGCGCCACGGTCTGCGACTGCTCGTAGAGATAGCCCTCATGCAGCGGCAGGTCTTCCGTCACCCGAAAACTGCGCTTCGCCGCCCGCACCGCCAGCGGCACCTTCTGGGCGATCTCCGCGGCGATGGCCTGCGCCGCTTCCACCACCTTGTCGCGCGGCACGCAGACCGAGGCCGCGTTCATCCGGTACAGTTCCGGCCCGGTGATGCGGCGCGCGGTGTAGATCATCAGCCGCGCATCGGATTCACCGAGATGCCGGCGCACATGCTTCACGCCGCCCGCGAGGCCGACATCGACCTCGGTCATGGACATGAAGCTCTCCTCCGCCACCACCAGGATGTCGCAGCACAGCGCCAGCACGCAGCCGGCGCCGATGGCGGCACCGTTCACCGCGGCGATCACGGGCTTCTCGCATTCCAGCACGCAGTCGAAGCCGGCGCGCACCAGGCGGTTGTGGCGCGGGAAGGCGCCGGGCGCGCTGCGGTCCGGCCGGTCCTTCAGATCCGCCCCCGCCGAGAAGGTTTTTCCGGATCCCGTCAGCACGACGGCGCGCACGTCGTCGCGGTCATGCAGCTCGTCGAAAACGCGGACAATGTCCTCGCGGAACGCGCCGTTCTGCGCGTTCACGGGGGGGCGGTCGATGGTCACCGTCGCGACGAAATCGGCGACGTCCAGCCTGATGGTCGAAAAACTCATTCCACGCGTATCCCTGCCGCCTCGATCACCTGTTTCCAGCGCGCGCTCTCGCGCTCGATCGTCGCCGACAATTCCTGGGGCGTGGAAGGTGTGGCCTCCTCGCCCAGCTCCTCCATCCGCGCCAGGTAATCCGGGCGCTGCAGGATGGCGACGATCACCTGGTTCAGCTTCGCCACCACCGGCGCGGGCGTGCCGCCGGTGGCCGCGATGTAGTTGAAGGGCGCGGCATCGAAGCCCGGCAGCGTCTCCGCGATCGCCGGCACATCCGGCGCCTGCTTCGACCGCGCCGGCGTGGTGACGCCCAGCGCGCGCAGCTTGCCGTCGCGCGCCTGCGGCAGCAGCACGGAGAGCGTATCCAGCGCCATCGAGACGGTGCCGCCCAGCAGATCCGTCAGCGCGGCGGAGGTGCCGCGATAGGGCACATGGGTGATGTCGATCTGCGCCATGAACTTCAGCAACTCCCCCGCCAGGTGGGAGGAGGAGCCGACGCCGGAGGAGGCGAAGGTCAGCGTGCCCGGCCGCGCCTTGGCGAGTGCGATCAGCTCCGCCAGGTTTCGCGCCGGGACGGAGGGATGCACCACCAGCAGATTGGGCGCGCGCTTGTAGCCCGAGACCGGGGCGAAATCCTTGATCGGGTCGTAGGGCACGCTGCGCATCAGGTGCGGGCTGATGATCTGCGGCGCCGGCGTGCCGTAGAGCAGCGTATGCCCATCCGCCGCGGCGCGGGCCACGGCCTGCGCGCCGATGGTCGCCGCCCCGCCCGGGCGGTTCTCCACCACCACGGGCTGGCCGAGCGGCCCGGCCATCGCCTCCGCCAGCATGCGGGCGGAGGCATCGGCGGACCCGCCTGCGGCATAGGGCACGATCAGCCGCAGCGGCCGGGCGGGGAAATCCTGCGCCTGTGCCTGCGCCAGGGCGGGTGCGGCCAGGCTGGCGGCCAGCAGGCCGCGTCGGGTCATGCTCATTGGATGCGGATGCCTCCCCGCTCGATCACCGGGCCCCAGCGATCATGTTCTTCCCGCACCATCGCGGCCAGTGCTTCGGGCGTGCCGCCCAGCTTCTCGATCCCCAGGATGTCGAAGCGGCTGGTCAGCGGCGGCGAATCCAGGATCTCGTTCAGCGCCGCGTTCAGCCGCGCGATGATCTCGGGCGGCGTGCGGCCGGGGGCCAGGATGTAGTTGAAGCTGGCATCGTGGAAGCCCGGCAGGGTGCGGCCGATCGGCGGCAGGTCCGGCGCCGCCGCGGCGGGTTCCGCGGTGGAGACGCCGAGCGCCTTCATGCGTCCATCGCGCACCAGCGGCAGCAGGGTGGCGATGTTGTCCATCATGAAGTCGACGCGCCCGGCCATCACATCCTGCGTCGCCGGAGCGGTGCCGCGGAACGGCACATGCAGCATCTCCAGCCCCGCCATCTGGCCGAACATCGCCGCGGCCAGATGGCCGGAAGACGCCACGCCGGCGCTGGCGAAGGTCAGCCCATCCGCCTTCGACTTGCCGAGCGCGATCAGCCCCGCCACGTCGTTCGCCGGGAAATCCGGCCGCACCACCAGCAGTTTTGGCGCACGCAGCACCGCAATCACCGGCGTGAAATCCGCCTGCGGGTCGTAGCTCAGGTTCCGCATCAGATGCGGGTTCAGGATCTGCACATTCGGCGTGGCATAGAGCAGCGTCAGCCCATCCGGCGCCGAACGGGCGACGTTGACGGCGCCGATGGTGGTGCCGCCGCCGGGGCGGTTCTCCACCGTCACCGGCTGGCCGAGCATGCTCCCGAGCGGTTCCGCCAGCAGACGGCCCACGGTGTCCGCCGCGCCGCCCGGCGCGAAGGGCACCACCAGCCGCATCGGCCGCGAGGGCGACCATTGCTGCGCTCTGGCCGAACGACTCAGGGCCAGCAGGCCGCCGGCGGCGGCCAGAAGGGTTCTGCGGTTCATCGGCTCAATCCAGGGTGATGTTGTTGGCGCGCACGACCTCGGCCCAGGTGGAGGAGGTCTGCCGGATGAAATTCGCGAAATCGTCCGGATTGCTGCCGACCACGCGGCCGCCCTGGTTGATCAGCGCCTGGCGCGTCTCCGGATCCGCCAGGGCCGCCTGCGCCGCGCTGGCCAGCGCCGCCAGGCGATCGGCCGGGATGCCGGCCGGGCCGAGCAGCCCGTACCAGGTCTCGCTGATCATGTTCGGCACGCCGGCCTCGATGGCGGTGGGCAGGTCCGGCATGATGCCGAGGCGTTCCGCGGAGGTGACGGCCAGTGCCGGCACGCTGCCCGCCCGCACATGCGTCAGCAGCGCCGGCACATCCGCCGCCAGGATCTGGATGCGCCCGGCCAGCAGATCCGTCACCGCCGGCGCCGCGCCGCGATAGGGGATGTGGACGATGTCGATGCCGGCGCGGATCTTCAGCAATTCACCCGCCATGTGCAGCGAGGAGCCGACGCCGGCGGAGCCGAAGGAAAGCTGGCCCGGCCGCGCCTTGGCCATCGCCACCAGCTCCGCCAGGTTCTTCGGGCCGAGATTCGGCGCGATGGCGATGATCTGCGGCACGGCCAGCACCTGGCTGATCGGCGCCAGATCCTTCTGCACGTCATAGGGCATGCTGCGCTGCAGGTGCGGCAGGATGACGATGGCGCCGGAGCTGGCCATCACCACGGTGTGCCCATCCGCCCGCGCCTTCGCCGCCGCATCCACGCCGATGGCACCACCGGCGCCGGCGCGGGAATCCACCACGATGGGCTTGCCCAGGCGTTCGGACATCACCCGCGCCGTGACGCGCGCGATGAAATCGGCCGGGCCGCCCGCGGCGAAGGGCACGATCATGCGGATCGGCTGGTCCGGGAAGGCCGCCTGAGCGCGGGCCATCTGCGGCAGCGCGGCGAGGCCGAGGGTGCCCAGGCCAAGCGAACCGAGGGCGGTGCGGCGGGTGATGTTCATTGTTGTTTCCTCCGTGTCGTTGTTGTCGTTGTTGTCGTTATCAGTCGAAGCCGAACAGCTCCCGCGGATTTTCCACCAGGATGCGGCGGGCGAGCGCCTCGTCGCCCAGCCAGTCGAGAAACAGGTCGAGCATCGCGCCCGCATCGGGTGCCGGCGTCATCCGCACATAGGGCCAGTCCGAGCCCCATAGAAGACGCGCGGGATTTGCGGCCACCAGCGCATCCTGCAGCGGCCGCAGGCTGTCGATCGGCGCGCCGCCGCGCGGCACGCGGCACAGGGTGATCTTCACCCAGACATCGCCATTCCGCAGATGCTCCAGCACCGCGCCGAAGGCCGGGTCCGCCGCGCCATCCGGCATCGCCAGGTGGTCCAGCACCAGCGGCAGACCGAGCGGGATCAGCGCGGGCAGCAATTCGGCATACTGCGACGCGCCGGCCCAGAGATGCGCCTGCCAGCCCCGCTCGCGCAGCCGTGGGGCCAGCGCGCGCAGTGCCTCCGCGCCGATGCTGCCGGGATAGCGGCCGGCACCGTTCGGCGCCTGCATCTCGACGAAGCGCAGCGCCCGCACCCCGGCCTCGTGCCAGGCGGCGAGGGTGGCGTCCGTCACCGTCTCATCCGCGCTCATCACGCCGCGCAGCGTGCCTTCGCTGCGGGCCAGCGCGTCCAGCAGGCAGGCGGCGTCACGGCCATAGGGCGCCGGCTGCACCAGCACGGCGCGCGGCGTGCCGATGGTGGCGCGCATCGCGGCATGGGTCGCAAGGTCCGCGCGCGGCAGCGCATAGGGCGCCGGCCCTGCGGGGAAGCGCGTATCGAAGACATGGGTGTGCGTGTCGCAGGCCCCTGCCGGCACGGCATGCCGCGGGCGGGAGGCTGCGGGCGCGTCCACCGTCACGGGGCGGCTTCCGGCAGGGTGAACAGCCCCTGCTCCGGCGCCGTCAGCGGCGGGGACTCGCCATCCGGCAGCGGCACGCCATGCGCGTTCAGCGTCATGGACACCATGGTGTAGTAGCCGACCAGCGCCGTCAGCTCGACCACGCCCTTCACGCCGAAGGCCTCGACCGCCGCCTGGTAGGTCGCATCCGGCACGCGGCCGTCCTGCTGCAGGGCGCGAGCGAATTCATAGACCAGGCGCTCATCTGCCTTGTCGAAGACCGGCGGGCGGCCTTCGCGCATCGCGTCCAGGATGGCGGGCGCGATGCCGTTCTCCGCCGCGACGCGGGCATGGACGAACCACTCCACCTGCGCGCTCCAGCGGCGGCCGGTGACGCAGATCGCGAGTTCCGACAGCCGCTTCGGCAGGCTGGTGGAAAAGCGCAGGGATTCGCCCAGCGCGGACCAGCGCCCGGCGAGCTCCGCATTGTGGATCGCCGCCCGCAGCGGGCCGATCACCTGGCCGCGCGGGCCGGAGACGACCTTGTCCCAGACCGCGCGCTGCGCCTCGTCCAGATCGTCGCGGGTGGGCAGGGGAATGCGGGGCTTCATGTCACGCCACTTTCGGCCAGGGCCGCACGCGCGGCGTCATCCAATCCCAATTCCGCCAGAACCTCCGCCGTGTGCTGCCCGAGCAGCGGGGGCGGGCGGTTGAATTCAAGCGGGGCATCCTGCAGGCGGATCGGGCTGACCACCTGTTTCACGCTGCCATGCGGATGCGGCAGGTCGCGCAGCATCTGCCGGTGCACCACCTGCGGGTCGGCGAAGACATCTGGCACGGTGTTGATCGGCCCGCAGGGCACGCCGGCGGCATCCAGCAGCGCGGTCAGCTCGGCGCGGGTGAAATCGGCGAAGCGTTCCGTCAGCAGCGGCGTCAGCAGCGCCTCGTTCTTCACGCGGTCGGCGTTGCGGATGAAGCGCGCATCCGTCGCCCATTCCGTCCGCCCGATCGCCTGGCACAGTTTTCCGAACTGCCCGTCATTGCCGACGGCGAGCACCACGAAGCCGTCGGCGACCGGGAACACATCCTGCGGCTGGATATTGGGGTGGCGGTTGCCCGCCCGCTGCGGCACGCGGCCACCCACAAAGTGGTTCATCGCCTGGTTCGCCAGGAAGGCCGCCTGCACGTCCAGCATGGCAAGGTCGATGGTCTCGCCCTGCCCCGTCTCCGCCCGCCGCGCAACGGCGGCCAGGATGGCGACGGTGGCGTACATGCCGGTCATCAGATCGACGATCGGCACGCCAACTTTCTGCGGCGGCGTCTCCGGCGCGCCGGTCACGCTCATCAGCCCGCCCATGGCCTGGATCATGAAGTCGTAGGCCGCCTGGTCGCGGCGCGGGCCGTCCTGGCCGAAGCCGGTGATGGAACAGCAGATCAGGCTCGGCTTCAGCGCGCGCAGGCTGGCGGCATCCAGCCCGTAGCGGGACAGGGCACCGGCCTTGAAATTCTCCACCACGATATCGGCGGTCTGCGCGATCTGTCGCACCACCGCCTGGCCCTCAGGCTTGGTGATGTCGATGGTGACGGAGCGCTTGCCGCGATTGACCGCCAGGAAGTAGCCGGCTTCCTTCGTCGGATTGCCATCGGCGTCCTTCAGGAAGGGCGGGCCCCAGGCGCGGGTATCGTCGCCGGCGCCGGGGCGCTCGATCTTGATGACGTCGGCGCCGAGGTCGGCCAGCACCTGGGTCGCCCAGGGAGCGGCCATGATGCGGCCGAGATCGAGCACGCGCAGATGCGAAAGCGGGCCCATCAGCCTTCCGCCACCGGCGTGGCAAGCATCGAGGGCCGCTGCGCGAAATCCGCGTGGAAGGCGGCGAAGCGCGGGCAGGTGGCGCGCCAGTCGATGTCGGCGAAGCGGAAATCCAGGTAGCTGCCGAGCACGCCGAGGGTGATCTTCGCCAGCCCCATCGGGATGTCGTCGATCTCCGCCTCCACCGCCGCCAGCGCCGCCTTTGCCTTCACCGCGAAGGAGTCCAGCAATTCCGGCAGCGGGTGCGGCTTGTCCCGCTCATTCCGCCACAGGATCAGCAGATCGAGAAAGCCCGTCGCCAGCGCGTGCCGGCGCAATTCGACAAAACGCGCCGGGCCCTCGGCCGGGATCAGCCGCGGGCCGCCATGCAGCGTGTCGAGGTATTCGCAGATGACGAAGCTGTCGTAGAGCACGCTGCCATCTTCCAGGCGCAGCGTCGGGATCTTGCTCAGCGGGTTCTCCGCCATCAGCGCCTGGTGCGGCTTGGTCATCGCCACCGCCGTGCGGGTGGTGACGATGCGATCCGCCAGCCCGGTCTCATGCGCGAAGACCATCACCTTGCGCACGAAGGGCGAGCGCGGCGACCAGTGCAGCAGCATGGACACGGTTGTTTCCCCCGGAAAGCTTAGGTCAGCTCTATGACCTTAAGCCGGTTCGGAGGGCGCCGTCCAGGGGCCTAGGCCCGGGTCGCGTCGTGATGCGGCCGGCCCGCCTGGAAGGCGGCGATGCCATCCGCGATCATCCGCACGATATCCACCCGCGTCTCCCGCGTCAGGGAGGCATAATGCGGCGCCACCACCAGGTTAGGCGCGGCCAGCATGGCCGGGTCCGGCACGGGCTCGGAGGCGAAGACATCCGTGCCGGCGCCGCGGATGGTGCCGTCCTGCAGCGCGGCGACCAGCGCCGGCTCATTCACCACGGACCCGCGGGCGATGTTGATCAGGAAGCCGGCCGGGCCGAGCTTCCGCAGGATTTCTGCGTTCACGATGCCTGCGGTTTCCGCCCCGCCCGGGCAGCACATGACCAGCACGTCGGACTGCTCCGCCAGTTCGGCGAGGGAGGGCACATAGCCCCACGGCGCCTCCGGTTTCGGCCGCGGGCCGGACCAGAGCACCTTCATGCCGATGCCCTGCGCCCGCCTCGCAACCGCCGCGCCGATGCGGCCGAGGCCGAAGATGCCGCAGGTCTTGCCGAACAGCCGCGTGCCGGATTCCGCGCGGCCCTTGGCCCAGGCGCCGGAGCGGACGAAGGCATCCGCATAGACCACGCGCCGGGCGATGCCATAGAGCAGCGCAATGGCGTAATCGGCCGTGTCTTCCGTCAGCACATCCGGCGTGTTCAGCACGGCGCAGCCCTGGGCGCGGGCGGCATCGAGGTCGATGCGATCCAGCCCTGTGCCGGTGCTGGCGAGCATCCGCATCTCCGGCACCCGGGCGAACATCGCCGCGTCGCAGCCGGCCATGGCGCTGGTCACGCCGATGCGGAAGCCGGCCACCGGCCCCGGCGGCAGGCTGGAGAGGTCCACCAGCCGGTTGCCCGTCGCCTCCAGCGCCTGGCGCAGATCGGCGGGGACGGCAGTCATCACCAGAAGGGATTCGGCCTGGGTGGCTTGCATGGGACGTGTCCTGTGGGGGTATGATACCTGAAAGGCCAGGGTAATGACCTTTTTGGGGAAGGAAAGCCTGTCCGCCATGCCGATCACCCAGGACGCCGTGAAGACGCTGTCCGCCCAGTTGTATGACTGGTCGCTGCGCCGTGTGCCCGACGACACCAAGGACGCGCTGCGCCGTGCGCGGGCCACGGAAACGCATGAGGGGGCACAACGTGTGCTGGAGATCATGCTGGGTTCCGCCCTGCGCGCCGAGCAGACGGACCGCTTCGTCTGCTCCGATGCCGGCGTGCCGGTTTTTCGCGTGACCATCGGCGCGCAGGCGCGGTGGGAGGGTGACATCAAGGCCGCCATCACCGAAGGCTTTTCGGAGCTGGTCGGCCGCATCCAGCCGCCCTTGCTGAAGCACGTGACCAACCCCCTGACCAATGAACGCGGCTACCAGGGCAAGGACATGCCGCTGGTGACGTGGGAGGTGGAATCCGGCGCCGACTGGATCGAGATCGCCTGCCAGCCCAAGGCGCTCGGCTCCGGCCGCTGGGCGCAGGCGGAGACCTTCAGCTTCCCCAGCCTCGCGGATATCGAGGCCTATGTGATGCGCGCGGTGATGACCGCGGGGTCCCAGCATTGCCCGCCGGTGATCATCGGGGTCGGCATCGGCGGCAGCTTCGACGTGGCGGCGAAGATCGCCAGCAAGGCCACCTACCGCGCCATCGGCAGCACGAACCCGGAGCCGGTGCTGGCGGCGATGGAGGAACGGCTGCTGCGTGCGGTGAACGCCACCGGCTTCGGCCCGATGGGCACCGGCGGCGACACCACCGCGCTCGCCGTGCATGTCGACTACAGCGCGGGCCATGGCTACACGCCGGTCGCGGTCTGCTTCAACTGCTGGATCAACCGCCGCACCCGCGCGCGCATCCATGCCGATGGCTCCGTGGAGCGCATGGAATGAATCTTCCCGAATATCGCCGCATCCGCATGCCGATGACGCGTGAGGATGCCCGCAGCCTGCGCGCCGGGGACATGATCCTGCTGGATGGCGAGATCACCATCACCGCCGGCCTGCCAACGCATCACCGCATCCTGGCCTGCGCGGATGAGGGGCGCGACCCGCCCATCGATATCCGCAAAGGATCCCTGCTGCATCTCGGCAGCTACAGCCAGGACACGGCCGATGGCGGGCTGGAGGTGCTGTACATGAACCCCACCACCAGCACCCGCTTCAACCCGATCATGCCTCGCCTGATCCGCCACTTCGGCCTGACCGCGGTGGGCGGCAAGGGCGGGCTGGATGCGGCCTGCCGGGAGGCGATGCAGGAAGTGGGCTGCGTCTATCTCTCCTTCCTCGGCGGCGGCGCGCCGCTGCATTCGGGCGCCATCACCGGGGTGAAGGCGGTGGCCTGGAATGACCTGGTCGCGCATTACCGCCTGGTGCGGCTTTCGGTGAACGGCCTCGGCCCCGTCACCGTCGGCATCGACGCGCATGGCAACAGCCTGTTCGAGACGCTCTCCGCCCAGGCGCAGGACCGCATGCCGGAGATTCTGGCGCAGCTCGACCGCGACCGGGCCAGCTAGAAAGCCCTCCCCCCCACTTGGGGGGGAGGGTTGGGTGGGGGGCACCGCCAAGCCCCACCACGAGCCCCTTTCACCCCAGCTCCACCAGCGCATGCGGCAGCCCGCCGCCGGCAAGGGTCTCGGCGCCCGCCTCCGTCACCAGCAGCATATCCTCCACGATGAAGCCGCCGAGCCCGTCAAGGTACCAGGGCAGTTCGAAGGCCATCACCATCCCTGCCTCCAGCACCACGTCGCTGTCGGCGGCGGTATAGGGAAACTCCTCGGACCAGATGGAGGCGCCGAGGCCGTGGCCGAAATGGCCGCGCGCATAGCTCGGGAAGCCCGTCTCATGCATCGCGCCCAGGCAGGCCGCATGGATGTCGCGCAGCGCCACGCCGGGGCGGAACATCGCCAGCCCCACCTCGAAGGCCTGGCGCAGCGCCGCATGCACCTGGCGCGCCGGCGGGCTGGCCGGGCCGCAGGTGAAGGTGCGTGCCAGATCGGCCGAATAGCCGCCGACCACCGCGCCGACATCCACCTTCACCACATCCCCCCGCCCCAGCACCCCCGGGCTGGCCCAGGGGGAGGCGCCGAAGCCGACATATTCCCAGGCGGTGACGCCGCCGGTGCCGCGCACCTTCGCCACCTGCCGCACCAATTCGAGAAAATGCTGCCCGAGCCCGTCCCGCGTCGCACCGGCGCGGATTTCCGGGATCAGCGACAGCAGCGCAGCCTCGGTGATCAGCCCGGCCTCCCGCAACCAGGCGATCTCGGCCGGCGACTTATGGGCGCGCAAACGCTCCACCAGCAGGGAGGCATCCTGCAGCCCGGCCGGCGCGCAGGCCGCTTCCAGCGCCGGCAGGTCGGCCGCCGGCACGGCCGAAAGCTCCACTCCCAGCCGGGCATGGCCGAATCCCTGCGCGGCCAGCACCTGGCGCAGCCCGGCCAGCGCCGCCGCGCGGTCGAAGGTGGCGGGGCGGGTGAAGCCGGGCGGGCGGGCGGCGGTGGCGCGCGCCACCCAGGCGGCCGCGTCGCCCGTCTCGTCCAGGTAGGGCCGCAGATCGGCGGTTTCCGGCCAGATGGGGTGGCGGACCAGCGGCGCGCAGCCGGCAGCCTCCACCGGGCCGGCGAACAGGTCGCTCACCACCGCGCCCACCGGAAGCGCCGGGTCGGCCGGCACCACGGCGATGGCGGCGCCCAGGCGGCGCCAGTTCGCCGCGACGCCGGCCGGCGCACCGGTGGCCCAGCGAAAACTCTCCGGCGCCGCCAGCACCAGCGCATCCAGCCCCGCCGCCTGCATCAGCCGCGCCGCGCGCGCCCGGTCGATCTGTCCTGCCATGGGCCGCATGCGAGGCTGCAGGGCAGGCGTTGTCAACGCCGCGTTCCGCCCCCTATCGTCCGCGCAACCTTGGCGGGAGTGGCAAAGATGCGGAAATGGATGCTGGGCGCGATGACCGCCCTGTTCAGCTTGGCCGGCACGGCGCAGGCCCAGAACGTGGAATGGCGCTTCCACAACAGCTACGCGCCGACGCGGATCGAGAGCCAGCATGTGCGCGACCTCGCGGCGGACCTGCGCACCCGGACGAATGGCCGCTTCACCCTCAATGTCTTCGAGGGCAATGCCATGAACCTGCGGGACGCGGACATGCTGCGGACCATGCAGGGCGCGACGCCGGAGATGAGCTTCATCTGGCCGCCCTTCCTGGGCCGCGACGATGCCGCCATGTCCTCCATCCTGGTCTTCGGCCTGATCCGCAACGCGCAGGAACTCACCCGCGTGATGCCGGCGCTGCAGGAAAGCCTCAGCCAGGGCATCCGCCGCTGGAACATCGAGCCGGTGGGCTATATGCAATTGGGCCTGCTGGACGCCGCGATCTTCTGCCGCAGCCCGGTCCGCACGCTGGAGGAGTTGCGCCGCGTAAAACTGCGCGTCGGATCGCGGGAGCAGGTCGAGACTTTTCGGGCGCTCGGCGTCGCGGCGCAGATCGTGCCGCAGCAGGAGCTTTATGCGGCGATGCAGACCGGCGTGGTGGATTGCGCGCTGTACCCGCCGCGCATCGTCCACACGATCAGCCTGCAGGAGGTGGCGAAGCACGCGACAAGCACCGGCTTCGCCTTCCCGCCCACGCCCTATATCATCCTGGCCAACCAGGCGCGCTTCCGGGCGCTGTCGGCGGACAACCGCGCGGCGCTGCAGGCCTCCGCCGCCGCCATCGAGCAGCGCAGCGCCCGCTTCGAGCAGGATGCGGCGGATGACGAGGCGTCGCGGGAGCGGCTGCGCGGCCAGGGCGTGACCTTCCACCCCACCTTCTCCGAGGCCGAGCAGCAGGCGATCCGCACCGCGGCCATGGGGACCTGGGAGACGCTGATGCGCGAGGCCGGCGGTCAGGGCCCCGCCTGGCGCGCCCGCATCCAGTCGGCGCTGGGCGCGAACTGACTTGCCAGTTGCGCTAAAGGTCGATCGGGTCCTGCTGGGGATATCGCGCGCGCTGCTCGCCCTTTCGGCGGCGGCCTGCGCGGGCATTTTGGGACTTGTCGTGGCGGCGGTGGTGATGCGCTACGCGGTTGCCGCGCCCTTCTGGTTCACCGAGGAGCTGGCGGGTCTGCTGCTCTCGGCTCTGGCCTTCCTGGCGCTGCCCTTCGCCATGGCCGGCAACGCCAATATCCGGGTGACGCTGCTGACGGACCGGCTGCCGCCGCTCGGCCGGCGCATCGCCTGGGTGATCGGCCAGCTCATCATGGTGGCCTTCTGCGCGATCTTCGCCTGGGAGAGCTATGGCCTCGCGGAATTCACCTGGCGGCTGTCGCTGATGAGCGAACAGGCGCGGCTGCCGCTCGGCCCCTGGGTGGCGCTGGCGCCGGCGGGACTGGCCTTTACCGGGCTGGTCGCCGCCTGGGCGGCGCTGCGGCCACCGCCGGCGGAGAAGGCGCAGCATCTGTGATCTGGACCTTCCTTCTCGGCATGGTCACGGCGACCGTGCTGTCGGGCGCCGTGCTGGGCGCGGCGCTGGGGCTGACCGGCTTTGCCATCCTGCATTTCTTTGCGGGGGGGTCCACGCGTATCGGCGTGCAGACCGTCTGGAACACGCTGAACGAGTTCACGCTGACGGCGATTCCGCTGTTCATCCTGCTCGGCGAATTGCTGGTGGCCTCGGGCCTGGCGCGCGGCGTCTATCGCGCCCTGGCGCCGATCTTTGCGAGATTGCCGGGCGGGCTGCTGCATACCAACATCGCGGTCTGCGCGGTGTTCGGCGCCGTCTCGGGCAGTTCGATGTCGGTCGCCGCCGCCGTGGGCTCGGTCGCCTATCCGGAGCTGAAATCGCGCGGCTACGACCCGGCGCAGACGGTGGGCACACTGGCGGCCGGCGGCACGCTGGGGCTGCTGATCCCGCCCTCGCTGTCGCTACTGATCTATGGCGCGCTGACCGATACCTCGATCGGGCGGCTGTTCCTTGCCGGGCTGCTGCCCGGGCTGATGATGGCCGGGCTGTTCATGGCCTGGATCCTGGTGGCCGCCCTGCGCAACCCGGAATTCGCCCCGGCCGAACGCCGCGTGGCGCTGGGCGAGGCGCTGCGCGGGCTGGCGGGCGTGCTGCCGCTGATCGTGCTGATCGTCGCCGTGCTCGGTAGCCTGTTTGCCGGCCTCGCCACGCCGACGGAAGCGGCAGGGGTGGGCGTCGCGGCGTCCCTGCTGCTGGGCTTCACCCTGGGCGAGCTGACCTGGCGCGGCTGCCTTGCCGCCCTGCTCGGCACGGTGCGGACCTTTGCCGTCATCGCCATGGTCTTCATCGGCGCGCTGGTGCTGGCCCAGGCCATCAGCCTTCTCGGCCTGCCGCAGCAATTGCTGGCGACGGTGGCGGAATGGGGCCTGTCGCGCTGGCTGCTGCTGCTGGTCGTCGTCGCGGTCTATCTGCTGCTGGGCATGTTCTTCGACGGGCTGTCGATGATGATCATGACCCTGCCGCTGGTCTTCCCCCTGCTGACCGGCGTGGGGTTCGATGCGGTGTGGCTCGGCGTGGTGGTCACGCTGATGATCGAGGTCGGCATGCTGACCCCGCCCGTCGGGATGAACCTGTTCGTCCTGGTGGGCATCACCGGCGGCGAGGTGAAGCTGGGCGAGGCGGCGCTGGCCGCCCTGCCCTACTGGATCGCGCTGCTGGCCGGCGTGGCGCTGCTCTGCCTGTTTCCCGGCATCGCCACCTGGCTGCCCTCCGTCGCCTTCGGCTGACCCTCACGCATTCCGCTGCGCGAGGCGCAGCCCCGCCACATGGCCCCAGGCCATGTAGGGGCCGATGGTGGTGCCGGTGCCAACCCCGCGGGTGCCGAGCGGATTGGCGCTCGACGCCCCCGCGGCGAAGAGCCCGGCGATCACGCTGCCATCCGGCCGCAGCACCTCCGCCTGGTCATTGGTGCGCGGCCCGCCCTTGGTGCCGAGGATGGCGCGGTTGAAGGGCATCGCCAGGAAGGGTGCCTTCTCCAGCGCCTCCAGCCCGCCGCGCCGCCGCTTGTCGCCGCTGGCCGCGGCATCGGCGGCGGAGGGGCGGCCGAAATCGGCATCCTTCTGCGCCGCGCAGGCAGCGTTGTAGCGCGCAACCGTCGCCTCCAGCGCGGCGGGGTCCAGGCCGATCTTCCGCGCCAGCTCCGCCACGCTCGCTGCTCGGTGCAGCCAGCCCGCATCATCCTTCGCCGCCCAGCGCGCCGGCGGCAGCCGGTCCAGCAGCCGCGCATCGGCGATCACCCAGCAGGGCAGGTGCACCGGCTGGCCCGCTTCGTCGCGCGCATCCATCGCCTCGCCGATGTTGAAGACCAGTTCGTTGACGAAGCGCACGGCGTGGCGGTTCACCAGGATGGCGTTGGGTTCGGTATGGAAGGGCACGGGGCGGGCCATCAGATGCCCCTCATGCCGCACGGGCACGGAGGGCGTCAGCGTCGCCTGGTCCATATGCGCCAGCGCCGCGCCGGCCGCCTGCGCCATGCGGTGGCCATCCCCCTCATTGCCCGGCGGGCTGCCGAGATAATCCACCGGACCCGGGAAATGCCGGGCGCGCAGCGCCGCATCCCATTCGAAGCCGCCGGTCGCGATCACCACGCCGCGCCGCGCCTGCATGGTCCGGCGGCGGCCGCGCCGTTCCACCACCACGCCGGTCACCGCCCCCGTCTCATCCTGCAGAAGCTGAACCGCCCGCGCCGAATGCTCGATCCGCACGCCGGCATCCAGGCAGCCGCGAACCAGCCCGGTGACCAGCGCCGTGCCCTTGCCGCGGCTATTCGCCAGCAGCCGCCAGGCCAGCCGCGGCCAGAGCTTCAGCGCCGTGCGATAGGGGTGGTGATACAGGTCCGTCTCCACCGCCTCGTGATAAGTGAAGATTTCCGGGATGGTCGACCGCCGGATACGAAACGCGAAGCGCCCCGCCCGCCAGCGACTGAGCGGCAGGGGGGACAGCATGCGCCCGCGCGGCTTGGCGCCCGGCAGGGTTCGCAACGGATCGCCCTCCGGCGTCAGCCGAAAACGCAGCGGCGAATGCGCCTCGACGAAGCGCAGCATGGCCGGCGCGGCCGTCACCAGCCGCTGCCACAGCCCATCCTCCGTCGCCGCCCAGCCCTCCGGCGCCGCGGCGCGGATATAGTCCAGCGCCTCCTCCGGGCTGTCCGTGATGCCGGCTGCCGCCGCATGGTGGTTCGCGGGAATCCAGGTGCCGGCACCGGACATGGCGCTGGTGCCGCCGAGCCGGTCCATCTTCTCCAGCACCAGCACGCGCAGCCCCGCCACCGCCGCGGTCAGCGCCGCCGTCAGACCCGCGGCGCCGCTGCCCAGCACCACCGCATCATAGGCCTCGTCCACGCCGCTATTGCGCCTGGATGCCGCGCGCCCGCACCACCGCGCCCCAGCGCTGGTATTCCTGCGGGAACATCGCCGCGAAGGCTGCGCGATCCCGCGTGCCGGGAATGGCGCCGAAGCCGGTGATGCGTTCGCGCAGCGCGGCACTCGCCACCGCATCGCGCAGCAGCGGCACCAGCCGGTCCACCCCCGCCTCCGGCACCGAGCGCGGCGCGAAAAGCGCCTGCCATCCATCCGCCTCGATCCCCGGGAAACCCTGCTCGGCCAGGCTCGGCACATCCGGCAGCACCGCCAGCCGCGCCGCGCCGGCAATGGCCAGGGCGCGCAGCCGCCCGGCCTGGATCTGCGGCAGCACGGTGGACAGGGTCAGGAAGCCCATCGGCACCGCGCCATTCAGCAGGTCCGGCATCAGCACGCCCTCGCCGCGATAGACCACCGGCTCGATCCGCACGCCCGCCGCCTCGCCGAACATCTCGGCGGTGAGGTGGGAGATGGTGCCATGGCCGCTATTCGCCGCCGCCATGCCGCCCTTCCGCGCCTCCGCCACCACATCCGCCACGCTGCGCAAGGCGGAGGCCACGGGCACCACCAGCACGAAGGGGGTGGAGGCCACCAGCCCGAGCGGCACGAAATCCCGCACCACGTCATAGGCCAGCGGCTGCGGCTGCAGATGCGGCACGATGGTCATGCTGACGCTGCCAAACAGCAGCGTATGCCCGTCATTCGCCTGGGCCGCCGCCTGGGTGCCCAGGATGCCGCCCGCGCCGGCGCGGTTCTCCACCACCACGGGCTGGCCGAGCTGCGGGGCAAAAATCTCGGCCAGCATGCGGGCCAGCGCATCGGCCGGGCCGCCGGCTGCGAAGGGCACGATGATGCGGACCGGCCGCGTCGGCCAGCCCTGCGTCTGCGCCCGGGCACCGCTTGCCAGCAGCGCGCCGCCCGCTGCCAGCGCCAGCCGGCGCGTGATGAGCTTCTTGTCCGTCATGTCCTGTCCCCCCGAAAACGCCTCACGGCAGATGCGCGCCGCCCTGGCGCAGCGCGTCCTGCAGGCTGGCCACATCGATCTGCGCCGGCGCCGCATTGCCGGGCGCCGCCATGGCGGCGGCGATCCCCGCCGCCTGGCCGATCGCCATGACGATCGGCATCACCCGGATCGCCGCATGCGCCTTGTGGCTGGCCGAGATGCCGCGCCCGGCCACCAGCACATTGTCGAAGCCGCGCGGCAGCAGCGCGCGCAGCGGAATCGCATAGGCGTGGTCGGCGCCGAACCCTTCGAAATGCAGGCCGGCGCCCTTGGCCGGATGAATGTCCATGGGATAGGCGCCCCAGGCGATGCGGTCGGCGAAGGGCTCGCCGTCGCGCAGCTCCGCCTCCTCCAGCACATGCAGGCCGTGGATGCGGCGGCTTTCGCGCACGCCCACCTGCGGCGCGAAGGCCTGGATGCGGCCCGCGCCGCAACCCGGCACCAGGTCGCGCAAGAAGCCGGCGGCGGCCAGCGACTGGCGCCGCCCCTCCACCTCCGCCGCCGAGAGCGCCAGCGGGTCCGTCGCATCGAAGGCGAGGCGGCCGATATTGAACCAGGCATCGGCCGTGCCCTCGATGCGGCTGGCATGCAGCGCGGCGCGCGCCAGCCTGCCCTCCGCCACGCCCTGCTGCGCCAGCGCGGCCAGGGTTTCGGGCGGGATGGCGTCGAAGGCCGGCAGATCGATCGGGCCGAAGCGGAACATGGCGGTTGCCGGCTGCATCACCTGCCCCGGCTGCAGCGGCAGGAACTCCGCTCCGGCCCGCGCCAGCAGGTCGAGGTCGCCGCTGGCATCGATGACCAGGCGCGGCGTCACCCGGCACACACCCGCCTTGGTCAGCAGATCGACCGAGGCGATGGCGCGGCCCTGGCGTTCCGCGCCGAGGATGGCGGTGTGGAACAGCAGCCGCACGCCCGCTTCCGCCGCCATGGCGTCCAGCACCGGCTTCAGCAGTTCCGGGTCGTAGCAGACGCGGTCCATGCGGTGGCCGGTGGACATGGTGAAGTGGGTATGGCCGTCGCTGGCGCCGAGTGCCTGCAGCCGCGCCACCACCTCCTCCGCCAGCCCGGCCACCACGCGGCGGCCGGCGGCGGTTTCCCAGCCGACGAACTGGCCGACGGCCGCGGCAGTGGCGGCGCCGCCCAGGAAGCCGAAGCGCTCCACCAGCAGCACATCCGCGCCGGCGCGCGCCGCGGCGATCGCCGCCATGGTGCCAGACATGCCGCCGCCGGCGACCAGGATATCCGCTGCAAGATCCATGGCGGTTCTTTACGCCGCCCGCCGCGCGGCGTCAGGGGTGGGGCGCGCCGCTAAATCCGCCGCGCCGCATGGACGGCGGCAGCGGAGCCGCTTCCCACCAGCCAGGCCCAGGCGCGCAGCAAGGCGCCAGGTGGTCCATCGGCGGCCTCCCGCGCCTCGTCCCGATGCTCCACCTCCTCCTCCTGGCACTGCGCCAGCAGGGCGCGGATCTCGGGCAGGATGCGCTCCGCATCCAGCCGGTCGATCTGCGCCTGGTAGTGGTGGTCCACGAAGGTCTCCACCGCATCGATGGTGGCATAGATGGCGCGGTTGCCGGCCAGCGCCGGCAGCGCCCCGGTCAGCCAGCCCGCCACGCGCCATATCGGCAGCAGCCGGCTGTGCCGGTTTCGCGGCAGCAACCCTTCGAGCAGGTCCAGATGCCCCTGTTCGGTGGCGCCATGCCGTTGCGCGAAATCGCGGATCGCCGGGTCGCGGGCAAAGGCCAGGATGCCGCGATAGATCATCACGGCGCCGGTTTCCCCGGCATGGTCGGAACGCAATTCGCCGACCAGCCAGTCAGGCAGGTCGGCGGTGGATGGGGCGGGACGCGGATGGGTCATGATGGACCGGAAATGGTCCGCATCGCCGCAGCGGCAAGCGCCCGGCCTGGCGCGGCTCCCCTCGCCCAACCCTCCCCCCGTCGGGGGGAGAGGGCTTTCCGGGTGCTAGACCCGCATCGGCATCAGCACATACAGCGCTTCCGGCTTCGCGCTGTCCGTCACGATGGTGGGCGCGGAGCCGTCGGAGAAGCGGAACTCCACCGTCTCGGCGATCTGGTCGGTGATGTCGTTCAGGTAGCGCGCCTGGAAGCCGATCTCGAGCGGGCCGCTCTCATAGCTCACCACATCGCCGTCCAGTTCCTCCTGCGCCTGGCCAAGCTCGGCGCTGGCGGCGGAGAGCAGCAGGTGGTTGCGGTCGATCGAGAGCTTCACGGGCCGCGACCGTTCGCTGCTGATGCCCGCCACGCGGCCCACGGCCGCCGCGAAGTCGTTCTTCTTGACCTTCAGCACCTTGTCGTTGCCGCGCGGGATCACCCGTTCGTATTCCGGGAAGGTGCCGTCGATCAGCTTCGAGGTCAGCTGCACCGCGCCCAGCGTGAAGCGGATCTTGGTGTCGGACAGCGCGACGGCGATCTCATCCGTCACTTCCTCGGCCAGCTTGCGCAGCTCGTTCACCGTCTTGCGCGGCACGATCACGCCCGGCATGCCATCCGCGCCATCCGGCAGCGGTTCCTCGACGCGGGCCAGGCGGTGGCCATCCGTCGCCACGGCGCGCAGCACCTTGGTGCCGCCGGCCTCCGTCGCATGGATGTAGATGCCGTTGAGGTAGTAGCGCGTTTCCTCGGTGGAAATCGCGAAGCGGGTGCTGTCGATCAGCCCGCGCAGCATGGCCGCGCCGATGCCGAAGCGATGCGGCAGCTTGCCCTCGGTCATGGAGGGGAAATCCTCCACCGGCAGGACCGACAGCTTGGCGTCGAAGCGACCGGCGCGCAGCGTCATCTGCGCATCGCCGCCCGGATGGTCCAGTTCCAGCTTGGCGCTGTCCGGCAGCTTGCGGACCAGTTCGAAAAGGGTGGCCGCCGGGGCCGTGGTGCGGCCGGCGCGCGTCACGGTCACGCCGGGCACGTCCTCGACCACCGCGATCTCCATATCCGTCGCGGTCAGCCGCAGCCCGCCCTCGCGCGCTTCCAGCAGCACATTGGCCAGGATCGGGATGGTATTGCGCCGCTCCACCACGCTCTGCACATGCGCGAGCGCCTTGAGCAGCACCGCCCGGTCCACCGTGAATTTCATGACCTGGATTCCCGAAATCTGGCGGCGACAGGCCGACCCCTACCCGCACCGCGCGGGCGGGTAGTCTAACAGGCTGGAATCAGGCTTTGAAGGGCCGGACTTCCGTCCATTTCAGGCCCTGAAGGACGGCGCCCGGGCCAGCAGGCAGAGAATCTGGAACATCGCCTGGGCGCCGATCTGCGCGGTGGCGGTGCCGGCATCGTATTGCGGCGCCACCTCCACCACATCGCCGCCCACCACATCCAGCCCGGCCAGGCCGCGCAACAATTGCAGCACCTGCAGGGGAGACAGCCCGCCCACCTCCGGCGTGCCGGTGCCCGGCGCGAAGCCCGGATCCACCGCATCGACGTCGAAGGAGACATAGACCGGCCCGGTCGCCACTTTCCGGACCACCTCCAGCACCGCCGGGACGCCAATCTGGGAGAATTCATGCATCTGGATCAGCGTCATGCCGCTGGCCGTGGAGAATTCCCACAGGTAGCCGGCGCCGCCGCGGATGCCGATCTGGATGGTGCGGTCCGGGTCCAGCACGCCCTCCAGCACCGCCTGCCGGAATGGGCCGCCATGGTGGAAGCGCGTGCCCTCATAGGCGCCGCCGGTATCGGCATGGGCATCGATATGCACCATCCCCAATGGCCGGCCGGCGCCGAGCGCCTTCAGGATCGGCAGGCTGATCGAATGGTCGCCGCCGGCCGCCACGGTGCGGATGCCGGCATCCCGCAGCGCCTTGAAATGCAGCTCGATATCCGCGTGGCAGGAATCCAGCGAGAAGCGGGACGCCATCGGCACGTCGCCGAGATCCGCAACGCGCGCCTCCGTCAGCGGCGCCATGTGCAGGGCGGGCTCATAGGGCCCGATGCGCTCCACCGCGCGGATCGCGCGCGGGCCGAGCCGGGCGCCGGCGCGATTGGTGACGCCGAGATCCATCGGCACGCCGACCAGGCCGATCTCGGGCGGGTTGGTGAAGGGGTCCGCCTGGAACGGGGCACCGCAGAAGGTGGCGAGCCCGGCGAAGGGCCAGGTGCGGCGGTCGCCCTGGAACTGGCTTTCGATGATGCGGCGGAACAGCGGGTCCTCGGCCTCCGACCCGCCGGTGCCCTCGAACCGCGCCCGCAGCGCCGCCAGCCGTTCCGCATCCATGCCGCCACCTCCCTGAACGCAAAGCGCCCGGTCAGGGGGGTGACCGGGCGCCACGCTGTTTACTTCCGATCGGAATGGTCGGGCGAGCCGGCAGGGGAACCGGGCATCGTCCGCCGGCGATAGTCGGCCGGCTTCGCCATGATAGCGCGCCGGGGGCCGGGCATGCAAAACATGTCGTGTGCGCGGCTACTCCGCCGCGCGCTGGCTGGTTTCAGGCCGCTGCCTGGCGGGGTGACTTCAGGCCGCTGCCCGGCCGGGTGACTTCAGGCCGCTGCCTGGCGGGGTGCCTTCAGGCCGCTGCGCGGCCGGGTGACTTCAGGCCGCTGCCCGGCGGGGTGACTTCAGGCCGCTGCCCGGCGGGTGGCTTCAGGCCGCTGCCCGGCGGCCCAGGCGGCGGCGGCGGCGCCGAAGGCTTCGAAGATCACGCGGGACCGGGCATCCTGTTCCCAGTCATATTCCGGGTGCCACTGCACGCCGAGGACGAAGCCCGGCGCATCGGCCACGCGCACCGCCTCGACGGTTCCATCCGGCGCCCAGGCCTCGGCCACCAGGCGCGGGGCCAGGCGGCAGACGCCCTGATTGTGAAGGGAATTCACCGGCACCGCCTCCGGCCGGATGCGCAGCCCAGCCTCCGCCCAGATGCGGGCAAGCTGGCCGTCCGGTGCTACGCGCACCGCATGCGCCTTGCCGGTGCGCACGCCCGGCAGCTTCTGGTCGGATGGCGTGGAATGGTCCATCCGCCCCGGGAGGTCCTGGATACGCTGGTCCAGCGATCCGCCGAGCGCCACGTTCAGCTCCTGGAAGCCGCGGCAGATCGCCAGCACGGGCAGGCCGGCGGCGATCGCCGCGCGGATCAGCGGCAGGGTGGTGGAATCCCGCTGCGGATCCTCCGGCGTGCCCTCCGCATGGGCAGGGCCGTCATAATGGTCCGGATGCACGTTGGACCGGCTGCCGGTCAGCATCAGCCCATCCAGCCGCGGCAGGATATCCGGCACCAGCGCTTCCCCGGCGGCCGGCAGCAGCACCGGCACGGCGCCGATCGGGCCGAGCGAGACCCGGACGTAACTGTCCGAGGCGGCGTGGTTCGGCGTACCGAACAGGCCAAAGGCTTTTACACAACAGGAAATACCGACCATCGCGCGCATGGTGCAAACTTCACGCCGCATCGTGGCAGGTTCAAGTCAATCTTTGGCCGAATGGGTGCGCGTGCCACGCATGGCAGACCGGACCTGCCGCTTTCGGCGGCGCCCTTCGCCCGATTTCGCGGCGAAATGCGCGCCGCTGCGGGCCAGGGGCGCGCTGGCGGTGTTGCGCCCGCCACGCCAGGCCGCATGATGCGCGCAGCAGGACGGAGGCGTGGCATGGTCGGGCGTCGCGAGGTTTTGGCAGGGATCGGGCTGGCGGGAATCGCCGGCATGCCGGGCGCGCGCGCCCAAGGCAGCACCCAGGGCAGCATGCCGGCTGGCTGGCCGGAGCGGCCGCTGCGCTGGATCGTCGGCTATCCGCCCGGTGGCGCCTCCGACGCCTTCGCCCGGCTGATCGCGGCGCAGATGACCCCGCGGCTCGGCCAGAACGTGCTGGTGGAGAACCGCCCCGGCGGTGGCGCCGTCCTGGCCAGCGAAATGGTCGCCCGCAGCCCGGCGGATGGCTACACCTGGATGCATGTCGACAACGGCATCCTGGTCTATAATCCGGCGCTGTATGGGCGGCTGCCCTACAATCCGGATCGGGATTTCACCGGCGTCGGCTTCATCGGGCGCTTCCCGCTGTTCATCGTGGTGCGGCCGGATGACCCGGTGCGGGATTTCGCGGGGCTGGTCGAAGCCTCGAAGGCACGCGCGCCGACCTATGGCACGCCGGCCGTCGCATCGCCGCACCACCTGGCGATGGAACTGGTGAAGCGCCGCACCGGGCTGGCCGGGGAACATGTGCCCTATCGCGGCGGCCCGGCGGCGATGCAGGACCTGCTGGCCGGCAATGTCGATGTGGTGGTGATCGACACCGCCACCGGCACCCCCTTCATCAAGGATGGCCGCGTCCGCGCGCTATGCGTGATGAGCGAGACGCGCAGCGCCCTGTTCCCGGATGTGCCGACCCTGCGGGAACTCGGCCATGCCGAGGCGGTGGCCTATGGCTGGCAGGGCATGAGCGTGCCCAGCGGCACGCCCGGCCCCATCGTCGCCCGGCTGGCGCAGGAGATGGTGCGCGCCATGACCTCCGCCGACATCGCGAAGCGGCTCGCCGACCTCGGCATCGAGTACCAGCCCTGGACCCCGGCGCAGTTCTCCGAATTCGTGCAGCGGGAGAATGCCGTCTGGCGGCCGCTGATCCGGGAGCTGGGGATCCGGCTGGACGGGTAGCTAGCCGAGCGGCCGGCGGGACAGCAGCAGATCCGCATGGGTCAGCCCCGCCAGGCTGCCCTCGGCCAGCGGCTTCAGCCCGCCGGCGGTGATCTCCTGCACATGCACCAGGCCGAGGCCGCGCAGCCAGGCCTCGAAGGCGGCCACATCCTCCCGCGCGCCCATCATGTGGGTGTCCCATTCGGTGACCATCATCAGGTCCGGCGACCGGCGGATCAGCGCCTCCGCCCCGCGCAGCGCCTGCGGCTCGCTGCCCTCGCAATCCAGCCGCATCAGATCAGCCGCCGGCAACGCCGCCAGCGCATCGTCGATGCGCACGCCGCGCGCCTCGAAACGCTCCGGATAGCCCGCCACCGTCTCCGCCAACGCCACATGGCCGCTGCCGATATGCGCGGGATGCACGGCGAAGGCGACGCGCCCCGGCTCGGCCAGCGCGGCCGCCGCATGCACCGTGACGCGGCCGTCGAAGCCGTTCACCGTGACGCTGTCCTTCAGCAGAGCGAGCACGCGAGGATTGGCCTCGAAGGCATGCACATGGCCCTCCGCGCCCACCGCCTGCGCCATGGCGAGGGTGTGGTAGCCCATGCTGGCCCCCACCTCGACCACCTGCGCGCCGGGCTTCAGCAGCCGGCGCAGCAGGCGTTCGACATGACGCTCCCATTCACCGGACAGCGCGATATGCGGCGTCATGCCGACATCCCGCACATCCAGGAAGATCTTCAGCCCCGAATGGGTCAGCGCCACCGCCCGGTTGCCGAGGAAGCAGTAGGTGTTGCGGGATGCCGGGTCAGGCCGGGCCGGGCCGGAGCGGGAGGAGAAAATGCGTCGGAACACGCTTCGGCCACCTTCGGAATGGGGATCGCGGCGCCCAGCATAGCCGGCGGGGCGCATCCCGCCAAAATCCCGCGCACGGCCTCAACCAGCGGTTAATAGTGCCGGCGTAGCGTGAGGCCCCGGCCCATATGCCGCGACGCCAGGAGGGCGAACCCGAACCAGGGAGCCCTTCCCCATGTCCGCAACCCACAGCTTCGGCCCCTTTGGCTTCCGCGCACCGACCCCGATCCGCGATTTCCTGCGCGGGCTGCGCCGCTGGCTGACCTACCGGCCGGAGCGCCGCTACCTCGGGGGACGCGGCAGGGGCCCCGGCTAGCTCTACGGCACCAGATGCCGCACCGGCAGGCCCACCGCCTCGGCCACCAGGGTGCGGTGGCACTGTGAAGGGTCGGCCTCCAGGCACAGCAGGCAGACCGGCTCCGCCCGCGCCTGGGCAGACAGTGCGGCCAGCGCGGCCTGGCCCTCCAGCCCTGCCAGCTTCGCGCCGAAGATGCGCCGCATCTCCGCCGGCCTTCCGGCGCGGGCCGCGGCGCGACCCTCCGCCGGGGTGCCAAGCGCCGGGACATGGAGATAGCCGATCCCGGCCTCCGCCAGCGCGGCGGACAGCGCCCGCTTGGCGAAGCCGGGCTTGCGGCTGTTCGCCAGCGCGCGGACATCGACCAGCGTGGCGATGCCCTGCGCCTGCAAGGCGGCGATCAGCCGCGCCGGCGTCGCCTCCTCATACCCGATGGTGCAGACGCGCTCGGCCATCGCTACTTCGCCATCGCTACTTCGGCAGGGCAGCGTGGGCGGCGAGGCAGGCGATGTCCAGGATCTGGTTCACGCCCGCTTCCATGCCGACGATCTGCACCGGCGCGGACAGGCCCATCAGCAGCGGGCCGATGGTCTGCGCCGAGGTCAGCCTTGGGGCCGCCTTGGTCAGGATATGCGCCGCATGCAGGCCCGGCATCACCAGCACATTGGCCGGACCCGTCAGGCGGCAGAAGGGATACAGGCTGGCGCGCAGCCCGGGGTCCAGCGCCACGTCGGCCGCCATCTCGCCATCGTATTCGAAATCCACCTCCCGCTGGTCGAGCAGCTTCACCGCATCCCGCACATTGCCCGGGATGCTGCCCTTCGGATCGCCGAAGGTGGAGAAGGACAGGAAGGCGACGCGCGGCTCATGCCCCAGGCGACGCGCCGCCGCCGCGGCCTTGGTGGCGATCTCGGCCAGCGTCGCCGCATCCGGCCGCTCATGGATGGCGGTATCGGCCACCAGCACGGTGCCGGACCGCCGCGCCAGCATCAGCGTCAGCCCGAACAGCACCGTGCCCGGCGCCGGGTCGATCGCCGTCAGCACGCCTTCCAGCGTCGCGGCGTAGCTGCGCGTGGCGCCGGTGACCATCGCATCCGCATCGCCGGCCGCGACCATGCAGGCGGCAAACACGTTGCGGTCCAGGTTCACCAGGCGCTGGCAGTCGCGCTGCAGGAACCCCTCACGCTGCTTCTTGGCGTAGAGCCACTCGGCATAGGCGGTGTTGCGGTGGGAGACCCGCGCATTGTGGATCTCGATCCCCTCCGGCATCGCGATGCCGAGGCCGGCCACCACGGCATTCACCCGGTCCTCGCGCCCGACCAGCACCGGCGTGCCGTAGCCGGCGTTGCGGAAGGCGATGGCGGCGCGGATCACCCGTTCCTCCTCGCCCTCGGCGAAGACCACGCGGCGCGGATTGGCCTGCACCCGCTCGGCGATCGCCTCCATCGCATGCGCGGTGGAATCCAGCCGGCCGGCGAGATCCCGCGCATAGCGGTGCAGGTCGATGATCGGCTTGCGCGCCACGCCGGATTCCATCGCCGCCTTGGCGACGGCGGGCGGAATGCGGCTGATCAGGCGCGGGTCGAAGGCGTTGGGGATGATGTACTCCGGGCCAAAGCGCAGCGACTTGCCAGCCCCGGCGCCCGCCACTTCCTCCGGCACGTGTTCGCGCGCCAGCAACGCCAGCGCATTGGCCGCCGCGACCTTCATCTGGTCGTTGATCGTGCTGGCCCGCACATCGAGCGCGCCCCGGAAGATGAAGGGGAAGCCAAGCACGTTGTTGACCTGGTTCGGATAGTCGCTGCGGCCGGTGGCGATGATGCAATCCGGCCGCACCGCGCGCGCCTCATCCGGCGTGATCTCGGGGTCCGGGTTGGCCATCGCGAAGATGATCGGATGGGCGGCCATGGACCGCACCATCTCCGGCGTCACGGCGCCCTTCACGGACAGGCCCATGAAGCAGTCGGCGCCCTCCATCGCCTGGGCCAGCGTGCGGCAGGCCGTGTCGGCGGCATGCGCCGACTTCCACTGGTTCATGCCCTCGGTGCGACCGCGATAGATCACGCCCTTGGTGTCGGCCAGGATCACGTGCTGCGGGTGGATGCCCATGGCCTTCACCAGCTCGGCGCAGGCCACCGCCGCGGCGCCGGCGCCGTTGATCACCAGTTTCACGGACTTCAGGTCGCGGCCGGTCAGGTGGCAGGCGTTGATGAGGCCGGCGGCGGCGACGATGGCGGTGCCGTGCTGGTCATCGTGGAACACCGGAATGTCCATCAGCTCGCGTAGCCGCTGCTCGATGACGAAGCATTCGGGCGCCTTGATGTCCTCCAGGTTGATCCCGCCGAAGGACGGGCCGAGATAGCGGACGCAGTTGACGAAGGCGTCGACATCCTCGGTATCGAGGCACAGGTCGATGCCATCGACATCGGCGAAGCGCTTGAACAGCGCGACCTTGCCCTCCATCACCGGCTTGCTGGCCAGCGCGCCGAGATTGCCCAGCCCCAGCACCGCCGTACCGTTGCTGATGACGGCGACGAAATTGCCCTTGCTGGTGTAGTCATAGGCCAGCGCCGGGTTCTTGTGGATGTGCAGGCAGGGCGCCGCCACGCCGGGGCTGTAGGCGAGCGACAGGTCGCGCGCCGTGGTCAGCGGCTTGGTCAGCCGGATCTCCAGCTTGCCCGGCCGGCCCTCGGCATGCATCGCCAGCGCTTCCTGCTCCGTGATGCGGGCGGTGCGGGTATCGGCCAGCGCCTCGCCCGGTTCCTTGCGCGCGTCATCCATGGTTTCGTGTCTTCCCCAACTCACTTCCCCTCTTCATCGCAGCCTCCGGCGAGCCTGGGAAGACAGCCGCTTCGCAGCTGCGTTGTGCAGCTTTGGCGGGTTAAGCAGGAGGCCCTTCGCAGGCGCGGCGTGGCGGTCTATCGAAGGCAGGTGAGCGATCCGCCCCACATCCCCGCCGCCGAAGGCGAGAGCGTCCCGCGCGCCGAAAGCGCGACCTATCCGCGCGCCGAAGGCGCCAACTATCCGCGCGCCGAAGGCGCGACCCCCGCCCTCGCCCAATGGTTCGTCGCCAAGGCCGCGCATCCGGATGCGCTGGTCTTCTTCCGCATGGGCGATTTCTTCGAGATGTTCTTCGGCGATGCGGAAACCGCCGCCGCCGCGCTCGACATCGCGCTGTCCTTCCGTGGCGAGCATCGCGGCCAGCCGGTGCCGATGTGCGGCGTGCCGGTGCATGCCTGGGAAGCCTACCTCGCCCGGCTGATCCGGCAGGGCCACCGGGTCGCCATCTGCGACCAGATGGAAACGCCGGAACAGGCGAAGAAGCGCAAGGCGCCGACCATCCGGCGCGAGGTGGTGCGCGTCGTCACCCCCGCCACGGTGACGGAAGATGGCCTGCTGGACGCCGCCCGCCCCGCCTGGCTGCTGGCGCTGGCCGAGGCGGAAGGTGGCTTCGCCGCCGCCTGGGTCGATGTCTCGACCGGCGGCTTCGAGACCATGGCCCTGCCGCGCGGCGACCTCGGCGCGCTGCTGGCGCGGATCGAGCCGGTGGAGGCCTGCGCGCCGCGGGACCTGGCCGAGCTGCCCGACCTCGCCCAGCGCCTGCCCGGCCGCATCGCCGAACGCGCCCCGCCGCGCGACCCCGCCCGCCTGCTGCGGGAGGCCTTCGGCGTCGCGACGCTGGACGGTTTCGGCCGTTTCACCGAGGCCGAGCTCGCCGCCGCCGCCCTGGCGCTGTCCTATGTCCGGGAAACCCAGGCCGGCGCCCTGCCGCGGCTGGACCCGCCCCGCCCGCAGGCGGGTGCCGCCGGCACGCTGGCGCTGGACGCGGCGACGCGCCGCAGCCTGGAGATCCTCCGCGACCAGCGCGGCGGCACGGAAGCCACCCTGTTCGCCGCGGTGGACCGCACGCTGACCGCAGCAGGGGCGCGCGAACTGGCCGCGCGGCTGGCCGCTCCGCTGGCGGAGGTAGCCGCCGTCTCCGACCGGCATGATGCCGTGTCCTTCCTGCTGGGCGCGGAGGCCACGCGGATGGCGCTGCGCGGCACGCTGAAGGGCGCGCCGGACATGGCCCGCGCGCTCGGCCGCCTGGCGCTGGACCGCTTCTTCCCACGCGACCTGGCGGCACTCGCCGGCGGCTTTGCCCGCGCCGAGGCGGCCGCCGATGCGCTGGCCAACGCGCCCATTCCGCCGCCGCCGCTGATCGGCGCTTCCCGGGCCGCCTTGCGCCTGGACCCGGCGCTGTCCGCCGAATTCGGCCGCGCGCTGAACTCGGAAAAAATGCCGGCGCGGCTGGAGGATGGCGGGGTGATCGCCGCCGGCTACGATGGCGAATTGGACGCGCTGCGCCGCCTGCGGGACGGAGCGCGGGAGGCGGTGGCGGCGCTGCAGATGGACCTGGCGCAGGCCTGGGGCGTCGCCAGCCTGAAGATCCGCCACCACCAGCAATTCGGCTTCCTCGCCGAACTACCGGCCGCCGCCGGCCAAAAACTGGTGCAGTCCCCGCCGGTGGCCGCCGGCCAGCCGCTCTCGCCCATCCTGCGCCAGACCATGGCCAACGCCATGCGCTTCACCTGCACGGCGCTGGCCGAGCTGGACCGCAAGGTGGCGGAGGCCGGGGAACGCGCGACGGCACGGGAACGCGCCTGCATCGCCCACCTCAAGCGCCTGGCGCTGGACCAGGGCACCGCCATCGCGGCGGCCGCCCGCGCTTTGGCGGAGCTCGACCTGCACGCTGCCAGCGCGCAGCTCGCCACCGAAGGCGGCTGGTGCCGGCCGGAGCTGACGGAGCGCGCGGAATTCTGCATCACCGCAGGCCGCCATCCGGTGGTGGAGGCGGTGCAGAAGCGGGCCCGGGGCCCGGCTTTTGTACCGAATGATTGCGATCTGTCGCCCGGACGCCGGCTCTGCCTGCTGACCGGGCCCAACATGGCCGGCAAATCCACCTGGCTGCGGCAGAATGCGCTGATGGTGGTGCTCGCCCAGGCGGGACTTTTCGTGCCGGCCACCGCGGCCCGGATGGGGCTGGTGGACCGGCTGTTCTCCCGCGTCGGCGGCGGCGACGACATCGCCGGCGGGCGGTCGACCTTCATGGTGGAGATGGCGGAAACCGCCGCCATCCTGAACCAGGCCACCGCCCGGTCGCTGGTCGTGCTGGACGAGGTCGGCCGCGGCACCGCGACCTGGGACGGCCTGGCGATTGCCTGGGCGGTGCTGGAGGCGCTGCACGACCGCATCCGCTGCCGCGCCATTTTTGCGAGTCATTTCCACGAATTGACCGCACTGGCCGGGCGCCTGCCGGAAGTGCAGCTTGCCCGGATGCAGGTGCGGGAATGGCGCGGGGAGGTGGTGTTCCAGCACCTGGTCGGCCCCGGCGCCAGCGAAAGGTCCTGGGGCGTGCATGTCGCGCGCCTGGCCGGCGTTCCGCGCCCGGTGCTGAAGCGCGCGGCGGAGGTGCTGGCCGCGCTGGAAACCCGCGCCCGCGCCGGTGGCCACGATGCGCTGGCGGAGGAATTGCCGCTATTTGCCCAGGCAGCACCAACCGCCCAGGCGGCACCGGCCAGTCCGCTGCACGCATTGCTGGCGGAATTGGACCCCGATACGCTCTCCCCGCGTGAAGCGCAGGATGCGCTCTACCGATTGAAATCGCTCGCGGATCAGAAAACCGATCCGGGTGCGGAAGTTACTGCACCGCAACACGAGAAGACTGTTGCTGCGACGGGTGACACGGTAGTGTGACAAGGATGATCGCCAGCCTCGGCCAACCGCCATCCCCGGCGGCCGCTCTCGCGCTACCCGCCGAACCGCCCGAGGTCCTGCCGGACCTGATCGCAGGGCTGGTTGAACATGGCCGCCCGGTCGCCCGTGATATCGCCCTCGGCCTGCTGCGGCGACAGCTCGGCCGCATCCAGGGCCGCGTGCAGCGGGCCTTCGAGGCGCATGACCTGTCCGGCCTGGGCGCCGCCCGCTGGCTGGCCGCGCTGACGGATGGCATCGTCTCGGCCATCCACACCTACACCCTCGCGGTCTGTGCCAATCCGGCGGATGCGCCGAATGGCGCGGTGGAGGCGCCCTTCGCCCTGATCGCCACCGGCGGCTACGGCCGCGGCGTCCTGGCGCCTTATTCCGACATCGACCTGCTGTTCCTGTCCGACCAGCCGCTCGGCCCGCAAGGGCGGCGTTCGGTGGAATTCCTGCTGTACCTGCTGTGGGATCTCGGCCTGAAGGTCGGGCACGCAACGCGCACCCTGTCCGAATGCATCGAGGATTCGCGCGGCGACGTCACCATCCAGACCGCGCTTATCGATGCCCGCTTCCTGGCCGGCGAACGCCCGGTGTTCGAGCGTTTCGACACCGCCTTCCTCGCCGCCCGCAAGGCCAGCGGCCTGGCGCCCTTCCTCGCCGCCAAGCGGGCGGAACGCCAGGCGAGGCACGCCCGCTACGGCGAAAGCCCGTTCCTGGTGGAACCCCATGTGAAGGAAGGCCGCGGCGGGCTGCGCGACCTGCAGACGCTGTACTGGCTGGCTCGCCATGCCTTCGGCGTGCTGCGCATGCCCGAACTGGTCGGCGCGGACAGCCCGGGTGGCGGGCTGCTGACGCCGCAGGAGGCGCGCGCCATCCGCCGCGCCTGGAACTTCCTTTGGACCGTCCGCTTCCACCTGCACTACGTGACCGGCCGTGCCGAGGAACGCCTGACCTTCGACCTGCAGCCCGTCGTCGGTGCCCGGATGGGATACACACGGCATGGTGTGCAGGACGGCGTCGAGCGCTTCATGAAGCACCTGTTCCTGACGGCACGGGACGTGGTGCGCCTGACCCGCCTGCTGGAACCGGCGATCGAACGCGCCGCGCTCGGCCCGCCCGCGGTGCTGCCCGCCGGCGATGCGGCGCTGTCCCAGGCCGGCATGGCGCTGGCAGACGGGAAAGTGCTGTTCGCGCCGGACCGCAACATCGCCGCCGACCCGGCCATCATGCTGCGCCTGGTGCGCGCCGCGCGCGACCGCAACCTGGAGATCCACCCGCTCGCCCATCGCGCGCTGATCCGCAACGCCCGCTACGCCGTGCATCTGCGGGACGACCCGCCGGCCAATGCGCTGTTCCTGGATCTGCTGACCGGCCGCGACCCGGCGCGCTTCATGCGCGTACTGAACGAGGTGGGCTTCCTGTCCCGCTTCATGCCGGACTGGGCGCGCATCGTCGGCCTGATGCAGTTCGACACCTACCACGTGTTCACCGTGGAGGAGCACACGATCGAGGCGATCGGCGTGCTGGCCGCCCTCGAACGCGGCGAGCTGGGGGAGGTAGCGCCGGTCGCCTCCGAGCTGATCGGCCAGGTGCAATCCCGCCGCGCGCTGTATGTCTCCGTCCTGCTGCACGACATCGCCAAGGGGCGCGGCGGCGACCATTCGGAACTCGGCGCGCAGATCGCACTGGAGATCTGTCCCAAGCTCGGCCTTTCGCCGGAGGAGACGGAGACCGTCTCCTGGCTCGTGCTGAACCACCTGCTGATCAGCCAGACCGCCTTCAAGCGCGACATCGACGACCCGAAGACCATTCTGGATATCGCCGAGACCGTACAGTCACCGGAGCGGCTGCGGCTGCTGCTGGTGATGACGGTGGCCGATATGCGCGCTGTCGGGCCCAAGGTGTGGAATGGCTGGAAGGCAACGCTGCTGCGCGAATTGTACTGGCGCGTGGCGGAGGTGCTGGCCGGCGGTCTCTCCGTGCCGGAACGCGACACCCGCGTGGCCCGCGCCCGGGCCGCCGCGGCGGCACTGCTGACGCACCAGACCAAGGCCGAGACGGATCTGTTCCTCGGCCTCGGCTATCCCGGCTACTGGCTGTCCTTCGACCCCGAGACGCATGCCCGCCACGCCGAGATGATCCGCGAGGCGGAAGCCGCCAACGCCCCGCTGACGGTTCGCAGCCGGGTGATCGAGGCCCGCTCCGTCACCGAGGTCACCGTCTACTGCTCCGACCACCCCGGCCTGTTCAGCCGCATCGCCGGCGCGCTGGCGGTGGCGGGGGCCAGCATCGTCGATGCGCGGATCCACACCATGACCAACGGCATGGCGCTGGACACCTTCTGGGTGCAGGACGCCGCCGGCGGCGCCTTCGACGCACCGCACCGCCTGGCGCGGCTCTCCGTGCTGATCGAGCAGTCGCTGTCCGGCCGCCTGCGGCTGGAGGCGGAGATCGCCAAGGTGCGGCGCGAACCCGCCCGGCTGCGCGCGGTGACCATCCCGCCCCGCGTGGTGCTGGACAACCATGCGTCGAACACCCACACCGTGATCGAGGTGAATGGCCGCGACCGGCCAGGGCTGCTGCATGCGGTGACGGCGGCGATCAGCGGCCAGGGCCTGCAGATCGCCAGCGCCCACATCACCACCTATGGCGTGCGGGCGGTGGACGTCTTCTATGTGAAGGACGTGTTCGGCCTGAAGGTGGAGAACGAGCGCAAGCTGGCCTCGCTGCGCAGCGCGCTGCTGGTGGCGCTCGGCGCGCCGGACATGCCGAATGACGGGTCCGTGCGGATCGTCTGAAGGCATTTTGGATCGCGTGCGGTACAACAGGGCGATCCTCTGAGGAACGCCCGATGACCCGTCGCTTCACCTCCCTGCTTGCCCTGCTGCTGCTCGGCGCCTGCGCCCAGGCCAATGTCGCCCCGCTGGCCACGCCTGCGCCCGGCCAGCCCGCCGCGGAACGCCTGCCGGCGCCGGCGCAGATCGTGGTGGAGCGCTTTGCGCTGGACCCCAGCCAGGTCACGCTGGACGGCGCGCCGCTGCTGCGGGCGCGGCGGGCGATGGACGGCAATGACGGCGCCGCGCGGCGTACGGCGGCGGAGGAGGCGATCGCCGGCTTCCAGGGCGCGTTGGTGACCGCGCTGCGTGAACGCGGCTTTGCAGCAGTCCCCGCCACCGAGGCCGGCCCCGCCACGCCACGCCTGCTGGTGCGTGGCCGCTTCAGCGCGCTGGAGGAAGGCAACCGCGCACGCCGCGCCGTGGTTGGCTTCGGGCTCGGTGCGAGCCGGGTGGCAGGCACCGCGGAGTTGGCCTTCCTGGATCCGGCAACGGCAGCGCCGCGCGTGGTGGATGGCTTCGCGCTGGATGCCGATAGCGGCCGCATGCCCGGCGGCGTGCTCGGCGCCGGGCGCGGCGCGGGCCTGGTGGTGGCCGGCACCGCGATCCGCGGCGCGATGGGCAAGGCGCGTGGGCCGCAGGAGATCGGCGCGCTGGCGCGGGGAACGGCGGACCGGATTGTGGCGTATGCGACGGCGCAGGGGTGGCGGTGAGGCGCTACCCCTTCACCATCCCGATCGGCGCCACCTCCTCCGTCACCCCCGCCAGTACCTCCGCCACATGCCGCACCTGCACAAGCGAGCCTTCCCGGCCCAGCTTGCCCGCCATGTTCAGCAGGCAGCCGAGGTCGCCGGCCAGCAGCGTGTCGGCGCCGGTGGCGATGATGTCCTTGGTCTTGTCGCCCACCATGCGGGTCGAGATGTCGGGGTATTTCACGCAGAAGGTGCCGCCGAAGCCGCAGCACAGCTCGCTGTCGCCCATTTCGCGCAGTGCCAGGCCGGCGACCGAACCCAGCAGCTTGCGCGGCTGCGCCTTCACGCCGAGTTCGCGCAGGCCAGAGCAGCTGTCGTGATAGGTGGCGATGCCGTCGAACTTCGCCTCCACCTGGGTCATGCCGCGCACATCGACCAGGAAGGAGACCAGCTCATGCGTCTTCGCGGCCAGCGCCTCCGCCTTGCCGCGGTAATGCGGGTCATCGGCGAAAAGCCCCGGGAAGTGGTGGCTGATCATCCCGGCGCAGGAGCCTGACGGCGCCACCACATAGTCGAAGCGCAGGAAGTCATCGACCACGGCGCGGGCCAGTTCGGTGGCGGTGGCGCGGTCGCCGGAATTATAGGCGGGCTGGCCGCAGCAGGTCTGGCTTTCCGGCACCACCACCTCGCACCCCGCCTGCTCCAGCAGCTTCAGCGCGGCGAAGCCGACCGAGGGACGGTACAGATCCACCAGGCAGGTGACGAACAGCGCGACGCGGGGGCGGGTCGGGGTCATCTTGCTACCTTATGACAGCGGCTGCGGCTCGGCGAGGCTGACCCAGAGCGGGTCCTTCAGCTTCTTGGCGACGAAGGCGGCATGGGCTGCCAGCTCGTCTTCGCTCGGCACGATGGGTCGCGGCGTGCGGGCGACCGGCGCCACCACGATGCTGCCCATGGCCACCGGGCGGGCGGCCCGGGCGGCGAGTTCCAGGCCCGGCTGCTTGCCGCCCATCAGCTCCAGGTAGACTTCGGCCAGCAGCTTCACGTCGAGCAGCGCGTTATGCGCCGTCCGCATGGTGTTATCGACGCCGAGGCGGCGGCACAGCGAATCCAGGCTGTTCGGCAGGCCGGGATAGCGCCGCTTGGCCACCGCCAGGCTGTCCACCATCCGCGCGCGGTCCAGGCGCTTATGGCCGGCGCGCACCAGCTCCGCATCCAGGAAGCCGAAATCGAAGGGCGCGTTGTGGGCGATGATCTCGCTGTCGCCCAGGAAATCCAGCATCCGCCCGGCGATGTCGCGGAACAGCGGCTTGCCGCGCAGCATCTCCACCGTCATGCCGTGCACGCGGGTGGCTTCCTCGGGGATGTCGCGCTCTGGGTCCACCAGCTCGTGGAACGTCGCGCCCGTCGGCATGAAGTTGAAGATCTCGATCGCCGCCACCTCGATCACCCGGTCGCCGGAGGCGGGGTCGAGGCCGGTGGTCTCGGTATCCAGCACGATCTGGCGCATGGGCTAACGCATCCTTCGGACCAGCGCGCGGATCTGGCGCTGGGCGTGGTGGCGGGACTGGCCGGTATGGATGACCTCATCGGCCAAGCGGCGTTTTCGCGCATCCGGCATCTGCCGGGCGAGGATGGCGGCCAGGCGGTCCGGCGTCATCCCCTTGCGGCGCAGCACCCGGGCCCGCTGCACGGCGGCGGGGGCGGAGACGACCAGCACGAAATCCACCCGCTTCTGGCCGCCGGTTTCCAGCAGCAGCGGAATATCGAGCACCGCCAGCGCCTCCGCCCTCCGCCGGCAGGCCGCCAGGAAGCGGTTTTCGGCCCGGCGCACCAGCGGATGCATGATGCCCTCCAGCCGCTTCAGCGCCGCCGGGTCGCCCAGCACGCGGCTGCGCAGCGCCTCCCGGTTCACGCGGCCTTCGGTCGTGGTGCCGGGGAAGGCGGCCTCCACCGGGGTGACGGCCGCGCCGCCCGGCCCCTGCAAGGCATGCACGGCGGCATCGGCATCGAAGACCGGCACGCGCAGGCGGCGGAAGGTGTTGGCGGCGGTCGATTTGCCCATCCCGATGCTGCCGGTCAGGCCGATGATCCTCACGCCAGCAGATCCGCCGCGACGAATTGGCGCAGTTCCGCATCCACGGTGGGGGCGACGCCGAACCACTGATGAAAACCGGGCCGCGCCTGGTGCAGCAGCATGCCGAGCCCATCCACCGCCCGCAGGCCGCGCCCGCGTGCCTGGGCCAGCAGGGCGGTTTCCAGCGGAACATAGACCATGTCCGCCACCACCGCCGAGGCGGGCAGCGGGGCCAGGTCGATCTCCAGCGGCGGCTCACCGGCCATGCCGAGCGAGGTGCCGTTGACCAGCAGGGAAGCGTCCTCAAGCCGCGGCGCGTCCGTCACCTCGACCGGCCCGCCGAGATCCCGCGCCAGCGCCTCCGCCCGCGCCACGGTGCGGTTGGCCAGCACCAGCCTCGGGCAACCGGCATCGAGCAGTGCGGCGGCGACCGACCGCACTGCGCCGCCGGCGCCCAGGATCACGGCCGGCCCATCGCCCGCCTGCCAGCCTGGCGCCTGTTCCCGGATGGATTCCAGGAAGCCCCAGCCATCCGTGCTGGTGCCCTCGATCCGGCCATCGTCCCGGAAGAACAGCGTATTCACCGACCCGGCCCGCTGCCCCACCGCATCCACCGCATCGCACAGCGCAAAGGCCGCTTCCTTGTGCGGGATGGTCACATTCGCCCCGGCAAACCCCAGCCGGGACAGCGCCCGGACAGCATCGACGAAATGCTCAGGCCGCACCGGCAAGGGCAGGTAGGCGCCATCGATGCCGTGCCGCGCCAGCCAGAAGCCATGCAGCCGCGGTGAGCGGGAATGCGCCACGGGCCAGCCGAGCACGCCGGCCTTGCGGGCCTTGCCGGTTAGGATGTTCATCCCCGTGAAGTGCCCCGCCGCAGCCGCGCCGGTCAATGGTGGCACGTCAATGGTTGCGGGCCCCTCTTTCAACCGGGCGCCGGCAATGCGACAGGAAGGGCCGGAACGGAGAACCCCCCATGGCGCGCAACCTCAAGGTCGCGGTCCAGATGGACCCCATCGCCTCCATCAACATCGACGGCGACAGCACCTTCGCCCTGATGCTCGAAGCCCAGGCCCGCGGCCATGCGCTGTGGCACTATCATGTGCGCGACCTGGCGCTGCTCGGCGGCCGCGTGCTGGCCCAGGCGCAGAAGGTCGAGGTGCGCCGCGAGAAGGGCAACCACTTCACCCTGGCCGCGACCGAGGAACTGGATCTGGGCGAGGTGGATGTGGTGCTGATGCGCCAGGACCCGCCCTTCGACATGGCCTACATCACGGCCACCCACATCCTGGAACACATCCACCCGAAGACCCTGGTGGTGAACGACCCGGCCAGCGTGCGCAACGCGCCGGAGAAGCTGTACGTCACCCATTTCCCCGAGCTGATGCCGCTGACCCTGGTCACCGCCGACATCGGCCAGATCCGCAAGTTCCGGGAAAAGCACGGCGACATCATCATCAAGCCGCTGTTCGGCAATGGCGGCGCCGGCGTCTTCCACCTGCGCCCCGATGATCCGAACATGAATGCGCTGGTGGAGATGTTCACGGAGCGGTCGCGGGAGCCGCTGGTGATCCAGAAATACGTCCCGGCCGTGCGGGAAGGCGACAAGCGCATCATCCTGGTCGATGGCGTGCCGATGGGCGCCATCAACCGCGTGCCGGCGGCCGGCGAGGCGCGGTCCAACATGCATGTCGGCGGCAAGGCCACCCAGACCACCATGACGGACCGGGAGAAGGAAATCTGCGCCGCCATCGGGCCTGAGCTGAAGGCGCGCGGGCTGATCTTCGTCGGCATCGACGTGATCGGCGGCTACCTGACCGAGATCAACGTCACCTCCCCCACCGGGCTGCAGGAAATCGCCCGCTTCGACGGCGTGCATCTGGAACGCGCGCTGTGGGATGCCATTGAAGCCAAGGTCAGCGAAACCAAGGCTGGCGGCTGATCCACGTGAAACATTCGCCGGCACATCGCGACGCGCGGTGAAATGCGGCTGCCGCATCTCCCCCCCATCCTGCGGGGCGGGAGGATGCGGCAATGTCCGACTACAAGACCAAGTTCGCCGCCCGGATCGGTGCGGCCGGGCTGAAATACTTCAACGCGTCCGAGCTGCTGGCCCGGACCTCCGCCAGGAACAAGTTCGGCACGGCCAACAGCAAGCCGCCCGAGAAGCTGTGTGACAACATCATCCCCACCATCATCGTGCTGGACGCGCTGCGCGAGCACCTGGGCAAGTCGATCAGCCTGGTGAGCATCTATCGCAGCGAGGCCTACAACCAGGCCTCCTCCGACAAGACCATGGGCTATACCGGGCGGGCGAAGACGAGCCAGCACATGGCCTTCACCGCGATCGACTTCAAAGTCTCCGGCATGGACTGCACGGAGGTGGAGAAGATCCTGAAGGAATGGAGCAATTCGGGGAAGATGTCCCACTCCCCGGTGTTGTTCGAGCGCAAGGCGGAAAAGGTCTCCGCCGGCACCATCCCGTTCGGGGAACTGCCACGGCTCTGGAAGCTTGGGCCCTTCGGCGTGTGGTTCGCCTTCAAGGGTTATATCCACGCCTACCCGTCCGAGAACTTCACCCACATCGACACCCGCGGCATGACCAGCAAGATGTCGGAGTGAGGCGCGGCACGGATCAGGCGCGGCGCCCGGCCACCGCCCGGAACACCGCCAGCACGATCACCGCGCCGACCACCGCACCGATGAAGCCCGCACCCTCGCCGGCCCGGTACCAGCCCACCGCCTGGCCCAGCCAGGTCGCCACCACGGCGCCCAGGATGCCCAGCAGGATGGTGATGATGAAGCCGCCCGGGTCGCGCCCCGGCATCAGGAATTTGGCCAGCGCACCGGCAAGGAAGCCGATGATGATCGTCCAGATGAAACCCATGTCCCGTCGCTCCGCGTGATGTCGTTGTAACCGTGCAACGCCGCGCGGGTTCCCGCCAACGGGCGATCTGCCAGCCTGGCTACCTTCGGCACACCAGGCGCGGCCGGGCGCCGGCGCCGGGCGGGATCACCAACCGTGCCCGCAGCCCCGGCGCGCACAGCCCGGCCACCGCCCGCGGCGCCAGCGCCGCACCACGCGCCACACGGACGCGCGTGTGGTAGGCGAGGCCGCGGCCCGGCTCCATCGAATGGTATTGCGCCACCGCCTCCGCCCAGCTTGCGGTGCGGCCGCGCAGCTCCCGCAGGAAGCGCACCGCATAGGCAACGTTGGTCGGCGGGTGGAAGGCCTGGGCGAGGTCCGGGAAGGCGTCCGGATGGTAGATCAGGTTCACCTGCATGCAGCCGACATCGATGGAACGCCGCCCATCCTCCCGCAGCGCCCGCACCGTCTCCACCGCTTCCGCCGCGGTTTCCGGGAACAGGCTCTCGCCGCCGGCATTCAGCGCGAAGGGCCAGGGCGCGGCGCCGCCACCGGGGCGCGCGCGGCTGCTCTCGACCCGGGCAATGGCCAGCAGCAGCCCGTCGGGAATCCCGCTCCGCGCCTCCGCCGCCGAAATGGCGCGGGTGCAGGCGGTCCAGGGGTCATCCGTTCCCGAAGCCGCCGGCTGGGCGGACGCGGTGGCGGATGCGACGAGCAGCGCGGCGAGAAGGACAGGGCGCAGCATGCACGCCACCTGCCCGTCCCGCGCCCATCGCGTCAACCTCCGCGGGTCACAGGCCGAAGGTAACCAGGCCGCGCGCATCGATGGTCCAGGCGGGATTCCAGGCGATTTCCCAGGGGTGTCCATCCGGATCGGCGACGTAGCCCCTGAAGCCGCCATGTGGCGGCGCGTCGGCGGCGCGCATCAGGCACCCGCCCGCGCCGACCAGCCTTTCCATGGCCGGCACCACATCCTCCCGCGCCGCCACGTTGTGGCGCGTAGGAGGATGAACCGGTGCGTCCGGCGTCGTTCATGTCGGCGTCCAGCGCCTGCCGCAGCCAGGTGCCGAGCATCAGGCCGTTCATCTGGTAGAAGATGACTTCCGCATTCTCGAAGACCGGATTCCAGCCGAAGCCGGACCCATAGAAGGTCCGCGACCGGGCAAGATCGGCGACGCCGAGGGTGATCACCGAGATCTGCTGCTGCATGGTCATGTCCTCCGCCCTGGAAGCGGTCCTGCTACGCCCGGCCGATCCCGGCGGAACATCCCGTCTCCGTCAGAGCCAGGCGCTGCCGTTTCCCAGGCCGGTCAGGAAGACCCCCGCTTCCGGCGGCCCGACCAGCAACAGCAGGCCGAGCCCCACCGCGGCCGTGGAGGCCAGCAGCAGCGCCACCATCCGCCCGGCCCCCCGCACCGGCGCGACAAGCAGGGAGGACAGCACCCCCGCCCCGCCGGCCAGCAACAGCGACGCCGCGGTGAACAGCGCCGTCATTTCCCCCACCGTTGCCGCATCTCCAGGCCTCCTTCCACCTCATCCGGGTGCAGGCTAGGCCGGGCGTCGTAACCGCCGCGTGGCGCAAGTGTGTCGAAACCTTGCCACCAGGGCATCGGCGCCCGACATTGCGGGTAGAGACGCAGGTGGTTGACCCGGCCACAGCCGGCCCCCTAGCGTCATCCCCTTGCAACTTCACGGTTTGGGACACGCCCCCTATGGGTCCAATCACCAGGCCGCCGCGCCCCACCGGGTCGCCCGCGATGAGCCCTCTGCCGCCCGGGTTGGACGACCGCAGCGCGGCCATCTTCCGCGAGCTGGTGGAAACCTATGTGGCGACCGGGGAGCCGGTGGGGTCCCGCACCCTGTCGCGCCGCCTGCCGCAAGCCTTGTCCCCCGCCACCATCCGCAACGTCATGGCGGATCTGGAGGATGCCGGGCTGCTATTCGCCCCGCACACCTCCGCCGGGCGGCTGCCGACCGAACGCGGGCTGCGCCTGTTCGTCGACGGGCTGCTGCAATTCGGCGCGTTGGGGGAGGAGGAGCGGGACGCCATCACCGCGCGCTGCGCCGCGGGCGGGCGTTCGCTGCAGGAAACGCTGGGCGAGGCCAGCCAGATGCTGTCCGGCCTTGCCGGGGCCGCCGGGCTGGTGGTGGCACCGAAGCGGGAAGCGCCTGTGCGGCACATCGAATTCGTGGCGCTGGGCACCGGCCGGGCGCTGGTGGTGCTGGTGACGGCCGATGGCCAGGTGGAGAACCGCGTCATCGAGGTGCCGCTCGGCCTGCCGCCTTCCGCCCTGCAACAGGCCAGCAACTACCTGAATGCGCGGCTTTCGGGCCGCACGCTGGAGGAGACGCGCGGCACGGTGGCGCAGGAAATCGCCGCCAACCGCACCGCGCTGGATGCGCTGACGCATCAGGTGATCGAGGCCGGGCTCGGCACCTGGTCCGGCGGCGCCGGCGGGTCGCTGATCCTGCGTGGCCAGGCCAAGCTTTTGCAGAACCTGGACCACGCCCAGCGCGTGCAGGACATCCAGGCGCTGTTCGAGCGGCTGGAAGCGCAGGAGACGATGCTGCGGCTGCTCGACCTGGCGCAGCGGGGGGAGGGGGTGCAGATCTTCATCGGCGCGGAAAGCGGCCTGTTCGACAGCGCCGGGCTTTCGATGGTGGTCAGCCCCTTCCGCAACGGGGCGGAGCAGATCGTCGGGGCCATCGGCGTGATCGGGCCGACGCGGATCAACTACGGCCGGATCATCCCGGTGGTGGATTACACGGCACGCGTGATCGGGCGCCTGCTGGGCTAGCAGGCGCAACCCGCGCTATATCTGCCGCAAGCAGGAGAGCGCCCGTGGTCCACATCACCTCCCCCGCCTTCAAGGCGAATGCCGCCCGCGCTTTGGCCGATGCCGGGCTGCAGAAGGCGCTCGACCGCAGCAAGGGCACGTCGCACGGCAAACGCGCCGCCGCCGTGGCCGCGCTGCCGGAATTCGAGCGGCTGCGCGACATCGGCCGCGACATCAAGAACCACACCCTCGCCAATCTGGATTTCTACCTGGAGGCCTATGCCGCCCAGGTGGAACGCGCCGGTGGCACCGTCCATTGGTGCTCGACCGCCGATGAAGCCCGCGCCGCTGTCCTGAAGATCTGCCGCGACAAGGGCGCGCGCACGGTCACCAAGGGCAAGTCGATGATCTCCGAGGAGCTCGGCATCAACGAGCACCTGGAAGCCCATGGCATCGAGCCGGTGGAAACCGACCTCGGCGAATACATCCTGCAGATCCGCAAGGAGCCGCCGAGCCACATCATCGGCCCGGCCTTCCATTTGAACCGCGAGGATTGGGAAAGCACCTTCCGCGAGATCCACACGGAGCTGCCGAAGGACCGCGTCTTCCATGAGCGCAGCGACATCATGGCGGAGGCCCGCACCAAGCTGCGGTCCCGCTTCCTCGCGGCGGATGTCGGCATCACCGGCGCCAATTTCCTGATCGCCGAGACCGGCAGCAGCGTCATCGTCACCAATGAGGGCAATGGCGACCTGACGCAGACCCTGCCGAAGACCCACATCGTGCTGGCGTCGATCGAGAAGGTCGTGCCGACGCTGGAGGATGCGACCAGCCTGCTGCGCCTGCTCGCCCGGTCCGCCACCGGCCAGGACTTCTCGGTCTATACCACCTTCTCCACCGGCATCCGGCGCGAAGGCGATCTGGATGGGCCGGAGGACTATCATGTGGTCCTGATCGACAATGGCCGGTCCAACATGATCGGCACGGATTTCCAGGAGATGCTGCGCTGCATCCGCTGCGCCGCCTGCATGAACCACTGCCCGGTCTATGGCGTGACCGGCGGCCATGCCTATGGCTGGGTCTATCCCGGCCCGATGGGCAGCGTCCTGACGCCGACGCTGATCGGCATCGACAAGGCCGGCAACCTGCCCAACGCCAGCACCTTCTGCGGCAAATGCGAGAGCGTCTGCCCCGTGAAAATCCCGCTGCCGAAGCTGATGCGCCATTGGCGCGAACGGGAATTCGAGCGGCATCTGTCACCGCAATCCGTGCGCTCCGGCCTCGCCTTCTGGGCCTGGTTCGCCAAGCGGCCGGGGCTGTACCGCATGGCGACAAAGCTCGGCATCGGCGCGCTGTCGCTGCTCGGTCGCGGCAAGGGCAAGTTCACCTCCCTGCCGCTGGCCAGCGGCTGGACCGCGGGGCGGGACCTGCCGGTGCCCGAACCAGGCGGCACCTTCATGGCGCGGTACAAGGCCCAGAAGGCGGCGGATCAGCGGGCGGCGCGCCGATGAGCAACGACAAGATGTTGCCGGCAGGCGATGAGGCGGAGCGCATCCATGGCTACCGCTTTCCCGACCAGAGCGTTCCCACGCGCAGCACCCCGCGGCCTACGGGCACGTTGGAGGAAATCTACGCCCGCATCGACGCCGACACGCCCGCGGCGCGGCTGAACGAGGACCTCGACCGGATCGAGGGCGCGCTGGCCAAGCTGGAACAGGCGGTACGCGACGCGATGGAAGACGAACAGCGATGAGCAAGGACGCCATCCTCGGCGCGATCCGCCGCGGCCTGAAGCGCGGCCCGCTGCCGGCGGACCAGCAGGCCATGCTGGCCGGGCGCATCGCCACCCATCCGCGCCACCTGATCCCGGCCCGGTCGCGCCTGCCACGCGCCGAGCAGATCGCGCTGTTCATCCGCAATGTCGAAAAGGAATTCGGCACGGTCGAACGCGTGCCGGACCACGCCGCCATCCCCGCCGCCGTGGCGGATTACCTGGCGGCGCAGAACCTGCCCTCCCGCCTGGTGATGGCGCCGCACCCGGACCTCACCGATATCGACTGGTCCACCCGCCCGATGCTGGAGCGGGAGGCGCGCCGCGCCGAGGCCGCCGATGCCGTGTCCCTGCAGCATGCCTGGGCCGGCATCGCCGAGACCGGCACGCTGGTACTGCCCTCCGACGCGCAGCGCCCGACCACGCTGAACCTGCTGCCGGATACCGAGATCGCCGTGCTGCGGGCGTCCGACGTGGTCGGCGCCTATGAGGAAGCCTGGGACCGGCTGCGCGCCGGCGCGCCGGATGCGCTGACCGGCGGCTTCATGCCGCGCAACATCATGCTGGTCACCGGCCCCTCCCGCTCCGCCGATATCGAGCAGACGCTGGAGCTCGGCGCGCATGGCCCGCGCCGCCTGCACATCCTGCTGGTGGAGGATGAGCCCGCGCCGCGCATGGAAAGCCCTTCCGAGGCCCGCGCCGAGGCCACCACCCAGCCGGGCGCCCCCGCCGCACCGGGCGATTGACCTTCCCATGCGCGAAAAGCGGCTGAACCAGGCCGACCTCGCGCTGTGGCGCGCCTTCACCGCGGAGATCCGGCCGCTGTTCGGCCATCAGCGCCCGCCGGCGCCGCCCGCTTTGGCGCCCGCGCCCGAACCGGCACCGCCGGCGCAGCTCGCCATCGCGCCACCGCCGAGGCCGGGCCGCCCACTGCCGCCGCCGGAAATCCGGGTGGGGGAGGTGCCGGGCGGCCTCGACCGCAAGCGCTGGCAGGCGCTGCGCCGCGGTGACATGCGGGCGGAGCGCACGCTGGACCTGCATGGGCGGCGGGTGGCGGAAGCGCATCTGGTCTTTCGGGCGTTCCTGCACCGCGCGGCGGCGGAGGGCGTGCGGACCGTGACGGTGGTGACGGGCAAGGGGCCGCAGCCGGAGGGCGGCATCATCCAGCGCGAATTGCCGCATTGGCTGAACGACCCGGATCTGCGCCCGCTGGTGCTCGGCGCCGCGCATCCGCACCCGACCAATTCCGGCGCGGTGAACCTGCTGCTGCGCCGCCGCCGCACCAATACGGCAGCGCCGCAGAAAGGCCCCCGGCGGTGATGCCGCCCTGGGGGCACCGCCGATGACCCCCTTCGGCGCCCGGCTGCGGATGCTGCGGCGGCAGCGGCGGGTGACGCTGAAGGACATGGCGACGCATCTGCAGGTTTCGTCCGCCTATCTCTCGGCGCTGGAGCACGGCCATCGGGGCCGGCCCTCGGCCGGGCTGGTGCACCAGGTGAACGAGTTCTTCGGCCTGATCTGGGACGAGGCGGAGGAGCTGTCGGAGCTCGCCAAACTTTCCCACCCCCGCGTCATGCTGGACACGGCCGGGCTGACGCCGGAGGCGACGGCGCTGGCGAACCGGCTGGCGGAGGGGATCCACCGCCTCAGCCCGCAGACGGTGGCGGCGATGCATGGGCTGCTGGACCGGGAAGTGCCGGCCGGGGAGAAGCCGAGGCTGCGAAGGGCGGCGGGGCGGTAGGAGGGGGGGCGCCTGCCCCCGCCCGGCCGCTGCGCGGCCACCCTCCCCTGCGGAGCGGGGGAGGGTCGGGGTGGGGGCTCGGCGCCCTACCGCGCGTGCCCGTCCCGCAGCAGCGCCGGAAGCTGGCGGAAATCCAGACCCTCCAGCAGGTCGTCGGCCGCCAGGCTGCTGCCCCACATCGCCTCCAGCACCGCCACCGCCGCCTGGGTCAGCGGCATCGCCACGCCACGCGGCACCGCCAGGCGCAGCCACAGCGCCAATCCGTAGGTGACGCTGACGGCCAGATGCGCCGCATCCAGCCCGCGCGGCCCGGGGGTGGCGCGGGCGGCGGCCAGGGCGCGGGCCATCACCGGCAGCGGCGCTTCCGGCACGCCGGCCAGGCGATGCAGCCCGGCGGCCAGGCTCGGCACCGCATGGCCATAGGCGCTGGCGAGTTCCAGCCGTTCCGCATCCAGGCGCTCCGCCAGGCGGCAGATGGCGGGGGTCATGCGGGCGTGCTGGTCCCAATCCTCCCCGGCCTCGATCCGGGTGACATTGCCCAGCGCCAGCGCCGCCTGCAGCACCGGCTCATGCGCCGCCAGCGCCGCGCCCAGCGCATCGGCCAGCGGGATGAAGCGCATGCCGAACAGATCGGCGCATAGCCCGGCCAGCGGGCCGGCGGAGGCGGCGGGAATGGCGGCCAGTTCCACCTCCTCCGGCAATGCCAGGATGCGAAGCTCATCCCCGGCCAGCCGCTCCGCCACCACCGGCGGTGTCGCCATGGCGCCGATCGGGGCGTGGCGGCCCTGCCGGGCCAGCAGCCGGTCCAGCAGCAGCGGGGCCAGCGAATGGCTTGGCGCCAGCAGCACCGGCACGCCTTCCGTCAGCATCGGCGCGATGCGGCGCAGCACCGGGCCCAGCGCATGCGGCGGCACGCTGACCAGCACGGCGCTGGCCCCGGCCAGGGCGCGCGCCACATCCACCGCGACATCCACCCGCGCGGTGCCGGACAGCACGCCCTGCACCGCCAGGCTGCTGCCGATGCCATGCGTGCCGCCGCCGCGCGGCGACCACAGCGCGGCCTCATGCCCCCGGCTGACGGCCAGCGCCGCCGCCCCCGGCCCCACCGCACCGGCCCCCAGGACTGCCAGGCGCATGCGTTTCAGGCTTTCGGAGGCGGCGCGGCGGCGGGCCGGCCGTGAGAGGCGGGATCGGGCGGGGCGAGGCGGATCATCGGAACCACCTTACAGGCGCTTCGCGGGTTCCGCACCCCGCCGCGCTGCCGGGAGCACCCGGCGCACCACAGCGGCAACAAATCTTGCGGAGACACCCCCGTGTTCACAGGACCGTCGCCAGTCCTTCATTGCCCTGCCTTCGATCGCGGTATTAATGCTTGTCCATGCAGGCAACCGCCCGAATGACCGCGCCGGATGTGCTGCGCCCCCGCAAGCGGCGCCTCGCAATCCAATTCTCCGCCTCGGACCCCGAGGGGCTGTGGGGCGATGTCCTGGGGGAGCGTCCGCTGGGCGGCCGCTTCCGCGCGGTGCGCAGGCTGGTCTGCCTGCTGCTATGGACCATCATCGCCATCCCGATCCAGGCGTTTCTGCTGTTGCTGCCCGGACGCGGCGCCGCCTCCTTCGCACGGGTCTACCACCGCACGCTCTGCGCGCTGATGGGCCTTCGCATCCAGGTGGTAGGCGAGGCCTCGACGGCGAAGCCGGTGCTGTTCGTCTCCAATCATTCCTCCTGGCTCGACATCCTGGTGCTCGGCGCGACGCTGGAGGCGAGCTTCGTCGGCAAGTCGGAAATCGAGGGCTGGCCGCTGATCAATACCGTGGCCAGGCTCGGCCGCACCGTCTTCGTCAGCCGCCGCCGCAGCGGCACGAAGGGGGAGGCGGATTCGATCCGCGCCCGGCTGGCCGCCGCCGACAATCTGATCCTGTTCCCCGAGGGCACCACCAGCGATGGCGGCCGCGTGCTGCCGTTCCGCAGCGCCTTCCTGTCGGTGGCCGACAGCGCGCGGGTGGTGCAGCCGGTGTCGGTGGTGTTCGACCGGCTGGGCGGCCTGCCGGCCTGCCGGCGCGACCGGCCGCTGTTTGCCTGGTATGGCGACACCGACATCTTCACCCATTTCTGGCGCCTGGCGCGGCGCCCCGGCGGGCGCGCCACCATCATCCTGCACGCGCCGCTGGACCCGGCCGCCTGGCCGGATCGCAAGGTGCTGGCGGCGGCCTGCTCCCAGGTGGTGGCGGATAGCTGTTCCACGCTGCGGCAGAACCGCCCGGCCCTGCCGCTGCGCGCCACGCCGCCCCGCCCCCGCACCGACGCGCCGCCGGAAATCCTGCCGGCGTGACGCGCCGGACCCACGCTTCCCGCTTGACCCGGCGCGGGCCGATCCCGCAGCCTGACCGCGTGGTGAGACAGCCCCGGCAACCCTTCCTGGCCGCGGGCCGGACGCGCTTCGCTTGACCCGGGCGCGCGGCCTGCGCAAATCCCCCGCTTCCCTCCGCCCCGTCCCGGGCGGGGTGGTGGAGTGTGGCCCGGAATGAACCCTGACAACCCGGATCGGCGTGCCCCCCAGAAGCGTTTGTTCATCCGCAGCTGGGGCTGCCAGATGAATGTCTATGACAGCGGCCGCATGGCGGATGTGCTGGCGCCGCTTGGCTATGCGCCGACGGAAACGCCGGAAGACGCCGACATGGTGGTGCTCAACACCTGCCATATCCGGGAGAAGGCGAGCGAGAAGCTGTTCTCCGAACTGGGCCGGCTGCGCGTGCTGAAGCAGGCGAAGGAACAGGGCGGCAGCCGCATGATCCTGGCCGTCGCCGGCTGCGTCGCCCAGGCGGAAGGCGCCGAGATCACCGCCCGCGCGCCCTATGTGGACCTTGTGCTCGGCCCGCAGAGCTACCACCGGCTGCCGGAGATGGTGGCGCGGATCAGCCGCGCCACCGGATCGGTCATCGAGACCGATTTCCCGGCCGAGCAGAAATTCGACTTCCTGCCGGATTCCACCACGCCCCAGGGCGTCTCCGCCTTCCTGACCATCCAGGAAGGCTGCGACAAATTCTGTTCCTTCTGCGTCGTGCCCTACACCCGCGGCAGCGAATTTTCTCGAAGTGCCGCCGCAGTGCTGAAGGAGGCACGGCACCTGGTCGCACAGGGCGCCCGCGAAATCACGCTGCTGGGGCAGAATGTGAATGCCTGGCACGGCGAGGGCCTGTCCGGCGGCACCTGGACGCTCGACCGGTTGCTGCTGGAATTGGCGGAGATCCCGAACCTCGCCCGGCTGCGCTACACCACCAGCCATCCGCGGGACATGGATGACGCGCTGATCGCCGCCCATGGCCGCATCCCGCAGCTGATGCCCTTCCTGCACCTGCCGGTGCAATCGGGTTCGGACCGGATGCTGGCGGCGATGAACCGTGGCCACAAGGCGGACCTGTACCGCCAGATCGCCGACAAGCTTCGCACCGCGCGGCCCGATATCGCATTGTCCTCCGACTTCATCGCCGGCCATCCGGGCGAGTCCGAGGCGGACCATCAGGCGACGCTGAAGCTGATCGCCGATATCGGCTTCGCGCTGGCCTATTCCTTCAAATACTCCTCCCGCCCCGGCACCCCGGCGGCCAGCGCCGCGGTGCAGGTGGCGGAGGCCGAGAAGGACCGCAGGTTGCAGGAAATGCAGGCCCTGCTGCGGGAACAGCAGGATGCCTTCAACCGTTCCTGCATCGGGCGGCGATGCGATGTGCTGGTGACCGGCGCCGGGCGGCACGAAGGGCAGATTGCCGGTCGTTCACCCTGGCTGCAGCCGGTGCACGGCCTTGGATCGCCGCATCTCACGGGCCAGATAGTGTCCGCCACGGTCACCGCCGCGATGCCGAATTCGCTATCCGTCCGCCTCGAGGGGAATGAGGCGCTCGGTCCTCCGTCGCAAACGCCCCGTCAGGAGAAGGCCGCCGCTTGAACACACCCCCCGCCGCGCTCAGCCTCCGCCCGCCGCCACGTCCCGTGCCAGCACGGGACACCAACACGCAGCGTGTCGTCACCATGCAATTCGACGACAACCAGCTATTGCCGCTGCTGTATGGCGAGCACGACCGCAACCTGGCCCGGATGGAAGTCCGGCTCGGCATCCGCCTTGGCAGCCGGGGCAACCGCCTGACCATCACCGGCGCGCCGGAGCGGACCGATGTGGCGGAAGCGGCGCTGATGGCGCTGTGGCGACGATTGCAGAAGGGGGAGCCGGTGGGCAGCGCGGAGGTCGAGGCGGCGATGCGGATGGCGGAGGGGGTGCAGGAAAGTGACCCCCGCCTGCCGCTGCAGGACCTGCCGGCGATCCGCACCCGCAAGGGCGCCATCGCGCCGCGCACCCCGGCCCAGGCCGCCTATATCGATGCGCTGGCGCGCAGCGAGATGGTATTCGGCGTCGGCCCGGCCGGCACCGGCAAGACCTACCTCGCCGTGGCGCAGGGCGTGGCGCTGCTGCAGGCCGGGCGTGTCGACCGCATCGTGCTGTCGCGCCCCGCGGTGGAGGCCGGCGAGAAGCTCGGCTACCTGCCGGGCGACCTGAAGGAGAAGGTCGACCCCTATCTCCGCCCGCTATACGACGCGCTGCACGACATGATGCCCGCCGAGCAGCTCACCCGTCGCATGGCGGCCGGCGAGATCGAGGTGGCGCCGCTGGCCTTCATGCGCGGCCGCACGCTGGCGCATTGCTACGCCATCCTGGACGAGGCGCAGAACACCACCGCCGCGCAGATGAAGATGTTCCTCACGCGAATGGGTGAGGGCAGCCGCATGGTCATCACCGGCGACCCGACCCAGGTGGACCTGCCGCCGGGCCAGCGTTCGGGGCTTGCCGAGGCGCTCTCCATCCTCTCGGGGGTGGACGGCATCACGGTGGCGAGATTTGCCGAAGAGGATGTGGTAAGGCATCCCTTGGTTGCGCGCATCGTCGCCGCATATGGTCGGATGGACCAGGCGGCGCGCGGGCGTGGATGAGTTGTTCGGTGACGGTCCTTCACACAGGGCGGATCGGGCACCGGGGGCATTTGGAGAGCGATGGAACCGTTAAGTAGACATCCCGGCTCGGGCGCGGAGGCCCGGGCCGGGATGCAGAGCGAGGATGCGGGCATTACCGTCGTCCTCGCCACCCAGGGATGGCGTGCTGCCGTGCATCACCCGGAAGCGCTTGCCCGCCGTGCCGTGGCCGCGGCCCTGCGGGAAGCCGGCGCCGCCGGCGCCGTCACCGTGCTGCTGACCGACGATGCGGAGGTCAAGCGCCTCAACACCGGGCATCGCGACAAGGCCAAGCCGACCAATGTGCTGTCCTTCCCGGGCGGCCTGCCGGGCCACCTGGGCGACATCGCCTTGGCGCTGGGCGTGGTGCGGCGGGAAGCCCGGGAAGCCGGGCGCAGGCCGGCGGACCATCTGGCGCATCTCGTCGCCCATGGTGCCCTGCATCTGGCTGGTCACGATCACCTGGATGCCGGCGAGGCGCGGCGCATGGAACAGGCGGAGGCGCGCGTGATGCGCCGCCTCGGCCGCCCCAACCCCTGGAAGGAGGGCCGGGGACGGCCAGCGACATGAGCGGCAACGGAGACCATGCGGGCCACGCGACCCCGATCGAGCGCCGCAACAGCCTGCTCTGGCGGATCCAGGGCCTGCTGCGCCGGCGCACCGCGGACACCGTGCGTGACCAGGTCGAGGAACTGCTGGAAGGCCGGCAGGAGGAAGGCGCCCCGAACGACCCGGACCACCTCGGCGGCGGTCTGGACCTGAATGAGCGCGCGCTGCTCGGCAATGTGCTGCGGCTGCGCGACAAGGCGGCCTATGACGTGATGGTGCCGCGCGCCGACATCCTGGCGATGCCGGAGGATCTGACACTCGACCAGGCGATCCGCCTGATCCAGCGCGAGGGCCATAGCCGCTTCCCGGTGTACCGGGAGAACCTCGATGACATCGTCGGCATGGTGCACATCAAGGATGTCTTCGCCGCGGTGGGGCGGGACCCGGATACCTTCTCGCTGAAGGCCATCCTGCGCCGGCCCCTGTTCGTGGTGCCGACGATCCCGGTGCTGGACATGCTGCTGCAGATGCGCGCCGCGCGCATCCACATGGCGCTGGTCGTGGATGAATACGGCGGCATCGACGGGCTGGTGACCATCGAGGATCTGGTGGAGACCATCGTCGGCGATATCTCCGACGAGCACGACGAGGTGGCGCCCGCCACCATCCAGGACCGCCCGGACGGCACGGTGGAACTGGACGCCCGCACCACGGTCGAGGCCTTCGAGCAGAAATTCGGCGCAGTGCTGACCGATGAGGAGCGCAGCGCGGATATCGACACGGTGGGCGGGCTGATCTTCACCCTGGCCGGGCGGGTTCCGGCCCGAGGGGAGCTGATCTCGCACCCATCCGGCCTCGAATTCCGCGTGCTGGACGCCGATCCGCGCCGCATCCGCCGGCTGCGGGTCCGCCGCCCCGGTGCTGCCGGAGAGCCGGCCCGCCAGGCGGCCGAATGAAAAACCCTCTCCCCCCGTTTGCGGGGGAGAGGGCTTCCCGGTCAGTCGCCAGCGGCCACCCGACCGGCGGCGATCTCATCGTTCACCGCCATCGGCGGCACCACCTTCTGGATGCGCTCGAAGGTGGCCAGCGCCTGACCGACGACCTGGTCCATGTTGTAGTAGCGATAGGTCGCCAGCCGGCCGACGAACCAGGTCTCCCGCTCCGCATCCGCCAGCGCCTCATACTTCTTGTAAAGCGCCTGGTTCTCGGGCCGCGGGATCGGATAGTAGGGGTCGCCCTCGGCAGAGGGGAATTCGTAGGTCACGCTGGTCTTCGGATGCACCTGGCCGGTCAGGTACTTGTATTCCGAGACGCGGGTGAAGGGCGTGGATTCCGCCGGGTGGTTCACCGTGCCGGTCGGCAGCGCCTGTTCCTGGTCCAGCGTCTCATGCTGGAAGCGCAGGCTGCGATAGGGCAGGCGGCCGTAGCGGTGGCCGAAATACTCATCCACCGGCCCGGTCCAGATCACCCGGCGGAAGCTGAAGCGCTTTCGCGCCTCGGCGAATTCCATCCCGGTGCGGATCGTGATGTTCGGGTGGTCCAGCATGCGGCTGAACATGGCCGTGTAGCCATCCCGCGGCATCGCCTGGAACCGATCGGTGAAGTAGCGGTCGTCCCGGTTGGTGCGCGTCGGCACGCGCGCCGTGACGGATTTGTCCAGTTCGCTCGGGTCCAGCGCCCATTGCTTGCGCGTGTAGCCGCGGAAGAACAGCTCGTACAATTCGCGGCCGACCTTGCCGACCACCACATCCTCGCTCGATCGCACCTGCTCGACCTGCTCGGCGCGTTCCGCGAACCAGGCTTCGAGCTGGTCCTCGGTCAGTTCCAGCCCATACAGGCGGTTGATGGTGTCGAGGTTGATCGGCATCGGCACCTGCACCGTCTGCCCCGTGCTGGGGCTGACCACCTCGGCCAGCACGCGGTGCTCATAGGGGCGCCAGTCGGTGAAGCGCGACAGATGCGTGAACACCGCCTCGCTGTTGGTGTGGAAGATGTGCGGGCCGTAGCGGTGGATCATCACCCCGGCCTGATCCGCGTGGTCATAGGCGTTGCCGCCGATGTGGTCCCGCTTGTCGATCACCAGCACCCGGTCGCCGCGGGACGCCGCAAGGCGCTCCGCCAGCACGGAACCGGCGAAGCCGGCACCCACGACGAGCCAATCAAACATTCGCCACCCCCGATGCCATCGCCGTTGCCGGCACCGCGCCGGCGCCCGCCCGTTCCGGAACCCGCAGCAGCGCGGCCATGCGCGCCCAGGTCAGGTCCCAGGAATTCTTCGCCAGCTGCAGGTCGACGCGCGCCAGGAAGGGTGCCCGCGGCCGCGCCAGCAGAGCATCCGCCTGCTCCGCCAGTTCGGCGGCGGATTCCACGATCTCGACCAGCCCGGCCTCGCCGTAGTCCCGCACCACATCCACCACCGGCGTGGAGATCACCGGCAGGCCGGCGGCCAGGAATTCCGGCGTCTTGGTCGGGCTGATGAAGCGCGTGCTCTCATTCAGCGCGAAGGGCATGAAGCCCATGTCCCAATGCGCCAGATACTCCGGCAGTTCGTCATAGCTGCGGCCGCCGAGCCAATGCAGGTTCGGCGCCTGCGGCAGGCTGGCGGCGTCGATCTTCACGACCGGACCCAGCATCACCAGCTGCCAATCCGGCCGCAGCGCCGCGAAGGCGGCGACCAGTTCCAGGTCCATCCGCTCATCCACCACGCCGAAGAAGCCGATGCGCGGATGCGGGATGCCGGCCAGGGAGGCCGGCTCCGCCACCGCGCCGCGGGCGCGGCCGAAATGGGCGGTATCAATGGAGGAGGGGAAGCAATGCACCCGTGGGTGCCGGTCGCGCTTCGCCTCGTACAGGCTGCGCCCGCCGGTGAAGACCAGATCGGCCCGTTCCAGCAGCCGGCGCTCCATTTCCAGCATTGCCGGCGGGGCGCCGCGGAAGGCGGAAAGCTCGTCCATGCAGTCATAGACGGTGACATCCGCCTTGATGTGGTCGGCGAAGACCAGCGCCATCGGCGTGTAGAACCAGGCCACCAGGCGGCGCCCGGCGCGTTCCGCCAGCAGCCCGTCGAGCAGCGCGCGCTGCGCGGCGAAGCTTTCCGCCACCGAGAGCCCATGCGGCAGCACGGGAACCGCGCGCAGCACACCCCCAGGTTGCGGCGAAAGGTCCAGCCGCGCGGCGGCGATCGGCTCCTCGCGCGGTTCCTCGAAGAAGATTACCTCATGGTCCTGCGCCGCGCGCGTCATCAGGTGCTGCGGGCGCTGGAAGACGAAGTCCCAGCGAAGATGCGAGAGGCAGAGCAGCACGGACCGTGCCTCACCGCCGTTACCTGTCGGGGGAGCAGCCATTGTCATCCTGGTCTCCTGTGTCCAGCATCCGGGCACGCGAGACCCCTCCGCCGCGGCCCGTTTGGGCCGCCGCTCCGGACCTGCTGGATGTCCTGATGCAGGCAAAACGCGCGATGCTGCGCTGCGGTTCCAGCCGAGGCCGGAACGGGAATCAGCCGTCGCGCCGTTGATCTCAGCTCAGGAGAATTGCGTCCGTTGCAGCACCGGGTCGGCCGGCAGCCCGGCGATCTCCCGGATCAGCTTGCGCCGCACGGCCTGGCCGAAATCGGCGAAATCCTCGGCCGCGATCATGAAGGCGCCGGGCCCGCCGATCACGCTCTCCCGGTAGTAGATGTCGAGCGGGATGGGCGGGCGGCGGCCGAAGGTCGGGCGGTCGTTCAGGATCGGCAGCCCGTTGATGGTGATGCCCTCCGCCACCGCGCGGTCGCGCGCTTCCTCGGCCGGCGGGCCGCTGTTGTTGACCCCGTCGCCGGAGACATCGATCACCCGGCGCGTCGCCTCGAAGGGACATTCCGCCAGGGTGCGGCGGGAGAATTCAATACCGCCGGAGATCGAGGTCCAGGACAGCGAGGCCCGCGGCGCCTCCGCCAGGCCGGTGGCCCAGACCTCCGCCTGCATCTGGCTGCCGATGCGGGTCCAGGGCAGCACGAGGCGCTGGTATTCCAGCCCCGCCCATTCGACATAGGCGACCGCGACGCCACCCATCATGCCGCCGCGGATCGCCTCCACCAGCCGCGGATCGACCATGGCGTTGCGGTAGCCTTCGCGCTGCAGCCGTGCCTCATCCTCATCGATCGAGCGGCTGACATCGACGGCAAGCACCAGCGCCACATCGACCGGTTCATTTGCCCGGCTGCCCTCAGGACGAAGCGCGGCCGCGGCACCCGCCGCGGCGAGAAGGGACCTGCGGTACATCCGCGACCTCCCGCTGCATGAACGAAGCCCATGCAACCGCAACGCGTGGCGTCGGTTCAAGCAGATAGATATTTTTCTTTGAACCGCCTTGCGCTTGGCGGTTCCGCGCAGGGTCAGCGACGCGCGTAGGCGGCGGCCTGGCGGGCGAGGGCGGCGATGCCGGCGCGGGCCAGCATTTCATGCACCTCCCGGAACGCGGTGGTCTTGGTCCGGCGCTCGGCCTCCAGCAGCGCCGCGCCCTGGGTCTCCAGCGCGGCCAGCGGCCAGATCCGCAGCGCCTTGTCGAAGGCGGGCTTGTGGCGGAAGAACACCGGCGGGCGCAGCACACCCGCATCGCCGGCCAGTTGCGCCTCATGCAGCCGCTGCACGTGGCGCAGCGTGGCGCGCACCACCATCACGGCATTCGCCCCTTCCGCGAAGGCGGCATCCAGCGCCCGGTCGGCGGCCTGGGCGTTGCCGGAGGTGGCGGCCATCAGCGCGGTGTCGAGATCCGCCGTCGCGCCATCGGCGACGCAGGCCATGGCGGCGGCCTCATCCACCTTGCCGTCCGGGCCGGCATGCAGCGCCAGCACCTCCACCGCGCGGCGCAGCAGCATGCGGTCCTCGCCGAGGCGGGCCGCCAGCCAGGCGAGCACCGGCGGGTCTGCCTGCACGCCCTGTTCGCGCAGCAGGCGGCTGATGGTGCCGGCCAGTTCCTCCGGCCTTTCGCGGTAGCAGGGCACCACCATGACATCCGGCGCGGCCTCCGCCATGGCGCGCAGCTTGGACCGGGCGGTCATCTCGCCGCCTTCCAGCAGCAGCAGCGCATCCCCGGCGCCGGCCAGCGCGTCCTTCAGCGCCGCGGCATGCGCATCCGTCGCGTCACGCAGGCGGACCACGCGGCGGCCGCCGGTCATTGCCAGCGCCGCCGCTTCCCCGGCCAGCGCGCCGGGGCGGGCGGCTTCGTCCCGGCTCAGCTCGGCCAGGCGGAAAGGGTCGGGGGTGGGGCCGAGCACCGCGCGCACCAGCGTTTCCGCCCGCTCCCGCGCCAGGCCGGCATCGTCACCATGCAGCAGCACGGCGCGGGTGGCGCCAGGATCGGCGAGGAAGGCGCCGGTACGCTTCGGGTCGAGCTTCGCCATCGCCGATCAGCGGATGGCAGGCGTCAGCCCGGGCACCAGTTCCGGCCGAGCGGGCTGCACCACCATGGGGCTCGCGCCCTGCGCTGGGGCGGGCCCACCCTGCGCCAAGCCGGCGGCGCCAGCCTCCCGCCTGCGGAAATCCACCGCGATGCGGGTGACGACCAGCTCGGCCAGCAGCTCCGCCAACCGCTGTTCCGCCACTTCCCGGCTGCTGTCGGCGGCGAAGAACTGGTTGGGCGGAATGTTGTAGGCCTCGATGCTGCGCTCGATGCCGGAGGCCAGCGTCTCCGGCGGCGGACCGATCCGCGCCAGCAGCCAATTGGCGGTGCCGATGTAGCGCACCCGCGTGGCGGTGCCGTCGCGCTGGATGCCGACGCCCTCCGCCTGCAGATTAGGCGACAGCCGCAGCTCATACAGCGGCTGGTCCGGGCCGGAGACGCTCTGGCCCATGCGCTGGTAAAGCGCACGCCGCAGAAGCTGGCCAAACCGCTCCTGGATGACGGTGACGCGGATGCGGGACAGCTCCGCCCGCATCTCCCCGCCGGCGCCGCCGCCATAGAGGGGCCGGAAGCCGCAGCCGCCCAGCGCCAGCAGGCCGAGCCCGCCGAGCAGCCGGCGGCGCGAGAAGGATTCAGACGACGTAATTGACCACCCGCCCCGGAACATGGATCCGCTTCTTCACCGGCTTGCCGCCAAAGGCACGCTGCACGTTCTCCTCCGCCTCGGCCAGGGCGAAAATCTCCGCCTCCGGCGCGCCGACGGCAACCTCGATGGTGGCGCGCAGCTTGCCGAGCACCTGCACAGCCAGCGTCATCGTCTCCGCCTTCACCAGCGCAGGGTCGGCTTCAGGCCAGGGAAGCTGGGCGACCAGCTCCGGCGCATCCGGGTTGAGCAGCGCGAACAGCTCCTCGGCCAGATGGGGCATCATCGGTGCGGCCAGGCGGGCCAGGGTTTCCAGCGCCTCCCGCCGTGCCGCGCCGATGCCCTCGGCGGTCGCCTGCGCCTCGGCCTCGCCGATCGCATTGGCGAATTCATGGATGCGGGCGACCGCGACGTTGAACGCGAAGCTGTCCAGCGCCTCCGTCACCGCCACGATGGTCCGGTGCGTCACCTGCCGCAGCTTCCTGGCGGCGCCGGCCGTCTCGGGCATCGGGGTGCCGGGGGCGGGCAGGGTCGGCAGGGCATTCGCCGCAAGGCGCCAGACGCGCTGGGTGAACCGGAAGGCGCCGGCGACGCCGGACTCCGTCCACTCCATGTCCCGCTCCGGCGGGTTGTCGGACAGGATGAACCAGCGCGCCGTGTCGGCGCCGTAGCGGCCGATGATGGCGCCCGGGTCCACCGTGTTGCGCTTGGACTTCGACATCGCCTCGACCCGGCCGATGGTCACCGGTTCGTTGCCACCCTTCAGGGTGGCGCTGCGCGTGCCGTCGGCGGCGAGGTTGAAATCCACCTCCTCCGGGTACAGCCAGCGGCCATCCGGGCCCTTGTAGCTTTCGTGCTGGACCATGCCCTGGGTGAACAGCCCGGCGAAGGGCTCCTTCACCTCCAGATGGCCGGTCGCCTGCATCGCGCGGGTGAAGAAGCGACTGTAGAGCAGATGCAGGATCGCATGCTCGATGCCGCCGATATACTGGTCCACCGGCAGCCAGGCATTGACGGCTTCCTGCGTCACCGGTGTCTCGGCGTGCGGCGAGCAGAATCTCGCGAAATACCAGGAGCTGTCGACGAAGGTGTCGCAGGTATCCGTCTCCCGCCGCGCGGGCGCGCCGCAGGACGGGCAGGCCACGTGCTTCCAGCTCGGGTGGTGGTCCAGCGGGTTGCCGGGCTTCGAGAAATCGACGTCCTGCGGCAGTTCGACCGGCAGCTGGTCCTCGGGCACCGGCACCACGCCGCAGGCCTCGCAATGGATGACCGGGATCGGGCAGCCCCAGTAGCGCTGGCGGGAGACACCCCAGTCGCGCAGGCGCCAGTTCACCACGCCGGTACCCTGGCCCTCGGCCTCCAGCCTTTCGATCGCCGCCCGCTTGGCCGCGGGTACCGGCTTGCCGTCGAGGAATTCCGAGTTGAACAGCGTGCCGTCATCGGTATAGGCGGCACCATCCAGGGCGAAATCCGCCGCGGATGCGCCCGGCGGCAGGACCACCGGCTTGATCGCCAGCCCGTATTTGGTGGCGAATTCGAAATCGCGCTCGTCATGGCCGGGGCAGCCGAAGATGGCGCCGGTGCCGTATTCCATCAGCACGAAATTGGCGATCCAGACCGGGAAAGTCTGGCCCGGCAGGAACGGGTGCGCCACCCGGAAGCCGGTGTCGAAGCCGCGCTTCTCGGCCTGTTCGATCGCCGCCTCGCTGGTGCCCATGCGGCGGCATTCGGCGACGAATTCGGCCGCGGCCGGATTGGCCGCCGCGGCCGCGGCCGCCAGCGGGTGCTCGGCGGCGACGGCGATGAAGGACATGCCGAACAGCGTGTCCGGCCGCGTGGTGAAGACCTCCACCTCCGCCGTCTCGGCCACCGCTTCGGTCAGCTTGAAGCGGACCCGCGCGCCTTCGCTGCGGCCGATCCAGTTGGACTGCATCAGCTTGACGCGCTCGGGCCAGCGATCCAGCCCGCCCAGCGCCTCCAGCAGGTCCGGCGCGTATTTCGTGATCGCCAGGAACCACTGGGACAGCTTCTTCTTCTCGACCAGCGCGCCGGAGCGCCAGCCGCGGCCGTCGATCACCTGTTCATTGGCCAGCACGGTGCCGTCCACCGGGTCCCAATTGACCCAGGATTCCTTCCGCTCGACGAGGCCGGCCTTCCAGAAATCCAGGAACAGCTTCTGCTGCTTGCCGTAGTAGCCGACATCGCAGGTGGCGAATTCGCGCGACCAGTCCAGCGACAGGCCCATGCGCTTCAGCTCGGCGCGCATGTTGGCGATGTTGTCGTAGGTCCATTGGCCGGGATGGATGCCGCGTTCCCGCGCGGCGTTTTCCGCCGGCAGGCCGAAGGCATCCCAGCCCATCGGGTGCAGCACCAGGTGGCCGCGGGCGCGCTTGTAGCGTGCCACCACATCGCCCAGCGTGTAGTTCCGCACGTGACCCATGTGGATCTTGCCGGAAGGGTAGGGGAACATCTCCAGCACGTAGTATTTGCTGGCGCCGGCGGGCGGCACGTCGGGCACGGCGAAGCAGCCGCGGCGGTCCCATTCCGCCTGCCAGCGCGGCTCCGCGGCGGCAAAATCATGCCGGGCCGGCTGCGGCTGGCCGGAATCCTGGGTCGGGGACATCTCGTTCATCGTGCTGCGGTGCGCTGGCCTGGGTTGGGTTCTCCGGCATAGAACCCCCGCGCTGCCCTGGGAAGGGCGGCGCGGGGCGGCATGGTCCTACCGCGCGGCGGCGGTGGACTGGGCGCGCAGTTCGCGTGCCCGGGCGAGCACCTGATCCTCAAGCTCCGAGGCCGTGCCGGCGGAGACCGGGACATCCACCCAGGCATTGCCGCGCAGTTCCTGCCGGAACAGCGCCACGCGCACGCCATCCGAGCGGAGCTGGCGGCCGAGGATATAGGCGGTGGCGCGGAAGCGCTCGCTGGGGTTGCCCGGGGGCGAGTACCAATCCGTGATCAGCACGCCGCCGAAGGGGTCGGCGGAGGACAGAGGCATGAAGGACAGCGTATCCAGCGCCGCGCGCCAGAGGAAGGCGTTCACGCCGATGCCGACGCCACCCTGGTCGGCGCCGCCGCGCTGCTGGCTGCGGTCGGTGCCGAACAGCAGGATACCGTCGCTGCCGCCGAGCCGCCCACGCACCTGGTCCCGCCGGCGGTCGGAGCTGTATTCGTCGAGTTCGGGCGTGCGGACATTGCCTTGGAGCGCGCTGCACGCCGCCAGCAGCGTTCCGGTCAGGCCCACCATCATCAGTCGCGTCAGGCGCATCTTTCCCATCCTGGCCCGGCGGGGGCCTTTTCTGCGGATGGTCTTACCCTTCCAGCGCCCGATCGCAAAGCCGGGGGTGCAATGGCGGGGCGGTGAACATGAAAAAGGGACGGCAGGTTTCCCTGCCGTCCCCCTTCAGGCTAGCCGATCCGGAAGGATCAGAAGGCCAGGCGCGTGCCGAGGATGAACACGTCGATGCTGCGGTTGCGGTAGTTGGCCGCAACGTTGGCCGCACCGAACGGACGGACGTTCTCGTCCTCGATGTTGGTGTAGTTCGCGAAGACTTCGAGGCCCGGGGCCACGGTGTACACGGCGCCAACGCCGACCGCCTGCTGCTCACGATCGCCAGCGTCCACGCCACCGACAACGCCGTTGTCACGCTTGCCGAGCGAGTAGAAGGCGCCAACGGAGATCGCACCGGCACGGTAGGTCGCGCCGAGGGTCCAGTTGTTGGAGTTGTCGAGGCCAGCGGCCAGACCACCACGGCCCGGAGCGGAACCCGAGTAGCGGCCCCAGATGTAGTGACCACCGACGGTGAAGCCCATCGCGGACAGGTTCAGGCCGGCCTGGTAGGCGTTCGGGTCACGCAGGGTGGAGCCCGTCGGGACATCGGCGCGCATCGCGGAGAACGCCGCGGCCACACCGACATTGCCGAAGCTGCCGCGGTAGCGGATGGCGCCGGACAGCTCGTTGCGGATGGAGCCCGCGTTCGGGTTGCGCTGCAGGGCGGCGTTGTTGGCGGCGGCCGGCTGCAGGAAGTTCTCACCCTCGTACTGGTTCGGCGCATAGCTGACGCCGAAGTCGAAGCCGAAGAACTGCGGGGACAGGTAGATGATCTTGGTGCTGTCGCTGCCGTCGTTGATCGTCGTCAGGATGTAGCGGGTGCCACCGGCTTCCGGCGCGATGAACTCGTCCCAGCCACCCGACTCACCGAGGTTCGTCACGCCCGGGGCGGCGACCTTCAGCTGGTCGGCGGCGCTGTCGTTGTCACCGAACTGCAGGGTGCCGAGGGTCGGGGAGGAAACGAAGCCCCAGACTTCGTCGGTGTCGATGGCGGTCTGGCTGGTGTTGTTGTTATCCAGCTGCAGCTCGATCTCGGCACCGTAGGACAGGCCGTTGGCCGCCTTGCCGCGCACGATCACGCTGATTTCCATGTCGGAGCGGAAGTCGACCTTGGAGCGGGAAGCGGGCAGGCCGGTGATCGCCGCAGTGTCGAAGTTGTCGTCGACGTAGCCGCCGGTGAACTCGAAGTAGCCGCCCACGCGAACCGTCGGAGCCGTCTGCGCCTGGGCCACACCCATGCCCATCAGCGCGGCGCCAACCACCGCGGTGGTGCCCAGCAGAATCTTGCGCATATCTAAAAACCTCCTCCTGCGCCGGGTGGCCCCCGGCATGCGACGACCCGCCTGCCCCCCTCGGCAGGACGCCGCCACCAGGTTCCCCCCCAATGGCAGTCAGGTCCGGGGCGGATAATGATCCCGGCGCTGCGGACAGGGCAACGGCACAGCAGCGACTGACGCGACTTCCTTGAGACAGTGTGGCGAATGGGCAACAAGGGTGTTCAGCGCCGCAGCGCGCCGATCGCCGCCAGGCCCGCCAGCCGGCCGCGCGGCAACCGCCCCGCCGTTGCCGCCGCCACGCCGCCCAGCGCCACCGCCGGCTGGCCGAGCCGCGCGGCGAGCGCGCCCCACCGCAAGGGGCCCAGCGCCGGCGCGCCCGGGTGGCTGGCGGTGGCGAAGGCCGGGGAGACGAAGCCGAGATCCGCCCCCAGCCGCCGCGCCCGCGCCACCGCAGGGCGCCCATGCACCGCCAGCGAAAGCCAGGCCCAGGGGGTGCCGCGCCGCCGCGCTGCCAGGAAGGCCGTCAGCCCCGGCGGCGCGGCGCGGTCCGGCAGATGCAGCCCGCAGCGAAGCCGCAAGGCCGCCGTCGGATCGCCGCCCAGCAGCAGCAGCAGCCCACGCCGCCGCACCACCCGGCGCAGCCGCGCCAGCACCGGCGGCCGCAGGCCGCGCGCCAGCACCCCCGCCCCGCGCGGCAGCAATGCCGCGGCGGCACACGGGTCCGGCAGCCGCACCGGGTCGGAGACCAGCCACAGGCGGGGGATCGGCCCATGCAGCCGCCCATCGCGCGGCTTGAGCACATGCGACCAGCCCTCTAGCGTCCGTCCCATGCCGCACGATCCCCCGCTTGACCCGACCATCGCCGCCAATCTCGGCCAGATCCGCCACAGGATCGCCGAGGCTTGCGCACGCGCCAACCGCCCGGCCGAAGCCGTCACCCTGGTTGCCGTCTCCAAGACCCATCCCGCCACGGCGGTCGAGGCCGCGCTGGCTTGCGGCCAGATGATCTTCGGCGAGAACCGGGTGCAGGAGGCGGAGGGCAAGTTTCCCGCGCTGCGCCCCGCCTGGCCGGCGCTGCGCCTGCACCTGATCGGCGCGCTGCAGACCAACAAGGCGCGCGAGGCGGTGCGCGTGGCGGATGTGATCGAGAGCCTGGATCGCCCGAAGCTCGCCCTGGCACTGCGCGACGCCATGGCGCGGGAAGACCGCCAGCCGCGCCTGCTGATCCAGGTCAATACCGGCGACGAACCGCAGAAGGCCGGCATCGCACGCGCCGAGGCCGATGCCTTCATCCGCGCCTGCCGGGAGGAACACGGCCTGCCGGTGGACGGGCTGATGTGCATTCCGCCGGCCGAGGACGATCCGCGGCCGCATTTCGCGCTGTTGGCCGAAATGGCGACGCGGCATGGCTTGGCCACGCTGTCCATGGGCATGAGCGGCGATTTCGAGGCGGCGATCGCCGAGGGCGCCACCCATGTCCGCGTCGGCAGCGCCATCTTCGGGCGCCGCGACTGAGCCAGGCGCCTCAGGGCCGGTGCGCCAATCGGGGCGGCCGGCCCGCGAGACTTCGGGCGTTTCAGTGGTGCTTCCAGGACACCTCGGTCAGTGCCGGCTCGGTCGGGTCGCAGCGCAGCCAGGTGCCGTTGGCGACCGACTGGCCCGTCATTGCCAGGATGAAGCCCCAATGCGCGACCACCAGCGTGCTGGACCAGTCGCCAAGGGCCGACATCTCGGCGCGAAACAGCGCCGCCCGCGCCAGGACCTGATCCGCCGGTTCCTCCTGCGCCGGCCACCACACCTCCTCCACATGGCTGAAATCCAGATGCGGCCATTCGGCGGAGAGCGCCGTGGTGGGGCTGCCCACGTCGCAGGTGAAGGCATAGCGTTCCCGCACAAGCGGCTGCACCAGCACCTTCAGCCCCAGCCGCCGGGCCAGGGGCGCCGCCGTCTGCAGGGCGCGGCTGTAGGGGGAGGCGATGATGCGCGTGATACCCTCCGCCGCCAGCGCTTCCGCCGCCTGTTCCGCCTGGCTGTGGCCCAGCGGGGTCAGCCGCGGGTCGATGATGCCGGGGTCGCGCCGCGTGGCGCTGAAATGCAGGTTGAACTCGCTTTGTCCGTGGCGCAGCAGGATCATCGGCGGGGCGGCTCCTCATGAACTTCGAAAGGATGGCCTGGCGGCGCGCAGGGGCAATCCCCGGCACGGTTCGGGCGTTGGAGTGGGTCTATTGACGCATAGGACCCATGATCCGCGGCCGTAGGCGTTGCGGGGGCCCTGGGGCCGCCTTAAGTGAGTGCTTGATGAGGAGTTGGCAATGTCGGGCGGCTTTCCTGTCGATCTGATCCTGTTCGCAATGGTCGCGGCCTTCCTGGTGCTGCGCCTGCGCAGCGTGCTCGGCCGCCGTACCGGCTTCGAGCGTCCGCCGCGCGAAGGTGCGGCGCCCTACGACCCACGTGCCGCGCGCCCCGTCGGTGAGACGGACCAGCCCGAGTTGCCGCCGCCCGCCCCCGCCAGCACCACGCGCCATGTGGTGCCGGACCCGCGGACGCCGACCGGCCAGGCTTTGGCGCGCATCAAGGGCATCGATCCGTCCTTCGAGCCGCATGGTTTCCTGAACGGGGCCGAGGGCGCTTTCCGGATGGTGGTGGACGCCTTCGCCCGTGGTGACCGGGAAACGCTGCGCGCGCTGCTGGCCGATGACGTCTATGGCGGCTTCGAGGGTGCCATCACCACCCGTGAGCAGGCCGGCGAAACCCAGCGCTCCGAAGTACGCGCCATGCAGGAGGCCGGGATTGAGTCCGCCGACCTGCGCGGCACCACCGCCGATGTAACCGTGCGCTTCATCAGCGACCAGGTGAACCTGACCACGGCGAGCGATGGCAGCATCTCCGCCGGCGCCGAGGCGGTCACGGAACTGACGGATATCTGGACCTTCCAGCGCGACCTCCGCAGCGAAGACCCCACCTGGCGCCTCGTCGCCACCCGCTCCGCCTAGTTTCGGGACGCTGCCGCGGTCGTGTGGCGCGGGTTTCTCCTGGCTGGCCTGCTGGGGCTTGCCGGGTGCGCGGAGCCGGTTTCCTATCCGCGGCAGGTCGAGTTTTCGGAGCTGCCGGGGTGGACGGGGGACAGGCTGGAAGCGGCGCTACCCGCCTTCCGCGCGAGTTGCGCCGTGCTGGCGCGGCTGCCGCCGGACCGGGTGATGGGCGGCGAAGGGGAGACTGCCCGCAAGGCCGGTGATTTCGCCCGGGCCTGCGCCGCCGCCGCAGACCTGCCCGCGGATGGCGCGGCCGCCCGCCGCTTCTTCGAAAGCCACTTCCTCGCCTACGCCGTCGGCGAGGATGTGCTGACCGGCTATTACGAGCCGGAGCTGCGCGGCAGTTCAACCCGTACCGGCCCCTTCCAGACCCCGCTGCATGCCCGCCCGCCCGAACTGGTGGAGGTCGATCTCGGCAGCTTCGCCCAGGATCTGCGCGGCCGCCGCACCGCCGGCGTGGTGCGGGATGGCCGGCTGCAACCCTATCCCGACCGGGCCGCCATCGCCGGCGGGGCGCTGGCGGGGCGCGGGCTGGAACTGGCCTGGGTGGATGACCCCGCCGATGCCTTTTTCCTGCAGATCCAAGGCTCTGGCCGCGTCCGGCTGACCGATGGCCGCGTGCTGCGGCTGGGCTACGCCGCGCAGAACGGCCACCCCTACTACGCCATCGGCCGCGCCCTGGTGGAGAACGGCGCCCTGACGCGGGAGACCGTCTCGATGCAGGCGATCCGCGCCTGGCTGGCCGCCGCGCCCGCCGCGGAGGCCACAGCGCTGATGAACCGCAACCCGAGCTACGTCTTCTTCCGCCCGCTGCCGGACCTGCCGCCGGAGGCCGGGCCGCTGGGTGCCCTGGGCGCGCCGCTGACGCCCGGGCGGTCCCTCGCGGTGGATCGCACCCGCACGCCGCTCGGCGCGCCCGTCTGGGTGGCCGCGCAGGCGCCGCTACGGCGTCTGGTGGTGGCGCAGGACACCGGCGGCGCCATCCGCGGCTCCGCGCGAGCCGATCTGTTCACCGGCTGGGGCGATGCGGCCGGCGCCGAGGCGGGCGGGATGCGCGACCGCGCCGCCCTGTTCGTGCTGCTGCCGCGGTAGTTTTCTCGGCTCACAGGTCGCGGAAATTCGCCTGAAAGGCCCTCTCCCCCCTGCGGGCGGAGAGGTTTTTTTTGGCCTGCTACAATCCGGCCCGGACGATCCGGACGAGCTGCGCGACATGCTCCGGCGGTGTCACCTTCTCAATGCCGTGGCCCAGGTTGAACACGAAGGGCCGGCCGCGCATCGCCGCCAGGATCTGCCGCGCCTCGGCTTCCATCGCGTCGCCGCCGGCAATCAGTGCCAGCGGGTCCAGATTGCCCTGCAGGCCCACCGTGGCGGCAACGGCGGAGGCGGCGAAGCGGGGGTCCATGGAGGTGTCCATGGCCACCGTGTTGACGCCGGTCCGCAGCGTGTATTCGCCGATCAGCGGCCCGGCCAGGCGCGGAAAGCCGATGATAGGGATGGAGGGGTGCAGCCGCTTCAGGCTGCGGACGATGGTCGCGGTGGGCTCGATCACCCAGCGGCGGAACTGCGCCGGCGGCAACAACCCGGCCCAGCTGTCGAACAGCATCAGTGCCTCGGCCCCCGCCTCCGCCTGGGCCAGCAGGTATTCCGTGGTGGCCTCGACCAGGATGCGGATCAGCTTGCCGAACAGGGCCGGGTCGCTGAAGGCCATCTGCCGCGTGGTGGCGAAGTCCCGGCTGCCATGGCCTTCGACCATGTAGCAGGCGACCGTGAAGGGGCTGCCGGCAAAGCCGATCAGCGCGGTCTTCGGGTGCTGCGCCTCCAGCGCCGCGCGCACCCGGCGCACCGTCTCCAGGATCGGGGCCGCCCTTTCCCGCACCGCGCCCACTTCCAGAGCATTCACCGCTGCCAGGTCGCGCAACGGCTCGAGCTGCGGGCCCTCGCCCTCGGCGAAGCGGAGCGGCTGGCCCATGGCCCAGGGGACCATCAGGATGTCGGAGAACAGGATGGCGCCGTCCATGCCGTAGCGGCGGATCGGCTGCAGCGTCACCTCCGCCGCCATCTCCGGCGTGGTGCAGAGCTTGATGAAGCCGCCGGCCTGGGCGCGGATCTCGCGGTATTCGGGCAGATAGCGGCCGGCCTGGCGCATCAGCCACATCGGCGGCGGCCAGACTGCCTCCCCCGACAGGGCACGCAGCAGCGGTTTACCGGGCGCGTCCGTGGTCGTCATGCCCGCTGGCTCTGCCGTCAAACCCGCCTCCCCTGGTTCCGCCCGATGGCTCCTCTGCCTAGGGCACGGCCGTCGAAACGCCAATTCCCCAATAAGAAGAAAGAATCCTAAAGAGTCTGTGGGGGTAGTAGGGCCCTGTGCACGATGGGGATCACGGCTCGCCCGGTTTTCGTCCACAGCCCTGTCCATAGCCCGACCGGGGCGCAGAGTGCTGATTCGGCTCGGTGAATCGTCTTACCCCCGGAAACGCTCCGCAACCGCGGCGATTCATCCCGTGTGCCGGCGCCGGGACGGTTGTCCCCACTGACAGGGCGGCGCCACCCGGCGGGCCGAACTTGTCCCCAGCATCCACGGCTTTCCGCAGCCGCTTCGACGCCCTGTCATGGGGCGGCGCCATGCGGTAAGCCTGCACACTGAGGAAACCATTCGGCCCTGCCGGGCCGCCGGAGCCGGGCGCCCCATATGCCGAGCCGCACGATCAACCTGCACCTGGTCTCCGACAGCACCGGGGAGACGCTGAACTCCATTGCGCGCGCCACGCTGTCCCGTTTCGAGGACCCGCATGTCATCCACCATCGCTGGTCGCTGATCCGGTCCCGCCTGCAGCTCGACCGGGTGCTGGAGGGGATCCAGTCCGAGCCCGGCCCGGTGCTGTTCACCCTGGTCGATCGCAGCCTGCGCCTGGCGCTGGAGGAGCACTGCCAGCGCCTGCATATCGAGCACATGTCGCCGCTCGAGCCGGTGATGGAGATGCTGCAGCAGGCGATCGGCGCCCCGGCGCGCGAAAAGCGCGGCGCGCAGCATGTCATGGATGCCGATTATTTCCGCCGGATCGACGCCATGCACTATGTGCTGGCGCATGATGACGGCCAGGGCACCGCCGGCATCGCGGAGGCCGATGTCTGCATCGTCGGCGTCTCCCGCAGCAGCAAGACACCGACCTGCTTCTACCTGGCGAACCGCGGCATCAAGGCGGCCAATGTGCCGCTGGTGCCCGGCGCGCCGCTGCCGGTGGAGCTGGAGACGGCGCCCTGCCCGGTGATCGGCCTGCATATCGAGACCAATGCGCTGATCGAGATCCGCCGCCACCGGCTGAAGCTGATCGGCGCGCATGGCGTGCACCACGACGCCACGGATTACGTGGACCATGAGGCGGTGAAGGCGGAGATCCAGGCGGCCCGCCGGCTCTGCACCCGCCATGGCTGGCCGGTGATCGACGTGACCCGCCGCTCGATCGAGGAGACGGCGGCGACGGTGCTGCAATTGATGGAGGCCTGGCACGCCCGCCGCGGCGCCAGGCCGCCGGAACCGCCGCGCTCGATCGATCCGGCCTCCGGCGTGTTGGCCTGATGCGGCAGGCGGAGCAGCCGGCGCTGGTGCTGGCCAGCGCCTCGGCCACCCGCCGGGCCTTGCTGGAGGCGGCCGGGCTGCGCTTCGAGGCGATGGCCGCCGCGGTGGATGAGGCGTCGATCAAGGAAGCCGCCCAGGCGGAGGAGATCCCGCCAGCGGAGGCCGCGATCATGCTGGCCGAGGCCAAGGCCATGCGGGTGGTCCGCAAGCGGCCGGAGGCGCTGGTGATCGGCTGCGACCAGCTGCTGACCTGCACTGACGAAGCCGGGGTGCTGCGCTGGTACGACAAGCCGGCGGACCTCGCCGCTGCCCGCCGCCAGCTACTGGCGCTGCGTGGCCGGCGGCATGAGCTGGTGACCGCGACGGTGGCCTGGCGGGATGGCCAGCGCATCTGGCAGGACGTCACCACCCCGCGGCTGACGATGCGGGATTTTTCCGAGGAGTTCCTTGCGGATTACCTGGCCGCCGAAGGCGAGGCGGTGCTTTCCAGCGTCGGCGCCTATCGGCTGGAAGGGCCGGGCATCCACCTGATGGCGAAGGTGGAGGGCGCCCACAGCGCCATCCTCGGCCTGCCGCTGCTACCGCTGCTCGGTTTCCTGCGGCAGCATGGGGTTCTCGGCGCGTAGCGGTCAGTCGACCGGCAGGAAGATGAAGACCACCGCCGCCACCAGGCAGCCCATGGCCGCGAAATAGGTCCAGCGGAGTTGCTCGCCCAGGAACATCACGCTGAACACCGCGAAGACCGCGAGCGTGATCACCTCCTGCATCACCTTGAGCTGCTGCCCGGTGAAGGTGCCGTAGCCGATGCGGTTGGCGGGCACGGCGAAGCAGTATTCGAAGAAGGCGATGCCCCAGCTGGCCAGCACCGCCAGCCAGAGCGGCCAGGCCGGCTGCTTCAGATGGCCGTACCAGGCGAAGGTCATCAGCACGTTGGAGAACACCAGCAACAGCGGTGTCAGGAAATACGGGCTCGTCATGCAGGCAGGTCTTTCGCGGGCGGCACTACGGGTTGCGCGGGCGGCGGCAACCGCCGGAGCAGGAACAGCATGATCGCCATCGCCGGCAGCGCCGCCAGCGTGGTCAGCCCGAAGAACCAGGACCAGCCCAGCCCCTCCGCCAGCCAGCCGCTGCCGGCACCCAGGGTGCGCAGCGGCACGGCGGCGAGCGAGGACAGCAGCGCATATTGCGTGGCGGTGAAGTTGCGGCTGGTCAGCGCCGAGAGATAGGTGACGAAGGCGGCGTCGGCCAAGCCATCGGTGAAGTTCTCCACCCCCACCTGCAGCCACAGCATCGGCGGCGAATAACCGGCCTGGGCCAGCGCCACATACATCAGGTTGGACAGCATCTGCAGCACGCCGGTCAGCACCAGCGCCCGCGCGGTGCCGAGCCTGGCCACCACCCAGCCGCCGGCGAGCGCGCCCGCCAGGGTCATGAACAACCCGAAGACGCTGCCCACCGCCGCGACCTCGAGCCGGGAGAAGCCAAGTTCGCGGTAGAAGGGCGCGGTCATGATGCCGGCCAGCGCCTCACCCAGCTTGAACAGCGCGACGAAGCCGAGGATGGCCAGCCAGTAGCGGCGGCCCATGAAATCCACGAAGGGATCTACCACCGCCAGCTTCAGCCGCCGTGCCCAGGGCAGCACCTGTACCGGCGGCGCGGCGGGTTCCGGCCCCAGCAGCACCGCGGCGAAGCCGACGCCGATCAGCGCCGCGCAATAGGCGAAGGCGGCGGTCCAGCCGGCGAATTCGGCGATCGCCAGGGCCCCGGCATTGGCCGCCAGCAGCGCCGCGCGGTAGCCCCAGATGTAGCAGGCCAGCCCGTAGCCCTGGTTGTTTTCCTCCAGCACCTCGATGCGGTAGGCGTCCACCACGATATCCTGACTGGCCGACAGGAACGCGACCAGCACCGCCACCATCACCGTGACCTCCGCCGCGGTGGAAGGGTCGGTGAAGCCAAGGCCCAGGATGGCAGCCGCCAGCAGCGGCTGGATGGTGGCCAGCCAGCCGCGCCGCCGACCAAGCCAGCGGAAGGCCGGCGGTGCCGCATGGTCCAGCACGGGCGCCCAGAGGAATTTGAAGGCATAGGCCAGGCCGATCAGCGCCGTCAGGCCGATGGCGGTCAGCGAGATGCCGGATTCGGAAAACCACTGGCGCAGCGTGAAGGCCGTCAACGGCAGCGGCACGCCGGCGGAAAAGCCCAGCGCCAGCAGGACCAGGAAGCGCCGGTCCCTCAGCAGGGGCATCCTGGAAAGGACGCCGCGGAACGGGTTGGGCAAGCGGAACTCCTCTCTGGCCGCCACCCAGCCCGGGGAGGCTGGCAAGGTCTAGAAGGTTTTTCGCCCGCGTGGAAACGCCCGCCGGTTCAGTCCTGCAGCGCCTCGGTCAAAGCGAGGCGCGCCGCCTTCAGCCGGCCGAGCAGCCGTCCCGGCGTCACCAGCCGCAGCCCGGGCGATTCCACCCGCAGCAACAGTACCGTGCCCGGCGCCAGGTTCAGCGATTTCCGCAACTGGCCCGGCAGCGTCAGCCGTCCCTTGCGATCCAGCGTGGGTTGGCGGCCACGTTCGGCGGATTCGCCCGGCGAGATCGCAAGCTCCCCATCCTCCACCACCACCTGGAGCTTCACGCCAGGCTCCAGCCCGGTCGCTGCCCGCAACGCGGGTGTCAGCAGCACACGCCCGCGTGTGTCGAGCTGTAATCTGATAGCGCGCATCCAACCATCCGACCGTTGCGTTTGTGGAGTGTGCAGCAGAATCATCACCCAGCGCAAAGGGCGCGCGCCCCGGGCATGGGTGGCGCGCCAACTTCGCATGCCATCCTGCACGAAACCCTTTTGGGAGTGCAGCGACGACGGTGTAGCTTTCGTATTACGGTCCCGTGGCGCCCCCCGCCCGGGCCCGGCCCTGCGGCGCGTCGCGCATCTCAAGACCGGACCTCCTCCGGCGGCGCGTCGCAGGGGCCCCCCGCATCAGGCCAGCGTGATGCAGAGGGTAGCGGTGAAGCGCAGCGTCGCACCATGGATGGTCAGGTCGCCGCTGAATGGCTGCGGCTCGCCCGACTGATCCACGAAGCCCAGGCCGCCATCGGCATCGAGATGCAGCGACAGGCCCGGCTCCAGGACATTGATCGCGATGACCAGCTGCGTGAGCGAGACATCGCGCAGGGCCAGCACGTCCTGGCCTGGCTGACCGACGAATTCGGCATTGCCATCCGCCGGCGACCAGCAGGCTGCGGCCCGCGCCGGGACCGCGGATTGGGGTGCCTCGGGCGCCAATTCGGGTAACACTTCGGGTAACACTTCGGGGGCGAGGCGGGGCAATGCGTGGGTTCGGTGGGGGCCGTTGCCCTTGCCGGCCAGCCCCCAGCTCCCCCGCCCCCAGCTCCGCGCCAGATCATGCCAGCCGCGTGCCGAACGCGGGCCGCGCCAGAGGGAAGGTTTCTTGTTATCCGCGCTCATCAACCCAGTGCTCCCGCTTCTGCAACTCGCGTGAGTAAAGGCTAGGCGCGGGGCCAAAGGGCCGGCAGGCGGGGCGTAACGATCGGGCGGATAGGCAGCGCCTTGGCAGCGGGGGTTGAACGCGCGAAGGGCGGCGCCGCTGCCGGCGCCGCCCCCCGTATAATTACCAGCAGGATCAGAACTGGATCTGCAGGCGCTCCACATCGAAGAACTTCAGCGTCTCGCCGCCGATGTTCAGCTGGCCGCTGAAGCTGACCTGCTGGCCGGCCTGGTTGGTGAAGCTCACCTGCCCGGCGGAGTTCACCAGGATCTGCAGGCTCGGGTCATACAGCTGCAGCGCGGCGTTCAGCGTGTCCAGGTTCACGCCCTGCAGGATCAGCGTGTCCTGGCCACTGCCGCCATGGAACTCGTCGCTGCCGTCGCCCGGCGCCCAGATGTAGCTGTCATTGCCCTCGCCACCGAAGGCCTTGTCGGCCGCGCCGTCGCCCGCGCCGCCATCCAGCGAGTCATTGCCGGCATCGCCGAACAGCTCGTCGGAACCGTCGCCGCCATAGGCGAAGTCGTTGCCGCTGCCGAGGAAGACCTTGTCGTTGCCGGCGCCGCTGTTCACCGCGTCGTCGCCGCCGGCCGCATGGACCTCATCCTGGCCGCCGGCGGAGATGACGGTGTCATTGCCCTCGCCCGCGAAGATCTTGTCCATGCCGTCGCCGGTCTGGATGTTGTCCGCGCCGGCGGTGCCGTAGCGGTCGGTGAAATTGCCGCCCGAGACCTTTTCCAGGTCACTGCCGTCGATCGCCTTCGGTGTGCTGCTCATCGGAGCCTCCTTTTCGTTGCGTGTCCCGATGACCGAACGCTAGGCCCTGTCCGCGCCGCGCGATACGTGTCCCGTGCCTTTGGACGGCATAGGCGCAGCCGATGGCTGGTGACGTCCCAGACCGCTTGGCTGTTGCTTTTACTGCACAAGGAAGCCGCGCTGGCGCGTGTGGTGGTTCCAAGCCGGTAAAAAAAGATCCTGCGACAATTGCGGGTCTGCCGGGCTGCAGCCTTGTTGCGGCGGCCCGGCAGCAGGCGGAAACGAAAAAGGCCCCCTCCGCGATGGCGGAGGGGGCCCTGGTAGGCGATGGCCGAAAGGCCGGACGAAACGGCTTATGCCGCTTCGCTCTCGGACTTGCGGGCGTTCTTCTTGCGCTCATGCGGGTCGAGGTAGCGCTTGCGCAGGCGAACGGCGGTCGGCGTCACCTCCACCAGCTCGTCTTCCTCGATATAGGCGATGGCCTGTTCCAGGCTCATCCGGCGCGGCGGCACCAGCAGAAGCGCCTCGTCCTTGCCGGCGGCGCGGATGTTGGTGAGCTTCTTTTCCTTGATCGGGTTGACGTCCAGGTCGTTGTCCCGGCTGTGCTCGCCCAGGATCATGCCGACATAGACCTTCACGCCCGGATCGACGAACAGCGTGCCGCGCTCCTGCAGCGAGAACAGCGAATACTGGATCGCCTCGCCATCGGAGTTGGAGATCAGCGACCCGTTGCGGCGGCCCTCGATCGGGCCGGCCCAGGGCTGATAACCCGCGAAGATGCGGTTCATGATGCCGGTGCCGCGCGTGTCCGTCAGGAACTCGCCATGGTAGCCGATCAGGCCGCGCGACGGGATCAGGAAGGTCAGGCGCAGCTTGCCGCCACCCGACGGCCGCATGTCCTGCATCTGGCCCTTACGCAGGGACAGCTTCTGCACGACGACACCCGAATATTCCTCATCCACGTCGACCAGGCATTCCTCGAACGGCTCCTCGCGCTCACCCGTCTCCGGGTGCGCACGGGTCAGCACGCGCGGGCGGCCGATGGTCAGCTCGAAGCCCTCACGGCGCATCTGTTCGATCAGCACGCCGAGCTGGAGTTCGCCGCGGCCGGCCACCTCGAAGGCGTCCACTTCCTCGGAGACCTTGATGGAGATGGCGACGTTGCCCTCCGACTCCTTGAACAGGCGGTCGCGGATCTGGCGGGAGGTGACCTTCTTGCCCTCGCGGCCGCCGAGCGGGCCGTCATTGATGCGGAAGGTCATCGACAGGGTCGGCGGATCGACCGGGATGGCCGGCAGCGGCTCCATCACGGCCGGGTCGCAGATGGTGTCCGGGATGGTGCCGTTGGACAGGCCGGCGATGGCGATGATGTCGCCGGCATAGGCCGTCTCCACCACCACGCGGTCCAGCCCGCTGAAGGTCATCAGCTTGGTCAGGCGGCCGGTTTCCACCACGGACCCGTCGCGGCGCAGCACCTTCACCGGCATGTTGAGCCGGGCGGTGCCCTGCTCGACGCGGCCGGTCAGGATGCGGCCGAGGAAGTTGTCGGCCTCCAGGATCGCGGCGTTCATGGCAAACGGCAGGTTCGGGTCGAGGCCCGGCGCCGGCACATGCGACAGGATCAGGTCGAACATCGCCGACAGGTCCTTCTTCGGACCGTCCATCGTCTCATCCGCCCAGCCCTGCCGGCCGGAGGCGAACAGCATCGGGAAGTCGAGTTGGTTGTCGTCGGCGCCGAGCGCCGCGAACAGGTCGAACATCTCGCTGTGGACCTCGTCCGGACGGGCGTCCTGGCGATCCACCTTGTTGACGACCACGATCGGGCGGATGCCGCGGGCCAGCGCCTTGGTCAGCACGAACTTGGTCTGCGGCAGCACGCCCTCGGCGGCGTCCACCAGCACCACCGCGCCATCGACCATGGACAGGATACGCTCCACCTCGCCGCCGAAATCGGCGTGGCCAGGGGTGTCCACGATGTTGATCTTGACGCCCTTCCATTCCACCGCGGTGGATTTGGCAAGGATGGTGATGCCGCGCTCGCGCTCGAGGTCGTTGCGGTCCATCGCGCGTTCCGCCACCACCTGATTGGTGCGGAAGGCGCCGGCCTGCTTCAGAAGATTGTCGACGAGGGTCGTCTTGCCGTGGTCGACGTGTGCGATGATCGCGACGTTGCGAATGTCCATGGTTTCGTCCGGGTTCCGGCCATAAGAGTTTCAGCGAGCGATCCCGAGGAACCGCGTCGCGCCGACCCCCGCCGCCCCGGGCATGACCGTCACGGGACGGTCATCCAGGCACTTCGCTGGGCCATTGGCTTTGATGCGGCGCACACATAAGGCGACGGACGCCAAAAAGCGAGCGGGAACCGCATCGGGCCGGCCCGGGGCAGCCCCGTCCGGAGGGCAGGGCTGCCGCGCATGGCGCCATGCGTCCGGGCGGTCGGCGCTACATGCGCCCGGGGGCGGGCATCGGGCCAGGCTGGAACATCGGCGCAGGCGCGGGCCCCAGCGTGCGGGGCGCGGTGCCGGCGCCGGTGCCGCCTCCGGTCGAAGGGGCCATCGGCATGCTGCGGCCGGTCGCCGTGTCATTCGTCATCGGCGCTGTCCCTGGCGCCGCCATCGGGGAAGGGGCGCGGAGCTGCGCCATCGCCTGGTCGATATGGCGGTTCACCGCGCTGCGGTCGCGCCGGCCCAGCGCTTCCCGCGCCGAGGAAATCTCCGACACCGCCCCGCGGTCCATCGGCGTACCGGCCTGGCTCGGCATGACCGAGCGGGTGAGCAGGCGGGTTTCGGCCTGCTCGAGGTTCTCCCGCGCCTGTTGCGTGCGGCCGGCGGAAACCGCCTCCCGCGCCTGGCGCAGGAAATTCTCGGCGGCGGCGGTGTCCATGCTCGATTGGCTGCTGCCCATCGGCGCCTGGGACATCGGCGCCTGGGACATCGGGGCTTGCGACATCGGGGCTTGCGACATCGGGGCCTGGCGCAGCGGCTCGGTCATCTGCGCCTCGGCGGTCGCGGCCCAGGGCAGGATCAGCGCACTGGCCAGGATCAGGGCGGGTTGAAGTCGCATGCTGAACCTCCTTCATGGGCCGGAAGCGGCCCTCGGCTGTTCAACGCGGCCCGGCGCGCCCGGGTTCCGGGGCGCGCAACGTCCTGTTCCCGCGGAAGTTCCGGCCGGTTCAGCCGGCGACCAGCGCCTTCAGATCAGCCTGCGGACGGGCGCCGAAATGGCTGATCGCCTCGGCCGCGGCGACCGAGCCCCAGCGGCCGCATTCCGCCAGCGCCTTGCCCTGCGCCAGCGCCGCCAGGAAGCCGGCGGCATAGGCATCGCCGGCGCCGGTGGTGTCCACCACCTGCGTCGGCACCGCCGCCACCTGCCACTGCTCGGCGCCGGCCACCACCAGGCTGCCATGCTCCGACCGGGTGATGGCGGCCAGTGATACCTCCTGCCGCACCCGCGCCACGGCGGTGTCCAGGTCGTCCGTCTCGTACAGGGACAGGATCTCGGACTCGTTGGCGAACAGGATGTCGGTCTCGTTCCTGACGAATTCCTGGAAGGCGGCGCGGTGGCGGCCGACGCAGAACGGGTCCGACAGCGTCAGCGCGATCTTCCGACCGGCCGCGTGCGCAGCGCGGGAGGCCTTGAAGAAGGCGGCCTTGGCCTCGGGCGGGTCGAACAGGTAGCCCTCGAGGTAGGTGACGGCGGCCGATGCCACCTCCGCCTCGTCCACATCATCCGGCCCGAAGGCGACACAGGCGCCGAGGAAGGTGTTCATGGTGCGCTGGCCATCCGGCGTCACCAGGATCAGGCAGCGCGCGGTCGGTGCGCCGCCGGATAGTGGCGCGGTGGGGAAGCGCACGCCGGCGGCGCGGATGTCATGCGCGAATACCTTGCCCAGTTCATCCGCCGCGACCTTGCCGAGGAAGCCGACGCGGGCGCCGAGCGCCGCGGCGACGGCGCAGGTATTGGCGCCCGACCCGCCGCTGCCTTCGACGCCCGGACCCATCGCGGCGTAGATCCGCTCCGCCGCCGCCGTATCGATCAGCGCCATGCTGCCCTTGGTCATGGATTGCGCGGCCAGGAAGCCATCCTCGGCGCGGGCCAGCACGTCGACGATGGCATTGCCAATGCCGAGCAGGTCGAGGGTGGGCCCATCGGAGTTGGACGGGGCGGCGTTGGTCATCTGCGGTGCGGCCTTCTGCGAATGCGCCGGAAACTGCCGGAAGGGCGGCGCGCAGGCTAGTCCCGGCCGCATGAAGCGGGCCTGAAGGCCAGTTGATTAGCGTGGCGCTTTCCCCGGCCGCGGCGCCGGGCCATGTCCCGGAACATGTTGCAGAACCTGCTGCTGGCGATGCGCCAGCTTCCCGACCCCGCCTTCCGGCGGCCCCTGTTCTTCGGCGCGCTGGGGGCGCTGGCCGGGCTGGCGGGCCTCGCCTGGCTGTCCGCCTGGGGCCTGGGCGCGGTGGCGGGCGGCGATGGCTGGCTCGCCGCCGCCGCCGCAGCGGCCGGGGTGGTGCTGGTGGCGGTGGCCGCCTGGTGGCTGTTCATCCCGCTGCTGCTGGCGGTCGCCGGGCTGTTCCTGGATGGGGTGGCGGAGGCGGTGGAACGCCGGCACTACCCCAGCCTGCCGCCGCCGCAGGGGGCGAGCACCGCGGTGCAGGCCTGGGGGGCGGCGGTGATGGCGGCCAAGCTGGTCGGCCTCACCCTGGTGCTGCTGCCGCTGTCGCTTTTGCTGCCAGTGGTGGGCGTGGTGATCCTGTGGGCGGTGGCCGCCATCTTCCTGGGCGAGGGGCTGTTCGAGGGGGTTGCCCTGCGCCGCATGGGCCGTGCGGCCGCCGATGCGCTGCGCCGCCGGCGTCGCTTCGCCATCTGGGGCCTGGGCGCCGCGCTGGCGCTGCTGGCCGCGGTGCCGCTGCTGAACCTGCTGGTTCCGGTGCTCGGCACCGCCGCAATGACCCACCTGTTGCACAGATCGGCATGATCGCCGTTCCCAGCCGGAACTTTCCGGTTGGTCTTTCCGGTGGATGAGTTGCGGAGATTTGCAGAAGCGGCGCGGCGCGGCGTTGTCTGAACGCGGTGGAGCGTGTTAGCCGGTGCATCCGTACGGTGCGCAGGCAGCGCGCCCGCCGGACCATCTGGCGCCTGTTGCGCCCGGCCGCGATGCTGCCGCGGGACACCGTTGAAGGGGGACGATGATGAATGTCTTCGGCCGTCGCCGGGAAGAAAAGCCGGCCGAGCCCAGCCCCGACCCGCAATCGACCACCGTTCCGACCTCTCGCGACCCCGATCTGGGCGCGCCAAACCGACCCACCAGGGATGCCTCCACCATGAGCCTCGCCCCGAAGCCGCCCACTCCCACCATGCCGACCGGCCCGACGCCGTCCCCCGGCACCGCCATTCCGCCGCGTCCGCCCCAGATGGGTGCGCAGATGGGCGGGCAGATGGGGGGCCAGCAGCCCGGTGGCGCGCCGACCATGCCGACGCCCCGTCCGCAGGCGCCGGATCGCCGCACCCTGGTGGTCGGCCGCGGCATCAGCCTGCAGGGCACGGTGGCCGATGCCGAGCGCCTGGTGGTCGAGGGCACCGTCGAGAGCCAGATGATCCAGGCGACCGAGCTGTCGATCAGCCAGACCGGCGTGTTCAAGGGCGAGGTCCAGGTCGAGGACGCCGAGATCGCCGGCACCTTCGACGGCACGTTGACGGCGCGCGGCCAGCTGGTCATCCGCGGCACCGGCCGCGTCATCGGCACCGCCCGCTGCCGCCGCCTGATGGTCGAGGATGGTGGCCAGATCTCCGGTAAGATGGAGATGCTGGGCGACGCGCAGGTGGCCCCCGGCCCGGCGCCGCGCGCCTACGCCGAAGGCTGATGCAGACCCGCGGCACCGCTTGGGTGTCGCGGGGCCGCTCGCCGCGACCTTGGGGGATGGCGGTCGCGGCGATACGCCGCCCGCAGGTCCTCCGTCCGGTCATGTTCATGGTCCTGCTGCTGGGGGTGGCCTGCGCCCAGCCGGATCCGTCGGATCCCGTGGTGGTATTGCGGGAGGCCCTCGCCTCCCACCAGGCCAGCCTCGCCGGCATCGCCCCCCGCACGGCGGCGGCCGGCGGCGAAGGCTCCGTAGCCCCATCCGTCGCCCCATTGGGCGCTCCCGCCCCCACCGCGCCGGCCCGGCCGCGATCGGGCGCCGGGGAGGCTGGAAGGGCCGAGGCTGGCGGATCGCCCACCATGGCGGGGCAGTTCGTCGGCCACGCGCCCGGCACGGTCATCGCCTGGCTCGGCGAACCCCGCTTGCGGCGGGAGGAGGGCAATGCCGAGATCTGGCATTACCAGGGACCGCAATGCCATCTGGACCTGTTCTTCTACCGGGACGACGTGCCGGGCGCGGGGCTGCGCGTGGCCTTCGCCGCCGCGCGCGCCATCGGCACCGCTCGGCGCGGCGAGGCTGCCTGCCTGCGCGACATCGCCCGCGGCGCCGGCGGCCCGGCGGTCCCCGCCGCCCTGCCGGAGGAACTGCCGGCGGCGGAGCCTGGGCCGGAGCCGGTGGCGGGCGCCTGACCCTACAGGTAGCGGCCGCGCTCCAGGATCTCGAGCGTGTAGTCCCGGTAGCTCATGCCCAGTTCCTCCGCCCGCGCCAGGCGGCGCAGCACGATCTCCCGCCCCGGGCTGCGCCAGGCGCGACGATGCGCGCGCCGCCAGCAATGCAGGCGGTAGCCTTCATCTGGATCCGGATCCTCCAGCGGCGGTCCGCCATTATGGCCGAGCGGAGTGGTCATCGCGGCTGCCTCTCGCGGGGAAGGCCGAAACTATGATAGACGAAAATCCACCATGCAAGACGATCTGATCCCCGACGAGGCCGGCCAGCGCCTGGCCGCGCGCCTGCGGGCGGAACGGGAGGCGCGTGGCTGGTCGATCGCGACCCTGGCAGAACGCTCCGGCGTCTCCCGCGCCATGATCAGCAAGGTGGAGCGGGCCGAGGCGAGCCCGACCGCCGCCCTGCTCGGCCGCCTTTCCGGCCCCTTCGGCCTGACGCTGTCGGCGCTGCTGGCGCGGGCGGAGGCGTTGGCGCCGGGCGGGGTGGTGGCGCGGGCGGCGGGGCAGGCGCTGTGGCGCGACCCGGGCACCGGCTATCTGCGCCGGCTGCTGTCGCCGCCCGGTGCCAATCCGGAACTGGTGCGGGTTGAATTGCCGCCGGGCGCCGTGGTGCCCTACCCGGCCGAAAGCTACGCGCTGCTCGCCGGCCAGTGCATCTGGCTGCAGGAAGGCGAGTTGCTGTTCCATGAGGGGGAGCGGACCCATCGCCTGGCGCCAGGCGATTGCCTGGCGCTCGGCCCGCCGGCGGATTGCCGCTACGAGAATCCCTCCGCCGCGCAACCCTGCCTCTATCTCGTGGCGGTGGCGCGACGGTGACGGCTTGCGCAGGATGGGCGCCGATCCCTCAAGGTGCCTGACCGGATGACTCCTCCCCCATGACCCATTGGCTGGACGCCTTCGTGCCGGTTTTCGGCCTGCTGGCCCTGGGCGCGCTGCTGCGCCGGAAACTGCTGCGCGACGACACGATCTGGGCGGGGATCGAGAAGCTGGTCTTCTGGGTGCTGCTGCCCAGCCTGATCGTGACGGCCCTGGCCAATATGCGGCTGGCGGATCTGCCGGTGGGCGGGCTGGCCGGGTCCATCTGGGGTGCGCTGCTGGCCGGCACCGGGATTTCGCTGCTGCTGGCGCGCGGGTTGGGGGCGGGGCATCCGGCCATGACCTCCATCCTGCAGGGCGGCATCCGCTTCAACAACCTGATGGGCTTCGCCATTGCGGGGGCCATCTGGGGGCCGCCGGGCATCGCGCTGTGCGCCATCTGCACCGGGCTGATCGTGCCGATGGTGCAGACCATCACCACCCTGGCTTTTGCTTTCGGCGGCGAGGGCCGGGTGCTGCCCGCGCGGCTGGCGCGCCAGGTGTTGCTGAACCCGCTGATCATCGCCTGCGCGCTGGGCTTCCTGCTATCCGTGCTGGGCGGACTGCCGCCGGGGCTGAGTCCCACGGTGCGGGTGCTCGGCCAGGCCTCGGTCGCGCTCGGGCTGCTCTGCGTGGGTGCGGCGCTGACCCTGAAGGGGCTGGGCGACCGGCCGCTGGCGCAGGCAGCGACGGCGGTGCTGAAGCTGGGCGTGGTGCCGCTGATCACCTTCGGCCTGGCCAGCGCCCTGGGGCTGGGGCCGCTGCCCACCGCCATCGTGGTGATGCTGATGGCGCTGCCCACGGCGGCGACCAGCTATGTGATGGCGCGCGCCATGGGCGGCGATGCGCCGCTGATGGCGGCGATCACCACCAGCGAGCATGTCGTCTCCATCCTGACCCTGCCGATCTGGATCTGGTTCCTCAGCGGCCGGATGTAGCAGGGGCTACATTCGTGGAAGGGTCGGTTACCTGCGCGGCAGGAAGCCGACAATCTCCTCCGCCCGGGCGCAGATCGGCGCGGCGATCGCCTCCGCCCGGTCGGCGCCGAGGCGAAGCTGGGCGTCGAGCGTCGTCGGGTCGTCCAGCAGCCGGGACATTTCCTTCCGGATCGGGTCCAGATGCGCGACCAGGGCGGCGACCAGCACCTCCTTGAACGCACCGAAGCCCTTGCCCTCATGCTCCCGCAGCACGTTCTCCGGCAGGGTGCCGGTGATGGCTGCCAGGATGCCGACCAGGTTGCGCGCCTCCGGCCGGTTCTCCAGACCCGAGGCATGGCCGGGCAGCGGCTCGGCATCCGTGCGGGCCTTGCGGATCTTCTGGGCGATGGCGTCGTGGTCATCCGTCAGGTTGATGCGCGACTGGTCGGAGGGGTCCGACTTGCTCATCTTCTTCGTGCCGTCGCGCAGCGACATGACGCGGGCGGCAACGCCCTGGATCAGCGGCTCGATCTTCGGGAAGAAATCCACCTCGTAGTCGTGGTTGAACTTCTGGGCGATGTCGTTGGCCAGCTCCAGGTGCTGGCGCTGGTCGTCGCCGACCGGCACCTGGGTCGCGTGGTAGGTCAGGATGTCGGCAGCCATCAGGTTCGGATAGACATACAGGCCGCTGGACGCGGCCTCCCGGTCCTTGCCGGCCTTATCCTTGAACTGGGTCATCCGGTTCAGCCAGCCAAGGCGGGCGACGCAGTTGAAGATCCAGGCCAGCCGCGTATGGGCATGGACGTGGGATTGCAGGAACAGGGTGCAGCGCTTCGGGTCCAGGCCGCAGGCGATCAGCGCCGCCGCCATCTCCCGCGTCTGCCGCGCCAGCTCCTTCGGGTCCTGCCAGACGGTTATGGCGTGCAGGTCCACCACGCAGAAGATGCTCTCATGCGTGTCCTGCATCGGCACCCAGTTGCGGATGGCGCCGAGGTAGTTGCCGAGGGTGGGCACGCCGGAGGGCTGGATGCCGGAGAACACGCGGGTCATCTGGGGATACTCTGCTTGGGCGGGGAACGGTTGTGCCGCCTATGCGGCGCACGTCAAGCCGTCAGCCGCCTATGCGGCGCACGTCAAGCCGTGACCGGATGCGCGCGGCTTCAACCCTGGCCCGGCGCGGTGGCGCGTGGTAGCCCGCGGCAGCCGATCTTCGCATGAGCGGGAACCCCGATGTCCGACCAGAACGCGCCTTCCTCCCCGATCCCGAACGGCCAGCCGGCACCGCCGCTGCAGCTCAACATCCAGTACACCAAGGATCTGTCCTTCGAAGTGCCGGGCGCGCCCGAGATCTATGTGACGCTGCGCGAGCAGCCGCGGGTGGACCTGGCGCTGGACGTGCAGGCCCGCCCGGTGGAGCAGGGCCAGAACGTCTTCGAGGTGTCGCTGCAGATCCGCGCCGACGCCAAGGTGGGCGACACCCCCTGCTTCATCGCGGAACTGGTCTATTGCGGCGTCTTCACCATCAATGTGGAGCAGCAGCATCTGGAGCCGATCCTGCTGGTGGAATGCCCGCGCCTGCTGTTCCCCTTTGCCCGCAACATCCTGGCCGACATCACCCGTGACGGCGGCTTCCCGCCGGTGATGCTGGCGCCGATCGACTTCGTCGCGCTGTGGCAGAGCCGCCGCGGTCCCGGTGCCCAGGGTGTCCAGGGCGCGGCGCAGCCGCCGGTCGGGATCGCCTGAAGCCCCCTCGCGCCGCGCCGCGCGAGGGTTTCGCGCGGCGCCTGTCCACCTCCGGTCGCTGGCGCGACGCGCTGACGAGGCGGGTCGCGGGGCCGGGCTTCTGGCGCGCGCTCGCCACCGCCTTCGGGCTGGGCGCCGTGACGGCGCTCGCCTTGCCGCCGGTGCATCTGGTGCCGGTGCTGCTGCTGACGCTGCCCGGCCTGTTCATCATGGTGACAGCCGCGCCCAGCGCGCGGCGCGCCGCCCTGATCGGGCTGGCCTGGGGCTGGGGCTTCCATGTCGCTGGCCTGCACTGGCTGACGAATGCCATCCTGACCGAGGCGGAACGCTTCTGGTGGCTGGTGCCGATCGCGGTGCCGGCGCTGGCGCTGCCGCTGGGCGCCTTCACCATCCTGCCGGCCCTCGCGACCCGCTGGGTCAGGCCGGGCTTGCCGCAGGGCCTGGCCTTCGCCGCCGCCTGGCTGGCGGCGGAGCTGCTGCGCGGCGTCGTCTTCACCGGCTTTCCCTGGAACCTGCTCGGCACCGTCTGGGCCTTCGCCAGCCTGCCGATCCAGGCGGCCGCCTGGGTTGGCGTGCACGGCCTGTCGCTGGCCACCGTGCTGCTGGCCCTGGCGCCGCTGGCCGGACGGCGCGGCTGGATCGGCGGCGGCGCGGCCCTGCTGGTCTTCGCCGGCATCGGCCTGGGCCGGTTGTGGCCGGCCGAGCCGGAGCCCGAGCCGGTCACCATGGTCCTGGTCCAGGGCAATGTGGCGCAGGAGGCGAAGTGGCGGGAGGATACCCGCCTGCCGATCTTCCAGCGCTACGTCGATCTATCCGCCGGCGGCGTCCGCACCGCGCTCCAGGAGGCACCGGGCAACCGCATCGTCGTGGTCTGGCCGGAAACCGCCAGCCCGTTCCTGCTGGCCAGCGACCCGCGCGCCGCCGAAATGGCCACCGCACCCCTGCCGCCCGGCGCCCTGCTGCTGGCCGGCAGTGTGCGGGCGGAATTCGGCGCCGATGGCCGCGCCACGCAGGTCTGGAACAGTCTGGTGGCGCTGGACGCCCAGGGGGCGGTGCTGGATGCCTATGACAAGGCGCATCTGGTGCCGTTTGGCGAATACACGCCGCTGCGCGGCCTGCTGCCGATCCGCATCGTCGTCTCGGCGCTGGACTTCACCGCGGGGCCGGGGCTGCGCAGCGTGCGCCTGCCGGGCCTGCCGGCCTTTGGCGGGCTGATCTGCTACGAGGTGATCTTCCCCGGCGCGGTGACGCCGGCAGACCGGCCGGGCTTCCTGCTGAACATCACCAATGATGCCTGGTTCGGCATCTCGGCCGGGCCGCACCAGCATCTGGCTGCCGCCCGCCTGCGTGCGGTGGAGGAAGGACTGCCACTGGTGCGCGCCGCGCAGACCGGCATCTCCGCCGTCTTCGACGCGCGCGGCCGCGTGGTGGCGCGGATGGGGCTGGCCGAGACCGGCGTGGTGGTGGCGCCCCTGCCGCGCGCGGCGTCCGCGACGCCCTTCGCACATCTAGGATTGTGGATCCCGATCGGATTGCTCGTCCTGGTATCAGTCGTTGCGATTACGTCATCGAATTGGCGAGTCACCTCCGGAGGCGAGAAGCTGTCTCCATGAACCGACGCAGCCGGGGGTATGAAAGCATTATTGAGATTTCTCAAAAGAGTTGACAATTCATGACCGGCCGGATACGCCTTGCCGCGGCCGCTGGGCGGGCGCGTTCCAGCCCCTGCATCGGCTCCGCCCAGGCCAGGATGGCCCCCTGAACGGGTGGACATGAACTTCCCTGGACTGGAGTGCGCGCGTTGGCCATCCCGAGCGAAGAGGTTGTCGAACGAGCGGAACGGGAGCATCGGCCGAGCCCGATCGATGTCCACGTCGGCAGCCGCGTGCGCCTGCGCCGTACCCTCCTCGGCATGAGCCAGGAGAAGCTGGGCGAGGCCTTGGGCCTTACCTTCCAACAGGTTCAGAAGTATGAGCGTGGCGCGAACCGCATCGGCGCAAGCCGGCTGTTCGACATTTCGCGCGTGCTGGATGTGCCGATCGGCTTCTTCTTCGACGACATGCCGCCCGAGATGGGTGGCAACCAGGGCAACCGCCGCTTCGGTGGATTCCAGGAACAGCAGGACGGTTTCGAGGACGACACGCTGCATCGGCGGGAGACGCTGGAGCTGGTCCGCGCCTATTACCGCATCACCGATGCCTCCGTCCGCAAGCGGGTTTTCGAGCTGATCAAGAGCCTTACCCCCACGGACTGAATTAACCCTCACTGCAACTGGGGGTTGTCGAAGATGGGTTGGCGATAGCGCCGCAGCGCCGCCGCCAGTGCCTCGCCCAGATCGCGTTTCTCGGCGTCTGAGAGAAAGCACCCAACCTCCACGTGCCGGCCCCGCTGCACCAGGCTGAGCCGCGCAACGCCACCGGCCACCTCCTCCAGCGCCACCTTGGTCCAATAGGGCTGCAGCACCGCCTCCCGCACCCCGCCGCGGCCATTGGCGGTGACCACCTGCAACTGGTTCTCCGTCAGCCGCACCACCTCCCGCGCCCGTGCGCTCCAGCGCCGGTGCAGCGCCACCAGCCCCAGCACCAGCGCGACCTCGACGCCCAGGAAGCCGAGCACCGGCCAAGCGCCGAGCACCAGGAACAGTCCGCCCGGTATCGCCGCGCCGACCGCCGAGAACAGGCAGAGCAGCCGCATGCCGCCGGCGGACAGGCTCTGCGACGGCGTGCTGATCGCTTCGAACAGGATCGGTTCGGCGGTGGCTGACATTGTCATTCACTATGGGGTAGGGCTGGCATTCCGCCATGTCCGAAATTACGAAACCTGCCGCGGCCGCCCGCGCCACTAAGCCAGCACGCCCGCCCCGCAAGGCGCGCCCGATGAACCGCGCCCAGGCGGAAGCCTTCCTGCGCGCGCTCGCCGCCGCCAACCCGGCGCCGGAGACCGAGCTCCACTTCCGCGATGCCTATACGCTGCTCGTCGCCGTGGCACTTTCCGCGCAGACCACCGATGTCGCGGTGAACAAGGCCACCGCCACCCTGTTCGAGGCCGCGGCCACCCCGGCCGCCATGGTCGCGCTGGGGGTGGAGGGCGTCTCGCCGCATATCCGCCGGATCGGGCTGTGGCAGGGCAAGGCGCGCAACGTGGTCGCGCTGTCGCAGCTTCTGCTGGACCGGCATGGCGGCGAGGTGCCGAATGACCGCGCCGCGCTGGAGGCGCTGCCCGGCGTCGGCCGCAAGACCGCCAATGTCGTGCTCAACGTCGCCTTCGGGCAGGAGACGATGGCGGTCGATACGCACATCTTCCGGCTCGGCAACCGCACCGGCCTGGCGCCCGGCAAGACCCCGCGGCAGGTGGAGGACAGCTTGGTGAAGCGCTGCCCGCCCGACATGCTGCGGGACGCGCATCACTGGCTGATCCTGCATGGCCGCTACATCTGCAAGGCACGCGCCCCGGAATGCTGGCGCTGCCCCGCACTGGCCTTCTGCAACTACCCGGCCAAGGTCCTGGCCCCGCCAGCCAAGTAGCTGGAGCCGTTTCGTCGGAAGCGACGGCGGTGAAGCGGCTCCAGCTACCTGTCTTCAGGCATTTCCCGGTTCGCCTTGCGAAGCTGCAAGGCCGTGGAATGCCCTACCGTTCGACATCCTCGATCGACAGGCCGAAGGAGGCCACGCCCTCGGCCAGCAGGTCGCCGAAATTGTCCATGCCGAGCAGCACCTCGGCGGCATCCTCGCCATTGTCGCGCTCGCCGGCCTGGGCGATGGCCTCGTCCCATTCCTCGGCGGTGAAATCGCCGCGGCCGACCAGGGCGAGCGCGATCAGGGCCGCCTGCTCATCCTCGTTCAGGGCCAGGATGGCGGCGCGCAGGCTGTCCTCGTCGAACTCGTCCTCTGCCTCCCCGGTATCCGGGTCGCTCTCCGCCTCGGCGTCGAGGTCCACCACATCGGTGCCCTGCACCGCCCTCGCGTGGTCCACCAGCGTGGCCACCACCTCCAGGCTGATGCCCAGATCGAGATCGTCTTCCGATGGCTCCGCCATGGGGCCGCCCCTTTTCGTCACGTCGCGTTGAATGTGGATTAGAACGTCCGGGCCGGCCGGGTTCCAGGGCCGGCCCGTCAAAAAATGTCTCAGCCATTCACCCAGTCGGGTGCCATGCCGGGATTCACGAAACGCCGGTCCTTCGGCAGCGCCGCGATCACCGCCAGATCATCCGCATCCAGCTTCAGATCAAGCGCCGCCAGATTCTCCGCCTGCCGCGCCGGGCTGGCCGCCTTGGGCACCATGGCCACGCCGGGCTGCGCCAGCAGCCAGGCCAGCGCCACCTGGGCGGCGGAAGCGCCATGCTTGCGGGCGATGTCCTGCAGGGCCGGCTCGTTCGGGGCGTTGCCCTTGCCGAGCGGCGAGTAGGCGGTCAGCGCCATGCCATTGGCGCGGCAGATGCCGAGCAGCTTCGACTGGTCCAGCAGCGCATGGCACTCCACCTGCAGGCAGGCGAGGCTCACCCCCTGGTCGCCCCCTTGGTCAATCGCCCGCTGCAGCAGCTTCGGCGGGAAGTTGGAGACGCCGATCGCCTTGGCGCGCCCCTCCGCCCGGATCGCGGCGAGGCCCGCCAGCGCATCCGGCAGATCCAGCTCCGGGCTCGGCCAATGGATCAGCAGCAGGTCCACATAGGGCGTCGCCAGGCGCTTCAGGCTGGCATCGAAGGCGCTGCGGATCGCCGCGCCATTCGTCTTGTCATTCCAGATCTTGGTGGTGAGGAAGATCTCCCCGCGCGGCACGCCAGATGCCGCGAGGCCGGCGCCAACAGCCTCCTCATTGCCGTACATCTCCGCGGTGTCGATGTGGCGGTAGCCGAGCGAAAGGGCGGATTGCACCGCGGCGCTGCATTCCGTCCCCTTCATAGGCCAGGTGCCCAGGCCCAGGCGGGGCATGCGGATGTTCGGCGTCTCGATGACGGGCATCGCCATGCGGGCTCTCCTCAGCGCTTCGAAAGATCGACGAAACCGGCCAGCCCGGCTTCCGTGCCGAAGGCCAGCCGGGTGCCCGTGGCGTTCCAGGCCAGGCTGGTGATGGCGGAGCCGCGCGGCGGCGCCACCGGCACCACCTTGCCGCTCGCCACCTCGGCCATCAGCACCAGCCCGTCGCCGAAGCCGGCGGCGACCACTTCGTGCTGGGGATGGCAGGCGACGGCGCTGCACAGCACCTCGTCCCCGCCGGCGAGTTCGGTCGGCGCCTTGCCCATCGGGCCGCCGCCGAAGAAGGGCCACAGCACCACGGATTCCGCACCACTGGTCGCCAGCCAGCGGCCGCGGCTGGTGAAGGCGATGGAATGCGTCTTGCCGGGGTAGCCGGACATCCGCATGTGCTGGCCATCCGCCAGCCGCCAGCCATGCAGCGCGGTTTCCTGCATAGCGGTGACCACATGGGTGCCGTCCGGGCTGAAGGCGATGGCGTGGTGGCTGCCCTTCCACTCCAGCACCTTGGGCTTGTCCTCCTTCGCCGCGACGAACCACAGCGAGGCGCCGCCATAATGGCTGGCGGCCAGGCGCTTGCCCTTGGCATCGAAGGCCAGCCCACCGACGGAGGAGGGATGTGGCAGGGATTTCAGCACCTTGCCCGTGCCATCCAGCACATGCGCCAATTTGCCGACGGAGGCCGCGCGGATGCCCGATTCATGCGCCGCGACGTGGTCCACCCACTTGCTGCCGAATTTCGCGACCTCGGTCACCGTACCATCCGGCGCGGTATGCACCAGGCGGCCATCATCGCCGCCGGTCAGGAAGCCGCCCTTGGCATCGGCGCAGGCCGACAAGATGGCACCGTCATGCGCCTCGGCCGTGATGTCGCCGATCCGCACCGTCCCATCCGCCAGCGCGAAGCCGAGCACGCCGGCGCGGTCGAAGATGGCGGCCACCACCCAGCCGCCGAGTTCCTGCGTCGTGCCGCGCTGCGCCAGCAGGAAATCGGCCTCCGTGACACCAGCCATCAGGCCGGCACCTGGCACGCCTCGAAGCCGCGGCGCAGTTGCGGGCGGTTCAGGTCGCGGCCGATGAAGACGATCTTCGAGCGGCGCGGGTCGCCGTCCTTCCAGTTCCCGATGTAGTCGCCATCAGCAATCATGTGCACCGCCTGGAAGGCAAAGCGCCGGTCGTCATTGGCGTATGACAAAATGCCCTTGGTGCGCAGCAGGTCCTGGCCCTTCTTCTGCAGCAGGTCGCTGATCCAGGCGTTGAACTTCTCCGGGTCCAGCGGGCGGCTGGCCTCGAAGGACAGGCTCATCACCGCGTCGTCATGGGTGTGGTCGTCCTCGCCGGAGAGGAATTCCGGGTCCCGCTCCAGGATGCGTTCCAGGTTGAAGGCATCGCGGCCGATCACGGCCTCGATCGGCACGTCGGATTTCGTGGCGCGGCGGATCTCGGCATAGGGGTTGATGCCGCGGATGCGGCGCTCCACCGCATCGGCTTCCTCGGGCGTCACCAGGTCGATCTTGTTCAGCACGATGATGTCGGCGAAGGCGATCTGTTCCTGCGCTTCCTTGCTGTCATCGAGGCGCGCGAACAGGTGCTTGGCGTCCACCACGGTGACGATGGCATCCAGCTTCGTGGCGCGCTTCACATCCTCATCGGCGAAGAAGGTCTGTGCCACCGGGGCGGGGTCGGCCAGGCCGGTGGTCTCGACGATGATGCCGTCGAACTTGCCCTTGCGCTTCATCAGCCCGCCGATGATGCGGATCAGATCGCCGCGGACGGTGCAGCAGATGCAGCCGTTGTTCATCTCGAAGACTTCCTCGTCGGCATCGACGACGAGGTCGTTGTCCACCCCAAGCTCCCCGAACTCGTTGATCACCACGGCGAATTTCTTGCCGTGGTTCTCCGAAAGGATGCGGTTGAGCAGAGTGGTCTTGCCGGCGCCGAGGTAGCCGGTGAGCACGGTGACGGGAACGGGGGTATCGGCCATCGGGGCGGTCTCCGGGATCGGTTTGGGCGCATATATGGGATTGCGCCGCCCGGCTACCCGTGCGGCGCATGCAACCCTGCGATCCCGGGGGCCCCATGCGGCCCGGAGGGCCGAGCGGCCGCCGCGGCTTATACGTCGCGCCAAGGGCGCGCTTCGGGGCGAAGAAGCCAAGGGCGCGCCTTCGGGGCGCTGCCCCGACGCCGCCCGTCACGCCCATGGCGTGCCTGTGGCACGACTGAGGCGCACGAAGGTGCAGCCTTCGTGCGCTTGATGACTACGCGACGGCGCGGATCGCTTCGTCCAGCGTGCCGAACAGCCGGTCGACATGCGGCTTTTCGATGATCAGCGGCGGGGACAGCGCCACGATGTCGCCGGTGACGCGCACCAGCACGCCCTTGTCGAAGCAGGTGCGGAACACCTCCATGGCCCGGGCGCCGGGCTTGCCGGGGGTCGGCTCCAGCTCGATGCCGGCGATCAGGCCCATGTTCCGCACGTCGATGACGCCGGGCGTGGACTGCATGGCGTGCGCGGCTTCCTCGAAATACGGCTCCATCGCCAGGGCACGGCCCGGCAGGTCCTCCGCCTTGTGCAGGTCGAGCGTCGCGATGGCGGCGGCGGAGGCCAGCGGGTGGCCGGAATAGGTGTAGCCGTGGAACAGCTCGATGCCGGCCGGAACGCCATCGACGATGGTCTGGTAGATCTCGTTGCTGGTCGCCACCGCGCCCATCGGCACGGCGGCGTTGGTCAGCCCCTTGGCCATGGTCATGATGTCCGGCGTCACGCCCAGGCGCTCGGCGCCGAAGGGCTTGCCGATGCGGCCGAAGCCGGTGATCACCTCGTCGAAGATCAGCAGGATGCCGTGCTGCGTGCAGATTTTCCGCAGCTTCTCCAGGTAGCCCTTGGGCGGCACCAGCACGCCCGTGCTGCCGGCGACGGGTTCCACCATGACGGCCGCGATGGTGTCGCCATGCAGGGCGACCAGGTTCTCCAGCGTATCCGCCAGGTGCTCGCCATGGTCCGGCTGGCCCTTGGCGAAGCTGTTCTGCGCCGGCAGGTGGGTGTGCGGCAGGTGGTCCACATAGGGAAGCTGGGCGCCGAACTGCTTGCGGTTGCCGCCGATGCCGCCGACCGACATGCCGCCGAAGCCGACCCCGTGATAGCCGCGCTCCCGCCCGACCAGCCGCACCCGCTGCGACTGCCCGCGCGCCTTGTGATAGGCCAGGGCGATCTTCAGCGCGGTATCCGCCGCTTCCGAGCCGGAATTGACGAAGAAGACGCGGTCCATGCCTTCCGGCGTCATCTCCGCGACGCGGGCCGCGGCCTCGAAGGCGATGGGGTGGCCGAGCTGGAAGGTCGGCGCGAAATCCATCACCGCGGCCTGCTTCTGGATCGCCTCGACGATCTCCCGCCGCCCATGGCCGGCATTGCAGCACCACAGCCCCGCCGTGCCGTCCAGGATCTCATCGCCTTCCGGCGTGAAGTAGGACATGCCCTCGGCGCGGGCCAGCATGCGCGGGGTGGATTTGAAATACTTATTGTCGCTATAGGGCATCCAGAACGCGTCGAGGTTGTTACGGCGCGGGATCTGTATTTCGTTCATCGGAGTGGTCCTTCTGCGCCGCAATCCAAGCAAGCGGCGCGGCCGGGGGCAAGCGTTCGCTCCAGAGGCGGGTCTTCCATGAATCTCCTGGTCCTCGATGGGGCGCTCGCCCGCTGCTCTGTTGCCGCCTTCGCGGATGGCGTGCTGGTGGCGGAGGAAGCGGCCGACGGCGCGCGTCAGCAGCCCACCGCCCTGCCGCCGATGGCCGCGCGGGTCCTGGCCAGGCTGGGCGCGCTGGATGCGGTGGCGGTGGTGGTGGGGCCGGGCGGCTTCACCGGGCTGCGCGCCGCCATCGCGCTGGCCGAAGGCCTGGCACTGGGCGCCGGCGCCCGCCTCATCGGGGTCACCACCGGGGAGGCGCTGGCCGCCGCACTGCCGGAGGCGCTGCGGCAAACCCACCAGGTGTGGTCCGCGGTCGATACGAAGCGCGGCCGGCTGGTGCTGGAATGCCTGGCGCCCGGCGCCTGGGCCGCCGAGGCCCCGCCGCGCCCGATGGCGGAGGCCGAGCTGCCGCAACCCGACGGCCCGGTGGCGCTGGTCGGCGATGCCGCGTCCATCGCGGCAGCCCGGTTGCTGGCACGCGGCGCCCGCGCGCTGCTGACCGACAGCCGCCTGCCAAGCGCGGCCGCCGCCGGCCGGGTGGCGCTGCTGCGCCTGGCCGGTGCCATTCCGGGGCGGGACGCCGCGCCGCTCTATGCCGAGCCGCCGGCGGTGCGGCTGCCCGTCCCCGCGCCATGAACCGCGCGCCATGAACCGCCCATCATGAACCCGGCCGAGGCGGCGGCGCTGCATGCCGCCAGCTTCCCCCCGGCCGAGGCCTGGGGAGCGGATGCCATCGCGCTGATGCTGGACCTGCCCGGTGCCTTCGGCGTGCTGCGCCCGGCAGCCGGCTTCGTGCTGGCGCGCGTCGCGGCCGATGAGGCGGAGATCCTGACCCTCGCGGTGGTGCCTGACGCGCGCCGCGCCGGCCACGGTTCCGGCCTGCTGGCGGCGGCGATGGCCGGCGCGCGGGCGCGTGGCGCGGCGACGCTGTTCCTGGAGGTGTCGGACCGCAACCAGGCGGCCCGGGCGCTCTACGCTGCCTTCGGTTTCACCGAAGTGGGGCGCCGCCGGCGCTACTATCCGGATGGCGCCGACGCGCTGGTGCTGCGGCGAAGCCTGGATCAGTAATACCCGGCCTCGCGGAACGGAACCTGCGGAAGGCGATTGAGCGCGGAACGGTCATGATCCGCGGCACCTGGTATAAATCAGCTCTTCTTGCGGATCAGCAGTATCAGCACACCATCTGCCGCTTCCGTTGCCGAGAGCACGCTGTGACCCTGCTCGGTGGCCGTGCGGGGCACGTTCTGCCGCGGTTCGTCGCCCTTCAGCCGCAGCCGCAGGACCTGCCCCGGCTGCATGCGGTCGAGCGCCAGGCGGGTCCGCACGAAGGTCATCGGACAAGTCTCGGTGGTTATATCCAGGTCCCGGTCGTGGGTCTGTTCTTCGGCTGTGACAAGTTTCATCGGAACCCGCCCATTTTGTTTGGCAATGATCGTTGCGTCGGATCGATTCCGAGCAATATAGTCGCGGCAAGCATAGTGGCCCAGGACATCTCGTCCGAATGCCCCGAACGCGTCGGCCCCTCCCGGCCCGACGATGCAGGCGAGACCGGAAACATGGCTGAAACGACTTCGAACCCCGACATTCTGGGCCTGACCGCCGAGATCGTCTCGGCGCATGTCTCGAACAATTCCGTGGCAGTGGCCGACCTGCCGAACCTGATCCAGGAAGTCTACCGGACCCTCTCCAGCATGGGCCAGCCGGTGATCGAGGTGGCGGAACGGCCGCAGCCCGCGGTCCCGGTCAAGAAATCCGTGACGCCGGAATTTCTGATCTGCCTGGAAGACGGCAAGAAACTGAAGATGCTCAAGCGGCACCTCAAGACGTCGTTCAACCTGACGCCCGACCAGTACCGGGAGCGTTGGGGCCTGCCGTCGGACTATCCGATGGTGGCGCCGAACTACACCAAGCACCGCTCGACCCTCGCCAAGCGCATCGGCCTCGGCACCAAGCCGCGGGGCCGTCCGCCGGGCCGCGGCCGGGCAGCCGGGGCTGCGCGCGAAGCCTGAGGCGGGCGGCCGCCCCGGGCCCGTCGGCTTCGCCCCATCCTCCGGGTGGTCTGGCGACGCGGACGGGGCTATGGATAGTGCTCCGGCCCTTATCGGCCGGATCGCCGGAGGGTGCCGCGCCTGAACATGCAGAGTTCCGACGCCCCGACACGCGCTGACGCCGAACGCCCCGATCCCTCGCGGATCGAGCGCCTCTGCGTCGAGCGTGGTCTGAAGATGACCGGTCAGCGCCGGCTGATCGCGCGCGTCCTCAGCGAAGCCGAGGACCATCCCGACGTGGAGGAGCTGTACCGCCGCGCCGTCACCCTGGACGCCAAGATCTCGGTCGCCACCGTCTACCGCACGGTCCGGCTGCTGGAGGAAAAGGGCATCGTCGAGCGCCGTGACTTCGGCGGCGGCCGCGCCCGCTACGACCCGACCGATCGGGGCCATCATCATCACCTGATCGACGTGGACACCGGCAAGGTGCTGGAATTTGAGGATCCGGAGCATGAGAAGCTGGCGCAGGCGATCGCCCGGCGGCTCGGATTCACCCTGGTGGGGCAACGGCTGGAACTGTTCGGCCGCCGCGCCCCCGCCGCCCCGCCGCCCCGCGCGCCCCGCCCGGTCAAGACCCGCGGCTGAGCGCGCCTCGCCGGGGACAACCCGCGGCGGATCCTGCGCCGTGGATGAATGCGAGAAGGGATTCGCATGAGTGTCGACGGCCCCCTGCAGGACGACGCGCCGCTGCCCAGCCCGCCAGCCGCGCCTTTCCCCCCTCCGGCGCCGCTGGGGGCGGGGTTCGAGGAGTTGCGCGCCGGCAATCTCGGCCTGCGCCTGGCCGAGACCGCGGCCGAGATCGATGCCGCCCAGGCGCTGCGCTACCAGGTCTTCTATGAGGAGATGGGCGCGCATCCGGACACCGCGACCCGCGCCAGCCGGCGCGACCGCGACGCCTTCGACGCGGTCGCGGACCATCTGCTGGTGCTGGACCATGACCTGGGCAACGGCGCGGAAGCGGTTGTCGGCACCTATCGCCTGATCCGGCGGCAGGCCGCCGACCGGCTGGGCGGCTTCTACTCGGCGGCGGAGTACGACCTTTCGCCGCTGCTGGCCTATGACGGACAGATCATGGAGCTGGGCCGTTCCTGCGTCGCCGGCGCCTATCGCACCCGCGGCACGCTGCAGCTTCTGTGGCGCGGCATTGCCGCCTTCGTCTTCCGCCACCGGATCGACCTGATGTTCGGCTGCGCGTCCCTGCACGGCACCGATCTGGACGCGCTGGCGCCGCAGCTCAGCTACCTGCACGCCAACCACCTGGCGCCGCCGGCGCTGCGCCCCCGCGCGGTGCCGGAGCGCTATGTCGCGATGGATCGGCTGCCGGCGGAGGCGATGAACATGCGGGCCGCCCTCGGCGCCCTGCCGCCGCTGGTGAAGGGCTATCTGCGGCTGGGCGGCTTCGTCGGCGACGGGGCGGTGCTCGACCCCCAGTTCAACACCACGGATGTCTGCATCGTGGTGAAGACCGACCTCATCACCGACAAGTACTTCCGGCACTACGAGCGGACAGCCGGCCCAGGCTGATTCTTTCGCCCCGGGCCTTGCTGCCGCCTTAAGCGGCGCGGATGGCGCCGAGGCCAAGCTTCACTGCGCTCTCTACGCGGCCCGGATGGCGCCGAGGAAGGTGTCGACCTTGCCACGCAGGGTTTCGGCCTGGCGGGCGAGTTCGGCGGAGGCGCTGCGGACATCGGCGGCGGCGGAGCCGGTGCGGGCGGCGTCCTCGCTGACGCCGGTGGCGTGGTGGGCGGCCTGCTGGGTGCCGCTGGCGGCCTCCGCCACCGCCTGGCCGATCTCCGCGGTGGCCTGGGCCTGCTGGGAAGCGGTCTCCGCCACCTGGGCGGTGGTGGCGTTCAGCGTCTCAATGGTCCGCGCGATGGCGCGGACGACCTCGACGGTGCGGGTGGTCTCGGTCTGCATCGCGCCGATCTGTGCGCCGATCTCCTCGGTGGCCTTGGCGGTCTGGGCGGCGAGTTGCTTCACCTCGCTGGCCACCACGGCGAAGCCCTTGCCGGCCTCCCCGGCGCGGGCGGCCTCGATGGTGGCGTTGAGCGCGAGGAGGTTGGTCTGGCCGGCGATGTCGCCGATCAGGCGGACGACGTCGCCGATGCGGGAGGCGGCTTCGGAAAGGCCACGAACGGTGGCATCCGTGGCCTCGGCGGCGGCAGTGGCCTCGCGGGCGACGGCGGCGGAGGCCTCGATCTGGCGGACGACCTCGGCGATGGAGGCGGAGAGCTGCTCGGTGGCGGCGGCGACGGAGCCGACATTGGTGCTGGCGAGGGCGGAGGCCTCGGCGACGGCATTGGCGCGGGAGGCGCCGCTTTCGGCGGTGGCGGCCATGGAGCCGGCGGTGGCGTCGAGCTCGGTGGCGGCGGAGGCGACGGTGCGCAGCACGTCGGCGGTCTCGCCCTCGAAGCCGTGCAGGAGCTTCTCGATCTCGGCGGCGCGGGCGAGGCGGGCCTGCTGCTCGGTGGCCTGGGCGGCTTCGAGGGCGACGCGCTGGAGGGAGGCGTGGCGCAGGTTCTCGACGGCGCCGGCCATCTCGCCGAGCTCGTCGGTGCGGTCGCGGCCGGGCACCTCGAGGGTGAGTTCGCCGCCCCCGATTCGGCCGACGACCTTGGTCAGCGCACCCAGCGGCGCCACGATCCGCCGCAGCAGTACCAGCAGGGTCCCCAGCACCAGCAGGAAGGTGGCGAGCATGGCCAGGCCGGTGAGCTTCAGCTCCTGCCAATGCGCGGCGCTGGTCGCATCGCCGGTGGCCAGTGCCTCCTCCAGCGCCGCGTCGCGCATGCCCAGCAATTCGGCCAGGGCGGCGACGGAGAAGGGGCGGAACTGTGCGACCGTCAGCGGCCAGGCGGCCGATTGCGCGGCCTGTGGCGCGCCGAGGCGGTTGGCAGCCTCATCGATCAACCGGCTCCAGCCCGCCTCGGACTGGCCGATATAGCTGCGGCGCTGCGCGGCCAGGGCGTCCACCAGGCGCGGCGTGTCCAGGGCCTCTACCAGGCGCTCGATATTGCTGAAGGATTCCTGCATGCGGCCGGTCAGCAGGCGTGCCGTGGTCACGGCCGGTGCCTGCACCGGGGTGCCGCCCAGCCAACCGGTGATGAACAGGGCACGGCGGCCTGCCAGATCACGCAGGGTCGCGGCTTGGATGGCGACTTCCGCGCGGATCGCGAGGTTCGGCGCGGTGGTGGCCAGGCGCCGGCCCACGGTTTGTGCCAGCGTGGTCATGCCGTTGCCGATCTCGTTCCGCGCCCGCGTCAGGTCGCGCAGGATCGCCGGGTCACGCTCCGCGACCGGGCGGTTGGCCGCTTCGGTGACGCGGCGCAGCAGGTCGGCTGCCGTCTGCGCGGTGCGCTGCATGATGACGGGATCGAATCCGGCGGCCGTTGCGCTGGCTTCCGCCGCGCCCAGCATGCGGAGCGCCGTGGCGTGACCCTCCCGCAACTCGGGCAGGTTCGGCTGCTGCAGCACCAGCGCGCCACTCAGGCGGCCGGATTGCACGGCGTAGCCGATCTGGGCGCGCAGCACGTCGCTGAGGGTGCGGGTGTCGAGAATGCTCCGGTCCGCCTGCCGCGCACTACGCCAGGCATCATTCGCGAGCCACGCCGAGAGAAGAAAGCCCGGCAGGGCGATCATGGCGAAGCCCATGAAGAAGACGTTGCGGATGCGCATGGGGATAACCTTTGCGTGATCGTCCCCTTTTGCGCAGGTGCGTCTTGCTGCAGCGTTAATTCGCGCCCGTTCCCGGCGCAGTAACTGCTCAGTTATTCGGCAGCGTTGTGTACGTTCCCCGGCACGGCGGCTGTTGTCGCGGGTTTCGGCTGCGGAGGGCGACGGAAACGGCTTAGCTGCGCGAGCGCGCCTACGGGGTAAGTAGCGCTGCAGGCGGCGCGGATGGCATAGGGGAATGTATCGGCCTTGCCCGATCGGCCTGAACCTCCTGCCGCCGATCCAGCCGGTCATCGCCAGCGAACGCCTGCCGGCCAGTTCGCGCAGGGCGGCGACACGGGTCGCGACCTCCTGTCGAATCGCCGGCTCCGGTGCGGTCGGCATAAGCGGCCTGCCGCCGTGGCGCTGGCCGCGGCGGCTCCGAGCAGCCCGGTGATCTTCGCGTGGCCCTGCCGCAGGTCGGCCATATCCGGCTGCGGCACGAGCGTCGCGCTGTTCAGGCGGCCGGATTGGGTGGTGTAGGTGGACTGGGCGCGCAGTACATCGCTGATGGTGCGGGTCGCATGATGGCGTGATCGGCCCGCCTGCCGTCCTGCCATGCTTCGGCGGCGATCCAGGGCGACAGGGCGAGGCCAGACAGGGCCAGCAGCCCGAAGCCGAGCAGAAGGGCGCCGCGGATACGCATCGGTGGCTGACGTCCACAAGCGTGTGCCGGCCGGCGTGACTTTTGGTGAGTACTACTCATCCTAACCCCCCTGACTGGACGCGCCGGTTCCCATATGCCGAACGTCCGGTGGAAGGATTTCGTTGTGCAAAGCAGCGAAATGCCGGGTGATTTGGCCGGGGGGGCGGCCGGGGGGTAAGGAAGGCGCCGAAACCTGCCGACGGATGCCCATGACCAGCCTCCCTCCCATTGCCCTGTTCGACATGAAGGCGCAGCAGGCGCTGATCCGCACGGAGCTGGACCAGCGCCTGGCCGCGGTGCTCGACGGCGGCCGCTTCATCAATGGGCCGGAGGTGGCGGAGCTGGAGCAGAAGCTGGCCGCCTTCTCCGGCTGCGCGCATGGCGTCGGCGTGTCCTCCGGCACCGATGCGCTGCAGATCGCGATGATGGGCGAAGGGATCGGCCGTGGCGACGCGGTGTTCCTGCCGGCCTTCACCTATACCGCCACGGCGGAGGTGCCGCTGGTGCTGGGGGCGACACCGATCTTCGTCGATGTCGACCCGGTGAGCTTCAACATCGACATCGCCGACCTGAAGCGCCGCATCGCCCTGGTCGAGGCGGAGGGCCGCCTGCGGCCGGCGGCGGTGGTGGGCGTCGATCTGTTCGGCCTGCCCGCCGACTGGCCGGCGATCGAGGCCATCTGCGCCGAGAAGGGGATGTTCGCGCTGGATGACGCGGCGCAGGCCTATGGGGCTTCGCTCGGCAACAAGCGGCTTGGCCGCTGGGGGCATGCGACGGCGCTCAGCTTCTACCCCACCAAGACGCTGGGCTGCTACGGCGATGGCGGCGCGCTGCTGACCGATGATGCCGACCGCGCCGAGCTGTGGCGCAGCCTGCGGACCCATGGCGAGGGCAAGACCCGCTACGAGGTGGAGCGCACCGGCATGAACGGGCGGCTGGACACCATCCAGGCCGCCATCCTGCTCGCCAAGCTGCCGCTGCTGGAAGGTGAGCTGGCCGCGCGTACCAAGGTGGCCGCGGCCTATCATGCGGGGCTGGCGGGCAAGGTGCAGGTGCCGGAGATGGTGCCGGGCCATGCCTGGGGGCTCTATTCCATCCTGCTTGCGGATGCCGGACAGCGTGCGCGGGTGCAGGATGCCTGCAAGGCGGCGGGGGTACCGACCTCGATCTATTATCCGAAGTCGCTGCACCGGCAGCCGGCCTATGCTGCGGCGCATGCGGGCGCCATCGCCGCCGGCGCCCCCGGGCTGCCTGTGGCGGAGATGCTGTGCGAGCGGATCCTGTCGCTGCCGATGCACCCCTATCTGACCGAGGCCGAGGTGGCGCGGGTGGTGGCTGCGGTAGTCGGCGCCGTCTGAAGGCAGGCTGGGCGGCCGGCGGCGGCTCAGCCGCCGCCGTTGAGCAGCCGCACCAGGCCGTCCAGCTGGTCGAGGTCACGGTAGCGGACCACGACCTCGCCGCCCTTGCCGGCATGCCGTACGAGCACCTGCAGGCCCAGGCGCTCCGTCAGGTCGCGCTCCAGCGCCCGGGTTTCCGGGTCCTGCGGGCGGGGGGGCGTAGCCTCGGGCTTCGGCTTGGCGGCGGCCAGGGCCTCCGTCTGGCGCACATTCAGGCCGCGCGAGACCACCTGTGCCGCCAAGCGGCCCGGATCTGCCGTGCCGATCAGGGCGCGGGCGTGACCCGCCGTCAGGACGCCATTGCGGACCAGGTCCCGAACCGGCCCGGGCAGGTTCAGCAGGCGCAGCGTGTTGGCGACATGGCTGCGGCTTTTCCCGACCGACTGGCCGAGATGTTCCTGGGTCAGGCCGAATTCGTCGAGCAGCCGCTTGTAGCCCTCCGCCTCCTCCAGCGCGTTCAGGTCCTGGCGCTGCAGGTTCTCGACCAGGCCGGCGGCCATCGCTTCCCGGTCGCCGAGGTCGCGGATGACGACCGGAACCTCATGCAACTGTGCGGCCTGGGCGGCGCGCCAGCGGCGTTCGCCGCCGATGATCTCGTAGCTGTCCGGGCTGCCGGCCTTGGGACGCACCAGGATGGGCTGGAGGATGCCGTGCTCGCGGATCGAGCTGGCAAGCTCGTCCAGGCTGGCGCGATCCATGCCGCCGCGCGGCTGGAAGGGGCCGGGTTCCAGCGCCTCCACCGGCACCGTGCGCAGCGCCTCACCCACCGGGGTGGGTGGGGCGTCCGGGATCAGCGCCGACAGGCCGCGGCCGAGGCGGGAGGTGGGCTTGCGTGTTGTGCTGCTCATGAGGCGCGAATCCGCGCACGCTCCCGCTTGAGAAATTCGGCGGCAAGCTTGACATAGGCCTGCGCGCCAGGTGATCGGAAATCGTAAAGCAGGACCGGCAGGCCGTGGGAAGGGGCTTCGCTGACCCGGACGTTGCGGGGGATGGCCGTCTCGAACACCTTGTCCTTGAAGAAGCCGCGCACATCGCTGGCAACAAGTTCCGACAGATTGTTGCGGCGATCCATCATGGTCAGCACGATGCCTTCCAGGCGAAGGCGCGGGTTGAAGGCGCGGCGGACCCGGTCGATCGTGCGCGTGATCTGGCTGATGCCTTCGAGGGCGAAGAACTCGGTCTGCAGCGGCACCAGCACACCATCGGCGGCGACCAGGGCATTGAGGGTGATGAGCCCGAGCGACGGGGGGCAGTCGAAGAAGATGTAGTCGAAGCCGGCAAGCGCATCCCGCCCATCGGCCAATGCGGTGGCGAGCCGGCGTTCGCGATCTTCAAGGCCCACCAGCTCGATCTCGGCCCCCGCGAGATCCGGATCGGCGGGCAGGATCCACAGGTTGGCGACCTGGGTCGGGCGCAGCAGATCGCCGAGCGGACGCCCTTCCACCAGCAACGCATAGCTGCCCGCCGAACGGTCCTGTGCCGCGACGCCGAGGCCGGTGGAGGCATTGCCCTGCGGGTCGAGGTCGAGCAGCAGCACCTTGTGGTTCGTGGCCAGGGCGGTGGCGAGATTGATCGCGGTGGTCGTCTTGCCGACGCCACCCTTCTGGTTGGCGAAGGCCAGCACCCGCGGCTGCGGGGCTTCAGGCTTGCGGCTGGACATGGCGAATATCGCTGAGGCGGAAGATGGTGGCCTCCGGGTCGGTGCGGCTGGCGAAGCGGTCTAGGGTGAAGGACCAGGCGGGCTGGGCCTCGGCGAGTTCGGTTTCGGCCATGCGTCCCTTGGGGAAAAGGGCAATGCCGCCAGGGGCGAGCAGGCGGTGGGCATAGGCCAGCAATGTGCCGAGCGGGGCCAGGGCGCGGGCGGTGAGCACGGCAAGTGGCGGCAGGCGCGCCTCCTCGATTCGGGTCGCATGGATCTGAACCTGGGCCAGGTCGAGGCGCGCGGCGGCTTCGTTCAGGAAGGCCGCCTTGCGGCGATCCGATTCCACCAGATGGGTTGGGCGGCCGGTGGCGATGGCGAGCACCAGGCCGGGCAGGCCGGCGCCGGAGCCAAGATCGCCAATCGGGCCGGCGCCTTCCGGCAGCAGCGGGACGAGCTGCAGGCTGTCTTCGATATGGCGCTGCCAGACCTGGTCCGTGGTGGTACGCCCGACCAGGTTGATGCGGGTGTTCCAGCGCAGCAGCAGCTCGACATAGGCGTCCAGCCGCGCCCGGATGGCGTCATCCAGTGGCATCGGGTCAGGCAGGGGGTGCGGGATCAAGGGGGCCGGGTGTTTCACGTGAAACCCCTATACCGGCTCCACCGCGCCGCGTCGAAGGTGGATGGCCAGCGCGGCGACAGCAGCGGGCGTGACGCCGGGAACGCGACTGGCGGCGCCGAGGTTATCCGGTTGCGCACGTGCCAGTCGTTGCTGCATCTCGGTCGAGAGGCCCGGAATGAAGCGGAAATCGAAGGCGTCCGGGATCGGCAGCGAATCCTCCCGCGCCAGCATGCGGCGCTCCGAATCCTGGCGGCGCAGATGCGGGGCGTAGAAGGCTTCGGCCTCCACCTGGACCGCGACCGCAGGCGGCAGATCGGCCAGCCAGGGGAAGGCCATGGCCGCCATGGCGGCGGTGACATCCGGCAGGGCCAGCACCTCCAGCACCGTGCGGCGGCGGCCGTCCTGGCGAATCGGGATGCCGGCGGCGGCCAAGGCGAAGGGCGTGGCCTGGTCCTCGCCAGCCTGCCGCAATGCCTTGGTGACGTCCGTGGCGAAGCTGGCGTGGCGATCCGCGCGAAGGCTGCCGATGCAGCCCCAGCGCAGGCCGTGGCCGGTCAGCCGCAGCCCGGCATTGTCGGCGCGCAGGCTCAGTCGGTGTTCGGAACGCGCGGTCAGCATGCGGTAGGGCTCGCTGACGCCCTGGCTCACCAGATCGTCCAGCATCACGCCGATATAGGCTTCGGACCGCCCCAGGATCCGGTCCGGTGGCAAGCCGGCGGCGCGCTGGGCGGCATTCAGGCCGGCCATCAGGCCCTGGGCGGCCGCTTCCTCATAGCCCGTCGTGCCGTTGATCTGCCCTGCGAGGAACAGGCCCGGCGCGTTGCGAACCTCCAGGGTCCGGTGCAGGGCGCGTGGATCGACATGATCATATTCGATGGCATAGCCGGGCTGCAGGATGCGGGCGCGAGCCAACCCGGGGATCGAGGCGATCAGCGCCGCCTGCACATCTTCCGGCAGGCTGGTGGAGATGCCGTTGGGGTAGACGGTGTCGTCGTCCAGGCCCTCCGGTTCCAGGAATATCTGGTGGCGCTGGCGATCGGCGAAGCGGACGATCTTGTCCTCGATAGAGGGGCAGTAGCGCGGGCCGACGCCCTGGATCTGGCCACTATAGACGGCGGAGCGATGCAGGTTCGCCTGGATCAGGGCATGCGTCGCGGGCGTCGTCCAGGTGATCCGGCACTCGACCTGCGGATTGGTGATGCGGTCCGTCAGCCATGACATCGGCTCCGGCGGATCATCGCCGGGCTGCGGCTCCAGGGCTTCCCAGTCGATGGTGCGGCCATCGAGCCTGGGTGGCGTGCCGGTCTTCAGACGGGCCAACGGCAGGCCGAGCCTGTCGAGCGTCCGCGCCAGTCCCACCGATGGGGCTTCGCCGCGGCGGCCAGCCGGAATGCGCGTGTCGCCGAGATGAATTTCCCCGCGCAGAAACGTGCCGGTGGTGAGAATCGCGGCACCGCAGGGAATTCGGGCGCCGCTGACGGTGAGCACGGCGCGGACCCGGCCGGTGGCGTCGATCTCCAGATCCTCGGCCGCATCCCCGCGCAGGGTGAGGTTGGGCTCACGTGCCAGCAGGTCCTGCATCGCGGTGCGATAGAGGCGGCGATCAGCCTGGATGCGGGGGCCGCGCACCGCGGGGCCCTTGCTGCGGTTCAGTACCTTCGCGTGGATCGCGGCAGCATCGGCGGCGCGTGCGATCAGCCCGTCCAGCGCATCGACCTCCCGCACCAGATGGCCCTTGCCGATCCCACCAATGGCCGGGTTGCAGGACATCTCGCCAATCGTGTCAAGGCGGTGCGTCAGCAGCAGCGTGCGCGCGCCACAGCGCGCGGCCGCGGCCGCCGCTTCGCAGCCCGCATGACCGCCGCCCACCACCACCACGTCGAAGCCCGGATCTATCGCCATGGAGCGCGGTATAGGCCGACTACTTGCCGATGCAGAAGTCGCGGAACACGGCGTCGAGAACCTGCTCCACCTCCACCCGCCCCGTCAGGCGACCCAGCGCATGCAGGGCCGTGCGATAGCCCTCGGCTGCCAGTTCAGGCAGCCGGGCCTCCACGGCTTCGCCCAGCCGCGCGGCGGCCTCCGTCAGCGCCGCACGATGGCGGGTGCGCGTCAGGGCAGGTGCATCGCCGATTCCAGCATGGCGCTCGGCGTGCTCGGCCAGAGCCGCCTTCAGCTCCGCGATCCCGCGTCCGGATTTCGAGCTGGTTGGCAATACCGGGTGAGAGGCGATCAGCTTCGGCGCCTCGGCGAGGTCGCATTTGGTCGCCAGGACCAGCACCTGCCGCCCTGCCACCAGCAGGGCGAGGCTTCCGGCATCGGGGGGTTCGTCGGTGGCGAAGGCCACCAGCACAAGGTCCGCCTCCTCCGCGCGGCGCGTGGCGCGCCGCACGCCCTCCTGCTCCACCGCATCCTGTGTCGCGCGCAGCCCAGCGGTATCGGCCAGCAGGACGGGCACGCCGCCCAGCACAAGGCGGCATTCCACGATGTCGCGCGTCGTGCCGGGCTGGGGTGAGACAATCACCGCATCACGCTCGGCCAGCGCGTTCATCAGGGAGGATTTGCCGGCATTCGGTGCGCCGAGGATCGCGATCGACAGGCCCTCCCGCAGGCGCTCCCCGCGTTTGCCGTCCGCCAGATGGCCGGCAATCTCTGCGCGCAGCTGGATCGCCGCGTCGCGCGCCTGTGCGCCGACATCGCTGGGCAGGTCGTCCATCTCGAACTCGATCGCGGCTTCCTGCTGCGCGAGGATGCGTGTCAGGCGGTTGGTCCAGCCGTCGTACAGCGTTGTCAGCGCGCCGCCGGCCTGGCGCAGGGCCTGGCGGCGCTGCGCTTCCGTCTCGGCCGCAATCAGGTCGGCGATGCCCTCCGCCTGCGTCAGGTCGATGCGTCCGTGCAGGAAGGCGCGGCGCGTGAATTCTCCCGGCTCGGCGGGGCGGCAGCCCAGGGTGAGGAGCGCCGCCTCGACGGCCGCGACAATCGCCAAGCCACCATGCAGGTGGAGTTCTGCCGCATCCTCGCCGGTGTAGCTGCCGGGGGCCGGAAACCAGAGCACCAGCGCCTGGTCCAGCACTTCCCCCTCGGCGTTCTGCAACTGGCGCAGGCTGGCGCGGCGCGGCTCAGGCAGGCGGCCGGCCAGTGCCTGCAGCACCATCGCAGATTTCGGGCCGGACAGCCGCAATACGGCAACCGCGGCCGGCCCGGCGCCTGACGCCCGGGCCATGATCGTGTCGGTCACGCTGCTCATGCGCCGGATGTTTCACGTGAAACGTCACAGGGCACGATCAAGCCTTCGGCGGCGGCACGTCGCGCTCGGTCAGCATCAGGTCCGGGGCGCGACCGCCTTCAACCAGATGCGCCTGCAGGATGGCGTCCACATCCTCCCGCGTCTTCGGGCTGTACCAGACCCCCTCCGGATAGATCACCAGGGCCGGGCCAAATTCGCAACGGTCGAGGCAGCCCGACTGGTTCACCCGCACACCCTTGAGTCCGAGTTCCTTGGTACGCACCTTCATGTAGTCGCGCAGCGCCTCGCTGCCCCGGGCGGCGCAGGAGCCGCGCCGATGGCCGTCGGGGCGACGATTGCAGCAGACGAAGACATGCGCACGGAAGTACGGGGGCGGGTCCTGCGGCGTCTCAGGGGCTTCGGTCAGTGCGTCGGTCAGTGCATCGGTCACTAGGGCCTCCGAGTTCTGGCTTGGCGCGGCATGTAGCGATGGCGGCACGGCATCGCCAGGGCGATGCCCGGCGCGCGACAGGGGCAACGAAAGCCCGTATGGTGACCTTGGCTTGACGAGCACCGGCAGAGTGTGGCGCATGGTGGTCCACCGGACGAGAGCGAATGCCCCAGATTACCTGCCTCACGCCCCTCGGCGATATCACCGTCTCCGCGGAGGACGATGCGATCGTGGCGCTGGACTGGGGCCGTGGCCGCGATCAGGCGCCAACGCCGTTGTTGCGGGAGGCGGTTTCGCAGCTTCAGGACTACTTCGATGGGCAGCGAACCAGCTTCGATCTGCCGCTGGCCCCCTTCGGCTCGCCTTTCCAGCAACGGGTTTGGGCGGCACTTCTCCAGATCCCGGCGGGAGAGACCCGGTCCTACGGCGATCTGGCCAAGCTCCTTGCTTCCTCGGCTCGCGCCGTCGGCCAGGCCAATGGCCGCAACCCCATCCCGATCCTGATCCCATGCCACCGTGTCGTCGCCACGGGCGGACGGCTTGGCGGCTATTCGGGCGGCGATGGTCCCGCGACCAAGCGCATGCTGCTGGATCTCGAGCGTCGCGCGCGCCAGTCCAGCGTCGCAGACCCCGTTTCCTCCGCGGCACAGGCTGAACTCCTCCTCCCCCCATCTGCAGGGACCCTCCCCCGATGAACCATGCCATCCGCGTCCACGAATATGGCGGCCCCGAGAAGATGGTGTGGGAGGAGGTGCCCGTTCCCTCGCCGAAGCCGGGCGAGGCCCTGGTCCGTCATCATGCGGTCGGCCTGAACTACATCGACGTCTATTTCCGTACCGGCCTGTACAAGGCGCCCGCCCTGCCGGCGACGATCGGCATGGAGGCCGCGGGCGTGGTGGAGGCGGTCGGCGAAGGCGTCACGCATGTCGCGCCAGGCGACCGCGTCGCCTATGCCACCGCGCCGATCGGTGCCTATGCCGAGGCGCGAACCATCAAGGCCGATCGCCTGGTGAAAGTGCCGGAAGCCATCGCCTTCGAGCAGGCGGCCGCCATGATGCTGCAGGGCATGACGGCGGGTTTCCTGCTGACCCGCACCTACAAGGTGCAGCCGGGCCAGACCATCCTGATCCATGCGGCGGCCGGTGGCGTCGGCCTGATCATGACGCAATGGGCGAAGCATCTGGGCTGCACCGTCATCGCCTGCGTCAGCACGGAGGAGAAGGCGGCGCTGTCGAAGGCGCATGGTGCCGACCACGCGGTGATCGGGCTCGAGACGCTGCCGGCGCAGGTGAAGGAGATTACCGGTGGCGCCATGCTGCCGGTGGTCTACGACAGCGTCGGCCGTGACAGCTTCACCACCTCGCTCGACTGCCTGGCGCCCTATGGGATGATGGTTTCCTACGGCAACGCCTCCGGCCCCGTGACCACGGATATCGGCATCCTCGCCGCCAAGGGCTCGCTCTATCTCACGCGGCCGACCCTCGCGACCTACACGGCCAAGCGCGAGGATCTGGAGGCCCATGCCTCCGCCCTGTTCGACGTGGTGGCCAAGGGGGCGGTGCAGATCCGCGTCAACCAGCGCTTCGCACTCAAGGATGCGGCGGAAGCGCATCGCGCCCTGGAAGCCCGCAAGACCACCGGCAGCACCGTCCTGATGCCCTGAGGCCGAAGCCGGTGGCCCACCCGTAGGGTCAGAAGAGCGCGGCCAACGCCAGCCCCATGGCCGCGGCCCCTGCCGTACCGATCATCGTCAGGGTCAGGCCGGTGCCGAGGACGCGCCAGCGGAACACCTCCGGCTCGCGCCCGATCCCCAGGGCGTGAAATCCCCGCCCTGCCAGCAGTGTCACGCCCAGCACATGCAGCGCCCAGCTCGGCAGGCCGTTCGCCTCGCACAGCGCCAGCAGCAGCAGGGCGAGCGGCGCTGCTTCGGCGAAATTGCCATGGGCGCGCGCTGCGCGTTCCACCAGGCGGTGCGCGGTGCCGAGAGGCTGCTGGTACAGGCGTCGTGCGCGGATCACGCGGGTGGACAGCACCACGAAGGCCAGTGCCAGCGGTGCGGCATAGAAGGCGGTGACGGGCAGCATCACGCGTCTTCCCGCACATCGGCCCGCAAGCCGCCAGACAGGCGCAGCAGCGCATCCGGCGTCGTGGCAAAGACATGCATCGGGGATCCTGCCGCCGCCCAGACCTGCTCGTGTTGGAACAGATCCTCATCGAGCAGCACCAGCGGCGGTGTCACATGCCCCACCGGTGCGACACCCCCGATGGCGAAGCCGGTGACATCCCGCACCCAGCCGCCATCGGCGCGTTTCACGTGAAACATGTCATCCAACGCCCTGCCTACCTTGCGCATGTCCACGCGATTGGCGCCCGATGCGATGACCAGCAGCGGTCGCTCCCCTGCGCGAAACACGATGGATTTGGCGATCTGCGCCACCGTGCAGCCCACCGCCGCGGCGGCTTCCGCCGCACTGCGCGTGCCTTCCGGGAAGGACGCCACCGTGTCCGGATGCCCCGCCGCCAGCAGCGCCGCACGCACCCGTTCGACAGATCCGCCTGACATCGCCATATCTCCGCCCGATGGAAACCCTGGCCCTCTACATCCACTGGCCGTTCTGCGCCGCCAAGTGCCCCTATTGCGACTTCAACAGCCATGTGCGGGACCGTGTGGACCAGGCCGCCTATGCCGCGGCCCTGCGCCAGGAGCTGGCGCGCGAAGCGGCCCGCGCCAATGTGGCAGGCCGCCGTCGCCTCGCCAGCATCTTCTTCGGCGGCGGCACGCCCAGCCTGATGGCCCCCGCGACGGCCGCTGCCCTGATCGCGGATGCCCAGGCGTTGTTCGATGCCGAACCGGACCTCGAGATCACGCTCGAGGCGAACCCGACCAGCGTCGAACTCCAGAAGCTTCGCGACTTCCGCGCCGCCGGCGTCAACCGCGTCTCGCTCGGCGTCCAGGCGCTCGATCCCGCTGCCCTCGCCTTCCTGGGCCGCAAGCACGATCGCGCCGAGGCCATCACCGCCCTGGAACACGCCCGCGCCACCTTCCCGCGCGTTTCCTTCGACCTGATCTATGCCCGCCCCGGCCAGGCCGAAGCCGCCTGGCGCGCAGAGCTGCGGCAGGCCCTGTCGCTCGCCGCCGATCACCTGTCGCTCTACCAGCTCACCATTGAGCCCGGCACGCAGTTCGCCACCCTGTTCGGCCGCGGCGTCTTTACCCTGCCCGAGGGCGACGAAGCCGCCCGGCTCTACACGGCTACAGCCGAGGAAGCCGCCCGCTTCGGCCTGCTGCCCTACGAGATTTCGAACTACGCCCACCCCGGAGCCGAAAGTCGCCACAACCTCGCCTATTGGCGCTACGGCGATTATCTCGGCATCGGCGCCGGCGCGCATCAGCGCCTCACCCAGCCCGACGGCACCCTGCTCGCCGCCCGCCGCCACCGCGCGCCGGAGGAATGGCTGGCGCGGGTGCAGCGCGATGGCCACGCGGTGGTCGAGGAGGAAGCGCTGTCACCGCGCGACCGGGCGCGGGAGGCGCTGCTGATGGGCCTGCGCCTGCATGAAGGGATCGACCCGGCCCGCATCGCCCGCCGCAGCGGCCTCCCCTTCGAAGCCTGCGTGGACATGGCGGCGCTGCAGCATCTCGAGGCCGAGAACCTGCTCGCCTGGCGCCCGAACGGCCATCTTGCCGCGACCCCGGACGGGCTGCTGCGACTGGACGCGCTGCTGCCCTTGCTGGTCAACTGAAGGCCATGACCCGCACCGCCTTCCTCGGCGCCTATGGCTACGGCAATCTCGGCGACGAACTCTGCCTGATGGAGGCCATGGCTGCCTTTCCTTCCACGGAAAGCCACGCCTTCTCGGTCTCCCCCGCCTGGACCCTGCGCTGCTGCCCCGGCCTCGATGCCTGCTTCGCCGATGGCGCCGCCATGCTGGCGCTGCGGCCGGACCGGGTGGTGTTCGGCGGTGGCATGTTCGGGGTTCCCGATGCCTTCCGGAACTGGATGCCCTGGATCGCCCAGGCGGAGGCGCGGGGCGCGGAGATCCATTTCCACAACCTCGGCGTCGCCTGGCTGCTGAAGGATCTGGATTGGCTGGATGCGACGGCGCGCGGCGTCATTGCCCGCCTGGCCAGCTTCACCGTGCGCGACTACCTCGGCGTGGAGCGGATCGCGGAGGCCGATTTCGGCCGGCTGCCGCGCATCACATTCTTCCCCGAAGCCGACATCCCGCCCGACACCGGCCTGGCCGATGCCCTGCTGCCGCAGGATGAGAAGCTGCTCGGCCTGTCGATCATCCCGATGCCCAATATGAAGGCCTGCCTGCAGCAGGAAGCCGGGCTGGTGCGCGACCTTCTGGCCGAATTCGCCGGCCACCAGATCGTGCCCATCGTCTCCACCGTACATGTGGACAGCATGGCGGAGGACGACATGGCCGGCTGCCGCGACTTCATCCGGGACTTCCTGCCCGGCGCACGCATTGCTGCGCCCGCCTTGCTGGACCGCGATTTCTGGCACGCCCAGCTCACGCCGCGTCGGCTCAAGGGGCTGGTGTCGCGGCTGGACGTGCTGGTGACCCAGCGCAAGCACAACGCCATCCATGCCATCGGCTGCGGCGTGCGGGTCATCGGCCTGCACCCGCTGGAGGATAACAGCCTGCGACGCACCTTCGTCGCCATGGAGCACCGCCTGCCGCCCGGCTCCCGCTGCCTCGGCCTGCTCTACAACTGATGCTGACCCTGCTCCTGGCCGAACGGCCGTTCCGCGACCTCCGCTCCCGTGCCCTGCTGGCCAACCTGCCGGCACAGCTCGGCGGCGGCACGGCGCTGCTGCTCTCCACCGCATCCTCCACCGCCCCGGCGGGCTTCGAGCCGTTGTCGCCGGAGGCCGATCCGGCGGCGCATGGCGTCACCCGCGTCGTCATCGCCGGCGCCTTCCAGGAGCGTCCTCAACTCGAACAGGCATTCGCGATCGCCGGCCGTGCGGTGGCGGCCGGTGCAGCGCTGGAGCTTCGCGCCTTCACGGTCGAACGCGGCGCCGCCATGCGGGACCCGCCACGGGGTGTGGAGGTTCTGGCCCGGGCCAGCCCGCTGGAACTGCGGGAGCATCACACCGCCAATGCGCTGATGGTCTGGCGCAGCCCGGCCGCCTTCCGCATCCGCCCCTATCCCGAATGTGCCGTCGCGCCGGATGACGCGCTGGTCTCCCTGCTGCCGGAGGGTCCGATCCTCGGCCTGTCGATCCTGGGCGGCGGGCAGATGCGGCAGGCCTGGACGGCGCGGCTGGCGGAGCTGCGCGCTTTGCTGGCGCCGATGCAGGGCTGGGCCATGCTGCCGCTGCCAATGGAGCACGCCGCCAGCCCGATGGACGACTTTGCCGGCACCCGCGACTTCCTGGCCGCCCTGCTGCCCGGCACGCCCATGCTGCTGCCCGAGCTGGCGCAGGAGGTCTGGCGCCGGCGCCAGTTCACGCCGGGCCGGATGCGGGCGCTGGTGGCGCGTTGCGGCGCGGTGCTCACCAACCAGGACCTGCCCGCCGCCTTCGCCATCGCCGCCGGCGTGCCCGCCATCGGCCTCGCCTTGGGAACGGACCGCCGCGCGATCACCTGCCTGACCCAGTTCGCCAACATCCTGCCGCCCGGATCGCGTTTGCTACACCCGCCGCGCGGCTGAGCGCCGGCCCGCTCCAGGGCTGCCTGGCGGCTGCTCAGGGCTGGGCGGCAGCCAGTTCCAGCGCCCGCGCATACACCTGCTTGCGCGGCAGCCCCGTGGCCGCCGCCACCATCGCCGCCGCATCCCGCAGGCTCTGCCCCGCCATGGCGGCGCGGAGCTGCGCGTCGAGGTCGGCCTCACCCGTCACCTCCTCCGGCGCCGGGCCGACGCAGATGCATATCTCGCCGCGCGCCGGCTCGGTCGCGTAATGCCCCGCCAGCTCCGCCAGGGTGCCGCGCCGCACCTCCTCGAACCGTTTCGTCAATTCGCGTGCCACCGCCCCCGGGCGATCGCCGCCGAGGCCCTCCGCCAGGGCGGCCAGCGTCTCGGCCAGCCGGTGCGGCGCCTCATGCAGCACCAGGGTCGCCGTCAGCCCCGCGCGTTCCGCCGCCCGGTGCCGCGCGATCGCCGCCGCCCGCGGCCCATCCTTCGGCGGCAGGAAGCCCAGGAACACGAAAGGGTGAGGCGGCAGCCCGGACAGCGTCAGCGCCACCACCGCCGCGTTGGGGCCCGGGATGGCGGTTACCGGCACACCTGCCTCGATGGCGGCACGCACCAGGCGGTATCCGGGGTCGGAGACCAGCGGCGTGCCGGCATCCGAGGCGAGTGCCAGCCGCTGCCCGCCTTCGATCCGGGCCAGCACCCGGGGGATCATTTCCGCTTCGTTGTGGTCATGCAGTGGCACCAGCGTCGCGGAGACGCCATAACGCTGCAACATGAGGCCTGTTACCCTGGTATCCTCGCAGAGCACGGCATCCACCGCGCCGAGCACCGCGAGAGCCCGGGGCGACAGGTCGCCGAGATTACCGATCGGTGTCGCCACCAGGGAAAGCCCAAGCGGGGCCTCCCGAGGAGGCGCCGCCCGTTCAGGAGGGTCGCCGTTTGCCACGTCCTTCGTCCCACCATCCGTCCGACGCGCCGGAATCCTCGGCGCCGTTGCCCAGAACGCCCTGGCGACGACGCCGCCTGGGCGGGGTCACGCTGGGGGCGCTGGTGGGCACACTTCTGGGCCTCGCGGCCTGCGCGCCGCAAGCCCCCCGCCCCTCCTTCATCGGCGTCGCCCCGCCGATCGGCGGCCAGCCCGTGCTGCCGGGGCCGGTCGGGCCGCAGCGTGCGGCGATGCTCCTGCCGCTGACCGGGCCGCAGGCGCCGCTTGGCCAGGCGATGCTCAATGCCGGCTACATGGCGCTGTTCGATGAATCGCAATCCGGCATCGAGCTGGCGCCGCGCGACACCGGTGGCACCCCCGCCGGCGCCCAGGCGGCGGCGAGGGCGGCGATCGCCGATGGCGCGCGCATCCTGGTCGGCCCGCTGACCAGCGCGGAGGTGGCGGCCGTTGCCGGCCCGGCGCGGGAGGCCGGGGTGCCGGTGCTGGCCTTCACCAATGATTCGCAGCGCGCCGGCGGCGGCACCTGGGTGCTCGGCATCACGCCGGAACAGCAGGTGCGCCGCGTGGTCGCCGCCGCCGCCGCGCAGGGTGCGCAGCAATTCGCCCTCGGCGCGCCGGACAATGATTTCGGCCGTGCGCTCGCCGGCGCGCTGCGCGGTGCCACGGCCGATCTCGGCCTGCCGCCGCCCAGCATCGCGCTGCACCCGGCCAGTGCCGAACCCGCCATGGCCGCCTCCGGCGCCCGCGTCAGCGGCAGCCGGGCGGATGCGGTGCTGATCGGCGAGACCGGGGAACGCGCCCGCCGCTTCGCCGCCACCTGGATGACGGAAGCCCAGGCGAACGGCCAGCAGCCGCGCCTGCTGGGCACTGCGCTCTGGCTGAACGACCCGTCGCTGGGGCGGGAGGCGGCGCTGGCCGGCGCCTGGTTCGCCGGCCCGGATGGCCGCGCCCGCGCCCGCTTCGAGGCGCGCTACCGCGACGCCTTCCGCGAAACGCCGCCGCGTGTCGCCGCCACCGCCTATGACGCCGCGGCCATTGCCACCCGCGCGCTGCGCAGCGGCGCCTCGCCCGGCCAGGCGATGGCCGGTGCGCCCTTCGCCGGCGCCGATGGCCCGGTGCTGCTGCTGCCGGATGGGCGGACCCAGCGCGGCCTCGCCATCTATGCGGTCTCCACCGGCAGCGAGCCGCAGGTGATCGAGCAGGCGCCGGCCCCCGGCGGCCCGGGCTCCTGAGGCGGCGGCCATGGACCTGCTGAACCGGAGGGTTTGACTGGCCATGCCGGTCGCCGCCCCACCGACCGGACGCTGGCTCGCCGGCGCGGCGCTGATCGGCGGCGTGCCGGCGCTGGCGCTGTTCATTCTGCTGCTCGGCGGCGCGGTGGATACCGCGCCGGGGCTGCTGGCGCTGGGCGCCACGCTGGTCGCGGCGCTGCTGGTGTCACGCATCTGGCTGGCCAATATCGGCGCGCTGTCGGCGGCGCTGCGCCAGGCGGCGGATGGCGCCGGCATGGTGCCGGAACTCACCGGCCGGCTGCTGCTGCCCTCGGTCGCGGATCTGGCCGAGACGGCACGCCGCGTCGCCCGCGCCCTGCAATCCCGCACCGAGCAGGTCTCCCGCCTGCGCCAGGCGGATGAGGCGATCATCGAGCGCCTGCCGGACCCGCTGGTGGTGCTGGACTCTGAAGGCGCACCGCTGCGGGCGAATGCGGAAGCGCGCACGCTGTTCGGCGGCGCCCCCGGCAGCGCCGGCGACCTGGCCGCGCTGCTGCGCCACCCGGCCATGGCCGAGGCGATTGCCGCCGCGCTGTCCAAGGGCGAGCAGCAGCGCGCCGAGATCGTGCTGCCAGTTCCGGTGGCGCGGGAGTTGCGCGTGCATGCGGTGCCGATGGACCCGCCGCTGGGCGATGGCGGCCGGCTGCTGCTGGTGCTGTCGGACCGCACGCGGGACCGCGCGGTGGAGCGGATGCGCGCCGATTTCGTCGCCAATGCCAGCCATGAGCTTCGCACCCCCCTGGCCAGCCTGATCGGCTTCATCGAGACGCTGCGCGGCCCGGCGGAGGATGACCGGGAGGCGAGCGCCCGCTTCCTCGGCATCATGGCGGAGCAGGCGGACCGCATGCGGCGGCTGATCGACGACCTGCTCGGCCTGTCGCGGATCGAGATCACGGAACACCAGCCCCCCACCGGCCGGGTGGATCTCGGCGCGCTGGCGGCGACGGAGGTGGAGGCGATGGCCCCCATCCTGGCCAAGCGCGGCGCGCGGGTGGCGCTGGATGCGCCGGTCGGGCTGTTCGCCGGCCCGGCCGATGCCGGCCAGTTGGCGCAGGTGCTGCGGAACCTGCTGGAGAATGCCTGCCGCTACGGGCGCGAAGGCGGCACCATCCGGCTATCCGTGGAGCGGGCCGTGGCGCGGACGGAGGCGAATGCCAACCCCCGCTGGCCGGCGCGACCCGGCATCGTGCTGTCGGTGGCCGATGATGGCCCGGGCATCCCGCGCCAGCACCTGCCGCGGCTGACGGAACGCTTCTACCGGGTGGACCGGGGCCGCGGCCGCGATGCCGGGGGCACCGGCCTGGGCCTCGCCATCGTCAAGCACATCGTCAACCGGCACCGCGGCCAGTTGCAGATCGAGAGCGAGGAGGGCGTCGGCTCCACCTTCCGCGTCTGGCTGCCAGCGGAGTAGCGCGGGACTTTTCCGGCGCTCCGGCGTTGCTGCGCTGCCGGTGCCGGCCTTCCGGTGCCTCACGATGGAGCCCAGCGTGACCCCCCAGCCCCCCCTGTTCCAGTCCTTCTTCCTCGCCGGCTTCGAATGCTCCTCGCACCGCAACATGGCGCGCCGGCGCCTCGACATGATCGCCTCCACCCGGCACGATCTTCTGGCGCTGGAGGATTACAGCCAGCTCGCGGAGCATGGCATCCGCACCGTGCGGGACGGGCTGCGCTGGCACCTGATCGAGACCACGCCCGGCCAGTATGACTGGTCCTCCCTGCTGCCCATGCTGCGGGCGGCGGAGGCGGTGCGGACGCAGGTGATGTGGGACCTCTGCCACTACGGCTGGCCGGATGACCTGGATGTCTTCAGCGCTGCTTTCGTAGACCGCTTCGCCCGCTTCGCCGCCGCCTTCGCACGCCTGCATGTCGAGGAAACCGGCCGGCCGCCCTTCGTCTGCCCGGTGAACGAGATGTCCTTCGTCGCCTTCTCCGGCGGCGACATGGCGCGCTCCTCCCCGCACGCCAATGGCCGCGGCCTGGAGCTCAAGCGCAACCTGGTGCGGGCCAGCATCGCCGCCACGCAGGCGGTGCGCGCGGTGGCGCCCGGCGCCCGCTTCGCCTGCATCGACCCGCTGATCCACATCGTCCCTCGCCATCGCGGCGAGGAAGCGGAGGTGCGCGCCCATAATGCCAGCCAGTGGCAGGCCTGGGACATGCTGGCGGGGCGGGAGGCGCCGGAGCTTGGCGGGGCGGAGGACCTGCTGGATGTGGTCGGCGTGAACTACTACTGGAACAACCAGTGGCTGAACCATGCCGAGCCGCTCAGCGTCTTCGATGCCGCGCGCTACCGCCCCTTCCGCGACCTGCTGGCGGAGACCGCCGCGCGCTATGCACCCCGCGCGCTGTTCGTCGCCGAGACCAGCATCGAGGGCGCCCCGCGCCCAACCTGGCTGCGCTACGTGACGGAGGAGACCCTTGCCGCCGCGGCGGCCGGCGTGCCGGTGCAGGGTGTGTGCCTGTATCCCGTGATCTCCCATTACGGCTGGGACGAGGACCGCTACTGCGCCAATGGCCTGTTCGAGCTGACCCCGTTGCATGGCCGCCGCCAGGTGCACCGCCCCCTGGCCGAGGAGCTGGCCCGGCTGCAGGGGCAGGTCTCGCAGGCCATGATGGGTGGGCGCCGGGCCGCCATCGGATAGGCTGGCTCGATCGATACGATCGAATTCGGCGCCACGGGGCCGCATCATCACCCGCTTCCCCTTGACCCGGCGCCGTGACGTGGCATGTCCGGGCGGTGATGGACCTTCCCGCCCAGACCGTGCCCGCACCTGCCGCCTCGGCCAGCCGGAAGCGGCTGGCGGTGGTGCTGCTCAACCTCGGCGGACCCGATGCGCCGGAGAGCATCCGGCCCTTCCTGGTCAACCTGTTCACCGACCCCGCGATCCTGCGCGTGCCGGGCTTCATCCGCCCCTGGCTGGGCCGGCTGATCGCCTGGCGCCGCACCAGGCCGGCGACGGAGAACTACGCGATCCTCGGCGGCAAATCCCCGCTGCTGGAGCTGACCATCGCGCAGGGCCAGGCACTGGAAGCTTTGCTCAACAAGGATGGGCTGAACGCCGATAGCGTGGAGGAGGTGAAGTGCTTCACCGCCATGCGCTACTGGCACCCGATGAGCGACGAGACGGCCGCCGCCGTGAAGGCCTGGGGGCCGGACGAGGTCATCCTGCTGCCGCTCTATCCGCAGTATTCCACCACCACCACCGGCAGCAGCGCGCTCGCCTGGATCAAGGCCGCGGCGCGGGCGAAGCTGGAAGTGCCGACCACCATCATCTGCTGCTTCCACTCCCATCCCGGCTTCGCCAGCTCCACCGCCGAGATCGTACGCGGCGCCTGGGACAAGGCGCGGTCGGAGCTGGACCCGGCGATCCCGCTGCGCGTGCTGTTCAGCGCGCATGGCCTGCCGGAGAGCATCGTAAAGGCGGGCGACCCCTACCAGTGGCAGGTGGAGCAGACGGTGGCGGGCGTGGTGGCGCGGCTGGACCTGCCTGACCTCGACCACGTCGTCTGCTTCCAGTCCCGCGTCACGCCGCAGAAATGGATTGGCCCCTCCACCGAGGATGAGCTGGAGCGCGCCGGCCACGACAAGGTGGCGGTGCTGGTGGTGCCCATCGCCTTCACCTCCGAACATTCGGAAACGCTGGTGGAGCTGGACGTGGAATACCGGGAGGAGGCGGAGAAGCTGCACGTCCCCGGCTATTTCCGCGCCCCCGCCCAGAACAGCCACCCCGGCTTCATCGGCGCGCTGGCCGACCTGGTCCGCCATGGCCGCACCAGCAACCGCACGCTGTGTTCCTTCGCTGGCCCCCGGCAATGCCCGAAGAACCACAAGGACTGCCCCCATGCGGCGCTGATCGGGCGGCTGGAGGCGATGCCGGGCACGCCGGTGGAGCGCACCGCCCGCGCCCGCACCGCGGCATGAGCGCGCCTGCGCGGCCCGCCTTTGCACGCCCGGCCGCCGTGCTGTTCGACTGCGACGGGGTGCTGGCGGATAGCGAGGCGCTGCACAATCGCATCGTCGCGGAGGAGATCTCGGCGCTGGGCTGGGAGATGGACGCGGCCGAGGCGGAGCGCCGCTTCATCGGCCTGTCCTGGCGCAACATCGTCCCGCTGATCGAGGCCCGCCTCGGCCCCGATTCCGTTCCCGCCGATTTCGTGGACAGCATCGTCGCCCGCGTGCTGCGGGCGTTGCGGGAGGAGGTGGTGCCGATCCCCGGCGTGCTGGAGGCGCTGCGCGCGATCGTCGCAGCCGGCATCCCGGTGGCGGTTGCCAGCAATTCCTCCCGCCCCGAATTGCTGACCAAGCTGCACGGGCTGGGCCTGACCGAGACCTTCCGGGGCCGCACCTTCTCCTATGACGACGTGGCCCTGCCGAAGCCGGCGCCGGACATGTACCGGGCGGCGGCCGCGGCCTGCGGCGCCGACCCGCATCATTGCGTGGTGGTGGAGGACAGCGTGACCGGCAGCCGCGCCGGCTGCGCCGCCGGCTGCCGGGTGCTCGGCTACGCCCATGCGACGGACCCCGCCGCCCTGCGTGGCGTCGGGGCGGAGCCTTTCCACAGCATGACGGAACTGCCCCTCCTGCTGGGCTTGCCGGCGGAGACCCTGGCATGACGCTGGACTTCCTGGCGCCGTTCTACCTCTGGACCAAGTCGCTTCACCTGATCGCGGTGATCGCCTGGATGGCCGGGCTGTTCTACCTGCCGCGGCTGTTCATCTACCACTTCCAGGTGCCGGTCGGGGATGCGCGGTCGGAGTTGTTCAAGGTGATGGAACGGCGGCTGCTGAAGGCCATCATGAACCCGGCGATGATCGCCACCTGGGTGTTCGGCCTGGCGCTGATCCTGACCCCCGGTGCAGTGGATTGGACCGCCGGCTGGTGGCACCTGAAGCTGACCTCCGTGCTGCTGATGTCCGGCTTCCACGGCATGCTGGGCGCCGCCCGCAAGCGCTTCGAGGCCGATGGCCGGCCCCGCACCGAACGCGCCTGGCGCTTCTGGAACGAGGTGCCGACGCTGCTGCTGATCGTCATCGTCATCATGGTGATCGTGAAGCCGTTCTGAGATCGGCGACGGATGCTTGCAAAGCGCCTGAAAAACCGCCATGTGCCAATTGACGGTTCGCCCAGCGCCCCATAGGTTCGCCTGGTCGTTCCGACAATCGGCCAAGCGTCGCGTCCTGCGGCGTAGCTGATCCCTCCTCTCCTCAGACTTCTCCTGGTCGCCGCAACCCAGGCCCGTGCAACGGGATCGCGGCGCGGGAATGGCCCCGGCAACCGGTCTTCGCCCCAGGCGGAGTCCGACGAGGCCCACACCGAGACCCCAGGTCCGCCTGATCCCATTCCTCGCGCACGACGGACGCGTCCGCACATGCATCTCTCCGAACTCAAGGCCAAGTCCCCGGCCGATCTCCTCGCCTTCGCAGAGTCCCTGCAGGTCGAGAACGCGTCGTCGCTGCGCAAGCAGGACATCATGTTCGCGATCCTGAAGACCCTGGCGGAGAACGAGCAGGCCATCTACGGCGACGGCACGCTGGAAATCCTCGCGGACGGCTTCGGCTTCCTGCGTAGCCCGCAGGCCAACTTCCTGCCGGGCCCGGACGACATCTACGTCTCCCCTGCCCAGGTCCGCCGCTTCGGCCTGCGCACCGGCGACACGGTGGAAGGCCAGATCCGCGCGCCGAAGGACGGCGAGCGCTACTTCGCCTTGCTGAAGGTCGACACCATCAATTTCGAGCCGCCCGAGGCGCTCAAGCACCGCATCAACTTCGACAACCTCACGCCGCTGTACCCGACGCGGCGCCTGAAGATGGAGAATGCGGAGGCCGAGGCCCAGGCCAAGGGCCCGACCAAGGACTATACCCACCGCATCATCGACCTGGTGGCCCCCATCGGCATGGGCCAGCGCGCCCTGGTCGTGGCGCCGCCGCGCACCGGCAAGACGGTGATGCTGCAGAACATCGCCAAGTCCATCACCGCCAACCACCCCGACGTCTTCCTCATCGTCCTGCTGATCGATGAGCGGCCGGAGGAAGTGACCGACATGGCCCGCACCGTGCGCGGCGAAGTCGTCGCCTCCACCTTCGACGAGCCGGCGACCCGCCACGTGCAGGTTACGGAGATGGTGCTGGAGAAGGCCAAGCGCCTGGTCGAGCACAAGCGGGATGTGGTGATCCTGCTGGACTCCATCACCCGCCTCGGCCGCGCCTACAACTCCGTCGTGCCGTCCTCGGGCAAGGTGCTGACCGGCGGCGTGGACGCCAACGCCCTGCAGCGCCCGAAGCGCTTCTTCGGCGCGGCGCGCAACATCGAGGAAGGCGGCAGCCTCACCATCATCGCCACCGCGCTGATCGACACCGGCAGCCGCATGGACGAGGTGATCTTCGAGGAGTTCAAGGGCACCGGTAACTCGGAGCTCATCCTGGACCGCAAGCTGTCCGACAAGCGCACCTTCCCGGCGATCGACATCACCAAGTCGGGCACCCGCAAGGAAGAACTGCTGGTGGACCGCGCGACGCTTTCCAAGATGTGGGTCCTGCGCCGCATCCTGAACCCGATGGGCACGCAGGATTCCATGGAGTTCCTGCTGGACAAGCTGAAGTACAGCAAGACCAACCAGGATTTCTTCGACGCGATGAACACCTGATCCCCCGCGAGGGCGGCGGTTTCGCGCCGCCCTCGCCTGCCGGACCACCCGCCCAATGGACCAGCTTACGTCTTCCGCCCGCCTGATGCGCGCCGCCGTCTTCGCCGCCCGCGTCCATGCCGGCCACCGCCGCAAGGGCGCCGCCGCCGAGCCCTATGTGAACCACGTCCTCGAAGTGGCGCAGATCCTGGCCGAGCATGGCGCGCCGGAGGACGCGATCCTCGCCGCGCTGCTGCACGACACGGTCGAGGACAGCGACACCGACCCAGACCCCATCACCCATGACCGCCTGGTGGCCGAATTCGGTGCCGAGGTCGCAGGGCTGGTGGCGGAGGCGACGGATGACAAATCCCTGCCCAAGGAATCCCGCAAGGCGCTGCAGGTGCGCCACGCGCCGGGCCGCACGCCGGCAGCCAAGATGCTGAAGCTGGCCGACAAGATCTCCAACCTGCGCGCCATCACCGCCAGCCCGCCGGCGGGCTGGGACCATGCCCGGCGGGTCGAGTATGTCGGCTGGGCCGGGCGCGTCGCCGCCGGGCTGAAGGGCGCCAACCTGGCGCTGGATGCGCTGTTCGACGCCACCTACCGCGATGCCATCGCCGGGCTGGCGCGCGACGCGTGACGCCACCCACCATCCTGCACATCGAGCAGGCGACGCTGACCGCCGTGCCCGCCCCGATCCTGGCCTTCGACGGCCCCTTCGTGCTGCGCCGCTTCCTCGGCGGCACCGGCCGCGCCAATGCCGCCTGCGCGCTGGACCCGGCGCCCGATCCGGACCTGCCCGCCCGCATCGCCCGCGCCGAAGCCTTCTACGCCGCTGCCGGCCAGCCCTGCCGCTTCCGCTCCACCCCGCTGGACCCCGAAGGCCTGACCAGCTTGCTCTCGGCGCGTGGCTACACGGGCCGCGACCACAGCCAGGTCATCGGGGGCCCACTGGCGGCCTTCGCCCGCCACGACACGGCGGCCCGCTTCCTGGATGGCCCGCACCCCGCCTGGATGGCCGTGGTCGCCACCGCCGAGCACCAGTCCGAAGCCCGCCGCGCCGAGAAGGCGCGGATGCCGGAACTGCTGGGCGTGCCCGCCGCCTGGGTGGTGCTGGAGCAGGACGGCATCGCCGCCGCCTGCGCCTTCGTCACCGCCCAGGGCCGCTGCGCCGGGTTGTTCGACCTGGCGGTGCGCCCCGAATTCCGCCGACGCGGCCTCGGCCAGCGGGTGATGGCGGCGGCCGGCGCCTGGGCGGCGGAGCAGGGTGCGGACTGGGCCTATGCCCAGGTCTCCTGCACCAACCAGGCCTCGCTCGCCATGAACGCCGCGCTCGGCCTGACCGAGCACTACCGCTACGCCTATTGGCTCAGGGCGGGCTGAGCGGGCAGGCCAGCGGCGGCGGCCGGGCGAAATCCAGGAAACCAGCGAGGCAGGCGCCGAATACTACTGTGTCATAAAATGCTTGCGTGACGCGGAGCTGTCTTCGTACGTGTGGCGATTCATGCACGTGGAGGCGGGTCCGTGGTTGTCTCATCCGCGC
>NZ_JAAVTX010000004.1 GCF_012163145.1 Falsiroseomonas frigidaquae
TGGGGGTCTGGGTCTGGGCCATCGACAGTGCCGGGGCCAGCAGCAGGGCTGCGGTGGTGCCGAGAAGAAGGTGCTTCATCTGTCGCCTCCGTCTGTTGGGGTGGCGGCGGGGTCGGCTGCGGCGGCGCGTTGGTCGGCGGCTCCGGCACCGGCGGCACCGGGGAAGGATCGGGCGGCGCCGGCACGGCCTCCGCCGGGGCGGCCGGGCCGGGCTGGTCGCCGCGCGCCTGGGCGGGCGGCTCTGCGGAGGTGAACTCCACCGTCATCGCCATCTCGACCGGCGGCGGCAGCGGCCGCGCATAGCCATAGATCAGCCCGGCCACGCCGAGCAGCAAATGCAGGCCCAGCGAGACGGCGGCCCAGCGCTTCAGCGCCCGGTCATCGTCCGCGGGAAGGAAGATGGCGCCTGACAAGGCGGTTCCCTCAGCGCCCCGCCGGGCGCGCGGCGCCTGGTGCACCTTGCGGACTTTCCGCCAGCAATGCGACGCGGGAGAAGCCGGCCGAGCTGACCACGCCCATAACCTCCATCACCCGACCATAGCTGATGGCGCGGTCGCCGCGCACGAAGATGCGGCGTTCCGGCTGGTTCGGCTGCCGCTGGTTGCTGTCCATGATGGCGCGAAGCTGCGCCACCAGTGCGTCCAGCGGCACCTCCGTCTCCTGCAGGAAGATGGCGCCCTCCGCGGTGACGGAAATGGTCAGCGGGTCCTGTTCCTGGTTCAGGTTGCTGGCCTGGGTGCGCGGCAGGTCCACCGGCACGCCCACGGTCATCAGCGGCGCGGCGACCATGAAGATGATCAGCAGCACCAGCATCACGTCGACCAGCGGCGTGACGTTGATCTCGCTGACCGGCCGGAAGCTGGCCCGCCCGCCGCGTACCGATTTCCTGCCGCCGAAGCTGCCGCCGGCCATGCCTCAGCCCTCCGCCGGCTGGCGGGCCGGCGCCGGGCGCGCGGGTTCTGCCGCAGCCTCCGACTGGCGCGACAGGATGGCGCCGAATTCGGCGGCGAAGGCGTCCAGCCGCCCGGCGAAGCGGGACAGGTCGGTGGCCAGCTTGTTGTAGGCGATGGTGGCCGGAATGGCGGCGACCAGGCCGATGGCGGTGGCGAACAGCGCCTCCGCGATGCCGGGGGCCACCACCGCGAGATTGGTGCTCTGCATGCCGGCAATCGCGGCGAAGCTGTTCATGATGCCCCACACCGTGCCGAACAGGCCGATGAAGGGCGCGGCGGAGGCAACGGTGGCGAGGAACACCATCCAGCGCTCCAGCCGGTCCATCTCCCGCGTGATGGCAACCGTCATGGCGCGTTCCACGCGTTCCTTGAGGCCGTTCACGGCCAGGTCGCTGGTCATGGCGCGGCCGGAGGACCGGCGCCATTCGCGCATCGCGGCGCCGAAGACGGCGGCGATCGGGTTGCTGGGCTGCTCGCCTTCCTTGTTGAACAGCTCCTCCAGGCTGCCGCCCGACCAGAAGCGGTCCTCGAAGCCATCCGCCGCGCGGTTCACCCGGCGCAGCGTGGTCAGCTTCTCGAAGACGATCGCCCAGACCCAGACGGAGGCGAGCAGGAGCGAGACCATCACGGCCTTCACCACCCAATCCGCCTGCAGGAACAGCGACCAAAGCGACATGTCGTGCGCCATCGGTGCCAGGGCCTGCGCGGTCACATTGCCCAAAGCGCAATCTCCTTTTCCAGCCGCCGTCCCATCCGGGTCGGCCGCATCTCAGACCAGCCCCTCCAGCGCCGCGCGCCAGGGCGCCGGCAGCCGGGTGGGCCGCAGCCCGTCGGCGCGGACGCAGACCAGGCCGACCAGCAGCTTCGCCAGCACCGCTTCCCCCCTCAGAACATGCTGTTCCAGGTCCAGGGTGGCAGCGCCAACCGCCCGCACGCGAGTCGCCACATCCAGCGCATCATCGAGTCGGGCGGGCGCCACATACTCCACTTCAATGCGCCGCACCACGAGCATTGCGCTATAACGCTCCATCATAAGCGAATGCGGCAAGTCCATGGCGCGCAACGATTCGGTCCGAGCCCGTTCTGCCCATTTCAGGTAGTTGGCATGGTAGGCGACGCCGCCCGCATCCGTGTCGTCAAAATAGACGCGCAGCCTGTGGCGATGCCCTGTCCAATTCTTGTCCACGCTGCCGGCCTCCCGCCTTATTCCTCGAAGGGTGGCGCCTGCGCCAGCAGGTCGAGCTGCGCCGCGATGGCGCGCGGCGGCATCAGGCCGAGGTGGCGCCAGCCTGGCTCCCCCAGCATGCGCCCGCGCGGCGTCCGCAGCACGAGGCCTTCCTGGATCAGGAAGGGCTCCACGACTTCCTCCAGCGTATCGCGGCTTTCGGCCAGGGCAGCGGCCAGGGTCTCGACGCCGACCGGGCCGCCATTGTGATGCTCGGCAATGCGGCGGAGGTAGCGGCGGTCCTGCGCATCCAGGCCCAGCGCATCCACTTCCAGCCGCAGCAGCGCGCCATCCACCATGGGCCGGTCGGCCGCATGGCCGGAGACCAGGGCGAAGTCCCGGATCCGCCGCAGCAGCCGGCCAGCCACGCGCGGCGTGCCGCGGGACCGCTTGGCGATCTCCAGCGCGCCATCCTCGGTCAGCGCGAAGCCGAGCTTCTCCGCGCCACGGCGGACGATCAGCAGCAGCTCCTCCACCTCGTAGAATTGCAGGCGCAGCGGAATGCCGAAGCGGTCGCGCAGCGGCTGGGTCAGCAGGCCGGCGCGGGTGGTGGCGCCGACCAGGGTGAAGGGCGGCAGGTCGATCCGCACGGTCCGGGCGGCCGGACCTTCGCCGATGATCAGGTCGAGGCAGTAATCCTCCATCGCCGGATACAGCGTTTCCTCGATGGCCGGCTGCAGGCGGTGGATCTCGTCGACGAACAGCACGTCGCGCGGCTGCAGGTTGGTGAGGATCGCCGCCAGGTCGCCCGCCCGCTGCAGGATCGGGCCGGAGGTGGCGCGGAAGCCGACGCCGAGCTCACGGGAGACGATCTGCGCCAGCGTGGTCTTGCCGAGGCCGGGCGGGCCGAACAGTAGCACATGGTCCATCGCCTCGGCACGCTGGCGCGCGGCGCCGATGAAGACGTGCAGGTTTTCCCGCAGCGGCTTCTGGCCGATGAAGTCGGACAGGGTCTGCGGGCGCAGGCTGCCCTCGGCGCCGTCCTCCTCCTGCCTTGCGCCGGCGGTCAGGCGTTCGCTGTCGCTCATCGGGGCGCCATCTCCTTCAGCGCCTCGGTGATCAGCGCCCCCAGCGCGGCGTCATCGCCCAGGCGGCGGGCGCCGCGGGCGACGGCGGCGGCGGCCTCCGGGCGCTTCCAGCCGAGATTGACCAAAGCGGAGACCGCATCCGCCTGCGGGCCGGCGGGTTCGGCCGCAGGCATGGCCTCTCCGGCGCCGACACCATCGGCGTCCGGCATGGCGCGGCCGACCGCCCACTTCTGCATCGCCGGCTCATCCACGATGCGGGTGGCCGTCGCGGCGCCGAGACCCTTCACATCCGCCAGCCGCTTGCGTTCCTTGGTGGCGATGGCGCGGGCGAGGTCACCGGGGGTGAGGCCGGAGAGCACCAGCAGCGCCTTCTGCGGGCCGACGGTCTTGACCTCGATCAAAGCGAGGAAGGCATCGCGCTCCGTCGCGTCCAGGAAGCCGAACAGGGTGATGGCGTCCTGGCTGACGCGGGTCTCCACCAGCAGCTTCTGCACGCCTTCGCGTGCCGTCATCCGGTCCAGCGTCTTGCGGGAGCAATGGACGAGGTAGCCGACGCCGTTGACGTCGAGGACGCAGGCGCCGTCCTGCACCTGGTCCACCAGGCCGCGGAGGGAGCCGATCATGGGTGCGACCTCTCCAAGCAACCGCGCAAAGCCCTCCCCCCCCTGGGGGGGAGGGTTGGGTGGGGGGGACACGGCAGGACGGGCGCGCCTAGCCCCCCACCCCAACCCTCCCCCCCAAGGGGGGGAGGGAGCAGCCTTGCCCCCCTCACGACGCCGCCCTCGCCACCGCCGCGGAGAAGGCGTTCCGCGTCGACCGGTGATGCGCGTGGCAAATGGCGATCGCCAGCGCATCCGCCGCATCCGCCCGCTTGAAGGTCACTCCCGGCAGCAAGTGGCGAACCATGGCCTGGACCTGTTCCTTCGCCGCATGGCCATTGCCGACCACGGCGCGCTTCACTTCCATGGCGCCATATTCCCGCACCACCAGCCCGGCCAGCGCCGGGGCCAGCAGCACCACGCCGCGGGCCTGGCCAAGTTTCAGCGCAGATTCGGGATTGCGTGCGACATAGGTGTGCTCCACCGCCGCCTCATCCGGCGATTGCGCGGCAATCACCGCCGCCAGACCGTTGTGCAGCGTCAGCAGCCGGTGGTGCAGGTCATCCCCGGCCTGGGTGGAGATCACGCCCTCGGCGCAGAAGCGCAGCCGGTAGCCGTCATGCTCCACCAGCCCCCAGCCGGTGTGCTGGAGGCCGGGATCGAGGCCAAGAATGCGAATCGGGCGCGCCATGCGCCTTCATAGCAGATGCCGGGCGTTACCCGAGCACCGCCAGCCCATCCGCCGCCCGCACCCCCTGCCCTTCCGGCAGGACGAAAAGCGGGTTGATCTCCGCTTCCAGCAGCCGCTCGCCCAGCGCCTCACCCATGCGGGAGAAGGCGAGCACGGCGTCGACCAGCGCCGGCACATCGGCCGCCGGCGCGCCGCGGAACCCGGCGAGGACGCGCGCCACCTTCAACCCGCGCACCATCGCCTCCGCATCGTCGCGCGTCAGCGGCAGCATGCGGAGCTGCGTATCCCCGAACACCTCCGCCGCCGTGCCGCCGGCACCGAGCAGCACCGCGCTGCCCAGATGCGGGTCGCGGACGATGCCCAGAATCATCTCGATGCCGCCGGAGATCTGTTCCTGCACCAGCAGGCCCTCGGCCCAGGGCAGCTTTGCCAGCAGCGCCGCGCCGACCTCCGCCACCCGGTCCGGCGTCACGTTCAGCACGACTCCGCCGATGTCGGACTTATGCGCCAGGTCACGGGCCAGCAGCTTCACCACCAGGCGCGGGCCAAGGCCCTGGGCCGCCTGCTGTGCCGCCGCGGGCGTCACGGCGCTGGCTTCCCGGGTCGCGGGGATGCCGAAATGGGCGAACAGCGCCTTGCTCTCCGCCTCGTTCAGCTTGCCGTGCGGCAGGCCGGGCGGCAGGGCTTCGACCTCGGGCGTCGCGGGCCGGAAGGCCGGGCGCGCCAACGCGGCCAGGATGGCGGCGATGCCTTCCGGCGTGGTGCTGGCGGGCACGCCGCGCGCATTCAGCCCGGCGGCGATCTGCGGCGCATGCGGGCTGACATAGGCGATCACCGGCTTTGCCGAATCGCCACGCGCCTCCAGCATCGCATCGGCCACCAGCTCCGGCTGCGCCAGGGCGGAACTGCCGACCACCACCACGAGCTGGTCATAGAGGTCGCTGGCCAACAGCGTGCGGATGGCGCCGCGGAACAGATCCGGCCGCAGCCCGGCGAGCGTCACGTCCACCGGGTTGCCGACCGGCGCCTCGCCCAGCAGGGCGGCCAGGCTGTCGCGCACTGTCGCATCCGGCGCCGGCACGCTGCCGCCGGCGAGCCCCACCGCATCCGCCACCAGCGCCCCGGCGCCACCCGTGGAGGTCAGCACGGCCACGCGGAAGCCTTCGGCCCGGCGGCCCTGCGCCAGGGCGGCGGGCACTTCCAGCAGGTCGGAAAAACGTTCCGCCCGGATCACGCCGAGGCCGGCGAAGAAGGCGTCATACATCCGATCCGCCCCGGCCATCGCCCCGGTATGGGAGATGGCGGCGAGCGCCCCGGCCTCGGAGCGGCCGACCTTGAAGGCGACCACCGGCTTGCCGGCCTCGGCGGCACGGCGCGCGGCGGCGCGGAAGGCCGCCGGGTTGCGAAGGCCTTCGAGATACAGCGCGATGGCCGTGGTCGCCGGGTCGTCCACCAGCGCGTCCAGCACCTCCGCCACCTCGATATCGCCTTCGTTGCCGGTGGCGACCAGCTTGGCGAAGCCGATGCCGGCCGCGGCGCCGCGCGACAGCAGCGCGCCCAGGATGCCGCCGGATTGCGAGACGACGGACAGCCCGCCCGGCGGCAGATCGGGAAACTCCAGCGCGCCGGAGGCACTCAGCACGATGTGGTCGGTCAGGTTCACCACGCCGATGGTGTTCGGCCCGAGCAGCCGCATGGCGCCCGCCGCGCGCTTCAGCGCGGATTGCTTCTCGGCCCCCGCCTCACCCGTCTCGCCATAGCCGCCGGCCAGCACGATCGCGGCCTGGCAGCCCTTGGCCGCGAGATCCCGCACCGCGGCCTCCGCGCGTTCCGGACCGACCAGCACGATGCCGACATCCGGCGCGCCCGGCAGGCTCGCCACATCCTTGTAGCAGGGCAGGCCGGCGATTTCCGTGGCACGTGGATTCACCGGCCAGACCGCACCGGAAAAGCCGTGCCGCAGCAGGTAGCCCACCGGCCGCCCGCCGGTCTTGGTGGCGTCGGCAGAGGCGCCGACCACCGCCACGCTGCGCGGCCGCAGCAGCGCCTGGAAGGCGCTCACTTCTTCGACTTCTCGAGGAAGGCGGCGACGGAGGCGCGGTGCTCGGCCGTGGTGTAGCAGATCGCCTGGGACTGGCTGCCGATGGCGAGAACCTGCTCGAAGCTGGTCTCCAGGCTGCGGTCGAGCGTCGCCTTGGCCAGCGCCAGGGCGGCGATGGAATGGGCGCCCATCTGCGCCGCCCAGTCCTGCGCCGCCGCCGCCAGATCGGCATCCGGCACCACGCGGTCGGCCAGGCCGATGGTCAGTGCCTCCGCCGCATCGACGCGGCGCGCGGTGAAGACCAGTTCCTTGGCGCGGATCAGCCCGACGCGGCGCGGCAGGAAATACATGCCGCCGCCATCCGGGATCAGGCCTCGGGCGAGGAAGCTCATGGTGAAATGAGCCTTCTCACCGGCGATGATGAAATCGCAGGCCAGCGCCACATCCGCGCCGAGCCCGGCCGCCGCGCCATTCACCGCGGCGATCACCGGCTTCGGCATGTGGTGCAGCAGCGTCACCGCGCGATGGGTGCGCGCCTGGCGCCGCCAGCCATTGATGGCGACATCCTCTGGCGGGGCCTCCAGGCGATTCTTCATGCCGCGCACATCGCCGCCGGCACAGAAGGCGGTGCCGGCGCCGGTGACGACCAGCGCCTTGATCGCCGGGTCCGCCGCCACCGCCTCCAGCGCCGCGATCATCTCGCCGCGCATGGCATCGTCGATGGCATTCCGCACCGCGGGGCGGTTCAGCGTCAGCGTGGCGATGCCGCTGTCGGTGGTGAGCAGGATGGCGTCGGACATGTGGGCTTCGCCTTACTGGACGCGGAGGTTGGCGCGCTCGACCACGCGCGACCAGCGCTCACGGTCCGAGGCGAGCAGGCGGGTGAAATGCGCCGGCTCCGGGCTCGGCGCGATCTCATCGACGCCGGAAGCGATCAGGCGGCTCTTGATGTCCGGCTGGTTGATTGCGGCGACGGCGGCGGCGTGCAGCACCGCGATGCGGTCGGCCGGCGTGCCGGCCGGGGCGAGGAAGCCGTACCAGGTCGAGCTGTCGAGTTCCGGAAAGCCCTGCTCCACGCTGGTGGACAGGTTGGGCAGCGCGACGCTGCGCGACTGACCGGCAATGGCGATGGCGCGGATCTTCTCCGCCTCGATATGCGGCTGCAGCGGGGCCGAGGCATTGGTCAGCAGGTCGACCCGGCCTGCGAGCAGGTCGTTCAGCGCCGGGCCGGTGCCGCGGTAGTGGATCGGCTCCATCTCGATGCCCAGCACCACGCCGATCATCGCGCCCAGCGCATGGCCATTGGTGCCGACGCCCGGCGTGCCGAAGCGCAGCGGCTGGCCGCGCGACTTGCCCAGGGCCTGCAACTCCCGAAGGTTGGTCGCCTGCACGCTGGGGTGCACCGTGATGACGTTGGGCGAGGCGCCAAGCCAGCAGATCGCGGCGAAGTCCTTCACCGGGTCATAGGGCAGCCGCGTCTGCACCAGGGAGGAAATCACGAAGCTGCCGGAGCCGGCGAGCAGAATGGTGTGGCCATCGGGCTCAGCCTTCGCCACGGCGTCGTTGCCGATCACGCCGCCGGCGCCGCCGCGGTTCTCCACCACGACCGGCTGGCCGAGGCGCTGCGCCATGGCATCGCCGATCATGCGGCCGACCACGTCGTTGCTGCCGCCGGCAGTGAACGGGATGACCATGCGGACAGGGCGGTTCGGGAAAGCCTGGGCCGCGGCGCCGCGCGGCAGGATGGCGGTGGTGCCCAGGGCAGCCAGGCCCAGCAGGGCGTCGCGGCGACGGATCATGGTGTGTCCTCCTTAGGGGTGGCGGGTCTTGGAACGGGCCCGCGCAGGGTGCTGTCTGCCGGGAACGAACCGGCGGCGCCAGCCTGCAATCCTTGCCCTACCCCAAGCCGGCGTTATGCTGACCCGCATGCCGGACCCACTTCCCCCCCTCGCTGCGCTGCGCACCTTCGCCCTGGTGGCGGAAACCGGCAGCCTGACCGCCGCCGGCGCCCGGCTGAACCTGACCCAGCCCGCCATCAGCCGCCGCATCCGCGAATTGGAGGCGGCGCTGGGCGTCACGCTGGTGCATCGCGGCGCCAATGCGCTGCGGCTGACGGAGGACGGGCTGCGCTACGCCGCCGCCCTGCAGCAGGCCTTCGCCGGCATCGCCGCGGCGACGCTGGAACTGCGCGGCACCGCCGCCGCCCCGCTGCGCATCCGCGCCTACACCACCTGGGCGATGCGCTGGCTGATCCCCCGCCTGCCCCGCTTCCGTGCCCGCCATCCGGGGCTGGAGGTGGAGGTGGTGACCTCCACCAGCCCCGCCGTGGATTTCGCGCGGGAGGGGCTGGACGCCGCCATCCGCACCGCCCCCGCCGGCACGCCCCCGATGCGCGGCGCGGTGCGCCTGCAGGCGGTGCATGTGGCGCCCTTCGCCGCGCCGGCCGCGGCGCGGCAGGGGCTGGACCGGCTGACCTGGCTCGGCAGCCGGGTGCGGCCGCGTGACTGGGGCAGCTGGTGCGCCGCCGCCGGCCTCACCCCGCCCGCCACCCCGCCACTGCTGTTCGAGAGCACCTCCCTGGCCATCCAGGCGGCGCTGGAGGGGCTGGGCGTGGTCATCTGCACGCCTGATTTCGTCGAGGAGGAGGTGCGCCGCCGCCGGCTGCGGCGCATGTCGCCGATATCGGCTGCCACGGGGGACCATTACTGGCTGCTGCAACCGCCCGGCGCGCCGCGGAGCGGGGGGGAGGCGTTCCGGGACTGGCTGCGCGATGAAGTTGCCGCCATCCCGCGCGGCGCGGCGCGATAATCCGTGCTCTCCGCGCTGTCATCTGGCTAACTTCCGTCTGTCATCGCACTGTCATTACAAGAGGCTAAACGCCCGTCATGCCAGAACGCCCCGCAACCCAGGGCCAGCTTCGTCTTGACGGGGTGGCCAAATCCTTCGGGGCAGCCCAGGCGCTGCGCGACGTGACGCTGGCGGCCGCGCCCGGCACCTTCCTGGTGCTGCTCGGCCCCTCCGGCTGCGGCAAATCGACCCTGTTGCGCGTGCTGGCGGGGCTGGAGGCGCCGACCGCCGGCCAGGTCTTCATCAATGGCCGGGATGCGACGGGGCTGCCGCCGGCTTCCCGCGGCATCGCCATGGTGTTCCAGTCCTACGCGCTGTTCCCGCATCTGTCGGTGGCGGAGAACATCATCTTCGGCCTGCGCGCCCGCGGCGTGGGCCGCGCGGAACGTGACGCCAGGCTGTCCCGCACGGCACAGATGATGGGCCTGGCCGGGCTGCTGGACCGCCGCCCCGCGCAGCTTTCCGGCGGCCAGCAGCAGCGCGTCGCGCTGGCCCGCGCCGTGGTGGCGGAAGCGCCGATCTGCCTGATGGACGAGCCGCTTTCCAACCTCGACGCCAAGCTGCGCGCCGAGATGCGGCGGGAGATCCGCGCGCTGCAGCAACGCCTCGGCATCACCATGGTCTATGTCACGCACGACCAGGCCGAGGCGATGAGCATGGCCGACCAGGTGGTGCTGATGCGCGATGGCTGCGTCGAGCAGGATGCGACGCCGGCCGAGCTCTACGCCCGCCCCGCCACCACCTTCGCCGCCAGCTTCATCGGCACCCCGCCGATGTCCCTTCTGCGGCTGGTGCCAGGTGCGCATGGCGCGGAAGTGGCCGGCGCGCCGGGCCTCGCCGTGGCCCGGATCGACGCCGCCGGCGCCACGCTTGGCATCAGGCCGGAGGAAGTGGCGCCGACCGATGGCGCCGGCCTGCCGGTGCGCGTGCTCGCCGCCGAATTCCTCGGCGCGGAAACCGTGCTGGCCTGCGCGGTAGGCGATGGGGCGGAGGTGATGCAGGCCCGCATCCCCGGCCACCACGCCTTGCCCGCCGGCACCCATCTGCGCCTGCGCCTGCCGCCGGCGCTGCATCTGTTCGACGCCCATACCGGCCGGCGCCTGCCGGAGCCGGTGCGCGAAAACGCCTTCGCCTGACAACAGGAGCTTCCTGCATGACCATCACCCGCCGCCTGGCCCTGGGTGGCCTCGCCGCCGCCCCGCTGCTGTCCGCCCCCGCCTTGCGCGCGCAGGCGCCGGTGGAGATCGTGTTCAACTACCCGATCGCCGTCGGCGGCCCGATCACCCGCATCATCGACGGCTATTGCGAGGATTTTGCCCGCGCCAATCCCGGCTTCCGTGTGAAGCCGATCTATGCGGGGTCCTACCAGGACACATTGACGAAAACGCTGACCGCGATGCGCGGCGGCGATGCGCCGCAGATGGCCTGCCTGCTGGCCGTCGATATCTTCACGCTGATCGGCGAGGATGCGGTGCTGGCCTGGGATGACCTGCCGGGCGCCGAGAAGCCGTGGCTCGACAGCTTCTACCCGAGCTTCCTGGAAAACAGCCGCACCGCCGGCAAGACCTGGGGCGTGCCGTTCCAGCGTTCCACCGTGGTGATGTACTGGAACAAGGAGGCGTTCCGCGAGGCCGGGCTGAACCCGGAGACGCCGCCAGCCGACTGGGCGCAGCAGGTGGAATTCGCGCAGAAGCTGACCAAGCGCCAGGGCGATGCCACCAGCCAGTGGGGCATGCAGATCCCGTCTTCCGGCTTCCCCTACTGGCTGTTCCAGGGCCTGACGACGCAGAACGACGTCCGCCTGATGAATGCCGAGGGCAACCGCACCTTCTTCAATGACCCGAAGGTGGCGGAAGCGCTGCAGTACTGGATGGACCTGTCCATGAAGCACCGCGTGCACCCCGCGGGCATCGTCGAATGGGGCACCACGCCGCGCGACTTCTTCGAGCGCAAGGTCGCGATGATGTGGACCACCACGGGCAACCTGACGAATGTCCGCGCCAATGCCCCCTTCCCCTTCGGCGTCGGCATGCTGCCGGCCGGCAAGCGTCGCGGCAGCCCGACCGGCGGCGGCAATCTGTACGTGTTCAAATCCGCCAGCGCCGCACAGCGCGAAGGTGCGGTGCGCTTCGTGAAGTTCCTGACGACGCCGGAGCGCGCCGCGCAATGGGGCATCGACACCGGCTATGTCGCCGTGACGCCCGCGGCCTTCGAGACGCCCGCGATGCGCGCGCATGTCGCCGGCTTCCCCGCCGCCGCCGTGGCGCGTGACCAGCTTGAGCACGCCGTGGCCGAGCTCTCGACGCAAGAAAATCAGCGCGTGACCAAGGCGCTGAACGACAACCTCCAGGCCGCGCTCACCGGCCGCAAGCAGGCCGCCCCCGCCATGGCCGACGCCCAGGCGGAAGCCGAGCGCATCCTCCGCAGCTATCGCTGAGAAAGGATTTTCCCATGATCCAGATCACACGACGCGCTGCCTTCCTGGCGGGCGCCAGCCTGCTCGCGACGCCGGCCCTGGTTCGCGCCCAGGCGGTTCGGGAGCTGACCTTCTACTATCCGATCGCCATCGGCGGCCCGGTGCCGCGCATCATCGATGGCTATTGCGAAGCCTTCCAGCGCGAGAGCGGGATCAAGGTGAACCCGGTCTATGCCGGCAATTACGGCGAGACGCTGACCAAGGCCGTCACCGCCATCCGCGGTGGCGCCGGGCCGCATTTCTCCGTGCTGCTGGCGGCCGAGCTGCACAGCCTGCGCGACATGGACATCCTGGCGCCCTTCGAGGATGTCGAGGGCGCCGGTGATCTGGATGCCTGGACGCGCGGCTTCTTTCCCGCCTTCATGGCGAACAGCAAGGCAGGCGGTAAGACCTGGTCCGTGCCGTTCCAGCGCTCCACCGCCGTCTACTACTACAACAAGGACCTGTTCCGCGCCGCCAGGCTGGACCCGGAGGCGCCGCCGCGGACCTGGGCGCAGCTGATCGAGGCCGGCCGCAAGCTGACGAGCGACGGCAAGTGGGGCGTGAAGATGTCCAACAGCGCCGGCAACGGCCAGTGGACCTTCGGCGCCATGGCCAACCAGGCCGGCCACAAGCTGATGAACGATGCGGGCACGGAGACCTACTTCACCGATCCGCGCGCCATCGAGGCCGCGAATTTCTGGCGCGGCCTGGCCTTCGACAGCCGCATCACGCCGCAGGGCACCATCGACTGGGGCGTGCTGGCGCCGGACTTCCTGAACCAGACCGCGGCGATGATCTGGTCCACCACCGGCAACCTGACCAATATGCGGACCAATGCGAAGTTCAACTTCGGCGTCGCCGGCCTGCCGGGCAAGGAAGGCCCGCGCACCGTCGTCGGCGGCGGCAACCTGTATATCTTCAAGAACGCCTCGCCGGCCGAGCAGGCCGCGGCGCTGCGCTTCGCCCGCTTCGTGGCGCAGCCGGAGATGGCGGCCGATTGGTGCATGAAGACCGGCTACCTGGCGACCCGGCCGGAGGCCTGGGAGACCGAGAGCCTGCGCCGCTACACCAGCGAATTCCCGGCAGCATTGGTGGCCAAGGACCAGATCCCGGTCGCGACCGGCGAACTGTCCACCTTCGAGAACCAGCGCATCTACAAGGCGCTGAACGACAACCTCCAGGCGATGCTGTCCGGCGGCAAGTCCGCGCAGCAGGCGATGGCCGATACCCAGGCCGAAGCCACGCGCGTGCTGCGCCCGTTCCGCCGCGCCTGAACTTCGAAGCGCCCGTCCACTGAGCCCTCTCCCCCCGCTTGGGGGAGAGGGTTGGGTTGAGGGGCAAGCGCAGGACCAGACCACCCGATGCCATCCCGCACCACCCTCCACGCCTGGCTGATGCTAACGCCGGCGCTGGTGCTGCTGATCGGCTTCACGCATTACCCGGCCGTCGCCACGCTGTGGCATTCCTTCTTCACCACGCCACGCGCCAACCGCCCCGCCCGCTACATCGGCGTGGAGAACTATACCGCACTCGCCGATGACCCGGTCTTCTGGCAGGCGCTGTGGAACAACCTGATCTACGCCGGCGCGACCATCCCGCTATCGATCGGGCTGGCGCTGGCCATGGCCGTCTGGGTGAACGGCAAGCTCCAGGGCCGCACCGCGCTGCGCATCGCCTATTTCACGCCGACGGTGCTGCCGATGATCGCGGTGGCGAACCTCTGGCTGTTCTTCTACACGCCGGATTACGGCCTGCTGGACCAGATCACCCGTGCCCTGTTCGGCTGGGGGCCGACCAACTGGATCGGGCAGCAGGAGACCGCGCTGGGCGCGATGATCGTGATTGCCGTCTGGAAGGAAGCCGGCTTCTTCATGATCTTCTACCTGGCGGCGCTGCAGGCGATTCCGCCGAACCTGTATGAGGCCGCGGCCATCGAGGGGGCGTCGCGCGCCCGCGTCTTCCTGCGCGTCACGCTGCCGCTGCTGGGGCCGACCACGCTGTTCATCGCGGTGAATGCGGTGATCAACGGCTTCCGCCTGGTGGACCATATCATCGTCATGACGCGCGGCGGGCCGGACAATGCGACGGCGCTGCTGCTGACCATGATCTACGACCTGGGCTTCCGCTTCTGGGACACGGCGACGGCGGCGGCGCTGACCGTGGTGCTGCTGGTGATCCTGGCGGCGACCGCGGCGCTGCAATTCGCCTTCGCCGCCAAGCGGGTGCACTACCGATGAGTGCCACGACGATGACGCAGGCCCCTGCCCTGCCCCGCCTCGGCACGATCCTGGAGACGACGGCCGCCTGGCTGCTGGCGCTGGTCTGGGTGGCGCCGCTGCTCTACGCCGTCTGGGCCGCGATCCACCCGACCGGCTATGCGACGCGCTTCGAGCTCTTCGCGCCGCTGACGCTCTCCAACTTCGCCGCAGCCTGGGAGGCCGCGCCCTTTGCCCGGTATTTCCTGAACACCTTCGCCCTGGTCACCATGGTGCTGGTCGCGCAATTCGTGCTCTGCACGCTCGCGGCCTTCGCCTTTGCCCGCGCGGCATTCTGGGGCAGCGGCATCCTGTTCGGCCTGGTGCTGGTGCAGTTGATGATCATGCCGGACATCCTGCTGGTCGAGAACTACCGCACGATGCGCGCGCTGGGGCTGGTGGATACGATCCTCTCCATCGGCCTGCCCTATATGGCCAGCGCCTTCGGCATCTTCCTGCTGCGGCAGACCTTCAAGCAGGTGCCGAAGGAGTTGGAGGAGGCAGCGCGGGTGGAAGGCTGCGGCACGCTCGGCATCCTGCTGCGCGTCTATGTGCCGCTGGCGAAGCCCACCTACCTCGCCTATGGGCTCACCAGCGTCTCCTACCACTGGAACAACTTCCTCTGGCCGCTGGTCATCACCAACAGCGTGGAGACGCGGCCGCTGACAGTGGGCTTGTCGGTCTTCGCCTCCACGGACCAGGGCATCGACTGGGCGATCATCAGCGCGGCGACGCTGATGACCTCCGCGCCGCTGCTCCTCGGTTTTCTGCTGTTTCAGCGCCAGTTCGTGCAGAGCTTCATGCGGGCCGGGATCAAGTAACTCGGGAAAGATAGTCATGGCCCATCCGCGCATAGGTCAGCGGGTGGGCCTTGGCGGGGTCCTGCTCCGCCTCCACCACCAGCCAGCCCTCGTAATCCGGCAGCTGCGCGAGGACGGCAGGGTAGTCCACGCAGCCATCGCCCGGCACGGTGAAGACGCCTTCCAGCACGGAATCCAGGAAGGACAGGCCGCGCGCCTTCACATCAGCCATCACGCCCGGGCGGATATCCTTGCAATGCACATGCACCACCCGCGCGGCGTGGCGCCTGGCGGCGCGCACCGGGTCGCCGCCGGCGAAGGTCAGGTGGCCGGTGTCGAGCAGCAGGCCGACATCGCGCGTACCGGCCATCAGCCGGTCCACCTCATCCTCCGCCTCAACCACCGTGCCCATGTGGTGGTGATAGGCCATGGACAGGCCCCGCGCCTTCAGCCGGCGCGCCATCTCATCCAGCCGCGGCAGCAGCACATCCCATTGCGCGCGGGCCAGGATCGGGCGGCATGTCAGCGCGGTGGCCTTCTGGCCATGCACGCTGCCGGTGACCTCGCATTGCACCATGGTGGTGCAGCCGAGCGCGGTGAGCAGCGCGATATGCGGCTCCGCCTCCGCCATCTCGGCATCCACCTCGCGCTCCAGCAGGCGCGAGCCGTACCAGCCGGAGACCAGTGCCAGGCCGTGTGCCTCCAGGATCGGCTTCAACTGGCCCGCCACACGAGGAAACTTATTGCCCAGTTCCACGCCGGCAAAACCGGCCAGCCTGGCCTCCGCCAGGCAGGTCTCGAGCGGGGTTTCCGCGCCGAGCTCCGGCATGTCGTCATTCGTCCAGGTCAGGGGATTGATCCCGAGCCGCACTTTCATCCGTGTCACGCTCCGCTGCCCCGCTTGCGCAGGGCGGTTTCATAGGACTGGCGGGCCGCTTCCTGCGCCGCGCCGCGGGGGGCGGCCGAGACCGGCACCTCCCACCAGGCGCCGCCCTCCGCCGTGCTGGCGGCCGGGTCGGTGTCGATCACCACCACGCTGGTGCGCTTGGCCGACAGCGCCTTGGGCAGCGCATCTTCCAGCCCCGCGATGCCGTCCACCTTCACCGCCTGCGCGCCGAGCGCCCGCGCATGCGCGGCGAAATCGACGTGCGGCGCGGCATCCGGCAACAGGTTCAGGAAGGGCGCGCCGCCGGTGCCCTGCTGCAACCGGCTGATGCAGCCAAAGCCGCGATTGTCCAGCACCACGATGGTCAGCTTCGCACCCAGCGCGACGCTGGTCGCGATCTCGCTGTTCATCATCAGGTAGCTGCCATCGCCGACCAGCACCACCACCTCCCGCTTCGGCGCCGCAAGCTTCACGCCGAGCCCGCCCGCGATCTCGTAGCCCATGCAGGAGAAGCCGTATTCGACGTGGTAGGCTGCCGCATCCGTCGCCCGCCACAGCTTGTGCAACTCCCCCGGCAGCCCGCCGGCGGCGCAGACCACGATGCCATCGGCCGGCATCGCCCGGTTCACCGCACCGAGCACCTGGGCATCCGAGGGCAGCCCCGCCTCGCGCGGCTTCGGCGCGGCGGTGATCTTCTCCACGCTGCGATTCCAGCGGCCGGTCGCCGTCACCGCCTTCTCCTGCCAGGGCCGCGGCGCATCCCAGCGGCCGAGGCCAGCGCTCAGCGCCACCAGGCCGCGCAGCGCATCCGCCACCAATGGCTGCGCGCCGTGCTTGCCGGCATCGAAGCTCGCGACGTTCAGGCCGAGGATGCGCGCACCGCCGAACAGGGCGCGGGACCCGGTGGTGAAGTCCTGCAATCGGGTGCCGACGGCCAGCACCACATCCGCCTTCTCCGCCAGCGCATTGGCCGCCGCGCTGCCGGTCACGCCGATGGCGCCGGCATTGCGCGGGTGGTCCCAGGGCAGGCTGCCCTTGCCGGCCTGGGTTTCCGCCACCGGCACGGCGTGGCGATGGGCGAAATCCGCGAGTGCGGCCTCCGCCCCCGCATACTTCACGCCGCCGCCGGCCAGGATCAGCGGGCGCCTGGCGTCCCGCAGCAGCGCCACCGCCTCGGCCAGCTCCTGCCGGTCCGGCTCCGGCGCGCGGGGGCGGTGCAAGCGCTTGCGGAAGAACTCCGCGGGCCAGTCGAAGGCCTCGGTCTGCACATCCTGCGGGAAGGCGAGCGTGGCAGGGCCGCATTCCACCGGGTCCAGCAACACCCGCAGCGCCGCCGGCAGGGCGGCCAGCAACTGCTCCGGCCGCATGATCCGGTCGAAGTAGCGGGAGACGGGGCGGAAGCAGTCATTGGCCGAGACGGTGCCGTCGCCGAAGGCCTCCACCTGCTGCAGCACCGGGTCGGGCTGACGGCTGGCAAAGACGTCACCGGGCAGGAACAGCACCGGCAGGCGGTTCACATGCGCCAGGGCCGCGGCGGTCACCATGTTGGTGGCACCCGGCCCGATCGAGGTGGTGCAGGCCATCATCCGCCGCCGCGCATGCGTTTTCGCGAATGCGATGGCGGCATGCGCCATGGCCTGCTCGTTATGCGCCCGGAAGGCCGGCAGGGCGCGGCCCATGGCCTGCAGCGCCGGGCCGAGTCCCGCCACATTGCCATGGCCGAAAATCGCCCAGACGCCGCCTAAGATCGGGACGGTGCGACCTTCCAGCTCGGTCATCTGCACGGACAGCCAGCGCAGCGTGGCCTCCGCCGCGGTCAGGCGTATGGTGCCCATGAATTCTGGTCCTGGCGTCCTGTGGCGGGCTTCCGCCGGGGCGGCGGGAAGGCCAGTGTTACGGTTTGATGACAGGCCCCACAAGCGGTGCCCGGGTACGGAACAAGATGCTGCATTTCGCACAATTCGGCGCCGGCCGCATCGGCGCCATCCATGCCCATAGCCTGGCCACCAGCGGCCGCGGCACGCTGCGCCACGTCATCGACGTGAACCAGGCCGCCGCCCAGGCCCTGGCCGAGCGGCACGGCGCCCGCGTCTCGACCACGCAGGCCGCGCTGGCGGACCCCGAGGTGGGCGCGGTGATCATCGCCAGTTCCACCGATACCCATGCGGGGCTGATCATCGCCGCCGCCCAGGCCGGCAAGGCGATCTTCTGCGAGAAGCCCATCGACCTGTCCCTCCCCCGCGTCGATGAATGCCTGGCCGCCGTGGCCAAGGCCGGCGTGCCCATGCTGGTCGGCTTCAACCGCCGATTCGACCCGGATTTCGCCGAGCTGCACCGCCGCATCGAGGCGGGCGCCATCGGCGCGGTGGAGCAGGTGGTGATCACCAGCCGCGACCCGGGCCCGCCGCCGGTCTCCTATATCAAGGTCTCGGGCGGGCTGTTCCGGGACATGACAATCCATGACTTCGACATGGCGCGCTGGATGCTGGGCGAGGAGCCGGTGGAGGTCTTCGCCACCGGCTCCAACCTGGTGGATCCCGAGATCGGCGCGGCGGGCGACATCGACTCGGCCATGGTGGTGCTGAAGACGGCCTCCGGCCGCCTGGCCACCATCAACAACAGCCGCCGCGCATCCTATGGCTACGACCAGCGGGTGGAGGTGCATGGCAGCCTCGGCCGGCTGATCGCGGGCAACCGCGTCGGCAGCACGGTAGAGCAGGCCGATGCCCAGGCGGTGATGACGGAAAAGCCGCTGCACTTCTTCCTGGAACGCTATGCCCAGGCCTACCGGATCGAGATGCAGGCCTTCATCGAGGCGGTGACGCAGGGCTCGCCCATGCCGGTCGGTGCCGCGGATGGCCGCCAGGCGCTGGTGCTGGCCGATGCCGCGCTGCGCTCCATGGCCGAGGGTCGCGTGGTGCGGCTTTGAACATCACCCTCCCCGGCCGCCGCATCCTGGTCACGGGCGGCACGCAGGGCATCGGCGAGGGCGTCGCCCTCGCCGCCGCCGAGGCCGGCGCCGCCGCCATCTGCATCACCGGCCGCAACGCCGCGCGCGGCGCGCAGGTGGTGGACAGGCTGCGCGCGCTGGGCACGCAGGCGCATTTCGTCGCGGCGGATCTCGCCGATGCCGCGGCCACCGCCGGCATCCTGGCGCAGGCCGAAGCGGCACTCGGGCTGATCGACGGTCTGGTGAACGCCGCCGGGCTGACCGACCGAGGCACCATCCTCGACACCGACGTGGCGCTGTGGGACCGGCTTTTCGCGGTGAACGCCCGCGCCCCCTTCCTGCTGACCCAGGCTTTTGCGAAGCGCCTGGTGGCGGAGAAGCGGCCAGGGGCGGTGGTGAACGTCATCACCATGTCGAGCCATGGCGGCCAGCCCTTCCTCACCGGCTATGCCTCCTCGAAGGGCGCCTTGGCGACCTTCACGAAGAACACCGCCTTCGGCCTGCGCACGCAGCGCATCCGCGTGAACGGCATCAATCTCGGCTGGGCCGATACGCCTGGCGAGCACGCCATCCAGGCGAAGGATGGCAACCCGCCCGATTGGCGGGAGAAGGCGGAACCGGCACAACCCTTCGGCCGGCTGATCCGCCCGTCCGACGTGGCGGGGCTGGCGACCTACCTGCTGTCCGACGCCGCGGCGATGATGACCGGCGCCTTGATCGACTTCGACCAGAACGTGATGGGGGCCTATGCGTGACCCAGGATGAACTGAAGCACCGCATGGCGGTTGCCGCCGCCATCGCCCAGGAAGCCGCCTCGCTGGCCTTCCAGATGCGCGCCACCGGCATGGCCGAGACCACCTTCAAGGGCGCGCAGGATTTTCTCACCGAGGCCGATGGCGCGACGGAAACCTTCATCCGCGCCAAGCTCGCCCGGCACTTCCCCGATGATGCGATCATCGGCGAGGAACAGGGCGGCGCGGTGGTCGGCGACGGCCCGGTCTGGATTCTCGACCCGATCGACGGCACCTCCAACTTCTCGCGCGGCAGCGACCGCTGGTGCGTCTCCATCGGCATGGCGCAAGGCGGTCGTGCGGTGCTCGGCGCCATCGCCCGCCATGCGCCGGCGGAGGTTTTCGTCGGCGCGGCGGGCTGCGGCGCCACGCTGAACGGCGCGCCGATCCGCCCCGCCACCACCACCGACATGCGCCGCGCCATCATCGAGGTCGGCTGGTCGAACCGGAAGCCGCTGGCCGAATTCCACAGCCTGGCCCAGGCGGCGATGGCAGCCGGCGCCGGGCTGCGCGTTGGCGGTTCGGGCACGCTGGGGCTGGTGGAGACGGCGGTCGGGCGGCTCGATGCCTATATCGAGCGGCACATCAATTCCTGGGACGCCTGCGCCGCCGTCGCCATCGCGCGGGAGGCCGGCTGCTGGATCAACGGCTTCGACAGCGGCGACTGGATCGCGGAAGGCAACCCCGTCGGCATCGGCGCGCCGGGCCTGGCCGCGGCGCTGGAAGACCTGATGAAGGCTTGAGCCCCGCCGCGCCCCGGCCTTAACTGCACTGTCACAAACAGAATATCGGACCGGCGCCATAACGCCGGCCGTCCCTTCGGAGGTTCCCCGTCCATGCCGACCCCTCGCCGCCTTCTCGCCACCGGCTTCGCCGTCACACTCACTGCGCTGCTGCCGGCCGCCGCCAGCGCCCAGGGGAACCTGACCGTCTATTGCTCGGTGCAGGAGGAATGGTGCCGGCCGATGATGCAGGCCTTCGAACGTGCGACCGGCGTGCGCGTCGCCATGACGCGCAAATCCTCCGGCGAGACGATGACCCAGATCCGCGCCGAGGCCGCCAATCCGCGCGGCGATGTCTGGTGGGGCGGCACCGGCGACCCGCATATGCAGGCGGCGGAGGAGAATCTGACCGTCGAATACCGGTCCCCGCGCATGTCGGAACTGCACCCCTGGGCGACGCGCCAGGCCGAACAGGCGCGCTTCCGCACCATCGGCATCTATGCCGGCGCGCTCGGCTATTCCTACAACACCACCGAGCTGACTCGCCGCCGCATCGCCGCGCCGACCTGCTGGGCGGATCTGGCGAAGCCGGAATTCCGCGGCGAGATCCAGGTGGCAGACCCGAATACCAGCGGCACGGCCTATACCATGCTGGCGACGCTGCTGCAGGTGATGGGCGAGGAACCGGCCTTCGACTTCCTCAAGGCGATGCATCGCAACGTGAACCAGTACACGCGGTCCGGCGCCGCGCCCGCGCGTGCGGCCGCGACCGGGGAGACGCTGGTCGGCATCACCTTCCTGCATGATGCGGTCACGCAGAAGATCGCCGGCGCGCCGGTCGAGATCGTCGCCCCCTGCGAGGGCACCGGCTACGAGATCGGGTCCATGTCCATCATCCGTGGCGCGCGGAACATGGAGAACGCGCAGCGCTTCTACGACTGGGCGCTGAGCGCGGAGGCGCAGGCCATTGCCGGCCAGGCGAACTCCTTCCAGCTGCCGTCGAACCGCAATGCGCCGATCCCGCCGCAGGCGCCGCGCTTCGAGAATATCCGCCTGATCGACTACGATTTCGCGCGCTGGGGTTCGGCCGCGGAGCGTACCCGCGTGATTACGCGCTGGGAGCGTGAGGTGCGCGCGGGCGCCCGCTGATATCTTCGGGAATGGGCCGGGACCTTCCCGGCCCGATCCGCAGGCTCTGACATGGGCGCCCTGACCCTGGCCCGCGCCGCGCTGCTCTGCGCGACGCTCGGCCTGTTCCTCGCCCCCTGGCATGGCCTGCAGGATGGCATTTCCGAAGTCACCGCCTGGCCGGGCGGCAGTGCCGCGCCGCTGGTGGCGCTGCTGCTGGATGGCTCACGCTGGTGGCTGTGGCCGGTGGCGCTGCTGCTGGCGCTGGCCGCCCCTGCCCTGCTGCGCGGGCGTGCCGGGGCGGGGCTCGCCTGGATTGGCGCGGGGCTGGTGCTGGCGGTCTTCGGCGCCGGCTATGCCATCGGGCTGAACGGGTTGCAGTGGGGCTGGCTCGCCCCGCTGCTGGGCGCGCCGCCGGCGCAGCCCTCGCTGGGCTGGGGCGCCTTCCTGGTGCTGGCCGGGGGCATCGGCTTGTTCGCGGCAGGCCAGGCGGCGCGCGGGCGCTTCGGCGCGGATGCCTTCGTCGCCTTCCTGGTCTGCAGCTGCGGTTTTCTTCTGTTGCTGTTCGTCTTCCTGCCACTGGTGAACATGCTCTCGGCCGCGCTGTACGAGGACGGCCGGCTGGCGCCCGCCGCCTTCGGCGCAAGGCTGGTGGCGCCGGAAGCCTGGAGCCTCGCCTGCCTCTCCACCCATGCCGGGTGCGGCGTGGTGTGGAACACGCTGCTGCTGGCCACGCTGACGGCAGTGATCTCCACCCTGCTGGGCCTGGCCTTCGCGCTGCTCGCGGTGCGCGGTGGCGCGCGGGGGAAAGTCAGCGCGGGCGCCTTCCGCGCCATGACCATCCTGCCGCTGATCACGCCGCCCTTCGTCGTCTCGCTGGCGCTGATCGTGCTGTTCGGCCGCACCGGCATCGTCACCGGCTTCATGTGGGACTGGTTCGACATTCCGCGCAGCCGCTGGATCTACGGCCTGCCGGGCGTGCTGCTGGCGCAGGTGCTGGCCCAGGCGCCGATCGCCTTCCTGCTGCTGGACGGCGCGCTGCGCGCCATCTCCCCAAGTCTGGAGGAAGCCGCCAGCACCATGGGCGCGCGGCGCATGCGCGTGTTCTGCAGCGTCACCTGGCCGCTGCTGAAGCCGGCGCTGGCCGCATCCTTCCTGCTGGCCTTCGTCGAGAGCCTGGCGGATTTCGGCAATCCGCTGGTCCTCGGCGGTGACTTCGACGTGCTGTCCACGCGCATCTTCTTCGCCATCGCCGGCGCGCGGCACGACCCCGGCCGCGCCGCGGCGCTGGCCTTGCTGCTGCTGGCCATCACCTTCGGCGCCTTTGCGCTGCAGGCGCTGTGGCTCGGCAAGCGGCGCTACACCACCGTGACGGGCAAGGGCGACAGCGGCATTCCGGCGGCGCTGCCGGCCGGGCTGAAACTCACCTGCGCCGCCGTCGCCTGGCCCTGGATGATCTTCACCGCCGCGGTCTATGGCATCATACTGGTCGGCGGCTTCGTGCATGACATCGGCCGCGGCGACCTGTCCTTCACCTGGCGGCATCTCGGCACCGGCTTCGAAGTGGGTTGGTTCGACGGGCCGGCCTTCATTGGCAGTGCCTGGGACAGCCTTTTCACCACCATCCAGGTCGCGGCGATTTCCGCGCCACTCACCGCCGGCCTCGGCATCCTGCTGGCCTGGCTGATCGCGCGCCAGAATTTCCCCGGGCGGCGCGGGCTGGAATTCATGACCATGCTCTCCTTTGCCATCCCCGGCACCGTGGTCGGCGTGTCCTATATCATGGCCTTCAACGTGCCGCCGGTGGAGCTGACCGGCACGGCGCTGATCCTTGTCATCTGCTTCGTCTTCCGCAATTTGCCGGTCGGCGTGCGCGGCGGCATCGCGGCGCTGGCGCAGATCGACAAATCGCTGGACGAGGCTTCCGCCACCATGGGCGGCGGCGCCTTCCAGACGCTGCGCCGCGTGGTGCTGCCGCTGCTGCGGCCGGCCATCGTCACCGCGCTGGCCTATTCCTTCGTCACGGCGATGACGGCCGTCTCCGCCGTGATCTTCCTGGTCTCGGCGCGGCACAACCTCGCCACCGTCTATATCGTCGGCCGCGTAGAGGCCGGGGAGATGGCGCTCGCCATCGCCTATTCCACCGTGCTGATCGTCATCATGCTGGTGACGGTGCTGGGCATCGAGAAGCTGGTCGGCCGCGCGCGCCTCGGCCGCGCCAGCGCCGCCGCCCCACCCATCCGCGCCGGAGCCTGAGCCCATGTCCGATGTCGCCATCAACTTCGAAGGTGTGACCAAGGCTTTCGGCAATGTGCGCGCGGTGGACGAGGTATCCTTCCAATTGCCGCGCGGCGCGCTGGTGACGCTGCTCGGCCCCTCCGGCTGCGGCAAGACCACGACGCTGCGGCTGGTGGCGGGGCTCGAATTGCCGACCGGCGGGCGGATCGAGATCGAGGGCCGCGACGTCACCGGCCTCTCCGCCGCCGAGCGCCGCATCGCCATGGTGTTCCAGTCCTATGCGCTGTTCCCGCATATGAATGTGCTGGAGAACGTCTCCTACGGCCTGCTGGTGAACGGCGCCCGCAAGCCCTCCGCCGAGGCCGAGGCGAATGCCATGCTGAAGACCCTGGGGCTGGAGGGGCTGGGCCAGCGCCTGCCCTCCGAACTCTCCGGCGGCCAGCAGCAGCGCGTGGCGGTGGCGCGCGCTTTGGTGCTGCGGCCCAAGGTGCTGCTGTTCGACGAGCCGCTGTCCAACCTCGACGCGCGGCTGCGGCGGCGCGTGCGGGAGGATATCCGCGACCTGCAGCGCAAGCTGGGCCTCTCCGTCGTCTATGTGACGCATGACCAGCAGGAGGCGCTGGCCGTCTCCGACCTGGTCTGCGTGATGCGCGCGGGTAAGATCGCGCAGATGGGCACGCCAGTGGAGCTTTATGACGATCCGGCGGATGCCTTCATCGCCGATTTCATGGGCGAGGCGAATGTGCTGCAAGGCGAGGTGCTGGCCCCCGGCCGCATCGCGCTCGGCGGCATCCCGCTCGATGTGACGATGCGCCCGCATCCGTCCGGCCCGGCGCAGATCGCCGTGCGCCCCGAATCCATCCTGCCGCAGCCGGAGGGTGCCCCGGGCCTGCCCGGCCGCATCCAGCGCGCCGCCTTCCTCGGCCAGACGCGGGAGTATGAGGTGGAGACGGCGGCAGGCATGCTGTTCGTGGTGACGCCGGCGGCCAGCCTCGCCTTCGCGATGGGCGAGGCCGTATCCTGCCGGCTGGACCGGGTGATCCCGCTACGCGACGTGAAAGGCTGAGGCCCATGCATATCGACTACTACCTGTCCCTCGGCAGCCCCTGGACGCATCTGGGCGCGGCACGGATCGAGGCCTTGGCGGCCCAGCACGGCGCCACCATCCGCCCGATCCCCTGCGATTTCGGCGGCACCGTCTTCCCGGCCTCCGGCGGCCTTCCCCTGCCGAAGCGCAGCCCGCAGCGCCAGGCCTACCGGATGCAGGAGTTGCGCCGGTGGCGGGAGGCGCTCGACATTCCGATCCATGTCCAGCCGAAGCACTTCCCCTGCGACGAATCCTTCTCCGCCGCCTGCGTCATCGCGGTGCGGGAGACGCAGGGCGACGCCCCCGCGCTGCGCCTCGCCCACCGCGTCCTGAAGGCGCTGTGGGAGGAGGAGGCCAATCCGGCGGATCGCGAGACCCTGTCGCGGCTGATCACCGAGGTGGGCCTGGACGCCGCCGCCGTCACCGCGCTGGCCGAGGACCCGCGCTGGGCCGAGATGCGCCAGGCGGACAGCCAGGCGGCGCTGGCCCGCGGCGTATTCGGCGCGCCGAGCTACGTGATCGGCGAGGACATCTTCTGGGGCCAGGACCGGCTGGAGTTTGTCGCGAAGCGGCTCGCCCAGACTTAGCGAAGTCAGCCGGCGTAGCGGGTCAGCGCCAGGTCGCTGGCGTCGATATCCGGCGCCTTGCCGCTCATCAGGTCCGCCAGCACGCGGCCCGAGCCGCAGGCCATGGTCCAGCCCAAGGTCCCATGGCCGGTATTCAAGAAAAGATTCGGGAAGCGCGTCGGCCCGACCACCGGCGTGCCATCCGGCGTCATCGGCCGCAGCCCGGTCCAGAAGCTGGCCTGGGTCACATCGCCGCCACGCGGGAACAGGTCCGAGACGGAATGTTCCAGCGTGCGCCGCCGCGGCCCGCGCAGGGTGGTGGAGAAGCCGGCGATCTCCGCCGTGCCGCCGACGCGGATGCGGTCGCCTAGGCGGGTGATGGCGATCTTGAAGGTCTCGTCCATCACGGTGGAAACCGGCGCGCCTTCCGGGTCCGTCACCGGCAGGGTCAGCGAATAGCCCTTCACCGGATAGACCGGCACATGCACCCGCAGCGGCCGCATCAGGCTGGGCGCGAAGCTGCCGAGCGCCACCACGTAGCGATCCGCGGTGACGCGGCCCTGGTCCGTGGCGATGCCGGTCACCTGGCCGGCCTCGGTCTCGATCGCCTGGATGGTGATGCCCTGGCGGAAGGTGACGCCCGCGGCCTCCGCCAGCTTCGCCAGCCGCTGGGTGAACAGGAAGGCGTCGCCCGTCTCATCCCCGGGCAGGCGCAGGCCGCCGACATACTTGCCCTCGACGAAGCGCAGCGCCGGTTCGGCGGCGGCGCAGCCGGCGGCGTCCAGCACCTCGTACGGCACCTGGAACTGGTCGAGCACGGTGGTGTCGTTCGGCACCAGATCGAGCTGCTTCTGGGTGCGGAACAGCTGCAGCGTGCCCTGGGTGCGCTGGTCGTACTGGATGCCGGTGGCGCCGCGCAGGTCGCGCAGGCAGTCCCGCGAATACTCGGCCAGCCGCACCATGCGCGACTTGTTCAGGTTGTAGGCGTCCTCGGTGCAATTCGCGAGCAGCCGGGCCAGCCAGCCGTATAGCCGCGTGTCCAGCAGCGGCCAGACCACCAGGGGGCGGTGGTGCATCATCAGCCACTTCAGCGCCTTCACCGGAATGCCCGGGCCCGCCCAGGGGGCGGAATAGCCGGGCGAGACCTGGCCGGCATTGGCGAAGCTGGTCTCCATGCCCGGGGCCGGCTGGCGGTCCAGCACCGTCACCTCATGCCCCGCCTGGGCCAGGTACCAGGCGCTGGCCACACCCACCACGCCGCTGCCGAGCACGACCACGCGCATCATCGTCATCCCTTGCGATTCGGTGAGGATAGCCGGTGAATCCAGCGAATTTCATGCCGCACCGTCGCAGGACTGTTCGCCGCGACCGGCTCAGCGCAATATTCTGCGAGAAATTCGTGGAATCTGCATATGGACGACATCGACCGCGCGATCATCCGCGCGTTGCGCGCCGATGGCCGGATGCCGAACGCCGCGCTGGCCGCCACGGTGGGGCTTTCGCCATCCGCCTGCCTGCGCCGGCTGCGGCTGCTGGAAACGCGGGGCATCATCCGCGGCTATACCGTGCTGGTGGACGAGCCCTCCCCCGCCGGGGTCGTCACGGTGATCGTGCAGATCACGCTGGAACGGCAGACGGATGACCATCTGCGCCGATTCGAGGATGCGGTGCGGCGCTGCGCGGAGGTCCGCGAATGCCACCTGATGACCGGCATCGCCGACTACCTGCTGCGGGTGGAGGCGCGCGACGCGGCCGATTACGAGCGCATCCACAAGGAGGCCCTGTCCCGCATGCCCGGCGTGTCCCGCATCCAGTCCAGCTTCGCCATCCGCACCGTGATCCGCGGCGGCGGATGACAGGTTCCATCGCGGCGCCATCAGCCTCGTGAATGGTCGCCATGGCCGCCGGCCGGTGGCGCAACCGGCCGGGCAGGCCCAGATCACGGTCAACGCAGCGGCACCATCCGTGCCGCGCCGAAATCCAAGGATACCCCGATGACCGAGACCCCCGACCTGTTCGGCCCCGTGAAGCTGGGCGCGCTGAACCTGCCCAACCGCATCGTCATGGCCCCGATGACGCGCAGCCGCGCGCCGGGCAACCTGCCGAATGCGCTGATGGCCGAATACTACGGCCAGCGCGCCTCCGCCGGGCTGATCGTCACCGAGGGCACCGCCCCGGCCCCGAATGGCCGCGGCTATATCGACATCCCCGGCATCTACAGTGATGCGCAGATCGAGGGCTGGCGCGCCGTGGCGGATGCGGTGCATGCCAAGGGCGGGCGCATCTTCGCGCAGATCATGCATGTCGGGCGCATCTCCCTGCCCGAGTTCCAGGACGGCGCGGATCTGGTGGCGCCTTCCGCCGTCGCCGCGGCGGGCCAGATGTACACCCCCTCCGGCATGAAGCCGCTGGCGACCCCGCGGGCGCTGACGGAAGCCGAGATCGAGACGCTGATCGAGGCCTATGCCCAGGCCGCGCGCAACGCCATCGCGGCGGGGCTGGATGGCATCGAGATCCATGGCGCGAATGGCTACCTGCCGAACCAGTTCCTGGCGCCGAATGCCAATCAGCGCACGGACAAGTGGGGCGGCTCGGCCGAGAACCGCGCGCGCTTCCTGGTGGCCATCACCGATGCGGCCGCCGCGGCCATCGGCGCGGATCGCGTCGGCGTGCGGATCAGCCCCGGCAATCCCTTCAACGACATCGATGACCCGGATGTGGAGGACACCTATACGCCGGTGATCCAGGGCCTCTCGGGCAAGGGGCTGGCCTATCTCCACTTCCTCGATGCCAAGCCGGCCTTCGACGTGATCGGCCTGGCGCGGAAGCATTTCGGCGGGCCGATCATCCTGAACGCCGGCTACGACAAGGCCCGCGCCCAGGCGGATCTCGCCAGCGGGCGCGCGGACCTGATCGCCTTCGGGTCCAGCTACATCAGCAACCCGGACCTGGTGGAGCGCCTGAAGCAGGACGCCCCGCTGAATGCGCCGGACCAGGGCACCTTCTACGGCGGCGACGCCAAGGGCTACACGGACTACCCGGCGCTCGCCGCCTGACCTTCACCAGCCAATTAACCCCGGCCGGCTACTGGCCGGCCGGGGCAATGAGACGACGCCGCCGCGGCCGGAAGGACGCGGCGGCGTCCTGCGTTCGGCCCGAGCCGGTCGGTCCGCATGGCATGCAATCTGCAGCCAGATCCCGCGCCGCCCATCCGATGGCCCGATATGCGCCCCCCCGGATTGGCGTGGCGCCCGACCCGTCCTAGCCTCCGCCCGCATCAACCGAGAGAGATCCCGCATGTCCGACGCCGCCGAGCCCTTCGATCTTGTCCTGCGCGGTGCTGTCGTGCTGTCAGACCGCGTGCTGGCGGATGGCTATGTCGGCATCCGGGGCGAGACCATCGCGGCGATCGGCGAAGGCCTGCCGCCGCCCTCCAAGGCGGTGGCGGATCATCGCGGCAAGCTGGTCCTGCCCGGCCTGGTCGATGGCCACATGCACACCTCCTCCTCCACCGGCTGGCCGGGGATCGAGAATGCGACGCTGACGGCGGCCGCCGGAGGCGTCACCACCGTCTGCGACATGCCCTACGACGTGCCGAACCCGGTGATGTCGGCTGCCATCTTCGGTGAGAAGGTGGAATGGGTGAACCGCCTGGCGCATGTGGACATGGCGCTCTACGCCACCATCCGGAAGACGGGTGGCGCGGAGGATGTGGCGGCGATGGCGGAAGCCGGCGCCTCCGCCTTCAAGGTCTCGACCTATGAATACGACGCCCACCGCTTCCCGCGGCTGGACCACCCGACCATGCTGGCGGGCTTCACCGAAATGGCGAAGACCGGTTTGATGGTCGCCGTGCACAACGAGGACCAGGAGCTGGTGGTGAAGCTGACGGAGGCCGCGAAGGCCGCCGGCAACACCAGCCCCATCTGGCATTGCCGCACCCGTCCGCCGCTGGCCGAGAGCATGGCGGACCTCGAGATCTTCGAGATGGCGCTGGAGACCGGCGCGCATGTCCACATCGCCCATTCCTCCATCGCGCGCGGCTTCGAATTGGCGCAGATCTATCGCGGCATGGGCGCCAAGACCTCGGGCGAGGCCTGCATCCAGTATCTTTGCATGACGGAGGAGGACATCGTCCGGCTGCAGGGCTACGGCAAGTGCAACCCTCCCTTCCGCTCGGCGGAGGAGGTGGAGCGCATGTGGGGCGCGATGGCCGGCGGCATCATGGCCTATGTCTCGACCGACCACGCGCCCTGGCCGCGCGCGAAGAAGGAATACAACGGCGACATCTTCCCGGTCGGCGCCGGGCTGACCGGCCTGCAATCCTTCGCGCCGCTGATGTACACGCTGCTGGCCGAGCGCGGCCTGTCGCCCACGGTGATGGCGCGCATGTGCTCCGAGGAACCGGCCCGCTACCATGGGCTGGACCCGAAGAAGGGCGGCATCCGGATCGGCGCCGATGCCGATTTCTGCGTGCTGGAAACCGGCGACTTCGTCTTCGACGAGCGCATCATCCAGGACCGCGAGGAGTTCCGCTGGTCCGCCTATCATGGCCGCGCCATGAAGGCACGCGTGGCGGCAACCCTGCTGCGCGGGGCGGAGATCTGGAACGGCACCGAGGTGAAGGCCCGCCCCGGCACCGGCCGCTTCGTGCCGCGCCAGCACAAGCGGAGCGCACTCGACGCATGAGCACCCCCGATGGCTACTACATCAAGCACCTCGCGGTGGATCTGCGCCTGTCGGTGGCGGAGCACATCGCCGATGCGACGCTGGCCGCCGGCCGCCAGGCGGCGCTGCTGCCGCTGACCGTGGTGGTGCTGGATGCCGGTGGCCATGTGGTGGTGCAGAAGCGGGAGGATGGCTCCGGCATCCTCCGCGCCGAGATCGCGCGCGGCAAGGCGCATGGCGCGCTCGGCATGGGCATCGGCAGCCGCGTCATCCGCGACCGGCTGAAGGACCGCCCGGCCTTCCAGTCGGCCATCGCCGCGGCCAGCGACGGGCGCTTCATCCCGGTGCCCGGCGGCGTGCTGATCTGCCGGGAAGATGGTCCGGTGATCGGCGCCGTCGGCGTCTCCGGCGATGCCTCGGACAAGGACGAGTATGCGGCGATCGCGGGCATCCGCGCCGCCGGCCTGTTGCCCCACCCCGAAACCCCCGTGGAGAATTGGCGCGATGCCGGACTTTAGCCTGACCCGCCGGGGCCTGCTCGCCACCGGCGGAGCGCTGCTCGCCGCGCCCGCGATCGCGCCGGCCTGGGCGCAGGAATTTCCCGCGCGGCCGATCCGCCTGGTCATCCCCTTCCCCGCCGGCGGCCCCACCGATGTCTATGCCCGCTTCTACGCGGAGCGGATGACGCGGGAGCTGGGCCAGACTGTGGTGACGGAGAATCGCGGCGGCGCCGGCGGTGCGATCGGCGCGATGGAGGTCGCCCGCGCCCGGCCGGATGGCTACACGCTGCTGTTCGGCACGGCATCGACCCACGCGCTGTACAATCTGGTGACCCGGCAGCCGCAATACGATGCGGCCAAGGATTTCCAGGTGGTCGCCACCCTGGGCGGCGGGCCGCTGTGCTGGCTGGCGCATCCCTCCCGCCCCGCCACGCTGCCGGCGTTCATGGCGGCGGCGCGCAGCGCCAACCCGCCGCTGGCCTATGGCTCGCCCGGCACCGGCACGCTGATGCACCTGGCGACCGAGATCCTGAAGCGCGAATCGGGTGACGTGCCGCTCAGCCACATCCCCTATCGCGGCGCCGCGCCGGCGATGAACGACCTGGTGGCCGGGACACTGGCGCTGGCGGTGAACACGCTGGGCGCCGGGCTGCCGCTGCACCAGGGCGGCCGCGCGCGGATGCTGGCCGTGGCGTCGAACGCCCGCGCGCCGCAGGCGCCGGATGTGCCGACGGCGGCGGAAGCGCTGGGCCGGCCGGGCTTCACCGCCGTGCTGTGGCACGCGGTCTTCGCCCCGCCCGGCCTGCCGGCGCCGGTGCTGGCCCGCCTGTCCGCCGCCACCAATGCCGCGCTGGCGGATGCCGCCTTCCGCGCCAGCCTCAACGCATCCGGCATCGAGCCCGCCGGACCCGGCACGCCGGAGGCCGCCGCCGCCTTCATCGCCGCGGAGGCCGACCGCTACCGCCCGATCGTCGAGGCGATCCGGCCGGAGCTGGACGCGTGAACGCGTCACATCCCGGCCAGGACGAGGATGAGGAGGCACCACCCAGCATCCTGCCGCAGGCCATCCTGATCGGCATCCTGGCGCTGGTGGGCATCGGCTTCGCGGCCTTCGAGGTGCTGGGCCTGCAGGCGGATGACCTGGGCGGCGCCTGGCCGCTGGTGCTGGGCGGCATGGCGTTGCTGATCATCCTGCGCATCACGCTGCGACCCTGACGGTGGTCCTGGCGGCGCGATCCGGCTACAGGCCAGGGCTGCACAGCACGGCAAGACCCGACCCCGCATGACAGCGAAGCGCCCGCCCGGACAACGTTGGATCAAGCGCCCGCCCCGCCCCTCCCGCAACGGCTTGCCCGGCCCGCCGCCGCGGGTCGGCCCGGGGCGCGTCCACCTGCTGATGGCGATCGCGACCGGTGTCGCCACCGGCATCGTCGGCGTCGTGCTGGCGCAGCTGGCCGATGCTCGGCCGGGCGTGCCGGGATTCGCCGCCGGGCTGGGCTTCATGCTTGGATTCATCGTGCTGTGGCGCGGCTTCGGCGGCACAAGGCAAGACATCAGGAACCTGTTCAAATGAGCCGTCTCCTCACCCTCGCGGGCGCCCAGATGGGCCCCACCCAGCGCGCAGACAGCCGCGCGCAGACGCTCGCCCGGCTGGTGGCGCTGCTGGAGCAGGCGGCGGCACGCGGGGCGAAGCTGGTGGTGTTCCCGGAACTCGCCTTCACCACCTTCTTCCCGCGCTGGCCGATGGACCGCGAGGCGCCGGAACTGCTGGCGAGCTTCGAGACCGCGATGCCGAACCCGCAGGTGCAGCCGCTGTTCGACCGGGCGCGCGAATTGGGCGTGGGCTTCTATATCGGCTACGCCGAGCTGACGCCGGACGGCCACCGCTTCAACTCCGCCATCACCGTGGGCCCGGACGGCCAGATCCTGTTCAAGTACCGCAAGATCCATTTGCCCGGCAGCGACCATGTGAAGGACGGGCAAAAGTACCAGCAGCTTGAAAAGATGTATTTCGAGTATGGCGACATGGGCTTCCCCGTGGCGCGCGGGCCGGAGGCCTGGGGCCGGCCGGTGCTCGGCATGCTGGTCTGCAACGACCGCCGCTGGCCGGAAGGCTGGCGCTGCCTCGGCCTGCAGGGGGTGGAGCTTGTGATGGTGGGCTACAACTCCGCCGCCTATGACCCGAACGGCGGCGAGGGTGAGAGCGAGCAGCTCCGGACCTTCCATTCCATCCTGGCCGCGCAGTCCAACGCCTATATGAACGCCACCTGGGCGATCGCCGTGGCGAAGGCCGGCGTGGAGGATGGCGCCGGGCTGATCGGCGGGTCCTGCATCGTGGACCCCAACGGCGTCGTGGTGGCGCAGGCCCAGACGACGGCGGATGAGGTGATCGTGGCCGAGATCGACCTCGATGCCTGTCGCCAGGGCAAGGAGAAGATGTTCAACTTCGCCCAGCACCGCCGGCCGCAATGGTATGGCCGCATCGTCGACCAGGTGGGCGCCGAGCCGCCCGCCTGAACCGGTTCAGCGCGCGCCAGCCGCCTCCGGCTGGCGCTGCTGCTGGCGCTTCACGCGGTACAGCTCCGCATCCGCATGCAGCACGCCGGCATCGATCCCGCAGCCATCGCGCGGAATGATGGCGGTGCCGATGCTGCAGCCGAGCGACAGGCGGCCATGGCCGGTGGGCAACCCTTCGGACAGCGCCATCTGCAGCCGCGCCGCCACTTCCACCGCCGCCAACTCCGCCATGCTGGCGGGGCCGCGCAGGCAGATCAGGAACTCATCGCCGCCCATCCGCACGGCACAGTCGCCGAGCCGCAGGTTGCCCTCCAGCCAGCGGCCGATGGCAGCCAGCACGGAATCCCCTGCGGCATGGCCCAGCCGGTCGTTGATCGGCTTGAACCCGTCCAGGTCCAGCATCAGCAGCGCGCAATCCTGCTCCGCCTCCGTATGCGCCTCGCGCCAGGCGGCGAAGCCGGCGCGGTTCAGCAGGCCGGTCAGTTGGTCGCGATAGGCGGTGTCGCGCAGCCGGCGCAAGGTGGCGGCCAGCCGTTCCAGTTCCTCCGCCGGGTCGCGGCCGCCGGGCCCGTCCTGGATCGCCCGCAGCGCCTGGCCGAAGCGCGTCACCAGGCCGCCGGCCAGCAGCCCGCCCAGCGCGGCCAGCCCCAGCGTGCCGACTGCCAATTTCCGGCCGAGCGTCCAGAGCGGCGCCAGCACCGCCGCGCGGTCCTGCCGCGCCAGCACCACCCAGCCGAGGCCGGGGTGGTCGGCGGTGCCGCGGGTGCGGGCGAAGCCGGTCACCGCGACATCCTCCGCCACCCAGCCGCGCCGCGCCGTGTCGCCGGCACGCGCCACTGCCTCGCCCTGCACCGGCTTGCCGCGTTCGGCTTCCGGCCCCAGCAGAAGGCGGCCGTCGCTGCCAGCCACCAGCAGTTCCGGCGCCGGGCGGTCGGTGCCCAGGCGCATGATCTCCTGCCGCACGCCCTCGGCCCAGAGCCAGTTCATGTGGCCGGCGACCACGCCGAGCACGCGGCCCGCGGCATCCACCACCGGCGCGGCGGCATCGACGAAATAGGCGTTCGCGCCACCCTGGGAGGCCGGCAGCAGCTTGGCCAGCAGCACCGCCGGATGCACGTCCCCCAGATGCACGCCGTGCATACCGCCGGCGAACCACGGCCGGGCGGCCACATCCTGCCCTTCCAGCAGGCCGCCGGTGGCCGCGATCACCCGTCCATCCGTGCCGGCGAAGCCGATCCAGGAGAATTCCGGCGACCGCGCCTGCAGATCCTCCAGCAGGGTGCGGGCCGCGCCGGGGTTCGGCGGGTCCTGCCGGAAGGCGGCGAAGCGGGCCAGCAGCACCACATCCTGCGCCCAGGCCGCCAGCCCGGCATCGAGCCGCCTGGCCAGCACCCCTGCGGTGGCGGCCAGCTGCGCGCCATGCGCATCCAGCAGCCGCTCGCGTTCGCGCAACAGAGTGATGGCCGACAGAAGTGCGCCCAGCAGCAGGCAGGTAGCGGCGGTGACCAGCGTGGTCCGCATGCGGCCGGCAATGACCGGGCGCGCGGTTGATGATGACAAGTTGATCGTCCCGGCGGGTTCGTGTTGCGCTTTCCTCTATCGCAACCCTTGCGCCGGACCTTGTCCGAATATGTAGCGGCCTCGGGCGACCCTTACATTTCCGGACGATCCCGGCCCGGGCGGGCGCCGCGGGGCTGGCCAGGGCGGGCCGCCTCTGGCATCTGCGACGCAGCATTCGGGAGAGATTGCCGCATGGCCCGCCGCCTCGTCGTCGCCGCAGCCCAGATGGGCCCGATCCAGAAGGCCGAGGGCCGTGACGTGGCCGTGGACCGCATGGTCCGCCTGATGGAAACGGCGGCGCGGCGTGGCGCGGAGGTGGTGGTCTATCCGGAGCTCGCGCTGACCACCTTCTTCCCGCGCTGGTACCACGAGAACCTGGCCGAGGCGGACCATTGGTACGAGCACGCCCTGCCGTCCAACGAGACGGCGCCGCTGTTCGATGCAGCGCGCCGGCTCGGCGTGGCCTTCCACCTGGGCTATGCGGAAAAGACGCCGGAGGGCCATCGCTACAACACCGCCGTCTTCGTGCACCCGACCGGCGAGATCGTGCTGAAATACCGCAAGGTGCATCTGCCCGGCCATGCCGAGTTCGACCCGGTGCGGAAGGTGCAGCATCTGGAGAAGCGGTATTTCGAGCCGGGCGACCTCGGCTTCCCCGTGGTCCGCGCGCCGGTCGGCAGCGCCGGGCCGGTCAATCTCGGCATGCTGATCTGCAACGACCGGCGCTGGCCGGAAGCCTGGCGGGTGCTGGGGCTGCAGCAGGTGGAGCTGGTCATGCTCGGCTACAACACGCCCAGCCTGAACATGGAGAATCGGGGCTTCGAGGCGCATCACCTGCGCGTCGCCCACAGCCACCTGTCGATCCAGGCCGGCTGCTACCAGAACGCCTGTTTCGGCGTCGGCGTGGCGAAGGCGGGCAGCGAGGATGGGCATGAGCTGTTCGGCCATTCCATCATCGTCAACCCGCAGGGCGAGATCATGGCCCAGGCGACGAGCTGGGATGACGAGGTGATCATCGCCGATTGCGACCTCGGCATGTGCGAGCTCGGCCGCAGCACCATCTTCAACTTCGCCCGGCATCGCCGGCCGGAGCACTACGCGCGCATCACCAGCCAGACCGGCAGCGAGGCGCCGGCGGTCTGGACCCCCAAGGGCTGAGACACGCCCGCCCGGCTGGCTAAGCAGCCGGCCGCGCGTTACCTTTGCATCCCTCCCCGCAAGGTCGTTCCCGCATGACTGAAGCCACCAGCTACCCCATCCTGTACCGCGTCACGGCCACCACGGAGCTGCGCGAGGGCCCGGGCCCGGACCAGAAGGCGATCCGCACGCTGCCGATCGACCAGGTGCTGGTGCTGGCGGGGGATGTCGCGGAAGGCTGGCTGCCGGTGGAGGCGCCGTCCGGCCAGAAGGGCTTCGCGCCGGCCGGGCTGCTGCGCCGCCAGGTGGCCGGCGCCAAGGCCCCGCAGCACGTCACCGAGACTTTTCCCTGGCGCAACGTGGACCGCGTGAACCGCGAGCCGAAGATGCTGCACCCCGCCTTCCGCAACAAGGCGCTGCGCACCGTGGCGCGGCTGAACGCGGAGGGGATTCCCTTCGGCATCTATGAGGGCATGCGCGGCCCCTGGCGGCAGAACCACCTCTATGCCTCCGGCCGCAGCCGCACCGGGCGCATCCTGACCCCGGTCCGCGCCTTCGAAAGCTTGCACCAGTTCGGCCTGGCGGCCGATTTCGTGCTGGCACTGGAAGGCCGCTGGTCCTGGGATGCGGATGAGGGCCAGGCGCGGATGTGGGACCGGCTGCATGCGGTGGGCGCCGATGAGGGCCTGGTCTCCAAGCCCGGCGAGACGCCGCATCTGCAGCTTGCCGATGTGAATATCGAGGATCTGCGCGCCGGCCGCCTGCCGCCGAACACCGACCCGGCCTGGACCACCGCCTATACCTGGATGGTGCAGAGCTGGGACGGCAAGCCTTCCGGCCCGCCGTTGAAGTAGCGACGGGCCGCGGGGGGCTCAGCTCCCCCCGTCGACCTGCAGGATCTGCCCCGTCACCCAGCTCGCAAACGGCGAGGCGAAGAACATCACGGCATGGGCCATGTCCTCCGGCTCACCCAGCCGGCGCATGGCGATGCGGTTCAGCATCGCCTTCTGGCCTTCCTCCCCGTAGCTCTCGAACTGCTTGATCGAGGCGGCGTTGGACAGTGCGAAGCCCGGCGCCACGGAATTCACCGTGATGCCGAAGGGGCCGAATTCGCGGGAAAGCTGCCGCGTCAGGCCGACCAGCGCATGCTTGGAACTGCAATAGGCCTGGATGCCGGTGAGGCTCGGCTTCAACCCGGCGCCGCTGCTGATGGTGATGATGCGGCCGGTCTTCGCCTTCTTCATGCCCGGCGCCACCGCCTTGCACAGGTTGAAGGCGGCATGGGTGTTGATGTCGAAGATCGCGTGCCAGTCTTCCTCCGGCACTTCCTCGATCGGGCGCATCACCTGGCCGCGCACGCCGCCGGCATTGCAGACCAGCACGCCGACGGCCTGGCCGGTTGCCTGCTCGATATCGCGGATCCAGCCAGCGGCGGCGCCTTTCGCCGTCAGGTCGAAGGCCGAGGTGGTGATGCTGGCCTCGCCCGCGGCCGTCTCCGCCAGTTCATCCGCCGACAGGTCGCACGCGAAGACCTTGGCGCCGACTCGAGAAAATTCGCGCGCGATGGCGCGGCCATAGCCGTGGCCCGCGCCGGTCACCGCGACGACCACGCCGTCATATCGAATGTTCATGCCATCAGCTCCGTGAGATTCGCATCCGCCATCGGCCGCTCGCCGCGCTCGCATTCGTGGATCATGGCGATCAGCCGTTCCAGCGTCGGGCAGGCCAGCCCGTGCGCGCGGCCGATCGGCGGCACCGCGCCGATCTGCGCATCGGCCGGCGTTGCGCGGTGGCGCACCCACAGGTCGCGCCAGACGCCGGAATGGGTTTTCGCGTTGGGGCGGTTGAAGGCTTCCATCGCGGCCATGGAGGCGCGCGCCGCATCCTCCGTCCCGCCGGGGCCGAAGGCATTGGGGTCGAAGCCGTTGAAGCCGAGCGGCGTCACGCCCTCCGCCCGCGCCACCGTAATCACCTCGCCGCACAGGGCACGGACCAGCGGCAGCAATTCCGTGCGGGCCAGCGTATCCGCGATGCCCTTCTCCGCCAGGGCCTGGGCGTAGAGCAGGCTGGAATAGGCCAGCTTGCCCCAGAGATAGCCCCAGATGTTGGGTGTCAGCACCGCATCCGGCTCGAAGGTCTCGGCCAGCAGCTTGTGCAGCGCGGCCACGCGCGGCGTGGTCGCGCCATCCAGCTCCCCCACCACCACGGCACCGCGATTGCCGTAGAGGATGCGGCCCGGCTCGATCCAGTCGGCGCCGAAATTGACGAAGGCGCCCATGGTGCGCTGCGCGCCGCAGACCTCCGCGATCACCCGCTCGCACAGCCCGTTCTGCAACGACAGGACGTAGCCATCCTCGGCCAGGTGCGGCAGCAGCTGGCGGCAGGCGGCTTCCGTGTCATGCGTCTTCACGGCCAGGAAGACACGGCGGAACACGCCCTTCACCTGCTCGGGCAGCACGGCCGGCGCGCTGATGCGGGGGCGGGAGACGGGGCCCTCGATCGCCAGGCCGCGCATCGGGTCGCCGATGGCGGCGACATGGTCGGCCACGACATCGCAGAACACCACGGCGTGCCGCGCGCGCACCAGATGCGCGCCGATGGTGCCGCCGATGGCGCCCGCGCCCCAGATCAGGATCGGCCCATGATCCACCGCTTCCTTCGCCCCGTCCCTGCCTGCCAAGCCTGTGTCCCTTCCTGCCGATGACGGCCATGCGCCGGGCGCCCTTGCGCGGCAAGGGGCCGCCAGACCACCCTGCATGACAGGCTAGACAGGACCAGCGCCGCGTCAATGCGTCCAGAAACGGTTGAGCGCCCAGGATGAGTGGCAACCTGAAGGGCGCTGCCTTGATGTCGGCGGCCGCGGTGCTGTTCGCGGTGGAAGTGCTGATGATCCGCTGGATGACCGCGCGCGGCATTCCGGTGGAGGTGCAGCTTTTCGCCCGCGCGCTCGGCCAGTTGCTGTGGGTGACGCCGCGCATCGCCACCAGCGGGCTGCTGGTGTTCCGCACCAGGCGGCTGCCGATGCATATGCTGCGCGGCCTGTCGTCGCTGATCTGCTGGGGGCTCTACTACTACTCCTTCACCCGGCTCGACATGGCGACGGGCACGGTGCTGTCCTTCACCAATGTGATGTTCACCACGCTGCTCGCCGCGCCGATCCTGGGCGAGCGGGTGGATCGCTGGCGCTGGTTCGGCACTATCGCCGGCCTGCTCGGCGTGGCCGTGATGCTGCGGCCGGGCGCGGAGGTCGATCCGATCGGCGCCACGGCCGCCATCGCCGCGGCCGTCGCCTGGTGCGGCATCACGCTGTCCTCCCGCAGCCTGACGCGCACGGACAGCACGCTGACCGTGCTCGCCTGGGTCGGGGTCTTCACCAGCCTCGGCGTGCTGCCGCTGGCGGTGCTGGCCTGGGTGCCGCTCGGGCTGTTCGAATTCGGATTGCTGCTGGTGGTGGCGACGGTGATGCCCGGAATCATCTTCATGGTGACGGAGGCGCTGCGCCACGGCGAGGCCAGCGCCATCGCGCCCTTCCAGTATCTGCGCCTGGTGGTGGTGACGGCGGCCGGCTGGATCCTGTTCAACGAGGTGCCGGACCTGTTCGGCTGGATCGGCGCCGTCATCATCCTGTCGGGTGCCGTGGTCATCACCGTGGCGGAGGCGCGCCGGCGGTGAGCCCTTTCGCCAAGGCGGCGCTGCTGTCGGTTGCCGCAGGCTTCATCTTCAACCTGGAGACCACGGTGGTGAAGGCCATCGAGGGTGTGCCGCTGGCCACCCTCGTGCTGGCCCGCGCACTCGGCCAGCTGGGCTGGACGCTGCCGGCGCTGCTGCGCGACCCGACCCTGCCGCATACCCGCGCCCTGCCGATGCAGATCTTCCGCGGCATGCTCTCCGTCGTGTCCTGGTACACCTACTACCTCGCCTTCTCCGGCCTGCCGCTGGCCACCGCCACCGTGCTGTCCTTCACCTCCGTCCTGTTCGTCACGGCGCTCGCCGGGCCGGTGCTGGGGGAGAGGGTTCGCTGGCGGCGCTGGAGCGCGACGCTGGTAGGCTTTGCCGGTGTCGTTGCCATCGTGCGGCCCGGCGAGGCCGGCGCGGTGGCGATCGGCTGGCCGCTTGCGGCCTCCCTCGCCTCGGCGCTGATGGGCGCGGTGATCGTGCTGACCACCAAGACGCTGGCGCGGACGGAGCGCACCGGCACCATCATGTTCTGGATCGGCGTGGTCGCGGTTTCCGTCGCCCTGCCGGTGGCGCTGCCGGGCCTGGCCTGGCCGGGCTGGAGCAACTTCCTTCTGCTGCTGCTCTGCGCGTTGTGCGGGCCCTTCGCCATGCATCTCTGGATCAATGCGCTGCGGATGGTGGATGCCAGCGTGGTGGCGCCGATTTCCTATGTGCGGCTGATCTTCGCCGCGGCGACCGGCGTGCTGCTGTTCGAGGAGGTGCCGGATGCCTGGCTCGGCTTCGGCGCCGCGCTGATCGTGGGATCGGCGCTCTACATCACGCGGCGGGAGGCGCAGGTGGCGCGGCGGCGGGCTGCCCCGCTGGCGGCGAATGCCCAGGCCGCGCTGCCAGTGCAACCGGCGGTTCAGCCGGCGAAGCCGCTGGCGGACAGTGCCGCATCCAGCGACCCCGATTCCAGCCCGAACTCCCGGTAGCCGAGACGCAGATGCGCGACATACCAGCCCTCCGGCGGCCCGGCGCGCAGACGCCGCCCGGCATAGATCCAGGCCTCGCCACCTGCCGTGGTCCCCTGGGGCAGCACGACCTTGAGGCGTTCATAGATGCCGAGCGCGGTGCCCTCGAACTTGTCCAGGCTGCGCAGATGCGCCGGGCGGATGCGCCACAGGCCGATCGGCAGCAGGCTTGCGCGATCCGGCTCGATATCCGCGTAGCGCCGCAGCACCAGGCGCCAGCCGGGCAGCAGCGCGGTGCCCGCCGGTTCGGCGCCCTTGCAGCGGTCGCGCATGCGGGCATGGTCGAGGTTGCTGCCATAGGCGGCGTAGAGAACGGGCATGGCGCGCAGGATCGGTGCGCCGCGGTGGGATTGGCAAGACCATGATGCTCGCCCTGCAGGCCGCGCCGCTGCTGCTGCTGGTGGCGCTGCTGCTTTCCGGTCGCGCCGGTCCGGTGCCGGCGGTGCTCGCCGCGCTGGTGGCCGCGCTGCCTGCGGTGGTCGCAACGCTGGATGCGCCCACCTTGCCCTTCCTGGTGGAGGAAACGCTGCGCGGCGCCTTCCTGGCGCTGAAGCCGATCGCGGTGGTGATAGGCGGGCTGCTGTTCCACGCCGCCGTCTCCGGCCAGGGCGCCGCCCCGGCGCAGGCGGTGCCGGAGCCACGGCGGATCTTCGTCGCCTGCCTGCTGATGGGCGGCTTCATGGAAAGCGTCACCGGCTTCGCGGTGGGCGCCGTCTTCGCGCTGTCCGCGCTCCGCGGCATGGGGCTCCGTGGTGCGCCGGCCGCGGCGATGGCGCTGCTGTCCCTCACTTTGGTGCCCTGGGGCGGGCTGGGGCCGGGCACCTCGCTCGGCGCGGCGCTGACGGGTCTACCGGCGCAGGATGTGGCGGCGCTGACCGCCTGGCCCAACGCCGCCTGGCTGCTGCTGATGGGGCCGGTGCTGTGGCGGCTCTGCGCCGCTGCCGGGGTTGCGGTGCCGGGGCGGGAGAAGGCGGCGCAGATGGGCCTGCTGCTGGCCGTGTCGGGCATCCTGCTGGCCTCCCACGCGCTGTTTCCCTTCGAGATCGCGGGCATCCTCGCCACCGGTATCCCGCTGCTGTTCGCGCTGTGGCGGCTGGACCCGCCGCGGGGCGCGCAGGGCTGGCGTCGGGCCGGGCGGGGGCTGGCGCCCTATCTGCTGCTGACGGCGGCGCTGCTGCTGGCGCGGTCCTGGACCGCGGCACCGGCCTGGACGCCCTATGCCGACCTGCCGGGCTTTCCCCTCACCCATGTCGCCGTGGTGCTGTGGCTGGTCGCGGGTCTGCTGCTGCTGCGCCGGGCGGAACCCGGCGCCCGCGCGCGGTCGGCCTTGCAGCGCGCGCTGCGGCCGGCGCAGGCGATGCTGCTGTATGTGGTGCTGGCGCGCTGGATGGCCGGCTCGGGCATCGCCGGGGCCTTGGCCAGCGCGGCGGCGGAGGGGCTGGGGCCGGCGGCGCCCTTCGCCGTGCCGGTGCTGGGCCTGGCATCCGGCATCGTCACCGGCAGCAATGTCGGCTCCAACGCCGCGCTGATGCCGGTGCAGGCGGCGCTCGGCCAGGCCTCCGGGCTGGCGCCGCTGCTGGCCCCGGCCCTGCACAATTTCGCGGGCGCCGCCGGGGCGGGCATGTCCTTCGCCGTCAGCGCGATGATCTGCGGCCTGGCCGGCGATGGCGCGCGGCCGGCGCAGGTCTGGCGGCTGCTGGCGCCCTCGCTGGCCGGGGTGGTGCTGCTGGGCTGGGCTATGGTGGCGCTGCTGGGCTGAAGCCGGCTCGGCCGGCCGGCGTCGCCTCCACCCACAGCGCACCGTCGCGCGTGGTGCAGGCCAGCAGCCCGCGCTCCACCGCATCCTCCCACACCGTCAGGCGCGGGCAGCTGGTGCGCCAGCTTTCCATCACCTCGGCATAGGGGCGCGGCGCGGCGGCCACCCAGGCCACCAGGTCGCGGATCAGCGGTTCCTTCGGGTCCGTCATCGGCGCCTCCTTCACGGAAAGACCAGCAGCCAGCCACCCTGGGCGATGTAGAAAGCCGAAATGCCGGCGACCAGCCGCCCGGCCCATCGCCGGTATTGCTGCTCCGTCAGGGCGGCCAGCAGGGGCCGTGCGGCCAGCGTCCCGAACAGGGAGGCGAGCACCGCGCCGCCCGCCAGCACCGGGTCCAGCGCCTCCGCCGCGCCGATCAGCCCGCCGAAATACAGCAGCTTCAGCGCATGGCCCTGCACCTGGCAGACCGCCTTGGTGGCGACGATGCCATGCCGGTCCAGCCTACCGCCCAGAAAGAAGCTGTCGAGCAAGGGCCCCGCCACGCCCGTCAGCAGCATCAGCGACATGCTGGCCATGCCGCTGCCCAGGCCGTGCAGCGGCTTTTCGGGATCCGCCTTGGCGCCCCCGGGCAGCAGCCTGAGCAGGAAGGGGCTGAGGCCGAGGGCGATCAGCGCCAGCGGCTTGGGCGGCACGAACAGCACCAGCGACCAGACGCCGAGCGCCAGCAGGCAGCCCAGGCTGTAGACGCCGACAATCCGCCAGCGCACATGCGGCAGCAGGAAGGCCGCGCGCCAGGCATTGGAAGCGATCTGCGTCACCGCATGCAGCGCCATCGCCACCGGCAGGGGCAGCACCACCAGCAGCACGCCGACCAGCACCAGCCCGCCCGCCATGCCGAAGATGCCGGACAGCAGCGAGGTGGCGATCATCACGGCCCACAGCATCAGCATGAAAGGCAGGGTCATCTCGGCGCATCCTCCGGCGGACTCATTGCGCCCCGATCCGGCCGCCCGCAAACTGGATTTCCTGAGGCCAGGATGAGATTTCCTGATGCTGCCACCGTCCCACCCGCCCTTCCTCAACGGCATCCGCGCCTTCGAGGCCGCCGCCCGGACCGGCAGCTTCGTCGCCGCGGCGGCGGAGCTGCATGTGACCCCCGCCGCCGTCAGCCGCCTGGTGAAGCTGCTGGAGGAACGCATGGGCCTGGCGCTGTTCACCCGCCATGCCAACCGCCTGGCCCTGACCGAGGCCGGCCAGCAGTACCGCGATGGGCTGGTCCCGCTGCTCGCCGCCCTCGCCCGGCTGACGGAGCAGGTGGCGGAGGCGGCGGGCGGCGGCGTGCTGACGGTGGGCGTCGGCCCCAGCTTCGCCATACGCTGGCTGATCCCGCGCCTCGCGGATCTGCAGCGCCGCCAGCCGAAGCTGGAGGTCCGCATCACCACCGGCGGCGCCACCGTGCCCTTCTCCCCGCGCTGGACCTGCGGCATCCGGATGGGCGATGGCGCCTGGCCGGGGCTGGTCGCGACCCGGCTCTTCGCGGCGGACCTGCTGCCGGTCTGCAGCCCTGCCCTCGCCGCGCGGCTGCGCGACCCGGCGAGCCTCGTCGGGACGCCCCTGCTGCGGGTGCTGCATGCGCCGCAGGACTGGCCACGCTGGCTGGCGGCCGCGGGCGCGCCCGGCATCCAGGCGGCAGGGCCGGTCTTCGAATTCTACAGCCAGGCGCAGCAGGCCGCGGTGGATGGGCTCGGGGTCGCCATGGGCATCCGGCCCTATATCGACGACGACCTCGCGGCCGGCCGGCTGGTGGCGCCCTTCCCGCTGCCGGTGGCGCGCGGCACCGCCTGGTACCTGGTGCATGCGGCGGGGCGGGAGGCGGAGCCGGGTTTTCGGGCCTTCCGGGACTGGCTGCTGGCCCAGGCAGGCGCTTGAAGCCGCCGCTTGAAGCCGTTGGGGCCCGGCGCTACCAGCCGCGCATGACCCTTCATACGCATTTCATCGGCGGCCGCCCCGTGGCCTCCGACGCCACCCTGCCCGTCCTCAACCCCTCCGACGGCGCCGAGATCGGCCGCATCGCCCGCGGCACGGCGCGGGAGGTGGATGACGCCTGCCGCGCGGCGGATGCGGCGCTGGCCGGCCCCTGGGGCCGCATGCCCGCCGCCGAGCGCGGCCGGCTGCTGCTGAAGCTGGCGGAGCTGGTGCGGCGCGACGGGGAGAAGCTGGCCACGCTGGAATCGCTCGATGTCGGCAAGCCGATCCGCCAGGCGCGCCAGGACGCCGCCGCCTGCGCCCGCTACTTCGAATTCTACGGCGGCGCGGCCGACAAGGTGCATGGCGAAACCATCCCCTCCGCCGAGGGCATCCTGGCGATGACGGTCTGGGAGCCGCATGGCGTCACTGCCCACATCATCCCCTGGAACTACCCGATGCAGATCCTCGGCCGGTCGCTGGGCGGCGCGCTGGCGATGGGCAATGCGGCGGTGGTGAAGCCGGCGGAGGAGGCCTCGCTGACCACGCTCGCCATCGCCGAACTGGCGGCGGAAGCCGGCTTCCCGGAAGGCGCCGTGAATGTCGTGACTGGCCTCGGCGAGGAAGCCGGCGCGGCGCTGACCGCGCATCCGCTGGTCGCCCATATCTCCTTCACTGGCAGCCCGGAGGTCGGCACGCTGATCCAGCGCGCGGCGGCGGAGCGCACGATTCCGGTCACGCTGGAGTTGGGCGGGAAAAGCCCGCAGATCGTCTTCGCCGATGCGGATCTCGACCAGGTGGTGCCCGCGGTGATGGGCGCCATCATCCAGAATGCCGGCCAGACCTGCTCGGCCGGGTCGCGCCTGCTGGTGCAGGATTCGGTGCATGACCGGCTGCTGGCCGCGCTGGCCGATCGCTTCGCCGCGCTGGAGGCCGGACCCGCCGAGCGCGACCTCGACCTCGGCCCGCTGGTGACGCGGGCGCAGCAGCGGCGGGTGGAGGGTTTTCTGGAGACCGCGCGGCGCGATGGCTTGCGCCATGCGGCCACCGGGCGGCTGGCGAGCAACACGCCGGAGGGCGGCTACTATGTGAAGCCGGTGCTGCTCGATGATGTCGATGCCGCGCATAGCCTGGCACAGGAAGAAATCTTCGGCCCCGTGCTGGTCGCCACGCGCTTTGCCGATGAAGAATCGGCGCTGCGCATCGCCAATGGCACCGCCTATGGCCTGGTGGCCGGGGTCTGGACGCGGGACATCGGCCGTGGCCTGCGGCTGGCGCGCCACATCCGCGCGGGCCAGGTCTTCGTCAACAACTACGGCGCCGGCGGTGGCGTGGAGCTGCCCTTCGGCGGTGTGAAGCGCAGCGGCCACGGGCGGGAGAAGGGCTTCGCCGCCCTGCATGGCTTCGGCGCGCTGAAGACGATCGCCATCCGGCACGGCTGAAGTCTCTGTAACCCGGCGGGCATCTTGGGCATGGCCGCCGGGTTGCCGCTTTGAAACTGTGGAAACAGGCCATCGCGCCATAGCTTCCAACCGGGTTGAAACGGCCACGATGTGTGCCGTGCCCGGAGGACCGGTATGGATTCGCTGTTTTCCCAGGGACCGCAGTTCCTGGAGATCCTTTGGCTCAACATCATCCTTTCGGGTGATAACGCCGTGGTCATCGGCATGGCCGCCGCCGGCTTGCCACCCGCCTTGCGCGCCCGCGCCGTGCTTTTCGGCATCATCGCCGCCGCGGTCCTGCGCATCGTCTTCTCGCTCGGCGCCACCTGGCTGCTTGGCCTGTGGTGGGTCGAGATCATCGGCGGGATGGCCCTGCTGTACATCGCCTGGGGCTTCTGGAAGGAACTGCGCCACCAGGCGGAGGAGCAGGAGGCCGGCCACGCGGTGCCGGACAAGACCCTGATGCAGGCGCTGCGCCAGATCATCATCGCCGACGTATCCATGAGCCTGGACAACGTACTGGCGGTGGCCGCCGTGGCGCGCAACAACATCACGATGCTGGTGATCGGCTTGACCGTCTCCATCCTGCTGATGGGGCTACTGGGCGGCGCGCTGGCGCGGCTGCTCGATCGCTACAAGGTCATCGCCTATGTCGGCCTCGCGCTGATCGCCTGGATCGGCGTGGAACTGCTGTGGGAAGGGACCGCCGCGGCGAATGAGGCGCTGGCGCTGGGCCTGCCGCTGCCGCATGTGGCGGCGCATTAGCCCAACCCACGGCGCGGGTTGACCAGCCAGCGGCGCGGGTTGAAGCAGCACCTGCGCTTCACCTATACCCGGGGACAGCAAGGGGCGCCGGCAAGGGCGCCCCGTTCCTTGGGAGAGATGCCTTGATGAAGATGTCCCGCCGGCTGGCCCTCGCCGCCGCGCTCGCGCTGCCGATGGCAGCACCCGCCCTCGCGCAGACGCAGATCACCATCCAGCACCCGCTGCCGCTGAACAGCCATTACGGCGCCGGCGCCACCGCGCTGAAGGAAGCCTTCGAGCGCGCCAGCGGCGGCCGCTACAACGTGGTGATCCAGCGCAACGACAATGAGCGCGAGGCGATCGAGAGCGTGCAGATCGGCACCATCGAATGCGTCGTCACCTCCACCGGCCCGGTCGGCAATTTCGTGCCGGAGACGCGCAACCTGGATGTGCCCTTCCTGTTCCGCGACACCGCCCATGCCCGCGGCGTGCTGGACAGCGAGATCGGCCAGCAGATGCTCGGTCGCTTCTCCGCCCGCGGGCTGACCGGCGTGGTCTGGATGGAGAACGGCTTCCGCCACCTGACCAATTCCCGGCGCGAGGTGAACGCGCCGGCCGATATCCGCGGCCTGAAGGTCCGCACCATGGAGAACCAGGTGCATATGCGCGCCTTCTCCACGCTGGGCGCTCTGCCGACTCCGATGGCGTTCAGCGAACTGGTGCCCGCCCTGCAGCAGGGCACCGTGGATGGGCAGGAGAACCCGATCCCGGTGATCGTGGCAAACAACCTGAACCAGGTGCAGCGCCACCTGACGCTGACCGGCCACGTCTATTCGCCGGCCATCCTGATCTGCAACCCGGCGATGCTCCAGCGCATGTCCGCCGCCGACCGCGCTGCCTTCATGGAAGCCGCCAAGGCCGGCGCTAGCGCCAACCGCGCGCGGGTTTCGGCCGACGAGGCCTCGGGGGTGGAGGAGTTGCGCCGCCGCGGCATGACGGTGGTGACGCAGATCGATTCCGCCGCCTTCCAGACCGCCCTGGCCCCGGCCTTCGCGGAATATGAGCGCACGCTGGACGGCGCGCTGCTGCGCCGGATCCGCGAGTGGCGCGCCAACTGAGGCCAACCGCGCGAAGCAGCTGAAGGGCGCGCGGGAGTGGGGGCGGGAAATCCGCCCTCGCCATCCCGCCGCCACTCCCCCCGGGATTGATGCGTCCGCCGCAATGCATCTATACCCTTACCGCATCGAGTGCCGAGCCAACGGCACTCATCCCAGGGAGAGGTCTTTGATGAATGCAACCCGCCGCGTGGCAATTGCCGCCGCGCTCCTGCTGCCGTTCGCCCTGCCGCCGTCCAAGGCGCAGGCGCAGACCCAATTGACGGTCCAGCACGCGCTGCCGCTCGACAGCCACACCGGCGTCGGTGCCAGCACCTTCAAGACCGCGCTGGAGCGGCTGACCGCCGGGCGCTACCGCGTCGCCACGCAGCGCAACGACAATGAGCGCGAGATGGTCGAGAGCGTGCAGATCGGCACCATCGACTGCACCTTCACCTCGACCGGGCCGGTCGGCAATTTCGTGCCCGAGGTCCGCATCTTCGACGTGCCCTTCCTGTTCCGCGACGCGACGCATGCGCGCGGCGTGCTGGACAGCGAGATCGGCCAGCAGGTCCTCGGCCGCTTCAACGCACGCGGCCTGGTCGGCGTGGTGTGGATCGAGAACGGCTTCCGCAACCTGACCAATTCGCGGCGCGAGATCCACACGCCCGCCGATCTGCGCGGCCTGAAGATCCGCACCATGGAGAACCAGGTGCATATGCGGGCCTTCACCACGCTCGGCGCGCTGCCGACGCCGATGGCCTTCTCCGAGCTGATCCCGGCCCTGCAGCAGGGCACGGTGGATGGGCAGGAGAACCCGATCTCGGTCATCGTGGCGAACAACATCAACCAGGTGCAGCGCTACATCACGCTGACGCGCCACGTCTATTCGCCGCAGGTGATGATCTGCAACCCGGCCATGGTGGCGCGGCTGAACCAGGCCGATCGCGCCCTGTTCCAGCAGGCGGCGCGCGAGGCGCAGGCCGCGAACCGCGCCCGCGTCACCGCGGATGAGGATGCCGGCGTGGCCGAATTGCGCCGCCGCGGCATGACCGTGGTGACGGAGGTGGACACCGCGGCCTTCCAGACCGCACTGGCCCCGGCCTTCGCGGAATGGGAGCGGACGCTGGATTCCGCCACCCTGCGCCGCATCCGCGACTGGCGCGCGAACTGAAGTTCCGCAACGGGGCACGGCGCCACGCCGTGCCCTTCACGCATCCGGAAGCAATGCGATGAACATGATGAACGTGGTGCCATTGCAGGTCACGGGGGCGGCCACGCTTGCCGTTGTCCTGCTGGCGCTGTGGGCAGCCAAGGGCGGTGGAGCCAGGGCCTCGGTGCGCGCGGCGGTGCTGCGGCTGGACCGCATCGCCACCGGCGTCGCCGCCATCCTCGCCTGCCTGGCGCTGGCCATCGCGCTGGCGGCGGGGCTGTGGCAGGTCTTCGCGCGCTTCGCCACGGAAACGCCCTCCGTCTGGTCCGAGGCGCTGGTGCGGACGGCGCTGATCTGGATGGCCTATCTCGGCGTCGCACTGGCCTTGCGCGGCGGCGCGCTGGTTTCCATCGACGTCGCGCAGCGGCTGACTTCCGGCGCCCTGCAGCGGTCGGTGGAAGCGGCGGCGCTGGCCTGTTCCCTGTCCCTCATGGGCATCATGTTCTGGTTCGGCTGGAGCATGGCGCAGCGCGTGCAGTTCCAGGAGATGGCGGGGCTCGAGGTCTCGATGACCTGGGGCTACGCGGCCATTCCCGTCGGCGCGGTCTTCGCCATGATCGGCGCCCTGGCGCATTTCCTCGACCGGCAGCATGCCGAGCTGGAGTACGCGGCATGAGCGGCATGATGCTGACCGTGATGCTGGTGCTGTTCGCCATCAGCGTGCCGGTCGCGGTTGCCATCGGCCTTGCCGCCATCGTCGGCATCCATGGCTTCACCAACTTCCCGCTGATCGTCGCGGCGCAGCAGCTTTTCGTGGCGCTGGACAAGTTCCCGCTGGCGGCGATTCCCTTCTTCATCCTGGCGGGCAACCTGATGGATGTGGGCGGCATCTCCCGCCGCCTGGTCGCCTTCGCGCAATCCATCGTCGGCGGCGTCCAGGGCGGCCTGCCGGCCACCTGCGTCGTCACCTGCATGATCTTCGCCGCCATCAGCGGCAGTTCCGTCGCCACCACCTTCGCGGTCGGCGCCATCATGATCCCGGCACTGGTGCGCGCCGGCTACCCGGTGGCCTTCGCCGCCGCGCTGCAGGCCACCGCGGCGGAGCTCGGCGTGGTGATCCCGCCCTCCATCCCGATGATCCTGTACGGCGTGACGACGCAGGTCAGCATCCCGGAACTGTTCATCGCCGGTTTCGGCCCGGGCATCCTGATCGCCGGCACGCTGGTGGCCACGGTGCTGGTCTGGTGCCGCATCAAGGGCTGGGGCAAGCAGGACGCCGAGGGCCGCCTGCCCGTGCTGACCGCGACGCGCCAGGCGGGCTTCGCGCTGTTCATGCCGGTGGTGGTGCTCGGCGGCATCTATGGCGGCATCACCACCCCGACCGAGGCCAGCGTCGTCGCCGTCGCCTACGCCATCCTGATCGGCATGTTCCTGCACCGGGAGATCGGCTGGCGCGACCTGTATCCGATCTTCCGGAAGTCGGTGGTCAGCAGCGCGGTGATCCTGTTCATCATCGCCTGCGCGGCCGTATTCTCCTGGCTGCTGAACCGGCAGGGCGTGCCGGATGCGGCGGCGGCCTGGCTGGTCGCCACCTTCGACAGCTCGGCGCTGTACCTGCTCGGCGTGAACCTGTTCCTGTTCGTGATCGGCATGTTCGTGGAGACCAGCGCCAGCATCATCGTACTCGCGCCCGTGCTGCAGGAAGCCGCGACGCGCCTGGGCATCGATGGCGTGCATTTCGGCACGATCATGGTGGTGAACCTGGCGATGGGCATGATCACGCCGCCCTTCGGCGTGAACCTGTTCGCCGCGGCGCAGGTGGCCGGCACCAGCGTGGACAAGATGATGCGCTACCTGCCGGTGTTCATCGGCGCGATCTTCGCGTGCCTGATGGTCATCACCTACGTGCCATGGATCGCCCTGGCGCTGCCGCAGATGCTGTTCCGCTGAAAGGGTGGCGGAGCGGATCTCCCGCTCCGCCACCAGCTGGCTTCAGATCAGCGGCCGGTAGAAATCCTCCAGCGCCCGGTCGGACGGCACCTTCACGCCCTCGGGGTCGATGCGGACCTCATGGCCGTCGAAGCTGCAATAGCTGAAGCTGACACCGGCTTCGGCGTATTCCTTCACCTCGCGCGCCATGATGACGGTGGCGATCACCTCCCCCAGCCGCAGGCTGCGGGTGTTGTCGCTGCGCCAATGCACGCCGCCCATGGTGCGCCCCATCGCGACATTGCTGGCGATCTTGTTCAGCTCGCCCCCCACCGTCAGTTCATCGGCGTCGCGGCCGGCATAGGGCGGCAGCGGGCCTTCGATCACCATGGGCTGCAACAGGGTGCGGCGCAGGCGGGTCTGCGGATGGCGAGACGCCTCGACCATCGCCCGGATCGGATGCTTCTCGTCGAACCAGGCCTTCAGCACGGTGACGCAGGCGCCCGCGACGGTGGCGTGGCCGGCGCCATAGGCGGGGTGCGCGGGCGATCCGCTGGTGAAGGCCATCGGCAGCAGGAAGTTGTCATCCGCCGCATGCTGCGTACCGGCATTGGCCGACCGGTTCATCTCGCGGATCGTGCCGGCGGCGCGGGTGGCGAAGACCCAGTCGGGCAGGCCGAAGGCCTTGTCGCGGAAATGCTGCATGGTCATCAGCCCGCCATAGGCTTCCGGCCGCAGCCGGCGATGCACCATCCATTTCTGCCGCCACACCACCTTCAGCGCGCGGGAGGCAACTTCGGAGACCATGGTCAGCAGGTTCGGCCCGCCCAGCGTGGCGAAGCCGCCCTGGCGCCGGTAGCGGCCACCGGGGCGGTACGGGTTGCCCACGTCCAGCGGCGCGTCCCAGTCCATCAGCAGCAGCGCGGCGTTGAAATAGGCCTGGTGCAGCGCGTCCTTGTGCACGAAGCGCGCCAGGTCCCGCATGCTGCCGATGTGGCGCTGCCGGTTGCCCGGCTCATATGCCGCATTGTCGTCGCCGAAGCCGTTGGCGCGGGAATAGTCGCGCGAATGCGCATCGCGGCCGATGTTCTGCGCCATCAGCCAGTCCTGCGTGTTCTGCAGGTAGTTCACCCGTGGCGCGTAAGGGAACTGGGTCTGCTTGATGGTCTGCGTGCCAAAGGGCACGTCATGCAGGAAGAACTGGCTGACCAGCGGCCCCTTCTCCTCATCCACGAAGCCGCTGCGGAACAGCGTCATCGGCGTCAGCTTGAGCCGGCCGTCGGCGCCCTGCGGCAGGTCGAGGCCGAGGCGCAGCCGGCCCGCATCGGGCTCATCCACCGCGGCCTGGAACAGCGGCGTCAGCTCCGCCACCGCGTCCTGGACGGACTGCATGTTCGCCATGTCGGCGCCCTGCAGCAGCTCCAGCGAGACGTCGCGCCAGGACGCCATGTAGAACACCTCGGTCATCTCCGCCGCGGTGCTGGCGGAGCAGACCTCGGGCGCCGGCCAGATGTTCAGGGCGAAGGGGTCCGGGCCAAGGCTTTCCCGCGCCCGGCCCGCCTGCGGGCTGACGAAGGCGGCCGCGGCGCGGTCCCCGCTCGGCAGCGAGCCGGGCGGCACCAGGCCGGGCGCGAGCGCCTCATAATCGCCGCCCGGCCGTGCGTCCTCGGCGGCGCGAACCAGTGCGGCGTAGGCGTTCCTGTCGACCAGGCCGAACGCATCATGCGGCAGGGTCTTGTGGAAGTTGCCGATGAAGGGGAAGGCGGCGTCCTTCCCATGGATCGTCTCATCGTCGTTCGGGCTGGGTCGCGACGGCATCAGCGGGGTGGGGTGTGCGCTCATCTCCGGCTCTCCCTTTCTGGCAGGCGGCGCATTCCGCCGCCGGAAGAGGATCTTTCGCAAGCGAAGTGAAACCGGGCGAAGCGATGGCGTCCCGCGTTTCGCCACAAGCCACGAAGCCAAGTCCGGACTTCGCGGATGACACGAGCGATCGCTCAAAAATGCATCCGGATCGCGGCTTACGCGCCCTGCAGCCGCGCGGTAGCCTTGCGGAATGACGGACGCCCCCCGCCCCTTCGCCGGCCCCACCGCACTGCGCCATCTGCGGCGCGACCCGGTGCTGAAGGCCGTCATCCGCCGCATCGGCCCCTGCACGCTGCAACCCGCGATGCGCGACCCCTATGAGGCGCTGGTCCGCGCCATCACCCACCAGCAGGTGCATGGCCGCGCGGCGGAGGCGATCCTCAACCGCTTCATCGCGCTGTATCCGGGCCACGGCTTTCCCCCCGCGCCGCAGGTGCTGGCCACGCCGGTGGAGGCGATGCGCGGCTGCGGCCTCTCCGGCAACAAGGTCGCCGCCATCCGCGACATCGCCGAGAAGGCCGTGGGCGGCCTGGTGCCGACCGCCGAGGTCGCCGCCCGCCTGCCGGATGAGGCGCTGATCGAGCGCCTGGTCGCGATCCGCGGCGTCGGCCGCTGGACGGTGGAGATGCTGCTGATCTTCACCCTCGGCCGGCGCGACGTGCTGCCGATCGATGATTTCGGGGTGCGGGAGGGCTGGAAGGTCTCGGCAGGCCTCGCGGAGCAGCCGAAGCCGAAGGAACTCGCGGTGATCGGGGAAGCCTGGGCGCCCTACCGCTCCATCGCCGCCTGGTACCTGTGGCGGGCCGCGGATGCGGACAAGGCGGCGCGGATCAAGCCGAAGGCGGCGAAGGTGCCAGTTCCCGGAGCCATGCCGGGATCCGCTCTCTGAAGGCGAAGTAGCCCTTCGTCGCCGCCGGCCAGCAGGCAGCATCCCAGTCCCGTCGCGCCACATGCAGCGGAACGCCCAGTTCCCGCAATGCGGTCGCCGTCCAGCCCACCGGCGCCTGCGGCGTCACCACGGGCAGGCCATGGTCCAGCGCCCAGCCGGCCACCGCCTCCGGCGCCAGGGCGACGGCGGGGGCGTTGCAATGGCGGCCGGCGCGCTCCAACCCATCCGCCATCACCTGCCAGGCGTGGCGTTCGGCCATCGGCGCGCAGCCGAGCGGCGATCGTGCCCGCGGCACCGCCAGGCCGGCGATCGCGCCGACTGCCAGGCCGGGCGGCAGCAGGCTTTCCGGGTGCATGTCATCCTCATGCAGCAGCAGCGCCACCGGCCCTTCCGGCAATGGTGGCACCGGCACCAGGGGTTGCGGCGGGATGGGCGGCGGTGCCGGCGGGGGTGGCGGGTCTTCCTCCAGCCCGACCGGGTCGAAGCGGCCATCGGTGAAGCGCCGGATGTTTTCGGCACGCGCAACATAGGGCTTGCCGGCGGTGTGCAGCCCCGCCACCCAGCGCCAGGACAGCGTGTTGCTCGCCGCATCGGCATCCAGCAGGTGGCGCAGGAACAGATCGGCGCCGAGCGTCCAGGGCAGCCGCAGGGTGAAGATCCAGATGCTGGCGAACCACATGCGGGCGTGGTTGTGCAGCCAGCCGGACTCCTGCAATTCGCGCATCCAGGCATCGAAGGCGTCGATGCCGGTGGCACCGGCCACGGCGCGCGCATGCGCCGCCTGCAGCGCCGGCTCCGCCTCCAGCCTTGCCAGGTCCTGGGCGAGCCCGCTGCGGTAGGAGTCCCACAGGGCCGGGCGCAGTTCGAGAAAGCCCTTCCAGTAGCTGCGCCAGAACACCTCCTCGATGAATTTCTGCGCCCGTTCCGGCCCATGCAGGTGCAGCGCGGTGCCCACCACCTCGGCCTCCGTCACCAGGCGGTGGCGGATGGCGGGCGAGAGGCGGGAGACATCCTGCCGCCGCCCCGGGCCAAGGTCACTGTTGCGGCCCCGTGCATAATCGGGCCCCATGCGCGGGCCGAAGGTTTCGAGCCGCAGCAACGCCGCGGCGCGGTCAGCCGGAAAGTGTTCCATCATCCCATCCAGATCGGCCCGCCGGGCGATCGTGCAACCGAGGCTTCCGCATGACCACCCGCCGCGCCTTGCTGACCACGATGGGCGGGCTGACGCTGGCCGGCGCGGGCAGCGGTCTCTACGGCTTCTGGATCGAGCCGGCCTGGCGGCTGGCCGTCGCCGAGTACCGGCTGAACCCGCCCAACTGGCCGCAGGGCCGGCCCATCACCATCGCGGCCCTGGCCGACATCCACGCCAGCGAGCCGCACATGCCGCTACGGCGCGTGGAGGAGATCGTCGCCGCGACAAATGCACTGCGGCCGGACCTGGTGGTGCTGCTGGGCGACTACATGGGCGATGGCCGCTACGTGAAGCACGGCATCCCGGTGGCCGAGACGGCGGAGGTGCTGAAGGGGCTGCGCGCGCCGCATGGCGTCCACGCCATCATGGGCAACCATGATTGGTGGGACGACCATGAGGTGCAGCGCCGGCGGCGCGGCGTGCCGCACACGGCACGCGTGCTCGCCGGTGCCGGAATCTCCGTGCTGCACAACGCCGCGGTGAAGACCGGCTTCCGCGACCGCGGCTTCTGGGTGGCGGGCAGCGGCAGCCTCTGGGCGTTCAGCGAGGGTCCGGGCCGCTTCCTCGGCAGCAACGATCTGGCGCGCACGCTGGGTGGCGTGCAGGACCAGGACCCGGTGATCCTGCTGTGCCACGAGCCGGACCTGTTCCCCAGCGTGCCGGCGGACCGCGTGGCGCTGACGCTGTGCGGGCATACCCATGGCGGGCAGGTGCGGCTGGCGGGCTACTCGCCCTACGTCCCCTCAGCCTTCGGCAACCGCTACGCCTATGGGCATGTGGAGGAGGCGGGCAAGCACCTGGTGGTCTCCGGCGGGCTCGGCACCTCGATCATGCCGGTACGGCTGGGGGTGCCGCCGGAGATCACGCTGGTGCGGCTGGGCTACGGTCCAGGCTGAGGCGTCCCTCCCTTCGAGAAGAAATTGAATTTCTTGAGCCTCCCGAGACGGCTGCAAATATGCAAAAAACCGGCAGCGAGGAAGGGAGAGATCGGATGACGCAGAACACCAGGCCACAGCCGATCCCGGATGAGGCGTTGGAGCATGTGGTGGGCGGCACGGGCAATTCGGGCCAGCCGGAGCAGCCCACGGAAAGGCCCACGCCGGAGTTCGAATACAGCCCCCCGCCGACCGATGAGACGGTGGATGAGGAGATCGTCGAGGCCGTCCCGCGGACGAGGTTTTCCTGATGCGTCCCGTGGAACCCAAGGCGCCCGTGGAGCCCAGGGCGAAGGCCGTGGCCAAGCCGGTCGCACTGGATGAGGCGTCGCTGGACCAGGTGACGGGCGGCGCCGTCGCGATGAACTTCGAGTACAGCGGCGCGGAATGGCCGCCGCTCGGCGCCGGGCAGGACCCGGCGGATGATGAGGCGGTGACCGAGGCGCGCTCCGGCAACCGCGGCGGCTCCTGACCTACAAGGCCAGGAAGCCCTTCACCGCCGCCAGGAAGGCCTGCGGATTTTCCGCATGCAGCCAGTGGCCGGCGGGAATGCTGGCCTGGGTCGCGGCGGGGAACAGCCGGCCGAACAGCGGCGCATGTTCCGGCTGGATATAGTCCGACCGGTCGCCGGCCAGCACCAGCACGGGGCCCCCATACTGCCCCGGCAGGTCCGGCCAGCCGGCGATCTCCGGCATGCCGGCGGCGATCTGCTCCAGCCCGATCCGCCAGGATGGCGGATTGCGCGTGAAATCCAGGTTCTGCAGCAGGAAGGCGCGCAGCGGCGCCGCGGGCACGGCGGGCGCCAGCGCCGCATCCGCCTCCCGCCGCGCCAGCCCTTCGCGCAATTCCAGGCCGCGCATGGCGGCGATGTAGGTGTTGAACAGCGGCGCCGGGTAATGCACCGGGGCGATGTCGGCGACCAGCAGACGCGAAACCCCCTCCGGCCGCGCCAGCGCCAGCGCCATGGCCACCTTGCCGCCCATGGAATGGCCGATGATGGCGGCGGGCCAGGCGCCCTCGGCCTGCAGCGTCTCCGCCACATCGGCGGCCATGTCGGCATAGGCCATGCCATCCGCATGCGGCGAGGCGCCATGGTTGCGCAGGTCGAGCGCCAGCACCCGGAAGCCCTCCGCCGCCAGCGCCTTCTGCACCGCGCCGAAATTCTGCCCGGCGCCGAGCAGCCCATGCAGCAGCACCACCGGCGGCCCCTCGCCCAGGCTGTTGACGACGAGCCTCATCCGCGTGCCGCCATGATGACCGAGGCAAAGATCAGCCCGCCGCCGATGATGACGTCCCAGCCCAGCGGCTCGCCCAGCCACAGGGTGGAAACCAGCACGCCGAAGGCCGGCACCATAAGGAAGCCGACGGAGGCGACGGCGCCGGGCAGCTTGCGCCCGGCCTCGATCACGCACCACGTGCCGATCGGCGCGGCGAACAGCCCGATGTAGAGCAGATGCGGCCAGGAGCTCAGGCCGACGCCGCCATCCGGCTCCAGCACCAGCGTGATCGGCACCAGCATCAGCGCGCCGATGCCGAAGCACCAGGGCAGCAGGTCGAACATCGGCGTGCGCGGCGGCCATTTGCGCGACGCGATGATGGCAATGGTCCAGAGCAGCCCGGCCAGCACCAGCATCAGATGGCCGATCACGGCATCACGCTGCGACCAATCCACCGACCATGGCCCGATCAGCACGCCGGCCCCCGCCAGCCCCAGCCCGGCCGCGAACCATCGGGCGCGGGAGACCTTCTCCCCCAGGACCAGCACGGAAAGCGGGATCAGCCAGTAGGTCACGACATTGGACAGCACCGCGGTGCGACCCGCCGGCACCAGCGCCACCGCCAGATGCGTCAGCGCGAAGAAGCCGCCGAGCTGGAAAACACCGAGGAAGAACACCGCCCGGCGATCCTCCGCCACCGGAAAGCGCAGCCGCCCCAGCGCCGCGAGCAGGATCGCCGCCCCCAGCGCGGCAAGGGCGGACCGCCCCGTGCCAAACCAGAGTGGCGACGCATCCGCCAGCGCGGCCTTGGTAATGGGCCAGGCACCGCCAAACAGGATGACAGCTGCGAAAAGCAGCCGGAAGGCGGAAGCCATGGGCATTGGCGTTAACCTAGCCGCGCCCGTCGCGTCGCGAAAAGCCTGGTTTTGTGCAAATGCGCTTACAATTCGCCAATCGTATCCATCGCCATGCCGCGCATCGCCGCGCGCATCTCCCGCGCCGCCTGCGCCGCGCCGCCAGCCTGGTGCGGCTGCAGATCCGCCTCCGTCACCAGGGCGCCCTGCGGCACCGCACGCGCCAGGGCGACGCCGTGGGCGAGGCCGATCGGCACGGCGCCCAGGGCGCGTGACCGTGCGGCCGGGATGCATTTGCCCCAGACCATCGCCCCTCCCTCGCCGTCCAGCAGCTCACCCGGCTTCAGCGCGCGCTTGGCGATGGCGACGCAATCGGCGGCCCAGCTTTCCGCCACGCCCGTCGGCTCCCGCCGCAGGGCTGCGGAGGCGACGGAGACGCCGAGCTCCAGCCCGATGAAGTGATAGGGCCGCCACAGCGCGGCGTAGCGGCCGGTGCTGTCGGTGGCGACTCCGTATTCGGCGAAGCAGCGGCGCGCGTATCCGGTGTCGCCCTCGAACACCACATAGACGCCCCAGCGGAGGTTGTCCGGGATCTCGGCGCCGTCGCGGGTAAGGGAGGACACCACCTCCACCACGCCCTTGCGCGCCAAAATGCCGCCTTCGTTTTGCGGGCGCAGCAGGTCGGGCAGCCGGCTGGTGCCGGCGGGCGGGAAGGCCAGGCCATCCTCGGGCGGCGCCAGGCCGGTGGCATTGGCGATGGCCGCCATCTCGATGCCGGATTTCGTGCCATCGAGGAAGGAGTTGAACATGCGCGGATTCATCGCGCCCTGGCGCGCCTGTTCCGCCGTCAGCCCGTAGAAATCCCACACCGTCTCCGGCGTGCTGGCGTGATAGGCGGGCAGGTACTTGGTACCCTTGCCGGCGGCGACGATGGAAAAGCCGCCGGTGCGGATGGTGTCCACCAGCTCCGCCACCAGGGCCGGCTGGTCGCCATAGGCCATGGAATAGACCACGCCGGCCGCCGCAGCCTCCCGCGCCAGCAGCGGGCCGGCGAGCACATCGGCCTCCACATTCACCATCACCACATGCTTGCCGTGGCGGATCGCGTGGCGGGCATGGACCAGGCCGGCGGCGGGGTCGCCGGTGGCTTCCACCACCACCTCCACCAGCGGGTCGGCGATCAGCGCCAGGCTGTCCTCGGTCAGCCAGGTGGCGCCGCTGCGCGCCGCCGTCGCGGCATCCGCCGCGGCGCCGGCCTCGGGCGGCCAGTGGATGCGGGCCAGCGCGGCGCGGGCGTTGGGGATGGACAGGTCGGCGATGCCCAGCACATGCAGCCCCGGCGTGCGCGGCGCCTGGTGGAGGAACATCGAGCCGAATTTGCCGGCGCCGATCACGGCGACGCGCACCGGTCGCCCCTCCGCTTGGCGCTTCAAAAGCAGGCGGTGCAGGTTCATCGTGGGGACCTCAGGGCGAATACCAGGGCCGCGGGCGTGACCCGGGCAGCGGCAGCGCGGTGCCATGGCGGCGGGCCAGCAGGATGCTGGCCGTCAGCGCCAGCAGCACCGCCAGCCCCTGCCCCGCACGCCGAACCCCGCGGTCCCGCAGCCGGGGCGTCAGCGCCAGCAGCAGCAGCGCGGCGGCGAAGGCCCACCAGGGCGTCAAGGCACCGTCAGCATGATCTTGCCGATATGCGCGCTGCTTTCCATCAGGCGATGCGCCTCCGCCGCCTGGATCAGCGGGAAGGTCTTGAAGATGCGCGGCCCAGCCTTGCCCTCGGCCAGCATGGGCCAGACCTTGGCCTCCAGGGCCTGTGCGATCTCCGCCTTCTGCGCCGTACTGCGCGGCCGCATGGTGCTGCCGGTGACGGTCAGGCGCTTCACCATGATCGGGCGGAGGTCCACCTGCTCCGCCAGGTGGCCGTTGAGGAAGGCGATCATCACCAGCCGCCCGTCCAGCTTCAGGCAGCGCAGGTTCTTCGTGAAATACGGCGCGCCGACCATGTCGAGCACCACATCGACGCCCTTGCCGCCGGTCAGCGCCTTGATGCGCTCCTGGAAATCCTCCGCCTTATAGTCGATGGCGGCATCCGCGCCGAGTTCCAGGCAGGCCGCCACCTTCTCCGCGCTGCCCGCCGTGGCGTAGACCGTGGCGCCGAAGGCCTTGGCGAGCTGGATGGCGGTGACGCCGATGCCGCTGGTGCCGCCATGGATCAGGATGGACTCGCCCGCCGCGAGGCGCCCATGGCCGAAGACATTGGCCCAGACGGTGAAATAGGTCTCCGGCAGGGCGGCGGCGCGCAGCGCGTCATAGCCGGCCGGCCAGGGCAGCGTCTGCGCCTCCGGCGCCGTGCAGTATTCGGCATAGGCGCCGCCATTGGCCAGCGCGCAGACCTTGTCGCCCACTTTCCAGCGGGTGACGGCGGCGCCCACGGCCACCACTTCCCCGGCGCATTCCAGGCCGATGACGGGGCTGGCGCCGGGCGGCGGCGGATAGCTGCCGGTGCGCTGCGCCACATCCGGGCGGTTCACGCCAACGGCCTGGGTGCGGATCAGCACCTCATCCGCCGCCGGGCTTGGCAGCGGGCCGCGCACCGGCACCAGTACCTCCGGCCCGCCGCCCTTGCCCGTGCCGCCCTGGGTGTGGTCGATCAGGGTCATCTCGACGGGCAGGTTGGACATGGCGGGCTCCTGTTCTCGGTCGGGGCATGAGGGACCATGCGGCGGCGCGGCACGTCAAGGCGGGACGGCGGAGGACGCAGGCGGGGTGGCGGGGTTGTGCGCCGGCGGCGGGCCGTGGAAAACTGCGCGCGGGTGCCTGGAGGGTTGGAGGAATGCAGGGCTTCGGCCGCCGGATGCTCGGCGGGCTGGCCGGCGCCGCGCTGGGCGCCTTCGGCCCCTTCGGCCGCGCGCGGGCGCAGGCCCCGGCGGCCACCCCCGCCCCGGCCCCGGCCGGGGCACCCTCGGCGCCTCCGGTCCGGCTCGGCGCGCTGTTCCCGCTCAGCGGTCCCTCCGCGCTGTTCGGCGATGAGTGCTATCGCGGCCTGGAACTGGCGGTGGAGGACCGCAACGCGGGCGGCGGCGTCTTCGGCCGCCCGATCGCCCTGGTCCGCGCCGACGCCCCGGATGAAGCCGCGGCCACCGAGGAAGCCCGCCGCCTGGTGCAGGGGCCGGAACGGGTCGCCGCCATCTTCGGCAGCTTCAGCACCACCATCGCGCTGCCCGCATCCCAGGTGGCGGAACTGGCGAATGTGCCGTTCTTCGAGCTGTGCGCGCTGGGCGACCCGGTGGTCGAGCGCGGCTTCCGCTGGGTGTTCCGCGCCGCGCCACAGGCCACGGATTTCGCCGCCACCGCGCTGCAGGGCGTCAGCATCCTGGCTGCTGCCATGGACCGGCCGGACACCGCGCTGCGACTGGCCATCGCGCAGGAGGATGCACTCGGCGCCCAGTCGATCGGAGCGGCGCAGGAAGCGCTGATGCAGGCGCGCGGGCTGACGCTGATCCAGCGCGCCAGCTACGCGCCGCGGCCGACGGACCTGGCCGGCCTGGTGCAGCGCCTGCGCGGGCTGGATGCGGAGGTGGTGCTGCATGTCGGCGCGCCGGGCGACGAGGTGCTGCTGTTCCGCGCCATGCGGGACGCCAACTGGCAGCCGCGCATGGTGATCGGCACCGCCGGCGGCTACGGGCTGGGGGAGACGGCGCGCAGCATCGGCGCGGATTTCGCCGGCACGATGAGCGCGGATTTCACCCCCTTCGCGGTGAATGAACGCATCGCCCCCGGCGCCCGCGCCTTCGCCGAGCTGTATCTGCGCCGGTATGGCGCGGAGCCGCGCTCCGGCCATGGGCTGGCCTGCTTCACCGGGGCGCGGCTGTTCCTGGATGCGCTGCACCGCGCCGGCAGCGCGGAGCGGGACCGCATCCGTGCCGCGCTGATGGCGACCGATATCCCCGAGGGCCTCACCGCCTGCGGCTGGGGCGCGCGCTTCGACGAGCGCGGCCAGAACCTGCGGGCGCGGCCGGTGCTGTGCCAATGGCAGCCCACCCTCGCTACGCCCGGCGGCCAGGCGGGGCTGCGCCAGGTGGCGATCGCCCCGGCGGAGGCCGCCATCGCCGCGGCGCAGACCCGGCTCGGCCCATGAACATCGCCCTGCCCCATCCGCCGCACGGCTCCCAGGCGGCACCGCCGCACGGCTCCCAGGCGGCACCGCCGCAGGGCTCCCAGGCGGCACCGCCGCAGGGCTCCCAGGCGGCACCGCCGCAGGGCGCCGAGGCGGTGCCGGACAGCCGCGGGCTGAACCTATGGCGCGCGGACCCGGCGCTGGCGCGGCTGGCGGGGCTGTACCTGCCGGCGGACCTGCTGGCGCATCTGGCGCCGCATCTGGACCGGCTGGGCGGGCTGGCCGGCGGGCGGCTGGATGAACTGGCCGCGACGGCGGACCGCAACCCGCCGGTGCTGCACAGCCGGGACCGGCGCGGCGCGGATCGGCAGCACATCGAATACCACCCGGCCTACCGGGCGATGGAACAGGTGGCCTTCGGTGATTATGGCCTGGCCGCGCTGTCGCATCGCGGCGGGGTGCTGGGCTGGGCGGCGCCGATGCCGCCGGCGGCGAAGTACCTGATCACCTACCTTCTGGTGCAGGCGGAATTCGGCCTGTGCTGCCCGGTCTCCATGACCGACAGCCTGGCCCGCACGCTGCGCCGCTTCGGCGACCCGGCGCTGGTCGCCCGCTACCTGCCCGGGCTGACCAGCCAGGATCTGGATGCGCTGGACCAGGGCGCGATGTTCATGACGGAACAGGGCGCCGGCAGCGACATCGCGGCCACCGCCGTGATGGCCGCGCCGAATGCGGATGGAAGCTGGGCGCTGACCGGCGACAAGTGGTTCTGCTCCAACCCCGATGCCGGCCTGGCCATGGTGCTGGCGCGGCGCCAGGGGGCTGAGCAGGGTGCGGGGCCGGGGCTTGCCGGTGTCTCCCTGTTCCTGCTGCCCCGGGTCCTGCCGGATGGCACGGAGAACGCCTACCGCATCCTGCGCCTGAAGCCGAAGCTCGGCACCCGGTCCATGGCCAGCGGCGAGATCCGGCTGGAGGGGGCGACTGCCTACCTGGTCGGCGACCCGGCGGCCGGCTTCCGGCAGATGGCCGACATGGTCAACAATTCCCGCCTCTCCAACGGTATGCGCGCCGCCGGCCTGATGCGCCGCGCCGTGACGGAAGCGCTGTATGTGGCGCATCGCCGCCGCGCCTTCGGCCAGCGCCTGGTGGACATGCCGCTGATGCGCCGGCAATTGGCAAAGATGCTGCTGCCGATGGAGCAGGCGCGCAGCCTGATGTTCCAGACGGCGGAGGCGCTGCGCCGATCCGATGCCGGGGAGGAAGGCGCCTACCCCCTGCTCCGCATCCTGACGCCATTGCTGAAATTCCGCGCCTGCCGCGACGCCCGCCGCGTCACCGGCGATGCGATGGAGGTGCGCGGCGGCTGCGGCTACATCGAGGAATGGCCGGATGCCCGGCTGCTGCGGGACGCACATCTCGGCAGCATCTGGGAAGGCACCAGCAACATCGTGGCGCTGGACGTGCTGCGCGCGGCAAAACGGGAGGCGGCGCTGCCGGTGCTGCGCCGGCATGTCATGGCGCTGCTCGGCAATGCCCCTGCCCTGCCCGAAGCGCCGGCGGCACTGGACCGCGCCGTGGCGCTGGCCGAACGGGCGCAGGAGAACCCGGCTTTGGCCCGCCAGGCGGCCTCCGCCCTGTACCATTTGACCTCCGCCGCCGCGATGGCGTGGGAGGCGGCGCGGCTGGAGGATGCCGGGCGGCTGGAACTCGCCCGGCTGGTGCTGCGCCACCGCGTGCTGCCGCGCGACCCGCTGGCGGCGGAGGATGAGGCGGTGCCGGAGGGGATCGCAGCGGGGCTGTTGCCCGACCCCGGCACCTGACACTTCAGCTGGCCCGGATGCCCGCCGCGCGGACCAGCGGTTCCCACACCGCAATCTCGCTGGCGAGGTAGGCGGCGGCCGATTCCGGGGTGCTGTCGGAGACCACCTGCATGGTGAAGCCCAGCAGCCGCTCCTTCACCGCCGGGATGTTCACCGCCGCATTCACCGCCCGGTTGACCTGCTGGATGATGGCCGGCGGCGTGCCGCTGCGCGCCATCACCATGTGCCAGGTATAGGCCTCGTAGCCCGCAACGCCCTGCTCGATCATGGTCGGGATGTTCGGCGCGAGCGGCGAGCGCTGCTTCGTGCTGATCCCCAGCGCCCGCAACTGCCCGGACCGCGCATAGGGCAGCGCGGAGGCGGCGATGTCGAAGATCATCGGCACCCGGCCGGACAACACATCCGGCAGCGCGGCGGAACTGCCGCGATACGGCACATGGTTCACCCGCAGCCCGCCGGCCGCATGCAGGAACAGCTCCGTCGCCAGGTGCACCGCGCCGCCATTGCCCGAGGAGGCGTAGTCGTACTTGCCGGGATTGGCGCGCAGCACGGCGATGAACTCGGCCAGGTTCCGGGCCGGGAAATCATTGTTCACCAGCAGCACCACCGGCACCTGGCCGACCAGCGCGCAGGGCGTGAAATCCGCGATTGGGTCGAAGGGCAGCGTCGGGAACATCGCCCGCGTCACCGCATGCGCCACGGTGGTGTACAGCAGCATGGACCCGTCCTGCGGACCCTTGGCCACCACATCCGTGCCGATCACCACACCGGACCCGGTGCGGTTCTCCACCACGATGCGGTTGGGCAGCGCCTTCGACATTTCCTCCGCGATCAGGCGCCCCGGTACATCGGTGGGGCCGCCAGCGGCGAAGGGGACGATCATGCGGACCGGCTGGCTGGGCCAGGTACCCTGCGCCGCGGCGCCGCGCGGCAGCAAGGCGGGGGTGGCCAGCGCGGCGGCGCCGAGCGCCAGCGCGCTGCGGCGACCGAAGATCGGATCTTTCATGAACATGCTCTCCCCTCGGGCGAGATTGCCGCCCGTTGATTTATGGGCGGAACAGTCGGGGAGAGTGTGGGCCGGCGTCAACCGACGATCGCCGGGGCAGCCTCCGGGGCGGGCACGCCCCCCTCACGCAACCCTCTCCCCCCGTCGGGGGGAGAGGGCTTTCGCGGGTGCTAGTTGATGGTGATATTGGCTTCGCGCACCACCGATGACCACTTCCGGGTCTCCTCCCGCAGCCAGGCGGCAGCCGAATCCGGCGTGCTGTCGGTGACCAGGCGCATCGCCAGGTCGGACAGGCGCTGCTGCACCGCGGCCTCGCCGGCCACCTGCATGAAGGCGCGGTTCACCGTCTGGACCACATCGGCCGGAGTGCCCTTGGGCGCCATGACCATGTGCCAGGTATAGGCCTCGAGCCCCGGGAAGCCGGCTTCCGCCGTGGTCGGCACATCGGGAAGCTGCGGCATGCGGGAGCTGTCCATCACCGCCAGGGCACGCGTCTCGCCGCTCTGGACATAGGACAGCGCGGAGGTGGCGACATCGACGATCAGCGGGATGGTGCCGTTCAGCACATCCGGCATCGCCGCCGCCGTGCCGCGATAGGGCACGTGCAGGGCGCGGGCATCCATCGACCGCAGCATCAGCTCCGTCGCCAGATGCAGCGCGCCGCCATTGCCGGAGGAGGCATAGGTCATGCCGCCCGGATCGGCCTTCAGCGCCGCCTGCAGCCCGCGCAGGTCGCGCACCGGGGAGCTCCGGCCGACGGTGACCAGCATCGGGATCACGCCGACCAGCGCCACCGGCACGAAATCCGCCTCGGGGTCGAAGGGCAGGCGCTGGAACAGGGCGCGCAGTACCGCATGCGCCACGGTCGTATACAGGAAGGTGTGGCCGTCCGTGGCCTTGGCCACCACTTCCGTCCCCACCAGCACGCCGGCGCCGGTGCGGTTCTCGACGATCACGCGCTGCGGCAGGTTGGCGCCGATGCGCTCGGCGAACAGGCGGGCCGGGATGTCGGTCGGGCCGCCGGCGGCGAAGGGCACCACCAGGCGCATCGGCTGGTTCGGCCAACTGCCCTGGGCGCGGGCGGCGGAGGTGAAGGCGGGGGCGGCCAGCGGGGCGGCGATTGCGGCCATGCCGGCGCCGAGAATTTGGCGGCGATTCATGCGGCGGGTCTCTCCGTAAGGTCGTTCAGGCAGCGCCGAAGCGCCGCCGTGGTTCCCCGCATGTCGCGCTGCAACAATCCAACGTCAATCCGATTGGTCTATCAACCTTGCGTAGAGCTCCGGGTCCGTGGCGCCCTCGGTTCCGAACAGCAGCACCCGGCTTTCAGTGCCCAGTCCCAGCATGATCCGGGTCATCGGCTCCCGCGCCGCCAGCAGCAGGGCGGCGAGCCCGGCCACGGCGCTTTCGCCCGCGACGATCTTCGGGGTGCGCCGGGCCAGCAGGCGCATGCAATCCACGGCGCTGTCGTCGGAGACGGCCATGAAGGCGAAGGCGCCGCGCTCCAGCTCCTGCCAGGCGAGCAGGCTCGGCTCGCCGCAGGCCAGGCCCGCCATCAGCGTGTCCAACTCGCCCTCCACCGTCACCGCTTCCCCGGCCTCGGCGCTGGCGAGCAGGCAGGCGGCCTTCTCCGGCTCCACCACGATGACCTTCACATCCGGCCCGAAGCGGGCGCGGAGCTGGATGGAGACCGCGGCCGCCACGCCGCCGACGCCGCCCTGGATGAAGGCGTGGGTCGGCGCCTGGCCGTCCAACTGGTCCGCCGCCTCATCGACCATGACGCGGTAGCCCTGCATCACGTCGCGCGGGACCTCGGTATAGCCCTCATAGGAGGTGTCGGAGACGACAAACCAGTTCTCCGCCTCGGCCGTGCGGGCGGCTTCGCGCACGGCGTCGTCATAGTTGCCCGGGACCACCCGGATCTCGGCGCCGTATTTCGCGATGGCGTCGCGGCGGCCCTGGCTGACCGTCTCATGCACGAAGATGACGCAGCGGCAGCCGAAGCGCTGGGCGCCCCAGGCGACGGAGCGGCCATGGTTGCCATCCGTCGCGCAGGTCACGGTGATGCCGCGCAGCGCGTCGCGATGCGCGCCGCCGGCCAGCTCCGCGCTGGTCGCGGCATTCGCCACGCCGCGCCGCGCCAGTTCCGCCACCAGCAGCCGCGCCACCGCATAGGCGCCGCCCAGCGCCTTGAAGCTGCCGAGACCGAAGCGGCCGGCCTCATCCTTCCAATGCACCGCCGCCACCCGCGCCTCGGTGGCCACATCCTCCAGCTTCAGCAGGGGGGTCGGCGCATAGCCGGGCCAGGAGGCGATCTCCGCCTTGGCGCGACGGAAGCTGCCATCCGGCAGCACCACCACGCCGGGGGTGCCATGGCGGCGATTGAGCAGGAGGCGGGAGGGGCGATCGGGGATCATGCGGCGGAGAGTGGCGCGCCGGCCCCTGTCCCGGCAAGTTGCCCTCGGGCGAGTCGCGCCAGTTGATGAAGAAGGGAAGAGAAGCATGCAGGTCACCATCCTGGGCGGCGGCGGGTTCCTGGGCCGCAGGCTGGCGGCGCGGCTGGCGGCGGATGCCGCGGTGGGCGGCCAGCGCATCACCGGGCTGACCCTGTTCGACCTGCACCAGCCGGCGCCGCTGGAGGCTCCCTTCCCGGTCCGCTGCCTGGCCGGCGACGTGGCCGATGCATCCGTGCTGGCGCAGGCGATTCCGCCCGGCACCGGGCTGGTGGTGCACCTGGCCGCCGTTGTCTCCGCCGCGGCGGAGGCCGATTACGACCTGGGCATCCGGGTCAACATCGCCGGGACGCAGGCGCTGATCGATGTCTGCCGGAAGCTGGTGTCCGATGACCGCAGGGCCGAAGGGCCCGAAGGTCTGAATCGGCCGCCCGGCCAAAGGCCGCCGCGGGTGGTCTTCACCTCCTCCGTCGCCTCCTTCGATGGCGGCCAAGCGGCGATGGTGCCGGATGAGGCGCGGCAGCTGCCCACCAACAGCTACGGCGCGCAGAAGGCGATCGGCGAATTGCTGCTGGCGGATGCGACGCGGCGCGGCTTCCTGGACGTGGTCTCGATCCGCCTGCCGACGGTGATGGTGCGGCCGGGTCGGCCGAATCGCGCGGCCAGTTCCTTCGTCTCCGCGGTGCTGCGGGAACCGCTGCTGGGCCTGCCGGCGCAGTATCCGGTGGCGGAGGATTTCCGCGTCTGGGTCTGTTCCCCGCGCCGCGCGGTGGATTGGCTGGCGCATGCCGCCGGGATGGATACCGCGAAACTCGGCCGCGACCGCGGCATCAACCCGCCCGGCCTGTCCGCCTCCATCGCGGAGATGCTGGCGGCGCTGGAGGAGGTGGCGGGGCCGCAGGCCCGCGCCCTGGCCCGGCACGTGCCGGATGCGGAGGTGGAGGCGATCGTCGCCGGCTGGCCCGCCGCCTTCGCCGCGACGCGCGCCCCCGGCCTCGGCTTCGTCCGCTCAGAACCGCTGACGGAGATCCTGCGCGCCTTCATCGCGGATGATCTCGAAGCCACGCGCCGGGACCGCGAGGCCGGCTGACGGCGCGGCATCACGCGACAGCGGGCCCGGCTGCAGCACCAGGCAGAGCGGGATGGTCATCGCGGCGCGCACCGCCTCCAGCAGCGGGGGCGCCATGCGGCCGCGGGACATGTCGTGCGGGAACCAGCCGATCAGCACCGGCGCGGCCTGCCTTGGCGGCACCGTCACCGGCTCCGCCGGCGCCTCCACGATGCCGGGCAGGCGGATGCCGGCCAGCACGGCGGCGGGCCAGGGATGCGGGTTGCGGACCGTCATCCAGTATTCGGTACGCGCCGCCTGCGGCGGTTCCGTCTGCACCACCAGGTCGAATCGCTCCGCCACGAGGTGGCTGTCCTTGGCCTCGAGCCGGCAGGGGAAGGCTGTCTGCGCCGCGGCCGGGGTGGCGGCCAGCAGCAGCAGGGTGGCGGCGAAGGCGGGGCGAAAGCGGATCATCGGGGTCTCTCCTGCACTGACGGCAGGATGCGGCGCCGGGCGCGGAGCAGGCCAAGACGCGCTGCCTTTCGGGCCGATTGGCTGCGCCTTGGGCCGGACGTTGCGTCAGGTAGAATGATTTATGAAGCGAGTTCAAGCCGTTGCATGCCGCGCAGTCCGGCGTCATGCTGCCGGAAATCGTCCCGGGAGGACCCGCCATGACCACCCGCCGCACCCTGTTGGGTGTCGCCGCCGCATCCGTCGCCACCCTCGCCGCGCCGCGGCTCGCCCAGGCCGCCTGGCCGGGCGACCGCGCCATCGAGGTGATCGTCCCCTTCCCGCCGGGCGGCGGCGTGGACAACATGGTGCGCCCCATCGTGCATTTCGTGACGCCGCGCCTGCCCGGTGCGCGATTCGCCATCGTCAACCGCCCCGGCGCCGCCGGGCAGCTGGGGTTCGAGGCGTTGTTCAACGCGGCGCCGGATGGCTACACGCTGGGCGCGCTGACCAACACCGCCATGCATGCCATCGCGGTGGAACGCACCCCCCGCTACAAGCCGGAGGACTTCACCTACATCGCCAATGTGGTGGATGACCCGGGCGGATTGTGGGTTCGCGCCGACAGCCCCTGGCGCACGCTGGACGACCTCAAGGAAGCCGCGAAGAAGGACCCGGAGGGAATCGGCGTCGGCACCGCCGGCATCGGCTCCGACGACCACATGCTGCAGCTCAGCTTCGAGGAAGCGGCCGGCGTGCGGCTGCTGCACATCCCCTACAACGGCACCGCGCCGGTGCAGCGGGACGTGCTGGGCGGCAGCCTGAAGGTGGGCAGCTTCAACATGAGCGAGGGCGTGGCGCTGATGCGCGAAGGCCGCATCCGCTGCCTGGCGCAGGGCGGGCCGCAGCGCTGGGCGCCGACCGGCCAGGTGCCGACCTTCAAGGAACAGGGCTACGACGTGCTCGGCGGTTCCGCCCGCGGCATCGGCGCCCCGCCCGGCCTGCCGGAGGAAATCCGCGTGAAGCTGGAGACGGCCTTCCGCGAGGCGATGGCCGACCCCGCGCTGATCGCCGATGCCGAGCGCACCGGCCTGCCGCTGCGGCCCCTGGTGGGCAAGGACTACCGCGACATGATGCGGGCCGACCACGCGGTGCTGCAGGGGCTGTGGCAGCGGCGGCCCTGGCGGCAGTAGTTCGGCGAACCCTCTCCCCCTGTGGGGGAGAGGGCTTGCCGGCTGTCAGATCCCGAAGCCGCCGGCCATGTTGAGGGTCTCGCCGGTGATGTAGCCGGCGGAAGGCCCGGCCAGGAAGCAGATGGTCTCCGCCACCTCCTCCAGCGTCGCGATGCGACGAATCGGGTGCGCGTCCAGGATGGCATCCCGGTCCGGCAATTCGCCGGCGACGTCGGCCGCCATGTCCGTCGGCATGATGCCCGGCTGCACCACATTCACCGTGATGTTGCGCGGGCCCAGGTCGCGCGCGATGCCCTTCGCGTAGCCCGCCAGCGCCCATTTCGTGCCGGCATAATCGGCCACCCCCGCGAAGGGCACGACGGAGCCGAGGCGTGAGCCGACGAAGATGATGCGCCCGCCATCGCTCATCCGCGGCGCCGCCGCGCGGGTATTGGCGATGCTGCCCAGGACATTCACCTGCCATTGATGGTTGTAGCGGTCGCCATCGAGCGTGGGGTCATCGACGCGCTGGCCCTGGATGGCGATGCCGGCATTGTTCACCAGGATGTCGAGCCGGCCAAATTCGGCAAGCACCGCATCGACCAGCGGCCGGGCGGTGGCCAGGTCCGCCTGGTCGCTGCGGATGGCGATGGCGCGCGCCCCCTTCGCCTTCAGCTTCGCCACGACGGCCTGCGCCTTGTCGGCGGAGGCCGCATAGCTGATCGCGACATCCGCCCCCTGCGCGGCGAAGGCTTCCGCCGTGGCAGCGCCGAGGCCGCGGGAACCGCCGGTGACCAGGACGACCTTGCCCTTGAACGTGTTGGACATGTGAACCCCTTCGGATGGCATGGGCACCTTCGCCCTGGAAACGTAATGGCCATTACGGTAACGTCTGGTATGAAATTCGACAGGGGCCGTCAAGCCGTTTAATAATGCTCGTTATGAAAAAGGTCGGGTCCAGCTGATGGGACGCCATCGGGAGTTCTGCACCGAGAAGGCGCTCGACGCCGCGCTCTGTGTCTTCTGGCGCAAGGGCTATGAGGGCGCGTCCTACACCGACCTGGTCGCGGCGACCGGCGTCGAGCGGCCCGCGCTGTATGCGGCCTTCGGCAACAAGGAATCGCTGTTCCACCGCGCCTTGGCGCGCTACGGCGAGCGCTACCTTGGCTACATCCCGGAGGCGCTGCAGCAGCCCACGGCGCGCCAGGTTGCGGCGCATTTCCTGCAAGGTGCGGTCGAGCTAACCACTCGCTATACGGACCGTCCCGGCTGCCTCGGCATCCAGGCCGTGCTGGCCGGGTCGGACGAGTCCGAACCCATCCGCCAGGCCCTGATCGCCTATCGCGCCACCGGCGAGGCGGCGCTGCGGGAACGCTTCGAGCGGGCGAAGGCCGAGGGCGACCTGCCAGCCACGGCGGATTGCGCGACGCTGGCCGGCTTCGTGATGGCGATGGCGCACGGCCTGTCCGTGCAGGCAAAGGCGGGCTTGCCGCGCGCGACGCTGCAGGCGGTGGCCGAGCAGGCGCTGGCCGGCTGGCCCGGCTGAGCTAGGCGGCCGCCTCCGCCCCCTGCCCTTCCAGCAGCGCGCGCCATTCGGGCGTCAGCGCCACCTTCTCCCCGCTGTCCTGCCGCGTGAGCACGCAGACGGCGCGCGCCGTGCAGCAGGGCTCGCCATCCTTCAGCAGCGCATAGTCCTGCACATAGGAGCTGCGGCGGAAGGAGATGGTGCGGCAGGTCAGCGTCACCGCATCGTTGAAGCGCACCCCGCGCAGGTAGCGCACATCCAGCTGCGCCACGACCGGCCCCGGCCGGTCCGGCGCCAGCGCCGCGCCGGTCAGCGCCTGCCAATGCGCCACGCGCAGATCCTCGAACAGGATCAGGTAGGCCGCGTGGTTCACATGGCCATAGGGGTCGCATTCGGACCAGCGGATGACGTGTTCGCGGATCACAGGGGGGGCACCGGCCGCGGCTTGCGGTTCTCATCGATGGCCACGAAGGTGAAGACGCCCTCCGTCACCAGGCACATCTCCTCCTCCGACCTTTCGCGGCGCCAGGCCTCGACCTCGATGCGCATGGAGGTGCGGCCGACGGAGACGACCTCGGCATAGATGCTGACCTCGTCGCCGACGAGGACCGGCATGTGAAACTTCATGCCCTCCACCGCGATGGTCGCGACCCGGCCGCGGCCGCGGCGCCCGGCGGCGTTGCCGGCCGCCAGGTCCATCAGCCCCATCAGCCAGCCACCGAAGATGTCGCCGGAGGGGTTGGCATCGGCCGGCATGGCGATGGTGCGAAGCTTCGGCGCATCGGTGGGCGGGGTGCGGGGGTTGGGCAAGCGTGTCTCCGTGGTAGGGTCGTGGCGCAACGCATCCTTACGGCAGCCATGGCGCAAGTCCACTTCCTGACGCATCCGGAGGTCGCGATCGACCCCGCCGTGCCGGTCCCCGACTGGCCGCTTTCGCCGCGCGGGCTGGAACGGTCGCGGGCCATGCTGGCGCAGCCCTGGGTGCCGCAGGTCCGCGCGGTGTTCAGCAGCACGGAGCGCAAGGCGCGCGACATGGCGGAAATCCTGGCCGGGCATCTGGGCCTCGGCGTCACCCAGGTGGCGGCGCTCGGGGAGAATGACCGCAGCGCGACAGGCTACCTGCCGCCGGCGGAGTTCGAGGCGACGGCGGATGAATTCTTCGCCGCGCCGGAGCGCAGCGTGCGCGGCTGGGAAAGGGCGGTGGATGCCCAGGCGCGGATCGTGGCGGCGGTGCGCGGCGTGCTGGCGCAGGCGCCGGCGGGGGATGTGGCGATCGTCGCCCATGGCGGCGTGGGGGCGCTGCTGCTGTGCCACATCAAGGGCGTGGCGATCAGCCGGGCGGAGGACCAGCCGGGCGGCGGCGGGGGGAACGGGTTTCGGTTTGCGCGGATCGGCTGGGGGTTGCTGGAGGGGTGGCGAAGGGTGGAGGGGTAGCCCGGCCCCCACCCTCCCGCGCTGCGCGCGGGCCCCTCCAGCCCATGGCGTTGCGGCAGCGCCGCAACCCCCCGCTTCGCAGGGGAGGGTTTGCTTCTCCCTCCCCCGCTTTGCGGGGGAGGGTCGGGGTGGGGGCTCGGCGGCCCCCTCAGCCCGGCCCGAGCTTCAGGATCGCCCGCGCCACCGCCTGCGCCCGCGGCACCAGGCTCCCCAGCTCCAGATACTCCTCCGGCGTATGCGCCTTGCCGCCCACCGGCCCGACGGCACACAGCGTCGGCGCGCCCATCGCCGCGGTGAAGCCGCTATCGGCGCAGCCGCCGCTGAACTCGCCGCTGGGATCGAAGCCGGATTCGGCGGCCGCCGCGCGATAGGTGGCGAAAAGCTTCGCCGCCTCCGGCGACTGCGTCAGCGGCAGGAACTCGCCCTTGATGGTCAGCTTTGCGCGAGTGCCGGGGACGTAGGATTTGTCGATGATGGCGTGGATCTTCGCCATCACCTCCTCGCGGTCTGCCGGCTCGACATAGCGCAGGTCGATCTGGCCCTGGGCGTGCGGCGCCACCGTGTTCACGCTCTGCCCGCCGGTCACCAGGCCCACATTCAGCGTGATGCCGCGCTTCAGGTCGGTCAGCGCATGGATCGCGGTGATCTTGGCCGCCAGCTCGCCGATGGCGCTGATGCCGGCCTCGAAATTCCCGCCGGAATGGGCGGCCTTGCCCTCGATATCGAAGACGGAAAACACGCCGCCCTTGCGGCCGGTGACGATGCCGCCATTCGGCCGGCCGGGTTCCGAATTGAACACCACGCGCGCCGCCTTGGCCTCCGCCTCGATCACCGGGCGGCCCTCGGGCGAGCCGATCTCCTCATCCCCCGTGAACAGCGCGACGAGCGGCCCGGGCGCGCCGCCGAATTTCTTGAAGGCGGCCAGGACGAACATGTTCATCACCAGCCCTGCCTTCATATCGGCGACGCCAGGGCCAAAGGCGCGATCGCCCTCGATGGTGAAGGGGCGGCGCGTCGGTTCGCCCTTCGGGAAGACGGTGTCGCGATGGCCCATCAGCAGGATGTTCTCACGGGCATTGCCGCCGCGCGTAGCGTCCCCGCCCTCAAGCGTCGCACGGATGCAGTCGCCGTGCTTCTGCTGCGGCAGCACCTCCACCGGAATGCCCTGCGCTTCCATAAAACGCGCAACCTGCGCGCCGACCTTGTCGACGCCCTCCTTGTCGTAGCTGCCGCCATCGGTATCCACCATCTCGCGCAGCACCTGGATCATCGACTCGCGTTGTGTGGACAGCCATTTGATGATGTCGGTCTCGGTGGACATGGTCATCCGGTCTCCTTTGCGGCGCGACAGCCTCGCATCCGGCGGGAAAGCTGGAAAGGCCTGTCCGTCCCGCAGCCTTCATCACCCCGTCATCGGTGCGTCATCCCCCGCGCCTAGCTTCCGCCGCCTTCGAACGGGAGCCATCCGCATGATCCAGCGCAGACATATCCTCGGCGCCACCGCCGGCGCGGCGCTGCTGCCGCGCTTCGCCATCGCGCAGAACGCGGCACCGGATACGCGGCCTTCCATCACGGTTGCCGTGCAGATCGTCAGCATCTCCGGCACGCTGGAGCCGATGCGCGAGCAGTCCAATGTCGGCTTCCGCATCATGCCGAGCTTTTCCGAACCGCTGATCGGCATCGACTGGACGCGCACGCAGCGTGCCGAGCCGGTGCTGGCGACATCCTGGCGCCGCATCGATGCGAAGACGCTGGAGCTGACGCTGCGCGACGATGTGCGGATGCATGACGGCCGCGTGATGGAGGCGGAGGACGTCGCCTTCACCTTCTCCAACGAACGCATGTGGACCGGCCTGCCCGCCGACACCCGCGGGTTGTTCGTCTCCACCACCGCGGGTGCCGCCGGCAAGACGCCGCCGCCCGAGGCCGCTGCCATCAGCCGCGCCCATTTCCCGAATTTCGAGCGCATGGAGGTGGTGGACCGGCGCACCGTGCGCTTCGTCAATTCCGTGCCGGATGTGACGCTGGAAGGCCGGCTGACGCGCACCACCGGCGCCATCTTCTCCCGCGCCGCCTTCGCGCAGGCCGCCACCTGGCTGGACTGGGCGCGCAAGCCGGTCGGCACCGGACCCTACCGCGTGGTGTCCTTCCGCCCCGGCCAGGACCTGGTGCTGGAAGCGCATGACGAATACTGGGGTGGCCGCCCGCCGCTAAAGCGCATCCGCTTCGTCGAGGTGCCGGATGTCGCCTCCCGCGTCGCGGGGCTGCAGGCCGGCGACTGGGATTTCATCTGCGACCTGCCGCCGGACCAGATCCAGGGCATCGAGCGCAGCCCGCGGCACGAGGTGGTCGGTGGGCCGATCAACAACAACCGGCTGATCGTCTGGGACAAGACGCATCCCGTTCTCGCCAATCCGCTGGTGCGCCGCGCCATGTCGCACAGCATCGACCGGCAATCGATCGTCGACAGCCTGTGGGGCGGCCGCACCGCGGTGCCGCGGGGCCTGCAATGGGAAGTCTACGGCGACATGTACCTGGCCGACTGGGAAGCGCCCCGCTTCGACCTGGCCGAGGCGCGCCGCCTGCTGCGGGAGGCCAACTACCAGGGCCAGCCGATCCCCTACCAGCTGCTGAACAACTACTACACGCTGCAGGTCGCCTCCTCGCGGATCCTGGTCGAGGGCTGGCGCCAGGCCGGGCTGAACGTGCAGATCGAGATGAAGGAGAATTGGGGCCAGATCATCGGCCGCTTCGAGGGTCGCGGCCTCTGCGACAATTCCAACACCGCGGTCTTCAACGACCCGGTCGCGCCGATGTCCGTCTATGCGCCGGGCGGCCAGACCTGGGCCAGCGGCCAGTGGCAGAATGACGAAGCACCGAAGCTGATGGACGCGCTGCAGACCGAGAGCGACCTGCAGAAGCGCCGCGCCACCTTCCGCCGCCTGCTGACGCTGACGGAGCGCGAGGACCCCGCCTATACCGTGCTGTTCCAGACCGCGAACTTCACGGGCAAGCGGAAGGACCTGCCCTGGCAGGCCTCGAAGTCCTTCGTGATGGACTTCTCGGCCCGCAACTGGGGCGGCGCGGCCTGACTATTCGACCTTGCCGATCCGGGCGACGGCGCGCAGCAGGCGCGCGCTGTCCTCGGCGAAGAAGCGGGAAAATTCCGGCGCGTCCAGATAGGCCACGGGCGCGCCGGCAGCGGTGAAGGCGGCGACCAGCTGCGGGTCCCGCACCGCCTGGCGCACCGCGTCGCGCAGCTTCTGCTGCACCGGCGCGGGCGTCGCGGCCGGCACGAAGAGCCCGGCCCAGATGTAGAACTCAACCTCCGAGAATCCCTTCTCCATGAAGGTCGGCACATCCGGGAAGGCCGCCACGCGGTCCTTGCCCCAGCAGCCCAGCACCCGCACCCGGCCCGACCGCACATGCTGCGTCAGCGTGCCCGGCGCGGAGGCCAGCGCCTGCACCTGGCCGCCGAGCAGCGCCGTGATGGCGGGGCCGGCGCCGCTGAAGGGCACATGCAACGCACGGAAGCCGGCGGCGGCCGCCAGCATCTCCATCGCCACATGCAGCGTGCCATAGGTGCCGGAGGAGCCGTAGGGGATTTCGCCCGGCCGCGCCTTCGCCGCCGCGATGAACTCCTCCATCGTCTGCCAGGGCGCGCTCGCCGGCACGGCGAGCATGGTCGGGTCGGCATTGACCAGGGCGATGGGGGCGAACTGGTCGACCGTATAGGGCGGCGTGCGGCCGAACAGCTTCTCCGCCTCCGGGATCACCGCCAGCGAGGACAGCGCCATCAGCGAGGTGTAGCCATCCGGCGCGCTGCGCGCGACATGCGCATTGCCGATGGCGCCCGCGGCACCGCCGCGATTCTGCACCACCACCGACTGGCCGAGGATCTTCTCCATCGCCGAGGCCGTCGGTCGTGCCGCCAGATCCGCCTGCCCGCCCGGCGGGAAGGCCACCACCATGGTCATGGCGCGGGAGGGGAAGTCGGACTGCGCGAGGGCGCTGCCGGCGAAGGGCAGCGCGGCGGTGGCGCCCAGAAGCGTGCGACGGTTCATTGTTGTTTTCTCCCTTGGTTCAGATCGCGGGCGGTGCGGCGCAGCCCCCCTCACCCTGCCCTCTCCCCCCGAAGTTGGGGGGAGAGGGTTCGTCAGGCTAGGCGACCGGGTTCTCCAGCACGCCGATGCCCGAAATCTCGATCTTCACCACATCGCCGGACTTCAGGAAGACCGGCGGGTTGAAGCCGATGCCTACGCCGGCCGGCGTACCGGTGGCGATCACATCGCCCGGCTCCAGCGTGATGACGGCGCTGATCGCCTCGATCAGCGTCGGGATGTCGAAGATCAAATCGGCGACGGGCGCCTTCTGGCGCTGCTCGCCATTCACCCAGGTGGTCAGCACCAGCGTCGTCGGGTCCGGCACCTCATCGGCCGTCAGGATGGCCGGGCCCATGGGGCAGAAGGTGTCCAGGCCCTTGCCCAGGATCCACTGGCTGTGGCGCTTCTGCAGGTGGCGCGCGGTGACGTCGTTGATGATGGTGTAGCCGAAGACGTGCTTCAGCGCGTCCGCCTTGGCGATGCCGCGGCCGCCCTGACCGATGACGACGCCGAGTTCGCCCTCGTAATCCACGCCGCCGGTCGGATCGAGATGGCCGAGGATCTTCTCGCCCTGGGCGATGATGCTGGTATGCGGCTTGGAGAAGACCACGGGGAAAGGCGGCACCACGTCCTTCGCGCCGCCGTCGAAGCCCGACCCGGCGAATTCCTTGGCGTGCTCGTGGTAGTTCTTGCCGACGCAGAACACGTTCTTCGGCGGGCGCGGGATCGGCGCGCAGAGCTTCGCGCCCTCCACCACCGGCGCCTTCGGCATGGCAGCGCGGGCCTTGTCCAGCAGCGCCGGCGCGGCGGCCAGGTCCAGCATGCTCTGCCCGCGCAGCAGCGGCTCGGCGGCGGCCAGGTCCAGAACGGCATCGCCGGCACCGAGGGCGCCGACTTCCTGCTGCAACTTGCCCGGACGCGTGAATGTCACCAGCCGCATGACGAGACCTTCCTCATTGGGCGGACCGGGTCGGACCCTCGGGCCGCTAGTTCAGCTTCGCCCGCATCTGCCCGGTTTCGGCCGGATTGGCCAGGGGGAGGCTGGCGGCGCGTTCCAGGGCGCGGGCGGCGCGGAAGGCCAGGTCGTCGCGGTACAGCGCGGCCGCCACCTGCACGCCGCGCGGCATGCCGGCCTCGTCCAGGCCGATCGGCACGGCGATGGCGGGCTGGCGGGTCAGGTTGAAGGCGAAGGTCCAGGGCGCCCAGTCGCGCCACAGCGCCTCGACAGGCTTGATGGTGGGCGCATCGGCGTCGAAGGCCGCGGTGGGGGTGGCCGCCGTCAGGATCAGGTCGTAGCGCTGGTGGAAGCGCGCCATGGCGTGCCCGCATTCCACGCGCAGCATGTCCGCGCCGAGGAAATCCGCGGCGGACATGTCGCCCATCCGCCGCGCCACCTCCTCGATCCCGGAATCGAGCTGGCCGCGCTTGTCCTGGGCCGTGCTGTTCCAGATCCGGGCGATGGCGACGCCCCAGACGCGGGAGAAGATGGCGCGCGTGTCGGGCAGTTCGGGGTCCGCCTCCTCGACGATGGCGCCCTGTTCGGACAGCAGCTTGGCGGCCACCTGCAAGGCGGCCTCGCCTTCCTCATCCAGCGGCGGCTCGAAGCCCAGGCGGCGCACCACGGCGACGCGCAGCCCGGCGACGCCCTGGTCCATGCCGAGGCGCCAGTCGCGCGGATCATCCGGCAGGCTGACCGGGTCGCGCAGGTCGTGGCGGGCCATGGCGGACATCATCAGCGCGGCATCGCCGACGCTGCGCGTCATCGGCCCGGCGCAGGCGACGCCCGAAAAGGCGCCATGCGGCCATTGCGGGATGCGGCCGTAGCTGGGCTTCACGCCGACCAGGCCGCAATAGGCGGCCGGGATGCGGATGGACCCGCCGGCATCGGTGCCGATATGCAGCGGCCCGAAGCAGGCCGCCCCGGCGGCGCCGGCGCCCGATGAGCTGCCGCCGGCGGAACGCTGCGGGTTCCAGGGGTTGCGGGTGACGCCATGCAGCGGGCAGTCGCTCGGCGTCTTCCAGCCGAATTCGGTGGTGGTCGTCTTGCCGATGATGACCGCGCCCTCAGCCAGCAGGCCGACCACGGCCGGAGCATTCTCCGTCGCGGGCGTCGCATCCGTCGTCAGGCTGCCGCGACGGGTCGGGAAGCCGGCCATGTTCAGCAGGTCCTTCACCGTGCAGGGCACGCCATCCAGCAGGCCGATCGGCCGTCCGGCGGCCCAGCGCGCCTCCGACTCGCCGGCCTGGCGCAGCGCCTGCGGGTTCATGGCGGCGAAGGCGTTGACCCAGGGATTGTAGCGCGCCACCCGCTCCATCACCGCCTTCAGCGCCTCCACCGGGGACAGGGCCCGGGCGGCGTACAGCGCCAGAAGCTGTTCCGCGGTCATCTGCGCGGGGTCGGTTGGCGTGTTCATGCGGGGCTTCCGGTTCGGGGCATCGGGGTGCAGCATGGCGACTCACCAACGCCAGGGAAACCCCGCAGCATGACCAGCGCCAATCCGTGGGAATGGAGCGAGCCGGAATGGCGCCACATCGTGGGCCGCGCCCGCGCCGGACGCAGCATGCGGCCGACGCATTGGCCGGATGGCGCGCGCTGCTGCGTGACGCTGAGCTTTGATGCGGACCACGAGACGATCCCGCTGCGCGACAACGACGAAAGCCCGATGCGGATCAGCCAGGGGCAGTACGGCAACCGCCAGGGCATTCCGCGCATCCGCGCCCTGCTGGCCCGGCACGGCATTCCGGCCACCTTCTTCTACCCGGCCGTTTCCGCGCTGCTGCATCCGGAGGAAGTCCGCGCCGTGGCGCAGGAAGGCCACGAGATCGGCGTGCATTCCTGGATCCATGAGGCCAACACCAAGTTGCCCCCCGGCGTGGAACGCGAATTGACGCTGCGCGCGGCGGAGACGCTGGAGAAGATCAGCGGCCAGCGCCCCGTCGGCATCCGCACCGCATCCTGGGATTTCTCGGTCGATACGCTGTCCATCATCAAGGAGATGGGGCTGCTCTATGACAGTTCCCTGATGGCGGATGACGATGCCTATGAGCTGCTGGACCAGGGCGAGCCGACCGGCATCGTCGAGCTGCCGCCGGAATGGATCCGCGACGACGCGGTGTATTTCAACATGCTGCGCTTCTCCGGCCTGCGCCCCTACACGCCGCCCTCCGCGGTGGAGGAGATCTTCGCAGCCGAATTCGACGGCGCCTATGAGGAAGGCGGCATGTTCCTGCTGACCATGCACCCCCACGTCATCGGCCACCGCAGCCGCATCGCGCTGCTCGACCGGCTGGTGACGCGGATCAAGAAGTTCGAGGGGGTGTGGTTCGCGACCCACGCGCAGGTGGCGCAATGGTGCAAGGATAACGCGGCGAAGGCGTAGCGGCAGTACGGCCCCCCGCGCCTTGCGGGGGGCGGCGGGTTTCAGTGCATCGCGCCCTGGCGCAACAGCGTCGCGTAGACGTCCCGCGTCGCCGCGGACAGCGAGCGGGACAGTTCCTCCAGCCCCGCCACCTGGTCCACCCGCGCCGCCGCCTGCGCGCGTTCCTCCTCCGACAGCACCAGCGGCACCAGGCCGCTGGCCTTCGCCAGGCCTATCAGCAGCGCATCGCGCGGGTCCGGGATCTCATCTTCCAGCAGCACGCCGCGCAGGCGGCGCCGGACCTCCGCCGTCTCGGCGCGGCCGGTGGCCTTCGGGTAGCGGCGTTCGGGGAAGACCCAGAGGAAGCGATCCTCGATCCGGCGCAGCACGCCGCCATCCACCAGCCGTTCCAGCACCTGCGCGCGCAGCGCCGGGCCGGATTTGGCGATGTCCTGGATCCACCAGCGGCTGGTGCGCTCGCCGGCTGTGTTTCCTGCCACCAGCCGCGCCAGCACACCATCCAGCAGCGCATCCCCGGTCGGCCGCTGCTGCACCAGCACCAGCCGGTCCAGGTCGGTGTCGATGCGCCCGGCCAACGCCAGCTCCATCAGGATGGCCCCGGCCAGCGCCAAGTCGCCGGCGGGGCCGGGCAGCCCCACCGGCTTGCCGGTTTCGTCATCGAGGAGGAGCAGCAGGATCTCCTCCGGCATGGTCAGCGACATCTCGGCCCCCGTCTTTGCCGGCAGCCTGCCATGGAAGCCCCCACCGGGGCCATCCATGGCTACAAAGCCATGCCGGCGTCAGGCCAGCATGGCTATCAAGCCATGCCAACCTCAGGCCAGCATGCGGACCTTCGGCTCCCGGTCCCATTGCCGCGTCGCGGCCGCCTTGGTGAAACCATCCACGCCTTTCGCCAGGTCGATGACGCCGGCATCGGGCTTCACCCCCGCTTTCTCCAGCAGCTTCATCGCCTCCGCCGTGTGGCCGATGGCCTTGAGATGGGCGAAGGCGAAGCTGGCGAAGTCCATCGCCGCGCTTTCGTGCAGCAACTGCGCGCAGCCTTCCTCGGACAGCACCAGCGCCACGGCGTCGAAGATGACGGAAGGTGTGCCGGCGAGCTGGCCATCGGCGGCCAGCTTCTTGCCGTCCTTCAGCGTCACGCCGCCCACCTTGGGCGCCACGATCTTCACCGTCGCCCCCGCCTGGGTGGCCGCCTTGCGCACCGCCTGCACCAGGCTGCCATCCGCGCCATCCGAGACGAGGATGCCCACGGCGCGGCCCTTCAGCGTCTCCGGATACTTGCCGACGATCCGCAGCGCCGGCGACTCCGGCAGATCCTGCGGCGCCACCGCGGGCTTCGCCGCCGCCGGCAGATCGAGGTTCATGCCGGCGGCGACCCGGCTGGCCAGATCCTCATCCACGTTCCGCAGCAGCGACAGCATCCGGTCCCGCACATGCTGCAGCGTCACCTTGGACAGCTCGAAGACGAGTGCGGAGGCCAGATGTGCCTGCTCGATGGCGGTCTGCGACCGGTAGAACAGCCGCGCCTGGCTGAAATGATCGGCGAAGCTTTCCGCCCGGATGCGGACCTTGCCTTCCTCCACCGGAACCGAGGCGGTGCGGAAGCCGCCACGCGGGTCGGCACGCGGGCCGGCCACCTCGCCGGCCTCGGCCAGGCTGTTCGGCTCGTAATTGGCGCGACCCGGAATCACCTGGGTCTGCATGTGGCCGTCGCGCTGGAAGTTCTGGAACGGACAGCCCTTGGCGCGGTTGATCGGCAGCTGGTGGAAATTGGTGGAGCCGAGGCGCGAAAGCTGCGTGTCCTGGTAGGAAAACAGCCGCCCCTGCAGCAGCGGGTCCTCGGAGACGTCGATGCCGGGCGGCATGTTGGTGGGCAGGTAGGCCACCTGCTCGGTCTCGGCGAAGAAATTGTCCGGGTTGCGGTCCAGCACCATGCGGCCCACCACGCGGATCGGCTTCACCTCCTCCGGCACCAGCTTGGTGGCGTCGAGAATGTCGAAGGGCAGCGCCGCCGCCTCCTCATCGGTGAAGAGCTGCACGCCGAACTCCCATTCCGGGAGATCGCCGGAGGCGATGGCGTCGTGCAGGTCGCGGCGGTGATAGTCGGGATCGGCGCCGGCGATCTTCACCGCCTCGTCCCAGCAGGTGGATTGCGTGCCGAGCTTTGGCCGCCAATGGAACTTCACCAACGTGCCCTTCCCGGCGGCATCCACCAGGCGGAAGGTGTTGACGCCGAAGCCTTCCATCATGCGCAGGGACCGCGGGATGGTGCGGTCCGACATGATCCACATGACCATGTGCATGGATTCCGGCATCAGCCCGATGAAATCCCAGAAGGTGTCATGCGCGGTGGCGGCCTGCGGATAGCCGCGGTCCGCCTCCATCTTCGCCGCATGGATCAGGTCGGGGAACTTGATCGCGTCCTGGATGAAGAAGACCGGGATGTTGTTGCCGACCAGGTCCCAATTGCCTTCCACCGTGTACATCTTCACGGCAAAGCCACGCACGTCGCGCGGCGTGTCCACGGAACCGGCACCGCCGGCCACGGTGGAGAAGCGGGTGAACACCTCGGTCTTCTTGCCAACTTCGGTGAGGATCTTGGCGGTGGTGTAGTCGGCGAGGGATTCCGTCAGCTCGAAGAAGCCATGCGCGGCGGAACCGCGGGCATGGACGATGCGCTCCGGGATGCGCTCATGGTCGAAGTGCTGGATCTTCTCCCGCAGCACGAAGTCTTCCAGCAGCGAGGGCCCCCGCCTTCCAGCCTTCAGCGAGTTCTGGTTGTCGCTGATCGGGACCCCATGATTGGTGGTGATCCGGGCATCCGGCGCGCTGGCCGTCTGGTGCAACTCGCCGCCATTTCCAAGGCTGGAGGCTTGCTCGGCGGGCTTCTTGCTGGCGGGGGGCATGGGGGGCGTCCTTTGGCTGCGCTACGACGCCACCCTTACGCGCCCCCACCCGTGTCGGTTCCATCATGGCCGCCGCCTGGCGCCAGGACAGCGTCCCGAAGGATGGCCAGCCGGTTCAGCTCACCACGATGTTGAATTGCCGCGCCACCGCGGTCCAGGCGGCGATGTCCTCCCGCATGATACGGATGAAATCCTCGCCCAGTGGCGGCGGGTTGCGCGGCAGGGTCACCAGTTCCTCGAAGCGGGCCTTCAGCTCGGGCCGCTGCAGCAGCGGCGGGATCAGCGCCGTCATCCGCGCCGCGATCGGTGCCGGCAGGTTCTTCGGCGCGGACAGGCCCAGCCATTGCGCGCTGGTCAGTTTCGGAAAGCCCTGCTCGGCGAAGGTCGGCACGTTCGGGAAGGCCGCCAGCCGCTGCGGCGACGAAACGCCGAGGCAGCGCAGCGAACCATCCCGCATCGGGCCGACATTGGTGGTGATCGGGTCGAACATGCTCTCGATGGTATTGGCCATCAGGTCCTGCATGGCCGGCGCGCTGCCGCGATAGGGGATGTGTTCCAGGTTCGGCACATTCGCCTCGCTCGACATCATCGCCCCCAGCAGATGCGGCGCGGAGCCGATGCCGGAGGAGCCGTAGCGCACCGGACGGGTCTTCGCCGCCGCGATGTAGTCATCCAGCGTGCGGAACGGCGAATCGGCCCGCACCATCAATACATTGGCCGCTTCCACCAGCATCCCGAGATGGGTGAAGTCGGCCACCGGGTCGAAGGGCAGCGTCGGCATGGTGGCGGTGGAGAACACCTGCACCGAGGCATGGCTCATCAGGAAGGTGTAGCCATCGGCGGGCTGTTTCGCGACGAAATCGGTGCCGATGACGCCACCGAAACCGGCGCGGTTCTCCACCACCACGGTCTGGCCCAGCGCCTGGGACATGAAGGGCGCCATCAGGCGGCTGATCGTGTCCACCAGCCCGCCCGGGGGGAACTGGGCGACCAGGCGGATGGACCCACGGGCCGGCCAGGCGCTGCCCTGGGCGAGCGAAGGCGTGGCCAGGGCCGTGGCGGCACCAGCCAGAAGCAGATGACGGCGTTGCAACATTTCTGTGCCCCGAGCACGAGGACCGGGCGGCCGCCGCACTGGCACCGGGCAGCCGCCCGGCACCGGGGTGCGGAACCCCCGGCAGTCGTGGGGAACAGCAAGCGCCGTGCCGTTCAGTCCCGCCGTGCCGTGCCGAGCCCGACGCCCCGCACATCCGCCACCGCCTCCGCCAGCGACCGGTTCAGGCTCTCGATCCGCGTCACCACGCCGAGCCAGGGCTGCACCGCCTCCAGCTCCGCCGCGGTGAAGATCAGCGGCAGCAGCCCGGCGGCGCGGGCCAGGCCGAGCAGCAGCGCGTCATGCGGCGCCGGGATCTCGCCTTCCAGCAGCAGGGCGCGCAGCCGGGCGCGGGCTTCCCTCACCTCCGGCCGGCCGGGCGCCTTGGGGTGGCGGCGGTCGGGCAGGATCCACAGCACCCGGTCCTCCACCCGCCGCAGGATGCCGCGCGCCACCAGCCGGTCCAGGATCGCCGCGCGGGCGGCCGGCGCTTCGCGCGCCAGCAGGGGAATGGCACCGCGCGCATCGCCCGGCGCGCCGGGGGCCGCCAGCCGCGCCAGCGCCGTATCCAGCGCGGCATCGCCGAGCGGCGTGGGATCGACCAGGATCAGCCGGTCCCGGTCCGTATCCAGCCGCCCGGCCAGCGCCAGTTGCATCAGCAGTGCGCCGGCCAGCGCCCGGTCCGGTGCCATGCCGCCGCGGCCGACCGGGCGCCCTGTCTCGTCATCCAGCGCGAGGAGGACGATCTCCTCCGCCAGCGTCAGCGCGCTGTCGCTCATGTCTGGGCGAGGGCGGCGGACCAGGGGGACATCACATCGGTGATCCCCACCCTTTCGCCGCCCGCGCGGATCTGGATCAGGTTCGGGCAGGCGAAATTCACCGGCAGCACGGCGTGCTCCACCACCTCCAGCGGGCCGGCGGCGGCCAGGCCGTCCAGCGTCGCCTGCGGCAGGCCGCGATCGGCTGTGGCGCCTTCGGGGCCGCTGACATCGATGCGCGGAAAATGCGCCGCCGCGTCGGGGTCCATGCCGAAGCCGCTGACCAGGGACAGCATCTGGAACACCGCCGCCAGGATGCGCCGGCCGCCGGAAGCACCGAGCGCCATTTCCGGATTGCCCGCCGCATCGGCCACGATGACCGGGGACATATTGGTCAGCGGCCGCTTGTTCGGCCCGATCTCATTGGCGCTGCCCGGCCGCGGGTCGAACCACATGACGCCGTTGTTCATCAGCACGCCCGAGCGCGGCAGCACGACGCGGGAGCCCATGGAGGACAGCAGCGTGGTGGTCATGGACACCATCATGCCATCCGCGTCGCAGACATTCAGATGGGTGGTGCAGGTCTCCGCGCCCTTCGGCTCGGCATCGCCGAGGCCGGCCAGGCGCTCGGCATAGGCCGCCTGCATCGCCTTGGCGAAGGCCAGGTGCCAGGCGGTGCCCGGCGCGCTGCCATTCCAGTCCGCCGCCTCCATCAACTCCATCACGCGGCGGAAGGTCGGTGCCGCGGTCAGGCCGTTGGACAGGTGCAGGGTATGGCCGCGCCAGGGCACGGAAACCGCCGGCAGCACCCGCGCCTGGCAGCCGGCGAGGTCGGCGGCGGAGAGGATGCCGCCCGCCTCCTTCACATCGGCCGCGATCGCCGCGGCCACGTCGCCCTCGTAGAAGTCCCGGAAGCCGGCCTGCTGCAGCCGCTCCAGCGTGTCCGGCAGCCGGCCGAGGCGGAAGAAGCCCGGCTTGCCCTGGTAGGGGGTGACCGGCGGCAGGCCGTTCGGCAGGTAGATCCGCGCCGATTCGGCGTAGAGCTTCAGGGTGGAGGCCGCGTTGGCGATCTTCAGCGTGGTGTACCAGTCCTGCGGCAGGCCGCGCTGCGCCAGCGCCACCGCCGGGGCCAGCACATCCTTCGCCGGCATCCGGCCACGGCGCTCATGCAGCAGCGCATAGCCGGCCACGGAGGACGGGGTGCAGAAGCTCATCGGCCCATGGATGTTGCGGTCGCCCTCCACCTCCGGCCAGGAGAACAGGTCCTGCTTCATCCGGCCGGTGGTCGGGAAATCCCGGGCGTTCAGGCCGGCCGGGGAGACGGGACCGAAGTCGAAGGTCTCGGCCGGGCCTCCGGGGGCTGCCACCTGGGCGTAGCCGATGCCGCCGAGGCCGCTGTTCCAGGGCTCCATCGCGGCGAGCGCGAAGGCCATGCCGACCGCCGCATCCGCCGCATTGCCGCCGGCTTCCAGGATGGCGATGCCGGCTTCCGCGGCGGCGCGGGACTGGCTGGCCACCATGCCGCGGCGGCCGCGGGCGGCGGGCTTGGTGACCTGCCAATGCTGGGTGGTATGGGCGGGCGGCTGGTACATCATGCGGGATCCTCCGATGCGCGGAGGATCGACCCGCCCAGGGCGTTGGGCAACCCCGGCCCCGGCCAGGGCGATCCGTTCGGCCGGATCATGTCGGTGCATCCTGCTCCAGGCAGGCCGCCGAGAAGGCCCGTCCAGACAGGGCGGCTGGCGGAGCGAGCCTCTACGGGCGCTGCTTGGCCTGCCGCCGGCGTTCCACCGCCTGCTCGAAATCCAGGTCCTCATGCCAGCTCAGATGGCGGTCCAGCGCTGCCTGCGCGCCCTCCAGGTCGCCGCGTTCCAGCAGGTCCAGGATCTCGGTGTGTTCGGCGGAAATGCGCGGCTTCGGCCGCACATCGTGGCCCAACCCCCAGACCACCGAGAGCTGCCGCGCCACGCTCAGCCAGATGCCATGCAGCACGCCATTGCCGGAAAGCCGGCAGAGCTCGCCATGGAATGCCTCGTCGGCCGAGACGATGGCCGCGGTATCCGGCCCCTCCGCCACGGTGTTGTAGCGATCCGCGGCGCGCCGTGCCGGGGCCAGGCGCTCCGCCGTCGCGAGGCCCGAGGCCAGGATCTCCCGCAGCGCCAGCGCCTCCAGCGCCGTCCGCACCCGCATCAGTTCCGCCACCGCGCGGTTGGTCACCTGCATCAGCCGCATGCCCTTGTAGGGCGTGGAGACAACGATGCCCTGGCTTTCCAGCAGGCGCAGCGCCTCCCTCACCGGGACGCGGCTGATGCCGAGTTCGCGCGCGATCTCGGCCTCCACCAGCCGGTCGCCGGGCAGGAACACGCCGCGCGCGGCGGCGGCCACCACCGCCTCCGCGGCCTGTTCGACCATGGTGCGCGGATGCACCGGGGCCAGGCGTCGCGCCTCGCCGACGGTGTCCTCGGGTGCGGACGGCTCGGAAGCCTCGGCGGACATGGCATTCACGGGCGGCTGCCTTTGGGTCGCTTCGAATTGTCAGGTCATTCCACCACAGGCGCGGGCGCTTGTCTCGCGCCGATGGCAGCGTGAGACGCTTCTTTCCGGGCGAAGGCCGGCGCTGCCCATTCCAGGGGCCGGTCCGCCGGTCCTTCAGGCCGCCCCCGGTGCCGCCGGGCGCGCCCTTCCGGCGTGCTGCCCCCTTGGATGAGCGGGCTTTTGCGCCTAAGCACCCGCCCCAAAGGCCTTGAGAGGCGTGGCACCCGCCGGCCTGGCGAGGGCGCCGCACAGGATTGGGAGACGGATCGTGGCAGCATCGGAGCGGATCGGCGGACTAGGCGTGGACCCGACCTTCCGGCAATTCATCGAGGCCGAGGCCCTGCCGGGCACCGGCGTCGAGCCGGCGCGCTTCTGGTCCGGCTTCGAGGCGCTGCTGCGCGATTTCGCGCCGCGCAACGCCGCCCTGCTGGCGAAGCGGGATTCGCTGCAGGCGCAGATCGATGCCTGGCACCGCGCAAACCCGGCCCGCCCGGTGGATCTGGCGGCCTACAAGGCGCATCTGGCCGAGATCGGCTACCTGCTGCCGGAGCCGGAGGATTTCAGCGTCGGCACCACCGATGTGGATGCCGAGATCGGCCAGATGGCCGGCCCGCAGCTCGTCGTGCCCGTCTCCAACGCCCGCTACGCGCTGAATGCGGCGAATGCGCGCTGGGGCAGCCTGTATGATGCGCTGTACGGCACGGATGCGATCCCGGATGCCGACGGCGCCGAGCGCGGCCGCGGCTACAACCCGAAGCGTGGCGCCAAGGTCATCGCTTTCGCCCGCAACGTGCTCGACCAGGCCGCCCCGCTGGCCGGCGGCGCCAGCCATGCCGGCAGCCGAGGCTACGCCATCGAGGGCGGCGCCCTGGTGGTGACGCTGGAGAATGACCGCAAGGTGGGGCTGGCACGGCCCGGGCAATGCGTCGGCTTCCAGGGCGAGCCCTGGGCGCCGACCGCCATCCTGCTGGTGAACAACGGCCTGCACCTGGAACTGCATATCGACCGCACCAGCGCCATCGGCCAGACCGACCCGGCCGGCATCTCCGACCTGGTGATGGAAGCCGCGCTGACCACCATCATGGATTGCGAGGACAGCGTCGCGGCGGTGGATGCGGCCGACAAGACGGAGGTCTATCGCTGCTGGCTCGGCCTGATGAAGGGCGACCTGACGGCCGATCTGGAGAAGGGCGGCAAGACCATCACCCGCCGGCTGAACCCGGACCGCACCTGGAAGACCCCGGCCGGGTCCGCCGTGACCCTGCATGGCCGCTCCGTCATGCTGGTGCGCAATGTCGGCCACCACATGATGACCGATGTGGTGACCCTGGACGGGGCCGAGATCCCGGAAACCGCGCTGGACGCCATGGTGACGGTGGCGATCGCGCTGCACGACATCCGCGGCAAGCGGATGAATTCCCGCACCGGCAGCGTCTACATCGTCAAGCCCAAGATGCATGGGCCGGAGGAGGTGGCGCTGGCCGACAGCCTGTTCGCCCGCATCGAGGACGCCCTCGGCCTGAAGCGCGCCACGCTGAAGATGGGCATCATGGATGAGGAACGCCGCACCACGGTGAACCTCAAGGCCTGCATCAAGGCGGCGCGGGACCGCGTGGTGTTCATCAACACCGGCTTCCTGGACCGCACGGGCGACGAGATCCACACCGCCATGGAAGCCGGCGCCGTGGTCCGCAAGAACGAGATGAAGGCACTGCCCTGGATCTCGGCCTATGAGGCCTGGAACGTCGATGTCGGCCTGCTGTGCGGGCTGCGCGGGCGGGCGCAGATCGGCAAGGGCATGTGGGCCATGCCGGACCTGATGGCGGCGATGCTGGAGCAGAAGGTCGGCCACCCCAAGGCCGGCGCCAATACCGCCTGGGTCCCCTCCCCCACCGCGGCCACGCTGCATGCGCTGCACTACCACCAGGTGGACGTGGCGGCGCGCCAGGTGGAGCTCGCCGCCGGCGGCCGCCGCGGCAAGCTGGACGACATCCTGACCATCCCGCTGGCCGTGGACACCAACTGGGCGCCGTCCGACGTGCAGGCGGAGCTGGACAACAACGCGCAAGGCATCCTGGGCTATGTGGTGCGCTGGGTGGACCAGGGGGTCGGCTGCTCCAAGGTGCCGGACATCAACAATGTCGGGCTGATGGAGGATCGCGCGACGCTGCGGATTTCCGCCCAGCACATCGCCAACTGGCTGCGCCACGGCATCGTCAGCCGCGACCAGGTGGAGGAGACGATGAAGCGCATGGCGGCCGTCGTGGACCGCCAGAATGCCGGCGACGCGGCCTATACCCCAATGGCGCCGGGCTTCGACGGCGCCGCCTTCAAGGCCGCCTGCGACCTGGTGTTCGAGGGTGCGGCGCAGCCAAATGGCTACACTGAATTCGTGCTGCACCGCCGGCGGCGGGAGGCGAAGGCGGCGGGCTGAACCGGTCGGGACGGGGTGCGGCGCGGGTGATTCCCTCCGCGCCGAACCTGCTATAGGCTTTCGCAACGATCGTGGAGCCCGCGCCCTGACCCGCTTCCTCGCTTTGCTGCCCGTGCTGGCGCTGCTGGCCTGTTCCTCCTCCAGCGAGGTCGCGGAGCTGGCGCCCGAGGTCTATGGGCTGACCGCGCATGGCAATACCTCCGCCCAGGCCGCGCGCGTCGGGGTGGAACGGGCGCGGGCGCATTGCGCGGCGATGGAGCGGGATTTCGCGGTGACGCGCAGCCATATCGGCGGGCTGGACTACACCATCGCCTTCCGCTGCCCGCGCCCGGATGCCGCGGCGCAGAACCAGGCGGCCCCACCCCTGCTCGCCGGTGCGGCGCGCGGCTGGGAACCGGATGCACCGGTGCCGCGATCTCCCGGCGGAAGCGGCCCGGCGCCTGCGCTCTACTGAAACCGTCCGCAATTTGGCGGGGCCGTCAAATGCGGTAGAATGTCCCTTCTGACATGGTTGGATTGATGGCGGACGAGGACTGGAACATCCCCGAGGACATGCGGCCCGACCCGGCCGACTACAGCTTCGACCTGCAGCAAGCCCTGGCTTCGGTGGTCAGCCTGAAGACCCGCGTGCCCTCCGACGCCTTTTCCGCCCGCACATTGGGGACGGAGCGGGAAGGCAGCGGCGTGGTGATCCGCGAGGACGGGCTGGTGCTGACCATCGGCTACCTGATCGGGGAAGCCGACAGCATCTGGATCAAGACCGCCGCCGGGCGCGTCGTGCCGGGCCATGCGCTGGCCTATGATTTCGAGACCGGCTTCGGCCTGGTGCAGGCACTGGGACGGCTGGAGGCACCGGCCATGAAGCTCGGCTCCGCCACGCTGCCGGATGCCGGGGTGCAGACCATCCTGGCCGCGGCGCCGCAATCCGGCCGCGCGGCCGGGGGTGGCGGGGCGATGGCCTGCTCCGTCGTCGCGAAGGAGCCGTTTGCCGGCTACTGGGAATACCTGCTGGAGGAGGCGCTGTTCACCGCCCCGGCGCATCCGTCCTGGGGTGGGGCTGGGCTGATCGGGCCGGATGGGTCGCTGCTCGGCATCGGCTCGCTCGTGCTGCAGCACCGCGATTCCAAGGGGCGCAAGCTGGATCTGAACCTGGTGGTGCCGATCGGGCTGCTGCACCCCATCCTGGACGACCTTTTGGCCTATGGCCGCGTGAACAAGCCGCCGCGGCCCTGGCTCGGGCTTTATTGCGCGGATCAGGAGGAAGGGGTGGTCGTGGCCTCCGTCGCGGCCAAGGGGCCGGCGGACAAGGCGGGCATCCGGCCGGGCGACCGGATCCTGGGGCTGGATGACAGCGAGGCGCCGGATCTGGCGGGGCTGTGGCGCAGCCTGTGGTCGCGCGGGGCTGCGGGGGTCGCGGTGAACGTGGCGGCGGAACGCGACGGCCGGCGGCTGATGCTGCCGGTGGTGAGCGCGGACCGGAACAAGTTTTTGAAGGCGCCGCGGTTGCATTGAGGTCAGTAGCGGCGGGGGTGACGCCCTCGAATTTTTGGTTCGACGAGCAAATTCAAGAAGGGATAGATCGCTTAGCTGGAAAAACTGGGCTCATCCACCAAGACGCCTTGCCATTCGAGGCCAATGCAGGCTCATTCAATTTCAGTGAAAATATGGCTGTCGCTGAAGCCAGCGGGCACAGTGGCGAGAATCTCTAAAATCGAAAGATGCAAGCTAGTAGGCTTTGTAGTCGTTAGTTTTCAAGCGCGATATAGAAAAGCCATGCCCAAGCCAGTCCGGCATAAGCGCATCCTTGTCCGAGTTGTAGAGCGTCAAGAGGGCTTTGACGAAATATTCCGAAACCTCTACTTTCGAGAAATCTTTTGATACGCCCCTCGCAGCTGGTATCTTATAGTTTGAGGGGCCGCAAAGGTGACTCTGGCCAGAGTCCGCTATGCCTGTCCGGCACCAAATTGCAAAATGTTGGCAATTGTCTTGCAGAAGGTCGTAACTAGATCGACCGATATTAGATTCGGCTCGACGGACCGATTCCTTCAAACTAGGTATGGGCCGGCCCTCAACAGTTTCCGGCACGCCAATTACGTCGAAGCAAGGCGCTCCCAGCAGAAATTTATCGAGGCTTGTTTTCTAAATAATATTCTTCCCCGACATTTCAACATCATCATTAGTGTAGTGGACAATCTGGCCGGCTCCCACATATAGCCCGTAGTGCCAATAGAAGCGCCTAGATACGCGCAGAACAACGCCTGGATGTATTGACTTATTTGTTGCAGGTTCGGATGAGAATGACTGGATAGCAGTAAACGCACCAGCAACGATGGAAACCAGGGGCCCGCTGAGTGTGGGCAAAATCGACCCCACGAAGATGCGCCACACCATGTCCTGTGCTCTCTGATGCTTCGAGGTCGGCCAATAGTTCGCTAAGGAGGGGTCGGCTCAACAGGCTGTCAAAACCGGTTCGGCCAAAACGCCCGCCCCGCGCCCGCGCGCCCTGCGCTCCCTTCCGACCAGTCTCCCGCACACCGGCCCCAGCGTCCACCCGTTGAACGTCACCGCATGGTGCAACCCCTTCACCCGAGGGTCCGCCCAAGGATGGGGCCCGGCAACCTGCTCATTCAGCGCCGTCGAGCCTCGTGTCACCTGCAGCGCCGGCAGCACGCCGCGCCTCAGGTTGCCCTCGCCTCCCCTCCAGCAGGTTGCGCTGCCGTCCCGCAATATCCAGCACATTGCGTCCGCGATGCGCGTCAAGTGCCGCCGTCAATGGTGTGGGGGTCACGGCTGAGTCGACACGCGCCCAGGTAGTTCTTGCGATATCCTAAATCGCCTATAGATTGGGTGTGACGATTTCGCGAGATCGCCCGATGCCCGAGAACCTGCCGTTCCTGCCCGTCGATCCCGCGGCCGATGGCCGCCCCGGTTCCTGTACCGGCACCACACTCGGCTTCTCCGCGGCCTCAGCGGCGCAGGCGGTGGCAAGCGCGTTGGCGCAGTTCGCAACGGATCATCCGGCGACGTCGCACAAGGTCCTGCGAAGCGGCGTGCTGCCAGTCACACCCAACGAGGTCGGGCAGTATTTCGCCGAGGTCGCGCCGGTCTGATCCTCAGAACCGCCCCGGCGAGAAGGCCCGCCCCGCCCCCGCGCCGCCGCGAATCCCCTCCGCCACCAGCCGCCCGGCCACCGGCCCCAGCGTCCAGCCATTGAAGGTCACCGCGTGGTGCAGCCCTGGCACCCGCGCATCGGCGCCCAGGATCGGCCCCGGCACCTGCACGTTCAGCCCGGTCCAGGCACGGATCAACTGCAGCCCGGCCAGCGCCGGCAGCACGGTGCCGGCGACGAACAGATTGCCCTCGATCGATTCCCGCAAATTGCGCGGCCGCCCCGCCGCATCCAGCACGCCGGGCCAGGCGCCGCCGAGCACCAGGTGTCCGGCATCGCCCTGCTTGGCCGACAGGTGGCGGCTGCCATGCAGCACCAGGTGGCGCATGATCTCGCCGCTCGCCGCCTCCGTCACCATCACCTGCTGCACCGCCGCCTGCACCGGAATCGGCGCGCCCAGCATTTTCCCGAGTTCCCCCGCCCAGGGCCCGCAGGCATTCACCAGCTGCCCGGCGCGGATCACGCCGCCCGCCGCCGTCTCCGCCCGGAAGCCCGCCCCCTCCCGCACCACCGCCGCGATGGTGGTGCCGCCGCGCACCGAAACGCCCGCCCGCCGCACCAGCGCATACAGCGCCGAAAGGCCGCGCAGCGGGTCCATCTGGCCTTCCGGCGCGCAAAAGGCGGCCCCCGCGAAGCCGGGGGCGAGGTAGGGCGCCACCGACATCAGCTCATTCGCGCCGAGCACCCGGCTGTCCACGCCGAAGCTGCGTTCCATCGCCACCTTGGCGACCAGGCGTTCCAGCTGTTCGGGCGTCTCCACCAGCATGATGCCGCCCTCAGTGCGGATGCCGAGGCCCTCGCCCGCCTCCGCCGCAATCTCCCGCCACAGCGCGACGGAGGCCGGGCCGATGGCCAGCACCTGCGCCGCCGCACTTTCGGGCCCCTCCTCCGCCCCCGCGCTGTCATAGGCATGGAGCTGGATGTGCAGGCTGCCGGCATTGCCCGTGGTGGCGCCCTGCCCCGGCTCGCCGCGTTCCGCCAGGATCACCGAAAGCCCCTCCCGCGCGCAGTACAGCGCGGTGGACAGGCCGAGCGCGCCGCCGCCGACCACCAACACGTCGCAGGCCTCGGCCGGGCCGGTGGCCGGTGCGCGATGCGCCGGCAGGATGGGGGCGGGCTGCACGGCAGGGCCTTCGAGCCATTCCGGCTTCTCCATGGCCAGCGCGATGGCCGGCACCGGCTTCAGCGGCGCGCGCGGCGCGGCCCAGCCAGCTTCCTCCGCGGCGCCGGCGATGCGCGCCACGGTGGCGCCGCACATGCGGCCCTGGCAGCGCCCCATGCCGGCGCGCGTCGCCTTCTTCACCGCGCCGAGCGAGGCCGCGCCATCGGCCATGGCGGCGCGCAGGGTGCCGGCGGAGACTTCCTCGCAGCGGCAGACCAGCGTGCTGTCGGCCAGGCTGCGCGCATCGAATTCCGGCACGGCGAAGAAGCGCCACAGCGCGTCCTGGAAGCCGATGGCGCGCGCCAAAGCGCGGCGGCTGACGGCATCGTCCTCCAGGCCCGGCCGCAGATCCCGCGCCGCCGCCAGGCCAGCCAGGCGGCCGCGTGCGAAGGCGATGCGCGCGCCGCCCACCTGCGCGCCATCGCCCACGGCAAAGACGGTCGGCAGGCTGGTGCGGCCGTTGGAATCCGTCACCGTCTCCAACCGGCCGAGGCCGCTATCGATGAAGCGATGCGCGCAGCCCAGCGCGCGGGCCAGCCCGGTTTCCGGCTGGAAGCCGAGGTTCAGCGCCAGCGCATCGGCGGCGATGCGCGTCTCGCCCCGTGGCGTGGATGCGTGCAGCGCGACGAAGCGGGTCTCGCCCTCCGCCGCCACAGGCCGTGCGCCCCAAATCACCGGCACGCCGGCGCGCTTCAGCACGGCCAGGTAGCGCGCGCCGTCCCAGGCGAGGTCCGGCGCACCGGCCGCCAGCCGCAGCGCCTGGCGCATGCCGCGGAAACCCGGAAAGGGCGCAGCCTCCAGCACCGCGGCGACCTGCACGCCGCCCTCCACCAATTCGCAGGCGAGCTGCAGGTTCAGCGGGCCATTGCCGGCGATCACCACGCGATCCCCGGGCGAGACGCGGTTGGCGCGGGCGAGCGTCTGCAGGCAGCCGGTGGTCATCACCCCCGGCAGGGTCCATCCGGGAATCGGCACCGGGCGTTCATGCGATCCGGCCGCGATCACCAGTCGCTGCGGGCGGAACACCAAGTTGCGGCCCTCGACCAGCGCCGCGATCTCATCCGCCGCGAAGCCGCCCCACACCGTGGCGCCGAAGCGGAACTGCACGCCGGCGGCGATGGCGCGGGCGCGCAGCTCGGCGCCCTGGCGGAACTGCCGGTCCGGCGCCGCATGTTCGTGGCTGGCGGCGAGCGGCTTCAGGTACTGGCCGCCCGGCGCATCGCGTTCATCCAGCGCGACCACGTGGCAACCGGCCTCCGCCGCGGCGATCGCGGCCGAGAGCCCGGCCGGGCCAGCGCCCACCACGAGCAGGTCGCAAGCCACTTCCTCCGCCTGGGCGTGCGGCGGCGGCGCGAGGGGCGCGGGCTGTGCCGGCGCGGCGCGTTCCACCACCATGCCGGGCGTGACCTTCGCCAGGCAGGCGCGCTGATTCGCGCGGCCATCGATGGTGACGAGGCAATCGAAGCAGGCGCCCATGCCGCAATGCAGTCCGCGCGGCGCGCCGGATTGCGTATACCGCAGCGTCAATTCCCCCGCGGCCGACAGCGCCGCGGCCAGTGTTTCCCCGTACAGCGCGGGAATCGGGCGCCCGTCGAAGGTGATGCCCACCGCTTCGGCAGAAGGGCGGATCGCGGCGTGGGTCAGGCGCATGGGATGGGCTTGATGCTTTCGCGGAAAGGCGCATGGATGATGGCCTTTCGTGCAGTCGGAGCAAGCCAATGGGTCACCAAAAAGAGCGGGGCAAGAAATTTCGCGGCTGCTACACAGTACTGATCACGCCCTTCACCGAGGGCGGTGAGGCAGTGGATCTGAAGGCGCTGGAGCGCCTGGTGGAATTTCAGATCCGCGAAGGTATACGCGGCCTGATTCCGCTCGGCTCCACCGGCGAGTTCCTGTCGGTCTCGCCGGAGGAACGCACGGCGATCGTCGAGACGGTGGTGAAGACCGCCGCCGGCCGCGTGCCCGTGCTGATCGGCACCGGAGCCGAGGATACGCGGGAGGTGGTGCGCACGTCGAAGGAGGCGGAAGCGCTGGGCGCCGATGGCGTGATGATCATCCCGCCCTTTTATTCGGTGCCGACCGAGGACGAGCTGTACGTCCACTACAAGAAGGTCGCGGACGCCATCGGCATCCCGATCATGGTCTACAACAACCCTGCGACGGCGAATGTGGATCTGACGCCGAAGATCCTCGCGCGTCTCGCCACCATCGAGAGCTGCCTCTACGTGAAGGAGAGCACGCTGGAGGTGACGCGCGTGCGCGACATCGTCGATCTCTGCGGCGACCGCATGGAAGTCTTCGCCGGCGTGCTCGGCTATGAGAGCGCCTGGCTGGGGGCGATCGGCTGGGTCGCGGTGTGTTCCAACCTGGCGCCGAAGCTGTCCACCGAGATGTTCCACGCGGCGGCCTTCGACAAGGACATGGACAAGGCCTTGCCGTTGTATCGCAAGCTGATGCCGCTGCTGCCCTTCGTCGGCGGGCCGCGCTACGTCTCCGGCACCAAGGCGGGCTTCCGGCTGATGGGCATGCCGATGGGCGATCCGCGTCCGCCGCGGCTGCCGCTGCCCGGCGCCGACACGGCGCAGCTCAGCGCCGTGCTGCAAGGCATGGGCCTGCTGTCCGAGGGTGCGCGGCAGGCCGCCTGACTTCTTCTTCGAACCAAACAGGGAGTTTCAAACCATGCGTCGTCTTCTGCTCGCCGCCGCGCTCGCGGCCTTCGCCTCGCCTGCCTTTGCCCCCGTCGCTTCGGCCCAGGCGCCCGCCGGCTGCACGCCGCGCGTCGCCAATTCCGAGCTGGTGAAGCCCGGCACGCTGATCATGTCGATCAACCCGACCCTGCCGCCGCTGCAATTCGTCAATGCGCAGGGCCAGCTGCAGGGGCTGCGCGTCGATCTCGGCGTGGAGATCGCGCGGCGGCTTTGCCTGACGCCGGAATGGGTTCGGATCGAGTTCAGCGCGATGATTCCGGGCCTCGCGGCGCGGCGCTGGGACGTGATCAACAGCGGCACCTTCTTCACCCCGGCGCGCGCCGAGATCATGCAGATGCTGCGCTACGAGAATGCGGCCGTCGCCTTCTCCGCCGCGCGCGGCAACCCGCTGAACATCTCCAGTGTCGATGACCTGGCCGGCAAGACCGTGGGTGTCGAGCTCGGCGGCTTCGAGGAATCCCGCACCCGCGCGCTGAGCGCGGATCTGGTCGCACGCGGCAAGGCTGCCATCACCATCCGCACCTTCGACAACTTCGCCATCGCCTTCCAGGCGCTGCGCGCCGGCCAGGTGCAGGCGGTGACGAGCGTGGATGCAGTGGCCGCCGAATACGACCAGCGCGGCGATTTTCCGCGTGTTCTGCATGGCCTGTTCCCTACCCCCGCGAGCCTTGCCATGCGGTCGCGTCCGCTGGCGCAGGAAATCGCCAAGGTGCTGACCGAGATGAAGGCGGATGGCAGCTACGACCGCCTGTTCGACCGCTACGGCGTGTCGAAGTACGAGGCGGGCTTCGAGGTCGTCGGCCCGCAATAATCGCAGGAAGGATCTGGCGGCCCGCGCACCTCGCGCGGGCCGAGGCCACGAACCTGGCCCGCGCCCAGACCACCACGCTTGCCAGGCACGATCGTGCACGGCGCGAAGCCAGGCGGCCGCAGGCCGCACCCGGCGTTTGAGGGCCTGAACAAGAATGCATATCTGGTCCTGGCAGGGCTTCTTCGACTACCTGTTCAATCCCTTCCTGCTGGAAGGCGCGCTCACCACGCTGTGGCTGACCGCGGCCTCCCTCGTCTGCGGGCTCGCGCTCGGCATCGTCGTGGCGCTGCTGCGGCTGTCCGGCAACAAGTGGCTGGCGGCGCTGGCCAGCTTCTATTGCTGGATCTTCCGCGGCACGCCGCTGCTGGTGCAGTTGCTCATCATCTATACCGGCCTGCCGCTGTTCGGCGTGCGCTTCAGCGTGACGCAGGCTGCCCTCCTCGGCCTGGCGCTGAACGAGGCCGCCTATCTCAGCGAGATCGTGCGCTCCGGCATCTCCGCCGTCGGCCCGGGGCAGCGGGAGGCGGGGCTGGCGCTGGGGCTGAAGAAGATCCAGGTCTTCCGCACCATCACCTGGCCGCAGGCGTTCCGCATCATCATTCCGCCGCTGGGCAATTCGGTGAACGGCTTGCTGAAGACCACCTCGGTGGCCAGCGTGATCTCCATGGAGGAATTGCTGCGGCGCACGCAGATCCTGATCCAGGAGAAGTTCCTGGTGCTGGAATTATTCCTCGCCGCGGCGTTCTGGTACCTGGTGATGACCACGGTGTGGGACCTGGTGCAGCGCCAGCTGGAGAAGCGCTACGGCCGCGCCTACGTCACCACCGCGGCGGACCGGCGCTGAAGCTCAGCCGGCGGCGATGGTGCGCAGCAGCGCCGCCAGTTCCGGCTCCGCCACCAGCCCCGCGGCGGTGGCGGGCGTGACCAGCCGGCGCTCCCGCTGCCGCCGCTCCGGCCAGTCATGCAGCAGGCGGGCGACGCGGAGGCGATAGACCATCACCTCGCAGGGCAGCAGCACGCCGCCTGGCTTGCGCTTGTTGTAGCCGAAGCTGCCGATCGGTTCCGGATCGGCATCCCCGACGATGCCGGCTTCCTCGAAGGCTTCGCGCACGGCGCTGCGATGCGGCTGTTCGCCCGGCTCGATCCAGCCCTTGGGAATCACCCAGCGCCGCGTCTCGCGGCTGGTCACCAGTACCACGCGCAGGGCGGTGCCCATGCCGGTCAGTGGCAGAGCCGCACATTGCCGGCGGAGGTCAGCCACCACATCGCCGCCCGGCATCTTTTCCCTGACCCCCCGGATCGCAGTGAGGCGGCCAATCCGCCTACGAAATTGCATATGATCCAGATGGACAATCCGCGGCAGGATGTGAAGAGCTTATGAATGCGCCTGGTCATTTCATACGGATGACTGGACTTGTCATGGATGTTTCACAGCTCCAGCAGCGCCAGCGCATGCGCCCGAAGCTTCACCTTCTGCACCTTTCCACTGGCGGTCATGCCGATCGCCTCGAAGCCACCGACGATTCGCAGGTGCCGTGGCATGCGGAAATTCGCCAAGCGCGGCTTCAGCCAGGCGAGCAGTTCCGCCTCCGTCACCGCAGCACCCTCTCGCAGTTGCACGAAGGCGGCCACCACTTCCGTCAACCGCGCATCCGGCACGCCGACCACCTGGGCGAGCGCCACGGCCGGGTGCGCCGACAATACCTCCTCCACCTCGGCCGGCGCGACATTCTCGCCGCCGACGCGGATCACGTCCTTGATACGGCCGACCATGCGCAGCCGCCCATCCGCATCCTGCGTGCCGAGGTCGCCGGTGCGCAGGAAGCCGTCCGGCGTGAAGGTCCTCCGGGTGTTTTCGGCATCGTTCAGGTAGCCGCGCATGATCGACCAGCCCTTCACCTGGATCTCGCCGGCCTGCCCCGCGGGAAGCGGCGCGTTGCTGGCGGGGTCGGCGATGCGGACCTCGAGCCCCGCATGCGGCACCGCACCGCCGGCGATACGCGCCTCGACCGGCTCGCGATGGTCGGACAGGGCGACATTGGGCGACGCCTCGCTCAGCCCATAGGCCCAGCAGAGGTCGGTTACGCCCATCTCCTCGACGATCCGGCGCATCGTCTCCGGCCCCGCCGCGGCCCAGCCGCCGCGCAGATGCAGCCGCGCGCGATCGAAGCGCGGATGCGACATGATCAACTGGAAGATCGCGTCATTGCCGGAGGTCAGCGTGCAGCGCTCACGCTCCAGCAGATCGAGCGCGGCACCGGCCTCGAAGGTCGGCGGCGTGACCATCGCGGCACCGGTCGCCAGGCAGACCAGCAGCGACAGCGTCGATCCGGCGACATGGAAAAAGGGCCGGCAGTTCAGGTAGCGGTCATCCGGCCGCACGCCCAGCTTCGCGGCGCAGGCTGTCGCGTTGCGCAGCATGTTGTGGTGCGTCAGCAGCACGCCCTTGGGGTGGGCTGTGGTGCCGGAGGTGTATTGCACCAGCAGGATGTCCTCCGCCGTCACCTCGGCCATGGCGGCGTCCAGCGCGGCGTCTTCCACCGCCTGCGCACGAAAGCTGTCCCAGCCCGGCGTGCCCGCCACGATCACATGGCGCAGCTCCGGCAGCTCCGCCCGCACCTCGGCGACGGCCGATGCAAAGTCGATGTTGAGGAAGCGCCCGGCCAGCAGCGCCACCTTGCAGCGTGCGCGGCCCAGGGCGAAGGCGATCTCGGGCGGCTTGAAGCGGGTGTTGACCGGCACCGTCACCGCGCCGATCAGCGCCGCGCCGTAGAAGCCCGCAACCCAGTTCGCATCATTGCCCATCAGCAGCCCGACGAAATCGCCGCGCCGCACGCCGAGCGCCAGCAGGCTGCGCGCCACGCCGCGGGCTTCCGCACGCAGTTCCGCATGGGTCAGCCGCAGGCCATCGGCCACCAGCGCCTCCGCCGCGCCGCGCGTCGCCGCATTGGCGTCCAGGAGGTCGGCGACACGGGTGGTCCAGCTCATCGGCCGAACCCGGACATCGCCTTGCGCCATTCGGCGGCGGCCAGGCTGTCCTCGATCGCCAGCAGTTCCGTCGCCAGCGCGCCGCGCGGGTCCCGTTCCAGCCCCTCGTCGATGCAGCGCTTCGCGAGTGCCAATGCAGAGGCGGGCGCCTTCAGGATGGTGGCGGTGATCGCCGCCAGCGTGGCCTCCACAGCATCGGGCGCAACCAGCCGCGCCACCAGCCCGGCCGCCACAGCCTCCTCCGCCGACAGCACGCGGCCGGTAAACATCATGTCCTTCGCCAGCCGCTTGCCGAGGATGCGCGGCAGGCGCTGCGTCGCGCCCACCGTGCCCCACAGCGCCTCCGGCGTCTTGAAGCTGGCAGCCGGGGTGGCGAGGATCAGGTCACAGGCTGCGGCAATCTCCACGCCCGACCCAACGGCCGGGCCCTCGACCACGGCGATGCTCGGCATCGGCAGCCGCTCAATGGATTCATACGCCCAAAATCCCTTCACGCGGCGTGCACGCACCGCGTTGTCGTCCATGCCCTGGCGTTCCTTCAGGTCCGCGCCTGCACAGAAGACCGGGCCATTGGCGCGGATTACCACGCATTTCGCCTGGGCCTCCGTGGCGCGGCGGCAGGCGGCGGCCAGCGCCTCGGCGAGTGCCAGGTTGAGCGCGTTGCGCGCCTGCGGCCGATCCAGCGTCAGCGTGACCAGGCCCTCGGCCTCGGCGTAGAGCAGCGGCTCCGTCATATCGCACCTTCCTCCCGCAATGCGGCGATCCTGTCCGCGTCGTAGCCGAGCTCGGCCAGCACATCGTCCGTATCCGCGCCCAGTGCCGGGGCGGGCAGCGGCGAAGGATCCGCCAGGCCGTCGAACCGGAATGGCAGGCGCAGCGCGGGATGCGTCGCCGCGCCATGCGCCACCTGCGCCACGCTGCCGCGCGCCTGCACATGCGGGTCCGCCACCACCTCATCCAGCGCCAGCACCGGGCCGTTCGGCACATTCGCCGCATCCAGCACCGCCACCGCCTCCGCGCGGGACATCGCGCCGAGGGCGGCGGACATCGCCGCCATGATGCGCTCCCGCTGCTCCAGCCGCTCGGCATTGGTTGCCAGCCCGGCCAGGTCACCAAGCCCCAGCGCGGCGCAGAGCGGTGCCCAGTGCTGGTCGCTGGCGGTGATGTGCAGGAAGCGGTCGTCCTTGCAGCGGAAGCTGGCGGTGGGCACCCGGCCGGGATGTTCCGTTCCGAGCCGTGGCGGCACCTCCCCCAGCGCGAACAGACGTGCCGCGGCAATCGTCAGCAAGGCCACCTGCCCGTCCAGCATGCTGAAATCCACATGCGCGCCATGCCCCGTGGCGTCCCGCCCGCGCAGCGCGGCGAGCAGCGCGATCGCCACCCACAGCCCGCTGGTCAGGTCCGCCACGGGCAGCCCTGGCTTCACCGGCCCGCCGCCCTTCTCCCCGGTCAGGCCCATCAGCCCGCCCATCGCCTGAAACACCGTGTCGTAGCCTTTCCGGGTCGCGTAGGGACCGGTTTGGCCGAAGCCAGTGCAGGACAGGTACACCAGCCGTGGATTCACCTTCTGCAACTCGGAAAAGTCCAGCTTGCGGCGCGCGAGCGTGCCCGTTGGAAAATTCTCCACCAGCGCATCCGCGCCCGCCACCAGGTCGCGGATCAGCTGCCGCCCGCCGGGCTTGCGCATGTCCACGGTGATGCTGCGCTTGCCGCGGTTGCAGGCGAGGAAATAGCCGCTGACGCCGAAATCGAAGAACGGCTCGAAGCCCCGGGTTTCATCCCCCGTCCCGGGCTGCTCCACCTTAATGACGGTGGCGCCGAGTTCCGACAGCAGCATCGTGGCGAAGGGGCAGGCCAGCACGCGCGAAAGGTCCAGGATGCGCAGCCCTTCGAGCGGCCTCATGACGCCATCGCCTGCCATCCGATCCATCCCCCGTTCCGTGCTTGCAGGAATGGGGGCTGTTGGTTGAGGATGTCAACGGTAAGGGCCGTCAGAGCCCGTCGTCAGTGCCCCTGGGATGGAGACCACACAATGCACATCACGCGCCGCCACGCGCTGGCCGGGCTCGGCCTGGCGCCACTCGCACTGGCCGCACCCGCCCTGGTTCGGCCCGCTTTGGCCCAGCCCGCCTGGCCGAACCGGCCGGTGCGCTTCATCGTGCCCTTCGCCGCCGGCGGCCCGGTCGAGGTGCCCGCCCGCTTCATCGCCGATGCGCTGGGCGGCAAGCTGGGGCAGCCGGTGGTGGTGGAGACCAAGCCGGGCGCCGGCGGGTCGCTCGGCGTGCAGGCGGTGGTGCAGGCGAATGACCCGCATACGCTGCTGTTCACCACATCCTCCGTCGCCATCCTGCCGGCGATGATGGCGAACCCCGGCTACGACCCGTTCCGCGACCTGGTTCCGATCACCATGGTCAGCGAGGCGCCGATGGTGCTGCTGGCCAAGCCGGACCACCCGATCAAGGACCTGGCCGACCTGCTGGCGCGGGCCAAGGCGCGGCCGGGCGCGATCAGCTACGGCACCTCCGGCGTCGGCTCCACCACCCATCTCGGCGGCGCGCTGCTGGGCGTGCGGGCGGGGATCGATCTGCTGCACGTGCCCTATCGCGGCGCCGGCCAGGCGGTGAATGCGCTGTATGCGGGCGACACGGATCTGCTGGTGACCGGCACGATCGAGGCGCTGACCCATGTGCGCGACGGCCGCCTGAAGGCGATCGCGGTCACCAGCGGCGAACGCGCCAGCAGCCTGCCGGATGTGCCGGCGATCGGCGAGGCGGTGCCCGGCTACGCCATGACCATCTGGTACGCCATGTTCGGCCCGCGCAACATGCCCGAGGAGGTGGTGCAGCGCCTGGCGCGGGAGGTGGCGCCGCTGTCCCGCGGCAATCTGCTGGCCACCCGCATGGAGGAAAGCGGCGCGAAGCTGCTGCTGGACGGCCCCGCCCGGCTAACGGAGCGCCTGCGCCTGGAAGTGCCGCAGTGGCGGGAGGTGGTGGCCCGCGCCGGCATCCAGGCCGGGTGAGGCTACAGCCCCGCCAGGGCGGCGACCGCGTCCTCGGGCCGCGCCACCGCCAGGGCGCCGGCCTGCGCCAGCGCGGCGAGCTTGGCCGCCGCCGTCTCCCGCTCCGCCCCCGCCAGCGCGCCGGCATGGCCCATGCGGGTGCCGGGCGGGGCATGGCGGCCCATCACCAGCGCGACCAGGGGCTTGCCAAGCGTGGGCAGCGCCTCGGCCAGCGCATATTCCTTGTCACCGCCGAGTTCGCCGCAATACAGCACCGCCCGCGTGCCGGGGTCGGCGGCCAGCATGGGCAGGTATTCATGCGGGTTGCGGCCGATCACCAGGTCGCCGCCCATATGGATGACGGCGCTCTGGCCGATGCCGGCCTCGGTCAGCAGGCGGGCCAGCGCCAGGGTCAGCGTGCCGCTGCGGCAGAGCAGGGCGACATGGCCCGGGCGGCAGAATTCCGGCGCGATGGAGCCGAGCAGCGTGCGGCCGGGGATGCAGAGGCCGAGCGTATTCGGCCCGACCAGCCAGCACCCCGCCGCACGGGCTTCCTGCGCCGCCTTCAGGCTGTCCTGCACCGGCACATACTCCGCCGCGGCGACGATCAGCGGGATGCGCGCGGCGATGGCGCCCCGCACCGCATCCAGCACGCCATCCGGCGGCGTGTAGAGCACCGCGGCATCGGCGGGCGCATCGAGCTGGCTGTAGTCATCCAGCAGCGGCAGCCCATCCTGGCTGGTACCGCCACGGCCCGGCGCGATGCCGGCCACCAGGCTGGTGCCGGCGGCCCGCATGGCGGCGACCTGGGCGCTGGCGTAGCGTCCCGTCGGGTTGACCACGACGACGCGGCGGGGCGCATCCTGCAGCAGATTTTTTTGCATCATTCTCGGACAGGTATAGGGACGGCGGCACGATGCGTCTGACGGAGTGGGACGGCAAGACGGCGCTGCGGCGCCACGGCATCGCGGTGCCGCAGGGCGTGCTGCTCGGCGCGGCGCCGCAGTCGGGCTGGGAGGACGCCGTGGTGAAGGCGCAGATCCTGGAAGGCGGCCGCGGCAAGCGCGGGCTGGTGCAGCGCGGCGCGGCGGCGAAGCTGGCGCCGGAGATCCGCGCGCGGCTCGGCGATGCCGCCGCGCCGCTGCTGCTGGAACGCCCGCTCGACATCGCGCAGCAAATCTTTCTCGCACTGCGCGTGGATGGCACGGCGCAGGCGCTGGAAGTGCTCTGCGCGCCGCAGGGCGGGGTGGAGGTGGAGGCCGGAGCGCCGCCGCTGCGCTGGCACATCCTGCCCGAATCGCCCGCCGCCCTGCCCGACAGCCTGCGCATCCTGCGCGGCGCCTTCCCGGCCGACCTCGCCGCGCGGCTGGCGCGCATGGTGGTGCGGCTGGCGCGGGTGATGGTGGCGGAAGATCTGGAGAGCCTGGAGATCAACCCGCTGGCGCGCCTGGCCGATGGCAGCCTGGTCGCCTGCGACTGCAAGGCGGTGCGCGACGAGGCCGCCGGCTTCCGCCACGATGCGGAGGGCACGGCGCTGTCCGCCGCGCTGGAAGACGCCGCCATGACGCCGCTGGAGCGCCGCGCGCGGGATGAGGGCTTCCAGATGGTGGAAATCCCCGGCGGCCGCGTCGCCATGGTCACCGCCAGGGCGGGGCTCGGCATGATGATGCTGGACCTGCTCGGCGATGCCGGCTGCCCCGCCGCCTGCTTCATGGACAATGCCCAGGGCGGCCCGGTGGAAACCGCGCCACAGCGCTTCGCCATCGCCTTCGAGATGGCGCAGCGGCCGGGGATCGATGCGGTGCTGTTCTACACCACCCTCGCCTCCCGCCCGCTGAAGGGGCGGGTGGAGGCGCTGGCGGCACAGCTGCGCGCGCAGCCTTCGCCCAAGCCGCTGTTCGTCGGGCTGGCGGCGGGGCATGCGGCGCTGGCAGGCTATTCCATGGCGCAGGCGGCAGCCGACCTCGCCGCGGTGGGTGTCACGGCGCTGGAGGCCGACCCGCATGCGCTGGTCCGGCAACTGGCCACCGCCATCGGGCCGAGGAGAACCAAGCCGTGAATCAGCCGGACCGCTTCGACCCGCTGGACCCGGCGACGCAGCCGGTGGTGCCGGTGCCCGGCTACCCCAACACGATCCGCCGCAACCCCTCCCGCGCCGCCTTCCGCCGCGTGCTGACCCGCACGGAGCTGACCGGGCCGCTGGACCTGGCCGAGAAACTGCGGCCGGGCGACGACAACCTGGCGGTGCTGGCGCCGGGCCGCATGGCGCAGGGCCAGCTCATCCATGTCGGCGGGCGGGTGCTAGACGAGGATGGAAGGCCGGTGGCCGGTGCGATCGTGGAGCTGTGGCAGGCCAATGCCGGCGGGCGCTACTTCCACCCGATCGACCAACGCGACGCGCCGCTGGACCCGGACTTCATCGGCAATGGCCGCACGCGGAGTGATGATTCGGGGCGCTACGGCTTTTTCACCATCAAGCCCGGCGCCTATCCGGTGCCCGATAGCGGGCGCTGGTGGCGGCCGCCGCATATCCACATTTCCGTCCTCGGGCCGGGGTCGCTGATGCGGCTGGTGACGCAGATGTATTTCCCGGGCGACCCGCTGAACGCGATCGACCGCATCCTGAACGCGGTGCCCGATGCCGCCGCCCGCGCCCGCTGCATCGCCGGCTTCCTGCCGCCGGAGGCGGTGGAGGGCGACTGGCAGGGCTTCACCCACGACCTGGTCCTGCGCGGCCGCCACGCGACGCCGCCGCTGTGACCCCGCGCCCCAACGCCCCGCTGGTGCCCACCGCCTGGGCCACCATCGGCCCCTTCTTCCCGCAGACCTTCTTCCGGGATGGCGACAACGACCTGACACGGCTCGCCCCTGACGCCCCGCAGACTGCCCAGGGCCGCCCCTTCTGGCTGACCGGGCGCGTGCTGCAGGAAGGTGGCGGCCCTTGCGTGAACGCCGTGCTGGAAGCCTGGCAGGCCGATGCCGCCGGCCGCTTCCGGCATCCGCGCGACCCTGCATGGCAGCAGGCCGATCCCGGCTTCCTCGGCTGGGGCCGCGCCTGGACGGATGCGGAGGGCTGCTTCGCCTTCCGCAGCATCCTCCCCGGCGGCTACCAGGACGCCAGCGGACCGCGGGCGCCGCATATCAACCTGGCGATCATCGGCAGCGGCATCATGGGGCGGCTCGCCACCTGCGTCTTCCTGCCCGACTTCGCCGAGGCCAATGCCGCGGACCCGGTGCTGTCATCCCTGCCCGCGCCGCTGCGCCCGCTGCTGGTGGCCCGCGCCGATGGGCAGGGCCCGGATGGCGCGCCGCGCTTCAGCCTGGACCTGCTGCTGCGCGGCGATGCGGCGGAGGAGACGCCCTTCTTCGAGGATTGAAGCATTTCAAGTCTTGCGGCTTCGCAAGACGGCTCGGAAATGCGTGACAGCAAAAAGCTAAAGCACCGCGTAGACGTCATAGACCGGGCCATTGGCGAAGCGGTGGCCGACGCCCACCGCCAGCACGCGGTTCAGCCATTCATGCGGCCCCGGCCCGGTCTCGAAGCGCATGGCGACGCGCATGTAGTAGCTGCCGGGCTCCATCGCCTCCCCGGCCGCCATGCGGGCGGCCACCTCCGGCGGGGCGTGGCGGATGCCCTGGTAGGTCGCGCCGATGACCTGCCCGTCATCCGCCTGCAGCACCACCCGCACATCCAGGCGCGTGCCACCATCCGACTGGGTTACCAGCCAATCCGCCCCACCCGGCAGCACCTTGCCCGCCAGCCCCGGCCCGAAGAAGCGCCCGCCGGTGACGAGGAAGACGCGCCGGTCGCCGATCGGGCCAGCGCCGATGGCCTGCGGCCCCTCCACCGCCAGTTCCAGGCGGAACAGGAAGTCGCTGTGCAGTGGCATGCGTTCCACGGTCATGGCCTAGCGCTGCCGCCAGGGCAGTCCGTCGGCTTTCCAGCCGGCGACGCCACCGCGATGCCCCGCCGCATCGACCGGGCCCTCGAAGCCGTCAGCGACGTTGAAGGCGTGCGGAAAGCCGTGCTGCTGCGCCGCCTGGCCGGCCGCGAGGCTGCGCGCACCTGAACGGCAGATGAAATAGAGTTTGGACAGCGGGGTGGCCCCGGCGCGGTGCAACTGCTCCACGAAGGCGCCATTGACCTGCATGCTGGGATAGACTTGCCACGGGATCAGCGCGACCTCCTTGCCGACCTCCCCGAGGTCCGGTAGTCCGACGAAGTTCCATTCGGCGTCCGTGCGGACATCGACCAGTATTGCATCGGGATCCTCCGCCAGGGCCTGGTAGGTGGCACGAGGGGTTACATCGGGAACACCGGTCATGGCTTCCTCTCCGTCGGTTGGTTGACCGGCAGGATGGAGCCTCAATGGCTGCGGGACAACCATAGCGTGCCGCGCTAAGTTATGCGTGGCGAGATTAGGGGAAGATCAAAGCATGTCCGAGACGCAAGACAGCGACGCCACGCACGACCACATGGGCCGCAAGATCGTTGATTCGAAGCGGGAAGCCTTCCAGCAGGACCTGCCCTGGATCATCGCCATGGCCGCCCTGACCGTGTTCACCATCATGGCGCTGGCCGGCTACTTCCGCCTCTAGGCCGCTTCAGGCCGATTCGCGGAAGATCTCCCGCCCGATCAGCAGGCGGCGGATCTCGCTGGTGCCGGCGCCGATCTCGTACAGCTTGGCGTCGCGCAGCAGGCGCCCGGCCGGGTAGTCGTTGATGTAGCCATTGCCGCCGAGGATCTGGATCGCATCCAGCGCAGCCTTCGTTGCGGCCTCGGCCGCGAACAGGATGGCGCCGGCGGCGTCCTTTCGGCTGGCGTGGCCGCGGTCGCAGGCGCGCGCCACGGCATAGGTGTAGGCACGGCCGGCGTTCAGCGCCGTGTACATATCCGCCACCTTGCCCTGGATGAACTGGAATTCCCCGATCGCCTGGCCGAACTGCTTCCGGTCGTGGATGTAGGGCACGACCAGATCGAGGCAGGCCTGCAGGATGCCGATGGGGCCGGCGGCCAGCACGGCGCGTTCGTAATCCAGGCCGGACATCAGCACGCGCACGCCGCCGCCGACCGTGCCCAGAACATTCTCCTCCGGCACCTCGCAATCCTCGAAGACCAGCTCGCTGGTCGGGCTGCCGCGCATGCCGAGCTTGTCCAGCTTCTGGGCGGGGCGAAAGCCCTTGAAGTCGCGCTCGATCAGGAAGGCGGTGATGCCCTTGGGGCCGGCCTCCGGGTCCGTCTTGGCATAGACCACCAGCGTCTCGGCGTAGTGGGCATTGGTGATCCAGAGCTTGGTGCCGTTCAGCACCCAGCGCTCGCCGCGCTTGTCCGCCCGCAGCTTCATGGAAACCACGTCGGAGCCGGCGGAGGGTTCGCTCATCGCCAGCGCGCCCAGATGCTCGCCGGAGATCAGCTTGGGCAGGTAGCGGCGCTTCTGGTCCTCGTTGCCGTTGCGGCGGATCTGGTTGACGCAGAGATTCGAATGCGCGCCGTAGGACAGGCCGACGCTGGCGCTGGCGCGGCTGAGTTCCTCCATCGCCACGCAATGCGCCAGGTAGCCCATGCCGGCGCCGCCATATTCTTCCTCCACCGTGATGCCATGCAGGCCGAGCGCGCCCATTTCCGGCCAGAGGTAGCGGGGGAATTCATCGGTGCGGTCGATCTCGGCGGCGATCGGGGCGACGCGATCCTCGGCGAAGCCGCGCACGCTGTGCCGCAGCGCGTCGATCTCCTCGCCCAGGTCGAAATCCAGCATCGGCATCTGGTTGGAGATCATCCCGCCACCCCTTCCCCGGCAAAGCGCGCCCGCAGCGCGCCGCGCATGATCTTGCCCGTCGCCGTCTGCGGCAGGGCTTCGACGAATTCCACCTGGCGCGGATAGAGATGCGCCGCCAGGCGCTGGCGCACCTGCGCCTGGATCTCCGCGGCGAGCGCGGCGCCGGGCGCAAAGCCGGGCTTCAGCACGACGACGGCCGTGACCCGTTCCGTGCGCAGCACATCGGGCAGGCCGATGACCGCGGCCTGGGCGATGGCGGGATGGGTGAGGAGAAAATCCTCCACTTCGCCGGGGCCGATGCGGTAGCCGGCGGAGGTGATCACATCATCATCGCGGCCGATGAAGGTGAACATGCCGGCCTCGTCGCGCACGGCCTGATCGCCGGTCAGCAACCAGTCGCCGTGGAATTTGTCGGCGGTCGCGGCCGGGTTGTTCCAGTAGCGCAGGAACATCACGGGATCGGGCGCGCGTACGGCGAGCACGCCCTGCGCGCCATCAGGCAAGGGCTGGCCCTCGGCATCGAGGATCGCCAGCTCATGGCCCGGCACGGCACGGCCCATGCTGCCGGGACGCACCGGAAACAGTTTCGCCGAATTGGCCACGATCTGGTTGCATTCGGTCTGGCCGTAGAATTCGTTGATGGTCAGGCCGAAGGCGCTGCGGCCCCATTCCAGCATCTCCGCGCCCAGCGTCTCGCCGCCGGAGCCGACGCTGCGGAGCGCATGGCCGAAGTGGGCGGGGTCCGTCACGCCGCGCAGCATGCGCAGCGCGGTGGGCGGCAGGAAGGCGTTGCGCACCCCGTGGCGCGCCATCAGGTGGAAGCAGAACTCCGGATCGAATTTCGCCATCCGATGCGCGAGCACCGGCACGCCGTGGAACAGGCTCGGCAGCAGCACATCCAGCAGCCCGCCGATCCAGGCCCAATCCGCCGGAGTCCAGAACAGATCGCCCGGCTGGGGGAAGCCATCATGCGGCCATTCCACGCCGGGCAGATGGCCGCGCAGCACACGATGCGCATGCAGCGCGCCCTTCGGACTGCCGGTGGTGCCGCTGGTGTAGATGATCAGCGCGGGATCGTCCGGGCCGGTGGCGAGGCAGGCGTGGCTGTCCCGGGCGCGCGCCATCTCCGCCGCCAGATCCAGCGCGCCGGGGCCGCCGCCGATGGCGAACACCTTGGTCAGTTCCGGCAAGGTGTCGCGGATATTGTCGAGCTTAGCCAGACCATCCTGGTCCGTGACCAACGCGGCCGCGCCGCAATCCGCCAGCCGGAAGCGCAGCGCCTCCTCGCCAAACAGCAGAAACAGCGGCACGGCGATGGCGCCGATGCGATAGGCGGCGAGATGCGCCACCGCCGCCTCCGGCCCCTGCGGCAGCAGCACGCCGATGCGGTCGCCGCGCGCGACGCCATGCGCCAGGAAGACGTTGGCGAGGCGGCAGCAGCGACGGTGCAGTTCGTCGAAGCTGATGCGCTCCACGGCATCGCCCTGCAGGTGCAGCAGCGCCAGGCGGCCGCTGCCATCGGCCCAGCGGTCGCAGGCCTCCTGCGCGATGTTGCAGCGGGCCGGGATGTTCCAGGCGAAGCTCATGCCGGGCGCGTGTCGTCGATCACCTTGCCGTCGTTCGGCAGGGCGCCGGGTTCCAGCAGTTCCACGCTGCCACGCAGCCGCGTGACGTTCTGCAGCGTGGCCGCCAGGCTCTGCACCAGGGATGCATCGCGCACCGGCGTTTCCACGCGCAGCACCATCGTGTCCCGCGTCTCGTCCAGCCCGATGACCAGCCGCGCGCGGCCGAGGCCGGGATGCGCGCGCAGGATTTCGGAGACCTGTTCCGGCCGCACGAACATGCCGCGCACCTTCGCCGCCTGGTCGGCGCGGCCCATCCAGCCCTTGATGCGGGTATTGGTGCGGCCGCAGGGGGAGGCGCCGGGCAGTACGGCGGAGAGATCGCCGGTGGCGAAACGCAGCAGCGGATAGGTGGCGGAGAAGGTGGTGACCAGCACCTCCCCCACCTCGCCCTCCGGCAGCGCATCGCCGGTGCCGGGGCGGACGATCTCGACCAGCACATCCTCGTCGCAGATCAGCCCCTCCCCGGCTTCGGATTCATAGGCGATCAGGCCGAGATCGGCGGTGCCGTAGCTCTGTCGCACCACCAGCCCGCGCGCGGCGTAGAAGCTACGCAGCGCGGGCAGGAAGGCACCGCCCGTAACATGGGCCAGCTTCAGCGAGGAGAGATCGAGCCCCAATGCATCGCCCGCCTCCAGGATCGTCTTGAGAAAATCCGGCGTACCGCTGTAGCAGGCGGGCCGCAGATGCGCGGCGGCACGCGCCTGGCTTTCCGTATTGCCGGGACCCGCGGGGAACACCGGGCAGCCCAGGGCGCGCGCGCCTTCCTCCAGCATCATCCCGGCCGGTGTGAAGTGGTAGGCGAAGCAGTTGTGCAGCAGCATCCCGCGCCGCAGGCCGGTGGCGTGCAACGCGCGCGCATAGCGCCAGGGGTCGGCGCCCGCGCCCTGCGGCTCATGGATCGGCCCCGGCGAGGCGAAGACGCGTGGCACATCGGCGAGGCCCAGCGCGGTGAAGCCGCCGAAGGGCGGTGCCTCCGCCTGCGCCGCGATCAGGTCCGACTTGCGGGTGACGGGCAGCGACGCAAGGCTCGCCTCATGCGGATCGAGATCCGCCAGCATCTCGGCATAGGCCGGCGCGTGGCGCCTCGCATGCGCCACCTGCAGCGGCAGGCGCCGCGCATTCTCCGCCGCGCGCTGATCCGCGCTGCGTGTCTCGCGATCGTCGAAGAACCCTGTCACAGCCAGCGCTTCCGTCGTTTGTAGGATTTCAGGTTGCGGAAGGATTTGCGCTCCGCGCCATGGCCGCCGAGGTAGAATTCCTTCACATCCTCGTTGTTCGCCAGGTCGGAGGCGCTGCCATCCAGCACCACCTTGCCCTGCTCCATCACATAGCCATGGCTGGCGACGGAGAGCGCCATGCGGGCGTTCTGCTCCACCAGCAGGATGGTGATGCCGAGATCGGCGTTGAGCTGGCGGATGATGCCGAAGACCTCCTTCACCAGCAGCGGCGACAGGCCCATGGAGGGTTCGTCCATCAGGATCAGCTTCGGCCGCGCCATCAGCGCGCGCCCGATCGCCAGCATCTGCTGTTCGCCGCCCGAGAGGTAGCCGGCCAGGCCCGTGCGTTCCTTCAGGCGGGGGAAGTAGCCGTAGACCATCTCGATGTCGCGCCGGATCTCCGCATTGTCGCTGCGGGTGAAGGCGCCGAGGCGCAGATTCTCCAGGCAGGTCATGTCGCTGATGATCCGCCGCCCCTCCATGACCTGGAAGATGCCGCGGCGGACGATCTGGTGCGCCTCCACGCCGTTCAGTCGTTCGCCTGCGAACCGGATATCGCCGCGCGTGATCTCGCCATCCTCGGACTTCAACAGGCCGGAGATGGCTTTGAGAGTCGTCGACTTGCCCGCGCCATTGGCGCCCAGCAAGGCGACGATCTTCCCCTTCGGCACGGCCAGCGAAAGGCCGCGCAACACGAGGATGACGTCGTTATAGACGACCTCGATGTTGTTCACTTCCAGCAGCAGCTCCTCCGCCGGCGTCACCGCCGACGGAGGATTTGCGAGCGCCTGGCTCACCAGCCGAGCCAGTCGCGGCGACGCTCGAGATCGATCGTCGCGATGTTCTCGATCTTCATCGTGCCCGCCTGCATCAGCTCCGCCACGCTGCCCTGCGTCGTGTCGCCGCTGACATTGGCGCGGTACAGCGCGACGCGCAGCGTGCCGCGATGGTCCTCGCGCGTGAAGGTGGAGGGGTTGCAGACGCCCTCGAATCCGCGCGGCACCCAGTTCTGCCTTGCGTAGAAGCCATCGCGGATGCGCTCGCCCGTCACCTGCCCGCCACCCTCGGCCGCCGTCTCCATCGCCTCGACCATCAACATGGCGGAGCAGATGCCGGAGATGTAGTGCACGGGGCGATAGGCATTGCCGGCGCTGTCCGACACGCGGCTGATCTCCCGCACCTGCGCCATGCCCGGCGCCTCGCCGCCCCACACGGCCGCGGTGCGGACCGGGAACACCACGCCATTCGCCGCCGCGCCCGCGGCCTTCATCGCATTCTCATCCATGCCCCAGACATTGCCGAGGAACTGCACCTGCACGCCGGCCGTCTGGCAGGCGCGCAGGACGGAGATGTTGGAACCAGCGGTATTGCCGAGATAGGCGAAATTGGCGCCACCATTGCGCAGGCCAAGGCATTGCGCCGTGTAGTCGCCAGGCGTCAGCGCGAACTGGATGGCGGGCAGCACATCGAAGCCGAGCTCCGCCGCCAGCGCCTCACCGGCCGCCTTGGGCGAATTCGGATAGGGGTGGTTGGCGCCCATATGGACGTATTTCGGCCGCCCCTGCTGGCCGCGATCCTTCCAGTCCTGCGCCGCCCATTGCAGCATGGCGCGCAGGCTGTCGGAGTAGGAGGGGCCGTAGAAGAAGTTGTAGGGCGCCGCCTCCACGCCCTGCCGCCCGGACTGCCCCGCGGCATCCGTCAGCGCGGCGGAGTAGGAGGCGCTAACATAGGGGATACGGTCGCGCGTGACGAAGCGCACCAGCGCTTCCGTATCCGCCGTGCCCCAGCCCTGGATGGCGACGACGCGCGTGCGCCCGGTCCAGGCCTGGTACTGGCTGACGGCGCGCGGCGCGGCATAGCCGTAGTCGAAACCGGAGACATTCAGCGGACGGCCATTGATGCCGTTGCGCCGGCTGTTCACCCAGGCCAGCGCATCCGCCACGCCCTGCCCATAGGGCTGGCCGACATCGCTGGTGGCGCCGGAATTGTCCATCAGATGGCCGACCGGGATCGGCTGCGCGGCGAGCGGCAGCGCGAAGGCCAGTGTCGCGGCGCCGGCCAGGATCTGCATTTTCATTCGTTCGTTCCTCCCCTTTGGTTCAATGCGAGTATGGGTAGAGCTTCCAATACGCCTTGATCAGGCGCCAACGCCGGGCCAGCCCATCCGGCTCGAAGATCAGGAACAGGATGATCGCCGCGCCCACCACCATCTCCCGCAGGAAGGAGATGCTGGCGCCGAGTTTCAGCGCGCGGTCGATGCTGCTGCCGGCCAGCAGATCCGCGCCCCATTGCGTCACCTCCGGCAGCATCACCATGAAGGCCGCGCCCATCAGGCTGCCCATCACGCTGCCCAGCCCGCCGATGATGACCATGCCGAGGAACTGGATGGAGAACAGGATGTTGAAGGCCTCGACCGAGACGAAGAGCAGGTAGTGCGCGTAGAGGGCACCGCCGATGCCGGCATAGAGGCTGGCGATGCCGAAGCTCAGCGTGCGGTAATAGGCCAGGTTGATGCCCATCATCTCGGCCGACAGGTAATGGTCCCGCACCGCCACCAGCGCCCGCCCGTCGCGGCTCCGCATGAGGTTCGCGGCGCCCACGAACATGATGATGACCCACACCAGGGTCAGGTAGAAATACGTTTCATCGCGGTCCAAGGCGAAGCCGAACAGCACCGGGCTTTCCGTCATCCGCCCCGACACGCCGCCGGTGAACCACTGCGCGCGGGCGAAGAAATCCTCCAGGATGAACTGCGCGGCGAGCGTCGCGATAGCCAGGTACAATCCCTTCAGCCGCGCCGCCGGCGCGCCGAAGACCAGGCCGATCAGCGCCGTCACCACGCCCGCGATCGGGATGCAGAGCAGCACCGGAACGTGGTAGCGCTCATGCAGATACGCCGAGACGAAGGCGCCGAGACCGAAGAAGGCCGCGTGCCCGATGCTGATCTGCCCGGTGAACCCCACCAGAATGTTCAGTCCCAGCGCCGCGATGCCGAGGAAGCCGATATTGATCAGCAGCGAGAGCTCGTAGCGCCCGAAGACAAGTGGCGCGCAGCAGAGAATGGCGATGCCCAGCAGCAGCGCGATGCGGCTGTTGCGCGTCGGGAAGATGGTGGTGTCGGCGGCGTAGCTGGCGCGCCAGTCGCCGCAGGGGGTCAGCGCCGTCATCTACACGCGCTCGATGTTCTTGGTGCCGAACAGGCCGTAGGGCTTGATCAGCAGGATCAGCACCAGCCCGTAGAAGGGCGCGATCTGGAACATGTTGCCCCAGTTGAGCCATTGGCTGTCGACGTAATGCGCCCAGTTCTCCAGCAGCCCGACAATCACGCCGCCCAGCACCGCGCCGAGGATGGAATCCAGCCCCCCCAGGATCACCGCCGGGAAAACCTTGATGCCGTAGAAGGACAGCGCGGAGGACACGCCGTTCACCACGCCAACGACCACGCCCGCCACCGCGGAGACGACGGCCGAGATCGCCCAGGACATGGCGAATACTTTCGGCACGGAGACGCCAAGCGATTGCGCCACCTGCTGGTCAAACGCCGTCGCCCGCATCGCAAGCCCGTGCTTGGAGGCTTTGAAGAACCAGCCGAACCCCGCCATGATCAGCAGCGAGACGCCGAGGCTGGCGAGGTACACGGTCTGCACCTCCAGCCCCAGCACCCGCACCTGTTCCATGGCGAAGATCGGCGGGAAGGGCTTGGCAAACACGCCAAAAATCCACTTCATCAGCGCCTGGAAGAAGATGCCGAGACCGATGGTCGCCATGATCACGCTGATCACCGGCTCCCCGATCAGCGGCCGCAGCACCACCACCTGCAGCACCAGGCCGAAGAGCATCATGAACACCAGGGTGAACAGGAAGCCGGCATAGAAGGGCAGCTGCCATTCCGTCAGGAACCACCAGCAGACCCAGGCACCAACCAGCAGGAACTCGCCCTGCGCGAAGTTCACCACCTGGGACGCCTTGTAGATCAGCACGAAGCTCATCGCGACCACGCCATACAGCATGCCAACGATCAGCCCGTTCAGCGTGAGTTGCAGCAGCAGCGCCATGTCCATGCGACGTCTCTCCTACGCAGCTGCCAAGGCGGGTTCGGTGCGGATCACGGCGAGCGTCGTTCGGATGCGCTGCGTGGTGCCGTCCTGGAAGGCGATGGTGGTGTCGACGGGAATGTTGTCCGCGCCGCCATAGATCGCATTGATGATGTCGCCGTATTTCTCCGCGATCACGCCGCGCCGCACCTTGCGGGTGCGCGTCAGCTCCCCGTCATCGGCGTCCAGCTCCTTGTAGAGCAGCACGAATTCCCGCAGCCGCTGCGCCGGCGGCAGCTTGGCGTTGACCTTCGAAACCTCGTCCCGCAGCAGTTCCAGAACCTGGTCCCGCGCCGCCAGGTCGGAGTAGGTGGTGAAGGCGATGCGGTTGCGCTCCGCCCATTTGGAGACGATGGGGAAGCGGATGCAGATCATCGCCGCCAGGTGCGACCGCCCTGCCCCCAGCACCACAGCCTCCGCCACGAAGGGCGAGAATTTCAGCTTGTTCTCGATATATTGCGGACTGAAGCGATCGCCCCCATGGGTCTCCGCGATGTCCTTGATGCGGTCGATGACGACGAGCTGGCCGGCCTTGTCGAAATAGCCGGCATCGCCGGTGTGCAGCCAGCCGTCCCGCATATCCGCCGGCGCCTCGGTGCCCAGGTAGCCGGAGAACATGTTGGGATGCCGCGTGACGATCTCCCCAACGCCATTCGCATCCGGCGCGTCGATGCGGATCTCGATGGTCTCGTCGAAGCCGACTCCCACCGTCTCGAAATCCACCTCCCCGGCCCGGTGCAGCGTATAGGCGCCGAGCAGCTCCGTCTGGCCATACAACTGGCGCATCGGCACCCCCATCGCCTGGAAGAACCGAAAGGTCTCGGGCCCGAGCGCGGCGCCGCCAGTCGCCGCCGAAGTCAGGTTCGAGAAGCCCAGCCGGTCGCGCAGCGCGCGGAACAGCAGCAAATCCGCCATGGCCGAACGCTTGCCATCGGCGATCTTCACGCCGACATCGAACATGCGGCGCTTCAGGGCCGAGGCGTCCATCACCCGCGCCCGCACCTCGGCCGCCAGCTGTTCCCAGACGCGCGGCGCAAACAGGACGAAGGTCGGGCCGATCTCGCGGAAATCGGCCATCATCGTCTCCGGCTCCTCGACGAAGTTCACCTTCATCCGGGCGATCAGGCCCCAGCCGAGCACGTAGATCTGCTCCATGATCCAGGGCAGCGGCAGGACGGAAACGTATTCGTCCTGCGGTCCCTTGGGGTCGGCCTTCAGATAGGCGCGGCAATGGCGGATCAGCGCGCCAGCGGTCAGCATCGCCAGCTTCGGCCGCGCCGTGGTGCCGGACGTGGTGCACAGCACGGCGATGTTCTCGCCGTCCGTCGCCGCCACAAGCGCCTCGAACAGCCCGGGCTGCTCCGCCTCCAGCGCGCGGCCGGATGCCAGCAGCGCCTCCAGTGACATCAGCCGCGGGTCGTCGTGCTTTCGCATTCCGCGCGGATCGGCGTAGATGACGTGCTGCAGCGTCGGCACGTCGCCAAAGATGTTGAGCAGCTTGTCCACCTGCTCCTCGTCCTCGGCGAAGACCAGCTTCGCGCCGGCATGCGCCAGCAGATAGGCCACCTCCTCATCCAGCGCGTCGCGATACAGCCCCAGGCTGCGCGCGCCCACCGCATGGGCGGCGATCTCGCCCATCACCCAGTCGGGCCGGTTGTCGCCGATCAGCCCCACCACATCACCCGCACCGATGCCGAGCACCCGCAGGCCGAGCGCCATGGCGCCGGTGCGGTCGTGGTATTCGGACCAGGTGAAGCTGCGCCAGATGCCGAACTGCTTCTCCCGCAGCGCCACCTCGGCGCCGTGTTCGCGCGCATTCGCCGCCAGCAGCTTCGGCAGCGTGTCCAGCGTCGGCGCCCTCATGCCTCCACCGGCTCCGCTTGCACGGCATCCTCGCCGAGATAGGCGCGGCGCACCTCCGGATGCGCCATCACCTCCTCCGGCTCGCCCTCCGCGATCTTGCGGCCGAAATCCAGCACCATGACGCGGTGGGAGATGTCCATCACGACGCCCATGTCGTGCTCGATCATCAGCACCGTCATGCCCCATTCGGCGTTCAGGTCGGTGATGAAGCGGGCCATGTCCTCCTTCTCCTCGAGGTTCATGCCGGCCATGGGTTCGTCGAGGAGAATGAGCTTCGGCTTCAGCGCCACAGCGCGCGCCAGCTCCACGCGCTTGCGCAGCCCGTAGGGCAGCGTGCCGGCCATGGCCTTGCGCACCGGCTGGATCTCGAGGAAATCGATGATCTCCTCGACCTCCCGCCGATGCGCGAGTTCCTCCGTCTGCGCGCCGCCCAGCCAGTACAGCATGCCGCGGAGAAAACCCGCCTTCAGCAGGTGGTGGCGGCCGACCATGATGTTGTCGAGCACGCTCATATGCCCGAACAGCGCCAGATTCTGGAAGGTTCGGCCGATGCCGAGGCCGGCGCGGCGGTTGGGGCCGAGGCGGGTGATGTTCTGCCCGTCGAAGTGGATCCGGCCCTCGGTCGGCCGGTAACGGCCGGAGATGCAGTTGACCATGGAGGTCTTGCCCGCACCGTTCGGCCCGATGATGGAGAAGATCTCGCCGGGGCGGACGGCGAAGGACACATCGGTCAGCGCCCGTACCCCGCCGAAGCGCAGGCTTACGCCATCCACTGCCAGAACTGGCGTGTCTTCACCCAACTGGACGCGCTCCCCTGAACGCCGATCTTGTTGAGGGGAGCCTAGGACGGCTTCACGGCGCGCCGCAACGACGCGATTGTGGCGCCGGCCGGTTCAGTTCAGGCTTCGGCGCGCAGCCGGATCGCCAGCGGCGGGTCGTCCGTGGCGAAGATGTCCACGCCAAGGTCCAGCATCCGCCGGATGCTCGGCGCGTGGTTGGCGCCCCAGGTGCCGATGCCGATGCCGGCGTCCCGCAGGCCGGCGACGAGTTCCGCATCGATGACGCTTTCATGCGCGCCGACCTCCGGGAAGCCATAGGCCCGCGCCGTCGCGACCAACCCGGTCAGGCCCAGGTCCCGCAAGGTTGCGGTCTCCAGCAGCCAGGCAACCCCGGCGAGGCCACCTGCCGCCTGCGCCTCGGCCATGGTGCCGGCCTGGAACCCGATGATCCAGCTTCGCGACCTTTCGCCCGCCCGGTCCAGGATGGAGAGGGTGGCGGGGACGATGCCGGTATAGGGCTGGCCGGAGGCGCTGGCCTTGATCTCGACCCGCGGTGCCACCGGGCTGCCGGCCAGGATCGCGAGATATTGTGCAAGCGTCGGCGGCGCCTCCCCGCCCGCTCCGCGCACCCGGACCGTCGCGAATTCGGCGGCGGTAAGGGCTGCAACCGGGCCGCGCCGGTCCGTGGTGCGGTCGAGCGTCGCGTCATGCAGGACCACGACTTCGCCATCCGCGGTCAGGTGGACGTCGCATTCCGCCTGTTCCAGCGCCAGGCGGGCGGTGTTGCGGAAGGCGAGGGCACTGTTCTCAGGCCAGAGGAACAGGCCGCCACGGTGGCTGGCGATCAGGGTCTGGGGGCGCATCGGCCGGCAGTCTCGCCTCGCTTGCGCCGGGGCGCCAGAGCCATTCCGGAAGTTGCATCCGGTTGCAGGCAAGGCAACCTTCAGCGCATAAAGGGTGCGGCCGAACAATGGTCATCAGCTAGCCGTGCGGAGGGCTTCATGACCCTGTCCATTGTCATCCACCGGCCAGAATCCGGCCATGCAGGCAGCCCCCCGGACGCGGAGGCGGAGGCGATGCGCCTCGCTGTGCGCGATGCGGTGTGGGAAATTGCCGATGCGCACTGGACCATGGGAAGCGACGCCATCCTGGTCTCCACCGACCTTTCGCCGGACTACATGCTGAGCCATTTCCGGCGCGCCCTCGCCCGGCGCGGCTTCAGCAGGACAGGATTGCTGCTGGTCACCGGAGTCGGGCCGCGCGCGGCCTGGTCGGACCTGCCGGAGGAAGCTGAAGGCTGGCTGAAGGATGTGCTGGCCTGATCGCGGCAGGTTCCCCTTCGCGGCGAAGGCGTGTTCCTCCTGCCCCCGAATGTCGATAGCGCGATTGCGTAACCGCCCGCTCGCGTTATGGTTGCTGCAATCGTTAATAATCTTGCTATAGGATGCTTCGGTGGCGGGGCCGTGCCGTCATGGCCCGCATGCCGCCGGGCGCCTCGCCTGCCAGGGAGCCCAGCATGCCGACGGCACGTCGCTGCATCTACATCCTTCTCACCGCATGGCTTCTGGCCCTGGGGGTGGGTCTGGCTCCGGCACGCGCCGAGCAGCCGCCGATCCGCCTGAAGATCGTCGGCGGCCTGGCTGATGTCAGCCAGTATGTGCGCTACGAGGAGCCCTTCTGGCGCTCGCGCATCACCGAACTGACCAACGGGCGGGTGCAGGCGGAAATCGCCCCCTTCGACCGCAGCGGCATCCGCGGGCAGGAAATGCTCCAGCTGATGCGGCTGGGAGTGGTGCCGTTCGGCACCGCGCTGCTGGCCGTCGTCTCGACCGAGGAGCCGGAATTCAACGCGGTCGACCTGCCGGCGCTGGCACCGGACATCAACAGCCTGCGGCAGACCGTCTCCGCCTTCCGCCCGCATATCGAGCAGGTGCTGCGCGAGCGATACCAGATCGAGCTTCTGGGCATCTACACCTATCCCGCACAGGTGGTCTTCTGCACCCGCCCGTTCACCGGGCTGTCGGACCTGTCCGGGCGCCGCATCCGGTCCTCCTCCGTCGGGCAGTCCGAGATGCTGCAGGCGCTGGGCGCGACGCCGGTGGTGATTCCCTTCGCCGAGGTGGCGCAGGCGATCAACAGCGGCGTGGTGGAATGCGCCATCACCGGCACGCTGTCCGGCAATGCCATCGGCCTGCACGAGATCACCAGCCATGTGCATGCCATGGCGCTGGCCTGGGGCATTTCCATCTTCGGCGCCAATGCCACCGCCTGGGCGGCAATTCCCCCCGATGTGCAGCAGGTGCTCCGCGGCGGGATCGTCGACCTGGAACGCCAGATCTGGGCCGCCGCGGACCGCGAGACCGGTGAGGGCCTGGCCTGCAATGCCGGCCTGCCCACCTGCACCGCCGGGCGCCGCGGCAACATGACCGTGGTGCCGGTCAGCGCGGCGGATGATGAGCGCCGTCGCCGGCTGCTGACCGATGTGGTGCTGCCGCGCTGGGTGAACCGCTGCGGCATGGATTGCGTGGAGGCCTGGAACGAGTACCTGGCGCCGATCCTCGGCATCCGGGCGCGGCCCGAGTAGATGCAGACCGCCCGCCGCCTTCGCCTAGCCGTACTGGCTGCCGTCATCCTGCTGCTCCTGGCGCAGGTCGTTGCGACGGCGATGCTGCTGGAGCGGTCTCGGGAAGCGGCGCTGACGGCGGCGACCGACACGGCGGACCGGGTCAGCCGCGCCGTCGAATCCTCCATCAACCGCAGCTTCGTGCAGGTGGACGCGATGCTGGCGGGGCTGCCCGCCATCCTCGCCCCCTATGCGCGGGATGGCCGCTTCGACGCGAATGCGGCCGGCCGGGTGATGCGGGAGTTGAACAACCAGAACTTCACCTTCCGGGACGTGCTGCTGGTGCGGGATGATGGCATGCCCATCGCCACCTCGCTGGCCGTGTCGCGCCGCCGGCCGCTGCCGCTGCCGCTGGGCGCCGCCTTCATGGACGCCACGCCGAATGCCGGCAGCGTGATGATCGGCGGGCCGGTGCAGAACCCGGCCACCGGCGAGTGGGCCCTGTTCTTCGCCCGCCCCGTGGTCATGCCGGTGCTTGGCGCGATCACCGCGGTGGCGGAGGTGCCGGTACCGATGGTCGGCAGCCTGCTGGCGGTGGGCGGCAGCGCGCCGGGCCTGCGCATCACGCTGGAACGCGATGACGGCACGCTGCTCGCCGCCCTGCCGCATGACGAGACGCGCATCGGCCGCCGCCTGGCGCTGACCGCTGCCGCGCTCACCGGGGTGGCGGAAACCCGCAGCCGGTTCAACGGGGAGCCGGTGCTGATCGCGGTGCGGCCGACGCTGTACCCCTCCTTCTCCATCGTCACGACCATCGAATTGCAGGCCGCGCTGCAGGGCTGGAGCACGGATCGCGAACGCGCGCTGTTCGTCTCCGCCGCCTTCGCCGCCCTGGTGCTGGCCCTCGCCGCCGCCCTGCTGCTCGGGCTGCGGCAGCGGGAAAAGGTGGAGGCGGAGCGCGCCCGCTGGCGCTCCACGCTGGAGAATGCGCTGGAGAGCATGTCCGATGGCTTCGTCATGTTCGGGCCGGATGACCGGCTGATCGCCTGCAACCAGCGCTACAAGGAATTCTACGCGATCTCGGCGCCCTTCATCAAAGCGGGCGCCGCCTTCCGCGACATCATGCGCGAAGGCGCCCGGCGCGGGCAGTACCCGCAGGCGGTGGGCGACATCGAGGCCTTCGTGGACGAGATGGACCAGTGGCGCCACGCCAACAACCCGCCGATCGAGCGGCTGCTGCCGGACGGCCGCTGGGTGCTGATCACCGAGCGCAGCACGCCGGATGGCGGTACCGTCGGCATCCGCACCGACATCACGCCGCTGAAGCGCGCCATGGATGACCTGGCCCAGGCCCGCGACACGGCGCGCGCGGCCGGCGAGGCGAAGAGCCAGTTCCTCGCCCGCATGTCGCATGAGCTGCGGACGCCGCTGAACGGCGTGCTCGGCTTCGCCCAGGTGCTGCTGCGCGACCCGAACCTGTCGGAGGAACAGCGCGACCAGGTGATGACCCTGCATGAGGCCGGGCAGCACCTGCTGGAGCTGGTGAACAGCCTGCTCGACCTGTCCAAGATCGAGGCCGGCAAGCTTGACCTGCATCTGCGCGATGTCGCGGTGCGGCCGCTGCTGGAAGCCTGCGCCGGGCTGCTGGCGCCGGAGGTGGACCGCAAGGGCATGACCCTGACGCTGGACATCGCCCCCGGCACGCCGGAGGCGGTGGAGGCGGATGCCACGCGGGTGCGGCAGATGCTGCTGAACCTGCTGTCCAACGCCGTGAAGTTCACCCCGCCCGGCGGCAAGGTGGATTTCCGCGCCGGCCCGATGCCGGAAGGCCGCCCCGGCCTGCGGATCGAGGTGCAGGATACCGGCCCGGGCGTGCCGCCAGAAAAGCGACACCTGCTGTTCGAGGATTTTTCCCAGCTTTTCCCCGTCGCCGGTCAGGAAGGCGCCGGCACCGGGCTGGGGCTGGCGATCTCCGCCCGGCTCGCGGCGGCCATGGGCGGGCGGATCGGCTGCGACAGCGAATCGGGCCCCGGCGCCCGCTTCTGGGTGGAGCTGCCGCTGAAGCAGGTGCCGCTGCCCGCCGTCGTCGCCTCCGCCCCGGCAACCCGGCCGGCCGAACCCGCACCGGCCACGCCGGGCCGCAGCCTGCGGATCCTGGTGGCGGATGACGTGGCGGCCAACCGCATGGTGGCGCGCGCCATGCTGGTCGGCGCCGGGCATCGCGTGGACAGCGCGGCGGATGGGGCGGAGGCGCTGGCCGCCGTGGAACGCGATGCCTATGACGTGGTGCTGATGGATGTGCAGATGCCGGTGATGGACGGGCTGGAAGCCACCCGCCGCATCCGCGCGCTGGACAGCGCCCGGCGTCGCGTGCCGGTGCTGGCCGTCACCGCCTCCGCCCTGCCGGAACAGGTCGCCGCCTGCCGCGCCGCCGGCATGGACGGGCACCTGGCCAAGCCGATCGACCGCGAATCGCTGATCGCCGCCGTCGCGCGCCTGGCGGCCGGGGATACGCTGCCGGGCATCACCACCGCCGCCATCGCCGATGCCCAGCAGCCATTGCTGGACGAGGCGGCCTTGCGGAACCTGGCGGCCGATCTCGGGCCGACCGCGGATGTGGTGATCTCGGAATTCGTGTCGGAAGTGCGCATGGGCTTCGAGACGCTGTCCGTCCCCGGCATTGCCCAGGACCTGCCCCGCCTCCGCCATGCCGCGCACCGCATGCTCGGCGCGGCCCGCACCCTCGGCGCCCGGCGCCTGGGCGCGGTGACGGAGGGGCTGCAGAAGGAGATCCATGCGGAGCGGGATCCGGCAGCGCCGCTCCGCCTGGTGCTGGACACGGCGGCCGCCACCCTGCCGTTGATCGAGGCGCCGCTGGAATTCAGTGCGGAGAACGATCCCGCCCCGCGGAGCCGCGCGGCGCGGCTGGCGCAGGGCGTCGCGGATTGAGGCTTCAGCCCGGTTCGCGCGGCAGCGTCCCGATCCGCATCGGCACGATCGGCGGGCGGACGAAGTAGGGCGGCAGATCGCTCCACAGCCCGCCGCGGCGCATGGCGGCGGCGCCGAAATCGAACAGGCACCGCATATAGGTTGGGTCGAATTCCTCGGTCGAGGTGCAGGGCATCTCGCGCGGGATCCAGGCGGCACGGAACTCGATCTCGTCGCGCTGCGCGATCAGGAACAGCTTGTACAGGTCGCCGATGGCGCTGCCGCGGATCAGCGAACTGATCGAGGCGCCGCCGATGGAGAAGATGCGCGGGCGCACCGGCGCCGCGTTGGTCAGCACCCGGTTGTTGACGATCACCCACATCCGCCGATCGATGTTGCGGCCGATCTGCTGCCGGGTCAGCGCCGCGATCGGCAGCTGCGGTGAGATCAGCACCACCTGCGAGGTGGCGCCGCCATCCACATGCATCTCGTCATAGCGCCGTCCATCCGCGGTCTGCACCGGGATGAAGACCGGCGGGAAGGCGATCGGCACGGCGGCGGAGGCGCGGATCACGTCGCGGAACAGCTGCACGGCACCGGGATGGCCGGAGGCGGCGATGGCGCCCATGTTCCAGATCATCGGCCTGCCATGATCCAGGTTGGTGGTGCCGACAAACAGCAGCCGCCCCCGCCGGTACTCCGCCGCAACCTTGGCCAGCAGGTCGGCCGTGACGTAGTGCGCGATGCGGTTGGCGAGGCCGGTGGTATCGGTCAGCGCCACGCCGGAGACCAGGCCGCTGAGCACCGCCGGGCGGGCCACCTGGCTGGTCCGCAGCGTGGTGTAGATTTCCTCGATCACCGGGTCGTAGTCGGAACCGAGGAAGGCGAAGGGCGCGATGATGGCGCCGGTGCTGATGCCGGCGACGGCGGCGAAGGTGGGCCGCGAGCCGCTTTCGCTCCAGGCGCGCAGCACCCCGGCCCCGAAGGCGCCATCCGGCCCGCCGCCCGACATCGCCAGGTAGTGCAGCACCGGCATCTGCCCGGCCGCCGCGCGGTCCCCGTAGCGCTGCCGCAGGATGCCGGCCTGGCGCGCGACCAGCGCATCCAGCGCATTCGGCTCCAGCACGTCGCCCCATACGCGCAGCCCCGGAATGCCGAGCGGATGCGCCTGGCCATCGAGGTCGACCGGCACGGCATTGCGGCTGACGCCAGCGCAGGCGGCCATCAGGCATAACAGGCAGGCCGCGGCCATGCGTCGGAAACGGGTCATCGGCGGAGCCTCCCAGGTCAGCGCGCAGACTGGGCTGGCAGACGTTGAACGTTTCTGAACGCGCCCTCAGCGCAGGGTGGCGATGCGCGCCGCCAGCAGGTCGAAGAAGCCGGGCGCGTCCAGCGTCTCCAGCAGGTTCAGGTTCGGCGGATGGCCGAGGCGTTGCCAGCGGTCGATCACCGTGCGGCCGCGGCCGGGCCCGGGTCCGCAATCCACCTCCGCCTGCGCGTCCCGCGCGCCGAACAGGCCGGGCGCCAGCAGCCAGGCGACGGCGGTCGGGTCATGCAGTGGAAAGCCGCGATGGCCCATGCGGCGGGAGGGTGGCAGGGCGCGCAGGATGGCGGTGGCCGCACGCCAGCAGGCGCCGCCCGGCCGCGCCTCCAGCGCCGCCACCACAGTGGGCGTAACGAAGGCCTGCGCCGTCAGGTCCAGCGTCGCCATGGTCAGCCGGCAGCCGAGGCCGAGCAGGATCGCCAGCGCCTCCGGGTCGTTCCAGGCGTTGAATTCGGCGGCGGGGGTGATGTTGCCCTCGGACCAGGCGCCGGACATCAGCACGATCTCCGCCACCCGATCGACCAGCGCCGGCTCCGTCGCGAAGGCGAGCGCCAGGTTGGTGACGGGGCCGAGGCCGATGACGGTGACGGAGGCGGCGGGCGCCGCGCGCAGCAGGTCGCGGATCGCATCGGCCGCGATGCCAGGGGCCAAAGGCGGGCCTTCCGGCAGTTGCACGCCGGCCAGCCCGTCCTGACCATGCACCGCCGTCTCGAAGCGGAACGGCGCCATCAGGGACCGTTCGGCGCCGGCCACCACGGGGACGGCGCGGCCCGTCAGCCCGACGATGGCGCGCGCATTGGCGGTGGTGGAGGCGAGGCCGACATTGCCGCCCGCCACCGTGACCAGCCGCACATCCAGCTCCGGCGAGGCGAGTGCCAGCCACAGCGCGATGGCATCATCCGTGCCGGGGTCGCAGTCGATCAGGCAGGTGCGTGGGGTCATGCCCGGTCCCTGCCCCATATCGCGTCCTCGGTGAAGCCGAGCTCCGCGAATTCGGCGGCCCGCAGCGGCGCCTCCGCCTCCGAATAGAACTCATCGAGCTGCGGCGGCCGGACGGAGGTGCCGGACAGCATGGCATGCGCCTGGCCGCGATGGTGGATCTGGTGCTGGAACAGGTGCAGCAGCAGCCGGTCGCGCCGTTCCTCCTGCACGCGCGTATTGCGGTTCACCCGCACGATGCCGGCCAGCGCGGCGTCGTCCAGCGCCTCGCAATGCGCGATCAGCCGCCGGTCCACGCCGGACTGGGCTTCGCGCAGGCCGGGCAGGTCCGGATGCGGCACTTCATTCGCCCAGGCGGCGGGGCCGAGCCAGCCGCCCTCCAGCGCATCTACATAGAACCAGTCGATGATCAGGATGTGGTTCAGCGTGGCGATCAGGCTGGGAAAGAAGCCGGTTCGCGGCGCGGCGAGTTCCGCCGGCGGCAGACGGGCGCAGGCGGCCAGCAGGCGGTGATTGGCCCAGGCATTGTTGTAGGCCTGGGCCCGGAACAGCAGCACGCTCATGCCGGACTCTCCCGTCGGGCGGTTGCGGTGAAGCGGCGCAGCATGGCAGTTTGCGCCCCGCAACCCAATGGAACCCGGATGGCGTATTGGCAGCATTTCGGCGCGCCGCCGGTCGCACGCGCGCCGTTCCAGGAAAGCTACCCCGCCACCCTGCCCGATGGCGCGGTGCTGGAGCTGCCGCTGCGCGATTTTTCCGAATTCGCCGTGGCCGGGCTGATCGCCAACCAGGCCAGCTTTCCGGTCATTCGCCGCCTCGCCCATTGGATGACGGAGGCTGCCCGCCCCCTGCAGCCGGAGGTGGTGGTAGGGCTGCCGAGCCTCGGCCAGGTCTTCGCCCCGCTGGTCGCGGAATCGCTCGGGCATGCGAACTGGGTCGCGCCCGGCTGGTCGCGCAAGCGCTGGTACGAGGAACGGCTTTCCGTGCCGGTCCATTCCATCACCTCCCCCACGCCGCGCCGGCTCTGGCTGGATCCACGCATCCTGGACCGGCTGGCGGGGCGGCGGGTGCTGCTGGTGGATGACGTGATCTCCACCGGCACCTCCGCCCTCGCCGGGCTGGAACTGCTGGCCGCCGCCGGCATCGCCCCGGTGGCACTGCTGGTGGCCATGGTGCAGGGCGATCGCTGGCGGGCCAGCTGGCCCGCTGCGGTCCCGGTCCGCGCCGCCTTCGCCACCCCGATCTTCCGTCCCTCCCCCGCCGGCTGGCTGCCGGAGCCCGGGACGGCCCCGCATCACCTGTGTCTGACGACCGCCAAGGACCACGCCGCATGATCCGCACATTTCGCGCCGCCTTGCTCGGCACGGCTCTCCTTGCCAGCCCTTGGGCCACCCCCGTGATGGCGCAGGAGAACATCCGCATCGGCGTGGAGGCCGGGCCGACCAGCCTCGACCCGCATTTCGCCAGCCTGATCACCAACATCGCCTTCGCCCGGCACGTCTTCCAGCCGCTGATGGAGCAGGATGCGAAGCAGGATCTGCGCCCGGCCATCGCCCTGTCCATGCGCGCGGTGGATGAGCTGACCTGGGAGGTGAAGCTCGACCCCGCCGCCCGCTTCCATGACGGCGCGCCGGTGACGGCGGAGGATATCGCCTTCACCATCGGCCGCGCCGGCGACGTGCCGAATTCCCCCTCATCCTTCCGCTACGCCACGCGCCCGATCGCGGGCGTGGATACGGTGGACGCCACCACCATCCGCATCCGCACCACCCAGCCGACGCCGCTGCTGCCAAATTTCCTGGCGCTGGTGATGATCGTCTCGAAGAAGCATGGCGAGGGCGCTTCCACGGCGGACTACAATGCCGGCCGCGCCATGATCGGCACCGGGCCGTTCCGCCACGTCTCCTGGCAGCCGGGCAGCCCGGTGGTGATGGAGCGCAACCCGGCCTTCGCCGGCGCCGCGCCCGCCTTCCAGCGCGTGGAGTTCCGCCCGATCGCCAATGCCGGCGCCCGCGTGGCGGCGCTGCAGGCGGGCGATGTGGACCTCATCGAGATCGTGCCGCCCGACCATTTCGCCCGCTTCAAGGCGGAAGCCGCACGCTTCGCCACGGCCGAAAGCCCCTCCAACCGCCTGATCTTCCTGACGCTGGACAGCGACCGGGAGGACAGCCCCTTCATCCGCGGCCGCGACGGCGCGCGCATCGCCAACCCGCTGCGCGATCCCCGCGTGCGGCGCGCGCTGTCGCTGGCCATCAACCGCGACGCCATCGTCTCCCGCATCATGCAGGGCCAGGCGCTGGCGGCGGGGGATCTCGGCCCGCCGGGTTATTTCGGCACCTCCCCCGATTTGCGGCCGACGCCCTTCGACCTGGACCAGGCGAAGCGCCTGCTGGCCGAGGCGGGCTTCCCGAACGGCTTTGCCGTGCAGATCAACGGGCCGAATGACCGCTACACGAATGACGAGCAGGTGGTGCAGGCCATCGCCCAGATGTGGACGCGGCTCGGCCTGGCGACCACCGTGGAGACCAAGACGCGTTCCATGTGGCTGAGCGAGGCGGCGCAGCTTCGCTATTCGGTGAACCTGGCCGGCTTCTCCCCCAACCCCGAATTGCTGGGGATGCTGGAGACGCAGATCCATAGCTGGAACACCACGCTCGGCCTCGGCACCGCCAATCGCGGGCGGTTCTCCAATGCCGAGATCGACGCCATCATCCAGCGCGCCCGCACCACGATCGATGACGACCAGCGCCGGGCGCTGACGCAGCAGGCGACGCGGATGGCACTGGTGGACCACACGGCGCTGATCCCGCTGTACTTCCCGGTGAACACCTGGGCGATGCGCCGCGGCTTTACCTATGAGGCGCGGACGGATGAGATGACGCTGGCCTTCAGCGCCGGGCGCGCACCGCGGTGAACCAGCACGTCGACCCCGCGCTCCGCGCCCGCGCCGTCCAGGCGGCGCGCGGCGCGGCACCCTTCGACCTGCTGCTGCTGGGCGGCACGGTGGTGGATGTGGCGACCGGCGAATTGCGCGCGGCGGATATCGGCATCGTCGGCCCGCTGATCGCCTCCGTCCACCCGCCCGGCGAGCGTGCCGATGCGGCGATGGTGGAGGATGTGGCGGGACGCTTCCTCGCGCCCGGCTTCATCGACAGCCACCTGCATTACGAAAGCAGCTGCATGGCGCCGGCGGATTACGCCGCCGTGGTGGTGCCCGCCGGCACCACCACCTGCGTCTGGGACCCGCATGAGCTGGCCAATGTGCTCGGCGTGCCGGGCGTGCGCTGGGCCGTCGAGGTCTCCCGAAATCTGCCGTTGCGAACTTTGGTCGCCGCACCCTCCTGCGTGCCCTCCGCCCCCGGTCTGGAACTGGCCGGCGCCGAGATCGGCGCGGCGGAAATGGCCGAAATGCTGTCCTGGCCGGACGTGGTCGGCGTGGCGGAGGTGATGGACATGCCCGGCGTGCTGCGCGGCACGCAGCACATGACGGGCATCGTCGGCGCCGGGATGGCTTCGGGCAAGAACGTGAACGGCCATGCGCGCGGGCTGCTGGATGCGGATCTCCAGGCATATGCCACGGCCGGCGTCACCTCCGACCACGAGATCACCGCGGCCGAGGATTTCCTGCAGAAGCTGCGCGCGGGGCTGACGGTGGAACTGCGCGGCAGCCATGACCAGGTGCTGCCCGGTGCCGTCGCCGCGCTGGCCACGCTGCCGCTGCTGCCGGTGAACCTGGTGCTGGCGACGGACGACGTCTTCCCGGACGAGCTCGTCGCCAAGGGCGGGCTGCGCGACACCATCGCCCGGGTCATCGCGCGCGGGCTGTCGCCGATTTCCGCGATTCGGCTGGCGACGCTGCATGCGGCGATGCGGCTGAAGCGCGATGATCTCGGGCTGGTGGCGCCGGGGCGGCGCGCGGATATCGTGGTGCTGTCCGACCTCGCCGGCGTGGCGGTGGATCGCGTGCTGGTCGATGGCGCCGTGATCGCGCGCAACGGGGCGCTGGTCTCGCCCCCCGCGCGCCGCACGGATGCGCCGACGGACACGATGAAGCTGCCGGCGCAGTCACCGGACGCCTTCCGGCTGCATGTGAAGGGCGTGCGCAGTGGCCGCGCCAGGCTGCGCCGCATCATCGGCTCCCGCTTTACCGAATGGGGCGAGGCCGATGTCGAAGTGCGCGACGGCGTGGCTGAAACCCCGCCGGGGCATGCGCTGCTGACCATCATCCACCGCCATGGCCGCGCCCCTGCGGTACCGCAAACCTGCCTGACCGACGGCTGGGGCGAGATGCGCGGCGCCATCGCCACCACCATCGCGCATGACAGCCACAACCTTCTGGTGCTGGGCGACACGGCGGAGAACATGGCCGCCGCCGCCAATGCCGTGATCGCGGCCGGCGGCGGCATGGCGGTGGCGCAGGGCGGCGCGGTGACGGCGCTGCTGCCGCTGCCCATCGCCGGACTGCTGGCGGAGACCCCGCCGGAGACCACGGCGCGCAACTTCGCAGCCCTTCGCCAGGCCGCCGACCAGGTCTGCGACTGGCAGCCGCCCTACCGGATCTTCCGCGGCATCACCGGCATCTCGCTCGCCTGCAACGCCGGCCCGCATTTGACCGATCTCGGCCTGACCGATGGCGGTACCGGCGACATCTTCGACCCGGCGGAGCCGCTGCCCGCCGGGTGAGGTGCCTTCCCACCCACGGCCTCGCGATGCTTCATGGCGCGGCACATACGGAAGGCTGGTGACATGGACTATCTCGGCGTCCTGGGCGGGATCGCAGGCGTGTTCCTGCTGGCTTGCCTGAGCCCTGGCCCGGTCTGGGTGGTCATCACCTCAACCTCGATCGCGGTGTCCCGCAAGGCCGGAGTGCTGGCCGGCCTCGGCGTGGCCGGGGCCACCATGACCTGGGCCACGGTGGCGATGCTGGGCCTCGGCCTGCTCACCCAGTTCACCTGGCTGGCCATGGCCATCAAGCTCGCCGGGGCGGCCTACCTCGTCTGGATCGGATGCCAGATGATCGCCGGGGCACGCCGCCCGGCACCCGCGCCCGGGTCGCTGTCGGGCGCGATGCATGGCGGCTGGACCGCGCTGCGGCGCGGCTACCTGTCCAGCATCACCAACCCGAAGGCCGCGGCCTTCTTCGGCAGCATCTTCGTCGTCATGCTGCCGGCCGATGCGCCCGGCTGGGTCCATGCGGCGGCGGTGATCCTGCTCGCGACGCTTTCCGCCTTCTGGCATTGCGGCCTGGCCGTGGTGTTCTCGATCGCGCCCATCCAGGCGGGATACCGCAGGGCCAAGGCCGGGATCGACAGCGTTATCGGCGTCGTCCTGGTCGGGCTCGGCATCCGCCTCGCTGTCTCACGCTGAATAAGCCCGGTTAATCCCCGCCCGGGGCCGCGAAGGGCACGCCCACGGTCTGCACCAGCCAGGCCAGCCGATGGCGCTGGGCGGCCTGGGCGTGCGCGCGGCTGGCGGCCTCGGCCGCCGCGCCATCCCGCGCCCGCAGCGCGGCAAGGATAGCCTGGTGTTCCGCATGCGCCTGCTCGGCCCGCCCACCCACGGTCAGCAGGCTGGGCAGCAGCGCCATGGTGGCGGAAATCAGCTCCAGGCTGCGCAGCAGGTAGCGATTATGGGCGGCCAGGTACAACAGGCCGTGGAAGCGCTGGTTGGTCTCCGCCAGGGCGCGGGCGTCGGTGAACAGCGCCGGCTCGCCGTCGATGAGTTCCGCCATGGCGCCGATCTCGGTCGGGCTGGCATGCTGCGCGGCCAGCCGCGCGGCAGCCCCCTCCAGCACCTCCCGCATCACGTACAGTTCCACCACCTGCTGGTGGTCCGGCCGCGTCACGGTCAGGCCGCGGCGCGGTTCGTGGGTGAGCAGCCCTTCCGATTCCAGCCGGGCGATGGCCTGCCGGACCGGGGTGCGGGAGACGCCGAAGCGAGCCGCCAGGTCGGTCTCCGTCACCCTTATGCCGGGCGCCAGCGCGCCTTCCCGGATGGCGGCGCGAATTCGGCCATAGGCTTCCTGGCCGAGGTCGCGGGAGGGGGGCGGCAGATCCATGCAGGCGGTGTAGCCCAGGTGGACCGCGCAATGGAACACGCATCTGGACATCGGTGGATACAAGTGGATACAAGAACGCGCGCCCGTCCAAGGAGACCCCAAATTGCCGGATTTCGCCCGCATCTATGACGTGCTGGTGGTCGGCGGCGGCAATGCCGCGCTCTGTGCCGCCATCACCGCGCGCCGGGCCGGCGCCTCCGTCATCCTCTGCGAGGTGTCCCCGCCGCCGCTGCGGGGCGGCAATTCGCGCCACACCCGCAACCTGCGTGCCCTGCATCCCGGCCCGACCCAGGTGCTGACCGACAGCTACCTGGAGGAGGAATACTGGGACGACCTCAACCGGGTGACCGGCGGCAAGACGAATGAGGAGCTGGCCCGGATGTGCATCCGCGCCAGCCAGCACGCGCCGGATTTCCTGGCGAGCTGCGGCGTGGTGTTCCAGCCCTCGCTGTCCGGCACCCTGTCGCTGTCGCGCACCAACGCCTTCTTCCTCGGCGGCGGCAAGGCGCTGGTGAATGCGCTGTACCGGGAGGCCGCGAAGCTCGGCATCGTTACGCTGACGGATACCGAGGTGCAGCATATCCAGGTCGAGGAAGGCCACGCGACGGAGGCGGTGATCTCCCATTGCGGCTTCCCGCAGCGGATCCGCTTCAAGGCGCTGGTCGCGGCCTGCGGCGGCTTCCAGGCCAATCGCAACTGGTTGCGCGAATACTGGGGCGATGCGGCGGATAATTTCCAGATCCGCGGCACGCCCTATGCGCAGGGCGTCGTGCTGAAGGACCTGCTGGCGCAGGGCGTGCAGCAGGTGGGCGACCCCACCCAGTTCCACGCCGTGGCGAACGACGCCCGCGCGCCCATGGAGGATGGCGGCCTGGCCATGCGGCTAGACTGCGTGCCGTTCTCCCTGGTGGTGAACCGCAATGTCGAGCGCTTCTACGACGAGGGCGAGGATGTCTGGCCGAAGCGCTATGCCATCTGGGGCCGCCTGATCGCGCAGCAGCCCGGTCAGATCGCGCTGGCCGTCACCGACAGCAAGGCGGTGATGAACTTCCTGCCGTCCGTCTACCCGCCCTACAAGGCGAACAGCATTGCCGAGATCGCCGCCATGGCTGGCTTCGATGCTGCGAAGCTTGAGAAGGTGGTGGCCGATTTCAACGCCGCCGTGCGCCCCGGCACCTTCAAGCCGATGGTGCCGGACGACTGCACGACGGAAGGGCTGGTCCCGCCGAAAAGCCACTGGGCGCGGCGCATCGATACGCCGCCCTACTACGCCTATCCGCTGCGCCCGGGCATCACCTTCACCTTCCTCGGCCTCAAGGTGAACGAGAAGGCCCGCGTGCTGATGGCGGATGGCAAGCCCTCCGCGAACATGTTCGCGAGTGGGGAAATCATGTCCGGCAACATCCTCGGCCAGGGCTACCTGGCCGGCTTCGGTATGACCCTCGGCACCGTCTTCGGACGGCTGGCCGGAGAGGAGGCGGCGCGCCATGTCCGCAACTGAAATGAGCAAGCTCGACCTGCTGTTGCAAGAAGCCACGGAAATCGAATCCGACGCCTACCAGGATGCCCGCCGCCAAATGGCGGTGTGCAATGCCTGCCGCTACTGCGAGGGTTATTGCGCCGTCTTCCCGGCGATGGCGGCACGGCGGGAATTCGAGAAGGCGGACCTGACCCACCTCGCCAACCTCTGCCACAACTGCAAGGGCTGCTACCACGCCTGCCAGTATGCGCCGCCGCATGCCTTCGGCATCAACATCCCGGCGACCTTCGCGACCATCCGGCAGGAGAGCTACGCCGAATTCGCCTGGCCCTCGGGCATGGGGCGCCTGTTCGAGCGCAACGGCACGCTGGTGGCCGGCGCGGCGACGCTCTTCGTGACGCTGGCGCTGGTGCTGACGGTGCTGATCCGCGACCCGGCCGTGCTGTTCTCCGCCCAGACCGGTACCGGCGCCTTCTTCCGCATCATCCCGCTCTGGCTGATCAACCTGCTGGCCGGCGGCAGCTTCGGCTTCGCGGTGGTGGCCATGGCAATGGGCGCCATCCGCTACTGGCGCGGCACCGGCGGCATGGGGGGCAGCTTCCAGCCGCAGCCGGCGGTGGATGCGGCGGTGGATGTGCTGACGCTGCGCAACCTCGGCGGCGGCGGGCATGGCTGCAACGACCTGGATGACAGCTTCGCCCAGCATCGCCGCTGGCTGCACCAGGCGATGTTCTTCGGCTTCATGCTTTGCTTCGCCGCCACCTCCACCGGCGCCATCTACCACCACGTCTTCGGCTGGCGGTCGCCGCATGACTTCCTGTCCCTGCCGGTGCAGTTCGGCACCTGGGGCGGCGTGCTGCTGTGCATCGGCACGGCCGGGCTGCTGTGGGTGAAGACGGTGACGGACCCGGCGCCGGTGGCCCGCAAGCTGATGGGTGGCGAATACGCGCTGCTCGGCCTGCTGTTCCTGATCGGCTCCACCGGGCTGCTGCTGCTGGTGGTGCGGCACACCGGCGCCATGGGCATCATGCTGGCGCTGCATTTCGGCCTGGTGCTCGCACTGTTCGTGGTGCTGCCCTATTCGAAGATGGTGCACGGCATCTATCGCAGCATCGCCCTGCTGCGGAATGCGCGGGAGAAGCGGCCGGCCTGAGGCCGCGCCGCCGGGTCGGCCCCGGTCGCGGAACCCGCCGCGACGGCCCTGCAGCCGCAGCCGACCCGAAGCGCCCGCGGGTCATCCATCGCGGGCGCCGCTTGCACTTGAAGAACGCCTGCGCGTTTCAGTTGAAGAACGCCTGCGCGGTCTCCGTCATCACCCGCGACGGTGCGCCGAACAGCGTCACCTGCAGGGTGAAGGGATACTGCACCGTCACCGTGACGCTGGTGATCCCGGCCTGCGTGGCGCAGTCGCTCACCGTCGCCGTCAGCCCGCTTGCATCCAGGAATGGCACGCGCGCGGCAACCCCCGGGAGATTGCCGCTGAGGCTGGTGCAGGCGGCGGTGCCGCTGTTCAGGTTCTGGCTGCCACGCAAGGTCGCCATGCGCACGGCCTCGGCGCTCGCGGTGCGCAGCGCCTGAACCGTGATCAGGTAGCGGCCGAGTTCCATCGTGCCGAGCAGCAACCCCAGCAGGATGGTGCCCACCAGCGCGAATTCCAGGCTGGTCGCACCGCGGCGGCCGAGCGTCCGGAAACGCGCGGACAACCCGCTCTTGCCGCTACCGACAGCCGACATCGTCCCCCTCCTGCCGAGCGGCTCATCCTGCCACCACCCGCCCGGCCGTGATCGGTGCGTTTTGTCTGGACTTGTCAGCCTCCGTCGATCGGCAACGGCTGGACCGGCCGGTAGCGGGAAGCCGGCAGACAGGAATCCGCCTGTTTGTCGTTCCTTTTCAGATGCTTGCGCTTGCACCCGTCCACCTCATCCCGCGCCTTGCGGCCCGGCCGGCAGCGCGTGGATGGCGATTGACGCTTACCGCATGTCGGCCGAATGTCTGCCCACCGCTCGCAGCGACAGGACCAGTACGAGCGGCACCGGCCGCCCCGCATATCGCCGCCCCTGCCAACGGAGGCTCAGCCATGTCCGCCGGCAAGACCCTCGAACCGGCGTTCCAGGCCGCGCAGGCGCCCTTGCGGTGGGCGGCCGTGCGGCGGCAGTTGCGCAGCCAGCGCGGCGCCACCGCGGCGCTCGTCGCAGTCAGCCTGATGATGCTGGTGGGTTTCGCCGGCCTCGCTACCGAGGGTGGCCTGCTCTACCTGACCTCGCGCAATGCCCAGAATGGCGCGGACTCCGCGGCAATGGCGGCTGCCTCTGCCTATCAGTTCCGCGGCCGTACCGCCGCCCTAGGCGCCGCGTCCGAAGTGGCGCTGCGCAACGGCTTCACCGGCGCGGTGGTGAACAACCCGCCCCTCGCGGGGGCAATGGCCGGGAACGCCAATGCCTTCGAGGTGGTCCTGGACAGGGCCGTCCCGATGATCCTGAGCCGGTCGTTGCACGGCAAGGCCAGCATGCCGGTGAGCGCACGTGCGGTTTCGCTTCTGGTCGGCGCGACCCCGGCCTGCATCGTCGCCCTGACCGGCACCCTGACGATCCAGAACTCCAGTACCTTCGACGCCAGGGAATGCGCCATCGGGTCGAATGCCCCGGGTGCATCCGTGCAGATTCCCCAGAGCAACTCGACGGTGCGGGCCCGCGCGGTGACGGCCGTCGGCACCTGCAATGGCTGCAGCAATGCCCGCTGGAGCTTCAGCGAAGGCTACCAGAACCACGCCCCACCGCTCGACAACCCCTATGCCCCGCTGGACACCAAGCCCTACACCCTGGCCAGTGGCGCGTCCTGCCTCAACACCACCACCCTGAACGCCCGCGGGCCGATCGCGCCGACCGGGACGACGCGGGCCTATTGCGCCTCCGTCACCGTCTCCAACACCTCCGCCGTGGTCTTCTCGCCCGGCACCTACGTGTTCCAGAACGCGTCTTTGACCATCGGCAGCATCTCGAGCTTCGCCTGCAGCGGCTGCACCTTCATCTTCCGCGGCAGCAGCCCCGGCAATCTCAGCATCACCAACACATCCGCGGTGAACCTCTCGGCGCCCGCCACCAATGGCGACGACGCCGATTATGACGGCGTGCTGTTCCATCGCGCCACCGGCGGCGCCATGGGCAGCAACGGGTCGCCGAACCTCAACCTGCAGAGCGTGTCGAGCTTCAACCTGGCCGGCGGCATCTATTTCCCCGGCTCCTACATCCGCATCGGCAATGTCAGCTCCAGCAGCTCGAACAACTGCCTCGCCCTGGTCGGCGGCACCATCGAGATCAGCAGCCTCAGCAGCTTCCGCTTCGATGTGTCCAACTGCGCCAGCTACGGCACGGCGGTGCCCGCCACCCGTGTCGCGCGGCTGGTGGAGTAGCGGCCATGCGGCAGCACCTGGCGCGCTTCCTGGTGGATCGCCGAGGCATGGCCGCGGCCGAATTCGCGCTGGTTGGTTCGGTCCTGGTCCTGCTGTTCCTCAGCATGTTCGACCTCAGCCATGCCATGTGGCGGACCACCCGGCTGGAGATGGCGGCGCGGGCCGGGGCGCAATACGCCTTCGCCAAGCCACAGGACAGCAACGGCATCGCCACCCGGGTGACGGCACAGCTTTCCGGCTGGACGGGCGTGGTGGTCGGCTCGACCGCCATGGTGTGCCGCTGCGACGATGGCGCCGCGGCGGATTGCGCCACGGGCACCTGCGAGAACAACGGCCAGACCCACGCGCCGATCGGCTCCCTCTCCATCACGGTGACGCAGCCCTTCGATTTCATCTCGCCGCTGACCGCGCTGCTGTTTCCGCAGCTGGGAACGCTGCGCGGCAATGTGGAGCTCCGGCTGCACTGACCACGGCGGCGCCTGCCCTGTTCGAGGATGGTGCACGGCATCTATCGCAGCATCGGCCAGCTGAGACATGCCCGGGAAAGGCGGCCGGCCCGACGAACCGGGCGCGAAACATCTGAAACAATCGCCCGGCGGCCGCGCAATCGAGTGGAAACACGGCAGCCCTAGGAAGCGCGCCCATCGCAGGGGCGTCTCCGAGGGAAAGGATGGCGGCCCGCTGCCCATCCACCCAATGAGGTTTCCATGCGCACGCCCAGAATGGCGCCTTTCGCAGCTTCGCCCCATGTCATCGAGGGCACCGACGGCACGGACTACCTGTTCGGCGAGACCGGCGCCGACCTGATCATCGGCTATGGCGGCGATGACCATGTCTTCTACGACAACCTGGCGGAAATGCAGGGCGACACGGTCGCCGGCGGCGCCGGCTTCGACACGCTGTCCATCACCTTCACCACCGCCACGGCGGGCATCACCCTGCAGGTGGTCGATTCCGCCAACCTGGTCCCGCTGCTGGGGGCGCAGGTCATCGGCGTCGAATCCTATGCCGTCACCGGCAGCGCCTTCGCCGACCGCTTCACCGGCGGCACCTGGAATGACCGCTTCGTCGGCGGCCTCGGCAATGACACGGCGCTGGGCGGCCTCGGCGACGACACCCTGTTCGGCGAGGACGGCCATGATCGCCTGGAAGGCGGCAATGGCCAGGATGCGCTGCTGGGCGATGCCGGGAATGACAGCCTGCGCGGCGGCAATGGCCGCGACCAGCTATATGGCGGCACTGGCAACGACCGGCTGTATGGTGACAACGGCGAGGACCAGCTGTTCGGCGATGCGGGGAACGACCTGCTGGAGGGCGGCGCGGGCCTCGACACGCTGCGCGGCGGCGACGGCAACGACGTGCTGCGCGGCGGCACGGAGGATGACAGCCTGGCCGGCGGCGCCGGTGCCGACACCCTGGATGGCGGCAGCGGCAATGACGTGATCGAACACTGGAGCGGCGAGGGCGCCGATTCCATCCAGGGCGGCAGCGGCCTGGACCGGCTGGTGCTGCACGGCATCTCCGGCAGCTTCATCGCCAAGGCGGCCGATGTGGTGAATGTGCTGGCCGATGGCACCCGCATCCTCGGCATCGAATCCTACAGCATCGACGGGACGGAACAGGCGAACCTCTTCGCCGGCGCGGCCGGCGACGATGTGCTGAACGGCTTCGCCGGGGCCGACACGCTGCGCGGCGGCGGTGGCCAGGACCTGCTGATGGGCGGCGAGGGCCAGGACCTGCTGGAGGGCGGCGATGGCGATGACTTCCTGATCGTCGGTGCCGGCGGCATCGACACGCTCCGCGGCGGCGCCGGGACCGACACGGCACGGATCGACCGCTTCACCTATTCCGATGCGATCGACTACCGCTTCACCGGCGCCGCGACCGCCACCCTGTCCGATGGCACCACGCTGACCGATATCGAGGTCGTCGAGATCGACACCGCCTATGGCGACGATGTGCTCGCCGCCGGCACGGCGCAGCGCGTGGTCTTCAACGCCGCCGGCGGCAACAATTCGCTGACCGGCAGTGCCGGCGACGACGTGCTCACCAGCGGCAACGGCAACGACACCATCAGGGCCGGTGCCGGCATGGACCGCATCATCGATGGCGGCGGCAATGACAGCATCGATGCCGGCGACGGCGACGACGACGTCCGCGTGGATGGCGCGGCCGGCCACAGCCGGATCCGGCTCGGCGCCGGGAACGACGTGGTCTATCTCAACGCCGGCGGCGGCAGTGCCGGCGGCGCCTATACGGTGGATGGCGGCGACGGCATCGACTACGCCTGGATCAACCGCTCCGGCAGCAGCAACAACATGACTTTCACGCTAGCCGCCAAGGCGCCGCTGTCGAATGGCGCCGTCACGCTGGCGAATATCGAGCGCGTTCACATCCAATCCGGCTCCGGTCGCGACAAGCTGACGGGTGGCGCGCTGGATGACTGGTTCAACGGCATGTCGGGCCACGACACGCTGCTGGGCCTGGGCGGGAATGACGAGCTGATCGGCTGGTATGGCGCCGACCGGCTGGAGGGCGGCGATGGCGCCGACATCCTATGGGCCACCGGCGGCATCAAGGATGGCGACGCCGATACGCTGCTGGGCGACGCCGGGGCGGACGATCTGCACATGAATCGCGGCGACTTCGCCGATGGCGGCACCGAGCAGGACCGCCTGTTCCTCGACCTGACCGAGGAATACGTGGATTTCACCTTCGTCTTCTCCACCGGCCTGACCCAGGTCGATGCCACCACCCGCTTCACCGGCATGGAGCAGCTGTATTTCGACGGCGGCCGCGGCCATGACAGGGTGACCGGCGGGGCGCTCGCCGATGTGCTGGAGGGCAATGCCGGCAATGACCGGCTCCTGGCCGGCGGCGGGGCTGACGAGCTGACCGATGGCGACGGCAATGACAGCCTGTACGGCGAGGCCGGCGACGACCTGCTGGTGCGCACCGATTTCGACGCCAACGGGATCGACCTCTTCGACGGCGGCATCGGCACCGACACGCTGCGCTTCAACATCGTCTCCGGCGCGCCCGTCTGGGTGGACATGGTGGAGCAGCAGTACAATGGCGGCCTCGCCCAGGGCCTGACGCTGGTCAGGGTCGAGAATGTCGTCGGCAGCGACGCCGGCGACGACATCCGCGGCTCCTCCGCCGCCAATGCCTTCTGGGGCGGCAAGGGTCCGACTACCTGGAGGGTCGCGAGGGCAACGACGTGCTGACCGGCGGCGAGGGTTCCGACATCCTGTCCGGCGGTGCCGGGCGCGACCTCTTCCGCTTCGGCCTGGGCGCCACCGGCTCCGGCGATTTCATCCTCGACTTCGTCCGGGGCGAGGACCGCATCGCGATCGAGCGCGCGACCTTCCAGCTTGGCAATGCTGCGACGCCCTCGCTGGTCGTCGGCGCCAACCCGGTGGCGAATGCCGCGACGGCGCAGTTCCTGTTCGAAACCGGAAGCGGCCGGCTGTGGTTCGATGCCGATGGCAGCGGCGCCGTGGCCGATGCCAGCTGGGTCGCAACCCTGTCCGGCGTCACCACCCTCTCGACGGCGGACCTCCTGTTGTTCTGAATGCGCCCCGGACGGCGGGGTGCCGGGACGAGGAGGGGCGACGCGGTGCGGCATTTCTACGGATGGGCGACGCCCAATTCCCAGCGGGTTTCGATCATGCTGGAGGAATGTGGGCTGGAGTATGCGGTGACGGGCGTGAACATCCGCGCCCGCCAGCAATTCGCGCCCGAGATCCTGGCGCTGAACCCCTATGGCAAGATCCCCATCCTGGTCGAGGATGGGCGCGTGATCTTCGAAAGCGGCGCCATCCTGCTGCATCTGGCGGAGCGCCAGGGCGTGCTGCTGGGGGAAGATCGCGCCACCACCCTGTCCTGGCTGATGGTCGCCCTGACCTCCCTCGGCCCCTTCACCGGCCAGGCGCATCACTGGACCGAGCTGGCGCCGGAGAAGCCGGAGGCTGCCCGGGCCCATACCACCGCGCTGGTGGACCGGGTCTATCGCCTGCTGGATGGGCGGCTGGCGGAGGTGCCCTATCTGGCCGGCGTCACCTGCTCCATCGCCGATATTGCCGCCTATCCCTGGGTGGCGAAGCATGGCTGGGCGGACCGCGACCTGGCGCCGACCCCGCATCTGGCGGACTGGTTCGGCCGGATGGGTGACCGGCCGGCGGTCCAGCGCGGCATGGCGATTCCCGCGGGGGCCAGGCTGGAATAGGGCCGAAACTTTCCTGGCGTGCCCCGTTCATCATTCCCAGCTATGCTGCACCGCCGTCGTGGCTCCCCAGGATGGCGATCCAAGGATGCATCGGATGAACGCGCAGACCCCTCCCCCCGGGCGCGAGCTGATGGCCAGGGGCGCCGAAACCCTGTCCCGCTTCGTGGAACAGGCCAATGCCATGGGCGAGGTCGCCCGCAAGCAGATGGCCGCCATGGCCCCAGCCCTCGGCCCGCCGCGCGTGATGGACGGCGCCGGCCCCACCGGCTCGGCATTCTTCGGTCGCTCGCCCTTCGCGCTGATGGCGGATGCCATGGCCTATGCGGTGGATGCGTCGCAGCGTTCCGTCCTGTTCTGGGACACCATGCGCCAGGCCGGCAATGCCTTCACCGAGCACGAGAAGGCCGGCTGCCCGCCGGTGCTGGTCTTCGACTGGGACATGGTGGTGGATGGCCGGCACCTGCCGCGCCGCTGCAACTACGCCCTGGTGCGCATCAAGCCGCCGGAGGGCTTCAAGCCCACCGACCCTGCGATGCGCCCCTTCGTCATCATCGACCCGCGCGCCGGCCATGGCGCCGGCATCGGCGGCTTCAAATCGGACAGCCAGGTGGGCGTCGCCCTGCGCCGCGGCCATCCGGTCTATTTCGTCATCTTCTTCCGCGACCCCGAGCCCGGCCAGACGATCCTCGACATCACCGAGGCCGAGGCGATTTTCCTGCGCAAGATCCACGAACTGCACCCGGAGGCGCAGCGCCCCGTCGTCATCGGCAATTGCCAGGGCGGCTGGGCGGTGATGATGCTCGGCGCCTCCGAGCCGGAGCTGACCGGCCCGCTGGTCCTCAACGGTGCCCCGCTGTCCTACTGGGCCGGCGAGAAGGGCCGCAACCCGATGCGCTATACCGGCGGCCTCGCCGGTGGGTCCTGGCCGGCGGCGCTGCTGGCCGACCTTGGCAACGGCACCTTCGACGGCGCCAACCTGGTGGCCAATTTCGAGAGCCTGTCCCCGGGCAACACCAAGTTCCGCAAGTACTACAATCTGTACGAGAAGGTGGACACCGAGGCCGAGCGCTTCCTGGAGTTCGAGCGCTGGTGGGGCGGCTACTTCCTGATGACGCGGGACGAGATCCGCTGGATTGTCGAGAACCTGTTCATCGGCGACAAATTCGCCCGCGGCGAGATCTCCGCCGGCAAGGGCGCATCCTTCAACATGCGCTCGGTGAAGTCGCCGATCGTGGTCTTCGCCTCGGCCGGCGACAACATCACCCCGCCTGGCCAGGCGCTGCGCTGGATCGCCGACGTCTATCGCGACGAGCAGGAGATCAAGACCCTCGGCCAGACCATCATCTACCTGGTGCATGACGAGATCGGCCATCTCGGCATCTTCGTCTCCGGCAAGGTGGCCAACAAGGAACACACGGAAATCGCCAACACCCTCGACCTGATCGAGAGCGTGGCGCCGGGCCTGTACGAACTCCGCATCACCGGCACCGCCGGCAGCGGGCTGAACACCGGCTACCAGGTGGAGTTGGTGGAGAAGACCGTCGCCGATATCCGCGCCGTCTCCGGCGATGCGGAGAACGAGGCCTTCCCGGCGGTGGCGCGCATCTCCGCGCTGAACCAGATGATCTACGACCTGTTCGCCAGCCCCATCGTGCGGCAATTCGCCACCGAGGAAAGCGCCGAGCTGCGCCGCCAGATGAACCCGATGCGGGCGCGGCGCTACATGGTTAGCGACGCCAACCCGATGATGAAGCCGCTCGGCGCGATGGCGGAGATGGTGCGCGCCAACCGCCAGCCGGTGGCGCCCGACAACCCCTTCGTCGCCATGGAGCGCGCCTGGGCCGACAGCGTCGAGCGCAGCATCGATGCCTGGCGCGACTGGCGCGATTCGCTGCAGGAAACCGCCTTCCATGCGGTCTACGGCACGCTTTCGGCGCTCAATGTGGCATCGGAAGTGCCGACGCTGGATGCGGCGCCTGAGCTGGCCGGGGAGACGCCGGATGTGCGCGCCGCGCTCGACCGGGTGGCGGAGGGTGGCTACGCGGAAGCCGTGGTGCGGATGATGATCCTGCTGGCCAAGGCACGCGGCGGCGTGCGGCGCAGCCGGCTGGCACGCTCCAACGCGCTGCTGACGACGGAGGAGCCCTTCGCGCAGATGACCGCCTCCGCCCGCCAGGCGCTGATCCGGGAGCAGACGGTGGTGGTAGAGATGGCGCCGCAGGAAGCCTTCGACACCCTGGCGAAGCTGCTCGCCACCCCCACCGACCGCCGCCGCGCCCTGGCGACGGTGGAGGATGTGGCCGGACCGGAGGAGGAGCTGGGCGAGCCGGCCCAGGCCATGCTGGCCCGCCTGCGGGCGCTGCTGCTGGACGCGGCGTAGCACTGGTTGATGGCCCGTTGGATTGCCCGGTGGATTCACCACTGGGCAATCGGCGGGTGGGATCATGGCCCTGCGTCCGGTGCCCCGCGCCGGATTCCAAGGCCGCAAAAATTGCGGCGCCGAGGCAAGAGGGCCAACCCCAATGCTGCTGCACCCCACCGGCCAATCCCGGCCCGCCCGCGCGCCCGATTTCGTGGCCGCATCCCTGCTGACCTCCGCCGAAGGCGCGGAAATCCACCTGGTCGCCCGTGATGGCCGCCTGTTGCGTCTGCCGACGGACGAGGCCAATGCCCGCCAGATCATCATCGGCCTGTGGCAGGCGCTGGACCGGGACCGGTAGGCACGGGCCGCGGCGAGACCAGCCAGCCGAAACGGGATTGCGCGCCGCCCTGTGACTTCTATCGTGCCCCTCGTGGGGGAACGACACATGGCGGAAACGCGCAAGGTTGCGATCGTGGGGGCGGGGCTGATCGGCCGCGCCTGGGCCATGATCTTCGCCCGGGCCGGCTGGCGCGCCGCGCTGCACGACCCCTCCCCCGCCGCGCTGGAGGCCGCCCCTGGCCTCTGCCTCGCGGGGCTTCGGGAACTGGCCCGCCATGGGCTGTGCGATGACCCCGATGCCGCCGCCGGCCGCATCGGCATCGCGCACAGCCTGACCGAAGCGCTGGCCGGCGCCGAATTCGTGCAGGAGAACGGGCCGGAGGATGCCGCGATCAAGCGCGCCATCTTCGCGGAACTGGATTTCCTGGCGGCGCCGGATTGCATCCTCGCCTCCTCCACCAGCGCCATCCCGGCCTCCGTCTTCACCGAGGGGCTGGCCGGGCGGGCGCGCTGCCTGGTGGCGCATCCGGTCAACCCGCCGCATCTGGTGCCGGTGGTGGAACTGTCCGGCGCGCCCTGGACGGCGCCGGAAACCATCGACCGTGCGCGAAAGATCTTCACCGGCATCGGCCAGGCACCGATCACGGTGAAGCGGGAGATCGAGGGCTTCATCCTCAACCGCCTGCAGGGCGCCCTGCTGGCCGAGGCCTTTCGCCTGGTGCAGGAGGGCTATGTCTCGCCGCAGGACCTCGACACCACGGTGAGCGAGGGCCTCGGCCTGCGCTGGTCCTTCCTCGGTCCTTTCGCGACCATCGAGCTGAACGCCCCGGGCGGCATCCCGGACTATTGCGCGCGCTACGGCCCGTTCTACGGGCGCATCGCCGCCGCACCGCCCAGCCCGGCCGTCTTCGGGGCGGAGGGTATCGGGCGGATCATGGAGCAATGGGGCGCCTCGCCGCCGCGCGAGGAAATCGCCCGGCGCAGCGCCCGGCGTGACGCCAGGCTGGCCGCGCTGGCGGCGCATAAGAAGCAGCAATCAAAGGGGGAGAACGGCGCATGAGCCGCAAAGTCATCATCACCTGCGCGGTGACCGGCGCGATCCATACGCCGAGCATGTCGCCACACCTGCCGATCACGGCGGAGCAGATCGCCGATGCCGCGATCGGCGCGGCGGAGGCGGGCGCCGCCATCGTCCACCTGCATGCGCGCAACCCGCAGGATGGCCGCCCGGATCAGTCGCCGGAGGCCTTCGCGCCCTTCCTGCGTGTCATCAAGCAGCGCAGCGACTGCGTGATCAACATCACCACCGGCGGCGCGCCGACCATGACCATCGAGCAGCGGGTGAAGCCGGCGGCGAGCTTCGCACCGGAGGTGGCTTCGCTGAACATGGGCTCGATGAACTTCGGCCTGTTCGGCATGCTGAACCGGTTCAAGGATTTCCAGCATGACTGGGAACAGCCCTACCTCGCCAACAAGGACATCCTGTTCCGCAACACCTTCGGCGACATCGAGTACATCCTGAAGACCTGCTCGGAGAACAACACGCGCTTCGAGTTCGAGTGCTACGACACCTCGCATTTGTACAACCTGAAGTATTTCCTCGACCAGGGCCTGGTGAAGGCGCCGCTGTTCATCCAGACGGTGTTCGGCCTGCAGGGCGGCATCGGCGCGCATCCCGAAGACGTCATGCACATGAAGCGCACGGCGGACCGGCTGTTCGGCGATAGCTACCGTTGGTCCGTGCTCGGCGCCGGCCGCAACCAGCTGCCGATCGCGGCGATGGCGGCGGCGATGGGCGGCAATATCCGCGTCGGGCTGGAGGACAGCCTGTGGGGCGGCCCCGGTCGCCTGGCGCGCAGCAATGCCGAACAGGTCCGCAGCGCACGGCAGATCATCGAGGGGCTGGGCCTGTCGGTGGCCACGCCGGAGGAAGCGCGGGAAATCCTGTCGCTGAAGGGCGGCGACCGGGTGAATTTCTGACGGATCAGCCGTGGATGTTGCCGTTGCGCGCCGACCAGCGATAGGTGATCTCGCCATATTGCCGGCCGACGATGCGCAGCGGCAGCGTCGGCGCGTAGATCTCCATGGCGTAGGCGGGGCGGTAGTCGCAGACCAGCTTGCCGGTGGCATCGGTGATGTACACCCAGGTCGACGGCCCGACCCGCCAGGTGACGCCGCCATGATTGGCGATGGTCATCGCCACGATACCCCGCCCGGAGGCGCCGTAGTTGCGGACGGATTTGATGAAGGGCCGGTAGCGCGCCGGCTCATTCGCCACAGCCTGGGCGATGATGCCGTCCTCATGGTCCTCGACCAGCGCCTTCACCACGCCCGTCACCATGGTGGCGCCGGAGCCGATGGCGCCGCCGGCGAGCGAGACCACGGTGCCCAGCCCCCACAGCGCCACATCCCCGGGCTGCGGCGCATTGCCCGAAATCACCCAGACCGCCGGCTGCACCAGCGAACCGGCCAGCCCACCCGCCGCGCCGCGCAGGCCGAGCCGCCCGGCATCGGCGGCACCGCGCTCAATCAGGTGGCTCAGCGTCTCGGAGGCGATGGTCTGCGCCACCTCCCGCCCGGTGTTGGAGGAGTTGTTGATCAGGTCGGTGATGCCGTTGGAGGTCGCCGGCGGCGTGAAATCCCCGGCTGCGGGCTGCGTGCTTCCGCTCATCGGCTATTGTTCCTGGCTGCCTCGTCCGGCGCAGGTTAATCGCGGCCGACCGTTACTGCGTTTCGCTCTGCTTCACGCGTTCATGCGTGATGGCAGGCGACCAGCGCGCCATCCTCGCGCGGCGTCAGCAGCGGGCGTTCGGCACGGCAGATGTCGGTGGCCTTCGGGCAGCGCGGATGGAAGGCGCAGCCGGGCGGTGGCGACAGCGGCGAGGGCAATTCGCCGGCAATCGGCTTGAAGCTCGCCGCCGCATCGCCGTCCAGCCGCAGCTTCGGCACGCTGTCCAGCAGCCCCTGGGTGTAGGGGTGGCGTGGCGCCGCGTAGATCACGCGGGAGAACCCGCTCTCGACGATGCGGCCGAGATACATGATGGCGACGCGATCGCTGACATGCCGCACCACCGACAGATCATGCGAGATGAAGACGCAGGTCAGCCCCAGGTCGCGCCGCAGATCGAGGAACAGGTTCAGGATCTGCGCCTGGATCGACACATCCAGCGAGGCCACCGGCTCGTCGCAGACCAGCATTTCGGGCTGCATCGCCAAGGCGCGGGCGATGGCCACGCGCTGGCGCTGCCCGCCGGAGAATTGGTGCGGGAAGCGCGTGGCGAAGGCGGGGTCCAGGCCGACCCGCGCCAGCCATTCCGCCACCATCCGCGGCGCCTCCGCCCGCGTGGTCAGGCCATGGGTGACGGGGCCTTCCGCGATGGTCTCGCCGATGCGCATGCGCGGGTTCAGGGACGCGAAGGGGTCCTGGAACACGGTCTGGATGCGCGTGGTGGATTTGCGCCGGCCGCTCATCGGCGGCTGGCCGGAGACCAGCACGCGGCCTTCCGTCGGCGCCAGGATGCCGGCCAGCATGCGGCCCAGCGTGGATTTGCCGCAGCCGCTTTCGCCCACCAGGCCCAGCGTCTCGCCGGCCGTGACAGAGAGCGAGACATCCGACACCGCCTGCACCGCGCGCTTTTCCACCTGCGCGCCCAGCGCGCCGGCGATGCGGTCGCCGAGCGACAGGCGCGGGTCGAAGCGTTTGGTCACGCCCTCGGCGACGAGGACCTGATCCGGAAGCGGCCGATTCACGGCGGCGCGGCCTTCGCCGCTCTGCCGATCGGACGCGCTCATGCCGCCAGCCCCAGCGGGTGATGGCAGCGGAACAGCCGGTCGCCCATGGCGACATCCGGCGGGTCCGTCGCACAGACCGCATCGGCGCGCGGGCAGCGCGGCGCGAAGGGGCAGCCGGGCGGCAGGGAAAGCAGGCTCGGCGTGGTGCCGGGAATCTGGTTCAGCTTCTCGCCCGGCAGGGCCGTGGCCGGCAGGCTGTCCAGCAGGCCGCGCGTATAGTGGTGGCGCGGGTCGCGCAGCACCTCCCCCACCCGTCCCGATTCCACGATGCGGCCGGCATACATGACCAGCAGCCGGTCCGCGAGGGAGGAGACGGTGGCGAGGTCGTGGCTGATCCAGACCAGCGCAGTGCCGGTCTCCCTCGCCAGTTTCTGCATCTCCGCCAGGATCTGCGCCTGGATGGAAACGTCCAACGCCGTCGTCGGCTCATCCGCGATGATCAGGTCCGGGCCATGCAGCAGGGCGGTCGCGATCGCCACGCGCTGGCGCATGCCGCCGGAGAATTCATGTGGATAGGCATCCAGCCGCGCCGCCGCATCCGGGATGCCGACGCGGGTCAGCGTGCGCGCCGCAAGATCCCGCGCCGCCGCCTCGCCGGCGCCGCCATGCGCGCGGACGGCCAGCGCCATCTGCTGGCCGATGGTCAGCACCGGGTTCAGCGTCGCAGCAGGGTCCTGGAAGACCATGGCGATGCGCTTGCCGCGCAGCTTCCGCATGTCGCCCTGCGCCAGGCCCACCAGTTCCTGCCCATCGAAGCGGATGGAGCCGGAGACGATGCGACCGGGCGGATCGACCAGGCCGATCAGCGAGAAGCCGGTGACGGACTTGCCCGAGCCGCTTTCGCCGACAAGGCCGAGGATCTCGCCCCGCGCCAGGCTGAAGGACACGCCCTCCACCGCGCGGACCACGCCGGCACGGGTGAAGAAATGCGTGCGCAGATCGCGCACTTCGAGAAGCGCGCTCATCGGCGGAGGCGCGGGTTGAACTGGTCGCGGATCTGGTCGCCGACGATGTTGATGGCGACGATCAGCAGGATCAGCGCGATGCCGGGATACACCGAGATCCAGGCGCGCCCGTTCATCATGTAGGGGAAGCCATTGGCGATCAGCATGCCCAGCGAAGGCTCGGTCGGCGGCAGGCCGAGGCCGAGGAAGGACAGCGTGGCCTCCAGCGCGATGGCATTCGCCACCTGCACCGTGCCCACGACGATCAGCGGCGGCAGGCAGTTCGGCAGGATGTGGCGCAGCACCACCCGCCAGCTCGGCAGCGGCGTGGCGGAGGCGGCCTCCACATAGTCCTTCTGCCGTTCCGCCGTGGCGGCGCCATAGGCGGTGCGGGCGAAATACGCGTATTGCGCGGCCACCAGCGCGATGATGAGCTGCGACTTCCCCTGCCCCAGCACCGCCACCAGCACCAGCGCCAGCAGGATCGCGGGGAAGGAGAGTTGCAGGTCCACCACCCGCATCACCAGCGCCTCCACCCAGCCGCCGAGATGCGCCGAGAGGATGCCCAGCGTGGCGCCCAGCGTCATCGCCACCGCGCCCGCCACAAGCCCCATCTGCAGCGAGATGCGCAGCCCGTAGAGAATGGCCGAGAGCAGGTCCCGCCCCTGCGCATCCGTACCGAGCCAATGCACATACTCGCCGGAACCGACGAAGCCCGGCGGCCGGCGCGCATCCATCAGGTCCAGGATCGCGAGGTCGTAGGGATTCTGGGGTGCGAAGATCGGCGCCGTCAGCGCCGCCAGCACGACCAGCACGACGACGGCAAGTGCCACCACCGCCACCCAATTCTCACGGTATTCGCGCCAGAAGCTTTTCACGGGCGCATCCGATTCAGCTCTCCGGTTCGCGCCGGCTGCGCCCTGCGCCGATCGGATGCGGTCATGCTGCGCGTCCGCCCCGTCGCAGCCGCGGATCGAGCAGCGCGTAGGACAGGTCCACAACCAGGTTGATCACCACGAAGAAGAAGGCGACCAGCACCAGATAGGCGACCATCACCGGCCGATCGAGCGAGGTGATGGAATCGATGATCAGCTTGCCGACGCCGGGCCAGGAGAAGATCGTCTCCGTCACCACGGCGAAAGCGAGCGTCGAGGCGAATTCCAGCCCGAACACCGTCACCAGCGGAATCGAGATCAGCCGCAGCACATGCCGCCGCAGGATGGTGAACTCGGACAGGCCCGCCGCGCGGGCGAACTTTACCGTATCCGTCAGCATGATCTCCCGCGTGCCGGCGCGCGCCAGGCGGATCATCATGGCCAGCTTGAACAGCGACAGGTTCAGCGCCGGCAGCACCAGGTAGCTCAGCCCCTCCAGCGACAGGAAGGACCAGCCGATGCCGAAGACCTCCACCAGCGGCCCGCGGTCGCCTGCCGGCAGCCAGCCGAGATTGACGGCGAAGGTCAGGATCAGCAGCAGCCCGACCCAGAAGGTCGGCACCGAGAACCCCAGCACCGACACCGCCATGATGGCGCGCGACGACACCGCATCCGGCCGGTAGCCCGCATAGATGCCGAGCGGAATGCCGATGAAGGCGCCGATCAGCACGGAGGCCAAGGCGAGTTCCAGCGTCGCCGGCAGCCGGGCCAGCACCAGTTCCAGCACCGGGATGTCGAAAACGAAGGACCGCCCGAAATCGCCCGAGAGCAGCCGCCCGAGGAAGGCGAAATACTGTTGCCACAGCGGCAGGTCCAAACCGTAGCGGCGGATCGTATCCTCCCGGATGTCCTGCGTCGCATCCGGGGAGATCAGCACGTCGATCGGATTGCCGATGGCGTATACGCCAACGAACACCAGCGCCGACATGGCAAGCATGACGCCGGCGGATTGGAGGAGTCGCTGGATGATGAAGCCGAGCATTGCGATGCAGTATCGGGGCATGGACAGCGGACGCAAGCCGTTCCTACCATCGGCGCGACAGGACGCTTCCCCGGGGGATCGAAAAATGACCCAGACCTTCCGCCGCCTTGCCCTGGCGGCCACCACCAGCCTGCTGATGACGGGTGTCGCAGGCGCGCAGACCCTGAACCTCGGCGTCCGCGCCGGGCCGGAGGGCGTGGACCCGCATTTCACCGCCACCGGCACGCATGCCGAGGCGCTAAAGCACGTCTTCGACACGCTGGTGACCAGCGGCGACAATCTGCAATTGCTGCCGGGCATTGCCGAAAGCTGGCGCCCGGTCGATGCCACCACCTGGGAATTCAAGCTGCGCCAGGGCGTCACCTTCCATGACGGCAGCCCGATGACGGCGGAGGATGTGGTCGCCTCCATCCGCCGCATGCAGGTGCTGTCTGGCCCGAACCCGACGCGCATCTATGTCCGCAACGTGCAGGACCTGCGGATCGTCGACCCGCATACGCTGCATGTCATCACCTCCGGCCCCGCGCCGACGCTGCCGAACGATTTCATCCGCGTCTTCATCACCAGCGCCCGCGCCACCGCCGGCCTGACGCCGGAGACCAGCAACGAGGCCTTCAACACCGGCCGCGCCGCCATCGGCACCGGCCCCTACCGCTTCGTCTCCTGGACCCCGCGGGAGCAGTTCGTGGTGGAGCGCAACGACAGCTACTGGGGCGGCCGTCAGCCCTGGGCGCGGCACATCCGCCGCGAGATCCCGAACGACGCGGCCCGCGTGGCGCAGCTTCGCACCGGCCAGGTGGACATGATCGTGCGCGTGCCGGCGGCCGATGTCTCGACGCTGGAGCGCGACCGGGCGCTGCGGGTGGTGAAGGCGGACACCGTCTATGTCTTCAACCTGCAGCTGGACTACCGCGAGACCACGCCGCAGGTGACGGCCAAGGACGGCTCCGCCCTGCCTGCCAACCCCTATCGCGACATCAGGGTGCGGGAGGCGATGGACCTCGCGGTGGATCGTCGCGCCCTGGCCGAAATCGCCATGGAAGGCCTCGGCGCGCCGCAGGGGCAGATGGTGACGCCGGGCATCTTCGGCTTCAACCCGAACATCCCGATCCCGACGCCGAACCTGGCACGCGCCCGCACGCTGCTGGCCGAGGCCGGCTATCCCAACGGGTTCAGGATGGTGCTGAATTTCACCAACAACCGCCTGCCGGGCGACAATGGCGTGGGCACAGCGCTCGCCCAGATGTTCGCCCGCATCGGCATCGAGGTGCAGGCCGCCGGCCAGCCAGCCGCCGTCATCTTTCCCGCGCGTGCGCGCGGCGAGCTGTCGAACATCATGGCCGGCTGGGGCACGCTCACGGGCGAGGCGAACTACTACTATTCGGCCAATGCCCACACCAACAACCCGGCGCTGCGCCTCGGCGCCTTCAACTGGCATGGCTATTCCAACCCGGAGATGGACCGCCTGATCCAGGCCGCCGGCGTCGAGCTGGACGAGAAGAAGCGGGAGGCGCTGCTGCAGGAAATCGGCGCGCTGTTCACGCGGGAACGCGTCGGCATGCCGCTGGCCTCCGTCGGCAGCGCCTGGGCGATGCGGCGGGACCGGGTGAACCTGGTGCGGGCGCGCACGGATGAGGACACGCTGGCGATGGACATCGTGCCGACGCGCTGATGTTCGTCCCCGAGCACAATTGGAAGGATATCGAGGCGCGGCTGCGCCTCGATGACCGTTGCGTGCTGCCGCTGGGCAGCACGGAACAGCATGCGCAGCTTTCCCTCGCCACCGATGCCATCCTGGCGGAACGCGTGGCGCGCGAAGCGGCCGCGCCGCTCGGCGTACCGGTCTTCCCGGTGATGCCCTTCGGCCTCGCGCCCTATTTCGCCGAATTCCCGGGCAGCCTTTCGCTGCGCGTCACCACGCTGCTGGCGGTGATGCGCGACCTGGTGGAGAGCGTCACGCGCGTGGGCTTCCGGCGCGTGCTGGTGGTGAACGGCCATGGCGGCAATGCACCCGTGGCCGCGCTGCTGCAGGAGATGATGGCGGAAACCCCCGGCCTCAGCCTGAAATTCCACAACTGGTACAACACGCCACGGGTCTGGGCCGCGGCGATGGCGGCGGATGCCTCCGCCAGCCATGGCAACTGGTTCGAGAATTACCCCTGGACCCGCCTGCCCCACGCCCCCGCGCCGGAAGGCCGCAAGCCCGTGCCGGACCTCGCGCGCATGAAGGCCAGCGGCCCCGCGCAGACGCGCGACATACTGGGCGACGGCGCCTTCGGCGGCCCGTGGCAGATCGACGACGCGACAATGCAGGCCATCTGGGAGATCGGCGTGGCCGAGACCCGTGAGGCGTTGGAGGGACCATGGCAGACCCGATAATCATCTGGGGCGCCGGCGCCATCGGCGGCACGCTCGGCGCGCATTGGGCGCGCGCCGGGCACGACGTGCTGCTGGTGGACACCGTGGCGGAACATGTCGAGGCCTGCCGCACGCGCGGCCTGCACATCAGCGGCCCGGTCGCCGAATTCACGCAGGTGATTCCGGCGGTGACCCCGGCGGAACTCACCGGCACCTATTCCCGCATCGTCCTTGCCGTGAAGGCGCAGGCGACGGAGGCCGCCATCCCCATGCTGGCGCCGCATCTGGCGCCCGATGGCTTCGTCTTCTCCGCCCAGAACGGCCTGAACGAGATCGCCTTGTCGCGCGCCTTCGGCGCCGATCGCGTGATGGGCTGCTTCGTCAATTTCGGCGCCGACTGGCACGGCCCGGGCGAGATCCTGTTCGGCAATCGCAGCGCATTGGTGATCGGCGAGCTGGACGGCGTGACGCGGCCGCGGACGGAGGCGATGTTCGCGCTGTGCCGGGAATTCGAGCCGGATGCGATCCTGACCGACGACATCTGGTCCTATCTCTGGGGCAAGATGGCCTATGGCGCCATGCTGTTCGCCACCGCCCTGAACGATGACAGCATGAGCGCCAATTTCGGCGACCCCGCCCGCCTGCCCGCCTGGCTCGCCCTGGGCCGTGAAGTGGTCGCCACCGCCCTCGCGCATGGCGTGACGCCGCGCGGCTTCGGCGAATTCCGCCCCATGGCCTTCGCACCCGGCGTGCCGGATGCGGAAGGCAAGGCCGTGGTGGATTGGCTGCGCGATTTCAACGCGGTCGGCGCCAAGACCCATTCCGGCATCTGGCGCGACCTGGCGGTCCGCAAGCGCAAGACGGAAGCGGATGCACAGATCGGCCTGGTGCCAGGCCTGGCCGCGGAGAAGGGCATCCCCGTGTCGGTGATGGAACGGCTCTGCGCGCTGATCGCGGATATCGAGACCGGCCGGCGCACGCAGTCCGCCGAGACCTTCGCGGCCCTGCTGGCATGAAAGACCCCGTCCTCGACCACCTTCTGGCCGACCGCACGGCCTTCGTCGCGCGCCTTGCGGCCCTGGTCGCCTGCCCCTCCGTCTCGACCGACCCGGCCTATGCGCGAGGCATGGCGGAGGCGCGGGACTGGTGGTGCGCGCGGCTGGCCGCGCTCGGCTTCCAGGATGTGCGGGAAGTGGCGGCCGGCGGCCATGCCGCCATCACCGCGCGCTGGCATGGCGCCGGGCCCAGCGCGCCGACGCTGCTGGTCTATGGCCATTACGACGTGCAGCCGCCGGACCCGGTGGCCGCCTGGTCCTCTCCGCCCTTCTCGCTGACGCCGCGCAACGGCCGCCTGCACGGCCGCGGCGTCTCCGACGACAAGGGGCCTTCCCTGCTCGCGATCGAGACGCTGGGCGCCTTCCTGGCAGTGGAGGGAAAGCTGCCCTGCAACGTCACCCTGCTGCTGGAGGGCGAGGAGGAAGTCGGCTCCGCGACGCTTGGCCGCATCCTGGAGCAGAACCGCGCGCTGTTTGCCGCGGATGCGGTGCTGTCCGCCGATGGCGCGCGCTGGCGGGCGGACCTGCCGACCATCACCGTCGCCACCCGCGGCGTGGCGGCGCTGGAGCTTTCGGTGCGCAGCGCGGGGAAGGATCTGCATTCCGGCCGCTATGGCGGCGTGGTGGCGAATGCGGCGCAGGCCCTGGCGCAGCTCATCGCCTCGCTGCGCGATGGACAGGGCGAGATCGCCGTGCCGGGCTTTGCCGATGGCGCGACCCCGCCCAGCGCGGCGGAGCGTGCGGCCCTGGCGGCCATTCCCTTCGACGTGCCGGCGCATGATGCCAGCATCGGCGCGCCGCCGAGCGGGCTGAGCACGGCGCAATTCCTCGAACGCCTCTGGCTGCGCCCGACGCTGGAGGTGAACGGGATGTGGGGCGGCTATACCGGCCCCGGCGGCAAGACCGTGATCCCTAACCAGGCGCAGGCGAAACTGTCGATGCGCCTGGTGCCGGGGCAGGACCCGGCGCGGGTGGTGGCCGCCGTCGCCGCGCATCTGCGCGCCCATTGCCCGCCCGGCGTGGCGCTGGAGATCAGCACGCATCGCGATGGCAGCCAGGCCACCGCCGTGCCGCCGGCGCACCCGCTGCTGCTGGCGGCGGAGGCCGCGCTGGAATCCACCACCGGCACCAAACCGCTGCGCGTGCGGATGGGCGCCACCCTGCCGCTGACGGATATCGTCCAGCGCGTGCTGGGGCTGCACACCGTCATGTTCTCCTTCGCCACGGCGGATGAGGATTTCCACGCGCCGGACGAGAATTGGCGGGAGAGCGCGATCCCGGAAGGGTTCGCCGCCTGGGTCGCGCTGCTGCGCCGCGTGGGCGGGCTGAAGCGAGGGGATTTCGCCCCCGCTTGATCAGGCGGCGGCGGCGCCGAGCTTCCGCAGCCTGTCCAGCCAGGCCTGACGCCGCGCCGGGCTGCCGCCCGCGACATTGCCCAGCAGCGTCCAGCGCACCGGCTTCAGCCCGACGAAGCGCAGCGTGTTGCGCTCCAGGCTGCGCAGGCTATGGGCGCGGAAGAACACCCGGTACAGCATCGCCGGCATCCCCATGGTCACCACGAGCCGCACCGACCGGCCGCGCAGCAGCCCCGCATCCAGGCCGCGCGCCCCGCGCGGGAAGGCGAAGCCCGGCCGCAGCACCTGCTCGAAGAACGCCTTGAGAGCGGCGGGAATATCCCCGAGCCAGAGCGGCGTCAGGATGACGATATGTTCCGCCGCGGCGAGGGCAGCCTGGGCGGCGGCGACATCCGGTGGCGCCTCCGCCTCCCATTCCGCGGCGGAGCGCAGGGGTGCGAAGGCCAACCGCGCCACATCCAGCCGCGTCACCGCATGGCCGGCCTGGCGTGCGCCCTCGGCATAGGCGTCGGCCAGGGCGTGAATCAGTCGCGCAGGGTCGGGGTCCGGGTGCCCATCCAGGATCAGGATGCGGCGGCCGGACCCGGTGTTCATTGGCGGAGGGCGGAGATCGCCGCCTCGGCCAGGGCATCCGGCGTGGCGGCCACATCCAGCAGGATGGCGCCTTCCTCCGGCGCCGGGGGTTCCAGCGTGGCGAACTGGCTCGCCACCAGGCTCGCCGGCATGAAGTGGCCCTGCCGCGCCGCCTGCCGCGCCGCCACCAGCGCCAGGTCGCCCTGTAGGAAGACCAGCCGCAGCCCCGGTGCGGCCACCCGCAGCCGGTCGCGATAGGCGCGCTTCAGGGCCGAACAGGTGACCACGCAGCCCACCCCCTCATGCGCCGCCAGATGCGCGCCGATGGCGTCCAGCCAGGGGGCGCGGTCGGTATCGTCCAGCGGCGCGCCGCGGCTCATCTTCGCGACATTGGCCGGTGGATGGAAGGCATCCGCATCGTCGAAGCGCAGCCCGAGCCGATGCGCGATCAGCGGCCCGACGGTGGATTTTCCCGCGCCCGAGACGCCCATCACCAGGACCAGATGGCTCATTTCGGCTCCAGATGCCCGCCGAAGGCGTTCCGCATGGCCGAGAGCGAGCGGTCCGCGAAGGGTGCCTCCTGCCGCGAGCGGAAGCGCGAGTACAGCGCGGCGGAGAGCACCGGCGCCGGCACCGCGGCCTCGATCGCCGCCTGCACCGCCCAGCGCCCCTCGCCGCTGTCGCCGACCCGGCCGGAATAGCCCGAAAGCTCCCCATCCGCCGCCAGCGCCTGCGCCGTGAGGTCGAGCAGCCAGGAGGCGACGACGGAACCCCGGCGCCAGGCCTCGGTGATGTCGGGCACGTCGAGGTCGAGGCGCAGCTCCGGCGCCACCGCCTCGCTGCCCTGCTGGCGGAGCAGTTCCAGCCCCTCCGCCATCGCCTGCATCATCCCGTATTCGACGGCGTTGTGGACCATCTTGGTGAAGTGCCCGGCGCCATTGGCGCCGCAATGGACATAGCCCTGCGGCGGGCGCGGATCGGCCGCGGCGCTGCGGCCGGGCGTGGGGGCGGCCGCTTCCTCCCCGGGCGCGAGCGCCTTGAAGACCGGGTCCAGACGTTCCACCGGCGCGGCGGGCCCGCCGATCATCAGGCAATAGCCGCGCGCCAGGCCCCAGACGCCGCCGGAGGTGCCGATGTCCAGCATGTCGATACCGGCCTCCCGCAGCAGCCCCGCGCGGCGGATCGCGTCCTTCCACATGCCGTTGCCGCCATCGATGGCGACATCGCCGGGCGACAGTAGACCGCCGAGCTGCGCCACCGCGTCTTCCGTCGCCGCCCCGGCCGGCAGCATCACCCAGACGGCGCGCGGCGCGGCCAGGCGGCGCACCAGGTCGGGCAGGTCCGTCGCCGCCTCGGCACCCTCCGCCGCCAGCGCGGCCACCACCGCCGGGTCGCGGTCCCAGACCACGCAGCCAATGCCGGCCCGCATCAGGCGCCGCACCAGATTGCCGCCCATGCGGCCCAGGCCGACCATGCCGAGTTGCATCCCGAACCCTCCCCGTTTCCCGCGCAGGATGCGGGGCGGCCGCGGTCAGGACAAGCCGGCGGCGGCCTCGGCGGATTTCGGCTTCACCGGGATCTTCAGGTAGCGCACGCCATTCGCCTCCGCCGCCGGGAAGCGGCCGGCGCGGATATTCACCTGGATGGAGGGCAGCAGCAGCGTCGGCGCGGCCAGCTTCGCATCGCGGGCGGTGCGGAAGGTGACGAAATCCTCCTCCGTCTGGCCGTCCTTCACATGCGGGTTGTGGGCGCGCTGCTCCGCCACGGTGGATTGCCAGGCGAAGCGGTCCCGCCCCGGCGCCTTGTAGTCGTGGCACATCCAAAGGCGCGTCTCGGGCGGCAGGTCCAGCAGGCGGCGGATGGAGCGGTACAGGGTGCGCGCATCGCCGCCCGGGAAATCCGCGCGCGCCGTGCCGTAGTCATGCATGAACAGCGTGTCGCCGACGAAAATGTCGTCGCCAATCTTGTAGGCCGCACAGGCCGGCGTGTGCCCCGGCACATGCAGCACCTCCACCTCCAGCTCGCCGATCCGAAAACGTTCGCCATCCTCGAACAGATGGTCGAAGTCGCCGCCCTCGGGCGTCATGTCCTCCAGCCCGAAGACCGGCCGGAAGATGGTCTGCACCTTCTTCACCCCGGCGCCGATGCCGATGCGCGCGCCGCTGTGCTGCTTGATCCAGGGGGCGGCGGTCAGGTGGTCCGCATGGACATGGGTTTCCAGCACCCAGTCCAGCGTCACCCCCTCCGCCCGCGCCGCATCCAGCAGTGCCTGGGCGGAGCGCGTATCGGCCTCCCCGCTGCGGTTGTCCCAATCCAGCACCGGGTCCACCACGGCGCCGCGCATCGTGGCGGGGTCCCAGACCAGGTAGGAGACGGTGTTGGTCGGCTCGTCGAAGAAGGCACGGATGGTGGCGCTGGCCATGATGGTCTCCCCCGGCTTTGCCCCATGATAGGGGAGAATCCGGCTGCGGATCACCTCAATCCCGAGCGATTTTTTCTCCATCTCCGCGCAGCGCCATCAATACCCGCTCCGGCGTCGCCGGCAGGTCCAGCGCCGGCACGCCGATGGCGTCCTTCAGCGCATTCGCCACGCTGATCGCCAGCAGCACCGGCGGCTCCCCCACCGCCTTCGAGCGGAAGATCGTCTCGCTCCGTGCCGGCGCGCCTTCCAGCAGGCGCACATTGAAGATGGGCGGCACGTCGCGGGAACCGGGGATCTTGTAGGTGGAGGGCCCCACCGTACGCAGCCTTCCCTGCCCGTCCCACCACAGCTCCTCGCAGGTCAGCCAGCCCATGCCCTGCACGAAGGCGCCCTCGATCTGGCCGCGATCCACCGCCGGATTCAGGCTGCGGCCGCAATCCTGCACGATGTCGGTGCGCAGGCAGCGATGCTCGCCGGTCAGCGTATCGACGATGACCTCGGACACGGCGGCGCCGTAGGAGAAGTAGAAGAACGGTTCGCCCCGCATCGTCGCGCGGTCCCAGTGGATGTCCGGCGTCCGGTAGAAGCCGGTGGAGGACAGCGACACCCGCTCCAGGAAGCACAGCTTTGCCAACTCGGCGAATTCCAGGAAGCGGTTGCCACCGGCCTGCTCGGCCCAGACGCGGTTGTCGGCGAAGACCACCGCCTCCACCGCAATTCCGAAGCGCCGCGCCGCCACCTCCGCCATGCGACCCTTGATGGTCTGCGCGGCATTGTGCGCCGCCCAGCCATTCAGGTCGCTGCCGGTGCTGGCGGCGGTGGGTGCGGTGTTCGGCACCTCCGCCGTGCTGGTCGCGGTGATGGCGATGCGGTCGAGATCGACGCCGAAGACATCGCAGACCACCTGCGCCACCTTCACGAACAGCCCCTGCCCCATCTCCGTGCCGCCATGGGCCAGCCGGATCGAGCCATCCGAATAGACATGCACCAGCGCGCCCGCCTGGTTCAGGTGCATCACGCCGAAGGAGATGCCGAAGGCCAGCACCATCGACCCCAACCCGCGCCGCAGCGTCGGATGCGTAGCGTTGAAGGCCGCGATCTCGCCGCGCCGCCTGTCCCAGTCGCTGTCCCGCTTCGCCTCGGCCCAGACGCGTGCGATCAGATCGCCTTCGACCTTCTGGCCGTAAGGGGTCTCCTCCCCCTTGCCCGCCGCGCCGAGGAAGTTGCGGGCGCGCACCTCCTCCGGCGGCAGGCGGCAGGCGGCGGCGATGCGGTGGACCACATCCTCCATCAGCAGCGCGCCCTGCGGCCCGCCGAAGCCGCGGAAGGCGGTGTGGGAGACGGTGTTGGTCTTCACCGCGCAGCCGGTGACGGAGACATCCGCCACGTCGCAGCAATTCAGCGCATGGGTGATGGCGCGGAACACCACGCCGCCGGACATGTCCAGCGACCAGCCGCCATCCGCCGCCAGCAGCGCCTGCAGCCCCAGCACGCGGCCCTGGTCATCAAAGCCCGCGGTCCAGCGATACAGGAAGGGGTGGCGCTTGCCGGTGGCGATCATGTCCGCCCGCCGCGCCAGCCGCAGCTTCACCGGCCGCCCGGTATGGCGGGCGGCCAGCGCCGCGGCGGCGGCCACCCAGCTCGCATTGCTCTCCTTGCCGCCGAAGCCGCCGCCCATTCGCCGGCAGGTGACGGTCACGCCGTTGCAGGCACCGCCAAGCACGCGCGCCACCACATGCTGCACCTCCGACGGGTGCTGGGTGGAGGCCACCACGGCGATCTCGCCATCCTCGCCCGGCGAGGCGATGGCTACCTGGCCCTCGAGGTAGAAATGCTCCTGCCCGCCGGCACGGAACTCCGCCTCCATCCGGCGCGGCGCGGCGGCGATGGCGCGGGCCGCATCGCCGCGCGCCATGGTCTGCGGCGCGACCACATGCTGGTCCAGTTCCAGCGCCCGCTCGATGCTCAGCACCGGCTCCAGCGGCGTGATCCCGGCGCGGACCGCGGCGGCGCCAAGCAGCGCGGCGTCGCGCGTGGTGGCGACCACCAGCGCCAGCGGCTGGCCGGCGAATTCCACCAGCGGATCGGCGAATAGCGGCTCCGCCTGGCCGATCGCGGCGATGTCGTTGGCGCCCGGAATGTCGCGCGGGCCGAGCACCGCGACCACGCCGGGCATCGCCCGCGCGGCTTCCGTGTCCAGCGAAAGCAGCGTGCCATGCGCGACATCCGACAGCACAAGCGCGGCGTGCAAGGTGCCGGCGGCCTCCGCCAGATCATCGGCGAAGCGGGCCTCACCGGTTGTGTGCTTCAAGGCGCTGTCATGCCGCAGCGCGGCGCCGGCGCCCTTCATGGGTCATACCCCGCGACATCGGCGGGCAGGTCGGGTCGCGAGGCGCGCAGATGCAGCCGCCGCAGCAGCCCCTGCGCCACCATCAACCGATACGCCGCCGTGCCGCGCCAATCGGACAGCGGCGCGATATCCGAGGCCAGCGCCGACGCCGCGGCCTCCAGCGCATCCGCATCCAGTCGCCGGCCGGCCAGCGCCGCCTCCGCCCGCTTCGCCCGCGCCGCCATCGGGCCGACGCCACCGAAGGCAAGCCAGGCTTCCGCCACCCGATCGCTCGCCAGCCGCAGCCGAAAGGCGGCGCCCACCGTGGCGATATCCTGGTCGTGCCGCTTGCTGATCTTCTCGCAGACGAAGATGTCCGCCGGGTCCGGCCGCGGCAGGCTGACGGAGACCACCACCTCATCCGGCGCAAGGTCGTTCACCCGGTAGCCCCTGAGGAAATCCGCCACCGCCAGCACCCGCGTGCCGCGCGATGATGCCAGGGTCACCGAGGCGCCCAGCGCCAGCAAGGGCGGCAGCGCATCGCCGATCGGCGACGCCGTGCCGAGATTGCCGCCCAGCGTGCCGAGCCCCCGGATCTGCCGCGACCCCAGCCGGGCCAGCAGCGTGGCGAAGGGCGCGAAGCCCGGCTCCTGCCGGAACAGCGCCAGCAGCCGGGCATAGGGCACGGCGGCGCCGGCCTCGATTCCATCCGGCATCGCCCGCAGCGCGTGCAATTCCGGCACGCCGAGCAGGCAGATGACCTCCGCCGGCCGCTCCCGGTGATCCGAGACGCGCAGGCCGAGATCGGTGCCGCCGGCCAGCAGCCAGGCCTGCGGATGCGCGGCCCGCAGCGCCAGCAGCGCCGCCAGCGTGACCGGGCGGTGGAAGACCTGGCCCGGTGCCTCGAAGCAGGCCGCCTGCGGTGCCGGCAGCACGGGCGTGGCGGCGGCATCGTCGGCCAGCGTCGCGAAGACATCGAGGATCGGCCGGTAGCCGGTGCAGCGGCATAGATTGCCCGCCAGCGCCTCATGCACCTCCCCACCCTCCCGCGCATGCGCCCAGGCGGTCATGACGATGCCGGGCGTGCAGAAGCCGCATTGCGTGCCGTCGCTCTCGGCCATGGCGCGCTGGATCGGGTGCGGGCTGCCATCTGCGCCGCGCAGCCCCTCCACCGTGCGGATCGCCTGGCCATGCACCTGGCCGAGCAGGGTCAGGCAGGCGTTGATGGGCGTCCGCGCGCCATCGCCAGCTTCCAAGACCACGGTACAGGCGCCGCAATCACCCTCCGCGCAGCCTTCCTTGGTGCCGGGCAAGGCACCCGGCCCGCGCAGCCAGTCCAGCAGCGATGTGGTGGGAGAGGTGCCGGGCGGCAGGCTGACCTGCCGCCCGTTGAGAAGGAAACCGATGGCCGTGGCGATCATGGCCCGATCTTACGCAAGAACCGGGCCCGCAAGTAAGCGGGCCCTTTAAGCGCAAGAACCGGGCCCGCGGTTAAGCGGCCCCTTTGATCGCAAGAACCGGGCCCGCGGGTAAGCGGCCCCTTTGAGCGCAAGAACCGGGCCCGCGAGCAAACGGGCCCGTGGGCGGACAACCCATGCGCCCCCGGCCTATTCGTTCGCGGGCGGTTCCTCGCCGAGCAGGCGGGACGCGATGGTCACCAGGCCGCGCAGCGGCACCGGCAGCCAGGCCGGGCGGTTGGCGATCTCGTAGCCCACCTCGTAGGCCGCCTTCTCCACCAGGAACAGGTCGAGCGCCGCGGTCGCGCCCGGCGGCACCGGCCCGGCCTCGGCCTCCCACGCCGTGTTGTAGGCGGCGAGGAAGGCCATCTCCGCCGCCTCCCGCCAACGGCTGATCAGCGCGGCGCGGCGCGGCGTCGGCGCCGCGGTGGCGGTGGCCGATTCCTCCGTCGCGGCGGCGACCGCGGCGGCATAGTCCAGGCTTCGCAGCAGGCCGGCCACGTCGCGCAGCGGGCTGTACTTGGCCCGCCTGGCATCCAGCGTGCGCGCCGGCTCGCCCTCGAAATCCAGGATCACCGCATCGCCGGGTGCGACCAGCACCTGGCCGAGGTGGAAATCGCCATGGATACGCGTGGCGGCCAGGCTCGTGGGGTCCGGCTTGCTGGCGCGCAGTGCGGCCAGCAGCGCGTCCCGGTGCCGCAGCAGCCACTCCGCCAGCACCGCCGATTCGCCATCCAGCCCCGGCCGGGAGATCTGCTCGAAGGCCCGGCTGAGCATCGCCTCCGTCTGCCCGACCCATTCATCGACCATCGCCGGATCGGCGGCTTCCGGTGTGAAATCCGGGTCCTCCGACGGCCGCGCCAGCACCAGGTGAAGCTGTGCCAGCCGCCGGCCTATGGCTTCCGCCAGGGGCAGGTAGCCGGCCAAAGGGTCCTCGGGCTCGGCTTCGGTCAGCGCCGCGTCATCGACGGTGCGGGCCAGCCAGTCCAGCGTCCAGCCCCAGGCATCACCCTGGTTGCGGCTGAAGGCCTGCAGCACCATCAGCGTGTGCGGCACGCCATCCTTCCCCACGCGCATCACCTCCCCCAGCAGTGCCGGGGTGCCGGGATAGCCGGAGGTGGTCAGGTGGCGCGCCATCTCGGCTTCCGGATGGCGCCCGGGCAGCACGCGACGGAACAGCTTCAGCACCACCGCCTCGCCGATGATGACCGTGGAGTTCGATTGCTCGACACCCAGGCGCCGCACGTCGGGCAGTTCCGGCAGCGCCATGTCGCGCAGCGCCTCGGTGGCCGTGAAGTGCAGCTTGCCCTGCGGCGTATCCATCATGCTGCCCTTGCGACAGGCGGCCAGCATGGCGCGGACGAAGCCATCCACCGCCATGCCATCGGTCAGCAGACCCACCCGGGCGCCCTGGCGCAGCCGCGCCAAGGCGAGCTGCCCGGCGGGCAGGCCTTCCTCCTCCACCGGCACGCGGGCCAGCGGCAGCGACCAGCGCGTGCCGTCCGGCGTCTCGATCTCGGCCAGGATCATCAGCGGGTTGGTGTTGAACGGCACCGCATAGGCGAAGCGCGGATGGCTGGTCGGCGCCTGGTCCTTCTGGCCGAACCAGCGGCGGCGGCGCAGCCATTGCGGCAGCACCTCCCGCTCCAGCACGCGGCGCGCCTCGTCCAGCAGCGACTGCGCGCCGCCGGCCTTCATGTCGGTGGGCGCCACCAGGGTGCGAAGCTCCGGCAGCGGCTCCGGCGCCGGGCTGTGCCAGGGCGGAAGCTGGGCGCCCTCGGCCAGCAGGAACCACATGAAGGCATAGGGCGGCAGCGTCAGCGGGTAGGAGCCGGAGGAAACCGGCGGGAATGGCGTGCCGCCCAGCATCTCGACCGGCACCCGGCCAAGCATGCTGGACAGGTCCAGCTCCACCGCCTGCGCGGCGCGGGACAGGTTGAAGACGCAGAGCACCACATCGCCCTCATGCTCACGCAGATAGGCCAGCACCTTGCGGTTGCCGGGATACAGCAGCCGCATGGTGCCGCGGCCGAAGGCGCGCGAGCGGCGGCGCACCGCGAGCATGCGGCGCGTCCAGTTCAGCAGGCTGTGGCTGTCCCGCGCCTGGGTTTCGACGTTCAGCGTCTGGTAGCCGTACATCGGGTCCTGGATGGTCGGCAGCACCAGCGCCGCCGGGTCGGCGCGGGAGAAGCCGCCGTTGCGGTCCGGCGACCACTGCATCGGCGTGCGCACGCCGTCGCGGTCGCGCAGGAAGACGTTGTCGCCCATGCCGATTTCGTCGCCGTAATAGATCACGGGCGTGCCGGGCATCGACAGCAGCAGGCCGTTCATCAGCTCGATCCGCCGCCGGTCATTCTCCATCAGCGGCGACAGGCGCCGGCGGATGCCGAGGTTGATGCGGGCGCGGCGGTCGGCGGCGTAGATCGACCACAGCGTATCGCGTTCGGAGTCGGTCACCATCTCGAGCGTCAGCTCGTCATGGTTGCGCAGGAACACCGCCCATTGGCAGCCATCCGGGATTTCCGGCGTCTGGCGCAGGATGTCGGTGATCGGGAACCGGTCTTCCTGGGCCACCGACATGTACATCCGCGGCATCAGCGGAAAGTGGAAGCACATGTGGCATTCGTCGCCGTCGCCGAAATATTCCTGCACGTCCTCCGGCCACTGGTTGGCTTCCGCCAGCAGCATGCGGTTCGGATAGCGGTCCTCCAGCGCCGCGCGGATGCGCTTCAGGATGGCGTGGGTCTCGGGCAGGTTCTCGTTGTTGGTGCCGTCGCGTTCCACAAGGTAGGGCACCGCATCCAGCCGCAGCCCGTCTACGCCCATGTCGAGCCAGAAGCGCATGACGCGCAGCACGGCTTCCAGCACGCGGGGATTGTCGAAGTTCAGGTCTGGCTGGTGGCTGTAGAAGCGATGCCAGTAATGCGACTTCGCCACCGGGTCCCAGGCCCAGTTCGACTTCTCGGTGTCGATGAAGATGATGCGGGTGCCGTCGTACAGGTTCGGGTCATCCGACCAGACGTAGAAATCCCGCTGCCAGGACCCTGGCGGGGCGTGGCGGGCACGTTGGAACCATGGGTGTTCATCGCTGGTGTGGTTGATGACCAGCTCCGTGATCACCTTCAGCCCGCGATTATGCGCCTCCCGCACCAGGCGGCGAAAATCCGCCAGCTTGCCGTAGTCGGCATGCACATCGGTGTATTCGGCAATGTCGTAGCCATCGTCGCGGCGTGGCGATGGGTAGAAGGGCAGCAGCCAGATCGCATCCGCGCCGAGGCCCGCCACATGGTCGAGCCGCGCGATCAGCCCGGCGAAGTCGCCGATGCCGTCATCATTGCCGTCCATGAAGGATTTGGGGTGGAGCTGGTAGATGACGGAATCCCGCCACCACTGGACATCACGCTCCGCCTGCTTCCGCCCCGCCGGGTTTATTCCCCTGGCCTGATCCTTCGCGCTGCTGCGTCCGTCCGCCATGCTGGTCCCCTTGGTCAAGCGGCGGAAACGCGGGGGAAGCCATTCCGTTCCGCCCCCGGCGTCGATCCGGCCAGGCGCCCCGCCGGGAATTGCCCGGTCGAAGGTCGCATGACCGCGGCGCCAGATCTGCCGCCTCGACTGCTCCGCAGGCTGTGTGTCGCCGCTGGGCGCGCCGGGGGCAAGACGGAAGCGGCACCCGCGGCTGGCCGGACGCCGCCGCGGACGTCGCACCGGCCGAATTATCGCCGGACGTCTCCACTACCGAGACACTTTGACAAGGTTTCCACGATGAGGCGGTCCGGCACCGGCGGTCGTCTTTTCCGGAACCGTCTCAGGAATGCGGAAATCCGATGAAGACGTAGCCGACCTGGCGGATGGTGATGATGCAGCGCTCACCCAGTTCCGGCGCCAGTTTCTGGCGCAGATGCAGCACCGCATTGTCCACCGCCCGGTCGCCGACGCGCCAGGGGCGGCGGAAGACCTGCAGGGTCAGCGCCTCCCGCGTCTGCACCTCGCCCGGCATGGCGGCCAGGGCGGCGAGCAGGTCGAATTCGGCGCCGGTCAGCTCCAGCAGGCTGCCATCCGGGCGCATCACCCGGCGCTCCACCGCCTGCAGGCGCCAGCGGTCGCGCCGGGGCGGCGTGGCGGCCAGGCTGCCGGGGCGGCGGATCCGGGCCCGCAGCCGGGCCACCAGCTCGCGGCCGGAAACCGGCTTCACCAGGAAGTCATCGGCCCCCAGTTCCAGGCCCAGCACGCGATCCGTTTCCTCGCGGTTGCCGGTGACGATCAGGATCGGCGCCTCCGTCCGGGCGCGCAGCTCCGGCAGATGCGGCAGCGTGTCCACCGGGCCCAGGCGCTGGTCCAGGATGATGGCGTCCAGCCGATGCGTCTCGACGATGTGCAGGGCGGCGGCAAAGGTGTTCGCCACCACGGTCCGCAGGCCGTAGCGGGCGAGGTAGGCGGCCATCTCGTCCGTCAGTTCACGTTCGTCATCCGCCAGCAGCACCAGCGGCAGCGGCGCCTGGCCGGCCAGGACGGAATCCTCCGCCCGCGCCTCCCGCTCCACGCTCAGGCGCGGCTCGCCTCGCCGGGCCTCTCCCGGGAGGGCCTCGCCTGGGCGCGCGTGCCCCCGCCCGCCATCACCCGGCACGCCATCACCCGGGCGGCCGTCCCCCGGGCGGGCGTCCCCCAAACGGGCGGCAATCGTCCGCGACGTCATGATATGTCTCCCGGAGCGGGGCGTATCTCCGAAAATGGAGACGTTCCCCGACATTGGCATTTACGCGAGGACAAGAGGCGACGTCGAGCGTCCGTCTCAGCAATTGCGAGGTTTGTTACCACGAAACGCGACAACACGGCGACGCGTTAACGTTTCATTCATGGGTCGCCATCAAGGGGCGGCCCGGTCCACCGGCCTCCGTCCCCACTCAGCGAGACGGAGCCGCGACCCATGAATATGCAGATCGGCCTTGGCAGCGCCCACACCCGCCCCGCCACGGGGCTGCGCCTCGACCAGCGGCGCCAGAGCTTCATCGAGCCCGCCAGCCGCTTCGGCGTGCTGGTGGTGGATGATGAGATCGAGGTGCTGGAGGAACTGGCCGCGACGCTGGGCCGCCGCGGGCTGAACGTGCTGGCCGCCGGCTCCGCCGAGGCGGCGCTCGCGGTGCTGCGCGGCCGGCGGGACATCGCCACGCTGGTCAGCGACATCCGCATGCCGGTGATGGATGGGCTGGCCCTGGCGGAAGCCGCGCTGCGTGGCCGGCCCGAGTCGGAGGCGCTGGAGGTGGTGCTGATCACCGGCTATGCCTCCCCCGCGCACGGCATCGCCGCCGCCGGGCTTGGCGCTTTCGGCGTACTGCAGAAGCCGATGCGGGGCGCCGATCTGGCGCGGATGGTGCAGGATGCGCTGGCCCGCGCCGTGCGGCGCCGCAACGCGCCGTCCGGCGGGCGTTCCGGCGCCCCGTCCGGCGAGATCCGCACCCCCGCGGCCGCGGCCCAGCCTGCCTGGCCGCCGACCCGCGCCACGGGCATCATGCACACCCCGGTCGCCTGGACCCGGCGCCCGACGGCGCGCGGCGGGCTGCCGCAGATCGCCCCGCGCCACCCGGATGCGGCACCTGCCGCCCGCACCCCTGCCGCCATCCCGCACCCAGCCACGCAGGCGGACTGGATGCCGCCCGAGGACCAGGCCTGGCCGGCCGAGCTGCCGCTGAACCCGACCATCGCGGCGGAGGCCCTGCTGCAGACCCTGTCGCAGCGGCTGGATGCCGCCGGCAACGGCATCGAGGCGATCGCCCGCGACCTGCGCGGCCCGCTCGGCGACCTGCTGCGCGCCGCGCCGCAGATGGCGGAAGCGGCCGGGGAACCGCGGCGGCTGCTCGCCCTGCTGGACGACCTGATGGACATCGCCGCGCTGGAAGCCGGCCTCGCCGCGCCGCAACGCGCGCCGATCTCCGCGCATGGCCTGGTCGGCGCCGTGGCTGTCAGGCTGTCGGCGCTCGGGCTGCGCTGCGGCCGCCGCATCATCCTGCAGCCCGATGCCGACCCGGCCTTCGACCTGGACACCGCCCGCCTGGTACGCGCCATGGCGCTGCTCGCCTGGCTCGCCGTGGGGTCGCGGGCCTCCGCCGAGGCCGCGGAGGCGTCCCCCACGGGGACCGCGGAACTGTCGATCGACGCGGGTGCGGGGCAGGCACGGCTGGACCTCGTGATCCGCCCGGCCGTCCCCGGCCTCCGCTCTTCCGGCCCCAATGCCCCCAGCCCGGGCACCGCCGATAGCGGCCTGCCGCCGGCGCAACCCTCGCAGGCGGAGCACCGCCTGCCGATCGCCATCGCCCGTCGCCTGGTGGCGCTGCAGGGCGGCCGGCTGGATGCCTGGATGCTGCCGGAGGGTGGCCTGCGCGCCCGCATGCTGATCCGCAGCAGCTGAACCTCGGCGCCGCCACCCGGCGCCACGAAACGCCCGCCTTCGCACGCCACCCGGCCTGGTTCCGCTCGGAACCCGGAACGGCCAGCCGCAGCCTTGACTGGAGCCTCACCCAAATGCTCGCCGAATCGCAGATGCATTCCGACGCCGCCGAGATCATGCCCGACGGGCCGCTGGAGCTGACGCCGCTGGCCCGCCGCACCTTGCTGGCCGCGGCGACCGCCGCCCTGGTGCTGACCCCGGCCTGCGGCGAATCCTGGGCTCCAGTCCCGGTGGTGACCACGCAGGACGACCCGGCGGCGCAGTGGCGCGCCTTCCGCGACCGCTTCATGACGGCGGAAGGCCGCGTGGTGGACAACGGCAATGGCGGCATCTCCCACAGCGAGGGCCAGGGCTACGCCATGCTGTTCGCCGAGGCCTTCGAGGACCGGCCGGCCTTCGAACGCGCCTATCACTGGGCCCGCACCAACCTGCGCCGCCCGGATGGCCTGTATGCCTGGCGCTTCCGCCCGCAGGCCGCGCTGCCGGTGGAGGATGCCAACAACGCCACCGATGGCGACCTGTATATCGCCTGGGCGCTGCTGCGCGCCGCCGACCGGTGGCTGGAGCCGGCCTGGCGGCGGGAAGGCCAGCGCATGGCGCAGACCATCCTGCAGAAGCTGGTGCTGGAGGTGGAAGGCCGCACCGTGCTGCTGCCAGCCGTCTTCGGCTTCCAGCATGCCGACCGCGTGGTGGTGAACCCGTCCTACTATGCCTTCCCCGCCCTGGCGGCGCTGAACCGCGCCGTGCCGGACCGCGCCTGGGGCCGGCTGATGGATGACGGGCTGCAGATGATGCGCGGCATGCGCTACGGCCGCTGGGGCCTGCCGGCGGATTGGGTGGAGATCGGCCGCGGCCGTGCCGCCGGCGCCATGCAGCCGGCCCAGGGCTGGCCCGCCCGCTTCTCCTTCGACGCGGTGCGGGTGCCGCTGCACCTGGCCTGGGCCGGGCTGACGACGGAACCCGCGCTGCGCGCCGCTACGCAGTTCTGGAACGACCCCTGGATGGCCAGCCGCCCCGCCTGGGCCGACCTGCGCAACGGCCATGTCGCGCCCTATGCCGCACCGCCGGGGATCGAGGCGGTGGCCGATGTCACCACCGCCAGCGGCCTGAGCCGCGCCATCACCCGGCCGCTGCCGGGCGTTGCCGCCGCGCCGGATTATTACTCCGCCGCGCTGGCTATGCTGTCCCGGCTGGCGCTGCGGGAGAACCCGCGGATGCTGCTCACGGCCCATGCCCAGCGGGCTGCGTGAACAACAGATCGACATGAACCGGATACCCAACAGGATTCGTTCACCGCTAGGTAACAGGGCTGGCGCAGATTGCCGACGAAGTTGAGGCAGGAGCAGCCGGGATGTCGTCGAAGTCTGAGCAGCGCGCATTCCAGACGGATGAGCGCACGCTGAAGGCCATGTTCACCGCCATAGACCGGGCGCAGGCGGTGATCGAGTTCGACCTCCAGGGCCAGGTGCTGAGCGTCAACGACAACTTCCTGTCGCTGATGGGCTATGCGTCGGAGGATGTGATCGGCCGCCACCACAGCATGTTCTGCGACCCGGCCTATGCCAAGTCGTCCGAATATTTCGCGCTCTGGGCCAAGCTGCGCGGCGGCGCCTTCGACCAGGCCGAATACCTGCGCTTCGGCAAGGATGGCCGGCGCGTCTGGATCCAGGCGAGCTACAACCCGATCCTCGACGATGCCGGCAAGCCATGCCGGGTGGTGAAATTCGCCACCGACGTCACCGCGGCGAAGCTGGCCAGCGCCGAGATCCAGGGCAAGGTCAACGCCATCGATCGCGCCCAGGGCATCATCGAATTCGACCTGCATGGCCATGTGCTGACGGCGAACCGCAACTTCCTGGCGGTGGTCGGCTACACGCTGGACCAGGTGGTGGGCCAGCACCACAGCATGTTCTGCCCGCCCGACCATGTACGCTCCGCCGAATATCGCGACTTCTGGCTGAAGCTGTCGCAGGGCGACTACCATACCGGGCGCTACCTGCGGCTTGGCCGGCATGGGCTCGAGGTCTGGATCCAGGCCACCTACAACCCGATCTTCGATGCCGACGGCAAGGTCAGCAAGGTGGTGAAATTCGCCACCGACATCAGCGAGCAGGTGGCGATGGAGCAGCGCATCCAGGCCAAGACCGCCGCCATGTCGGCCGCCATCGCCGACCTGAACGCCTCGATCAACGCCATCGCCGCCAGCACGCGCGAAGCGACGGAGCTGGCGCGGCTGACGCAGGAGGAAGCGGATAACGGCGCGCGGGAGCTGAACCGCTCCGTCGAGGCGATCGCGCAGATCCAGCAGGCCTCCGAGAATATCAGCGAGATCGTGCAGGTGATCGACGGCATCGCCAGCCAGACCAACCTGCTCGCCTTCAACGCGGCGATCGAGGCGGCACGCGCCGGCGAGCATGGCCTCGGCTTCTCCGTGGTCGCCGACGAGGTGCGCAAGCTGGCGGAGAAATCCTCCCAGGCCACGCGCGAGATCAACCGCCTGATCGGCGAGGCGGAGAAGCGCGTCGCTTCCGGCAACGAGGTCTCCCGCCTCGCGGGCGACGCCTTCAAGCGGATTCTGGCCGGCGTCGGCAAGACCACCAGTTCGATCCAGAAGATCGACAGCGCCACCGCCGGCCAGCTCGCTTCCGCCCGCGCGGTGCAGGAGCTGATCCTGGCGCTGGTGCGCGCCAATGACAGCTCTACCGCCGCCAGCCACGCCGCCTGACCGGATGGACCACGCGCTGGTCTTCGGGGTGCTGCGCGTCGCGGGACGCGAGGTGGCGGTGCCGGCCGAGCTGTTGCAGGAAGTGGTGGAATGGCCCGCCACGCTGGTGCCGCCGCTGCGCGCCGTCGCCTTGAGTCTCGGCACCTTCAACCTGCGCGGCCTGGCGATCCCGGTGCTGGATCTGCGCCGGCTGCTGGATGCGGAGCCCGCGGACGGCGCGGGCCGGATCGCGGTGCTGCGGACGGAGGGCGGCTGGCTCGGCCTGGCGGTGGACGGCATCGCGGAGGTGCTGCGCGTAGCGGCATCGGATATCGACCACCTGGCCGTCAGCGGCGCCGCTTCCGACCCGCCGCTGGTGACCCGCCTGATCACGCAGCGCGAGGGCGGGCGCATCCTGCCGGTGCTGGATGTCGAGTCGCTGCTGCGCCGCCCGGGCGTGACGCGGCTGGCGCCACACCCCTCGCGGCTGGAACGGGCCGGCAAGGCCAACCGCTTCCACCAGCAATACCTGTTCTTCGACTGCGACGATCTGCGCTTCTGCTTGGAGACCCGCGCGGTGCGGGAGGTGATCGAGCATCCGAAGATCGACCGCACCTATCGCCTGGGCGAGATCTACCACGGCATGATCACCCTGCGCGGAGAGGCGGTGCCGGTGGTGGACCTGTTCCACCTGCTCGCCTTGCCGGGGCAGGAGACGCCGAAGACCAGGCTGCTTGTGCTGGAACTGCACGGCCAGGTGGTGGCGCTGATGGTGTCCGCGGTGGTCGGCATGCGGCGCCTGGCGGCCGAGAACATGATGCCCCTGCCCGGCTTCGGATTGCGCCGGCCCGATCTGTTCAGCGGCGTCGTCACCGGCGACCTCGGCGACAAGGACACGCTGATGCTGCGCGAGGACGCGCTGCTGCTGAGCCATGACGGGCTGATGCGCGACAGGAACGTGGGCGCGCTGCACCGCCTGCATGACGGGCTCGTGGCCGATGCGACCAGCACGCCCGGCGCCCGGCGGCGGGACCGATCGGGCGGCCAGCGCACCGCCCTGCTGCAGTTCAGCGCCGGCACGCCGCATCTGGTGCCGCTGGCGCAGGTGCAGGAAATCCTGGCGATGCCGCCGCACTACCTCAAGGTCGGCTCCACCGATGGCTGCGTGCTCGGGCTGATGAAGCGGCGCGGCACGATGGTGCCGCTGGCGGATTTCCGCCGCCTCGCGGGCCAGCCGGACCGTCCGGCGGATGACGCGACGCGGGTGCTGCTAGCACGCGGCGCGCAATCCACCTTCGGCTTCATCGTCGATGCGGCGGAGGCGGTGGAGCACGCCTTCGTCACCAGCAGGGCGGATGACGGCGCGGCGACGCGTCTTGCCGATGGCGACCCCGGGGAGACGGCGGTTGCCGCCGCCACCGGCCTGCTCTGGGTGCAGGATGCCGGGGGCGCGCGGGCGCTGTCCGTCGTGGATCTGTCCCGCCTGGCCTGCGCGCTGGAAGCGCGCTTCGCCCCAGCGGCTTAGTCCAGCGGCTCGGAGCCTGACCCATGAGGTCGCCGCACTGGTCAGGCTCTCAGTAGATGTCCGGCTCCGGCGTCGGCGCGCCGGCCTCTAGGAAGCGCAGGTCGCAGCCCTCATCCGCCTGGGTCACCTGGTCCAGATACATCGAGGTCCAGCCGCGCGCGTAGCGGCGGGTGGGCGCCACCCATGCGGCCTGGCGGCGCGCCATCTCGGCCTCATCCACCAGCAGGTCCAGCTTGCGGTTCGGCACGTCGAGGCGGATCAGGTCGCCGTCCTGCACCAGGGCCAGCGGGCCGCCGACATGGCTTTCCGGCGCCACATGCAGCACGCAGGTGCCGTAGCTGGTACCGGACATGCGGGCATCCGACAGCCGCACCATATCCCGCACGCCCTGCTTCAGCAGTTTTTGGGGGATCGGCATCATGCCCCATTCCGGCATGCCGGGCCCGCCCTGGGGCCCGCCGGACTTCATCACCAACACGCTGTCGGCCGTCACGTCGAGGTCGGGGTCGTCGAGGCGCTTCTTCAGGTCCGCATAGTTCTCGAACACCACCGCCGGGCCGGTATGGTTCAGCAGCCGCGGATCGGCCGCGCTGGTCTTGATGACGGCGCCGCGCGGCGCCAGCGAGCCCTTCAGCACCGCCAGCCCGCCTTCCGCCTGCAAGGGGCGATCCAGTGGCCGGATGATCTCCTCGTTGAACACATCCGCATCGGCGATGTCCTCGCCCAGCGTGGCGCCGGAGACCGTCTTCGCCGACAGGTCGAGATGCGGCGAGAGGCGGTTGAGGAATGCGCGGCTGCCGCCGGCGAAGAAGAAATCCGCCATCAGGTAGGTGTCGCCATTGGGGCGGAGGTTGGCGATCAGCGGCACCCGGCGGCTGATCGCGTCGAAGCGCTCGAGGTCCAGCTCCAGCCCGGCGCGGCGCGCCATGGCGATGATGTGGATGATGGCGTTGGTGGACCCACCGAAGGCCATGGTGGCGGCCACCGCATTGTCGATGCTGCCCTGGCTGAGCAGTTTTCCCGGAATTTCGTCATCCCAGACCATGTCGACGATCCGCTTGCCGGATTCCGTCGCCATGCGGGGATGCGCGCTGTCTGCGGCGGGAATGGAGGAAGCGCCCGGCAGGGTCAGGCCCATGGCCTCCACCGCCAGCATCATGGTGGCCGCCGTGCCTGCCGTCATGCAGGTGCCGAAGGACCGGGCCATGCCGCCCTCCATGTCCTTCCACTGCGCCTGGGTGATGTTCCCGGCCCGCAATTCGGCATGGTATTTCCAGGCATCGGAACCGGAGCCGAGCGTCTTGCCGCGCCAGCCGCCATTGTTCATCGGCCCGGCGGGCACGAAGAGGAAGGGCAGCCCGGCCGACAGCGCGCCCATCACCAGGCCGGGCGGCGTCTTGTCGCAGCCACCCAGCAGCACCAGCCCGTCGCAGGGCTGGCTGCGCGCCAGTTCTTCCGTCTCCATCGCCAGCATGTTGCGGTACAGCATGCTGGTCGGCTTCATGTACTGCTCGGTGACCGGATGCGCCGGCAGTTCCACCGGGAAGCCGCCAGCCTGCCAGACACCGCGCTTCACCTCCTCCGCCCGGGTGCGGAAGTGGAAATGGCAGGGGCTGAGCTCGGACCAGGTGTTGACGATGCCGATCACCGGCTTGCCGCGGAAATCGGATTCGGAGAAGCCCATCTGCAGCATGCGGGACCGGTGCCCGAAGGCGCGCAGGTCATCCACGCCGAACCAGCGGTGGCTCCGCAGATCCTCCGGCCGCTTGCGCGCCCCACCCTTTTCATCAGCGGCCATGGCCGTTTCTTCCCCTGCGATCGCGATGGACGCCAATTTGCCACCCGCGCCGGGGCCCGAACAGCCCGCCGGCCGGCCGACGGGGTCCGCAGGGCCCGGCCTGACTTGACCGCGCCGGCCCCACCTCACAGTTTCGCGCCTTCGATCGCGCGCCCCCCGGAGAAGTAATGGCCCTGCTGCTGCCGCGCCGCCCGTTGAAGGCGATGTTCATCCACCAGAATTTTCCTGGACAATATGCCCATCTCGCCCCTGCGCTGGCCCAGCGGCAGGGCGTGCAAGTCTGGGCGGTGGGCGAGAAGCCGGGCTTCAGCGCCCCCGGCGTGCAATACATCTCCTATGGAGCGCCGAAGGGCGCCGGCGAGAACACGCACCGCTACCTGCGCTCGCTGGAAGCCTCCACCCGGCGTGGCCAGCACATGGCGAACAAGCTCGTGCAGATGCGCGACCAGGGGCTGAAGCCGGACATCATCGTCTGCCACCCCGGCTGGGGCGAGGGGATGTTCCTGAAGGACGTCTTTCCCAAGGCGCGCACGCTGTTCTACTGGGAATTCTACTACAATTCGGTCGGCCAGGATCTGGGCTTCGACCCGGCGCAGCCGGTTGGCCTGGATGATGCAGCACGCGTCCGGGTGCTGAACGCGACGCAGCTCATCTCCCTGCAAGCCGCCGATTGGGGCGTCAGCCCGACCCGCTGGCAATGGAGCCGCTACCCCGCCTGGGCGCGGCGCCGCATCTCCTGCCTGCATGAGGGGGTGGACACGGAACGCTGCGCCCCTGCCGCGGACGCGGTGTTCCGCACGCCGGGTGGCCGGGAATTCCGCCGCGGCGACGAGGTGATCTCCTACGTCGCGCGCAACCTGGAACCCTATCGCGGCTTCCCGAGCTTCATGCGCGCCCTGCCCCGCCTGCAGCGGGAGCGGCCGGGGCTGCACACCGTCATCGTCGGCGGCAACGATATCTCCTACGGCAAGAAGCCGGAGGGGGCGGAGAACTGGAAGGCCAAGATGCTGGCGGAGCTGGGAGGGGAGCTCGACCTGTCCCGCATCCACTTCACCGGGCGCGTGGCGCATGACGCGCTGCACGACCTGTTCCGCGTGACGCGGGCGCATGTCTATCTGAGCTACCCCTTCGTGCTGTCCTGGTCGATGCTGGAGGCGATGGCCTGCGGCGCCCTGGTGGTCGGCTCCGAAACCCCGCCGGTGATGGAAGTGGTGCAGCATGGCCGCAACGGCCTGCTGGTGCCCTTCTTCGAGCCGGAGAAGCTGGCGCAGACGGTGCTGAAGGTCCTGGCCAACCCGGATCGCCATGCCGGCCTGGCCGCACAGGGTCGCGCCGACATCATCGCCCGCTACGACCTGCGGACCCATTGCCTGCCGCGCCAGCTCGACATGGTGGAAAGGCTGGCCGCGGGCGGAGAGCCGGATCCGGAGCCAGAGACCGCCTGAGGAAGTTGCGCCGCACCGCACGCGCGACCTTCCCGGGCGGGCGCGCTTGTATTAAGAGTCGATCGTCTCCCGATGCGCGAATTGCCGATGCGGATGTTTCACGTTTCTCATTTTTTGAACATTTTGCGCTGGCTCTGAACCCGGGCGACAACCCCTGATATGCCTAGCCGCGAGGAGCTGGAGTGGAATGCCGGACGGGACCGGACCGCAGGCTGCCGAAATCCGCCGGTCAGGCAATGTCGAGGCGCGCAGCCTGGGCATCGAGGGACCGCTGCTGGTTTCCGTCCGCCGCTTCGCCGATGCGCGCGGCGCCTTCGTCGAGACCTACTCCCGCCGCGATTTCGCCGCGGTCGGGATCCCGGATGAATTCGTGCAGGACAACCAATCCATGTCGGTCGCCATCGGCACGGTGCGCGGCCTGCACTTCCAGCTGCGCCCGCATGCGCAGGGCAAACTGGTCCGCGTGCTGCGCGGGCGGGTGCTGGATGTGGCGGTGGATCTGCGCGCGGCCTCGCCCAGCTTCGGCCGGCATGTGGCGGTGGAGCTTTCCGCGCTGAACGGCCAGATGCTGTGGGTGCCGCCCGGCTTCGCGCATGGCTTCGCGACGCGGGAGACGGAGACGGAAGTGGCCTACAAGGTCACCGCCCTGTATGCGCCGGATTGCGACCGGGCGCTGGCCTGGGACGACGCGGCGCTCGGCATCGACTGGGGCCTGGCGGCGGCGGATGCCACGCTGTCCGACAAGGATCGCCGCGCGCCGCTGCTCGCCGATCTGGGGCCCGCCTTCTGATGCGCGTGCTGGTCGCGGGCCGCGAGGGCCAGGTGGCGCGCGCCCTGGTGGCACGCCTGGCGGACCATCAGGTGGTGGCGCTGGAGCCGCCGGAGTTGGACCTCACCGACGATGCCTCCGTCGCCGCCGCCATGGCGCGGGCGCGGCCCGACCTGGTGGTGAACGCCGCCGCCTATACCGCCGTGGACAAGGCCGAGGACCAGGAGGCGCTGGCCTTCGCGGTGAATTGCGACGGCGCCGCCCGGCTGGCCGCCGCCGCCGCCGATGCCGGCGCCCCCTTCGTGCATTTCTCCACCGACTACGTCTTTGACGGGCTGAAGGGCGCGCCCTACCTCGAAAGCGACGCACCCTCCCCGCTCGGCGTCTATGGCCGCAGCAAGGAAGCCGGCGAACGCGCGGTGCTGGCGGCCAATCCGCGCAGCGTGGTGCTGCGCACCGCCTGGGTGTGCAGTCCGGACGGCGCCAATTTCGTCAAGACCATGCTGCGCCTGGCGGCGGAGCGCGAGGAACTGCGCGTGGTCGCCGACCAGCATGGCGCACCGACCTTCGCCGCCGACCTGGCCGATGCGGTGGCCGTGATGGCGCCACGCCTGCTGGCGGCCGCGGCGGAGGATGCGGCCTTCGGCCTGTTCCACCTGACCGGCAGCCCGCACACCACCTGGCACGGCTTCACCGCCGAGATCCTGGCGCAGGCGGCAACGCGCGGACACCGGCAGCCACGGCTCCAGGCCATCACCACCTCCGAATTCCCGACGCGCGCGGTGCGCCCGGTGGATGGAAGGCTGGATTGCAGCAGGATCGGGCAGGTGCACGGCATCACGCCCGCGGATTGGCGCCAGTCCCTGGCGCGGTGCCTTGATACGCTTGTGGCCAATACGCCGACCCGAGATACGCCGACCGGGCCGGCAAAGGAGAATTCGGTATGAAGGGCATCGTCCTTGCTGGCGGATCGGGCACCCGCCTGCATCCGGCGACACTCGCCGTCTCGAAGCAGCTGCTGCCGGTCTTCGACAAGCCGATGGTCTACTACCCGCTCTCGGTCCTGATGCTGGCCGGCATCCGGGAGATCATGATCATCTCCACCCCGCACGACCTGCCGCTGTTCAAGCGCCTGCTCGGCGACGGCACGCGCTGGGGCCTGAAGCTGGCTTATGCCGAGCAGGACAAGCCGCGCGGCATCGCCCACGCCTTCGTCCTGGCCGAGGAATTCCTCGCCGGCGAACCCAGCGCCCTGGTGCTCGGCGACAACCTGTTCCACGGCCACGACCTGGAAGCACGGCTGACCCAGGCGAAGGAGAATGCGGCGCAGCAGGGTGCCACCGTCTTCGCCTACCGCGTCGCCGACCCGCACCGCTACGGCGTGGTGGAGTTCGACGGCGAGAGCCGCGCGCTGACCATCGAGGAAAAGCCCACCTTGCCGCGCTCGGACTGGGCCGTGACGGGGCTGTATTTCTACGATGGCCGCGCCGCCGCCATCGCCAAGGCGCTCGCCCCCTCGCCGCGCGGGGAGCTGGAGATCACGGATCTCAACCGCGTCTACCTGGACGAGGGCACGCTGCGCGTGGTCCGGCTTGGCCGCGGCTATGCCTGGCTCGACACCGGCACGCATGACAGCCTGCTGGAAGCCGGCGAATTCGTCCGCGCGATCGAGAAGCGCACCGGGCAGAAGGTGGCGGCGCCCGAGGAAGTGGCCTGGCGCATGGGCTTCATTGATGGCGACGCGCTGCGCGCTTTGGCTGCGCCGCTGCGCAACAGCGGCTACGGCGCCTATCTCGAAACGCTGCTGGCGCGCGACGACGCGTGATGGAACAGGGAGGGCAGGACCGGGCGCCGGAGGATCGGCAGGCGATCGCCGAGGGCGGCGTCTTCGATGCCGCCTGGTACCTCGCCCACAACGCCGATGTGGCGCATGGCGGCGAAGACCCGCTCGGCCACTTCCTCGAACGCGGCTGGGCCCAGGGCCGCGCGCCCTGCTTCTACCTCGACCCGATCTGGTACCTCGCCAACCATGCGGATGTGCGGGAGGCCGGCATCGACCCGGTGCTGCACTTCATCCGCCACGGCGATGCCGAAGGCCGCGCGCCCGGCCCGCATTTCGACACCGCCTGGTATCGCGCACGGCACGGCCTGGCGCCGGAGGATGGCGCGCTGGCGCATTTCCTGCGGCACCGGGACTACGGCGCCAGCCCGATTCCCGAATTCGATGCCGAATTCTACCTCTCGACCTATCGCGACGTGGCCCGCGCCGGCGCCGACCCCTTCCAGCACTACGTCACGCTCGGCTGGCAGGAGGATCGCGAGCCGGGGCCGGAATTCGACACGCGCTACTATGTGCAGCGCCACATGGGCGGCCGCATCACGGAGCCGCCGCTGCTGCACTGGCTGCGCCACCGGCTGGAGCCCGGCGTGCATCCGCGCATGCCGCAGGAAACGCCGACCATCCCGCGGGAAGTCCGCCGCAATACCCGCCCGGCGGAGGAGTTCGAGGAGGTTCAGCCGCTGCCCGACGGCGCCCGCCTGCGCGCCAGGGTGCTGGCCTACTACCTGCCGCAGTTCCATGCGATCGCGGAGAATGACGCCTGGTGGGGCCGCGGCTTCACCGAATGGACCAACCTGCCGCGCGCCCTGCCGCGCTTCGCCGGCCACTACCAGCCCCGCGTGCCGCGCGACCTCGGCCCCTATGCGCTGACCGACATGGAGGTGATGCGCCGGCAGATCGAGATGGCCAAGCGCGGCGGCGTGCATGGCTGGATCTTCTACTGGTACAGCTTCAACGGGCACCGCCTGCTGGAAAAGCCGGTGGACGCCTTCCTCGCCGATCGCAGCCTGGACATGCCCTTCGCCCTGATGTGGGCAAATGAGAACTGGACCCGCCGCTGGGACGGTGCCGAGCACGACATCCTGATGGGCCAGGACTACCGCGCCGAGGATGAGCCGGAGCTGGTGGCGACGCTGGCGCGCCATTTCGCAGACCCGCGCTACATCCGCGTGCAGGGCCGCCCGGTGCTGATGGTCTACCGCGCCGGCCTGATCCCGGAGCCGGAGGAAACCATCGCCGGCTGGCGCAAGCGGTTCCAGGATGCGCATGGCGAGGACCCGGTCTTCGTCATGACCCAGTCCTTCGACGACATCGACCCGACCGAATTCGGCTTCGATGGCGCCATCGAATTCCCGCCGCACAAGCTGGCGAAACGCTGCACGCCGATCAGCGCGCATCTCGACTACCTGGACCCCGATTTCACCGGCACCGTCTTCGCCTATGAGGACGTGGTCCGCGCCTCGCTCGACGAGAAGACGCCGGACTACCCGCTGATCAAATGCGCCGTGCCGGGCTGGGACAACGACCCGCGCAAGCAGGGCCAGAACACCGTCATCATCCACGGCGCCAAGCCCGCCACGTACCAGGCCTGGCTGGCGGAGCTGGTGGAGCGTGCCGTCCATGTGCCGTTCTTCGGCGAGCCGCTGGTCTGCGTGAATGCCTGGAACGAATGGTGCGAGGGCGCCTATCTCGAACCTGACCTGCATTACGGCGGCGCCTTCCTGAACGCCACCGCGCGCGCCGTGGTCGGTACGCCGGCCACGGAAGCGCCCGGCCTGCTGGTGGTGGCCGCCGATGCGGCGGAGACGGAGGCATCGCGCCGGCTGATCGACGCCGCAGCCGCGCTGCGCCGTGCCAGTGGCCTGCGCCTGGAGGTGCTGCTGCTGGCCGGCGGCGCGCTGGAGGAGGATTACCGCCGGCTCGGCCCGCTGACGGTGGCCATCGGCCTGGAACAGGCCGAGGCGGCACTGACCGCCGCCGCGACGGAAGGCCTGCGCCACGCGCTGATGACCAGCGCCGCCGCCGCCCGGCTGGCAGCGCTGGCCGAAGCCCGCGGCATCGCCACCACCATCCTGCTGCAGGAGATGCCGGGCGAATTGCGCGCGCTCGGCCTGCTGAGCGGGGTTCGCGGGGCACTGCGCCATGCCGCGGCGACGCTGCTGCCGGCGGAGTCCGTGCGGAACGCGCTGCTGCCGGAACTGCCGGGCCTGGCCAAGCTGCGCCAGCACCTGCTGGAGCCGGGCCTGCCCTTCCCGGCCAGCCTCGACCTCGCCGCCTGCCGCGCGGCGCGGGATGAGATGGGCCTGACGGCGACGGGCCGCCTGATGGTCGGCGCCGGGCCGGGCGACCTGCGCCATGGCATCGACCTGTTCCTGCAGCTGTTCCGCCGCCTGCGAGCGCAGATCCCCGGGCTCCAGGCGATCTGGGTCGGCGCGCTGGACCCGTCGCTGCGGATCTGGCTGGGGCCGGAACTGGCCGCGGCGCGGCAGGATGGGCTGCGGGTGGTGGAACACATGGCGGAACCCGGCACGCTGCTGGACGCGGCCGATCTGGTGGCGCTGACGGCGCGGGAGGCACCCTTGCCGTTGCTGGCGCAGCAGGCGCTGGTGGCGGGGCTGCCGCTGGTGGCCTTCGCGGGCGCCGGCGGGGCGGCGGATCTGGCGCGGGATTACGGCGGTACCGCGGTGCCGCTCGGCGATGTCGAGGCGATGGCCCTGGCGACGGCCAAGCTGCTCGGTGCGCCGCTGGCCGATGCAGCCCGCGCCACGCGGAGCGCCGCGGCGCGCGGCCGCTTCGATTTCGGCCGCTACGCCACGGCGCTGCGCAGCGCCCTGCTGCCGGAGCTGCCGGACCTGGCCGTGGTGGTGCCCGGGCAGGGCCGTGGCTTCATGCTCGCCAGCCGGCTCGACGCGGTCTTCCGGCAGGATCTGCCGGTGCGGGAGGTGGTGCTGCTGGACGAGGCCGCCGATCCGCGCGTGGCCGAGGGGGCGGCGCTGGCCGCCGCCCGCTGGCAACGGGATCTCCGCATCGTCGTCGCGCCCCTGCCGGCGACGACCATGGAGCAGCGCTGGAGCGCGATCGCCGCCGCCGCACTGTCGACAACGCAGGCCGAGTTCCTGTGGCTGTGCGATCCGGACCTGGCACCTGGCGGCAGCTTCCTGCGCCGCGCCGTGGCCGCGCTGCAGGCGGCACCGGAGGCGCCCTTCGCGGTAGCCTCGGGCCGCATGACGCCGGGCGCGGCGGTGTGGCGCCGCAGCGCGCTGCAGGCCGCGCGGCTGATGTACCAGGGCAGCCCGGTGGCGGCGCTGGCGGACCCGGCCGGCCTGACCCTGCAGGGGATCGCCTTCCAGGATCTCGCTCCTGCGCCGCATCATGCCGAAGCCGGACTCGCCCGCGGCAGTGCCCGTCGGCGGAAGCTGACGCCGACGCCGCAAGACGCCTCATAAGGCGCAAAGCATCCCATCGCCTGGCACCACCCGGCCTCGACGCACGCCTTGTGAGGCTCGTCCCATGCGCCGGATTTTGATGATCTCTGGTTGATTGTCGGCTGCAACGCCGTCAGCCCAATGCAAGTCCGGATCGGCCAGAGAGGCATTTTCAAGACAATTGAGACGATCTCTCAATTTGGTAATCTTGCGTCCAACCGTCCCAAAACCATATATTGCCAGTTGAATCAGTTGCTTACAGCACCTTTCTCGCCTGCTGCGGCGAATTGCTGCGTTGCCAAATCGGTTGACTCGCGATCGGTCTAGTTCGTAATACCGCGCAGAGATAAACGGGCGCCGTCTCCGGTTCCCTTCCCTCTGCGGAGGTTTCCATGTCTGGTTTCGCTTCTATCTCCGGCAGCGATGCCGATGACCTGCTGGTCGCGCCGGCTGGCAACATCGACCACTTGGTGCTGGGACGCGGCGGCGAGGACACCATTTCGGGCCTCGGCGGCGACGACACCCTGCGCGGTAATGGCGGCGACGACGTGATCTTCGGCGGCCTCGGCTCGGATGTGCTGCGCGGTGGCGCGGGCGACGACTCGCTTGAGGGCGGCGGCGGCAGTGACCTGCTCGAGGGCGGTTCCGGCAACGACACGATGGATGGCGGCGTCGGCGCCGACTCCTTCGAATTCGATGACGGCTTCGGCCACGACCTGATCCTCGGCTTCCAGGTCGGCACTGACACGCTGCAGATCGCCAGCAACATCAACGCCACCGGCGTGACGGATCCGAACGATCTGCTGGCGCTGGTCTCCGACGATGGCTCGGGCAATGCCGTGATCACGCTGGGCACCGATACCATCACGCTGGATGGCATTACGGTGGCCGACCTGACCGCCAATATCGGCACCATCGTCCAGATCGTCTGAAGGCCGGCCGCCCCTGCCGGGGCGGCCACAATCCAGCATGCAGGCGGAACGGCGCGAGATGGGGCCAGCCCAAGCTTCCGGCCAGCCGGTCCTTCCGCCTGCCTGGACTCGTCTCGGCACGGAAATCGCCGCGATCATCCTGCCCGCCGAATCGGCGGGCCAGCGGGACCAGATGCTCCGCCTCGGCGAGGGCCAGCCCTTCCCGCCGCTTTCCCAGATCCCACTCAACCCGGATGCCACGCTGCTGCTGCTGCGCGCGGCGTCGGACCAGCCATTGTCGCTGCGGGCGGCGGATGGGTCCTGGCTGCCGCTAGGCGCCCCCGGCCCACTCGCGCTGCTGAGCGCCACGCCACCCGGACCGCGATTCCTCGCACTCCTCGCCAGCAAGGCGGCCGGTCCCTTGCGGGCCGGGGCTGATGCGGCGCTGGCGCGGGACCTGGCGGCGCTGGCGCAGGACAGCGCCCAGCCGGCACCGGAAACGCTGCGCCCTGTGGTCGGCCTCGGCCTCGGGCGGCTGTTGTGGCGCCTCGACTCGGGCGGCTGGCTGGTGACGGCGCAGGGCCTGGCACGGGTGGCGGAGCCGGATGGCGGCCTCGCCCCCCTGCCCCCATCCGCCGGCGGCGCATTGCTGCTGCGGGCGGATGGGCCGCCGCTGCGCCTGCCCACCGGCTATGCGCCGCCGCCCAACCTGGTGGAACTGGCCCGGCAATCCGCCACCGCCCCGCGCGCCCTGCTGCGCCAGGCGCTGCTGGCCCTGCGGCGCCACACGGCGGAGCCCTGGTGCCGCGATTCGGTGCGCGACGCGCAGGTGCTGGCGATGGCGCCCACCCGCTCCGCCGCCGAGCCCTCCAACGCCGTCGCGGCCGCGATCGACCGCGCCATCTCGGACCATGAGGGCGGCGTCTTCCTTGTCGGCTGGTTGCACGACCCGCTGCGGTTGACCCGTGGCATGACACTGCGCGGCCCCTTCGGCGGTACGCCCCTGCCGGCGGAGTCGCTGTTCCGCGTCAGCCGGCCGGATGTGGTGAAGCGCTTCGAACAGGCCGCCTTCGGTGCGACGGATCCCCGGCCCGGCTTCGTCGCCCACCTACCCAATGCCGGTGCCGGTCCCGTCGCCCAATGGCGGCTGGAACTCGCCCTCGGCTCCGGCGAGGCGATCGAGCTGGTCGCCGGCCCCGCCCTGATCCCCGCCGCCCAGGCGCGGGAGGCTGTGCTGCGCGGCGTGAACCCGCTGGATGTCGGCCCGGCTCTGCTGGACCGCTGCCTGACCCCGGCGGCGGAGCGCCTGCACCGTGCCGCGGCGGCGGAACCGCTGGGGACGGAGGTGGTCCGCATCGGCCGGCCGGTGGCCCGGCCCAGCGTCAGCCTGGTGATCCCGCTGTATCGCAACCTGCGCTTCGTCCGGCACCAGATCGCTGCCTTCGCCCGCGACCCGATGCTGCGCGAGGCCGAGATCATCTATGTGCTGGACAGCCCCGAGCAGCGCGCCGAGGCCGACCACCTGCTGCGCGGCATCTGCGGCCTGACGGGCCTGCCGGTGACGCTGGTGCTGCATGGCCGCAACGCCGGCTACGCCACCGCCTGCAACAGCGGCGCGGCGGAGGCCAGCGCGCCGATGCTGCTGATGCTGAACTCGGACGTGGTGCCGGACCGGCCCGGCTGGCTGGCGCCGATGCTGGCGCGGCTGGAGGCCGACCGGCGCCTCGGCTGCGTCGGGCCGAAGCTGATGTTCGACGATGGCTCGCTGCAGCATGCCGGTCTGTACTTCGCCCGCGGCCCCGGCGACGACTGGTACAATTGCCACTACTTCAAAGGCTTCCCGCGCCACTACCCCGCCGCATCGCGGGCGCGGGAAGTGCCGGGCGTCACCGGCGCCGCCATGCTGATGCGCCGCAGCGCCTGGGATGAGGTGGGCGGCTTCTCGGCCGAGTACATCGTCGGCGACTACGAGGACAGCGATCTGTGCCTGCGTCTGCGGCAAGCCGGCTTCGCCATCCTGTACGAACCGGCGGCGGAGCTGTTCCACTTCGAGCGCCAATCGATCGCCCAGCATGGCGGCTATGCCGGCACCGTCGCCGCCGCCTACAACCGCCGCCTGCACCACCGCCGCTGGGCGCCCGCCATCGCCACGCTGATGGAGGATTTCCCGCGCATGGGTGAAACCCACGCGGCCGCCTGAAGATCGCGAACTCCTTGAAACGCCGGGAATCGGTTATTTCGCCGCAACCCGCTTTACTTTAGCTTTGTGGAGCCATGCGCCTCCTCGTCTTCTGCCATAATCATCCTGACCTGCAGCCGGGCGGCACCGAGGTGGTGGCGCGTGGGCTGTTCCGTGCGCTGCGCGACCGGCATGGGGTGGAGGGGCTGTTCCTCGGCGCGGTCACCGCGCAGCACCGCGAACGCCGGCCGGGCACGCTGTTCCAGGCCATCGGCCGCCATCCGGATGAGATGCTGGTCTGGCTCAGCCATTTCGACCGCTTCCACCTGTCCCAGGTCGATACCTGGGGGCTGGCGGAGCTGGCCTCCTTCGTCACCGACTACCAGCCGGACATCATCCACTTCCACCACCTGCTGTATTTCGGGATCGAGACGCTGGACCTGGTGCGCCGGGTCGCGCCCAAGGCGAAGATCGTCGTCACCCTGCATGATTTCTTCGCGCTGTGCCCGCAGGAGGGCCAGTTGCTCACCACCGATGGCCGGCTCTGCCCCGGCCCCAGCGGCGATGGCTGCCGGCGCTGCTTCCCTGGCCGCGGCAGCACCGATCTCGTGCTGCGGGAAATTGCGGTGCGCGGCGCCATGGCGGGGGTCGATCTGCTGCTCTCGCCCTCGGATTTCCTGCGCGACCGCTTCATCGCGGCCGGCTGGGATGCCGGGCGAATCGAGCTGATGCGGAACGGCATCGGCGCCGGCGCCGTGGCGCCGCCACGCGCCGGGAACGGCCAGCGCCGCCGCTTCGGCTTCTTCGGCCACATCAACCGTTTCAAGGGCAGCCTGGTGGCGCTCGGCGCCTCCGCCCGGCTGACCCAGCAGGGCATCGCGCATGATCTGGCGCTGCATGGCGGCACCGCGCACCAGGCGGATGAGTTCCTGACGGAGTTCAAGGCGGCGCTGGAGGCGGCACCCGATGCGCGGCATCACGGCCTGTATGGCGCGGCCGACATGCCGGCGCGGATGGCGGGCGTCGATTGGGTGGTGATGCCCTCCATCTGGTGGGAAAACGCGCCGCTGGTGGCGCAGGAGGCGTTCCGCCACGGCCGCCCGGTGATCTGCGGCGATGTCGGCGGCATGGCCGAATCGGTGCGCGACGGAGTGGATGGGCTGCACTTCCCGGTGGGCGATGCGGTGGGCCTGGCGCGGGTGATGCGCCGCGCGGCGGAGGAGCCAGGTCTGTGGGACCGCCTCGCCGCCAACATCACCCCGCCGCATGGAATGGAGGAGGCGGCCGCGGAACACCTGGCGCTGTATCGCCGCCTGCTGGGTGCGGCGACGCCGCTGAAGCGGGCCATGCGGGCGGGGGGCCGGGCGCGTGTCGGCTGAGCCCCGTACCGCCCCCCTGGCTGCGCCGGATATCCGCGGCTTCGTCGATTCGGTCACCGGCAACCAGATCGATGGCTGGGCCTTCGAACCCACCCAGCCCACGGAACGTGTGGTGGTGGAATTGCGGCTGGATGGCGCGGCCGTCGCCACCAGCGTCGCCGATCGCCACCGGGCGGATCTGATCCGCGCCGGCATCGGCGATGCCTTCCATGGCTTCCGCTTCCTGCTGCGCCCGGCCTGGGCGGAACGCCGCGCCGATCTGCAGGTGGTGGCGCGCGGCATGGAGGGGGGCGAGGTGGCGCTGCCGCTGTTCCGCCGCGGCGCGCCGGCCTCCGCCGCGCCCACCGGCGATGCCCGGCCGGCGCCGCCGAATCCGCAGATCGTCAAGGCGATCGAGCAGCTCGTCGCCGGCCAGCGCGCGCTGGAGGCACGGCTGCAGGAACTCGCGCTGCGGCCGATGCCGGACCAGCCGATGGCCGCGCCGCTGAGCGCCGAGCCGGCCGAGGTCGAGCAGCGCATGGCGGTGCTGGAAGCCTGGGTGGCGCGGCTGGATGAACGCCTGGCCGGGCTGCAGGCAGCTGCCCCGGCGCCGCGCGCCGGCGGGCCCGCGGCGCTGGATACCTGGCAGGTGGTGCTGATGGCGCTGCTGGGTGTCAGCGGGCTGGGTGCGCTGGCGGTCTTCGCGCTGATCCTGGCCCTATAGCCAGATGGCTGAGGCACGCCGCCTGCCGAACCCCGCCGCCGCGCCCGAAGCGGACCGGCGGGACGTGATCGAGGTGGCGCGGGCGGAGGTTTCCGCCGCGGCGCGGCTGACCCTGGCGCTCGGCCTGGCGCTGAGCCTCGCCACCTTCGGCGTGGTCGCGGCCAAGCTGGTGATCTGGCAATTGGTGCTGCCCACCGGCAATCCCTGGACGCTGGCCGGGCTCGCCATCGTCTTCTGCCTGGCGGTCGGCATCCTGCTCGGGCTGGACCAGCTGCGCGAATTGGGGCTGCTCGCCGTGTCGAACCGCCTGGCGCGGCGGCTGGCGGCGCCGCTGGTGCTGGCGGCGGCGCAGCAGCCGGGAAGGTCCGACCTCGCCGCCGGCCAGGCGCTGCGCGATGTGGAGGAGCTGCGCCGCAACCTGACCGGCCCGGTGCTGACCGGGCTGGTGGATGCGGTGCTGGTGCCGACGCTGATCCTGCTGCTGCTGTTCTTCCACTGGGCCTTCACCTTGTGGGCGCTGGCCTGCTGCGTCGCCGCAGCGCTGCTGTCCCTGCTCGGGGACCGGCTGACCCGCCGCGCCGTCGCGGCCTCCAACGAGGCGCAGGCGCGCACGGCGGGGCTGGTGGCGGATGCCATGCGTTGCGCCGAGGCGGTGGAGGCGATGGGCCTGCGCGCGCCACTCGCCGCGCGCTGGGAAGCGCGGATGCAGGAAGGCGCGGCGGCGCTGCGCGGCGCCCAGGCCGGCGCGCGCTGGATCGGCGCGGGGCTTGCCACCATCCATGGCATCGGATCCGGCGGCGCGCTGGTGGTGGGCACGCTGCTGGCGGCCAGTGGGGTGAATGTCGGCTTCGGCATGCTGCTGGCCATGCTGGTCACCGGCCAGGTGATCTCGCCCTTCGCCCGCATCGGCGGGGCGACGCATGAATGGGGCGCGGCCATCGCCGCCTGGCGCCGGCTTTCCGCCATGATGCGCCCGGACCGCACCGCGGATACCGCCATCGCCTTCCCGTGCCGGGAAGCGCGGCTGCGGCTGGAGCGCGTCAGCTTCGCGCATCGCGGTGCGCCGCGGGCGCTGCTGCGCGACGTGTCGCTGGAGGTGGCGCCGGGCCAGATCGTTGCGCTGGCCGGCACCGCGGGCGCGGGCAAGACCACGCTGCTGCGCATCGCGGTGGGCATGATCCGCCCCTCCGCCGGCGGCTGTTTCCTCGATGGCCAGGCCACCTGGCAATGGGCGCGGGAGGATTTCGCCCGCCATGTCGGCTACCTGCCGCAGGACCCGCTGCTGACCGACGGCACGGTGGCGGAGGCGATCGCCCGCCTCGCCCAGCCGGACATGCCGGCGGTGATGCAGGCCGCGCGGCTGGCGGATGCCCATGGCCTGATCGCCGCCCTGCCCGCCGGCTACGCCACGCCGACGCGGGCGGAAGGCCCGCTTTCCGCCGGCCAGCGGCAGCGCGTGGCGCTGGCCCGCGCGCTGTATGGCAACCCGCGCCTGCTGGTGCTGGACGAGCCGGCCGCCTTCCTGGATGCGGCCGGGGAGGAACGGCTGGTGCGGTTGCTGCGCAACCTCGCCGCACGCGGCACCGGCATCCTGTTCACCTCGCACCGCCCGGTGCTGCTGGCGGCGGCGCATCGCGTGGTGACCTTGCGCGGCGGCCAGGTGGTACCCACCACCGGCGCGCCGTTGCTGGCGGCGCCGCTGGCGGGCCGCGCGGCATGACCGGGCAGATGAGCCAGGCCTGGGCGGCGCTGCGCCAGGCGCCGGCCTTTCGGCGGCTGCTGGCGCTGGCGCTGGCGATGTCCTTCGCACGGCAGGCGGCGCTGCTCGGCATGCCGCTGCTGACCATGCACATCTTCGATGGCGTGACGGAGGGCCACAACCTCGACACGCTGATGGTGCTGTCCATCGCCTTCGTCATCGCGCTCAGCATGGCCGGCGCGCTGCGGGCGCTGCGGGCGGCACTGATGTCCGCGCTGGCCGATGACATGGCCCGCCGGCTGAGCCTGGAGGCGCTGCAGGCCGCCGTGCGCAGCGCCCTGCTGGGCAGCCGGCAGCCGGGGCTCGCGGCGTTGCAGGACCAGGCGGAGCTGCGCCGCTTCCTCGGCGGCAACACCATCGCGGACCTGTTCGACATGACGGCGGTGCCGGTGGCGCTGGTGGTGCTGTTCCTGCTGCATCCGGTCTATGCGCTGGTGGTCGGCGCGGCCTGCGTGATGATGGGCCTGCTCGGCCGGGTGCTGGACCGCACCACGCGCGGGCTGGTGCGGGGTGCCTCCGAACGGCAGTTGAAGAATGCCGGCGAGTTGCAGGGCCGGCTGCGGCAGTCGGACATGCTGGAGGGGCTCGGCATGCTGGCCGCCGTGGTGAGGCGGTGGGAGCCGGCCCAGGCGGCGGCGCTGGCGGAGGGCGATCGCGCCCAGGCGCGGGCACGGGCGGTGCGGGGCGTGACCGAATACGCCTCCTACATGGCGCAGGGCGGCGTGGTGGTGGTGGGCGTGGTGCTGGCGCTGGGCGACCGGGCCTCGCCAGGGTCGATCATCGCCGCGATGATGCTGGCCGGCACCGCGACGCAGCCGATCGCGCGCATCGTGCTGGCCTGGCGCGAATGGGCTTTTGCCAATCTCGCCTGGCAGCGGCTGCAGGAGCTGTTCGCGGATCACGCGGCGCCGGCTGTTCGGCCGGCCGATCCGGCCGGGCCGCCCGGCCTTTGGCTGCGGGAGTTGCGCTGGACGCCGCCGGGCGGGCTGCATCCGGTGCTGGCCGATGTCACGCTGTACTGCCCGCCGGGCACGGTAACACTGGTGGTGGGGCCGAATGGCGTGGGCAAGTCCAGCCTGCTGCGGCTGGCGCTCGGGCTGCTGCCGGCGGAGGGTGGGCAGGCGCTGCTCGGTGGCCAGGCGACCCGCTTCGCCGACCGGGCGCTGCTTGGCCCGCGCATCGGCTACCTGCCGCAGGATGTGCAGCTTCTGGATGGCAGCGTGCTGCAGAATATCGGCCGCTTCGGGCCGGAGGATGCGGCCGGCGTGGTGGATGCCGCGCGGATGGCCGGCGCGCATGAGATGATCGGCCGCCTGCCGCAGGGCTACGCCACCGAGGCCGGTCCCACCGGCGGCCTGTCGATGGGCCAGCGCCGCATGATCGGCCTCGCCCGCGCCCTGTATGGCGCGCCGGAGTTCCTGGCGCTGGACGAGCCCGAGGCCGGGCTGGACCAGGCGGGGCGGGAGGCGGTGCGGGATGCGGTGCTGGCGGCGCGGGCGGAAGGTGCCGCCTGCCTGCTGATCAGCCATGAGCCGACGCTGTGGTCCGGGCATGTGGACCAGGTTCTGCGGCTGGCGCCGGGCGGCCATTGGCGTGCCGAGACACCTGGCGATGCGACGACGGCAGCGGGGGAGACGGCGGCATGACCGCGAGACTGGCCGGGCCGCGCCCGATGGCGCTGAACTTCGCCGAGGCCGAGGCCGCCGCCGCCACCCCGGACGTGAAGCGGGTGATGCGGGCCGCGCTGCTGCTGCTGGTGGTGGGCTTCGGCGGCCTGCTGTTCTGGGCCGCCATCACGCCGATCGAGCGGGCGGTGGTGGCGCGTGGGTCGCTGGTGGCGGAAGGCCGGCGCAAATCCATGATCCTGTCCGAACCGGGCATCCTGCAGGAATTGCTGGTGCGCGAAGGCCAGCGCGTGCAGGCCGGCCAGGTGCTGCTGCGGCTGGACCCGACCACGGCCGAATCCAACGCCGTGCAGCTGCGCGCCCAGGCCCGCACCCTGGCCGCCCGCGTCGCCCGGCTGCGCGCCGAACAGCAGGACCAGCGGCAATTCGCGATCCCCGAGGAGGTGGTGCAGGCCGCCCGCACGGACGCCGCTTTGGCCGCGCTGCTGAACGCGGAAACCCGGCTGTTCACCGCGCGGTGGGAAGCCTTCGACAGCAACATGCACGTCTATGAACGCCGCGCCGCCGTGCCGCGGGAGCAGTTGCTGGCCGCCGGCGCCCAGCGCACCGCCGCCGCCGCCCGCGCCGCCTCCGTCCGCGCCGACCTGCAAGGCCTGCGCCCCCTCGCCCAGCAGGGCTTCGCCCGGATGCGGGAGGTGCGGGAGCTGGAGCGGCTGGAGGCGCAGGCGCGCGGCGACATGGGCCTGTATGCGGCGCAGGAGGCGCAGTTCCGCCAGGCCATCGCGCAGGCGGAGGCCGAGCTCGCCACGCTGCGCCTGACCCGCGCCCAGGAGATCGCCCGCGAATTGCAGGATGCCCAGCAGCAGCTGGTGGAGGCGGAACAGCGGCTGGTTTCGGCCGAGAATATCCGGGCGCGGCGCGACCTGGTGGCCTCCGAGCCCGGCATCGTCACCGATATCCGCTTCGTCACCCCGGGCAGCAGCATCACGGATGGCCAGCCGGTGCTGGACCTGGTGCCGTTGGATGACCGGCTGGTGGTGGAGGCGCGCGTCGCGCCCACCGATGTCGAGCAGCTGCGCGTCGGCCAGCCGGTGAATGTCCGCCTGACCGCGCTGCGCCAGCGCACCACGCCGCTGCTGGCGGGCCGGCTCACCTATGTCTCCGCCGACCAGCAGACGGACCCGCAGGGCGTCGCCTTCTTCCTGGCCCGCGCCGAGATCGCGGCCAGCGAGCTGGAACGGGTGCCCGGGCTGCGGCTGAATGCCGGCATGCCGACGGAAATCTTCGTGCTCGGCGAGGTCCGCAGCGCGCTGAGCTACCTGGTTTCGCCGATCCGGGACTCGCTGCGGCGCGCGCTCAGGGATTAGATGCCGCCCTGACATGCAGGGCACACCGATTCCATGACCGACAAGGACCGCCGCATCGCCATCATCGGCGCCGGCCCGGTGGGGCTGGTGCTGGCGCTGAAGCTGGCCACGCTGGGGCTGCCGAGCCTGGTGCTGGAGGCCGGTGCGGATATCAGCGAGGAGCTGCGCGCCTCCACCTTCCACCCGCCGAGCCTCGACATGCTGGACGGGCTGGGCGTGGCGGCGCCGCTGGTCGAACAGGGGCTGGTGACGCCAACCTGGCAGATCCGCCGGCATGAGGATGGCGCGCGGGCGGTGTTCGACCTGTCGATCCTGAAGGACGACACGGCCCACCCCTACCGGCTGCAGGCGGAGCAGTGGAAGCTTTCGCGGATCATCCTGGCGAAGCTGGCGGCGGAACATGCCGGCACGGTCGAGATCCGCTTCGGCGCGAAGCTGGACACGGTGGTGCATGGCGCCGACCATGTGGCGCTGTCCGGCGAGGGCTTCGACAGCTTCGAGGCGCCCTACGTCGTGGGCTGCGACGGCGCGCGCAGCGTCATCCGCCGCGCCATGGGGCTGGATTTCGCCGGCGACACCTACCCCGAGACCACCATCCTCGCGACCACCCCCTTCCCCTTCCATGAGGTGTTCGAGGGGCTGTCCAACGTCAACTACATCTGGACGCAGCACCCCGCCTTCTCCGGCACCTTCTCCCTGCTCCGCGTGCCGGGGCTGTGGCGTGCATCGCTGCACACGGCGCCGGGCGAATCGGTGGAGCAGGCGCTGGAGCCGGCGGCGATCGAGCGCAAGCTGCAGGCGATCCACCCCAGGGACACGCCCTATGACGTGCCGGACCTGCGCCCCTACCGGATCCACCAGCGCATTGTTGAGAACTACCGCATCGGCCGGCTGGTGCTGGCGGGGGATTCGGCGCATCTGAACTCGCCCTCCGGCGGCATGGGCATGAATGGCGGCATCCAGGACGCGATGGAGCTGGCCGAGACCCTCGCCCCGGTCTGGCGCGGGGAGGCCGAGGACAGCCTGCTCGACCGCTACACCCGCCGCCGCCAGCCGATCGCGGCGAAGGAGATCATCGCCCAGGCCGACCGCAACCGCGCCCGGATGCGGGAGCAGGACCCGGCGCGCCGCGCCGTGCTGCTGGCCGATCTGCAGGCCATAGCGGCGGACCCGGTGAAAGCGCGGGAGCATCTGCTGCGCTCCTCCATGATCTCGGGGCTGCGCGCGGCAAGCCAGATCATGTGAGAAGTCGTCCCCTTCACCGAACTGACATAAAACTGTAAAATCCCCGCAACGCAGGCCGTCTAGAGCCCGCCGTCACCTCACGGGGAGAAATTTGCCCATGTTCCGCCGCACATTGATGGCGGGCGCCGTTGCGCTCGCGGGCCTGGTTGGCCCGGCCGCCGCCCAGCAGCCGGCCGAGATCCAGTTCTGGCATGGCCTGTCGCAGCCCCTCGGCGGGCTGCTGGAGCAGGTGGTGACGGAGTTCAACGCCAGCCAGTCGCAGGTTCGCGTCGTGCCGAGCTTCCGCGGTTCCTACCCGGAGACGATGGTCGCCGCGATCGCCGCCTTCCGCGCCGGCCAGGCGCCGCACATCGTGCAGATGTTCGAAGTCGGCACCGGCACCATGATGAATGCCGGCCGCGCCGTCATTCCGGTGCATGAGCTGCTGTCGCGCACCGGCGTCGCCATCAACTGGGACGACTTCCTGCCCGGCGTGCGCGGCTACTACGCCGCAGCCAATGGCAACCAGATGTCGATGCCGTTCAACAGCAGCACCGCCATCACCTACTACAACAAGGACGCCTTCCGCGCCGCCGGGCTGAACCCGGACGAATTCCCCACCACCTGGGAAGGCGTGGAACGCGCGCTGCGGGCGCTGAAGGCCAGTGGCCATGCCTGCCCGATGTCCACCGCCTGGCCGACCTGGGTGATGGTCGAGCAGTTCAGCGCCATCCATGACATGCCGCTGGCGACGCTGGCGAACGGCTTCGGCGGGCTGAACACGGAACTGCGGCTGAACAACCCGCTGATGCTGCGCCACATGACCAACCTGGTGAACTGGCAGAAGGAAGGCCTGTTCCGCTACGGCGGCCGCAACAACGCCGGCGAGGCGTCCTTCCCGTCGGGCGAATGCGCCATCATGATGACGTCCTCCGGCTTCCGCGCCCGGGTGCAGCGGGAGGCGCGCTTCAACTGGGGCGTCGCCATGCTGCCGTACTACGAGGGCACGCAGAACGCGCCGGCCAATGCCATCATCGGCGGCGCCAGCTTCTGGGTGATGAATGGCGGCCCGAGCGTGACGCGCAGCGAGGCCGAGCAGCGCGGCGTGGCGAACTTCTTCGCCTACCTCGCCCGTCCCGACGTGGCCGGCAAGTGGCACATGGACACCGGCTACCTGCCGATCACCCGCTCCGGCTTCGAACACGCCCGCAGCCAGGGCTTCTACGCCAAGCCGGAGAACACCGGCGCCGAGGTGCCGATCGAGCAGATGCTGCGCGGCGCGACCACGGAGAATACCCGCGGCATCCGCCTCGGCGGCTTCGTGCAGATCCGCGACATCATGCAGGAGGAAATGGAGAAGGCCTTCCAGGGCCAGCAGACCCCGGAACAGGCCCTCGCCGCCATGAATACCCGCGGCAACGCGGTGCTGCGCAATTTCGAGCGTGCGAATCGCGGCGGCTGATGCCACAGCGATGAACTGGCCGGGGGGTGGGCGCAACGCCCACCCCCTTGTCGTTTGAGGGAGGCCCAGCGGTTGCGGAAGAAGGTCATCTTCAAGGGCATTGCCCTGCCATGGCTGCTGCTGCTGCCGCAGCTTCTGATCACCGGCGTGTTCTTCTTCTGGCCGGCGGGCCAGGCGATCTACGGGTCCTTCCTGCGTGAGGACGCGTTCGGCCTGTCACGGCAATTCGTCGGCTTCGAGAATTTCGCCGAGGTGCTGGCGGACCCGAACTACCTGGCCTCCGGCTGGACCACCGTGGTGTTCTCCTTCTCCGTCGCCTTCACGGCGCTGAGTGCCGCGCTGTTCCTGGCCGTGCAGGCGGACAAGGCGATCCGCGGCGCCAATGGCTACAAGACCCTGCTGATCTGGCCCTATGCCGTGGCGCCTGCCATCGCGGCCGTGTTGTGGCTGTTCATGTTCCACCCGCAGATCGGCCTTTTCGGCCGCATGCTGAACGGGCTCGGCATCGGCTGGGACTATCGGCTGAACGGCGACCAGGCGATGCTGCTGGTGATCCTGGCCGCGGCGTGGAAGCAGGTTTCCTACAACTTCATCTTCTTCATGGCCGGGCTGCAATCCATTCCCAAGGCGGTGCTGGAGGCGGCGGCTATCGATGGCGCGCGGCCGATGCGCCGCTTCTGGACCATCATCTTCCCGCTGCTGGCCCCCACCTCCTTCTTCCTGCTGGTGGTCAACATCGTCTACGCCTTCTTCGACACCTTCGGCATCATCCACGCCCTGACCAATGGCGGCCCGGGCCAGGCGACGACGACGCTGATCTACAAGGTGTATGTGGACGGCGTGCAGAACCTGAACTTCGGCTCCTCCGCCGCGCAGAGCGTCATCCTGATGGTCATCGTCATCCTGCTGACCGCGGTGCAGTTCCGCTTCGTCGAGCGGAAGGTGCATTACTGATGTCCGCCACGACGGATCTCGAGGCCGACCGCCTCGCCCGCGCCACAGTGCGCCGCAACGCGCGCAACCGCTGGGTGGCCTACATCACGCTGAGCCTCGGCGTGCTGATCTTCGCCTTCCCGATTTGGCTTACCGTGGTGGGCTCCACGCATGATGCCTCCACCATCGGCCGAGGCGACGTGCCGCTGTGGTTCGGGCCGCATGCGATCTCCAACTACGTCTCCGCCTGGCTGACGGGTGGGGAGGCGACGCGCACCACACGGTCCGTCCCGGCCTGGGTCATGCTGTGGAACAGCCTGAACATGGCGGTGCTGATCGCGGTCGGGAAGATCGCGATCTCCCTGCTCTCGGCCTATGCCGTGGTGTTCTTCAGCTTCCCCGGCCGCATGGTGGCCTTCTGGCTGATCTTCATCACGCTGATGCTGCCCGTTGAGGTGCGGATCATCCCGACCTTCGAGGTCATGGTGAATCTCGGCCTGATCAACAGCATGACCGGCCTGGTGGTGCCGCTGATCGCATCCGCCACCGCGACGCTGCTGTTCCGGCAGTTCTTCCTGACCATCCCGGATGAATATGTGGAGGCGGCGAAGATCGACGGCGCCGGGCCGCTGCGCTTCTTCAAGGACGTGGTGCTGCCGCTGTCGGTGACGAATATCGCGGCGCTTTTCGTCATCCTGTTCATCTATGGCTGGAACCAGTACCTCTGGCCGTTGCTCATCGTCACCGACCGGGACCTGGAAACGGTTGTCGTCGGCATGACCAAGATGATCGGCAACGGCGACGCGCAGAATGAATGGAACATCATCATGGCTACCGCCGTGCTCGCCATGCTGCCGCCCGTGGCAGTGGTGGTGTTCATGCAGCGGTGGTTCGTGAAGGGCCTGACGGAGACTGAGAAGTAACATGGCCACGCTCTCCCTGGACTCCGTCAAGAAGCAGTTCGGCACCACCCAGGTCCTGCACGGCATCGACCTGCAGGTCGCGGATGGCGAGATGATCGTCGTCGTCGGCGCCTCCGGCTGCGGCAAGTCCACGCTGCTGCGCATCGTCGCGGGGCTGGAGACAGCAAGCTCCGGCACCGTGCGCATCGATGGGCGCGACGTGACTGCGCTGGAGCCGGCGGACCGCGACATCGCCATGGTGTTCCAGAACTACGCGCTGTATCCGCACATGTCGGTCTTCGAGAACATGGCCTATGGCCTGAAGATCCGCGGCATGAAGCCGGCCGAGATCCGCCGCCGGGTGGATGAGGCGGCGCAGATGCTGGAGATCGGCGCGCTGCTGGACCGCAAGCCGCGCCAGCTCTCCGGCGGCCAGCGCCAGCGCGTCGCCATGGGCCGCGCCGTGGTGCGGGAGCCCAAGCTGTTCCTGTTCGACGAGCCGCTGTCGAACCTTGATGCCAAGCTGCGCGTGCAGATGCGGGCCGAGATCCGCCGCCTGCAGAAGCGCCTCGGCGTCACCAGCCTGTTCGTGACACATGACCAGGTGGAGGCGATGACGCTGGGCGACCGGCTGGTGGTGATGCACCAGGGCCGCGCCGCGCAGGTCGCCTCGCCCATGGAGGTCTGGGGCCGCCCGGCGGATACCTATGTCGCCAGCTTCATCGGCTCGCCGGCCATGAATTTCCTTGCGGCGACGCTGGAGCCGGGCGGCGGCGCGGCCGCGCTGAAGGCCGGCCCGACCATCGGCCTCACCGATGGCCCGCGCGCCGGGGAGGCCGGGATGCCCCTCACCCTCGGCATCCGCCCGGAACACATCCAGCTTGGCGAGGGGGGGCTGGACCTGGCGGTGGATCTGGTGGAACCCCTGGGGTCGGAGACCGTGATCCACGGCACCATCCCGGGCGGGGAGACGCTGACGGTGCGCCTGCCGGTGCCGGCGAGTGGCATCGGCGCCGTCCTGCCGGTGATCCTGCCCTGGGATGCCTTCCATATCTTCGACGGCGCCAGCGGCCGCCGCATCGACCCAGCCTGAGGAAGACCCGTCCCGCATGGATGTGGAGCCCGAGCCCGAGACCCCGCCGACCCCCGAAGCCAGCCCAGAAGCCATCCGGGCCCGCGCCGATGCGCTGCGCGATGCGCGGAACTGGCCGGCGGCGGAGGCGGCGTATCGCGAATATCTGGCGGAACGGCCGCGCCACTGGCAGATCCATGTCCAGCTCGGCCACACCCGCAAGGAGCAGGGCGACCTGGAAGGGTCGCTGCCGCATTACCAGCGCGCCGCCATGCTGGCGCCCGACGACCCGGACCCGATGCTGCAGGCCGGCCATGTGCTGCGGAACCTCGGGCGTGGCGGCGAAGCCTCCGTGGCACTCGCCCGCGCCCTGGCCCTGGCACCCGATAGCCCGGCGCTGCGCCATGTGGTCGCCCTGCTGCGCCACCGCACGCAGCCGGCGCCCGACGGCCCGATGCTGCCACCGTTGCCGCGCCCGACCGGCGCGCCGACGCAGCTCGCCTTCGATGTCACGGACCTGCTGGACTATCTGCGCGCCGCGCGCACGCCGACCGGCATCCAGCGCGTGCAGATGGGCATTCTCGGCGCCCTGCTGGCCAGCCCGCAGCGGCCGGCCAATGTCATCCTGGTGGGGTTCGAGGGCTCCACCTGGCGCTGGTGGCATGTGGACGAGGCCGCCTTCCGCCGCGTGCTGGCGCTGGCGCGCATTGGCGGGCGCGATGATGACCCCGCCTGGCGCGCCGCCACCGCCGCCCTGGTCGCGCCCGATGCGCGGCCGGATGCGCCGATCGTCGCCGGCTGCACCCTGGCCTCGCTCGGCAATGCCTGGGGCGTGCAGGAGTATTTTCGGGGATTGCGCCGGCTGCGCGCCACCACGCCGTTGCGCTACGTCGCCTTCGTGCATGATTGCGTGCCACTCGCCATGCCGGAGCATTGCCTGGACCTGACGGTGCGCCTCTATGCCCGCTGGTTCGCCGCGCTCTCGCTGCATGCGGATGGCATCTTGGCCAATTCCCGCGCGACCATCGCCGACCATGCCCGCTTCGCCGCCCCACTCGGCCCGGTGGCCCCGGCCCGGCTGATCCGCCTGGCTGCGGAGGGCGGCGCCTCCCCCGTCGCCGCCGCGCAGGCGGCGGAGGCACTGCGCGCGCCGCGGCCGGGCGAGGATTTCGTGCTGTTCGTCGCCACGCTGGAGTCCCGCAAGAACCACCTGATGGTGTTCCAGGCGTGGCTGGAGCTGATCCGCCGCCTCGGCGCGGACCGCGTGCCGCGCCTGGTCTGCGTCGGCCGGCCCGGCTGGCGGGCGGAAGCGGCGCTGGCGCTGCTGGAAGGCTCGCCGGACCTGCGGCGCAAGGTCACGGTGCAGTCCGGCGTCTCCGACCTCGCTCTGGCCGGGCTGTATGGGCGCTGCCTGTTCACCGTCTACAACTCCTTCCACGAGGGCTGGGGCCTGCCGGTCAGCGAGAGCCTGGCCGCCGGCAAGCTGGCCGTGGTGCCGGCCCATTCCGGGCTGCTGGAGGCAGGCAGCCCCGGCGCCGTGTTCTTCGCCCCGCAGGACCAGCCCGACCTGGTGGTGAAGCTCGAGATGCTGCTGACCGACCCGGCGCAGCGCGCCGCCCTTGAATCCCGCATCGACCGCGCCAGCGCCCGGCGCGACTGGCCCGATGCGGCGCGGGAGGTGCTGGAGGCGCTGGCCAGCCCGCACGACCAGCCCGAGTCGCCCAGCTTCCTGCCGCTCGGCCGGCACCTGCCGATGGGCTGGCGCGGCGATGGCCTGCCCTCCCCGTCCATGGCCTGGGCCGAGCGGGTGCGCGAAGGGCTGGCCTGGTGGTGGCAGGAGGATTGGGGCGTCTGGATGCGCGACGGCATCGCCACGCTCGCTCTGCCATCGGACCAGCCGGAAGGCACGCCGATGCGCGTGGTGCTGGAACTGCGTGGCCCGCCGGGCCCGCTGAACCTTCGCCTGCGCGCCCGCGGCGCCCGCGCCGAAGCCTGGCGCGGCGTGGCGCTGGCGCCGGGGGAGGTGCTGCGCTGCGTGCTGCAGGCCGAGGCCGGACCGGGCGGGATGGCGGTGGATTTGGATTGCGGCGACGGCGTGCCCCTGGGCGACCGATTCAAGCGGGTGGTCGGTGCCGGGCTGGTCGGCGTGATGCTGTGCCGGGAGGATGACCTGGCCGCACGCCTCTCCGCCCTGGAACGCGCGGAAGCCTGAGGACCATTCCGGGTGCGGATGCAGGCGCGCCCGGCATGGCCTATCCTGTTCAGCGAATCGGCAAGGGGCCGGCACTTACCGCGCGGCGGCGCGCGTCTTCTCCTGCACCTCCTACCCCTGGTGAAAGGGTACCGTTCCATCATTCGCGACCCGCAGCCCCGTACCGCCCGCCCCGGAGCCGACCGGCCCGGTCGCGCCGCGCTGCTGGGCGGGGTGCTGGCGTCGGGCCTGGCCTGGGGTGCGGCGGCCTGGTTCGCCCAGGATCGGACGGAGGCCGCCGCCGCCGCGGCCCTCGCCACCGTGGAACGTGCGGCCCAGGCCGGGCTGCGCCTGGCGGGACGGCCGATCGAAGCGGCGGCCGAGGCGCTGTCCGCCACCGCCCCCCGCCCGGAGATCGCGCTGGCACAGGCGCTGGCCGGCCGGGCGGGGCGGGACGGTCTGCAATTCGGCGCCGTCACGGATGCCACCGGCCGCATCCTGTGGTCCAGCCATCCGCCTCTGGTCGGTTCATCCCTGGCGGGGCGGGAGGCCTTCGCGCAGCACCGGGGCGGCCGCGCGGCGCTGCTGCTGAGCCCGGCGCTGCTCGACCTGCCGGGCGGCCCGCGCAGCCTGCTGGCCAGCCAGCCGCTGACCGATGCGCGCGGCGATTTCGCCGGCATCGCCGTGGTTGCGATCGATCCGCGCCGCCTGGACCGGGCACTGGAGGATGCGGCGCTGACCCCCGGGCTGCGCCTGGCGCTGCTGCGGCCGGATGGCACGCCGCTCGCCACCGGCGGCACCGCCGGGTGGGGCACCATATGGCCGGAGCCGCCCGAAACCCCGCTGCTGCGGCCCGCCACCGCCGATCTGCCGCCGCTGGCGCTGGCCACCGCACCGGTGGCGCCGGAGCTGGTGCTGCTCGCGGCCTATGACCGCAGGGCGGCATCGGCGGCGGCGGCTGAGGCCGGCTGGCTCGGCTTCCTCGCCGCCTTCCTGACCAGCGTGGTGGCGATCGGCACGCCGCTGCTCCGCCGCCCCGGCAGCCCGCCCGCGGCCCGGACGCTGGAGGAGGCGCTGCCCGCCGTCGGCTATCGCGGCATCATCGAGGCCGGCGGCACGCTGCGCCTGACGGAGATCGGGCCGGCGATCGAGCGGCTGACCGGCTGGACCGCGGAGGCCGCGCTGCGCCCCGGCTGGCGCGTCCGCAGCATGGATGCGGCCAGCCTGCCGCTGGGCGCGGATATCGAGGACCGGCTGCGGCGCGAACCCTCCGCCACTGCGGAATTCCGCTTCCGCCGCGCCGATGGCGCCTGGATGTGGCTGCGCGAGACGCTGCGCGCCACCGCCCGCACCACGGCGGGCATCGAGGTGGCGGGTGCGCTGGAGGATATCTCGGCCGAACGCGAACTGGCCCTGCAGGCCGCGACCGCGGCGAAATTCGCCACGCTGGGGGAAATGGCGGCCGGTCTGGCGCATGAGCTGAACCAGCCCATCGCCATCATGTCCCTGGCCGCCGAGAACGCCGCCGAAGCTCTGGAAGACGGCGAACATGGGGTGGAGGAGGCGCTGGTGCGGCTGCGCCGCATCATGGCGCAGGCGGATCGCGCCAAGGCCATCGTCACCCAGCTCCGCGCCTTCTCCCGCGTCGATGTCTCGGCGCTGGAGCCGGTGGATCTCGGCGCCGCGGTGCAGGGCATGATGGTGCTGGCCGGCCAGGCGCTGCGCGATGCCGGCATCCAGGTGCAGCTGCGCCTGCCGGATGTGCTGCCGCCGGTGGTCGGGCAGATCATCCTGGTCGAGCAGGTGCTGCTGAACCTGGTGCTGAACGCCCGCGATGCCCTGCAGGAACGCCCGCCGGAGCGCCGGCGCCTGCGCATCGAGGCGGAAGCCGGCCCGCGTGGCGATGCCGAGGTGGTGACGCTGAGGGTGGTCGATACCGGTCCCGGCCTGTCGGCGGAGGTACTGGAGAAGCTGTTCGAGCCCTTCTACACGACCAAGCCGCCCGGCCTCGGCACAGGGCTGGGCCTGTCCATCTCCCGCACCATCATGCGCGGCCTGGGCGGGCGGATCGTCGCCGCGAATGCTCCGGAGGGGGCGGAGATGGGGGCCGAATTCACCCTGGTCTTCCGCCGCGCGCAGGTCCCGTCCGGGGCGCCGGTGGCCGAGCCGGAGGTTCGCGCCGCAGCGCCCGCCCCGCGCTGGCCCGCAGCGATCTAGCCCTGCCGGCCTTCAGGCCGGCCCGGCATTCAGGCGGCGCAGAGACGCCCCAGCATCGCGATCAGCTCGCCCGGATCATAGGGCTTCGCCAGCACCATGGCGTGCTGGTGGCCGGGCGGCAGCCCGGAGGCTCCGTAGCCGGTTGCGATCACATACGGGATGCCCCGCGCCGCAAGCAGATCCGCCACTGGCGTGGAGGTTTCCCCGGCCAGGTTGAGGTCGAGCACCACCGCATCCGGCCGCTCCCCCTCCAGGAAGCGCAGCGCCTCCTCCACCGTCGCCGCAGGGCCAAGCACTTGGAAGCCGGCGTCGAGCAGCGCGTCCTCCACCAGCATGGCGACAAGGGCCTCGTCCTCAATAACGAGGACCCTCCTGACGATTCCCGACATTGCCCACTCCGTTCGCCCTGTGGTCCCGCGCACACCGAACGCCATGCGCACCCAGGCGTTCCGCTAGCACGTGTCATGCACGAGACTGCACGCGAAGCCCCGGAACACGATTTCCGCCTGTTTCATGGCGTGCACGTCATCAACACTGCGCCAACGCTGGGTTGGAAATCCAGGCTTTTGCAACCCGAAGCCCGCATCCTGTCTGAACCCGCACGGGCCGCAGCCGGTAGGCCGCGCCCTCATAGGCCATCAAGCGGCGCAGCGGGGCGCCACAGACCCGCAGCAGCAGGCCGGGGACCTGGCCGCGCCGGTCGCGACGAAGCGTCGGATAGGGGTGTCGCCGCAGCATGACCCGGCGCCAGCCCGGCAGCATGGCCGGACGCAACGCGCGGGGCGAAAACCGGCGCCCGGCGCGAGCGGCGAGCACCGCCGGGTCGAGCAGCGTGCCATAGAGGAAGACCTCCATGGCGGACTTGCCGTCAGTGGCCGGCGTTTTCGCCGGAGAAATCCGGCACCGGCAGGCCGGAAGCCTGGAGCTGGCGGGCGATATCCGCCTTCAGCCGGTCGAGCCCCGCCTCGGAGGAGGCCTCGGCGCGGGCCACCAGCACCGCCTGGGTGTTGGAGGCGCGCAGCAGCCACCAGCCATCCTCGGTCAGCACCCGCACGCCGTCCACGTCCTGGACCTTCGCGCCCTCATCGGCCAGGCGCTGCTTCACCTCGGTGATGACGCCGAATTTGCGGGTATCGGCGCAGTCGAAGCGCAGTTCCGGCGTGTTGATCACCTGCGGCAGGGCGGCGCGCACTTGGCTCAGCGTCTCCGGCATGCGGGCGACGATGCCGAGCAGGCGCAGCGCGGAATAGGGCGCGTCGTCGAAGCCGTACCATTTGTCGGCGAAGAAGATGTGGCCGGACATTTCGCCGGCCAGCGGGCTGCCGGTCTCGGCCATCTTGGACTTGATCAGGCTGTGCCCGGTCTTCCACATCAGCGGCGTGCCGCCCGCCTTGGCAATCTCGTCGAACAGCACCTGGCTGGCCTTGACGTCGGCGATGATGACGCCGCCCGGCTTCGCCTTCAGCACGTCGCGCGCCAGCACCACCAGGAGCTGGTCGCCGAACAGGATGTGACCCTCATTGTCCACCACGCCGATGCGGTCCGCATCGCCGTCGAAGGCGATGCCAAGGTCGGCACCCTGCTTGGCGACCTCGGCGATCATCTCCTCCAGGTTCTTCGCCACCGTCGGGTCCGGGTGGTGCGCCGGGAAGGTACCGTCGATGCTGCCATTGATGATGTAGTGGGTGCCGGGAAGCCGCGCCGTCAGCAGCTTGACGATCTCGGCGCCGGATCCGTTGCCCGGGTCCCAGACCACCTTCAGCGACCCGGCCTTGCCGGACGCGTCGCCGCCATCCCAGTCCTGCATCATCCGCGCCACGTAGCGCTCGGAGACATCGACCTGTTCATCGGTGCCGACGGCGGTGGGCACCACGTCGCCCTCCGCCGCCATGCGGCCGATTTCCTGGATCTGCGTGCCGTAGAACGGCTTGCCGTCCAGCATCATCTTGAAGCCGTTGTAGTCCGGCGGGTTGTGGCTGCCGGTGACCATGATCGCGCCATCGGCCTCCAGCGCATAGGAGGCGAAGTACAGCATCGGCGTCGGCCCGCAGCCGATCCGCGCCACCTTCAGCCCGCAGGCGCGCAGCCCGGCGACGAGCTGCGCCTCCATCTCCGGCGAGGACAGCCGCCCGTCATAGCCCACCGCAACCTTGGTGCCGCCACCGCGGGACACCATGGAGCCGAAGCAGCGGCCGATGGCGAAGGCGTCCTCCGGGTGCAGGGTCTGCCCGACGATGCCGCGGATGTCGTATTCCCGCAGCGAAGTCGGGTCGAAGCGGTGATTGAAGGCGGTCATCGGCGGCTGCTCTCCGTCGGTGCGGTGCTGGTGGGCGCGCTACTGGGCGTATTTCTGGATGATCGCCCGCATGGTGGATTCCATGTCCGGGCGGGCCAGGGCGAAGGCCACCTGGGCTTCCAGGTAACCCGCCTTGTCGCCGCAGTCGAAGCGCCGGCCTTCATAGAGAACGCCATGGAACGGTTGGGTTCCGATCAGCTTCGCCATGCTGTCGGTCAACTGGATCTCGTTGCCGGCGCCCTTCTCCTGCGTCGCCAGGTGGCCCATCACCTCCGGCATCAGGATGTAGCGGCCGATGACGGTCAGGTTGGAGGGCGCCTTCTCGATCGGCGGCTTCTCGACCAGGCCCTTCACCTCGACGAGGTTGCCGGTCGTCGCACCCGGATCGATCACGCCGTAGCTGCTGACGCGTTCCTTCGGCACCGTCTCGATGGCGACGACGTTGCCGCCGGTCTCGTTGTAGGCGTCGACCAGCTGCTTGGTGCAGGATACGTCGCACAGCATCAGGTCGTCCGGCAGCAGGATGGCGAAGGGCTCATCCGCCACGAAGGCCCGCGCGCACCAGATGGCGTGGCCGAGGCCCAGCGGCACCTGCTGGCGGGTGGAGACGACCGAGCCCGGCGGCAGTGCCTGGGCGTGCAGCATGGCCAGTTCCTTGGCCTTGTTGCGCTCCGTCAGGGTGCGCTCCAGCTCGTAGGCGACGTCGAACTGGTCCACCAGCATGGTCTTGCCGCGGCCGGTGACGAAGCAGAATTCCTCGATGCCCGCCGCGCGGGCTTCCTCCACGGCGTACTGGATCAGCGGCTTGTCGACGACCGGCAGCATTTCCTTCGCCATCTGCTTGGTGGCGGGCAGGAAGCGCGTACCGAGACCGGCGACGGGCAGGACGGCCTTGCGGAGCGGCTTTCGCACGGATGGGGTTTTCCCTATCGGTCAGGTGGGGCGATTGGTGGCGCAGGAGTGCCACTTCCGCCGGGCGCCGTCCACCGGGCGCCGCCCACCGGGCGCATCAATACGCCCCCTGGACACAACCCCCGGCCGTATTCAGCCCAGCAGCGTATCGCGCGCCTCGTTCAGCCGGGAGGCGAGCCAATCCGAGCCGCCCTGGTCGGGATGCGCGCTGCGCATCAGCCGGCGGTGCGCCGCCCGAATCTCCTCCGCCGAGGCGCCCTCGGCCAGGCCGAGCACCTGCAGCGCCTCCGCCCGCCCCATCGGGCCGGAAGGCGCCTCGGGCGGCGGGGCCGCCTGGCGCCAGTCCGGATGGCTGCGATCCAGCCAGGCTTCCAGCAGCGGCATGCCATCCGGGTCCCGCGCCGCCAGTTCCGCCATCAGCGCCAGCAGCGCCGGCAGGTCCAGCTCGCCGAGATCGGAGCCGCCGAAGTGCCCGGCCTTCACCCGCCCGGTCATCCGCCCGCTGTCATGGTCCAGCGTCATCGCCAGCAGCGTGGTCTCGACCTCGGAGGCCTGCCCGGGGCTGGCCGCGCCGCCGCGGGCGAAGGTGCCGGCGACACGCCGCGCCTGCACCCAGCGCCAGACCAGCGGCCCGAACAGCGCCAGCGCCCAGAAGGCCTGCCCGGCCCGGCCGGTGGCCAGCAGCGCCACCAGCAGCACGAGGCCGAAGCCGCCGGCGAACAAGGCCAGCGCCCCTTTCACCTGTGCCGGCCTCGCTTCCGCGAACAGCTTCAACAGGGCGAGAATCGCGACGAGCAGCAGCAGCCCGAGCGCCAGCCATCCCATGCTCAGCGGCCCCGCGGCGCCGGCAATTGCCCAGCGATACCCCGCGCCGCGGCGCTGCCCAGGCGTTGCAGCGCCGGCCGGCCACCGGCCGCGAAGACCGCGACGGCGCGCAGCAGGTCACGCAGCGCCCCGGCGCTGGCCGTATCGAACGGCGCCCAGGCGCCGCCGGACAGCTTCGCCACCTGGCGCAGCGCATTCTGCGCCACCGGGTCCTTGCCTTCCTGGAAGCAGAACACAGGCGTGCCGCGCAAGCCGAGCTGGCCGGCGACATGGCAGGCGGCGTCCACATCCTCCTCGAAGGCATCGCCGATGAAGACCAGGGCGTTCACCCTGCGGCGCTGCGTCTCCTCCAGAACGTGGCGCAGCACGCGGGTGATCTGGGTCTGCCCGCCGAGGCAGGTCACGCCCGTCATCCGCCGCGCCAACTCCTCCGCATTCGCCAGGAAGGGCGTGGCGGCGAATTCCTGGAAGCCGCGGTAATAGGCCAGGCTGACCGCCAGCCCGCCGATCTCCCGCACCGCGCCGAACATCTCCGCCTGCAGGTGGCAGGCGCGATCCCAGCTTGGCTGGCGGCTGGCGGTGGCATCCAGCGCGAAGACCAGCCGGCCGGGCGCCCCGGCCACCGGCGCCGCCGCCGGCATGGCGGCCACCTTCTGCAGGAACGCCGCGACGGCCGGGTCACGGGACTTGTCGGGCAGGTTCGTCATGCAGTCGATGTGGCCCCTGCCGGGCCGAACCGCCAGGGTGGAACCAGCCGCGCCAGCAGCGGCAGATGGTCCGAGGCCCGCCGCGCCGCCGGCGTATCGTGCAGCGCCACCGCCTCCACCAGCCCGGCCGGATGGCCGAGGATGTGGTCCAGCGGCAGCATCGGGCGGATCGCGGGAAAGCTCGGCACCAGGGCCGGGCGGCCGAAGACCGGCGCCAGCACGGCCAGCGCCGAGCCCTGCGGCCGCCATTCGTTGAAATCGCCCAGCAGCAGCGTCGGCAGCGCCGGGTCCATCGCCGCCAGCAGCGCCGCCGCCTGCGCCCGCCGCCGCGCCGCGCCCAGGCTGAGATGCGCCGCCAGCAGCCGGAACGGCCCCTGCCCCAGGTCGAGATCCACCAGGATCGCCCCGCGCGGCTCCCACCCGCCCAGCTTCAGGCCGCGCGGCGGGGCCAGCAACCGGGCCTCGCGCCGGGCCAGCACCAGGTTGCTGCGAAACCCCTGCTGCGCCGGGTCCACCCGCAGCGGCACCAGGCCGATCTCGGCCAGCCCCGCCTCCGGCAGCATCGGGGTGGCGCGGCGGAAATAATGCTGCGCCTCCTGCAAGGCGATGACGTCGGCGCGCAGCTCCGCCAGCACCGCGAGGATGCGGTCCGGCCGGGGCAGGCCGACATGGCCGCGGGCGCGATGGATGTTCCAGGTGGCGACGCGGATCACGGCCTGTCGCGCCGCCACAAGGCCGCGCCGGCCGCCGCGCCGAGCGTGGTCAGCAGGATGTCGGTGACCGTGTCCAGCGTGTTGCCGATGATGCCGAGGATCCATTCCAGCACCTCCCACCCCACAGCAATACCGAGGCCGAAGACCAAGCCGTGCCGCGCCAGGCGCCAGGCGCCGCGTGGCCTTCCGTCGGCCAGCACCAGCCCCGCCAGGACGGCACCGGCCAGCAAGCCGCTGACCAGGTGCACCACCTCGTCATAGGGGTTGGCGCCGTGGAACCAGTTCAGCCCATAGCCGGGCGTGCTGATCAGGCTGGCCAGCACCGGCGCCGCATCCAGCCCGCGCGGCAGGCGGCGCAGGCGTGCGGGCAGCACCGCCATCCGCTCCCGCGGCGGCAGGATGACGCCAAGGCAGCCAAGCAGTGCCGCCACGGTGCCTCCGGCAGCGCCGCGCTTGTCCAGCAGCCACAGCGCGACGGCCGCGGCGGCCAGCGCGGCGAGGCAGAACCAGGCGAAGCGCGATTGATGGCGCAGATCGTCACGTGTCAGCAGCGCCATCCCGTCTCCCCTGGCTGTTCCCGGGGGCAACGCGGCGGGGCGCGGCGGGTCCGTCGCTTCACGCAGGCTTCATGCCCCGGTAGGAACGATCGGGTAATGGCGGAAGGGCCTTGGGCATGGCGAAGTGGGTGCGGGTCGGCCCGGCGGTGGCGGAAGCGCATCCCTTGCACGGCATGGGTGGCTGGCTGCGCGTGCCGTCCTTCTTCCTGGCGCTGGCGGTGCTCGGCAGTCCCTTCCTGCTGGTCCGCGAATGGCGCCCGCCGGGCGCGCCCGATGCGCTGCTGCTGAACCTGGACCTGCTGCTTTCCATCGGCCTGACGCTGGCCGCCACCGTGCTGTGGTTCCGCCGCTGGCGGCATTTCCGCCCGGCCTACGTCTGGGTGTTCCTGGTGCTGGACAGCGCCCTGCAGCTCGCCGGCTTCCTCCTCGCCCCCGGCCTCCGCGGGGCGGCGGACCCGGCGGAGGCGGTGGCGGAAATGGTGGCCGGGCTGGCCTTCCTGCTGCCCCTGGCCATCGCCATGCAGCGCAGCCGCCGCTACCGTGTAACCTTCGAGCAGCGGCTGCGGGCGGAGGAGGCCGCCCTCACCCCACCGCCAACATCCCATTCGCCTGGGCTGCCGCCAGCGCCGTCATGTTGACGATGCCGCGCGCGGTGACGCTCGGCACCAGCACATGGATGGGCTTTGCCATGCCGAGTAGCATCGGCCCCACCTGAAGCCCCTCGCCCGCGGCCTTCAGCAGGTTGAAGCTGATATTGGCGGCGTCCAGGGTCGGCATCACCAGCAGGTTCGCCGCGTCGGTCAGCGGGCTGTCCGCCACCGCGCGGTCGCGGATCGCCTGCACCAGCGCGGCATCGGCGTGCATCTCGCCATCCACCTCGAAATCCGGCGCGCGGTCCCGCAGCAGGCGCAGCGCGTCGCGCATCTTGCGGGCGGAGGGCGCGCCGGAGGCGCCGAAGCTGGAATGCGACAGCAGCGCCGCCTTGGGCGTCAGGCCAAAGGCGCGGATCTGCTCGGCCGCCAGCAGGGTCATGTCCACGATCTGCGCCGCGGTCGGGTCCACCGTCAGGTGCGTATCGACGAAGAACAGATGGCCGTTCGGCACGATCAGCGCGGACAGCGCATAGACGCGTGCCACCTCCCCCCGCTTGCCGATCACGTCATAGGCGTGGTGCCAGTGGCGGAACCAGTCGCCGCTGCCGCCGCAGAGGCAGGCATCGGCCAGCCCCGCTTCCAGCAGCAGCGCGGCGGCGACGGTCGGGCGGTTGCCGACGCGGCGGGCGGCGGCGTCGGGCGGGATGCCCTTGCGGCCCACCTTCGCCTGGTACAGTGCCACCAGCTTGCCGAAGGTCTCGGCATCCGCGGCCGGGTCGAGCACGCGCACGGATTCAGAAAAATCCATCCGCAGCCCCATCGCGGTGCATTTCGCGGCGATCACATCGCGCCGGCCGATCAGGATGGGCTCGGCCAGGCCGTCATCCAGCACGGTCTGCACGGCGCGCAACACGCGCTCATCCTCGCCTTCGGCATAGACCACGCGGGACAGGCGCTTGCGCGCCGCCTCGAAGATCGGGCGCATCAGGTTGCCGGAGCGGAAGACGAAGCGCTCCAGTTCCTGCCGGTACTTCGGCATGTCGGTGATCGGGCGGCGCGCCACGCCGGACTCCATCGCCGCCTTCGCCACCGCCGGCGCGATCTCCAGGATCAGCCGCGGGTCGAAGGGTTTTGGAATGATATAGTCTGGCCCGAAGGTCGGCGCGGTGCCGCCATAGGCCGCCGCGACGACCTCGCTGGCCTCCATGCGCGCCAGCGCCGCGATGGCATCGGCGGCCGCGACCTTCATCTCCTCATTGATCGTGGTGGCGCCGACATCCAGCGCGCCGCGGAAGATGAAGGGGAAGCAGAGGACGTTGTTGACCTGGTTCGGGTAGTCCGTCCGCCCCGTCGCGACGATGGCATCCGGCCGCACCGCGCGCACGGCCTCGGGCAGGATCTCGGGCTCGGGATTGGCCAGCGCCAGCACCAGGGGGCGCGGCGCCAGCATGGGCAGCCATTCCGCCTTCAGGATGCGCGGCGCGGACAGGCCGAGGAACACATCGGCGCCGGGCAGCACCTGCTCCAGCGTCCGCGCCTCCGTCTCCTGCGCGTAGGCCGCCTTGTACGGGTCGGTGTTCGGGCGGCCCTTCCAGACCACGCCGTCAATGTCGCAGATGGTGACGTTGGCGCGGGTCAGCCCCATCGCCACCAGCAGGTCGAGGCAGGCGATCGCCGCCGCGCCGCCGCCGGTATTCACCACCTTCACATCGGCCAGCTTCTTGCCCTGCAGCAGCAGCCCGTTGCGCACGGCGGCGGCGACGATGATGGCGGTGCCGTGCTGGTCGTCATGGAACACCGGGATCTTCATGCGCGCGCGCAGCGCACGCTCGATCTCGAAGCACTCCGGCGCCTTGATGTCTTCCAGGTTGATGGCGCCGAAGCTCGGCTCCAGCGACGCCACGGCCTCGATGAATTTCTCCGGGTCGCGCTGCTCGATTTCCAGGTCGATGGAGTCGATGCCGGCGAATTTCTTGAAGAGGACGGCCTTGCCTTCCATCACCGGCTTCGAGGCCAGCGCGCCGATGGCACCGAGCCCCAGCACGGCGGTGCCGTTGGTGATGACCGCCACCATGTTGCCGCGCGCCGTGTAGTCCCAGGCGGCGTCGGGGTCCTTGGCGATTTCCTCACACGCGGCGGCGACGCCGGGGGAATAGGCCAGGCCGAGGTCACGCTGCGTCGCCATGCGCTTGGTCGGCTCGACGCTGAGCTTTCCCGGGCGCGGCAGCCGGTGATAGTCCAGCGCTGCCTTGCGAAAATCCTCGTCCATCGCCACCTCCGTGCCTTGCTATAGGCGATATCCGGCCGCGCCGCGACCCGCGCCGAAGCGGCGGCCGGTTGCGCTGGCAGCGCCGCGCGGCGGGGTGCTAGGCTGCCGCGGCACAAGGGTTTCAGGGTGATGATGAAGTCCGGCAAGGACGTGCTGTGGAGCCTCGATCTGTTCGCCAGCGGCGCGCCGCAGCGCGCACCGGCGATCAAGGGCCTGGCCACCGCCGAGGTGGCGGCCTTGCTGCCGCCCAGCCCCGAACAGGAAGGCGCCTATCTGCGCTATGGCCGCCCGGTGCTGCAGATCCTCGCCGCCTCCGAGGGCCACACCGCGCGGCTCGGCCAGATCCGCGACGTGCTGGCGGAACGCGACCCGGATTTCGATTTCGACGTGCTGCGCACCGCGATCAGCGAGCTGGAACGGCGCCAGGCGCTGCGCCTGGCGGAGCGCGACACGCGCGGCGGCGATCATCTCTATGGCCTGACCCGCGCCGGCCTGTTGCTGGCCGGCTGAAGGCGCCGCGCGGGGGAAAGCCGGGATGGCAGCTGCGCCGGGGAACGAGGCCGCGCCGAGCCGGCTGGACAGGCTGTGCAACGCGCCCGTCTGGTGGTCCATCGTCGCGCTGCTGGCCGTGGTGCTGGCGCTGCCATGGAGCCAGGATCGCCTTGCAGAGCGCGGCTGGCCGCCCGACACCTTCCTGTGGCGCTACCTGGCCGTCGCCGCGATCGGCGCCGTGGTGGGCTTTGCCGAACTGGTCTCCCGCTACCGCGACGAGCCCTGGATCGTCGCCGCCAGCCCGCCCGGGCTGACCTTCATCGGCGCCAATGCGGCCGCGGCGCTCGCCGCGCTCGGGGTGCTGGAATACTACCCGGAGGTCTTCGCCCCGCCGGCGGATGGGCTGACCCGCACGCTGCTGGCCGGCTTCGGCGCCATGCTGGTGCTGCGCTCCAAGCTGCTGACGTTGCGCCAGCCCGGCGGCACCGATGTGGAGGTCGGCCCCGCCTTCGTGGTGGACAGCCTGCTGACCGCGGTGAACCGCGACGTGGACCGCCGGCGCGCCGAACGCCGCATCGGCCTGGTCACCCGCATGGCACGGCGCTTCTCGGCGCACCCCTTCGAGCAGTCGGCGCCGCATCTGAAGGGCGCGCTGCTCGCCTTCCAGACAATGGATGCGGAGGAACGAACGCGGCTGTCCAACACCATCCGCACCATGCTGTCGGACCCCGAAATCGTCGCGCTGTCGAACGAAGTGAAATACGCGATGATCGGCTACGACTACCTGACCGCCTTCGGCGAGCAGACCTTCATCTGCGCCTTCGACGAGCTGGAGCGCTCGATCCTGGCGACCCCTGCCAGCCCGCCTGCGCCGGGCGGATAGGAAGAAATATTTTTTGTCGCAGCACCGGCAAAGCCGAATCCCCGGTACCACCAAGTGAAGTTGGCCGATTTCCGGGGCCGCGCAGCTTCCTCGGGAAATATCACGACTGTCACATGACAGCCGCGTGCCGGCTGATTTGCCTTTCGACATGCGGGCACGATCTAATGACAGCGACAGAGGCGATCGGCCCGGACCAATCCTGGCCACCCTCTGCGGACACAAACGTAGCAGGATCTCATGTCTTCCCGATGGGCCCGGCAGGCCCTCAACTACCGCCCGATTGCCAAGAACCGCCTGGACCTGGTCCAGACCATGGATCTGGATGCGGACCAGATCGAAGACTTCCTCGGGCCACTCCCTGACATTCTCGCCACCGTCCGCCGCGGCGCCTGGCATTCGTTGATCGGCATCGAGGCCGATGGCCGGCTGATCGGCTTCTACGTCGTCCACCCCGATCCGCGCGATGCCACCTGCTGGTGGCTGGGCTGGTTCATCCTGTCCCCTTCGCATCAGGGGCGCGGCCTCGGCCGGGCAATCCTGGCGCGCATCATGGCCGGACTCGCCGGCGTTCCGGCCTGCCGCCGGATGCGGCTGATCGTGGTGCCGGAGAATGCCGGCGCCCGCGCACTATACGCCAAGATGGGCTTCGGGCTGGTCGATACGCTGCCCGCCACGGGCGATCTGGTGATGGAATGCGCGCTGCGCCCGGGCAGCCCCGCCTGGGCTCCTGCCCGCGCCGCCACCGCCTGCCCGATCGCCACAAGGCGCGGCCGAAGGCGCATGCGGCTGCGGCCGCGCACCGGGCCGCATGCGGCGCGTGTCATCGGCGTGGAGCGCGGGCCGCCGGCGCATATGCTGGGGATGGGATCGGCGCCGCTGCGGGCGCAACCACCGGATCGCTGAGCCGGATCGCTCAGCCGGGGGTGGAGATGGTGCGGTCGAGAAGATTCGAACTTCCACGGGGTTGCCCCCACCAGCACCTCAAGCTGGCGCGTCTACCATTCCGCCACGACCGCATATCGGGTAGAGGCGCGCCTATAGCCGATGACAACGCACCCGACAACGCCCCTCCTTGGGCCCCTCGCCGCTTCTCCTGAATGGTCCATCGCACCGGGCCGCCTGCCCTATGCGCTGGCGCTGGAAACCATGGCCACCCGCGTCGCCGCCATCCGCGCCGGCACCGCGCCGGAGGCCGTCTGGCTGGTGGAGCATGAGCCGACCTACACCGCCGGCACCTCCGCGCGGCCGGAGGATCTGCTGGAGACCCGATTCCCCGCCGTGGCGGCGGGGCGCGGCGGGCAATGGACCTATCACGGCCCGGGCCAGCGCACCGGCTATGTGATGCTGGACCTGACGCGGGAGCACGGCACGGTGCGCGCGCGCGATGTGCGGGACTATGTGCGGGGCCTCGAGGAATGGCTGATCCGCGCGCTGGACCGCTTCAATATCCGCGGCGAGCGGCGGGATGGCCGAATCGGCATCTGGGTGGCCGACAAGGCGCGCGGGACGGAGGAAAAGATCGGCGCCATCGGCGTGCGCGTCACCCGCTGGGTGTCCTGGCACGGCGTAGCGCTGAACGTGGACCCGGACCTGTCCCATTTCGGCGGCATCGTGCCCTGCGGCATCGCCGAGCACGGCGTCACCAGCCTGCACAAGCTGGGCGTGCTGGCGACGATGGAGGAGGCGGATGCGGCGCTGATGTCGGCCTGGGTCGAAGTGTTCGGCTGATTCAGACCGGCCGGGGACCGGCCTAGATCCGCGCCGGGCGGCGGCGCGGCAGGGAGATCATCCGGTACACCGCCAGCCCCGCCGCCCAGGCAAGCCAGGCCAGCACAGGCCAGGCCAGCGCCATCCAGCCCGCCCGGGCACGTTCCGCTGCAATCTCATCCGTCATCGCCAGGAAGGCCGGCTCGGCCACCGCCGTCAGGCCATGCAGCGCGAGAGCAGCCTGCGCTGCCTCCGGCCGTGGGGTGGCGCGGAAGGCCTCCGTCAGGCGCGCCGGAAAGGTGGCGGCACAGGGGGTGGCCGCGCGGGTCTCGGCGCAGACCAGGAAGGCCGCCACCGGCTGGGCACGGTCCCAGCCCTGCGGCACCAGTGGCACGGCGAAGGCGGAAAGCTCTACCGGCGGGCCGGCGCTGCGCGGGATGCGGCTGCGCGCCTCGCCGGCCAGGTCGGCGCGGGCGGTGGCCTCGGGGAAGACCAGGCGCGTGGCCTCGGGCGCGGCCGATGCCTCCGCCACGCTGGCCAGCCGCGCCTCCACCCCGCCGCCGAGCCGCAGCCACAGCGCCGCCTCCGCCGCCACGCCGATGAAGCCGAACAGCGCCACCAGGCCGAGCGCCACGAAGGCCCCCGTGCGAAGGCGCAGTGCGAGCGCGACGCCCACCAGGAAGGCGCCGAGTCCGCCCAGGGCAATCGCGATGGGAAATGGCAGGGCCAGCACCAGCAGCGGCGCGGCCAGGCCGATGGCAACCATGGCCGCCAGGCCGATCATCAGCAGGCGCGGCAGCGCGCCCTCCTGGCCGGATGAAGCGGGCGACGCCATGCGGATCTTCCTTGGTTGCTTCCTGCCGCGCGCATCCTGGCATGGTGGCGACGCGCGGCAAGGCCGGCGGGCAGAGGATGTGGCCTGTTAGGGCCCGTCCTCCTCCACCTCCCACCCCTGCGCCAGGAATCGCGCCAGGGTGGGTTCGTGCTGGTCATCCGGGTAGGATTCCAGCACCTCGTCTTCCTCATCCAGCACCTCGGTGCCGGCCTCGGTGGTGACGATGACCCGCGTGGCCATCTCACCCTTCATCAGCACCGTTTCGCGCAAGGCGGAAGGCCTCAGCGCCCGCGGATGAAGGCGGGAGCAGCGCCGCCGTCGCGGAAATCACCCTCGCGCCAGTTGCGGTCCTTCTGGCCCGCGGCGGCCACGGCCGGACGACGCGCCGGCTGGTCGCCGGTGCGCGGCGCCGGGCCAGCATTGCCGCGCGGAGCACCCTGCTGGCCGCTGCGGCCACCGCCGCCACCACCACCACCACCGCCGTTGCGTCCGCGGGACGGGCTATTGCGGCCGCGGTTGCCGCCGGCCGGCTTCACCGCATCCGGACGCCCGCCGGTGCGATACATCGGCACGGAGACATCCTGGCGTTCGTCGGTCGCCGGGATGGAGATGCGGATCAGCTTCTCCACCGCCCACAGCTTCTCCCGCTCATCCGGCGCGCACATCGCGATGGCGATGCCGGATGCGCCGGCGCGCGCGGTGCGGCCGATGCGGTGGACATAGGCCTCGGGGGTGTCCGGCATGTCGTGCTGGATCACATGCGTCACGCCATCCACGTCGATGCCGCGGGCGGCAATGTCGGTGGCGACCAGCACCGGGGCGCGGTTCGACTTGAAGTCGGACAGCGCGCGTTCGCGCTGGCCCTGGGACTTGTTGCCATGGATGGCGTTGGCAGCGATGCCGTCGGCCTCCAGGTTCTTCACCACGCGGTCGGCGCCGTGCTTGGTGCGGGTGAAGATCAGCGCGCGGCCGACCCCCTCGCCCTTCAACAGCTCGGCCAGCTTGCCGCGCTTGCGGCCCTGCTCGATGACGACGAGCTTCTGGGTCACCCGTTCCGCGGTGGTGGCGACGGGCGCCACCTCGATGCGGATCGGGTCCTTCAGGATCTCGGCCGAAAGCTTCGCCACTTCCGCCGGCATGGTCGCCGAGAAGAACATGGTGTGGCGCTTGGACGGCAGCTTCGGCAGGATTTTCCGAATCGCGGGCCAGAAGCCCTTGTCCAGCATCTGGTCGGCTTCGTCCAAGACCAGCGCGTTCACCATGTCGAGGCGTGCGGAGCCCTCATCCATGTGGTCCTGCAGACGGCCCGGGGTGGCCACCAGGATGTCGATGCCGTTCGCCAGCGCGCGGCGCTGCGGGCCATGCGGCACGCCGCCGAAGATGACGAAGACGGACAGGCCCAGGTGGCGGCCGTAGTTCTTCAGGCTGTCGGCGATCTGGCTGGCCAGTTCGCGGGTCGGCGACAGAATCAGGGCGCGGCAGCCGCCACGCGGCGGGCGGCCCTTCGATTCGGCCAGCAGGTGCAGCAGGGGCAGGCCGAAGGCGGCGGTCTTGCCGGTGCCGGTCTGCGCGATGCCGAGGATGTCGCGCCCGGTCAGCGCATGCGGAATCGCATCGCGCTGGATCGGCGTCGGGGTGGTGTAGCCCTCTTCGGTCAGCGCCTGGAGAATGCGCGGAGAGAGGCCGAGTTCACTGAAGCTCATGAAATACAAAAATCCGGTCAGGCCGCCCGGCATCAGCGCGGGCGGTTGGGTGGCGGTGGGCCAACCCGCGTGCCGGGGCCGGTCCGATGTTGTCCGCAGAGCCACGCCTTTCGGGCGACGGCAGCGCCCCGGTCCGGGCCTCCAGGCGAAAGGTCATCCCCTCATGGGACAACCGCGCCGGGCCCGCTCACGCGGCCGGGGCGCGGCGGGCAATCACCCGCCGACGGGCGGAGAGATAGGGCAGAATCGCTCACCCGACAAGGAATTTCGGCAGTGCAGCATGAGGGTGGTCAGCCATCCGCCCGGCGGCTGAATCCGGCCTCCTCCGGCACCTCGGCCGGGGTCTCCGCGACCGCCCCGACGCGGGCGAGCAGTGGTCCGCGCTGGCAGGCGGCGATCATTGCCCGCACCTGCGCCGCATCACCGGCCACCAGCGCCTGCACACTGCGGTCCGGCCGGTTCCGCACCCAGCCACGCAGGCCGAGGCGCTGTGCCTCCCGCACCAGCCAGTCCCGGTAGCCGACACCCTGCACCCGGCCGCTGATGGCCAGCAGCCGGGCGATCATCCGGCCAGCCGCATCAGCCGGGCCGCCAGCGCCACATCCGCCGCGGCGGCGTTGCGGCGGATCACGCTGTCGGGATCGACGCCCCAGAACTCCTCCTGGAAGGCTTCCTCCAGCGTCGCCAGGCGATGCGCCTCGGCCGGCTCCAGGTGCAGCCCGGTCACCGCCAGGCCCAGCACGAGGCTGCCCAAGGCCGGCACCGCGATGCCCAGCGCCGCCAGGCCCAGAACGGAATGCCGCGCCACCGCCCGGTGCAGCGCCGCCAGGGCCTGGGGCGGCTGCGATACGGGCATGATGCCGGTGGTGACCCGCAGCGGCGCATCCAGCGCGCGCGCAGACCAGGTGAGCCAGGGGTCCCAGGCCTCCGCCTGCCGCGCCGCCAGCCGGCTGACCTCCGCCCGGTAGCAGAGCAGCTCCGTCTCGCCGTAGCGGGCGATGGCGGCGGCGGTGCCTTCCAGCGCCGGCCCGATGCGTTCCTCCGCGGTGCCGACCAGCCGGGTCAGCGGCACATCCTCCGGCCGCATCTCGCCATCCTTGGCGCCGCCGGCCGCCTGCCATTCCGCGGCCACGGCCTCGGCCAGGGGCGCCCCCTGGACGCGCAGCGGCGCGCCGCCCGGCAAGCGGACCGGCCGGCCATCCAGCAGGATGGCGAAGCCTTCCTCGGCAGGCACCGCCCGCGCCTCGTTCCAGAACCGCTTCACGCGCGCAATCCGGTCAACCCCGCGGCCTGCTCAGACCCGCAACCGCTCAGCGGCCGCGGGAGACCGCGGCGGAACGGGTACGCGCCGCCGGGCGGCTGCGCGCCGGCGCCGCACGCTCCGTGCAGGTCTCGGCATCGTGCGGGTTCAGCACGTTGCGCTCCATGGACATCTCGGCGAGCGCGCTCGCGTTGCTCTGCGACAGGGCCGCCTGGAACAGCGGCGTGATGTTCTGGCAGAAGCGCGAGCCCTGGCGGATGCCGTCCTGCGACTGCTCATTCGCCAGCGTCGTGATGTAGCCATCCAGCGCGCGCTGGCCCTGGGCACCGGCGGTGCGGCGGAAATGCGTGCGGATCGTGTTGTAGGCGCCGCCGAGGTCGCCCTGGAACTTGCGGACGAAGGCGTTGTAGTCGCCGTCCCGCTGGCAGGTGATGGCGGCGACCATCAGCTGGCTCTGCAGCGCGCGCAGCTCGAAGGCGGTGCGCTCACTGGCCTGCACGCAGGATTGGGCGATGGCGGGGCCGCCGATGGCCATGGCGGCGCCGGCGAGCAGAAGACGAACGGAAAACTTGCGGCGCATGGCGTGGGAACCTCCCCCTGGGACCCCCTGCCTGCCGCATCGGCCGGGCCGGCGCAACCAATGTTGCGCTGGCGCGATCGCGCGGCGGAGCCCCCCGGCCCCAGGCGTCCCGTAGCACGCCGTCTCTACAGCATCCCGCCGCGAAAAACAGCGGAGATTGCGCAGCCCTTCTTCACAAGATTCCAATCAGGTAGAGCACGATGATAATCGGGATTGGCAACCCGACCAGCCACAGCAGAACACCCTTCATGACCCGCTCCGTAAGGTTACGGAGACTGAACGCCGATTCAGGCCCTGCGTTTCATGCGCTGGAACCGGGCCAGTCCGGCCAAGCGGCGGTCGAGGAAGGCGGCGGTGGCGGCATGGCCCTCCGATTCATCCTGCAGCCAGAAGGCCAGCGTGGCGCCATAGATCGCGGCCAGCGTCGCGCGCCGGGTGTACCAGGAGAAATCCGCCGAGGTGTCGCCGGCCGCCGCCCACATCGAATCGGCGGTGCGCGCCACGGTGCGGGCGGCCGAGGCCAGGTTCCAGGGCAGCGATTGCAGCCCCAGCGCGCGGCGCACCGCCTCCCGCGCCGGCGCGGCCTGTTCCAGGCGGATCAGCACCAGGCGGCGGATGCGGCGGGGGATCTTCAGGCTTGCCAGATCCTCCGCCGCCGCCTGCGCCTCCATCTCCCGGTCCGCCAGGTCGCACCAGGCCTCCACCGCCTCAACCGGGCCGCGCGGGAACAGCCATTCCTGCTCCAGCGGGTCGCGGCCAAGGTCGGTGAGGCCGGCGGCGAGCGCAGCCTTGGTCCAGCCGAGCGCCGGCACATGCGGCAGGGCCGCCTTCAGCGCCTGGTCGCGTTCCTCGCTGCGTTCGATCACGATCCGGTCTCCTCGGCGGCCCGGCTCGCCTGCTGGGCGGCGCGGTGCAGGTCTTCATTGAAGCCGAAGCGGGACAGGTCCGGCATCCGCATCGGGTACAGGATGCCGTCCAGGTGGTCCGTCTCATGCTGGATCACCCGGGCGGGCAGGCCGGCGGCCTCCCCCTCCACCGGCCGGCCCTCGATATCCACGCCGCGGAAGCGGATGCGGCTGGCGCGCGGCACGGCGCCGCGCAGGCCGGGGATGGAAAGGCAGCCTTCCCAGCCTTCCTCCGTCTCCTCCCCCACCGGCTCGATCTCCGGGTTGATCAGCGCCAGGATATTGCCGGCGCCGCCGCGCCAGACGAAAAGCCGCAGCGGCACATGCACCTGCGGCGCGGCCAGGCCGAGGCCGGAGGCGTCCTCCATGGTCTCCGCCATGTCGGCCACCAGGCGGCGGATCTCCGGCGCGGTGGGGTCCGCCACGGGATCGGCCGGGCGGATCAGGACGGGGTGGCCCATGCGGGCGATCTTCAGAAGGGCCATGGCGGCGGAAGGGTCCGGCAGATGTGCCCCATAGGTAATGCATGAAGCGGGCTGCGGGAGGGCCTTTCGCATTCCCCGAATCCTGTGCTAAGGCTCCGCTCCTCGCGTTTGCCGGTTCGGGTCATCTCCCGGATCAGCTGGCGCGCATCCGCTTTTCCGATTCTCATTCATCCGAACCAGGAGGTTCCATCGCGTGCAGGTCGTCGTCCGCGACAATAACATCGACCAGGCCCTGAAGGCGCTGAAGAAGAAGCTTCAGCGTGAGGGTGTGTTCCGTGAAATGAAGCTCCGTCGCCATTACGAGAAGCCGTCCGAGCGCCGCGCCCGTGAGGCTGCGGAGGCTGTTCGCCGCGCCCGGAAGGTGGAGCGCAAGCGGCTGGAGCGGGAAGGCTTCTGATTTCGTCCCGGCACCGGGCCTCAACCCGCTGCCAGGACACGAAGCTGCCTCCCCCATTGCCCGTCCTCCCCGGCGGGCCGTCATCCTGACGAGCCGAAATACCGCGGTGCGGAAACCTCCGCCAGCCGCGGTTTCGTGCTGTCCGGAGTCTTTCCGCGCCGCATGGAAACGCGTCTAATCCCCGCTTGCGGCGGGAGATTGGCAGTATGGACGGGTTCGGGGATCTGGAACAGGCGTTGCTCGCCCGGGCGAAGCGCGTCCTGCCTGCCGGCGGCTTTGGCAATTTCCCGCCCGAGGTGATCCTGCGCGAAGGCCGCGGCGGCCGGGTGTGGGATGTCGCCGGGCGGGAATACGTGGACTACCTGCTCGGCTCCGGCCCGATGTTCATCGGCCATTGCCACCCGGAAGTGACCGAGGTGGTGCAGCAGCAGATCACCCGCGGCACCACCTTCTTCACCAACAACGAGCATGGCATCGCACTCGCCGAGGCGATCGTGGAGGCGGTGCCCTGCGCCGAGCAACTCCGCTTCGTCGGCTCGGGCACGGAGGCGGATCTCTATGCCATGCGCCTCGCCCGCGCCTTCCGCGGCCGCGACAAGATCCTGAAATTCGAGGGCGGCTACCACGGCATGAGCGACCATGGCCTGATGAGCCTGGCGCCGAAGCACCTGGCCAATTTCCCCCGCCCCGTCCCCGATTCGGCAGGCATTCCGAAATCGGTCGCCGATGACGTGCTGGTCGCCCCCTTCAACGACCTGGAGGCGGTGACGCGGCTGGTCGAGCAGCAGGGCGAGGAGATCGCCGGCATCATCGTGGAACCACTGCAGCGCCTGATCCCGCCCGCCCCGGGCTTCCTTAAGGGGCTGCGCGACCTCTGCACGAAACACGGGCTGGTGCTGATCTTCGACGAGGTCGTCACCGGCTTCCGCTTCGCCTATGGCGGCGCGCAGGAATATTACGGCGTGACCCCCGACCTCTGCACCCTAGGCAAGACCATCGGCGGCGGCTTGCCGCTGGCGGCGGTGGCGGGGCGGGCCGACATCATGGCGCATTTCGACCGCGCGCTGGTCGGCGATGCCGGCTTCCTGATGCAGGTGGGCACGCTGTCCGGCAACCCGGTGGCGGCGGTCGCCGGGCTGAAGACGCTGGAGATCCTGCGCCGCCCCGGCGCCTATGAGGGCGTCTTCGCCACCGGCCGCGCGCTGATGCAAGGCATGGCCGCGCAGATCGCCCGAGCCGGCCTGCCGGCCCAGGTGGTCGGCGAGCCGCCACTGTTCGACGTGGTGTTCACCGCCGGCGAGGTGCGCGACTACCGCGCCACGCTGCGCGCCGACCGTGCCACCCAGGCGCATGTGAACCAGGTTCTGCGCGCCGGCGGCATCCTGAAGGGCGACAGCAAGTACTATGTCTCCACCGCGCATGAGCCGCGCGACGTGGACCAGACGATGGAGGCCTTCACGAAGGCGATGGCGACGCTGCCGTAGGGCTGAGGCGTCCTCAGATCCAGCCGACCGCCGCCGCCAGGTTGCGCAGCGACAGCAGCATGATCACCACTCCGACCAGCAGCATCAGCTTCCGGGCCGGCAGGTGGCGTGCAATCAGGGCGGCGAAGGGCGCGGCCAGCACCCCGCCCAGCACCAGCCCGAGGATCGCCTGCCACAGTTCCAGCCCGATCGCGCTGAAGAAGGCGATGGTGATGGCGAGGGCGACGAAGAACTCAGCCGCATTGGTCGAGCCGATGGCGATGCGCGGCACGTCGCCGCGCCCGATCAGGGTGGAGGTGACGATAGGACCCCAGCCGCCTCCCCCCGCCGCATCCAGGAAGCCGCCGGCAAGCCCGAGCAGCGTCACCGGCCGCCCCGGCCGGGATTGCGGCGGACGCAGCGCGCGCCACAGGATCAGCCCGCCCATGCCGAGCAGATAGGCGCTGACCAGAGGCCGGATGATCTGCATCGGCAGCGCCGAGGCCAGCAGCGCCCCGGCGATTCCGCCGGCGATGCCCGGCAGCGCCAGCCGCGCCAGCAGCCGCGCATCGACATTCTTCAGCCGCCAGTGGGCAAAGCCGGAGGCGCCGGTGGTGAAGATCTCCGCCGCATGCACGCTGGCACTGGCAACCGCCGGATGGGTGCCGAGCGAGACCAGTACGCTGGTCGCGGTCAGCCCGTAGGCCATGCCGATGGCGCCATCGATGACCTGCGCCAGGAACCCGACCGCCGTGAAAAGCAGGATCTCATCCATGCCGACCCCTGTGCTGGTGCGGGCATTTCCTCCGGCCGCACCGCGGCGGCCGGAGGAGGAACAGGACTACTTCTGCAGGCTCTGCACGATCTGCTGCGTGACCTTCTTGGCGTCACCGAACAGCATCATGGTGTTGGGGCGGAAGAACAGTTCGTTGTCCACGCCGGCATAGCCGCTGGCCATGCCGCGCTTGACGAAGAACACGGTCTTGGCGCGCTCCACATCCAGGATCGGCATGCCGTAGATGGCGCTGGTCTTGTCCGTCTTCGCCGCCGGGTTGGTCACGTCGTTCGCACCGATGACATAGGCCACATCGGCATCGGCGAATTCGGCGTTGATCTCCTCCAGCTCATGCACCTCGTCATAGGGCACGTTCGCCTCGGCCAGCAGCACGTTCATATGGCCGGGCATGCGGCCGGCGACGGGGTGGATGGCGTAGGAGATCTCGGCGCCTTCCTTCTTCAGCAGGTCGGCCATCTCCCGCACCACCTGCTGCGCCTGCGCCACCGCCATGCCGTAGCCCGGCACGATGATGATCTTCTGGGCGTTCTTCATGATATAGGCGGCGTCCTCGGGCGAGCCCGCCTTCACCGGCGCACGGTCCGCGGTGCCCGCGCCCGGGCCGGCGGCCGCACCGCTGTCACTGCCGAAGCCGCCCAGCAGCACGTTGATGATGCTGCGGTTCATGCCCTTGCACATGATGTAGGACAGGATCGCACCCGAGGCGCCGACCAGCGCGCCGGTGACGATCAGCAGCAGGTTGCCGATGGTGAAGCCGATGCCCGCCGCCGCCCAGCCGGAATAGCTGTTCAGCATGGAGACAACCACGGGCATGTCGGCGCCGCCGATCGGGATGATCAGCAGGAAGCCGAGCGCGAAGGACAGCAGCGCGATCAGCCAGAACAGGATCGGCGACCCGGTCGCGACGAAGGCGATCACCAGCACCAGCAGCAGCGCACCCAGCGCCGCGTTCAGCATGTGCTGGCCCTTGAACAGGATCGGCGAGCCGGACATGCGGCCGTCCAGCTTGGCGAAGGCGATGACGGACCCGGAGAAGGTGATGGCACCGATCGCCAGGCCCAGCGACATCTCGACCAGCGAGGCCGCCTTGATGTTGCCGGCATAGCCGATGCCGAAGCTCTCCGGCGAGTAGAAGGCCGCCGCCGCCACGAACACCGCCGCCATGCCGACCAGGGAGTGGAAGGCGGCGACCAGCTGCGGCAGGGACGTCATCTGGATCCGCTGCGCCAGCAGCGTGCCGATGGTGCCGCCGATGGCGAGGCCGGCCAGCACCAGCACGATGCCGCCCGCGCCCATGCCCGGCTTCAGCAGGGTCGCCGCGATGGCGATGCCCATGCCGACCATGCCGTACAGATTGCCCTGGCGGCTGGTCTCGGGGTTGGAAAGCCCCCGCAGCGCCATGATGAACAGGACCGACGCGACCAGGTAGGCCAGCGTCGAAAGGGTCTGTGCCATCGGCTCAGCTCCCCTTCTTCTTGAACATCGCGAGCATTCTCCGGGTCACCATGAAGCCACCAAAAATGTTCACGGAGGCCAGGGTCACGGCGATGAAGCCGAAGGCCTTCGCGGCCCAGCTATCGGCCAGCCCGGTCGCCAGGATGGCGCCCACCACGATGACGGAGGAGATGGCGTTGGTGACGCCCATCAGCGGCGAATGCAGCGCCGGGGTCACGTTCCACACCACGTAGTAGCCGACGAAGCAGGCCATCAGGAAGATGGTCAGCAGCAGCAGGAAGGGCTCGGCCGCGGCGGCGATGGGGGCCGCGGTCTCGGCGAGCTGCCGCGCATGCTCGGCGAGCAGCGCGGCGCGGTCGGAGATCGAGGCGGCCTCGACGGCGATCTGTTGCGGGTTCATGCGGCGATCTCCTCAGGCGGCCGGGAGCGAGGCGTGCACCACGGCACCGCCGCGGGTCAGCTGCACGCCCTTCACGATGTCATCATCCTCGGCCAGCACCGGCTTCTTCGCTTCCTTGTCCCAGAAGGTGGTCAGGAAGGTCAGCAGGTTGCGCGCATAAAGCGCGGAGGAGGCGCCGGAAATCCGGCCCGGCCAGTTGCGGTAGCCCAGGATCTTCACGCCATTGCCCGTCACCGTCATCTCGCCGGGGACGGTCGCCGCGCAATTGCCGCCAGCTTCCGCGGCCAGATCGACGATTATGCTGCCGGGCTTCATGGAAGCAACCATCGCCTCGTTCACCAGGATCGGCGCCTTGCGGCCCTGCACCAGCGCGGTGCAGACGACGATGTCCTGCTTGGCGATGTGGGCCGCGACCACTTCCGCCTGCTTGGCGTAGAATTCGGCCGAGAGCTGCTTCGCGTAGCCGCCCGCGGTCTGCGCGGCCTTGCTCTCCTCGTCCTCGTAGCCGACGAAGGTGGCGCCGAGGGACTTGATCTCCTCCTTCGCCGCCGGCCGCACATCGGTGGCGGAGACGCGGCCGCCGAGGCGCCGCGCGGTGGCGATGGCCTGCAGCCCGGCGACACCGGCGCCCATGACGAAGACATTGGCGGCCGGGATGGTGCCGGCGGCGGTCATCAGCATGGGGAAGCCGCGGTCGAAGGCGCCCGCCGCCTCCACCACCGCGCGGTAGCCCGCCAGATTGGCCTGGGAGGACAGCACGTCCATCGACTGGGCCCGGGTGATGCGCGGCAGCAATTCCATGCTGCACGCCTCGATGCCGAGCTGGGCGTAGGTCTCCGCCACGGCGCGGCTTGCACCGAGCGTGCCGACCAAAATGGCGCCGCGCGGGATCAGGGCGAGTTCATCGACCTCCCCCTCCCGGGCGCCGAGCGGCGCCCGCACCTTCAGCACCAGCCCGGCATTGGCCAGGGCGGCGGCCGCATCGGGCGCCACCTCCGCGCCAGCCTCGGCATAGTGGCTGTCCGGAAAACCCGAAGTGAGGCCGGCGCCGGTTTCCACGGCGACGGTGCAGCCCAGGGCGATGAGCTTCTTCGCCGTCTCCGGCGTCGCGGCGACCCGCGTTTCCGCCCCTCGCCGCTCGCGCAATACCGCAACGCGCATCAATTAGGACTCCCCGATTGCTTCGGTGCCGAAGTCGGCGCCATATGAAGGTGAGTTGCAAGTCTTGCAAGGACGCCATGTTCCGGGAGGGGACGGATCGCCCCCGGAACGGGGATTGCGGCCCGTCCGATCGGCGCCCATCCTGCCCGCATGCTGCTGCGCGATCTTCCCGATGGCTCCGCCCTGGCGATCAGCCAGCCGATGCATGCGCTGGTCTCCGGCCAGCTCGCCCGCGCCTGGGGCGCACCCGGCTTCGCCGCCCTCGATCCCTTCGAGGATGTCGCCACCGCCTGCGCCCAGCACGATGTCGCCTGGATGGGATGGGAGGCAGCCCCGACGCTGGACCCGGCGACGGGCCGGCCACACATCTTCCGCACCGTCGGCGCCCGGACCCACGCGCCGATGTGGGCGGCCGGCGTGGCGCTGGCGCTGTCGAATTGGGGGCCCTGGGTGGCGCTGCTGGTCAGCCGCCATGGCAGCCTGATCTATGGCCTTTATGCCGATCGCCACCAGCTCGACCAGGCGGATGCCGAGGCGGTCGATCGCTACCTGGCGGAGCAGGAGGTGGTGCAGCGTGACCTCGCCGCGCAGCTCGGCGCCACCCCGGCGCAGGTCGAGGCGGCCGGCGCCCTGGTCGCCGTGACGGATGCGCTGAGCCTGGCCGTCTGTGGCGGGGTGGAGACCATCGGCGGCGTTGGCACCGCGCCGATGGCGGATGGCAGCCGGGTGAAGCTGGCGCTGCAGGAAGGCGCCGGCGTGCTGAGCGTCGCGCCCTGGCCCTTCCGGCTGGCCGAGGTGACGCTGGAATGGCGTGCCCGCCGGCTGCCGCCGGGCGCCCATTGGACCGATGAGGCGGCGATGCGCGCGGACCTCGCAGCCGCCCCCGTACAGGCGCTTTCTGCACGGCTGGTGCCGGGCTGAAACGGGCCCCGGGGTGCGGGGCCGCGGCAGACCGGCTATGCTGGGTGCCGATCAACCCGACTGAGGATCCCCCCGCATGACCTTCCCCGGCCTTTCCCGCCGAAGCCTGCTCGGCGCTGCCGCGACGCTGCCCCTGGCCTCCAGCCTGGCCGCCCCCGCCCTGGCGCAGGAGAGCTGGCCGCAGCGGCCGGTCCGCATCGTCGTTCCCTTCGCGCCCGGCGGCGCGGTGGACATCACCGCGCGGCTGCTGGCGGAACGGCTGCAGCCGATCCTCGGCCAGACCATCACGGTGGACAATCGCGGCGGCGCTGGCGGCAATATCGGCGGCGACGTGGTCGCGAAGGCGCCGAAGGATGGCTACACGGTGCTGCTCGGCACCGCGACCATCCTGGCGGCCAACAAGTTCCTGTTCCGCCGCTCCATGCCCTTCGACCCGATCCGCGACCTGACCCCGGTGACGCGCGTGACCACGGGCACGGTGCTGCTGGTGGTGAACGCCAACAAGCCCTGGCGCAGCTTCGCGGAGCTGGTGGCCGCGGCGAAGCGCGATCGGGGCGCGATCACCATGGGCTCCTCCGGCGCCGGCACGGTCAGCCACCTGACCCTGGCGCGGATCAATGCGGCGGCGGGGATGGAGATCACCCATGTGCCGTACCGGGGCGGCGGCCCCGCCATTGCGGACCTGCTGGCCGGCAACATCGACATGATGTTCGACGTGATCCCGGCGCTGATGCCGCATGTGCGGGAAGGCCGTTTCCGGGCGCTGGCGGTGGGCTCCGCCGAGCGCGTGACCTATGTGCCGGAACTGCGCGAGGTGCCGAGCATGAAGGCGCTGTTCCCGAACCAGGGCATCGACATGCAGAGCTGGTACGCCGTGAACGCTCCTTCCGGCACGCCGGAAGCGGCGGTCAACCGGCTGCATGCCGCGCTGGTGCAGATCGCCCGGTCGGACGACTTCAAGCAGCGGATGGAGCCGCTGGGCTTCACCCCGGTCTGGGACGAGAGCCCCGCCGCCTATGGCCGCTACCTGCAGGCGCAGGAGCAGTTCTGGAAGGGCCTGGTCGAGGCTTCCGGCGCCACGCTGGACTGATGCCCCGGCCCCGCGCGCCGCAGTTCAGCGACGCGCGGGCGCCAGGCTGACGATGTAGGCGGCCAGATTGGCCTGCTCCTCCGGCGCAAGCTGGAAGGGCGGCATCCGGGGATGTGGTGCAGCGAGGAAGACCCCGACCGCTTCCCGGCTCGGCCGGCCGGCGGCCAGCAGCACGAAGCTCGGCACGCCGCTGCGCCGGACGGGCTGGGCGGTCGGCGCCACGTCGTGGCAGCCACCGCAATGGGCATCCGCCGTCCAGTGGCCCCGCGCCACGGCATCGCCACCGCCGCCCTGCTGCCAGGCGAGGATGCTGATGGCCAGCGCGGCGACCACGATTCCGGCAAGCACGCCGATGCGCCGGGACTGGCGCGCGGCGCGTGTGGCTTCCGACATGATGAGAACCCCCGAGAAGCTGCCGACCAGCCCGCCGCCGGCCTGAAACGTTCCGCATGATGATCCCCTGCCGCCGCGGCTTCCCTGATCTGCATCATGCCGGGCACACCATGCTGGGTGCATCACGGCGGGCCGCACCGGGATGCTTCGGTCCGGGCCGAAGCGCAGCGCCGCGGAATCGGGCAGGTTGCGGTCATGGAACAGCTCGCCACCCCCGCCCTCATCGGATTCGTCTTCCTGCTCGCCGGCGCCGTGAAGGGGCTGATCGGCCTCGGCCTGCCGACCATCGCCATCGGGCTTCTGGCGCTGGCGATGCCGCCGGCGGAGGCGGCGGCGCTGCTGGTGCTGCCCTCGCTCGCCACCAACATCCTGCAGGCCACCGGCCCGGCCTGGCGGGTGCTGCTGCGGCGGCTATGGCCGATGCTGCTGATGCTCGTGCCGGGCACCCTGGCGGGGATCGGGCTGCTGACCGGCGGCGGCGCGCTGGCGCTCGGCCTGCTCGGGCTGGCGCTGGCCGCCTATGGCGGCTGGGGGCTGCTGACGCCGCCCTTCCGGCTGCCGCCGCGGGCGGAGCGGATCAGCGCCGCGCCGATCGGCCTGCTGGGCGGGCTGGTGACCGGGGCGACCGGCGTCTTCGTCATGCCGGTGGTGCCCTGGCTCGGCGCGCTGGGACTGGCGCGGGATGCGCTGGTGCAGGCGCTCGGCATCGCCTTCCTGGCGGCGACCGTGGCGCTGGCGGTGGCGCTGGCCGTGCAGGGCAGCTTCACGCCGCTGGCCGCCGGTCAATCGCTGCTCGCCCTGCCGCCGGCGCTGGCCGGGCTGGCGCTGGGCAATTGGCTGCGCGGCCGCATTCCGCCCGCGCTGTTCCGGCGCATCTTCTTCGCCAGCCTGCTGGCGCTCGGCGCGCATCTGGCATGGCGCGGGCTTGCCTGAGGGGCCGGCTGGCCTCACAGATCGCGCCATGCCCGAGCCCGATTGCCGCCTGTACCTGATCACCCCCCCTGCCCTGCCGGACCTGCCAGGTTTCGCCGAGGATTTGGCCCGCGCGCTGGATGCCGGGGATGTCGCCGCGCTGCAGCTTCGCCTGAAGGGCGCGCCGGATGATGTGGTGCTGCGCGCCGCCGCGGCGCTGATCCCGGTGGCGCAGGCGCGTGGCGTGGTGGTGCTGATGAATGATCGCATGGATCTGGCGAAGAAAGCCGGCTGCGACGGCGTGCATCTCGGCCAGGGCGATGGCGACCCGGTTGCGGCCCGCAAGCTGCTGGGGGCGGAGGCGATGATCGGCGTGACCTGCCATGCCTCCCGCCACCTGGCGATGGAAGCGGGCGAGGCGGGCGCGGATTACGTCGCCTTCGGCGCCTTCTTCCCGACCGGCACCAAGGAAACCGTGCACCAGGCGGAGCCCGAGATCCTGGAATGGTGGTCCGAGATGTTCGAGATCCCCTGCGTCGCCATCGGCGGCATCACCGCCGCGAACTGCCCGCCGCTGGTGCAGGCCGGGGCGGATTTCCTGGCCGTGGTGGGCGCCGTGTGGAACCACCCGGAGGGACCGGCGGCCGGGGTGCGGGCGATGAATGCGGCGATTGCCTCGGCCTGAAGCACTGAAGGCAAGGCCGCTTTTGTCTTCACGCGCTTTTCGAATTGCCTTGCGAGGCCGCTGGGCCTGAAGACGACCGGAGTGGCCGCCAGATCGCACGGAAGGCGATCGCCGCGGCGAGGCCGGCGCCCAGGCCCATCAGGGCCACCGTCGGATTGCCGGGACCGCGCAGCATTTCCAGGCCGTCAAAGGCCAGCAGCCCACCCATCGCCCCGCCGGCGCCATAGATCCAGGCGGCATCGCGGCGCAGCAGCACCAGCAGCAGATGCGCCGGCACCCCCGCCACCAGGGTCAGCAGCAGCGCATAGGGGAACAGGAACAGCGAACTCAGCCAGGCCAGCAGGAACTGGGGCAGATCCGTTGGCTGCGGCAGGCGGGCGCCCTGCACCAGCTGCTCCACCGCCGCCTGCAGGAACAGCACCAGCAGCGGCGTCAGATTGGCGGCCAGCGCCGCCGCCGGCACGCCGAGCCAGAAGCGCCACGGCTCCGCCCCCAGGACACGGCGCAGAAATCGACGCAGCCTGGCCATGCCTCACCCCTTCCTCGGCATTCCGCCCCGGAACCAGATGCCGCCGACCGCGACCTGATGCCGGTGATCGCGCGGGAGTTCAAGCTGGGCGGAATGGCCGCCAGGGCGCCCGGCGTGGGAAATCCTCGCTTCGTGGCCCTGCCCTTCCCATCATACGGCGGGCCCCGCACAACATGCGCGGCCAGAAGAGCCGGGAAAGATGCCGATGGGCCTGGAATTCGAAACCTGCGACGTCTTCACCACCACCCGCCATGGCGGCAATCCGCTGGCCATCGTGCAGGGCGCCGCGGCGCTCGATGCGGATCTGATGCAGGCCATCGCGCGGGAATTCAACCTCAGCGAGACGGTGTTCATCCTGGCGGAGGATGCGGCGACGGCCAGCGCACGCATCCGCATCTTCACCACAGCGCGCGAACTGCCGTTCGCCGGCCACCCCAATGTCGGCACGGCCGTGATGCTGGCCCGCCGGATGGCGCTGGGCGGCGACCGGCTGACGCTGCACCAGCCGGCCGGGCCGGTCGATGCCCGGCTGACCCGTGATGCCGGCGGCCTGGTGACGGCGGCGGAGATCACCGCGCCGCAGCCCTTCGCCCTGCTCGGCCCGCTGGCCGCAGCCGGTCTCGCCGCCTGCGCCGGGCTGCCCGGGCTGGTGGGCGAGCCGGTCCTGGCCTCCTGCGGCACGCCCTTCGCCATCGCCGAGGTGGAAGACCCGGCGACGCTCGCCACAGCCGCGCCGGACGCCGCCGCCTTCCGCGAGTGGCTGCCGGCCACCCTGGCCGTGGGCCTGCTGCTCTACACCCGCCTGGGGCCGGACCTGCTGCGCGCGCGCATGTTCGCCCCGCTATCCGGCGTGGCGGAGGACCCGGCGACCGGCAGCGCCAATGTCGCCCTGGCCGGGCTGCTGCTGCACCGCCTGGGGGGCGAGAGCCTCGCGTTGAAGGTGGAGCAGGGCATCGAGATGGGCCGGCCGAGCCGCCTGGCGCTCGCGGCCAGCAGCACGCCGGATCGTGGCATCCGGGTCAGTGTCGGCGGCTCGGTGGTGCCGGTGAGCCAGGGTCGCCTCATCCTCTGACGGTCCGACCAAAGAAAAACGCGTTAGCCGACATGCAACAACTCCGAATCGTTTCGCGGCAGTCTTGGCGCCCATCACAAAGGGATTACGGTTGGATGCCGCGGCTGGATGCGGCCCGCGCAAAATTTTCAGAAACGCCCGAGACCGGCGCCGCATCCGCGCTGTGACCAGGAGACCTCCATGCTGCCCCGACACATCGCCGCGCTGCTGGCGCTGTCCGTCGTGCCGACGCTCGCGCTCGCGCAGGACTTCAACCGCCGGCCGTCCTTCGGCACGGTCAACCTCAGCGCCAATTTCGCGCCGGACCCGACCACGGTGAACGTCACCGCCGGCGGCACCCTGCCGGCGGAACGGCTGGGCGGGTCGCAATGCCTCGGCTCCATCGCCAATGCGCCGGATGTGCGGCTGAACTACCGCGCCGGCCAGGGCCTGCCGCTGTATCTCTCGGCCGCCTCGCGCGCCGATGTCACGCTGGTGGTGAACCTGCCGGACGGCACCTGGGCCTGCAACGACGACTTCCAGGGCACCGATCCGGGGCTGATCTTCCGCCGCCCGCAATCCGGCCAGTACGATATCTGGATCGGCCATTATGACCGCGGGTCCCGCGTGCCGGCGCAGCTCCGCATCTCGGAAGTGCCGCCGAACTGAGGCTGCGTTTCGCGGCATCCTCCCCACATGCCGGGCACTCAAGACGGAGGCCCGGCGGCTGCATGGATGAACTGACCTTCCACACCAGGCTGCACCAGCCCGGCAGCATCCTGGATGTGGGCGCGCATGACGGGCTGCTGACCCTGCCGCTGTCGCGCCTGCCCGGTGCGCGCATACTGGCCTTCGAGCCGCTGCCCAGCGCCTTCGCCCGGCTGGAAGCCGCGATCCGCGCCGAATACGGCAGCATCCCGCCGCATATCGGGCTGCACCCCGTGGCGCTCGGCGCCGAAGCCGGGCGGCTGACCCTGTCCGTGCCGGTACTGGAGGGGGTGGCGCAGGAACAATGGGCCTCCACCGCCAAGACCTATGCCGGCTTCGGCTCCGTCACCGTGCTGCGGCATGAGGTGGCGGTGACCACCATCGATGCGCTGGACCTGCCCGACCTCCGGCATGTGAAGCTGGATGCCGAGGGCTTCGAGGAGGAGGTGCTGCAAGGCGCCCGCGCCACCCTGGCCCGCTGCCGCCCGGTGCTGAGCCTGGAGGTGGAGGAACGCCACCGCCCCGGCAGCACGCGCGACGTGCCGGCGCTGCTGGCGGGCCTCGGCTACGAGACCTGGTTCGCGCTGCATGGCGAATGGCAGCCGCACGCCGCCTTCGACGCCGCGACGATGCAGGTGGCGTCGCCGGACCCGGCGGTCTTCGCCGCCAGCGATCCCTACGTCTTCACCTTCTTCGCCTGGCCGGCGGAACGCTCCGCCGCCATCCAGGCGGCGCTATCCTACGGCTGACGGCGCCGCCAGCAGCTTCGGCGGCGGCGCCAGGGCAGTGGCCGCCGCGCGCGGGATGGCGGGCAGCCACAGCACATCCTCGATCTCCGTCGCGCCGCTGGCCAGCATCGCCAGCCGGTCGAAGCCGAGCGCGATGCCGGAGGCCGGCGGCATGCCCGCCTCCAGCGCCGCCAGGAAATCCTCGTCCACGTCCCAGCCTTCCTCGCCCGTCTCGGCGCGGCGCTGGGCCACGTCGCGCTCGAAGCGGGCGCGCTGTTCCACCGGGTCGGTCAGCTCCTCGAAGGCATTGGCGAGTTCCAGCCCGGCGGCGAACAGCTCGAACCGCAGGGCGACGCGGCCATCGCGCGGGTCGCGCCGGGCCAGCGCCGCCTGCGGGGCGGGCCAGTGGGTGAGGAAGGTGGCGCGGCCGCGGCCGATGGCGGGTTCGATGTAGCGCATCACCAGGCGGAAGAAGCCGTCTTCCCAGCCATCGCTCTCCGGCACATGCAGCCCGGCGCGGGCGGCATTGGCGCGCAGCTTCGCGGCATCGCCCTCTCCGGTCGCGGCATCGATGGTGCCGAGGATGTCCATGCCGCGGCAGTGGCGGCTGAAGGCCTCGGCCATGGTCAGGCGTTCGAAGGGCAGCGCGAAATCGGCCGTAACCTCCCCCTGGCCGACCAGGCCTGGGCAGACGGAACGCAGCAGCAGCTCCGTCTCCTCCATCATCCCGGCCAGGTCCATGCCCGGCGCATACCATTCCAGCATGGTGAATTCGGGCGCGTGGTGCGGGCTGGCTTCCCCGTTCCGCCAGACGCGGGCGAGTTCGAAAACCTTCCCCGCGCCGCCCACCAGCAACCGCTTCAGCGCGAGTTCGGGCGAGGTCCGCAGCCACAGCGTGCTGTCCTGGCCGATGCCGAGATGCGGGCGGTATTCGGTGGCGAAGCCACGCAGATGCACCTCCATCCCCGGGGCGGGAACCAGGCAGGGCGTCTCCACCTCCATATAGCCGCGCGCGGCGAAGAAATGGCGGGTGGCGGCCGTCAGCGCCGCGCGCCGGCGCAGGAAGGGCAGCCGGGCGGCCAGCCCTTCTCGGGTCCAGGCGCGTCGCGGGGCGGTGGCGGCGATCGGAGCCTCGGGCATGGGCGCGTTCCCCCTTGTTGCGGCTGGGAGGTTGGGGTTTAGCAGGCCCAACCATGCCCCATCCCGCCGCCGCCCGAAACCTTTCCCGCACCCTGCGCGATACCGCTTCCCTGTCCGAGGCCGGGCTGCTGCCGCCTTCCGCCGACCTGGCGGGGCTGGAGGCGGTGCAGGCGCGCTATGCCATCGCGGTGACGCCGGCGATGGCCGCGCTGATCGACCCGGCCGACCCGCGCGACCCGATCGTGGCGCAATACATCCCCGACCCGGCGGAACTGGTCACCGCGCCGCATGAGATCGAGGATCCGACGGCGGATGCGCCCTTCACCCCGGTGCCCGGCGTGGTGCACCGCTACCCCGACCGCGCGCTGCTGAAGCCGCTGCTCGCCTGCCCCGTCTATTGCCGCTTCTGCTTCAGGCGGGAGGTGGTGGGGCCGGATGGCGGGCTGCTGACGACGGAACAGCTGGAAACCGCGATCGCTTGGTTCGAACGGACCCCGCAAGTGCGGGAGGTGATCCTGACCGGCGGCGACCCGCTGATGCTCAGCCCGCGCCGCCTGGCCTGGCTGCTGGAACGCCTGGCGGCCATTCCGCATATCGAGATTTTACGAATTCACTCGCGGGTTCCGGTGGCCGATCCGGCGCGGGTGAATGCGGCGCTGGCGGCGGCGCTGACGGTGGAGAAGCCGCTGTATCTGTGTGTCCACGCCAACCACGCGCGGGAATTTACGGCGGAGGCGATGGCCGCGCTGCGGCAGTTGACCGGGGCGGGGGTGGTGCTGCTCGGGCAGTCCGTGCTGCTGCGGGGGGTGAATGATAAGGCGGAGGCGCTGGAGGATCTGTTCCGGGCCATGCTGCGCGGGCGGGTGAAGCCGTATTACCTGCACCAGTTGGACCCGGCCCCGGGGACGGCGCGCTTCGAGGTGCCGCCGGAGGAAGGGCGGGCGCTGCTGGCGGCGCTGCGCTTCCGGGTGACGGGGCTGGCCTGGCCGACTTATGTGCAGGAACGGCCGAACGGCGGCGGGAAGGCGGTGGTGGGGCCGGTGTGGCGCGATTCCTGATTGCTGGACGTCGCGCCGAAGCCCATATGGTCATCTGAAATGACCACCCAGGCCCGCCCGATGCCCAAGCTCATCAGCGCCACCGAGTTCAAGGCCACCTGCCTCGACATCCTCGACCGCGTCGGCTCGGGCGAGTGGGACCGGGTGGAGGTGACCAAGCGCGGCCGGGTCGTCGCCGTGCTGGTCCCACCGACGCCCCCGGCCGCGGCCGTCGCCGGGCTGCACGGCTTCATGCGGGACAGCGTGGTGATCCCCGAGGGCCTCGACCTGACAGCCCCGATCGCCGACGAACACTTCGCCGCCGCCGAGGGCAAGCTGCACGGATGAGCCGGGACGGCGTGCTGCTGGACACCTGCGCGGTGATCTGGCTGGCCACCGGCGCGCCGATGGCCGCCCCCGCCCTGGCCGCGATCCAGCAGGCGGGCAATGGCGCGGGCATCTTCGTCTCGCCGGTTTCCGCCTGGGAGATCGGCTTGCTGGCGCGGCCGCGTCCCTCTCGCGCTGCCGCCATGACCTTCCTGCCGGACCCGAAGACCTGGTTCGCCCGGTTGATGGCCGCCCCTGGCCTGCGCGAAGCGCCGCTTTCAGCGGGCGCGGCGGTCGATGCCTCCTGGCTGCCCGGCGAGTTGCATGGCGACCCCGGCGACCGCCTGATCATCGCCACCGCCCGCGACCGTGGCCTGCCCCTGGTCACGCGCGACGGGCTGATTCTGGCCTATGGCCGGGCCGGGCACCTCGCCACCATCGCCTGCTGAAGGTTGCCCCTGGCCCTCCGCCGTTGTATCCGCGCCCCACATTCCCCACCGCTCATTCAGGACTACCCCACCATGGCGAAGATGCAGGCCAACCAGATGCGTGCCGGCATGGTCATCGAGTTCGAGGGCCAGCGCTACACCATCATCCGCCAGAACATCATGATCCCGGGCAAGGGCAACGCGATCATCCAGGTGGACATGCGGAACATCAAGACCGGCGCCAAGAAGGACCAGCGCTGGCGCACGGCGGATACGGTCGAGCGGCTGATGACCGAGGACAAGGAGTTCACCTTCTCCTACGCCGAGGGCGACATGATCGTCCTGATGGACCCGGAGAACTACGAGCAGACGCAGGTTCCGAAGGAAATCCTCGGCGACCGTTTGCCGTTTTTGGTCGAGAACATGACGGTCGGCGTGCGCCTGATCGAGGGTGAGCCCGTCGCCATGACGCTGCCGGAGCAGGTGACGCTGGAAGTGGTGGAAGCCGATCCGGTGGTGAAGGGCCAGACCGCCACCAGCAGCTACAAGCCCGCCATGCTGTCCAACGGCGTGAAGACCATGGTGCCGCCCTTCATCACGGTCGGCGAGAAGATCGTGGTGAAGACCGAAGACGGCAGCTACTACGAGCGTGCGAAGAGCTAAGCTCGGTCCTTCTTTTCCAGCGGGAAGCCCCCCTCACCCGCTTCGGCTAGGCGCTGCGCGCCAAGCCTGCGCTGCCCTCTCCCCCCGACGGGGGGAGAGGGTTGGGTGAGGGGGACCTCGCCAATATCTGCTCATTCAATCCGGAATCGCTCGCCCCATGGCCGTCTCCCCCCGCCTGTCCCCCGCCATGTCGGTCCTGCAGACCGCGATGCAGAAGGCTGCCCGCCGGCTGCTGCGGGATTTCGCGGATGTCGAATCCCTGCAGGTCACCGCCAAGGGCGCTGGCGATTTCGTCAGCCAGGCGGACCTCCGCGCCGAGCAGACGCTGCGCGAGGAACTGTCCCGCGGCCGCCCCGGCTGGGGCTTCCTGATGGAGGAATCCGGCACCTCCGGCAACGAGGATTGGGAATGGCGCTGGGTGGTGGACCCGCTGGACGGCACCACCAACTTCCTGCACGGCATCCCGCACTGGGCGATCTCGGTCGGCGTCGAAAAGCGCACCGGCGAGAACACCTCCGAACTCATGGCCGGCTGCATCTATAATCCGGCGGGGAACGAGATGTTCTGGGCCGAGAAGGGCATGGGCGCCTATCTGAACGACAAGCGCCTGCGCGTCTCCGCCCGCCGCGACATGGGCTCCGCCCTGTTCGCCACCGGCATTCCCTTCGCCAAGGTGCAGCGCAAGGCGGAATTCAGCGCCACGCTGGGGCGGCTGATGCCGCAGGTGGCCGGCGTGCGGCGCTTCGGCGCGGCGGCGCTCGACCTCGCCTGGGTCGCGGCCGGGCGGTATGACGGGTTCTGGGAACTCGGCCTGAACAAGTGGGACATCGCGGCCGGCCTGGTCATCGTGAAGGAGGCCGGCGGCTTCCTCTCCGACCCGGCCGGGGGCGAAACCCACTACGAGACCGGCGACGTGGTCTGCGGCAACCAGGCGCTGCACCCGAAGCTGCGGGAGGTGGTGGCCGATGGCATCGCCGCCGCGCAGGCGCACCGGGCCTCCATCACGGGCTGAACCTGGCGCGCCGCGGGAATACACCGGCGCAAGAAGACGCTGGCGCAAGAAGATATTGAAATCAGCCGGCAAACACCTACGGGGATGATTTGCACCGCCGGGGTATTGCTTTAGCCTCCGGCGCAGAATGATGCGCCGCGCCCTCATCCCCGTCCTGCTCGTTCTGCTCGCCGCCCCGGTGGCGGCGGAACAGGGGTTGTCCGTGCGGGCCGAGGGCGGCTGGCGGCTGGGCTTCGCGCCCGGCGAATCCGCGCTGGATGCCGCAACCCGCGATGCGCTGGCGGGCCTCGCCCCCGGCCTCGCCGCCAACCTCGCCGCCCTGGCGCGCGGCCGCATCACGGTGGAGGCGCAGGCCAGCAGCCCGGCCGACGATGCCTCCCTCGCCCGCCGCCTGTCGCTCACGCGTGCCGCGACGGTGCGGGATGTGCTGGTGGCGGCGGGGGTGCCGGCGACGCGCATCGATATCCGCGCGCTGGGCCGGCGCGATCCGCCGGTCGATATCGCGGAGATCCTTCCACCCGGCGTGCCGCGAGCCGATTCCGGCTCCGCCTCGCGGAATACGAGGTAGCGGCATGACCAGCCCGACCGTCTTCCTCTGGCGCATGCTCGCCTTCCTCGCCGCGGTGGTGGTGCTGGTCGGGCTGCTGGTGGGCGAGTTGACCACCGCCTTCGCGGCCAACCCGATGCTGAACGGCGTCATCGCACTGGTTCTGCTGCTGGGCATCGCCTGGAACATCCGCCAGGTGCTGGTGCTGACGCGGGAGGTCGAGTGGCTGGAGGCCTTCCGCAACCCCACCCCCGGCGCCCCCGCCCGCAAGCCGCCGCGCCTGCTGGCGGCGATGGCCAGCATGCTCGCCGGGCGGCGGTCGGAACGCCTGTCGCTGTCCGCCATGGCGATGCGCAGCGTGCTGGATGGCATCTCCTCCCGCCTCGATGAAAGCCGGGAACTGTCCCGCTACGCCACGGGCCTGCTGATCTTCCTTGGCCTGCTCGGCACCTTCTGGGGCCTGCTGATGACGATTGCCGCCGTGTCGGACGTGATCGGCGGCATGTCGGTCGGCTCGGGCGACATCAACGCGCTGTTCAACCAGTTGAAGCAGGGTCTGGCGCAGCCGCTGCGCGGCATGTCCATCGCCTTCTCCTCCTCCATGCTCGGCCTCGCCGGCGCGCTGGTGCTGGGCTTCCTCGACCTCACCGCCGGGCAGGCGCAGAACCGCTTCTACTCCGAGCTGGAAGACTGGCTGGCCGGCGCCACGCGGCTGTCCTCCGGCGCGCTGGGCAATGAAGGCGAGGGCTCGATGCCCGCCTATGTCCAGGCGCTGCTGGAGCAATCCGCCGAGAACATGGAGGAGCTGCAGCGCGCCATCGGCCGTGGCGAGGATGGCCGCGCGCAGTCGAACCAGGCGCTGATGACGCTGACGGAGCGGCTTTCCATCCTGGCGGACCAGATGCGCGCCAGCCAGGTGCTGATGACCCGCATGGCGGAAAGCCAGGCGCAGCTCGCCCCCACCCTGCAGCGCATGGCGGATGCCAATGCCCAGGGTGCGCTGGACGATGCCTCCCGCGGGCATATCCGCAACCAGGAGCTCTACCTCGCCCGCATCCTGGAGGAGATGACCCAGGGGCGGATGCAGGCCACCACGGAAATCCGCAACGAGATCAAGATCCTCGCCCGCACCATCGCGGCCCTGGCCGAAGAGCCGCCGCGGTGACGGCGCGGGCCGCCTAGCGACATGGCACTCGGCGGGCGGCGCAGGCGCGGCGGCGGCGGGCTGGATGCGTGGCCAGGCTATGTGGACGCGCTGTCCACGCTGCTCATGGTCATCATCTTCGTGCTGCTGGTCTTCGTGCTCGGCCAGGGGTTCCTGTCCGTCGCGCTGTCCTCGCGCGACCGGGCGCTGGACCGGCTGAACCGGCAGGTCGGTGAACTGTCCGAATTGCTGTCCCTGGAACGTGGCCAGGCGGAGGAATTGCGGCTCTCGCTCGACCGGCTGACCGATGACCTGCGCGCCGCCATCGTCGCCCGCGACACGGCGCTGGAGGGTCTGTCCGCGCTGCGCGAGGAACGCGACCGGCTGGTCGGCGAACGCGACGCGGCGCGTGGCGAACGCTCCCGCCTCTCCGCCCGCCTGGCGGACCTGGAAGTCTCGGCGCGGGACGGCACGGCCCGGATCGCGGAGCTGGAGGGCCGGCTGGCGGAGGCCCAGGCGCGCGTCGAGGCCGCCGGCGGCGACACCGCCCGCACCGTCCGCACCCTGACCGACGCGCAGCGCCTGCTGGCTGCCGAACGCGCGGCGCTGGAGGCGGTGCGGCGCGACCTGGCGACCTCGCGCGGCGAAGTGCAGGCGCTCGGCCGCGACCTGACGGCGGAACGCGACACGCTGGCGGCGACCGAGCGAAGCCTGCAGGAAACCCGCGCGGCGCGGGATGCGACGGCGCAGGAACTGGCGACGCGGCGGCAGGAAGCCGAGGCCCTGGCACGCGACCTCGCCGCCGCGCGCGGCACGCTGGAACAGGCGCGCGCCCAGGCCCAGGCGCTGTCCCGCGACCTCGCCGGCGAACGCGCCGCCCGGGGTGCCACGGAACGGGAGCTGGCCGAGGCCCGCGCCCTGTCGGCCGAGCAGCTCGAGGCCCGCCGGCAGGAGGCGGAGGCGCTGGCCCGCGACCTCGCCACCGCCCGCACCGCCCTCGACGTGGCGCGCCGTGACCTGGCCGAACTTGGCGAGGCGCGTGCGGCGACGGAACGCGAGCTGGCCGAGGTGCGCGCGCTGACCACGCAGCAGATCGAGGCGAGGCGGCAGGAAGCCGAGGCGCTGGCACGCGAGCTGGCCGCCGCCCGGCAGACCCTGCAGGCGGCCCAGGCCCAGGCGGCGGCGCTGACCCGCGACCTCGCCAGCGAACGCACAGCCCGCGCCACGACGGCGGAGGAACTGGCGGCGCGCCAGCGGGAAGCCGCGGCGCTGGCCGCCGAACTCGCCCAGGCGCGCCAGAGCCTGGAAGCGGCCCGCCGCGATGTGGCGGCCTTGCGGGAGGAAGCGGCGCGGCTCGACCAGACCGTCACGGCGGATCGCGCCACCATCGAGGCGCGGCTGTCCGACATCGCCCGGCTCAGCAGCCAGATCCGTGGGCTGGAGGCGCTGCGCGACCAGCTCGAGCGCCAGGCCGAACAGGCGCTGGCCCGCGCCGAGGATGAATCCCGCCAGCGTGCCACCGCCGAGGCGGCGCGGCAGGAGGCGCTGGAACTGCTCGGCCAGGCCACAGCCCGCGCCACCCAGGCCGAACAGGGCCGCGCCGCCGCCGCGCAGCTTGCCGCCGAGGCCGGCCGCCGTGCGGCGGAGGAGGAACGGCGCCGCGCGGCTGCGGAAGCGCAGGCCGGCGAATATGGCCGCCTGTCCGAAAGCGCCCGCGTGCAGGTGGCGGTGCTGACCCGGCAGTTGGAGGCGCTGCGCCGCGAACTCTCCCGCGTTGCCACCGCGCTGGATGCGGCGGAGGATTCAGGGCGCGACAAGGACGCGCAGATCGTCGCCCTCGGCCAGCGGCTGAACGTGGCGCTGGCGGCGCGGGTCGAGGAATTGCAGCGCTACCGCTCCGACTTCTTCGGCCGGCTGCGCCAGGTGCTGGGTGACCGGCCGGAGGTCCGCATCGTCGGCGACCGCTTCGTCTTCCAGTCGGAAGTGCTGTTCCCGGTCGGCTCGGCGGACCTGTCCCCTGCCGGGCAGCAGCAGATCCGCGACATCGGCGGCGTGCTGCTGGACCTCGCCCGGCAATTCCCGAGCGACCTCGGCTGGATCCTGCGCGTCGACGGCCATGCAGACCGCAGCCCGATCCGTGCCGGCGGCCGCTTCGCCAGCAACTGGGAATTGTCTGCGGCACGCGCCATCGCCGTGGCGCGGCTGCTGATCGATGCCGGGTTGCCCTCCAACCGCGTCGCCGCCGTCGCCTTCGGCGATACGCAGCCGCTGGATGACAGCGACGCCCCGGACGCCCTGGCGCGCAACCGGCGGATCGAGCTGCGGCTGGAGCCCGCGCCCACCGGCGCCGCCCCCGCCCGCCCGGCCGGCGAGCTGCGCCGCATCCTGGGCGAGGTGACGGAGGCGCAGGCCTGCGCCCGCCTCGCCGTGGTCGAGACGGGCGGCGCGCCGCGCATCACCGGCCTCGCCCGGCGCGGCACGGAGGCCAGCCTGCGTAGCGCGCTGCAGGCCCGCGGCGCCCCGCCGGCGGCAATGGAGGTGCGCGGCTTCAGCGGCCCCTATTGCGAGGTGATCGAGGCGCTGCGCCAGGTGCCGCCCGCCAGCGGCCCGGCCGCGCTGCGGCTGGACCTGGTCGGCCGCGGGCCGCTGGTGCAGGGCACGCCGCTGCGGCTGGATCTCGCCGCGCCCAGTTGGGGCGGGCAGGTCGAACTGTATTATCTCTCGGCCAGCGGCAATGCCTATCGGCTGCAACAGCTTCCGCCGCAGGCGCCGGGCGCCCGTATCCGGCTTGGCGAGCCGCGGCCGGGCTGGCCGGGCTGGGTGGCGGATGCGCCCTTTGGCATGGATGTGGTGGTGGCCATTGCCAGCGACGGGCCGCTGTTCGCGACGCCCAGGCCGGAGTCGGAAGCACTGCCGGATTTCGCTGCGGCGCTGGGCAGCGCCGTGGAAGCGGCGCGCCGCGAGGGACGGCGCGTGGCGGTGCAGATGCTGGCGGTGGAGACGGTGGCGCGATGACCCTGGCCGGCACCGTGCTGGGCATCGCCCGCTTCCCGGTGAAATCCATGGCCGGCGAATCGCTGCCGGAAGCGGAGCTGCGCTGGACCGGGCTGGCGGGGGACCGGCAATACGCCTTCGTGCAGCAGGGCCACCATGGCCGCTTCCCCTGGCTGACCGGGCGCGACCTGTCCGGGATGGTGCGCTACCGCCCGCGCTTCGTGACACCCGAGGACACACGCAACTCCGCCGTGCAGGTCGCGGCGCCGGATGGTGCGGATTTCGACCTGCGCGATCCGGCGCTGGCCGATCGGCTCTCGGCCGATTCCGGAAAGCCCTCCCAGCTGATCCAGATGGGCCGCGGCGTGTTCGATGCGATGCCGGTCTCCGTCATCACCACGGCCAGCCTCGCGATGCTCGACAGCCTGCATGGCGCGGCACTGGATGCGCGGCGCTTCCGCATCAACATTCTGGTGGACAGCGACGCGCCGGATACCGAATGGGCCGGGCGCATGCTGGAATTCGGCGGCGGCGCGCGGCTGCTGGTGGCGGACCCGGCACCGCGCTGCGCCATGGTCACCATCTGCCCGGATACGGCCCAGCGCGATGCCGGGGTGCTGCGCAGCGTGGCGCAGCATTTCGGCGGCAATCTCGGCATGTATGCCGCGGCCGCGCGGCTCGGCATGATCCGGGTCGGCGATCCGGTCCGGTTGCTCGCCTGATCCTTCCAGCTTCGGATTCAAGCCCATGACCATGCTGCATGTCGTCGATCACGCGCTGCTCGCCCATCGGCTGGCGGAACTGCGCGATGCCGCCACCCCCTCCCCCCGCTTCCGCAAGCTGCTGGCCGAGATCGGCGCGATCCTGACGCTGGAGGCGACCCGCGCCCTGCCCAGCCGTATCGCCCGCATCACCACCCCGCTGACCGAGATGGACCACCAGGTGCTGGCGGCGCCGGAGCCGGTTCTGGTCGCCGTGCTGCGCGCCGGCCTCGGGCTGATGGAGGGCGGCATGCAGGTGCTGCCGGAGGCACCGGTCGGCCATGTCGGCCTGGTGCGGGACGAGCACACGCTGAAGCCCAGCCAGTACATGCTGCGCATGCCGCCCGAGGTCCGCTCGCGCGGCGCCATCCTGTTCGACCCGATGCTGGCCACCGGCGGCAGCGCGGTGGCTGCGGTGCAGCGGGTGAAGGAGGCCGGCGCGCCGAGCATCCGCTTCGTCTGCGTGGTGGCGGCGCCCGAGGGCGTGGCGAAGCTTTCCGCCGCGCATCCGGATGTGCCGATCTACACGGCCTCGCTGGATGAGAAGCTGGACCATCGCGGCTTCATCGTGCCGGGGCTGGGCGATGCCGGGGACCGCTGCTTCGGGACGGTCGAATAGGCCTCAGATCAGCCGGGCCTCGAAAGGCGGCTTGAGGTCCGGTGAGTCGAATTCCACCACCCAAAGATCCGGGTCGCGCTTCACCTGTCGTTCGACATAGGCATCCGCCGTCGGCTGGTCCACCGGCACCAGGCCGGTGCCGCGCATCCAGGCCGGCCGGCCCTCGGCATCCCGCACCTGGGAAAGCACCACCATGGCATCCCGCGCCCGCAGCACGCACAGGATGCCGCCGCTATCCGGGTCACCCTTGCGGAGCACGGCGCCGGAGCGGCCGGCGATGTCGGACAGGCGCAGGGCCATGGAAACCCAGATGCCTGCTTTTACCTTCGGGTCCATTCGCCAATTCTCCGCGCATGCGCCCTGCCGCGCAACCCCGTCCCGGACCAGGGGAGGAAGCGGCCACCGGCACGCTTGCGAAGCGGCCGCCGCCGCGCCATTGACCCGGCGGACGGAGACAGGTCGCCATGGCGAAGACTGAGGAATTGACCGAGGCACAGCGCGCCTACGAGGCCAGGCGCGCGGCAAAGGCGGGGATGAGCCTGGACAAGTGGCTGGCCGAGAAGGCCCGCCGCAACCGCGCCGAGGAATCCGCGGCGAAGCTGGCCGAGGCCGCGAAGGCCAAGGAGCCGGAGAAGAAGGGCTGGTTCGGCCGGCTGATGGACCGCGCCCACAAGCCCATCAAGTAGCGGTCCCCGATAGCCTCAGAGCATCCGCAACAGCGTTCCGTCGCGCCGGATGGCGTGGTGGAAGATGGCGCCGCCGATATGCGCGGCCAGCAGGAACGGGAAGGCCCAGCCGATCAGGCTGTGCCCCCAATGCAGCACATTGGCCAGGCCGGGCGCCGCCTCCATGAATTTCGGCAGGTCGATGAAGCCGAGGAAGGCCGTCTGGCCCTGCAGCGGGAAGCCATAGGCATTGGTGGTCATGAAGCCGAGCAGCGGCTGGATGATCAGCGCCGCATACAGCGCATGATGCACCCCGGCGGCGGCCGCGCGCATCGCCCGCGGCAGGTGGTCCGGCAGCGCCGGCGGCCGGGCGATGCCGCGCCAGGCCAGCCGCGCCAGGGCCAGCCCCAGGATCAGCAGGCCGAGGCTTTCATGCAGCGCGTAGAACGGCATCTTCGCGTCATCCTTCATGAAGCGGATGACCAGGCCGGTGGCCAGCGCGGTGAACAGCAGCGGCACCGTCAGCCAGTGGAACCATTTTGCGAGCGCCGAATACTGGCCATCCGGATGCAGCGAATCCTGGCCCTTGATCGGCGGCTGCATCGGCGATCCGGTGGCCATCTCCATGTGCACGTATCCTTGGGTCCTGCCCCGGCACTATGGCATGGCGAGGTCCGGCCGATGAAAGCGAAACCGGCATGATTGCCGCCCATGCCGACTGGTCCATGGCGCCGGGCAAGCGCTGGATGGCGCTGGCGGAACGTCGCGGCGCCATCTGGCACGCGCAGGCGCCGCGCCTGGTCGGCGATACCGCCCAACTGCTGCCCGGGTTGCTGGCCGATGGAAGGCCGGTGGCGCTGGGGCTGGACCTGCCGCTCGGCGTGCCGCGGGACTGGGCGGCGGGGCGGGCGGAGGTGGATTTTCCGCAATTCCTCGCCGGGCTTGTGGCGCGGCCGGAATTCTTCCGCGTCGCCGCGACGCTGGCCGAGGTCTCCGCCGCGCAGCCCTTCTACCCGGCCCGCGGCATCAAGGGCATGACGCGCGCCAGCCATGCTGCCGCGCTCGGCCTGGCGGGGCCGGCCGGGCTGTCGCGGCTATGCGACCGGGCGACCGCGCTGCGGCCGGCAGGCGCGCCGGTGTTCTGGACGCTGGGCGCCAACCAATCCGGCAAGGCCGCCATCGCCGCCTGGCGGGACTGGATCGCGCCGGCCCTGGCCGCCGGCGCGCCGGTTTCGTTCTGGCCCTTCGCCGGCCCGCTGCACGGGCTGCTCGCACCCGGCCGGGTGGCGCTGGCCGAGGTCTATCCGGCCGAGGCGCTGCGCCAGCTCGGCCTGAAGCTGGCCGGCAGCAAGCGGATGCAGACGCCGCGCCGCGCCCTGGCCCCGGCCTTGCGCGCCGCCATGGAAAGGCTGCGCGTGGAACCCTCGGCGGCGCTCGCCGCGGAGCTGGAGAATGGCTTCGGCGCCGATGCGGCCGGGGAGGATCGGCTGGACTGCGTGCTCGGCCTGCTGGCGCTGGTCGCGGTGCTGGACGGCGCCCGGCCCGACCACATTCCGGATGATCCCTGGATCCGGCGGTGGGAGGGCTGGGTGCTTGGCCAGACGGACCTGCCCTATGGAATGTCCGGATAAAGCTTCGCCGCCCGCGCGACCTGCTTGACCAGCGCCACCAGCAATTCGAGTTGCGGCGCCGGCGTGCCGGTCAGTCGCGCCAGTTGCAGCGGCGCATCGAACAGCGCGTCGATCTCCATCGGCCGGCCGAGTTCCAGATCCTGCAGGATGGAGGGCTTGTGCGCCATGTTGGAGGCGGCCACGCGCGCCACATGCTGGTCGGTCAGCACCACGCCGAGCGCCGCGGCGATCGCCCTGCCCTCCTCCGCGCTGCGCCGTCCGGCCTCCCGCAGCAGCGGGTCGGCGAAGGTGTCCCGCACGCCGCGGCGCGCCAGCACACAGAGCGGCCCGTTGCCGAGATTGCCGAGCAGCTTGGCCCAGACCTCCTGCCTGATGTCGGGCGTCACCGGGGACGGCATGCCGCCGGCCTCCAGCGCGGCGGAGATCGCCCGCGCGCGGTCGGAGATGCGGCCATCCGGCTCGCCGAGGATGACGCGGATATTGCCGTGTTCGCTGTGCACCACGCCGGGCGAGACCACCTCGGCGGCGGAATACACCACGCCGCCGATGGTGCGCGGCAGGCCCACGGCGGATTCCAGCGCGCCGCCGGGATCGACCGCCGGCAGCCGCCTGTCGCGATGCGGGCCGTTCACGCCGAGGAAGTACCACCAGGGAATGCCGTTCATCACGAAGGCGACAGCGGTTTCCGGCCCGAGCAGCGGCGCGATGCCGGCCGCGACATCGGGCAGCGCCGGCGCCTTCACCGTGACGATCACCGCATCCTGCGGCCCCAGCTCGCGCGGATCGGCGCTGGCCTTGGGGCGGCTGTGATGCGTGCCGTCATGTGCCTGCACGGTCAGACCATTGGCCTGGATCGCCGCCAGATGCGCGCCGCGCGCCACCAGGGAAACCTCCGCCCCGCCGCGCGCCAGGCGGCCGGCGATGTGGCCGCCGATGGCACCGGCGCCATAGACACAGATCTTCATGCCAGCAGCTCCAGCGTCGCGCGCGTCAGGGCCTGCACGCCATTGCCGATGCAGGCCTCGTCCGGTTGATAGAAGGCATTGTGCAGCCGGTCGTCCCGCCCCGCCGCGCCACTGCCGATCCGCAGATGGAAGGATGGCGCCCGCGCGGCGAATTCGGAAAAATCCTCGGAGCCCATCGAGGCCTCGCCTTCATCGACCACGTCGCCGAACTGCGCGCGCACGGCGGCCAGCACCGGGGCCATGACGCGATCCTCATTCACCAGCGGCGGCACCATGCGCTGGTAGTCCAGCGTGCACTCCACGCGCATCGCGGTCTGCAGCCCCTCCGCCAGCCGGCGGATCGCCGCCTGCGCCGTGTCCCGCGCTGCCTCATGCAGCGTGCGGACGGTGCCCTTCAGGTGCACGCGCTCCGGAATGATGTTGTAGGTGGTGCCGCCATTGAAGGCGCCGATGGTAACCACCGCCGGATGCAGCGGCTTCACCTCGCGGCTCACCACGGTCTGCACCTGGCTGACGAAGGCGCTGGCGGCGACGATCGGATCGACCGCGGCATAGGGATGCGCGGCATGACCAGACTTGCCGCGGATCGACAGGTCGAAGCGGTCCGATGCGGCGAGGCAGGCGCCGCGCGCGAAGCCGAACCGACCGACCGGCAGGTCGGGCTGGTTGTGGAAACCGAGCGCGAGGTCGATTCCCTCCGCCGCGCCATCGGCGATCATCGCCGCCGCGCCCTGCAGCACTTCCTCCGCCGGCTGGAACACCAGCTTCACCCGGCCGGCCAGCATCGGCGCGAGATGCTTCAATAGCGAAGCAACTCCGAGCAGCGTCGCAGTGTGGATGTCATGCCCGCAGGCATGCATCTTCCCGTTGTGGCGGCTGGCGAATTCCAGCCCCGTCTCCTCATGGATCGGCAGCGCGTCCATGTCCGCGCGGATCGCCAGGGTCGGGCCCGGGCGGCCGCCCTCGATGGTGCCGATGACGCCGGTGCCGCCGATTCCGGTGACATGGGGAATGCCCAGCCGCGCGAGTTCGGCGGCGACGATACCCGCGGTGCGTGTCTCCTCGAAGGCGAGTTCGGGATGGGCGTGGATGTCGCGACGGATGGCCACCAGGGCAGCCGTGATGCCGTCTGCATCCTCGCGAATTCGCCGTTCGGGATCATTGATGCGCATTGGGGGCTGCTCCACGCAATTTCATGGCGGAATGGTAGGTGAAGAAGCGGTCATCACAAAGGGAGCGGCTTGCGAGGCTCGGAAGCACCGTGCATAGGCGTGCCAACATCACGGGAGAACATCCATGGCCGGAGAACTGACGCGACGCGCGCTTGCCGCCGGTGCCGCCCTGTTGGCGATGCCCCGGCTGGCCCGCGCCCAGGCCTGGCCCTCCGGCCCCGTCCGCATCGTGGTTCCCTTCGCGCCCGGCGGCAGCACGGACCTGACCGCCCGGTTGGTGGCGGATGGCCTGGCGCAGCGCATCGGCGTGCCGGTGGTGGTGGAGAACCGCCCCGGCGCCGGGGCGACCACCGGCAGCCAGGTGGTGGCGGATGCGGCGCCGGATGGGCAGACCCTGGTGATGAGCAATATCGCCAGCCACGCGATCAGCCCGGCGCTGTACGGCAACCTGCGCTACGACCCGGTGACCTCCTTCACCCATATCGCCATGGTGATCACCAACCCCTCCGTCTGGGTGGTCAATCCGCGCAGCGAGATCAACAACCTGGCGGATCTGGTGCAGGCGGCGAAGGCAAAGCCCGGCGGGCTGGACATGGCGTCTTCCGGCGCCGGGTCTTCCAACCACCTGATGCTGGTGCGCTTCTCCGAACTCGCGGGCATCGAGCATACCCACATCCCGTTCCGCGGCGCCGGCCCGGCGATGACGGCGGTGATCGCGGGCCAGGTGCCGATGATGTCGGACAGCCTGCCCTCTGCCGCCGGGCATATCCGCCAGGGCAGCGTGCGCGCCATCGCCATCAGCAGCGCGGAACGCCACCCGGCCTTCCCGGATGTCCCGACCTTCCGCGAGCAGGGCTTCGACCTGTCCAGCACATCCTGGTTTGCCCTGTCCGGCCCGGCCGGCATGCAGCCCGCTGTGGTGGAACGGCTGCACCGGGAGATCATGGCGGTGATCGCGACGCCGGCGAGCCAGCAGCGCTTCGCCGAGCTGGGCGGCACCGCGGGCAACATGACCCCGGCGGAGTTCACCGCTTTCGTGGCCGAGGAAGTGGCGCGCTGGGCCCCCGTGGTGCGGGCCTCGGGCGCCACCGTCGGTTAGCAGGACGGTTAATGAAGGTTCGGTAATTTATCTTGCGCATGTCCGGACATCATCTGTTGGCGTGATCGTTCGGGATGATTAGGGTTCGCCTCGAAAACGGCCGCCGGCGCCAGGCTGGCGGTCCGTCGCGTCAAGCGCCCAGCCAGTGCCGCATGCGGCTCCGGCGGGTGTTGCGGGGGCCGGCTACGGCACCGGGCGATGCGGGCCTTAGGAAGTGGCGGGGTGACCTTCGGTCGCCCCGCGGGTCGGAAATCAGGACTTGTCCCGCGGCGGGGCGGGCAACAACGAGGTGCGGATGAAGATCAACGCGAAAGACCTGGCGGCGGGGCTGGTACTTCTGGCCTTTGCCGTCGCCGGCTTGTATTTGAATTTGGATCATACGCTGGGCAATGCCCGCCGCATGGGCCCGGGCTACATGCCGATGCTGGCCTTCGGGCTGCTGTTTTTCCTCAGCATCACCATCATGGGCCTTGCGCTGTTCAGCGGGCCGGACAAGCTGGACCGCTGGGCGTGGCGGGAGATGTTCCTGATCCTCGCCGCCATCTGCGTCTTTGGCCTCATCCTCGAAAAGGCCGGGATGCTGCTGACCCTGACGGTGACCATCGCGATCTCGTCCCTGGCTGATCGAACCCACAAGCCCCTTGGCGTGCTGGGGCTGATCGCCTTCCTCGTCGCGCTTTGCTGGCTGGTGTTCATCTACTGGCTAGACATCCGCATCCCGGTCTGGCCGACCTACTTCGCCTACTGAGGGAAAACGATCCATGGAAACCCTTTTCGCGAACCTCGCCCTCGGGTTCAGCGTCGCGTTCAGCTTCGAGAACCTGACCTTCGCGCTGCTGGGCGCCTTCATCGGCACGGCGATCGGCGTGCTGCCGGGCATCGGCCCGGTGGCCACCATCTCGCTGCTGCTGCCGATCACCTTCGGCATGTCGCCGACCACCGCCATCATCATGCTGGCCGGCATCTATTACGGGTCCCAGTATGGCGGCTCGACCACGGCCATCCTGCTGAACCTGCCCGGTGAGGTCAGTTCGGTGGTCACCGTGATCGAGGGCTACAAGATGGCCCGCAACGGGCGCGCGGGAGCGGCGCTCGCCACCGCGGCGCTCGGCAGCTTCTTCGCCGGTTCCGTCGCCACGGTGGTGGTCGCGGCCTCCGGCCCGCTGCTCACCTCCGTCGCGCTGTCCTTCGGACCGGCCGACTACTTCTCCCTGATGTTCCTTGGCCTGATCATCTCCGCCGTGCTGGCGCAGGGCTCAATCGTCAAGGGCATCGGCATGGTGGTGCTGGGCGTCGGCCTAGGCCTGGTCGGCACGGACGTGCAGACCGGCCAGCAGCGCTTCACCTTCGGCGTGCCGGAGCTTTCGGATGGCGTCGGCTTCGTGGCGATCGCCATGGGCATGTTCGGCATCGCCGAGATCATCCTGAACCTCGAGCGCCCCGAATCGCGCAACGTGATGACCAACAAGGTCGGCAGCCTGTACCTGACGCGCGAGGAATTCCGCCGCGCCGTCCCGGCCGTGCTGCGCGGCACCGCGCTCGGCACCGTGCTCGGCATCCTGCCGGGCGGCGGCGCCTCGCTCTCCGCCTTCGGCTCCTACATGGTGGAGCGCAAGGTCTCGAAGTACCGGCACCTGTTCGGCACCGGCGCGATCGAGGGCGTGGCCGGCCCCGAGGCCGCCAACAATGCGGCGGCGCAGTCCAGCTTCATTCCGCTGCTGACGCTGGGCATCCCGGCCAACGCCGTGATGGCGCTGATGGTCGGCGCGCTGATCATTCAGGGCATCCAGCCGGGCCCGCGCATGGTGGAAGCCCAGCCGGACCTGTTCTGGGGCCTGATCTGCTCCATGTGGGTCGGCAACCTGATGCTGGTCATCATCAACCTGCCGATGATCGGCATGTGGGTGAAGTTGCTGGAAGTGCCGTATCGCCACCTGTACCCGGCGATCATGATCTTCTGCTCGATCGGCATCTATTCCATCAACAACAACGTCTTCGACGTCTACCTGATGGTCCTGTTCGGCATCTTCGGCTACCTCTGCTCCAAGCTGAAGCTGGAAGGCGCCCCGCTGCTGATCGGCTTCGTGCTTGGCCCGATGATGGAAGAACATCTGCGCCGCGCCATGCTGCTGTCCCGCGGCGACATCATGGTGTTCATCGAGCGTCCGATCTCCGCCTCGATGCTCGCCATCGCCGCCATCGCCCTGCTGGCGATGCTGCTGCCTGGCCTGCGCTCCGGCAAGGAAAAGGCGATGGCCGAAGGCGGCTGACGCCGCTGGGCGCCGAGGGCGGCTGACGCCTTTACCAACGCAGTCGAAGGAAGGGGCCGCTCCGCAAGGGGCGGCCCCTTTCGCTTGCGCGGTCCCGGACGCACCCTGCGGCGAACCCGCATGGAGTCGCACCGATGGACCTGCAACTGACCGGCAAGGTCGCCCTGGTTACCGGCGCCTCCGCCGGCCTCGGCCGCAGCATCGCCCGCCTGCTGGCCGAGGAAGGCTGCAAGCTGGCGCTGCTCGCCCGCCGGATGAACCGCCTCGAGGAATTCGCCGCCACCCTGCCCGCCTCCGCCGAACCTCTGCTTCTGGCCGAGGACGTGACCGACCCCGGCACCGCCGAGCGCACGCGGGACGCCCTGCTGGCCCGATTCGGCCGCTGCGACATCCTGGTCAACAACGCCGGCGGCAGCCGCCCGCAGGCGGATCTGGGGCCGGAGGAGGTCTGGCAGGAATCGATGGAGATCAACTTCCACGCCGGCCGCCGCATGGCCCACGCCATCATCCCGGCCATGCAGGCCAATAAATTCGGCCGCATCGTCAACATCACCGGCAGCGACGAGCCGCACATCATCAACGCCGCGAATGCGCCGAACGGCGCCGTCCATATCTGGGCCAAGGCGCTGTCCCGCCAGCTGGGCCGGGACGGCATCACGGTGAATTCGGTGCCACCCGGCCGTCTGCGTTCGGAACAGATCGACGCCCGAATCCTGCCGGATGAAGCCGCCCGCCAGGCCTGGGCGGAGAAGGAAGTGCCGGTCGGCTTCATCGGCGAGCCGGACGACCTCGGCGTGCTGGTGTGCTTCCTCTGCTCCCCGCGCGCCCGCTACATCACCGGGCAGGTGGTGCATGTGGATGGCGGCACGCACCGCTTCAGCCACTGACCCGCGCAGGCCGCGGGGCGGAGATTGCGCCAAGCGTGTAGCTTCGCCTCGGTTGCAGGATCACCCGCCATGTCCCACCCGCGCCCCACGCATCTGCGCCGCACCATCGCCCGCGCCAAGCACCGCCGGAGCAATGCCGCCGCCCCGCCCCGGCTGGCGGACCGGCTGGCCGATGCGGTGGCGGCGCGGGTCGGGTCCTGGCGCTTCATCCTGATCCAGTCCGCCCTGCTGGCGGCCTGGATCATCGCCAATGCCGTCGTCGGCCCCGGCGGCTGGGACCCCTACCCCTTCATCCTGCTCAACCTGGTCCTGTCCTTCCAGGCCGCCTACACCGCGCCGATCATCATGATGAGCCAGAACCGGCAATCCGACCTGGATCGCGAACGCTCCGTCGCCGACTACCAGGTGAACCTGCGGGCAGAGGCCGACATCACCCTGCTGCACGAGAAGATCGACCTGCTGCGGGAGAAGCAACTGGCCGAGATCACGGATATGCTGCGCCGCGCCCTGGACCGCATCGAGGTGCTGGAAGGCCGCCGGCCGGAAGGAGAACGCGGATGAGCCTGCTGCTGCGCGGATTGCTGGTCGCCGCCGGCGCCATCACCGCCCTGTTCGTGGCGCGGGATGCGCCGAATTTCGCGGTGGTGGAGGGCATGGTGGCGGTGCTGATCATCGCCGCCATCGTGCTGGCACTCGCCCTGACCCGGAAGAAGTGATTCCGCCGCGCAATGGGCCTGCCCCCCCGCGCAGCGGGCTTGCCAGCCATGCAGCGGGCTTGCCAGCGGACGGGCCCGGCCGGATAGGCTGACATCATGGAAATCGTGCAGGCCGTCCTGGCCCTCATTGCGGCCTGTATCGGGTTCGCGCTGATCGCGCGCCGCCTGAACCTGCCCTATGCCGTCATCCTGGTGCTGGGCGGCATGGTGCTGGCCTTCATCCCCGGCCTGCCCACCGTCACGCTGGACCCGGAAATCGCGCTGGCCTTCTTCCTGCCGCCGCTGCTGCAGGGCAGCGCCTGGCGCACGGATTGGCGCGCCTTCCGGGCCAATCTCCGCCCGATCCTGTTCCTGGCCGTGGGCGCCGTGCTGTTCAGCGCGGTCTGCATCGCCGTGGTCGCCAAGCTGCTGATCCCGGACCTGCCCTGGGCGGCAGCCGTGGCGCTGGGCGCCATCGTCGCGCCGCCGGATGCGGTGGCCGCCGCCGCCGTGCTGGCCCGCCTCCCCATGCCACGCCGCCTGGTGACGGTGCTGGAGGGCGAGAGCCTGGTGAACGACGCGACGGCGCTCGTGCTGTACCGCTTCGCCATCGCCGCGGTGGCCGCCGGCGGCATCGCGGTGGAGCAGGCCGTGGCGTCCTTCTTCCTGGTGGCGATCGGCGGCATCCTGGTCGGCTGGGGCGTCGGGCTGGCCGGCGCCTGGGCGTTCAAGCGGCTGGAGGACCCGCTGCTGGAGATCGCCGCCAGCTTCGTCGCCTGCTTCGGCAGCTTCTTCGCGGCCGAGGCGCTGGGCCTGTCCGGGGTGATTTCCGTGGTCACCACGGGGCTGGTGCTCGGCCAGTTGCAGCACCGCACCCTGACGCCGGAAAGCCGGATCAGCGCGCGCGCGGTCTGGAGCTTCGTGGAATTCGTGCTGACCAGCCTGATCTTCATCCTGGTCGGGCTGCAGCTGCGCGGCATCCTTGACCGCATCTCCCAGCATGGCGTGCTGGAACTGGTGGGGCTGGCCGTGGCGCTGTCCGTCACGCTGATCGCCAGCCGATTCATCTGGGTGTTCCCCACGGCGCTGATCCCGCGCGTGCTGCCAGGGCCGGTCGATTCGCGCCGCATCCCGCCCATCGGGCATCTGGTGGTGATTTCCTGGGCCGGGATGCGGGGCGTCGTTTCACTCGCCGCGGCGCTGGCTCTGCCGCTGGATTTCCCGCAGCGCGACCTGCTGGTGTTCCTCGCCTTCTGCGCCATCCTGGCGACGCTGGTGCTGCAGGGCACCACGCTGGAATGGGTGATCCGCCGCTTCGGCGTCGCGGAAAAGCGGGTGGTCGGCATGGCGCCGGAGGAAGCCCAGGCGCGGCGCCATGTCGCCCGCGCGACGCTGGCGGAGGTGGAACACCGGGCGGAGGATATCCTGGAAGGCGCGGTGGCGCGCGACCTGCTGGCGGAATTCCGCGAGCGCAGCCGGATCTATCATGGCGTGGCCGATGGCGGCGGACATGCGGAGCTGGAGGCGCGGATGCGGATTCGCCTCGCCGCGCTGCGCGCCGGCCGGACGGCATTGCTGGACCATCACCGCGCCGGCGCCTTGAATGACGTGATGCTGGCCAGCCTGGAACATGAGATGGACCTCGAGGAACTGCGTATCCTGCGCCTGCTGGGGGCCCGATGAGCCTGCTGTCCGAACAGCTGGAGGCGGCGCGGCGCGGCTTGCTGGACCTGTCCACCCGCAACCGCCTGCTGTCCCTGCCGAAGCCCGGCCGGTCCCGCGGCGTGGTGCTGCTGGATGACGAGGATGCCGGCTTCGTGCTGGCCGCACTGGCCGATGGCCGCGCCTTCACATTCGAGGCCGCGGCCGATTCGCCCGAGTCCGCCCCCCGCCGCACCCGTCGCCCGGTGCGGGTGGACGGCGTGGCACAGGCCGATGCGGCGCAGAGTCGGGCGGATGCACGGCGCGATAGCCGCCTGCGCGCAAAGCTGCCGCGGGAGGATCTGGCGCGGCGCCTGCGCGACCTGATGCAGGATGCCCGCACGGCGCGGGAGGAAACCGGCATCGCCACCCTCTCGCTCGCCCTCGGCGCGCTGGCCTGGCGCGACCCCGCGACGCCGGAGACGGAACGCCTGGCGCCGCTCGCCCTGCTGCCGGTGGTGCTGGAACGGCAGGGCGTGTCTCAGGTGTTCCGGCTGCGCGCGACGGGGGGCGAGGTGGAGGAGAACCTGTCGCTCCGGCAGAAGCTGCTCGCCGAATTCCGCGTCGAATTGCCCCCCTTCCCGGCCGAGGATTTCGCGCCGGTCGCCTGGGCGGATGTCGTGCAGGCCGCCATTGGCGCGCGCGAGAACTGGCGGGTGGAGCCGGATTCGCTGGCGGTCGGCCTGTTCTCCTTCCAGAAGTTCCTGATGTGGCGGGACCTGGACCCGGCGGTGAACCCGGGCCTGCTGACGCACGGCATGATCCGCGCCCTGGTCGGCGGCGAGAGGCTGGAATCGCCGCCGGTCCTGGACCCGGATGTCGATGTGGACGAGGCGATTCCGGTGGAGCGCCTCGACCACGTCATGGAGATGGATGGCAGCCAGGCGCTGGCGGCGGAGGCGGTGCGTCGCGGCGGAGCCGCGCGGGACTTGGCAGGCGGAGCCGCGCGGGACTTGGCAGGCGGAGCCCCGCGGGACTTGGCAGGCGGAGCCGCGCGGGACGCGGCAGGCGGAGCCGCGCGGGACGCGGCAGGCGGAGCCGCGCGGGACGCGGCAGGCGGAGCCGCGCGGGACGCGGCAGGTGGGGCCGCGCGGGACGCGGCAGGTGGGGCCGCGCGGGACGCGGCAGGTGGGGCCGCGCGGGACGCGGCAGGTGGGCCGGGCGACCAGCCGGGCCATGTCGTCATCCAGGGGCCGCCCGGCACGGGCAAGAGCCAGACCATCGCCACCATCATCGCCCAGGCCGTGCTGGATGGCCGCAGCGTGCTGTTCGTGGCCGAGAAACTGGCGGCGCTGGAGGTGGTGGAACGCCGCCTCGGCCAGATCGGCCTCGGCCCCGCCTGCCTGGAACTGCATGCGGAGAAGCAATCGAAGCGCGCCGTGCTGGATGAATTGCGCGCCACGCTGGCCGCGCCGCCGGTGCCGATGCCGGACCGCGCGCCCGTGCTGCGCCGGCTGGGTTCACTGCGCGGCAGGCTGAACCAGCATGCCCGCGCGATGGGCGAGGCGGTGGGCGAAAGCGGGCGCCCGCTGCATGCGGTGGTTGGCCGCCTGGCGGCGCGACGGGCCGCGGGCGCGGCGGCGCCGGACTTCACCCTGCCGGCCGGGGATTGGGACGCGGCGCGAATCGCCGCCGCGCGCGCCGCGGGGGCGGAGCTTGCAGCCTGCGCGGCGGCCGGCGGGCCGGGCAGCATCTGGCGTGGCGTCGGCAGCGCGCTGGACCCGCTGGCGCAGGACCGGCTGATGGCGCGGCTGACGGTGCTGATCCGCGCGCTGACCGCCGGCGCCACCGCACTGGCCCCCGCCGCCATGGTGCAGGCGGAGCCCGGCCCGGCCGGGGCCGCGCATCTTCTGGCGCTGTCGGCATCCATCGCGCAGGCCCCGGCGCATGATGCCGGCGCGCTGGCCCACCCCGCCTGGCAGGCGGACCCCGCGCCGCTGGCCGCGCTGGTCGAGGCGACCGCCACGCTCGCCGCCGCCGGGCGCGATGCGCGGCTGCGCCCGGGCGCCCTGGACGCGGAGGGGCTGGATTCGGCACGCGCCACCCTGGCCGAGGGTGGCGGTTTCCTGTCCTTCCTGTCTTCCACCCACCGCGCCGCCAAGGCGCTGGCCGCGCGGATCGTGGCGGATCGCGCCCCGGTACTGCCGGCGCTGGACGCCGCCATCGCCGGGCAGGCCGCCGCCCGCGCCCTGGCGGCTGGCGAGGCCACCGGCCGCGCCGCCTTCGGCACGCTCTGGGGTGACGCCGCGGCGATGGCCGCGCTGCTGGCCTGGCGCCGCCAGCATGGCGCGGCCGCCGCCGCCGCACTGGCCGCGGGGATGCCGGTGCTGGACGACACGGCGGTCCAGGCGGCTCTGGATGCCTGGGAGGAGCTGGCGGCGGCAACGCAGCTCGACCTCACGCAGGCCTTCGGGCAAGCCGATCCGCCACTCGCGGAGATTGCCGCGCGGCTCGGCGACTGGGCGGCGCAGCCGGAGGCGCTGACCCCCTGGCTTGCCTGGTGCCGCGCGGTGCAGGCGGCGGGGGAGGATCTGGCGCCGCTGGTGCAGCGCCTGGCGGATGGCAGCCTGCCCCCCACCCAGGCCGCCGATGCGCTGCAGGATGCGCTGGATGAGGCGCTGTTGAAGGCCGCGATGCGCGCCCGCCCGGAACTCGCCGCCTTCGATGGCGCCGGCTTCGACCGGATGCTGGTGGATTTTGCCGCCGCCGACCGGGACCGCATCGCCCTCGCCCGGCGCGAGGTTGCCGCCACCCATGCCGCCGCCGTGGCGCGGGTGCGGGAGATGCCGGGCTACCGCCTGTTGCTCGGCGAGTTCGAGAAGAAGCGCGGCCATCTGCCGGTGCGCGAATTGCTGCTGCGGGCGGGTGCCGCGGTGCAGGCGGCCAAGCCGGTCTTCCTGATGTCGCCACTTTCCGTCGCGCAGATGCTGGCGCCGCCGCATGGCCTGAAGCCTGGACTGACCTTCGACCTGCTGGTGATGGACGAGGCATCGCAGATCGAACCCGTCGATGCCCTGGGTGCCATCGCACGATCCCGCCAGGTGGTGGTGGTGGGCGATGACCGGCAGATGCCGCCCACCCGCTTCTTCCAGCGCATGACCTCGGAGGAGGAAATGCCGGAGGAGGAGGAGGCCTCGGACACGGTGGCGGCGCGGGAGGTGGAGAGCATCCTCGGCCTGGCCAATGCGCGCGGCGTGCCCAACGTGATGCTGCGCTGGCACTACCGCAGCCGGCACGAGAGCCTGATCGCTACCAGCAACGCGCAATTCTATGGCGGCAGGCTGATGGTGCTGCCCTCCCCGCGCGGCCGGTCGGCGGCGCTCGGCCTGTCGCTGGTGAAGGTGGATGGTGCCTGGCAGGCCGGCGCCGGCGTGAACCAGGCGGAAGCGCGCGCGGTGGCGGAAGCGGTGCTGCGCCATGCGAAGGAAACGCCCGGCGAGACGCTCGGCGTCGCCGCCTTCTCGCTGCGCCAGCGCGACGCGATCCTGGATGCGGTGGAGGCGCTGCGGCGCGAGGATGACTCGGCGGAGGCCTTCTTCACCGCGCATCCGCACGAACCCTTCTTCGTGAAGAACCTGGAGAATGTGCAGGGCGATGAGCGCGACGCGATGTTCATCAGCGTCGGCTATGCGCGCGGCGCGGATGGCAAGCTCGCCATGCGTTTCGGGCCGCTATCCGCCGAGGGCGGTGAAAGGCGGCTGAACGTGCTGATCACCCGCGCCAAGACGCGCTGCGTGGTGTTCTCCGGCATCACCGCCGACGACATCGATCTGGAGCGCGCCACGGGCGCCGGCGTCGCCGCGCTGAAGGCGTTTCTTCGCTTCGCCGAATCGGGTGAGGACCGCCGCGCCACGGGCGGTGACGCCACCGCACCCCTGGCACGGGTGATCGCGGAGGAAATCAGCGCGGCCGGGATGGAGCCGGTGGCGCGCGTCGGCAGCGCCGGCCTGTTCCTCGATGTCGCGGCGCGGCGGGATGGCGACTACCTGCTGGGCGTCGAGGCCGATGCGGCGGATTGGGCCGCGCTGCGCGGTGCGCGGGACCGCGACAATGGCCGTGGCGCCGCGCTCGGCCGCATGGGCTGGCGGCTGCACCGCGCCTGGAGCCTGGCCTGGCTGCAGCGACCGGATGCGGAACGCGCGCGGCTGCGCGCGGCACTCGGCGCTTCACCGGAAGAAGCCCAGACCGCCGCACCCTCCACCGATCCCGGCCTGGCGCAGCCCTATGTGGAAGCCGCGCCGGAGAAGCCGGAAGGCAACATCCCCGACCAGCCCTTCGCCCGACTCGCCGCCCTGCTGGCGGAGATCATCCGGGTGGAGCAGCCGTTGCATGGCGATGCGGTGCTGGAACGCGCGCGCCTGGTCTTCGGGCAGGCGGCGCTGTCCGCCACCGACCGCGCGGCGCTGCAACAGGCGCTCCGCCTGGCGAAGCAGTTGGAAGGCGTGACGGAGGAGGCGGGCTTCTGGACCGCGGAAGGCGCGCCCCCGGTGCAGCCGCGGGACCGTCGCGCCAGCGCGCCGCATCTGCGCCGCGCCGCCCTGCTGCCGCCAGCGGAGGTGCAGGCGGCCGCGGCCGCATTGCTCGCCGCGCTGCCCGGCTCGACCGAGGATGAGTTGGTGGCCGGCGTGGTGCGGCTGCTGGGGCTGGAAGCTTCGGCTGCCCCCGCCATCGCGGCCCGCATCGCGGCGCTGGTCGGCGCGGGGGTGCTCAGCCCGGCCGCTGCGTGACCTGGTCGCGCAGCCAGTCGAGGTCGCGGCGCAGGGCGTAGAATTGCCGTCCATAGGCGCTGGGCACCGAGAGCTTGGCGATCTTGCCTTCAAGGCCGTTGATGCGTGCCAGCAGCGCATCGCGCGCCGCGTCGTCCCGGGCGGCCGGCAATTCGGCCTCGATGCCGCGCATGTCGTCGTAGTAGCGCCAGATGCGGCTTTCCATCTGCCAAGTATAAAGCGGTGGGGCAAATCGTATCAGCGGCAGCGCCAGGGTCAGCAGCGGGATCAGCAGCACCCACATCCGCTCCACGGTCACGGCCACCCAGAAGGGCATCCAGCTCTGCAGGAAGGTCGGGCCGCTCTCGTACCAGCGCGCCGCATCGCGGTGCAGCGGCAGATCCTGGTTCAGCGCCGAGGGGAAGCGTCCTTCCGGCGCGAAGCTCTGCCGGCCGCGATGTTCTTCCTGCAGGATGCGGATGAACAGGCTGACGAGTTGCGGATGCACGTCGGCTGGCGCGATCAGCGAAGCCGCGGGCGCCAGCAGCACCACATCCTCCGCCGGCAGATCCAGCGCCAGGGAGAAGCCGCTGCGCGGCAGGTGCACCGGCGTGACATAGGGAAGCAGGCGGGCATAGGCGGCGGCGCGGGTTTCGAAATCCACCAGCTCCACCTGCTCGCCCGCCGCCATCAGGCGGGAGATCGCCGGGCCGGGCTCGGCGGCGACGAAGATCGCGGCATCAACCTCCCCGGCCAGCAGCGCATCCGCGGCATCGGTGCCGCTGAACGGGGAGGCTATGAAGCTGTCCGGCTCCACCGCATTCACCTCCAGCAGCGCCAGCGCCAAGGCACGCGTGCCGCTGCCCGGCGGCCCCATCGCGATGCGCGCACCGTTCAACTGCTGCAGCCGCTGCCGCCCGGCATCACGACGCACGAAAACCCAGGCAGGCTCGAAGAAGACGGAGCCGAGCGAAACCAGCGCCACCTCCTGCCGCGCAGAGGCGACACGCCCCTGTGCGGCGACCGGCATGGTGCCCGCGACGCCACCCTGGACCAGCGCGAAATCGACCCGGCGCTGACGCAGCATGGCGAGATTCTCGACGCTGCCCTGGCTCTCGACCAGCTCGACGGTGAAATCCTCGGCCCGCAACGCCTCCGCATAACGGCGCGTGGCGCGGGCATAGGCGCTGTCCGCGCCAGGGCCGGTCGCGATCCGCAACATCTGCGGCGGCGGCGGCGCGACGAAGCGATACGCAATGCCGAGACCGCCCGCGACCAGCAGTACGATCAGGCCCCAGGTACGGAGAAACGTGACGATGGCGGCCCACATGCAGGCGTAACGGATCAGATGGCGCAGGGTTCATCGACTCATCGCGCTCCAACCGTCGCAACCATTTCACGCCCGCCTGCGTTCCCCCGGCACCACGAACGGTCCTGAGAGCGGGCCATCACGACGGAAGGAACGACATGATGACCAACAAGGCACGTCTTCTCGGCGCCGCGGCGCTGGGCCTGATGGTGGCGGCCTGCGGTACCGATCCGCAGGAACGCATGACGGGTGGTGCTGCGGCGGGCGCCGCGACGGGTGCGGGCGTCGGCGCGCTGGGCGGTCCGGTTGGTGCGCTGGCGGGTGCCGCGGTCGGCGGTGGCGCGGGTGCAGTGGCCGGTGCCACGACCTCCCCGAGCGACGTCAATCTCGGCCGGCCGGTCTGGAACGATCCGGCGACGCGCGTCCCGGGCATGAACAACGACCGCAGCAGCAGCAGCGCGGCCAGCGGGTCCACCCGCGACGTGCAGCAGGCGCTGAGCCAGCGCGGCTTCAACCCCGGTCCGGTGGACGGGGTGATGGGCCCGCGGACGCGCAGCGCACTGCGTGATTTCCAGCGTGCCAACAACATCGAAGCCACGGGCCGCACCAATTCCGCGACCATGGCGGCACTGAATGTCAGCGGTGGCGGGTCCCAGGCGATGCGCGGCAGCAGCGGCCGCACCGATCCGAACCGCGCCTATATGGGTGGCGGCATGGTCGGCGGTGGCATCGGCGCCAATGCCGGTTCACAGATGAGCCAGACCAACCCGGATCGCAGCGGCGCAGCGACGGATGCCGACCCGGGCACCGGCGGCACCGGCGGCTCGGGTGGCAGCACCCGGATGCCGAACAGCCCGAACTACGGTGGCAGCGGCACGAGCAACCCGATGGAGCGCAGCGGGACGGCGACCGGCGCCGATCCGGGCACGGGTGGCACCGGCGGTTCGGGTGGTGGCGCGGCGACGCGCCCGACCAGCCCGGGCATCAGCGGGCGCCCGAACTCCTCGGGCAGCAACCTGGAGCGCAGCGGCACGGCGACGGATGCAGATCCGGGCACCGGCGGCACGGGCGGCTCGGGCGGTTCCAGCGGCGGGACCAGCATGCCGCCGCGCTGAGCCAAGTTCAGCGGCGCGAAGGGGCCGGGGGCGAAAGCCTCCGGCCCTTTTTGTTTTCAGCTGCCCATCATGGTGGCGGGCAGCCAGGTGACGATGCCGGGGAAGATGGTGACCAGCGCCACGGCGGCGACCATCAGCAGGAAGAACGGCAGCGTGTTGCTGGCCACCGTCATCATCCCCTTCCCCGTAAGCCCCTGCAGCACGAACAGGTTGAAGCCGACAGGCGGCGTGATCTGCGCCATCTCCACAACCAGCACGATGAAGATGCCGAACCAGATCAGGTCGAAGCCGGTCTGCGCGATGATCGGCAGCACCACGGATGCGGTCAGCACGATCATGCTGATGCCGTCGATGAAGCAGCCGAGCAGCAGGTAGATCACCGTCAGGAAGGCGATGATCATGAACGGGCTGAAGCCCTGGCTGCCGACCCAGGTGGCCATCGCGGCCGGAATGCCGGAATAGGCCATCGCCTTGGTCAGGAAGGCCGCGCCCGCCAGGATCAGGTTGATCATGCAGGACAGCTTCACCGCGCCCATCAGGCTGGCGGCGAAGGACTTGCGGTTCAGCGTGCCACCCCAGGCGGACAGCGCCAGCGCGCCGGCAACGCCGAAGGCCGCGGCTTCCGTCGCCGTCGCCCAGCCGAAATAGATGCTGCCCATGACGAAGCCGATCAGCACCAGCACCGGCAGCAACTGGCCGCTGGCGCGCAGCTTCTCACGCAACGGCATCGGCGGATCGGCCGGCGGCACCAGCTTCGGGTTCAGCAGCGACCAGATGGCGATGTAGCCGCTGAACAGCGTGATCAGCAGCAGCCCCGGCAACAGCCCCGCGATGAACAGCCGCACGATCGAGACCTCCGCCGCCACGCCATAGACGATCATGACGATGGAAGGCGGGATCAGCAGCCCCAGCGTCCCGGCCCCGGCGAGCGAGCCGATCGCCAGGGGCTGGTGGTAGCCGCGCTGGGTCAGAGCCGGCAGCGACATCTTGCCGATGGTCGCCGCCGTGGCGGCGGAACTGCCCGAGACGGCGGCGAAGATGCCGCAGCCAATGACGTTCACATGCATCAGCCGCCCCGGCAGCCACTGCACCCAGGGCGCCAGGCCACGGAACATGTCGTCCGACAACCGGGTGCGGAACAGGATCTCGCCCATCCAGATGAACAGCGGCAACGCCGCCAGCGTCCAGCTTGCGAGCGAACCCCAGACGGCACTGCCCAGCACCTTCTCCGCCGGGAAGCTGGCCATGCCGGTCATCAGCATCGGCAGGGCGACGACGCCGACAAGGCCGGTCATCAACAACCCCAGCCCGATCCAGACGCCGAGGCCGAGAATCAGGAACAGCACGCCGAGCAGCAGGAGCCCGGCCTCGGTCTGCGCGAGGTCCATGCTCAGATCTCCCCCATCGCGCGTTCCAGGGCCGATTCCTCCGCCGCGCGGCGGTAGGAGGGTGTGCCGCCGGACAGATGCACCACCAGATCGTCCAGCAAAGCCAGCGCGAACAGCCCGCAGCCCACGGCGCAGGCGGCCTGCGGCACCCAGAGCAGCCAGGGCACGGTGCCCTGCGCCACGTCGTCGAACTGCCAGGAATCAAAGGCGAGGTCACCGACCGCATAGGCCAGGAAGGCAGCCAGCCCAGTGCTGAGCACCAGCGCCAGCGTCTCCATCCCGAAGCGGGCGGCGCCCTTCACATGGCCGATGATGAGGTCGACGCGGATATGCGCGCCGTGCCGGAAGGCATAGGCCAGCGGCAGCAGGGCGGAGCCGGCGACGGCGAAGGCCGTCAGGTCATCCGCGCCATCCAGCGAAAGGCCGAACTGCCGGCCGATTACCTGCAACGCGATGATGATCCCGATACCGGCCAGCGCCATGCCACCGGCAATGCCTCCGGCCAGGTACAGCAGGTCCAGTCCCCGGCGCAGCGCGCCCACTTCAGCCCGGCGCAGCGCGCCCATCTCAGCCCGCCGCCCGCAGATCGGCGATGATCTTGCGGCCATCCTCGCCGGCGCGGCCCGCCCACTCATCCGCCATGGTGGCGCCGATGCGGGCCATGCCCTGCATCAGCGCAGGCGAGGCGGTGGCGACGGTCATGCCACGAGCTGCCAGGCTGGCCTGCGCCGAGTCGCGGGCGGCGGCGCTCATCGCCCAGCCACGCGTCTCGGCGGCGGCGGCGGCGCTGCGCACGGTGGCCTGTACCTCGGCCGGCAGGGCCTCCAGCGCGCGGCGGTTCACGAAGACCGCGTTCTTGGTCCAGGTGAATCCGATCGGCGTGAAGAACTTCGCATAGTCCCAGGCGGCGCTGTCCACGCCGGTGGCGGCGGAGGTGACCATGGAATTGACCACGCCGGTGGCGAAGGCCTGCGGTATCTCGGCCGCCTGCACCAGCGTCGGCGTGGCGCCGATCAGCGTGGCGAAGCGGTTGGTCATCACGTTGAAGGTGCGCATCTTGGTGCCGCGCAGCGCCTCCAGCGTGTCCACCGGGAAGTTGGTGTAGAAGCCCGACGGCGGCCAGGGCACCGTGTAGAGCAGCGACAGCCCCTGCCGCGCCAGCCGCGCCTCCAGCATCGGGCGGGACAGGTCGGCCAGCTTCCTGGCGCCTGCGTAGTCGGTCACCAGCTGCGGGATGCTGTCGACTTCCAGCAGCGGGTCCTCATTGCCATAGGCGGAGATCAGGATCTCGCCGAGCTGCACCTGGCCGGTTTGCGCGCCGCGCTTGATCTGCGGCAGCGGCAGCAGCGCGCCATTGCTGTGCAGCTGGATGGAAAGCTTGCCGCCCGAGCCCGATTCCACCGCGGTGATGAACTCGCGGATGTTGCGCGTGTGGAAGTTGCCGTCCGGGTAGGGCGAGGCGAATTGCCAGCGCGTGGTCTGCGCCTGGGCGAGGCGGGGCAGCGCAGGCGCGGCGAGGCCAGCCGCCAGAATGGCGCGGCGCGAAATGATCATGTCTGAAGCCCCCGAATGGCAGTGTGTTGCTGTGATCATCGGGGCCAAACGGCGAAGCGCGCAAGGGGCTGTTGCAGTGCAGCGAACGTTTCGCGTCGCGCGTGGCGAAGGTCGGGCCCCGCTCACCCAACCCTCTCCCCCCGCGAGCGGAGGGAGAGGGCTTCCGGGTCAGGCCTTGTAGTCGGCGATCAGCTTGGCGCCGTCGGCGCCGGCGCGCGCCACCCACTCATCCGTCATCGTCGCGCTGATGCGGCGCAGGCCGGCGAGGAATTCCTCGGTCGGCGGGACGATCTGCATGCCGCGCTGGCCGAGCGTGGACTCCGTGTTGCGCTGCGCCTCCGCGCTCAGCTCGTAGCCGCGCGTCTCCGCGGCGGCCGCGGCGGCGCGGACCGCAGCCTGGTCCGCCTCGGACAATGCGCCGAGCGCGCGGCGGGAGACCAGGACGGCGTTCTTGGTCATCGAGAAGCCGAGCGGCGTGAAGACCTTCGCGTAGTCCCAGGCGGCCGTATCCACGCCCGTGGCAGCGGAGGTGATCTGCGCCTGGACCACGCCGGTCGCGAAGGCCTGCGCCAGTTCCGCGGACTGCACCAGGGTGGGCTGCGCGCCGACCAGGGCGGCGAAGCGGTTGGTCGCCGGGCTGAAGGTGCGGAAGCGCAGGCCGCGCAGGCCCTCGATGGTCGGGATCGGGTTCTGCGCGTAGAGGCCTGCCGGCGGCCAGGGCAGCATGTAGAGCAGGCTGAGGCCCTGCCGCCCCAGTCGCGTCTCGATATACGGCTTCTGCAGATCGGCCAGCTTCTTGGCCTGCGGGTAGTTGGTCACGAGCTGCGGAATCGCGTCCGCGTCGAAGAAGACATCCTCGTTCGAATAGGCGGTCAGCAGGATCTCGCCGGCCTGCACCTGGCCGGTCTGCACGCCGCGCTTGATCTGCGGCATCGGCAGCAGCGCGCCGTTAGAATGCAGCTGGATGGACAGGCGCCCGCTGGTCGCGGCCTCGATCTCCGTCACCATCTGGCGGATGTTGCGGGTGTGGAAATTGCCGTCGGCATAGGGCGTGGCCATCTGCCAGCGCGTCTGCGCGGCGGCGCCGCGCGACAGCGCAGGCATGGCAAGGGCCGCGCCAGCGGCGGCGAGGAGGTTGCGGCGGTCGATCATGGTGAAGCTGTCCCTCGGATGTTGCTCTCCGTGGCGCGAGCATCGCCCTCAACCGGCCGGATGAGCAACCCCCTTGGGCAGGACCCTGGTTACAGCGGATAGTCCCGCGCCGGATCGATGCCGGCGGCGGCCAGGAACTTCCGCATCTCCACCACCTCCTCCTTCGACAGGCTGTGCTGGGTGTCGTGGAAGCCGTGCGTGCGGCCGGCGAGTGCGACCTTCACCTGGCCATGCCCGCCGGTGCTCACTTCCGCGCCCACCGCCTCCAGCACCGCGAAGGCCTGCTTCGGGTCGATGTTGGCGCTGACGGGGTGCGCGAAAAGCGCGTGCAGGACCTTGCGGTGCTGGTGGTTCATGAATGCGGTCCCTGGCGTTGTTGCCAGGGCAGTTTCGGTCCGCGCAGCCGCCTGGTCCTTGACGTGAATCAAGGGCGCCCGGTTCAGTTGGCCGGGCGGGTTCCCATGGCCACCGTGCGCTCATCCATCCGCGGCTGATGCACCAGTCCGCGGCGGGTGGCCCAGGAATTGGTGATGTTGTGCAGCGGCACCATCGCCACGTCGTCGGTCGCAAGCCGGATCGCCTGGCGCAGCACCGCCGCGCGATCCTCCAGCTTCAGCAGCGTCGCCGCGCGGTCGGTCAGCGCGTCCAGCTCCGGGTTGGAATAGCGCGCCGCATTCGCCGCGCCGCGCTGCGCCCGGCGATCGAAGGTGCCGAGCACGCTGATCAGGAAACTGCCCGCCTCCCCGGTGGAAGATCCCCAGCCGGCCAGGCGGATGGGAAATTCCTGGCGCGAGGAACGGCCGGAGTAGCTCGACCAGGGCAGCGCCTCCACCGCCGTGCGCACGCCGATGCGCGTCCACATCTGCGCCACCGCCTGGGCGGTGCGAGCATCGTTCGGGTAGCGGTCATTCGGCGTGAACAGCGTCATCCGGAAGCCGTCCGGGTAGCCGGCCTCGGCCAGCAGCCGGCGGGCGCCTTCCGGGTCGTATTCCGGCACCGGAACCTCCGGCGCGTGGGTCGTGGTGCCGGGTGGCATCCATTGTCCGGCGGGCGCGGCCGCGCCCTCCATCACCCGCTCGACCAGCGCCTGCCGGTTCACCGAGATGGTCAGCGCGAGGCGCACGCGCACATCGTCGAACGGGTTCACCTCCATCGGCCGCCCGTCATTGTCGGTCACCAGCGGCAGGTTGCCGCGGCGGGAACGGTCGAAGGCAATGAAGATCAGCCGCAATCCCTGCACCTCGGCGATGGAGACGCGGTTGTCGCGGCGCAGGCGCGCGAGGTCCGTGGACGGCACCTGGTCGATCAGGTCCACATCGCCGGCGAGCAATGCGGAAACCCGCGCCGTGTCATTCGCGACGACGCGGTAGGTCACGCGTTCCCAGGGCTGGCGCGGACCGAACCACGCATCGTTCCGCACCAGCTCGAACCGGTCACCGGGAATCGAGCTGGCGATGCGGTAGGGGCCGGTGCCGATGGCGGCGCGGCCGGAATTGAAATCCTCCGTGCCGCGGCCCTCCACCGCATGTTTCGCGACGATGGCGATGGAGCCGAGCTCCACCGGCAGCAGCGGGTGCGGCGCGGCGGTGTGGAAGCGCACGGTGTGGGAATCGACGATCTCCGTACGCTGGATGGCGCGTACGAAGGGGCTGAAGCTGGCCGGGCTGTTCGGCACCGTCGGCGGACGCGCGACGGAAAAGGCGACGTCCTCCGCCGTGAAGGGCGTGCCGTCATGCCAGGTGACGCCCGGCCGCAGCTTGAATTCCCACACGGTGGGCGCGATCGCGTCCCAGGATGCGGCGAGGCCGGGATAGGGCTTCACCTCCGCATCGCGCTCCACCAGCCGGTCGAAGATGTGCATCGACAGCGCGAAGTTGGGCGCCGCGTTGTAGAAATGCGGATCCACGGAAGTCGGCGGCGCGCCGGTCGCGACCGTAAGGTTCTGGGCGAAGACGGCCGTGCTGGCCGCAGCGAAAATGGTCGTCAGAACCCCGAGCCGCATTCGTATCACCCCGCGCTTTCGACGTAGTGCCGCAGTTCCTCGGCCTCATGGACCGCTTCCTCGATGCGCGCCTTCACCAGGTCGCCGATCGAGACCATCCCGGCGAGGCTGCCATCCTCGTCGATGACCGGCAAGTGACGAACGCGGCGATCCGTCATCAGCGCCAGCGCCTCCGGAATCCGGGTGCGTGGCGTCACGGTATGCAGCGCGCGGGTCATCAACTGCGCGACCGGCATCGTCACGGCATCCGCACCATGGGCGCCGATGGCGCGGACGATGTCGCGTTCACTGACGATGCCCAGCACGTCGCCGCCGCCGTCGCGCACCAGCGCGGCACCGATGCGGTTCTCCGACAGCACCTGGGCAACGCGGCCCACCTCGTCTTGCGCGGCGACCGATATCACATCCGCGCCCTTGCGGCGCAGGATGATGGCGATGGTCATGGTTGTATCCTCCCGATGCGGGAGGACGCGCAGCGGCGTCCCCCCGCCGGGCGATCGTGACAGGGAGGACAGGTCCGGTTCAAGCTTTGCGTGCAGGGCGGCGACCACACCCGCATAAGTTGTGCACCGCCCCGGTCAGGCCGGCGCGCTTTCCCCCGTCAGCTGCGTCCGCACCAGTTCGGCAAAGCGCCCATCCAGCGCCACCAGCTCCGCGAAGCTGCCGCGTTCCATCACATGGCCCTGCTCGAAGACCAGGATCTCATCCGCATCCCGCACGGTGGACAGGCGGTGGGCGATGACGAAGGTGGTGCGGCCGGCCATCAGCGCCCGCAGCGCGCGCTGCACGCGGGCTTCCGTCGCGGCATCCAGCGCGCTGGTCGCCTCGTCCAGGATCAGCACCGGCGGGTCCTTCAGCAGCGCCCGCGCGATCGCCAGCCGCTGGCGCTGCCCGCCGGAGAGCGAGGTGCCGCGCTCGCCGATCAGCGTGTCGTAGCCCTGCGGCTTGGCGGCGATGAAGTCATGCGCCTCCGCCATCCGGCAGCAGCGCTCCAGATCCTCCTGCGTCGCATCGGGGCGGCCGATCAGCAGGTTGGCGCGGATGGTGCGGTTGAACAGCAGGCTTTCCTGGAACACCACGCCGACATTGCGCCGCAGGCTGTCCAGCGTCAGGTCGCGCAGGTCGTGGCCATCCAGCGTGATGCGCCCCTCGGACGGATCCCACAGCCGCTGCAGCAGCGCCATGGCGGTGGATTTGCCCGCCCCGGTCTGGCCGACCAGCGCGATGGTGCGCCCGGGCGGCGCATCCATGTCCACCTCGCGCAGGATCGGCGGGCCGCCAGGATAGGCGAAGCCGACATTCTCGAACTTCACGGCGCCCTCGGCCCGCTGCAGGTTCAGCGCATCCGGCTTCTCCGGCACGGACGACCTGGCATCGAGCACCGCGAAGAACTCCTCCAGCGACGGCATCTGGAACACCATGCGGGAGACGAAGCCGACCGCGCCCTCCAGCCGCCCGATCAGCAGCGTGGCGAAGCCCATGAAGGACACGATCTCCCCCACCGTCGCCTGGCCCTGCACATGCAGCACGGTGCCCAGCACGAAGATGGCGATGACCGTGATGGTGGAGGCCGCGCGCGTCAGCACGGACACCACGGCCCACCAGTTCAGCACCGGGAACTGATGGTGCAGCACCTCCCGCACGATGTCGCCGAACAGCCGCGCTTCCGATGTGAGGCGGGAGAAGGACTGCACCACCACGACGTTGGACAGCGCATCCTGCGCATTGCCGGCCAGGCGCGACTGCAACGTCTCCACGCGGCCCTGCGCTTCCTCCGTCTTCTGGATCACCCAGGCGGAAACCAGCGCGAACAGCACCACCAGCGCAATCAGCAGCAGGCCGAGCCGCCAGTTCATCACCAACGTCAGCGGCAGCAGCACGATGGCGGCGATGAAGGTGGTCAGGTGCTCGCGGAAGAAGGACAGCCACAGGCCGAACAGGTTGTCCGCACCGACCAGCATCACCTTCATCAGCCGGCCGGACTGCGTATCGCCATGGAAGGACACCGGCAGCGACAGCACATGCTCGAAATAGCGCGCCATGATGGTCAGGCGGTTGCGGTGCGCCATGCGGTCCGACAGCAGCGCCACGGCGACATTGGCGCCGATCGCGGATAGCCCGACCGCCGCCCACAGCACGAGCAGGGACAGTGCCTCCGTCCACAGGCTGCTGCTGGTCATGCGTTCCGACCGCGACAGCAGGTCGATCACCCGGCCGAACAGCACAGGCTCCAGGAACTGCAGCCCGGCCAGCGCCAGTGCCGCGAAGCCAAGGCCATAGGCGATCCAGCGATCCGGCCCAAGAAGCTGGAGCACCCGAAGATACAGCCGCAGGAAGCGCATACGCCGGGACCCCTCCCTCCCCCATCTCCGGGCGCCCGACTCTGCCCGGCGCCGGGGGGAGGCGGCCCAGGAGTCGCGAAAAAGCGGCCATCTTGCAAGTTGCAGCGCGGACACGGCGGGAACAGGATGCAAGCGGCAGAGCGGGGCAGAAGTTTCCGCAGCCAGATTGTGGAGGATGCTTTCCGATGACCATTGCCCGCCGCGCCCTGCTTGGCGCCGGTCTCGCCGCCCCCGCCCTGCTGCCGGGGCTTGCCCGCGCCCAGGGGGCGAACCAGGGCTGGAGCCCGACCCGGCCGATCCGCCTGGTCGTCGGCTTCCCGCCCGCCGGCACCACCGACATCGCCGCCCGCCTGCTGTCCGAGCCCCTTGCCCGGCGCCTGGGCGGCCAGGTGGTGGTGGAAAACCGGCCCGGCGCAGGCGGCAACCTTGCCAATGACGTGGTCGCCAAGGCGGAGCCGGATGGTCACACGCTGCTGATGCAGACCATCAGCGGCGGCGCCATCAACTACGCGCTGTATGGCAGCCGCATGCCGGTGAAGCCGGAGGACCTGGCCGCCGTCGGCATGATGCTGCGGGTGCCGAACGCCATCTTCGTGACGCCGGAGCTTCCGGTCCGCACGCTGCGGGAACTGGTGGACTACGCCAAGGCCCGGCCCGGCGCGCTCAACATCGGCTCCTCCGGCGCCGGCACCTCGCTGCACATGACCGGCGAATTGCTGAAGCTGGAGGCCGGGATCGACATGATCCACGTGCCGTTCCGCGGCGCCGGCCCGATGCTGCAGGAGATCATCGCCGGCCGGGTGGAGGTGGGCGTGGACAACCTGCCCTCCGCCATCGGCCATCTGCGCGACGGCCGCCTGCGACCGCTGGCGGTGACCACCAAGGAACGCTCCCCGGCGATGCCGGAGGTGCCGACCACGGCGGAAGCAGGCTTCCCGGGCGTGGAGGCGACTGCCTGGTTCGGCGTGCAGGCGCCCGCCCGCACCCCGGCCGCGGTGCTGAAGCGCATCTCGGACGAGCTGAATTACGTGATCCGCCAGCCGGAAATGCAGCGCCGCCTGGCCGATCTCGGCGGCATGCCGCCCAACCTGACGCCGGATGGCGGCACCAGCCCGGAGACCTTCGACGCCTTCGTGAAGGCCGAGATCACCAAATGGGCCGAGGTGGTCCGCCGCTCCGGCGCCCGGGTCGAATAGCGGGCTGGCCGTTCCGTGAGGCGGGTGGGCCTTGTGCCCGCCCGCTGCGCCGAATACCTGGGGCCGCAAATCGGGAGACCTCGACCAGCATGACCCTCAGCCGCCGCGGCGCCCTTGGCGCCGCCCTCGCCCTGCCCTTCATCGGCCAGGCCGCCGCCCAATCCGGCCAGGCCCCCTGGGCCCCCTCCCGCCCCGTGCGGATCGTGGTGCCGTTCCAGGGCGGCGGGGCTACGGACCTGACCGCGCGGCTGCTGGCCGAGCGCCTGTCGCCGATGCTCGGCCAGCCGGTGGTGGTGGACAACCGCCCGGGCGCCGGTGGCAACCTCGGCGCGGACATGGTGGCCAAGGCAGACCCGGATGGGCACACGCTGCTGATGTGCACGATCGGCACCGCCAGCATCAACCAGTTCCTCTACAGCCGCATGCCCTACAAGCCGGAGGATCTCTCCGCCGTCGCGCTGGCCAACCTGGTCGCGAACGGCATCATGGTGAATGCCAACCTGCCGGTGCGGAATTTCGCGGAGTTCCTGGCCCATGCGAAGGCCAATCCGGGCAAGCTGAACTACGGCACGCCGGGCAACGGCACCTCCGGCCACCTGTCCGGCGAATACCTGAAGGTCCGCGCCGGGATCGAGATGACGCATGTGCCCTATCGCGGCACCGGCGGCGTGATTCCGGACCTGATCGCGGGCAACATCGATGTTGCGGTGGACAACCTGCCGGCCTACCTGCCGCATGCGCGGGAGGGCCGCATGAAGATCATCGCCGTGACCAGCAAGGATCGCTGGTTTGCGCTGCCGGAGGTACCGACCGTGCAGGAATCCGGCATCGCGGGCTTCGAGGCGGTGGCCTGGTTCGGCGTGCAGGCGCCTTCCCGCATGCCGCGCCCGATCCTGGACCGCTACGCCACCGCGATCGCCGAGATCTCCCGCAACCCGGAGGTGGTGGAGCGCCAGCGCAGCATCGGCGCCGAGCCCTTCCCGCTCGGCCCCGACGAATTCGCCGCCTTCATCCGGGCGGAGAACACCAAGTGGCAGGAAGTGGTGCGGCTGGCCGGCGCGCGGCTGGACTGAGCCTCACACCACCCAGTCGTCATCGGTGATGCGGGCGATGCCGTTGCCATCGGCGATGGTCGCCCCATCCGGGCTGGTCAGCGCCAGGCGGAACCACTCCGTGCCCTCCGCAACCTCATCCGGCCGCAGCGTGATGGCGACGGTCTTGCTGGTCTCGCCCGGGGCGAAGACCAGCGTGCCGGCGGCGGCGACGTAATCGGTCTCATCCGCCGTGCCGGGCATGGTCTGCCAACCCACCGTCACCGGCGCCACGCCCGGCGCCGTCAGGCTGACGGTGAACACCGCCTGGCGCGAGGCCTGCGCGACATCGGGCAGGATCGGCTGCAGCGCCGCGATCTTGTCGAAATTCACGCTGTGCCAGTCATCGGCCAGGATGCCGCCGGTGTCGCCGGAATTGGGGTTCCAGGACCACCAGGCATAGGACACGCCGGCACCCGCCACATCCTGCACCCCATCGGCATTCGTATCCCCGCCGAGATAGGCGGTGATTTTCTCCATCCAGGCCTGGTCGCGCGGGTCCGTCAGGCGGGAGCCGAGTTCGCCGACCAGCACCGGGGCCGTCCCCTCCCGCCACAGATAGCCCCACATGCGATCGAAGATGGCGGGCAGGTTGTCCGGGAAATCGGCGGCGTAGAAGAAGGGCTGCGGGAAGACCGAGTTCGGATAGTCGTGCGGCGCATAGACCAGCTTGTCCGGCTGGTTCAGCAGGATCGGCCGGTCCCGCGCCCCGGCCAGGTTGCCGCCCCACCAGTAATGCTCGCCATCGTGCTGGCCGACGCCTTCCACCAGGATCAGCCAGTCCGGGTTCTTCGCCAGCACGGCGTTGCCCGCGATCTCCGCCGCCGTTGCCCAGGATTTCCAGTTGGCGCCATGCGGTTCGTTGTGCAGGTCCGCGCCGATCACGGTGGGGTTGCCGGCATAGCGCGTTGCCAGTTCCTCCCACATCTTCACCCAGCGCGCCGTGGTGTATTCGCCCTCGTACCACAGCCCGTTGCCGTTCGGGCCATTGCCGGCGCTGCTGCGGTGGTGGTCCAGGATGATCCGCAGGCCGATTTCCCCGGCATGTTCCACGATGCGGTCGATGATCTGGACCGGCGTCAGGCCAGCAAGATCCGGGTTCAGCCGGAAATCGATGCCATTGGGCGTGCCGCCCTTCTGGATCGCCTCGGCCGAGAAGGGCAGGCGGATGGCGTTGAAGCCGAGTTCCGCCATCTGCTCCATCATCTCCCGCCAGTTGCGCAGATGCAGCCCATGCGGCGCGAAGGCGGTGGTCTCCATCCCGAACCAGTTCAACGCGGCGATGCGGGCTGGGGCGCCGGTCGCGTCCACGATCTCCCGCCCGGCGGTGGACAGCACGCCCTGCAGGCCCCTGCCACCCGGGTCGCCTTCGGTGATGGTCGCGGCATCGGCGGTCATCAGCCGCGGCAGGTCGTCGTTGCGGAGGGTCCCGGTCGCGGCCCCGTCCGCCAGCACGCCGCGCACGGCATGCGACAGGTGCAGCAGCACCGTCTCATCCGCCTCGATCACCCGGTCGCCCAGCACCTTCACCACGATGTTGCGGCTGGTCTCGCCGGGGTCGAAGCGCAGCGTGCCGCTGCTGGCCAGGTAGTCCTCGCCGGCCACCGCGGTGCCATCCGCCGTGGCGAAGCGCACCAGCACGGCCTTGGTGGAAGCCTCCGCCAGCGTCACGGTGAAGCTCAGGCTGGCCTGGCCGGAATTGCGCTCCACCACGCTGGCATCGGCGATCTCGATGCGCGGCCCGTCATCGTTCAGCACGACGGCCTCCGCCACCGCCGCGCCCAGCGTGCCGCCGCTGGCGCCGGTCAGGCGCAGGTTGAAGCTCTCGGTGCCTTCGGCCACCGCGTCATCGACCAGGGTGACGGCGACCACACGGCTCGTTTCGCCCGCGGCGAAGGTGACGCTGCCGAGCGCGGCCCGGAAATCCGTCCCGGCCCGCGCCGTGCCGGCCTCGGTCGCGTAGCTCACCGTCACGGGGGCGGTGGCCGCATGGCTCAGGCCGATGCGGAACAGCGCCACGCCCTCGGATTCCAACATCGTGACACCGGCGATATCCACCTCCGGCGGTGTCGGCGGCACCAGCCCCGGCACATCCAGTTGCCAGTCGGAGGGGTCGGGGACGCTGCCGCCGGGCCCGGCGGTGAAGCCGAGCGTGATGCGGCCACCGGCCGGCACATCGGCGTTCCAGGGCGCGTTCCGCAGCACCACGCGGCCATCCGCCTGGCTGACGACTTCCGCGCCCCAGATGTTATCGATGATGAAGCCGGCGTCGAAGGCGAGCGTCCAGCCGGCCAGGGCGCGGTCCGTATCCAGCACCACCTGGCCGACGAAGCCATGCCCCCAGTCACTGCTGCGGGAAAACGCGACCTCAACCGGCATCCTGCCCTCCCCGCGACGTCGCGGCACTTCATCCCACGTCGCGATTCGGCCGGTCAAGCCGTTCCGGTATCGAGATTTTCGGCTTCAGTTTCGCCAGGCGGCCGGAACATGGCGGAAGGGCAGCCCCGCCAGGTCCAGCGCCGCCGGGCCGGGGCAGTCGCATTCCACGATGGCGGCGCAGCGCCCGGCGAAGGCGGCGCGGAAATGGTTCTTCGCCTTGTTCGCCAGGATGCGCGTGGCGCCCAGGTCGATGCCGTGCAGCGCGAAGAAGGCCGGGTCCACCGCCGCCTCCTTCCGGCTGGTGACGATGATGCGCAGCCAGTCGCCGACCCGCAGCACCGCGGTGGCGCCGAGATCCACCGGCGCGCCGCGTTCCATCGGCCCTTCATTGGTGAACAGCCCATCGGTCAGCCGCTCCACCGTGGCGGTGACGGTGACGGGCGGGCCGAAATCCACCGTGGTGCGGCCGCCGAGCGCGAAATCCGCCACGCCGCCCTGCCCCGCTGCCTGGGCAGCGGCGACGCTGGCCGGATCGTGCAGGAAGGCGAAGACGGTGGGCACGCCGGGCGCGGCCTCCACCAGCACACGCAGCAGGCCGGGGCTGTCGGCGACGCCGCCGGAAAGCGGGTTGTCCGCCGGATCGAGCAGCGCCACCAGGCCGGCCGGCGCGGCGAGTGCCGTGGCCAGCGCCTCCCGCGCCCCCGGCAGCGTCACGGCGAAGCGCGGCAGGCGGCGTTCGATGGCGCCGATCACGGCCTGCGCGGCCCGAGTGGCGGCCTCGGCGCTGGTCGCCCAGGCCATGCCGGAGGGCCCGGCGAAAGGCGTATCGCCCCAGGAGAAGCCGCCGAAGGGCGCGGCTTCCAGCACCACCTCATCCTGCAGCGCCGCCGCCTCCGCCCAGACCTCCGCCATCGGCCCGGATTCGGAGCGCATATGGAAGGAATGCAGCACGACCGGCAGTTTCAGGATGGCGCCATGCAGCCGCTCGCCGGCCATGCGGCGTTCCAGCAGCGCCAGCGCGCGCAGCGCCGTCGCGTCCATGTCGAGATGCGGATAGGTGCGATAGACGCTGGCGCCATCCAGCAGCGTGGCGAGTTCCGGCGCCATGTTGCCGTGGAAATCGAAGCTGGCGGTGAGCGGCGTCGCGCCGATCAGGTCCCGCACCCGGCGGACGATGTGCAGGTCCGCCGCCGGCACATCCTCCGCCACGCAGGCGCCGTGCAGGGACAGGTACACACCATCCCAGGGCGCGCCCGCGCGCAGCCCTTCCAGCACTTCCCCAAGCCAGCCCTCGAAGGCCGCCCGCGTCAGCGGGCCGCCGGGCTGCGCGGAGGTGCAGCGCAGCACCGTCGCCTGCCAGCCGGGGCGCGCCTCCAGGAAGCGCGCCAGCCCGCCGAGCTCCGTGCCGGTGCCGGCATAGCGTTCCAGCGCCGCCGCGCCGGAAACCCATTCGCGGGAGCGCAACGCCTCCGGCTCGGTCGGGGTGGGGGAGAAGGAGTTACCCTCGAACCAGAGGCGGGCGACAGCGATCTTCGGCATGGCCCCAGTCTAGCGGGTTCGCCGAAAGACTAAAGCTGGCGCGGCGCGAAGGTATCGCAGGCTTCCAGCGTACCGTTCTGCAGCCCGGCGCGGAACCAGCGCACCCGCTGCGCGGAGGTGCCGTGGGTGAAGCTCTCCGGTACCACCTGGCTACCGCCACGGCGCTGCAGCCGGTCATCGCCCACGGCGGCGGCGGCACCAAGGCCTTCCTCGATATCGCCATCCTCCAGGATCTGCCGCGCATCCTGCGCCCGGCGCGCCCAGAGGCCGGCCAGGCAATCCGCCTGCAACTCCACCCGCACCTGCATGTCGTTGGATTGCTGGCCCTGGCGCAGCAGGCCGAGCTGGTTCTGCACATGGTGCCCGACCTCATGCGCGATCACATAGGCGGCGGCGAAATCGCCCGGCGCGCCGAGGCGGCGCTGCATTTCCGCCAGGAATTCGAGGTCGATATACACCTGCCGGTCACCGGGGCAGTAGAACGGGCCGACCGTCGCCTGCGCCACGCCACAGGCGGATTGCACGGCGCCGCTGAACAGCACCAGCGTCGGCGCGTCGTAGCGGCGGCCATTCTCCGCGAAAAGCGGCGTCCAGACATCCTCTGTCTCGGCCAGCACGCGGCGCACGAAGCGCGCGCCCTCGTCCTGCGCCGGCGCGCCCTGGCGCGTCTGGGTCTGGGTTTGCGGTGCCGGGTCCATGCCGGACAGGATCACACTGGGATCGACGCCGAACAGCAGCGCCAGCACCACCAGCACCACGCCGCCCAAGCCGCCACCGATCGCGATTCCGCCGCGGCCAACCCGCATGCCGCGACGATCCTCGACATTGCCGCTTTCGCGCCCACCGCCCAACCGCATCGCCGCACCCTCCGTGTCGGGGCAGCAACGTCCGCGGGGTGGTGGAGTTTCAGCCGCGCAGCAGCAAGCCGGGCATTCAGCCGCGCAGCAGCGCGGCCAGCGCCGGGCTCAGCCCGATCGCCTCGCGCCCCTGCGGCGCGGCATAGCTGCCGGCGCGCGGCTTCGGCAGGCGCATCCGCACCATCGCCTCGGCCAGCGTCACGGCGCAGGCGATGCCATCCAGCAGCGGCACCGGGGAACGCGCCTGCAGCCCGGCCGCCAACCCGGCCAGCGCGGCGCCACCCAGCACCACCGAATCGCAACGCGCCGCCATCGCCTCCGCCGCCGCCAGCACCTGCGCCGCCGCGCCGTCCGGGTCCGCGATGGCCTGCTGCGGCGTCAGCGGCAGGCCCACCACCTCCGCGCAGCGCGCCGCCAGGCCGTGGCGCGCCACCAGTTCCTCATAGGGCCGCGCCTGGCCGAGCGTCAGCACGCCGAAGCTGCCGCCCAGCAGGCAGGCGGTCAGGCAGGCGGCCTCCGTCATGCCGAGCACCGGGCAGGGCATCATCTGCCGCGCCGCATCCAGCGCCGTGTCGTGGCTCACCGCCAGCACCACCGCCTCCACCGCGCCGGCATGTTCCGCCAGCGTCGCCAGCAGCGCATGGGCGGCGATGGCGTTCTCCACCCGCGTCGAGATCACCGCCGGGCCGAAGCCGGGTGTCGCGCCGATGATCTGCGTGCCCGGCGCCGCTGCCGCCCGGGCCGCCGCGACGCAGGCCTGCGTGATGGCCTCCGTCGTGTTGGCGTTCGCCACCAGGATCCGCATGGGTTCAGCCACCGACCATGGTGCCGCCCGGCGCCGCCGAGGCGCCGGCCAGTGCCAGCAGGCCTTCCGGCAGGGCGCGGGAGGATTCGGTCAGCAGCAGCAGGCGCAGCGCCTCCCGCTTGCCCGGGCTGGCAGGCGACGGGGGTGGCGCGGGTGGCAGTGGCTCCGCCATGGCGCCGGGCTGGGAACCGGCTTCCGCAGCGGCCTCGGGCGTCACCGGCACCGGGTCGGCCGGCAGCGGCTCGGCCGGCAATTCGGCCAGGCTCTCTGCGCGGCGCTTCCAGACCTGCAGCGGGTTGAACAGCAGCACGTCGCCGGGCCGCACATCCATCCGCAGCGCCAGGCCCGGCTCGGCGCAGAGGCTGTCGAGCAGGTCCAGCGCCTGCATCTGCGGCCCGGTCAATCGCGGCGTCTGGGGCACGCGCTGCGCGGCATCGATCGAGTCGCGCGCATAGCGGCCGACGAAGGCGCCGGAGGCGGTGCTGAACACCGGCAGGTCGATCACCTCCCCGGTCGGGGTCGCGTGCGGCATCGGCCGGTACAGCAATTCCAGCGCCGCGCGGTCGCGCTTCATCATTTCATTGTGCACGGAGGCCGCGGCGACCAGCATGGCCGGGTCCACATCGGGCGGCTGGCGCAGCACCAGCAGCGCGACGATATCTGCCGCATCGGCATGGAAGCGCCAGCGCAGCGCCCCGCCGGCGGCGGAGACCATGCGCTGCACCGCGCCTCCCAGTCCCGGCAATGGCCGCCCGAGATGGGCGCCGAGCGCCACCAGCAGCGGCTCGGCCAGCGCCTCCCCCAGCCGTTCCAGCGTCAGGCCGCGCAGCAGCACGAAGCCGCGGCCGGTATCCAGCCGCGTCGCGGCGCCGCGCAGCACCGCGCCCAGATGCGGCAGCGGCGCCTCGGCCGCGGATTGCGGGGCGCGGCCGCCGAGCGCGGTCAGTGCCTGTTCCAGCTCCGCCAGATCTTCCGCCCCCAGCGGAATCATCCAGTCGGAGGTGCGGAGGTCCGCGGCCCGCCAGGCCGCCTGCCCGGCCTGCGGCACGATGCGCGGGCGGGGCGGGACCAGGGGGGGATTGGCGCTTTGGGAAGCCTGGGGCGTGTCACTCATCGCCGCCACACTACCAGCCCTTGCGCCGGCCGCCACATCTTGCCTTGCGGCCCGCCCTGCCCCCAGGCTGTGCGCTTACCTGGGAGACCGCAAATGGCCGAATCCGCCCCCGCCCCGCACCTCGACCTGCCCTTCGACACGGAGGCGATGCTGGACGGGCTGCGGCCCTGGGTGGAATGCGAAAGCCCGACCTTCGACGCCGCCGCGGTAGGCCGCATGATGGACCTGGCCGGCCGCGACATGGCGATGGCCGGCGCTCGGGTGGAACGCATTGCCGGCCGCATGGGCTTCGGTGACTGCGTCCGCGCCCGGTTCCCCCACCCGGCCGGGGACACCGCGCCCGGCATCCTGGTCCTGGCACACCTGGATACGGTGCACCCGATCGGCACATTGGCGAAACTGCCCTGGAAGCGGGATGGCGGCACCTGCCGCGGGCCGGGCATCTTCGACATGAAGGGCGGAACCTTCCTGGCGATGGAGGCGATGCGCCAGGTGCTGCGCGCCGGGGTCACCACGCCCCTGCCCGTCACCTTCCTGCTGACCTCGGACGAGGAAGTCGGCAGCCCCTCCACCCGCGACCTGATCGAGGCCGAGGCCCGCCGCGCCCGCTACGTGCTGGTGCCCGAGCCCGCCCGGCCGGATGGCGGCGTGGTCACCGGCCGCTATGCCATCGCCCGCTTCAACCTGCGCACCACCGGCCGCCCCAGCCATGCCGGCATCACCCTCGGCGAGGGCCGCTCGGCCATCCGGGAAATGTGCCGCCAGGTGCTGGCGATCGAGGCGATGACGACGGAGGACTGCACCTTCTCCGCCGGCGTCATCCATGGCGGGCAATGGGTGAACTGCGTGGCGACGCATTGCGATGCGGAAGTGCTGTCCATGGCCAAGCGCCAGGCGGACCTCGATGCCGGCGTCGCCCGCATGCTGGCGCTGCAGCCCAGCGCGCCAGACGTGGCGCTGGCGGTGACGCGCGGCGTGACCCGGCCGGTGTGGGAGGCGGATGCGGGCACCCGCGCGCTGTATGACGTGGCGAACGGCATTGCCGGGAAGCTCGGCTTCGCCATTCCGCCGCAATCCTCCGGCGGCGGCTCGGACGGCAATTTCACCGGCGCCATGGGCATCCCGACGCTGGATGGCCTCGGCGTGGCCGGCGCCGGGGCGCATACGCTGGATGAGCACATCGCGATCGGCAGCCTGGTGCCGCGGGCGAGGCTGTTCGCGGGGTTGCTCACGACGCTTTCTTGAGATTCGTGCGGCGTCGCGAAATTGGGTAATCTTCCCACCAGACGAGCAAGGGGAAGAAGATGGTGAATCCGACGGCTTTCGCCATGGTCCTGGCGCTTGCGGCGGCGCCCGGGCTGGCGCTGGCGCAGAGCGCGCCGATCAACGGGCCGAATGCGGCCGCGGTGCATGGCCAGAACTGGAACATGCGGCAGGACCTTTCCTCCTCCACCGCCACGGACGGGCTGCCGCTGACCCGGACCCAGCGGCTGCGCCAGCAGGCGGCGGAAGCGGAGGCGCGTCGCCGGGCGCAGCAGCGCCCGACCCGCTGAAAACAGTATCTTCCGTGCGGTCAGGCGCTTCCGCCTGACCTTGCGGCCCAGGCTATTCCGCTGCCTGGGCCTGGCGTTCCGCCTGCGCCGGGCGGGCGGCGATCACCGCCTGCAGGGCCAGCGCCACCGCGGCCTGGCAGGGCTCGATCACCGGGATGCCGCAGGCCTCCTCCACCGCCGCGCGGTGGAAGGCCATGCCGGCGCAGCCCAGGATCACCGCCTCCGCCCCCATTTCCGCGATCCGCCGGCCGGCCGCGACCAGGGCGGCGCGGGGGGCGACCGGGTCGGTCAGCACCTCCATCGGCAGGTTCAGCGGGATATGGCCGAGCAGCCGGCTTTCCACGCCCATCGCCTGCAGCGACCGGCGCTGGCGCGGCAGGGATGGGTCGCCGAAGGCGATGATGCCGAAGCGGTCCGCGCGGGCCAGCGCCGCAGCCACCGCGCTGCGCAGCGGGCCGAAGACCGGCGCGCGCGTCACGGTGCGGACCGCATCCACCCCGGGGTCGGACACGCAGGCAACCACATAGGCCGCCGCCGCCTCCTGCTCCACCAGCCGGCACAGCGGTTCCGCCACGCCGAACCAGTCGCGCCAGGTGACGATGGCGGGCGGGCCGGGATCGAGCTGCGTCACCTCGATCGGCGGCAGGCCCGGGGCGCGGAACCCCTGCAGCGCCAGGTCGATGCCCTGGGTGCAGCTGCGGCTGCTGTTCGGGTTGATCACCAGGATCCGGCCGGACATCGTGCACCCTCCTCCGCCGAACCCCTGCGGCCCGGCGCGCGTTGCGGCAGGATCGGCGGGGGCGAGCCCCGAGACAAGGGGAAGCTTGATTGGGCGACCCTCGCACGACATATTGCACCGCACAACGGCCAAGCGAACCTGGGGCTTCCTTCCCCGGTCGAGAGAAGGCCGAAAGGAACGCCACATGACACGCTGGGAGCCCGACCGTTCGGCACCCGCTGACAGCACCACCCCCGCCACGTCTGCCTGGACGATGGTCAGCCGGGGCATGCGCAACCGCTGCCCGGTCTGCGGCGAGGGCAAGGTCTTCCGCGGCTATCTGCGGGTGGTCGATGAATGCGAGGTCTGCCACGCGCCGCTCGGGTCGCTACGGGCCGATGACCTGCCGCCCTACATCACGATCTTCGTTGCCGGCCACATCCTGCTGCCGCCGGTCTTCTGGGTCGAGAAGGCCTGGATGCCGCCGATGTGGCTGCACATGGCCGTCTGGCTGCCGGCCTTCACCATCGCCTGCACCCTTCTGCTGCGGCCGATCAAGGGCGGCACGGTGGGCTGGATGACGCGGCTCGGCTTCGACCCGCAGGCAGAGGCCGCCCACCCACCGCCGGGGCCGCCGCGCGCCGACCATGCCTGACAGGACCGCCACCGCCGCCCCGGAGCGCGACCTGGTCCGCGTGGACCTGCCGGACGGCCATGCGCTGCTGCCCAGCCCCTATGCCGAGGCGGATCGCCGCCAGGCGGTGGAGGATCTGCTGGCCGGCAACCGCTTCCGCCCGGCGGGCCTCGGCCCCGGCCCCTTCGGACTGGGCATCGCGGTGCGCGACGGGCGGTTGATGCTGGAAATCCGCGATGCGGCGGATGCGCCGCTGCATGCGCTGGTGCTGGCGCTCGGCCCTTTCCGCCGGCTGATCAAGGACTACCACATGGTGGTCGAAAGCCATGAGAAGGCGGTGGCCGAGGGCGGCTCCGAGGCCCGCATCCAGGCGATCGACATGGGCCGCCGCGGTCTGCACAACGAAGGCGCGACGCTGCTGACGGAGCGCCTCGCCGGAAAGGTCGAGATCAACTTCGAGACGGCGCGGCGGCTGTTCACCCTGGTCTGCGCCCTGCACCAGCGGATCTGACGCCCCGCCCCGGGCGCCGGATATTGTCGCACCGGGGCTGGCGGAGGCTCGCGTGGCGGGACGACGGAGCGGTCGGAGAGGCCTGGTGGGCGGTGCCGCCGCCCTGGCCGGGCTTGGCGCGGCCGGAGCCGCCGCGGTGGCGGCCAGCCGGTCGAGCCAGGCGGCGGAGTACGATGCGGCGCTGGCCGAATGCCGCGGCGCGCCCCCGGCCAGCCTGCCACCGGCGGAGGCGCTGGTGCATTACGCGGCGATGGCCGCCAACAGCCACAATACCCAGCCCTGGCGCTTCGCCATCGCCGCCGATGAAGTGGCGATCCGGCCGGACCTGGCGCGCCGCACGCCGGCGGTGGACCCGGATGACCACCACCTGCATGCCAGCCTCGGCTGCGCGCTGGAGACCCTGGTGCAGGCCGCCCCGGCGCTCGGGATGCAGGCCGAGGCGGAGGTGACGCCGGAAGGTGGCGCGCGGGTCCGGCTGGAGCCGGCGCCGGTCAGCCCCGGCGCACTGTTCCAGGCGATCCCTCGCCGCCAGTCCACCCGTGCCGCCTTCGCCGGCGGCAGCCTGGCCCCGGCCGAGCTGCGCGCGCTGGAGGTTACCCGGCCAGATGATGGCGTGGCGCTGCTGCTGATCGACGACGCAGCGCGGCGGGAGACGCTGCTGGACCTGGTGGTGGCCGGCAATGCGGCGCAGATGCGTGACGCCGCCTTCCTGGCGGAGCTGCTCGCCTGGCTGCGCTTCAGCCATGCCGAGGCGGTGGCGACGCGGGACGGCCTGTTCACCGGCGCCTCCGGCAATCCGGTGGTGCCCGGCGCGCTCGGCCGGCGGCTGTTCCCGCATGTCTTCACCCTGGGGGCGGAGACGGACCGCTATGTCCGCCACATCCGCTCCTCCGCCGGGCTGGCCATCTTCGTGGCGGATCGGGACGCGCCGGAGGGATGGGTGCGGGCCGGGCGCTGCGCCCAGCGCTTCTGCCTGCAGGCCACCGCGCTCGGCCTGCGCACGGCCTGGGTGAACCAGCCGGTGGAAGTGCCGGGCCTGCGCGCCGCCCTGGCCGCCTGGCTCGGCGTGGCGCCGCTGCGGCCGAACCTGATCCTGCGCTTCGGCCGCGGCCCGGAACTGCCGCCTTCGCTGCGCCGCCCCGTCGCGGAAATGCAGGAGGCGGGCTATAAGCCGGCCGCATGAAGATCGACGGCATTCCCTATCGCAGCGTCTGGGTCGAGCCCTCCGATGGCTGGTCCATCCGCATCTTCGACCAGACGAAGCTGCCTTGGTCGCTCGACATCCTGCGGCTGACCGAGGTCGGCCAGGTGGCGCAGGCGATCCGCAGCATGCAGGTGCGCGGCGCGCCGCTGATCGGCGCGGTGGCCGCCTATGGCGTGGCGCTGGCGCTGCGGAAGGATGCCTCGACCGAGAGGCTGGAGCAGGTGGTGGCCGAACTCGGCGAGACGCGCCCGACCGCCATCAACCTGCGCTGGGCGCTGGCCCGCATGCGCGCCGCCTTGCACAACCTGCCCGCCGGCGACCGCGTGGCAGCGGCCTATGCCGAGGCGGCGGCGATCTGCGACGATGATGCCGAGACCTGCCGCCGCATCGGCGAGCACGGCCTGCCGCTGATCGAATCGGCCGCCAAGGACCGGGAACGGGTGAATGTCCTCACCCATTGCAATGCCGGATGGATCGCGACGGTGGATTGGGGCACCGCGCTGGCGCCGATCTACATGGCGCATGATGCCGGCCTGCCGGTGCATGTCTGGGTGGATGAGACGCGCCCGCGCAACCAGGGCGCCGCGCTGACCGCCTGGGAACTCGGCAAGCATGGCGTGCCGCACACGATCATCGCCGACAATGCCGGCGGCCACCTGATGCAGCATGGCCAGGTGGACCTGGTGATCGTCGGCACGGACCGGGTGACGCGGAACGGCGACGTCGCCAACAAGATCGGCACCTACCTGAAGGCGCTCGCGGCACATGACAATGGCGTGCCCTTCTGGGTCGCCCTGCCGCATTCCACCCTGGACATGTCCGTGGGCGACGGCGTCGCCGAGATCCCGATCGAGGAGCGCAGCGGCACCGAGGTGACGGACCTGACGGGCCGCACGGCGGATGGCCGGATCGAGACGATCCGCGTGGCCGCCGAGGGCAGCGCCGCGGCCAATCCGGCCTTCGACGTGACCCCGGCGCGGCTTGTGACCGGGCTGATCACGGAACGCGGCCGCTGCGCCGCCTCCGAGGCCGGGCTGCGGGCGCTCTACCCCGAGAAGGGCTGACCGCGGCCCGTCGGCTCCAACAGCCACAGCCCGACAACTAGCGACAGGCCACCGAAGCCGGCCAGGCCGGCGGCGGCGATCAGCGGCACGCGGCCCGGCAGCGTGGCATCGCCGAGCACCAGGGTCACGGTGGCCAGGATGGCGACCAGGCCAATACCAACCAGCAGAAGCGCGAAGCGGGGCATGGTGTAGGTTCCGGTTATCCGTGCTGACATGTCGGTATCTACGCAGGGCGCTTGGCGAGGGCGCGACGCGGGCGCGGCAGGAATGAGGCATCTCATTCCCGCAACATGACAATCCATCCACATTTGCCGTAAATTGCGGCACCGGCCGCGGCGCGGCGGTTGCGCCGAATCCCCCGCGATGGGATCGTACTGCCGGGAGACACCTCACAAACTGGGAGCTTCACCATGCGCCGTCTGCTCGCCGCATGCCTGTTCGGCATGGCCTTCACCACCGCCGCCGCCATCGCCCCCGCCGCGCAGGCCCAGGGCCAGCCGCCGCTGCGCTGCGCCGTGGACGGCACCTTCGCGCCGCACGCCTTCCCGACGCTGCAGGGCGGCGTGCAGGGCTTCAACATCGACCTGTTCCGCGAAGCGGCGAAGCGCATGGGCCGCGAGCTGACCATCGACAGCGCCAGCTTCTCCGGCCTGATCCCGGCGATGAATGCCGGGCGCTACGACTTCCTCTGCGCGCCGACCACGGCGACGGCGGAGCGCGCGGCGAACATGCTGTTCACCGAGGGCTATCTCTACACCGCCTTCCAGTTCGGCATCCGCCGCGGCAACGCGCCGATCCGCAGCACGGACGACCTGCGCGGCAAGGCAATCAGCGTGAACAAGGGCAGCGCATACGACGCCTGGGCCGCCGCCAATGCGGCGCGCTACGGCTTCACGGTGCAGACCTACGACACGCAGACGGATGCGGTGCAGGCGGTGATCTCCGGCCGCGCCTACGCCAACCTCGGCGGCAACACCGTCGTGCGCTACGCCGCGACCCGCACGCCGCAATTCGTGCCCGATTTCGTGCTGACGGACACGCGCGCCCATTGGTCCGCGCCGCTGCCGATGAACGCAACGGAAATGCGCGTGCAGCTTGAGAATGCGCTGGAATGCATGAAGCGGGACGGCACCATCGCGCGCCTGTCGCAGCAGTGGTTCGGCACGGCGCCGGCGGCGGATGACGCGGAGAACACCGTGTTCCCGGGCACCGGCGTGCCGGGCCTGGCCGGTTACGACGCGACGCCGCGCGAGCCGCGCTGCTGAGCATCGCTGCATGACGGGCTGGGAGGCGTTTGCCTTCAACTTCCTCAACCCCGAGGTCGCGGCGCAATACGCGCCGATGGTCCTGGCGGGGTTGGGGGTCACCATCCTGCTGGCGATGCTCGTCATCGCCAGCGGGCTCGTGCTCGGCCTGGCGCTGGCGGTGCTGCGCGCCTTCGGCGTGCGGCCGTTGAACTGGGCCATCATTTTCGTCGTGGACGTATTCCGCGCGCTGCCGCCGCTGGTCATCATCGTGCTGATCTATTTCGGCCTGCCCGCCGCGGGGCTCGCTATGTCCGGCTTCTGGGCCACTTGGCTGTCGCTGACGCTGGTGTTGATGGCTTTTTCCGAGGAAATCTTCTGGGCCGGTATCTCCGCCGTGCCGAAGGGGCAGTGGGAGGCGGGGCGCGCCATGGGCCTGCATTTCCTGCCGACGCTGCGGCTGATCGTGCTGCCGCAGGCGATCCGCATCGCCGTGCCGCCGCTGGTCAACCGCACCATCGCCATCACCAAGGGCACCGCGCTTGGCAGCGTCGTCGCGGTTTCTGAAATCCTCGGCGCGGCGCAATCCGGCATGGCCTTCTCCGGCAATCCCACGCCGCTGACCCTCGGCGCGCTGGCCTATCTGGTGCTGTTCGTGCCGGTGGTGATCGCCGGTCGCTGGATCGAGACAAAATTCGCGTGGCGCCGATGAGCGATTTCGTCCAGGCCTTCCTCAACGCCGAGATCGCCCTCGCCTCCTCCCACCTGCTGTGGATCGGGCTGGTGCAGACCATGCTGCTGGCGCTGATGACGGTGCCGCTCGGCTTGGTCATGGGCTTGCTACTGGCGGTGCTGGCCACGCGCAAATCGCGCTGGGTGCGCTGGCCGCTAATGGCCTTCACGGATTTCTTCCGCGCCATCCCGCCGCTGGTGCTGCTGATCTTCCTGTACGCGGCGCTGCCCTTCGGCGGCATCGACCTCGGCGCCTGGGGCTCCGTCGCGCTGGCCTTCCTGCTGAACACCGGGGCCTACTATGCCGAAATCCTGCGCGCGGGCATCGAGAGCGTGCCGCGCGGACAGCCGGAGGCAGCGCGCGCGCTGGGCCTGAAGCGCTGGCAGGTCTGGATCTTCGTGGTGCTGCCGCAGGCGGTGCGGAACGTGCTGCCCGACCTCATCAGCAACACGCTGGAGGTGGTGAAGCTGACCTCCATCGCCAGCGTCGTCGCGGTGCCCGAGCTGCTGTACCAGGCGCGCCAGGCGCAGAGCATCACCTACAACGCCACGCCCATCCTGGTGGCGGCGGTGATCTACTTCCTGCTGCTGTGGCCCTGCGTGCGGCTACTGTCGCGGCTGGAGAACCGGCAACTGGCGGGCCGCCGGTAAGGCGCGCCCCTCATTCCAGCGCGGCCAGCCGCTGCCGCAGCCGCGCCACCTCATCCGGCGCGAGCTGGGCGCAGAGCCGGCTGACCACCTCCGGCAAATCCTTCGCCCCATCCGACGCCTTGCGCAGGATGACGCGCGCGATGGGACCGACCAGGAAGGCCAGTTCCTCCGTCAGCCGCGCGGCGATCGGCGCCGGAAGCTGATAGGCCGGCAGCTGGTAGGTCGGGACCGGCGGCGGGGCCGGCATGGGGGCCGGCGGCAGGATGCGCGTGGCCTCGCCCTCCGCCTGCAGGGCGGCCCGAAGCGCGGTTCCGAATTCCGTGGCGGAGGCGAAGCGCTGCGCCACATCCTTCGCCAGCCCGCGGCGCAGGACCTGGCCGAGGGCCGTGCCCTCCAGCCGGCCGAGATCGGCGGGCGTCGGCCCGGCCAGCCGCACCAGCGTATCGGTCAGGCCGTTGCCCCCGAAGGGCGTGCTGCCGAGCAGGATCTGGTAGAGCACCGCGGCCATCGAAAACAGGTCGGCGCGATGGTCCACCGCCCGCCCGAGCGCCTGTTCCGGCGCCATGTAGCTGGGCGAACCCACCATGCCGCCCACCATTGTCGTCGTCGAATCGCCCAGCCGGGCAATGCCGAAATCGGTGATCTTCACCGCACCGCGCGGCGTCACCATGATATTGCCCGGCTTGATGTCCCGGTGGATCACGCCGACCGAATGCGCGGCAGCGAGCCCTTCCAGCACCTGCAGCACCACCAGCGGCAGTTCCGGCACCGCCGCCGCCCGTTCCGCCGGCGGCTGGCGCATCAGGGTGGAGAGCGTGTCGCCCGGCACGAATTCCATGACGATGTAGGGCATCGCCCCGTCATCGGCGAAGTCGTAGACGCTGACGATCGCGGGATGGGAGCATTGCGCGGCGGCGCGGACTTCCGTGCGGAAACGCTCCAGGAACTCGGCGCGGTCATCCGGGCCGGCCGCCTCCATGCTGATGACCTTCACCGCCACCATGCGGTCGATCAGCGGGTCGACGGCCAGGTACACCCGCCCCATGGCGCCGGCGCCGAGCTGCTCGATCGGCTGGTAGCGCCCGAAGGAGGCGGGGAGCGGCGGGTCTTCCATCGCGCTCACGCGCCCAGCATCTTCGCGGCTTCCTCCAGGCTGCGCCGCATTCGTTGGAAGGCGCGGCCAAGCTCCCCGATCTCGTCGCGACCCGTCGGCAGGAGATCCTGTTCCACCGGCTTGTCGAGGCTGGCGGCGGTGGCGAAGCGGACGATGCGGCTGATCGGGTTAAGGATGACGAAATGCAGCAGCAGGTTCAGGCCCAGCATCAACCCGGCGAAGATCGCCAGCAGCACCGCCATGGCGCTGGTCAGGTTGGCATTGGCGCTGCGTAGCGCTGCGGCCATCGGCACGGAGACCAGCTGCGCGCCCACCGTCTCATGCATCCGCCAGCCGAAGCCGTTGCTGGTGCCATAGGCGGCCACCATCCGCTGCGGCGCGGCCTCCACGGTACTGTGGCAGGTCAGGCAGGCCTGGTCGCGGATGGTGATGGGGCGTGCCAGGGTCAGCACACGTTCGCCGCGCACCTCGCGTTCCCCCAGCAGCTCCGTCAGACCGGTGTCGTTGCGGAAGGCATTGATGAAATCGGCTTCCCAATCGGCCGCCCGGTCGGCCGGGTTGGTCGGGTTCAGCGCCGCTTCCTTGTAGCTGTAGTCCGGATGCTCGGCCCGCACCGCGCGGAAATTGTACTGCGCGGCGTAGGAGGGCACGGTCAGCGGCGCCACCCAATCCGTCTGTTCCCGCATCACCGCCGGCACCACCTCCGCGATGGTGTAGCTGCGGACGGCGTTGGCGGCGCTCATCATGATGCGGGCGTTCTGCACCACCTCGCGCCGCGCATTCGCCTCGAACTGGTGGGATAGGAACAGCCAGGATGCCCCGGCGGCCAGCGCGAAGACCGCCAGCAGGCCGAGGTTCAACTTCGCGCGTATGCCCATGCCGCTTCATGCTCCGCCTGTCGCGCGCCGCCAAGGGTATGCGCGCCTGCGTAACGGCCCGCAGGCACGGGAGTCAGGCGGCTTCCGGCAAGCCTCCGGCGGCGACGACCACGCGCAGATGGTGGTCCACATCGCCGAACAGCCCGGCCAGCATGGTCAGCCGCTTGAAGTAGTGGCCGGCCTTGTATTCCTCGGTCACCGCGATGCCGCCATGCAGCTGGATCGCGTCCTTGCCGAGCTGGTCGGCGTTCTTCGCAACCAGCGCCTTGGCTGCGGACAGCGCCACGCGGCGGGCGGCCGGGTCGGCTTCCTGCACCATCATCGCGGCATACATCGCCATGCTGCGGGCCTGTTCGGTCGCCACCAGCATGTCCGCCGCGCGGTGCTGCAGCGCCTGGAAATTGCCGATCGGCTGGCCGAACTGGGTGCGCTGCTTCAGGTAGTCCACCGTCAGGTCGCGCAGCACCTCCATCGCGCCCAGCGCCTCGGCGCAGATCGCGGCATTGGCCTCGTCCACCACCTGCTCGATCAGCGGCAGCGCGGCGCCTTCCGGGCCGAGCAAGGCACTGGCGGGGACCGTCACATTCTCCAGCACCACCTCCGCCGCGCGCAGCCCGTCCTGCGTCGCGTAGCCGCGGCGGGTGACGCCTTGCGCGGTGGGGTCGAGCAGGAACAGGCTGATGCCGTCCCGGTCCCGGCGGCCGCCGGCGGTGCGGGCGGAGACGATCAGGCGATCCGCACTGTCGCCATGCATCACCACGCCCTTGGCGCCGTTCAGCACCCAGCCATCGGCGCTGCGCGTGGCGGTGGTGGCGACATCGTGCAGATCGTGCCGCGCCTGGCGTTCCTGATGCGCGAAGGCGAGCGTGAGGCTGCCTTCGGCGATGGCCGGGATCAGCTCGGCCCGCTGCGCGTCGCTGCCGGCGCGCTTCAGCAGCCCGCCGCCGAGCACCACGGTGGCGAGGTAGGGTTCCACCACCAGGCCGCGGCCGAACTGCTCGCAGACCAGCATGGTCTCCACCGGCCCGCCGCCGAAGCCGCCATCCTCCTCCGAGAACGGCAATCCCAGCAGCCCCATCTCGGCGAATTTCTGCCAGTTGGCATCGGCGTAGCCGCGCGGTTCGGCGCGATACGCCTTGCGCTTCTCGAAGTCGTCATAGGCATCCGCAACCAGGCGGCGGATGCTGTCGGAGAGCATGCGCTGCTCGTCGGTCAGGTCGAAATCCATGCAGCCCTCACACCTTCCCTAAACCGTCCCCTGGCGCCGCGCCGTTGCGCGGCGAGGCCGCGAATGCGGCCCGCGGCCCCTGCCGCGCTCTTCACAGGCCCAGAAAGGCCTTGGCGATGATGTTGCGCTGGATCTCGTTGGAGCCGCCGTAGATGGAAACCTTGCGGTAGTTGAAGAACAAGGGCGCCGCCGCATCCGCCCAATCCGGGCCGACGCTGGGCAGGTTCAGCCCCTCCTCCTCCCGGTCCGGGCGCGGCATGGCGTAGGGGCCGGCGACATCGACCAGCAACTGCGTCGATTGCTGCTGGATCTCGCTGCCCTTGATCTTGAGGATCGAGGAGGATGGGTCCGGCTTGTCGCTCGCCTTGCCGCGCTGCGCGGCGACGACGCGCATCTGCGTGATCTCCAGCGCCTTCAGCTCAATCTCGGACCAAGCCAGGCGGCGGCGGAAATCCGGGTCGTCCCAGACCATGCCCTCGCCGGCCGGCGTGTCCTGCGCCAGCCGCTTCACGCGGGCCAGGCGTTCCTTGGTCATGCCGATGCGGGCGATGCCGATGCGTTCGTTGGAGAGCAGGAACTTGGCGTAGTCCCAGCCCTTGTTGAGCTCGCCGACCAGGTTCTCGGCGGGCACGCGCACCTCGTCGAAGAACACCTCGTTCACCTCATGCCCGCCATCGATGGTGATGATGGGCCGCAGGGTGATGCCCGGCGTCTTCATGTCCACCAGGATGAAGGAAATCCCGGCCTGCTTCTTCACCGTGGAATCGGTGCGGACCAGGCAGAAGATCCAGTCGGCATACTGGCCGAGCGTGGTCCAGGTCTTCTGGCCGTTGATGACGAATTCCGCGCCTTCCCGCCGCGCCGTGGTCTTCAGCGATGCCAGGTCCGATCCCGCGCCGGGCTCCGAGAAGCCTTGCGCCCACCAGATATCGAGGTTGGCGGTGGAGGGCAGGAAGCGCTGCTTCTGCGCCTCCGATCCGAAGGTGGCGATGACCGGGCCGACCATGTTGACGTTGAAGCCGAGCGGCTGCGGCACCGCCGCGGATTGCAGTTCCTCGACATAGATATAGCGCTGCACCGGCGACCAATCCTGCCCGCCCCATTGCACCGGCCAGTTCGGCGTGGCGAGCCCCTTGGCGTGCAGGATGCGCTGGCTGGTCACGTAGTCGTCGCGCGCCAAAGCGCGGCCCTCGCTGACCTTGCGGCGGATGGCGAGCGGGATCTCGCTGCGGAAGAATTTGCGGAGATCATCGCGGAAGGCGATCTCGTCGGGGGTGTAGCGGAGGTCCATGTCTCGTCTCCTAGGCCTTGGCCGCTTCTTCGTCACGCCCGGGCTTCCGCGCTACTTCGTCGCGCCCGAGCTTTTGCGCTTCTTCGTCGCGGAGCGCGCTCGCCAGCAGCTTGCCCGCGGCGCTGCGCGGCAGGCCCTCGCGAATCTCCAGCGCGGCGGGCATCTCGTGCTTGCCGACGCGGTCGGCCAGAAATGTGCGCAGATCCTCCAGTGTGAAGGGCTGCGTGCCGGGCTTCAGGGCGCAGAACGCCTTGGCCGCCTGGCCACGATAGGCATCGGGCACGCCGATCACCACGCATTCCGCGACCGCCGGGTGCTCGTAGATCGCCTGCTCGATGGCCGCGGGATAGACGTTGAAGCCACCGGACAGGATCATGTTCTTGCGGCGATCGACCAGCGTGAAATAGCCCTGGGCATCCATCCAGCCGGTATCGCCTGTCAGGAACCAGCCGTCGGCGAAGGCGGTGGCGTTGTCATCCGGCCGGTTCCAGTAGCCGGCGAAGACATTGGGGCCGCGGATGGCGATTTCTCCGATGTCGCCGACCGCCATTTCGCGGGTGGGCTCGTCCAGCGCGACGATGCGCATCTCGATGCCCGGCAGCGGCAGGCCGATGATGCCGGCGCGGATCGGGCCATGTGGCGGGATGCGCGTGCCGGCCGGGCAGGTTTCCGTCATGCCCCAGCCGCCGCCAATGCGCAGCTTCAGCATGCGCTCGACACGCCCCTGCACTTCCTGCGGCATCGGAGCGCCGCCGGAACTGCATTGGCGGAGCGAGGACAGGTCCCGCGCCTCGATACCCGGCACGCCCGAAATGCCGATCCACATGGTCGGCACGCCGGAGAAGGTGGTGATGCGCAGCCGCTCCACATCCTCCACCCATAGCGACGCATCGAAGCGTACCCGCAGATGGCACAGCGCGCCCTGCGCCAATTGCCGCAGCAGCACGGCGGTCAGCGCGAAGATGTGGAACAGCGGCAGCAGCACCAGCACGCGCGCCGTGCCTTCCGGCAGATCCGTGTGGTCGCGCCAGGATCTGTAGATGGCGACGGCGGCGGTCAGGTTGCCGTGGCTCAGCATCGCGCCCTTCGGCGTGCCGGTGGTGCCGCCGGTGTATTGCAGCAGCGCCAGGTCGTCGGGCGTGATCCCGGGCCAGGAATCGGGCGGCTCGGCTTCCGGTACCACCGGGAAGTCACAGGCCGCATCCTCCCCGCCCCAACGTGCCTCCGGCGCCAGCAGCACGTCCCGCACGGCGCCTTCCGCGCGCAGCCATTCGGCATTGCTGACCAGCGCGGCGAAGCCCGTGGTGATCAGCAGCGTCGCGCCGGAATCACGCGCCTTGTGCGCCAGCTCCCGCTTCGCATCCAGCGCCGAGAAATGCACCACGCGCGCGCCCGTCCGCAGTGCCGCGAAGAAGCACAGCGGATGCCAGGGCGTGTTGGGCAGGTACAGCGCGACGCAGTCGCCCTTGCCGATGCCGCGCGCCATCAGCCCCGCCGCGATGCGGTCCGACAGCGCGCGCATCTGCGCGTAGCTCAGCACATGGCCGCGATATTCCAGCGCCGACTTCTCCGCGAAACGCGTTGCCACCGCATCGAGAAAGCCAGGCAGGGTGCCGCGCGCAATCGGCGTGTCCCAGCGGCATTCCGGCGGGTAGGACGCCTCCCACGGGTGCATGTCAGTCGGCTTTCAGGCTCGCGAAGCCACGCCCCTCGGCGGCGAGGCGGCCGAGCAGGTCGGCGGGCAGCAGCGTGTTGTCGCCCGTCGCCTCGGCAAAGGCGGCGAGCCGCGCCACCACATGCAGCAGGCCGATGGAATCCGCGTAGTGCATCGGGCCGCCGCGCCAGGCCGGCCAGTTGTAGCCATGCAGCCAGACCACATCGATGTCACCCGGCCGCGCGGCGATGCCTTCCTCCAGGATGCGCGCACCTTCGTTCACCATGGGCAGAACGAGGCGATCCAGGATTTCCTCCTGCCCGATTTCGCGCTGCTCCACGCCCTCGGCCGCGGCGACGCGCCGGATCAGCGCGGTAACCTCCGGATCGACGACGCCCGTGCGACTTCCCTCGGGATACAGGTAATACCCCTTGCGGGTCTTCTGGCCGAGGCGCTCCGCCTCCACCAGCGCATCGGCGACCGGCGCGCGCTTGCCCGTCGCGCGGCGGATGCGCCAGCCGATGTCGAGGCCGGCAAGATCCGCCATGGCGAAGGGGCCCATGCGGAAACCGAAATCGGTCAGCGCCCGGTCCACCTGCTCCGGCGCAGCACCCTCCAGCAGCAGCCGCTCCGCCTGCTGCGTGCGGCGGGCCAGCATGCGGTTGCCGACGAAGCCATGGCAGACGCCGACCACCACCGGAACCTTCGCCAATTTGCGACCGATTTCCGTCGCCGTGGCGAGCGCCTCGGGAGATGTCTCCTTCGCGCGCACCACTTCCAGCAGCTTCATCACATTGGCCGGGGAAAAGAAGTGCATCCCCAGCACGTCCTGCGGCCGCGACGTGGCGGCGGCCATCTCGTCGATGTCGAGGTAGGAGGTGTTGCTGGCCAGGATCGTGCCCGGCCTGGTCACCCGGTCGAGATGGGCGAAGACCTGCTTTTTCAGGCCCATCTCCTCGAACACCGCCTCCACCACCATGTCGGCATCGGCGGTCGCATCCAGCCCGACGGCGCCCTCGATCAGCGCCAGCCTCGCGTCACGCGCCTCGGGCGCCAGGCTGCCGCGCTTCACGCTGCTTTCGTAGGTGCCGCGGATGCGCTCCATGCCGCGGGCCAGCGCGGCGTCATCGGTCTCGATCACGCGCACCGGGATGCCGGCATTGGCGAAGCACATGGCGATGCCCGCCCCCATGGTGCCGCTGCCGAGCACCGCCGCGCGCGCCACCGGCCGCGGCTGGGTGCCCTTGGGCAGGCCGGCGATCCGGGCGGCCTCGCGCTCCGCGAAAAAGACATGGCGCAGCGCCTTGCTGCGCGGGTCGTCCAGCAGGCGCAGGAAGGCCTCACGCTCGAAGGCCACCGCCTCCGCGAAGGGCTTTTCGAAGGCGGCGCGGACGCAGGCGATGCAATCGGCGATCTGCGGCTCCGTCGCGGCGCGCTTCGCCAGGGCGGCGGCCTCCTTCTCGAAGGCGTCGCGATCGCCCAGCCCTTCATCCCGCGCCGAGACCGGCTTCGGCTTCGGCTGCTTCACGAATTCCCGCGCCGCCTGCAGCAGGTCGCCCAGCACCACCGTATCCGCCAGCCCCGCCGCCACCGCCGCATCGGCGTCCATCGGATCGCCCGAGACCATCAGCTTCAGCGCCGCCGCAGCCCCCATCAGCCGCGGCGCCCGCTGCGTGCCGCCGGAACCGGGCAGCAGGCCCAGCTTCACCTCCGGCAGCCCCAGCTTCGCCTTCGGCCCCAGCACCCGCCAGGAGCACGCCATGGCCACTTCCAGCCCGCCGCCCAGCGCCGCGGCATGGATGGCGGCCACCACCGGCTTGGCCGCGCCATCCAGCGCCGCCACCAGTTCCGCCAGGGTGGGCGAGGCCGGCGGCTTGCCGAATTCGGAGATGTCCGCCCCGGCGATGAAGGTGCGGCCCTCGGCGGCGATCACCAGGCCGGCGACGGAAGGATCAGCCTCCGCCCGGCGCAGCGCCTCGAACAGCCCGGCCCGGAGCGCGGCGGACAGCGCATTGACCGGCGGGTTGGAGAGCGTCGCCACCGCGATGCCGTCCACGACCTCATACCGCACCGGTTCCGCCATGCGCCTGCTCCCACGATTTGGGCCATCCTGTCCGTCATCCCCGCGCCATGGTCAAGGCGGACGACGCCCGGCAGGATGCGGGGCGAAAGGGAGACATCCATGCCACTTCCCGCACTGCTGCAGGGCCGCCTGCGCCTGCCCGCCATCGGCGCGCCGCTGTTCATCGTCTCGAACCCGGAACTGGTCATCGCGCAGTGCCGCGCCGGCATGGTCGGCAGCTTCCCGGCCCTGAACGCCCGGCCGAAGGAGGAGCTGGACCCCTGGCTCACCCGCATCCGGGCCGCGCTGACGGACCAGGACGCGCCCTTCGCGGTGAACCTGATCGTCCATGCCTCCAACGACCGGGTGGAGCATGACCTGGCGGTGTGCGCCCGGCACCGCGTGCCCATCATCATCACATCGCTGCGCGCCCCGCATGCGGTGGTCGATGCCGTGCATGAATGGGGCGGGCTGGTGTTCCATGACGTGACCAACCTGCGCCACGCCCGCAAGGCGATCGAGGCCGGGGTGGATGGGCTGATCCTGGTTGCCGCCGGCGCCGGCGGCCATGCCGGCACGCTGTCCCCCTTCGCCCTGGTGGCGGAGGTGCGGCGCATCTTCGACGGCCCGCTGATCCTGTCGGGCGCCATCACCACCGGCGGGCAGATCCTGGCGGCGCAGGCCATGGGCGCGGATCTGGCCTATCTCGGCACCCGCTTCATCGCCTCCGCCGAGGCCAATGCGGCGGAGGGCTACAAGCGGATGATCGTCGAGGCGAAGGCGGAGGATGTGCTCTACACCCCCTTCTTCACCGGCATCCCCGGCAACTACCTGAAGCCCAGCATCACCGCCTCCGGCCTCGACCCGGATGCGCTGCCGGTGGTGGACAAGACCAGCGCCAATTTCGGCACCACGCGGGTCAAGCCCTGGAAGGATGTGTGGGGCGCCGGCCAGGGCGTCGGCAGCATCACCGATACGCCGCCCGCCGCGGAGATCGTGGCGCGGCTGCGCGCGGAATACGCGGCGGCCAAGGCGGCGCTGGCAGGCGGCGACGCGTGATCGCCGCGCTGCCGTCCTACGCCTCCTCGAATGCGAGGTCGTCGAGATAGGGCACCAGATCCTCCAGCGGCAGGTGCGTGAGGTCCTTGTCGAGGGTGGCGCGAGGCTTGCGTTGCGTCGCATCGCCCAGTTCGTCCCGCAGCGCGCCGAGGAAGGCGGGCGGCGCCACCAGGATGACACGGCCGAATTCATCCGCCGCAGCCTCCAGCCGCTCCGCCAGCTGCCGCGCGAAGGCCTGCTTCGCCGCCTTGTGCAGATCCTGGCGCGGTTCGACGGCGTGGCGCGTGGTGCTGGCGCTTTCATGCACGCGGCCCGGACGGTCCCGCCCCTGCTCATGCGACATCGGGTTGTCGATGTCGGTGGCGTCCTGCTCACGTTCCGACCAGCGGCCACCCGGCGCGGGGCGCTGGAAGACCCGCGCATGCTGCCCATCCGCGACCAGTGCCCAATCCATCGCTGTCCGCATGAGACGTCTCCTCCGCGCCGGCCCGGCGCATCATCGGTCTTTCCGGTGCCGGCCTGGGATCAAACAATCGGCAAGGATGCAGGATGGCAGCGACCCGGCCGCGATTGACCGGCTTGCGGGGGCGCGCCTAGCCTCGGACCGGACAAGAAAGAAACCGGAGGATAAAGGGACATGCATCGCCGTTCGCTGCTACAGGCGGGCGCGGGTCTCGCCGCGGCCGGCCTGGCCGGCCCCGCCATCGCGCAGCCCGCCCGCACCGCCACCCTGCGCTTCGTGCCACAGGCCAATCTGACCGCGCTGGACCCGATCTGGACCAGCGCCATCGTCACCCAGATGCACGGCTACCATGTGTTCGACACGCTCTACGCCATGGATGCGCGGCTGCGCCCGCAGCCGCAGATGGCCGAGGGGCACGAGGTTTCCGCCGATCGCCGCGTCTGGCGCATCAAGCTGCGGGAGGGTCTGAAGTTCCACGATGGCTCCCCGGTGCGCGCGGCCGACTGCGCCGCCTCCCTCGCCCGCTGGTCGAAGCGCGACCCCTTCGGGCAGATCCTGGCGGTCTCCGTCGATGAATGGCGCGCCGCGGATGACCGCACGCTGGAAATCCGCCTGAAGCGCCCCTTCCCGCTGCTGCTGGAAGCGCTCGCCAAGCCGGACGCCAACGTGCCCTTCATCATGCCGGAGCGCCTGGCGACCACCGATGCCAGCACGCAGATCGCGGAGGTGATGGGCAGCGGCCCCTACCGCTTCGTGCCGGGCGAATTCGTCTCCGGCAGCCGCGTGGTCTATGCGAAGAACGAGGCCTATGTGCCGCGCCAGGAAGCCGCCAGCGGCGCGGCCGGCGGCAAGATCGCGCATTTCCCGCGCGTCGAGTGGCACATCCTGCCGGACCCGGCGACGGCGGCCGCGGCGTTGCAGGCCGGCGAGGTGGATTGGCTGGACCAGCCGCTATCCGACCTGATCCCGACCCTGACGCGCAACCGCAATATCGAGGTCGGTGTCCTGAACGAGGCCGGCATCCTGTCCATCATGCGGCTGAACCACCTGCAGGCGCCCTTCAACAATGTGAAGGTGCGCCAGGCCGTGGCGCTGGCGGTGAACCAGGAAGACTACATGCGCTCGACGCTCGGCGACGACCGCAGCGTCTGGCGCACCTGCCGCAGCCTGTTTCCCTGCGGCACACCCTACGGCGTCGAGGACCTGTCCGAGCTGAACGCCCCGCCGCGCAACCTGGACCGGGCGCGCGCCGCACTGCAGGCCAGCGGCTACAATGGGGAGAAGGTGGTGATCATCAGCCCCACCGACTTCCCGCTGATCGGCCCGCATGGCCATGTGACGGCTGATGCGCTGCGCCGCATCGGCTTCAACGTGGAGCTGGTGGAGACCGATTGGGGCACCGTGGTGCAGCGCCGCGTGCGGCAGGAACCGGTGGAGCGCGGCGGGTGGAGCATCTTCCACACCTATGGCTCCTCGCTGGCCTATCTCAATCCGGCGGTGTCGTCGTTGGTGAAAGGGCCGGGGGCGAATGGCTGGTTCGGCTGGTATGACAGCCCGAAGGCGCAGGAGCTGGTGCAGAACTGGCTCGACGCGCCGGACGCGGACCGGCAGCAGGCGCTGGCGAATGAGATCAACAAGCTGGCGCAGGATGATGTGGCGACGATCCCGCTCGGCCAGTTCAACATCCGCAGCGCCTGGCGGAAGAGCATCACCGGGCATCTGAAGGGCAGCATGCCCTATCCCTGGGGCGTCCGGCCGGTGTGATTTGCGAAGCCCTCCCCCGCGAATGCGGGGGAGGGAGAAAGGCCAGCCTTCTTCACCGCCTCATTAACCAGTGCCGAATCTCTCGAGAAGTGTATCACCTTCGTCGTCTGACGACATGGAAGTCGAATAGCGCCATTTACTTTGCACAACCCAACTTAAATATTTTGCTTAACGCCTATTCTTTCCTGCGAGCGAATGGCTGCCAATCGCCCTTTCCGCTCAATATCGTTGAAATCCAATTCCGAAACGACCGAGCGTCTAACAGCGCATCGAAAATATTCATGAATTCGATGATGTGGTCGATCTGGCACACGGCCACCAAGAACGACGAATGCCGTCCCTTATTATATGTTTTGTGTGTTTCAATTTCTGCGTCAAACCGCATGGTGCAGTACGGTATATCCTGAACCTCAATTTTGTTTTCTCGCGCAATGCAAGATTTGAGAGGACCATCGATAACGATGAGCGGCACAAAAAATTTCGCGACCGCATTTCCTTTCTGCGGCCAATGCTCGATGCTTCGCTGCTCTTGCCACTCGGCAATTGCCGCCTTTACGGCAGAATACATCGCCTCTCGAAAAAAATTGGCGCTAAACTGATTTTTCGTGTCTCGTTCTGAGCGTGATAAATGCTTGACGACGGACCTGCCGATAAGATCTCCGAAGACAGACCCTCCTAGAAAAGTATTATGGTATGAGTAATGTTCAGCGTCACCGCCCAAATTCCGCTGAGCGAAAAAAGGGGTTGTTGCGCCAGCAGTGTCCCAAATGGTTTTCTGCGAGAGGAAGACGATTGCGGGGGCAGTCGAAGTCTTGACATCCGCCACCAGATAAAATTCCGCTTCGACTAGATGCCGACCACGACGAAAGTGACACTGAGTGAAGGTGGCGAAATCGATTTCACGTTGCTTTTTTGTCTCGTCGTCGGTATAGAAAGGGCTTGGATGCACATCATAGCCAGCGCTGAGCAGGCGCTGATGGCATCTAATTTCCCCAGAAAAGCCGACCTCGCCGCTCAGTAGGCGCGCAAGATCCGCGTTGCTCAGAGCACCGTCAGCTTCACCGATCTTGACGCTCATTCGCTTAATTTGGCCTTCACCACCTCGTTCACCAGGGCCGGATTCCCCTTGCCCTGCATCGCCTTCATCGTCTGGCCAACGAAGAAGCCGAACAGCTTGTCCTTGCCGCTGCGGTATTCCGCGACCTTGTCGGCATTGGCTTCCATCACCTGCGCCACCACCGCCTCGATCGCGCCGGTATCCGTCACCTGCTTCAGGCCGCGCTCCTCGACGATCTCGCCCGGTGCCTTGCCGGTTTCCAGCATCGCCTCGAACACCTGCTTGGCCAGGCTGCCGGACAGGGTCTTGTCGCTGATCAGGTCCAGCAGCGCGCCGAGATTCTCCGCCGTCACCGGCGGGTCCGCCACGTCGCGCTTCAGGCGGTTCAGGGCGGCGAAGAAATCGCCCGTCACCCAGTTCGCGGCCAGCTTGGCGTCGCGGCCCTTTGCCACCGTCTCGAAGAAAACCGCGGTTTCCTTCTCCAGCGTCAGCACATGGGCGTCGTAGGGCGACAGGCCCATGGCAACATAGCGCGCGCGCCGCACATCCGGCAGTTCCGGCAGTGCCGCCTTCAGCGCCTCCACCCAATCCTGTTCCAGCACCAGCGGGGGCAGATCGGGCTCGGGGAAGTAGCGGTAGTCATGCGCGTCTTCCTTGGAGCGCATGGACCGCGTGATGCCGCGGGCGGTGTCGAACAGGCGGGTTTCCTGGAACACCTCCTCGCCGGCTTCCCAGACCTCGATCTGGCGCCGCGCCTCGGCCTCCACCGCCTGCATGACGAAGCGGATGGAGTTGACGTTCTTCACCTCGCAGCGCGTGCGGAACCCCTCGCCCGCCTTGCGGACGGAGACGTTGACGTCGGCCCGCATCGAGCCCTCGTCCATGTTGCCGTCGCAGGTGCCGAGGTAGCGCAGGATCTGCCGGATCTTCGTGAGGTACGCGCCGGCTTCCTCGGGGCTCCGCATGTCCGGCTCGCTGACGATCTCCATCAGCGCGACGCCGGAGCGGTTGAGATCGATGAAGCTTTTGGTCGCGTGCTGGTCATGCAGCGACTTGCCCGCATCCTGTTCCAGGTGCAGCCGCGTGATGCCGATGGTCTTGGTCGCGCCGTCGGCCAGCGTGATCTCCACCGCGCCCTCCCCGATGATCGGGTGGGCGAACTGGCTGATCTGATAGCCCTGCGGCAGATCGGCGTAGAAATAGTTCTTGCGGTCGAAACGCGACCAGAGGTTCACCTGCGCATTCAGCCCGAGCCCGGTCCGCACGGCCTGCGCCACGCATTCCTCGTTGATCACGGGCAGCATGCCGGGGAAGCCGGCATCGATGAACGACACCTGGCTGTTCGGCGCAGCGCCGAATTCGGTGGCGGCGCCGGAGAAGAGCTTCGCCTGGCTGATGACCTGGGCGTGGATCTCCAGGCCGATGACGAGTTCCCAGGGGCCTGTGCGGCCCTCGATCGTGTAGCTCATGCCGGACGTCCCTTCGCCCAATCAAAGGTGGCGATCTGCTGTTGCCTCAGGAAGGCGCTGTGATCTTCACCCGGCTGCAAACCAAGGCGCCGGGCGCACTCGATGAACCCGGACAGCGCTCCTTGCGCCAGCACCTGCGACTTGAGGTTCTCACTGTTCACGACGATCGCGCTGATCATACCGTGTGCCTGAGGAAGTGCGGCTGCACAAACCACCTCGAGATGCTTCGCGCACGCGCTCCGAACCGGAAGGCTCCAGGCGAACCCGTTGGCCGCCGCAATCTCGCCGTAGGTCAGGCAGCGGCGCTGCGCCGCGGCTGTACGGATGGTGGCGATGGAACGTTGGACATCCCACGCCCCGCCAAGCGGTTCGTTCACGCCCCCGCCCTCAGCCGCGGCAACGCGGAAAAATCGGCCGCCCGTTCCAGCGTCCGCCCCACGGCGAACACCGTCTCCTCATCAAACGCCCGCCCGATCACCTGCAGCCCGAGCGGCAGCCCCTGTGCGTCCAGCCCAGCCGGCACCGCCAGCCCCGGCAGGCCGGCCAGGTTGGCGGTCACGGTGAAGATGTCGTTCAGGTACATCGCCACCGGGTCGTCCTGCTTCTCATCCATCCCGAAGGCGGCAGACGGCGTGGCCGGCGTTACGATGGCGTCGACATCCGCATAGGCCTGCTCGAAGTCACGGCGGATCAGGGCGCGCACTTTCTGCGCCTTGAGGTAGTAGGCGTCGTAATAGCCGGCGCTCAGCACATAGGTGCCGATCATGATGCGGCGCCGCACTTCTGGCCCAAAGCCGGCGGCGCGGGTGCGTTCATACAGGTCGCGCAGGTCGGAGCCCGGCTCCGTCACCCGCGTCCCGAACCGCACGCCGTCATAGCGCGCGAGGTTCGAGGACGCCTCCGCCGGCGCCACGATATAGTAGGTCGGCAGCGCGTACTTCGCATGCGGCAGGCTGATCTCGACCGTCTCGGCGCCGGCATCGCGCAGCCATTGCAGGCCCTGTTCCCACAGCGCCACAATTTCGGGCGCCATGCCGTCCAGCCGGTATTCCTTCGGCACGCCGATCCGCAGGCCCTTCACGCCGCGCTCGCAGGCCTTGGCGAAATCGGGCACCGGCAGGTCGGCGCTGGTGGAATCCTTCGGGTCGAAGCCGGCCATCGACTTCAGCAGGATGGCGCAATCCTCCACCGTGCGCGCCACCGGCCCCGCCTGGTCCAGCGAAGACGCGAAGGCGACGACCCCGAATCGGGAGCAGCGCCCATAGGTCGGCTTGATGCCCGCAATGCCGCAGAAGGCCGCCGGCTGGCGGATGGAGCCGCCCGTATCGGTGGCCGTCGCCCCCAGCGCCATCCGCGCCGCAACCGCGGCCGCGGACCCGCCGGAGGACCCGCCGGGGACCAGCCGCGTATCCGGGTCATTCGCCCGGGACCAGGGGTTCTCCACCGGCCCGGAGGCGCTGGTGGTGTTGGACGAGCCCATGGCGAATTCGTCCAGATTTGCCTTGCCCAGGAACACCGCGCCGTCGTCCAGCAGCTTCTGGCTGATGGTGCTCTCATAGGGCGGCACGAAGCTGTCGAGGATGCGGCTGCCCGCCGTGGTGCGCGTGCCCGCAGTGCAGAACAGATCCTTGATGGCGAGCGGAATGCCCTCCAGCGCCCCCACCTGCCCCGCCGCACGGCGCTCGTCGCTGGCCTTCGCCTGCGCCAGCGCCTTTTCCGCGGTCACGGTGATATAGGCGTTCAGGCGCGGGTTGAGCTTGGCGATGCCGTCCAGATGCGCCTGGGTCAGCTCGACGCTGCTGATGGTGCCCTCGGACAATGCGTCCAGCGCGCCGCGCAGGGTGAAATCCGTGGGATGCATCACTCGACCACCTTCGGAACGCCGAAATATTCGCCCTGGCGATCCGGGGCATTGGCCAGGATGGCATCCGCCTGGCCGCCATCGGTCACCACATCGGGACGCAGCCGCGCCTTGGCCTGCGCCACAGGGCTGCCGCCGGCCATCGGCTCCACCCCGTCCGTGTCCACTTCCTGCAATTGTTCGATCCAGCCCAGGATGCCGTTGATCTCGGCCTGCGCCTGCTGCACCTCGCTATCGTCCAGCCTGATGCGGGCGAGCGAGGCGATGCGCCGGATGGTGGCGGTATCGAGGGACATGGGTCTCGGGAAATCCTTGATCTGCCTGGGTTTGCCAGGAAAGCGGAGGGGGAACATAACGGCCGCCATGCCCGCCATCAACATGCGCGACCTGCGCGCCGCCCTGCCCCGCCATGCGCGCCTCATCGGGCTGGACCCGGGCGCGCGGATCATCGGCGTCGCGCTGTCCGATGTCTCGCTGATGCTGGCCTCCCCCTACGGCGCCATTCCGCGCGGCAAGCTGGCGGCGAATGCGGCGGAGATCGCGCGGATCGCGAAGAAGGAAGGCGCCGGCGGGCTGGTGGCCGGGCTGCCGATATCCATGGATGGCAGCTTCGGCCCGGCGGCGCAGGCGGCGAAGGATTGGGCCCTGGCCGTGTCCCAGGCCACCGGCCTGCCGCTGGCCTTGTGGGACGAGCGCCTGTCCTCCGCCGCGGTCAACCGCATGATGATCGCGGCCGACCTTTCGCGGGCCAAGCGGGCCAAGGCGGTGGATGCCGCGGCGGCCGCCTATATGTTGCAGGCCGCTCTGGATGCCAGCGCCGGCCCGGCGTAGCTTCGCGCCATGCTCCCCTACCCGCACCGCCACCTGCTCGCCATCGAGGGCCTCGAGCCCCCCTACATCGCCGATCTGCTGGATCTGGCGGAGAACTACGCGCTGCTGAACCGCCAGGGGAAAACCCAGCGCGACCTGCTGAAGGGCCGGACGCTGATAAACCTGTTCTTCGAGGACAGCACCCGCACCCGCACCAGCTTCGAGCTGGCCGGCAAGCGGCTGGGCGCGGACATCGTCAACATGTCCGTCTCCACCAGCAGCGTGAACAAGGGCGAGACGCTGCTCGACACCGCCTCGACGCTCAACGCCATGCACACCGACCTGCTGGTGGTCCGCCACGGCCAGTCCGGCGCGCCGGCGCTGCTGGCGCAGAAAGTGGATGCGGCGGTGATCAATGCCGGCGACGGCACGCATGAACACCCGACCCAGGCGCTGCTGGATGCGCTGACGATCCGCCGCCGCAAGGGCAGCCTCGAAGGCCTGACCGTCGCCATCTGCGGCGACGTGCTGCATTCCCGCGTCGCGCGGTCCAACATCCACCTGCTGCTGGCAATGAATTCCCGCGTGCGGATCGTCGGCCCGCCGACGCTGATCCCCGCCGAGGCCGCGCGGCTCGGGGTGGAGGTCCACCACAGCATGAAGACCGGCCTGGCCGATGCCGACGTGGTCATGATGCTGCGGCTGCAGAAGGAACGCATGACCTCCGGCCTGGTCCCGTCTTCCCGAGAGTTCTTCCGCTTCTACGGGCTGGATGCGGAGAAGCTGGCCTTTGCCAAGCCGGACGCCATCGTCATGCATCCCGGCCCGATGAACCGCGGCGTCGAGATCGACAGCGCCATCGCGGATGATCCCGTCCGCAGCGTCATTGGCGAACAGGTGGAGATGGGGGTGGCCTGCCGCATGGCGGTGCTGGACGTGCTCGCCCGCAACCAGCGGCGGAATACCTAAGGCCCCCTCACCGCCCGCGCATAGGCGGCCGGCGTCTCGATCAGCGCCCGTGCCGCCACCTGGTCGTCGTCGCGCCCTTCCGCCGGCGGGCAGGCGTTGCGCAGGGCGGCGATCTCGCTCGCCAGCACCGGCGCCCGGGCGGCGCGTTGCCGGGCCAGTACGCGGCCCATCGGCGCCTCCCCCTGCCGCAGCGCCGCCAGGCCCTGGGCCATCACCTCCGGCCCCAGGCTGGTGCACAGCGCGGGCAGCACGCCGAGGCCCTGGATCGGCCAGCCCGAGACCGCCACGATCCGCGACCAGGTCACCAGGATATCCGCGCCATTCGGCAGCGGCGCGACAATCTGGATCAACCCCTTGCCCATGGTGGCGCTGCCCACCACCGCCGCCCGACCGGTTTCGGCCAGGGCCGCGGCGACGATCTCGGCGGAGGAGGCGGTGCGGCCATCCACCAGCACCACCACCGGCCGCCCTTCCGCCAGATCCTGCCCGCCGGCGAAGTAGCGACGATTGGCTTCCGGGTGCCGCCCCTCGGTCCGCATCACCTCGCCCTCCGCCAGGAAGGCATCGGCCACCGCCACCGCCTGGCTCAGCAGGCCGCCGCGATTGCCGCGCAGATCCAGCACCACGCCGCGCGGCACGCCTTCGGCGAAGCCATCCCGCAGCACCTGGGTCAGGCGCCGGTCCGTCATGGCGGAGAAGCCGCTGAGGCGCACGAAAAGGATATCGTTGCCGCGCTCCACGCTCACCGTCTCCGGCACCACCAATTCGCGCACCAGGGTGAAGCTGCGGCGGCGGCCGGCGCGCATCACGGTCAGCCTCACCTCGCTGCCCTCCGGCCCCTCCAGCAGCCGCGCCGCCAGGCCGGGCTCTCGCGGGCCGAGCGGCCTGCCATCCACCGCCAATAGCCGGTCCCCGGTGCGGATGCCCGCCAGCGCCGCCGGGCCATCCCGCGTCACCGCATCGATCACCAGCGCGCCGCGCTGCACGGCGACACGCAGGCCGAGGCCGGATTGTCCAACGCGGCGTTCCCGCGCGCGACGCGCATCCTCAGGCGTCATGTAGCGGCTATAGGGGTCGAGGTGGTTGAACAGCTCCTCGAAGCCGGAGGCCAGCATCCGCTCCGCCCCCGCCTCCCGCAATTGCGGGGAGGCGCGCCAGGCGGCGTTGTAGAAGGCCTCCAGCGTCACGGCGACGGCGTTGCCCTGTTCGAAGGCCGTGCCCGGGCGGATCAGCGGCGCCAGCGAGGCGGTAGCCAGCACCCGGTCCTCGCCGAGCAGCAGGATGCCATCCTCCCGCAATTCCGCGTTGAAGCGGGTATCCAGCACCGCCAGGCCGCGCAGCGACCACAGCACCAGGTTGGCGGGGCTTGCCGCCTCCAGGTGGCGTTCCAGGATCAGGCCGTGGCTGCGCGCCAGCACGCTGCCGATCGCGCCGCCGGGCAGTGCCGCCCCATCCTGCGCCGCCACCCCGCCCGTCTGCAGATGCAGGACGGGCAGCAGCAGGATCAGCGCCGCCGCGAACCCTTGCCGGAGGATTTGGCGCGCGGCGAGGAGCCAGCGCCCGGACGCCCGCGGGAGGTGCCCCGCGGATCGCCCTGCATCAGGGAAAACACCATGCCCCCGGTGCGCGGTACGGCTTCGGACAGTCTCACCTCGACCGCCTGGCCGAGGGAGAAGGTCAGCCCCGTATTGCGGCCGGACATCGCATGCCCGGCCTCGTCCAACTGCCATCTGTCGTCCGGCAAGGTCGCGAGCGGAACAATCCCGCTGGCGCCGTTCTCCTGCACGGTGACGAACAGGCCGAAGCGTGTCACCCCGGAAATCCGCGCTTCGAAAACTTCTCCAACACGTGTTGCCATGAAAGCAGCAAGATAGCGGTCGATGGCGTCACGTTCCGCCATCGCAGCGCGTCTTTCGGTCTGCGTGATGTGTTCCGCGGTATCCGGAAACCGCGCCGCCTCGGCCGGGGCCAGGCCGTTCTTGCCCAGGGCGAGGCCGGCGATCAGCGCGCGGTGCACCAGCAGGTCCGCGTAGCGGCGAATCGGGCTGGTGAAATGCGCGTAGCGCGCCAGCGCCAGGCCGAAATGGCCGATATTGTCCGGCGAGTATTCCGCCTGTGACTGGCCGCGCAGCACCGCCTCATTCACCAGCCGGTCCTCCGGCTTGTCCTTCACCGCGGCGAGGATGCCGCCGAAATCGCGCGGATGGATACGATCCCGCGCCGGCAGCTTCAGGCCGAGCGATTCCAGGAACTGCCGCAGCCCCTCCAGCTTGGCATCCGAGGGCCGGTCATGGATGCGGTACATGCAGGGCTGGCTCAGCCGTTCCAGTTCCTCCGCCGCACAGACATTGGCGGCGACCATGAATTCCTCGATCAGCCGGTGCGAATCGAGCCGGGCGCGCGGCACCACGGCCTGCACCTTGCCCGTCTCGTCCAGCAGCACGCGGCGTTCCGGCACGTCCAGTTCCAGCGTGCCGCGCCGGGCACGATCGGCCAGCAGGGCCTCGAAGGCGCCGTAGAGATGGCCGAGCAGATCCGCCGGCACGCCTTCCGGCACCGTCCCCCCGTCCTTCGCCGCCTGCACCTGTTCATAGGTGAGCCGGGCGGCGGAGCGCATGATGCCGCGGCCGAAGCGATGCGCGGTCTTCCGCCCCGCCCGGTCGAAGCGCATCTCGACGAACAGGCAGCCACGCGGTTCGTCGGGGCGCAGGCTGCACCAGCCATTCGACAGCGCCTCCGGCAGCATCGGCACGACGCGGTCCGGGAAATACACAGAATTGCCGCGCGCCCAGGCCTCCCGGTCCAGCGCACTGTCCGGCTTCACGTAGTGCGCGACATCGGCGATCGCGACCAGGCAGCGCCAGCCTTCCGGGTCCGGCTCCGCCCAGACGGCATCGTCGAAATCGCGCGCATCCTCGCCATCGATGGTGACCAGCGGGATGTCGCGCAGATCCTCCCGCCCCCGCTTCGTCACGCCCTTCGCATCCTCCGCCTCCTGCACCGCCTCGGCGGGGAAGATGTCGGGGATGCCATGGGCGTGGATGCAGATCAGGGAGACGGAGCGCGCCTCCCCCATCCTGCCCAGCACCTCGATGATCCGGGCCGGGCGCGGGCCGAGGCTGTGGTGGCTCGGCATCGGCTCGGCCAGCACGATATCGCCGGGCTTGGCGCCATTCAGCTCCACCACCCGCCAATCCGCGCGCTGGCGGCGATCGGTCGGGATGATGCGGCCTTCCTCGAACACGCCGAGGATGCGGGCAGGCGTGTCGCGCGCGATGCGCTTGAAGGTGCGGCCTTCGTATTTGTTGCCGCCGATGAATTTCAGCCGCGCCAGCACCCTCTCGCCGGGCGCCAGCGCCGCCTGGCCCTTGGCCTCGCGCTGCATGAAGATGACCGGCGGCGGGCCGCGGTCCCGGTCCCATTGCAGGGGTCGCGCGATCGGGTCGCCATCCGGATCGGTGCCGACCACCTCCACCGGCAGCATGTCCGGCAGGCGCTCCGGCGCGGCGATGCCCTTGCGGCCGACCGGCGTCGCCTGGCCGCTGTCCTGCAGGCCCCGCAGCAATTCGCGCAAGGCGGGGCGCTGGTCGGAGGACAGGCCGAAATGCCGGGCGATCTCCGTCTTGCCGACGCGGCCGGGCGCGGTGCGCAGGAAGTCGCGCAACTGCACCAGAGTGGGCAATGCGGAGGGCGCACCCTCCGGGATGCCGGTGCGGTGGTTCGGCGCCTTGCCGGCGAATTTCCCGGCCGGGCGCTTGCGGGCGGCGTGGCCCTTAGCGGGGGGACCGCGCCGCACCATCCTAACTGGCCTTCCGCGCGGCCGGCTTCTTCGCCGCCGTCGCAGCCTTCGGCTTGGCCGCCGCCTTGGCCGGCGCCTTCTTCGCCGGGGCCTTCTTCACCGGCGCCTTCTTCACCGGCGCCTTGCCGTCCGCCGCCGTCTTCGGCGCCGCCTTCTTCGTCGGCGCCTTCTTCGGGGCTTCGGCGTCCGCGTCCGCCTTTGCCGCAGCCTTCTTCGCCGGGGCCTTCTTGGCGCCCTTCTTGCCCTTGTTCAGCGGCGGCAGCTCCTTGCCCTTCTCGGCCAGCAGCTTCACCGCCTCATCCAAGGTCACCGTGTCGAAATCCATGGTCTTCGGCATGGAGGCGACGCGGCTGCCATGCATGACGAAGGGCCCGAAGCGCCCGCGCCGCACATCGACATTGCCGCCCGAGGGATGGTCCCCCAGCGCCCGCCCGCGCGGCTTCACATCAGCCAGCAGCGCCATGGCGCGGTTCAGGCCGATGACCAGCACGTCGTCATCCGGGTCCAGCGACTTGAACAACTGCCCCATCTTCACATAGGGGCCGAAGCGGCCGATCGCGGCGACGATCTCCTCCGCCGTCTCCGGATGCACGCCGACGATGCGCGGCAGCGACAGCAGGGCCAGCGCGCGGTCCAGCGTCAGGCTGTCCGGGTCCATGCCCTTGGCCAGGCTGGCGCGGCGCGGCTTCACCTTCTTGCCCTTCTCGTCGAGGGTTTCCTCGCCGAGCTGGACGTAAAGCCCATAGGGGCCGCGACGCAGGCTGATGTTCTTGCCGCTCGCCGGATCGACGCCCAGCTCGCGCTGACCCTCGTTGAAGCCCGCCGCCCCCTCGGCCTCCGACCCCGGCGCCACCAGCGGGCGGGTGTAGCGGCACTCGGGATAATTCGAGCAGCCGATGAAGGCCCCGGTCCGACCCAGCCGCAGGCCGAGCCTGCCGCCGGAACAGGCCGGGCAGCCGCGCGGGTCCACGCCATCGGACCGCGCGGGGAAGAAATGCGGGCCGAGATCCTCGTCCAGCGCATCGATCACGTCGCTGATCGTCAGCTCGCTGGTGGCGGAGATGGCCTTGGAGAATTCCTCCCAGAAGGCGCGCATCACCGCGCGCCAGTCGGCCCGGCCGCCGGAGATGTCGTCGAGCTTCTCCTCCAGCCCCGCAGTGAAGCCGGTATCCACGTAGCGTTCGAAGAAGGCCATCAGGAAGGCCGTCACCAGCCGCCCGCGGTCCTCCGGCACGAAGCGCCGCTTCTCCAATTTCACATAGTCCCGGTCCTGCAGCACCTGCAGGATCGAGGCGTAGGTGGAAGGCCGGCCGATGCCGAGTTCCTCCAGCCGCTTCACCAGGGTCGCCTCGGAGAATCGCGGCGGCGGCTGGGTGAAGTGCTGGTTGGCGGCGATGGCGCCGGTCTTCACCGCATCCTTCTCCCGCATCGGCGGCAGCGTCTTGCTCTCGTCGTCGGGCTCGGGCCCGGCGGTGGCGATGCCGGCGCGCGCATCCGCGGCGCGGTCGTCCTCATCCTCGCGGTAAAGCCGCAGGAACCCGTCGAAGGCGATGACGGAGCCGGTGGCGCGCAGCTTCGTGCGGCCGGATGGCTCCACCAGCTCCACCGCCGTCTGGTCGATCTCGGCCGACTGCATCTGGCTGGCGACGGCGCGCTTCCAGATCAGCTCATACAGCTTGCGCTGCCGGTCATCGAGGAAGCGGGCCACCTGTTCGGGGGTGCGGGAGACGTCGGTCGGCCGGATCGCTTCGTGGGCTTCCTGCGCGTTCTTCGCCTTCGAGGAATATTCGCGCGGCGCGCCCGGCACGTAGTCGGCGCCGAAGGCTTCCTTCACATGGTCGCGGATGGCGAACATCGCCTCGCGGGCCATCTGCACGCCATCGGTTCGCATATAGGTGATGAGGCCGACGCTCTCGCCGCCGATATCGGTGCCTTCATAAAGCTGCTGCGCCACCCGCATCGCCGCCTGCGCGCCCATGCCAAGCTTGCGCGACGCCTCCATCTGGAGCGTCGAGGTGGTGAAGGGCGGCGGCGGGTTGCGCTTGGTCCGGCGCTTCTCGACCGAGGCAACGCTGAACTTGCCTGCCTCGACCGCCGCCTTGGCGGCCATCGCCGAGGCTTCGTTCGGCAGGTCGAACTGGTCGAGCTTCTTTCCCTCGTGATGCGTCAGGCGAGCCGAGAAGGGCGCGCCGGAGGGCGTCGCGAAGCGGCCCTCGACCGTCCAGTACTCACGGGCCCGGAACGCCTCGATCTCGGCTTCGCGCTCGCAGATCAGCCGCAGCGCGACGGATTGCACGCGGCCGGCGGACCGGCTGCCGGGCAGCTTGCGCCACAGCACCGGGGACAGGTTGAAGCCCACCAGGTAGTCCAGCGCGCGGCGCGCCAGGTAGGCGTCGATCAGCGGCACATCCAGGTCGCGCGGATGCGCCACGGCATATTGCACGGCCCGCTTGGTGATCTCGTTGAAGGTGATGCGGTGCACCTCGACGCCCTTCAGGACGCCGCGGCGGGCCAGCATGTCCTTCACATGCCAGGAAATCGCCTCCCCTTCCCGATCCGGGTCGGTGGCGAGGAACAGGCGGCGGGCGCCCTTCAGCGACTTGGCGATGGCGGTGATCTGCCGGTCGCCCCGCTCATCCGCCTCCCAATCCATGGCGAAATCCTCGTCCGGCCGGACGCTGCCATCCTTGGCCGGCAGGTCGCGGACATGGCCGAAGGAGGCGAGGACCGTGAAGTCGCCACCGAGGTATTTGTTGATGGTCTTGGCCTTTGCGGGGCTTTCGACCACGACGACATCAGGCATTTTGATCTATTCGCCTTCGCGCGCTTGTCCCGCCTCGATCGCCCGAACGGTCAGGTCACTGACCGCACGACCCGGTTGCCAGGCAGGCACTCAACCAGCCCTGACAACTCCAGGTCGAGCAGGATCGCCTGGACGGATGGCGCAGATAGCTGGCAGCGGCGAACCAGATCGTCAACGGCGACCGGTACCGATCCAATCAATTCAAGAATTTGCGCCGCCGATTCGGGGGGGTCCGAGGCGGAAACCGGGTCCGGGGAATGGTTAATTGACCTCGGAGCCCGGGAAAACAGCGGCAGTTCCAACGGCTGGGCCGGCAGGTTGGCCAGCACATCCTCGGCATTCTCGGTCAGGTGGGCGCCCTGGCGCAGCAGGTCGTTGCCGCCGCGGGCGCGCGGGTCCAGCGGGCTGCCGGGCACCGCGAACAGCTCCCGCCCCGCCTCCAGCGCCAGGCGGGCGGTGATCAGGCTGCCGGAACGCGGCGCCGCCTCCACGACCACCAGCCCCAGCACCAGCCCGGCGACAATCCGGTTGCGGCGCGGGAAGTGCCGCGCCATCGGGGCGGTGCCGAGCGGCGCCTCCCCCACCACCACGCCACCTTCCGCCGCGATGCGGGCCTGCAGCGCCGCATTCTCCGGCGGGTAAGGCTGGTCCAGCCCGCCGGCCACCACCGCGATGGTGCGGCCATGCGCGCCCAGCGCCCCCAGATGCGCCGCCGCATCAATTCCGCGCGCCAGGCCGGAGGTGACGGCGACACCGCCCATGCACAGCCCCGCCGCCAGCTCCTCCGCGATGCGCCGCCCGGCGGCGGAGGCGGAGCGCGCGCCGACCACGCCGACCTGGCGGCGCTTCAGCACGGACGGGTCGCCCAGCACCGCCAGCACCGGCGGCGGGTCCTCCAGCAGCGCCAGCAGCGGCGGGTAGGCGGGATCGTCGAGGAACAGGAAGGAGCCGCCCATCCGGGCGACCGCGACCATCTCACGCTCCACCTCGGCCAGCGGCGGCGGGGTGAAGGCGCGGCCGCTGCGGGCGGCATGCGCCGGCAGCGCGGCCAGTGCCGCGGCGCCGCTGCCATGGCGGGCGATCAGGCGACGGAAGGTGGCCGGGCCGATGCCCTCGGTGCGAGACAGGCGCAGCCGCGCCAGGGCCTCGGCCGGAATCACCTGGTTTTCTTGCCGATGCGCGGCTCGGTGCCGGCCAGCAGGCGGCGGATATTGGCGTGGTGGCGGATGGCGATCAGCAGGGCCACGCCCAGGCAGAAGCCGGCCAGCCGCCAATCGCCGGACAGCGCCGCCACCACCGGCGCCAGGGCGCAGACGGTGAGCGCGCTGAGCGAGGAAATCCGGGTCAGCGCCGCCATGGCGAGCCAGACGCCCAGCAGCAGCAGCCCGAGGCCCGGCTGCGCCGCCAGCAGCACGCCGGCCCCGGTGGCGACGCCCTTGCCGCCCTTGAAGCCGAGCCAGATGGGGAAAGTGTGCCCCAGCAGCGCGCAGAAGCCCGCGAGCAGCGCCGCATCCTCGCCCCAGATCCAGCGGGCCAGCAGCAGCGCCACCGCGCCCTTGGCCGCATCCAGCACCAGCGTTGCCGCGGCCAGCTTCCTGTTGCCGGTGCGCAACACATTGGTGGCGCCGATGCTGCCGGAGCCGATCGCCCGCACATCGCCCAGCCCGGCCGCCCTGGTCAGCAGCAGCCCGTAGGGCACGGAGCCGAGCAGGTAGCCCAGCAGCCCGGCGAGAATCAGCCCGATATTCACCCGAACACCCTCTGGCCCGCCTTCCAGGTGCCGAGCACCCGGCCTTCCAGCGCCCGCCCGTCGAACGGCGTGTTCTGCGCCTTGCCCGGCAGCTTGCCGGAATGCACCTGCCAGCCGCGCTCCAGGCTGAATGCCACCAGGTCGCCCGGCGCGCCCTTGCGGAGCCGCCCGGCCTCGATGCCCAGCAGCGCGGCGGGCCTGGCCGTCATCAGCCCGATCGCCTCCAGCAACGGCAGGCGGCCGCCATGCACCTGCGCCAGCGTCACCGCCAGCAGCGTGGCCAGGCCGGCACCGCCCGGTTCCGCCTGGGCGAAGGGCAGGCGCTTGTCATCCGCATCATGCGGCTGGTGGTCGGAGGCGACGGCATCGATGGTGCCATCGGCCAGCGCCGCCACCACCGCCAGCCGGTCCTGCTCGTCCCGCAGCGGCGGGGACAGCTTGGCATAGGTGCGGTATTCGCCGATCGCCGTCTCGTTCAGGTCGAAATAGGGCGGCGCCGTATCGCAGGTGACGCGCAGTCCCTCCGCCCTGGCGCGCCGGATGGCCTCCAGCGCCGCAGCGGTGCTGAGATGGGCGAAGTGGACATGGCCGCCGGTCAGGCGGGCCAGGGCGATGTCCCGCTCCACCATCATCGATTCGGCGGCGGGCGGGATTCCGGGCAGGCCCATGCGCGTGGCACGCTCGCCCTCGGTCGCCGCGCCGCCGGCGGCCAGCGTCGGCTCCTCCGGATGCTGCACGATGAAGCTGCCGAAGGCGCGGGCATAGGACAGCGCCAGCCGCATCAGCCGGGCGGAGCCGATGGCCCGCCTGCCATCGGTGAAGGCCACCGCGCCGGCCTCCCGCAGCAGGCCGAACTCGGCGAGGTCCTTCCCGGCGCAGCCGCGCGTGGCGGCGCCATAGGGCAGGATGGTGAGGCTGGCGCCGGCCTGGCGGGCGAGGAAGGAGACCAGCGCCGGGTCGTCGATGGCGGGCTGTGTGTCCGGCAGGGCGCATAGCGTGGTGATGCCGCCCGCCGCCGCGGCCTGGGCGGCGGAGGCGATGGTCTCGCGGTGCTCCGCGCCCGGCTCGCCGAGCGCGGCGCGCAGATCGACCAGCCCGGGCGCGACGCAGGCGCCCTGCAGGTCCAGGGTTTCCGCGCCATCAGGCACGCCGAGATTGGTGCCGAAATCAGCGATCCGGCCCTCCCGCAGCAACAGCGATCCGGGCGCGTCGAGCCCCGTGGCGGGGTCGAGCAGGCGGGCATGAAGGAGGACAAGGTCGGGCATTGCTGCCGTTATAACCAACGCGGCGAGTCCCGCCATGCATGGTCGTGCGGCTTCGGTTGCGCCTATGCTCGCGGCTCCTCCCCTGGACAAGGCCACATGATGCTCCGACGCCGCGCCGCCCTCGCCCTTCCCGCCGCATTGCTGGCCGCTCCCATGGCCGCTTCCGTGGCCGGCCCGGCCCTGGCGCAGGCCGATTGGCCGACCCGCCCGGTGCGGATCGTGGTGCCCTTCGCGGCCGGAGGCAGCACCGATGTCTCCACCCGCCTGCTGGCCCCCCGCATCCAGGAAATCCTGGGCCAGTCGGTCGTGATCGAGAATCGCGGCGGCGCGGGCGGCACCATCGGCTCCGATTCGGTCGCCCGGGCGCCGAAGGATGGCAGCGTGTTCCTGATGGGCACGATCTCCACCCATGTGCTGGCCGTCGGCCTGTATGGCGACCGCCTGCCCTACGACCCGGAACGCGACTTCATCGCCGTGGCGCCCACCGTGATGGTGCCGATCTGCATCACCGTGCATCCCGGCCTGGGCGTCACCGACCTGGCCGGGCTGATCGCGCTGCTGAAGGCCAATCCGGGCAAGTATGCCTACGGCACCGGCGGCGCCGGCGGGTCCGCGCATATTGGCGCTGTGGCCTTCCTCAATGCCATCGGGGCGGAGGCGACGCATGTGCCCTATCGCGGCAGCGCGCCGATGCTGACGGACATGCTGGCCGGCCAGGTGAACATCTGCTTCGACACGCCCGCCCTGATCGCGCCGCACCACGCCGCCGGCAAGCTGCGCTGCCTGGCGGTGGCGACGGATGCCCGTTCGCCGCTGATGCCGGATGTGCCGACCGCGGCGCAGGCCGGGCTGCCGGGCTACAAGGCCTATTCCTGGTTCGGCCTGTTCGCTCCGGCCGGCACGCCGGATGCGATCGTCACCCGGATGAACGCGGCGGTGCGCCAGGCGCTGCTGGAACCGGCCACCGCCACCCGCCTGCGCGAACAGGACCTGCCGCCGATCGCCGAGGGCAGCCCGGCCCAATTCGCCGCCTTCCTCAAGCGGGAACTGGCCGAATGGGTGCCGGTGGTGCGCGCCAGCGGCGCCACGGCCAACTGAAGCCTTGACCTGACGGGCGAGCGGTCTAGAACACGCTCCTTCGCCGGGTGGGCTGCAAGGCCCGCCCGCAAACCGTTTGAACCGCTTCCTGTGCTGGAACCTGTACGATGGCCAAGGCCAATACCATCCTGATCAAACTGGTGAGCACGGCCGAGCCGTCCACGGGCTATTTCTACGTCACCAAGAAGAACACCCGGAACGCCACCGGCAAGCTCGAGATGAAGAAGTACGACCCGGTTGCCCGGAAGCACGTGCTGTTCCGCGAGTCGAAGATCAAGTAATCCGCCGGGGGGGGCTCGCTCCCCCCGCGCCGCAGGGCCTACAGGCCGCGCTGGACCCCTGAGTCTGGCGCGAATTTCTGCGTTTTACGGTCGGCGGCCTTGGCGCCGCCTGATGCGCCGAAAGGCGTGGCGCCGCCTGGAGCATGATCCGCGAAGGCGGCATCGCCGTAGCGGTTAATCACCCTCTCAGCAAAGGCTGGACCATGATCCATGGCTGCGGATCATGGTCTAGCGCGCGCTGCGGTCGGCGGCCTTGCCCTGGTCGGCGGAAGGCGCCCAATCCGTGCGGATGGCGGCTTCCACCTTGTTCCGGCCGCTGTTCTTGCCGCGGTACAGCGCCGCGTCAGCCGCACTGACCACGTCATCCGCCTGCGCGCCGATGCCGCCGGCGGCAACGCCGATGCTCATGGTGATGTTGAGCGCGATGCCTTCCGCGACGATCGGGACATTGGCGATGGCGGCGCGCAGGCGCTCCGCCACCAGCATCCCGTCCTCGGTCGCGGCGCCGGACATCACCACCAGGAACTCCTCCCCGCCATAGCGGGCCACGACGTCGGCGGCGCGCAGATGGCCGCGCACACGCTCCGCCACCTCCCGCAGCACCACGTCGCCGGCGGCGTGGCCATGGGTGTCGTTCACCAGCTTGAAGCGGTCCACATCCATCAGCAGCACCGCCGCGCCGGAATTGCGCAGCACGCCTTCCAGATGGCGGCGGACATAGCGCCGGTTCCGCAGCCCCGTCAGCGGGTCCGTCACCGCCATCTCCAGGCTGCGATCCAGGTCGGCGCGCAGCCTTTCCTGGTAGCGCTTGCGGCGGATCTGGTTGCGCACGCGGGCGCGCAGCTCGTTCGGATCGACCGGGCGGATCACATGGTCGTTGGCGCCGAGGTCGAAGCCGCGCAGCACCAGGTTCTTCTGGCCGGGATCGGCCACCAGCAGCACCGGCACATCCCGCGTATTGGCATGCGCGCGCAGGCGTGAGGCCAGGCGCAGCGCATCGCCGCCATCGAGCGACAGGCTCAGCAGCACCACGTCATGCAGCCCGTCCTGCAGGATGTCCCAGGATTCGGCCGGGTCGGTGCAATGCGCCACCTCGATCCCATCGGCGCCGAGCACCACGCCCAGCGCCTCCGCCTCCGCCGCATCCTCGTTGACGATCAGGGCGCGGGCGCCGGCGACACTGGGGGATGGGCCGGGCGGTGGCTCGAAGCCCAAATCGCGGGCGGTCTCGGCACGCAGGCGCCAAGCGTCCAGCACCTGCTTCATCCGCAGCAGGGCACGCAGCCGGGCGAAGAGGGTGGCATCGTCCACCGGCTTGGAGAGGAAATCGTCCGCCCCCGCCTCCAGCCCCCGCACGCGCTCCGCCGGGTCGGTCAGGGCGGTGATCATGACGACGGGGATATGGGCGGTGCCGGGCTGCGCCTTCAGCCGGCGGCAGACCTCGTAGCCGTCCATGCCGGGCATCATGACATCGAGAAGAACGACATCGGGCATCCAGCGTTGGACGGTCGTCAACGCCTCGGGCCCCGAGGCGGCGATCGCCACCTCGTAATATTCGTTCAGCAGCTTGATCTCGAGCAGACGGAGATTCGCGGCGATGTCATCGACGACGAGGATGCGGGCCGTCATCGAACCACCGCCCCTTGCCGGCCACGGATCGTCACAGCCGTCTGGCGACGAGACTGCAATCCGGCTACACGCTGCGCTGCTGACCTGATGCACATGGTCACAAATCTGTCAAGGAGAAATCAGTGTCAGACATCACGCAAGGCGAATCCGCCGCGACCAGCTCGGCCCATCGAGAGGTCGCCAATGCCAGCCTGTTCTTCAAGCGGTGGTTGGCGAACCCGTTGCAGATGGGCTCCATCATCCCGTCCTCGGACACGCTGTGCCGCAAGATCGCGGCCCTGGTGCGACGGGCGGAGGATGAGGTCGTGGTGGAGCTCGGCGCCGGAACGGGCGTGATCTCCCGCGCCCTGCTCGCCGCCGGCGTACCGCCGGAGAGGCTGGTGGTGGTCGAGATCGTGCGCGACATGGCCGACCACCTCCGGGCAGCCCTGCCCGGGGTGAACGTCATCTGCGGCGATGCCTTCGAGCTGCCAAAGGCACTGCCCGAAGCGATGCATGGGAAGGTCGGCACGGCGATCTGCGGTATTCCCCTGGTGCTGTTGCCGCGGGCGGACCAGCAGCGATTCGTCGATGCGGTGGAGGCGGTGGCCCCTGGCAAAGGTTTCCTGCTGTACACCTACTGCATCACCTCGCCACTGCCCTACCGCGCCCTGGGTCTGGCAGCGAAGCGCGAGGTCTGGACCCCGATGAACTTCCCGCCGGCCAGCGTCTGGCACTACCAACCTGCCCGGTCGTGAGACGCGCCGCAATGTCTGAGCAAGGAAGCTGTGCCAGGCGGATGCGGAACCTGCCAAGGTCGTGTGCCCTCAGCCGCTGCTGAGGGCCACTTCCGAACCGTCCGGCCGCGTAATCCGCGCCACCAGGCGCGGATGCGGGCTGCGACGGACCTTCAGCGCCTCGTCCAGCCCACGCTGGCGCAGCGCCTCGCGCAATTGTTCGGCATCAGGGTGCTCGGCTTCCAGGGCCACCAGCTTGCAGCCGGATTTCTTCAGCCGCGGCGCCGCGCCCTTGCCGTCGTCCCACTGGATCAGCGGCGGGATCAGGTTGCGCATGTCCTGGCGCTGCGGCGGGAAGGCCATGCGCCAGGTCAGGTCGCCGCGCGACCAGGCCTTCACTTCCCCGGCCTGGCTGGTGCCAAGCCGGGTGACCACCGCATCCAGCACCGGGGTGCGGGCGACCCAGGCGAGCAGATGCGGCCCGGCCTCCAGCATCATCGCGACGGCCGGATCATCCAGGTCGAAGGGCCGCGCCTGCGTCGGCTGCGGCTGGTCCGGGTCCGCTGCGATCACTTCCAGGTAGCTCTGCGGCCCCAGGCTCAGCAGCATGTTGTGCGTGCCGATGCCGGGATGCGCACCACCCTGGGTGGGGCGCACGCCAAGCTGCGCCTCGATGTAGTCGGCGCCTTCCTCGAGGGTGCGGGCGCCAATGACGATGTGGTCGATCTCGGCCATCTCAGCGGGCCTGGAACTGGGTATTGCCGAACAGCACTTCGCGCTCCTTGTCGGACATACCGCCGACTCGTTGATTCTCGGCCAGCACCGCCACGCCCCGCTGCACGGCGGGCCGTGCAGCGATGGCGTCGTGCCAGCGTTGCAGATTGGGGAATTCGGCCAGGTCGATGTTTCGCCGCGCCGGGTTGCGTATCCAGGGGAAGGTGGCGATGTCGGCGATCGAATACACCTCCCCCGCCAGCCATTCTGCCTCCCCGAGCCGCTTATCCAGCACGCGGTGCAGGCGGCCGACCTCCTTCGCGTAGCGCGCCTGGGCGTAGGGGATCTGTTCCGGGGCATAGGTATGGAAATGACCGTACTGGCCGAACATCGGCCCGACGCCGCCCATCTGGAACATCAGCCATTCCAGCGCACGGTAGCGCCCGGCCGGGTCGGCGGGCAGCAGGCGGCCGGTCTTTTCGGCAAGGTAAATCAGGATCGCGCCCGATTCGAACAGCGTCAGGCGCTGCCCGCCCGGCCCGTCCGGATCGACGATCGCCGGGATGCGGTGGTTCGGCGTGATCGCCAGGAATTCCGGCTTGAACTGGTCCCCCGCGCCGATGTTCACCGGCACCACGGTGTAGGGCAGGCCCAGCTCCTCCAGGGCGATGTGGATCTTGTGGCCGTTCGGCGTCGGCCAGGTCCAGACCTCGATCGGCATGCGGCTGTCCCCCCCCCTGTGGTCGTCTTCATCATCCAGGGTGGGCCGGCCGCGGCGGGCTGGCAAGGCGCCGCCGCGAACCCTGACTCATTGGGAAGTCAGCAGAAATGCGCGCCGCGCGTCTCCACCGGCACCATGTAGAGCGACTGGCTGGCGCACATGAACAGCCGGTTCCGCCTGGTGCCGCCGAAGCAGATATTGGCGCAGATCTCGGGCAGGCGGATCTGGCCGATGCGCGCACCGTCGGGGGCGAAGACGTGCACGCCGTCATAGCCTTCGCCAACCCAGCCCATGGCGCCCCAGACATTGCCGGCCTCGTCGCAGCGGATGCCATCCACCATGCCGGTGCGGCCATCCAGCGTCATCTCGGCGAAGGTGCGCGGGTTGGTCAGCCGCGCGCCGTCCACGTCATAGGCCCAGATGATGCTGCGGGCGTCCGGGTAATGGCTGCGGCCGGTATCCGCGACATACAGGGTGCGGTAGTCGGGCGAGAAGCACAGGCCGTTCGGCTTGAACACGTCATCCGCCACCTTCGCCACCTGGCCGGATTGTGCGTCGATCCGGTAGATCGCCTCCTTGATGAAGGGGCGCGGCGATTGCGCGGATTCGGGCACGCGATTGCCCTCGTAATCCATCAGCCCGCCATAGCCCGGGTCGGTGAACCACAGCGCGCCATCCTCGGGGTGCACCACGCCATCATTCGGCGCGTTGAAGGGACCGTCCGGGCCACGCGCGGCCAGCACCGTGACGCGGCCATCGGGTTCGTAGCGCACCACGTCGCGGTGAAAGTGGCGGAAGGCGATCTGCCGTCCCTCGCGGTCGAAGGTGTTGCCGTTGGAATAGCCGGAGGGGCTGCGGAAGCGGCGATGCGTCGTCAGGTCTTCCTCGACCAGGCGCAGGCATTCGTCATTGGGAATGTCCGACCAGATCAGGAACCTGCCGGTCGCGTGCCAGGCGGGACCCTCGGCCCAGCCCATGCCGGTATGCAGGCGGGTGATGGCGGAATTACCGAGCTTCGCGGTGAAGCGCTTCGGGTCGATCGCGATGATGTCGGGGTCAGGGTAGCGCTGCGGCTGGGCGTCCGGACCATAGCTGCGCTGCGCGGCAGCGGGCGTCGCAGCCAGGACCGCGGCCGCGCCAAGCAGGGCGCGGCGCGACGGGTCGGGGAGACGGTTCATGCTGTTTCCTCCATTGGCCCTGCACGGGCGGCCGGAGGATGGCATGGGGCCGATGCGGGGGTGCAACCCCCGCGTGCATCATCCCGAAGGCGTGATGACCGGCTTCCTCAGGCGTTGCCGCCGAGATAGTCCATCGCCACCTGCACGCCGCCCGACTGGTGCGGCACGCCGGCCGCGCGCAGCCCCATCTCCACCCCACCGAGCGCACCCACCATCTGCAGGGGCGAAATGTCGCCCAGATGGCCGATGCGGAAGACGCGGTCGTTCAACTGGCCCAGGCCGTTGCCCAGGCTCATGTTGAACTTCTCCAGGATGGTCGCGCGCAGCGCATTGGCGCTGTGGCCCTCCGGCAGGCGCACGGCGGTCAGGACGGAGGAGTAGTGGCGCGGGTCCTGGCACTGCACCTCCAGCCCCCAATGGCGCACGGCGCGGCGGGTGGCTTCCGCCATGCGGTCGTGCCGGGCGAAGACGTTGTCGAGGCCTTCCTCCAGCAGCATGTCGCAGGCGGTGTCCAGCGCGTAGAGCATGTTGGTGGCCGGCGTATAGGGAAAGTAGCCGGTGGCGTTGGCCGCCAGCATCGGCTTCCAGTCCCAGAAGCTGCGCGTCAGCCTGGCCTGCTCGCTGGCCTTGATGGCCCTGGCGCTGATCGCGTTGAAGGACAGGCCCGGCGGCAGCATCAGCCCCTTCTGGCTGCCGGAGACGGTGACATCGACGCCCCACTCGTCATGCCGGTAATCCATGGAGCCGAGGCCGGAGATGGTATCCACCAGCAGCAGCGCCGGGTGGCCGGCGGCGTCGATCGCCGCGCGGACCTCCGCGATGCGGGAGGTGGCGCCGGTGCTGGTCTCGTTGTGCACGACGCAGACGGCCTTGATGGCGTGGGACTTGTCGTCGCGCAGCTTCTGGCCGATGGCATCCACATCCGCGCCGCGGCGCCAGTCGGTCTTCACGAAATCGGCGACGATGCCGAGGCGCTCCGCCATCTCGTTCCAGAGATGCGCGAACCAGCCGGTCTCGCACATCACCACGCGGTCGCCGGGCGAGAGGGTGTTGACCAGCGCCGCCTCCCAAGCCCCGGTTCCGGAAGCGGGGTAGATCACCACATGGGACTCAGTCTTGAAGATGGCCTTCGCCTTCTCCAGCACCTGGGCGCCGAGCTTGCCGAAATCCGGCCCGCGATGATCCATGGTCGGGTGGTCCATGGCGCGCAGGATGCGGTCCGGCACGTTGGAGGGGCCGGGGATCTGCAGGAAATGGCGGCCGGAATTGGGCTTGGACTGGAAATAGGCCATCGGGTCTTGGCTCCCTCTCTGGCCCGATAGCTAGCCGCAGACCATGCCGACTGCCAATGAGTAAGCCTTGTCGGATTGATGAGATTTATAGATGACCACCCGCCCGGGCGCCGCGGTAGAGAGTGGCCGGAGGAGAGCCCAAGCATGAATGCCAGTACCGGAATCGAAGCCAGGGTCGCAGATAGCCGCCTCGCCCGGCGCCTGCAGCGCGAGACGGAGGGGGAGGTGCTGTTCTCCGCCGGTGACCGCGGCCGCTATGCGACGGATGCCTCGATCTACCAGCAGATGCCGATCGGCGTGCTGGTGCCGCGCAGCACGGCGGATGTGGCGGCTGCCATGGCGATCTGCCGGGAGGAAGGCGTGCCAGTGCTGCCGCGCGGCGGCGGCACCAGCCAATGCGGCCAGACGGTGAACCGGGCGCTGGTGCTGGACTGCACGCCACATCTGCGCCGGGTGCTTTCCGTGAATGGCGACACCGCGACGGTGGAGCCCGGCATCACCCTCGGCGCGTTGAACGAGGCGCTGAAGGCGTCGAAGCAGTTTTATCCGGTCGATCCCTCCACCTGGCAGCGCTGCACCATCGGCGGCATGGCGGGCAATAATTCCTGCGGGTCGAAATCCATCCGCTACGGGCTGATGGCCGATAATGTCCGCGCCATCGATGCGATCCTGGCCGATGGTACGCGCTTCCGCTTCGGCGACATCCCCGAAAATCTCGGCCCGGACGTGCCCGGCTCCGTTGCTGACCTTGTGGCAAAACTGCGCGCCATCGGGGCACGGGAGGCGGAGGAGGTGGCGGCCCGCTTCCCCGACCAACTGCGCCGCGTCGGCGGCTACAACCTGGATGCGCTGACGCCGGCCGGCCGTGCCGCCGGCCGCGGCAGCCTGGCGCGGCTGCTGGTCGGCAGCGAGGGCACGCTGGCCTTCTCCGCCTCGCTCGACCTGAAGCTGTGGCCGATCAAGCCGCGCAAGGTGCTGGGCATCTGCCAGTTCCCGTCCTTCCGCCAGGCGATGGCCGCGTCCCAGCACCTGGTGACGCTGGACCCGGAGGCGGTGGAGCTGGTGGACCGCACCATGATCGACCTCGGCCGGTCGATCCCGATCTACCGCGACACCATCGACCAGATCCTGATCGGTGAGCCGGACAGCCTGCTGATCGTCGAATTCCACGGCCATGACGATGCGACCCTGCTGCAGGGGCTGGACCGGCTGGAGGAGATGATGGGCGACCTCGGCCTGCCCGGCCAGGTGGTGCGCATCACCGATGCCGGCTTCCAGGCGCGCGTTGCGGAAGTGCGCGAGGCCGGCCTCAACATCATGATGAGCATGAGGGGCGACGGAAAGCCGGTCTCCTTCATCGAGGATTGCGCCGTCCCGCTGGCCGACCTGGCGGATTATACCGAACGCCTGAACGACGTCTTCGCCCGCCACGGCACCAAGGGCACCTGGTACGCCCATGCCAGCGTCGGCTGCCTGCATGTCCGGCCCGTGCTGAACATGAAGTCCGGCGAGGACGTGACGAAGATGCGCGCCATCGCGGAGGAGTGCTTCGCCCTGGTGCGCGAATACAAGGGTTCGCACTCGGGCGAGCATGGCGACGGCATCGTCCGCTCCGAATTCCACCAGCCGATGTTCGGCGCCCGCATCGTGAAGGCGTTCGAGGCAGTGAAGGACGCCTTCGACCCCGGCACGCCCGAACTGCCGCATGGCCTGCTGAATCCGAACCGCGTGGTGCATCCGCCGCGCATGGATGACCGCCGGCTGTTCCGCTACGGCCCGGACTATGCGGCCGATCCGGCGGTGACGCCGGCGCTCGACTGGTCCGCCTGGCCAGGCCCGCAAGGCGGCCTGCTGGGCGCCGTCGAGATGTGCAACAACAACGGCACCTGCCGGAAATTCGACGCCGGTTCCATGTGCCCCTCCTATCGCGCCACGCGGCAGGAACAGCACCTCACGCGCGGCCGCGCCAATACGCTGCGCCTCGCCCTGACCGGGCAGCTGGGTGCCGAGGGCCTAGCCTCCGACGAAGTCGCCGAGGCGATGGCGCTGTGCGTCGGCTGCAAGGCCTGCAAGCGCGAATGCCCGACCGGTGTCGACATGGCGAAGATGAAGATCGAGGCCGCTCATGCCCGCGGCCGCCGCCATGGCGTGGCCTTCCGCGACCGGCTGATCGCCGAGATGCCGCGCTGGGCGCCCTTCGCCGCCATCGCGCCCTTCGTCTTCAACGCCCGCGACCTGATCCCCGGGATGGCCAGGCTGAGCGAGCGCCTGACCGGCCTCGCCGCCGGCCGCACCCTGCCCCGCTTCCGCGGCGACGCCTTCCATGATGCGGAGCTGCGCGCCCCGGATGGCCGCGCCAACGAGGTCATCCTGCTGCCCGACCTCTTCAACCGCTACTTCGAGCCGGAGAATTTACAAGCTGCCGTCCGCGTCTTGCGCGCCGCCGGTGCCGATCCGGCCGTCGCCCGCCCCCCGCGCGGCAGCCGCCCGCTGGATGATGGCCGCACCTACCTCGCCGCCGGGATGGTCGAGCAGGCCCGCGCCGAGGCACGGCGGACGCTGGAGGCGCTGTCCGCATGGGACAGCCCCGTGCTCGGCCTGGAACCCTCCTGCCTGCTGACGCTGCGCGACGAGTTCCTGTCACTTCTCCCCGGCGAGCCGGCCCGGAAGCTGGCGGCGCGCGCCATGCTCGTCTCCGAATGGCTGGCGAAGACCAAGGCGCCGCTGACGCTGAAGCCGATTGGGGCGGAGGCGCATATCCATGGCCATTGCCACCAGAAGGCGGTCGGCGACTTCCCGGCGGCGGTCGCGACGCTGACGCGCATCCCAGGGCTGAAGGTCACGCCCATCACCTCCTCCTGCTGCGGCATGGCGGGCGCCTTCGGCTATGATGCGGAGAAGCTGCCGACCTCCATCGCCATGGCCGAACTCTCACTGCTGCCGCATATTCGCCGCACCGCGCCGACCGCGCTGATCGTCGCCGACGGCACCTCCTGCCGCCACCAGATCGGCGATCTGGCGAAGCGGCCGGCGCTGCATTCCATCCGACTGCTGGACATGGCCCTGACATGACGCAACCTGCCGACATCCTCGATTTCTGGTTCAGTGAAGGGCCTGGCACCTTCCGCAAGGCCTGGTTCACCAAGGATGACGCCTTCGATGCCGGCATCCGCGCCCGCTTCGGCTCGCTGCTGGTGCCGGCGCGCGAGGGCGTGCTGGATGGCTGGGCCGCGACGCCGGACGGCGCGCTGGCACTGCTGATCCTGCTCGACCAGTTCCCACGCAACCTGCATCGCGGCAGCGCCGAGGCCTTCGCCTCCGATCCCCATGGCCGCGCCATCGCGCGGCAGGCGGTGCTGGAGCGCAAGCAGGACCTCGCCCTGCACCCGGTGCAGCGCAGCTTCCTGTACCTGCCCTTCGAGCACGGCGAGTCGATGGAAGACCAGGACCTGTCCGTCGCCTTGTTCGAGGGGCTGCGCGACTTCCCCGCGATCGCCGCGCCAGATGGCGTCATCGACTATGCCTGGCGGCACCGCGTGGTGATCCAGCGCTTCGGCCGCTTCCCGCACCGCAACGCGGCGCTCGGCCGCACCAGCACGCCCGCGGAGGAAGCCTGGCTCGCGGCTGGCGGCGGTTTCTGAAAATCTATTCCGCTTGTCTCACGAATGGGCCATGTTGCGCCCCCTGAGCACACGGGGGCGGCGATGATACGGAATGGTCGGGCGATGCTAGTGCGCCTCTCGGCGCTTGTCGCCCCGATGTTCCTTGTGCCGGGTACCGCCTCCGCCCAGCCCCGTCCTGCGCTGGCCCAGACACCGCCCGGCTTCTACGCGGCCGCCGGAATCGGCGTGAACCAGCCGCAATCGGCCGATGTCGAGACCAGCGGCACCATCCGCAACACGCTGCGCGGCAATGGCACCGTGCGGTTCGAGCCGATGGCGATGGGCGTGGTCGCGCTGGGCTACGGCTTCGGCAACGGCATCCGTGTGGAGCTGGAGGGCAGCCTGCGCGCCAATGCGGTGGACCGTGCCAGTGCCGGGCCGGGCCTCGCCCCGGTCACCAGCAGCCAGGGGCAGCTCTGGAACTGGGGGCTGATGGCCAATGCGCTGGTCGATGTCGATCTCGGCGCGGAGTGGATCCAGCCCTATTTCGGCGTCGGCCTCGGCTATGTCTGGTCGGAGGTGAAGGATTTCCGGGTGGCCAGTTCCGGCCAGCGCCTCGCGGTGGATGGCACGGAGGGCAACCTCGCCTACCAGGCCATCGCTGGCGCCGCCTTCCCGATCGCCGCCGTGCCGGGCCTTTCGGCCACCGCCGAATACCGTTTCATGGGCACCGTGGAGCAGGATTACGCCGCCAACCTGTTCACCACGACCCGCCGCCGCACCGCGCCCACCGCCGGCCGCGCCGAGATCAGCCCCTACCACCACGCGGTGCTGTTCGGCCTGCGCTATTCGCTCGGCGGCGTGGCGGAACCCGCGCCCGCGACCCCTGTCGCCTTCACCCCGCCGCCGATCGCCGTGCAACCGCCGATCGCCGCGGCGCCGGCCGTCACGCGCAGCTTCATCGTCTATTTCGGCCTGAACAGCGCCAGCCTGACCGTCCGCGCCCGCCAGATCGTCATCGAGGCCGCCCAGGCGGCGCGCAGCGGCAGCACCGTGATCGAGGTCGGCGGCCACACGGATGCGGCCGGCAGCCCCGCCGCCAACCAGCGCCTGTCGCGCCGTCGGGCGGAGGCGGTGGCAAGCGAGCTCCGCCGCCAGGGCATCGCCGGCGACAGCATCTCCATCACCGCGCATGGCGAGACCCAACCCGCCGTGCCGACCCGCAGCGGGGCGCGGGAGCCGCGCAACCGACGGGTGGAGATCATCCTGCGGTAACAGCATCCGGCGAACCAAAGCCGGTCTGCCGCGTCATCTGCCCGGACCCAGCCGGGCGCGACGCGCGCCGATCGATAGGATCGCCCCATGCCAGACCCCGTTCCGCTCGACCTGTGCCTGCAGGTCAACGGCGCGCCGCGCCAGCTTTCGCTCGACCCGCGCACCACGCTGCTGGATGCGCTGCGCGACCACCTGCACCTGACCGGCAGCAAGAAGGGCTGCGACCACGGCCAGTGCGGCGCCTGCACGGTGCTGGTGAATGGCCGCCGCATCAATGCCTGCCTGTCGCTGGCCGTGATGCATGACGGCGACGCCATCACCACCATCGAGGGCCTCGGCACGCCGGATGCGCTGCACCCGATGCAGGCCGCCTTCATACGGCATGACGGCTACCAATGCGGCTATTGCACGCCGGGCCAGATCTGCTCCTCCGTCGCCGTGCTGGAGGAGATCGCCGCCGGCATACCGAGCCACGTCACCGGGGACCTGACCGCGGAGGCGACCTTCACGGCCGAGGAGGTGCGGGAACGGATGAGCGGCAATATCTGCCGCTGCGGCGCCTATTCCAACATTCTCGACGCCATCACCGAGGTGGCGGGCGCATGAGGGCCTTCACCTATGAGCGCGCCGCGACGCCGCAGGACGCGGCCGCGGCGCTGGCCGGCCACCCGCAGGCCCGCTTCATCGCCGGCGGCACCAACCTGCTGGACCTGATGAAGCTGCAGATCGAGGCGCCGACGCATCTGGTGGATGTGAACCACCTCGGCCTCGACCGCATCGAGCCGACGCCGGAAGGCGGCCTGCGGATCGGCGCGCTGGTGCGGAATACGGACCTGGCGGCGGATGCGCGGGTGCGGCGGGATTATGCGGTGCTGTCCCGCGCGCTGCTAGCCGGCGCCTCCGGCCAGCTTCGCAACAAGGCGACCACGGCGGGCAATCTGCTGCAACGCACGCGCTGCCCGTATTTCTACGACACCGACCAACCCTGCAACAAACGCCAGCCCGGCAGCGGCTGCGGCGCCCTGCAGGGCTATTCGCGCCAGCTTGCCGTGATCGGCGGCAGCGAATCCTGCATCGCCACCCACCCCTCCGACATGGCGGTGGCGATGCGGGCGCTGGATGCGGTGGTGGAGACGATCCGCGCCGATGGCAGCGCACGCGCCATCCCGATCGCCGATTTTCACCTGCTGCCCGGCGACACGCCGCATCTGGAGACGGTGCTGGAGCAGGGCGAGCTGATCACCGCCGTCACCCTGCCGCCGCCGGTCGGCGGGCGGCAGGTGTATCGGAAGGTGCGCGACCGCGCCTCCTACGCCTTCGCGCTGATCTCGGTGGCCGCGGTGCTGCAGCCGGATGGCACGGGGCGCGTGGCGCTGGGCGGCGTGGCGCCGAAGCCCTGGCGGGTGGCGGCGGCTGACGCCGCGCTGCCGCAGGGCGCGCAGGCGGTGGCATCCGCGCTGCTACAAGGCGCGGCGCCGCGGCCGGACAATGCCTTCAAGCTATTGCTGGCGGAACGCACCCTTGCCGCGGTGCTGGCGGAAGGAAGGGCCTGAGCCATGAAGTTCGACACCGCCGCCACCACCAACCCGATCGACCGCCTGCGCATCATCGGCCAGCCGGCGGACCGCATCGATGGCAGGCTCAAGACCACCGGCACCGCGCCCTATGCATACGAACGCCAGGACATCCCGGGCGACATGGCGCATGCCTATGTGGTCGTCGCCGGCATCGCCAAGGGCCGCATCGGCGCCATGACGCTGGAGGATGCGCAGGCCGCCCCCGGCGTGCTCGCCATCGTCACCGCCGCCAATGCGGGGGAGCTCGGCCAGGGCAAGATGAACACGGCCCGGCTGCTCGGCGGGCCGCATGTGGAGCACTACCACCAGGCCATCGCCGTGGTCGTGGCCGAGAGCTTCGAACAGGCGCGGGAGGCCGCGCAGGCGATCCGCGTAACCTGGCTGCCCGAGGAAGGTAATTACGACCTGGCCGCCGCCCGCACCGCCATGGGCGATGCGGGGCAGGAGGATGATACGCGCGTCGGCGATTTCGAAGCCGGCTTCGCCAGCGCACCGGTGCAGCTCGATGCCACCTACACCACGCCGGACCAGACCCATGCGATGATGGAGCCGCATGCGACCATCGCCGCCTGGGATGGCGGCAGCCTGACGGTCTGGTGCTCGAACCAGATGGTCGCCTGGACCCGTGGCGACCTGGCCCTCACGCTGGGGCTGGAGAAGGAGAAGGTGCGGCTGGTCTCGCCCTATGTCGGCGGCGGCTTCGGCGGCAAGCTGTTCCTGCGGGCCGATACCGTGCTGGCGGCCCTTGCTGCCCGCGCCACCGGGCGGCCCGTGAAGCTGGCCCTGCCTCGGCCACTGATCGCCAACAACACGACCCACCGCCCCGCCACCATCCAGCGCATCCGCATCGGCGCGGGGCGTGACGGGCGGATCGCCGCGATTGCGCATGAAAGCTGGTCCGGCAACCTGAAGGGCGGTGACCCGGAAACCGCGGTGGACCAGACCAAGCTGCTCTATGCCGGCGCCCACCGCCTGACCGGCCTGCGGTTGGCCGAGCTGGACCTGCCGGAGGGCAATTCCATGCGCGCCCCCGGCGAGGCGCCCGGCATGATGGCGCTGGAGATCGCGATGGATGAGATGGCGGAGAAGCTGGGCATGGACCCGGTGGAATTCCGCATCCTGAACGACACCCAGGTCGATCCCGCCGATCCGTCCCGCCCCTTCTCCCAGCGCCAGCTTGTCGAATGCCTGCGCCGGGGTGCCGAGCGTTTCGGCTGGTCGCGCCGCCAGGCGCGGCCCGGCCAGGTGCGGGAGGGTAGCTGGCTGGTCGGATTCGGCATGGCGGCCGGGTTCCGCAACAACCTGCAGACCAAATCCGCCGCGCGGGTGCGGCTGGATGGCGATGGCGGCGTGATCGTCGAGACCGACATGACCGATATCGGCACCGGCAGCTACACCATCCTCGCCCAGACCGCGGCGGAGATGATGGGCGTTGCGCTGGACCGGGTGGCGGTGCGGCTGGGCGATTCGGATTTCCCGGCCTCGGCCGGATCAGGCGGCCAATGGGGCGCCAACAACTCCACCGCCGGCGTCTATGCCGCCTGCGTGAAGCTGCGGGAGGCGGTGGCCCAGGCGCTCGGCTTCAACGCCAGCGATGCGGTGTTCGAGGATGGCGAGGTCCGCCTCGGCAACCGCGCCGTCCCCTTGGCGGAGGCCGGGGCACTGTCGGCGGAGGATCGCATCGAATACGGCGACCTCGCCAAGCGCTACCAGCAATCCACCTTCGCCGGCCATTTCGTGGAGGTCGCGGTGGATGCCGCGACCGGGGAGGTGCGGGTGCGGCGCATGCTGGCGGTGTGTGCCGCCGGGCGCATCCTCAACCCGAAGACCGCGCGCAGCCAGGTGATCGGCGCCATGACCATGGGCGTCGGCGCTGCGCTGATGGAGGAGCTGGCGGTGGACACAAGCCGCGGCTTCTTCGTGAACCACGATCTGGCGGGCTACGAGGTGCCGGTGCATGCCGACATCCCGCACCAGGAGGTGATCTTCCTGGACGAGACGGACCCCCTCTCCTCCCCCATGAAGGCGAAGGGGGTGGGGGAGCTGGGGCTGTGCGGCGTCGGCGCGGCGGTGGCGAATGCCGTCTACAACGCGACGGGCGTGCGGGTGCGGGACTATCCGGTCACGCTGGACAAGCATCTGGCGAGGCTGCCGGCGGTGGCGTGAGAGGAGCGGGAGCGGGCGGGCGGTCCCCCCTCACCCAACCCTCTCCCCCCTGTGGGTGGAGAGGGCTTTCGGGCGGTTGGCTACGCCAGCGCCGCCGCCACCACGGGCGCAAGCCCGGCGAATTCGGCGGAGCGCGGGCTGCGTGGCCGCCAGGCCAACGCCAGCATCCGCCCCGGCGCGGCGGCGCCATCCAGCCGGCGGACCTCCACCGGGCTGTCGCCCAGCACACCGCCATCGATGGCAAGCTGCGGCAGCAGCGTGACGCCCAGATTGCCGGCCACCATCTGCACCAGCGTGTGCAGGCTGGTGGCGGCGAAGCCTTCATCGCCGGAATTGGCCAAGCCGCGCGGCAGGCCGCAGGCGGCCTCGGCATGGGCGCGCAGGCAGTGGCCATCCTCCAGCAGCAGCAGGCGTTCCCCGGCCAGGGCGGCCACCGGGACCGAATCGCGGTTGGCCAGATGGTGGCCGCGCGGCAGGGCGACGCGGAACGGGTCCTCCGCCAGCGGCAGAGTCTCCATGGTGCCGGCCGCCGGCAGCGCCAGCAGCAGCAGGTCCAGCCGCCCGGCCTCCAGCCCCGCCACCAGGCGTTCCGTCAGATCCTCCCGCAGCCACAGCCGCAGGCGCGGATAGGCGGCGCGCAAGGCGGGCATCAGGCGGGGCAGCAGGAAGGGGCCGATGGTGGGGATCACGCCGAGGCGTAGCGGACCCGAATGCGGGTCCCGCGCCATCGCCGCGGTTTCCGCCACCGCCTCCAGTGCGGCCAGCGCCGTACGGGCGCGGGCCACCAGTTCCAGGCCGAGCGGCGTGAAGACCGGCCGCTTCACCGCCGTGCCGCGTTCCAGCAGGGCGGCCGCCAATTGCCGTTCCAGCGCGATCAGCCCGGCCGAGAGGGTGGATTGCGTGACCGCGCAGGCCGCCGCCGCCCGGCCGAAATGGCCATGGTCGGCGAGCGCGACCAGGTAGCGGAGCTGTTGCGGGCTGGGCAGGAGCATGATCGATAGAACCGATTGAAACCTGGAAAACTATTCATTGGCACGCTTTGCTGCACTGCGCCATATCACGGCTGTGGCGGCGCAAGCCGTGACGATATCCCGCGAAAATCCTCCCCAGGAGATCACCGCATGCTGACCGTTGGCGACAAGTTCCCGGCCTTCAAGCTCACCGCCGTCAAGGGTGGCAAGGAAGGCCTGCTCGGCCCGGGCAAGTCCTTCACCGAGATCACGGAGACGACGGATTCCGGCAAGTGGAAGGTCGTGTTCTTCTGGCCGAAGGACTTCACCTTCATCTGCCCGACCGAAATCGCCGCCTTCGGCAAGCTGAACGGCGAGTTCGCCGACCGTGACACCGTGCTGTACGGCGCCTCCACGGACAGCGAGTTCGTGCACCTGAACTGGCGCGTCTACAACGAGGACATCCGCAACCTCGAGATCCCGATGCTCGCCGACACCAAGCGCGAGCTGTCCGAGGCGCTCGGCATCCTCGACAAGAACGAGGGCGTGCCGCTGCGCGCGACCTTCATCGTCGATCCGGAGGGCACGATCCAGTGGGCCGCCGTGAACGGCCTGAACGTCGGCCGCAACCCGCAGGAAGTGCTGCGCGTGCTCGACGCCTTGCAGACGGATGAGCTGTGCCCCTGCAACTGGGAGAAGGGCAAGGATGTCCTGAAGCCGCAGGAACTGTTCGAAAAGGCGGCTTGATTTTGTCGTTCACGCAGCCAGCCGCCACACCAACCCTGGCTGCATGAACGAACGGGGGGCAATCAGCCCCCCGTAAGCCCCCCGATCTCCCTCGCCTGCGGCGCGGGAGATATTCGTCGCGCCAGATGCAAGGTTCCTTCCCATGTCCCTCGAAGCCATCCGCGCCCGCCTGCCCGAATACGCCAAGGACCTGAAGCTGAACCTCGGTTCGCTGGCTTCCGAGCCGGTGCTGAACCAGCAGCAGCGCGCCGGCACCTTCGTCGCCTCCGCCATCGCCAGCCGCAATGCGGAGCTGACCGCCGCGATGGTCGCCGAATTCGGCGCACAGCTTTCGCCTGAGGCGCTGACCGCCGCCAAGGCCGCGGCCGCCATCATGGGCATGAACAACGTCTACTATCGCTTCACCCACCTGGTCGGCGGCGACTACGCGAGCATGCCGGCGAAGCTGCGCATGAACGTCATGGCCAAGCCGGGCGTGGACAAGGTGGATTTCGAGCTGTGGTCGCTCGCCGTCTCGGCCATCAATGGCTGCGGCATGTGCATGGAAAGCCATGAGAAGATCGTGCTGCATGGCGGGCTGACCAAGGAACAGGTGCAGGCCTCCGTCCGCATCGCCGCCGTGGTGCACGCCACCGCCGCGACGCTGGACGCCGAGGATGCGGTGGCCGGCGAGATCCGCGCCGCCGCCTGAACCCGGCATGCGGCGGCGCCCGAATTGGGCGCCGGCCGTATACGGTTTCGCAATACCCGCGCCGCTAGGATGCGGCGATGGCTCATCCCCGCTCCCTCGGCGATCGCGAGAGATTCGTCGCTTTCGCCTTCGCCGCGGCGGATCTGCTGGTGGAAGTCGGCAGCGACGGCCGCATCGGCTTCGCGGCCGGCGCCTTCCGCGCGCGGCTCGGCCAGACGCCCGAGAGCTTCATCGGCACCGACCCGATCCGCCTGATCGCGCCGGAAGACCGCGCCGCCTTCGCCACCGCACTCGCACTGCTGCCCGGCCGGGGGCGCCTGGCGCCCACCGCCTTCCGGCTGGCGGATGTCGAGCACACGCCCTTCTCCGTCTCCGGCCTGCACATGCTGTCGGCCGAGACCCAGGCGCGGCTCTGCCTGTGCTTCTCCCCCCTGCCCGCGCCGCCCGACCTGCGCCCCGCCGATGGCCCCGCTTTGCTGCGGGAAGCCGAGCAGCGCCTGCGCGCCGGCCATGCGGATCGGCTGGCCTTGATCGACCTGGGCACCGCCCGCGCCTCCGCCACCGAGATGCTGGAGCGGGCGCTGCGGGAGGAGGCGGGTCCGGAAGCCCTGGCCGCCGAACTCGCCCCCGGCCGCTACGGCCTGCTGCCCGGGGAAGGCCAGTCGCTGCCTGAGCTCGGCCCGCTGGCCCGGCGGCTGGAGGATCTGCTGGGCACCGAGGCCGGCAGCGTCGCCATCACCACCATCTCCCTGGCCGGTGGCGGGCTGACACCGGCCCAGGCCGCCCGCGCCCTGCGCTACGGGCTGGGCACTTTCGTCCGCCTCGGCGCGGCGGGGCTGCGAAATGCCGGCTTCGAGGATGGGCTGTCCGGCGTGGTGGCGAAGGTGACGGAACGCGCCGGCGTGCTGCGGCGGATCATCGCCGCGCGCCAGTTCCGCCTGGATTTCCAGCCGATCGTCCACCTCGCCACCCGCCGCCTGCATCACCATGAGGCGCTGCTGCGGCTGGAGCCGGGAGTGCTGGCGCCTGGCGAGGGGCCGCAGGAGTTCGTCTCCCTCGCCGAGACGATCGGGCTGACGGAGGAGCTGGACCTGGCGGTCGCCACCATGGCGATCGCCGCCGCCAATGCGGTGCCGGATGGGCAGCACCTCGCCTTCAACATCTCCGGCCTCTCGGCGCAGTCGGTCGGCTTCCGGCGGCGCCTGCATGCGCTGCTGAACCGGGACCCGCGCGGCGCAAGGCGGGTGATGGTGGAGCTGACCGAATCGGCCGAGATCGAGGATGAGGATGCCGCCGCCCTCACGCTGCGCGGCCTCCGCGCCCGCGGCGTGCCGATCTGCATCGATGATTTCGGCGCCGGCGCGGCCGCCTTCCGCTACCTCAAATCCTTCCCCGCCGACTACGTGAAGGTCGATGGCAGCTACGTGCAGGCGGCGCTGACCAGCGACCGCGACCGGAGCTTCGTCGCCGCCATGGTGGACCTGTCCCTCGCGGTCGGCGCGCAGGTGGTCGCGGAGCGGATCGAGACGGAGGAAGCGGCCCTGGCGATGCAGGAACTCGGCGTGCATTACGGCCAGGGCTGGCTGTTCGGGAAGCCGGGGCCGCTATAGGCGGGCGGCCAGCCAAGGCGGGCGAGCGGCCCGTGGCGCATCGTTTCCCATGACCCGCGCGCTTGGCGCTGCCATCATCGGCCCATGCGGGCCGGAGCGCCCTGCCCGCGCTGCACGGAAGGACGCGCATGACCCCGGACCAGAACAAGCAGCTCATTCGCGGATTCATCGACCAGGTCATCAACCAGGGGCACCTGGACGCAGCGGGCGACTATATGGCGGAGGATGTGGTTGAGCTGGAGCCCTTCCCGGGACAGCAACCCGGCCTTGCCGGCGTGAAGGAGGTGGTGCAGGGCATGCGAAGCGCATTCCGGGACATGCACTGGACCGTGGAGGAGCAGATCGCCGAGGGCGACAAGGTGCTCACACGCTTCACCTGGACCGGCACGCACGAAGCTTCGTTCTTCGGGGTGCCGGCGACGCACCGCAAGGTCTCGGTGGGCGGCATGGTGATCGACCGGATCGAGGCGGGGAAGGTGCAGGACACGCGCATCCAGATGGACGTCTTCGGGTTGATGCGGCAACTCGGCGCCTGAACGGCCGGCCGGCCCGGCCCCGCCGGATCATTCGTTGTTGGTGTAGCCGGGCGCCAGGCGGTTCGCATCCGGCACCCCGGCCGGCGGGCCGCTCGGCGCGGCGCCACAGGCGGTGAGGCCGAGCGCGAGGCTGAGACAGGCGGCAAGGCAGGCGGCACGGATCATGCGGGCATCTCCTGGATGCCCTTCAAACCGCCCGGAAGCATCGGAGTTCGTTACCCGCCGTAGCCGGCCACGCGCGGCAGCCACAGCGCGATATCCGGAAAGGCGATCAGCATGGCCGTGCCGAAGGCCAGCATCAGCATGTAGGGCAGGATGGAGCGGTTCACCTCGGCCAGCGGCGCCCCGGTGATCGCCTTGATGACCACCAGGTTCAGCGCGACGGGCGGCGAGATCAGCGCCATCTCCAGGCTCAGCGTCAGCAGGATGCCGTACCAGACCTTGTCGATGTCCAGCACGCCGAGCAGCGGCAGGATCGCCGGCATGGTCAGCAGGATGATGGAGAAACTCTCCAGCACCAGGCCCAGCAGGAACAGCAGCACCATCATCGCGATCAGGAAGCCGGTACGCGACAGGCCGAAATCGGCGACAAGCTGCGTCAGCTCCTGCGGCACCCGCAGCTTGGTCAGCATGTAGCCGTAGATGGCGGCGCCCGCGATGATCAGCAGCAGCATGGCGGAGGTCCGCGTCGCCTCCTGCACCCCATGCACCATGTCCCGCCAGGTCAGCGTGCGGTAGATCAGCGCCGCGATCAGCAGGGCATAGATGGTGCCGGTGCCGGCCGCCTCGGTCGCGGTGAAGATGCCGAGATAGATGCCGCCGAGCACGAAGATCGGCAGCGAAAGCGACCAGCCGGCGCGGGCGAGCGCCAGGTGCACCGCCTCCGGCACCGGCTCATCCTTCGGCACCACGGCGCGGCCTTCCGTGATGAAGCAATAGGCTGCGAACATCAGCGCCATCAGCAGCCCGGGGATCAGCCCCGCCAGGAACAGCGCGGCGACGGAGGTTTCCGTCACATAGGCATAGAGCACCATGGGTGCGGAGGGCGGGATCAGGATGCCGAGCGTGCCGCCACCCGCCACCACGCCGAAGGCACCGCGGCGGGACATGCCGTAGCGCAGCATCTGCGGGATCGCGATCTTGCCGATGGTCAGCGCGGTGGCGACGGAGCTGCCGCTGATCGCGGCGAAGATGGTGCAGGCCGCGACGGTCGCGATGCCGACGCCGCCACGCACCCGCCGCAGCAGGGCGAAGGCGGCGTTGTAGAGGTCGTCCACCACCTTCCCGCGCACCATGATGTGCGCCATCAGCATGAACAGCGGGATCGCCACCAGCAGGTAGCCGTCCAGCTTGCCGATCACCATTTCGCCCAGCGCCGGGACGGCGCCCTCGACGTAGAACAGCACCGCCAGCGGCAGCAGGAACAGCGCCGCGAACATCGGCATGCCAAGCCAGAGAAGGGCGATCAGCGCGCCCAGCAGCAGGAAGAAGGTCACGCGCGCTCTACTCCGCCCGGGCGAGCGGGTCGCGCGGCATTTCGTCGCCGGTCTCGGCCGGCAGGTATTCGGGCTCCACGCCCAGCAGCAGCAGCAGGGACTGGCAGGCGGCGACCAGCAGCAGCAGGGCGGCGCCTACCGGCAGCATGGCCTGGATCCACCAGGCGGGCACGCCTTCGAGGTCGGTCATCATCCCGACCATCCGGCTGAACTCCACCATCTCGATCCCGGCATCCAGCAGCAGCGCCGCCACCACGGCGACGGAGAGCGTGCCGACCAGGTGCACCACGCGGACCAGCCGCGGGCCGAGCTTCTCGCGGGCGATATCGACGCCGATATGCTCGAAGCGGCGCTGCGCCTCGGCCGAGGCCAGCATCACCACGCCCACCACCAGCCAGCCGGCCACCTTGTCGGTCCATGGCTCCGGCTGGCCGAGCAGGTAGCGCATGCCGACGGCGTAGCCGACCAGTGCCACGCAGCACAGGGTCAGCACGCCGCCCAGCGCGCCGGCGAAGCGCGCCACATAGCCGACGGCGCGCTCCAGCCCCCGCATCTCAGGCGGTCGGGATGGTGCGGAGGAGTTCGACGGCGCGCGGGCCGCCCTCCGGCGCCAGGCGGTTGAAGGCGGTGATCACGGGCGGCTGCATGGCGGCCTGCCAGGTGGCCGTCTCCGCCGCGGTCTGCTCATGGATGGTCATGCCGCGCTCGCGCAGCGTGGTGACGGCGGAAGCGGCGGTCGCCTCCGTCACATCCATCTGGTCCTGCTCCGCCTTGCGCGCCGCGGCCTCGATCGCCGTGCGATGCGCCGGCGCCAGGCCGTTGAACCAGCGCGGGTTCACATAGACATGGCTGATGACAGAGAAATACGGCGCCACGGTGCCGAACTTCTGGATCTCGTAGTAGCGGCGCGACACGGCGGCGGAGACGTCCGTCAGCCCCGCATCCAGCACGCCCGACTGCAGCGCCTGGGACACTTCCGGCCCCGGCATGGCAGACGGCGCGGCGCCGACGGCGGACAGCGCGTGGTCGGTCAGCGCGTTCAGGCCGCGGATCTTCATGCCCTGGAAATCGGCCAGGTTGATGATCGGCTTGCGGTTGGAGGTGAAGATGCTCTGCCGGGTGGTGTAGAGCCACATCAGGTTGACCACGGCGCGGCGCGCCAGCAGGCCCTCCAGGAACTTCGCGGCCTCGCTGCCGGGGAAGCGGCGGATGCGGGCGATATCGGTGAACAGGTAGGGGATGGTCGGCGCGTTCATCTCCGGGATGGTCGTGCCCCATTGGAAATTCACCGCCGCCGCCGCCTCGAAGGCGCCGCGGGCGACGCCGGGGAAGTTTTCGCCGGCCTTGGCGAGCTGTTCCGCCGGGAAGACCTGCACCTCGACCTGGCCGTTGCTGCGCGCCTTCACATCCTCGGCGAAGGCCGCGATAACACGGGCATTGTGGTGCGACGGCGGAAACTGGTGCGACAGGCGCATGGTGGTGGCGGCCTGCGCCGAGGCCAGGCGCGGCAGGGCCGGCATGGCGAGGGCGGCGGCGAGCAGGTGGCGGCGGCGCATGGCGATGGAATCCCCCGATGATTTGGCCGTGTGGCGATGGGCGGCGGACCATGGCCGCAGAGCGTTGCACGGGTCAACCATCCACGCTCACGGATCTGCAATGCAGGGGAATTGCGAGGCAGGTGACGTTGCTGGGCCGGTCTTCCGGCGCCGGCTTCATCGACGCGGACGCCCGAAAGCGTGGCGATGAAGGGAGGCTGGATGGTGGGCGCGACAGGGATTGAACCTGTGACCCCCGCCGTGTCAAGGCGATGCTCTCCCGCTGAGCTACGCGCCCATCCAGCGAGCGCTGCAGATAGCCAAGCGCGGCCCCGGGCGCAACCCCGCTGCACGCGGTTCGGCGAAGATGATGTGGGGATGACAATGCGCCCCTCGCTGTGGCTTGATCACGCCACCGATGGACCTGCCTCTTCCCGCCACCACCCTGCCGCCGGAGCTGCCCCCCTTCGAGGTGGCGCGGCCGGAACGGCAGAGCGTGCCCCTCGTCTTCGCCTCGCCGCATAGCGGCGCGCATTACAGCGCCGCCTTCCTGGCGGAGGCGCGGCTGGATTCCACTGCGCTGCGGCGCAGCGAGGACAGCTTCGTCGATGAATTGTTCGCCGCCGCCCCCGCCCATGGCGCGCCACTGCTGCGGGCAACCTTCCCGCGGGTTTTCTGCGATGCGAACCGGGAGCCCTGGGAACTGGACCCCGGCATGTTCGACGGCCCGCTGCCGGCCTGGGTGAACAGCGCCAGCCCGCGAGTCGGCGCGGGGCTTGGCACCATCGCCCGCGTGGTCGCCAGCGGCGAGCCGGTCTATCGCCATAAGCTGCCCTTCGCCGAAGCCGAGCTGCGGGTGCGGCGCTACTGGCAGCCCTATCATGAGGCACTCGCCGGGCTGATCGCGGAGACGCGCGCGACCTTCGGCTACTGCCTGCTGATCGACTGCCATTCCATGCCGGCGCATCCGGCGCATGGCGCTAACCCGGCCGATTTCGTGTTGGGGGACGCGCATGGCACCGCCTGCGCCCCGCGCGCGACGCGGCTGGTGGAGGAGACGCTGAGCGGCATGGGCTACCGCACCCGGCGCAACGATCCCTATGCCGGCGGCTACATCACGCGCCATTACGGCCGGCCGCGGGACGGCGTGCATGCGCTGCAGATCGAGATTGCGCGCAGCCTGTACATGAACGAGGCGCGGGTGGAACGGGCACCGGGGATGCAGCCACTGACCCGCGATATCAGCCGGCTGATCGCGGTACTGGCACGGGCGGATTGGAGCAGCCTGCGCTAACCTCGCCCGCCGGACGCAACGCGGGGCTGCCCGCCGGGCAGAAGGCGGGCCGGAACCTGGACGCGCAGCCTCCGGACAAAAAAAAGGCGGTCCCTTGCGGGACCGCCGAGTTTAGGGAGGAAACGTCCAAGAAAGACAGACAACCCGGCAACGCCGTGTTGCTGCGATGCACAATCTAGCGTCCGGCCCACCCGCTCGCAAGGGGTTTTTTGCAGCGCAGCATGGTCGGAATGTTGCGGTGCAGCTATGCAGAAAACGCATGATTTCGGGCGCCTCCCCTCGCTCAGGCGGCGCGGACGGTGGCCAGGAATTCCGCCACCTGCCCGCGCAGTCGCACCGCCTGGCCGGACAGGCCGCTCGCCTCATCCAGCAGCCCATGCGCGGAACGTCCCGCCTCATCCGCCGCACCCGCCACGCCGCCGATATGCCCCACCACCTCCGTGGTGCCCTGCGCCGCCCGCTGCACGTTGCGGGCGATGTCGCGGGTCGCGTTGCCCTGTTCCTCCACGGCCGCGGCGATGCTCGTGGCGATCTCCGCCATCTCGCCGATCACCTGGCCGATGCCGCGGATCGCGGCCACCGAATCCGCCGTGGCGGACTGGATCTCGGTGACCTTGGCGCCAATCTCCCCGGTGGCGCGCGCGGTCTGCGCGGCCAGGTTCTTCACCTCCGCCGCCACCACCGCGAAGCCCTTGCCCGCCTCGCCGGCCCGCGCCGCCTCGATCGTCGCGTTCAGCGCCAGCAAGTTGGTGCGGGCGGCGATGTCGGAGATCAGCCGCACCACGTCGCCGATCTGGTTGGCCGCGGATGAAAGCCCCTGCACCCGCCCATCCGTCGCCTGCGCCTCCGCCACCGCGCGGCTGGCAATGGCGGAGGAATTGACCACCTGCCGGGATATCTCGTTGACGCTGGCGGCGAGTTCCTCGGTCGCCGCGGCGACGGTCTGGACGTTCGCGCTGGCATCCTGGGTGGCGCTGCTGGCCGCGCCGGCCTTGGCGCTGGACCGCTCGGCGAAGCTCGACAGGCCCTCGGCCGAATTCTCCATGCGCGCGGCAGCGGCGGCGACTTCCTCGATGATGCTGCCGATCTCGGCCTGGAAGTCATTCGCCAGCTTCTGCCGGGCGGCGTGGCGCGCGGCTTCGGCCGCTTCCTCCGCCTGCCGCTGCTCCGCCTCAAGCCGCCGCACGGCGATGGCGTTGTCCTTGAACACCTGCACCGCGCGGGCCATCGCGCCAATCTCGCCGCCCCGGTCACGGCCGGGAATCTCGGTGTCCAGCCTTCCATCGGCCAGGTCGGACATGGCGCGGGTCATCCGGTCGATCGGCCCGGCGATGGCGCGGCCAAGCAGGGTCGCCAGCACCAGCACCAGCGCCAGCACGCCCAGCGCCAGCCCGGCGAGCCAGGTGCCTTCGCGCGTCGTCTCCGCTTCCGCGGCGCTGAGGTCCAGCAGGATTTCCGCCACCGCGACGGTGGCGCCCATCGAGCTGCGGAGCGGCTTGAGCAGCACCATCACCGGCCGCCCATCCAGCCGGGCTTCCCGCGCGGCGGGCGCTTCGGTCAGCGCGGCACGCAGCGCGGCATCCTCCGCCATGCGCTGGAAGCCTTGCGTGGCACCCAGGGTGACGATGGCATCCGGCCGCACCGAATGCACGGCGATGCCCAGGCCCGTCGCCTCCCGGATGCGGTTCAGCTGGGTGGCGTTGAAGACCGTGGCCACGTTCAGCACACCCACGACCCGCCCCGCCTGCAGCACGGGCACGATGGCGGCGACGCCGGTGCCGCTCGGAAGCTGCTCGATTCCGCCACCCTCCCGATTGCCTTCCATGGCGGCGATGATGTCGCGGCGACGGGTGGAGACATCGTCGTTGAAGCTGTTCGGCGAATGGGCCCTCGCCAGCGCCACGCCCGGCGGCACGATGACCGAGATGTTGGTGGCGTCGCCGTTCAGGCGCAGCGCTTCGAAGGGCGGGGCGAAGGCGGCGAGCATGGCCTGCCGATCCTTCGCCGCGGCCGCTGCCTGCACCTGGGGCAGCGCCGCCAGGGCACGCGCCAGGCTGAGCTGGCGCTGCTGCTCATCCGCCAGCGCCCGATCCAACGTACCCTCACCTTCCGCCAGCGCCTCCGCCACCGCAGCGGCGTGCCGGTCCTGCATGGCCCACCAGGACCAGCCGGACAGGGTCAGGCAGGCGAACAGCGCGGCCGCGGCGAAGCTGGCGGCGAGTTGCAGGCGGATACTGTCGAAACGTTTCATGAGGCGGCCTTCCGGGAGCTTTCCCGGGAGACTACAGGCGAAGGACTGACGGCCTGTGAATCGCGGCCCGGTCCCGGGCCGGATCACAGGCCCGGTCCCCTAGGCCCGGTCCCCAGGCCCGGTCCCCCAGGCCCGGTCCCCAGGCCCGGTCCCCAGGCCATGCCCTATGCCGGCCCGAACTCCGCCCGGATCGCCGCGCTGTGTTCGCCCAGCGCCGGCACCGGGCCATAGCTGCGCGGCGGGCCGGCCAGGCGCGCCGCCGGCGCCGCCACCGGAACCGGCCCACCGGGCGTCTCCACCACCAGGCGCCGCAGCGCCGGATGGCTTGCCAGTTCCGCCACGCCATTGACGAAGCCATAGGCGATGCCCGCCAGGTTCAGCCGCGCGGCGGCCTCGTCCCGGGTCATCGTGGCGAAGGTCCGGCCGACATGGGCATCGACCGCGGGGCGGTTGGCCACGCGTTCATTATTGCTGCGCCAGCCTGGCTCCGCCGGCAGTCCGGGCTGGTTCAGGAAGCCGCCGCAGAAGGCGGCCCATTCGCGCTCGTTCTGGATCGAGATGAGCACCAGCGCGCCATCGGAAGTGGCAAAGGCGCCGTAGGGGCAGATCGAGGGATGCGCCAGGCCAACCCGCGCCGGCGCCTTCCCGGTGCCCTCGTAGTACAGCAGTGGCACGTTCATCCAATCCGCCATGCCGTCGAACAGCGACACGGCGATGCCGGTGCCCTGGCCGGTGATGGACCGCGCGATCAGCGCCTCCAGCACCGCCGCATGGGCGTTCATGCCGCAGGCGATATCCACCACGGAAACGCCGACCCGCCCTGGCCCGGCCGGATGCCCGGTGATGGAGGCCAGCCCCGATTCCGCCTGCACCAGCAGGTCGTAGGCCTTCATCGCGGCGTAGTCGCCTTCCTCGCCGTAGCCGGAGATATCGACGGTGATCAGCCGCGGATGCCTCGCCCGCAGCTCGGCGCTGCCGAAGCCGGCACGACCCATGGCGCCGGGGGCGAGGTTCTGGATGAACACATCCGCCTTCGCCAGGATGCGCGCCAGCAGCGCCTTGTCCTCGGCCTGCTTGATGTCCAGCACCAGGGATTCCTTGCCCCGGTTCAGCCAGACGAAATAGCTGGACTGGCCGGCGGCGGCGGTGTCGTAGCCACGCGCGAAATCGCCCTCGGCGCGTTCGATCTTGATGACGCGCGCGCCGGCATCGGCGAGCTTCACGGAACAGGTGGGCGCGGCCACCGCCTGTTCCATGGCGACGACGAGAAGGCCTTCGAGCGGGCGCATCAATAGCTCCGTGGCATGCCCAGCACGTGTTCGCCGATATAGCTCAGGATCAGGTTCGTGCTGATCGGCGCCACCTGGTACAGCCGCGTCTCGCGGAATTTCCGCTCGATGTCGTATTCCTCGGCGAAGCCGAAGCCGCCATGGGTGTTGATGCAGGCCTCGCCGGCGGCCCAGGACGCCTCGGCGGCGAGCATCTTACCCATGTTCGCCTCCTCGCCGCAGTTCTCGCCGCGCTCGAACTTGGCCAGGCCCTTCTGCACGATGGCCTCCGCCGCGCGCATCTGGGCATAGGCCTTGGCGATCGGGAATTGCACGCCCTGGTTCTGGCCGATCGGCCGGCCGAACAGCACGCGTTCCTTGGCATAGGCGGCGGAGCGCGCGGTGAACCACTTGGCGTCGCCGATGCATTCGGCGGCGATCAGCAGGCGCTCGGCATTCATGCCGTCCAGGATGTAGCGGAAGCCCTTGCCCTCGGTGCCGAGCAGGTTCTCCGCCGGGACTTCCATGTTGTCGAAGAAGACCTCGCAGGAATTGTGGTTCATCATCGTACGGATCGGGCGAATGGTCAGGCCCTTGGCGGTCCGCATGTCGACGATGAAGGTGGACAGGCCCTCGGTCTTCTTCGCCACCTGGTCGCGCGGCGTGGTGCGGGCCAGCAGCAGCATCAGGTCGGAATGCTCGGCCCGGCTGGTCCAGATCTTCTGGCCGTTGATGATGTACTTGTCGCCCTCGCGCCGGGCGGTGGTGCGCAGCGCGGTGGTGTCCGTGCCGCTGGTCGGCTCCGTCACGCCGAAGGCCTGCAGGCGCAGCTTCCCGGCCGCGATCTCGGGCAGGTACTGCGCCTTCTGCGCCGGGCTGCCATGCCGCAGGATGGTGCCCATGATGTACATCTGCGCGTGGCAGGCGGCGCCGTTGCAGCCGCTGGCCTGGATCTCCTCCAGGATCGCCGCCGCACCGGACAAGGGCAGGCCGGCGCCGCCGAATTCCTCGGGGATCAGCGCGGCCAGGTAGCCGCTTTCCGTCAGCGCCTGGACGAATTCCGTGGGGTAGCCGCGGCGCGCATCCATCTCGCGCCAGTATTCGCCGGGGAAGCGGGCGCAGAGCTTCCGCACTTCCTCACGGATCTCGGCATGCGGATCGGCGGCGGGCTGGTGCATGTCCATCGGATGGTTTCTCCCGGAGTTGCCCCCGGGATTACGGCGCAGAACCAGCCAAGTCTACCTGAGCATCGGCACCAGGCTCGCCACCAGCAGCAGCGCCATGGTGACGTTGAAGGCGCGAAGCCGGCCCGGGCTGTACAGCAGCCGGCCGGCGGAGACGCCGATGCCGGCCCAGACCAGCAGGCAGGGCATGGTGATGGCCAGGAAGACCAGGGAGATGGCCAGCACCTGCGGCAGCATCGGCTCCCCCGGCCGGGTGAAGGCGGGCACCACGGCGGCGGCGATCATCCAGGCCTTGGGGTTCACCCATTGGAACAGCGCGCCGCCGACGAAGCCCAGCGGCGGCCGGGCCGGGCCGGCCTGCGGCGGGGGCGCGGTGGCGATCTTCCAGGCGAGCCACAGCAGCCAGGCCGCGCCGGCCCAGCGCAGCACCTCATGCAGCATGCGGCTGGCCAGCAGCGGCCCCGCCAGGCCCAGCCCGACCAGCAGGATCATGCCGCCGAAGCCCACAGTGATTCCCAGCATGTGCGGCAGCACGCGCCGCAGCCCATGGCCGGCGGCGGCGGCGGCCACCATCAGCACATTCGGCCCCGGCGTGACCGAGGAAGCGATGGCGAAACCAAGGAGCGGCAACCAGTCCATGTGCGGATCGTGACAGCAATGCTGACCTGGTAAAAGCTCAGTTGGCGGAGAGTGCCATGCCGATGGCGATGCCCTGCACCTCCAGCCCATCATGCCGCAGTTCCGCCGTCGCGGTCAGCACCTGGTCATCGCCGCGGCGGGCGCGGAAGCGACAGGTTTCCACCGCCCCCGCCTCGGTCTGGCCGCCGCAGGTGAAGCCCATGCGCTGCAATTGCGCGTAGAGCGGCCCGAGGCTGCTGCCCGGCGCATGGGCCGCCAGCAGGTCCCGCTCCAGTTGCTGCGCCCCGACCCGGGGGCCGGCCTTGATGTAGGGGGTCATCTCGAAGGGCGCGGTCCAGCCGCCGGCGAAGAACTGCGCGCCGACAACCAGCGCGCCCAGCATCAGCCCCGCCGTGATCAGCGCATTGCGCGCGGTGCGCGACTTCGGCGCGGGCTGCTGGCCCGGGCCGGGCGGCGCCGGATCGTTGGCCGGCGCCGGCTGGTACCAGGCGCGCGGCCGAATGATGACCGGTTCAGGCGCGATGGCGCGTCACCAGCCGGCCCGGCTTTTCGCCGGTGGCCCCGCCCTGTTCGCCGAACCCGGCGCGGAAGGTGGGCACGCCATTGGCCCAGACTTCCTCGATGCCGATGGAGGGCAAGGTCGGCGTCTCGAAGGTCGCGGCGTCGATCACCGTGGCGGGGTCGAACAGCACGAGATCGGCATAGGCGCCTTCCACCAGCGTGCCGCGATCGACGATGCCATAGGCCTCCGCGCAGCGCCCGGTCATCTTGTGCACGGCCGTCTCCAGCGAGAACAGGCCGACATCGCGCACGTAATGCCCCAGCACGCGCGGGAAGGTGCCCCACAGGCGGGGATGCGGGTGGGCGTCATGCGGGATGCCGTCGCTGCCGATCATGGACAGCGGATGCGCCATGATCCGGCGCACATCCTCCTCATCCATCTGGAAGCTGATCTGGCCGGCCGGCGTCAGGCGCTCCGCCGCCGCCTTGATGTCGCTGTTCCAGCCGCGGGCGATGTCGTGCAGGTACTTGCCGGCCATCTCCGGATGCGGGACGGACCAGGTGATCATCACCTTCACGTCGTCCCGCAGGCGATCCGGCATCAGCACGGTGGAGCCGGCCGGATAGGGATAGACGTCGTAGGCCACCTCCTGCGTCCGGGCATATTCGGCGATCAGCGGCAGGGTCTGGGTGGAGCGGCCGAAATTCTCCGGCAGCGAGCATTTGTGGTGGCTGATCTGCACCGCGACGCCGGCATTCTTGCCGATCTTCATCGTCTCCTCGATCGAGGCGAGGATGCGGTCCGCCTCGTCGCGCATATGGGTGGAATAGAGGCCGCCGGTGGTGCGCAGCGCCTCCGCCACCGCGATGACTTCCTCCGTCGTCGCATGCTTGTTGGGGTCGTAGTACAGGCCGGTGGAGAAGCCGGAGGCGCCTTCCGCCAGCGCCTGCTTCAGGCGCTGGTGCATGTGGTGGATCTCGCGGTCATTCGCCGGGCGGGACACATCCCCATCCATGGCTTCCACGCGCATCGTCTGGTGGCCGACCAGGGCGTAGGTGTTGACCTCGCTGCCCTGCTTGCGCAGCGCCTCGGCGTAATCGCCGAAATCGCCGAAGCGCCACCAGCCCTCGGCGCCGATCAGGTCCAGCGGCGGCGGCGGCATGCGCTTGAAGCGGGCCGGCGACAGGCTGACGCCGCAGCAGCCGACCACCACCGTGGTGACGCCCTGGCTGGTCTTGCAGGTGGTGCATTGCGGGCCGCAGAGCACTGCGCGGTCGTCATGGGTATGGGCGTCGATGAAACCGGGGGCCACAACCCGGCCCTTGGCCATCACCTCCCGATCCGCGCTGGCGCCGCCGAGGTCGCCGATGGCGGCGATGCGGTCGCCCTTCACGCCGATGTCACCGGTGCGCCGCGGGCCGCCGGTGCCGTCGATCAGGGTGGCATCGCGGATGATGAGGTCGCAGCGGAGCGCCATGCGCGGGTTCCTTCAGGTCTCTGGGCGGTCTCAGGCAGGCTTCAATCGGACTTCAGGCCTGGGCCGATCATGCCAAGCCGTGCGGCTGCGCGAAAGGGAGCCAGGGCGGTCGCGAGGCGTTCCTACCGCATGACCCAGAAAAAGCTTCCCACCGGCGCCGGCGAACGCATGAACAGCGCCGACCCATCCAGCAAGGACACCGCCGCCAAGGTCCAGCGGGGCGGCACGACCCGGAACCCGGACGCGAAGGTGCCCTCGGACCTTTATCCCGACCCGCCAGGGGTGACGGACCAGACCAAGGGCGCGCCGGACGACTAAGGAAAAATCCGTCCGGACGGATCGTGCGATCGACCAGCTAGGCTTCGAGGAAGGCCGGCAGGATCTCCTCCACCAGCAGGGCATGGCGCGTCTGCACCTGGCCGCTGCGGCGCGGCACGTCCGGGTCCGAGATCATCACCACGGTCAGCCCAAGCTCCGGCAGGATGTAGAGCATCTGGCCGCCATAGCCCCAGGCATAGAGCACCTGCTGGCCCCGCGCCTCCGCGATCCACCAGCCCAGGCCATAGGATTGGCCGGACCAGGGAGATCGCGCCTGAGGAACCCAGGCCTCGCGCAGGAAGGCCTCGGGGATGATCTGGCGGCCCTCATGCCGGCCGCCCTGGCGGCAGCATTCGCCGAAGGCCAGCAAAGCGCGGGGCGAGAGCGCCATCTGGTTGCCGCCGAAATGCAGCCCCTGCGGGTCCCGCGCCCAATCGCCCACGCGATGGCCGAGCGGCTCGAACAGCCAATCCTGCGCCAGGTCGCGCAGGCTGCGGCCGCTGGCCCGCGCCAGGGCGGCGCCGAGGATGTGGGAGGTGCCGGTGGAATACAGCATCGCCCCGCCCGGCCGGTCCACCATCGGCCGGCCCAGCGCATCCCGCACCCAGTCGCGGCTGGCGACCCAGGCGCCGTAATTGGCGCCGGAGGTGCGCTCCAGCCCCGCCCGCATGGATAGCAGGTGGCGCAGCGTGATCTGCCGCACCGCCGGATCCGCATCCGGCGGGATGCGCCCGGCGAGCAGCGGCGCGACGGTCTGGTCCAGGTCGCGCAACACGCCACGCTCCAGCGCGATGCCGGCCAGCATGGCCAGGATGGTCTTGGAGGCCGATTTGATATTGGCCGGCCGATCCAGCCCGCCGCCGGCGAAGGCGCGTTCCGCCAGCGGCGTGCCGTTCTGCGCCACGATCAGGCTGCGCAGGCCGGGGGTGGTGGCGGCGCGGGCGAGGCCCTGGGCCAGGCGCGTGGCCTGGGCGCGCGCCGGCGTCGGGCTGGCCAGCAGCGGGGCGGTCAGCAGCAAAGCGGCGCCGAGCGCGGCGCGACGTCGGATCAGGATCATCCCGCTGATCTGGGCCGCGAGGCGCCGGCCCCAAGGCCCGGGCGGCGGCCGGTTACACCTTGAAAAGGCTACGGAACCGCAACGGGCTCCGCGGATGCGACACCCCGCCCGGGATGTCGCGCCCCTCGGTCAATCCGCGCCGTAGAGCGTCTTCGCCTCCGCCGCGCTGACCAGCCCATCCGCCACGTCCCGCTCCACCAGCGCCCGGTCGCGCTGCTTCGGGTCGCCCATGCCGCCGCCGCCGGGCAGCTTCAGCAGCAGCCGCTTGCCCTTGGGGACCACCTGGAAGCCCTTGGTGCGAATGGTGCTGCCATCGGTATGGCCGGCCCAGCCTGCCGCGCCATCACCGCCGCCATCGCGACCCTTCGGCGCATTGGCCACGCGGTCGAAGATGGCGTTCACGGCGAATTCGGCCTCGCCCTTGGTGCCGATCTCCATGATCTTGCCGAAGCCGCCACGGGTGCGGCCGGCACCGGCCGAACCCTCCCGCAGCTGGTTCTGCCAGAAGATCACGGGCGCGACATTTTCCGTCGCCTCCACCGGCATGGTGCGCACGCCGGAGGGGAAGGCGGTGCCGTCCAGCCCGTCCTTGGTCGGGCGCGCGCCGGTGCCGCCCGAATTGAAGGTGATGATCTCGAAATCCGGCAGTTCCGCCGCCGCGCCGGAGACCTGCGCGCCGCCGCGCAATGGCGGATTCCACAGCGCCGAGGAGCCTTCCGCATTCACCCGATCCGGCACCGCATGGTGCAGGCAGCCCATCATCAGGTCCGGCAGCAACTGGCCCACGATGTGCCGCACGGAGACCGGGTAGGGCCGCGGCGCATTCAGGATGCAGCCTTCCGGGATCTCCATGCGGAAGGGCGCGAGCGAGGCCCAGTTGTTGGGGATCTCGGGCGCCACCACCACCTTGATGCCGAAGCAGGAATAGGCGCGGCAATAGGCGGCGGGCACGTTGATGCCGCGGCCGGACAGACCGGAAGTGCCGGCGTAGTCCACCACGATCTCATCCGCCTTCACCGTCATCGCCGCCTTCAGCGTGACCGGTGCCTCATAGCCATCGGAGGTGATCTGGCTGCTGTAGGTGCCCTGCGGCAGCTTCGCGATTTCCTCCAGCGTTGCCTTCAGCGAGCTGTCGAAGATGTAGGCGGCCAGCGGGTCCAGGCTGTCCATGCCGAACTCGTCCAGCATCTCGACCAGCCGCTTGGCGCCGGCATCGTTGCAGGCACAGAGCGAGTAGATATCGCCCTCCAGCTCCACCGGCGTGCGGGTGCCGACGCGGACGAAGTCGAACAGCGTCTCGTTCGGCTGGCCCTGGTCGAAGCATTTGACGATCGGGATATACAGCCCTTCCTCGAAGACGCTGCGGCCCTCGGGGCCCATGCCGAGGCCGCCGACATCGATGACATGCGCGGTATTGGCGAAGAGCCCCACGATCTTCCCGCGCTGGAAGGCGGGCGTCACGACGGTGAGGTCGTGCAGGTGGCCGGTGCCGAGCCAGGGGTCGTTGGTGATGTAGTGGTCGCCCGGCTTCATCGTCTCGGCCGGGAATTTCGCCAGGAAATGGCCGACCGATTCCATCATGGAGTTCACATGGCCCGGCGTGCCGGTGACGGCCTGCGCCAGCATGCGGCCCTGCAGGTCGAAGACGCCGGCAGACAGGTCACCGGCTTCCCGCACCGTGGTGGAGAAGGCGGTGCGGATCATGATTTGCGCCTGTTCCTCCACCACCGCGATCAGGCGGTTCCACTGGATCTGCTGCTGGATTTTTGTCAATGCGTCAAAGGTGGTCATGTTGGAGTTGTTGTCCTCTGAAGCGCGTCAATCCACTTGTCATACCGTTGCCCGGTCGCTTCGTGTTCCCACACGTGCGGGCCGCGAAGCGACGTACAGGTCAAAACGGCGGCGGCGGCCGATGTACTTCCAACCGGGAAATCCGATCTAAGTCTTAAGAAGGCTGGCTTCTGGGGGTGCTGCTCAAGAAGATCTGATTGGTGTAATTTTGTCCGCAGCGCCAGAGATGATGTTGGGCAGGCACCGCCGACGGATTTCCTAAGCTCCGACCCAGCCAGCAGGATGAAACCAGTACCATCGGCCATCATCTGAGCACTCACATCACGTGCGCCGATAAAACGAAAAATTTCTGCATTCAGGCTCTCGTGGCCTGGATTGATTGCGGCGAAGGGCTGCGCAGGATTTTCCCGTTTCGCGATTTCAGCCGACAATGTCGCATTATTTTTTTCGTTCAATTTTCCTTCCGCAATCATAGGGGATGGTCGGCCACGGAACACGCGAACCCCCAAAATTTCGGCAAGCAAGGCAACATCATCAGCAAAATCGCGCGCAAACGCCGCGTCACCATCGCTCAGCTTGCCCGCAGATGTTTGATCAGTGAATACCTTCGTCCTCCGCAACGACCGCGCGACCTCGACGAGCAAATGTTCTGCTCGTCGAGCATGAGCCTTGTTGAAGGTTTCATCAGTTGTCGAGGCTACCGCGATCTGCTGCCAGTCGGCCTTTTCTAAGGCATGATGCTTGCCTCGAAACCGGTCGGACAGTGAGTCGCATTCGCCAATGTAGATGGCGTCGACACCGTCGCTCTCGCCCGACAAAAAATAGACCGCCGGACGGCTGCCTTCCTCGCGCTCCTTCATGGCCGCAAGACGGCTAAGTGGGCAGCTGGTGACGACGGTTGTGCTGCCAGCAATGGTTGCAGTTCTGAGGCCGTCCGGGTCTCCCTCGTGCAGGGTTAAGCGTATCAGCCGTGTGCGGGAACTACGGATACTTGTCACGGGACAGCTCCAGGTAACCTAGCCCATCGACCCGGCAGCGCCAGCCCGGCCCCACCAGCGTGCTGGTCTCGGCTTCCGCGACGATGCACGGCCCCGGCACGGTGGCGCCAGCCGGCATTTCGGCGCGGTCATAGACCTTCCATTCCGCCACCTGCCCCGTCGCCGTGTCGCGCACCTGCTGCACGCGGATCGGCGCGGGGGCCTGCGCATCGGCCACTGGTGCGACAGGCTCCACCGCATCCGCCACCGTCGCGACGGTCACGGCGAAGGACAGGATCTCCACGTCGCTGCCCGGCACCGGCCGGTCGTAGAAGCGGGTGTACTCGGCATCATAGGCCGCGCGGATTTCGGCGATGTCCTGCACGGTCAACGGCCGCGCAGGCAGCGCCACGTTGATCTCGTGGCCCTGGCCGACATAGCGCATGAAGGCGATGCGGTGTTCCTCGGTCGGCGCGCCGAAGGATCCCTCGGCCACAACGCGCGAAGCCTCCGCCGACATCTCGGCCAGCAGCGCATTCACCGCATTCACGTCGAAGGTCCGGAACCGCTGGTACAGCGACTTCACCACCTCGTACCCGACCGGCGCGCGCAGGAATCCGATGGCGGAGCCGACGCCGGCGCCGGACGGCACCAGCACGCGATCCACGCCGATCTTCTCCGCCACGCGATAGCCATGCACCGGCCCGCCACCACCAAAGGCGATGATGCCGCGGCCGCCATAGCCTTTTCCTGATTCGATGGCATGGACACGCGCCGCATTGGCCATGTTCTCATCCACCATCTCGACCACGCCGAGCCCCGCCATTTCCGGCGCCAGCCCCAGCCCGCGGCCAACATGCGCATCCAGCGCATCCAGCGCCGGCTGCACATGCAGCTTCAGCGCGCCGCCGGCAAACAGGTCGGGCTCGTAGCGGCCGAGCGCCAGGTTCGCATCCGTCACCGCCGGCTTGTCGCCGCCGCGGCCATAGCAGGCCGGCCCCGGATCCGCACCGGCGCTTTCCGGCCCGACCTGGATGCGGCCCAGCGCATCGAGATGCGCGATCGAGCCACCACCGGCGCCGATCTCCACCATCTCGATCACCGGAATCCGCAGCGGCAGCCCGGAGCCCTTCTTGAAGCGGCCGACGCGCGCCACCTCGAAGGTGCGGCTGGCCTGCGGCGCGAAATTGTCGATCAGGCACACCTTCGCCGTCGTGCCGCCCATGTCGAAGGACAGCACCTTGGACCAGCCGCGCTGCTTCGCGACATGCGCCGAGAAGATCGCGCCACCGGCCGGGCCGGATTCCACCAGGCGGATCGGGAATCGCGCCGCGGTGTCCAGCGTGGTGAGGCCGCCGCCCGACAGCATCATGAACAGCGGGCAGGTGAAGCCGCCTTCCTTGAGGCCCGTCTCCAGCCGCCGCAGGTAGCTCGCCATCAGCGGCTGCACATAGGCATTGGCGGCGGTGGTGGAGAAGCGCTCCCACTCCCGCATCTCCGGCGAGACTTCGGAAGACAACGAGATCGGCAGTTCCGGCCACATGTCATGCACGATCGCGGCGGCGCGCTTCTCATGCGCCGGATTCACGAAGGCATGCAGGAAGCCGATCGCCAGGCTCTCGATGCCCTCGGCGCGCATGATTTCCACCTGCGCCCGCACTGCGGACTCATTCAGCGCCAGCAGGATGCGGCCCTCATTGTCCAGCCGCTCCGGCACGGTCAGGCGCCAGCGGCGCGGGATCAGCGGCTGCGGCAGGTCGATGTTGAGGTCGTACTGGTCATAGCGGGACTCATTGCCCAGCGCGAGCACGTCGCGAAAACCATCGGTGGTCAGCAGCGCGGTCTTGGCGCCCTTGCGCTCGATGATCGCATTGGTGGCGAGCGTGGTTCCGTGGATGACCAGCGCGATGTCGGCGGGCGTCAGGCCAGCGCGGTCCATCACCAGCTTCACGCCGTTCAGCACGCCAAGTTCCGGCGCATGCGGCGTGGTCAGGACCTTGCCGGTCCAGCGCTCACCGTCACGCTCGACGGCCACATCAGTAAAGGTGCCGCCGATATCGACAGCTAGGCGCGCCTGGAAGCTCAATTATTTCTCCATCTCAATCTGGTTTAAAAAGACGAAGGAGGCCTGCTACCCAGCCGAAGGTTCCTGGAAGCTCGTTTGCAAGCTCACCAAGCTGATCTTGCTGCCTCTCGATAAACGCTTGCGCTTCGCCATAAAGTTTTTCGCTACGCAGCCCGTCGCTTACTTCGCGCTTAATTGCGTCCTTCACCCCTTCCTTGGCAGCATCCAAAGCAAAGCTACCCACGGCGGCGAGTGAACCACGAGAAACCGCTGCCGCCGTAGCCTGAACCGCTGCACCTCCCGAAGCTAGTTCTGCCTGGACTTCCTGCGCAAGAAGGCGCGATGGCTCATCGAAAACATTCGGTGAATCTTCAACAGCCTTCACGGTCGGCAAAAAAAGACCTAAATTTCCAATCTCAAGTCTGGCGATTTTCTCGTATTGCTCAGCAACCGCCAGAACCTCAGCCGAAGCGCCAATCAGCATACTATGTCTAATTAAAAATTGATCAACTAGCTCAACAACATCCCGATCAACAAATTCAAGTAGCTGCCCCGACTTCTGTCTGCGAGCAATATAGGACTGGATATCGCCACCAAACATAAAAATTCTTAAGGGTGACGGGGAACTCTTGTTGATTTCTTTGCGATATTTTCGGATGGCGTCATAAAGTCTGGGATGTGAATTCGCCAGCGACGACTCGACATAACTTAGTTCTCCCAGGAGCTCCTTCAGCAGCCCAACCAGTTCATCACTGGCGTCCGGAAGACCCTGGGCGGTGATGCCGAACCGACCGTTATTGACTTTGAATCTAACCCCCTCGGATGCAGCCAGACGAATCTGCTCTGGCACGTCGGGCGCAGGGACGCTTGCAGCTACTGCCTGCCGAAGTAGGTCTCGCACGACATCACGATATGCCTCGATCACCGCCTCAGCCGCTATCGCCGTTACGTTCGGCGCATCTCCTCGATAACCCGATAACAATGGCGACATCTGAAAATTTCGCGACATTATCGCGCTTAGCTGGAATCGAATCTGAGGTTCAAGAAATGCAGAATTTCCGAATCCAATCAATTTTTTAGCAAGCAGCATTTCGTGCGCTTTAAGATTTTCAATTGTGAAGGCCTCATTCAGCGTGTGCCTAAGGTACTCCGAGACCTCGTTGATCAAGCGTGAGCGAACAAGCTGCCCCCGATATTCTTGATCCGCAATCTTTCGCAGAATGCCGCGCTCGTACTTAAAGAACGAGTTCGGATTTCTTTCGAGTAATGCGGCGGCGGACCTTTGGACGGCCGTCGACGCGAGCGGTCTGAACGAAGAAAGGGTCTGAGCCAACAGTTGGTTCATTAATAAATCTTCTTTCGCGCTCACACTGCTAACGCATCTGTATCGCCCAACGTGTCACCACGGCGCACGCATCCGCAAAATCGTCCATCCGCATCGCTTCCTTCGGATTGTGGCTGCCATTCTGGTTGCGGACGAAGATCATCCCGCTCGGGATGCCCGCCATAGCAAAGGCCGCCGCATCATGGCCGGCGCCGCTCGCCATCGCCAGATGCCTGATGCCCAGCGCATCGGCCGCGCGCGCCAGGCCATCGCGTATCGCCTCATCCATCGGCGCCGCGCGGCTGGTGGTCTCGGCGCCGAGTTCGAACCGCACGCCGCGGCGCGCCTCGATCTCCGGCACCGCCTCGTACAGTGTTTCCATCAACAGGTCGCAGCTGCGCGGGTTCACGCTGCGGACGTCGAGCTGGAAACGCGCCTCGCCGGCGATCTTGGTGAAGCCGGCCTCTTCCGTCGTGCCCATGACGCAGAAGGTGACGACCATCGCATGGCCGCGCGCCTCCAGCTCCACCCAGCGGTCATCGACGCGATGCGCCAGCTCCGCCAGCGCGATCGCGGCATCACGGCGATACTTGCGGGGCGTGGCGCCCGAATGATTGTACTCGCCCAGCACGCGCGCCGCGCGCAGCCGGCGCGTGCCGGGGATTCCGGTGACGATGCCGACCGGCACGCCCTGCCCTTCCAGCACCGGCCCCTGCTCGATATGCAGTTCGAGGAAAGCCGCGGTGTCATCAGGCGAGAATGTCTTGCCGCCGCGCTCGACGAAGCCGGGATCGAAACCCTCGTCGCGCATATGGTCGGCCAGCGAGCGGCCGTTATCCTGCCGCTTCACGGCCAGTTCTTCCGGCTTCAGCAGGCCGAGCGCGCCGCGCGAGCCGGGGTAGGAGATCGGGAACCAGCTTCCCGCCTCCTCCGCCCGCACCGCCACCACCGTCACGTCCCGCCCCGGCACGAAGCCGGCGCGCTTCATGCCGGCCACGGCGGCCAGGCCGCACAGCACGCCGGCGGCGCCGTCGAAATTGCCGCCCTCCGCCACGCTGTCCAGATGGCTGCCGAGCAGCACGCGCTTCGCCGCACGGTCGCTGCCCGGCAGCGTCATCAGCAGGTTGCCGACGGGGTCGGTGCGGCATTCCAGCCCGATCCCCTCCGCCGCCGCGCGCACCTGCTCATGCGCGCGGCGTTCGCCCGCGCCATAGGCATCGCGCGTGATGCCGACGCCATCGAAGCTGGCGTCGCGCAACTCATCGAACAGCCGCGTGGCGAGTTCGATGTCGGGGGAGAGGTTCGGGATCACGGAAGCTGTGTCCTTACAAAGTGCTGCAGATGCGGATCACAGGATCACAGCATGCTCCGAACGCGGCCGCCATCGACGCGGATCATGCTGCCGGTGATGTAGCCGCCGCGCTCGCTGGCGAGGAAGGCGCCCATCGGGCCGAATTCCTCCGGCAGGCCGATGCGCCCGGCCGGAATCTCCTGGCCAACCTTCTTCAGGTCCTCCTCCAGCGAAACCCCGGTCTTCTCGGCGCGCGCCTTGGCCATCTGCATGATGCGGTCGGTCATGATGCTGCCGGGCGCGATGACGTTCATCGTCACGCCATCCTTGGCCACCTCGCCCGAATAGGTCTTCAGCCAGCCCCAGATCGCCGAGCGCAGCGTGTTGGACAGCGCCAGGTTCGGAATCGGGTGCTGCATGCCGGTGCTGCCCACCACCAACACCCGGCCCCAGCCACGCTCGCGCATCGCCGGCATCAGCCGGTTGGCGATGCGGATCGGCGAGGCGACCATCTGCTCGAACCAGGTGTGCAGCGAGGCATCCGTGATCTCGGAGGCGACGCAGGGCGGCGGGCCGCCATGGTTCAGCACCAGGATATCGACGCCGCCCATCAGGCGCACCGCCTCATCGGCCAGCTTGTCCATGTCCGCGCCATTGGCGACATTCGCCGGCACGCCGAAGGCATCGGCGGCGCCGGCGGCCTTCAGCTCGCCCGCCACCACATCCAGCTTCGCCTGTTCGCGCCCGCTCACCACCACGGTCGCACCTTCGGCCGCCAGGCTGTCCGCGATCGAGCGGCCGAGGCCCTTGGAGGCGCCCATCACCAAAGCCCGCTTGCCCTTGAGTCCGAGATCCATCGTTGCTGTTCCCTATCCGTCGCTTGGCCGGAACCTGCTACCTGGAGCCCCCGCTGGCAAGCCGCCCCCGCTCTGCTACCAAGGCGGAAACCTGCCCGGGAGACGATCCACATGCCGAAGCCCGTCCTGCTGCTGACCCGCCGCCTGCCGGAGGCCATCGAGGTGCGCGCCGCGCATGACTACGACGCCCGCCTGAACAGCGGCGACGAGCCCTGGTACCAGGACGGCGCCGAGATCGCCCGCCGCGCGGCGGAAGTGGGCGCCACCGGCATCCTCTGCGCGGCCGGGGACCCGATGGGGGCCGCCACCATCAAGGCGCTGCCGGACAGCGTGAAGATCATCGCCACCTTCTCCGTCGGCACCGACCACATCGATATCGCCAGCGCGAAGGCGCGCGGCATCACGGTGGCGAACACGCCGGAGGTGCTGTCCTTCGCCACCGCCGAATGCGCCTTCACCCTGATGCTGATGGCCGCCCGTCGCGCCGGTGAGGGTGAACGCATGGTCCGCGCCGGCAAGTGGGAAGGCTGGGCGCCGACCCAGCTGATGGGCGTGACGCTGGAGGGCAAGCGCCTGGGCATCGCCGGCTTCGGCCGGATCGGCCGTGAACTGGCCGCCATGGCGCGCGGCTTCCGCATGGAAATCCACTACCGCGACCTGCGGCGCGTTCCCGCCGAGCTGGAGCAGGGCGCCACCTTCCACGATGACGACCGCGGCTTCCTGTCCTCCATCGATATCCTGTCGATGCACATGCCGGGCGGCGATGCGACGCGGAAATGGCTGAATGCGGAACGCCTGTCCTGGATGCGCAAGGGCGCGCTGGTGATCAACACCGGACGCGGCGGGTCGGTGGACGATGCGGCGCTGGTGGAGGCGCTGATCTCCGGCCATATCCGCGCCGCCGGCCTTGACGTCTACGATGGCGAACCAAAGGTCTTCCCGGGATATCTGGGGCTGGAGAACGTGGCCCTGCTGCCGCATCTCGGCAGCGCTACCATCGAGACGCGAGATGCGATGGGTCAGCGCGCGCTGGGCAATGTGGACGCGGTCCTGCTGCGCGGGATGGCAGCACCGGATGGGGTTGGATGAACCTGATTAAAATAGGTTTCGCCTTGACATTCAACCTCAAGTAGTTTCGTTAGGAGAAGGTTGCATTTCCGCTGATGGCTGGCGCCAAGCGCCATCCACAGCTGACCAGACGATCACGGAGAACCATGAACCAGGTCGCCCGGATCACCCTGTTCGTCCATGATCGCGCAGGGCGTCTCGAAACCCTGCCCGATCCGGAATTGCTGCGCGCGCTGCTGCAGGAAACGCCGCTGGTCACGCGGCACGACGATGGCAGCCGCACCTTCGTCTTCGACATGGTGGAGCCGGAACACCGGCTCTCCTCACCGCATCCACGCGCCCAGGTCAGCACGCTGGAATCCCTGCGGCTGTGCGGCGCCGCCCTGGCCAGCGCCGCCCGCTCGCTCGGCCTGCCGCTGACCGCCGCCCTGGCCGAATCGGCGGAACTGGTGGCGCAGGAGGAACTGCGCGCGATGCAGGTGCCGAAGCGCCGCCAATGCTGAACCGCCCATCCCGGGGGGCTGGCCCACTCGACAGCAGCGGCGGCGGGCGGCACTAGACGGGGCTCACTGTCGGAGCCTCGTTGATGCTGTTCGACCTCGATGCGCTGCCGGCCGCCAGCCGCTACAAGCTGCTCACCTCCACGGTGGTGCCCCGGCCGATCGCCTGGGTGGTGACGCAGGATGCGGAAGGCCGGCTGAATGCCGCGCCCTATTCCTTCTTCAACGTCTTCGGCTCCGACCCGCCGGTGGTGGCGCTCGGCGTTGGCAACCGGCCGAGCGGCGCGGCCAAGGACACCCTGGCCAATATCACCGCGACCGGCGAGTTCACCATCTGCCTGGTCACCGAGGCCACCCTGCAGGCCATGAACATCACCGCGGCGGATTTCGACGCCGGGGTGGATGAGGTGTCGCAGGCGGGCCTCGCCACCCTGCCCTCCACCAAGGTCGCGCCGCCGCGACTGGCGGACAGCCCGGTGGCGCTGGAATGCACGCTGTTCCAGACCATCCCGATCGGCGCGCACAGCATGGTGCTCGGCCAGGTCCGCGCCATGCATATCCGCGACGCCGCGGTGATGGACCCCGTGAAGTGCTACATCGACAGCCCGGCCCTCGGCCTGGTCGGCCGCATGCATGGCGCCGGCTGGTACACCCGCCTGGATGACCGGCTGGAGGTGAAGCGCGTCACCGCAGCCCAGCTGGCGGAGCGGAAGGCCTGAGCGAGCCGCTTTCCCTCGAAGGCTTCCCGGCGGAGCGGCAGCGCCCCGGCCCGCCACGCAGCCGGCGCCTCGCCCCTGCCTGGGCCTGGGCGTCGCTGCTCGCGGCCGGGCTGATCGCGGCGCCGCTTGCCGCCGTGCTGGTCACGGCGGTGGCGCCGCTCGGCGCGGACCAGGCGCATATCGTCCAGACCCTGCTGCCGGACCTGCTGGTGAATTCCGTCCTGCTGGCCGTGCTGGTCGGCGTGATGGCCGCCGGGATGGGGGCAGTGACGGCCTGGCTGGTGGCGAGCTGCGCCTTCCGCGGCCGCGGGCTGATCGAGATTGCGCTGCTGCTGCCGCTCGCCATGCCGGCCTATGTCTGCGGCTATGCCTATGTCTGGCTGCTGGATGTAGCGGGGCCGGTGCAGACCACGCTGCGGGAGGTGACCGGCCTGCGCTGGGGCGAGTACTGGTTTCCCGAGATCCGCAGCCTGCCCGGCGCGGCGCTGATGCTGGCCGCGGTGCTGTACCCTTATGTCTACCTGCTGTGCCGTAATGCCTTCCTGCAGCAGAGCGTCTGCCTGCTGGAGGCGAGCCGCACGCTGGGCCACGGCCTGCCGCGCACCTTCCTGCATGTGGCGCTGCCGATGGCCCGCCCGGCGCTGGCCGGTGGCGTGGCGCTGGTGCTGATGGAGACGCTGGCGGATTTCGGCACGGTGCAGCATTTCGCCGTCCGCACCTTTACCACCGGCATCTACGATGCCTGGTTCGGCTTGGCGGACCGGCCGGCGGCGGCGCAGCTTGCCACGGCGCTGATGGGCCTCGTCGCCATGCTGCTGCTGGCGGAACGTGCCTCCCGCGGCGGCCGGCGCTTCCACCCAACCACCACGCGCAGCCCGCCGCTGCGGCCGGTGGTGCTGCATGGCTGGAAGGAAGCGGCGGCGATCCTGGCCTGCGCCCTGCCGGTCTGCCTCGGCTTCGTCATCCCCGCCGCGGTACTGTTCGGCCTGATGCTGGAGGGCGGCGACCCGCTGGACCCGCGCCGCACCGTGCCCTACGCGCTGAATTCCGTGACGCTGGCCGGAATCACAGCCGGGCTGGCGGTGGCGCTGGCGGCGCTGCTGGCCTGGGGGCAGCGGCTGCACCCGTCCCGCCTGCGGGCCTCGGCCAACCGGGTGGCGGCGCTGGGCTATGCGCTGCCGGGCTCGGTCATCGCGGTGGGCGCGCTGGTGCCCTTCGCGATCTTCGACAATGCGCTGGATGCCTGGATGCGGGCGCGCTTCGGCATCTCCACAGGGCTGCTGCTGTCGGGCAGCATCGCGGCGCTGGTCTTCGCCTATCTGGTGCGCTTCCTGGGCGTGGCGCTCTCCGCCGTGGAATCCGGTCTGGCGCGGATCCGTCCGAGCCTGTTCGGCGCCGCCCGCGTGCTCGGCCGTACGCCAGGCCAGGCGGTGCGGTCCGTGGAACTGCCGCTGGCGCGCGGGGCGCTGATGACGGCGGGCGTGCTGGTATTCGTCGACACCATGAAGGAATTGCCCGCGACCCTCATCGTGCGGCCCTTCGACTTCGACACGCTGGCGGTCCGCGTTCATAATCTGGCCTCCGATGAAAGGCTGGCGGAAGCCTCCACCGCCGCGCTGCTCATCGTGCTGGTCGGGCTGCTGCCGGTGGCGGCGCTGGTGCGGGGGATGCGACGGGGATGACGAAAGCCAAGCCGCTGCTGCGCGCCATCCGCCTTGCCCTGGATGGGGATTGGGAGGCGGCGCACCAGATCGCCCAGGCCGATCCGGGCGCTGACGCCGCCTGGGTGCATGCCTGGCTGCACCGGATCGAGGGTGACGACGCCAATGCCGGCTACTGGTATCGCCGCGCCGGCCGCAGCCCTGCCCAGGGCAGCACGGCCGAGGAAGGTGCCGCGATCGCGCGCGCCCTGGGCTAGATAAGCCGCGCCAGCCCGTCCCAGACGATCAGTTTGAGCGCCAGCGCCGCCAGCACCAGCCGGAAGATCGGCAGGAAGTGGCGTTCATCCATCCGGCTCAGCGCCACCTGCCCCACCGTGGTGCCGGCCAACGCGGCTGGGATCATCCAGAATATCGTGCTGGCATAGGCCGCGAAGCTGAAGCCGACCAGGGTGAAGCCCGCCACCTTCAGCAGGTTGCCGACCACGCCGAAGACGCCGAGCGTGCCCACCACCTGTTCCTTCGACAGGTCGCGCCGGATCACCAGCACGCCGAGGATCGGCGCAATCACGCCGACCACCATGTTAAGCGCGCCGGTGACGAAGCCGACCGGCACGAAGGCCCAGAGCGGCAGGTCCCGGTCGTGGAAGCGCTTCATCTGCCGGGTGAACAGCGACAGCAGCACGAAGCAGCCGATCAGCATCTGCACCGCCTCGGTCGGCAGGCCCTGGAACAGCACCAGGCCCAGCGCGACACCGGCCGGCATCAGCAGGGCGAAGCGCCAGATGATCGGCCAGACCAGGCGGTCCCGCAGCAGGATCACCCGCCAGATATTGGAGGCCAGTTGCACCGCGCCATGCACCGGAATGGCGGCAACCGGCGGCAGCACCTGCAGCATGATGGCGATCAGCGCGGTGCCGCCGCCTGCCCCCACCACCGCGGTCAGCGCCGAGGTGAAGAAGGCGGCGCCGGCGAGGAAGGCGATGTCGGCGGGGTTCATGCGGGCAGTCCGGCTTGTGGCGATGACCCCGACATCCTAACCAGCCGGCGCCGGCCCGCATTCGCGTGCAGGTCAGGAATGATCGGGGGTGGGCATGGTGCGACATGCGCGGGCGGCGGAGCATGAGGCGACGCCCCGGCCCTTGATCGCCGTGGGCAACGACTATCCCGACGGCCATCTGCATCCGGCCCATGCGCATCGCCGCGGCCAGTTCCTGCATGCCGAGCGCGGCATCATGATGGTCGCCACGGAAACCGGCGGCTGGGTGGTGCCGCCCCAGGCTGGCGTCTGGATCCCGGGCGGCATCGTCCATTCCATCCGCATGCTCGGCGCCGTCGCGACGCGCAGCGTCTATCTGGAGCCGGAGGCGGCGGCGCGCCTGCCGGGGACCTGCCAGGTGCTCGGCGTCGCGCCCCTGCTGCGGCAATTGCTGATCGCCGCGGTGGACCTGCCGCTGGAGTATCCGTCCGAGGGCCGCGCCGCGCATCTGGTCGGGCTGCTGCTGGCGGAATTGGCGCAGGCGCCGCCCTTGCCCTTCTGCCTGCCCGCCCCCGCCGAGCCACGCCTCGCCGCCGCCTGCCGGCGCTTCTGCGCCCGCCCCGATATCGGCGAGGAGACTGAGGATTGGTGCGGCGCCCTGGGGATGAGCCGGCGCGGCTTCACCCGGCTGTTCCGCGCCGAGACCGGGCTGAGCTTTCGCGAATGGCAACGCCGCGCCTGTCTCCAGGCCGCCCTGCCACGGCTGGCGGCTGGGGAAAGGGTGACGGCCGTGGCGCTCGACCTCGGCTATGCCAGCCCGGCCGCCTTCACCGCCATGTTCAGCCAGTTGGTCGGCATGTCGCCGCAGAGCTGGGCGCGGCTCGCCGGATGACGCGCGGCGGGATGGATCCCGGGACTTGCCTTGCCGCGGCGATTCCGCATTTTGGAGGCGATCAACAGGAGACCGGCCCCATGGTCGACCGCCCCGTGCCCCTCGACGACGCAGCACTGGCTGGCGTCACAGGTGGCGTGACCATGGACGACTACGCCGCGCTCCTTGCCGGCGTGAACGCCTTCGCGAAGGAATTCATGGAGGACAAGGCACTGATGGCTGATTTCGGCCGGGTGCTGGAAAGCCTGACCCAGGCCAATCCCGGCGATCAGGGCGAGGCTCCGCTTGGCAGCTTCGTCGATGGCCAGGGGCGGCAGCTGGATGTCCAGGAATGGCTGACCGCGCAGGGCATCGCGCCGGATCAGGAGGCCGATGGCACCTGGTCCGCCAGCCAGTTCGGAACGCTGATGGAATCGGTGCAGGAGCGGCTGGAGCTGATGACGACGGAAGCCGCGGCCGACTGGCAGCGGCTTACGGCCATGTCATTGGAACTCGCCCAGATGGACATGCAGCTGAGCAATGCCTCGGCGAAGTTCTACAACACCGGCAGCGGCATCATCACCAATATCCGCTGAAGACCGAGGGGGGCCGCCGGGGCAGGCCCCCCGCCAGCCCTATTCCTGGTCGGGCGCCGCGTCGCTGTTCAGCAGGATGTAGCGCTCGATGCCGATCTGGCGGATCAGGTCGAACTGGCGGTCGAGGAAATCCTCGTGCTCCTCCTCATTCGCCAGGATCTTCAGCATGAGGTCGCGGGAGACGTAGTCGCGCACGGATTCGCTGTGGGCGATGCCGTCACGCAGGTCGACCAGCGCCTTCTCCTCGAGCTTCAGGTCGCATTCGAGGATTTCCTGCACGTTCTGGCCGACCAGCACCTGGTTCAGCCGCTGCACATTGGGCAGGCCGCCGAGGAACAGGATGCGCTCGATCAGCCAGTCCGCGTGCTTCATCTCCTCGATCGATTCCTCGTATTCCTTGCGTGCCAGCTTGGTCACGCCCCAGTGCCGCAGCGTCCGGGAATGCAGGAAATACTGGTTGATCGCAGTCAGCTCGTTGGTGAGCTGCAGGTTGAGGTACTCGATGACCTTGGCGTCGCGCAAATCCGCATCCTCCTGACCGGTGGTCCGGCCGGAACGCGGAAGGGGCGTCTACTTTCCGCCGCCGCCGCACCCCGCGCGGACCATCGAAAGGATGGTCCCCGTGCAGCCGCCGCATTGGGCGCGGCAGCCGCAAGCCGCGTAGACATCATGCGGACGGTCGGCACCCGACGCCAGGGCGGCGGCGATCTGCTTGTCCGTCAGCGCATTGCAGATGCAGATATACATGCAGCCCGCCCTTTTCGCAGCCTGAGTTTCGCAACTGAATGGGTGTCATGGGGCGGGATTTCATCCCGCCCCGGTTGTGGCCGGCTTACCGCCAGCCGGCCCGCTGCATGATCCGCAGGGCTTCGGCCGCATTGGCGCCGTAGGTTCCGGCATTGAGCCGGTCCTCGCGGAATTCACCGAAGGCGGCCAGCACCGGGTGCACCGGCGCATCGGCGACCACCGGATATTCCATGTTGCCCACCGCGAAGATCTCCTGCGCCCGCGGGCTGGTCAGGTACTCGATGAAGCGCCGCGCCGCGGCGGCATTCGGCGCGGTACGCACCACGCCGGCGCCGGAGATGTTCACATGCGCGCCGCGGTCGCCCTCGCCCTGGTTCGGGAAGATCACGCCGATGCGCTCCGCGATGGCACGGTCCTCGGCGCGGGCGGAGGTCATCATGTTGCCGAGGTAGTAGGTGTTGGCGATCGCCAGCTTGCACTGGCCGGACGGGATGGCGCGGAACTGGTCGCGGTCGCCGCCCTGCGGCGGGCGGGCCATGTTGGCGACCAGGCCGCGCGCCCAGGCTTCCGTCGCCTCCGGCCCATTGGCCGCCAGCACGGATCCGGTGAGCGAGGTGTTGTAGGGGTTGGAGGAGGACCGGATGCAGATCTGGCCGCGGAAGCGCGGGTCGGCCAGGTCCTCGAAGCGGTTGAGACCCTCCGGCCGGCCGGCCTGGCGGTCATACATGATGACGCGGGCCCGCTTGGAGACGCCGAACCAGTGGCCCTCCGGGTCGCGCAGATTGGCCGGGATGCGGCTTTCCAGCACTTCGCTGCGGGTCGGCTGCAGGATGCCGGCTTCCTTTGCGCGCGCCAGGCGGGCGGCGTCCACCGTGATCAGCACATCGGCGGGGCTGTTCGCGCCCTCGGTCCGGATGCGCTGGATGAGCTGGTCCGCATCGCCTTCGATCAGCCGCACCCGGATGCCGGTCTCGCGCGTGAAGGCGTCGTACAGCTCCCGGTCCGTGTCGTAGTGGCGGGAGGAGTACAGGTTCAGTTCCTGCCCCTGGGCCAGCACGGCAGGAGAGAAGACGGCGAGCCCGAGCACGGGGAGCATCGAGAGCAGATGGCGGCGGCGCATTGCTGAGGAGCCTCTTGTACGTTGCGTGGCGGGAGACCTACCGCAATTGCGAGGCGTTCGCAAGCGCAACTGGAGCGCCTTGCGCCCGTCCCGTGCAGCCCTATTGTCCACCCGGGAAACGCGCACGGCCTGCTGACCCACAGCCAGGACCGGACGCCAATGACGAGGACGAAGTTGCGCATGCCGCTGCACCACGCGATGCAGGCGGTGCATGCGCGCCTGCTGCCGCGCCACGAGGGCCAGGTCGCCAGCTACATTCCGGCGCTTGCCGCCATGCCGCCGGACCTGTTCGGCCTGGCTGCGCTGAGCAGCACGGGAAAGTTGATGGAGGTGGGCGATTCACGCCACCCCTTCACCATCCAATCCGTCAGCAAGCCCTTCGCCTATGCCCTTGCGCTAGACCTGCTGGGCCGCCGCGCGGTGCGGGATGCGGTCGGCGTGCAGCCGGTGGGCGACCCCTTCAACACCATCGAGCTGGACCCGCGTACCCGTCGCCCCTTCAACCCGATGGTCAATGCCGGCGCGATCGCGGTGGCCGGGCTACTGACCGATGCGCTGGGCGACCGCGCCTTCCCGACGCTGCAGGCGCGCCTGTCGCTGGCCGCGGGGGCGACGCTGGAGCTGGATTCGGCGGTGCATGACTCGGAGGCCGCGACCGGCGACCGCAACCGCGCCATCGCCTATCTGCTGCGCGCCGCCGGCGTGTTCCGCGCCGATCCTGTCCGGGTGGTGGATGTGTATTTTCGCCAATGCGCGCTGCGCGTCACCGCCCGCGACCTGGCGGTGATGGCCGGCACACTGGCCGCCATCGGCAGCAACCCGCTGACCGGCGCCGAGGTGTTCGGCGTGGAGGCGGTGCGGGACACGCTCTCCGTCATGTTCACCTGCGGCTTCTACGATGGCGCGGGGGACTGGGCCTGCCGGGTCGGCCTGCCGGCCAAAAGCGGCGTCGGCGGTGGCGTGGTTGCGGTGGTGAACCGCCAGCTCGGCCTCGGCGTCTTCTCCCCACGGCTGGATGCGGAGGGCAATCCCTTGCGCGGCCTGCTGGCCTGCGAGGCGCTGTCCGAGGAACTCGGCCTGCACGCCTTCGACGCGACCAATGCTGGCTCGCGGCTGCTGGAGGCGCTGACGCCCGGCGGGTGAAACCATCCGCCGGGCGCGTGACCGTTCAGCCAAGCCCGCGCAGGAAAGCCGCCCGCTGCGCCGCGCCGGCCATGACGAAGGAGTGGTCGTTGCCGCCGAGGATGAAGCGCGCGCCGAGCGCGATGTAGTCCGGCGCCACCTTCTCGTCATAGACGCCGCCCATGCCCATCACCTTGCCCTGCGCGGCGCAGGCGGCGCCGACCCGGGCATAGGCGGCGCGCACATCCGGGTGGCCGATCTGGCCGGGGATGCCCATCGTCGCCGTCAGGTCGCTGGTGCCGAACATCAGCACATCCACCCCCGGCACCGCCGCGATCGCCTCCGCATTCGCCACCGCCTGCGGCGTCTCGATCATCACCGCCACCAGGATTTCCGCATTCAGCTCCGCCTGCGCCGCGGCGGCATTCACCGGGCCGAGGCCATAGGCGAAGGGCGGCCCGCCCCAGCTCCGCTCGCCGGTGGGCGGGAAGCGATAGGCGCGGACCACCGCCTGCGCCTCCTCCGCCGTGTCCACATGCGGCACCACCACCCCCATGGCGCCATTGTCGAGGCAGCGCGTGCCCTCATGCAGCGCGTCCTTGCAGACCCGCACGATCGGCGTGATGCCCTGGCCGAGCGCGGCGACGGCGATGCGCGAGGCATCGTCCACGCTCATCGCGCCATGCTCCATGTCGATGAACAGCCAGTCGAAGCCGGTCGCCTGCGCGATCATGCCGATGGCGCTGCCGCGCAGATGATGCACCCCGAAGCCGAGGGCGAGGCCGCCTTCGGCCAGGCGGCGGCGGACATGGTTCTGGACGAGCGGCATGGTGCTTTTTCCTTCCCGAGCGGCGGCAGGCCACCATGCCACCCCGCGCCGGGTCAATCCGCCGCCGCTTCCTCCCCCACGATCATCGCCTCCAGCGTCGCCAGCCGGTCCGCTTCCTCCGCCGGCTTGTCGGTGCGCAGCCGGGCGATGCGGGGGAAGCGCAGGGCGACGCCGGATTTATGCCGGCCGCTGCGCTGCGCGGCGTCGAAGATCACCTCGATGACCAGGGATTTCTCCACCTCCCGCACCGGGCCGAAGCGGGCGGTGGTGTTGTTGCGGATCCAGCGGTCGATCCACAGCAATTCCTGGTCGGTATAGCCGGAATAGGCCTTGCCCACCGGCACCAGCTCCTGCCCGCCCTGCCCGTCCGGGCGCCACAGGCCGAAGGTGAAGTCGGAATAGAAGCTGCTGCGCTTGCCGTGGCCGCGCTGGGCATACATCAACACCGCATCGACCCCGAGCGGCGCGCGCTTCCACTTCCACCATTTCCCCTTCTGCCGCCCGGCGGCGTATTCGCTATCCGCGCGCTTCAGCATCAGCCCCTCGATCGCCGCTTCGCGGGCGCCGGCGCGGATCGCCTCCAGCTCCGCCATGCTGGCGAAGGGGATCAGCTCGGACAGGTCCATGCGACCGGGGCGGGTGCGGGCGAACCAGCCCTCCAGCCGGGCGCGGCGTGCGTCGAAGGGCAGCGCGCGCAGATCCTCATCGCCGTCGAACAGGATGTCGTACAGCCGCACGCCGACGGGGTGCGTCGCCTGCATCTTCTGGCTGACCACCTTGCGGTTCAGGCGCTGCTGCAGATCGGCGAAGGGCGCGACCTCGCCGTCCCGCATCACCAGCAATTCGCCGTCCAGCACGGCCCGAAAGTCCATCGCGGCGAGGATCTCGGGGAAGCCGCCCGAGATGTCCTCCGCGCCGCGCGACCACAGGGCGCGGCCGCCGGGCGTTGCCGAGAGCTGCACGCGGATGCCGTCCCATTTCCATTCGGCGCGGTGCGTCTCCGGCCCGATGGAGGGGAAATCCGGCTCCTCCAGCGGATGCGCCAGCATCAGCGGGCGGAACACCGGGCGATCCTCGGAGGAGGGACGCGGCCCCTGGCCGGTGAGCCAGGCGAACAGGTCGAGATAGGGGGGCGTCAGGCCGTGCCAGACCTCCTCCACCTCCGCCACATCCTGCCCGGCCCATTCGGCCAGCGCGGTCTTCGCCAGCCGCGCGGAGACGCCGACGCGAAGCCCGCCGGTGACCAGCTTGATCAGCGCCAACCGCCCATTGGCATCCAGCGCATCCAGCCAGCCGGCCAGCAGCTCCGGCAGCGCCGCCTTCGGCGTGATCTCGATCGCCTCCACCACCTCCGCCAAGCCGGGTGGCGGCGCATTGACGCCGGCCCGCGGCGGCCAGATCAGCGCCACGGTTTCCGCAAGGTCGCCGACATAGTCATAGGACAGGTCGAACAGCACCGGGTCGGTGCGCGCCGCCACCAATTCCCGCACCAGGCCGGGTTTTGCGGCGCGGAACACCAGCTCCCCTGTCAGGGCGGCCAGCCCGATGCCCCGGTCCGGGTCCGGCTGCGTCGCGAACCACTGCCGCAGCAGCGCCAGCTTTGCGAGCCGCCCCGGCGTGAAGGCGAGGCGTTCAAGGAGATAGGCAAACGCTGGGAGAGTCACGGCGTGCCCTCAAGCGCCGGGCGCCGGCTCTGCCGGCTTGGCTCGCCGCACTTGCGGCGGGCGCCGTCCGGCGCCTCGGCGGCCGGTGGCCGCCGCAGGTCGCGATGCGACGTCACGCGATCTGCTCCGTCGCTGTCTCGGCCGGTGCCGTTTCGGGCGGGACCGGGTCCTCATCCTCCTCGCCGCGGCCGAGCAGGTGCAGCGCCCGGCCGCGCAGGCCGCGCAGCGCCATGGCATGCACCAGCGCGTCGTCGCGGCCATGCGTCACCCAGATCTCGGGCGCCTGCACCTCATCGATGGTGGCCAGCAGCTCGTCCCAATCGGCATGGTCGGAGATGATCAGCGGCAGTTCCACGCCGCGCGCCTTGGCCCGCTGGCGCACCCGCATCCAGCCGGAGGCGGCGCAGACCAGCGGCTCCGCCAGGCGGCGTATCCAGGCGGTGGCCTCCGCGCTCGGCGGCGCCAGCACCACCTCCCCCGCCAGCAACCCGCCCGCGCCGCGCTTCGCAGGTGCCGGCACCGGCGCCAGCGGGCCGAGCTTCACGCCGAACGCCTCGTACAATTCGCACAGCTTCAGCAGCGCGCCATGCAGGTAGATGGTGCGGTCCCAGCCGGCCTCCCGCAGCAGCGCGATCAGCCGCTGCGCCTTGCCCAGCGCATAGACGCCGACCAGATGCGCCCGGTCCGGGAACAGCCGCAGGCTTTCCAGCAGCCGCGCCACCTCCGCCGCCGCATCGGGGTGGCGGAACACCGGCAGGCCGAAGGTCGCCTCGGTCACGAAGACATCGCAGGTCACCGGCTCGAACGGCGCGCAGGTCGGGTCGCGGCGGCGCTTGTAGTCGCCGGAGATGACGATGCGGCTGCCCTGCCAGTCCAGCACAACCTGGCAGGATCCGAGCACATGCCCCGCCGGCACCAGGCGGATCTCGACATCCCTGTGCCGCACCACCTCGCCAGGCACCGCCACCTGGCGCTGCCGCCCGGCCCGGCCCTCGCCCATCCGCGCCTGCATGATGCCGAGGGTCTCGGCGCTCGCCAGCACATGGTCGTGGTCGGGGCGGGCGTGGTCTGCGTGGCCGTGGGTGATGATGGCGCGAGGCACGGCGCGGCCGGGGTCGATGAAGAAGTCGCCGGGCACGCAGTACAGGCCCTGCGGGGTCACGCGCATCCAGCTTTCAGGGTGGGGCATGGACCATGACTTCGGCGTTCACCGAGGACAATCAAGAGCTTCCGGCGATACCGCCTGCAGCGCGCCGGGTCGTGATCTACCCCGAACGGGACGTCCTGGCCGGCGGGTGGCTCATCATGGTCATTGCAACCAGAGCGAGCATCATATTAATATTTACTCATTGCTGCTTTGCGATCCCTTTTTGGCCAGGCTTCACCATGCAGGTTGGCACCACCCTGGCGCCACCCTGCAGCCGTGCCCAGCCTGTCGCCCCAGCGGAGCTGGCCGTGACACCTCGGGTCCTCGTTGTTGAGGATGATCAAATGCTTCGCGGGCTTCTGGTCGATTCGCTGCGGGGAAGCGGCTGGTTCACGGCCGATGGCGCGGGCTGCGTCGCGGAGGCGGAGGATCTCCTGCGCCGGATCGGGTCGGGATTCGACGGCATCCTGCTCGATGCCACCCTGCCCGATGGCGACGGCAATGAATGGTGCCTCGCCCTGCGCCAGGCGGGCTTCCGCAAGCCCATCGTCATGCTGACCGGCGTCGCCCATGCCGAGGCGGTCCAGCGGAGCATCGATCACGGCGCGACCGACCACATCATCAAGCCGGTCCGGGTGGCGGACCTGCTGAGCCGCTTGGCCGTCACACTTGCCGGCGCCGCGGGCGCGTGCCGGATGAGCGCCCAGGGCGTCGGCGGAACCTAGCCGGTTGCCGCGACCCTGCGCCGCACCCAGGCCGGGCATCCCTTCAAGGTGGAGCGTGTTTTCCGTCCGCGTGATCGACGCGCGGCAAGGTGCCGCTCGCGCAACACTTCCATCGGATTGGCCCGGCTGTTAGCGTTAATGCTGGTCCATGTCTCCGCCATGCCGCCCGTCCGAAGGCGCAGCCGGTGCCGGGCTTTCCCCTGCATGAGCGAGGCGCAATGACGAAGCAGAGCCTGGGCCGCCTCGCCGAGCCCGCGCCGGCCACCGCGCCGGGGCTCGATTGGGGCCAGGGCGCCGCGGCGCCGCGGGTATTCGAGAAGCTGTTCGCCCCGGCCGGCGCCGATGGCTGGCAGGAGGTGATCGAGATCGCCGGCGGCGGCCATTTCGCGGAAGGCGTGCTGCGCGCCAGCCCCACCGCGCGCTGCTGGAGCTTCGAGGCCACGGCCGCCGCACGCGACGCCACGGCGCAGCGCCTGGCGGAGCTCACGGCAGCCGGCCGGCTGCTGCCCCAGGCGCTGGACCCGGCCCGGCCGGATGCGATGCTCGCGACCGTGACGGAGGCCGGCCGGGCGCGGCAGGTGGATGCGGTGTTCAGCATCGATGCGATGCACCAGGCCGGGCTGCCGGTGCTCGCCACGCATTGGCTGAACGCGGCACTGTTGCTGCGCCCCGGCGGGCGGCTGCTGATGACGCTGGCCGACCCGACCACCACCTCCGGCTTCCAGAAACTGCTGCGCGACATCCGCCGCACGCATCGCTTCCAGGGCCGGCCCTGCGACAAATTCGCCTGGACCTCGGCCGAGATCGTGCGCGCCGTGCTCGGCCGCCTCGGCTTCGTGGTGGAATTGCTGGAGCCCTGGTCGAACCATGAGGGCCGGCCGCCGCGCGACCTGTACCTTTCGGCGCGGCTGTTCCACCCGGAGCGGGCGGAGGCGCTGCGGCCCATGCTGGAGAAGCCCGGACGGCAGGAAGCGGCGCTCGGCTACGCCGAGTGGTGGGACCGGCATGCCCCGCGCGCCATCGCCGCCCGCCCGGACCGCCCGCCGGCCAGCGCCGTGCTCGACCGGCTGCTGCGGCTCGCCGAGATCGGCACCTGGCGGCGCGCCATCGAGATCGGGCCGGGCGATGGCCGCTACACGGCGGAGGTGCTGCGCGCCAACCCGGCGGTGAAGCTGACCGTGTTCGACGTGAGCGACCGCATCATGCAGGCGGCCGCGGCCAGGCTGCCGGAGGCGGTGGCGGCCGGCCGGCTCGGCTTCCTGCCGATCGACCCGCTGCACCCGGACGGCATGCTGGCAGCCTTCGAGCGGGAGCATCTGGCGGGGGAGATCGATGCGGTGTTCAGCATCGACGCGCTGCTGCATGTCGATCTACAATACCTGGTGGCCTATTGGCTGAACGCCGCGCTGCTGCTGCGCCCGGGCGGCTGGCTGGTGTTCGGCGTGGCCGATGCGACGACGGAAGGCGGCTTCGCCCGGCTGATGGCGGATCTGCCGCAGGGCTACGCGAATCCCGGCCAGGCCAGCGACAGGCTGGAGTTCCTCAGCTTCGGCCTGGTCCGCCCGCTGCTGGAGCGCTTCGGCTTCGAGGTGACCTATGCCGGCCACGGCGCCTGGACCCAGGCTGCCGGGCAGGCCGGAGCGCTGGCCGATTCCGGCAGCCGCGACCTGCATGTGGTGGCGCAGCTCGTGCGGCCGGAGGCGGCGGAGGCACTGCGCGGCCACCTCTCGACCGGCCTCGCCGCCCCGCGCTTTGCCGCGCCGGAGGAGGACCGCGACGCCGGCCTGGCCCCGCCGGCGGAGCCCGAGGACGAGCCGCTGGCGGAGGACAGCGTGGAACTGGCGCGCGTGCTCGGCCAGGCCATCTGGCGCCAGATGCGGCTGCACGCCTCCGCCGGCCACCAGCAAGGCGGCCCGGCTCGTGAGGGCGGGGGGCGGGAGGGATGGGCGGAAAACCGGCGCGACTTCCAGCGGATCGGCCAGTTCGTGCTGCGCGACCTTGCCGAGACGGGGATTACCCTGCACAAATCCGCCATCCGGTCCAAGGCGTTACCGGCCGCCCCGGGGGCATTGCCGCCCGAAGGTGCATGAAACAGGCGGCGGAGCGCGGGCGCCTCGCCAGGACACATGGCAGGCATGAGCACTCCCGACGCCTCCTCCCTGCGCCACGCGGCGCGGCTTCGCGAAGCCGGCGACCTGCCGGCCGCCGTGCAGGCGCTGGACGGCATCGATGCCGCGACGGACCCGCAGGCCGGCTTCGTACAGCTCCGCTACCTGTTCGAGTTGCAGGACTATGCCGGCCTGCAGCAGGTGACGCGCCGGCAGCTTGCCACGCTGTCCGGCGGTGTGCCGCGCGATGCCGTGCAATGGCTCGCCACGCTGCTGCGCTTCGCCGAACGCTGCTGCCTGCCGCCGGTGGAGATCGCCGCGGCGCTGGATGCTACCCGCCTCGCCGCCCTGGCGGAGCCGGAACTGCTGCTGGCTTGGCGCGCCGTGCGCCGCCGGCAGAATTACCGGGAGGCGCTGCCCGGGCGTTTCAGCGGCGGCGTCTCGCTGATCTCGCTCGGCACCAACTGCCTGCCCTGGCACCTGCCCGGCCGCTGGGGGCTGCGGCGGATGGCGGATTTCACCGCGCTGTTCGGTCCCTTCTCGCTCGCCGGGCACAGCATCCCCGGCATGGTCGCGGCGCTGGAGGATGATTTCGCCAGCTACTGCACGCCGGAGACGACGCGCATCGTCACCACCCCGCGCGGCCACGCCCTGGCGATGCGGAAGGACCGCGGCGCGCATTGGAACCACAATCGCGGCCCCTATTGGCTGGGCCAGGATTCCGCGCCGCTGCGCGCCAACCTGGCCGGCAAGGTGGATCTGTTCCGTGCCGCCTGCCGCCGGCCGGATGCGGTGTTCCTGCTGGCCGGCTGCCAGGTGGAATATCCCGAGGAACCGCTCGATTTCCTGCCGCGCCTCGATGCGGCGCTGGCGCGCTTCACCGGCCGGACCGGCAACCGCATCCACATCACCAACCAGACCGCCCGGCGGCGGGAGGCTGCAAGCCACCGGGTGGATGAGAGCACCACCTTCGCCTACTGCCCCTTCCCGGGCGCCGAATATGTCTGGCACGACGATGCCGCCGCCGACAGCCCGGCGGGGCAGGAGTTCGAGCGGACCTACATGCTGGCGCTGATCCGCAGCCTGCTGCGCTGGCGCGTGCTGCAGCGCATGGCGGTCCCGGCTGAAGCATGATGGCTGCAACATCAGCGCCGCCCACGACGCTGGATATCGACCTGGCGCAGGAGGCACCGCTCGGCGCCCGGCTGCGGCGGCTGTTCCATTCCGAGGATCATGCCGCCTTCCAATCCCTGCTGCGCCTCGCCATCACGCATCTGGGCGAGATACCGGACCCGTCCCTGCCGCACCTGCTGTTCCTGCTGCGCTTCGGCGAACGCGCCTGCCTGGAGCCGGCGCTGCTGCAAACGCTGCTCGATGGCCTGCGCGATCGGGCGGAGGCCGATGCAGGGCTGCGCCCGGTCTGGCAGGCGGTGGCGCGGCGGCAGGCCTTCCGCCTGCGGCAGCGGGCGCGCCGCCAGGGCCCGCTGACCCTGGTCTCGCTCGGGCTGCATTGCCTGCCCTGGACCCTGGTGAACCGCTGGGGTTTCCGCGACGCGCCGCAATTCGCCGTGCTGCAGAACCCCTTCTGCATGGCGCTGCACAAGGCCGATACGGTGGTGCGGGCCATCGCCAATGATTTCGTGGGCTATGCCGAGCCGGCGCTGATGCGGGAGACGACGACACCGCAGGGCCAGCGCATCGCCATGCGCCAGGATGGCGGCGCGGTGTGGAACCACAATCGTGGCCCCGCCTGGCTTGATGAGGATTACGCCGGCCTGCGCCGCTCGCTCGCCACCCGCGCGGAGGCCTTCCGGCAATCCTGCCGGGCGGAGGGCTTGGTCTTCCTGATGGGCGACAGCCGCGTGGATGTCCCCCCCAAGGAGCCGATCCCCTTCCTCGCCCCGCTGCGCCAGGCGCTGGCGCGCGCCACGGGCCAGCCGGATTGCCGCCTGATCCTGACCAGCCAGCCCCGCCGTGGCGGCGAGCGCGGCCTGGCCTGGCTGGAGGACGGCACGGCGCTGGTCGCCGCCCCCTATCCGCATCAGCGCTACACCTGGGCCAATGACGACGAGGCCGATAGCGCGGAGGGTCTCGATTTTGAACAGGCCTATGCCGAGGCGCTGCTGGCCTGCCTGACCCGCTGGGGGATGGCCGCATGACCGCGCTATTGCCGCGTGAGCTGCTGGACCGGGTGGTGTTGCGCCACTGGCGCCAGGGGCAGTGCGAGGCGCTGACCGGCCGCGACTTCTGGCAGCGTGTCACCGCCCGCGCCGAATGGGTGGAGGCGAATACCCCGCCCGGCGGGCTGGTGCTGGTGATCGGCGCCACCGGGGGCGAGGCGATGGCGCTGTTCCTCGGCATCGCCGCCGCCGGACGGCTCGGCGCCTTCTTCCCGCCGGCCTCCCCCTTGCAGGACCAGCGGCACTTCTTCGACCAGCAGCGCGCGGCGCTGGCCGCCATCGCCCCGGATGCGATCTGCGTGCTGGAGGATGCGGCGGCGGAGACGCTGCGCCGCATCGCCCCGGACCTCGCGCGGGTGGTGCGCCTCGCGCCTTCCAGCGCGACCGGCGACAGCGTGGCGGCGATGGATGTGCTGCGGGCGCGGCTCGCTTCCGATGCGCCACTGTTCGTGCAGCATTCCTCCGGCACCACTGGCATCAAAAAGGCAGTCGCGATCAGCGGGCGGATGCTGGCCGGGCAGTTTGGTGCCTATTGGCCGGGGCTGCGAGCGGAGCTGGGGGTGGATCGGCTCTCCGTCGCCTCCTGGCTGCCGCTGTATCACGACATGGGGCTGATCGCGGGCTTCCTGCTGCCGATGCTGGGGGGCGACTGCGTCTCCATCCTCGACCCCTTCGAGTGGATCGGCGCGCCGGGGCGGTTCCTGGAGATGATCGAGGCTGATGGCTGCGACATCGCCTGGATGCCCAACTTCGCCTTCCGCCACTTCACCCGGCTGAAGCGCGCCCTGAAGCCGGCGCGGCTGGACACGATGCGGTTGTGGATCGACTGTTCCGAGCCCTGCCGCATGGTAGATGCCCAGGGCTTCGAGGCCGCCTTCGCCGATTGGGGCGTGCGGCCGCGTTCCGTCGTCGGCTGCTACGCCATGGCGGAGACCGTCTTCGCCGTCAGCCAGGGCCGCCCGGCCACGCGCATCGGCCTCGCCGTGCCGCCGGATGTCGCACCGGGCCAGGCGGTGCCGGAGGATTGGCTGGCGGAGGCGGCGCCGCCAGGCCGCAAGCTGGTGCTGTCCTCCGGCCACATGCTGCCCGGCGTCAGCCTGGCGGTGTTCGATGGCGACCGCGAATTGCCGGAAGGCCATTACGGCGAGATCGGCCTCAGCGCGCCCTTCCTGTTCGGCGGCTATCGCGGATTTTCGGCGGCGGCGGCGGAGGGTGTGTTCCGCACCGGCGACCTCGGCGTGATGCTGCGCGGCCAGGTCTTCGTCTTCGGCCGGCTGAAGGAGATCATCATCGTCAACGGCAAGAACCTGTTCGCCGGCGATGTGGAGGCGGCGCTGGCCGCCATTCCCGGCCTGCGCCCCGGCCGCGCCGTCGCCTTCGGCATCGAGAGCGACCAGACCGGCAGCGAGGAGCTGGTGCTGGTGGCCGAACAGGACGAGGCCGCCGGCATCACCGCCGCCGAAAGCCGCGCCGCGATCAGCCGCCTGGTCACCGAAAGCTTCCTGGTGAAGCCGCGCGACGTGCGGATCGTCGCCGATCGCTGGCTGGTGAAGAGCACCAGCGGCAAGATCAGCCGCGAGGCGAATCGCCGCCGCTACCTCGAAACCTTCCGCACCTCGGAGTGACCCCCATGCCCGCCTTCACCCTGGCCGACCTGCAGGCCATCGCGCGCGAGGTCATCGGCGACCGCGAGATCGAGCTTGCGCCGGAGATGGAGGCCGCCGACGTGCCGGGCTGGGACAGCCTGAACCACACGCTGATCAGCGTGGAGATCGAAAGCCGCACCGGCGCCGCGGTGGATGCGCAGCAACTGGCGGCCTGCCCGAATTTCGGGGCGCTGGTGGCGTTCGTGGCGGCGCAGCTGCCGGGTTGAACGGCCGGTTGAACGGCATGTCATCGGGCGGCGGGTCGACAAGCGCCTGACGCGCCCCAACCTCCCGCGCATCCTGGCGAGGGACATGACATGGCATTCACGAAGATCGGCCCCGTTGCGAAAATCCGACGGCGCGGCGCGCTCGGCCTGCTGGGCACGATGGCCGCCACGGGCGGCGCGCTCGCGCATCATGGCTGGTCCTGGGCGGAAGGTGACCAGGGCACGCTGACCGGCACGGTGCGGGAGGTCTATGTCGGCCCGCCGCACCCGACCCTGCGGGTGGAGGCCGATGGCCAGATGTGGACGGTGGAACTCGGCAATCCGCGGCAGACCGAACGCGCCGGCTTCCGGCAGGATTCGCTGCGGCCGGGGCAGGAGATCACGGCGCTGGGCAACCGGTCCCGCGACAGTTCCGAACGGCGGATGAAGGCGGTGCGCGTGACCGTCGGCGAGCGGCGCTTCGACTTCTACCCCGAGCGCATCCAGGGCGGCTGACGGCGCTTGCTGGACCTGATCGCGGACTCCGCCCCCGCGGCGGCGCTGCGCGGGTCTGTCACGCTGTATCTGCTGGTGAATGCGGCGCATGTGCTGGGCATCGGGCTGCTGGTCGGCGCGATCGTCACGCTCGACCTGCGGCTGCTGGGCGCCTTCCGCAACGCGGCGCTGGCGCATCTGGCGCCGCCGCTGGTCCGCGTCGCGGCCAGCGGGCTGGGGCTGGCGGCGCTGACCGGGCTGGCCTTGTTCAGCACGCGGCCGGCGACCTATCTGGAGAACCCGGCCTTCCTGGCGAAGCTGGCGCTGCTGGCGCTGGCCCTGCTGAACCTGGCGCTGCTGCATGCCGGGCGGCCCTGGCCTGCGGCGCTGGCGGGCGGGGTCGTGACGGGGCGGCTGCGGCTGGCGGCCGGGGTGTCGCTGGCCGCCTGGATCGGCGCGCTGCTGGCGGGACGCTGGATCGGTTTCCTGCAATAACCGCCGCCTCAGGCGGAGAATCGGGATGCAGGGTCGTGTTGTGGCGGTGGCGGCTTCGCCTGGGCATGAATTCTCCAAGCCGGCGCAGCCGCGCATCACGCTGCTGGCCGGACTTGGCGTGCAGGGCGATGCGCATTGCGGGGAACTGGTCAAACACCGGTCGCGCGTGAAGGCGAACCCGAACCAGCCCAACCTTCGCCAGCTGCACCTGATCCCGGCCGAGCGGCTGGAACTGCTGCGCGCCCAGGGCTTCGACGTGACGCCGGGCGCGCTGGGGGAGAATGTGACGACGGAGGGGGTGGACCTGTTCGCCCTGCCGCGCGGCACCCGCCTGCAACTGGGGGCGACCGCGGTGGTCGAGGTGACCGGGCTGCGGAACCCCTGCTACCAGCTCGACGATTTCCAGAAGGGGCTGATGAAGGCGACGCTGGAACGCGCGCCGGACGGCGCGCTGCTGCTGCGGGCCGGGATCATGGCGGTGGTGATCGAGGGCGGCGAATTGGCGCCGGGCGATGCGCTGCGGGTGGAATTGCCGGCGGAGCCGCATCAGGCGCTGGAACGGGTATGAGCCGGCTGCTCGCTTTCGCGGGCCTTCCGGGCACCGGCAAATCCACGCTGTCCCGCGCGCTGGCGCAGGCGCTGGGCGCCACCTGGATCCGCATCGATCATATCGAACAGGCGTTGCGCGAGGGCGGCATCGCCGATGTCGGTCCTGCCGGCTACCTGGCCGGCTATGCAGTGGCGCGGGCGAACCTGTCGCTCGGCCTGTCGGTGGTCGCGGACAGCGTCAACCCGCTGCGGATCACCCGCGACGCTTGGCGCGACGCCGCCCAGGCGGCGGGCGCGGAGCTTATCGAGGTCGAAATCGTCTGTTCCGATCCCATCGAGCATCGCCGCCGCGTCGAAACCCGCACCATCGATGTCCCCGGCCTTGTGCCACCGGATTGGGATGCGGTGCTGCGGCGGGAGTATGAAAGCTGGCACCGGCCGCGGCTGGTGATCGACACGGCCGGGCGCAGCCTGGATGCCTGCCTGTCCGAGCTGCGCGCGGCGCTGGGCTGAGACCCCTTCCCCTTTCGCCGAACCGCCAGCATATTCCCCGCCGAATGGGAACATTGCCGGAACTTTTTCAGGCCTGGTTCGCCGATCGCGGCTGGGCGCCGCGGCCGCACCAGCTTGCCTTGCTCGGCGCCGTGCAGGGCGGATCGAGCGCCCTGCTGGTGGCGCCGACCGGGGGCGGCAAGACGCTGGCGGGGTTCCTGCCCTCCCTGGTCGATCTGCATGAGAAGCCGCGCCCCGAGGGAAAGGGGTCGCTGCACACGCTGTATATATCGCCGCTGAAGGCGCTGGCGGTGGATATCGCCCGCAACCTCACCGCCCCGGTCGAGGCGATGGGCCTGCCGATCCGCATCGAGACCCGCACCGGCGACACCCCCGCCAATCGCCGCGCCCGCCAGCGGGTGGACCCGCCGAACTTCCTGCTGACCACGCCCGAAAGCCTGGCGCTGCTGCTGACCCTGCCGGATGCGGGCGAGATGTTCGCCGGGCTGCACGCCATCGTGGTGGATGAGATCCATGCCCTGGCCGGCACGAAGCGTGGCGACCAGCTTGCGCTCGGCCTGGCGCGGCTGGCGACGCTGGCGCCGGGCGCGCGCCGCATCGGCCTGTCCGCCACCGTCGCGCACCCGACCCCACTGCGCGCCTATCTCTCCCCCACCGGGCGGCCGGAAGATGTGGCGCTGGTACAGGGCGCGCCGGGCGCGGCGCCGAGCCTCGATATCCTGCTGCCGGAAGGCCGGCTGCCCTGGGGCGGGCATATGGGCCTGGCCTCGATGCCGGAGGTCTATCGCCGGATCCGCGGCGCCGGCGTCACCATCGTCTTCGTCAACACCCGCGCGCAGTCGGAACTGTGCTTCCAGGCGCTGTGGCGACTGAACGACGACAACCTGCCGATCGGCCTGCACCACGGCAGCCTGACGGTGGAGCAGCGCCGCAAGGTGGAAGCGGCGATGGCCGACGGCCGCCTGCGCGCGGTGGTCGCCACCGCCTCGCTCGACCTCGGCATCGACTGGGGCGCGGTGGACCAGGTGGTGCAGGTCGGCGCGCCGAAGGGCGTTTCGCGACTTCTGCAACGCATCGGCCGCGCCAATCATCGGATGGACGAGGCGAGCCAGGCGGTGCTGGTGCCGGCGAACCGCTTCGAGGTCATCGAATGCGTCGCCGCCCGCCAGGCGATTTCCGCAAATGAACTAGATGGCGACCCGCCGCGCGAGGGCGGCCTCGACGTGCTCTGCCAGCACATTTTGGCAGTTGCGGTCGCCGGGCCTTTCCACCCGAATGACCTGTATCGGGAGGTGCTGCGCGCCGCGCCCTATGCCAGCCTGTCGCGCCAGGATTTCGACGACGCGCTGCGCTTCGTCGAGGACGGCGGCTACGCCCTGCAATCCTACGACCGTTTTCGGCGATTGTTCCGGGATGCGGAGGGCATGATCCATATCCGCGGCCCCGCCGCCGCGCGCCAGCTGCGGATGAACCTCGGCACCATCGTCGAAACGCCACTGGTGAAAGTCAGGCTGCGCGGCGGGCCCGTGCTGGGGGAGGTGGAGGAATGGTTCGTCTCCACCCTCACCGCCGGCGACTGCTTCATCTTCGCCGGCCAGATGCTGCGATTCGAGGGGCTGGACGCGCTGGCCTGCATCGTCTCCCGCGGCGGCGAGGGCGACCCCCGCGTGCCCGCCTATGCCGGCAGCCGCATGCCGCTGACCACGCACCTCGCCGCCCGCGTGCGCGGCATCCTGCACGACCCGAAATCCTGGCCCGCCTTGCCGGAGTCGGTGCGCGAATGGCTGCGGCTGCAACAGCATGTCTCCGTCATGCCGCCGCGCGACGGGCTGCTGGTGGAGACTTTTCCGCGCGGCGACCGCTGGTTCCTCGTCGCCTATTGCTTCGAGGGGCGGCTGGCGCACCAGACACTGGGGATGCTGGTGACGAAGCGGATGGAACGCCTCGGCATGGCGCCGCTCGGCTACCTCGCCACGGATTACGTCCTCGCCTGCTGGTCCGCCTTCGAACCGCATGGCATCGAGCGGCTGTTCGAGGAGGACATTCTGGGCGAGGAGCTGGAAGCCTGGATGGCCGAAAGCAGCATGCTCCGCCGCACCTTCCGGAACATCGCCACCATTGCGGGGCTGATCGAGAAGAATCATCCCGGTCAGGAGAAGTCGGGCCGCACGATGACCATGAATGCTGATCTCATCTACGACGTGCTGCGCCGGCACGAGCCGGACCACATCCTGCTGCGCGCCACGCGGCGCGAGGCGGCGGCCGGGCTGACCGATGTGGCCCGCATCTCCCTGCTGCTGGCGCGCGCACGGGCGGGTGGCATCCGGCACATGGCGTTGGACCGCGCCTCCCCCCTCTCCGTGCCGGCGCTGATCGAGGAAGGCCGCGAATGGGTGGCCGGCGGGGCGCAGGATGCGCTGCTGGCGGAAGCCGCCGACCTGGTGGCGGAGGCGACGGACGGCGCCGATCTGTTCAACGAAATCCTGGCCAATGTGACGGAGGCCATCCCGCCGCGCGGCGACCGGGACCGCGCCCGCCGCCCGCGCGACCCGAAACGCCGCAATGCCCGCTTCATCCGCAGCGCGCCGAAGAACCTGGGCGCCCCGCGATGAACGCCGCACCGCTGCATATCGCCGGCCAGCGCCTGATGCTGGACCCGGCGGGCGTCGCCATCTGGCCGGCGGAGAAGCTGCTCGTGGTCTCCGACCTGCATCTGGAGAAGGGCAGCAGCTTTGCGGCGCGCGGCAGTTTCGTGCCGCCCTATGACACGCGCGAAACGCTGGAACGCCTGGCGCTGGCACTGCGCCGCTGGCGTCCGGAGCGGCTGGTGCTGCTGGGCGACAGTTTCCATGACCGGCATGGCTGCGCCCGGCTACACGCCTCCGACTGCGCGGCCTTGCAGAGGATGCTGGGTGCGCTGGCGCAGGTTGTCTGGGTGCTCGGCAACCATGATCCGGAGCCGCCGGTGGGCCTGCCCGGCACGGCGACTGAGGAATATCGCCATGGCCCCTTCGTCTTCCGCCATATCGCGCAGCCCGGCCGGGCGGTGCCGCCGGGCGAGCTTTCGGGCCATTACCACCCCAAGGCCACCATGCCGGTGCGATCCGGTGCCGTGACGCGGCCCTGCTTCCTGACCGATGGCCGTCGTCTGCTGCTGCCCGCCTTCGGCGCCTATACCGGCGGGCTGGAGGTGCGCGATCCCGCCATCGCCAGCCTGTTCCCGCGCGGTGGCCGCGCCTTCCTGCTGGGGGCGGAGCGGCTGTTCAGCTTTCCCACCGGCCCGCTGCGCGGTGCGGCGCCAGTGCCCGAAACGGCAAACGCGCCGCCCTGACGGGCGACGCGTTGCATTCAACCTCGGAGATCAGCCTCCGTGGCTCACGGCCACATGAGCTGGTCGACGGCGTGGATCACGCCGTTGCTGGCGACGATGTTCGGCGCCACCACGCGCGCCGGCTGCGCATTCACATTGGCGCCGGCCGAGCCGAAGCCCGCGATCTGCTGCGCCGGGGCCGGGTTGCGCACCAGGACCGAGTCGGCCGTGCCGGTGATGGAGATGTCGGCACCGTTGCGCGTGCGCAGGCGGCGATCGCTGCCCATCAGCTCGGAGGCGCGGAAAGCGCCCGGCACGATATGATAGTTGATCAGCGCGCCGAGGCGCTGGCGATCCACGCTCTCCTGGCTGCCGCCGGAGCTGTTGGTGCCGACAAGCTGCTGCAGCAGGTTGGCCGGGGCGCCGGTGAAGGCGGCATCGGTCGGCGCGAAAACCGTCAGCGGCTGTGCGGAGCGGAAATCCTCGACCATGCCGGCGCGCGTGATCAGGTCCAGGAAGCGCGAGAAACGGCTGTCACCGGCCATCGTGTCGGCCAGGGTGGCGGTGGGAGGCACGGATTGCGCGCGCAGGATGCCGGGCGCGGCGAGCGAACCGGCAGCGGCCATGCCACCGATCATCAGGAAGCCGCGTCGCAGCATGTGAGACTTGATCATGGGGGTATCCTTCACCTGTGGCCCGCACAGCCCTGTGCCTCTCGGGGGGTGACGCGGGGCATTGCGGTCGGGTCAAGAACGCCGCAGCCCCGCAATGGTTCGCTTCAAGCGGGATGCGCGGGGTCGCCGCAGACGCCGCCACCCTTTTCCGCTCCACTTGCCGCGGATTCGCCCTACATGAAGGGGATGACTGAGCCTTCGCTGCTGTGGTTCCGCCACGACCTCCGCCTCTCCGACCACCCTGCCCTGCTTGCCGCCATGGCCACCGCCGAAACGGATGGCGGCCGCCCGGTGCTGCCGGTCTTCGTGCTGGATGACGATGCCGCCGGGGCGCAGCGTCCCGGCGGTGCGGCCCGCTGGTGGCTGCGAGGCAGCCTCGCGGCACTCGGCGATGACCTGGCGGCGCGCGGCGCGCCCCTGCTGCTGGCCCGCGGGCGGGCGGAGACGGTGTTGCCGGCACTGGCCGCCGCCATCGGCGCCGGCAGCATCCATGCCGGGCGCGGCTACGAACCCTGGGCGCGGGCACAGAGCCAGCGCGTGCATGAGGCGCTGCAGAATGCCGGCCGCCGCCTCGTGCTGCACACCACCGCGGTGCTGCGGGAACCGCACGGCTTCGGCGCCGCCAGCGGCAAGCCCTATGCCGTCTACACGCCCTTCGCCAAGACCATGCTGGCCGCCGGCGACCCGCCCGCGCCGCACCCCGCGCCAGCCCGCATCCAGGGCGTGCCGCATCCGGTGGGCGGCGAGACGCTGCAGGCGCTGGGCCTTTACCCGGTGCCGGGGGAGCCCGACTGGGCCGCAGGTTTCGGCGCCATGTGGCAGCCCGGCGAGGCCGGTGCCCAGGCGCGACTCGCCCGCTTCACCGCGCAGGCGCTGGGCGCCTATGACCGGCAGCGCAACCTGCCCGGGCTGGACGGATCCTCCGGCCTGTCGCCGCATCTGCGCTGGGGCGAGGTTTCGCCCCGGCAGGTCTGGCATGCGGCGCGGGACGCGAAGACCGATGCCACGGGCACCGAGACCTTCCTGAAGGAGATCCTCTGGCGCGAATTCGCCTACCATCTGCTGTGGCACCGGCCGGAAATGCCGGAAGCCCCGCTGCGGGCCGAGTTTGCCGCCTTCCCCTGGCAGAAGGACCCGAAATTGCTGGCCGCCTGGCAGGGTGGCCGCACCGGCTATCCCGTGGTCGATGCCGGCATGCGGCAGCTCTGGCAGACCGGCTGGATGCACAACCGCGTCCGCATGATCGCGGCCAGCCTGCTGGTGAAGCACCTGCTGCAGCCCTGGCAGGATGGCGCCGCCTGGTTCTGGGACACGCTGGTGGATGCGGACCTCGCCTCCAACAGCGCATCCTGGCAATGGGTGGCCGGCTGCGGCACGGATGCGGCGCCCTATTTCCGCGTCTTCAACCCGATCCTGCAGGGCGAGAAGTTCGACCCCGAGGGCCGCTATGTGCGCCGCTGGGTGCCGGAACTGGCGAAGCTGCCGAACGCCTTCCTGCACCAGCCATGGGACGCGCCGCGGGATGTGCTGGCGGCCTCCGGCGTGACGCTGGGGCGCGACTATCCGCGCCCGGTGATGGACCATGCGGAAGGGCGCGCCCGGGCGCTGGCCGGCTTCGCCGCGCTGCGCGCATGAGGGACCGCCCGCAACATCTGTGGCGCGGCTTCGCCGGGCTGCGCGTGGTGGCCGATGTGCATGGCGATGCGGAGGCCTTCATCCACGCCATCGAGGGCGCGCTGGCGGCCGACATGTTCGTGCTGCAGCTGGGCGACCTGACCGACCACGGCCCGGACAGCCCGGAGGTGCTGCGCCGCATCTTCGCGCTGATCGACCAGGGCCAGGGGCTGTTCCTGCTCGGCAATCACGACCACAAGCTGCGCCGGGCCCTGACCGGCACGCAGCTCCGCATCCAGGCGGAGGGGCTGGGGCGGACCCTGGCACAGCTCGACGCCGCGCCGGATGGCGATGTGCTGAAGGCGCGCGCGGTGGAGGAGATCGGTCGCGCCCCGGCCTGGATCCGCGATGGCGGGCGCATCTTCGTCCACGGCGGCTACCACCCCGGCATGCTGCATTCCGCGCCGCCGCCGGATGCCGGCTGCCAGAAGGCGCAGGGGCTGGTGACGCGGGCGCTGTTCGGCCAGGTGACCGGGCGGATGCGGCAGGATGGCTTTCCGGACCGGGTGCATGACTGGGTGGACAAGATCCCGGCCGATGTCACCGTGGTCTGCGGCCATGACCGCCGCAGTCTGGATGGCCGGCCCTATGTGGTGGATGGCGCGCTGGGCGGGCGCTGCGTGTTCCTGGATTGCGGCGCCGGCAAGGGCGGCCACCTGGCCTGGATCGACCTGCCTTCCTGGGCCTGAAGCGCCCAGGAAGGTGGCTTTCTTGCCCTCTGTCGTGCCGCAGGCACGCCAAAAGGCGTGCCGGGCGGGCGCTCAGCGCCGCGCGCCGCTTTCGCCGGATGCCGGGTTCCGCATCCCCGGCATGGGGGTGTAGCCTGCCCCGCCCGGAGAATGCGCCATGACCGACCTGCCCAGCACCGTTGAAATCCGCGAGGAAGGCCCGCGCGAGGGCTTCCAGATCGAGCCCGGCCCGATCCCGACCGAGCGCAAGGTCGCGCTGGTGGATGCGCTCTCGGCCACCGGGCTGCACCACATCCAGGTCTGTTCCTTCGTCTCGCCGAAGCTGGTGCCAGGCTGGGCGGATGCGGAGGCGGTGGTGGCCGGCTTCGCGCCGAAGCCGGGCGTGACCTACACCGCGCTGTGGTTCAACGCCGCCGGGCTGAACCGCGCACTGGCCTTCAAGGACCGGCTGAAGGTGGAAGGCGCGGTCACCGTGGTGGCCAGCGAGGCCTTCAGCCTGAAGAACCTCAACCGCGACCGGGCGAAGAACCTGGCGGCGCAGCGGGCCAATGTCGTGGCGCATCTGGAGGCCGGCGTGGCCGTGCCGCGCATCAGCGTGCAGGCCGCCTTCGGCTGCAACTACTCGGGCGACGTGCCGCCGGCCAAGGTGATCGAGGCACTGGCGGATGCCTTCGCCATCGGCGCCGAGCACGGGCTCGAACTGCGCGAGGCGACGCTGGCGGATACCATGGGCTGGGCCACCCCGGCGCGGATCGAGCGGGTGGTGGGCGAGGTGCGCGCGCGCTGGCCGGAGCTCTCCATCATCCTGCATCTGCACGACACGCGCGGCCTCGGCATCGCCAACGCCCATGCCGGGCTGCGGCTGGGGATTTCGCGCTTCGATACCACGGTGGGCGGCCTCGGCGGCTGTCCCTTCGCCGGCCAGCCGGGTGCGCCCGGCAATATCGCGACCGAGGAACTGGTCCTGCTGTGCGAGGAGATGGGCATCGCCACCGGCATCGACCTGGATGCTCTGGTCGAGGCCGGGCGGCTGGCGGAGGATGTGGTGGGCCGCACCCTGCCCAGCACCATGCTGCGCTCCGGCGGGCTGGCCCGCTTCCGCCAGGCCGCGTGAGGATCAGGCCGGCCGCTTCAGCGTGAGGGCATCACCTGGCTGAGCCGGCCGCCCATCCGCACCGGCTCGATGCGGGTGGCGAGGCCAGTCGCATCGTCGGTTTCCAGGAACACGCCGCAGACGGTCGCCTCACCCTCGGCCGGGGCCAGCTTCTCGCCCGGCACCTTCTTCCAGAAGCGCAGCGCGGCGCCGCCCTTCTGCATGCCGATGACGCTGTCATAGTCGCCGCACATGCCGGCATCGGTCATGTAGCCGGTGCCACCCACCAGGATCTGGTGATCGGCAGAAGGCGTGTGGGTGTGGGTGCCCACCACCAGGGAAACCTTGCCGTCGAAGCTGTGGCCCATGGCCAGCTTCTCCGAGGACGCCTCGGCGTGGAAATCGACCAGGATGGCCTGGACGGTGCCGCCCGTGCCCATGCGGTGCGATGCGATGGCGGCCTGCACGCCGCGGAACGGGTCGTCCAGCGCATCCATGAACAGCCGGCCCATGGCCTGCACCACCAGCGCGCGCCGGCCATCGCCCAGCACCGCCACAAAGCTGCCCTTGCCCGGCGTGCCCGGCGGGTAGTTCAGCGGGCGGATCAGCCGTGGCTCGGTCTCGATGTAGGAGAAGATCTCCTTGCGGTCCCAGGCATGGTTGCCCAGCGTCAGCACATCCGCGCCGGCGGTGAACAGCGCGCGCGCCATCTCCGGCGCCAGGCCGAAGCCGTGGCTGGCGTTTTCCGCATTCACCACGACCAGGTCGAGCGACAGGCGATCGCGCAGCACGGGAATGGCAGCGCCGGCGGCATCGCGGCCGGAGCGGCCGACGAGGTCGCCGAGGAACAGGATTCTCAAACTTTCGCGGCTCCGCAGAAGATCACGCCACGCTCCGTCGCGATGGCGGCCAGGGGCGCGTCGTCCACCCCCACGGGCACTTCGTCAACCTCCTGGGCCGCATAGGCGACGCCCAGGGCGTAGGCGCCAGGCAGGCTGGACAGCGTGCGGTCGTAATAGCCGCCGCCATAGCCCAGGCGATGGCCAGCCCGGTCGAAGGCCAGCAGCGGCACCAGCAGCCAGTCCGGCGTCAGCGCCGCCGCATCCCGCCCGGGCTGGCTGGTGCCGAGCGGGCCGCGGGCCAGCGTGTCGCCGGGTTGCCATTGGCGGAAATGCAGCGGCTGGCCGCGCTTCGGCGTGACCGGCAGGGCGATGCGATGGCCCTTCTCGTGCAGGGCGAGGAGCAGCGGGCGGATGTCGATCTCGGCGCCCATCGGCCAGAAGCCGGCGACGACGGCGCCGGGCGGCGGCGGGGCATTGCGCAGGACCTGCGCGGTGAGCGCGGTGCCGAGTGCCGGGTCGCAGGATGCGCGGCGGGCGAGCGCGGCCTTGCGGGCCTCGGCCTTGAGGCCGGCGAGGAGTTCGGGGCAGAGCATCATGGGGAGCAAAGCGCGCCACCAGCCAAGCCCCCCCCACCCCGACCCTCCCCCACCTTCGGGGGAGGGGGAGAAGCAGTGCGGCGTGCGTCACTGCGCTGGAGCGGGAGCAACCTGCGGCGCGCCCGGCGCGCCGAGGCCGCGCGTGCGGCCCGTGCCGAGACCATCAGCATCACCGGCACAGCGGTGCAGGGCGCGAAGGTGCAGGGCGCGAAAGCCAACCACGCGGGTCGGGGCGCTGCCCCGACGCGCCCGGCGCCTGAGGTTGGAAAGAGTGCGGAGCCACCATGGCCGTGGGCGTTAAAACCCTCCTGAGACCTGCTTGTGCAGGTGGGAACCAGGTACCCAGGCCAAGACCTGAGCAGCGCCAGCCCCCGGAGGATGCTTATTGGCCCCGGGGGTTCATGTGCCTGCACCAACCTGGCAGCCCCGCCCCACCCATCTAGGGTCGGTCGAGGGTCTGGGCAATGCCCTCGATGCGGTCGGCGATGCGCGCCAGGCGTTCCGCCAGCTTCGGGTCCGGCTGGGGGGCTGCCATGTTCTGGCCGGCGCGGGCCTGGGACAGGGCCACCTTCAGGTCATGCACCTCATCCGCCAGCAGCAGGGCGCCGAGCAGCAGCAGGCGGCTTTCGCCGAACTGCCCGCCCATCGCCTTGATGGAATTGACCCGCTTGTCCACCTCGGAGGCGAGCGAGACGAGATGCGCCTCCTGCCCGTCCTCGCAGGACACCGGGTGGCTGTAGCCGCCGACGCGGACCGTGACCTGACCCATTCTACTGATCCTCTCCGAGCGCCGCGCGCAGCCGCGCAATCGTCTCGTCCAGCCGGTCCGCGATGGCGGCCACGGCGGCGCGGGGCACGCCTTCACCCGACATACCTTCACCGGACGCTGCCACCTGCCGGGGCTGCGCCGCGGCCTCGGCGAGGCGCTCGACCGCCTCCTCCAACCGCGCCAGCGCGCGGCTGGTCGGGTCCCCCGCCTGGTTCCGCGTCTGGTCCCCCGTCTGCGTGCCTGACACCCGAAACCCCCAACCGTTTGGCAGCCCAGCCGCAGCGAGTGCGCCACACGCGCCTTGTCGCCACCGGTTCCGGCATGCTGCAACGCTTTGCATGCACGGCGCGGCGGGTCAACGGTGAGCAGGGTTCGGCACGGAGGCGTCGCGATGCGGTTAACGTCGCTGCCGCCGGCCATCACGATCCGATCAGTCGGGACGTTGCGGACGGTGATGGAATGGGTGCCGGCGGGGGGTGCGCTGCTGCTTTCGGCACCCGGCGCGGCGGGCTTCCTCGGCCCCGGCGCCTGGCGGGCGCTGGCGGCGCAGGCGCCAGGCTGGCCGGATGCGCTGTGCTGCGGGGATGCGGCGGGCGACGCGCTGGCGGCGCTTCGCGCCGGTTGCCGGCTGCTGGTGCTGGATGCCACCTGCCCCGCCTTCGCCGCCGTGGCGGGCGCCGCGGCGGAGCTGGGCGCGACCCTGTTGCCGGCGCGGCCGGAGGCGCTGGAGCTGGATGTGATCGACCTGCGGCGCCCCGCCGGCCGTTCGCGTCTGGCGGATTGGCTGGCGGGACGGCATGACACCGCGCCGCCCCTGCGGTAAACGCGCCCTTACCGCCGCCAATACTCCGAGACCGGCAATCCGAGAAGGACAAGATCACGATGCGCCTGACGCCCAAGGTCCAGGAAATCCTGTCCTGGTATGAGAGCGACAACCCCGGGACCAAGGCGAACCTCGCCCGCATCCTGATGGCCGGCAAGCTGGGCGGCACGGGCCGCATGGTGATCCTGCCGGTCGACCAGGGCTTCGAGCATGGTCCCGCCCGGTCCTTCGCGCCGAACCCCGCCGCCTATGACCCGCGCTACCTGTTCGAGCTGGCGCTCGAGGCCGGGCTGAACGCCTATGCCGCGCCGCTCGGCATGATCGAGGCCGGTGCCGCCACCTATGCGAGCGCCATCCCGACCATCCTGAAGATGAACAGCAGCAACAGCCTGTCCACCACCAAGGACCAGGGCATCACCGCCAGCGTCGGCGATGCGCTGCGGCTGGGCTGCTCGGCCATCGGCTTCACCATCTACCCCGGCTCCGAATACCAGTTCGAGATGATCGAGGAGCTGCGCGAGCTGGCCGAGGAAGCCAAGTCCGTCGGCCTCGCCGTGGTGGTGTGGAGCTATCCGCGCGGCCCGATGCTGGACAAGGTGGGTGAGACGGCGCTCGACATCTGCGCCTATGCCGCGCACATGGCCGCCCTGATCGGCGCGCACATCATCAAGGTGAAGCCGCCGACCTCCGCCATCAGCCTGGATGCGGCGAAGAAGACCTACCAGACCAGCCCGGTCGCGGATGATTCGGTCGCGCGCTTCAAGCACATCGTGAATGCCTGCTTCGGCGGCCGTCGCCTGGTGGTGTTCTCGGGTGGCGAGGCCAAGGGCACGGAGGCGATCCTGGAGGAAGTCCGCGCCATCCATGCCGCGGGTGGCAACGGCTCCATCATGGGCCGCAACGCCTTCCAGCGTTCCAAGGAAGACGCGCTGGCGCTGCTGGCCGCGATCATCAACGTCTACAAGCATTGATGGGACGGCCCTTTCGCAAAGCGCGAAAGGGCCCCTCACACGCCGGCGCGGCGCATCCGCGCCGCTTGGCTTCGCCGCATTGGCGGCGGCGCCCATCCGGGCGCCCGGACCGGTCAAGCGACCGGTCCGCCTGATGAGGCCGCCCCCTCACCCCATCAGGGGGAGAGGGCTTCAGCCGACCAGGCTGGGCGGCACACCGGCGGCGGCCACGGCATCGCGCTGGCGCTGCGCCACCGCTTCCTCCGAATGGTCGTGCACCAGTTCCATGAACAGCCGGTGCCAATTGGCCTGCGCCTTCAGGCGGAAGAACACGCTGCCGAGCCCGATCGCGGCGCGGTCCATCAACGGGAATTCGCGCGGGATCTTCACGCCGCCGGTCCGCTTCAGCCCCTCATGCACCGTCTGGGCGATCTTGCGGCCGTAGCTCGGGTCGTCGGAGGGCGTGATCGATCGAACCTTGTCCTCGACCAGCGGCTCGTACAGGAAGCGCGCCCAGAGGTTCAGGACCTCCATCGTCTCCTTCGACAGGTTGCGGAAACCCCAGACGCCGTAGGCATGCGCCGCCTTTTCCCGGTCATCGTCGCGCACCGCCTCGTACAGCATCACCACGCCGGTGACGAAGCTGGCGGGGAAGATGCGGATCACGCCGAAATCGAGCAGGTTCACGCCGTGGCCGACCTCGGCATCCTCGCGCACCTGGTAGTTGCCCAGATGCGGGTCGCCGTGGATCACGCCGTAGCGGTAGAACGGCACGTACCAGGCGCGGAACAGCGCGCGGGCATAGGCGTTGCGCTCCTCCTCCGGCGGGTCTTCCTCCAGCCGGCGCAGGATGGGGCGGCCTTCCAGCCAGGACATGGTCAGCAGGCGCTTGGTCGTCAGTTCCGGCACCGCGACCGGCACCGTGACGCCCGGCGTGTTGGCGAGCATCGCGCCATACAGCCGCATGTGGCTGGCCTCGCGCTCGTAGTCCAACTCCTCACGCAGCCGGGCGGACAGCTCCTGGTAGGCCTCCGCATTGTCCAGCGTGCTGTCCATGCGGCGGTACAGGTTCAGCGCCACCTTCAACTGGCGCAGATCCGCTTCGACGATGCTCGGCATGTCCGGGTATTGCAGCTTGCACGCCACATCCCGCCCATCCGGCAGCGTGCCGCGATGCACCTGGCCCAGGCTGGCGGCGGCCACCGCTTCCTGGGTGAAGCTGGTGAAGCGGGATTGCCAGGCGGGGCCGAGTTCGCCCTGCATGCGGCGACGCACGAAGGCCCAGCCCATCGGCGGTGCGTTGGATTGCAGCGTCGCCAGTTCTTGCGCGTATTCCTCCGGCAGCGCATCCGGCACCGTGGAGAGGAACTGCGCCACCTTCATCAGCGGGCCCTTCAGCCCGCCGAGGATCTGCTTCAGATCCTCCGCATGCGCCGCCTTGTCGGTCTTGATGCCGAGGAAGCGCTGCCCCGCCACGCGCGCGGCGATGCCGCCGACGGCGCCGGAGGTGCGGACCATGCGCCGCATCTCGCCGAACAGAGTGGATTCCTTGCGGTCATCGGGCATCGGCTCAGGCAGCCTCCAACTCGTCGATAAACCCGGAAATCACGTCCAGCCCCTTGTTCCAGAAGGCGGGGTCGGAGGCATCGAGGCCGAAGGGCGCCAGCAGTTCCTGGTGCCGCTTTGTGCCGCCGGCGCGCAGCATCTCCAGGTACTTCTCCTGGAACCGCGGGTGCCCGTCGCGGAACACGCCGTACAGCGCATTCACCAGGCAATCCCCGAAGGCATAGGCGTAGACATAGAACGGCGTGTGCACGAAATGCGGGATATAGGCCCAGTAGACGCTGTAATCCGGCGTGAAGTCGAAGGCCGGACCCAGGCTCTCGGTCTGGATCTGCATCCAGATCTCGCCGATCCGCTCATGCGAGAGTTCGCCCTTGCGGCGCTCGTCATGCAGCAGCGTCTCGAAGCGATAGAAGGCGATCTGGCGGACGACGGTGTTCAGCATGTCCTCCACCTTGCCGGCCAGCAGCATGCGCCGCTTCTTCGGGTCGGTCTCGGCGTCCAGCACCGCGCGGAAGGTGAGCATCTCGCCGAACACGCTGGCGGTCTCGGCCAGGGTCAGCGGGGTGGAGGACATCAGGTAGCCCTGCTGCGCCGCCAGCACCTGGTGCACGCCATGGCCCAGCTCATGCGCCAGCGTCATCACATCCCGTGCGCGGCCGTGGTAGTTCAGCAGCAGGTACGGGTGGGCGGATGGCACGGTCGGGTGGGCGAAGGCGCCACTGGCCTTACCCGGGCGCAGCGCGGCATCGATCCACGGCTTCTCGAAGAACGGCGCCGCGATGCGCTCCAGCTCCGGGCTGAAGGCGCCATAGGCGGCCCGCACGCGGGTCACGGCATCGGGCCAGGGGATGGTGCTGTCGGTATCGTCCGGCAGCGGCGCGTTGCGGTCCCAGTGCTGCAGCTTCTCCAGCCCCAGCCACTTCGCCTTCATCGCGTAGTAGCGGTGCGACAGCCGCGGCAGGCTGGTCCAGACGGCGGAGACCAGCGCGTCCACCACCTCATCCTCCACCATGTTGGCGCGGTTGCGAGCGGAGGTGGGGCGCTTGTAGTGGCGCCAGCCGTCGATGATCTCCTTGTCCTTGGCCAGGGTGTTGGTGATCAGCGAGAACAGCCGCACCCTTTCGCCGAAGGCCTCCGACACGCCCTTGGCCGCCGCGGCGCGCATCGTGCGGTCATTCGAGGAAAGATTGTTCAGCGCGCCGGAGACGGTCAGTTCCTCCCCGCCCACCTTCACCCGCATCCCGGCGACGGTTTCATCGAACAGGCGGTTCCAGGCGGAGCGGCCGGTGACCTCCTTCTCGTGCAGCAGCTTTTCCAGATCGTCCGAAAGCTGGTGCGGGCGGAACACGCGCAGGTCGCGCAGCCAGGGGCGCCAGCGTTCCAGCGCGGCAGATTGCCGCAGCTTCGCCTCCAGCGCCGCATCCTCCAGCCGGTTGATCTCCAGCGTCAGGAACAGCACGTGGCTGCTGATCGCCGTCACCCGTTCCTGGACGGTCTGGTAGAAGCGGCCATTCTCTGCTGCCTGCGCATCGCCCGAGAAAACCAGCTGGGCGTAGGACATGGCCCGGCCGAGAATTTCCTCGATCCGTTCATAGGTCGCGATGGCGCGGGCCAGGTTGTCGCCGGAGGCCTGCGCCAGGCGGCCGGCACTGGCGGCGTGGAAGGCCTTCGCCTCCGCCTCCGCCCGGTCGAGATCGGCGGCGAGGCGCGGATCATCGGGCGCGGCGTAGAGGTCGGACAGGTCCCAGGCCGGCAGGGCCTGGCTGGTGGCGGCCGGGGCCGGATCGGAGGCGGATTTGGGGGCGGGGTTCTGGGTCACGCCCCTGCATATAGCCCGGTCCGGCGCGAGGCCAACGGGCGGTGGCCGAATAGGAGCTCCGGTTCGGGTTTGGCAACTTTCGCCCGCTACCCTGGCGGGAACACGACGTCCCGAGCGCCCCCGCCCCGGCCACCAAGGATCACGCCATGCGCATCCGCACCATGTTCATCCTCGGCTTCCTGCTGGTCGCAATTCCCGGGCTTGCCGCTTCGCTCTGGCTTGCGGCAGGCGCGGCGCGGGATCTCGGGCGCACCAACCAGGCGGTCTCGGCCTTGCGGGCGGCGAGCGACGCGCAGCGGGCCGTCAGCGCCGTGGCGGTGGAAATCGGTGGCTACAGCAGCGTGCTGCGCCAGGCCAACCCGGACCGCGCCCAGGTGGCCGGCGATGCGGCGGCGACGGTCCGGCTGCTGGAGGCCAGCGCCACCAGCGCCGCGGCCGCAGGGCAGGATGCGGCATCGGTGCGCCGGGTGGCGGAACAGCTGGCCAGCTTCCGCAGCCGGGTGGACCAGGCGCTGGCGCTGCCGCCGGATCGCCGCGACGCCGGCCTGCCCGCCACCGGCACCGCGGCGCGCAACGCGGCGGTGGCCACGCTGCTCGGCGTTTCCGCCGTGGCGGCGCGCGATGTGGCCCGCACCGCGCCGGAACTGGCGCTGCTGATCGAGGCGTCCTCCACCGTCATGGACATGCGCGACCAGGCCGGCCGCCGCAACGCGCAGATCTCTGCCTGGCTCGCCGGCACGGCGGTGACGCCGCCGGCGGTGCAGGGGGCGGAGGCGCTGACCGCGGGCGTGGCGCAGGCCTGGACCTCCGTGCAGCGGATGCTGGCCGCCAGCACCGCCGCCGCCGCGCTGCAGCCCGCCCTGGCCCGCCAGGCGGAGACCTTCGTGCGGCAGAACGAGCCGCATTGGCGCAAGCTGGTCGAGACCGCCCGCCAGCGCCTGACCGCGCCGGATACCGCCTGGACCACCAGCTTCGCGGATTTCCGCACCTGGTCCCGCCCGGCCCAGGCCGAGATCCTGGCGCTGCGCGACGCCGCGCTGGATGCCGCCGCCACCAGCGCGGCCGACAGCATCGCGGAGGCACGCACCGGCCTCGCCCTGGCGCTCGGCCTGGCCGGACTGTGCTTCGCAGCAGCCCTGGGTGGCGCCATGCTGCTGCTGCGCCGCCTGGTCAGCCCGATCCGCGCGCTGACCGCCAGCGTCGGCCGCATCGCCGCCGGCGAGCTGCAGCTGACAGTGCCCGGCCGTGGCCGCACCGATGAGCTGGGCGAGATGGCGACGGCGGTGGAAACCCTGCGCGCCGGGTCGCTGGAGCGCGTCGCGGAAACCGAGGCCCGGGCGCGCGACCAGGCGCAACGCCTGGCGCGGGCGGAACGGGTGGATGCGCTTCTGCGGCAGTTCGAGGACCAGGCCGGCAACATGCTGGAGGCCGTCGCCGCCGCCTCCACCGAGTTGGATGCCACGGCGCACAGCATGGCCGGCATCGCCGCCGATGGCAGCGCGCATGCCGCGGCGGTGGCCGATGCCGCCTCCCGCGCCAATGGCAGCGTCGAGACGGTGGCCGGCGCGGCGGAGGAGCTCGCCGCTTCCTTCAACGCGGTGACGCAGCAGATCCGCCACGGCGCCGACCAGGCGCGTGCCGCCACCGGCGCGGCGCAGGAGGCGGACCGCACCGTGCGTGGCCTTTCGGATGCGGCGGACCGGATCGGCGCGGTGGTGCAGATGATCACCGCCATCGCCGGCCAGACCAACCTGCTCGCCCTGAACGCCACCATCGAGGCCGCCCGCGCCGGCGAGGCCGGCAAGGGCTTCGCCGTGGTGGCCGGCGAGGTGAAGGCCCTGGCCGCGCAGACCGCCAAGGCGACCGACGAGATCAGCGGCCAGATCACCGCCATGCAGGCCGAGACACACCGCACCGTGACCGCCATCGCCGATATTTCCCGCATCATCGCCGCGGTGGGCGAGGCGACGAGCCAGGTGGCGGAAACCGCCGGCCAGCAGGCGGAAGCGACGCAGGCGATCAACCAGGCCGTCTCCGAAGCGGCCCGCGGCACCGCTGCCGCCGCGGACCACGCGAACGGCGTGAATGCAGATGCCGAGCGCACCGGCCATGCGGCGGGCGAGGTGCGCGCCGCCTCCAGCGAATTGTCCCGCCAGGCGGAAAAGCTGCGGGCCGAGGTGTCCCGCTTCATGGTGGAGCTGCGCGCCGCCTGACGCCCGCATCCCAGCCGGTCCCCGCATTGGTGCGCCGAATTGGCCCGGCTGGGCCCGGCATGGCATCATGCCCGGAAAGCAGCGGGAGAGCCTTTGGGAATGCCAAGCGCCGAGGAGCGGGTCTGGACCAGCCTGCCGCACATGATGCTGGACCTCGCCGGGGGCTGGCGCGAAAGGCCGATGCTGCGGCATTGGCAGGGCGGCTGGCAGCGCATGAGCTGGGGCGAGTTCGGCCGCCGCGTTGCCGCCATCGCCGCCTTCCTGCGGAGCCAGGGCGTGGCGCCGGGCGACCGGGTGCTGCTGGTCTCCGAGAACCGGCCGGAATTTCCCATTGCCGATACCGCCATCATGGCGATCGGCGCGGTGACGGTGCCGACCTACACCACCAACACCGTGTCCGACCACGCGCATATCCTGCGCGACAGCGGCGCCAGCTTCGCCGTTGTCTCCACCGCCAAGCTGGCGGAACGCGTGGCCCAGGCGGCGGCACAGGCCGGCGTGGCGCTGGAGCGGCTGGTCTGCATGGAGGATGGCGCGCCCGGCTGCCTCGACTGGTCCGCGGCGCTGGCGACCCCGGCCGACCTGGACCTGCTGGCGGCAGAGGTGGAGCAGATTCCGCCCGGGCGCCTCGCCTGCCTGGTCTATACCAGCGGCACCGGCGGGCTGCCCAAGGGCGTGATGCTGCCGCACCGCGCCATGCTGGCGAACCGCGAGGGCGTGGCGCGCATCGCGACCAGGCTGCAACTGGACGGCACGCCCTATCTGTCCTTCCTGCCGCTGTCGCACAGCTACGAACATACGGTGGGCGGCTTCCTGCTGCCCTCGTTGGGGCTGGAGGTGGTGTATTCGCGCGGCGCGGACCGGCTGGCGGCGGAGCTGAAGGAAGTGCGGCCCACCGTCATTACCGCCGTGCCCAGGCTGTTCGAGGTGCTGCGCGGGCGCATCGAGGCGCAGGTGGAGAAGGATGGCGGCTTCAAGGAGAAGCTGTTCCGCCGGGCCCTCGCCCTCGGCCTGAAGCGGTTGGACGGGCCGCGCCTCAATCTGTTCGAGCGCGCCCAGCATGCGCTGCTGGACCGGCTGGTCGGCGCCAAGATCCGCGACCGCTTCGGCGGCAAGCTGCTGGCGCTGGTCTCCGGTGGGGCGCGGCTGGACCCGGACCTGTCCGGCTTCTTCCTGGCCTTCGGCCTGCCGGTGATCCAGGGCTATGGGCAGACCGAGGCCGGCCCGGTGATCAGCGTGAACCCGCCCTGGGAAAACCGCCGCAGCACCGTCGGCCCCCCCCTGCCCGGCGTGGAGGCGCGCATCGCCGAGGATGGCGAGTTGTGCGTGCGCGGCGAACTGGTGATGGATGGCTACTGGAACGACGCCGAGAGCACATCCCGCGCCCTGGTGGATGGCTGGCTGCATACCGGCGATGTGGCGGAGATCGTGGATGGCTACATCCGCATCACCGATCGCAAGCGGGACTTCATCAAGACCCTCGGCGGCGACATGGTCAGCCCGGCGAAGCTGGAGGGCCTGCTGATGGCCGAGCCCGAGATCGCCCAGGCGGTTGTCGCTGGTGAGGGCCGCCCCGCCATCGTCGCCCTGGTGGTGCCGGCGGATGGTGCGGCCGACAAGGTCCAGGCCGCCATCGCCCGGGTGAACGGCAAGCTCTCCAACATCGAGCGGATCCGCGGCAGCACGGTGGTGGATCCCTTCACCGTGGAGAACGGCCTGCTGACGCCGACGATGAAGGTGAAGCGCCGGCTGGTGCTGGAACGCCATGCGGCGGCGGTGGAGGGGCTGGCGAAGCGGGGTTGAGGCTCGCCGCCTGCGAAACATTGCGCAATCGGCAAGGATGTTCCGCATGGGAGGATTCCGCCCTCGATTGAAAGGGGAGCGGGCTCAATGTCCTGGCATGTGGACTTCACGCGGTTTGCCACCGTGCACATGGTCAAGAAGCAGGATCAGGTGAATTCCTGCGGCATCGCCTGCGTGCTGGTGATCAACTTCAAGATCAAGAAGGGCCTGATGGCGCAGGGCGCTTCGGCCGGCAGCCGGATCGCCGCCTCCGGCCTTCCCGGCGGCGGGCTGGTCGGCGCGGGGCTGGCCAAGGCTGCCGTCGGCTGGGCGGTGAAGTCGGAGCAGGAGATCTACCGGATCTACGGCCAGGTGGTCGGCACGGTCTATGACGGCACCACCTATTCCGACGGCATGCGCCACCCCGAAGTGCTGGAGCGCATCGGCCTCGGCCGCTGGGAATGCGTCAATGTCGGCCAGAACGGCGTTGTCGCCGCGCTGCGCCGCGCCGTCGGTCCCGGCCAGCCCTGCATCGCGCATGTCGCCTGGCTGGCGGGCGGCGCGCATTTCGTGGTGGTGGACGACGTGGTGCAGCCGGGGCAGAGCGTCTTCGTGCTGGTCAACGACCCCGGTGACGGCCAGGTGGTGGTGACCAAGGTCACCGGCGACGGCGCGCTGTCCTATCGCAACAATGCCGGGGTGTTCAGCGGCTGGATCATCCGCCGCCGCTGAAGCGTCCTTCAGACGTGCCGCGTCAGCCCGCCATCGACGCGCAGGCTCTGGCCCGTGACGTAGGAAGCCTGGTCCGAGACCAGCCAGGCCACCGCCGCCGCGATCTCCTCCGCCTTCGCGTAGCGGCCGAGCGGGATGCGGGCACGGCGGGCCTCCTTCTCCGGCAGGCTGTCCACGAAGCCGGGCAGCACGGCGTTCACGCGGATGCCGGCCGGCGCCAGCTCATCCGCCGCCAGCTTGGTCCAGGCGCCAAGCGCAGCGCGCAGCGTGGTGGCCGGGAAATCCGATTCCGGCTCCAGCGCCGCGTAGGAGGACAGGTTCACCACCGCCCCGCCGCCCTGCGCCTTCATCCCCGGCAGCACCAGCCGCAGCGCACGGATGGCGGAGAGCATCACCATGTCGAAGCCGGCATGCCACTGCGAGTCCGTCAGGTCGAACAGCGGCGCCTTGGGCGGGTGCCCGGCATTGTTCACCAGCACGTCGATCCGCCCGAACTTCTGCAGCGCGCCGTCCACCAGCCGCGCCAGATCGGCCGGCTCGGTGACGGATCCGGTGACGCCGAGCGCATCGGGCAGTTCCGCCGCCAGCTTCTCGGCATTGCCGGATGGCGACATCACGGCAACCCGGAAACCATCCGCCGAAAGCCGCCGCGCCACCGCCGCGCCGATGCCGCGGCCGGCAGCCGTGACGATGGCGGTCTTCACGTGCGGTCGCTGGTGGTCGGCGTGAAGGCGCCGCCATCGGTCGGGCGCAGCGCCTCGAACATCTCCGTCACCTGGGCATAGTCGCGGTAGCCGCAGCGGGCGATGGATTGCGCGGCCACCGCATCGAAGCGGCCATTGATGATGTAGCGCTCATCGATATGGATGCCGACGACCTGGCCGAGCACCATGAAGCCGTCGGTCGGGTTGCCGTCCAGATCGTTCAGCTCCATCGCCTGCAGCACCTTGCATTCGAAGGACGCCGGGCTTTCGGCGACGCGCGGCGCCTTGACGAAGCGGCATTCCGCCATGGTCAGCCCGGCGGCCGCGAATTCATTCTCCCCGGCCTCGAGCGCGGCGGAGGACACGTTCATCGCGTCGAACAGCGGGCGGGTGACCAGGTTGAAGACGAATTCCCGCGTCTCGAAGGCGTTGGCGGCGGAGTGCTTCAGCCCCTCGCTGCCGAACACCACGATGGGCGGCGAACCCTTCACCAGGTTGAAGAAGCTGTAGGGCGCCAGGTTCGGCCGCCCCTGCCCGTCCACGCTGGAAATCCAGCCGATCGGGCGCGGCGCGATGATGGCCTTCAACGGGTCGTAGGGCAGACCGTGGCCCCGCTTGCCGTGCTTCGGTTCGTAGAACATCGCGGTCGCCCTTTCCCTGGATGGCCTCGGCTACATGCCCAGCGCGCGGCGGTAAAGGTCGAGCAGCGTCTCCTGCTCCTCCACCTCGGCCGGCTCCTTCTTCCGCAGCGAGATGATCTGCTTGATCACCTTGACGTCGAAGCCAGCCGACTTCGCCTCGGAGAAGATGTCCTTGATATCGCCGGCGAGCGCCTTGCGCTCCTCCTCCAGGCGCTCCACCCGTTCGATGATGGACCGCAGCCGGTCTACGGCAATGCCGCCGACCTCGGGATCCGGGTCCTTCTCCTGGCGGTCGCGGCTGGCCTGGGCCTCCTGCGCGTCGAAATCACTCATCGAAGGCCTCCGGGCACACGTTTGAGGCGCGGCGTATAGCCCTGGGGCGGGGGTGGCGCAAACCGGAAGAAAGGAAGGTCGGGGAGAAAGTATTCTCCCCGAGCCCCTCATCTATTTTTGGGACCTTGGGTCGGGCGCAAAATAAAACGTCCCGAAAGACAAGGGAGGGGTTCGGGGAGGGAATGCTTCCCTCACCGACCTTACTCGTCTCAGTGCCCGGGATTGGCCGCAGCGAACTTCTCCTTCTGCTCCGCCGTCGCCTCCTTCTGGTGCAGCGCCTGCCATTCCTTGTACGGCATGCCGTAGATCGTCTCCCGCGCCTCGGGGTCCGTGATGGTGATGCCCTTGGTCGCGGCTTCCTCGCGGTACCAGCGGGACAGGCAGTTCCGGCAGAATCCGGCCAGGTTCATCATGTCGATGTTCTGCACGTCGCTGCGCTCGCGCAGATGCTGCACCAGGCGGCGGAAGGCGGCGGCTTCGAGCTCGGTCTGGGTGGCGGCGTCGATCTCAGGCATCGGGGTTCTCCTGCAACCGCCCGGTAGATGGTCCATCCGGCGCCGCTTCGCCATACTGGCGGGATGAGGGAGACCGAGATGGCCTGGACCGATGCCGCGGCCCGCGCGGCGCTGAAGGATGTCTTTGCCGCGGCGGTGGCCAGCGCCGATCCGCGAATCGTCCTGGCCCGCCACCTGCCGGACCCGCCTGCTGGCGGCCGCGTGGTGGTGGTGGGCGCCGGGAAATCGGCCGCGGTGATGGCCGCGGCGGTGGAGGCGGCCTGGCCCGACCAGGCGCTCACCGGCCTCGTCGTCACCCGCTATGGCCACGGCCATCCGACAAGCCGGATCGAGGTGCTGGAAGCCTCCCACCCCGTGCCGGATGCCGCCGGCGCGGCGGCAGCGGAGCGGTTGCTGCAGGCGGTGGGCGGGCTGACGGAAGCGGACCTCGTGCTGTTCCTGGTCTCCGGCGGCGGATCGGCGCTGACCACCCTGCCGGCGCCGGGGCTGACGCTGGACGACCTGATGGCGGTGAACCGCGCGCTGCTCGCCTCCGGCGCCACGATCAACGAGATGAACTGCATCCGCCGGCACCTTTCCGCTTTTTCCGGCGGCCGGCTGGCGCTGGCGGCCGCGCCGGCGCGGGTGGTGACGCTGGCGATCTCCGACGTGCCGGGGGATGACCCGGCCGCCATCGCCTCCGGCCCCACCGTCCCGGACCCGAGCAGCTTCGAACAGGCCCGCGCCCTGGTGGCGCATTACCGGATGGACCTGCCCGCGGCGGTGGTCGCGCATCTGGCCCAGGCTGCGGAGGAAACGCCGAAGCCCGGCGACCCGCGGCTGGGCGAGGTGGACTACCGCTTCATCGCCACCCCCCGCCTGGCGCTGGAAGCCGCCGCCGCCAAGGCCCGCGCGCTGGGCCTCACGCCCCTGATCCTGGGCGATGCGCTGGAAGGCGAGGCGCGGGAGGTCGGCAAGGTGCTGGCCGGCATCGCGCTGTCCGCCCGCGCCCATGGCCACCCCCTGCCCGGCCCGTGCCTGCTGCTGTCCGGCGGGGAGACCACGGTGACCATCGGCCCGGAAGTCGGCGGCCCGGATCGGGGCCGGGGCGGGCGCAACGGCGAATCGCTGCTGGGCTGCGCCGTGGCGCTGGCCGGCGCGCCGGGGATCTGGGCGCTGATGGGCGATACGGACGGCATCGACGGGTCGGAGGACAATGCCGGCGCCATCTGCGCGCCGGACACCCTGGCCCGCGCCCGTGCCGCCGGGCTGGACCCGCGCGCGGTGCTGGGGCGGCATGACAGCTACAGCCTGTTCCAGGCGCTGGACGACCTGCTGGTGACCGGGCCGACGCTGACCAATGTGAACGATCTGCGGGCCGTGCTGGTGGCGTAAAGCGACCAATCAACCGATTCGAGAGTAGTCGTTCTAGGCCAATGGCAAGCCGTCCTCGTCCATTCGTCTGGACACGCGCACCATCAGGCCTTTAACAACCTCCATTATATGAAGTGCCTCTTCCGATGTGTAATTCTGATCAAAGTGCATGGTTGCATTGCGATAAGGGTTCTGCATTGCGGCCAATGCTCCGTATATTTCTTCGAAGAATTTTCCGTCGCCAGTCATACGAGTCGTGCTGGAGGGCCACCGGTCAGCAATAGCTGCGTTCACAGCCCGCAGGGCGCTCCCCCAGTTCCGTTCGCTCCCCTTGGTCGGATCTGGCACCCTCAGACACCTGGAGATGGCGCGGAGACCCACCTCCAAACACCTTATCGAGTGGAAGGCACTTGCCGTGGAGCGCTCCAAAGCGAAGCACTTTCCAGCCTCTGATATTTCACCACCGAGTGACGGAAATTTTTGCTGCACAAGTACGCCAAAAAGCGGCACGGGCTGGTCAAAATAGGCCGCTTAGAGGCTGAAAGCGCCAGGAACAGCTTGGCGCGCATCTCGTTCCCGACAATGTTTGCGACAGACGAGAGGGCGCCTTCCAGATCATCTCTGTTCTGTCCAAACAACAACAATCTGCCGGAGTTAACTACAGCGCCATCAAGACATGTCAAGATTTTACGCATTGCTCGAACAGAAACGTGCAGGTCTAATGCATCCAAAACAAGCAAATAACTCTCGGCCTTTCGTCGGATCATTGCGGCTTGCTCAGCGGCAAGCATGATCTTGTCGTCTTTTCCAAAACAGCTACCCATGGCAGCAAAAAAACTCTGTAAATCTACTAGATTGCCAATATCAATTTTTTCCATCAGCTTTGTAAGCTCCTCGGCTGGCTCGGTGCGAAGGCCGATCGACACCTACCGATAACATCTCTTTATTTTGTATTAAGCGCAATATGCGTTGACCACTCCCAATCTGCGGCTGGCGCTTTGGCGGGCCAGCCGCGTAAATAACCGCCGCCGCAGATGCCATTAAGCCACGCCGCGAGGATACGCGGAGCCTCGCGCCAGGGTCAGCCGGGCCGTAAGCCTAGCGGTCCCAACCACCGGACAACAAAAGGCCGGGGGATCGCTCCCCCGGCCCGTCTTGCCTGTGGCAGCCCTGCTCAGCGCAGGACGATTTCCACGCGGCGGTTCTGCGGCTCGCGCACACCGTCGGCGGTCGGGACCAGCGGGCGGCTCTCGCCGAAGGCCTGGACGCTGATGTTGCTGCGCTGGATGCCACGGCGCTCCAGCTCGGAGGCCACGGCGCCGGCGCGGCGCTCGGACAGGCGCTGGTTGTACTGCGGCGTGCCGGAACGGTCGGCGTGGCCGGAGACCTCGATGCGCGTCACGCCCTGGCTGGTGGAGTTCTGGGCCGCCTCGCCGATGATCTGGCGGGCGCGGTCCGTCAGGTCGGCGCGGTCGAAGTCGAAGAACACCAGGTAGGTACGGGCCGGCGCCGGGGCGGCGGCGGGCATCGGCGCGGGGGCCGGGGCGACGACCGGGGCCGGGGTGGTCTGGCCGAAGGCGTAGCGCAGGCCGATCAGGATCGAGTGGTTGTAGTTCTCGGACTTGGTGCCGGTGCGCGCCACGGTGAAGGCACCGCCGCCGCTGTTGGTGTCGATGTCATGCTCCAGCGTGCCGAGGAAGCGGTACTCGGCGGTCAGCGCCAGGCCCGGGGCCCACTGGGTCAGCGGCATCGCGGCGCCGACGATCGCCTGGTAGGCGAAGCGGCCATCCGTACCGTCGCTGCGCACCGCGCCGCCCAGCACGTTCGCGCGCACATCGTCGAACTCGCGCCAGATGTAGCCGGCGCCGACGCCGACATACGGCAGGAAGGACACGCCGCCGAAATTGGCGCCGATGTCGAAGTCATACAGGGCGTTCGCCATCACGCCGTAGCTGCGGGCGGTGCCCGAAGCGCGGACCGGCCCGGCGCCGCGGAAGCCGCTGATGGTGTCGACCTCGTTCTCGCGGTAGCTGCCCTCGATCTCGGCGCGGAGGCCGTTGCCGAAGCCATAGCCCAGGCTGACGACGCCGACCCAGCCCATGTCGAAGGACACGTCGCCGCCGGTGGTGTTGCCGCGCGCACGCAGCGTATCGGCCAGCGTGCCGGTCGCGTTGATGTTCGCGTCCTGCAGCCAGTTCACGCCCGCGCCGGCACCGATGTAGATGCCGTTGACCTGCTGGGCCTGGGCGGCGCCGAGCGGCAGCAGCAGCATGGTGGTCGCGAGCAGCGCATTCCGGAAATTCATAACCAATTCTCCTGGCTGGACGAGCCATTCCGCGCCGGGGGTGGAGGGTCCGGCAGCAGCGTCCTGCGCGGTTCAACGCGAGTTCCCTGGAAAAGGTGGCACAGCGAAAAAATTCACGGGGACAGTGTGGCAAGAATAGCGCAGTGGGGCGAACGGAGCGCTGCGGCGTCAAAATTGCTTAATAAAATTAAGCAACATTCCCCATCTGGTACTCCGGGCTTATTGTGCCTAACTTAGCCGCATGCGCGACCCCACCCTCGAAGCCCTGCTGACCCAGCGCGGCGCCGTCACCCGTATCGCCACCGCCCTCGGCATCTCCACCGCCGCCGTGTCCCAGTGGCGCCGCGTGCCGGATGACCGGGTGGCCGAAGTCGCCCGCGCGCTCGGCGTGCCGCCCACCGCGGTGCGGCCGGACGTCACCGAACCGCCGGAAGCGCCCCGCCGCGAAGGATCAGCCCGCCCCATGCCCAGCCGTCCCCCGCTGCGCCGCCGCCGCCGCACCAAGATCATCGCGACCCTCGGCCCGGCCTCCTCCTCCGCCGAGGTGATCGAGCGGCTGTTCCGCGCCGGCGCGGACGTGTTCCGGCTGAACTTCAGCCACGGCACGCATGAGGACCACGCCGCGCGGATCGCGACGATCCGGGCGCTGGAGGAGAAGGTCGGCCGCCCGATCGGCATCCTGGCGGACGTCCAGGGCCCGAAACTCCGCGTCGGCAAGTTCCAGGCCGGCCGGGTGCAGTTGCAGACCGGCCAGAACTTCCGGCTCGACCTGTCGCCGACGCCGGGCGATGTCCGCCGCGTGCAGTTGCCGCACCCCGAGATCATCGCCGCCGCCGGCATCGGCACCACGCTGCTGCTGGATGACGGCAAGCTGCGCCTGCGAGTGACCCATAAGCGGGAGGATCACCTGGAAACCCAGGTGGTGGTCGGCGGCCCGCTTTCGGACCGCAAGGGCGTCAACGTGCCCGATGTGGTGCTGCCGATTCCGGCGCTGACCGAAAAGGACCGTGCCGACCTCGACTTCGTTCTTGAACAGGGCGTGGAATATATCGGCCTGTCCTTCGTGCAGCGGGCGGAGGATGTGGTGGAGGCCAAAGCCATCGCCGCCGGCCGCGCCTGGATCATGGTGAAGATGGAGAAGCCCCAGGCGGTCGAGAACCTCGACGCGATCCTGGCGGAGGCCGATTGCGTCATGGTGGCGCGCGGCGACCTCGGCGTGGAATGCCCGCCGGAGGAAGTGCCGCTGATCCAGAAGCAGATCGTCCGCGCCGCCCGCCTGCTCGGCAAGCCGGTGGTGGTCGCGACGCAGATGCTGGAAAGCATGATCACGGCCCCCTCCCCCACCCGGGCCGAGGCGCAGGACGTGGCGACGGCGGTGTTCGACGGCGCCGACTGCGTAATGCTCTCGGCCGAGACCGCCGCCGGGCAATTCCCGTTCGAGGCGGTGAACATCATGGACCGCATCATCGCGCGGGTGGAGGAAGATCCGGATTGGCGCCGGCTGACCGATGCCAACCGCCCGGCGCCGGAACGCAACTCCGCCAGCGCCATCGCCGCCGCCGCCCGCCAGGTGGCGCAGACGATCGATGCCGAGGCGATCGCCACTTTCACCTCCACCGGCTCCACCATGCTGCGGGTGGCGCGCGAGCGGCCGAGCTGCCCGATCATCGGCCTGACGGCGAGCCTGCAGACGGCGCGCCGCATGGCGGTGGTGTGGGGCGTGCACCCGATGATGTCGGTGGAGCTGCATTCGATGACGGACATGGTCGCGAAGGCGATCCGGGCCGCCAGCCAGGAAGGCTTCGCCAAGTCGGGCGACGAGGTGGTGGTCACCGCCGGGGTGCCCTTCGGCACGCCGGGCACCACCAATGCGCTACGCGTCGCCATCGTGAAATAGCCGGCGCGGTTGACCTCATGCCGCGTCGCGCCTTTGGTGCGCCTGGCCGCCGCGCGTTCGGTGGGCCGATCCACGGAGCAGCCCCGATGACCTTCCGCCGCCTCGCCTTCGCCCTGCCCCTGCTGGCGGCACTTCCCTGCGCGGCGCCGGCGCAGGCGCAGCAGGCCGGCCTGTATGACGTGACCGGCACCAACCTCGACGGCACCGCCTATACCGGGCTGGCGCAGATCAGGACGGTGGGGCTGGCTTCCTTCGCGATTCGCTGGCGCATCGGCAACCAGACGGTGGAGGGCGTGGGCTTCGCCTCCGGTCGCACCGTGGCCGTGGCCTATGGGCTGACGCAGCGGCCGGGCATCGGCATCTATACGCTGAACGCCGATGGCAGCATGGACGGCGAGTGGACCATCATAGGCGCGCCGGCCAATGCGCGGGAACGCCTGGTGCCGCGGGAGGCACCGGCCGCCACGGGCCAGGCGCCGGAAGCGGCCGCGCCCGCCCCCGCGGCGCCGCCAGCCGTGGTTCCGCCCGCAGCGCCACCGGCCCCGGCAGCCCCGGCGCCAGCCCCGGCTCCGGCCCCCGCTGCGCCCGCTCCGGCTTCGCCCGACGCCGCCCCGGCGGCCCCGGGGCCGCAATAGGCCCCGTTTCGCCGCAAGCGAAGACGGCGAAACAGATCCGGCTGGTTGTTTCCAGGCCTTTCCTGAAGCGCCTTGCGACGCCGCAAGGCATTGAAAACGCCCCGGGCCGCGGCTACCGGCCCCGCGCCCGCTTCTCGCCGGCCAGCAGCGCCGCCTTGCGCGGCACGCCCCAGCGATAGCCGGTCAGGTCGCCGCTGGCGCCGACCACCCGGTGGCAGGGCACCGCCAGGGACACCGGGTTGCGGGCGCAGGCCCGCGCCACCGCCCGCGTCGCCGCGGGCATGCCCATTTCGGCGGCCAGACCGGAATAGGTGCGGGTCTCGCCGAGCGGAATGCGCGTCAGCGCCTCCCACACCCGGCGCTGGAAGGCGGTGCCGCGCAGATCCAGCGGCAAGGCGAGCGCGGCATTCGGCTCGGCCAGAAAGGCGGCAACCTGGCGCACCTGCCCCGCCAGTTCCTCCGGTGCCGGCTCGATGCGGGCCTTGGGGAAGCGGGCGCGCAGATCACCCTCCAGCGCCGCCGGTGGCTCGGCGAAGCCGATGAAGCAGATGCCAGCTTCCGTCGCGCCGACCAGCAGCGGCCCCATCGCGCTGTCGGCATGGGCGATGCGGATCACCTCCCCTGCCCCGCCGCGCCGCGCCGCGCCGGGCGTCATGCCGAGATGCCGCGCCGTATCCTCATACACCCGGCTTTCGCTGCCGAATCCGGCACCCGCCACCGCCTCCGCCACCCGGTCCCCGGCGGCGAGCGCGGCCTGCAGCCGGCGGGCGCGCACGCCTTCCGCATAGCTGCGCGGCGTCACGCCGGTGATGTCGCGGAACAGGCGCAGGAAATGGTGCCGGGCATAGCCGGCGCGGGCGGCCAGCACCTCCAGGCTCGGGATGGCCTCGGCCGCCTCAATCAGCGCGCAGGCGGCGGCCACGCCCTCGGCCTGCATCCGGGCGCGCTCGCCCTTCGGGTCGCAGCGCTTGCAGGCGCGGAAACCGGCGGCCTCCGCGCTGGCTGCATCGGGGAAGAAGCGGACATTGCGGCGCAGCGGCGTGCGGGCCGGGCAGCCCGGGCGGCAGTAGATGCCCTGGGTTGTCACGCCCAGGCGGAAATCGCCGCAATCGGGTTGCGCCTCGCGGTCCAGCACCGCCTGCCAGCGGAGATCGTCGATCGGCATGGGGGCTTCGGGCATCGGTCTGGTCTCTCAACGTCAGGCGGAAGATCGGCCCTGGCGGCCAGCCGCGCCATCCGCGGATTGCGCCCGCCTAAAGCGCCTCCCCCTCCGCGCGCCGCACCAGGTCGCGGCGCCGCATCGCGCCGCCCGGCAGTTGCGGGTGCAGCGCCAGCGCGGCGTCCAGGCTCCGCAGCGCACCGCGCAGATCGCCAGCCTCCTCCTGCAAGGCGGAGAATTGCAGCAGCGCGCCGAAATGGCGCGGCTCCAGGCGCAGCGCCGCCTGCAGGTCGCGGGCGGCGGCCACGCGGTCGCCGAGCAGGGCATTGGCGCGGGCGCGCAGTGCCCAGGCCTCGGCGGCTTCCGGCTCCAGCAGGATGGCGGCGTCGAAATCCTCCAGAGCCTCCGCCGTTTCCTGCGCCTGCAGGTTGCGCTGGCCCCGGCGCAGCAGCAGGGCTGCGGCCGGCGAGACCTCCTGGCCCCACAGCGCGCGGATGCGCGATTCCACGATCTGCCCGCCGGCCTGGTCGGGGGCGGTCTTCAGCGCCTCGAACAGCCGGTCCAGTTCGGCCTGGCGCCGCTCCGCGGCAGTCTGGCGCGGCGCCTGGGCAAAACCGGGCGCCGGAAGGGCGGCGATGATGAGCAGCGGTAGCAACAGGCGCAGGATCATGCGCGCAGCCTCCGGCATCCCGCCGCCCGGGCGCAAGGCCTATCCGCCCGGCCGGGCGGCCGCGGCCCGGATCGGCGCGATCGCCGCCGGCTCCGGCCCGCCCGCCATCCAGTCCAGCAGTTCCACCGTATGGATGGTGGGCATGGTGCCGCCGGAAAGCTGGGTCAGGCAGCCGATATTACCGGCCGCGATCAGGTCCGCCTTGGTGCGGTCCAGATTGGCCAGCTTGCGGTCGCGCAGCTGCCCGGCGATTTCCGGCTGCATCAGGTTGTAGGTGCCGGCGCTGCCGCAGCAGATATGCCCCTCCGCCGGTTCCTTCACCTCGAAGCCGGCGCGCTTCAGCAGGTCCTTCGGGGCGGCGGTGATCTTCTGGCCGTGCTGCAGCGAACAGGCGGCGTGGTAGGCGACGGTCAGGCCGGGCTTTTCCCGGCTCGGCGCGTAGTCGAATTTCTGCAGCAGTTCCGAGATGTCCATCGTCAGGGCGGAGATTTGGGCGGCGGCCGCGGCCTCGGGTTCCGTGCGGAACATGAAGCCGTAATCCTTCACCGTGGTGCCGCAGCCGGAGGCATTGACCACCACCGCATCCAGCCCCTCCCCCTCCAGCTCCGCCATCCAGGCCGCGATATTGGCGCGAGCCAGGCGCATCGCCGGGTCGTGGTGGCCCATATGATGGTCCAGCGCGCCGCAGCAGCCCTGGTCCCGCCGCACCACCACATCGAGGCCCATCCGCGTCAGCAACCGGATGGTGGCGTCGTTGATGGAGGGTGCCAGCACGCGCTGGGCGCAGCCGGTCAGCAGCGCCACCCGCCCCCGGCGCGGCCCTTCCGCGCGGAACACGCCCGGCCGGTCCATCGCGCTCGGCCCCGGCACATGGGCCGGGGCCAGCTTCAGCATGGCCCGCAGCCTTTGCGCCGCCATCGACCGCCCCGGCACAAATCGCGAAAAGTGCCGGCCGAGGGAGGCGCCGAGCAGCGCCAGGCGGAAGCGGCCGGGATAGGGCAGCAGGGCGGAAAGCAGCCGGCGCAGGGCGCGTTCGGCGGGCGGGCGCTGGTAGGTTTCCTCGATATGCCGGCGGGCATGATCCACCAGGTGCATGTAGTTCACGCCGGAGGGGCAGGTGGTCATGCAGGACAGGCAGGACAGGCAGCGATCGACATGGCGGACCACTTCCTCGGTCGCCGGCCGGTCATTCTCCAGCATGTCCTTGATGAGGTAGATGCGGCCGCGCGGGCTATCCAGCTCATCGCCCAGCAGCAGGAAGGTCGGGCAGGTGGCGGTGCAGAAGCCGCAATGGACGCAGGTGCGGAGGATGCGGTTGCTCTCTGCCGTATCCGGGTCCCGGAGCTGCGCCTCGGTGAAGCTGGTCTGCATCGCGATCCCCTGTCCCTGGGTTGAGACATAGGGTGCTGGCACCGGCCCGGGAAGCACCCCGGGCCGGCCCATTCAGGCAGCGATCAGCCGAAGACGAAGTCGCTGGCCGAGAGCCCGGCGGCCTGCAGCCCGCCGAGGTCCGTGATGTCCGTGAAGCGCGCGATGGAGACCGCCGTATCGGGGGCGGAGACCACCAGCAGGCTCGCGACATTCACCGTGCTGTTGAAATAGACGATCATGTCGCCCGCCTGTTCCCCCTGCGCCGCCTGCACCGCGAGCGCGCCGGAGGCGAAGGCGGTATCGGTCAGCACCATCACGCCCTGCCCGTTCGAGCCCGCCGCGTCGCCGCTGTAGAAGCTGGAGACCCGGCCGCCCTGCGCGCCGCCGCCATTGATGAAGTTCGCGCCGGCGGCGTCGCTGCGCAGACCCGCCGCATCGAAGATCAGCGTGTCGTCGGCCGCGCTGAAATCCGTGATGCTGGCGAAGGCCGCCCCGGTGCCCGCGGCAAGCTGGGTCTGCGGGTCGGCGAAGCGGAAGACGAAGCGATCCGCGCCGGACCCGCCGGTCACCACGTCCAGCCCCTCCCCGATCAGCAGCGTATCGTCGCCGCCCCCACCATTCAGCACATCGGCGGAGAGGTCGCCGCGGCCGGTGACGTTGCCGGAATCGCCGGCCAGCACGTCATTGCCCGCGCCGCCGATCAGCACGTCGATGCCGGTGCCGCCGGTGATGGTGTCATTGCCCTCATTGCCCAGCAGGCGGTCGGCGCCGGCCTCGCCGCGGATCGCGTCGTTGCCAGCATTGCCCTGCACCTGGTCGTCGCCGGCGCCGCTGACGATGGTGTCGTCGCCACCACCGCCGCGCACGCTGTCATCGCCGCGATTGCCGAGGATGCGGTCGCCGCTGGCGCCGCCGATCAGGCGGGAGCCCACCGCCTCGATCTCGCCGGAGGCCACGGGCAGCACCAGCTTGTAGCCGGCCGTGCCATCGATCTCGCCGCCCGTGCCGGCGCCGGCGCTGCCATCCACCGTCAGGCCGTGGATGACGAATTCGCGCAGCTCCAGCGGGAAAAGCTGTTCCGCCACGATGCCCTCGGCGAGGCCCTGGCCGGCGGCGATGTCGAAGGTTTCGTAGTAGCGGATGCTGCCCTCCGGTGCGGTCGGGAAGCCGTCCAGCCCGGCGCCGGGCGGGTTGGTCAGGTTCATCAGGATCGGGCCATAGGCCGGCAGACCCTCGGCCAGTTCGACGAAGCCATCGCCATCGGTATCCAGGCCGAGGGAGGGCGTGTTGCTCTCCTGCGGCATGCCCGTCGGCGAGAGGCGGCCATGGATGTGCTGGATATGGACCTGGTTCGGCTCCAGCCCATCCGCATGCAGATGGACCGTCAGGCGGTTGCCCAGGCGCGCGACCTCGGCGAAGCCGCTGACGCCGGACCCGTTCAGGGCGGAGAAATCGACCCGGCCGAGGTCGAGGGCGACCAGCGTGTCGCCATTCTGGTCGGCGCGCAGCGTGGTCTGGAAGATGACCGGCGGCAGTGCGGGGCTGTCGCCGTGGTTGGGGTCGGGCTCGTGGTGCGAATGGCTCATTCTGGGCTTCCCGGCGGGACGGCGAGGATGCGCCGTCCCTGCCGGCGCTACGGCGGGCTGCCGCTGCCGGATGCGCCGATCACGCGCACGTCAACCATCAGCGCCAGCTGGCCTCCGCATCCAGCGGAAACACCGGGCGCGGCAGGCCACGGAATTCGAAGCGGGACAGCACGGGGCTGACCAGGCCGGGCGCGTCCACCTCCAGGATGCGGTCCGGCGTGGCGTAGATGTCGAAGCCGGCGCGGAAATGGCCGCGCGACTTCACCACGATGGTCCGCGCCGCCTCGACCTCCACGCCGAGGATCTCGAGCATCGCCGGGTCCAGCAATTGCCGGCGCAGCGAGCCCACGGCCAGCAGCAGCCCGCTGCCCTCCAGCTCCAGCAGCGCCGCCGGACCGATGGAAAAGGCGCGGCCCGCCAGCCCGCCGCGACGGCCGACGCCGTTGCCATCCGCCAGGGCGCGGACATGCGCCATCGCCCGGAAGGTCTCGGCGAAGGGGCCGGGGGTTGCGTTGGCCACCGCCTCCATCCGCGCACCCTGCCCCGCCGCATGGGCGGCCTGTGCCAGGACGGGGTCCACCAGGATGCCGAAGACCACGCCGCGGGCCCGCGATTCATGCAGCGCCGTCAGCAGCGCCGTGGTGTTGCCGCCGCCGCCGCCGCCCGGGTTATCCGCCACATCGGCCAGGATCAGCCGTGGCGCCCCCATCGCCGCCCCCACGGCCACGGCCTGCGCCACGGCATCCGCGATCGGGGTCAGGGTGCGGGACAGCGCCGCGCGCTGCTGCCAGATGTCGTTGGACAGTCGCTCCGCCACATCCACCGCCGCGCCGACATGGCCGGGCCGGGCGGAGGCCCAGACGCAGAGGCCGCATTTGGCGATGTCGGTATAGACGAAGCCGCCGGTGACGGAGACGCCGAGCAGGTTCGGATCCTCCTGCCGCGCGGCCACGCCTTCGCGAATCGCGCCGGCATAGGGCGAGGATTCGGCCGTCAGCAGCGTGACGGTGGGCGGCGTCAGCGGCAGGCGGATGAAATGGGTTTCCGGCCGCTCCCCGGTTTCCAGGATGCGGCGCAGCGCGTCGGCGGCCTCCGCCGCGCGTTCGCGCATGTCCACATGCGGGTTGGTGCGATAGGCGATCAGCAGGTCGGCCAGTTCGATCTGGCGGTCGGAGACGTTGCAATGCAGGTCCAGCGTGCCGACGATCGGTACATCCGGCCCCAGCACATCGCGCAGCAATTGCAGCACGGCACCGTCCGTATCGTCTTCCTCCGCCGCGCGGCTGGCACCGTGGCTGGCGACATAGACGGCATCGACGGTCCCGGCCTCGGCCAGGCGGGATTGGATGATCTGCAGGAATTCCGGGAAGATGCCGGGCGCCATGGTGCCGCCGGGCGGCGCGGTGATGATGATGAGCGGCACCGGTTCCCAGTCCCCGGTCGCATCCATGCGTGCGTAGAAGCCGGGGATTTCGGCCGGCAGGCCGCTGACCTTGCTGCGCGCCTGGGTCGTGATGTCCTCGCCCTCGGCCCAGGATTGCTGCTGGAAGTCGCGCCGGGTGGTGGCCGGGGAGAAGGCGTTGACCTCCAGATGCAGGCCGAGGATGGCGATGCGCGGAACACTCATGGTCTGGACCTCATGCGGCCGGGGTTGAACAGGCCGAAGGGGTCGAGCGCCGCCTGCACGCGGGCGGCGATGGCGGCGAGCGCCGGGGCTTCGGGCGGCATGACGGGCAGCGCAGCACGCATCGGCGCGGGCGCGCGGAACAGGGTGAAGCTGCCCCGGGCGGCGGCGGTGGCGGCCATCACCGCCGCATGCGCGGCTTCCGTCGCGGGGCCGGCCACCCAGATCAGGCCGCCGCCCCAATCCAGCAGCAGCCTGGCGCCGAAGGCGGCCTGCAGCGCGGCGGCCAAGGCGGGCGCGGCGCTGGGGCGGACGGACAGGCGCCAGATCGCATCCTCCTCCGCCGCGCCGAGCGGTTCCGCATCGCGGATGCCGCGCCAGAGCCCGGCCGAATCCTCGATCAGCGAGACATCGCCGAAGGAAGCCAGATCCTCCCGCAGCCGCGCACCGCGATAGCGGACGGATTCGGAAAGATCCTCCAGCCGCAGCAGGGCGGTGGCGCCGTGCGGGTCGATCCGCAGCGCGGCGCCGGTGACGCCGAAGGGGCTGGTCAGGCCGGCCGAGAGCGCCTTCACCCCGGCCGCGAGATCCGGCACGGCGATTGCGAGGGTGGCGCTGGCCTCGGCGGCAGGCAGCACCTTCATCGTCACCTCGGTCAGCACGCCCAGCGTGCCATGGCTGCCCGCCAGCAGCTTGCAGAGGTCCAGCCCGGTGACGTTCTTCAGCACCCGCCCGCCACTGCGGATCACCTCCCCGGCGCCGTTGACGAAGCGGATGCCGAGCAGATGGTCGCGCACCGATCCCACCGTGATCCGGCGCGGGCCGGACAGGTTGGTGGCGACCAGCCCGCCGATCGTGGCGGGTTCGGCCACGCCGAAGATGCCGCGCATATCCGGCGGTTCCGGCGCCAGCATCTGGCCGCGCTCGGCCAATGTAGCCTCGATTTCCGGCATTGGCGTGCCGGCGCGGGCCGACAGCACCAGTTCCGTCGGCTTGTACAGCGTGATGCCGGTGAGGCCCCGCGTGGTCAGCCCGCGCGCCGCCTGAACCGGGCGCAACAACCCGCGCTTGGAACCATTGCCCTCGATCGAAAGCGGTTCGCGTGCGGCGATCGCCGACTGGATGGCGGCGACGACGCCGGCCTCGTCGGCCGGTGCGATGAAATCGCTCATGCGTGTTCGGTCAGCGGGAAGACCTTGTGCGGGTTCAGCAGCCAGGCCGGGTCGAACGCGGTCTTGATGGCGCGCTGCTGGTCCAGTTCATGCGGGTGGAACTGCACGTGCATCAGGTCGCGCTTTTCCACGCCGACGCCGTGTTCCCCGGTCAGGCAGCCGCCGACTTCCACGCACAGCTTCAGGATATCGGCGCCGAAAGCCTCGGCCCTGTGGAAGCTGGCCGGATCGTTCGCATCGAACATGATCAGCGGGTGCAAATTGCCGTCGCCGGCATGGAACACGTTCGCCACCTGCAGGCCGTATTGCGTGCTCATCTCGCCGATGCGCTTCAACACGAAAGGCAGCTCGCCGGTCGGGATGGTGCCGTCCATGCAGAGATAATCCGGCGAGATGCGGCCCACCGCCCCGAAGGCGCCCTTGCGGCCCTTCCAGATCGCCATGGATTCCTCGACGGAGGTCGCCACCTTGAGGGAGATGGGATCGAAACGGGCGCAGATCTCCTTGATGCGGTGCAGAAGGAAATCCTGCTCCGCGACGCTGCCCTCCACCTCGATGATCAGCATCGCCTCCGCATCCAGCGGGTAGCCGGCATGGGCGAAGGCCTCGCAGGCATGGATGCAGGGCTTGTCCATGAATTCCAGCGCGACGGGGATGATGCCGGAGCCGATGATGGCGTCCACCGCCTGACCGGCGATCTCCGTGCCCTTGAAGGCGGCCAGCATGGCCCGCGCGCCTTCCGGGCCGCGCAGGATGCGGACGGTGACTTCGGTGACGATGCCGAGCATGCCCTCGCTGCCCGTCATCAGGCCGAGCCAGTCATAGCCCGCGCTATCCAGGTGGTCGCCGCCGACCTCGACGATGTCGCCGGTTGGCGTCACCAGCTTCAGGCCGAGCAGGTTGTTGGCGGTGACGCCGTATTTCAGGCAATGCGCGCCGCCGGAGTTCATGTTGACGTTGCCGCCGATCATGCAGGCCAGCTGGCTGGACGGATCGGGCGCGTAGAAGAAGCCCTCATGCTCCACCGCCTTGGTGATGCCGAGGTTCGTCACGCCGGCTTCCACCACCGCGAGGCGGTCGTCGAAATCGATCTCCAGGATGCGGTTCATCCGCATCAGCCCGATCACCACCGCATCCTCCAGCGGCAGGGCGCCGCCGGACAGGCTGGTGCCGGCGCCGCGCGGCACCACGCGGATGCCCTGCTCGTGGCAGTAGCGCATCACCGCCGCCACCTGGTCCGTCGTGCTGGGCAGCACCACGGCGAGCGGCATCTGGCGATAGGCGGACAGCCCATCCGTCTCATAGGGGCGCATCCGCAGCGCCTCATGGATCACCGCATCGGCGGGCAGCAGCGCGTGCAGCTCGGCCACGATCGCATCGCGGCGGGCCAGGATCTCCGGCTTGGGCGGCGGCAGGGAGATCATCGCATTTCCTCGATCGCTTCCGTCGCGAAGATGGCCCCGGCGCGCAAGGGCGGCAAGCGGATCAAGATTTCGTCGCGATCAGCTAACATGATGCAGCACCGACATGAGGAACCACCAGCCATGCGTCGCCTGCTCGCCACTGCCACCTTGCTGGCACCCCTGATTCTCACGGCCGGCGCGCAGGCGCAGCGCGCCGGAGCCTATGTGGTGGAGGGTGTCGGCGCCGATGGCAGCCGCTACACCGGCGCCGCCCAGCTCAGCCCCACCGGGCCGCAGACCTGGCGCATCAGCTGGCGCGTGGGTGGGGAGACCATCGAGGGCATCGCCGTGGACCAGCGCGGCCTGCTCTCCGTCGCCTATCGGCATGGCGGGGTGCTGGGCAGCGCGCTGTATGAGCTGCGTCCGGATGGCAGCCTGGCCGGCATCTGGACCTCGGGGAAGGAGGGCGGACTGGGGCGGGAGACGCTGTCGCCGCGCTGAGCCAAAAATGCGTCGCGCCGCGAAGCCATACAAATGCGTCGCGCCGCGAAGCCATACAAATGCGTCGCGCCGCGACCGGGTTGCCCCAGCGCGGCGCGACGAATCCTCAACCGGCCCCTGAAAAAAGGGGCCGCAGCTTCAGCCCTGGCGGGCCTTCAGCCGGGGATTCTTCTTGTTCAGCACATAGGTGCGGCCACGACGGCGCACCACGATGCAGTTCTTGTCCCGCGTCTTGGCGGTCTTGAGGCTGTTGCGGATCTTCATGGTCATGGTCCTGCGAAGGCGGGCGAGATAGGCGGCGGGCGGGGTTGAGTCAACCTTTGCAGTCCGGCTCAGTCGGCCGCCAGCTTCCCCGCCGCGGCCTCGTCCCGGATGATCCGCAGGAAGCCATCGCGGGTCTGCGGCAGCTTGCGGCCGAGGACCTGTTCGGCCACCTGCGTCCGCAGCACCTGCGCGGTACCGCCGGCGATGGCGAACATGCGCGCGTCGCGCAGGTAGCGTTCCATCGGGTTGTCCTTGGAATAGCCGGCCGCGCCCCAGACCTGAAGCGCCGAGTTGGTGACGCGGATCGCCATCTCGCTCGCGAAGACCTTGGCCTGGGCGGCGGCCAGGCGATCCGGGAAGCCGGCCGGGCCGGCGCTGCGGGCGGCGCGGTGGACCAGGGCGCGGGCGGCTTCCACCTCGATCGACATATCGGCCAGCATCCAGCCGAGGCCCTGGAATTCCGCGATCGGGCGGCCGAACTGGGTGCGGGAATTGGCCCGGCCGACCGCGTGTTCATAGGCCCCTGCGGCGAGGCCGAGCGCCACCGTCGCGGCGCCGACGCGCTGGCCGTTATAGGCATCGATCAGCCGCCCGAAGCCGCGCTGCCAGCCGCCCGGCGCGCGCAGCACCATGTCATCCGCCACTTCCAGGTCGCGGAACTCCAGCTCCGCCTCCGGCATGCCGCAGAGGCCGAGGGAGGGGATGCGGCGGGATATGATCAGCCCTTCCGGCCGACCGGACTCGTCCCGGACGACGAGGAAACCGCCAATGCCCTTGAAGGCGCCGTCCTCCACCACGCGGGCGAAGATCAGGTGCAGCTTGGAAACGCCGCCGCCGGTGATCCAGGTCTTGCGGCCATTGATCACCCAGCGGTCGCCGCGCTTTTCCGCCGTGGTGGACATTTCCGTGGCGGCGGAGCCGGCATCGGGCTCCGTGATGCAGATGGCGGGCTTGTCGCCGGCCAGCACCAGCCCGGCAGCCAGCTTCTTCTGGGCATCGGTGCCATAGGCCATGATGGCGCCGACCGCGCCCATATTGGCCTCCACCGCGATGCGGCCGCAGACGGCGCAGGCCTTGGAGAATTCCTCCACCACCAGCGCGGCATCCAGCACGGACCCGCCGGGCCCGCCCCATTCCTTCGGAACCGTCAGGCCGGTGAAGCCGGCCTCGGCCATCTTCCGCACCATCGGCCAGGGATACTGGCCGCTGCGGTCCGTCTCCGCCGCCTGCGCCGCAGCCTCCTGCGCCAGTTCGCGGGCGCGGTCGCGCAATGCTGCCTGGTCCCGCGTCAGCCCATCCGTGCCGTTCGTTCCGGTGCCGGTCATGTCGAAAGCCTTTCCTCGATTGCCGCCGCCGCCCGCCTGTCGAGGCCGAGGGCTTTGGCCAGTTCATCCAGCCAGGCGCGTTCCGGCGCCGAAATCTCATCCATCGCCGCCACCGCGCCGGCATAGAGCCGCGCCCGCATCATCGGGTCCGTGGCCTGCCGGGCCAGCGCATCCGGCGTCAGCGGGCGTTCGAAATCGGCCAGGATGAAGTCGCGCTCCTCGGCCGAGAGCCCGGCGGAATCGAGTTGCTCCGCGATGGCGCGGCGCTCCTCGGCATCCACCGAGCCATCCGCCTTGGCGGCCGCGATCATGGCGCGGATCAGCAGCAGGCCCTCCACCTCCTCCACCAGGGGCGCGTCCGGCGTTTCGGCGGGTGGCGTATAGGGGCTGGGCGCGGGCGCCGTGGTCCATTCCGGAAGGCGTGCGGATCTTCCCGAACCCGCTCCGCGGGGGGCCGAACCCGCTCCGCGGGGGGCCGAACCCGCGCCACGGGGGGCGGAACCCGCGCCACGGGGGGCAGGCGCCTCGTGGCGTGGGGCGGGTGTTGGCGACTGGGATGGGCGGTTCATCGCCTCGATCGCCACCGTCGCCAGCCGCGCCAGGGTGCGGGCGAGCGCCATGTTGCCGCCACCGCCGATCGGCAGGCCGCTGCGTCGAATGCGCCGGCGTGGCGGGCGGGCGGCACCGCCCAGCAGCGCCCCCAGGACGCGGTTCCAGTTCATGCTTCAACTCCCTGGCGGAAGCATTAGGCCGGAAGCCGCTGGTTGCAAACCGTCAGCGCCCGAGCAGCCCGCGCAGCAGGTCGGCCGGGTTCGGCCGCTCACGCTCGCCAGAGGGCGCCGCCTGGGACGCTGCCGGGGCCTCCGGCGCGCCGGCCACGGTGGGCGCCGGACCCGCCGCGCCGCCGCGCGCCGCGGCCAGCGCCGGTTCGCAGCTGCCAAGCGCCTGCTGCCCGCCGCCGCGATTGGCGGCCCCGCCCAGGATCTCCGCCAGCGCCTGCAACGAGCGATCCGGCGTCTCCTGCTGCGAGAGGAAGGCGCCGAGCCCCGCCGCGGCCGCTGCCGCCGGCTCCACCCCGACGCGCGGGTTGGTCCAGCGCCCGGCGATGTTCACCGGCGCGCGCAGCGCCACGCGGGCGGTCCGCAGGTCGGTCAGCAGCCGCACCGCCAGCGTCTCCTCCCCCATGTCGATCACGCCGGAGCCGCCAAGCCGGCCGAGCGCGCCTTCCGCGTACAAGGTCTCCAGCCGCAGCTGGCCCTCAGCCGCCGGGGCACGCAGCGCGAAGCAGCGCAGCGGAATGTCGCCATCGCCGCCCGGCAGCACCGCGCCCAGCACCTGCTGCGGCAGGGCGCGCAGCAGGCTGCGCGGCACCGCGCCATCGACCAGCGCCACGCCGAGATGCCCCGCCGCCGAGGCCGCCACGGCGCGCAGATTGTCGCCACGCCCGGCGAGATCGGCATCGATCTGCGCCCGCCCCAGCAGCAGCGGATCCCGCCCCGCCGCGCGCGACAGCGCCGCGAGGTCGATGCCCGGGGAACGTGCCACCACGCGCAGTCGGGGCGGGTCCTGCCGCGCATCGGCCTGAACTTCCAACGTCACCGGGCCGGCCGGGGTCTGGGCGGAGAAAGGTGCCAGCCGCGCATTGCCGCCTTCCACCGCGAGCCGCGCGGAGACCTGGCGCCAGGCTTGGCCGACATAGGTCACGCTCGGCGCGGACAGGCGCAGATCGGCATCGAAGTCGCGCAGCATCGCAAACGGCAGCGGCGTGGCGGGGATCACCCGGTTATCAGCGGCGGCAGGTGCCGGCGTGGCAGGTGAAGCGGGCGCCGCGGGTGCGGATGCCGGCGCGGCGGGCGCCGTGCGGGCGGCGGCCAGCGCATCCAAATCCAGCCGCGGAAAGGCCAGCGTGCCGCTGATCGCGCGCCGCGCTCCGGCCGCCAGGGTCAGGTCGCCGCGCATCTCCGCCGCCGGGATGGCGGCGTTCAACCCGGTGATGCGGACACCGCCGGCAATCCCTGGCCCGGGCATCGCCACCTGCCCGGCGAAGCGCCCTTCCCCGCGCAGCCCGAAGGGCGCGAGGTCCGCCGCCTGCGCCGTGACCGCCAGGTTGATGCCGCGCAATTCACGCGGCTGCGCGATGCGGCCTTCCGCCGTGGCGGTGATGCCCGCGCCCTCCGCCCGCAGATCCAGCGGCAGCGGGCCGGAGGCGCCCGCCAGCAGCAGGGCCGGCGTGCCCGCAGTGCCGGACAGGTTCAGCACCTGGCCATCCAGCACCACTGCGCCGGTCAGGGCGATCGGCGCCTCCAGCCCCGGTGCCGCCAGCTCCGCACGGCGCAGCGCCAGGCCCGGGCGCAGCGTGGCGAGGTCCGATTCGCCCACCACCAGCTTCAGGTCCCTGATCTCGGAGACGGCGCCCCCGGTTCCGGATGCGGCGGCGGAGGCGACCACGTTGCGCAGGGGTGGCAAGGCGGCATTCGGCAGCAGGGCAGAAAGCCGCGCGAGATCCGGCACGCTGGCCTCCGCCGTGCCGGTCCAGGCCTGGCCGTTCAGCGTGCCGTTCACCTGTGCCTCGGCCCCCGCGACGCCGAGCGTCGCCTGCACCGGCCAGGGCTGGCTGCCGCCGAAGGCCGCGAGGCCGCCGGTCTCCGCCCGCAGCGCCACATCCTGGCCGCGCAGCACCACTTGCCCCTCCGCCGTCACGCCGCCGCGGAGCGGGGCGGTGGCTTCGAGCCGCGGGATCTGCACCGTCTCCGCCAGGCCGCTGCGGGCGTCGCGCCAGCCGACACGGCCGTCCGCGACCTGCAGCGCATCGATGCCGAAGGCGAGGTCCCTGCCCGCCGCATCCTGCGCGGCCTGGCCGGATGCAGGCTCGCCCGCTGGGCGGGTGAACTGCCAGTTGCCGCGGCCCTGGGCGTCCACCTCCAGCAGCAGGTCGGGCTGTTCCAGCTCGATGCGGGAGATGCGGATTTCGCGGGACAGCAGCGGCAGCAGCGCGGCCTGCACCTGCACGCGGCGCGCGGTCAGCATGTTGGGGCGGCTCGCCCCTTCCGGGTTGGACAGCGCGACGTCGCGCAGCTCCACGGTGGGGACCAGGGACAGGGCGAGGCGCATCTCGCCCACGGTGAAGTCGCGGCCGGTGGCGCGTTCCACCGCCGCCACCAGGCGCGGGCGCAGCGATTCCGCATCCAGCAGCAGCAGCGCGGCGCCGAGCGCCAGCGCTGGCAGGCCGATGACCAGGGCGAGGACAATCCAGGGCCAGCGGCGCCGGCGATGGTGGGGAGGGGGCTTGATCATGCCCCACCCTACCATCCAGCGGTCACCAGGATGCAGCGGCGGTCTTCAACTCACGCGGCGTGGCTTCGGCGTGCGCGGCGCCTCGAAGCCGAAGAAGGCAAAGGTTTCCTTCATGTGCTGCGGCAGGGGCGCAGCCACTTCCAGGTAGCCGCCGGTGGGATGCGGCAGGCGCAGCGCGCGGGCATGCAGGTGGAGCTCGGCCGGCAGCCCCTCCATATGCGCGGCCTGGCCGCCATACTTGCCATCCGCCAGGATCGGGCAGCCGAGTGCTTCCGCCGCATGTACGCGAAGCTGGTGGGTGCGGCCGGTCAGCGGCTTCATCTCGATCCAGGCGGCCTTGCGGCGTACGGCATCCAGCGTGCGGAAATCGGTGATGGCATGCACGCCATCCTCGCCCTGCTCGGCCGGCGCGGTGCGTTCGCCGCGCGGGCCGCCCTGGCGGATCAGCGCCATGTTGATGCGCCCGGCGGGCGGGCTGGGCTCGCCCAGCACCACGGCCCAGTAGGTCTTCTCCACCTCCCGCGTGCGGAAGGCGGCGGCGAGCTTCGAGGCCGCGCCCACGGTACGCGCCAGCACCAGTACGCCGGAGGTATCCCGGTCCAGCCGGTGCACCAGGCGGGGGCGCTCGGCGGCATCAAGCTGCAAGGCGTCCAGCATGCCGTCCAGGTGCCTGGTGATGCCGGGGCCGCCCTGCACCGGCAGGCCATGCGGCTTATCCAGCACCAGCACCTCCGCATCCTTGTGGATGATCATGCGCAGCAACGCCTTGGCGTCGCGCTCATCCACCGGCTTCGGCGTGCGCGGCAGCGCGGCGTTGGGGTTCTCGGTGAAGGGCGGGATGCGAACTTCCTGGCCCGCCTCGAGCCGGGTATTCGCCTCCGCACGCTTGCCGTCGACGCGGATCTGGCCGGTCCGCAGCATCTTCTGCACGGCGCCCTGGGTGAGCGCCGGCACATGGCGTTTCAGCCAGCGGTCCAGACGGGTGTCGCCCTCATCGGCGGCGACTTTCTTCAACTGCACGGTCATGGGACGCGCAATAGCACGGGATGGACAGCCGCGCAGGCGCTGGATAAAGGTCATTCAACTGGCCTAAGATTGGGGGGAGCATGGGCGAGAGCCTCGATGCACTGGATGAGGTCGCCTTCCGCGCGCATGTCCGCGGCTGGATCGAGGCAAACTGCCCACCCGAGCTGCGCCACCCGCAGCGTCGCCTGCATTGGCGGGACAACAAGCCCTGGTACCTGAAGCTCTCGGCCCAGGGCTGGCTGGCGCCGGCCTGGCCGGTGGAGCATGGCGGCATGGGGCTGGATGCGGCGAAGCAGCTGATCCTGATCGAGGAGCTGGAACGCCACGGCGCGCCGCGGATCAGCGACATGGGCGTGCTGATGCTGGGGCCGCTGCTGATCAAGCACGGGTCCGAGGCGCAGAAGGCGCATTTCCTGCCGCGCATCCTCTCGGGCGAGGACATCTGGGCGCAGGGCTATTCCGAACCCAATGCCGGGTCCGACCTCGCCGCGCTGCGGCTGGAGGCGATCGACCAAGGCGAGCATTGGGTGCTGAACGGCCAGAAGACCTGGATCACCTTCGCCAATGACGCGAACTGGATCTTCGTGCTGGCCCGGACCGACAAGGGCGTAAAGAAGCAGGAGGGTATTTCCTTTCTGCTGCTGCCGATGGACAGCCCGGGCATCTCCGTGCGGCCGATCCTGAACCTCGATCTGCATGACGAGTTCTGCGAGGTCTTCTTCGACGCTGTCCGCGTGCCGAAGGACCGGCTGGTGGGCGAGGTCAACAAGGGCTGGACCTATGCCAAGGCGCTGCTGGGCTTCGAGCGCATCGCCATCGGCTCCCCGCGCCTGTCGGCCAACGGCCTCGCCGCGCTGAAGCGGCTGGCGGAGGCGATGGGCCGCGCGGAGGACCCGGCCTTCCTGGATCAATATGCGCGGTTCCGGCTGGAGCTGGCCGATCTGAAGGCGCTGTACGAACGCTATTCGGCGGCGCTGAAACGCGGCGAGACGCTGGGGGCGGAGGTCTCGATCCTGAAGATCGTGGCGACCGAGCTGTTCCAGCGCATCACCGACGCGCAGCTGGAGATGGCCGGCGAACATGCCGGGCTGCTGCACCCGATGCCCGGCCCGGCGCTGCATCCGGCGGGGCAGTTCCTGCTGGCGCGGCCGTCCACCATCTTCGGCGGCTCCTCCGAAATTCTGCGGAATGTGTTGTCCCGCGCGCTGCTGGAGTTGCCCGCATGAGTGCCCTGCCGAAAATCCGCGTGCTGGACATGACGCGCGTCTTCGCCGGCCCCTGGGCGGCGCAGATGCTCGGCGATTTCGGCGCGGAGGTGGTGAAGATCGAGCAGCCGGGCGGCGGCGACGATGTGCGGCGGATGGGGTTTCGGAAGACCGGCGCGGATGGGACGCCGGTTGGCGAAACCTCCTCCTTCCTGGCGATGAACCGCAACAAGCGCTCCATCGCGCTGGATATCGCCAAGCCGGAAGGCGCGGCGCTGCTGCGCGCCATGGCGGCGAAGGCCGATGTCTTCATCGAGAACTTCAAGACCGGCGGGCTGCGAAAGTACGGGCTGGACTACGCGTCGCTCGCCGAGGTGAACCCGAAGCTGGTCTATTGCTCCATCACCGGTTTCGGCCAATCCGGCCCCTATGCCGCCCTGCCCGGCTATGACCCGATCTTCCAGGCGATGTCCGGGCTGATGAGCGTGACTGGCGTAGCCGATGGCGAACCGGGCGAAGGCCCGGCCGTGGTGGGCTACAGCGTCTCGGACATCAATGCGGGCATGTATGCGACGGTCGCCATCCTGGCCGCGCTGCATCACCGGGATACGGTCAGCGGCAAGGGGCAGCATATCGACCTGGCGCTGCTGGACGCGCAGGTGGCGGCGCATTCGCATATCGCCATGAACCACCTGGTCTCCGGCCGCATGCCGGTGCGGGCGGGCACGGCATCCCAGATCAACACGCCCTGGCAGGCCTTCTCCACCGCCGACCGGCCGCTGATGGTGGCGGTGGGCAATGACCGCCAATTTTCCCAACTTTGCCAGGTGCTGCAGATTCCAGCGGACCCGCGCTTCGCGACCAATCCGCAGCGCATGGCAAACCGGGATGTGCTGCTGCCGCTGCTGCAGGAGGCCTTCCTGAAGCGGCGGGCGCAGGAGTGGATGGATGCGCTGAATGCGGTCGGCGTCTCCTCCGGCCCGATCAACGACTTCGCCGCGGTGGCGGAGGATCCGCAGATCCGGCATCGGGAGGTGTTCTCGCAGACACCGGATGGCGCGCCGACCATCGCCAACCCGGTGCGCTTCTCCGACACGCCGGTTGCCTATACGCGCGCACCGCCGAAACTCGGGGAACACACGGCGGAGGTGCTGTCCGAGTGGCTCGGCACCGATGCGGACGAGGCCGATCGGCTGGCCCAGGCGGGCATCGTCGCATGAGCATGGTCGAGATGATCCGCGACAGCGCCGGTGCCGTCGCACCCCGCGGCGGCGACCTGTCCCGCATCCGCGCGCTGCGCTTCACGCGGCCGGGCTTCGACCGCGCCGTATGGCGGCAGATGGCGGAGATGGGCTGGGTCGGGCTGCGCGTGGCGGAGGACCAGGGCGGCACCGGCCTCGGCATGGCCGAATACTGCGCGCTGGCGGAGGAACTCGGCCGCGGCCTGGCGCCGGAGCCACTGGTGCCGGGCGTGTTCTCCGCCGCGCTGCTGGCCGCCTGTGGCGATGCGCCGGGGCTGGAGGCGCTGCTGTCCGGCGAGGCGCTGCCGCTGACCGCCTGGCAGGAACGCGCCGATACGCTGGAGGCACCCGGCACGCCCGGGGCGCCGCGCGTCTTCGTGCCGATGGCGGCCGGCGCCACCGGCTTCCTGCTGCCGGTGCGGGAGGATGGCGGGCTGGCGCTGCAGGCCGCGGAAGCGACGCCCGAGATCGTCGAGACCCAGGATGGCGGCCATTACGGCACCATCGCCGCGCAGGGCACCCGCATCGGCACCCTGCCGGCCAAGGCGCTGGACCAGGCGCTGGATGAGGCGGCGCTGGCGACTGCGGCCATGCTGCTCGGCGTGATGGAGCGCAGCTTCGGCATGACGCTGGACTACCTCCGCACCCGCCAGCAATTCGGCAAGCCGATCGGCAGCTTCCAGGCGTTGCAGCACCGCGCGGTGGATCTGCAGATCCAGGTGACACTGAGCCGCGCCAGCGTGGAGGCCGCGGCGGCGACCCTCGATGCCGGCGCCGCGCCGGCCGCGCGCCGCGCTGCCGTGTCGCGCGCCAAGGTGCGGGCGGCGGAGGCCTCGCTGCTGGTCACGCGCGCCGCGGTGCAGCTGCATGGCGCCATCGGCTACACCGATGAATACGATGTCGGCCTCTATCTGCGGAAGGCGATGGTGCTGGCGAACCAGTTCGGCAGCGCCGCGCTGCACCGCCGGCGCTTCATGGCGAATGCCGTGGATGCGGATGAGTGAGCTAAAGCATTTTCAAGCCTTGCGGCGAAGCAAGGCGACTCGGAAAATGCGTCAAGACAATGAGCTAGAGCTGTTTCACCGTCTTCGCTTTCGATGAAACAGCTCTAGCGGCGTAGCAACCCGTAGGTCAGCGCGAAGGCGGCGAGCCCCAGCAGCAGGGACGCCGCGACATAGACGGCGGCGATCCAGGGGCTGCGCTCGAACAGCAGCCCCGTCTCCAGGCTGAAGGCGGAGAAGGTGGTGAAGCCGCCGAGCAGGCCGGTGACCAGCAGCAGCCGCATCTCGCCCTGCACGCCGAGCGCCGCCGCCACGCCGATGGCGCCGCTGCCGAGGATATTCACCGCCAGCGTGCCCCAGGGGAAGGCGATGCCGAGGGTCTCCACCGCCAGCAGCGCGATGGCGTAGCGCAGGACGGAGCCGATCGCGCCGCCGAGCGCGACGAGGAGGATGTTGGTCAAGAGCCCTCGCCCCTGCCTGTGGCGCGGCGAGGCAGCGCATTTCCTGGCAGAGCCCCCCCCGCCCAACCCTCGCCCCCCTGCGGGTGGAGAGGGCTTCTGGTGCGTGCTGGCTTCACCGCTTGCGCTTCCGCTTCCGCAGCGCGTCCCACTCCGCCATCCGGGCGGCCACCGCCGCCTCCGCGCCGCGCTCCGTCGGGCTGTAGAAGCGCTGGCGCGGCATCCCCGGCGGCCAGTAGTCGGCGCCGGAGAAGCCCTCCTCCGCATCATGGTCGTATTCGTAGCCCTCGCCGTAGCCGAGTTCCTGCATCAGCTTGGTCGGTGCGTTCAGGATGTTGGGCGGCGGCATCAGGCTGCCGGTCTGCTTCGCGGCGCGCATCGCGGCGCCGAAGCCGGCATACAGCGCGTTGGATTTCGGCGCGGTGCCGAGATGCACCACCACCTGCGCCAGCGCCAATTCCCCCTCGGGCGAGCCCAGTCGCTCATAGGCCTCCCAACCCGCCAGCGCGATCTGCAAGGCCCGGGGATCGGCCATGCCGACATCCTCGGAGGCGAAGCGCAGCAGGCGGCGGGCGATGTAGCGCGGGTCCTCGCCACCCGTCAGCATGCGCGCGAACCAGTACAGCGCCGCATCCGGGTCCGAGCCGCGTAAGGATTTGTGCAGCGCGGAGATGAGGTTGTAGTGCTCCTCGCGGTCCTTGTCGTACAGCGCCGCCCGCTTTGCCAGCAGCGCGGCCAGGCTCGTGGGGTCGAGCAATTCGCCGCCCGGTGGCAGGGACAGTAGCTGCTCCACCATGTTCAGCAGATAGCGGCCATCGCCATCGGCCATGCCAGCCAGCGCCGCGCGGCCTTCCGGCGTCAGCGGCAGCGCGCGGGCTTCCTCGGCCTCGGCGCGCGCCATCAGGTCTTCCAGCGCCGCCTCGTCCAGCCGCTTCAGCACCAGCACCTGGCAGCGCGACAGCAGCGCGCCGTTCAGGGCGAAGGACGGGTTTTCGGTGGTGGCGCCGACCAATGTGACGGTGCCGTCCTCGACCACCGGCAGGAAGCCATCCTGCTGCGCCCGGTTGAAGCGGTGGATCTCGTCCACGAACAGCAGCGTGCCGCGGCCGTTGCGACGGCGCATGCGGGCCTCGTCGAAGGCCCGCTTGAGGTCCGCCACGCCGGAGAACACCGCCGACAGCGCGACGAAGGACAGCCCTGCCGCCTCCGCCAACAGCCGCGCGATGGTGGTCTTGCCGACGCCCGGCGGCCCCCAGAGGATGATGGAGGACAGGCTGCCGCGCGCCAGCATGCCGGTGACGCTGCCCTCCGGCCCCACCAGGTGATCCTGGCCCACGACATCCTGCAGCCGCCGCGGGCGCAGGCGATCCGCGAGCGGGCGGGGGCCGGGGGGCGCGGTCGGGGCCTCGGTTTCGGACGGGCTGCCGAACAGATCAGGCGGTCGGGTCATGGAATGTAGTCTAGCCTGAAGCGGGGTGGCGGGAACCGGGCGGGCACGGCATGTTGCGCGCAACCCAACCAGGAGGTTCCACCATGACCACACTGAGCCGCCGCAGCCTGGCCGCCGGCCTGCTTGCTGCGCCCCTGCTTGCTGCGCCCTTCCTTGGTCGCGCCGCCGCTGCACAGGGGGCGCAATGGGCGCCGTCCCGCCCGATCCGCCTGCTGGCCCCCTACCCGCCCGGTGGCGGCGTGGACACCACCTCCCGCCTGCTCGCCACGCCGATGGGCAGCTTCCTGGGCCAATCCGTGGTGGTGGAGAACCGCGCCGGCGCCGGCGGGTCCATCGCCGCGTCGGAGCTGGCGCGCAGCGCGCCGGATGGCCACACCATCATGATCGACGCGCTGGCCCACACGGTGAACCCGTCGCTGCTGCGCAACCTGTCCTTCGACTACGCCACCGCCTTCACGCCGATCAGCCAGGTGGTGGTGCTGCCGCAGATCCTGGCGGTGAACAAGGACATCCCGGTCAGCACGCTGCCGCAATTCGTCGAATGGGCAAAGGCACGCCAGGGCACCCTCTCCTACGGTTCCTCGGGCAATGCCACGGCGGCACATCTGGCGGCGGCGCTGTTCCTGAACCGGGCGGGGCTGGACATCCAGCATGTTCCGTATCGCGGCGGCACGCCGGCGCTGCAGGACCTGCTCGGCGGTTCCATCGCCTTCGTCTTCGGCACCGTCTCCTCCTCCCTCCAGCTGGCGCGCGACGGCCAGCTCAAGCCGCTGGCGGTCAGCACGGCGCAGCGCATCGCGGCGCTGCCGAATGTCCCGACCGTCGCCGAACAGGGTTTTCCGGGTTATGAGCTGAATGAGTGGAACGGCCTGTACGCCCCGGCCGGCCTTCCGGCCGCCGCCACCCAGCGCCTGTACGAAGCCGCGAAGCACGCCCTGGCCGATGCCACGGTGAAGGCGCGGCTGGACACGCTGGGCGCCCTGCCGCTGGGCTCGCCGCCGGCCGACTTCGCCCGCTACGTCGCGCAGCAGCGGGAGATCATGGGCCAGCTCGTTCGCGACGCGAAGATCGAGGTGGGTTGACCGTTCGGCCGCTCCATCCGATCTGAGCGGTTAATGAAACTGGAGACGTCCCACATGCTGCCGAATGGCACCCTCGCCCGCCGCACGCTGCTGGCTGCCGCACCTGCACTCGCGCTTGCCGCGCCGGTGCGGGCGCAGGCCGCCTGGCCGAACCGCTCGATCCGCCTGGTCGTGCCATTCTCGGCCGGCGGGGCCGCGGACAGTGCGGCGCGGGTCATCACGCCGCATATGGGCCAGCGGCTCGGCCAGAATTTCGTGGTCGAGAACCGGACGGGTGCGAGTGGCAGCCTGGGCGCGGCGGAGATCGCCCGCGCCACGGATGGGCACAGCTTCCTGTGGGACGCCTCCTCGCATCTGGTGAACCCGTCCCTGCTGCGCGGGCTGACCTTCGACTACGCCACCGCCTTCACGCCGATCAGCCTGGTGGTGGCCTTTCCCTCTGCCATCGCGGTGAAGCGCGACTTCGCGGCGAATACGTTGGCGGAGTTCGTGGCGGCGGCCAAGGCGCGGCCGGGGGCGATCTCAGTCGGTACCCAGGGCAATGCCACAGCCGGGCATCTGGGCCTGGTGGCCTTCGCCCGCCGGGCCGGCATCGAGGTGATCCACGTGCCCTATCGCGGCGGCGCGGCGGCGGCGCAGGACCTGGCATCCGGCGCCATCGACGCGGTCTTCACCACGCTGGTCTCGGCCGGGCCGGTGGTGGATGCCGGGCGGGCGCGCTTCCTGGCAGTGGGCACGGCGGAGCGGGTGGAAAGCCGGCCGGATGTGCCGACCATTGCCGAAAGCGGCTACGCCGGCTTCGAATCCAATGAATGGGCCGGGCTATTCGGCCCAGCCGGCACGCCGCCCGCCGTGGTAAATGCGCTGTCCGATGCGCTGGTGGAGGCCGTGGCCGTGCCGGCCATCCGCCAGCGCCTGGTGCAGATCGGCTGCGTGCCGCTGGCCACCCGGCCCGCCGACTTCGCCCGTTTCGTCACCGAGGGCCGCGCCACCATGGCGGCCCTGGTGCGGGACGCCAATATCCGGGCGGAGTGACCGCGGTTCCACGCAGCCCGACCTGCGCCCGAACCGGCGCCGCGGCCCATGCCGCATAGCCGGGCCTGCCGACGCGAACGCCGGCGGACGAGGGCGGATCAACCACGATCCGCACAACACGCATGAGCCACACCGCCAACCGCAACCTCGCCGGCATCCTGCTGATGTCGGTCGCGGTGCTCGGCTTCTCGCTGAACGATGTGCTGGGCAAGTGGCTGGTCGCGACCTATGCGGTGGCACAGGTGCTGGTCCTGCGTAGCATCGCCGCCCTGCTGGTGCTGGCGCCGATGATCGCACGGGAGGGCGCGGTACCGCTGCTGCGGCCACCCCACCCCCGCCTGCAGATGGTGCGGATCGCCTGCGGCACCTTGGAAGTCTCGGCCTTCTACTGGGCCGTCTCCATGATGCCGCTGGCCGATACCATGGCCTTCTGGATGGCGACCCCGATCTATGTCGCGCTTGGCAGCGCCCTGTTGCTGGGCGAGCGGCTGGAGCGGAAGCGCTTCGCTGCGGTGGTGCTGGGCTTCATCGGCGTCGTGGTGGCGCTCGGCGCCGGGCTCGACCATGGCGTGCTGCCGACCCTGGTCGCGATCGGCGGCACGCTGCTGTATTCGGGCTATCTTCTGGCGACGCGGGAGCTGCGCGGCACCTCCGCCACCGTGCTCGCCACCTACCAGATGGGCGCGGCGCTGCTGCTCGGCCTGGTGATGGCGCCTTTCGGCTGGGTGCCGGTCAGCTGGGTGGATGCCGGGCTGCTGATGCTGCTGGGCGTGGTGGGGGTGGCGGCGCACCTGGCCGTCACGCGGTCCCTCGCCCTGGCGCCGGCGCCGGTGGTGGTGCCCTGGCAATACGCCATGATCCTCTGGGCCATCCTGTTCGGCTGGCTGGTCTTCGACGAGGTGCCGGAGCCGGGGATGCTGGTGGGCGTCGTCATCATCATCGGCGCGGGCTTCTGGCTGACGCGGCTGGAGATGAAGGCGGCGCGGCGGGGGTGAACGGAGGGTGCGGGAGTGTGAGAACCCACGCCAGGGATATCGCAGGCGCGCCGCCCCCTCGTTACGCTCCTCGCCAGCCTGCAGCGTGGCGGGCAGCCCTTGCCCTGGAGCCCTGTCATGCAGACCCCTCGCCTGCTCTGCCTTGCGCTGATCGCCACAGCCCTTTCCGTGCAGCAGGCACAGGCAGGCTGCGAATCCGGCAGGCCGCCGGCGCCAGATTTCGTGGTGACCGCGGACTCAGTGACGCCCAGCCTGGAACGGCGGCGCGTGACGCTCGAAATGGCGCGGGACGGCAGCGTGAAGGCCAACCTCTGGTCGGCCCCCGCTGCCTTCAACCCGCAGCTGCGCCCCGCCGCGGCCCGGCCTGCCGAAGGTGGCACCACCCAAGGCTGCTGGCGCATCGGGACGGTGACGCTGCATATCGAGATCACCGAACCCCGATTGTTCCTGGCCGAGGGGATGGAGCCGGGAAGCTGCCTGGAAAGGTCTGTACGCCTCGGCGCCGAGACGGCCTACCGCGCGACGCTGGGCCTCTTCCAGGCGATGCTGCGCAATGCAGGCCCGGGGATGATGCGCGACATGGCCGGCTTTGGCTGGGTCACCGCGACCGACCGAACCGATGTGGACGCCCAGATCACGGCCTGGGTTACCACGAATATCGCGCTGTTTGCCGCACCAATCACCGCCGCCCTCGTCGCCTCCGCGACTCATGGCGCCGAGACGGGGCAGAAGCTGGCGCAGTCCTTATGCCCAAGCTACCAGCAGGAACTCGCCCAATTTCTGGAGGCCGAGATGACCCGCCAGGGCATCCGCCGCCCAACCCTGTAGCCGCCCATGAAAAAGGGCGCCTCGCGGCGCCCTGTCTCAGCTTCGATAGGGAGGAGGCTTACGCCTCGTCCGCCTCGCTCGGCACCGTCTCCGGCCGCGGGCCGCTGTCGAGGCCCTTGGCCGCAACATCGCGTTCGATCAGCTCGATCACCGCCATGTCGGCCGCATCGCCGTAGCGCACGCCGGCCTTCAGGACGCGGGTGTAGCCGCCGGCGCGGGTCTTGTAGCGCTCCGCGATGGTGGAGAACAGCTTGTCCACTACCTTCGGGTCGCGGATCTGCGCATAGGCCTGGCGGCGCGCATGCAGGTCGCCGCGCTTGCCGAGCGTGATGATGCGCTCGACATAGGGGCGCAGCTCCTTCGCCTTCGGCAGGGTGGTGGAGATCTGCTCGTGCTTCAGCAGGGCGGTCGCCATGCTGCGGAGCATCGCGAGCCGATGGCTGGTGGTAACGCCGAGCTTACGGCCGGATACGCCGTGACGCATGGTCCTGTTTCCTTAGAGAACCCGAACCCCCGCCTTCAGCGGGGGCCCGGAATATTTGTGCAGCGCAGTTTCACACTCATAGTCGGGGAGCGTGACTGCCCCTCCGCCCGCCCGAGTGAGCCCTCAGAAGGGCTCCTCGAGCTTCTTCGCCAGATCCTCGATGTTCTCCGGCGGCCAGCCCGGCACGGTGATGCCAAGGCCGAGGCCCATGGAGGCGAGGACCTCCTTGATCTCGTTCAGCGACTTGCGGCCGAAATTCGGCGTGCGGAGCATCTCCTGCTCGGTCTTCTGAACCAGGTCGCCGATATAGACGATGTTGTCGTTCTTCAGGCAGTTCGCCGATCGGACCGACAGCTCCAGCTCATCGACCTTGCGCAGCAGGTTGCGGTTGAAGGGCAGATCGTCGCGGATCTCCTCCACCACACGCTGGCGCGGCTCCTCGAAGTTGATGAAGAGCTGCAGCTGTTCCTGCAGGATGCGGGCCGCGATGCCGACCGCATCCTCCGGCGTCACCGTGCCATCGGTCTCGACCGTCAGCACCAGCTTGTCGTAGTCGGTCTTCTGCCCGACGCGGGTCGGCTGAACCTGATAGGCCACGCGGCGCACCGGGGAGTAGATGGCATCGATCGGGATCAGGCCGATCGGCGCATCTTCCGGACGGTTCTCGCTGGCCGGCACGTAGCCCTTGCCGGTGTCCACCGTGAGCTCCATGGACAGCTTTGCGCCGTCATCGAGCGAGCAGATCACCAGGTCCGGGTTCGAGATCTCGATGTCGCCGGAGGTCTGGATCTGCCCGGCGGTGACTTCGCCCGGGCCGGTCGCGGTCAGCTGCAGGCGCTTCGGGCCATCGCCCTGCATGCGCACGGCGAGCTGCTTCACGTTCAGGACGATGTCCGTTACGTCTTCCCGCACACCCTGGAGGCTGCTGAATTCGTGCAGCGCGCCGTCGATGCGCACCGCCGTCACCGCCGCGCCCTGCAGGGAGGACAGCAGGATGCGGCGCAGCGCATTGCCGAGCGTCATGCCGAAGCCGCGCTCCAGCGGCTCCGCCACCAAGGTGGCCAGACGAGTCGGATCAGCGCCGAGCTCGACGTCCTTCTTGGTCTCGATCAGCGAACGCCAATTCTTCTCGATCACGGTCTATTCCCCTGCCCAGCCCCGGTCAGCAACGCGCGTCTGATCAGACGCGGCGCCGCTTGCGCGGACGGCAGCCATTGTGCGGGATGGGCGTCACGTCGCGGATGGCGGTGACGTAGAAGCCCACGGCCTGCAGCGCGCGCAGCGCGGATTCACGGCCCGAACCCGGACCGGAGACCTGGATCTCCAGCGTCTCCATGCCGTGCTCGCGCGCCTTCTTGCCGGCGTCCTCAGCGGCCACCTGGGCGGCATAGGGCGTGCTCTTGCGGCTGCCCTTGAAGCCCTGGCTGCCAGCCGACGACCAGGCGATGGCATTGCCCTGCGCGTCGGTGATGGTCACCACGGTGTTGTTGAAGGAGGCGAGGACGTGCGCCACGCCGGAAGAAATGTTCTTCCGCTCCTTCTTGCGGGGGCGGCTGCCGGCGCGGGGTTCGCGAGCCATCTTACTTCGTCACCTTCTTCTTGCCGGCGATCGCCACGGCCTTGCCCTTGCGGGTGCGCGCATTGGTATGCGTGCGCTGGCCGCGGACCGGCAGGCCCTTGCGGTGACGCAGGCCGCGGTAGCAGGCCATGTCCATCAGCCGCTTCTTGTTCATCGCCTCTTCACGCCGCAGGTCGCCCTCGACGCGGTATTCCCGGTCGATGAGCTCGCGCACGCGGAGGATCTCGTCATCCGTCATCTGGTTCACGCGGCGATCCTCGGGGATGCCGAGCTGCTCGCAGATCACCTTCGCGTTCTGCGGACCGATGCCATAGATGTAGCGGAGCGAGATGAGCACCCGCTTGTTGGTTGGGATGTTCACGCCGGCGATACGCGCCACGGTGCCTCTCTCCTCGTCGGGCCTACGGCCCGCTCAAAAAACAGGGCCTGGGGCCCGCTCAAAAAACTGGGCCTGCGGCCCGGATAAACACTAACCAGGCCCGCAGGGGCCCCGCCTACCCCAGACCTGATCCACGACTCTCGCGGAACGGCCCGAATCAGGCATGCAACGGCGAAGAGCGGCCGGAGGAACCTCCGGACCGCAGGGGCCGGGTGCTACACCGCCCCCCCTGCGGGAGTCAAGTCATACGGCCTTGGGGTCGAGGAGCGCGGCCAGTTGCCGCGTCACCTCGTCCATCTCGGCCATGCCGTCCACATGCTTCAGCTTCCCCTGTGCGGCGTAGTGCGGCAACAGGGGCGCGGTCTGCCGGTGGTAGGCCTCCAGGCGCGCAGCCACCGTCTCCGCCCTGTCATCAGCGCGGCGGGTGAACTCCGTGCTGCCGCAGACGTCGCAGATTCCGGTGACCTTCGGCGCCTTGAAACGGTCGTGGTAGCCCTCACCGCACTTGGCGCAGGTGAAGCGGCCGGCGATTCGCTCGACCAGCGCGGCATCGTCCACCTTCAGCTCGATCACCTGCTCCAGCGGCAGCGAACGCTCCGCCAGCATGCCGTCCAGCGCCTGCGCCTGCGGCACGGTGCGCGGAAAGCCGTCCAGGATGAAGCCCTTGGCGACATCCGGAGCCTGCACGCGGGCCGCCAGCATGCCGATCAGGATACTGTCCGGCACCAGCTCGCCGCGCTCCATGATCGCCTTGGCCTCGCGGCCAATGGCAGATCCCGACTTCACCTCGGCCCGCAGCATGTCACCGGTCGCGATCTGCACGACGCCATAGCGTTCTTCGAGCCGCTTTGCCTGCGTGCCCTTGCCGGCGCCCGGGGGCCCCAGCAGAATCAACCTCATCGCCCGCGTCCCCCGGGTTGCGTGCCACGGCCACCGAGCCGAGCCTTCTTGATCAGCCCTTCATACTGATGGGCGAACAGATGTGACTGAACCTGCGCCACCGTGTCCATGGTGACGGAGACGATGATGAGCAGCGACGTTCCCCCGAAGTAGAAGGGCACGCCGTAGTTCGAAATGAGGATCTCCGGCAGGATGCAGACGACGGAGAGGTAGATGGCACCCACCGCCGTCAGCCGCGTCAGAACCCGGTCGAAATATTGCGCCGTCGGCAGGCCAGGCCGGATGCCCGGTACAAAGCCGCCATACTTGCGCAGATTGTCCGCCGTCTCCTGCGGGTTGAACACGACCGCGGTGTAGAAGAAGGCGAAGAACACGATCAGCGCCAGGTACAGCGCCATGTACAGCGGCTGCCCATGCGCCAGAAGGTTGGCGACATCCGTGACCCAGGACTGCTCAGTCTGATCGGTGCGGAAGGCCGCAAAGGTGGCGGGCAGCAGCAGCAGCGAAGACGCGAAGATCGGCGGCATCACGCCGGCGGTGTTCAGCTTCAGCGGCAGGTGCGTGTTCTCGCCGCCAAACATCCGGTTGCCAACCTGGCGCTTCGGATACTGCACCGGGATGCGCCGCTGTGCCCGCTCCACGAACACCACCAGGGCGATCACCAGCAGCGCGACGACCAGGAAGGCCATGATGAAGAAGGTGGACAGCGCACCGGTCCGGCCCAGCTCCAGCGTGCTGGCCAGCGCGGAGGGCAGGTTCGCGACGATGCCGGCGAAGATGATCAGGCTGATGCCATTGCCGATGCCGCGGGCGGTGATCTGCTCGCCCAGCCACATCAGGAACATGGTGCCGCCAACCAGCGTGATGACGCAGGAAACGCGGAAGAACCAACCCGGATCATGCACCGCCGCGCCGAAGCTGCCGCGCAGGCTCTCAAGACCCACGGCAATGCCGTATGCCTGGAAGATCGCGATGAACAGGCACAGGTAGCGCGTGTACTGGTTGAGCTTCTTCCGCCCCGACTCGCCTTCCTTCTTCAGGGCTTCCCAGGAAGGAATCGCGGCCGTCATCAACTGCACGATGATGCTGGCGGAGATGTAGGGCATGATGTTGAGCGCGAAGATCGTCATGCGACCAAGCGCACCGCCGGTGAACATGTCGAACATGCCCAGGATGCCGCCGCCCATCTGCTGGAGCAGCTCGGCCATCACGCCGGCATCGATCCCCGGCACCGGGACATAGGAGCCGATCCGGTACACGATCAGGGCGCCCAGGGTGAACCAAAGCCGATTCTTCAGCTCGGTCGCCTTGGCCAGCACCCCGAGATTCAGATTGGCCGCAAGCTGTTCGGCGGCGGACGCCATGTGCGATCCCTCCTCGCGAAAGCGGCGCCCCCATGCCACGCCGAGAAGGCAGGCCCGGGACGCCGCGTCGCAGCTATCCTAAAGTGCCGCCCAGGACCCAAGGGTGCAAGGGCGGCAACAGCCTTCCGAAGCTCAGGCTTCCTCGGCCTGGGCCTCGGCCGGCGCGACCAGGACGGTCAGCGTGCCGCCCGCGGCCGCGATCGCCGCAGCCGCCGCGGCGGAGGCGCCCGAAACCGTCAGCGTCACCGCACGCGTGATCTCGCCCGTGGCCAGCAGCCGCACGCCCGCGTAACGCGGCGCGGAGCGCACCACGCCGGAGGCCTGCAGCATCGCCTCGTCGATCGTCCCCTCGGACGGCAGACGCCCATCGGCGATCGCCTTGTCCAGCGCGCCGAGGTTCAACGGCGCGTACAGCTTGCGGAACGGGTTGACGAAGCCCCGCTTCGGCAGACGACGATAGATCGGGAGCTGACCGCCCTCGAACCCATTCAGCGTCACGCCGGTGCGGGCCTTCTGGCCCTTCACGCCGCGGCCGGAGGTCTTGCCCTTGCCGGAGCCAATGCCCCGGCCGATGCGCTTGAACGTCGGCCGGGCGCCGTCGTTGTCGCGGATTTCGTTGAGCTTCATGTTATTCCCCGTCCACCTTCACCAGGTGGGCGACCTTACGGATCATGCCGCGAACGGAGGGGGTATCCTCCAGTTCGCTGCTCCGCCGGATCTTGTTGAGACCGAGGCCGATCAACGTCTCCCGCTGACCCGGCTTCCGGCCGATGGGCGACCCGGTCTGGGTCACCTTCACGGTCTTCGTCGCGCCCTTGGGCGCGCCCAACTGGGCTTCCTCAGACATTCGCAGCAGCCTCCGGCGCCGCACCCTCGGCGGCGTCCTTGCGCGGACCGAGCAGGTCCGAGACCTTCTTGCCGCGGCGCGCTGCGACAGCCCGCGGGCTGGTGCAACGGCCGAGCGCGGCGAAGGTCGCCTTCACCATGTTATGCGGGTTCGTCGTGCCGGTGCACTTGGCGACGACGTCGCCCATGCCCAGCGTCTCGAACACCGCACGCATCGGACCGCCGGCGATGATGCCGGTACCGGCCGGTGCGGCGCGCAGGATGACGCGGCCGGCACCGAACTCGCCGACCTGGTCGTGGTGCAGGGTACGGCCCTCGCGCATCGGCACGCGGATCATCGTGCGCTTGGCACGCTCCGTCGCCTTGCGGATTGCCTCCGGCACCTCACGCGCCTTACCGGCGCCCCAGCCCACGCGGCCCTTCTGGTCGCCAACGACGACCAGCGCGGCGAAGCTGAAGCGACGGCCGCCCTTCACCACCTTGGCAACGCGGTTGATGGTGACGAGCTTGTCCTTCAGCTCATCCCCGTCCTGCCGGTCCTGCCGATTCTCATTGCGGTCACGACCGCGGCCGCGGCGACGATCGCCACCCTCACCGCCACCGCCGCCCTCGCCGCTCCTGGGTTCCCGTGCCATTCCCGAACTCCTCAGAAGGAGAGGCCGCCCTCACGGGCAGCCTCCGCGAGTGCCTTGACCCGGCCGTGATACAGATACGGCCCACGGTCGAACACCACTTCCACCACGCCGGCGGCCAGCGCACGCTCCGCCACCAGCTTGCCGACGGCCGCCGCGGCGTCCTTGTCGGCGCCGGTCTTCAGCTCTTCGCGCATCGGCTTCTCGATCGAGGAGGCAGCGGCAACGGTGCGGCCGGCCTTGTCGTCGATGATCTGCGCGTAGATGTGCTTGCCCGAGCGGAACACGGACAGGCGCACGCGCCCACCCGACTTCATCTTGAGCTGGTAGCGCAGCCGCGAACGGCGGCGCTCCGTCAGTGCGAGCTTCTTGTCGGCCATTACTTCTTCTTACCCTCCTTCCGGAGGATCACCTCGTTATCGTACCGCACGCCCTTGCCCTTGTAGGGCTCCGGGCCACGATACGCGCGGATCTCAGAGGCCACCTGGCCAACCTGGCGCTTGTCAGCGCCTTCCACCTTGATGGAGGTCGGCTTCTCGCAGGTGATCTTGATGCCCGCCGGGATCGGATAGCGGATATCGTGGCTGTAGCCGAGGTTGAGCACCAGCTCCTTCCCCTGCACCGCCGCACGATAGCCGGTGCCGGTGATCTCCATGTTCCGGGTGAACCCGGTGGAGACGCCCGTCACCATGCTCTGGATCAGGCTGCGCGTGGTGCCCCACATGGTGCGGGCCTTGCGGTCCGCGCCACGCGGCGCCACGGCGACTTCGCCGCCCTCGATGGTAACGTCCACCTCTTCCGTCAGGTCGAGCGAAAGCTCGCCATTCTTGCCCTTGGCCACGATCTTGCGGCCCTGCAGCGCCACCTGGACGCCTGCAGGAACCGGGACCGGATATTTACCGACGCGAGACATGTCTATCCTCCCGTCAGAACACGCGGCAGAGGACTTCGCCGCCAACATTGGCAGCGCGGGCCTCATTGTCGCTCATCACGCCCTTCGGCGTGGACAGGATGGAGATGCCGAGGCCGGAGTAGAACTTCGGCAGCTCCGCGATCTTGGAGTAGACGCGGCGGCCCGGCTTGGACACGCGTGCGATCTCCTTGATGGCGGGCTCGCCCTCGGAATACTTCAGCTCGATGCTGATCACCTTGATGCCCGGGCGCAGCTGCTCGGTCGCGAAGGCGCGGATGTAACCCTCGCGCTTCAGCACATCGAGCACACTCTCCCGCAGGCGGGAGGCCGGCGCCACGCAACGGCTCTGCCGTGCGCGCTGGGCATTTCGGATACGGGTGAGCATGTCACCCAACGGATCGGACAGCGACATTCGCGGCCCTCCTTACCAGCTGGCCTTAACCAGCCCCGGGATCTGGCCATTATTGGCGAGATCACGGAGCTGGTTACGGCTGAGCTTGAACTTGCGGTAGTTCCCGCGGGGACGGCCAGTAAGCTCGCAGCGCAGGCGCACGCGATTCTTGGCGCCGTTGCGCGGCAACTGCGCCAGCTTCAGCGTCGCCTCGAAGCGTTCCTCGACCGGCAGCTCGCGATCCATCACGACCGCCTTGAGGGCGGCGCGCTTGGGCGCATGCAGCTTCGAGAGCCGTTCACGACGCTTGTTCTTCATAACAGACGAGGTCTTGGCCATACCGTCTAAAATCCTCCGGAACCTGCCTGACGAGATGTCGGGCGGTTTTCCAAATCAGTTGGCGAAAGGAAGGTCGAACGCCTTGAGCAGGGCCTTCGCTTCCTTGTCGGTCTTCGCGGTCGTCACGAACTGGATGTCCATGCCGCGCACCGTGTCCACCTTGTCGTAGTTGATCTCGGGGAACACGATCTGCTCCTTCAGGCCCATGGCATAGTTGCCACGGCCGTCAAAGCCACGATTGCCCGGGATACCACGGAAGTCACGCACGCGCGGCAGAGCAATGGTCACCAAGCGGTCGAGAAACTCGAACATCCGGCCCTTGCGGAGCGTGACCTTGCAGCCGATCGCCTGGCCTTCGCGGATCTTGAAGCCCGCGATCGCCTTGCGAGCCTTGGTCTTCACCGGCTTCTGGCCGGAGATCGCCATCAGGTCCGCAACGGCGGCATCGAGCTTCTTCTGGTCGCCGGCGGCTTCGCCGACGCCCATGTTGATCACGATCTTCTCCAGCTTCGGAACCTGCATCGGGTTCTTGTAGCCGAACTCCTCGGAGAGCGCCTTGCGGATCTCATCCTCGTAGCGGCGCCGCATGCGCGGCTGCTCGGCCGGCGAGGCCTGCGCCGCACCAGCCTTGGCGACCGCGGCCGGAGAGGCCGGCGCAATGCGCTGCTCGCCACCCTTGGCGGCGGGCGCGGCGTTGCTCTTCTTCGGGGGCGTCGACTTGGCCGGAGCCTTGCCGCCCTTCTTGGTCCCGCTCATTGGTCAATCACCTCGCCGGAGGGCTTGGCCACGCGCACCTTGCGGCCATCCTCGAGCACCTTGAAGCCAACCCGCGTCGCCTTGCCGGACACCGGGTCGAGCAGCGCCAGGTTGGAGAGGTCGATCGGACCCTCCTTCTCGACGATGCCACCCGGCTTGCCCATGCCCTGCGGCTTGGTGTGGCGCTTCACCATGTTCACGCCCTGTACGAAGGCGCGGTTTTCCTCGGGCACGACGCGAATGACATCGCCCTTCTTGCCCTTGTCGCGACCGGCGAGAACCTCGACCCGGTCGCCCTTCTTGATCTTCGCGGCCATGGCCTTACAGGACCTCCGGCGCCAGCGAGATGATCTTCATGAACTTGCGCCCACGCAGCTCGCGCACGACCGGTCCGAAGATACGGGTCCCGATCGGCTCGCCCTGCTTGTTGATCAGCACCGCGGCGTTGTTGTCGAAGCGGATCGCGGTGCCGTCGATGCGCCGCACGGGGTAGGCCGTGCGGACGATGACGGCGCGATGCACCTCGCCCTTCTTCACCTTGGCGCGGGGAATCGCTTCCTTGACGGAAACGACGATGATGTCACCGACCGACGCCGTACGGCGCTTCGACCCGCCCAGCACCTTGATGCACTGGACGCGGCGCGCGCCGGAGTTGTCGGCGACGTCGAGGTTGGATTCGACCTGGATCATGCCCTGTCCGCCTCAGCTGGCCGAAGCAGGCGCATCGGCGGCCGGCTTGGCGGCGACGACCGGGGCATCGAAGCCCTCCGGACGCTCAACCGCATCACCGTTCCGCGCGACAACCAGCCACGACTTGTTCTTGCTGATCGGGCGGCATTCCTCGATCGACACCAGGTCGCCTTCCTTGCAGAGGTTCGCCGCGTCATGCGCTGCGTACTTCTTGGAACGGCGGATGAACTTCTTGTAGAGCGGATGCATCACGCGACGCTCGACCAAGACGGTGATCGTCTTGTCGGTCTTGTCGCTGACCACCCGGCCCGTGAGGACGCGCCTCGGCATCGCCCGAACCCCTTAAGCTTGCTTCGCCGAGACGCGGACGCGCTCGGTCATGATCGTCTTCGCCCGCGCGATATCCCGGCGAACTTCCTTGATGCGACCCGTCGCCTCAAGCTGGCCGGTGGCCCGCTGGAAGCGCAGGTTGAACTGCTCCTTCCGAAGGTTCACCAGCATCTCCTGCAGCTCGTCCGGGGTCTTGGCCCGCACGTCCGCGATCTTCGTCTGCGCCATCTCAGGCCTCCGCCGTGGCGCCGAGGCGCGTCACGATCTTCGTCTTGATCGGCAGCTTCGCCGCACCCAGCTCGAGCGCCTCGCGGGCGATGTCACCGGACACGCCATCCAGCTCGAACATGATCCGGCCCGGCTTCACCCGTGCCACCCAATACTCCGGCGCGCCCTTGCCGGAGCCCATGCGGACCTCGGCGGGCTTGGTCGAGACGGGAACGTCCGGGAAAATCCGGATCCAGACCCGCCCCTGGCGCTTCATGGCGCGCGTGATCGCACGCCGCGCCGCCTCGATCTGCCGCGCCGTCACCCGCTCGGGCTCCAGCGCCTTCAGGCCGAAACCGCCGAAGGTCAGGGTAAAGCCGCCACGGGCGATACCCTTGATGCGGCCCTTATGGGCCTTGCGAAACGTCGTGCGCTTAGGCTGCAGCATGATGCATTACTCTCAGCGCTGAGGCGCTTGTTCCGCGGCGCGCTTGTCCTGCGCCATCGGATCATGGGCCATGACCTCGCCCTTGAAGATCCAGACCTTGACACCGCAGGTGCCGTAGGTGGTCTTCGCGGTAGCGACGCCGAAATCGATATCCGCACGCAGCGTGTGCAACGGCACACGGCCTTCGCGGTACCACTCCATCCGCGCGATCTCCGCCCCGCCGAGACGGCCGGAGCAGTTGATGCGGATGCCGCCGGCGCCGAGGCGCATGGCGGACTGCACGGCACGCTTCATCGCGCGGCGGAACGCCACGCGGCGCTCCAGCTGCTGCGCGATGCTCTCGGCCACCAGGGTGGCATCGATTTCCGGCTTGCGGATCTCAACGATGTTCAGCGAGACCTCGGCCCCGGCCATCTTCGCCAGGTCCTTCCGCAGGTTCTCGATGTCCGCGCCCTTCTTGCCGATCACGACGCCCGGACGGGCGGCATGGATCGTCACGCGGGGCTTCTTCGCCGGACGCTCGATCACCACACGGGACACGCCGGCGCCCTTCAGGCGCTCACGCAGCGTCTTCCGCAGCTTCAGGTCCTCATGCAGCATCCGCGCGTATTCGTTGTCCGCGTACCAGCGGCTGTCCCACGTGCGGTTGATGCCGAGCCGGAGCCCGATCGGATTGACTTTGTGACCCATGTTACGCGGCCTCCTGCTGTGCCGCCGGCGCCGGAACAGTCTGCTCCGCCACAACGATCTTCAGATGGCTGAACCACTTCTCGATCTGCGAGGACCGGCCACGGCCCCGCGCATGGAAGCGCTTCATCACAACGGCGCGCCCAACCTCGGCCTTGGTGACGACCAGGCGGTCGACATCCAGACTGTGGTTGTTCTCGGCGTTGGCGATCGCGCTTTCGAGCGTCTTCTTCACCGTCTGCGCGATCCGGCGCTTGGAGAAGGTCAGCGTCGCAACGGCGTCCTGCGCCGTGCGGCCGCGGATCAGCCCCGCCACCAGGTTCAGCTTCCGCGGGCTGATGCGAATGTTCTTCGCAACAGCCTGCGCCTCGGTTTCTGCGAGCCCGCGCTCGTGCTTCGGCTTGCTCATGTCAGCCTCGCTTCGCCTTCTTGTCGGACGAATGTCCGGTGAAGGTGCGCGTCGGCGAGAACTCGCCGAACTTGTGGCCCACCATGTTCTCGTTCACCTGCACCGGGATGAACTTCTTGCCGTTGTAGACACCGAAGGTCAGGCCGACGAATTGCGGCAGGATCGTGCTGCGGCGCGACCAGATCTTGATGATCTCGTTGCGGCCCGAAGCGCGAGATGCCTCTGCCTTGTTGAGCAGGTAGCCGTCGACGAACGGCCCCTTCCAGACGCTGCGCGACATTGCCGTCAGCCCTTCGTCGCGTTGCGGCGCCGGACGATGAGCCGGTCCGTACGCTTGTTGTTACGGGTCTTGGCACCCTTGGTGGGCTTGCCCCACGGGGTAACCGGGTGGCGACCGCCCGAGGTCCGGCCTTCACCACCACCATGCGGGTGATCGACCGGGTTCATGACGACGCCGCGAACATGCGGACGGAAGCCCATCCAGCGAGTACGGCCAGCCTTGCCCATCTGCTGGTTGCTGTTGTCCGGGTTGGACACGGCGCCGATGGCAGCCATGCACTCGGCCCGCACCAGGCGAACCTCACCGGACATCAGCTTCACCTGCGCGTAGCCGGAGTCCTTGCCGACCAGCTGGCAGAAGGTGCCCGCCGAGCGAGCGATCTTGGCACCGGCGCCCGGCTTCATCTCCAGGCAGTGGATGATGGTGCCGACCGGGATATTGGCCAGCGGCATCGCATTGCCCGGCTTGATGTCGACCTTCTCGCCCGACACCACGCTGTCGCCCGCCTTCAGGCGCTGCGGCGCGATGATGTAGGCCAGCTCGCCATCCGCATACTTTAGCAGCGCGATCCAGGCGGAGCGGTTCGGGTCATATTCCAGGCGCTCGACAACCGCGGCCACATCATACTTGCGGCGCTTGAAGTCGACGATGCGGTAGGACTGCTTGTGTCCGCCGCCCCGGAACCGAACAGTGGTACGGCCGTGGTTGTTGCGGCCGCCGGAATGCGACTTGCCCTCGGTCAAACCCTTGACGGGCTTGCCCTTCCACAGATCCGACCGATCGACCAGCACCGTCCCGCGGAGGGACGCCGTGACCGGGTTGAAATTCTTCAATGCCATGGCGTTACGCGAGCCCCGTTGTGAGGTCGATGGTCTGGCCAGCCTGCAGCTTGACCACCGCCTTCTTCCAGTCGGACCGCTGGCCCTTGCGCCCACGGAACCGCTTGGCCTTGCCCTTCATCACCAGCGTGTTCACCGCCTCGACCTGGACGTTGAACAGCTTCTCGACCGCCTGCCGGATCTCCGGCTTGGTCGCATCCAGCGTCACCTTGAAGGTGACCTGGCTGCTCTCGTTCAGGCGGGTCGCCTTTTCCGTCACCACCGGCGCCAGGATCACCTGGTACAGGCGTTCCGCGGACAGGACCTTGCCGCGCGGCTTGGTTGCCGTCTCGCTCATGCCTCGGACTCCTTCTCGGCACCAGACAGATCGGCACCGTTCAGACGCTGGGCCAGAGCCTCGAGCCCGGCGCGCGTCACCGCGAGCACGTCGTGGTTCAGGATGTCGTAGACATTCGCGCCCACCGTCGGCAGCACGTCGATCTTCGGGATGTTGCGGGTGACGCGGGCAAAGCCCGCATCCACCGCCGCATCGATGACCAGCGCGCTATCCCAGCCCAGCGCCTTGAGCTGCGCCACCATGGCCGAGGTCTTGGCCTCGTCGGTCGCCGTCGCCGTGTCCAGCACGATCAGCTTGCCGGCCGCAACCTTGGCGGACAGCGCGCAGATCAGGCCGAGGCGGCGGACCTTCTTGTTCAGGTTGTAGCCGTGGTCGCGGACCACCGGCCCGTGCACGATACCACCCTTGCGGTACTGCGGCGCACGAAGCGAGCCCTGGCGCGCATTGCCAGTGCCCTTCTGCCGGTACGGCTTCTTGGTGGTGCCGGACACTTCGCCCATGCCCTTGACCTTATGGGTCCCGGCGCGGCGCTTGGCGAGCTGCCAATGCACCACGCGGGCCATGATGTCGGCCCGCGGAGCGACGCCGAACAGCGACTCCGGCAGGTCGACCTGGCCAACGGAGGCGTTGTCGAGATTGATGACAGGAAGCTGGATCGCCATGATTGTTACCCTTGCGCCCCAGCGTCTGCGACCACACCGGCCGGATACGGCGCATCGGCGTGGCGCGCGCGCTTCACAGCGTCCCGCACCAGCACGTAGCTGCCCTTCGAGCCCGGAACGGCGCCCTTGATCAGCAGAAGCCCGCGCTCCGCATCATGCCCAGCGATGACCAGGTTCTGCGTTGTCACGCGCTCGACGCCCATGTGGCCGGCCATCTTCTTGTTCTTGAAGGTCTTGCCCGGATCCTGACGGTTGCCGGTCGAACCATGCGAACGGTGGCTGACCGAGACGCCATGCGACGCCTCGAGGCCCGAGAAGTTCCAACGCTTCATGGCGCCGGCGAAGCCCTTGCCCTGCGTCACGCCGGTCACGTCGATCTTCTGGCCAGCGACGAAATGCCCGATGTCGAGCTTCGTGCCGGGTGCCAGAGTCGCGTCCTCAGCCACGCGGAACTCCACGGTCTTGCGCGGCGCTTCGACGCCGGCCTTCGCGAAGTGGCCCTTCTGCGGGTTCGTCACGTTCTTCGGCTTGGCAACGCCGATGCCGATCTGGACGGCGACATAGCCATCCTTCTCCATCGTGCGCTGCGCGATGACGCGAACGTTGTCGACATGCAGAACGGTAACAGGGACGGTGGACCCGTCCTCATTGAAAAGCCGGGTCATCCCCAGCTTCCGGGCGATCAGCCCGGAACGGCCCGTAACCTGACGGCCTGTGATGGACATAATGTCGGTCCTTTATCCGTCGCTCAGAGCTTGATCTCGACGTCCACGCCGGAGGCGAGGTCGAGCTTCATCAGCGCGTCCACGGTCTGCGGGGTGGGATCGACGATATCGAGCAGGCGACGGTGCGTGCGGATCTCAAACTGCTCGCGCGACTTCTTGTCGACGTGCGGCGAGCGGTTGACGGTGAAGCGTTCGATCTGCGTCGGCAGCGGGATGGGCCCGCGCACCCGCGCACCCGTCCGCTTGGCCGTGTTGACGATCTCCCGCGTGCTGCCATCCAGCACGCGGTGATCGAACGCCTTCAGGCGAATGCGGATGTTCTGGCTGTCCATGGCGCTTTGGCCCGTATCCCTTCTGTCGTCGCTTACTTGACGATCTTGGCGACGACGCCGGCGCCAACGGTGCGGCCACCTTCGCGGATCGCGAAGCGCAGGCCCTCATCCATCGCGATCGGCGCGATCAGCTCGACGTCCATCGTCACGTTGTCGCCCGGCATCACCATCTCGACGCCCTCCGGCAGCTTCACGATGCCCGTCACGTCCGTCGTCCGGAAGTAGAACTGCGGACGGTAGTTCGTGAAGAACGGCGTGTGGCGGCCGCCTTCCTCCTTCGTCAGGATGTACGCCTCGGCCGAGAAGCCGGTATGCGGCGTGATCGAGCCCGGGGCGGCCAGAACCTGCCCGCGCTCCACATCCTCGCGCTTCACACCGCGCAGCAGTGCGCCGATGTTGTCGCCCGCCTGCCCGCTGTCCAGCAGCTTGCGGAACATCTCGACGCCGGTCACCACCGACTTCACCGTGGTCTTCAGGCCGACGATCTCGATTTCCTCGCCAACCTTGACCACGCCCCGCTCCACGCGGCCGGTCACCACGGTGCCGCGGCCGGAGATGCTGAACACGTCTTCCACCGGCATCAGGAACGGCCGGTCCAGCGCGCGTGCCGGCTGCGGAATGTAGGCGTCCACCGCCTCCATCAGCTTCAGCACCGCCTGCTCGCCAATCTCCGGCTGCTTGTCTTCAAGCGCCATCAGCGCCGAGCCGTGGATGATCGGAATATCGTCGCCCGGGAACTGGTAGGACGAGAGCAGCTCGCGCACCTCCATCTCGACCAGCTCGAGAAGGTCCGGATCCGCCATGTCGACCTTGTTCAGGAACACCACCAGGGCCGGAACGCCGACCTGGCGCGCCAGCAGGATGTGCTCGCGGGTCTGCGGCATCGGGCCGTCGGCGGCCGACACCACCAGAATGGCGCCGTCCATCTGCGCCGCGCCGGTGATCATGTTCTTCACGTAGTCGGCGTGGCCGGGGCAATCGACATGCGCGTAGTGACGGTTCGCCGTCTCATACTCCACATGCGCCGTGGAGATCGTGATGCCACGAGCCCGCTCCTCCGGCGCCTTGTCGATCTGGTCATACGCCGTGAACGTCGCGCCGCCCGTCTTCGCCAGGATCTTCGTGATCGCCGCCGTCAACGACGTCTTGCCGTGGTCCACGTGCCCGATCGTGCCGATGTTGCAGTGCGGCTTGTTCCGCTCGAATTTCGCCTTGGCCATGATGTCAGGTCCTCAGGATCGGATCGTGTTACCAGCGGTAATGGCTGAAGGCCTTGTTGGCCTCTGCCATCCGGTGCGTGTCTTCGCGCTTCTTGACGGCGGAACCGCGATTGTTCGCGGCGTCCATCAGCTCGGCAGACAGGCGGTCTTCCATCGTGTGCTCGCCGCGCTTGCGGGCGCTGTCGATCAACCAGCGGATCGCCAGAGCCTGGCGCCGTTCCGGCCGAACCTCGACCGGCACCTGGTAGGTCGCGCCACCGACGCGGCGGCTGCGAACCTCGACGGCTGGCTTCACATTGTCCATCGCCTGGTGGAACACGCCCAACGGGTCGGCATTCGCACCGCCACGACGGCGCAGCGTGTCCATCGCGGCATAGACGATGCCCTCGGCGGTGCTCTTCTTGCCGTCGTACATCAGCACGTTCATGAAACGGGACAGCACGAGGTCGCCGAACTTGGGGTCCGGCAGGACTTCACGCTTGGTGGCGCTATGGCGGCGCGACATCTCTCAGTTCCTCACTTCGGACGCTTGGCGCCGTACAGCGACCGGCGCTGACGACGCTTCGCGATGCCCTGCGTGTCGAGCACGCCGCGCAGGATGTGGTAGCGGACGCCCGGAAGGTCCTTCACGCGACCACCGCGGATCAGCACCACGGAGTGCTCCTGCAGGTTGTGGCCCTCACCCGGGATGTAGCTCACCACCTCGTAGCCATTCGTCAGACGCACCTTGGCGACCTTACGAAGCGCCGAGTTCGGCTTCTTCGGCGTGGTCGTGTAGACGCGCGTGCAGACGCCCCGCTTCTGCGGGCTGCCCTGCAGGGCCGGAACCTTGTTCCGCTTCGCGATAGGCTCACGCCCCTGGGCGATGAGCTGGTTGATCGTCGGCATGACGCCCCTTCGTGCTCGTCTCGTCTGTCCCCCTGCGCCGCAAACAGGACGGCCCGCGTGGAAGGCCAAGTGGCATTCCCTGCGGGCACCTGTCCGACCCCCGGCCTAGGCTCCTGATGGAGCGGTGCCGGAAGCGCGTCGCTGGAGACCAAAATCAGCCCGGCCGTGTCAGCGCAGGCTGCGCCATATCCGACCAAGGTCGCGCCTAATATCCGGCGCCCTTGGTTGAGTCAAGCGAAGTGGCGCCCCCACAAGGTGAAGGCGCGCCACCCGCCAGCTATTCCGCCGCCCGGGCAGGCCCGGCCAACGGGGTCGGGGCCACCGGCAGGCGCCCCCGGTCGCGCTGCGCCGCCACGGCGCGCAGTTTGTTCATGACGGAGCCCGTGCCGGCCGGGATCAGGCGCCCGACGATCACGTTTTCCTTCAGACCCATCAGGTTATCCACCTTGCCGGCCGTGGCCGCCTCCGTCAGCACCCGCGTCGTCTCCTGGAAGGAGGCGGCGGAGATGAAGGAGGTGGTCTGCAGCGACGCCTTGGTGATGCCCTGCAGCACCGGCTCGGCGCGCGCAGGACGTTCCTTGGCAGCCAGGCGCTTCTCGTTCTCGATCTCGAACTCGATTCGCTCGACCGTCTCGCCCACCAGGTAGGTCGTGTCGCCCGGATCGAGAATCTCGACCTTCTGCAGCATCTGCCGGACGATGACCTCGATGTGCTTGTCGTTGATCTTCACGCCCTGCAGTCGGTACACGTCCTGCACTTCGTTGACCAAGTAGTTCGCCAGCGCCTCGACGCCCAGGACCCGGAGAATGTCATGCGGCACGCGCGGGCCGTCGACCAGCGGGTCGCCTGCCTTCACGTAGTCGCCTTCCTGCACGGACACATGCTTGCCCTTCGGCACCAGGTACTCCCGGGGCGTCGAGGGCTCGTCGCCCACCTGCTCCGGCACCACCAGGATGCGCCGCTTGGCCTTGTAGTCCTTGCCGAACTCCACGCGCCCATCGACGTCGGCGATGATCGCCGCATCCTTCGGACGCCGTGCCTCGAACAGCTCCGCCACCCGCGGCAGACCGCCGGTGATGTCGCGGGTCTTGGACGATTCGCGCGGCATGCGGGCGATGACGTCGCCGGCCGCCACTTCCTTGCCGTTCTCGATGGAGAGAATCGAGCCCGGCGGCAGGAAGGTGATCGCCTCGGACCCGTTCTCGCGCTTCACCACCTCGCCCCGCGCGTCGCGCAGGATCAGGCGCGGGCGCAGGTCGGCGCCGCGGCCGGTCGACTTGTACTCGACCACTTCCTTGAAGCTCAGCCCCGTCACCTCGTCGGTGCGGTCCATCAGGGTGATGTTCTCGAGCATGTCGGCGAATTCGACCTTGCCCTGGCGCTCGGTGATGATCGGCAGGGTGAAGGGGTCCCACTCGGCGATCTTCTGGCCGCGCGTGACGGTCTCACCCTCCTCCAGCAGCAACCTTGCGCCGTAGGGCACGCGGTTGCGGCCGCGCTCGCGCCCGTTCACGTCGTACAGAACCGCCTCGCAGTTACGGCTCATGACGATCGCGGCGTTGGAGCTGTTGATGACGACCTGACGGTTCAGGAACTTCACCGTGCCATCGGCAATCGCTTCGACCGCGGAGGTTTCCGCGCCACGCTGCGCCGCGCCACCGATGTGGAAGGTACGCATGGTCAGCTGCGTGCCCGGCTCGCCGATCGACTGCGCCGCGATCACGCCCACGGCCTCGCCGGTGTTCACCGGGGTACCGCGCGCCAGGTCGCGCCCGTAGCACATGGCGCAGACGCCGACCCGCGCATCGCAGGTCAGCACGGAGCGGATCTTCACCGCCTCCACGCCCGCCTTCTCGATCAGCTCTGCCTCCGGCTCCTCGACCAAGGTGCCGATCTTCACCAGCACCTGGCCATCGGCCGGGTCGATGACGTTCTCCTGGGTCGTACGACCCAGGATGCGCTCGGACAGGGAGGAAACGGTCTCGCCGCCATCCATCACGGCGCGCACGGTGATGCCGCGCTCGGTGCCGCAATCATCCTCGACGATGATGCAGTCCTGCGCCACGTCCACCAGGCGGCGGGTCAGGTAGCCGGAGTTCGCCGTCTTCAAGGCGGTGTCCGCCAGGCCCTTGCGGGCGCCGTGGGTGGAGTTGAAGTACTCCAGCACGGTCAGGCCTTCCTTGAAGTTGGAGATGATCGGCTGCTCGATGATCTCGCCCGAGGGCTTGGCCATCAGGCCGCGCATGCCGGCCAACTGGCGCATCTGCGCCGGCGAGCCACGCGCACCGGAATGGGACATCATCCACACGGAGTTGGCGGGCTTGCCGATCTCCTGCTTCATGATCTCCTTCATCATCGCCTGCGCCACTTCCTCGGTGCATCGCGACCAGGCGTCGACGACCTTGTTGTAGCGCTCGCCGGCGGTGATCAGGCCGTCGAGGTACTGCTGCTCGAACTCCTTCACCTGATCCTTGGTGCCGTTGATCATCGCGTCCTTCGTATCGGGGATGACCATGTCATCCTTGCCGAAGGAGATGCCGGCCATCGCCGCGTGCTTGAAGCCGAGGCCCATCAGGCGGTCGGCGAAGATCACCGACTCCTTCTGGCCGCAATGGCGGTACACGGCGTCCATGACGTCCGAGATGGACTTCTTGGTCAGCTGGCGGTTGATCAGGCTGAAGGGCACGGCCGGGTGCAGCGGCAGCAGCGCGCCCATGAACATGCGGCCGGCCGTCGTCACCGCACGCTCGGTGACGATGTTGCCGTCCTTGTCCGCGGCCTTGCGACGGGCGCGGATCTTGCTGTGGAGGTTAATCACGCCGGCGGCCAGCGCCTGCTCGATCTCACCGATCGAGGCATAGGCCGGGGCCTTCTGCTCCTCCGCCACCTTGAACTCGGGCGTCTCGAGCGAGAGGTAGTAGAGGCCGAGCACGATGTCCTGCGACGGCACGATGATCGGCTTGCCGTTCGCCGGGCTGAGGATGTTGTTCGTCGACATCATCAGCACGCGGGCTTCGAGCTGCGCTTCCAGGGACAGCGGCACGTGTACCGCCATCTGGTCGCCGTCGAAGTCCGCGTTGAAGGCGGTGCAGACCAGCGGGTGAAGCTGGATCGCCTTGCCCTCGACCAGCGTCGGCTCGAAGGCCTGGATGCCCAGGCGGTGCAGCGTCGGCGCGCGGTTCAGCAGCACCGGGTGCTCGCGGATCACCTCCTCGAGGATGTCCCAGACCTCCGGACGCTCCTTCTCCACCATCCGCTTCGCGGCCTTGATGGTGGTGGCGTGGCCGTACTTCTCGAGCTTCGAGTAGATGAACGGCTTGAACAGCTCCAGCGCCATCTTCTTCGGCAGGCCGCACTGATGCAGCTTCAGCTCCGGACCCACCACGATGACCGAACGGCCGGAGTAGTCGACGCGCTTGCCGAGCAGGTTCTGCCGGAAGCGGCCCTGCTTGCCCTTCAGCATGTCGGACAGCGACTTCAGCGGGCGCTTGTTGGCGCCCGTGATGGCACGGCCGCGGCGGCCGTTGTCGAACAGCGCGTCGACGGCCTCCTGCAGCATGCGCTTCTCGTTGCGCACGATGATGTCCGGCGCGCGCAACTCGATCAGCCGCTTCAGGCGGTTGTTGCGGTTGATGACGCGGCGGTACAGGTCGTTCAGGTCGGACGTGGCAAAGCGGCCGCCATCCAGCGGCACCAGCGGGCGCAGCTCGGGCGGGATCACCGGCACGACGTCAAGGATCATCCACTCCGGACGGGCACCGCCCTCCCCGAAGCTCTCCAGCATCTTCAGGCGCTTCACCAGCTTCTTGCGCTTGGCCTCGGAGGTGGTCTCCTTGAGGTCGGCGCGCAGCTGGGCGGCTTCCTTCTGCAGGTCGATGGCGGCGAGCATCTGCTTCACCGCTTCCGCGCCGATGCCGACGCTGAAGGCGTCTTCGCCGAACTCGTCCTGCTTGTTCTGGAACTGGTCCTCGGTCAGCAGCTGATGCAGCTTGAGGTCAGTCAGGCCCGGCTCCAAAACCACATAGGATTCGAAGTACAGGACCTTCTCCAGCTCCTTCAGCGACATGTCGACCATCAGGCCGACGCGGCTCGGGAGGGACTTCATGAACCAGATATGCGCGACGGGGCTGGCCAGCTCGATATGGCCCATGCGCTCACGGCGCACCTTGGCCAGCGTCACCTCCACGCCGCACTTCTCGCAGATGATCCCGCGGAACTTCATGCGCTTGTACTTGCCGCACAGGCACTCGTAGTCCTTGATCGGCCCGAAGATGCGGGCGCAGAACAGCCCGTCCCGCTCCGGCTTGAAGGTACGATAGTTGATCGTCTCCGGCTTCTTGATCTCGCCATAGGACCAGGAGCGGATCTGCTCCGGCGAGGCGATCGAGATGCGGATCTGATCGAAGGTCATGGCCTGGCCGGTCTGGCCGAGGATCTTCATCAGTTCGTTCATGCGGTCCACTCCGTCCGGCGCGTCAGCCCAGGGCCTCGCGCCACGAAAAGGGAGAGACCCGCGCCAGCCGAAGCCGGCGCGGGGGAGTCAAAAGAGCCGATCAGCTCGGGCGGTTCTCAAGATCGACATTCAGGCCAAGCGACTTCAGTTCCTTCACCAGCACGTTGAAGGATTCCGGAACGCCCGCCTCGAAATTATCCTGATCCCGCACGATCGCCTCATAGACCTTGGTGCGGCCCGACACGTCGTCCGACTTCACCGTCAGCATCTCCTGCAGCGTATAGGCGGCGCCATAGGCCTCGAGCGCCCAGACCTCCATCTCGCCGAAGCGCTGTCCACCGAACTGCGCCTTGCCGCCCAACGGCTGCTGGGTGACCAGCGAGTACGGGCCGATGGAGCGCGCGTGGATCTTGTCGTCCACCAGGTGGTGCAGCTTCAGCATGTAGATGTAGCCGACCGTAACCTTGCGCTCGAAGCGTTCGCCGGAGCGGCCATCCGTCAGCCAGGACTGGCCCGACTTGTCGAGACCGGCCTTGGTCAGCATGCCCTCGATGTCCGCCATGCGCGCACCGTCGAAGACCGGCGTCGCAATGGCGACACCCTTCTTCAGGTTCTCGCAGAGCTCGATGAGCTGGTCGTCGCTCATCGGATCGATCTCGGTCTTGATCGTCTCCTCGGGGTAGGCCTCGCGCAGCTTGGTGATTAGTTCCTCGCGCATCGCACCGCCACGGCGGTACTCCTCAACGAGGTCGCCGATCTGGCGGCCGATATTGGCGCAGGCCCAGCCCAGATGGGTCTCCAGGATCTGCCCGACATTCATGCGCGACGGCACGCCCAGCGGGTTCAGCACCAGGTCGACCGGCTGGCCGCTTTCGAGGAACGGCATGTCCTCGATCGGAACCACACGAGAGACGACGCCCTTGTTGCCGTGACGGCCGGCCATCTTGTCGCCCGGCTGCAGCTTGCGCTTCACCGCGACGAACACCTTGACCATCTTCATCACGCCGGGCGGCAGCTCGTCACCGCGCTGCAGCTTCTCGACCTTGCTCTCGAAGCGCTTCTGAAGGCGCTCGACAGCCGCGTCGAATTCCCGCTTCAGTGCCTCGATCTCGGTCATCGCCGCGTCGTCCTGCACGCCGATCTGGCGCCAGGTCTGCTTGGCGAACTGGTCCAGCACCTCGTCGTTGATCTCGGTGCCGGCCTTCACGCCGCGGAAGCCACCGGAGGCCTTGCGGCCCAGCAGGCGCTCACGCAGGCGGGAATGGAACGACCGCTCCTGAATCGCCTTCTCGTCGTCGCGGTCCTTGGCCAGGCGCTCGATCTCCGAGCGTTCGATCGCCATGGCACGCTCGTCCTTGTCGACGCCGCGGCGGCTGAACACGCGGACATCGACAATGGTGCCAGCCACGCCCGGCGGCAGCCGCAGCGAGGTGTCGCGCACGTCGGATGCCTTCTCGCCGAAGATGGCGCGGAGCAGCTTCTCCTCCGGCGTCATCGGGCTTTCGCCCTTCGGCGTCACCTTGCCGACCAGGATGTCGCCCGGCTGCACTTCGGCGCCGATATAGACGATGCCGGCCTCGTCGAGGTTACGCAGCGCTTCCTCACCCACGTTCGGAATGTCGCGGGTGATTTCTTCCTGGCCCAGCTTGGTGTCGCGGGCGTTCACCTCGAACTCGTCGATATGGATCGAGGTGAAGACGTCGTCCCGCGCGATCCGCTCGCTGATCAGGATGCTGTCTTCGAAGTTGTAGCCATTCCACGGCATGAAGGCGACCAGGGCGTTGCGGCCCAGCGCCAGCTCACCGAACTCGGTGGACGGGCCGTCGGCGATGATGTCGCCGGCGTTGCAGCGGTCGCCCACCTTCACCAGCGGGCGCTGGTTGATGCAGGTGGACTGGTTGGAGCGCATGAACTTGCGCAGCCGGTAGATGTCGACGCCACGCGTGGTGCCATCATCGCCCGTTGCCCGCACGACGATGCGCGCCCCATCGATGCTGTCCACGATGCCGTCGCGCTTGGCCACGATGGTCGCGCCGCTGTCGCGGGCCACCGCCGCCTCCATGCCGGTGCCGACCAGCGGCGCATCCGCCTGGATCAGCGGCACCGCCTGGCGCATCATGTTGGAGCCCATCAGCGCGCGGTTCGCGTCGTCGTTCTCAAGGAACGGGATCAGCGCCGCGGCGACGGAAACCAGCTGCTTCGGCGAAACGTCGATCGCCGTCACTTCCTCCGGCTTCACCAGCCGGAAGTCGCCGCCATCGCGCACGGAGACCAGCTCCGCCTTGAAGTTGCCGTCCGCATCCAGCTCCGCATCGGCCTGGGCGACCACCAGGCGCTCCTCCTCCATGGCGGAGAGGTAGCGCGGCGCGCCCGTGACCTTGCCTTCCTTCACCAGGCGGTACGGCGTCTCGATGAAGCCGTACTTGTTCACCTTGGCGAAGGTCGCGAGGCTGTTGATCAGGCCGATGTTCGGGCCTTCCGGCGTCTCGATCGGGCAGATGCGGCCGTAATGGGTCGGGTGCACGTCGCGCACCTCGAAGCCGGCACGCTCGCGGGTCAGGCCTCCCGGGCCAAGCGCCGAGAGGCGGCGCTTATGCGTCACCTCGGACAGCGGGTTGGTCTGGTCCATGAACTGCGACAGCTGCGAGGAACCGAAGAACTCGCGCACCGCGGCCGCAGCCGGCTTCGCGTTGATCAGGTCATGCGGCATGACGGTGTCGATATCGACCGACCCCATGCGCTCCTTGATCGCGCGCTCCATGCGCAGCAGGCCGACGCGGTACTGGTTCTCCATCAGCTCGCCGACCGAACGCACCCGGCGGTTGCCGAGGTTGTCGATGTCGTCGATGGAGCCGTTGCCGTCCTTGAGCTGCAGCAGCACGCGCACCGTCTCGACGATGTCTTCCTTGCGAAGCGTGCGCTGCGTGTCCGGCACCTCCTCGGCAGAGAAGCCCAGGCGCATGTTCATCTTCACCCGGCCCACCGCGGACAGGTCGTAGCGCTCGCTGTCGAAGAACAGGCCGCGGAACAGCGTCTCCGCCGTGTCGGCGGTCGGCGGCTCGCCCGGGCGCATCACCCGGTAGATGTCCATCAGCGCTTCGTCGCGGTTGCCGTTCTTGTCCACGGCCAGCGTGTTGCGCATCCATGGGCCTGCGCCCTGGTCGATCGCCAGCGTCGCCAGGCGGTCCAGCCCGGCTTCCTCGATGGCGTTCAGCTTCGGCTCGGTCAGTTCCTCACCGGCCTCGGCCCAGATCTCGCCGGTCTCCATGTTGACCATGTCTTCGGCGACGAAGCGGCCGAGCAGGTCCATGCGGCCGACCAGCACTTCGGTCGTGCCACCCTCGGCGATCTTGCGCGCGGCGCGGGGCGTCATCTTGACGTCCTTGTCGGCCACGACCTCACCGGTGCGGGCGTCGATCAGCGGCTCCTGCAGCTTGATGCCGCGGAACGCGTCGGGATCGAAGGGGCGCGACCAGCCCTTGGGGCCACGGGCGAACACCACCTGGCCGTAGAAGGCGTTCAGGATCTCCTCGGCATCCATGCCGCGGACTTCGCCGATCTCGAGCGGCGGCAGCCCGGCGGCCGCACGTTCCGCGCGCTGCTGCTGGGTCCAGGCGGAATCCAGCGCATAGAGCAGCGTGGTCGCCGGCAGCTTGCGCTTGCGGTCGATGCGGACGTAGCAGATGTCCTTGGCGTCGAACTCGAAGTCGAGCCAGGAGCCGCGGTACGGAATGACCCGCGCCGCGAACAGGTACTTGCCGCTGCTGTGCGTCTTGCCCTTGTCGTGGTCGAAGAACACGCCCGGCGAACGGTGCATCTGGGAGACGATGACGCGCTCGGTGCCATTGACGATGAAGGTGCCGTTATCCGTCATCAGGGGCATGTCGCCCATGTAGACGTCCTGCTCCTTGATATCGCGCACGGAACGAGAACCCGTGTCCTCATCCACATCCCAGACGATCAGGCGCAGACGCACCTTGAGCGGGGCGGCGAAGGTCAGGCCGCGCTGGATGCACTCCTCGACGTCATACTTCGGCTCCTCCAGCTCGTACTGGACGAACTCCAGCCGGCCACGGCCACCAAAATCGTCGATCGGAAAGACCGACTTGAAAACTTCCTGAAGCCCCGCGTGGAGCCGCACATCCGGATCGACGCCCATCTGCAGGAACGCCTCATAGGAGGCCCGCTGCACATCGATGAGGTTTGGCATCGGGGCGACTTCGGGCAACCGCCCGAAAGACCGCCGGATGCGCTTACGCGCGGTGAACGACTTCGTGATAGCGTTCATGCCTGTCCCGCTTCCCGTGCCTGCCAGAAGCGCACCGCGCCCGGAGGAATTTCGCCAGTTCGCGCCGCTTGCCCGGACCTGCTGGTCCAACCACCCGGCGTTCCATCGTCAAACGCGGGCGCGGGCGGGACTCCGGCTTCGGAGTTCCGCCCGTTCCCGTAGATATGTCGCCCAGCGGCGGACCGAAGGCCCACCACCGGGATTTTGCGCGCCCGGCCAATCCGAGCCGGGCTGAACCAGGCGCGCAGGGTACTCAGCTGATCTCGACCACGGCGCCGTTCTCTTCCAGCACCTTCTTGATCTTGGCAGCTTCGTCCTTGCTCGCGGCGTCCTTGACGACCTTCGGCGCGCCCTCGACCAGATCCTTGGCTTCCTTCAGCCCAAGACCGGTGATGGTGCGGATCTCCTTGATCACGTTGATCTTCTTGTCGCCCGCGGCCTTCAGGGTGACGGTGAATTCCGTCTTCTCCTCAACCGGGGCGGCGGCGGCGGCAGCCGCCGGCGCTGCCGCTGCGGCGGCAGGCGCCGCGGCGGAAACGCCCCACTTCTCTTCCAGCATCTTGGAGAGCTCAGCGGCTTCCAGGACGGTCAGGCTGGAGAGCTCGTCAACCAGCTTTGCGAGGTCGGCCATGTGTGTATCCTTCGATATATTGGCTTGGCTTGGTATTTGCAAGACCCATGAGGGAACCCTTCCCCCAGGGCCGAATCGTCAGGCTTGCGAAGGGGCTCAGGCCGCCTCCGCCTCCGCCTCGTCCTTCTTGGCATACGCGGCGAACACCCGCGCCAGCTGCGAGCCCGGTGCCTGCAGAATGCCCGCGATCCGCGTCGCCGGCGTCTGGATCAGGCCCAGAAGCTGTGCGCGCAGGGTCTCGAGCGACGGCAGGGCTGCCAGCGCCTTGACGCCATCGGCGTCCAGCGTCTGGGTCCCGAGCGCCCCGCCAAGGATCACGAACTTGTCGTTCACCTTGGCGAAATCCACGGCGGTCTTCGCCACAGCCACAGGGTCCCGCGACCACGAAAGCGCGGTCGGACCCTTCAGCAGCGGCGAGATGCCCTGGAAGCTGGTACCATCGAGGGCGAGCGCGGCCAGCCGGTTCTTCGCGACCTTGTAGGTCGCACCGGCTTCCCGCATGCGCCGTCGCAGCGTCGTCGCATCCGCCACCGTCAAGCCCTTGTTCTGGCTGACGAGGACGAAGGACGTCTCCGCGAAAACCGCTTGCAGAGCCTGCACGAAGGCCTGCTTTTCCGTACGGTCCACGTCCGTCTCCGTATTTGGCTTCGGCCTTGTGGAAGGGCTTTGGCCGGTTCAAGCGCGAGGTGGCAACCACCCCGAAAGGCCTGCTGGAACGGGACCTACCAAGCCAAGCCGGGCCCGGCGCCCAGGGGCAACCGGACCGGCAAAAACTTCTCGGCACCCCATCTCTCACCTGCACGGCTTGCGCCGCTTCAAGGCCCGAAGGCCACAGGAGGTCTCCGACAGGTTCGGACAGGGACCGAGGCCCCTGCCCTGCCCGGCACCCCGAAGAGTGCCGAATAACGCCCGCCCCATCCGGGACGGGAAAGCGATCAGCTGCCGCTGGACAGCGAGGCCAGGTCGACCTTGAGCCCTGGACCCATGGAGGAGGACAATGCCACCTTCTTCACATAGGTACCCTTGGCGCCGGTCGGGCGGGCCTTCTGGATCGCGTCGATGAAGGCGCGGGCATTGGCCAGCAGGCTGTCAGCCTCGAAGCTCGCCTTGCCGATGCCGGCATGCACGATGCCAGCCTTCTCGGCGCGGAACTCGACCTGGCCGGCCTTGGCCGCCTGCACGGCGCCCTTGACGTCCATGGTCACGGTGCCGAGGCGCGGGTTCGGCATCAGGCCGCGCGGGCCGAGCACCTTACCCAGGCGACCCACCAGGGCCATCATGTCCGGCGTCGCGATGCAGCGATCGAACTCGATCTTGCCTTCCTGCACGGCGGCGGCCAAGTCGTCCGCACCGACGACGTCGGCGCCGGCGGCCAGCGCCTCCTCGGCCTTCGCGCCGCGGGCGAAGACGCCGACGCGCACGGTCTTGCCAGTGCCGTTCGGCAGGCCGACCACGCCGCGGACCATCTGGTCGGCGTGGCGCGGGTCGATGCCGAGGTTCATCGAGATCTCGATGGTCTCGTCGAACTTGGCCTTCGCATTGGCCTTGGCCAGCTTGATGGCCTCATCCAGCGCGTAGTTCTTCTCCTGGTCGAGACCGGAGACGATCGCCTTGAGGCGCTTGCCCTGCTTTGCCATGGCTCAGCCCTCCACCACGGTCATGCCCATGGAACGGGCGGATCCGGCCAGCATGCGAACCGCACTCTCGATGTCCGTGCAGTTCATGTCCTTCATCTTCACCGCGGCAATCTCGCGCAGCTGCGTCTTGCTGACGCGGCCGACGGTCGCACCCTTGCCGGGAGTCAGGCTGCCCTTCTCGATCTTGGCGGCCTTCATCAGGAAGTAGGTGTTCGGCGGGGTCTTGGTGATGAAGGAGAAGGTGCGGTCGGAGAAGGCGGTGATGACGACAGGGGTCGGGGTGCCCGGCTCCATCTGCTGCGTCGCCGCGTTGAATTCCTTCACGAACTGCATGATGTTCAGGCCGCGCTGACCGAGCGCCGGGCCGATCGGCGGCGACGGGTTCGCCTTGCCCGCCGGAACCTGCAGCTTGATGTAGCCCACGATCTTTTTCGCCACTGGTGCGATCCATCCTCTGTTGAGGACCGCGGTTCAAGCGACCCCAAGGGGTCTCCCGCGTTCCATGCCACGCGAAACGGCCCGGGAAAGCCCCGGGCCGGTCAGCGGAGGCGGGCGTATAGCCCCCTGCCCGGCGCGAGTCCAGCCACAAATGCAAAACGGGCCGGATGTTCCCATCCGGCCCGCTGCAAAACTCGATGGCGCGAAAAGGTCAGACCTTCTCGACCTGCCCGTATTCCAGCTCCACCGGCGTCGAGCGCCCGAAGATGGAGACGCTGACCTTCACCCGGCCGCGTTCCTCGTCCACTTCCTCGATCGTGCCCATGAAGCTGGTGAACGGGCCGTCGGCCACGCGGACCTGCTCGCCCACCTCGAAGATGATGGCGGGGCGCTTCGGCTTGTCGGCGCCATCCTGCACCTGCTTCAGCATGCGCTGCGCTTCGGATTCGCGGATCGGCGTCGGCCGGTTCTTCTCGCCCAGGAAGCCCGTGACCTTCGGGGTATTCTTCACCAGGTGCCAGGCGTCGTCGGTCATTTCCATCTTCACCAGCACGTAGCCGGGGAAGAACTTCCGCTCCTGGTTGGTCTTCTGGCCCCTGCGGACTTCGACCACCTCCTCGGCGGGCACGAGGATTTCCTCGAACGCGTCGGCCAGGCCCTTCTGGGCGGCCTGCTCACGGAGCTGCTGCGAGATCTTCTTTTCGAAGCCCGAATAAACGTGGACCACGTACCACTTCTTGTCCGCCATGACCCGCCTCAGGCCCCCACACCGAACAGCCAGCGCATCGCGAAGGCGATGATCTGGTCGACAACCAGGAAGAACACCGCCGCCAGCGCCGAGAGGGCCAGCACAAGACCGGTCGTGATCAGCGTCTCCTTGCGCGATGGCCAGGTGACGCGACCCACTTCCTGCCGCACCTCGCGGACATACTGCGTGGGATCGAACTTGGCCAAGACGGGCCCCTTTTTCGAATGGTCGACGAACGAAGGCATTTGCGGGCTGCGCGTCGCAGGCCCCTCCCTTTGGGGAGGGGCCTTCGGCCACGAACTCGCGCGGCCGCTTGGCAGGGGCGGAGGGTCTCGAACCCACAACCTCCGGTTTTGGAGACCGGCGCTCTAGCCAATTGAGCTACGCCCCTACGGCTCCACGCGAGCGGCGTCCTCTATCCCAGCCGGCGGGGCCTGTCGAGATGGTCGGAGGGGTAGTTTTCACTCCTGCGGCAGCCGGATCACCAGCGTGCGGCCCATCTTGTCGTGCCAGGTCTGCCGCCGGGCATCCCACAGCATCCAGAAATAGCCGAGGCACAGCGGCAGCGCCGAGATCATGTAGCCCAGGTAGCGCAGCACGAGCCGGCCGAAGCGCGGCGGCAGGCCGGTTTCCGTATCGACGATCCGCAGCCCGAGCACCAGCTTGCCCGGCGTGCCCTGCCGCTCCACCCAGAATGTCAGCACCAGCAGAGTGCCGATGATGTTGGCCATCAGCTCGCCGCCCAGCGACAGCTCCCCGCCATTGGCCAGCGCGCCGATGGTGCCGAGCAGCACCGAGAGCGGCATCAGCCACAGCAGGTCCAGAAGCTGCGCCGCGAGGCGTCGGCCGAACCCCGCCAGTTCCACGCCCTGTTGCGGCATCGCGACCTCCCTGAAACAGGAACGGGGTGGGACGCGCCTGCGCCCCACCCCGCCCGACCCGAAGCGGGTGCTTCGCCTACTTGACGATCTTGGCGACGACGCCGGCGCCAACGGTGCGGCCACCTTCGCGGATCGCGAAGCGCAGGCCCTCATCCATGGCGATCGGCGCGATCAGCTCGACGTCCATCGTCACGTTGTCGCCCGGCATCACCATCTCGACGCCTTCCGGCAGCTTCACGATGCCCGTCACGTCCGTCGTCCGGAAGTAGAACTGCGGACGGTAGTTCGTGAAGAACGGCGTGTGGCGGCCGCCTTCCTCCTTCGTCAGGATGTACGCCTCGGCCGAGAAGCCGGTATGCGGCGTGATCGAGCCCGGGGCGGCCAGAACCTGCCCGCGCTCCACATCCTCACGCTTCACGCCGCGCAGCAGCGCGCCGATGTTGTCGCCCGCCTGCCCACTGTCCAGCAGCTTGCGGAACATCTCGACGCCGGTCACCACCGACTTCACCGTGGTCTTCAGGCCGACGATCTCGATTTCCTCGCCAACCTTGACCACGCCCCGCTCCACGCGGCCGGTCACCACGGTGCCGCGGCCGGAGATGCTGAACACGTCTTCCACCGGCATCAGGAACGGCCGGTCCAGCGCGCGTGCCGGCTGCGGAATGTAGGCGTCCACCGCCTCCATCAGCTTCAGCACCGCCTGCTCGCCAATCTCCGGCTGCTTGTCTTCCAGTGTGCAGAGCGCGGAGCCGTGGATGATCGGGATGTCGTCGCCGGGGAAGTTGTAGCTGCTCAGCAGCTCGCGCACCTCCATCTCGACCAGCTCGAGAAGGTCCGGATCCGCCATGTCGACCTTGTTCAGGAACACCACCAGGGCCGGAACGCCGACCTGGCGCGCCAGCAGGATGTGCTCGCGGGTCTGCGGCATCGGGCCGTCGGCGGCCGACACCACCAGAATGGCGCCGTCCATCTGCGCCGCGCCGGTGATCATGTTCTTCACGTAGTCGGCGTGGCCGGGGCAATCGACATGCGCGTAGTGACGGTTCGCCGTCTCATACTCCACATGCGCCGTGGAGATCGTGATGCCACGAGCCCGCTCCTCCGGCGCCTTGTCGATCTGGTCATACGCCGTGAACGTCGCGCCGCCCGTCTTCGCCAGCGTCTTCGTGATCGCCGCCGTCAACGACGTCTTGCCGTGGTCCACGTGCCCGATCGTGCCGATGTTGCAGTGCGGCTTGTTCCGCTCGAATTTCGCCTTGGCCATTGCTGTTCCCGCTATCCACCCGGGGCATCCCGGGCTTCGTGAAATATGCCGCGCCTGATGATCGTGCCGCCGGCCCGCGCGCGCGTGGAGCGGGTGACGGGAATCGAACCCGCATAGCCAGCTTGGAAGGCTGGAGCTCTACCATTGAGCTACACCCGCGGCGCATTCTGGAAAGTCAGGCGCCACGTCACCCGTTCGGCCACATGGTGGGGCCGGGGCCCGGTGGCGAGTCTGCGCGGCGAGGCTGACCCGGGGGGAATATGGAGGGGGTTGGATTCGAACCAACGTAGGCGCAAGCCAGCGGATTTACAGTCCGCCCCCTTTAGCCACTCGGGCACCCCTCCGCAGCCCTGACCAGGCCTGCCGCGCCCCAGCTTCGTCACCGAGAGCGCGGCGGGACTTGCCCCGTCGCGCGCCGGCTGTCAACGGCGGCGGGCGCTCGCGGGACAGTTTCCTCCGCATGGGCGCCGCGCTTGGACAGCGGGCGCGGCGCGGCGCAGAATGGGGGAATGTCCCGCCCCCCTTCTCGTCGACCCGCCTCAGGCCCTGGCCGCCCGCCCTCGGGCAAGTCCCCGCATGGAAAGTCGCCCTCGGGCGGAGCAGGAGGCAAGCCCCCGCGCCCGCCCCGGGACGCCGCGCCGCGCGGCGAGGCGCCCCGCGCGCCCCGGGCGGACTCGCCCCGCACCCCGCGCGACGAGGCACCGCGCGCGCCGCGGAGCGATTCCACCCGCGCGCCCCGGAGCGAAGCACCACGCGCCGCGCGCGACGACGCCCCCCGCGCGCCGCGGAGCGAATCCGCCCGCGCCCCGCGGAGCGACGCACCCCGCGCCCCGCGGAGCGACACACCCCGCGCCACGCGGAGCGACGCACCCCGCGCCCCGCGGAGCGACGCCCCGCGCCCGCCACGGGATCCGGCCGAGGACCGCCCCTTCCGCCCGCTCGGCGAACGTCCCTCCCGCTCCGTAGGCGGCCCTGCGCTGCGCGGTACCGCCGGCAAGCGTCCGGCGGGCGACGGGCCGCGCAGCTTCGGCGGCAAGCCGGCACGCGGCTTCGGCGGCAAGACCGATCGCGGCTTCGCCCGCACGCCGGATCGTGGCCCGCGCGCGGCTGCCCTGCGCGCCTCCACCAACCAGTCTCCGGTCCCGGCCACGCCCGCCGAGGCGCCGGATGCCGCCCCGCGTGGCCGCGACCGGCGCGGCAGCGGCGAGGCCAAGGCCCCCCGCAGCGCCCCCGTCGCGACGCCCGCGAAGCTGCCCCGCCCTTCCCAGGCCGCCATCATCCGCGACGCCGCGCCGGGCGGCACGCTCTGGCTGTACGGCCTGCATGCCGTGGCCGCCGCGCTGGCCAATCCGCGCCGCCGGCTGAAGCGCCTGCTGCTGACGGTGGAGGCCGAGGCCGCGCTGGCCGAGCGCCTGCCCCGCCAATCCTGGCGCATCCCCGCCGAGCGGGTGGAGCGCAACCGCTTCCAGACCTTCCTGCTGGAGGATTCGATCCACCAGGGCGCCGCCCTGCTGAGCGAGCCGTTGCAGCCGCTGCCGCTGGAGGATTGCATCGCCAGCCGCCCCGGCCCGGTGCTGGTGCTGGACCAGGTGACGGACCCCCGTAATGTCGGTGCCATCCTGCGCTCCGCCGCCGCCTTCGGCGCCGCTTGCGTGGTGATGCAGGACCGCCACGCCCCGCCCGAGACCGGCGCCCTGGCGCGCGCCGCCTCGGGTGCGCTGGAACTGGTGCCGATCTCGCGGGAGGTGAACCTCTCCCGCGCCATCATCGCCTTGCAGAAGGCCGGCTTCTGGGTGCTCGGCCTGGCCGGCGAGGGCACCCGTACCCTGGGCGAGGCAGTGCCGCGCGACCGGCGCTGCGTGCTCGTCCTGGGCGCCGAGGATGCCGGGCTGCGCCGCCTGCAGCGGGAGACCTGCGACGAGCTGGTGCGGCTGCCGATGGTGCCGGAGGTGGAGAGCCTGAACGTCGCCGCCGCCGCCGCGGTCGCGCTGTACGAGATCGCCCGCGGCGCATTGCCGGATGACGAGGCGCCGGACCCCCAGGATGACTTGCCGGAGGACCTGTCCGACGAGATGCCCGAGCAGGATGAGGGCGAAGAGCCCCTCGCGGAGGATGACCCCAAATGACCAGCCCCGCCGCCGCCGCCATCCTCGCCGCCCGCCAGGCGCGGCAGAACCTGGTGCCGCTGGGCGCCCATGCCCCGGCGGACACCGCCGGTGGCTATGCGGTGCAGCGGGAAGTCGCGCAGGCCATGGGCGCCATCCCGCCCGCCGGCTTCAAGATCGGCGCGACGACGCGGCAGATGCAGGCCTATCTGGGCCTGGCAGGACCGGCCGCCGGCTTCGTGCCGGCCAGCGGCCTGCACGCCTCGCCGGCCAGCGTGCGGCTGGCGGATTTCGTGGCGCCGGGGGTGGAATGCGAGGTCGGGCTGCGGCTCGGCGCCGACCTGCCCGCCGGGCCCTGCACGCGCCAGCAGGCCCAGGACGCGGTGGCGGAGGTCTTCGCCGCCATCGAGATCGTCGAGAAGCGCTACGACGATCTCGCGGCGCTCGGCACGCCGACGCTGATCGCGGACCAGGTGTTCCACGCCGGCGGCGTGCTCGGCGCGCCGGCGGCGAATTGGCGCGACCTGGATCTCGGCGCGACGCGCGGGCGGATGCATGTCTCGGGCGCGCTGCGCGGCGAAGGCGTGGGCGCCGATCTGCTGGGGCACCCGATGGAGGCACTGGCCTGGCTCGCCGCCTCTCCGGCCGCCGCCGTGTTCGGCGGGCTGCGGGCCGGCCAGGTGGTGTTCCTCGGCTCCGTCACCCCGCCGATCTGGATCGAGGGTCCGTCCGAGGTGGTGGTGGAGTTCGACACGCTGGGCCGGGTGGAGTTGCGCTTCACCTGAGCCGGGTTCGGCGGGGCGAAGCGGCATCGTTCACGGTCCGGCAATCTCGGCCTGCCATAACGCCTGCGCCGCAACCCACCCAGCGGCCTTTCGCCAGGACGGCGCCCCCGAATGCTGGGACCGCCATGCGAATAGCAGACTGGAACACGCTGCCTGAGGATCTGCAGCTCGTGCTGTCGCGCGAGGCGCTGCGCCGCGCGGCGGAGACGCTGGCGGAACATGCGGAGTTGCTGGCCGAGGAGATGGAGCAAGGCACGCTGTCCGACCGTGGCGGTCCGGACGCGCTGCGCCTGTTCGCCGCCGTGGTGCGCGCCACCAATGACGACGCCTTTGGCCAGGTCGGCCACGCCTGATCGCCCGAGGTCGGATTGCCCGGGGCCGGATTGCCCGGGGTCGGATTGCCCGGGGCGGGACCATGGCCGGCGCGGTGCCGGCCATGGTCCAACCCCTCACACCACCGGCGTCACGCGGCGCGGCGGCGGCGCAGGCCGAACAGGCCGAGCAGCCCCGTGCCGAGGATGGCGAGGGAGGCCGGCGCCGGCACCGCGACCGGGCCAAGCTGCCCCACCGTGATCTCCCGCACCGTGTTGCTGCCGTAGTCGCCGAGGAAGCTGGCAAGGCCGGTCGCCAGGTCGATGGTGAACAGCCCCTGCGGCCCCAGCTGGCCAACCGCGTTCAGCAGGCTGGCATAGGCGATGCCGGTGCTGCCATCGATGTCGAAGGCCATGCCGAAGCCCGTGGTCGGCCCGAACAGATCGATGCCCAGCGCGCCGATCGTGCTGATCGTCCCCGCATTCGCCGGATTGATGGTGACCAGCGAGGAGGTCGCGGAATCGATGGCGTAGAGGGTGGTGGAGGTAACGGTGCCCGGAAGCTGGTTGGTGTAGGCGACCGCCGTGATGGTCGGATTGACCCCGGCATTCGGGTCGCCCGCGGTGTAGCTCAGCGTGCCGTCGATGATGGTGCTGCCGGCGGTGGCGTTGACGCGCCGGTTCACGTCATTCGCCGTGGTGACGCGGATCGCATCCACCGTCGGGTTGAAGGAGAAGCCCGCCTCGAAAAGGCCGGCGGGAACCGGCACGCCCGGCCCGATGGCGGTGGCCGCGCCGCTGGTCGTGTCTACGGTGTAGAGCCCGCCGGACTGGCCCAGGGCATAGAGCTGCCCGGTGGCGGGACGGAAATCGATGCCGCGAATGGTGTCGTTGCCGATGCCGGTCACTTCCAGCGTGGTGGTGAAGGTGTCCGGCGTCGCCGAGTCGAAGCCGACCAGCGTGCGCGGCCCCACCACGCCGACGATCGGGTCCGCCTTGGCTGGGCCGGCCAGGATGGCGGCCCCCAGGATGACCGAGAAGCCGATGGCGGCCGACAGCTTCCGTGGCGCGTGATGCAGAACTCTCATGCGGAAATCCTTCCCTCATTCATGGCCGTCGAGCCCGGGCGATGAAGAAACCTCCGCCGGCTACGGCCAGGAGCGGTTCTGCAATTCACATGCCACATCTCCAACTCGCTGATTCTCAACGGCGAAAGAATCTGGCGAAAATCTATGCCAGGAAGAGCGACGGTTTTACTTGGCATTACTTGCCGTCTCATCATGCCGGATGCATCACGATCTGATGAAATCGGCGTGATCTGCAGCGCGGCCATCGTCCCTGTTGTGGCAAGCGGACGCGCCTGGCAGGCAGGATCCGGAAAGGCGGGCACGGCCGCTCCGCTGCGGCAGGGGTGACATCCTGCCCCCGGCGCGCTACCTCGACGCGGTCAGCGCATGGGATCCGGGTGCCCCGCCTGCGGGTGATGCACCCCGGCCCGCCGGATATGCCGGGTTAGCACAGCGGTAGTGCAGCGGTTTTGTAAACCGAAGGTCGGGGGTTCGATCCCCTCACCCGGCAATCACTTAGCTGGAAATCGTTGCGATACAGGTCGGCAGCGGGCACTCAGCGGGCACATTGCCGATGGCTAGAGGCGCGGGCCGAACGACCATCGGCCCGTGAGGATCCAGCGGACAACGACAAGCGTTCCGCCTATCACAGCCGCATAGGCCAGCCGCTCGCCGGGGCGACCATACGGCCGATCCAGCTCCGACCACGCAGCGGCGCAGAGAACGGCTAAAAGGGCGAGGTGCAGCCACCAGAAAACCGCGAAGGCCCTCGCGCAGATCGCCCTAGCCGAAGCCCGCCGCGCTTCGCGGAGGGCCGGACCTCGGTCGGCTAGCCGTCGCGCTGCCTCCGCGCTGGCGTCGGAAAGCCTGGATAGCCCGGCCGGCCCGGTGCCCGCCATACCGCGCGCGTCGCCGATAGCATCGCGCAGCTGTTCGTCCGTCATCTGGGCGTAGCGCAGCGTCATGGCTCGGGTGGCCCGCGTCGTTTCGCCACAGATTCTTCTGGTAAATCGTAGGTGGGTGCAAGGGCGGCTGCACGGCCCGTGGCCTCGCCCCTAGTCCAGTGCCCCGATCAGCACCACCCTTGCCCGCTCGGCCTCGGCCAGCGCTCGCCGCACGCCCTCCGGCCACCACTGGCCACCGCGCCGGGTCGGCACGCCTTCGCGGTTCAGCAGGGCCGCGGCCTCCCGCAGCGATCGCCGGCGCCGGCCCGTGCCTACGGCGTCCATCACAGGGGCCAAGCGTATGAGGGCGCTCGCGGCTTGGATGGTTTGGTGGAGGCGGCTGACATTGGGCAGGGGCATGTGGGGCTAGGTCAGATTGGGCGCTGCTATTCTACATCTCTACATCGGCGGAAGCCTCCCCCCCCCCCCCCCCCACCCACCCTCCTGGGATGGGTCTCTCGCGCCGGTTCCTAACCCTTGAAGGACGCGCCGACAAATCGCGAGCGAATCGAACGAGGTCGACTCCCCTGCCGCGACAAGCCTCCGATCGTAGTAGCCTGCGCTTCCACACCTCGATCAGATGTCGGTTCAGATCCTGCAGCGATCAATCGCGGGCAGGCTCGGGACCAGGTAGGCCATCGTGCTTTTCTGGTCGGGTATCGGCTTGGGCGGCCACCTCCAGCGCCATAAGCGCTTCAACGACAGAAGGTGTTAAGGCTTCGAGGTCAGCTGCAGCAGCCCGCCAATGGCATGGGGCGGCGACAGCTAGTCGCTCCAAGTCGACCATGCTTTCCAGCCGCTTTTGAATCTCTGGCAGAGATTGCTGCGGGACGCCGGTTCCTTTGAGCGCCTCGAAAATTTGCCCGCGCGCGCGGAGCGCTGCATCAAAATGCCGCCAGGCGTTCCACTCGACATAAACGGACTGCCGCTCGCTGGCGGAGGCTTCAACGACGGCCAAGAGAGCCTCAACCTGTTCTTGTGTGCGGCGGCGCAGGGCATCGTGCCCGCCCCATCGACCGCCGCCAGATGCTAGGCCGAGGCTCATGCGCGCCAGTGGCACCGCCATACGGCGCAACTCGATCGCAGTGACCGCCGCGCGATCGGCCAAGGCTTGTGCCTCCCGCAGCTTGGCGCTGAAGCCCCAAGCCGCGATCTCTGCCAAGTCTCCGAGCCGCGACAGCACCGCCGCCGCGAGCCCCGACCCAAGGACAAGAATCCCGCCTTCCCAGCCGTAGCCCGAGACGAGCATGAGGGTCGGTCCCAGGAGAGCGGTTGCTACGCCAATGTGGACCATCGTCATTCGGCGCAGCGCACGAAGCCCGAGGCGCCGCCAAGCGCGCAGTCGTCCACATATTGAGAGCGCCATCATCCACCCCGTGCATTGGGTGCCGATAGTGCAACCAGTTACCCGGCCGCGGCCAGCAGGCTTGTTGATCGAACAAAAACAGAACATGCTCCGGCCATGGAATCAGCCGGCCCCGTCGATCCCGTAGTCCTCCGCCGGATGCGCGAGGTCATCGCCAGCGCCATCGGCACTCGCAGCAGAGGACTGGCCGAAGCGGCAGCAGAGGCGCGCGGCCTGGGGCGGGGAATGCAGCCCGCGCTTCCCGCCAGCGTCATCGACGCCGCGGTGGTGGACCTTCTGCGCGAGGTGGGTGCTCACCGGCCGGAGGAGGCGTAGGTGAAGCATGAGGGGCATGTGCTGCGGCCCGTCACGCCGGAGGATCTGACCGATAGCCTGGCCTTCACCATGCGCTTCAACGAGCGCGGCAAGGAGCGGCGCACGGGGCACGAATACACGGCGCAGATCGCGGCCGGCGAGTTGGTGAAGCAGCTTCTCCAAGCGGCTACGTGATCCTGCGGCGCCCTCATTCTGCCCTACCGCACCGACCGCGGCATCGGCTGACACGGGGCGTGGAAGTCGCGCCGCCCTGGACCGTCGCTTTCCTGGCACGTGACGAGGCGGTGCGGCTGCCCTGCGCCTGTCGGGTCCGCACCATTGGGCGGCGCGATCTGGTTGCGCTGGTGGGCCAGGGTGAACGCCTGCATCTGCTCAGGCTGCGGCGCGAGCTGTGGTGCTCGCGGTGCGGCGAACCGCCTATGGTCGGGTGGGGGCGTCCTGCGACTGCGTAAGCATGATGGAACGAGTTGCTAGGAGCAGTGTCCAGACCAAATGACATAGCCCGGTATGCAAACGCTCCGAGATCGTTACTCTAAGCGCAAGTGCATCTGGGAACGCTGATATGGCGGACATGACTGATCCAGCTCTTGAGATCGCAGAGCTGTGCGAGGGCCTAAGGGGGCAAAATGATAAGTTAATGGGCGACCGCGCCCTAGCTGCTCAATTCGCTACCGCACCCTGGTCTGTAGAGTTTTTTGAAATATTATTCATTGTCCACCGACGAATGGACCAAATTGTGGAGTTGGTCGATGGTCTTGGCTTAAATCCTAGCATCTTGGCCGAAGCAAAGGCCCATGTGTCGACGGTAAAACTTGCGTTCAGTCAGGATGGTTTACGCAACCCATGGGTCCATGCGAAAAACTCATATCTGACACCGGCGACAGTTACTCCCATAAAATTCCTGTCGCCAGTTCTCCAGCCAAGGTACGGCTACGTACGGCTTACAGATGCTGAAATCGAAGAACTACTAGGCGAAGTTAATTTACTTATTGAGTGGCTGTCTGAGCATCAGCTTCGCGAGCAAGATTTTTTCCGGGCGTCGATCATTGAGGGGCTTCTGGTCTTTCGCTTTCGTCTGGAGCGACTGCGATGGTTGGGCTGGGGTTACTCGCTGCAGGCGCTGCGAGAAGTGATAGCTGCTTATCTTGCGCTGCATGGACATGTGAACCTTGAGGCTGAGCCACTTACTGACGCAATGTTGCGAAAGGTAGCTGCCTACGTCGGGCGGGTGGTCAAAGCCGCCCAATTCGTGAAGGACACCGCGGAGACTGGCCAGTTCATGCTACAGGCGTACGGCGCCATTACGCTGATCTCCCAAGGAAAAGAGACGATCGCTGGCTTGCTTAGCTATGGCGGGGACTAGCGCGCCACCTTGTCTGGCACGTCGAGTTGACCCGCTGAACACAGCCCTCCTAGGACCTTGGCTCTCCCTGCCGGCGTTAATGGATTAAGCGGTTCGGGTACCCTGCATCCGGGCCAGCGCTGTGAGGTCGCGCACTAGGATCCGGGCCGGCAGGCTCTCGGCCTCCATCAAATCGTCGGCCGGCAGGTCCACCGTGATGACGCGGCCTTCGCCTGTGCGCCGGCTAGGGTTTGTCGCGGACGTGGCTGCGACCAGCCCGCGCAGATCGACCAAGCGAGCCGAGCACGCCCTTCCTTCGACCCGGAGGGCGCGCTGGTTCGGTTGCTCCCCCCGGCAGCGGTAGGCCAGGCAGAGGTGGACTACCCGGTGGGTGCGCCGCGGATCCGCTGCCGCACCGCCTGTATTTTCACCGTCACCTAGCTGCGCCGCGGGGTGTCCAATTAACGCGCTCGCCGACGCGTCGCCGCTGATCCTGGTTGCGGCTGCAGCCCATCAACCAGCACCGCCCGTGCCCGCTCCGCCTCGGCCAGCGCCGCAGCCTCACGGAGTGAGCGCCGGCGCCGGCCGGTGCCAATAGCACCGGGGCCAAGCGCCCGAGCGCGGTCGCGGCTCGAATCGTCTGGTGGATCTGGCGGGCATCGGGCAGGGGCGTGAGGGCTGCATCCGTTGGGCGCTGGCATCTTCGCGGGCAGATATCTCGGCGCTGCCTCTACTGGCCCACTCCGCCTGCCCTCCCGCCAGCGGCTCCGGCGCAGCCGGAACGGCAATTCAGGTCGCGCCGACTGATCTTTGGCGATTCCAGCGAGATCACCGTCTTGGACCGTGCTGATTTGACGGATGAATCGCGGATAAAGCTAGCAAATTCAATAACTTGACGGAGGCGCGTTGCTGCGGCTGACTGCCCGCGCCGATACCCGGCAAGGAGCAAGACCTGTGAGCGACCAGAACACCGCACCGCACACCTTCCCGAACCTTCCCGCTATTCTTCGGCGCCTGCGCGACGCGGGCATCGGGGAGGATCTGCAGGAGGTCGTCCGCCTGGCAGTCACGCACGTGGGCAATGAGGCGGATGGAGCGCACCGCTTCCTAGATGGTGCCGGCCTGACCATGATTGACCTGCCGGGCCGGCGCCGCGCACTGGTCCTGGTGGATCCCAGCGAGATTACATTCGGCCGGACGCATGAGGGCGAGCAGTGCGACGAGTCCGACTTGCTGCACTGACCGAACCGCCTAGCGGAAGAAGATGGTTTGCAGATCGGGAGGCGGCGGCCGGCGCGTCCCGCCGCCGCTTCCCGAGACAGCCTCAGCAGTCAATCGGCCTATGCGGCGCGCATCCGGTGCCGATGCCAAGCAACCCGCCCACGACGGCAACACCAGCGAGCACGGCGCAGACGAACACGGCGAGGTCGATGCCCTTCGTGGCACCAAACATCCTGCGGAGGAAGCTACCGCCTTTGGTATCGGCCCAACCCGATGCCGCACCGGTGGCCAAAACGAGTAGGGCGAAGCCGCTGAAGAAGTGGGCGGGGTAGGCGTCCATGATCCTGAACAGCCCCAAAAGGGCGATAAGCATCGCGACGTAGAGGGATATCCCGAGCACGGGGCGCCTCGAACCAGGTCCGCGGGCATGCGATTACGTTCGGCGCGACTTCGCAACGACACGGGCCGACATGCTATTTTTTACGATGACACATGCCCCGGATATCCGCGGATAATCCGGAATCCTCCGGCAGGGGTAAGGGCGGACGGAGCGGATATATCCCTAGGGGATATCCGCCCTCCGCACCCCCGATCCGGTCCAAGGGCCTAATTGATGGAAGGCCCCTGCCCGGACCGGGAAAGGGCGCGCCGCGCTAGACCGTCGCACCCACGGGCCAGACCCAGCCGTCGCGCATCCCGATGTGGCCGGCATCCCGGAGCGACGCGAGCGCATCTCGGAGCACTCGCTTTCGGCTTTCCGGCTTGGCGGCGGTCGATACATGCCGGCTCTCGCACTCCGCTCGAATCCGGGCATCCGGGACCGCGGCCATTCCGCCGGCGTCCACTCCGGCCGGAGCCACCCCCTCCGCCGCTGCCAGCTCGGTGATGACCGAAAGCACCGCGGCGGCGGTCCTTGGCAGATTCGCCTTTGCCGAAACCGGCGCATTGGACGGCTCCGCGATGCAGGTCCGAAGCGGATCGCCATCTTCGTCCATGCCCAATTCGACGGACCGCAGCCGGAACGCCAGCCGGCGCCCGTCCTCGTCATCCTTCGCCGCTTCGATCGTCGCCACGCTGGGGTCGGCGCCAGTGCCCTTCTCCACCTTCACGATAAGGTCCGCTGCGGCGGCCAACGCGCCCGACCCGCGCAGGTCTCCGCCGTCCTTCCTGCCGTGGTGTATGACCAGGACGTGGGCACCCGTCTCGGCGCGCAGCGTGTCGAGGTTAGCGACGAAGCCGTTCATGTCTTGCGCCGTGTTCTCGTCGCCGCCGCCGAACGTGCGGGCGAGGGTGTCGATGACGATCAGGTCCGCCCGCATGGCTTGAGCCGCTTCGGCCAGGTGGGCCAGGTCGTTCCCAGGCGGGCCGATCGTGACAGGCTGCGCGATATACTGGAACCGGTCAGCGGGATCGCCGGCAGCTCGCCGCAGCGCTTCGGCCCGACCGTTGAACCCGCCCTCGCCCTCGGCCGCGACGTAGAGCACGCGCCGTGGCGTCTTCACGCGGAAGTCCCAGGCGTCGCGACCTGTCGCGAGACACCAGGCGAGGCGCAGAACAAGGAAGCTCTTGCCGGTCTTCGGTGCACCCCACCAGATGGAAAGCTCGCCCCGCGCCAATAGGTGCTTGATGAGGTAGTGCCGCGGCCGCGCATTGGCCGCTTCTGCCACCGTGCGAAGCTGAAGGCGGCCGAACCGCCCGGCGCTCGCCGCTGCCTCGGCTTGGGCGCGCATCTGCGCGATGACGGGCGCGAACTGGGCGGCCGCATCGCCGTACCAACCGGCCTTCCGGGCAGCGTGCGCGATATGACGGAAGCCCGCAGAGAAGGGCGGGCTGAAGCCAGAGAACCGCCGCGCCAAGTCCTCGGCGTCTTCGGGCTGGTGCCGTTCCGACCACTCCGCCCATTGATCCACCGTGCCGCCAGCGGCCTTGATGGCGTGCCCCATGCGGATCCAGCCCTCGCGGCTGCCGTCATTGGGCGCGTGCGCGATGGCCTCGGCCAGCAATTCGGGAGACGGCGCCAGCAAAGCGGTCTGGTCCGCCTCCGCGCGCCCCCCTGTGTGGAGGGCGGAGGCGCCGGCGGCTTCGGTCCCGATCACCGGCGCCACGTCGGCCAGAAAGGCGGCCAGCGCGTCCTCGGTGATGGGCTGCAGGCTGCCCAGCGAAACCCCGTCCAGCGGCGCAGGGCGCCAGCGCAGCGCCACGCCGGACGGGTGGATGCCGAAGGCCTGGGCCTGCTGCCCGTGCCCCAGCACTTCCACCTTGCCAGCGGCACCCGCCGACACCCGCTTGCCCGGCTCGCCCTCGGCCGCGCGGTAGAACAAGGCGCGCTTCCCGCTGTTCTCCCGCCAGCGCACCGGCGCCGGGCCGAAGCGCGCGAAGGCCAGGGCCTCGACCCGTTCCGCGGTAGGCACGTCATCCACGTCGATATCCAGCACGCGCAGCCCGTCACACAGGACGCCCGTGTTCAGCGCGGCCGGATCAGCGGGCCGGCTTGCGGCCTCGGGCGGGTCCAGCCGCGCCCGCTCCTGCCAGGCCCGGCCGGTGGGCCGCTTCTCTCCCGTGGCCAGGGCGATCGGCCGGAAGCCCTGTGTCCACAGCCGGCGCCGCAGCGCGGTGGCGGCCTGTTCGTCTGGAGCGGTCGTCGCCGGCGGCTGTTCAAGATCGCCGATCAGGTCCAGGGCGCAGTTGCCCGCGGTGCTGGCGGTCATCGGAGTAGTTCCGCCCGCGCTATCGCTTGGCGTGCCGCAGCCGAGCTCGCTTCCGACAGCAGAATGTTCAGGCCTTCCGCGAGGTGCTCACGGTCGCGCGATCCGGCGCCAAGGATGGCGCCTGCGACAGCCGCCAGCGACGCGAGGGCTACGCCAACGTCCTCGCCAGTCGCCCGGTCCAAAATGGCGGTAGCCAGTATATCGCGGCGCGCCACGTAGTCGGGGTGGTCCTTGGGCGGGTTGCGGATCAGGCAGGGGGTGCCCAAACTCGCAAGAAGAGCCGCTTGGCGGCGAAGATCGGCGGGAGCACCGGGGTTGCGACGGTTGGTCATGCGGATGAATCTCCACGCGGAGAGCGTCGACGCTTGTTCTGGCGGGGGTCATGCGCTATTTTGTCACTTGCAAAGTTGACGTAGCGATAGATGCCCCCGCCGGTGAGCAGACATGCTCCCGGCGGCTTTCGTTTCAGGTGGCAGCGGAGACGGCGCGGTTCGCGAGCTCGGCGGCGCGGTGCGGGAAGGTCCGGGCAGAGGCCCATTCCTCGGCGGCCTTCAGCGGATAGACGATGCGGCGTGGGCCGATCCGGGTCCACGGTGGCCCGTCGCCGGTGACGCGATAGCGCTGGAGGGTGCGGCGCGAGACGCTGAAGCGCTCGGCGAAATCGGCTTCGGACAGGTAGCGGGTGAGCATGGATGCCATTCCTCTCATCGCGGCGCGTGTCGCCGCGTGACAGGAGTGATTGAGCGGCCGGGTCCAATCACCCCCGGTGTTTTGACGGAATTCCGGGGTTGACTTAGCGGCGCCAGAAAAATCGGATCGCTCGTTTGGTTTGCTCGATTCGCGGCGTGTCGAGTGCGGCAGGATGCGCGAGCGGCAAAAGCAATTTCATGGAGTCGAGGAGTCGATCCTCCTGACCGATACGCTGGCGATCTGCTTCATCCAGGGTTCCGACGAGTGCCTTCACGACAATCTCGACCGAGGCCCGATGGTCCGGAGTTAGAGCGGCCTTTGCGCGCCCCCACCGCTTCTGGTCCAGATGCACATTGCAAACCTTCAAGATAGCCAGCTCGATTTCGACGTAGCCCTGGGGAGGCTTCTCGTTCCGCAGGCCGATGCGGCTAAGCCGGTCCATTGCTGTTCCACGAGCATCGTCGTCCTGGGCGCGGGCGCGCGCGTGGAGAGTTTGGGCCATGGCCGACACCGCCATTACGACGTGAGATCGCGACGCGGGATCCAAGCGCCGGTGCGTCGCTGCGCCCACCGTCAGCAGCTTCGGCAGAGTGCTGCCGTCACCTAGCCGCCGGACGTTGTGTGCAAGGCTTGCGGCCGCCTTGGCACCGATCGCAGGTGCCAGCAGGTCGACGGCCATGCTCACGGCGCGGCGCGCTACTTCACCCTGTTCCTCGCCGCCTGCCGCGAGCGCGCCAGCGTCAAGCGGACCTTCGCCCCCCCGCCGGGCAACGGTCGCAAACGCGAGCTGCACCGCGTCTCGGCCGATCAGGTCGACTACCTCGCCGATCGCCCCCGCTAGCTTGGCAAGGATTTGCTCGGCTCCGGCGCGGCTATCTTGCGGCGCAGGTCCGTCAGTCGTTGCTGGTTCGGTCACTCGCGCCTTCTGCCGCGCGCTCTGCATCTGGAAGCGCGGGGCAGCCCGGTGCAGAGGTCCAGGCGTTCGGCGGCCAAACCTAGCCCCGCTGCGGAACGATATAGGTGCACCGCCTCGACGGTGCGAGCGTCAACTAGGCGCGGCGCCGCTCGGCCAGGACGGCCACGTTGTCCAGCGCGCCCCTGCCCTCCCCGCACGCCTCCACATGCGCGGCCCATGCCGCGAGCGCGGCCTTTCGCTCCTCAAGGAATTCGCCGCGCTGGTAGATCGCGGCCACGCCGCGGATCGTGCCCTGCACGTGGTTCAGCAGCCGATCCGCGACGTGCGGCGGGAAGCCGGCGCCAGCCAGCCAGGTGACACCCGAGCGCCGGAAGTCGTGCAGCACCCAACCCGGCATGGGCTCGGGGGGCAACTGGCCGGCCTTCGCCGCGTCTTCCGCGCGTGCCTCGGCGATGGTCGAGTCTATCTCCCGCTTCACCCATGAGTGCGTCGTGATCGGCCGCTTGTCGTCAATGCCGAACACCAGCCGGTCAGCCTTCGGCAATGCAGGCAGGGGCTTGCCGTCCTCGGCGCCGAGCAATGCGCGCAGGATCGCCCGGGCCGGCTCTGCCAGATGCACGACATGCGCCTTGCCGTTCTTCGTCCGGGTGCCCGGCTGCGTCCAGGCGGATAGGTCGGGCGCCACTTCGCCCCAAGCCATCGCGGTGACTTCCTCGCGCCGTGCCAGGGTCAGCAGCGTGAAGCGGACCATCGGGCCGTAGGGCGCCGCCAGCGTGCCGGCCGCGCGCCAGACGTGCCCGACTTCCTCGGCACCCAGCACACGCTCCCGCGGCACGTCCCTGCCCGGCGCCGGGGCATGTTCCCAGGGGTTCGCCGCGCCCTCGGGCAGCGTGCCGCGGCGCAGTGCCCATGCCCACATCGCCCGGGCGTAGTCCCGGACCCGGCGCGCGGTCGTCTCGCCGGCCTCGGCAGCTTTGTCCACCACGGCGGCGGCGTCACGCCGGCCGATCGCCATGGCCGGCCGGTCCGCGATTGGGCCGAGGTGAAGGCGTAGTCGCGACAGCACATCGCGTTGCGTCGCCGGCCGAAGCCCGGCCACGTGCTTCTCAGCGTAGAGGTCGACCAGGGACTTCACGGTGAACGCCGCTTCGGCCGCCCGCGCCGCCGCCGCAGCCTCCGCTTTTACCCGGGCCTCCTCCGCCGCCTCGCGTTCCGCCAAAGGGTCGCGGCCATCCCGTAGGATCCCGCGCAACCGTTCGGCCTTATCACGCGCCTTCGCGGTGGTGAGTTCGGCGCCAAACGTGCCCAGCACGGCCCGGCGGACACGAGGGCCGAAGCGGTAGTTGAACAGGAAGGTCCGGACACCGCTGGGCTGCACCCGAACCGTGAAGCCCCGAAGTTCAGAGTCCGTCACCCACAGGTCCTTCTTGCCAGCGGGGCAGGTTAGGGCTGCGACAGTCTTGTCCGTGAGCTTCTGAGGCATGGCGGGCGGGCACCTTCGCGGGCACAGTGCGGGCACACTGACGAGGCAGCGTGTGGCGACCAGTGGCCGCTTGCTTCGGTTCGTAATGCCCTTCCCGGCCCAAAATCAAGCCATTTCGTGTGCCCGCGTCGACAAGTGGCGACCCGTCGCGGCGCATGGCGACTTGGCTTTTTCGGTTTTGTAAACCGAAGGTCGGGGGTTCGATCCCCTCACCCGGCAGATCGGCCCAGGCCGGTGAAGCATCCAGGCGGACGGCTTCGCTCCGCACCGGGCCCAGGGCAATCCAGTCGGCCGGCATTGATCTCGTGAATCCCGGCGCCCGCGATGGCCTGGCCTTCAGTGGCACGGCCCGGCCGGCATGAGCCTGAGCCAGCTCCACAACAAGGTCGTCACCTCACGCATGCCGCGGGCGACGGACCATTGGCGCTCGCCCTCCGGCCAACGGCGAATGTTTCGAAGTCGATCATTTTTCCGAAAGGCCGGGCGACCACTCTGCCGGAAACGTCAAATATACCTAAGCGTAAAAACCTGCATCCGGTGCATATTCGCGAATCCCTCTTGCAGTTCGCGAAGAGACATCAATCTTTGAGCTTGCACGACTGGATATTTTCCATCACGATCCAGCGAGTATTCAACGGGCGGTCGGTCACATGGCCTCGAAGACGGTTCCCTTGTCGCAGCTTTCGCCGGTCGCTTCGGCCGCGTCCCATCGCGCCGTGGCAGCGAAGCCCCTGCCGGAACGGCTCAGCCTGCGCACCTGCGTGATCCTTATCGCCGCCGTCTCCACACTTCTCTGGATCGGCATCGGCCTGCTCGCGGACAAGCTGATCGGCTGATCAGCCCGCCATCGCGGCGGAGCGCGGCACCACCGCGTCCCGGCGCGTCGCATTGGCCAGTTGCAGCAGGCGGGCCACGCCACCGGCATCGCCCAGCACGGCCGCCTTCTCCGGCCGGGTCAGGGCCGACAGCGCCTCGGGCAGATCCACCGCCTCCTCAAGCTTCGCCCGCCCCATCAGCAGCGCAGGGTCCAGCGGGTCCTGACGGGGCCGGCGCGGCGGCGGCAGCATGTCCAGATGCGCCTGCTGCAGGGCCGGGTCGGCCGCCAGCCGCTGCACCGCCTCCATCGGCCGCGCCTGCTCCACCAGCCTGCGACGGATGCTGTTGGCGCGGTTCAGCACGGCCGGGGGTGAGGATTCCTCCGGGATCGCCAGCAGCCCCAGCCGCCGCAGCAGCGTTCCCCGGCGCGCCGTCAGCGCCGCGAGCGGCACCGCCAGCGCCAGCCCCAGCGTCACCGGCAGCATCCACAGCGCCAGGTAGGGCGAGACCAGCCAGGACGCGGCGCCGAACAGCAGCCCGAACAGCGTGTGGCGCCAGTACAGCCGGAACACCGCGCGCCAGGACAGCGTGCCATCGTCCCGCTGCTGCGGCTGCCAGCCGGAATCCCGCCCGGTCAGGATGGATGCCACGTCGACGCTCTGCGTCAGCATCGTCACCGGCGCCAGCAGCCCCGCCACCAGCGTCTCGACCAGCATGCTGAGGAAGGACCGCACGGCCCCGCCGATGCCGCGCCGTTCCTCCGGCTTCAGCAGCAGCAGGAACCAGGCGAGCAGCTTCGGCACCAGCAGCAGCGACATGGTGCCGATGAACAGCCACATGGCGCGCACCGGGTCCACCACCGGCCAGTCCGGGAACAGCGAGGGGCCGGAGGGGAAGTAGTTCGGCCGGATGAAGCGCACCTCCAGCGCGCCGAACACGCCCACCACAAGGAACAGCAGCCAGAGCGGCGCGGTGATGTAACTGCCGATGCCCGTGAACAGGTGCAGCCGGCTGATCGGATGCAGCCCGCGCGCCGGCAGCACCGCGGCATGCTGGAGATTGCCCTGGCACCAGCGCCGGTCACGCACCGCGAGGTCGGTCAGCGAGGGCGGGCTCTCCTCGTAGCTGCCGCGCAGCGTCGGCACCATGTGCACCGCCCAGCCAGCCCGGCGCAGCAGCGCGGCCTCGACGAAATCATGGCTCAGGATGTGGCCGCCGAAGGGCCTCGGGCCACGCAGCGTCGGCAGCCCGGCATGGTCGGCGAAGGCGCGGGTGCGGATGATGGCGTTGTGGCCCCAGTAATTGCCCTCCGCCCCATGCCACCAGGCGATTCCGGCGGCGATCATCGGGCCGTAGACCCGACCGGCGAATTGCTGCATCCGCGCGAAGAAGGAAGCGCCGTTGACGATCACCGGCAGGGTCTGGATCAGGCCGACATCGGGATGCGATTCCATCGCCGCGGCCAGGCGCACCAGCGCATCGCCCTCCATCACGCTGTCGGCGTCCAGCACCAGCATCTGCGGATAGGCGGCGCCGAAGCGCTGCACCCATTCGGCGATGTTGCCGGCCTTGCGCTCGTGGTTCTTCGGGCGCCGGCGGTAGAAGATGTGCGCGTGGTCGCCGGTGCGGTCGCGCAGCGCCAGGAACGCCTCCTCCTCCGCCAGCCAGGCATCGGGGTCCGTGGTGTCGCTCAGGATGAAGATGTCGAAATGCGCGCCGCGGCCGGTGGCGGCCAGGCTTTCGTGGATCGCCTGCAGCCCGGCCATCACCCGCTCGGGCGGCTCGTTGTAGACCGGCATCAGCAGCGCGGTGCGGTCGTGCAGTTCCGGAATCGGGCCCGCCGGGTCAATGCCAAGCCGCCGCCCGCCGCCGCCGAGCAGACTGGCGAAACCCGCCAGCGCGCTCAGGAAGGACAGCGCGATCCAGCCGAACAGCGCCACGAACAGCAGCAGCAGCGTGACCTGGAGGGCGGTCGGGCTGCCGATGTCGAGCACCAGCCCCATCTCCCGCGCGCCGAAGCCAGTCAGCAATACCGAGCCGCCGAGCACCAGCAACCGCCGCAACCCCATCAACCGGGGCGACGAGGGACGTGCGGCTGGGCCGGGCGCGGGCACTTGGCGCAGCGACTGCACCGGCATCTGCAGCGGCGCCGGGTCCGGCAGGGCGCGCCATCCGGCGGCGGGGTGGCTCAGACCGTCCATCGGTAGAGCCAGGTCTCGGTCAGCGGCTGGTCACCCAGCTTCAGCACGGCGCGCAGTTCCACCTGCCGCGCCGCCCCCGGCACCAACTCGAAATGCACCCGCCAGCCGCCATTCTGCGGATTGCGCTGCACCACCGCGTGACGGATCTCGCCGGCGCTGTGCGACAGGTCGAGGCTGGGGGTGGTGTCAGGCGGCACCTCGCCTGCCTTGCCGCCGGCGACATCCAGCACGAACAGCCGGCCGGCACGCCCGGCCGCACCGACCCGCGTCTCGGTGAATTGCGCCAGCTCCGGACTGCCCGGGTAGGCCGGCATCCAGTGCAGCCGGTAGACGAAATTATACTCCTCGCCGGGCAGCATCGGCTGTTCCGGGCGCCAGAAGGCGACGATGTTGTCGTTGATCTCGTTGTCGGTCGGGATCTCGATGAGCTGGATGCGCCCCGCCCCCCAATCGGCGATCGGCTCCACCCAGAGCGACGGGCGGCGCTCATACAGCGCTTCCAGGTCGTTGTAGCCGAGGTAGTCGCGGCGCCGCTGCATCAGGCCGAAGCCGCGCGGGTTCACCTCAGCGAACTGGCTGACCTGCAGGTCGCGCGGGTTCTGCAGCGGCCGCCAGAGCTGCTCGCCGCGGGAGGTGGCGATCATCAGCCCATCCGAATCATGCACCGCATTGCGGTAGTCATCGGCGGTGCCGCGGTCGTTCGGGGCAAAGAAATACATGCTGGTCAGAGGCGCCACGCCGACGGCGACAACCTCCACCCGCGGGTAGATCACCGCCTGCACGTCGAAGACCGTGTGGTCGCCCGGCCGGATGGTGAAGCGGAAGGCGGCGGTGGCGCTGGGGCTGTCGAGCAGCGCATGCACCACCACGGAATTCGCGCCGGCATGCGGCCGTTCCAGCCAGAAGGCGCGGAACACCGGAAACTCCTCGCCGGCCGGATCGGCGGTCTTGATCGCGAGGCCGCGGGCCGAAAGCCCGTAGCTCAGCCCGCGCCCGACCGCCCGGAAATAGGAGGCGCCGAGGAACACGGCGAGCTCGTCGAACACGCCCTGCGTGTTGAGCGGGTGGTGGATGCGGAAGCCGGCATGGCCGAAGTCGGCGCCGGGCGCCGGGCGCTCGCCGAGCGTGAAGGCCGCCGGATCATACGGGATCGGCCGCGCACGGCGGTCCACCACCTCATGCAGCTCGACCTTCTGGGCATAGAGGAAGCCGCGGTGGAACAGCTGGACCTGGAAGCTCGCATCATTGCCGCGCCACAGCGCCGCCTGCGGGTTGAAACGCAGGGTGCGATATTCGTCATAGCCGAGATCGGTGAAGGCACGCGGCAGGTCGCTGCTCGGCGCGCGATAGTCCCGCCGCGCCATCTCCCGCGCCAGGTCGCGGACCGTGCTGTCGCTGAACGGCGTGCCGGCGGGCTGGGCGGCCGACTGCGCCTCCACCTCATCCCCGGTGGAACGCAGGAACAGGGCGGAGGAGGCTATGGCAGCAAGGGCGGTACGGCGGTGCAAAGCGGCCCCCAATCGGCGCGGGTGATGCGCCGGCTGGCAGGGTGATCCCGACCAGGCACGGCGGACACGTAACGAGCCCGCGCCCCCTCGGTTGCATCGATCCTACCGCACCGCAAAAATTGGCGGGCGGTGGCAGGTTCAGGCCGGGATGGCGAGTTCCATGGGGAGCGTCCCGGTCTCCCTGGGGTGGGGGAAGACCAGCTGCCAAGTGATGCCGGCCGGATCGAGAATGGATTCGGCATGGCCGCGCAGGTCATGCGTCACGCAGCGATCGATCAGCCGCGCTCCGAAGCCCCGGCGGCTGGTGGGCGTGGCAGGCAGATCGGCGCATTCCACCCAGCGCAGATGCACCCATTGACCCTCCGCGGGTTCCGGTGCCGACTGACGCTCCGCCGCGTCCTCGTGCGGGTCATGCGGCGCTGGTTCCAGGGTCCAGCTCACGGCGACACCGCCGCCCGCGCCGGGGCGCAGCGCGCCGTGCTTGGCGGCGTTGGTCGCCATCTCATGCAATACCATCGCCAGCGAAAGAGTCTGCTTGGCGGGCAGTGGCACGTCCGGCCCGCGCACCAGCACGGCGGCGCCGAAGGGGGCCAGCGTGGCCCGCACCAGCGCATCCAGCCGCACCAGCCCATCCTCCGACGCAAACAGCGCATCCTGCGCCTTGGCCAGCATCGACAGGCGCGGGTTGAAGCTGTGGCGGAATTCCTCCAGCGAGGCGCTCTGCGCCAGGGTCTGCGCCACCATGGACTGCACCACGGCCAGCGCGTTCTTCACCCGGTGGCGCAGCTCCGCGGTCAGCAATTCCCGCTGGCGTTCCGCGTGGCGCCGGGCGCCGACATCCAGGAAGGCCGCCACGGCCAGCTTCACGCCGCCGGCGGCCCGCACCGGGGCGGCGCTGACGGCAAGCACGGTCTCGCTGCCATCGGCGCGGCGCAGCGGCAGTTCCAGCCCCTCCGTCATCGTGCCGCACCGGATCGCCTCGCGCAGCGGGCCGGCCAGGGGTTCCGGCAGGGCGGCTTCCCCTGGGCAGCCATCGCCATCGCGGAGGCCGGCGCATTGCAGCAGCGCCTGCGCCCGGGCGTTGCGGAATACCTCCCGCCCCGAGGGGATTTCGGCCAGTACCACGGCGACCGGCATCTGGCCGAGCACGTCGCGCAGCCTCGCCTCGCCCTCGCGCAATTCCTGCTCGCGCATCGCGACCGCGTCGGCCATGGCGTTGAAGCCGGCGGCAAGGCGGCCGATCTCGCCACGGTCGTCGCTGTGGCTGCGTGCCGCATGGTCTCCCGCGGTCCAGCGCCGCATGGAATCCAGTAGCTGGTCCACCGGCTTACGCAGATAGATGCGGCCGAACAGCCAGGCGGCGGCCAGGGCCGAAAGCAGCCCGGCCAGGACCAGCAGCAGGGCCCGCTGCGTCGCGTCGTTCACCCGCTGCAGCGCCGGCCCGGTCGGGAAGCCGGCGCTGACATACAGTCCCGTGGTGCCGGCGCCGACCGGCACGTAGCCCAGGATCCGCGGCGTGCCGTCCTGGCTCACCACGTCGATCACCCCGGGCGAGGCCGCCTGCACCAGGTCGCTGAAAGGCGCCGGGATCGGGGTGCCGATGAAGGCCTGCGGTTGCGGCGTGCGGGCAACGATGACGCCCTCGCGATCCGCCACCGTCACCGATCCGCCGGGCGGCAGGGCGCCGCTGGAGACCAGGTTCTCCGAGAGCCAGATCGTGTCGATCGAGGTGATGGCGACCCCGACGAAGCGGCCCCCGGACATGATGGGCAGGGCCAGCGGCAGGATGCGCCGCATCTCTCCGCCCCGTGTCACCTCCATCACCGCACCGACCTGGAATTCCTGGCGTTCCCGCGCCCGGACGAAATAGGGACGGCTGGCGATGGAGGCCGGACCGGCCGCACCCGATGAGCTGCACAGGATCCGTCCCTCGGCGTCGCTCACACCGATCGAGACGTAGCGCGGCATGCGGATACTGAGCGCCGCCAGCCCCGCACCGCAGCCCGGATAGGTGCCGCCGCGGAGATGCGCCTCCCCCACCGCCGCCAGCAGGTTGCGGGCGCCTTCCAGCATGCGGCTGAGTTCGGACGCGGATTGCAGGGCGAAGCGCCGGGCTTCGGCGCGCACCTCCTCGATGCGCGCCTGGCGGGATGCGACCTCATGCCATGCCTGTATGGCAAGGGAAGGCAGGACGGCCGCCGCGCAGAGCACGGCGATACGTGTCGATAAGCGCATCCGACCTGGCTTTTCCCTGTACGCCGCGCCTGTGACGGGCTTTCTGGACTACCCGTCACCTACGCGCGCTGCAAGGGAAACAGCGCGTGTGAAACATAGGTCAAATGCGTGTCCGCCCCCCGACCCTACCACGGTGGCCGGCGGGCGCCCCATCGGGCGCTGCCGCCGGCTGCGGGCCTGGCTTTTCAGCTGTGCCAGGGTGGGAAGGCTACTGGATCAGACCTGGACCTGAATCAGGCTACGTCGCCGGGGCGGCGCAGGCTGGGGTCGTTGGCCAGGCGCGGGTCGTCATGGGCGGTTCCGATCGGGCGGGTGCCGACATAGCCGGGGTTGCGCGCCGGGTCCTTCGCCGGGTCCCAGCCGCCGCTGCGCCACTCGGCCTGGCGCGCATCCATGTCCACCGGACCATGCTGCTCCAGGATCCGCTCGGCCTCCGCGGCGCGGCCATCCTCGGTGCGGACGGCGACCAGGTGGCCACCGCGACGCAGGCCCTCGGAATAGGTGCTCGCATGCTCCTCCTCGACCCCGGCCGAGGTCAGCGCACCGATCAAACCGCCGGCTGCGGCGCCGACGCCGGCGCCGGTCAGCGTGGCGATCAGCCAGCCGGCCGCGACCAGCGGGCCGACGCCCGGGATGGCGAGTGCACCGATGCCGGCCAGCAGGCCCGCGCCACCGCCCACCACGGTGCCGAGGGAGGCACCGGTTGCCGCGCCGGTCTCGGTCGCCGGCTCGCCGGTGGTGCCCGTGGTGGTGCCCGGGGTGTTACCGGACATGCCGGTGCCGGCGCCGCCGCGCAGGGAATCCGCGCCGACGCGATCCCGCGCGCCCTCATCGGCGCTGCCCATATAGGTGATGTCGCCATGCGCGAAGCCAGCAGCCTCCAGGCTCCGCACCGCGGCATGCGCGGTGGTGGAACTGTCGAAAAGGCGGGCGATGGTTCGGGTTGCCATGGATGATGTTCCTCTCGATCGGTTTCTTGCGGTGCGGACGGCTCAGTCGGTCGCGACGATGTTGCCCTGGTAGTCGAGAGCGACGCCCGTCGGCCGGCCATTGCGAATGGCCCGTCCGCGCCAGATGCCCTGCTCGTCCAGCCGCAGCCCGGTCACGTCGGCATAGCCGGCGTCGGCGATGCGGGACTGGGCCTGGCCTTCTGTGAAGGAATTGGCCCCGCTCAGCGGCGCGGCGTCGGTGCGGGCCGCACCCTGCGGCGCGAGGCTCGGCGCCGCGGCCCCGGCACCTTGGGCGGGCGTCACCGGCGTGGTGGTGCCGGTGGCCGGTGCGCCGGGGGTTACCGCACCGGGCCGGGTCTCGGCAGTGCCGGCCGGCTGGCGGGAGCCGGGCAGCGGCCCGCTGGCGCCGGGGCTGGTCTGCGCCGCGCGGCCACCCTGCGGCGAGGCCGGATCGGCCGGCGCCACGCGCGGCGTCATCTGGGTTTGCGCGGCGCCCGGCTGAGCCTGGGTGCCAGCGCCGCCGCCCATGCCGGGGGCCTGCGCGGCACGGCTGCCTGGCGGCATCGGCGTCGGGTTGGCCGCTTGGCCACCCATGCCGGGGGTCTGGCCGGCACGGCTGCCGGGCGGCATCGGGGTCGGATTGACCGCCTGCGCCTCGGCACCCGCGGCCTGGCCACCGCTCCGCGCACCCTGCTCGGTCACCGGCTGACCGGCGGGACCCAGATTCGGGGCAGTGGCGCTCGGCGAGGTGCTCTGCGCGAAGGCGCCGCCTGACAATCCGAGTGCGGCCGCGACCGCGCCTGCCAAAGCCATGTGCCGTGTGGGCATGGATGTTTCTCCAGTTGCTGACGTTCAAGCTCTGGTCGGGTGTCGAGCACCCGCACCATCTGAGAACGCCAGCGAACCCGGATTGTTCGTATCGCCCCCGCACCAGGGGCGCACAGCGGCGCGAGGATGCGGCGCTTCAGCTGCCGTTTGCGGCTTGGCGGCGACCCCCGGATACCGCCGCTGGCGCGGCTACGGCCCCGACAGCGCCAGGGCGGCGTTGGCGTAGCGCGGGTCATCCGTCACCTCCGCGCCCAGCCAGCCGGGCAGGCCGGGCTGCACCGCCACATCGGGCAGCTCGACCTCCGCCAGCACCAGCCCGGCCAGGCGCGAAGGTGCCTCGAACACATCGACGGTCCAGAGATGCCCGTCATGCGGCACCTCGAAGCGCGTCTTCGCCAGCGGCGGCGTCGTGCACAGCGCCAGCAGCGCCTCCGCATCCGCGACCGGGATCGGATACTCGAATTCCGGCCGCACCTGCCCCCCGCTGCCCGCCAGCGCCGGGCCCTTGATGGTCAGGAAGCCCTGCGGGCCGGCCAGCCGCACGCGGACATGCGCGGCGTCGGGGCCGGGCGCCGAGAGGTAGCCCTGCCGCATCGGCACCCCCTGCCCCCGTACCGCCTGGCGCCAGCCCTCGCCGGTCACCAGGAATTTCCGCTCGATCTCGATGCCCATGCCGGCCCTCCTGCATCGGGAGGCTACCGCAGCGGCACCGGAGCGCCCACATTCGTGGCGCCATGAACATCCTCACCCCTGTCGAGTTCTTCCCGCAGAAGCGCCCGGTGCCGCCCTCCGCCACGCCGTTGCGCGTGGTTTCCCCCTATGAGCCGAATGGCGACCAGCCGGCGGCCATCGCGACGCTGCTGGACGGGCTGGCAAAGGGGGAGCGGGACCAGGTGCTGCTGGGCGTCACCGGCTCCGGCAAGACCTTCACCATGGCCAAGGTGATCGAGGCGGTGCAGCGGCCGACCTTGGTGCTGGCGCCGAACAAGACGCTGGCGGCGCAGCTGTACGGGGAAATGAAGTCCTTTTTTCCCGACAACGCGGTGGAATATTTCGTCAGCTACTACGATTACTACCAGCCCGAGGCCTATGTGCCCCGGACCGACACCTACATAGAAAAAGACGCGCAGATCAACGAGCAGATCGACCGCATGCGGCATTCCGCCACGCAGTCGCTGCTCGAACGGTCGGACGTCATCATCGTCGCTTCCGTGTCCTGCATCTACGGCATCGGCTCGGTCGAGACCTATTCGCGGATGGTGGTGAAGCTGGAGCGCGGCGGGAAGATCGAGCGCGACGTGCTGATCAAGGGCCTGGTCGAGCAGCAATACCGTCGCAACGACAGCGCCTTCCAGCGCGGCACCTTCCGGATTCGTGGTGAGACGGTGGATATCTGGCCGTCCCAGCTGGAGGACCGCGCCTGGCGCGTCAGCCTGTTCGGCGACGAGATCGACGGGCTGAAGGAATTCGACCCGCTGACCGGCGAGATCACCGCGGATCTGGATCGCGTCGCGATCTACGCCAACAGCCACTACGTGACGCCACGGCCGACGATGCAGCAGGCGATCCTGTCCATCAAGGCGGAGCTGAAGGAACGGCTGGCGGAGCTGCACGCGGCCGGCCGCCTGCTGGAAGCGCAACGCCTGGACCAGCGCACCACCTTCGACATCGAGATGCTGGAGACCACCGGCGTCTGCAAGGGCATCGAGAACTACTCCCGCTACCTCACCGGCCGGAAGCCGGGCGAGCCGCCGCCCACCCTGTTCGAATACCTGCCGGAAAACGCGCTGCTGGTGGTGGATGAAAGCCACGTCACCGTGCCGCAGATCGGTGGCATGTATCGCGGCGACTTTGCCCGCAAATCCGTGCTGGACGAATTCGGCTTCCGCCTGCCGTCCTGCAAGGACAACCGGCCGCTGAAGTTCGAGGAATGGGACGCCTACCGCCCCACCACCGTCTTCGTCAGTGCCACCCCCGGCCCGTGGGAGATGGAGCGTACCGGCGGCGTCTTTGCCGAACAGGTGATCCGCCCGACCGGCCTGGTCGACCCGGTCACGGAAATCCGCCCGGTGGAGGGCCAGGTGGATGATCTTCTGGCCGAATGCCGCAAGGTGGCGGGCGCCGGCGGCCGCATCCTGGTCACCACCCTGACCAAGCGGATGGCGGAGGATCTGTCCGAGTACATGACGGAAACCGGCATCCGCTGCCGCTATCTGCACAGCGACGTGGACACGCTGGAGCGCATCGAGATCATCCGCGACCTGCGCCGCGGCGTCTTCGACGTGCTGATCGGCATCAACCTGCTGCGCGAGGGCCTGGACATTCCCGAATGCGCGCTGGTCGCGATCCTGGACGCGGACAAGGAGGGCTTCCTGCGATCCACCACCGCGCTGATCCAGACCATCGGCCGCGCCGCGCGCAACGTCGATGGCCGGGTGGTGCTGTATGCCGATGTGATGACCGAAAGCCTGAAGAAGGCGCTCGGCGAGACGGCCCGGCGACGGCAGAAGCAGACCGAGTGGAACGCCGCGCACGGCATCACCCCCACCTCGATCCGCCGCGACATCTCGGACGTGCTGCAGTCGGTCTATGAGCAGGACTACGTGACGGTGGAGGCGGTGGAGGGCGACAGCACCGCGCAATTCGTCGGCAAGGATATCGGCGCCAGCATCGCGGAGCTGGAGAAGCGCATGCGCGCCGCCGCGGCGGATCTGGAATTCGAGGAAGCCGGCCGGCTGCGCGACGAGATCAAGCGGCTGGAGGCGCTCGAGCTCGGCCTGCAGCCCAACATGGCCGGGCGGTCGCTGCAGGACAGCGCGCCGCGCGCCGGCGCCAACGGGTCCGGCAAGGGCCGGGCCAAGCAGGATTGGAAGCCGAAGCCGATGGGCCCGGGCGGCGGCGGCTACGACCCGAACAAGGCGAAGGGCGGGCGCGGCCGCCGGCGCGGCTGATCGCGGCGGCTTGATCGGTTGTGGCGGGCAGGTGGCAGTGCCCGCCGCATCGCCGCCCCAGGCGGCGGGCCTATTCGTCCCCGCAACCAACCGGGGATTTCCTGCATGAAAATTCTGACGCGCAAGCTCCTGCCCCGCCTGGCGCTGGCCAGCGCCCTGATCATCCCGCTCGCGGCCTGCGAGGGCATGTCCCGCGGGCAGCAGCGCACCCTGTCCGGCGGCGCCATCGGCGCGGCGGGTGGCGCGGCGGTCGGCGCGTTGACAGGCGGGTCCGCCGTGACCGGCGCGCTGCTCGGCGGCGCGGGTGGTGCGGCGGTCGGCGCCCTGACCAGCGGTGGCGGCGGCCGGCGCCGCTAGGTCGGGAAGTCAGTCAGGGCGGCGGGTGCGGCGGCGCGCCAGCTTCGCCAGCGCCGCCGGATCAAACCCATCCCGCGTCGTGTCAATGATGAAGGGCAGCCGGCCGCCCGGGCGACGCAGCCTGACGGCGGTGGAACTGGCGCCGCGGGCGTTGTAGCGACGTTCCGGCGCCAGCGCCCGGTGCAGCGCGGCCCAGGGCAGCAGGTGGCGACGCCGGCCGCGAAAGCCCAGCGTCTCCACCAGCAGGCCGCCCGGCAGGGCGCGGATCTCGGTGACGTACAGGCTGCGATACAGCTCCATCCCCAGCGCCATCGCGGCGAGGATGGGGGCCAGGATCGCCAGCGCCAGCGCATCCTCGGCCGGCCAGACCCAGCGCAGCACCGCGGCACCGAGGCCGAAAGCCAGCGCCGCAGTCCATAGCCCATATTGCAGCCCGCGCACCCGGCGCAGGCGGCTATTGCGGTAGAGGCTGCCCTCCTCCGTCACCGCCCCGGCCTGATGCCGCATTCGGACAGCAGCCCCGCCACGCCGCCGCCAGCGGATTGCGCCACCCGCAGCTGGTCCTGCACCGGCAGGCCCTGTGCCAGGCAGGCAGCCAGGGCCGGGGCGGCGAAGCTGCCGGACATGGCGCAGCGCCCGGCGGCGGTGGCGATGCGCTGGCAGAATTCGCGCTTCTGCTGCGGCGTCTCTGCCGGCGCCATCAAGCCGGGGATGCCGGCGTTGCCTCGCAAGGATGGTGTCAGCCCCTGGGTCATCCCTTGGGTCATCCCTTGGCCCCATCCCGGCCCCGCGGCCAGCACCCCGATCATCGCCAGTGCCAGCCGCATGGTGCCTCCGCCTCATCTGTCATCCAGCAGAACGCCTGCGCGAGGCGCGGGTCAACCGACCTCTGCTGCATTGGCCTTCGCGGCGGGGGCGGGCTATCTGCGGCCGCGCATGAACTCCTCCCTCCCCCTCCCCGATTCCCTGCCGCGCGCCGCCTTCGTCACCGGCGGCGGCAAGCGCCTGGGCCGGGCGATGGCGCTGGCGCTTGCCGGGGCGGGCTTCGACGTGGCGATCCACTACGGCACCAGCGCGACGGAGGCGACGGAGACGGTGGCCGATATCCGCGCGCTCGGCCGCCGCGCCGTGGCGCTGCAGGCCGATCTGGCGAAGGAGGCGGAGGTGGCGCCGCTGATCGGGCAGGCGACCGCGGCGCTCGGCCCGATCGGCGTGCTGGTGAACAACGCCTCCACCTTCGAACGCGATGAGTGGCATGACGCGACCCGGGAAAGCTGGGATGCGCATATGGAGGCGAACCTCCGCGCGCCCTTCGTCCTAGCCCAGGCGATGGCGCGGGGCCTGGCGCCCCCGGCGCAGGGCGTCATCGTCAACCTGCTGGACCAGCGGGTCTGGTCGCTGACGCCGCATTTCCTATCCTACACCGTCTCCAAGGCCGGGCTCTGGACACTGACCCAGACGCTGGCCCTGGCGCTGGCGCCGCGCATCCGGGTGAACGCCATCGGGCCGGGGCCGGCGCTACCCTCCCCGCGCCAGAGCCAGGAACAGTTCGACCGGCAATGCGCCTCCGTGCCGCTGCGGCATGGGACGGGGCCGGATGAGGTGGCGCGCGCCCTGCTCGCCATCCTGTCGCTGCCGGCGATGACCGGCCAGATGATCGCGCTCGATGGCGGGCAGCATCTGCAATGGGCGCCGACCGTGGGCGCCGCGGAGATCGCCGAATGAACCACAGCTCGATCCCCGGGCCGATCCATGGGTCGATCCATGGGCCGGAGCATTACGCCCCCGACGCCGTGCGCGGCACGCGGGTGGTGTTCCTGCGCGGGCTGGAGCTGATGGCCAGGCTGGGTATCTATGCGCATGAGAAGGCCGGCCCGCAGCGCATCATCCTGGGCGTCGAGCTGTTGGTGCAGGACGACGCCGCCCCGGCGGCGATCGGGCCGGATGATTTCCGCCGCGTCGTGGATTACGAGCGCCTGGTCCTGACCGCCCGGGCCACGGTGGCGGAAGGCCATGTGCTGCTGGTGGAGACATTGGCCGAGAAGGTGGCACTGGCGGCCCTGGCCGATCCGCGGGTGCTGCGCGCCCGGGTGACGGTGGAAAAGCCCGACGCCTTCCCCGACGTCGCGACGGTGGGCGTGGTGGTCGAGCGCATGCGCGCCGGCTGATGCCGGTGTTCCACCATTATGACCGCCAAGGCCTGCCCGCGCGGAAACCACACGTTGCTGGAAGGGCTTGCGAGCCGACTTTTCCACTGCACTGCCGGGCGCCCGCACGGGTTTCTCGTGTCAACATGGAAGTTGCGCTTGACGGGTTGCTTTTTGTTCTGCGCCACCAAAATACGAGCCAGATCAAATGGTTAACAAAACCGCCCAAAAATCAGGCAATGATGTGTGACTGGCGGATGACGGCCATTCCCGTGCATTCCGCACCGTTTGGTCCACAGAGTTCTCCACAGCTTCGGTGGAAAAGCCGGAAGCAGTTGCCCGAGGCCCCAGCATTGCATTTCACGCATGGCACCCGCGCGCATGACAGAGGCTGAGACACCGTCCGCCGCCCCGTCCCTGACCGGCCTCGAGGTCATCGAGCGGGCGCTGGAGACGCTGCCCCTGGCGCCTGGCGTCTATCGGATGCTCGATGCCAAGGGGGATGCGCTGTATGTCGGCAAGGCGCGCAGCCTGAAGCGGCGGGTGCATGCCTATACCCAGGTGGCCCGCCTGCCGGAACGCCTGCGCCGCATGGTCTTCGAGACCCGCAGCCTGGAGGTGGTGACCACCGGCAGCGAGGCCGAGGCGCTGCTGCTCGAAGCGAATTTCATCAAGAAGCTGCGGCCGCGCTACAACATCGTTCTGCGGGACGACAAATCCTATCCGTGGCTGGTGATGACCGAGGACCACCCCTGGCCGCAGATCGCCAAGCATCGCGGCGAACGGCGCAAGGGCGCCAGCTACTGGGGCCCATTCGCCAGCGCCTGGGCGGTGAACCAGACCCTGACGGCACTGCAGCGCGTCTTCCTGCTGCGGACCTGCCGGGACACGGTGTTCGACAGCCGCACCCGCCCCTGCCTGCTGCACCAGATCAAGCGCTGCTCCGCCCCCTGCGTCGAGCGGATCTCGAAGGAGGATTACGCCGCGCTGGTGCGGGAGGCGAAGGATTTCCTCGGCGGCGGCATCCCTTCCCTGCAGCGGAAACTGGCAACGGAGATGGAGGAGGCCGCCGAGAAGCTGGAGTTCGAGCGCGCCGCCAGCCTGCGCGACCGCATCCGCGGCCTGACCCATGTGCAGGGCAGCGACCGGGTGCACCTGGACGGTGTGAACGATGCCGATGTGGTGGCGCTGCACCAGATGGCCGGGCAGTCCTGCGTGCAGGTCTTCTTCTTCCGTGGCGGCCGCAACAACGGCAACCGGCCCTTCTTCCTGTCCCATGCCAAGGCGGAGCAGAGCGCGGAGGAGGTGCTCGGCGCCTTCCTCGCCCAGCTCTATGATGACCTGCCGCCGCCGCCCCTGGTGCTGGTCAGCCACGACCCGCAGGACGCGCCGCTGCTGGCGGAGGCGCTGAGCCTGAAGGCCGGCCGCAAGGTCGAGATCCACCGCCCGCAGCGCGGCGAGAAGCGCGCCGCCATGGACCACGCCGCCACCAATGCGCGGGAGGCGATCGAGCGACGCATGGCGGAGGGCGCGGCCCAGGCCGACCTGCTGGCCGGCGTCGCCCGCATCTTCGACCTGCCGGCGCCGCCGGAACGCGTCGAGATCTATGACAACAGCCACATCATGGGCACCAATGCCTACGGTGTGATGGTCGCCGCCGGCCCCGCCGGCTTCCTGAAATCGGCCTACCGCAAATACGGCATCAAGGGCCCCGCGCCGGCGATCCCGACCATCTCGCCCGCCCCGGCCCCGCGGGGTGGCGACGACTTCGCCATGATGCGGGAGGTGTTCGAGCGCCGCTTCGGCCGCGCCCTGAAGGAGGATCCGGGGCGCGAGGGCGAATCCTGGCCCGACCTCGTGCTGATCGATGGCGGTGCCGGCCAGCTTTCCGCGGCGCGGGAGATCCTGGCCGAGCTCGGCGTGGACGACATTCCCCTCGTCGCCATGGCCAAGGGCCCGGATCGCGACGCCGGCCGCGAATGGTTCCACCAGTCCGGCCGGGACCCCATCCAGCTGCCGCCGCGCGACCCCGTTCTTTATTATCTGCAGCGCCTGCGGGACGAGGCGCACCGCTTCGCCATCTCCACCCATCGCACCGGCCGGTCCAAGGCGCTGGTGCGGTCGGAGCTGGACGATGTGCCCGGCGTCGGCGCCGCGCTGAAGCGCAAGCTGCTGAACCATTTCGGTTCCGCCCGCGGCGTGCGCAACGCGGCGCTGTCGGACCTGGAGAATGCGCCGGGAATCGGCCCGGCCGTCGCCCGGCGCATCCATGGGCATTTCCACCCGGGGGCCGGGCCGGGTAGAGTGTCTGAAGGCTGAGCGAAGATGAACGCCGGATGACCTTGTGCCGACCGACCTCCCCAACCTTCTGACCCTTTCGCGCATCGCCGCGATTCCGGTGCTCGTGCTGTTCGCCACGCTGGGCGAGCCGTGGACGAACCTGGTGGCCTGCGCCGTTTTCTCGGCGGCGGCCATCACCGACTATTTCGACGGCAAGCTGGCACGCTCCCGCAAGCAGATCAGCGATTTCGGGCGCATGCTGGACCCGATCGCGGACAAGCTGCTGGTCGGCGCCGCGCTGATGCTGCTCGCCGGCAACGGCCAGCTCAGCACCTTCGGACTGTTCCCCGCCATCATCATCCTGCTGCGGGAGATCCTGGTCTCCGGCCTGCGGGAATATCTGGCGGGGCTGAAGATCGGCCTGCCGGTCACCGGCCTGGCGAAGTGGAAGACCGGCTTCCAGATGGGCGCGCTCGGCGCCCTGCTGGCCGGTGACAGCGGCGCGGCGGTGATCTGGCTGTCCTGGCTGCCCGTCTCCCTGATCGGCGAGGTGATGCTGCTCGCCGCCGCGGTGCTGACTTTGGTAACGGGTTGGGACTATCTCCAGGCCGGGCTGCGCCATGTCGGCCGCGCCTCGGCCCCGATTGCACAGCAGCCGGGACCGCAGCCGCCGGCACAGCCCTCGCTTCACTCTTGAGGCATTTCCTCGTGCGGCGCATCTTCCGCCCGAAACTCGCGATGACGGGAGCCGACATGGCCGCCGACCCCACCTGCCCTTCCCCGATCCGCGGTGCGCCGCTGCTCGCATTGCTGCTGCTTGCCGGCTGCTCCACCAGCGAAATGGGCAGCGCCGTATCCTCCACCATGGACCGCCTCTGGTCGCCCTTCATGGGGCCGACCAATGTGGTGGCCGCCGACAGCCTGACCGTGATGCGCGTACGGGGCGCGGACCCGGCGGTGGAGCCGCTGGTGCCCGAAACCGGCGATGTCTGGCCGGTACAGGAAGCCGCCCGGCCGACCATGATGGGCGGCCCCGACGAGGCGATGCGGAACATCCCGAGCTACCGCCCATCCCTGATCGACGGCGCGCCGGCGGCTTCCTCCCCGGTGCCGACGCCGGGCGACCGGCCAGCGGCGCGACGCGGCTCCTCCACCCCGCCGGCCCGCCTCGGCGCACCTTCGGATTTTGCCCGCACGCCAGCCACCCCCGCGCCCGCCGGTGCCGACAGCCCGCCGCAGCAGCGGTTGGAGGGCCGCACGCTGACCACGCCATCCGGCAGCACCGTCACCAGCACCGGCGGCACCGGCCGCGTGCAGGGCTATACCGGCCCACAGGGTGGCGGCGCGGTGATCCGCGACGGCAATGTGGAAATTTGGATCGGCCCCGATGGCCGCACCAGCACCCGGGTGGTGCCGAACTGAGGAAGGCCGCTCCTTGAAGATCCTGTATTTCGCCTGGGTGCGGCAGAAGGTCGGGCTGGCGGAGGAGGATGTCGCGCCGCCGGATTCGGTCGGCGACGTGGCCGGGTTGGTCGCCTGGCTCGCCGGCCGCAGCCCGGGCCATGCGGCCGCCTTTGCCGATCCGCGCCAGGTACGCGCCGCGGTGAACCAGGATTTCGCGACCCCGGACCAGAAGGTGGCGGCGGGCGATGAGGTCGCCTTCTTCCCGCCGGTGACCGGTGGCTGAGATGCCCACCATACGGGTGCAGGAAGCCCCCTTCGACCTCGGCGCGGAATCGGCGGCGCTGACCGCGGGGCGCACCGATATCGGCGGCCTCGCCAGCTTCGTCGGCCTGTGCCGCGCCGATGACGGGCTGGCGGCGCTGGTACTCGAGCACTATCCGGGCATGACCGAGCGCGCCTTGAAGAAGATCGCCGACGAGGCCTGGGCGCGCTGGCCGCTGACCGGCTGCACCGTGATCCACCGGGTCGGGCGCCTGGTACCGGGGGAGCCGATCGTGCTGGTGCTCACCGCCTCCGCCCACCGGGCCGCGGCGCTGGAGGCCTGCGCCTTCCTGATCGACTGGCTGAAGACCTCCGCCCCCTTCTGGAAGCGGGAGGAATTCGCCGGTGGCGAAAGCCGCTGGGTCGAGGCCAAGGCGACGGACGATGCGGCCGCCGCGCGCTGGGCGAAGCCGGCTTGATCCTGCGCCTGGCGGCGGGTCTGGCGGGGGCACTGCTGCTGGTCTGGCCGGCCTTCCTGAATGGCTATCCGCTGGTCTTCAGCGATACCGGCGCCTTCCTGCACCAGACGACAGGCCCCCTGGTGATCTGGGACAAGCCGCATGTCTACGGCCCGCTGATGGCCCTGTTCCATTGGCATGCCAGCCTTTGGGGGCCGCTGCTGGCACAGGGCCTGTGCGTGTCGCACCTGCTGTGGCTGCTGCAGCGGGCGCTGCGAGGGCGAGCCTCCCCGGTTCTGCACCTGGCCACCTGTCTCGGCACCGCGGCGCTGACCACGGCGCCCTTCACCATCGCGCTGCTGATGCCGGATGTCTTCGCGCCGATCGTGCTGCTGGCGCTGCTGCTGCTGGGCTTCGCCCGAGCGGCGCTAACCCGGGCCGAAACGCTCTGGCTGGGGCTGCTGGCGGCCATCGGCATCGCCACGCACCTGTCGCATGTGCCGCTGGCGCTGGCGCTGGTGGTGTTCGTGGCGCTGGTGGCGCGGCGTGCCTGGCCGTTGCTGCGCGTGGCGGCACCGCTGGCGGCGGCGATCCTGCTGCTGCTGGGGACCAATTACTGGGGCCACGGCCGCGCCGTGCTGTCGCCGCATGGCGCCACCTTCGCACTCGCCCGGCTGCAGGCCGACGGCCCGGCCGCCGCGGTCATTCGCGACCGCTGCCCAGGATCCGGCTGGTACCTCTGCGCCTTCGCCGACCACCTGCCGATGGACAGCGACGCCTTCCTCTGGGAGGCGGACAGCCCGGTGAACCGCGCGCCGGACGGCACGCCGCGCTTCCTCGGCGGCGCGCTGCTCTCGGCGGAGGCCAGCGTCATCGTGGCCGAAACCCTGCGGACGCACACGCTGGAGGTCGCCCGGACCACCGCGCTGAACGCCCTGCGGCAGATGACGCTCGCAACGGCGGGCGACACGCTGGTGGATACGCATCTGGCCGCCGCCGTCCGCCCGCGCATCGCGGAGGGTTTCCCACCAAGGGAACTCGCCGCCTACGACGCCGCCCTGCAACCGCGCGGCTTGCTGCCCGAAGCCGCCGCGCCCTTCCTGATCACCCATGTTCCTGCGCTGCTGGCCGGCGGCGTGCTGGCGCTGTTCGCCTGGTGGCACAGCTTGGGCGACCGCCGCCGGATCGGGCTGGTGGTCGGCGTTCTGGTGGGCGTCTGCGCCAATGCGCTCGCCACCGGCGGATTGTCGAAGCCGCATCTGCGGTATGAGGCGCGGATCCTGTGGCTGATGCCGGTGGTCGCCGCGCTGGCGCTGCGGGGCAGATCACATCCTGCGGAGACCGCCGAGGGTCGCGCGGCCTTCATGTGACCGCGCCGGTCGCGACGCCGAGACTTCGCCTGATGCCGCATGGCCGAATCCCCCGCCTCCTCGCCCTGCTTGCCGTGCTGGCGGGGGCGCCCTTCCTGGTCTGGCCGGCCTGGCTGAACGGCTATCCGCTGGTCTTCATCGACACTGTCTCCTACCTGCTGCACACGACGGTACCGGAGGTGCCCTGGGACAAGACCCAGGCCTATGGCCCCTTCCTGCACCTGTTCCATTGGCAGCGATCGCTCTGGGCGCCGGTTCTGGCGCAGGGGCTCATCGCCTCCCACCTCATCTGGCTGTTGCAGGGGGCGATACGCGGGCGGCCGAATCCGGGCTGGCACCTGCTGGCCTGTGCCGGGGTGGGGGTGCTGACCTCCGGCCCCTGGTTCCTGGCGACGCTGATGCCGGATGCGCTGACCGGGCTGCTGCCGATCTGCCTGTATCTGCTGGCCTTCGGGCGGCTGTCCGCCGGGCAGTCGCTGTGGGTGGGCGGGCTGGCGGTGCTGGCGGTGGCCTCGCATCTGTCCCACCTGCCGGTGGCGCTGGCCGTGCTGGTGCTGACGCTGGTGTTCACCTGGCGGCCGGGGCCGGTGCTGCGGGCGGGGGCGCCGGTGGTGCTGGCGGTGCTGCTGCTGTGCACCGCCAATGCCATCGCCTTCGGGCGCTTCACCCCTTCCCCGCATGGCGCGGCCTTCCTGCTGGCGCGGTTGCAGGCGGATGGCCCGGCAGCGGCGCTGCTGCGGGATCGCTGCCCGGAAGCCGGCTGGCACCTCTGCGCCTTCACCGACCGGCTGCCGATGGACAGCGACGAATTCCTCTGGGACGAGACCAGCCCGCTGAACCGGGAGGCCGATGGCACGCTGCGCCGCATGGGCGCGATGCGCGGCGCCGAGGAAGCCCGCGCCATCATCGGCGAGACGCTGGCCGCCCATCCCGGCTGGGTCGCCGCCGCGGCGCTGCGCAACGGGCTGGCGCAGCTCGGCAAGGTGCAGGTGGGCGACACGCTGGTGCCGGACCATCTGGAGGCCTCCGCCCGCCGCGCCATCGCCGGCCACTTCCCGGCCGAGGAGCTGGCGCAGTTCGATGCCGGTGCGCAGATGCGCGGCACCCTGCCCGCGCTGGCCGCGCCCTGGCTGCTGCCGCATATGCCGGTGCTGCTGGCCAGCCTCGGCGCGGCGCTCTGGCTAGGCTGGCGCGCGGCGCGGGCGCGGGACTGGCCGCGCCTGGCGCTGCTGGCCTTCGCGCTGCTGGCGCTCGGCGCCAATGCGGCGGCGGCCGGCGCCCTGTCCAAGCCGCATCACCGCTACCAGGCGCGCATCGTCTGGCTGCTGCCGCTGGCGGTGGGCGTGGCTGCCCTGCCCCGGCCGCGCCTTGCGCGGCCTCCTCAGTAGCGGTCCGCGCCTTGCGCGGCCTCCTCAATAGCTCTCCGCGCCTCGCGCGGCCTCTTCAGTAGCGGTCCGCGCCTCGCGCGGCCTCTGCAGTAGCTGCCCGCGCCCGGCGCGCCCGGTTCAGTAGAAGAAGCGCTCCTCCACCACCTTGCCATCCGTCACGGTGTAAAGACCGATCTCCGCCATCTGGGTGCGCTGGCCGGTCTGCTTCGCCGTCACATCCATCTCGAAGCGCAGGGCGAACTGGTCGCCATGCAGGAAGGGACCTTCCGTGGTGACGGAGTGGATCTCGTGGTTGGCGTACCACCACTCCCCCTTGCCCTTCACCGCCGCCCGGCCGCGCATTTCCGCCATCGGGCCTTCCATGGCCTCCCGGCTCACCACGTCATCGGCCCAGTACCGCTCGCCGGCTTCCTCATGCTTGCCGGCCTTGCACAGGGCGGCGAAATCCTCGGCGATTTCCTTGACAGTCATCGGCGCGCTCATGGGAATATTCCCTGTTTGTTCTGCGCCGACAGGTTAATCCCGGCGGCTGCGCCGGGGCAAGGGCGTTCCGCTCAGGCGCGCACCAGGAAGCCGCTGCGTGGCAGCGCGGGCATGCGGGACAGGTCCACGGACAGGTCCTGCGGCGGCACCTGGTAGTGCAGTTCCAGCGCCAGCACGCGCAGCATCGCCTGCATCACCGCGATGGTCAGCCATTCCCCGGCACAGCGATGGCCGGTGAAGTGATCGCCGCCGCCCTGGGGGATGAGCGTGAAGGGGTTGCCCGCCCAGCCCAGGAACCGATCGGGCCGGAATTCCAGCGGCGCCTCCCAGCTCCGCCCGTCGCGGTTGGTGCCGTAGAGGTCCAGGATGAAGCGGCTGCCCGCCGGGAAATCCACGCCGCGCCAGGAGAAGCCGCTGCGGGCGATGCCGCCGACGATCGGGAAGAACGGCGCCAGGCGACGCACCTCCTGCACGAAGGCGAGCAGCCGGTCGGGCTCCGCCAGTCCCGGCCGCGCCGCCGGGTGCTCATGCAGCGCGAGGGCCGCGAAGACCATGAAGCGGGCGATTGCCACGGTGGGGCGCAGGATGTTCAGCAGTTCCACCGCCGCCAGCGCCTCGCTCAGCAGGCTGCCATCCGGGTTCTGGTGGAAGGCGATGACCTGCAGGGCGGAGCCCTCCGGCGCCGTCGCCCGCCCCTCCCGCACCGCAGCGATGCGCCGGGCCAGGTCGCGCTCCGCCCCCTGGCGGCGCAGCCGGGCGATCCAGTTGGCGGGGCCGATGCGCCCGGCATTGTCGATCATCGCGCCGAGCTGGTCGGTCAGCCGCGCCTGCGCCGCGGGCTCCAGCGCCAGCCCGGCCCAGTCGCACACCGCCTCGCCCAGGCTGGCGCGGAATTCGGCATGCAGCCCCACTTCGCCGCGCGCCGGCCAGCTCTCAGCCCGCCGGCGCAGCGCCACCGCCGCCCGCGCCGCCATGTCCTCCAGCGCGGCCGGGGACATCAGCGACATCAGCATGGCCTTGCGGTGCCGGTGCGCCGCGGCATCCAGCGTCGCCACGCTGCCCTCATCCTGCAGCAGCTTCAGCACGGAAGACGGCAGCGCCCCGGCGCGGGTGAAGCGGCCGGGGTGGTAGAACATCGCCGCCGCCTCCGCCCCCTGGGCGCAGTGGAAGGTCCGGCCAAGAAGCCGGGTGCGGAACAGGTCCACCCCCAGACTCCGGCAGCGCCGCCCGACGAATTCATAACCTTCCCGCAGGAAGGCGAGCGAGCTGTCGAGATGCCCGGCCCTCGGGATCGACGCCATGCCGGCTCCTCATGCAATGCCGGGGAGATGACGAGGCGCGCGCCGCCGGGTTCCGCCCCGGCGCCCGAATCCTACCCGGCGCAGGCGCCGATCAGGCGGTTGATGTCGGCCCAGGCGATGGTCCGTTCCGGCATCGGGTGGCCCAGCCTTTCACGCGTCACCACCGGGCCGAGCACGCCGCCGAAGCGCTTGGCGAAGCGGGGCAGGTCCTCCAGCCCGGCTGGCACCGCCAGTGTCGCCGCGCGCGCGCCCTCGTTCCGCAGGCGCTGCGCCAGCAGGCCGAGCAGCGACCGGCCGATGCCGCGGCCGCGCATCTTCTCCCGCACCTCCAGATGGTCCACCTGCGCCGTGCTGCCCTGCAGGCTGGCGCTGACGAAGCCCTCGAGCTGGTGCCCGGTGAGCGCGACGATCACCTGGCCCGGGCGCTTGCGGCCGCGCAGCAGGCCCTGCCAATGCGCGACCATCGCCTCCTCCAGCGGGTCCTCGATGAAATCCTCGTCGAAAACCGTGGCGTGGGAGACGCGCCACAGATCGGCATGCAGCTGGCTGATCCGCGCCACATCGCCAACCCGGGCCGTGCGAAGTTCCAGCGGCATCAGGCAGCCCGCCTCAGAGATCCGGTGCCGAAAAGGGGCAGGCCTGGCATGTCGCTGAATTCTCCTGGTGCCGCAGTTGAATGATGCGGGTTGCTACTCGCGGCGGCGCCCGTGCCCTATATCGAGGGCGGGCGCGCAGCGCGATGACCCAGGGGAACGCAATACGTCCATGCCGCCGGAACCCGACAGCCCCGTCTCCGCCAAGCCCCGCCCCGGCGGGCTGCGGGAAGAGGACCGCGCCGCTCCCGCCGCGGGCCGCAACCTGCTGTTCCTGCGGGAGGAAGAGCTGCGCCTGGCGCAGGATCTGCTGTTCTTCGGCTATCGCGATTTCACCGCCGGGGCGGATGAGATCCTGGCCGGGCTGGACATGGGCCGCGCGCATCACCGCGTGTTGCATTTCGTCGGCCGCCGGCCCGGCATCACGGTGGGCGACCTGCTCGGCATCCTCGGCATCACCAAGCAATCGCTCGGCCGGGTGCTGACGCCGCTGGTGGAGGATGGCTTCGTAACGCAGAGCCCCGGCCGCAGCGACCGCCGCCAGCGCCTGCTGAGCCTGACGGAAAAGGGCGCGGCGCTGGAGCGCAGCCTGTTCGAGCGGCAGCGGGACACGGTGATGCGGGCCTACCGGGAAGCCGGGCCACAGGCGGTGGACGGCTTCCGGCGCGTGATGCGCGGCTTGATGGGCCCCGATGCCCGCAGCGCGCTGGAACGGCTGGAGGCCGGGCCGGGCCAGGAGAGCGGCCGGTGACCGCCACCGCCGATGCGCCGCATCTGCTGGTGGTGGATGACGATTCCCGCCTGCGCGCCCTGCTGCAGCGATTCCTCACCGAGCAGGGCTTCCGGATCACCGCCGCCGCCGATGCCGCCGCCGCGCGCCATGCGCTGACCTCGGTTGCCTTCGACCTGATGGTGCTGGACGTGATGATGCCGGGCGAAAGCGGCCTGGAGCTGACCGAAAGCCTGCGGCGGGAGGGGCAGGACGTGCCGATCCTGATGCTGACCGCCCGCGGCGCGCCGGATGACCGCGTCACTGGCTTCGAGCACGGCGTCGATGACTACCTGGCCAAGCCCTTCGACCCGCGCGAGCTAGCGCTCCGCATCCGCACCATCCTGCGCCGCGCCGCGCCGCCGCCGGTGGCCGACCTTTCGGGCGGCCCGGTGCAGCTCGGCATCCGCTGGTTCGACCCGCAGCGCGCGGAACTGCGCGGGCCGGAGGGGGTGGTGCGGCTGACCGGCGGCGAACAGGCGCTGCTGCTCGCCCTGGCCGCGCGGCCGAACGAGGTGCTGAGCCGGGAGGAGATCGCCGAGGCGCTCGGCACGCCGGAGGCCGGCGAACGCGCCATCGACGTCCAGGTGACGCGCCTGCGCCGCAAGATCGAGCCGGACCCGCGGGAGCCGCGCTTCGTGCAGACCGTGCGACACCGCGGCTACATCCTGCGTCCCGGCGCATGAGCGCGACGCCCGACGCCCCCTCCGCGGCGCCGGAGCCGATCCGGGAAGCGGCGCGGGAGCCGATGCGGGAGCCGATCCGGGAGCCGGCACGGCCGGTGCGGGCCTTCGGCCAGGGCCTGCGCGCACTGCTGCCGCGCGGGCTGCTCGGCCGGTCGCTGCTGATCATCCTGCTGCCGCTGCTGATCCTGCAGGGGGTGGCGCTGCAACTGTTCTACGGCAACCACCTCGACGTCATCTCCCGCCGCCTGGCTGGCGGCGTGGCCGGCGAGATCGGGCTGGTCATCGAGATGATGCAGCGCATGCCGGACCCGGCCGACCGCGCCTGGCTGTTCCGCGATGCCGCCTGGCGGCTGGATCTCGCGCTCGCCTTCGAGGCCGGGGCCACGCTGGGCGCCACGCCGGACCGCGCCGCCTTCCTGCCACTGCTGCCGCTGGAGGGCGACCTGGCGCATGCGATGGGCGAAAGGGTGCGCCGGCCCTTCGACGCGGATTGGCAGTCCGACCGGCGCAGCGTCATCATCCGCATCCAGCTTCCGGACGGCGTGCTGCATGTGGAGGCGCCGCGCAAGCGGCTGTTCACCGGCACGCTGTACCTGTTCTTCATCTGGCTGGTCGGCTCATCCCTGTTGCTGTTCGGCGTCGCGGCGCTGTTCATGAAGAACCAGGTCCGCGCGATTCGCCGCCTGGCTGGCGCGGCGGAGGCCTTCGGGCTGGGCCGCGACATCGGGCTGATGAAGCCGGAGGGTGCCGCCGAGGTCCGCCAGGCCGCCAGCGCCTTCAACCGCATGCAGGACCGCATCCGCCGCTTCGTCGCGCAGCGCACGGACATGCTGGCCGGCATCAGCCACGACCTGCGCACCCCGCTGACCCGCATGCGCCTGGCACTCGCCATGCTGCCGCACCCGCCGGAGGCGGAGGAGGATGTGGCGGCGCTGACGGAAGACGTGGAGGAGATGGAGCGGATGGTCGCCTCTTATCTCGCCTTCGCCCGTGGCGAGGCACAGGAACAGACGCAGCCGACAGATCTCACCGGCATCGTCCGCGACGTGGCGCAGAAGGCCCGGCGGGACGGCGCGCTGGTGGTGGTGGAGGCGCCGGATTCACTGGTGCTGCCGCTGCGGCCGGATGCGCTGCGGCGCTGCCTGGCCAATCTGCTGGGCAATGCCCGCAAGCACGCCAGGCGGATCGCCGTGCAGGTCACCGAGATTCCGCGCGGGGAAACCGGCGCCTGGGCGCAGGTGACGGTGGATGACGACGGGCCGGGCATACCGGAAGCGCAGCGCGAAGAAGCCTTCCGGCCCTTCGCCACGCTATCCGCCGGCGGCACCGGGCTGGGCCTGGCCATCGCCCGGGACATCGTCCGGTCGCATGGCGGCGACATCGTCCTGGAACAGAGCCCGCTTGGCGGGCTGCGGGCGCGGGTGCGGCTGCCCCGTTAGAAGGGCGCGCCTCGCGGCGCGCCGTACCGTCTCAGCCCTGCTGCTTGGCAACCAGGGTCTTCACCTCGTCCATGGCCTCCGTGAAGCGCTTGTTGAGCACGCTCAGCGCCTCGGAGTTGGAGTTCTGGATGAGGTCGGCGACCTCCTTCATGTTCGCCACGGCCCGCTCATAGGCGGACTTCAGCAGTTCGGCCTGCTTGGCGGCGCGGGCCTGCGGGCTTTCGGTGCCGGACATCATACGGATCGCGTCCGTCATCTCCGCCATCGAGGCCTGCAGGATCTCCATGTGGCGGCGGGCAACGGCCTGCGCGCCTTCCAGCGCCACGCGGTTGGCGTTCGACAGCGCCTCGAGGTTGCGGCGCTGCGCCTCCGCCAGCCCACCCATGTCCGGCATCGCCGGCATGCGGAACTCGGACAGCATCCGCATCATCTCGTCAGGCTTCATGCCAAAGCGGTCGGACATCGCGACAGGCTCCTTGAACACGGGGGGAAAGCAACGCGCGGGGCTATAGCGGAGTGCCGAAACCCATAGAAGCCGAAGAATGATGCACTGCACAAAAACTCCGGACATGCACGGGACCGCGTCCCGCACTGCGAAACCCGGCTGAGGTCAGGCCTCCATCGCCGGCGGCGTCAGGTCGCCCGGCTCCAGCCGCAGGCTGCGTGCCGTCTGTTCCGCGCGGTCCAGCGCGCGGTCCAGTGCCGCCATCGTCGGCCCCATATCCACCGTGTCGTCCTTCTCCCATGCGCGCAAGGTCATCAGCCACACGCCAACAAGGCCGGCGGCGCGAAGACGGCCCTGCAGACCGGTGGAATCAAGCTCCGCCGCATCCAGCATGCGCCCCATGCTGCGCTGCAGGATGGGAAACAGCGCCCCGGCCAGCACGCCGTCGCGCCGCATGTCGGACATCAGCCGCAGCATGCCGGCCCGATGCGGCAGCAGCGCATCCACGCCGCGCATCAGGACATCGAACACCCGGTCGCGCGGGGTGCCGCCCTGGCCGGGCACGGTGCCCGCCGAAACCTGCGCCGCCACCCAATCCGCATGCAGCCGCAGCAGGTCGAGGCGGGAGGGGAAGCGGCGCACCAGCTCGCTGGCCGGAATGCCGGACAGGGCGGCGAGCCGCACGGGCGTCACCCCCCGCCAGCCCTGCTCTGCGATCACGGTGAACAGGGCGTCGATCAGCTTGGTATCGGAGGAGTCCATGCGCTGATGTTGGGGGCGGAACCGCGCCGCGCCAATGGGAAATGCGTGAAGTTCAGCCGGCCAGTTCGCGGGACCGCGCCGTGGCCGCGGCGATGGCGCGGGAGATCGCATCGGGCCAGGCCTCCTGCGCCATCAGCACGGCCAGCGCCCGTTCCGTGGTGCCCTTCGGGCTGGTGACATTGCGGCGAAGCTGCGCCGCATCCTCCGTGCTCGCCGCCAGCAGGCTGCCGGAACCGGCCACCGTGGCGCGGGCCATGCGACGGGCGAGATCGGCCGGGATGCCCTGTTCCACCGCCGCGGCCTCCAGCAGCTCCGCCAGCAGGAAGACATAGGCCGGACCGCCGCCGGAGACGGCGGTGACCGGGTCCAGCAGCGCTTCCTGGTCGACCCAATCCACCTCCCCGGTCGCGGCCAGCAACGTGTCCGCCAGGCTGCGCTGGTCGGCCGAGACGCCCGGGCCGGCGAAGGCGACGGTGAAGCCCTGGCGCACCGCGGCCGGGGTATTCGGCATGGCGCGCACCACCGCCGCGCCCTCGCCCAGCAGCCCCTGCATGAAGGCCACCGTCTTGCCCGCCATGATGGAGACGAAGACGGCGCTGCCGGCGAAGCGGGCATAGGCGGGCAGCGTTGCCGGTGCCTCCTGCGGCTTGGTCGCGAGGATCACGGCGGCGGGCGCGAAGCCGGCCGGGATCTCCGCCGGGTCGCGCAGCAGTGTGGCGCCGGCGATGGGCCCGGCGGCGAAGGGGTCCACCACGAAGGTCTCGCCCAGGCCGCGTTCGCGCCAGCCGGCCAGCATGGCGCCGCCCATCTTGCCGCAGCCGATGAGAAGGAGAGGGGGAAGAATGTCGGTCATCCGGGTAGCCTTGCCGCCGCCCGCCTGCTTGGCAAGGCCGGTTCCGGGCTACGCCTCGCCCACGCAGTCCAGCATGGCCGCCTGCAACGCCTCGCCGGGTGGCTTGCCGCCCCAGAGGACGAACTGGAAGGCCGGAAAGAACCGTTCGCATTCGGTGATGGCGATATCCACCATGTCTTCCAGGCTCTCGGCCGAGGCCCCGGGCGCGCCGCGCAGCAGCACGGCGTGGCGAAACACCGGCACGCCATCGTCGCTGTCCAGGCCGAAATGCCCGATCCACAGCTTCTCATTGGCCAGGGCCAGCAGCTCGAACAGCTTCTCCCGCTTCCCGGCCGGCACCTTCAGGTCGAAGGTGCAGGAAAAGTGCATGGCGCTGATCTCATGCGACCAGGAAAAATACAGGCCGTAGTCGCACCACCTGCCGGGTGCCTCCGCCGCCATCTCGCTGTCCGACCTGCGGTCGAACACCCATTCATTGGCCGTCACGATCTGTTCCAGCACATCGAGGGGGTTCGCGGACCGGTCGCGTTCCTCGTATCCGACATAAGCGGACATCGCGGCACCTCCTTCGCCCATTCGGGGGCGACCCCTGTCAGTTGGGGGCGTCCGCCCGAATCGCCACAAGGGCTAGACTACGCAGGTGCAAAAGACTGCGGCAAGCACCGGTTCCGTGACCGCCGCCAAAGCACCGGCCGCCGCACCGCAGCCGCCTGCCGCGGCCTCAGCCGGCATCCGCGTCGAGGCCGGGCTCGGCGGAGGGCCTGGGCGGCGCCTCGGCCAGCCTGGCTTCCAGCGCGGCGACACGTGTCTCCAGCGCCTCCGCCTGTTCGCGGGCGCGACGGGCCACTTCGAGCGCGGCGTCCAGATCCTCCCGCCGCACCAGGTCCAGGCGCTGGACCATCGCGTCCAGCTGCGCCCGTCCCATCGCCTCGGCCTCGGCGCGGGCGCCGGCCAGGACGGAGAAGGCGCCGCCGGCCATGCCGGCCAGGTCGTCGAACAGGCCGCGCTTCGGGCCGTTGCCGCCGCCACCCATGCCGCCGCCCATGCCGCCACCCATCCCGGCACCCGGCCCACCACCTGTCCCGGTGCCGGTTCCGGTGCCGCTGGATCCGCTGCCGCCGGGTCCGGTTTCGCTGGTCATGACGACCTCCTGCCTAATGCTGCAAAGTGCTGCGTGCCTTGTCCGGCCGCGATTCCGCGGCCTATACCCCGCTCGCGGCGAGATAGGGGCCGCGACGCGAAGGGACAACCGCCGATGTATGTCGTGACCGGCGGCGCCGGTTTCATCGGGTCCAACCTGGTCGCCGCACTCTGTGACCGGGGCGAGGAGGTCCTGGTGGTGGACCGGCTGCGGGATGGCGTGAAGTGGCGCAACCTGGCGCATCACGGCATCGCCGGCATCCTGGACCCCGACCAGCTTCCGGCGTTCTGGGCCGGTCAGCCGAAGGTGTCCGCCGTGCTGCATATGGGCGCCATCAGCGCGACCACGGCGACCGATGGCGACCTGGTGGCCGCGACCAACCTGACGCTGCCGCTGGCGCTTTGGGCGGAATGCGCCACGCGGGGCATCCCATTCATCTATGCCTCATCCGCCGCCACCTATGGCGATGGCGCGCTGGGCTTCGCGGATGACGAGAGTGCCGCCGCGCTGGCCGCGCTGCGTCCGCTGAACCTGTATGGCTGGTCGAAGCTCGCCTTCGACCGCCGCGTGGCGGCGATGCTGGCGCGCGGCTACCCGGCCCCGCCGCAATGGGCCGGGCTGCGCTTCTTCAACGTTTATGGACCGAACGAGTACCACAAGGGCCGCATGGCCAGCGTGGTGTTTCATAAGTTCCACGAGGTGGCGCGCGGCGAACCGGCGCGATTGTTCCGCTCCGATCGCCCCGACTATGCCGACGGCGCGCAGATGCGCGACTTCGTGCATGTGGATGATTGCGTGGCGGCGATGCTCTGGCTGCTGGACAACCCGAAGGTCAGCGGGCTGTTCAACATCGGCTCCGGCCAGGCGCGCAGCTTCGTCGACCTGGTGCGGGCGATGTTCGCGGGGCTCGGCCAGAACGACCGCATCGAATTCATCGACATGCCGCCGGATCTGCGCGGCAAGTACCAGTATTTCACCGAGGCCCCGATGGCGAAGCTGCGCGCGGCCGGTTTCGACCGGGCGCCCACGACGCTGGAGGATGGCGTCGGCCGCTATGTCCGGGACTTCCTGGTGAACCCCGATCCGCACCGGTGAGGCGCCGCCCACCCGACCCTCTCGCTCCGCGTGGTTGGAGCGGGATCTCTGCAGAAGCTGATAGGGCCGCCCGATGTTCGTGATCGCCTTCCCCGTCATCGATCCGGTGCTGATCGAGATCGGCCCCTTCGCGCTGCGCTGGTACGCGCTGGCCTACATCGCCGGCATCGTGCTGGGCTGGATGCTGGCCCGGCGGCTGGTGGCGCTGGCGCCGGTGGCGGCCAGCCGGGAACAGCTGGATGACTTCGTCACCTGGGCGACGCTCGGCATCATCCTCGGCGGACGGCTCGGCTATGTGCTGTTCTACCGCCCGGGCTACTACATCACCGCGCCGTGGGAGGCGCTGTATGTCTGGCAGGGCGGCATGTCCTTCCATGGCGGCATGGTCGGCGTCATCGTCGCGGCGCTGTGGTTTTGCCGGCGCCAGGGCCTGTCCGCGCTGCGCTTCGGGGACCGGGTGGCGCCCGCCGTGCCGATCGGCCTCGGCCTGGGGCGGCTGGCCAATTTCATCAATGGCGAGTTGTGGGGGCGGGTGACGGACGTGCCCTGGGCCATGGTCTTCCCGACCGGCGGGCCGGAGCCGCGCCATCCGAGCCAGCTCTACCAGGCCGCGATGGAAGGCGTTCTGCTGTTCATCCTGCTCAACATCCTGGTCCGCATTCCCGGCCTGCGGGAAAGGGAGGGCTTCGTCACCGGCGCCTTCCTGGCCCTGTATGGGCTGGCGCGCTTCACCGGCGAGTTCTTCCGGCAGCCGGATGCGCATCTCGGCTTCCTGTTCGCCGGGGCGACCATGGGGCAGTTGCTGTCGCTGCCGATGATGCTGGTGGGCGCGGTGCTGATGCTGCGGGCACGCCGCCCCGCGTGATGGAGCGCCTGGACCACTTCATGGCCCGGGCGGTCGCCGCCTATTACGCGCGGCCGGCCTCGCCCTTCGGCCGGGCGGGGGATTTCACCACCGCACCCGAAATCTCCCAGGCCTTCGGCGAGGTGCTGGGCGGCTGGGCCGCGGTGACGTGGCAGATGATGGGCCGCCCTGACCCCGTGTTGCTGGTGGAAGCCGGCCCCGGTCGCGGCACGCTGATGGCGGATGCGCTGCGGATGGTGGGCGAGGTCGCCACCCCCTTCCGTGCCGCGCTGCGGCTGCACCTGGTCGAGACCTCGCCGGCCCTGCGGGACCAGCAGCGCCGCATGCTGGGCGATGCGGTGACGGGCTGGCACGATGATCCGGCCAGCCTGCCCGATGGCCCCATGCTGCTGCTGGGCAATGAATTCCTGGACGCCCTGCCGATCCGCCAATTCATCCGCCGCGGCGATGGCTGGCTGGAGCGGCATGTCGCGGAGGGCCGTTTCGCCGAACTGCCCACCACCGAAGCCCCTCAGGTCGAGGCGCCGGAAGGCGCGGTGCAGGAGGTGGGCGAGGCCGCGCAGGCGGTGGTCGCGGCGCTTTCCCGCCGGCTTGCCAGCCAGGGCGGCGCGGCGCTGTTCCTGGATTACGGGCCGGCCGAATCGGGCCTCGGCGAAAGCCTGCAGGCCGTGCGCGGCCAGGCGACGGGGCTTGATCCGCTGGCCGAGCCGGGCACCGCCGACCTCACCGCCCATGTCGATTTCGCCGCCCTCGCCCGCACCGCCCGCGCCGCGGGCGCCGCGGCGCAGGGGCCGCTGCCGCAGGGGCTGTTCCTGCAGCGCCTCGGCCTGATGACCCGCGCCGCCATGCTGGCCCGCGGCCGCCCCCGCCTGGCCGGCGAGATCCTGTCCGGCGCCGAGCGGCTGGTGGCGGCGGAGGGGATGGGCCGGCTGTTCAAGGCGCTGGCTGTCTGCGACCCTGCTTTGCCCACCCTGCCAGGATTCGAACCCGCATGACCCCCGGCTTCCTGACGGGCGGCCTCGCCGTGCCGCATGGCTTCTTCACCCGCCAGGGCGGTGTTTCCACCGGCGCCTACGCCGCGCTGAACTGTTCCCTCTCCGGCCAGGACGATCCGGATGCGGTGCGCCGCAACCGCGCAGCCTGCGCCGGGGTGCTGGGTGCGGAATCCGTGCTCGGACTGGTGCAGGTGCATGGCGTGGCGGTGGCCGATGCCCGCACCCCCTGGACCGATGCCACCCGCCCCACCGCCGATGCGCTGGTGACCAACCGGCCGGGCCAGGCGATCGGGGTGCTGACCGCCGATTGCGCGCCCGTGCTGTTCGCGGATCTGCGCGCCGGGGTGGTGGGCGCCGCCCATGCCGGTTGGCGTGGCGCCGTCGCGGGGGTGCTGGAGGCGACCATCGAAGCAATGGAAAGCCTCGGTGCAATTCGCGAAAATGTCGCCGCCGTGGTCGGCCCCTGCATCGGCCAGGCGAGCTATGAGGTCGGCCCCGACCTGCGGGACGAGGTGCTGGCCCGCGGCGCCGCCGATGCGCGCTTCTTCGGCCCGGGCCGGCGCGAGGATCGCTGGCAGTTCGATCTGGCCGGCTATTGCGTGGCACGCCTGGCCGCCACCGGCATCGGACGGGCGGATGCGCTGTGGCAGGACACGCTGGCGCAGGAGGAGCGCTTCTTCAGCCACCGCCGCCGCACCCTGGCTGGCGGCGGGCCGCTCGGGCACCAATTATCCGCCATTGCTATCCCCCTCGCTGGCCCTGGGTGAACCGATGCCCTACGTCGTCATGTTCATGGTCCTGATGGTGATTACCCTGCTGGCTTCCTGTGTCCTCATCTAGTCGCCGCTTCCTGCTGTTTGCCCCCCTGGCACTGGCGGCCTGCTCCGGCCTGCCGCAGCCCTTCCGGGGGCGGCCCGGCGCCGTGGCGCGCCGGCTGCGCCTGCCGCCCGGCTACCGCGTGGCAGTGCCGCATTCGACGCAGCTTCTGCTGACGGATGGGGAGGCCACCACCCTGTCCCGCGCCCTGGCGGCAGCACTGGTGGCGAATGAGGTGCCGGCCGTCTCCGGCCCGGGCCTGCCGCTGGACTGGCAATTGGTGGTGGCGGCGGACCGGGAGGCGGGCCAGGTGGTGCCGCGCTACGCGCTGCGCGACGCGGATGGCCAGGCGCTCGGCATGCTGGTGGGCCGGCCGGTCCCGGCCTCGGAATGGGCGGAGGGCGGGACCGCCCTGCTGGAACGCATCGCCAGCGAGGCGGCCGCGCCGCTGGCCAATCTGGTGGGCCGCATCGATGCCCAGCGCCGCACGGGGGATGAAAGCGCGGTGGGTGGCGGGCCGCCGGTGCTGCGACTGCTGCCGGTGCGCGGCGCGCCGGGCGATGGCAATCGCAGCCTGACGGCGCGCATGCGCGACAGCCTGGCGGGCCTCGGCTTCCGGGTGCAGGACGAAGCCCAGGGCGCGCAATTCGCGGTGCAGGGAGAGGTTACGGTGGCCGCGTCCGGCCCCGGCCTGCAGCGGGTGGAGATCGTCTGGATCGTTTCCCGCCGCGATGGCGAGGATCTCGGCCGGGTGCTGCAGTTGAACGAGGTGCCGGCCAATACGCTGAACGGGCTTTGGGGCGATGTCGCCTTCGTGGTGGCGGAGGAAGCCTCTGGCGGGGTGCGCGACGTGGTGTTCAACGCCGGCGGCTTTCCCGGTGCCGCCAATGCCGCGGCGCAGGCCGGCGCGGCCGCAACCCCGGCCACCACGCCGGCGACCGGGGCGCCAGCGCCGGCCCGCTGAGAACGGCGCGCTGAGAACGGCGCGCTGAGAACGGCGCGCTGAGGAGGGGGCGGCATCGCCGCCATGCACACCCGTCATCCAGACGCGATGGACACCATACCGTCACGTTGCTACCAAGCCGCCCGACCGCCGTGGCGCTTTTTTCCACGGTCCCGCCCGTCTTTTTTCGTACTCCTTCCCCCGGGGTTCGCGCGCGCCATGAAGATTATTGCCTGCAACAGCAACCGCCCCCTGGCCGAGGCGGTCGCCGCAGCGCTCGGCATCGCGCTGACCCAGGCCTCGGTGCGCCGCTTCGCCGACATGGAGATCTTCTGCGAGATCCATGAGAATGTCCGCGGCCAGGACGTGTTCGTGGTGCAGTCCACGAGCTATCCGGCCAATGACAACCTGATGGAGCTGCTGATCATGCTGGATGCGCTGCGGCGCGCCAGCGCGCGGCGCATCACGGCGGTGATCCCGTATTTCGGCTATGCCCGGCAGGACCGGAAATCCGGCAGCCGCACGCCGATCTCGGCCAAGCTGGTGGCCAACCTGATCGTCGAGGCCGGCGCGCACCGCGTGCTGACGATGGATCTGCACGCCGGGCAGATCCAGGGCTTCTTCGACGTGCCGGTGGACAACCTGTTCGCCGCCCCCCTCTTCGCCCGCGACATCCAGGAACGCTTCGCCGGCCGCGACCTGATGGTCGTCTCCCCCGACGTCGGCGGCGTGGTCCGCGCGCGCGCCATTGCGGCGCGCATCCACACGGACCTCGCCATCATCGACAAGCGCCGGCCCCGCGCCGGCGTGTCCGAGGTGATGAACGTGATCGGCGAGGTGGAAGGCCGCGACTGCATCCTGGTGGACGACATCGTCGATTCGGGCGGCACGCTGGTGAATGCGGCGGAGGCGCTGCTGAAGAACGGCGCGAAATCCGCCAGCGTCTACGTAACGCATGGTGTCTTCTCGGGCGGCGCGGTGGCCCGCGTCGGCGCCGCGCAGATCGAGCACATGGTGGTCACGGACAGCATCCTGGCCACCGAAGCCGTTCGTGTTTCCCGCAACATCAAGCAGTTGACCATCGCGCAGCTACTGGCCGAGGCGATGAAGCGGATCAGCGAGGAATCCTCGGTCAGTTCGCTGTTCAACTGAAACATATACTTGCAGAAGGCCGGAATATCAGCGGGTTCCGGTCCCTTTCCGGCCATGATCCGGGCGCTGACTGGGCTTCCTGAAGAACAAGGAAGCCCTCGCATGGAACGCCGCAGATTCATCCTCGCCGGCCTCGCCGGTGCCATCGCCGCGGCCACGATCGGTGGCGCCGAAGCCGCCACCCGCGCGATCAGCACGCCGAGCCCCGCACCACTTCCCGAACCCACGCCGGAAGCCAGGCCGGCGGTGGCGGAGCAGGCGGAAGTCGATGCGCTGATGCAGGAGGTTCAGTGGGGCCCGCCGCCGGGCCGCCCCCGGCGTGGCCGTCGCCCGCGCTGCTGGATGGAACGCCGCCGCGTCGCCTTCCGCGACCGCTTCGGCCGCATCCGGCATCGCTGGGTGGAGCGGCGAGTCTGCCGCTGAGGCGCATGGTACCGCCACGGACCGACGATCGCCGGTCCGTGGCGTTCCTGCAGCTCAGGCCATGCCACCCCGCGCCGCAACCGGCCATAGGCACTCCACCCGGCCGCGGCGCACGCCGACATACCAGTCGTAGCGGTCCACCGTCGGGTCGCAATGGCCCGGCACCAGGCGGACCGTCTGGCCGAGGCGCGGCAGCATGGCGGGGTCTTCCGCCTTAAGGTTGCCGTGCTCATCCGAGGCGCCGGTGTAGCTGACGCCGGGGAAGCCGTGCACCAGGGGCAGGCCGCTGTCGATCGCCACCGCCTTGTGGCCGGCATCCACCACGCAGAAGCCGGGGCGCGGGGCGGACATAACCTGCGCCAGCACGAAGAGCGATTGCTTGAAGGGCGGCGGGTCCTCGTTGCGGCCGTAATCAGCATCCATGAAGGCGTAGGAGCCGGCCTGGATCTCGTTCCAGATGCCGCTGGCCACCTCGTTCCGAAAAGTGCCGGTGCCGGCGCCGCCGATGATGGCGCAGTCCAGGCCGCGCTGGCGCAGCTGCTCCACCGTGCGGCGGGTGCCTTCCGCGGCGCCGGCAATGGCCTCGGCGCGGGCTTCCGGCGTGCGGCGGTGCTGGGCGTTGCCGTGGTAGGATTGCAGCCCGCCGAAGATCAGGTGCCGGCTGCTGGCGATGCGCTCGGCCAGCGCCACCGCCTCCGGCCCCGGGGTCACGCCGCAGCGGCCGGCGCCGCAATCGATCTCGACCAGCACCGTCATGCGCAGGCCGGCGGCCTCGGCCGCGGATTCGATGGCGGCGATGCCGTGTTCGTGGTCGGCGCAGACGGCGACCTTGGCGATGGAGGACAGCGCGGCCAGGCGGGCCAGCTTGCGGGGTGCGATCACCTCGTTGCTGACCAGGATATCCGGCACGCCGCCCCAGGCCAGCGCCTCGGCCTCCGCCACCTTCTGCACGCATTGGCCGATGGCGCCGCGCCGCATCTGCTGCAGGGCGATGATGGGGGATTTGTGCGTTTTGGCATGCGCCCGCAGCTTCGTGGCCGTCGGCGCCAGGATCGCCGCCATGGTGTCCAGGTTATGCTCGAAGGCATCGAGGTCCAGCAGCAGCGCGGGGGTCTCGACATCCTCCTCGCGCATCCCGGGTTCGGCGGGCGGGGCTTGCAGCATCTTTTCGAATCCTCAGTCGGACAGGGCGGCGGTCAGCGCGGCCATGATCGGGTCGATTTGCGAAAGGTCGTTGTAGCCGTGGAAGCTGATGCGGATGCGGCCGCGGCCATTCCAGGCCAGCACGCCGCGCGCCGCCATCCCCTCCACCACGCGGGAGGCCCGCTCATGCGCGATGCAGACGCTGGCGCCGTGCTGGCGGGGATCGGGCGGGGTGATGCTGGGGATGCCCGCGGCATCCAGCCGCGCCAGCAGCGCCACGGTCAGCGCCTGCACATGCGCCTGCACGGCGGCGCGGTCGAAGCGCTCGTGGTGGTCCATCGCGGCATGCAACGCGTAGCAGGGCGCGTGGGCCGGGTTGCCGCGGGTGAAGCGGCCGGCGTCGGGGCGCAGGGCCAGGGGCGCCGCGTAGTCGGGGCGCGGTCCCGTCACGATGGAATACCAACCGGCCGTCGCCGGCGCCCAGCTGCGCTGGCGGGCCTGGTTCCAATAGGCGATGGCGGTGCCGGTGATGCCGAGCATCCATTTGTAGCAGGCGGAGAAGGCGAAATCGGCGATGCTCGCCTCGATCGGCATCCAGCCGCTGCCCTGGGTGAAATCCACCACCAGCATCGCGCCCACGCCATCCGCCGCCGCCCGCAGCGCCACCAAATCGTGCCGCCGCGCATCGAGGTATGACACGGCGGAGACGGCCACCATCCGCGTCCGCGCATCGGCGGCGGCGGCCACCGCATCCGGATCCGCCATGGTCACGAAGCGCAGCTCCACGCCCTTCACCGAAAGCGGCGCGACGACGGAGGCGTATTCGTTGCGGTCGATCAGCACATTGTCGCCGGGGCGCCAATCCAGGCTCTCCACCAGCATCGACATCCCCTCCGCCACCGAGGAGACAAGGCCGATCCCCTCCACCGGAACGGACCATTCGCGGGCCAGCCGCGCGCGCAGCCGCTCCACCTCCGCATCCAGCTTCGCGCGGCCGGCGGGGCCGGTGGATTTGTCCAGCGCGTGGCGGGACAGCGCCATGGCCTGCGCGTGCAGCACGGGCGTTTCGCCGGCGGCGCAGACATGCACCAGGCCGGGCGGGATCATGAAATCGGTGGGGTCGAACAGGGACATGCGGGCCTGAGGGTTGCGCTTCGCGGCCAGCTTGGCACGCTGTCGGGCAAGGAGACAGCCAACGCCATGGATTTTGCCCTGACCGAACAGCAGGAAGCCCTGCGCGACGCGGTGACGCGCATCTGCGCCCGCTTCGGCGATGACTACTGGCTTCAGGCCGACCGCAACCACCGCTTCCCGCAGGAATTCCACGCCGCCATGGCGGAGGATGGCTGGCTCGGCATCTGCATGCCCGAACGTGTCGGCGGCGCCGGGCTCGGCGTGACCGAGGCGGCGATCATGATGCAGGCGGTGGCGCAGTCGGGCGCCGCCATGTCCGGCGCCTCCGCCATCCACATGAACATCTTCGGGCCGATGCCGGTGGTGGTGCATGGCACGGCGGCACAGCAGGACCGCATGCTGCCGCCGCTGATCTCGGGCGCGGAGAAGGCCTGCTTCGCGGTGACGGAGCCGAATACCGGTCTCGACACCACGCAGTTGAAAACCTTCGCCGCGCGCAGCAACACGGGCTACGTCATCAAGGGCCAGAAGGTCTGGATCAGTACGGCGCAGGTCGCCGACCGCATGCTGATCCTGGCCCGCACCACGCCGCTGGACCAGGTGAAGAAGCGCAGCGAGGGCCTGTCGCTGTTCTACACGCGGCTCGACCGCAGCAAGGTCCAGGTGCGCGAGATCCCCAAGATGGGCCGCCATGCCGTCGATTCGAACGAGCTGTTCATCGACGGGCTGGAAGTGCCGGAGGAAGACCGCATCGGCGAGGAAGGCCGCGGCTTCGACTACATCCTGCACGGGCTGAACCCGGAACGCATCCTGGTGGCCGCCGAGGCCATCGGCATCGGCCACGCCGCCATCGCCCGCGCTTCCGCCTATGCCAAGGACCGCGTGGTGTTCGGCCGCCCGATCGGCCAGAACCAGGCCATTCAGCACCCCCTCGCCGCCTGCTGGATGCAGCTGGAGGCGGCGCGGCTGATGGTGATGCAGGCCGCCTGGCTCTACGACCAGGGCCGGCCCTGCGGCGCGGAGGCGAATGCCGCGAAATACCTGGCCGGGGAGGCCGGCTTCAACGCCTGCCAGCAGGCGGTGATGACGCTGGGCGGCTATGGCTACGCCCAGGAATTCCACCTGGAGCGCCTGTTGCGCGAAAGCCTGATTCCGCGCATCGCCCCGGTCAGCCCGCAACTCGTCCTTTGCTACATCGCCGAGCGCGTGCTCGGACTGCCCCGGAGTTACTGACCGCATGCTCGCCGAACTCGAAGCCCAGGCCACGCGGCACGAAACCCCCTGCGGCACGGGGCGCATGGTCTGGCGCCTGTGGAATCCCTCCGGCGGCGCGCCGGTGATGCTGCTGCATGGCGGCAGCGGGTCCTGGCGCCACTGGGTGAAGCAGATCCCGTGGCTGGCCGCGCAGCGCATGGTGATCGCGCCGGACCTCCCCGGCCTCGGCGAGAGCGACGACCCGCCGGACCCGCAGGACCCGGCAACCATCGCCGGCGTGCTGGTCGAGGGGCTGAAGACGCTGGTGCCGGACACGGCGGCGATGGACCTGGTGGGCTTCTCCTTCGGTGCCATCACCTCCGGCCACGTCGCGCGGCTGCTGGCGCCCAGGCTGCGCAGCGTGACCATCTGCGGTGCCGGCGCCCTCGGCACGCCGCGCAGCCCAACCAACCTGGTGAAGGTGCGCGACAAGACGGGCGCCGAGAAGGTGGAAGCGCATCGCCACAACCTCGCTAGCCTGATGTTCGCGGATGCCGAGAAGATCGATGCGCTGGCGCTGGAGATCCAGGAGATCAACTCCAAGGCCGCGCGGCTGCGCAGCCGGCAATTCGCGCCCAGCGGCAATCTGAAGGACGCGCTGGCGGCGGCGGTCGGCGTGCCCGTCAATGCGGTGTGGGGGGAGCGGGATGCGGTGGCCTGGCCAAACCTGCATCTGCGGATCGATGCGCTGAAGGAAGCCCGGCCGGATGCCCGCGTGGCCGTGGTGCCCGGCGCCGGCCATTGGGTGGCCTATGAGGCGGCGGCCGAGCTCGATGCGCTGCTGGCGGACTGGATTGCACCAAACCGCTAGATCGACGAACCAAAGGTGCCCGTTTTCGTTTAAAGTCCCGATAGGCCTCGTTGGCCCCCGGGAGCAGTCAGCTTGAGTATCTTCAAATCGATCCTTTCCAAGATTTTCGGCGAGCGTGACGCCGTGGCCGGCACGCCCGCCCCAGCCAGCGGCGCCAAGGCCGCGCCGTTGCCGCAGGTGGATGTGGAGGTGGTGCTGATGAAGATGGCGGCAGCCTCCAAGCAGAAGCTGGATTGGCGGCGTTCCATCGTCGACCTGCTGAAGCTGCTCGGCCTTGATTCGACGCAGGATTCGCGGCGCGAGTTGGCGAAGGAGCTGCGCTACCACGGCGACATGGCGGATCTGACCACGCTCAATCTCTGGCTGCATCGCCAGGTGATGACGAAGCTGGCGGAGAATGGCGGCCGCGTGCCGAATTCCCTCCGCGCCTGAGCCGGGATGGGCGGCCCGCTTCAGCCGCCCATGCGTTCGCGGTAGCGGGCGCCCCAGCCCTCGCCCCGCACCCAGGCCAGGAAATTCTCGGCACTCGGTGCCTGCTGGGTCACGGCGCAGACGCTGCGCCAGGCCAGCGCATGCATGCAGGAGGTGACGGGCGCCTCGCCGACGAAGGGCTGCCCCAGTATCGGACCCAGCGTCGGCATGCCGGTGCCGAGCATCGCAACTGCCTGCACGCGCCCCGCCGGCAGCGCGGCCAAGGCGGCGGCCGCCCCCTGCGCCGTCATGGCGTAGATCGGGTGGAAGCTGCCATCGGCCATGGCGCCGCGGGAGACCTCCGCCACATCGAAGCCGCGCGCGGTCCAGTAGCCCACGGCGGCATCGGTCAGGTCATCCGGATAGGGCGACACCAGCCCGATACGCTCCGCGCCCACGACCCGAAAGGCATCCCGCACCGCCAGCGCGGCGGTGATCACGGGAATGCCCAGCGCATCCTGCATCCGCGCCACCAGCGCATCCTCCTCCGCCACCCCCGCATAATAGCTGGCACCGGTGCAGGCGAAGGCGATGGCGTCGATCGGCGCATTGGCGAATTGCGCGGCGGCGCCCGGCAGGTCACGCAGGTAGTCCAGCAGCCGGGCGATGATGGTGGGCTTGGTGCTGGTCATGCGGGCATTCAGCATCGCCACGCCGGGCGGCCAGAGCATGGCGAATTCCGGCTCCACCGTGGTGTTCGCCTGGGGCGTCAGCACGCCGACCAGGCCGCGCGGGGCGTATTCGACCGTCATCTGCTTCCCTCATGCCGTGGCGGCGCAGACTGCCATGCAAGTCGCTTGTCCGTCAGGCCCTGGCGAGGCTTACTGCCGCCTTCGCCGCCCGTCCGGAGGATTTCGATGCGTCGCCGTCACCTGCTGTCCCTGCTGCCCGGCGCCCTCGCCGCTCCCTCCCTTGCCGCTGCGCAGGGCAGCTATCCCACGCGTACGGTGCGGGTGGTGGTGCCCTTCCCGCCGGGCGGCACCACGGATTTCATCGCGCGGCTGGTCTGTGCCCGGCTCACCACCGTCTTCGGCCAGACCTTCGTGGTGGAGAACCGCGCCGGGGCCGGTGGCACGCTGGGCTCCGACCAGGTGGCGAAGAGCCCGCCGGATGGGCTGACCCTCATCGTCTCCAACATCGCGAGCTTCGGCGTCGGGCCCAGCGTCTACCGCTCCATGCCCTACAACTCCGTCACCGATTTCGCGCATGTGGCGCTGATGGCGGAAATCCCCTCCGTGCTGGCGGTGAATGTCAGCAGCCCGATCCGCAGCCTGGCGGATTTCATCACCGCGGCGAAGGCACGGCCGGGGCTGAATGTCGGCTCCCCGGGCAATGGCACCTCCTCCCACGCCAAGCAGGCCATCCTGCAGCGTTCGGCGGGCATCGAGACCACCCATGTGCCCTATCGCGGCAGCGGGCCGATGATGAACGACGTCGCCGGCGGCGCGCTGGAATCGATGATCACCACGCTGGTCGAGGCGGGCCGGAACGAGCGCTTCCGGCTGCTGGCCGTCACCGCCGATTCGCGGGTGCCGGGCTGGCCGGACCTGCCCACCTTCAAGGAGCTGGGCCACCCGGACCTCGTCGCCTCCACCTGGTTCGGCCTGTCGGCCCCCGCCGGCACGCCGGCGCCGATCGTCAACCGGCTGAACGCCGAGGTGCTGGCGGCGCTGGCGACGCCCGAGATCACCGCCCGCCTGATCGAGACCGGCGCCACGCCGCGGCGCATGACGGCGCCCGAATACAGCGCCTTCGTCGCGGCGGAGGTGCGCCGCTGGGCAGCGGTGGTGCAGCAGGCGGGCATCCGGCTGGACTGAGCCCGCCAGGCGAAAAAGGGGGGGCTCGCGCCCCCCCGTCCTCACAGGATGAAGTCGCTCTCGGTCAGCGCCAGCTGGCCGGCCAGGCGGATCACCATCTCCGGCCCTGCGCCGTCGCCGCCATCCACCTGCACGGCGGTGCCGTTCGGCCCCACCAGCAGCCGCGCCGAGGCCTGGCCGCCGCCGGCGAAGGCGCCGGTTCCGACGAAGACGAAGTCCTCCGCGAAGCCCTCGAAGCTGATCCGGTCGCCCTCGGCCGAGGAGAAGTCGAGGATGCGGCTGGCTGCCTCGCGCGGGCTGTCGGTGAAGGCGCCGAACACGAAGATGTCCGCGCCCGCGCCGCCCCACATCACGTCGGCGCCCTCGCCGGCCACCAGCGTGTCGTTGCCGGCCTGGCCGAACAGGCGGTCGGTACCCGCGCCGCCGACCAGCAGGTCGTCGCCATCGCCGCCCACCAGGCTGTCGTTGTCGGCCTCGCCCTGGAGCGTGTCGTCCCCGGTGCCGCCATTGAGGATGTCGGTCCCGGCACCGCCCAGCAGCATGTCGTCGCCGCCGCGGCCGAGCAGGCGGTCCGCACCCGCGCCGCCGGCCAGGTCATCGCCGCCGGCGCGCCCGACCAGCCGGTCCGCGCCCTCGCCACCCATCCGCTCGATGCCACCAAGCCCGATCAGCGCCAGCAGCGGGTCATGGTCGCTGGATTGCTCGGCGAATTCGCTGTTCACATGCACCGCATCGAAGCGCGTATCGCCGGCCAGGCCCGCACCGACCAGGATGTGGTCCAGCGACTGGCTGTTGCCGTCGAAATTGTAGGAGTAGCGCTCCAGCGGCGGCAGCGTCTCCGTCAGGTTCACCAGCGGCGCGCCGGGGCCGGCCAGCGCCTGGATCGGCTCCTCGAACTCGAATTCGTTGAGGTCGCCGAGCACCACCACATTGGCGTCCGCATCTGCCGCGAGCAGGGTGTCCACGAAGCCGCGCACCGCCTCGGCCTGGGCCTGGCGCTCATCCTCCGAGCCATTGACCGGCGGCTGGTTGGCGCCGAACAGCGGCTGGCTGCCGCCCTTGGAGGAGAAGTGGTTGTTCACCACCGTCACGGACTCCCCCTGGAAGGTGAAGTCGGCGATCAGCGGCACGCGCGCGCCGGCGAAGGCCGCGTCATCCACCGTGCGCAGCGACCCGTCCACCAGGTCGACCCGCTCCGGGTTGTAGAGGAAGGCGTTGCGGATGTTGCCGCCCGGCTGGCCGCCGACGCCGCCATTGATGACGAAGGGGTTGTCGGCGAAGGCATAGAGCGGCCCGCCGGCTTCCACGATGGCATCGACCAGCGCCTGCAACGTCGCCGCGGCGGAGACGAGATCCGTGATCTCGCCGCCGTCGCCATCCTGCACTTCCTGCAGCGCGATGATGTCCGGCGTCTTCAGGTTGGCGACGATATCCTGCGCGATGCGGGCAAACTGGCCCTCACCCACATCGTCATCGACGTTGTTCGCGGTGCCGCCGGAGACGAGGGACTGGTCCTCGACCTTGGGGTCCAGGTTCAGCACGTTGTAGGTGGCGATCAGCAGGTCGGCACCCTCGGCGCGGAAAGTGGTGACCTCGCGCTCCAGCGTGCTCGGTGCCGTCACCGTATAGGCCTCGGTCGGGATCAGCTCGAAATTGCCGAAATTGTAGCCGATGACGCCGGTGACGTTGCCGAGCTGCGCGCCGACATCGACGGCGGGTGTGCCGGAGGCGAAGACGCCGGTGTCCTCGTCGATCTGGATGCGCTCCGGGTTGAAGTCGCCGCCCACCGTGTTGGTTACGCCGGCGCCGCCGGTGCCCGGCTCGATATTCATCGTGCCGCGATCGCTGAGGCCGGTCGCCTCACCGACCACCGTCCAGATCTCGCCGAAGCCGTTGGTGGCGCCGACCACCTTGGGCGCCACCAGCGTCACGCGCATCGCTTCCAGGCTCTCGAAGAACGTCACGCCTTCCGCCAGCGATTCGGTCGGCGGCAGCAGGCCGTTCGGGCCCAGCACCACCGCATCCGGCAGCGCATTGCCGGAGGAGGTGACCAGGCTGGCGCCGGCACCGCTGGCGGTGATCTGGGTGGTGGAAAGGTTGCCGGTGGCGGCGCCGCCGGGGATGAACTCGCTGACCGTGCCGGTCACCGTCACCGCATCGCCCACCGCCACGCCGGGGGCGCTGCTGGTGAAGATGAAGATGGCGTCGGAGGTTGCGGCATCGCCGTCGCCCGTCGCGTCCTGCAGGTAGTAGCCGTTGCTGTCCACGGCGGTGACGATACCGCTGCTGCGGACCTGCTGGCCGACCAGGGCGGAGGCCAGGCCGCTGCCCTGGATGGTGTGGATCGCGGTCAGCGGCAGCGCATCCGCCACCGTCACATCCACGGTCTGCGGGTCGAGGTCGTCGTAGGCGGCATCGGTGGAGGTCGCCGTGATGGTGATGGCCAGCGCCTCCGTGCCCTCATCCACGCCATCCTCGATGGCGGAGACGGTGATCTGCTGCGGCTGGTCCCAATTGGCGGCGGTGAAGACCAGGCTGCTGCCGGACAGGGACAGGTCGGCGCCCGGCGCGGCCAGCATCACGGTGACGTCGGCGGCGGGCTGGGTGCGCAGCACCACGGTGAAGCTGCCGCCGGCGCCGCCCTCATCCAGGGCGAGCTCGCTGGCGGAAACCACCAGGCCGGGGGCCGATTCGCCGCCAAAGGACTGGCCGGCATTCAGCGTGCCGAAGCTGTTGGAACCGGACGTCGCCGCCCAGGTGAAATCCTCGTATTCCGTGCCGGTGCCGGTGAGCTGCAGCGCCGAGCCCAGCGGCTCCGATCCCGCCTGGGCCACGCCGATATCGGTGCTGGTCATCCCGACGGCCGGGCCGTCCGCGGCGGTCAGCGTGCCCTCGTAGCTGAGGAACTGCACCACATTGCCCAGCGCATCCACCAGCGCGATGGCATCCGGCGCGCCGTTCTGCAGGCCGTTTGCGGGGTAGGACACGACCGTGGTGCCGAAGCCGCCGCCCTGGTCCGGCAGCACGCCGGACAGGCCGTTCAGCGCCGCCGGGCTCTCGTAGACCTGGCTGTTGGAGCCATTGTAGCGGACCAGCGTCCAGCCGGTCAGGTCGGTGCCGGCGGGGCCGGCAATCTCGATCCGCTCATCGGCATCGGCGCCGTCATTGTCGTAATGGATCTCATTGATGAAGACGCTGGTCATGGTCCCGCCCCTGGTTACGGCGTGGCGGAGGTAGCCGCGGCCCCAGGGTGACGTCCCGTTAAGATATCGAGGCAACGGCGCCCAGGGCCGCTTCTCGCGGCAGGGTGATGGCGCGGTGCGAAGCGGGCACGGACAGCCTCGCCCCTGCGGCCCGGCCCGGTGTAAGAAGCGTGACATGACCGATCGCCCCCCGAAGGAGCCGCCGCCACCCGCCCCCGGCCAGGCGGCGGCCAAGGCCGCGCGCGAGGCCAGGCTGGCTGCCGCGCTGCGGGAAAATCTGCGGCGCCGCAAGGCGCAGGCCCGCGCCCGGGCCGAACCCCTGGCCACGCCGAAGCCCGAGCCGGAAAGCTGAGCCGGGCCGGATTGGACGCCCCGGCCAGCATCGGGTAACCCCGCCCTCCCCCGTCACCCGAGGCCGCTGCCACATGTCCATCATGCCCGACACCTGGATCCGCCGCATGGCGCAGGAAACGGCGATGATCGAGCCCTTCGTCGAATCGCAGCGGCGGGAAGGCGTGATCTCCTACGGCCTGTCCAGCTACGGCTACGACGCCCGCCTGGCCGACGAATTCAAGATCTTCACCAATGTCGACAATGCGGTGGTCGATCCCAAGGTGTTTTCCGACCAGGGATTCGTGACGCGCCGCGGCGAGACCTGCATCATCCCGCCGAACAGCTTCGTGCTGTGCCACACCATCGAGTATTTCCGCATCCCGCGTGACGTGCTGGTGATCTGCCTCGGCAAATCCACCTATGCGCGCTGCGGGCTGATCGTGAACGTCACGCCGCTGGAGCCCGAATGGGAAGGCCAGGTGACCATCGAGATCAGCAACACCACCCCCCTGCCCGCCCGCATCTACGCCAATGAGGGCATCTGCCAGTTCCTGTTCCTGCAGGGCAGCGCGCCGCCCGAGGTCAGCTATGCCGACCGCAAGGGCAAATACATGGGCCAGCGCGGCGTCGCCCTTCCCAAGCTATGAGCAAGCGCGCGGCACGGGCCGCGGGCCCCATCCGGGGCCTCGGGCGCCCTCCGGTCGTCCGCGATATGATTTCGACCCGCGCAGGAAAGCACCTCTGATGGACCGCATCCGCATCCGCGGCGGCAAGCCGCTCTCCGGCAACATCCCGATCGGCGGCGCCAAGAACGCCACCTTGCCGCTGATGGCCGCCGGGCTGCTCTCCGACGGGCCGCTGACGCTGGAGAACGCGCCGGACCTGGCGGACATCGCCACCATGCGCGCCCTGCTGGTGCAGCACGGCATGAAGGTGGAGCACGACAAGGCGCAGCGCCGACTCGTGCTGTCCGGCGCCGCCGAGAATCTCGAAGCGCCCTACGACCTGGTGCGGAAGATGCGCGCCTCCGTCCTGGTGATGGGGCCGCTGGTCGCCCGCTTCGGCGAGGCACGCGTCTCCCTGCCCGGCGGCTGCGCCATCGGCACCCGGCCGGTGGACCTGCACATCAAGGGGCTGGAGCAGATGGGCGCCGTCTTCGACCTGGAAGGCGGCTACATGCATGCGAAGGCCCCCGGGGGCTTGCGTGGCGCCACCATCATCTTCCCGCAGGTCAGCGTCGGCGCGACGGAAAACCTGCTGATGGCCGCCACCCTGGCCGAGGGCACGACGGAGTTGGTGAACGCGGCGCGGGAGCCGGAGATCGGCGACCTCGCCATGTGCCTGATGCGGATGGGCGCGCGGATCGAGGGCATCGGCACGGATCGCCTGGTCGTCGAGGGCGTCAAGCGCCTCGGTGCCGCGACGCATCCGATCATCCCCGACCGCATCGAGGCCGGCACCTATGCCTGCGCCGCCGCCATCACCGGCGGCACCGTGCTGCTGGAAGGCGCGCGGATGGTGGACCTCGGCGCCGTGGTGCGGACGCTGCGCGAATGCGGGGTGGATGTGGCGGAGGAGACGGAGGGGCTGCGCATCACCCGCAAGAACGGGCTGCGCGGCGCCGACGTGATGACGGAGCCCTTCCCCGGCTTCGCCACCGACATGCAGGCGCAATTCATGGCGCTGATGTGCGTGGCGGAGGGCGCCAGCATGATCACGGAGACGATCTTCGAAAACCGCTTCATGCATGTGCCGGAGCTCACCCGGATGGGCGCACGTATCAAGTACCATGGCCAATCCGCCATCGTGCGCGGCGTGCCAAAGCTGTCCGGTGCTCCGGTGATGGCGACCGACCTGCGCGCCAGTGTGTCCCTGGTCCTGGCCGGGCTGGCGGCGCAGGGCGAGACCATCGTCAACCGCGTCTACCACCTGGACCGCGGCTATGAGTCGCTGGAGCGCAAGCTGTCCGCGGTCGGGGCGGAGATCGAGCGGGTCTGATCCCGCTCAGGCGTCCGCCCGCAGGACGAAGCGCAGTTTCTCCGCCAGCTCCTGCCGGCGATAGGGCTTGGACAGCAGCACCACGCCGGGGTCCAGCCGGCCGTGGTGCACCACCGCATTCTCGGTGTAGCCGGAGGTGTACAGCACCCGCAGCCCCGGCCGCAGCAGCAGGGCGGAGACGGCGAGCTGCGGGCCGGACATGCCGCCGGGCATCACCACATCGGTGAACAGCACGTCGATCGCTGCATCGCCGCGCAGGATGTCCATCGCCTCCCGCCCATCCCGTGCGGACAATACGGTGTAGCCGAGCAGTGTCAGCTCACCGACGACATGGGCGCGGACCATGTCGTCATCCTCCACCACCAGCACCGCTTCGGTGCCGCCGCCGATGCGGGTGGGGCGCGGCGGGGTGCGCGCGGCGCCGGCACTGATGGCGCGCGGCAGGAACAGCTTCACCGTGGTGCCCTGCCCGGCCTCCGAGTAAATCTTCACATGGCCCTGGGACTGCTTGACGAAGCCATAGACCATGCTGAGGCCGAGCCCGCTGCCGCGGCCGAATTCCTTGGTGGTGAAGAACGGCTCGAAGACCTGGGCCATCACCTCCGGCGGCATGCCATGGCCGGTGTCGGTCACGGCGATGACCAGGTACTCGCCGGGCGTCACCTCGTCATTCTGCGCCGCATATTCCGCATCCAGTTCCGCCTCCGCCACTTCCACGGTCAGCAGGCCACCACCCGGCATGGCGTCGCGCGCGTTCAGCGTCAGGTTCAGCAGCGCCGCCTCAAGCTGGGAAGGGTCCACCAGCGCGGGCGGCAGGCCCGGCGGCAGTTCGAAGCGGCATTCCACATAGGCGCCGAGGGTCCGGCGCAGCAGCGGCTCGATCCGCCCGATCTCGGCGGCCAGATCCGCCGCCCGCGGCTCCAGCGGCTGGCGGCGGGCGAAGGCGAGCAGGCTCCGGGTCAGCTCCCCGCCACGCTCGGCCGCCATGCGGGTGGTGTCGGCCAGATGCAGCAGGTCCGCATCATGCTCCAGCCGTTCCGCCAGCAGCTCCGCGCTGCCGATGATGACGGTCAGCAGGTTGTTGAAGTCATGCGCCAGCCCGCCGGTCAGCTGCCCCACCGCCTCCATCCGCTGTGCGCGGAGCAGCTTGCGGTTCAGCTCGACGATCGCCTCCCGCTGCTGTTGCAGTGATTCCGCGCTGCGGTTCAGCACCGCCATCAACCCGCCGAGCTCGCCCTTCGGATAGGGCGGCGGGATGCGGGCGGACAGGTCGCCTTCCCCCAGGCGGGCGGCCATCGTGGCGATGCGCGCGACCTTGCGGCGGATCGCCACCTCGCCGATCACCCAGACGGAGAGGCCGAGCAGCAGGGACAGCACGGCAAGGATCGCCAGATCCTCCCGCAGCCGGTGATCCGCCGGCGCCAGCAGATCCTCCCGGTTCTGCCCCACCAGCACCCGCAGTCCGGATTCCGCGACATGCGGTGCGGAGGCGGCCGCCCAGATGAAGGTCCTGCCGGCTTCGTCCTGCAGTTCGGCGCGTTCGCCAACCGCGGCGGACAGGGCGAAGCGGCCGAGCTGCGTGTCCAGGATGGAGCGGCCGGCGTGCGGCCTGCCCCCGGGGGCAGGCTGCCAGACCAGCACGGTGCCCTGCGCGTCCAGCAGCAGGATCTCCTTGCCCGCGGCGAGAAGCTGCAGATCCTCCTGCACCAGGCGCAACAGGTCGAGCGACGCCAGCAGCACCAGTTCCAGGTCGCCCGCCCAGTTGCGGACCGGAAAGGCCACCTGCAGCACCGGGCTGCCGGTCAGCCGGCCGAAGGCGGGCTCCAGCACCAGCCCGTCATCCATGGTCTGCGCCCGCTGGAAGTAGCCGCGATCCGCCAGGTCGAGGTCGCGCCCACTCTGCAGCGAATCGCAGAACAGGCGGCCTTCCTGGTCGATGGTCAGGATGCCGGTGTATTGCGGATATTGCGCGCGCACCCGCGCGAGGAAGGCGGAGCAGCCGTCGCGGCTTTCGGCCTGGATGTCCCGCGCCCGGGCCAGGCCGAACAGCAGCTGCCCGGTGGCGAAGATGCGGGCCTCGAGGTCCCGCGCGACGTCGGCCGCGGTGGTGACCAGCCGGACGGTTGCCGCGTCGGCCTGGTTCCCACGCTCAAGAATCGATCTCAGACCGAGCAGGAGACCCGGCACGATCATGGCCATGGCAACAAGCCACAGCAATCGAGCACGGATGCTCATGCCCAGGCCACCCCCCCTTTTCGGCCTCCGAAGCCCGGGTATGGTCAGCCCGGCCGGGGGCTGGCGCAGTCTGCCCCCTGGCGGGCGCCGTCCTGGCGCTGCAGGCGGATGATCCGGTCCATGCCCGCGAAGCGGGGCACGGACGGCGCATCGCCGGTTAAAACGATGCTGACATGATCACGGGGGCGCTGCAACCGCGCCGGGCGCGGCCGGACCGCTCAGCGGAACATGCCGCCGCCATCCACGTCGACCACCGTGCCGTTGACGTAGGCCGCGCGCGGGGACGCCAGGAACACTGACAGATCGGCGATCTCGGCGGCCTCGATGGGGCGGCCATAGGGCAGCCCGGTCAGCGTCTCCGCCCAGCGCTCCGGATCGCCGAACTTGATCTCGGCGTTGACGCGCGCCTGGGTCTCCATGCGCTCCGTGCGCGTTGCAGCCGGGTTGATGCCGAGCACCCGCACGCCGCTGGCCTGCGCCGCGCCACCCAATGCCGAGGTGAAGGCCACCAGCGCCGCATTGCCGGCACCGCCGCAGATGTAGCCCATGCGCGGGGCGCGCCCGGCCATGCCGATGATGTTCAGGATCACCCCGGCGCGCTTCGCCTCCATCCCGGCGTAGTAGAGCTGGCACATGTGGATGTAGCCGAGCACCTTCAGGTCCCAGGCCTGCTGCCAGCGGGCGAAGGGAATGTCCTGCAGACGGCCGGCGGGAATCGCGCCGGCGTTGTTCACCAGGATGTCCACCTCGGGGAAGGCCGCGTGCAGGCGTTCCCGCTCGATCGGCTGGGACAGGTCGGCGGCCAGCGTCTCCACCCGCACCTGCGCCGCGCCACGCACCGTATCCGCCGCCGTACCGAGCGTCGTGGCATCGCGCCCGACCAGCACCAGGTCGCAGCCCTCCGCGGCGAAGGCCTGGGCGCAGGCGAGGCCGATGCCCTTCGAGCCGCCGGTGATCAGCACCCGGCGGCCCGCGAGGTTCATGTCCATCCGCGTCAGACTTCCATCTCGATGACGAAGGGCCGGTCGCTGGAGAAGCTCTGCCGCATCAGGTCGGCCACGCCTTCCAGCGTGTTGGTGCGCGCGGCCTCCACGCCCATGCCGTTGGCGAGCTTCACCCAGTCGAGGTTGGGGTTGCCGAGGTCCAGCATGTCCATCGCCGTGCGGCCCGGATTGGCGCCGACGCCCTGATATTCGCCGAGCAGGATCTGGTACTTGCGGTTGGCGATGATGATGGTGGTGATCGGCAGCTTCTCCCGCGCCTGGGTCCACAGCCCCTGCAGCGTGTACATGCCCGAGCCATCGGCCTGCAGGTTGATGACGCGCCGCCCCGGCGCGCCGATCGCGGCACCCGTGGCCAGCGGAATCCCGCAGCCGATGGCGCCGCCGGTGATGTGCAGCCAGTCATGCGCCGGCGCGGCGTGGCTGAACTTGTAGAAGCCGCGGCCGAAGGACACCGATTCGTCCGCGATCACGGCATTGTCCGGCATCAGCGCCGCCAGCGTCTGCGCCAGGCCTTCCGGGGTCGGCGTACCGCGCCCGGCTTCCGGCCGCGGGCCGGGGCTCGGGATGGCGGCGGCGGGGGCGCCGAGTTCATCGGCCAGCGCAGTCAGCGCCTGGATCGGGTCGGCCTCATACCGCGTCAGCAGCAGGATGTCGGCGTCTTCCCGGTGGTGGCGGGACGGCTTGTTGGGATAGGCGAAGAAGCCGACCGGCGCCTTGCTATTGACCAGGATGATGGTGGTGTAGGGCTTCAGCGCCTCGATCGCGAGATCGACCGGATAGGGCACGCGCTCCAGCTGCATGCGGCCCTGGCCGCGCTCGACACGGCTGTTCGACATCTCGGCCAGCACATGCGCGCCGGTCGCCTGGGCGATGCGCCAGGCCAGCGCCTGCGCCTGCTGCGTCAGCGCCAGGCCGCCGAGCAGGATCAGCACGTTCTGCCGCCCGCGCAGCGCGCTGGCGGCGTTGCGGATCGCCAGCGGGTCCGCCTGCGGGGCGGCGGGAACCGGCAGGGCCGCGGCCGGTCCATCCGGCGCCTCATCCCAGCAGACGTCGGAGGGCAGGATCAGGCTGGCGATCTGGCCCGGCGAGGTGCGCGCGGCCTGCACGGCCACCGCCGCGTCGCGCGCCACTTCCGTCGCCCGCTCCACTGTCCGCACCCAGCCGGAGACACCCCGGGCAAAACCTTCGGTATCGGCGGTGAGCTGCGCGTCCAGTGGCCGGTGATAGGTCGCCTGATCGCCGACGCAGTTCACCATGCCGGAGCGCGCACGACGGGCATTGTGCAGGTTGGCCAGGCCGTTCGCCAGGCCGGGGCCGCAATGCAGCAGCGTCGCCGCCGGCTTGCCGGCCATGCGGAAATAGCCATCCGCCATGCCGGTGACGACATTCTCCTGCAGGCCGAGGACGCAGCGCATCCCGGGGATGCGGTCCAGCGCCGCGACGAAATGCATCTCGCTGGTGCCGGGATTGGCGAAACACGTATCCACCCCCGCGCCGAGCAGGGTGTGCACCAGACTTTCGGCTCCGTTCACCGCAATCCTCCCGAACAACAGGGGCGCAAGGTGCGCGGGCGGGCCTTCGGCCGCAAGGGTGGGGGGCGCTCGCCGTCCACTCATTTGGTGTCCGGCGCATGGACGGTGGGTTACGTAAAGCACGGGATTTCGCAATCATGACGCTCGCGTCAGAACGGGAGGTTCGGCGTGTGGGGGAGGATTTCGGGCATGCCACGCTTGGCCGTCGCATTCTTCTGCTCGGGCTTCGCCGCCCTGCTGTGCCAGATCGTCTGGCAGCGCATGCTCGGCATCTTCGCGGGTTCGGACACCATCTCGGCCGCGCTGGTGGTGGGCGCCTTCCTGGCCGGGCTCGGACTCGGCTCGATTCTCGGGGCGAAGCTGGCCGACCGGCTTTCGCCGTTCCACGCGCTGCTGGGCTTCGCGCTGGCGGAGGCCGGGGTGGCGGGCTTCGCGCTGGTCTCCAAGCTGTTCCTGTACGACCTGCTGGCCACCGGCCTGGCCGGCGTGGTGGACAGCCCGGCGGCGATCTTCGCGCTGTGCTTCGCCGGCCTGGTGCTGCCGACCACCCTGATGGGCGCGTCCCTGCCCCTGCTGGCACGTGCGGTCGCCACCAGCCTGGACACGGTGGCGGAACGCATCGGCAGCCTCTACGGGCTGAACACGCTGGGTGCCGGGCTGGGCGCGCTGCTCGGCGGCTGGGTCCTGGTGGGCCATCTGGGCTTCGTCGGGGCGCTGGCACTGGCGGCGGGGCTGGATGTGCTGGCAGCGGGCCTTGCACTCACCCTGTTGCCCGGCCTGTCCCGCATTGCACCGTCGCCACCGGCGCGCGTCGCCACCGCGGAAGCGGAACCCTTCGGCAGCCTGCGCCTGTGGTGCCTGCTGGTGTTCCTGTCCGGCTACATCATCGTCGCGCTGGAGATCGTCTGGGTGCGCCTGATGGGCCAGGTCGGCCAGTACCACGCCTACCTGTTCCCCACCGTGCTCGGCATCTTCCTGCTGGCGGATGGAGCAGGGATCGCGGTGGCATCGCGCATGGTGCGGCGGATGCGCGACCCGCGGCCGGCCTTCTTCCTGACCCAGGCGGGCGGCTTCGCGCTGGGGGCGGCGCTGATCCTGCTGCTGGTCTGGGCGCTGCCGCACTGGCCGATCAACCAATACGTCTCGGCCGACATGCAGCGGCTGCGCGATGGCGGGCTGGTGACGACGGTGCTGCTGACGCTGGCCGTGGTGGGCCCGCCGAGCTTCCTGATCGGCATGACCTTCCCCTTCGTGCAGCGCGCCGTGCAGCAGGACCTCGCCAGCGTCGGCGCGCGGGTCGGCTGGGTGCAGCTGGCCAATATCCTGGGCAATGCGGCGGGGTCGATCCTGACCGGGCTGGTGACCTTCCACCTGATCGGCACCGCCGGCACGCTGCGGCTGCTGGCGGCGCTGTCGCTGCTGCTGATGCTGGGCTGGCTGTGGCGGACGGGGCGCGGCCGACCTTCCTGGGCAAGGCGGCCGGAGCTGGCGCTGGCGGCCGCCTGCGGCGTGGCGCTGGTGGCGCTGCCGGGCAATGCGGCGCTGTGGTCCCGCCTGCATGCCGAACAGCCGGGCCAGCGCATCGCCTGGTCCGAGGACCGCTCCGGCATCGCCTTCTTCCGCGATGACAACGGGGGCGACAGCCCGCCTCGCGAGGGTCCGCACGGCCCCTTCTTCATCCAGGGCTTCAGCCAGGGGCGCATTCCGTTCCTGCCGATCCACCAGTTCCTCGGCGCCGTCGGACCGCTGCTGCACCCAGACCCGAAGGCGGTGCTGTGCATCGGCATCGGCTCCGGTGGCACGCCCTGGGCGGCCGGCGTATCCGAAGCCACGCAATCGGTACGGGCCATCGAGCTGGTCGGGCCGGTGCTGACGGCGCATGCGGAGATCGCCGCCCGCTACCCCGCCAGCCCGATCGCGGAGATGGTGGGCAATCCGCGCTGGGCGCTGGAATACGGCGATGGCCGGCGCGCCCTGGCGCGGGGCGAGCAGCTATACGACGTGATCCAGGCGGATGCGATCCTGCCCGAGGGCTCGCATTCAGGCCTGCTGTATTCCGCCGAGTTCCTGCAGCAGGTCCGCGCGCGGCTGGCGCCGGGCGGCCTGTATGTGCAGTGGGGGCCGAGCCGGCGGGTGGTGGCGACCTTCGCCGCGGTCTTCCCGCACAGCCTGCTGCTGATGCCGGGCTCCGTGCTGATCGGCTCCGACAGTCCGATCCCCTACGACCCGGCGCGGCTGGCTCGGCGCTTCGCGCAGCCGGAGGTGGTGGCGCACCTGGCGCGCGGCAATCGCGACTTCGGCGACTATGCCGGCCTGTTCGCGGAGCCGGCACTGGCCTGGGAACCCGGGTCGCCGCGGCCGCCGGTACTGCTGACGGATGTCTTCCCGCGCGACGAATTCTACCTGAACAACGGCGTCCGCTACACCCACGCGCTGCGCCGGCCGGAGGATCTGCTGGAGGAGGAATAAGGCTCGTCCCGGTGGCACAACGGGCCCGAACGGCGCTGGCCGCGCCCGGCCACGGCGAAACCGCGCGGCGCAGCCGGATGGCGCCAGCCGGGGCCGCGGGATAGTCTGCCGCAACAAACTCGGTGGATGCGGTCGATGAAGAAGGTTCTGCTGGTCGGCTTCATCTGCGGTGCGCTGGCCGTGCTGGTGTTCCACCAAGGCACGCTCTGGGTGCTGTACCACCAGTTCGCGCTGATCAAGCTGCTGCCCTTCGTACCGGATGCCTTCCGGCCCGGCTCCCCGGGCTTCAGCATCCGCCCGGTGCCGCCCTGGGGCGTGCCGCAGGTGCTGTCCATGGCTTTCTGGGGCGGGCTTTGGGGCATTGTCCTGGCGGCGCTGATCCGCTGGGGGCGGATGCCGGACCTGCTGACCGGCTTCGTGCTGGGGGCGGTGGTCTGCACCGTGGTGGCGCTGACGGTGGTGGCGCAGTTGCGTGGCGCACCGATGTGGGCCGGCGGCAACACCATCATCTGGGCGCGTGCGGCGCTGCTGAACGGCGCCTTCGGCTGGGGCGCCGCCTTCCTGATGCGTCCGTTTTCCCTGCGCGGCGGCTGAACCATCTCGACCAGCCGGGGCAGTTCAACCCCGGCGGTTCAACCCGTCATCCGCCCCAGCAACCGGGTCAGGTCGGCCAGGGACCGGCAGCCGGTCTTGCGGCGAATGGCGGCCAGGTGGTCCTGCGCCGTCGCCACCGCGATCTTCCGCGTCGCCGCGTGCTGCGCCACGCTCCGCCCGGCGGCGAGCGCCGCGGCCAGCGCGCCCTCGGCCGGCGTCAGCCCGAAAGCCTGGCGCAGCAGCGGCGCGCGGGGATGGGCGCGGCTGTGGTCATCGGTCACCAGCAGCATGACGCCGGTGAATCCCTCCGGCGCACCGGGAGCATCCAGCCGTCGCAGCGGCATCGCCTGCACCAGGTAGGGCGGCGCTCCACTGGGCCGGGGCAGCGCCACGCTGGCGGCGTCCGGCATCAGCTTCACCTTGCCCGAGATGGAAGCGAGAGCGGAGCCCACCGCGCGGGCGAGCGCCTGCCTGGCTTCCGCATCCGGAGTGGCGAGGCCGCCCTCCGGCGCCAGGGCCAGCCCATCCCGTTGCGCCACCATGGCTTCAACCGCCGGGTTGGTGACGACGATGCGGCGCTGGCGGTCCAGCAGCACGACCCCCTGGCGCAGCGCGGCAAAGCCCGTGCGCAGCGCGCGCGCCGCCTGCCAGCCATCGGCGGCCAGCCTGTTCTGCAGCAGCAGGGTGCGGCGCAGATGCGGGAAGAGTGGATCGAGCAGTGCCTCCTCCGCCGGGCCGAAGGGGGCGGCGCGGGCGGAACGGTGGAAGGCGATGCGGCCGACCGTGCCATCGGGTGCCTGGACGGTCGCGGAAAGGCAGTGGAAGGCGCCATCCCGCGGGGCCTTCCATTCATTCCAGATGGCCGATCGGCGATAGGCGGAGACCGGCACCACGCGGCCCATGTTCAGCACGCCTTCGCCCTGCCGGGCCGCGGCGATCGCCCATGGGTCGCGGTAGATCCAATGGTCCTGGTAGCCGTTGGTGACATCGAGAGCGAGGCCGCCGCCTTCGCAACGGCTTTCCCGCAAAAGGCCCTGTTCGTACTGCATCAGGTGCACGGCGTGGGTGCTGGTCTGCAGTGCCTCGGCGAGCGGGGCGATCGCGGCGGCGAGTCCACGGCCGTCCAGCACGGCGGCGTAGATATCCAGCGCAAAGGCCTCGGGGGAAGGCGTGGCGGCCGAGATGCTCACGACCCGACACTCGCATCTTAACGGAAATGTGTAAATGATTACATCAATCCTGCGCGCCTCAGGGGGCGCGGCGGCCTCGCTTGCACGGCAGGCGGGGCGCGGCCACCTTGGTGCCATGCCCCTGCCCCTTCGCGTGCAACCCGACCCCACCGACCCGCGCCTGACCCGGCGCCTGACCGGGCTGGACCACACCGGCCAGGCGATCGAGACCAGCGTGACGGTGGAACGGCCGCTGACTCTGTACCTGAACGGGCAGGAGATCGTCACCATGATGACGATCCTCGACCGGCCGGAAGACCTGGCGCTGGGTTACCTGCTGAACCAGGGCATGCTGCGCCGGGCCGACCGCGTGACCGGCGTGGAATATGACGAGGACCTGCAGGTTGTCGTCGTCCGCACCGAGGCGAAGACGGATTTCGAGGCCAAGCTGCGCAAGAAGACCCTGACCTCCGGCTGCGCCCAGGGCACCGCCTTCGGTGACCTGATGGAGGATTTCGCCGGCGTGCGGCTGCCGGAGGACGCGCAGTTGCGGACTTCCTGGCTCTATCGCCTGCTGCACCAGATCAATACGCTTCCCAGCCTGTACCTGGAGGCCGGCGCCATCCATGGCTGCGCGCTGTGCCGCGAAGACCAGCCCATCGTCTACATGGAGGATGTCGGCCGCCACAATGCGGTGGACAAGATCGCCGGCTGGATGTTCCGGGAGAATGAGGCGCCGGAGGACAAGATCTTCTACACCACCGGCCGACTGACGTCGGAGATGGTAATCAAGACCGTCCGCATGGGCATCCCCATCCTGCTGTCCCGCTCCGGCTTCACCGCCTGGGGGGTGGAGCTGGCGCGGGAGGCGAACCTGACCCTGATCGGCCGCTGCAAGGGCAAGCGCTTCGTGGCGCTGGCCGGCGAACAGCGCCTGGTCTTCGACGCCGACCTCGCGCATGTGCCAGAGGAAAGCGCGAAGCATTGGCGCAAGAACAGCGCCGAGATGATGGGGTCCACCGATGCCGAATGAGACGCTGGCCGTGGTGCTGGCCGGCGGGTTGGCGCGGCGCATGGGTGGCGGCGACAAGCCGCTGCGCCTGCTCGCCGGGCGGCCCCTGCTGGACCATGTGCTGGAACGGCTGCGGCCGCAGGTGGCGGACATCATCCTGAACGCCAATGGCGATTCTTCCCGATTTGCCGGCTGGGGCTTGCCGGTAGTGCCGGACGGTCTGCCGGACCACCCCGGCCCGCTGGCCGGCATCCTGGCCGCGCTGGACTGGGCGGCGGCGGAACGGCCGGGCTTCGAATGGGTCGCCTCCGTCCCCGGCGATTCGCCACTGATACCCGGCGATCTGGTGGCGCGGCTGCACGCGGCGCGGGAGGCGGCGGATGTGCCGCTCGCCTGCGCACGCTCGGACGGCCAGGCCCACCCGCCGATCGGCCTGTGGCCGGTGGCGCTGCGGCACGATCTGCGCGCGGCGCTGGCTGCGGGCGAACGCAAGATCGACCGCTGGACGGCGCGTCACGGGATCGCGCATGCGGATTGGCCGACCCAGCCCCTCGACCCCTTCTTCAACGCAAATGCACCGGAAGACCTGGCGGAGGCCGAGGCGCTGCTCGCCGCCCTTGCAACCGGGCGCGGCTGATCCGATACAGAAGCGTTGCGTCGCACCGCCGTGCCGCACCTTGGGGAAACGCCCGAATGAAATCCGTGCTGTTCGGCGCACTCGCCGCCATCATCGTCGCCATCGGTGCGTATGCGGTGCTCGACCGCAATTTCCAGCAGACCGCGGACCAGCGCTACACCACGCAGGGCGTGCGGCTGTAGCCACTGACGCCTTCGGCTGACGAGACGGCTCGGAATCCGGGCCGCCCAGGCCTGCCCTCAGCCAGCGGCGTGCCCTCGCGATATGTTCAGCCTCGTGGCGCCGCCTTGTCCGGCGCGGCCCTTCCCTCGCCTTGAAGTCACATGGCGAAGGCGTCATGTCTCGCAGGCCGGCACTTGGCCGGTCGCAGCCGGAGGATGAAGCCATGGTTTGGAAGACCCCGAAGATCGTCGAAATCTCCCTGGCGATGGAAATCAACAGCTACGCGTCCGCCGAGATCGACTGAGCCGGCTGCCCGGAGCCGATCTGCATGCTCCGGGTCATCGTGCTGGGCTCCGGCGCCGGCGGAGGGTTTCCCCAGTGGAACTCGGCCGGGCCGGGTTGCCTGCGCGCCCGCGCCGGCGATCCGGCCGCCCTGCCCCGCAGCCAGGCCAGCATTGCCGCTTCCGCGGATGGTGAGCGCTGGCTGCTGGTGAATGCCAGCCCCGATCTGCGCCAGCAGATCGCCGCGACCCCCGCGCTGCACCCACGCCCCCCCGCGCTGCGACACTCACCGATCGGCGCAGTGCTGCTGACGGGTGGCGAGGTGGATGCCATCGCCGGACTGCTGCATCTGAGGGAGCGGCAGCCATTCGATCTGCTGGCCGCGCCGCAGACGCTCGGCGTGCTGGATGCCAACCCGATCTTCAATGCGCTGAACCCGGAATTCGTGCGGCGCCGTCCGATTGCACTGGAGCAGGGTCTTGCGGTGCTCGGCATCTCCATCACCGCCTATGCGGTGCCGGGCAAGGTGCCGCTTTTCGCCGAAGGCACCGGGGATCCGGGCGTTGCGGAGGATGGCGAGGCGGTCGGCCTGGCGCTGTCCGCCGGCGGCGGTACGCTACACTACATCCCGGGCTGCGCGCTGATGACGGACGCGCTTCGGGCACGGCTGCAGGGCGCCGATTGCGTGTTCTTCGACGGCACGCTGTTCAGCGATGACGAGATGATCCGCCTCGGCGCCGGGCCGAAGACCGGGCGGCGCATGGGCCACATGCCGATGACCGGCCCAGGGTCCACAGTCGAGGCCTTCGAGCACATGCAGGTGGCCCGCCGCGTCTTCGTGCATATCAACAACACGAATCCCGCCCTGCTGTCCGACAGCCCCGAGCGCGCGCAACTCGCCGCCGCGGGCTGGGAGGTGGCGGAGGACGGGATGGAGATCCGCCTGTGAGCCTGCTGTCGCCGGATGCCCTGGAAGATGCGCTGCGCGCCATCGGGGCGGAGCGCTACCACGTCCACCACCCGTTCCATCACCTGCTGCATGGCGGCAAGCTGGATCGTGGCCAGGTGCAGGCCTGGGCGCTGAACCGCTACTACTACCAGGCCAGCATCCCGGCGAAGGACGCCTCCCTGCTCGCGCGGCTGCCGACGCCGGATTTGCGGCGCGAATGGCGGCGGCGGCTGGTGGATCATGATGGCGACGGCACGCATCCGGGTGGCGTGGAGCGCTGGCTGGCGCTGACCGATGGGCTGGGGCTGGACCGCGGCTACGTCATCTCCCTGCAAGGCCTGCTGCCAGCGACGCGCTTCGCAGTGGATGCCTATGTGCGCTTCGTGCGGGAGAAGTCGCTGCTGGAGGCGATCGCATCGTCCCTGACCGAGATGTTCTCGCCCGACATCATCTCCCAGCGCGTCTCCGGCATGCTGCGGAACTATGATTTCGTCACGGCGGAGACGCTGGCCTATTTCACGCCGCGCCTGACCCAAGCGCCGCAGGATGTCGCCTTCGCGCTGGATTACGTGAAGCAGTACGCCGACACGGCGGAGAAGCAGGAACAGGTGCTGGCCGCGCTGCGCTTCAAATGCGACCTGCTCTGGGCGCAGCTCGATGCGCTGCACTTCGCCTATGTCGCGCCCGCCCTGCCGCCGCCGGGCGCTTTTCGCCCCTGTGGTCGGCCATGACGCCCCGCTTCCCGCGCGGCGTGCGGCTGCATCACGACCAGGCGCGCGACCGCTGGGTGGTAATGGCGCCGGAGCGCATGTTCGTCCCCGACGAGACGGCGCTGGAGGTGCTGCGCCTGGTCGATGGCACCCGCGACGTCGATGCCATCATCGATGCGCTGGCCACCAAGTTCGCTGCGCCGCGCGACGTCATCGCGACCGATGTGCGCGCCATGGTGGATGACCTGGTGGCGCGCGGGGCGCTGGCGCCGTGAACCCGCCGCTCGCCCTTCTGGCGGAGCTGACGCATCGCTGCCCGCTGCGCTGCCCCTATTGCTCCAACCCCGTCGAGCTGACCCGCGCGAGCGGTGAACTCACCACGGAGGAATGGGCACGGGTGTTCCGTGAGGCCGCGGCGCTGGGCTGCCTGCAGGTGCATCTCTCGGGCGGCGAGCCCACGGTGCGGCGCGACATCGTGGAGATCACGCGGGCGGCGCATGCGGCCGGGCTCTACACCAACCTGATCACCGCCGGCGTATTGCTGGACGCGGCGCTGATGGCGCGACTGGTGGAGGCGGGGCTGGATCATGTGCAGCTTTCCGTGCAGGACACGGACCCGGCGGGGGCGGAGCGCATCGGCGGCATGAAGGGCGCGCCGGCGCGCAAGGAACAGGCCGCGCGGCTGGTCACGCAGGCCGGCCTGCCGCTGACGCTGAACGCCGTGGTGCACCGGCAGAACCTGCACAACCTGCCGCTGCTGATCGAGACGGCCCTGCGCTGGGGCGCCGGCCGGCTGGAAGTGGCGCATGTGCAATACTACGGCTGGGCGCTGATGAACCGCGACGCGCTGCTGCCGACGCGCGAACAGCTGGATGAGGCGACCCGCATCGTCGATGCGGCGCGGGTGGCGCATCGGGGCCGGCTGATGATCGATTATGTGGTGCCGGATTATCACGCGGCGCGGCCGAAATCCTGCATGGGCGGCTGGGGCAACCGCTTCCTCGGCGTGTCCCCCGCCGGTCGCGTACTGCCCTGCCACGCGGCGGAATCCATCACCGGCCTCGACTTCCCCAATGTGCGCGATACCTCCCTGCGCGCGGCGTGGGAGGATAGCGACGCCTTCAATCGCTTCCGCGGCACCGGCTGGATGCCGGAACCCTGCCGGGGCTGCGACCGGAAGGAGAAGGATTGGGGCGGTTGCCGCTGCCAGGCCTTCGCGCTGACCGGCGACGCCACCGCTACCGACCCGGCCTGCGCCCTGTCGCCGGACCACGGGATGCTGGCGGCGGCGGTGGCGGAGGCCACCTCCCCCGATTTCAGGTATCGCGGCTTCGACTGAAGCTGGCGGGTTGCTAGGCCAAACACATAAGGATATGTTGATATTGCGTTGGTCCCGCGCGAGCGGGTGAAAAGGGAACGCCGTGCGGGGCTCGCGCCCCAAGTCGGCGGCTGCCCCAGCAACTGTCGGCGGCGAGGCGCCGGCCTATTTGCCCGGCCAGCAGGCCGAGCGAGCCACTGCGAGGGGCAACCCCCGCGGGAAGGCCAGGCCGGCACCGACGACCCGCGAGCCAGGAGACCTGCCAGCGCCGTGGACCCGCCCAGCGGGCCGCGCCACCTGCCTTGCCGCCGGGCTGAGGGGACCGGGGGCCTGGAGAGACTTGCGATGACCATCGCCGCCAATCTCGGCTACCCCCGCATCGGCCCCCGGCGCGAGCTGAAGACCGCTCTCGAATCCTTCTGGTCCGGTAAATCCACCGAGGCGGAGCTGCTTGCCACCGCCGAGGCGCTGCGTGCCGGCAGCCGCGCGCTGCAGCAGGGCAGCGGCATCAACCACGTCCCCTCCACCGATTTCACCCTGTACGACCATGTGCTGGACACCGCCTGCGCGCTCGGCGTGGTGCCGGATGGCTATGGATGGTCCGGCGAGGGCCCGGTTTCGCTGGCCACCTATTTCGCCCTGGCGCGCGGCGCCCGTGGCACGGAAGCGGAGCAGGAGGCAGGCATCCGGCCCGGCGCGACGGCGCTGGAGATGACCAAGTGGTTCGACACCAACTACCACTACCTGGTCCCGCGCCTGACGCCTGAGACCCGCTTCCAGCTGACCCGGAACCGCTGGGCCGATGCGGTGCGGGAGGGGCTGGCGCTGGGCACCCGCACCCGCCCTGTGCTGCTCGGCCCGGTCTCCTTCCTGCTGCTGTCCAAGGCCGAGGATGTGCGGCCGCTGGACCTGCTGCCGGCGCTGCTGCCTGTCTATGCCGAGGTGCTGCGCGGCATCGCCGAGGCCGGCGCCACCTGGGTGCAGATCGACGAACCGTGCCTGGTAACGGACCTGCCGCCGGGCGCGGAGGCGGCCTATGCCACCGCCTATCATGCGCTGGCGGAAGCGGCGCCGGGCCTCGACATCCTGCTCGCCACCTATTTCGGCGCGCTGCGGGAGAACCTGCCCTTCACCGCCGCGCTGCCCGTCGCCGGCCTGCATCTGGACCTGGTGCGCGCGCCGGATCAGCTCGCGGATGCGCTGGCAGCCTGGCCGGCGGATCGGTGGCTGTCGCTCGGTCTGGTGGATGGCCGCAATGTCTGGCGCACCGATCTGCGCCAGGCGCTCGGGCTGGCGCAGCATGCGGCGGCCGGCGGGCGCGGCAAGCGCCTGATGGTCGCACCCTCATGCTCCCTGCTGCATGTGCCGCACAGCCTGAAGCTGGAGACGGCGCTGGACCCTGCCCTGGCCCGGCGCCTGGCCTTCGCGAATGAGAAGCTGGCCGAGGTTGTCGCCCTGGCGCGCGGGCTGGATGAGGGCGAGGCCGCCATTGCCCCGCTGCTGAAGGCGAGCGATGCGGCCCGCGCCGAGGCGCAGCGGCAGGATCCGGCGGTGGCCGCGCGGCTGGGCGCGCTGACGCCGGAGATGGCGCAGCGCCGCAGCCCTTACGCCCAGCGGGCCGAAGCACAGCATGCGCGCTTCAACCTGCCGAAGCTGCCGGTGACCAGCATCGGGTCCTGGCCGCAGACCGCGGAGGTGCGCGCGCTGCGTGCCCGCCTGGCCCGCGGCGAGATGACGCAGGATGCGCATGATGCGGCGATGGAGGCGCTGACGGCGGAGGCGGTGCGCTGGCAGGAGGAGATCGGCGTCGATGTCCCGGTGCATGGCGAGTTCGAGCGCAACGACATGGTGAAGTATTTCGGCGAACAGCTTGCCGGCTACGCCTTCACGAAACATGGCTGGGTGCAGAGCTATGGCAGCCGCTGCGTCGCGCCGCCGATCATCTGGGGCGACGTGTCCCGCCCGCATCCGATGACGGTGCGCTGGTCCGCCTTCGCGCAGTCGCTGACCAAGCGGCCGATGAAGGGGATGCTGACGGGGCCTGTGACGATGCTGAACTGGTCCTTCGTGCGGGACGACCTGCCGCGCGACGTGGTGTGCCGGCAGATCGCGCTGGCGATCCGCGACGAGGTGGCGGATCTGGAGGCGGCCGGCATCGGCATGATCCAGATCGACGAGCCCGCCTTCCGTGAGGGCCTGCCGCTGCGCGAATCCGACCGCGCCGAATATCTGCGCTGGGCGGTGGAATGTTTTCGACTGTCCGCCTCGGTTGTCGGGGACGCGACGCAGATCCACACCCATATGTGCTACAGCGAATTCAACGACATCATCGCCGAGATCGCCGCGATGGATGCCGATGTGATCTCGATCGAGACGGCGCGCAGCGACATGGAACTGCTCGCCGCCTTCGAGGGCTTCGCCTATCCGAACGAGATCGGCCCGGGTGTGTGGGACATCCACAGCCCGCGCGTGCCGGATGCGGCGGAGATGGTGGCACTGCTGCGCCGGGCGGCGCAGCGCGTGCCGGCCGGGCGGCTCTGGGCCAATCCGGATTGCGGCTGCAAGACGCGTGGCTGGGCGGAAGTGCGGCCGGCGATGGCCAACCTGGTCGCCGCCGCCCGCACCCTGCGCGCCGAGCTGGTTTAGCCTATCCTGCCCCCGGACACGCTGCCGGACCCATCCGGCGGCGCAACGGGGGCAGGGCTGAATGGCGGGTTCGAGGGAGGGTGACCCGCCACGGCTATGGGATGCGCGCTTCGCCCTCACGCTGCTGCTCACCCTGTTCGGCTTCGCCAACCTCGCCGCCTTCTATGGGCTGGAGCCGTGGCTGCGCGGCCGCGGCCTCGGCCCGGCCCAGGCGGGGCTGGCGATAGCCGGCTTCACCCTGGTGGCCCTGCTGCTGATCCCGCCCCTGTCCGCGCGCGTCACCCCCGCCACCGCCGGGCGTTGCATCGTCGCCGGCTTCAGCGTGACGCTGCTGGTGCTGCCGCTGTACCTGATGGCGGATGGCTTCGCGCAGTTGCTGGCGCTGCGCCTGCTGCACGGGCTGGGCTTCGTGCTGACGCTGGTGGGCATCGTCGCCGCCTTTGTCGCCATGGTGCCGCCGGCCCGCGCCGGGCAGGCCTATGCGCTGTTCGGCGTGGCGGACCTGCTGCCCTTCGCGCTGCTGCCGCCGCTGATGGAGGCGACGCTGCCCGCCTTCGGCGGCGATGCGGCGGGTCAGTATGCCGCGCTGGCGCTGCTGCAGGCGCCCGCGTTGGTCCTGGCGCTGTGGGTCGCGCGCCGCCCGATACAGGACGCCACGCCGCCGGCACAGGCCGGCGAAGGTGCCGCGGGCCGGCCGGTGCTTCTGCTGCTGGCGGTGAACACGCTGGCCTTCCTGGCGCATGCCCTGCTGTTCAGCCTGTTGAAGCCGCGCGCGCTGGAACTGGACGGCGCCAGCCTGGTCGGCACCTTCTTCGCGTTGCAGACGGCGACGATCATGGCACTGCGCCTGCTGGCCGGCGACGCCTTCGACCGGCTGGACCAGCGCCGCCTGGCTGCCGGCGGGCTGGCCTGCGTGGTGCTGGCGCTGCTGCTGCTGGCCTTGCCGCTGCCGGCCCTGGCGCTGCTGCCGGCCGCACTGTTGACCGGGCTCGGCTTTGGCGCGGTGCTGCCGCTGCTGAACGCGCTGATGCACCGGCATTCGGCGCCGGAGCGGCGTGGCGCGAATCTCAACCTGATGATGCTGGCACTGCAGCTTGGCTACCTGCTCGGCCCGCTGCTGGGCGGCTTCGTCGTCGGCGTCGCGGGCTATGCCGGCGCCTTCGCCTTCGCCGCGCTGTGCCTGGCGCCGGCCATCCCGGTGCTGCGGCTGCTGCCGCGGTAGAGAAGCTACCCTTCGGCCAGCACCGCTTCCAGCGCCTCGGCGAAGGCCGCCATGGCGGGGGCGCTGCCGAAGGAGACGCGCAGCCAGCCGGGGTAGCGGAAGCTGGTCATCGCGCGCGCCATCACGCCGCGCGCCATCAGCCGCCGATGCGCCACCGTGTCCGGGATCGGCAGGCGCAGCATGGCGAAATTGCCGATGGCGCCGATCATGCCCAGCCCGAGCCGGCCGGCCAGCGCGGCCAGGCCGGCCCGCATCTCCCGCACATGGGCGCGGGTCGCGGCGATATGCGCCTCGTCCCACACCGCTTCCCGCGCCGCGTCCAGGGCCAGCAGGTTGACGCTGTAGCTGATGCTGGTCTTCCGCACCGTGGCCGCCACCGCGGGTGCCGCAGCCATCCAGCCGATGCGCAGCCCGGCCAGCCCCCACATCTTGGAGAAGGTGCGGTACACGACCAGGTTCGGATGCCGCGCCATCAGCGCGAAGCTGTCGGGGAAGCCCGGCTCCTCGGCGTATTCGGCATAGGCCTCGTCCACCACGACGATGGCGCGGCCTGCCACGGCGTCCAGGAAGCGGGCGAGCTTCGCGTGGTCCCACCAGCTTCCGGTCGGGTTGTTCGGGTTGCACAGGAACACCACGCGGGTCCGCGCATCGATCGCCCGCAGCAGCGCCGCATCGTCGAAGCCATCCGCGCGCAGCGGCACCAGGCGAGGCGTGACGCCGGAGAAGCTGGCCAGCCATTCATAGACGGCGAAGGTGCGGTCGGCGGTGACGATGTTGTCGCCCTGTTCGCAGAAGGCCTTGATGACGAAGGCGATCACCTCGTTCGCGCCATTGCCGAGGATCACCTGCTCCGCATCCAGCCCGAAACGCCCGGCGATGGCGCGGCGCAGATGCCAGCCATCGCCCTGCGGATACTGCGCGGCCTGCCCGACCTCCCACCGGGCCATCACCGCGCGCGACGCCGCGGGCGGGCCGAGCGGGTTCTCGTTGTTGTTCAGCCGGTGCAGATGCGCCACGCCGAAGCGGCGCCGCAGCACGTCATCCGGTGGCGAGGGCACATAGGCCTCGAAGGCGCGGACATGCGCGGGCACCAGGCGCTCCAGCGCGAAGCCGCTCACCTGGACGTCCCGGTCGCCGCCAGCAGCAGCAGGTCGCCCGCCGCATCCGGGATCAGCGCCGCCGGCGCCAGCCCGGCCTGGACCAGGCCCTCGGCGAAGGCGGCGTGCTCGGGCCGGCCGAGATCCAGCACCGCGCGAAACTGCGAAAACCCCTGGCCGCGGAACAGCGCGACATTGCCCGCCGCGACCGCTGCCGCATCGGCCGCCGCCAGCAGCGGCCGCAGGGTGACGCGCCCGGCGGCGCGGTCCGTTTCCGCCGCCATGGCCGCACCGGTGGCGCGGGCCGGCGGGGGCGGTTCCTCGATGTCGCGGCCGAGGCCGAGGCGGCGCACCTGCTCCGTCACCCAGGGCCGCAGCGCCGCCGGCACCCAGGCGATGCCGCCCGGGTCTTCCTCCAGCGCGCGGAACAGCACGGGGTGCTGGCCGCCCGCGGCATCGGGCAGGTGGCCGACCACCTCGAAGGCCTCGGCCGGCATGTCCGGCGCCGCCTCCAGCACCACCAGTCCCTGGATGCTGCCACGCGCCAGCCGGCCGAGGGCGGCATCCAGCAGGCCGGTGGCGAGCGCCGCGCGGCCGGCGCCCTCCGGCAGCAGCAAGGCGGGGCCGGACAGCGCCATCAGGCGGCGGCCGAAGGGTTGCCAGAACAGCCCGCCCAGCGGCCGGCGCCGCGCATCCAGCGCGACCAGGGCCGCAAGCTCCCCGGCGGCGCGCTGGTCCAGCACGCGGGCGGCGGTGCGGAAGACCGGGCCGCCGGCACCGCTTGCCTCGGCCCAATCCACCAGTAGCGCCAGCGTCGCATCATCCGGCTCCAGCGGCACGCCATGCACCGGGCCGAGCGCCTGCGGCGGCGCCTCCGCCACCCGCGCCGGATAGGCCCGGGCCAGGTCGAAGCCGAGCAGCAGCCCGCCCTGCACGCCGGGCTCCGTGGTCAGACGGTCCGCCAGCCGGGCGGCGAGGTACAGGCCGACATCGGCGGTATCCTCGCCATCCTGCCGCCGCGCCTGGTCCAGCCCGGCCAGATCCACATCCGCGGTGGCGAAGCCGAGTTCCAGGCGCAGGGCGTGCCGCCGGTCGCGCAGCGCCAGGCTGACCTGTCCGGCGGAGGGCGGACTGGCCGCCAGCACCTCCTCCGCGATCAGGGCCAGGCGATCCCCCAGGCGCGGCGCGATGCCGGTGGCCGCGGCAACACCGCGGATGAACTCCGCGCCCACCGCGGCGAAGCCTGGCCCGGGCGGTAGCAGCAACCGTGGTCCAGGCCGCCGTGAATCAGGGTCATCGACACTCATGCAGGCTTGCGGACCCCTCCTCGGCCGCAATCCGCGACCGCCCGGACCTTACCACTGGCCGCCGCCGCCACAACGTTCCGGCCGGCGGGCGAAGGTCGCCGGGCCCGATTTAGGTTGCAGATTGCCCATGCAGGGCGCATATGGAGTGGGTCAGTCTTGCGCGGTTCGGCCTGCTCTCCCGTTCGATCGAGCGCCGAGCCAAGTGTCCGTTTCCCCTTCAAGTCTGATCCGCCCGGCAATGTCGTTGGGGCGGTCTTTTGTTACGAAGCGGATTCCAACCATGCCGATCGGCACCGTCAAGTGGTTCAACGCGACCAAGGGCTATGGCTTCATCCAGCCGGAAGACGGCTCCAAGGACGTGTTCCTGCACATCTCCGATGTGCAGCGTTCCGGCCTGCAGGAGCCGCGCGAGGGCGACAAGCTGGAATATGAGCTGCAGCACGGCCAGCAGGGCAAGACCTCTGCCGGCAACCTGAAGCGCGCCTGAACCGTACGGGGTGGCCCAGGGCCGCCCCGACGGATTGCAGATGGATGGGCGGGGGCTTCGGCACCCGTCCCTCCGTCATCCCACCGCCGCCACTACAGGGCGGCATACCGGCCTGTCGCGTCCCTGGCGCGGCCGGCAAACGCTAGAGCATCCGCAGCACGGTGGCACCGCCACCGGGACTGCCCAAAGGACCACGTGCACACCTACGACGAACGCCTTTCGACCCAGTTCCACTCGAACGGGTCCACCCTTCCGGCACAAGCCAACAGCCAGACCGGACGCGAGCCTGTCATTTCCAGCCTCACCCGCGACGAAATCCGTCGCATCGTGATGGACCTGATCGGCTGAACCAAGGACTTCACGGCGCGCGGGCGGCCTGAGCGTCCTGCCCCTTCGGCGTAACGCCAGGGGCTGTCCCGACCCGTGAGGATCGCCACATGCCTCCGCATCACCGCTACACCGTTGGCCAGCGCATCGAATTCATGCCGGGCCGCTTCGATGGGTCGGCGCCGTCCGGCGCCTATACCGTCGTGCGGCAATTGCCGAATGATGCACAGGACCGCGAATACCGCGTGAAGAACAGCCGCGACGGGCATGAGCGCATCATCCGCGAAAGCCAGATGCGCCAGGGCGTCCTCGGCTGACCACCTGAGGCTGACCACCTGAACCCGGCGGCGGGACACACCTGCCGCCGGCCCCCTTTTCCTATCGGCGCTTGAGCGTGGCCAGGTCTCGCACCGCGCCGCGCGCGGCACTCGTCGCCATCGCCGCATAGGCCTGCAGCGCCGTCGAGACCTGGCGCTTGCGCGGGCTGGCGGGCTGCCAGGCGGCATCGCCCTTCGCCTCCATCGCGGCCCGGCGCTGCGCCATCACATCCTCGCCCACCTTCAACTCGATGCGGCGGTTCGGGATGTCGATCTCGATGATGTCGCCATCCTCGACCAGCCCGATCGGCCCGCCCTCCGCCGCTTCCGGCGAAAGATGCCCGATCGACAGGCCGGAGGACCCGCCGGAGAAGCGGCCATCCGTCACCAGCGCGCAGACCTTCCCGAGGCCCTTCGATTTCAGGTAGCTGGTCGGGTACAGCATCTCCTGCATGCCGGGCCCGCCGCGCGGCCCCTCATACCGCACGACGACCACGTCGCCCGCCACCACCTTGCCACCCAGGATGCCGTCCACCGCCGCGTCCTGGCTCTCGAACACCTTCGCCGGGCCGGTGAAGGTCAGGATCGAGGCGTCGACGCCGGCGGTCTTCACGATGCAACCATCGACGGCGATGTTGCCGGCCAGCACGGCCAGGCCGCCATCGGCGGAGAAGGCCGATTCCTTCGCCCGGATCACGCCCTTGGCGCGGTCCGTGTCCAGGCTCTCCCAGCGCTCCGCCTGGCTGAACGCCACCTGCGTCGGCACGCCGCCGGGCGCCGCCTTGAAGAAGTCCAGTACGCTGGCATCGGCGGTCTGCGTCACATCCCATTGCTGCAGCGCCTCGGCCAGCGTCGGCGCATCGACGCGGCTGACGCTGGTGTCGAGCAGGCCGGCGCGATCCAGCTCCCCCAGGATACCCATGATGCCGCCGGCGCGGTGCACGTCTTCCACATGCACATTGGCAACCGAGGGCGCGACCTTGCACAGCACCGGCACGCGGCGCGAAAGCCGGTCGATGTCGGTCATGGTGAAATCGACGCCGCCCTCATGCGCTGCGGCCAGCAGGTGCAGCACGGTGTTGGTGGACCCGCCCATGGCGATGTCCAGCGTCATCGCATTCTCGAAGGCCGTCCGCGTCGCGACGTTGCGCGGCAGCACGGAGAAATCCTCCGTCTCGTAGTGCCGGCGCGTGATCTCGACGATCCGCCGCCCGGCTTCCAGGAACAGCCGTTTGCGGTCGGCATGCGTCGCCACGACGGTGCCGTTGCCGGGCAGCGCCAGGCCCAGCGCCTCGGTCAGGCAGTTCATCGAATTGGCGGTGAACATGCCGGAGCAGGACCCGCAGGTCGGGCAGGCAGACCGCTCGATCACCTCGACTTCCGCATCCGTCACCGTGGGATCAGCGGCGGCGATCATGGCGTCGATCAGGTCCACGCTGCGCTTCTGGCCGCGATGCACCACCTTGCCGGCCTCCATCGGCCCGCCGGAGACGAAGATCGTCGGCACGTTCAGGCGCATCGACGCCATCAGCATGCCCGGCGTGATCTTGTCGCAGTTGGAGATGCAGACCATCGCATCGGCGCAATGCGCGTTGACCATGTACTCCACGCTGTCGGCGATCAGGTCGCGGGACGGCAGGCTGTAGAGCATGCCGTCATGCCCCATGGCGATGCCGTCATCCACCGCGATGGTGTTGAATTCCTTGGCGACGCCGCCTGCCGCCTCGATCTCCCGCGCCACCAGCTGGCCGAGGTCCTTGAGGTGGACATGGCCGGGGACGAACTGGGTGAAGCTGTTGACCACGGCGATGATCGGCTTGCCGAAATCGCCGTCCTTCATGCCGGTGGCGCGCCACAGCCCCCGCGCGCCGGCCATGTTGCGGCCATGGGTGGTGGTGCGGCTGCGGTATTGCGGCATGGCTTGGCGGTCCTGGCTTGCGTGTCCTGGCCTGCCGTCTCGGCCCTGCGGCGCGATCCGTCCCAGGCCCGGCCGGTTGTTTCCCGGTTGGCGGTCTAGGCCGGCGTTTCTAGCGGCATCGGTGCGGCTCGGCCAGACCGGGTCGGCCAGACCGGGTCGGCCAGACCGGGTCGGCCAGATCCGGACGGGATCGAGGCGGCCTCAGTGCAGGTGGATGCGGGTCGGGCCGGCGGCGTCGCGCAGCTTCAAGCCGGCCGCCGTGGCATGGCGGGCGAAGATCCGCGCGCCGCGCAGCGCCGCCGCCAGCTGGTCCGGCGCCAGCCATTCGGACAGCCCGCCGATCGCCGACAGCACATCGCCGCGCTGCAGTGCCGCCACCAGGTCCAGCAGCACCGCCTCGTCCCGGCCCAGCCCGGTGCCCTCGCCATGCCGCACATCCAGGCGTCGCTGGGCGCTGCGGGACACCACGGACATCAGCAGTTCAAACCCCAATGCGCCGGCAGGCAGGATCCCGGCCGAGGCGAGGATGCCCTGCCAGTCCTGCACACCCCGCCGCGGCACCATCCAGGCCCGCAGTGCCGCCACCACCAGCAGCTCCGGCGGCGCCAATCCCGGAACCCGGGGGTCCTGCAATCCATCCGGCATGCGGCCGGCCTCCTCTCGCATGAGCGTTGCGGAGCATGGCGCCGCGGCTGCGCGCAGGGAAGTGTGATTGCGAGTCATTCTCAGATATGCCATGCAGCCGCTGTTCAGAGGATATCGAAGCATGACCATCGCGTCGCCGCTTCCGCTGCTGCGGAAATGCCTGGTCCTGGCGAGCCTGGCATCGGCCTCCATCCTGGCCGTCCCGGCCCAGACAGCAACAGCGCAACCGGCTCAGGAACAGCCGGCCCTGCCGCTGGAGCTGAACCGGCTGGAGCCGGTGACGGCGCCGGCCGAGGGCTGCCGGATCTGGATGATGCTGTCCAACGACGCGCCGGAAGCCGCCGCCATCAACGCGCTGCGGCTGGACCTGGTGGTGTTCGGCGGCGATGGCCAGATCGCGCGCCGCGCCGCGGTGGAACTCGCCCCGATCGGCGCCGGCCGCACCGCCGTGCGCCTGTTCGACCTGGCCGGCCTGCCCTGCGACCGCATCAGCCGCCTGCTGGTGAACGACGTGCTGGCCTGCCGCATCGGCGGGGCTGACGTGACCGATTGCGCCGATCGCCTGCGGCCCTCCAGCCGCGCCGGCATCCGCTTCGGCCTGTAGGGGAGAGCGCCAGCATGGATAGCACCGTCATGGAAACCGCCGCGATGGGCGCCGCGCATGACCTGTCGCCGCTCGGCCTGTTCCTCGCCGCCGACTGGGTGGTGCGGTCGGTCATGGTGATGCTGGTGGCTGCCTCGATCTGGGTCTGGGCACTGGCGCTGGACCGCGCGCTGCGCTTCCGCCGCCTGACGCGCGATGCCGCCGCGCTGCGCCGCTTCGCCGAGGATGGCTCGCCCCCCGCGCAGGACAATGCCTGGGCCGAGGTGCTGGTCGCCGCCGAACATGCGGCCCGCGAAGTGGTCGGCGAACCTGCCGCCGAACGGCGCCACCACATCGCCAGCGCCGCCCGGCTGGCGGTGGTCGAACGCACCGCCCGCGCCCGGCAGGGCCTGCCGGTGCTGGCCAGCATCGCCTCCACCGCGCCCTTCATCGGCCTTTTCGGCACCGTCTGGGGCATCATGAACGCCTTCACCGCCATCGCCCGCAGCGGCAATACCAGCCTGTCTGCCGTCGCGCCCGGCATTGCGGAGGCGCTGTTCGCCACGGCGCTCGGCCTGGTCGCGGCGATTCCCGCGGCGCTCGCCTTCAACCGGCTGTCAGCCATGCTGGGCGAGGCGCGCGGCGCCGCCAGCGGGGCGGCGGAACGCCTGGCCCGGCGCCTCGGCCTTGCCGGTTCCACCCGCGCGCGCATGGCGGCCGAGTAATGGCCTTCGGCAACATGGAGGAGGGCGGCGGGGACGAGGAGGGCATGCTTTCCGAGATCAACGTCACGCCCTTCGTCGACGTCATGCTGGTGCTGCTGATCGTCTTCATGGTGGCGGCGCCGATGATGATGGCCGGCGTGCCGGTGGACCTGCCGCGCGCCGCCAGCGCCCCGGTGCCGCAGGTGACGGAGCCACTGGTGCTGACGCTGGACCGGCAGGGCCGCGTCTTCATCGAGGAGACGGAGACGGACCCGGCGACGCTGGTCACCACCCTCGCCCCGATGGCCGCCGCCGCGCCGGACCGCCCGGTCTTCCTGCGCGCCGATCGCGCCCAGGCCTATGGCGAGGTGATGCGCGTGCTGGCCGCCCTGGCCGCGGCGGGCTTCGGCCGTGCCTCCCTGATCGGCGAGGCGGCGCCCTGAGCCGCCATGGACCAGTCCCCCGGCTTCCTGCCGCGGCCGGCGATGACCGGCCCCGGCCCCCTCTCCTTCGCGGCGCCTGAGCCTGTGCGGCATGGAAGCGGCCTGCATCCAGCCGCCTGGGGCGTGGCGCTGGCGCTGCATCTCGGCCTGGCGGCCGTGCTGATGCGACCGGCCCACCCGCCGCTGCTGGCAGGCGGCGGAGCCGGGCTGCAGGTTGGCCTTTCCGGCGGGCTGGGCGGCGGTGCGGCCGGCGGCATCGGGGCGGTGCAGCCGGATGAATTGGCGCCGAACGCGGCACCGGCCGAGAGCCTGGAGGCGGCCGATGTGCCGCCACCGGAGGCCACCGCCTTGCCGGCACAGGCGCTCGCCGCCACCCCGCCACCCGCGTTGCAGAGCCCGCCGCCCCCCCAGGCGGTGCAGCCACCGCCGCCCCAGACGGTGCAGCCACCGCCGCCCCAGGCGGTGCAGCCGCCGCCGCCCCAGACGGTGCAGCCACCGCCGCCCCAGGTGGTGCAGCCGCCGCCGCCCCAGGTGGTGCAGCCGCCGCCGCCCCAGGCTGTGCAGGCGCTGCCGGAACCGCTGGCAGCGGCACCACCACCGCCGGCCGAGATGGCCCAGCCGGTCGAAGTGGCGCCGCCGCCGCCCAACGAACTGGCCGCCACCCCGCCGCCGGAGACGCTGACCGCCGCCGCGCCCGTCCTGCCGCCGCCGCCGCCGCCGCCGCCGGCGCCGCTCGAAGCCGCCCGGCCGCCCGAGACGGTGACGGCGGAGGCCGAGCCGCCACCGCCGCCACCACCGCCCCAGGCGCCGCCCGAGCCGGTGCGCCAAGCGCGCCCGGCACCGCGCCCGGCATCGCGGCCCGTACCGCAACCCGCCGCGCGCGCGGAACCCCCCCGCAGCGTGCCGGCCGGCAATCCCGGCCAGGCCGCCACGGCGGAACGTGGGCCGGCCGGTACGCCCGGCCCCGCCACCTCCCCCGGCCCGCCGGGCGGCGGCCAGGGCCGGGCGGCCGCCAGCCCCGGCGAAGGATCCGGCGCGCGGCAGTTGCCCGCCGCCTATGCCGCCGCGCTGGTCCGTATCCTGCAGCGCAACCTGCGCTACCCGTCCTCCGCCCGCGCCCAGGGCATCGAGGGCACGGCGACGCTGCGCTTCGTCATCGCCCGGGATGGCACGGTGCAGGCGGCGCAGCTGGTGCGCGGCACCGGCTATGCGCTGCTGGATCATGAGGCGATGGCGCTGATCCGCCGCGTCTCCCCCCTGCCCCGCCTGCCGGCGGATTTCCCGGACGCGCAGGCGGTGGTGCTGGCGCCGATCGGCTTCTCGATTCGCTGAGCGATCAGGGCAGGCCGCCGAGGCCCGGGCTGCCCTCGCCCGGTGTCGCGGCGCGGGCCGTGGCGAAGGCGGCGGAGAGGGCATTCCGTAGCACCACCACCTCATGCCCGATGCACAGGCAGCGGAAGCCGGCGCCGAGTGCCGCCGCGGCCTCCGCCCCATCGCCGGCCACCCAGCCCAGCGGCTTGCCCGCCGCCTGCGCCGCGGCACGCAGATCCGCCGCCGCCTGCCGGTAGCGCGGATCGGCGAAGCGGCCCGGGATGCCGAGGCTGTCGGACAGGTCGAAATGGCCGAGCCACAGCATGTCGAGCCCCGGCACCGCGGCGATCTCGGCCGCCGCCGCAACGCCGGCTTCGCTTTCCACCAGGGCGATGGTCAGCACCGCGTCATTGGCCGCCGCCATCTTCGCCGCCGGGTCGCCGCCGGCATAGGCATCATGCGCCACCGAGAAGGCGAGCCCGCGGCGGCCCTGCGGCCGGTAGCGGCAGGCGGCGACCAGCGCCCGCGCCTGCGCCGCGCTTTCCACCAGCGGCATCATGATGCCGAGCGCCCCGGCATCCAGTACCGGCGGCACCAGCGCCGCCTGGGCGGCCGGGATGCGGACCATGGGCACGATGCCGGCGGCGCGGGCGAAGGCGCATTGCGCCTTCACGCCCTCGATCCCCAGGCCCGAATGCTCCATGTCCAGCAGCACGAATTCGGCGCCTGCCGCGGCCAGCGTCGGCGCCAGGCCAGGGGTGAAGAATTCGAAGGCCATGACGCCGAAGCTGGCCTCGCCTCGCAGCAGCCTTGCCCGCACCGGGTTCGCGATCATCCAGCTTTCTCCCGCTTTGGCATGATGGTGATCCCGCCGGCGTGATGCGGGCAAGCTTGCGGAGCGGCGAGCGCGGCGTTATGCTTAACTTCATGGTTAACCAAATGGCCGCACCAGGCCCCAATCTGGACCGCATCTTCTCGGCCCTGGCCGACCCGACCCGCCGCGCCTTGCTGCAAAGGCTGGATGCGGAGGACGGCATCTCGGTCAGCGAATTGGCGCGGCCGCTGTCGATGTCCCTGCCCGCGGTGATGAAGCACCTGGACGTGCTGGAAGGCGCCGGCCTGATCGCCCGGCAGAAGACCGGCCGCACCGTCGCCTGCCGGCTGACGGCGGCACCGATGGAGGATGCGATGGGATGGCTCGCCCGCTACCAGCGCTTCTGGACCGAAAGCCTCGATCGGCTGGCAGCCGCGCTGGAGAAAGCGCCATGACGACGACGATCCCGAGCCTGACCCTGGTGCGCCGCATCAAGGCCTCACCCGCCCGCGTCTTCGCCGCCTGGACCCAGGCGGAGATGATGGCGCAGTGGTTCGGCCCGCACCATACGCGGGTGGAGCAGGCCGAGGTCGATGCGCGGGTCGATGGCCAGTTCCGCATCCACATGATCGAGGACGATGGCGCCCGCCACGAGGTCGGCGGTCGCTACCTGGAGATCGAGCCGGAGCGGCTGCTGGTCTTCACCTGGGCCTGGGCCAGCACGCCGGAACGCGAAAGCCGCGTCACCGTGCGCTTCCGCCCGCTGGAGGATGGCACCGAGATCACCCTGACGCATGACCGCTTCGCCGATGCCGCCACCGCCACGCGCCATCGCCGCGGCTGGACCGAATCCTTCGAACGCCTGATCGCCCTGCACATGGAAACGCTGGAGGAAGCGCGATGATGGATGTGACCGTCACCGAGGAACATCGCTGGCTGCAACACCTGGTTGGCGAATGGACCAGCGAGGCCGAATGCATCATGGCGCCCGGCGAGGCCGCCGTGACCATGCGGGGGCGGGAGATGGTCTCGCCGCTGGGCGATGTCTGGATCATCGGCCGGGGCGAGGGCGAGATGCCGGGCGGCGGCACCGGCCACACCGTGCTGACCCTCGGCTACGATCCGGCCAAGGGGCGCTTCGCCGGCAGCTTCATCGGCTCCATGATGACGATGATGTGGCTCTATGACGGCGCGCTGGATGCGAACCGTCGCGTGCTGACGCTGGACAGCCAGGGGCCCGATTTCAGCACGCCGGGCCGCGTGGCGCTGTACCAGGACATCATCGAGGTGGAATCCCCCGATGCACGGACCATGACGTCCCGCATGCAGGATGCCGGTGGCGCCTGGCACCATGTGATGACCGCGCGCTACCGGCGGGTGGGCTGAGCCATGGCAAAGCGGATCCTGCTTCTGGTCGGCACCAGGAAGGGCGCCTTCATCCTGGAATCAGATGCGGCGCGGCAGGATTGGTCCCTGCGCGGGCCATTCTGCGACAATTGGCCGGTCAACCACGTCATCGCCGATGCGACCACCGGCCGCATCCACGCGGCCGGCGGGAATGAATGGTTCGGGCCGGCGGTCTGGACCTCGCCCGATCTCGGCGAAAGCTGGACCCATTCCAGCCAGGGCCTGGCCTATGAAGCCGGGGAGACGCCGATCAAGACGGTGTGGAGCCTGGCCGCCGCGCATGGCGTGCTGCATGCGGGGGTGGAACCGGCCGGGCTGTTCCGCAGCGCCGATGGCGGCACCAGCTTCACCCATGTGCAGGGGCTGCGCGACCATCCCTCCCGCCCCGAATGGCAGCCGGGCGGCGGCGGGCTGATCCTGCACGGGCTGCTGCCGCATCCGGCGGACCCGGAGCAGTTCTGGGTGGCGATCTCGACCGGTGGCGTGTTCCACACCGCCGATGGCGGGCGAAGCTGGGCGCCGCGCAACCGCGGCACGCGACAGGACTACGCGCCGGAGGACCAGCGCTACCCCGAACACGGGCAATGCGTGCATTGCCTGGTGATGGCGCCGGGCCAGCCGGACCTGCTGTACCAGCAGAACCATTGCGGCATGTACCGCAGCGAGGATGGTGGGCGCAGTTGGACCAGCATCGAGCGGGGCCTGCCCTCCTCCTTCGGCTTTCCCGCCGCCACCCATCCGCGCGACCCGTCCACGCTGTTCCTGCTGCCGCTGAATGGCGACCAGGCCGGGCGCTACGTGCCGGATGCGAAGGCCGCGGTCTGGCGCACCCGCGATGGCGGCGCCAGCTGGCAGGCGCTGCGCGAGGGGCTGCCGCAGCAGGACGCCTATTTCGGCGTGCTGCGCCAGGCGATGGCGACCGATAGGCTGGACCGGGCCGGGGTGTATTTCGGCACCAGCGGCGGCGAGCTTTACGCCAGCGCCGATGAGGGCGAGAGCTGGCGCTGCATCGCGCGCCACCTGCCCACCATCTCCTCCGTCGAGACCCTGGTGCTGGACGGCTGAGCGATGGTGCAGGTGCTGCTGCCGGCCTCCCTGACCCGCCTGTTCCCCGGCGCGCCACGGCAGATGGAGTTGGAAGCGGCCTGCGTTGCGCAGGCGATCGCGGGGCTGGAGGCGCGCTGGCCCGGCATGGCCGACCGGATCTGCGATTCCAGCCCCGCCATCCGCCGCCACCTCAAGGTCTTCGTCGATGGCGAATTGGCGGGGCTGCAATCCCCGCTGCGGCCAGGGGCGGAGATGCTGGTGATGACGGCGATGAGCGGCGGCTAGACCAGCGCGAAGACGCCTACCGCCAGTACCGCCGCCCCCACCAGCCGCGGCACCGGCCCGGCCGCCAGCCCCGGCACCTGCCGCGCCAGCCAAGCCACCAGCGCCACCAGCGCCCCCTGCACCACCGCCAGGCCGATCAGGTAGCCGAGGATCGGCGTCGCCTCCGCGCCGAGCAGTTCCGCCGCATAGGCCTGGCCATGCGCGATGCCGGCCACCGCCAGCAGCGCCATCCAGGCGGCCACCGGAACCGCCCTGCCCGCCAGCAGCGCAGCCCCCGCGGCCAGCACCGTCGCCGCCACGATCCATTCGACCGCCGGCAGCAACAGCCCGAGCCAGGCCGCGGCGACGCCGGCGAGCGAGGCCAGCACGAACAGCATCGGCCGCGCCAGGCCCCAGCCCGCCAGCCCCGCCACCAGGCCGATCGCCAGCAGGAAGGCCAGATGGTCCGGCCCGATCACCGGATGCGCGAGGCCGGAGGCCAGGCCATGCCACAGCGTGGACGGTACCTCTCCGCCCATCGGGTGATGCGCCAGGGCGGCGCCGGGCAAGGCCAGCAGGCCGGTGACGAGGGCAAGGCGGTGGCGAAGCTGTCGCATGTGGCGATGTCCCGTTCTGGTTCGGGGACAGGCTAGGGGAGGCCCGGCGCGGCGGGAACCCTCACGCACACGTCACGGACTTTGCACGGGTTTGGCCACAATTACGGTGTGTGATCCACCCATGGACACACGCTCCCAGATCGCGGCCGTCCGCTTCGGCACCGGTCCGCGCGCCCCGCACTCGCTGCCGGATGATCCGGTCGCCTGGCTTGACCAGCAGACCCGCGCCGCGCCCGCGCCCCTGCCGCCACCGGACGGGCGGGACGCGCCGGCCTCGCTGGAGGAAGGTTATTCTGCCTGGATCGCGCATGACGCGACCCCGCCGCCCGCCGGCCAGGCCAGCGTGCCGACGCAGCTGTTCCGCGCCGAGCAGCAGGCCTGGGTGCGCCATCTACTGACCAGCGACGTGCCCTTCCACGACCGGCTGACCAATTTCTGGCTGAACCACTTCACGGTGGCGGAGCGTGGCGGCTTCGGCATGACCACGGGCTTCCCGCATTTCCTGCGCCAGGCGATTCGCCCGCATGTCACCGGCCGCTTCGTGGACATGCTGCTCGCCGCCTCCAAGGCGCCGGCGATGCTGTACTACCTGGACCAGGTCGCCTCGGTCGGGCCGAACAGCAATTTCGGCAAGCGCAGCGGCCGCGGGCTGAACGAGAACCTGGCGCGGGAAATCCTGGAACTGCACAGCGTCTCCCCCGCCGCCGGCTATACCCAGGCGGATGTGACGGAATTCGCGCGGATCATGACCGGCTGGGGCGTCGAGCGCCTGCGCCCGCCCTTCGACCTGGTCTTCCGCCCCGGCAACCACGAGCCCGGCCCGAAGACCCTGCTTGGCAAGAGCTACGCGGAGGGGCCGGAGGCCTATGAGGCGGCGCTCCGCGACCTGGCCGCGCACCCCGCCACGCATCGCTTCCTGGCGGATCGGCTGGTGCGCCATTTCGTCGCCGATGCGCCGCCGCCGGCCGCGGTGGCGCGGATCGAGGGCGTGCTGCGGGACACGCAGGGCGACCTCGGCGCGGCATCCCGCGCCCTGGTCCGCCTGCCGCAGGCCTGGGGGCCGCCGCTGACCAAGCTGCGCGCGCCGCTGGATTATGTGGTGGCGATGCACCGCGCCGCCGGCGCCACCGATCCCGGCCCGGTGCTCGGCGCGCTGTCGGCGCTCGGACAGCCGCTGTGGAACGCGCCGCAGCCGAATGGCTGGCCGGACACCGCCGCCGGATGGGCGGCGCCGGAGCCGATGATGCAGCGCCTCGACATTGCCTATGAGACCGCCGGCCGCCATGCCCGGCTGGACCCGCGCCAGGTGCTGGAGACCGCGCTCGGCCCGCTGGCGCGGGAGGAAACGCGCAGCGCCCTCAGCCGCGCCGGCAGCGCGCGGGATGCCATCACCCTCGTCTTCGCCAGCCCGGAGATGCAACGCCGATGAGCCAGACGCACCTGCCCCGGATCGGCCGCCGCGGCTTCCTGCTCGGCCTGACCGCCCTTGCCGCCGCTGGCCCCGCCCGTCTGGCAGTGGCCAATGTGGCCGCGCCGGGCGCGCAGATCATGGACCGCCGCCTGGTGGTGATCCTGCTGCGCGGCGCGATGGATGGGCTGCATGCCGTGGTGCCCTATGCCGACCCGGATTACGCCGCGCTGCGCGGCGCGCTGGCGCTCGGCGAACCGGGCGCGGAAGGCGGCGTGCTGGACCTCGGCGGGACCTTCGGGCTGCATCCGAAGCTGACCGCGCTGCACGGGATGTATGCGCGGGGCGAGTTGCTGCCGGTGCATGCGGTGGCCGGCCCCTATCGCACCCGCAGCCATTTCGACGGGCAGGACCTGATGGAGGGCGGCGGCCCGCAGCGGCTGGAATCCGGCTGGCTGAACCGCGCTTTGACGCACATCCCTGAATCCGCCGGCCAGCCCGCCCGGACCGGCCTGGCGCTCGGCCTCGACCTGCCGCTGCTGATGCGCGGGGATGCGCCGGTCGGCATGTGGGCGCCACCACGGGCGACGCGGCCGGAACCGGATCTCTATGCCCGCATGGCGGAGCTGCTGCATGGCGACCCGGTGCTCGGCCCCAGCGTGATGGAGGGGATGCGCGGCCGCGGCTACGCCACCGGGGCGCTGGCCGCCGGCGCGCCGATCCCGACCAACCAGGGCGGCTTCACCCGGCTGGCCAATGCGGCAGGGAGGATGCTGGCGCGCGCCGATGGGCCGCGCGTGGCGGCGCTGGAGCTCGGCGGCTGGGACACCCATGCGGGCCAGGCGCAGCGCATCGACCCGGTGCTGCTGCAGCTCGACCGCGGCATCGCGGCGCTGCGGACGCAGCTCGGCGAGGCCTGGTCGCGCACCGCGGTGCTGGCCATCACCGAATTCGGCCGCACGGCGCGCGCCAATGGCAATCTCGGCACCGACCACGGCACCGGCGGCGCCGCCTTCCTGGCCGGTGGCGCCGTGCAGGGCGGGCGGGTGCTGGCGAACTGGCCCGGGCTGAAGCGGGACGCCCTGTTCGAGAACCGGGACCTGCAGCCGACGCGCGACCTGCGCGCCCTGGCCAAGGCGCTGCTGCGCGACCATCTGCGGCTGCCTGCCAGCGCCGTGGCCGCCGCCTTCCCGGGCAGTGAGGCGGTGGCGGCGGAGATCGGGCTGCTGCGCGCCTAGGATCCGCCTCAGAGGTTGGGCTTGGCCACCATCAGCCAGACGATGCCCAGCACCGCTGCGAAGGCCGGGAAGCCCAGCAGGAACCACAGCCTGAACAGGCGAAAATACTGGCCGGGCAAGGGCGCGCCCGTGGCGACCGCCTGGCGGGCCAGATCCCGCAGGCGGAGCTGGATCCACACCACCGGCAGCCAGCACAGGCCGGTGACGACATAGAGAACCAGACTCAGCCCGATCCATCCCGACAGCAGCGGATAGCCGGCCAGATGGGCCAGGGCCGCGCCGGTCATGGGCTGCAGGACCACCGCCGAGGCCGTGAACACAGTATCGGCCAGCACCACGATGCTGGCGGTGTGGGCGATCAGCGCCGGATCCCGCGCGCGATGCGCCATCAGCATGAAGAAGGCGATGCCGGCCCCGGTGCCAAGCAGCACCGCCGCGCCAACCACATGCGCGACCTTGAGCAGAGTCTGGAGGTCCATCAGCGCTCGTCCAGCGTCGCCAGTGCAGCCAGGGCCAGGAAGGCGGCGGGAATGCTCTTGAGCAGCGGGCCCATCGGGTCGAGCCACATATCCGGGCGCAGCAGGGCAGCGGCCAGCAGATAGCCCGCCGTGACCAGCATCATGCCCTGCAAGGCACGGGCAGCGGTCGGTCGCCAGATCAGCAGCAGGGCCAGGGCGATGTCGACCAGACTGCCGCCGATCACCGCGCCGGCCGCCAGCCGGGCATCCATGCCCGCGGCGGTCAGGATGGCGATGGCGTCCTGCAAGCCGACCGTCAGGCCGATCAGGCCTGACAGCAGCCAGAAGGCGAACAGGCAGGCCAGGATGGCGGGCTTGGCGAAGTAGGTGCGGGCGAACCAGCGCTCCTGCACGCCCGATGGGGCGGCGGCGAGCAGGGCGTCGAAGGATCGCGGCACCAGGCCCAGCCGCGCCGCGTCTTCGGCCTGGCCTCGAACGCCCATCCGCAGTTGCTCCAATGCGGCGGTGCGCATCGGGCTGCGCCAGCCCAGCCAGGCCAGGGCATCGCTGACGGCGGCCGTCGCGCGGGCCAGAAGCAGGGGCAGGCGGAGCGTCGGCACGGGTCGCAAGCCCAGCCAGCCGCGCAGACGCCCGACGAGGTCGATCAGGGTCAGCGCCTCGCCGTGGACCAGGTCCAGGCTGACGCGCCTGGGCGCATCCGGCGCCAGGCAACTTGCGACCGCGACCGCCAGGTCCTCGGCACCGATGGTCTGTACCAGGCTGTCGCCGAAGACCACGGGGCTGGCACCGGGAAAGCCGGCCAGGCCGCGCAACAGGGCCGTGCCGCCATAGGCGGCGGGGGCGAATACAAGGCCCGGACGCAGGATGATCCAATCCAGCGGGCTCCGGGCCAGAAGGGCCTCGGCCTCCAGCTTGGTGGCGTTGAAGGCGGTGCTCCGTCCCGGCCCCACCCCGGCCGCCGAGATATGCACGAGACGGCGGACGCCTGCCGCCTCGCAGGCCTCGGCCAGTCGACGCAGCCCTTCGACATGGACGGCCTTCAGGTCGTCGCGCGGACTGTCCTGAAGGGCGCCGGCGCAGTTGACCACGGCCTCGGCACCAGCGAGCACGGCGACCCAATCCGCGACGGAGGCGGTGGCCAGGTCGGCGCGCTTCCATTCGAGGGCGGGGAAGCGGCGGCGGGCCGCCTCGACGTCGCGCCCGACGCCGACGGTCCTATGACCGTCAGCCGCGAGGCGGGCGGATACATAGGATCCGATGAGCCCATAGGCTCCGATGATGACGATGCGCATTGACGGCGCTTAGCGTCTCGGCCCCTAACGGGAAAGCAACGGTTTTCTTTGGTGGGCGCGACCGAGGAGGGGGTTGTGCGAGACCCTGTGTCTGGTCGGGGCCCGCTAGGCCCGCGCCATCTCCCGCAATGGGCCGAGGAGCAGGGCCAGCACGGCCGCTTCCTCCGGCCGCAGGCGGTCGATCCCCTCCCGCAACTCCGCCTTCGCCTCCGCCGCCACCTCCAGCGCCAACTCGCCGCCCAGGTAGGTCTCCAGGATGGTCGGGTGGACGTAGCATTTGCGGCAGATGGTGGGCGTGTTGCCGAGCCGTGCGGCGACCCGCTCGATGGCCGCGCGGACATTGCGCTTGGCCGCCGCCTGGCTGTCCACCCGCTGGTATTCCTGCAGGGCGAGTGCCGCCAGCACGGTGCCAGCCCAGGTGCGGAAATCCTTTGCCGTGATCTCCTGCCCCGCGATCTCCCGCAGATAGGCATTCACATCGGCGGAGGTGACGTCGTGCAGGGTGCCGTCGGCGTCGCGGTACTGGAACAGCTCCTGCCCCGGCAGGTCCTGGCAGGCGCGGACGATGCGGGCGACGCGGCGATCCGTCACGCGCAGATTCCAGCTCTTGCCGCTTTTACCCTTGAAGGCGAAGCGCAGCTCGCTGCCCGCCACCGCCACATGGCGCGTCTGCAGCGTGGTCAGGCCGTAGCTGTCGTTCTGCTTTGCGTAGTCGTCATTGCCGACGCGGATCAGCGTGGTCTCCAGCAGATGCACCACCGTCGCCAGCACCTTCTCCCGCGCCAGGCCGGTGCGGCGCATATCGGCCTCGACGCGGGCGCGCAGGCCGGGCAGCGCGCGGGCGAAATCCACCATGCGGTCGTATTTCGCGGCGTCGCGCACTTCCCGCCATTTCGGATGGTAGCGGTACTGCTTGCGGCCCTTCTGGTCGCGCCCGGTAGCCTGGATGTGGCCATCGGGGCGCGGGCAGATCCACACCTGCGTCCAGGCCGGCGGCACGGCCAGCGCACGGATGCGCTTCAGCTCCGCCGCATCCCGCAGCGCGCCGCCCTTCGGCAGGCGAAAGCTGAATCCCTTGCCGGCACGGCGCCGGGTGATGCCCGGCGTCTCATCGGAGACGTAGCGCAGCCCGGCCTCGAGGGCCGCCTCGCGCGGGTCGATGATGGGGGATTGGCCGGCTTCGTCTCTACCTGGGTCGTCGCGCGGCATGGGCGCGGGGCCTCCTCCCGAGCGGATTGGGATAACCCCTGGCGGAGCAACCGGTTGCAGGCACGAATTGCGGCGCGCGGCGTTGGCAGGCCATGAAGATCGCGACCTACAACATCAACGGCATCAACCGCCGGCTGCCGAACCTGCTTGGCTGGCTGGAGCAGGCTGCGCCCGATGTGGTGTGCCTGCAGGAACTGAAGGCGCCGCCGACGCAGTTTCCCGCGCAGGCGCTGCGGGATGCAGGGTATGAGGCGGTCTGGCAGGGCCAGCGAAGCTGGAACGGCGTCGCCATCCTGTCGCGCGGCGTCCTGCCGGTCTGCACCCGCCGCGCCCTGCCCGGAGACGAAGCGGACCGGGAGGCCAGGTACATCGAGGCGGCGGTGCAGGGCGTGCTGGTGGCCTGCCTGTACCTGCCCAACGGCAATCCGCAGCCAGGGCCGAAATTCGACGCCAAGCTGGCCTGGTTCCGCCGCCTGAACGCGCATGCGAGGACGCTGCTGGAGGCCGCCGTGCCTGCCGTGCTGGCCGGCGACTTCAACGTGGTGCCGGAGCCGCAGGACATCTACCCGACCAGATCCTGGGATCGCGACGCGCTGGTGCAGCCCGAAAGCCGCGCCGCCTTTGCCGGGTTGCTGGCGCAGGGCTGGGTGGATGCGCTGCGCCGGAAGCACCCCACCGGGCCGCTATTCACCTTCTGGGACTATAAGCGGAACCGGTGGGCACGTGATGCCGGGCTGCGGCTGGACCACATCCTGCTCAGCCCGGAACTCGCCCCGCGGCTGTCGGCCGCAGGGGTTGATCGCGCGGCGCGCGGCGCCGAGGGCGCCAGCGACCATGCGCCCGCCTGGGTCACGCTGCGGCGTGTTGCGCGCCGCGCCTGACCCGGCAGGTCAGCGCGTCGGGCCGCCGCCGCCACTCGCGCCCGCATCCGGGCTGCCGGTGCCGGTTGCCGTGCCGGACGGCGCCGTCGTGCCAAGCCCCGGGGTGGTGGTGACGCCGGTCGCGGTGCCGGTCCCGGGCGGCAGCGGGTTCCGCGAGCCGATCGGCGCGGTGCCGCTGGAACCCGGCACGCTGACGCCGGCGCTGCCGGTGGTGCCGGTGCCGCCGGCGGTCGGCGAGGATGTAGCGCCCGACTGGCCGGTGCGGGTCTCGACCGGCACGTCAGTCCGCTCGGAGGTCTCCACGGCGTCGTCACAGGCGACGAGCCCGAGCGCCAGGAAGGCGGCCAGGGCGGGTACGATCAGGGGGCGGGTCATCGGATTCTTCCTTCTGTGCATACCCACTTCAGCGCGGCAGCCGGCTTCAGGTTGCCAGCCCCGGCCCGGGCGGCGGCCCCACGAGCCGCAAGGGGTTCGCCTTCGGCGGCCCCATGCGGAGCGGGCGCTATCGGTATGTGCGGAGCGCGCCCCAGCCATCCATGCGGCCGTATTCCTCCAGGCGGTCCGGATCGTAGCGCGGCAGGCGTTCAAGCTGGTCCCGCGTCAGATCCATGCGGACGCGTTCATCCGGCGCACCGAAGGTCAACTGCTCGACCGGCACCACTGAACGGCGTGCGCCGATGCCCAGGAAGCCGCCCCACTCCACCACCGCGGCGCGAACCTGGCCGCCGCTGTCGATCAGCAGGTTCTCGATCTCGCCCGCATCGCGACCCGTGCTGGCGACCACATTGGTGCCGACGAGGTTGGAGGCGCGTGAAAGCTCCACGCCGCCCGCCGTGCGCGCGGCCGCCTGCTGGCCCATCCCGCCCGATTGCGCGGGCGCCGGGGCGGCGCTGGCGCCGGTCGCCGGGGTGCCCGGCTCACCCTGTCGCATCGTCGCCACCACCGGCGGCAGCGCGGCCAGCACCTCGTCGATAGCCAGGCGCGCCTGCAGCGCATCCGGCGTTTCCGATGCCAGCACGCGTCGCGCCTGGTCCACACGCTGCTGCAGGGCGTTGGTCGCGCCCTGCGTCAACCGGCCGGGCTGCGACTGGTCGATGCTGCGGCTGACGCCTTCCAGCGCCAGCCGGGCGCGGCGCAGCGCCTGCGGCGAAATGTCGTTCTGCGCGGCAGCCATCTGCTGGTGCGCGACGCGCAGTTCCTGCTCCGCCTCCGGCATCGATCGGGGCAGCGCACGCGGCAAGGCCTCATCCTGGCGCGCATCCGGCTGGGCGTTCTGCTCCGCAGGGGCAACCCTCGGCGGATCGCTGGTCACCTGGCTGTTGGCGCCGCTGGCGAAGGCGAGTGCGAGCGCCGCGGCGGTCGCCGTGGTCGCCAGCAGGTTCGGCCGGGAGCGGGCGGCCACATGCGGGGGCGAGATATGGTTCTTGGCCATCATGTCCTCCTGGGGTGAACGCACGACGCCGCGCGACGAGCCGGAGGCTCGCCGCACGGCGCGGCATGGGTCAGAGGCTGGGTGGCTCAGTCGCTGTCGCGCGCCTTGTCCTTGGCACCGCCGACGGCGTTCAGGACCTTGCCTTCAGCCTTGTCCGCCTTGCCCTCGACCTGCATGGAGGTGTCACCCGTAACCTTGCCGACACCCTCCTTGACGGCGCCCTTGGCCTGCTTGCCGGCGCCTTCGATGCGATCCTTGTCCATGCTGGCTCTTCCTTCCGTTGTGGGCCTCACCGATGCCCGGCGTGATGCCTGGGCGGGCGGCCCTGGCGGAGCTTCGCCTGCCCGCCGCGGGTGACTAACGACCGAACCCCGCCCCCGGTTGCCCGGGGGCGGACTGGCAGGGTGCTCAGTTGCTCGCCTGCTGCTGCGTCACGGTGCCGGTCTCGGCATCGATGCGCACCTGCCACTCCCGGTCGTTCTGGGTCGCTGTGGCGGTGATCATGTCGTCGTCGCGGCTCACATCGGTGACGTCGGAATAGCCGCGATCCTCAAGCAGGCGCTTCGCCTGGTCCTCGCTCAGCCGCTCCTCGTCCTGCACCTGGCCGGTCCGGGCATCGACGCGCAGATCCTCGACATCCTTGCCGTAGCGCTCGGCGGAACCGATGCTGAAGCTGTCGCCATCCCGCTCCATGTCTTCGAAATCCGAGTAGCCGCGGGCGCCGAGGATGGTGCGGACCTGATCCTCGTTCATGCGCGGGGCTTCCACGGTGCCGACACGGCTCGACGAGGACGCGCCCTGCTGGCTCGTGCTGCTGTTCTGCGCCGCGGCGACGCCATAGCCACCCAGGACCAGCGTGGCGGCGAGAGCGGTGGCGTTCAGGAAATTGGTCATCGGATGACCTCCAGTTTGAAGACGTACCGCAGTTTGACCCACCACTTGTTGCTACCGGACAGTTCTAGGGAAGCTGTGGGTGTGATCGTCTGCGGCACCATCAAGGATTGCTGCCCGGCTGTTCGATACAACACGCCATGCCGGGCTGCGTTCGCTGACCTTCCGCCTCGCCAAGGACTTTCCTGACCGGGTGGTTGCTAGTTCTTCTTCTGCTCTTCAGTTTCATCTTCTTCACCTGGGACCTCGGTGTCCTGTCCCAGCGTCTCCCGCACATACAGCATCTTGACCAGCACGAAGGCCACCACGGTGATCGGCGCGGCCAGGATCACGCCCGGCAGCCCGAACAGCAGGCCCACCGCCACCACCGCGAACAGCATCAGCGCCGGCGGCATGCTGACCATGTGCTTTTCGACCAGCGGCAGGATCATGTTGGATTCAAGCTGCTGGATGCCGAGGAACAGCAATCCGGTCCACAGGAAGGCATTGCCGCCCTCCGCCAGCGCCAGCAGCAGGGCCGGCACGGCGCCCGCCACGGCCCCGATCAGCGGCACGAAGCCGGCAAGCCCCGCGAACAGCCCCAGCGCCAGCGGCGAGGGCAGACCCAGCATCCAGGTGCCGAGCCCGGCCAAGGTGCCGACGATGGTCATGGAGATGAGCTGCGCGCCGAGCCAGAGCCGCAGCGCACGGCCGCTGGCCACCAGCGCCTCATCCGCCCGCGCATGCTGTTCCCGCGGCAGCAGCTTCTCCACGCCGCGCCGGTACAGCGACGGGTTGGAGGCCAGGAAGAAGCCCCCGACGACGGCGACCACCAGGGCGGAGGCGGCATCCAGGAAGATCCGCCCGGCGGTGGCCGCATGGCCGGCCAGGGTGCCGATCAGCGAGGTATCCAGTCCCGCCGGTCCCTGCTCGGCGCGCTGCACGCCCTCCATGGAGGGCAGATCGACATCGAAACGGTCCTCGAAGGCGCTCACCGCCTCGGGCAGCCGGCTCCAGAGCTGGCCGACCTGGGCCGTGACCTCGCTGCCCACCAGCATCCCGGCCAGCCCCAGCCCGAGGCAGATCAGCACGCCCACCAGCGCCAGCGACCAGGTCCGTGACAGGCCGGCATGCCGCTCCAGCGGGGCTGCCGCCGCCAGCAGCATGGCCGCCACCACCACGCCGCCGAAGGCGAGCAGCAGCGCATAACGAATCTGCCACAGCGCCAGCAGCAGCAGCACGACGGCCGCGACGATGAGCACGCGGCGCAGGAAGGCCACTTCCCCCGGTCCGCCACGGTTCCACGAACGAACACGATCCATGCGCCAGCAACTCCCATTCACGGCCGGAGAAGCGGTGTTGCTGCGAAAGGGTTGCATCACGAAACGCCCGGATCGGGGCTTGCTGCCACTGTCACGCGCCGGCAATCTTCATAAATCTGACGTCGAAGCCTTTCGGACTGTCCCATAGAAGGCAGCCGCACCAGCACCACAGGGAGTTACCGCCATGCTGCGCCGCCTTTTCGCCTCCAGTGTCCTGGCCACATCGGCCCTCGCACTCGGGCTGTTCGCCGGCCAGCCGCGCACCGCCGCGGCCCAGGAATGCCCGCGCGGCACGCTCGATGCCCGCTACTGCGACCGCGACGGTGACCTGGTAGCCGACGCGCCAACCGCGGCGCGGGAGCAGGTGGACCCCTCCACGCTGATCTTCGCCTATACCCCGGTGGAAGACCCCGCGGTCTACCGCACCGTCTGGCAGCCCTTCATGGACCACCTGGCGCGCGAGACCGGCAAGCGGGTGCAGTTCTTCTCCGTGCAGTCCAACGCCGCGCAGATCGAGGCGATGCGCGCCGGCCGCCTGCACATCGCCGGCTTCAACACCGGATCGAACCCGCTCGCCGTGAACTGCGCCGGCTTCGTGCCCTTCGCCATGATGGCGAGCAACAACGGCGCCTTCGGCTATGAGATGGAGATCATCGTCCCCGCCTCCTCCGACGCGCAGCGCATCGAGGATCTGCGGGGCCGCACCATCGCCTTCACCTCCGAGACCTCCAACTCCGGCTTCAAGGCGCCGTCCGCCCTGCTGGCCAGCGAGTTCAACATGCGCGCCGGCCGCGACTTCACCGCCGCCTTCTCCGGCCGCCACGACAATTCCATTCTCGGCGTCGCCAACCGCGACTATGATGCGGCGGCCATCGCCAATTCCGTGCTGACCCGCATGGTGGCGCGCAACGTCGTGCGGATGGACCAGATCCGCAACATCTACCGCAGCCAGTCCTTCCCGACGACCGGCTATGGCCACGCGCATAACCTGGCGCCGGCGCTGGCGGAGAAGATCCGCGCCGCCTTCTTCAACTTCAACTGGAGCGGCACCGCGCTGGCGACCGAATTCGGCAAGAGCGAGCCGCCGGCGGAGAAGTTCATCCCGATCACCTACCGCGAGCATTGGAACGTGGTGCGGCAGATCGATGCGGCGATGGACGTCTCCTACGCCTGCCGCTGAGGATCATCACACCGTGCTGCTGTCGATCGAAGGGCTGACCAAGCGCTACCCGACCGGTGACCTCGCACTCGACAAGGTCGATCTGCAGGTTCCGGCGGGCCAGGTGATGGCGCTGATCGGCCCTTCGGGCGCCGGCAAATCCACGCTGATCCGCTGCGTCAACCGGCTGGTGGAACCCTCCGCCGGCCGGGTGATGCTGGACGGGGTGAACCTCACCGCACTCGGCTCCGGCGCGCTGCGCCGGGCGCGGCGACGGATGGGCATGATCTTCCAGGAATACGCGCTGGTCGAACGCCTGACGGTGATGGAGAACGTGCTGTCCGGCCGGCTCGGCTATGTCGGCTTCTGGGCGTCCTGGTTCCGCCGCTTTCCGCGCAAGGATGTCGAGGAAGCTTTTCGACTTCTGGACCGCGTGGGGCTGGCGCATATGGCGGACAAGCGCGCCGATGCCCTGTCCGGCGGCCAGCGCCAGCGCGTCGGCATCGTGCGCGCGCTGATGCAGGACCCGAAGCTGCTGCTGGTGGACGAACCCACCGCCAGCCTCGATCCCAAGACCAGCCGGCAGATCATGCGGCTGATCGTGGAGCTCTGCGCCGAACGCGGCCTCGCCGCCATCATCAACATCCATGACGTGGCGCTGGCACAGCAATTCGCGCGCCGCATCGTGGGGCTGCGCGCCGGCCGTATAGTCTTCGACGGCCCGGCCGAGGATCTGCGGGCCGAGGGCCTGACCGACATCTATGGCGAGGAGGATTGGTCGCAGACCATCCGCAAGGCCGAGGAGGAGGACGAGGCAGCCGAGGTCTTGGCATGAGCGCCACGCATTTCGACGCCGCTGCCGCCGCCCGCGCCTGGCGCCCGCCGCCGCTGATCGAGACGCCCTGGCTGCGCTACGCCGTCTATCTCGGTGCGCTGGCCTATGCGCTGGTCGCCTTCTCCACCATCGAGGTGAACTGGACCCGCGCGGCGGAAGGCGTGGAACGCGCGGGGCGTTTCCTCAGCGGCTTCTTTCCGCCGGACTTCGTCACCAAGGGCGACGACATCCTGGCCGGGCTGCTGGAGAGCCTGACCATGACGGTGGTCTCCACCGGCATCGGCATCATCCTGTCCATCCCGGTGGCGCTGGGGGCGTCGCGCAACCTGGCGCCGCTGCCGGTCTACCTGTTCTGCCGCGGCATCATCGCCATCAGCCGCACCTTCCAGGAAATCATCATCGCCATCGTCTTCGTCGCCATGGTGGGCTTCGGTCCGCTGGCCGGCACGCTGACGCTGGCCTTCGCCACCATCGGCTTCATGGCGAAGCTGATCGCGGAGGATATCGAGGATATCCAGGCGAGCCAGGCGGAGGCGGTGCGCGCCACCGGATCATCCTGGTTCCAGCTGCTGGCCTGGGGCGTGCTGCCCCAGGTGCGGCCGCGCCTGATCGGGCTTTCGGCCTACCGCCTCGACATCAATTTCCGGGAGAGTGCGGTGCTCGGCCTGGTGGGTGCCGGCGGCATCGGCGACACGCTGAACACCAGCTTCGACCGCTACGAATTCGACACCGCCGCGGCGGTGCTGATCGTCATCATCGTCATCGTGCTGGCCTGCGAATACGCCAGCGGGTACATCCGCCGGCAGGTGCAGTAATGGCCATCCTGACCCGCGCGGACGGCACGCCGGATTGGCGCCGGCGCACGCCGAAGGCGGATCTGCTGGTCTGGGCCGGCTGGTTCGGCGCCGTGGCGCTGACCGTGGCCTGCTTCCAGTTCATCTCCGACCGCACCATCTGGCCCTTCGTCTGGGATGCGCCGGCGCAGGGCGCGGACCTGATCGGCCGCATGTTCCCGCCGCGCTGGTCCTATGCCAGCCAGTTGTGGAAGCCGCTGCTGGACACCATCAACATGGCGACCATAGGAACGGCGCTGGCCATCGTCATCGGCGTGCCGCTGGCCTTCCTCGCCGCGCACAACACCACGCCGAGCCGGCTGGTGGTGCGGCCGGTGGTGCTGTTCATCATCGTCGCCAGCCGGTCCATCAACTCGCTGATCTGGGCGTTGATCCTGGTGATCATCCTCGGGCCCGGCATCCTCGCCGGCATCATGGCGATCGCGCTGCGCAGCGTCGGCTTCATCGCCAAGCTGCTGTATGAGGCGATCGAGGAGATCGATGCGACGCAGGTCGAAGCCGTGACCGCCACCGGCGCCTCCCGCCCCCAGGTGCTGGGCTGGGCCATCGTGCCGCAGGTGATGCCCGCCTTCGCCGGCATCAGCGTGTTCCGCTGGGACATCAACATCCGGGAGGCGACGGTGCTCGGCCTGGTGGGCGCGGGCGGCATCGGCATGCAGATGCAGGCCAGCATCAACGTGCTGGCCTGGCCGCAGGTGACGACGATCTTCGTGCTGATCCTCGGCACCGTGCTGGTCAGCGAATGGCTGTCCGCAAGGGTGCGGCACGCGGTGATCTAGCTACAGGCTGGGCTCCAGCCCCAGCCCGGGCCCGCCCGGCACCGCCACGCGGCCATCCCGCGGCACCAGCGCCGGGTAGACCGGCGTGGCGAGGTCGGCGAAGTAGATCTCCAGCGGCGCCGGCTGTTCCGCCGCGGCCAGCACATGCAGCGTGGCCAGCAGGCCCGGCCCGAAATAGGGCGAATGCGGTACCACCCGCACCCCGGCCTCCGCCGCCAGCGCCGAGACCTGCAACAGGCCGGAGACGCCGCCATGCTTGGTGGCACTCGGCTGCGCCACATCCACCGCGCCGGCGGCGAAGAGCCGCGCGAAATCCTCGGCACCGCCCAGGTTTTCGCCGGCCGAGATCGGCACCCCCGCCTCCCCGCGCAGCGCGGCCAGCCCGGCGAAATCCTCGGGCGGCCAGAGCGGTTCCTCGACCCAGCCGATGTTCAGCCCGCGCACCGCGGCGCAGAACTCCAGCGCCGGCGCCACGCGGTCCCAGGCGCAGTTCACGTCCAGCATCAGCGGCAGGTCGCCCGCCGCATCGCGCGCGGCGCGGATGCAGTCCGGATCCACCTCATGCAGCTTGATCTCGCGGTAGCCGCGGCGCCGCGCCTCCGCCGCGTTGCGCGCCACATCCGCGGCCGCGCCGTAGCGCAGCAGGCTGGCATAGGCCGGCACCTCCGCCCGCCTGCCATTGCCCAGCAGCACATGCAGCGGCACGCCGGCCGCCTTGCCGGCGATGTCCCACAGCGCGATGTCGATGGCGGAGATGGCGAAGCCGACCGGCCCGTTGCGGCCGAAATTGTGGAAGCGCCGCGCCAGCATCCGGCCGAGGCCGGCGATGTCGCGCGCATCCTGGCCGATGCAGGCGGGGCCGATCAGCCGCTCCACCACATCCTGCGTGGTCTGCGCCAGGGTGAAGCCGAAGCCCTCCCCCCAGCCATGCAGCCCGCCCTCCGTCTCCACCCGCACCAGCAGCGTGTCCATGCGGGTCAGGCGCAGATTGCCGCCCATGGAGGTCGGGCCCGCGCCATAGGTGAAGTCGCTGCGATGCAGATGCGTCTCGACGCGGGTGATCTTCATGCCGCGGGGGCGGCGTCGATCTGGCGGTCGAGATGCGCGACCAGCCCGGCGGGCAGCTTCAGCCGGTGCGCCAGGGCCTCGAGATAGGCGCGCTCCGCCGGATGGTCCGGGTCCACCGCGAGGCGGGAAACCAGGTAGATCTCGCTGGCCTGTTCCTGGGTCTGCGCCGCGGCCGCGACCTCGCTGACGCCGATCGGGGATTCGAGGGCGTCGAAGACGAAGGCCTTGGCCTCCGCATCCAGCCCGGCCTTGTCCACATGCGCGAAGATGCGGGCGCGTTCCTCGGCATCGATATGGCCATCGGCGCGGGCGGCGCCGATCATGGCGCGGATCAGGGCGAGTTCGAAGGCCTCGCCGCCCGCGGCCGGGGTGGCGCCGGGCAGGAAGCGCGGCTCCACCGCCGCGGCGTCCTGCGGGGTGGCGGGGGGCGCGGTGGCCGGCGCCTGGCCGGCCTGCCAGTTCTGCCAGGCCCGATGCGCCAGCGCGCCGAGCACGGCCGCGCCGCCATGGCTGATCAGCCCGCCGCCACGACGCATCCCCTTGCCGCCCAGCAGCAGGCCCAGGATGCCGCCCGCGGCCGCGCCGCCGGCGAAGCCGCCCAAGCCGGAGCCACCACCGCCGGCGCGCTGCAGCGCCTGGCGTGCCATGTCCGCCAGCCCGCCCGATCCCTGCTGGGACACGGCGGGCGGCTGGCCCTGGGCGGGATTGGTCCAGGGCGAGGGCGCGGCGCCCTGGCTGGAGCCGAGGAAGCGGTCGAGGAGGGATTTGGCGTCGATCATGCCCCGGATGTTGCCATTGGCGATGCCCGCTGCAAGCGCCGGCCGGTCATCATCCCGTCAGCCAGCGCGGCGGGCGGCGCAGCAGGTTCGGCGCAAGGCCGGTCTGGGATTCGCGGCTGCGCGTCGCCACCGGGTCATCCCACCGGCCCCATTGCACCACCAAGTTGCGCCGGGCGCTGGCGGAGCGGTTGGGCGCGCCGCCATGCAGCACCCGCGGATGGATCAGCACCATCGCCCCCCTGCGGCAGCGCGGCACCACCTCCGGCCGCCCCGGGCCGCGATGCGAGCCGGGGCGGAAGCCGGTGCCGCCATTGCCGGGGTGCATGCCATCCAGGCACAGCATGGCGCGCAGGAAGCGGCTGCGCCGGGTCGGCATGTATCGGTTGGCGGCATCCCGGTGCCAGGCGATGCCGCTGCCGAAGCGCGCGGCCTTCATGGTGACATTGGCGAAATGCAGCACCAGCCGCCGCGTGCCCAGCGCCCGCGCCACCGCCGCCAGGACGCGCGGATGCGCCGCGGCGGCGGCGAAGGCGGGATGCAGGCGGGTGGGCTCGCCCAGGATGAAGGGCGCGTCCTGGCCCGGCGGCAGCGGCGCGCCGCGCTGGGCCTCCCGCACGCCCGACTCCATCACGCAGCGCGCGGCTTCGGCCGCGCTCAGCCGGCGTCGTGCCAGCCGGCCGAGCAGCGCGCGCAGCCGGTCCTGCAAGGCGGCCGGCGGGCCGGGCAGGATGGCAAAGCCGCCCCGCGCCAGCGACGGGCGCATCAGCCGAAGCCGGCCAGCGCCGCCTCCGCCGCCGCATCCAGCGGGCGCAGCACCAGGCCGGTCTCGGCGCCTGCCGCATCCAGCGCCGCCAGCCCGGCCTCCCCGCGCCGGAAACCGCTGACGGAGCCGCCGCGCAGATGCAGGTGGAAATCGGGGCGGATGATGTTGGCGTAGCCCATCATGCCCCTCACCTCCTCCACCGCGCCGCGCCAGGCCTGGCTGGCGCCGGCCTCCTGGAAGCGTATCTCCACCTGGCCGCCGCTGGCGCGCAGCGCCTCCAGCGCCGCAGTGCCGGCATCGGCCTCGGGCGGCTGTTCGGTGGGGGGCAGGTCCGGGCGCGGCGGTGTCTCAAGCTCCGCGCCGACATGGCCGCGCACGGCGGCGTCGTACTGCTCCGGCCCATCCATCGCGGTGACGGACATCAAGGTCGCATCCGCCGCGTCCTTGAACTCGAAGCGCGGATAGGATTTGCCGCGCATCACGCTGCTGCGGTCGCCCACCACGCGCACCACGCGGTCCAGCGCCAGTTCCGAATCATGCAGCGGCCCCTGGATGCGCAAGGTATCGCCGGTGCAGGTCGCGGCTTCGATCACGCCGATGCGTTCATGCGTGGTGCCACCGCCGCTGATGCCCACCATGGCGCGACCGATGGCGGGCAGCAGGGCCGCGACCTCGGCCGGGGTGGCATCCAGCAGAAAGCGTCGCGGCAGGGTCTCGGTCATGCGGGGATCTCCTTCAGGACTGTGCGGCGGGGCAGCGCGCGGAAGCCGGCGATGCGGCCAGCCTCCAGGCGCAATTCGTCATCGGCGAGCGCCGCGACCACGCGCGGGTCGTGGGTGACCAGCAGGCAGGCGAAGCCGCGCGCGGCCTGCAGCCGGGCGATCAGGGCCAGCACCTCCGCCTCCACGCTGCGATCCAGCGCCGAGGTCGGCTCATCCAGCACCAGCACATCCGGCCCGGCGATCAGCGCGCGGGCGATGGCGACGCGCTGGCGCTGGCCGCCGGAGAGTGCGGCGGGGCGGCGGGTGACGAACGCCGGGTCCAGCCCCACCTCCTCCAGCGCCGCCCGCACCCGTTCGGCGCGCAGCCGGGGCGAGAGGTTGGGCAGGTGCAGGATCAGCGGCTCCGCCAGGATGGCGCCGAGGGTCAGGCGCGGGGACAGGCTGCCGGCGGGGTTCTGGAACACCACCTGCACGCGGCGGCGCCAGGCGCGGCCGGGCGGTAGCGGGCGGCCATCCAGCAGCACTTCCCCTTCCGCCGGCAGCAGCCGCAGCAGCGCCAGCGCCAGGGATGTCTTGCCGCAACCGGAGGGGCCGACCACCGCCAGCGTCCGCCCGGGCTGCAGGGTCAGGTCCACCCCCTCCAGCACCTGCGTGGTGCCATGGCGCAGGCCGAGGCCGCGCGCCGCCAGCACGGGGCGGCCGGGGGGCGGCGGATTGCGCGGCGGCGGGGGCAGCGGGTGCAGCAGGCGGCGCAGCGCCGGCTCCCGCGCCCGGTCCAGCCCGGCCATCGGCAGCTCGGCCAGGATGCGCCCCTGGTCCATCACCGCGATGCGGTCGGCCACGGCGCGGGCCGCATCCACATCATGCGTGATCAGCAGCAGCGCCATGCCGAAGCGCCGGCGCAGCCCATCCAGCAGTTCCAGCAGCGAGCCGCGCAAGGCGGCATCCAGCGAGGCGGTGGGCTCATCCGCGATCAGCAGCAGCGGGTTGCGGGCGATCGCCATGGCGATGACGGCACGCTGCAACTGCCCGCCGGAGAACTGGTGCGGCAAGGCGCGCGGCCGCAGCACCGGCTGCGGCAGGCCGACCAGGCGCAGCAGCTCCGCCGCGCGCGCCTCGGCCGCGGCGGCGCCGAGGCCCGCGGTGGCCGCAGCCTCCACCACCTGGCGCAGCACCGGGTGCAGCGGGTTGAAGGCGGCGCCGGTTTCCTGGAAGACCAGCCCGATGCGATCGCGCAGCGCGGCGCGGCGCGCGGCTTCGGGTGCGCCCAGCAGCTGCTCGCCGGCCAGGCGGATGCTGCCGGACAGGCGGCTGGCCTGCGGCGGCAGCAGCCCGGCGATGGCCAGGCCCGTGACGGTCTTGCCCGAGCCTGATTCGCCCAGCAGCGCCACCGCCTGCCCGGCCTCGATCGTCAGATCCACGCCGCGCAGGGCGCGGGTGGCGCCGAAATCCAGCTCCAGCCCACGCACCTCCAGCAGCGCGTCGCCGGCGGGGGCGGGGCGCGGCTGCAGCAGGCGGCGGGCGGGGGCCAGGCGCGGGTCCATCGCATCCCGCAGATGCTGGCCGACCAGCGTCACCAGCAGCAGCAGGCCGCCCAGCGTGCCGACCGCCGCCGCCGCCAGCCAGGGCGCGTGCAGGTTGTTGCGCGCCTGCGCCAGCAGCTCGCCCAGCGAGGGCGTGCCCGGCGGCATGCCGAGCCCGAGCAGGTCCAGCCCCGCCAGCATGGTCATGGCGCCGGCCGCCAGGAAGGGCGCGACGGAGAGGGTGGGCGCCAGGGCATTGGGCAGGATGTGGTGGAAGATGATGCGCGGCGGCGGCGCCCCCATGGCCACGGCCGCGCGCACGAAATCCTGCCCGCGCAGGCGCAGGAACTCCGCCCGGGTCAGCCCGGCGATGCCCATCCACAGGAACAGCGACAGCACGCCGGCCAGCACCCACAGATTGGGCGCGATGGCGCTGGCCACCATCATCAGCAGGAACAGCAGCGGCACGCCGCCCCAGATCTCGGTCAGGCGCTGCAGCAGCAGGTCGGTGGCGCCGGCGAAATAGCCCTGGATGGCGCCGAGGGTGAGGCCCAGGGCCAGGCTCAGCAGCGTGACGATGGCGGCGAAGCCGAGCGACAGGCGCAGCCCCCAGACCAGCCGTGCCAGCACGTCGCGGGACTGGTCATCGGTGCCCAGCCAATGCTGGGCGGAGGGCGGCGCGGGGGCGGCCTGCGGCACGCCGGGTGCGACCGTATCCGGCGCGAAGCGGATCGGCGGCCAGATCTGCCAGGCGCCGCGCACGGCGAGCAGCGCCTGCACGGCGGGGTCGTGGAAATCGGCCGGGATCGGCAGCACGCCACCCAGCGCCCGTTCCGTCGGCCGCGCCAGGGCGGGGGAGGAGACGGCGCCGTCCAGCAGCAGCAGCAACGGCCGGTCATTGGCGATGAATTCCGCCGGCAGCACCAGCAGCACCACCAGCGCCAGCAGCCGGACCGGCCAGGCGCGTCTAGTTGCGGCGGCCATCGAAGCCGATCCGCGGGTCGATCGCGACATAAAGCAGGTCCGAGGCCAGATGCATCAGCAGGCCGAGCAGCGTGAACAGCCAGAGCGTGCCGAAGATCACGGGGAAATCACGCGACAGCGCCGCATCGATGCCGAGCAGGCCGAGACCCTGCAGTCCGAACAGCGCCTCGATCATCACCGCGCCGCTCGACAGCTCCATCAGCAGGGCCGCGGGCAGGCCGGCAGCGACGACCAGCATGGCGTTGCGGAAGACATGGCCGAAGAGCACGCGGCGCGGCGCCAGCCCCTTGGCCTGGGCCAGCAGGACATAGGTCTTGCCCAGCTCCTCCAGGAACAGGTTGCGCGTCATCAGCGCGAGGGAGGAGAAGCCGGCAATGACCATGGCGGCCACGGGCAGCACCAGGTGCCACAGCCAGTCCAGCAGCAGGCGCGGCCAGGAAAAGCTGGCGGCATCGGCGGAAAGCAGGCCGCCGGCGGGGAACCACTGCCAGAAGCGCCCGCCGGCGAAGACCACCAGCAGCACCACGGCGATGACCATGCCCGGCAGCGCATGGGCCGCCACGGTCAGCGCGGTGGCGGCCCGGTCGAAGCGGCTGCCGCGGCGCACCGCCAGCGCGATTCCGAGCGGCACGGCGATGAGATAGGTGAGCAGCATGGACCAGGCGCCGAGCGAGGCGGTGACGGGCAGCCTCTCCCACAGCAGCTGCGCCACCGGGCGGTCGAGGAACAGCGAACGGCCGAGGTCGAAGGTGACCAGCCTTTGCAGCAGCAGCCAGAAGCGTTCCAGCGGCGGCTTGTCGAAGCCGAATTGCCGCTCGATCTCGGCCACCAGGCGCGGGTCCATGCCCTCGCTGCCGCGGTAACGCAGCGCCGGGTCCAGCGGCTCCTCCACCGCCTGGGCGCCGAGCACGCGTTCCGCCGCATCCTGCACATCGCCGGACAGCGTCGCGATCATGTGCTCCACCGGGCCGCCGGGGGCGAGTTGCGCCACCGCGAAGTTCAGCGCGACGATGGCGAGCAGCGTCGGCGGCAGCAGCAGCAGGCGACGGAGGATGTAGCGGTGCAGAAGCATCTTGCCCTTGGGCGGCGTTGGCTCTGATATATGCGAATGACTCGCATTTGCATATACGCCCTATCCACCCTGCCGTTTCTTTTCAGCCCGGCGGGCGCGCAACCCGCCCGCACGGATGCGATCGCGGCGCATGGCCCCCCTGCCCTGCCGCCCGGCTTCGCGCATTTTCCGCATGTGAACCCGGCGGCGCCCAAGGGCTGCACCATCCGCATGGTGCAGCCCGGCACCTTCGACACGCTGAACCCCTTCACGCTCCGTGGCCGCATGGTGATGGGGGTGTGGAGTTGGGTGCATGACTCGCTGCTGATGGAGAGCCCGGACGAGCCGCAGGCCGCCTATGGCCATCTTGCGGAGCGCTTCGAGATCGACGCGGCGGCGCGCGTGGTGCGCTTCACACTGCGGCCGGAGGCGCGCTTCAGCGATGGCACGCCGGTGACGGCGGAGGATGTGGTCTTCACCGCGCAGATCCTGGGCAACGAAGGTCGGCCGCATCTGCGCGCGCTGTTCGAACATGCCGACCCGGTGGCGGAGTCCCCGCATGTGGTGCGCTTCCGCCTGCCGGAGGGCGACCCGGCGCGCGCCGTGCTGCGGCTCGGCACCGTGCAGATCCTGCCGCGGCATGACTGGCAGGGGCGGGAATTCGGCGCGCTGACGATGGACCTGCCACTCGGCAGCGGCCCCTATCGCGTGACGGAGGTGGAGCCCGGCCGCCGCGTGGTGTTCGAGCGCAACCGCGACTGGTGGGCCCGCGACCTGCCCACGGCGCGCGGCCGCTGGAATTTCGACCGCATCGAGATGACCTATCACCGCGACCGCATCGCCGCCTTCGAATCGCTGCTGGCCGGCCGCGCCGACTGGATGGTGGAAGGCGACACGCGCCGCTGGGCGGTGGGCTACGACACGCCGGCGGTGCGCGAGGGGCGCACCCGCCGCGTCGAGCAGCCGCAATTCTTCACCACCGGCATGAACGGCTTCGCCTTCAACCTGCGCCGCGCCCGCTTCGCCGATGTGCGGGTGCGGGAGGCGCTGACCCTGCTGCTGGATTTCGAATGGGCCAATGCCGCGCTGTTCCACAACAGCTACCGCCGCACCGCGAGCTTCTTCGAGAATTCCGACCTGGCCGCGACGGCGGCGCCGGATGCGGCGGAGCGTGCGCTGATGGCGAATTTTTCCGCGTTGTTCCCAGCCGAGGCATTCGAGCGCGCTTGGCAGCCGCCCGTCAGCGATGGCAGCGGCCGCGACCGCGCCATGCTGGAACGCGCGCTGGCGTTGCTCGACGCCGCCGGCTGGGCACCGCGGGAGGATGATGGCCGCCTGGTGCACAAGCAGACCGGCGAGGCCTTCACCCTGTCCGTCCTGGCGCAGAGCAACGCGCAGCAGCCGCTGATCACCGTCTGGTTCCGCGCGCTGCGGCGCATCGGCATCGCGCCGCGCTTCGAGATCCTGGACGCCTCCACCTTCGCGCAGCGCACCCGCGCGCGGGATTTCGACCTGGCCTTCCGCTTCACCATCCCGCCCGACTGGCCGGGTGCGGAACAGCGCAACCTCTGGTCCTCCGCCACCGCGGACCGGCCGGGCAGCGGCAACCTCAGCGGCGTGGCGGACCCGGCGCTGGATGCGCTGCTGGACCGGCTGGTGGCGGCGCCGGACCGCGCCACCATGCAGACCACGGCGCGGGTGCTGGACCGGGCGCTGCAATGGCAATGGCTGGTGGTGCCGTCCTACTACAATCCGGTCCGGCGCCTGGCGGTCTCCGCCCGCTTCACCGCGCCGCCCCGGCCGCCGCGCCATGGCTATGGCGACGACGCCTGGTGGTGCCGCGAGGCCGCGGCACCATGAGGCACGGCTTCAGAAGGTGATGCGCGCGCCGATCCGGAAATTGCGGCCTGGCGCCACCTGAAGCTCGATCGGGTTCGCCGCCTTCGTGGCATCGGAGGCGAATTCCGAACGGTTGTAGGTGGTGCCGCCCGGCGACAGCGGCAGGTAGCGCGTATCCAGCAGATTGAAGATGCCGCCATTCAACTCGAGATTCGGCAGCGGGCGCCAGGAGGCCAGCAGGTCGAACACCTGGTAGGATTTCGGCATGTAGAGCTGCGAGGAACTCGCCTCCGTCACCTCCGCGGCATAGGTGCCGTTCAGCGTCACGCTGGTGCGCAGGTCGCGGTTGTCATAGGTGACGCCGGCCGTCGCCGTCAGCGGACGCGCGCCGTCGAAGGCGGTGCGGGCGGCGCCCGGCGTGGCGCGCTGCGTGCCTTCCTGCCAGGACGCCGCGCCATTCAGCGTCCAGTCCCGCGCGAAGCGCCAGCCGCCGGCGAATTCCACGCCCTGCACCGTCACCTCGCTGAGGTTCTGGTAGGTGATGTCGATGGTGCCGGGGATGCTGACGAAGCTCTGGATGAAATCGGTGTAGTCGGCGCGGAACACGCCCAGGCTGGCATAGGCGTTGGGAAGCTGCATGCGGATGCCGCCTTCCACGCTCGTCACCTCCTCCGGCCGCAGGCCCGGGTTCGGCACCAGGTTGAAGGTGGTGCTGGGCAGCGAGGTGTAGAGCTGTTCCGCCGTCGGCTGCTTGAAGCCCTCGCCGTAATTCGCATAGAGCGAGAACACCTCATCCAGCCGCCAGATGGCGCCTAGGCCGAGCGAGACGTTGCTGTCGTCCTGCACCCGCGGCTCCGCCCCCGCCACCGGCTTGTAGTCGCCATCCGGGCGCGGCGAGATGCGCGTGGTGGAATAGCGCAGGCCCGGCACCAGGGTCAGCCGCCCGCCGAACAGCGTGATCTCGTCCTGCGCGAAGCCGTCGATGCGGCGGGTATCGGCGTTGGAGAAGTTGAAGCCCCCTGCCCGGGTCACCGTGCGGACGCCGGTGTTCAGGTTGGTGGCGATATCCTCGCGCTCGTAGTCCGTCTCGGTGGTGCTGGCGGAGACGCCGTAGGTCAGGACGTGGCGCGTGCCCAGCAGGTTGAAGCTGGAGCCGAGCTGGATCTCGCCCTGCAGCACATTCTCGGAATAGGTCAGCCGGTCATAGGTGCTGGTGCGCTGGCCATTGGCCAGCTGGCGCAGGCGCGTGCCGGTACGCTCGATCTCCTGCGGCGAATAGCCGGCCATGACGCGCAGGCTGTCCAGCCAGCCATATTCCGGGCGCCATTCGGCATCGGTGGAAAACAGGCCGCGCTGGATCGCCTGGCGACGGTGGTAGTCGAGGTTGGTGATGCCGCCGCTGGCCGGGCCAAGGTCGTAGCGCTGATCCACATCCGTGGCGCGCTGCAGCACATCGGCGGTGACGCGCAGGCGGAAATTCGGCAGCGGGTCCCAGACCACGCGGGCGAAGTAGTTGTCGGCGGCGACGTCGGTCGGGTTGAACTGGTTGCAGGGCGTGGCGCCGAAGGACAGGTTGCGCGTGCAGTTCCAGATGCCGTCCGGCGAGCGGGAGTTGTTGCGCGACGGCTCGCTGGCATCGCGGCGCTGGTAGGAGAACATGGCGGAGAATTCGGCCGCCTGTGCGGCGACGGTCAGCCGGCTCTGCAGGCTGTTGTCCACCGAGCCGAAGCTGGTGCTCGCCTCGCCGCCCCAGGTCTCGCCGGGGCGGATGTAGTCCGAGGGATTGCGGGTGATGTAGTTGACCACGCCACCCAGCGCGTCCGAGCCGTAGAGCACGGAGCCGGGGCCGCGCACCACCTCCACCCGGCTGAGATTCCAGGGGTCCACCACGTCGCGCGTGTTGTCGGTGATGCGTTCGATGGTGCGGAAGCCGTCCACCACCGTCAGCACGCGGTTGCCGCCGACGCCGCGCACCGTGATGCCGCCGAGGCTGGCGAAGGGATCCGTGCCGGTTGTCTGGCGGTTCACCGTGATGCCGGGGGTGTAGCGGAACACATCCTCCGCATTGCGCACCATCTGCCGGTCCAGCTCCGCGCCCGGGATGACATCGACGGTCGCTGGCGTGTCCATCAGGCGGCGCTCATTGCGCAGGCCGGTGGTGTTGACGGGCGGCAGCAGGGTCAGCGGCGGCAGGCGCACCTCATCCCGCGCCGTCACTGGTGCGTCCTGGGCCGGCGAATCCTGGGCCTGGGCGGGGACGGCGGAGAGGATGGCGGCGGAGGCGAGCAGGAGCGCTCGCCAGCGCCATGGATGCGGGCGGGAGACATGTGGCGTGCGCGACATTTGCGGTAACCCCCTCGTGAGTGGGAGCTCATGCAAATGCGAATCATTCGCATTGTCAACGGTGACCGACCTGCGCGCTTGGATTTGCCGCCCGCGTCGCGCGAACTGCCTGGCTGCTGGTTAGCTGAACCAGATGTTAGCGTGAGCGAGTGCTGCGCCAGCAGCGGGGCTTCATCAGCTGGGTGCGGAGCGCCTGGATCTGGCGCCGCCTTTTCTTCATGCTGCAGCAGCAGTGCCCGCTCAGGCGGGCCAGCTTGAGGCTGACGCTGTCGCATAGCCCGGTCGCCTCCGATGCGGCTGCAGCCGAAAGGGCTGCCTGATGCGCCGCACCGTGGAGACCGACAGACCGCCGGCGGGCATCAGGCCGGGCGAACTGCAGCGCTTGGAAGACGCAGGCGGGCTCTCCTAGCGGCCGAACCAGCGGGCGGTACGCTGCCGGTAGGCCAGCCAACTCGGACCGAAGAGAATCTCGAGATGCGCCTCCTCTCGCCGGATCGCGAGATGCGTGACCGCCACGGCGGCGGCAGCGGCGGCCGGCAGGAACCACGGGTTGCGAAGGACCAAGCCGAACCCGATCAGCATCAGCGTGTTGCCGAGATAGATCGGGTTGCGCGACCACGCGAAGGGCCCCGTTGTCACCAACGCCGTAGCGGCCCGATGCGGCAGGATATTCGCGCGATGGCGGCGCATGGTGGCCATCGCCCAGAGATCCAGTCCGCCCCCAGCCGCCAGCACCAGCCATCCGAGTCCAGAAAGGACCTCAGCCACCGGCCAGTCCGGCCTCGGCCAAGCGCAGCCCAAGCCGAGCGCTACCAGGGCTGCCAGCAGATAGATCAGTGGCGGCCAGGGAACCCGGTTGGGCGGCCTGGTCGGATCGGCGGCTTGCATACCCCGATCTAGGGTCGCAGGAGGCGATCCGCCAGAACTTGTCACCTGTGTGCAAGAAGTCGGCGAAGGGCGCCTTGCAATCCCGCTCCGGCATGGTAGAGAGCGCCTACCGACGGAGCGCGGGCGTAGCTCAGGGGTAGAGCACAACCTTGCCAAGGTTGGGGTCGAGGGTTCGAATCCCTTCGCCCGCTCCAGTCGGCCTCAAGTAAAACAACGGTTTCCGGCTCGGTCCTCCAGATCGGGCCGTTGTTGTTTCTGGGCCTTCCGGGCAGCCAATTGGGCACCTGTTGGGCAAGGCCGCGGTCATCACCCGGTGGCCGGCTGTACCGCCTTCGCGACCTTCATGGCCATCCAGCCCGGCCGCAGGTTGCCGTCATCATGCGGCCGAAGGTGACCAAGGCCGCGCCTTGATCCTGTCCGTTTCGAGATCCGCGATCCGCGCATGCGGCGGAGATCACCTCCGGGGCCGGGGGATGCGACGCCGACGATCGGCATGATCATCACCATCATGGACGCAGTCAGCGGCTCCATCGCGTCTGGAGGCGTCCGTGGCGTCGGTCAAGGGCCTTCGCCAACCAAGCTCAACCAGCCCGAGAACTTGCGTAGACCCCGGACCAGAGACAGGGGCGGGGCCAAGGAAGCCAGCTCTCTCATCACAGGTGGATCCCAGGCAGGGGGAAAGGCCACTCGGTGTTCGTCTTGCAGACGCGACCAGGGTTGCTGCGCGATCCGCATGTGGTCCAGCTGCGGGACTTCCTGCTGGCGGGATGGTAGCATGGGCTGTCAGCCGCCATTCCGGCTTGCGGACCGAGACGGCGAAGCGCCTAGGTGCCATCAGGCGAGCGCTGCATCGAACCCGGCCGCGCGCCCGGACCAGTCGTCGCGCCTCTTCTCCTTGAGGTTGGAATTGTCGGTCCGGTTCACGGCAGGGCCGCGTCGATCATCGGGGTGCCGCGCTGCGATGGCTCGGCGACGAGGTCCACGCCATGGTGCGGCCGCAGACCGGGCCGTCGAACATCCGCCGGGCGTGCTGGTCGGTTCATGCAGCTGCCGCCCTCCCCGGACGCATCTTGCATACGCATGCAGCTTACGGGCAATCTCATGCCGGATCGAAGGGGAGAACAACATGGCGACCTGGCTCAAGCGCTCGATCGGTGCCGCCGACAAGGAAGCCGCGCAGACCGAGGTGCGCGCCACGGTGGAGCGCCTGCTGGCGGATATCGCCGCGCGGGGTGACACGGCGGTGCGGGAGATGTCGGCCCGTTTCGACGGGCTGGAGCGCCCGGATTCCCGCCTGACCGATGCCGAGATACGCGCCTGCCTGGCGGAGCTGCCGGCTCGCGCGCTGGACGATATCCGCTTCGCCCAAGCCCAGGTCCGCAACTTCGCCGAGCACCAGCGCGCCGCGCTGCGCGACATCGAGGTGGAGACGCTGCCGGGCGTGGTCCTCGGTCACAAGAACATCCCGATGAACTCGGTGGGCTGCTACGTTCCCGGCGGCAAGTATCCGCTGCTGGCTTCCGCCCATATGTCGGTGGTGACGGCGAAGGTGGCCGGCGTGCCGCGCATTGTCACCTGCGCCCCACCTTATCAGGGCCGCCCCGCCCCGGCCATCGTCGCGGCGCAGCACCTGGCCGGCGCCGATGAGATCCACTGCCTCGGCGGCGTGCAGGCAGTTGGCGCCATGGCGCTGGGCACCGAGACCATCGCGGCGGTGGACATGCTGGTCGGGCCCGGGAATGCCTATGTCGCGGAGGCCAAGCGGCAGTTGTTCGGCCGCGTCGGCATCGACCTGTTCGCCGGCCCAACCGAGACGCTGATCATCTGCGACGAGACGGTGGATGCCGAAATCTGTGCCACGGACCTGCTCGGCCAGGCCGAGCACGGCCCGACCAGCCCCGCCATCCTGCTCACCACCAGCGAGAAGCTGGCGCGCGCCACCATGGCGGAGGTCGAGCGCCTGCTGACCATCCTGCCAACGGCCGCCGTCGCCGGAAAGGCCTGGGCGGATTATGGCGAGGTCATCGTCTGCGAGGACCGTGCGGAAATGCTGCGCGAGGCCGACCGCATCGCATCCGAGCATGTGCAGGTCATGACGGCGGATGACGACTTCTTCCTGGCTAACATGACCAACTACGGCGCGCTATTCCTCGGCCCGCGCACCAATGTCAGCTATGGCGACAAGGTCATCGGCACCAACCACACACTGCCGACCATGGGCGCGGCGCGCTACACGGGTGGGCTCTGGGTCGGCAAGTTCCTGAAGACGGTGACCTACCAGCGCGTCCTGACGGATGAGGCGAGCGCGATGATCGGCGCCTATTGTTCCCGGCTCTGCATGCTGGAGGGGTTTGTCGGACATGCCGAGCAGGCGAATATCCGCCTGCGCCGCTATGGTGGCAGCAATGTGCCCTATGGCCAGGCGGCCGAGTAGCATGACCCTGCCTCGCACCCCCTCCTTCCGGCTGGACGGACGCCGTGCGCTGGTGACCGGCGCGGGCCGTGGAATCGGCCTGGCCGCGGCTGCGGCGCTGGCGCAGGCTGGCGCGCATGTCGTGCTAGCGGCGCGGTCTCGCGACGAGATCGAGGCGGCCGCGGCGGAGATCCAAGCCGAGGGCGGCAGTGCGGAGGCGCTGGTGCTCGACGTCGCGGATATCGAGCAGGCGGCCGCGCAGATCGCCGCGCTGCCGCCTTTCCACGCGCTGGTGAACAATGCCGGCACCAACCGCCCCGCCGCCTTCCAGGACGTGACGCCGGAGGATTTCGACGCGGTGATGGCGCTGAACCTCCGCGCTGCCTTCTTCGTCGCGCAGGCTGTGGCGCGCGGCATGATCGCGGCCGAGATTCCGGGCACAATTCTGCATATCTCGTCGCAGATGGGCCATGTCGGCGGCGCCCGGCGCAGCGTCTACTGCGCCTCCAAATGGGCGATCGAGGGCGTGGCGCGGGCCATGGCCATCGACCTGGCGCCGCACGGCATTCGCGTGAACACGCTATGCCCGACCTTCATCGAGACGCCGATGACGCGGCCCTTCCTGCAGGATGAGACATTCCGGACGCAGGTGATGCAGAAGATCAAGCTCGGCCGGCTTGGCCAGGTGGAGGATCTGATGGGCGCCATCCTGTTCCTGTGTTCCGACGCGGCGTCGCTGATGACTGGCTCCTCCCTGCTCGTGGATGGTGGCTGGACGGCGGGATGAGCCCGAAGCGGCACGCCACGGCGACCGATGTCGCGCGTCTCGCCGGGGTTTCGCAATCCGCCGTCAGCCGCGCCTTCACGCCCGGCGCCTCCATTGCCGAGGAGACGCGGCTGCGCGTGGCGGAAGCGGCGCGCCAACTCGGCTATCGCCCCAATGCCATTGCGCGGTCGCTGACCACGCGGCGTAGCCGCATCATCGGTGTTGCCGCCAGTTATCTGCAGAATCACTTCTACCCGGATGTGCTGGAGGCGCTGTCGCGCGGCCTGCAGGCGCGCGGCTACCAGATGCTGCTCTTCATGCCCGATGCCGGCCGCCACGCCGACCCGCAACTGCAGGAGGTGCTGGCCTGGCGCGTCGATGCGTTGATCCTGGCCTCCACCACCCTGTCCTCCGAGCTCGCGGACCAGTGCCAGGCGGCCGGTATTCCGGTGCTGCTGTTCAACCGCACCAGCCGCGCGCCAAGCGTTTCCTCCGTGACAGGTGAGAACCTGCGCGGTGGCCGTCTGATCGCGGAGTTCCTGGTGACCGGCGGCCATCGCCGCCTTGGTTTCCTGGCAGGCATCGAGAACTCCTCCACCAGCCGCGACCGCGAGCGCGGCTTCTGCGGCTGGCTTGAGGAGCATGGGCATCGGCCGCCACTGCGCGAGGTCGGGCTGTACCGCTTCGACGAGGCCTCCGCCGCCGCTCGCCGGCTGCTGGCGCGGCCGGACCGGCCGGATGCGATCTTCTGCGGCAACGACCACATGGCGACCGCGGTGGCGGAGGTGGCGCGACACGAATTCGGCCTGCGGATTCCGCGCGACCTGTCGCTGGTCGGCTTCGACGATACCGGCCCGGCGCGCTGGCCCAGCTTCTCCCTCACCTCCTTCTCCCAGCCGGTGCAGCCGATGGTCGATGCAACCGTCGCGCTGGTCTGCGAGATGATCGAGAACCCCGCGGCGCCGACGCGGCATGAGGTGGTGCGGGGAGAGTTGGTGGTGCGCGGATCCGCTCGGATGCCGACCGAAGGCTGTGTCAGCCTGGCGGAGCAGCTCGTCTGGCGCCCTGCGGTAGTCGACGCCGCCGGTTGAGGCTTGCCAGCCGGGGAAACACGCGGCTAGGGTTGCATGCGTATGCAAGCTGGCGCGGCCGAAGGTCCTGCCAGGCAAGAAAACGGCGCGGCGATCAGCCGACGCCAAGGGAGGAGGGACCGACCATGGCGATCCGCCGTCGTGAACTTTTGGCCGCAGCCGCAGGAGGCGCCGCCTTCGCGGCCGCCGCGCCGGCCCGCGCCTCCGTCACCGCGACACCCGGCCTGCGTCCGGGAAAGCCCTTCGCCGGGCAGGAATTGAAGGTGCTCTGCGTGGTATCCTCGCAGTTCCGTGCGCATGAGGCGCGGCTCGCCGCTTTCACCGAACAGACCGGCATCACCGCAAAATACACCTTCGTTCCCTTCGCCAGCATGCGTGAGGCGCTGACGGCCGAGATGGTCGGCGGCGGCGGCGACTACGACCTCGCCATCGCGATGGACCAGTGGGTCGCCTCGCTGAACAACCTGTTCGACCCGATCGATGACATCGTACGCGCCAAGTCCATTCCGCTGGATCGCTGGCCGGAGGCGCATCTGCGCCAGGGCCGCGTCAACGGCAAGCTGCTCGGCCTGCCAAGCCGCGGCCATGTGCAGCTGTTGTTCTACCGGCGCGACCTGTTCGAGAAGCATAACCTGACCGTGCCGGCGACCTGGTCCGCACTGGTCGAGACCGCCAAGGCGGTACAGGAGAAGGAGAGTGGCATCGCCGGGGTCTCCGTGCCCTACGGCCGCGGCAACGGCCAGAACCTGATGGTCTGGTACAACTTCCTCTGGGGCCGTGGCGCCAGCCTGTTCGATGACCGCGGCCAGCCCGCCTTCAACAGCGCGGCCGGCCTGCAATCAGTGCAGGATTATGTGGATCTGCTGCGCGTCCATCGCGTGGTGCCGTCCGGCGCGCTGTCCTTCACGGAACAGGATGCCGTGAACAGCATGGGCCAGGGCAATGCGGCGATGCTGCCGGTCTGGTGGTGGGTGCGCTCCACGCTGCTCAATCCGCAATCCAGCCGGCTCACTGAAAGCCAGATCGGCTTCGCTCCGATGCCGTCCTATGAGGGCCGGCCGCGCACCACCTTCACCAATACCTGGGTATGGGGCATCCCGCGCCGCTCGCGCCGCAAGGAAGCCGCCGCGGAACTGCTGGCCTGGATCGCCAATCCGGCGCTGGAGCGCGAGATCCTGCTCGACCCGCGCGAGAACGACGTGGTGGCCGTGATGCAGCCGAACCTGCTGGATGAGGCGGTGAACGCCCGCTTCGGCGGCATGCACCGCTTCGCCGCGGAGGGTCTGGCCCGCACCGAGAGCATCACCTACGGCCCCGAATGGCCGCAGATCAGCGAGGCACTGGAGACGGCGATGAGCGAGGCGGCAACGGGCACCCGCAGCGTGCCAGATGCCTTCAACGGCGCCGCCGCCCAGGTGCGCCGCATCATCCGCCGCGGCTGATCGGCGATGCAGGACCGCCGGCTCAAATATGTGTTGATCCTGCCGGCGGCCCTGCTCGTGTTGGGTACGACGATCTGGCCGCTCGCCGTCTCGCTGGTCACCAGCTTCCGGGACTGGCGGCTGACGCGGTCGCTGACGCCCGGGCCGTTCATCGGGCCCGAGCACTACGTGACGGCGCTGACCGACGACCCGGACTTCGCCAATGCCCTGCAGGTGACGGCGAGCTTCGTCGCCATCGATGTGGCTCTTACTGTGGTCTGCGCGCTCGGCCTGGCGCTGCTGCTGCGTCGCGCCGGCGTGCTCCACAGCATGACACGCGCGGTGCTGATCCTGCCCTTTGCCGTCTCCCCTGCCCTCGTCGGCATCTCCTTCCGCTTCATGTTCAACGCGGAGATGGGCGTCTTCACCTGGCTGGCGGGCACGCTGGTGCCGTGGCTGCAAGGCTACGTCTGGCTCGGCGACCCGGTAGCTGCCCTGCTGGTGCTGGTCTTCTCCGATGCCTGGCGCTGGATCCCGTACATGACGCTGGTGGTGCTCGGTGGACTCTCGGCCTTGCCGAAGGAGCCGGAGGAAGCCGCGCGCATCGACGGCGCCAGCGAATGGCAGGTGCTGCGCGACGTGACGCTGCCGGCGCTGATGCCGGTACTGGCCGTGGTCGCCATCCTGAAGACCGTCTTCGCGCTGAAGATGTTCGACCAGGTGGTGACCCTGACGGGCGGCGGCCCGGGCCAGTCCACAGTCACCCTCGCCTACCTGGTCTATTCCATCGCCTTCCGCTGGTACGACATGGGCTATGCCTCGGCGGTGGCCTGGATCCTCACCGCGATGCTGGTGTTCCTGGCGGTCTGGTACATGAAGCTGATCCTGCGCAAGCCAGGTGGAGCATGAGCGGGACACGTGCGGCAGCGGCGCGCAGGCGCAAGCTGGTACTGAAGGCGCTGGAATCCGCCATCCTGCTGCTGGCGCTGTTCCTCATCCTGTTCCCGATCGTCTGGATGGCGCTGACCGCCTTCAAGCGGCCGGTCGACCTGTTCGACCTCACCGTCCTGTTCACGCCGACGCTCGACAATTTCCGCACGATCTTCGCCGCGCCCTGGAACATCGGCGCGGCGGTGTGGAACAGCACCGTCGTTGCCGGACTGACGGTGCTGATCTCCATCCCCTGCTCCACCATGGCGGCCTATGCCTTCAGCCGCTTCGAGATGCGCTTCAAGGGCGCGCTGTTCTTCACCATCCTCGCAACCCAGTTCATCCCGGCCGTGGTGGTGGTGCTGCCGTTCTATCTGTTGTTCCGCGATCTGGGACTGCTCGACACCCATCTGGCGCTGGTCATCGTCAACCTCGCCATCGTCACGCCTTTCGCGGTCTGGATGCTGAAGGGCTTTCTGGATGCGGTGCCGACCGAATCCGAGGAAGCGGCGCTGGTCGATGGCGCGACGCGGATGCGCGTGATCCTCGATATCGTCGTGCCAATGGTCTGGCCGGGCGTGCTGGTGACGGCCGTGTTCTGCTTCATCCTGACCTGGAACGAGTTCCTGTTCGCGCTGATCCTGACGCGCGACGACGCGGTGACGCTGCCCGTCGGCATCACCCGCTTCCGCACAGAGCGGGGCGACCTGTGGGAGCTGATCGCCGCGGCCGGCATCCTGATCTCCATTCCAATGTTTCTTCTGTCCTCCGTCATCCAGCGCCATTTCGTGCGCGGCATGACCGGCGGCGCGGTGAAGTGAGGGACCATGGCTGAAGTCAGCCTGCGCAACGTCACCAAGGCCTGGGGCAGCTTCACCGCCGTGCGCGATCAGTCGCTGGAGATCCGCGACGGCGAGTTCATGGTGCTGCTCGGCCCATCCGGCTGCGGCAAGACCACGACGATGCGCATGATCGCCGGGCTGGAGGAACCGAGCGCCGGCGACATCCTGATCGGCGGCCAGCGGGTGAACGACCTGCCGCCGCGCGACCGCGACATCGCCATGGTGTTCCAGTCCTACGGCCTCTATCCGCACATGACGGTGGAGGACAACATCGGCTACCCGCTGAAGCTGCGCGGCATCAAGGGTGCCGAGCGCAAGGCGCAGGTGCGCGCCGCGGCGGCGAAGGTGGAGCTGGAAGCACTGCTGCATCGCAGGCCGAAGGAGCTGTCCGGCGGCCAGCGGCAGCGCGTGGCGCTGGCCCGCGCCATCGTGCGGCGGCCAACCGTGTTCCTGATGGACGAGCCGCTGTCCAATCTCGATGCCAAGCTGCGCGTCTCGACGCGGGCCGAGATCAAGCATCTGCAACACGAGCTTGGCGTCACCACGGTCTATGTCACCCATGACCAGATCGAGGCGATGACGCTGGCGCACCGTGTCGCGGTCATGCAGGGCGGCGAGATCCGCCAGCTCGATACGCCGGAGGTGATCTATGATCGCCCCGCCGATCTCTTCGTCGCGGGCTTTATCGGATCCCCGCCGATGAACCTGGTGACAGGCGACCACGCTGATGGCCGCTTTACCGCACCCGGCGGCTTCCAGGCCGCCACCGGCGTCGCCCGCCACAGGGGCAAGGCTGTGCTGGGTGTACGGCCGGAGGATGTCACCGTGGCGCCCGCCGGCAGCGGCGACCTCGATGCCAGCATCTATGCGGTGGAACTCACCGGCGATGCGGTACTGGTCACCGTGCAGGCCGGCGAATCGCGGATCATCGCCAAGGCGGATCGGGCCTGGCGGGCCGAGATCGGCAGCACGGTGGCCCTGCGCCTCGACGCCTCCCGCCTGCATCTTTTCGACGCCGCTTCCACCAAGCGCCTGCAACCGGAATGACCGCCATGCTGACCGATCGCCTGATCCGCTATGCGGACCTCATCCCCTGCCGCAACGCCTTCGTCGACAGCCGCACGCCCGGCTCCGACGCCAAGGAGAATTTCACCCTCATCGGGCCCGGCGTCAGCGAAAATCCGAACCAGCATGTGCATATCCCGGAGGCGCATGGCTTCAACATCGGTGGCGCGCGGCAGCCGCCGGGCTGCCTGAACAGCCAGCACAGCCACGAGACGGCGGAGGTCTTCATCGTCCACAAGGGACGCTGGCGCATGATCTTCGGCGTGAATGCCGATGAGGGTGACGTGGTGATGGAGGAAGGCGATACCATCTCCATCCCCACCCACATGTATCGCGGCTTCGAGAATATCGGCACGGAGACCGGCTTCCTGTTTGCCGTGCTGGGCCGCGACAATCCGGGCAAGGTCACCTGGGCGCCGCGCGTCTTCGAGTTGGCGCAGCAATACGGCCTCGTGCTGCTGGAGGGCGGCCGCCTGGTGGACACCACGGTCGGCGAGAGCGTGCCGGCCAATGCCGTGCTGCAGCAGCCGCCCGGGCCGGAGCAGATCGCGGCGCTGGCCACCCCGCCGGCGGATCGCCTGCAGGGCTGCGTCATCAAGGCCGGCGACCTCCGCGCCAATCCGCACTCGCCGCTGGCACGGGAAGGTGTGGAGGAACTGCCCATCATCGGCCCCGCCAGCACCGGCGACGGTTTCGAGCCTGGCCCGCTCATCGGCTGGTGGCCGCACGGCTTCAACCTGCGCGCGCTGCGCCTGGAATCCGGCGCCAGCGTGCCGAGCCATGTGCGGGATGAGGAGGAGGTGATCTTCGTGCATCGCGGCGTGCTGCAGATCACGACGCCGGAGGGCGAGGTCATCCTGGGACCGGGCGATACCTTCACCACGCCAAAGGGTCTGGCACGCAGCTTCCGCGCCAGTTCCTCCAACGGTGTGGCCGCCTATGTCGTGCGCGGCGGCGATGCCCCCGCCGCACCGCGCTTCCTCTGAGGCATCGCAGCATGACCCGTATTCGCACCACCCATGTCGGCTCCCTGCCGCGCAACCAGATCGTCGCCGACTTCCTGTTTGCCCGTGAGCGCGAGGAAGCGATCGACCCCGCCGCCTATGACGCCGCGATGGACCACGCGACGCATGAGGTACTGCGGCGGCAGAAGGAGATCGGCATCGACATCCCCTCGGATGGCGAAACCTCCAAGATCTCCTACGCCACCTATATCAAGGACCGGCTGACCGGCTTCGCCGGCGACAGCCCACGCCGCATGCCGGCCGACCTCGGCGACTTCCCGGCCTATGCGGAGAAGATCGCGCGTGGCGGCGGCACGCCGACCTATCGCCGGCCGCGCTGCACCGGGCCGATCGGCGTGAAGTCGATGGACCCGCTGGCGCATGACCTGCGGCTGATGCGCGAGGCGCTGGATCGCGCCGGCTACGGCACGGGCTTTATGAACAGCGCCTCCCCCGGCGTCATCGCGCTGTTCCAGCCCTCCGACATCCATCCCGACATCGACAGCTACATGACCGACCTGGCGGAGGGGATGCGGCATGAGTACGAGGGCATCGTCGCCGCCGGCCTGACACTGCAGATCGACGCGCCGGATCTCGGCCTCGGCCGCCACATGCTGTATCCGGAGCTGACGGAGGAGGACTTCCTGCTCCGCGCCGAGCGGCACGTCGAGGTCATCAATCACGCTCTGCGCAATATCGCGCCCGCGAATGTCCGGCTGCACATCTGCTGGGGCAACTACGAGGGCCCGCATACGCGGGACATCGCGCTGGGCCGCGTGCTGCCAGTGTTGCGCAAGCTGCGTATCGGCGGCCTGCTGTTCGAAGCCTCGAACCCGCGCCATGCGCATGAATGGACGGTGTGGCGCGACCAGAAGCTGCCGCAGGACTGGGTCCTGATCCCCGGCTGCCTCGACAGCACCACCAACTTCGTCGAACACCCGGAACTGGTGGCGCAGCGGATCGAGACCTTCGCCCGGATCGTCGGGCCGGACCGCGTCATCGCCGGAACCGATTGCGGCTTCGGCACCTTCGCGGGCTATGGCGCCGTGCATGGCGATATCGCCTGGGCGAAGCTCGCCTCGCTGACGGAGGGTGCACGAATCGCCTCGGCGCGGCTCTAGGCGGGCCGTCTACCGTGCTGCCGCAAAGCCTTCGAACCGCACGTCGCGGTTCACATCCTTGTAGAGCAGGTAGGCCGTTTCGCCCCAGCCGGTGGCGTAGAATTGCTGCGGGACATAGGCGCCCATCCAGATGAAGTCGCCGGCCCAGCATTCGTGCCATTCCCGGCCGAGCAGATACAGCCCCTGCCCCTCCAGCATATACAGCCCGTGCTGCATGATGTGGGTCTCGACGAAGGGAAAGTAGGTGCCTGGCGCGAAGGACAGGATGTTCACCTCCATGTCCATGGCGAGGTCTGCCTCGCCGAGCAGCGCCTGCCAGTTGCGGCCCTGGGTATGCTTGTTGACGCGCGGCACCGCGTCCCGGCTGCCGAAGAAGCTGGCGCGCGGCGTGATGCCAGGTGCGGCGAGGTAGGGCCGCTTGATCCAGATGGCGCGCGCCTCGCCGCCCAGGGCGCGGAAGCCATAGCGGCGGCCACCCTGCACATAGGCGAAGCCACCAGCGCCGAGGCGGCGTTGTGCACCATCGGCTTCGCAGTCAACTTCGCCAGCCAGCACATAGAGGAAGTGCTCCAGCCCGTCCTCGATCGGCGCCGTGGTGCCACCGCCCTGCTGCATCACCAGTAGCGCCTGCGCGAAATTCGCGCCCATGGCCGGCGAGGTCTGGAAATGCACCTTGGTTCGCTCAAGGCCGGGCAGGCGGCTTTCGAGAATTCCCTCGGGCGGCATCACCGCGTAGTGCGGCGTCACCATGGTGCGGTTCTGCCCGAAGATGCCAGGCGGCAGGATTTCACGGCGGCTCATGCGGTCTCTCCAGGGCGGTGGTGAGGATGGTCTCGGCCAGGTCGCCGGCCGGCTTTCTGTGTGAGATGATGTAGCCCGCAGTCGGCGTCGCATCCATCAAGGCGCCTGCGTCGCCGCCTGTAGCGGCCATCCTTCGCCGCCAGCGACACCACCGCCTCGCCCAGAGAGATATCGTCGGCCGACACCGCTCGCGCGACCGAGGCATGTTCACCACCGGCCAACGACCACTGGTCGGTGGTCAGCAGGGCGGAGGTGGCTCGCGCCGGGGTGCCCTGACACATCCTTTTCTTCGTCCGGGATCGGCCTCAAGGTTATCGTGCCGCCCCACGCAGGGCGCGTGCCAGCGTCGCCATCGAAGCACACGGCGGAGGCGACTGCGCGGGTGCGTCGATAGCTGAGGAACAACCGCAACTGGAAGCTGGAGACACCATGGCCCTTACGCTTCTCGTTCTCTACGGCTCCTACCGCTCGGACCGCACCGGCATTCGGCTGGCCCGCTTCCTGGTCGATGCATTTGCTGCCCGCGGAGCTCAGGCGGAGTTGATCGATGCCCAGGCGGTCGGGCTTCCCATGCTGGACCGGATGTACAAGGAGCATCCGCCCGGGACGGCACCGGAGGCCCTCGAGACCCTGGCGACGAAGATTCGAGGCGCCGATGGCTACGTCTTTGTCGCCGGCGAGTACAACTGGGGCGTCCAGCCCGGGCTTAAGAACCTCACGGATCACTTCCTTGAGGAGTGGTTCTGGCGGCCGGCAGCCATTGCCAGCTACTCCGCCGGCCGGCTGGCCGGGGCTCGGTCCAACCTGGTCTGGCACGGCACCCTCTCCGAGATGGGCATGGTTGTCATCTCGAGCACGCTCCTGGTCGGGCCGATTGCCTCATCGCTCGATGAGGCAGGAAAGCCGACCGGTGAGGGCGGCGCTGCGCTGATGCGGGCATTCCCGCGCTTCGCCGAGGATCTGGAGTGGTGGGCCGAGGCGGTACGTCGGCAGCGAGACCACCGGGCGCCCCCCTATTGATTTCAGCCAGTTGAAGAATCCGGTCTTCCTGGCATGACGGCTCAGAATGCTCAGCCAGCCTGGCTGCGCTGCCGGCCCTGCACGCGGAAGCGGCCGACCGGCAGCAGGAAATCGCCCTGCTCGGTCCAATCCACGGCGCGCAGCGTCACCGCGGCCTGCCCATTGAACGCGAAGTCGAAGTAGCGGCGCACCGGGGCCTGCAGCCCGGCATGGACGTCCGGGCGCAGGTCGATGGTCACGGCTTCGGCCGGCGCAAGGATGCGCGAGGCGACAAGCGCCCGGGTCCCGCGCGCGGCGGACAGCAGCCCGCCCGCCGCCAAAGCAGCGGACAGAAGCGGAAGCCGCGCAAGGAGGAAAAAGCCAGGCGGGGCGAGATCGGCGGGACGCCCCGGTTCGGGTCACTCGAAGACGATCCCGGTGACACGCCCGCGCCAGAAGGGATGGATCCGCCCGCCCGCCGCCCGCGCGATGACAAAACCCATGGGGATCATCACGCCCTCGACCAGCCGATAGTCCGTCCGCGTCACATGCTCGCCCGAGCCGTGATAGGGCGCGGTCAGATCGCCATCCTGTTCCGCGTCGAAGCGTTCCAGGCTGCCATCGGCGCGGAAAGTCGCGACCAGGCTGGCCTCCAGCCCATGCGCGGCAACGACGGCGCGCGCGCGGCGCGCATCCACCGCCTCCCAGCGCACCGGCCCGCCGGGCAGCAGCGCCATGGGGTAGAGCGGGCTTTCCAGCAGCCAGCGGCGCAGCGAGGTGCGGTTCAACGCCTCGGTCTCGTGCTCATTCACCACGCCCAGGGTGGAGAGTATCTTGGCGCGCATGCGCATCCGCCCGGCGGCGTAGAAATCATAGGCCCGCGCCCAGAGTCCCGGCAGCAGCGGCGTGGTGGCCGCGAACATCAGGGCGGGGGTGCCGATGGCGATGGTCTGCTCGGCCGTGGTCGGCGCGAAGCCTTCGGTCAACGGGCGGCGGAATTCGCCCGCCTGAGCAAGCCGCACCGTGTGCAGCGGCCGCAAAGGCCCCGGCAGGGCGAATCGCAGATAGGCCTGCACCGGCTCGGGCAGGGCTGCGATCGCTGCCGGATCGGCGGGCCGTGCCGGCTGCAGCCGGCCGATGGCGGCGACCTGCGCCGCATGGCCGGCGATCTCGCGCTCGGTCAGCAAGGTGCCGATGCCGACCGCGCCGCCGGCCAGCAGGAAGGGCGCGGCGATGACGGCGGCGATGATCCAGGTCTTTCTCATGCGTTCCTCACTGTTGCTGGGGAAGATCCGCCGGACGGATCGGCAGGCGCGTGGCGGTGTGGCCGGTGGCGTCGCGCAACGCGTTCACCAGGGCCGGCAGGGCGGCGATCAGCGCGACCTCCCCGGCGCCGGCCGGCGGCGTGGCGGCAGCCTCATGGCACGCGCCCCGCGCGCATCGCGGCGGCGGCGCGGTGGATGGCGCGGCGCATCCGCGGCTGGGTGCCGCAGCGGCAGGGCATCCGCCCCAGCGCTGCCTCTACCGCCGCCGTGTCTGGATCGGGGTTCGCCGCCAGCAGCGCCGCCGCCTGCATCAGGTGGCCAGCCTGGCAGAAGCCGCATTGCGCCACGCCCTCGGCAATCCACGCCGCCTGCAGCGGATGCAGCGCGCCATCCGGCCCGGCGAGGCCCTCGATGGTCAGAATCGCCTCCCCCGCCACGGCGCGCATCGGCAGGCGGCAGGCGCGGCGCGGCCGGCCGGCGACATGCACCACGCAGGTGCCGCAATCGCCCTCCCCGCACCCCGCCTTCGCGCCGATCAGGCCGAGCCATTCCCGCGGCACGGTGAGCAGGCTTTCGCCCGCCCAGGGCTTGGGCACGTCGCGCATGACGCCATTGACCAGCAGCCGGACCACCGAGGGTTGCTCCACACCAAGCCGGCCCACAGGAAAGCCTCTGCGCGTATGCCGTTCATGCCGGCCCGGTATCGGCCCGCATCGGCGCCCGCCTGCGGATACACGACGATACATCGGCGCCCTGCCCGCGCCGGTGCCGCGTGCTAGCCTGCCGCGCCATGACGGACGCACCCCTGATCCTGGTGGTGGATGATGACCGTGGCATCCGCGAGCTGCTGGCCCGCGCCCTGCCGCCGCATGGCCTGCGCGTCGCCACGGCGCGCGACGGGCGGGAGGCGAATGCGGTTCTGGCCAGCCAGCGCGTCGCCTGCCTGGTGCTCGACCTGATGCTGCCCGGCGAGGATGGCATCGCCATCTGCCGCCGCCTGCGCGCCGCCAGCGCCGTGCCGATCATCATGCTGACGGCGCGCGGCGATGAGACGGACCGGGTGGTCGGGCTCGAGGTCGGCGCGGATGACTACGTGCCGAAACCCTTCGGCACGCGCGAGCTGGTGGCGCGCATCCGCGCCCTCCTGCGCCGGGCCGAAATGCTGCCGGCGGCCGAGCCCCGCCGCAATGCCGGGCGGCTCACCTTCGCCGGCTGGGTTCTCGACCTCGGCACGCGGGTGCTGGAGGGGGCGGATGGCGTCGCCCTGTCGCTCACCACCGGCGAGTTCGAGCTGCTGCGCTGCTTCGTCGAACACCCGCGCCGCGTGCTGACGCGCGACCAGCTGCTGGACTTGGCGCGCGGCCGCGCGGCGACGCCCTTCGACCGCTCGATCGACCTGCAGGTCAGCCGGCTGCGCCGCAAGATCGAGGCCGAGGCGAAGGACCCGCAGATCATCAAGACCGTGCGCGGCGGCGGCTACCTGTTCGCGGCCCCGGTCGAGCGCCTGGCGTGAGGCCGCGCTGGCCCGGCGGCATCCTGGCGCGCAGCCTGCTGGCGCTCAGCCTCGCGCTGGGTGTGGCGGCGCTGCTGGCCTTCCTGCTCTACGAACGCAGCCGGGCGGAGGCGCTCTTCGCCTTCGAGGCGGCGCGCACCGCGGACCGGATCGCCGACCAGATGCTGCTCTCGGGCCTGCCGGACCACTACCGCCCGCTGCCGGCCGAACCGCTGGGCGTGACCTTGCGGCTGGAGGCAGCGCCGCGCCTGGGCGCCGAGTTGCCGGGCGGCTTCGCCATGCTGGCGGCACAGGGCATCGCGGCCCGGCTGCCCTGGGCGGCGGAGCTGCGCGCCCGGCTGGATAACACGATCCCGGCGCCGGAGGCCGGGCGCAGCTTCGGCCGCGCGGAGCAGCTGGCGCTGCTCAAGCGCCGCCCGCCGCCGCCGCGCCTGCTGGTGGTGGCCCTGCGCCTGCCCGATGGGCGCTGGGCCAATGCCGAGGCGATGGCCTTCACCGCCGCCCCCCCTGCGCTGTGGGAGCCGCGCTTCCTGGCCGCCTTCGGGCTGCTCGCGCTGGCCACGGCGCTGATCCTGGCCGGGGTGGTGGCTGCGGCGACCCGGCCGCTGCGGCAGGTGGCGCAGGCCGCCGAGCGGCTCGGCGCCGACCTCAACGCGCTGCCGATGAACGAGGCCGGCGCGCGGGAGGCGCGCGCCACGGCCCAGGCCTTCAACCGCATGCAGGACCGGCTGCGCGACTTCGTGGCCGGCCGCACCCGGCTGCTGGCCGCGATCTCGCACGATCTGCGCACGCCGCTGACCCGCGCGCGCATCCGCGCCGAGACGATGGAGCCGCTGGCGGAGCGCGCCGCGTTGCTGGCCGACCTTGCGCGGCTGGAGGCGATGCTGGCCACCACGCTCGCCTTCGCGCGCGGCGATGTGGCGCGCGAGCCGCGCCGGCTGCTCGACCTCGCCGTGCTGCTTGGCGATGTGGTGGAGGAGCGCGCCGAAATCGGCGAGGCTGTGCGCTATGTCGGGCCGGAGCGCGGCGCGGTGGTGCTGGGCGCGCCCGCCGCGCTGCGCCGGGCGCTGGAGAACCTGGTGTCGAACGCCCTGACCCATGGCGGCGACGCGCGGCTCGCCCTGGCGGCGGCGGGCGCGGCCTGGCGCGTCACGGTGGAGGATGACGGCCCCGGCCTTCCGGAGGCCGAGCTGGAGCGGGTGTTCGAGCCCTTCCATCGCGGCGATGCGGCGCGCGGCGCGGAGAGCGGCGGCACCGGGCTCGGCCTTGCCATCGTGCGCGACGTTGCGGCCGCGCATGGCGGGCGGATCTGGCTGGAGAACCGGGCCGCGGGCGGGCTTTGCGCGGTGCTGGTGCTGCCCGCGGCCTGCCCGCCGCCGCCGCTCAGCCCTCCGGCTCACGGTGGAGGACGCGCTGGATGAAGGCCTCCCGGTCGGGCACCGGGATCGCGCCGTCGAGCAGCAGATGCGCCAGGCCATGCACCATGCCCCAGGCGCGCAGCGCCGCCTCCGGCGAGGCGGCAGCGGCGCGCAGCGTGGCGAAGGCGGCGGCCGAGGCGGCCTGCAACTCGGGATGCATCGCCGCGCGCGCCAGCAGCGGACCGAAGATCAGCCGGAAGCGGCCGGGCCGGGCCAGGGCGAAGCGCAGATAGGCCGCGCCCATGCCGTTCAGGCTGCCGGCCTCGGCCAGGGCGCGGCCGAAATCGCCGTAATGCCGCGTCGCGAGCGCCGCCAGCAGCGCCTCCTTGTCGGCAAAGTGGCGATAGGCTGCGGTGGGCGAGACGCCAGCCTGGCGCGCCACCTCCCGCAGGCTCACCGCGCCATCACCGCCCGCATCGAGCAGCCGATCCGCCGCATCCAGCAGCGCGGCGCGCAGATCGCCATGGTGATAGGGTCGCTCGGATGTTGACATTGCTCACATGGGCCGTATGTTGACGTTGATAACATCGCTGTCCCGACGCATCCTGTCCATGGGGCCCCTGCCATGATGTCCTTCCTGCGCGCGCATCTCGGCATGGTGCCGATGCTGGCCTATCTGCCGCTCGCCGGCCTGGGCTGGCCGGTGGCCGGCGCGGCGGTGGGGCTGGTGCTGGCGCTGATGCGGGCCGCCTGGCTGGCCCGCCAGGGGCGCTGGCTGGTCTTCGAACTGGCGCTGCTGGGCGCGCTGGCCCTGCTGCTGCCGCTGCATCTGGCCGGCACGCCCCTGCCCCGCGGTGCGGCGCCGGCGGTACTGTTCGGCGCGCTGGCGCTGGGGGCCACGGCGAGCCTGCTGCTCGGCCGGCCCTGGACGGCGGAATTCTCCGCCGCCGACTACCAGGGCACCACTGGGACACTGCTGTTCGGGCAGGTGAACCGGCTGATCTCCGGCCTTTGGGCCGGGCTTTTCGCCTGGCTGGCGCTGAGCGCGCTGCTGGGCGTGCCGGCCTGGCTGCATTGGGGCCCGACGGCGCTTGGCGCCGCCGCCTCCATCCTGGGCCCGAGGCTGCTGGTGCGCCGCGGCCTGCGGGCCATGCTGCGCGATCCCGACGCCGCCACCTGGCCGGCACCGGCTCTGCTCGGCGCTGCCGCGCCGGTGCGCGTCATCGGCGCGGGACTCGGTGGGCTGACCGCGGCGGCGCTGCTGGCCGATGCCGGCGTGCCGGTGGAGGTGCATGAGCAGCACGACCTACCCGGCGGCTTCGCCCATACCTGGCCGCGCCGCGCCCGGGGGCGCGACCCCGAGACGGGCGCGCCGCTGCTCTTCCGCTTCGATTCCGGCGTGCATGACATCTCCGGCTGGCAGGTGGGCGGGCCGCTGCGCGCGGTGTTCGATCGCCTGGGGATTGCCGACGCGGTGGAGATGCGCCGGCTCGATCATCGCCATTGGGACCACGGCGCCGTCTTCGACGTGCCGCGCGACCCCATCGCCCATGCCGAGGCGCTGGCCGCACGCCACCCCGCCGATGCCGCGGGGCTGCGCCGCTTCTTCGCTGAGACGCGCGAGGTCTTCGATGCGATGTACAGCACGGGCAAGGAACGCGGCGGCATCCCGGGCACGCCCGCCACGCCGGAGGCGCTGCTCGCTTTCGCCCGCGCCCATCCCCTCGCCGCCGCCTGGATGTCGCGGCCCTGGGCAGAGTTCGTCGCCCGGCACCTGAACACCGAGGCAGCGCGCCGGCAGGTCTCGGCGTTGACTGGCTACATCACCGACCGGCCGGAGAGCCTGACGGTGGCGCAGATGGTGCCGCTGTTCGGCTATACATTCCATGGCGGCCACTACCCGACCGGCGGCTCCGGCCGGCTGGCGGAGGCGCTGGTCGGCGCGATCCGCGCGCGCGGCGGGCAGGTGCATCTGCGCCAGGCGGTCTGCCGCGTGCTGACCGAGGGCGGCCGCGCCAGCGCGATCGTGCTGCGCGAGGCCGATGGCCGCGACGCCACGCTGCCCGCCTCCGCGGTGGTGCTGAACGGCGATCCGCTGGCCGCCGCGCGCCACCTGCTGCCGCCCGGCGCGATGACCGGCCGGCTCGCCGCGGCGCGGCCCGCCTGCTCGGCCTTCGCCGTGCATCTGGGCCTGCGCGGCGGGCTCGACATGCCGCCCATCGTGCAGGCGCACACGCGGCTGGGCGCGCTGCACATGGTCGCGCCCTCGGTGGTGGACCCCTCGGCCGCGCCGCCCGGCCATGCCACGCTGGAACTGCTCGCGCTGCTGCCGCAGGCCGAGACCTCGCCCTGGCTGCCGCCGCAGGACGGCCACCCGCCGGCACTGGAGGCTTGGCGCCGCGGCCAGGCCTATGGCGCCCGCAAGGCGGCGCTTGGCGATGCGCTGGTGGCGCGTGCGGCGGAGGTGATCCCGGACCTGGCCGAGAGGATCGTGTTCCGCTCCGATGCCTCGCCGGTGACCTTCCGGCGCTACGCCTGGACCACGGACGGCGCGATCTACGGCGTGGACCGTCGTCTGCCGGCGAAGCAGCCACTGCCCGGGCTGGTGCTGGCCGGGGCCGCCACGCATGGGGCGGGCGTGGAGGCGGTGGTCATCTCCGGCGCGCTGGCGGCGGAGGCCTTGCTGCCCGGGCTGCTGGCCACAGCCGGACAGAAGCGCGAGGCGATCCCGGCCTGAGCGGGGCGTCGTGGCTTGCCATGTCATGCGACAAGCCAACGCAGTGCACGCCGGACGGCTCAGATCAGCCGAGGTCATGTCGGCGACCGGGCGACTTCTCGACGCCGATCACCGATCCCTGGCGGCGCGCTACCGCCAGAGAGAAGGCCGGATTCCGGTTCCCACCGCTGCGCCTGCCGGTCCTTCCCGGTTACGCCGCAACCCGCAATTCGGTCCAAGGTACGGGACACCGTACAACCGGCTGCCACACCATCAGCAGTACCGCAACGAGCACAGGCCCGGCCGCCTCCTGCAACGGCGTCGGCATATCACCCCGGCCCGGCCGATCCGCGGCAGCCTGATTTCGCGACATCACATGGGCCGGCAAGGGCAATCCTCTGGCTCAGCCATATGTCCGAGAATAATATCCCCATGCTGTCCGTCCTGTTCATAACCCCGGCGCTTCCCGCCACAGCGTGGGCGCTTCGCGCGGTTCACGCCTCGGGGAGGCCTGAGACCTGTACCCTGCGCTGCGAGGGCGAGCAGGTCACGACGATCTCACAAAGCCGCACCGTCAAACTCCACAGCCCCGAGCCTGATCCTGCGGGAATTTCGGCGCTCCGCTGCCCTGCCTGCGGCCGCCGCATTGGCACTGGCCATCAGGTCGCGACGCCCGGAAGTCACTCCTGACTTGTGACCTTCCCCCGCGCGCCAGTCCGCACGCCATGCCGGGGCTCTGCGGCCGGGGCGCCGCCGTCCGGCCGCGCGAAAGCGGGCGCGGCAGGCCAAATTGAGCAAGGCAGCGCGGCCCCAAACGGGCGCGCGAAAGCAGACGAGGCATGAAAGCTTCAAGGATAACGACGCAGGAGGGCGCGTAGGCGCCGTTTGGTCAGGCGAGCGTCGTGTCGCCGCGTGGAGGGCGGTCGGGATGGCAGGACAGCGTGCCGGTCAGCCGGGGCGACGGGGCCCAGCTTCGGTTCGCATCGGGGCTGCCAACGGGCATGCAGGACAAGGTCGGCAACACAGCGGCGGGGGAGACCGGGTAGCTGCCGGCCCGTGATCAGTGCCTGGCGCGGCGGCCCGCCTTGCGCTTCGCTGGTGCCTTGGACCGCTTTGCCCCGGTCTTTGACGGCTTAACCGCCATCCTGTGCCGTTCTGCCTTCGGGGTGACGATGATCGGCTCGGCAGCCGGGATGCCCTCCGTCCCGACATAGCGCTGAAGCGTCGCCACGGCGGCAAGGTGGGGATAGGCCTCGGGGCCTTTCGGCCATGTCCTGGCGAAGGCGGAGACTTCGGCGTGATCGTGCCGACGGATTGTCTGAACCAGGAACGACGCCGCCTGGGCAGGCCGCAGCCTCTGCTCGCGCAGCAGGCGAAGATGCCATTCACGCGCCCGCAGCGAGCACCAGTCCACCAGGGCTTCCTGAAGAGCGCGGCGCACCTCGACCGGCAACTCCTCATACGCCTGGTAGGGATCGCCCTTGAGCTTGCTGAACGGCTTGGTGGCGGTGCTGTTGTCCATCGCCGGCTTCTAACGAAGGCGGGGCACGCAGGGAACCGTCATGCCAAATGCACCGGGGTCGCGGCCTGCCTCCGCGGCCCGCAGCGCGCCGAGGCGACGGGCTGAGCCAGCCTTGGCCGGGGCCATGACGTGGTGACCGGGCGGATCTCAATGCGCATGCCGCGCGGCAGGTCGAGCCAGTACTGCGCGACCGGGCGGCGCTCCCAATCGCCCTCATCGCCACCAGCTCTTCGGGCGGCATTGATGCGGCTGCTGAGTGCGGCCCCGGAGACGAGGCGGCCATTGCAGGCAACGCTGTACAATCCGTCCTTGCTGACCACGCGATCACGGTTACGCACGAGACGGGAAATTTTCCTAGACCTGCGGCTCGACATGGACAGGCACGGCGCCCCGGCACAGTTCCTGCCGGCGCCGATCCGGTCCATGGCCGGCAAGCGTGATGCGCATGGTCCGTTCTCCCGCGTAGCTGGATGCCCGAAGCCGAACGCTGACGGGGAGATGATCTCGCCGGCTGTGTCGCGGCCGGCTATCGGGCGACGGGCGTCCTGGCCAGGAAGTCGGTGAAGATCGCGACCATCCGCGGCTCCGCGGCCTTCCATTCGGCGCGATCCCACTCCACCAGCAGATCCTCATCGGCGCGTTGCGCGACCACGTCATCATGGTAATCGCAGCGCGGCAGCAGCGTGGCCATCCTGTGCGCCGTTTCTGGACGATGAACCAGGTCATTGCCCGCGATGATGCAGCTGGGCGCGTCCATCGCGCGCAACTGCTCCTCCGTCGCACCGATGATCGGCATGTTGGCGGCGCGGATGAAATGCTCCCGCCAGTTGCGCATCACGGCGATGAAGTGCTGCGGGTCCATCGCCAGCACACGCTCACGGTTCGAGGGCCGCGCCGCGATGCATGCGGCGAAATGCTCGGTCTCCGCAACCGCCGCCATGCCGCCTGATTCGGCCAACGGGATGAAGTCGCCATAATAGCGGGCGGCGAGCTTCTCCGAAGCGTGGCGCCCGCCGGTGACGCGCCACAGCAACAGGCCGTCCAGCGCCGCGCGATGCCGCAATGCGAACAGCACGGCCAGCCGTGCGCCGGAGGACGAACCCCCGACATGCAGCCGGGTCGCCCCGAGGCCTGCCGCCAATTCCCGCAGGTCGTCGGCCCAGATCTCGTATTCCGAGCCCTCGCCATCGATGGAGACATCGGAGGCGCCGCAATTGCGACGGTCGTGCAACAGGATCCGGTAGCCATGGCGCGCCAACTCCCGCGCCATGGGTACCAGTTCGGCATAGCCGCGCCGGCTGCCGGGCGTCAGCGCGACCCATGCGCCCCGATCGCCGATCACTTCGTAGTTCAGGGTCACGCCCCGCACATTGGCTTCCGGCATCCTCGTCATCCTCCAGTGTCTGTTCAGGCGGGGGCGAAGCCCGCTTCTATTGCTGCGCAACCCCGGCGCTGCTCATGATCGCCGCCCATCTCGTGATCTCGCTGCGCAGGAAGGTTCGGAGATAATGCCGAGAGTGGCGGTCCGGCGCCACGGCGGTCGATGCCGCCGTGCGCAGACGGTCCTGGACGGCCTGCCGGTCCAGCGCCGTCCGCATGAAGAAGGCGTTCCAGTAGTAGCCGTCGACCACCGGAATGCACTGCTCCTGCGTGGTCGGCAGGTTGGGAAACAGCGGCGACCGTTCCGCCGTCAGCACCGCGAGCGCCTGGAGGGAATGGTCGTTGATGAAGCTGACCGCGGCCGCGGCGAGCAGGCAATAATGGTCGAGGCGCCCGGCTATCATGTTCTGCAAGGCCGGCGCTGCAGCGCGGTAGGGCACATGCACCGCATCCTGAACGCCGACGGCGGAATTGAACATGCGCAGGCGAGGTAGGGTGGATGCCTGCCTGGTGGGCTCGTGGCCTTCGACCTCAGGCAGGCGGGAGATGCCGTGACGCTGCAGGCAACGAAGCAGCGCCGCGCGCAACGGCTCGAGCGGTACATCGGCGTCATCTACCGGCCCGAAACCGAACGTTGGAGCCATTATTCCCACGCGAGCCTGCCAGACCGGTACCAGGCCTTCGTCTGGTTCAATGAAACGACCGCCGTGATCCCTCTGCCGACCGAGACAACCGGTGGTGAGGACGAGACCTTTCGCTTCGGCTTCTGACTCGCTGCCCGCCCCCCGCATGGTGGAGCGACAAGGCAAGGTCGCCTTGACCACGAGGGTCCATGGCCACGGAACTCACCTGGCAGGAGCTTTATGATCTCGTCTGGTCGCAGCCACCGCCGAGGCTGTTGCCAACGAAGGGGATCTACGGGGTTGGTGCTGACCGCTGGTCTGGTCCGGGGTCTACGCGACTCCTTGGGCTTGCTGGGCCTGCTCGGCGAAGGCCCGCGGGGTCACGTTTCCCCGTCCGGCCGTTCCTCGTCGTACTCCGTCCTCCACGCCTCAAGCCGGTCCCGCGCATCGGCCAGGGACAGGAAGCAGGAGGCGTTGAGGCATTCCGGCCGGAGGAGGCGGCTGCGGCCCGCCACTATCGCTGTAAGGCAATGTCACGAAAGTTGAGCTGTCACGCATTCTAAAACCTGCGGTTGAGTGAAATGGCATAACATGTCCTTACAATTGCTGCCTGGAGAGTCTCGTCGCCCGAGGCCTAGGTTCAGCTATCCCGAGATGCCGTCGCTGGCAGCAAAGGGAGGGGGTCTCACCGGTGTGGACGCGCCACGCCGGCAAGGGGATCCCACACATCGCAAATGCTCACCCACCGGGAACCGCATCATGATCCGCTCTGCCATCCTCGCCCTGCGCAGCACGAAGGCGGTTTCGGCCGCCGAGTACGCGATCCTCGCCGTCGGCATCGTCATCGTGGTCGGCGGTGCCGCTGCAGCTCTCGGTCCCAACCTCGAAACGGCGTTCCAGGCGATCGGCACGAAGATCACCGGCGCAACGCCGGATTGACGGCAACCATTTGGCATTGACCGTACCTCGCGAGGCAGTCTCGCCGTGGATGTCTCGGTCCAGCTTCTCCTGATCCTGCCACTGCTCGCCTACGCCTGCTGGCGCGACCTCTCGGCGCGCATGATCCCCGATGCCGTCTCCCTCCTGCTCGCCGGCATCGGCATTCTGTCCCGGCTTTCACTCGGCTGGGATGCGGCGCTGGTCTCCCTTGCCAGCGCCGCGGTGCTGTTCCTGGTGTTGCTGGGCTGCGCCATGCGCGGCTGGCTCGGCGGGGGCGATGTGAAGCTCGCGGGCGCGGTGGCGCTCGGCTTCGCGCCCGCCGCCACCTGGGATTTCGTCTTCGCCACCACCTTGGCCGGTGGCCTGCTGGGCGTGCTGTACCTCGCCGGACCGTCCTTCGCACCACGCCTCGCGCCATCTTCCGGCACGGCGCTGCTGCCGCGGCTGGCCGCCATCGAATCCTGGCGCCTGCGGCGGCGCGGCCCCCTGCCCTATGGTTTTGCCATCGCCGCCGGGGCGCTGGCCGCACTGCTCGCGAACCCCCAATAAGGCGGGACCGCCCACATGTTCCTTCGTATCCTGGTTGTCCTATCACTGATCATCACCGCCGCGGGGCTCGGCGCGGTGGGGGTGCAGATGCTCGCCCCCCCGACTCAGACCCCCGCCTCCGCAACCTCCGCCGCGGCCCCGCCACCTCCGCCGGCCCGCGCGCAGATGCTGGTCGCCGCCCGCGCGCTGCCCGCCGGCACGCTGCTGAAGGAGGAGGATTTCGCGACGCGGGAGGTCGCGCCGGAGCTGCTGCCCGAAGGCGCCGTGCCGCCGAGCGACGAGGCGAAGGCGGAGCTTCGCGGCGCCATGCTGCGGCATTTCATGGAGGCCGGCGCGCCGCTGGACCGCGCGCAATACCTGCGCCCGCGGGACCGCGGCTTCCTCGCCGCCGTGCTGGCGCCCGGCAAGCGGGCGATCTCGGTCGGCGTCGATGTGGTGACCGGCACGGCCGGCCTGATCTGGCCGGGCGACCAGGTGGACCTGATCCTGACCCAGGAACTCGCCGCCGGCGACGCGCCGCTTGCCCGCCGCGTGGTGGGGGAGACGCTGCTGACCGATGTGCGCGTGATCGCCGTGGACCAGCAGATCACCCAGGGCGCCACCGGGGCCGAAGCCACCGCCAGCCGCATCGCCCGCACCGTGACGCTGGAGGTGACGTCCTCGCAGGCGGAACGCGTCGCCGTCGGCAGCCGGCTCGGCCGGCTTGCGCTGACGGTGCGCGCGATCGAGGCGGAACTGCCGCTCGCTGCCGTCGTCCCGCCCGGTTCGGTGTTCGGCGAGGACGTGTCCCCCGCGCTCGCGCGTGCCGGGGTCAGCCAGGGCATGCGGATGCGGGTGATCCAGGGCGACGAGACCCAGAACGTCCTGTTCCGATGAATCGCGTATTCATGCTCATGGCCTGCCTGCTGGCAGGTGGACCGGCCCTGGCGCAGCAGGCGGTGACGATGCCGCGGGACCAGCTGGCGCCACGCCCTTCCGCCGGTACCTCCGTGCCCGCCGCGACGGTGGCCGCAGCGCCGCGCGTGACCGGCGCGCAGCGGCTGACGCTGGTGGCCGGCACGGGCCGCCTGCTGGTGCTGCCCGAAGCGGCGCTGACGGTGCTCGCCGCCGATCCGCGCATCGCCCGGGTACAGCCCGCCTCCCCCACCAGTCTGTTCCTGATGGCGGTCGGCGCCGGCCGCACCACCATCATCGCGACGGCGGAGGATGGCAGCCCGGTCGCCGAATACGACGTGACCGTGCTGTCCAATACGCCCGCGCCGGAACCCGCCTTCGCTGCTCCGGCCGCGAGCCCGGACGCCAGCCCCGCCGCGATCCAGAGCATGATCCGCCGCATGGTGCCCGGCGCCGCCACGGCGCGCGTTGCCGCCGCCGGGCCGCGGATGCTGGAACTGACCGGCCAGGCCGCCTCGGCCATCGATGCGCGTCGCGCGGAGGCCATTGCGCAATCCATGGCCGGGGCGGATCGGGAGGTGACGAACAGCCTGGTTCTGCTCGGCTCGATCCAGGTCAATGTCCGGGTGCGCGTTGCCGAGATCTCGCGTCAGGTCTCGCGGGATCTGGGCTTCAACTGGCAGGCGCTGGCGAATACCGGCGGCAATTTCCTGCTCGGGCTGCGCAGCGGCGGCGCGGGCGCAGTTGGCGGAGCACTGCTCGGCGCCGCCGGCACGGACGTGCCACAGCGCTATGGCGCGGCCTACAGATCATCGCGCTTCGACATCAACGCGGTGATCGACGCGCTGGCCGAGGACCAGCTCATCACCATCCTGGCGGAACCGAACCTGACGGCGCAGTCGGGCGAGGTGGCGAGCTTCCTGGCCGGCGGCGAATTTCCGGTGCCGGTCTCTGCCAGCACCACTTCCGGCGGCATCACGATCGAATTCAAGCCCTACGGCATCAGCCTGGCCTTCGTGCCCACCGTGCTGGCGCCGGACCGGCTGAACCTGCGAATCCGGCCGGAAGTGAGCGAGCTGACCGAGAACGGCGCGATCTCCCTGCCGCTCGGCGGTGGCGTGGTGCGGATCCCGGCGCTTTCGGTACGGCGGGCGGAGACCACGGTGGAACTGGGCAGCGGGCAATCCTTCGCCATCGCCGGGCTGTTGTCGCAGGGCAGCACCACGGCGAATGAGGGCCTGGCCGGCCTCGCCGACGTGCCGGTGCTGGGCGCCTTGTTCCGCTCCGACCGGTTTCGCCGGAACGAGACGGAGCTCGTCATCATCGTCACGCCCTATCTGGTGCGGCCGGTGTCCGACCCGAACCTGCTGGCGGCGCCGACCGACGGCTTCCGTCCGGCAACCGACCTCGATCGCATCCTGCATCGCCGCCAGATCGCCCGTGGGGCGCCGCCCCTGGCAGGCGTCAGCGCTGTCGATGCCGGCTTCATTCTGGAGTGACGCGGATGCGGATGCTGCCGATCCTCTCGATGCTGCTGCTCGCCGCCTGCCAAAGCGAGGGAGGTGATTTCGCCCGCCCCGGCACCTGGCGTTCCAGCGGCGCCAACGAATCCAACCTGCGCGCCATGCTGGAAGACCCGCAGGATGCGAGGCGTGGCCGCGCCGCGATCGGCGACCGCGGGCAGGCCGCTACGGTTGCTGTGCGGCGCCTCGAATCCGGGCGCCGCTTCCCGCTGCCAGCCTCCACCCTGTCCAGGATCGTGCCGGTCAGCAGTGAGCCGGTGGCGCAACCGACGGGCAGCCCCGATGCGCGCTGACCCGCCGCGGGAGGCCGCCGACCACGCCCGCGGCGGCGGCGCAGGCCGCGGCGAACGCGCACCGTTCCTGGCCTTCGTGCAGGATGAGGCCTCCGAGGCTGCGATCCGGGGCGGCCTCGCGGCCTTTGGCGGCGGACTTGCCGTGCGCCGCGGCGGCATCGCCACCGCCATCAAGGCGTTGGAGCGGGAGGCGACGCCGCGCGTGCTTCTGGTCGACATCGCGGGCATCGACGACCCGATGGAACAGCTCGAGGCACTGGCCGGAATCTGCACGCCGGACCTGCGCATGCTGGTGCTGGGCGACAACACCGAGATCGGCTTCTACCGGCAACTGACGCGGGACCTCGGCGTCGCCGAATACGTCCACAAGCCGCTGACGCGTGACAGCGCGGAACGCCTGTTCGGCCCCTTCCTGAAAGGCGGCGAGGCGGAAACCGAGGCGGCGCGGCGCGGTGGTCAGGTCGTCGCCGTCTGCGGCGCCCGCGGCGGCGTCGGCACCACCACCGTCGCCGTGAACCTGGCGCTGCAACTCGCCGATGTCAGCCGCGGCCATGTGGCGCTGCTCGACCTCAACCTGCGTGGCGGCACCACCGGGCTGATGTTCGGCGTGCGCCCGGCCCCCGGCCTGCGCGTGGCGCTGGAAGATCCGGAGCGGGTGGATGGGCTGTTCCTGGAACGCTGCGCGATGCCGATCGGCGAGCGGCTGAAGCTGATCGCGGCGGAGGAGCCGATGGACGCGGTGCCACTGCCGACGATCGAGGGCGTCGCCGGACTGCTCGGCCTGCTGCGGCAGCGCTTCAACCATGTGGTGGTGGACCTGCCAATGCCGCCCGGCCCGGCGGAACGCGCCGTGCTGGCGGCGTCCCGCCTGATGCTGCTGGTGATGGGGCCGGATCTCGCCGGCATCCGGAACGCCATCGCCGCGCGCAAGCTGGCCGGGGGCGGCGCGGCGCGGATGATGACGGTGCTGAACCGCGAGGGTCTGCCCGGCGGACTGAAGCGCAAGCACATCCTCGAAGGTCTCGGCGCCACGCCGGAGGTCACCATACCCGACCTGCCGAAGCTGCTGCCGCGCGCCGCGAACCTCGGCAAGCCGGCGCTCAATACCGTGCTGCGCCGCGCGCTGGCGCCGGTGACGGAGGAGATCGCGGCGGTTCATGCAGGAAAGGTGCGCGGCAGCCTGATGGCGCGGCTGTTCGGAGGCAGTGCATGAAGCCCTTCGGCCGCCGTCAGGACGCGCCGATGTCGATGGTGGAAGCGAAGCTGCCGGCGGAGGCCGGGGGCACCGTCCTGCCACTGGCACCCGGTGTGCCGCTGGACCAGTTGCGGGCGCGGGTAATGGAGCAGGTGGACCCCATCGTCGCCTCCGAACTGCCGCGCGCGGCGCTGCGGGCGCAGCTTGAATCGCTGGTGCACGATTTGGCGAACCGCGAGCGCATCGGCCTTTCGGCACGCGAGCAGGCGCGCATCGCGGAGGAGTTGGAACACGACATGGTGGGCTACGGCCCGCTGGAGCCGCTTCTCGCCGACGATACCATCAGCGACATCATGGTGAACGGCCCGGACCACGTCTTCATCGAGCGGCGCGGCAAGCTGGTGCGCGCCGATGTGCGCTTCCGCAATGCGCAGCAGGTCGCCACCATCGCACAGAAGATGGCCGCGACGGTCGGCAGGCGCGTCGATGAGAGCAGCCCGCTGGTCGATTGCCGCCTGCTCGATGGCAGCCGCGTCAATGTGGTCTTCCCGCCGCTGGCGATCGACGGCTGCAGCATCTCGATCCGGAAATTCTCCAAGAAGAAGATCGACCTGCAGGCGATGGCCGATGGCGGCTCGATGTCGCACAGCGTGGCCCGCGTGCTGGAGATCGCGGCGCGATGCCGGCTGAACGTGGTCGTCTCCGGCGGCACCGGCTCCGGCAAGACCACCATGATGAATGCGATGAGCCGCTTCATCGACCATGGCGAGCGCATCGTCACCATCGAGGATGCGGCGGAGTTGCAGCTGCAGCAGCCGCACATCGTCCGCCTGGAGACCCGGCCGCCGAACCTGGAGGGCAAGGGCGAGATCAACCAGCGCGATCTGATGAAGAACGCGCTGCGGATGCGGCCGGACCGCATCATCGTCGGCGAGGTGCGCGGTGCCGAGGCCTTCGACATGCTGCAGGCCATGAATACGGGCCATGACGGTTCCTACTGCACCGTCCACGCCAACACCGCGCGCGACGCCGTCGTGCGGATCGAGAACATGGTCCAGATGGGACAGAACAACCTGCCCTCCCGCGCCATCCGCACGCAGATCGCCAGCGCCGTGGACCTGATCGTGCAGGTGGAGCGCATGCGCGACGGCGGCCGCCGCGTCTCGCAGGTATCGGAGGTGGTCGGGCTGGAAGGCGAGGTCATCACCATGAACGATGTCTTTGCCTTCGAATACCTGGGCGACGACGAGAATGGCCGCATCCGCGGCCGCTGGGTGACACCCGGCATCAGGCCCGGCTTCTTCGACCGGCTGACCTATTTCGGCCTCGGCGAGGCCTGGATGCGCGCCATGCAGGAGGGTCGCGATGCGGCGTGACCTGCTGTTGATCATCCTGGTTGCCCTGCTGCTGCTATGCGTGCTGCTCGCCTGCCTCGCGCTGACGCAATCCGGCGACGGCCGCGCCCTGCGCGCCCGGCTGCGCGACCTGGGCAGTGGCAATGCGGAGGCCGATGCGAGGGTGGTGCTGCCCTCCATCCGCGTGGCGCGGTCGCGGCATGGCCATGCCTCCCTGCGCCTGCTGCGCCTGATCCGCTTCGACCCGGAGATGCCGCAGGCGCGGTCCATGCCATGGCCGCTTGTTGCGCTGATGGCGCTAGGAATGGCGGCTGTGGTGCATGCCATGGCGAGCGGGCGGCTCAGCCAGCCGCTCACCTGGCTGGCGACCGTGGCGGCCGGCATCATGGCGGCGCGGTTTCTGTTCGGCATGCAGCTGGCCCGCTATTCGGAGGCGGTATTCCAGCAGATCCCGGACGCGCTGGGCCTGATGGTCCGCGCCATCCGCGCCGGGCTGCCACTGGCCGAGGCGCTGCGCGGCGTGGCACGGGAAATCTCCTCCCCGACGCGGGAGGAGTTCGCCCGCGTCGCCGGCGAGATGGCGATCGGCCGGCCGGTCGAGGATGCGCTGGTCAGCCTGTCGCGGCGCACCGGGGTGACCGAATATGCCTTCCTGGCGGTAACGCTCGGCCTGCAGTCGCAGACCGGCGGCAGCCTGGCGGAGACGCTGGATAATCTCGCGGACCTGGTGCGCAAGCGCGTCGCCATGGCGAAGCGGGCGCGGGCGCTGGCAGCGGAGGCCAATATGCAGGCGGGGTTGCTGGTGATCCTGCCATTCCTGGCCGCCGGCGCCATGGCGATGATCCAGCCCTTCTACATCGAGACCTTCACGCAGAACCCGACCGGCCAGACCATGGCCGTCGTCGGCCTTGTGATGATGGCGATGGGGCTGATCATGATCCGCTGGCTGATCCGCCAGGCCGGGCGGGGTTGAGACGATGCTGACACCGGACACCCTGCTGATGCTGGCGGCCGTCGGTGGCGCGGTCTGCCTGGCGTTGATCGCGGCACTGCTGCTGGCCCATGCGGCGGAGGATCGCGACATGGCGGTGCATCTCCGCAGCATGGTGGCGGAGGCGCAGCCGAAGGCGGTGGAGCGGCGGCCGGTGAGCCTCGGCGCCCGCGCATTGGGGCCGGTGCTGTGGCTCGGTGAGGTTCTGCGCAACAGCGCCTTCGTCTCGGAAAAGGATGCCGCCGGGTTCCAGCGATCCGTCGCCGCGGCGGGGCTCGACCCGCGCGCGGCGGTTCCGGCCCTGATCGGGGCCAAGGCGGTGCTCGTGGTCCTGCTGCCGGCCGCGGCCACGACCTATGGCGCGATGGCCGAGGTCAGCACCATGAATGGCGCCATGCTGTTCGCGTCCGCGCTGTGCCTCGGCGTCGTGCTGCCGAACTGGCTGGTGGGCATGCTGCGGCGCCGGTTCCAGCAGCGCCTTCGCATGGGGCTCCCGGACGGGCTGGACCTGCTGGTCGTCGCGGCGGAGGCCGGCCTCGGCCTGGAGACGGCAGTGGACCGCGTAGCGCGGGAGATGCAGGGCTCGAACCCGGCCATTGCGCTGGAGTTCAGCATCCTGGTGCAGGAGCTGCGCATGCTGCCGGATCGTCGTGCCGCGCTGGAGCGGATGGGCGAGCGCACCGAGATGGAGGGCTTCAAGCGGCTTGGCGCGACGCTGTCGCAAACGCTGCGCTACGGCACGCCGCTGGCGCAGGCGCTGCGTGTGCTGTCGGCGGAAATGCGGACGGAACGCATGCTCCGTATCGAGGAGAAGGCAATCCGCCTGCCGGCGCTGCTGGTCGGGCCATTGATCCTGTTCATCCTGCCGGCGCTGTTCATCGCGCTGGTCGGTCCCTCCGTGCTGGAAATTGGACGTCAATTCTCGGGGACACCATGATGTATTCACCGGCATGGGCGGGACTGGCGTTGCTGCTGCTGGCGGGATGCGCCGGCCAGGGCCCACGCAGTGCCCCGGCTACGCACGACACTGCGGCACGGCTTCGGGTGGCGGCCGCGGCCGAGGCATCCGGGCAGACCGATGTCGCGCTGTCCATGCTGGCCTCCGCGGCGGCAGCGGTGCCCGGGGATGCCCTGGTGCAGTCGCGCTACGCGGCGGCGCTGCTGCGCGCGGGACAGGCCGGGCAGGCGGAGGACGTGCTGGCGCGGGCCATGCGCAGCCAGCCGGATGCGGCGCCGCTGCTGGTCGGTCTGGGCCGCCTGCGGCTGCGTGCGGGCGCGGCGCCGCAGGCGCTGGAGATATTCGGCCGGGTGCTTGCGCGCGATGCGGGCAATGCGGCGGCGCTGTCCGGCCGGGGCGTTGCACTGGATCTCCTGGGTCGGCACGCGGATGCTGCCGTCAGTCACCAGGCGGCGCTGGCCCGGGCACCGGACAGCCTGGCAACCGCCAACAACCTGGCCGTTTCGCTGCTGCTGGCGGGCCGGCCTGCCGAAGCGGCCGTCCTGCTGGCGCCCCTCGCCCGCCGTCCGGACGCGCCGGAGCGGGTTGCGGTAAACCTCCGATTGGCCCAGGCGGCTGCCGGAAATGGCGGCAGCCCCGATGGCGGCAGCACCGGCGGCCAGGGCAGCATGCAGGGTGGAGAAGATGGGCTGATCGCCCTGGCGGCGGCGCTGCGCACGCCGTGAGCGCTGGGCGCCGACGACCAGATGGCGGTGCCTTGGAAGCAGCGGCCAGGGTCAGGAAGCAGCCGCCGGCAGCACCGCTCAGCGCTGCGGCGGCGTAGCCTCGCTCTGGCCCGCCGCGACCAGCCGCGCGAAGCCGCCGCCCTGCGATCATCGCAGAGGGAAAATCAGAAGCAGCCTGCGACGCGTAGCCGAGTGCAAGCCTGACTTGCCCCCCCCCCGCACGGGCCACCGTGAACCTTCCTTCAGCAGTAGTCCGGCTATCTCCTCGCATAATGGCGCCCACCCTGTGCGGCCGCCTAGGGTCGGGCCGTGCTCTCCGTCACGCGGCACTCCGCGCACGACGCTCGGGGTGTCCGGGGCAGTGAAAGGATCCGGAATGCCCGCAGAGAACCAGCCCTCCGGCCGCCATCATCTGCCGACCCGCAGGGAAGCCATCGGGTTGGGAGGGGCAGCTCTGGCCCTTTCAGCCGGCCTGCCGCGCGCTTCCGAAGCGGCCACGAGACCCCATGCAGAAGGACCCACCGACATGCCCCACGTCACGACAACCGACGGCGTCGACATCTTCTACAAGGATTGGGGGCCGAGGCAGGCCCAGCCGATCATGTTCCACCACGGATGGCCGCTGTCCAGCGACGACTGGGACACGCAGATGCTGTTCTTCCTGCAGCAGGGCTTCCGCGTCGTCGCGCATGACCGCCGCGGCCATGGCCGCTCGGCGCAGGTCAGCGAGGGCCATGACATGGACCATTACGCGGCGGACGCCTTCGCCGTGGCGGAGCATCTGGACCTGCGCAACGCCGTGCATATCGGCCATTCCACCGGCGGCGGCGAGGTCGCGCGCTATGTGGCGAAGCATGGGCAACCGGCCGGCCGCGTCGCCAAGGCGGTGCTGGTCAGCGCGGTGCCGCCACTGATGCTGAAGACCCCAGGCAACCCCGACGGCCTGCCGATCGAGGTGTTCGACGGCTTCCGCAAGGGCGTCGCCGACAACCGCGCGCAGCTGTTCCTCGACGTGCCCTCGGGCCCCTTCTACGGCTTCAACCGGGAGGGCGCGACGGTGTACCAGGGCGTCATCCAGAACTGGTGGCGACAGGGCATGATGGGCAGCGCCAAGGCCCATTACGACGGCATCAAGGCGTTCTCCGAAACCGACCAGACCGAGGATCTGAAGGCCATCACCGTGCCGACGCTGGTGATGCACGGCGATGACGACCAGATCGTGCCGATCGCCAACTCGGCGCTGAAGGCGGTCACGCATCTGCGAGCAGGCACGCTGAAGGTCTATCCGGGCTATCCGCACGGCATGCTCACCACCCATGCCGAGGTCATCAACCGGGACCTGCTCGCCTTCGTGAAGGGCTGATACTCCAGCAACCGGGAGGGTAAAGCCCCTCCGGCCTGGCCAGGCCCGCCCGGCGCCATCCTCGTGCTCGCTCGGCACGGCGCTCGGGCGGATGTATCCAGCCGATCCGTCCAACGTGAGGTCCACGCCCCGGGTGCAATGCGCCCGGGGCCGCGCATCTGCCGGCCAGGCGGACCAGCTCCGCCAGCGACCGCGCGCCCATCTTCCGCATCGCATCGGCCCGCTGGCTCTTCGCCGTGCCCAGGCCGGAAGGCCACCTTACTGTTCATGGGGCCGGCGGCGACCAGCGCCATCACCTCCCGCTCCCGCAGCTACAGGCTGGCATAGCGCAGCCGCGGCGCGCCACTGGCTGCACCGAGCGTGGCCCTTCCCATGCATCCGCGCATCAGCGATGGCGGCACCGGCCCGAACTTCGGTTCCGCGCGCCCCCTTGGGCTGCGGCAATCATCCAAAGATAGGCCGCTGCGCCTTGAGGTGGTGCCAGGTGGGCGGGCAGGATGGCCCGCCGGCATCCGGGCGGCGTCATGTACAACCCTTCCCGTATCGGGCAGCTTGGGCCCGGCTGGGGACGGAGGCATCGATTTGCGCAGGGTTCGGCAGGATGAACAGCCCTCCCTCCTCTCGACCACCCCGCCTTCCTCTGCGCAAAGGCGGCTCGCGGCGGGCGTCATGGCGTCGCTGCTGTTCGGCCTGGCCCTTGCGGCGCCGCATGCGCAGACACCGCTGGCGGGCTCCGAAGTGCTGCTGCCGGCCTATGCCGCGGCGCTGGTGGTCATCGAGCTGGTCACCGGGGCGCTGCTGCTCGCACTGTTCTCCGTGCACCGCATCCTCGCCGTGATGCTGCTTGCCGCCGCCTACCTGTTTTCCGGCCTGATGGCCGTGCCCTGGGCGCTGACCTTTCCGGGCGTCTTCGACGCCATGGGCCTGCCGCCGGCCGGGCCGCAGACCACCGCCTCCATTGCCGCGGTGCGCCGGCTCGGCTTCGCGCTGCTGCTGCTGACCTATGCGGTGCTGGCATGCCGGCAGACGCGCAGGGCGGCGCCGCGGTACAGCGGAATGGTCATCGCAGCCTGCATCCTGGCGGTGTTCGCCGCCGCCGCCGGCCTCGCGGTCCTCATTATCCGGAACGACGCGCTGCTGCCGCGCTTCATGATGGATGCGGCGACCATCACCGTGAACTGGACCTATTTCGCCGTCCTGGTCGCCGCGGTCTACGCCGCCACGCTCGCCATCCTGCTGCTGCGCGGCTGGTCGGTGCTGGACCTGTGGCTCACCGTCGTCACCTTCTCGCTGCTCATCGACATCCTGATGCTGAGCTTCATCAGCGAAGGGCTGCGCCTCAGCCTCGGCTGGTGGGCGGGGCGGCTCTATGGGCTGGTGGCCGCCATGGTGGTGCTGCTCGTGCTGCTGGCGCAGACCACGGCGCTGTCCGCGCAGCTGACCCGCGCAGTCGCGGCGGAGCGGCGGGCGCGCGAAGCACGGCTGCTCTCGATGCAGGCGCTGTCCGCCTCCATCGCGCATGAGGTCAACCAGCCCCTGGCCAGCATGGTGACCAACGCGGATGCCGGGCTACGCTGGCTGGCGCGGAACCCGCCGGACCTTGCCGAGACCCGCGCGGCGCTGGAGCGGATCGGCCGCGAGGGACTGCGCGCCGGCCGCATCATCGACGGTATCCGCGCCATCTTCCGCAAGGGCGGGCAGGAACGGGCGGCGCTGGACCTCAACCGGCTGCTGCAGGCCGTGCTGACGCGCTGCGAGGCGGAGGCACGCCCGCATGGCGTGACGCTGGAATTGCGGCTGGGCGAGCGGCTGCCGCCGGTCAGCGGCAGCGCGGCACAGCTGGAACAGGTGGTTTCCAACCTCGCCACCAATGCCTTCGAGGCGATGTCGGGCATCAAGGGCCGGCCGCTCGTACTGCGCATCACCAGCCATGCGGCCCCGGAGGGCGAGGTGCAGGTCTCCTTCGCCGATACCGGGCATGGCGTTGCCGAGGAGCAACGGCGCCACATCTTCGAGCCATTCTTCACCACCAAGCCGGAGGGGACGGGCATGGGCCTGATGTACTGCCAGTCGATCCTGGAGGCGCATGGCGGCCGCTTGTGGGTCGAGGACAACGTGCCGCACGGCGCCATCTTCCACTTCGCCCTGCCGGCCGCCCCCGGCGCCGCGGCGCCGCGGGACATCGCCGCATGACCCCGGTGGTCTTCATCATCGACGACGACCAGGCGATCCGCGAATCGCTGCAGAGCCTGTTGCGTTCGGTGGGCCACGAGGTGCAGGCGCATGCCTCGACGCGGGATTTCCTCGCCGCGCCACGCCGCGATGCTCCCGGCTGCCTGGTGCTGGATGTACGCCTGCCCGGCCAGAGCGGGCTGGAGTTCCAGCGTGCGCTGGCCCAGCTCGGCCTGCCGCTGCCGATCATCTTCATCACCGGCCATGGCGATGTGCCGATGTCGGTTGCCGCCATGAAGGCGGGCGCCATCGAGTTCCTGACCAAGCCCTTCCGCGACCAGGACCTGCTCGATGCCGTGCATCGCGGCATCGCGCTCAGCGAGGCCCGCCGCGACGATGCCGCGGCGCTGGCGGTGCTGCAGGCGCGCTATGCGACGCTGACGCAGCGGGAGCGGGAGATCATGACCATGGTCGCCGCCGGGCAGCTTAACAAGCAGGTCGCGGCGCAGCTCAATCTCAGCGAGATCACCGTGAAGGTGCATCGCGCGCAGGCGATGGCGAAGATGCAGGCGCGGTCGCTGCCTGATCTGGTGCGCATGGTGGACCGGCTCTCGCTCCGCTAGGCCCGGCGGCACCATACCTTTGTATAGGCGTCCTGGCGCAGGGGTCATGGCCGCCACATGGCGTCGCCCGCCAAGCCGGGGCGCGCGCGGACACGGGTCCGTGGTGAGGGCGCGCGGCGATGGTCGTAGCCGAAGGATCAGGCCCGGCCATACCAGCGCATAATTGCTCCAACCCTGCCATTCTCGGCATCGTCCGACCCGCATCGGATCCCTCCGGTGTAGGCGATCCGGCGCCTCGGTGCCGGGCCTGATCCCCAGGAAGGACCATCCCGATGAGGCATCCCCACGCCGTTGCCGCCACCCTGCTGCTGGCCGCCGCCGCGCTGCCCGCCGCCACGTCGCCGGCCGCCGCACAGACCCTGATGAGCTGCCAGGTGCAGGAGGTCCGCGGTTCCGGTGAGAACGTCGAGATCGTCTACAACATGAACTGCATGCCCGTGGTGGGCGGCGACGCCACCCGCGTGGAACCGACCGGCAACGGTGAATACCGCGTCACCTACGGCAATGGCCGCCCGGCCTTCGGCGGCGGCCCCGTCTACATCCTGCGCTTCAACAGCGAGTTCGGGGCCCCCGGCGAGACCCGCTACGGCGCGCCGCTGGACGGCAACCCCGGCACCGCGCGCCGCTGACGCCGATGGCAGGCCCCGGCGCGCCCCCGGCGAAGGCGGCCTGCATCGCCTGACACCGCCCCTGCCAGGGGATCCTTCCAAGGATGACACCCATGCCCGAAGCCAAGCCCATACCCGGTGCGCAGCTGCTGACGCCCGGCGACCACACGCTGGTGATGATCGACTTCCAGCCGCAGATGGCCTTCGCGACCAAATCCATCAGCGCCATCGAGCTGCGCAACAACGCCGCGCTGCTGGCGCGCGCCGCCAAGGGATTCGGTGTCGCCACCATCCTGACCACCGTTGCCGCCAAGGGCTTCTCCGGCCCGATGTTCGAGGAGGTGACGGCCCCCTTCCCGGACCTGCCGCTGCTGGACCGCACCAGCATGAATGCGTGGGAGGATGCGGCGGTGACGGCGGAGGTGAACCGCCTCGGCAAGTCCCGGATCGTGCTCAGCGGGCTCTGGACCTCGGTCTGCATCGTCGGCCCCGCGCTGTCCGCGCGCGACCAGGGCTTCGACGTCTATGTAGTGGCCGATGCCTGCGGCGATGTCTCGGCTGAAGCGCATGACCGCGCGATGGACCGGATGGTGCAGGCCGGCTGCGTGCCGATGACCTCGCTGCAATACATGCTGGAGCTGCAGCGCGACTGGGCGCGGGCCGAGACCTACGACATGACGACCGGCGTGGCCCGCCAGCTCGGCGGGGCCTATGGCATCGGCATCACCTATGCAAAGTCCATGTTCGGCGCCAGCGAAGGGCATTGAGACGCAGATGGCGCCCTACATCATCTCGACGCTGCTCGGGCTCGGCGTGGGCGTCACCTATGGGCTGTTCGGCGTGCGCTCTCCCGCACCACCGGTGATCGCGCTGCTCGGCCTGCTTGGCATGCTGGTGGGCGAACAGGCGGTCGGATGGTGGCGCGGCCATGTCGACCTGGCGCAGGCCGTGTCGCGCATCTGCACGCACGGCACGCATCAGGCGAAACCGGAAGGGAAGCACGAGACATGACCGACGGGCACGACCTCATCCTCGTCAATGGCCGCTTCACCACGCTGGACCGCGCGAACCCGGCGCCGGAAGCTGTCGCCATCGCCGGCGGCCGCTTCGCCGGGGTGGGCGACCTGCGCGATCTGCGCGACGGCGCCGGCCCTGCCACGCGGGTGATCGACCTCGGCGGTCGCCGCGTCATCCCCGGGCTGATCGACAGCCACATGCACATCATCCGCGGCGGGCTGAACTACAACATGGAGCTGCGCTGGGACGGCGTGGCAAGTCTTGCGGATGCCATGGCTATGCTGCGCGCCCAGGTGGCGGTGACGCCGCCGCCGCAATGGGTCCGCGTGGTCGGCGGGTTTACGCGGCATCAATTTGCCGAGAAGCGCCTGCCGACGATCGAGGAGCTGAACGCCGCGGCGCCCGACACGCCGGTCTTCATCCTGCACCTGTATGACCGCGCCTTGCTGAACGCCGCGGCACTTCGCGTCGTCGGCTATACGAAGGACACGCCGGACCCGCCGGGCGGCGAGATCCAGCGCGATGCCGCGGGCAACCCCACCGGGCTGCTGCTGGCGCGCCCCAACGCCACCATCCTGTATGCCACGCTGGCGCGTGGCCCGAAGCTGCCGCCGGATTACCAGCTGAACTCCACGCGGCATTTCCTGCGGGAGATGAACCGGCTCGGCGTCACCGGCGTGATCGATGCAGGCGGCGGCTTCCAGAACTACCCCGAGGATTACGAGATCATCCGCAAGCTGCATGCGGATGGGGAGCTGACGCTGCGCATTGCCTACAACCTGTTCACCCAGAAGAAGGGCGAGGAGGTTGCGGACTTCACCCGCTGGGCCGGCATGGTTCAGCCCGGGCAGGGCGATGACAGCCTTCGCCACAATGGCGCCGGCGAGATGCTGGTCTTCTCCGCCGCCGATTTCGAAGATTTCCGGGAGCCGCGCCCGGAGCTGCCGGCGGAGATGGAGGCGGAGCTCGAGCAGGTGGTCCGCGTGCTGGTCGCCAACCGCTGGCCCTGGCGCCTGCACGCCACCTATGACGAGACGATCACCCGCGCGCTGGATGTCTTCGAGAAGGTCAACCGCGACCAGCCGATCGATGGCCTGCACTGGATCTTCGACCATTGCGAGACCATCAGCGACCGCAACATCGACCGCGTCGCGGCGCTCGGCGGCGGCATCGCGGTGCAGCACCGCATGATGTACCAGGGCGAGGATTTTGCGGAGCGCTACGGCGCGGAGGCGACGGCGCATACGCCGCCGATCGCGCGCATGCTGGCCAGCGGCGCCAAAGTCGGCGCAGGCACGGATGCGACGCGCGTCGCCAGCTACAACCCCTGGGTCTCACTGGCCTGGCTGGTCACCGGCCGCACCCTTGGCGGTCTGCGGATGTACCCCCCCGCGAACCGCCTGGATCGCGAGCAGGCGCTGCGGCTGTGGACCGAGCAGAACACCTGGTTCTCGACGGAGGAAGGCAAGAAGGGCCAGATCAAGGTGGGCCAGCTCGCCGACCTCGCCGTGCTGTCCGAGGATTTTTTCAGCGTGCCGGAAGAGCGCATCCTGCATCTGGAATCCGTGCTGACGCTGCTCGGCGGCAGGGTGGTGCATGGGGCGGGCGACTTCGCCGACCTCGCCCCCGCGCTGCCGGCGGCGATGCCGGACTGGTCGCCGGTGCGCCGCTTCGGCGGCTACCAGCGCGGCACGCCACGGCTGATGGCGGATGATGCGGCAACGGCGGCCGCCTGTGGCTGCGCCAGCGCCTGCGCCGTGCATGGCCATGCGCATGGGCGGGCCTGGGGCGCGGAGGCGCCGGCCACCGATGCCGCCGGCTTCTGGGGCGCCTTCGGCTGCGGATGCTGGGCGATATGAGGGCGCTGCTGGCGACAACCTGGCTGCCGCGGCTCGCGCTGCTTGGCCTCTGCGCCGCCTATATCCAGGGCGGGCTGAACAAGCTGCTGGATTTCAACGGCGCGGTGGCGGAGGCCGCGCATTTCGGGCTGCCGCTGCCTGCTGCGACAGCCGCGCTGACCATCCTGCTGGAACTCGGCGCAAGTGGGCTGGTGCTCTCCGGCCGCTACCGAGCGGCAGGCGCGCTGGCGCTGGCCGGCTTCACCCTGGCCGCCACCTTCATCGCCAACCGCTTCTGGACACTTCCCGCGGGGCATGAGCGCTTCATGACGGCGAACGGCTTCTTCGAACATCTCGGCCTGGTCGGCGGCTTCCTGCTCGTCGCCTGGCGGGACGCCACGCGATGAGCGAGCCCAGCGCCTTCGCGCCCTTGCGCCACAAGGTTTTCGCCGTGCTCTGGACGGCGACCGTGCTGGGCAATATCGGCACATGGATGCGCGATGTCGGCTCCGGCTGGCTGATGACCTCGCTCGCGCCATCCCCGGTGATGGTGGCGCTGGTGCAGGCGGCGAGCACGCTGCCGGTCTTCATCCTCGCGCTGCCGGCCGGTGCGCTGGCGGATCTGATGGACCGCCGCCGCCTGCTGATCGGCGTGCAGGCCTTCCTCGGCGTCGTCGCGCTGACGCTCGCAATCACCACGGCGCTGGGAATGATGACGCCCTGGCTGCTGCTGGTGCTGGTGCTGGCCGGTGGGGCGGGTGCCGCGCTCGGCGCGCCCGCATGGCAGTCCTCGGTGCCGGAGATGGTGCCGCGCGCCGATCTGCGGCCAGCCATCGCACTAAACTCGCTCGGCGTGAATGTCAGCCGCGCCATCGGGCCGGCGCTGGGCGGCGTCATCGTTGCGACGCTGGGCGTGGCGGCGACCTACCTTGCGGATGCGATCAGCTACGTCATCGTCATCGCCGCGCTGCTCTGGTGGCGGCGCAGCGCGCCGGTGGTGGAAGGGCCGCGCGAAAGCCTGCCGGGGGCGATGCAGGCGGGGCTGCGCTATGCGCTGCATGCGCCCGCCCTGCGCCGCGTGCTGCTGCGCGCCGCCGTCTTCTTCGCCTGCGGCGCCGCGCATTGGGCTCTGCTGCCGCTACTGGCGCGGCAGACGCTGGCCGGCGGCCCGGGGCTCTATGGCTTCATGCTGGCGGCGATCGGCGCTGGCGCTGTGCTGGGCGCCGTGCTGATGCCCTGGCTGCGGACGCGGCTCGGCGGCGCGGAGGGTCTGATGCGGTTCGGCGCGCTCGGCAGTGCCGTGGCGCAGGCCGGGCTGGCGCTGGCGACCACGGGTATCCTCGCCGTGCTGCTGTGCCTGCTGGCGGGCATCGCCTGGATCACCGTGCTGACCACGCTGAACGCCACGGTCCAGGCCGTACTGCCGAACTGGGTGCGCGGGCGCGGGCTGGCGCTGTACCTCACGGTGTTTTCCGGCGCGATGGCATTGGGCAGCCTGGGCTGGGGCCAGCTGGCCAGCTGGCTCGGCATCCCCGGCGCGCTGCTGGTCGCGGCCGCGGGCGGCGCGGCTGCGGTGCTGCTGGCACGTATCCTGCCATTGCCCTCGGGCGAGGATGAACTCGACCCGTCCCACCACTGGCCCGACCCGCATGCGGTCGTGGCGGAGCCGGCCGAGCGGGGACCGGTCGCCGTCCAGGTGGCCTACCGCGTCGCGCCGGAGCGGCACGCCGCCTTCGATGCCGCGATCCGCCCACTCGGGCAGATCCGCCGTCGCGATGGCGCACTGGCCTGGTCGGTCTACGTCGATGCCGCGGACCCGGAACGCATCATCGAGTGGTTCGTGCTGGCGAGTTGGGCAGAACACCTGCGCCAGCATGGGCGCGTCACGGTTGCGGACCGCGCCGTTCAGCAGGCAGTGGCCGCGCTGCATGAGGGCGATGCGCCACCGCAAGTCACGCATCTGCTCGGCCTGTCAGCTTCCACTGCCGCGCGGCCCGCCAAGCCCGCGTGAGTGCGAGACATGCGGCGATGGACCACGCCGCGCAAGCGGATGGCTCGGCGCCGCCAGCCGGCAGCATCGATGCGCCGCCCTGATGCTGACCCATCCGCCGAACGAGAGAGGCACCTTCGGCCCCTTGCCGGTGCGGCCATACTTTACCTCGAGCGACACCACCGGCATCTTGCGCGGGGTTGATCCTGGCTGCCCGGCGCAAGGCAGGCGCGGCTTGCTGATACCCCGGGACACCGGACGTGCCGCACGTCGGCCTGGCGGCCGCGTCAACGGCGCGGCTGCTGCTGCCCAGCCAGGAACTTCTGAACATAAAGCTGCCGGGCGCGCTCCATATGCGTCACGGCAAGATGCTCCAGCACCTCCCGGTCCCGATCGCGCAGGGCCTTCACCATGGCCTCGTGCTCCGCGCAGGCCTGCGCCAGGGCGCCCGGATCGGCGGCGCCGTAGGCACGGGCGGGGAAGCTCAGCCAGTCGTGCAGGCGGATCGACTCAGCCAGATAAGGGTTGTCGCAAAGGCCGAAGATCAGGCGGTGGAAGACCATGTTCTCGCGGTGGATGCGGATCAGGTCGCCACTGCGCGCAGCTGTCGCATGCGCCTTCATGGCCGCGCTCACCTCCGCCAGGCGCGAGCGGGGGACGGGCAGCACGATGGCCCGGGCCGCCGCCTGGTGCAGCACGGCACGCATCGCATAGAGGTCATTCAGCTCCGCCGCCGTGAACAGCGGCAGCTCCGCGCCACGATGGCGCGGCTTCGTCACCACGCCGAGGCGCTGCAACTCCGCCAGCGCCGCACGCACCACGTGCCGCTTGGCGTCGTAATCCTCCATCAGGTGATCCTCGATCAGCCTGGTTCGCGGCAGGATCCGGCCGCGGATGATGTCGGTCTCGATGGCCGCGATCACCGCCAGAACCTGCTCCGGCAGTTCGACGTCGCGCGTCGTGCGCGGAAGATGGGGTGAATTCTGCACGGGCGGCGCGATCCCTCTGCATCATTATCGATAATATTGTGACCCATATCACCGACATCGACGGCCTTTGCAAGCCGGGCGGGCCGGCGCAAACCCTCGGGCCAAGCAACCGAGGAACGCCGCATGGATACGCTACCGCCTTCCACCAGAGGGGAGGAGCTCATCAGCAGCGACCCCGCCACGGGCGAGGAGGTGGGCCGCGTTCGCGTCACGACCGCCGGGGAGCTCGACCGCATGGTCGAACGGGCCTGGCACGCCTTCCACAATTCGGGCTGGAAAGCGCTGCTGCCGCACCGCCGCGCCCTGGTGCTGCAGGCCATCGCGGATGGGCTGGTGGCGGAGAAGGAAGCCCTGGCGCGGCTGCAGATGCGCGACAACGGCAAGCCGCTGGCCGAATGCCGCGCCATGGTGGAAAGCGCCATCGGCACCTTCCGCTACTACGCCGGCGTCTGCGAGACGATCGAGACGGATGTGACACCGCCGCGCGGCGACTATGTCTCCTTCACCCTGCTGGAGCCGTTCGGCGTGGTCGCCTGCATCACGCCGTGGAATTCGCCGATCATGAACGATGCCACCAAGGTGGCGCCCGCGCTGGCGGCCGGCAATGCCGTGCTGCTGAAGCCCTCCGAGGATTCGCCGCTGCTGGCGCCGGAACTCGCCCGCATCGCCCGCCAGGCCGGGTTGCCGGAGGGGATGCTGCAGGTGGTGCAGGGCAAGGGCGCGGAGATCGGCGCGGCGCTGGTCGCGCATCCCGGCGTGCGGATGATCTCCTTCACCGGCGGCACCGTGACGGGCCGCGCCATCGGCCGCGTGGCCGGGGAACGCCTGGTGCCGGCGGCGCTGGAGCTGGGCGGCAAGAGCCCGCATGTGGTCTTCGCCGATGCCGATCTCGATCACGCGGTGGCAGCCGTCGTCGCCGGCATCTTCGGCTCCGCCGGCCAGTCCTGCGTCGCCGGGTCGCGCCTGCTCATCGAGGCGTCGGTCTATGACGACGTGCTGCGCCGTGTCGTTGCGCGTGCCGAGACGCTGCGCGTCGCGGCACCGGATGCGGAAGGGGTGGAGATGGGCCCCCTCGCCTCCTTCCACCACCGCGACCGAGTGATCCGCTTCGTCGACCGCGCGCGGGCCGAGGGCGGGCGCATCCTGTGCGGCGGTTGCGTGCCGGACGGCGCGGAGTATGCCCGCGGCGCCTACTACCTGCCGACGGTGATCGATGGCCTCGGCATGGACTCCCTGACCTGCCAGGAGGAGGCCTTCGGACCCGTCCTGGTCGCCCTGCCCTTCAAGGACGAGGCCGACCTCATCGCCCAGGCGAATGACACGGCCTTCGGCCTTGCCTGTGGAATCTGGACCGAGAGCTTCAAGCGGGCCTGGCGCATCGGCCGCGCGCTGGAAGCCGGCTCGGTCTGGATCAACACCTACAAGCAATCCGTCACCACCACGCCCTTCGGCGGCTTCAAGAACAGCGGAATCGGTCGCGAGAAGGGCATCGACGGCCTCCGCCTCTACGCACAGGTGAAGAGCATGTATTTCGGTCTGCATCAGAACCCCATGTCGGTGGCACGGTAGACGGCCATGGCACGCAAGGAATCCGCAGCTGTCCCGGTGAAGGACAGCAAGGTCATGGTCATCGGCGGCGCCAGCCTGGTCGGCTCCGCCACGGTCGAGGAACTGCTGTCGCGCGGCGCGACGCAGGTCGTGATCTACGACAACCTGTCCTTCGACGGCGAAGCCAATATCGCACATCTGAAGGGCGACCCCCGCGTCAAGGTGGTGCAGGGCGACATCCTGAAGCTGCACCAGCTTCTGGCGGCGACCGAGGGCCTGGACGGCATCGTCCACCTCGCCGCCTTCATGACGCTGAACTTCGACCGCGACCCCTGGGGCGGCATCGACGTGAACATCCGCGGCCTGCAGAACGTGCTGGAGGCCTGCCGCGCCAACCGGGTGAAGAAGCTGGTCTTCGCCTCCTCCAACGCCGTCTATGGCTATGGCCACGGCGTGAAGGGCGACCTGGTGGAGGACACCCCCTTCCACGCCGCCGGCGCTCCGCCCGCCGCAATCCTGTACGGCGCCAGCAAGATCATGGGCGAGCAGCTGTGCCGCGACGCCCATCGCAAGCACGGCCAGGATTACGTCGTGCTGCGCTACTCCACCGTCTATGGCGAGCGCCAGCACTACCGCGCGGCCAATGCGCTCTACATCGTCGAGACGCATGATGCCATCAAGCGTGGCGAGCGGCCGAAGGTGATCGGCGACGGCAGCGAGACCAAGCACTTCGTCTATGTCGGCGACCTGGCACGCGCCAATTGCATGGCGCTGGAGGCGCCGGCGACCGATGTCGCCGTCAACACCTCCGGCCCCGCCCCGGTGACGACGCTGGAGCTGGTGACGCTGGTGGCGGAGCTGACCGGCCGCCCCGACCTGAAGGCGGAGCTGGTGCAGCCCGATCCGACCAAGGTGCGCCTGACCTCCGGTGGCGCCTTCACCATCGTCCACAAGGCGGCCAAGGACGCCATCGGCTGGGAGCCGCAGGTGGATATGCGCGAGGGCCTGCGCCGCCTGCTTGCCTGGCGCGACGCATCCCTGACCAACGCGGGCTAGCCACGGCTGGGGCCGGCAGCACGCCCGGCCCCTTCCCCGCGCCTGGCTGCGCGGCGGATTTGTAGAACTGACGAGGAAACGAACATGAAGATCGAACGCCGCAAGCTCGGCCTGCTGGCCGCTGCCGCCCTGCTGCCCGCCACGGCACACGCCCAACCGGCCTATCCTTCCCGCGTCGTGCGGATCGTGGTGCCCTATCCTGCCGGTGGCGCCACCGACGTGATCGCACGCATGATCGGCGAGAAGCTGACCGCGCAATGGGGCCAGCCGGTGGTGATCGAGAACCGTGCAGGCGCTGGCGCGACGCTCGGCGCCGAGCTCGTCTCGCGCGCGGAACCCGATGGCTACACGCTGTTCGAGACGACCAGCGCCCACACCATCAGCCGCAGCCTGTATCGCAACCTGACCTATGATCCGGTCCGCGACTTCACCGCCATCACGCTCACTGCGATCGTCCCGCTGGTGCTGGTGGTGCCCCGTCGCGTGGCGGCCAACGACCTGCAGGCCTTCATCGCCTGGGGCAAGGCGCAGCGTCAGGGCGTCACCTTCGGCACCACCGGCAACGGCACCGCGCAGCACCTGACGGCCGCGCTGTTCAAGCTGAAGGCGGATGTGGCAGGCGAATTCGTGCCCTATCGCGGCGACGCGCCGCTGAACACGGACCTGCTGGCCGGGCTGGTCGATGCTTCCTTCTCCACCCTCTCCGCCGTGCTGCCCTATATCCGCAGCGGCGAGCTGAAGGCGATTGCGCTGGCCCATAGCCGGCGGATGGAGGCCATCCCGAATGTGCCGACCTTCGCCGAGGCCGGCATGACGGATTTCGAGGCCGCCACTTGGTTCGGCACCTTCGCCCCGCGCGGCCTGCCGAACGAGATGCGCGAGAAGATCGCCCGCGACATCAGCGCCATCGTGGCGGACCCCGCCTTCACCCAGCGCCTGGTCGAGATGGGCGGCGACGTCACCAACTATCCGCCCGCGCGCTTCGACCAGTTCATCGCCGCCGAGACGGCACGCTGGGCCGAGGCCGTGCGCGTCTCCGGCGCCACCATCAACTGAGGGCCGCGCCATGACCGAGACCGAGACCGCCCTCCTCGCCCGCTGCCGTGCCATCCCCGTCAGTACCTGGTCCGATGCGCTGGACCAGCTGGATGTCTGGGGCGTGGTGCAGGGCATTCCGCTGCAATCCGGCAGCGGCCGCATCTGCGGCTTCGCCACCACGGCGCGCCAGATGCCAGGCCGGTTGCATGAATTCGAGAAGGCGGAATTCGCGGTGGGGCGCCTGGTCTCGGCGGCCGCCCCCGGCCGCGTGCTGATGGTGGATGTCGGCGGCGAGCCGATCTCCACCATGGGCGGGCTTGCCGCCTATGGCGCGAAGCAGCTCGGCGCGGAAGGCGTGGTGATCGATGGCGCCTGCCGCGACGTGGACGAGATCCGGAACACCGGTCTCTGGCTGGCCAGCCGCTGGGTGGCGCCCACCACGGGCAAGGGCCGCCTGCGCCTGCTGCCACTGGGCGGGCCGGTGACGATCGGCGGCATCGCCGTGCAGCAGGACGACCTGGTGGTCGGCGATGAGACCGGCATCGTCGTGGTGCCGCGCCAGAAGCTGGAGGCCGCGCTGCCGCTGGCGGAGAAGCTGATGGCGGCCGACCAGGCGGTGGAGGACCGTATGAAGGCCGGCGAGAGCTTCGCCGAGGCCGGCCGGGCCACCGGCTACCTGACGCCGAAGGGCTGACCGGCGTGACCGCGGGCGTCGTGCTGCAAGCCGCGCCGATCGGCCCCCTGGCCGACCGGCTGCTGCGGGAGGAGCTGGGTGCGGTGCGGCTGTGGGACCAGCCGCCCGGCTGGCTCGCCGCACAGGGCGCCTCCGTCCGGCTGCTCGCGACCAGCGTGCGGCAGGGCTGCGACGCGGCGATGCTCGCGGCGCTGCCCAATCTGCGCGCGGTGTCGAGCTGGGGTGTCGGCTACGACACGCTGGATGTCGCCGCGGCCCATGCCCGCGGCATCCAGGTGGCCAATACCCCGGATGTGCTGGATGACTGCGTCGCCGATCTCGCCTGGGGCCTGCTGATCGCGACGGCACGGCGCATCCCGGCCGCCGATCGCCATGTAAGCGCTGGCGAGTGGACCACGCTGGGCTCCTTCCCGCTGGCGACACGCGTTTCCGGCAAGCGGCTGGGCATTCTCGGCCTCGGCCGCATCGGCCAGGCGATCGCCCGCCGCGGCGAAGGCTTCGCCATGGAGGTTCGCTACCACGGCCGCCGTCCGAAGGATGTGCCGTATCGCTTCGAACCGTCCCTGCCGGCGCTCGCGGCATGGTGCGACATGCTGGTGGTGGCCTGCGGTGGCGGGCCGGAGACGCATCACCTGGTCTCGGCGGAGGTTCTCGCCGCGCTGGGGCCGCGCGGCATCCTGGTGAATATCGGCCGCGGCTCCGTGGTGGACCAGCAGGCGCTGGTCGCCGCGCTGGAAGGCGGGGTGATCGGCGGCGCCGGGCTGGACGTGCTGCAGGGTGAGCCCGGCGCCCCGGCCGCGCTGCGCGAGCGCGACGAGGTCGTCATCACCCCGCATATCGGCAGCGCAACGATCGAGACGCGGGAGGCGATGGAGCGGCTGGTAGTGGACAACCTCCTCGCCTTCCTGCGCGACGGCCGCGTGCTGACGCCGGTGCAGGCATGAACGATGCGCTGCAGGATGAGCTGGCCGCGCTGCTCGGCACCGCCCATGTGCTGACCGGTGATGCCGCCACGCCCTACCTGACCGACTGGCGCAAGCTGGTGCAGGGCCGCGCGCGCCTGGTCGCCCGGCCCGGCAGCACGGAGGAGGTCGCGGCCGTGATGCGCGCCTGCGCCGCGCGCGGCGTGCCGGTGGTGCCGCAGGGTGGCAATACCGGCCAGGTCGCGGGCGGCGTGCCGGGGCCGGAGGGGGATGCGGTGCTGCTCTCCCTCGCGCGGATGAATCGGGTGCGCGCCATCGACGCGCAGAACGATACCATCACGGTGGAAGCCGGCTGCATCCTGCAGGCGCTGCAACAGGCAGCGCGCGAGGCCGGCCGGCTATTTCCGCTGTCGCTCGGCGCCGAAGGCAGTTGCATGATCGGCGGCAACCTCGCCAGCAATGCCGGCGGCACCCAGGTGCTGCGCTACGGCAATGCGCGCGAATTGTGCCTCGGCCTGGAGGTGGTGCTGGCCGATGGCGAGGTGTGGCACGGGCTGCGCGGCCTGCGGAAGGACAATGGCGGCTACGACCTGCGCGACCTGTTCATCGGCAGCGAGGGCACGCTGGGCATCATCACCGCGGCGACGCTGAAGCTGTTTCCCCTGCCCGCGGCGCGCTGCACCGCCTTCGCGGCGCTGGCCGGCATCCAGGATGCCGGCCGCTTCCTGGCGCGATGCCGCGCCGGGCTGCATGCCGTGCTGACGGGCTTCGAACTGATCTCCGGCGACTGCCTGCGGCTGGTGACCCGCACCTACCCACAGCAGCGCGCCCCCCTCGCCACGCTTGACGCCCCCTGGTACGTGCTGCTGGAGACCAGCGATTCTGAGGATGAGGCGCAGGCCCTCGCGCGGCTGGAGGCGGTTCTGGCCACGGCGCTGGAGGCCGGCGAGATCGGCGACGTCGCGCTGGCGCAGAGCAGCGCCCAGGCGCGCGCCATGTGGCAGCTGCGGGAGAGCATCACCCTTGCCCTGGCGGAGGACGGCAAGTGCATCAAGCACGATGTCTCCCTGCCCGTCTCCGCCATCCCGTCCTTCGTCGAAGGCTGCGACGCGGCGCTGCGGCGGGCATTCCCGGGCGTGCGCAACTTCACCTTCGGCCATCTCGGCGACGGCAACCTGCACTACAACGTGGCGCGGCCCGAGGGGCTGGACGATGCGGCGCTGCACGCCATGCAGCCGGGCCTGTCGCGCCTCGTGCATGATGCGGTGCATGCGCTCGGCGGATCGATCAGTGCGGAACAGGGTATCGGGCGCATCCGGACCGAGGACCTGCTGCGCTACAAGCCCGCCGTCGAATTGCGCCTGATGCGGGCGATCAAGCAGGCGATCGATCCGCGCGGCCTGTTGAATCCGGGCGTGCTGCTACAGCCCCCGCCCCTCTGACTCTCTCGCCCCTGCAACAACGAGGAACGTCTCCCCATGTCACGCCCGATCACACGCCGCGCCCTGGCCGCCTGGGCCGCCCTGCCGCTGGCCAGCCCCGCTTTGGCGCAGGCACGCTGGCCGGACCGGCCGATCGAGATCGTCGTCGGCTTCGCCGCCGGCGGCGGCACCGACATCACCGCCCGCACCTTCGCGCGCTTCCTGCAGGATGCGCTTGGCGGCTCCGTAGTGGTGAACAACCGCCCCGGCGCCTCCGGTGAGATCGCGCTCGCCGCCGTCGCGCGGGCGCGGCCGGATGGCCATGTGCTCGGCATCACCAACATGCCGGGCCTCGTCACCCTGCCGATCGAGCGGCCGACGCCGCAGTTCAAGCTGGACGACTTCGCCTATGTGGCAAACCTCGTCTCGGATCCCTCCGCCTTCAGCGTGCTGGAGCAGAGCCCGATCCGCAGCATCCAGGACCTGATCGAGACGGCACGCCGCGCGCCGGAGACGGTAACCTTCGGCTCCACCGGCATCGGCACGGATGACCATCTGGCGCTGGTGCTGTTCCAGGCTGCCTCGCGCGCGCGCCTGGTGCATGTGGCCTTCCAGGGCGCCGGCCCGCTGCGCACGGCCATGCTGGGCCGGCAGCTCGACGTGGCGGGGCTGAATGTGGGCGAGGTCGCCAGCACCGCGAATGGCCTGCGCATGATCGCGCAGGGCGGCGCCACGCGCTCGCCCTTCGCGCAAGGCGTGCCCACGCTGCGCGAGGCCGGCGTGGACGTGACCATGGGCTCCGAGCGGGGCATCGTCACCGCCCGCGGCACGCCGCCCGAGATCCTGGCCCGGCTGCGGGAGGCGACGGCGCGCATCGTGCAGGACGCCGCCTTCCGTCAGCAGGTCCAGGCGCAGTTCACGGAGATGGATTACCTGGACGGCCCTGCCTGGCGCGCCCGCCTGGACGAGGCCGACCGCCGATTCCGCAACCTGTGGCAGACGCAGCCCTGGTCGGAGCGGTAGGCGCTTCAGCCGGCCGCGCGGCGCTCCGCCTCCTTGGAAGGAAGCCAACCCGCATCGCAGGTGGGCCCCGGACAGGGGAAGTCGGCCAGTCGTCGTGGCGCGCGCCGCCCACCGAGCGTGGTGGAGCGGCGCGTCGCAGTCTGATCAATCGGCTGGACGCACGCTCGTGGCCAGCGTCCACTCATCCGCCCGCGCGGTGTGCTGCAACCCCGCCCGCACCCCCCACAGATTCACCTGATGGTGCATCGGCACGAGGCCGACATCGCGCATGGCGACCTCGGTGGCTTGGATGAAGATCTGCCGACGCGCTTCGTCATCGAGGGTCGCCAGTCCCTGCGCCACCAGCCGGTCGACTTCCGGATTCGAGTAGCGCGACCGGTTGGAAGCACCTTGTCCCGTCGCGCGGTTATAGGTGGCGAGCAGCGATCCGAGCGGCGAGGAGGGTTCGGCGGTATCGATCCCCCAGCCACCGAAAAGCATCGAGTAGTCCTGCCGGCTGGCGGCGGTGATCCAGGTGGAGAAGGGCAGCGCCTGCACCTCCGTCTGGATGCCGATGCGTGTCAGCATCTGGCCGATTGCCTGGCAGATGCGCTCGTCATTCACGTAGCGGTTGTTGGAGCAGTGGATGGTGAGGTTGAAGCCATTCGGGAAGCCGGCCTCCGTGAGCAGGCGACGGGCGCCCGCCGGGTCGTAGGCCGGGACCGGCAGCGTTGGCGTCCAGCCGAACCAGTCGCGCGGCATGACCTGGCCAGTCGCCTCCGCCGCACCATCCATGACACGGGAGACGATGGCGTCTCGGTTCATCGCCAGGCTCACCGCCTGCCGCACCCGCAGGTCGCGGAACGGATTCTGCGCCATCGGCTGGCCCTGCCGGTCGCGCACGAAGGGAGAGGCCCGATCGAGGTGATCGACGAAAACATACATGTTGCGGTTCGAGATGGCGCGGCTGACGCGGAAGCGCGTATCCCGCTCCACGCGTGCAATATCGCTGGTCGGTAGCGCGTCGATCAGGTCAACGTCGCCGGACAGCAGCGCGGCGACGCGCGATGCGGCGCTCCGCATGAAACGTGTGGTCACCGTGGCCCAGGGCTGCGCGCCACCCCAGTAGTCGGGGTTGCGTTCCATCACGATGCTTTCGCCCTGGCGCCATGACACAAAGCGATAGGGCCCGGTGCCGATCATCGCCTTGCCGCTATTGTAGTCAGCGGTGCTCGCTCCCTCGCCATGCTTGCGGGAGACGATGCCGAAGGTGCTGAGGTAGACTGGCATCAGCGGGAATACGCCGTTGGTGCGGAAGCGGATGGTGTGGGCATCCACCACCGTGGTCTCCGCGATCTGGCGCAGATACAGCCCGAAGGAGGAGGGGCTGTTCGGCACGGATGGCGCGCGCTGTACGGTGAAGGCGACGTCGTCCGCCGTGAAGGGCGACCCGTCGTGCCAGGTCACGCCCTGCCGCAGCTTGAACTCCCAGGTCGTATCATCAATGGCGCGCCAGGACTCGGCAAGGCCCGGCTGCAGGCGCTGCTGCGCATCCTGCAGGATCAGCGGATCGAAGAAATGCGCAGACACCGCCTTGTTCGGCGCCAGGTTGTGGAAGTGCGGATCTGTCGAGGTGATGTCCGCCTCAACCGCGATACGTAGCGCCGGTGCCGTCTGGGCCCGCGGGCTGGCGCCCAGCGGATGCAGGGACATGAGCAGCGCGAAGGCGGCCAACAAGCTGCGACGTGGGTGTGGTGCGGGCATCCTCGGTTCGCTCCTAGATGATGGGATTGTTCAGCCGGGCGGCATGCGCAGCAATTCGCGCGCATCCGCAGATGTCGCGACCTCGCGCGCCATGTCGCGCGACATGCGGGCGATACGGTGCACGATGTCGGCGTTGGTCGGGCAGCCGAGTTCCGGGTAGTGGTAGTCACCCAGCCCCGGCGCGACATGACCACCCTCCGCGATCGCCATGGCGGCACAGGGGAAGATGTTGGCATGCTTGGTACAGACCGCCCATTGGATGCTCTCATCCTTGGGAATGGCGTGCAGGAAGGCGGCGAGGCCCGCCGGCGTCGCCTCATGCCCGGCCAGCCGGCCACCACCGCAGAGTGGGATCTTCGCCAGCGCGGGATTGTCCAGCAGCCCCATCTCGATGAAGGCGGCGGTGGCGCGCATGAAGGCGACGGTCCAGACGCCGACGCTGGGCTTCACGCCCAGTTCCTTCATGGTGCGGGCGAAGAACATGCAGCTTTCGATGCTGTTCTGATAGACCTTGTCGGTCGTCTCCCACCGCTTCTCGGCCGGGTTGTACCGATCCATGTTGGTGCTGCCGATATCGATCGTCGCTATGTCTGGCTTGGACGCCGCGACATGCTTCACCCGGTCCTCCGCCTCGCCTTCCAGATACACATTGCCCAACGTGGTGTGGATCAGGATGTCGCTGCGCGCCCGGATCTCCTTCGTGATCTCGGCGTAGAGTTCCGGACTGTGGCTGCGCTCGCCATTCGGGCCGCGCGCATGGACATGCACGATCGAGGCACCGGCCTCGCGGCATTTCGCGGCGTCCTCGGCGATCTCGCGCGGCGAATAGGGGATGTGCGGGTTGGGCCCGCGCTTCTCCCACTCGTTCAGGCGCACGTTGATGATGAGCTTCTTCGTCATGGTCACCTCGAAGGATAAGCAAGCGGCGTGCCGCGTGCCGGGAAGAGTCAGGCGCGAATGCCGAGCATGGCGCGGGTCTCGGCCGGGGTTGCGGGTTCCCGTCCGAAGCCACGGGCGAGGCCGGCGAAGAAGCGCACCAGCTCCGCATTGCTGGGGCAGCCGAGTTCCGGATAGGGATAGTCGCCGATGCCGGGCGAGAGGTGCCCGCCGCGCTCCAGCGCAACCGCAGCGGCCGGCAGCAGATTTCCCTCCTTGCAGGTCACCGTCCATTCGATGCGCCGGTTCGGCGGCAGCACATCGAGGAAGGCGAGCGTGCTGGCGATGGTGCAGGGATGCCCGCCGACGATGCCGCCCTCGCAGAAGGCGAATTGCACATAGGCAGGTTCCTGGAATACGCCCATGTCCATCAGCGCATCCGCCGCGCGCAGGAAGGGAATGGCCCAGCAGGTCAGGTGCGGCTTGACCCCGACCTTGTCCATCTCCGAGGCCAGGTACATGCAGGTCGACATGGTGTTGACATAGGTCTTGTCGGTGGTCGTGAAGCGCTTCGCCTGTGCGTCGTACACATCGATATTGGTACTGCCGACGTCGATCGCCGCCATGTCCGCGCGATTGGCCGGGCTACCCTGCATGCGGGCAATATGCGCAGCGCGCGCGGCGTCGCCCTTGATCGTGTTCTGGCCCAGCGTACAGTCGATCAGGATGTCACTGCGGGCGCGGATGGCGCGGATGATCTCGAGATACATCTCCGGATCATGGCTTGGCGAGCCGTCCGGGTTGCGCGCGTGAAAATGTACGATGGAAGCACCTTCCGCGGCGCAGGCGGCAGCGGTCTCGGCGATCTCCGTCGGCGTGAAGGGGATGTGTGGATTGCGGTCGCGCGGCGCATATTCGTTGATGCGCGCCATGATGATGACCTTCTTGGCCATGGCCCGGTTCCTCCCCTTCAAGCCTTCGCAATACCGGCGCGAACTGCGCGCTCGGCCAGCTCATCGCGCCCCTCGCGCATTTCCTCGATGGTGCCGTAGGCCAGCATGTAGTGGCCGCGGTAGCCGGCGCCCTCGATCAGCGCGAAGGTTGCTTCGAAGTCGACCGTGCCATCTCCCGGCTTGAGATGTTCCTCCTTGCCGCCGCGATTGTCAGCGAGGCGTACCTCCTCCATGCGGGCAGGGCCGAAGGCTTCGAAGAAGCCGTCGATGCCGACAGGCAGCATGTGGGCGTGATTGGCCGTGAAGGTCCAGCCGATGGTGGCCGGGTCCAGGCGATCGAAGTAGTAGCGGCATTCCTCAACATCGCTGGCAAGGTAGCGAACCTCGGCATCGGCAGGTTCTGGATTCATGTTCTCCAGCAGCAACCGGATTCCGCGTGACTTGGCGTAGTCGCCAAGCCACTGCAGGCGCTCCACGCCCTTCGCCATACGGCGTTCATAGTCCCCGGTGAAATGGAACCCGCCATGCATGACGATCCAGCCGGCGCCGAGTGGCCCTGCGAGATCGATGTAGCGCCGCAGATACTCATCCACCGCCTCGCTCAGGAAAGGGGCGGTCTCAGCCGCATTCACCGCGGACAGCGTATGCAGGCCAAGCTGGATGCCAGCCGCCTCCGTGGAACGGCGGACGCCGGCGATGCGCTCCGCGTCGAAGCTGGCGAAGACATTGCCGGTGTCGCCGAGGCGGACGTCGATCACGCTGACGCCGGATGCGGCGGACCAGGCGACGGCGTCCTCGATCGGCAGCCGGGCGCCGAAGTCGATGCCGATGCGGTCCCTGAAGCCTGTCACGATGGCTCTGCCCCTCAAGTGATTGTTGACGATCCTGAGGGAAGCCCCAGCAGGGCCACCCTGTCAATGCGAGATTGCCGCGTAAAACGGCACATCCTGCCCGGAAAAGGCGCCGTGCCATACAAGCGGCGTATCAGCTATCGTCTTTGGTTGTTGACAAGATGATGCTTTGGGATTGCGATGCATCAGAAGCGCCCACAGGGGCCAACCAGGCCGGAGACCCGCGTGAACGACCCGCACGACACCCCGCTGCCCGTTGCTCCGCTCGCCCCCCAGGCCCCCGGACGCCGGATTGCCTACGACCCGGCACACCCCCTCGCGCGCCCCTTCGTGCCGAACGGTGCCGCCTTTCGCGCTGGCCGCAATTCTCCCCGCGCCTTCCTCGAGGAGCGACTGGCCACGATCGAGCGGGATGAACCCGCGATCGCCGCCTTCGTCACGCATGACCTGGAAGCGGCGCGCCGCGCGGCCGATGCATCGATGGCTCGATGGCAGGGGGGCCAGCCACTTTCGCCGATCGATGGCATGCCGCTGGTCGTCAAGGACATGATCGAGACCATCGACCTGCCGACGCAGATGAACAGCCCGATCTTCCGGGGCTTCCAGGCGCGGCGCGATGCCGCATGCGTGCGGGCGCTTCGCCAGGCGGGCGCCGTCATCATCGGCAAGACCGTGACAACCGAATTCGCCTGCAGCAACTCGGGACCGACGCGCAACCCGTATGACAGCAGCCGCACGCCTGGCGGATCATCCTCGGGCTCCGCCGCCGCGGTGGGCGCCGGCATGGCCTCGCTCGGCCTTGGTACGCAGACACACGGCTCCACCATCCGTCCCGCCGGTTACTGTGGCGCCTATGCGCTGAAGCCCACGCACGGCGCGCTGCATGTCGGTGGCCTGGCACCGCTGGCGCCAACGCTGGACCATCTCGGCGTGATCGGCGCCAGCCTGGAGGATGTCTGGGCCGGGGCCCGCGCCATCGCCCGCTTCGCGGGCGGCACGCCACCGCAGCCTGCCCTGGCCGGGCCTGACGAAGCCCCACCCGCACGGGCGCCGCGAACCCTGGTGCGGCTGGACACGCTTGGCTGGCAGGAGACGCCACCCTCGTCCCAGGCAGCCTTCGAGGTCGCCATCGAGGCCCTTGCGCGCGGCGGCGTGCGCATCCTGACAGCCGAGAATGATCCCACGACCGCGGCGCTGGAGCGGGCGCTGCGCGGGATCAACGAATTCGCCAATGACTTGTTGGCCTGGGAGGCGCAATGGCCGCTGCGGGCCTATCGCGCCCATGGCGCCGACATGGTCGGCGAGCGCATCCATAACCTGCTGGCACGCGCCGACGGGATGGATGAAGCGCGCTATGTCCGCGCCTTGTCCGACCGTACGAAGCTGCGCGCTCGGCTGGCGGATTTCGCGGGCCGCGTCGATGGCTTCGTGATGCTCTGTTCATCCGGCCCCGCCATCCAGGACCACGCCTTCACCGGATCGCGTAGCTACGCGCTGCCCTGGACCTTGTTCGGCGCACCCGCCTACGCGTTGCCACTGCTGGTCGCGGATGAATTGCCGCTGGGCCTGCAGGTCGCCGGCTTTGCCGGACAGGATGCGGAAACCTGCGCCATAGCCGCGTGGGTGCGCGATACGCTGCTGCCACACGTCCGATAGGAGTGAAGACCATGCGTCGCCGACACCTGCTGGCCAGCCTCCCCGCACTGCTCGCAAGCCCCGCCGTGCTTGCGCAGGGCACCTTCCCCAACCGGCCGATCCGCTTCCTGGTCGGCTTCCCGCCCGGCGGCACGACGGATATCGCGGCGCGGTTGATGGCGCCGAAGATGCAGGCGCTGCTGGGCCAGCCGGTGGTGGTGGAGAATCGTGCCGGCGCCCATGGCAACATCGCCTCCGAGCATGTCGTGCGCTCGGCGCCCGATGGGCACACCATCCTGATGGGAACGATCGGTGGTCTCTCGATCAACCCGATCCTGTACGGTAATCTGAGCTTCGACCCGCAGACCGACCTCACCCCGGTCACGCGTGTCGGCATGATCGTCAATGTGCTGGCCATCCCGGCGGACCGCCCTTGGCGCAACGTCCAGGACGTGATCGCCGCAGCGAAGCAGCGGCCGTTGAACTACGGATCCTCCGGCTCTGGCGGCGCGGGTCACCTGGCGGGCGAGCAGCTCAACCTGATGGCTGGGGTTCGAAACGTGCATGTGCCGTATCGCGGCGGCGCGCCGCTGGTGACGGATCTGGTGACAGGTCAGATCGACTTCGCCTTCACTCCCGCCTCCGGCGCCAAGGGGCTGGCCGAAAGCGGCCGACTGCGGATGCTGGCGGTCTCCACCAAGGCGCGCAGCCCGCTGCTGCCGGATATCGCCGCCGTCTCGGAAACCGCCGGGCTGGGTGAGTTCGACATGCAGGACTGGAGCGGCCTGATGGCTCCGCGCGCACTGCCTGCACCGATCCTGTCGGCGCTGCATGGCGCGGCGACCGCGGCGCTGCGGGATCCGGAACTGGTCGCGGCCCTCGGCGCGCGCGCCATCCAGGCGACGCCCTCCTCGCCAGACGAGCTGGGCGCTTTCATCAAGGCGGAAACGGCGAAATGGACGCCGATCGTGCGGGCCTCCGGCGCCACGCCCGGCTGAACGATGCTTGAAGTGGCTGCGCCAAGGCGGTAGCAGCCTCCGAAACCAGGGGTAGTTGGCCGATGACGGCGCCGAGACTGAATGAGCTGACGGCGACCGAGGTCGCGCATCGCGTGGCACGTGGCGAAACAACCGCGCGTGCCGTCATCGAGGCCTGCCTGGAGCAGGTGGCGCGTCGAGAGGCGGAGGTGATGGCCTTCGCGCATCTCGACGCCGAAGGAGCCCGCGCCGCCGCCGACGCCACGGACCGGCACGGTGCCACCATGCCCTTGGCTGGTGCTGGCCTCGGCGTGAAGGACATCATCGATACGGCGGATATGCCGACAGGCTATGGCTCGCCGATCCATCAGGGGCATCAGCCCTCCGCCGATGCGGCCTGCGTCGCCTTGGCGCGCAAGGCCGGCGCCACCGTGCTGGGCAAGACGGTGACCACCGAGTTCGCCAACATCCATCCCGGGCCGACGCGCAATCCGCATGATGCGACGCGCACGCCAGGGGGATCCTCCTCCGGCTCCGCTGCCGCCGTCGCCGCGATGATGCTGCCGTTGGCGCTGGGCACGCAGACCACCTCCTCCACAATCCGCCCTGCATCTTTCTGCGGCGTGGTGGGCTTCGTGCCGAGCCTGGGCGAGATCCCGCTCTCGGGCGTGCGCACCGCCGCGCAATCCTTCGACCGCATCGGCGTCTTCGCACGCTCCGTCGCGGATATCGCATCGGCCTTCGACGCGCTGCGCGGCTTGGCCGCGTCCGCGGCGCCGGAGCCTTTTGCGCCGCGCATCGGCTACTGCCGCGGCCATCTGGCGGAGCGGATGGATGCCGGAACGGCGGAACGGATGGACGCGCTCGCGCTGCATCTGTCGCGAGCCGGTGCGAATGTCTCGGATGTGTCCGTCGGTCCGACCTTTGTGGGCCTTTCGCAGACGCACCAGGCGATCTCCAGCTTCGAGTTCCTCCGCAACTTCACCTACGAGATCGAGCACCACTGGTCGCGTATCAGCACCACACTGCGCGAAGGTCGCATCGCCCATGGCCGCGCCTGCAGCCACGCGGAGTATCGGGCAGCCCTGCAGCAGGCGATCGAGGCGCGCGCTGCGATCGGTGCATTGTTCGAAGGCCGCGACGTGCTGTTGGCCGCCGCCGCGGCCGGCGAGGCTCCGCAAGGTAGCGCGACCGGCGATTTCCAGTTCTGCGCCATCTGGACCGTCCTTGGATTGCCAGCGCTTTCCCTGCCTCTGATGAGCGGGCCGCACGGACTCCCGATCGGCGCGCAGTTGCTGGCCCGACCCGGTGACGAGGCCAAGCTGTTGGCCGCGGCGGAATGGATGATGCGCCATGGCATTGGATGAGGCGCCGGCGCTCGGCCTGGTGCCGCAGACCCATGCCGACCGCGCTTTCGCCAGCATCGAGCATGCCATTGTCACGGGGGAGTTCCAGCCTGGCAGCCGGCTGGGGGAGGAGACGCTGGCGGCGCGCTACGGCATCAGTCGCGGGCCGTTGCGGGAAGCGCTTCGGCGGCTCGAAGGCCGCGGCCTGGTGGTGCGGCTGCCACATGCGGGCGTCCGCGTGGTGGCGCTCGACCGGCAGGACCTGATCGAGCTCTATGAGATCCGCGCCAATCTCGAAGGCCTGGCGTGCCGCCTGGCCGCACAACGCGCGACGGAGGCGGAGATCGCGGCGCTGGAGGCCCTGCTGCATGAGCATGCGGCGGATGCGCGCGTGCGCTCAGGCGAGTCCTACTTCCAGGAGCACGGCGCCTTCGACTTTCACTTTGCCGTGGCGGCGCTGTCCAAATCCCGCAGGCTGGAGCAGCTCCTGTGCCACGACCACTATTCGTTGACGCGCCTTTTCCGCTTCCACACCAGCCACAAGCCGGATCGGGCGCTGCGTGCCTATGATGATCACCTTCGGATCTCGGCTGCCTTGCGCGACCGGGATGGCGAATTGGCCGAGATGCTGATGCGCAGGCATGTGGAAGCAGCCCGGCGGGAATTGGAGGCGATGGGCCTGCCAGGGCAATGACTATTGAGGCGGCAGCGGAGCAGTTGGCCCGCCAGCCATGTCATGCTGCCGCAAGGATCAGGCAGCCCGCGACTCTCTGATCGGGCGCGGGCCAGGGCCAGCAGCTTGCGCGGTCAGCACCGCCAGAAGGGACGCTCCAGCTCGCGGCGTGCCTCGTAGTGACTGATGCCCATGTCGCGCAGCTCCCTGTGGTCCAGGCTCCGGCAATGGCGAGTGGCTTCGGCTGGCACCCGTGCGCCTCAGGCCCGTCGCGTGACGAGGACGAACACCGTCAGCGCCGCAACCGCGAGCGCCGCCAGTCCGAGCATCGCGGAGGTGTAGCCGCCGCCCTGCTGCCAGAGCGCCGCCGGCTTGCTACGCACCGCCCGGCGGACGCGTAGCTGGGCACGCTACGCAAGCCTGCCACGCGAGACCGGCGAGCCGAAATCCTTGCCGGTCAGACGGGCCGAAACCTCCCACAGACGCTGCGCGACACGCACGTCGCGCGCCTGCGGCGCGATGCGGGCCGGCGCCGGCGGTCCGCGCATTTCCCACAGCCAGCGCCTTCCATGGAAGCTGCCGCCATGCACCGTGGGCGAGGTCGCGGCGAACAGGATCGGCCCCGCGCCGCGCACCGCCGAATGACTGAAGACGCGCGTGCCGAGCCGCATCATGCGGGTCAGGAAGGGCGGCGTGCCTTCGGAGGCCGGGCCGTTGGAGTAGAGGTTGGTCATGGCCCAGCCGGGATGCGCGGCCACGCTGGTAAGGCCCCAGCCCGCCGCGTCGCTGCGTCGCTGCAGTTCCAGCACGAACATCAGCACCGCCAGCTTCGACTGGCTGTAGGCCTTCCAGGGCGCGTAGCACCGCGCGGCCTGCAGGTCGTCAAAGTCTATCCGGCCCATGCGGTGCGACAGGCTGGTCACGCCCACCACGCGGGCCGCAGGCGCGCGGCGCAGCAGCGGCAGCAGCAGGGCGGTGAGCGCGAAATGGCCGAGATGATTGACGCCGAACTGCATCTCGAAGCCGTCCGCCGTGACGCGCCGTTGCGGCAGCGCCATCACCCCGGCGTCGTTCACCAGGATATCCACCGCGTCATGCCGTGCCGCGACCCGCGCGGCGAAGGACGCCACCGAAGCGAGGCACGCCAGATCCAGCCGCTCGAAGCATACGCTGGCACCAGGCGCATGTTCGGCGATCTGCCGCATGGCCTCGGCACCGCGCGCCGGGTCGCGGCCGGCCACGATCACCTCCGCGCCAGCGGCCGCAAGTCCTGTCGCCGTGGCGCGCCCGATCCCGCTGGTCCCACCGGTCACCACGGCGCGCCTGCCGTGCAGCGACGGGATGTCGTGCTCGGTCCAGCCTGTCATGCCTGCCTCCGCTGCGACAGTTGCGTCAGCGCGGCGCCGCGGCTTCGGCCCAGGCGATGATGCGACCGGCCGGCATGGCGCCGGCCTGGCGCGCAACCTCGCGGCCGCCGGCGAATAGGGCGAGGGTCGGGATGCTGCTGATGGCGAGTTCCCCCGCCAGGGCCGGCGCCTCCTCGGTCGAGACCTTGATCAGCCGCATGCGCGGCTCCAGGGTTGCTGCCGCAGCCTCGAAGGCTGGCGCCATGGCGCGGCAGGGGCCGCACCAGGAAGCCCAGAAATCCACCAGTAGCGGCAATCCGCTGAGGCGCAGGTGGCGCCGGAAACGTTCCTCGGACAGCGCCAGCGGCTTGCCCTGAAACAGGGGCGATTTGCACGCACCGCAGCGCGGCCCATCGCCGAGGCGCGCCGTGGGCACGCGGTTGATCGCGTCGCATTGCGGGCAGAGAATCTGGGTCATCTCGGTCATGGTCATGCCTTCCTTCACGGCGCCAGCAGCAGGGATGGGCTGACGAACAGCGTGGTCCGCGTCGAAGGATTGAGCGCCTCGCGCAATTGCGCCGCCTGGTCGACCATCATGTATCCCGCCGCAGGAGAAGACCAGATCGGCTTGCCCGGCCACGCGCGCAGCCTCGCCTGACGTGGGGCCGAGGCCGAAGCCCGGGCGCGGCGCTCTGGCTGAGCGGGCCGGCCAGGGGCCTGGGCTGCGGTCTCCACCAGGTTCTCGTAGACCACCGCGCCCGGCAGGATGATCACGAAGGCCGGCGTGCCCTGCAGACGATCGACAGGGCCTGCATAGCGACGCGCCCCGGGCTCTGCTCGACCTCGCCGGCCCCCGCCGCCGGGCGGATCATGGAGCCGTCGAGCTGCCGCCCAGCCTTGAACAGGGCGTCGTTCACCGGCGCGAAGCGGCCCTGCAGATCGGCTGTCCTCGCAAAACAGGTTTGGGCGCCCGGGAACACGGCTGTGGCTTCAAGTCCGGCACGACCTGAGACAGTCTGGGCTCTCACGGCTGCATCGCGCCCGGCTCCTAGCCGGGCGGCGGCGCCACCTGGGACAGACAGAGGAACAACGACATGAACCCGGACACGCAGGCGCAGATCGCCCGGCTGCTGCCCGACCTGGTCGCCGTGCGGCGCGACATCCATGCCCATCCCGAACTCGGTATGGAGGAGACGCGCACCGCCGCCCTGGTTGCGGAGCGCCTGCGTGCGATGGGACTGGAGGTGACGGAGGGCGTCGGTCGCTTCGGCGTCGTCGGCACGCTGCGCGGGCGGCGTCCGGGCCAGGGCGCCATCGGCCTGCGCGCCGACATGGATGCACTGGCACTGACCGAGCAGACGGACCTGCCCTACGCCTCCACGGCGTCGGGCCGCATGCATGCCTGCGGCCATGACGGCCACACGACCATGCTGCTCGGCGCGGCACAGATCCTTGCCGATGATCCCGACTTCGCCGGGACGGTCCACTTCCTGTTCCAACCGGCGGAAGAAGGCCGCGGCGGTGCGAAGGCCATGCTCGACGACCAGCTGTTCGAGCGCTTCCCCTGTGATGCCGTCTACGGGATGCACAACATGCCGGGCCTGCCACTGGGGCAGTTCGCGCTGCGCAAGGGGCCGTTGATGGCCGGTTCCGGGCGGTGGATCACGACCTTCCGCGGCAAGGGCGGGCATGGCGGCAACTCGCCGCATCTGGCGAATGACCTGGCGCTGGTCCAGGCCGTCTTCATCCAGATGCTGCAGGGCATCGTCAGCCGCAATGTGCCAGCGCTGGAGAGCGTGGTGGTCAGCGTCGGGCACATCGCCGGCGGCGCGCGGGAGGCGCTGAACGTCATGCCGGCGGAACTGGTCGTCGGTGGGACCATGCGCGCCTTCAACCCGGCCATGCAGGAACTGGTCGAACGCCGCATCCGCGAGCTCGCCGAACTGGCCGCGGCCAGCCAGGGTGCGACGGTGGAGGTGACCCTCTGGTGGAACGCCATTCCGCTGGTCAACCACGAGCGGGAGACGGAGGTGATGGCCGCGGCGGCGCGCGCCGTGGCGGGCGAGGACGGCGTGGATACCGCGACCCGCCCCGTCACGGGCGGCGAGGATTTTGCGTTCATGCTGAAGGCAAAGCCTGGTGCCTTCGTCTTCCTCGGCACCGGCACCGCGCCCGATGGAACGGCCCACGCGCTGCACTCGGCGCTCTATGATTTCAACGATGCCGCGCTGCCGCATGGCGTGGCCTTCTGGGTCAGCCTGGTGCGGCAGGAGCTGGCTGCGACGGGCTGAACACCTTCCCCAATGGCGGCGAACGGCGCCTCCCGCGCTCGCGCAACGGGCGCGGGGAGGCAGGAGGCGCGAGGCTGCGAGCCTAGGAGGTGCGGCGGAACGCGGCGGCCGGCATCCGGCCGATTTCCGTCAGCAGCAGCGGCCAGAGGCGCAGGCCCTCGTCCAGCGAGGAAAGCCGGAAGAACTCATTCGGCGCATGTGCATCCTCATCGGCGCTGGCGAGGCCGAACATCAGGCTGTCCATGCCGAGGCTTTCCTGGAAGAGCGTCGTGATCGGCACCGTCCCGCCGAGGCGCATCACGGCCGGTTCCGCCCCCTTCTCCCGCCGCAGCACTGCCGATGCGGCGGCGCGCAGCGGGTGGTCGGCGCCGAGCGTATAGGCACGCGTGCCCCCCGGGCTGTAGTGGAACTCGAGCGCCACCCCATTCGGGGCGTGACGTTCGAGATGCGCCTTCACCGCCGCCTGCGCCGCCGCCGGGTCCTGGCCGGGCACCAGGCGCATCGTCAGCTTTGCATGCGCCTCGGCCGGCGTGACGGTCTTTCCGCCGCGGCCCGTATAGCCACCCCACATCCCATTGACCTCGACGGACGGGCGGAGCGTCGTGCGCTCACGCACCGTATAGGCGGGGTCTCCAAAGGGGGCGGCACCGAACTCCGCATACCAGGCTGGCTCATCCAGAGGGAGCGAGGCGGATTCGACGCGCAGGGCGTTGGTGAGCGGCCCTGCCCCGGCCTGGAAGCCCTCGACGACGACACGGCCGTCATCGTCGTGCAGCGTCGCGACAAGGCGCGCCATCTCATGCAGGGCGTTGCGCATGGCGCCACCGACCTTGCCCGAATGCGCGTCCTTCTTCGCGGTGCGCAGGCTGAACTGCAGCGCGGTGATGCCGCGGCAGCCGATGTTGAGCACCGGCACCTTGCCGGCGGCGCCGCCGCCATCGGCCGACAGCATGGCATCGGCCGCCAGCAGCCCGCGATGCGCCTCGATCAGTGCCGGCAGGCTCGGACTGCCCACCTCCTCCTCGCCCTCGAGGAACAGCTTGACGTTGACCGGGCAACCACCCTCGACAGCCAGGAAGGCCGCCACCGTTTCGATGGCAATGGTGGTGGAGCCCTTCACGTCGCTCGCACCGCGCGCATAGATCCGGCCATCGCGGAGCGTCGGCTCGAAGGGCGGCGACTGCCAGAGCTCGAGCGGGTCAGCCGGCTGAACGTCGTAGTGGCCATAGATCATGATGGTGGGCTTGTCCGGACCCGCGCCGGTCCAGGCGCCGTAGACCGCCGGCTGGCCGGCCGGCGCATCCAGCAGCTGGACATCCTGCATGCCGATCACCCGCAGCCGGTCGAGCAGGAACTCACGGGCGCCGCGCATGCCCTCGGCGAAAGCCGGGTCCGTGCTGACCGAGGGGAAGCGGATCAGCGTCAACAGCCTTTCGAGGATCGCTTCCCTCTGGCCTGCGAGGTGCTGCGCGACGCGTTCGCTCATGGACGGTTCTCCGGGTTGCCTGGCCACAGTAGAGCCGGCGCCCCGGTTGTGCCACGGGTCGGACCGCGCCCGCGGCCATGGGGCGGCTGCCGTGGTAATGCCGACCTCGGTCGGTGAACGCGCAGCCATCCGTCGCATCGGCGATCGCCGGCCACACACCGCCAGAACGACCACGCACTTCCTCGGTCCCCGATCGTATGCAAAAGGGATCTCGCCCACACCGGATTGATGCCGCGCACGCGAGCGGGCATGCTTCCGCGCGCATGACCCAGCGCCCCGATCCCGGCATCCTCGACATGCCGCAATCCACCCCGATCGCCCGCCCTTCCGCTGCTCGCCGGGTGGCACCATGATGCGGGCCGCCGTCGCGAGCTTCGAATTCGAAGGCAACAGCCTGTCGCTGCGCGTAACGCGGCGCGCGGATTTCGAACGCAGCGGAATCTTCGAGAGCGCCGCTCTGCTTGAAGCGGCGGCAGGCAAGGACCTGGCCCTGACTGGCGGCATCGACACCCTGCGCGCCGCCGGCATGGAACTTGTGCCGGTCTTCGCCGCCAAGGGCGGTGCCGGCGGGCATATCGAGGATTCCTTCTTCGCCGAAGCACGCAGCCGCATCGTGGAAGGCATCGCTGCGGCCCTGCCGCTGCAGGGCGTGTACATCGCGATGCATGGCGCCATGATCTGCGCCGAGGAGAAGGACCCGGAAGGCGCCATCCTGGCCGCGCTGCGCGCGCGCATCGGGCCGGGGATTCCCATTGCCGTCAGCCTCGACCTGCATGCTCATGTCACGCACCGCATGGCGGCAGCGGCCGACATCATCGTGGGCTACGAGACCTACCCGCATGTGGATGCGTATCGCACCGGCGCCTGCGCCGCCGGCCTGCTGGTGCGTACCATGCAGGGCGCGATCAGGCCCCTCACCCGCATCCGCAAGTACAATGCCATCGTCCCCGTGCTCGGCGGTGCCACGCTCGGCGATGCGCCGATGGCCCAGGTGGCCGCGGAGGCGCGTGCCCTGGAAGCCGCGGGGCGCGCCCTGTCCGTCAGCTACTTCCCGGTGCAGCCCTGGCTCGACATGGCAGATGTCGGCATCACCGGCGTCGCCGTGACGGATGCCGATGCGCCGGCCGCCGATGCGGCGGCGCAGGCGATCCTGGATGCGATGTGGACGCGCCGGCGGGACTTCGAACTGCCCGCGCTAATTCCGGCCGAGGCGGTGCAGGAGGCACTGCGCCGCGAAGGCCGCACGTTGCTGATCGATGCGCCGGATTCCATCGGCGCAGGCGCATCCGGCGATGCGCCGGCGCTGCTCGCCGCGCTGCTGGCGCATGCGCCCGAGGTTGAATCGGCGCTCTGCATCGTCGACCCGGGCGCGGCGGCCAAGGCCGGTGAACTGGGCGAAGGCGCCGAGGCCATCTTCGAAATCGGTGCCTGGCAGGATCGGCGCTGGTTCAAGCCGGTGCCCGTGACGGCGCGCGTGGAACGGCTGTGCGACGGCCTGTTCACCTATCGCGGCGGGCCGGTCGGCGGCGCGACTGGCAGGCTCGGGCCCAGCGCGGTGCTGCGCGCCGGCGGCCTGCGCATCCTGGTCACCACCCACGCCGTGTACGAACACATGGACGAGCATTACGCCGCCTGCGGCATCGACATCGGCGGCTGCAGGCTGGTCTCGTTCAAGAACCTGATGAACTACCAGAAGCTGCTGGGCCCGGGGGTCGGCTTCATCGCGCTGCACGGCCCCGGCGGCGCGCCGCTGCGCCTGCAGGATGTGGCGTGGGAGAAGCGGCAGCGCCCCTTCTGGCCCGCCGAGGACATGCCGCAACCCGTGACCATCACGCGGGATACCTGACGCGGCGCCACCGCCTTGCTGCAACGAGAAAAAGGAGACCGTCATGCTCAACCGGAGGACCTTCCTGGGCTCTACCGCGGCCGTGCCGTTCCTGTCCCTGCCGGCGGTGGCACAGAACCGGGCGCGTGTGCTGCGCTACGTGCCCGGCACCAACCTCACCGTGCTGGACCCGATCTTCACCCCCGCCGCCGTCACCATCACCCATGGCTACTGCGTCTTCGACACGCTGTACGGCGTCGATGCGCAGATGAAGGCGGTGCCGCAGATGGCCGCCGGGCACAGCGTTTCCGATGACGGGCTGACCTGGGAAATCACACTGCGCGACGGGCTGAAATTCCATGACGGCGAGCCGGTGCGGGCGCGCGATTGCGCCGCGAGCCTGGAGCGCTGGTCCAAGCGCGACAGCTTCGGCCAGGCGCTGGGCGCAGCGACCGAGAGCTTCGGCTTCAAGGACGACAAGACCATTGTCATCAAGCTGACCCGCCGCTTCGGAAGGCTGCTGGACGCGATCGGCAAGCCGCATTCCTCGCCCGCAATGATCATGCCGGAGCGCCTGGCCAAGACCAGCCCGACGGTGCAGGTGACGGAGATGGTCGGCTCCGGCCCCTTCCGCTTCGTGCAGGGCGAATACGTCTCCGGCTCGCGCATGGTGTACGAGAAATTCGCCGACTACGTGCCGCGCAGCGAGGCGCCGGCCTGGACCTCCGGCGGCAAGGTGGTGCATTTCGACCGGCTGGAATGGCAGGTGCTGCCCGACCCGGCGACGGCCGCGGCCGCGCTGCAGGCCGGCGAGGTGGATTGGCTGGCGACGGTGTTGCCGGACCTGGTGCCGACCATCAGCCGCAACCGCCAGCTTCGCCTGTTCCGTGGCGATCCCTATGGCGTGCAGTCGGTGCTGCGCTTCAACCATCTGCTCCCGCCCTTCGACAAGGTCGCGGTGCGCCAGGTGGTGCTGCGCGCGGTGGAACAGTTGCCCTTCATCCAGTCGATCACCGCACGGCCGGAAGATGGCGAGGTCTGCCGCTCCCTGTATCCCTGCGGCATGCCTGGCGTGACCGAGGTGGGCCAGGGCGTGATGGGCACGCTGGATGTCGAAGCGGCAAAGCGCGCCCTGGCCGCGGCCGGCTACAATGGCGAACGCATCGTCATCCTGAACCCGACCGACATCGCCACCATCAATGCCCACAGCCTGCTTGTAGGCGACCTGCTGCAGCGCATCGGCATGAATGTGGACATGCAATCGCTGGATTGGGGCACGGTGGTGCAGCGGCGCATCTCGAAGAACCCGGTCGAGCGGGGCGGCTGGAGCATCGCTTGCACCAACTGGCCGGCGATCTCGATCGACAACCCCGCCACCAACGCAACCACGCGCGGCCAGGGCGATTCCGGCTGGTGGGGCTGGTTCCGCGACGCGACGACGGAAGAGCTGGTGCAGAAATGGCTGAGCGCCGCCTCCGCCGAGGAGGCCAATGCCACCTTCCTGGCGGCGCAGCAGCGGGCGTTGGAGATGGTGCCCTCCGTCCCGCTTGGCCGCACCTTCTCCGACGGCGCGATGCGTGCCGACCTGCAGGGCGCGCTGGCGGGTTCCGTGCAGATGTTCTGGAACGTGCGGCGCGGCTGAGTTCAGCCCGGGGCGATATTCCCCCACCGGTCGCGGCGGCGCCGCGACCGGCCGGACCGGGCCTCATGCCCCGGCTTCAACGCGGCAAGGGGCGAAGGCGCAGATCCGCGGTGCGGGCATGCCCCTCCATGCCCTCCAGCCGTGAGATGCGCGCGGTCACCTCGGCAACGGGCCGGGCCGCCTCCGCTGTGGTGCGTTGCCAGGTGACGGTCTTGAGGAACTTCAGCACCGAGAGCCCGCCCGTGTAGCGTGCCGCGCCGGATGTCGGCAGCACATGGTTGGGGCCGGATGCCTTGTCGCCGAAGGCCACCGTGGTTTCCGCGCCAAGGAACAGCGACCCATAGGCCGTCAGCCGGCCAAGCCACCAGTCGAGGTCGCGGGCCTGGACATGCAGGTGTTCCGGCGCGTAGCGGTCCGCGACCGCGGCCATCGCCTCGCGGTTGTCGCAGAGCGTGACCTCCGCCATCCCGTCCCAGGCGGCGCGGGCGGAGGCCGCATTGGCCTCCGGCAGCGTCGCGATCAGGCGCGGCACGCCGGCGAGCACGGCCTCGGCCAGCGCGGCATCGTCGGTGACCAGCCAGACCGGCGAATCCGCGCCATGTTCCATCTGGCCCACCATGTCCCAGGCGACTGTCTCGGCATCCGCCGAGGAGTCGGCGATGATCAGGGAATCGGTCGGGCCCGCCACCATGTCGATGCCGACGCGGCCGAATAGCTGGCGCTTCGCTTCCGCCACATAGGCATTGCCGGGACCCGCCAGCACATCGGCGGCCGGCAGGCCGAAGAAGCCGAAGGCGAGCGAGGCGATCGCCTGCACGCCGCCCATGCACAGGATCCGGTCGGCGCCGGCCAGGTGCATGGCGAAGACCATCTCGTCTGAAAGCCCCCCGGCGCCACGCGGCGGCGAACAGGCGGTGATCTGCCCCACCCCGGCAGCGCGCGCCGTGGTCACCGTCATCAGCGCCGAGGCGATGTGGCTGAAGCGGCCGCCTGGCGCGTAGCAGCCTGCGGCGTTGACGGGGATGGAACGCTGGCCGGCGATGAAGCCTGGCGCCATCTCGATCTGCATGTCGGTCAGCGTGGCGCGCTGCGCTTCGGCGAAGCGACGGATATTGGCGTGGGCAAATCGGATATCCGCCTTGGCCTGCGCGTCCAGGCGCTGAACCGCCGCCTCGATCTGCGCCGGAGTCAGCAGCGGCTCGCCATGCCAGCCATCAAGCTCGCGCGCGAAGGCGAGGGCCGTCGCTTCGCCGCCGGCCTCGATCTCGCGGAGCATACGGGTCACGCGTTCCGGAACCGCCGCGTCCTGTTCCTGACGAAGCGGCTGGGCGGATTTCAGACGACGAGTGGCCACGGCAGAACTCCAGCTTCAACCTGGGGCGCATGGTCAGGCCAAATGCCTCCGCCTGGAAGCCCTCCCGTGGCGGTGACCCCTCATCATATCGGCACCGGCGTGCCGCGCAGCATATGTGGGGGCTCTGGGCCGTTGATGACGCGGCCATTGGTGAAGCTGCCGCTCCGATGTGGGGCACGAACGCCTTCAACACGGTGTCGCGAGAGCGGCAGCGACCGCCAATCGGGCGAGCGTGCGCATGCATGGGAAAAAGGGGTGCGCAGTCGGACCTTCGGATCAGGCAGCCCCCCCTCGATCTCGGGCTCGCCCCGCACAACAAGGCTTGTCGTACCAGATGAATGCTGCTTAGCTTTCTCCCGACCGACCGGTCGGCCGAAGGCAGGTCAGCCATCGAAGGGGGAAGCTACCTGATGAAATCGGGAGCAAGTGAACGTCAGTGCGCCAATGCCATATCCATGCCTCAAGAGGCGCGGTGGTGACCGTGCGAGGCGCTGCCTGCATCGTGGGCGCATACGAGCATCCGACGCGGAAGGCGCCGGACACGTCGCTGGCCCAGCTGCATGCGGAGGTGGCACTCGGCGCCCTGGCCGATGCCGGGCTCACGCTGCGCGACGTCGACGGCTACTTCTGTGCCGGTGATGCGCCGGGCCTCGGCCCGCTCTCGATGGTGGATTATCTCAACCTGCGCGTCCGGCATGTCGATTCCACCGATGTCGGCGGCTCCTCCTACCTTCTGCATGTGTCGCATGCCGCGCAGGCCATCGCCGCCGGGAAGTGCGACATCGCGCTGATCACGCTGGCCGGCCGTCCGCGCAGTGAGGGCGTTGCCACCGGCACCACGGCGCGCGCGGGCAATCCGGCGCAGCCGGATGTGCAGTGGGAATATCCCTACGGCCCCACCATCGCGAACATGTACGCGATGTGCGCGACGCGCCACATGCATGAGTTCGGCACCACCTCCGAACAACTCGCCTGGATCAAGGTCGCCGCCAGTCACCATGCGCAGCACAACCCCCACGCCATGCTGCGGGACGTGGTGACGGTGGAGGATGTGGTGAATTCGCCGCTGGTTGCCGCCCCGCTGCACCGGCTGGATTGCTGCGTCATCAGCGATGGCGGCGGCGCATTGGTGGTCGCGCGGCCGGAGATCGCGCGCAGCCTCAAGCGCCCGGTCGTCATGCTGCGCGGCGCCGGTGAAGCAGTGAAGGGCCAGATGGGTGGGGATGTGGACCTCACCTTCACCGGCGCACGCTGGTCCGGCCCGCGCGCCTTTGCCGAGGCCGGCGTGACGCCCGCCGATATCCGCTACGCCAGCATCTATGACAGCTTCACCATCACTGTGCTCATGCAGCTCGAGGATCTGGGCTTCTGCGAGAAGGGACAGGGCGGCCGCTTCGTCGCCGATGGCAACCTCATCTCCGGCGTCGGCCGCCTGCCCTTCAACACGGATGGCGGCGGGCTCTGCAACAACCATCCCTCCAACCGCGGCGGCATGACCAAGGTGATCGAAGCGGTGCGGCAATTGCGCGGAGAGGCGCATCCGGCCGTGCAGGTGAAGGATTGTGCGCTGGCGCTGGCGCATGGCACCGGCGGGTCCCTTGGCACCCGCCATGGCAGCGCAACCCTGATCCTGGAGCGGATGTGACCCGCATGGCTGGCCGCAGCATTCCCTTCTCCCCGGCCTCGCCGGATTCCGCCCCCTTCTGGCAGGCGGCCGGCGAAGGCCGGCTGCTGCTGCGCCGCTGCGAGGCCTGCAAGCGCGTGCATTGGTATCCACGCCCGATCTGCCCGCATTGCGGCGGCGCCACGGCATGGGAGGAAGCCTCCGGCCGCGGCACCATCTACAGCCACAGCGTGATGCGCCGTGCGCCGGAACCCTACGCCATCGCCTATGTGCGGCTGGAGGAGGGCACGACGATGATGACGAACATCGTCGATTGCGACTTCGACGCCATCCATGTCGGCCAGCCCGTGCGCGTGGTCTTCGTGCCGCGCGATGGCGCGCCGCCGATGCCCATGTTCACGCCGGAGGCCGCCGCATGAGCGAGCCGGTGCGGATGCGTATGGCGGCCGATGGCATCGCCGTGCTGACCCTCGACAACCCGCCGGTGAACACGCTGGCGACGCCGCTGCGCACGGCGCTGGACGCCGCGCTGCGGCGCTGCGGTGCCGATCCGGCGGTGCGCGGCATCGTGCTGGCCAGCGCCGGGCGCATGTTCAGCGCGGGCGCGGAGATGCGCGAATTCGGCAAGCCCCGCGTGCCGCCGCTGCTGCGCGACGTCATCGAGCTGATCGAGACGCTGGGCAAGCCGGTGGTGGCGGCGCTGCATGGCCGTGCGCTCGGCGGCGGGCTGGAACTGGCACTCGGCTGCCATGCGCGCGTCGCGGCACCCGGCACGCTGCTCGGCCTGCCGGAGGTCAAGCGCGGCATCCTGCCCGGCGGCGGCGGCACGCAGCGCCTGCCGCGCCTGGTGGGTGCCGAGGCCGCGCTGCGGATGATCGGGGGCGGCGAGCCGGTGACGGCGGAGGCGGCGCTTGAGATGGGCCTGGTGGAGGCGGTGGCAGAGGGCGATCCGGCGGACGCCGCCTGCCGCTTCCTCGCCGCTGCCCTGGCGGAAGGCCGCCCCCTGCCGCTGGCGCGCGACCGCACCGCCCCGCACGACCCGCAGGCGCTGGCAGCCTCCATCGCGGAGGTCCGTAAGCGCGCCCGTGGCCAGGCGGCGCCGCAGGCCTGCGCCGAGGCCGTGCGCCTCGCCACCGAATTGCCGCTGGAGGAGGGCCTGGCGCGCGAGCGTGCGCTGTTCCAGGAGCTGGTGGAGGGCGAGCAGTCCCGCGCCCTGCGCCACCTGTTCTTCGCGGAGCGTGAGGCCCAGAAGGTGGCCGGCCTGCCGGCGGATATCGCGCCGCCGCCGGTGCGCCGCGCCGCGGTGATCGGGGCCGGCACCATGGGCGGCGGCATTGCCATGTGCTTCGCCAATGCGGGCATCCCCGTCACCGTCATCGACATGGATGCGGCCGCCCTGCAACGCGGCCTCGATCGATGCGCGCAGAATTGGCAGCGCACCGTGCAGGGCGGCCGGCTGGATCAGGCCGAGATGGACCGGCGCCGCGCGCTGCTGTCCGGCAGCACCGATCTCGCGGCCCTGGCCGGTGCGGATGTGGTGGTGGAGGCGGTGTTCGAGGATATGGCGCTGAAGCAGCGCATCTTCGCCGAGATCGACCGCCTGGCCGATACTGGTGCGCTCCTCGCCTCCAACACCTCGACGCTCGACATCGACCGCATGGCGGCGGCGACGGCACGGCCGGGCGATGTGTTGGGCCTGCATTTCTTCAGCCCGGCCAATGTGATGAAGCTGCTGGAGATCGTCCGCGGCAAGGCGACCAGCGGCATGTCGCTCGCGCGCGGCGTGGCGCTCGGCGGGCTGCTCGGCAAGGTGCCGGTGGTGGTCGGCAATTGCGACGGCTTCGTCGCCAACCGCATGACCGGACGCCGCGGCGCGCAGGCCGAGCGCCTGTTGCAGGAAGGCGCCCTGCCGCAGCAGGTCGATGCCACGATGACGGAATTCGGCTACCCGATGGGTCCCTTCGCCGTGGGCGACCTGGCAGGCCTCGATATCGGCGCGGCGGCGCGGCGGCGGCGTGGCGCGGTCTTCCCGGTGGCGGATGCGCTGGTGGCCGCGGGGCGGCTCGGCCAGAAGACCGGCCGCGGCTACTACCGCTACGCCGAGGGCAGCCGCAAGGCGGAGCCGGACCCGGAGGTGGCGGCGCTGATCGCGCACGTGGCCGCCGAGCTCGGCGTGCCGCAGCGCAGCCATGACGCGACCGAAATCCGGGAGCGGCTGATCCTGCCCATGGTGAACGAAGGCGCGCGCGTTTTGGAGGAGGGCATCGCCGCCCGCGCCTCCGACATCGACGTGATCTTCGTGCATGCCTTCGGCTGGCCCGCCTGGCGCGGCGGGCCGATGTTCTGGGCCGATGGGCTCGGGCTGGCGACGGTGCGCGACCGGCTGGCGCATTACGCGGCGCTGACGGGGGACGAGACATTGCAACCCGCGCCGCTGATCCAGCGCCTGGCCGCCGTCGGCGGCAGTCTGCTGGGCGGCGTGCCGCGCGCCGGGGAGACCGCCTGATGGATCTGCGATTCACCGCGGAGGAACGTGCCTTCCGCGCCGAGGTGCGCGACTTCATCGAAGCCAACCTGCCACCCGAGACGCGCCAGCGCATGATCGAGGGCCGCGTGCCGACCAAGGCGCAGACGGTCGCCTGGCAGCGCATCCTGAACGCCCGCGGCTGGGCCGTGCCGGATTGGCCGGAGGAGCATGGCGGCACCGGCTGGACCGCCGTCCAGCGCTACATCTTCCGCGAGGAGCTGCAGCAGACCCCGGCGCCGCAGCCGCTCGGCTTCAACACCAACATGATCGGCCCCATCATCATCGCTTACGGGACGGAGGCGCAGAAGCAGCACTTCCTGCCGCGCATCCGCAACATCGATGACTGGTGGTGCCAGGGCTTCTCCGAGCCTGGTGCGGGTTCCGACCTCGCCTCATTGAAGACGCGCGCCGTGCGGGATGGCGACCATTATGTGGTGGATGGCCAGAAGACCTGGACCACCTACGCACAGCACGCCGACTGGATCTTCTGCCTGGTCCGCACCAACCCGCAGGCGGTGAAGCGGCAGGAGGGAATTTCCTTCCTGCTGATCGACATGCGAAGCCCCGGCATCACGGTGCGGCCCATCATCACCATCGATGGTGGGCATGAGGTGAACGAGGTCTTTTTCGACAATGTCCGCGTACCCGTCAGCAATCTGGTGGGCGAGGAGAATCGCGGATGGGACTGCGCCAAGCTGCTGCTCGGCCATGAACGCACCGGTGCGGCACGCGTCGGCGTCAGCAAGGAAAGGTTGCGGCGGCTGAAGTTCATGGCGGGCGAGGCGACGGAGAATGGCCGCCCGCTGATCGAGCAGCAGCGCATCAGGGAGAAGATCGTCGGCATCGAGGTGGAGCTGAAGGCGCTGGAAATGACGGTGCTGCGCGTACTGGCCGGCGGCCGCCGCGCCGGGGAATCGCGGCAGGCGGATCCGGCCTCCTCCATCCTGAAGCTGCGTGGATCCGAGATCGCACAATCCATCACGGAGCTGATGATGGAAGTCGCCGGTCCCTACGGCCTGGCGGCACCAGGCGACGCTGATGCGGAAGGCAGCAATGCGCCGGAGCTGATGCCCGACTGGGCGCGCAGCGCCGCGCCGCTCTATTTCAACTGGCGCAAGCTCTCGATCTTCGGCGGTACGAACGAGATCCAGCGGCAGATCATGGCCAAGGCCTTCATGGGACTCTGACGCATGGATTTCGACCTGACGGAGGAACAGCGGTTGCTGCAGTCCAATCTGCGGCGCCTGCTGGCCGATCACTATGGCTTCAACCGCCGCGCCAACTACCAGGCGGAGGCGCCGGGCTGGAGCCGCGCGATGTGGGGCCGCTACGCCGAGCTCGGCCTGCTGGGCCTGCCCTTCGCCGAGGCGGATGGCGGCTTTGGCGGCGGCCCGGTGGAGACGATGCTGGTGGCGGAGGCGCTGGGCGAGGTGCTGGCGCTGGAGCCCTGGCTCAGCACGGTCGTGCTCGGCGGCGGGCTGCTGCGCCACGGCGGCGACGCGGCGCTGCGCCAGCGCATGGTGCCCGCCATTGCGGCCGGCGAGGCGCTGCTTGCCTTCGCCCAGGCCGAGCCGCAATCCCGCTACAGCCTGTCCGACATCACCACCACGGCGCGGCGCGACGGCGATGGCTGGGTGCTGGAAGGCCGCAAGAGCGTTGTGCTGCACGGCGACACGGCGGATTGGCTGCTGGTGACCGCGCGTTGTGCCGGGGCGCGGCATGATCGCGGCGGCATCGGCGTCTTCCTGCTGCGCGGCGATGCGCCGGGCGTGCTGCGTCAGGGCTACTCCATGGTCGATGGCCAGCGCGGCGCGGAGATCACCCTCTCCGCCGCGCGCGCCGAGGCGGTGCTGGGCGAGGCGGAGGATGGGCTGGCGCTGGTCGAGCGTGTGGTGGATGAGGCGATGGCTGCGCTGGCCGCCGAGGCGGTCGGCACCATGTCCGCCCTGCATGCGATGACGCTGGACTACCTGAAGACACGCAAGCAGTTCGGCGCGCCGATCGGCAGCTTCCAGGTGCTGCAGCATCGTGCCTCCGACATGATGGTGGCGCTGGAACAGGCGCGCAGCATGGCGATGTACGCGACAATGATGCTGGATGAGCCGGCCGCGGCGCGGCGCGCGGCGCTCTCCGCCGTGAAGGTGCAGATCGGCCGCTCCGCGCGGCTGATCGGCCAGCAGGCGGTGCAGATGCATGGCGGCATCGGCATCGCCACCGAATACGCCGCCGGCCACGCCTTCAAGCGGCTGGCCGCGATCGACACGACCTTCGGTGATGCCGACCACCATCTGCGCGCGTTGGCGGCGGAGGTCTCCACCGCCGCCTGACGCGTCCGAGCAAGGAGGAAACGATGAAAAACATCACAACGAATCTGACGCGACGCGGCGTGCTGGCCGCGGCGGCCGGCGGCCTGGCCCTGCCGGCTCTGGCGCAGCCGCGCGCCGGCTTCCCCAACCGTCCGGTCCGCATCTTCGCCGCCTGGGCGCCAGGCCCCAATGTCTATACGCGGGTGTTGGCGGATCTGGTCGGGCCGAAGCTGGGCCAGCCGGTGGTGATCGAGAACCGCGCCGGCGCCAATGGCACGCTGGCGGCACGTGCTGTGTCGTCGGAGCCGGCGGATGGACACACGCTGGCGCAGATCCCGGGCTCCGTCTTCCGCGTGCCCTATATGATGCCGCGCATGCCCTATGATCCGGTGGAGGATTTCACCTACATCATCTGCCTCACCGGCTATACCTTCGGTCTGGTCGTGCGCGCGGATTCACCGCACAGGACATGGGCGGATTTTGTCGCGGCCACCAAGCGCCAGCCCGGGCGCATCTCCTACGGCTCGCCTGGCGTCGGCACCGAATCGCATGTGGTGATGGACCGCATCGCGGAGATCGAGAAGGTCGAATGGCTGCATGCGCCGTATCGCGGTGGCAGCGAGCTGACCAGCGCGCTGCTCAGCGGCACGATCGATGCGGTGGCAACCGCCAGCCACTGGTCCTCCCTGGTGCTGGACGGAAGGCTGCGGCTGCTGAATGTGTGGACGCCCGAGCGCATCGCCCGCTACCCGGATGCGCCGACGCTGAAGGATCTCGGCTACGACATCGTCGCCACATCGCCCTATGGCCTGGCCGGGCCGAAGGGCATGGATCCCGGCGTCGTGAAGGTGCTGCACGACGCCTTCAAGGAGGCGCTCTACCATCCGGACTCGTTGGCCTATCTGCAGGGGCTCGACCAGCCGGTGATGTACATGGACAGCGCCGCCTATACCGATTTCGCGCGCCGGCAGGTGGTCAAGGAACAGGCCATCGTGCAGCGCCTGAACCTGCGGATCGAATGAGCGTGGACACCATCCTGGAGCAGGCGGCACGGCCGCAAGGGCTGGATGCGCTGTTCCGGCCGCGCAGCATCGCGGTGCTGGGGGCTTCGAGCGACCCGCGCAAGATCGGCGGCAGGCCGGTGGACTACCTGCTGCGGGGCGGCTTCACGGGCGCCATCTATCCGGTGAACCCGGCGCAGCCCACCGTCCAGGGCCTGCCCGCATTCGCCACGCTGGAGGATCTGCCCGCCCCGGCCGATCTCGTCGTCATCGCCCTGCCGGCGCGCATGGCGGAGGAGGCGGTGGAGTCCTGCATCCGCTGCGGCGCCGGCGCCATCCTGATGTTCACCTCCGGCTTCGGGGAGGTGGATGAGGAAGGGCGCGCGCGGCAGGCGGCGATGGCGGCGCGCTGCCGGCAGGCCGGCATCCGCATGCTGGGGCCCAATTGCCTCGGCCTTTTCAATCCGGCGGATGGCGTGTTCTGCACCTTCTCGGCCTCCCTGCAGGGCACTTGGCCGAAGCCGGGCGGCATCGCCATCGCCAGCCAGAGCGGCGCCTTCGGTACCTATTGCTACACGCTGCTGCACCAGCGCGGCGCCGGCATCAGCCACTTCGTCGCCACGGGCAATGAGGCGGATGTGGATGTCGCCGCCTGCATCGCCTGGTTCGCCGAGGATCCGGCGACGCAGGTTATCGTCATCTCCATCGAGGGCTGCCGCGACGGGGCGCGGATGCGCGCGGCGCTGGCCCTGGCGGCGGCGCGCGGCAAGCCGGTGGTGGCGATGAAGGTCGGCACCTCCGCACTCGGCGCGGATGCCGCGGCGTCCCATACCGGCGCGCTGGCCGGCACCGATGCGGCCTATGACGCCGCCTTTGCCGAGGCGGGCGTGCATCGCGCGCAGTCGATCGAGGAAATGGTGGATGTCGCGCTGGCCTGTGCCGCCGGCGTCTTTCCGCCGGGAAACCGGCTCGGCGTCATCACCATCTCGGGCGGCGTCGGCGTGCTGCTGGCGGACCATGCGGAGGCACGCGGGCTGGACATGCCGGCGCTGCCCGCGGCGGCACAGTCCCGCATCCTCGAACTGGTGCCCTTTGCCAATCCGCGCAACCCGGTGGATGCCACCGCGCAGGTGGTGAACGACCGCACGCTGCTCGGCCGCATGATCGACATCATGATGGAGGGCGATGGCTTCGACATCGTCATCGCCTTCCTGGCGCTGATGGGGCTGAGCGAGCGGGCGATGGAGACGCTGCGCCCGATGCTCGCCAGGCTGCGCGCCGCGCATCCGGACAAGCTCTTCATCCTGTGCTTCGTCTGCCCGCCGGCGACGCGGCTGGAGCTGGAGGCGCTGGGCTTCCTGGTGATCGAGGATCCGAGCCGCGCGGCGACGGTGGCCGGCGCCCTGGCACGATTGCGCGCCCGCCCCGCCGCACTGCCGGCCGCGCCGCTGCCGCCGGCACTTCCCCTGCCGTCCGGCCCGCTGGACGAGGCCGCGGCAAAGCGCCTGCTGACCGACGCCGGAATTCGCTTCGCGCCTGAACGCACCGCCCGCAGCACGGAGGAAGCGGTGGCGGCGGCCGAGGCGCTTGGCTTCCCGGTGGCGCTTAAGGTGCTCTCAGCCGATCTCGCGCATAAATCCGATGTCGGTGGCGTGCGGCTGAACCTACGCGACGCGGCGGAGGTTGCTAGCGCCTGGGAGGCGATGATGCGGGAGGTCGCGGCCAAGGCGCCGCAGGCCCGGCTGGATGGGGCGCTGGTGGCGCCCATGGTCACCGGCGGCGTGGAGACGGTGCTGGGCGTCACCATCGACCCGGTCTTCGGCCCGCTGGTGATGTTCGGCCTCGGCGGTGTCTTCGTCGAGGTGTTCCGCGACGTGGTCTTCCGCCTGGCACCGCTGACGCGGGAGGCGGCGCTGGCGCAGCTGCACGGCATTCGCGGCCTGCCGCTGCTGCAGGGCGCGCGCGGCCGTCCACCGATGGATCTGCAGGCGCTGGCGGCTGCGCTGGTGGCGCTTTCCGACTTCGCCCTGCGGCACCGGGATGCGCTGGCGAGCGTCGAGATCAATCCCTTCATCGCGCTGCCGCAGGGTGGCGTCGCGGTGGATGCGGTGATCCTGCGGCGCGAAGCCGGTTGACAGCGCCGGCCCGCCGCCGCAAGGGTCCGCGCCGGGCCGGCTGAGATCGGTCAAGGCCGGATAACCGGAAAGCCCATGGAAGACCTCAGCGAGCTTCTCAGCCTCAGCGCATCGCAAAGCCCGCCGCCGGAACGGATGCTGCAGATCCTGACCGCGGCGGCCAAGCTGTTCGCCACGCAGGGCTTCGACCGCACCTCGATGCGCGACATCGCGCAGGAATGCGGAATCTCCAAGGCCACGCTGTACCACTACTTCCCGGACAAGGATTCCATCATCCGGCCGATGGTGATGGGCACCACGCGGTCCATTTTCCAGCACGTCTCCGCGCTGGACGATCCGGAGCGGCCGCCGCTGGAGCGCCTGCGGACGCTGATGGTGGAGACGGCGACCTTTTTCGAGCGCTATCGCTGGGCCTGGATCGCCGGATCCGCCATCTTCTGGAACGATCCGCAGGTCCGCCGCCGCAAGCAGCGCCTGGAATGGCGCGACCGGTATGAGACGCTGCTGCGCAGCATCATCGAGGAAGCCATCCGCCGCGGCGATATGCGGCCGATGGATGTGGCGCTGGCCGGGCGGCTGGTGGCCAGCACGCTGAGCTGGTTGCCCCGCTGGTACAACCCGGAGGGTCCGCTGACCGCGCCCGAGATCGCCGACCAGTTCTACGGCATGATCGTCGCCGGCTTCATGCCCCGCCCCGGCTGAACGCGCCCCTCTTGCCAAGGCGGCGCGGCTGCGCGCCTAATCGACCGACCGGTCGGTCGAAGCCCGGAGCAAGGGAGGTTGTGGATGCCGGATGCCCCTCATGATGCACCCGCCGCAGGGCCGCTCGCGGGCCTGCGCGTGCTGGACCTGACGCTGGCGCGCGCCGGCCCGACCTGCGTGCGACACCTGGCCGATTGGGGTGCGGATGTGGTCCGGCTCGAGCCGCCGGCCGGGCCGGGCGAGGATGTCGCCGGGCGCCGCCACGGCGCCGATTTCCAGAACCTGCACCGTAACAAGCGCGCCATCCAGCTCGACCTGAAAAGCCAGGCCGGCCATGCCGCCTTCCTGCGCCTGCTGCGGGATGCCGATGTGGTGGTTGAGAACATGCGGCCCTCCGTGAAGCGGCGCCTGCGCGTCGCCTGGCCGGATGTCCATGCCGTCAATCCGCGCATCGTCTATGGCAGCATCAGCGGCTTCGGCCAGGACGGCCCCTATGCCGATCGCGCCGGCGTGGACCAGATCGCCCAGGGGATGAGCGGCCTGATGTCGATCACCGGCCTGCCGGGCCAGGGGCCGGTTCGGGCCGGCATCGCGGTGGCGGACCTCACCGCCGGCAACCTGCTCGCGCTCGGCATCATGATGGCGCTGTACGAGCGCATGCGGACGGGGGTTGGCCGCTGGGTCACCACCTCGCTGCTGCAGGCTCAGGTCTTCATGCTGGATTTCCAGGCGGCGCGCTGGCTTGTGGACCAGGAGGTGGCCCGCCAGGCTGGCAATGACCACCCGACCGGCATTCCGACCGGCGTCTTCCCCACCAGCGATGGTCATATCAACATCGCCGCCAGTTCCAGCCGCCTGTTCACCCGCTTCTGTGCCGCGATCGGCCGGCCCGACTGGGCGGAAAGGCCCGGCTGGACCACGCAGGCCGGCCGCAGCGCCGATCGCGTGGCGATCAACGCCGCCATCGCGGAAGTAACGCGAAGCCAGCCCGCTGCGCATTGGATCGAACTGTTCGAGGAAGCCGGCATTCCCTGCGGGCCGATCTACGCCATCGACCAGGTCTTCGCCGATCCGCAGGTGCAGCACCTCGGCCTGGCGATGCCGATGCAGAGCCCGGCGCTCGGCCGTGTGGATGTGGTGAGCTCGGCGCTGGATTTCTCGGGCCATGTGCGCGCCGTCAGGCGGCCGACGCCCGAGGCCGGCGAACACACGCGGGAGGTGCTGCGCGAGGCCGGGCTGAGCGAGGCGGAGATCGATGCCGTGACCGGAGCCGCACCATGAAGCGCTTCAGCGACCTCGGCCCGCCGCACGCCTTCGCGGAGGGGCGGATGCTGGCGGCGCAGGCCGGCGGCATCGGCCTCGTCACCTTCAACCAGCCGGAGAAGCGCAACGCCATCTCCGTCGAGATGTGGCAGGGGCTGGGGGAAATCCTGCAGGGGATGGAGGCCGATCCCGCGGTACGCGTCGTCATCCTCACCGGCGCCGGCGACCAGGCCTTCGTCTCCGGCGCCGATATCAGCCAGTTCGAAAGCCAGCGCGGCGACCATGCGGCGCAGCGGGACTATGCCGCGCGGATCCAGTCCGGCCGTGACGCGCTGCGCGGCTTCGGCAAGCCGTTGATCGCGGCGATCCGCGGCTATTGCCTGGGCGGCGGGCTGGCCATCGCCATGGCGGCGGATCTGCGCCTGGCCGGCGCTGGCAGCCGCTTCGGCATCCCGGCCGCTCGGCTCGGCATCGCCTATGGCTTCGAGGGGCTGCGCCTACTGGTCTCCCTCATCGGCCCGGCCCGCGCCCGCATGCTGCTGTTCAGCGCGCGCCGCATCGGGGCGGAGGAGGCGGAGCGGATTGGCCTGATCAACCAGGCCGTGCCCGATGATGCGCTGGAGGCGGAGGCGCTGGCGCTGGCTGGCGAGATCGCGCAGAACGCGCCGCTGGCGATCCAGGCGGCGCGGCTCGGCATCGCCGCGGTGCTGCAGGACCCGGCACAGCGTGACCTGGCGCGGCTGGAGGCCCTGGCGGCGACCTGCGCCGACAGCGCCGACTACCGCGAAGGCCGCACCGCCTTCATGGAGAAGCGCCCGCCACGCTTCACCGGGCGCTGAGCCGATGGAGCGCGATGACGCCGCCAAGCTGCTGGACCGGTTGGACCGCGAGGCCGCCCGCTGGTCCACGCCGTGTGGCGATGGCGTGATGGCCTGGCGCGGCTGGGGCGAAGGGCCGCCCTTGCTGCTGCTGCATGGCTGGGGCGGGTCCTGGATGCATTGGGCGCGCAACATCCCTGTGCTGGCGCGGCAGCATCGCCTGCTGGTGCCGGACCTGCCCGGCATGGGGGATTCGGACCTGGCGCCGCCGGGCACGCTGCACGCAGATCTGGCGGAGATGCTGGGCCAGGGGCTGCGGCGGATCCTCGGCGCCGATGCGCGCTATGCGGTCGCCGGCTTCTCCTTCGGTGGTGCGCTTGCCGGGCTGCTGGCGGCGGCGGAGCAGGAGGCTGTGCGCCGTGTGGTGCTTGCCGCGCCGGGTGGTCTCGGCACCTTCACCCCGCGGCCGACACGGCGCCTTCGCGGCTTGCCGCCGGAGGCGCGCGCCGAGGCGCTGCGCGCGAACATCCTGAGCTTGATGCTAGCGGATCCCGTTTCCGTGGATGGGCTGGCAATGGAGATCGAGGACCGCAACGCCAGCAAGCTGCGCGCCACGCCGCTGCCGCGCGAGGGCCTCGACCTTGGCGCCGCGCTGCCGCGCCTTGCGGTGGCGCCGCTGGTGGTCTGGGGCAGCCACGACAATTTCTGCGCTGCCGTGTTGCCGGAGCGGATGGCGCGGCTGCGCGCACTGCGCCCCGATGCTCGGATTGAGCTGCTGGAAGGGGCGGGGCATTGGGTGGCGCATGAGGCCGCGCCGGATTTCGATGCCCTGCTGCTGAAGCTGCCGCAGATCGCTTGACCAGTAACTGAACGCAGGTTTAGCGTTTCGACCGACCGGCCGGTCGAAGCGCCGCAAAGGATGCAGGGCCGGTGGAGGAACGCGCCGATGCGCGCTTGGGCGCCTTCGGCCATGCCAGGGAGGAAGCCATGATCACACGCCGCCTGCTGACAGGTGCCGCGCTCTCGCTCGCCGCCACCGCAACGGCCCGTGCGGATGCGGCCTGGCCGACGCGGAACATCCGCATGCTGGTCGGTTCCGCCGCAGGTGGGTCGCAGGACCTGACGGCGCGGCTCGTCGCCCCCGGCATCGCAGCCCGCCTCGGCCAGAATGTGGTGGTCGAGAACAAGGGCGGTGGCGGCGGCATGCTGACCTTCGAGCCGGTGGCTCGCGCCGCGGCCGATGGCTACACCATCTGCACCGGCAATATGGGCTCGCTGATCATCAACACGATCACAGAGCCCAGTCTGCCGATCAAGCCGATGAACGATCTCGCCCCGGTCTCGTTGGTCGCGGATGTGATGACGGTGCTGGTGGTGCCGGCGAACCGCCCGTGGCGCAGCGTGGCGGATCTTGTGGCTGCGGCACGGGCACGGCCCAGCCAGCTGTCCTGGGCGCATCCCGGCATCGGCTCCAGCCCCTGGCTGGCCGGGCTGCTACTGCAGAAGGATGCAGGAATCGATACCATCGAGATTCCCTATCGCGGCGGTGCGCCGGCGCTCGTGGATGTGATGGCCGGCCGCATCGATTTCTGCTTCGCCACCACGCCCACGGCGCTGCCGCAGGTCCGCGACGGTACGCTGCGTGCCCTGGCGGTGCCGACGCCGGAGCGGCTGGCGTTGCTGCCGGATGTGCCGACGATGCAGCAGCAGGGCTTCCGCGATTTCGTCGTCAGCGGCTGGTTCGGCATCATGACGACGAAGGGCACGCCGCCGGCGGTGATCGAGAAGCTGAACCGCGCGATCAACGCCACCACCGCCGACCCCGCCGTTGTCGCGGCCTTTGAGCGCGAGGGCATGGCCCCGCTGCACAGCACGGCCGAGGAGTTCGCACAGCGCGGTGCGGCGGAGCGGGCGAAATGGGCACCGATCGCGCTGGCGGCGATTGAGCGCAGTCGCCGCTGAAGCTTGGCGTTGGTGCGCCGGTCAGGATACGCCGGCGCCGCGCATCAGGCAGAAGGGCGCCATGTTCAGCATGGCTCCCCTCCCTCGTGGTCCGCTGCCTGCGGACCGGAAGCGGCAACGGCGCTCATCCGCGCCAGCGTGTCGGCGGTCCGCGACAGATGCTGTGCGATGAGAGAGGCCGCAAGCTCCGGCTGCCGCGCCGTCAATGCCTCGACCAGTTGCCAATGCTCCGCCTGCTGCTGCTCGGCGCCGAGATGCGCAGCCCCTGCACGAACGTAGCGCTCCACATTCGTCCGCTGCACGCGGATCAACTCAACCAGGCGCGGCCATCGCGACGCCGCATGAAGACCGTCGTGGAACGCCGCGTTCAGCTTCATCCAGGTCTCGTCACGGATCGGGAGCTTGTCCATCCGGCGCAGGATGCGACGCAACTGCTTGAGTTCGGCATCCGTCACCTTCACCGCCGCCTGCGCAAGCGCCAGGCGCTCCAGCGCGATGCGGATGGCGAACAGCTCGTGCAGATCCCCGGCCGTCAGGCGTGTGACCTCGACGCCGCGATAGGGCAGCACCTGGATCAGGCCTTCGCCCTCCAGCTGCTTCAGCGCGTCACGAACTGGCGTCCTGCTGACGCGATGCCGGTTCGCGATCTCGTCGATGTCGAGGCGCGCGCCCGCGGGGATCCGTCCCTGCAGGATATCCAGGCGCAGCGCGGCCGCCACCGCCTCCTGCCGGCTCGGGTAGATCGGATGCGCCGGGGTCGGCACAATCGATTTCGTCGACGAGGGTGCCATAGACGGCTTGCGCGATGGTTTGGGTGGAGTCATCGTGACACTAATATATTATGCATGGGTCACTCGGAAAGGCCAGAAATCCGCGGGAAGCCGTGGATTTAGCGGCCCGGATCGCCCTCCTGGCCCAGGTTTGCGACAAGGATTGCGCATGAAGCTCCTCCCGCTCGACCAGGTTGCCGAAAGCGCGGAATCCAGGGCCGTGCTCGACCGCGTGGCGGCCAGCCGGGGCTGGGTTTCGAATGCGATGCGGTCGCTCACCGCCGCGCCCGAGGGGCTGCGCGTATTCTCCGCCGTCGGCCATTACGGGCGCTACGGCACCGAGCTGTCCGAGCCGCAGCGGGAACTGGTCATCCTGATCACCGGACGCGGCGTTCCCTACGCAGTGGCACACCACACCCCGCTCGGCCTGCAGGCCGGGCTGAGCCAAGCGCAGATCGACGCCGTCATCGCGGGTCGCACGCCCGGCGACCTCGACGCGGCGGATCGCCTGTTGTGCGACTACGTCTTCGCCTTCCTGGCCGGCCAGGGCCTTGCGCCGGAGCTCGCGACAGAGCTGAACCAACATTTCACGCCGCGCCAGATCACGGATATCGCGCTGCTCGCCGGCTACTACCTGGCGCTGGGCACCATGCTGCTGGCCTTCGGCGTCGAGGTCGAGCCACCGGACATCCTCGCCATCGAACTCAAATGGCAGAGGAAGCAGAATCTCGGGGGATGAACCCTCGGATCGCAGGGAAGCAAAGTCGCACGTCACCACCAGCCAGAACAGGAGACGGCACCATGGATTCATCATCGAAGGCAGGGCGGCTTCACATGCCCGGCCTGACGCGCCGCACGGCGCTGCTCGGGCTCGGTGCCGCCTCGCTTGCGGGGACGGCCCGGGCACAATCAACCGAATGGCCGACGCGGGCGGTTCGCATCCTGGTCGGCTACCCCGCCGGCGGGGCGAATGACCTGGTCGCACGCGCGGTGGCGACGCCGCTGTCGCAGTCGCTCGGCCAGCCGATCGCAGTGGAGAACCGTACCGGCGCCGCCGGCACCATCGCCGCCGATGCCGCGAAGCGGGCCGATCCGGATGGCTACACGCTGTACATGATGTCGAGCGCACAGGTGCTGGCGCCGTTCGTGCGCCGGGATGTGGGCTTCGACCCGGTGGCGGATTTCACGCCGATCGCGATGTGCGCCTCCGCGCCCTATTTCCTCGTGGTGCATGAGAGTGTGCCCGCGCGCAGCGTGGCGGAGTTGGTGGCGCTGGCGAAGGCGCAGCCGGGCCGGCTGAGCTATGCCTCCTCCGGCGTCGGCGCCGGGCCGCATCTGACCTCCAGCCTGTTCATGAGCGTCGCCGGCATCGAGATGAATCACATCCCCTACCGCGGCGACGCCGATGCGCTGATCGACCTGACGGCCGGGCGCGTGCAGGTCTCGTTCATCTCGGTACCGCCGACCTGGCCGCACATCGAATCCGGTCGTCTGCGCGGCCTGGCTGTGTCGAGCGCGGAGCGGCTGGCGATGGCGCCGAACATCCCGAGCGTGGCGGAAAGCGGTTATCCCGGCTTCGACATGGGCGCCTGGTGGGGCTTGGTCGGACCGAAGGGCTTGCCGTCGGAAATCGTCAACAAGGTCGCCTCCGCGGTGCGGCCCATTCTCGACGGCGCCGAATTCGGCCAGCGCTTCGCAACGCAGGGCATTTCGCCCGCCAAGGATACGCCGGCCTCCTTCGCGCAGCGCATCGCCGCGGACAAGGTGAAGTTCGCGGAGATCGTGCAGCGGGCGGGCATCACGCCCACATGATCGCAGGTACTCGCGGCCGCGTGGTGCTGCTGGGTGGTGGCGCGGTCGGCAGCCTTATCGGCGGCGGCCTCGCGGCCGCCGGGCATGATGTGGTGCTGGTCGATGGCTGGCACGACCATGTCGAGGCGATCCGCGCCAACGGCCTGCTGATGACGACGCCGGAGGGTGCACAACGGGTGCGCTTGCAGGCCTGGCATCTCGGCGATGCGCATCGGCTGCGAGACGCTGGCGCGGAGGTCGCCTTCCTCACGGTGAAGCTTTACGATACCGATTGGGCGGCGGCGCTGCTGGCAACCTGGCTACCCTCCTCGGTCCCCATCGTCACCCTGCAGAACGCCCTGGTGGAGGAGCGTGTTGCCCGCTTCGTCGGGCATGGCCGGACGCTGGGTGGCATCGGCAGCGGGCTTGACGTCTTCATGGCCGGGCCTGGTGAGGTACGGCGCACCCGAAAGCGTGGTGCCGCCGGCGGGGCGGTGTTCAAGATCGGCGAGATGCATGGCCGCCGCACGCCGCGTGCGGAAGCCATTGCCGCGCTGCTGTCCGATGTCGACACCGCCACCGTCACCAGCGACCTGTGGACCGAGCGCTGGGTGAAGCTAACCGCCAACACCATGACATCCGGCCTGTCGGGACTCACCGGCCTGTCACTGAAGGCGGTCTATTCACGTGACGATACGCGCCGCATCGCGATCCGCCTCGGGGCCGAGGCGATTTCGCTTGGCCGTGCGATGGGCTTCGCGCTGGAACGCCTGTTCGGATTGCCGGGCGAAGCCTGGATCAGCGCCGCGGCCGGCGATGCCGAGGCCACGGCCACTGCGATGGACGCCATGGCCGTCCAGGCCGCCAGCATGGTGGAGGGTGGCATGTCCGGCACCCTGCAGGACCTGTCGAAGGGACGCCCCACCGAGGTCGCCTTCTTCAACGGCTTCATCGCGGCCGAGGCCGCAAGACTTGGCTTGGCAGCACCGACGCATGCGCGGGTTGCCGCGCTGATCGCCGAGGCCGAAGCCGGCACCTTGCGGCTCGGCCTTGGCAACCTCGACCTGATAACTGCAGGAACCACCGTCACATGACCACGCGTCAGACCTTCACCGCCAGCGACGGACAGAACATCGCCTACTATATCGACGACTTCACCGATCCCTGGACCCAGCCGCCGGTGCTGGTTCTGCTGCATTCCGCCATGGGCAACTCGCAGCGCTTCTATTCCTGGGTTCCGGCACTGGCGCGTCACTTCCGGGTGGTGCGGATGGACCTGCGCGGCCATGGCGGCTCCGACATCCCGCCCGCCGACATGCCGCTTTCGATGGATCGCTTTGTGCGCGACGTCGAGGAGCTGATGGACACGGTCGGCGCGAAGCAGGCGCATATCGTGGCCAATTCCGCCGGTGGTTACCTGGCGCAGAAGCTGGCGATCAAGGCGCCGGAACGGGTGCTCGGTCTCTGCGTCGTCGGCTCCACCCCCGGCCTCAGCCCGTCGGCGCTGGATTGGTTGCCACTGATCGAGCAGGAGGGGCTGACGCCATTCCTGACGCGCACCATCCACATGCGCTTCGACCTGGCCTCCACCGATCCGGGCATGGTGCGCTGGTTCCTGGAGCAGACGGCGGAGAATGACCCGGCCTATGTCGTGCGCTTCATCGGCTACATGGCGACGCAGGAATGGAGCGCGGAGCTGCCGCGCATCAAGGCGCCGACGCTGGTGATCTATCCGGGCGGCGAGACGGTCGGCAGCGCCAACAGCTACGACACGATGCGTGAGCGCATCCCCGACGTCACCATGATCGAATACGAGCACATGCCGCACAACATCGCCGACATGATGCCGGATCGCTGCACCAGCGACATCCTGGCATTCCTGTCCGCGAAGTTCGGCACTTCGAAGGTCTGATCCCATGCCCCGTCACATCGCCTGCCTGTCCTTCGACTTCGATACATGGTCCGGCTTCGCCGCGCGCGGCATGACCACCCCGACCCCGACATCCCGCGGCGAGTTCGGCGTGATCGGCGCCGAGCGGATCCGCCGGCTGCTGAAGGACCGGCAGATCAAGTCGAGCTGGTACATCCCGGGTGTCGTCATCGAGACCTATCCGGAGGCCTGCGCCGCCGTGGTCGAGGGCGGCCACGAGGTCGGCCACCATGGCTACAGCCACATGCCGCCGGCCTGGCTGGAGGCGCAGCGCGAAGCCGACGAATTCGGCCGCGCGATGGACTGCATCGCGAAGCTGACAGGCGGCAAGCCGGCCGGCTACCGCTCGCCATCCTGGGACATCAGCGACCGCACCATCGACCTCATTTCACAGTACGGCCTGCGCTACGACAGCAGCATGATGGGCCATGATTGCAGCCCCTACTTCGCGCGACGCGGCGATGTGGTGGCGGCGGATGCGCCAATGCAGTTCGGCGAGACGACGGACCTGGTCGAGATCCCGATCAGCTGGTCGCTCGACGACCATCCGCATTTCGAGTTCATCCGCGCCAAGACCGAGGTGCTGCCCGGCCTGTCCAACGCCAATGCGGTGCTGGAGAACTGGCTGGCGGATTGGGAGTACATGCAGCGCACGGAGGAATGGGGCGCGCTGGTCTTTACCTTCCACCCCTATGTCGTCGGTCGCGGTCACCGCATGCTGATGCTGGAGAAGCTGATCGATGCGCTGATGAAGCAGGGGGCGGTCTTCCAGACGCTGGACGAATTGCAGCGGGAATACCGCGGCCGCGTCGGCAAGCCGGCATGAGCGCGCCCTGGAATGCGGCGCCCGGCCGCGCCTGCCGCCTGCCGGACCCGACACCCGAGACCGCACCGGAAACCGCCGCGGCCTTCGCCAAGGTCGCAGCGAGCCGTGGCTGGGTCTCCAACCTGCTGACCTCGCTCGGCCACGCGCCGGAGGCGCTGGCCCGCTTCTCCGCGCTGGGCCACTACGGCCGCTACGGAACGGAGCTCAGCGAACGGCAGCGGGAACTCGTGATCTGCATCGTCGGGCGGAACATCGCCTATGCCTGGGCGCATCACGCGCCGCTGGCACTGGACAATGACGTGACGGAGGCGGAACTGGCGGCGATCAAGGCCGGGCGCACGCCGGATGGGCTGGACGCCGCCGACCAGGCGCTGTGCGACTTCGTCTTCGCATTCACCGCCTTCGGCGGCGTGCCGGAGCCGATCTGGGAGGCGGTATCGGCCAGCTTCACGACGCGCCAGGCCACGGACATCGCCATGCTCGCGGCCTACTACCTTGCGGCCGGGTCGCTGATCATGGGCCTCGGCGTGCAGGTGGAGCCGCCGGAGATCCTGGCGATCGAACGCGATTGGCAGAAGCGGCCCCGCCAGGGCGACCAGGTGGTCGCGAAGGGCTGAGGCCCGATCAAACATCACGAGCAGGGAACAGGATCGATGCACCGCAGAACTCTCGGGGCCGCCGCGGCGGCATTCGCCCTCGGCACCCTGCCGCGACCCGGCGCCGCGCAGGATTGGCCAAGCCGACCGATCCGTATCGTGCTGCCGGTGCCGCCGGGGGGCGGCACCGATATTCTCGGCCGCATCGTGCAGCCGCATCTGCAGGAACGCCTCGGCCAGCCGGTGCTGATCGAGAATCGTGCCGGCGGCGGCATGACCATCGGCACCAACATCGTCGCCAAGGCGGAACCCGATGGCCACACGATGCTGATGATCGACACCGCCATCGCGGTGAATCCGCATCTGTACCGCAACCTGCCCTACGACACGCAGCGCGACCTGCAGCCGGTGGCGCTCGCGGCGACCGCGCCGGTGATCCTGGTGACCACGCCGAGCTTCCCCCCGAACACGGTGGCGGAGCTGCTAGCCTATGTGCGCGCCAATCCCGGCCGCGTGAATTTCGCCTCGGGCGGCAACGGCACCTCGACCCATCTGTCGGGTGAATTGCTGCGCCATGTCGGTTCGCTCGACATCGTGCATGTGCCCTACCAGGGCACCGGCCCGGGTGTGGCCGCGTTGCTCGGCGGGCATACCCAGATGATGTTTGCGGGCATCAGCTCGACCCGGCCGCATGTCGAAGCCGGACGGTTGAAGGCGATTGCCGTGACCGGCGAATCCCGCTCCGCCTCCATGCCGCAGGTGCCGACCTTCGCCGAGGCCGGGCTGCCGCAGATGGATGCCGAGACGATCTGGGGATTCTGGCTGCCGGCCGCGACACCCCCGGCGATCGGCGAGCGCTTTGCGCGCGAATTGACGGCCGTGCTCGCGATGCCCGCGGTGAAGCAGCGCGTGGCGGAACTCGGCTTCGTGCCACGCGGTGGCACCCCCGCCGCCTATGGCGCCCGCTTCCAGGCGGAGCTGGCGAAATGGGGTCCGATCGTGCGCGCCGCCGGCGTGCAGGCGGGCTGATCCGATGAACGCTCGCTTCGACGGCAAGGTCGCCGTCATCTCCGGCGGCGGCGGTGGCATCGGCCACGCCGCCAGCCTGGCATTCGCCGCCGCGGGCGCGCGCATCGCGGTCTGCGACCTCGACGCCGCGCGCTGCGAACGCACCGCGGCCGCCGTCGTGGCCGCGGGTGGCGAGGCGATCGCGCTACCCACCGACATCACCGACGATGCCCAGGTGGCCGCCGCAGTCGCCAAGGCCGTTGCGCGCTTCGGGCGCCTGGACATCCTGTACAACTGCGCCGGCGGCACCGTGCCGCAGGACGGCACCGTTACCGACGTGCCGCTGGATGTCTTCGACCGCACCTTCAACCTCGACGTACGCGGCACCTTCCTGTGCTGCCGCCATGCGGTGCCGGAGATGATCCGCGCCGGTGGCGGCGCCATCATCAACATGTCCTCCGGCGCTGCCCTGCGCGGTGCCAGCCCGTTCCACGTCTACAGCGCCGCCAAGGGCGCGATCCTGTCGCTGACACGCGCCCTGGCCGGGACCTACGCGAAGCAGGGCATCCGCGCCAATGTCATCGCCTCCGGCCGGGTGATGACGGACCGCATCATCCGTACCTTTGGCGCGCTGGACGATCAGGCGAAGCATAACGACCCGCAGGACCCGGTTGGGCGGCTGCGCGACTATCCGTTCTGGGTCGGTGAGCCGGAGCACATCGCTGCGACTGCGGTGTTCCTCGCCTCCGATGCCGCGCGGATGATCACCGGCGCCACCATTCCGGCCGATGGCGGCCGATCCGCCTATTGAGGACCCTTGCATGCCCTACCGCTTCCTGCTGGTCAGTGCCTTCTCCCTGCCCGATACCGCCGGCTACCGCATGCGCGCCTTCAGCGGGCGGAAGCAGGACATGTTGCTGAACCACGAGATGCTGGAGCCGCTGCTGGACGGCGAGGAATGGGACGTGCATCCGGGCGCGCCCGCCACACATGGCGAATGGCCGGTCGAGACGCGTGAGGAATTCGCCGTCACCGGCGTCAACCGGCTGAAGGTGGTGCGGGAGGCCTGCGAGACCGGCCGCTACAACGCGATCGTCCTGCTCGGCGGTGGCGATCCGGGCTATGTGGAAGCGCGCGAGATCGGCCATCGTCACGGCATCGCCATCACCGCCTGCGCGCATGCGCAGATGCATGCGGCGGGAATGCTCGGGCATCGCTTCTCGATCATCGACATCTCGGAGAACCATAACCTCCGGATGGCGGATCTGGTGGTGCAGTACCGCATGACCGACCGCTGCGCCTCGATCCGCAACCTCGAATTCCCGCTGCCACGCCCGGCCCATGCCGGCCGCGTCTCGGTGCAGGATGAGAGCGAGCGCTACCGGCGCGACCAGACCTCGGACATGCTGGAGAGCGCCGTCGCGGAATCCATCGCCGCGATCGAGGAGGATGGCGCCGAGAGCATCATCCTCGGCTGTTCCGCGGCGTATTGGCTGCAACCCGTGCTGCGCCGTCGCCTGGCGGAGATCGGCTGGGACGTGCCGGTGCTGGAAGGCTACCGCTGCGCCATCGCACAGGCGAAGATGCTGGTGGACCTTGGCGTGGATGCCAGCGGCGTCGCCTTTCCGAAGGACCCGCCGCCACGCACCCGCCGCCGCAAATTCGTCTGACCTATCGGCGCAGCAGCGCCGGCGCGACCAGGGCCGTCACCACCGCAAGCTGCAGCGCCACCGCCACCATCGGCACACCCCAGCCGCCGCTCGCGGCCACCAGCAGCGCGAAGATCGCGGGACCGGCAACATAGCCGAGGAAGGTCAGCAACGTGGAGCCGGAGGTGGCGTCGGACACATGCTCCCGCGGCACAAGCCGCGCGACCTCCGCCAGGTAGATGCCGTTCCAGCTTGCGGCGACGAAGCCGGCGACCGCGGCAAGCGTTGCCGCCAGGGCCGGGCTGGCGCCGACCGGAAGCGAGGCGAAGACCAGCACCGCCACCGCCGCCACGCCGCCCTGCACCAGCAGGTTGAGGCTGGGCCTGCCGGTGCGGTCCGCCAGCCACCCCAGCAGGATTCGCGCGACGACGCCCGCCCCCTGCATCGCCGCGAAGGCGCCACCCGCCTGCACCAGCGTCAGGCCGCGGGCTTCCACCAGCCAGGTGACGGTGAAGGCGAACAGGCAGCCCTGCACCATGGCGAAGGACACGGCGAGCAGGGTCAGCGGCAGCAGCGCCGGCGACAGGCGCAGCGCGGCATAGGGCGCGGCGAGCGTCTTCGGACTGAACACGCTGCGCAGACCGATGGATCGTGCCGGGTCGCGCTCCGCGTCCAACTCCTGCCGCAGACCTTGGATAGCCAGCGCAGAGACCAGCGCCGTGGCGGCACAGACCAGCAGGGCAGCGCCCCAGCCATAGGCGCTGGCCACCGGCGCGGTCACCAGCCCCGCCAGCACGCCGCCCAGCGGCGCGCCGGCCTGCTTGACGGAGAAGATCAGCGACCGGTGGCTCGGCGGCGCCGTGGCGGCCAGGATGCGGCTGCCGGCCGGCGGGCTGGGGCCGTAGCCGATGCCGAGCAGCAGCGCCGCCAGCACCAGCGCCGGCATGGTACCGACCGCGAGCGTCAGCAGCCCAACCGCGGACAGCGCGGCGCCCACCTGCAGCATCCGCACCGGACCCAGCCGCGCCAGGAACGGGCCGCCGAAGGCCAGGAACAGCACCGTGCCGAAGGCATTGATCGCGGACAGGTTGCCGATCGCCTCCGATGCAAGTCCGAGGCTGCCGGTCAGCAGCGGTGCGACGACCGGCAGGCTCTGCGCCATGAAGGACGCGATGACCTGCATCAGCAGCGTCGCGCCCAGCGCCGCGACCCACGGTGCCCTCACGCCGCTTCGCCCGGCAGCAGGCCGGCCTGGCGCAGCACCGCGACGCATTCCGCCACATCGCGCGGATCCGGCGAATCCAGCGCCGGGCGCCATCCGCTGCCCGCATTCATGCCGAGCAGCCCGGCGAGTGTCTTGAACAACGCGACATGGTGGAACCCCTGGGCGAAGTAGCGGCTCTGCAACCGGCTGGCGATGGCGCCGAGGCTTCGCATGTGGCGTGCCGCCTCGGTGAAGTCGTCGCGCAGCGCGGCGTCCAGGAAGCGGCCGCAATGCGGCGTCTCCGGCGTCTGGCACAGCACGGGGCGCGAGGAGCCGATCATGAAGCGCGGCGCACGGTCCGGATAGGCCAGCCGGCCGTGCAGGAAGTACTCCTCGAGCGAGGTGGCGACGGCGATGCGGTCGCCGACGCGCTCCATCATGCGTGCATAGGCGGCGACATCCAGCGTGGTGTTCTGCAGGGCGCAGACATTCGGCAAATGCAGCAGCGCCTCCACCTGGTCCGGCGCCAGGTAGTAGCCGAGCTCCGACAGGGTGGTACTGTAGACCACCATGCCGATGTCGATGCGCGCCGCGACATGTTCGTAGAAGCCGCGCACGCCCGCTGCATTGCGCGGCCCGTAATAGGGCGGCCAGACCATCACCAGGTCGGCGCCCGCGGCCTTCGCGTGCCGCGCCAGTTGCACGACATTTGCCGCGGCGGGGTCGGAGCAGCCGATGACCACGGGCATGCGCCCGGCCACCTCATCCAGCACCACCTCCGTCACCCGCTCGCGCTCCGCCAGCGTCAGCGCCCAGAACTCCTGGTGCAGGGAATGTACTGAAAGCCCGCCGACGCCGGGCAGCGACAGGGTGCGCCGGACATTGTGGCGCAGCCCCGCCTCGTCGATCGCGCCATCAGCCTGGAACGGCGTGTAGAGGATGGTCATGTAGCCGCGCAGTTCCGCGCGCACCCATTCCCGCGCCTCGGCCATGGCGTAGCGCATGGCTCAGTCGAGCCTGACGCTGGCTCGCCGCACCACATCGGCCCATTTCGCCGTCTCGGTCCGCAGATTCTCGGCATAGGAAGCGGCCGGGCCGCCGATCGGATCGAAGCCGAGGCTGCGCAACCTGTCCTGCACATCCGGATGCGTTACCGCAACGCGGAATGCCTCGGACAGCCGCGCGACGATCGGCGCGGGCACGCCAGCCGGCGCGAGCGCGCCCCAATAGGTGGAGGCTGTGACATCCGGCAGGCCGGCCTCCGCGAAAGTGGGCACATCCGGCAGTGCGGCGGCGCGCTGGGGTCCCGTCACGGCCAGCGCACGCAGGCGGCCGCTGTCGACATGCGGGCGTGCGGCGCTGATACCGTTGAACATCAGCGGCACATGGCCGGCCACCACATCCGTCGTCGCAGGGCCGGTGCCGCGATACGGCACATGCACCAGGTCGATGCCGGCGACCAGCTTCAACAACTCGCCCGCCAGATGAGTCGAGGCGCCGTTGCCACCGGAGGCATAGCTGAAGCGCCCCGGCTGCGCCTTCGCCTGCGTCACCAGTTCCTGCAGCGTTCGCATCGGCGCGCCGGGATGCGCGAGCAGGATCACCGGCCCGGTGGCCAGCAGGCTGACCGGCGCGAAGTCCTTGGCGCTGTCATAGGGAAGTTGCGGGAACAGCGAAGGGTTGATGGCGAAGCTGCTATCCACGACCACCACGGAATAGCCATCCGCCGGCGAGCGCGCGACAAGATCGGCGCCGATGGTGCCGCCCGCGCCGGCACGGTTCTCGATCACCACCGGTTGGCCGAGCGACGCGCGCAGATGCGGCTCCAAGATTCGCACCAGATTGTCGGTGCCACCACCCGGCCCGAAGGGCACCACGATGCGCACGGGACGTTCGGGAAAACCTTGCGCCAGCGCGGGGGCTGCAAGTGCCATCAGGCTCGATGCGGCGAGCAGCGTTCGGCGATGGATCATGGGCATGTCGATCTCCCTTGGCTCGAAGCAGCATCGTAATCCTCAGGGTGGATTGCGCAATGCCGCGTCACGAAGGACCCTGTGCGCAGCACAGCGCAAGGAGACTCTGCGATGCCCCATCCCACCGGGCTGCAGCCCAACATGGCCTTCCTGACCGCGAGCGACGGCGTGCGCCTGGCTTGGCGGGTCGATGACTTCACCGATCCCTGGCGCACACCGCCGACACCGGTGCTGCTGCTGCACGCCGCGATGGGTTCCTACCGCCGCTGGTTCGGCTGGATTCCGCAACTGGCACGCCGGCGGACCACGCTGAGCCTGGAGCTGCGCGGGCACGGGGCCTCCGCCGTGCCGACGGAAGCGCAGCCGCTGACCGTGGAGCGCCTTTTTGCGGATGTGGTGGAACTGCTCGACCATCTCGGCATCGCACGCGCGCATGTCGTCGGCCTGTCGGCTGGCGGCTATGTCGGGCAGCGACTGGCGATGGAACATCCGGACCGCGTCGCCACGCTGTCCCTGTTCGCCTCCACCCCGGGCCTGCGCAACAGCCAGGCGGGCACCTGGCCCGCCAAGGCCGCGGAGATGGGGCTGGAGGCCTTCATGCGGCAGGGTATCGCCGACCGCTTCGCGCCGGACAGCGACCCGGGCCTGGTCGACTGGTTCTGTCGCCAGACCGGCAGCAACAACCTGCCCTTCATCGGCCGCTTCGTCGCGCATATGGCGAGCCGCGACTGGGAGGATGAACTGCCGCGCATCCAGTGCCCGACACTGCTGGTTGCGCCGGGCCATGAGCCGATCGGGTCGCACGACCAGTATGAACGCATGCAGGCGCTGATTCCGGATGCACGGCTGATCTCGCTGGAGGGCATGCCGCACAATATTGGCGATGCCGCGCCGCAAGCCTGCGTCGAGGCCTTGCTCGGCTTCCTGCCCGACGCCGACTGACGAGCCGCCCGGTCGGCCCGGCATCCGGCGCCGCGTTGACGCTGGCTGCCAGGGGCCATCGCACGCCCTCCCCGCGACGGCGGGGGTGGGTCGGGGTGGGGGCAGGCGCCGATGCGACACCATGCGAGGCGTTCCGATGGCGCTGTCGCTCCTGTAGGATGGCCGCATGTGGTCTTCGCTGCTGGGTCTCGACCTGAATGCCGGCATGCCGAGGCAGATGGCGCTGCGCCAGGCCGTGGTCGCCGCGATCAACGCCGGCCGGCTGGCGCCGGGGCAGCGGCTGCCAGCTTCGCGCAGCCTGGCGCGCGAACTCGGCCTGGCCCGCAACACCGTGGTCGCGGCCTATGAGGCCCTGGTCGAACGCGGAGTACTGGCCGTGGAGCCGCGTCAGGGCGTCTTCGTCGCCAGCCTTGGCGGCATGGCCCCGCCGCCAGCAACTCCGCCGGCAGGCCTGGACTGGGATGCGAGGCTGGCACGGCGTCCGAACCGGCAGCGCAACATCATCAAGCCGACGGATTGGCAGCGCTACCCCTTCCCCTTCGTCTATGGCCAGGTGGACCCGGAGCTGTTCCCGCTGGCCACCTGGCGCGCCCTGTCGCGCGATGCGCTGGGCCGCGCGGCGGTGAACCATTGGGCGGCGGACCATGCCACCGCAGACGACCCGCAATTGATCGACGCCATCTGCCGCCACGTGCTGCCGCGTCGTGGCGTGCATCCCCGCCCCGGCGAGGTGCTGGTGACTCTCGGGACGCAGCACGGCCTGTTCCTTCTGGCTTCGCTGCTGGCGCGGCCCGGAGGCCTGGTCGGCATCGAGGACCCCGGCTACCCGGATGCCCGCAACATCGCCGAGCTGCACGGCGCCACGATCCGCCCGCTGACGCTCGATGAGCATGGCGTGCGGCTGGATGCGCAGATGCAAGGCGTGGGGCTGGCGATTGTCACGCCGGGTCACCACTGCCCGACCATGATCACCATGCCACTGTCGCGGCGGGAGGCACTGCTCGACTGGGCCGGGCGGGAGGATGCCCTGCTGGTCGAGGATGACTACGAAACCGAGGCCGGGCCGAGCATCGCCCTGCCACCGCTGATGGCGCTGGACCGCGGTGGACGCGTGATCCTGCTCGGCAGCTTCTCCAAGATCCTGGCGCCTGGACTCAGGCTCGGCTTCATGGTCGGCCCGGCGCCGCTGATCGCCGAGGCCCGTGCCCTGCGGCGGCTGATGCATCGCAGCGTGCCGCTGAACAACCAGCGCACCGCAGCGCTGTTCCTCGCCGAGGGCCATTACCAGGCGCTGCTGCGCAAGCTGAGCGAGGCGCTGCGTAACCGCTGGGACGTCGCGGCACGGGAAGTGGCGCGGCATCTGCCCGGCTTCCAGCGCAGCCCGAGCACCGGCGGCAGCAGCCTGTGGCTGTGCTGCCCAGCCGACATCGATGGCCCCGCTTTGTTCGCCGCCGCCCGCACGCGCGGCGTGCTGGTGGAGCCGGGCGAGGCCTTCTTCGCCACGCCTGGCGCCGGGCGGCAGCATTTCCGGCTGGGGCTTTCCTCGATCCCCGCGACGCGCATCGCCGCCGGCATCGCGGCCCTGGCGGCAGCCGCGGCCGAGGTGGCTGGCAGGCCTGGACCCATCGATTAACCCTTCGTGGACCTGTCGCGGGCCGCCGGCGCAGGCGCCCAATCCGCCTGTCGAGCATTCAAGGGCATGACAGATGTCGCAGGCGGTGATCCGGTCGCACAACCAGCCTTATGAGCATCACTGGATGCCCTTCACGGCGAACCGCGCCTTTCGCGACGATCCGCGCGTCCTGGTGCGCGCCGAGGGCATCCATTACTGGAACGACCGTGGCGAGAAGCTGCTGGACGGCATCGCCGGCCTGTTCTCCACCCCCGCCGGCCATGCACGGCCGGAGATTGCCGCCGCAGTTGCCAGGCAGCTTTCGCAGCTCGATTTCGCCCCGCCCTTCCAGTTCGGCACCCCCGGCGCCTTCCAGCTCGCCACCGAGCTGGCCAAGCTGACGCCGGCCGGACTCGACCGGATCTTCTTCGTCGGCTCGGGTTCCGAATCCGTTGAGACGGCCATCAAGATCGCGATCCAGTACCATCGCCGCCGTGGCGAGGGGCAGCGGCTGCGCGTGGTGGGGCGCGAGAAGGCCTATCACGGCGTGAATTTCGCGGGCTGGTCCGTGGGTGGCATGGTGCGCAACCGGGACCAGTTCGGCCTCGGCATGCCCGGCGCGCTGCACATGCGCCACACCCACCTCCCCGATAACCACAACGTGATGGGGCAGGGCGAGCACGGCGCGGACCTCGCCGATGATCTGCAGCGCTTCGTCGATCTGCATGGGGCGGACACCATCGCCGCCTGTATCGTCGAGCCTGTGGCCGGTTCGGTGGGCGTGCTGGTGCCGCCAAAGGGCTACCTCGACCGCCTGCGGAAGATCTGCACCGACCACGGCATCCTGCTGATCTTCGACGAGGTGATCACGGGTTTCGGCCGCATGGGCGCCAATTTCGGCAGCCAGGCCTTCGGCGTGACGCCCGATATCATGACCATGGCGAAGGCGATCACCAACGGCGCGATCCCGATGGCCGGTGTCGCCGTCTCCCGCGCCGTGCATGAGACGATCGTCGAGCAGGCGCCGATGGGCGGCATCGAGTTCTTCCACGGCTACACCTGGTCCGCCCACCCCGCCGCCTGCGCCGCCGCACTGGCCAGCCTGGCGATCTACCGGGAGGAAGCGCTGTTCGAGCGGGCGCGCGCGCTTTCGCCGTATTTTCTCGAAGCCGTTGCGTCCTTGAACGATCTGCCCGTGGTGACCGAGACGCGCGGCTTCGGCCTGATGGCGGCGGTGGATCTGGCACCCGGCACCTCCCCGGGCGCGCGCGGCTTCGAGGTGCTGAACAAGCTGTTCCAGGCCGGCGTCGTGGTGCGGGTGACCATGGACACCATCATCCTCGCGCCGCCCTTCACCTACACATGCGAGAATGTTGACGAACTCGTCGGCCTGATCCGCAAGACGGTCGGCAAGCTGTGAGCCGCACCCGCTTCCCGAGCAACGGCCGCCCGCGCGCCGAATTGCTCGATGCCCTGGAAGCGATGCGGGACGGCGATGCGGATTGGCGGCATGGCCGCGTGCCGCTCTATGTCTTCGGAGCCACGGATGACGTGGCGGAGATCGGCAAGGCCGCCTTCAACGCCTACTTCACGGAGAACGCGCTGGGCGGCAAGCGCGCGTTCGCCAGCCTGCGTCGGATGGAGGAGGAGGTGCTCGGCATCGGGCTCGACCTGTTCCACGCGCCGGAAGGGGCCAGCGGCACGCTGACCGGTGGTGGCACAGAGAGCATCCTGCTCGCGGTGAAATCGGCGCGGGATGCGCAGCGGGCGCTGCGCGGTGGCCGTCATGCCGCCAATCTGGTGCTGCCGGTCTCGGCGCATCCAGCCTTCGACAAGGCGGCGGTCCTGATGGATCTGGAGGTCCGCCGCGTACCGGTCGCGCCCGACTACCGCGCCGATGTGGCGGCAATGGAAGCGGCCATCGATGCCGACACCATCCTGCTGGTCGGCTCCGCACCCTGCTTTCCCTATGGCGTCGTGGACGACATTCCGGCGATCGGCGACGTCGCGCTACGGCACGGCGTGGCGTTGCATGTCGATGCCTGCGTCGGCGGCTATGTCGCGAATTTCGCGCGGGAGCTTGGCGCGACGTTCGGTCCCTTCGATTTTGCGGTGCCGGCTGTCGTCTCACTCTCCGCCGATCTGCACAAGTTCGGCTTCTGTCCAAAGCCGGCCTCCACCGTCTTCTTTAGGGATGCGGTGCGCGCGGGCGCAGCGGGCTTCGATCTCGATGTCTGGCCGAATGGCCGCTTCGCGACCAACACCTTCGTCGGCACACGGCCGGGCGGCGCGGTGGCCGCGGCCTGGGCGGTGTTGAACTTCCTGGGGCGCGAGGGCTATCTGGAGATCACGCGTCGCCTGCTGGCGATGCGCCAGGACTACGAGGCGGGGATTTCCCGGATCGATGGCCTGGCGGTGGTCGGCAAGCCGGACCTGTCGATCCTCGCTGTCGGCAGCAGCGACCCTGCGATCGACATGTTCAAGGTCGCGGACGGAATGTCGGCCCGCGGCTGGATTCCCGGCCTGGTGCGGCAGCCGCGCGCCCTGCACAGCATGATGTCCCTGCTGCATGAACCGGCCCGGGAGGATTGGCTGCGGGATGTCGCAGCCTCCGTCACGGAGGCGCGGTCCGCGGTGGCTCCGGCGCAGCAGCAGGCGGTGTACTGATCATGACGCGCCACGTCCTGCTCGCCTCGATCAAGCATGAGAGCCACACCTTCAACCGCTTTCCCACCAGCTTCGCGCTGATCCGCCGCCAAGGCTGGCGGGAGGGCACGGCGGTGGTGCAGGCCTATCGCGACACCGGCTCCGAGATGGCCGGCTTTCTCGACGTGGCGGAGGCGGCGGGCTGGCACATCATGACGCCGATCGCGATGAACGCCACATCCGGCGGTCGTGTCGCGGCGGACGCCTTCGCCGCGGCACTGGACGCGCTGGAGGCCGGGATCAAGGCGGCGGGAAAGCTGGACGGGATCCTGCTGGCGCTGCACGGCGCCATGGCGGCGGAGGGCGAGGATGATGCGGATGGCGCGATCCTGTCGCGCGTCCGCACCCTGGTCGGGCCCGACATCCCGCTGGCCGCGACGCTGGACCTGCATGCGAACGTGTCTGACCGCATGGCGGCTTCTGCGAACATCCTTGTCAGCTACCGCACCAACCCGCATGTCGATCACCGTGAGACGGCGCATCGCGCCGCGCAACTGTTGATGCGCGCGATGGAAAGCGGCGTGCTGCCGGTCAGCGTGGTGGAACGCGCACCGACGCTGGTCGGATTCGACCGGGGCCGCACCCATACCGGCCATGGCCCGATGATCGATGCGCTCGCCGAGGCGGATCGCCTGGAACGCGATGTGCCTGGCGTGCTCGCGGTCTCCGTCAATGGCGGCTACAGCCACGCCGACATGCAGGATGCCGGGCCCAGCGTGATTGTTACGGGCGAAGGCGATGCGGCGCTGCTGCGCGAATACGCCGCGTCGCTGATGCGCATGGGCTACGAACGCCGGGCGGAGGAGACGGTGCGCCTCGCCACCATCCCGGAGGCGATCGCCGCCATGCGGGAAGGTCCGTTTCCTTGCGTCGTGGCGGACTACACTGATGCACCAGGCGGCGGTGCCTATGGCGATGCCACGCCGATGTTGCGCGCGATGATCGAGGCGGGACTGACAAACGCCGCCTTCGGCGCGATCTTCGACCCGAAGGCGGCGGCCATGGCTTGTGACGCCGGCGAGGGTGCGCGGCTGCACCTGTCCTTCGGCGGCTGGATCGATCCCGCCTTCTCCGGCGCGCCGATCGAGGCGGAGGTTGAGGTGCGGCATGTGTCGGATGGCGCCTATGTGCATGACGGCCCCTATGCCCCTGGCACCTGCGCCAGCTTCGGGCGCAGCGCGCTGGTCCGCGTCGGTGGGGTCGATGTCATCCTCTCCACGGAGAACAAGAACATCCTCGACCTGCAGCAATTCCGCATCTTCGGATTGGAGCCTGCGCGCCTTAGCGCCATCGGCCTGAAATGCATGCATGGCTTCCGTGCCGCCTTCGAGCCGATCGCGGCGCGCGTGCTGGCCTGCGATGCAGGCGGGCTCACCACCTACCAGTATGAACGCCTCGGCTTCACCCGGGTGCGCCGGCCGGTCTGGCCGCTGGATGCGGTGTAGCGCCATGCGGGTCCTGGCAGCACAGATCAAGCACGAGACCAACGGCTTCAACCGCAACCCGACGACGCTCGCAGACTACCGCAGCGCCAGTCTCCGCCTCGGGGAGGAGGTGGCGCGGATCTATCGCGGCACCAGGCTGGAGATGGGTGGCTTCATCGCCGCGGCGGAGGCGCAGGGTTGGACGCTGTTCCACCCGGTCTGCGCTACCGCCAACCCGTCCGGCCCCGTCACCGATGAGGCTTTCGAGTACCTCCTCACGCAACTGCTGGATGGCATCCGTGCCGCGCTGCCCTTGGATGGCGTGCTGCTGGCGCTGCACGGCTCCATGGTGACGGAATCGCTGGACGATCCCGAGGGCGAAATCCTGCGCCGGGTACGCCAGGCGGTCGGGCCCGATGTGCCCGTCGCGGTGACGCTCGACCCGCACGGCAATGTCACGCCGGAGATGGTGGCGCATGCCGACATCATGACGGCGTTCCGCACCAGCCCGCACACGGACCACTACGAAACCGCGCGCCGCGCCGCCGCGATGCTCGCCCGTGCCATGCGCCGGGAGGTGCGCCCAACCCTGTCACTGGCGCGCCGCCCCATGCTGACCGGCTTCGATGGCTGCCGCACCCATACCGGCCACGGCCCGATGATCGAGGCGCTGGCCATGGCAGCGGAGATGGAGGCGGAGCCTGGCGTGCTCTGCGTCTCCATCCAGTCCGGCTACTCGCGCTGTGACAGCGAAGCGGTCGGGCCCAGCGTCATCGTCACCGGCGATGGCAACGATCCGCGCTACCAGGTCCTCGCCGAGCGAATGATGGATTTCTGCTGGCAGACGCGCGGCGTGGTGACCGAGACGGTGCTGCCGGTCGAGGCCGGCATCGCGGCGGCCAGGGCCTGGAAGCCGGGCGAGCGCCCTGTCGTACTCGGCGATTTCGGCGATGCGCCAGGCGGTGGCGGCTATGGCGATGGCACCGCGATCCTTGCCGCATTGATCGAGGCGCGGATCGAGGGCGCGGTGGTCGCGGCCATGATCGATCCGGCCACCGCGGCACAGGCCTGCGCCGCCGGGCGCGGCGCGCGCATCCAGGTCAGCCTGGGTGGGCGGGAGGATCCGGCGATGGGTGGCGGTCCTGTCATCGGCGAGGCCGAGGTGCTGGCCATCTCGGACGGCGCCTATGTCCACAAGGGCCCCTACGGAACCGGCACGCGCAACAGCTTCGGGCCCAGCGCGGCGCTTCGCATCGGTGGCGTGGAGGTGATCGTCGCCAGCCAGACCCGCGGCATCTACGATCTGGAGCAGCTCCGCATCTTCGGCATCGAGCCGACCGAGCGCGCCGTGCTGGCGGTGAAATGCATGCATGGCCACCGCGCGGCCTTCGAACCAATCTCCAGCCGGTGCCTCGACATCGATTCCGGCGGATTGACGAGCGGCGATCCGAAACGCTTCACTTTCCGCCGCGTCCGGCGCCCGGTCTGGCCGCTCGACGACATCGCCTGGCCATCATGAGGAAGGGCAGACACATGCTGACTGACCGGCGCGGCTTTCTGGGTTCCGCGGGGCTGCTGGCCTCGGCGGCGATCGTCACACGCGGCGCGCAGGCGGCGACGCCGCGCGACGCACTTGTCATCGTGCGGGAGATCTCCTCGATCTCGGATTGGGACCCCGCAGTTTCCCAGATCCTCGACACCAACGAGATCAATGGCGACCTTTATGACCGGCTGATCGGCTTCGATCCGCGTGATCCCCGGCAATTGGGCCCGATGCTGGCCGAGCGCTGGGACGTGGCGCAGGACGGCAAGCGCATCACTTTCCACATGCGCGCCGGTGCCAAATTCCACTCCGGCAACGCGGTCACGGCGCATGATGTCGCCTACAGCTTCAAGCGCCTCCTTCTGCTGGGGCGGGAGCCTTCTTCCGGCATCCGCCAGCTCGGCTTCACGCCGCAGAACATCGATGCCAATGCGCGCGCCGATGGCGACAGCCGCTTCGTCCTGACGCTGGAGGAGCGTTTCGCGCCCAGCTATGTGCTGGCGCTGCTGTCGAGCGCCTCCTTCTCCATCCTCGACGCCAAGCTGTTGCAGGCGCATGTCGAAGGCGGCGACTTTGGCAGCAAGTGGGTCTCGCGACGTACCGGTTCGGAACCCTCCGCAGGTTCGGGCCCCTACCGCATCCAGACCTACCGCGCGTCGGACCTGCTGATCCTGGCGCGCAACGACGATTACTGGCGCTTCCGCCCGCCGCTGCGGCGCGTGATCTTCCGGCATGTGCCGGAAGCCGGCACGCAACGCCTGCTGCTGGAACGCGGTGACGCCGATGTGGCCTTCAACCTGACGGCACAGGATGCGGAAGCCCTGCGTGGCGTCTCAGGCGTCAAGGTCGAGGACTTCCCCTCCCGCCGCATCCTGTATTTCGGCTTCAACACGCTCACCAAGCCCTTCGACGATCTGCGGGTGCGGGAAGCCATGAAGTGGCTGATCGATTACGAGGGCCTGGAACGCACGGTGATGCGCAACCTGGGCTTCGTGCATCAGAGCTTCGTGCCGCGCGGCTGGCTCGGTGCGCTGGATGAGAAGCCGTACAAATTCGACGTCAACCGCGCCAAGCAGTTGCTCACCGAGGCTGGCCATGGCGATGGCTTCGGCTTCCGCTTCACCGCCTACAACCGCAAGCCGGAAATGGACCTCGCGACCTCCTTCCAGGCGACGGCCGCGCAGGCTGGCGTGCGCGTCGAAGTGCAGAACATGCCGCCGAGCCAGTCCATTCCACTCTATCGCGACCGCCGCGTGGAGGCCCTGCAGCTTTCCTACTACGGCGGCTACGGCGACCCGCATGCGACGGCGAGCAAATTCGCCTTCAACCCCGCCGCGATGCCCGGCGTCGATCCGGAAAGCCGCTGGCCGAGCGAGCTGACCTGGCGCCTCGGCTGGGCGCCGCGCGACCTCTCGCGGCGCGTGGCGGAGGCGACGCAGGAACTGGACGAGTCGAAGCGCGGCACGTTGTACCAGGACATCCAGCGCGACGCCCGAAAGGAAAGCCCCTTCGCGTTCATGTTCCAGGCCACGCTGGCGCTCGGCATGCGCGACAATGTGCGGGGCTATGTCTATGGCAGCCGCGGCGCCGATACGAGCTTCGCGAATACCTCGAAGACATGACCAGGGCGCTGGCGCGGCAGGCGGGCATTCTTGCCGCGACCTTCCTGGGGCTGTTCTTCGTGACCTTCGCGATCGGGCGGCTGATGCCGCTCGATCCGGTGCTGGCCGTCACCGGGCCGGATATCTCGGACGAGATCTACCAGCAGGTGCGCGCGGAGATGGGGCTGGACGACCCGATCATCGTGCAGTTCTTCCGCTATACCTGGCAGGTGGCGCGGCTTGATTTCGGCACATCGATCGTGACGCGGGAGACGGTGGCGGCGGATATCCTCCGCGTCTTTCCGGCGACGCTGGAACTGGCGACGGCGGGCACGCTGATCGGCATGCTGATCGGGGTGCCGGCCGGCATCGCCGCGGCGGTCTGGCGTGGCGGGGTGGTGGATGCGGTGGTGCGGGTGCTGACGCTGGTCGGCTACTCGGCGCCGGTGTTCTGGAAGGGGCTGATGCTGCTTCTGGTCTTCTACGTCTGGCTCGGCTGGGTGGAAGGCCCGGGCCGCATCGATGTGGTCTGGGAAGGCATGGTGGAGCCCGTGACCGGCATCATCATCCTCGATGCGGCCATGGCCGGGGAATGGGAGATGGTGCAGAACGCCTTCGGCCATCTGATTCTGCCGGCCGTCAGCCTGGGCTATGGCGCGGCCGCGTATATCGGGAGGATGACGCGCAGCTTCATGCTGGACCAGATGCGCCAGGAATATGTCACCGCCGCGCGTGCGAAGGGGCTTTCCGAATTGCGCATCGTGGTGCGCCACGTGCTGCCAAACTGCGCGGTCCAGCTCATTACCGCCGTGGCACTGACCTATGGCCTGCTGCTGGAGGGCGCGGTGCTGACCGAGACGGTGTTTGCCTGGCCGGGGCTCGGCCAATACATGACGCGGGCGATGTTCAACGCGGATATGAACGCCGTGCTGGGCGGCACCTTCGTCATCGGCGCCGTGTTCGTTGCGCTGAACCTGGCTGCCGACACGCTGTACCGGGTGCTGGACCCCCGCGCAGGATGAGCGACACCCTTCCCTGGCGCGCCCGGCTGCTCTCGGGCGAATACGCGTCCCGCCGGGAGGCGTCGCTGGCGCGCTTCTATCTAGGCTGGCTGGCGCTGCGGCGCAGCCCGGCGGCGATGGCGGGCCTGCTGATTGTGGGCCTGCTGATCCTGACCGCGATTCTGGCGCCGTGGATCGCGCCGTACCATCCGGATGTGCAGGCGCTGGACCGTGCGCTGCAGCCGCCTTCCGCCGCGCATTGGTTCGGCACGGACGAATTCGGCCGCGATGTCTTTTCCCGAATCGTCTGGGGCGCGCGCGTCACGCTGTACATCGTGCTGCTGGTCGCGGCCCTGGCCGCGCCGGTCGGGCTGCTGGTCGGCTGCGTCGCCGGCTATCTCGGCGGCTGGGTCGAGGTGGTGCTGATGCGCCTGACGGACATTGCGCTGGCATTTCCACGGCTGGTGCTGGCCCTGGCCTTCACCGCGGCGCTGGGGCCGGGTCTGGAGCATGCCGTCATCGCCATCGCCCTCACCGGCTGGCCGCCCTATGCCCGCATCGCCAGGGCGGAGACGCTGACCCTGCGGCGCAGCGACTTCATCGCGGCGATCCGGCTGCTCGGTGGTTCCTCCTCCCGCATCGTGCTCAAGCACATCGTGCCGCTTTGCCTGCCCTCCCTGCTGGTGCGGGCGACGCTCGACATGGCGGGGGTGATCCTGATCGCGGCGGGGCTCGGCTTCCTGGGATTGGGTGCGCAGCCGCCGACCGCCGAATGGGGCGCCATGCTGTCCTCCGGGCGGGACTACCTGCTCTCCGCCTGGTGGGCGGCAACCTTTCCCGGGCTTGCCATCTTCATCGTCAGCATGGGCTTCAACCTGCTGGGCGATGGCCTGCGCGACGTGCTGGATCCGAAACACGCATGAATCCGCTATTGCAGGTCGAGGATCTAGATGTCCGCTTCGCCACGCCGATGGGCCTGGTCCATGCGGTGCGCGGCGTCGGCTTCACCATGGGGCGGGAGAAGCTGGCGATCGTCGGGGAATCCGGATCGGGAAAATCGGTCACGGGACGCGCGCTGATGGGGCTGGTTGCCCCACCCGGGCGGGTTTCCGCGCATCGGCTGGATTTCGACGGCATCGCACTGGCCGATGCCGGTCCCGTGGCCTTCCGGCGCCTGCGCGGCAAGCGGATCGGCCTGGTGATGCAGGACCCGAAATTCTCGCTCAATCCGGTGCAGCGTATCGGCGAGCAAATCTCGGAAACCCTGCGGCTGCACACCGGCCTGTCCTCCGCCGCGGCGCGTTCGCGCAGCATGGCGATGCTGGAAGCGGTCCGGATCAGCGACCCGGAGCGCGTCTATCGCGCCTACCCGCATGAGCTTTCCGGCGGCATGGCGCAGCGCGCAATGCTGTCCATGATGCTAGTCGCGGAACCGGACCTGCTCATCGCCGATGAGCCGACCTCGGCGCTGGATGTGACCGTGCAGCTGGAGATCCTCTCGATTCTCGACGAGCAGATCCGCCTGCGCGGCATGGGCCTGATCTTCATCAGCCACGACCTGCGGCTGGTCTCCCGCTTCTGCGACCGCGTTCTGGTCATGTATGCGGGACGTGTCGTGGAGACCATCGCCGCCGCCGATCTCGCGCACGCAAAGCACCCCTACACGCAGGGACTGTATCGCTGCCTTCCGAACCTCGACCGTCCGGGCGAGAAGCTGCCGGTGTTGAACCGCGACCCGGCCTGGCTGACCGCATGAGCCTCCCCTTCCTTGAGGTCGCGGCGCTGGAGGTCAGCTTCGGCGCCGGCGCACAGGCGGTGCGCGCGGTGCGCGGCGTGTCCTTCGCCGTGCAGCGCGGCGAGAGCTTCGGGCTGGTCGGTGAATCCGGCTCCGGCAAATCCACCATCCTGCGCGCGCTGGTCGGCCTCAATCCGGCGAGCGGCGGCAGCATGCGGGTGGATGGCGTGGAACTCGGCATGACGCGCGACAAGGCGCTGCGCCGCCGCATGCAGATGGTGTTCCAGGACCCATACGGCTCGCTGCATCCGCGCCAGACGGTTGACAGCCAGCTTTCGGAAGCGCTGCGGATCCAGAGCCTGGCGGATGGCGAACGGCGCATCCGTACCATCCTCGACCAGGTTGGCCTGGGTCCACGCTTTCGCTTCCGCTATCCGCACCAACTATCCGGCGGCCAGCGGCAGCGTGTCGCCATCGCCCGTGCGCTGATCGTCGAGCCGGAGATCCTGTTGCTGGATGAGCCGACCTCGGCACTGGATGTCTCGGTGCAGGCGGAGGTGTTGAACCTGCTGATGGCGCTGCGGCAGGAACGCAACCTGACCTACATCTTCGTCAGCCACGATCTTTCCGTCATCGCCACCATGTGTGGTCGCCTGGCCGTGATGCAGTCGGGCGCCATCGTGGAGGAGCTGTCGGCGTCGCAGCTGCGCGATCGCCACACCACCACCGACTACGCGCGCACCCTGCTGGCTGCCAGCGAAGGCTATCGTCCGCAAGGCTGAGACGACGCCGCGCATGTCGCGCGGAAAGGACCGCGGGATGTGCCGCAGCCGCCCCAGCTGCCGAAGCAGCCGCGAGGGGCGACTTTCGCCGCAAGGCCTCGGTGCGCCGCATGCCGAAGCGGCTGCGCCGGCCGATCTCCTGGCAAACGCATGCGGACCGGCAGGGTCGCTCGAAGCCGCCGGCAAGGCCGGCAAGGCTCGGTGACCCTGCCAGCGCCAAGCCCGAGACGCAGGTTCCGCGACCGCCCCAGGATAGCACCATCGGGCCGGCCGGCTTGACACAGCGCAAGGCGCAGCATGCCCGCGCCGGTCCAGGATGCCGCCGAGCCGATGATGCGACCCATGCGAGGAAGGTGCCGATGAACCGTCAAGGCGTTGCCGCCGACGTCCGCGCCGATCGAGCCCCGACAAGCCCGACCACGCCGACACACACCGCAACGTTTCGAGCCGATGCGGACCACTCGCCATCCCAGCATGAAGGGGCACCCATGTCACAGGACCTGGTCATCTGGTTCGAGGAACTGGGCGTCGCGGATGTGCCGCGGGTCGGCGGCAAGAACGCATCGCTCGGCGAGATGACCCGGGCGCTAGGCGCCGCCGGCGTGCAGGTACCTGCCGGCTTCGCCACCACCGCCACGGCCTATCACGCCTACCTCGACGCCAACGGGATCGCGGGCCCGCTGCGCGACCGTCTGGCCGATTTCCGCGCCGGGACCGCGACCCTGCAGGAGGCCGGGGAGGCCATCCGCCAATTGTTCCTGGACGGCCAGATGCCGGCCCGGATCGCCGAGGCGGTACGGGACGCCTATCGCCAGCTCGGCCAGCGCCAGAAGGAGGATGCGCCATCCGTCGCGGTGCGGAGCAGCGCAACGGCGGAGGACCTGCCCACCGCCAGCTTCGCCGGCCAGCAGGAGACCTTCCTGAACGTGCGCGGCGAGACTGCCCTGCTCGACGCCTGCCGCCGTTGCTACGCTTCGCTGTTCACCGACCGCGCGATCGCCTACCGCGAGGCGCAAGGCTTCGATCACCTGGCCGTGGCTCTCTCCATCGGGGTGCAGGTGATGGTCCGCTCCGACCTGGCAGGGTCGGGCGTGATCTTCACGCTCGACACCGAGACGGGCTTTCCCGACGTGGTCGTTCTCAGCGCCGCCTGGGGGCTTGGCGAGACCGTGGTGCAGGGGACCGTCGAGCCCGACAAGCTCACGGTCTTCAAGCCGTTGCTGGACGACGAACGGATGATCCCCATCATCGAGCGGACCCGTGGGGCCAAGGCGCAGAAGCTGGTCTATGCGACCGGCGGCAGCGCGCGAACCATGCTGGTGGAAACGACGCGGCGCGAGCGCGAGAGCTTCGTGCTGCGGACGGCGGAGGTACTGCAGCTCGCGCGATGGGCCGTCGCGGTGGAGCGGCATTACGGCCGACCGATGGATCTCGAATGGGCCAAGGACGGCCGGACCGGCGAGTTGTTCATCGTGCAGGCGCGGCCCGAGACGGTGCAGGCCCGGCGTGCCGGCCCCCTCCGGAGCTGGCATATCCGCGCGCACCGCGCGCAACCCATTCTCACGGGATCGGCGGTCGGCGAGGCCGTTGCGGCGGCCGAGGCCTGCGTGATCCGCAGCGCCGAGGACATCGCCGGCTTCCGGGACGGCGCCATCCTCGTGACGGAGGCGACCGACCCGGACTGGGTTCCGATCATGCGCCGCGCCGCCGGTATCGTGACGGATCACGGCGGCACCACCAGCCACGCCGCCATCGTCAGCCGCGAACTGGGCGTACCGGCCGTGGTCGGGACCGGCCACGCCACCACGACGTTGAAGGAGGGGCAGATCATCACCCTGTCCTGCGCCGAGGGTGACGAGGGGCGCGTCTATGAGGGCCGGCTCGAGTTCAGCGAAACCGAGCTCGACATCGCCGCACTGCCGCCGACGCGCACGGCGCTCATGCTGAACCTCGCCAATCCGGCCGCGGCGCTACGCTGGTGGCGGCTGCCGGCGGCAGGGGTCGGCCTGGCGCGGATGGAGTTCATCATCAACGATCACATCCGCATCCATCCCATGGCACTGGTCCGCTTCGATACGCTGCGCGACGAAAAGGCGAAGCGGCAGATCCAGGAAATCAGCCGCGGCTGGCCCTCCAGGACCGAGTATTTCGTCGATCGGCTGGCGCAAGGCATCGCGCGTCTCGCAGCGCCCTTCCATCCGCATCCGGTGATTCTTCGGCTGTCTGACTTCAAGACCAACGAATACGCCCACCTGCTCGGCGGCGCGGAGTTTGAGCCGGCGGAGGAGAACCCGATGCTCGGCCTGCGCGGCGCCTCACGTTACTATTCCGACCGCTATCGCGATGGCTTCGCCCTGGAATGCCGCGCCATCCGCCGGGTGCGGGAGGAAATCGGGCTGCGCAACCTCATTGTCATGGTGCCCTTCTGCCGCAGCCCCGCGGAGGCCGACCGCGTGCTGGCGGAAATGGCGCGGAACGGCCTGCGTCGCGGTGAGGATGGGCTGCAGGTGTATGTAATGTGCGAGATCCCCTCGAACGTCATCCTGGCCGAGGAATTCGCCGCGCGCTTCGACGGCTTCTCCATCGGCTCCAACGACCTGACGCAACTCGTGCTCGGGGTGGACCGCGATTCGGCTGAGCTCGCGCCGCTGTTCGATGAGCGGGACGAGGCGGTGAAACGCATGATCGCCGATGTCATCCGGCGCGCGCATGCCTGCGGCGCGAAGGTGGGCATCTGTGGCGAGGCGCCGAGCAACCATCCCGACTTCGCCGCCTTCCTGGTCGAGCAGGGCATCGATTCGATCTCGTTGAACCCCGACAGCTTCGCCGGCACGCTGCGACGCGTGGCGGAAATGGAAGCGCAGCTGGCTACCGGAAAGGAAGTGGCACCATGACGACGCAAAGCGTGCTGGTCGAGGTCGCGGCGGAGCGCACGCGGCAGGATGCGCAATGGGGCGGCGGAGAATGCGATGATGCGCTGCCGGTGACGACCTTCGTCCAGTTGATCGGGGACTATGCCGGCTGGGCGCGGGTGAAGGCCCGCGAAGGCTCCGCCGTCGAGGCACGGCAACGCCTGGTCCAGGTGGCGGCTTTGGCCGTGGCGGCGGTGGAGACGCTCGACCGCCGTGGCGGCGGCCGGGCCGACCCCGCGCAGCCCGGCGAAATGTCCAAGGCTTCCGCCGACAGCCCTGCCCCGGGAAGCGCAGGGCTGAGTTGGGAGTGATGCCGGGCCGGCAGCTTCAATCCGCCAGGCGGCGCCGCACAGCCACGCCGCCGTGGGTTCCGGATCTGTCGCGCTGCCTGGGCGCCTGAACTGATGCGGCGCGGAACGAGGATGCTGTTGGCGCTGCTGGTGGCCGGCGCCGTGCTCGCCGCGGGCGGCTGGTCCTGGTGGCAGGGGCGGCAAGCGCGGCTGCCCGAGGGCATCGCCTTCGGCAATGGCCGGCTGGAGGCCGAGCAGGTGGATGTCGCCACCAAATATGCCGGCCGGGTCATCGAGATCCTGGCGCGTGAGGGCGATATGGTGGAGGTGGGCCAGATCCTGGCCCAGATGGACACCGCCGAGCTCGAGGCGCAGCTGCGCCAGGCCGAGGCCGAGACACGTCGCTTCCGGCGCTCCGTGGAGGAAGCGCTGGCGCAGCTCGAACAGCGGCGCGGCGAGGCCACCCTGGCGGCGCGCAACCTCGACCGGACCCTGCGGCTGGCGGCCCAGGGCCATTCGCCGCAGCAGACGGTGGACCGGCACCGCACCGAGGCGCGGTCGGCCGATGCGGCGCGTGACGCGGCGGAGCGGCATGTCGAGGCGCTGCGGGAGGCGGTGCAGGCCGCCCAGGCCGCCGCCGAGCGGCTCAGCCAGCAGATCCAGGAGACGTCGCTGCGCGCCCCGCGGTCGGGCCGCGTGCAGTATCGCCTGGCACAACCGGGCGAGGTGCTGGCGCCGGGCGGCAAGCTGCTCACCATCCTCGACCTGACCGATGTCCATATGACGATCTTCCTGCCGGCGCGGGCGGCAGGCCGGCTGGCGATCGGCGCGGATGCGCGGCTGGTGCTGGATGCCGTGCCGGATACCCCCCTGCCCGGCCGCGTCTCTTTCGTCGCCGCCCAGGCCCAGTTCACGCCGCGCCAGGTCGAGACGCGGGAGGAACGCGAGAACCTGATGTATCGCGTGCGCGTGAAGCTGCCGCCAGCGCTGCTGCGCCGCTACGAGGACCAGGTGAAGGTCGGCATCACCGGGCTCGCCTATGTGCGGCTGGACGCCGGCGTGCCCTGGCCAACCACCCTCCAGTCCCGCCTGACGGAACCGGATTGGTGGGCGGAATGAGCGCGGCGGCAGCACCCACGGTCGAGGCGTCGGGCCTGATCCATCGCTACAAGGCGACCGTCGCGCTCGACGATGTTTCGCTGATGCTGCAGGCGGGGGGCACGCTCGGCGTCATCGGTCCCGACGCGGTCGGCAAATCCACGCTGCTCGGGTTGCTGGCCGGGGCGCGAAGCATCCAGGCGGGGCGCGTGCGCGTGCTCGGCGGCGACATGGCGGAGGCAGCACATCGCCGCGCCGTCTCGCCGCGCATCGCCTATATGCCGCAGGGGCTCGGCCGGAACCTCTATGCGGACCTGACCGTGGCCGAGAACATCGACTTCTTCGCCAGGCTCTTCGGCCAGGCGCGGGCGGAGCGGCGCCACCGGATTGGGGAATTGCTGGAGGCGACCGGCCTCGCGCCCTTCCCGGACCGCCCGGCGGGCAAGCTCTCCGGCGGCATGAAGCAGAAGCTCGGCCTGTGCTGCGCGCTGGTGCACGACCCTGACCTGCTGATCCTGGATGAGCCGACCACGGGCGTCGACCCGCTTTCGCGCCAGCAATTCTGGGAGCTGATCGAGCGCATCCGGCAGCGTCGGCCCATGATGGGCGTCATCGTCGCCACCGCCTACATGGAGGAGGCGGACCGCTTCGACCGGCTGGTCGCCATGCATGCCGGCCGCGTGCTGGCCTCCGGCGCGCCTTCCGAGTTGCGCGCGCGGACCGCGACGGCGACGCTGGAGGAGGCATTCGTGGCGCTGCTGCCGGAGGCCGCGCGGCACGGCGCGCGTCGCCTGGAAATTCCACCACACCGCACGGCGGAGGCCGCGCCCGCCATCGTCGCGGAGGGGCTGACGCGCCGCTTCGGCAGCTTCGTGGCCGTGGACCATGTCAGCTTCCGCATCGCGCGCGGCGAGATCTTCGGCTTCCTCGGATCGAATGGCTGCGGCAAGACGACGACGATGAAGATGCTGACCGGCCTGCTGCCGCCATCCGAGGGCCGTGCCTGGCTGTTCGGCGAGCCGGCCGGCGGCGGCGGTCTCGAAACCCGCCGGCGCGTCGGCTACATGTCGCAATCCTTCTCGCTCTATGCCGAGCTGACGGTCGAGCAGAACCTCAACCTGCATGCCCGTCTCTTCCACCTGCCACGCGCCAGCATCCAGCCGCGGGTGCAGGAGATGGTCGAGCGCTTCGGCCTGCTGGCGCACCGGGACGCGCGGGCAGCCGAACTGCCACTCGGCGTGCGGCAGCGGCTGTCCCTGGCCGTCGCGGTGATCCACGCGCCGGAGATGCTGATCCTGGACGAGCCAACCTCCGGCGTGGATCCGCTGGCGCGCGACGCCTTCTGGGAATTGCTGGTCGACCTGTCGCGCCGCCAGGGCGTCACCATCTTCATCTCGACGCATTTCATGAATGAGGCGGCGCGCTGCGACCGCATCTCCCTGATGCACGCCGGCCGCGTCCTGGCGAGCGGCACGCCGCAGGAACTGCAGGCCGCGCGGGGCGCGGCGACGCTGGGCGAGGCCTTCATCGGCCACCTTCGCGAGGCGGAGACGGACGCTGCGGTGGTGGAGGCTCCGCGGGCGGCCACACCGCCCGGTATCGGCACAAGGCGGCCAGGCGGTGCGGGGCGTGCGGCGCTGCGCCGCCTGCTCGCCTATTCGTGGCGGGAGGCGCTGGAGCTTCGCAGGGACCCGATCCGGCTTTCCGTCGCGCTCATCGGGACGGCGCTGCTGATGCTGGTCTTCGGCTTCGGGATCTCCACGGACGTCAACCGCCTGACCTTCGCCGCGCTGGATCGCGACCAGACCACCGAAAGCCGCGCCTATCTGCGCGACTTCTCGGGCTCGGCCTATTTCGGGGAGCGGCCACCGATCGAGGACGCGGCGGCAATGTGGCGCCGCCTGCAATCCGGCGAGATCGTCGTGGCCATCGAGATTCCGCCGGGCTTCGGCCGCGATCTGCGTGCGGGCCGCCCGACGGAGGTCGCAGCCTGGGTCGACGGCGCCCTGCCGTTCCGTGCCGAGACGGCCACCGGCTACGTCGCCGGGCTGCATGCGCGCTTCCTCGCCGAGCGCAACCCAGGCAGCACGCAGACCGCGGCACCGGCCGTGACCGAGACGCGATTCCGCTACAACCAGGCCTTCAAGAGCGTCTATGCGATGGTGCCCAGCACGATCGCCATCCTGCTGATGCTGATCCCCTCCATCCTGATGGCGCTTGGGGTGGTGCGGGAGAAGGAGCTGGGCTCCATCACCAATTTCTACGTGACGCCGGTGACGCGGCTGGAATTCCTGCTGGGCAAGCAGCTGCCCTATGTCGTGCTGAGCATGGGCAACTTCGCCCTGATGTTCCTGATGGCCCTGTTCGTCTTCGATGTGCCGTTGAAGGGCAGCCTGGCCGGGCTGACGCTCGGCGCCTTGCTCTACGTGACCGCGGCAACCGGGATCGGCCTGGTGATGTCGGCCTTCACCCGCACGCAGATCGCGGCGCTGTTCGGCACCGCGATCGCGACGATGATGCCGGCCACGCAATTCTCCGGCATGCTGCAACCGGTCGCGAGCCTGGAGGGCGCCGGACGTGTGATGGGAGAACTCTTCCCGACCGGCCACTTCATGAAGATCAGCGTGGGTGCCTTCACCAAGGGGCTCGGCTTCGCGGACCTCCTGCCCTTCCTGCTGCCGCTCGCCGCCTTCATCCCGGTGCTGACGATGGCGAGCGTCCTGCTGCTGCGCAAGCAGGAGCGCTAGCGGATGGTGCGTGCCCTTTCCAACATTCTCTGGCTCGGCGTGAAGGAGTTGCAGAGCCTCCGCCACGACACCTTCCTGCTGGCCTTCGTCATCTATTCCTTCACCTTCGCGGTCTACAGCCAGGCGACGGGGGTACAGCACGACCTGCGCAACGCCGCGATCGCCATCGTGGACGAGGACCGGTCCATGCTCTCGGGCCAGATCGCGGACGCCTTCCTGCCGCCGAGCTTCCGGCGCCCGGACATCATCGCGCCGCCCGACCTGGCGCCTGGCATGGATGCCGCGCGCTGGACCTTCGTGCTGGATATTCCCCCAGACTTCGAGCGCGACGTGCGTGCCGGGCGGCATCCGGTCCTGCAGCTGAACGTGGATGCCACGGCGATGCTGCAGGCCGGCATCGGCGCGGGGTATATCGAGCGCATCGTCGCCAACGAGGTCCTGACCCATGCCGGGGGCGAGGCGGCACTGCGGAACACGGGGGAAGCGGTGGCGCTGCAGCTGCGGATCGCGTTCAACCAGGCGATCGATAGCGCACGCTTCTCCGGCGCCATGGCGATCGTCAGCAACGTGACCCTGCTTTCGGTGCTGCTCGCCGGCGCCGCGCTGATCCGTGAGCGGGAGCACGGCACCATCGACCATCTGCTGGCCATGCCGCTGACGCCGCTGCAGATCATGGTGGCGAAGCTCTGGGCGAATGGCGTGGTCATCCTGACGGCGGTGGCGGTCTCGCTGGTCGTGGTGCTGCGCTGGATGGTGGGCGCACCGCTGGCCGGCTCGCTCGGCCTGTTCCTGGCGGGGACCGCGCTCTATCTGTTCTTCGCGACCTCGCTCGGCATCTTCCTCGGTACCGTGGCGCGATCCATGCCGCAGCTCGGCCTGCTCTTCATCCTGACGGTGCTGCCGATGAACATGCTTTCGGGTGCCGACGCGCCGATCGAGAGCATGCCGCTGCCGCTGCAATACGCGATGCAGCTGGTGCCCTCGACGCATTTCGTGGCCTTCGCGCAGGCGATCCTGTTCCGCGGGGCGGGCCTTTCGATTGTCTGGCCCAGCTTCCTGGCCACCGCGGTGGTCGGCGCAATCTTCCTGGTTCTTGGCCTGTGGCGCTTCCGGCGCGCCCTGGAAGCATGACGGCGCCGGCAGGCGATCCAGGACCGGGAAACACCTCAACAGCCGCCGCCGCGGCGATGTATCCTCGGGCAGAAGGAGAACGCGCATGACAACCACGACCTTCGCCCCGATCGGCGGGCGTGCGGCCTGGACCGGGGCCGAACTCGGCCGCGACGCGAGCTGGGTCGTCGCCCTGCCGCAAGCGGCGCTGAGCGAGATCGAGGCTGCGCTGGCAGGGCTCGGGGACCGCACCCAGCCGCGCTTCGATGCGCGCCACTTCCCCCTGCCGCGCACAGCTCCGCTGCTGGCCGAGGTGGCGCGGGAACTGGAGGAGGGGCGCGGCCTCGTGCGGCTGACCGGGCTGGATCCGGCGCGCTACCCGGCAGAGGATCTGAAGCGCATCTTCTGGGGGCTGATGTGCCACCTCGGCACGCCCCTGCCGCAGAACACCACCGGCGAGATCCTCGCGGAGGTCAAGGACGAGACCGGCAGCGGCGCGGCGGTGGCCAGCGGCACGGCCCGCGCCCGCAGCCGCTCCACCGGGCCGCTACGCTTCCACACCGACAAATGCGACCTGCTGGCCCTGATGTGTGCCTCGAACGGCATCGCGGGCGGCGTCTCCCGCATCGTCTCGACGGTCGCGATCCACGATGCCATGGCCATCAGCCGGCCCGAGCTGCTGGAGGTGCTGTACGAGGATTTCTGGCGAGCCAGGCCGGCCGATGAGGAGGGCGAGAACATGGCCGCACGCCCGTTCCCCATGCCGGTCTTCGCGCGCGGCCCGGATGGCCATTTCACCAGCCAGTACAGCCGGACCTATGTCGAGCTTGCCCAGGGCCAGCCCGGCGTGCCGCCGCTGACGCCACGGCAGGTCGAGGTGATGGACCTGCTCGCCGCGCTGGCGGAAGAACTGTGCGTCGAGATGCCCTTCGAGCCCGGGCAGATCCAGTTGATGAACCAGCACGTCACCTATCACGGCCGCACCGCCTATGCGGATGGCGCGGGCGGACGCCGGAACCTGCTGCGCATCTGGCTGGCAAGCCCGCTCAGCCGGGCGCTGCCAGCCGGGCATGCCGGTCAGTGGGGCGACGTGCGCGCCGGCGCGGTGCGCGGCGGCGCCATGCCGGGACGCAGCGCGCTGGCGGCATGACACTCAGCGAGGCCCCGCGACCAGCGGCGGGGTTCCGACTATCTGTGCGATCACCTCGATCCGTGGATATAGCCGCCGGGCGGGCCAGCATCGGGGCCACCGGGAGCGCCGCCGTTGGGCCGTATGCCGCCGGCGAGCGCCACGCACACCACCTCCGACAGGCTGCGGGCGCGCAGCTTCGCCATCAGGTTCGCGCGGTGGATCTCCACCGTGCGCGGACTGATCCCGAGGTCGAGGGCGATGATCTTGTTCTGCCGGCCGGAAACCAAGCCGCGCAGCACCTCGGCCTCGCGCGGCGAAAGTGCCGCAAGGCGCTGCTTCGCAGCCTGCGCTTCCTCCGCCTCGTCACGCAGTGCCAGCGCGGCGGCGGCGGCACGCAACAGGATGTCTCCGCTGAACGGCTTCTGCAGCACGTCGCAGGCGCCGGCCTTCATCATCCGCACCGCCAGCGGCACGTCGCCATGGGCGGTGATGACCACGACAGGATGCCGCAGCCCCCGCGCCACCAGTTCCTGCTGCACCGCGACACCGTCGGTTCCCGGCATCCGCACATCCAGCAGCACGCAGCCGAAGGGCAGGTCATGATGAGCGCGCTCCAGGAAGGCATCGCCCCCCGCGAATGTCTCAACGGCATAGCCCACCGAGCCCAACAGCATGGCGAGCGAGCGCCGTACCGCCGCCTCATCGTCTATGACGTAGCAGATGGAAGCTTCAGGCGGCATGTTGAGCCTCCTTGTCACCCGGCGCAGTCGCGGCGGCCACATCGATGGCGGTCAATGTGGAGCTGAACACCGAGCCGCCCTCCGGGTTTGGTGCCCAGGCGAGACGTCCGCCATGTTCTTGCGGCACCCCGGCGCGGGACGATGACGCAGCGGCGGAAGGCGATGGCAGGCGCGGTGCCTGCCTATGCCGCGAACAGGCACGCACGGCGGCGCGGGAGGTCGCTGCCGGATTCAGCCACGTCGGCGCAACCACAAAGCCGTTCCAGCGTCTGTCCTGCAGCCGCAAGAAGGAATAAGCGCGATGCGAAACGCCATGATCCCTGCCGCCGCCTGCTTTGCAGCCCTGGCCCTGGCTGGCGGCGCCCGGGCGCAGACGCATGAAGTGACCGTCTGTTCCTCGCGCGGGGACGCCGAGCTGATGCTGGAGGCAGGCCGCCCTTCCTCGTTGCCGGAGGGTTGTCGCACCGCGACCTTACGCCGCATCGAGACGCCCGCCGGCCAGCTCTGCGCCATCGATATCGGGGGGCGGAGCGGCGTGGTCGCGGCATTGCGGGATGCGGTTGCGGAGACGGAGTGGTGGACCTCCTGCGCCAATCTGCGGGTGCCTTGAGACTGGCGCCCCGTGCCGGCTATGGCGGCGTCCCGGCTTCCCCGCGGCCCGCGGCTATGACACGTGCGGCCGCACGCGAGCGCGAGGGCACCGGCTGCGTTTGCGGCCCGTCAGGGTCCAGGCACAGCTCAGCATAGAGCGGCAGGTGGTCGGACCCGATATCCGGCAACCTGGCGAGGCGGAGCAGCCGGAACTCGCCGCTGAAGAAGACATGGTCCACCGGCCAGCGCAGGAACCATGGCCAGCCCGCCGGGAAGGTGGAGAACAGGCCACGCCCGATGCGCGGATCCATCAGCCCGCCTTCCCGCATGAACAGCTCCGTCTCACGCGACCACGCCACTGCATTCAGGTCGCCCGCGAGCACGGCCGGTCGCGGCCCGCAGCCGACGGCCCGCGAGGCCAGCAGAAGCTCGGCATCACGCTGCACCGTGCCATGCCCGAACAGCGTCGGCGGCTTCGGATGCACGCCGTGAAACGCGACCACCGCACCGGATGGCAGGCGCAGCCCGGTGCGGATCGACGGCACATAGGATTCCAGCAGGAATTGCACCCCGGGATCCACCAGGGGCAGCCGCGCGTAGATGGCCATGCCCCAGAAATCGGCGCGCGGATGCACGAGATGATGCGGATAGTCCCGCTTGAGCGGCTCAAGCGCATCGGCCCAGCTCGCATCCAGCTCCACGACGAAGACCACATCCGGGTTTGTCCGGCGGACCTGCTCCAGCAGCCGCTCCGCGCCGCTGTTGCGAAGTTTGAGGTTGGCCGTCAGCAGGGTCAGCTTCTGGCCAGCCGCACAGCGGGCCGCAGGCTGCGCCTGCACCGCATGCAGAGGCGTGAAGGGCCAGATGCGGCGCAGCTGCGCCGCCAGTGCCAGCCCGCCGCTAGCCAGGATGCCGAGATGGGCCCAGCGGCCGGGATCACCCAGCGCGGCCAGCCCGGCCAGCGTGAGAGCCAGGAGCCCGGCGATCTGCGGCCGGGGAAAGTCCCAGACGCGAACCCACCAGGCCTGGCTGTGCAACCGCGGCAGCGCGGTCAGGAAGACCAGCAGGACTGCCAGCACAAACAGTACCGCATAGGCCGCGGAGGCCATCACGCCTCCGCCGATCATGGCCGCCCGGCCGGGCGGCGGCGCTTGCCGTTCAACCCTGGCCCTGTCTCAGCGGCAGCGCCACGAAGGTGCTGGCATTGCCACGCTGGATCTGGATGGCGATGGAGGATCGGTTGGCGCTGCGTGCCGCCTCCAACGCCGCGGCCACGTCGTCCGGGCCAGTCACCTCTCGTCCCCCCGCACGCAGGATCATGTCGCCAGCGCGGATGCCACGTTCCTCCGCGATGCTGCCGGGGGCGACACGGATCACGACCACGCCCTCCGCACCCTGGCGCGGGGCCAGGGCGAGGCCGACGGCGCCGGTGCTGCGCTCGCCCTGCCTGCCGCCGCTGCGATCGGCCGTTTCCGGCTGGTCGGGCCGCGGGGCGAGCGTCACCTGCTGCTGGCGTTGCTCGCCATCGCGGTGCAGCGTCAGCGTGATCGTGGCGCCGGGGTTCGCATTGCCGACCGCGGTGGCGAGGTCCCGCGAATCCTGAACCTGCCGGTCGCCGGCCTGGGTGACGACATCGCCGGGCCGCAATTCGGCGCGCGCCGCCGGCGACCCCGGCTCGATCGCTGCGATCAATGCGCCATGCGCCTGCGGCACGCCGAGCGCCTCGGCCAGCTCGCTGTCGACGTTCTGCAGCGACACGCCGAGCCAGCCACGCTCCACCCGCCCATCGTCGCGCAGATCCGAAACCACGCTCTGGGCGATCTGCGAAGGGACCGCGAAGCCGATGCCGATATTGCCGCCGGAGGGCGAGAAGATCGCCGTATTCACGCCAACCACCTGCCCGCGCATGTTGAACAGCGGGCCGCCGGAATTGCCCGGGTTGATCGAGGCATCGGTCTGGATGAAGTCGTCATACGGGCCGGCGCCGATCTGCCGGCCGCGCGCGGAGACGATGCCCGTGGTCGCGGTGCCGCCGAGGCCGAACGGGTTGCCCATCGCCAGCACCGGCTCACCAACGCGGAGATCGGCGCTCGGCCCCCAGGACACGGTCGGCAAGGATCCGCCCGCTTCCACCTTCAGCAGGGCGATGTCCGTCTGCGGGTCGGAACCGACGACGCGCGCCGGAAGTTCCCGCCCATCGGCAAGTTCGACGGTGACGCGGCCGGCACTGCCGACGACGTGGTTGTTCGTCACGACGAAGCCGCTGGCATCCACAATGAATCCCGAGCCCTGCCCCATCGCCCGGCGCGGCTGCTGCTGACGCTGCCCCGGGCCGCCAAACCTCCGGAAGAAATCCTCCAGCGGCGTGCCCCGCAGCTCCGGCGGGATCTGCGCCACCTGCGCGTCCCGCTGGCCCATGACGGTAACACGCACGACGACCGGCGCGACCTCGGCGACCAGATCGGCGAAATTGGGTGCGGCGGCCTGGACCCCGGAGGATGTGGAGGAGGAGGAAGATTGTGCGACCGCCGGCGGCACGGCAGGCGCGAGGACCAACAGGCCGAGGGCAAGCGCACCGGCCTGGGAGACGGTTCGGGCTGCGGACACGGGGGGCCTCCTTCATTTCGAAGCCCCTGGTGAAGACGCCCGGCGCTCCGGGGTTGCAGGACTAGGGGATTGCCCGGATGGCACAGGCCCGCGCGACGCTCAGACCGAGAAGGGGATCTGGCCGTGATGGCCGTGCAGGCGTTCCTCGAAAGCCGCAGACATCGGCCTCCGTCTGTCGCGAGACCGGTTCGTCGTGACCTCTCCCGGGGCCGTCCTCGACCTGCTTCCGGGTTGCGTTCACCGAGGACATGCGGGTTGCCGGGTCGGGATGCCCAGGCACGGAAGTGGGCAGAAGTGTGGGCTTCGAGGTGGCTCACCCTGCTTCGGTCGGCTTCCCAACCTCGCTCGTGAATCCCCCGAAAGCGCCTTGAACCCCAGGCCTTCCGAGGCTTTGCCGCGGTCGGAAGCCGAAGCGGCGGCGCTGACCGGCCGGTTCACTCGGCTGCTTCCGCAGTTCCGCATCCCCGCCATCGGCGCACTCATGCGGGAAAGCCGGGCGATCCACCCCGATCGACCCGTAGAGTTGTGCAGCTTGTAGACGTCGCCCTTGTCCAGCGGCCGGCTCGCCTTGTGCAAGCATCACCAGGGACGGTGCTCTCGGCGCACTTAGCTGTTTGTCAACCTTCCGTGGGCGATAACATTCTCGGCAACCGCACCACCTCAACCCTCCGGTGCGGGCAGGGCCAGTTCTCCACAGTGTGAAGTCGCAGCCGGGCCCGATGAAGCGGTGCGTCGGCGAGGATCTCATGCATCTCGAAACGCCTTGGCCACCTGCCGTCCGCCCTGGCCGGACCGGCACCCCGATCCCTGTTCCACGGAGAAGTCTGATGGCTTTGGCGAAGCGAGCGCAGGTTGTCACGGCCCGCCGCGATGAAGCGGCCATGCCGCCCCCGGCGCCCGAGCGCAATGCTGCCCAGGCCGACATCCAGCGCCGCCGGGCACGGACCTTCGCACGCCACCAGAAGATCGCCGAGCGCGTCGCCGCCGCGACCGCCGAGATGGCCTCCGGCATCAGCGAATCCGCATCCGCCGCAGCCCAGCTCCGCAAGTCGATGGAGCAGATCGCAACCGGCGCAGAGGAAGCCGCCGGCGCCTCCCAGGAATCACTGAGCGCCGTCACCAGCATCGCCGCCGGAATCGTCCAGGCACGCGAGAAGGCGGAGGAGAGTCAACAGAAGACTGGCACCCTGCAGGTCCTGCTGATCGACCTGATCAAGCAGATCGCGACTTCCGTCACGAACATCGGCACCAGTGCCGACCGCCAATCGGCCTCGGTTCAAATGGTCGTCGAGTTGGAGAAGCAGGCCGCGAATATCGGCGAGATCGTCAAGGCCGTCGCGCGCATCGCCGACCAGACCAACCTGCTCGCGCTGAACGCCGCGATCGAGGCGGCGCGGGCCGGACAGCATGGCAAGGGCTTCGCGGTGGTGGCCGATGAGGTCCGTACCCTGGCCGAGACCTCCGAGAAGAGCGCCCGGGACATCCAGGACCTGGTCGGCCAGATCCGCGGCGAGGTGAAGACCATAGCCGAGGGTATCAACGGCGCGGCCGAAGCGGCCCGCAGCGAGGTCGAGAAGGGTCGCGTGGTCTCCGTGCAGCTTGAGAAGGTTGCCGCCGAGATGAATACGGTCCTGGACGGCAGCGCGGAGATCCTCGCTTCGGCGATGGAATCCGACCGTGCCGCGCAGGAAGCGCAGAAGGGCGCCGAACAGATCGCCGCTGCCGCCGTCGAGCAATCCGCGGCCTGCGAGGAAGCGCTGCGCACCGTGGGCCAGCAGACCCAGGCGCTTGAGCAGAGCCAGACGGCCTCGGAGGAACTCTCAACCATCGCCGAGGATCTGAAGAACAGCACCGACATCTCGAAGAGCGCCGAGGAACTTGCCTCCGCCGCCGAGGAGCTCTCCTCCGCGGTGCAGGAAATCAGCGGTGCTGCCACGCAGATCATGGCGGCCATCGAGCAGATCAACAAGGGGTCGCAGCAGGCTGCCGCCGCCGCACAGCAATCCACTACGGCCATCGTGCAGATCGAGCGTGGCGCAACGCTCTCCCAGGGCCGGGCAAGCGCCGCACGCGATAGTGGCCGCTCCATCGCCGAAATGGTCAGGACAAGCCGCGCCTCTGTCGACGAGCTGATCCAGGGCGTATCCACCGCCCTCGACGAGACCAACAAGAACAGCACCCGGATCGGGACGCTGGAGCAGGTCAGCCGCCGGATCGACAAGATCGTCGACTCGATCAACACCGTCTCGATCCAGACCAACATGCTCGCGGTGAACGGCTCGATCGAGGCGGCCCGCGCCGGCGAGTTCGGCAAGGGCTTCATGGTGGTTTCGACCGACATCCGCAACCTGGCGCGTGAATCGGCCGAGAACGCCGACCGCATCAAGGATGTGGTGAAGGCGACGCAGGATCAGATCGTGGCCGTCCGCCGCGACCTGGAGCAGATCGCCGCCGCCGCGGAGGTGGAAGTCCAGAACAACAAGTCCATCACCGCCAATCTGGCGACCGTCGAGCAGGACATGCAGGTCGTCATCAGGGGCAGCGAGGAGATCCTGGCTGGGGCGGACGTCATCCTGCGCGGCGTATCGGAGGCGCAAAAGGGTACCCAGCAGATCGCCATCGCAGCCGACCAGTCGAGCAAGGGTGCGGGCGAGGCGGCAACGGCCGCCAAGCAGCAGTCGCGCGGCGCGGAGGAACTGGCCGCCGCGGTCGAGGAAGTGGCTTCGCTGGCCGACGAGCTGCAGAACTCGCGCGATTGATCGGGGCCAGCGCATGAACATCCAAGCGCCACACCCGGGGGCTGCGGCCCTGACGGATCTTGCCTCTGCCACAGCCGACGCAGGCGGCAATGCCAGCCAGTACGTTACCTTTCACATCGACGACGGCATCTTCGCAGTGCCGCTCGCCGAGGTGCAGGAAATCATTCGCGTCCCCGACGTGGTGAAGGTGCCACTCAGCCCGCCGAGCCTTGAGGGGCTGGCCAATCTGCGCGGCACCGTGATGTCCATCACCAGCCTCCGCCGCATCTTTCGCTACCCAGACCTGGGGCATGATGACGCGACGCGCGTTGTCGTCATCAACCAGGGCGTGCCCGTCGGCCTCGTGGTCGACCGTATGTCAGCGGTGGTAACCGCCGACGCCGACCAGATCGAGACGGTGGCCGCCATCGAGGCGACGATCGACACGGACCTGCTTCGCGGGCTGATCAAGGCCGGCGATGGACGCGGTATGATCATGATCCTCGATCCGGCGCGCCTGGTGGCAAGCGAGTTCGGCGCAACCAACATCGCGAGCGGTCACGCCATGACGGCGGAGAGCACGCATTCCGAGGAAGTCGAGTCCACGCCCACGGCGACCGCCCAGGACGAACTGCAGCTCGTGAGTTTCGTGGTCGCCGAGCAGGAGTACGCACTCGGCATCGAGAGCGTGCAGGAAATCGTGCAGATGCCCGAGCGCATCGGCCGGGTGCCGCGTACGCAAAGCCATGTTCTGGGCGTTGTCACGCTGCGCAACCGGCTGCTGCCGCTGGTCAGCCTGCGCGAGATGTTCGGCCTGCCCACAGCGCCGCTCGATGAGCGCAACAAGATCGTCGTCGTGCCGCTGCCCGACAAGACGTCCGTCGGCATCGTCATGGACATGGTCCGTGAGGTTCTTCGGGTCAATCGCAACCTGCTGGACCCGGTGCCGAGCCTGCTGCGCGGCGCCACCCGTCAGAACGAGATCCAGGGCATCTGCCGGCTCGCGGGTGGCAAGCGGCTGGTCTCCGTGCTCTCGGCCGAGGCGCTGTTCGAGAACGAAGCGGTGCGCCGCGCAGTCGCGGGTGGCGCGGATGCCGAGGAAGGGGAAGCAATGACTGCGCAGGATCAACTCCGTGACGCCGGTGTGCTTGAGGATGAGGAGCAGTTTGTCGTCTTCCGCCTTGCCAACGAGGAGTACGGAGCGCCCATCGCAGCAGTACAGGAAATCGTGCGCGTGCCCGAGGAACTCACCCGGCTGCCCAAGGCACCCGCCTTCATCCGCGGCGTGGTCAACCTGCGCGGCTCCGTACTGCCGGTGGTGGATCAGCGCACCCGCTTCGACCTCGAGGATATCGAACGCAACGATCGTCAGCGCATCATGGTCTTCACCATCGAGGGAATTCGAACCGGCTTCATCGTCGACCAGGTAACCGAGGTCCTGAAGATTCCGCGCGGGGCAATCGGGCCCACACCCGCGCTCTCGGCCGAACAGGCCCGCCTGATCTCGCGCGTGGCCAATCTGGAGAAGCAGCGCCGGATGATCCTGCTGATCGATGTGGACCATCTCCTGGCACCAAACGAGATCGGTGCGGTGCGTAGTGAGGCCGGCGTCGCGGTCCACTGAATCTCGGAACGGATCAGGCCGATGCCAAAGCTGCTGATCGCCGACGACAGCGCGCTGATGCGCAAGTTTCTCGGCGAGATATTTCGCATCGAAGGCGATTTCGAACTCGCCTTCGCACGCAATGGACTTGAGGCGCTGGCGATGGCGCACAGCTTCGCACCGGACGTGATAACGCTCGACGTGAACATGCCCGAGATGGATGGCATCACCTGCCTGAGCCGGATAATGGTCGAGTGCCCGAAGCCGGTTGTGATGGTCTCCTCGCTGACCAGCCAGGGCGCGGAGGTGACGTTGCAGGCGCTGAGTCTTGGCGCCATAGACTTCATCGCCAAGCCCGACGGAACTGTCTCGCTGCACATCGACAAGATCCGCGGCGCGCTGGTCAGCCGGGTACGCAACGCGGCGAGTACCAGGATCCGCGCCAGCCGGAACCTGCTCGAGCGGTTGCGCCACGGTGCCGAAGCCGGCGGCACCTCTACTGCCCGCGCATCGCGCGGGACCGTCGCAAGGGTCGGTACCGGGGCCTCGGGACCGGTTCGTGGCGTCGTGTTGATCGGCGTCTCGACCGGCGGACCGTCCGCGATCGAGACGATCCTGCCACGCCTGGCCGAGGACTTTCCCTGGCCGATCGTGGTCGCGCAGCACATGCCGGAGAGCTTCACCGGTGTCTTCGCTCGGCGGATCGATAGCCTCTGCCAGATCCGGGTGGTCGAGGTGTCGCGGGCAACGCCGCTTGCTGCCGGAATGGCCTACGTCGGCCGGGGCGACGCTGACATCGTGCTGACCACCCGCGCCGGCGCATTGCACGCGGTGCCGATGCCGGCCTCGGCCCGACACGTGTGGCACCCAAGCGTCGAGCGTCTCGTGACGAGTGCGATGGACCAGGTCCCTGTGCAGAATCTGCTTGGCGTGATGCTCACCGGGATGGGCGACGATGGCGCCGAAGCGATGACTGATCTGCGTGCGCGCGGCGGCAGGACCATTGCGGAGGCGGAGGAAACCGCGGTGGTCTGGGGCATGCCGGGCGAATTGGTGCGGCGTGGCGGTGCCAATCTGGTGCTGCCGCTGCACCGCATCGCCGACCAGATGGCGCGATGGACGAACTGACATGAGGGAGCGCTAACATGGCATTCGTCAGGGCCGCCGTACCGGGCCTTGCGCCGCCACCGGCAGCGACGGTGGAGGAGCGGGTCGCCCGCCTTGCAGATGCCGATCCAACCGTGCGCCGGCTTGCGGCACGCAGCCTGGCGGACGCGCCCGTGGCAGCCGCCGCACTGGCTGCGCGCATCGAGGACGAGGCTGATCTCCGTGTACGGGAGGCGCTGTTCGGCAGCCTCGTGTCGATCGGCGGCACCGATGTCGCGGCGCTGATGGCGCCCTTCCTGCGCAGCCAGGATGCCGGCCTGCGGAACGGCGCATTGGAATCGTTGAAGCAGATCGGCGCGGAGTCCTGCCGTGCCGCAATCGATGCTTTGGTGGTGGACGCGTCCCCGGATGTGCGGCTGCTTGCCATTGAGGTCACGCGCGCCTGGCCTGGCCCGCTGGCCGAGCCACTCCTGCGCCAGCTGATCGAGACCGATCCGCATGTGAATGTCTGCGGCGCCGCAGTGGATGTTGCGACCGAGCTTGGCAGCGCTGCGCTACTGGCGCCGCTCGCCGCCCTTCGGGCCCGCTTCGTCGATGAGCCCTTTCTCGCTTTCGCGGTCGATGTGGCGCGCGCGCGGATTGCGGGCTGGCAGCAGCCTTCGGGGCCGAAGCGCTGATGCCCCCACTCTCCGCGACCGCAACGGGAAGCCGTGCCGCGCTGGACGCCGCCGGCATTACTGAATCCGACTACCTGCGCTTCTGCGAGTACTTCTATCGCCGAACCGGAATCGCCTTCGGCGACAACAAGCGCTACTTCGTCGACAAGCGCCTGATCGAGCGCATGCACGCCACCGGACATGGCAGCTTCGAACCCTACTTCCTGAGCCTCAGGCGCTTCGATGCCCAGGCCGAGATCGAGCGCCTGACCAACCTCCTGACTGTCAACGAGACGTATTTCTACCGCGAGGATCACCAGTTCCACTGCCTCAGCGCCAGCATCCTGCCGGAGGTCACCGCGGGGCGCCGGCATGGTGACCGCGTACGCATCTGGTCGATGCCGTGTTCGACCGGCGAGGAGCCCTACTCCATCGCGATCCACCTGCTTGAGAATTGGGCGCGGGTGGATGACTTCAACATCGAAATCATCGCCTCCGACATCGACACCAAGGTGCTGCGTTCGGCCGCCGAGGGCCTGTATGACGCGCGCTCGCTGCATCGTCTGCCGCGCGACCTCGTGCGGCGCTACTTCGTGACCGAAGGCGCGGACCGCTTCCGCCTGATCGATGCGATCCGGCAGTCGGTCAGCTTCACCACGCTCAACGCGAGCGATCCGGCAGCGATGCGCGCCTATGCCGGCGTCGATGTGATCTTTTGCCGCAACATGCTGATCTACTTTGACGACAAGTCGCGCAAGCAGGTCGTTGAGTCATTCTACGACAGTCTGACCGAAGGCGGTTTCATCTGCCTCGGCCACTCCGAGTCGATGAGCAGAATCTCGCCCATCTTCAAGGCCCGCGCCTTCGCCCAGGCCATCGTCTACCAGAAACCCGGAGGTCCGCGGTGACCATGCCAGACAGCCCGGCGCAGGACAGAACGGCCGGCGCCGACGCGCCCGCGAAGATCCTCGTGGTCGACGACGCAACCGTGGTGCGGCTCTACTACGGCCAGACCCTGGCTGCCGAGGGTTACGCGATGGCCGAGGCCATCAATGGCCAGGAAGGGATCGAGCGCGCGCTTTGCGAGCGCTTCGACCTCTGCGTGGTCGACGTGAACATGCCGGTGATGGATGGCTATGCCTTCGTGCGCGCGCTCCGCGCCGAACCCGCGACGGCCGCAACACCGGTTCTGATGACCAGCACCCAGTCGGGCGACGTGGATCGCCGGCTGGCGGTCGAAGCAGGGGCGAATTTCTACCTGGTCAAGCCGGTGCAGCCGGCGGCCCTCGCCGCAACGGTCGCCGCCATGATCGGCCGCCGACCCGCGCCCCAGGAAGGATCGAGCGCATGAACGAGCTGCTGGCCAGCTTCGTCACCGAAGCGCGCGACCTGCTGGCGGAGGCCGCCGAGGATCTGCTGGCGCTGGAGCGCACACCTGACGACGAGGCCGCGATCAACCGCCTGTTCCGCTCTGTGCATACGCTGAAAGGCTCGTCGGGACTGTTCGACGTGGCGCCGCTGACACGCATTCTGCACGCGGCCGAGGACATGTTCCAGGCGGTGCGCGAGCAGGGCGTGGCGCTGAGCGCCGAGATGGTGGACGTGGCGCTGCGCACGCTGGACCAGACCGGGCTCTGGATCGACGCGCTGGAACGCAACCAGACCTTGCCGGACACCGCGGCCGCGGCGTCGCAGACCCTGGCGGCCACGCTCCGGGCGGCATTCGGCTCCGTCGCCACTGGCGGTGCAGCAGCCACGGCGGCGAGCCCGGACACCGCCCCGGAGGCAGGCGCAGCCGCCGAACTCCTGGCCTGCTTCGACGCGACGCTGCGCCGCGTGCTGTCGCGCGAGTCCGGCTCCTTCCGACTGATCACCTATGAGCCTGACGAGGCCTGCTTCTTCAAGGGAGAGGACCCCTTGCATCTGGCGCTGCAGATCCCGGGCATGGCAGCGCTGGCCAGCACGGCGCGCAGCCCCTGGCAGACGCCGGACGCGCTCGACCCGTTCATGTGCAATCTGCGCTTCCACGCCCTGTCCCGCGCCGGCCACGACACGTTGGAGGCGCTGTTCCGCTATGTGCCTGAACAGGTCACGATCCTCGACATCCCGGCGGCCGCGTTGCTCCATGCGATTCCGGCAGGCGCTGCGCCGGCCACGCCCGCGGCCAACCCGCTGACGGGGGAGTTGCTCTCGGCCCAGCTCGCGCTGCTCGATGCCCCTGCGCCGGAGGCGGAACGCGCCGGCCGCTGGGCGGCGGCGGCGGACGTCGCGCGCCATGTGCTCCAGGCCGACGGCCATAACGCCGCGGCAGCGTCGGTCGCGGCGGCGCATGCCGAAGCCGAGGCAGCATGCCTGCCCGGCCGGCTGCGATCCGCGATCGCCGACGTGCTCGCCAATCTCGCAGCCGTTGTTCCTGCCTTGGCCGCCGCGCCGGCCATGCCCGGCCGGGATGCCCAGGCCCGGCCCGCCGCCGAGCCACCGGAGCGTACGGCACCGCGCACGTTGCGGATCGACCAGGAGAAGATCGACCAGATGATGAATCTGGTAGGCGAGCTGATCGTCGCGAAGAACAGTCTTCCCTTCCTCGCCCGCCGCGCCGAGCAGCAGTTCGGCCAGCGTGAACTGGGGCGCGAGATCCAGGACCAGTACAGCGTGATCGACCGCATCGCGCAGGAGCTGCAAGGCTCCGTCATGGCGGTGCGGATGATGCCCATGGGTCAGGTCTTCCAGCGATTTCCGCGCCTGGTCCGCGACCTCGCACGGAAGCTCGGCAAGCAGGTCGAGCTGGTGATCGAGGGCGAGCAGACGGAAGCCGACAAGAACGTCATCGAGACCCTGTTCGACCCGCTGCTGCACATGGTGCGCAACTGCCTTGACCATGCCGTGGAGCCACCCGCGGAGCGCATCGCGCTGGGCAAGCCGGAGACCGCGATCGTCAAGCTCGCCGCCCGGCAGGACAGCGATCAGGTCGTGATCGAGATCATCGACGACGGGCGCGGACTGGACCCCGAAAAGCTGAAGCGCAAGGCCTATGAACGCGGCCTGATCGATGAGGACCGAATGGCCGCGATGAGCGACCATGAGGCCCGCATGTTGATCTTTGCCGCCGGATTTTCAACCGCCGCGACGATCTCCGACGTATCCGGCCGCGGTGTCGGCATGGATGTGGTGCGCAATGCGGTGGAGAAGGCCGGCGGGCGCGTAGCGCTGTCGAGCGAGCTTGGGCGTGGGACGACGGTACGGCTCAACCTGCCGCTCAGCATGGCGGTGACGCGGGTGATGACCGTGACGCTGCATGAGCGGCTGTTCGGCATCCCGATGGACCTGATCCGGGAGACGGTACGCGTGCCGGCGGCAGACATCCTGCGTATCAAATCAAGCGAAGCCTTCCTGCTGCGTGACCGGGTGGTACCGCTGCTCCGCCTGGCCTCGCTGCTCGAGATGACGGAGCCAGAAGCTGCCGGGGATGATGTCGCGGTGCTGGTGGTACGGGTTGGCGGGCAGACCATCGGGCTCGGCATCACTGCATTCGGCGAGGGCATGGAAGTCATTCTTAAACCGCTGGCTGGCATGCTGGCCGCTCTCGGCGGCTACGCCGGCACCGCGCTCCTCGGCGACGGGCGGGTTCTCCTGGTGCTCGATCTGAAGGAGTTGATCGCGACATGACCACCCTGCACCGGCCGGCCAAGGCGCCATGAGCATCCGACGCGACGGCGACGGCATCCTGCTCGAGGGCGTCTGCCCGATCGAGGATGCCGAGGCCATGCTGCGCCACGCCCAGGAGGGTGCCGGCTTTGTCGACTGGAGCGGCTGCACGCATCTGCATGCGGCCTGCCTGCAGGTGCTGCTGTCCAGCGGCCTCGCCTTGCGCGGCACGCCGGCCTCGCCGCTTCTCGCCCAATGGCTGGTGCCCATGCTGCCGGTCGCAAGCACCCAACTGAGTGAGGCCTGAGCCATGGCTGCCGTCCTGGTACTCGACGATTCCGCGACCATGGTCATGAGCCTCTCGCGCATCCTGAAGAACGCCGGCCACACCGTCGATACCGGCGCCGATGGGCGCGAAGGCGTGGCCAAGCTGACTGGCGGGTTGAAGCCGGCAATCATCCTGACCGACCTGAACATGCCGAACATGGACGGCATCGCCTTCATCAAGGAGGCACGGCGCAACGCCGCCACGCGTTTCACGCCGATCGTGGTGCTGACCACGGAATCAAGCGCCGGCAAGCGTGAGGAAGCGCGCGCTGCCGGCGCCTCCGCCTGGTTGATCAAGCCGACGGAGCCGAATGCGCTGCTCTCCACCTTGAAGCAGTTACTGCCGGCGGCATGAGCATGGCCTCGGCTCATTCGCCCAGCTCGGCATCGGCCGCGGCCGACGCCGAGGAACGCCTGGCTTGCGCGGTCCTCGCCGCGCAGGTGCTTGCATTGCGCGAGGAGTTTCGTGTTGTCGCACTGTCGGACCAGATCTGGACCGCAAGCGAGACGCTGACGCGCCTGGCCGATCCGGCGGCGGCAGTCGATGCCGCGACGCTGGAGCAGGTCGCGCGCATGCTGGAGACCCATGCCTTCCTGCAGGCCCAGAGCTTCGACCGCGCCAGCCAGATGGCCGATACCGTGGCCACCGGGCTGCGCGCGCTTGCCGCCTCCGAACGGCCGCCGGGCGCCCGCCTCGCCGCGCTTGACCTGCTAGGGCTGTATGTCTGCGAGGAGCAGCGCCGCGTTCATGATGCGGTGGTCAACCCGATGCCGGACAGCCCAAGGGAAACATCGTGAACGGACGCGAAGCCTGTTTCCCGCTCGGCCATGGCGCAGCCGGAATCGCGATCCTGGTTTCGGCTGGGTCCTCGCTGCCGGTTACGCTGCTGGGCGCCGCCGTCACCACGCTCTCGATCACCGCGCTGCTGCTGCGCCGCCCCTGGAGGCGCCAGGCCCCGGTCGGCGTGCTGGAATCATCCAACGATGCCGACGCCGTGGCACCGCTGGGGCATGACGGCATGGCGCTCGCCGTCGCCTCGGGCGGCACGTCGCGCGACATGGAAACCGCGCTGCGCCTGCTCGGCTCCACCATCGTCGAACAGGTGGATACCTCGGTACGCACGGTGCTGGAGGAAAACCACCAGATGCGCGAGATGGCGAGTGAGATGGCCTCCGCGGCGGAGCAGGCCAAGACACAGTTCTACCACTCCATGCAGCGCGCCACGCAATCCGAAGCGAGCATCGAGGAACTGCAATCCTTCAGTGGCGAGCTTGCCGGGTCGATCGGGGTGATCGGCGCGGCGGTCGGCAGTTCCATCGCCATCGTCAAGGACGCAACCGCGCGTGCGGCCGCGACGCGCGCCTGCGTGGAGACCATGGCGCAGCTATCGGACGCGGTTGCCGAGGCAATCCGGATGATCGACCAGATCGCGCGGCAGACCCGGATGCTGGCGCTCAACGCCACGATCGAAGCAGCACGCGCCGGTGCCGCCGGCAGCGGCTTCGCAGTGGTGGCTGAAGAGGTCAAGCAACTCGCGAGACAGACCGCGGAAGCAACGCAGACCATCGGTGCCAAGCTGGCCGAACAGAATGCCATGGTGGCGAGCGTCGTTCTTTCACTGCAGGAGCTGACGGGTACGATCGAGAGCGTCGACCAGGCCAGCGGATCCATCGGCCGCGCCATTGCGGACCAGGAAGGCATCGCGCTGCGCGTCACCTCCAGCCTCACGCAGATGCGCGACGCCGTCTTCACCCTCTCGCGTGAGATACGCGAAGCGGCACAGATCGCGGCCAATAGCGGAATGCTGTCGGACCTGGTCCTGGAGACTGCGAATTCCGTCGATGGGCTGATGAACGGTCTCAAGGTGAAGCTAAGCGATATCGGTGAGGGCATGATCCCGAACGGTTCGGACGCCGCCCGCCGGCGTGACGCGGCCTGATCGGCCATGCCCGGCCGGCTTTGCCCTGGGTCATCCACATCGCCAGGCGGCGGGGCGCGCATGGCGCGCGCGCTGGGGCTGGCGCGGATCGCCTGCTTCGAGATGGAAGCGGGAAAGGACGGTGCCTGGCGCTGGTTCGGTGCGACCTTCGGCATCACCGGCGTCGACGGGCCGGAGGGGCGCGCGCGGCTGCTGGAGGCCGTCTTCGATGCCGACCGCCCGAGCCTATGGGTCTTGTTGAGCGAGGAAGGCGCTGCAGCCGCAGACAACGGCCTGCTGAGCGTGGAGATCCGCATCCTGACCGCGCATGGCGGCAGCCTGGACCTGCAATGCGAGGTCACGGCCGAGCCTGCGTCGCCGTTCGGGCCGGCCACCCTGATCGGCACCATCCGCGACGTCACCCACGAACGGCGCTTCGAGGCCGACCTCAGCGAGCTGGTGCGGCACAACCACCTGCTTCTGGCGACCATCGATGCCTGTCCGCTCAGCATCACGGTTTCCGACATGACGCGGCCGGACGCGCCGCTGATCTATGCCAACCGGCGGTTTCTCGAGATCACCGGCTACCAGGCCGATGAAGTGATCGGGCACAACTGCCGCTTCCTCCAGGGTCCGGGTACGGACCGCACGGCGGTGGAGCGCATCCGCGGCGCGATCGCGCGCGGAGAGCAGACCGAGCTTCGGCTGCTGAACTACACGCGGGCCGGCGAGCCCTTCCTCAACAACCTGATGCTGTCGCCGTTGCGCGACGAGGCCGGCGCGCTCAGCGCCTATCTGGGCCTGCAGGAGGATGTGACACTTGAGGCCGCGCGGAGCGAGGCCGAGGCGCAGCGCCAGAAGATGGAGGCGCTCGGGCGGATGATGGGCGGGGTGGCGCATGAGGTGAACAACATGCTCCAGCCGATCGCCCTGCTCGCGCAGCATCTGCTCGACGCCGGGCTCGCGCAGGGCGAGGCGCGCGAGCATGTAGAGGTGGTACTGGATTGCAGCCTCAAGGCGCGCCAGATCATTGGCGACCTGCTCACCTTCTCCCGCCCTGCCACCCGCCTTGCGCAGCGCCACGCGGCCGCGGCACTGATGCAGGACGCCCTGCGCCTGGTGCGCCCGGCGCTGCCCGCCGGCATCGCCCTGGTGGTGCAGATCCGCGAGACGCTGCCGGATGTGGCCATCGAGCGCACGGTCTTCGCACAGATCGTCCTGAACCTTGCCACCAACGCGGCCGCAGCCATGCAGGGCAGCGGCCGCCTGTCAGTTACCGTCGAGCCAATGCCATCGGCGCTGCCGATCGAGGCGCCTTCCCTGGCTGGCGGGCTCCGGATCCGCGTCATCGACACCGGCTGCGGCATGGACCGCGTGACCCTCGACCGTGCCTTCGAACCCTTCTTCACCACCAAGCCGGTCGGCCAGGGCACCGGGCTTGGCCTGCCGATGGTCTATGGCCTGGTCCGCGAAGCCGGCGGCAGCATCACGTTGCAAAGCCAGCCTGGAATCGGGACCGCCGTGACGATCCTGCTGCCCCCTGCCCCGCCCGAGGAGATGCCCGCCCATGGCCACCATCCTGGTCATTGAAGACGTGTCCGCCGTGCTGCTTTCGCTGCGCATCGTGCTGCAGGGCGCCGGCCACAAGGTTACCGGAGCCGGGGACGGAGCCGCTGGGCTTGAGCTGATTGCGGGCGGCGGCTTCGACCTCGTCATCACCGATATCTGGATGCCGGGCCTGAGCGGTGCCGAGGTCATCCGTGCCGGACGCGCGCAATCGCCGCGCACGCGCTTCCTGGCGATCAGCGGCGGCGATCCGAACAGCGAGTCTCGCCCCGAATGCCTGGCCTCGGACGCTTTCGGCGCAGACCGCCTGCTGTCGAAGCCCTTCGAGAAGGAGGCCCTGCTGCGCGAGGTCGCCCTGCTGCTCGATCCCGCCCCTGCCAACTCACAAGGAAGGACTCCATGAGTGACACCCCGGATGCGGCTGGTCCGTCGCATCGTATCGCGCTGTGCCTGCGGGAACACCGAGCCGCCATTCTCCGACAGTGGTTTGCCCATCTGGTGGAGGACGGCCAGATCGCGCGGATCGATGCGGAGACGCTGCGCGACCTCTCGACCCGCCTGCTGGATGAGTTGATCGGCGCGCTCGACCAGCCGCATCGCCGCGATCTCGCAAAGGGCATGGCCGATCTTCTCTCAGGCATCTCCATCGATTTCGTCGAGCGCGGCTTCACTCCCTCACGGACCGCCACCTTCATCTTCAGCCTCAAACACCCGATCTTTCCGCTATTCGCGCAGGACCCCGCAGCGCAGTTCGAGGTGCTCGGCTGGATCGACCGGATGGGCCTGCACAGCATCGATGCCTTCATCGCGCGTCGCGAGGCGGTGATCAGGCGGCAGACGCAGGAACTGCTCGAGGTCTCGGTACCGGTGGTGCCGCTTGCGGAGGGCATTCTCTCGCTGCCGATCATCGGCACGCTCGATTCCGGACGCGCGCAGGCAATCACCGAGAAGCTTCTGTCGGAGATCGCACGTACCGCCTCGCGCTACGCAGTCCTCGACATCAGCGGGGTGCCGACGGTCGATACCCAGACGGCGCAGTATCTCGCCAGGACCGCTGCGGCGGCGCGGCTGATGGGCTCCGAATGCGTCATCACCGGCATCCGCCCGGCGATCGCGCAGGTCATGGTGGCGCTCGGCATCGATATGGCATCGATCGAGACTCGCTTCTCGCTGGCGGATGGGCTGCGCCATTGCCTCGGGCAGCAGGGCCTGGAGATCGCGCCGCGGGCCCCTGCCCTGCGCGGCATCGGCTGATGGCCGGCGCCACCATCATCGCCATCGGCGGTACACTCATCGTGACGCTGCACGACGACGCCGCCTCGACCGAGGCCGACGACCTCATGGCGCTGGTCTGCGGACGCATCGTGGCACATGCGGCGAACAACGTCGTGATCGACATCGCGCCACTCTCGATGGTGGACAGCTACCTCGCGCGGACGCTGGGCGGCCTGGCGGCCGCGGGCCGGCTCCTCGGGGCGGAGACGATCCTTGCCGGGATGCGGCCGGAGGTCGCGATCGCGATGGTGGAGCTCGGCACGGACCTGCCCGGTCTCCGCACCGCGATGAATGTCGAGCTGGCCATGGCCGCGCTGGGGCCGCATCATCGGCCAAGCCGTTGATCGCGGCCGGGGCGTCTTCCGATGGCGCGAGCCTTGTCCTTCCCATCGAAACCGCGGTGAGCCTGGTCGCGGTGCAGCGCGCGGTCACCGGGGCGGCGGGACTGATCGGCCTCGGCCTGGTCGAGAAGACCAAGCTCCTGACCGCCAGCAGCGAACTCGCGCGCAACATCCTGGTCCATGCCGGCAAGGGCGAGGCCCGGATCGACACCATCGAGGGTCTGCCCCGCAGCGGCATCCGCATCAGCTTCACCGATAGCGGCCCGGGCATCACCGACATCGACCGAGCGATGCAGGATGGCTTCAGCAGTTCGCGTGGCATGGGTCTCGGCCTGCCGGGAAGCCGCCGGCTGGTGCATGAATTCGCCATCGATTCCACGCCGGGACGGGGCACACGCGTCGTGATCGCCATATGGAAGCGGTAGCACGACCCGACCACCAGCACCTGGCGGTGACCGTGGCCCTGGCGCCAGATGTTCTGGAGGCACGCAACACCGGCCGCGCGATGTGCGAAGGCACGACCCTGTCGCCGACGCAGCGGGAGCGCGTCGCGCTTATCGCTACGGAACTGGCCACCAATCTGGTGCGTCACGCTTCCGCCGGGGGCACCATGCTGTTCCGCAGGATCGATGGGCGCGCCGGGGTGGAGTGCCTCTGCCTCGACCGCGGGCCTGGCATGGCGGATATCGCAGTGGCGCTGCGGGATGGCGCCAGTGGAGGGCCGGGGCGCGGCGAAGGGCTCGGCGCGGTGCGGCGGCTCAGCGACGCCTTCGACATCCACTCAAGACCCGGCCTCGGCACCGCCATCCTCGCGCGCGTCTCGGCGGAAGGCGATGAGGAGGCGGGACGGGCCGGGCCCGGTGTCGGGGCCGTGATGCTCGCAATGGCCGGAATGGAACAGTGCGGCGATGGCTGGATGGTGCGGCCGGACGGGCTCGTGGTCGTTCTCGACGGGCTGGGCCACGGGCCGGAGGCCTCGCTGGCGGCGCGGCGGGCGGAGGCCAGCGTGATGCACGGAGATCCGGACCCGCTCCACCTGCTGCACGCCATGCACGAGGCGCTGCGCGGCACCCGCGGCGCGGTGGCATTTGTCGCCCGGCTCGAAGCCGATGCCGTGGAATTCGCAGGCGTCGGGAACATCGCGGGCGCCATCATCGGCGGGGACGGCATCCGGCGGCTGCATAGCAGTTGGGGGGTGGTCGGCGGTCGTCTTGGCACGCCAGGTCGGCGCCGCATGCCCTGGAAGGCCGGCGAGGCGCTGTTGCTGCACAGCGATGGCGTGAGCCGGGCTGCGGAAGCCTATGCGGCGGCGCATCTGCGCTATGCCGATCCGACGCTGGCCTGCGCCATCGCGCTGCGCGACGGCACCACGAAGCTGGATGACCAGACCGTGTTCATCGCCCGGCATGGAGGGATAGAGAGCAGGCCTCATTGAGATTGACGTGTTCCCCGCGGTTCCGGCCAGGGATGCGATAGGCCCGCGACGCCAGGAGCCACCCGGTTCGCGGCGAACCCACGGTCGGGCGATTTGCGGCACTATCCGGACGCAAGAAAGCCGCCTTCGGAGTGGTTCTCCGAGGCGGCTTGGAATGCGGTGATTTGGATAGGTGTTTGGGAGGCGGGGACAGGGTTCGGCTTATACCGAACGAAACTTGGCTAGGTGTTTGGTCCCACGGTTTGATGGTGCGATCCTTTCGAACGAGTGGAAGGAGGCACTATGGGCCAGGTTCGTCACGGCAGCCCCACGACCACGCACGCCGTCAGAGCAGCAATACAGCGATCGCAGGCTTCGCTCTCGCCGCTGAGCCGCCAACTGGGTGGAGGCGAGGGCGACGACGGTGCCCTCATGGGCGCGGATCGGCGCCTGCCGGTGTGGGGCTGAAGCAGCCATGAGGAGAGGCGCATCAGCCGGAAGATGCGCTTGTGATTGATCAGGGGCTCGTCGGAGCTGCGCCTGGAGCGGTTCAGCAGGGCGGTGACGCGCCGGTAGCCGTAGGTCGGGCGAGCGTCGGTGATTGCTCGGATCTCGGCCAGCACGGCCTCGTCCTCGGCACGGCGGTAGGGGCCACGCCGCGGCCGGTCGGGGCGCCGGAGTTCCTCGACCAAGTTGGACCTGGCGACGCCGAGTGTGTCGGCCACGGCCTTCACCGGGAACCGCCCCGTGGCGGCGACGGCAAGCGCAACGCCTGTTTTTTTGGGCGTGCGGCTTCCAGGGCCTCGCGGAGGATCTCGGTTTCCATGGTCTTGCGGCCGAGGAGGCGCTCCAACTCACGCACCTTCGCCTCGAGCTCGCGGACACGGCTCGCGGCCACCACGTCCTCGTCAGCCCTGACCGCCTCCAGGCCACCCTCGGTCATGCGTCGCCTCCACCCGAAGAGAAGGCTGGGGGACACGCCATGGAGCCGGGCGACGGCGGAGACCGTCATGCCGGGCTGCATCGTCTGGCCTGCTGGCGGTTCGCTGGACACCCAGTTTAGCCTGAACTGGCCAAGCGCTCGAACGCCACGGGGCTGAGATAGCCGATGGCCGAGTGACGTCGCGTCGGATTGTAGAACCGCTCGATGTAGTCGAACACTTCTGCCCAGGCGGCGTCGCGAGTACGGTAGATCTTGCGAGCAAGGCGCTCGGTCTTCAACGATGAGAAGAAGCTCTCCATCGCGGCGTTGTCCCACACATCGCCCGATCTGCTCATCGAGCAGGTGACGCCGTGGTCGGCCATCAGCCGCTGGAAGCCCTCGCTGCTGTACTGGCTGCCCCTGTCCGAATGGTGCAGGAGGGCTCTTGGCCTGCCACGTCGCCAGATGGCCATAACCAGGGCATCGGTGACTAGCTGCGCCGCCATCGTGGCACTCATCGACCACCCCACGACGCGGCGTGAGAAAAGGTCGATGACGACTGCGACATAGAGCCAGCCCTCCGCGGTCCAGATATAGGTGAAGTCGGCCACCCACTTCTGGTTCGGAGCCTCCGCCTGGAACTGGCGGTCCAGGATGTTGGCTGGGACGACGCCTGATGCCCGCTCGCCCCTGTCCGGCGGCAGGCCACGTCGCCGCGGCCTGGCCCGAGGCGCGCCCTGGCGCATCAGCCGCTCGATCTTGTGCAGCCCGCAATTGACGCCGTCCGCCAGGACGTCGTGCCAGACGCGGCGGGCACCATAGGTCCGGTCGCTCGCCAGAAAGCTGGTGCGGGCCATCGCGCCAACCCGCTCGTCGTCGAGGGCGCGTTGGCTCGGCTTGGGGGTCAGCCAGGCATGGAAGCCGGAGCGCGATACACCCAGCGCCGAGCACAGCCAGGACAGCGGCCAGATACCCTTGTGCTTCGCGATGAAGGCGAACCTCTTGTCGCATCTCTCGCGAAGTAGGCCGCGGCCTTTTTTAGGATGTCACGCTCTGCCTTGAGCTTGGCGACCTCCCGCCGGAGACGGCCAATCTCCTGCTGCTCAGGCTTTACCTGGCCATGGCCAGGAAAGGCGTGTCGCGGGTCCGCCTCGGTCTCCCGCATCCAGCGGCGCAGCACGCTCTCCGCGATCTCGAGGTCGCGACAGGCCTGAGCCACCGCAACCCCGCGATCTCTGACCAACTTTACCGCCTCGAGCTTGGACTCGCGGCTGAACGTCCTTCGTCCCATCCCAGGGCCTCCGATCGGGTGAAAACCTTATCCAGGTGTCCACCAAACCGGCAGCAGGCCACACTGCTGCTTCAGCGTGGTCGTCGGCGCCGCCTGCAGCGCGGCGAGGCGACTCAGTACCTGCGTCGGCGGGATCTTCGGGATGGTGGGCGCCGGCACGGGCGCGGCGGTCGATCGTCTGGTCATGCGAGTCCCTTCCTGTTGGGGTTCGCATGCAGGCGCTACCTGGCGGTGGAGTGTACTGGCACGACCAACTTCATCCACACCTTCGCCTCGGGCGCGGCGTCGCTGCCTAGCGACGCGATGGAGATCGGCAACCCGGACGCACCGTCCTTCGACGTCTGCACCGGCGTGCGTGTCGACACGCTGGAGATGGACTTCACGCCGACCGGCGCGGCGACGGCGACCTTCGGCTGCTGGGCCAGGGCTCGGTGCGCACCGTCGCCACGTCAGGCGGCACACCAACCAGCGCGGCGTACACCGCCTTCAACAAGGCGCAGGGCAGCATCACGCGCAGCGGCTCCGCGCTGGCGCAAGTCACCGGCGCCCGGCTGACCTATGCGAACGGAATGGAGGCGGTGCGCACCATCCGTGCCGATCGTCGCGTCGAAGGCGTGGATCCTGGCATCGCGCGTTGCACGGGCCAGATCACGGTGCGCTTCGTGAACACCACGCTGTTGGCGCAGGCACAGGCCGGCACCTCGGCGGAATCCGCCCTGGCCTTCACCATCGATGCCAACCGCAGCCTGACGATCACGCTGCACGAGGTCAATCTCGCGGCGGCCAAGACGCCGATCGAGGGGCCGGCCGGGCTCGAGGCCAGCTTTGACTTCCGGGCGGCGTTCAACGCGACTGCGACGCGGATGATGACGGCGGTGCTGCGGAACCAGCAGGCGGGGCCAGAGTATACCTAGGATTGGCGAGGCACCCTGAGGATTCGTCCAGAACGAAAGTCGGATTCCTAACTTCTTGGCGGCGAGGCTCACGGCCGTAGTGCATCCGTCATGAATCGCACCATCTCGGCGTTGAATCGCGCATGAAACACAGCTCGGTCAAAGCCTGGCCTGTTCTCGCAGATCGCCGGCGCGACGCGGGCCAGCCCCTCCGGGCAGGGTGCCATGAAGTCAAAATGTCCGGCACCGGCCACCCTGTGGAACTCCGGCGCCCGAGGCAGGGCGGCTCGCACAGGTTCCGCATAGTGTGGCGCAGGCAGTATGGCATCCTCCTCCGCCTGCCAGAGCTGCACGGGCATGGTCAGTTCGGCCAAGGATCCGGGGCCGAAGGTGTAGCCGAGCGCCGGCGCGGCTAAGACCAACGCACGCAGTGCGCGCGGCGCGCGCGTCAAGACCGGCGGTGTGATGGAGGGCGTTGCGGCGGCGATCAACCGGCACTCGAAGAAACTGGGATGCTCCGCGCAATGCACTACGACCCGGCTGCGATCCGGTGTTCCGCCCGCCGCCACCAGCACAGTGAAGGCGCCAGCCGAATAACCGAAGGCGCCAATCCGGTCGGGATTCACGGCACCGGGATCCCAATGGTCCGCAACGTAGTCAATCACCGCCGCGAATTGGCGCGTGCGGGCGCCAAGATCAGCGGCGCCGCTGCGGTCGCGCGTGTTGTCGCCAGTGTGGGTCGGTGCGGCTACGACGAAGCCTGCCTGGGCAAGGGCGAAGGCCGTGTCCACATGTCCGGTGAACGAGCTGCTGCTGCCATGCGAGATGACGATGAGTGGCAGGTTGCGGCCCTGCACCGGGGCCCCCGGCGCTAGATCCTGGCTCAAGACGTCGAGCCGTGTGGCACGTGGCGTCACACTCTCCGCCGGGTACCACAGGGCAGTTTCAATCGGGGCGGCCGTGCCGTTCGGCACCGCGATTACCGCGAACCCCACGACCCCATTCTCGGCCCGGGCCGGAACACAGGCGGCAAGAAGTACAAGCACGACGACCTGGAGGAGGCGCATCCATCGATCCTTCGGGACGAGGTATCGCCCAATCCTCTGTAGCGCGACCGGCCTCCGCGCTGCGTTACGTCTGGAACACCCAGGCTTCCATCGAGTGAGGGTCCTGTCCTGGCTCAGCGTAATGCCTGACTTTCCTCTGCCGCCGTGCTGCGCGACGGCGCAGCACCAAATGCAATCCAGCGGAGAATCTGATGCTCACCCTCGACCTGCCGCGCGGCGTGCGCGTGGAAATCCGCCCCGTCAACACCGCCGTCATGGCCGCCGCCGAGGCCGGCTCCGCCCGCCGCCTCGGCGCGGTGCGGGCCGCGGAGGCCGACCTCGACCCCGACATGGCGCGCGGCATGGCCTTCGCCTTCCTGGTCAAGGCGCTGGCCCGCCACGCCGTCACCGCCTGGGAGGGTGTCGGCGACGCCGCCGGCAAGCCGCTGCCGCTCTCGCCCGAGGCTGTCGAGCGGCTGATGGACATCGACGAGATGGCTGCTGCCTTCTGGGATCGCGCCATCGGCCCGGTTGCCGCCGTGGCCCTGGAGGGAAACGGCTAAGGGTCCGGGCCGAATGGCACTTCGGCCAGGGAACTGACTACTGCCGCGGCTGCGCGGCGCTCGATCGCGACTGCGGCCTCGCCTGCCCCTACGCCGCGCATGCCTCTGCCAGCGTCGAGGGCGCTGCAGCTTGGTCCGCCGGCACCACCTGCGCCACGGCGACCATGGCGGGCCTTGATCTCGACATGCCGGCGGCGCTGACCACCGCCCGCGAGATGGGCGCCTCCGGCTGGGCTGCCGTCGAACTGCTGCTGGCCCTGCGCATGGGCCTCGCCGCCGGCAGCGCCGCTCGACGCACTGATCCCCGCGGGTCCTGACCGCCCGCAACGCCGAGAAGCTCTACACCGGGCTGAACGTCATCCGGCAGACGCTGTCGGACTGGCCCTCCGAGGCCGACATCGGCATCACCGTGCGCAACGTCGGTGCCCCGCAGATCGAGCTGCGACGGGTGGAGGGCTTCACCATCGGCATGCGCACGCTGGGAGATGGCGCGGGGTGGAGGACAGCACCTTCACGCTGGGTCGCATCGTCAACAACCGCATCGGCCTCGACATCTGGTGCGCGACGGCCACGGCCTGGAACACCTCGATCCGCTACTATGGCGGCCACTTCGCCCAGGCCACCGGCGTGAATGCCTTGCAGGACCGGTTTGGCGTGCGCTTCGGCAATGCGGTCGGCGTCTATTCCAACCACAACCGCCACGTCTTCGACGCGCCGAACTTCGAGCTCCGCCAGGCCGGCAGCAACATCGCCATCCCCTTCCTGAACCAGACCTCGGGCAGCGCCATCATCGCGCGCAACATGCGCATGGAAGCCTGATCGCCGCTGGCGGCACGGCACACCGCCGGGGCGCAAGACTGCGAGTACGACATCGCCTGGACCAACACCTACATGGTGGGCATCGACTACACGGCAATGTGGTGATCAACCGGCATCGGGCGCCGGCGTCGCGGTTCCAGCGCTTCCTGGCCGGCGTGCCGAACACTCGGGCCGCGGCCTTCCGGCAGTCGGCGACCGAGGTCGGCGTTGAAGGGCTGATCACGATCGCCACCTCCACCACCACCACAACCTTCATGGCGGATTTCTGCTTCAACGGGCTGACTGACTTGACGCCGACTGATCGCGCCGTGACGCTGGCGGCGAACCGTGGGCTGGGCTGGATGCTCGACACGTCCCAGGCGGCGGAATTCGCGCTGGCACACTGGCTGACGAGTAGCGCTTCGGGCGGTCGGCTCTTCGTGCGCGTGTTCGACGGCGCCGGTGGCCAGGATGCACGCCTGCCCCGGTGGACGCGACAGCAAGTCCCGCAGGCCGGTGATGGTGCGCGGATTGCCGACCCGCACGAGCAGTGCGGCGGGCCGGACGAACAGCGTGGTGCGGGTCGCAGCCTCCAGCAGGTCGCGGAACTGCGCCATGAAATCGTCCTTCATGTATTCGGCGCCGGAGAAAACGAGATCGGCCTCTCGGGCCACGCGCCCGGCCCAGCCCGGTGTAGGGCCAGCGATGACCTCGACCGGCACGCGCTGGGCGGCGCGAAAGGCCTCAGCCGCGGCGCGCATGGCCGGGGCGGGCCCGCCGGGACCGAAGACGCGGATCGGCGCGGTCTTCTGCGCGGCCGCGACACGCGCTATGGACAGCGTCGTAGCGCAGGCCTGCTGCGCCTTGGAGCATAGCACGGCGGCCATGTGCGACATTATCGGAAGAACTCATGCGAAGATCCTTTCGATCGATGAGGCAGTAGGCCCCGAGTGAAGCCGCCGACAGGCGAGCCTTGCGTGCAGCATGGCGGAGGTGCCGCGTGCGATGTTCGCGCTGGCTCGGCTCGGCACTATTGCTGCGCGGTTCGACCGCGGGCCTTGGCTACCGTCTCCACCAGGTTCTCGTAGGTCATAGCGCCCGGCACGAGATACGACCCGATGATGAAGGCAGGCGTGCCTTGCAACCCAATCGACAGGGCCTGCATGGCGACGCGCCCCAGGCTCTGCTCTATCTCGCCGCCTTGGGCCGAAAGGTCCGCGTCCATCCGCGCCAGGTCCAACCCACCCTCCTCCGCCGCCGCGCGGATTTTGGAATCGTCGAGCTGCCGGCCGACCTTGAACAAGGCATCATTCACCGGCGCGAAGCGGCCCTGCAGATGGGCCGCCAGCGCCGTCCGCGCGGCGCCGACCGAAGGCCCGCCGAAGACCGGCCATTGCTTGGCGACCAAGCGGATATCGCGATCCTCCGACAGCAGCATCTCCGTCAGCGCGTGCATCCGGATGCAGTAGGGGCAGCGGTAGTCGTAGAACTCGACGATGGTGAGCCCGCCGGCCGGATTGCCGAGCACGGGGTCGCGTGGATCGCGGAACAGCGCCTCCGCGGCCGCTGCGGCCTGCTCCCGGTCTTCGCGGCCCTCGGCGGCGCCAAAGAAGAACTTGCGGGCGAAGATGCCGCCGCCGATTGCGAGGCCCGTCAGGCCGAGCATTCCGGCGGTCCGTCGATTGAACGTCAGCGTCATGGCTGGGATCCTCTGCTTTGTCGTGAGATCAGCGCGGCCGCCTGCGGGCCGGCACCCGCGGCGGCGTCCAGCGCCTCCAGCACCCGCGCCCGGGACAGCAGTTCCGGCAGCACGATGCCGTCCGGCGCCGCGGGTCCGTAGACGGCGGTGAAGGGAATGCCGTAGCGGCCGAAGCTCTGGAGATAGGCGGTGATGGCGGGGTCGGGCCGGGTCCAGTCGGCCAGCATCGGCGCGACGCCGGCAGCCGCCAGGCGTTCGCGCACCGTGGCGTCGGCCAGCACAACCCGTTCATTGACCTTACAGGTGATGCACCAATCGGCGGTGACCTCGACGAACACCACCTCGCCGCCGGCGACGCGGCGGGTGATTTCGGTGGTGTCGAAGTGGGTCCAGTCCAGGCCGGCGACGGCGCGGGGAGCCGCATCCGGGGTGGCGGGCGGCGCGGTGGCGGCCAGCGGCGCCAGCAATGCCGCCGCGGCCAGCGCCACCGCCGAAAAGCTGGCGAGGCGCTGCCGCCCCACCGCCGACTGCCTGCTGGCGAGCATCAGGCCTAATGCGAGCATCAGCAACGCAACCAGCAGCGCCGTGAGCGCCCCAGCCTGCGCCGCCAGCACCGCCAGCAGCCAGGCGGCGGTCAGCAGCAGCGGCACCGCCAGCAGCCGGCGAAGCACCAGCATCCAGCGCCCCGGCCGCGGCAGCCGCGCGGCCACGCCAGGGAAGGCGGCGACGAGAAGGTAGGGCAGGCCCAGGCCCAGACCGAGGGCCGTGAACACCAGGTAGATCTCGGCCGGCCCCTGGGCCAGCGCGAAGCCCACCGCAGTACCCAGGAAGGGCGCCGAACAGGGCGTCGCCAGCAGCGTGGCGAAGGCCCCAGTGGCGAAATGCCCGGCCAGCGAACCGCCCTGTCCCTGCCGGCCGCCGTTCAGCCGGTCGGCCAGGGCGCGAGGCAGCGGAATCTCGAAGCCGCCCAGCAGGTTCACCGCGAACAGCGTCAGCAGTGTGACCAGCAGCACCAGGAAGACCGGCTGCTGGAACTGGATGCCCCAACCCACCGCCGCGCCGGCCGCCTTCAGCCCGACCATGGCGGAGGCCAGCACGAGGAAAGAGGCGACGATGCCGGCCGCCGAGGCCAGGAAGCCCAGCCGGATGGCGCGCGGCGCCGCGCCGCCCTGCCGCGCGAGGGAGACCAGCTTCAGCGACAGCACCGGCAGCACGCAGGGCATCAGGTTCAAGATCAGCCCGCCCAGCAGCGCCGTCGCCAGCATGGCCAGCAGCCCGACGCCGGCCGCCTCGGCCACGAAGCCGCCGGTATCGCCCGCTGGCAGCGCAGCGAGCCGCGCCTCCGCCATCACGGCGCGCGCGCCATCCACCAGGGTCAGCCCTGCGAGCAGCCCCTCCAGCGCCACGCCGGGCGGCAGCGGGGCGGTGAGCGGCGCGATCATCTCCACGCGGCGCCGGTCGTCGGTGAAGCGCAGCCGGGGGGCGCCGAACGCGATCGGCGGGTCGGTCTCGACGAACAGGTCTGGCGTGCCGAATGCCGTCGCGCCGGTCGCCACCACGCGCAGCGCGGGGCCTTCCGGGGTCTGCAGGATACCGGCATCGCCCAGCGCCAGGCCTGCCTCGGCGGGGGCAACCGGCACCCGGGCGCGGAAGGTCTCGATCCGCGCGTCGCCGGGCCCGGTGACGCCGGGCGTCACCTCAGCCGCGAAGGCGATCTCGACGCGGGTGCAGACATCGCTACAGACATAGACGGCGCCCTGCAGGTCGAGGCGAGCCGGTGCCCCCGGGTCGGCCAGCTGCACATCGATCGGCAGCACCACGTCGGCGCCGTAGCCGATGGTCTCAAAGCCCAGGAAATGCTGCCGCTCCGGCGCCGGCCACAGCAGCGTGGCGCGCGTCACATTGGTGGAGGCGGCGGTATCGATTTCGGCCGGAAAGCCGCCTTCGCCGGGCGTGCGCCAATAGGTTTTCCAGCCCGGCTGCAGATCAATCTCCAGCCCGAAGCGCGCCATGCCCTGCGCGTCCGCCTCGCCCTGCAGCAGCCGGATGGTGGCGCCGGGCGAGATCACCTCCTCCGCCTGGCCAGGCACGGCGCCGAGCATGAGCAGCGCCGCCAGGCTGGCGTGCAGCAGCAGGCTTTTCAGGGGCCGCCGGAGGAAAGCGAGGGTCATGGCACCTGCCTGAAAGGAGTGGGCAGCACCGCATCAGGTGCCGCATCGTCGGCCGGGACCCGCGTCGCCCCAAGCAAGATTTCCGCGCGCAGACCGCCGCCCGTTCGGTTCGCCAGATGCAAGCCGGCGCCGCAGCGGCGCAGCGCCTGCTCCGCGATGGACAGGCCAAGGCCGGTGCCGAGGCCGTTGCGATGGCGGCCGCGGAAGAAGCGCCGCGTCACCAGCGCCAACTCCTCCGCCGGGATGCCCGCCCCCTCATCCTCGATCGCCAGCGCGGTCCCATCGCGCTCCAGCGAAAGCCGCACGCGACCGCCGGTCGGCGTGTGCTGAATGGCGTTCTCAACCAGGTTGCGAAGGGCCGTGGCAAACAGGTGCTCATCGACACGCAGGAGGACCCCGTCGATCGCCGCGTCGGTCTCCAGCACGATGTCGCGCGCTCGGCAGGGCGCTTCCAGTGCCTGTTGCAGCCCGACGACCAAGGCACCCAGTGCGACCACGGCGAGCGCCGGCGGTGCCGCCTCGGCATCCAGGCGCGACAGATCGAGAAGCTGCCGCACCAGCCGCGTGGTGCGGTCGACCGAGACCAGGATCTGCCGCAGCGCCTGGCTCCGCATCGCGGGCTCCTGCGCCGCCAGCGCGACCTGCGCCTGGGTCCGCAGCCCGGCCAGGGGCGTCCGAAGCTCATGCGCGGCGAAATCGATGAACTGCCGCTCGCGCTCGCGCGCCGCCGCCAGGCGGTGGAATAGTCCGTTCAGTGCCTCCGCCACCGGGCGGATCTCGGCTGCGTCGGAGCCTGGATCGAGCGGCGCCAAATCCTCCACGTCGCGGGTGCGCAGCGTGCCGGCGATGCGGCGCAGCGGCGCCAGGCCACGGCCAACGCCGAGCCAGATCAGCAGCGCCAGCGCCGGCAGCACCAGCGCCACCGGCAGCAGCAGGCCGAGGATGACATCCCGCACCAGCCGGTCCCGCACGGCGACGTTGTCGCCGACCAGGATGCGCGCCTGCCCGCCCGGATCCTCGATGGCGAAGACGCGCCAGGTGACGCCGTCGATGACGGTTTCGGAGATGCCGCTGCGGAGCGAAGTCAGTGCCGCCTCCGGCGCATCCGCGGAACGGCCGAGCAGGCGGCCATCCAGTGACCATATCTGGCAGGAGAGCTGGCGCCCATAGCCGCCTTGCGCCGCTACCGGCAGTTGTGCCGCCGCACCAGGGTCGATCCGCTGGCCGGCGACCAGCGAGGCCACCATGCGCCCCGCTTCCACCAGCCGCGCATCCAGCGCACGGTCCAGCTCCCGTTGCGTGCTGATCCAGATCCAGCCGGCGGCAAACAGCCAGACCAGGCCGGTGGCCGCCGTCAGCAACAGGAAAAGCCGGGCGCGCATCGAGCTCATGGCCCCTCGCCACCCAGCCGATAGCCGGCGCCGCGCACGGTCTCAATGGCGTCGCGACCAATCTTGGCGCGGAGATTGTGCACATGCACCTCCACCGCGTTGCTCTCCACCTCCTCCTGCCAGCCATAAAGACGGTCCTGCAGCCGGTCCTTGGAGAGGATCGTGCCCGGACGCTCCATCAGCGCCTCCAGGATGGCGAATTCGCGCCGCGACAGGGCGATGGCCCGGCCCTCGTTCTCCAGACTGCGCCGCGCGGGGTCGAGGCGCAGGCCACGCCAGGCGAGCAGCGGGGCAGAGCGGCCCTGCGCCCGCCGGATGATGGCGCGCAGCCGCGCCGCGACCTCCTCCAGGTCGAAGGGCTTGCCGAGATAATCATCGGCACCAGTATCCAGCCCGGCGATGCGGTCGCCTACCGCATCGCGCGCCGTCAGCAGCAGCACCGGCGTGCGGTCGCCACGGCCGCGCAGCTCCTTCAACACCGAGAGGCCGGAGCCATCCGGCAGCATCAGGTCGAGCACCACGGCGCTGAAGCTGTTGGCCCGCAGGGCGGCGCGCGCATCCTCGCAGGTGCCGACCGTCTCCGCCGCAATGCCATGCAGCGACAACCCGGCGCGGATTCCGTCCGAAAGCACCTCATCGTCCTCGACCAGCAGGATTCGCATGCTTGACCCTTTCGTGCCGTCCGCTTGCCGGGCTTGGCTTAAGGCCACCTTAAGGTCTGCCGGCGATAGCGCAGGTCGGTGTCCGGTAGCGCGGGCATATCGGCGGGAGGATCGGCCTTGCGACAAGATTTTTATGGGACGACGCCAGCGACGGCCGCATCATGGGCGTGATCTCGATCGGACCGCTGGTGATGGCGGCGGATCGCTTCGCAGCGATCCTTGGAATCGGTGCCTTCCTTCTCGTCGCGTCGGTCCTGGCAGAACGGCGGGAGCCACGGCTGGGCTCCTGGGCCATGCTGGCGGTCGTCACGGGCGTGGCAGCGGCGCGAATGGGCCATGTCATCGAACATGCCGGCAGCTTTGCAATGGAGCCGCTGCGGGCCTTCGCCTTCTGGCAAGGCGGCTTTTCCTTCACCTGGTCGGTGCCGGTCCTGGCGATGGTGAGCCTGCTGCGACTGCGGGACACAAGCGCGCGGGCCTGGGCCGTGGCACCGCTGGCCGCCGGGCTGCTGGTCTGGAGCACCACACTGCATCTGGCCGAAGCCACCGCCGCGCCGCCCCGACCGCTGCCGGCTCTGATCCTGCCGCAGATGGCCGGGGCTCCGATCGACCTTGGCAGCACCGGCGGCCGGCCACGGATGCTGAACCTCTGGGCCACCTGGTGCCCGCCCTGCAGACGGGAGATGCCGCTGCTGCAGGAGGTGGCACGGACCACGCCGGGAGTCGATTTCCTGTTCGTGAACCAGGGGGAGGACCGCGCGCGCATCGCCGCCTATCTGGCACAGGCAGGTCTGAACCTGCCGCATGTGGTGCTGGATTCCACCTCCGCCGTCTCCCGGCATTTCGCGTCGCGCGGTCTGCCGGCAACCTTCTTCTTCGACGCGGATGGCCGCATGCGGCACCTGCATGTTGGCGAGGTGTCGCGCGAGTTCCTCGCCGGCTACCTGCACGACATGGCGCCGGCGCCCTGATGCGGCCGGGTCAGACCGCGAGCACCGCGGACGGCGCTTCCACCGCGGCATCGACATGGGTGGCGAGGTAGCGGCGCAGCGCCTCGATGGCGCGGATGTCGAGGTCGCGGCGATCCCGGCCAAATTTTCCGGGCACGCCCTGGGCGGTGACATAGGCGGCGCGGTAGCTGCGTTCTGGCTCCACCTCCGCCGCGCCGATGAACAGCCGCTCCACGCGCTGGCCGTACGGGTTTTCCAGCTTGGCGTGCAGGCGCAGCCCGCGGCATCGCTTCACATAGCCGCCCATCTGGCCGTAGGGATCCGGGCAGAAAGTGCGTTCCAGATTCTCCTCCAGCATCGCCACCAACTCCGCCCCTGTCAGCTCCACCACCGATACCGGCGGGTTGGGCGGGATGATGTTCCACAGATCGTTCATCGTGACTGGGCCGGGCGGTACCGGCGCGCCGTAGCGCCAGCCATTCGAAAAGGCGAGGTCGGTGTCCGCGGCCTCCGCGATGGCAGCGAGCAGCAGAGCGTCCATCGGGGTGTGGAACATGGTGTTACGATGCAGCGGCTGCGCCGTGTGGCCGACCACCTCTTCCAGCATCCCGCGATGCGGCGCCAGCGCGGCATCGACCAGCGCCTTCACCGCGGCATCTTCGGGGAAGCTGTCATCCAGCGCGATCAGTTCATGCGCGACGCGTACCACCTTCCCATCCGCTACATCGAGGTCGAGCCGGCCGGCGAAGGCGCCGTGGCAGCCGGACTGGATGATGGGCGTTCCGTTGACGAAGGCCGGCTGCGCCATGCGGTTGTGGGTGTGGCCACTGAGCAGCGCGTCGATGCCCGGCACCGCGGCAGCCAGCTTCATGTCCTGCGGAAAGCCGAGATGCGAAAGCACGACAATGAGATCGGCGCCGTCCCGCAGCCGCAGCCGTGCGATGTGGCCAGGCAGTTCATCCTGCCCCAGGGTCAGGCGCACGCCGGTGCTGAAATGCGGCGGCATGGTCTTGTCCACGATGGTCGCGGCGATACCAATGACCCCGACGCGCAGCCCGCCGCGTTCCAGCACCCGCGTTTCCGGGAATGCGGGCGCGCCGCCCTCCTTCTCGAAGCAGTTGATGGCGAGCAGAGGATAGTCGAGTTGCGCCGCCAGCGCCCGCAGATGCTGCGTGCCATAGGCGAAATCCCAATGCGCCGTCATCCCATCCAGCCCAATGGCATTCAGGATCGGCACCAGCGCCTGGCCCTTGCTGCTGACTACCGGATAGGTACCGTGGAAGGTATCGCCATTGTCGAGCGCGACGACCGCGCCGGGCCGCTCAGACCGCAGCCTTCGCAGCAGCGTCGCGATGCGCGCATAGCCGCCGAGGCGCCTGAACGCCATCCGGTCGCCGTGCCAGACCGGCTCCGCATGAGGTTCCAGGTAGCCATGCACGTCATTGAGTTGAAGCAGGGTGACGCTGCCGGATGCCATGTCGTCCTCCGAATCGTGTTCAGTCCCAGGGCGCGTCGCCGAGCGCATCCAGCGGAATCTTGAGGTTGCGGCGGCCGTCGCTTTCCGCCTGCGGCAGGCGGCCGCCGGTGATATTCACCTGCAACGATGACAAGATGAGCTTCGGCATGGGCAGGGTCCGGTCGCGCTCGATCCGCAGCTTCACGAAGCTCGCCTCGTCCTGGCCGCGCAGATGCGCGTTTTCCGTCTTCTGTTGCGCGACGGTGCTTTCCCACGCGACCTTGCGGCCGCCGGGCTGGTAGTCATGGCCGGTGAACAGGCGCGTCGCGTCGGGCAGCGCGATGATGCGCTGGATGCTGGCCCACAGGGCCTTCGCATCGCCGCCGGGGAAATCCGCGCGCGCGGTGCCGCCATCCGGCATGAACAGCGTATCGTGGATGAAGGCGGCGTCACCGATGACATAGGTGATGGAGGCCATGGTATGGCCAGGCGAGAACATCACCGCGGCCTCGAGATCACCGATGCGGAAACGGTCGCCATCGGCAAACAAGCGGCTCGACTGTCTACCATCGGTCGGGAAGCCGTCCGGGTAATTGTACAGGCGCTTCCAGAGTTGCTGCACCTTGACGACATGCTCGCCAATCGCGGTCGGGGCACCCGTGGTGTCGTGCAGATAGCCGGCGGCCGAGAAATGGTCGGCATGCGGATGCGTGTCGAGGATCCAGTCCAGGCGCAGCCGCTGCTCTCGGATGAAGTCCAGCATCGCATCGGCGGAGCGCGTGGCGGTGGCGCCGGACTTCTCGTCGAAGTCGAGCACCGGGTCGATGATGGCGCAGGCCCGCGTGGCGGGATCGGCGACGACATATTGCAGGCTGGAGGTGCGCTTGTCGTAGAAGGCGGTCACCTCGGGACGGCCTGCCATGCCGGGTCGCGATGGAACGCTCATGCGGCCCGCGCCTCGGCGAAATGCCGTTCGCGGTGCTTCACGTCGAACTCGCTGCCGCGCAGCATCATGTTCCAGTACGGGGCTCTGCTGAGGGGGAAATCGTCGTCCATTCGGCGATCAAAAAGCCCGTAGGCGGCGATGCGAAGGGTGGCGTGGTGGTGGAAGCCACGCCAGCCGCAACCCTCGTAGTGGCCGAGCCCGATCTCTTGCTTCAGCTCCTGGTAGTCGCGCTCGATGCGCCAGCGCAGCATCGCGTGGCGGACCAGCCTGACGCGGCTGGTGGTGGCCGGCAGGGTGGAGAGCCAGAACTTGCTGGGCTCGGCCTCCCCGATCGGCCATTCGATGAGGCACCACTCCTCGGGCCTTGGCGTTGCGGCGTTGTAGTCCCGGTGGGCGGGGCGAACGCGGATGGCGGCAAAGCGGGAGGCGAGAGGCGCATTCGTGCCCTGGCGCCAAGTCGCCCGGCGTCCTTGGGCAGACTAGCGGCGAGGTCCTTGGCCGAAACCGGCTTGTGGTCGGCGCTGCGCCCGACACGGCTCGTCGGGCGCCCCCGTCCACTCCGGGGAAAATCACCCTACATACGAACGCGACGCCGAATCGCACAGGTATATTATGACACAGTAGTATTAGGCCTGGGAAGTAGAACCTATGGGCGTTGGCAGCATGTCGAACGCATGTGTTTCGACCCAGCGGTCAAGCGTGATGACAACCGGGCTGAGTGACCAGCCTCTTTCGGTGAGTGCGTATTCCACCCTTGGCGGGACTTCGCGGTAGTCGCGCCGGTCGATGAGGCCGACTGATTCCAGACGCCGCAATGTCTGAATCAACATTTTCTCGGAGATGCCGCCGATCTGCCGCCTCAGCGCACTCGTGCGCTTGGGTCCTTCGCTAAGCGCCTCGATCACCAGCAACACCCATTTCTCCGCGAGCAACGCCAGCACGGCCCGCGCCCGGCATTCCGCCAGCATCACGTCGCCAGCGACTGGGGTGGGCTCCGGGAAGCCGGCCATACTTACTCCTGGGTCAGTACTTGAGAGATGGTATGTATGCGGTCATCTGCGGCCTGACAATCGCAGAAAGATCGAGGTGAAACCGTGGCGACCATCCATTACCGGCGACAGCAGGTCAGCGACGTTGAGGTGTTCTACAGAGAGGCGGGACCTGCCGACGCTCCGGTCCTCCTGCTTCTCCATGGCTTTCCGACCGCCAGCCACATGTTTCGTGACCTGATCCCACTGCTTGCGGATCGCTACCGGGTGATCGCGCCAGATCTTCCCGGCTTCGGGCAGACCAAGGCGCCGAAGCGCGGGCATTTCAACTATAGCTTCGACGCGCTTGCCGAGGTCATCGGCGGCTTCGTCGATGCGATCGGTCTCGAACGCTACGCCTTGTACATCTTCGACTATGGCGCGCCGACCGGCCTGCGCCTCGCGATGCAGCACCCCGAGCGCGTCACCGCGATCATCTCCCAGAACGGCAATGCCTATGTCGAAGGCTTCAGCGATCAATGGGGCGCATGGAAAGCCTATTGGCATGTCCCAAACGAGGCGAACCGGGAAGCGTGCCGGGCTTCCCTTTCGCCGGAGACGATCCGCAACTGGCAATATGGCACAGGATCGGACCTCACCCTGTTGTCGCCTGATGGGTATGAACTGGACATCGCCTACATGGCGCGTCCGGAGGCCGAGGAGATCCAGCTCGACCTGATCCTCGACTACCGCAGCAACGTGGCCTTGTACCCGGCATTTCAGGCCTATTTCCGCGAGCATCAGCCGCCGCTTCTCGCAGCATGGGGATGCCATGATCCGGCCTTCGTTCCCGCCGGCGCCAACGCTTACAAGCAGGACCTCCCGGACGCCGAAATTCACCTGCTCGACGCGGGGCACTTCGCGCTGGAGACGCATCATCAGGAGATCGCCGCGCTGGTACGCGACTTTCTTGGTCGCCAATCGGCGACCTTCTAACGATCCGCCGGGCGACTGGATCGAGATTGAGGAACCTGCTGCCCAACGGATTTGGGCCCTTCAACCAGCCCTGCTTGCCCCAAGCGCTTCCTTGAACAGTTCGAAGGCCGTCGTGCCCTGCCGATCGGGGTAATAGAGGTGGTAGCCGGCGAACGGCTCGCACCACGGTTCGAGCAGGCGGATCAGACGGCCATCGGCAACCGGCGCCGCCACCAGGTCCTCCAGGATATAGAGGACGCCGAACCCCTCGAGCGCGGCGGCCACCAGCAGGTCGCCGTCGTTGAACACCGGCCCGCGGCCCGGCGTGACCGTCACCGCATGGCCGTCGCGCTCGAACGACCAGGGAGACAGGTCGCTCTGCGCGTCGCGATAGGCGATGCAGCGATGGCCTACGAGGTCGGCGGGCGCCATCGGCGCCGGATGGTCACTCAGATAGCCGGGAGCGGCCACTACCGCGACGCGCAGTGGCGGCCCGACCGCCAGCGCGATCATGTCCTTCTCCAGTCGCTCGCCCAGCCGGATGCCCGCATCACAGCGGTCTGCCACGACGTCGGTCATGCCGTCCTCCACGCGCACCTCCACCTCGATGCCGGGGTAGCGGCGCAGGAAGGACGGGAGCATCGGCCACAGCAGCGTGTCCGCGGCGTGTTTGCCCGTCGCGATCCGGACCGTGCCGATCGCTGCCCCGCGTGCCTGCGACAGCGCCGCGACCTCGGCGGCGAGCCCGGCGAGCGCCGGCGACAGGGTGGCGAGCAGGCGCTCGCCGGCGGCGGTCGGGGCAACGCTGCGCGTCGTGCGGGAGAGCAGGCGAAAACCCAGCTGCCCCTCCAGCCGCTTCATGGTCTGGCTCAGCGCCGACTGGGTGACTCCCAGCCGTTTCGCGGCACGCGTGAAGCTGCGGTCGGCGGCGATCGCCGCGAAGACGGCGAGGTCGCCGAGCTGGTCCGGACGCATTGATGATCCCGGCTACTGGGGCCCATGACTGATTAGGCGGTTATCGCGATCCATTAGCAGGACTACCTGTTCAGCAACAGCGGACAGAATGAGGATCAGGCGATGGGCAAGGTGTGGCTGGTGACAGGCGCAAGCCGCGGACTCGGGCGCGAGATCGCGCGCGCGGCGCTCGATGCGGGCGAGACGGTCGTGGCGACGGCGCGGTCCGCCGACGCGGTGCGCGATGCCTTTGGCGGCGAACAGGGCCGCCTGCACGCCCTCGCGCTTGATGTCACCGACGCCGCAGCCGCGACCGCGGTCGCCGCCGAAACCGCCGGGCGGTTCGGAGCGATCGACGTGCTGGTCAACAATGCCGGCTATGCCGAACTAGGCTTTTTCGAGACCTTCACCGATGCCGCTGTGCGGCGCCAGTTCGAGGTCAACCTGTTCGGCACGATGAACGTCGCGCGCGCGATCGCCCCCCATATGCGCGTGCGTCGCTCAGGCCTCATCGTCACCATCTCGTCGGTGAGCGGGCTCGTCTCCAACGGCGGCGGGGCGGTTTACTCGGCCTCGAAGTTCGCGATCGAGGGATGGATGGAGGGCTTTGCGCAGGAGCTGGCACCGCTGGGCGTCCGCTCCCTGCTGGTCGAGCCGGGGATGCTGCGCACCGACTTCATGGGCGGCAAGTCGGCGCGCTTCGGCAGCATCGACATTCCGGATTATGCCGAGGCGGTCGCGCAGTACCGCGCGTTCGTGGACGGGGCCAACGGCAACCAGCCGAACGACCCGAAGCTGCTCGCCGCGCGGATCGTCGCCCTGGCTTCCCAGGACAAGCCGCCATCGCGGCTCATCTTCGGTGACGACGCTCGGCAGTGGGCCGGCGCGAAGGTCGACCAACTGCGGCAGGAGATCGCCCAGTCCGCCGATCGCGGCTGACACGATAAGGTGCCGGCAAGGGAGGTGATTGCCCCGCCCCGGCGGTACCCCTCGGGCTGAAGTGGCCCCCATCCGTCGGACAGCTTGACGGCCTGGATAAGCTCGGTCCTGGTTGTCCTCAGGCCGCCAACTTCTCTAGCTCGTTCGCCGCATATGCTTCGTCGGGAGTCCGGCCCGCCAGCGCGCTATGTGGGCGCCTGGCGTTGTAGTAGCCGATCCACTTCGACAGCCCGCCCCGCACCTCCGAGCCGGTCTCAAAAGCATGCAGGTAGACGCTCTCGTACTTCAGGCTGCACCACAGCCGTTCGATGAACACGTTGTCCATCCAGCGACCGCGACCGTCCATGGAGATCCGGACCCCAGCCTTCAGCAGCAAGCCGGTGAACCGCGGCGAGGTGAACTGGCTGCCCTGGTCGGTATTGAATATCTCCGGCCGCCCGAAGCGCGCCATGGCCTCCTCCAGCACCTCAAGGCAGAACTCCACCTCCATGGTGTTTGACACCCGCCAGGCCAGCACCTTCCGCGTCGCCCAGTCCATTACCGCAACCATGTAAAGGAAGCCGCGCGCCGGCTGCATGCCCTGTCCGGCGCCCGCGCCGCGGCGCCCTTCGTGGTGGTCGACTGCGCCGCCCTGCCCGCCGAGACGGCCGCGGCGGAGGCTGCGTTGTTTGGCGGCGACGAAACGCCGGGCCTGGTGGAATCCGCCGGGGCTGGAACGCTGTTCCTGGACGAGATCGGCGATCTGTCCGCGTCCTTGCCGGCGCGGCTGCTGCGGCTGATCGCGGAGCGCCGCTTCCTGCGGATCGGCGCAGCGGCGCCGGTGGAGACGCAGGCGCGCATCGTCGCCGCGACCAATGCCGACCTGCCTGCCCGGGTGGCCGCAGGCGCGTTCCGCGCGGATCTGTGGTTCCGGCTGTCGGGCATCAGGCTCGCCCTGCCGCCGCTCCGCACCCGGCCTGACGACCTGCAGGATCTTGCGCCGCACTTCCTGCGACGCTTCGCAAAGACCGAGCGAACCTTCGCCGACGACGGCATGGCGGCGATCCTGGCGCATCCCTGGCCTGGCAACGTGCGGGAACTGCGCAACCGGCTGGAGCAGGCGGTCCTGTTGGCTGATGCTGTCGCTCTTGGCGCGTCAGACCTTTTTCCGGAACGCGCCAACCGGGCGGAACCGGCGCCTTCTCCCGCGGTGGATCCGCCGGGTGACGTCGTCGAGGCCGCGACGGAGACGGAGCTGCTCTCACTGGCCGAGGCGCGTGATACGGCGGAGCGGGCGCATATCCAGCGGGTGCTGGCGCGCTGCGGCGGGCGGATCGGCGATGCCGCCGCCGCGCTGGGCGTCTCGCGCACGACGCTGTGGGACCGGATGCGTCGGCCTGGCATCCCGGCTCGCTGACCCAGCGTATCGCTGAACTCAGCCGAGGCCCGCGGCATGTCCAGTATTCCGGGCGTCGGCGTCAGCGATTGCGGACACCCTGTCCTCGAGGGTGAGCGCCAAGGCATGACTGGGCTCCAAGCGGAACAGCATCGAACGCCTCCCGCACGAGACGGTTGAAGCAGCACGCGGAATGCTGCGCCCGCACGACCGGCCAGTCCGCGTTCCCCTCGGATATGCAGGAGTATCCCGTGACCAGATCGACCACGTCGCCGCGCATGGAAGAACTCGACGCGCTGCGCGGCATCGCGGCCTTGATCGTGCTGCTTCATCATGCCTGGCTGCTGTTGCCCCGGTCACCGGGGGACATGCTGGGCCCGGTGGACTGGCTGCTGGAGGAGACCCCGTTACGCGTGCTGGCGCTGGGCCGGCCGCCGGCGGTGATCCTGCCGACACGGCCCTCCGTCGATCGAAGGCGCTCATCGCCATCGCTCCGTAATGGCCCAGGGCGATGGTGAGGCCGGCAACGGCCAGGCTGTGGACGAAGAAGCCGGCGACCGAGGCCTCGAAATCCCACCAGTCGAGCGAGACCTGCATCGAGAGCCTGGTGCCCAGGCCTACGCGGTCGGACGAGGATGTGCGCCGTCCGGATGATGTAGCTGGGACGCAATCAGCCTCGGTCCGAGCGGGTCAGGGCACCCGCCGCTTGGCCAGCCCCACCGAGAGCGTAACCGCCGCCCGATCGAACGTGGCGCCGGAGATGTTTCGCGCCATCACGCGCCCTGACTGAACAGTCACCACGAGACGCCCGGGATTCGAGGGTCGCGCGGCCAACCACGCCTCTGTATGATCGCAGTCACATGAGCCCCGATCTCCTCAGTACCCTGCCGCCCGGCCGTGCTGTCGCCTTAGCGCGTGGCGAGACCTTGTTTCGCGCCGGTGATCCCGCGCTCGGCCTCGTCCTCGTGCGCCAGGGGACACTGGAACTCGTCCGCACTTCGCCGGAGGGGCGCCGGCTGGTTCTGCACCGTGCCGGGCCCGGCGACACCTTCGCGGAGGCCTCGATCTTCGAAACCTGCCATCACTGTGACGCCGTCGCCGCCATGCCGAGCCGCATGACGCTCTACGCGGCATCAGACCTGCGACGGGCGGCCGAGACCGATCCCACCCTCGGCTGGCGCATCGCAGCACACCTGGCGTCGCGCCTGGTCGCCGAGCGGGCACGGGCCGAACGCCTGGCCCTGCCACATGCGGCGGATCGGATCCTGGACGTGCTGCATGCCCTTCCGTCGGAGCCTGACGGTTCGCGGCGGCTCGACAGGTCCTGGAAGACCCTCGCAGCGGAACTCGGCCTGTCCCACGAAGCGACCTATCGCGCCCTGGCCCGGCTGGAACGGTCAGGCCGCCTGTCGCGGGAGGGCGATGGTCGCGTGCGGCTGCCAGCTGCGGCGGCCCTGGCGTGACGACTCTCGCGCGCCCGACCGTCGCCGGCGAGGTGGGCGGCGCTTTCGGTGATCTCGGCACCCTGCTACCGATCCTGCTTGGCGCGATCGCCGTCGCGGGCATGTCGGCGGGCGGCGTGCTGATGGGTTTCGGCGTGTTCCTTATCGCTACCGGCCTGATCTATCGGCTGCCCTTGCCGGTACAGCCCATGAAGGCGGTCGGCGCGCTGGTCATCGCCGGCGGCCTCATGTCGGGCGAGGTGGCCGCCGCCGGCATCGCGGGGGGGCTGATCCTGCTGGCGCTCACGCTGTCCGGCGCGACATCCTGGGCGGCGCGCGTCGTGCCGCGTTCGGTGGTGCTGGGGCTGCAGCTTGGTGTCGGCGCCAGCATGGCCTGGATCGGGCTTGGCCTCGTCTGGGCGGGGCCGCTCGTGGCGGGCGTCGCCCTGGTTCTGCTGATCGGCCTGCCGCGGGTCGCGCCGCGGCTTCCCGCGGTGCCGCTGGCGCTCGCGGGCGCGATCGCCGTGGACCTCGCCGCCGGCGGGGTGCTGCCGCCGCTGCCCTCGATGGCCTTCACCTTGCCGCCGCTCGTCCTGCCGAGCGGTGGCGAGGAGGCGTGGCGCGGCTTCCTGCTCGGCGCGCTGCCGCAACTCCCACTTACCCTCGCCAATGCCGTTCTGCTGCCGGCCCTGCTGGTGCGCGAGATGTTCCCGCCCGGCGCCGCGGCACGCGCCTCCGAAGGCAGGCTTGGTCTCGTGACCAGTGGCGCCAATGTGCTGCTCGCACCATTCGGTGCCTTGCCGATGTGCCATGGTGCGGGTGGGCTGATCGCACAGCACCGCTTCGGGGCGCGCACGGGCTGGGCGCCGGTGCTGCTCGGCGCCCTGCTGCTGCCGCTTGGCCTGTTCTTCGCCGAGGATGCGGCCCGGCTGCTCGCGGTGGTTCCCGCGGGCGCGCTCGGTGCCCTGCTGATCCTGGCGGGCAGCGACCTCGCCTTGTCGCGGCGGCTGCTCGAGGTCCGCAGCGAATGCCGGCCCGCCATCGCCGCGGCGGCGCTCGCGACCTTCGCGCTCAACCCCGCCCTCGGCGTGGCAGCCGGCTGGATCCTGGAGGGGGTGCGCGCGGCCCTGCGTCCCGACCGGCGCACCGACGCGGCCTGAGCGCGGCGCCCGGGTGCGGCCACGACCCACCCCGACCGGCGCCTCATCCAAGGGGAAATGATAGCGTCCCGCCCGCCAGCAGTCCGAACTCATCGAGATGCGCCGTGGCATCGCGCGCCGGCGACACCCAGTGGCAATGCAGCGGATCCCCGGCATGGGAGATGATGCCGACCATGTCAGCGCTGGCGTGGAAGCCGATAACCTCGCCCTCGAGCCGGGCTTCCCGAAACAGGTCGGCCACCGCCATGGGGACGGGCGAGCCATGCCCGGTGAAGCGCGGGTCGGGGCCGCCGTTCACATGCATCAGAACGTCCTGCAACGTACCTCGGAACCGGAAGGGGAAGGCCATGCCGAGATTGAGGCCATTGGCCCGCGCCCGCTCCGCGATAAAGGCTCGCAGCGCGCGTTCCGGCACATCCTGCGGCACGGTCTCGCTGCGCCAGTGCGACACGCGCGTGGCAACGAGCAGGGTAGCGGATTCTGCGGCTGGCCCACAGCCTGCGCAGGGTCCGAGCGAGACGACCTCGCGCCCATCGATCACCGTGACCTCGCCGCGCAGTTCGGACAATGCCCCGACCGCCTCCGTCACCCCTTCGGCGCGCAAGCGCGCAAGCTCCACCTTGGGTGTGAAGTCGCGGCGCTGCATGAGATTGCGAAAGGCGCCATGGGCGACGATGCCACCGGGAGCGGTGGCGGCTGCCGGCTGAGCCGAGGCGCTGCCCGCCGCCAGGCAACCGAGGCACAGCGTCCCTGCCCCTTGCAGGAAACGACGACGGGAGCGCGGTTCGGTCATGGGCCGGGTCTTTCGATGCATTATCGGCGGAGATATCCCAGCCCGACGCGTGACCTGTATGACCGGGATCATATGATCCGCCTCGCGGGGGGTGTAGCCTGCGCGACAACCGGCACCCTGCGGAGAACTCCATGTCGCCAAAGCTCATCGCCATGACGGCCGGCGCCGTGCTCGCCATGGTGGCCGCCATGGGCGCCCTGCATTTCGCCCCGTCCTTCGCGCAGTCGCCGGCGCATGGCCACGCGGCCATGCACCGGGACGCGCCGGCCGCCATGCCGACGCTGCCGGGCCAGGATGCCTTCGGTGCGATGCAGGAAATCGTCCAGATCCTTCAGGCGGATCCCTCGACCGACTGGTCCAAGGTCAATCTGGCCGCGCTGCGCGAGCACCTGGTGGACATGAACGAGGTGACCCTTCGGGCCGTGGCCACCGAAAGCGCGGTTGACGGTGGTGTTGCCATCGCGGTGACCGGCAGTGGCCGGACGCTGGACGGCATCCGGCGCATGATCCCGGCCCACGGGCAGGAATTGAATCGGCTCAATGGCTGGCGCGCTACCACGGAAGCCCTGCCCGATGGCGTGCGGCTGACCGTCACCTCGGCCGATCCTGCACAGGTGGTCCGCCTGCGGGCGCTCGGCTTCGCGGGCCTGCTGGTGAGTGGCGGACACCACCAGCCGCATCACCTGATGATGGCCCGCGGCGAGCATTTCCACTGATGTGAGCCGAGCCGGTCATCGAAGCGGTCAGGCTGACGCGGCAATACGGCGATCGGCTGGCGCTGGACGACGTCCACTTTGCCGTCGCAAGTGGTAGGATCGTTCTCGGCCCGAACGGAGCCGGCAGGAGCACCATGGCCTTGATGGCGCGCGATACCTCTCCGCCGTGACGAGCGTTGCGGCGCTGCCCGGCCTCTCGACCGGATTGCGGGTGGCGATCCGCGTGCTTCACTCGGTGACGCAGTTACGGGCGCGATAGGGGGATGGCCATGCGTCGTCGGTTGGTATTGTTTGTTGCCCTTCCGCTTCTGCTGCTCGGCATGGCAGGGGGATTCGCCTACCTGCGAAACTGGCGGCCGCTCGACGTCGCGGTCGCGCCGTTCCGCCAGGATGTGCCGGTGACGGTGTTCGGCCTCGGCGCGATCGAGGCGCAGGTGCTGTCCCGCCTTGGCTTGGAGGTGCCGGGCATGCTCATCGAACTGGCAGCGGACCATGGCGATCGCGTGGCCGCCGGCGCCGTGCTCGCGCGTCTCAACCCGATCAGCCAGCAGGCGCGGCTCGCCCGCGCCGAGGCCGCGGTGCTGTCGGCCGATGCGGCCGCCGCGCGGGCGGATGCGCAGCGCGAACGCGCGGAGGCGCAGTTCACGCAGAAGCAGGCCACTGCTCGGCGGCGGCGCGACCTCGCCAATCGTGGCGTCGGCAGCCAGGAGGCCGCCGAACTGGCCGAGACCGAACAGGAATTGGCGCGCGTCGATCTTGTCGTGAACCGCGCCGATGCGGAGGTGGCGCGCGCCGCCCAGGCCGAGGCGCGCGCCAACAGGGAGACGGAACGCGCCGCGCTGGAGAAGCACACACTGCGCGCGCCCTTCGATGCCGTCGTCATTGCCCGGTCGCGGGAGGCCGGAACCGCGCTGAACCCGGGGGAAGCGGTCTTCACCCTGGTCGCGCCCGAGAGCATCTGGATGCAGGCCTTCATCGACGAAGGCCGCGCCGGCGATCTCGCACTCGGGCAGACCGGGATGGTTACGCTGCGCAGCCGTCCTGGCCGCCCGATCGAAGCCCAGATCGTCCGCATCGGGCTCGAGGCCGACCGTGTCACGGAGGAACGCCGCATCTATCTGCGCTGCCGTTCCTGCCCCGCCATGCCCGTGGTGGGCGAGCAGGCCGAGGTGGTCATCGAGACGGCGCGGCTGCCACGCGCCAGGCTGCTGCCGGAACAGGCGCTGCACGGCTTCGACGGTGCCGGCGGCACGGTCTGGACGATCGAGGATGGGCGCCTCGCGCAACGGCGGGTGAGCATCGCCGCACGGCTGGTCGATGGCCGCGTGGCCATCACCGATGGCTTGCCGGAGGACGTCGCGCTGGTGACGCAGATCGGTTCCCGCTTCGCGGTTGGGCGCGCGGCGCGTGCGGTGCCGGCGCCATGAACCTCGCCCTGGCCGATATCCGGCACAAGTTCGGCCGCTTCGTGCTGACCTGCTTCGGGCTCGGGCTGCTGATGGCGGTCGCCTTGTCCATGGTCGGCATCTATCAGGGCGTGGTGACCGAGGCGCTGGCGCTGTCGCGCAGCTTGCGGGCGGATCTGTGGGTGGTGGAATCCGGCACGCGCGGCCCCTTCGCCGAAGCCTCGCGCATCCCGGGCGATGTGCGAGAAATGGTGGCCCGCCTGCCGGGCGTTGTTGAGGCCGGTGCCATCACGCTGCGCACCGCCGAAGCCCAGGCGCCGCAGGGCACCATTCGGGTGCAGGTCATCGGCTACGAACCCGGGCGGCCAGGCGGACCATCGGTCCTCGCCAGCGGAAGGGGACTGGGTGGCGCGCGGTTCGAGATCGTGGCCGATGCCCGCTCCGGCCTGCCCTTGGGGGCCACCTTGATGCTGGGGCGCTACCGGTACCATGTGGTCGGCACCACGCGAGGGCTGGTCGCATCAGGTGGGGACCCGCTGATCTTCATGCAATTGCGCGACAGCCAGGACCTGCAGTTCCGCCTCGCACCCGCGGCGGCGCGGCGCGCGATCGCGGCCAACGCCGGCAGCGGCGGCACCGACACGGTGAACGCCATCATCGCCCGCCTGCACCCGGACGCGGACCCGGCCCTGGTGGCGGAGACCGCGCGGCGCTGGAAGCACCTCGCCGCGCTGACGGATCAGGAGCAGTCGAATCTGCTGACGCTGTCCGTGGTGAACCGCGCGCGCGTGCAGCTTGGCATGTTCACCGTCGTGCTGCTGTTCGTCTCGGCGGTGATCATCGCGCTGATCATCTACACCATGACGATGGACAAGCTGCGCGAGATCGCCACGCTGAAGCTGATCGGCGCGCCCGACAGCACGATCGTCGGCCTGGTGCTGCAACAGGCGTTGCTGCTGGGCGGCGTTGCCTATGTCGCCGCCGTGGCGATCGTGTTCTCCGCGCGCGATGTCTTTCCCCGCGCCGTCGCTCTCGGTCCAACGGAGGTCGCGGTGATGGCCGCGGTCATTGCCGTGATCTGCATGCTGGGCAGCCTCGTCTCGATCAGGGCCGCGCTGCGGATCGAACCGCAACAGGCGCTGGGAGGCTGAAGCGCGTGGCAGGCCCCCTGGTGCAGATCGAGAAGCTGAGCAAGACATTCGGTGCCGGCGACACAGCCGTGCGCGCGTTGGCCGAGGTGGACCTCGTGGTCGGGGCTGGGGAGGTGGTCGGGTTGAAGGGGCCGTCCGGCAGCGGGAAATCAACACTGCTGAACCTGATCGCCTGCATCCAGGAACCCACCGGCGGCAAGCTCTCCATTGGAGGGGAGACGGTGTGGGAGGGACGTTGGCGCGTGCCCGATCTACGCCGGCTGCGACGGGAGCGGATCGGCTTCATCTTCCAGTTCCACAATCTGCTGCCATTCCTGAATGCCATCGACAATGTCGCGCTGGCCATGACGCTGGATGGCGTGGACCGCGCCACGGCGCGGCAGCGGGCGGCCGCCCTGCTCGACTACCTTCAGGTCGGTAAGCGCGCCGCGGCAATGCCTGCGCGGTTGTCGGGCGGCGAGGCGCAGCGTGTGGCCATCGCCCGCGCACTGGTCAACCGCCCGCAGGTCATTCTCGCCGACGAACCGACCGCGGCGCTCGATTCTGAGCGCGCCCGGGTGGTGATGGACCTGCTGCGCCAGGTGGCGCGGGAACAGCAGGCGGCGATCCTGGTGGTCACGCACGACGAGAAGATCTTCGATCGCTTCGACCGCATGGTGGCGCTGCGGGACGGCCGGATTGAACAGGAGCAGCGACGCGTGGCGTGACGAGACAGTTGCGCAGGAGCTGTTCTACGCGTTCAGCTGATCTCTGGCGTCGGATGCAGCGTCAGGCGGTCTCGACCGCGTCGATGCGGCCCTGCAGGATGCCGTGGTTCCGCTGAACAGCGCTGGTCATTTGCTGCGCACCGCGGATCCGCTGATACACGGCGCAATCCGGCGGGCGACCACCACCTCGACATCGTCGCCGAACTCGACAACGATATGGCCGGGCACCTGGACCCTGATGCGCGCGCCAGCGTGCCGTAGGTGGACGCGGTAGCGCGTCCCGGGCGTCCATCGACAATCCACTGGCGGTGCAACCGAGCGC
>NZ_JAAVTX010000005.1 GCF_012163145.1 Falsiroseomonas frigidaquae
GGCGTCTTCGAGGTGTGGGGCGCGCAGCTCAACGCCGGCGCCGCGGCGCAGGACTACCTGCCGACCACCGGCACGCCGCTCACCATCGAGAACCCCGACCCGGCCGAACTCGTCGTCGCCTCCACCCTCACCATCTCCATCCAGGGCACCAGCGAGATCTCGAATCTGAGCTTCGTGGACTCGTCACGCCCGGTGGTCGCCAGTCTGGTAACCGATGAATGGGCGTCTCCACTCGCCCTCATGCCGTTCGGCGATTCCATCACCTATGGCTGGAGTCTTCAGGACGATTTCGGCATCTCCGGCGAATCCGATGGCTATCGTGCGCCCCTGTGGTGGGACTTCGCTGCGCAGCATCTGCTGGTGGATTTCGTCGGTCCCGAGGATTCGGGTTCACCCAAGCTGCCAAGCCCGCACCACGCCGGCTTTCCGGGACGAACCGCAACCGAGCTTGCGCTGCGGGCCGACCAGCTTGCGCAGCTTCTGCCAGGCCTGCTGGACGATGAGGTGCCGGATGCCATCCTGCTGTTGGCCGGCACGAACGACATCACGCAGGAAACCTCGGCACAGAACGGCATCGGCCAGGACATCCGCGCCATCATCGACACCGTCGCCCAGGCCAGCCCCCAGGTTCACATCTACGTCGCGACCGTGCCGATGATGTCATCCGAGCATGCAAACCCGGCAGAGGTCGCCGCGGTGAATGCCGCGATCGCCAACACGGTCCAGCAGGCGATCACCGATGGCCGGAACACCAGCCTGGTCTCCATGTCCGGCATCACGCTGGCGGACCTGTATGACGGGAAGCACCCGAGCGAGGCTGGCTATGCGAAGATGGCCGGCATCTGGATGGATGCGATCCTGGCCCGGCAGCCCGCCGCGGGCGGCACGCCGGGCGGCACCGCAACGGCGATCGATTCCGCCATCCGCGACCTGGAAGGCAGCGCGTTCAACGACCTGCTCGTCGGCGATGCCGGTGCCAATCTGATCCTCGGCGGCAATGGCAATGACCGGCTGGTTGCCGGCGGGGGGAACGACACGCTGGCCGGAGGCGCAGGCGCCGACCAGTTCACCTTCGAGGCGCAGCCCGGAACCGTGACGATCACGGATTTCAGCAGCGCCGAAAGCGACTCGCTCGTCTTCCTGGGCTTCGCGGGCCTCAACGGCTTTGCGAATATTGCGGGCCAGGTGACGCAGGCGGCGGGTTCCACCATCATCGACCTGCACCCGATCGGCTTCGACCTCGCCATCACGCTTGCCGGCTTCACCGGCAATCTCAGCGACAGCAATGTCTGGTTCGGATAGCCCGGGCCCCTGATGCTGCGGAGCACGCCAGGGGGCGGCCCGGCGCGCGAACGCCAAGCGGTCACAGGCCATGCGTGCGGGTTCCGGGTGAACGATGCGTCCGGCCTTGAAGGCCCCTTCCGCGCGCGCCCGGCGGCACTGGAAGATCGATGGTAGCGGCGAGCGGACTTGAACCGCTGACCCCGGCATTATGAGTGCCGTGCTCTAACCAGCTGAGCTACGCCGCCCCAGGCTACTCGTGCCCACCGCTTAGGTGGACCCCGCAGGCGGGGCCGCGATTACGCCGCCGCCCCGGACCTGTCAATGTTCACCGCGCGCAGGAAGCCACCACCGAGCACCTGATCGCCATCATACACAACGCAGGCCTGGCCGGCGGCGACGATATTGGGCTCGTCCAGCGTCACGCGCATCACCTGCGCGGCGGCGTCCCAGGCCACGCGGGCGCCGCGCGGTGCTTCCCGCCCGCGCAGCTTCACCTGCACCGGGCGCGGCGAAACGGGGGGGTCCACCAGCCAGTTCACCTCGCCGGCCACGGCTTCCGTCTGCGCCAGGGCGGCGCGCGGTGCCACGACGATGCGGCGGCGGGTGGAATCGATCGCGCTGACGAACAGCCGCTCCCCGGCGCCACCCCCCAGGCCGAGGCCACGCCCCTGCCCCACCGTGTAGCGCCCGATGCCCTGGTGCTGGCCGAGCACTTGGCCGGAGAGGTCCACGATCTCCCCGGGCTCCGCCGTTTCCGGGCGCAGCCTCGCCACCAGGCGGTCGTAGCTGCCTTCCGGCACGAAGCAGATGTCCTGGCTATCCGGCTTGGCGGCCACCGCCAGGCCCAGCCGCTCCGCCACCGCCCGCACCACCGCCTTGTCCGGCATGTCACCCAGCGGGAAGCGGCAGAAATCGAGCTGGTCCCGCGTCGTGGCGAACAGGAAGTAGGACTGGTCCCGCACAGGGTCCGCGGCGCGGTGCAGTTCTGCACCCTCCGCCCCCTCAACCCGCCGGGCGTAATGGCCGGTGGCCAGCGCCTCGCAGCCCAGGTCTCGGGCCAGTTCCACCAGGTCCTGGAACTTCACCGTCTGATTGCAGCGGATGCAGGGGATGGGGGTTTCGCCACGGGCATAGGTCGCGGCGAAATCATCGATTACGGCGGCCCGAAAGCGGCTTTCGCGGTCCAGCACGTAATGTGGAATGCCGAGGCCCTCCGCCACGCGGCGCGCATCGTGGATGTCCTGGCCGGCGCAGCAGGCGCCCTTCTTCTGGGTCGCGGCGCCGTGGTCGTACAGTTGCAGGGTGGCGCCCACCACCTCATGCCCCTGCTCCACCAGCAGCGCGGCGACCACGCTGCTGTCGACGCCGCCCGACATGGCGACCAGGATTCTCATGACGCGGCGGCGTCCAGCCCCTGCTGCCAGAAGCGCTGCTCCAGCCGCGCCGCCTCCCCGAAGGTGGCCGTCAGCATGGGGAAGCGGGCGTGGCCGCCATGGCTTTCGCCCAGCGCATCGATGCGGGCCGCGGCCTCGCGCGCCAGCTTCTGGTAGCTGTCGGAGCCATAGGCCTCGATCCAGCTCTGATACGGGTTGCCCTGCAGCTTCCGCGCCGGGTCGGCCAGGATACGCAGCGCGACCTCGCCATACCCCACCGTGCAGGGGGCCAGCGCCACCTCCAGGTCCAGGATGTCGCCAGCCAAGCCGCGGTCGATGACGTAGCGCGTGTAGCTCACGGTCTCCGCCGATTCCGGCGTGGCGCGCACCTTGGCCTCCGGGATGCCCCATTCGGCGCAATAGGTCAGGTGCATCGTCGTCTCGGCCAGGATGGCGGAGATAGAGGCGGTCTTCTCCCGCATCGCCTCCAGGCTCTCAGCCTTGAAGACGGCCAGCGCCTTGGCGCGGGCGAACTGGATCAGGAACAGGTAGTCCTGGATCAGGAAGTCCTGGAAGGCGACGAGCGGCAGGCTGCCATCGGACAGGCGGCGGCAGAACTCATGCCAGGTATAGGCCTGCCAATCCGCCGCAGCATCGGCGCGCAGCCGGCGGAACAGCCCGCCTTCCCGGCCGAAATCCTCCCAAGGCGACATGCCCGCCTGCATCATCAGCCGCCGGCGTTGCGCGTGCCGGCCGGCAGCTTCACCACCAGCCCGTCCAGGGCCTCGGTCATGATGATCTGGCAGCCGAGGCGCGACGTCTCCTGCAGGTCGAAGGCGAGGTCGAGCATGTCCTCCTCGTCCTCGGTCGCATCGGCCAGCTTGCCGTACCAGGTGCCGTCAACCACCACGTGGCAGGTGGAGCAGGCGAGCGAGCCCTCGCAGGCGCCTTCGATGTCCACGCCGTGCTTGTGCGCAATCTCCAGCACCGACAGGCCGAGCGGCGCGTCCACTTCCCGGGCTACCCCGTTCCGCTCGATGAAGGTCATCTTCGGCATATCCGACTCTACTCCGCCGCGCTTGTCCTGGGGGTATCACCCGAGGCGCCATTGCTGTCCGAGGACTCCATGGCCCGGCGCCACGCGGCGGCCAGGGCCGCGGCTGCTCGATCCACATCCAAGGGCGAGGTAAAGCGGCCCACCCCGATGCGCAAGGTCGCTCGCGCCTGGGCCGGTGGCAGATCCAGGGCCTGCAACACATAGGAAGGCTCGACCTCGGCCGAGGAACAGGCCGAGCCGGTGGAGACGCAGACCTCCGGCGCCGCCGCCATGATGTCCTGGGCCGTGACGCCGCCGGGGAAGGAGACCGACAGGTTGCCGGCCACGCGCGCCTCGGTGCTGCCGTTGACGACGAGGCCCGGCACGGCGGCTTCCAGCGCGGACCGAAAACGGTCCCGCTGCCCGGCGATGCGGCCGGTATCCAGCGGGCCTTCCAGCGCGGCGATGCGGCAGGCCTCGCCAAAGCCCACCACCAGCGGCGCCGGCAGGGTGCCGGAGCGCAGGCCGCGTTCCTGCCCACCGCCGGAAAACAGCGGCGCCAGGCGCACCCGCGGCCGCCGGCGGACATAAAGCGCGCCAATGCCCTTCGGCCCGTACACCTTGTGGCCGGACAGGGAGAGCAGGTCGGCGCGGATCTCCGCCACATCCAGCGGAATGCGTCCCGCCGCCTGCGCCGCATCGGTATGGAACAGCGCCCCATGGTGCTTCACCAACGCGCCGATCGCCTCCAGGTCCTGCACCACGCCAATCTCGTTGTTCACCGCCATGACGGAAACGAGAAGCGTCGGCGCCTCCGCCAGGGCGGCTTCCAGCACCGTCAGATCGAGCAGCCCATCCGCCCGCACCGGCAGGATCACCGGCTCGAACCCTTCCGCCTTCAGGTCCTTCACGCTCTCCAGGACGCATTTGTGTTCGGTGGCCAGCGTGATGACCCGGCGGCGCTCGGTGCCCTGGGCCGCGGCGAAGCGCGCGGCGCCCTTGATCGCCAGGTTGTTGGCCTCCGTCGCGCCGGAGGTGAACAGGATCTCCGAAGGCTCGGCGCCGATCAGCTCCGCCACATGGGCGCGCGCTTCCGCCACCGCCGCCTCCGCCGCCCGCCCCATCTCATGCTCCACGGAGCCGGGATTGGCGAAATTCTCCTCCCACCACGGCCGCATCGCCGCCAGCACGCGCGGATCGGCCGGCGTGGTGGCGTGGTTGTCGAGGTAGATCGGGCGGTTCGCGCGGGTCATGACGTTCAATTGGCCCCGCCGGCGGCGCGACGCGAGAGCCGATTCTGCATGGCCGACCACGCGGCGAGGAAACGCTCCGGCGCATCATCGGGCGCGTTCCAGGGCAGGGAGACCCGGATGCCGCCCTCCGCCTGGCCCATCGCCGCCAGCACATGGCTGCGCCCGACCTTGCCGGAGGAACAGGCAGCGCCGGCCGAAACCTGCACGCCGGCGAGATCCAGCGCGATCACCTGCGTCTCCGCCGCCGCGCCGGGCAGGATGAGGTTGCTGGTATTGGGCAGTCGCGGCGCCGCCTGCCCGGCCACCCTCGCGCCCTGCGCCAGGCAGCCGGCCTCGATCGCATCGCGCAGCGCCGCCAGCCGCGCGGCCTGCGCCGGGTCCGCCGCTGCCGCCGCCGCGCCGAGGCCGGCGATGGCGGGCAGCGCCTCCGTTCCCCCGCGCCGGCCGCGTTCCTGGCCGCCACCGGCGATCAGCGGCGCCAGTTCCAGCCCGGGTCGCAGCAGCACCGCCCCGGCCCCCTTCGGCCCGCCGAGCTTGTGGCCGGAGATCGCCAGGCTGTCCGCGCCCAGCGCCGCCAGGGAAACCGCCCCCCGCCCGGCCGCCTGCACCGCATCCACATGCAGCAGCGCGCCCTGCGCCCGGCACAGCGCGGCGGCCTCGGCCAGGGGGTGGATCACGCCGGTCTCGTTGTTCGCCGCCATCAGGCAGACCAGCGCCGGCGGCCCCGCCAGCATGGCCTCCAGCGCATCCAGGTCCAGCGTGCCGTCGCTGAGCACCGGCAGCAGCGTGGCGCCCGGCGCGGCGGCCAGCACCGCGGGGTGTTCCGTGGCGCCCGCCAGCACCCGCCGGCCGGCGGCAAGGGCGCGGATCGCCAGCGCATTGGCCTCGGTGCCGCCGCTGGTGAAGACCACCTCCCCGGCCCCGGCGCCGAAGCGCGCCGCCACCTGGTCCCGCGCCGCCTCCAGCACCCGCCGCGCCGCGCGGCCGGCGGCATGGACGGAGGACGGGTTGCCGGCCAGGTCGAGCGCCGCCAGCACCGCTGCCCGCGCCTCCGGCCGCAAGGGCTCGGTGGCGTTGGCGTCAAGATAGAGGGTCATGGCTCCCAATTACCGGTGTTTCTGGTACCGGCGGTTCCGGCGCCTGGACGCAAAGCGGCCTGGTGGCGCGGCCGGCGATCTGGCCCCGCACCACATCTTCCAGCGACACACCCGACAGGAACAGGTGGATCTGGTTGCCGAGCTCGGCCCAGAGGTCGTGCGTCAGGCAACGCTCGCCGGCGAGGCAGCCGGGCCCGCCATCCTCGCAGCGCGTCGCCTGGATGGGCTCATCCACCGCATCGACGATGACGGCGATGGAAATCTCCCGCGCCGGGCGCGCCAGGCGGTAGCCGCCGCCGGGGCCGCGGGTGGAGGCGACCAGCCCGGCGCGGCGCAGCGGGCCGAAAAGCTGTTCCAGATAGGCGAGGGAAAGCCGCTGCGCCTGGGCGATCTCCGCCAGGCTCACCTGCTGGCGGCCTGCCTGCTGGCCCGGCGGGTTGACATGCCGGCAGGCCGCCGCCGAATCGCCGTCGCGCGCGGCCAGCTCGACCATCGCCATCACGGCATATCGACCACGGGTGGAAAGCCTCATCCGGGTCTCCCGTCCTGCGTGTCTGAGAGGCGGAAAACTGGTTCGGGCCGCGGTGCCAAATGATGAATGTCCGTACATATGACCCTGGAAACGCGCGCCCGGCGCAGGAACCTGCGGGCCGTGCCGTGAATCCGATATGAAATCTGAACCTGCCTAACCTATATTGTGGGAACCCTGGGACTCGGGAGCCTGCCCCGGGGGTGTCCACGGGCGCGGGCTGCCGCACTCACCAGAACCACGATTGAGGCTGAATGCCTGCGACCCCAGTCGCCTGCCCAAGGCTATTGTTCCCGACCAGCGGCGTCAACAATGGGCGTCGGGCCGCGGAGCCGGCCATGGGCTGGAATTTCCTGGACCAGCATCGGCAGGACGTCGATGGCGGTTCTTCACGTGCCTGTGGCGCGCCGCGATGGCGGCGATTGGCTTCCCAAACGGCCAGGAGGCGGGCGGAACGCGCACGCCCATCTCCGGCCATGGTCCATGGCAGACGGCGCCCCCCGGGGCCCGTCGCACCGTGGACCCAACATGGACTGGATCGACAGGACGATGCCTGAAGTCATGTTTGCCGGGCCGGATGGCCGGCTCGAGGGTCGCTACCACCATGCGAAGCAGGCCAATGCGCCCGTAGCGCTGGTTCTGCACCCGCATCCGCTGCATGGCGGCACCATGAACAACCGCGTCGTTCATGCGCTGTACCAGCGCTTCCAGACGATGGGCTTTTCCACCCTCCGCTTCAATTTCCGCGGCGTCGGCCGCAGCCAGGGCCGCTATGATGGCGGCATCGGCGAAATCTCGGATGCCGCGGCCGCGCTGGACTTCCTGCAGGCGGTGAACCCCAACGCGTCCTCCCTCTGGGTCGCGGGCTATTCCTTCGGGTCCTATGTCGGCATGCAGCTGCTGATGCGGCGGCCGGAGATGGGCGGCTTCGTCTCCGTCTCCGCCCCGGCCAGCCACTATGATTTCGGCTTCCTCGCCCCCTGCCCCTGCAACGGTCTGATCCTGCACGGCTCGGATGACGAGCTGGTACCGGAAGGCAGCGTGCGGAAGCTTGTCGACAAGCTGAATACCCAGAAGGGCATCGCCATCGACTACCGCGTGCTGCCCGGCGCCGGCCACATCTACACCCCGCCCCAGGCGGAACAGGTGGCGGATGCCTGCGAGGACCACGTGATGGGCATGCTCAACCGCAACCGCATGGCGCTCGCGGCGGACTGATCCAGCACGGGGTTGCAGGCGGGCCGCGCTGCCCGCCTGCGCCCCGTTCTAAAGGAGCGGCCCCACCAGCCGCCCTCCCGGCGTCGGCCCCGGCGCGCCGGTGGTGCCGGGGAAGGTCAGCGGCAGCCCGCGCCAGACGCGCGCCGCCAGCACCCCGAAGGCCTGCGCCTCCAGCGCATCCCCATTCCAGCCCGCCACCTCCACCGCCCGCACCGGCTCGGCCAGCGCGGCGCCCAATGCCCGCATCATCGCGGGATTCCGTCGCCCACCGCCGGCCACCAGCCATTGCACCGGCGGTTCCGGGAAGTGTCGCGCCGCGGCGGCAACGCAGATCGCGGCGAAGGCCACCAGCGTCGCGGCCCCATCGGCGGGCGACAGCGCCGGGGCGCCGGCCTCCTTCAGCGCCCGGTCGAAATCCAGCCGGTCGAGCGATTTGGGCGGCGGCGCGGCCAGCCAGGCATGCGCCATCAGCGGCGCCAGCACCCCGCCATCCGCCTGCCCCGCCAGCGCCAGGCGGCCATCCCGGTCATAGGCCTCGCCGGTCGCATGTCGGGCCCAATCATCCAGCGGGCCATTGGCGGGGCCGGTGTCGAAGGCCACCAATTCGCCGTCGCGGCCGATCCAGGTGACATTGCCCACCCCGCCCAGGTTGAGGATCGCCAGCGGCTTCGGCAGGTCCCGCGCCATCGCCGCATGCACCACCGGCACCAGCGGCGCCCCCTGCCCGCCCACCGCGACATCGGCGGACCGGAAATCATGCGCCACAGTCAGCCCGGTCTCCCGCGCCAGTCGGGCGGCGTCGCCCACCTGCCAGGTGAAGCCCGCCACGTTCGAGCCCGGCCGGTGCGGGCGGTGCAGGATGGTCTGGCCGTGGAAGCCGATGAGATCCGCCTCCCACTTCACCGCGCGCACCGCCTCGATATGCCGCTCCGTCAGCCGGTCGATGCAGGAAGCGAGGAAGGGGTCGTCGGCCGGGATCTCCCCCGCCCCGCTCCCTGAGGCACGATCGAGCAATTCGCGCAGGTCGCGGCGCAGGGAGGGATGGTAGGGCAGCGTCAGCACCGGGCCGAGCCGGCCGATCGCCTCCCCATCCGTTTCCACCCATGCGGCATCCACCCCGTCGAGGGAGGTTCCGCTCATCAGACCTATGGTTCGCAGCATGGCCCCAACGTGCTACGCCGCCGGCACTTCCGGAAGCCCCACAGGACCACCCGAACCCGCCATGACCGCCACCCAGGACTTCCTGCACGCCGCCCGTGAGCGCGGCTTCATCCACCAGGTCACGGATGCGGAGGGGCTCGCCGCCCAGGGGCGGGTGACCGCCTATGTCGGCTTCGACTGCACGGCGGACAGCCTGCATGTCGGCCACCTGCTGTCGATCATGCTGCTGCGCCTGCTGCAGAAGACCGGCAACCGCCCGGTGGCGCTGATGGGCGGCGGCACGACCAAGATCGGCGACCCGTCCTTCCGCGACGAGGCGCGCCCGCTGCTGACCGATGCGCAGATCGAGGTGAACAAGGCCGGCATCCGCCGCAGCTTCGACAGCTTCCTCGATTTCGGCCCCGATGCCGCCGTCATGCTCGACAATGCCGAATGGCTGGACAAGCTGGAATACATTCCCTTCCTGCGGGAAGTCGGCCGGCATTTCAGCGTCAACCGCATGCTGACCATGGACAGCGTGAAGCTGCGGCTGGACCGGGACCAGCCGCTCAGCTTCCTCGAATTCAACTACATGCTGCTGCAATCCTACGATTTTCTCGAACTGCACCGGCGGCTGGGCGTGACGCTGCAGATGGGCGGATCGGACCAGTGGGGCAACATCATCATGGGCGCCGACCTGGTGCGCCGCATGGCGGGTGCGGAAGCCTTCGGGCTGACCACGCCGCTGCTGACCACCGCCTCCGGCGCCAAGATGGGCAAGACTGCCTCCGGTGCCGTCTGGCTGAACCCGGACCGGCTGGCGCCCTACGACTACTGGCAGTTCTGGCGCAATGCGGAGGATGCCGATGTCGGCCGCTTCCTCGCTCTGTTCACCGACCTGCCGATGCCGGAGGTGACGCGCTTGGCCGCGCTGGCCGGCGCCGAGATCAACGAGGCGAAGAAGGTCCTGGCGACCGAGGCCACCGCCCTGCTGCATGGGCGCCAGGCCGCCGAGACCGCCGCCGAGACCGCCCGCCGCGCCTTCGAACAGGGCGAGGCGGCGGAGACCCTGCCGAGCCACAGCACCGCCCTGCCCGCCGCCGTGGTGGACATCCTGGCGGAGGCGAAGTTCGTCGCCAGCAAGGGCGAGGCGCGCCGGCTGATCGCCCAGGGCGGCATCCGCCTGAACGACGCGGCCGTCGGCGATCCGGCACAATCGGTCACCACGGCCGATTTGCGTGACGGCGCCGCGAAACTTTCGGTGGGCCGGAAGCGTCACCTGCTGGTGCGCCCGGCGTCCTGAACCGACCCGCGCCCGGCTGACCGCCGGGCACCAGCCGCCGCCGCACGGGACAACTTTGCCCGCGGGCTGCTCCGCCGGGTGGTTGGAGGCCGGCGTGCGGCAGGCAAGGGTATTGGAGGCGGTCCGATGGCCGGCCATGCCGGCCATTCCGGAGGCCTGGCTTGGCGCGCTGGCCGCCATGGCGATCGGCATCGCCGTCATCGCCGGCATCTATGGCTGGCATATCCTGCCCCCCTGGCACACCGGCTGGATGCTGGAAGGCACGATCGGGCCGGACCCGGTGCAGTATTGGCTCGGCTGGACCTATTTCGCCCGCAGCCCCTGGGCCTGGCCACCCGGTGCCAACCCGGATTGGGGGCTGGAGGTCGGCTCCGGCATCTTCTTCTCCGATTCGATCCCGCTGCTCGCCTTCGCCTTCAAGGCGCTGCGGCCGCTGGTGCAGGTGTCGCAATATTGGGGCCTGTGGATCTTCGCCTGCGGCGCATTGCAGGCGCTGCTCGCCTGGCGGCTGGTCGGGCTGGTCACCGCCGACCCGCTGGCACGCCTGGCCGGTGCCGCGCTGTTCGTGCTGCAGCCGATCCTGCTGAACCGGCTCGGCGGGCATTTCGCCCTGGGTGGGCAGTTCCTGCTGCTGGCCGCGCTGTATCTGTGCCTGACCTCCGCCCCGGCCTCGGCCCCGGCCTGGCGCCGGCTGGTCGCCTGGGCGGGGCTGGTGCTCGCCGCATCGCTGATCCACGCCTACCTGCTGCCGATGGTCGCGGGCCTCTGGGCGGCGGATTGGCTGGGCCGCGCGCTGCCACGCGACCGCCGGCCGAAGCCCCTGGCCGCGGAGGCGCTGGCGGTACCCGCGGCGGGTCTGGCCGGGCTCTGGGCCGGTGGCTTCTTCCTGCTCGGCGGCGGCATGGGCGGCACCTGGGGCGGGTTCGGGGCGATGCAGCTCGACCTGCTGGCGCCCTTCGACCCCAGCCAATGGGGCCGCTTCCTGCCGCAACTGCCGCGGCCGGATCACCTGGAGGCGCGCGACAGCTATCTCGGCCTCGGCACCATCCTGCTGTTGCTGGCAGGTGCGGCCGCCTTCCTCTGGCGCCCGAGGCCGGGCCTGCCGCGCCGCTGGCCGCTGCTGGCCGGGCTCGCCGTGATGCTGGCGCTCGCGGTCACCCACCGGGTTTCCCTGGGTGGGCAGGTGGTGCTGGTGCTGGCGGAGCTGCCGCCGCCGGTGCTGGCGGCGGCCGATGCGCTGCGCGCCTCCGTGCGGTTCTTCTGGCCGCTGGCCTATGCGCTGATCCTGGGCGCCATCGCCGCCCTGGCGCATGTGCTGGGCGGGCGGCGTACCGGGCTGCTGCTGGCCGCGCTGCTGCTGGTGCAGCTTACCGATCTGAAGCCGGGCTTCGACCGGCTCGATCGCTTCTTCCGCCCCGCCCCCGCCACCGCCGCGCTGCGCCTGGCGGACCCGTTCTGGATGGCGGCCACCGCCCGCTACCAGCGCATCCGCCTGGCGCCAACCGGCATGCAGGCCCGGCATTGGGAGGAGGTGGCGGTGCTGGCCGCCACGCGTGGCCTGCCCACCGATGCGGTCTACCTCGCCCGCATCGACCCGGCGCGGGTCCAAGCGCTGAACGCCGGAACGCTGCACCGCCTGGCATCCGGCCAATACGAGCCGGGCAGCCTCTATGTGCTCGGCGACGACGCCATGCTGGCGGCGGCCCGCGCCGGCATGGATCCGGCGCGGGACCTGCTGGCGCGCTTCGACGAGGTGTGGGTGCTGGCGCCGGGCTGGCATGCCCCCATCATGGCGTCGCCTGCTGGCCGATCCCGAACAGACCGCGGAGAAAGCCCGGTGTCAGCGCCGCCAGGGGGTTGACGCTCACCGCCGGGTCATCCGCCGGGCCGCTGACCCGGAAGGTCGCCGCGAAAAGCCCGCCGCCCGCCTCCGGCGCGAACAACCGGCCGAGGATCGGGATATTGCCGAGCAGGGAGTTGAAGAAATAGGCCGGCACGATGGTGCCCGCCATGTTCAGCCGCTGCCGTCGCCGGTCCAGCGTGCCCGTCGCCGTCAGGCCGAGCGAGGCGGAGAAGGCGCGCGCCTCCCCCAGCGTCAGCACATCCGGCGTCAGGCTGAAGGGCGCGATCAGCCGGCTGAAGCCGAGGCCGGGGCCGGAGGCGGCCTCCATCAGCCCGTACAGCGTCATCGCCTGCAGCAGCTTGGCCACCGCCGGGGCGCCGCGCACGGCGAAATCGCTCATCTCCGCGGTGCCGGATAGCGGCGCGCCGGGGCGGTTGCTGGCATAGCTGGCCTGCACCGAGAGCCGCCCGCCTTCCAGCCGCCGCAGCACGTCGAAGCTGCCAAGCAGCGCGCCGGCATCCTCCGCCTCCAGCCGCAGCGACCGGCCGGCACCGGCCGGCGTGATCCGCGCCTCGAACGGGCCGCGCGGCCCGGCCCGGCCGGACAGGGTGCCCGCTCGCACCACGCCGCGGCCGTCCACCCGCACCTGCGCAGTGACGGCCGCCAATTCGCGCCCGGGGCCGAGCAGCACCCGCTCGAACCGCGCATCGGCGGCGAAGGAGGGGCCGGTCTCGTTGTCCGGCGCGGCCGCGGCCGCATTGCTGCCGTCTTCCGACATGGTCCGCCGCAGATCCAGCACCTGGCCGCGCAGCGTCAGCGCCCAGGGGCCGCCCGGCTCCAGCGGCGGGCGGGCCTCGCCGGTGAAGCGGCTGTCCTCCACCACGCCTTCCGTCACCGCCACCCGTTCCAGCCGCGTGCCGCGGGTGAAGCTGGCGCTGCCGCGCAGGCGCATGGCGGGTCCTTCGACGCGGAAGCTCTCGATCGCCGTCAGATCCTCCCCGGCCAGGCGCAGCACCATCTCGCCGCCCGCATTCTGGCCGGGCGGCTTGGACCAGGCGAGCGGGTCGATCATCAGCCGGGCCTGGCTCAGATCGGCCCGCACCGTGGCGGTGCCCTGGCCGTTGCGGCGGCGCTCGGTGCGCACATCGAGGCCGACCTGGCCCTCGATCACCTCGGAAAAGGCGAGGCCCAGCGCCACCAGCTTCCGCGCATCGGTCTCCGCCCGCACCGTCTCCCGCATCACCACCTGGCCGGGCGGGCCGTTGCGGAAATCCATCTCCACCGTCAGCCGCGCGGCGATCTCGGCGAGCGTCGCGGTGCCGCTGGCACGCAGGCCGTTATTGTCCACCGTCAGTTCCACCGTGCCGCGTTCCAGCGGCCGGCCGAGCAGCACATCAGCCATCCGCACCTCCCGCAGCCGGGCCTGGACGCGCAGTTGAAGCTGCTCCACCGGCAGGTCGGACAGCAGCGGGAAGGCGATGTTGAGCCGCGCCTCCATGCTGCCGCGCGGGTCCTTCACCGGAAACGGCCGGCGTTCGAACAGCCGCAGGCGCGGGTGCTGCACCACGGCCAGCGCATCCGGGATGGGGCCGACCAGGTTGAATTCCATCTGCGCGGTTTCCTGCCCGCCCGGCGGCAACAGGAAGCGGATGGTTCCGTCCCGCACCGTCACCGCGCCACCGGATTGCCGGCCGCCGGTGACCTGCATGCGGATCTCCTCCAGCCCGAAGGTGACGGTGCCGGCGGCACCCTCGGCGGGCGGGATCGGGCGCAGCCAGTGCACGGTGGCCTCCGCCACCTGCAGCGTACCGTCCAGGCTGGTGATCCGCGCATCGGCCAGCCCCGGCGCGGCCTCGGCCGCGATGCGCCAGCGGCCGTCGCGGGCGGTGCCGGCGGTCAGGTTCTGCACGATCCAGCTTCGCACATGCGGTGCCAGGTCTTCCGGCCAGTGGCGGGGCAGGTCGGCGATCGGCACCGCATCCAGCCCCAGCGTCGCCTCCCCGCGCCAGCCCGCGCCGGCACGGGCGGCCTCCGCCTGCACGGTCAGACTGGGCGGCGTGGCGCCGTCCAGGCGCAGCAGGGCGCGCGGGATGGCGATGCGGCCCGGCTCCGCCGCCACATCCAGCTCCAGCCTGGACATGGCGACCCGGCGGCCCTCGCCGAGATCCAGCACGCCGGGGCCGGTGGTCAGCAGGGCCTGCAGGTTGCGGAAGCCACCATCGGCGCCGAGCCGGGCGCGCGCCTCGATCCGTGCGGTGGCGTCCAGCCGGGCCAGCGGCGCCAGCGCCGGGGCGGCCTGTGCCAGCAATGCGGGCCGCAATTCCGGCAGCAGCAGGTGCAGCGCCAGCGCGGCCGGCCCGCCACCCGGCACCGCATCCAGCTCCGCCCCGATGGTCACCGGCACGCGTTCGCCGCCCAGCAGCAGCGTCGCCACCGCCTCCCCGATCAATCCGCCGCCGAGCCGGCGGCGCAGCGTGACATCCGCGCCATCCAGCACCCAGGTCAGGCCGAGCGCCGCATCCTGCACCACGATCCGCCCACCGATGATCCGCAGCGACTGCAGGGCCGCAAGCGGCGTCCGGTCCGAAGCCGGGTTCAGCAGCTCGGCCAGGACGGATTCGAGGCCCGTATCGGAGAGACCGGTGTCTGGTGGCACCGTATCCGCCGGCACCGTATCCGCCGGCACCGTATCGGACGGCACGGCATCGGCGGGAACCGGATCAGCGGTGGCCGGCGCCGTGCCCGCATCCCCCAGCAGCAGGGAGAACCCGCCCCCCGCGTCGCGGCGCAGGGTCAGTACCGGCTGGTGGAATTCGATCCGGCGCGGCGCCAACTCGCCGCGCAGCAGCCAGGACAGCGAAAGGCTTACCGCGGCATCCGGCAGGTCCATCCGCACCGCGCCCCCCGGCTCCACGAGGCGGACGCCGGACAGGCGCAGCTCGACGGGTGTGAGATGACCCTCGCGCCAGCCCTGCCAGCCGATGCTGGCCTGGCCGACCTCCAGCAGCGCCTCCGGCGGGGTGCCGTCGGCGCCCGGGGCGTTCAACTGGTCCGCGATCGCCTCCGCCAGGAAAGGCAGCTCGATCGGCCCCTGCGAGAGACGGAAGGCCGCCGCCCCGGTGGCCAGCAGCAGCAGCACCGCAAGCGTGCAGCTCAGGCGCAGGGCGCGATGCGCCTCCCGCGCCACTTGACCGGCGGCGCGCCTCATCGCCACGCTGCACCCCAATGCCGAATACCCGGTCGTTCCCCGCCCAACCCGATCCCGCAAAGCCCGCCAGCGGGATGGGGCTGCCCGCCAATGGCTTGCCACGGCCGCATGATGCGGAGGCGGCCGCCGTGCTCGCCGGCCGCTTCGCGGAACGTGGCGCGGCGGAGCGCGGCTTCGGCGCCACGCCGGAAGGCGCCGCGCTGCTGGCGGCTCTTGGCGGGCACAGCCCCTATCTGGCGGACCTGGCGCTGCGCGAATCGGCCACGCTGCTGCGGCTGGTGGAACGCGGGCCGGATGCCGCCTTTGCCCTGGCGCTGGACCCGCTGGGCCGCGCCGACCCGGAAGCGACGCGCCCCGGCGTCGCCAGCCTGCTGCGCCAGGCCAAGCGACAGGCGGCGCTGATCGCGGCGGTGGCCGACATCACGGGGCTCTGGGCGCTGGACCGGGTGACGGGCGCGCTGTCCGACCTCGCCGATGCCTGCACGGACTACGCCTGCGCCCATCTGCTGCGGGAGGCGCAGGCCAGGGGCGACCTGAAGCTGGCCGGCGGCGCCGCACGGCATGACCCGCGCGCCACCTGCAAGGGGTCGGGCCTCGTGGTGCTCGGCATGGGCAAGCTCGGCGGGCGGGAGCTCAACTACTCCTCGGATATCGACCTCATGGTGCTGTATGACCCGGAGGTTGCAACCTACGACGCCGACCGCGCCGGCGCCATCTATGTCCGCCTCGCGCGTGATCTGGTTCGCCTGATGGATGAGCGGACGGAGGGTGGCTACTGCTTCCGGACCGATCTGCGCCTGCGGCCGGACCCGGCGGCCACCCCGCTGGCCGTCAGCCTGCCGGCCGCCATCATCTACTACGAGAGCATGGGCCAGAACTGGGAACGCGCCGCCATGATCAAGGCGCGCCCGGTGGCGGGGGACCGCGCGCTGGGCGAGCATTTCCTGCGCGAGATCCGCCCCTTCGTCTGGCGCCGCCACCTGGATTTCGCCGCCGTCGCGGACATCCACTCGATCAAGCGCCAGATCCACGCCCATAAGGGTCACAAGGGCGCGCATGCGGAGGTGCAGGTCGCCGGCCACGACGTGAAGCTCGGCCGCGGCGGCATCCGCGAGATCGAGTTCACGGTGCAGGTGCTGCAGCTGATCTGGGGCGGCCGCGACCCGGTGCTGCGCGACCCGACCACCCTCGGCGCCCTGGCCGCGCTGGCCGCGGCGGGCAAGATCGAGCGGCGCGCGGCGGCCGACCTGGCCGATGCCTATGGCTTCCTGCGCCAGGTGGAACACCGGCTGCAGATGGTGGCGGACCGGCAGACCCACCGGCTGCCGGAGGATGCGGAGGGCCTGGCTAATATCGCCTCCTTCATGGGGTTCGAGGGGCCGGAGGCCTTCTCCGCCGCGCTGGTCGGCCATCTCAGGCGGGTCGAGCGACGCTATGCCGGGCTGTTCGAAACCTCCCCCGATCTTTCGGCCGGCGACGATGTGCAGGGCGATCTCGTGTTCACCGGGGTGGAGGACGACCCGGCGACGCTCGCCACGCTGCGCGGCCTGGGCTTCCAGAATCCGGCCGCGGTCGCCGCCACCGTGCGCGGCTGGCATCACGGCCGGGCGCGCGCCACGCGCAGCGAAAGGGCGCGGGAGTTGCTGACCGCGCTGATGCCCAGCCTGCTGGCCGCGCTGGCGAAGCAGCCGCAGCCGGATGCCGCGCTGATGCGGCTGGATGCCGCCCTGGCGCGGATGAGTACGGGTGTGCAGGTGCTGTCCCTTCTGGCGCGCAACCCGGCGCTGCTCGACCGGCTGGCCTTCGTTCTGGGGGCGGCGCCGCAACTGGCCGACCACTTCGCCCGCAACGCCGCGGCGCTGGACGGGTTGCTGGCCGGCCACGCCGCACCCGGCACCGACCCCGCCGCCTCCCTGCCCGCCTTGGTGAAGGACGCCCGCTTCCTGGAGGAGGCGCTGGAGGCGGCGCGGCGGCTGGTGACGGAGGGCAAGTTCGAGATCGATGCCGCCGCGCTGGAAGGCCGGCTGGACACGGATGCCGCAGGCCTCGCCCGCAGCGGGCTGGCGGATGCCGCGATCGGCGCGCTGCTGCCGCGCATCACGCAGGATTTCGCCCAGCGCCACGGCAAGGTGGCAGGCGGCGCGCTGGGGGTGGTGGCGCTCGGCAAGCTCGGCGGGCGGGACATGCTGCCGGGCTCCGACCTCGACCTGATCCTGGTCTATGACCATCCGGCGGAGGCGCCGGAAAGCAAGGGCGGCGCCAAATCCCTCGCGCCCTCCCAGTATTTCGCGCGGCTGGCCAATCAGATGGTCGGCGCGCTGACGGCGCCGGGGGCGGAGGGGCGGCTGTACGAGGTGGATATGCGGCTGCGGCCCTCCGGCTCGAAGGGGCCGGTTGCGGTCTCATTGTCCTCCTTCGCCCGCTACCACACGGAATCGGCCTGGACCTGGGAACGCATGGCGCTGACCCGGGCCCGCTTCGTCGCCGGCGCCCCGGCGCTGAAGCGCAAGGTGGAGGCGGCGATCCGACAGGCGCAGACCCGGGCGGCGGATGCCGCGCAGGTGCTGGCCGATGCGCGGGCGATGCGGGCGCGCATGCTGCGCGACCTGCCGGCGGATGGACCGTGGGATGTGAAGCACATGCCGGGCGGGCTGGTGGAGGTGGAGTTCATCTCCCAGGCGCTGCAGGTGGCGCATGCCCATCGCCTGCCGGCGGTGCTGTCCCCCACCACCCGCCTGGCGCTGGCGGCGCTGGCCAAGGCGCGCATCCTGCCGGAGGCGGAGGCCGCCGCGCTGGTAGCGGCCGACCGGCTGTGGCGGGCCATCACCGCGCATCTGCGCCTGACCGTCGGCCGCTGGCCGGAGGAAGCGCTGCCGGAGCCGGTGGCGCTGGCGCTGGTCGCCGCCACCGGGCACCTGCTGCCCGCAGCGCCTGCCGCCGGGGCGGCGATTGACCAACCGGCCTACCGCGCACAGATGCGCGCCGTCGCGCAACAGGTGCGCGCCAGCTTCATCCGCCATGTCGGCGACCTCGAGACGTCCTGAACGGAGCCCCCGATGACGAATGCGACCGAAGGCGCCCCTGCCCCGGATTTCTCCATGCCCGCCTCCGGCGGCCGCACCGCCAGCCTGGCGGAACTGAAGGGCAAGCCCTTCCTGCTGTATTTCTACCCGAAGGCGGATACCCCCGGCTGCACCAAGCAGGCCTGCGGGGTGCAGGAGGCCTTGCCCGCGCTCGGCAAGATCGGCCTGACCGTGATCGGCGTCTCGCCGGACCCGATGAAGCCGATCGAGAAATTCGCCCAGAAGTTCAACCTGACCTTCCCGCTGGCCTCCGACGAGGATCACAAGGTGGCGGAGGCCTATGGTGTCTGGGTCGAGAAGTCGATGTATGGGAAGACCTACATGGGCATGGAGCGTTCCAGCTTCCTGGTGGCTGCCGATGGGCGCATCGCCAAGGTCTGGCGCAAGGTGAAGCCCGAGGCGCATGCCGCGCAGGTGCTGGAAGCCGCGAAGGAGTTGTGATGGAGCAGCAGGCAGGACAGGGATACTCGCCCGAGGCGCAGCCGAAGCTCAGCGCGGACGCCGTGGCCTGGGCCTTCCGCCTGTTGATCGGCCGCGACCCCTTCTCGGCCGAGGAGGTGGAGGCGCATCGCAACCTGCCGGACCTGGCGACCCTGCGCCGCGCCTTCTCCAACACCTGGGAATTCTACGACTTCTTCGACGCGGCGGTGGAAGGCGTGCCGGCCTATGGCATGCCGCTGTTCCTGCTGCGCCCGCCCGCCGACCCCGCCTTCCCCTACCGGTTCGAGCCACCGAGCCTGGAGAATCCGGTGGGCCAGATGTGCACCGCCGCCCAGTTCGAAGATCCGGTCTTCGCCGAGATCGCCGAGGCGATGGGCATGGCGCCCACCCAGTCCCGCCGCAGCTGGGAACAGGCCTGGATCGTCTCCCTGCTCGCCACGCACGGCATGATCGCGGCCGGCCGGCAGGGGATCGGCTTCGGCGTCGGTCGGGAACGCATTCCCTCCCTGCTCGCCTCCCGCGGCGTGCGGGTGCTGGCGAGCGATGCGCCGCGAGGGCCGGACGATGTGCAACTGCCGCCCGGGGCGCAGCAGATGGCGCTGTTCCACCCGGAAATCCTGCATCTGGAGGATTTCGAGGCGATGGTGGGCTACCGCGACATCGACATGAACCACCTGCCGGCCGACCTCGACGAGCAGTTCGATTTCTGCTGGTCGGCCTCCGCCGTGGATCGCCTCGGCTCGCTCGCCGCCGCCAGCGCCTTCCTGGAGGAAAGCCTGCGGGTGCTGAAGCCGGGCGGCATTGCGGCGCATACCTTCACCCTGAACATCACCTCCGACGTGGCGACGGTGGACCACCCGACGCTCGCCATGCTGCGCCGGCGGGACCTGGAGGCGCTGGCGGCGCAGATCCAGGCACAGGGGCATGAGATGCTGCCGGTGAACCTGCATCCGGGGCTGGAGCCGCAGGATGCGGAAGTGGCCACCAAGCCGGATGGCCCGCCCCGCCCGAAGCAGCGGCACGGCGCGCTGGTCATGACCTCCTTCGGCCTGGCGCTGCGGAAGGGCGCGTGAAACGGCGCGAACTTCTTTTTTGCGGGGGGTTCGGCTAGATCGCCCCGACTCAGGCAACCTGGCTCAGGCAATATGCCAAGGCTTCGGGCGCTGCTGGCCTGATTCGTCATCCTGCTACGCGTTCCACGCTTCCGGGGCGGAAGCCGGGCCCGCTGCCCGCCGCCCCGTTGTCGCGCCCGATCGGAGGCTTTCTGCCGCATGCTGCGTGATCTGCTGTCGCTCCCCGGCCGGGTCTTGCACCTGCAGCGTCGGCTGGAGGCTGCCGTCGCCTATTTCGCCGCCCGCACGCATCCGGTGCACTACACGCCGACCGCCTATCTGGGCGACCACACGGCGCTGACGGTGCTGCAGGGCCGGCTCAAGATGTTCGTCGATACCCGCGGCAACGACATCGCGCCGCACCTGCTGATCGAGGGCACCTGGGAAACCAACTACACCAGCCTGTATGAGAAGCTGATCCGGCCGGGCGACACGGTGCTCGACCTCGGCGCGCATCTCGGCGTCTATGCGCTGCTCGGCGCGCTGGCCACCGGCCCGACCGGCCGGGTCGAGGCGTTCGAGCCCAATCCGCGCTACGCGGCCCTGCTGAAGCGGTCCCTCGCGGTGAACGGCCTGTCCGGGCATGCCACGGTCAACAACATGGCGGTGGGCGCGGAGGAAGGCATCGCGGAGCTTCTGTTCTCCTGGGAATGGGGCGGCGGCGGGCATCTCTCGGTGCATCCCGGGCATGTGCCGGATGACGGCGTGGCCCAGGCCTGCCGGGTGGTGGCGCTGGACACGATGTTCCCCGACCCGGCCTTCCAGGTGGACATGGTGAAGATGGACGTGGAGGGCACCGAGGCGCGGGCCGTGCACGGCATGTGGAACCTGCTGGCCCGGTCACCGCGGGCCAAGGTGATGTTCGAATTCGCGCCCGGCATGCTGGCCGCGCAGGGCAGCAGTGCTGCGGACCTGGTTCAGCTTTTCGTGCGGCTGGGCTTTCGTTTCTGGAATATCGGCGAGCGGTCCGAGTTGGAAGCCGTGGAACCGGAGACGCTGGGCGCCATGACCGATGGCGTACGGAACATCCTGGCGGCGCGGGAATTGCCCGCACTGGCCTGACGCCCTCCGCCTGAACCGGGGGCCTGAATGATAAGGAGGCCCGCCGGATGACATCCCGCCCCGCCGTCACCGCCGCCGTGCTGATCACCTGCGGGGTGCTGTGCGCCGCGCTGGCGATGGGGCTGCGGAATTCCTTCGGCCTGTTCCTGGCGCCGATGACGGAGGCCAATGTCTGGACCGCCTCCGGCTTTTCCTTCGCCATCGCGCTGCAGGTGCTGTTGAACGGCATCAGCCAGCCGATCTGCGGCCAGGTGGCGGATCGCTGGGGCGGCCGTGCGGTGGTGATGGGTGGCGCGGTGCTCTACGCCATCGGCATCCTCGGCATGCTGATGGCCGCGCAGCTGGGCGTGTTCACCTTCTTCGCCGGCGTGGTGATGGGCATCGCCGTCTCCGCCGCCGGCATGCCGGTGATCATCGCGACGCTGACCCGGCTGCTGCCGGAAAACCAGCGTGGCCGGGCGGTGGGCCTTGGCACCGCCGGGTCTTCCTTCGGCCAGTTCCTGGTGGTGCCGCTGGCCGGAATCGGCATCGCGGCCCTGGGGTGGGAGACGACGCTGGCGCTGATGGCGGCCGCCGCGCTGCTGATGATCCCGCTCGCCTGGACCCTGGGGGAGCCGCCGCGCGCCAAGGTGGCGCCGAAGGACGAGGAGACGGCCCGCCAAGCGCTGAGCCGCGCATTGCGCACGCCGAGCTTCTGGTTCCTGTTCTTCGGCTTCTTCGTCTGCGGCCTGCACATCTCCTTCCTCACCACGCATCTGCCCGGCTTCGTGCATTACTGCGGCCTGCCTGTCGCGGTGGGTGCGGGTGCCATCGGGCTGATCGGGCTGTTCAACATCGGCGGGTCGCTGGCGGCCGGGGAGCTGACGCAGCGCTGGAAGCGGCGGGAGCTGCTGGTGATCATCTATGCCGCGCGCGGCGTGCTGATCACCGGCTTCATGCTGCTGCCGAAGACCACCACCACGGTGATGATCTTCTCCGCCATCATGGGGCTGCTGTACCTTTCCACGGTGCCGCCGACGGTGGCGCTGGTGGCGCGCAATTTCGGCACGCGCTGGCTGGCCACCATCTTCGGCCTGGTCTTCCTGGGCCACCAGCTCGGCGGCTTCACCGGCGCCTATATGGGCGGCGTGGTGCTGGACATGACCGGGTCCTACGACCTGATGTGGTGGATCGGCGTCGGCGCCTCCGCCTTCGCGGCGCTGGTGCACCTGCCGGTGAAGGACCCACCGATGCCTCGCGCTGCAGGCGCGGCGGCGTAGGGCGCCGCAGGCGCGGCGGCGTAGAGCGCTGCAGGCGCGGCGGCGTAGGGCGCTGCAGGCGCGGCGGCGTAGGGCGCGGCGGCGTAGATGGGCAAGCACGCCTGAAAGCCCTCTCCCCCACTTCCTACGGAGGAAAGGGCTTTTCCGCAGCGGCCCTAGGATGCGGGATAGGGCGGCCTGGTGAACCCGGCGGGCGAGCTCGTAAAAATCTCGCAGCCAGTCTCGGTCACGCCGACACTGTGCTCGAACTGGGCGGACAGGCTGCGGTCGCGCGTCACGGCGGTCCAGCCATCGGCCAGCACCTTTACCTCCGACCGTCCCGCATTCACCATCGGCTCGACCGTCAGGAACATCCCCGGCCGCAGCTCCGCCCCCTGCCCGGGCCGGCCGAAGTTCAGCACATCCGGCAGGTCGTGATAGACGCGCCCCAGGCCGTGGCCGCAGAAATCGCGGACGACACTGAACCGCGCCGCCTCCACATGACGCTGCATGGCGAAGCCGATATCGCCCACCGTCGCGCCGGGGCGGATCGCCGCGATGCCCTGCATCATCGCCTCATGGGTCACGTCCATCAGGCGCATTGCGCGCGTGGAGACCTGGCCGACGCCATACATGCGGCTGCTGTCGCCATGCCAGCCATCCAGGATCGCCGCCAGGTCGATGTTGAGGATGTCGCCCTCCACCAGTGTCCGCGTGCCGGGGATGCCGTGGCAGACGGTGTGGTTGACCGAGATGCAGGTCGCATGGGCATAGCCGCGATAGCCGAGCGAGGCGGGCCTCGCCCCGTGGTCCAGCACGAATTCATGGCACAGACGATCGAGCTCGGCCGTGGCGATGCCAGCCCGGACATGCGCCGTGATCATGTCCAGCGCGGCCGCGACAAGCCGGCCGGCGGCGCGCATCCCGGCGAAATCCTCGGGCGGGTGCAGCTTGATGCTTCGGGCTACGGCAGGGTCGTCCATCGGTCTTCCAAGGTGGCTGGGGGCGGAGTTCGGAACAGCGGGGCGCCGTCAGGCGGCGGCGGCAGCCGGCGTGCCCTGGCCGGCGACAAGGGGCATCCCGGCATGCAGCTCGGCGATCATCCGCCCCACGAAGGGCGGCAGCGCGCCGCCCTGGACCAGGTAGGGGCGGAGGATGGCGATGGGCCCGTCGAAGATCAGGAACCTGGCCCGCGCCAGATCCTCCTCCCGCGCGGCGCCATCGCCGCAGGCGGTGACGCAGGCCCGGAAGGCGGCGTCGAATTCATCCTCCAGCCTCTCGAGTGCCAGCCGCAGCGGCGCCGGGGGCGGCGAGTCCTCGAACAGGGCGACCGGCTCGTGCAGCAGCAGGAAGCGGGCGCGGCGCTCATTCTCCCCGCACCAGGGCAGGATCGCCAGCGCCGCCTCGCGCGGATGGCCGCCAAGCAGGAAGGGCGCCAGCGCTGCGACGAATGAGGCATAGGCCGCATTCCAGGCGGCGCCGAGGACGGCCGAGCGGGAGTCGAAGCGATGGTAGATCGAGCCCGTTGGCGCCCCCACCCTGCGGGCGATGGCCTGCATCGTGGCGGCGGTGGGCCCACCCTCGGCGACCAGCGCCATGGCTGCATCGAGAAAGTCGTCGCTGGAGAAGCGTGCGGTGCGGACCATGTCAATTAGAATGCACATATTAGAATGCACTGTCTACTTGGCCAAGCCGCCTCGGACGGCTCGAACAACACCGCGGCAGAGCCGGCCGCGCGGCGATGGTCGCCACCCCCCTGCCCGCGCTATGCTGGCCGCCAATGGTGAAGGAGCGCGGGATGCGACGGTGGATGCTGGTGGCGGCAGCGGCGGCAATGGCACTCGGCGGCAGCGCCGGGGCGCAACAGGGAACTCAGCAGGGCGATCCCCCGCATGCCTGGGTCTTCGGGTCCTGGACCGGCGGCATCTTCCCGCCCGGCGAGACCAGCGGGCCAAGCTGCACCGGGCGGCCGACGGTGATCTTCACCAAGGACGTGGTGCTGCGCGCCTCCGTCTTCGATGTCGCCTACCGCCAGCGCATCATCGAGACGGTGGCGACCAGCCCCGACGTGCTGGAATTCCGCTTCGTGCCGGCCGCCGGCCCGGCCGGGCCGCTCGCCTCCCGCCTGCCGGCCGATCTCGGCTTCGGCTGCGCCACCGGGCCGAATGCGCTGCGGGTGGAACGGCGCGGGCCGAACGAGATCGCCTTCCCGAACTGCACCGACTTCCCCTCCCCGTTGCAGCGCTGCGTCGGGAACTGAAGGCGTGCGTATCGCGCTGATCCACGCCCTGCGGCATTCGCCGCCGCCGATCGAGGCCGCCTTCGCGGAGGCCTGGCCGGAGGCGCGGCTGATGAACCTGCTGGATGACAGCCTCTCGGCCGATCTGGCGCGGGACGGCGCGCTGACGCCGGCAATGACGGAGCGGTTCCTGACGCTCGGCCGCTATGCGCGCGGCACCGGGGCGGATGGGGTGCTGTTCTCCTGCTCCGCCTTCGGACCCTGCATCGAGGCTGTGGCGGCGGAACTCGCGCCGATCCCGGTGCTGAAGCCGAATGCGGCGGCGATCGAGGAAGCGGTGGCGATCGGCCCGCGCATCGGCCTGCTGGCGACCTTCCCCGGCACGCTCGCCTCCATGCCGCCGGAATTTCCGCCCGGCGTACAGGTGGTGCCCTGCCTGGCGGAGGGCGCGCTGGCGGCGCTGGATGCCGGCGATGTGGAGGCGCATGACCGGCTGGCGGCGGAGGCGGCGCGGCGGTTGGTGGACTGCGACGTGATCCTGCTCGGCCAGTTCAGCCTGGCGCGGGCGGCCCGGGCGGTTGCCGCCACCACGAACTTGCCCGTGGTGACGACGCCGGGGAGCGCGGTGCGGCAGCTGAGGGCGCTGCTGGGCGCATGACCACGGTCGCGTCCGCGTCGGGCGCCGCGATCTCCGGCAGGTCGCGCGCGCCGGCGTAGCGTTGCAGCGCCTCGATCCGCTTCTCGATCGGCGGATGGGTGGCGAACCAGGCGGGGCCGAGGCTGTTCGCGCCGTCATGCAGCAACAGGGCGCGGACCTGGCTGGGCATGCCCTCCATCGCCTCCTGCCCCGCCAGCTTGCGCAGCGCGCCGGCCATGGCGTCCGGGTCCGCCGTCATCTCCACCGCACCGGCATCGGCCAAATATTCGCGGTTGCGCGAAAGCGCCATGCGCAGCGCGATGGACAGCACCCAGGCCAGCGCCGCGATGGCCAGCGCCAGCAGCACGAGCAGCATGGCGCCACCCCTGCCCTTGCCGTTGCCGCTTCCGCTGCTACCGGTGCCACCCGGCAGGCGGCGGATCCGGCCGAGGCGCAGGCCGCGCCACATCACCTCCCCCACCATCGAGATCACGCCGGCGAACACCGCCGCCACCACGCCGAGCCGGGCATCGCCGTTGCGGATATGGGTCAGTTCATGCGCCAGCACGGCGCGCAGTTCACGCGGCGCCAGCGCGTTCATCAGCCCACGCGTCACCGTCACCGCGCCCTTGTCGCGCGTCAGGCCGGAGGCGAAGGCGTTGCGCGCCTCGGTCTCGATCACCGCCAGGCGGGGCATCCGCATGCCGCGGCTGATCGCCAGTTCCTCCGTCATCGCCCAGAGCGCCGGTTCCTGGTCCCGCGTCACCGGCCGGGCGCCGGAGATCACGTCCAGGATCCATTGGTTGGAGAACCAGGCAATGGCGAACCAGATGCCGGAGATCAGCAGCGCCACCGGGATGGCGGCCGGCAGCAGGCCTACCGAATCCCGCAGCCCCTGGCCGAAATCATCGGTGCCTGCCGCCGCGAACAGCAGCGCGACGGACCAGGTGATCAGCGCCAGCAGCACCGGGAAGCCGGCCAGCAGCAGCAGCGACCGCAGGCCGGTATTCCAGATATGCGTGCGCAGGCCATGGGTCGGCAGCATCGCGCCGGCCCCGGTTCAGAACTTCACCTGCGGCGCATTCTTCGTCGCCGCCCGCTCGGCCTCATCCAGCTCGAAGAAGCCCTTGGGGCCGAAGCCGAGGGAGCCGGCGAAGAACACCGCCGGGATCGACTGGATCGAGGCGTTGTATTCCGCGACGCTGTTGTTGAAGAAGCGCCGGGCCGCGGCCAGCGTGTTCTCCACATTGGACAGCTCGCTCTGCAGCGACAGGAAGTTGGTGTTGGCCTTCAGGTCCGGATAGGCCTCGGACAGCGCGAACAGCCGGCTGAGCGCGGCACCGAGCTGGCCTTCGGCGGCGGAGGCCTGTTCCGGGCCCTGCGCGCGCACGGCGGAATTGCGCGCGGCGATCACCGCCTCCAGCGTGCCGCTCTCATGCGCGGCGTAGCCCTTCACCGTCTCGACCAGGTTGGGGATCAGGTCGTGCCGCTGCTTGAGCTGCACCTCGATATCCGCCCAGGCCTGCGCCACGGATTGCCGCAGCGAGACCAGGCGGTTGTAGATGACGACCAGCCACAGCAGCAGCAGGACGACGAGACCGAGCAGCACCCATTCCACGGGCAGTATCCCCCAATGCCGGCGCGGATGTTACGCGGCCGATGCGCGCTCCGATAGGATGGCGTCGGCGCGGCGGAACGCATCCGCCATGCGGGCCGCCGGCATGGCGCCGCTGAACAGCAGGTGCCGGTCCATCAGGAAGGAGGGCACGCCGGAAATGCCGCCCTGGCGTGCCGCCAGGTCCTCCGCCAGCACCTCGGCCTTGAGATCCTCGCCCGCCAGCATGGCGGCGACGGCATCCGGCGGCAGCCCGGCGGCGCCGGCCAGCTCCACCAGCGTCGGTACGTCGCCGACGTCGCGGCCTTCGTGGAAGTAGCCGCGGAACAGCGCCTCCAGCACCTCGTTCTGCAGGCCCGCGGCGGCGGCCATGCGGATGACGCGGTGGGCCGCCACGGAATTCGGCGTGCGCTGCATCAGGTCGTGCCGGAACTCCACCCCGGCGGCGCGGCCGGCCTCGGCCACATTGGCGTCCAGCTCCCGCCCACGGGCCTCGGAGCCGAATTTCTGCGCCCGGTAGACCGCCCGCACCACGCCTTCCTGCGGCATGTCCGGGTTGAGCTGGTAGGGGCGCCAGCGGACGTTGAAGCGCAGCCCTTCCGCCGCCAGCTCGGCCAGCGCGGCATCCAGGTTGTGCTTGCCGATCCAGCACCAGGGGCAGACCACGTCGGACAGCACATCGAGGGTACGCATCGTCGTCATGGCCGGGCTCCTCCCGCGGGTTGGATCGATCTGTCGCCCATCCTGGGGTCCGGGCGCAACCTCCGGATGCGGCCGATTTACCATGGGTTAGGTGATTGAGGCGCATTCTGGACGCTTCGAGGACCCAGCAATGCAAGTCTCCGCCACCTCCAGCGCGGCCGGGGCGCGGCACCTCGCCACGCTGCTCGCCAGCCTGACCACCGGGCAGATCGGCATGCTGCAGCCGGAGATCTTGGGCCGGGTGCCGCCGGTGGCGTTGGCGGGGCTTGCAACCGGCCAGGTGGCGGCGCTGTCCACCAGCCAGGTCGCGGCGCTGAAGCCGGCGCAGATCGCCGGGCTGGGCAGCACGCAACTCGCCGCGCTCGACAGCACCCAGGCGGCGGCGCTGACCAGTACGGCGCTGGCTGGGCTGACCGGTGCGCAGGCGGCTTCGCTTTCCGCCACCGTCTTCGGCGCGCTGGCCACCTCGCAGATCGCCGCCCTGCCGCCGGCCGCCATCGCCGGGCTGTCCACGGAAAGGCTGGCCGCGCTCGGCGCCACCCAGGCGGCAGCGCTGGACCGCAAGCAATTGCTGGCGCTGAAGCCGGCCCAGGCGACGGCGCTGGCGACCACGGCGATCGCGGCGATGGGCACCAGCCAGATGGCGGCCTTGCCCACCTCGGCCATCGCGGCGCTTGGCACGGCGCAGCTTGCGGCGCTGGCGACGACCCAGGTGGCGGCGCTGAGCCGGTCCCAGGTCGCGGCCTTCGGCGTGGCGCAGATCAGCGCGCTGGCGCCGGCGCAACTGGCCGTGCTCGGCCCGCAGCAGCTTGCAGGATTCACCGGGGCGGAGGTGGCGGCGCTGTCCACCACGGCACTCGCCGGCCTGTCCACGGACCAGATCGGCGGTCTCGGCGCGGCGCAGGTGAAGGCGATTGCGCCGGACCGGCTGGCGGCGCTGAGCGAAAGCCAGGTCGCCGCGATCTCGGCCTCCGCCATGGCGGTGCTGACGCTCGGGCAGGTGCAGGCGCTGGCAACCACCCAGGCGGGCGCCCTGACCACGACGCAGATCCGCGCGCTGGGCAGCGTCCAGGCCCGGGCGTTGACGACGATGCAGATGGCGGCGCTGTCCACCACCCAGCTTGCGGCTCTGACCCCGGCGGCGCTGGCCGGGGTGGAGGGGGCGGATTTCGATGCGCTGTCCACCGGCCAGATCGCCGCCTTCGGCACCGCGCAGATCGCGGCGCTGAAACCGGCGCAGGTCGCGGCGATGGGCACCACGACGCTGGCGGCGCTGGACACGGCGCAATTCGCCGCACTGTCGCGCAGTGCCATCGGCGGGCTGACCACGGCACAGCTCGGCAGCCTGGGCACCACGCGGCTCGCCGCGCTGACCACGACTCAGATCGGCGGGCTGGGCAGCGCGCAGGCGGCGGCGCTGGACCTTTCGGCGCTGGGGACCACGCAGATCGCGGCGCTGGCGCGCACCGCGGTGCCGGGGCTGGCCGGCACGGCGCTGGCGGCGCTTGCCTCCACCGCGCTGGCCGCGCTCGGCACGGCGCAGCTTGCCAATCTCGGCTCCGCCCAGGTGGCGGCGTTGGGCAGCGCGCAGGTGGCGGGGCTGGCCGGAACCCAGGTGGCGGCGCTGTCGAAGGCCGCGTTGGCCGGGCTGGCGACGACGCAGCTTGCGGCGCTGGCCACCAGCCAGGTTTCCGCCATGGGCAGCGCGCAGCTGGGTGGCCTGGGCAGCAGCCAGCTGGCCGGGCTGGCGGCGACGCAGCTGGCCGCTTTGTCCAGCAGCCAGGTCGCCGGGCTCGATGCGGCGGCGCTGTCCGGGCTGGTCGGCGCGCCGCTGCAGGCGCTGGATGTGGCGGGGCTGGGCAGGCTGCAATTGATGGGCTTCGGCAGCGCGCAGCTTTCGGCGCTGGCCCCCTCGCAGATCCAGGCGCTGTCGAGCACGCAGCTTGGCGGGCTGGATCGCTACCAGGTGCAGGCGCTGCCGGATGGCATGATGGCGCTGCTCGGCACCGCGCAGATCGGCGCGCTGACCGCCGGCGGCATGCTGGGGCTGGAGGCGGCGGACCTCGCCGCGCTGTCCACCGACCAGGCGGCGGCGCTGAAGCGCACCCAGGTGGCGGCGCTCGCCAGCACCCAGGTCGGGTTGCTGGGTGCCACCCAGCTCGCGGCGCTGACGACCACGGGGCTGGCCGGGCTGGGTTCGGCGCAGGCGGCGGCGCTGGGCAGTACGGCGCTGGCCGGGCTGGGCAGCGCGCAATGGGCGGTGCTCGGCACCGCCGCGCTTGGCGGCCTCGCCGCCACGGCGCTGGAGGGGATCGGCAGCGCCGGGCTGGGCGCGCTGGGCGCGACGCAGATCGCCGCCCTCGGCACGGCGCAGTTGATGGCGGCGACCAGCAGCCAGCTTGCGGCGCTGGACACGACCCAGCTCGCCGGGCTGGGCGCCACCCAGATCGGCCCGCTGGACGGCAGCCAGCTGGCCGCGCTGGCGACCGGGCAGGTCGCGGCCCTGGCGCCCGCCGCGCTGGGCGCCCTCGGCACCGCGGCCGCCGGGCAATTGGCGGCGACGCAGATCGCGGCACTCGGCACGGCGCAGATGGCAGGGCTTGCCGCCACCGCGATCGGCGCGCTGGGAACGACGCAGTTGGCGGCGCTGGCGACCAGCCAGATGGCGGCGCTCGGCACGGCGCAGCTGGGCGCGCTCGGCAGCAGCCAGGTGGCGACGCTGGCAACGACGCAGCTCGCCGCGATCACCGCCCCCGGCATCGCCGGCCTGGCGGTCGCGGGGCTGGACGGGACGCAATGGGGCGCGCTGGCGACCGGCCAGCTTGCCGCGCTCGGCTCGGTGCAGGTCGCGGCCGTGTCCTCCGCACAGGTGGCGGCGCTGGCGAGCACGCAGTTGCAGGCGCTGTCGGCTGGCGGCATGGCGGGGCTGGCGCCGCAGGGGCTCGCTACGGCGCAGATCGCGCTGTTCGACACGGCCCAGCTGGCGGCACTCGGCAGCGGTCAGGTGGCGGCGCTGGCGGCGACCCAGGTGGCCGCCCTGGCCTCCACCCAATTCGCCGCCCTGTCGGCCACGGCGCTGGCCGGGCTGGACCTGGCGCTCGCCCTGGACCGGCTGCCGGCGCTGACGGCAATTCAGGCCGGCGGGCTGGGCGCGAGCCAGGTCGCGGCGCTGTCGACCACGGCGCTGGCCGGGCTGGCCGATACGCAGCTTGCCGGCCTGTCCGCCACCGGCATCGGCGGCCTCGGCACCACGCAGCTGGAGGCGCTGGGCACGCGGCTCGGCGGGCTGGGATCGGCGCAGATGGCGGGGCTGGGATCGATGCAGGTCGCCAGCCTGTCCACCACCACCATCGCGGCGCTATCCGCCAGCCAGATCGGCGGCCTGTCCTTCGGCGGCACCAGTGGGCTTGCCACCAGCCAGATCGCGGCGCTCGGCACGGCGCAGGTGGCGGCGCTGCGCGGCCAGCAATTCCTGGCGCTGGGCACCGCGCAGGTGGCGGCGCTGTCCCTCACCCAGCTTGCCGCGCTGGGCGGCACCCAGGTGCAGGCGATGTCCCCCGCCCAGCTCGGCGCGTTGGACAGCGCCCAGGTTCAGGCTCTGGGCGCCACCGCCATCGCCGCGCTCGATGCCGAGCAGGTGGCGGCGCTGGCGCCGGCGGATGTGGCGGCGATCGAGCCGGGAGACTTCCTCGGCATGGCGACGGCCGCCGTGCAGGCGCTGGATGCCGGGCAGATCGCGGCGGTCACCACGGACCAGCTTGCCGCCATGCGCGCCCGGCAGATCGAGGCCTTCAGCCGGACACAGCTCTATCAGATGACGCCGGCGCAGCTGACCGCGCTGTACGGCTGATCAGACCGCGTTCTGCGCATCGCCAGGCGAAGCGGCCTGAGGGGCGAAGCTTCGAGCCCAGGCCTGCAACCGTTCCGGCACCTGGGCGAGCACCTCCGCCCCCGCATTGGCGAAGGCGAGCCGCAGGTGGCGCTGCTGGCCGGGACCGAAGAAGGGGCCGGGCAAGGTCATCAGCCCCTGTTCGGCGGCCAGGGATTCGGCGGCTGCCTCGGCATCCGGCGCGCCTTCCGGCAGGCGGAGATAGGCGAAATAGGTGCCGATGGCGTCCAGCCGCCAGCCGGGCAACTGCCCGACCCCGGCGCGGAACAGCCGGGCACGTTCCGCCATCAGGGCGCGGTTGCCGGCGCGCCATTCGGCCAGCGCCGGGATGGCCCAGGTGAGCGCCGTCTGCGCCGGCCGCGCCGGGCAGATCTGCCAGGTATCCAGCGCCTTCGCCAGTTGCGCCCGGAAGCCCGGCCCGGCCGCCACCGCGCCGACCCGGTGGCCCGGCACGCAATAGGCCTTGGAGAAGGAGTACAGATGCACCAGCCCGTCCCGCCAGGCGGCATCCGCGAACAGGGCGTGCGGCGGGGATTGGGCCTCGGTCAGGAAGTCCCGGTAGGTTTCGTCCAGCACCAGCCAGACGCCGCGGGCGCGGCACAGCTCGGCGAAGGCGTGGATAACCTCCGGCGGATAGACCGCGCCGGTCGGGTTGTTCGGCGTGACCAGCACCAGGGCGCGCACCGGGTTGGCATCCATCAGCGCGGCGGCCTCGGCCGGGTCCGGCACGAAGCCGGCCTCCGCACGGGCCGGCAGCGGCACGGCGCGGACCCCGCGCATGGTCAGGGCCATCTGGTGGTTGAAGTACCAGGGGGCAGGCAGCATCACGGCATCGCCGGGCGCGGCCAGCACCGCCATGGTCATGGCGAAGGCCAGGTTGCAGCCGGCGGTGATGGCGATATCCGCCGCCGTGACCCCGGCCCCGTAGAAGCCGGAGATGTCGGCCGCCAGGGCTTCCCGCAGCGGCGCATCGCCGTCGTTCGCGCCATAGCCGGCGCAGGCGACGCTGCCGGCGGCCTCCGCCAGCCTTGCGAGCAATTCGGGTGGCGGCGGGTAGCCGGGCACCGCCTGGGTCAGGTCCAGCGCCGGGCCGGCGCCGCCGGCATAACGGGCCGCCCAGGCGCGGGCGGCCGGGATCGGCGGTTCGGCGGTGGCGCGCAACGGGCCGGAGAGTGGGGCGGAGAGCATCATCCCGCCAAACTGCCGCCAGCCGCTTCCGCCGGCAATGCATCCTCGATCAGCGGCCGGCCGGTAACCTGCCGCCAATGGTGCCAGAACAGCCGCGCCGCCAGGCCGCGCCAGGGCTGCCAGGCGCGGGCGATTTCCGCCAGTTGCTTCGGCGTCGGCCGCGCCGGCAGCCGCTTCAGATGCGCGACGGCGGCGGCCAGCGCGATGTCGCCGCTCGGGAAGATATCCGGCCGGTCATGTGCGAACAGCAGGTGCACCTCCGCCGTCCAGCGGCCGAGGCCGCGAATGGTGCAGAGATGCGCCACGGCTGCCTCATCCGCCATGCCGTCCAGTGCATCCAGCCGCAGCGAGCCATCCAGGCAGGCGGCGGCGAGCGCCCGGGCATGCGCGGCCTTGGGGCGCGACAGGCCGCCGATGCCGCAGAGCACATCATCATGAAGGCCGACCAGCACCGCAGGGTCCAGCGCGCCCGGAATGGCAGATAGCCGGCGCCAGATCGCGCCCGCCGCCTGGTTCGAGATCTGCTGGCCGCAGATGGTCCGCAGCAGGCCGGGCAGGCCCGCCGGGCGGCTGCGCCAGGGCAAGGGGCCAGCGGCTGCCTCGATGGCGGCGAGGTCCGGATCGGCCTGGACCAGCGCCGCCATCGCCTCCCGCACCCAGGGGGGCGGGTCCGGGAAGAAGGGCGGCGGGGACGCAGGAGAGAGGGTCATCCCCGCCGCCAGTACAGCACGCCACCCCGGGGCGGGAGGGGGGATTCCCGCGGCCAGGAGCCGGGCCGAGTCCGGGATGGCGCCTGTGCTTCGCTACATGCGGCCGGCGGGTTACGGCGAAAGGCCGAAAAGCATGATGAAGTGCAACGCTCCGTAACCGGCACCCCCAGGGTCACATGCCGCAACATCCGCCGGGCTTTCCCGCTAGGGGCCGGCGCGCGGCGCGCTATGTTACAGCCATGGACGCAACAGCCCCGCATATCCTGGTGGTCGATGATGACCGCGAAATCCGCGAACTGCTCGGCAAGTTCCTGGAGAAGCAGTCCTTCCGCGTGACCGCCGCGCGCGATGCGCGGGAGGCAAGGAAGCTCTGGCCGCTCGGCCGCTACCACCTGGTGGTGCTCGACCTGATGATGCCGGGCGAATCCGGCCTGGACCTGGCGCGCTGGCTGCGCACCCAGTCCGAGGTGCCGATCGTGATGCTGACGGCGATGGGGGAGGAGACGGACCGCATCGTCGGGCTGGAACTCGGTGCCGACGACTATGTGGCGAAGCCCTTCAACCCACGCGAATTGCTCGCCCGCATCCGCGCCGTGCTGCGCCGCGCGACGGCGGATAGCAGCACCGGTCCCTCCCAGGAACCGCCCGCCCGCGTGCTGCGCTTCGCCGGCTGGGTGCTGGAGCCGACGCGCCGCCGCCTGCTGAACCCGCAGGGCGCGGAGGTGCCGCTGACCGGCGGCGAGTATGAATTGCTGATGGTGCTGGTGGAGCGGCCGAACCGCGTGCTGACGCGGGACATGCTGATGGATTTGCTGCGCGGCCGCCAGGCCGGGCCGTTCGATCGCGCCATCGATGTCGCCGTGTCCCGCCTGCGCCGCAAGCTGGAGGATGACGGCCGCAACCCGCAGGTCATCAAGACCGTGCGCGGCGGCGGCTATGTGCTGTCCGCCACCGTCGAGCGCGGCTGATGCGCCGCCTGCCCGGGCTGCGCTGGCTATGCTGGCTATGGCCGCGCAGCCTGGCCGGGCGCACCGCGCTGGTGCTGCTGGTCGGCCTGGTGGTGGTGCAGGCGGCGGGGCTGACCATTCATGCGCTGGACCGCGTCGATCTGCAGCGCTTCCAGCACGCCCGCGAAATCTCCCAGCGTTCCTTCGGCGCCTGGCGCAGCCTGCTGCAATTGCCGCCGGAGCGGCGCCGGGCGCTGGTCGAGGACCTGGACATGCCGCCGGGCCTGCGCGCCACGGTGGACGATGTGGCGCTGGCCCAGCCCGGCTTCCCGCCGCCGCCGCCCAGCCTGGTCCGCCTGCTGCGGCTGGACGCGCTGCGTCATGCCCCTGCCCGCTTCCGCCCGCGGGAGGTGCTGATCGCTACCCATGGCCACCCCGGGCGGCTGATGGTCAGCCTGCGCTTTCCCGACCAGGGCTGGCTGAACCTGCGGCTGGAGATGCCGCCGCCGCGGCCCTGGCATTCCTTCACCTTCCTCGTCGCCTTCGTGGTGATGACGCTGGCCGCGCTGGCGCTGACGCTGTGGACGGTACGGCGGCTGATCCGGCCGGTGACGGCGCTGGCCCAGGCGGCGGACCGGCTCGGCCGCGACGTCAACGCACCGCCCCTGCCGGAGACCGGCCCTATCGAGGTCGCCACCGCCGCGCGCGCCTTCAACACCATGGCCGAGCGCATCCGCCGCTTCGTCGGCGACCGCACCCAGATGCTCGCCTCGATCGGGCATGACCTGAAGACGCCGATCACCCGGCTGAAGCTGCGCGCCGAATTCCTGGATGATGACGAGCAGCGGCGGAAGATGCTGGCCGATCTGGACGAGATGGAGGCGATGATCGCCGCCACCCTCGCCTTCGCCCGCGACGATTCGCGGCGCGAGCCATCGGTTGCCGTCGATCTCGCCGCGCTGTGCCGGACGGTGACGGATGAGGCGGCTGATGCCAGCCCGGATTTCGCGGAGCTGATCACCTATATCGGCCCGGAACACCTGACGGCAGTGGCGCGGCCCGGCTCGCTGAAGCGGGCGCTGGCCAATCTGGTGGGCAATGCGGTGGCCTATGGCGGCTCCGCCACCCTGCGGCTGCAGCCGCCGCAGGCCGGGGTGGTGAGGATCGCGGTGGAGGATGACGGCCCCGGCGTACCGGAGAGCGAGCTGGAAAACGTGTTCCAGCCCTTCCATCGGCTGGAGGCGAGCCGCAACCGGGAAACCGGCGGCACCGGCCTCGGCCTGCCGATCGCCCGCAACATATTCCGCGCCCATGGCGGCGACGTGGTGCTGCGGAACCGGGCGGGCGGCGGGCTTTCGGCGCTGGCCACGCTGCCGGTCTAATCGGCCGGAGGCGTCAGGGGCCGAACAGGGCCAGTGCAACCTCCCCGGCGGCCAGGCTGGCGGTCAGCCCGAACAGCGACCAGCGCATCGCCTCCCGCCACGCCGGTTCCCGCGCGGCCGGCCGATCGAGGGTTTGCCGCAGCCCGCGCGGGCGCGGCGGGATGCGAAGTTCGGCCGGGATATCGGCCTGGGTGGAATATCCGAGGGCGATGGTGCTCATGGGCTGAGAGGAACATAAGAGGAACATGAACGCAAGCCGAATCATTGCGTCCTGCCGCATCACGCCACTGCGCCACCCACCTGCGTATCGTGGCCCTTGTGAAATTCCCGGCGCACCGTGAACATGGCCGGAGGGAAGGAGCGCCGCATGTCCGTATCCGATGGAGCGCCGCCGGGCCGTCGCCTCCTGATCCTCCGGGTCACGACGCTCTGCGTGGCGACGCTGCCATGGGCGGCCGGGGCGCAGGGCGCCAAATCCGGTGGCGGAGGCGTGCCGGACACCAAGCGCAATGGCGGCGCCCCCTCCCCCAGCGGACAGACCGACAGCGATCCCGGCGACCCGCCTGGCCGCGGCCGCGGTGGCAGCCGCCCGCCGGCCGGGGTGACCGACCAGGATCCGGGCGACCCGCCCGGAAACGGTCGCGGTGGCCGGGGGCCCGGCGGCGCGACGGATAGCGACCCAAGCGACCCGCCCGGTCGTGGCCGCGGCGGCAGTCGCCCGCCGGCCGGGGTGACGGACCAGGATCCGGGCGACCCGCCTGGAAACGGTCGTGGTGGCCGCGGACCCGGCGGCGCGACGGACAGTGATCCGGCCGATCCGCCCGGCCGCGGCCGCGGCGGCAACAGGGCGCCGCTGGGCCCGAGCGACAGCGACCCTACGGACCCGCCAGGCCGTGGCCGCGGCGGTAGCCGGCCGCCGCGCAAGGGCGCGGATGGGCCGACGGATAGCGACCCCTCCGACCCGCCCGGCCGCGGCCGCGGCAATGCGCCGGAGACGAAGCGGATCTAGCTGGCCGCGGCAAAGGACATCCTGTTCAGGGGGAAGCGACTTCCCCCGAACGGCCGCAGCCTGCCAGGCGGCGAAGCCGGCTAGAAAACGCGCATCCGGTCGTCCTGGTCGCTGTCCCGGCGGGTCAGCGCATCCCGCGCCAGCCCTGTGGCCGAAGCCGCGCGGGGCAGCGGCGGCAATGCCGCCAGCCGCGCCAGCGCCGCCTCCGTCCCACCCGGCCCGGCCAATCCGGCAAGCCGGGTGCCGGCCGTGGCGCGGTCGCCCTGGCGCAGCGCAGCGGAAGCGCCGTAAAGCGCGTTCACCGCGACCTGCGGCGAGGCATCCTGCCGGAAGCCCAGCGCGGCACGCGTTTCGGCCCGTGCCCGGCGAAGTTCCGTCGAAACCAGCGGGTTCATGTCCCGCCAGGCGCCGCCGAAGCCCAGTTCCACGGTGAGATATTCGAGTTGCGCCAAGGCCTCCGCCGCCGCGGCCGGGTCGCCCGCCAGGCTGGCCGGCGTGGCGAAGGCATAGGAGGAAGCCAGGATGGCGCCCCGCGTGGGGTCACCTGCGCCGCGCCCCTCGGCGCTCGGTGGCAGGAACACCGATTCGGGCGGGGGCATCGGCGCGCACCCCGCCGCGAGCAGCAGGCCGGTGGCAAGGGCGGCGTGGACAAGGCGCATGGGGGCCTCTCCTGGCAAAAGGACGCTGACAGCAGAATGGTGCGCCCCGCCGGCCCCGCCAAGTCACGCCTCGGCGCGTCCTACCCCCGCGCCACGCTGGCGCCCTTCAACCCCGCGCCAGGCTGGCGCCCTCAACCACGCGCCAGGCTGGCGCCCTTCAACCACGCACCAGCCTGGCGCCCTCAACCACGCGCCAGGCTGGCGCCCTTCAGCCACGCGCCAGGCTGGCGCCCTTCAGCCACGCGCCAGGCTGGCGCGATGCCGCTTGGCCAGTGCGACATAGCTGGGCGCGGTCCGGTCGAACTTGCCGCGTTCCTCGGCGGACATCACCCGCACCAGCTTGGCCGGGCTGCCCATCCATAGCTCGTTCGGGCCGATCACCTTGCCGGGCGGCAGCATGCCGCCGGCGCCGAGCATGCCGCCCTCCTCGATCACCGCGCGGTCGAGCACCGTGGCGCCCATGCCGACGAAGGCGCGGTTCTTCAGTGTGCAGGCATGCACGATGCAGGCATGGCCGATGGTCACGTCATCGCCGATGATCAGCGGCTCCGCCCCCGCATTCAGGTGCAGCACGCTGCCATCCTGGATGTTGGTGCGGGCACCGATCCGCATGATGTTCGTGTCGCCGCGCAGCACGCAGTGGTACCAGACGCTGCTGTCCTCGCCGATCTCGACATCGCCGATGACGATGGCGGTCGGCGCCACCCAGGCCTCCGGATGAATCTTGGGGGTCTTGTCCTCGAAGGGGATCACGGGACCGGTCATACGTTCTTCTCTCCCTAGGCGGCCAGCGGCAGGGCGGCGGTGACGTCCACGCCCAGCATCAGGCCGATATTCTGCACAGCGGCACCGGAGGCACCCTTGCCCAGATTGTCCAGCTTGGCCACCAGCACCGCCTGGCCCTGGGTGGCATTCCCGAAGACGCGCAGCTCCAGGAAATTGCTGCCGTTCAGCTCCTCCGGCGCCAGCCGCGCCTTCGGATCCGCCGTCTCCACCCGCACCCAGCCGCTGCCGGCATAGGCGCTCCGCAGGCAGGCTTCGAGATCGGCCGGACTCGGCTTGCCGTTCAGCAGGTCGAGATGCAGCGGCACGGAAACCAGCATGCCCTGCGCGAAATCGCCGACGGACGGCACGAAGATCGGCCGCCGGGACAGCGCGGAATAGAGCTGCATCTCCGGCACGTGCTTGTGCTCGAGGTTGAGCCCGTACAGGAAGAAGGGCGCGGCGGTGCGGTTCGGCTCGAACTCCGCGATCATCTGCTTGCCGCCACCGGAATAGCCGGAGACGGCATTGACGGTGATGGGGTAGTCCGCGGGCAGCAGGCCCGCCTCGACCAGCGGACGGATCAGCGCGATGCCGCCGGTCGGGTAGCAGCCGGGGTTGGAGACGCGCATGGCGCCGGCGACCGCCGCGGCCTGCACCGCATTCAGCTCGGGGAAGCCATAGACCCAGTCGGGGTCCACCCGATGCGCGGTGGAGGCATCGATCAGCTTCGGCGCATCGGCACCGAGGCCGGCCGCCATGGCGGCGCTTTCCTTGGCCGCGGCATCCGGCAGGCAGAGCACCACCAGATCCACCTCCGCCATCAGGGCGCGCTTGGCTTCCGGGTCCTTGCGCCGGTCGTCGGGGATGGAGCGCAGCGCGATGCCCGGAAAATGCGCCAGCCGGTCGCGGATCTGCAGCCCGGTGGTGCCGGCTTCGCCATCGATGAAGACGCTGGGGGTAGGTCCCTTGGCCATGGTCGTGTTCCCTCGGATCGCACGCATGCCGCCCTCCGGCGGCCGAAAAAGCAAGAGGGGCAGGCCCTTGCGGACCTGCCCCCCTGTATATCCAGCCATGCGGCCGGGCGTGACGCCCGTCCGCGAGGCGTCAGCGCTTGGAGAACTGGAAGGATCGGCGGGCCTTGGCCTTACCGTACTTCTTGCGCTCGACCACGCGGCTGTCGCGCGTCAGGAAGCCGGCCTTCTTCAGGATGCCGCGCAGGCCCGGCTCGTAATAGGTCAGCGCGCGGGTGATGCCGTGGCGCAGCGCGCCGGCCTGGCCGGACAGGCCACCACCGACCACCGTCGCGAAGACGTCGAACTGCTGGTCGCGATCGGCGACCAGGAAGGGCTGGCCGATCACCATGCGCAGGACGGGACGCGCGAAATAGGTGGTGGAGGGCTTGCCGTTGACCACGATGTTGCCCTTGCCGGGCTTCACCCAGACGCGGGCGATCGCGTTCTTCCGGCGGCCGGTGGCGTAGGAACGGCCCTGCGCGTCACGCTTCGGCGCGACGACGACGGCGCCTTCGGCAGCGGGGCCACCGGCGGCCGCAACCAGGTCCTTCAGTTCGGCCAGGGATCCACCGGTGCGCGGGGCATCGGTGCGGGGCGCGTCGGCCTGGGGTGCTTCGGTCTCGCTCATGGTCAGGCAGCCTTACCAGCGGCGGCCTTCGCAGGGGCGCCGAAGACGTTCTTGCGGTTCATGGCGCCGACATCCAGCGCAGCCGGGGTATTGCCGGCATGCGGGTGTTCCGGCCCGGAATAGACATGCAGGTTGCGCATCTGGGCGCGGCCGAGCGGGCCACGCGTGATCATGCGCTCCACCGCCTTCTCCAGCACCCGCTCGGGGTGCGGGCTGGCCAGGCGCTCGGCCAGGGTGCGGCCCTTGATGCCGCCGGCGTAGCCGGTGTGCCAGTAGAACACGGACTGTTCCGCCTTCTGGCCCGTCACGCGCACCTTCTTCGCGTTGATCACGACGACATGGTCGCCGCAATCCACATGCGGGGTGAAGGTGGGCTTGTGCTTGCCGCGCAGGCGGTTGGCGATGACGCTGGCGAGGCGGCCGAGCACGAGGCCCTCCGCGTCGATCAGCACCCAGTTCTTGGTGACCTCCGCCGGCTTGATGGAGGTGGTTTGCCGAGTAAGCATCTGCTTCGTAATTCCGAGTATCGGTCTGGCGCGCTGTATCGGGGGACAGGCCCGGAAAGTCAAGCGAAACCGGGCTTTTCGGCTGACGGTATCAGGATACCGTCAGCCACGCAGAACCGCAACACCCGTCAAGCCAGCCCGTGGCACGCAGCGCGACCGCAACCCAGGAGAACCCGCATGTTCAGCCACGCCACCCTCGGCACCAACGACTTCCCCCGCGCGCTGGCCTTCTATGACGCACTGCTCGCCCCGCTCGGCCTTGGCCGCTTCCACACCGATGAAGCCCAGGGCCAAGCCGGCTATGCCGCCAACCCCGAGGCGAGCCCGCAATTCTGGCTGATGCGCCCGATCGATGGCCGCCCGGCCAGCCCCGGCAACGGCACCACCCTGGCCTTCGAGGCGCCGGACCGCGCCACCGTCCGCGCCGTCCATGCCGCCGGCCTGGCGCAGGGCGCCACGGAGGAGGGTAGCCCTGGGCTGCGGCCGCATTATCATGCCGACTATTACGGGGCGTATCTGCGCGACCCGGATGGCAACAAGCTCTGCTGCGTCTGTCACCGCCCGGAAGACCGCCCGGAATAAGGTGGGCGGCGCCGGAGCATGGGGAGACAGCAAGATGACCGGCAAGACAGACGCGCCGAAGCCGCATGGCCTGGGCAGGAATGCCTCCAACTACGGGGACCGCGACTTCGCCCTGTACCTCCGGCGCAGCTTCGCCAAATCCATGGGCTACAGCCAGGCGATGCTGGACAAGCCGGTGGTCGGCATCGCCGATACCGGGTCCGACTACAACAACTGCCACCGCACCGCGCCGGAGCTGATCGAGGCGGTGAAGCGCGGCGTGCTGGCCGCCGGCGGCCTGCCGCTGGCCTTCCCGACCATCAGCATCTGCGAACCGTCCCTGTCCCCCTGCTCCATGCACTACCGCAACCTGATGGCGCTCGACACCGAGGCGATGCTGGCGAACCAGCCGATGGACGCCGCGGTGCTGGTCGGCGGCTGCGACAAGACGGTGCCGGCGCAGCTGATGGCCGCGATCTCGTCCGGCACGCCCAGCGTCATGCTGGTGGTCGGGCCGATGCTGGCGCAGTCCTTCGCCGGGGAACGCCTCTCGGCCTGCACCGATTGCCGTCGCTACTGGGCGCGCTACCGCGCTGGCGAAGTCTCGGGCGAGCGGATCAAGACGCTGGAGGGCAAGCTGGCCACCACCGCCGGCACCTGCGGCGTGATGGGCACCGCCAGCACCATGGCCTGCATCGCCAGCACGCTCGGCTTCATGCCGCTGGATGCCGCCTCCGCCCCCGCCGTGCATGCCGACCGGCTGCGCATGGCGGAGGAAGCCGGCGCGCAGGCGGTGCGGCTGATCAACAAGCCCGTCACGCCGCTGTCGCTGATGACCCAGGGCAACCTGGACAACGCCGTGCGCGTGCTGCTGTCGATCGGCGGGTCCACCAATGCCGTGGTGCACCTGGCCGCCATCGCCGGCCGCGCCGGGCTGAAGCTGGACCTGAAGCGCCTGGACGAGCTCAGCGAGACCACCCCGGTGCTGGTCGACCTGAAGCCGACCGGCGAGGGCTACATGGAGGATTTCCACGCCGCCGGCGGCATGCAGGCGCTGCTGTGGGAGATCCGCGACCTGCTGGACCTCGATACGCTGGACCTGGATGGCGTGACCCTGCGCGACCGGATCGGCGATGGCAGCCACTTCGTCGACCGCAAGATCATCCGGGCCAGGGAAAAGCCGGTGAGCCCGGTCGGCGGGCTGGTGACGCTGTATGGCTCCCTCGCCCCGGATGGCGCCATCCTCAAGCGCAGCGCCGCCACCGAATCCCTGTTCGAGACCGAGGCGCGCTGCCTGGTGTTCGACGGGCTGGAGGATCTGGCCAACCGGGTCGACGACCCGGAGCTGGACGTGCTGGCCACCGATATCCTGGTGCTGAAGAATGCCGGCCCGCGCAGCCCCGCCGGCATGCCGGAAGCCGGCTACCTGCCGATCCCGAAGAAGCTCGCCCGCCAGGGGGTGAAGGACATGGTGCGGATCAGCGATTGCCGCATGTCCGGCACCGCCTTCGGCACCATCGTGCTGCATGTGGCGCCGGAAGCCTCGGTTGGCGGGCCGCTGGCGCTGGCAGAGACCGGCGACCGCATCCGGCTTTCCGTCAAGGACCGCCGGATCGAGCTGCTGGTGGCGGAGGATGAGATGGCACGGCGCCGCGCCCTGTGGTCCCCCGCCCCTGCCCCGGCCCGCGGCTGGGACCGGCTTGTTCACGAACAGGTGACCCAGGCACCCCAGGGCGCCGACCTGGCGTTCATGCTGCCACCGGGACGCTAGCCGCCGCCGCCCCGGGGCCTGTGCGCTGGCGGCCGGAGGGTGCCGCCACGCTTGCTATCATCGGGGCTTCCGGCCGAACCGGGGCGGCGCTGTGCCGCGCCCTGCTGGAGGCGGGGCGGCCGTTCCGCCCCCTCGTCCGCAACCTGGCGCGCTGGCGGGCGCTCAATCTGCCGGCCGCCGCCCGGCCGGCGGACCTGACCCAGTATGACGGGCTGGCGCAGGCACTGGAGGGCGCCAGCATCATCGTGTCCTGCGCCCATGCCCGATATACGCGCTGCCTGTTGACCGCCGCGCCGCCCTGGGCGCGCCTCGTGCTGCTCGGCTCCACCCGCCGCTTCTCACGCTGGGCGGATGAGCATGGGGATGGGGTGCGCTTCGGCGAGGAAACCCTGCTGCTCTCCGGCCGTCCCGGGGTGATGCTGCACCCGACCATGATCTATGGCGCACAGGGCGAGGACAACGTCCAGCGCCTGGCCGCGCTGCTGGAATGGCTGCCGGCGGCGCCGGTGCCCGATGGCGGCCGCGCCCTGGTGCAGCCGATCCATCAGGACGACCTGACCCGCTGCATCCTCGCCGCCATCGACCAGGTCTGGACGGGGCCGGAGGCGCTGGTGGTGGCGGGGCCGCGGCCGGTGGCCTACCGGGATTTCCTGACCGCCGTTGCCCGCGCCGCCGGGCTGCGCCCGCCGCCCGTGGTTTCCCTGCCCGGCCCGCTGCTGCGGGCGATGGCCCCGCTCAGCTGCCTGCTGCCCGGCCTGCCGCGCATCCGCATGGCCGAGCTGCGCCGGCTGTCGGAGGACAAGGCCTTCGACGTGCGGCCGATGCGGGAACGCCTCGGCGTGGTGGGCGTGCCGCTTGAATACGGCCTGGCGCGCTGCTTCGGCACGCCCCTTGCCGTGGGCCGGAACCGGACGCAAACAGGGCGGGTCCAGGCGGAGCTGCACCATGCCCATCATCAATCGTATCGCTGAATTCCACCCCGAGATGACGGAATGGCGGCACGACCTCCACCAGCATCCGGAACTCGGCTTCCATGAAACCCGCACCAGCGGCGTGGTCGCCGCCAAGCTGCGTGAATTCGGCTGCGACGAGGTCATCACCGGCATCGCCACGACCGGCGTTGTCGGCGTCATCCACGGCCAGGGCGGCCCGAACGGCCGCGCCATCGGCTTCCGCGCCGACATGGACGCGCTGCCGATCGAGGAAGCCACCGGCAAGCCCTGGTCGTCGCGGACCCCTGGCATCATGCATGCCTGCGGTCATGACGGGCACACCACCATGCTGCTCGGTGCCGCGCGCTACCTGGCGGAAACGCGCAACTTTGCCGGCACCGTCTACCTGGTGTTCCAGCCGGCGGAGGAGAATCTGGCGGGCGGCGAGGTGATGGTGAAGGAAGGGCTGTTCGAACGCTTCCCGATGGACCGCATCTTCGGCCTGCACAACTGGCCCGGCGCGCCGGCCGGCGTGTTCCTCCATGCGCCCGGCCCGGTCATGGCCGCCGTCGCCAATCTGGAAGCCACCATCACCGGCCGCGGCGCGCATGGCGCCATGCCGCATAACGGCATCGACCCGATCCTCATCGCCTCCCACATCGTGACGGCGCTGCAATCCGTGGTGGCGCGCAACGTGAACCCGCTGGAAGCCGGCGTCATCACCATCGCGCATATCAAGGGCGGCTTCACCTTCAACGTCATCCCGGAAAGCGTGCAGATGCAGGGCACCGCGCGCTGGTTCCTGCCGGAAGTGGGCGACCTGCTGGAGGCGAACTACCTGCGCATCGTCAACGGCGTCGCCGCCAGCTTCGGCGCCACGGCCGAGGCCAGCTTCACCCGCGCCTACCCGGCCACGGTGAACGAGGCGGAGAGCACCGTCATCGCCGCCAAGGCCGCCGCGACCGTGGTGGGCGAGGCGCGTTCCCGCCCGCTGCCGCAGCCGACCATGGGGGGCGAGGATTTCAGCTTCATGCTGAACGAGAAGCCCGGCGCCTACCTGTTCCTGGGCGGCGGCAAGGGCGAGGGCGATGCCATGGTCCACCACCCGAAATACGACTTCAACGACGAGATCCTGCCGGTCGGCGCAAGCTGGTTCGCCACCTTGGCGGAGCAGGTGATGCCCCGCCGGTAGGGCCCGGGGCGGCAGGCCTTCTGGTCGGCGGGCTTCAGGGCGCGACGGCGCGCGCCCGCAGCCCATCGATCAGGCCGAGCAGCCGGCGCGTCTCGAAGGGCTTGCGGAGCACCGCGTCGAAGCCGGCGGCGCGGCAGCACTCCTCCACCTGCTCGGCCGGGTCCGCGGTCAGCGCGATCAGCGGCAGGCGGGATTGGTCGCCGGGCAGCGCCCGCACCGCGCGGGCCACGCCCAGCCCGCCGAGGCTCGGCATATGCAGGTCCAGCACCGCCAGGTCGAAGCTGGCCCGGTGCAGCGCGGCCAGGGCGGCGGGGCCGTCCGAGGCGGCGGTCACGGCATGGCCGGCGCGTTCCAGCACGGTGGTCAGCAACAGGCGGCTTGCCGCCACATCCTCCGCCACCAGGATCCGCAGCGGCGTCCCGGCGCGGGTCAGCCCTGGCGAGGCGCCAGGACGGAACGGCACCCAGAATACGAAGCGCCTGCCCTGGCCCCCGGGGAACTGGCTCCCTGAGGCTTGGACCCCGGAGGATTGGCCCGCCGAAGCTTGCCCGCCAGAAGCTTGCCCGCCAGAAGCCTGGGCGGCCAAAGCCTTGCCCGACCCGCTCTCGGCGCCGATCGCGCCACCCATCGCCTCCACCAGCCGGCGGCAGATCGCCAGGCCGAGCCCGCTGCCGCGGCCCGCCAGCAAGGCGGAGGCCGGTGCCACGCCTTCCGGCCCGGTGTCCCGCGCCGGATCGAACAGGCGCGGCATGTCGGCCTCGGCAATGGCCGGCGCCTCATCGGCCACCGTGATCTCCACCCGCTCCGGCCGCGGCGTCAGCCGGGCGGAAAGCACCACCTGCCCCGAGGGGGCGGCGCGGATGGCATTGTCAAGCAGCTTGGTCGTCACCTCCCGCAGCCGCATCGGATCGCCGCGGATCCAGCGTGGCAGGCCGGGGTCGATCGCCAGGCGCAGCACCAGGTCCTTATCCGCCGCGGCGGGCCGCATCAGCGCGATGCATTCCTCCAGCAGCGGCGCGATCTCGATGTCCGTGTCCTCAAGCTCGATGCCGCCATCCTCGAGACGCGCGAAATCCAGCACGTCGCCCACCAGGGCGAGCAGCGCCTGCCCTGCCTGGCGCTGCCGTTCGACCAGCAGCCGGGCGGGTGCCGGCAGTTCGGCCTGTTCCAGCCGCTCGCAATAGTCGAGCAGGCCGCTCAGCGGCGCCCGCAATTCCTGGCTGACCGCCAGCATCATCTCGCTGCGCCGGCGGTCCTGTTCGGCGGCGCGGGCCAGGGCTTCCTGCTGGCGCCGCTGGTGCTGCGCCTCCTGCCCATGGTCGCGCAGGGCCATGCGGGCGGCGACGCCGAGGCTGGCCACGAAGGCGGCGGCACCGAAGGCGGCCAGCAGCCACCACGCGGCGGCCCGCGTCAGGCTGCTGGGCGGGGCGGCCACGACCAGCGACCAGCGGCTGGCGCCGACCGGCTGCGCCAGGGCGAAGACGCCATTCACCTCCACCGGAGCGGGAGAATGTCCGAAGGCCGGGCGCAGCGCCTCCGGCTCCGCACGGCCGGTGGCGGCGCGGGCGACCAGCCGGCCATCGCCGTCCAGCAGCAGGGCGGACCAGTCGGGCGGCAGGCCGGCGCGGTCCAGCATTTGTGCGAAGGTCGTCGCCTCCTGCGTCGCGACCAGGGCAAAGCGCACGGCGCCATCCACCCGCACCGGGACGCGGAAGGAAATGCGCCCCTGCATCAGCCCGCCCGGCGCCGATTGGCCGGTACGCAGCACGCTGCCGACGGCGGCCAGATCCTCGACCGGCGGCAGCGCGGCGCCTTCGGGGTAGCGCAGGTTCAGCAGCTGCTTCTCGCCATCGGTCAGGGCGATGGTGAACCAATGCGGCTCCCGCGCCAGCAGGCGCTGTGCCTCCTGCCGGAAGCCGGCGAGGTCGCCGGATTTCAGGTGCTGCGAGCCAGCCAGCGCATCCAGCGCGCGCAGCCCGGCGCGCATTTCGGAATCCAGCCCGGCGACGAGGGTTGTGGCGGTCCGCTGCAGGTCATCCTGCCGGTCCGCCCTGCGTTCCGCCTGCACGCTGATCAGCAGCAGCAGGCCGAACAGCGCCAGCGGCAGCAGCGCGAGGAACGGGGACAGCAGGCTCAGCCGGCGCCAGGCACGGCCCGAACGCTGATCCGTGGCGCGAGGCGGATCGGGGAACGCTGCGAAAGGGTACACGTGCGCGCGGCCGCCTTCGGGTACGGGTGCAGGGCGAGACAAGGCCGGAGGCAGTGCCGACCTTACATCGATCTAACCATTCCGAAGCGCAATGTCACCCATGGTACCGCGCGCTGGCTGCAGCGCGGCACCCGACCGCAACCGGGCTACGCCTGACTGGAAATGGGGCTATTGCGGCTGGATGCGGGCAGCGGCAACCAGCGCCCTGTTGCGGGCGATCTCCGCGGCAATCACCTCGGCGAAGCGGCTGGCGCTCTCGGCCAGCGCCGTGAGGCCAAGATCCGCCATGCGCGCGGCCACCGCCGGTTCCGCCGCCGCCTGGTTCACCGCCGCATTGGCGCGGGTGACGAAGGCCGCATCCAGCCCCTGCGGGCCCCATACGCCGGTCCAGCCCTCATAGACCATGTCGGCGAAGCCGGCCTCGACCAGCGTCGGCACATCCGGCAGCACGCGCTGGCGGGCGGCGGAGGTGACGCAATAGGCGCGCAGCCTGCCGTCCCGCACCAGCGGGATCGCCGGCCCGAGCGGCGCGAAGAACAGGCTGACAGCGCCGGAAACCAGGTCGTTCATCGCCGGGCCGGTGCCGCGATAGGACACGAAGGTGCTCTCGACCCCCAGCTTCTGCCACAGCGCCGCGGTGGCGAGCTGCCCGACGGAGCCGAGCGAGGATCCGGCGAAGGAGAATTGCTCCGGCGTCGCACGCAGCCCGGCCAGCAGCGCCGCCATGTCCCGCGGCGCCAGCCCGGTGCCGCCGACCAGCACATAGGGGATGGAGACGGTGCGGGCGACGGGGGTGAAATCCGCCTGCAGGTCGAAGGGCACGTTGCGCTGCACGAAGGGCAGCACCGTCAGCACCTCGTTCGAATAGAGCAGCGTGGTGCCATCCGGCGCGCTGCGCGCCACCAGTTCCGCGCCCACCACGCCATTGGCGCCGGAGCGGTTCTCGATCACCCAGGCGCTGCCCAACGCTTCCGCCGCGCGCGGCGCGATCAGCCGGGCGGTGAGATCCGTGGTGCCGCCGGGGGGATAGGGCACGACCAGCCGTGCGTTGCGGCCGCCCTGGGCGAAGCTTGCCCGGCTGAGCAGCGGTGCGGCCAGCGCACCGAGACCCAGGGCAAGCGAGGCACGGCGCGTCAATCCCGCAGCGTCAACCATCCGGCGTTCTCCCAGCGGACCATCTTTTCCGCGCCCTGGCAGGCGCGGCCGACGATACTTCACTGCCTAAGCATGTGCCGGAAGAACGCGGAGGGTCAAGCGGCGCCCGGGCAAGCCGGGCGCCGATGGTGTCACAGCGCGAAGTCGGAATTGAACAGGGTGTGCAGCCCCGCAACCCGGATCGCCATCTCCGCCGCCCCGCCATTGCCGGCATCGACCAGCACCAGCGTATCGCCGCCATCATGCTGGTAGCGGACGGAGCCCTGGCCGCCGCCGACGAAGGCACCCGTGCCGGCGAAGGCGAAGGCCTGGTTGCCACCCAGCCCGGCATGGGCATCGATCTGGCTGAGATCGATGCGGTCACCCTCGAACCAGGACAGGTCGAGGATGCTGTCCGGCGCCGCCACCGCGCTTTCGCCCAGGCTGGCGAAGATGAAGCGGTCGGCGCCGGCGCCGCCGGTCATCTCATCCTGCCCGGCGCCGCCGAGCAGCACGTCGTTGCCGCCACCGCCCGCGATGGTGTCGTTGCCGGCGCCGCCGGTGATGCGGTTGGCGGCGTTGTCGCCGGTCAGCCGGTCCGCATGGGCGGAGCCGAGCAGGTTCTCCACCTGGATGAAGACATCCCCCGCCGCAATGCCGGTGTTGAGCGACGGATCGGCGAAGGAGACGGTGAGACCGGCGGCGGACGCCGCATAGGTCGCCGTATCCACTCCCGCGCCGCCATCCAGCACATCCGCGCCGGCGCCGCCGTTCAGGATGTCGTTGCCCGCGTCGCCGATCAGCGTATCCGCGCCGCCGCCGCCGCCGAGCACGTCATTGCCCTGCAGGCCCTCGATCACATCGGCGCCGCCGGTGCCGGCCAGCGTGTCGTTGCCGAAGGTCCCGGTGATCGGTGCACGTTCCACCGGCAGGCCGGGGGCGACATTGGTGCCGGGGACGAAGGTGATGCCCGGCATGCTGCCATCGGTCGGGTAGTAGTCGTTCATCACGATGGCGCTGTGGGTGCCCAGGTAGATCACCGTGCGCCCATCTACCCGCTGCACCGCGGCCGCACCGCCATAGCCGTAGATGGTCAGCGTATCGCCCTCGCTCGGCTTGAAGTCGAGCAGCAGGTCCACGCCATCCCCCTTCTGCCAGACGAAGCGGTCGGCGCCGCCATCGCCGGAGACGGTGTCGCCGATCACCACGCCGGTGATGGCACCGCCCACCAGGGTGGCGCGGCCATCATCCTTGCCGCCGACGACCACGTCATTGCCATCATGGCCGGCGACGCGGTCATTGCCGGTGCCGCCCTGGATGGTGTCGTTGCCGCCATTGCCCTCGACGATGTCGCGGCCGGCGCCGCCGAACAGCACGTCGTTGCCGCCCTCGCCCTGCATGCGGTCATCGCCATTGCCGCCCTCGGCCCAGTCATGGCCCTCGCCGGCCTCGATCGTGTCATTGCCGTTGCCGCCGAAGATCACGTCGTCGCCGGCATTGCCGTGCAGGTTGTCGTTGCCGCCGTCGCCCTGGATCTTGTCGTTGCCTTCATGGCCGTTGATGGCGTCGTCGCCGTCATTGCCACGCAGGCAGTCGTCGCCGCGCAGGCCGTTGATGTTGTCGTTGCCGCCCAGGCCATCGATGTGGTCGCCCTGCTCGGTGCCCGGGAAGGCATCGTTGCCGGGGGTCAGCAGCGTGGCGGGCAGGTCGCAGGTGCCCACCACATCCGGGATGAAGCCGGCATCGACGGTCAGCAGCACGGTGCCCTGGCCCACCGAGATGATCCCGGTGCGGCCATTCGCCGCCGCGTCGCTGTCAGCCGCATCGTCGCCGACATTCTGCAGCGTGGCGCTGTGGCCGGACGGCGTGTTGAAGCGCACCACGTAGTCGCCCGGCCGCAGCCCGTCGAACAGGTAGAAGCCGGAGGCATCCGTGGTGGTGGTGGCCAGCACCGTGCCGCCGGTGCTGAGCAGGCGCACGGTGACGCCACCGATGCCCGGCTCCTCCGCATCCTGCTGGCCGTCGCCATCGCGATCCGCCCAGACCCGGTCGCCGATGGAGGCGGCGAACAGCAGCCCCGCATCCAGCGTCTTGTTCACCTGGCCGGAGGTCAGCGTGACCTGCTGCGTCTTGCCGGTGACGAGGTCAGCATCGCTGTCCTTGGCGTCCGCGCCCTGGTCCTTCGCGGTGAAGACGGAGCCGCCCAGCGGGACGAACTGCACGGAATAGGTGCCGGGCAGCAGGTCCTTGAAGGCGTAGGTGCCGTTGATCGCCGTGGTGGTGGTGGCGATGACGGCACCGCCCGCATCCAGCAGCCGCACGGTGATGCCGCGCGCGCCCGGCTCGCCCTGGTCCTGCACGCCATTGGCATTCAGGTCACGCCAGACGCGATCGCCGATCTCCACCCGCTTGAACAGGCCGGCATCGAGATCCGTGCGCGCATCGCCGGAGAACAGCATGATCGGCGGGATGGTGCCATCCGCCAGCGCATCGCTGTCCTTCGCATCATTGCCGCCGGCATCCTTCGGCGACAGCTCGTAGCCGGGCAGCGCATCCACCTTCACGCCATACAGGCCGGGCGCCAGGCCGTCGAAGCTGTACAGCCCGCCGGCGTCCGTCTGCGTGGTGCCGATGACGTTGCCGCCGCCATCCAGCAGCTTCACCGTCACATTGGCCAGGCCCGGCTCATTGCCATCCTGAACGCCATCGGCATCGAGGTCGTGGAAGACGCGGTCGCCGAGCGAGGCGGGAATGTAGAGGCCCGCATCCAGGTCGCGCGTCACCTCGCCCGGCAGCACCTGCACCGCGGCGGTGCGGCCGTTGTTCGGGTTGGCGTCGCTGTCCACCGCATCGTCGCTGCCGGCATTGCGGATGGTCAGCCGCTCACCGGCCGGCGTGACGAAGCGCACGCTGTAGAAGCCGGTGATCAGATCCTCGAACAGGTATTCGCCATTCGCATCGGTAGTGGTGGTGCGGCCGGTCGGACTGCCATTGGCATCGAGCAGGATGACCGTGACGCCAGCGCGCGGCGCCTCCCCCGCCTCCTCGATGCCGTCGCCATCGCGATCCACCCAGACGCGGCCGGTGAGGTCACCCAGATAGAGCAGCCCCGCATCGACATCCGTGCGGTCCTGGCCCGAGGTCAGGGAAATGACATCGGTGCGGCCGGTGGTGCGGTCCGCGTCGCTGTCCAGCAGGTCCCCGCCCTGGTCCTTCTTGGCGAAGGCACGGTCGGCCGGGGCCAGGAATTCCACGCGGTAGTCGCCGGGCTTCAGGCCATCGAAGCTGTACAGCCCATCAGCATCGGTCTGCGTGGTGCCCAGCACCGTGGCGCCATCGGCCGAGAGCAGGCGGACGGTGATGCCGGCGATGCCCGGCTCCCCGCCATCCTGGATGCCGTCATTGTCCAGGTCGTCGAACACCTTGTCGCCGAGGGAGACCAGCCGCACCAGGCCGCCATCGACCGTGTTGTCGGTCTCGCCGGAGGAGAGGTTGACGAAGCCGGTGCGGCCATTCGCGCCGATGTCGCTGTCGCTGGCATCCGCGCCGATGTTCTGCACGGTCGGCACATAGCCGGCCTTGCTGATCTCGACGCGGTAATCGGCAGGCGCCAGGCCGGTGAAGCTGTAGAAGCCGTTGCCATCCGTGGTGGTGGTGCCGAGCACGGTTCCACCCGCATCCAGCAGCTTCACCGTGGCGCCGGCGATCGCCGGCTCCCCGCCTTCCTGCTGGCCGTCGCCGTCCAGATCCTCCCAGACGTAGTTGCCGAGCGCGGCCGGGTTGTAGACGCCGGCATCCAGCGAGCGGTCATCGCCACCCGAGACGATGGTCACCTGTTCCGTCTTGCCGGTCAGCGGGTTGGCGTCGCTGTCCTTCTCATTGTCCGGACCGATATCGGCCTTGGTGAAGGGCTGCGCGCCATTGGGCGCGAAGGTCACGCTGTAGGTGCCGGGCGCCAGATTGTCGAAGACGTAGTCGCCGTTGCCATCGGTGATGGCGGTGCGGCCGGTGGAGATGCCGTTGGCATCCAGCAGCGTCACCAGGCGGCCGGAGATGCCGCCCTCGCCGGCATCCTGCAGGCCGTCGCCGTCCACATCCTCGAAGACCGTGCCGCCGAGCTTGGCGCCGCGGTAGAAGCCGGCATCGAGGCGCGGCTCATCCTCGCCGGATTCCAGGTTGAACACGTCGCTTCGGCCGGTGCCGTCCACGTCGCTGTCCCCGGCCTCGTTCGCCGGGGCATTCTGCGTGGTGGCGGTGAAGCCGGCGGGCAGGACCTGGATGGAATAGTCGCCGGGGACCAGGCCGATGAACTGGTAGAAGCCATTCGCGCCGGTGACGGTGCTGCCGACGACATTGCCGAGGCCATCGAGCAGCGTGACGGTGGCGCCGACGATGCCGGTGGCGCCGTCATCCTGGCGGCCATTGCCGTTGGTGTCTTCCCACACCCGGTCGCCGATGGTGGCGAGCTGGTAGAAGCCCGCATCCACGTCGCGGCGATCCTCGCCATTGGCCAGGGTGTAGAGCACGGTCAGGCCATTGCCTTGATGCGCGTCGCTGTCCGTCAGGTCGCTGCCGATATTGGTCAGCGTCCGCTCCTCGCCCGGGATCTCGTCGAAGCGCACGCGGTAGGTGCCGGGCACGAGGTCGTCGAACAGGTAGGATCCATCGGCGGCGGTAACCGCGGTGAAGCCGGTGGGCGTGCCATCCGCGTTCAGCAGCGTGACCGGGATGCCGGCCAGCACCGCCGTCTCATTCGCATCGCGGATGCCGTTGCCGTCCGTGTCGCGCCAGGCAATGCCGCCCAGCGAGGCGCGAACGACCGTCACCGCCTCGTTCTCGCTCACCGTGGTCGACGAGGAACCCGGCGTGACGCCATAGGGGTTGACCGGCGCGGCGGAGACCACCTGGCCAACATTGGTCAGCACCTTGCCGGCGGTGTTGCCGACGATATCCGCCACCTGCGCGGTGACGCGGAACACCACCTGGTCGCTGGGGCTGGAGAGGTTATCCCAGGGGTTGCTGACATCGCCCAACGCGTAGCTCAGCGTGCGGCTGCCGGCGTCGTAGCTGCCCTCGGCGCCCAAGACCAAGGCGGAGCCGGCGATGTTGCCCAGTGAAAGCAGCTCGCTGTCCAGATAGGTCAGGCCGACCGGCAGCACATCCTTCAGCGTGATGCGCTGCGCCCCCTCGCCCAGCGTCGCGGTGACCAGGAAGGTCACCACCTCACCAATGCCGAGGGCGGCGCCGAAAGTGGTGTCGTAGCTGGTGGTCTCCAGCGTCTTCACCACCGTATTGACGATATCGACCGTGGTGGCCGCCGGATCGCTTTCCGTGACGGAGACGCCGAGCACGGGGGCGGAGCTGTAGGTGACCTGGGCCGTGTTGTTGATGACCTGGCCATCCACCACGTCGCTGTCGTAGCGCGCCTGGTAGGTGATGGTGATCGGCGCCGAGCCCAGCAGGTACTGGTTCAGGCTGAAGCCGATATTGCCGCCGGTTTCCGTGATGGCGCCGGCCGAGGCGGTGGCGCTGCCGGCCACCAGGGTCACGCCATCCGGCAGCAGGTCGGAGAGGTTCACCAGATAGGCCGGGGACGTCGAGCCCGCGGCATGGCTCAGCGTGACGGTATAGGTGACCAGGTTGCCGGCATCGCCGTTGCCCGGCGCCGCGGTCTTCACGATCACCAGATCGGGCCGCACCACGTCTATCTTCGCATCATCCGTGGCGGAACCGAGGCCCGGCTTGCCGCCGCCCGGCGCGAAGGTCTCGACCTTCGCCGTGTTGGTCAGCGTGCTGCCGGCGGTGGCGCCGGGGGCGACGCGGCCGGTGACCAGGATGGTGACGGTGTCGCCCGCATCGCGGTCATTGTCGCCGGCATTGGTGATGGTGCCGAAATCGAAGCTGTAGGCGCCGCCGGCCAGGCCGGTCTGCGTCGCACCTACGGCGAGGGAGGAGCCGCTGATGGTCCCGCCGATGCTCTCGACGCTGGCGGATTCGAAGACCAGGCCGGTCGGCAGCGTGTCGGAGACGACGAGGCGCTGCGTACCCTCCCCCACCGTCACGGTCAGGCGATAGGTCACGGTCTCGCCGGGCGCTGCATCCGGGTTGCCGGCATTGACCTGGCTGCTGCCGGTATTGGCGTCGCCGGTGGCGATCACCGCCTTGTCGATGGTCGGTGCCAGCACGACGGTGCGGGTTTCCGTGTCCTGCGTGCCGTAGCTGCGGCTGGCGAGGTCCTCGGCCGCGGTCGGGTTCAGCGGGTCCACCGGATCGGCGGGGTTGCTGTCATAGACCAGGGTCGCGGTGTTCGAGAGCACCTGCGCGGGCGTCACGCTGTCCAGCAGCTTCGCCTGGTAGGTGATGACGATATTGGCGGCACCCAGCAGATGCTGGTCGGCCGACCAGGAGATGGCATTGCCGAGCGCGCTGACGCTGCCTGTGCTGGCCGAGAGCGTGCCTGCCACCAGTTCCATCCCCGCCGGGATCAGGTCCGACAGCGCCAGGTCATAGGCCGGCGCATCGCTGTTGTTGGCGTGGCGGATGGTGATGGAATAGGTGACGACGGCGCCGGCATCCAGCGCCTGGCCGCCGGTGGAGGAGGTCTTGTCGATGCTCAGCGCCGGCTCCACCACGTCGATTTCGACATCGGCGGTGCCGGTGGTGGTCGGCGTGCCATCCGTCTGCACGGTGGCGGAATTGCGGAGGTTGTCGGCGTCGTTGTTCTGCGCGACGTCGTTCACCACCGCCTTGATGCGGATGGTGATGACCTCGGCATCGGTATTGGTGTTGACCGAGGTGTTGCGGACATCGCCGAAGTTCAGCGTGAAGCTGTCATCGCCCGCCGTGCTGCCGGGCGCGGCGGTGGTCAGCACCGGATTGGGCAGCGCGCCGCCGCCGAAGGTCTTCAGCGCGGAGCCGACGGAAACCACCTCCAGCGAGCCGGCCACATAGGTCAGCGTGCCGTTGCCGGCGCTGGTCGCATCCTCCAGCAGGTCGGTGATGCGCAGATTGGCGCTGTCGCCCTCCGGCAGCCGCACCTTGATCTCATAGGTAACTTCCTCGCCGATCCGCAGATCGGTGCGGCCCGTGTCGTGGCGGGCGGCGGAGGTGTTGGCGTCGCTGCTGGCAACGATGCTCTTGGTGATCGCCGGCTTGGCGATGGTGACGGTGTGACTGTCCGCGTCGTTGACGATGCGGTCGTCCGCGCTGGTGTCGCCATCCATGGAACTGCCGGCGACCGTCGCCTCGTTCAGCAGGACCTCCCCGGCATCGACGTCATGCTCGACCACCACTTCGAACTTAACGGTGATCTTCTCGCCCGGGTCGAGGTAGTCGAGCGTGATATCGATCGGCGTCGCGCCGTAGCTGATCCGGCCGGCGGCGATGCCCGTGACCGCCAGGGTCGCGCCCTGGTAGACGGCATCGAGTTGAACATCGGTCAGCAGGTCCTTCAGGTTCACATCCCAGGCGCGGGCGGTGAAGCTGCTGTCGTTGCCGGCCGCGGGAACGCCCTTGTTCTCCACCGTGATGGTGTACTTGATGGTGTCGAAGGCATCGCCCGTGGTGCGGTCCGCCGCCTTGTCCACATCGAGGTTCGGCGCCACCACGTCGATCTGCGCCGTGGCGCTCGCCGTGCTGCGGCCGCCCGGGGCATCGGGGTCCACCGCGCTGACAACCACCGTGTTCGTCAGCACATCGCCGCGATCATTGGCGGCCAGGTTCCGCACCACTGCATCAACCTCGACCGTCACCGTCGTCGGCGCGCTTGCCGTGGTGTCGGAGGTGTTGAGCACGTCGCCGAAGCGGAAGGTCGCGGTGTCGTTGCCGTTGATGCCGTCGCGATCCGACAGCGCGATGACCGGCGTCGTGTCGAACACGCTGGCGCCGCCGAGGCCGGTCACGCCGATGAAGCGCGCCGCCAGCACTTCCATCACGCCGCCGCCAGCGGCATCGGAGATCGGCAGGTAGTCCTCGATGCGGAAGTCGGTCATCGCACCTTCCGGCACGCTGACGGTGATGCGGTAGGTGACCGTCTCGCCGATCGTCGCGTCCACGCGGCTGTCATTGCCGGCCAGGGCGCCCGTATGCGCCTCGCTGGTCGCGGCCACCACCTTGGCCGGGCTCGGCGCCTGGGTGCGGACGAGGGCGGTGTCGGTGAGGTCGCCGGACGGGGTATAGTCCGTGCGGTCGATGCCGCCTTCCATGGCGGCGAAATGCTCGATGGTCGCGGTGTTGATCAGGTCCGCGCCGAACACCGGCACGTCATCCACCAGTTCCAGGTCGTAGGTGATGACGACGATGTTGTCGCCGCTGGTGGCATGGCGGGCGCCGATGCTGCCGCTATTGGCCGCATCGCCCAGGCGGATTCCTGCGGCCGGGTCAAACAGGCCGCTGCCTTCCAGGGTGAAGGGAATGGCGTTGCCCGCGCCATCCGTCACGCGCAGGTTCAGCCCGCCCGCCGGAACCTCGAAGCCGGTCGGGATGGTGTCGTGGATCAGGACGTCGAAGGCGCCCTTCAGGCTGCTGCCGGTATTCTCCACCACGATGGCGAAGGACACGCGGTCCCCCGCATCGGCGCTGGTCAGGTTCGCATCGATCGGCGTGGTGTCGAGATTGCTGCTGTTGATGGTGCCGGTGAAGCGGTTGCCCGCGGAACCCGGTGCGGTGAAGGCCACCGGGCCAGCCGCGCCCGTCAGGTTCGCGTTCGGGTTGCTGTCGGCGATCACGCCCTTGGTGATGTTCAGCTCCGGCTCGCCGAGCACGAACTGCACGATGGCGTTGTCTTCCGACACGTCGCCGAAGCTGTTGGTCTCGGTGGAGGTGACCTGGTTGGTCAGCAGCAGGCCGTCGCCGAATTCCTCATCCAGCACCACCACGGTGAACAGCAGGTCGATGCGGCTGGCCGGATTGCCCGGGGCCACCGCATCGCCGAAGTCGAAGCGCAGGAAGTTGCTTTCGGCATCGAAGGAGATGCTCGGCGTCGTGGTCGGGTCGCCGGAGGCGTCGAAGGTGGCGCCGGGGCCCCACTTCGCCTGGTTGGCGGCCGGCACGGCGCCGTTCACCAGGTCCGTGAAGCTCATGCCGCCCAGCGCCTTCAGCACGGGCAGCGGCAGGAAGTCCGTCAGCGCCACGTCATGCGCGCCGGTCAGCGGCATGTCGAGCGTCAGGCGGAAGGTGATCTGGTCGCCGGCTGAAATCGGCCCCGGGGTGAAGGCGGTATTGCCGTTGATGGCGTAGATGGATTTGCCGACTTCGCTGACCGGCAGCACCACGCCGGCGCCGCTGTCATCGCCCTTCGGGTTGCCGGTCTCGTCCACCACGCCGTCGAAGACCACGCCATTGTCCAGCGGGTCGCCCTGGTCCACCAGCGGCTCGTTGGACGGCGCCGGGGCGGTGGAGATGTAGCTCTCCTCGATGGTGGTGTGGAACTTCACCAGGACGGTCGCCTGGTTGTTCACGCCGCCCGGCTGGCCGTTCAGCACATCGTCGATGCCGCGGTCGCGCATTTCCTGCGACACGTCGAAGGTGATGGTGGAGATGCCGGTGGCCGCATCCCGCACCACGGTCACATTGGCGGGGTCGATGGTGCCGGTGAACAGCACCGCGCCGCCTTCACGCATCGTGATGGTCGGTGCGAAGGACGGGTCATAGACCTGGCCGTCGGACAGCGTGTCCACCAGCAGCAGGTCGTCCATGTTGAAGTAGTTGGAGACTTGGCCGTCCAGCGTCCATTCCAGGTGGCCGCCGGCCTTCAGCGCATCGACCACATGGACCGATTTCTGCACCGCGATGGACTTGGCGGTGATGACATCCTCCGGCCCGGCCGGGTCGATGGCGAAGACCACGACCGGGTCGCGCCCGTCATTCGGGTCCCACACCGCATCGAGGCGCGCATTGTCCTCCAGCTCGCGGAAGGCGCCGGTCGCCGGGTCCAGCACGGGGGTCACGCCGTCGCGCAGGAATTCCGGGACGTAGAAATCGATCTTCAGCGTCGGCACCGGGTCGCCACCGGTGTAGCTGCCCGTCAGCGTCGCGACGACCAGGCCGGTGGCGTTGTCATAGGTGACGGTGCCGGTGCCGTTCACGATGGAGGCGCCGGTGATGAAGGTGCCGTCCGGCATGTGGTCCGTCAGGACCAGGTTGGTGATGGTCTGGCCATCCGCGATCAGCGCCTTCACCAGCCATTCGCGGGGGTAGGACGGGCCGGTCGCCGTTTCCTGCTCCGGCCCGACATAGACCTTGTCCAGCTCCAGCACCGTGGGCGTGACGGACAGGCTGGCGGCGGGGCCGCTGACCGGATTGTCCGCCACCGGGTTCAGCAGCGGGTCGCGGCCATAGGCGAAGCCGCCGGAGGCCTGGATGGTCAGCGGCACCGCCAGGTCGGCATTGCCGGAGACCTGCAGCTTCACATCGATGTCGGAGGGGGTCTGGCCGGCGGTGAAGCTGCCGAAGGGCAGCCGCAGCACCACCAGCGTCTCGCCCGGCGTGCCGGTGACGGTCAGCGGGCCGCCGGTCGCGGTGGTGGCATAGGGGTGGGTCACCTGGCCGGAGGCCGGGAATTCCAGCACCCACTGTTCCAGCGCCACGCCGAGATAGGTCGCGCCCAGATAGACCAGCCCGTCATTGCTGGTGGCCCCCGCGCTGCCCGCCCCCGCGCCGTCCGCGCCGTTGGTGGGAAGGATCAGGTTAACGAAGGGGGCATAGCCGACATCCGACCCTGCGGCGCCGTTCGGCACGTTGTCGAAGCGGACGGTCACCGTCTGCAAACCGCCGATCGGCGCGCTGAGGGCGGAGCCATCGAGGAAAGTGACGATCGGCTGGGCGGACATTGGCTTGATCTCCCCACGGAGGTCCGGCAGCGCGCCGGCGACAACCCGTTAGGGACCTAGATACCATTTTTTAGCACTTCGACAACGAATAACTCGCCAAATCGTGTGGATAATCTTACTATTTAGACGGATCGGTGATGGGCGGCTGGAACCTTCCTGGTTTGTTAGTGCGTTGAATCGGTGCAGATCGCCACAGATGGCGGACGCCGCGCCGCATTCCAGCCGCGGAAATCGCGGCGGAAGCGCCAACGTCGTCTCATTGTCTTATTTTTAGAACGTTCAGGCGATCTGGTTCAGGTCGCCAGATCGACCTCGATGACCGCAAGCTCGGCGCCATCCTCGACGAGGTCGCCCACCTGACAGCGCAGCGCCCGCACCACACCCTCCGCGGGTGCGGCGATGCGCATCTGCACCTTCATCGCCTCCATCACCAGCAGCACTGCGCCGCGGGCCACCGCCTGCCCCTCCCCGACCAGAAGCTGCAGGACCCGGCCGGGCATCGGGGCCAGGACCCTGCCGCCACCCTCGGCCGTGGCGCCGCTGGCGGCGCCCGCATCCAGCAGTTGCAGTTCCTGCGTCGCGCCGTTGCACAGCACGGTCAGCGCCGCACCGTCCCGCAGCACGGTCGCGCGCAGCGCCATGCCATCCAGCGTCGCCTCCAGCGCCTCGCCCTGCCAGCGCACCGCCTGCACCCGCGCCGGCCCATCCGGCAGGTCGAGCAGTGGCGCCGCGCCGGGATGCGCCCTCAGCGCCAGCCGCGCGGCGCCGTCCAGCAGCACGAAATCCTGGTAGCCATCGCCGTTCAGCCGCCAGGCGCCGGCCGCGCCCCAGGGCGAATGTAGGTCCGCCGGGTCCGGCCGCACCGCATCCCGCAGCAGCCGCAGCAGCGCGGCCGCGAGCACCGCGCGCGGTGCCGGGCCGGGCGCGGCGAGCAGTTCCTCCGCATGGCGGGCGATGAAGCCGGTATCCAGCGCGGCATCCCGAAAGGCCGGATGCGCCGCGATGCCACGCAGCAGCGGCAGGTTGCTGCGGATGCCGGCAACGGCCGAGGACGCCAGCGCCCGGTCCAGCCGGCGCAGCGCCGTGGCGCGGTCCGGGCCATGGGCGATGATCTTGGCCAGCATCGGGTCGTAATGGATGGAGACGGCATCGCCCTGCCGCACCCCCGCATCCACCCTGATGCCGGGGAGCCCCGAGGGCAGGTCCAGATGCCGCAGCATCCCGGTGGAGGGCGCGAAATCCCGCGCCGGGTCCTCCGCATAGAGCCGCATCTCGATGGCGTGGCCGTCCAGCCGCACCTGGTCCTGCCGCAGCGGCAGCGCCTCCCCCATCGCGATGCGGAGCTGCCATTCCACCAGGTCCAGACCGGTAATCGCCTCCGTCACCGGGTGTTCCACCTGCAGGCGGGTGTTCATCTCCATGAAGTGGAAGGAGTCGCCCGCCGCGTCGGGCGATGAGCCCGCATCGACAATGAATTCGACCGTGCCGGCGCCGACATAGCCGATGGCGCGCGCGGCGGCGCAGGCGGCTTCGCCCATTTCCGCCCGGCGTGCCGCGGTCATGCCCGGCGCAGGCGCTTCCTCCACCACCTTCTGGTGGCGGCGCTGGATGGAGCAGTCGCGTTCATGCAGGTGGATGATGGCGCCGTGGCTGTCGCCGAAGACCTGGATCTCGATATGGCGGGGCGAGGGAAGAAAGCGTTCCAGCAGCAGGCGGTCGTCGCCGAAGGCGGCCTTGGCCTCGCCGCGCGCCAGGGTCAGCGCTTCCTCAAGCTCCGCCGCGCTCGCCGCCACCTTCATGCCCTTGCCGCCACCACCGGCGCTGGCCTTGACCAGGATGGGGAAGCCGATGCGCGCGGCCTCCGCCCGCAGCCGGTCCTCCGACTGATCCTCGCCGTGATAGCCGGGCACCAGGGGCACGCCGGAGGCTTCCATCAGCGCCTTGGCAGCGGCCTTGGACCCCATGGCGCGGATCGCCGCCGGCGGTGGGCCGACCCATACCAGGCCGGCGCCGATCACCGCCTCCGCGAACTCCGCATTCTCCGAGAGGAAGCCATAGCCGGGATGCACCGCCTCCGCCCCCGTCGCGCGGGCCGCGGCGAGCAGGGCGGGGATGCTGAGGTAGCTCTCCCGCGCCGGCGCCGGGCCAAGCCGGGCGGCGGCATCGGCGGCGGCGACATGGGCGGCGCCCGCATCGGCGTCCGAGAACACGGCGATGCCGCGCAGCCCCATGCGGCGCGCGGTCGCCAGGATGCGGACCGCGATCTCGCCGCGATTGGCGACCAGCAGGCTGGTGAATGGCCGCGTCACAGGCGGAACACGCCGAAGCGCGCCTCCCCATCCCAGCCAGGCACCGGGTTGTTGCGGGCGGCCGAGAGCGCCAGGGCCAGGACCAGCCGCGTATCCTCCGGCGGGATCACGCCATCATCCCACAGCCGGGCGGAGGCATAGGCGGGGTTGCCCTGTTCCTCGTATTTCTCCGAGATGGGTGCCTTGAAGGCGGCCTCCTCCTCCGCGGACCAGGTGCCGCCGCGGGATTCGATGGCGTCGCGCCGCAGCGTCGCCATCACGGCCGCCGCCTGCGGCCCGCCCATGACGCTGATGCGCGCATTCGGCCACATGAACAGGAAGCGCGGCGAATAGGCGCGGCCGCACATGCCGTAGTTGCCGGCGCCGAAGCTGCCGCCGATGATGATGGTGAATTTCGGCACCCGGGCCGTGGCCACCGCGGTGACCATCTTGGCGCCGTCCTTGGCGATGCCGCCGGATTCGTATTTCCGGCCGACCATGAAGCCGGTGATGTTCTGCAGGAAGACCAGCGGGATGCCACGCTGGTCGCACAGCTCGATGAAATGCGCGCCCTTCTGCGCCGATTCGGAAAACAGCACGCCATTATTGGCGACGATGCCCACGCGGTAGCCCCAAATCCGGCAAAAACCGGTCACCAGGGTCGGGCCATAGAGCGGCTTGAACTCGTCGAATTCGCTGCCGTCCACGATGCGGGCAATCACCTCCCGCACGTCATAGCCCTCGGCGAAGTCGGTCGGCACCACGCCGCCCAGTTCCTCCGGCGGATACAGCGGCGGGCGGGGTGGCGCGGGGTCGTCATGGCCGGCGGGCTTGGCGCGGTTCAGCCCGGCCACGATGCGCCGCGCCAGGCCCAGCGCATGGTCATCCGATTCGGCCAGATGATCCGTCACGCCCGAAGTGCGGCTATGCAGGTCGGCGCCGCCGAGATCCTCGGCCGTCACCACCTCCCCGGTCGCGGCCTTCACCAGAGGCGGGCCGGCAAGGAAGATGGTGCCCTGGTTGCGGACGATGATGGCCTGGTCTGCCATGGCCGGCACATAGGCGCCGCCGGCGGTGCAGCTTCCCATCACCACGGCGATCTGCGGGATGCCGGCGGCGGACATCCGCGCCTGGTTGAAGAAGATGCGGCCGAAATGGTCGCGGTCCGGGAAAACCTCGTCCTGGTTCGGCAGGTTGGCGCCGCCGCTATCGACCAGGTAGACGCAGGGCAGCCGGTTCTGCTCCGCGATCTCCTGTGCCCGCAGGTGCTTCTTCACGGTGATGGGGAAGTAGGTGCCGCCCTTCACCGTGGCGTCGTTGGCGATGACCACGCATTCCCGGCCCGCAACCCGGCCGATGCCGGTGATGATCCCGGCGGCCGGTACCTCCCCGCCATACATGCCGTGCGCGGCAAGCTGGGAAAATTCCAGGAAGGGGGAGGCCGGGTCGATCAGGGCGCGGATGCGGTCCCGCGGCAGCAACTTGCCGCGATCCAGATGGCGCTTGCGGGCCACTTCCCCACCGCCGAGGCGCACCCGGTCCACATTCTCCCGCAGCGCGGCGACCAGCGCCTCCATCCGGGCGGCATTGTTGCGGAAGCCTTCGCCGCGCGGATCGGCCGCGCTGACGATCACTGGCATCGCCCGAACCCTGTCATGCCGCCCCTCCTGCTTTGCGCTACTGCGACACGCAAGCCGGGGTCCCGTCAATCAGCCAGGAGGACAACAAAAAAGGGCGCCCGAAGGCGCCCTTTTCCGATTGGCTTCGAGAGAAGCCTGCGATCAGCGCAGGACGATCTCGACGCGGCGGTTCTGCGGCTCGCGCACGCCGTCGGCGGTCGGGACCAGCGGGCGGCTCTCGCCGAAGGCCTGGATCGACATCGCGGCGCGCGGCACGCCACGGCGCTCGAGCTCGGCGGCCACGGCGGCTGCGCGGCGCTCGGACAGGCGCTGGTTGTACTGCGGCGTGCCGGAACGGTCGGCGTGGCCGGAGACCTCGATGCGGGTCGAGCCGACGCTCTGGCTGTTGGTTGCGGCCTCACCGATGATCTGGCGAGCGCGGTCCGTCAGGTCGGCGCGGTCGAAGTCGAAGAACACCAGGTAGGTGCGGGCAACCGCCGGGGCGGCGGCCGGCGCCGGGGCCGGGGCAACGACGGGCGGCGGCGGCGTCACGCCGAAGGCGTAGCGCAGGCCGATCATCAGGCTGTGGTTGTAGTTGTCCACATCCGTCGAACCGCGCGCCGTGGTGGAAGCGCCGCCGCGAACGTCGAGGTTCGGCTGCAGCGTGCCCATGAAGCGGTATTCGGTGGTGACGGCCAGGCCGGGAACGGCCGCGATCGGGAAGGCAGCGCCGACGATCGCCTGATAGGCGAACTGGCCGTCTTCACCGTCGATCGTCGCCAGCGTGGCGCCGTTGGCGGCGCGGGCGCGGACGCTGTCATACTCATGCCACTGGTAGCCGGCGCCGACGCCGACATACGGGGTCAGGAAGGAGCCCGGGCCGAGGTCGATATCGTACAGGGCATTGGCCATCACGCCGTAGGAACGGGCCTTGCCGTCGGCGCGGATCGGGCTGGTCGCGAAGCCGTTGATGCTGTCGACTTCGTTCTCGCGGTAGGAGCCCTCGAGCTCCACGCGGACGCCGTTGCCGAAGCCGTAGCCGAGGCTGATGGCGCCGACATAGCCGTAGTTGAACTCGACCGTCCCGTTGCGCTGGGCGCGGGTCGCGCCGACCGCGGCCGGGCCCGTAACGCTCAAATCGGATTCCTGCAGCAGGTTCACACCGGCGCCGGCGCCGATGTAGAGGCCGCTGATGGGCTGCGCCTGCGCGGCGAGAGGCAGGGCCAGGAAGGTTGCGGCCAGGAGGGCGTTCCGAACTCGCATCATTGTAGCTCCTTGATCCCCGATCTACGGGGAAGCGGCGGGCCGGAAGGAACCGGACACCCTTGTCGATGCCTCATCTACCCTGCAACCGCAGCGCGAGCGAGTGCCAGATGAAGCTGCTGCTGCAACCAGGGGGGATCTGTTGCCACAGAGCAACACTCACTGGCGCCACAGCCGCTTGGCATCCCCCGCATGGTACTGTGCGCCACGCATGACCCGCCCCGAATCGCCCCTCTCTCCCCCTTCTGGCCCCTTGCAGCCCGGCTCCGCCTGGGCCGCGCCCACCCTGACCGAGGAAGCCTATGCTCGACTCGAGGAGATGATCGTCACCCTGGAGCTCGCCCCCGGCAGCGTGGTGTCGGAGGCCATCCTCGGCCGGCTCCTCGGCATCGGCACCACCCCGGTCAGGGAAGCGCTGCAGCGCCTGGCACGCGAACACCTGGTCCAGGTGCTGCCACGTCGCGGCGTGGTGGTGACGGGCGTGGACCTGCACCACCAGCTGCATGTGCTGGAAACCCGGCGGGAGCTGGACCGGATGATCGCCCGCGCCGCCGCCCGCCGCGCCCGCCCCGCCGAGCGCGCCGCCCTGGCCACCCTCGCCCGGGAGATGGCCGCCGCCGCCGAGGCCGGCGACCTCCGCGCCTTCCTGCGGCAGGATGGCCAGCTCAACCAGGCGCTTGCGCAGGCGGCGCGCAATCCGGTCGCCGCGGCCGCCGTCGCCAGCCTGCACGCGGTGGCGCGACGATTCTGGTTCCATCACCACCGCGCGGAGGATGAATTGGCGGAAACCGCCGGGCTGCATGCCGCCGTCGCCATTGCCGTCGCCGAAGGCCAGGAACAGGCCGCCGCCGAAGCCTCGGACCGGCTGATCGGCCACATGATCCGCTTCGCCCGCCGCAGCGCCCCGGCGCTTGACCCGGATGAGGGAACGATCGCATAAAATCACTGGAACAGGACTGGCATGCCAGTTCCGCCACAACAGGGAGAACGGCCATGAAGGTGACACCGATCGGCGTGGATTTCGTGGCCGAGATCGCCGGGCTCGACCTGCGCCAACCCCTCGCCCCGGCGCAGGTCGCGGCGGTGGAGGCGGCGGCGGATCGCTACGCCGTGCTGGTGTTCCGCGACCAGGACCTGGACGACGACCAGCAGATGGCCTTCGGCGCCGCGCTCGGACCGCTGGAGCAGGAAACGGCGACGGTGGATGCCCATAAGCGCCGCCTGCGCCACGCCCAGATGAACGACATCTCGAACCTCGACGAGCAGGGAAGGCTGCTGGCCGCCGATGACCGGCGCCGCATGTTCAACCTGGGCAACCGGCTGTGGCACAGCGACAGCAGCTTCAAGCGCGTGCCGGCGAAGCATTCCATGCTGCACGCCCGCAGCGTGCCGCCCACCGGCGGCAACACCGAATTCGCCGACATGCGCGCCGCCTGGGACGCGCTGCCGCAGGCCGAGCAGGACCGGCTGCGGGAGCTGGTGGCGGATCATTCGCTGATCTTCTCCCGCGCCATGCTCGGCTTCGGCGAATTCACACCGGAGGAGCGGCTGAAATTCGCCCCGGTGCCGCAGCGCCTGGTGCGCCGGCACCCCGGCTCCGGTCGGCTGTCGCTTTACCTGTCCTCCCATATCGGCCGCATCCACGGGATGGAGGTGCCGGAGGCGATGGCGCTGCTGCGCGACCTGACGGAGCACGCGACGCAGCGCGAATTCGTCTACGCCCACCAGTGGCGCACGCATGACCTGGTGCTGTGGGACAATCGCTGCACCATGCACCGCGCCCGCCCCTTCGAGGACACGCGCTTCAAGCGCGACATGCGGCGGGTGACGCTGATGGATTCGGCGCCGACGCTGGAGCAGGCGGCCTGAACCAACTGCGCTCCATGCAGCGCGGTTGCGTCTGGATGCGCCACACCGAACCAGGCCGCAAGCCGCCCGGTCACAGATGCAGGAGAGCGGCGGAGGCATCTGGTCGCATCGCGTGAATTCGCTCAAAGGCAGGGCGGAGACCCTGCCCCGCCGAGCGAAAGCACGAACAGGACCCTTGCAGACCTTTCCGTCCGACACGCTGCCGGCCCCAACCCGGCAATCCCTGATCGACAGCCTGCGCGACCTCGGCTGGCAGACCCTTCGCCAGGCGCCGGCGGCTGGACGGCCATCGCTGGACGGGCCGCTCATCCTGGCGCATCCGGCGCATGGGATCGCGCTGCTGGATCTGGCGCCGGACAACCATGGGGAGGTTGCCGGCGCGCTGCGCCGGCGCCTGGAATCGGCCGGGCTGGAAACCGGGGGCCTGCCCATCATCCATCGGGTGCTGGGACCGGGCGATGACTGGCGCCTGACCGGCATCCTGGACCAGGCCTTCGCCGAGGCGCCGGCGCTCGACCCGCCGGATGACGACGGCACCGGGAAGGACTGGATCGGCCAGGTGCAGCACGCGCTGCGGCCGGAGCCGCCGGCGCGCCCGCGCTACCCCGCCCTGCCGGTGGTGAGGCGCCAGGTGGCGCGGGCTGGCCCGCTCCGCCTGTTCTGGGGCGGGCTGCTGGGCTGCGTCGGCCTGGCCGCGCTGGTCCTGCAATGGCTCGGCCCCCCGCCCCCTCCAGCGCCCCCTCCGCCGGCACCCGCCGTGCAGCCGCAACAGGCGACGCCGCAGCCGGCTGAACCCTTACGCGCCGTAGCCGCGCCCGCGCGGGTGCAACCACCCGCACCGGCCAGCGGCGCGCCAGTCGCGGCGCCGGTCGCGGCGCCGGCCGCGGCGCCAACCGGGATGCCAGCAGAGGCCAGCCCGGCCTCACTGCCGTTGCCGCCGCCCGAGGCACCGCCGCTGCCCGCGACCGGGGCCGCGCAGGCCGACGAAGCGCCGCCGGAAGGCAGCGTCGCGCTGCGGGTCTTCGTGCACCACGCCAGTGGCGGCAGCGGATCCGCGGCGGCAGCCATCGCGGCCCGCGCGGCGCGGTTTGGCGGCAGCGTCGAGATCCGCCCGGTGCCGGCCACGCCGCCGATGCGCGAGGTGCGCTACTTCCGCGCCTCGGACGAGGTCCTGGCGCAGCGCCTGGCCGCGGCGCTCGGCGGCGGCTGGCGGCTGCATGACCTGACGCGCTTCACCCCGCGCCCCAGCCCCGGCACGCTGGAGGTCTGGCTGTCGGCCGAGGAGTGATCAGCCCGCGAGGAAATCCCGCAGCAGCGCGGCGACGCGCGCCGGCTGTTCCTGCTGCACCCAGTGCCCGGCGCCCGGGATCAGGTGCAGGCCGCGGAAATCCGTGCAGGACTGCGTCTGCATCTTCGCCAGCGCACCGGGGAATTGATGGATGCCCCAGTCGCTGGCGCCGGCGATGAAGGTGGCGGGCACGGTGATGCGCAGGCCGCTGAACAGCGCAAGCTCCGCCGCATTCGCGCCGCCGGTGGCGCAGCGATAGGATTGCAGGCCGCCTGCGAAGCCTGTGCGCCGGTATTCACCGACATAGATGGCAAGCTCCGCATCGGTCAGCCACGGCGCCTCGCCCGGCGGCGCGAAGGGGGCGACGGCCTCGGGCATCGTCGCCTTCAGCGGCATCACATAATAGTCGGGCAGCTTCGCCAGCTCCGGTGCGGTCCAGCCGGACAGTTCGAAGGGCGTGTTGCCGGGCCAGTCGGCGCTCTTGTGGTGGTAGTAGGCGCGCAGGAAGGCGTGCAGGCCCTGCGGCGGATGGTCCATCTCGGCCGCGGCGCCGCGTTCGGCATAGTACCACTGGTAGTGCTTGCGCGGCGGGTCCAGCGCGGCGAGCGCGGCATGCACATCCTGCGAGGCCGCCCGCGCGGGCGGGCCGGCGAAGGGCGAGCTCATCAACGCGACGCGGCGGAACACATCCGGGCGGATCAGCGCGCACCAGGCGGCGATCGGCGATCCGTAGTCGTGACCGACCACGGCATGCACCGCGGCGATGCCCAGCGCATCCAGCAGGGCGAGCTGGTCGCGCACGATGTTGGTCGGCAGGAAGGGCGCCAGCGGCTCGTCGTAGCCGGCCGACCAGCCGGTGGTGCGGCCATAACCGCGCAGATCGGGCGCGATCACGTGGTAGCCCGCCGCCGCCAGCGCCGGCATCACCTTGCGCCAGGAGAAGGCGAGCTCCGGGAAGCCGTGCAGCAGCAGCAGCGCCGGCCGGCCGGGCTCGCCCGCCTCCAGCACATGCACCGCCAGGCCATTCACGCCCGGGATGATGCGCGTGCGCAGGCCCTCGGGCAGCAGCGTCGTGTCGAGTGGTGTCATGGCGTGCCTCGCTGTCTTGCCGGTGGTGATGGCGCCGCGCACACTCGCCGGGACTTCACGAGGGAACAAGCTTCATGTGGACCGCCGACACCATCATCCACAACGGCACGGCGATGCCCTTCGCGGAGGCGCGACTGCATCCGCTGTCCGTCGGCGTCGCCTATGGCGTGGCGGTGTTCGAGGGAATGCGCGCCTACCGCAACCCGGCCGACGGCAGCTTCAGCGTGTTCCGACTGGATGAGCATCTGGCGCGGCTGCAGCAGGGCATGAAGGTGATGCGCTTCGACGCGCCGCCGAGCACCGGGACGCTGCGCGATGCGGTGCTGGAGGTGGTGCGGCTGAACGCGCCGGATGAGGACGCCTATATCCGCCTGCAGGCGCAGATCGAGACCATCGGCACGCTGGCCAGCACCGGCCCGGTGGGCTGGGTGGTCGCCGCGCTGCCGCGCGAGCGTTCGGCGAAATTCGCGAGCGGTCTGGCGGCCACCGTCTCCTCCTGGACCCGCATTTCCGACAATGCTATGCCGCCGCGCATCAAGGCCTCGGCGAACTATCACGCCAGCCGGCTGGCCAACCTCCAGGCACGGGCGGATGGCTATGACAGCGCGCTGCTGCTGACCCAGCGCGGCAAGCTCTCCGAGGCCGCATCGGCCTGCATCTTCCTGCTGCGCGACGGCGTGCTGGTGACGCCCGGCAAGTCCAGCGACATCCTGGAAAGCGTGACGCGCGACACGGTGCTGGTGCTGGCGGCGGAGGCCGGCATTCCGGTGGAGCAGCGCGACGTGGATCGCACGGAGCTGTATGTGGCGGAGGAGGTCTTCCTCTGCGGCACGGGGCAGGAGCTGGTGGCGGTGACCAGCGTGGACCGGCTGCCGGTGGGCAATGGAAAGCCGGGCGCCGTGACGCAGCGTTTGCAGGCGGCGTATGAGGCGGTGGTGCGGGGCACCACCAACGCCCATCCGGAATGGCGCGCGCGGGTCTAGCTAATTCTTCCAACGCATTTTCCGGGTCGCCTTGCGAAGCCGCATGGCCTGAAAATGATCTAGCCGAATTCCACGACCAGGTTCAGCGCCGCATCGACGGTGGCGCGGGACCCGGGCGGCAGCACCAGCGTGCTCTCGCGTTCCTCCACCAGCGCGGGGCCTGCCAGCGTGTCGCCGGGCCGCAGCGCGGTGCGGTCATGCACCGCGGCCTGCACGAAGCCGGTGCCGAACCAGGCGGGGCGCGTGCCCTTCAGCGATGGCGCGGCGCTGTCACGCGGGCGCGCCAATTCCAGCTTCGGCGTCGGGCCGGCGACGATGACGCGCCAGCCGACCGTCTCCACCGGCAGGCCGGGTTCGGTGCGGCCGTAAAGGCGGCGGTATTCCGCCTCGAAGGCCTGGCGAAGCGCGTCGCGGTCCAGCGAGGCGACCTCCGCCTCCACCTGGTAGCCCTGGCCGGCATAGCGCATGGCGGCGATGCGGCGGATGGTGATGTCCGTGACACCGGCCTCCGCCACCATGGCGCGGCCTTCCGCCTCCATCTCCGCCAGCATGGCACGTAGCCTGTCGAGGTCCAGCGTCGCCAGCGGCGCGACCATGGCGCGCAGATGCGCGAAGGAGATGGGCGCGGCAAGGAACCCGAATGCCGAGGCGACGCCCGCGCCGGGCGGCGAGACCAGCTTTGGCAGGCCGAGCTTCATGGCGATGGCACAGGCATGCACGGGCCCGGCGCCACCGATCGGGACCATGGTGTAGCCCTCGATCCGCCGCGCCTTTTCCAGTGCATGCACGGCGGCGGCCTGCGCCATGGACTGGTTCACCGTCTCATGCACCGCCCAGGCGGCCTCCAGCGCGGAAAGGCCGAGCGGCGTGCCGATATGCGTGGCGATGGCGCGTTCCGCCGCCGCCACATCCAGCCGCATGTCGCCACCGAGGAAGCTGTCCGGCGCCAGGTAGCCGAGCAGCAGATCCGCATCCGTCACCGTGGGCAGCGTGCCGCCGAGGCCGTAGCAGGCCGGGCCGGGATCGCTGCTGGCGCTGTCGGGGCCGACGCGGATCAGGCCGAGGCGATCGACGCGGGCGATGGAGCCGCCACCGGCGCCGATCTCGATCATCTCGATCACCGGCACCTTCAGGGGAAAGCCGCTGCCCTTTCGGAAGCGATCGACCCGCGAAACTTCGAAATCCAGGCTGCGCTGCGGCTCGCCATCATCGATCAGCGCCGCCTTGGCCGTGGTGCCGCCCATGTCGAAGCAGAGGATATCGGCGGCACCGGCGCTCTCGCCAATGACGCGCGCCGCCTGCACGCCGCCGGCGGGGCCGGATTGTACGAGGCGGATCGGATTCCGCGCCGCCACATCCTCCCGCACCGTGCCGCCATCCGACAGCATCAGGAACAGCGGGCCGGTGAGGCCGGCGCCGCGCAACCCGTCGCCGAGCCGCGCCAGGTAGCGTTCGAAGACCGGCTGCACATAGGCGTTGCAGATGGTGGTGGTGCCGCGCTCGTACTCGCCGATTTCCGGCACGAGGTCAGAGGAGAGGCACAGCGTCAGCTCCGGCGCCTCCTGCCGTGCGATTTCTGCCAGGCGCTGTTCATGCACGGGGTTCAGGAAGGCGTGCAGCAGGCAGATGGCCAGCGCCTGCGCGCCACCATGGCGCAGCGCGCGGATTTTTTCGCGCGCGACGTCCTCATCGAGCGGGACCAGCACGGCGCCATCGGCCCGCAGCCGTTCGGGCACGCCGAGGCGGAGGCGGCGCGGCACCAGCGGGTCCGGGCGGCGCATGAACAGGTCGTAGGTATCGTGTCGCAGTTCCGTGCCGATCTCCGGCACGTCGCGGAAGCCTTCGGTGGTGAGGAAGCCCGTGGGCACGCCGCGGCGCTCGATCAGCGCATTGGCAACCAGGGTGGTGCCGTGGATGACGTGGCGCACCTGTTCAGGTGCCACGCCATGCTGCGCCAGCAGGCCCGCAATGCCGTTGAGCACCGCCTGTTCCGGCGCATGCGGCGTGGTCAGCACCTTGCCGTTCAGCAGGCGGCCATCGCGCGTGTCGAGCAGCACGAAATCCGTGAAGGTGCCGCCGATGTCGACACCGATCAGCCAGGGCTTTTGCGGCATCAGACGTAGCCCTCCGCGGCATCTTCGTCGCGTGCCGCGGCGCGGCGATCCGCGGGTGGGCCGAAGCCGCCACCGCCGGGGGTTTCGAAGACCAGCGTGTCGCCCGGTTGCAGGACCAACCGCGCCTTGGCCGCCACCTGCGTGCCGTTCAGCAGGTCCCGCCCGCCCCGCCCGGCCGTGCCGCCGAGCAGCCCGCGCGGCGGGTGCTGCACGCGTTCGTGGCGGTAGGTGGCGGTGACGGGCTTGTCGCCGATCACCCGGAAGCCCAGGCGCTGGCCCAGGCCGCCGCGCATCGCGCCATCGCCACCGCTGCCGGGGATCAGCGATTTCTCCGTGATCAGCATGGGCGCGGCATTCTCGAACTGCTCCACCGGTTGCGTCGCGACGTTGGAGGGGAAGGACAGGCAGGCGGCGCCGTCATGGCTGGCGGCCGCGCCGTGGCCGCCATTCATGAAGAACATGCGGACATAGCGGCGGCCATCGGCGTGCTCGCCGGTGAAATATACGTTCCACAGCGGGCTGCCGGATTCCGCGACCACGCGATCCGGAATCAGTTTTCCCAATGCCGACAGCACCAGCATCGGCAGGTAGTGCCCGGTCAGGTGCCGCCCCCAGACCGGTGCGGGCCGGCGCGGGTTCACGATGGACCCTTCCGGCGCGATCAGCGTGATCGGGCGGAAGCAGCCATCATTGTTCGGCGTGGTCGGATCGAAGGCGCATTTCACCGCGTAGTTGGAATAGGCGCGGGAGAAATTCAGCGGCGAGTTCACCGGCCGCGCGATCTGCGCATCCGTGCCGGTGAAATCCAGCGTCAGCTGGTCGCCCTTCACCTCCAGCCGCAGGCGGATGGTGACGGGGTGTTCGAAGCCATCGGCGGTGACCTCGTCGAAGACCTCGCCATCCGGCACGGCCGCGATCGCCTCCCGCATCGCGCGTTCGGACCGGGCAAAGATCTCGGCGGACAGCGCATCGGCATCCGCGATGCCTTCTTCCGCCAGGATGCGCAGCAGGCGCGGTGCGGCCTGGTCGTACATGGCGAATTGCGCGCGAAGGTCGCCCAGCACTTCCTCCGGCAGGCGCAGATTGGCTTCGAGGAAGGCGAAGACGTCCTCATTCTCCTCGCCGCCACGCAGGATGCGGGCGACGGGGATGGTCAGCCCCTCCTCCCAGGAATCGCGCGCCTCCACGCTGGGGGCGCCGCCGATATCCGTGGCGTGGAAGGTGCTGCCGATCCAGGCGGTGATGCGGCCGCCGTCGAACACCGGCTTGATCATGGTGATGTCGTTCAGATGGCCGGTGCCGAGATAGCCGTCATTCGAGATCAGCACATCGCCATCCACCAGCCGCTCCGCCGGGATCTTCCGCAGCATGGCCGCCAGCGTCACCGGCATGGTGCCGACGAAGCTTGGGACCGAACGGGAGGACTGGGCAAACTGCCGGCCGGCGCTGTCCATCAGCCCGACCGCCATGTCCCAGTTATCACGCACGACGGAGGAGAAGCTGGTGCGGACGAAGGCCTCGGCGGCTTCGTCCATCAGCCCGGCGATGCGCGCCCAGGCAGTGCCGAGGCGAAGGGCGGAAATGCTCATCAGCCGCGCATCGCCTGCAATTGCGCGGGGTAGCCCGCGGGGTTGACCTGAACGTCCACCAGGCTCGGCCCATCCACCGCGAAGGCGGCGCGCAAGGCCGCGCGGTAGGTTTCGGGCGTGTCGGCGTGGAAGCCGCGCACGCCGAAGCCTTCCGCAACCTGGGCGAAGTTCGTCGGCGTGAAGGCGACGCCGGCCGGGGCCAGTTGCCGCTGCTGCTGCTTGATGTCGATCAGCGACAGGGCGCTGTCGTTGAACACCACCGTCACCAGCTTCGCGCCCGTCTGCGCGGCGGTGGCCAATTCGCCGACGCACATCATCAGCCCGCCATCCCCGGTGAAGGCGATCGCACCGCGCGCCGGGTCATGCAGCGCCGCGGCCAGCGCCGCCGGCAGCGCGAAGCCCATGGAGGCCAGGCCGTTCGAGATCAGCAGGTCGCGCGGCTGCTCGCATTGCCAGAAGGCGGTGGCGGAGAACATATGCGCCCCGGCATCCACCGCGGCGCGCGGGCTGTGCCCTGCGGCGCGCGCTTCCTGCTGCGCCAGTCGCACGATGTCCGGCGGGGAAACGCCGCCCTGCCCCTTCCATTCCAGCGCCGCCAGCGCATCCGCCCGCAGCGTCGCAATCTCCGCGTCGCGCCATTCCGAAGGCTGCGGGCGCAGCGCGGCGAGGCTCGCGGCCAGATCGCCATGCAGCGCCGCCTTCGGCTGCGCGTAGCGCACCGGATGCGGCCGCAAGGCCACATCCAGGATCGGTGCGCTGTAGCGCCAGGGCTGCAGGATCAGCTCCACCGGGTCCAGCCCGATCTGGATGATGAGGTCCGCCGCACCGACGCAGGGCGCTTCCAGCGAACCGCCGGTGAACAGCCCGGCATAAAGCGGATGTGCATCCGGCAGCACGCCCTTCGCCTTGTAGGTGACCAGCACCGGACAGCCCAGCGCCTCCGCCATGCTGCGCAGCGCCGCCGCGGCGGCGGGCTCCGCGGCTTCGACTCCGGCCAGGATCACCGGGCGCCGCGCCTGCGCCAGCAGGGCTGCGGCATCGCCGATCGGCGGCGCGGCAGCCGCCGCCCCGGCGCGCGGCGCAGCGGGCAATGCGATGCGGCGCGCGGCCTGGCCGGTCAGGTCCAGATGCACGGCGCCGCGCGGGGCGGCCAGCGCCAGGTCCAGCAGCGCGCCGATCTCCTCGGCCGGCGAATCGCCTTCGGCGCGGGCATAGCCCTTGGCGATGGCCGCCGTCGCCGCCTGCTGGTCGAAGACCTGGTGCGTGACATAGGCGAGCTGCGCCGGCGTGAAGCCATCCGCGAGCAGCAGCAGCGGCGCGCGTTCCAGCATGGCGCAGGCCAGGCCATTGGCGGCGTTGGACACGCCCGGGCCCTTGGTGGTCATCACCACGCCCGGCGCGCCGGTCAGCTCCGCATCCGCCAGCGCCATCATCGCCGCATTGGCTTCCTGGCGGGCCAGGATGAATTCGATGCCGAAGCGCGGCGCCGCGGCGATCACGTCCAGCGAGGACCCGCCGCCCGGCACGCCCCAGATGCGCCGCGTGCCGCGCTGCGCCAGGGCCGCGAGCAGTGCCTCGGCCACGGTCTGATTTGCCGCCTGCGCTTCCGGCATAACTTGGATACTCCCACCATGCCACCTCCATCTGCACCGGCCGGGGCGGCTTGCCAAGCCATGCGGGGATGGCCTCTGCTGGGGGCCGGACGCATCGAAGGATCGAGGTCATGACGGATTTCAAGGGCAAGCGCGTGCTGGTCGCGGGCGGGTCGCGGGGCATCGGGCGTTCCATCGCGCTGGGCTTCGCCCAGGCCGGCGCGGCCGTTTCGATCTGCGCGCGGGACGCCAAGGCGCTGGAGGCAACGAGGGCGGAAATCGCGGCGCTCGGCGTCACCGCGCATGCCACCTCTGCCGATCTCGGCGTGGCGGATCAGGTGACGGGCTGGGTGGCGCAGGCGGCGGAGGCGCTGGGTGGCGTCGATGTGCTGGTGAACAACGCCAGCGGCTTCGGCGCGAAGGACACCGAGGAGGATTGGGCGCGTGGCCTGAATGTGGACGTGATGGCGACGGTGCGCGCCAGCCGCGCCGCCGCGCCGTTCCTGAAGGCGGCGCGCGGGTCCATCGTCAACGTCTCCTCCATCTCCGGCTTCCGGCCTTCGCTGCGCACGCCGGCCTATGCGGCGGTGAAGGCGCTGCTGGTGAACTACACCTCGAGCCAGGCGGCTGCCTTCGGGCCGGATGGGGTGCGGGTGAATGCGGTGGCGCCGGGCTCCATCGAATTCCCGGGCGGGTCCTGGGAACAGCGGCGGACCAGTGACCCGGCGCTGTACAACCGGATCCTCGGCCAGATCCCCTTCGGCCGCCTCGGCACGCCGGAGGAGGTGGCGGAGGTGGTCCTGTTCCTGGCCAGCCCGGCGGCGCGCTGGGTGACCGGGCAGACCATCATCGTCGATGGCGGCCAGATGCTGGGGTAGGGAGGCGAAACAGGCGAAACGCGTTCGCCGCGACGTGAAATGATGCTGGAACACACTGGGGGCAGAAGGCGCGCCGCAATCCCGGAGAAACCGCGCCATGCCCCGCCTGCCCCTGTTCTACGTCATCGCCGCTGCCTTCAACCTGCTGGTCGGCGTCTGCCTCGGCATCTGGATGGGCATCGCGCATGATTTCCAGCTCGCGCCCGTCCACGCCCATCTGAACCTGCTGGGCTGGGCCTCGCTGGCCCTGATGGGGCTGGTGTTCCGTGGCTGGCCGGAGCTGGGCCGCGCGGTGCTGCCGAGCGTGGTACAGTTCTGCCTCTGCGTCGGCGCGGCGGCGCTGTTTCCGGCGGGCATCTACCTGTCCATCGCCCATGAGGCGCCGGGCCTGGCGATCGGCGCGGCGCTGGCCTGGCTGGCCGGGGTGGTGCTGTTCCTGGTGCGGCTGGTGCTGCTGGCAGTCTATGCCGCGCCGCGACGCCTGTCGGCGATGTTGCCCGCCGAATAGCGGCGGAGGCCGCCAAGCCATGGCGGAGGCTGACACAGGCCGCGGAACATGGTGGATTGGGGGGAAACGGAGACGTCCCATGATCGACCTCAAAGCCAAGCGCCTGAACGGCCCCGTCATCCGCCTGCACCCGGACGACAATGTGGTGGTCGCGCGCATCGACATCGAGCCGGGCACCTCCATTCCCGGCGAGAACATGCTGGCCCGCAACAAGGTGCCGGCCGGCTACAAGATCGCCACCACGCAGCTGCGCAAGGGCGACCCGGTGCTGAAGTACCAGGTCACCATCGGCTTCGCGGCGGAGGACATTCCCGCCGGCACCATGGTGCACGCCCACAACATCGATTTCCGCGAATTCGACCGCGACTACGCGATCGGCCGCGACTACCGCCCGGTGGAGATGATCCCGGAGGACCAGCGCAAGACCTTCGAGGGCTATGTCCGCGCCGATGGCCGTGTCGGCACGCGCAACTTCATCGCCGTCGTCTCCTCGGTGAATTGTTCCGCCACCGTCTCCCACGCCGTCGCCGACTGGTTCACGCCGGAGCGGATGGCGGAATGGCCGAATGTGGATGGCGTCGCCGCCTTCACCCACTCCACCGGCTGCGGCATGGAATTGTCCGGCGAGCCGATGCAGCTGCTGCGTCGCACGCTGGGGGGCTACATGCGGCACCCGAATGTCGCCGGCGTGGTGGTGATCGGCCTGGGCTGCGAGCGCAACCAGATTGCGGGGCTGCTGGCCGAACAGGGGCTGGCGCCCGGGCCGATGCTGAAATCCCTGGTGATGCAGGAAGTCGGCGGCACGCGGAAGAGCATCGATGCGGGCGTCGCCGTGGTGAAGGAGATGATGGAGGAGGCCAACAAGGCCACCCGCGAAACCGTCTCCGCCGCGCATCTGTCGGTCGGGCTGCAATGCGGCGGTTCGGACGGCTTCTCCTCGATCACCGCCAATCCGGCGCTGGGCGCGGCGATGGATCTGCTGGTTCGTCACGGCGGCACCGCCATCCTGTCCGAGACGCCGGAGATCTACGGCGTCGAGCACACGCTGACGCGCCGCGCCGCGAGCCAGGAGGTCGGTGAGAAGCTGATCGAGCGCATCCGCTGGTGGAAGGATGTCTACACGCCGGGTCGCGACACGCAGATCAACGGCGTGGTCAGCCCCGGCAATCAGGCGGGCGGCCTGGCGAACATCCTGGAGAAGTCGCTGGGGTCTTCCATGAAGGGCGGAACCGGGCCGCTGATGGATGTGTTCCGCTATGCGGAGCCGATCACCACCAAGGGCTTCGTCTTCATGGACACGCCGGGCTTCGACCCGGTTTCCGCCACCGGCCAGGTCGCCGGCGGCGCGAACATGATCGCCTTCACCACCGGCCGCGGGTCCATGTATGGCGCGAAGCCTGTGCCCTCCGTGAAGCTCGCCACCAACACGCCCATGTTCCGCCGGCTGGAGGAGGACATGGACATCAATTGCGGCGAGATCCTGGACGGCACCGCCAGCCTGTCCGAGATGGGGGAGCGCATCCTGGATCTGCTGCTGCGCACCGCATCGGGCGAGCCGACGAAAAGCGAGCAGCTCGGCCTCGGCAAGCATGAATTCGCGCCGTGGCAGATCGGCATCACCGGCTGAGTATCGCTTGACGCAACGGGCGGGCAGGCCGATTCAGGGCCTCCCGCCTCGGAGTGCTTCGTGATGTCCAGCAGCCTGCCGCCCTCCGGTCCCTCACGCGACGCCGTCGCGATGATGCAGTACGATTCCGCCAAGAAGTCGGCGCTGCTGGCCTACCTGCTGTGGTTCTTCCTCGGCTATCTCGGCGCGCATCGCTTCTACCTCGGCCGCATCGGCTCCGGCGTGGCGATGCTGCTGATCTTCCTGGTGTCCTTCCCGCTGGTCTATGTGGTGATCGGCATGCTGGGCTACATGTTCATCGGGCTGTGGTGGCTGGTGGATGCGTTCCTGATTCCGGGCATCGTCGCGCGGCACAACTCGGCGCTGATCGCCCGTCTGCAGGGCTGATCACCCCCCCCCCCCCGGGGTTCACCCCGGCAGCGTCAGCAGGCGGCGCGGCGTCTCCACCAGGATCGCGTCCAGCTCCGCCTGGCTGAACCCGCGTTCCCGCATGAACGGCACGATGTTGCGGAAGATGTGGCCGTAGCCATGGCCGCCAAAGGCCCGCAGCCGCGTCAGCCGGCAGATGTCCTGGCTGATCACCACCTGGTCGCCATGGCCGCGGTCCAGCAGCCGCCGGATCCTGTCGATGCGCGTGCCGTCATTCGGCATGTTGATCGGCGCGAAGGACCAGTAGGCGTGCTCATAGCCGAACAGGTCGAATTCCAGCACGCAGCCGGTATCGGCCAGCGCGAACAGCCGGTCGTCGTCGAAGATGGTGCGGTCCACATGGTCGATGATGGTGCGCGGGATGTCGCCGCCATGGGCGCGCAGGAAGGCGATGATCTCGGCCGGCTGGTCGGGATGCACGCCAGGATGGATGGTGAGCGCCGCGCCGGTTTCCTGCTGCGCCAGCGCCGCACCCGCCATCACGCGGCGTTCCAGCGGGGTCCAGGGCGCGGAGCAACCGATCTCGCCGATGATCCCGGCGCGCACATCGGTGCCCCAGGCGCCGCGCCGTAGCGCATCCAGCATCTCGGTGGCGAAATCCTCCACGCTGCGGGCGTGGTTGGAAGGATCCTGGAAATCCTCGACATACTGGCCGCAGCCCATGACGAGCTGCACGCCGGTGCGGCGGGAGACCTCGACCAGCCCATCCGGGTCCGGCGCCAGCCCGCCGATGGTCATCTCCACCATGCTGGCGCCGCCCTCGGCGCGGAACAGGTCCAGCTCCGCCACCGCCAGCTCGCGGTCCAGCATCACCGTCTTGCCGGCATGCGGATGCCGGCCGTAGTCGATGTCGTAGCGGCTTTGCAGCGTGATGGGCTGCAGCAGTTCGGGCCGGCTGAGGGTGGCCTCCCGCAGGCTGCGCGGCGTGATGTCGCACAGCACGTGCTCATGCATCAGCGTCGCGCCGAGGCTCTCGGGCGGCACCGCGCCCAGCACCGTCTGCACATGGCCTGCCATCCGCCCTGCCCCTCAAAATCCTCGTGGCCCTGAGCCTGCGGCGGCGCCCGGCGCCGCGCAAGCCGGCCACCGTCGCGGACCGGGGCGCAAGTTTATTTCGGAGACGTGCCGCTTTCTCCGCCGCGCGATGCGTTGCAGCCCCGAGACGGAGTCCAAGACCCATGATCGAGTTCCTGCAGTCGCGCCGCCGCTGCCATACCCTGCCCTTCGCGCTGGTCGCCCTGTTCCTGCTGGCCATGCCCGCCGCCGTGCTGGCGCAGGGCCGTGAACCGGCCAGCCAATCCTGCCGCCGGGAATGCCAGCCCCAGAGCCGCGGCGGCACGCCGCGGGACATGCAGGTCTGCCTGATCCGTTGTGGCGCGGGAGAGGATTACCTGACACGCCAGCACCGTGGCGGATCGGCGGAGGCCACCGGCCTCGGCGAAGCACCTCGCGGCCGGCGCACCCCGCAACGCAGGGACCGCAGCCTGGTGGCCTATGCGGGGCCGCTGCCCTCCACCGGCCTCGGCGTGTCGCGCAGGGTAACCCGTCAAGTGGCGCATCGCACGGCGGAGCGCGATTGCTATCTCCGGAACGGCCAGCGGAACTGCCGCCTGCTGATGGAGACGCAGCAGCGCTGCATCGCAGTGGCCCGCGGCGTGCGGGGGCTCGGCCTTGTCATCACCAATGATCCGGGCACCTACACGGTGCTGAACTACGGCGTCGGCGATGGTGCCAACCTGGTCACGGCCCAGGGCAATGCGATGCAGGATTGCGCGACGCGGCAGGAACGCGGCACCGCCTGCCTGATGGCGGTCAGCCGCTGCGGCTGAGGCGTCTTCAGGGGATCTGCGCGGGAAAGCCGTGCAGCCCATCGGCGCCCAGCGGCAGCCGGGTGGCGGACAGCACGGCGGAGAGTGGCAGCTTCGCATAGAGATGCGGGAACAGGCCCGGCCGGCTGCCGCCCGCGGCCGGCTCCCAGCGCAGCGCCTCGCCCAGCCGGGCGGCATCCACCTCCACCAGCCAGAGGTCCGCGACGCCGGCACGATGCTTCGCGGCGCTGGCGCGAAGCTGGCCGGCGGTGGAGAAATGCAGGAAGCCGTCGCGCGCATCATCGGCGCTGCCGGCATAGGCGCCGGCCGCTTCCGCCGCGCGCCAATCGGCTTCCCGGACCATGGTGTAGATGCGGTCTTCCATGCGGCGCCCCCTGCCCTGCTGGCAGCCCGGTTTCAGCCGAGCAGCCGGTAGAACACAAGCCCGCCAATCTCCGCCGTCGGCACCTGGCCGATCGCCCAGCGCGGCAGCGCATCGGCCGGGTGGTAATGCGTCGCGCCCCGCGCCGCATCCGGCAACGCGCCCGCCAGCGCCCGGGCGGCGATGCGGCGGCAGATGGCGAAGGCGGGGTCCTCCGCCAGGGAAGCGGCCAGCATGGCCGCGTGGCGCGGATTCTGCGGGTGCCAGCAGGCGAATTGGAAGGGCGCGCGGCAGATGCCGGCGACGTCACCGCCCAGGTGCTGCGGCCCGCCGGGCGTGCGGGCCAGGCGCAGGCGGTTCATCACCACCGCGGCCACACCCTCGATCCCGCGCACCGGGCGATGCCCGGCCTCGCCCCACAGGGTCCGCTCCAGCACGCCGGCCGCGCTGCTGCGCGGTGGCAGGTCCAGCGCGGCGCTCACCGGCTGCTCTCGGCATCGGCGCGGGCACCGAAGCCCATCTTGCAATTCGGCATGGCCTGGCCGGCGATGGCGGTGGCCGTGGTGGCGGTGCGGCTCACCTCGTCCAGCTTCTCCTCGATCCGCAGCAATTGCAGGGACAGGCGCGAATCGAGGTCACGGATCAGCGACAGCGGCACATAGGTCCGCGCCACCTCCAGCTTGAAGTCCACCAGCTCGTCGCGCGACGGGCCGGGATGCGGCACGGGGAACGCGACGGGGGGCGCGACGGTGGGCGCGACGGGGGGCGCTTCGGGCCGCGCCTGCAGCTCGCGCCGCAACATGTGCATCATCCAGAGCATCAGCGCGGCGAGCGGTGCATCCGCCAGCGCGGCCATGAGCTGGGGGGGGATCTCAGGGATCATCGGGATACTCCTTGAAGGGGGGCGGCGGCGGGACCACCCTGGGGGCGCCGCGGATTCAGGAATGCGGCGCCCAACCCCGGCCGCCGCCATGGCCGACAGGAAGAAGCGACCGCTCAGCGAACAATGTGGAACCAGCCCTATCTCGAGACCTGCTGCCGCTCCGCGCTGCACCGGCTGACACTGGTGGGCCAGCCGGGCCGCCCTGACGGGCTGAAAGACGGCCCCTGCCTGAACCGCCTGGCCGGCATGGGCCTGGCCCGGCAGCGCCCGGACGGGCGGTTCGAGGCAACGGAGGCGGGGCTGGCGCGCCACGCGACGGAGATCGCGCCGAGGAAGCGCGCCTGAGCTAGACGCCCCTCCAGGGCAGGGTGGCCGGCCGCAGCGCCGGCGCGCCGGGCAGCCGCACCGGCTCCGCCAGCAGGCAGCCGGCGACCGCGTCCAGCGCATCGTCGTGCTGGCCCGGCATCTCCGGCCGCCACTCCGCCATCTCCCGCGCGAAGCGGGTGCGGAACACGTCCTCATGCGCCAGCAAACGGCGCCCGGCGAGCACCGGGTCCAGCGCCGCCAGGATGCGTTCCGCCTTGGCGCGGCGGCTGGTGGCTTCCAGCACGCTGCAATGGATGCCGATGCGGGTCATCTCCCGCTTCAGCAGGCCGGGCAGGAACTTGCCGATGCCGTTGGTCTCCACCCGCAGCACCGGCAGCAGCAATTCGCGCGCGACCTGCGCCACCGCGCGGCATTGCTGGGTTGCCGCGTCATCCTCGCCATCCGGATCGTGCAGCAGATAGGCCAGGCGGTGCAGGTAGTGCCGCCCTTCCGCATCGGCATAGGTGCAGGCCAGCACGCTGGCATCGCCCACGCCGGGCCGGCCGAAGGCCGGATCCCACCAGCCACCGCCGGAGACCATCTGCCGGCCCATCAGCGTCAGCACGCCGCGGCCATTCGCCTCGCGGTAGTCGGTATCCTCCGCGTAGCGCAGGATCAGGGCGGGATCGAGCCGCGCAGCCTCCTCCGCCACCGCCTCCAGCAGCATCTGGCGGCGAAAGGCGAGCGGGCCGACACGCTGGCGCAGGGCGTCGATGCCAGGCTGGGTGAAGCGTTCCGGCCAGGCGCTGGCGCCCTGTTCATCCAGCAGCGGCAGTACCAGGCGGCGGTAGCCGGAAAGGAAGGCGTCCGGCCCCTCGGCATACAGGCTCTCCGCGCAATGCGGCGTGCCGACGAACAGCACGCGGCCGCCGGGCACCAGCACGAACTCCGTCTCCGTCAGGCGTTCGCGCAATTCGGCGCGCTGCCCTGCGGAGCCGCAATTGCCGGCGACCTCCACATCGTCGCAGACGATCAGGTCTGCGCGCGCGCCGGTGATGTTGCCGCCGATGCCCGCAGCCAGCATCGAGGCATCGCGCAGCACCGCTTCCCGCGCCACGGTGAAGCGGTCCGACGCCCAGGATCCTTCGCCATGGTCCGGCAGCAGCGCGCCGCACAGCGGATGCCGGCCGAGGATTCGGCGCACCGTCGCAACCATGCGCGTGGCCAGTGCATGATCGGCCGCCACCACCAGGATGCGGGTTTCCGGCGCGCGGTAGAGCTGCCAGGCGCAGTACAGCCCGACCAGCGTGGATTTGCCGCAGCCGCGGAAGGCCATCAGCAGCAGGCGCAGATCGCCCTGCTCGCCGCGATCCGACAGCCAGCGCAGCATGCGGCGATGCACCGCCGGCGTGCCTAGGCCGGCGAGGCGGTTCCAGATCCAGGCGAATTCCAGCAGGTCGGCAGGACGTTCGGTCATACATCCCCTTCCTTCGCCATCTGCGCCCGCATCGCCGCCAGCAGGTGGTCCTCATCCGGTGCCGCATCGGCTGGCTTCGCGGCATCGCCAGAGGTCATCGCCGCCAGCTCCGCCATATGCGCCAGCGCCGAGCGGGCGGCGGCCTGGTGCGCGGCGAAGGCCTTGGGGTCCGGCGGCACCTCGCCACGCGGCCAGGAGGCGACGAACTCGGCATAGTCGCCGGCGACACGCTGCATCGCCGCCGCCAGGGCCTCCCGTGGCAGAGGCGAGGCGGTAGGCTTGCCCCGGCTGGGACGCTTCATGCCTTCACCACGCGCACGCGCACCGTGCCGGCATTCAGATCCAGCGCCGCGCCACTACGGTTCCAGGCGGTGACCGTCACCACATCCTGCGCGCCGATCTGCGCCAGGAACACGGCGCCGGAGGTGGCAAGCGAGAAGGCGGCCTGCACGAAATCACCGGGCCGGGCGCCGCTGACCGGCACGTTGACCTGCGCACTGGCCCCGGCCGTGATCGAGGCCGGGTCCCAGGCCTGCTCCGCGACGAGTTCCCGCACACCGATCGGCAGGTCCGGCAGCCCGTACATCACGGCCGGCGCGTGGCGCGGGTCGCAGTTCAGCCGCAGTGCGCGCAACTCGTAATCGGCGGAGATGCGCGCGACGCCGATCACGGCCGTCGCCACGGCCGGTGAGAGCCGCACCGCCTGCAGCCGCGAAAGCCCCGCATCGGTCATGTCCGCGGCGCCCTGCCACCAGCGCGCCGTCGGATTCCAGACCATCGACTGGCCGGACGCCAGCACCAGCGGGCCGAGGCTGTCGGTCAGCAGGTTGTTGGCGCCATCGAAGCACATCACCACCAGGCGCGGCGCATCGGCATCGACGCTGAGCGCGAAGTCGCGGCAGCTTCGCGCATCCACGATGAAGCCGAGGCCACGCCCGCCGGTCAGCATCACGCCGCGATTGGTCAGGGTGAAGGAATCCAGTGCCGGAAATACGAAGTCATGCAGCAGCGCCGGACTGCCGGCGACGTTGGAGGACAGACAGGCCAGCTTCTCGAACCCCGTCTCCGTCGAGTTCCAGCGGATCATGGCGGCGCGCAGCGATGGCACGCTCGCCACCTCCCGCGTCGCGGCGCGATGCGGCGCGGCCTGGTGCAGCGCCTCCACCACACCGCCGAGGCGGCTGGCGGAGGCGGCGTGGTCGATCTCCACCTGGTAGCCCTGGCTGGCCCAGGCCACTTCATAGACATGGTCCTGCGCCGCGCCGGTATGGCGGGCGACGAAGCCGCTGCAGCCTTCCATTCGCACGCCTCGTGCGATGATGGCGCGGCTGTTCACCTCGCACAGGAAGGGAATGCCGGAGATCGGCCTGCCTTCCGCGTTCAGCTCGAAATTCGGGCCGTTGAACAGATGCCGGTTGTGCGCGACATAGGCGCCAGGCGCCGCGGACAGCCGGATGCCAAAGCGGTCCTTGTCCACATGCACGGTGGAGCCCACGGCGAAGTGGCCGCCATGGTAGCGGATGGAGGTATTCCAGGCGCCGGCCGTCGCGGTGTGGATATCCAGCCCGATCCGGTTGTTGACGATGCGACCGAGCTCCAGCGTGGAATCCTCGAAGCCGCGGCCGTCGCCCAGGGTACGGATGCCGATGGTGAAACCCTCGACGCGCCGCACCTCGATCAGCGATGCGTCGTGGTTGCGCAGCAGGATGCCGATCTCGGCTTCATCCTCCCACGCCCCCTGCGTCGCGCGCAGCACGGACAGGCCGCTATGCCGCTTGCTTGCGTTGCGCGCGGTGCCGCCATCGCCGATGGTCAGCGCAGGCTGCCCGGCGGGCCCGGCATAGACGATGCTGCCCAGCATGGTCAGCCCCGCCGCCGCACCGGGCAGGGTCAGCGGCTGGGTCGAGCGGAAGGTGCCCTCCCCGATCAGCAGCATCTTGCCGGACGCAGCGGCCGCATTCATCGCCGCCTGCAATGCCGGGCCATCTTCCGTCGCGCCATCGCCGGTCGCGCCGAAATCGCGCGCGCTGAGCTGTTCGGCCAGCTTGTCTTCCACCGTGTAGGGAACGGCACCAGGAAACGGCGCGCCGATCAACGCTGAATCGCGCGGCAGCAGCACCAGGTTGCCGATGCCGTCGAAGCCCAGCATGCGGTTGGCACGCGCGGCGCGCAGCGGCAGGGTGAAGCTGCCGCCAACCTCGGCGGGGTCCTGGCGCAGGGTGGAGGAAAGGTCTTCCCGCTGTTCCTGCAACGTGGCGACGATGCGGTCCAGCTCATCATTCAGCGTGCGGGCACGCAGCACGCCATTGTCCTGGAAATCCGTGCTGCGCTCCACGCGGATGCGGCGGCGCAGCGTGACGGTGCTGCCGGATGCGGGCGGCGTGGCGAGGATGACGCTGCCGCCCTCGCTGCTGCCGGCGCCGGTCACGCTGAAGCCGCCGGAAATCACCACGCCATCCAGGCGCAGCTCCATCTCCGAGGTCTGGAAGATCGGGAAGGGATAGGTGAACGCAACGCGGCTGCCGTCGCCCAGATACTGGACGCGCGGCGCGACGTCGCCGATGCGGATATGCTCGGCCATCATGGGCTCCGATGCTGTGGGGTGCTTGCTTCAATCGAGCAGGTTGCGCAGGGAACTGCCGAAGGTCGTGCCGGCGCGCAGGAAGCTGGTCAGCGAGCCGTCATTGTTCAGCAGGCTGCGTCGCCCCGCGGAAAGCCGGGCCGCGAAGATCTGGTCGCTATCCGCCTGCGCCGCCGCGGCTTCACGTTCGAGCCCCGTCGTCAGCGCGGCAGCGGAGCCCTCATCCGGAGAGATTCCGCCGGCCGCCAGGCGGGCACGGGTGGAGGCCAGCGTGCCGGCCAGCCGTGCCTCCCGCGCCCGCGCCTCGGCGGATTGCTGCAGCGCCGCCTGCTCGACGCGCGCGCGCTCCTGCTCACGCGCCGCAGTGGCCTGCGCCTTCGCATTGGCCGATTGCGCCTGGCCCTGCTGGACGCTGCTGTAGATGGAAGCGCCCGCGCCGATGGCGGCCGCGATGGGTGCGAGTTGCGCCATCAGTTGGAGATCCTCATGTCGGTGGTGACGGAAAGCAGTGTCAGCGGCAGCGGCGTCGCCCCCTCGATCCGCCACAGCGGCGCCATCGCGTCGCGCCGCCATCCCAGCGCACGCAGCGCGATGTCACCGGTGAAGGGCGCCGGCGCCGCATCCAGCAGCGCCGTGTCCAGCCGGCGGAACGGCACCGGCTGCACGCCGCGGCCGAGATCCACCTCCAGCGCCGGCGTCGCCAGCAGGCGGAAGGTGGCGGAGACCAGGCGCAGCGGCGCGGCGGCAGCGCCGCTGGCATTGCCGAGTGCCGGCGGCAGCGGCTCGATCACATGCCGGAAGGGCAGGCCCGCCTGCACCGTGCTCGCCGGCAGATCGAGCGTGATGGCGCCGTCCAGCACCAGCGCCGCGGCGCCCGGCGCGCCATCGGTCAGCACGCCGACCTGCCGCGCCTCGAGATGTGCGAGGCCTGTCCAGCGGTCCTGCGGCGCAGCGCTGCTGCCGGACAGCGCCGCATCCAGCCCAGCCGCGTTGTCGAAGCGCTCCAGCCGGAAGCTGCCGAAGCGTTCCACCAAAGCGTAGACCCGGCCTTCGGTTTCGGCCACCGCGCGGAAGGCGCCCTCGGTTTCCTGCCGCGTCCAGGCGGTGACCTGTTCGGCGCGATACAGCGTCAGCGTGGCAATGCTGCCATCCGCCATCACCACATGCAGCAGCCGCGCCGTCTGGTCATAGGCCATGGAGACCGGGCCCTGCACCAGGTGCCGTGCCACCAGCGCCAGGTCGTTCGCCTGGTAGGCATCGGCGACGTCGGTATAGGCGAATTCATGCACGCCACGGCCAGACCGTGCGACGAACAGCGTCGCGCCATCCACATCCACCGGCGGCACCTGGCGATCCACCGCGGTGCCGATCCGCGTCTGGCGGTTCAGCTGGATGGAGGACGGCGTCAGCGGATCGCCCGTCACCATCCATTCGGCGCCGGATGTGAAGACCTGCAGGTGCCGCCCGGAGAACACCGCGCGGATCGCATTCACCTGGTCGGAGACCAGCGCGAACTCGATCGCCTCGTCATCCAGCCCGGTGCCGCCATCGAAATCGCCGAGGTCGCCTGTGCGCGACAGCCACAGCCGGTTCGGCGCATCGCGCGACCCGCCGAGCACCAGCCGGTCCTGGTGGAAGCAGGCGGAGACCGGCCAGCCGCGCACGCCGCTGAAGGCGGTCTCCTGCCAATCCTGCGTCGCCAGCGTATCCTCCAGCGGCTCCTCCACCAGCGCAGTCGCGTTCTGCGGCCCTTCGACGGACAGGATAACCACGCGCTTGCCCTTCAGGCGGAAGCGGCTGGTGACATGACCGCCGCTGAAGACCGGCGCGGAACAGGTCAGCGCGACGGTGCCCGTGGTGGCGGAAGCGGACATCGCGACATCGCGCGTGAAATTGTGGAAGGCCTCCCGTACGAAGACGAAGGGCGTGATGGTCCAGGCGGTGTGGCTGCTGCGGGTCAGCCGCTGCGGCGGCATCTCCGGGTGGAACAGCAGCAGCGTGTCGGCGCTCTGCGTGAAGGCCAGTTGTGGCAGCATGACGGTGGACCACGGCGCCGGCAGGTTCGCGACCTCCGCATCGCCGAGGAACACCTGCAGCCGGCCCTCGCTCAGCACCAGCAGATAGGTCTGTTCCGTATTGAACTCGAACGGCATCAGCCGCGCGGGGCCGGGCAGCGTGGCCACATGCACCAGCCCCGGCCGGCGGGCGACGCCGCCGGTCGGCTGGATGACGACATTCCGCAACTGCCGCGCACCATTCTCGAAGGCACGCAGATCGGCGCGGCCGTACAATTCGGGGGCGAGCTCGCCGGCGGTGAAGGAGGATTTGATGCGGCGCGTGGCGATGGTCATGCGCTCATCCCCTCACATCGATCAGCGGGAAATGCTCGATGGCGCGTGGCGTATCCTGCTGGCTGTCGATCAGCCGCGCACTGCGCATCTCGCCCTCCGCAAGGCGGAACAGCATCTCGGCACGGGATGCGCTGTCGGTGAGCGGCAGGCAGAACTCGGCGGCCAGGCGTGCGACCAGGGCCTGGGCGAAGAAGGGCGGGAAGGCGCTCTCGTCCGGGCGGAAGATGTAGGTCAGCGTCACGCTGGTGGCATCGGCCTGCAGCTTGTCCTCATGCAGCCGGTACGGCATGCCGCCGCCACGCCCGCCACTGCCAGCCGACAAGGCGCGCAGGAAGCCGGTGGGAAGCTGGAAGGCATGCGCCATGTCGGCCGGCGGCGTGGCCGCAAGTCGTGGCAGGCTCGTCTGGCCGGTGGCGAAGGACCACGGGTGCGCCGAGAGCAGCGCATCGCGCGTGGACGCATAGAGATTCGCCGCTACCTCCGCTTCCGCGGTGCCCTCATCGAGCGAGGCGACGGGCTGCGCGCCGAGGCGCAGCAGGGCGCGCGAACAGAGCGCGACAGCGGTCAGGGCCATGTGGGTTCTTCCGATCCGGGATGGTTGGTTTGCTGGCGAGGTCCCCCCTCACCCAACCCTCTCCCCCCAAACGGGGAGAGAGGGGCTTGGCGGCGCGGACTATTCCGCCGCGCGCATCCGCACGACTATTCCGCCGCGCGCATCCGCACGACGCCGAAGTCATCCACCAGCGCCGCGCCCTGGCTCATCATGTTGGCGACGAAATGCGCCGCGCGGTCGCCGTGCCAGGTGATGTCGGTCTCGACCTCCGCTGCGGCGGCGTGGCCGATGGCGGTGCGGTGGTAGAAGTAGCAATGCCGCAGCCCACCCGAGAGCGTCAGGCCGGAATGCGGCATCCACATCGCGCCGAGCCAGCGCTTCGCCTGGCTGCCCTTCCACGGCAGCGCGTCCTCGCCGATGTATTCGGACGAGGCGAATTCCTCGATCTCCAGCAGCTGCGACCACTGCTTCCAGCCGACCACGGCGTAGCGCCCGCCATCATCCGGCACTTCCGCGGCGCCCATCATCTCGAAGGCCAGCAGCACCTTCGCCTTGGTCAGACCGTCGCTGTCCGTGGTACCGGCGGCAGTACCCACCGCCTCCCGCGTCGAGGCATCCAGCGCGGCGATGATCAGCTCATCCGTCTTGCGGCCGAGCGCATAGGCGCCGGCATTGGCCACGACGTTGCGCTCATCCACATTGGTCTTCAGCTCATCGAGGCGGTCGATCCAGTCGCCGGCGTAGTAGTCCTGCAGCACGCATTCGACCTGCGCATGCTCCAGGTTCATCACCGGCACGGAGCCATGCCGCGTCTTCGCCGCGGCAATGCCCTTGCCGACCTTCGGGAAGAAGGTGCTGGTGCCGGTCACGCCGGTCTTGGAACGCACGGTGGGGCGCAGCTTGCTGCCCTGGCGCTGGTAGGCCTCATGCACCTCGGCCTGGAACTGGCGGGTGAAGACGGCGTCGATCTGGGTGGAAGCGGACATGCGATTTCCTTGTCAGGGACAGGGGTTTTCTGAAGCGGCCGCACCGACGGTTCCCCGGCTGGGCCGGCGGCACGGCAGAAGCCCACAGCCCGCCAATGGCGGGTTGCCTGCGGGAAAGGGGTTCGGGCTACTCGCCGACGAGGCGCCGAAAGCCGTCCGTCACGCGCTTGACGAAATCCGGCTCCCGCGTGCGCCAGTAGCGCGGGTCGCGCATCATCTTCCGCAGCTCGGCCTCATCCGGCCCGGCCTCGGCCTGCGCCTCGCGGGTCAGGGAAGGCTCCTTGCCCTCCATCATCCGGTGCAGCGCGACCACGCCATCGGCGGTGGAGGACAGCGCGGTGAACACCGCCTCCGGCAGATGCGCGCGGCCCCAGGCGGAAAGCTGGCCGGCGATGCGGCGGAAGCGGTCCTCGCCGCCGAAATGCGCGCGCAGCTTCTCCACCTGCCGCCCGGCCTCGAATTCCGCGGCGGCCTCGGCGATCAGCGGCAGCAGCCGTTCGGCGGCCAGGTCATACACAAGCTGCACCTGGCGCGGGTTGAAGCCGGCCTCGTGCAGGCGCTGGTTCACCGCGGAATCCGGCGTCAGCAGCTCGTTCGGCGGCGTCACCTGGTATTCATCCGCGCTGTCGGGAATGCCCAGCGCGCGGCGCCAGCGCATGCGGTCCTCCTCCGGCGCATCATCGGCCGGCGGGGCGAAGCGCTGGGACAGGCGGCGTTCCAGCTCGATGTAGGATTTCAGCAGCGCATCCACCCGCAGCGCGCCCTTCGCCTCGTCCCAGAATTTCTCGGGGATCTCGGCGGGCCGGGTGTTCGCGCTGGCGGTTTCCGTCGCGGCTTCGAGAAGGTTCTCGGACATGCCGGGGCTCACTCCTGGTTCTGGTGAATGGGTGCGGTCACGGGCCGGATGATCTCCGGCGGCGCGCCAAGGGTGCGGGCCAGCCAGCGGGCGGCGGCCGGCGCGTCCAGCACCGCCTGCGCGTCCTTGCCCAGCCCGGCCGCGGCCTGCAGGAACAGCAGCGTGTCGGAGGCATCGGCACGTGCCTGCACGCGGGCGAGCGGCGAGCTGTAGACCAGCCGCGCCTCCTGCCCATCGGCCAGCAGCGCGGGCACTTCGCCGCGCCGGCGCAGCACCGAAAGGCAGCGCGCCACCAGCGGGCTCAGCAGCTCTGCCTGCAGCCTTCCGTAGATGGCGCCGAGCAGGCGGATGGAGATGGCGCTGCGTTCCGTCACCTCCGTCGCCGTCATGCCGGCCTTGTCGGAAGCCGCGATCCGGTCGGCGAGCAGCGCGCCGCGGATCCGCGTGCGCAGATCCTGCAGGATGAGCTGCGAGACATCGAAGTTTCCCGGCGCCGCCAGCGGCGTCAGCCCGGCGGAGCCCTGCGCCTTGGGGATGATGGCGCCCGGCACCAGCCGCACCGTCGCCGGGTTCAGCACGCCGTCATCCTCCGCCTGCCAGATGCCGGTGGCGGCGATGGAGGCGTTCTTCAGGATCAGCTCCACCACCTTGTTGGCGGTGCGGATATCCGGCAGCGCCTTGGCGACGGGGCCGCGGCCATAGGTCTCGCCGGGCACCTTCAGCCAGCGGAAGGCGATGAAGGGGTTTTCCGAGAACCGCCCCTCCGCCAGCAGTTCCGGCGCCGCCTCCCCGCCATCCAACACCACGGCGAAGCGGTGGCCGGCGCGCGCATCCGGCCACACCGCCTCCACCACCCGAAGCTGCGGCGCTTCGTCGTTGCCATCCTGCCTTGGCAGAACGAGCTGCGCCTGCGGCCAGCGGGCGCGGATCTCGGCGGGCGTCAGACGGATGGCGCGGAACACCGTGTCCAGCCGGCCCGAGGGGCCTTCCTCCAGCACCGTCTCGCGCAGCGGCACCGCGGTGAAGCGCAGGGCGGAGGTCTCGCCGGGCGGCGCTTCCTCCACCAGCAGCACGGCGGTGCCGGTCACCACGAGTTCGAGAAAGGCCTGGTGCAGTTCCAGCGCGAAGTTGGAGCGGTCCAGATGCCCCTGCAGCGTCTCCGCCGCATCCTCCAGCACCCTTGCGGCGGCCTGGGCGTCCGGGCCCTCGGCGACGCGGCGGGTCGGCGCCAGGCCGAACCAGCGGGACCAGGGCGGCGCCAGTTCCGCGAGCAGGGAGGCGGCGAGCTGTTCCGCCGCATCGGCCGCCGTCGCATCGAACAGCGGCGCGGCATTGGCGGCCGGCAAGGCGTAGTCGTAGCAATCCTGCCACCGCCCCTCCAGCGGGCGGCGCCGCGCGGCGGCGCGGGCGTGACGGGCGAGGATCTGTTCGGGTGTCATCATGGCCCTCACTCGCCCAGCAGGTTCTTGCGCGCGGTGCCGCCCGGCGCGGCGGCCAGCACCCCGCGGGCGGAGGTGGCGATGGTGCCGGCCAGGCCGCGGCGGGCACGGTCCAGCGCCCGCTGGCGGGCCTGGCGCGCGGCGTCCTCCGCCGTGGCCTCGGTGGCGGCGGCTTTCTCGCTGGCGGCCTGGACCGCGGTCTCGGTGTCCGTCGCGGTCACGACCGGCTTCGGCGCCTGGAACAGGCCACCCATGCGCGCTTCCTTCGGATCGGGTTGGCTCCTGGCCCAGGCCAAAAAAAGACCCGCCCGGCGAGGCCGGGCGGGTCTGAGTCTGGGGGACCGGGAGAGGAGATCGCCGTGGGACGCAATTCGTCCCGTGGCAGGGGGTTGATAGACCGGGCGTTTCACTGAGTCAATATTTATTCCTATCAAATATGATTATTTTCCTTTTCCTTGCCGCCGAGCGCCCGGAACAGCTGGAAGGGCGTCCAGGCCGCCGGCGCGCCACCACCCAGCAGGGCACGGCACAGCGCCACGCAGGTGAAGGGCGCGATCGACGGCAGGCGCTGTGGCAAGGGCTCCCCGGGGGTGAAGGGGCCGAGCACGCGCAGCCCGGCGCGACGGTAGAAGCTGGGCAGGTCGAAGCCGCCAGGCACCGGCAGGCGGGCCACCAGCAGGCGGCCCGACAACGGTTCCGCCACCGTCCATCCGGCCTCGTCGCCGAGCGCGGCGAAACAATGCCGGAAGCCGGGGCGCAGCAGGTGCAGCCAGGGCTGGTCGGCGACCCCGCCGAAGGCGATCCAGACGGTCTGCCCCGCCTCATCCGTCGCGCGGCGATGCACCAGGCGGCGGGTCGAGATGGCCTGCGCCTGGCCGGTCACGACAGGCGGCTCCCGTTGCGCCCCGGAAAGGGCACCACCTCCGCCTCCTGCATCCCGCGCGGCGGGCCGCCGACGATGCCCTTGGCGCGCAGCGGGAAGTCCAACCGGTCCATCGCTTCCCGCCACAGCCGCAGGTCGCCGGCTTCCTGCGGAATGCGCGGGCTTGGGGATTCATGCCGCTCGCCCCAGATACGCATGATGCGGGCATGGGCCAGATCGATGCGGCGCTGGCGGTACAGCCGGTCGAGGCATTTCACAACGTCATCCGGCTCGCATGGCCGCACCACCAGGCCGCGACCTGCGCCGAGGCGCGCGCCGTCGCGCCGGGCGGTCAGCGCGGCCATGGTCCAGAACCAGGCATCCTCGGCGGTGGCGAAGGGCTGCGCGCGGTCCATGCTGGCGAGGATCGGGGCGCGGCAGGGGGCGATGGACATGGGGCGGGGGTCCTCTGCAGGTCGATTCCTGAACAAAACAGGAACAAAAGCTGCTTAACCTGTTCCACCCGAGGTTGCAAGGATATCGTTCCTATTGCATCGCGACTCGAAACCTAGGATGTGCCACCCAGGATGCGGCGCCCTGACCGCCGCCTTCCAATTCGAGGATTGCCTTGGCCATGCGGCATGAGGATATCTGGCGGGCGATCGACGCCCTCGCCGCCGAACACGGCCTCTCCGCCTCCGGCCTCGCCCGCCGGGCCGGGCTGGATGCCACCGCCTTCAACCCGTCCAAGCGGACCGGGGTGGACGGCCGCGCGCGCTGGCCCTCCACCGAAAGCGTCGCCAAGGTGTTGAGCGCGACCGGCACGGGGTTCGAGGCCTTCGCCTCCCTGGTCACCGGCGCCCCGGCCCTCTCGCGCGGCGGCCGCGGCCCGATCGCCCGGCGCATCCCGCTGATCGGCCTGGCGCAGGCCGGCGGCGAGGGCTTCTTCGACGATGGCGGCTATCCGGTGGGCGGCGGCTGGGACGAGATCTCGGTGCCCGACGTGCCCGACCCGAATGCCTACGCCCTGGAGATCAGTGGCGAGAGCATGGAGCCGGTGTTCCGCGACGGCGATGTGGTCATCGTCTCCCCCGGCGCGCCGGTGCGGCGCGGCGACCGCGTGGTGGTCCGCACAAGGCAGGGGGAGGTGATGGCCAAGGAGTTGCTGCGCCAATCCGCCCGGCGGGTGGACCTGGCCAGCCTGAACCCGGCGCATCCGAACTACAGCTTCGACCTGGCCGAGCTGGCCTGGATGCACCGCATCATCTGGGCGACCCAATAGGGTTCAGTATTCGGCGTAGATCTCGATGAGGTTGTCCTCCGGATCGCGGAAGAACAGGGTGCGGTGGCGCCAAGATGGCAGGTCGGTCGGCCCGCGCAGCATCGCCACGCCCTTGGCCAGCAACGCCGCGTGGCAGGCCTCGATCGCCGGCGGCGCCACGCGGAAGGCAAGCTGCACGCAGGCCGCGCCCGGTACTGCCGCGCCGTCGTCGCAGACGCTCCAGACCCCGCGCGGGCGCAGCGACAACAGCCCGGCGCCGATCCGGAAGCTGGTCCAGTTCGGGCGGTCCTCCTCGATCGGGAATTCCATCACGTCCCGGTAGAAGGCTCTGGTCTCCGCCATCCGGCGGCACAGCAGCACCGTGTGGTCCAGGTTGCGGATCCCGCCGAGGCTCACGCCTTCAGCCTTCCCGATCGCGCGGCAGCGCCACCTGCGGCAGCAGCGGTGCCAGCGTCTCCAGATCCTTCTCCGCCCGGCAGGCCAGGTAGCGCGGCCCGTCACCCGGCGCCGGGGCGCCGATCGGGAAGGCGGTCAGGCCGATATCGCCATAGACCCGCAGCAGCCCGGGCCCGACGCGCCAGAAGGCCGCATCCACCCCTTCCCGCTCGCACATGTCGCGGAAGCGCCAGATGGCGGCGACGCGGTCCCGCTCCTCCCCCGCCGGATCGCCGAGCGCCATCCAGATGCCGTTGCGCCGCACGAAGCCGAAGCCGGCGCGGCCGGATTCGCTGAAGAGGGCGCCATCGGCCAGTTCGGGGGCCTCCGCCCCCAGCGCCTTCAGCCGGGCGCGCACCTCCGGCCCCCAGGGTTCCGGCAGGATGCGGGCGGGGCGCAGCAGGCGCACCGCCGCCACCAGCAGCAGCACCGCGGCGAGGCCCACGGAAAACCGCAGGCTGTCCGGCGCCAGCGGGGATGCCACCACGCCCCACCAGCTATCCCCGGCCACCTTGCCGCCATAGCTGACCAGCGCCAGCATCAGCGCGCACAGGCCGACGACCACCAGCGGCAGCAGCGTGGACCCGGCGAGCGGTTCCTTCATCAGCCGCGCGGTGCGGTAGAAGGCGCTGCGCATCGCTGCCAGCAGGCCGGCCACCAGCAGGAAGGCGCCCCACAGCCACCAGCCATCCTCGCGCAGCCAGCAGATCAGCGCGCCGGTCAGCAGCAGCACCATCCCGGCACCCCAGGCCAGGGTCAGCCGCCGCAGCAGGCCATAGCCCATCACCAGCAGCAGCGACCCGATGACGGAGGCCGCGAAATGCGACGCGACCGCCGCCTCATACCCCGCCCAGGCGGCCACCGCCGTATCCCGCGCCGGCAGCGCACCGACGAAGATCAGCAGCGCGCCACCGATGCCGACCAGCCCGGCGATGGCCGGCACCTCCAGCGCATCGGTCACGCCCTGTTCCGTGGCGAAGCGCTTCAGGGCATGGCGGCGCTGCGCGATCTCGAAGCCGGCGAATAGCGTGCCCGCCACGAACAGCGGCACGATGTAGTAGTACAGCCGGAACAGCAGCAGCGCGCCGACCACCTGCGCCGGCGTCAGCCAGGGCGCCAGCCCGATCAGGATGGCGCCGTCGAACACGCCGATGCCGCCGGGCAGGCTGGCGGCGATGCCCGCGGTGTAGGCGGCCACATAGATGCCGAGGAAGCGCAGGAAGGTCAGCCCCTCCGCCGGCGGCAGCAGCACGTAGAAGATCATCGCCGTAACCGCGACATCGACGCTGGCCAGCGTGGTCTGCGCCACCGCCATGCGGAAGCCCGGCAGGTCGATCCGGTGCTTGAAGATGGTGATGTGGCTGCGGATGCGTGACAGCGTCACATAGGCCAGCACCGCCGCCCACATCAGCACGCCGACCACGCGCATGGCCCAATGCGGCACATGCTCGCCGAGGCCCGGCACCACATCCGGCTCCACCAGCAGCACAAGGCCGCCGAGCGCGAAGCCACCGAGGCCGAAGGTCAGGCTGGTGAAGGCCACCACCTTGGCGATCGCCAGCGGCGGCAGCCCCCAGGCGGCGTAGAAGCGGTAGCGCACCGCGGCACCGGACACCGCCGCGAAGCCCAGATTATGCGCGAGCGTATAGGCGCAGAAGGAAGCGAGCGAGGTGCGTGCATAGCTGACCGGGTAGCCGGCATAGACGCTGCCAAGCCGGTCGTAGATGGTCAGCACCGCATAGGCCAGGACGGTCCACCCCGCCGCGATCCACAGCGTCAGCGGCGGGATGGCGGCCAGTGAGGCGCGGATATCCGCCACTGAAAGGCTGCGGAATTCCTTCTGCACCACCCAGATGGCGGCAATCAGCAGCAATACGCCGAAGCCGGCCACGCCATGCCGACGCAGCAGCCCGCCGAGCTTCTTCACGCGGCCGCGTCGCCGTTCGCGGCGCCGATCGTAGCGCCGCTCGCGGCGCCCGGCGTAGTGCCGCTCGCGGCGCCGGGCGTGCCACCGGTGCTGGCGGGCCGGGCCAGCGCCGTCTCGATCAACCCGATCGTGCCGGCAATGCCGTACAGCGCGACGAAGCCGCCGAAGCGCGGTCCCTCCGGCTGGCCGAGCAGCACCTGGTACAGCGCGTTGAACCAGGCGCGGGAGACGCCGGGGCGGCCATCCTTGGTCATCTCGATGAAGGGCTCGCGGCGGCCGGCATCATAGACGATGTCCTGGATGGCACGCGCCTTGGCGTCCGGGGCCAGCGCCTCCAGCTCCTCGGCCTGCGCCCGCAGCGCGGCGGCCAGCGCCTCGAAGGCCGGGCGCTCGGCCTCCGTCGCCGGGCGGTGCTGCTTGTTCGGCGCGACGCGGTCCCGGTAGTAGGACACGGCGTGTTCCACCAGGCGGGCCAGCAGCGGATGCGTCTCGCCGCTCGCCTCGGGCGCGTAGCGGCGGAGGAAACCCCACAGCATCTCCGGCGCATCGGCGTTGATGACGCTGGCCAGGTTCATCAGCATGGTGAAGGACACCGGCGTGCCCGGGTCGTTGGTCGGGCCGCCATGGATGTGCCAGGCGGGATTGTCCGGCCCCGGCGCCGTCCGCAGCCGGTCCAGATTCTGCACGTATTCATCGACGGCGCGCGGAATCACGTCGAAATGCAGCCGCTTGGCGCGGCCGGGCTGGTTGTACATGAACTGCGCCAGGGATTCGGGCGGGGCGTAGTGCAGCCATTCGTCGATGGTCAGCCCATTGCCCTTGGACTTGCTGATCTTGCCGCCTTCCTCATCGAGGAACAGCTCATAGGTGAAGCCGATCGGCGGCTGGCCACCGAGCACCCGGCAGATGGCACCGGAGAGCTTCACGCTGTCGATCAGGTCCTTGCCGGACATCTCGTAGTCCACGCCGAGCGCATACCAGCGCAGCGCCCAATCCGCCTTCCACTGCGCCTTGCAATGGCCGCCGGTGATGCGCGTGCCGTGGCGTTCCCCGGTTTCCGGATCCACCCACACCAGCAGGTCGTCGGCCGGCCGCACCTCCTCCATCGGCACCTGCATCACCACGCCGGTCTTCGGGTGGATCGGCAGGAAGGGCGAATAGGTGGCCCGGCGTTCCGGGCCGAGCGTCGGCAGGATCACCGCCCGCACATCCTCATGCCGTTCCGCCATGCGCAGCAGCGCCGCATCGAACTTCCCCGAACGATAATAGTCGGAGGATGAGGCGAATTCGTATTCGAATCCAAAACGATCGAGGAAGGCGCGCAGCCGGGCGTTGTTGTGGTGCCCGAAGCTCTCATGCGTGCCGAAGGGATCCGGGATGGCGGTGACCGGGCGGCCGAGGTGCTGCAGCAGCATCTCCCGGTTCGGCACGTTGTCCGGCGCCTTCCGCAGCCCGTCCATGTCGTCGCTGAAGGCGATCAGGCGGGTCGGCAATCCGGTCAGCTTCTCGAAGGCGCGGCGCACCCAGGTGGTGCGCGCCACCTCCCCGAAGGTGCCGATATGCGGCAGGCCGGAGGGGCCGTAGCCGGTCTCGAACAGGGCCGCCGTTTTGCCGCCGGTCCGGACCCGATCGGCGACCTTGCGCGCCTCCTCGAAGGGCCAGGCCTTGGCGGTGGTGAAATCGGCGGACATGGCGACGGTCATCCTCAGGCTGGAGACGGTGCCGCCTTATAGGTGCGGCGCTCCTTCCAGGCGAGGCCGTCCGCGACCGGAGCGGGCGTTCACAAGCCAGCATAAATTTGCGCTTAGGTTGATCCCGGTCCAGCCTGTATTGCCTCGCCCCATCCGAACCCGTCTCGCCTGTCCCCGTCTCGCCTGTCCCCGTCTCGCCTGTCCACGAAGGAAATGCGCCATGCCGGCCTGCCCCTGCTGCTCCGTCGCCTTCCCGCACCGGACCGCACCCCATCCGGCCGGACCCGGGCGCGGTCGCCGCGGCCTGATGGCGGCCTTTGCCGGCCTGGCCGCGGGCGCCGCCACCGGATTCCCGCTGGCACGCCCGGCCCGCGCCTCCAGCGGCCTGCCCCCCACCACCCTGACCCCGGACCAGGCGCTGGAGCGGCTGATGCAGGGCAACCAGCGCTACCTGGCCCAGGCGCCGCAGCCCGGCCCGGGCAATCGGGACCGCCGCGCCATCCTGGCCACCGGCCAGGCGCCCTTCGCCGCCGTGCTCGGCTGCGCCGACAGCCGCGCGGCGCCGGAGGTGCTGTTCCAGGCCGGGCTCGGCGACATCTTCGTGGCCCGCAACGCCGGCAACCTGGCGGATACCGGCGCCATCGGCAGCCTGGAATATGCCGTATCCAATCTCGGCGTGCCGCTGATCATGGTGCTGGGGCATGAACATTGCGGTGCCGCCGGCGCGGCCGTGGCGCTGGCGCAGCAGCCGCTCGCCTTGCCCGCGCATCTGCGCGACATGCTGCTGCCGATGCTGCCCGCCGCCCTGGCCGCGCTGCGCGCCGGCGGCGATACGGTGGAGGGTACCGTCCGCCTCAACGTGGCGCTGAATGTCAGCCGCCTGCTGACCGAAAGCCCGGTCCTGGCCGCCGCGGCCACGGCGGAGCGGCTGAAGATCGTCGGCGCCTATTATGACCTGGACACGCAGCAGGTCTCCGCCATCCAGTGATTGGCCGGGGCCCTGCTTTGCGCTATGCGGGCCGACCATCCTGGACAGGAGAAGCGTGTGATGCGTGTGGGTGTGATCGGCGCCACCGGAGCGGTGGGGCGGGAGCTGGTGGAGGTCCTCGGGCGGCGTCGCTTCCCGGTGACGAAACTCCGCCTCTTCGCCTCGGGTCGCAGTGCCGGCACGATTATGCCCACGCCCTTCGGCGACACGGTGATCGAGGAATTCAGCCAGGACGCCGCGCGCGACCTGGATCTGGCGCTGCTCGCCGTCTCCGGCGACTTCGCCAAGAAGCACGCCCCCGGCCTGGTCGCGGCCGGCGTGACCGTGGTGGACAATTCCTCCGCCTTCCGGCTTGAGGATGATGTGCCGCTGGTGGTGCCGGAGGTGAATGCGGCGGCGATCGGCGATGCGAAGCTGATCGCCAATCCGAACTGCACCACCGCCATCCTTGTGGTGGCGCTGGCCCCGTTGCACGCCGCCTTCGGCATCAAGCGCGTCATCGTCTCCACCTACCAGGCCGCATCCGGTGCCGGGGCGGAGGGCATGGTGGAGCTGGAGCGGGAGACGCGGCGCGTGCTGGTCGATGGCGAGAAGGCCCGGAACGAGGTCTTCGCCCATCCGCTGGCCTTCAACGTCATCCCGCACATCGACAGCTTCCAGCCCAATGCCTACACGCGGGAGGAGATGAAGGTGGCGTGGGAGTCCCGGAAGATCATGGGCCTGCCCGATCTTCTGATCTCCTGCACCGCCGTCCGCATCCCGACCATGCGCGTGCATGGGGAGAGCGTGACGATCGAGACGGAGCGCCCCGTCACCGCCGAGGCCGCCCGCGCCGTGCTGCGCCAGGCCGCCGGCGTGAAGGTGCTGGATGATCCGGCCGCCCTGCTCTACCCGATGCCGCTGACGGCGACCGGCCAGGACGATGTCGAGGCCGGCCGCATCCGCGCCAACCCGGTCTTCGGCGATTGCGGCCTCGATTTCTTCCTCTGCGGCGACCAGCTGCTGAAGGGTGCGGCGCTGAACGCGGTGCAGATCGCGGAGCGGGTGCCGGCCTTGACCAGAACGGCGCTGCGGGTGCCAGCCTGAGCAGAAACCTGTGCCATCTGGCACGATACTGATGTTTTCGCTCTTTGTTCTGTCGGGTTCTGCCGCCACATTGGCGGCATGACCACGCCTCGCCCCCCAGCCGAGCTCCGGCAGCCGCGCCTGCTGCTGCCGGACAGCCCGGCCCTGATCGCCGGATTCGGGCGCGGCACCCTCCTCACCCCGGATGGCGAGCTGTTCTCCGGCCCGGCCATCGAGATCGGCCGCAGGCTGCGGGACATGCCGCCGCCCATGGTGGTGCATGCGCCAGCCACCGCGCGGCGCCTCGGCCTGGGCAGCTTCCCGGCCTGCGACCTGTTGGAACTTTTCGCCTTCTGCCAGCCCGCGAGGCCCGCCGCGCCGACCCCGCGCGGCCTGGCGCTGGCGCTGGACCGGGAACCACCGGAGGATGAGGAAGGCCTGGCCGCGCTGCTGCCGGAACTCGCCACGGCCATGCTCCGCCACCTGGCCGCCGGCCGCAACGCGCCGCTGAACCGCGATGCCGCGGCGCTGGCCGCCAAGCTGGGCGCCGAGACCCACTGGCCCTGGGCGGATTCGGTGCTGGCGGCGCTCGGCCAGCAGGCCCGCCCCTCGCTCGATCCGCTGAAGGTCTGGCGCCGCCTGCCGGAATGGGAGGAGGTGGCCCCGCCCCCGCCCCCCGCGCACCACCCCGTCTCCCCCACCGACGCCCGCCGCCGCCTGGCCGAGATCCTCGGCGAGGGCGCGGAGCAGCGTCCGCAGCAGGCCGACTATGCCTCCGCCGCCGCTGGCGCCTTCCAGGCCCGGGAGGTGCGCGGCGCGCCGAACCTGGTGCTGGCGGAAGCCGGCACCGGCACCGGCAAGACGCTGGGCTATGTGGCACCCGCCAGCCTGTGGGCGGAGCGCAATGGCGCGCCGGTCTGGATCTCCACCTTCACCCGCAACCTGCAACGCCAGATCGACCAGGAAGCGGCGCGCCTCTACCCGGAACCCGCCGAGCGCCGCCGCCGCATCGTCGTCCGCAAGGGGCGGGAGAACTATCTGTGCCTGCTCAACATGGAAGAGACGGTCGCCGCCGCCTCCATGGCCGGCATCCTGCTGCCGCTGGCGCTGGTTTCCCGCTGGGCGCTGGCGACGCGGGATGGTGACCTGCAGGGCGGCGACTTCCCCGGCTGGCTGGCGGAGCTGTTCGGCCCGCATCACATCTGGCCGCTGGCCGACCGGCGTGGCGAATGCATCCACTCCGCCTGCGGCCACTACAAGCAGTGCTTCGTCGAACACTCCATCCGCCGCGCCCGCGGCGCCACGCTGGTGATCGCCAACCATGCGCTGGTGATGGTGCAGGCGGCCCTCGGCGGCGGCGAGGACGGCAAGCCGCAGCGGCTGATCTTCGATGAGGGCCATCACCTTTTCGACGCGGCCGATGCCGCCTTCTCCGCCGATCTGACCGGCGGCGAGGCCGCGGAGCTGCGCCGCTGGCTGCTGGGCGCCGAGGGTGGCCGTTCCCGCGCCCGCGGCCTGTCCCGCCGGCTGGAGGATCTGGTGGGCGACCGCCCGGACCTGCTGCTGCCGCTGGAGGAAGCCCTCCAGGCCGCGCGCGCCCTGCCCGCCCCCGGCTGGCCGAACCGCCTGGCGGATTTCGACGAACCGCGCGGCACGGCGGAAGGCTTTCTCCAGTCCGTGCGCCGCCAGGTGCTCGCCCGCGCCAAGGATGAGGAAGCCGGCTACGGCGTGGAATGCGACCTGCACCCGCTGCCGGAACCCGTGGCGGAGGCCGGCGCCGCGCTCGCCGAAAGCCTGACCCGGCTGCGAAACCCCCTCCAGGCCCTGCATGACCGCCTGGCCGCACGGCTGGAGGATGAGGCGGAGGAGTTGGAAGTCGGCGACCGCATCCGCATCGAGGCCGCCTGCCGCGGCTTGGAACGCCGCGCCCTGATGCCGCTGACCGCCTGGTGCGCCATGCTCGGCACGCTGTCGGCCCCGCCACGCCCGCCTGGCACCCGCCCCGAATACGTGGATTGGTTCGCCCTGGACCGGCGGGAGGGGCGGGAGGTGGATTGCGGCATGCACCGCCACCACCTGGACCCGACCCAGCCCTTCGCCATGGCGGTCGCCGCCCCGGCGCATGGCGTGCTGATCACCTCCGCCACGCTGCGCGACCATGCCGGCGCCACGGAGGGCGAGGAAGACCGGGAAGCCGCCTGGCGCGCCGCCGAATCGCGTACCGGCGCGGCGCATCTGCCCAACCCCGCGATCCGCGCCGCCGTCGCCTCCCCCTTCGATTACGCCACCCGCACCCGCGCCTTGGTGGTGGAGGATGTCAGCAAGGGCGATCCCGCCCAGGTGGCGGCCGCCTATCGCGCGCTGTTCACCGCCTCGGGCGGCGGGGCGCTCGGGCTGTTCACCGCCGTGCGGCGGCTGCGGGACGTGCAGTCCCGCATCGCCCAGCCGCTGGCCGAACGCGGCATCCCGCTCTACGCCCAGCATGTCGATGCGATGGACAATGCGACGCTGGTCGATGTGTTCCGCGCGGAGGAACATGCCTGCCTGCTTGGCACCGATGCGATGCGGGATGGCGTGGACGTGCCCGGCCGGTCGCTGCGCCTGCTGGTCTTCGACCGGGTGCCCTGGCCGCGGCCCTCCATCCTGCACCGCGAACGCCGCACGCATCTCTCGGAGGGGCAGCCGAAATCCTATGACGACGCCATCGCCCGCCACCGGCTGCGCCAGGCCTTCGGGCGGTTGATCCGGCGCGGGGATGACAAGGGCGTCTTCGTGCTGCTGGACAAATCCTGCCCCTCCCGCCTCCTCGCCGGCTTGCCGCCGGGGGTGGTGGTGCGGCGGCTCGGGCTGCGCGATGCGGTGGCGGAGACCCGCGAATTCCTGGGGGAGAGCTAAGACCGATGGATCTGCGACCGACCCTCGATGCGCCGGATGACGACCCTTATCTGTGGCTGGAGGAGGTGGAGGGCGACCGCGCCCTCGTCTGGGTCGCGGACCAGAATGCCCGCACCCGCGCCCGCTTCGCCGATGACCGCGTAACGGCGGACCGGGAGGCGCTGAAGGCGGCGCTCGACCGCCCCGGCCGCCTGCCCCACGTCACCCGCCGCGGGCCGTTCCTGTATAATTACTGGACCGATGCCGCGAACCCACGCGGGCTGTGGCGCCGCACCCGCATGGAGAGCTTCCGGACGGAGACGCCGGAATGGGACGTGCTGCTCGACCTCGACGCGCTGGCCGCGGCCGAGGGCGCCGACTGGATCTGGAAAGGCGCCACCACCCTGTTCGGCAGCCACGACCGCGCCATCCTGCGCCTGTCGCGCGGCGGCGGGGATGCGGTCGTGCTGCGCGAATTCGACCTGCCCAGCCGCGCCTTCCCGGCCGATGGCTTTCACCTGCCGGAGGCGAAATCCAGCGCCGCCTGGCTGGACCGGGACACGCTGCTGCTGTCCTCGGCGCTGCTCGGCGCCACCACCTCCGGCTACGCCAGCACCGTGCGGCTGTGGCGCCGCGGCACGGACGCCCTGGCTGCGCCCACCATTTTCGAAGTGCCGGAAACCAGCATGGGCGCCGGCGCCGGGGTGGACCGGGAAGGCGGGCGGGAGGTCGTGATCTTCCACGACCAGCTCGGCTTCTACGACGCCCGCATCCACCTCGGCGACCGCCACGGCCCGCAGCGCGAAATCCCGTTGCCGACCGATGCACACTACACCTGGCAGCGCGGCTTCTTGGCCGCCAAGCCACGCACGCCCTGGACCCTCGCGGGCACCACCTACGCACCCGACACCCTGCTCGGCATGTCCTTCGACTCGGCGCTTGGCGGCGCGCCGGTGCCGGAGGTGCTGTTCGCGCCGGAGCCACGCCGGGCCCTGCAGGGCTTCTTCTGGTGCGACGGCACGCTGGTGCTGCACATACTGGACAATCTCGAACCGCATTTCGCGTTGCTGACCCCCGGCACCACCGGCTGGACGCGCCAGGAGGTGCCCGGCCTGCCGCGCATCGGCGTGGTGGACCTCTGGGCGCTGGATACCGAGGCGGAGGAATCGGACGGCACGCTGCTGGTCCTGGCGCAGGACCCGGTGACGCCGCCGCAGCTCAAGCTCACCGCCACCACCCCCGCCACGCCGGCGTTGCTGAAATCCTCCTCCCCCAGCTTCGACTCCACCGGCCTGACGGTGACGCGGCATGAGGCGGTGTCCTCGGATGGGGAGCGCATCCCCTATGTCCAGGTTGGCCCGAAGGATGAGACCGGCCGGGCGCCGGTGCATCTCTCGGCCTATGGCGGCTTCCAGGTCTCCCGCCTGCCCTATTATGCCGCCACCACCGGCCTGCTCTGGCTGCAGAAGGGCGGCACCGCTGTGCTCGGCCAGATCCGCGGCGGCGGCGAATTCGGCACCGCCTGGCACGAGGCCGGGCGGCTGGCCAACAAGGTGAAGAGCCACGACGACTTTGCGGCAATTGCCACCGATCTGGTGGCCCGCGGCGTTACCGTGCCTCGGCGCATCGCGGCGGAGGGCGGCTCCAATGGCGGGTTGTTGATCGCCAATATGCTGACCCGCTACCCGGAGCGGTTCGGCGCGCTGTTCTGCACCATCCCGCTGATCGACATGCGCCGCTACACGAAGCTGCTGGCCGGCGCATCCTGGATGGCCGAGTATGGCGACCCCGACAAGGCGGAGGATTGGGCCTTCATCCGCCACTTCTCCGCCTATCACGCCGCGGAGCCCGGCCGTCCCTACCCACCCATCCTGCTGGCGACGACGCGGCGGGACGACCGGGTGCATCCTGGCCATGCCCGCAAGATGGCGGCGAAGCTGCAGGCCATGGGCTATGATGCCTCCCTGCTCGAACCCGAGGCCGGCGGCCATGGCTATGGCAAGGACAATGCGGAAGTCGCGGCCTTCGCCTCGCTCGGTGCCGCCTTCCTGCGGCGGGCCATCGGCTGGGATGTGTAGTCGTCCCGGCTTGACCCGCCGCGCTTCCGGCGCGACCAACAGGCAAAGATCGGAGACCCCCCATGCCCAGCCGCGCCGCCACCGCTGAGTTCCAGGTTTCAAGCTTCACCGCCCAGGAAGCCCTGGTCTGCGCCATGGTGCTGATGTCGGTGGCGGATGGGCCGATGTCCGACCCGGAGCTCGCCATGATGTCCCGCATGGTGCAGGACCTGCCGGTCTTCGCTGATTTCCACTCCACGGATATCGAGACGGTGACGGATACGGTCGCCAAGCTGCTCGGCCGCACGGATGGCCTGGACCGCGCCATGACCATGCTGTGCGACACCCTGCCGATGCGCCTGCGGGAAACCGCCTATCTGCTGGCCTGCGAGGTCTGCGCGGCCGATGGCGATGCGACGCAGGAGGAGTTGCGCTTCCTGCAGGACCTCCGCATCGGCCTGGACCTGGACCGGCTGATCGCCGGCGCCATCGAGCGCGCGGCCAAGGCGCGCTTCCAGATTATCTGACGGCTTCCGCCTCGACCGGCTGCGGCGCCACGGTGCCGTAGTCGCTTTCGCTCCAGGCGGCCATGGCGGCGAATTCCACCGCATCATGGGTGCAGAACACCGCCAGATCCGCATCCGGCGCGGCCAGCATCTGGCGCAGCCGGGCCAGGCTTTCCGCCCGCGCTGCGCCGTCATCCGCCATGAAGCGCTCATAGGCGCCGAGCAGCGGCGGCGGGTGGCCGGCGCCATGCGCCTCCGCCCGGTTGAAATAGGCATCGCCCGCATGCAGTAGCCAGCTGCGCGGGCCGCGCACGGCGATGCCGACATGGCCCGGCGTGTGGCCCGGCAGCGGCACCATCAGGATCTCCGCCGGCAGGCCCGGAATCTCCCGCACATTCGGCAGGCCGAAGAAGGTGTCGCCGCCACCGCGCCGGCCGAGCCGCGTCTCCACCGGCTGCCAGCGGCTCCGATCGCCCCATTGCACCGGGCGCCAGCGCGCATGGTCGAGGAAGCCGCGCGGATTCGTCGCCGCCTCCACCTCCGCCGCCGCCAGATGCACCGTGGCATGCGGGAAATCCACCAGCCCGCCGGCATGGTCGAAGTCCAGGTGGGTCATGACGATGTGCTGCACGTCAGACGGCGCGAAGCCCAGCTTCTTGATGCGGCGGATCGCTGTACGCTCCGGATCCAGCGTCGGGCGCAGCAGCGCCAGGTTCCAGGCGGGCAGGCGCGGCGTCGGGCGCATCGTGTCGCGCAGGCCGAAGCCGCTATCCACCAGCACCAGCCCGTGCGAGGCCGTCTCCAGCAGCAGGCAATGGCAGGATAGCCGCGCCACGGCGCCGCGGCTGACGCCGTCCATCAGCCGGCCGCCCAGGGGCCGGCTCGGCCCCAGATCGAGATGGTGGATCCGCATCCTCGCCTCCTGACTGCTCCAGCCAGGAACGGCGCCGGCGCGGCCGCGTTCGTTACGAGGCCAGCACCCCGTCCCGCGCCACCACGCGGCCATGGCTCAGCACCAGGCGCCGCGGTGGGGTGGCGACCACGGCTTCCGCCACCGTCTCCGCCTCCACCAGCACCAGATCGGCCCGCGCGCCCACCGCCAGGCCGTAGGCGGCGAAGCCACAGCCTTCCGCCGCCCAGTCGGTGACGGTGGCCAGGGCCCAGGCGATCTCGTCGTCGCGGCGGAACTCGTTCTTCAACCCGACCAGCATGGCCCGCTGCAGCATGTCCGGCATGTTGTAGGGGGTCCAGGTATCGCGGATGCCGTCATTCCCCGCGAAGATCCGCCCGCCGGCCGCCCGCATGGCGCGCACGGAGGGCACGGCGCGGGAGGGTGGCGCGGTGGTGGCCACGGCAATGCCGGCCTCCGCCAGCGCCGCATAGAGGGCGGGCGCGCGGGCCACGTCGCCCAGGCAGAAGGCGTGGCTCAGCACCACCTGCCCCTGCATGCCCAGCGCCAGCGTCCGCTCGATCGTCAGCTCCAGCGCGAAGGCGCCGAGTTCCCCCGGTTCATGCAGGTGGATATCCAGCGGCTTGCCATGCTTCTCGGACAGGCCAAACACCGCATCCAGATGCCCCTTCGGATCGCGGTCGATGCCGGAGGGATCGAGGCCGCCCACGATATCCGCCCCGTTCCGCAGCGCCTGGTCCAGCAACTCCAGCGTGCCCGGCCGCACCAGCAGGCCGGATTGCGGAAAGGCCACCACCTGGATGTCCATGGTGCCGCGCAGGGCCTCGCGCAGCGCCACCAGCGCATCGCTATGCGCCGTGCCGATCTCCGTATCCACATCGGCGAAGCTGCGGATGCGGGTGGTGCCGCGCGCCAGGAATTCGCGCGCGAGCCGGGCGGATTGCGTCGCCGGGTCGAAGCCGCCGCGGCGCGTGGCGCGTTCCGTATCGATGCGGTCGATCAGCCGCGGGCCGACCTCGTTCACCCACCAGCCCATGCCCCAGCGGGATTTGTCGAGATGGGTATGCCCCTCGACGAAGGCCGGCAGGGCCAGCATCCCCTGCCCGTCCAGCAGCGTGGCGCCCTCGGGCGCCGGCAGCCCGGCGCCGATCGCGGTGATGACCTCGCCCTCGATCAGCAGATCGGCGGCCGTGCCCCCCATCGGGCGGCAGTTGCGGAGCAGCGTGGTCATGCGGCCAGCACCCAATCGCGAAACAGATCCAGGTCGATATTGCCGCCGCAGAGGATGGTGGCCACGCGCTTGCCGGCCATCCGGTCCTTCTCCTGCAGCAGCGCGGCCAGCGGCGCGGCGCCGGCGCCCTCCGCCAGGTTGTGCGTATCCTGCCAATAGGCGCGGATGGCGGCGGCGACCTCATCATCCGTCACCGTCACGATGCGCGCCGCGCCGCGGGCTATGATGGCCAGCGCGGCGGGGTCCGGCACGCGGGTCGCCATGCCATCGGCGCGCGTCTCCGCCCGTTCCGTCGTCACCACCCGGCCGGCGGCGAGGCTGCGGGCGTAGGAATCGGCGCCGGTGCTCTGCACGCCGATGATCTCGGTCGGCAGGCCCAGCAGGTCGCGCGCCATGATGCAGCCGCAGATGCCGGAGCCGAGCCCGATCGGCACATACAGCGCATCCAGCGGTGGGGCGGCGCGGAACAGTTCCAGCGCATAGGTGGCGACGCCCTTGACCAGGTCCGGCGCGAAGGATGGCGCGAATTCCAGCCCCTGCTCCGCCGCTAGGCGCATGGCGTGTTCCCGCGCCACGTCGAAATCCACCCCGTATTCCACCAGCCGGGCGCCCTGGGCGCGCATCGCGGCGTTCTTCTCGCGCGAATTGCCCTGCGGCACCACGATCGTCACCGGCACGCCGAGCCGCTGCCCGGCATAGGCCAGCGACTGCCCGTGATTGCCCCTTGTCGCGGAGATGATGCCCGGCACCTGGGGCCGTTCCCGCTTCAGCCGGTCCATGAACACCAGGCCGCCGCGCACCTTGAAGGCGCCGGTCGGCGTGTGGTTCTCGTGCTTGACCCAGACCTCCGCCCCGCTGCGCGCCGCCAGCAGGGGCCAGGCGAATTGCGGCGTCGGCGGGAATACCTCATGGACCAGCCTCGCGGCCGCCTCGAGCGCAGGCAGGTCGAACACGCAATGTCCTCCTTTTGGAAACATCGGCCGGCGGCCTGCGTTCCTTGTGCTGACAGCAGCATAAGGGAGCATGGCGCGATGGCCATCAAGGTGGACAGCAGCCAGTGGACGGGCGAATCAGGCGACACGCGGACCACGCCGGTGGTCTGGGGCGAGTTCGCGGACGAAACCACGCGCGATGCCGCCATTGCGCGGCTGCGGAGCGAGGGCACGCAGCGCAATGGCGGGACGACCGATCCCGACCGGCCGGTGGACCAGCCGGATGAGCATCCGGAGGAAGCCGATCTCCGCAACCGTCGCCAGCTCGGCGTCGGCGTTGCCATGGCCGCAAGCGCCATGGGCGCGGCGGGGCTGGTGGTGGCCAGCGGCGGCGCATTGCTGCCGGCGGTTGCCGCCGCGGCAGCGGCTGGGACAGGCGCAGGGGTTGCAGGTGAGGCCGTGGCCGCAGCGGTCAGCGATACGCCGGAGGAGGCCACCCGACTGCCGCCGAACGACGCGCCACTGATCGGCCTGCGCGCGCCGGATGAGGCGACACAGCACGCGGCGGAGACGAAGCTGCGGGAGTTGGGTGCGATCCGGGTGATCGTGGACGCGGACTGAGGCGCGCCACGTCGCAAAACCCAGGCGGTGATCCCGGTTCGGATACAGCCGGCGCCAGAAAAAAAGAAGGGCGGGATGTCCCGCCCGACAGGCAGACCCTGGGCATGTCTCCGCCCCGGGAAACGTTTCAGGCGGATCCGACCGCCCGCACCGGCGGCGCCACGTGCCGCCGGTCAGCGCCTACAGAGGGCGCAGATTGATGGCTGCGGCCTTGCCGCGTTCCATCGCAACTTCGTAGGAAACCTTCTGGCCTTCATTCAGGCCCTGCAGGCCCGCCTTCTGCACGGCGGTGATGTGCACGAACACATCCTTGCCGCCATCCTGCGGAACGATGAAGCCGAAGCCCTTCGTTGCATTGAACCACTTCACGGTGCCAGTCGCCATGCGAACCGGGCTCCTTCCAGACTAGCTCGCCCGTGCGCCGATCGCCCGGGCGGGGCGCCATGCGGCGGCGGAACCTGTGGAGCGGCCCCGGGGTATGGTCCGGAAGGCACGTGAGGCGAGCCGATACGCGATGACCCGGCCAGCATGCTGGCTCGTGTAACAGCGAGTCAAACCTGGCAGGCGCTGGTCACGGCGTTGTCAGAATTGTGTCTGCATTACGAAAAAAAAGAGGCGGACCCTGCGGTCCGCCTCCCTTCCTCGGCAAATTCCTGCTCGCATTGGCGGCCGGTTGCCCGGCCGCCGAGTGCGATCAGAAGTCCATGTCGCCGCCCATGCCGCCCATGCCGCCGCCGCCACCGCCGGCCGGAGCCGACTTCGCCGGACGCTCGGCCACCATGGCTTCGGTGGTGATCAGCAGGGACGCGACGGAAGCCGCATCCTGCAGCGCCGTGCGCACGACCTTGGTCGGGTCGATGATGCCGGCGTCCACCAGGTCCTTGTACTCGTCCTTCTGGGCGTCGTAGCCGTAGGTGTAGACGTCGCTGCGGAGCACTTCGCCCGCAACCACGGCGCCATCCTTGCCGGCGTTCTCGGCGATCTGCTTCAGCGGCGCCTGGATGGCGCGGCGAACGATCTCGATGCCGACCTGCTCGTCGCTGTTCGCACCCTTGAGGGTGTGCAGGTTGGTGGAGGCGCGCAGCAGCGCGGTGCCACCGCCTGGGACGATGCCTTCCTGGACCGCGGCGCGGGTCGCATGCAGCGCGTCGTCGACGCGATCCTTGCGCTCCTTCACCTCGACCTCGGTCGAGCCGCCGACGCGGATGACGGCGACGCCACCGGCCAGCTTCGCCAGGCGCTCCTGCAGCTTCTCACGGTCGTAGTCCGAGGTGGTCTCCTCGATCTGCGCCTTGATCTGCTCGCAGCGGCCCTCGATCTCGGTCTTCTCGCCGGCGCCGTCGACGATCGTGGTGTTTTCCTTCTCGATCTTCACCAGCTTGGCGCGGCCGAGCATGGCGAGGGTCACGTTCTCGAGCTTGATGCCGAGATCCTCGGAAATCACCTGGCCACCGGTCAGGATCGCGATGTCTTCCAGCATCGCCTTGCGGCGATCACCGAAGCCCGGCGCCTTGACGGCGGCGATCTTCAGGCCGCCACGCAGCTTGTTCACGACCAGGGTCGCGAGCGCCTCGCCCTCGACATCCTCGGCCACGATCACCAGCGGACGACCGGACTGCACCACGGATTCGAGAAGCGGCAGCATCGGCTGCAGCTGGGACAGCTTCTTCTCGAAGATCAGGATGTAGGGGTTTTCCATCTCGGCGATCATCTTCTCCGCATTCGTGATGAAATACGGGGAGACGTAGCCGCGATCGAACTGCATGCCCTCGACGACGTCGAGCTCGGTCTGGATGGACTTGGCTTCCTCGACGGTGATGACACCCTCGTTGCCGACCTTCTCCATCGCCTTGGCGATCATCTCGCCGATCTCGGACTCGCCGTTGGCGGAGAGCGTGCCGACCTGCGCCACTTCGGCGGAGGTGGTGATCTTCTTCGTCTTGGCTTCCAGCTCGGCGACGATCTGCGTCACGGCCTTGTCGATGCCGCGCTTCAGGTCCATCGGGTTCATGCCGGCGGCAACCGCCTTGGCACCCTCGCGGACGATCGCCTGCGCCAGAACGGTCGCGGTCGTCGTGCCGTCACCGGCGGTGTCGTTGGTCTTCGAGGCCACTTCGCGCACCATCTGCGCGCCCATGTTCTCGAACTTGTCGGCCAGCTCGATCTCCTTGGCGACGGTGACGCCGTCCTTGGTGATCCGCGGTGCGCCGAAGCTCTTGTCGATGACGACGTTGCGGCCCTTCGGGCCCAGCGTCACCTTCACGGCGTCAGCCAGAATGTCCACGCCGCGAATCATCTTCTCGCGCGCCGTGGCGCCAAACTTCACGTCCTTGGCAGCCATGTGTCTAAATCCCTATGTCCGTTGTGGAAACCAGGCGAGGCCTGGCCGATCACCAGCGATGCGGGCTGGGCGCAGGATTTCCCGCGCCACCGCCCGCAGCCGGGATCAGGCCGCCTTCGCCACGGCCGGGGTGTCGAGGATGCCCATGATGTCGGACTCCTTCATGATGAGGAGCTCCTCGCCATCGAGCTTCACTTCGGTGCCCGACCACTTGCCGAACAGGATGCGGTCGCCGGCCTTCACGTCGAGCGCGCGGAGCTCGCCCTTGTCGTTCAGGGTGCCGGAGCCGACGGCGATCACTTCGCCTTCCTGCGGCTTTTCCTTGGCGGTGTCGGGGATGATGATGCCGCCCTTGCTCTTCTCTTCGGCCGTGACGCGGCGGACGAGAACGCGGTCATGCAGTGGACGAAAGCCCATGGACTTCTCCTGTCGCTTCCAGTGATTGGCAAGCTCTTCCGGAGATAACAGCGGCCAGAGGGCCCGCTCCTTGGCGCCCGCTAGCACTCCCCCCAGAGGAGTGCCAGCGATGTAGGCCAGCGGCCGCGAAACGTCAAGGCTTCGCAGCACTCTCGGAGTGCGAGTGCTAACACCTTGTTTGTGAAGGTTTTTCTTGCCAGACCTTGACCCCTCCATGCCATGCTTCCCTGCCCCTGGGGCGCGGTTGCCCCAGGGACACGCGCAATGGCCCACGGATCAGGGCCGGGAAGGAGCACGATGGAACTCGCTGGCCTCGAACGCTTCGCAAACCCCGCCGCGGTGCCCGACTGGCGCCTGACCACGGCGGAAATCCTGTACCACATGCCGGACCATCCCGGCCTGCTGCAGACCTTCATCTGGCAGAAGCACGATCTGGCGCCGGGCTTCCCGGCGCTCGCGCAATTCCTCGCCTTCTGGCAGCGCGAGATCGAGGGGCCGCTGCATTCCGTCCGCGTCGCCTCCGCCGCCCTGATCAAGCCGGCGGAGCTACGCTATGCCGGCGGGCAGTTCATCCTGCACTGAGAGGCACAGCGGGATGCAGTTCCGGCAGGGCCGCGGCCAGCTTCGCCTCGAATTCGCTGGCCCGGCCCCTGCCCTGCACCGTGTTGTAGTGCGCCTTCCAATAGGCGCCCATCGCTGCCACATCGCCCGCCGCCGGCAGCGCCCCCGGCGCGCGGCGAAACCGCAGCCGGGCCATCGCCGCGGCGTAGACGTGGTTTTCCGCCATCAACGCCGCCTTCGGCTTTCCGTCACCATCGCCGGCGATGGCCAGCACCAGGGCCGACAGTGCCGGACGGAAGGCCAGGTAGGTCGCCCAGATATCGTCATGCGTCGCTGGCTCCATCTGGAAATAGCCCAGCACCGGGCCGCGCCTGCCATCGCGATGGGCCAATTGCCGCAGGTAGCGCAGCCCGCTTTCCTGCAGGGCGGTGCCGAGCAGCAGTTGCCGCACGCCGGCCAGCCGCGCCGGCGGGTCGAGCCCCAGTGCCGCCAGCGCCGGGTCGATCACCTGCGCGGCGAAGCGCCCCGGCGTCCAGACTGCATCGACCATGGCGCGCCTCCCTGCGACGGGAGGGCGGCGTAGCAGGTCATAGGAAAATAATCAAGATCGTTTCAGCTTCGCAGCCGCGCCGCGGGGCCAAGCCGCTGTCCCGCATCCATCAACCCGGCGACGATCGCCCGCCGCACCGGCGCCAGCGCCGCCCCCGCGCCGATCAGCGCCGCGCGCGCCAGGCGGGCCGGGGCGCGGTCATCCGAATACAGCCGCGCCACCGCGTTGGTCGCCAGGAACAGCGGCAGCGTCGCCCGCCGATGCTGGCTGGCATAGCGGAACAGCCCGGCCACCGCCCCCGGGTCGCCGGCACGGCGGATCTCGCCGGCCAGGATCTCGGCGCCAGACAGGCCGAAATTGAAGCCATGCGCCGTCACCGGATGCATCCCCACCGCCGCATCCCCGAGCAGGGCAAAGCGCCGCCCGGCGAAGCGATGGGCATAGGCGGCCACCAGCGGATAGGCATGCCGCGTGCCCGCCAGGGTCATCGCGCCGAGCCGCCGCTGGTAGCGCCGCGTCACCTCCGCCCCGAATTCCTCCGCCGTCATCGCCATCGCCGCCTCGGCTTCCGCCGGCAGCAGCGTCAGCACGGCGGAGGACATGGCGCCGTTCAGCGGCAGCATGGCGATGGTCTGGCCATGGCCGAACCACTCGGTCGCGACGCCGCCATGCGGCGCTTCATGCGCCACGCGCGCCACGATCATGGTGCGCCCGAAATCCAGCATCTCCGCACCGATGCCCGCCAGGCGCCGCGCCGCCGAGAAGCGTGAATCGGCGGCGACCACGACCCGTGCCGTCACCGCCTCGCCGCCCTCCAGCGTCACCGTCGCGCCCTGCGGCGCCAGCGCCAGGCCGGTGACGGCGCGGCCAGCGACCAGCCGCGCCTCGGTGGTGGCGGCCACCTGGAACAGGGCGCGCCGGATCAGCTGGTTCGGCACCAGCCGCCCAAGCGGTTCTCCATCCCGCCCGGGCGCGAAGCGCAGCGCCAGCGGGTTCGCGCCGTTCAGCACCTTCGCCTCCCGCAAGGGCGCCGTCTCAGCCATGGGAATATGCGCCCAGGCCCCAAGATCGCGCAGGATGCCCTGGGAGCGATGGGTCAGCGCAATCTCGCGCCCATCGAAGGCCGGGTCGGCGATCGCCGCTTCCGGCGCGCGTTCCAGCAAGGTGATCCGCAGCCCGCTGCCCGCGAGCCCGCATGCCAGGGCAAGCCCCGCGGGGCCGGCTCCGATGATGGCGACATCCGTGTCCATGGCCACTCCTTCTCCCGGACCATCTCGGGCGTCCATGATCCCGCGCAAGCCGCGCGTCAGTTTTCGCTCTGCAGCGCCTGCCCGGCCCGGTGCCGCCGCAGCAGCACGAGGCCGATCGCCGCCGAGACGACGAAAAGCCCGACGCCGAGGGCCAGTTGCCAAGCCCCCTCCACCCGGATGCCCTTGCCGAGCAGCGCGAAGATCACCGTCTGCGGCAGATAGCCGATGGCGGAGGCCGCCAGGAACGGCCCGGCGGCCAGCCCCGCCATGCCCCCCAACAGGTTCAGCGCCAGGTTGTTCCCCACCGGCAGCAGCCGCAGCGCCAGCGTCGCCTCGAAGGGGCTCTGGCGCAGCGCGTCGCGCAGCGGCCGCAGCCGGTGGCCGAAGCGCCCCTGCATCCGGCGTTCCGCCCAGCCGCGCCCGAGCAGCCGCGCCCAGGCATAGGATGCGGCGCAGCCCAGCATCTGCGCCGCCAGCCCCAGCCCGGTGCCGAGCAGGGTGCCGAAGCCATAGCCGCCGAGGAAGGCGATGCTCTGCCGCGGCACGCCGGCCGCGGTCAGCGCGGCGCCGACCAGCACGAAGACCAGCTCGCCCCACAAACCTTCGTTGCGCAGTTCGCGATCGACCCAGCCGGTGCCGGGCACGCCGCCCATCTGCCGCAGCAGCGCCCCGGCCGCCACCAGCCCGGCCGCCAGCAGCAGCAGCTTCCCCAGCGATCGCCAGCGCTCGGGCATCAGCCTGCGGGCGGGGTCGGAACCCGCTCGGCGACCGGCCGCTTCCAGCGCCGCTGCAGCCAGATCACGCCCAGCATGTCCGACAGGCTGACCACCAGCCGGTCGAGCGTGCCGTAGTTGGACTGGCCGCGCAGCCGTGGCCGGTGGTTCACCGGCTCGCTCACCACCCGCCCACCGGCCCGCAGCACCAGGGCCGGCAGATAGCGGTGCATGTGATCGAAGCGCGGCAGGTCGAGAAACAGGGCGCGCGGAAACACCTTCAGCCCGCAGCCGGTATCCGGAGTCGCATCGCCCAGCAGCCGGGCGCGGATCGCATTCGCCATCCGGCTGGTCACCCGCTTCACGCCGCTGTCCTTCCGCCGCGTGCGGTGCCCGGCCACCAGCAGGTCGCCGCTGCCCTCCGCCTGCGCGCGGCGCCACAAGGCGGGGATGTCCGCCGGGTCGTTCTGGCCATCGCCGTCCAGTGTCGCGATCCAGGGCGCCCGCGCCGCCAGCACGCCGCTGACCACGCCGGCCGATTGCCCGCAGGACACGGCATGGCGCAGCACCACCACGGGATGCCGTGACGCGGCCTGCAGCAGCTGGTCGCGGGTATCGTCGGTGGATCCGTCATCGACGCAGACCACCTCATAGGGGTGGCCTTCCAGCGCCTGCGCGATCTCCTCGATCAGCGGCAGCACGTTGGGGCCCTCGTTCCGCATGGGAATGACGACGGAAATCGCCGGGAGCGGGGAAGCCGGGTCGGCGGTGATCGGCCGGTCCGGCCTCGGGGACAGGTCGGGGGCCATGGGCGGGCGGGGTAGCAGGGGGCGCCGCGGGCGGCAAGCCGGGGCCGCACGCACGTATTCTGCACCTCGTGTGCTGCTCGTGTGCTGCACCTTGGCGCGGTGCCTTATATAAAGCGACATGCCCTTCGATCCGCCCCCGTCCCCCCTTTCCGCAACGCAGCGCCGCGACGCCCGCGCCGTGGCCTTCTGGCTGTTCGGAGTCGCCGGTCTCGTCTGGATCATGGTGGCGATCGGCGGCGCCACCCGTCTCACCGGCTCCGGCCTGTCCATCATGGAATGGGCGCCGCTGTCGGGCACGCTGCCGCCGATGAGCGAGGCGGAATGGCAGCGCCTGTACGATCTGTACCGGACCATCCCGCAGTATGCGTTGGTCAACCAGGGCTTCGGCATCGACGGCTTCAAGCAGATCTTCTGGCTGGAGTGGATCCACCGCTTCTGGGGCCGACTGATCGGCCTGGCCTATGCCGCGGGCCTAGCCTGGTTCTGGCTGCGCGGCCGCATCCCGGCCGGCAGCAAGCCGCGGCTGCTCGGCCTGCTGGCACTGGGCGGGCTGCAGGGTGCGATCGGCTGGTACATGGTCGCCTCCGGCTTCGAGGCGGACCGCACCGCCGTCTCCCCCTACCGGCTGGTCATCCATCTCGGCCTGGCCTTGCTGATTTTTTCCGCTCTCGTCTGGACCGCGCTTGGACTAATGCGACCGCAGGGCACGGCACCGGCGGAGGCGCGGCCGGTGCGGCGGATGCTGAAGGTGGCGGCCTGGACCCTGGTCGGCGCCATGCTGGCCGGCGGCTTCGTCGCCGGCATCCGCGCCGGGCTGACCTTCAACACCTTCCCGCTGATGGATGGCCAGCTCGTGCCGGATGGCTACTGGCTGCTGTCGCCGGCCTGGACCAACCTGACGGCCAATGTGGCCGCCGTGCAGTTCAACCATCGCCTGCTCGCCACGCTGACGGCGCTGTTCGCCATCGGCGCCGTCTGGGCGGCATTGCGGCGCCTGCCGGAAGGTCGCGCACGCCGCGCGGTGCTCGGCTTCGGCGCGGCGGTGGCGCTGCAATACGCGCTGGGGATTGCCACCCTGGTCTATGTGGTGCCGGTGGCGCTCGGCACGCTGCACCAGGCGGTGGCCGTCCTGGTGCTGACCACGGCGCTGGTGGCGCTGCACGCGCTGCGGCCGGCGCCGAAACCCCCGGCCCGACCAGCGTGAGCACCGCCCCGGCCGCGACGTCCGACCTGCTGCCCGCGTTGTTCGCGGCGCTGCCGGTTGCGATCGCGGTCTATGACGGGGACCACCGGCTTGTCATGGCGAGCGATGCGAGCTTCCGCTGGCATGGGCTGGAGCCGTCCGTCGCGCCACCCGGCATCCGGTTGCAGGAGATGGTCCGCATCCTGGCCTGGGGCGGCGCATATGGGCCCGGGGACCCGGAACAGCTGGTCCGCGCCGTGCTCGCCGTGGACCGCACCCGGCCCAGCAGCCGCCTGGTCCGCAGCCATACCGGCCGGGTCGGCCTGGTCGAAAGCCGCCCGATTGAAGGCGGCGGCTTCCTGACCTGCACCACCGATGTCAGCGCGCTGAGCCGCGCCGAGGCCAGTTCCGCCGCCCGGGTCCGGCTGCTGGAGATGGTGCTGGCCCGGCTGCAGGGCGGTGTCGCGGTGTTCGATGGCGCCATGGAACTGGCCCTGTCCAACCCGGCCTATGAGGGGCTGATCGGCCTGTCCGCCGGCGGCATCCGCCCCGGCATGACGCATCGCGACATCCTCCGCTTGCTGGTCGACCGCGGCGAGATGGACGCCGATGAGGCGGCGGAGACGGCGGAACGCATGGCGCTCGGCCGCTTCCGCCCGGGCAGCCGGCAGCGCGTCCGGCCGAATGGGGATGTGCTGCGCGTCGGCAGCCAGCCGCTGCCGCCCGGCGGCTTCATGATCGAGGTGGACGACGTCACCGCCCTGAAGCGGGCGGAGGATGAGGCCAGCCGCCGCGCCGCCCTGCTGGATGGCGTGCTGGACGCGCTGCCGCACGGCGTCTGCGTCTTCGGCCCGGACCGGCGGGTGAGCCTGTTCAACCGCGCCTATGCCTCCATCATGGCCGGCTCCCCCATCACCGTCGGCGAGGGGCTGGAGGAGATGGTGGCCCGCCGGCTGGCGGAGGGTGAGTTCACCGAGGCGGAGGCGGCGCTGGTCCGCCGCCGCCCGGCCGACTCCGGCAGCGACGGCCTGCTGCGCCACATCCGCCCGAACGGCACCGCCGTGGAAAGCCGCGTGGCACGGCTGCCCGATGGCGGCCATATCAGCGTGCTGACCGATGTGACCGCGCTGCACCGGGCGGAGGGCGAGGCCACCCGCCGCGCGGAAATGCTGGAGGCGATGCAGGGCTCGATCCGGCACGGCATCAGCATGTACGGCCCGGACCACCGGCTGCTGATCACCAACAGCCGCACCGAGGCGATGATCGGCCTGCCCCCCGGCTTCCTGACGCCGGGCCGGCACGTGGATTCGGTGCTCGACGAACAGGTGCGCCGCGGCGAGATTCCGGCCGAGGCCGCGGCCCGCGCCCGGGCGAACGACCGCAGCAGATCCTACCGCTACCACCGCAGCACCAGCGACGGCCGGATGCTGGAGATATCCTCCGACCCGATGGCCGGTGGCGGCTTCGTCATGACCTTCAGCGACGTGACGGACGAATACCGCATCCGCGCCGAGCTGGAGGCCGCCCGCGCCGCGGCGGAGGCGGCCTCCGAGGCCAAGTCCCGCTTCCTGGCGACGATGAGCCACGAATTGCGGACGCCGCTGAATGCCGTGATCGGCTACTCCGAGGCCCTGGCCGGGGAGCACGACCGCAAGCGGCTGGAGGATTACGCCCGCTCGATCAACGAGGCCGGCCGCCACCTGCTGCTGCTGATCGACGACATCCTGGACGTGGCGCGCAGCCAGACCGGCGCGCTGGAGATCGCCCGGGCGCCGGTTGCCCTCGGCCCGCTGCTGCGCGCGGCCGGTGCCGCGGTGGCGGAGGAGGCGGAGCGCGCCGGCCTGACCCTGACGCTGGAGGTGCCGCCGGACCTGCCGAGCCTGATGGGCGACACCCGCCGGCTGCACCAGCTGCTGGTGAACCTGCTGTCCAATGCCGCCAAATTCACCCCCGCCGGCGGCCGCATCACCCTGTCCGCCAAGGTGACGGCGGAGGGGCTGGCGATCAGCGTCGTGGATACCGGCATCGGCATCGCGCCGGAGGACCGGGAGCGGGTGTTCGAGCCCTTCACCCAGCTGGACAATTCGCTGTCCCGCCGCTTCCATGGCTCCGGCCTTGGCCTCTACATGGCGCGCACCCTGGCCGAGGCGCTGGGTGGCAAGGTTGGGCTGGAGGCGCCGCAGGGTGCGGGAACCGTCGCCGTGCTGCGCTTCCCGGCCAGCGCGCTGATCGCGGAGGCCGGGGGGGCGTGAAGCCCATCCCGGCATCCCATATGCTACCGCAGCACATGCACGCCGCCCGCTGACAAAGGAATTCCCGTGACCGATGCCCTGGCCGCCACCGATGCGCTGTTCTTCGCCAAGCTGGACCGCGCGGCCGCGGAGCGCCTGACCCGCGCCGCCACCGAGGGCGCCGAGGATGGCGAGCTGTTCCTCGAACACCGCGAATCCGAGGCGATCACGCTGGAAGACAGCCGCATCCGCTCCGCCAGCTTCGACGTGACCAGCGGCTTCGGCCTGCGCAGCGTGGCCGGCGAGGCCGCCGGCTATGCCCATGCCGCGGAGATCACCGAGGCCGCGCTGGGCCGCGCGGCGGAGACGGTGAAGGCGGTGGCCGCCGGCCATTCCGGCACGCTGGATGTCGGCCCGCGCGCCACCAACACGCAGCTCTATTCCGAGCTGAACCCGCTCTCCGCCATGGAATTCGCCGCCAAGACGGCGATGCTGGCGGAGATCGACGCCTATGCCCGCGCCCGCGACAGCCGGGTGAAGCAGGTGATGGCCTCCATCTTCGGCGAGTGGCAGGCGGTGCAGATCCTGCGCCCGGACGGTTCCCGGGTTGCCGACCTGCGCCCGCTGGTGCGGCTGAACGTCTCCGTCGTGGTGGAATCGAACGGGCGGCGGGAGACCGGCAGCACCGGTACCGGCGGCCGCTTCGCCTATGAGCGGGTGCTGAACGCCGCCACCTGGAAGGCGGCGGTGGAGGAAGCGCTGCGCCAGGCGCTGCTGAACCTCGACAGCGTCCCGGCCCCGGCCGGGGAGATGGAGGTGGTGCTCGGCCCGGGCTGGCCCGGCATCCTGCTGCATGAGGCGATCGGCCACGGGCTGGAAGGGGACTTCAACCGCAAGAAGACCAGCGCCTTCGCCGGCCTGCTCGGCCAGCGCATCGCCTCCCCCGGGGTCACCGTGGTGGATGACGGCACCATGCCGGACCGCCGCGGCAGCCTGACCGTGGATGACGAGGGTACGCCATCCGGCCGCACCACGCTGATCGAGGACGGCATCCTGGTGGGTTTCCTGCAGGACCGGCAGAATGCCCGGCTCATGGGTGTGGCGCCGACCGGCAATGGCCGTCGCCAGTCGCACGCCCATATCCCGATGCCGCGCATGACCAACACCGTGATGCTGAACGGCGACCGCGATCCGGGCGAGATCCTGGCCAGCGTGAAGCGCGGCATCTACGCGGTGAATTTCGGCGGCGGCCAGGTGGACATCACCAACGGCAAGTTCGTCTTCTCCGCCTCCGAGGCCTACCTCATCGAGGACGGCAAGCTCGGCGCGCCGGTGAAGGGCGCCACCCTTATTGGCAACGGGCCGGATGCGCTGACCAAGGTGGCGATGGTCGGCAACGACATGGCGCTGGACCCTGGCATCGGCACATGCGGCAAGCAGGGCCAGGGCGTGCCGGTGGGCGTCGGCCAGCCCACGCTGAAGATGACGGGGCTGACCATCGGCGGGACCGCCGTGGGGTAACTCGGCGGGACCGCCGTGGGGTGACTCGGCGGGACCGCCGTGGCGGTAACGCGCCGGGACCGCCGTTTAGCCGGCCTGGGTCAGGCGCCGCCAGGTAGCGGCGCCTCCGGGTGCACCAGGCCGGCCTGGCGCAGATCGCGCCAGAATTCGGCCGGCACCGTCTCCTCCAGCGCGGCGCGGTCCTCGGCGATCCGGGCCGGCCGGCTGGCGCCCGGAATCACCGCGACCACCGCCGGATTGGCCAGCGAGAACTGCAGCCCGGCCGCCTTCATGCTCACGCCATGCCGCTCCGCGATCGCCTTGATCCGCGCCACCTTGTCGAGGATGGCGGGCGGTGCCGGCGCATATTCGAAGTTGGGCCCGCCGACGAGCGCGCCGGAGCTGTAGGGACCGCCGACCACGATGCCCAGGCCACGCCCGGCCACCAGCGGCATCAGCCGCTGCAGCGCCCGATCGTGGTCCAGCAGCGTGTAGCGCCCGGCGAGCAGGGAGCCATCCGGCCGCGGCTCCTCCAACCCGAGCAGCAGCTCGACCGCCTCCACCCGGTTGACGCCGAGCCCCCAGGCCTTGATCACGCCCTCATCCCGCAGCCGGTCGAGCACCTTGAAGGCGCCCTGGCGCGCGCGCTCGAACATGTCGATCCATGCGTCGCCGTAGAAATCCTGCGCCACGTCATGCACCCAGACGATGTCGATGTGGTCCGTCCGCAGGCGCTTCAGGCTGTCCTCGATGGAACGCAGCGTGGCGTCCGCGGAATAGTCGTTCACCACGCGGTTCGGGCGGCCGTGCTTGAAGACCTCGCTCTTCTCGCCCTGGTCGCGGGCGCCGACATCCTCGACCTCGTCCAGGACCAGGCGGCCGACCTTGGTGCTGATGACGTAGTCCGCGCGCGGCTTGCCGGCCAGCGCCTGGCCCATGCGGAGCTCCGCCAGGCCGGCGCCGTAGAAGGGCGCATTGTCGAAGTAGCGGATGCCGTCGCGCCAGGCGGCCTCGACGGTTGCCAGCGCCTCCTCCTCGGGGATGTCGCGGAACATGTTGCCGAGCGGCGCCGAGCCGAAGCCAAGCTTGCCGGGGAGAATATCCTTCAATGCCATGGGGGTGATCCTTGCTGTCGCCGGGACAACGCCGCCAACGCTCGAAGTGCCGCGGTCCCTGCGCGATTTGATCCGCCGCGGCGGCGTCATTCCAGCTCGATTCCGAAGGCCTGGCGCAGCCCGGCCTCCCCGGCGCGGGTCACCAGCACGGCGCGGGAAGCCGGCACCCGCTTCACCCAGCCGAGCTCGAAGCAGCGCGTGCAGATCGCCGCGCCCAGCCCGCCAGCCAGGTGATGGCGCCGCTCGCTCCAGTCCAGGCAGGGGCGGCAGAAGGCGCGGCGCGATCCGCCGGCATCGGGCGTGATGCCAAGGCTGCCGAGAAAATCCTGGCCGGCCGGCGTGACCGCGCCGCCATCGGTGGCGAGTTCCACCTGGCCCCGCGCCGCCATGGCATCCGCGATCGCGACGCCCAGCCGGCCGGCCAAATGGTCGTAGCAGGTGCGCGCGTTCCGCATCGCCGCATCCGCCGGGCCGACCCGGCGCGGCCGCGCCGGCGGCGGGGCGCTGCCGGCCACCATCATGATCGCCTCCAGCATCCGCGCCACGGCCGGGCTGGCCAGGCGGTGGTAGCGGTGCCGCCCCTGGCGCTCCATCGCCAGCAGCCCGGCGGCGGAGAGGCGGGCCAGGTGGCCGCTGGCGGTCTGCGCGGTGATGCCGGCGACGCCGGCCAACTCGCCCGCCGTCAGGGCGCGGCCATCCATCAGCGCGTTCAGCATGGCGGCGCGCGCCGGGTCGCCCACCAGCGCGGCGGTCTCGGCCATGGCGGCGTTGGTGGACATGGCGCGGCTCCCGGTCGTCTCGGCGAAGCATGGGCCAGAACTGCCCGGCATGCTTCGGTGCAGGCCGAAACATGGCCGTCCACCTTCAGCTCCGCCAGCAGGGTTTTGCCACCTCCCGCGCCACCGCGGCATCGGTCAGGCCGAGGTCTCGCCGGAGATGCGGACACAACCCGGCCAGATCCTGCCGGCTATGGTGCCGTGCGAGGCAGCCGGCCAGCCAATCCAGCGCCAGCCACCAGAATCGGGGGCGATGGCTGATTGCGAGGGGTTGCGCGAGGGCAGGCATGGCGAGGCTCCGACTGGACCCCGCCAGGATGCGGCGCCGGTACCGCCCGGTGTTTCGGGCGCAGCCGAAGCGGGTTTCTCGGAGACCGTCTGGGAAAACTGGCGGCTGAGGGTTCGCGAGGGGTCTCGCGTTCCGGAAAGGCTTGCAACGCCCCCGGGGCGGAAAGCCCAGCGAAACCGACCCGCCGATGTTCCCGGACGGTCTCTCAGACCTCCGCCGTCACATGCCGCTCCAGCACCGCGCGCCACTGATCCGCATCGCCGTCATGGTCGCTGTCATCCGGCTCCAGGATCGCGAGCCGGAAGCCGGCCTCGCGCGCATCCGGGGTGATGCGGTGCGCGTAGGCGACGAACAGCAGGCTGTTGCCATCCGGCCCGAACACCGCGGCCACCGCCGCCGCCAGGTCCCGCATCCGCTGCCCGGGCAGGCGGAAATCCATCGGCTGCGGCGCGCTGTCGCGCACGCGGTTCAGATTGTTCTGGGTGTTGGAGACGATGAAGACGCGCCGCTCCAGCGCCCGCAGCGCCAGCATCCGGTCCCAGCGCCGGCGCAGGCGGTCCTGCAGCGCGGCGAACGCCGCCGCATCATCCACCGGATCATGCCACAGCCACACGCCATGCCGCGCCCAGAAGGGCCGCTGCGCCGGCAGCAGTTCCGCCCGCGTCTGCGGCACCCGCACCTGGCCGCGCAGCCAGCGCGATGCGGCACCGGCCGGGGTCAGCGACCAGTCGAAGGGCAGCGAGCGCAACTCCATCGTCGGGTCCAGCCGGTCCCGCAGCAGCTTCACGTTCAGGCTGATATGCCGCGCCGTCTGGCAGGAGGTGCCGAGGCTGACCACGGCCGCGCGCTGGCCGACCAGGGACATGCATCACACCATTCGCTGTGGCTTTCCTTTTGGCCAGTTTGCGCGGAGAAGGAAAGCGGGGCCCGACCCCGGGGAGACAGGCAAGATGACACCGCGCGGCCGCCATTTCTTCGCCAATCCAGGTCCGACCAACATCCCGGACAGCATCATGCAGGCGGTCAGCCACCACACGGTGGATTTCAACGGCCCGGATTTCCTGGAGGTCTATGACGCCTGCCTGGCCGGGCTGAAGCGCGTGCTGCGGACGGAACAGCACCTGTTCATGTACACCGGCACCGGCCACGCGGCGTGGGAGGCGACGCTGGTCAACCTGCTCTCGCCCGGCGACCGCATCCTGGTGATCGAGACAGGCCATTTCTCGGAAAACTGGGGCAAGATGGCCGCTGATCTCGGCATCGAGGTCCAGACGCTGGCGGCCGATTGGCGCCGCGGGCTGGACTACGCCGCGCTGGATGCGGCGCTGGCGGCCGATACGGGCCATGCCATCAAGGCGGTCTGCGCCGTGCATAACGAGACCTCCACCGGCATGACGCTGGACCTGCCGCGCATCCGCGCCGCGCTGGACCAGGCCCGCCACCCGGCGCTGCTGCTGGCGGACATCATCTCCTCCCTCGGCTCCATCGAATTCCGCTTCGACGATTGGGGCATCGATGCCGCGGTGGGCGGCAGCCAGAAGGGGCTGATGCTGCCGGTCGGCTTCTCCTTCACCGGCGTCTCGGACAAGGCGATGGCGGCGCACCAGTCCTCCGCCTTCCCGAAGCACTATTTCAACTGGACCACGATGCTGACGCGGCGCCACCGCAGCTTCATCGGCACCGTGCCCATCGCCCTGTTCTACGGGCTGCGGGAGGCGCTGCGCCTGATCGAGCAGGAGGAAGGCCTCGACAACGTGCTGGCCCGCCATGCGCGGCTGGCCGAAGCCACGCGGCGCTGCGTGCGGCATTGGGCAGGCAACAACGGGCCGCAGCTGTTCTGCCTCTCGCCCGAACGCGTCTCCGATTCCGTCACCTCGGTCCTGATGCCGGAGGGGCATGATGCGGAGGCGCTGCGCAAGCGCGTGGGCACCATGAACGTGGCGCTGGGCACCGGTCTGTCCCGGCTGAATGGCAAGGTGTTCCGGATCGGCCATCTGGGCGACCTGAACGAGCCGATGCTGCTCGGCACGCTGGCGGCGACGGAAATCGGCCTGCGCCTGCAGGGCGTGCCGCATGCCGCCGGCGGCTCGGAAGCCGCGATCGCCTACCTCGCGGAGACGGCGCCCTGATCCGCCGCGCCACGCCGGCGGAAGCCCCGGCGCTGGCTGCGCTGGTGGAGCGCGCCTATGCGCCCTGGGTGCCGATCACCGGCGCCCGGCCGCTGCCGATGGATGACGACTACGCCGCCCGCTGCGAGTCCGGCCAGGCCTTCGCCCTGGAGCAGGATGGGGCGCTGGCCGGGCTGATCGTGCTGGTGGATTTCCCGACCCATCTCTGGATCGACAATGTCGCGGTGGAGCCGGCGCTGAAGGGCCAGGGGCTCGGCCGGGCGCTGATGGGTTTCGCCGAGACGGAAGCGCGGCGCCGCGGGCTGCCAGAGCTCCGCCTGCTGACCAATGCGCTGATGGCGGCGAACATCGCCCTCTACACCCGCCTCGGCTTCATCGAGACGGAACGGCGGACGGAGAAGGGTCGCGCCCGGGTCTATATGGCAAAGCGGCTTCAGCCCTCCGGCTGAAGCGCCACGCCCAGGCTCTCCAGGTCGCGCCAGTAGTCCGGATAGGTCTTGGCGACGCAGCCGGGGTCCAGGATGGTCACGCCCGGCACCATCAGCCCCACCAGCGCCAGGCTCATCGCGATGCGGTGGTCGGCATAGGTCTCGATCCGCGCGGGCCGGAAGGCTTCCCGCGGCTGCGGCGTCACCAGCAGGTCATCGCCGACCTCCACGGCCAGGCCGGGGGCGATGCGCGACAGTTCCGTCGCCATCGCCGCCACCCGGTCGCATTCCTTCACGCGCAGATTGGCGATGCCGGTGAAGCGCACCGGCGTGGCGTTGAAGGCGGCGAGCGCGGCCAGCGTCGGCACCGCATCCTGCATCTGCGACCCCTCGATCTCCGCCGGCAGATGCGGGAACAGCCGGATCAGCGCATGGGCCTGCGCATCCGGCTGGGTGAAGGACTCTGTGCCGAGGTCGATCGCCCCGCCCGTCAGCACCTCCGCCGCCCAGAGATAGGTGGCGGCCGAGGCGTCGGGCTCCACATGCAGGTCCGCCGCCCGGTAGCCACCAGGCTGCACCAGCCAGGCCGCCGCACCCTCCTGCGCCACCATCGCGCCGAAGCGGCGCATGGCGGCGACGGTCAGGTCGATATAGCCGCGCGCGCCGATCGCATCACCCGCCAGCGAAACGCGCACCGGCTTCGCCCCGCAGGCCGCCAGCATCAGCAGGGCGGAGACATATTGGCTGGACAGGCCGGCATCCACCGTCACCGCCTCGCCCGCGAAGCCGCCGCGGCCCTGCACCGTCACCGGCGGGCAGCCCGTGGGCGCGGAAGCCTCGACGCCCAGCGCCGCCAGCGCGGCGACCAGCGGCGCGATCGGGCGCTTCTGCATATGGGCATCGCCGGTCAGCACCACCGGCCCATCCGCCAGCGCGGCGGCCGCGGTCAGGAAGCGCGTCGCCGTGCCGGCATTGCCGAGGAAGACCGGCTCCGCCGGCGCGCGCAGCGCCCCGCTGCCGGTGACGATGAAGGCGGTCGCATCCGGCTCCTCCACCGCCACGCCCATCGCCCGCAGCGCATTGGCCATGTGCCGCGTGTCGTCGCTTTTCAGCGCGCCGGTGATGCGGCTGGTGCCGCGCGCCAGCGCCGCCAGCAGCAGCGCCCGGTTGGTGATGGATTTCGACCCCGGCGGCGCCACGCGCCCGCGGAGCGGCCGGCCCGGCGGGGTGATGGTCAGCGCCGCCATGGTCATGCCTCCGCTTCGGCGAAGATGCGGGAGACGTCGCCGCCCCAGGCCGTGTCCCAGCGTTGCAACCAGCGCTCCGCCTGGGTGATGCCGGATTCGGCGATTTCGGACAGCGGCGCCAGGTACACCTCCTCCCCCAGCCCGCGCGCCTTCAGCCCCTCGCGCGATATCGCCACCGCATCGCGGGCGATCGCCTGCAGGGTGCGGCCGTGGATGGTCGCCGCCAGCGCCTGCTTCGGCACCGCGTTGCGCAGCAGCTTCATCTCCTCCACCGTCCAGCCGCGGATCAGCCCGGCGGCGGCCTTCTGGGCGGCATCGTCATACAGCAGCCCGGTCCAGAAGGCGGGCTTGGCCATCAGCATCGCCGGGCTACCGGCATCCGCCCCGCGCATCTCCAGGAAGCGCTTCAGGCGCACATCGGTGAAGACGGTGGTGACGTGGTCGGCCCAGTCGCCCATGGTCGGCTCATGCCCGGCCAGCTTCTCCGCGCGGCCTTCCAGGAAGGCGCGGAAGGACACGCCGGCGGCGTCGATGTACTGGCCATCGCGCATGATGAAATACATCGGCACGTCGAGCACGAACTGGGCGAAACGCTCGAAGCCGAAGCCCTCCTCGAAGGCCACGGGCGGAATGCCGGTGCGGTCCGGGTCGGTATCCGTCCAGACTCGCCCGCGCAGCGTCAGCAGGCCCGAGGGCTTGCCCTCGATGAAGGGGGAATTGGCGAACAGCGCGGTGGCCAGCGGCTGCAGCGCGAGCGACACGCGCAGCTTCTCCACCATGTCGGCCTCGTCGCCGAAATCCAGGTTCACCTGCACCGTGCAGGTGCGCAGCATCATATCCAGCCCCATGCCGCCGACCTGCGGCATGTAGCGACGCATGATGGCGTAGCGCCCCTTCGGCATCCAGGGCATCTCCTCCCGCGTTGCCAGCGGGTGGAAGCCGAGCGGGGCGAAGCCGAGGCCCAGCGGCCCGGCAATCTCATGCACCTCGCGCAGATGGTCGCCGAGTTCGACGCGCGTCGCGTGCAGGTCTTCCATCGGCGCGCCGGACAGCTCGAACTGCCCACCCGGCTCCAGGCTGACGGAGCCGCCGTCGCGCTTCAGGCCGATGACGTTGCCGGCATCCAGAATCGGCTCCCAGCCCTTGCCCTGCAGCCCCTCCAGCATCGCCTTGATGCCGCCCGGCTCATAGGGCGGCGGCGCGAACTCTGCCCGTGAAAAGCCGAATTTCTCGTGCTCCGTGCCGATCCGCCAGGCGGATTTCGGCTTGCTGCCAGCCGCGAACCACTCGGCCAACTGGCGCGTGGAGGTGATCGGCGTCAGGTCGGCCTCGCCGGGATTCGACATGCGGTGCGTTCTCTTCCTGGCGTCCGGCCGGGGCGGCTGCCTCGTCCGATCAGGCCCAATCGCCCAGTAGCGCCTGCAGCGCTGCCAGGCCGGCCACGGCCGCGGTCTCGGCCCGGAGGATCCGGGGCCCGAGCGCGGCGGGCACTACAAAGGGCCGCCGGCGCAGGTCGTCAAGCTCCGCCCCCATGAAGCCGCCCTCCGGCCCCACCAGAAGGGCGAGCGGCGCACCGGGCGGCAGCGCCAGGGCGCGGGCCGGGACAGCGACGCTGCGCTCCATCGCCACCACCAGCGGCACGCCATCCCAGGCATCCAGCACGCGGTGCAGCGGCGCGGCCTCCGTCACCTCCGGCACCGCAAGCCGTTCGCATTGCTCGGCGGCGCCGCGGGCGATCGCGGACAGGCGCGCGGCATTGGCGCGGTCGGCGACGGTGCGGCGGGTCAGCACGGGCTGGATTCGGGTGGCGCCGAGCTCCGTCGCCTTCTCCACCACCCAATCCATCGCATCCCGCTTCAGGGCGGCGACCAGCAGGCGGCATTCCGGTTCCGGCACCGGGGCGCGGGCCTGCGACTCCACTGCGAATCGGGCGCGGTCCTTGCGGATGGATTCGATGCGTGCCGCCCATTCGCCGTCGCGCGGGTTGAACAGGCGCACCTCGTCGCCCGGGCCGCGGCGCAGCACCGTGCCGATATGATGCGCCTGGCCGGGCGCGGCCTCCACAACCAGCCCCTCGGCCAGTGTGTCGTCCAGGTACAGTCGAGGGATGGACATCCGGAACCTCCGCGGACAGGTATAGGGCCATGACCGGCTGGACCGATATCCGCGCTTCCGGCTGGGTGGCCCGCCTGCCCCCCGGCTGGCGGCCCTATGCCCTGCTCGGCCGCTTCGACCGGCCGATCGGTGCCTGGCTGCTGCTGCTGCCGGGCTTCTGGGCGTTTGCCGTGGCGGCGCCGGGATGGGCGGAGGGGTTGCGCCTGGCGCTGCTGTTCACGCTGGGCGCCTTCGCCATGCGGGCGGCAGGCTGCGTGGTGAACGACCTCTGGGACCGCGACCTGGACCGGCAGGTGGAGCGCACCCGCGGCCGGCCGCTGGCTGCCGGTACCGTAACGCCCTTGCGGGCGATGGTCTTCCTCGCCGCGCTCTGCGTGGTCGGACTGCTGGTGCTGGTGCAATTGCCGCTGGCGGCGATCTATGTGGGCCTGGGCTCGCTGGTACTGATCGCGCTGTATCCGCTGGCGAAGCGGGTGACGGACTGGCCGCAGGCGGTGCTGGGCCTGGTGTTCTCCTGGGCCGCGCCCACCGGCTATGCGGCGGCGACCGGCGGGCTGGGCTGGCCGGCGCTGGCGCTGTGGGCCGCCGGGTTCTTCTGGATCCTGGGCTACGACACGATCTACGCGCATCAGGACCGGGAGGATGATGCCAAGGTCGGCGTCCGCAGCACCGCCCTGAAATTCGGCCGCGCCTCGGCCCGCTTCGTCGGCGCCTGCTATGCGGCGATGCTGGCGCTGCTGGTGGTGGCGGGGCTGCTGGCCGGCCTGGCCTGGCCTTTCCTGCCCGCGCTGCTGCTGCCGGCGGCGCTGCTGGCCTGGCAGGTGCGGACACTCGATATCGGCGACCCGGAGCGCTGCCTGATGCTGTTCAAGTCGAACCGCGAGGTCGGCTTCGCCATCGCGCTGGCCTTCCTGGCCGGCCGGTTGTGAGCGACGCCGAAGCGTTCATCCGCGCCCATACCGCAATCGCCCGCCCGGCCCTGGTGCCGGAACTTCGCCTGCACCTGGCCACCGAAATCACCCCGATCTGGCAGGCCACCGAGGCCTGGCTGGCCGAGGAAGGCATCGAGCCGCCCTTCTGGGCCTTCGCCTGGCCCGGCGGCCAGGCCCTGGCGCGCACCGTGCTGGACCAGCCCGCGCTGGTCGCCGGCCGGCGCGTGCTGGATTTTGCCGCCGGCTGCGGCATCGGCGCCATCGCCGCCGCGCTGGCCGGTGCCGCGGTGGTGGAGGCGGCGGAAATCGACCCTCTCGCCCTGGCCGCCACCCGGCTGAACGCGGCGCTGAACGGCGTGGCGGTGGCGACGCCGGATGGCGATGTGGTGGGCAGCGCCTGCCGCTGGGACCTGATCCTGGCCGGCGATGTCTGCTACGAGGCGCCGATGACGGCGCATATCCTGCCCTGGCTGCGCGCCATGGCGGGTGGCGGTGCCGAGGTGTGGATTGCCGATCCCGGCCGCGCCTACCTGCCGGTGGCCGGCATGGAACTGCTCTCCACCCATCTGGTACCGACGACGCGGGAGCTGGAGGACCGGGACACCCGGCAGGTGACCATCCACCGCCTGCTGGCCTGATGCTCCTCACGGCGCGGCGCTTCCTGGAGACGCTCTGGCCGGAATGGCATGCGGAGCGTGGCCGGCCCCGGCCCGCCATCCCCTCCACCGGCACCTGCGGCCGCTCCGCCACCTTCCTCCAGCGCGTCCTGGCGGAGGTCGGGCGCGAGGCCGAGGTCCGCCATGGCTGGTTCCTGGCGCCGGCCGGTCCGGCGCGCCATGCCTGGGTGGAATCGGGCGGGCTTATCCTGGATCTGACGGCGGACCAGTTCGGCGCGCCGCCGATCCTCGCCTGCCCGGCACCGGATGCCCGCTACCGCCCCGGCCCGGATACCACGGCCCCGAACTTCCAGGCGGCGCGCACAACGGCGGTGGCGGCGGTCTGGCCGCGCTGGCAGGCCTTCGTCGCCTTCAACCTGCCTTGAGCCTGCGCTGTCATGATCGGGCCATGCGCCCCATCCTGATCCTGCTCACCCTTCTCCTCGCGCTGCCCCAGCCCCTGCCGGCCGGGGCGCAGACACAGCGCCAATATGACAGCCAGGGCCGCGCCACCGGCCGGGCGGAGACCCGCGGCGACACCACCCGGTATTACGACAGCCAGGGCCGCAGCCTCGGCCGCAGCGAAAGCCGCGGCGGCGTCACCCGGCATTACGACGCCCAGGGACGCGCCACCGGCCGCAGCGAGGATCGCGGCAACACCCAGCGCCACTACGATTCCCAGGGCCGCAGCACCGGCCGCAGCGAATACCGGGACACCACCCGGCGGGACTATGATGCCAGCGGCCGCAGCCAGGGCCGCGCGGAAAACCGCGGCGACACCACGCGCTTCTACGACAGCCAGGGCCGCGCCACCGGGCGGGTGCAAAAATAGCTACCGCGTCGCCGCCTCCAGGAAATCCAGCAGCGCGGCCAGTTCCTCGGCATTGCCCACGGTCTGGATCGGCATCCGCGTGCCGGGCGTCACCTCATCCGGCCCGCGGGTGAACAGATCCGCCACCGTCTCCCGCGTCCAGACGATGTCGCCCCGCGCCAGGCGCTCGGAATAGGCATAGCCGGGCAGCGTGCCCATGCGGCGGCCGAAGATGCCGTGCAGATGCGGCCCGGCCATCGGCGGCGCATCCGCATCCAGCGCATGGCAGGCGGCGCAGGCGCGGAACACGCGGGCGCCCTGCGGATGCGGCCCGGCCGGAATGGCCTCGCTGGCCAGGGCATCCACCGGACCCATCGGCCGGCCGGTCGTCGCATTCCAGCGCCGCACCCGGCGATCCGTGCCGCCGGTCCAAAGGCTTGCCCCATCCGCCGACCAGGCCACGGACCACACAGGCAACCCCGGCCCCTCCAGCGTATGGCGCAGCCGCAGGGAGGCCGCGTCCCACAGCGTGACGCTGCCGCCGAGTCCGGCCGCCGCGACCTGCGTGCCGTCCGGGGATGCGGCGAGCGCCACGATCGGCCGGGCGCCGGCCTGCACCGCCCGCACCGCGCCATCCGGCCCGACCAGGCGCAACATCCCCTCCGCCCCGCCGACCGCCAGCACGCCTTCCGGCAGGGCGGCCAGCGCGTTGAGGGGCAGGCCGAACTCGGCCAGCGTCAGCGGCGCCTCGCCCGCCGGCCAGACCCGCAGCGTGCCGTCGAAGCCGGCGGTGGCGACCAGGCCGTCGCTGCGGAAGGCCACGGCGTTCACCTGGCCCTGGTGGCCCTCCAGCACCTTGACCGGCGCAACGCCCGCCAGGTCCCAGACCCGCGCGGTGCCGTCCCAGGATGCCGAGGCCAGGAGGTCACCCTGCGCCGCCAGCCCGGCCACCGGCCCCGCATGCCCCACCAGCACCCGAACCGGCTCCGGCCCCGGCTGCGGTGGCCACAGCGCCACCTGCCCATCCTCTCCGCTGCTGGCCAGCAGGCCGCCGGGCAGCGCCGCCAGCGCGTTCACCGCACCCTGGTGCCAGCGCAGCACAGCCCGCGCCCGCAGCCCGCCCGGCTGCCACAGGATGATCGCCTGGTCGAAGCCGGCCGAGGCCACGCCGCCATCCGGCGCCACCGCCAGGGCCCGCACCGGCCCGCCATGCACCGCCTCCTGCGCAATGGCGGATGCGGGCAGTAACAGGGCGAGGAGGATTGGCAGAAAGCGCATGCCTGACAGGATGGCGCCTTCGCGCCGCTGGTCTAGCCTGTTCCCACAACCAGACGGGAATGTGCGGGGATGACGAACGATATCGCCACGGAAGTATTCTGGGCACGGCTGACCGCCGCCGAGATCCAGGCGCGCGCGACGCCGGAGACGGTGGTGCTGATCCCCGTCGCCTCCATCGAGCAGCACGGCCCGCACCTGGCCGTCGGCGTGGATACGGTGCTGGCGGGCGCGGTGGCGGAACGCACGGCGCGCCGCCTGCTGGCGGGCGGCACGCCAGCGCTGGTCACGCCGACCATCTGGTCCGGCCTGGCCGAGCACCACATGGCCTTCGGCGGCACCATGACCCTGGACCTCGCCACCTTCTCCGCCCTGGTCGGTGGCATCGCCCGCAGCGTGGCGCGGCACGGGTTCCGGCGCATCGCCCTGGTCAATGGCCATGGCGGCAATACCGAGGCGATCGGCAGCGTCGCCATCGAGATGACGCGCAGCCTGGGCGTGCCGGTAGTGGGGCTGACCTACTGGCTGGCCAATGCCGACACTTTCGGGGCGATCCTGGAGAGCCAACCCAACGTCATGCATGCCTGCGAGGCCGAGACCTCGATGATGATGGCGCTGGCGCCGGATTGCGTGCGCACCGACCGCATCCAGGCCGCCGTGCCGAAGCGCTTCGCTCCCCCCGCCCCGCCCGGCTTCAAACGCAGCCGCCCCTTTGCGGAGATGACCGATACCGGCGTCATCGGCGACCCGCGCAGCGCCAGTGCGGAGAAGGGCGAGCGGCTGCTGGAGGCGGCGGCGAAGCGTCTGTCCGAGGAGTTTTCGCGGCCGGAGCTGTGGGCGTAGGGACGCGATGATGCGTCTTCCTCTCATGCATCGCCGGCGGCTTCTCCCGGCCTTCCTCCTGCTGGCGGCCCTGCTCGCGCCGGGCGTGGTCGCAGCGCAGGAGGCGCGCGAGACCTCCGAGATCATCACGGTCGAGGTCGCGGGCCGCACCTTCCGCCTGCCGCTCGCCTACCTCCCGGCGCGCCCACCGGCGGAGGCGCTGGAGCGGATGCGACGGCAGCAGGTGAACCGCTGGAACAGCTTTGGCTTCGCCTTCCAGATGCCCGGCGGCCAGCCGCTGCCCGCGCCCATCGCGACCACGGGACGGCTTTATCTGCGGCCGGAGGAGATGCGGCCTAGCGAGCCAGAGGGCTACGCCGTCCTCATCTCGCCTGTGCTGCGCGTGCAGGAGTGGCGCGAGGGCATGCCGGCGGAGTGGCGCATTACGCCTCCCGAGCGACGACTTCGCAATATTCTGCTCGATACCAGGTGGCATGAATATGGTACGCATACCGGAATGATCGAAATACGGCCACTCGCTGGCCAGGAGCATATTGGCATCTATTACTACGGGTCGCGCCTGTACCCAGAGTTAGGGTTGGCGGCGTCTTTTCTCATGAATTGGCAGGCGCTGGTGCTGCTGAAAACCTGGGAAGTCCGTCAGCTCTAGGCCACGATATCCGCCGCCGTCAGCTGCCCCCGGGTCAGCCCCGCCAGCAGCACGCCGTCGCCCTCGCCGAGGTCGATCCGCAGCCCGTCCGAGACCTGCACCGCCAGCGCCAGCATCGCGCTGGCGCTGCGGCCGAAGCCGGTCAGCGCCAGCAGGTCGGTGCCGCTAACGAAATCCTCGATGCGGTCGAAGTCGTCGCCGTGGCGCAGCACGAACATGTCGGCGCCGGCGCCGCCCAGCAGCGTGTCGTTGCCGCGCCGCCCTTCCAGCATATCCGCGCCGCCATGGCCCTCCAGCCGGTTCGCCGCGGCGTTGCCGAGGATCAGGTTGCCCATGGCGTTGCCGATGCCGGTCACCGCTCCGTCACCGAGCACCAGCGCCTCCACCGCCTCAGGCAGGGTGACGGTGGCGACGGCGCCGAGGATGGTGTCCGTGCCCTGGCCAGTCAGCTCCACCATTACATCGCCGGGATTATCCGCCTGGTAGCGGTCATGGCCGGTGCCACCGACCAGGGTATCGGCGCCGGCGCCGCCATCCAGGATATCGTCCCCGGCCCGGCCCTCCAGCCGATCCTTCCCGGCGCCGCCCTGCAGGTGGTTGGTGGCGTCGTTGCCGGCCAGGGTATCCGCCCCCGCCCCGCCCACCGCGTTCTCGATCAGGGAGGCGGCATTGTCCTCGAACAGCAGGGCGTTGAAGACATTGCCGCGCGCCAGCACCTCCTGCCCCACCCTGGTATCCAGCCGGGCGAGCTGGTCCGTGGCGGTGACCGACCAGCCGCCGGGGGCGAGGTCCACGGCGACACCGCCGGCATAGGCCGAGAAATCAAAGGTATCGATGCCGCCGCCATCCCAGACCGTCAGGAACACCCGGTTGGCGCCCGGCGCGCCCTGGCCGGCGCCGTCGATCAGCGTCTCCCCGGTCGCGGGGTTCCAGCTGTAGCGCGTGTTGCCGGCCTGGGCGGTGTAGTCCGCGCCATAGAGGTGCTGCAGGGCGGCGATGTCCAGCATCATCCAGCCCTGGGCATAGTCATGCGTGCCGTTGGTGTAGCCGCTGGTGGTGGTGGAGCCGGTATGGGACCGGTAGGACATCACGGTGAATTCCAGCGTGTCCCAGTCCCGCGGCATGGCGCCGAAGCCGTTCGCCGCCTCATGCGGGTGCTTAAGGCCCAGCGCGTGGCCGAGCTCATGCACCGCCACCATGAAGCCGTAGCTGCCGAGCGTCGGCGTGGTGTAGCTGCTGCGGCTGCCGAACCAGACATCGCCGCCCTCCCGCCCATTCGGATAATAGGCCCAGGCGGTGGAGGGCACGGAGGACCGGGCGATGCGGAGATCGGCGGTCCAGTCCTCCGCCGCCTCGAAGATCGCCAGGTTGGTGAAGCCGGTGACGGAGACGCCAGGGCTGCCCGGGCCGCCATCGGCCTGGCCGAGCAGGATCTTGCGCACCGCGTCGCGCATCATGCTGCTGACCGGCGCGAAGCCGCGGGTCGGTTCGCTGGTGCCGTACCAGGCCTCGTAGTCGCTGCCGCTGTCGGGGAAGGCGAAGCTCAGCGGGTCGCCCATGTCCCAGGCATAGCCGCTGAGCAGCCCATCCACCCCGGCATGGCCCGAGCTGGTGAACTGGAAGCGTGGCGCGGTTTCCTGCGGCTGATCCGCACCCAGGGCCGTGGCGGCGGCCTCGAACACGGAAGTCCCGCCGGGCGAGGCCCCACCCTGGGACCGGCAAAGCCAGCACATGGCGCGTGGTCCGGAACACCCGGCGCATTGGCCCGCGGCGTCGCCCAGGGCCGCTTTTGCGGCCGAGGGGTCACCCGGTGCCGGCCCTCCGCATGTTGCGGGGCCTGGAGGCAGGGCCCGCGCCGGCAGGCCCCGTGGCGGCATCCTGGCAGCGGGCGATGAAGCGGCGGTGAATCCCGGGATCGATTTCGCGACGCCTGGGGCGGTTGCAGCCGGCCGCCGGCTGCGCTACCCGATGCGCCGTCCCGCGACATGCAGGATTGGGGCGTCGCCAAGTGGTAAGGCAGCGGTTTTTGGTACCGCCATTCCCAGGTTCGAATCCTGGCGCCCCAACCAGATCACGGATCCCGCTGCACAAGCATTTTCAAGCCTTGCAGCTTCGCACGGCGAGTCGGAAAATGCGTTGGAACAACAAGCTAGAGCCGTTTCGCCGTCTTCGCTTTCGGTGAAAGGGCTCTAGCGTTGCCGCACTCCGGTCCGGGGCCGATCCGGGCCGGGACCGGCGAAGGTCTGCACCACGGCGATCTGGCCGCCCTGCACCGCCACCCCGAAGCCGAAGCGATCCAGCCCGCGCCGCAAGATGTTCTCGCGGTGCCCGGTGCTGGCCATGAAGCCTTCATGGAAGCGCCGGATGCGCGCCGCCTCGACCTGCGGCCCGCAGCCCGTGCAGCGGCCGATATTCTCCGCGATCAGCCCGGGCGGCGCCCCGCCGGCCTCGATGTAGCGGTCGCGGACGGAACTGCCGTCCGGCGCCTCATGCGCGAAATAATCCCGCCGCAGCATGTCCGCCGCATGCGCCTGGGCGGCTTCGTCCAGGTTCTCCCCCGGGCGCAGCGGATCGAGGTCCTGCGCCGCGCGGGACCGGTTCACCAACTCCAGCGCCTGCGCGCGCAGCGCCGCCATATTCGACGGCTCGGCTGCCAGGACGGGGGATGCACCGAGCAACGCAACCCCGGCCAGGACCGGAAGCGACAGCAGCGCATGACGCAGGCCGCGACGGGGAAACCGGTAGTGGTCAGGCATCGAGGATCCTCCCTGTGCCTGGCCATGCTAGAGCCGTTTCATCGAAAGCGGAGACGGCGAAACGGCTCCATCCATTCGTTCCCACGCATTTTCCGAGGCGCCTCGCGAAGCCGCGAGGCTTGAGAATGCTGCGCCGGCAAAGCCTCTCAGGCCGTCACGGGCGCGGCGGCAGGGGTGGCCTGGCGGCGCGCCATGGCGCGCGCCACCACATAGAACAATGGCGTGAACAGCAGGCCGAACAGCGTCACGCCCAGCATCCCGTAGAACACCGCGATGCCGAGGCTCTGCCGCATCTCCGCGCCCGCGCCGGTCGCCACCGTCAGCGGCAGCACGCCGAGGATGAAGGCCAGGCTGGTCATCAGGATCGGTCGCAGCCGGGTCTGCGCCGCCGCCGCGGCAGCCTCCCACCGCGTCGCGCCGGCCAGCTCCGCAGCCCGCGCGAATTCCACGATCAGGATCGCGTTCTTCGCCGCCAGCCCGACCAGCACCACCAGCCCGACCTGCACCAGCACGTTGTTGTCGAGGCCGGAGAAGCCGACGCCGAGCAGCGCCGCCAGCACCGACATCGGCGCGATCATCACCACCGCCAGCGGCAGCAGCCAGCTTTCATACATCGCCGCCAGCACCAGGAAGACGAAGACCACAGCCATGCCGAAGGCGATCGGCGCGGTGTTGCCGGCAATGCGTTCCTGCAGCGCCAGCTCGGTCCATTCATAGGAGAAGCCCTCCGGCAGGCTGGTGCGCAGCACCTCCTCCATCGCCGCGATGGCCTGGCCGGTGGAGATGCCGGGCAGCGCCGCGCCCTGCACCTCCGCCGCCGGGAACAGATTGTAGCGCGGCACGCGATAGGGGCCGGAGGTCTCGTGGAAGGTGGCGATGCTGCCCAGCGGCACCATGCCACCCGTATCGCTGCGGGTGCGCAGCCGGGCGATGTCCTCCACCCCCATGCGGTGCTGCATGTCCGCCTGCGCCGTCACGCGCCAGGTGCGGCCGAGCAGGTTGAAGTCGTTGACGAAGGCGGAGCCCATGTAGATGCCCATCGCCTCATGCACGCGGGAGATCGGCACGCCCAGCATCTCGGCCCGGGTGCGGTCGATCTCGGCGCGGATCTGCGGCGTGGCGGTGTTGAACAGGCTGAAGGCGAAGGCGATGCCGGGGGCGCCATTGGCCGCCGCCAGCACCTGATGCGTCGCCTGCTCCAGCGCCTGCGGGCCGCGGCCGGCGCGGTCCTGGATCATCAGCTTGAAACCGCCGCCGGTGCCGATGCCGGGCACGGAGGGTGGCGGCAGCACCAGCACCTGGGCGTCCGATTCACCCATCAGACGGCCCTGCAGATCGGCCAGGATGCTGTTGCCGGTCACGCCCAGCGCGGCGCGTTCCTCGAACGGCTTCAGGCTGGCGAAGACCACGCCGGTATTCGGCGCGTTGGTGAAGGTGGCGCCGTCGAAGCCGACGAAGGCCACGGCGCTCTCGACGCCCGGGGTTGCCAGGATGGTGTCGGAGGCGCGACGCACCACCGCATCCGTGCGGCTCAGGCTGGAGCCTGGCGGCAGCTGGAAGGCGGCGATGAAATAGCCGCGGTCGAGCTGCGGGATCAGGCCGGTCGGCGTGGTCAGCACGGAATGGCCCGTGGCGGCCAGCAGCCCGGCATACAGCAGCAGCAGGATCACCGGCAGCCGCACCAGCCGGCGCGTCAGCCCGCCATAGCCGAGCGACAGCCGGTCGAACACCCAGTTGAAGCCGCGGAAGAACAGCCCGACCGGCGCCAGCAAGCCGCGCGGCTTGCTGTGGCCGTGCGGCTTCAGCAGCAGCGCCGCCAGCGCCGGCGACAAGGTCAGGGACACCAGCGCGGATAGCAGCGTGGCGACCGAGATCGTCACCGCGAACTGCCTGTAGAAGGTGCCGGAGATGCCGGTGATGAAGGCGGTCGGCACGAAGACCGCGACCAGCACCAGGGCGATGGCGATCAGCGCGAAGCCGACCTCGTCCATGGTGCGCCGCGTCGCCTCCAGCGGCGACAGGCCATCCGCCATGTGGCGCTCGACATTCTCCACCACCACGATGGCGTCATCGACGACGATGCCGATGGCGAGGATCAGGCCGAACATGGTCAGCGTGTTCAGCGTGAAGCCCAGCATCAGCAGCACGGCGAAGGTGCCGATGATGGAGACCGGGATGGCCAGCAGCGGAATTACCGCCGCGCGCCAGTTCTGCAGGAACAGGATCACCACCAGCACCACCAGCAGCACGGCCTCCGCGAAGGTGTGCAGCACGGCTTCCATGCTCTGCGCGATGAACCGGGTGGGGTCGTAGACCACGCTCCAGCCGATGCCGGGCGGGAAGCTGCGGGCCGCCTCCTCCATCGTCGCCCGGACGGCGGCGGCGGTTTCCAGCGCGTTGCTGCCGGGCCGCTGGAAAATGACGATGGCGGTGGCGATCTGGTTGTTCAGCAGCGCGTTCACCGAATAATCCGCCGCACCGATCTCCGTCCGCGCGACGTCGCGCAGCCGCACCGGCGCGCCGCCGTTCCCGGTGGCGATCACCTGCTCATCGAATTGCTCGGGCGTCTCCAGCCGGCCCTGCGCCTGCACGCTGGTCTCGAAGGCACCGGCGCCATCGGCGCGCGGAGCCTGGCCGATGGCGCCGGCCGCGACCTGGGCATTGGCGCGCTGCAGCGCCTGCACCACCTCGCCCGGCGCCAGTCCGCGGGCCGCGACGCGGTCCGGATCAAGCCACACCCGCATGGCGTAATCGCGTGCGCCAAAAACCTGCGCGTCGCCAATGCCCTCGATGCGTGACAGCCGGTGCTTGATCGCGAGCGTCGCGTAGTTGGAGACGTATTCTGCGCTGCGGCTGGCATCCGGGGAGGTCATGTGCACGACCATCAGCAGGTCGGGCGAGGCCTTGCGCACCGTGATGCCGAGGCGGCGCACCTCCTCCGGCAATCGCGGCTCGGCCACCGCCACGCGGTTCTGCACCAGCACCTGCGCCTGGTCGACATCGACGCCCTGGCGGAACACCACGCTGATGGCGAGCCGGCCATCGCCGGTGGCCTGGGAGGAAAGGTACAGCATGCCGTCGACGCCGTTCACCTCCTGCTCGATGGGGCCGGCGACGGTCTGCGCGATGGTCTCGGCGGAAGCGCCGGGATAGGTCGCCGTGATCTGCACGGTGGGCGGCGCGATGTCGGGGTATTCGGCCACCGGCAGGCGCAGCGCCGCGATGGCGCCGACCAGGACGAGGGCGATGGAGATCACCGCGGCGAAGACCGGGCGATCGATGAAGAAGCGGGCGAGGCGCATGGCGCGGGACCTTTGCTAAGCCGGCTTCAGCGGGCGGAGGCGAGCGGGCCGGTGCCGATGCGGCCCTGCTGGGCGGTCACCCGCGTTCCGGGTCGGGCGCGGTGCAGGCCGCCGATGATGACGCGGTCCTCCGCACCCAGCCCCGCGCGCACCACGCGCAGCCCGTCGACCAGCGGTCCGAGTTGCACCGGGCGCGGCGCCACCGTGCCGTCCGCCGCCACGGTCAGCACCATGCGGCCGGACTGGTCCGCCACCACGGCGGCATCCGGCACCATCAGCGAGGCCACCTCCCCGGCGAACAGGCGCAGCCGGGCGAAGCTGCCGGGGGTCAGGAACAGCTCGGGGTTCGCGATGGCGGCGCGCCCGCGGATGGTGCCGCTGCGCGGGTCGAAGGTGCTGTCGACGAAATCGACGCGGCCCTCATGCCCAAACTCGCCCTCGTCGAGGAGCCGAAGCTGGACCTGCGCGCCAGCCTCGCCACGGGCGGTCCGGAGGGTGCCGCGGGCGGCGCGGGCGTAGCGCAGGTACTGCGCCTCGCTGGCGTCGAAGCTGACATAGACCGGGTCCAGCGCCACCAGCGTGGTCAGCAGCGTCTCGCCCTGCTGCACAAGGTTCCCGGCATCGACGCGGCGGTCGCTGACCCGGCCGGGCCGCGGGGCGCGGATTTCGGTGAATTCCATTTCCAGCTCCGCCTGGCGGAGTGCCGCCTGGCTCGCGGCGAGGCCGGCCTGCGCCTCGCGCAGCGCGCTGCGGCGGGTGTCCTGCTCGGCCTCGGGGGCGATGCGCTGGGCGGTAAGGCCGGCGAAGCGCCGCAACTGCTGCTGCGCCAGGGTCAGCCGTGCCTCGTTGCGGGCAACCTCGGCGCGGGCGCTCTCGACGGCGATCTCGAAGGGGCGCTGGTCCAGGGTGAACAGCAACGCCCCCTCCGGCACCACGGCGCCGTCGCGGAAATGCACCTGGGTGACCTGCCCGGACACGCGCGGGCGGATCTCGACGCGGGCCGAGGCCTCGATCCGCCCGGTGTATTCATCCCATTGCGTGACGGAGCGGGCGAGCGGGGTGGCGACGGTGACCGGCGGCGGGGCCGGCTGGGCTGCAACCTCCCCCGCCAGGCTGACCGCAAGCAGCGCCGCAGCAGGCATCGGAAGCGCCCGACGCAACCATTCCGACCATATATTTCCGTGACTTGCAGGCTGCAGGGACTTGTTTAAAGGGGTCGCCATGACAATCTCCGGGGCCGAATGATACCGACCGGTTCATCCCTAGGTAAGTGACCGGTCGGTATCATCAAGAGGTGCCGCTGCTGCAGCGCAGCGAAAAGGAGGTTCCGCCGCCATGTCCACCGTGCCCGCCGATCGTCCGAAGGCTGCCGAGCGCATCCAGGCGGCGGCGAAGGATCTGTTCTACCGCCAGGGCATCCGCGCCACGGGGATCGAGGAGGTCTGCCGGGTGGCCGATGCGACGAAGATGAGCCTGTACCGCAGCTATCCGAGCAAGGATGCGCTGGTGGCGGCCGTGCTCAGCCAGGATTCAGCCTGTTACGACCAATGGGTGCTGGAGGTGACGCAGGCCTGTGCCACCCCCGGGGACAAGCTGCGGGCGCTGGTCACCGCGATGGTGCACAAGCTGTCCGACGCCGAGTACCGCGGTTGCCCGCTGCTGCTGGCGCAGGCGGAGTTCCCCGACCGCGACCACCCGACCCATCAATGGGTGGCGGCGCAGAAGGCCCGCATGCGGGATGGGCTGGTCGAACTCGCCCGGCAGGCCGGCGCGGCGGAACCCGGCCTGCTGGGCGACGGCCTGTCCATGCTGATGGACGGCGCCTGGGCCAGCCTGCCCTATCTCGGGCCGGAGCGGGCTGGCCAGGTGGCGCGGCAGGGCGCCGAGGCGCTGCTGCGCGACGCGCTGCCACAGGGCGGCTGAGGCTTCCTCAGCGCCGCCCTCGGTGCGCCCAAGCGGGCCTGGGCCCGGCTCTACTCGTTGAGGCCCTTGCCCGGATAGGGGTGCGTCGCCGTCCAGTGCTTCGCGATGTCCACGCGCCGCGCGATCCAGACATCGCGGCGCTGCATCATGTAGTCGAGCAACCGCCGCAGCCCGGCGGCGCGCGCCGGGTGGCCGATCAGCCGCATGTGCAGGCCCACCGACATCATCTTCGGCGTTCGCGCGCCTTCCTCGTACAGCGTGTCGAAGGCATCGCGCACGAAGCTGAACCACTGCTCCGCGGTGCCGGTGACGCTGTTGTACTTGCCGTCATTGTTGGTCAGCGAATAGGGCACCACCAGCCGCCCCTGCCCTTCCACCGTGACCCAAAAGGGCAGTTCCTCGCCGTAATAGTCGCTGTCGTACAGGAAGCCGCCATGTTCGGTGACCAGGCGGCGCGTATTCACCGAGGGTCCGTAGCGGCAGTACCAGCCATCCGGCTTCTGGCCGAGCGTACGTTCCAGGCTGGTGACGGCGCGCGCGATATGCTCGCGTTCCTCCGCCTCGGTCAGCTCATAGTGCTTCACCCAGCGCCAGCCATGGCAGCAGATGTCGTAGCCCGCATCCCGGATGGCGGCGGCGGCTTCCGGGTTGCGTTCCAGCGCCAGCGCGCAGGCGAAGATCGTCACCGGCAGGCCGCGTTCCTGGAACAGCCGGTGCAGCCGCCAGAAGCCGACGCGGCTGCCATATTCGAACATCCCTTCGGCTGCCAGGTCACGACCCTTCGGCACCGGCGTCGTGCCGTGCGATTCGGTATGGCCGTTTTCCGTATAGCCCTCGCCATCCTGCACGGAGGGCTCGGAGCCTTCCTCGTAGTTGATGACGAAATTCACCGCGAGCCGCGCGCCGCCCGGCCATTGCGGATCGGGCGGATTGCCGCCGTAGCCGATGTAGTCGCGCTTCACCTCGTAGGTCATGCAGGGTCTCCACTGAGATCGACTTCGAAGGGCGCGACCTGGACGAATTCCTCATCCGCCGCGGTGCCGTCCTTCCACATGAACACCGCGAAGCGCCCGGGCCGCTCGATCACGGTGAAGGGGTGGTGCCAGACATCGGCGCCATAGGTCACGCCCTGGCCTGGCTGCGCGAGGAAGGCCTGTGCGCGCGCCATGTCCGGCCCGCCATCCACGCCATGCGGCGCGACGATCGCGATGAAGCGCGCCGCATCCATCGGCACAAAGGATTGCGAGGAATGGCGGTGCCGCTCCATCGTGGTGGAGGAGATCGGCAGCGCCGTGGGCACCTTGCAGGTGAAGGACAGGCTGGGGGCGGCGGTGGCCCGGCGGTTGGACAGCGCCGCGTCGCTGGCGATGCGCCCGGGCGCCTGCGGTGCGCAGAACACATCGCCGAAGGGGGCGAAGGCTTCGCTGGTCAGGGGTGTCGCGATCAGGCGCATGCGGCGGCCTCGGCTGTTGGCGGGAAGGGTGGCCCGGACATCAGCCTGCCTCGCGGGGACCCGTCGCTCAATACGCAGGCGGTCACGCTGTCACAACGGCCGGTGGAGCGGCTAAAAGCGCCGCCGTTGCCGTTCTGCCGAAAGATTCGGCGGCGGTTGCACGTAAGGTGGCGCGGCGGCCTGCCCCGGCCGGCCGGACCTTGCCCTTCCGGGTTGGCACACCGGTCGCATGCCGCCGGCAGCGCGGAATGAGGGAGAGATCGCCAGATGCGCCTGAAGGACAAGGTCGTGGTCGTCACCGGCGGTGCGTCGGGCATCGGCCGCGCCATTTCCATCCTGTTCGCCCGCGAAGGCGCCACGGTCGCGATCGGCGACCTGACGGAGGATGTGAAGGAAGGCGGTGCGCCGACACGCGACCTGATCGAGCAGGCCGGCGGCACCGCGCGCTTCCACCACTGCGACGTGGCGAAATGGGACGATGTGGATGCGCTGGTGACGAAGACCGTGGCGGAATTCGGCAGGCTCGATGTCATCGTCAACAACGCCGCCACGCTCGGCAGCGGCACAAGGCTGCTGGAGACGAGCGAGGCGGATTGGGACCATGTGATGGCGGTGAACGCGAAGGGCGTGTTCTTCGGCTGCAAGCGCGCGATCCAGCAATTCCTGACGCAGCCCGTGGTCGGCGATGCGCGCGGGCGCATCGTCAACATCTCCTCCCAGCACGGCATGGTCTGCGCGCCGGGCAAGATCGCCTACGGCACCGGCAAGGCGGCCGCGGTCTACATCACGCGCCAGGTCGCGGTGGATTATGCGGAGGACCACATCATCTGCAACGCCGTGGCGCCGGGCCGCATCCTGACGGGCAAGCCGCTGGGCGGGCCGGGCTCCGATTCACTGGACTACTCGAAGGCGCGCACGCCGATGCCCCGCCTGGGCCGACCCGGCGACGTCGCCAGCGCCGCGCTGTTCCTGGCCAGCGAGGAGGCCAGCTACATCACCGGGCACAACCTGATGGTGGATGGCGGCTGGATGGCCTATTGAGCGCCGCCGTCAGAAGACGCCGCGGAACGGCAGCACGACGATGCGGTCGCCGGGGCCGACGACCGTGACGTCCTCCGGCAATTCGGCCAGCGCGTCGGATTGGGTCAGGGAGGTCAGCAGCCCCGCACCCTCGCGCGGAAATTTCTCCGCCCGCGGCAGGCCATCGCCTGCCACCAGGCGCACCCGCACATATTCGCGCCGGCCGGCCTTCTTCCGGTAGGCGAAGCCGGCCTCGGCCGGGAAGCGCGGCAGGGGCTCGGGCCGCGCGCCGGCCAGCCGCAGCACCATCGGCCGCGCCAGGTGCAGGAAGGTGACCACGGCGGCCACCGGATTGCCCGGCAGCCCCACCACCGGGGTGCCGCCGATCACCCCCATCGCCGCCGGCCGCCCCGGCTTGATCGCCAGGCGCCAGAACACCAGGCGACCGCCCTGCTCGATCGCCGCCTTCACGTGGTCGGCCTCCCCGGTCGAGACGCCGCCGGAGGTCAGCAGCAGGTCATGCGTCGCCGCGGCGCCGGTGAGCGCTGCGGCGGTGGCGGCCGGCTCATCGGGCAGGATGCCGAGGTCGCTGGCCTCCACCGGCAGCCCGGCCAGCAGCGCCAGCAAAGTGAAGCGGTTGGAATCATAGGTCCGCGCCGCGCCCAGCGCCGTACCCGGCTCGGCCAGTTCATCGCCGGTGGAGAAGACGCCGACCCGCACCCGCCGCCGCACCGCCAGGCTGGTGAGGCCCAGCGCCGCGACCAGGCCGATATCCTGCGGCAGCAGGCGGCGGCCGGCTTCCAGCGCCACCGCGCCCTGCGCCACATCCTCCCCGGCCGGGCGGCAATTGGCGCCGCGCTTCAGGCCCGGCACGAGCAGCACCGCGCCATCTTCCTCCCGCGCATCCTCCTGCATCATCACCGTATCGGCGCCACCCGGCATCGGCGCGCCGGTGAAGATGCGGATGGCGGTGCCGGGGGCGATGCCGTTCATGGCCTGGCCCGCCTGCAGCCGCGCCACCACCGGCAGCCGCGTCTCGCCCGCAGCCGCAAGATCGATGTGGCGGAAGGCATAGCCATCGACCGCCGCGTTGAAGAAGGGCGGCAGCGGCAGCGGGGCGCGCAGATCCTCCGCCAGCACGCGGCCCAGCGCCTGCAGCAGCCCCGCTTGCTCCGAACCTGGCAGCGGCGGGACACGCTCCGCGATCAGGGCCTGCGCCTCGTCCACGGACATCAAGGGTCCGCCGAAGGCGAAGCAATCGTCGCTGAGCTGCGCCATGCCGGCCTCCCCTCACCCGCGCAGCGGAATCGCCCGCGCCAGCACCAGATCGGCGATGCCGCCGATATCGTCCAGGTGCAGATGCGGCAGGCCGGGGACGGGCGGCGGGGTATCGGCGGCGATGCCGATGATGGCGGGGTCATCGGGATGCAGCCAGGGCTTGGCGTTGGCGGCGCGGAACACCTCGATCTTCGGATGCGGGTCGCGCTTGAAGCCCTCGACGATCACCAGATCCACCGGCTCGAAGCGGGCCAGCAGATCCGGCAGGGCCGGTTCCGCCGCGCCGCGCAGTTCCGTCATCAGCGCCCAGCGGCGGGAGGAGGAGACCAGCACCTGGCGCGCCCCGGCCTGGCGATGCGCGTGGCTGTCCTTGCCCGGCTGGTCCACGTCGAATTCATGATGCGCGTGCTTGAGCGTGGAGACCGCCACGCCCCGGGCCGTCAGTTCCGGGATCAGGCGCGTCAGCAGCGTCGTCTTGCCGGAGCCGCTCCAGCCGGCCAGTCCGATCAGGCGCAAGGTCAGGGGATCCCGGAAAATGGAAAGGGCCGGCCGTGGCTTCACCACGGCCGGCCCCGGTTGGGCAAGTGGGACGGTTCAGTCCGCGCCGAGCGGGCGTGCGGCCGCCGGCCCGACGACGGTGGTACGGGCCTTCGCCAGTTCGTCATCGACCCACATCGAATGGTGTTCCTTCGCCCAGTTCAGATCCACCTGGCCGGAACCCATGGCGTCGAAGGCGCCCTTCATGCCGATCGAGCCGATGTAGATATGCGCCAGCATCGCGGCCACCATGAGCACCGAGAGGATGCCATGCACGGTGTGGGCAAGCTGCTGCCCGGCCATGTCGGTGACGGTGAAGGGGAAGATCAGCACATAGCCGGAGATGGCGACCAGCGTGCCGCCGATCACGGTGATCCAGAACACCATCTTCTGCCCGGCATTGAAGCGCCCGGCCTGCGGATGCTCCCGCCCGATGAAGCCACCGCCCGTCTTCAGCCAGACCAGGTCCAGCCTGTTCGGGATGTTGTCCTTCACCCAGATCAGGAACAGCAGCAGGATGCCCAGGGTGAAGGGGAAGGCCAGGTAGTTGTGCGCGATCTTGCCCCACAGGCTGAACGCGGTGAACGCCTCCGGCCCGATGATCGGCAGCAGCAGGAAGCGGCCGAAGGTGAGGTTCAGGCCGGACAGGCCGAGCACGATGAAGCTGCTCGCCGTCATCCAATGCGCCACGCGCTCGAACAGGTTGAAGCGCTGGATGGTGCGGCCGGCGGGGCCGGCCTCGGTGGTCAGCCGGCCCTTGGCCAGGAAGAACAGCAGCAGGATCGCCAGCATGCCGAGCACGGCCACGCCGCCGACCCAGGTCAGCGTACGGTTGTGGAATTCCCGCCAGTCCCGCCCCTCGGGCTGGATCAGCGTGGCGGCCTGGCGGTCCGGGATGGTGATCCGGCCGCCGATACGCTCTCCGCGCAACGCCGCCTGAAGCTCCATCTCCTCGGCCGAAAGCTGGCCGCGGTCACTGAAGGGCGCCGGCGTCGGCGGTACGTTGGAAGGCTGGCGCGCCTGTGGCGCGGTCACCGCCCCGGCCGCGGCAGGGGCCGGCGTGCCGGTGGGCGCATCGCCCTGCGCGGTGGATTCCGGCACCTGCCCGGCGGGCTGCGAGCCGCGCCCGGCACCGACTTCCGGCACCGGCGCCTGGATCTCGGGGGCGCCGGCGGCGGGCGCGCCGGGCTGGGATTGCCCGAAGGCGGGCGCCGCGAGCAGCAGCGCCATCAAGGCAAGGGTGGGGGTGCTGCGGGTCATACCGTCACCGTCTCGCGATAGGCGGTGCGCCAACCCCAGGCGCCGGCGCCGTAGCCGCGGGCCTGCACGCGTTCGCGGTAGATGGTGGCGATCATCTCGCCGTCTCCTGCAAGGAGCGCTTTCGTGCTGCACATCTCGGCGCAGAGCGGCAGCTTGCCCTCCGCGATGCGGTTGGCGCCGTACTGCGTGTATTCGACGATGGTGTTGTCCTGCTGCGGCCCACCGGCGCAGTAGGTGCATTTGTCCATCTTGCCGCGGCCGCCGAAATTGCCGACGCGCGGATACTGCGGCGCCCCGAACGGGCAGGCGTAGAAGCAGTAGCCGCAGCCGATGCACAGGTCCTTGTCGTGCAGCACGATCGCATCCGCCGTCGTGTAGAAACAACTGACGGGACAGACCGCGGCGCAGGGCGCGTCGGTGCAGTGCATGCAGGCCATGGAGATCGATCGCTCGCCGGGCCGGCCATCATTGATGGTGACGACGCGGCGGCGGTTGATGCCCCAGGGCACCTCATGCTCGTTCTTGCAGGCGGTGACGCAGGCGTTGCATTCGATGCAGCGGTCGCTGTCACAGAGGAACTTCATGCGCGCCATGATTAGGCACTCCTGATCTGGCAGAGCGTGACCTTGGTTTCCTGCATGAAGGTCACCGGATCGTAGCCATAGGTGGTGATCGCATTCACGCTCTCACCCAACACGATCGGGTCGGTGCCCTGCGGATACTTGCTGCGCTGGTCCTCGCCCATGAACCAGCCGGCGAAGTGGAAGGGCATCCAGGCCACGCCACGGCCGACCCGTTCCGTCACGAGCGCCTTCACCCGCGCCTTGGAATTGTTCTCCGGCCCCATCACCCAGACGAACTGGCCGTCGCGGATATTGCGGGTAGCCGCATCCTCCGGGTTGATCTCGACGAACATGTCCTGCTGCAACTCCGCCAGCCACTTGTTGGAGCGCGTCTCCTCGCCGCCACCCTCGTATTCGACCAGGCGGCCGGAGGTGAGGATGATGGGGAAGTCGGGTGCAACCTGGTGGCTGCGGTTCTGCACGGATTGCCCGAGATGCGGCAGGCGGAATCCGCGGCGGTCCGGCAGGGTCGGATATTGCGCGATCAGGTCGGTGCGCGGCGTGTAGATCGGCTCGCGGTGCACCGGCACAGGGTCGGGCAGGTTCCACGCCACGGCGCGCGCCTTGGCGTTGCCGTAGGGCACGCAGCCATGCTCCATCGCCACGCGGATGATGCCGCAGGACAGGTCGGTGGCCCAGGAGAAGTTGCCGCCGTTGCTCTCGATCCAGCCGCGCTCGGCCTCCGTCAGCTCCTCGTACCAGCCGAGGCGCTTCAGCACGGCGACGGTGAATTCCGGGTAGCCGTCCTGGATCTCCGAACCCACGGAGTAGGAGCCCTCCGCCAGCAGCGTCTTGCCCTCCCGCTCCACGCCGAAGCGGGCCCGAAAAGTGCCGCCGCCGTTCTTCACATGCAGGTTCGTGTTGTACAGGACGTGCGTGCCGGGGTGCTTCATCTCCGGCGTGCCCCAGCAGGGCCAGGGCAGGCCGTAGAATTCATTCTCCACCGGCGTGCCGGCGGCGCCGCGCAGGGTCACCAGGTCGAACTTGTCCTGGTGTTCCATGTGCAGCTTCAGCCGCTCCGGCGACTGGCCGGAATAGCCGGTGCTGATCGAGCCGCGGTTGATCTCGCGCAGGATGCTCTCGGCGGTCGGCGCGTTGTCGCGGATCTCGTAGGGCTTGAACATCTCCGCCTGGATGCGGATCGGCATGCCCTTGCGCTCCGCCGCGCCATCCAGCGCCCCGGCCAGGCGGTACATCAGCTCGTAGTCGGTCTTCGATTCGAACAGCGGCGCGACGATGCGGCTGCCCCATTGCAGGGACCGGTTGGAGGCGGTGCGGCTGCCGTCGCATTCGAACTGCGTGCTGGCCGGCAGCAGGTAGGTGTTTTCCTTGCGGTTCGACAGCACCGCGAAGGTGGTGGGGTGCGGGTCCGCGACCACCAGCAGGTCCAGCGCCTCCAGCCCCTTCACCGCCTCAGGCATGCGGGTGACGGTGTTGCCGCCATGGCCGACCACCAGCATGCCACGCAGCCGGTCGCGCTGCTGGATCTGGTCCTTCGGCAGCGTGATGGCATCGAAGTAGCGGGTCGTCGGGATGCCCGGCGTGCCCATCATCGCCGGGCTGTCGAAGCGCGGCACCATGTCTTCGTAGCGCACGTTCCAGACGCGCGACCAATGCCGCCAGGCATTCTCGTCAATGCCGTAATAGGCCGGCAGCGAGGTGACATCGAGGCCGAAATCGGTGGCGCCCTGCACGTTGCAATGGCCGCGGAAGATGTTCGCGCCGCCGCCATTGTTGCCGACATTGCCGGTGGCCAGCAGCAGGATGGAGAAGGCGCGCACATTGGCGGTGCCCACCGTCTTCTGCGTGGCGCCCATGCACCAGATCAGAGTTGACGGCTTCTGGGTCGCGAAGGCCTCCGCCACCTTCTTCAGCTGCGCGCCCGGCACGCCGGTGACGCGCTGCACTTCCTCCGGCGTCCACTTCGCGCATTCGGCGCGGATCTCGTCCATGCCGTAGACGCGCTGGGCGATGAAGTCCTTGTCTTCCCAGCCATTGGCGAAGATGTGGTGCAGCATCCCCCAGATGATCGGGATGTCCGTGCCCGGCCGGATGCGGACAAATTCATTGGCGTGGGCCGCGGTGCGGGTGAAGCGCGGGTCGATGACGATCAGGTTCGCGCGGTTGCGTTCCTTGCCCGACAGCACGTGCTGGAGCGAAACCGGATGCGCCTCCGCCGGATTCCCGCCCATGATGATCATGGTCTTGGAATTGCGGATGTCGTTGTAGGAATTGGTCTGCGCGCCATAGCCCCAGGTGTTCGCCACGCCGGCGACGGTGGTGGAATGGCAGATGCGCGCCTGGTGATCGACCGAATTGGTGCCCCAGAACGCCGCGAACTTCCGGAACAGATACGCGCCCTCGTTCGAGAACTTCGCGCTGCCGAGAAGGAACATGCTGTCCGGTCCGGAATCCTGCCGGATCGTCATCATCTTGTCGGCGATTTCGTTCAGCGCCACGTCCCAGGACAGGCGCTGCCACTGGCCGCCCACCAGCTTCATCGGGTATTTCAGGCGCCGGTCGCCATGCACCAGCTCACGCACCGAGGCGCCCTTGGCGCAATGCGTGCCGCGGTTGATCGGGCTGGCCCAGGTCGGCTCCTGCCCGGTCCAGACGCCGTTCTGCACTTCCGCCGTCACGGTGCAGCCGACCGAGCAATGGGTGCAGATGTTCTTGATGCGCTGGACCGGCATGCTGTGGTCCTGCACGCCCATGGCGGCACCCGGCGCCGCCTGCGCCCGCGAAGCCCCAAGCGAGCCGAGCGCCGCAAGCCCGGCCCCGGCGAAGCCCGCCTGGCGCAGGAAGCTGCGGCGGTCCAGCCCGCCGGATGAAAGGCCCTGGTAGGCGGCGGCAAGGCGCTGGCGCGCGGCCTTGCCTTCGGAGCGCTTGATCAGCATCTGGCGTGCTCCCGGTTCTTATTCGTAACGGTTGGTGCGATAGAAGGCCTGCACATGCGCCGAATCCGGCTGGTACCGTGCGGCCAGGCGCTGCGCCTCGTTTTCCTTGCGGGCCTCGCGCGACGGCACGCTGTCCGCGCGCTGCGCCAGGGCCGGCGTGGCCACGGCCGCACCCAGGCCGAGCGCTTTCAGGAAACCGCGGCGGACGGGCTTTTCGGCTGCCTGTTCGCTCATCTTGGCTCTCCCCCGATCAGGCCGGCAGATCCGCTGCCGCGGCCTCGAGTTCCACGGCAAGGCGACCGAGTCGCCCCACCGCACGATAGAAATCCGCCGTCTCCGCCTTCTCCAGGTCCGCGAAGAAGCGCGCGGCCCAGGGGCGGATGTGACGGGTGAAGAACGGCAGGGATGCGTCCGGCTCGCCTGGAAAGGCGCCGGCCAACAGCCCTGCATAGGCTTCGCACAGGAAGGCGATATGGTCTTCCGGTTCCGCAACGCCCTCGGCCCGCAGGATGCCGAGCCGCGCCAGATCACCACGCAGATCGGCGAGCGGCCGCTCATGCAGGAAGCCGGTCAGGTAGTAGCTGGCATAGGGCAGCAGCTCACCGCGCCCGACCCCGATGAACAGGTTGAAGAACTCCCGCTCGGTCGCATCGGCCCGGCACCGGCCGGCCGCTTCGGCGAGGGCGCCATAGGCCGCGCCAAGCTCGCCGGTCTCGGCGCGCAGGGCCCGCATGCGGATCAACAAGCCGGCATCGGGCGCCGCGCCCAGCAGGCGGCCCAGCAGCGCGAACAACCGCGCTCGCTCGGCATCCACCGGGTCGAGAACCACTTGCGCCTGTTCTTCCTGCATCCCGCCGACTTTGTCCGCCACGACGGTCGCGCAGCTCCCCAGCCACATGCGCCCGCCGCAAGGAAACCAGCGAAGCGCAAAGATCGGATTTAGGCAAGGCTTTGATTATTAACTGAGAATCGTTCTCATCTACCCTCCAGGGCCGTCCTCGAAGGGGCTGACCGTGGTCCTGAGATGCATGAAGCCGCCGGCCACGCGATCCAGCGTCGCCTCGTCCAGCGGTCGCGGCGCGGCATGCGGGCCGGGAAGCTCCGCGGCGTCGATGGCGTAGCCCGCCGCGCGGAAGGCGGCGGCGGCCGCCACCGGATCGGCGCCCGGCTGCAGGGAAGGTGCCAGGCGCTCGACCAATGCGGGATGGGCGACCAGGTCGCTGGCCAGGCGGTCCAGTTCAGCGCTGCTCATCGGCTGTTCCTGCGGTGTCCAGGCGGCAAATACCGCGCCCGGCGCTTCGCCGGTCAACCCATTGGCCGCGCACGAAATCCGGCGGTTCAGCCGGGCATGGCGCCGCCATGGCGGCGGCGCGGCACCGGCGGGTCCTCGGCCGGCAGCGCCGCCTGCTGCAGCGCGTCCGGCACCGACGCCACCTCGCCCCCCTCATCGTATTCGGCATCGTGGTCAGCTTCGGCCGCCAGCTGTGGCGCTGCCGCTTCTTCGGCGGTGGCGACGGACGGACCAGGCTGTGGTGCCTCCCCCTCCGGCCGCTCTCCGATCGCCTGGGCCAGCAATTCCTTCAGCTTGCCGCCGATATCCAGCGAAAAGCCGGGCGGCATGCCGGCCGGGTTGTTGTAGTCCCAGGCGTAATCCGCGGGGCCGATGAAATCGCGGATCGTCGGGTCCAGCGACCACATCCGCCGCAGCGCCGCACCGCGCAGCGCGGCCGGGACGCCGGGGCGGAGGAACAGGGTGAAGTCGCTGGATTCGGTCAGATCCTCGATCCGTGGCAGGGCCGACAGGTCGATTTCCGGCACGCCGGGAATCGGGCAGGCCTGTGGCGCGGGGGATTTGAACCCGCCCTCCGCCATGGCGTCCGCTCCCGGCGTGACTTCAGGCTCCGGCGTGACATCAGGCCCTGGCGTGACCTCAGGCTCTGGGCGGCGCTTCAGGCGGGACCAGCGGCTGAGGAAGCCGTCTTCCGCGTCGCTCATTCCTCCCCCTCCGCGATGCGGCTGCGATGTGCCAGGGCCTCCGGGTCCGCCTGGTCGCGCTTGCGCTTCCAGAAGCCGCGTTCCTTGTGATGCCGGGCGACGAATTCCTGCAGCACCGCATGCAGGCGCGGCGGCATGGGCAGCGATTCCAGCAAGTCCTGCCCGACATCGGCATAGAGATGCGCCTCCCCCGGATCGGCGGTGACGGTCTGCAGCGTCCAGCCGGAAACGGTCTCCGCCGGCCGCAGCAGCACCCAGACCAGCGGCTGCGCGGAGGCAAGGTTGTGGCGGTAATTGTCGGTGTCGGTCGGGTACAGCGCCACCTCCGCGCGTCCGGCGAAGAACACGGTGCGGCCCGCCTCCTCCCGCAGCACGGTCCAGGGCGGCAGGTCCGGCGCCTCCTCCAGCACCTCGATCGCGCGCCAGGCGTATTCGGCCCAGCGGGTCACGCCGCGGCGGCGTTCCACCAGCACGGCCAGCGGGATGAACAGGCTGTCCGGGTTAACCGCGCGGGTCATGCGCACCGCTCCGCGGTGGGGGTCATGCGCACCGCTCCACGGTGGCGGTCATGCGCACCGCTCCACGGTGGGGGTCATGCGCACCGCTCCACGGTGGGGGTCATGCGCCATTCTCCCGCGCCCGCAGCGGCAGGCCGGCGACCAGGTTCTGCGGCTTCATCCGCAGCTTCTGGGCCGCATCCATGGCGAGTGCCAGATACACCGGCTTGCCCGCGACGCGCGGCAGCACGCGGGACGATTCCTGAAAATCCAGCACGCCGAGCCAGAGGATGCGCGCCAGCCGCGCCTGCTTCACCTTCCTGCCCTGCCACAGATCATTGGCGATGCCCGTCGCCTCCGCATCCAGCCCGACATGCCAGGTCCAGTTGCGGTCCTCGATCACCGGCACCGGGCGGATCGTCACCTCCTCCCCCATCACATGGCCGATGAAGCGTTCCAGCGCGCGCGCCAGCCCGTGCTGGCCGGGCCGGTTCTCGGCGATGTCGAGCGCGAAATCATGTGCATCCGACCGCCCGCGATAGAGCGGCGCATTGTCCTCCGACAGCACATCCAGCTCGACCTCGCGGGGCGGCGATCCGGCCTCCACCAGCAACTGCCCGAGCGCGCCGAAGCCGCCATCGGCGCCGCGCATCTCCAGCACTTCCTCATCGGCCAGCAGCAGCGCGCCCTGGTGGATGGCGGCGCGCTGCGGGCGGAAGAACAGCTCCGCCGCACGCAGGGTGAAGGCATCCTCCACCCCCTCCAGCGCGGCTCGGGTCACGAGGTGGGTCAGCATCTGCAGGAAGATCGGCGGCACGCCCTGCACGCCGCCGCGGAACAGGTCGAGCCAGGCTGCTTCCAGGCTCGGCTGCGCCGCCACCCGGTCGCGGAAGCCGAGGAACACCGCGAAATTCTCCCGCGCATCCGCATCCGCCAGCCGCGCCAGCTCCGCGGCCGCCACCGCCCGCATCGGGTCGGCCAGCAGCGCGGCATGCAGCGCGCGCTCCGCCGGGCAGGCCTCCTCCGGCGGCACCAGCTCCGGCCGGGCGCAGAAGGCGCGCCAGAGATCGGGCGTGCCGAGGATGCGGCCCTGCTCGTCCCGGTCGCACAGATGGTGGCCGGAAGCGACCCAGAAATCGCCCGGGGCCAGGCCGAGGGGGGCCAATCCTGCGGGGGCGCTCATGGCCGGTTCAATCGGGTCAGGTCGGGGTGCTCCACGGCTTCGTCCTCGCTCTCCACCACGGCGAAGACCGGCAGGCTGGTGAACTGGCTGTGCGGCGTCTCGCGCCGATGCAGGGTGCGGAAACGCTCCCGCACCTGGCCGTCCTCGACGCTGCGGGACAGGGCGAGCACCGTGCCGGGCGGATGGTCGCAGAGGCTTTCGGCGAAGGCGATCTCCTCCCGCGCCGCGTCCTCCGCCGCCGCGTCATCGGGCGCGCCATGGCGGGTGCGGATGTGCCGGGCGAGCGCGGCCAGCGCCGCAGCCCGTTCCACCTCGCTCGCCTCCGCCACTTCGACCAGGGTGGACCAGCCGAAGGAGGTCAGGCCGAGGAAGCCGCCCCGGAACGCCTGACGGCGCTTGCCGGACAGGGATTCCGGCGCCTCGTCCCAGAATTCGAAGCCACCCGGCACCGCCCATTCGCCCGGCTCGGCCGGCTCGGCGAAGATCACGGTGTCGGAAGGGTCGAGCCGCAGGGTGCGCGGCAGGCGATGCGTCATGCGGCCTCCATCAGTGCGGCGGCCAGCGGGTGCAGGCGGCGCGTGCCATCCTGTTCCAGCACCAGCGCGCCGGTCGCCGGGTCCAGCCCACGCCGTGCCTCGCCCATCCAGGGCGCGGCCTCCATGCGGGACAGGTACCGGTCGGCCAGGCGGCGGAAGCCGCCCTGCGGGCCGGGGTGCTGCCATTCGGCCAGCCCCGCCATCAGGTGCCGCGCCCAGGCGGCGGTGAGCTCGGCGGCGGAGACATCCTCCTCCGCCCAGCCTTCCTCGCGCAGCGCCGTCTGTTGCAGGCCATGGCCGGGTTCCCAGCCGGCGGGGAAGGTCAGCCGCGCCTCGATGCCCACCACCAGCCAATCCGGCACCGCCTCCTCCGCCGCGCCATGCGGCCAGGCGAGGCGGGCCCGGCCGATGCGGCCGCCATTGACGTGGATCGTGGACGGCCAGCCAAGGGTGATGGCGACCTCCGCCGGGCCATAGGCGCCCAGCGCATCAGCCAGCGCATTGGCGGCGGCGAACAGCGCCGGGCGGGCGGCGGCCAGCGGCAGTTCCGGCTCCAGCACCACCGCCGCCTCGATCCGCGCGACGGAGCGCACCCAGGCCAGTGTGCCGGCGCCATGCTGCGGGGCGAGTTCCACGGCGCGGCGCAGGGCATCGCCACCCTCGCGCAGGGCAATGACGGGGCTGAAGGCGGTGGGCAGATCGGGCAGGCCGGTTGTCACGGCGGCGGTGTCTTTCCCGGTGTCCCTCGCAAGGGCGCGAGGCTGGGGATATATGACGGGTCAACCACCTGGCCTAGAGCCGGGGCAGGCACGAGGACGCCCGGCGCCCGCATGACCCGATCCCCCATCACCTTCGCCTGCACCTGCGAGGACACGATGCCGCTGGATGGCCGCGCCATCGCACGCGGCTGCGCCGGCGGCGCGCCGCGCCTCGCGGAACAGCTTTGCCAATCGCAACTCGACCGGTTCCTTGCCGCCCTGGCGGAGGATGTACCGGTGACGGTCGCCTGCACCGCCCAGGCGCCACTATTTGCCGAGGTGGCGGAGGATGCCGGCTTCGCGCAGCCGCTCGACTTCGTGAACATCCGCGAGACGGCCGGCTGGTCGGCGGAGGCGAAGGCCGCCGGGCCGAAGATGGCGGCGCTGATCGCCGCCGCCGCCGTGCCGATGCCCGCGACGCCGCTGGTGCCGCTGAAAAGCGAGGGCGTCACCCTGATCCTTGGCCGGGACGAGGCTTCGCTGCATGCGGCCGAACGCCTGGCGGGCGCGCTGGATGTGACGGTGTTGCTGGATGGCAGCGCGCCCATCGCCCCGCTGCGGGCCGCGGAATTCCCGGTGGCGCGGGGCCACGCCCGCAGCGCGACCGGCTGGCTCGGCGCCTTCGAGGTGGTGGTGGATGGCCACGCCATGCCGCGCCCTTCCTCCCGCACCGCCTATGAATGGGGGCCGCGGCGCGATGGCACGGTCAGCCGCTGCGACGTGCTGCTGGACCTGACCGGCGGCGCACCGCTGTTCCCGGCCGCGGAAGTGCGCCAGGGCTATCTGCGCGCCGACCCCGCGGATGCCGCCGCGGTGGAACGCGCGATCGGCGCGGCGAAGGATCTGGTGGGCGAGTTCGACAAGCCGCGCTTCATCGACTTCGATGCGGGGCTGTGTGCCCATTCGCGCAACAAGCGCGTGGCCTGCACCCGCTGCCTGGATCTGTGCCCGACCGGCGCCATCACGCCCGGGGCCCTGACGCGCCGCGACAGCGTGGTGATCTCCGCCGAGATCTGCGCCGGCTGCGGCGCCTGCGCCGCCGTCTGCCCCACGGGCGCCGCCAGCTACGCCCTGCCGGCGTCGGAGAACCTGCTGCGCCGGCTGCGCGCCCTGCTGCTGACCTATCGCGAGGCGGGCGGCGAGGCGCCGGCGGTGCTGGTGCATGATGCCGAGCATGGCGAGGCGCTGATCGACGCGCTGGCCCGCCACGGCAGCGGCCTGCCGGCGCGCGTGCTGCCGCTGCGGGTGAACGAGGTCTCGCAGCTCGACCTCGCCTTCCTGCTGGCCGGCTTCGCCTGGGGTGCGGCGCAGATCCGCCTGCTGCTGCGCGGCCGCCGCGCGCATGGGGTGGAGGGCGTGCTGCGGAACCTGGATTTCGCCACGCAGATCCTGTCCGGCCTGGCGGTGCCCGAACACGGCGCAGCCCGCGCCGCCGCGATCGAGACGGACGACCCCTTCACGCTGGGCGAGCAACTGGCCGGCCTGCCCCGCCGCGGCCTGCCCTTCCCGCCCGCCACCTTCCTGGCCATCGGCACGCCGCGGGAGATGCTGCGCCAGGCCGGGCGTGCCCTGGCCGAGGGAATGAACCGGCGGGAGGCGGTGCTGCCGATGCCCGCACTCGCCCCCTTCGGCCAGGCGAAGGTGGATACGGCGGGCTGCACCCTGTGCCTGGCCTGCACCATGGTCTGCCCGACCGCCGCCTTCACCGCGAACCCCGAGACACCGCAGCTCCGCTTCCTGGAGGATGCCTGCGTGCAATGCGGCCTCTGCGCCACGACCTGCCCGGAGAAGGTCATCACGCTGGAGCCGCGGCTGAACCTGGCGCCGGAGGCGGCGCGGATGCAGGTTGTGAAGCAGGAGGACCCCTTCTGCTGCGAACGCTGCGCGAAACCCTTCGGCGTGAAGTCGCAGATCGACCGGGTGACCCGCAAGTTGCAGGAAGGCGGCCACTGGATGTTCCGTGACCCAAAGCAATTGGCACTGCTGCGGCTGTGCGAGGATTGCCGCCCCTTCGCCGCGACCGATGCCGCGCTGGACCCCTATGCCGGCCCCGACCGCCCGGTGGCCAAGACCACGGAGGATTGGCTGCGGGAGGCGGAGCGGGCGAAGCGGGAGACGTCCTGATTGCGGGCGCGCCGTCGCCCGCCTAGCTTGATGTGGCGTAGGCAGGAGCTTTCCGCATGAACGCCCCCTTCCCCGGCGGCAAGCGCCCGGTGGTGCAGGAGTTGGACGAGGCGCTGGTGCAGCGCGCGGAGAAGCTGAACCGCGACCTGCCCGGCACGATCGAGCGGCTGCTGGAAGCCCATCTCGCCGAACAGGATGCGAAGCTGGCCGAAAGCCGCGCGGCGGCGGAGGAACATGCCCGCTTCACCAACGCCTTCATCGAGAAGCACGGCTTCTGGGCCGAGGAATACCGGCAATTCTGACGACCTGCCGCTGATGGCGCAGTTCGACGTGCACCGGAACCTCGGCGCCGACCGCGCCGCCGTTCCCTTCGTGGTCGTGCTGCAATCCCGGGCGCATGACCATGTGCCGACACGCCTGGTCGCGCCGCTGCTCGATGGCGGCGCGGCGGCACCACTGCGCCCACCAGCCACCCCTACCCCGCTTCACCGTGGCGGGCCGCCCGGTCATCCTCGACATCCTGCAGACCACCGCCATCCCGCGCGGCGCCCTCGGCCCATTGGTCGGCTCGCCGGCCGATGACAACAGCGCGACGCGCATCGTCGCAGCGGTGGACGAGGCGATCTCGCGCGCCCATGGCTGAGCGGACAACCCGGAGGACCCAGCAATGATGAACCAGCAGATCCTGCTCGCCCGCCGCCCGCAGGGCGCACCCGTCGCCGAGGACTTCCGGCTGGTGGAAACCCCGATCCCTGATCCCGGCCCCGGCGACGTGCTGGTGCAGCACCGCTTCATCTCGCTGGACCCCTACCAGCGCGGCCGCATGGATGACGTGAAATCCTACTCCGCCCCGGTCGCCATCGGCGGCGTCATGGAATGCGGGGCGGTGGGCCAGGTGGCGGCCAGCAGCGATGCCAGGTTCCGCGAGGGTGACTGGGTGCTGGGCGGCTTCGGCTGGCAGAGCTATTCGGTGCGGCCGGCCAAGTCGCTGATCGCGATCGACCCGGATGAGGCGCCGCCCTCCACCGCGCTCGGCGTCCTCGGCATGCCGGGGCTGACCGCCTGGGTCGGGCTGGAGGATATCGGCCAGCCCAAGGCCGGGGAGATGCTGGTGGTCTCCGCCGCCTCCGGTGCCGTGGGCCAGGTGGCGGGCCAGCTTGGCAAGATCCGTGGCGCCAAGGTGGTGGGCATCGCCGGCGGCGCGGAGAAATGCGCCTTCGTGAAGGACACGCTGGGCTTCGACGCCGCGATCGACCACCGCGGCAACCTCGATGCGCAGCTCGATGCCGCCTGCCCGGATGGCATCGACGTTTATTGGGAGAATGTCGGCGGCGCGGTTCAGGCGGCGGTCTTCCCGCGCTTCCGAGATTTCGGCCGCATGGTGATGTGCGGCATGATCTCGCAATACAACACCGCCCCCGGCGCCGCCGCCGCGGGGGCGCCGCCGGGGCCGAATCTCGGGCCCGTGGTGCGCAAGCGGCTGCGCATCCAGGGCTTCATCGTCTCCGACACCGGCTGGCCGCGCTATGGGCAGTTCCGCAAGGAAATGCTGGGCCATATCAAGGCCGGGCGGATCAAGTGGCGGGAGGATGTGGCGCACGGCCTGGCCAATGCCCCCGCCGCCTTCATGGGGATGCTGGAGGGGCAGAATTTCGGCAAGCAGCTCGTCGCGCTGGACTGAGCCGATGCAGGACGCCGTGCTGGCCGAGAGGCTGGCCGGCACCCGCGTGCTGCTGTGCTACGGCCTGCTGGGGGAGGTGATCGCCGGCCTCGCCCCGGTCGGCCTCGACTACATGGGCGCGCAGCTGGCCTGGCTGGCCGGGCTAGGCGTCGCGGCGCAGGTGGTGAAGCTGCCAACCGCCGCGCCGGTCGGTGTCAATGCCGGGCGGATCGCCGCCGCCATGCTGGCCGATCCGCGCCCTTCCATCCTGGTCGGCCATTCCAAGGGCGGGCTGGAGGCGCTGGCGGCGCTGCTGCGGCCCGGCATGGCGGAACGCTGCCGCGGATTCATCGCCTTGCAGACGCCCTTCCTCGGCTCCCCGGTCGCCGACCTGGTGCTGCGGCGGCGGCCGGTGCTGCTGGCGGTGCATCATGCGGCCCGGCTGTCGCGGCTCGGCACCGGGCGCGGGCTGCGGGACCTGACGACGCCGGTACGGCAGGACTGGATGCGCGCCCATGCGGCGGAAATCGCGGCGCTGACCGCCGCGCTGCCGGTGCTGACCCTGGCCACCGATCTCGGGCCGGAGGGCGGCGACTGGCACGACGGAATCTACCATCCGCTAGCGCGCTGGATGCTGGCACAGGGCGCCGGGCCGAATGACGGGCTGGTACCGGTCGCTTCCGCCCTGCTGCCCGGCGCGCAACAGAAGGTGCTGCCGGGTTGCCACCGCGCGCTGGTCACGCGCGGCCCCGGACGGGACCCGGTAGGGGTGCTGCGTGAGGCGCTGCGGCAGCTTGCCCCAGCGCCTTGAGCGAAGCGCGCCTCAGCCGAAGATCACGTCGCCTTCCGCCAGGGCGGAGACGCCGCGCAGCGTCGCGATCAGCACCGCGTCGCCGCCCCCCGGCCCGTCCATATCCATGCTCAGATCGCCATTGGTGGTGTTGAACAGAAGGGTCGGCCCCTCCCCGCCCACAGGCGCCTCACCCTGCACCAGCGGCCCGCTGAACGGCAGGAACAGGCGGATCTGATCCTCGCCGCTGACAAAGCCGCGGATGATGTCGCCGCCATCCTCGAAGGAGGTGTAGACAAAGACGTCCTGGTCGCCATCGGCCTGGGTCTGGATCAGGTCGGAGCCGACATTGCCGAAGATCGTATCGGCACCGGCGCCGCCGATCAGCGTGTCGTCCCCGGCGCCACCCAGGATCAGGTCGATGCCGGCGCCGCCATTGACCAGGTCGTTGCCCCAATTGCCGTAGAGCAGGTCGTCGCCCGCGCCGCCCAGCACGCTGTCATCGTCGTCGCCACCATCCAGCGTATCGGCGCCGTCGCCGCCATTCAGCAGGTCGTTGCCGGCGTCGCCATCGATCTCGTCGGCGCCGGCATTGCCCTGGATGCGATCGGCGTCGTCGCCGCCCGAAATGAAGTCGTCGCCGTTCTCGCCGCGCATCGTGTCGGCGCCGTCGACGCCATACATGAAGTCCCGGCCGCCGCCGCCCCGCAGGATGTCCTGGCCTGCGCCGCCATCCATGTCGTCATTGCCATCGCCACCGGACAGCACGTCGTTGCCCGCGCCGGCGAAGATCCCGTCGCCACCGGCACCGCCAAGCAGATGGTCGTCGTCGGCACCGCCCTGCATGAAGTCGTTGCCGTCGCCGCCGGTCAGCGTGTCGTTGCCTTCATCGCCATACAGCGCGTCGTCGCCGAAGCCGCCGACCACGCGGTCATCATCCGCACCACCCTGGAGGTAGTCGTTGCCCGCTCCACCGATCAGCGTGTCGTTGCCGCCCTCGCCATAGCTCCCGTCATCGCCGGCCATGCCCATGATGAGGTCGCCACCCTGGCCGCCATGCACGGTATCGCGCTGCGCACCGCCTACCAGCGTGTCGTTGCCGCTGCCGGTGACGATCAGGCTGCGGAAATCGTCACGTTCGTCGCGGTCCTGCGGCGTGGCGAGATCCGGGCTGAGATGGATCGAGACATGCTCCACCTGGGTATCGCCGGGCGGGTCGAGCAGGTTGGCGGTGAAGCTGGCGACGCCGTCGACCAGCAGCGCCTCGCCGGGCTGCGGCACATAGCTGAAGGCCCAGGTGAAGGCGAAGCTCGGCTCGGTCGGCGTGACCAGTTCCGACACGCCATTGCCCCAGTCATCGACCTGCACGGAGACCGCCTGCAGCGGCCCGGTGGTGAACAGCCAGACCGGCGTGATCGCGGTGAAGCCCAGGAACTGGACTCGGCCAAGATTGACGACATCGACAAGCATGCAGGCGCTCCCTTGGGGCGGCGCCACCGTTCGGGCGCCCCACAATGGATAAAGGCGCGCAACGTTCTGGAAATCAATGCCGGAAATCTAGCCACATGAGACGAATCGGCGACCCCGGGGCTAATCCCTGGGGCCGCCTCACCGGCTACTCCTTCGCCACCTCGACCATCACCAGTTCCGCATCCTCCTCGGCCGTGATCTGGATGGCGGGCTCGTCGACGATGCCGGCGCCGTCGCGGGTGGCCAGCGAAGCGCCGTTCACCGTCGCCGCGCCCTTCGCGACAACCAGATAGGCGGCGCGGCCGGGCTCCAGCGCCTGGGTCAGCGTCTGGCCCTTGGCCAGCGTCGCCGCCAGCACCGCGCCATTGACGTTGATCGGCAGCGCGCCCGAGCCGGCATCGCCCGGGCGGCCGGAAGCCAGCACCTCGAACCCGGCGTCACGCGCCACCTTGGGGAATTCCTTGGCACCCCAGTTCGGCTTTGCACCACGCACATCCGGCGTGATCCAGATCTGGAAGATCTTCGTCACATCGGGTTCCAGGTTGTACTCGGCATGCACCACGCCACTGCCGGCGGACATGATCTGGACGTCCCCCGCCGCCGTGCGGCCCTCATTGCCCAGATTGTCCCGGTGCGTGATGGCGCCCTCGCGGACATAGGTGATGATTTCCATGTCGCGATGCGGATGCGCATCGAAGCCCGTGCCGGGGGCGATCTCGTCGTCGTTCCACACGCGCAGCCGGCCCCAGCTCATGCGCTTCGGGTCGTTGTAGTTGGCGAAGGAGAAGTGGTGCTTCGCCTTGAGCCAGCCATGGTTGGCGCCGCCGAGGCTGGCGAAGGGGCGGACATCGATCATCGATTTTCTCCGTTCCTGCGCCCCGGTACGGAACCGGGGCGCTTCTGTTGGACGGAGAGATAGGCGTGCCGGCCCGGCGGCGCAGCAACGAAGCCGGGATGGGGGCCATTCAGCCGGTGAATGACCCCGGCCGGATCAGCGGCACATCAGGATCGGGATTTCCGCATTCTCCAGCACATGCCGGGTGACGCCACCCAGGATCAGCTGGCGCAGGCGGGAATGGCTGTAGGCGCCCTGGCACATCAGGTCGGCGCCGAAATCCCGTGCCGCGCCCAGCAGGCCCGCGCCCACTTCGCGGGTCTGCGACTTGAAGGCGACCACCTCGGCGTCGATCTCGTGCCAGCGCAGATAGGCCTGGATGCCCTCCGCCGCCGGGCCGCGCCGCTGGTAGTCCTGGGAATGCAGGATGCGGACGGCCTGGGCGCGGTGCAGCCAGGGCAGCGCAGCCGCGACGGCGGCCGCACTTTCCGCACTGCCGTTCCAGGCGATGCAGACGCGGGAGCCCATCACCTCCGGCGCCGTGCGCGGCGCGATCAGCACCGGGCGGCCCGAATCGAACAGCACGGCATGCAGCGCGTCGGAGGAGGAGACATCCTCATCCGCCTCCGGATGCGGCACCACCGCCATGTCGTAGAGGCGCGACTGCTGCGCGACGATATCCTCCTCACGCCCCGCGATCGCCTCGAAGGACAGGGTGACGCCGGGCACCTTCAGCGCAGTGTTCGGGTCCGCGGCCATGGTCAGGTCGCCATGGGTGGCGGTGAACTTCTCGAACAGCGCGCGGACGCGGCCGGCGCGTTCGCCGGATTCGCGCTCGGTGGCGGCCATCATCTCCTCGATCATGGCGCCCGACAGGCCTTCGCCGGCCAGCGGCGCGACATCGCGCGCATCGACGCGCACATGCAGGCAGTGCAGATGCGCGCTCCAGATCCGCGCGACCATCAGGCCCGTGGCGAGCGCGGCTTCCCCGGCCGCGGTACCGGTCAATGGCAGCAACAGGCGGCGATAAGCCATCGCGCCTCTCCTTCATCCAGATTTGGGTGCGAAAAGCCTTCCCGAGGACTTTATGCCCTAGTTTCGCGGCGTCACGCCAGCGTGGCCCGCGCAGGCCCCAGCGGTGCGGTGGCGTCCAGCACCTGCCAGGTGATCGGCCCCGGATCGGCCGCCGCCGCCTGGTCCAGCACATCGACCGTGGCATCGGAGGCATCGCGGCCCTCGGCGGTTCGTGCGGCAACGCGGCGGCGCAGCAGGTCCAGCGGCGCGGCCAGCCAGAAGCCGATGAAGGGGTACGGCGCGGCGGCCGATTCGGCCGCCTGGCGCTGCGCCGGGTCGAGGAACACCGCATCCAGCACCACGCTGTGCCCGGCCGCCAGCGCCTGCCGGGCGGCGGCGAAGATCTCGGCATGCACCGCGCGGCTTTCCGCCTCGGCATAGGCTTCGGGCGGCAGCCGTGCCTCCGGCGCCACGCCGGCGCGGCGCTTGCGCGTTTCATCCGTGCGCAGGTGCAGCGCGCCGGGGGCGACGCCGAGATCGGGCGCGATCTGCCGGGCCAGCCAGGTCTTGCCGGTGCCCTGAAGGCCACCCACCGCCACCAGCCGCGGCGGAACCTGGCGCAGATGCGCCTCCGCCGCCGCCAGATAGGCCAGCCCATCCGCGCCACGGCGTGCCGTGACATGCGCCCGCACCATGGCCCGCAGCGCCATCCAGAAGCCGAGCGCCGGCAGTAGGCCGAAATCGCCGGTGCGCGCCAGGTAGCGGTTCATCACCCGGTTAGCCGCCGGGCGCTGGCCGGACCGGCACAGATCCATCAGCAGGAAGGCGAGGTCGTAGCCGGTATCGGTGGTGGCCAGCGCCTCGTCGAATTCCAGCGCGTCGAAGGGCGTTGGCCTTCCCTGCCACAGGCACAGATTGCCCAGATGCAGGTCGCCATGGCAGCGCCGCACATGCCCCGCCGTCGCGCGCGCCGCCAGATGCGGGCCGAGCGCCGCAAGCCGCGCGGCCATGCCGGCGCCAAGTGCCGCGACGCGGTCCTCCGGCAGGCCGGTGGCGCGGCAGTCGCGGATATTTCCCGCCAGCACGCGGGCCATGGCGGCGGGCGCATCGAAGCCGGGCGGCGCCGGGGCTGCGGCCTGGTGCAGTGCCGCCACGGCATCCGCGGTTGCATCCAGCAATTCCGGCGTCAGCGCGCCACGCCGGGCGATGACATCGAGAAAGTCATCCTTCGGCACCGGCGCCATGCGGAGCACCCACTCCACCGGCTCGCCCGCGCCATCCACAGCAAGGGTGCCATCCGGCGCGCGGGTCACCGGCACCACGTCCCGGTACAGGCCGGGCGCATGGGGCTGGTTCAGCTCCAATTCGCGCCGGGCGAAATGCTGCCGCGCCGCCAGCCCGGAGAAATCCAGGAAGCCCAGGCGGACCGCCTTCTTCAGCTTCCACACCGTGTCCCGGCCGATGAAGACGGCCGAGATATGCGTCTCCACCGGATCCGCCCCCGCCAGGCGCCGCAACAGCGCCGCGACCGGGGCCTGATCCTGGGGAATGGTCACGGGTACAGCATCTCGATCCGCCAGCCGGCGCCGTCCCGGTGGAAGACGCGGCGCTCATGCAGCCGGAACGGCATGTCGCGCCACAATTCCATGCGATCCGGCAGAAGGCGGAAACCGGACCAATGCGCCGGGCGGGGGATCTCGCCCAGGCCGAAGCGCAGCGTCTGCTCCGCCACCGCCTTCTCCAGCGCGAAGCGGGATTCGAGCGGCCGGGACTGCCGGCTCGCCCAGGCGCCGATGCGCGAACCGCGGGCGCGGGAGGCATAATAGGCGTCGGCCTCCGCCGCGGTCACCGGTTGCACAGCGCCTTCCACCCGCACCGAACGCTGCAGGGTCTTCCAGTGGAAGCACAGCGCGGCGAAGGGGTTGGCGGCGAGTTCCTGGCCCTTGCGGCTTTCGAGGTTGGTGTAGAAGACGAAGCCGGCCTGATCGACGCCCTTCAGCAGCACCATGCGGGCCGAGGGCCGCCCCTCCGGCGTCGCGGTGGCCAGGCAGACCGCGTTCGGGTCGTTCGGCTCCGTCTTCGCCGCCTCCGCCATCCAGGCCTCGAAGATGGCGATGGGGTCTTCGGTTGTAGGCGAATCCAAGGGGCATACTCCTGGGCAGGCGGGGCCAGACAGGTGTGAGGCCCCTTGCCCGTGACAAGGGCATGTGCCACCACCGGGGGCCCATCGCAACCAGCCTCCGGTGCCCCCTTTCCATGCCAGATGACGTCACGTCCGAAGCTGCCAGCACGGGAGTGCCCACGGGTACGCTGATGGCGGGGAAGCGCGGCGTCATCATGGGCGTCGCGAATGACCGCTCCATCGCCTGGGGCATCGCGCAATACCTGGCCGCCCAGGGCGCCGAGATCGCCTTCACCTATCAGGGGGAAGCGCTGGAGCGCCGGGTGCGGCCGCTGGCCGAGAGCATCGGCAGCAAGCACGTGCTGCCCTGCGACGTGACCGACGATGCCAGCGTGGACGCGGTGTTCGCGACGCTGGGCCGGGAATGGGGCGGGCTGGATTTCGTGGTCCACGCCATCGGCTTCGCCGACAAGCAGTTCCTGCGCGGCCGCTACATGGATACGCCGCGCGCGGCCTTCCTGCAGGCGATGGATATTTCGGTGTACTCCTTCGTCAGCGTGGCGCAGCGCGCCGTGCCGCTGATGAAGCCGGGCGGATCCCTGCTGACCATGTCCTACCTGGGCGCGGAACGGGTGACGCCGCATTACAACGTCATGGGCGTGGCCAAGGCGGCGCTGGAGGCCAGCGTGCGCTACATGGCCGCCGACCTCGGCAAATCCGGCATCCGGGTGAACGCGATCTCGGCCGGGCCGATCAAGACGCTCGCCGCCAGCGGCATCGGCGACTTCCGCTACATCCTGAAGTGGAACCAGTACAACGCGCCGCTGGAGCGGAACGTGACGATCGAGGATGTCGGCGGGGCCGGGCTGTACCTGCTCTCCGACCTGTCCTCCGGCGTCACCGGCGAAGTGCACCATGTGGATTGCGGCTACCACATCGTCGGCATGAAGAACCCGGACGCACCGGATATCGCGACGGTCTGAGCGGGGGCGCCCCAAGGGGGTGGCCCAAGGGGGTGTCCCTGAGGGGGTGCCTCTCCGCCGCTTGTTGCGGTAAGCGAGGGGGACCATGTCCCACAACACCTTCGGCCACCTCTTCCGCGTCACCACCTGGGGCGAGTCCCACGGCCCGGCCATCGGCTGCGTCGTCGATGGCTGCCCGCCGCGCCTGGCGCTGACCGAGGCGGATATCCAGCCCTTCCTGGACCGCCGCCGCCCCGGCCAGTCCAAGTTCGTGACGCAGCGCCAGGAAGCCGATGCCGTCCGCATCCTGTCCGGCACCTTCGAGGGCGTCACCACCGGCACCCCCATCGCGCTGCACATCGAGAATACGGACCAGCGCTCCAAGGACTACGGCGAGATCAAGGACCGTTTCCGGCCCGGCCACGCCGACCTGACCTATGAGCTGAAATACGGCGTGCGCGACTATCGCGGCGGCGGGCGTTCCAGCGCCCGGGAGACCGCGATGCGGGTCGCCGCCGGCGCCATCGCCCGCCGCGTGCTGGAGGGCGTGACCATCCGCGGCGCCCTGGTGAACATGGGCGGCGACACCATCGACCGCAGCCGCTTCGACTGGGCGCAGGTGGACCAGAACCCCTTCTTCTGCCCGGACCCAGAGGCCGCCGCCCGCTGGGAAGCCACGCTCACCGCCGCCCGCAAATCCGGCTCCTCCCTCGGCGCCGTGGTGGAGGTGGTGGCGGAGGGTGTGCCGCCGGGCCTCGGCGCGCCGATCTACGGCAAGCTGGATGCGGAACTCGCCAGTGCGCTGATGAGCATCAATGCCGTGAAGGGCGTCGAGATCGGCGATGGCTTCGCGGCGGCCGCCCTGTCCGGGGAAGGCAATGCCGATGAGATGCGGATGGGCCCGGATGGCCAGGTGCTGTTCGGCTCCAACCACGCCGGCGGCATCCTGGGCGGCATCTCCACCGGCCAGCCCATCGTCGCCCGCTTCGTGGTGAAGCCCACCTCCTCCATCCTGACGCCCCGCCAATCCGTGGACCGCTTCGGGGCGGAGGTGGAGGTGCTGACCAAGGGTCGCCACGACCCCTGCGTCGGCATCCGCGCCGTGCCGGTGGGCGAGGCGATGCTGGCCCTGGTGCTGGCCGATGCCCTGCTGCGCCACCGCGCGCAGAACCCGGATGCGCCGGAACGGGCCCGCCTGCCGCGCAACTGAGGCCAAGAAACGTATATCCGACGAATTTACTCGCCTATCACGCATCCGGAACTTGACGTTACCCCCTCGTAAGGCGTTAGGGATGACGGTCAACGTGATCGGGCCGCCGTCATGCCATTCGCCGACCATCGGCCGGACCCGGCCGATCTCGATCGTTTTCGCACCCTCTGCGGCGCCCGGCTCTGGGCGAAGCGGCTGGGCGACATCGCCCAGCGCGCCGCCGCCCCTTCCCTCTCCGGCCGTGCCATGCAGCAGCGCCATGCGCTGGAGCTGGTGCTGGCGCGCCTAGCCGATCCGAAGGCGCTGGCCCGCGCCACCCCCGCCGAGCGCCACGCCACCGCCTTCGCGCGGGAGGCGGTGAAGCTCGCCGCGCGGCTGCCGGTGCCGCAGCGCGCCCGGCTGCGCGCCGAGATCGCCGCCGGCCTGACCGGCGAGGCCACGCTGATGCCGCTGTTCCACCTGCTGCGGACCGCCGCCCTGCACCGCAGCCGTGGCTTCGAGGTGGAATTCAGCGGCCTGGCCGAGGAAGCCCCCTTCGACCTGCTGATCCGGCGCGACGGCGTCGAGGCCGAGGTGGTCTGCGAAACCGTCTCCGCCGAGGATGGGCGGGAGGTGCATCGCGGCGACTGGTGCGCCCTGGTCGACAAGGTCAACCCCGAACTGCAGACATGGCTGGCCTCGCACCCCGGCCGCTACCTGCTGAAGATGACCCTGCCCGGCGGCATGGCGACCGATGCCCAGGTGGCGGAGCTGCATGGCCGCATCGCGGCCCTGCTGGCGGCGCAGAAGCGCCAGGATGCCAGCGCCGATGCCGTGCTGAAGCTGGACCCGCTGGTATTGGCCGGCGCCCAGGCCAGCGTGCAGGGCCTGCCGGCGCAGCTTCGCGCCCAGTTCGGCGAGGAAGCGCACCTGGCCGTCACTGCCGGCCCCGGCGGCGGGTCCGTCTTCGTCATGGCGGCGCGGGCAGGACGAGAGAATTCCATCGCCACCGCGGTGACCCGGCGCTGCGCCCTGGTGGCGGAAAGCCGCCTCAGCGGCAGCCGACCCGGGCTGCTGGCGATGTTCGTGGAGGATGTGGACCGCGCCGAATGGCGCGGTTTGCGTGAGCGGCTGGAGCTGGAAGGCGCCGCCCGCCGCTGGATGACGGAACCGGCCGCGCGCCGCGTCGTCGCCGTGGCCTGCACCAGCCGGATGGAGCTGTTCGGCGTGGCCCCGCCCGATGGCGCCGCGGATGGCGAGCTGCGCTTCCGCAACCCGGGCCACCCGGCCGCGAAGAACCCGGCTTTGGCCCCCGCCATCGCCTCCTCGCTCTGATCCGGGTGCCGATCCGGGTGCCGATCCGGGTGCCGGTCTGGGTGCCGGTCTGGGCGGCGAGGACGCAGTGACATTTGCGCCAGCGGGAACGCCCGCTGCGCGGCAGGCGCCCGATCCTTCGTCCTCTCAGTTTGCCCAGGCCCGGGGGCCGGTATACATCCTGTGCAGCCGGATACGCCGCGCGCGAAGCCGGATGCACAGGAACCAGACGCGCCGATGACACCGGACAAGACCGACCCGCCCCGCAGCCTGCGGGAGCAGGCCTATGAGGCGATCAAGCGCGGCATCCTGGATTCGCGCTACGCCCCGGGTGCCCTGCTGTCCGAGAACCAGCTCGCGGAGGAGCTGCAGATCAGCCGCACCCCGATCCGGGAAGCGCTGCGCGAGCTCGCCGGCGGCGGGCTGGTGCGGATCCTGCCGCAGCGCGGCATCGTGGTGTCCGAGCTTTCGGTGCACGACATCGTCGAGGTCTACCAGCTTCGCGAACAGCTCGAGGGCTTCGCGGTGCGCGTCGCGGCGGAACGGCTGGGACCCGCGGATGCCGAGGGGCTGCTGGCGGACCATCGGGACGCGGTGGCGCATATGCAGGCCGGCGCGCTGCGCGCCGCCTATGACAGCTCCGTCCTGATGCACAGCCGCATCCTGGCGCTTGCCGGCAATTCGCGGCTGAAGCAGTTCATGGCGCAGCTCGGCGACCAGGTGCACCGCTTCGGCCTGCTGACCCTGCGGCACGGCCGGGTCGAGCGGGCGCTGGCCGAGCACGGCCAGATCATCGAGGCGCTGATCGCCAACCGGCCGGAGGACGCGGAAACCCTGATGCGCCTGCACCTGCGCGCCGATCGCGACCTTGCGCTGCGCGTGGTGCTGCCCGCCGGGGTGATGCAGCCCGAACTGACGGCCTGAGGGCGCGTCGCGGGTTCCGCAAGGCCGGGCGGGACGTCCTGGACCCCCTCAGCCAAGCTTTCGCGCCTCAGGCCTGCACACCCTCCAGCGCACCGGGGTTCATCCGGCCGCGCGGGTCCAGCATGGCCTTCACGCTGTGCAGCAACTGCGCCGCCCCCGGCTCCATGCGAGAGCCGAGCCGGTAGAAGCGGCCGAGCTGGGCGTGCACCGCGCCATGCTGGTCCATGATGCCGGACAGCACCTCCCTCGCGCGGCGCACCAGGTCGCGGGCCGCGGGGTTGGCCGGATGGTTGCCGAAGCGGGCGCGGTTGGACTCCGACAGGTGCTGCAGGTGCAGCGGGTCCAGCGCATCGCGCCAGTAGAACATCGGCTCGATCGCCACATAGGCGCCGAGCGAGGAGATGACATGGCTGGTGCTGACACCGACCGCCGCCATCTCCGCCGCCATTGCCGCGTGCTGTGCCTCCACCGCCGCCAGGCAGGCGCGGGCATTGCCCAGCGGCAGCATGCCATGCACCGGCACCCAGCGCTCGCCTTCCGGCCCGACCAGCCCGCGGATGGAATAGGGCCGGGCGCGCAGCGCCTTGGGGATGGTGGCCGCAACCTCCTGCCCGCCATGCCCGGTGGCGAGGGCGCGCGCCGCCTGCACCCCCGCCTCGGCCGCTTCCGGGGTCACGCCCTCGGCGGTCAGGTGCAGGGTCCAGGCGAATTCGGGCCGCGCCTCGCGCCGGCGGGCGGGCGCCGTTGTCGGCGTTGCACTGCGGACCGGGTCCAGCGCAAAGGCCCGGCCGACGGTGCCGGCCTGCGCCACCGCCACCATCGCCGCCATCATCGCGTCGCCGCTATCGAAGGCGAAGGACCCGAAGGCGCCGGGGCGGTCCGGCGCCAGGCGCAGCGCGACCTCCGTCTTCACCCCGAAGGCGCCGCAATCGCCGAGGAACAGGCCGGTGAGGTCCGGCCCCATGTGCCGCCAGAAGGGTGGCGCGCCGCGCAGCGCCAGCGCCCCGGTGCAGACCGCATTGCCATCCGCCAGCACCACCGTCAGGCCGAGGATGCCATCCATGCCGCCCGGCAGGTTCTGCGCCACCGTGCCGCCCACCGTGCTGACCGAGCCCGAGACCGGCGACGCCTGCGCCGCACGTAGCCCATGCGGTGCCAGCGCCGCCGCCAGCGCCTGCCAGGTGGTGCCTGCGCCGACCACCGCCGTCAGGTTCTCCGCGTCGATCGAGATGCTGTCGAGCCGCGTGGTGTCCACCACCACCGCCGGCGCCCGTGGCACCACGCCCGCGCTGTAGGACATGCCGGCCCCGCGCGGCACGATGGTACGGCCGAATTCCGCCAGCAGGCGCAGCGCCGTGGCGGTATCGGCGGTGCTGCCGGGGCGGATGACGATCTCGGCCGGGGCGGCGCCGGGCCAGTCGAACAGGTCGGAGGTAGCCAGCGCGCAGCTTGCCGCGTCGGTGGCGACATGGGCGGCGCCGATTCGTTGCGCCAATGCGGCGGCGAGGCTGCTCATCGCGGTGCGCCCGCGCGGTCAGGCATCCAGTCCATCGCAGCCTCCAGGGTGATCCTGGCCCGATTCACCAAGCCGGAAATGGATCGCACCTGGCACAGGCATCGGGCGCGGACCCGGGGCGCAGAGCGGTGCGGAGCGTGCTTATGCGCTCCGCCGCGACCGGCGGCGAACACATTCCGGTGTGGTTTGCAACCAACTGCTTCATGGCCTGCCCCGCATGGCCGGCCCCCACTCAGGCGTCCATCGCCCGCATCGCCCGCTTGCCCCAGATTCGCGAAAACAGCATCACCAGCAGCACCGACCCGCCATGCCAGATCAGCACCATGGCCGCGGCCTCCAGGTGATGCACCAGCGACAGGCCGACGGAAGCCAGCGCCGCCGCCGCCAGCCCGGCCAGCGCCGCCACCGGGCCGGGACGGATGCGGGCCGCGTGGCGGGTCATCCACAGCATGCCGAGCGTCAGCGGCACGCCGAAGCCGATGATGAAGCTCATGCAGCCGAAACTGACGCGCAGTGCCGGCCAGCCGCGCTCGATGAATTCCGCGATGCAGCCCCAGCCGAGGCCGGAGACCCAGAAGGCGGCGAAGGGCAGCGGCAGCAGTGCCCAGCGGTCGGACCGGTCGGGCAGCGCCAGGTGGAAGGCGGCCACCGCCGCGGCGGCCCCGGTGGCCAGCGCCGCCAGCAGGTTCACCTGCTCATGCATCAGCATCAGCCGCTGTTCCAGATCATGCCGGAAGCCGGACAGCAGCACGACGGCCGCCACCACGCCCAGGGCCATCGCCAGCCAACGCAGCGCGGCCTGCATCGGCGGCGTCACCCGGCGCACCGGCGGCACGTCCTGCGACAGGCGGCTGATCAGCTCATCGGTCTGCACGATCTTCTCCTTCCCCCCCAACGCCGAAGCGGCGGCGCAGGGAACGCATGGCGCGATGGGTCGCCACCTTCAGCGCACCGACGCTGAGGCCGGAGCGGGCGGAGGCCTCGGCCAGCGACAGATCCTCCAGCTTCGCCAGGCGCAGCGCCGTGCGCTGGCTTTCCGGCAGTTCCGCCACCGCATCGCGCAGGTTGCGCGCGACGATCCGGTCCTCCGCCACCGGCGCGACGGAGGCGGCGGATTCCGGCAGGTCGTCCAGGTTGGATTCGCGCCCGGCGCCACGGCCGCGGCGGCGCAGCCGGTCGATGGCGCGGCGGGTGGCGATGGTGGTCACCCAGGGGCCGAAGGGGCGCATCGGGTCGTAGGTGTGGCGCAGCGCGTGGATCGTCATCAGCGCGTCCTGCACCGCATCCTCCACCTCCGCCGCATCGCGGATGCGGGCGCGGGCCAACTGGCGCAGCCGCGGCGTCACCTCCCGCAGCAGGGTGTCGTAGGCGCGGGCATCGCCTGTCTGGGCCGCGGCCAGCAGGCCACCCCAGCGCTGCTCCTGCGCCAGGCGCGGGTCGGCCACATGCCCATCCAGCGTCATGCCGGCCGGCCGGGCCGGGCCGGCCGGTAAGGATCCGGCCCGCAGCAGCGCGGCGCAGGACATCTCAGCTGTCCGCAAGCCGCGGCCAATTGGCCTCGGCGCGGGCGATGTTGCCGGGAATGTCCCGTTGCCACTGCCTTTGCACTCCCCGATCGTAGTTCAGGTACAGCACGCCGTTGCGGATGTGCCACGCCTCGGGGTCGATATCCACCTTGTAGCCGCGCGCCACGCCAAAGGCGCAGAAGCCGCCATAGCGCGGCACATGCGCGGCCGGGTCCGCCTGGAACCGGGCCAGGTGGTCGGCGGAGGCGAAATGCCAGGCAACGCCCGCATGCTCCGCGCGGAAGGCCGCGCTGCCCCGGCGCGGCCGGCCCTCGGTGAACCAGGCGACCGTGTCCCAGCCATCCAGCGCGACACCGGCCTTGTGGTTGACGGAGCGCGGGAAGGCTTCGGCGCGGACGGAGCCGGCAAGCAGCGCCGGCGCCAGGGCCAGCAGGGTGCGGCGATGCATGGGTGCAGGGCCTTTTCGGTTGCGATGCCCAGGCTTCGCCGCCGGCCCCGCCGCGGTTACGCGGCCCTGTCACAGTCCACGGTTACGCGGCCCTGACGCAACCCCGCCGCGGTTACGCGGCCTAGTCACAGTCCGCCCCGGCTTGCCTGCCGCCACCCTGCCGCGCAAGGGTGACCGCATGGACACCGAAACCCCCCCCTGGACCACCACCCATTCCGAGATCCTGGTCGAGGATCGCTGGATCCGCCTGCGCGCCGACCGCCTGCGCACCCAGTCGGGCGCCGAGATCGCGCCCTGGTACGTGCTGGACTACCCCGACTGGTGCGCCGTGGTGGCGCTGACCGAAGATCACCGCCTGGTGCTGGTGCGGCAGTGGCGGCACGGCGCGCAGAGCTGGTCGCTGGAGCTGCCCGGCGGCGTGATGGACCGGGAGGATGCCGACCCGATCGCCGCCGCGCAGCGGGAATTGCTGGAGGAGACCGGCCATGGCGGCGGCGAATGGAGCTACCTGTATGCCGGCCACGCCAACCCCTCGATCCAGAACAACCGCCTGCACATCGTGCTGGCCACCGGCATCCGCCGCATCGCCGCCGCGACTCCGGAGCCCGGCGAGGTGATCAGCGTGGAATGTCCAACCGTAGCGGAGGTAATGGACGGGCTGCGGCGCGGGCTGATCGGCCAGGCCATGCATGTCGGCGCCATCTGCGTAGGCCTCGCCGCGGCGGGGTGCATCAAGCTGGAGGCCAAGGCATGAGCGGCTTCACCATCACCCCCCTCGCCGCCCGCCACCGTGCGGATTGGGAGCGGCTCTATGCCGCCTATGCGGCGTTCTACAAGGTCGAGCAGACGGCGGAGATGCGCGAGCGCGTCTGGGGCTGGATCATGGACCCGGCGCATGAGGTGAAGGCGCTGGTGGCGGAGGATGCGGATGGACGGGCGATCGGCCTGGCGCATTATCGCCCCTTCGCCCGCCCGCTGGCCGCCGGCACCGGCGGCTTCCTGGACGATCTGTTCGTGGACCCGGCCCAGCGCGGCCGGCGAATCGCCGATGCGCTGATCGAGGCCGTGGCCGAGATCGGCCGGCAGCGCGGCTGGGGCGTGATCCGCTGGATCACCGCGGATGACAACTACCGCGGCCGCGGCGTGTATGACCGGCTGGCGACCCGGACCATGTGGATCACTTACGACCGCAAGCTGGGATAGAATTCTTCCTGAGCCCAAGGCGCCAGCGAGGCCTGCAGCCCTTTGGCTGCGCGTCCCTGGGCGCGGCGGCAAGGTTTGATCGCCGCATTCCTGAAGGTCTCGCCACCCACCCGCACGACAAATCCGGCCGGCATTAACCGCACCGTTACCCCGCACCCGGCAGAACCTGCCGGGCCGGCTTGGTCCGGCCTGGGGATGGCAGGATGCGATCGGCGGGGCATGGCGCAATCGGCGCGGATGGGCAGTGCGGAGGCAGCGCATGGGTACGCTGACCGCGCAGCTCCGCGCCCTCGGGTCGCTGCGGCTGGCAGCGCTGCTGGGCGTCGGCCTGGCGGTGCTCGGGCTGGTCGCGATGCTGGCGATGCGCGCCTCCGACCCGCCCATGGCGCTGCTGTATGGCGACCTGGACCCGCGTGACGCCGGGCAGATGGTGGCGGTCCTGGAACGCGCACGAATCCCGCATCGCCTGGCCGCCGGCGGCGCGCAGATCATGGTGCCGGAATCGGAAGTGCCGCGCGTCCGGCTGATGCTGGCGCGCGACGGCCTGCCGAGTGGCGGCTCGGTCGGCTACGAGATATTCGACCGCGGCGAAAGCCTGACAACGACGCCCTTCCAGCAGGATGTGAACCGGCTGCGCGCGCTGGAAGGCGAATTGTCCCGCACCATCCGCGGCCTGTCCGGCGTGCGCCAGGCCCGCGTGCACTTGGTGCTGCCGCGGCGCGAGCCCTTCTCCCGCGAACGCGGCGAGGCGCAGGCCAGCGTGGTGCTGACCATGCAGGGTTCGCAGCGGCTGGACCGGGAAGGCGTGCAGGCGGTGCTGCACCTGGTCGCCGCCGCCGTGCCGGGCCTGCGCCCGCAGCAGGTCTCCATCGTCGACAGCCGGGGCGAGCTGATGGCGCGCGGCGGCCAGGCACTCAGCGGCCCCGCCGCCGCGCAGACGGCGGAGGAGCTGCGCCGTGCGGCGGAGCGGCGCCTGGCCCGCGCGGTGGAGGAATTGCTGGAACGCACGCTGGGCCCGGGACGGGTGCGCGCGGAAGCCTCGGTCGAGATGGATTTCGATCGTGTGCAGACCATGGAGGAACGCTTCGACCCGGAAAACCAGGTGCCGCGCAGCACCCAATCCGCCACCGAGAGCAACCGCAGCGGCGAAGCCGGCAACGTCTCCGTCGCCAACCAGCTGCCGGGCGCGGATGCGGCGGCCGGCGGCAGCCGCAGCGAACAGCAGCGATCCGAGGAGACGACGAATTTCGAGATCGGCCGCACCACGCGCAACGTGCTGCGCGAACAGCCGGCGCTGAAGCGCCTGTCGTTGGCCGTGCTGGTCGATGGCATCTGGGAACCGCAGCCGGATGGTGCGCCGCCGCGCTTCCGCGAACGCAACGCGGATGAGATCCAGCGCATCATGTCGCTCGCGCGGTCCGCCGTCGGCTTCAACGAGGAACGTGGCGACAAGGTGGAGGTGGTGAGCCTGCGCTTCGCCGAGCCGCCGATGGCGGATGCCACATCGGATGGCTTCTCCATCCTCGGCCAGGCGGTGCCGCCGGCGCTGATCGGGCGGTTGATCGAAAGCAGCATCCTGGCGCTGGTGGCGCTGGCGGCGATCCTGCTGATCGGCAAGCCGGTGACCAACCGCCTGCTGCTGGCGATGGCGCCGCAGCCGGTGCTGGTCGGCATCGGGCCGGATGGCACCGCCATCACCTTCACCAGCGCGGCGGAAGCGGCGGCGGCGCAGGCGAATGGCCTGATCACCGGTGCAGCCCAGGTGGCCGGGCCGGACGGCACGCCGCTGATCCAGCAGGGCGAGGCCGTGGCGGAGGAGGAGGACGCGATGGTCAAGCTCGCCCGCGTCGAGGGCCAGATGCGCGCCTCCGCCCTCGCGGCGCTGGCGGAGATGGTCGACAGCAACCCCGATGCCGCGGTGACGGTGATCCGCCGCTGGCTCGCACCGCCGGAGACATTGTGAGCAACACCCTGACTGGCCCGCAGAAGGCCGCCACGCTGATGCTCGCGCTGGGCGACGAGCACGCCGCGAAAATCTTCACCCGGCTGCATGAGGACGAGATCCGCGACCTGTCGCTGGCGATGGCCGCGCTGGGCTCCGTCGGCGCCAGCACGGTCGAGGCGGTGGTGGAGGAATTCGCCAGCCAGATCGGCCAGGCAGGGCATCTGGTGGGCTCCTATGAGAGCACGGAGCGGATGCTGCTGAAGACGCTGCCGAAGGAGCGCGTCGCCCAGATCATGGAGGAAATCCGCGGCCCAGCCGGCCGCACCATGTGGGACAAGCTGGGCAATGTGAATGAGGCGGTGCTGGCGAACTACCTGAAGAACGAATACCCGCAGACCGTCTCCGTGGTGCTTTCCAAGGTGCGGCCGGACCATGCCGCGCGCGTGCTGTCCCTGCTGCCCGAAGGCTTCGCCATGGAAGTGGTGATGCGCATGCTGCGGATGGAGACGGTGCAGAAGGAAGCGCTGGAGGGCGTGGAGCGCACGCTGCGGATGGAGTTCATGTCGAACCTCGCCCGCGGCTCGCGCCGCGATGCGCATGAGGTGATGGCGGAAATCTTCAACAACCTGGACCGCGCCGCGGAAGGCCGCATCCTGTCCGCGCTGGAGGAACGTTCGCGCGAGAGTGCGGAGAAGATCCGCGCGCTGATGTTCACCTTCGACGACCTGCAGCGGCTGGACCAGGCGGGCGTGCAGGCGCTGCTGCGCGCGGTGCCGAAGGACAAGCTCACCCTGGCGCTGAAGGGCGCGTCGGAGGCGCTGCGCGACATCTTCTTCCGCAACCTGTCCGACCGCGCGTCGAAGCTGCTGAAGGACGATCTGGCCGGCATGGGCCCGGTTAAGCTGCGCGACGTGGACGACGCACAGGCGCAGATCGTCGGCATCGCCAAGGACCTGGCGGCGCAGGGCCAGATCCAGATCGCCGACGGGCGCGACGACGAGATGCTGGCATGATGAATGCGCTGCGACTGCCCGATCTCGGCGCCCCGCCGCCCGCGCCGCCGCCACCACCGCCGGACCCGGAGGTGCTGCTGGCCGAGGCCCGCGCCGCCGGCTTCGCCGAGGGCCGCGCTGCCGGCCACGCGGCCGGGCTGAAGGAAGGCCGCGCCGATCAGGCCCGCGCGCAGGAGGCCGCGATCCAGCGCGCGCTGGAACGCATGGCCGCGCTGCTGGCCGATGCCGCGGAAGCGGGCCGCGCGGTCGCCACCGAATCCGCCCAGGCGCTGGCCGAGCTGGTGATGGAGGCGGTGGATTTCGGCCTGCCTGGCGCCGCCGAAAGGCTCGGCGCGGATCTGGTGCCGCGGCTGGTCGTGCCGCTGCTGCCGGCCATCGCCGACAGGCCGGAGGCGGTGCTGCATGTGGCGCCCGAGCTGGCGGCGGCGACGGCCGCGCGGATGCCGCATGGCGGGCCGGAAGTGCGCGGCGATGCGGCGGTCAAGCCGGGTGACGCGCGGCTTGAATGGCGCGACGGCGCGCTGGTGATCTCGCTCGATGCGCGCCGCCAGGCCCTGGCGGAGGTGCTGCGGAATGCTGGGCTCGGAACGGACAAGGAAATCACGGCATGAGCGCGCAGGATGGCTTCGAGGCGGTTCCGGCGACGGAGGCGCAGCACAGTTCCGGCGGCGCCAGCGGGCCGCGCGACCTCGATGCGGTCTACGACATCCCGGTGCAGGTCAGCGCCGTGCTCGGCCGCGCCACCATGCAGGTCTCGCAGCTTCTCAAGCTGGGCCGCGGCGCGGTGGTGGAGCTGGATCGCAAGCTGGGCGAGGCGGTGGACATCTACGTCAACAACCGCCTGGTGGCGCGCGGCGAGGTGGTGATGGTGGATGACAACCGGCTCGGCGTGACGATGACGGAAATCGTCAAGTCCGACCGGGGCGGCTGAGGCCATGGCGCGGCTGCTGATCATCGGTTCCCTGGAAGGGGAGCTGGGCGCCGCCGCCCGCGTCGCCATCGCGCGCGGTGCCAGGCTGGGCCATGCGGAAGGCGTCGGCGCCGGACTGGAACGGCTGCGCGTGGAAGGCGCCGACCTCGCGCTGGTCGATCTGCGGCATGATGTGGTGTGGCTGGTGCAGGCGCTGGCGGCCGAGCGCATTGCCTGCCCCGTGGTCGCCTGCGGCCGCGCCGAGGATGCCGAGGCGGCGGTGCGCGCGATCGAGGGTGGGGCGCGGGATTTCCTGCCGCTGCCGCCGGATGCCGACCTCATCATCGCCATGCTGGAGGCCGCCGGTGCCGCGCCACGCGCCGATGCGCCGCTGGCGCGCGACCCGGCGATGGCGACGCTGCTGGCGCGCGTGGCGCAGGTGGCGCGGGCCGAGGCCTCCGTCCTGCTTACCGGCGAAAGCGGCACCGGCAAGGAAGTGATGGCGCGCCACCTGCACGCGCTGTCGAAGCGCGCGCGCGGCCCCTTCGTCGCGCTGAACTGCGCGGCGCTGCCGGAGACGCTGCTGGAATCGGAATTGTTCGGCCACGAGAAAGGCGCCTTCTCCGGCGCCGTCGCCGCGCGCAAGGGCAAGTTCGAGCAGGCCGATGGCGGCACGCTGCTGCTGGATGAGATCGGCGAGATGGACCCGCGGCTGCAGGCAAAGATTCTCCGGGTTCTCCAGGAACGGGAAGTGGACCGGCTGGGTGGCGGCGCGCCCTGCAAGGTGGATGTGCGCATCATCGCCGCGACGCATCGCGACCTGCTGACGGAAGTCGGCGCGGGACGGTTCCGGGAGGATCTGTACTTCCGGCTCAACGTGGTGGCGCTGCGGATTCCGCCGCTGCGCGAACGCCCCTCGGACATCCTGCCGCTGGCCGACCATTTCGCCGCCCGCTACGCGCAGGTGAACGGCCTGCCGGAACGCGCGCTTGCGCCGCTGGCGCGCCACCGGCTGATGGCGCATCCCTGGCCGGGCAATGTGCGGGAGCTGGAGAACGCCATCCACCGCGCCGTGCTGCTGGCGGAAGGCCATGAGATCGGGCCGGATGCGATCGAGCTGTCGCAGCCCGCCACGCCGCGCGCCACGATGACGACCGCCCCCGCCGCACCTGCCGCCGTACCGCCCTCATCCCCGCCGGGCCAGGTCGCCGCCCTGGTCGGCCGCAAGGTGGAGGAGGTGGAGCGGGAGCTGATCCTGGAGACGCTGTCGCATTGCCTCGGCAACCGCACGCGCGCGGCCGAGATCCTCGGCATCTCGATCCGCACGCTGCGCAACAAGCTCGGCGAATACCGCACCGCCGGCATCGTCGTGACCCCGGCACCGGGCCAGCCACCATCACCGCCACAATCATCCCCGCAATCGACGCTGCAGATCGCCGTCTGATCGCATGGGAAGCCTGGTGATTCCGGCCTGGCTGATCCGCGCCCGGCCAACGGGCGACGTGGCGCTTGGTCTCGGCGTGGTGATGCTGGTGGCGGTGCTGGTGGTGCCGCTGCCATCCTGGCTGATGGATGCCGGGCTGGCGCTGTCCATCACCGCATCCGTGCTGGTGCTGATGGTGTCGCTGTTCATGCGGCGGCCGCTGGATTTCACATCCTTCCCCACGGTGCTGCTGCTGACCACGCTGCTGCGCCTGGCGCTGAACGTTGCCACCACGCGCGCCATCCTGACCAATGGGCATGAGGGGCCGAACGCCGCTGGGCATGTGATCTCTGCCTTCGGCGGCTTCCTGATGGGTGGCGATGTCCTTGTCGGCATCATCGTCTTCGCCATCTTGCTGCTGGTGAATTTCGTCGTCGTCTCCAAGGGCTCCGGCCGCATCGCGGAAGTGGCGGCGCGGTTCAGCCTGGATGCGATGCCGGGCAAGCAGATGGCAATCGATGCCGACCTGTCCGCCGGCCTGCTGACGGAAGACCAGGCACGGTTGCGGCGGCGGGAGCTGGAGGAAGAAAGCGGCTTCTACGGTGCCATGGACGGTGCCGCGAAGTTCGTCCGCGGCGATGCGATCGCCGGCCTCGTCACCACGCTGATCAACCTGCTGGCCGGCATCGCCATCGGCACCATCCGCCAGGGCCTGCCCTTCGGCGAGGCGGTCACCACCTATTCGATGCTGACGGTGGGCGATGGGCTGGTCGGGCAGATCCCGGCGCTGCTGGTCTCGCTCGCCGCCGGCATCGTGGTGACCAAGGGCGGCGTCGAGGGTCGGGCGGACCAGGCGCTGGTGCTGCAGCTCGGCGGTGCTAAGCCGCTGCGGCTGGCCGCAGGTGCGGCGGTGGTGATGGGGCTGCTGCCGGGCATGCCGATCATCCCCTTCCTGGCGCTGGCCGGCGCCGCCGCCTATGGCGCGCATCTGCAGGACCTGGCCGCCCGCACCCGCCGCGCGGTGGCGGAGGCGCCGCCGCCACCACCCGGCGAACCGCCGGCCAGCGATTCGCTGAAGATGGACCTGCTGCGGCTGGAACTCGGCTATGGCCTTCTCAGCCTGGCCGCCGGCGATGCGCCTCGCCTGTCCGAGCAGATCCGCACATTGCGGAAAACCACGGCGCAGGAGCTGGGCTTCGTGCTGCCCAGCGTGCGCATCCAGGACAATCTGCAGCTGCCGGCCGATACCTATGTGATCCGGGTGAAGGAGATCGAGGCCGGGCGCGGATCGCTGAAGCCGCCGCTGCACCTGGCGATCGACCCTTCCGGCAACCCGCCCGCCTTGCCGGGGGAGCGCGTGCAGGAACCCACCTTCGGCCTGCCCGCCGCCTGGATCGAGGAATTCCGGCGGGAGGAGGCGCTGGCGCTGGGCTGCACCGTGGTGGACGCCGCCGGCGTGCTGGCGACCCACCTGACGGAGGTCACCCGGGAAAACATGCCGGAGATGCTGTCTTTCGCGGAAACACAGAAGCTGCTGGATGAGATGACGCCGGAGCACAAGCGCCTGGTCTCCGACCTCGTCCCGGCGCAGGCCAGCATCGGCACGGTGCAGCGGCTGTTGCAGGCGCTGCTGGCGGAGCGTGTCTCCATCCGCGACCTGCCGACCATCCTGGAAGGCATGCAGGAGGCGGCGGCCAGCGGCGCGCGCTCGCTCAGTCCGATCCTGGCGATGGTGCGGATGCGGCTCGCCCGGCAGATCAGCGACGCGGCGCGCGGGCCGCAGGGCTATGTGCCCATCATCGCGCTGTCCGGCGAATGGGAGCAGGCCTTCGCCGAGGCGCTGGTCGGCCCCGGGGAGGAAAAGCAGCTCGCCATGGCGCCGTCGAAGCTGTCTTCCTTCATGACGGCGCTGCGCGCCGCCTTCGATGCGGCGAGCAGCCAGGGGGAGCCTGCGGTTCTCGTCTGTTCCGGCAGCATCCGCGCGCATGTGCGCGCCGTGGTCGAACGTTTCCGGCCGGCGACCAGCGTGCTGGCGCATAACGAGATCCATGCGCGCGCGCGCATCCGTACGATCGGCACGGTGCTATGAAAGCATCGGGGCAGTGAAACTACGCGTCATCCGCGCGGCGAAGATGTCGGACGCCATGGCGCAGCTGCGCGCCGAGCTGGGCGAGGATGCGGTGCTGCTCTCCACCCGCCGCATCGCCGGCGGCGTGGAGGTGACGGCGGCGCAGGACCAGGACGACGAGCCGCTGATGATCGCGCCGGATGCGGTGCCGAACCATCGCGCCATCCCGCCCGACCTGGCGCGCCACAACGTACCGGCGGCGCTGGCGCACCGGCTGGCGGAGGGCCGGCTGGCGGCGGCGCTGGACAACGTGCTCGGCTTCGCCCGCCTGCCGCTCGGCCCGGCGCCGCTGCTGCTGGCCGGGCCGCCGGGTGCGGGCAAGACACTGACGGCGGCCAAGCTCGCCACGAGGCTGGTGCTGGCCGGCAAGCCGCCGCTGCTGATCAGCGCCGATGGCCGCAAGGCGGGCGCGGCCGAACAGCTCGCCGCCTTCGCCCGGGTGTTGGATCTGCCGCTGGCGATCGCGGGTGGGCCCGCCGCGCTGGGCAAGGCGCTGGCGCGGCGTGGCGCGGGGCAGCCGGTGCTGGTGGACCTGCCGGGCTGCGATCCCTTCGACCCGGCGGGCGCCCGCACCCTCGCCGCGATGCTGGAAGTGGCGAAGGGCGCCTGCGTGCTGGTGCTGCCGGCGGGGCTGGACCCGGAGGAAGCGGCGGAGACGGCGGGCGCCTTCCGCCTGCTCGGCTGCCGGCACCTGCTGCCGACGCGGCTGGATTGCGCGCGGCGGCTCGGCAGCGTGCTGGCGGCCGCCGCGGTCGGCCTGCCGCTGACCGAGGCCGGCACCGGGCCGGATGCCTCGGGCGGGCTGGAACCCTTGACGCCGGAAGGCCTGGCGCGGCGCCTCGCCGCGCCGGCCGCGCACGCATCCGGCGCATCGGGCTCGGCGCGGGCGGGGCCATCGGGCACCGCACGGGCCGAGCCACCAGGCGCCGTTCGAGCTGGCGCATCGGGCGCCCTTCGGGATGCTGTATCGGGCGCCCTTCGGGATGCTGCATCGGGCGCCCTTCGGGCTGAACCATCGGGCGCCCTTCGGGCTGAGCCACCGGGCGCCCTTCGGGCTGAACCATCGGGCGCCCTTCGGGCGACGCAGGAGAAAGCATGACGGGACGGATCATCGCCGTCGCATCCGGCAAGGGCGGCGTCGGCAAGACCTGGCTGTCCATCACCCTGGCGCATGCGCTGGCCGAACAGGGTCGCCGCGTGGTGCTGATGGACGCGGATCTCGGGCTGGCCAATGCGGATGTGCAACTCGGCCTGAATCCCGGCCGGGACCTTGGCGCGGTGCTGGGTGGCGCGGCGGTGGAGGACGCGGCGCAGGCACTGCCTGCCGGCTTTCATCTGCTGGCCGGGCGGTCGGGCAGCGGGGCGCTGGCGGGCCTGGCAGGCGCCGGGCTGGAGGCGGCGCTGGACCTGCCGCGGCGCCTGGCCGCGCGGTTCCAGGATGTGGTGGTGGATCTCGGCGCGGGGGTGGAGGCGCCGCAGCGCCGTCTCGCCGCGCTGGCCGACCTGCTGCTGGTGCTGGCGACGGAGGAACCGACCAGCCTGACGGACGCCTATGCCGTTCTGAAGCTGCATGCGCGGGATGCTCCGCAGGGCGATGCGCGGCTGGTGGTGAACCTGGCCGGCACCGCCGCCACCGGCCAGCGCACCCATGCGACGCTGGCCGCCGCGGTGCGCCGCTTCCTGGCGCGCGGGCTGCCCCTGGCCGGCGTGGTGCGTCGCGATGCCAAGGTGCCGGATGCCATCCGCCACCAGACCCCGCTGCTGACCCGGCACCCGGGCTGCGTTGCCGCGCAGGATGTCCGCGCGCTGGCGCGCGGGCTGCTGGCTTCAGCCGCGGCGTAGCACCAGCAGGACGCCGGCGACGGGGGCGCCCTTTTCCTCCCGCAACGGCGCATCCTGCCGGGCCAGCAGGGCCAGGCCCGCCTCGGCGGCCAGCGCCAGCACATGCGCGGGATCGTGGCGGTAGCGCAGACCCTCCCCCAGTGCGAAGGGCGCGCCCTCGCCGGCCTCGATGCTGAAGGCCGCCACCCCGCCCGGCGCCAGCGCGCCGGCGATGCCCGCCAGTGCGGGGGCGAGGTCGCCCAGGTAGTTCAGCACATCCACCGCTGCCACCAGGTCGAAGCCGGCCCGCCGCGTGGCGAGGAAATCCACCAGCTCGGCCTCATGCAGCGCATCGTACAGCCCGCGGCGGCGCGCTTCGGCCAGCATCCGCGGCGACAGGTCCAGCCCCTCCAGCCGCTGCGCCCAGGGCTTCAGCGCCAGGCCGGAAAGCCCGGTGCCGCAGCCGAGGTCCAGCACCCGGCGCCCGCCATCCGCCGCGATGCCCGCCTGCGCCAGCAGCGCCGCCAGCAATTCGGGGGTGCGGTAGTGCAGCCGGTCCTGCAGATCGGCGTCGAAGCGTGGCGCGTACTGGTCGAACAGGTCGCGCACATAGGCGGCCGGGGCGCGATCCGGCGCTGCCTCCGCACCCAGCGCCGCCAGCAGGAAGCGCGCCTGGGCGGCGAGGTCGGCCGCCAGCCCCGGCAGCGCCAGCACGCGCCGCGCCGCGGCTTCCGCCGCCTCCCGCGCCCCGGGCTGCCCGGCCTCCCGCAGCGCATGGGCCAAGGCGAGCCAGGGCTCGGGCGCCTGCGGGGCGATCTGCGCCGCCTGGCGCAGCGGCGCCAGCGCGGCCGCCGCCTGGCCCAGCGCACACAGCGCCTGGCCGAGGTTGCGCAGCGCCGTCGCATCGCCCGGGCGGCGGGCCAGCGCGGCGCGCAGGGCGCCCACGGCCGGCTCAAGCTGGCCAGCCTCCGCCAGCGTGGCGCCGCGATTGGCCAGGAAGATCGCGCTGTCCGGCTGGGCGGCCAGCGCCTGCGCGGACAGCGCCAGCGCCGCCTCCAGGTCACCGCGCTGGCGGGCGGCGACGCCCAGCAGGTTCAGCGCATTGCCATCCCCCGGGCGCAGCTTCAGTACGCGGTGGTACAGCCGCTCCGCCATTGCCAGGTCGCCACGGCCGTGCCGGGACGCGGCCTCGCGCAGCAGGTCGTCAGCCGATGGTTGCGCCAAGCCCTGCCCTTCCGCGATGCTGTACGTGCATGAAATCCCCCTCCGTCGCCGCCGGCCCCTCCACGCGTGACATCCGGGTGGATTTCCTGCGTGGCCTGGCGCTGTGGTTCATCTTCATCACCCACACGCCGGGCAATCTGCTGGCTCACGCCACCTTGCGCAACGTGGCGCTCTGCGATGCGACGGAGGTGTTCGTGCTGCTGGCGGGCTATGCCGCAGGCATCGCCTATGGCCGCATGCTGGAACGCGATGGCTGGCTGACGGCGGCGGCGCGGATCGTTGGCCGGATGGGCACGCTTTATGTGGCGCACATCTTCCTGTTCGTGGTGTTCGCCGCGCAGGTGGGCTTCTCCGCCGCCGCGCTGAACCAGGCGGCCTATCTGGACGAGTTGCACCTGGACCCCTTCGGGCAGGAGCCCTACCGCGCGCTGCTGGAGGCGCTGCTGCTGCGCTACCAGCCGCATTTCCTGGACATCCTGCCGTTATATATCGTGGTGCTCGGGTTGTTCGCGCTGGCGCTGCCGCTGATCCGGCGGCCGGCTTGGCTGCTCGGCATGTCGGTCGCGCTCTATGCGCTGACGCGGGCGCTGGGCATCGGCCTGCCGTCCTGGACCGGCGGCGGCTGGTTCTTCAATCCCTTCGCCTGGCAGCTTCTGTTCGCCATCGGCGTGGTGCTGGGCCGCGCCGATCCGGCGATGCTGGCGCGGCGGCTGCCCTGGAACCGGGGCCTGGCAGTGCTGGCGGGGCTGCTGCTGCTGGCGATCGCGCTGGCGCTGAACCTGGTTTGGCACGGGCCGGTCCTCGGCACCTATGCGCCGGAATGGATGGCGGCGGCCATCGCCACGGTGGACAAGGCCGGGCTGCACCCGGCGCGGCTGGCTTCCGTGCTGCTGCTGGGCTGGCTGGTGGCGCATCTGATCCCGCGTGACGCGGCCTGGCTTTCGCATCCCCTGCCGGCGGTATTCGTGATGATGGGGCAGCAGGGGCTGGCGGTGTTCTGCGCCGGCATCTTCCTGTCCTTCCTCGGCAGGCTGGCGCTGGAAATGGCCTATGGCCCGGCAGCGCAGGCGCTGGTGAACCTGGTGGGGCTGCTGGCGCTGATCGGCGTGGCGGTGGTTTCCGCCTGGTATGGCGGCGAGGGAAAGCGGGCGCGGAAACCATCCTTGCCGGCCGCACCGGGGACCGTTACGCCATGAAAGCCATGTCCCTCGCGCCCGCATCCTGGCTGCCCCTGCTCGTCCTGGCCGGCGCCCTCGCCTGGACCCCGGCGCGGGCCACCGATGTGGCCTGCGGCGCGCCGGTGGAGGCGATGGAGGCGGCGCCGATGGCGGGCGTCTTCGCCGCCCTGTCGCATACCGATCTCCGCATCCTGGTGGTCGGCAGCGCCTCCACCCAGGGCGGCGGCACCTCCGGCCGCGCCGCGACCTGGCCGGAGCGGCTGCAATCCGTGCTGGCGGAACGGGTCGCCCCGGTGACGGTGGCGGTGGAGGTGTTCGGCCGGCGCGGTACCACCGCTTCCGACCATGCCCGTATCCTGGCCGAGCAGGCGCCCCGCCTGCGGCCGCACCTCATCATCTGGCAGCTCGGCACGGTGGAGGCCGCGCGCGGCCTGCCGGTGGAGGAGATGGCGGAGACTGTGCAGGAAGCCGTGGCGCGGCTGCACGCGGTGCGCGGCGAACGCACCGACGTGGTGCTGATGGACCCGCAATTCTCCCGCTTCCTGCGCGGCAATGCGGATGTCGACAGCTACCGCGACTGGCTGCGGATTGCCGCCGCCGCGAGTGGCGCGCAGCTTTTCAGCCGCTGGGCGATCATGCGCCATTGGGTGGAGACGGACCGGCTGGACCTGGAGCGGGCGCCGACAGCGCAGCGGGTGGCGGTGGCCGACCGGCTGCATGATTGCCTGGCGCAGGCGATGGCCGAATTCATCATGAGCGGCGCCCAGCGCGGGCGCCTGCCGCGAAACTAGAACATTTCAGCCCGGGCGGAATCGCCCGGCAGCCCCCCAATAATGCGGCGGAACGGCAGGCGGGAGGCGATTCGCCGTGCCAGGGCACGGGAAATCCTCTCCAAGCGCAACATGCCGAAACCAGCCGCAACGCAACATGCGGGAACCGTCGGGGCTGCCAAGCGCTTTGTCGGCATGAACTGTCACCTGCAACCCCTTGCCAAGCCTGCCCCGCCGCCGCCAGGCCCGACGCCGCGCGCTTTCGACCGCTGGCTGCAGGATGAATTGGCGCGCCGCTACGACAGCGCGCTGGCCGAGCCGGTGCCGGAGGAATTGCTGCGCCTGCTGCGCGAGACGCACTGAAGGGTCAGAACAGCCCCTCGATCAGCCCCTCCGCATCCAGCCCGATCGTCTCCGCCGCCGGCCGTCGCGGCAGGCCGGGCATGGTCATGATCTCGCCGCACATCGCCACCACGAAGCCGGCGCCCGCCGAAAGCCGTACGTCCCGCACCGGCAGGATGTGATCCACCGGCGCGCCGAGCGCGGTGGGATCGGCGCTGAAGGAATACTGCGTCTTGGCGACGCAGACCGGCAGGTGGCCGAAGCCCTCCGCCTCCCACCGCGCCAGCTTCTGCGCGGCCGGTGCCGGAATCGCCACGTCACGGGCGCGGTAGACCTGCTGCGCGATGGTCCGCAGCTTCTCGGCCAGCGGCATCGCATCCGGATATAGCGGCTGGAAGCGCGCGGCGCCGGCGGCGATACGGGCCTGCACCGCCTGGGCCAGTTCGGTGGCCCCCGCTGCACCGTCAGACCAATGGGTGCAGAGGATCGCCTGCGTATCCAGCCGCGCCATCGCCTGCTGCACGGCGGTGATCTCGGCCGGGGTGTCGCTGTTGAAGCGGTTCAGCGCGACCACCACCGGCAGGCCGAATTTGTGCATGTTCTCGACATGGCGGGCGAGGTTGGCCACGCCGCGCTCCACCGCCGCCACATCCTCCCGCCCCAGATCCGCCTTGGCGACGCCGCCATGCATCTTCAGCGCGCGCACCGTGGCGACGATGACGCAGGCGGCCGGGTTCAGCCCGGCCAGCCGGCACTTGATATCGAGGAACTTCTCGGCGCCGAGGTCCGCACCGAAGCCGGCCTCCGTCACCACCACATCGGCCAGCCCCAGGCCGAGCCGCGTGGCGACCACGCTGTTGCAGCCATGCGCGATGTTGGCGAAGGGCCCGCCATGCACCAGGGCCGGGCTGCCGGCGATCGACTGCACCAGGTTGGGCGACAGCGCGTCCCGCAGCAGCGCCGCCATGGCGCCATCCGCCTTGATGTCCCGGGCCGTCACCGCCGTGCCGTCGCGCCGGCGGCCGACGATCATGCGGCCGAGGCGGTCCTGCAGATCGGCCAGATCCTTCGCCAGGCAGAACACCGCCATGACCTCGCTGGCCACCGTGATGTCGAAGCCATCCTCCCGCACCACGCCCTGCGAGGCACCGCCGAGGCCCACCACGCAGTCGCGCAGGTTGCGGTCGTTCATGTCCATGGCGCGGCGCCAGGAGATGCGGCGCGGGTCCAGGTTCAGCTCGTTGCCCCAGTACAGGTGGTTGTCCACCATGGAGGAGAGCAGGTTGTTGGCGCTGGTGATGGCGTGGAAATCGCCGGTGAAGTGGAGGTTGATGTCCTCCATCGGCAGCACCTGGACATAGCCGCCGCCCGTAGCTCCGCCCTTCACGCCGAAGCAGGGGCCGAGCGAGGGCTCGCGCAGGCAGATCATGGTCTTGGTGCCGAGCGCGTTCAGCGCATCGCCGAGGCCGATGGTCGTGGTGGTCTTGCCCTCCCCGGCCGGGGTCGGGCTGATGCCGGTGACCAGGACCAGGGCTCCCGGCGGACGGGCGGAGGCTTCCGCAACGAAGGCGGTGCCGATCTTCGCCTTGTACTTGCCGTAGGGCTCCAGCGCAGCGTCGGGGATGCCGGCGCGCGTCGCGATATCCGCGATCGGGCGCAGCGTCGCCGCGCGGGCGATGTCGAGGTCGGTGGCCATGCTGGTGATTGCTCCCTGCGATGCCCCGCGCTTATCGGGACATGAAGTTGGGGGCAAGCCATGCCGGCCACCGGCCCGGCTGCCTCCAATCCATTTCGGGCCGCCGGCCTTAGCGCAGCAGGGCGAAGCCGAGCGCCATCAGCAGCACCAGCAGCCCGGTCAGCAGGGCGAGGAGAAGGGCGATCCTGCGGCGCATCGGTACCTCCCCTCAGGCCAGCTCGAAGATTTCGGTCTGGATGCTCCGTGTCGGCACGCCCATCCCGCGCAGCGCCCGTTCCGCCGCGGCGGTCATCGGTGTCGGCCCACACAGGAAGCAGTGCAGCCGCGGGCGCGGCGCCGGCGGCAGGTGCCGCTCCAGCAATTCCTGCGTCACGAAGCCGGTTTCGCCGGTCCAGCCCTCCGGCGGCTCCTCCAGTATGTGCACCAGCCGCAGGTCGAGCCGCCCCTGCAGCGCCTCCAGCTCCTCCCGGTAGGCGACGTCGTCCCAGCCCTTGTTGCCATAGAACAACCAGACCGGCCGCCGGTCGCCGCGCGCGGCCAGGCTGCGGAGCATGCTCATCACCGGCGTGATGCCGACGCCGCCGACGATCGCGACCAGCCCCTCCGCCTCCGGCTGCCGGTCGATGGAGAAGACGCCGTAGGGCGCATCGATCCAGGCCGGGTCGCCCGGGCGCACCTCGCCGATGCGGCTGGTGAAGTCGCCGAGCTCCTTGATGCCGAATTCCAACCGCGGCAGCGCCTCCGGCGCCGAGGCGATGGAGAAGGGATGCTCGCGCAGGCCGAAGGGGGAATTGCGCAGCGTCAGCCAGGCGAATTGGCCAGGCAGGAAGCGGCGCAGGCCGGCATGGCCATCGGGCTCGATGGCGATGGTCCAGACATCGTTGCGGCCGGGCCGCACCTCCACCACCCGCCACGGCTCGCGGGTCTGCTTCAGCGGCTTCAGCAGGCGGACCCAGACCAGCAGCAGCAGCCAGGACAGCGTCGCCAGCAGCCACAGCGTCCGGTTCAACGGCGAGGCGGTGAAGTAGCCGATGCCGATGATATGCGCGACCGCGGCGCCGAAGCCGAAGATCGCGAGCACGACATGGGCGTAGCGCCACAGCCCGTATTCCAGCCGCAGCAGCTTGCGCCATTCGGCGGTGACGACGGCCAGCCCGAACAGCACCAGCGCGGCACGTCCCGCCGTCAGTTCCCAATCCGCCTCGAAGGGATTGATGGTCGGACCCAGGCGGTCCTCGTACCACAGCCACAGGATGCCGAAATGCGCCGCCACGATGGCGAGCGCGATCCAGGCGAGGTAGCGGTGGAACAGGTAGATGATGTCGACGCCGAACGGCGCGGTCATCGGGCGGATGCGTGCGGTCAGCGCGAATTGCACGCCGATCATCGCCATGCCGGCGAATCCGAGGGCCATGGAGAAGTTCCACCAGAAATCGCGCCCCGGCGGCACCTCGCCTAGGAACAGCAGCGCCTGGGGCGTCAGCACCAGAACCAGATACAGCGTCACCCAGGCCACCTGTCGCAGCGCCATCCCCTTCCCCCCGTCACCTGCCCTTCGAACGCCGCGCTGCCGCGAACGTTCGCATGGCGGCTACCTCGCCGGCTGCCGGCGACCTTCCCCGGCACCGCAACGCACGGCATCCTCCCGCAAAACACCACCCGGAGGGACATCCATGCTGCGCCGAACCCTGCTTTCCACGCTTGCCGCCACGCCGCTGCTGCCGGGCCTCGCCCGCGCGCAGGAGGCCGCTTGGCCGACGCGGCCCGTCACCGTCATGGTGCCCTTCGTCGCCGGCGGCCCGTCCGACATCATCGCCCGCACCATCGCCAACCGGATGAGCCAGACACTCGGCCAGCCGGTGGTGGCGGAGAACCGCGCCGGCGCGAATGGCGAGGTCGCGGCGCGGCTGGTGATGCGGGCGCCGGCGGACGGGCACATGCTGTTCGTCGGCTCGATCGGCGTCTTCGCCATCAACGCCGCGCTGCGGCCCAATCTCGGCTACGATCCGATTCGCGACTTCGCGCCGATCACCATGGCCGTCACCACGCCCAATGTGCTGGTGGTGAATGCGGAGAAGGTGCCGGCGCGCACGCTGGATGAAGTGGTGGCCTGGCTGAAGGCGCAGGGCGGTCGCGCCAGCTACTCCACCTCCGGCGTCGGATCCTCGGACCATCTGACGATGGAGTTGTTCAAGCAGCGCACGGGCACGGATGTGACGCATGTGCCCTACCAGGGCGGCGCCGCGGCGGCGACGGATCTGATCGCCGGCAACGTGCAGCTTTCCTTCCAGAACCTCGGCACCGTCGCCGCGCATATCCAGGGCGGGCGGCTGCGCGCCATCATGCTGACCAGCGCGACCCGCAGCCCCGTATTGCCGGATGTGCCGACGGCGGCGGAAGCGGGCCTCGACAATTTCGTCGTGACGTCCTGGCAGGCAGTGATGGCGCCCGCCGGCCTGCCGCAGCCGGTACTGACGAAGGTGCATGCGGCGACGGTGGCGGCGCTGCGGCATCCCGAATCGGTGCAGCGGCTGAACGCGATCGGCTTCGATGTCGTGGCCAATTCGCCGGACGACTACCGCAGCTTCCAACAGGCGGAGATCGCGCGCTGGCGCGAGGTGGTGCGCAGCGCCAACATCCGCGCCGAATAACGTTCCACGCATGACCTGCATCAAGGATCGGTGACGAGGTCGGGACCAGAACGTCTCCGCGGCCGCGCACAGGGCGCGCCGCGGAGAAAGGCTTTGGCTATGAATCGGAAGATCTGCGCAGCGGCCCTGGCGGGTGTGGTCGCGGCGATGCCGGCGATGGCGCAGGATGTGCGCGGCAAGCTTGCGGGCGACATCGTGCTCGGCGTCGGGCTGATCGGCGTGCTGCCCTCCAACGGTGGCAACACCACCATCGGCGGCGAACCGCATGCGAGCGCGACGGCAACCCCGCAGCTCGACCTCACCTACTTCATGACGCCGAACTTCGCGGTGAACGTGATCGCCGCGACCTCGCGCCATGATGTTTCCGTGCGCGGCCTGGCAGGCGGCAACATCGATCTCGGCCGCGTCTGGGCGCTGCCGCCGACGGTGACGCTGCAATACCACCCGCTGCCGGCCAGCCACTTCAGCCCCTATCTCGGCGTCGGGCTGAACTACACGGTGTTCTACGGCGAAGGCGGCGGCCGCAGCGCCGGCATCACCAGCGTGGATGTCGAGAATGCCTGGGGCGTCGCGGTGAATGCCGGCGTGGACTACGAATTGTCGCCGAACCTGCTGGCGAATTTCGACGTGAAGCGGCTGTGGCTGCGCCCGGATGTCAGCGTGAACCAGGGCGCCGTGCGGGCCGAGGCGAATCTCGACCCGTGGATCATCGGCACCAGCATCCGCTACCGCTTCTGACCCGTGCCTGGGGAGGGGCAGCCATGCCCTTCCCCCTTTCCCTGGCGCGCCCCATCTGCGCGCCATGGCCAGTCCCTGCATCGATATCTGCCGCTATGACGAAGACACCGGATGGTGCTTCGGCTGCGGCATGCTGAAGCCCGAGAAGAAGCGCTGGAAGAAGGACAGGGAGGAGCGCCCTGCGATCCGCGCCGCGCTGCCGCAGCGCCTGTCGGAACTCGCCACTGCGGGACATGCGATCGGCGAGGCAGCCGCGAAGAAAAAGAAGAAGCACTAGGCATCTGTGGCACGCCGGCCCGGCCGAGGATGCGCCCGGAAAGCTGAAGCGGGGCGGGGTGGTTTCACCATCAAGGTGAATCATGGCATAATGGCCACAATCACTCAGCCTGGGAAGAAACGCATGACCACAACCCCCTTCAGTCGCCGTGCCCTGCTGGGCGCCGCCGCGCTGCCACTCGCCGCGCCCGCCCTGGCGCAGGAGGGTTTTCCAAACCGTCCGCTGCGCCTGGTCGTCGGCTACACGCCGGGCGGCGCGACCGACACCTCTGCCCGCGCCATCGCGCCCAAGCTGGGCGAGGTGCTGGGCCAGCCCGTGATCGTCGAGAACCGTCCCGGCGCGGGCAGTAATATCGCATCCGAGGTGGTGGCCCGCAGCCCGGCCGATGGCCACACGCTGCTGCTGGCGACGCTGGGTGCCCTCGTGGTCAGCCCGATGGTGATGCGCCTGCCGGTGGATCCGGCGCGCGACCTGGTTCCGGTCTCCGTCGCGGTCGATCTGTTCAACATCCTGGTGCTGCCGACCGACCGGCCCTGGCGTAGCGTGGCGGAGCTGGTTGCCGCGGCAAAGGCCGCGCCCGGCACCCTTTCCTATGGCACCAGCGGCATCGCCGGCGGGCCGCATCTCGCGGGGCTGCTGTTCGACCGCATCGCCGGGACCGAAACCACGGCGGTGCACTACCGCGGCGGCGGACTGGTGGTGAACGACCTGCTGGCCGGACGGGTCGACTTCTCCTTCGCCACCGCCGCCTCGGTGCTGACGCAGGTGCGGGCCGACAAGCTGCGCGCGCTGGCTGTGCCGCATCTCGAACGCTCGCGCCTGATGCCGGACATCCCGACGGTCGCCGAATCCGGCCTGCCGGGCTTCGATGTGCCGTCCTGGTATGCCGTGGTGGCGCCGCGTGGCACGCCGGAAACCGCGATCGCCAAGCTGAACGCCGCGATGCGCGTGGCGCTGACCGACCCGGAGACGACCGCGGTGCTGAACCGCAACGGGCTGGAGCCGCGCTGGACGACGCCGGAGCAGATGAGCCAGGCGCTTGAGGCGGAGCGGACGAAGTGGACGCCGATCATCCGCGCCAGCGGGCTCCGCATCGAATAGGCCGGAAGCGCCCGGAATCGCCGCCGCGCGAGGCGCGGCGGCACGCGATCCGATTCAGGCGGCGACGGCGCGCTGGCCGACGCCCATCTCCTGCAGCACCGCCTCCGCCTGCTTCAGCGCGAAGCGGATATCCTCCTCCCCGATCGCGCCGATGCAGCCGAAGCGCATCGAAGGCTTCTTCGTCGAGGAGAAGTCGGACAGGATCACGCCGCGTGCCTTCATCATCCGTTGGAATGTCTCGAGATTCCAGTTCGGGTCCACCGGCTGGTAGACGTTGACGATGATCGGGCCCTGGTGTTCCGGCGCGACATAGGGCGTGAAGCCCAAAGCCTGCAGCCCGGCATACATCACGTCCCGGTTGCGGCTGTAGCGCGCGAAGCGGGCCGGCTGCCCGCCCTCCGCCTCATAGATCTCCATGGCCTTGCCGAAGGCCCGCAAGGCCTGCACGGCCGGCGTGAAGCGGAAACTGCCCCAGCCGTTCTTCAGCGCGTGGTCGTAGACATCGACCAAATCCATCACCCAGGACCCGGCCTGGCCGCGGCAGGCCTCCAGCCGCGCGATCGGTGCCACCGCGAAGCCGAAGCCCGGCAGCCCCTCCAGGCATTTGTTGGAGGTGAAGACCACCACGTCGCATTCCGGATGCGCGTCGATGCTGAAGGGCAGCGCGCCGAAGCCGGAGACCGCGTCGCAGATCATCCGCCGCCCCGCGGCCGCGATCACCGGGCCCAGGATGTTCGGGTCGTTGACGATGCCGGTGCCGGTCTCGCTGACCACCAGCGCGACATGGCCGCAATCGGGGTTCTCCGCCAGCGCGCGCGCCAGGCGTTCCGGCGCCATCGGCTCATGGTCCGGCCCGTCGAGGGCCACCACCACCCGCCCGGCGGTCTCCGCCAGCCGTGCCAGGCGCTCGGCATAACCGCCATTGCGCACCACCAGCAGCTTCGCCCCGGCGGGCACGAAGGTGCGGATGGCGGATTCGATGATCATGTGGCCGCAGCCGGGCAGCGGCAGGGACACATGCCTGCCCTCCACGCCACCCGCGATCTTCACGATGCGCGGCCGCATGGCGGCGTATTCGGCGCGGAAATCCTCGTCCCAGGGGGCGATGTCCTCGGCCATGCAGGCACGGACCTCGGGGCGGGTCTGCACGGGGCCGGGAATCAGCAGCAGCATGGGTTTCACCGTCTGGGTTGCACCCCTGGCTATACCACCAGCATGTTGCCCAGCAATTCCCGCCGCAGCTTGCGCAGGATGGCATCGCCGAAATCGACATAGTCGGCGCAGGGCATGGCGAAGGAACCGGGGCCGCCGACCACCTCGGCCAGGTAATGCTCCAGCAGGTCCGGCTCTTCGTTCAGCAGGGCCAGGCCGTTCACCGTCAGCCCCGCCGCCACCGCCAGGTCCCGCACCGGCCCCGGCGCCCGACCGGCATTGTGGCGGCCATCGCCCGAGACATCGAGCACCAGCCGGTTGGGATCGCCCGGCGCGCGGGCCAGCACGGCCAGCCCCGCCGCCATCCCCTCCCCCAGCGCCGTCGCGCCGGCCGCCGGCAGCCGCGGGGTGTTCTCGATGGCATCGGCCAGTGCGGCGGCGGAGGCCGCATCGGCAATGCGTGTCCAGCCCACCGCCAGATCCTGTGCGCCGGGGCCGGACCACAGCAGCAGCGCCACCGCCGCCGCGCCGCGTGGCCCGGCCGTGGCGGCGGCCAGGATCTCAGGGTCGCGGAAGGCCGCGGCGGTGCCACCCGCCATCAGGCCGAACTCCGCGTAGTCGACGCTGGCGGAGACATCCATGGCCAGGCAGAGGGCTATATCCACATTCTCCATTCGTATAATTTTCCCTATTCACGAACAGGATTGCGTCCAACCCGGACCAATGCCAGCATGCCGGAACGACAGGCGACAGGAGCGCAGGATGATCGGCAGGCGTGGCATTCTGGCGGCAGGCGGCGGGCTGCTGGCCGCACCGCTCGCGGCCCCTTCGGTCCTGGCGCAGGCCTGGCCGGCGCGGCCGATCCGCATGATCGTGCCCTACACCCCTGGCGCCGCCACCGACGCCATGGCCCGGCTTTCCGCGCAGAAGCTGCAGGAGAAGCTGGGCGTCACCGTGGTGGTGGAAAACCGCGCCGGCGCCAATGGCGCCATCGGCAGCCAGGCGGTTCTGCAGGCGGCGCCGGATGGCTACACCATCCTGGCCTCGGCCTCGATCCACCCGATGGCGCGCCACGTGATGAAGGCCGCGCCCTATGATCCCGTCGCGGATTTCATCCCGCTGGCCCGCACCGCGCGCGGCCCGCTGGTGCTGGTGATGAGCCCCGCCCTGCCGCAGCGTACGATCCCGGAGGTGGTGGCCGCCGCCAAGGCCGATCCGCGGAAATGGACCTTCGCCACCAGCAGCCTCGGCGCCGCCGGCCACCTGGCGACCATCGAGTTCAACCGGCTGACTGGCGCCAATATCGAGATCGTCGGCTATCGCGGCAGCGCCCCGGCGCTGACCGATGTGGCGGCCGGCAATGCGCAGCTGATGTTCGACCCGGTGCTGTCCACCCTGCCCATGGTGCGTGGCGGGCAGCTGCGCGGCCTGGCAATTGCCACCACCGCGCGCACGCCGCTGGCGCCGGAGCTGCCGACCGCGGCGGAAGCCGGGCTGCCGAATTTCGAGTTCTATTCCTGGTACGGCGTCTGGGGACCCCGTGCCATGCCGCGGGAGATCGCGGACCGCATCAACGCCGCCCTGGTCGAGGGGCTGCGGGAGCCGGAGGTGGTGCAGCGGCTGACCGGGCTGGGCTTCGAGCCGGTGGCCGAGACGGTGGCGGAGGCCGAGGCCTTCATCGCCGCCGATGTCGCGCGCAACGCCGAATTGTTGCGGATCGCGAATTTTCAGCCGCAATAGAACCCACGCGTAGCTGTCACGGCGCGGCGGCTGGCATCCGGCCCGTCGCGGCCCTATCTCTGGCCTGCGCCGGGCGGTTCAGCCCGAGGCGCGCGGAGACGGCTGCATGGATGGGTTGAAGCGTCACGGGGTCTCGGCACAGCGCAAGCCCTGCTTCACCCCGCCGGCCGCCGGCAGCCCGGGTCAGCACCGGCCCGCATGAGGCGCATCGCCGCGCGCGGCACCGCAATCGTTCTCACGGCGGCGTGACATGCCCCCTGTGAAGTGCCCCGCGCACGTGCTACCGCTTGCGCCAGGGAATGGCTGCCTGGCCAGAATGGCCGGTCCGGGAAGGGAGAATGCGCGTCATCGACGGGCTTCAGCACATGTCGCATGCCGATGCGCCCGCCGCGCATCCGGTACCTGTCTCGGAACTGGTCACCGGCATTGCGCGCGACTGGCCGACGGAGCGGCTGACCCTCGGCGACTTGATGGAAGCTCTCGGCGCGCGCGGCTACGGCGTTCTGATCGTGCTGTTCGCCCTGCCCAACCTGCTGCCGGTCTACATCCCCGGTCTCAGCCCGATCTTCGGCGTGCCGCTGATGATCATCTGCGCACAGCTCGCCTGCGGCCTGCCGACACCGAAGCTGCCGGCGCTGCTCACCCGCCGCTCGATGCGCCGTGCAGACCTGCGGCTCATCGCCTTGAAGGCGTTGCCCTGGCTGCAGCGGGTCGAACGCTACGTGAAGCCGCGCCCCTCCTGGCTCACCACCCGGACCGGGGAGCGGATGATGGGCGCCTATGGCGTGGTGCTCGCCGCCATCGTCTGCGTGCCGCTGCCCTTCACCAATGGTCCGCCCTCCCTGGCCTGCCTGATCATGGCAATCGGGCTGATGGAGGAGGATACCCGCACCATCCTGGGCGGTGCATTATTCGGCGTTTTCAGCATCTTCGTCGGGCTGTCGATCATCGGCAGCGTTGGCTGGATGCTGGCGGCCGGCTTCGCCTGGCTCTTCGGCCTCGGGTGACCTTATACCGCAAATGCACGCCATGAGCCCGGAACACATGCCGGGCGAGGACAGCGCCCCGATCTCCCGCATCGTGGCGGAGGTGGCGGCTGCCTTCCCGGGCGAACGCATCAGCCTGGGCGAGATGGCGGAGGCCTTCGGCGACCGCGCCTTCGGCCTGCTGCTGCTGCTGTTGCTGCTGCCCGGCCTGCTGCCCGGCATGGCCAGCGTCTTCGGCACGCCACTGCTGATCCTCGGCGTGCAGATGGGGCTCGGCCTGCGCGTGCCGAAGCTGCCCGGCATCCTGGCGCGGCAGACCATCAAGCGGTCCGACCTGCTGCGCCTCGCTTCCGCCTCCTCCAAGGGCCTGGGGCGGATCGAACGCTATGTGAGGCCGCGGCCGGGCTTCTTCACCTCGCCCCTCGGCGAACGGATCATTGGCTGGCTGACGGCCTACGTCGCGTTGATGCTGATCCTGCCGGGGCCGGGCACCAACGGGCCGCCGGCCTTCGGCAACATCGTCATGGCGCTCGGCCTGATCGAGCATGACAGCACCGTCACCTTCTGGGGCGTGGTGCTGACCATCGCGGGCTGCATCTTCGCCACCGTCGTGCTGTGCGTGCTCGGCTGGCTGGGCATGCAGGCGCTGGGCTGGATGTTCTAGAAGGCCCGATTGTGCGGCTCCGCCGCGGGCCCGATTGTGCGGCTCCGCCGCGGGGTGGTAACACATCTTCATGCGCCGGTGGCCCGCAAGGGCTGAAACGGGAACGCGCGAAGGCCAGGCGGCGCAATCCGCCGGGCCACGTCCGCGGCTGCCCCCGCAACTGTAGGTGGAGAGACTGTCTCCCTGACGCCATTGGGTCCATCGGGCCCGAGAAGGCGGGGACAGGATTTCGGGAGGCTTCCTCCCGGACCCTCCACGAGCCAGGAGACCGGCCGGCGCAGAGACGTCACGCGCGTGCCGGGCGGGGTGCACCGGCGCAACGGAACGACAGGCCACCGGCGGGCATGCCCCGCCGGCGTCCGCTCGTCTCCGCCTGCGGCGACGACGCCAGCCGCCGCGCTGCCTGCAAGGGTGGCGTGGCTTGTCGTCTGATCGCACGGAGGAAACCGATGCGAATGAATTCCACCTTCCGGGCTGCGCCCCTCGCGCTCGCCCTGCCCCTGCTGCTGTCCACCACGGCCCTGGCCCAGCCGACCCTGCCCGAGACCATCGTCACCGCGACGCGAATCCCGACGGAGGCGGAGCGCGTGCCCGCCGCCATCACCGTGCTGACCCGCGCGGATATCGAGGAACGCGGCTACCAGTCCCTCGCCGAAGCCCTGGCCACGGTGCCGGGCATGAACATGGTGCAGGGCGGCGGCCTCGGCCAGCAGGCCAGCGTCTTCATCCGCGGCACCGCCTCCCGCCACGTTCTGGTGCTGCTGGATGGCGTGCCGGTGAACGATGCCTCCGAACCGAACGGCGCCTTCAACTTCGGCAATGAACTGCTCGCCGATATCGAGCGGATCGAGGTGGTGCGCGGGCCGGGGTCTTCGTTGTATGGCTCCGGCGCCATCGGCGGCGTCATCAACCTGGTGACGCGCCGCGCGCCGGCCGGCGTGCCGGTGCAGGTCTTCGGCGACCTCGCCGGCGGCAGCCAGGGCACCGCCCGCGGCGCGCTCGGCGCGGCCGGCAGCCTGGGCGGCTGGAACTACCTGGTGGTCGGCCAGGGCCTGACCACCCAGGGCAGCGACGCCACCCCGCGCCGCATCACCGGCGACACGAAGGAAACCGAGTCGCTGCGCGCCGGCGCCGGGACCGCCCGCTTCGGCTGGGCCGGCGGCACCACCAGCATCGAGGGTATGCTGCGCTGGCGCGAGAACCGGCTGGAACTGGACAACGTCCCGAATGACGACCCGAACTACGACGGCAATGACCGCCGCTGGTTCGGCCAGCTCCGCGCCGAGACGGGCCTGTTCGACGGCGCCTGGACCACGGGGCTCCGCGCCGCCGTCACCGAGGACCGGCGCCGCTACCTGAACCTGCCGGATGGTCGCAGCAGCGGCTCGACGGACGACCTGTATCGCGGCACGCGGCAGACGCTGGACTGGGGCAATCGCGTGCGGCTCGGCGATGCCGGCCCCTTCTCCGCCGTCGGCCTCGCCTTCGGCATGACGCATGAGCATGAGAGCGTGGAGGCCAATTCCGGCTCCCCCGGCTTCCGCACCACCACCGATGCCTCCGCCAGCACCACGGCGGTACATGCCGGCATCCAGGGCCGGCTCGGGCCGCGCCTCGATCTGTCCGCCGGGCTGCGGCAGGATGTGGCGGATGACTATGACGGCTTCCTGTCCTGGCGCGCCGGAGCGGTGCTGGCGCTGCCGGAGGTTTCCTCCCGCGTTCGGGCCTCGGCCGGCACCGCCTTCAAGGCACCGTCGCTGTACCAGCGCTTCGGCCGCATCGGCAGCTTCTTCCAGGGCAATCCGAATCTGGAAGCGGAGGACAGCTTCGCCTGGGAAGTCGGCGCCGAAACCGACCTGCCGTTGTTCGGCCGCAGCGATGGCGTGACGGCCAGCGCCACCTACTTCAACACGCGCACCAACAACCTGATCAACTTCAACCGCAGCTTCTCCAGCCTCGAGAACATCGAGGAAGCCAGCAGCCAGGGTGTCGAGCTCGGCCTGGTGGTGCGGCCGGTGCGCTGGCTGGATGCGCGGCTGGGCTGGACCATCACGGAAGCGCGGGACGAGGTGGCGGATGCGCCGCTGGCCCGCCGCCCACGCAACGTGATCAGCGCCGGCGCCCGCATCGCGCCGACGGACCGGCTGGTGATCAGCCCGGAGGTGCTGTTCACCGGCCCCTCCCCGGACACCGCCAGCTATGCCGACAGCGGCGCCTTCGTCTCGGGCGTGAACTACAACAAGTCGGGTACGGTGCTGAACCTGACGGCGTCCTACCGCGTGACCAGCGCCATCACCGCCTATGCCGAGGGCCGCAACCTGGGCAACAGCCGCTGGGAACCGGCGAACGGCTTCGTCACGCCGGGCCGCAGTCTGCTGGTGGGGACGCGCTTCGTGTTCTGAGGGGTTCGGCTTCGCGACCTGCGGCTGGCTTAGCCAGCCGAGGCCGCGAATGCGGCCCGCCGCCGATGCGGCGCGCCAGGCTGAGCGCGTGCGGCAGGGTTACGCCGCGCGTTTGCGGCGTGGCTTCTTCTCCGGCTGATCCGATGCCGGCTGGGCCTCCGCCTGGCCAGCATCGGCGACGTCCGTCGTGCCTTCCAGCGCCGACAGGAAGCGGCGGCACCAGATGCTCGCGGAACCGGCACGCACGCTGGTCCACATGCGGTTCCAGCGGTCCAGCCGCTCATCCGCCGGCATGTCCATCGCCGCATCCAGCGCCTCGGCGATGTCGTCCGGATCGAGCGGATTGACGATCAAGGCGCCATCCAGCTCCACCGCCGCGCCGGCGAAGCGCGACAGCACCAGCACGCCGGGGTCGGCCGGGTCCTGTGCCGCGACGAATTCCTTCGCCACCAGGTTCATGCCATCCCGCAGCGGCGTCACCAGGCCGATGCGCGCCATCCGCATGAAGCCGGCCAGCGTCGGCCGGGCCACGGCGCGGGTGATGTAGCGGATCGGCGCCCAGTCCGGCTCCGCCATCTGGCCGTTGATGCGGCCGACGCCCTCATCCAGTTCGCGCCGCAGCGCGCGGTACATCGCGACATCGCCGCGGCTGACAGGCGCCACCTGCAGGAAGGTGATCTTGCCGCGATGCCGCGGGAAGCGCTCCAGCATGGCGCCGAAGCCGGCGATGCGCTGCGGCAGGCCCTTGGTATAGTCCAGGCGATCAACACCGATGGCCAGCGAGCGGCCGCCGAGCGAATCGCGCAGCCGCACCACCTCCTTCGCATTGGCGCGCTGCGCCGCCAGCTTGGCGAAGCCGGTGGCATCGATGCCGATGGCGAAGGCGCCGACGCGCATCGCGACGTCGCCCTTGCCGATGGCGATCAGCGCGGCGCGCAGGTTCTCGGCATCGTCCTCGGTCTGCGTGCCGATGGTGTCCACCGCCTCCAGCGCCTCCAGCAGCTTCTCGGCATGCGGCAGGCCGTTGAAGACGGAGCGTGGCGGGAAGGGCACGTGCAGGAAGAAGCCGATGCGCTGCTTGCAGCCCAGCGCCCGCAGATCCGCCGCCATCAGGAACAGGTGGAAATCGTGGATCCAGACCGTGTCATCCGGCTGCAGCAGCGGCGCCAGCGCCTGGGCGAAGGCCAGGTTCGTGCGCTGGTAGCCGGCGAAGTCGCGCCGGTCGAAGCGCGCGATGCCCAGGCGGTAATGCAGTACCGGCCACAGCGCGGCGTTGGAGAAGCCCTGGTAGAAATGCTTGTAGTCGTCATGGCCGAGATCGAGCGTCGCGAAGGTGGTGCGGCCATGCCTGGCCAGCGCCGCCTCGGTGCCCGTCTCCGCCGCGGTCTTGCCGGACCAGCCGAACCAGACCGCCTCGCGGTTGGCCAGCGCGTCCTTCATGGCGACCGCGAGGCCACCCGCCGTGGCGCCACCCTCCTTCGGGTCGGGCACGCGGTTGGCGACGATGACAAGCCGGCTCATGCCGCCGCACCGCGCGCGTAATGCCGGTCCATCTCCGCCAGCCAGTCGCGGAACACCGGCGGCGTGCCGAACACGTCCTGCAGCCGCAGCCCCATGCCGCCGGCGGCGCGCGCTACCGCCATGCCGGCCTCGTCCGTCACGTCGTCGCCGACGAAGACCGGCAGGCGCCCGGCGAAGGGGCGCCGCGCCATCAGGCTGGTCACCGCCGTGCCCTTGGAGACGCCGCGCGGCGTCACCTCCCACGCCATGCGGGCGGGCAGCAGCGCGAAGGCGTCCGGCGCCTCCGCCACCAGCGATTCGAGCAGCGTGCGGGCGACCGGGCCGGCCTCGGGGGACTGGCGGTAATGCAGCACGAAGCCATGCGCCTTGTCCTCGATGAAGGCGCCCGGGAAGCTCTCGACCAGCGTGGCGAGCCTTACGCGCCAGGCGGCGGGCGGCGAGGGTAGCGCGGGTTCCTCGAGCGGCCCCTGCGGCTGCGGGCGCAGCACGGCGCCGTGGCTGCCGACCTTCGCGATGGCGACCGGAAGGAAATGGTCCAGTTCCGCCAGCGGACGGCCGGAGATGACGGCGAGCGCGCCATCCAGGCGGCCGGACAGCCGCTCCAGCAATTCCGGCAGATCCGGGGGAACGATGATGGCGTCAGGCCGCTCCGCGATCTCCACGAGGGTGCCGTCGAAGTCGAGGAAAAGCGCCGCGCGTTCGGGCGGGTTGGGTAAATCCTGCATGCCTCAGCTTAACACGATGAAGGCGTATCGGTTGCCACCGCGTCACGCGATCGTGAGCCCAATCTCGGGGGGCTGCGTCATGGTGTTGCCATGTTAGCCTCGATGCGGAAAACGACAGGAACCGCCAGATGCCGGACGCACCGCGCACCACCATCAGCCGGGCGGAGGATGCCAGCTTCGAAACCGGGCTGCGCAGCTTCTTCGCCTATCGCGACCTCGGTGTGCGGGCGGCGACGGGCGGGGCCTTCGGCGCGCATGTGATCCGCGCCGTGCCCGGCAGCGGCGCCGCGCCGCAGTGGCACACACATGAAGTGGGCTTTCAGCTTGTCTATGTGCTGCGCGGCTGGGTGACCTTCACCTATGAGGATATCGGCGAGGTCACCTTCCGCCCCGGCGATAGCGTGCTGCAGCCGCCCCTGGTGCGGCATGTGGAGGTGGCGCATTCCGAGGATCTGGAGCTGCTGGAGATCACCAGCCCGGCCGAATTCCCGACCCGCACGGTCGAGGCCCCCAGTTCCCCCTGATCCGGTTCTGCGCTATCCTGCGCGCCGCGCGGGCGTGGTGGAACTGGTAGACGCGCCGGACTCAAAATCCGGTTCCGAGAGGAGTGTCGGTTCGATTCCGACCGCCCGCACCACTTTTTCCGGCGCGATGGCGCCCGCCCACCCATCGCGGGTGCGTTTCCGCCCCGCGCCAGCGCGCCACTTTTCCCGGACGCGACGCCGTCCGCCGATCCACCACTTGGCCGTGCTCGCCCGATCCCGGACGATCAGGCCTGGCGCGGCAGCCAGCTCGGCGCGTCGCCGCCCAGCAGCGGGGTCGGCCGGTCCCAGCGAGGCTGCGTCCCGGACATCCGCAGCACGGGGCCGAGCGTCAGCAGATCCCCATGCACCCCCTCCTCCCGCACCTGCAACGGCGCCAGCTCGGCTTCGCTGAGGGCTTCCGGCGCTGCGGCGAAGTCCTGCAGCTGGCCCTGGCGCTGCACCAGCATGGCCGATTGGCAGAGCGAGACATGCACCTGCCAGCTGCCGCCCTGCCGCGCCCGCCGCGCCAGGGCCAGCAGCGCGCCATAGGTGGCGAGGTAGCCGGTGGTGTAGTCGCAGACCGGCGCGAAGACGAGCTTCGGCTGCCCGGCGCCGATCGCCGCGCCCTGCGTCGCGCAGATGCCGGTCACCGCCTGTGCCACCTGTTCCCACCCTGCCCGGTCGGCGAAGGGGCCGCCGGCGCCGAAGCAGCTGACCGAGACCTGGATGATGCCGGGTCGCAGCCGCGCCAGCTCCTCCATCCCGAAGCCAAGCCGCGCGAGCGCACCGGGCCGGTAGCCATTGACCACCACATCCGCCTCGCGCACCAGCTTGGCGAAGCGCGCCGCGCCCGCCGCGGTCTTCAGGTCGAGGAAGCAGCTCCGCTTGCCATGGCTGGTGTCGCGCACATGCTCAGGGGTCTGCGGCAGCTCGCGCGTCGTCACCATCAGCACGTCGGCGCCGTGCTCGGCCAGGCCGCGGCTGCCAACCGGGCCGGCGAGGATGCGCGTGAGGTCCAGCACACGCACGCCGGACAGCGGCCGGTCGCCCGGGTGGAAATCCTCCGGCGGCGCCGGGCCGACCTGGGCCAGCTCCACCACCGGCCGCCCGGCCAGCCAGGCCCCCTGCGGATGGGCCAGCCATTCCTCGCGCGTCCGGATCACGCCGCCGCAGGCCTGGGCGGCGGCGATCGCATCCTCCAGTTCCTCGGCATCCCGGGCGGCCACGGCGGCGCTGACCGCCTCGGGCGTGCTCGCGCAGCCGAGCACGCCGAGCACCCGGGCGGAAAGCTCCGGCAGGTTGAGATGCGGCAGGAACCAGCGGCCATCCCGCGTGCGCCAGGGCTGCGTCACCTGCAGCATGTGCGACATCGCCTGCGGGATCGGCACGTGGCGGTACTGGCCGTCGGCCCCGCGGGCACGGGTGTAGTCAACCGTACGCAGCGTGGCGGCGGCTTCCGGCAGGTGCACGGAAATGGCCTGCCGCGCATGGCCGCGCATCTGCCAGATGTCGTTCGCCGCGACGCCGGTCGCCGCCAGCGCCCCGGAAACCGCCTGGCCGATCCGGAAGGGGGTGCGGAAGAAGGGATCCGCCCCGGTGATGCAGACCTCGCCCGCCGCCGGCTCCGGGGCATCGCGAAGGGCGAGGAGTTCCTGCAAGGCCGGGACCTTGGCGCCGGGCGAGCCGTCCATCAATCCACCTGCATGCCGGCTTCCCGGACCACCGGTGCCCACATCGCGATCTCCTGCCGGATGAAGTCCGCAAGGTAGCCAGGGCTGGTATCGGGCGGCACCAGGATGCCGAGGTCGCGGTAGCGCGCCTTCAGCTCCGGCTTGGCGAGCCAGGCGGTGGCCATCGCGGAAAGCCGCTGCACGACCGCGGGCGGCAGGTTGGCCGGGCCGGCCATGCCGTTCCAGGAATTCACCAGGTAGCCCGGCAGGGTGCGCGCGATCGGCGCGACATCGGGCAGCACCTCCAGCTTCTCGGCGGAGGAAATGCCCAGGATCCGCACGCGGCCACCGGCATGGTGCGGCAGGCCGGCCTGGACATTGTCGATCACCGCATCCACCCGGCCGCCGAGCACATCGGCCCAGGCCGGGCCGCTGCCGCGATAGGGCACGTGCAGCATCTTCATGCCGGCCTTCATGCGCAGCAATTCCCCCGCCATGTGGCCGGAGGTGCCGTTGCCGGCGGAGGCATAGGTCAGGTCGTCACCCTTGCGCGCGACGAACTCCTCCATGGTGCGGATCGGGCTTTCGGTCCGCACGGCGACCACCACGGGCTGCAGCGACAGCAGCGCGATGGGGGTGAAGTCGGCCAGCGGGTCGAAGGGCAGCCGGCGATACAGCGTGGGGTTCACGCCATGCGTGCTGATCGCGATGGTGCCGATGGTGTGGCCATCCGGCGTGGCGCGAGCCAGGGTCTGCGCGCCGATATTGCCGCCCGCGCCGGGGCGGTTCTCGATCACGAAGCCCGGGCCGTCCTCGCTGCCCGCCTGCGCGAAGACGATGCGGGCCACCACGTCGGCGCCGCCACTCGGCGCGAAGGGCACGATCACCGAGACAGGACGGGACGGGTAGCTGCTCTGGGCGCCCGCCGGCGCCGCGCGCCCGATGGCAAGCCCGGCCATGGGCAGGAGCAGCGCGCTGCGCCGCGAAAGCTGGACCATGGTTTCTCTCCCTCATCTTCCTGCCGCCGATCTTCCCCCGGGCGGCTTCATGTCTTCAAATACCGATTGAGACTGACATCATGAGGTAGGATTATGATCCTGACGCCGCGGGAGATGGACCTGTTCCGCCACGTGATGGAGCTGGGCACGGTCACGGCAGCGGCGGAGACTGCCCATGTCAGCCAGCCCGCCGTCAGCAAGACGCTGCAGCAGGCGGAGGCCCGGCTCGGCTTCCGGCTGTTCCTGCGGCAGCGCAAGCGCCTGCTGCCGACGGCGGAGGCGCAGGCACTGTTCCCCGAGGTCATGGGCGCGCTGGCCGCCATCGACCTGGTGCAGCGCCTGGGCCGGGACCTGCGGGAGGGCCGCTCCGGCCTGCTGACCCTCGCCGTCACGCCGACCCTGGCGCATGGCCTGGTCCCGGCCAGCATCCACCGCTTCCGGCAGGCGCATCCCCAGGTTTCCGTCTCGATGCGCGCGGGCACGGCGACGGAGGTGATCCGGCTGGTGGTGGACCACCGTGTCGATCTTGGCCTGGTGATGGGGCCGGTGGGCGATTCCCGCGTGCTGGTGCGCGACCTGCAGCAGGCGGAGCTCGGCTGCGTGCTGCCGCCGGGCCATCCGCTGGCCGCCAAGGCGGCGCTGACGGCGGCGGATCTGGCGGAGCAGACGCTGATCTCGGTGGCGCCGCACCAGCCCGTGCGGGTGTTGCTGCAGCGCGCCTTCGAGGAGGCGGGCATGCCGCTGACGGTGGCGCTGGAGGCCTCCCAATCCTCCATCGCCTGCGCCCTGGCCCAGGCGGGCGCCGGCATCGCCGTGCTGGACGGCTTCGCGCTGATGGGTGCCCGCGAGCAGGGGCTGGAGACGCGGCCGTTCCGGCCTGCGGTGCCCATGCAGGCCCGGCTGCTGCAATCCCGCCGCCGCGCGCTTTCGCGCCAGGCGCAATCCTATGCGCGCATGCTGTCGGCGGGCTGAGCCGGCAGGCGGCCGTGACTTGACCTGCAGCAAGGCGGCGCGGCGCCCAAGGCACCATATTTCCCGGCTTTCAGGACCAAGGCCGAAGGGAGGAACAGGCCATGCTCGACCGTCCGATCGCCGAGATCATCCAGGACCAGCAACCCCTGACCCTGCCGCCGGATGCCAGCCTGGCGGATGCCTGCCGGGCGATGCACCGGCGCCGGGTCGGTGCCGTGCTGGTGGTGCGGGACCAGGACCTGCTGGAGGGCATCTTCACCGGCCGCGATGCCGTGCGCTGCCTGGCGGAGGGGCGTGACCCCGCAACCAGGCTGGCGGCGGTGATGACCCGCGGGCCGGCGACGCTGACGCCCGAACACAGCGCCAGCGACGCGCTGCGGCTGATGCATGATGGCGGCTTCCGACATGTTCCGGTGTGCGAGAACGGGCATCTGCGCGGGATCCTCGCCCGCTCCGATTTCCGCGCCAAGGAATATGCGCGGCAGGAGGAGGAGGACCGCTTCTTCGAGAGTCTGCGCTGAAAGACCTGTCTGGCAAGACCGGTGGATGAGGGTTTGCGAGGGACTCTTCGCCCTCGCAACGCCCCGAACCGACCTGCCGGCCTTCTCAAACGGTCTCCGACGCGAGCCGCGATCACGAGCGCGTCACCACCTGCGCCATATCAAGGCTCGCGCCCGCCCGCTGCGACCATATGTCGTGCAGCAGATGGAGGATGCGCCATGATCGACGCGATAGCCTTGCGTCAGGCGGAGCCCGTGCGCCAGGCGGAACCGGTTCGCCAGCTGGAGCCTGTGACGCTCGCCCCGCATGATAGTGTTGCGGAGGCCTGCCGCGTCATGCAGCGCAGCAACGCCACCGCGGTCCTGATCGTCGGCGCAGGGGAACGCCTGCTCGGCATCTTCACCGGGCGCGACGCGGTACGCTGCATGGCCGAGGGCTGCGATCCGCAACAGACCCGGCTGGAGTGGGAGATGACGCGGGGCCCCGTCACCGTGCCGCCCGGCCTGCCGATGCCGGAGGTGCTCCGGATCTTCCAGCAGGCCGGAATCCGCCACCTTCCGGTCTGCACGGACGGCCAGCTGCGCGGGGTTCTGCGGCGGGAGGATGACGCCGCGGGCTGACCCGGAGGGGCGATTTCGCCCCGGCGGGAAAGGCACTAGCCTGGGCGCATGATCAGGATCGCCCCGCGCGGCTGCCCGTCCGCCACCCCCCGCAGCGCATGAGACGCCTCGGCCGGTGGTTGCGCCAGGGTCTGCTGCTCGCGCTGCTGGCGCCGCCGCTGCTGATCCTGGCCTACCGCTTCATCCCGCCACCGGTGACGCCGCTGATGCTGATCCGCGCCGTGCAGGGCCACGCGATGCAGCGCGACTGGGTACCCTATGCGGCGATGGCGCCCGCCCTGGCGCGATCCGTGATCGCATCCGAGGACAACCTGTTCTGCCGCCAGGCGCTGGGCTTCGATTTCGGCGCGCTGCGCGAACAGGCGCAGGCCTGGTGGGACGGCGACCGGCCGCGCGGCGCCAGCACCATCACCATGCAGACGGCGAAGAACCTGCTGCTGTGGCCGGGGCGCGATCCGCTGCGCAAGGCGGTTGAGGCCTGGCTGACACCGCAGGTCGCGCTGCTGTGGCCGCGGCAGCGGGTGCTGGAAGTCTACCTCAACATCGTCGAATTCGGCCCCGGCGTTTATGGCGCCGAAGCTGCGGCACAGGCCTTCTTCGACAAGCCGGCGGCGCGGCTGACGCAGCGCGAGGCGGCGCTGCTCGCGGCCGTGCTGCCAAGCCCGCTGAACTGGTCCGCCGCGGCGCCGACGGCGAATTTGCGCCAGCGCGCAGCCAACATCGAACGCCGCGTGGCGCAGCTTGGTCCGCTGCTGGATTGCGCGGCCCCTAGTTGAGAATCGATCGCAATTCCAACACGCTGTCGCGACCGCCGCGCTGGACAAGCAGGCCGGTTCGGGCGATGAGGCGCGCTTGCCTGATCGCCCCCCTCCGCCCGGAGCCTGTTCCTCATGACGTCCCCGGTTTTCGACCGAATCGCCGAGATCATCGCCGAGAATAGCGAAGTGGCGCATGAAGACATCACGCCGGGCGCGCATGTCATCAACGATCTGGGAATCGACAGCCTGGATTTCCTCGACATCGTCTTCGCCATCGACAAGGCCTTTGGCATCAAGGTGCCGGTCGAGACCTGGACGCAGGAAGTCAACGCCGGCACCGCCCCGGCCGAGCAGTACTTCGTCATGGGCAATCTGGCCCAGCGGATCGAGGAACTGGTGGCGGCCAAGCAGGCCAAGGGCTGAACCGGGGTTCACGGGCAGGGTCGCGGGACAGACGCCATGCGGCTGGAATATTTCCAGATGGTCGATCGCGTGGTGACGCTGGGCGCCGACCACATCTCGGTTGAAAGCCAGGTGCCGGAGACCAGCCCGGTCTTCGAAGGGCATTTCCCCGGCTATCCCATCGTCCCCGGCGTGCTGCTGGTGGAGACCATGGCGCAGACCGCCGGCTGGCTGCTGCTGGCGCTGGAACGGATGGAACGGATGCCCTTCCTGCTGAAGGTCAACGGCGCCAATTTCCGCGGCTTCGTCGGCCCCGGCGCAAAGCTGGTGGTGGAGGCGAAACGTACCCATGACGGCTCCGGCTACGCGGTGGCCGAAGCCCGCATCCTGTCCGAGGGCAAGCGCGTGGCCGATGCCGAGATCACCTTCCGCATCATGCCCTTCCCCGCCGAGGCGCTGCGCGAGGCGATGACCGCCACCGCCAGCCGTATCGGCCTCCCGGGTCATTCCGGCGCGGGTCAGGCCTGAGATGAGCGGCGCCGACATCTGGATCACCGGCATCGGCCTGGTCTCCGCCCATGGCGAGGGCCGCGCGGCACATCTGGCGGCGCTGGCGGGCGACACCCCCACACCGCTGGATGCGGACAGCCACGCCCCCTTCCCGCTGCACCCCGCGCCCGCGCTGGAGCTCGACCGGCAGATCCCGAAGAAGGGCGACCAGCGGCAGATGGAGCCCTGGCAGCGCCTCGGCACCTATGCCGCCGGGCTGGCGCTGGACGATGCCGGGGCGCGGTCCCTGGTGGCCGAGATGGACCTGATCGTCGCCGCCGGCGGCGGTGAACGCGACCTGGCGCTGGATGAAAGCGTGCTGGCGGCACTCGCCGGGCTGCCGCCGGCGGAGGCCGCGACGCAGTTGAACGCGCTGCTGGCCGGCGGGCTGCGGCCGACGCTGTTCCTGGCGCAGCTTTCGAACCTGCTGGCCGGCAACATCTCCATCGTCCACGGCGTCACCGGCGCCTCCCGCACCTTCATGGGCGAGGAACAGGCCGGCGCGGATGCGGTGCGGATCGCCACCGCCCGGCTCGCGGAAGGCCGCGGCCAGGCGGCGCTGGTCGGCGGCGGCTTCGTCGCCGCACGCTGGGACCTGATGGTGCTGTACCATTCGGCCGGGCTGCTGCGGCAGGGCGGCTTTGCGCCGGTCTTCACCCGCGATGATGCGCCGGGTGCCATTCCCGGCACGCTCGCCGCCTTCCTGGTGCTGGAGAATGCCGCCAGCGCCCGCGCCCGCGGCGCCCGTGGCCTGGCGCGCATCACGGGCGTAGCTTGTGAGCAGGCGCGGCGCGATGGGCAGGATGGCAGCGCCGCCGCCGCGGCGCGCGCCTTCGCCCGCCTGGCACTGCCGGACGGGCCGCTGACGGTGCTGTCGGGCGCCACCGGCGTCGCCGGCCCCACCGCGGTGGAACGCGACTTTCTCGCCGGCCTCGGCCGCGACATCACGCTGCGCTCTGCCGGCAGCCGCCTCGGCTGGGGGGTGGAAGCGACCTTCCCGGCGAGCCTGGCGCTCGGCGCGCTGATGCTGGCGGAGGGCGTGCAGCCGCCGTCGCTGGAGCCCGCCGAAGCGCCGATGGCCGCGCCGGCGCAGGATCTTCTGGTGACCGGCTTCGGCGCCTGGCGCGGCGAGGCGCTGGCCCATCTGCGCGCGATCCCGGCGGAGGAGCAGCCGTGAAGCACGTTGATTCCCGCGGCCGCCCGATCGTCGCCGTCACCGGTATCGGCCTGGTCACGCCGCTCGGCTTCGGCGTCGCGGCAAACTGGGCGGCGCTGCTGGCCGGCACCTCCGGCATCCGCCGCATCACCCGCTTCCCGACCGACCACCTGCGCACCACCATCGCCGGCACCGTGGACCTGCCGGAGGAGGCAGAGGGCCAGGTGCTGACCGCCACGCCCCGCGTCGCCCGCATGGCGGCAATGGCGGCGGAGGAGGCGCTGTCGGAAGCCGGCCTCGGCGGCGGCGCCTTCCCCGGCCCGCTGATGCTCGGCATGCCGCCGGTCGAGCTGGAATGGCCGCACCGTTTCGAACTCGCCCGCCGCGCGGCGCCGGAGCCCGCCACCTACAAGGCGCTGACGCTGGCGGCCACCGGCTGGCCGGAGCTTTATGAAACGGCCGCCTTCCAGACGGTCGGCGAGACGCTGGCCGCCCGCTTCGGCACGCGCGGATCGCCCGTCGCCGTCACCACCGCCTGCGCCACCGGCGCGTCGGCCATCCAGCTCGGCGTCGAGGCGATCCAGCGCGGGGAGACGGAGGCCGCACTCGCCATCGGCGCCGATGGCACGGTGCAGCCGGAAGCGCTGATCCGCTTCTCCCTGCTCTCCGCGCTGTCCACCCGCAACGACGACCCGACCGGCGCCTCCCGCCCCTTCGAGAAGAACCGCGGCGGCTTCGTGATGAGCGAGGGCGCCGCCTGCCTGGTGCTGGAAAGCCTGGCCCATGCGCGCGCCCGCGGCGCCCGCATCCTCGGCGTGGTGCGCGGCGCCGGCGAGAAATCGGACAGTTTCCACCGCACCCGCTCCAACCCGAATGGCAGCGCGGTGATCCAGGCCATGCGCAACGCCATCGAGGATGCGGGGCTGGTGCCGGGCGACATCTCCTACGTCAACGCCCATGGCACCGGCACGCCGGAGAACGACAAGATGGAGAACCTGGCGATGCGCGCCGTGTTCGGAGAGGATGCGCCGCCGATTTCCTCCAACAAGTCGATGATCGGCCACACGCTTTCGGCCTCCGGCGCCATCGAGGCGGCGTTCAGCCTGCTGGCGATCCGCGACCAGATGCTGCCGCCCACCATCAACCATGTGGAGCCGGACCCGGCGATCACGCTGGATGTGGTGCCGAATACCTGCCGGGCGGCGAAGGTCGAGCATGTGCTGTCGAACAGCTTCGGCTTCGGCGGCCAGAATGTGTGTCTCGTGCTGAGTGGGGAGCCTTCCTGATGCGCGCGCTGCGCCTGCATGGCGACCGCGACCTGCGGCTTGAAGACATCGACGCGCCACCGCCGCCGGCGGAGGGCGAGGTGCAGCTGCGCATCCGCGCCATCTCGCTCAACCATATCGATGTCTGGGGCTGGCGCGGCATGGCCTTCGCGCAGCGCACGCTGCCGCTGGCCGTGGGCGCGGAGGCCTCGGGTGAGGTCGTGGCCGTCGGCGCCGGCGTCGAGGGTTGGAAGCCCGGCGATCGCGCGGTTCCCTATGGCGCCCGCACCTGCGGCCATTGCGCCGCCTGCCGCGAGGGCCGCGACAATTTCTGCGAGAACGTCTCGGGCGTCGCCGGCTTCCATGTGGACGGGTTCGCCCGGGAGCTCGCCAATGTGCACGCGCGGCTGCTGGTGCGCGTGCCGGATAAGGTGCCCTTCGAGGAAGCCGCCTGCGCCACCGTCACCTTCGGCACGGTCGAGCACATGCTGTTCGACAACGCGCAGCTCAAGCCGGGCGAGACCATCCTGATCCAGGCCGCGGGCTCGGGCATCGGCTCCATCGCCATCCGCGTCGCCAAAGCCCTGGGCTGCACCGTGATCGCGACGGCGGGCGATGACGAGAAATGCGCCAAGGCGCAGGCGCTCGGCGCCGATCATGTGGTGAACTACACGGACAAGAACTTCTCCACGGTTGCCCGCCGCGTGACGGGCAAGCGCGGCGTGGATGTGGTGTTCGAGCATGTCGGCGCCAGCACCTGGGCCGGTTCGCTGCTGTCGCTGCGCACGGGCGGGCGGCTGGTGACCTGCGGCAGCACCTCCGGCGTCTCGGCCGAGACCAACCTGATGATGATCTTCCAGCGCCAGCTCCGCATCTTCGGCAGCTTCGGCTGCGCCATCCGCAATGTGGGCGACGCGCTGGGCAAGATGTCGCAGGGCATCCTGCCGGTGCTGGATACGGTGGTGCCGCTGGAGCGTTTTACCGAGGGGCTGGAACGGCTGGAATCGCGCCGGGTCTTCGGCAAGATCGTGGTGAAGTTCTGAGTTTTCCCGAAAGGCGATGAAGGCAGCCCTGAAACGCGCCGGGGATGAAACGCTGGCCGCCCTGATCCGCGGTGGCTTCGCCATGGTGCGCGCGCTGGGGCCGGACCGCGCCGGGCGCATCGGCGCCGCGGTAGCGCGGACCCTGGGCCCACTGACTTCCGCCAACCGCATCGCGCGCGAGAACATCGACGCGGCCTTCCCGGAAAAGCCCGCCGCCGAACGCGCCGCGATCCTGCGCGAAAGCTGGGAAAACCTCGGCCGCACCGCCAGCGAATACGTCCATCTTGGCGATCTCTGGGATTTCGATCCGGAGAACCCGAACACCGGCCGCATCCTGCTTGATGCCGAAAGCATGGCGCGCTTCGAACGGCTGCGGGATGACGGCAAGCCCGCCATCATCTTCGCCGCGCATCTGGCGAATTGGGAACTGCCCGCCGTCGCCGCGCTACGCCACGGCCTGCCGGCCGCCGCCCTGTACCGCACGCCGAACAACGCCGCCGTGGCGCGCGACATCCTGGCGCTGCGGAAGGGGGTGATGGGCTCGCTGATCCCCGCCGGCCCCGCCGCGCCGATCCGCATGATGGAGGCGCTGGATGAGGGCCTGCATCTCGGCATGCTGGTGGACCAGCGCTTCGGCCGCGGCCCGAAGATCCGCTTCTTCGGGCGGGAGGCGACGGCCATCCCGATCCTGGCCCGCCTCGCGCGGCGCTTCGACTGCCCGATCCATGGCGCGCGCGCCATCCGCCTGCCCGGCGGTCGCTTCCGGCTGGAACTGACGGAGGCGGTGGACCTCGTGCGGGATGCCAAGGGCCAGATCGACATCCAGGCCGCGACGCAGCAGGTCAACGACATCGTCGAGGGCTGGGTGCGGGAGCATCCCGGCCAGTGGCTGTGGCAGCACCGCCGCTGGCGGATGTAGCCTGCGGCTGATCAAGCCAGCGGCAGCGTCCGGTACAGCGCGACCCGCAGCCCGCCATGCGGCACCGGCGCGGTGTTCGGCAGGAAGGGCAGCCGCGTCGCCTGCGCCAGCTTCGGCTCGCTGGTCACCATCCCCACCCGCCAGCCCGCGAAACGCCGCAGCATCGCCTGGCCGAAGGCGGCATAGAGCGGTGCGAGGTCCGTCCCCTCCCCCATCCGGCTGCCATAGGGCGGGTTGACGATGACCAGGCCCGGCGGGCCTTCCGGCGGTGTCAGCTCGCTGATCGGCGCCTGGGCGAAATCCGTGATCTCCGCGACGCCGGCACGTTCCGCATTGGCGCGGCTCATCGCGATGGCGCCCGCATCCCGGTCCCGGCCGTAGCAGCGCGCCGCGGGCACGCGCTGGCTGCGCACCGCGCGCATTGCCGCCCAGGCCTCCGCATCGAAGCTGGCGAGGTGTTCGAAGGCGAAGGTGCGGGACCGGCCGGGGTTCAGCCTCGCGGCGATCTCGGCCGCCTCGATGACGAAGGTGCCGGCGCCGCACATCGGGTCGACCACCGGCTCCGTGCCCTCATAGCCGCATTGGCGCAGGAACAGCGCGGCCATCGTCTCCCGCAACGGGGCCGGGTTCAGCGCCTGCTTGTAGCCGCGCTTGTGCAACGGCTCGCCGGAAGTATCGACGCTGATGGTGCACTGGTCGTTTTCCAGCCGCACCATCACCAGCACGCCGTCCTCGGCCTGCTTCGCTCCCAGCGTCTCCCGGATCGCGGTCTCGATTCGCTGCGCCGCGGCGCCGGAGTGATAGATGCGCGACCCGGCGCAGCTTGCCTCCACCCGGAACGGCACATCGGCGCGCAGCACCCCGGCCCAGTCCACGCGCCGCGCCTTGGCGTCCAGCTGCGCCAGGTGCACCGCCCGGAAGCTGTCGATGCGCGCCAGCACCCGGCCCGCGCCGCGCACCCACAGATTGGCGCGCCACACCTCGGGCCAGCCGCCCTCGATCGTCACGCCGCCCGGCACCGCCTTAGGGCGGCGGAAACCCTTGGTGCGCACCTCCTCGAACAGCAGGGGCTCCAGCCCCGGCGCGGTGGCGAGGAAGATCTCGAAGGCCTCGGTCATGCCATATCCCAGGGGTCGCGACCCGCGCCCGAACGGGCGTCGCGCCATCTGGCGCGGCGCCAAGCGCGCGCCGGCCTGTGCCGGCGCGTAGTGGCGGATCGGTCACGATCCGCGGGATCTCAATTCAGACGTTGAAGCGGAACAGCAGCACGTCGCCGTCCTTCACCACGTATTCCTTGCCCTCGACCCGCATCTTGCCGGCCTCCTTGGCACCCTGCTCGCCGCCGAGCGCCACGTAGTCGTCGAAGGCGGTGGTCTCGCAGGCAATGAAGCCGCGCTCGAAATCGCCATGGATCACGCCGGCGGCCGCCGGCGCCTTGGTGCCGCGGGTGATCGTCCAGGCCCGCGTTTCCTTCGGACCCACGGTGAAATAGGTGATCAGGCCGAGCAATTCGTAGCCGGCGCGGATGATGCGATCCAACCCGCTATCGGCCAGGCCCAGGCTCTCCAGGAAATCGGCCCGGTCGGCTTCCGGCATCTGGCTGATCTCGGCCTCGATGGCGGCGGAGACGATCACCGCCTTGGCGCCCTGCGCCTTCGCCATGGCGAAGACCTTCTCCGCATGCGCGTTGCCGGTTGCGGCGGAGCCTTCCTCCACGTTGCAGACGTACAGCACCGGCTTGCTGGTCATCAGCTGCAGCCGGCGCACCGCCTCCTCCTCCCCCTTCGGGATGGCGGTGCGGGCGGCGCGGCCCTCGGTCAGCGCGGCCAGGATCGGCTCGATCAGGCTGAGCTGCGCGCTGGCTTCCTTGTCGCCGCCGCGGGCGCGCTTGTTCAGGCCGTAGGCGCGCTTCTCCAGGCTGTCGAGGTCGGCGAGCATCAGCTCCGTCTCGACCGTCTCGGCGTCCCGCACCGGGTCCACGTTGCCCTCGACATGGGTGACGTCGTCATCCTCGAAGCAGCGCAGGACATGGACGATGGCGTCCACCTCCCGGATATTCGCCAGGAACTGGTTGCCCAGCCCCTCCCCCTTCGAGGCGCCGCGCACCAGGCCGGCGATGTCGACGAATTCCAGGCCGGTCGGCATGATCTTCTGGGATTTGCCAATCTTCGCCAGCACGCCGAGGCGCGGGTCAGGCACGGCGACCCGGCCGACATTCGGCTCGATCGTGCAGAACGGGTAATTCGCCGCCTGGGCCGCCGCGGTCTGCGTCAGCGCGTTGAACAGGGTGGATTTGCCGACATTGGGCAGGCCGACGATGCCGCAGTTGAAACCCATGGGGAGTATCCGTTCAGGAGGAGGCGGCGTCTGGCGCAATATTCGGTCTGACCAGGTTCGTCAGACCGGATTTCCTGCGCCAGTTTTTCTTTTCTAGGCAGGATTCGTCCGTCCGGACGAATCCTGGGCGAGCAGTGCGCAGAGATCGGTAGCGAGGGTGGAGGCGGCAATCCGCGCGGCCGCGTCATCCGTGCGGAAATCGAGCGCCGCGCTGCGCAGGAAGGGCGCCAGGGTGGCGGGCGGCAGGCCGACCTTCCTGGCCGCTTCCGCGATGCGCGCCGCCTGTTCCGCGGGTGCGCGGGATTCGGCCAGCAGGGCGGCGGCATCCAGCGCCAGCGCGGCGCGCAGCGCGGCCTCGCCCGCCGTGTGCAGCACCATGCGCTGGCGTCGGATGTCAGAGACCGGCTCGCCACCCGCCACGCCGGGCGGGTTGGGCGCGGCGGTGGCGCGCAGCGCGGCGGCGGCCTGCGCCAGGCCCTGCGCTTCGCGGATCAGCCCGGCAGCGAGGGCAGCGGCGCCATTGGCGAAATCCTCGGGACCCGGGCCGCCGAAACCGCCATCGAACACGCTGTCATCTTCCATGCCGCTCATCGGTCATCCTTCCTGCGTCAGCAGCGCCACGCGCGTCATGAAGGCCTCGTGCTGGCCCTCCGCCAGCAGCGGCGCGGCATCCGCCACCGCGTCCAGCAGCGGCTCCACCCAGGTGTCCACCTTGGCGAAATTGCCCAGCACATGGCCGGTGACCCGGTCCTTGTGGCCGGGATGGCCGATGCCGAGACGCACCCGCCAGAAATCCGCGTTGCCGAAGGCGCGCTGCATATCCCGCAGCCCGTTGTGGCCGGCGGTGCCGCCGCCCTTCTTCACCCGCAGCTTGCCGGGCGCCAGGTCCAGCTCGTCGTGGAAGGCGCAGATATCGGCGGTGCCGAGCTTCAGGAAGGCGGCGGCCTGCTGCACGGATTCGCCGCTGGCATTCATGTAGGTCTCTGGCTTGAGGGCCAGGATCTTCTGGCCGCCGAGGTTGCCCTCCGCGACCAGGCCCTTGAAGCGCTTGCGCCAGGCGGTGAAGCCGTGGCGCCGGGCGATGGCATCCATCGCCATGAAGCCGATGTTGTGGCGCTGCCGCGCATGTTCCTGCCCCGGATTCCCAAGGCCGACCCAAAGCAGCGCCACCGCAGCGGACCCCTTTCAGATTGCGCGACTGATCGTCGCGCCCCCCCAACCAACCCTCTCCCCCGTCGGGGGAGAGGGCTTTGTCCCGGAAGACTACTTCTTCTTGGCGGGCGCGGCCGGGGCGGCGGCGGCGGCCGGCTTGGCAGCAGCCTTGGCCGGCGCCTTGCCCTTGCCCTTGACCGGCTCCGGCGCGGCAACCACGACCGGTGCCAGTTCCTCATCCACCGTCGGCGCGGCGATGGAGGCGATCATGAAGTCGCGGCCGGCGATGCCGGGGCGCGCACCCTGATGATCCTTGATGGAGGACCAGCGCAGGCCGTCACCGATCTTGGCCTCGGCCAGGTCGATCTCGAAGTGGTCCGGCACCTTGTCGGTCTCGGCCAGCACTTCAACCTCGCGGCGGACCACGTTCAGCACGCCACCGGCCTTGATGCCGACCGAGGTTTCCTCGTTCTGGAACACCACCGGCACGCGGACGCGGATACGCGCACCGGGGGCCACGCGCTGGAAGTCGATGTGGATGGGGCGATCCGTCACCGGGTGGAACTGCACCTCGCGCATGATGGTGCGCTCGGTCGGGCCGTCCTTCACGACGACCTCGTACAGGTGCGACTGCCAGCCGCCCTTGGTGAGTTCCTTCATGATGTCGCGCGGGTCGAAGGCCACCAGCGTCGCCGCCTGCTTCGCACCATACACCACACCGGGGACCAGCCCCTCCCGCCGGGTCGCACGCGCTGCCCCCTTACCTGCATCTGCGCGCGCCACGGCTTCGATCCGCACTGTCTGGACCATTGCCAGGCTCCTTCAAGAATGATGCGCCCACTTCCCTTGCCGAACGAACCGGCGGGGCGGGCGCAAAGAAAATGCGCCGGCCTCCAGGGGTGCCGACGCAGCAGGGACGCCTAGCCGATGCGGGGGGGCGAAGCAAGGGCGAAGGGGGTTTTCGCCCCCTCCGCCCGCGAGCCTCAACCGGTCTGCTGGATCGCCGACAGGCGCCAGGACTCACCCGGGAAGCGGGTATAGGTGAGGATCTCGGTGACCACCTGCGGCTCCGTCGGATGGCCCTCGACCACCTTGCCGGAGGCGTCGGTGGTGACGTCCACGATGGAGTAGCGCATCGCCACCGTCGCGTAGTGCTGGCCGTTCTCCTGCCAGGCCTCGGACAGGTCGCCGGCTTCAAGCTTCGTGCCGCTGGTGGTGTTGGTCCAGCCGCGGGCGCGCAGGTCCTTGAGGTCCTGGGCGAAGTAGTTGGTCATCTCCGAGGTGGACAGGCGGCGCAGCGCCTCCAGGTCCTGGCGCGACCAGGCATCGTTCACCGCCTGCAGGTTCTGCTCGAATTCCTGATAGTCGGATTCGACGATCTGCAGCGGCGCGGTGGCCACCTCCGGCGCGGCCGGCGCCGGCATCGGGCCAGCCGCGGCGGCCCTGCCGCCCATCATCGGCCGCGGGTTCGCATCACCCTGCATGTCACGCGCATGGACATTGGGCGGGCCACCGGCCGTGGCTTCCCGGCGGCTGCGGAACATCCGCATCACCAGCCAGATCACGCCGCCGATCAGCGCCACCTGCAGCAGCAGGCCGAGGATGGAGGCGAAGCCGCCCAGGCCGCCGAACAGGCCGGCGCCGAGGAACATGCCGATCAGCCCGGCGCCCAGAAGGCCGCCCATCAGGCCGGAGCGCATGCCGCCGCGCGCCGCCGTGGCGCCGGCCGCGGCCGTGCCAGCGGTGGCCGCGCCGGTGGTGGCGGCAGCCGGACCGGTCTGGGTGCGCTGGAACTGCGTCGCCCCGCCCGGGGAGGTGCTGGTCGAAGGCGGCGCCTGGTAGGTGCGGGTGCCACGGCTGCCGGAGGAGAAGCCCCCGCCGCGGCGCGCTTCGGCCAGGGCTGGGGCGAGCGCCAGGGCCACGACGGCGATGGCGGCCATGAAGGATGCTTTGCGGCGCATTGGGGCTCCGTGACTCCGGTCTGGGTTTCCTCGCTGTAATATAGGGCTTCGCCGGCGAATTGCGATGCCCCCCGCTTGAGCCACCTCCTGGTCCGGCCGATCAGGCTTCCAGGGGCAGTTCCAGCGCCAGCAGCAACCCGCCCTGCGGCGCCGTCTCGATGCGCAGCCGGCCGCAATGCAGCTCCGCGATGCGCTGCGCGGCGGCGATGCCCAGCCCCGAGCCCTCCAGCCCCCGGCCGAGCCAGGCGGTCGGCGCCAGGGGCGCACGCAGGTCGGCCAGCGCCGCCTCGGTCATCTCGAGCCCCGGGCAGATGAGGCGGATGCTGTACAGCCCGTCCTCCGCCACGCATTCGATCTGGATGCTCATGCCGGGCGTGGCGCGGCGAGCGATCTCCCGCAATCCGCAGGCCAGCGCCTCCGCCACCAGCGCCGGATCGGCGCGCAGGCTGGGCGCATGGTCCACCTCCGGCGCGAAGGCCCGGACCCGCTGCCGCTCCATCACCGGCCCGGCCAGGGCGATGGCCGCCTGTGCCATGCGGCCCAGCGCCATCGGCCGTACCGGCAGGCTATGGGTGCCGCCATCCAGCCGGGCGAACAGCGTCGCATCCTCCAGCAAGGAGAGCAGATGCTCCGCCGCCTCATCCATGTCGCGCAGCCAGTCGAGCCTGGCGGACCCTCCGCCGCCGGCTTCCGCATCACGCCGCAGCAGGCCGGCGAAGCCGGAGACGATGCCGATCGGCGTGCGGAACTCATGGTTCATCGCCGCCAGGAACCCGGCCTTGGCCTGCGCCGCCGCCTCGGCCCGCGCCTGGGCCCGGCGGGCCTCGGCCTCGGCCTGCTCCGCCCGCTGCCGCGCCGTCACCAACCCCTGCTCGTAGCGGCGATAGACGGTGGCATCGAACAGCGAGGTCCGCACCAGGGCGTCGCCGCCTTCCGCCAGAAGCTGCGAATGGGCCAGCACGGGCAGACGCTGGCCGGCGGCGCAGGCCAGTTCCAGCGCCACCGCCTCCACCGCCCCGCCGGCCCGCAGCCGCGGCGCGTGCCGCGTCTCGTGCATGATCCGGCCGGGCGGGGTCAGCAGGTCACGGAAGCGCCCGGCGAGCAGGCCGGTACGGGGCTTGCCGATCCAGCGTTGCAGGGTGCGGTTGGCGCGGACCATGGCGCCGTCCTGGATGCGCCAGGAGACGTAGCCGCAGGGTGCGTCCTCGTAGAAATCCTCGATGCTCTCGGCCAGGGCCGCCTGCGGCATGTTCAGATCAGGCATGGCTGGCCCGGATCGGCCAGGAAGCTGCGGATCGCTGCCACGGTTTCCTCCGGCGCCGAAAGATGCGGGCAATGGCCCGAGACCTCCAGCGTCACCAGCACCGCATCGGGCAGTTGCGCGCTGACGAAGGCGCCGACGCTGGGCGGGGCGATGGAATCATCCCGGCATTGCAGCACCAGGGTCCGCGTCGGTACCCGCGCCAGATCGGCGCGATTGTCGGAGGTGAAGGTGGTGCGGGCGAAGCCGACCGCCACAGCGGGGTCCATCCGGCAGAACCGCCCGGCCATCTCCTCGGCCAGTTCCGGCCGGTCCGGATTGCCCGCGACGGCCGGTGCCATGGCGGCCGCCCAGCCATCCTGGTCCGCCTGCAGCAGGCCGAGCAGGGCCTCGATGTCCTCCGCCGAGAAGCCGCCGACATAGTCGCCATCGTCGATGTAGCGGGGGGACGGGTTCAGCAGCACCAGCTTCGCGAAATGCGCCGGCGCCTTGGCCGCGGCCAGCACGCCGATGCTGGCGCTGACGGAATGGCCGACATAAACCAGTTGCTCCGGCCCCAGCGCCTGGCAGATCCCGAGGACATCCTCGGCATAGCCGTCCAGCCTGCCATGGCGGCGCGCATCATAGGGCGCGGTGGCATCGCCGGCGCCGACATGGTCGAACAGGATCACCTCATGGTCCCGCGCCAGCAGCGGCGCGACCAGTCGCCAGATCGTCTGGTCGCAGCCGAAGCCGTGCGCAAAAAGCAGGCGCGTGGGTCCGCCACCCAGGCGTCGAACATTGTGCAGCGTGAGGGTGTCAGGGTTGGGCAAGAAGCAGGCTCCGGTAGAGACGGCCACCCGGCCGCCTCGGCGCGTTTCCATCAATCATGTTGTGGAAAGCTTAATGATGGGCCCGTCGCCACTGCACGAAGGCTTGTGCTCGGCCACCGCCGCGTCTGCCTCGCCTTCGCCGCGACCTCCGGCCCCATCAGTTCCGCCGCTTCAAGCCCCCGCCAGGGTCAACCCCTCGATCCGGATGGTCGGCGCATCCATGCCGCGGCGGAAGGTCAGGTCATTCGCCGCCGTCAGGTTCAGGAAGATGTCGCGCAGGTTGCCGGCGATGGTGATCTCGCTCACCGCCTCCGCCAGCGCGCCGTTGCGGATCATGAAGCCGGCGGCGCCGCGGCTGTAGTCGCCGGTCACGCCATTCACCCCCATGCCGATCAGGTCGGTCACATAGAGGCCTTCCCGGATATCCGCCATCAGCTCGGTGGGCGTCATGCTGCCCGGCTCCAGCCACAGGTTGGAGGCCGCCGGGCCGGGCGGGCCGCCGGTGCCGCGGCTGGCATGGCCGGTGCTGGCCAGGCCGAGCTGCCGGGCACTGCGCCAATCCAGGATCCAGCTCATCAGCACCCCATCCTCCACGATGGCGCGCGGCTGGCCGGCCATGCCCTCGCCATCGAAGGGGCGGGACCGCAGGCCGCGCGGGCGGGTCGGGTCGTCGCGCACCGTCAGGCCCTTGGCCAGCACCTGCGTGCCGATCCGGTCCGCCAGGAAGGAGGTGCCACGCGCGACGGAAGCGCCGTTGATCGCCCCCAGCAGATGCCCGAGCAGGGAGGAGGCGACCCGCGGATCGAACACCACGGGAATCCGCGCCGTCTTCGCCCGCACCGGGTTCAGCCGGGCGATCGCCTTCTCCGCCGCCCGCCGCCCGATCGCGGCCGGGTCCTCGAGGTCGGCCCGATGGACGACGGAGGACCATTCATAATCCCGCTCCATCCCCGTGCCCTGCCCGGCCAGCGCGGTGCAGGACAGGCTGTGCGAGGTGCGGACATACTGCCCCGCGAAGCCGGCGGAGGTGGCGAGCGCGATGCGGATGCGGCCCCAGCTGGCATCGGCGCCCTCGCTGTTGGTCACGCCGGCCACCGCCAGCGCCGCATCCTCCGCCGCCGCGGCGCGGGCGATCAGGTGCTCCGCCGTGGGTTCGGTGGCATCCGCCAGGTCCAGCGGCCCGGCGTCGCGCGGCGCGTCGAAATGGTCCGCCAGCCCGCCGAACGGGTCCTCCGGCACCACCTTCGCCATCGCCACCGCGCGTTCCGCCAGCGCGGCGAAGCCGGCGGGGTCGGCGACGGTGGTGGAGACGATGGCCTGGCGCTGGCCGAGGAACACGCGCAGCCCGATGTCGAAGCCTTCGGACCGCTCCAGCTGCTCGACCCGGCCGAGGCGGCGCGAGACGGAGAGGGATTCATTGCTCACCTGCAGCGCATCCGCCGCATCCGCACCGGCCCGGCGGGCGGCGGCGACGAGGTCGGAAAGGTGGTTCAGGTCGCTCATGCTCGCTCCGCATCCTGGTCATTCGGGGCCGCTTCGGGGCGTGTCGAGGTCGTTTCGCGGCTGGCCGGCCGTGCCCGTTGCCGCGCAGGCTCAACAACCACGATCCGCGCGGGCAAGCCAGCCCGGCCCGGGTGATTGCCGGATCAGCCCGGCGCCACACCCTCCCGCGCCGCCATCCAGTCCAGCGCCAGGTCGAACAGCGCGGCGCCGCCGATCCGGTGGCGGGCCAGCGCCGCCCAGGGCTGCGGCGGCCGCCAGTGGGGCGGGACGCGCCGGCGCATCACCGCATCCTCGCCGCGCTCCCGGCACCAGGCTTCCGCCACCGCGGCAGCCTCCGCCGCCCGGCCCTTCAGCCCGAGCAGCCCGACCAGCGCATAGGTGGTACCCCGCCGATAGGACCGGCCGCCGGCCAATTGCCGCGCCAGGTCCAGCGCCGGCTGATACTCGCCCACCGCGATGGCCAGGAACAGCAGCGCCAATTGGCAATGCGGGTCGGTGGGCGGATCCGAGGGCGGGTTCGCGGGTGAGTCCGGGGGTGAGTCCGGGGGCAGGCCGAAATCCGCCATCACCTGCCGCAGCTCCGCGGCCGTGGGCGGCGCGCCGGCCGCCAGCAGGCGGTACAGCCGGCCGCCGGGCGTCGCGAAATCCTGCGCGCCGGCCAGCGTCATGACGGGGGCTGCGCCGGTTTCGGCGAAGGCGGCCAGGGCCGGCGCCGCCATGCGGATCGCCTCCGCCCGGTTCAGGTCGGCATGGTCCAGCGTCGGCAGCCCCAGCGCCTCGAAGGGCACGCCGAGGGCCTGCCAGCGCTCCGCCGAATCATTCAGCACGGCGAAGGGAAGCGGCGGCCGGCGGCAGACCAGCAGCATCCGCCCGGGCCGGCCCGCGCTGCCGGCGATCAGCGCCTGCATCTCGGCCTCCGCCGCCCCCTGCCCCGGATGCACCGGATAGGCGTCGAGCGCGATCACCCGGCCGGGCCGCCAGGGGCCATCGGCCAGGATGCGGTCCACCAGCCAGGCCAGGTAGCCGGCGACGGAATAGCCGACCAGGATGTCGGGCCGCAGCCAGTCCATCGCCGCCACCTGCCGGGCGATCTCCTGCGCGCAGCCCAGCCAGGCCGCATCATCCAGCAGGGTGCGCCCGTCCAGCTCCGCGCTGAAGCCCCAGACCTCGTGGTCCGGCAGGGCATTGGCGGCGAACATGGCGACGGGCGCCAGGTGCCCGAGGAAGCTCGGCATGCCGAGCACCATGCCCTTCGACAGGCCCCGCGCATGGCGCAGCCGCTGCAACGTGATCCGGCTGCGGAAATCGAAGCGGCCCAACGGGGTGGGGCCCAACGGGGTGGGGCCCAGCGGGGTGGGCGGCGCCGTCGCCTGCTGTCGCGCCAGCAGCCGGGCCAGGCCCCGCGGCGTGGGATCGCCGAGGAAGGCGGCCGGGCTCAGCGGCCGGCCGGTGTGGCGCTCCACCGCCAGCGTCAGCTCCAGCAGCTTCAGCGAATCGCCGCCGAGCGCGAAGAAATCCCCCGCCGGGTCCACCGCCGGAAGGCCCAGCACCCGCGCCCAGGCCGCCCGCAGGGCGCCCGGCAGGCCATCCGCCCCCTCCCCCGGCATCCCGGCCGGTTCAGGCTGCGGCAGCAGCAGCGCCAGCAGCGCCCGGCCATCCACCTTGCCGCCGGGCAGCAGGGGCAGTTCCGCGACGCGCCGGAAGCGGGCCGGCACCATGTAGCGGGGCAGCCGGGCCGCCAGCCAGGCGCCAGGGTCGGCCGGCAGGTCGTGATCCGCCACCAGGAAGGCGATCAGCTGCGTCGCGCCATCCTGGTCACGCGGCTGCACGGAAACCTGCGCGCAGCCGGGCATGGCGCGCAGCGTCGCCTCGATCTCCAGCAGGGAGACACGCTGGCCGTTCACCTTCAGCAGCCGGTCCCGCCGCCCCTGCACCACCATGCAGCCATCCGGCAGCAGCCGGACAACGTCGCCGGTATGATACAGCCGGCGCCCACCGCCACGCGGGTCCGGCGGGAACCGCGCAGGGTCCACCCGCCCCTCCACCCAATCGCCCAGCGCATGCAGGCAGGAGCTGATGACCAGCTCCCCCGCCTCGCCTTCCGCCGCCGGCCGGCCGGCCTCGTCCAGCAGCAGGAACTCCGCCACCGGGTAGATCCGGCCATTCGGCACCAGGGCGCCGGGGGGCAGCGCCTCGGTCCGGTCGGACCAGAAGAAGATCATGCTCTCCGTGCTGCCATACAGGTTCTGCACCTCGCAGCCCGGCGGCAGATGGGCGCGGGCCAGGGCGATGTCGTCGCGCAGCAGCGGTTCGCCGGCGAAGCGTATACAAGCCGCCTGGCGCAGTGCCGCCGCCGCCTCCGGCATCGCCGCGATGGTGCGGAACAGGGAGGGGGTGAACCGCAGGTGGTTCACGCCGAAACGGGTGATGGCGCCGAACATGCCGGACAGCCCATCCCCCCGCATGTCGTGCAGGCACAGCGTGCCGCCGCGGAACAGGAAGACCAGCGCATGGTGCAGCACGCCGAAATTGGCATGCGAGCCGGCGATCATCACCGTGTCGCCCGGCCCCACCCCCATCACCATGGCGGAGCATTGCACCTTCGCCTGCACCGTCTCCTGCGCATAGACCACCAGCTTCGGCTGGCCGGAGGAGCCGGAGGTGGCGAAGAGGAAGGCCGGCACCGCCGCATCCAGCCCGCCCGGCACCAGTGGCTGGGGCGCCAGCGGAAAGGACAGGCGCAGGGCCGGCCGGTCGCCCGCGGCCTGCACCGCCGCCGCATCGCCATCATGCAGCACCAGCGCCGCCCCCGCCGCCTCCAGCAGCGCGGCGTTGCGGGCGGGCGGGTTGGCGAGTTCCACCATCAGCATCGGCCGGCCCGCCGCGGCGCAGGCGAACCAGGCGGCGATGTAGCCCATGCCGGCGGGCAGCAGCAGCGCCACCGGCCCCGGCGGCGCCGCGGCCGCCCGGATCGCCGCCGCCAGCGCGCCGACCTGGCCGAGCAGCTCCGCGAAGCTCACCCGCCCGGCGGCGGAGACGATGGCCGGCCGGTCCGCATGGCGCGCGGCGACCTCGGCCAGGCTCTCGCAGAGCGTCATCGCCAGCGCCCCGGCCGGCGGCGACGGCAGGGTGGACCGGCGCCAGGGGGCGTCAGACGCCAGCGGATCGGCCCCCGCCACGCTCATCCCGCCGCGGCCTCCGGCAGCGCGAGCCCCGCGGGCCAGCGTACCGGCACCGGCACCACCGCCGCCCGGGCGAAGCTGGCGGTGGTGATCAGCACCGGCACCGGCCGGCCGCCCTGCAGGCGGAAGCCCACCTGCCCGGTCTGCGCCCGGGTCGCGGCGCCCGGGAAGGGGCGGAAGGACAGGAAATCCTGGCTCGCCACCTGCAGCAGCCGGATGCCCCCGGCCGCATCGACCAGGCCGCGCAGCTCCTGCCACCAGGCGGCCTCGGCCGGGGCGTAGCGGGCGAGGCGCAGCCCGGCCTCCGCCGCCGAGCAGGGACGGCCGAGGAAGCGCTCGATGTTGTGGTGGGTGGCGGCATCGACCGCCGCAGCCGGCGGGGCCGGCACCTCGCGCATGCGGGCGGCGAAATCGCCGAGATGCGACTGCACCAGCAGGCGCACCTGCCCTGCCGCCCCCAGCGCCGCCGCCATCGCCTCCAGCGCCCGCGCATAGGCCTCGGTGCGGGCCGTGGGAATGTCGTTCACCCACTGCGCCACGCCGTTGTTCAGGACGATGTGATAGACCATGCCGGGCGGGTAGACCGCGCCCAGCCGCCGCTTCAGCCGCGCGATCATGTGCAGGAACAGCAGCTCCGCGATCCCTGCCTCGAAGCCCAGCGGGCGAGAGAAATCGGGCCGCGTGGTGGCGTGGTAGCCGCCATTGTAGCTCATGAAGAAGGGGATCGGCGCGGCGCGGGCGACATGTGCCGCCAGGCGCTGGCGCAGGCCGGGCCGCAGATGCGCGAGGCGGCCCTTGGACTGGTGGTTGAACTCGTGCCCCAGCAGCACGCCGAGGATCGCCTCCACCGGGTCCGATGTGCCACCGGTCGCCGCGACGGGCGCCTCGGCGAAGGCGGCGCGGGCGAAATCGGTGCAATCCGCCAGATAGGCCGCGATGCGGGCGCCCGCCTCGGCAGATTCCATATCGCCGGGCGGGCCGGTCCCATCCTGCGGGATCGGCTCGTAGACGGTGTCCGGGACAGGCGGCACGACCTTGGCGTCGGGCGGCCTGTCGCCCGCAATCTGTGGCGCACCGGTCATGTCTTCAAACTACCGAGCGGGTTGCGCCTGCGTCAAATCCGCCGGCGCACCCGAGATGGTCAAGCGGCCAGGCGCTCGATGATCGAAGGCAGCCCCGGCACCTTGCCCGCCGGACCCAGCGCCGCCAGCGTCGGCGCGCCCCGGAAGGCCATCGCGGCGGCTTCCTGCACCTCGGCCACCGTCACCGCGGCGATCTTCGCCTTGGTTTCCTCGGTCGGGATGATGCGGCCATGCACCTGCAGCTGGCGGGCGAGCTGCTCGCAGCGGCTGCCGGTGGATTCCAGGCTCATCAGCAGGCTGGCGCGCAGCTGCGCCTTGGCGCGGGCCAGCTCATCCTCCGAGACGTCGTGCTGCACGCGGCGCAGCTCCTCCAGCGTCACCGGGACCAGCTCCTCCGCCTGGTCCTCGCCGGTACCGGCATACACGGCGAAAAGCCCGCCATCGGCGAAGGGGGAGGCGAAGGAATAGATGGAATAGACCAGCCCGCGCTTCTCCCGGATCTCCTGGAACAGGCGGGAGGACATGCCGCCGCCGAGCAGGGTGGAGAGCAGCTGCGTCGCCATGTGCAGCTTGTGGTTGGCGGCGACGGAGGGGAAGCCCAGGCACAGATGCACCTGGTCCAGATCCCGCTCCTCGCGGAACTCGCCGCCGGTGTAGCGCGCCGGTTCCGGCACCGCGGCGATGGCGGCCGGCAGCTCGCCAAAATGGCGCTGCGCGAGGTCGAGCAGATCCTCATGCTCCAGCGCGCCGGCGGCCGCGACCACCATGCGCGACGGGCCGTAATGGCGGCGCATATAGCCGGTCAGCGCCTCCCGGCTCATCGCCTTGATGGTGTCCTCGGTGCCGAGCACCGGGCGGCCCATCGCCTGGGATCCGTAGGCGGTGGCCTGGAAATGGTCGAAGACGATGTCGTCCGGCGTGTCGTTCGCCTGGCCAATCTCCTGCAGGATCACGCCGCGCTCACGCTCCAGCTCCTCCGGCACGAAGGTGCTGTGGGACAGGATGTCGCCCAGGATGTCGGCGGCAAGGCCCACATCCTCCTTCAGGATCTTGGCGTAGAAGGCGGTGTTTTCGCGGGAGGTATAGGCGTTCAGGTGGCCGCCGACATTCTCAATCTCGCGCGCGATGGCCGCCGCGTCGCGGCGCTCCGTGCCCTTGAAGGCCATGTGTTCCAGGAAGTGGGAGACGCCATTTTCTGGCGCATCCTCATGCCGCGTGCCAGCATCGACATAGGCGCCGATCGAGACGGTCTCGACCCGCGGCATCTTCTCGGACACGACCGTCAGGCCGCTCGGCAGCCGGGTCAGGCGAATGGCGTCGTTCATGTGTGTCCTTCGCCGCGGTCAGGCGACGTTGCGGAGGGTATGGCGCCGCACGAAGGCCTCGATGGCGCCGAGGTCGGCGGGCAGGCGGGAAAAGCGCTCAGGACGTTCATATAGGTCGGCCAGGCGCGAAGGCAGGGGGGCCTCGATGCCGGTGGCCTGGCGCACCGCATCCGGGAATTTCGCGGGATGCGCGGTGGCGGCCACCACGATCGGGATGGCGGGGTCCGATGGCGGGCTGGCCATGGCGGCGGCGGTGCCGATGGCGGTGTGCGGATCGGCCAGATACCCCTGCCCATGCAGCCGGCGGATTTCCGCCAGTGTCCCGGCATCGTCCAGCGCGAAACCGCGGAACACCTGGGTGGCGCTGCGCCAGGCGGCGTCCGGCACCGGCATGCGGCCCTCCGCCCGGAAGCGCCGCATGGTGTCCGCGGTCGCGGTGGCATCGCGACCCAGCAATTCGAACAGCAGGCGCTCGAAGTTCGAGGAAACCTGGATGTCCATGGAAGGCGAGAAGGAAGGCTCCACCGCCCGCATGGTCATGTCGTTGCCCGACAGGAAGCGGGTCAGGATGTCGTTGCGGTTGGAGCCGATGAGAAGCTGCGCGATCGGCAGCCCCATCCGCCGCGCCGCCCAGGCGGCCAGCACATTGCCGAAATTGCCGGTGGGCACGGAGAACGCCACTTCCCGATCCGGCGCGCCGAGTGCCAGGGCGGAGGCGACGTAGTACGGGATCTGCAGGGCGATCCGCGCCCAGTTGATGGAGTTCACCGCGGATAGCCGCATCTCGTCGCGGAACGGCGCATCGGCGAACATCGCCTTCACCAGGTCCTGGCAGTCGTCGAAGGACCCCTCGATGGCGAGGTTGGCGACATTCGGCGCCAGCACCGTGGTCATCTGCCGGCGCTGCACCAGGCTGGTGCGGCCCTCCGGATGCAGGATGACGATGTCGATGGCCGCGCGGTCGCGGCAGGCCTCGATGGCGGCGGAGCCGGTGTCGCCGGAGGTGGCGCCGACGATGGTCAGCCTTTCGCCACGCCGCGCCAGCACATGGTCGAAGAGCGGGCCGAGGGCCTGCATCGCCATGTCCTTGAAGGCCAGCGTCGGGCCGTGGAACAGTTCCAGCGCGAACATCCGCGTATCCAGCTGCACCAGCGGCGCCACGGCGGGGTGGCCGAAGCCGGCATAGGCCTGGCGCAGCATCGGCAGCAGCGCGGCGTGGTCCGGCTGCCCGCCGGTGAACAGCGCCAGGATATGCGCGGCCAGGTCCGGATAGGGCAGGCCGCGCAGCTTGCGCCACTCGGCGCTGGTCAGCACCGGCCAGGTCTCGGGTACGAACAACCCGCCATCCTCGGCCAGCCCGGCCAGCAGGACGCCTTCGAAGTCGCGCGACGGGGCTTCGCCGCGGGTGGAGATGTAGCGCATCCGCGTTGAATAGCCCGGCCTGCGCCGGGCCGCGAGGGGGTGGCCTATGCGGGCGCGAAACCGACCTCCGACAGGAACGCCTCCACCAGCGCATTGAAGGCGGCGGGGTGCTCGAAATAGGCGGAATGGGCGGCATCCGGCACCGGCGCCACGCGCGCGCCCGGAATCTCCGGCGCCATGGCGTGCAGGGCGAAGGGCGGGATCACCTGGTCCTGGCCGCCGGGCATGAACAGCACCGGGCAGTTGCCGGCCGCAAGATCGGCGGGCGGGCGGCGGCGCATCTCGCCCATGCGGGCGCGCAGCGCTTCCTTGTCCAGCCCGGCGCTCAGCTTGTCCAACTGGCCGTACAAATGGTGCATGGCCGGCTGGCTTGCCGCCATGGCGGGGCCGGCGGCGGGGTGGATGCCTCGGGCCGCCATCGCGGCGCGCGCCTCGGCCGACTCCTTCAGCCAGCCCTCCAGCCGCCCCCGCGCCGGTTCCGCCATCTGCCGCGGGTCGAGTGAGCCGGTGGTGGCCGCCAGCACCAGGGCGCGCAGCCGCCCCGGCCTGGCCAGCGCGTATTCCACGCCGGTCCAGCCGCCCATGGATTGGCAGACCAGCGCAATGTCGCCGAGGCCCAGATGATCCACCAGCGCCGCCAGGTCACCGGCATATTCGCGCGGGTCCGGCCCGGATTCCGGCGCGGTGGAGGGGTAGAAGCCGCGGTGGGAGAAGCTGACGCAAGCATAGCGCGGCGCGAAATGCGCCACCTGCTGGAACCAGGACAGGTAGCAACCGCCCAGCCCATGCGCGAAGACGATCGGCGGGCCGCTGCCCGTCACCTCATAGGCGATGCGGCAATCAGGCCGGTCGAGCGTGCCGAGGCGGCGGGCGGGGGCGGTGAAGGTCATGGCAGGGCTGCCTCTACAGGGACGCCTCAGCCTACAGGGCGATGCGTGCCGGGAAAGGGGCGTTCGAAGCGCTGGCCCAGGACCTGCACGCCCCAACCGGTCTCGGGCGCTTCCTCCACCAGCCGGAAGCCGGCTGATTCATAAAGCCGCCGGGCAGCGTCGAGGCCGGCGAAGGTGGTCAGCCAAACCGCTTCGAAGCCGCGCTGGTCCGCGAAATCCAGTGCCGCGCCCAGCAGCCGCCGGCCGAGGCCGCCGCGCGCTTCCTCCGCCAGGATGAACCAGCGGATGCGGGCGCGCGCGCCCTCCCGCCCATCCAGCGCGATGCCGCCCAGCACCTCCCCGGCCTCGCCGAGCGCCAAGAACAGCCGGGAATCGTCGCGCGGCAGGCTGCAGGCGAAGGCGCCGAGCTCGGCGGCGACCTTGGCCTCGAAGGGCAGGCCGAAGCCCCAGTGGCGGGCATACCACGCCGCATGCAGGCCGATGATCCGCCCCAGGCTGCCGGGGTCGGGTGCGTCCGTGATGCGCGGCACGCCCTCAGAACCGCTTCAGCAGCCGGTCGATGTAGTCCAATTCCTCCTGCGGCCGCGTCCGCTCGGCACCGCGCTTGCGCAGTTCCTCCTGGATGCGGCGGGTGCGGAGCAGCTCGGCCTCATCCGGCACGCGGGTGTCGCTGCCATTGTCCTGCGCGCCCGGTGCCTCCCGGCTCCGGCGGCCGAGCGGGTCGCGGCCGGGGCCCTGGCCCTGCGCGTTCTCCTGGCCGCCATCCTGGCCGTTCTCACCCTGGCCCTGGCCGAACATCTCGCCCTCGCCCTCGCCCTCCCCTTCCTCGCCCGGCTGGCCCTGGCCGAACTGGCGCTGCATCTGCTGCGCCATCTGGCGGCCGCCTTCCTGCAATTCGCGGATCGCGGTCTGCTGCGGGGTGCGGGCATCGCCACCCTGGGCCAGCGCCTCCTGCGCCTCCCGCATCGCCTGGTCGGCGCGGCCGAGGGGGGCCGGGATTTCGCCGGTCAGGTCGCCGAATTGCTGCATCACCTCACCCAGCGCCCGGCGCAGCGCGCGTTGGGTCAGCGCCTCCCGCGCCGCTTCGGCACGGGCTTCCGAACCGGCCGGATCGGGGACGGCGGATGGCGGCTCGGGTTGCGGCGGGCGGGACCAGGGGGCGCGGTTCTGCAGCATCCGGGCGCGGCGCTCGGCTTCCTGGCGCTGCGCCTCGGCCTCGGCGCGGCGATGGCCGCTGTCGAGCATGCCGGTCTGGCGGCGCACCATGTCCTGCACCACGCCCATCTGCTGCTGGCCGCGCTGGCGCTGCTGGCGGTTGCGCTCCGCCGCCTCGTTCTGCGGGGTGCGGCCTTCCTCCAGCGCGCGCAGCATCTCCTCCAGCTCCGCCAGCTCGCGCTCGGCATCCTGCGGGCGCTGCTCCCGGTTGGCGTCGCGCATGCGGTCGGTGCGACGGTCCAGGTCGCGGCGGTCCATCAGGCGGTTCTGCGGGTCGGTGGTCATCGACTCCGCATTCTCCTGCTGCAGCCGCTCGGCCAGCGCCTCCAGATGGCGGCGGATGGCGTCGCGCAGTTCCTGGATGCGGCGATCCGTCTCGGCGCGCTGTTCATCCGCCTCGCGCTGCTGTTCCGGTGTCTGTTCCTGGGCCTGGTCCTGGGCCTGGTTCTGGCGCTCCGCCTCCTCGCGCTGCTGCTGTTCGCGAAGCTGCTGTTCCAGCGCCTCCCGCAGCTCGGCGCGGGCCTGTTCCAGGGCGCGGGCGGTGCGGTCGGCGCGGCCTTCCTCCAGTGCCAGGGCGGTTTCCCAAATCAGCTCCTGCGCCTCATCCACCGCCTGCGGCCGATGGTCGCGGACCAGGCGGTGGCGGGCGCTGCGCAGCGCCAGGAAGGTGGTGGTGTCGTGCTCGAAGGCCTCGGGCGCGGCGGAAAGCCGGTCCAGCTCGGCACGCGCCTGCAGCCGCGCCGTCGGGTCCAGCGACAGCGCCTTGCGGAGCGCGATCAGCGCCACCGCCACCGGATGGGTGAAGCCGCGTTCGGGCAGGGTGATCCGGGCGGTTTCGGAACGGCCTTCCTGCGCCGCGCCGTCGCGCGCCAGAAGCTGCACCTCCACCTCCAGCCCGGCCCAGGGATGCGCGGAGAGGTCCGGCCCGGCGATGCCATCGGCCTCGCGCGGCTGTACGCCGGGCAGGTTGATGTCCAGCACATGCGCCGGCGCCTGCGGCCGCGCCACCAGGCGGAACTCCGCCACCAGCGAGGCCAGGCCCCAATCATCCGAAGCCTGCCAGGGCAGGCGCACCGCCAGGCCGCGCTGGGCGCGGGCGGGCGGCTCGGCGAAATCGGCGCTGGGCGGCTGGTCCGCCTGCACGGTCAGGGTCCAGCCGGCGACCTCGAACCCGTCGCGCCGGATCACCAGCCGGGCGCCCTGGTCCAGCAGCGCCTCCGCCGCCCAGGATTGCGCATCGAGCGCGCGGAACGGCGTCGCCTCCGCGCCGAGCTGCAATTCCGGGGCGCCGCCGCTGCCGCCCGAGAGCGCCACCTGAAGCCGGCTGCCCTGCGGCACCGTCACGGCGCCACCGGCTGAGTCCAGAAAGATCGGCGCGGCGCCGGTATAGGCCGGCGGCGTCACCCAGGCTTCCAGCCGCAGCGCCGGCGCCGCCACCGCCAGGCCGAATTCCGGCAGCAAGGCGCGGCGCAGCCGTTCGGGGGCCTCGCCCCCCGCCACCACCAGCGCGGCGCCGAGGGCCAGGCCGAGCCCGGCCCGCAACGCGATCGGGTCCCGCCGCGCCAGGCCGGGCCGCGGCAGGCCGACGCGCAGGTTGCCGATGGAGGTGGCGGCGCGGCGGCGGTGCGCTTCCCACACCGCCAGGGCGACCGGGTCGTTCCCCGCCGGCCGGTCTGCCAATGCGGCGAGCGGCCGGTGGGCGAGGCCGGAGGCCGTTTCCAGCCGCCGGTCGGCCTCCGCCGGCTTCGGCACGGAAAGGCCACGGAAGCCGCGCAGGGCGGCGTAGCCGATGCCGAGGGCGAAGGCGAAGGTCAGGAAGGGCCGCAGCCATGGCGGCAGCAGCAGCGGCAGGCCGAGCAGCGCCACCAGCAGGAAGGCGCCGAGCACGCCGAGCGGCGGCCACAGCGCCGGCCAGAGCCGTTCCCAGCCGAGCGCCAGCCGCGCCAGCCGCCGGCGCCGCGGCAAGGCGCGAAGCGGGGAGGCCTCGCGCCGGCCGATCATGCGGCGAACCAATCCGGCAGTCGCTGGCCTGCCAGCAGGGCGTCCTGGGTCTGGCGTTCCCGCACCACGGCGAAACGGTCGCCATCGACCAGCACTTCGGCGGCCAGGGGACGGTTGTTGTAGGTGCTGCTCATCGCCGCGCCGTAGGCTCCCGCATCCAGGAAGGCCACGAGGCTACCCGGTTCGAGGGGCGGAAGGCCACGATTTCGCGCGAAGGTGTCCCCGCTTTCGCAGATCGGCCCGACCACGTCGGCGGGTGCCACCGCCGCCACGAAATCGGCCGGGGTGACCGGAACGATGCCGTGCCAGGCCTCATACATGGCCGGCCGCACCAGGTCGTTCATCGCCGCGTCCAGCACCACGAAGCGCCGTTCCGCGCCCTGCTTCTGCAGGATGACGGAGGCCAGCAGCACGCCGGCCGGCCCCGCGATCCAGCGGCCGGGCTCCACCATCAGCTCGACGCCGAGATTGCCCAGCGTCGCCTGGATGGCACCGGCCAGCGCGGCGGGGTGCGGCGCCGGCTCGTCCCGGTAGGGGATGCCGAGGCCGCCGCCACAATCGACGCGCTCCACCGGCAGGCCCTGGGCGCGCAGCGCGCGGACCAGATCCGCCAGATGGCCATAGGCGGTGCGATAGGCGGAGACGCCGGCGGTGATCTGGCTGCCGATATGCACGGCGACGCCGATCGGCTGGATGCCGGGGAGCGTCGCCATGCGGGCGTACAGCGCCGGCGCGTCGCCGATGGCGATGCCGAACTTGTTCTCCGACTTGCCGGTGGTGATCTTGGCGTGGGTCTTGGCGTCCACATCCGGGTTCACCCGCAGCGCAACCCGGGCGGTACGGCCCATGGCGGTGGCGACGGCGGAGATCATCTCCACCTCCTCCGCGCTTTCGGCGTTGATCTGCTGGATGTCCTCGGCCAGCGCCAGGCGGATCTCCGCCAGGGTCTTGCCGACGCCGGAGAAAACGATGTGGCTGGCCGGGATGCCGGCGGCGCGGGCGGCGCGCAGTTCACCTTCCGACACCACATCGGCCCCGGCCCCGGCCTCGCCCAGCGTCCGCAGCACGGCCAGGTTCGGGTTGGCCTTGACCGCGAAATGCACCTGCGCGCCCAGCCGCGCGTCATCCAGCGCAGATTGCAGCGTGGCCAGGCGGCGCCGCAGCGTGTTGGCGGAATAGACCCAGGTCGGCGTGCCGACGGCGGCGGCGATGCGCGCCAGCGGCACCTCCTCCATCATCAGCCCGGCCAGCGGGTCCATGCGGAGTTGCGGGCGGAGGGCGAGCAGCTCGGCGAAGCTGGGGTCGGAATCCGGGTGGAGCAGGGGAGCGGGTGCGGCCATGTCCCTATTCTGGGGGCGCGGGCGCGGCGCGCCAAGCGTCAGCGGCTGGGATAGGCCCTCGGATAGGTCACCTGGTCCGGCGGGCCCGGCGGGCGGATGCCGCCGGCGCGGCCGCAGGCGGCCAGGGTCCCGGCCACCAGCAACAGGGCGATGAACAGCCTCATCCGAGCTTCTCCTGCCATTCCGCCGCCATCCGCGCCACATTCGCCGGCGCCGTGCCGCCGAAGGAGGTGCGGGACCGGACCGAGGCATCGACCGTCAGCACGTCGAAGACGCCCTGGCTGATGCGCGGTTCCACCTGCTGCATCTGGGCGAGGCTCAGCCCTGCCAGATCCACCCCCGCCGCCTCCGCCATCGCAACCAGACGGCCGGTGACATGGTGGGCGTCGCGGAAGGGGAATTTCAGCTCCCGCACCAGCCAGTCGGCCAGGTCGGTCGCGGTTGAGAAGCCGGCGCCGGCCGCCACCTGCATCCGCTCCGGCTGCGGCTGCATGTCCCGGATCATCCCGCCAGTCGCCGCCAGGCAGAGGGCGAGGGTTTCGGCACTGTCAAAAATGCCCTCCTTGTCCTCCTGCATGTCCTTGCCATAGGTCAGCGCCAGGCCCTTCAGCACGGTCAGCATGCCCACCAGCGCGCCGAACACGCGGCCGGTCTTGCCGCGCACCAGCTCCGCCGCATCCGGATTGCGCTTCTGCGGCATGATGGAGCTGCCGGTGGTGAAGGCATCCGACAGTTTCACGAAGCCGAAATAGGGGTTGGTCCAGATCACCACCTCCTCCGCCAGGCGGGACAGGTGGGTGACGCACATGGCGCAGGCGAACAGGAACTCGGCGGCGAAATCGCGGGAAGCGACGGCATCCAGGCTGTTGCGCATCGGCCCGTCGAAGCCCAGCGCCGCGGCGGTCATGTGCCGGTCGATCGGGAAGCCGGTGCCGCAGAGCGCGGCGGAACCGAGCGGGCTTTCGTTCAGGCGCTTGCGGCAGTCGGCGAGCCTGCCGCGATCGCGCGAAAGCATCTCTACATAGGCCAGCAGGTGGTGGCCGAAGGTGGTGGGCTGGGCTGGCTGCAGGTGGGTGAAGCCGGGCATCACCGTGCCGGCATGTTCCGCGGCGCGCGCCACCAGGGCGCGCATGACGTCCGCGATCTGCCGGTCCAGCCCATCGATCGCGTCCCGCGTCCACAGCCGCACATCCAGCGCCACCTGGTCGTTGCGGCTGCGCGCGGTGTGCAGGCGCTTGCCGGCCTCCCCGATGCGTTCCGTCAGCCGCGCCTCGATGTTCATGTGGATGTCTTCCAGCGCATCGCTGAAGACAAACCTTCCCGAATCAATCTCCTCGGCGATATCCGCGAGGCCCTGGCGGATCGAAGCCTCGTCCTCGGCGCTGATGATCCCTACATGCTTCAGCATCGCCGCATGGGCGAGACTGCCAGAGATGTCCTGGCGCCACATCTTGCGGTCGAAGCCGATGCTGGCATTGATCTCCCGCATGATGGCGGAGGGGCCTTCGGCATAGCGCCCGCCCCAGAGGTCATGGCTCGCACGCGGTTCGGTCACGGAGGAGGTCTTTCGAGGTGATTTGGAAATCCGGCAGTCGCCGCGCCCTTCTGGGGGCCGCGACCGGCGCGACCCTACTCGCCGGGATGGGGGGCCGCCAAGCCGCGGCGGCGAATGGCCTGCAAAGGCTGGTGGAACACCCGGAGCCGCGCCCGCTGCCCGAGGGGCTGTCCTTCACCGATGCCGAGGGTCGGCCCTTCATGTTCGAGGCCTTTCGCGGCAAGGCGCTGGTGGTGAATTTCTGGGCCACCTGGTGCCCACCCTGCGTGGCCGAAATGCCGTCGCTGGACCGGCTGCACGCCCAGGTCGCCCGCGACGGGATCGAGGTGCTGGCGCTGTCGAACGACCGTGGCGGCCGCGCCCAGGTGGAGCCCTTCTACCAGCGCACCAACCTGCGCCACCTGGGCATCTGGCTGGACCCCCGCGGCGCCACCGGCCGCGCCCTGGCCGTGCGCGTGCTGCCCACGACCATCCTGATCGACCGGCGCGGCCTGGAAGTGGCGCGCCTGACCGGCGACGCCGAGTGGGACGAGCCGCAGGTGGTGGCCGCCATCCGCCGGTTGACCCGCACCCCGGCCGCCGCCGAAACCACCACCCGTACCTGAAGACAGGATGGATCCCATGCCCGATGACGCAACGGCCGCCGCGGCGACTGCCTTTGAGACGCGGCTCGACAAGCTGGCGGCGCTCGCCGTGCGGGTGGGGCTGAACTTGCAGAAGGGCCAGGAGCTGGTGATGACCAGCCCGGTCGAGGCGCTGCCCCTGGTCCGCCGCATCGCGGTACATGCCTACCAGGCCGGTGCGACGCTGGTGACACCGCTGATCGGCGATGATGAGGTGGCGCTGGCCCGCTACCGCCACGCGGCGCCGGAGGCTTTCGATGTCGCCCCCGGCTGGCTGTTCGAGGGCATGGCCCAGGCCTTCCGGGGCAATGCCGCCCGCCTGGCGGTTGTCGGCGACAGCCCCACCCTGCTGGCCGGGCAGGACCCGGAGAAGGTGGCGCGGTCCAACCGCGCGCGTTCCATCGCCTATCGCCCGGCGCTGGAACTGATCACCAGCTTCGCCATCAACTGGAACCTGGTCCCCGCCTCCACCCCCGGCTGGGCGCGGGAGGTGTTTCCGGGGCTGCCGGAGGATGAGGCGGTGGCGAAGCTGTGGGACGCCATCTTCGCCGCCTGCCGGGTGGATGTGGCGGATCCGGTGGCCGAATGGGCGGCCCACAATGCCCGGCTGCACGCGCGTACCAGCTACCTCAACGAAAAGGACTATTTCGAGCTGCGTTACCGTGGCCCCGGCACCGACCTGACGCTCGGCCTGGCCGATGGTCACCTCTGGGCCGGCGGGGCGGAGCCCGCCAAGAACGGCATCACCTGCAACCCGAACATCCCGACGGAGGAGGTGTTCACCACGCCGCACCGCCTGCGCGTGCATGGCACCGTCCGCTCCACCAAGCCGCTGGCCTATGCCGGCACGCTGATCGAGGACATCGTGGTGCGCTTCGAGGAAGGCCGCATCGTCGAGGCCCATGCCTCCAAGGGCGAGGAAGTGCTGAGCAAAGTGCTGGAGACGGATGAGGGCGCGGCGCGGCTGGGCGAGGTGGCGCTGGTGCCGCATTCCTCCCCGATCAGCGCCAGCGGGCTACTGTTCCGCAACACGCTGTTCGACGAGAACGCCGCCAGCCACATCGCCCTCGGCCAGGCCTATACCACCTGCCTGCGGGATGCCGCCGACGTGCCGATGGAGCGGCTGGCGGAACGCGGCGCCAATGCCTCCCTCATCCACATCGACTGGATGATCGGCAGCGGGCAGTTGGATGTGGATGGCGTGACGAAGGATGGCGCGGTGGAGCCGCTGATGCGGGCGGGGGAATTCGTGGCTGTCTGAGCGGGGGTGGTGATGCAGTCGGCGGCCCGGTCCACCGCTCCGGGCTGCCGCTCCATCACCTCATCAGGGCCGCCGCGCGCCGGATCCGGCGCGCGGCGGCGTTGATTCAGGTTGTCGGCGCTCGGCTCAGGTCTCCGCCCCGCCATTCACCTGCAGCATCTGCCCGTTGATGAAGCCACCATCCGCCGAGACCAGCAGCCGCACCGCCGCCGCCACTTCCCGCGGCTGCCCCATGCGGCCCACCGGCACGCGGGCGACCATCTTCTGGCGGTATTCGGTCGGGTTCTCATCCTCGTCATCCGCCTTGATCGGCCCCGGCGAGATGGCGTTCACGGTGATGCCCTTCGGCCCGAACTCCTTGCCCAGCGACTTGGTCAGGCCCCACAGCCCGTGCTTGGAAACGGAGACCGGCGCGCGGCCGGCATAGCCATGGATGGCGTTCATCCCGGTGAAGTTGACGATCCGCCCCCAGCCGCGCTCCAGCATGCCCGGCAGGCAGGCCTGGGACAGCCAGATCGCCGCTTCCAGATCCACCGACATCACCCGCCGCCAATCCTCGGCGGTGGTTTCCAGGAAGGCCTTGGCCGGGCGAAGGGCCGCGTTGTTCACCAGCACATCCACCGCGCCGAATTCACCCAGCGCCGCGGCGGCGATGCGGCCGCAGGCGGCGGGGTCGCCGACATCGCCCATCGCAACCAGGGACTTCACGCCCAGCGCCTTCGCCTCGGCCGCCACGCTCTCCGCCGCCGCCTTGTCGGAGGAGCCGTTGATGATGACGTTGAAGCCATCCCCGGCCAGGGCGAGCGCCACGGCGCGGCCGATATTGCGGCCGGCGCCGGTGATCAGGGCGGTCTTGCGGTCAGTCATGCGTCTCGTTTCCTTAAGCGGCCCGCCGGATGAAATCGGCGCAGCGTTCGCCCACCATCAAGGCGGCGGGCTGAATATTGGGGGACGGGATCAGCGGGAACACGCTGGCATCGGCCACGCGCAGCCCCGTGACGCCGCGCACCCTGAGTTCCGGGTCGAGCACGGCGCGGCTGTCCGTGCCCATGCGCGCGGTGCCGCAGGGGTGGAACACGGTGCCGGCGGTGGCGCGGATATTCGCCTCAAGCGCCGCATCGCTATCGCCTTGCGGGCCCGGACGAAGTTCCTCCTCGATCAGTCCGGCGAAGGGCGGGCTCGCGGCGATGCGCTGGGACAGGCGGGCGGCGCCGAGCATGATCCGCAGGTCGTTCGGATGATCCAGGTAGTTCGGCCGGATCACCGGGCGGTCCGCCGGGTCGGGCGAGGCCAGGGTCAGCCAGCCGCGGCTGTCCGGCCGGCAGGGGCCGTAGTTCCACATCACGCCCGGGAAGGGATGCAGCCCCTTGCTGTAGTCGAAGGTGGAGAAGTTGACGAACAGAAGCTGCGCCTCCGCCTCCTCCGCCCCCGGGGTGATGCGGGCGAAGGCCGTTGCCTCCCCGGCGCCGATCGCCAGCGGCCCGGCGCGGCGCAGCAGCCACTCCAGCCCCATGGCGCCCTTGCGGAAGGGGCTGCCCAGGACCTCGTTCAGCGTGCCGCAGGGCTTGGTGCGGTAGATGAATTTCGAGATCAGATGGTCCTGCAGGTTGCGGCCGACATCCGGGCTGTGCGCCACGCTGGCGATGCCGAATTCGGCCAGCGCAGCCGCATCGCCGATGCCCGACAGCATCAGCAGTTTCGGCGATTCGATCGCACCGGCACTGAGCACGATTTCCCGTGCTGCCCGGAACACGCCCTGCCCGGTCTGCACGCCCACCGCCCGGCCTTCCTCGAACAGGATGCGCTGCACGGTGATGCCCGTCTCCACCCGCAGATTGGGCCGGCGCATCGCCGGGCGCAGGTAGGTGCGGGCGGAAGATGAACGAAACCCGCCGCCGACATTGAGCTGGATCGGCCCGGCACCCTCGATCGGCCCGCCGCCATTCACATCGCCGAAGCGCGGCAGGCCGGCGGCGACGCAGCTATCGACGAAGGCCTGCGCCGCCGGGGCCAGGCGCCGCGGCTCGCTGACGCGAATCGGGCCATCCGTGCCGCGGGTGTCGGAAGGCGCGCCCTCCCAGGTCTCCAGCTTGCGGAAGAAGGGCTGCACATCGGCATGCGCCCAGCCGCGCGCGCCGGATTGCGCCCAACGGTCATAGTCGTTCGGGCTGCCGCGCAGGAAGACCAGGCCATTGACGGAGCCCGAACCGCCCAGCACGCGGCCGCGTGGCCAGTGGATGGCGCGGCCGGAAAGCGCCGCTTCCGGCTCCGTCATGAAGCGCGGATCGTAGCGGCCGCTGCCGAATAGCTTGGCATAGCCGATCGGCAGGCGGATCCAGGGGTCACGATCCGGCGGCCCGGCCTCCAGCAGCAGCACGCGGCAGGACGGGTCCTCCGACAGCCGCGCGGCGATGACGCAGCCGGCGGAACCGCCGCCGATGACGATGATGTCGGCCACGCCGGTCGGCCCCATGGAACGCTCCCCTACCCGGCAGCAGCCTCGCCCCGACGGCGGCTGACCGCAAGTCCATGTGAGCCACCGCCGCAGCCGCCCGAGATGGCTGATTCGTGAACGTGATGTCATTAAGACGCCGCCATCCATCGGCACAACCCTGCCGGGCATTCATGCCCATGGAGAGGTCGAATGGTTGTGCGCATTGGGACGGAGGACGGGGATACCCTGCTCGGGGGCTCCTCGGCGGACCAACTCTACGGGCGTTCGGGCGATGACCGCCTGGATGGCCGCGGCGGCAATGACAGCCTGTTCGGAGAGACCGGCAACGACACGCTGATCGGCGGGGCCGGCAACGACACCGCCGATGGCGGCGACGGCAATGACGAGGTCTTCGGCGATGACGGCAATGACAGCCTCGTCGGCAACCTCGGCAACGACCTGCTGGCGGGCGGCAACGGCAACGACACGCTGCGCGACGATGTCGGCAACGACACGCTCGATGGCGGGGCCGGCAATGATTCGATCCGCAGCGGCCAGGGCAATGACTCGATCCTGGGCGGCAGCGGCAATGACCGCGCCTATGGCGGCGTCGACAACGACACGCTGGATGGCGGCAGCGGCCAGGACCTGCTGTATGGCGAGAATGGCGACGACCTGATCCAGGGCGGCACGGGCAACGACACGGCCTATGGCGGCGCCGATGACGACACGCTGTTCGGGGGCGACGGCAACGACCGGCTGGATGGCGGCAGCAGCGCGGATGAGCTGACCGGCGGTGCCGGCAACGACATCATGTATGGCGGCGAGGGCGACGACACCTTCTATTTCGGCCGGCGCTCCGGCCAGGACCAGATCCGCGACTTCGAGGTGGACGACGACAAGTTCAAGTTCGAGGGCATCCCGGGCGTGGACGAATTCTCCGACCTCCGCATCCGCGACAATGCGGCCGGCACCGCGGCCATCATCAGCTGGGGCAGCGGCGCCGATGCGGCCTCGGTTTCGCTGTCGGGCGTCCGGGCCTCCAGCCTGTCGAGCGACGATTTCTCCTTCGGCTGAAGGTGCCGGCTGGGGAAGGGGCGCAGGCCCCTTCCCTTTCCAACTCACGGCTCCAGCTTCACCCCGGTGCGCGCCACCACGTCCCGGAACTTCGCCAGCTCGGCGCGGAAGAAGGCGGTGGCGTCGGATGGGCTGTTCGGGCGCGTCCACGGTGCCACGCCCGCGGTCAGCAGCCTTTCGCGCAGCTGCGCCTGGCCCAGCGCCTCCCGGATCGCAGCGTTGAGCTGCGTCACCACGGGCTGCGGCATGTCCTTCGGCCCGATCACCGCGAACCAGTTCTCCAGGTCGAAGCCGGGCAGCGCCGTCTCGTTCAGCGTCGGGATGTCGGGGAAGGAGGGAAAGCGCTCCATCCCGGTCACCGCGATGCCACGCACCCGGCCATCCCGCACCTGGCCGGCGGCGGAGGCGAGCACGGCGACACCCCACTGCGTCTCCGCCTTGGCGATGCTCTCCACCATCTGCCCGCCGGAACGGTAGGCGACATGCGGGAAGCGCCCGCCCATGCCCATGACGTTGACGAACATCTCGGCCGAGAGATGCGGCATGGAGGCGACGCCGGAGGAGGCGAAGGGCAGTTCATCCGGCTGCCCCGAACGCATCCGCGCGACGACTTCCTGCGGCGAGCTGGCGGGCATGCCGGGCTGCGCCACCAGGATCATCGGGGCGGTGCCGACAACGGCGATATGCGTGTAGTCCGCCAGCGGATCGTAGCGCGTGCCGCCGACGATGGCCGCCGGCGCCAAGGCGTGGGACGACGCCTCCACCAGCATCAGCGTGTAGCCATCCGGCGCCTGGCGGCGCAGCCAGTCGGCGGCGATGATGCCGGCCGCCCCCGGGCGATTCTCCACCACCACGCGGCCGTTCGGCCCGAGTGCCGGCCCCAGCCGGTCCGCCAGCAGGCGGGAGGTGATGTCGGTCGACCCGCCGGGGGAGTAGCCGACGGCAAGGTTGATGGTCCGGTCCGGCCAGGCCCAGGCCGGGCCGGCCAGGCCGGCAGCCAGCACTGCCGCCCCGATGCCGAGTGCGCCGCGTCGCAGAAGCATGTGTTTCCTCCGTGATTTATTGCTTGTCCCGAAGCCTCGCCCCGCCAGCGTGCCAGGGCAAGGGTATCGTTTCCGAATGCAACCGCGTTGCCGCGCTCGTTGCGGTGCCGGCTGCTTGCTGTCACGCTGACCCGACCCGATCGAGAGGATCAAGGCATGCGTGGTTGGATGATGGCGGCGGGCGGCCTGGTGCTGCTGGGGGCGGCGCTGGGGATTGCGGGTGCTGCGGTGGCGCAGGATGTGGTGGCGGACCGGCGCGCCGGGCTGCGCGGCCTGGGCCAGACGATGGAGGCGGTGGCGCAGACCGTGCAGTCCCGCGGCGATACGCGGGCATTGGTGCCGCGGATCGAGGCGATGTCCGCCTTCGTGCAGACGCTGCCCAACCTGGTGCCGGCTGCCAGCCTGACTCCGCCACAGCCGCAGGGCACCCAGCCGGGCCAGACCCGCGCGCTGACGGCCATCGAGGCCGACCGGGCCGGCTTCCAGACCCGCGCCACCAACATGGTCGCGGCACTGGCCACGCTGAAGACGGCGGCCGAATCGGGCACCATCTCGCCCGACCTGCTGCGCGCCACCGGCGGCACCTGCGGCGCCTGCCACCAGCAGTTCCGCGCGAGATAAGGGCAGCGTCCCTCAAGCGCCGGGGCGCCGGCTGGGCTCGCCGCACAAGCTGCGGCGGCCCGTCCGGCCGCTCAGCCGAAGGCGCTGGCGCTGCCCTGTGCGGAACCCCACTGCACCAGCGCCCAGACCGCCGCCGCCGCCGCCGCCAGCAACGCGGCGGCCAGCCAGTTGCTGCCCATGCGCGGCACCGGCCCGCGATAGACCACCGGCAGGCGCAGCGCGCCGGTGATCATCGGCGTCACCAGGTTCTGCTTCCGCACCAGGCGATAGGCCAGGATGGCCAGGATATGCAGCACCGCCGCGCCGAGGATCCCCCAGAACACCCGCAGATGGATCGAGGTGGCGAGCGCGCTGGTCGCCGGGTCCACGGCGCGCGCCAGTGGGCCGCGGGTGAAGATCTCATCATCCGCGAACAGCCCGCTGCCAGCCTGCGCCAGCAACAGGCCGAGCAGCACCAGCACCATCCAGCCGCCGGCCGCGTTGTGGCCGATCTCCACCGCCGCCTGCCGCCGCCGGAAATGGCCGAGATGGCGCACCGCCTCCAGCGGCGAGGCGAGGAAGTTGCGGAAGCGCGCGGTATGGCTGCCGACGAAGCCCCAGGCGATGCGGAACAGCAGCAGCGTCAGCATGGTGTAGCCGGACAGCACATGCAGGTCGAAGCGATGCGTCTCCGCCGACCACCAGGATAGCGGTATCAGCAGCACGATCAGCCAGTGCACCAGGCGGATCCAGGGGTCCCAGACCTTCAGGCGGCGGGTCCCGGGCAAGGGCGTCGTCTCGCGGGCCATCGGAAATCCTCGGCGGTGCAACGAAACCGGTGTGGCGCGGCGCGGGGCGCGCGGCAAGTTTCGGAAGGTGACGCTTGCGCGCGGCGGCGTGGCGCGGCCTGTTGCGGGCATGTCCCTGGCCGCCCCGATCCCTCCCTGGATGTTGCCCGCCCTCCTGGCGCTGGCGGTTGCGCTGGTGCTTGCCCTGTGGGGCCGCCGCTCAGGCGCGGCTGGTGCCCTTGCGGTGGCGGCCGGCGTGCTGGCCGGGTGGTGGTGGCTGTTCGGATCGCTGCCGGCCTCCCCCCGGCAATTGCCCGAACGGCTGCCGCTGCTGGCGCTGGCGATGCTGGCGCTGGTGGCGACGGGCCTGGCGTGGCGGCGGGCCCCTGGCTGGCTGCTGCCGGGGCTTGGCGTGCTCGGCGCCGGCTGGTGGATGGCGGGCGCGCCGCGCAACCTGGCGGATCTGGCGCAGGCGGCGCCGGTGCTGGCCGGCGTCGCGCTGTATGCGCTGCTGGCGCTGCGCCTCGTCGGCTGGCGCGCCGTGCTGGCGGCGGCGGTGATCGCGTCCGGGCTCGCGCTGGCCGGGCCGCCGGGCCCGGCGCTGCCGCTGGCCCTGGTACTGCTGGGCGCCAGCTTGGGCGCACAGGCCGGGCCGGTATCCCCTGCCCTGCCCTTCGCCACGGCGCTCGCCGCGCTGGCCGCCCTGCCGGTGCTGGCGCGCGGCACGACGCTGGATTGGGGCCTGGCGCTGCTGCCGCTGGCGGCGCTGCTGCCCTGGCCGCGCCGCTTGACCTTCCGCAGCCGCAGCCGATAGCCTCGCCCCGCGGAGCAAGCCGCATCCGGGCCCGCGGGCAGGGTTCAACCCACTTGCCGCGTCATCCTCGCGCCAGACCTTTGTGCCGCCGGCTTTGCGGGCCTTCGGCGATCCTGTGCACGGAGGTTTCGCATGCCCATCCTGCCCGAGCGGGTGAATCTCGACCATTTGCGGAAACAGGCGAAGGCGTTGCTGCGCGCGTTTCGCGCCGGAGAGCCCGAGGCCATCGCCCGCTTCCAGCACGCCCTGCCCGCCGCAGCCGGCCTCTCGCCCGCCGCCACCGCCGGCCTCGGCCTGCGGCTGCACGACGCGCAATCCTGCCTCGCCCGAGACCATGGCTTTGCCAGCTGGGCCGAGCTGCGCAGCTATGCCGAGGCGCAGGGCGACGCGCAGATGCAGCGCCGCCTGTGGCTGGAACGCGTCTATGCCGGGGACGTCACCGGCAGCCGCAGCCCGGCGCGGCCACAGGCCGCCGCCCGGATGCTGGCGGAGACGCCCGGGCTGGCGGCGGGGGACCCTTGGCTCGCCTGCGCCATCGGTGATGTTGCGGCGCTGCGCCGGGCGATCGCGGCGGATGTGGGCTGGGTGAACCGGCCCGGAGGCCCGTTGCGCCTGCCGCCGCTGGTCGCCGTTACCCATTCCAGCCTGCTGCGGCTGCCGGCCTTCGCCGATGCGCTGCGCGATGCCGCCCGGCTGCTGCTGGCCGAGGGCGCCGATCCAAACCAGCGCATCGGCAACCGCTTTCCGCCGGCCTCCCCCACCGCGCCGGACGATTCGCAGCCCCTTTCGGCCCTTTATGGCGCCGCCGGGCAGCAGCGGGATGCGGCGATGACCCGGCTGCTGCTGGAGGCTGGCGCCAATCCGGATGATGGCGAGTCGCTCCATCACGCGCTGGAGAGCCCGGATTGCACCCGGCTGCTGCTGGCACGTGGCGCGCGGATTGCCGGCACCAATGCGATATTCCGTGCGCTGGACCTGGACGATCCGGCGCCGCTGGAGCTTCTGCTGGAGGCCGGCGGCAATGCGCGGGAGCCGGCCCGAAACCCGCCGCTATCCGACTACGGCACGCCGCTGCTCTGGGCGATCCGCCGCCGCCGCTCGCCGCGCCATGTCGCGGCCCTGCTGGCGGCCGGCGCCGATCCGCGGGACCGCACGCCGTCCGGCCTCAGCGCCTACCGCCTGGCCCGGCAATTCGGCCTGGTGGAGGTGGCGGCGCTGCTCGCCGGGCATGGCGCGGTGGAGCCGTTGTCAGAGGAGGAGAGCTTCCTCGCGGCCTGCGCCAGCGCCGATGCGGACGCGGCACGCGCCATCGCGGCGCGCCGTCCGGATCTGCCGGCTTCGCTGACGCCGCGGCAGCTGCGCCTGCTGCCCGATCTGGCGGCGGAGGGGGCGGATCAGGCGGTGCGGCTGATGGTGGCGCTGGGCTGGCCGATCGCGGTGCCGGGCGGCGACTGGCACGCCTCGGCCCTCAACCTCGCCGTGTTCCGCGGCGATGCGGCGCTGGCGCGCTTCCTGCTGGCACAGGGCGCGCATTGGACGGAGCAGCACGGCCATGGCGACGATGTCCGCGGCACCCTGGCCTGGGCCTCGGTGCACGAACCGGTCGAAGGTGGAGACTGGATCGGCTGCGCTCAGGCGCTGCGCGACCACGGCCTGCCGCCGGGCCGGCGAGACGCCGCAGCGCCCGGCGTCGTGATCATCGAGGGCCACCGCCGCCTCTTCTCGGAGGAGGTGGCCGACGGTCTTGCGGGGGAGGAAGACTGAACTCAGTCGGCGAGAAAATCCCGCACCAGCGCCGCCGTCGCATCCGGGTCGGAGGCGGCGACGTGGTAGCTGTCATTGTCCAGCACGACGAGGCGGGAGCCGGCGATACGCTCCTGCCAGGCCCTCACCTCATCCACCGAGCCGAGGCCGCTGCCCGTGGTGGTGACCACCAGCGTCGGAGCCCGGATGGCCCCCACTTCCGCCGTAACATCGACGCTGGGCACCATCTGGAGAAAACCCTCCAGTGTGGAGGCGGCCGTGCGGCCCATCATCTGCGTCCACCAGGCCAGCGCCGGCGCACTCATCCGCGTCCCCATGCGGCCGGCATTCGATGCCGCGACCCAGGCCGGCACACCCTCCGCCGCGATTTGCGCGCGCCAGCCCGGCGTGCGCCCGGCCATGTTGGTGAGGGACGCCGGGCCGCCGAGCACCGCCAGCTTCTCCACAAGTTCGGGATGCCGCGCGGCCACGGCCAGGGCGATGGTCCCGCCGATCTTGCCGCCGACCAGATGCACGCGCGGCACGCCGAGGTGCCGGATCAGCGCCACCACGTCGTCCACCAGCCGGTCGAAGCGCCAGGGATGATCCGCCGGCATCGGAGTCGATCCGCCATAGCCACGCAGGTCGAGCCGTACCACGCGCGCCTGGCGCGACAGAGCGGGGACGAAGGCCCGGAACGCCTCGCCGCTCTCGGCCAGGCCGTGCAGCAGCAGCACGGTGGGCGCCGGCGCCCAGGGATCGGTGAAGTCGTCCACCGCATAGGCGAGCGTAACGCCCGGGGAAACCTCGAAATGGGGCATGGGCCAGAACCTCAGATGCAGCGGGTGCCGCCGCCGTCGATGTCGATGTTGGTGCCGGTGATGAAGCCGGCGCGGTCGGAGCACAGGAAGGCCACCAGGCCGGAGACCTCCTCCGCCGTGCCCAGCCGGCCCATGGCGACGGAGCCGATGGCCGCGGCATTCTCCGCCTCCGGATCCCGCCCGCTGCCGGCCGCGCCCTGGGCGACCAGCGCATCCCAGCGCGGGGTCGCGATCGGGCCGGGATTCACCCCCACCACCAGCACGTTGTCCGGCGCGCAATCCTGCGCCAGCGCATGGGTGAAGCTGAGCAGCGAGGCGTTCACGCTGGAGCCGACGATATAGGTGGCGCGCGGCTGGTGGCCGGACCGGCCGATGATGTTGATCACCCGCCCCCAGCGCCGCATCCGCATCGGCGGCACCAGCAGCCGGGCGCAGCGCATGTAGCCCATCAGCTTGAGGTCCAGCGACTTGCGCCAGGTGGCGTCGTCGCTGTCTGCGATGCGGCCCATCGGCGTGGCGCCGGCATTGTTCACCAGGATGTCGATCACCCCGAGCGCCGCTTCCGCCTGCGCCACGGCCGCTTCCAGCGCCGCGCCATCCACCAGGTCCACCGCGATCGGCACGGTGCGGCTGCCGGTTTCCGCGGCGATGGCGGCGGCGGCCTCGGCCAGGCGTTCCGCGCCGCGCGCCAGCATGGCAACGGCGACGCCCTCCGCCGCCAATTCGCGGGCGATGGCCCGGCCGATGCCCATGGAGGCGCCGGTCACCAGCGCCGTCCTGCCCTTCAGGCCGAGTTCCATGGCCACGCCCTTCCCCGCATTCGCCACCCGCACAGGCCGCGCCCTGGCGCCGCTGTCAACCGGGGGGCGCTTGCGGAAGCGCGGGTCGCACCTCAGATGGCGCGTGAAGATGCAGATCCTCAAGACCACCCTGACCCTGTTCGCCCTGTTCTTCCTGCTGCCGCTCGGCGTTTCCGCGGCGATCTACCAATGGGACGGCATCGGCCCGGCCTGGCGGCTGGCGGACCGCAGCAGCGCCGGCCTGCTGCCCCCGGCGGCCGCGAAGCAGGAGGCGGTGGTGCGGGTCTTCGCCGCCCCCACGGTGCGCTGGCGCGGCATCTTCGCGGTGCATAGCTGGGTGGTGCTGAAGCCCGAGGGGGCGGATGCCTATACGCGCTACGACTACACCGCCTGGGGCGACCCGATCCGGGTGAACGGCTTCGAGGCGGATGGCCGCTGGTTCGGCCGCCTGCCGCAACTGGTCTTCGCCGCGGATGGGCCGGAGGCGGCGGCGATGATCCCGCGCATGCAGGCCGCCATCGCGGACTATGCCTGGCGCAACCGCGGTGACTACCGGGTCTGGCCTGGCCCCAACTCCAACACCTTCGTCGCCGCCGTGCTGGATGCGGTGCCGGGGGTGCAGGCGGCGCTGCCGCCCAACGCCATCGGCAAGGACTTCCCGCATGATGGCCGCTGGCTGCGCTGGACCGGGTCCGGCACCGGCTTCCGGCTGACGCTTGGCGGCTATGCCGGGCTGACCCTGGGCTGGGTGGAGGGGCTGGAGGTGAACATCCTCGGCGCCGTCGCCGGGCTGGACCTGCGCCGCCCGGCGATCAAGCTGCCCGGTCTCGGGCGGCTCGGGCTGGACCCGGTACCAGAGGCTGCGGCGGCCCAACCGTAGGACAGGCCCGGGCTGCGCGGCGCAGCCGCAGGGGCGGGGCGCAGCCGAAACGCAGCCGGTTCAAGCAATTTGAGATGCGGGATGAACGAACCGCGCCGGGCGGCGTTGTCACCAGGATGCTTGCGCGCCCGGCACATCGGGCCGGGCGCCTGGCAGGAATGTTCGATCCACTTCCCAAGGAAGGAAACGATGATGCGCCTTGTGGCAACTGCCGCCGTGCTGGGCCTGTTGGGGGCCTCCGCCGCCTTCGCCCAGGGGCCGCGCGGTCCGGACCGGGAGCCCAGCGTCACCGACCATGTGCAGACTGTGCGCGATCTCGCTGGCGTCTGCGACCCGGATGTCCGCGGGATGCGCCGGCTTGAGGCGATCGCCTATTGCCAGGGCTTCCTGACCGGTGCGGGCCAGTTCCACGCGCTGCTCTACCCGGAGGGTGGTCCCGTGCGGCCGCTGTTCTGCGTGACCAGCCCCGGACCTTCCGTCGCGCAGACCGGCCTCGGCTTCGCGGCCTGGGCGCGGGCCAATCCGCGCTATGCCAATGAGCCCGCGCTGGACGGCTTCCTGCGCTACGCCCAGGCGGAGTTCCCCTGCGCGACGGCGCCGACCCGGCCCTCGCGTCCGACCCGCCCGAACCGCTGAGCGAAAGGAGACCCATCATGCGCGCCTTGCGCCTCGTTCTTCCCCTGGTCGCGGCCCTCGGCCTGTCGGCCTGCGGCGACCTCAACCCAACCCAGCAGCGCGTCGCGACCGGCGCGCTGGGTGGCGGCGCGGCTGGTGGCCTGATTGGCTCCTTCAGCGGCAATACCGGGCTGGGGGCCCTGCTCGGCGCCGGCGTCGGTGGGGCCGGCGGCTTCCTGTATGACCAGTCGCAGTCCCGCTACGATGATCGCCGCGCTCCGCCGCGCTACGACAACCGGCGTCGCGGCGACGACAGGCGCTACCGGCGCTGAGCCTTGCCAGCTTCCCGGAATGGCCGCTACGGCCGCCCGGGAAGCTGGAGTTTCGCATGCGGGCGGTGGCGCTGACGATCTTGCTGCTGTCGGCGCCTGCCCTGGCCGAACCCCGGATGTCCGGGCCGGCACCAGGCGCGCTGGCTGCTCCCCTGCGCCCCGCCTGCATCTCCTCGCCCTTCGGCCCCCGGGCGGAAGCCGGCCCTCGTGCCTCACGCGAGCATCGCGGCATCGACATTCCCGCCCCGGCCGGCGCCTGGGTGGTGGCGGCCGAGGCCGGCCAGGTGGTGGCCGTACGCCGGCGCGGCGCGGCGGGGCTTGAGGTGGAGATCCGCCATGCCGGCGGCCATGCCACCCGCTACGCCCATCTCGGCAGCATCGCCCCGGCGCTCGCCTCCGGCCGGCGCCGGGTGGCGCAGGGCGAAAGGCTGGGCCGCATCGGCCGCAGCGGCATCACCTACGGAACCCACCTGCATTTCGAGGTTGTGGTGCGTGGCCAACCGGTGGACCCGGCGCGCTTCCTGACACTGCCGCCCTGCGGCTGACCCTGGCATTGCCGCTCGCGGATGGTCGCCGCTCCGCGGCTGGCCGGCCGTCGCCGCTCCGCGGCTGGTGCCGCGGAACCAAACGCCCCATCGCGGCGAAGCCAGGCCAGCACAGGGTTGGGCACGCCAATGGAACTCCGCGAGATGGGCTACTTCCTGGCGGCGAGCCAGACGCTGCACTTCACCCGCGCCGCCGCGCTCTGCGGTGTGACGCAGCCCACCCTCACCCGCGGCATCCAGAAGCTGGAGAAGGAACTCGGCGCGCCGCTTTTCGCCCGCGAGGGCGGGACGACGCATCTGACGGCGCTCGGCCGCCTGATGCAGCCGCGCATCGAGGATATCGTCGCCCGCAGCCAGTCGGCGCGAAAGCAGGCCTCGCTGCATCTGCGGCGGCAGGGCTGCGACCTGCGGCTCGGCGTGATGTGCTCGCTCGGGCCGTCGCGCTTCGGGGCGCTGCTCGGGCGGTTCCGGCTGGCGGAGCCGGGCATCGACATCAGCCTGTCCGATGCAACGCCCGACCGCTTGGCGGAACAGCTGCTGCAGGGCGATCTCGACGCCGCGCTGATGGTGCAGCCGGAAGCCTACCATGAGCGGTTGAAGCCGGAGCCGCTCTATGCCGAGCGCTTCCTGGTGGCCTGCGCCCCGAGCCACCCCTTCGCCGCGCGAAGGTCCATCGCCATGCGGGACATGGATGGCCAGGCCTATCTGTCGCGGATCAATTGCGAGCATCGCGACGTGCTGCGCGAACATCTGGCCGCCGCCGGCGCCCGGCTGGTCAGCGCCTGCCGCAGCGAGCGGGAGGACTGGATCCAGTGCCTGGTCGCCGCCGGCATGGGCGTATGCTTCCTGCCCGAATTCAGCGCGGTGCAGAACGGGCTGGTGCTGCGCCCGGTGGAGGATGCGCCGCTGGCGCGCCAGGTGTGCCTGGTGACGGTGGTCGGCCGCCGCTGGTCCGGCCCCCTGGCGCGCTTCGTGGATGTGCTGCGGCGAACACGCTTCGCAGCGCCCGTGGCGAATGACCAGCCCCATGCGCCGCGTGCATTGTTCCGATAGCCGCGACGTATCAGGGCTGCGCTGGCGCGGCGTCATCCTGAATCCTGGGGTGGACCGTGGCGCCCTGCCGCGGCGCCCTATCGGAGACGCCGACATGACGACGACCCGCAAGACAATCCTGGCCACCGCCGCGCTGCTGCTGGCCGCCCCGATCATCACCGCCGGCGCCCTCACCACCAGCGCCGTGGCGCAGAGCTACCCGCGTGTCACCGGCACGGGCGAGAACATGATGGTGGATTACGGCCCGATGGGCCAGGGAACCCTGGTCGGCGGCGGCCGCGTGATGGTGTCGGACCCGACCGGCATGGATGTGCGGGTCGTGCATTTCGACGCCGTCTTCGCGCAGGCGCCGCGCCCCGGCTATGTGCCGCTGACCATCGGCTCCGGTGAATCGCAGCAGACGGTGTATGTTCCCGAAGCGATGGTGGACATGATGCGCCGCGCGCGCGGCAGCCAGCGCTGATCTGCGCCCATCCGGCCGCACCGCGCGGGCCGCTCATTCCAGTCGCGGTGTGGCCGTTCACTGCGGGTAAAGGGGTTCACCCGCAACCTGTTTCCTCCGCCAGGCGTTCCGGACCAGCCGGCTTCGGGCTATGCTGCGATGCGGCATGAGGAGTGGAACAGCAATGACCGAACGGCAGATCTGGGTGGTCTGGGGTGGCGTCTTCACCGATACCAACTTCACGGTACTGGAGAAGGGGACGGAGGAGCTGCACGGCCCCTACCACGACGAGGCCACCGCCAACCGTGCCTGGCAGGACCATATGCGGCGCAAGGTGGATATCGCCACGCACCGGCTGTTCGTGATGCTGGCGACCCCGACCAAAGCCGCCTGAGGCACCGGGTCTACGGCTTCGGCACCTGCGAGGATTTCGGCACCTGCCGGCGCCGCCCGAAGGCGGCGCGCAGCCCGGCCACCTGCTGCGCCAGGAAGCCGCCGGTGACGATCGCCGGGTCCGCCCCCGGAACCCCGGTGGCGGGAAAATGGCGCCGGTTCCAGTCGGCGGTGCCGAACATCCAGTCCCAGACCGGCAGTAGCACGCCGTAATTCACCCCCTGCACATCGGTTGCCTGTTCGCCGTGATGCGCGCGGTGGAAGCGGGGCGAGACCAACAGGCGCTCGCCCAGACTCCCGAAATGCACCCGCGCATTGGCATGCGACAGCGATTCAACGATCCGCGTGACCAGCACGATCACCGGGAACTGCGCCGGCGGCACGCCGATCACCAGCGCCAGCAAGCCGAGCCACACCGCGGCAATCACGTCGTCCAGCAGGTGGTTCCGGTCATCGGTCCAGAAGGTCATCTGCTTCTGCGCATGGTGCACCGCATGCAGTTCCCACCACCAGGGAATGGCGTGCTGCAGCCGGTGGCGCCAGTACTCGCCGAAATCGAGCACCACGATATAGACCGCCAGCGCCACCAGCGGCGCCTGCCGCAGTGCCGGGAACAGCGATTCCAGCGTCGGCGGCACCGCGCCGAAATCCACGATGGTGCCGTGCAGCCAGACCTGCAGCGGCCGGAACAGCACGAACACCGCCAGTGGCAGGATGCCGAGGCGGATCAGCAGCGTGTAGAGGATGTCGGTCCGCACCGGCGCATGGTCGTCCCACCGCTCCACCGGTCGCCACTTCTCCAGTGTGCCGCACAGGACGATGCAGACGCCGATCTGCACCAGGCCGAGCAGCGCGAAGCCCAGCCAGTCGAAGGCCTCCTCCTCCCACGCCATCAGCCCCAGATCGTAGAGCGCCGGGATCAGCCAGGCCTCATGGATCGTGGCGCGGATGGCGTCGAGAAGGTCGATCATCCGGGTGCCTTGCCCCCTTCGGCCAGGAAACGCTCGAAGGCGGCGAGCGTGGCGTCGCTGACATGGTGCTCGATGCCCTCGGCATCCGCCTCCGCGATGTCGGCCGGCACGCCGAGGGCGGCGAGGAAGGCGACCACCGTCTGGTGCCGGGCGCGGACGCGGCGGGCCAGTTCGTGCCCCGCCTCGGTCAGGAAGACGCCGCGATAGGGCTTGGAATGGGCCAGCCCGTCACGCTTCAGCCGGCCGATGGTCTTGATGGCGGTGGCATGGGTGACGCCGAGGCGGCGGGCAATATCGGTCGGTCGCGCCTCCGCATCCCGCTCCAGCAGATCCGCGATGATCTCGACATAATCCTCCGCCAACGCGGCGGCGCGGGCGGTGCGGGCGGAGGCGTGGCGCGCGGCCTCATCCGCCCCTTCCGGCCCCCCATGGTCGGAAAGCTCAGGCAGCTCGGGCGGGTCGGGGTCCGGGCAGGAATCGGCCGTGGTCATGCGGCGGGTTTAGCACCCGGGAATGGCCGGTGCCAATTTGTGGCACCGGCTTCACATTATGCCAGGCCGGCCCGTCCGAACCGTCAGGCCGCGACCCGCCGCCGCCGCAGCAGCCCATGGCGGGGGGAGGCCACCAGCGCCGCCAGGAAGATCGCCGTCAGCGCCAAAACGATGGACCCGGCGGTGGAGGCATCGAGCATGAAGCTGATCTGGATGCCGACGATGGTCGCAGTGCAGGCACTCGCCACCGCCACCCAGACCATGCGGCCGAAGCGGTCTGTCATCAGGATGCCAATGGCGCCCGGTGTGATCAGCAGCGCCACCACCAGGATGACGCCCACCGCCTGCACCCCGGCGACGATGCTGGCCGCCAGCACCGTCAGCAACAGCAGCCGCAGCCGGCCGACATGCAGGCCGACGATCCGCGCCTGACCGGGGTCGAAGCAGAAGAGCACCAGGTCCCGCCCCCGCAATGCCAGCACCAGCAGGGCGGCGGAGGCGATGCCGAGCGTGGTCCAGAAATCCTCCGTCTCGATGCCGAGGATGCTGCCGAACAGCACATGGGAGAGATGGACGTTGGAGCGCACCTGCGACAGCAGGATCAGCCCGACGGCGAACATGCCGCTGAACACCACGCCCATCGCCGCATCCTCCTTGACCCGGGAGGTGGCACGGATGGCGCCGGAGGCGATGGCACAGGCCAGCCCGGCGGCGAAGGCGCCGATCACCAGCGGAATGCCGATCAGCCAGGCGCCGACCACGCCGGGCAGGATGGCGTGGCTGACCGCATCGCCCATCAGCGACCAGCCCTTCAGCACCACGAAGCAGGACAGGATGGCGGACAGGGTCGCGACCATCAGCCCCACCGCCAGCGCCTGCTGCATGAAGCCGTATTGCCAGGGCTGGATCAGCGCCTCGATCATGCGGGGGTCCCAACAGCCTTGGCCGCGGCGCGGCGGGTGGCGCGGATGCCGTGCTTCGGCGCGAAGACCAGCACGGCCACGAAGATCGCCGCCTGCAGCGCCACGATGCTGCCGCCGGTCGAGCCATCCAGGAAGTAGCTGGCATAGGCGCCCACCAGGCCGGTGGAGGCGCCGATGAAGGTGGCGATGGCCGCCATCCGCCCGAAGCGGTCGGCCAGCAGATAGGCGGTGGCGCCCGGCGTCACCAGCATGCCGATGACCAGCACCGCGCCCACCGCCTGCAGCCCCGCCACCGCGGTCGCCGCCAGCAGCATCAGCAGCAGGATGCGCATGTGGCCGGGGTTGCCGCCGGCTGCGACGAGCTGCACCGGGTCGAACAGCGACAGCATCAGGTCCCGCCCCCAGATGCCGAGCGCCAGCGCCACCACGCAGGCGATGATCGCCATCTGGATGATGTCCGCATCGGCGATGCCGAGCACATTGCCGAAGATGATGGTCTGCAGCCGGACATTCGACGGGAACAGCGACAGCAGGAACAGGCCGAGGCCGAAGAAGCCGGTGAATACCACGCCGATCACCGCATCCTCCCGGATCGGGGTGCGGCCGCGCAGGCCGGCCATGGCGAGTGCCGCCAGCATGCCGGAGGCGAAGGCGCCGATCGCGAAGGGGATGCCGCCGAGCCAGGCCAGCACCACGCCAGGCACGATGGCATGGCTCAGCGCATCACCCATCAGCGACCAGCCCTTCAGCACCACGTAGCAGGATAGCAGCCCGGCGACGGCGCCGACCAGGCCGGCGATGCCCATGGCGCGCAGCATGTAGTCGTATTCGAAGGGGATCAGGAGCTCGCTCATGGGCGGAGCGTTCCGGTCGCGATGGCCCCCACCCCAACCCTCCCCCGCAAGCGCGGGGGAGGGAGCAGCCATGGTCCTCCCCCGCGCTTGCCGGGGGTTGCGGCACTGCCGCGACGCTGAAGGCTGGTCGGGGTGGGGAAATCCGTCACGCGCACCCTCACAGATCCTGCGTCAGGCGGCCGAGCACCCGGCCATCGGGCGCCATCACCAGCGGCCGTTCGTCATCGGACAGCACCACCACGTGGCCTGCTTCCAGCGGCGCATGCGCCTTGGCCTGTTCCGGCAGGCTGTGCTGGCGCAGCGCGCCGCCGAAGGCGCGCAGCAGGTTGGGGCCGGTGAAGACCTCCGGCGTCGGCCCGGCGGCCAGCACGGTGCGGTTCACCAGCACCACATGGTCGCAGAAGGTCGGCACCGAGCCGAGGTTGTGGGTGGAGACCAGGATGATCCGGCCCTCGTCCCGCAACTGGGTCAGCAGTTCGACGATCGCATCCTCCGTGGTCACGTCCACGCCGGTGAAGGGCTCGTCCAGCAGCAGCAATTCGCCGCCCTGCGCCAGGGCGCGGGCCAGGAAGACGCGCTTGCGCTGGCCACCGGACAGCTCGCCGATCTGGCGCTCCGCCAGGTCCAGCATGCCGACGCGCGCCAGCGCCGCATCCACCGCCTGCCGGTCCGCCGCGCGCGGGATGCGGAGCATGTTCATGTGGCCGTAGCGGCCCATCATCACCACGTCGCGCACGCCGACGGGGAAGGACCAGTCCACCTCCTCCGCCTGCGGCACATAGGCGACGAGGTTGCGCTTCAGCGCCGCCTGCACCTTCTCCCCACCGATGCGCACCTGCCCGGCCGAGGGCCGCACCAGGCCCATGATCGCCTTGAACAGCGTGGATTTGCCGCTGCCATTCACGCCCACCAGCCCGCAGACCGTGCCGGGCTGCAGGCTGAAGCTGGCGTCGCGCAGTGCCAGGTGGCCGTTCGGATAGGCGACGGAGACGCCTTCCACGGATAGCCCGGCGCGCGTGCCGGGGGGACGCACCAGTGCGCCGTCCATCAACGGGGCGCCTGGTTGCCGAAGAAGCCACGCAGGATGATGTCCGCGTTGACCTCCAGCAGCTTCAGGTAGGTCGGCGCCGGGCCGTCCTCCGCGGTCAGGCTGTCCACGAACAGCGCACCGCCGTAGCGGGCCCCCGCCTCCCGCGCCACCTGGCGCATCGGGCGGTCATTCACCGTGCTTTCGCAGAACACGGCGGGCACGCGGGTGCGGCGCACCGCGTCGATCATCGCGCGGACCTGGCGCGGCGTGCCCTCATCCTCCGCGTTGATCGGCCAGAGATAGGCCTCGCGCAGGTCGTAGTCGCGCGTCAGGTAGCTGAAGGCGCCCTCGCAGGTGGCGAGCACGCGGCGATCGGCCGGCAGGCGGGCCAGGCTTTCGCGCAGCCTGGCATCTACGGCGCGGATCTGCGCGGCGTAGCGTTCAGCATTGGCTGCGTAGGTGGCGGCATTGGCGGGGTCGATGCCGGCCAGCGCCTTGCGGATGTTCTCGACATAGACCAGCGCCAGGGTGGGCGACATCCAGGCATGCGGGTTGGGCTGGTTCTCATAGGGCCCCTGGCCGATGCCGATCGGCGTGATCCCTTCCGTCAGGACCGCCTGCCGGGTGCTGCCGGCGCGGCTGAAGAAGCGTTCGAACCAGCGCTCCAGCCCCATGCCGTTCCACAGCACCAGGTCCGCGGACCGTGCCCGCACCACGTCGAGCGGCGTCGGCTCGTAGTCGTGGATCTCGGCGCCCGGGCGGGTCAGGCTTTCGACCAGCGCCGCCTCGCCCGCCACGTTCTGCGCCATGTCGGCGAGCACGGTGAAGGTGGCGACGATGCGCTTGGGCGCCTGGGCTGCGCTTGGCGTGGCCACCGCGCCCAGGGCGGCAAGTCCGAGCGTGGTGGCCAGCAGGTGGCGGCGGGTTGCGGCTTCGGTCATGCGAATCCCTTGATCGAGGATGGGCGAAGGAGCCTTGGGCGTGTCTCGGCTACAGATAAATGTCGTCTCTGGTTGATGATCTTGCTCGGCCGTCAGTATGTAGCCAAGGCTACAGGTGTCGCAAGGCCCTTGCAGATCGCAGAAGCGCGAGCGACGCACCAACTGGCTCGAAGAGCTTGCAATCCCGCCCCGCAGCCGTCATATCAGTCGGGTCATCGTCGTTTGGTTCGGCCTGCTCCTCCTGCTCAACCCCTTGAGTGCCGAGCCTGGTGTCCGTTTCCCCTCAGCGTGATCCGCAGCGCGATGTCGCGATGCGGCCTCCCTCATGAACGGAACACCTCCATCATGGCTATCGGCACTGTTAAGTGGTTCAACGCGACCAAGGGCTACGGCTTCATCCAGCCGGAAGACGGCTCCAAGGACGTCTTCCTGCACATCTCCGATGTGCAGCGCGCCGGTCTGCAGGACCCGCGCGAGGGCGACAAGATCGAGTACGAGATCCAGCGCGGCCAGCAGGGCAAGGAATCTGCCGGCAACCTGAAGCGCGTCTGATGCGCCGGGCCGGTTGATCCGGCCCGCGTTTCAAGCCTTCCAGCGGCCCCGTTGCCTTGTGCGACGGGGCCGTTTTGCTGTCCGCAGCCTTGCTGTCTGTGTTCGGCCTGTTGGATCTGCCGCGGGGGGGCGACGGGATCGCCCCCCTCCGGCCCGCCCGATGGATCAGGCGGCGTCGTTCAGATGGCAGGCGCTGCGCTGGCCGGGCGCGATCTCCCGCAGCTTCGGCACCTCCACCCGGCAGCGGTCGAAGGCGTGCGGGCAGCGCGGATGGAAGTGGCAGCCGGGCGGCGGGTTCAGCGGCGACGGGATTTCCCCCTTCACCGTGGCGAAGGCCCGCTTGCGATTGCCGATGCGCGGCACGCTGGCCAACAGCGACTGCGTATAGGGGTGGTTGGCGGCGGCGAAGACGCGCTCGGTCGGCGCTTCCTCGACCACCCGGCCGAGATACATGATCACCACCCGGTCGCTCAGATGTTCCACCACGCCGAGATCGTGGCTGATGAACAGGTAGGTGAGGTCCAGGTCCTTCCGCAACTGCATGAACAGGTTGAGGATCTGCGCCTGGATCGACACGTCCAGCGCCGCCACCGCCTCGTCGCAGACGATGAATTCCGGCGCTACCGCCAGCGCCCGGGCGATGCCGATTCGCTGGCGCTGGCCGCCGGAGAACTGGTGCGGGTAGCGCCGCTTGAAGGCCGGGTCGAGGCCGGCGCGGCGCATCTGCTCATCGACATAGGCATCGAAATTGGCGCGCGTCGCCAGCCCATGCACCAGCGGCGCCTCGCCGACGATGTCCGCCACCCGCATGCGTGGGTTGAGGCTGGCATAGGGGTCCTGGAAGATCATCTGCCGGCGCAGCTTGCCGATCTTCGCGGCCTCGCCCTGCATCGCGGCGACGTTCTGGCCGTTCCAGAACACCTCGCCCTCGGATTGCGGCAGGATGCCCGCGACGATCCGGCCGAGCGTCGACTTGCCGCAGCCGGATTCACCGACCAGGCCGACCACCTCGCCCTTGCGGACGCGGAGATCCACATGGTCCACCGCGTGGACGATCTCCTCCTTCACCGAGGCGCCGAGGCGACGCGCCAGCTTAGCGGCGATGTCGAGCTTCTTCGAGAAGCGGCGGGAGACCTGCCGCAGTTCGATCATCGGCGTCTCGCTATCCGCGAAGACGCGCGGTGCATCCGGCACCTGGGTCTGCATCTGGCTCTGGCTCATGCCGACTCCACCTCCTCGAGATGCGGGTGGTGGCAGCGTGCCAGGCGGTTCGGCAGCCAGGGATGCAGGGTGGGCATGACGATGCAATCCTCCGCCGCGCGCGGGCAGCGGGCACGGAAGGAACAGCCTTCCGGCAGGTTGAGCAACGACGGCGTCATGCCCGGAATCTGCCGCAGCGGCACGCCGCGCTTGTTGCGCGACGGCACGCTGCCGATCAGGCCATGCGTGTAGGGGTGCAGCGGCGCGTCCAGCACCTCCCCCACATCGCCGTATTCGACGACCCGGCCGGCGTACATGACGGCGATGTCGTCGGCGAGGCCGGCAACCACGGACAGGTCATGGGTGATCCACAGCATCGCCGTGCCGGTGGTGGCGCAAAGCTTCTGCACCTCCGCCAGGATCTGGCCCTGGATGGTCACGTCCAGCGCCGTGGTAGGCTCGTCCGCCACGATCAGGTCGGGCCGGTGAAGCAGGGCAATGGCGATGGCGACGCGCTGGCGCATGCCGCCGGAGAATTGGTGCGGATAGGATTTCAGGCGTTCATCCGGGGACGGGATGCCAACCATGCCGAGCGCATCGCGCGCCCGGGCGCGGGCATCGGCATCCGAAACCTTCTCATGCGCCTGCACCGTCTCGATCATCTGCGTGTCGATGCGCAGGACCGGGTTCAGCGTCATCATCGGATCCTGGAAGATCATGGCGATGCGGTTGCCTCGCAGGGTCCGCATCTCCTCCTCAGACAGGGTCGCGAGGTCGCGCCCCTGGAACAGGATGGACCCGCCGACAATGCGGCCGGGCGGATCTATCAGCTTCATGATGGAGAAGCCGGTCACCGTCTTGCCGGAGCCGCTTTCGCCGACCAGCCCCAGCACCTTGCCGCGGCCGATGGTGAAGGACACGTCGTTCACCGCCTTCACCACCCCGGCGCGGGTGAAGAAGTGGGTCTGGAGGTTCCGGACCTCCAGCGTCGGCGCCGCAGCCTGTGCGGCGACCAGCGTCGGCGCCGAGGTGTTCGTGGTATCAGCCATGGGCACCCTTACTTCTGCAGCCGCGGGTTCAACACGTCGCGCAACTGGTCACCGACCAGGTTGATGGCGACGATGGTCACCAGCAGCGCGATGCCTGGATAGAACGAGATCCAGTACTTGCCCGACAGCATGTATTCATAGCCGTTTGCGATCAGCAGGCCGAGCGAGGGCTCGGTGATCGGCACGCCAAGGCCGAGGAAGGACAGCGTCGCCTCCAGCGCGATGGCGCGTGCCACCTGCATGGTGCCGATGACGATCAGCGGCGGCAGGCAGTTCGGCAGCAGGTGGCGGAACAGGATGCGGTAGCGCGGCAGCGCCAGGCATTCCGCCGCCTCGATGTATTCGCGCCGACGTTCGACCAGCGCGGTGCCGCGCACCGTTCGGGCATAATACGCCCATTCCACAACCACGATCGCAATCACCACATTGGTGACCGACTTGCCGAGAAACGCCAAAATCATCAGCGCGACGAGGATCGACGGGAAGGACAGCTGCAGGTCGACGATGCGCATGATGATGCTGTCGGTCTTGCCGCCGGCATAGGCCGCGGCGAGGCCGAGCGAAGCACCGACCATGCAGGCGATGAAGGCGGAGCCGGCGCCGACGGTCAGCGAGATCCGCAGCCCGTACATGATGCCGGAAAGCATGTCCCGCCCCTGGTCATCGGTGCCGAGCCAGTAGGTGATGGCGCCGTCGCCGGATTGGGCGCCGGGTTCCAGCCGCCCATCCATGATGTCCAGCACCGCAAGGTCGTAGGGGTCCTGCGGCGAGATGAAGGGCGCCAGGATCGCCACCACGATGATGATGGAGATCACGATCAAGCCGCCCAGGGCGAGCTTCGATTCGGCGAATTCCGAGCAGAAGCGCCGGAACGGCGTTTCCACCTTGACCTTGGCGGGATCCTCGATGGGAGCTCCCTGGCCGACGACCGCGCTCATGCCGCGCTCCCCTTCACTTGCTGTCCAGCCGCACGCGCGGGTCGAGCACCGAATACATCAGGTCCACCACCAGGTTGATGGTGATGAACATCAGCACGACGATCATCAGGTAGGCGACGATGACCGGGCGATCGAGCACGTTGATGCTGTCGATGATGAGCTTGCCCATGCCGGGCCAGGCGAAAATGCTCTCCGTCACGACGGAGAAGGCGATGGTGCTGCCGAACTCCAGCCCAGTGACGGTGACGACCGGGATCAGGATGTTCTTGAAGACGTGCACGAAGGTCACGCGGAACGGGCTCAGCCCCTTGGCGCGGGCGAACTTCACGTAGTCCATCAGCATGGTCTCCCGCACCCCCGCGCGGGTCAGGCGGATGACCAGGCTGATCTTGAACAGCGCGAGGTTCAGCGCCGGCATCGCCAGATGCGTCAGCCCGTCCCAGGTCAGGAAGGACCAGCGCGTGCCGAGGATCTCCACCGTCTCGCCACGCCCCGTCGAGGGCAGCCAGCCGAGCTGGACGGCGAACACCATGATGAGCATCAGCCCGACCCAGAAGGTGGGCAGCGAGAAGCCGAGGATCGACCCCGCCATGATGCCCTTGCTGGCGAGGCTGTTCGGCTTCAGCCCGGCATAGAGGCCGAGCGGCAGGCCGATCAGGATCGCGCCGAAGGTGGCCGCGAAGGCCAGCTCCAGCGTCGCCGGCATGCGCTGCAGGATCAGTTCCAGCGCCGGCTCGTTGAACACGAAGGACCGGCCCAGATCGCCCTGCACCGCCTTGCCCAGGAAGATCAGGTATTGCTGCCAGAGCGGCAGATCGAGGCCGAGCGCCGCGATCGCGCGCTCACGCTCCATCTGGTCGGCATCCGGGCTGATCAGGATCTCGACCGGGTCGCCGATGGCGAAGACGCCAACGAAGACGATGATCGACATCGCCAGCACCACGCCGGCGGCCTGGATCAGCCGCCGCAGCAAATAGACGCTCATCCCGGTCCCCTTACTCTACCCGCTTGCCGCCCGCCTCAGCGGGCCGCGGCCGGGCGCGTGTCCTGCGCCCTGGTCAGTTCATCGACGCGCGCCTGGTGCGTAAAGCCGCGACGCGTCGCCCAGATGTTGGTCTGGATGTGCAGCGGGATCACCGCAACTTCCTCCGCCGCGATGCGCTGCGCACGGATCAGCAGCTGCTCGCGCTTCTCATTGTCCAGTTCGGACAGGGACTGCGTCAGCAGCGCATCGACCTCGGCGTTGGAGAAGCGCCCGCGGTTCGAGGCACCCCAGCCACGCTCCCGGCTATAGGTCGCCAGGATGTTGCGCAGCGGGTGGCTGCCATCCGGGTTTGAGCCCCAGCCGATCAGGAAGGAGGAGAATTCCTGGCGGCCGGCGCGGCCGACGAAGGTGGACCAGGTCTGCGCCTCCACCGCGGTGCGGACGCCGATGCGCGTCCACATCTGGCCGACCGCCTGGATGATGCGGCTGTCGTTGATGTAGCGGTCGTTCGGGCCGGACAGCGTGATGCGGAAGCCGTTCGGATAGCCGGCCTCGGCCAGCAGGCGGCGCGCCGCATCGGCGTCGTATTCCGGCGCCTCCAGGCCCGGCACGTGGCTATAGGTGCCCGGCGGCAGGAACTGGCCGGACGGCGTCGCGGCCCCTTCCATCACCCGCTCCGCGATCGCCTTGCGGTCGATCGCGATCGACAGCGCGCGACGCACGCGCACGTCGCGCAGCGGATTGCGGCCCAGCGGGCGGCCTTCATTGTCGGTGATCTGCGGCGAATTCTCATCCGGCGCGCGCAGGTGATCCAGGCCGAGGAAGACCAGGCGCAGGCCGACCGTCTCGGCCAGGCTGATGTTGGGGTCGCGGCGCAGGCGGGTCAGGTCGCTGGTCGGCACCTGGTCGATGACGTCAAGGTCGCCCGACAGCAGCGACGCGGTGCGCGTCGCGTCGTTGGTGACCATGCGGTAGTTCACCCGCTCGAAGGCCGGCTTGTCGCCCCAGTAGTTGTCGTTGCGCGCGAATTCGATCCGGTCGCCGTTGCGGTGGTTGACCACGCGCCACGGGCCGGTGCCGATGGCGGCGCGACCGCTGTTGAAATCCTCGGTCGCCGCATTCGCATGCGTCTCGGAATCGAGGATGCGGACATTCGTCATGTCCAGCGGCATCAGCGGATAGGGCTCCCGGGTGTGGAAGCGGATCGTCAGTGGATCGACGATCTCCATCCGCACGATCGGCCGCGCATAGGCGGCGTAGGAGGACGGGCTGTTCGGCACATTGGGCAGGCGCTGGATGGTGAAGACGACGTCTTCCGCCGTGAACGCATTGCCGTTGTGGAAGGTCACGTTCGGCCGCAGCTTGAATTCCCAGACGGTCGGGGCGACGGCACGCCACTCGGTCGCAAGGCCGGGGATGTTGCGCGCCGCGGAATCGGTGCCGACGAGCTTGTCGAAGATCATGTCGCTGACGGCGTTGTTCGGCGACAGCTGGTGGTAATGCGGATCGAGCGAGGTGACCGGCGAACCAACACCCATGTTCAGCGTCTGGGCCTGTGCCGCGGGCAACCCCACGGCCATCACGGACACCGCCGCCATGGCGGTCTTGCGGATGCTGTTTCGCATCACTCTCTCCTCAACAAAGCTTCCCCGAAGCGGCTTGTATAGCAGCCTGATACGTGAGCGGCTAGGCTGGCAGCCCGTTCATGTCGTCCCGAAGAGGTTCTCAATGAGTTTCGTTCGCCAGCGTACCGGCCGGGTGCTGCTTTCCGCTGCCCTGCTGGCCATGGCCGCGCCGGCCCTGGCGCAGGACCGCAACCTGACCATCGGCATCGGCGGGTCGCCCACCTCGCTGGACCCGCATTTCTACAATGCCTCGCCCAACATCAGCCTGACCATGCACCTGTTCGACCGCCTGACGGAGCAGGACGCGCAGGCGCGCATCCAGCCGGCGCTGGCGGAAAGCTGGCGCGCGGTGTCGGCGACGGTGTGGGAATTCAAGCTGCGCCCCGGCGTGAAGTGGCATGACGGGCGGGACTTCACCGCCGACGACGTCGCCTTCACCATCGGCCGAGCGCCCAACGTGCCGAACAGCCCGGGCGGCTTCGGCGGCTTCGTCCGCGCCATCACCCGCGTCGAGGTGGTGGACCCGCTGACCATCCGCTTCCACACCGCCGCGGCGCATCCGCTGCTGCCGACGGAACTGGCCTCGATCCAGATCATCTCCCGCCATGTCGGCGAGGGTGCGGCGACGGAGGACTACAATGCCGGCCGCGCCGCCATCGGCACCGGCCCCTATCGCCTGGTCTCCTATCGCCCCGGCGACCGCACCGAATTCGCCCGCAACGACGCCTATTGGAAGGGCGCGGAGCCGTGGTCGCGCGTGTCCTACCGCTTCGTCGCCAATGACGCGGCGCGCACCGCGGGCATCCTGGCCGGCGACCTCGACGTGATCGACCAGGTGCCGTCGACCGACATCGCGCGCCTGCGCCGCGACAACCGCCTCAGCATCGCGGAGATCCAGGGCCTGCGCCTGATCTACCTGATGACCGACTTCTCCCGCACTGACACGGCGCCGGTGCTGGTCAGCGACAATGAAGGCCGGCCGCTGGCGCGCAACCCGATGCTGGATTCCCGCGTGCGCCGCGCGCTGTCCATCGCCATCGACCGTGAGGCGCTGGCCGACCGGATCATGGAAGGCACGGCGAAGCCCACCGGCCAGTGGCTGCCGCCCGGCTCCTTCTCTTACAACCCGGCTGTGCAGACGCCGCGCCACGATCCGGAGGGTGCCCGCCGCCTGCTGGCCGAGGCCGGCTTCCCGCAGGGCTTCCGGCTGACCCTGACGACGCCGAACGACCGCTACCCGAATGATGCCCGCACCGCGCAGGCCGTGGCGCAGATGTGGAGCCGCGTCGGCGTGCGGACCGCCGTCGATGCGCTGCCCTGGACCAGCTATGCGGCGCGCAATTCCCGCCAGGAATTCAATGCCCGCCTCGCCGGCTGGGGCAGCGTGACTGGCGAGGCCAGCTACATGCTGGTGAACATCTTCGGCACCTACAACCGCGAACGCCGCACCGGCGCCTCCAACAATTCCCGCTATTCGAATGCGGAGCTCGATGCGCTGACGGCGCGCGCCGCCGGTACGCTGGACGATGCGGAGCGGGAGAAGCTGCTGCAGGAGGCGGTGGCGATGGTGGACCGCGAGACGGCGATGATCCCGCTGTTCCAGCTGGTGAATTTCTGGGCCACCCGCCGCGGCATCACCTATGAGCCGCGCATGGATGAGCGCACCGTCGCCATGGGCGCGCGCCCGGCGAACTGAGCGGGCGGGAGGGGCGCAGGCCCCTCCCCTACTCTTCCTCGGCCTCGGCGACCGGCAGGATGGCGGTTTCCTTGGGCGAGGCCAGCGCCAGGATGGTCTCCGTCCGCGCCACGCCGGCCTGGCCGCGCACCACCTCGGAAACGAAACTTTCCAGCGTGGCGATGTCAGGCAGCCGCAGCTTCAGCAGATAGCACCAGGCGCCGGTGACGGTGTGGCACTCGAGCACCGCCTCGCGCTGCTTCATCGTGGCCACGAAGCCGGCATCGCCATCACTTGGGTGCATGGCGACGAAGACGAAGGCGAGCAGCGGGCAGCCGGCGGCGACGGGGTCGAGGTCGATCCGCCAGCCGCGGATCACATGCCGCTCCTCCAGCCGCTTCACCCGCTCCGCGGTGGCGGAGACGGACAGGCCGGCAACCTTGGAGAGTTCCGCGAGGCCGGCCGCCCCGTTTTCCTGAAGGGCGACGACGAGGTTGCGGTCAATTTCATCCATGACGGCAACCTAGCCCAGTCACGCCAAAAAAAGAAACGGCGGGCTCGCGCCCGCCGCATATTTTCCGGCCAATCCGGGGAAGCTGCCTCAGATGTAGTGCTCGGCCAGCGGGCGGAAGCCGTTGAAGGCCTGGCTCGCATAGGTCGTCACATAGGCACCGGTGGACAGCAGCTGCACCTGGTCGCCGGCGTCGAGCGCCATCGGCAGGCGGTAGTTGGACTTCTCATACAGCGTGTCCGTGCTGTCGCAGGTCGGGCCGGCGATGGTCACGGGGCCTTCCGCGGCGCCGTCATACGGCGTGCGGAACTCGTAGCGGATGGACTCGCCCTCCGTCTCGGCCAGGCCGCCGAAGCGGCCGATGTCGAGATAGACCCAGCGCACGGGGTCATCCTCGGCCTTGCGGGAGACCAGCACGACCTCGGAAGACACCACGCCGGCATCGCCCACCATGAAGCGGCCCGGCTCGATCACCATCTCCGGCAGCGCATTGCCGAAATGCTCGGTCATGGCGCCCATGATGGCGTCGCCGAAGGCGTCGATCTCCGGCACTTCCGCCCGGTAGCGCACCGGGTAGCCGCCGCCTAGATTGACCATCCGCAGGTTGATGCCGGCGTCCTTCAGGTCCGTGAAGATCATCGCCACGCGGGCGATCGCCGCCTCATAGGCGCCGGTCTGGGTCTGCTGGCTGCCGACATGGAAGGAGATGCCATAGGGGTCGAGACCCCATGCGGCCGCCTTCACCATCAGCTCCTTCGCCATCGCGGCCTCGCAGCCGAACTTGCGCGAGAGCGGCCATTCGGCACCCTTGTTCTCGACGAGAATCCGGCAGTAGACGCGCGCCCCGGGAGCGGAACGGGCGAGCTTCCGCAACTCCGGCTCGCTGTCGAAGGCGAACATGGTCACGCCGGCGGCGAAGGCGGCCTTGATGGCGGATTCCTTCTTCACCGTGTTGCCGAAGGAGATGTCGGCCGCACGCGCGCCGGCCTCCAGGCAGGCCTGGATCTCTTCCCACGACGCGGCATCAAAGGACGAGCCGAGCCCGGACAGCCGATCCAGGATCGGCGCGGCCGGGTTGGCCTTCACGGCGTAGTAGACGCGCGCCAGCGGCATCGCGGCCTTCAGCCGGCTGTAATTCTGCTCAACGCGATCCACGTCCAGCACCAGACACGGCGTGGCGGGCGCATGGTCGCGCAGATACGAAGCGATTTTCGGGTTCATCGCGCCCGTACTCCCCTGCAAACAGTGGAGACTGCCCCTGTGGGGACTGCCCCTAGATTGACGAAACGGTCGAACGAACCAGCGACCAAGTGAGGCCGGCGGGGTGAGCCGCCGGGGTTGCCAGAACGCTGACGTCGTTGCGTTAACCTTGCGCCGCGGTGACCCTGTTCATGAGCAGATCATGATCGGGTTCCGTGGGCCTGGGGCCTTCGGCACGTGCGTACTGCGTCTGCGGCGCATATAGGCGCCGCGTGCCGGGGGGGAAAGCGGAAAATCGCCCCCCGGCCGTTTTTTTTCCGCGGCCGGCGATGAATGGCCGGAAACCGCCATGGTGCCCCCGGGGGGCAGGCCGGGAAGCCTCCGGAGAATCGCGCTGTTGTCGCGCGAATCCGCCGGAACGGGTTTTCCTCAGTTCGCCCGCAGCCCGCTGTTGGTCACCGTGATCCGGCTGGCGACGCAGACATTGATCCGCCGCAGTTCCGCCGCCTGGCCGTTGTTCCAGATCACCCGGAAATCGTAGTTGCCGGTGTTGGCGGCGCGGTAGCTCACCTGCCGCCCCGGCAGCAGGACGGAGGAGCCGAGCTGGTCGTTGCCCCAGCCATTCATGCTGGAATGGCTGAAATACAGCCGCTCCACGGTGCGGGAGGAGGCGTTGACCACGCGGAAAGCCGTGTTGCAGCTCTGCGACGGCACCACGACCACGCTGCGCTGCGGTTCCTGGACGCAGCCGCTCAGCGCCAGGGCCGCGGCACCCAGCGCTCCAATCCGGCGATTCATCTCATGCTCCCGTCATGTGACATCGTTGTAACGGGAGACAAATTAGAACGCTGAAAGTTCGATCCACAAGCCGCGGCGCGGCCCATTTGTATCCAACTGTTTCAGCGGATCAGGCCGGAGGTGGGGGAAGATGGGTCGGCCGCGGTGCTGCGCGGCATGCGCCCGGCCAGGAAGGCATCCCGCCCCGCCTCCACCGCCGCCTTCATCGCACGCGCCATACGAACAGGGTCGCGGGCATGGGCGATGGCGGAGTTCAGCAGCACCGCGTCGCAGCCCAGCTCCATGGCCAGCGCGGCGTCGGATGCGGTGCCGATGCCCGCATCGACCAGCACCGGCACGCGGGCCTGGGCGATGATCGCCTTGATCATGAAGGGGTTGGCGACGCCGAGGCCGCTGCCGATCGGCGCACCAAGCGGCATGATGGCGACGCAGCCCATCTCCTCCAGCCGCTTCGCCGCAACCGGGTCGTCGGCGCAGTAGACCATCACCTCGAAGCCATCGGCCAGCAGCGCCGCTGCCGCCTCGAAGGTGGCGGCCATGTCCGGGTACAGGAAGGGCGGCGGGCCGAGCACCTCCAGCTTCACCAGGTTCCAGCCCCCGGCCTCCCGCGCCAGGCGCAGGGTGCGGACGGCGTCCTGGGCGGTGAAGCAGCCGGCGGTATTGGGCAGGTAGGTGAAGCGGTCCGGCGAGACGAAATCCTGCAGCATCGGCTGCGAGGCATCGGACAGGTTCACCCGCCGCACGGCGACCGTGACAATCTCGGCGCCGGAGGCCTCGATCGCCGCCTTGGTCTCCGGCAGGTCCTTGTAGCGGCCGGTGCCGACGATGAGGCGGGAGCGGAAATGGCGACCGGCGACGGTCCAACCTTCCTCCACCCGGCCTTCCTCCACCCGGCCTTCATCGGCCTGCATGATCTGGTCCATCTCAGCCACCCCCGATGAAGTGCACGATCTCCAGCCGGTCGCCCTCGGCGAGCGGCGTCGTGGCCCAGGCGGAACGCGGCACGATCTCCAGGTTGCGCTCCACCGCCACCTTGGGCGCGGCCAGGCCGATCAGCCCGAGCAGCTCCGCGACCGAGGCGCCCTGCGGCACCTGCCGGCGCTCGCCATTCACCTCGACCGCGATCTGCCCGGCGTCGATCTGTGCGTTGATCTGTTGGGCCTCGGTCTGCGTCATCTGATGTCCCGCCATGCTCGAAAGATGGCGGGCGCGGCGGCCGCGAACAAGACGCGACGGGTGCAGGGCAGGCATCCCGCCGGCTCGCGCCCCGGCCCGCGCCCCGGCCCGCCTTCCGGCACGCGGCTTGCCCCTGCGGATCGGAGCGTGCTAGCCCGGCGCCCTGCCAGATATGGCCCTGCAAAACCTGGGACTCCCCCGTGAACCCGCCGCTGATCGTTGTCCTGAACGGCCCCAACCTGAATCTGCTCGGCACCCGCCAGCCGGAGATCTACGGCGCCGCGACGCTGGACGATGTGGAGGCGCTGTGCGCCGAGACGGCGGACCAGCTCGGGCTGGCGATCGATTTCCGCCAGACCAATGGCGAGGGCGAGCTGATCACCTGGGTGCAGGAATGCCGCGGCCGCGCCGCCGGCATCATCATCAACCCGGCCGGCTACAGCCACACCTCCATCGCCCTGATGGATGCGCTGAAGGCGACCGACCTGCCGATCATCGAGGTCCATATTTCCAACATCCATCGCCGGGAGGAATTCCGGCACCTCAGCTATGTGTCCAAGGCGGCCACGGGCGTCATCGCGGGTCTCGGCATCGGCGGCTATGCGCTGGCGCTGCAGGCGATCGCGGACCTGGTTGCCGAAGAAGGAGAGCCCTGATGTCGGGCGTGCATTTCGACGCGGCGGCGATCCGTGAACTCGCCAAGATCCTGCGGGAAACCGACCTCACCGAAATCGAGCTGGTGGAGAAGGACAGCCGCATCCGCGTGGCGCGGCAGATCACCGTGACGCAGGTGGCGCATATTCCAGCAGCCGGCGCGCCGGCCACCGCGGCGCCGGCCGTTGCCGCAGCCGCGGTGGCGGAGCCGGTCTCGGATGCCACGCATCCGGGGCTGATCGCCTCCCCCATGGTGGGCGTCGCCTATCTGTCGCCGGAACCCGGCGCGGCGGCCTTCGTGACGGTCGGTGCCAAGGTCAGCCAGGGCCAGACCCTGATGCTGATCGAGGCGATGAAGACCTTCAACCAGATCCGCGCCCCCCGCGCCGGCACCGTCACCCGCATCCTGGTCGAGGGCGGGTCGCCGGTGGAATACGGCGAACCGCTGATGATCATTGAATGACGGCGGCAGCCGTCAGCCGCCTGATGATGGAAGGGCCGCGGGCCCCGACATCTGAGACAGCGGATTTCCGCACGCCGCGCAGCGGCGGAAGGACAGCATGATGTTCAAGAAGGTCCTCATCGCGAATCGCGGCGAGATCGCGCTGCGGGTGCATCGCGCCTGCCAGGAAATGGGCATCCGCACCGTCGCCGTGCACTCCACGGCCGACAACACCGCGATGCATGTGCGGCTGGCGGATGAAAGCGTCTGCATCGGCCCGCCCTCCGCCCGCGACAGCTACCTGAACATGGCGGCGATCCTGTCCGCCGCCGCGATCACGGGGGCGGAGGCGATCCACCCCGGCTACGGCTTCCTGTCCGAGAACGCGAACTTCGCCGAGATGGTGGAAGCGCACGGCCTGGCCTTCATTGGCCCGACCGCGGCGCATATCCGCATGATGGGTGACAAGATCGCGGCCAAGGATGCCATGCGCTCGCTCGGCGTGCCGCTGGTGCCGGGCTCGCTCGGTGCGCTCGACAGCCTCGAGGAAGCCCGCGCCGTCGCGGAAGAAATCAAGTACCCGGTGCTGATCAAGGCCGCCGCCGGTGGCGGTGGCCGCGGCATGAAGGTGGCGCGTTCGGCGGATGAGCTGGAGGAAGCCTGGCGCGTCGCGCGCACGGAGTCCAAGGCCGCCTTCGGCGATGACAGCGTCTACATGGAAAAGTACCTGGACCGCCCGCGGCACATCGAGCTGCAGGTGATGGCCGACATGCACGGCAACGTCGTGCATTTCGGCGAGCGGGACTGTTCCCTGCAGCGCCGCCACCAGAAGCTGGTGGAGGAAGCCGGCAGCCCGGTGCTGACGGCCGATGAGCGGGATGCACTCGGCGCCCAGGTCACCAAGGGCCTGCGCCAGCTCGGCTACCGCAACGCCGGCACGCTGGAATTCCTCTGGCAGGACGGCCAGTTCGCCTTCATCGAGATGAACACCCGCCTGCAGGTCGAACACCCGGTGACGGAGATGGTCTGCAACGTCGACCTGGTGAAGGAACAGCTGCGCGTCGCGGCCGGGGAGAAGCTGGGCTACACCCAGGACGAGATCCGCTTCTCCGGCCACGCCATCGAATGCCGAATCACGGCGGAAGATCCCGAGACCTTCGTGCCGAACCCCGGCCGGGTGGATATGTACCACGCCCCGGGCGGCCTCGGCGTGCGCGTCGATAGCGCGCTGTATTCCGGCTACACCGTGCCATCCAACTACGACAGCCTGGTTGCCAAGCTGGTGGTGCACGGCCAGACCCGGGCCGAGGCGATCGCCCGGCTGAAGCGGGCGCTGGCGGAGATGGTGATCTCCGGCATCAAGACCACGCTGCCGCTGCACCAGCGGATCGTCGCGGACCCGGAATTCCAGGCCGGCGACTACACGATCCACTGGCTGGAGAACTTCGTCGCCCGCCAGGGCTGATCCTGGCGGCGACCTTTCCTGACACCGAGTGAAACAGGCTGCCCTCGCGATGCCGCGTTGATTGCCGCATAGTGGGCGCGTGAGCAGGCGCCAGTTCGAGATCACCCCTGACCTGATGCTCCGCGCCTATCGAGCGGGGTTGTTTCCCATGGCCGAGACCCGGCGGGGAGACCGGCTGTACTGGCTGGACCCGGAGCTTCGCGGCGTATTGCCGCTGGACCGCTTCCACCTGCCCCGCCGGCTGCGCCGTACCGTGCTGTCCGGCCCCTTCACCGTCACCACCAACCGGGATTTCCACGGTGTCATCGCCGCCTGTGCCGCCCCCGGCGAGGGACGCGAGGACACCTGGATCAACCCGGAGATCGAGCGCCTGTTCGGCGCCCTGCACCGCATGGGCCACGCGCATTCGGTGGAGGCCTGGCTGCCCGGCGAGGGCGGGCCGCAACTGGCCGGTGGGCTGTATGGCGTGGCCCTCGGCGGCGCCTTCTTCGGGGAGAGCATGTTCAGCCGGGCGCGCGATGCCTCGAAGGTCGCGCTGGTGCATCTGGTTGCGCGGCTGCGGCTGTTCGGCTTCACCCTGCTGGACGCGCAGTTCCAGACCGCTCACCTGGCGCAGTTCGGCTGCCAGGAAGTGCCGCGCCAGGCCTATAAGCGCCTGCTGTCGGAGGCGGTGGAGGAACAGGCGCGCTGGCAGGATGCGGTGGCGGCCGAGTCGGTGGCCGAGGAAATCCGTCGCCTCGGCGCTTGACCAGGGCGTGCGGCTACGGCTGCGCCCGGCATTCCAGGATGCGGATGTCATAGACCGGGTGCAGCAGCATGTTCACGCCCGGCGCCTCGGCGAACATCCAGCCGCGGAATACCGGGTTCTGCTCGGCCGGCAGCCGGCTGTCGCTGATCTCCATCCAGGCTGCCGCGTCCGGCACCTCATCCGGCGGGCGGGCATGGCAGGCGCGCACGGTGATGGTCAGGCTGCCGAAGCGCTCCGGCTGGTTCAGCGCGGCGCGCAGCACGGTGATCCGCGCCGTCACCTTGTCCAGCGCCTGCAGCACGGCGAGGCGCCGCGGCTGCCATTCCTGGGCGTAGACCGGGGTCGCGAGCAGCAGGAACGCAAGGGCCCAGCGCATCATGGCCGCTTCGGGCTCGGCAGCGCGGCAACCAGGTCAGCCAGCACCTTGCGCATCGCGGTCTCATCCACGCCCATCAGCACGGCATCCTCGAAGGCGTCACGCAGCACCTGGGCGGCCTCCCGGTGGTTCTCGGCCAGCACCTTCAGCTTCTCCCGGCAGGATAGCGGCGCACCATCCGCGCCGGGCCAGGTGGCCGGCGGGTCGAGGCTCATGGCGGGGGGCTCATGGCTGGGCCGGGGTGCCGAGGCTCGGCGCGGCGGGGGCGGCCTCGCCCCGGCTGGGCTGGCCCTCGGTCATCGAGAAGATGAAGCGGCCGAGCAGGCTTTCCAGGCTGATGGCGGATTGCGTGATGGTGATCTCCGCGCCATCGGCCAGGATGCGCTCCGACCCGCCCGGCACGAGGGAGACGAAGCGCCCGCCTAGCAGGCCCTCGCTGGCGATCTCGGCGGAGCTGTCGGAGGGCATGCGGAGGCTTGCATCGATGCGCATGGTCAGCACGGCGAGGAAGGTCTGCGGGTCGATCCGCTGGTCCACCACGCTGCCGACCTTCACGCCCGCGACGCGCACATCGGCGCCGGGCGCCAGCCCGTCGATCCGGTCGAACTTGGCGGAAAGCGTCAGCGCCGGGCCGGAGAAGCCGCCGCGGCCACTATTCGTCACGGCATAGGCGAGGAAGCTGCCGGCCACGAGCAGCACCAGCGCGCCGGCCAGGATCTCGGCGTAGGAACGGCCCTTCATATCTGTCGATCCCGGTTGGGGCGGTTCATCAGGAGCCGGGCGTCCAGGCCTCGTAGTCGCCGGTCGTCACCTGCCGGCGGCCACCGGAATAATCATGGCCGGCAGGGTGCCAGGCGAGCGCGGTGCCGGTCGGGTTCGGGCGATGCTCGGCCATCCAGGGATAGCGCTTTTGCTCCGGCATCGGCACGGCAGCGGTGTGATGTAGCCAGCCATGCCATTCCGGCGGGACGGAGGTCGGGTCGGGGGCGCCGGCAAACAGCACCCAGCGGCGCTTGCGGCCGTATTGCAGATAGTCCCGGCGGGACTCGTAATAGGCGTTGCCGAAGCGGTCCGTGCCGACCTTGCGGCCGGACAGGGCGGTGGTCAGGCGCATCATCAGCGACATGTGCGGTCCTTGGTCACGGCGCGGGAGGGGGCCGTCCTGGCATCTGCCGGGCCCCGCAGTTTCGCACAACCGGCCGGGCCACGCAAAACCATGTGTTGTCCACAGGATGTTGGGGATGCGGCGCGTTTTGCCCACCAGATACGGCTTCCGCCCTGCCGCCAGGGCCTTTAGGCTTCACGCCATGACAACACTCGCCGGAACGCTGTGGGACCAGGTAGGGCTGTGGCGGGTGCGCGCCGCGCCCGATCCCGACGCCACCCCCCGCCCGATTGCGCTGCCCGTTTCCTGGGATGAACAGGCGGCGGAGGCACTGGCCGCCCTGGCCCCGGGCAGCGGCCCGGTGGTGTTCCCGAAGCTGGCCGAGGGCTGGATCAGCCGGTTGGCGTTGCGCGGGCGGGAACTCGGCTTGCTCGCCGATGCCGCCGCGCAGGATGGCTTCGCCCACGCGCTGCGCGCCCTGTTGCTGTCCCGCCGGGGTGCGCCCGGCGTGGCGATCTGGCGCGCGGAAGCGCGCGGCGCATCCCGCTTCGTGCTGAACCTGCCGGCCTTCCTGGAGGCCGATGGCGGCTTCGACACCGCGCGCTACGCGGCCGCCGTGGCGCTGGCGGTGCGCGCGCTGGATATCTGGACCGGCGCCAAGGCGCCGCGGCTGTGTGTCGGCTATGCCGATCTTGCCGGCATGCTGGCCAGCCTCGGCCTGCGCTATGGCAGTGCGGAGGCGCGCGCCGTCGGTGCCGCCGTCGCCGCCCTGACCCGTGGCGCGGCGGAAGCCGAATCGGGAAGGCTCGCCGACATCCTGGGCGCGAAGGAGCCGCTGGCGCTGTTCGCCCCCGCCCCGCCGGGTGCCACGGTGGTGCCGGGCCTGGCGGAAGCCGCGCGCGCGGCGCTGGAGGCCGCGGCCGGCAGCCTCGGCCTGCGGCACCAGGCGCTGGTGGCGCTGGCCGCGCCGGATTGCGTTGAGGCGCTGCTGGGTGCCGAGACCGGCGGCCTCGCCCCCGCCCCCGGCGCCACCCGCCTGGCGCTGGACCAGCACGGATGGGTGGCGGAGGTGCCGAGTCGCGCCGCGCTGCGCATCGGCCGCGCGCAGGCGGAGGCGCTGCTGGCGCCCGTGCCGGATGCCGATTGGATCGCGATGGCGCAGGCCGCCGCGCCCTTCCTGCACCTGCCGCCGCCGATGCCGGTGGCCGAGGCCGCCCCGGCCCGCGCCGCCCCGCCGCTGCCGGAACGCGCGGCGACGCAGCCGCTGCGGCCCTCGGGGTCCGTCTGGCGGGTCTCGGTCGGCGGCCACAAGGTGGTGCTGCGGACGGCAGAGGACCAGCAGGGCCGGCTTTCCGAGGTCACCATCGCGCTGACCAAGGAGTCCGCCGCCTATCGCAGCCTGATGGACGCGATGCTGCAGGCGGTCTCGATCGGGCTGGCCTCCGGCGTGAAGCTGGACAGCTTCATCGAGGCCTATGCCTATACCCGCTTCGGTCCGGCCGGCACGGTGGAGGGCGACCCGGCGATCCGCCGCGCCACCTCGGTGCTGGACTGGGCCTTCCGGCGGCTGGCGCTGGATTATCTCGGGCGGCGCGACCTGGCGGACCCGTCGGAGGAGGATTGCGCGCCGGATGCCACGGGGCATGCGGCGGAACAGCTGCCCCTGCTGCCGATGGACCTGCCGGAGACCCCCACGCCGCGGGCGCGGCGGCGGCAGTTGAAGCTGGTGGGGTAAAGGGGCGCGTAGGCCCCCACCCCGACCCTCCCCCGCTGCGCAGGGGAGGGAGAAGATGCGCTTCCCTCCCCCGCGCTTGCGGGGGAGGGTCAGGGTGGGGGCAGCAGCCTCGCGACCACCCATCTCAACAAGGACCGCAAAAATGCCCGGCACCGTCGACGCCAACCTCGCCAAGCTCGGCATCACCCTGCCGCAGGCGCCCGCGCCCGTCGCGAACTACATCGGCTTCAACCAGGTCGGGAACCTGCTGGTCGTCTCCGGCCAGATTCCGCTGGTGGATGGCAAGATCAGCACCACCGGCAAGCTCGGCGCCGGCGTCTCGATCGAGGAAGGTCAGGCCGCCGCGCGCACCTGCTTCATCAACCTGGTGGCGCAGGTGAAGGCGGCGGTGGGCGACCTGGACCGGGTGAAGCGCGTGGTGCGCCTCGGCGGCTTCATCGCCTGCGGGCCCGAATTCACGCAGCATGCGCTGGTGATGAATGGCGCCTCCGACATGGCCGTCGCGGTGTTCGGCGATGCCGGGCGCCATGCGCGCAGCACCATCGGCGTTCCCTCCCTGCCCGGCGATGCGGCGGTGGAAGTGGAAGGCATGTTCGAGATCGGCTGAGGCATTGCCGCGGCTCGGGCGCGCCCAATTTTGAGCGGCATGCCCGAACTCAGCCTGTCCCTGCACCGCGCCATCGCGGATATCCCGCCGCTGGACTGGGATGCCTGCGCCGGCGGCGGCAACCCCTTCGTCAGCCACGCCTTCCTCCTCGCCCTGGAGGAATCCGGCAGCATCGGCGGGCGCAGCGGCTGGCTGCCGCAGCATGCGGCGTTGCGCAACGAGGCCGGCCGCCTGCTGGCCTGCGCGCCCTGCTACGCCAAGGCGCATAGCCAGGGCGAATATGTCTTCGACCATGGCTGGGCCGATGCCTTCGAGCGGGCCGGTGGCCGCTACTATCCGAAGCTGCAGGTCGCCGCCCCCTTCAGCCCGGTGCCCGGGCCGCGGCTGCTGGTGCGGCCGGATGCGGGCATCGGGGTGGAGGCGCTGGCGCAGGGCCTGGTGCAGGCCTGCGGGCAGCTCGATCTCTCGTCCGTTCACTGTACCTTCTGCACGCCGGGCGAGTGGGAAGCCCTGGGCGAGGCCGGCTGGCTGCAGCGCATCGGCACGCAATTCCATTGGTCCAATGCCGGCTATGGGTGTTTCGACGATTTCCTCGCGGCGCTGTCCAGCCGCAAGCGCAAGCAGATCAGGCGCGAGCGGCGCGATGCCGAGCAGTCCGGCTTCGTGCTGAAGACGCTACGCGGGCATGAGATCACGCCGCGGCACTGGGAGGCGTTTCATCGATTCTACGTCTCGACCTCCGACAAGAAATGGGGCCGCAGCGCCTATTTGAAAAAGTCCTTCTGGCCGCTGCTGGGCGAACGACTCGGTGACAGGGTCGTGCTGATGGTGGCGGAGCAGGACGGCGAGCCGGTGGCCGGCGCGCTGAACCTGCTGGGCGCGGATGCACTGTATGGCCGCAACTGGGGCTGCCTGGTGGACGCGCCCTTCCTGCATTTCGAGCTATGCTACTACCGCGCCATCGACTTCGCGATCGAGCACAAGCTGCCCCGCGTCGAGGCCGGCGCGCAGGGCGAGCACAAGATCCAGCGCGGCTACCTTCCGGTGCCGACCTATTCCGCGCATTGGATCCAGCATCCGGGCCTGCGCCGCGCGGTGGCCGATTTCCTGTCCCAGGAGCGCCCGGCGATGCTGGCGGAGATCGAGGCGCTGCACGAGCTTTCGCCCTTCAAGCGCGAGGGCGAGGGGTAGCGTGCTGACGGCCTATGCGCAGCTTGCGTCCTCCATGGCGCTGGTCGGCGCCAATGTCGGCGTCGCCAAGCTGCTCGCGGCCTCCCTGCCCATTCCGATGATCGCCGGGCTGCGCTGCCTGCTGGCGGTGGCGGTGCTGTTTCCGCTGGCGCGGGTGATGGAAGGCGGCGTGCGGCCGGACCGGCGCAGCCTGTGGAACCTGGCCTGGCAGGCCGCCTTCGGCACGGTGATCTACAATGCCGGGCTGCTGGCGGGACTGCGTCTGACGACGGCGCTGGAGGCCGGGCTGGTGCTGGCCACGCTGCCCGCCGTGGTCGCCATCGGCAGCGCGCTATGGCTGCGGGAGACGCTGCCGCCACGGCAATGGGCGGCGGTGGCGCTGGCCGCTTTTGGCATGGCGGCGATCACGCTCGCCCGCACCGGCGCGGAAGGCAGCGGCAGCCTGCTGGGCAATTTGCTGGTGTTCGGCGGGGTGTGCGGGGAGGCGATGTATGTGCTGCTGGCCAAGCGCATCGCCGGCCGCGTGCCGGTGGTGACGGCCAGCCTGTGGATGCAGGGTTTCTCGGTGCTGTTCCTGCTGCCCTTCTGCCTGCCGGTGCTGGGCAGCGTCGCCGCGCTGGCCGACCCCGCTGTGGCCGGGCTGCTGGTGTTCCACAGCCTGACCACGAGCGTGATCTGCCTGCTGCTCTGGTATGCCGGCATGAAGCGCGCGCCGGCCGGCATCGCCGGCATCTTCACGGCCTTCCTGCCGGCGACGGCGGCGCTGGTGGCGGTGGGCTTCCTCGGCGAGACCTTCTCCGCCGTGCATGCGGCAGGCTTCGTGCTGCTGACCGGCAGCATGCTGCTGGCCACCTGGCCATCCCGGAGGCGAAACGCCTAGGCTGTGCCGATGCGCGCCTGGTTCGACTGCACCGGTTCCGAATTGCTGGCCCTGACACCGGATGCGGTGGCGAATGCCCTGGCCGCCAGCCAGATGTCCCGTCGCCTGTCCGGCGAACCGGCGCAGCTCCGCGCCTGGCAGGAACAGGTGCGCCTGTTGCAGGAATGCGTGCGGCACTGCGATGGCCAGGGCTGGACCATCGCGCTGGAATTCGACCTGCTGCGGCTGGAGAAGCGCATCGACGTGGTGCTGCTGACCGACTCCGCCATCCTGGTGCTGGAGTTCAAGGTCGGCGCCCGGGCGATCAGCAATGCCGACCGTGCCCAGGTCTCCGACTACGCCGAGGATCTGCGCGACTTCCACGCCGGCAGCCGGCGCCACCCGATGCAGCCCATCCTGGTCGCGACCGGGTTCGCGACGCCCGCCACGCCGCAGATCCCGCTGCCCATCCCCGGCGTGCTGCCGGTGGCGGAAGCCAATGCCGCGACGCTGCCCGGCCTGCTCGCCACGCTGCGCGACGCCCTGAAGGGGCCAAGGCTCGACGGGCGCGCCTGGCTGGCCGCCGCCTATCAGCCGGTACCGAGCATCATCGAGGCCGCAGCCACCCTGTTCGCCCGCAACAGCGTGGCGGAGATCGCGGCCGCCCGCGCCGACACCGTTAACCTGACCCGCACCACCGCCGCCATCGAAGCCGCGCTGGACGCGGCAGCGGCGGAGGGCGCTCGGGTGGTGGTCTTCGTCACGGGAATTCCGGGGGCCGGCAAGACGCTGTGCGGCCTAAACGTGGTGTTCGGCGACCGGCGGCGCGACGGCAGCGCCTTCCTCACCGGCAACAGCCCGCTGGTCGCCGTGCTGCGGGAGGCGCTGGCCTGCAATCGGGCCGGCATCGACCTGGCGCGCGGCCCCAGCGCGGACCCGGAACGCCGGCGCCTCGCGCCAAGGCTGCGCAAGGCGCGGCACGAATCGGAGGCGGCGCTGCAGAACGTGCACCGCTTCCTGGCCGACAATGCCGGGCGCGAGGCGCCACCGGCGGAGCGCGTGATCGTCTTCGACGAGGCGCAGCGCGCCTGGGATGCGGCGCAGGCCACGCGCGACACGCAGCGCCGCGTCAGCACATTGCACATGAGCGAGCCCGCCCATGCGCTGGAAATCATGGGGCGCCACAGCGGCTTCGCCGCCATCGTCGCCCTGATCGGCAATGGGCAGGAGATCAACACCGGGGAGGCCGGACTGCGCGAATGGGGCAGCGTGATCGCCGCGACGCCCGGCTGGCGCGCCGTCGCCGCCCGGCGGGTGCTGGACGCGGCGGAGCCGGCGCAGCGCCTGGCGGAAGGCCATCCCGACTGGCTGCGGCTGGACCCGGCGCTGGACCTCACCGTCTCGCTCCGCAGCGTTCGATCGGAAGCCGCGGCCGGCTGGGTGGATGCCGTGCTGCGCGGTGCCGTGGCCGAGGCACGCGCGACGGCGGAGGGGGCGCCGGAGGGCCTGCCCTTCCTGCTGACGCGCTCGCTCGACGACGCGCGCCGCGCCCTGCGCCAGATGACGCCGGGGCTGCGCCGCGCCGGCTTCGTGCGATCCTCCGGCGCCCGCCGGCTGCGGGCGGAAGGCTTCGATGCGCAGCTTGTCGGCACGGAGGAGCCGGTCGCCTGGTTCCTGGAGCGCTGGCCGGATATCCGCGCCTCGGACGCGCTGGAGGTCGCAGCCACCGAATACGCCTGCCAGGGGCTGGAACTGGATACGGTCGGCCTGGCCTGGGGCGGCGATTTCCGGCGTGGCGCCGATGGGCAGACAGGCGGTTGGCAGGCGCGGCGCTTTGCCGGGGCGGGCTGGCAGCTGGTGCGCAATCCGGCCGAGGCCGAATTCACCCGCAACACCTACCGCGTGCTGCTGACCCGCGCCCGCTACGAGACGGTGATCTGGGTACCGCCGGGCAGCCCGCGCGACGACCCGTTCCACGACCCGACCCGCGACGCGGCGGAGATGGATGCCATCGCCGATTTCCTCACCGCCTGCGGCGCCCGGCCGCTGCCCGAAGCCGCCCCGCCACCACAGGACACCGCCCCCGCCCTGCTGCTATAGCGCGCGCCATGCGCCGCATCCTGACCCTGTTGTTCCTGCTCCTCGCCATCCCCGCCGGGGCGCAGGAGATCAAGATCGCCACCTGGAACATCGCTTGGCTGACGCTGAAACCCTCCGGCCACCCCGACCTGCCGCGCAATGTGGATGCCCGCGCGCCCGAGGATTTCCGGTTGCTGCGCGACTATGCCAATCGCCTCGATGCGGATGTGGTGGCCCTGCAGGAAATCGACGGGGCGGAGGCCGCCGCGCGCGTCTTCGACCCGACGCAATGGGCCATCCACCTGACGGATGAGCCGGACGTCCAGCGCCCCGGCTTTGCCATTCGCCGCGCCCTCCGCGTCACGCCGCAGCCGGACCTGCGGGCGCTGGACCTGTTTCCGCGCGCCCGATACAGCCTGCGCCGCGGCGCCGATATCCTGGTGGAGGCGCCGGGCGGGGCGCGGCTGCGCCTGCTTTCGGTGCATCTGGACGCCGGTTGCCGGGAAGATGCCTTCAGCCGCGACTCCAGCCGGGATTGCCAGCAGCTCGAGCGCCAGGCGCGGATCCTGGCGGATTGGGCGCAGGCACGGCAGCGGGAGGGGGTGGGCTTCGCCATCCTCGGCGACTTCAACCGCCGCATGGGCGAGCAGGACGATTTCCTGGCGATCCTGGAAGCGGCGGCCCCGCTGGTCCGGGCAACGCAGGGCCTGTCCTCCCCCTGCTGGGCGGATAGCCGCGGCGGGCGGCCCTTCATCAGCCACCTGCTGCTCGGCGGCCCGGCGCGGGACTGGCTGGTGCCGCGCAGCCTGGCGGTGATGGTCTATGCGGAGCGCGCGCGGCGCTACCGGCAAAGCCTGTCAGACCATTGCCCGGTGAGTGTCCGCCTGCGGCTCCCCTGATCCGCGCGGCCGTGCCAGGATAAGGGCATGCGCCTTTTCGCCCGGATCACGCTTCCCCTCGCCGGGCTGAACTTCGTCAACCAGGCGTCCCGCACCATGATTGCGACCCTCGGGCCGCTGCTGGCGCTGGAATTCGCACTCTCGGCCAGTGAGCTGGGGTTGCTCGCCGCCATGTTCTTCGCGGCCTATGCGGCGGCGCAGCTTCCGGTGGGGCTGGCGATCGATTTGTGGGGCTCGCGCCGGGTTCAGACGGTGCTGGGGCTGGTCGCGGCGCTCGGCTTCGTCATCTGCGCGCTGGCGACCGGCCCGTTCGGCCTGGCCTTCGGGCGGGTGGTGACCGGGGTCGGCATCTCGGCCGGCTTGATCGCCATGATCAAGGTCAACACGCAGTGGTACGCGCGGGACCAGGTGGCGGGGATGACCGGGCTGGGCGTGCTGGTCGGCTCCATGGGCAGCATCGTGGCGACGGTGCCGGTGACGCTGCTGGTGCCGGAGATCGGCTGGCGCGGCGTGTTCGGGCTGCTGGCACTGATGTCGCTGGGCGTTTCCGCCTGGATCTGGGCCTCCGTCCCGGAACGCGGGCCGGGCGCACCGCCGCCGCCGCGCCGGGCTTTCGGGGCGGAGGTGGCGGAATTCGGCCGCATCTTCCGCCACCCCACCTTCCTTCGCTTCGCGCCCTCCGTCGCGCTGCTCTCGGCGATGAACTTCACCTATCAGGGCCTCTGGGCCGGGCCGTGGCTGCGCGACGTGGCGGGGCTGGAGGAAGCGGCACGGGCGGTGCTGCTGCTGTGCTATGCGGGCGGGCTGATGGCCGGCAGCGTCGGCACCGGCCAGGCGGCGTCCTTCCTGCAACGGCGCGGCGGGCACCCGATGCTGGTGCCCTGCATCTCCATGGGCGGGATTGCCGTGATGCAATTGCTGCTGATGACGCAGCCGGTCGGCAACCTGGCGGTGCTCGGCGCGATCTGGTTCCTGTTCGCCCTGTTCAGCGCCGCGGGGCCGGCCGGCTATGCCGCGATCGGCCAGCGCTTTGGCGCCGAGCTGGCCGGGCGGGTGGCCACTGCCATCAACGTCACCATGTTGGTGCTGGTCTTCCTGCTGCAGAACGCCATCGGCTGGATCCTGGATCTGTGGCCGCGCACCGCATCCGGCGGCTGGGATGCGGCGGGGTATGGCTGGGCGCTGGGGATGACGCTGGCGCTGCAGGCGGTGGCGGCGCTGCGGATGTTGCGACCGGAACGAGGATGAGGACTGGATGGAAGAACGGATCGAGTCGGTGCTGTCCCGCTTCCGGGTGGAGGAGGGGCAAGGCTTCCACCTGAAGGACCACAAGCCGGACGACACCGGCGGCCTGTCGATGACGAAGTCGGATGCGCCCGCCCTGCTGAAGCGCGGAGTCGAAATTCTCGCGGCGCAGCAGGACATGCTCTACGCGCAGGACCGCTGGGCGGTGCTCTGCATCTTCCAGGCGATGGACGCGGCGGGCAAGGACGGCGCCATCAAGCATGTCTTCTCCGGCGTGAACCCGCAGGGCTGCCATGTGGTGTCCTTCAAGGCGCCGAACGCGATCGAGCTGGATCACGACTTTCTCTGGCGCCACGCCGCGGCCCTGCCGACGCGCGGGCAGATCGGCATCCACAACCGGTCCTGGTACGAGGAAGTGCTGGTGGCCCGCGTGCACCCCAAGGTGCTGGATTCGCAGAAGCTGCCACCGCGCCTGCGGACGGAGCGTATATGGGAGGAGCGGCTGGAGGATATCGCCGCCTTCGAACGCTACCTCGGCCGGCAGGGCGTGGTGGTGCTGAAGTTCTTCCTGAACGTGAGCCCGGAGGAACAGCGCAAGCGCTTCCTCAAGCGGATCGAGGAGCCGGAGAAGAACTGGAAGTTCAGCGCCAACGACGTGGTCGAGCGCCGGCACTGGGACGACTATCAGGCAGCCTATGAGGCGGCGATCCGTGCCACCGCAACGCCGGACGCGCCCTGGTACGTGGTGCCGGCGGACCGGAAGTGGTTCACCCGCCTGGTCGTCGCCGCCGCCATCGCCCGGACGCTGGAATCGCTGGACCTGCACTACCCTGTGGTCACGGAGACGCAGAAGCGCGCCCTGGTGCAGGCGGGCGAGGAACTCGGCGCCTGATCCGGCGGCGTGCCCTGGGGCTGGCGCTGCTCGCCGGCGCCTGTTCGCCGAATGACGTCGCCAACCTGGCGACGCCGCGGCGCGGCACCATGCTGCTGGAGGGGCTGCGCTACGGCCCCCTGCCCCGCCACCTTCTGGACCTGACCCTGCCGCCGATGCCGCTGCCGGACACGCCGCTGGTGGTGTTCATCCATGGCGGCGGGTGGGAGATGGGCGATCGTGGGCAATACGCCTTCGTCGCCCGGCGCCTGGCCGCGCTGGGCATGGCGGTGGCGGTGCCGGACTACCGGCTGTGGCCGGCGGCGCGCTGGCCGGATTTCGTCGAGGATGCCGCGCGCGCCGTGGCCTGGCTGCGCGCCACGCCGGATATGCCGCGGGGCCCGCTTTTCGTCATGGGCCATTCCGCCGGCGGCTTCATCGCCGCCGCCCTGGCGCTGGACCCGCGCTGGCTAGCCTCGGCCGGGCTGCCCGGCGGGCGCGGGGCGCTGGCCGGCGGCATCCTGCTGGCCGCGCCGATTTCCTGGCAGCCGACCGATGAGCCGGTGGTGAGTATTTTTGCGAATGCCCCGGGCGGCCGGATCGAGGCGGCGCCCGACCCGACGACGCTGGCCGGCGCGCCGCCCATGCTGCTGCTGCATGGGGAGGCGGATACCATCGTCGGCGCGCTGCATTCGCGGGAATTGGCGGCCGCGCTGCGAGCCAATGGGCGGCCGGTGCGGCTACGGCTGTATGACGGCGTCGGCCATATCGGCATCATGACCGGCTTTGTCCCCGGCGCCGGTCTGGTCGGGCTGACCACGGCGCCGGTGGTGGCGGAGGTACGGGACTTCGTCGCCGCACCAGGCTGATCGGTCAGCCCTGCCCGGTCCCGTCCATCGCATCCAGCACATGCAGCGAATAGGTCAGCGCCGCGCCGGCGTTCAGCGCGATGGCGACGCCCAGCGCCTCCGCCACCTCCTCCTTCGTCGCCCCGGCGGCCTTGGCCTTGCGGGCATGGGCATCGATGCAGCCCTGGCAGCGGGTGGTGACGGCCACCGCCAGGGCGATGAATTCGCGGGTCTTGGCGTCGATATGCGTGGTGGTTGAAGCGCCGCGGTTCAGCGCCATGAAGCCCTTCATCACCTCGGGATGCAGCGCGCCCAGTTCCTTGCCGCGTTCCCGCAGCCCGGCGCTGTAGCCATCCCAATCCTCGATCCGCGTATCCGTCGTCACTGACCCATCTCCCCCTGGCAAAAAGAAAGGTGTCCCCCTTCCGGGAGACACCTTTCCAACTTCGAACGCGGCAGCGTCCCGAAAACTACTCGGCGGTTTCCGGTTCCTTCTCGGACTCGCCGTCGCCGCTATCCTCGGGCTTCGGCAAGGCGGGCGGGGCGGCTTCGAAATAGTCGAAGACCAGCGTGCCGTCCTTGAGGCCGACCTTCACCGAGCCACCCTTCACCAGCTTGCCGAACAGCAGTTCCTCGGCCAGCGGCTTCTTCACCACCTCCTGGATCACGCGGCCCAGCGGACGCGCGCCATAGAGCGGGTCGTAGCCACGTTCGGAGAGCCATTCGCGCGCCGCGGAGGACAGCTCGATGGTCACGTTGCGGTCGGCCAGCTGAGCCTCGAGCTGCATGATGAACTTGTCCACCACCCGCGCGACGGTCTCCGGCGTCAGGCCGGCGAAGCCGATCACCGCATCCAGCCGGTTGCGGAATTCCGGGGTGAACAGCCGCTTGATGGCGTCCTCATCCTCCCCGGTGCGCTTGTCGCGCCCGAAGCCGATGCTGTTCTTCGCCATGTCGGAGGCGCCGGCATTGGTGGTCATGATCAGGATGACGTTGCGGAAGTCGACGGTCTTGCCGTTGTGGTCCGTCAGCTTCCCGTGGTCCATCACCTGCAGCAGGATGTTGTACAGGTCCTGGTGCGCCTTCTCGATCTCATCGAGCAGCAGCACGCAATGCGGGTGCTGGTCGATGCCATCGGTCAGCAGGCCGCCCTGGTCGAAGCCGACATAGCCCGGCGGCGCGCCGATCAGCCGGCTGACGCTGTGCCGCTCCATGTATTCCGACATGTCGAAGCGGATCAGCTCGATGCCCAGCGTCTTCGCCAGCTGCTTGGCCACTTCCGTCTTGCCGACGCCGGTGGGGCCGGAGAACAGGTAGTTGCCGATCGGCTTCTCCGAGTCGCGCAGCCCGGCGCGGGACAGCTTGATGGCGGCGGACAGGGCATCGATGGCCTTGTCCTGGCCGAACACCATGCCCTTCAGGTCGCGCTCCAGGTTCCGCAGCGTCTCCTTGTCGTCGGAGCTGACGGATTTCGGGGGAATGCGTGCGATCTTCGCCACGATCTCCTCGACATCCTTCAGCGTCACCGTCTTCCGGCGCTTGTGCTCCGGCTGCAGCATGCGGCTGGCACCGACCTCGTCGATCACGTCGATCGCCTTGTCCGGCAGCTTCCGGTCATGGATGTACTTGGCCGACAGCTCCACCGCCGCGCGGATGGCTTCCGGCGTGTAGCGGACCTTGTGGTGCTTCTCGTAGTTCGTCTTGAGGCCCTGCAGGATCTTCACCGCGTCTTCGACGTTCGGCTCGTTCACGTCGATCTTCTGGAAGCGCCGCACCAAAGCGCGGTCCTTCTCGAAGTGCTGCCGGTATTCCTTGTAGGTCGTGCTGCCAATGCAGCGCAGCGTGCCCTGGGCCAGCGCCGGCTTCAGCAGGTTGGACGCGTCCATCGCACCGCCGGAGGTGGCGCCGGCGCCGATCACCGTGTGGATCTCGTCGATGAACAGGATGGAGCCGGGCTGCTGCTCCAGCTCGTTCACCACGGCCTTCAGCCGTTCCTCGAAATCGCCGCGGTAGCGGGTGCCGGCGAGCAGGCTGCCCATGTCGAGCGCGAAGATGGTCGACTTGGCCAGCACCTCGGGCACGTCGCCCTCGATGATCCGCTTCGCCAAGCCTTCCGCGATCGCGGTCTTGCCGACGCCCGGATCACCCACATAGAGCGGGTTGTTCTTGGTGCGGCGGCACAGGATCTGGATGGTGCGCTCGATTTCCGAGTCGCGACCGATCAGCGGGTCGATCTTCCCGGCCTGGGCCTTTTTGTTCAGGTTGACGCAGTAGTTGGAGAGCGCGTCCTGGCCGCGCGGGGCGCCGCCGCGGGCGGGCTTCTCCTCCTTCTCCGTCGGTTCCTCCGGCGTCTGGGCGCTGCCCTGGACCGGGCGGGTCTGGCTGCGGCCGGGCGCCTTGGCAATGCCGTGGCTGATGAAGTTCACCGCATCCAGCCGGGTCATGTCCTGCAGCTGCAGGAAATACACCGCATGGCTTTCCCGTTCGGAGAACAGGGCCACGAGCACATTGGCGCCCGAGACCTCGTCCCGGCCGGAGGATTGCACATGGATCGCGGCGCGCTGCACCACGCGCTGGAAACCGGCGGTGGGCTTGGCGTCCCCGGCGCGGTCGGAGACCAGGCCGGCCAGATCCTTGTCGAGGAATTCGGCCAGGTCGCGCTTCAGTTTCTCGCTGTCGACACCGCAGGCGCGCAGCACGGTGGCGGCGTCCACGTCATCGGCGAGGGCAAGCAGCAAGTGTTCGAGCGTCGCGTATTCGTGCCGGCGGTCGTTGGCGAGGCCGAGGGCGCGGTGGAGCGTCTGCTCGAGGTTGCGGGACAGCATGGTCTGACGCTCCCTATCGGGTGGCCTGGATGCTCAAAGCAGCATCCTGGCACGGGTTGCCCTCAATGTGGTCGCTACCTACCCCCGGGGCCAGCCCCCAGGGGCATGAACCCTGCCCTATCAAAGTGTAACCGAGGGGCAGCGCGGGCCACGGCTCATTCTTTTTCAATCGTGCATTGCAGAGGGTGCTGGTTCTGGCGCGCCAGGTCCATCACCTGCGTCACCTTGGTCTCCGCCACCTCATAGGTATAGACGCCGCAGACGCCGACGCCCCGCCTGTGGACATGCAGCATGATGCGGGTCGCCTCCTCCCGGCTCTTCTGGAAGAAGCGCTCCAGCACATGCACGACGAACTCCATCGGCGTGTAGTCGTCGTTCAGCATCAGGACCTTGTACATGGCGGGCTTGCGGGTGCGCGGGCGCGCCTTGACCACCACGCCGGTGTTCGGGCCCTCGGTTCCGTTGCTGCCCTGCCCCGCATTGCCTTGCCCGGGGCGCTTGTCGCTGTCGCTCATGCCTGCCTTGGTTGCTATCCGGAATTCGGGCCGGCTGGTTGGCCGGGGAGTGCTGGCCCGGCTCTGGTGGGGCCGGGACTGTTCTGACCGGTTATGGTGGCCGAAGACCGGCACCTTAATCCAACCAAGATATCGGAGCGCGGGGGCGCACGGAAAGGGCTTGACGCATTTCTCAGCGCAGATGAGCGGATTTGGGTTACCGCACCGGCAACAGCAAGCCTGGAAAGGTGGCGGACACCGGCGAGGCCAGGAACGCCGAAGGCCCGCCGAACCGCCGCGCCGGCCCCGAAGGGCGGCGACGACGGCCCGGACGGGCCTCGGTTCAGCGTCCTGGCCCGGCCCTTCCGGGCCGGAGCAAGGCTCAGGCGGCGAGCGGCTTGGAGAACTTCTCCACCGCCAGCGTCATGCGGGCGGCCAGCGGCGCGCCGGCCTGCTCGGCCAGGCGGTAGGCGGCTTCCTGCAGCTTCGCCGTCTCGGACATCGTCCGCTCCATCGAAGCCTTGGCGAAGGCGGCCTGGATGTCGGCGGCTTCCTTCAGGCTCTTCACGCCGGACAGCGCCTTGGCGCTTTCCATGGCATGCTCGCCGAGCGCCTGCGACATGGCAAAATACTGCTTGCTGAGCTCCTGCATGCCCGAGGTCAGGGTCTGCGTCGCCCGGGTCATCGCCTCAAGGTTGCCACGGCCGAATTCAGCGGCCTCCTCGGCGGCCTTGTAGAAGCCTTCGGTGGTCTTGGTCATCTGCTGCATGCCCTGCTCCATCTTGACGCGCGCCTGGCTGGCACCGTCTTCCATCATCTTCTTCGCGGCAGCCGCGCCGGCAGCTGCGGCCTGCATGCCACCCTGGGCGGTACCCTGGACGGCCTGCGTTGCATTCTTCGCCGCGGCCTCGGCCGCGTTGGTTGCGGCGGCCGGCGCGGTGCCGCTGATCGCGGCCTGCGTGCTGGTGCTCGCGGCCTGCGCCGCGCCGCTGGTCGCGGCCTGCGCCGTGCTGGTGGCGGGCTGCGCCGCGTTTTCCACCACGGTCATGCCGCGCTTGCCGTCGGTCTTCTGTTCTGCCGCCATGTATCCAGTTCCTTCAGGGTTGCTCGCCGGCGCATGCGCCAGGGCGGGAGCCTGTGACCCGGCTCCAGGGCTGTTTTGCTGCGGTGCAGCACGACCGCTTTTTAGCCAATGCCGACGTCATTTCGCAAGATTTTTTTGCAGTGCAGCATGGGATTTCGGCATTGTCGGGCGATGGGACGCGCCTCATGCGATAGAGCGCAGATCGCCGGATGGTGCAGCTCCACCGCCCAAGTGCTTGCATTAACTTGGTGTTCCGCATTCGTCCTTGTGGACAGCGCCCCCCCGACCTCACTAGCTTGTCCTTCTGGCGGCGCACGGGGGGTGGGCCGCCCAGGGGGTTCAGCATCCATGTTCATTCGGCTCAGGCCCATGGTCGCCCTGGCGGCCAGCCTGTTCGCCGCCATTGCTCCGGCCGCCTTCGCGCCGGCGCAGGCGCAGATCGGCAGCGAACGCTACGCCGCCATCGTGGTGGACCATCGCAATGGCAACATCCTGGTGGCCGCCAATCCGGACGAGACGCGGCACCCGGCCTCGCTCACCAAGATGATGACCCTTTACATGGTGTTCGAGGCGCTGCGCGACGGCCGCCTCTCGCTCGGCTCCGCCGTGCCGATCTCGGAGGAGGCGGCGTCCCGCCCCCCCTCGAAGCTCGGTATCCCGGCCGGCGGCCAGGTGACCGTGGAGCAGGGCATCCTGGCGCTGGTCACCAAATCCGCCAACGACGTCGCCGCCGCCTTCGGCGAGCTGCTCGGCGGGGATGAGGCGCGGTTCGGCCAGTTGATGACGCAGCGCGCCAGATCCCTGGGCATGACCCGCACCACCTTCCGCAACGCCTCCGGCCTGCCCGACTGGGACCAGGTGACCACGGCGCGGGACATGGCGACGCTCGGCCGCCGCCTGATGCTCGATTTTCCCGATCGCTACCACTATTTCGGCCGCACCGAGGCGGCTTTCCGTGGCCTGCGCCTGCGCAGCCACAACCGCATGCTGACCAGCTATGAGGGCGTGGACGGCATCAAGACCGGCTACATCCGGGCCAGCGGCTTCAACATCGTCACCAGCGCCAGCCGCGACGGGCATCGCGTGGTCGGCGCCGTCTTCGGCGGCAGTTCCTGGGTCGAGCGCGACCAGCACATGACGGCACTGCTCGACCAGAGCTTCGACCGTCTCGGTGCCAACCCGCGCGTGATGGTGCAGGCGCCGCCGACGGTGCTCATGCGCCGCGCCCAGGCCGCCACCGCCAGCCGCAATCCGCGCGCTGCGGCGCGGGCGGTGCCGGCGCGTACCGCTGCCCGCCAGGCCGCGAACCGCCGGGCCGCCAGCGCGCCGGCCGCCCGCCAGGTCAGCCGCACCGCACCGCGGACGGCAGCACGCACCACCGCCCGCGCCGCCAACCGGCCGGCGGCCCGCCGTGCGCCGCCGGCGCGCGCCCGCGCCGCCGTCCGCGCGCCGGTGCGCACGGCCCAGCCGCCGCGGGGCGCGGTCCGCACCGCCACCACCCGGACCGCCGCCACCAGCCGCAGCGCCGCGCGCAGCCCGGTTGCCACGCGCAGCGCCATTGCGCCGCGCGGCCGCACCCCGATCGCCCCGCCGCAGCCGCGGCGCTAGGAAATCCGCCCGCAGCCGCGGCGCTAGGAAATCAGCCGCAGCCGCGGCGCTGAGAGTATCAGGGCAGCCCGCCCGGTCCGGGCGGGCTGCGGCACGCGGCAGGTTCAGGCCGGCGCGAACATCGGCACCGGCGCCCCGGGCTCGCCTTCCGCCGTCTGGCTCGGCTTGAACACCACCCGCACCCTCATGCCGATGCGGATCTCATCGAAATCGCAATCGACGATGTTCGTGAAGATGCGCGGGCCTTCCTCCAGCTCGACATAGGCGCAGGCATAGGGCTGGGCGACGCGCATCACCGTGTAGCTGTAGATGGTGCCGCGGCCGCTGGCCTGCACCAGCTCCACATTCGACGACAGGGTGAAGGGCGAGGCGCCGCGCGGGTAGTAGAAGTGCCTCCCCGTATCCCGGCACCGGCCGATCAGCAGGCGCCCTTCGGCCGCCGCATCCCAGACCGGCTTCGTGGAGGGATCGACGACCGGGGCGGCAATGATGCGTTCGGACATCGGGGTCACTCCCTTTCCATGATGAGCGTGGCGCTGCCATGCCGGTGGCCGAGCAGCCCGCCCGTGCCATGCGCCAGCGCCAGGCCGCAATCGGCCACCTGCACCGCGGGGTGGGCTTCGCCGCGCAGCTGCCGCACCGCCTCGATCACCTTCGTCATGCCGCCCCGATTGGCCGGATGGTTGTTGCACAGCCCGCCGCCATCCGTGTTGAAGGGCAGCTTCCCCACGCCGGAGATCAGGTTGCCGTCGCGCACGAACTTTCCTCCGTCTCCCTTCGCGCAGAAGCCGAGATCCTCAAGCTGGATCAGGACCGTGATGGTGAAGCTGTCGTAGATGCTGGCGTAGCGGATATCGGAGGGCGTTACGCCGGCCTCCTCGAAGGCCCGGGCGCCGGAGAAGCGGGCGCCGGAGAAGGTGAGGTCCGGATAGCCGCCGAACTGGCCCTTCACCGCCTCACCGGTCCCGCGGATGCTGACCACCGGGCGCTTCAGGGACCGCGCGATCTCCGGCCGGGCGACGATCAGCGCGCCGCCGCCATCGGAGATGACGCAGCAATCCAGGCGATGCAGCGGGTCCGCCACCATGGGCGAATTCACCACCTCCTCCACCGTCACGGGCTTCTTCAGCATGGCGTGCGGGTTGTGCTGGGCGTGCTGGCTGGCGGCCACCTTGATCCAGGCCAGATCCTCGCTGGTGGTGCCGAATTCGTGCATGTGGCGCATGGCGCACAGCGCGTAGCTGCCGGCCACGGTGCGGCCCATCGGGATCTCGAAGGGATCATCCGGCACGGTGGCGTTCTGGGCGCGGGCGCCGGTGCCGGTGGCCTGGCCCTCGCTGCGTGGCCGGCCGGCCAGCGTGATCAGCGCGATGTTGCAGCGGCCGAGCGCGATGGCCGCCGCCGCATGGGCGACATGGGCGAGGTAGGAGCTGCCGCCGATATCGGTGGAATCGACATGGCTCAGCCGGTCCAGACCCAGATAGTCGGCCATGGCCAGCGGGCCCATGCCGGGCGCGTCGCCGGCGCAGAAATAGCCGTCGACGTCGGCCTTGGTCAGCCCGGCATCCTCCAGGGCGCCGAAGGCGACCTCCGCATGCAGCTGCGCCACGGATTTGTCGGGCGCCTTGCGGGTCGGGTGTTCATAGGCGCCGACGATGCAGGCGCGGCCGCGTAGGCTCATCTGGGGGCGTTCCTGGCGTTGTTCGGCGGGCAAACTGCCGCCACCGCGCGCGCGCGTCCAGCATCCCCAGCCGCCACGGATGCGCTATGCTGATCCCATCGAGGGGAGGCGAGCATGGATATCACGCCGCAACAGACGCTGATCAGCGCAGCCAATGCCGGCTACATGTCCGGCTTCGGCAATGGCTTCGAGACGGAGGCCCTGCCCGGCGCCCTGCCGGTCGGCCGCAATTCGCCACAGCGCTGCGCCTATGGGCTCTATGCCGAGCAGCTCTCCGGCTCCCCCTTCACCGCGCCGCGGGCCAGCAATGCGCGGTCCTGGCTGTATCGCATCCGCCCGACCGTCGCGCATATCGGCCGCTTCGCGCCGCGCGATGCCGGGCTGTGGCGCAGCGCGCCCTGCGCGGAGGAGACCGGCCTGCCGATCCAGCCGCTGCGCTGGGACCCGCTGCCGATCCCGGATACGGGCGAGACCTTCCTGACCGGCATGCGCACCATCACCACCTGCGGCGATGTCGCTGGCCAGACCGGCATGGCGGCCAGCATCGCGCTGGTGACTCGCAGCATGGTGGACGAGACCTTCTGGAACTCCGACGCGGAGATGCTGGTGATCCCCCAGCAGGGCCGGCTGCGTTTTCGGACCGAATTCGGCGTGATCGAGGTGGCGCCCGGTGAGGTCGCTGTCCTGCCGCGCGGCGTGAAGTTCCGGGTGGAGCTGATCCACGAGCAGCCGGCGCGGGCCTATGTCTGCGAGAACTACGGCGGCGCCTTCACCCTGCCGGAGCGCGGCCCGATCGGCGCCAATTGCCTGGCGAACCAGCGCGATTTCCTGTCGCCTGTCGCGGCTTACGAGGATGTGGAGCGGCCGCAGCTTGTCGTGGTGAAATGGGGCGGGCAGCTCTGGCAGGCGGAGATCGGGCATTCGCCGCTGGATGTGGTGGCCTGGCACGGCAACTACGCGCCGCACAAATACGACCTGTCCCGCTTCTCGCCGGTCGGGCCGCTGCTGTTCGACCACGCGGACCCGTCGATCTTCACGGTGATGACGGCGCCGTCGGAGACGCCCGGCACGGCGAATATCGACTTCGTGCTGTTCCCGGAGCGCTGGATGGTGGCGGAAAACACCTTCCGGCCGCCCTGGTACCACATGAACCTGATGAGCGAGTTCATGGGCCTGATCCTCGGCCAGTACGACGCCAAGCCGCAGGGTTTCGTTCCTGGCGGCTTCAGCCTGCACAATTGCATGCTGCCGCATGGCCCGGATGCGGAGGCCTTCGAGAAGGCGAGCACGGTGGAACTCGCGCCGCACAAGCTGGCCAATACCATGGCCTTCATGCTGGAGACGCGGCTGCCGCAGCGCGTCACAGCCTATGCCGCCGGCGTGGCGCAGCGCCAGCCGGACTACGAGGCCTGCTGGTCCGGGCTGGTCAAGAAATTCGATCCGACGAGGCGGTGACCTGGATGCTCGATGCAACTCATGACGCGGCCCGGCGCAGCCGCGTCGCCTCCGCCAATGGCCATGCGGATTTCCCGATCCAGAACCTGCCGTTGGGCGTGTTCGCGCCGCCCGGCGGGGCGAAGCGGGCGGGTGTGGCGATCGGCGACAGCATCCTGGAGCTGGCCAGCGCGCCGCTGACGGGTGTGGCGGCGGAGGCCGTGGCATCGATGGCGGATGGCACGCTGAACGGCTTCTTCGCGCTCGGCGCCGCGCCGCGGAAGGCGTTGCGTGCGCAACTCTCGGAGCTGCTTTCGGAAGGCAGTACGGCCGAGCTGGTCCTGCATGACTCGGGAAAATGCACGCTGCATCTGCCGGCGCGCATCGGGGACTACACGGATTTCTATGCCGGCATCCAGCACGCCACCAATGTCGGCGCGCTGTTCCGCCCGGACCAGCCGCTGATGCCGAACTACAAGCATGTGCCGATCGGCTATCACGGCCGCGCCAGCTCCATCGTGCCCTCCGGCACCGCGCTGCGGCGGCCGAACGGGCAGCGCAAGCCGGCCGCCGAGACGCAGCCGAGCTTCGGGCCGAGCCGTAACCTGGATTACGAGCTGGAGCTCGGCATCTGGATCGGGCCGGGCAATTCGCTGGGCGAGCCCATCCCGATCGCCCAGGCCGCGGGGCATATTGCGGGCTACTGCCTGCTGAACGACTGGTCGGCGCGCGACATCCAGGGGTGGGAATACCAACCGCTCGGCCCCTTCCTGGCGAAGAATTTCGGCTCGACCATCAGCCCCTGGGTGGTGACGCCGGAAGCGCTGGCGCCTTTTCGGGTGGCGCAGCCGGCACGACCGGAGGGCGATCCGAAGCCGATGGCGTATCTGTGGGACGAGACGGACCAAGCGGAGGGCGCGCTGGCGCTGGAGCTGGAAGTCTGGCTGACCGTGCCGGGCGCGGCGCCCCATCGCCTGTCCACCAGCGATGCGCGCGGCCTGTACTGGACCCCGGCGCAGATGGTGGCGCATCACAGCTGCGGCGGCTGCAACCTGCAGCCGGGCGATCTGTTCGGCAGCGGCACCATCTCCACCGAGGCCGGCTATGGCTCGCTGCTGGAAATCACCCAGGGCGGACGCAAGCCGCTGACCTTGCCATCCGGCGCCACGCGCCGTTTCCTGGAAGACGGCGACAGCATCACGCTGCGCGCCCGCGCCCGCCGCGACGGCTTTGCCGGCATCGGCTTCGGCGATTGCACGGGCACCATTCTCGCGGCGCCCTGAGGGAGAACGACCATGTCCGACCGGCCAAAGAAGGTCGAGTTCCTCGAGGAAGGCCCGCGCGAGGGCTTCCAGATCGAAAAGACCATCTTCCCTCTGGCGGAGCGTGTGAAGCTGGTGGAGGCGCTGGCGGAAACCGGGCTGCACCACATCCAGGTCGCCAGCTTCGTCAGCCCGAAGCATGTGCCGCAGATGGCCGACAGCGCCGAATTTTTCGCCGCCATCCGCAAGAAGCCGGGCGTGCACTATGCCGGGCTGTGGCTGAATGAGCAGGGGTTCGAACGCGCCCGCGCCACCGGGCATGTCGACCTCCAGGGCAAGATTTCGCTCTACGCCTCGGACGCCTTCGCGCAGCGCAACAACCGCTGCTCGGCGGCGGAGATGGCGGAGCGGCAGAAGGGCTGGCTGGACCGCTATGCGGAAGCGGGCGTGAAGCCGGACTACGCCATCATCATGGCCGCCTTCGGCTGCAACTATGAGGGCGACATCCCGCCCGAACGCGTCGTCGCCCTGGCGCGCTACGCCCACGACATCTGCGCCGAGCGTGGCGAGAAACTCCCGCAGGTCTTCCTCGCGGACACCATGGGCTGGGGCAATCCGGAGCAGACGCGGCGCCTGGTCGGCATGGTGCGGGACGCGCTGCCGGAGGTGCGGATCGGCCTGCATCTGCACGACACGCGCGGCCTCGGCACCGCCAATGTGCTGGCGGCGCTGGAGATGGGGGTGGATCTGTTCGACAGCAGCGTCGCAGGCCTCGGCGGTTGCCCCTTCGCCGCGCATGGCGATGCCGGTGCGGCGGGCAATGTGTGCACGGAGGACCTGGTGTTCCTCTGCCACGAACTCGGCATCGAGACCGGCATCGACCTGGAGGCGCTGGTGGAATGCGCCCGCATGGCGGAGCGCCTGATCGGCCGCCGGTTGAACGGCCGCGTCATGCATGCGGGGACATTGGCGAAGTATCGGGCGAAGCGGGACGTGGCGGCGTGAAGCCTCTGGATGGCGTGAAGGTGGTGGAGATCGGCCAGGTCTTCGCGGGCCCCTATGCGGGTGCGATCCTGGCGGATCTCGGCGCCGATGTGATCAAGGTGGAGAAGCCGCAGGGCGGCGATGATGCGCGGCAGATGGGCCGCGAATTCCGCCGCGGCGATGCGCTGGTCTTCCACGAGTTCAACCGCGGCAAACGCAGCGTGGCGCTGGACCTGAAATCCGCCGAGGGCATGGCAGCACTGCATGCGCTGTTGGAGCAGGCCGATATCCTGCTGCACAACATGCGGCCCGGCGTGCCGGAAACGCTCGGGCTGGGCGGGGCGGAGACCACGGCGCGGCACACCCGCCTGATCTATTGCGAGATGGGCGCCTTCGGCCATCAGGGACCGATGAAGGACCACCCCGGCTATGAGCCGCTGCTGCAGGCTTTTTCCGGATTGTCCTCCATCACGGGCGAGCCGGGCGGCAAGCCGGTACGCATGGGCGCCAGCGTGGTGGACCAGGGCACCGGCATGTGGACGGTGATCGGCGCCCTGGCGGCGCTGCGGCAGCGGGAGGTGACGGGGCGCGGCTGCGTCATCAACACCTCCCTCTTCGAGACCGCCTTCGCCTGGGCCAACCAGAAGGTTTCGGCCTTCGTGAACCAGAGGGAGCAGCCGGTGCGGCATGCGTCGGGGCACCCCGGCTTCGTGCCCTACGAGGCCTTCGACGCGTCCGATTCACCGCTGCTGGTCTGCTGCGGCAATGACCGGCTGTTCGCGAAGTTTGCCCGCGTGCTGGGCCATTCGGAATGGCCCGCGGACCCGCGCTTCCTCACCAACCGCGACCGCATCGCGCACAAGGATGCGCTGCTGCCGATGATCCGGGAGATCATGCTGGGGCGCCGCCGCGTGGAATGGCTCGGCCTACTGGTGGAGGCCGGCGTGCCCTGCGCGCCGATCAACACGATCGAGGAAATGCTGGCCGAGCCTCAGGCCGCGGCGATGCAGATGCTGGCGACGCCGCCGGGCGAGGATTTCGCCGTGGTCGCCACGCCGATCAGCTTCGACGGTGTCCGCCCGCTGCCGCCGCGCGGCGCGCCGCGGCTGGACGAGCATGCGGGTGCTGGGTTCAGCCCAGGACCTTCGGGGCGCTGACGGCAGCGCGCGCGCGGGCGTAATCGCGCAGGAAAGCCGCCACCTGCGCGTGGCTTTCCGTGCCGGGATCGTGCCGCCCGGCGCGGATTTCGGCGGCCAGCGCGGCCAGATCCGCCTCCGACATCGGCGGCGCCGCGGCCTGGCGTAGCGCGAGGGCGATGGCGGCGGCGACCATGCGGGCGGCGATCGCCTTTTCCGGCCGCAAGGCGGGCAGCAACTCGTTCAGCACCACCTCCCGCGCCGTGGCGAGCAGATCGGCGGCGTCGGGCTTTTCCTGCATCACAGCGCCTCCGCCATCGCCAGCACGTCCCATTCCAACTCCGGCACCATATGGCCCGTCAGCGCCAGTTCCAGGCTGCGTTCCTGGCCGGAGAGGTGCCGCGCCGCCTGGTCGGCCGCGATGACGGCCCAGCGGATGGTCGCCAGCAATTCCCACCAGGGCAGCCGCGCTGCATCCACCGGCCTGCCATAGCCGGCCAGGAAGGCGTCCCGCGGGCCGATGCCGCCGGCCTCCTGCGCCACCTGGCCGAAGCGCCAGCATTTCGCGCAGAACCAGCCGAGATCGGCATGCGGATCGCCCCAGCCGGCGAATTCCCAGTCCAGCACGGCGGCCACGCCCTGCGCGTCCAGCATGATGTTGCCGGTGCGGAAGTCGTTGTGGCAGAGCACGGGCGGCAGCGGCGCGGGCGCCTTGCGTTCCAGCGCGCGCAGCCCCCATTCCAGCACCGGCCGCGGCGTGCCGGCCGCATCCAGCCGCGCGCGCAGCCCCCCGATGGCGGCCAGCGCCGCATCCGCCTGCGGATCGCCGAGGAAATCCAGATCGGCGCGCGGCGGGCGGATGGCGTGGATGCGCGCCAATTCGCGCCCGAGCGCCGCGACGCAGGCCTCCCGCCCGCCGCCCAGCGTTGCGTCCTTCACCACGCGATGCGGCGCGGCGATGCCCTCCACCCGCGCCATGACGAAGAAGGGGCGGCCGATGACGGCGGGATCCTCGCAGAGGAACAGCGGGGCCGGCACCGTCACGCCTGCCTCACGCGCCGCGCGCAGCAGCGCGAATTCCTGCGGCCGGGTGTGGCTGACGGCGAGCACCGCCGGCGCATCCGTGCGCAGCACCCAGCGCAGCGCTTGGCCCGCAACCTCCACATCCAGCGCCCAGTTCTGCTGGATGGCGCCGCCCGAAAGCCGCGTCAGCGCGGTGATGCGCAGCGCGTCGTCGCCTGACGCCCGTGCCAGCCAGCCGCGGAGCGCCGCCTCATCCATGCGCGCCCCATTGGAAAAACTCGCGGCCCTCGCGGCGCAGGAAATTGGCCAGCACCATGCGGTGCACCTCGCTCGCGCCATCCACCAGGCGCGCCTGGCGGGCGTAGCGGTACATCCACTCCACCGGCGTGTCCTTGGAATAGCCGCGCGCCCCGAGCAGCTGCAGCGCGGTATCCACGGATTTGTGCAGCGCGTCGGCGACGACGATCTTCGCCATCGAGACCTCCTTCCGCGCGAAGCCGCCCTGATCCAGCACCCAGGCCGCCTTCATGGTCAGCAGCCGCCCGATCTCCAGCTCCATCGCCGCCTGGCCGACCAGGCCCTGCACGGATTCACGGTCGATCAGCTTCTGGCCGAAGCTCTCGCGAACCGCGATGCGCTCCATCGCAATCTCCAGCGCGCGGCGGCCCATGCCGAGCCAGCGCATGCAATGCGTCAGCCGCGCGGTGCCGAGGCGGATCTGCGTCAGCTTCAGCCCGTCGCCAACGCCCATCAGCACGTTCTCGTCGGGAATCTCCAGCCCGTCGAAGGCGATCTCGCAATGCCCGCCATGTTCCTCAGGCCCCATGATCGGGATGCGGCGGATGATGCGCCAACCGGGCTGGTCGGCGTGGAACAGGAAGCAGGTCAGCCCCTTGCGGTCATCGTCGCTGGTGCGGGCGATCAGCAGGAAATGCTTCGATTCCCCGGCACCCGTGATGTAGTGCTTGCGGCCCGTGACGCGCCAGCCGCCCTGCACCTTCTCGGCACGGGTATAGGTCAGCGAGGGGTCGCTGCCGCAGCCATCGGGCTCGGTCATCGCGAAGCTGGACTGCACCTCGCCATCGACGATCGGCTGCAGCCAGCGCGCCTTCTGCGCCTCGGTCGCCACCTTCTCCAGCACGATCATATTGCCGTCGTCGGGGGCCGCGCTGTTGAAGACGACGGGGCCGAAGATGGAGCGGTTCATCTCCTCATAACAGGCCGCCATGCCGACCACGGGCAGGCCGCCGCCGCCACGGCTTTTCGGCATCTGCAGGGCCCAAAGGCCCTCCGCCTTCGCCGCCGCCCGCATCCGCTTCAACACATCAGGGTGGATGTTCTCGTGCTCGTCGAAATTGGCGCGGTCGGATTCCAGCGGGATCAGGCGGGTATCCACGAAATCCCGCACCCGCTTCCGGATGGCGTCGATCTCGGGCGGCAGGGCGAAGTCCATGCGGGGCGTGTCCTACAGGCTGTTGATGGAATGGCCGCCATCGACGGTCAGCACGCTGCCCGTCATATGCGCGCCGGCCTCCGAGGCAAGCAGCAGCAGCGGGCCGGTCAGGTCCTGCACCTGGCCCAGCCGGCGCTGCGGAATGCGCTTCACCAGCGCCTGGCCGGCGTCGCTGGCGAAGAAATCGGCGTTGATCTCCGTGGCGATATAGCCCGGCGCCAGGGCGTTCACCCGGATGCGGTGCCGCGCGAGTTCCACCGCCATCTGCCGCGTCAGCTGGATCAGCCCGGCCTTGGCGGCGGAATAGCCGGCCACGCCCGGGATCACCCGCGCCCCCAGGATGGAAGCGACGTTGACGATCGCACCCCCCTGCCCCGCCGCCACCATCGCCCGCGCCACGGCCTGCGCCACGCGGAAGGCACCGCGGAGGTCCACGGCCATCACCTGGTCCCAATCCTCCTCGGTATGGTCCAGGAAGGGGCGCGTCGCGGCGATACCGGCATTGTTCACCAGGATGGTGGGCGAGCCGAAGCCGGATTGGGCCGCCGCCAGCGCCGCGGCGATGCTGGCCTCCTGCGTCACATCCAGCGCCACGGTCATGGCGTTCGCTCCGAGTTCCCCGGCCAGCGCCGCCACCGCCTCCGGCCGCCGCGCCGCCAGCACCACGCGCGCACCGGCGCCGTGCAGCACCCTCGCGAAATGCCGGCCGAGCGCGCCCGACGCGCCGGTCACCAGCGCCACCTGCCCCGCCAGGGAGAATACCATGTTCCGTTCCGTCCGCCGCCCGGCGGCAGCTTATGGTCCCGGAAGCAGCTTGCGAAGCGCCGCCAGCACCGCATCCATGTCCAGCGGCTTGGCGAACAGCGCGACCGGGCCCTCTCCCTGCCTGGCGAAGGCCCCGGCGCCGCCGGCCGGGGCGTAGCCGGTCATCACCACCACCGGCAGGGCCGGCCGGGAGGATCGCAGCGCGCGGATCAGCCCGGCACCGTCCAGCCTCGGCATGCGCAGGTCGGTCAGCAGCAGGTCGGGCGGCTGCTGCGCCGCGGCTTCCAGCGCGGCCTGACCGTCTGGGGCCAGCACCACCTCATAGCCCTCGCGCAGCAATTCATCCTCGATCGCCATCGCGGCGAGACCTTCATCCTCGGCAACCAGGATGCGCCAGGCCATCAGTTCCTTGCCTCCTCCGTGGTCAGCAGGCACGACAATGGCGCCAGGGCGAGCCGCATGGTGAACACGGCGCCACCCTCGGGCGCGTTGTGGCAATAGATCCGGCCGCCCATGCCACGCGCCACGGCGGCTGCCAGGGGCAGGCCCAGGCCGCTGCCATGGCCGGGGTCGCGGGTGGTGAAGAACGGGTCGAAGATGGCATCGCGCAGCGCCTCCGGCACGCCGGTGCCGGCATCCTGTACCTCCACCACCGCCTCCCCGGCTTCCTCCCGCAGCGTCACGCTGATCTGGCCGGAACTGGCGGGGTCGCTGGCGCGCCTGTCCTGAACCGCATCCCGGGCGTTGGCCAGCAATTGCAGCAGCGCCTGTTCTAGGCGGGCGGGCGCCCCGCGGACCGGCAGCGGATCCGGGTGGTTGCGCAGGGCAATCTCGATACCCTCGGGCCCATACTGGCCGGCTGCAGTGCGGATGGCGGCCTCGGCGGTGCGGGTCGCATCGAAGACATGGGTGGCGCCGGCCTCCTCACCCGGCAGGGCGCGGATGCGCGCCACCAGGTCGCCGGCCCGGCGAAGCTGGCCCTCGACCACGCCGAAGGCGGTGTTCAGCCGCGCCACCTGCGTCTCGGGCTGCATCCCATCCGCGGCGGCGCGGGCATTGCGGAGCCAGAGTATCGCGGCGTTCAGCGGCTGGCTGGTTTCATGCGCCAGGCCGGCGCACATGGTACCGACCGTCGCCAGCTTGGCGCTCTGCAGCAGATCCGCCTGCAGGCGGCGCGTCATGGTGATGTCCCGAGCCGAGCCGAGGAGGCGTTCCACCTGCCCGTCCGGCCCCACCATCGGCACCAGCACGGTCTGCCAGACCCGCCAGCCGGCCGGGGTCTCGGCTTCCATCACATACTCTGCCGGCTGGCGCTCGGCCGCCGCCTGGCGCCAATGCGGCAGGGCGGCGGCCAGCAGGGCGGCTGGCACCACGGTCTCGATCGGCTTGTGTCGCATCGCGTCACCGCTGATGCCGAACAGGCGCTCGAAGGCCGGGTTGACGGTTTCGGCCTGGAAGCCGCCATCTGGCAGCACGCGGATGACGAAAAGCGCTTCCGCCAGATGGGCGATGAAGGCGGCGCTGCGGGCCTCGCTCGCCAGCGCCCGGGCTTCCGCGGCCCGCCGCTCATCCACCTCGCGCGCCATGGCCTCGGGGCTGGGCAAAGCGAGCAATCGCGGCAGCAGCGGCCACAACACGATGGCGGTGGTGACGGACACGGCGGCGGTGATCGCCTTGATCAGCCCCTCCGCCTCATAGGCCGGGGTGAACATGGTCCAGGCATGCATCAGGTGCGTGGCGCCGCAGGCGATGATGAAGGCGGCGAAAAGCGCGAAGACCCAGGGATACGCCAGGTCGCGCCGGCGCAGCGCGAACACCATCAGGGCGGCGGGGATCGACAGGTAGGCGAGGCCCGTGGCGACATCCGAAATCAGGTGCAGCCAGATCAGGTCGGGATCGACAAGCGTACACAGCCCCGGCGGTAGGAGGAGTGGCGCCGGTAGAAGAAGAGGATCAAGTGCCATTCAGTGGCCGCGCACACGCTATGCAGTTTGACGAGTGTGTATCAGCGCATGAGGGTAAGCGTCGCCCCGCACGATGTTTCAAATCAATTACTCACGCTTGGTTGAAGGCGTGCAGCTCGGCGAGGGTCAGCTGTCCAGCGGCATCATGCTGACATGTGCGGCCACCACTCGCCAACCCTCCGCGTGACGCACCCATGTCTGGCTCTGCCGCCCAACCCGACCATTGCGCTCAAAGGTCGTATTGGCCGTGGCGAAATCCCGTCCATGGGTCGTGATGACGGTCCGCAACAAGCGCCGGTCCAGGCCGACGGATGGGCGGCCGGCGCGGAACGCCATGATCTCGGCATAGCCGTGCAGGATCTCGGTCGCGCCATATCGTATCGTTCTGATGTCATTCCAGAACAGCTCGTCGAGCACTGTCACGTCATTGGCGACCAGCGCCTTCTCATACCGCATGAAGGCAGCGGTCACCTCGGCCACGATCTCGGGGATGTCGATCTGCATCGGGCGTGGTCCTAGCGCGCAGGCTGGCCGGGGGCAGCCACGAAAACGTGTAGCGGCACAGCCGGTCGCGGAACAGATCGTGCGCGGCGGGATGATGCGGATCAAGGCCCGCTCCGGCGCCCTCGATCATGCTGGCCTCGGTCACACCGCATGGGGAAGGACGTAGACATGGCCTTGCAGGATCTGCTGGTACATCTGGACGGCACCGCGCGCGCGACGAAGCGGCTGGAATTCGCCGCTGCCCTCGCGGCGCGCCACGATGCGCATCTGATTGGCTTGCATGCGGTGGAGGCATCCCTGCCGATCGGGCTGACCGGCGAACTGGGCGGTGCCGCGCTCGGCGAGCTGGCGGCACGTTTGCGGGCGGAGGCCGCCGCATCCGCCACCCGGACCCGTGCGACCTTTGAGGACAGGCTGCGCCGCGACGGGCTGCGCGGCGAATGGCGCGAAAGCGACACGCTGCCGGCGGAGGCCGTGGCGCTGCATGCGCGCTATGCCGACCTGGTGGTGCTCGGCCAGCCGGACCCGGAGAGCCTGGACGCGCAGCAGGATGAGGCGACACTGGAATATGTTCTGTTCCAGTCCGGTCGCCCGGTGCTGATGGTGCCCTATTCCGGCGCCTTCCACACGGCGCCGGAACGTGTGCTGGTGGCCTGGAATGCGGGGCGGGAGGCGACGCGTGCGGTGCATGATGCGCTGCCGCTGCTGCATGCCGCGCGCGAGGTGACGGTACTGGCGATCAATCCGCGCCGGGGCATTGGCGGCCATGGCGACGTGCCGGCAGCCGACATCGCCCTGCACCTGGCCCGCCACGGCGTGAAGGCGACAGCGGAGCATATGGTGACAGATGAGGTGCCGGAGGCCGATGTGCTGCTGAACGAAGTGGCCGATTCAGACATCGGCCTGATCGTCATGGGCGCCTACGGCCATTCCCGCCTGCGCCAGCTGATCCTGGGTGGCGTCACGCGCGGCATCCTCGGGCGCATGACGGTACCGGTGCTGATGTCGCACTGAGCTCAGTCGAGGCCAAACAACGCCGCCGGGTTGGTCGAAGTCATCCGGCGGATCTCGGCTTCGGTGAAGCCTTCGCTCTGCACCAGCAGCAGGTATTCGCGGAAGCACTCCACCGGTGGCGGCAACAGGAAGACGCCGCCATCGGATGACAGGATGCAGTGGTCGCCGGCGGCGCGGATGCGCGGCGTGAAATCCTGGATGGTGCTGGCGGAGGCGATCTTGTGCTTCTCCTCATCCACATGGGTCAGCCCGACCTGCGTTGCATGGGTCAGGATGAAGAAGGACAGCTCCACATAGCCGCCGAGGGCGGTGATCGCCTGGATCTGATCGATGGCGTAGCGCGACCCATGCGTGCGGATGCGGGTGACGCCGCGGCGCCTGCATTCCTCGGCGAGCGCCACCGCCTCCCGCCCCGAGACATGGCCGCAGTCGAACACCACATCCTTCTCCGCACAGAGATCCATGATGGCGCAGACCACGTCGGGCACCTTGCCCGAATCCGGCACCTGGAATGTGGTCTCCAGGAAGGCCGGGCTGCGGCCCTCGCGCTCGGCGATGTAGCGCGTGTGGTGCGTGGGCAGGGAGACGAAGCGCGCGCCGGTGCCGGGGCCGTAGCCATAGCCGATGGCGGCCTTCGCCACTTCCAGCGTCACGCCGCCGGCGGTGGGCTGCATGATGACGCCACCGAACGCCTTGCAGCCGAGATGGCCGAGTTCGTCATTCACCAGCGCGGCGAAGCCCGAGGTATTCTGGAAATTGCACATGATGCCGATGGCGCGCATGCCCGCGGCGGCCGCCTGGCGCACTGCCTCGAACACGTTCACCGAGCGGCCGTTCAGATGCGGCGCGCAATGCACATGCGGGTCGATGGCGCCCTGCAGCAGATGCGTGCCGGGCATGACATAGGGCATGGCGTGGATCCTCAGCGTCGGGCGAGGCGGCGTTCAAGCCGCTCGCCGAAATGTTTGGTGGGCCAGCAGATCAGGAAGTACAGCAGCAGGATCGTGCCGAAGCACAACAGGGCGGAGAAGCCACGGGTGTTCAGGATCTTCGCCGCATAGGTCAGTTCCATCACGCCGATCTGGCTGGCGATGGAGGTGCTTTTGATGAAGCCGACCGTGTAGCCGAACAGTGGCGGCAGCACGATCCGAAAGCTTTGCGGCGCCACCACGCGCCATAGCGTGCGCCAGCGGCCGAAATTCATCGCCTCCGCCGCGTCCCATTGCGGGGCGGGGATGGATTCGAGGCCGGCGCGCGCAATCTCCGCCGCGAAGGCCGCCGCCGAAAGCACCACGGTGACCAGCGCGATGGTGAACAGCGAGGCCTGTGCGCCCGAAAGCTGGAAGGCGAAGAAGACGCACATCAGCTTCACCAGGAAGGGGATGCGGCGGAACAGCTCGACATACAGCGTGGCCAGGATGCGCAAAGGCAGCAGCCCGAACAGGCGCGGGTGACGGCAGATGGCGAACAGGAAGCCGAAGCCGAAGCCCACCGTGGCGCCGATCCAGGACAGCAGCAGCGTGTTGACCAGCGCCTCCCCGATGAAGATCAGGTTGTAGTAACCGAAGAAGCGCGGCGCTTCCTCCACCACCTGGTCCCACATCGCTCAGAACACCTTCGCGTTGACGCGGAACAGCCAGCGCCCGAGCAGGGCCAGCGCCAGGCTGCAGAGGATGGTCAGCGCGATGTAGATGACGGCGGTGATGGAGAAGACCTCCAGCGCGCGGAACGTCAGCGAGTTCACGTTGTAGGCGCGGCCGGTCAGCTCCTCGACCGCGAAGATCGCGGCGATGGAGGTGGTCATCACCTGGATGATGAACTGGTTTGCCAGTGGCGGGTACAGCGCCTTCGCGATATGCGGCAGCACCACGTACCAGATGGTCTGCACCAGGCTGAAGCCCATCGCCGCCGCCGCATCCATCTCCGCCCGCCGCAGGCTGCCGAAGCCGGCGCGCTGGATTTCCGTGAGGTAGGCGCCGGCATTAAGCGACATGCCGATGGCGACCGCGGCATAGGGTGACAGCAGGATGCCCATGTCGGGCAGCACGAAGAAGATGAAGAAGATCTGCACCAGCAGCGGCGTGTTGATGAAGAAGGTCACATAGGCCCGCACCGCCATCCGCGCCGGCCTGGGTCCGTAGGCCAGCACCGCCGCATTCACCAGCCCGATTCCCCAGCCGATGAAGAAGGAGATGCAGGCCAGTTGCAGCGTCAGCCAGGCACCGGCCAGCAGATAGGGAATATGGCCGGAAACCTGCGAATAGATGAGCGTGTAGCTCATCGTTCAGAAGAACGGGCTTGCCGGAACCTTGGTGAACATCGGCCCGTCGAACCACTTCTCCCACGCCCGCTCGATCGTACCGTCCATGTGCAGCTCATACAGCGCGATGTTCAGCCAGTTGCGGAGGGAATGGTTGTTCTTGGCGACGCCAAGACCGGAATAGGTGACGCCGAAGGACGGCACGGCCGTCACCTCCCACTGCACCTGGCGGAAGGGGCGTAGCGCGAAGCGTACGGAATCAATGCCGTCGAAGCTGGCCTGGGCGCGACCCTGGGCGATGGCGCGGTTGCGGTCCGGGTAGTTGTCCAGCAGCAACACCTGCGCGTTCGGCAGGGCACGCGCAATGTAGGGGATGGCGGTGGTGCCGCGCACCTGCGCCAGCGTGACATCGGGCTTGTTCAGCGCCTCCAGCGTGGTGTGGCCACGGCCCTGGACGGCGACGATGCCGTAATTCTCGGAATGCACCGGCACGGTGTAGTCGATGACCTTGGCGCGCTCGCTGGTGCGGGACATCGCGCCCATCACGAAGTCGATGCGGCCGGAAGCCACCATCGGGATGCGGTCCGGCGAGCCCACCGTCTGCAGCGTCAGCGGCACGCCCAGCTTGCGCGCGATGGCGGCGGCGACCTCCGGCTCGAAGCCGTCGATCTGGTTGCGGTCGTTGTACAGCGCACGCGGCGGCAAGGTGGGGTTCACACCGACGCGCAGCTCATTCGCGCGCAGCACATCTTCCAGCGGCCTCGCGGATGCCTCGCCCGGCGCGAACAGGGCGGCGCCGGCGGCGGCCGCGGCGGCACCCCCAACGAAAAGCGAGCGACGATCGGTCATGGCGATGGCTCTCCCTAATGCCGCAGGATGCGGGCGGTGAAGTCACGCAGGCGCGGGCTTTGCGGCGCATCGAAGATCTGCGCCGGCGGGCCGACCTCCACCACGCGGCCCTGGTCCATGAAGACGACGGTGGTCGCGACCTCGCGGATGAAGGCCATCTCGTGGCTGACGATCAGCATGGTGATGCCTTCGGCGTGCAGCGCACGGATGGTATCCAGCACCTCGCCCACCAATTCCGGATCGAGCGCGCTGGTCACTTCGTCCAGCAGCAGGATGTCGGGGTGCAGCGCCAGCGCGCGGGCGATGGCGACGCGCTGCTGCTGCCCGCCCGAAAGCTCGTCCGGATAGGCGTTGAACTTTTCGCCGAGCCCGACCTTGGTAAGCAGGCTGCGCGCCTCTGCCTCCACCTCCGCCGCCTTGCGCTTTTTCACCAGCGTCGGCGCGATGGCGACGTTGCGCAGCGCCGTCATGTTCTGGAACAGGTTGTATTGCTGGAAGACGATGGCAAAGCGGTCCCGCGCCGCACGCAACGATTGGCGACTGCCGTAGTCCACTGCCTCACCGCCCAACGTCACCTGACCGGCACGCGGCTTCAGCAGCCCGACCAATGCGCGCAACAGCGAGGATTTTCCCGAGCCCGAAGGGCCGATCAGCCCCACCACCTCGCCCTTCGCGAAGTTCAGCGTGACGTCGCTGAGCACGTCCTTGGCGCCACCATAGCTGGCGCATAGCCCATCAAGCGCGAGGAAGGCCAAGCCGCGGTCCCCACTTCCCTGTCTGTTGCAGGCAAGTGTCTTTGCGTAACCATCGTGCCGTCAAGCAACATTGCGGGCATGGACGTGATCGCGAAGCACGATAGGATGAAAGATGTGGCACACACCCTCCGCATCGCAGGCATTTCGCGCCCCGCCGACGTGACCTTCAGCTTTGAAGGCACGTCGCTTTCCGCGCCAGAAGGCGAGAACCTCGCTGCGGCATTGATCGCATGCGGTATACGACGCCTTGGCGAAGGGCAGGATGCGGCGCGGCCGCGCGTGGCGCTCTGCATGATGGGCGTGTGCCAGCAATGCCTGCTGCGTGTGGATGGCCGGCTGGCACAGGCCTGCATCACGCCGATCCGCGCCGGCATGGTGGTGACGGCGGCATGATGCACGACATCGCCGTGCTGGGCGGCGGGCCTGCCGGCATGGCCGCGGCGACGGAAGCGGCACGCCGCGGCGCGCGCGTGGTGCTGCTGGAGGAGAGCGCGGCGCCGGGCGGGCAGGTGTATCGCGCGCCACCCACGGGCTTCGTGGTGCCGGCCGATGCCGATAGCCGTGTCGGTGACGCGCTGCGCGCGGCGCTGCGGCAATCGGGGGCGGAGATCCGCCCCGGTTGCCGCGTCTGGGGCGTCGGCGGCGGACCGCTGGTGCCACAGGGCATGGCGGCCGCGCCGTTCCGCCTGGACGCGCTGGCACCGGATGGGCAGAGCTTCGCGGTGGAGGCGCGCGCGCTGGTGCTCTGCACCGGCACGCATGAACGCATCATCGCCTTTCCTGGCTGGACGCTGCCCGGCGTGCTCGGCCTGGCGGCGGCGACCATCCTGTTGAAGGCGCATGGTGTGCTGCCGGGGCGGCGCGTGGTGGTGGCGGGTGCGGGGCCGCTGCTCTACGCGGTGGCGGCGAAGTTGTTGAAGGCGGGTGCCGAGGTCGCGGCGGTGGTGGATCTGGCGCACAGCCGTGAATGGGTGCGCGCCCTGCCCGCGCTGGCGGCGCGGCCCGATCTGCTGGCGCGTGGCGTGGCGTGGCGCGCGAAGCTGCTGGCGCGTGGCATTCGCGTGATGGCCGGTGCGCAGGTCAGCGCGGCGGCGGGTGGAGAGGTGCTGGAACGCGCGCGGGTCGGCGACACATGGATCGATTGCGACGCGCTATGCGTCGGCCACGGCCTGGTGCCGGCGACGGAAGCCACCCGCGCGTTTCGCGCCGCACATCGCTACGCCGCAGCGGAAGGCGGCTGGGTGCCGGTGCTGGATGCGGATCAGCGTTGCTCCGTGCCCTTCCTCTACGCGGCCGGTGATGGCGCCGGTGTGCGTGGCGCGGCGGCGGCGCCGGCCTCCGGTCGCCTCGCCGCGCTGGCGGCACTGCACGACCTCGGCATGCTGCCGGACCATGCCGCGGCACGCGCCGCGCCGGCACGGGATCTGGCGCGCGCGGCCAGGGCGGGTGGCGCCATGGCGCGGATGATGGCGTTGCGGCCGGAGCTGGTGCAGGCGATTCCGCCGGAGACGGTGGTGTGCCGCTGCGAGGGCGTGACACGCGCGGAGATCGATGCCGCCTGCGCTGATGGTGCCGGCGACATGAACCAGATGAAGCAGTTCACCCGCTGCGGCATGGGGCCCTGCCAGGGCCGGCTCTGCGGCGAGACGGCGGCGGAACTGGTGGCCATGCATTGCGGCGGGCGTGAGCGCGCCGGCTTCGCCACCGGGCGCCTGCCGCTGCGGCCGGTGGCGATGGACGCGCTGCTCGGCGATTTCGACTATGCCGATATCCCCGTGCCCAATGCGGCGCCGATCTGATGTTCGATGTCGCGATCATCGGCGCGGGCGTGATGGGATGCTCCACGGCGCTGTTCCTGGCGCGCGCCGGCATGAAGGTGGTGCTGCTGGATCGCGGCGCGATCTGTCGCGAGGCCTCCGGCGTCAATGCCGGCACGCTGACCATGCAGATGACGCGCGCGGCGCTGATCCCCTATGCGCTGCGGGCGCATGAGATGTGGCTGCGCATGCCGGAATGGTGCAATGGCGGCCATGTGCTCGCCACCGCCTGCCCGGGCCTCTCCGTCGCCTTCACCGAGCATGAGGCGGCGATGCTGGAGGAACGCGCGCATTTTCGGCGGCAGGCTGGGGCGCCGATCGAGCTGGTGACGCCGGCGCGGGCGCAGGAGATCGAGCCAAGGCTGTCAGGGGGCGTGATCGCGGCCGGGCATTGCCCCATCGACGGTTTTACGAGTGCCTATCTCACGGGACGGGCCTTCCGGCCGGCGCTGCTGAATGCCGGCGTGGAGCTGCGGGAGAATTGCGCGGTGCGCGGCATCGCAGCCGGCTTCGTGCTGGATACGCTGGCGGGTGAGGTGCAGGCGAAGCGCATCGTGCTGGCGGGCGGCGTGTGGCTGCAGGACATGGCGGCCTGGCTCGGCGTGACGCTGCCGATCAAGGTGCTGGTCAACCAGCTTGTGGTGACGGAACGCATGGCGCCGGTGATGCGCACGGTGCTCGGCGTCGCCTCCGGCCTGTTGTCGTTGAAGCAATATGCCAATGGCTCCGTGCTGATCGGCGGCGGCTGGCAGGGCATCGGCGACCGCGTGCGGGGCGGGCTGGCGGTGAAACCGGAGAGCTTCCTCGGCAATGTGCGGCTGGCCGCCCATGCCGTGCCGGCGCTGCGCGAAGCGCGGGTGCTGCGCGCCTGGCTGGGGCTGGAGGCCGAGACGGCGGATGCACTGCCGGCCATCGGGCCCATCCCCGGCATCGAGGATGCCTGGATCATCGGCAGCGTGCATTCCGGCTATACCAGCGGGCCCTATCTCGGGAAGCTGCTGGCCCAGGCCATCTGCGGCCGGGCGCCGGAACTGCCGCTGTTTCCCATCGACCGTTTGCTTGCGCAGGAGAAGGCGGCGTGAAGCCCCAATCATTCCACGGGATCTATCCCTCCACCGTACTGCCGATGCGCAGCGACTACAGCGTGGATTGGGAGAGCTACGCCCGGCATACGGCACATTGCGTGCTGCGCGACGGCATGGCGGGCGTGCTGATCAACGGCCATGCCGGCGAGAATTTCTGCATATCGCGCGAGGAGAAGCGGCGCGCCGTCGAAGTGACGGTGGCCACCGTCGGCGCAAGCCGCCTCGTTGTCGCCGGCGTCAATGCCGAAAGCAGCCTGGAGGCGGCGGAGGAAGCGCGGGACGCCAAGATGGCCGGCGCCGATGCGGTGATGGTCTTCCTGCCCAACAGCTTCGCGCTCGCTCACACCACCGCCATGTCCGTGCTGCATCATCGCGCGGTGGCCGACGCCGTGCCCGGAATGCCGATGTTCCTGTTCCAGGCGCATCACGCCGCCGGCCGCATGGCTTTCACCGCGGAGACGCTGGAGGCGCTGCTCGATATCCCGGAGGTGGTCGGCATCAAGGAAGGCGGCTGGGAGGTGGACAGCTACGACGATGTCCGCCGCCGCGTGCGCGCGAAGCGGCCGGATGTCGCCGTCTGCGCCTCCGGCGATGAGCATCTGTTCGCCTGCTACGTGCATGGCTCGGACGGCAGCCTGGTCTCGCTGGCCGATATCCTGCCGGATGAGATCGTGGCGCTGGATGCCGCGGTGCGCGCGAACGACCTGCCCGCGGCGCGTGCGCTGCATGAGAAGCTGGAGCCGCTGGCGGAGGCGATCTACGGCTCACCACCCGGCGGGCGCGCCACGGCGCGGCTGAAATTCTGCCTGCGCGAGATGGGCGTGATCCCGGATGCGACGGTCCGCCTGCCGCAGCCGCCGGTGGAGGCCGCGGAGGCGGCGATGCTGCGCGCGGCGCTCAGGGAATCTGGGTTGTAGGGCGCAGCGTCAGCCGCCGTTCCGCCCAGCGGCCGAGATTGGCCAGCGCCCAGCTGATGAGGAAGTACAGCACCAGCGCGGTGCCGTAGGTAATCAGCGCGGAGAAGCCGCGCTGCGTCAGCATCTTCGCCGCGAATGTGATCTCGATGAAGCCGATCTGACTGACCAGCGAGGTCTCCTTCACCATCGACAGCACATGCACGATCGAGGGCGGCAGGATCACCCGCCAGCTCTGCGGCAGCACCACGCGGCGCAGCGTGGTCAGGCCCGGCAGGTTCATGGTCTGGGCGGCTTCCCACTGCGTCCGCCGCACCGTCTCGAACCCTGCCCGCACATTCTCCGCGGCCAGCGCCGACATACGCAGCGCCACGGCGGTGACGGCGATGGACCAGAGCGGCGCCTCCAGCTTCGCGAATTGCGAGAGGAAGAACACCAGCAGCAGCAGCACCAGGAAGGGGATGCGGCGGAACACCTCCACCCACAGGATGCAGGCCGCGCGTAGCGGCGCGAAGGGATTGATCTGCGGCAGGCGCAGCACCGCCAGCAGGAAGCCGATGGCATAGCCGATGCCGCAGCCGGCGACCGCGGCCACCAGTGTATTGCCCACCGCGATCGCCAGGAAGCGCAGGTTCCACCAGGTGTAGAAGCGCGGCGCCTCGGCCAGCAGCATGTCCCAGGCATTCATCTCAGAACACCTTGGCCTTCACCCGGAACAGCCAGCGGCCGACCAGCCACAGCAGCGCGGAGGCCACCACCGTCAGCGCGACATAGATCACCGCGACAATCGAGAAAATCTCGACCGAGCGGAAGGAGATGGCATTGGCGTTCAGCGCACGGCCGGTCAGTTCCTCCACCCCGAAGATCGCGGCCATGGAAGTGCCGAGCGTCATGATGATGTAGTGGCTGGACAGCGCCGGATAGAGCGCGCGGATGACATGCGGCGCGATCACATACCACACCGTCTGCACGCGGCCGAAGCCGAGCGTCTCCGCCGCCTCCAGCTCCGCCCGCGGCACGCTGGCGAAGCCGGCGCGTTCGATCTCGGTCAGGTAGGCGCCGGCATTCAACGTCATGCCGATCAGCACGGCCGCGACGGGCGACAGGATGATGCCGAGCTCCGGCAGCGCGAAGAACAGGAAGAAGATCTGCACCAGCTGCGGGGTGTAGGTGAAGAACCGCACATAGGCGGTGACCAGCGCGCGCAGCGGCCAGGCGGAGTAGACCAGCGCCGCCGCGCCGGCCAGGCCGATCAGCAGCCCGCCGGCGAAAGCGACGCCGGCGATCCACAGCGCGGTTGCCGCGCCCAGCAGGAAGTCGGGCAGGTAGTGCCAGACCTGCCCGTATTGAAGCTGCACGCGGGCCGCTTCAGAACATCGGGTTGAAGGGGATCGGCGTCGTCATCGGCACGCCGAAGTACTTCTGCCAGGTGGTGTTGACGAATCCGCTGCGGTGCATCTCGAACAGAATGACGTTCAGCACGTCCTTCAGCATGGTATTGCCCTTCTGCACGCCGATGCCGACCCAGAAGCTGGCCAGCACCTCGTCCAGAATCTTCCACTGCACGGGGAAGTTCCGCATCGGGATGACGACCGATTCCGCCACATCGACCATGGCATCGGCGCGGCCCTGCGCCAGGGCGCGGAAGCAATCCGGGTAGTTGTCCAGCAGCGTCACCTGCGCCTGCGCGGCATTGGCCTGGATCCAGGGCACGCCCACCGTGCCGCGCACCTGCACCAGCCGCACCGCGCGGTTGTTGAGGTCCGCCGGCGTGTTGATCGGCACCGCGGTGCCGCTCGCCTTGGTCAGCACCACCATGGACTGCGTATGCAGCGGCATCGTGTAGTCGATGACCAGCGCGCGCTCCACCGTGCGGGTGATGGAGCCCAGCACGATGTCGATGCGGTCGGATTGCAGGAAGGGAATGCGGTCCGGGCTGCCGACCTGCACGATCTCCAGTTCGACATTCATCCGCTTGGCGATCTCGCGCGCGATGTCGGCGTCGAAGCCGTCGATCTGGTTGCGCTCGTTGAACAGGCCCATCGGCGGCAGCGTCGGGTTGATGCCGGCGCGCAGGCGCTTGGTGGACAGCACCTGGTCCAGCGGCCGCGCCTGGGCCGTGTTGCCCAGCAGCGGCAGCGCGGCGGCGGCGAGGCCGAGCAGGTGGCGGCGATCGAGATGGCTTGGCATGTATACGCTCCCTTCGAATCGGTTGGCGCGAGGCAGTCCCTGGATGCGGCACTTGATCGGCCGCGTGGGATGCAGCTTGGCCGCCGATGCGCGCCGCCACAAGGCCGCAACACACCCGAATTCAGCGTGAGAGGGAGCGTCCTGCCAAAGTCGCGAGCAGCCCCGCCACCAGCAGCGGCAGGGAGGCCAATGCCCAGGATTGCGCCGCCAGCGCGCCGATCAGCGGCGGCGCCAGAAGCTGTGCCAGGTTATTGCCCTGGATCACCAGCCCCACCGCCGGCGCCACCAGCGCCGGGTCCGGCACGGCGCGCGGCAGCAAGGCGAAACAGGCCGCCGGCAGCAGCCCGCCGATGCCGCAGGCCAGCACGGCCAGCACCACCACCGCGCCGGGATGCGGCACCAGGTAGACGCCGGCCGCCATCACCGCCATGCCGAGCGCGCCCGCCACGACCAGCCTCTCCGCCGCCACGCCCCGGCGCATCAGCAGCCCGGCCGCGAGGTTGCCGCCGGCATTGGCCAAGGCCGCCAGCGCCGCCGCGGCCCCTGCCCCGCCGGTTCCGGAGCCGAGCGCCTCCAGCCGCGCCGGAAGGAAGGCGGCGATGCCGAAATACATGATGTTGTAGGTGGCGAAGGCGCTGGCGATGCGCAGCGGCCGGCGCGCGGCGGCCAGGGCGCGCAGCTGCGCCGCAATGGGCGCGGCGGGTGGCGCCTGCGCCACCGTGGTGCGCGGCACCAGGCGCCAGCAGACCAGCGCCGCCAGTCCCAAGGCCAGCGCCAGGACCATCCAGGCGAAGCGCCAGCCCTGCGCTTCCACCAGCGGCGCGCTCAACAGGCCGAGCGCGATGCCGGCCGGCATATAGGTGCCCCACAGCCCCATGGCGAGGCCGCGATCCCGCGGCGCGACGCTGGCGGAAATCAGGCCGGGTGCCGCGACCACCAGCAGCAGGAAGCCCGCACCTTCCGCCACGCGCGCCAGCAGCAGCAATGGCGTGCTGGGGGCCAGGGCCGCGGCCACCGCCGCCGCGGCGCCCAGCCACAGCCCGGCCAGCAACGCCCGGCGCGGGCCGATCCGCGCTACGGCCAGGCCGATGCCCAAGCCGCCCGCCGCCGCCATCAGCGCGAAGAGCGAAACAAGCAGCGCGGCACCCGCCAGGCCGAGGCCGAATTCGGCGCCGATGGTCGTCATCGCCGCCGGCACCTTGCCGATCTGCGCCGCCCCCAGCACGCCGCCGGCCAGCATGGCGGCGACGGGGGCCCAATGGGGGGCCCAAGGCGTCATCGGCGCGACTGATTCAGCCGCGGCGCTCGATCAGCTCCACGCGGACGCCATCCGGCGCCTGCAGAAAGGCGATGCGGACGCCCGGGCGGGCCTCGGTGGGGCCGGAGATCAGGGGCACGCCCTTGGCCTTCAGGTCGGCCAGCGCCCAATCCAGGTCATCGACGCCGAGGCCCACATGCTCCAGCCCCAGGAAGGGCGGCGCCGGCGGGGCGGCGGTGTCGGCCGGCACCTCCTCGATGAACAGCGGCACGGAGGCGAGGTCCAGGATCACCCGCAGCTTGCCGCCCGGCATCACGCGCTGGCGGATCTCGGCGCCGAAGGCCGAGACATAGAAGGCGGCCGTCGCCTCCGGGTCCGGGCTGCGCAGGTGGATATGGTCGAAGCGATAGGTGTTCATGCGTCCTTCTCACCCATTCCGGGTCGTTGCTCAAACAGTCTCTGGCGCCTGGCGGTGCAGCAGGCGCCCGGCGGGCGTCTCGCTGGCGCCGCCGGACTGGGTATAGACGGATTGGCCGTTCACCCAGGTCTCCAGGATGCCCTCCGCCACCTGGCGCGGTTCGGCGAAGCTGGCGCGGTCGCGCACCTTGGCGGCGTCGAACAGCACCAGGTCGGCGAAGGCGCCTTCGCGCAGCACGCCGCGGTCCGGGATGCCGAAGATCGCCGCCGTGCGGCCGGTCATCTTGTGCACCGCCGTCTCCAGCGGGAACAGGCCGAGGTCGCGGCTGTAATGGCCGAGCACGCGCGGGAAGGTGCCCCAGAGCCGCGGATGCGGGTGCGGCGCCAGCGGCCCGCCATCGCTGCCGACCATGGACAGCGGATGCGCCAGGATGCGGCGCACATCGGCCTCCGCCATGTTGTGGAAGACGCCGCCGCCGGGGGCCAGGCGCCGCGCCGCCTCGGCCAGGTCCACGCCCCATTCGGCGGCGATCTCCGCCAGCGCCCGGCCGGCCATCTCGGGGTGCGGCACGGAATAGGTGACCGTCACCGGCACATCCGCCCGCGGCACCCGCGCGGCGAGGGAGGTGGAGGAGGCGGTGTAGGGATAGACATCGAAGGCCAGGGGGTAGTCCGCCGCGTGGCGTTCGATCAGCGCCAGGCTCTCGGCGGAGCGGCCGTGATTTTCCGGCTGGGCGCATTTGTGGTGGCTGATGATGACCGGCGCGCCGACCGCGCGGCCGATGCGCAGCGTCTCCTCGATGCTGTCGAGCACATGGTCGGCCTCGTCGCGCATATGGGTGACATACAGGCCGCCATGTTCGCGCAGCGCCTCCGCCACCGCGATCACCTCATCGGTCGGCGCGGCCTTGCTGGGCGGGTAGAACAGGCCGGTGGAGAAGCCCGCGGCGCCTTCGGACAGCGCCTGGGCGAGTTGCCGGCGCATCCGCTCCGCCTCCCGGTCCGTCGCCGGGCGGCCGGTGTCGCGGCCCATGGCGCCGATGCGGAGCGACATGTGGCCGATCAGGGCGAGCGTGTTGACGGAAGACGGCGTGGTGCGGAGGCGGTCGGCGTAGGCGGCGAAACTGTCGAAAATCCACCATTCGGGGGCGCAGATGCCGTCCATCGGCGCGGGCGGGCGTTCCGCCATGGGCACCGGGGCCAGGCTGATGCCGCAATTGCCGACCACCACCGTGGTGACGCCCTGGCTGGTCTTGCACAGCATGCAGGCCGGGCCGCAGAGCACCGCCTGGTCGTCATGCGAATGCGCATCGATGAAGCCGGGCGCGAGGACGCGGCCCTCGGCCATTACCTCCCGGTCCGCGGCCAGGCCGGAGAGGTCGCCGATCGCGGCGATGCGGTCGCCGCGCACCGCCACATCGCCGCGGCGGCGCGGTGCGCCGGTGCCGTCCACCAGCGTGGCGTCGCGCAGGATCAGGTCGCAGCGGAAGGCCATGGGCGGGCGTCCTTCGGTCCGGGCGCAGCATGCCGGGGGATGGCGCGGGGCGGAACCCCTCCCGCCCCACCGCCATCCGGGGCATGCTGGGGCGACGCCAGAGGAGGCCGCCCGTGCCGGATCGCCGACATCTGCTGCTGCTCGGCGGTGGCCATGCCCATGTCGAGGTGCTGCGCCAGCTCGGCCAGAACCCCCTGTCCGGCTGGCGCGTGACGCTGCTGACGCGGGAGGAGATGTCGCCCTATTCCGGCATGCTGCCGGGCGTCATCGCCGGGCTGTACCGGCCGGAGCAGGCGCTGATCGACATGCCGGCGCTGACGGCGCGCAGCGGGGTGGAACTGCTGCTGGACCACTGCACGGGCATCGACCCGCGGGCGAAGCAGGTGCGCCGGGCCGGTGGGGCGGATCTGGCGTGGGACCTGCTGTCGATCGATACTGGCGCCACGCCCGATACCAGCCGCACGCCCGGCGCCGCGGCGCATGCGCTGCCGCTGAAGCCTATCGATGCGCTGCTGCCGCGGATGCGGGAGATTACCGAGGCGGCGCAGGCCGGGCAGCGGATCGTGGTGGTCGGCGGGGGTGCGGCGGGGTTCGAGGTGGCCTGCGCCCTGGCGGTGCGGCTGCCGGCCTCCGTCACGCTGGTGGCGGGGGCCTCCGGCCTGCTGCCGGGGTTTCCGGACGGGCTGCGACGCCGGGCGGCGCGGGCGCTGCTGCGGCATGGCGTGGCGCTGACGGAAGGGCACAATGTGGCGCGGGTCGAGGACGGCCTGGTCCATATGGAGGACGCCGCGCCGCTGCCCGCCACGGCGGTGATCTGGGCCACCGGCGCGGCGTCCGCGCCCTGGCTGGCGGAGACCGGCCTGGCGCGGGATGCGCGCGGCTTCCTGCGGGTGGATACCTGCCTGCGCGCGGAGGGGCATGACGCCATCTTCGCCGCCGGCGACGTGGCCAGCTTCCCCGACCCGCTGCCCAAGGCCGGAGTCTTCGCGGTGCGGCAGGGGCCGGTGCTGGCCGCCAATCTGCGGGCCGTGGCGATGGGCGAGGCGCCGCAGCCCTATGTGCCGCAGCAGGACTACCTGCGGCTGCTGTCCCTGGCGGATGGGCGCGCGCTGGGCACGCGCAACGGGTTCGTCTTCGGCGGCCGCTGGGTGTGGTGGCTGAAGGACCGGATCGACCGGCGATTCATAGCCCGCTACCAGAACTGAGCATAACGGCCAGCGCCGGCGACAGCCCCATGGTCTCCACCGCCCCATGCGGGATCAGCCCGGCGCCGCCCTGGCCGATGGCGGCGAAGGCGGCGCGCACGCCCTCCTCCACCGAGCACAGCACCGGCACGCCCACCGCAAGCCGCGAGGCCAGCCCGGCCAGGCCGGCACCGCCCAGGATCACCACCTCCGCCCCGTCCCGCTCCATGCAGGCCCGGCAGCTTTCCGCCAGCAGCGCCAGCGCGCCATCCGGGTCGCGCGCGATCTCGCCACCGGTGGGGGCGACGGTGCGGATGCCTGCCAGCTGCGCCGCATAACAACGGCCGGCGAAGAACTCCTCAAGCATCGGCTTCCAGGCCGCGCCGCCGGTCACCACGCCGAAGCGGCGGCCCCGCGCGACGGTGGCGGCGGCGTCCGCCAGGCCGAGCACCGGCACCGGCGCCAATTCGCGCAGCGCATCCAGGCCAGGGTCGCCGAAGCAGCCGATCAGCACGGCATCCGCCCCCGCGCCGTGTTCCGCATAGGCATCCAGCGCGGCGTGGGCCGCGATGGCTGAGCTTGCGCGGCTGGCGATGTAGCGGGCGCCGAAGCGGCCCGTCGCGCCCTGGACGGTCACGCCGGCCGGCGCCAGGCCGCGGGCGATGGCCACCAGGCGGTCCGTGATGGCCTGCGTGGTATTGGCGTTGATCAGCAGCAGCTTCATGCGGGTCTCAGTTCGGGTCGCCGCTGCCCTCGTACCACGCGAGGATGTCGCGTGCCTGCAGGAAGGCCACGCCGGGCATCGCCGCCAGATCGTCCAGCATCGCCTCCAGCGCCGCGATGCGGTGCGGCACGCCGGTGATATAGGGGTGGATGGCGATGCACATGATGCGGGGCGTCGTCCCGGCCTCCGCCAGCAGCCGCGCCGCATGCAGCCGGGCGCGGCGGGGCAGTTCCTGTTCGTCATGGTGCTGGATCATCACCACGGGAATGTCGTTCAGCTCGACGCTGTAGGGCATGGTGATGAGCGGGCCATGAGCCGTCTCAAGCCGGCAGGGCAGGTCATCCACCACCCAGTCGGCGCAGTAGCGCAGCCCGGCCTCGGCCAGCAGATCCGCCGTCTCCAGCGTCTCCGTCAGTCCCGGGCCGAGCCAACCCAACGGCGGCGCCCCGGTGCAGTCCTGGATCGCCTGGATGGTCTGGCGGATCATCGCGCGCTGGTCGGGCACCTTGTGGGTCGGCACCTGCACATGGCCGTGCCCCATGAAGTCCCACCCCGCCTCATGCGCCGCCTGCGCCACGCGCGGATAGGCGGTGCAGACGGAGCCGTTGACGGACAGCGTCGGCCGGATACCGCGCTTCTGGAAGGCCTCCAGGAAGCGCCAGAAGCCGACGCGCATGCCGTATTCGTGCCAGCCCCAATTGGCGATGTCCGGCAGCAGCGCCGCGCCGGTCGGGGCCACCAGCACCTGGCGCGGCATCGGGTTGTCGATCAGCCAGTTCTCGACATTCACCACCGGCCAGACCGCGACCTTCGCGCCGTTCGGCAGCGCGCTGGGCGGACGGTCGCCGGGGGTGAAGTAGCGCAGGCGTTGTTCGGGCCGCATCAGGCTGCCTTCTTCGCATGGTGGGAATGCAGCCGCGCGCCGAGTTCGCGCCGCACCTCGTTGAATTCCGGCGAGGCGACGTCGCGTGGGCGCGGCAGTTCCACCTGATGCGCGCTGGCGATGCGGCCGGGGCCGGGTTCCATCACCACGACGCGGTCGGAGAGGAAGATCGCCTCCTCGATGCTGTGCGTGACGAACAGCACGGTCAGCCCCGTGCGTTGCCACAGCTCGAGAAGTTCGTCCTGCAGGCGCTCCCGCGTCATCGCATCCAAGGCGCCGAAGGGCTCGTCCATCAGCACCACCTCCGCGTCATTCGCCAGCACGCGGGCGATGGCGACGCGCTGCTTCATGCCGCCGGAGAGCTGGTGCGGATAGGCATCGGCGAAGCGGGCCAGGCCGATCAGGGCGATGAAACGCTCGACCGTGTCGCGCACCTCCGCCTTCGGGCGGCCACGGCTGGCGGGGCCGAAGCCGATATTCTCCCGCACCGTCAGCCAGGGGAAGAGGCCGTAATCCTGGAAGACCATGCCGCGATCCGGCGCCGGGCCGTCGATCGGCTTGCCCCACATCAGCGCCTGCCCGGCACTCGGTTTCTCGAAGCCCGCGACGATCCGCAGCAGCGTCGATTTGCCGCAGCCGGAGGCGCCGATCAGGCAGATGAACTCCCCCTTGCGCACGGTGAGGTTCGCGTCGCGCAGCGCCTCGATGCGACTGTCGTTCAGGATGTAGGTCTTGCCCACGCCCTGGATGTCGAGGATCGGGATCTCAGCCACGGTGCATCGGGCTCCATCGCAGGAGGCGGTTCATCAGCATCACCACGGCGCGGTCGGAGAGGAAGCCGGCGATGCCGATCACGATCATGCCGCAGATGACCAGCTCGGTGCGCGACAGCGTGCGGCCATCCATGATGACGGCGCCGAGGCCCTGCGGCACGCCCGTCATCTCCCCCACCACGATGACGAACCAGGCCAGCCCCAGGCCAAGCCGCAGCCCGGTGAAGATGGAGGGCAGCGAGGCCGGCAGCACCACCTTGAAGAACTGCGCATTGCCGCGGCAGCCGAGCATGGCGGCGGCCTCGAACAGCCGCGGCTCCACATTCTTCACGCCAAGGATGGTGTTCAGCAGGATCGGGTAGAAGGCGCCGAGGAAGACGAGAAAGAAGGCGGATTGGGTGCCAAGGCCGAACAGGATCATCGACAGCGGCAGCCAGGCGGTGACCGGGATCGGCCGCATCAATTGCAGGAAGGGGTCCATCAGCTGCCGCACCAGCGGGACGCGGCCGATCAGGATGCCGAGCGGCACGGCGACCAGCGCCGCCAGGATGAAGCCGCCATAGACCCGGCTGGCGGAGGCCAGCAGGTGGATATGCAGCGTGGCCGAGAAGGCATCGTCCCAGATCCCGCCGACCGCGAAGTCCACCATGTATTCGGCGACCTCGGCTGGCGAGGGGATCAGCCGCGTCATTCCCGCCGCCACCGCCCAATGCCAGCCGAACAGCAGCAGCAGCGGCACGATCAGGGACAGCAGCACCGGCCGGACGCGCCGCCACAGCCGCAGCGCCGGTAGGGGCGGCGCTGCCGTCACCTGTGAGAGGCTTACGTCCGACATGGTGCTGCCCTCCCCTTTCAGGCCGTCGCGATGGCGTTGGAGAAGGACGGGTTCAGGAAGGTGTCGAAATTCGGCAGGCGGCGGATCTGGCGCAGCTGCAGCATCTGCTCGGCATAGGTGCGGGACTGGCGCAGCACGGTGTCGTCCAGCTTCCAGATGTATTCGACATTGCCCGCGCCCAGCGCCTGCTGCACGGCGGCGCGCGGCGCGCCCAGGATGCGGACCGTGGCCTCCGCCACCTCGGCCGGGTTCGCCTTCATGTATTCGCTGGCCTGCCGATGGATGTTCAGCATGGTGCGGACCAGCGCCGGGTCGTTCTTGATGAGATCCTCGCTGGTGCCGAAGATCATGTTCAGCCCGCCCATGGCGGTGCCGTAGGGGTATTCCACCAGCTGCCCGACGCCGGAGGAGATGGAGAGGCCCGGCCCAGGCTCCGCGCCCACATAGGCGTCGATATCGCCGCGGGACAGCATGGCGTGCATCTCGCCGAAGGGCACGCGGACCGGCGTGATGTCGCGCACGGACATGCCGGATTCGCGCAGGCGTTCCAGGATGAACACCTCCTGCGTCGAGCCCGGCCAGATGCCGATGCGCTTGCCGCGCAGATCGGCCAGGGCGCGCAGCGGGCCGCCGGCCTTGCTCACCACGCCCATGCCCTTGTTGCAGAAGGCGCCGACGACGACCACCGGCTCACCCGCCGCGGCGCCCAGCGTGGCCGCGGCGATGCCGAAGCCGCCGCAGGCGACGGAGCCGGTGACCACGGCGTTCTTACCATCGGTCGGGCTGTCGAAGGTGATGATCTCGATGGTCAGGCCGGCGGGGGCGAAGCGCTGGTAGAAATGCGGCGTCATCGAATGGATCAGGCGCAGCGAGCCCATCTTCACCGTGCGCGCGGCCTGCGCATTGGCGATGTGGGGCGCGGCAAGCGCGGCGGCGGAGGCGGCGAGCAGATGGCGGCGACGGATCATGGTCTGGTCTCCCTGTTTCAGGCGGCGTCGTTCAAGCGGGGGCGAGGCTGGCGATGAAGGCGCGCCAGCCGCCAAATCGAGAAATGTCCTCGGCCCCGTGCAGGCCTTCCGGCTCCACGAGGAAGCCCTTGGGCGTGCTGCCATCGGCCAGGCGCAGCGTGCCGATGCAGAGCGGGGACGGGATGGCGGCGACGAAGCGGCCGAAGCCCTCCGCCGGCAGCGCCCAGACCTCGGTGGCGATGGCAGCCCCCTGCGCCACGCGCAGCAGGCCGGGACGGCGCGGCGGGCCGCCGGCGATGGCGAAAAGGCGGTAGCAGGGCTCGGTCTGCACGGCGCGGCGCAGTTCGGCACCCTCGCGCAGCAATTCGCGGTTCAGCGCCATGCCGGACAGATGCGCGCCGACGACGCAGATCTCGATCATGCCATCACCTGCATCAGCTTTGCGCCGGTGGCGGCGAGCGCGGCATCGCTGGCGCGGGGGCCGATCAACGTGACGCCGAAGGGCAGCCCATCCGGCCGCCGCATCGCCGGCACGGCGAGTGCCGCCAGATCCAGCAGGTTGACGAAATTGGTGTAGGTGCCGAGGCGGGCATTGGGGCCGATGGGGTCGGCCTCCAGCTCCGCCAGGGTGGGGAAGTTGGGCGCGGTGGGTACCAGCAGCGCCTCCATCCGCCCCCAGGCCGGCAGCGTCGCCAGGCGCAGGGCGGCCAGGCGGTGCAGGCCGGCGAAGGCGTCCGTGGCGGTGAAGCGGGCGGCGCCGGCCAGGATGCGCTGCGTCACGGGGTGCATCGCCGCGCGCGGCACCAGATGGCCGAAAGCGGCATCGCGTTCGGCGACGAAGGCACCCTCGTAAAGCAGGCGCGCCACCTCCAGGAATGGCGTGAGGTCGAACTCCTCGATCGCCACATGCGGGGCGATGCGGGCGAGGCTTGCCTCCCACGCCGCGCGCTGCTCCGCGCCATCCAGGTGCAGGTCCGTGGCGCGCGGAATGCCGAGGCGCGTCAGCGCCGCGCCCGGCGTGCCGAGGGCGATCGGGCGGGACCATGGGTCGCGGTCATCCGCGCCCGCCATCACCGCATAGGCGGCCCAGGCATCGGCCACGCTGTGGGCGAAGACGGAGATGCAATCCAGGCTCGGGCAGGCCGGCACCACGCCGCGGGAGGGAATGGCGCCGACCGAGGGCTTCAGCCCGACCAGCCCGTTCAGCGCCGCCGGCACGCGGCCCGATCCCGCCGTATCCGTGCCGAGCGCCAGCAGCGCCAGCCCCTGCGCCACCGCGACGGCCGAGCCGGAGGAGGACCCGCCCGGCACGCGGTCCGGCGCGCAGGCGTTGCGCGGGATGGGATGCGGCGTGCGGGTGCCGACCAGGCCGGTGGCGAACTGGTCGAGGTTGGTCTTGCCGATGACCAGCGCCCCGGCCGCCAGCAGCCTGGCCACGGCGGGGGCGCTTTCGGCCGGCAGATGGGCGAAATCCGGGCAGGCGGCAGAGGTCGGCATGCCCGCGACGTCGATATTGTCCTTCACCGCCACCGGCACCCCCCAGAGCGGGAAGCGCGCCGGATCGAATGGCGGCAGGGCGGCGGCAGCGGCCTGCAGCGCCGCGGGGTCCGGCTGGTGCAGGAAGATGCCCGGATCGGCCAGCGCTTCATGCCGGGCGGACAGGGAATCGAGCAGAGAGGCCGGCGTCAGCCCGGCGGCATAGGCGGCGTGCAGCGCGGCGATGCCGGCGGGCAGGCTCGGCGCGGTCATGGGTGGCTTGGGTGTGACATCGCACGCAGCCAAGCAAGGCGCGTGCCGCCGTCGGCCGTGTTGCGAATCAGGTGCTTAGCGGGTGGGTTGATCCATCATGTATGCAATCACGCCCTTCAAGCAGGATTCCGCCCAATATTCAGGCAGCGCTAGGGCGCCGCAGGGCCTCCGCCATCGTCGCCCAGGTCTGCTCCGTCAGCCCGATATGGGTGCGGATCATCGCCGCCGCCCCCGCCGCATCGCCGCGCTGGATCGCGGTCAGGATCGCGCCATGCTCCGCATGCGACCGCCGCAGCCGGTCCGGCGCCTCCAGCTGCGCGGCGCGGAAGGGGGCCAGGCGGCGGCGCGTGGCGGTGGCCAGCTCGCCCAGATAGCCGTTATGGGCGCCCAGATAGAGCAGGTGGTGGAAGGCCACATTGGCGGCGCGATAGGCAGCGACATCGCCGGCGCGCACCATGGCGGCCATCGCGGCGTGCTGGCGTTCCAGCCCGCGCCGTTCCTCCGGCGTCATCGCGAGCGCAGCCAGGGCGGCGGCCATCGCCTCCAGCTCCGCCATCACCAGGAACATCTCGGCAAGCTGGGTCGCGTCCGGAATCGCGACCACGGCGCCGCGGCGGGGGGCGACCTGCACCAGGCCAGTGGGGGCCAATTGCCGCAGCGCTTCCCGCACCGGGGTGCGGCTGCTGCCATGGGCGCGGGCCAGGCCGACCTCATCCAGCGGCGTGCCGGGCTTGAGGCGGCCGGCGACGATATCCTCCGCCAGGCTGGCGGCAATCGCCTCCGCCCGCGTGGGGCGGGGCGGTGGCGGGGTGGGGCTGGTGCTCCGGCGGGGCATGGGCCGGTTGTGCCGTGCCGCAGCCCTGCCCGTCCAGCCGCCGGCGCGCTTCTAGCGGAAGGGGAAGGGATACATCAGCCCGCCGCGGCGCCACAGGTCGGACAGGCCGCGATCGAGGCCGATGGGAGAGCCCTCGCCCAGGTTGCGGTCGAAGATCTCGCCGTAATTGCCGACCTGGCGGATTGCCTCCGCCGCCCAGGTGTCGCGCAGGCCGAGCGCGGCGCCGAGGCCCGGGTCCAGGCCGATCAGGAAGCGGACCTCGGAATCATCCGAGCCCAGCGCGGCCTCCAGCGTGCCGCTGCTGATCTCCAGCTCCTCCGCCGCCACCAGCGCATGCAGGGTCCAGGAGACGATCTCGCGCCAGCGCTCGTCACCGCCGCGAACGAAGGGGGTCAGCGGCTCCCGGCTCAGGCGTTCGGACAGCAGCAGGGCGCCGGCCGGGTCGGGCAGATCCGTGGCGCGCAGCGTGGCGAGCGCGGCGGCATCGGCGGTGACGGCATCGCAGCTGCCGTTCTTGAAGCCATCCATCAGCGCCGTGCCGCTCTGCGTCGTCACCACCGGCACCACGGTGATGCCGGCGCGGCCGGCGGCATTGCGGAGGATGCGCTGGCTGGCATCGACCGTCGCGGCGGCGACGCAGATGCGCTTACCGTCGAGCTGCGCGAAATTGGCGATGCCGGCATCGGTGCGCACCAGCACTGCCTGCCCATCATACAGCAGCACACCGGTCGGTGCGATGTTGCGGCCGGCATCGCGCATCGCGGTCGCCGTCAGGTTGCTGGACAGAAGATCCACCCGCCCGGATTCCAGCCCAGCCAGCCCGGCCTCCACGGAATTGGCGGTGACGAACTCGACCAGCTCCCGGTCGCCCAGCACGGCGGCGGCGATGGCGCGGCAGAAATCCGCGTCCATTCCGCGCATGTTGCCGTCCGTATCCTGCGCGGAGAAGCCGGGCAGCTGGCCGAAGACACCGCAGCGGACGGTCTGGCGCTGGCGCACCGCATCCAGCGTCTGGGCCGCGGCCGTGCCGGCCAGCGCAAACAGCGTGAGAAGGCCGATAAGGCAGCGGCGCATGGCGATGTTCCGATCCAGGAAGGGGCGCGGCATGTGTTTCAGCATCCGGAGGCTGCGATGCGGCAGACGATGCCGGAGCCGCCACGCTCCGCCACCCGGCATTGCTGCAGCGCCTGCGCCTCCGCCTGTTCGCGGGTCTGGCCGGCGCCGGCGGCGGTGCGCCGCAATGCCGGCGGCGCCCCGCTGACGGCCTGGGCCAGCGCCCCGCAGGCATTGGGGAAATCCAGCGTGATGCGGCACTGGTTGCGGCCGACCACCGCCTCGCAGGCGCGGATCGCCGCCATGCTGGCCGCCAGGCGGTCCTGTTGGCCGCTGGTGAAGCCGAAGGCGGTGGAGGGCGGCTCCGCCGTGTAGATGAAGCCGAAGCGACCGCGGATCGCCGCCGCGGTGCCGCGCGGGATCGGCGCCGCCGCATGGGTCATGTTGCCCTGGGCGCAGTTCTGTTGGCAGGCATTCACCAATCCGCGCGGCTGCGTGGCGCAGTCCCGGCGGCAGGATTGCGGGATGCTGGCCGGGCGCGCGGCCACCCTTGCCGGCGCCGGGGCACCAACGCCGAGCGGCCCGAAGCAGGCCCCGGCAGCCGGGCCGGATGACAGGCCGCAGGCGAAAAGTCGCGGGGCGCCCCAGCGCTGCGACGGCAGGGCGATGCGCCACGGCCCGCCATCCCGGCATTGCAGGTCCCAATAGGCGGTGCGGTCGCGGCCGAGGCCGGCGGCATAGAGGTTGGTCACCTCCGAGCAGGCCAGGCCGTTGGTCCGCAGCAGGCTGCGAAGCGCTTCCCTCTGTCCGGCCGGGTTGCGGGCCAGCAGCGCGTCATTCGCAGGGTTGCCGGTCTGCGCCATGGCGGGCGGCGCCGCCAGGGGCGCAAGAAGCGCGAACAGACCCGCCATTGCCAGCACAGCCCATCGCATCGCCTGAACCCCCAACGTCCTGCAGCCGGCCATGCGCCCAGGTGTCGCGCTTCATTACGCCAAGCGCAAGTCCCGAAAAGCCAAGGAAATGCAAAGACGTGCACCGGATGTCCCGGGTGCGGCACGGGGCGATCCGGGTATCCGGTTTTGCGGCAGGTGAGACACGCGCACCGCTCGTGCGGGTTGTGTTCGCCGCCCACCCCACGCGGGCCCCGTGCAAGCCCGCCGCCTGTCCCGTCCTGGCCCCGGGATGCTATAGGCAGGCGGCGATGCAGACGGAGCGGATGGCATGAAGACGCGCGCAGCAGTGGCCTGGGCGGCCGGCAAGCCCCTTTCGGTGACGGAAGTGGAGATCGGCGGCCCCAAGGCCGGGGAGGTCCTGATGGAGGTCAAGGCCACCGGCCTGTGCCACACGGACCTCTACACCCTGTCCGGCGCGGACCCGGAGGGGCTGTTCCCCGCGATCCTGGGCCATGAAGGCGCCGGGATCGTGCGGGAAGTGGGCGCGGGCGTCACCAGCGTGAAGCCGGGCGACCATGTGATCCCGCTCTACACGCCGGAATGCCGGCAGTGCAAAACCTGCCTCAGCCAGCGGTCCAACCTGTGCACCGCCATCCGTGGCACCCAGGGCCGCGGCGTGATGCCCAATGGCACCAGCCGCTTCTCCTGCGAGGGCGCGCCGGTGATGCACTACATGGGCTGCTCCACCTTCGCGAACTACACGATCCTGCCCGAGATCGCGGTCGCCAAGGTCCGCGAGGACGCGCCATTCGAGAAGATCTGCTACATCGGCTGCGGCGTGACGACGGGCATTGGCGCTGTCATCAACACCGCCAAGGTCTGGCCCGGCGCCAACGTCGCGGTGTTCGGCCTGGGCGGCATCGGGCTGAACGTGATCCAGGGCGCCCGCATGGTTGGCGCCGATAAGATCATCGGCATCGACCTGAATCACGGGCGTGAGGAAATGGCCCGGAAGTTCGGCATGACCGACTTCATCAACCCCAACAAGATCGGCCACGACAAGGTGGTGCAGGCGATCGTCGACCTGACCGGCGGCGGCGCCGATTTTTCATTCGAGTGCATCGGCAATGTGAAGGTCATGCGCCAGGCGCTGGAATGCACGCATCGCGGCTGGGGCGAGTCGATCATCATCGGCGTGGCCGGTGCGGGGCAGGAGATTTCGACGCGGCCCTTCCAGCTGGTCACCGGCCGGTCCTGGCGCGGCACGGCCTTCGGCGGCGCCCGCGGGCGGACCGATGTGCCGAAGATCGTCGACTGGTACATGCAGGGCAAGATCGACATCGACAGCCTGATCACCCATGTGATGCCGCTGGACGAGATCAACCATGGCTTCGAGCTGATGGAACGCGGCGAGTCCATCCGGTCGGTCGTGGTGTACTGAGGGACCAATGCTGAGGCTGACTGAAATCAAGCTGCCGCTGGACCACCCTGAAGGGGCGGTCCAGCAGGCACTCTGCGCGGCGCTCGGGCTGCGGGCGGAGGCGGTGCGCGACATCACCATCGCCCGCCGCGCCTGGGACGCGCGCAAGCGGTCGGCCATTCTTTTGGTTTACTCGGTGGATTTCTGCGTCGATGACGAGGCGGCGCTGCTGCGGCGTGCGGCGGCGGACAAGGTGCTGGCGCGGACGCTGATCCGCACGCCGGATACCAGCTACCGGCCCGTCGCGCAGGCCCCTGCCCGGCTGCCGGCCCGCCCCGTCGTGATCGGTACCGGGCCCTGCGGCATCTTCGCCGCGCTGATCCTGGCGGAGATGGGTTTTCGCCCGATCATACTGGACCGCGGCAAGGTGGTTCGGGAACGCACCAAGGACACCTGGGGCCTGTGGCGCCGCAACCAGCTGGTGCCAGAGAGCAACGTGCAGTTCGGCGAGGGCGGCGCCGGCACCTTCTCCGACGGCAAGCTGTGGTCCGGCATCAAGGACCCGCAGCATCTCGGCCGCAAGGTGCTGACGGAATTCGTGGCCGCCGGGGCGCCGGAGGAGATCCTGTATGTGGCGAAGCCGCATATCGGCACCTTCCGCCTCGTGACGATGGTGGAAAGCCTGCGCGCGAAGATCGAGGCGATGGGCGGCGAATACCGCTTCGGCACCAAGGTGGTGGATTTCCTGGTCGAGACCGGGCGCGACGGACAGCGCCGCATGCGCGGCGTGGTGACGGAGAGCGGCGAGACGATCGAGACGCAGCATGTCGTACTCGCCATCGGCCACTCCGCCCGCGACACCTTCGCGCAGCTGCACGCGGCCGGCGTCTTCGTCGAAGCAAAGCCCTTCTCGATCGGCCTGCGGATCGAGCATCCGCAATCCATCATCGACCGCGCCCGTTTCGGCCACTTCGCCGGCAACCCGATCCTAGGCGCGGCGGACTACAAGCTGGTGCATCACTGCGCGAATGGCCGCAGCGTCTATTCATTCTGCATGTGCCCGGGCGGCACGGTGGTGGCAGCCGCCAGCGAGCCGGGGCGCCTCGTGACCAATGGCATGAGCCAGTATTCGCGGGCCGAGCGCAACGCCAATGCCGGCATCGTCGTCGGCATCACGCCGGAGGTGGATTTCCCCGGCGACCCGTTGGCTGGCATCGCCCTGCAGCGGCACTGGGAGGAACGCGCCTTCGTGGCCGGCGGCAGCAATTACTGCGCCCCTGCGCAGCTGGTCGGCGATTTCCTCGCGGGGCGTGCTTCGACCAGCCTCGGCGCCGTGGTGCCCAGCTACAAGCCGGGCGTGACGCCGACCGACCTCGCGACCTGCCTGCCGGATTTCGCGGTGGCGGCGATGCGGGAGGCGCTGCCGGCCTTCGGCAAGCAGATCCGCGGCTTCGACATGGCGGAAGCGGTGATGACGGGGGTGGAGACGCGCACCTCCTCCCCCATCCGCATCCGCCGAGATGCCGCCTTCCGCAGCGTGAACACGCTCGGCCTGTATCCGGCGGGCGAAGGCGCGGGCTATGCGGGCGGCATCTTCTCCGCCGGCGTGGACGGCATCCGCGTGGCGGAGGCGGTGGGGCGGGACATGGCCGGGCTGGCGGAAGCCGCCTGATGACGCATTTCGATGTGGTGGTGCTGGGCGCCGGTGCGGCCGGCCTGTTCGCCGCCATGCGCGCGGGCCAGCGCGGGCGGCGCGTGCTGCTGCTGGATCATGCGGAGGCGGCGGGGAAGAAAATTCTTATCTCCGGCGGCGGGCGCTGCAATTTCACCAATACGGGCTGCGTGCCGGAGCGCTTTCTCTCGGCCAATCCGCATTTCGCGCGGTCCGCCCTGGCCCGCTACACGCAGCACGACTTCATCGGCCTGGTCCGCAAGCACGGCATCCCGTTCCACGAGAAGACGCTGGGGCAATTGTTCTGCGACGGATCGGCGCGAGCCATCGTCGCGATGCTGCTGGCGGAGTGTTCGGCGGCGGGCGTGGACCTTCGCCTGTCGCACCGCATCACCGACCTCACCCGCGACGACCGCTTCCGCATCACAACCGACCGCGGCGGCTTCACCGCGGACAGCCTGGTGCTGGCCACCGGTGGCCTGTCCATCCCGAAGATGGGCGCCACCGGCTTCGCGCATGATGTGGCGCGCCGCTTCGGGCTGAAGCTGGTGGCGCCGCGCCCCGGCCTGGTGCCGCTGACCTTCGCCGGCGACCTGCTGGCGCTGATGCAGCCGCTGTCGGGAGTCGCCCTGGAGGCCGTGGCCAAGGCCGGCAAGGCAGCGTTCCGGGAGGCGCTGCTCTTCACCCATCGCGGCCTGTCCGGCCCCGCCATCCTGCAGGCCTCCTCCTATTGGCAAGAAGGCCAGGCCATCACGCTGGACTTGGCACCGGAACGCGACGCCACGGCCCTGCTGCTGGCCGGCAAGCGGGCCCGGCCGAAGGCGGAGCCGAAGACGATCCTGGGCGAGTTCCTGCCCTCACGCCTGGCGCAGGCAATGGCCGCGCTGCACCTGCCGCCGCGGGTGATCGGGGAAGTCGGCGATGCGCCGCTGAAGGCGCTCGGCGCGCTGCTCAAGGCCTGGCGGCTGGAGCCCTCGGGCAGCGAGGGCTATGCGAAGGCGGAGGTGACGCTGGGCGGGATCGACACCGCCGGCCTGTCATCTCAGACCATGATGGCGAAGGACATACCCGGCCTGTTCGCGGTGGGCGAGGCGGTGGATGTGACCGGCTGGCTCGGCGGCTACAATTTTCAATGGGCCTGGTCGAGCGGCTGGGTCGCCGGCGAGTCCGCCTGAAGCGCCTGGGAGAAACGCAGCAGGTAGCCATCCGGGTCCTGCACCAGGAATTGCCGCACGCCGATCTCGCCATCATCCACGCGGTACCATGTCTCCTCGACGTCCAGGTAGAGCGGCCAGCCTGCCGCCTCCAGCTTCGCCAGGATCGGGTCCACCTGCGCCACGGTAATCTGGAAATTGATGCCGCGCCCGAAGGGCTTCTCCATCGCCCCAGTGAGCCAGCGGCGCTCCGGGCCCGCGGCTTCCTCCAGCATCACCTGTGCCCCGTCGCGGTCGAGATAGGCGAAGCGGTCCTCCGGCCGGTCGTAGGCGATGCGAAAGCCGCAGAGCCCGCACCAGAAGCGCAGGCTGGCCGCCAGGTCGGCGACCAGCAGTTCCGGAACCAGGAGGGCCCGCTGCATCACGCGATGGACGCCACCACCAGCATCAGCGCCGCCATGGCGACACCCGCGACCCGCACGACAAGCTGGTTGGTGATGGCGCGTGCGCCGAATACACCGAGCGCATGCAGTGCGGCCGTGGCGACGATGAAGCCTGCCGCGTAGCCGAGCGCGCCTTGCCCGCCGAGTTCCGTGCCATGCGCATGGCCATGCAGCAGCCCGAACACCGCCACCAGCGGCACCGCGGCCGCAAGTGGGAAGCGCGCCGCGGCGGCAACCAGGGCGCCGAGGATGATAACGGAGGCGAGGATGCCGGCCTCCACCATCGGCAGGCCGATACCACCGGCGCCGAGCCCGAAGCCCACCACCATGGCGCCGAGGAAGCCGGCCGGCAGCGCCCAGGTCGCGCGGCCCGCCAGCAGCCCGGCCCAGAGGCCAACGGCGACCATGGCCAGCACATGGTCCAGCCCGCCTACCGGGTGCAGGAAGCCGGCGAGGAAGCCGTGCACATGCGCGCCGCCCTCATGCGCCAGCGCAGGCATCGGCGCCAGCAGCGCCGCCAGGGTGAGAAGGCGGCGCATCACGCGATGCCACCGGATTTGAGGATGAAGGCTGCGATGTCGGACACGCCCTGGTTCTCCTTGAGATTGGTAAAAATAAAAGGCCGCACGCCGCGCATCTTCTTCGCGTCGCGATCCATGACGGACAAGTCGGCGCCAACCAGTGGTGCCAGATCGGTCTTGTTGATGACAAGCAGGTCGGAGCGCGTGATGCCCGGCCCACCCTTGCGCGGGATCTTGTCGCCGGCCGAGACATCGATGACGTAGATCGTCAGGTCGGCCAGCTCCGGGCTGAAGGTCGCTGCCAGATTGTCGCCGCCGGATTCGATGAACAGGATCTCCAACGCGGGGAATCGGGCGTACATTTCCGCCACGGCCGCCAGGTTGATCGAGGCATCCTCGCGGATCGCGGTGTGCGGACAACCGCCGGTCTCGACGCCCATGATGCGGTCCGCGGCCAGGGCGCCGGAGCGGGTGAGGAACTCGGCATCCTCGCGCGTGTAGATGTCGTTGGTGATTGCGGCGACGTCATGCGCATCCCGCATCGCCTTGCACAGGCGATCGACCAGGGCGGTCTTGCCGGAACCGACGGGGCCGCCGATGCCGACGCGGAAGGGGCCGTTACTCATGAGCGGAAAAGCCTCGTGTATTGCGTCTCGTGGCGCAGGGAGAACAGGTCGATGATGGGCGCGGCGCCGCCAACTTCATCGGCGTCGGTCACGGCCAGCGCGGCGTCCGTGGCGGCAGTAATGGCGGGCAGCAGCGCGGCCGTCGCGACCTGGCCATCCGTCTGGCCGAGCGGCACCACGCGCACGCCGGCGGAGACCAGATTGGCCGCGAAGGCGGCGAGCCAGGCGAAACAGGATTCGCGCAGTGGCATCGTGTGGAAGCCAGCAGCGGCGCCGAAGGCAACGGCATGCGTCAGGCGCCCAATGTGGCGAGCGGAAAAAGCGGAAAAGTCCGGCTGCGGCCAGGCGGCGTTGGTGGCCAGCGCGAAGGCGCCTCCGGGCTGCGTAGCTTCCAGCGCGAGTTCGGCGGTGCCGCGCATGGCCGCGGCGAGTTCCACCAGCGCATCCAGCCCTGCCGCATCCCGCGCCACGGCGGCGCGCCAGGACAGCGCCAGCAGCGCGCCATCCACCGCGCCAGCGCCGTGTGCCAGCGCCGCCTCGGCATAGGCGACGAGACCGGCGCGATCCGTCACCGCACCCTCCTCCACCGCCATCTCCAGCCCGTGGCTGTAGCTGAAGGCGCCCGTCGGATAGGCGGGCGAGAGCCAGGCCAGCAGCCGCGCCAAAGCGGGCAGGTCAGTGGTCGTGGTGATGGTCATGGTGATGACCGTGGGGATGATCCGGCAGGCGGTTGTGCTCGCCATAGGCGCCGCCCTCCGGATTGAAGGGTGCGCGCACCTTGGCCAGCGTGGCGCCGAGGCCCTCCAGCATGCGGATGATGACGTGGTCGTGCCGGATCAGGATGCGGTCGCCATCGAGCTCCGTCGGCAGGTGCCGGTTGCCGAGATGCCAGGCGAGGCGCAGCAGCTTCGCCGGGCTGTCGGCGGTGACGGAAACCAGATCCTCCGCCGCCGCGCGCAGGCGGATGAAGCCGCCGGAGTCCAGTTCCAGACCATCGCCATCCCGCATCACCGTGGCTTCCGCCAGATCCAGCAGGAAGCTTCCGCCGCCATCGGTCAGGTAGACCTTGCGGCGGCGGAAGCGGTCATCGAAGTCGACGGTCACGGTATCCTTCGCCGAGTCCTCCGGCCAGCTTCCGGCGGGGTGGACGGCAATGGCGCGGGCTTGCGACATGAGTGCTCTCAGAACAGGAAGTAGCGCTGCGCCATCGGCAGCACGGTGGCGGGTTCGCAGACCAGAAGCTCGCCATCGGCGCGGACTTCGTAAGTTTCGGCATCCACCTCGATCCGCGGCAGCGCATCATTCAGCACCATGTCGCGCTTCCCGATGTTGCGGGTATTCGCCACCGCCAGCATGGGCCGCTGCAGGCCAAGCCGTTCAGCGATGCCGGCATCGAGCGCCGCCTGGCTGGTGAATGTGACGGAGGACAGCGTATTGGCGCGGCCATAGGCGCCGAACATCGGGCGGTAGCGGATCGGCTGCGGCGTGGGGATGGAGGCGTTGGGATCACCCATCGGCGCCATGGCGATGCTACCGCATTTCAGCACGTAGTCCGGCTTCACGCCGAAGAAGGCCGGCGACCACAGCACGAGGTCCGCCAGCTTGCCCACCGCGATGCTGCCGACATGCGTCGCGATGCCTTGCGCGATGGCCGGGTTGATCGTGTATTTGGCAATGTAGCGGCGGACGCGGAGATTGTCGTTGTCGCCCGTCTCGCCCGGCAGCCGGCCGCGCTGCTGCTTCATCTTATGCGCGGTCTGCCAGGTACGGATGATGACCTCGCCGACCCGCCCCATCGCCTGGCTGTCGGAGGACATCATGCTGATGGCGCCGAGGTCGTGCAGGATGTCCTCCGCCGCGATCGTCTCCTTGCGGATGCGCGATTCCGCGAAGGCCACGTCCTCCGGAATGCGCGGGTCGAGGTGATGGCAGACCATCAGCATGTCGAGATGCTCATCCACGGTGTTCTTCGTGTAGGGCATCGTCGGGTTGGTGGAGGAGGGCAGGAAGTTCGGCTCGCCGATCACCTTCAGGATGTCCGGCGCATGGCCGCCACCGGCGCCCTCCGTATGGAAGGCCTGGATGGCGCGGCCGCCGATGGCGCGGATCGTGTCCTCCACGAAGCCGCTTTCGTTCAGCGTGTCCGAGTGAATGGCGACCTGGATGTCGAATTCATCCGCCACCTTCAGGCAGGTGTCGATCGCCTTGGGCGTGGTGCCCCAATCCTCATGCAGCTTCAGGCCGCAGGCGCCGGCGCGGATCTGTTCCTCCAGCGCCGCAGGCAGCGCGGCATTGCCCTTGCCGAGAAAGCCGAGATTCATTGGAAAGGCTTCCGCCGCCTGCAGCATGCGCGCCAGATGCCACGGCCCCGGCGTGGCGGTGGTGGCCAGCGTGCCGTGCGCCGGGCCAGTGCCGCCGCCGAACATGGTGGTGACGCCGGAGACCAGCGCCTCCTCGATCTGCTGCGGGCAGATGAAGTGGATATGCGGGTCGATGCCACCGGCCGTCAGGATGCGGCCCTCGCCGGCCAGCACTTCGGTCCCCGGGCCTATGATGATGGTGACACCCGGCTGCGTATCCGGATTGCCGGCCTTGCCGATGCTGTGGATCAACCCGTCCTTGAGGCCCACATCGGCCTTGTAGATGCCGCTGTGGTCGAGGATGAGCGCATTGGTGATGACGGTGTCCACCGCGCCGTTGGCACGCGTCACCTGCGACTGGCCCATGCCATCCCGAATGACCTTGCCGCCGCCGAACTTCACCTCCTCGCCGTAGGTGGTGAGGTCGCGCTCGACCTCGATGATCAGGTCGGTATCCGCCAGGCGCAGGCGGTCGCCGGTGGTCGGGCCATACATGCCGGCATAGGCACGGCGGGAGAGCTTCGCGGGCATCAGAGCTTCCCCTCCGTCTCGCCGCGGAAGCCATGCACGATGCGCGCGCCGGCATAGGGCACCAGGCGCACGCTGCGCGCCTGCCCCGGTTCGAACCGCACCGCGGTGCCGGCGGGAATGTCCAGCCGCTGCCCATGTGCCGCCGCACGGTCGAAGCGCAGCGCCGGGTTGGTCTCCGCGAAATGGTAGTGGCTGCCGACCTGGATCGGACGGTCGCCGGTATTGGCGACCTCGATCTCCGTCGTCGGCCGGCCGGCGTTGAGTTCGATTTCGCCCGCCGCTGGGAACAGCTCACCGGGGATCATTCTGGCGATCCGATTCACGCTCCGCTCCTCGCTTCGCCGCGAGGCTCCGCGACCGGATCGCGGATCGGCTCATGCACGGTGACGAGCTTGGTGCCGTCGGGGAAGGTGGCTTCCACCTGGATCTCGTGGATCATCTCGGCAATGCCCTCCATCACCTGGTCGCGGGTGATCACCGTTGCGCCGTCGCGCATCAGCTCCGCCACGCTGCGGCCATCGCGGGCGCCTTCCACCACATAGTCAGTGATCAGCGCCACGGCTTCCGGGTGGTTGAGCTTCACGCCACGCTCCAGCCGCCGTCGCGCGACGGTGGCCGCCATGGCGACCAGCAGCTTGTCCTTCTCACGCGGCGTCAGGTTCATGCGTCACCTCCGACTCGAGACAAGCATGGCGCATGCCACCTCATGCACGCCAGAGCCTCGGCAGCTTCGCCGGCAGGCCGAGCGCGGCGGCGCGCAGGCCGATGATCGCCGCACCAAGCGCAGCGCGCACGGCCCCGGCCTCACCGAGCCAGCGCGCCACCAGCAGGCCCGGCGCGACCAGCCCCGCCCCACCCTGCGCCAGGTCTCGCGCCAGTTCGCGATGGGCGAGCGCTTCCGGCATGGCCAGCACCAGGGTCGCCATGGCGCCGGCGCCATCCAGCGTGAAACGGTGACCGAGCGCGCCTGGGTCCAGCCGCAGCGCGTCCACCCATAGCAGGCGTCCGTCGCGCACTATGCGCCAGCGGTCGCGCACTGCGCCGTGCGCGAAGACCTCGCCCCTGGCGGCCCGGCCGAAGACCAGCATCTCCACGGCCAACAGGCGGGCATCCGGTGCCAGCGCGATATCCAGGCTGCGGCGCAACCGCGCCCCATCGAACAGGATCGTCTCCTGCGGCAGCCATTCGCAGGTCGAATTCGCATCCAGCGTCAGCTGTGCTGCGATCTCCGTCTCCGGGCCCAGGCTGCGATAGATTTTCTCGGCGGCCGGCGTGGTCGCCGTGAAGCGGGCGGCACGGCCAAGTGTGATGGCGGATTGCAGCGCATCGCCGCCCGCGAGCCCGCCCGCGACGTTGACCAGCGCCGCCTGCTTCGGTTCATCCGGGTCGGCATCAGGAAACAGCACGCGCAGCGGGGCGGATTGGTAGAGATGCGCGATGCGCGCGCCACCAGGGCTCGCGACCAGGCCGAGTTCGGCACGCCCGCGGGCGCGCTGGTGCTGGGGCGCGGGGGCGGTTTCGCTGCACATCGGTCGAAACATGGCACGGCATCCCGCACACGACCAGAGATCACGCATCTGCCCAATCCGGATGCGGCCATACCGCAGGCGATGCAGGATTCGCCCATTTCGGCAGCACCACCCGGGTGATCGTTGCCGGAAAGTGACGGACGCGCGCGGCAGGATCGTATGCGATGGCCGTGGCACGTATCTCGCAAAGACAGGACCTCGGGAGGCGACGGCGGCGCTGTCGCCGTGACGCAAATTCCCGAGGAGGCTTAAAAAAATGATCCATCGCATGCCCATCACGCGGCGCGCCGCGCTCGCCGGCCTCGGCAGCGTGCTCGCCGCGCCCGCCATCCGCCCCTCCTTCGCGCAATCGGCGCCGATCAAGGTGGGCGTGCTGCACTCCCTCTCCGGCACCATGGCGATCAGCGAGACCGCGCTGCGCGACACCGTGCTGATGATGGTCGAGGCGCAGAACGCCGCCGGCGGCATCCTGGGTCGCCGGCTCGAAGCCGTGGTGGTGGACCCGGCCTCCAACTGGCCGCTATTCGCCGAGAAGGCGCGTGAACTGCTCGCCGTCTCCAAGGTGGATGTCACCTTCGGCTGCTGGACCAGCGTGTCCCGCAAATCCGTGCTGCCGGTATTCGAGGAACTGAACGGCCTGCTGTTCTACCCCGTGCAGTATGAGGGCGAGGAAGAGAGCAAGAACATCTTCTACACCGGCGCCGCGCCGAACCAGCAGGCGATCCCGGCGGTGGAATACCTGATGAGCGCGGATGGCGGCGAGGCGAAGCGCATCGCGCTGCTCGGCACCGATTATGTGTATCCGCGCACCACCAACCGCATCCTGCGCGCCTTCCTGAACAGCAAGGGCATCTCCGATGCCGACATCATGGAGGAATACACCCCATTCGGGCACAGCGACTGGCAGGGCATCGTCAGCCGCGTGAAGCGCTTCGCCGGCGAGGGCAAGCGTACCGCCATCGTCTCCACCATCAATGGCGACGCCAACGTGCCCTTCTACCGCGAGCTGGGCAACCAGGGCATCAAGGCGGAGGATATTCCCTCCGTCGCCTTCAGCGTCGGTGAGGAGGAACTGGCCGGCATCGACACGCGCCCGCTGGTCGGCCACCTGGCCGCTTGGAACTACTTCATGTCCGTGGACAGCCCGGCGAACACGCAGTTCAAGACGATGTGGCAGGCCTATATCAAGAACCCGCGTCGCGTGACCAACGACCCGATGGAAGCCACCTTCACCGGCTTCAAGATGTGGGCGCAGGCCGTGGCCAAGGCCGGCACCACCGCCGTCGATCCGGTACGCACGGCGATCATCGGCCAGAAGGTCGATGCCCCCTGCGGCTATACCGAGGAGATGCATGCGAACCATCACCTGTCGAAGCCGGTGATGATCGGCGAGATCCAGGCGGATGGGCAGTTCAATATCGTCTGGAAGACGCCGACGGCGATCCCGGCCGAAAACTGGTCGCCCTTCATCCCGGAGAATGCGAACCGGCGCCGCGGCTGAAGCAGGGAAAAGGGGGGCGGCCCGCGCCGCCCTCCACCGAATTTCATGAAGCACCCGCTCCTCGCCTTCCTGCTGCTGCTGGCGCTGGCCCTGCCGGCGCGCGCGCAGGATGCAATCAGCGCCGCGCTCGAAGGGCTCGGCACCGGCTTCAACCAGACGGCGGAGGCCGTGGACCGGCTCGGCGCCAGCGGTGACCCGCGCGCCCTGCCGTTGCTGCGCGCATTGAACAACGGGCGCCTGCTGCGCCGCGCGGATGGCACGCTGCTGATCCGCGCCGAGGCCGGCGTGACGGAGGCGCTGACCGGCACACCCACCGAAGTCGCGGAAGCCACAGCGGTGCGGCTGAACAACCGCGTGCGCGTGGCGCTGCGCGGGGCGCTGGGGCGGCTGCAATTGCTCTCCCCGGACCAGGCCGAGCGCCAGGCCGCGGCGGAGGCCGTGTTCCGCAGCCGATCGGCGGATAACGTACCGCTGCTGGAAACCGCGCTGGCGCGGGAGACGGTGCCGGCGATCCGCGCGCGGATGGCGCTGGCCTTGGCCGCCTCCCGCCTGATGGCGAGCAACGCAGCGGACAAGCTGCTGGGCGTGACGGCGCTCGGCGCCACCGCCTCGCCGGAGGCACGCGCCGTGCTGCTGGAATTCCGCGGCGCCAATCCGGACATCGCCGGGCAGATCGATGAAGCCGTGGCCGCGATCGACCAGCGCCTGGCGCTGCGCCGCGCGGCGGAGACGCTGTTCCAGGGCCTCTCGCTCGGCTCCGTGCTGCTGCTGGCGGCGCTCGGCCTGGCGGTGACCTTCGGCGTGATGGGCGTGATCAACATGGCGCATGGCGAGTTCGTCATGCTCGGCGCCTACACCACCTTCATCGTGCAGGAGGCGCTGCGCGACATTCCGGCGCTGCAGCCCTGGTCGCTGCCCCTGGCCGTGCCGGCCGCCTTCCTGGTGACCGCCGCCTGCGGCGCGGCGATGGAGCGCGGGCTGATCCGCCACCTGTATGGCCGGCCGCTGGAGACGCTGCTGATGACCTTCGGCGTCGGCATGATGATCCAGCAGGCGGTGCGCCTGGTCTTCGGCGCGCAGAACCGGGAGATCATCAGCCCCGCCTGGATGCAGGGCACGCTGATGCTGCCGGGGGATATCGCGGTGACGCAGAACCGGCTGTGGATCCTGGCCTTCTCCCTGATCGTGCTCGGCCTGACGGTCGCCGCCATCCGCTTCACGCGCTTCGGGCTGGAGATGCGCGCGGTGACGCAGAAGCGCGCCATCGCCGCCTCCATGGGCATCCGCACCGGCCGCGTGGATGCGCTGACCTTCGCCTTCGGATCGGGAATCGCCGGCATCGCCGGTGTGGCGCTGAGCCAGATCGACAATGTCTCCCCCAACCTCGGCACGGGCTACATCATCGACAGCTTCCTCGTCGTCGTCTTTGGCGGCGTCGGGTCGCTGGCGGGCACGCTGGTGGGCGCCTTCGGCCTCGGCATCATCAACAAGATGCTGGAGCCCTGGGCCGGGGCGGTGCTGGCCAAGGTCTTCGTGCTGGTGGCCGTGATGCTGTTCATCCAGCGCAAGCCGCGGGGCCTGTTCGCGCAGAAGGGAAGGGCGGCGGAGGCATGAGCCTGGTGATGTCACCCCCCTCCCCGCCCACGCGGCTGCGGCTTGGCCTGCGCGCGGGGCTGATCATCTTCGTGCTGCTGCTCGGCTTCATGCCGGTGCTGAACCTGCTGCCGGCGGCGCATCCGCTGCATGTCTCGGACTTCCTTGTGTCCATCACGGGGAAATGGATCTGCTACGCCATCCTGTCGCTGTCGCTGGACCTGGCCTGGGGCTATGCGGGCATCCTCTCGCTCGGCCATGGCGCCTTCTTCGCGCTGGGCGGCTATGCGATGGGCATGCATCTGATGCGGCTGATCGGGCCGCGCGGCGTCTACGGCCATCCGGTGCTGCCGGATTTCATGGTGTTCCTCGGCTATCAGGAGCTGCCCTGGTACTGGCTGGGCTTCGACAGCTTCCCCTTCGCCATGCTGATGGTGCTGCTGGTGCCGGGCATGCTGGCGCTGGTGGTGGGCTTCCTGTCCTTCCGCAGCCGCATCACGGGCGTGTATCTTTCCATCCTGACCCAGGCGATGACCTTCGCGCTGATGCTGGCCTTCTTCCGCAACGACATGGGCCTCGGCGGCAATAACGGCTTCACGGATTTCAAGGAGCTGCTGGGCTTCCCGCTGAACACCTCCGGCGCGCGGGCCGGGCTGTTCTACGCCTCGCTGGTCGCGCTGGTGCTGTCCTTCCTGATCTGCATGCGGTTGACGCGCAGCAAATACGGCCGGGTGCTGACGGCGATCCGCGATGCCGAAAGCCGCGTGCGCTTCCTGGGCTATGACACGACCAGCCACAAGCTGTTCGCCTTCGTGCTGTCGGCGATGCTCGCGGGCCTGGCCGGCGCGCTGTATGTGCCGCAGGTCGGCATCATCAATCCTGGCGAGTTCAGCCCGACCAATTCGATCGAGGCCGTGATCTGGGTGGCCGTCGGCGGGCGCGGCACGCTGGTGGGTGCGGTGCTCGGCGCCTTCACGGTGAACGGGCTGAAGACCTGGCTGACCAGCGCGGCGCCGGATCTGTGGCTGTTCGTGCTCGGCGGGCTGTTCGTCGCGGTCACGCTGTTCCTGCCGAAGGGGCTGATCGGGCTGATGAAGGGGCGCAAGCCATGAGCGGGCGCCGCCTGTACCTGGATGGCGTCTCGGTCGTCTTCGACGGCTTCAGGGCGCTGAACAATCTTTCGCTCATTGTGGAGCCCGGTGAACTGCGCTCCGTCATCGGCCCGAACGGCGCGGGCAAGACGACGATGATGGATGTCATCACCGGCAAGACCCGGCCAACCGCCGGCCGCGTGCTGTTCGGCGAGACCGACCTGACGCGGATGGACGAGGCCGGCATCGCCAATCTCGGAATCGGGCGGAAGTTCCAGAAGCCCACCATGTTCGATGCACTGACGGTCTTCGAGAATCTAGAGCTCGCCCTGAAGGCGCCGCGCGGCCCGATCGCCTGCCTGCGCTGGAAGCTGAATGGCGAAGCGCGCACGCGGATCGAGCAGACCATGGCCGAGATCGGCCTGACGGAACGCGCGCAGGACCTGGCCGGCATCCTCAGCCACGGCCAGCGACAGTGGCTGGAGATCGGCATGCTGCTGATGCAGGACCCGGAGCTGCTGCTGGTGGATGAGCCGGTGGCCGGCATGACGGATGCCGAGACGGAGCACACCGCCGCCCTGCTGGTCCGCATCGCCGGCCGCCGCAGCGTGGTGGTGGTGGAGCATGACCTGGAATTCGTCCGCGCGCTCGGTCGGCGCGTCACCGTGCTGTGCGATGGCAGCGTGCTGTCGGAAGGCTCGATCGATCACGTGCAGAACGACCAGCGCGTGATCGAAGTGTATCTGGGGCGCTGAGATGCTGAATGTCGCGGCCGTCGACCTGTCCTACGGCGCAAGCCTGTGCCTGCGCGGCGTCTCGCTGCAGGCGGAGCCTGGGAAGGTGACGGCGGTGCTGGGGCGCAACGGCGTCGGCAAATCCTCCCTGCTGCGGGCCATCATGGGGCTGGAGCGGGTGCGCGCCGGTACCATCACCTGGGAAGGCCGGGACGTGACGCGGCTGGCGCCGGCGGAACGCGCTCGCGCCGGCATTGGCTATGTGCCGCAGGGAAGGGAGATCTTTCCCTTCCTGACGGTGCAGGAAAACCTGGAGACCGCGCTGGCCGCGGCGCCGCGCGGTTCGGGGGTGGATGCGGAAATCTTCGACCTGTTCCCGATCCTGCGGCAGTTCCTGCGCCGGCGCGGCGGCGATCTTTCGGGTGGCCAGCAGCAGCAATTGGCGATCGGCCGCGCGCTCTGTGCCCGGCCGCGGCTGCTGATCCTCGATGAGCCGACGGAGGGCATCCAGCCTTCCGTCATCAAGGACATCGCCCGCGTCATCCGCCATCTGGCGAAGGATCGCGGCATGGCCGTGATCCTGGTTGAGCAATACTACGACTTCGCCCGCGAACTGGCCGATTCCATCGCCGTGATGGTGCGCGGCGAGGTGGCGCTGGCCGGCACCGCCGGCACGCTGGACGAAGCCGCGGTGCGGAAACTGCTGACCGTCTGACTACCACATCCCCGGCAGCCACAGCGACAGCGCCGGGAACAGCACCAGGATGATGATGCGCGCCAGGTCGGACAGGCAGAAGGGCAGCACACCGCGATAGGTCTCGCCCATGGGGATGTCCTTCGCCATGGCGTTGATGACGAAGAGGTTGAGCCCGAAGGGTGGCGAGATCATCCCCACCTCCACGCTCATCAGCACCAATATCCCGAACCAGACCAGCACCTGCGTGCGGTCCATGCCGAAATCTAGGCCGAGCATCAGCGGGATGAAGATGGGCAGCGTCAGCAGCACCATCGCCATGCTTTCCATGAAGCAGCCGAGGATGAAGTAGACCACCAGGATCAGCGCCAGGATCGCCAGCGGCGGCACCGGCAAGGCGGCCACCATGGCGGACAGTTCCGAGGGCAGATGCGAAAGGGCCAGCGCCGCGCTGAACAACTCCGCCCCCAGCAGCACCAGGAAGATCAGGCCGGTCGTCTCCGCGGTGGACAGCAGGCTTTCCTTCAACCCCTGCCAGCGCATGCCGCCCAGCGCCACCGCCAGCAGCCCCGTCGCGGCGGCGCCGATGGCCGCGCCCTCCGTCGCGCTGAACCAGCCGCCATAGATGCCGGTCACGACCGTGATGAAGACCAGCATCACCGGCCAGACCTCCGCCGTGGCGCGCAGGCGCTCGCGCAGCGGCATGCGCTCCGCCGGCGGCGCGGCGCCGGGCACCAGGCGGCTGTAGAGGTTCACCACCAGCATGTAGCCCGCGGTCGCCAGGATGCCCGGGATGACGGCGGCGACGAACAGCGCGCCGATGCTCATCTCCGTGTAGATCGCGTAGATCACCAGGATGACGCTCGGTGGGATGAGGATGCCCAGCGTGCCACCGGCCGCCAGCGTGCCGGTGGCGAGTGCCGGCGAATAGCCGTGCCGCCGCATCTCCGGCAGCGCCACCTGCGACATGGTGGCGGCGGTGGCGAGCGAGCTTCCGCAGATCGCACCGAAGGCCGCGCAGCCGCCGATGCTGGCCACCGCCAGCCCGCCGCGCCAATGCCCCATCCAGGCCCGCGCGCAACGGAACAGCGCGCGATTCATGCCGCCCTTGGTGGCGAAATCGCCCATCAGCAGGAACAGCGGAATGACCGACAGGATGTAGGAGGAGAAGCGGCTGAAAGTCAGCGTGTTCAGCGTGGCGAACAGCCGGTCCCAGCCGGACATCTCGGCATAGCCCAGCCCGCCCACCAGCAGCATGGCGATGCCGACCGGCATGCGCAGCCCGATCAGCAGCAGCGCGCCGCCGAACATCAGCAGCCCGATGGTGAAATTGCTCATGCGGGGTGGCGCGGCCGGATGAGGCTTTCGGCCGCGACGAAGGCGGCGCAGAGGCTCCACGCCGTCATGCCCAGCGCCGCTGCGGCATAGCCCCACCAGAAGGGCAGTTGCAGGAACATCGTATCCCTCTCGCGGTCCCACATGTTGTAGCCGCCAATGGCCAGCCGCCAGGCCAGCACGGCCACTACCACCGCCACCACCACCCGCATCACCGCATCCAGCACGGCCAGGCCGCGCGGCGGCAGCTTCTGGGTGAAGAAATCCACCACCACATGCGCACCCTTCATCTCACAGAGCGGCATGCACAGCACCACGGCGACGCCGAGCAGCATCTCCACGATCTCGCTGTCACCCAGGATCGGCCGCCCGAAGGCGCCGCGCAGCACGGAGGCGGTGGTGACCGCGACCGCCGCGAGCAACAGCATGCCGCTCACCAGCGCACAGCCGACCGCGAGGCGCGTCAGCGCGCCCCGCAGCGCCGCGAGGCTCACGCGCGGCCGTGCTTCGCGGTGATGGCCTGCAGGTCCGCGAACATCGCGCGGCCATCGCGGCCCCGGCGCGTCATCTCGGCGATCCAGGCGTCGTAGGCGGGCTGCACGGCGGTGCGCCAGCGCGCCTTCTCCTCCGGGCTGATCGAGATGATCTCGTTGCCGGCCGCGATCGCCGCATCCACCGCGGGCTTGGTCTGCGTGTCCCAGATCCTGCCGCGATCGGCGGCCAAGGCGGGGCCGGAATTGGCGTCGATCACCGCCTTCAGGTCGGGCGGCAGGCGGTTGTAGCTGCGGCCGTTCATCAGGGTCAGGATCATGCCCTGGAACAGGCCGACGCCCGCCGGCTCGCTGTGGAATTTTGCCACCTCATACAGCCGGAAGGGCTGGGTGATGGCCCAGTTGATCAGGAAGCCGTCCACCTGGTTGCGCGCCGTCGCCTCATAGACGCCGCCCAACGGAATGCCGACAGGCGTGCCACCGAGCGCCGTGACGGCCTCCCCGATGAAACGGCCGGCGACGCGCAGCTTCAGGCCCCGAAAGTCCTCCATCGTGCGGATCGGCTTGCGGGAGGTATGCACCAGCGCGCGGTCCGTGGAATGCACGGCGATGATCTTGATGCTGCGGTATTCGGTATCCGCCAGGTGCTTGCCGATGAACTCCATCGCCGCCGGACTCTCAGTGGCGGACAGGCCGGTGTTCATGAAGGGCAGTTCCAGCCCCTCCGTCCCCATGAAGCGACCGGGGGTAAAGCCGGGCACGGTCCAGATGATATCGACCACCCCGTCCTCGAGCTGCTGCACCAGGTCGCGCGGCTGGCCGCCGAGCTGCATGGCCGGGAAGACATCGATCTTGATGCGCCCGTTCGATTCCTTCGCCACCTTCTCCGCCCAGGGGTCCAGGTGCAGCGTGTGGTCCAGCGCGGTGGGAGAGGAGAAGCTGTGCAGCCGAAAGGTGAATTGCGGCGCCCCCTGTGCGCGCAGCGTGGCCGGCGCGGCGAGGGTGAGGCCGGCGCCCAGCAGGTGACGTCGCTTCATCATCATGGTCCCTGTCCTAATCTTTTTTCAGCGTGCGGGATGCGCGGGCACGAAGACCGGCTTCAGCAGCCAGCGGCGCGCGATGTCGAAATAGCCCCGGAAGACGTAGTGGCCGTTATGCGCCAGCAGGCGTTCCCGGTGCCGGCGCCAGAAGCCGGGAATCTCGAACCAGGCCATCTGCGGATACAGGTGATGCACGATATGCAGGTTGTTCCACAGGAACAGCAGGCCGAAGACCCAGTTGGACTCCACGCTCGCCGTGCGTTCGCCAGGCGTCGGTCCCCAGCGATGCTCGATGAAGGCGCGCAGCAGGCCGAGGCTGAGGCCCGGCAGCACGAAGACCAAGTAGTAGTGCCAGATCGGCATGCCCGCGACGGCGGCGACGAACCACAGCACCACGGCGAGCCCCGCGAAGAAGCCGAGCCAGATCGGCACGTCGCGGAAGTCCCCCGCGCGCAGCTTCGCGGCCTCGACCAGCACCAGCTTCCGCAGCCGCAGCAACGGCCCGATGGTCAGGCGCCCGAGCAGCGTCTGGTTGAACAGCAGCACGGCGCGCCAGGGGCGCGAATAGCCGGACCAGTCCGTCTGGCGGTGATAGACGCTTTCCGTGTCCTCGCCGGGATAGGTCAGCACCGTGTTGCGGTGATGCGCGGTGTGGCTGCGCTTGTAGAGCTCGAAGGGAAACCAGCCACCGATCGGCGGCCAGACCAGCGCCGTGCGCAGCCAGCGTGGAATGCTGCGCCATCCATGGATCGCCTCATGCTGCAGGGAGAAATGCCAGGCGAGCACATAGGCGCCGCCCAGCATCTGCAGCGGCCAGGGGATGCTGGCGTGAAACCAGACCAGGGCGAGCCAGCACGCATAGATCGCGACCATAACGCCCCAGGTCGGCAACTCCCACCGCCGCCACCAGATCGGTGAGGGCGCGAGGGCGGCGGCTCGGGGAAGGGTCTTCTCCTGCATGTGTGCAGCGTGGCAATAATTACCGGCGCCTTGCAAGCGCGTTTGCCGGCTTCGTTTGCGCCCTTGGCATCGGGCCTGCGCGGCACCGCGGCAGGCGTTGCCGGTATACGCGGCAAAAGGCTGTTGCATACGATTTCAGGCGGCGTTCCGGGGCTGGCGGCGTCGCGGAATGCGCCCATCCTGTTGACGTGCCGCAGATCGGAGACGCCTGCCTTGCCCGCCGCTCGCAGCCTCACGGAGCTCGAAGCCGATGTCCGGCGCGACCTGGACCTGATCGCGCATCCCCGCATGGACTGGCTGCAGCCGAAGACCTGCGGCGGCGCGCCGGTGCTGGATGTGCTGGTGGTCGGCGGCGGACAATGCGGCGTGGTCGCGGCCTTCGCGCTGATGCGCGACAAGGTGCGCAACCTGCTGGTGCTGGACCGCGCCCCCCATGGCCGCGAGGGGCCGTGGACCACCTATGCGCGGATGCACAATCTGCGGTCCTGGAAGGACCAGAGCGGCCCCGATCTCGGCGTGCCCTCCCTCACCTACCAGGCCTGGCACGAGGCGCAGTTCGGCACCGCATCCTGGGAGACGCTGCGCTACATCCCGAAGGAATTCTGGAACGACTACCTGCTGTGGTTGCGCCGCGTGGTCGGCGTGCCGGTCCGCAACGGGGTGGAGGCCGGCCGCATCGGCCCGGCGCGCACCGATGACGGCCTGCCCTGCCTGCGCGTCGAGACCAGCGCGGGCCCGATGCTGGCGCGCAAGGTGGTGCTGGCGACGGGGCAGGAAGGTGCCGGCATCTGGTGGATGCCCGATTTCATCCGCGCCCTGCCCGCGCATCTGCGGGCACATAGCGCGGATGCCATCGATTTCGGTGCGTTGCGCGGCAAGGTGGTGGCGGTGCTCGGCGCCGGGGCCTCCGCCTTCGACAATGCGGCGATGGCGCTGGAGGCCGGCGCGGCCGAGGTGCATCTGTTCTGCCGGCGGGCGGAGCCGATGGTGGTGCAGCCCTATCGCTGGCTGACCTTCGCCGGCTTCATGCGCCACATCCACGAAATGCCCGATGAATGGCGCTGGCGCTTCATGGCGCATGTGCTGGGGCTGCGGGAAGGCTTCCCGCCCGACACCTATGCGCGCGTCCTGGCCTTCCCGAACTTCACCATGCATGTCGGCCGCCCCTGGAGCGATGCGCGGGTGCAGGATTGCCAGGCGGTGGTCGCCACCTCGCGCGGCGACTTCACCGCGGATTTCCTGATCTGCGGCACCGGCGTGCGGATGGACCCTGCACTGGTGCCGGAACTCGCCGGCTGCGCCCACAACATCGCCCGCTGGTCGGACCGCTACACGCCACCGGCGGAGGAAGCGAACCCGCGGCTCGGCGCATTCCCCTATCTCGCCGATGACTACAGCTTCCAGGAACGCGTCCTGGGCGACACGCCCTGGATGCGCGACATCCACCTGTTCGGCATCGGCACCACCATGTCCTTCGGCCCGGCCGGTGCCTCCATCAATGCCATGGGCATCGCCGTGCCGCGGCTGGCGGCGGGCATCACGCGCGGCCTTTTCGCCAGCGACCTGCCGCGATTCTACGATTCACTGCGTGCCTATGACGTGGCGCAGGTGGAGATCGACCCCACCCGCATCGCCGCGGATTAGCGCAGCGTCTCCATCAGCCGGCGCAGCAGCTCCGCGCGCGGGACCAGGCTGTCGAGGTAGATCTGCTCGAAATCCGTGTGCCCGCCCTTGCCGTCGGCGCCGAGGCCATCGAGCACCGGCGCCAGGTCGGCGCAGAAATTGCCGTCGCTGCCGCCGCCGGTCTTGAGGTCCTGCAGATCGAAGCCGATCTCGGCGGCCAGCTTCCGGGCGTGGTCGAACAGCGCGGCGATCCCGGGCGTCTTCTCATAGGGCGGGCGGTTCAGCCCACCGGTGATGGTCAGCGTCACATCCGGCCCGTGCGGTTGCAGCGCCTGCACCTTCGCCAGCATCTCCGCCGCGATGTCCGGCGTCGGCAGCCGCATGTCGATGGCGGCGCGGGCTTCCTCCGCCACCACATTCGCCCGCGTGCCACCGGCGATGGTGCCGACATTCACAGTGACGCCGCGATCGTAGTCGGTCATGGCATGCAGCGCGATGATCTGGTGCGCCAGCTCCCCGATCGCGGAACGGCCATCCTGGTGGCGGCTGCCGGAATGGGCGGCGCGGCCTGTCACCACGAGGTCGAAGCGGGCGGCCCCCTTGCGGGCAGTGACGATCTTGCCGCCCTCCCGCGCCGGCTCCGTCACCAGCACGTATCTCGCCTTCGCGCCCAGGCTGCGGATCAGGTCGCGGCTGGTGGGGCTGCCGACCTCCTCATCCGAGTTGAAAAGATAGGTGATGGGCAGCGGCGTCGGCGTGCTGGCGCGCAGGAAAGTCAGGAATGCCTCGAAGGCCAGGCGCGCACCGGCCTTCATGTCGTAGATGCCGGGGCCATAGGCCTTGTCGCCCTCCACCCGGAACGGCATCCGCGCCAGCATGCCCATCGGGTGCACGGTATCCAGATGCGACAGCACCAGGATGCCCGGCGCATCACCGCCCCAGGGCGAGCGCAGCAGCAGATGGTCGCCCAGGCCGTCGCGGCCAGGGATGATCTCGGTCCGCGCCCCGGCCTCCCGCGCCTCCGCCTCCACCTTCGCCATCAGGGCGGAGACGGCGGCGGGCGCATCGGTAGGGGTCTCATGCTCCACCCAGGGGCGGATGGCGGCGAGCAGGGCGTCGGTGGTGAAACTCATGCGGCGGGCACCAATCTGGACATCAGGGTCGAGGCATCGGCCGGCTGCGCGATCGCCGCAAGGGCCATTTCCGCCTCGCGCGGATCGAGCACGTGGGAAGCGCAGTCGTTGAACTTCCGCAGGTGCTCGTCCTCGCTCATCGGGTTCTCCGCGGCGCCGCGCCGAATGCTGCGCGTCTCGGTGCGGCGCGTGCCGTCGGTAAGGTGCACGGTCACGCTGGTCGGCGGGCGCGGCTCGGCATCCGGCAGCGCATGCATGGTGATGCGTGGCATCAGCGCGCGAATCGCGGGGCTGTGGATGGCTTCGCCCTCGAAATCCGCCAGCGTCACCTGGCCCTGCAGGGCCGCGGTGGCGAGGCAATATTGCATGCTGAACCGCGCTTCCATGCCGCTGCGGGGGTCTCCATGCACCAGGTTCCCGGCGAGCACGGCGGGCAGCGACGTTTCGATGCGCGCGATTCGCTCCGGCGGCACGCGGAGCGCCAGCAGCGCATCCAGCGAAAGATGCGTCGCGGCACAGGTTGGATAGGCCTTGTAACTGATGCCCACTGCCGCGATGGCCAGTGCCTCACGGCCTGCCGGCGGGTCCATGGCACCCACCGGCGCATCCGCGCCGGCGAACATCCGGGCGAAGCGCCAGGTGCCTTCCAGCGCCTCCGCCGCGCCACTGACACCCTGCTCCGCCAGGCTTGCGGCTAGCACGCCGGATTTCGCCGCGAGGCCGGCATGAAGGGATTTCGCCATGGCGCCGAGTTGCATGCGGCTGCCGCTCGCCATGCTGGTGGCGAGGCTCAGCGCATCCCTGGCCTGCGTCGCATCCAGCCGCAGCAGCCGCGCGCAGGCGCCGGCCGCACCGATCGCGCCAATGGTGGAGGTGGCGTGCCAGCCGGCTGCATAATGGCGTGGATTCACGCCGCGGCCGATGCAGGCCATCACCTCCAGCCCTACGACCAGCGCATCCAGCAGTGCCGGGCCATCGGCGCCGCGCTCCTCGCCCAGCGCCAGGATGGCGGGCACCAGCACGGCGGTAGCGTGGCCGGCGAGCGGGTTGAAGGTGTCGTCGTAATCCAGCACATGCGCCGCCGCACCATTGACCAGCGCCGCCCAGGGCGCAGCGAGCGCCTGCCCCGTGCCCACGATGCGCGAGGTTCCGCTGCCCCAGCGCGCGACGGCGGCGGCGGTACGGCGTGGCGTCTCCTCCACCGATCCGGCCAGCATCACGCCGATGGCATCGCGCAGCCCCGCGGTGGCGAGCGGCGCCACCGCCGCCGTGCGGGCGCGCGGCAGATCCACGATCCATTGCGCGATGCGCTGCGTCGCCGCCATCCCTGCAGGCCCCTGCTGACCCGGCAAGCGTCGCGCCGAAGCCGGAGGGGTGCAAGCCCCGCACGTCTTCACGCGGCCGGCAAAGCCGTGCGAAGCTTTGCCCGCATTGCGGGAAGGGACTGGGCATGGCGGGCACTCGGGCTGGAGCGATCGCGCGCGCGGAACGCTGCTTTGATGAAGGCGCATATCTCGACGCGCTGCGGAAGCTGGTGGCGGTGCCGACGGAGAGCCAGCTGCCGGACAGCCTGCCGGCGCTGACGCGCTACTGCACCGAGACGATGCCCGGGCTGATGCGCGACATGCCCTTCGAACAGACGGTGCTGGAGAACCCGCGCAGCGGCCGCGGCCCGGTGTTCCTGGCGACGCGCATCGAGGATCCGGCGCTGCCGACCGTGCTGGTCTACGGCCATGGCGACGTGGTGCGCGGCCTCGCGCCGAAGTGGAGCGACGGCATCGACCCCTGGCAGGTCACGCAACGCGGCGACAAATGGTACGGGCGCGGCACGGTGGACAACAAGGGCCAGCACCTGATCGCCATCGAGGCGCTGCGCGCCGTCATGGCGGAACGCGGCGGCAGGCTCGGCTTCAATGCCAAGGTGCTGGTGGAGACCGGGGAGGAACAGGGCTCCCCCGGCCTGCGCGACCTGCTGCGGGCGGAACGCGACCGACTGGCGGCCGATGTGTTCATCGGGCTGGACGGGCCGCGCCAGACCACCTTCATGCCGGAGATGAAGCTGGGCGCGCGTGGCGGCGTGGCCTTCGACATGGTGGTGCGGCTGCGCGACCACGCGCATCATTCCGGCCATTGGGGCGGCGTGCTGACCGATCCGGGTTTTGTTCTCGCGCATGCGATGGCGAGCATCGTGGACCGCAACGGCCGCATCCTGGTCGAGGGCTGGACGCCCGCCGCCATGCCTGCCTCCGTCAAGCGCGCGATCGGCGACCTGGTCTTCGAGGATATTCCTGGCCTGCCCGAAGGCGATCCCGGCTGGGGCGAGCCGGGGCTGACGAAAGCCGAGAAGATCTTCGGCTGGACCAGCGTGATCGTGCTGGCGCAGGTCACCGGCCACCCGGATGCGCCGACCAATGCGGTGCAGGGCGAGGCGCGCGCGCGGCTACAGGTGCGGCACACGGCGGACATTCCCGGTGCGGATTTCATCCCAGCGCTGCGGCGTCACCTCGACGCCAGGGGATTTCCGGAAGTCGAGATCGTGCCGATGATGGAGCGCGACATGTTCGGCGCCTCCCGCACCGATCCGGACGACCCCTGGGTGGCGATGGTCGCGGGATCGATGCGGCGCACCACCAACCGGGCACCGAACATCATCCCAAATTCCTCCGGTTCCAACCCCTCCGACATGTTCCTGGAGGAGTTGGGCACGCCGGTGATCTGGATTCCGAACAGCTATGCCGGCTGCAACCAGCACGGCCCCGATGAACACGCCTTGGCGCCGCTGCTGCGCGAGGGACTGGGCCTGATGGCCGGCATCTGGTGGGACATTGGCGAGGGCCAGGTGCCCTCGCGCCGCTGAAGGAGACGACGCGCATGACCGACGCAGTGCCCGGCAGCCTGACCGATTCCGTCAGCGGCCCGGAGATGATGGCGAACCTGCGCGAGATCGCGCGCTGGATGAAGCTGAGCGGCGAGAAGGATGAACTGGAATCCATCCGCTTCCTCGAGACCCGCATGCGGGACTACGGCTTCCGCACCCAGCTTCTGCTGCACGACGCCTATATCAGCCTGCCCGGCAAGGCGAGCGTGCTGGTGGATGGCAAGTCGATCGGCTGCATCACGCAATCCTTCTCCTGCCCCGGCAGGATCTCCGGCGTGCCGGTCTATCTCGGCCATGGCACGGATGCGGATTTCGCCGGGCGCAGTCTGGCCGGGCGGATCGTGCTGTGCGAGGGCATGGCGACCCCCGCCGTGGCACAGCGTGCCTCCCGCGCCGGCGCCGCCGGGCAGCTCCATATCAGCCACCATGAGCATATCCACGAGATGTGCATCTCGCCGGTCTGGGGCAGCCCCGGCACCAGCACGCTGGACGGGCTGCCGACGACCATCGTCTGCAGCGTGAACAACGCCGATGGTGGCGCGATCCGCGATGCGCTGGCCGGCGGCGGCCAGCCCGTGGTGACGCTGGAGGCGGAGGTGGATACCGGCTGGCGCAAGACGCCGATCCTGGTCGCGGAAATCGGTGCGGAGGACGCGCCCTTCGTCATGATGTCCGGCCACCAGGACACCTGGTATTACGGCGTGATGGACAATGGCTCGGCCAATGCCGGGATGATGGAGGCGGCGCGGCTCTGCGCTCAGCAGCAGGCGAAGTGGCAGCGCGGCCTGCGCGTGTGCTTCTGGTCCGGCCATTCGCATGGCCGCTACTCCAGCTCCGCCTGGTATGCCGATACGCATTGGGATGAGCTGGACCGGCGCTGCGCCGCGCATGTGAATGTGGACAGCCTGGGCGGTATCGGCGCCACGGTGCTGGAGAATGCGGCGGCGATGACGGAGCTGCGGCACCTGGCGGCGGAGGCGGTGCAGGCGCAGACCAACCAGACCTACAAGGGAAAGCGCAAGGCGCGGAACAGCGACGAGAGCTTCGTCGGCATCGGCATTCCGTCCATGCTCGGCTCCATCAGCGAACAGCCTGCGAAGCACGAGCAGGCGCGCAATGCGCTCGGCTGGTGGTGGCACACGCCGCATGACCTGCTGGACAAGATCGACGAGGGCAATCTGGTGCGCGACACCCGCGTGCTGACGCAGGTGCTGTGGAAGCTGCTGGCGGAGCCGGTGGTGCCGCTGGACCACGCGGCGACCGCGGAGGCGCTGCTGAAGGAGTTGGCGCCGCTGGCGCAGAAGCTGGATGGGCGCTTTGATCTCGGCGGGCTTGTGGCAGCCGCGACCCGGCTGCGCGACAGCGCCGCGGGCCTCCCGGGCCGCAGCGCGAAGGATGCGGCGGCTGCGAGTGCCGCATTGATGCGTGCATCCCGCGCGCTGGTGCCGGTGGACTACACGCCGGGTAACCGCTTCGGCCATGCCGCCGCACTGCCCCTGCCCGCCTGGGCTACGCTGCAGCCGGTGCGGGACCTGGCGGCGACGGAAGCAGGCAGTGACGCCGCGAAGTTCGCCGCGGTGGACGCGCAACGAGCCCGAAATCGCCTTGCCCATGCGCTGCGTGAGGCACAGGCCGCCATCAATGCCGCCGACGCGGCGCTGAACTGAAGGAACTACACCCATGCGAAACGACGAACAGGTCTGGCGCAGCGTTGATGAGCGGAAGGAGGCCTATGCGGCACTCAGCGACCGCGTCTGGGGCATGCCGGAGCTCTGCTACAACGAGCATCGCAGCGTGGCGGAGCATATCGCGATGCTGGAGGCGGAGGGCTTCGCCATCACCCGCGATGTCGCCGGAATCCCGACCGCGGTGATGGGCGAGGCCGGCGAAGGCGGGCCTGTCATTGCGATTCTCGGCGAGTACGACGCCCTGCCCGGCCTGTCGCAGGAAGCCGGCGTGGCCGAGCACAAGCCGCTGCCGGGGGATGGCTACGGCCATGGCTGCGGCCACAATGTGCTGGGCTCCGCCAGCCTGCTCGCCGCTGCGGCGGTGAAGGATTACCTGAAGGCGAACAACCTGCCTGGCCGCGTGCGCTACTATGGCTGCCCGGCGGAGGAAGGTGGCGCCGCCAAGGGCTTCATGGTGCGCGGTGGCGCCTTCGATGATGTGGACATCGCCATCTCCTGGCACCCGGCAAGCTTCTCCGGCGTGAACGAGGCGATCTCCCTGGCCAATACGCGCATCGATTTCTCCTTTACCGGCCGCGCGGCGCATGCCGCATCCTCCCCGCATCTCGGGCGGTCGGCGCTGGATGCGATCGAGCTGATGAATGTCGGCGTGAACTACATGCGGGAGCACATGCCGAGCGACGCGCGCATCCACTACGCCTATCTCAATGCCGGCGGCATCGCGCCCAATGTCGTGCAGTCGCAGACCAAGGTGCGCTACCTGATCCGGGCGCGGAACCTGGTGGAGTTGAACGCCCTGGTCACGCGCGTGCGCAAGATCGCGGATGGCGCGGCGCTGATGACGGAGACGACCGTCTCGACGCAGGTGATCTCGGCCGTATCCAACCTGCTCGGCAACTCGCCGCTCGAACAGCTCATGCAGGACAATTTCCAGCGCCTCGGCCCGCCACAATTCACCGATGCGGACAAGGCCTATGCGGCGGAGATCCAGAAGACGTTGAGCGAGGAGGACATCCTCTCCGGCTATCGTCGCCAGGGCGTCACCCCGGATACCGGCAAGGCGCTGTGCGAGCTTATTGTGCCGCCGGGAGCCAAGGGCGCCGGCATGAACGGCTCCACCGATGTCGGCGACGTATCCTGGAAGGTGCCGACGGTGCAGGCGCGCGGTGCCACCTACGCCATCGGCACGCCCGGCCATAGCTGGCAGGTTGTGGCGCAGGGCAAGGCGCCGGCGGCGCATACCGGCATGGTCCATGTGGCGAAGGTGATGGCCGGCACGGCGGTGGATGCACTGCAGAACCCGGATCTGATCGCCAAGGCCAAGGCCGACCACGCTGCGCGCACCGGCGGCAAGCCCTATGTCAGCCCGCTTCCGGCGGATGCGAAGCCGGCGCTCGGCATGTCGCTCGCCGAGTGATCTGAAACCGCGAAACCCGCGATCGCCACAGCAATGCTTGCGGCGGCGCGGGGATGGCGGCAGCCTTTGCCTTTCGGTGGAGGGTGTCGCCATGGCTCGGCGTCAGATGAAGCTCGGTGTCTCGATGATCGGGCTGGGCTACCACATGGCGGCGTGGCGCCATCCGGATATCGATCCGGCCGGCAACATGAAGCTGTCGCACTACGTGGATGTCACCCGTATCGCGCAGCGCGGCAAGCTGGACCTGGTGTTCCTGGCCGATGGCGTCGGCATCCGCGCGCAGGACGAGCCGAAGGGTGCGCTGGCGCGATCTTCCAAGAACGTGGTGTTCGAGCCGCTGACGCTGCTTTCGGCGCTGGCCATGGTCAGCGAGCATGTCGGCCTCGTCGCCACTGCCTCCACCACCTACAACGAGCCCTATCACGTCGCCCGCAAATTCGCCTCGCTGGACCATATCAGCGGCGGCCGTGCAGGCTGGAACGTGGTGTCCTCCTTCACCGATACCGAGGCGCGCAATTTCGGCTTCGAGAAGGCACCGGACTATGACAAGCGGTATGATCGCGCCGGTGAATTCGTCGAGGTGGTGCGCGGGCTGTGGGAGAGCTGGGAGGATGATGCCTTCATCCGCGACAAGGCCTCCGGCATCAACTACGACGAGTCGAAGCTGCATGTCCTGAACCACAGGGGCGAGCATTTCCGCGTCGCCGGACCGCTGAACGTGGCACGCACGCCGCAGGGGCATCCGGTGATCTTCCAGGCCGGCGCCTCCGATGCCGGGCGGGAATTGGCGGCCGCGACGGCGGACGGGCTGTATGCCGCCTCGCAGGAGCTGTCCGTCGCGCAGGCCTACTACAGCGACGTGAAGGGCCGCATGGCGCGCTATGGGCGGGAGCCGGAGCATCTGAGGATCATGCCCGGCCTCCTCGCCGTGCCCGGCCGCACGCGACAGGAGGCGCAGGACAAGCATGAGCAGGTGCAGTCGCTGCTGGACCCGCTGCTCGGCCTGAACCAACTTTCCCGCGTCATGGGCGACCTCTCCGCCTATGACGTGGACGGGCCGGTGCCGGACAGCATCGACCCACGCATGCGAAGCCGGGCGCAGATCTTCCTGGACCTGGCGAAGCGCGACAACCTGACCATCCGCCAGCTCTACACCCTGGTCGCAGCCGGCAATGGCCACCGCACCGTCGTCGGTACTCCGACGGACATCGCCGATGCGATGCAGGAGTGGTTCGAGCAGGGTGCCGCCGATGGCTACAACATCCTGCCGCCCTGGCTGCCCGGCGGGCTCGCCGATGTGGTCGACATGGTGGTCCCGGAATTGCAGAGGCGCGGCCTGTTCCGCACCGAGTACGAGGGCACGACACTGCGCGAGAATCTGGGCGTGCCCTACCCCACCCATCGCCGCGCCGCACTCGCCCGCGGCCTGGCCGCCGAATAGTCGAGAGGGAGACGCCACCATGCGCCTGCTCCGCCCCCTGCTGCTCGCTTCCGCCATGCTCGCCAGCCTGCCCGTCGCTGCACAGGAATTGCGCATCGGCTTCAAGGCCGCGGTCACCGGCGCCGACCCGCACCAGAACTACACGCCCAACCGCAACGTGCAGCTCCACGTCTATGAACCGCTGGTGCTGCAGGATCCCTTCATGCGGCTGCAGCCCGGCGCCGCCAGCGCCTGGCGCAATATCGACCCCAGCACATGGGAGTTCACGCTGCGCGAGGGGCTGAAATTCCACGACGGCACGCCGGTGACGGCGGATGACGTGGTGTTCTCCATCCGCCGGGCCAGCGCCGCCACCGGGCTTCGCACCTTCGTGGCGCAGACGCGCAACGTGGCGAGCGTGGAGGCGAAGGACCCGCGCACCGTCATCATCCGCACCACCGCGCCGACGCCGCTGCTGCCGGTGCAGATGGCCGTGATCGCCATCGTCTCCGCCCTCGCTGCCGCGGATGCGGGGGAAGCCGAGTTCAATGGCGGCCGCGCCGCCATCGGCACCGGGCCCTATCGCTGGGTACGCTATACGCCCGGCCGCGACGTGGTGATCGAGCGCGCGGCGAGCCATTGGCGGGAGCCCGAGCCATGGGAACGCGTGACCTTCCGCTTCATCTCGAATGACAGCGCCCGCGTCGCGGCCCTGCTGGCGGGCGATGTGGACGTGATCGACAACGTCCCGCCCTCCCTGTTCGGGGAAGTGCGTGCCAGCGACCGCACGCAGCTCATCACCACGCCAGGACTGTTCACGCTGTACATGTACCTGGACCATTTCCGCGACCAGGTGGTCTTCGCCACCGGGCCGGATGGCCAGCCCCTGGCGCGCAACCCGATCCGCGATCCGAAGGTGCGGCAGGCGATGAACCTGGCGATCAACCGTGTGGCGCTGGCCGAGCGCGGCATGGAAGGTGCGGCGGACCCGATCGGGCAGTTCGCTGGCCCCGGCTTCATCGGCCATGACGAAAGCCTGGCCCCGCCGCGGCACGACCCGGCGCAGGCCCGCCGGCTGCTGGCGGAGGCCGGCTATCCAAATGGCTTCGGCCTGACCATCCACTGCACCAATGACCGCTTCCCAGGCGATTCCCGCACCTGCCAGGCGGTGGGCCAGATGTTCACCGCTGTCGGCATCCGCACCATCGTGGAGCCGCTGCCGGCGGCCGTGTTCTTCCGTCGCGCCAATGGCAACGCCACGCAGGACCCGGAATTCACCGCCTTCATGGCAATCTTCGCTTCCTCCACCGGCGTGGCGAGCGAGAGCATGACAACGATCCTGCGCACCCGGAATCGCGCCACCGGCGCGGGGTCGCTCAACCGCGGGCGCTATTCCAGCGCCGCGCTGGATGTGGCGCTCGACCGGGTCGATTCGATCTTCGACGATGCGGCACGGGAACGCGCCATGGGCGACGCCGCGCGCATCGCGATCGAGGACAATGCGATCATCCCGGTATTCTCGCTGCGCGCTTCCTACGGACTGCGACGGGGCCTGAGCATCGTGCCGCGCGGCGACCAGTACACCTACGCCACCACCATCCGCGTCGCGCCGTCGCGGTAGCCTACAGGGGCCAGAACAGCAGCAGCGCGGGCATCGCCACCGCCACCACCAGCAGTTCCAGCGGCAGACCCAGCCGCCAGTAGTCGCTGAAGCGGAAGCCGCCGGGGCCAAGGATCAGAGTGTTGTTCTGGTGCCCGATCGGCGTCAAAAAGGCGCAGGATGCGCCGATCGCCACGGCCATCAGGAAGGGGTCCGTGGCGACGCCGAGCTGGCTGGCAGTGCCGATCGCCACCGGGCACATCACGGCTGCGGTGCCGGCGTTGTTCATGAAATCGGACAGCGTCATCGTCACCACCAGCACCAGCGCCAGCGCCGCAACCGGGCCATAGGGCGCGACCGGCGCGAGCAGGGCGTTGGCCACCAGATCCGCCGCGCCCGTCGTGGCCATCGCCTCCGCCACCGGCAGCAGCGCGGCCAGCAGCACGATCACCGGCCAATCCACCGCATCATACAGCCGCCGCACCGGCACCTGGCCCAGCGCCACCACCGCCAGCACGCCCGCCGCGAAGGCGATGGCGGCGGGCACCAGGCCGAAGGCGGCACCAGCGATGGAGGCCAGCATCACGCCTCCGACCAGCGCGGCGCGGCGCGCATCTGGCAGGCGCAGCGAGCGCTGTGCCAGCGGCACCAGGCCGAAGCGCTGGGCAAACTCCGCCATCGTCTCCGGCGAGCCCTGCAGCAGCAGCATGTCGCCCTCGCGCAGCGCCATGGTGTTCAGCCGTGCGGTGGAACGGACGCCGCGGCGCGAGATGGCCAGCAGGTTCACACCGAAATGGTGGCGCAGGCGGATACCCCGGGCAGAGAGGCCGGCAATCTCGGCCCGAGGCCGCACCACATATTCCGCCAGGACCACATCGGGCGATTGCAGCGCGGCGGCGGGGCTGTCCGGCTCGGGCGGGTTCTCGTTCGAAGCGTCGTCGCCCGCGCGCACATCCTCCTCCAGCTTCAGGCCAAGATCCGCCAGAGCGGCAGTCAGCGCCTCCGGCTCCGCCTCGATCACCAGGATGTCGCCGGCCTGAACCTCCCGCGACAGATGCGGCGCGGCGATACGGCGCTCGTCGCGCAGCAGGCCGAGCACCTGCGCCTCGCTGGCTTTCAGCGCCTCCTCGATCGCGCGCAGCGACATGCCGGCCGCCTTGGCGCCTTCCGGGACCCGCGCCTCGGTCAGGTAGGCGCCGGCGGCAAAGCCCTCGGCACCGCTGACCTTGCGCTCGGGAACCAGGCGCCAGCCGAGCGCCATCAGCGCGAGGCCCGACAGCGCCACGGCAACGCCGACCGGCGCGAAGTCGAACATGGCAAAGCTGTCGGCGCCGCCAGCCTGGGCGCGGAAGCCGGAGACGATGAGGTTGGGCGGCGTGCCGATCAGCGTCGTCATGCCGCCGAGGATGGAGCCAAAGGCCAGCGGCATCAGCACCCGCCCTGGCGCCAGGCCAAGCCGTGCGGCGACCGGAATTGCCACCGGCATCAGTAGCGCCAGCGCGCCGACATTGTTCATGAAGGCCGAGAGCAGCGCGGCCAGACCGGACAGCGCCGCGATGGTTAGTGTCGGCCCGGCCTTGCGCGGCACCGCGACGCTGGACAGCCAGTCCACCGCGCCGCTGGCTTGCAGCGCAGCGCTGAGGATCAGGATGCAGGCGACAGTGACGACGGCCGGGTGCCCCAGCCCGTTGAATGCCGCGTCAGGTTCGACCAGCCCCGCCGCGACCGCGGCCAGCAACGCGGCCACCGCCACCACGTCATGCCGCCAGCGGCCCCAGATGAACAGGATGATGGTGGCCGCCAGGATGGCGAGGAGGCTGGCTTGGGCAAAGGTCATCTGGTCGGTCTCGGCAGCGGGCGGAGGCCATAGCAGCCGGCGGACATATCGGTTGCATCACGGACGCGCGTGCGGGCGCGACGGCTAGATCTTGTGCGATTCCAGCGTACTCGGATGGAACAGTTCCTCCGGCACCAGCAGCCGGCTGGACAGGCCCTGGGCGTGATGGTGGCGCAGGAACCAGTCGAAGACGTGACGGTTCTCGGACAGGCCGTAGGAGAAGAAATCCTCCCCCATCAACCGGCGCGCGGCACGGAGACTCTCCTCCACGAAGGGTAGCGTCACCTTGGTGGCGGAGGTGTCGGCCAGCTTCGCCAGCGCCACCGCCTTGGATTTCTCGAAGGCTTTCTGGACCGCGGCCGGCAGCCAGGGGTGCCGCTCCACCAGCGTGCGCCGGATGCCCAGCACATGCATGACCGGGAAGATGCGCGTCTTGCGGAACCAGGCCTGGGCCGCGGCGGTGGGGTCGGGGAACAGCCAGTCGATATCCGGGTCGCCGCGTTCGAAGCAGGAGGGCGCGCGCGGGCCCATCACGCCATCCAGCTCCCCCGCCGCCAGCATGCCGGAGATGGTGGCGCCTTCCGGCGCGTTCTCGATCACGACGCCTGGCGGCAGGTTGAGGGAGATCTTCTCCACCCGTCCCGGCGTATCGTAGCCGCCGCGCACCCAGGTGATTTCGGCGGGGCGCACCCCGTACTCCTCCTCCAGGATCGCCCGCGCCCAGACATTGGCGGTGAGCTGGTATTCCGGGATGCCGATGCGCTTGCCGCGCAGATCCTCGGGCCGTGCGATGCCGCGATCCGTGCGTACGACGATGCAGGTGTGGCGGAAGGCGCGGGAGGGGAAGACCGGCACGGCGATGTAGGGGGAATCGCCCTTGGCGACCCGCACGGAATAGGAGGAGAGCGACAATTCGCAGATGTCGAAGGCCTCGTGCCGGAAGGCGCGGAAGAAGATTTCCTCCGGCTCCAGCAGCATGAATTGCGGATCGACCGCGTCGATCTGCACCTCCCCATCCACCAGCGGGCGCATGCGGTCATAGGGGCCGATGGCAATGGAGAGCTGGAGCTTTGCCACCTGCTATTCCGCCGCGATCGAGGAGGGGGCGTCGACGAAGAGGCTGCGTTCCATCTCCGTCGTGCCGAAGCTGCGCCAGTCGGTGGTCTTCGGGACCACGCCCTCGAAAGACGAAATATCCTTCAGCGGCACGCGCGGCTCCGTACGGCCAAGGGCGGGCGCGCCTTCCGCCAGGGCGCGTGCGGCCTCGATCATCAGGCGGCGCCATTGCACGATGGCGACGTCGCTGGCGGCGAGGCGTTCGGTGGTGCGGTCGGCGATCGGGCCCATGCTTTCCCACATCGCCATGTCCTGCGCCGGGATGCCCTTGATGCCGGTGAAATTGCCCAGCGCCATCAGGCGGCGGTCCTGGCCGTAGTCATTTTCCCGGGTCCGCTTCTTCTGCCAGTCGGCATCCACGTCGATGCCCGGCTGCAGGGCGAGGAACTTGCGCCAGTCCTCGGTGGAAGGAACGTCCGGCCCCTCCCCCCAGGCCATGAAATAGAACCAGGAATGGTGGTCATCGATCGGCACCGTCACCTGCGCCACGTTGTAGCTGGCATTGGGCGGGATCAGCGAGGTGACAGGCGCCACGAAGGTGGTGATGCGCACATAGTCATGCGTCGCCGCATTGGCGATCGGCCGGCGGATGGCGGCGTAGCGGAAGCCGTAGGAGGTGAGCTGCACCTGCAGCCGCGGCGCCTTGTCCGTGGAAGGCCGCGTCCAGTTCTTCGCATTCGCCCCGGCGCGGCCGACGCGGGCCGGCACCATGTCCGAGGAATGCAGCGAGGAGGAATGGGCGCTATCGATCTGCCCCTCGACGATCTGCGCCCAGTTGCAGGGCACCATGGTCTTGCCGATGGCGACGCGCGTGTCGGGGGTCGGCGCGAAGGGGGGCGGTTCGAAGTCCGGCATATCGGCGCCATTGCCGAGGAAGGCCCAGACGAAGCCGCCGGCCTCCTCCACCGGATAGCTGGGGTGCTTGAAGCGGGCGGCGGCGCAGGCTTCCGGCGGCTCGCTCGGCATCTCGAGGACGTTGCCCTCCACGTCGATCTTCCAGCCGTGATACAGGCAGCGCAGGCCGCCTTCCTCGTTGCGGCCGTAATAGAGCGAGGCCTTGCGGTGCGGGCAGGCCTCCGCCACCAGGCCGAGGCGGCCGTCGCTGTCGCGGAAGGCGACCAGCTTCTCACCCAGCACCTGGACGCGAATCGGCTTGCCGTCCGGCTCCTCCACCTCCTCGGAAAGGCAGACCGGCAGCCAGTGGCTGCGCATCAGGCGGCCCATTGGGGCATCTCCGGTGACGCGGCAGAGCAGATCATTCTCGTCCTGGGTGAGCATGGCGGTCCCTCCCATATACTTAGCAGGCTAAGATATGCGGCGATGGCCGAGGGCTGTCCAGGCCGGTTGACCTTTTTAATTAGTCTTCTAAGTATCTTCAGAACACTAGGGAGGATGGCGGAATTGGAGGACGGCTTCACCCCGCTGCGGGTCCTTTCCGCTGACCGCATCGCGGAGGATATCTTCCGCTTCGACTTGGCGCATCCGGCCGGCGAGGGCCTGCCCGCCTTCACCGCCGGCGCGCATCTGCGGGTGCGGGTGCCGGGCGAGCTGGAACGGCGCTATTCGCTGTGTTCGGACCCGGGCGAGACGGCGGGCTATTCCATCGCGGTGAAGCGGGATGCGGCGGGCCAGGGCGGGTCCGTCGCGCTGTGCGACCAGGTGAAGGCGGGCGACCTGCTGCCCTGCTCGGCGCCGCACAACGATTTTTCGCTGGTGGGCCGGCCGGTTGCGCGGCTGTTCATCGCCGGCGGCATCGGCATCACGCCGATCATGGCGATGATCCGTCATCTGGAGGCCGAGGGCGGGCCGCCCTGGAAGCTGGTCTATCTCACCCGCTCCGCCGCGCAGACCGCGTTTCGGGAGGAACTTCTGGCCTTCCGCGGCAAGGTGACCCTCCACCATGATGGTGGCGACCCGAACCGCGCCTTCGACCTCTGGCCCCTGCTGGAACAGCCGAGGGGCCGGCACATCCATTGCTGCGGGCCGCGCGGGCTGATGCAGGCGGTGCGGGACATGACGGGCCACTGGTCCTCCGCCGCCGTGCATTTCGAGGACTTTTCCGCCGGCAGCGGCCAGATCCGGCCGGACGACCTGGCCTTCACCGCGCGGCTGGCGCGTTCCGGCACCGAGATCCCGGTGCCGGCGGGCACCACCCTGCTCTCGGCGCTGCACCGGGCGGGCCATGCCGTGCCATTCTCCTGCGAAAGCGGCACCTGCGGGTCCTGCCGCACCGGGCTGGTCTCGGGCGAGGTGGACCATCGCGACCTGGTGCTGATGGAGCATGAGAAGGCCATGGCCATCCTGCCCTGCGTCTCCCGCGCCGCGCCCGGCTGCGACACGCTGGTCCTCGACCTGTGAGGCGGGAGGCCGATCCGGAGCTGGACCTGCGGCCGCCCGAGGCGCCGCGGCGGCTGCGGCTCGGCGTTGCCGGCCTCGGCCGGGCCTTCATGCTGATGCTGCCGACGCTGGCGCATCATCCGCGCATCCAGCTGGTGGCCTGCGCCGATCCGCGGCCGGAGGCGCGCATCCGCTTCACGGCGGATTTCGACGCGCCGGCCTATGCCGATTTCGGCGCGCTCTGCGACGACAAGCAGGTGGAGGCCATCTACCTCGCCACGCCGCACCAGTTCCACGCGGCCCAGGTGGCGCGGGCGGCCGATTCGGGCAAGCACCTGCTGGTGGAGAAGCCGCTGGCGGTGACGCTGGCGGAGGCGGCCTCCATGGTCGAGCGCGCCCGCGCCGCCGGGGTGCGGCTGGTGGTGGGCCATAGCCACGGGCAGGACGGGCCGGTGCTGGCCGCGCGGCGCATGATCGCGGCCGGGGAATTCGGCGCCGTGCGCATGATCACCGCGCTGAATTTTACCGACTTCCTGTACCGCCCGCGACGGCCGGAGGAGCTGGACACCGCCCAGGGCGGCGGCGTGGTGTTCAGCCAGGGGGCGCATCAGGTGGATGTGGCGCGGCTGCTCGGCGGCGGGCTGGTGCGCTCCGTCCGCGCCGCGACGGGCGCCTGGGACCCGGCGCGGCCGACGGAGGGCGCCTATACCGCCTTCCTCACCTTCGAGAATGGCTGCGTCGCCAGCCTGACCTATTCCGGCTATGGCCGCTTCGACAGCGACGTCTTTCTCGATTGGGTGGGGGAGATGGGCATGCCCAAGGATCCGGCCCACCACGGCACAGCCCGCGCGGCACTGTCCGGCCTGCCCGATGCGGCGGCGGAGGCCGCCCTCAAGGTGACCCGCACCTATGGCGCCCCGGGCCAGCCCCCTGGCCTGCCGCCGGCCGCCCCGCCCGCCTTCCACAACCAGTTCGGCCTGGTGATCGCCAGCTGCGATCGGGCCGACCTGCGGCTGACGGCGCAGGGCGTCGAGATCCACGGCGACACCACCCGCCTGCTGCGCAAGACCCCCCTGCCGGCGGTTCCGCGCGGCGAAGTGCTGGACGAGCTTTGCGCTGCCGTGCTGGATGGCGCCCTGCCGCTGCATGACGGCGCCTGGGGCATGGCCACGCTGGAGGTCTGCCTCGCCATCCTGCAATCCGCCCGCGAGGGCCGAGAGGTCGCGCTGCACCACCAAGTGGCGCCGAAGGACGACTGAGACGATGCCCACCCTGCGAATCGAGCCACGCCAGGACAGCGCTACCGGCCTGTTCTTCCTGGAGGTTTTTCTGCCCGCGGAGGCGCCCACCCCCTTCGTCAGCACCGCCCCCCGCTATGCCAGCGCCGCGGCGGCCGAACAGGACATGATCGCAACGCTGACGGCGGCCGCGAACCGACCCCGCGCATGAGCGACCGCGAATCGGCGCTGCCTTTCGACGAAAGCCTCGGCTACCTGGTGCGGGACCTGAACCGGCGCATCCAGCGCAGCCTGCAGGCCCGCATCCAGCCCAGCGGCGCGACACTCGGCGCCTGGTACTTCCTGCGCGTGCTGTGGGAGGAGGAGAGCCTGACCCAGCGAGAGCTGGCGCAGCGCATCGGCATGCAGGAACCCACCGCCGTCATCGCGCTGCGCGGCATGGAGGAAGCCGGCTGGATCATCCGCGACCGCAGCGAGGAGGATCGCCGCAAGGTGCATATCCGCCTGACCGATGCCGGCCGCGCCCTGCGCGGCACCCTGCTGCCGGAGGCCAAGGCGGTGATCGGCCAGGCGCTGGGCGGCATGAGCGAGGTGGAGGTCGAGACATTGCTTGACCTGCTGCGCCGCGCCCGCGCCAACCTGGCCGACCCACCTACGACTTCAGCCGCGCAGCGGCGGCGGCGACGCAAAGGCTGAACACCTCGAGCGAATCGAAGGGCACGTCGGCGCCGCCTGGCGGCAGGAAGATCGGCAGGCCGCCGCCCTGCTCCACCGCGCCGGGGATCATCAGGTTGTCCGGCAGGCCGAAGCCGCCCACCGTCAGCCCCGGCATCGGATCCGGCACCACCGCCGTCTGCGCCTGGCTGCGGGCGGCGAAGGGCGTGGCGCTGTTGGAATAGGCGAAGATCGGCCGGCCGCGGCCGAGGAACCAGCCCAGCTCCAGCAGCGTGCCCGCATCGGCCGAGGCGCCGCGGAAGGGGGTGAGGTTGGCGATGATCAGGTCCGCACGCTCCATCATCGCCAGATCCTTGGCGAAGATCACCCGCCAGGCCTCGGCCTCCGGCATGCTGGCCAGGGAGGCGACATCCTCGTTCAGCGGTGGCAGGGCGGTGATGCCGTGTCGGGCGCAGATGGCGGATTTGCGGGCCGCCTGTGCCGGGGCGTCGGGCAGGAAGACATCGGGGCCGGCGAGATAGGCAAGGGGCATGGCGGCAAGCTGACCACGCGGCGCGCAGCCTGTGCAAGGCGCGGGCAATCATCGGCGGCGCCGGACCGGCACGGCGGAAATGGCCTCTGGCCCGCCACGGGGCGCATCTGGCAGGTTCGCCGCATGAGGATATCGATTTGAAGCCGGCTCCCTTCGCCTGGCATGCGCCGGAGGATGTGGCGGAGGCGCTCGCGCTGAAGGCCAGCCATGGCGAGGCCGCGCGATTCCTGGCCGGCGGGCAATCCCTGGTGCCGGCGATGAATTTCCGGGTGGCCCAGCCGGCCGTGCTGGTGGACCTGAACCGTGTCTCGGCGTTGGATTCGCTGAATTTCGACGCGGCGGGCGGGCTGCGGATCGGCGCCATGTGCCGCTACCGGCGGATCGAGCGCGATGCCGAGGTGGCGCGCCACCTGCCGCTGCTGGTGGAGGCGCTGGCGGAGGTGGCGCATCCGCAGATCCGCACCCGCGGCACCCTGGCCGGCAACTTGTCCCATGCCGATCCGGCCAGCGAGATGCCGGCGGTGATGCTGGCGCTGGAGGCCCGCTTCCTGCTGCGCCGGCAGGGTGGCGAAAGGCTTGTGGCGGCGCGGGACTTCTTCCTCGGCCCGCTGGCCACGGCGCTGGCGGAGGATGAGATGCTGGCGGAGATCCACATTCCAGCCCTGCCCCCCGGCAGCGGCACGGCCTTCCTGGAGGTGGCTCGCAGGCGGGGTGACTACGCGATGATGGGTGTGGCGGCGGTGCTGCGCCGTGGGCCGGACGGGCGTTGCGTGGCGGCGCGGCTCGCGCTGTGCAGCGCGGGGCCGACTCCGATCCTGGCGGACCGCGCGGCGGCCAACCTGGTGGGCACGCGGCTCACCGGGGAGGACTTCGCGGCAGCCGCCGCGCTGGTGGTGACGGAGATCGACCCCATGGGCAGCGTGCAGGCCTCGCCCGCCTATCAGCGGCACCTGGCCGGCGTGCTGGTCCCCCGCGCCCTGGCTTTGGCAGCGGAGCGCGCGGCATGAAGGTCACCATCCGCGTTAATGGCGTGGAGCACACGCGCGAGGTGGAGCCGCGGCTGCTACTGAGCGACTTCCTGCGGCACGAGATCGGACTGACCGGCACCCATGTCGGCTGCGAGCACGGCGTCTGCGGCGCCTGCACCATCCTGTGGGACGGCGCGCCGGCCCGTTCCTGCCTGGCCTTCGCCGTGCAGGCCGAGGGCCATGAGATCCGCACCGTGGAAGGCCTGGCCCCCGCCCCGGGCAAGCTCAACCCGCTGCAACAGGCTTTCCAGGACGCGCATGGCCTGCAATGCGGCTACTGCACGCCGGGCATCCTGATGACCATGACCGCCTTCCTGGAGGACAATCCAAAACCTGACGAGGCGCAGGTGCGGGAGGCACTGTCGGGCAACCTCTGCCGCTGCACCGGCTACCAGCACATCGTCGATGCCGTCCTGCTGGCAAGCCAGGCATGAACAGCTTTGGTCGTCCGCTGACCCGCAACGAGGACCCGCGCCTGCTGCGGGGCGAGGCGCTGTTCGTCGATGATGTGGAGCTGCCCGGACTGCTGCACGTCACCTTCTTCCGCAGCCCGCATGCGCATGCGCATCTGCTGTCGCTGGATGTCTCCGCCGCCCGCGCCCGCGCCGGCGTGGTAGCCGTGGTGACGGCGGCCGATCTCGGCGACTACTGGCAGCCCGGTCCGCTGCTGGTGCCGCCACCGCCGGTGCCGGGGATGGTGTTCAACCAGCGCTGCCAGGTGCCGCTGGTGCGCGACACGGCGCGCCATGTGGGGGAGCCCGTGGCGATGGTGATCGCCGAAAGCCGCTACATCGCCGAGGACGCCGTCGGCGACATTTTTGCGGAATGGGAAACGCTGCCGGCAGTGGGCGACCTTGAAGCCGCGCTGGCGCCCGGCGCAGCGTTCGTGCACGCGGATCTTGGAACCAACGTCGCGGCGGAGGTACATCAGGCGCGCGGCGACTACGTGGCGGCGGCGCGCTCTGCGCATCTCGTCCTGAAGCGCCGCTTCACCTATGACCGCGGCGCCTCCATCCCGATGGAGACGCGCGGCGTGGTCGCGCAATGGGATCCGCGCGCGGATCGGCTGACCGTGTGGGACACGACCCAGGCGCCCGTCGTGATCCGCAACGGGCTGGCGGCCATGCTCGGCCTGAGCGAACGGCAGGTGCGCGTCGTGGCGCCGAATATCGGCGGCGGCTTCGGGCCGAAGATGATGATGTTCTACCCGGAGGAAGTGCTGGTGCCCTGGGCCGCCATGCGGCTCGGCCGGCCGGTGAAGTGGATCGAGGACCGCCTGGAGCATTTCTTCTCCACGACGCATGAGCGCAGCCAGATCCATGATGCGGAAATCGCGCTGGATGCTTCCGGGAAAATCCTCGGCATTAAGGACGAATTCCTGCACGATACGGGGGCCTATGATCCCTATGGGCTGACGGTGCCGCTGAACAGCCAGTGCACGCTGCTCGGCTGCTATGTGGTGCCGGCCTATGACAGCCGCTTCACCGCCGTCTTCACCAACCGCACGCTGGTCACGCCCTATCGCGGCGCCGGGCGGCAGCACGGCGTCTTCGTGATGGAGCGGCTGCTGGACCTGGCGGCGCGGGAGCTGGGGCTGGACCGCGCGGAAATCCGCCGGCGCAACTTCATCCCCGCCGATGCCTTCCCCTTCGACCAGGGCGTGATCTACCAGGATTTCTCGCAGCTCTCCTACGACAGCGGCGACTACGAGCCGATCCTCGACAAGGCGCTGGCCGCCATCGGCTACGACGACTTCGTGGCGCGCGTGCAGCCGGCCGCGCGTGCCGCCGGGCGCAGCCTCGGGCTCGGCCTGGTCTGCTATGTGGAGGGCACCGGCATCGGTCCCTATGAGGGGGCGAAGGTGCAGGTGCAGAGCTCGGGCAAGGTCAGCCTGGCCACCGGCATCGGCAGCCAGGGCCAGGGCCACGCCACCGCCTTCGCGCAGGTGGTGGCCGAGCAGCTCGGCGTCGATCTGCGTGACGTGGAGGTGACGACCGGCGACACCGACCAGTTCTATTGGGGCGTCGGCACCTTCGCGAGCCGCGGCGCCGTGGTCGCCGGCAGCGCGGCGCATGAGGCGGCGAAGGTGGTGCGCCAGAAGGTGCTGCGCACGGCGGCGGCGCATTTCGAATGCGCGGAGGAGGACCTGGTTCTCGCCGATGGCAAGGTGCATGTGGCCGGCGTGCCCGATCATGCCATCACGCTTGGGAAACTCGCCGGCCTCGCCAATCCCATGCGCGGCGCCGTCACGCCGGGCACCGAGCCGGGGCTGGAAGCCACCAGCTATTTCGGCCCGGCCAGCGGCGCCACGGCGAGCGGCGTGCATGCGATGATCGTGGAATTCGACGCCGGCACGCTGCGCCCGACCATCCTGGACTATGTCGTGGTGCATGATTGCGGCACCGTGATCAACCCGCTGATCCTCGCCGGCCAGATCCATGGCGGCGTGGCGCAGGGCATCGGCAATGCCTTCTTCGAACAGCTCGCCTGGGATGAGAACGGCCAGCTTCTGAATGCCAGCCTGGCCGACTACCTGATCCCCACCGCGCTCGACGTGCCGCGCATGCGGCTGGAGCACACCGTCACCCCCTCCCCGCTCAATCCGCTCGGCGTCAAGGGCGCGGGCGAGGCGGGCGCCATTCCGGTCGGCGCGCTGTTTGCGCAGGCGATCGAGGATGCGCTGGACCTGCCGGCGCGGGGCATCGAGATCCTCGAAATGCCGCTGAGCCCCTGCCGGCTCTGGGAGATCACGCAGCGTGGCTGAACCCGTCATTGCCGCCCGCGACCTGTCGCTGGTCTTCGCCACGCGCGACGGGCCGGTGCAGGCGCTGTCCAACTTCAACCTGGATATCGCACCGGGCGAGTTCATCTCGCTGATCGGCCCCTCCGGCTGCGGCAAGACCACACTCCTCCGGGTTATCGCGGATCTGGAAAGCGCCACCGGCGGCAGCATTACCGTGAATGGCCGTACGCCCGAACAGGCGCGGCTGGCGCGGGACTATGGCTATGTCTTCCAGGCGCCGGCGCTCTATCCCTGGCGCACCATCCTGGGCAACGTCATGCTGCCGCTGGAGATCATGGGCATCCCACGGGCGGAGCGCGCGGTGCGGGCCAAGGCGCAGCTCGCGCTGGTCAATCTCTCCGGCTTCGAGCGCAAGTTTCCCTGGCAGCTCTCGGGCGGCATGCAGCAGCGCGCCTCCATCGCCCGCGCGCTGGCCTTCGAGCCGAAACTGCTGCTGATGGACGAGCCCTTCGGCGCGCTGGACGAGATCGTCCGCGACCATCTGAACGAGCAGCTTTTGAAGCTCTGGGCAGCAACGCGAAAAACGGTGGTCTTCGTCACACATTCGATTCCGGAGGCGGTCTTCCTTTCCACCCGCATCGTGGTGATGTCGCCGCGGCCTGGGCGGATCACCGATATCGTGGACTGCAATCTCGGCCCGGACCGCCCGCTGGAAATTCGGGAAACGCCGGAGTTCCTGCGCATCGCCCAGCGGGTGCGCGAAGGCCTGCGGGCAGGTCATTCCTACGATGTCTAGAAGCATCATCCCCGTGCTGACCATCTGCGCCGGCCTCGTGCTGCTGTGGTATGGCGGCGCCATCTGGATGAACTGGCAGGTGGTGGCGGATACCCAGGCGCGCGCCGGCGCCACGCCGGGCCTGATGGACATGGTGCGGCTGACGCTGAACCACGCCCGCCCGCTGCTGCCCGCGCCGCACCAGATCCTGGACGAGCTCTGGCGCAGCACCGCCACCCTGCCCGTCACCTCTCGCCGCAGCCTGGTGCATCATGCCTGGGTGACGCTCTCCGCCGCGCTGGTGGGCTTCGGCATGGGCACGGCCATCGGCGTGCTGCTGGCCGTCGCGGTGGTGCATGTCCGCGCGCTGGAACGCAGCCTGATGCCCTGGATCGTCGCCTCCCAGGCCGTGCCGGTGCTGGCGCTGGCGCCGATCGTCATCGTGGCGCTCGGCGCCATGGGGCTGGAGGGGCTGCTGCCCAAGGCCATCATCGCCGCCTATCTGTGTTTCTTCCCGATCGCCATCGGCATGGTGAAGGGGCTGCGCGCGCCGGATGCCATGGCGCGGGACCTGATGCGCACCTGGTCCGCGACCCAGGCCCAGGTGTTCTGGAAGCTGCGCCTGCCGGCCTCCCTGCCCTATCTGTTCGCCGGGCTGAAGGTGGCGATGGCCGCGGCGGTAGTCGGCGCCATCGTGGCCGAATTGCCGGCCGGCGCGCAGGCGGGGCTGGGGGCGCGGCTGCTCGCGGGATCCTATTTCGGCCAGACCATCCAGATCTGGGCGGCGCTGGTGGCGGCGGCCATCCTCTCCGCCACGCTGGTCGGCCTGCTGGGGGCCGCGGAGCGCCTGGTGGCACGGCGCATGGGGGCACGGGCGTGACGGCGCTGCTGGCACTGGCCGTCGCCGCAGCCTTCGCGGCGCTGATCGCGGCGGTGCATGGCGGCGCGGCGGGCGCGGCGGTCTGGGCCGGCGTGGTCCTCGCCACGGGCCTTGCCGCTTGGCTGGTGCAGCGCCTGGGCGATGCGCCGGAGCGGGGCCTGGCCGCGCTCGGCGCGCCACTGGCCTTCGGCGCCACGGTGCTGGCCTTGTGGGAAGTGCTGGTGGTGGGCCTGGCGGTGCCCATGGTGCTGCTACCGGCACCCTCCGCCATCGCCGCGCGGTTCTGGCTGGCCGCGCCGATGCTCTGGGGCGATTTCACGCAGACCTTCCTGAAGGCCGTGCTCTCCGGCTATGCCATCGGCTGCGGGGCGGGCTTCGGGCTGGCGCTGGTGGCGGACCGCGTGCCCTTTCTGCGGCGCGGATTGCTGCCGCTCGGCCATCTGGTGGCGGCGCTGCCGGTGGTGGGCATCGCGCCGATCCTTGCGATGTGGTTCGGCTTCGATTGGCAGTCCAAGGCCGCGGTCGTCGTCGCCATGACCTTCTTCCCGATGCTGGTGAATACCGTGGCGGGCCTGGCCGCCGCCGGCGCGCTGGAGCGCGACCTGATGCGCAGCTACGCCGCCAGCCCTGGCCAGACGCTGTGGCTGCTGAAGCTGCCCGCCGCCCTGCCCTTCATCTTCACCGCGCTGAAGGTCAATGCGCCGCTGGCGCTGATCGGCGCCATCGTCGCCGAGTTCTTCGGCAGCCCGACGCAGGGCATGGGTTTCCGCATCACGACCGAGGCGGCAAAGCTCGCCCTCGACCTGGTCTGGGCGGAAATCGTTGTAGCGGCGGTTGCCGGTTCGGCATTCTACGGGCTGGTCGCGCTGGCCGAGCGCGCAGCCACCTTCTGGCACCCCTCGGCCCGCCCATGAAAAGCAGGAGAGACACGATGCGACGAAGCATTCTGGCCGGGCTGGTGGGCCTCGGCCTGCTGGCGGGTGCCGCGGCGGCTGAAGCCCAGGCCCAAGGGGTGGAGCGCGTCACGCTGCAATTGAAGTGGGTCACCCAGGCGCAGTTCGCCGGCTACTACGTGGCGCAGGCGCGCGGCATGTACCGGGCCGCCAATCTCGACGTCCGCATCAATGCCGGCGGGCCGGATATCGCCCCGCCGCAGGTGATGGCCGGTGGCCGCGCCGATGTGGTGGTGGAGTGGATGCCCGCCGCGCTCGCCAGCCGCGAACGCGGCGTGCCGCTGGTGAATATCGCGCAGCCCTTCAAGCAATCCGGACTGATGCTGACCTGCCGCGCCGAGACCGGCATCCGCACCCCGGCCGATCTGCGCGGCCGGACGCTGGGCGTCTGGTTCTCCGGCAATGAATACCCGTTCCTCGCCTGGATGGCGCGGCTGAACCTGCCGACCAATGGCACGCCGCAGGGCGTGCGCGTGCTGCGCCAGGGCTTCAACGTGGACCCGCTGCTGCAGCGCCAGGCCGATTGCGTCTCCACCATGACCTACAATGAATACTGGCAGGTCATCGATGGCGGCTTCCGGCCGGACCAGCTCACCGTCTTCCGTTATGCCGACCAGGGCGTGGCGACGCTGGAGGATGGGCTGTACGTGCTGGAGAACCGGCTGAGCGACGCCGCCTTCGTCGCCCGCATGGGCCGCTTCGTGCGCGCCTCCATGCAGGGTTGGGACTGGGCGCGGCAGAACCCGGATGCGGCGGCGGCCATCGTGCTGGACAACGACGCCTCCGGCGCGCAGACGGAGGCGCATCAGCGCCGCATGATGGCTGAGATCGCCAAGCTGCTGGACACCACCGGCGGCGGCCGCCTGGACCCGGCGGATTACGAGCGCACGGTGCAGACGCTGCTGTCCTCGGGCGGCGAATCCCCCGTGATCACCCGTGCGCCGACCGGCGCCTGGACGCATGCGGTGGTGGACGCGGCGCGCTGAAGCGGTTCAGACAGCGCGGGCGAAGACGCAGACCAGGCCGCCACCCGGCGGCCCCTGATGCTCCGCCCCGCCACTGACAAAGACCTGCCCTTGGCCGGCGACACTGGCCACGATGGCGCCCAGGGCACCGCGCAAATGGCGCTGCGCATCCAGGTCCGTATCGCCCAGCATGGTATGGCGCGCACCGCGGATGGCGCCGGATTTCTCGGGCTCGCCCTTTGCCAGCACGCCGAGCACGCGCGCCCTTTGCGCGACAGGCACGGCGGGCGCGGCCGGAAGCCCTGCGGCATGAAAAGCAGCGACGACGCCATCCAGGTCCAGCAGATCCGCCATCGGCGCCACGCCCGCCGTCAGGCCCGGCGCCCAGCCATCGGCATGGCCGAAAACCAGCACCTCATTCGCCGTCACCTCGATGCCGGAGGAGATGCTGGCGCGGTTCGAATACTTGAGCAGATCGCGCAGCAGATCGTCCTCCGTCCCGTCCGGGATGTCGCCGAGCGCACGGCCGACGCCGAAGGCCGCGGCGGCGCGGGACAGGGCCATCAGAAGCCGTGGATCGCCGCTGCGGGCCTCCGGCCCAGGCGCCTGGGCACAGGGCGCCTTGACCTGCACCAGCACCACATCCTCCGCGCGCGTAATGCCGGCATCCGCCATGGCATCGCGTACTGCCCGCGCGACCAATTCGATCTGCGCCTCGCGCCCGATATCGGCAGCGGGCGTGGGCGCGCTGAAGGCGGTGCCCAGCGCCAGACCGCGCGGGCCGGCAGCGGCGCGATCCACGGCGAAGACCAGGTAGTGCGGCGATAGCGCGCCCTCCGTCCCGCCAGACAGCACGCAGGGAATTCGCCCGGCGAGCGCCGCCAAGTCTTCGCCCGTCGCGCGTGACAGCAGCAGCATCAGCGACTGCGTGAAATAGCCACGGGTGAAGTCGTTCAGCCCGCCATTGCCCTCGGTCTTGCCGATCACCGCGCGGATCTCCGCGGCGCGGACCTCGCCGCGATCGATCAGCGCCGCCAGGGCCGAGAGGTCGCCCGGATGGGCCATGGGCAGGCGGTGGATGGCAAGGTTCGGCATGCCGCGAGCATACTGCCTCTGGCGCGCCGATTGCACCGGCTTGCGCGGATTCTGGGGCGGCACTTCATGCGGATCGGCATCATCGGCACCGGCGTTGCGGGCAGCCTGCTGGCGGAAGGCCTGCAGGGCTTCGACGTCACAGCCTTCGAACGTGTGGCACCCGGCGATCAAGCGGAATCCGGCACCGGCCTCAATATCGGTCCTAATGCGCTCAAGGCGCTACGCCTGCACATGCCGGCGCGCCATGCGGCCCTGCGCGCGGCCTCGCTGCCCTGGCAGCGCTGGTTCGTGGACCTGGCCGATGGCACGCGGCTGTTCGACCTGGACATGCTGGCGGTGGCGGAGGAGCCGGGCGTCCGTATTCGCTGGTCTGAACTCTACCGCCTGCTGCGTGAGCCCCTGGCCGGATTCACGCGCCATGGCCATGCGCTGGAGGCGCTCGAGGAAGATGCGGCAGGCCGCCTTGTCCCAGTATTCCGCACCGCGGATGGCCTGCGGCGCGATGGCGGCTTCGACCTGCTGGTCGGCGCCGATGGCCGCTACAGCCGGCTCAGAGCGCTGGCGGCGGGGGAACCACCCGCAACGCTGCTCGGGGTCTGCATCTGGCGGCTGCTGGTGACCGATGCGGCGGACTGCCCCTATGATGATTACGGCCAGTGGTTCAATGGCAATGCGCGGCTGCTGTCCTTCCGTGTGCCGGGCGGCGCCGTCTACATTGCGGGCACCTTCCCCCTGCCTGCGGATGAGCGAATTCCAGAGGCGATGAAGACAGGTGTGGCGCAGCGTGCCCTGTTCACGCCGAAGACGGGCGCGCCCTGTGCTGCCGTCGCCTGGATGCTGGCGAAGATCGACCAGCATGTGGCGCAGATTCATTGGGCCCGGTCCGCGGTCGTACCAGTCCTGCGACACGCGCTGGATGGGCGCGCCCTGTTCCTCGGTGATGCGGCGCAGGCGATGGTGCCCACACTTGGCCAGGGGGCGACGCAGGCGGTGGAATGTGGCGTGGTGGCCGCACGCGTTCTGCGGGCCGGCGGCGACGCGGCGGCGGTCGCGGCTGCGCGGGATTCGCGTGTGGCCTTTGTTCGCGACTTCTCCATGGCGGCGTCCGACACGCTGCTGCCGCCAGCAGACGTGGTGGCGGGCACGCGCCGCAAGATGCAGCCGGAATTCCTCAACCGGCTGCGGCAGCTCTACACAGAGGTGGATTAGTGCCCGGACCCGTGCACGAAGCGATTCTCCAGCAGCAGGAAGGCGAGGTTCAGCAGGTGGCCGAGAGCACCCGCCACGAAGATCAGCGCAAGGGAAAACGCAGCCGTGCCTGCCCACCAGGATCTGCGGCAGCGCCTCCCGGATCAACACGTCCACCAGGATCGGGGCCCGGGGAATGTCCATGATGCGGGCAGCCAGTACGCCGGTTCGGCGCACATTGATCATGCCATAGCGGCGTTGAACAGGTTGACCAGCCTGGCGCCGAAGGCGGTCACCGCGATCTTCGTGCCCTCTCCGGATAGGTACTGGGCACAAGGCGCCGCTTCCGGAGACGGCGCATAGACGGCGCCACATGATTGACAGGGTCTCGCGCTGACGCGCCCCATCAGATCGGATCATGGCACGGACAAGGAACGACATCAGCATGACCGACATCCCGGCCCTGCTCGAGCGCATCGCAAAGCATGATGGGGCGATCGGCGCCTTCTGGCAGGTGGATGCGACAGGCGCCCTTGCCACGCCGCCGCGTGGCGAGGGCCCGCTGCGCGGGGTTGCCATCGGCATCAAGGACAATGTCGACGTCGCCGGGTTGCGGGCCACAGGCGGCATCGCGGCCTTCCGTGACGTGGTGGCGACGCGGGACGCGCCCTGCGTACGGGGGCTCCGCGAGGCAGGGCTGGTGATCCTCGGCAAGCTGGCGATGCATGAGGGCGCGCTGGGCGCGACGACGGATACGCCAGGCTTCGGCCGCTGCATGAACCCGCTGCGTGCGGGCTTCACGCCCGGAGGCTCCTCCGGCGGCTCCGGTGCCGCGGTTGCGGCCGGCTTCGTGCCGCTCGCCGTGGGAACGGACACGATGGGCTCCGTCCGCATACCCGCCGCCTATTGCGGCGTCACCGGTCTGAAGCCGACGCGCGGCCTGATCGGGCGCAGCGGCGTGGTGCCCCTGTCGCCGACGCTCGATCATGTCGGCGTGCTGGCGAGCACGCCGCGGCTGGCCGGGCTCGCGCTTCAGGCGATGGCGGCGGATGACCCGGCAGACCCCGCCTGGCGCCCTGCGCCAACCGGCTGGCAAGCGGTTCCGGATGGGCCGCCGCGGCTGGCAGATCTGCGGATCGGCCTGCCGGAGCCCGTCCTGGCCGCGACGATGGAGCCGGTCCTGCGCGCCGCTTGGTTGGCGGCGGCCGCACGGTTACGCGCAGCGGGCGCGACAGTGGAGCCGGTGGCGATGCCGGAATGGGACCCCGGCGCCGCCCGCCGCGCCGGGCTGCTGCTGCTGGAGGCGGAAGCCGCCGTGCTGCATGCGGCGCTGATCGACGACCCGGCGGCGGCCAGCCCCGATTTCCGTTCCGCGCTGGCCTATGGCCGCGATGCAGGCACGGCGCGGCTGGTGCGCGCCCTGTTCCGCCTGGAGGAGGTCAAGGCGGCAACGGTGCGGGCGCTCGACCGGTTCGACCTTCTTCTGATGCCCACCGCGCCGCAGCGCGCCTTTGCCCATGGCAAACCTGCGCCGGTGGATCAGGCGGATTTCACAGCCCTCGCCAATTTCGCCGGCCTTCCGAGCATCGCTCTGCCATGGCCCGCGGAGGATGGCGGCCTGCCCGCCTCGGTGCAACTCGTCGGCCACCCCTATGCCGAGGCGCTGCTGGTGGGCGTGGCGGAGGCGCTGGACGGAGCGTGAGGCGCGGGCCCGGCCCGCGGCGCAAGCCTGCCCGCACGGCGAGCCCCAAGTCTCTACAATCATAGCCCTGGAAGCTAGGGTCGGGCTGAAATGCAGCAGCCGGAGTCGTCCCGCATGGATCGCTTCTTCGAACTCACCGCGCGGGGCACGACAACCCGCACCGAGATCCTCGCGGGCCTCGCGACCTACCTAACCATGGTCTACATCGTGGTGGTCAACCCCTCGATCATGGCTGCAGCGGGCATCGACCCGGGGGCGGCCTTCGTCGCAACCTGCCTGGCGGCCGCCATCGGCAGCCTGCTGATGGGGCTGCTGGCGAATTTCCCCATCGCGCTGGCGCCGGGGATGGGGCTCAACGCCTATTTCGCCTTTGCTGTCGTCGGTGGCATGGGCATTCCCTGGCAGGTAGCGCTCGGCGCCGTCTTCGTCTCCGGCCTGCTGTTCTTCCTGGTCTCCGTCCTGCGGATCCGGGAATGGCTGGTAAACGGCATCCCGATGTCGCTGAAGCTGGGCATTGCCGCGGGCATCGGCTTCTTCCTGGGCCTGATCGGACTGCGCGGCATGGGCGTGGTGGTCGACAATCCGGCAACACTGGTGGGCCTCGGCCCGCTTTCCACGCCGGCCACGCTGATCGCCTGCGGCGGCTTCGTGCTGATCGCGGGGCTGGTGGCGCGCGGTGTAACCGGGGCGATCGTGATTGGCATCCTCATCACCGCCGCGGCCGGGCTGCCTTTCGGACTGACGGAATTCCACGGCATCGCCTCCCTGCCCCCCTCCCTGGCACCGACCTTCCTGCAGATGGACATCGCCGGGGCGCTCGGCATCGGTCTGGTCGGGATCGTCTTCACCTTCTTCCTGGTGGATCTGCTGGATAATACCGGCACGCTGATCGCCACCACGCACCGGGCAGGCCTCATGAACCGCGACGGGTCCGTGCCGCGGCTCGGTCGCGCACTGATGGCGGATTCGGGGGGCGCGATGATGGGCGCGGCGCTCGGCACATCCACCACCGTCTCCTATATCGAGAGTGCCGCCGGCATCCAGGCCGGCGGGCGCACCGGCCTGACGGCGGTGACGGTGGCAGGACTGTTCCTGCTGACCCTGTTCCTGGCCCCGCTGGCCGGCTCCATCCCCGGCTTCGCCACGGCGCCGGCGCTGGTCTTCGTCGCCTGCCTCATGGCCAAGGGGCTGCAGGACCTGGCATGGGACGACACCACTGAATACCTGCCGGCGATCCTGACGGCGCTGGCGATGCCCTTCACCTTCTCCATCGCCACCGGGATCGGCCTCGGCTTCCTCAGCTATGCGCTGGTGAAAACCCTGGCCGGCCGGGCGGGGGAGGTGCATGGCGCGGTCTGGCTGCTGGCTGCGCTGTCGGCGGTGAAGTTCGCCCTCGGCTGAGGCGGCGGGTCAGGCGGCGGGGGGTTCCCGCCCGTCCGGCGCCACGCCGGCCCGCTCCAGTTCCGCCTGCAGGTGTCCTGTCAGCATCAGCCACGCCATGCGAAAGTCGCTGGCGAGCGACCACAGGGGGTGGCCGAAGGTGGCCGGCCGGTTGCCCTCGATGAAGAGATGGGAGGTCCATGCGGCGCCATAGCCGACCAGGACCGCCACCAGCACCAGCCACAGCGGCCCGGCCAGCAGCCCCCAGGCCAGCAGCACCAGGGCCGCCAGGGTCCCGCCGACATGGATCGTCCGGGTGCGCGGTGCGGCGTGCTGGCGCAGATAGTGAAGCCAGAAGGCCTCATAGCTTTGCAGGCGCGGCGGGTTCATGGCCTGGCCATAACAGAGCGCAGCGCTCGTACCGCTTCACGTCTCGGTTTAGGCTTCCCCTGCCGTCGCAGCTTAGCCACCCTGTGCACGATGCAACTGCCGACAGCCCTGACCCCGCTCCGCCATCCCGCCTTCCGGCTGCTCTGGTTCGCGAACCTGTGCAGCAACACCGGCATGTGGATGCAGAACACCGGGGCCGGCTGGCTGATGACCTCGCTCGCTCCCTCGCCCCTCATGGTCAGCCTGGTGCAGGTGGCGAGCCTGCTGCCGGTGTTCCTGCTGGCGCTGCCAGCCGGGGCGCTGGCGGATATCGTGGACCGACGGCGCTACCTGATCCTGGCCCAGGCGTGGATCGCCTGCGCCGGCGCGCTGCTGGCCGTGCTCGCCTGGACCGGCAATCTCGGCGCCTGGGGGTTGGTCGGGCTGACCTTCTGCATCGGCATCGGCACCGCCATGAATTCCCCGGCCTGGGCGGCGACAACGCCGGAGACGGTGCCACGCCAGGATCTGACCGGTGCCATCGTGCTGAACGGCATCGGCTTCAACCTGTCCCGCACGGTCGGGCCGGCGATCGGTGGCTTCACCGTTGCGGCGGCCGGGGCGGAGGCGACCTTCGCGCTGAACGCCCTGTCCTTCCTGGCCGTCATCGTCGCCCTGCTGGTCTGGAAGCGGGAGGCGCCGCGCGCCACCCTGCCGAAGGAGCATTTCCTGTCCGCGATCCGCGCCGGGCTCGGCTACACCCGGGCGAGCCCGGTGCTTCGCGGGGTGATGCTGCGCGGCTTCGTCTTCTTCCTGTTCGCGGCGGCACTTTGGGGCCTGCTGCCGCTGCTGGTGCGCCAGCAGCTAGGCCTGGGCCCCGAATGGTTCGGCATCATGCTGGCGGGGATGGGCGTCGGTGCGGTGGGCGCGGGCCTTCTGCTGCCGTCGCTCCGTGGGCGACTGGACCGCGGCGGGACGGTAACCGTGGCTGCGGTCATCACCGGCGCGGCGTTGATCCTGCTGGGCCAGGCACAGCACTGGGCTGTGGCATTGCTTGCCATGCTGCTCTACGGCGTCGGCTGGCTGGCCGGGGCTTCCACCCTGCAGGCAAGCGCCCAGCTCTCCGTTCCGAGCTGGGTGCGGGCGCGGGCGATCGGGATCTACCAGCTTGTGACCTTCGGCGGCCTGACCCTGGGCGCGGGCTTCGGCGGCTACGGCGGCGAAGCCTTCGGGATCGGGCCCGCGCTGGGCCTCTCCGGGCTGTTGTGTGCGGGCGGCGGCCTGCTGGTGCGGCGCTACGCCATCGAGCCGCCGGCTGCGGAGACCGCCGCCCTGGCAGCGGACGCGCCCGTTCCCGCCGTGCCGACGCCCGAACCTGCCGCCCCCTCCCTCGCCCAGTTGCTGAACGAGGAAAGCGGACGGGTGCTGGAGGTGGTGCGCTACCGCATCGCGGCCCGGGACCGGGCCGCCTTCCTGGCCGCGATGGCGGCCTGCCGCCAGGTGCGGCTGCGGAGCGGCGCACAGGGGTGGCGGCTGTATGAGGATGTCGCCCATCCGGACCGCTGGGTGGAATTGTGGCTGATGGACAGCTGGACCGAACATCTGCGGGAGGAAGGCCGGATGACCGAATGGGATCGCAGCGTGCTGGCCCGCGCCGCCGCCCTGCATGGCGGCCCGGCCGCACCCGAAGCGTCGCGCTACCTGAATGTCATGCCGGGATTGCTTTCCTGAGGGATGCAACGCGGCCGCATGTCGCTACGTTATGGCGCGACGCAACAGCAATGGAGACACCCCATGGCGAAGTCCGCTCCCAAGAACCGCAACGACCTGCAGGACAATGCGAAGGCCACCTCCATCGAGGTGCTGCAGGCCTGCCTGACTGACAGCATCGACCTCTACAACACGACGCGCCAGGCACATTGGAACGTCAAGGGCCCGAACTTCCACGGCCTGCACCTGATGTTCGAGACGTTCTACAACACGCTTGCAACCGATATCGATGAGCTGGCGGAGCGCCTGGTGCAGCTCGGCGGCACCGCGGTCGGCGCCAGCCAGGACGTCGCCGCCAAGACCCGACTGGCGGCCTATCCGGCCGAGATCAAGCTCGGCTCCGAACATGTCGCGGCGCTGACCGACCGTTATGCCGCCCTGGCGAAGTCAGTGCGCGAAGGCATCGACGACACCGACGAGGCGGGGGACGCCGATACGGCGGACATCCTGACCGGCGTTTCGAAGAATCTCGACAAGGCGCTGTGGATGCTCGAGGCCTCCGGCACCACCGACCGCTGAGGCGGAAATCGCCGCACGGCCAAGCGCCGCCGGCGCTTTGGTTGTGCGGCGCGCCTTCGGCCGCTATCTTCCGGCCGGATTTCGAGAACACAGCATGAACGACCTGTTCAAGGCCAGCCGCGCCCCTAAGCCGCCGGCGAAGGCGGCTGCGGCCGTGACACCCGCTGCGGCTCCCTCTGAGTATTCTGCGAAGGACATCGAGGTCCTTGAGGGGCTGGAGCCGGTGCGCCGGCGGCCGGGCATGTATATTGGCGGCACCGACGAAAACGCCCTGCACCACCTGGCATCCGAGATCCTGGACAACGCCATGGACGAGGCGGTGGCCGGGCACGCGGACCGCATCGACGTCACCCTCGAGGCCGGCAACTGGTTGACGGTGCGCGACAATGGCCGTGGCATTCCGGTTGACCCGCATCCGCGCTTCCCGAAGCTCTCGGCGCTGGAGGTGATCCTCACCACCCTGCACTCAGGCGGCAAGTTTTCCGGCAAGGCCTATGAGACCTCGGGCGGTCTGCATGGCGTCGGCTCCTCCGTGGTGAATGCGCTGGCGGAGCGGCTGGAGGTGGAGGTGGCGCGCGACCGTACCCTGTTCGCCCACGCCTTCGAGCGCGGCAAGCCGATGCAGAAGCTGAAGACCGTCGGGCCGGTGCACAATCGGCGCGGAACGCAGATTCGCTTCAAGCCGGACCAGGAGATCTTCGGCAATCAGGCCTTCAGCCCTGCCCGTCTGCACCGGCTATGCCGATCCAAGGCCTATCTGTTCCGCGGCGTGGAAATCCGATGGGCCTGCGACGCGGAACTGGTCGCGGGGACGGAGACGCCGGCCCAGGCGGTGCTGCACTTCCCGGGCGGTCTTTCCGACTTCCTTGCTGCCTCCACCGAAGGACGCAGCCCTGTCGTCTCGAGCCCCTGGGCCGGCGAGGCAACCTTTCCCGAGGGGGCGGGCCGTGTGGAATGGGCGGTGACCTGGCTGGAGCAGGGCGATGGCTTCCTATCCACCTACGCCAACACCATCCCGACCCCGCAGGGCGGCACGCATGAGGCCGGGCTTCGCGCCGCCCTGGTGAAGGGCCTGCGCGCCTATGGCGAGTTGAAGAAGGAGCGGCGGGCGGCGAATGTCACGGCGGAGGATCTGCTCGGCGGCTTGGCCGGCATGCTCTCCGTTTTCGTGCGCGACCCACAATTCCAAGGCCAGACCAAGGACCGCCTGACCAGCCAGGACGCGGCGCGGCTGGTTGAAGCGGCGCTACGCGACAATTTTGACCATTGGCTGGCAGGTGATCCCGGGCGCGCGGACAATCTGCTGGCCTGGTGCATCGAGCGCGCAGAGGATCGCATCCGTCGGCGCGAGCAGAAGGAGACGCCGCGGAAATCGGCCACCCGCAAGCTGCGCCTGCCGGGCAAACTCGCGGACTGTTCCCGTGAAGGCGTGGATGGAACCGAGCTGTTCCTCGTGGAAGGCGATTCGGCCGGCGGCTCCGCCAAGCAGGCGCGGGACCGGGAGACGCAGGCAGTGCTGCCGCTGCGCGGCAAGATCCTCAACGTCGCCAGCGCCAGCGCCGACAAGCTGCGGCAGAACCAGGAACTGCGCGACCTGATCGAGGCGCTGGGCTGCGGCGCCGGCGACCGGTTCGAGATCGGCCGGCTGCGCTATGGCCGCATTGTCATCATGACGGACGCCGATGTGGATGGCGCGCATATCGCCGCGCTGCTGATGACCTTCTTCTACAAGGAATTGCCGGAGCTGGTGCGCCAGGGCCGCCTGTTCCTGGCTCAGCCACCGCTGTTCAGGCTGCAGGCACAGGGCAAGACGGTCTATGCCCGCGATGACGCGGATCGCGAGCGACTGCTCAAGAAGGAATTCAAGGCCAACCAGAAGGTCGATGTCAGCCGGTTCAAGGGTCTCGGGGAGATGCCGCCGGCCTCCCTGAAGGAGACGACGATGGACCCGAAGCGCCGCACGCTTCTCCGCGTGGTGCTGCCAACGTCGCAGATTGCGGAGACGTCGAACCTGATCGAGGCGCTGATGGGTCGCCGCCCGGAGTTGCGCTTCCGCTTCATCCAGGACAATGCGGCAAAACTGGATGAGGAGGCGGTGGACGCCTGACGGGCCGCACCGCCTCCTCAACCAGCGCTTCTACCCACGCGCCGCTTGCGCGTTTTCACCCGCGCGCCGCTTGCGCGATGCCGACCACGAATGGCTGCGGGTCGACCGGTCGGACCTGCCGCGCCGGTGATGTGACCTGCACCTTCAGGAAGCGTCCCGCCGCCTCGCCGAGGCACAGCAAGGTCTGCAGCTGGGTGCGGCCATAGGTGCCGCTCAACTCGATGCACTGCAGCGGCGCCTGGCCAGGGATGGGGAGCACGGAGCGGACGCCCTCGGTGAACTCCTGGCTGGTGCGCCCTTCCGCCACCGCCATCGCATCCCGCACCGCCTGGAGGAACTCGCCCTGGATGGTGCTGGAGGTGATGTCGGACGGCACCAGGCGCTGGCCGCGATCATAAAGGCTGACGGTGGAAACCGCGCTGCGGGCCGGGCCAGCGTAATCCACGGCGACCCCGAAACCCGGCCGCTCGCGTTCATGCCAGTTGGTTTCGCCGCGGGTGAAGTCCGCGACGCTTTGCGGCAGGCGGCTTGCCGCCTGCTCAAGGCTCGGCCGGTCACCCGGCCGGCCTGTCGTCGAAAGCCCGGCGCCGCCCGGCGCCTCGGCGCAGCCCGCGATCAATCCGATCAGCAGGGCGCCGAGTACCGGAACCGCGCGCCGCCTCATTCGCGGCTCCGGCGCGCCACGTGCCGGGTGAGGTCCACCATGAGGGTGGCGACCACGGCAAGCACCGCGACATGCATGACGGTCGCCAGCACCCAAAGGCTGACCGGGAAGACGCCCGGAAGCGCCATCCAGCCCAGCGGCAGGAACAGGTAGCCGTAGGCCTGCGGCACATTCTCGGCCACCTGGTGGGTGCCCTCGAAGATCATGTTGATGGCGACGTAGAGAATGACGAGCAGGCCGACCCAGGCGATCCAGCGATGCTTGTCCAGCAGGCGAGCGATCAGCGTCGCGGCGACACCCATCAGCACGACCGAGAAGGCCAGGCCGATGATCATGATGTAGGGATGGTCCTTGGCCGCACCGGCAACCGCCAGCACGTTGTCCAGGCTCATCGACACGTCGGCCACCAGGATCTGAATGATCGCCTGCTTCAGCGTCTTGCGCGGCGGGCCCGAGCCCTCCTCGCCCTCAAGCGCCTCGACGCCCTCGGTCTCATGCGAGCCGCCATGGCGAAGCTCGCGGTACATCTTCCAGCAGACCCAGAGCAGCAGGACGCCGCCGGCCAGCACGATGCCGACGATCGAGAGCAGCTGCACGGTGATGGAAGCGAAGGCGATGCGCATGACCGTGGCGGCAATGATGCCCCAGAAGATCGCCTTGCGACGCTGGTCGGCCGGCAGACCCGCGGCCGCCATGCCAACGACGATGGCATTATCGCCCGCCAGGACGATGTCGATGAACAGAACCTGTCCGAGGGCGACGAGCTCCGGCCCGTATGAAGAAAAATCCATGTCTCGGTGCATCCATCCCGCTTGCGGCCGCGCTAATGCCATGCGGAGCGGGAGACTTGTCAACCGCCTGCTCGCCGCGCCATGACACATGCACCCAATCGCGCATGGAATTCGGTCAATGGTCCCCCGCTACAGCCGGCCCGAGATGGTCGCCATCTGGTCGCCGGAGACCCGCTTCCGGATCTGGTTCGAGATCGAAGCCCTGGCGGCGGAAGCCATGGCGGAGCTTGGCACCATCCCCGCCGGTGCCGCCGAGGCCATCCGGCGTGGCGGCGCGGCGAAGGTCGCCGATATTACCGCCGCCGACCTGGAACGCATTGACGCGATTGAGCGGGAAACGCGGCACGACGTCATCGCCTTCCTCACCTGGCTTGGCGAAGGCATTGGGCCAGAGGCGCGATTCGTCCACCAGGGCATGACCAGCAGCGACGTGCTCGATACCTGCCTGGCGGTGCAGATGACCCGGGCGGCGGACCTGCTGATCGCCGATGTCGATGCACTGCTGGAAGCGCTGCGTGCGCGGGCGGAGGAATTCCGCCACACCCCCACCATCGGCCGCTCGCACGGCATCCATGCCGAGCCCACCACCTTCGGCCTGAAGCTGCTCGGCCACCTGGCGGAGTTCCAGCGGCACCGCGCCCGGCTGGTCACAGCCCGCGCCGAGGTTGCCACCTGCGCCATCAGCGGGCCGGTGGGCACCTTCGCCAGCGTCGATCCGCGGGTCGAGGCGCATGTCGCGGCCCGGCTCGGCCTGGCGGTCGAGCCGGTTTCGACCCAGGTGATCCCGCGCGATCGCCACGCCGCTTTCTTTTGCACCCTCGCCGTGGTGGCGAGCGGCGTCGAAAGGCTGGCGACCGAGGTGCGCCACCTACAGCGGAGCGAGGTGCGCGAGGCGGAGGAATTCTTCCACGCCGGCCAGAAGGGCAGCAGTTCCATGCCCCACAAGCGTAACCCGGTGCTGAGCGAGAACCTCACCGGCCTAGCGCGTCTGGTGCGCGGCTACGCCATGCCGGCGCTGGAGAACGTGACCCTCTGGCATGAGCGCGACATCAGCCACAGCAGCGTGGAGCGGGTGATCGCCCCCGACGCGACCATCACCCTGGACTTCGCGCTGATGCGCCTGACCGGCATGATGGCCAAGCTGACAGTATACCCCGAACGCATGGCGGAGAACCTGGCGGGCCTCGGCGGCGTCGTGCATAGCCAGAAGGTGCTGCTCGCGCTGACCCAGGCCGGGCTGAGCCGCGAGGCGGCCTACGCCGCGGTCCAGCGCGCGGCCATGGCCACCTGGCGGGCGCTGGGCAAGCCGGACGCCAAGGACTTCCGGAGCAACCTGCTGGCAGATCCGGAGGTTTCCAGCTGCATGGATGCATCGGCGCTGGAGGCGGCGATGGACCCGCAGCGGGACTTCATCCATGTGGACAACACTTTCGCCCGCGTCCTTGGATAGGCGTAGTGGTCACGCGGGTGTCATCGCGCAAGCCAGAGACTGCCCAGGTACCGCCACAAGGGGAGCCTAGATAAGGCTCGACGAAAGGGAGGTTGCATGATGGGTTTCCGCGCCCTGCTTATTCCCATGGCTGTCGGTGCAGTCTTGCTTCTGGCAGGAGAACCGGCACCCGCTGCGGCGGAGGTAATGGCGCAGGCCAAGCTGGATGCGCCGCTCCTTCTTGTCGACGGGCGGCATCGCGGCCGGGGCTACGGTCACCGTCATTGGCGCGGCCCGCCGCCACGCCACTATGCGCCGCGCCCTCGACACTACAGGCCGCCCCCGGTCTACTATGCGCCGCCGCCCGTGTATTACGCGCCTCCGCCGCGCTACTACAGGCCGCCGCCTCGGTACTATAGCCCGCCGCCGGGGGTGGGGCTTTACTTCCGCTTTTGATGGAACGACCAGACCCTTGTGCGCTGCCCCGTGTGCACGGTGATCATCTTGCGGCGCCCAGGCCATACCTGGCCGCTGCTCATCGCCGCGAACCGCGACGAAAGATTGGATCGGCCCTGGCTGCCGCCGGCCGCGCACTGGGCTGACCAGCCCGGCATCGTCGGCGGGCTGGATACCATGGCGGGCGGTACCTGGCTGGCCCTGGGAAACAGCGTCGCCTGTGCCGTTCTCAACCGCCCCGGAAGCCTGGGCCCAGCCGCAGGCAAAGCCTCGCGCGGTTCGCTTCCGATCCGCGCGGCAGGGGCATCCAACGCCGCCGAGGCTGCGACGGCCATTGCCGCCCTGGATTCGGCGGCCTGGCGCCCCTTCAACCTGGTGATCTCGGATTCCAGATCGGCCTTCTTCCTGCGCGGCACGGGGATGGGGCACCCGGCAGTGGTCGAACTCGGCGCCGGCCTGACCATGGTGACGGCGCACGACCCCAATGATCCAACCAGTCCGCGCATTCGCCGGCACCTGCCACGCTTTGAAGCCAGCCCGCCACCCGATCCGGAACGGGGCGACTGGACGGCCTGGGAGTCGTTGCTGGCCGATTCAGACCATGGCGAGGCGGGTATCGCGGAGGCGCTGCGGATACCGCCCGTGCAGGGGTTCGGCACGGTTTGCGCCAGCCTCATCGCGTTCGGGGCCGCCGGCGCACGTCTTTGGCGCTTCTGCCCGGCCCCGCCCGGCAGCGCACCCTACGAGGACGTTGCACTTCCCCCGGCCTGATACCCTCATCTGATCCAGGCGCAACACGGACCCTCCGCCGTGACGTGGCGGTTCGCGGCCCGCCCTGCTATAGCACCGGCAGATACCGGGCCGCCGCGGCCTGTCGTCCTGCGCGCCCGCTCCATGGGCGCGCGGCAGTCGAGGAGTTTCAGCACCATGGCGCGCCGCCGTCAGCTCTACGAGGGCAAGGCCAAGATCCTGTTCGAGGGCCCTGAACCGGGCACCCTGGTGCAGTACTTCAAGGACGACGCCACCGCCTTCAACGCGCAGAAGAAGGGCACGATCACCGGCAAGGGCGTGCTCAACAACCGCATCAGCGAATACCTGATGATGAAGCTGGCGGAGATCGGCATCCCGACCCACTTCATCCGCCGGTTGAACATGCGCGAGCAGCTGATCCGGGAGGTGGAGATCATTCCCCTCGAGATCGTCATCCGCAACGTTGCCGCCGGCAGCCTGGCGACACGGCTCGGGATCCAGGAAGGTACGCGGCTGCCGCGCTCCATTCTTGAGTATTATTACAAGAACGACGCCCTCGGCGATCCGATGGTGTCCGAGGAACATATCACCTGCTTCGGCTGGGCTGCGACCCAGGACCTGGACGACATGGTCGCCCTGGCGCTGCGCGTGAACGACTTCCTGACTGGCCTGTTCCTCGGCGTCGGCATCACCCTCGTCGACTTCAAGCTGGAATTCGGCCGCCTCTACGAGAATGACGAGATGCGGATCGTCCTGGCCGATGAGATCAGCCCGGATAATTGCCGCCTGTGGGACGTCCACACGGGTGAGAAGATGGACAAGGACCGCTTCCGCCGCGACCTCGGCAAGGTCGAGGAAGGCTACCAGGAAGTCGCCAAGCGCCTCGGTATCCTGCCCGAGGCCGGCGTGCGGGACATGAAGGGTCCGGAGACGGTGCAATGAGGGCACGCGTGACCATCATGCCGAAGACGGGCGTTCTGGACCCGCAGGGCAAGGCCATCGGCCACGCCCTTGGGTCCCTCGGCTTCGCCGGGGTAGGCGAGGTTCGCGCCGGCAAGGTGATCGAGCTGGAACTCTCCGAGGCCGATCCCGCCAAGGCCCGGGCCGTGGCGGAGGAGATGGCGCGGCGCCTGCTGGCCAATACCGTGATCGAATCCTTCAAGGTCGAGCTCGCCTAGCCTCCCATGGTGAAGGTCTCGCTCCTCGTCATGCTGGTGCTGACGGTCCTCATCGCGATGGGCCTGCGCTGGCGCGAGCAGCGCATGCCGGCGGTGGCGCAGCAGAAGCGGCCGGGACTGATGGCGCGCGGCAAGAAGGGCCTGGACCGATGGGTGACGGCGGCGGCGCTGGCCACGGTGGTGACCTTGTTCGTCGCCGGCGGCCTGCACTGGATCCGGATCTGGCTGGAATAGCCGGCACTGGTGATGCAGGAGCTGTTCGAGCTGCTGGTCGATATCTGCACCCGGCTCGGCAAGCTGATCCTGCGGCCGCTGGGCCTGCCGTAGCTGCTGGGTTCCGTCTACGGCATCGTGGCCTGGCTGTTCGGGCTGTTCAATTTCCTGGCCATCCTGGCCGGGCTGATCCTCTGGGTATTCTGGTGACACCATGAAATCCGCGATCATCGTCTTCCCGGGCACCAACCGCGAGCGCGACATGGCAATCGCCCTGGAACGCGCCAGCGGCCGCAAGCCGGCCATGGTGTTTCACCTGCAGGATGCCCTGCCGCCCGGGACGGACCTGGTGGTGCTGCCGGGCGGCTTCAGCCATGGCGATTATCTGCGCTGCGGCGCCATGGCGGCGCAGTCGCCCATCATGCGCGCGGTGCGGGATTTCGCGGAACGAGGCGGCCTGGTGCTGGGCGTCTGCAACGGCTTCCAGATCCTGACCGAGGCCGGGCTGCTGCCCGGCGCCCTGCTGCGCAACGCGACGCTGCGTTTCCTGTCCATGGATTGCCACATGCGGGTGGAGCGGGCCGATACGCCCTTCACCAGCCATTGGCAGAAGGGCGCCGTGTTCCGCTCCCCCATGGCGCATGGCGATGGCAACTACTTCTGCGATGACGAGACCCTGGCTCGCCTGAATGGCGAAGGGCTTGTCGCCTTCCGCTACGCAACGCCGGAGGGTTCCATCACGCCCGCCGCGAACCGCAACGGCGCGCGCGACAATATCGCCGGCATCCTCTCCCCCACCCTCCGCATCTGCGGGCTGATGCCGCATCCGGAGGATCTGGTGGACCCGCTGATGGGCGGGACGGATGGGCTGCCGCTATTCACCAGCCTGCTCGATTCGCTCGCCTCCGCCTGAGCCGAGCCCACCCTACGCCCCCTCCGTCGAGAACGGCCCCGGAGCCCCCGCCGCAATGCAGCTACTGCCCGCCGAACGCGCCGCCCAGCTTTCCGCCGAATTCGGCCTGAAGCAGGATGAGTATGCGCGCGTCCTGTCCATCCTGGGCCGCAGCCCCTCCCTGACCGAGCTCGGCATCTTCTCGGTCATGTGGAGCGAGCATTGCTCCTACAAATCCTCCCGCCATTGGCTGAAGATGCTGCCGACCAAGGCGCCCTGGGTGATCCATGGGCCGGGTGAGAATGCCGGGGTGATCGATATCGGCGATGGGCTGGCCGCCATCTTCAAGATGGAGAGCCACAACCACCCGAGCTTCATCGAACCCTATCAGGGCGCCGCAACTGGCGTCGGTGGCATCCTTCGGGACGTCTTCACCATGGGCGCGCGGCCCATCGCGAACCTCAACGCGCTGCGCTTCGGTTCGCCGGACGCGCCACGGATGAAGCGTGTGATCGATGGCGTGGTGCGCGGCATCGGCGGCTACGGGAATTGCGTCGGCGTGCCGACCGTGGGCGGTGAGGTCAACTTCCACCCGGCCTACAACGGCAATCCGCTGGTGAATGCGATGACAGTGGGCATTGCGCCGCGCGACAGGATCTTCCTGTCCGCCGCCGCCGGGCTGGGCAACCCGGTGGTCTATGTCGGCTCCAAGACCGGGCGCGACGGCATCCATGGCGCAACCATGGCCTCCACCGAATTCTCCGCGGATTCGGAGGAGAAGCGCCCGACCGTGCAGATCGGCGATCCCTTCACCGAGAAGCTGCTGATCGAGGCCTGCCTTGAGTTGATGGCGACGGACATGATCGTCGCCATCCAGGATATGGGTGCCGCCGGCCTGACCAGTTCATCGGTCGAGATGGCCGGCAAGGGCGGCGTCGGCATCGAGCTGGTCATGGACAACGTGCCGCAGCGCGAAGAGGGCATGACCGCCTATGAGATGATGCTCTCCGAATCCCAGGAGCGCATGCTGATGATCCTGAAGCCCGGCCGCGAAGCCGAGGCCGAGGCCATCTTCCAGAAATGGGAACTGGATTTCGCGGTGATCGGTCACCTGACCGACACCGGCCGCATAGTCATCCGCCACAAGGGCGAGATCGAGGCCGACATTCCCCTCGCCCCGCTCGAATCCGAAGCGCCGCTGTACCAGCGCCCGACGGTCGAGACGCCGAAGCAGCCGGTGCTGGATGCGGCCACTATCGCCGATCCGCTGGGCGCGCTGCCGGCGCTGGAGAAGCTGCTTGGCAGCCTCGACCTGTGTTCGCGGCGCTGGATCTGGGACCAGTACGACAGCACCGTGGGCGGCCAGACGGTTAAGCGCCCCGGTGGCGCGGACGCCGCAGTGGTGAAGCTGGAAGGCCTGGACCGCGCGCTGGCCATGACCACGGATTGCACGCCCCGCTACTGCCAGGCCGACCCCGAGGCAGGCGGCGCGCAGGCGGTGGCCGAGGCTTGGCGGAACCTGACCGCAGTCGGCGCGCTGCCGCTGGCGATCACCGACAACATGAACTTCGGCAATCCGGAGAAGCCCGAGATCATGGGCCAGTTTGCCGCCGCCGTGCGCGGCATGGCCGCAGCCTGCCTGGCGCTGGATTTCCCGGTCGTGAGCGGGAATGTCTCGCTCTACAACGAGACGCAGGGCCGCGGCATCCTGCCCACCCCGGCGATCGGCGGCGTGGGCGTGCTCGAGGATGCCCGGCAGGCCGTGGGCCTTGCGCTGCGGCCGGAGCTGGATGTGGTGCTGGTCGGGGAGACGCTCGGCTGGATCGGCCAGTCGCTCTGGCTGCGCGAGATCACTGGGCGCGAGGAGGGCGCGCCGCCGCCCGTCGATCTCGCCGCCGAGCGACGCAATGGCGACTTCGTCCGCAACCAGATCCTGTCCGGCAGCGTCGTGGCCTGCCACGATCTGGCTGATGGCGGGCTGCTGGTAGCGGCGGCAGAAATGGCGATGGGCGGCAGTACGGGCCTGAAGCTGGCAGCTCCGCCCGCCGGCGCCGCGGCCGCCGGCTGGTGGTTCGGGGAGGACCAGGCGCGCTATCTGCTCGCCGTGCAGGATGGCGCAGCCTTGCTGGCGGCGGCCCGCGCCGCGGGCGTGCCTGCCATGAAGATCGGCCGCAGCGGTGGCGGGGACTTGGTTCTGGCCGATGGCTCCTCCATATCGATTGCGAGGCTGGTCGCCGCGCATGAGGCAACCTTGCCGGCGCTGATGAACGGGGAAGCTGCCTGATGGCGATGGATTCGGCGGAAATTGCGGCCCTCATCAAGGCCGCCCTACCCGATGCCGTGGTGACGATCGAGGATTTGGCGGGCGATGGCGACCATTACGCCGCAACCGTGGTCTCCTCCGCCTTCAAGGGCATCAGCCGCGTGAAGCAGCACCAGATCGTCTACGCCGCTCTGCAGGGCCGAATGGGCGGTGCGCTGCACGCCCTGGCGCTGCAGACCTCCGCCCCCGATTGACGAACCTTCTCGACCAGGGACCGACCGCCATGAGCAACCCCGTTTTCGACCAGATCCAGTCCGAAATCTCCGCCAACCCGGTGGTGCTCTACATGAAGGGCACACCGGTTTTCCCGCAGTGCGGCTTTTCCGCACGCGTGGTGCAGATCCTTTCCCACGTCGGCGTGCCCTTCAAGGGCGTGAACATCCTGGAAGACCAGGAACTTCGCGAGGGCATCAAGGCCTTCGCCAACTGGCCCACGATTCCGCAGCTTTACGTGAAGGGCGAGTTCGTCGGGGGCTGCGACATCGTGACGGAGATGTTCCAGTCCGGCGAGCTGCAGACGCTGCTGGAAGACAACGGCGTCATGCCGAAGGCAACGGCCTGACGCTGCACGCCTGATCCGGCCCGGTGGCGCAGCAGGCGACCGGCGGACAGGTGGAGCGGGACGCAAGCGGCGGTGGGCAATTACTGGTCGATGGCCGGCCCGCCTTTGCTTTTCTGGCTGAATCGGGCCGGATGGCCTTTGCGCTCAGCCTGCCGATTGTCCGTCTGGACTGGGCCGGTGCCAGGTCACTGAAGTTTCTGAGACTTGTGCGGTCGGAGGCGGTGCTGGACCTGCCCCTGGGCATGGATGGCACCCAGCTTCCCACCTGCCCGCCGCTGCAAGCTGCTGCAGGACGAGCTGTTCTGATCGCTGAGCTCGAAGACGCTCGTGCGGAGCTGGAAAGCCGCATCATGTTTCTCAGCGGCGATTCGCGTCCAAAGGACGCGCATTTCGGCCCGTTGGTCCGTCGTTCCCTCGCCCCATTCTTTACGCGGACCTTCCAGACCGAGGGTGAGCAATCCGACATTCCACCGGACCAGGCCCTGCCGCGCAGCTTTACCGAGCGCCAGAACTGGTTGAGGCAGGTGCTCGAGAGCTCCGCCGACCCGGGCCGCCTGATCCTGGTGGGACGATCCTCGGGGGCTCGAGTTGCAAGTACCGTGGCCGACCTGCGTCCGGTCCGCGGTCTGGTGTGCCTCGGCTACCCGTTCCGTCAGCCGGAGCGGCGGGATGACCCCGGGCGCTACAGTCACCTGCGGCATCTTCGCACACCGAGCCTGATCATCCAGGGTAGCCGCGATGCCTATGGCGGCGCCGATATTGCAGACCGCTACGCTCTCGGCCCCAACACACAGGTCGTCATCCTAGACACCGACCACGGCTTCCGCATGGAAACCGCAGGCTGGGACCGGGTGGGGCGGGAGATCCTGCTGTTCCTGGGGCACTGCTACGCCGTTCCGGCATAACCGATCCAGCCAACAAAAAAGGCGGGGTCCAGTGGACCCCGCCTCGATAGCGTCGGCCGACTGGCCGGATCAGCGCGAGTAGAACTCGACCACCAGGTTCGGTTCCATCTGCACCGGATACGGCACATCGCTCAGCTTCGGCGCGCGCAGGATGCGGCCGCGCATCGCGCGATGATCGACCTCGATGTATTCCGGCACGTCACGCTCGCCGGACTGCGCGGCATCCAGGACGCAGGTGAGCTGCTTCGACTTTTCCTTCACCTCGATCACGTCCGTGTCCTTCACCAGGTAGGACGGGATGTTGAGGCGCTTGCCGTTGATCAGCACATGGCCGTGGTTCACGAACTGCCGCGCGGCGAAGGGCGTCACCGCCAGCTTCATGCGGTAGATGATGGTGTCCAGCCGGCGCTCCAGGATCTCGATCAGGTTCTCCGAGGTGTCGCCCTTCCGGCGCACGGCTTCCTCGTAGTACTTGCGGAACTGCTTCTCGCCGATGTTGCCGTAGTAGCCCTTCAGCTTCTGCTTCGCCATCAGCTGCACGCCGAAGTCGGTCGGCTTCTGCTTACGGCGCTGCCCGTGCTGGCCGGGGCCATATTCGCGCTTGGCGATCGGGGACTTGGCGCGGCCCCAGAGGTTCACACCGAGGCGGCGGTTGATCTTGTACTTGCTTTCTGCGCGCTTGGTCATGCGCTTCTCCTGCCCGGCACCCTTTGCGGGCTACCGGTTCTTGCTTGTGCCGGCACCCTTGGGGCATCGCGGCGGGTTGTCCCGGTAGGCCCGAGGCCAGCATGGCTAAGGGCGGGCGCAGGCCCCGAAGGCCCGTCCGCGTTCCCGGAAGTGCCGGCGCTATAGAAGCGCGGACGCCGGCTTGTCAAACCGCCCCCGCCGCCCCTACTCCCCGGCCATGGTCACACGCGAAGACATCCTGATCCTCGGCCTCAGCGCCGGCGTCGTCGGCAGCCTGGTCGGCGGCATGATGCTCGGCATCGGCATGGGGCTGGTCATCGGCGGGCAGCATCTCGGCTGGCTGCTGCTGTTGCCGGCAGCCCCGGTGGCGGGGCTGATCGGCTATGTACAGGCGCGCCGGTTGGCCAAGCGCCTGAGTTAATCCGGCGTGATACCCGCGGCCCGGATCAGATCAGCCTTGTAGGCCAGGTCCTGCTGCAGGAAGGCTGCCGTGGCCTCAGGCGTGGCGGCGTGCACCGTATATCCCGAGGTCACCAGGTGCCGGTCGCGCACTTCAGGCGTCGCCATGGCCGCCGCGATGTCGCGCTGGATACGGGACAGCAGGGCGGGCGGCGTCCCGGCCGGGGAGAAGGCGCCAAACCAGGTGCGCGGGTCGATATAGCCGAAGCCCGTTTCGTCCAGCGTCGGCACCTCCGGCAGCGCCTCGAACCTCGTTGGCCGGCCCACCGCGAGCGCCCGCAGCGTGCCCGCCCGGATATGCGTCGCGCCGGAGGCAATGCCGGCCAGAGTCATCTGTACCTCCCCCGCCACGGTGGCCAGCACCGCGGGGGTCAGGCCGCGATAGGGCACGTGCACCATCTCGATCCGCTCGCGCGCCATCAGGCTGCCGAAGCAGAGATGCGGCTGGCTGGCATTGCCGTAGGAGCCGAAGTTGAACTGCCCTGGGGCTACCCGCGCGGCGGCGACCAGTTCCGCCATGCTCCGTGCGCCAACCGACGGATGCACCAGCACCATCTGGTGCACATCAACCAGCAGGCTCACCGGCGCCAGGTCCTTCATCGGATCGAAGGGCAGGCCACGGATCAGATGCGGGTTGGAGGTAATGGAGTTGTCGGCGGTGATCAGCAGCGTGTGGCCATCCGGCGGCGCCTTGGCCACCAGGTCCGTGCCCGGCACGGTGGATCCGCCGGGCCGGTTGTCCACCACCACCGGCTGCCGCCAGGCCGCCTGCAGCCGATCCGCCAGCGCACGCGCCAGCGCATCCAGCCCGCCACCCGGCGGAAAGGGCACCACGATCCGCACCTGCCGGGTCGGGAAGTCTGCCGATTGTGCGCGGGCGACGGCAGGCGCGGCCACGGCGGCGGCGAGAAGATGGCGGCGGGACAGACGCATGGTCAGGCTCCGAAGAAATGCTTTCGGAGAAGGTCCAATGTCCTGGCCGGCGCTTCAAGCTCCGGCAGGTGCCCGACCCCGGCCGGTGAGACGAATTCGGCGCCGGGGATGGCCTCGGCGATCAGGCGCCCGACCGTCTCCGGCGGGTTCACCGCATCCTCCGCGCCGCTGATGCAGAGCGTCGGCGCGCGGATCTGCGCCGCGAAATCGGCTATGACGTCCACCTGGTCCGTGCAGCGGGCCGCCTGCAGCAACCCTTGCGGATGCGTGGCGGCCACCATGCCCTCGACCAATTGCCGTACCGCTGGGCCGGCACCCGGCGCCACCAGCTTGTCCGACCGCGTGCGCGCGAGGGCGACCGCGCCGCCGGCCACGCTGGCCTTCCGCATCGCCAGCATCGCGGCACGACCCTCCTCTCCCTTCCAGCGCTGGCCGCGGGAGGTGCCCATCATCACCAGCTTGGCCACTCGCGTGGGATGCCGCGCTGCCAGGCAGGCGCCGAGCATGGAGCCGAAGGATGACCCGGCGATATGAACCGGCCCCTGCACGCCCAGCGCATCCAGCAGCGCCAGCGCCACCGCCGCATAGGCCTCAGGCGCCGGCGCCTCGGCCGTAAAATTGTCGGACAGGAAATAGCCTGGAGCATTCCACGCGATCACCCGCGCCCGATCGGACAGGCCAGACAGGGAAAAGCGCCAGCCCATGCTGTTGGCGCCAATGCCGTGCAGGCACAGGATCGTCTCCGGCCCCTCCCCCGCTTCCATGTAGGACATGCGCGGACCTTCCAGGCCGAGCGCCGCGGCGTCCACCTCGCAAAAGCGCGGGTCGGGCAGCGGCGGAACCGGCGTACCGTCCGGATGGATCATGGGCTGTCCTTCCGTGATTCCTCATGCCAGGGCGGCAGCGGATCTTCGGCGGGAAAGCGGCCGCGCTGCATCCGGCCGGTGGACAGCTCCGTCACCACGCCGTGCAGCGTGCGCAGTTCCTGTTCCGTTACCTCGCCGCGCTGGAACCAGTGGCGCAGGTTGCGGACCATGCCCGGTCGCTTGGGCGGGTTGTGCAGGAAGCCGGAGGCATCCAGCTCCGCCACCAGCCGGCTCAGGAAGTTCTCCAGATCCCCCTTGGTCGCAACCGGCGTGCCGTTTGTCAGGAGCTGGCGCGGCGGGGTCGTCTCGGCGGTCATCCACCACTCATAGGCCAGGATCATCACGGCCTGCGCCAGGTTCAGCGAGGTGTGCTGCGGGTTCAGCGGGTAGCGGACCAGCGTGTCGCAATGCGACAGATCCTCCGCCTCCAGCCCCGCGCGTTCCGGCCCGAACAGCACCGCAGCGCGCAGGCCACGGCCGTTGATCTCCCGCAGATCGGCCGCCGCCGCACGCGCGTCGCGCAGCGGCACGATGACATGCCGCGGCCGCGGACAGGTGCCCATCACCCGATGGCAGTCGGCAATGGCGGACGGTACGTCCGGGAAGACCTGCGCCGCGTCGAGAATGGCATCGGCGCCCGAGGCCGCGGCATAGGCGTTGGGCTGCGGCCAGCCATCGCGCGGCGCCACCACGCGCATGTGGAACAGCCCGCCATTGGCCATGGCCCGCGCCGTCGTGCCGATGTTCATGGCCATCTGCGGCCGCACCAACACCACGATGGGGCTTTCGCCCGGCGACGGGGTCAGGGCCGCCCGGCCATCCTCCCGACCACCGGTCATCGGGATGGCGTTCGAGCGAGGAAAGCGCGGAGCATGGCAATCTCCGCCTCCTGAGCCCGAATCACGGCCTCGGCCAGCTGGCGCATCTCCGGGTCGGTGCCGTGGCGAAGCTGGATCCGGGCCATGTCGATGGCGCCCTGGTGGTGCGGGATCATGCCGGCGGCGAAGTCACGGTCGGCATTCCCGGAATAGGGAATGCTCATGTCCCGATGCATCCGTTCACTGGCGGCACGGAATTCCCGTGTGCTCGCAGGTTCTGTGTTGCGCTGCTGCGCACCCGGGGCCGCGTGCTGACCATGATGCTGGTGGCTGTTCTGGGCGAAGGCGGGTGCGGTCAGCACCAGGGAAAGCGCCGTGGCGATGGCGAGGCGGGGCATGTCGGATCCTCCGGTTGATGGGCCGGAGGGCTCGATAGAACCTTCCCCCAAGGGGAAAGCAAGCAGATCACGCACGGCGCCAGCTCGTACCCTGCGGCCCGTCCTCCAGCAGGATGCCCTGGGCAGCCAGATCCTGCCGGATCCGATCCGCCTCCGCCCAATCCTTCGCCTTGCGCGCGGCGAGTCGCGCGGCGATGGCGGCTTCGATCGCCTCCGCATCGCCGGCCGCCCCACGGAACCAGGTTTCCGGGTCCGCGGCCAGCAGGCCGAGCAGCGCACCGCAGGCCAGGATGCGGCCCTTCAGATGGGCCAGACCCGCCTCGGACCCCTGGGCCAGCCGGTCATTCACCGTGGAGACCAGATGGTGAAGGGTTGCCAGGGCCAGCGGCGTGTTCAGATCATCCGCCAGCGCCTGCTCAAAGGGCGGCGCCTCAACCTGATGCGGCGTGTCGCCCTGCTCTGCCTCTATCGTCGCCAGCTTGGCCAGCGCCCGATAGAAACGGTCCAGTTCCCGCCGCGCCTCCTCCAGCGCCGCCTGGCTGTAATCCAGCGGGGCGCGGTAATGGGTGCGCAGCAGCAGCAAGCGGAACGCCTCACCGGCCCAGGGGCCGTGGCGCAGGATGTCCTGCACGGTCAGGAAGTTGCCAGCCGACTTAGCCATCTTCTCCCCATCCACCAGCAGCATGCCGTTGTGCAGCCAATAGCGGGCGTAGTGGCTGCCCGGGAAGGCACACAGGGATTGCGCCACCTCATTCTCGTGGTGCGGGAACATCAGGTCGGCGCCGCCGCCATGAATGTCGAAGTCAGGCCCGAACTGCTTCCAGGACATGGCGGAGCATTCAATGTGCCAGCCCGGCCGCCCGCGGCCCCAGGGGCTGTCCCAGCCTGGCTGCTCCGGCGTGGAGGGCTTCCACAGCACGAAATCGCCCGCATCACGCTTGTAAGGCGCCACCTCGACCCGCGCGCCTGCCAGCAATTCATCGGGCGACCGACCGGACAGGGCGCCGTATTGCGCAAAGCTCGCGACGGAAAACAGCACATGCCCCTCGGCCGCATAGGCGTGGCCATTGGCGACGAGCCGTTCGATCAGCGCCACCATCTCGGGGATGCTGCCGGTCGCGGTCGGCTCCACATCCGGTGGCAGCACGCCGAGTGCCGCCATGTCGCGGCGGAACTCGGCGGCGGTGCGGGCGGTCAGCGCCTCGATCGTCTCGCCGCTCTCCCGCGCCCGATCGATGATCTTGTCCTCGACATCGGTGATGTTGCGGGCATAGGTCAGGCGCGGATAAGCCTGCCGAAGCAGCCGCGCCAGCACATCGAACACCACGTTGGGCCGGGCATTGCCCAGATGCGCAAGGTCATAGACGGTCGGACCGCAGACATACATGCGAACATGCTGGTCATCGATCGGCACGAACCGCTCCTTGCGGCGGGTCGCGCTGTTGTGGAACTGGATATCCATGGAGCTAGCCTGCAACGGCCTGCAGCAGGCGCTTCAGCGCCCGCTCGCGGCCGATCAATGGGAGGAAGACCTTGAGGTCGGGGCCGTGGTCCTCGCCCGTCAGGGCGCGACGCAACGGCAGGTACAGCGCACGGCCCTTGCGGCCGGTGCGGGTCGACAGCTCCGACGTCCATGCAGGCCAAGTGGCCTCATCCCACGGCTCCTCGGGCAACGTCTCAGTGGCAAGACGGAGAAGTTCCGCGTCAGCCGCCTCGCTCAGCGGCACGATACCACCGGAGACAATCTCCCACCAATCGCGGGCTTCGCGCAACAGATCAAGGTTGCCTCGCACCGCCAGCCAGAAATCCTCCCCCGCCCCCTCCGGTAGCCGGTCGCGTACTGCCTCGAAAGGCAGCGCGTGCAGCCAGCGGCGGTTGAGTGCGAGAAGCTGCCTGGTGTCGAAGCGCGCCGCGGATTTGGACACGCGCCGCAGATCGAAATCCGGAACGAGATCGGCCGGCATGGCCGCCACGGGATCCGCCGAGGTGCCCAGCGCCGCCAAGTAGCCGACCAGCGCCGCCGGCTCCACCCCATCCCGGCGCATCTGCCGCAGCCCGACACTGCCGGTCCGCTTCGAGAGCGGCCCGCCATCCGCATCCGTCAGCAGCGGCAGATGCGCAAAGCGGACACGGCGGGGATCGCCTCCGAGGGCCGCGAAGATATCGAGCTGGATCCCCGTATTGGTCACATGGTCCTCGCCCCGGACGATGTCGGTGATGCCCGTCTCCAGGTCATCGACCACGGAGGTGAAGGTATACAAGAAACTGCCATCGGCGCGGATCAGCACGGGGTCCGACAGGCTCGGCAGCTTCACGCTGCGACGGCCCAGCACCCCATCCTGCCATTCCACATGGCCGCCAGAAAGCTTGAAGCGCCAATGCGGCGTCTTGCCGTTGGCGATGGCGCGGGCGAGTTGATCCGCCGTCATCTTCAGTGCCGCACGGTCATACAGCGGCGGCTTGCCCTGGCGGGTCCGCTGTTCCCGCTTGAAGGCCAGTTCCTCCTCCGTCTCCAGGCAGGGGTAGAGGTGGCCGGAGGCCTTCAAGCGTTCCGCGGCGGCGGCGTAAAGCGCCAGCCGATCGGACTGGCGGGCGAATTCGTCCCAGTCCAGGCCGAGCCAGCGCAGATCCTCCTCGATCGCCTGCGCGTATTCGGGTCGGGAGCGTTCGGTGTCGGTGTCATCGAGACGCAGCAGGAATCGGCCCGCATGGTGCCGGGCAAGGCACCAGTTGGCGATGGCGATACGGGCGTTGCCGACATGCAGCAGGCCGGTGGGGGACGGGGCGAAGCGGACTTTCATCAGGTGGGCACAGGAACGGCAAATGGCGTCACAAGGCAAGGCGCCCGATACACTTCGCCCCATTCCAGCCACCGCCGGGGTGCTAATGTTTCCGGGTAAGGAGACTTCCGATGGTCAAGCTTCCTGCAGCGATCTTTGCCGGCGTGCTGGCGTTCGGCGCCCTTGCGTCGCAACCGGCGCTGGCCGATTGGCGGTACCGCGGCCACCACCACCATCGCTACCACTACCACAATAACGGCGCGGCCGTGCTGGGAGGCGCGCTACTGGGACTGGGGGTTGGAGCCGCATTGGGTGCGGCACTTGCCCCGCCCGCGGTGGTCTACGCGCCACCACCGGTCGTGTATTACCCGCCGCCGCCAGTCTACTGGGCTCCGGTGCAGCAGGCGCCGATCTATGCGGCCCCGCCGTCTGCCTATCACTACGCTCCGCCCGCGCCGGTGTATTCGCCACGTTCCTATGACGGCGGCTGGAAGTGACGAGGCGCTAGGCTTCGCTTTCCTCTTCCCCGTCTTCGTCATCCTCGTCGCGGCGAGGGTCAATGATGCGCCAATTGCGCTCTTCGGCATCGGTTGCCGGGCGCGCCGCGAATTCGGCCAGTTCATTTGCGCTGCGCCAGGCATCCTCGCCAGCGCCCTGCACCTCGGCATCCTCGCCGAAGGTACCCCAGGCCTCCATCACCGCGCGGGCATCCATCCCCTGTCCGCGGCAGATATCGACCGAATCCCGCACATAGCGCCGTGCAAATGCGTTGGCGTGGGCCACGGTGCCGAAGCCACGCACCACCTCCACAGGCTCCGACCCGTTGGCGCCTGACAGGTCCAGGATCCGGACCTCCAGCCCCTCGACCTGCCCGAGCACCTGACGGGCGAAGATCGGGTCCTCGTTCCCCTCATCATGGTCACTCATGCGATCAGCCCGGAAAAGCCGTTGGTCAAAGGGTAGCGCCGGTCGCGCCCGAAGGCGCGGGGCGTGATCTTCACCCCAGGCGGCGCCTGGCGGCGCTTGTACTCGGCACGATCCAGCATGCGCCAGATCCTCAACACCGTGGCGCGGTCATGCCCCTGGGCGACCAGCGTGTCCACATCCAGTTCCCGCTCCACAAGTCCCTCCAGGATCGCATCCAGCACCTCATAGGGTGGCAGAGTGTCCTGATCGGTCTGGTCGGGCTTGAGTTCCGCAGAGGGTGGCTTGGTTATCACGCGCTCCGGCATCACCGCCCCGCGCGGCCCGAGCGCATCCAGCGGAGTATGGTCGTTGCGCCAGCGCGAAAGGGCGAAGACCGTCATCTTCCAGACGTCCTTCAAGACTGAATAGCCACCGCACATGTCGCCATAGAGCGTCGCGTAGCCGGTGCTCATCTCCGACTTGTTGCCGGTGGTCAGCAGCATGTCGCCGAACTTGTTGGACAGTGCCATCAGCGTCACGCCGCGCAGACGAGACTGCAGGTTTTCCTCGGTGGTATCGGCTGGCAGGTTCCCGAAGGCGGGCGCCAGCATACCCTGCATCGCGGCCATGGCCGGCCCGATTGGGATGCTCTCGTAACGGATGCCCAGCAGCTTTGCGCAGCGCTCCGCATCATCCAGGCTGTCGCGGGAGGTGTAGGGCGAGGGCAGCATCACCGCCCGCACCCGGTCCGGCCCCAGCGCGTCGGCCGCGACCGCGGCCGACAGCGCACTGTCGATGCCGCCCGAAAGGCCCAGCACCACACCGGGAAAGCGGTTCTTGTTCACGTAGTCCCGCAGGCCGAGCATCATGGCGCGGTAGATCTGCTCCAGCGGCGGCATCGCTGGCGGCACCGGCTGTGGCGCGCAAACCCACCCCTGTGGCCCGCGCGACCAATCCGTGATCGCCAGCCTTTCCTCGAACATCGGCAGTTGCACCGCGAGGCTGCGGTCGCCATTCAGTACGAAGGAAGCGCCGTCGAAGACCAACTCATCCTGGCCGCAGATCTGGTTGAGGAAGACGAAGGGTAGCCCCGTCTCCACCACTCGGGAGACGGCAAGCTGCACCCGGGTGTCCTGCTTCGCCGCCTCGAAGGGGGACCCGTTGATGCTGATCAGCATCTCCGCGCCGCTTTCCAGCAGCGTCTCACTGACCGCGGGGAACCACCAATCCTCGCAGATCATCAGGCCGAGGCGCACGCCGCGGAAGGCCACCGGCCCCGGCGCCGGGCCGGCGATGAAGACGCGCTTGTCGTCGAACACGCCATAATTCGGCAGTTCGTGCTTCGCCCGTCGGGCCAGGATACGGCCGCCTTCCAGCACGAACAGCGCATTATGCAAGCGGCCACCGTCCCGCCAGGGACCACCGACAACGATGCCCGGCCCGCCATCCGCGGTCTCCGCCGCCAGCGCGTCGATCCGCTGCATGCAGGCCTCGACGAAGGCGGGCTTGAGCACGAGATCCTCCGGCGGATAGCCGGCGATGGAAAATTCGGGGGTCACCAGCAGGTCCGCGCCCGCGGCGGCGGCCTCGGCCCGCGCTTGGCGAATGCGCGCGGCATTGGCGTCGAGCGCGCCCTCATGCGGGTTGATCTGGGCGAGCGCGATGCGGAGCCGGTCTGTCATGATCCAGCGAACCTAGGGTCCGCCCCCCACAGGGTCAACGCGCGCGGGACGGGAACCGCATCACCGTCAGGATCATGCCTGCCGAAACCAAGCCGACGCCCAGAAAGCCGATCGGCCCGAGGGGCTCCCCGAGCAGCGGCCAAGCGGCCAGAGCCGCCATGCCCGGCACCAGGGCGGTAATTGTGGTGGTGGTCGGCGCGCCCAGCGCCGTCACGGCCCGGGTGAACAGCAGTCCTGCCAGGACAGTGGCGAAGATGCCCTGGTAGACAAGTTGGTAGAGCGCCGCACCTGCACTGACGGCACCTATGCTGGACGGCAACAGGAACCACCAGATCGGCAGGTAGATCGGCGCCGACCATAGGGCTATCGACAGCGTCGCCTGCATCGCGCCGATGCCCCAGAGTCGTATCAGCAGCGTGTACACCGCCCAGCAGCAGGACCCGCCGAGAAACAGCAGGTCGCCTCGCCAGGCTCCCGGATGGGCGCCAAGCGTGTCGCTGGCCAGTAGTCCGATTCCCGCAGCAACCACAGCCAGCGAGGCCACGCGCCGCCGGGTCCAGGCCTCTCCCAGAAAAGCGACGCCCAGCGCGGCCGTCAGGAACGGCAGGGTGCCCGGCAGCATCACGCCGCCATGGGCCGCAGGCGCAAGTGTAAAGCCGTGATAGGCGAGGATGGGAAAGCCAAAAGATGCCGCGCCGAGCAGCGCCACCAATCGCAGTGGCGGCAGCCTCGGCAGACCGAGCAGGGCCACCAGCGGCACTGCTGCCACGAAAGCTCCGGCATACCGAAGCGCCGCGACATCCCAAGGCGTCAGCGCTTGCTTGGCGGATAGACGGGAGGAGAGCAGAAATCCGGCCCAGACGAACAGCACTGCAAAGGCGCAGGCATAGCCAATCCGACGTTCCCGCGCCGCGGGGTTCGCGCCCGCTGCCGTGGCGGTAAGAGGAGGAGCTTCGCCGGACATCGCGTTCAGTCTAATGAAGAACGGACCGATTGCCCATTCAGCGAGGGAGCCCGTATGGCAGCGCCCGAACCCTTCCTGCCCGGCGACCTTCTGCCGGCCCTGTCCCTGCCGGACGCCAAGGGGGCGCTGTTCGACCTGCAGCACCAGTCGATCGCCGGCCTCTACCGCGTGCTGATCCTGGGAAACACGCCGGCGGCCGCGCAGATCATGCAGGCGGAGGAAGCGGCGCGCGAACGGCAGGCGCGGATCATCCTCGTCGCCGATGGCAAGACTGGCATCACGCGTGAGACCGAGGGACCGACGCGGCTCGTCGATGCGGACCGGAAGCTGTTCCTCGGCCTCGGGCTGCCGCAGGGTGGCGTGGCGGTGATCTCCCCGCGCGGCCGGCTCAGCTTCGCCCAGGCGGGCGACAACGCGCTGAAGGCAGCCCTGGCCGTTCTGCCCGAAACCAGGGCGCCGGTTATCCGGCGCAGCGGCGCGCCGGTGCTGCTGATCCCGGACGTGCTGGAGCCCGAAATGATCGCAGACATGCTGGCGCATTGGGAGCGTGGGGAGAAACTTCAGGGCCGAGTCGCAGCCGCAGGTGCCGATACCGGCCTCATCACAGACATCAAGCGCCGCACCGACGTCTTCCTGGACGACCGCACGCTATACGCCGCCTTTCAGCGGCGGCTGGAACGCCGGGTGCTGCCGGAGATGTGGCGGGCCTTCCGCTTCCGCGCCGCGAGCTTCGAGGCGCCACGCATCGGCTGCTATTCCGCCGAGACCGCTGGCGGCTTCGGCGCGCATCGCGACAACCGCACGCCATTCACGGCGCATCGGCGCTTCGCCATGAGCCTCAACCTGAACACCGGCACCTATGAAGGAGGCACGCTGCGGTTTCCGGAGTTCGGGCCCGACTCCTATGAACCCGCAGCCGGTGGCTGCGCCATCTTCTGCTGCGACCTGCTGCATGAGGCACTGCCCGTGACGGCCGGGCAGCGCTTCGCCATCTTCACCTTCTTTACCGATGCGGAAGGCGCGCTGCAGGAGCGCAAGCTGATTGCTGAAGCCGCTGCGCGCGGCCAGAAGGGCGTCGAACTGCGGTAGGTCAGCCCTGCCCGCGCCGCCGCGCCCCATTCCGCAGCAGGAACTCGCGGCCGACCTTTACCCGTGGCACGCCATCATAGGCGACGATGTCCGCGGTGGCGTAGGTCTCGCTCCAGGCTTCCGGAATGAAGGAACCGGTGCCGACCACATCGATGGGTGCCTTGGCCTCCGCCACCACGCGGCATTTGCCGACCCCAAAACCGGATGAAGCGACGATCCGCACCTTGGGGAAGCCCGCCTCGTCCAGCGCCTCCCGAACCCGCCAGATTGCGGCGGCGGAGACGCCGGTGCCCACCAGGTGCCGAAGCTCCGTCTCACTGCGATAGCGGCGCACGGCCTGCGGCGCATGGCGTTCCAGCACAGCATAGGATTCGCCGGGATCGAGCCCCTCAAGGAACCGCCCACCATGGGTGTCGAGGCGCACCGCCATCCTGCCGGCTGCCGCGAGTTCCGGGAAACGTTCGCAAACGCCGAGGCTGTCCGTGATCTCCCGCCCGAAGTAGTCGACCAGAACCGTCAGATCTTCGGCGGGGAAGGTCTCGTGGAACATCTCAGCCGCCCGGACAGTGGATCCGGCATACCCGATCAGGGCGTGCGGCATCGTGCCCCGGCCGCGCGCTGCGCCGAACCAATGCGCCGTCGCATCATTGGCATTCCCAATGAATCCTTTGGCCCCTTCCCGCTGCGCCGCCGCACTGCCGATGGCAGCGGCATAGGCCATCATTTCCTGCATCTCAGCCCCGGCGCAGTGCCGGGCGTCCATGGCAAGGAACGGGACCTGTGGCAGCTCGACGCACATCTGGTAGGCGTTGTGCGCCGCGACGCACGGCGCGCCGAGCTTCTGCAGCAGGATGGTCTCAAGATCCGCAAGCTGCGCGAATGGGCCGGACAGATAGAAGATCGGATCGCCTGCGCCGACCCAATCTCCCTCCCGATGCATCAGCTCCACGTCGAAGCGGGTGCCCCGACGTGCGGCGATGGCATCCAGCCAATCGGTGGCCAGGCGGGGTGCCGAGATGACCGGGCGACGCAGGAAGACAGCATAGGTCACCCGGCAATCGCCAAACTTCTCGACCACGACACGCGTGCGATTGAAGTAGCTGTCCGTCCATGCCGGCACGTCGTCCACCGCGGGAGGCAGGGGCCGCCCCGCGGGTGAGATGGCTGTCACTGCGCCGCCCGGGCCGGAAGCACCGCGCCGCCCGGGCGGCGCGCCTTCAGCTCCTCGGAAATCAGGAAGGCCAGTTCCAGCGACTGCTCGGCATTCAGCCGCGGGTCGCAGAAGGTGGCGTAGTTGGCCGCCAAGTCGGCTTCCGTCATCCGGTGCGCGCCGCCCAGGCATTCAGTCACGTTCTGGCCCGTCATCTCCACATGCACGCCGGCCGGGATGGTCCCCTCCGCGGCGTGGCAGTCGAAGAATCGACGGATCTCGGACAGGATGGAATCGAAGGGCCGCGTCTTGTAGGCCCCCGCCTTCACCGTATTGCCGTGCATCGGATCACAGAGCCAGACCACGTTGCGGCCGGCGCGCTTCACCGCCCCCAGCAGGCCAGGCAGCTTGCCCTCCACCTTGTCCGCGCCCATCCGGGCGATCAGGGTCAGGCGGCCCTTCTCGTTGGACGGATTCAGGATTTCGGTCAGGCGAACCAGCTCGTCAGCCTCCATGGAGGGGCCGACCTTCATGCCGATCGGATTGGCGATACCGCGCATGAACTCGACATGCGCGCCATCCGGCTGCCGCGTCCGGTCACCGATCCACAGGAAGTGCGCCGAACAGGCGAATTGCCGCCCCGGATGAGTGGAAGGCTGGCGGGTCAGCGCCTCCTCGAACGGCAGCAGCAGGGCTTCATGGGAGGTGTAGAATTCCGTCTCCCGCACCTGCGGCAGGTCGGACATGCCGCAGGCACCCATGAACCGCAGCGTCTCGTCGATCCGGTGCGCCAGGCCCTCATAACGATCAGCAAGCGGGCTGCGGGCGGCGAAGTCCAGGTTCCATCGATGAACCTCATGCAGGTCGGCGAAACCGCCGGTTGCGAAGGCGCGCAGCAGGTTCAGCGTTGCCGCCGACTGGAGATAGGCGAATTCCATGCGCGACGGATCCGGGACCCGCGCCTCGGCGGTGAAATCCGGGCCATTCACGATGTCGCCCCGGTAGGACGGCAGTGTGACACCGTCGATCGTCTCGCTGTCGCTGCTGCGCGGCTTGGCGAACTGCCCGGCCATGCGGCCCAGCTTCACCACCGGAAGCGCCGCTCCGAAGGTCAGCACCACCGCCATCTGCAGCAGCACCCGGAAGGTGTCCCGGATGGTGTTGGCATGGAACTCGGCGAAGCTCTCGGCACAGTCGCCCCCCTGGAGGACGAAGGCATGGCCATCACCCGCACGCGCCAGCTGGGCCTTCAGCCGATCCGCCTCACCCGCAAAAACCAGCGGCGGAAATCGACGGACCTTATCCTCGGTGGCCCGAAGTTGGGCCTGGTTGGGATAGTCCGGAACCTGCCGGATGGGCATTGCCCTCCAGCTGTCCGGGGTCCACGCGCGCGCAATCATTTTTGTCCGTGCTCCACTCCTGACCGCAACCTTAGCGCCCGGAGCGGGGATGTGAAACTCCAGCCTATTCAGCCGCCGCCTGCTGCGGCGGCTGAACGCCCGATTCCCTCGCCCGAGTGCGAAGCGTCACGAATTCCTCGGCCGCCGTGGGGTGGATGCCGATGGTGCGGTCGAAGTCGGCCTTGGTAGCGCCCATGCCGACGGCAATGCCGATCCCCTGCATGATCTCCGCCGCATCCTCCCCCAGCATGTGGGCGCCGAGGACCTTGTCCGTGCGCTGGCAAACAACAAGCTTCATCAGGGTCTTACGACCCTGGCGGCCACTGATGGTGTGGCGCATGGGGGTGAAGTGGGTGACGAAGATATCCACCGGTCCGCGCGCTGCGGCATCCTGCTCGGAGAGGCCAACGGTCGCGATCGGGGGGTTGGTGAAGACTGCCGTGGCGACATTGTCGTAGGAAGCCTTGCGAGGCTTGTTGCCGAACAGCGTGTCCGCCAGCGCGTGGCCGGTCGCCGTCGCCATCGGGGTCAGGTTGATCCGGTCGATCACATCGCCCAGGGCAAAGATGTTCGGCTGGCTGCTGCGATGTTCCTCGTCGACGACGATGGCACCCGCCGCGTTCATCTCCACGCCGGCCGCCTCCAGCCCCAGTCCAGCGGTATTAGGACTCCGGCCAGTACAGAAGAAAACGGCGTCCGTCTCACGAATGAAATTGCTGGACATGCCTACCAGCAGTTGGTTGTCCACGCGGGTAATTCGCGTCGGCGAGACGTCCGGGTTCAGCCGGATGCCCTGGGCGTCAAGTGCTGCCACCGCCGCGGTACGGATATCGTCGTCAAAGCCGCGCAATGGCAGGGCGGCGCGGTACATCACGTCCACTTCCGCGCCCAAGCCCCGAAGGATGCAGGCGAATTCCAGCGCGATATAGCCGGCCCCGATGACCACCACCCGCTTCGGGAGCGCCCCCAGGGTGAACAGGTCGTCCGAGATCAGCCCGAGCTCAGCTCCGGGGATATCCAGCCGCTGCGGCGTGCCGCCGGTCGCGACGAGGATGCGCTCGGCCGTCACCTTCCGGTCGCCCATCTGGATGGTATGGGCATCGACCAGGGTGGCGCGGGCGTCGAAGGTGGTCACGCCGTTGCCCTGCAGCAGCTTGCCGTAGATCCCGGACAGGCGCGCCACCTCGGCATCTCGCGCCTTCGCCAATTTGGCCCAGTCATGGCCGCGGACTTCGATGTCCCAGCCGAAGGCGGCACCGTCCTGCGCCCACTGGCCGTATTCCGTCGCGTTCACCATGATCTTCTTCGGCACGCAGCCGACATTGACGCAGGTGCCACCCCAGAACCGCTCCTCCGCCACGCCAACCCGGGCACCGTGCGCGGCTGAGACGCGCGCGCACCGGACGCCCGCGGATCCGCCGCCGATGACGAAGAGATCGAAGTCGTGGGCCATGGTCGTCAGGTTCCGATGCCGCCAAGGGCGAGATACTTGATCTCGAGATAATCATCGATTCCGTACTTGGAACCTTCCCGCCCCAATCCGCTTTCCTTCACCCCGCCAAACGGGGCGACCTCGGTGGAGATGATGCCCTCGTTGATCCCGATGATGCCGGCCTCGATCGCCTCAGCCACGCGGAAGATGCGGCCGATATCGCGGGAGTAGAAGTAGGCAGCCAACCCAAACTCGCTGTCATTGGCCAGCTTCACCGCCTCGTCTTCCGTCTTGAAACGGAACAGCGGCGCGACCGGGCCAAAGGTCTCTTCGCGGAAAACCTGTGCGTTATGTGGCACGTCGGCCAGGATTGTCGGCTGGAAGAAGTTGCCGCCGCGCTCATGGCGCTTGCCGCCTGTGACGATGCTGGCGCCCTTGGCGGTGGCGTCGGCGATATGCTCCTCCACCTTCTTCACCGCGTCCGCATTGATCAGTGGGCCCTGGGTGACACCCGGCTCCATGCCATCGCCGACCTTGAGACCCTCCACAGCAGCCTTCAGCTTCTGGGCGAAGGCATCGAAAACTCCGTCCTGGACCAGAATGCGGTTCGCACAGACGCAGGTCTGGCCGGTATTGCGGTACTTGGACGCCATGGTGCCCTGCACTGCCGCATCGAGGTCGGCGTCATCGAAGACGATGAAGGGCGCGTTGCCACCAAGCTCCATCGACGTCTTCTTGATGGTCGGCGCGCACTGCGCCAGCAGCTTCCGGCCGACCTCAGTGGAGCCGGTGAAGGACAGCTTCCTGACCATTGGATTCGATGTCAGCTCGCCGCCCGTCTCGCCAGCAGGACCGGTAATGACGTTGCACACGCCTGGCGGCATGCCCGCCCGCTCCGCCAGCACCGCCAAGGCCAGGGCGCTGAAGGGGGTCTGGGAGGCAGGACGGATCACGCCAGTGCAACCCGCGGCCCAGCCCGGACCAGCCTTGCGGGTGATCATGGCGGCGGGGAAATTCCACGGGGTGATCGCCGCGAAGACGCCAATCGGTTCCTTCAGCACCAGGATCCGGCGACCCTTTGCGTTCTGCGGGATGGTATCGCCGTAGATCCGCTTCGCTTCCTCGGCGAACCACTCGATGAAGGATGCCGCATAGGCGATCTCGCCCTTGCTCTCGGTGAGCGGCTTGCCCTGTTCCGCCGTCATGATGGCAGCCAGGTCATCCGTATTGGCCAGCATCAGGTCGTTGAGCTTGCGGAGGATGGCGGCGCGATCCTTGGCAAGCATGGCGCGCCATCCGCCAAAGGCCGCCTGCGCCGCCTCGATCGCCCGGCGGGTCTCGGCGGCGCCTAGTGCCGGCACCTCGCCAATCACCTCGCCATTGGCAGGGTTGCGGACGGCGATGGTCTTGCCGCTATCCGCCTGAATCCACTTGCCGCCAACGCAGTTTGCCTGCCGGAACAGGTCGGGGTCCTTCAGCGGCAGCTTGCCCGTGACGTCCAGCATGTCGGCTTTCCTTCCCTCGGTACCCGCCGAAGATAGAACTTCGGCGGACCGATGTCAGGGGCCGAGCAACTTCACTCGACCGTCACGCTCTTGGCCAGGTTGCGCGGCTGGTCCACATCCGTCCCCTTCAGCACCGCGACATGATAGGCCAGCACCTGCACCGGAATGGCGTGCAGGATCGGCGCGGCGAAGGGGTGCACCGTCGGCAACTCGATCACCCGTTCGGCGAAGCCACGCAAGGCCTTGGCGCCCACCGCATCCGTGAAGGCCATGATCCGCCCGCCGCGGGCCGCCGCTTCCTGGAGGTTCGACGCCGTCTTCTCGAACAGCGGCCCGCTGGGGCAAAGCGCAATCACGGGCACGGCCGTGTCGATCAGCGCAATGGGGCCGTGTTTCATCTCGCCGGCCGGGTAGCCCTCGGCATGGATGTAGGACAGTTCCTTCAGCTTCAGCGCGCCCTCCATGGCGATCGGCATCAGCGCGCCGCGGCCGAGGAACAGCACGTCCCGCGCCTTCGCCACTTCCGCCGCCATCGCGCGGATCTCCGCATCCTTCTCCAGGATCAGCGCGGCATGGCCAGGCACTTCGGTCAGCGTCGAGGCCAGCAGCCGCGCAGTCGCCTCATCCAGCGTGCCGCGGGCGCGGCCGAAGCCGATGGCCAGGCAAGCCAGCAGCGCAAGCTGCGCCGTGAAGGCCTTGGTCGAAGCCACGCCGATCTCGGGCCCCGCCACGGTCAGCAGCGCGCCGTCGCTTTCGCGCGCCATGCTGCTTTCCGGCACATTCACCACCGAGAGCACCTTCTGCCCGCCCTGCTGCAGCAGGCGGAGCGCCGCCATGGTGTCCGCCGTCTCACCGGATTGCGAGACCAGGATCGCCCCCCCCCCTTCGGCCAGCGGTGGCTCCCGATAACGTAGCTCGCTCGCGACATCGGCATCGACCGGGATACGGGCGAGCTGTTCGATCCAGTACCGCCCGACCTGCGCCGCCAGGAAGGCGCTGCCGCAGGCGGACATGGTCAGGCGTGGCACGGTGGCGGGATCGAAGGGCAGCGGTGGCAGAGCCACGGCACGGGTCGCGGGGTCCAGATACTGCTGCAGCGTGTCGCCGAGGACGGCTGGGTGCTCGTGCAGCTCCTTCTCCATGAAGTGCCGGAAATTGCCCTTGCCAACCGCGGCGCCGGAGACCGACGTCAGCCGGATGGCCCGCGCCACCGGTTGATCCGATGAATCATGGAAGACGGCGTCGCTGTCGGAGACGACGGCCCAGTCACCTTCTTCCAGATAAGCGATGCGGCGCGTCAGCGGCGCCAGGGCCAGCGCGTCGGAACCCACGAACATCTCGCCATCGCCGTAGCCGATTGCCAACGGCGCGCCTTGCCTGGCCGCGATCAGCATGCGTGGGTGGCCGGCGAACATCATGGCCAGGGCGAAAGCGCCATGCACGCGGCGCAGCGCCGCGGCCGCCGCCTGCGCCGGCGTCGCGCCCTGCTGCAGGTGCCAATCCACCAGCCGCGCGAAAGTCTCGGTATCCGTCTCCGTCTCGAATTCCTGGCCCTTCGCCTCCAGCTCCGCGCGCAGTTCCGCGTGGTTCTCGATGATGCCGTTATGCACCACGCTCACGCGCGGCGTGCCGTGCGGGTGCGCGTTGCGTTCCACCGGCGCGCCATGCGTTGCCCAGCGGGTGTGGCCGATGCCAGTCGTGCCGGACAGCGGCGTACGCTCCAGCACCTCCGCAAGGTTGATCAGCTTGCCTTCGGCCCGCCGCCGATCGATGTGGCCATTGACCAGCGTTGCCACGCCTGCGCTGTCATAGCCGCGATATTCCAGGCGTCGCAGCGCCTCCAGCAGGCGCGGCGCTGCCGCCTCGCGACCCACGACTCCGACAATGCCGCACATCAGGCCTTCACTCCCTTTCCGCGAAAGCCACGCCCAGCCTTATTCGCCTGCCGCCCGCGCGCGATGGCCATCGCATCGTCCGGCACATCCTCAGTGATCACGCTGCCGGCGGCGACCAGCGCTCGCGCGCCCACCCGCACCGGCGCCACAAGCGCCGTATCCGATCCGATGAAGGCGCCGGCGCCGATCTGGGTCCGGTGCTTGTTCACGCCGTCGTAATTGCAGGTGATGGTGCCGGCGCCGATATTCGCTCCGGCGCCAATCTCCGCGTCGCCGAGGTAGCTCAGATGGTTCGCCTTGGCGCCTTCTCCCAGCACCGCGGCCTTCAGTTCGACGAAATTGCCGACATGCGCGTGCCGTTCGACCCGCGTGCCAGGGCGCAGCCGGGCAAAGGGGCCGATCACGGCGCCGGACCGGACGACGCAGCCCTCCAGATGGCTGAAGGCGCGGATTTCCACCCCATCCTCCAACAGCACATCGGGGCCGAAGACCACGTTTGGACCTATGGTGACATCCTGCCCGAGCCGCGTGTCGAAGGCGAAGGTGACGCTTTCGGGTTGGATCAGCGTGGCGCCGGCTTCCATCGCTGCAAGTCGCAGACGGGCCTGCACCGCGGCCTCGGCGGCGGCAAGCTCGACCCGGCTGTTGATGCCGCGAAGCTCGGCCTCCGGCGCCTCGATCGCCACCACACGCTGACCCGCCTGCCGCGCCAGGGCGACGATGTCGGTCAGGTAGTACTCGCCCTTGGCGTTTTCGTTGCGGATCGCGCGCAGCCAGCCGAACAGGTCGGCGGCCGGCGCGCAGATCACCCCGGCATTGCACAACCCGACGGCGCGCTCCTCCGCCGTCGCGTCCGCCCATTCGACGACCCGCTCCACCTCCCCCGCCGCATTGGTCAGCACGCGGCCATAGCGCCCGGGCTCGGCGGGCCGCATGGCGACCAGCGCCAACCCCGCACTTCCGCGCGCCGCGGCCAGCCGGCGCAGGGTATCCGGCGTGATGAGCGGGTTGTCGGCGTAGAGCACCGCCACATCGCCGGCAAAATCCTCCAGCAGCGATGCTGCCTGGAGGGCCGCATGGCCAGTGCCCAGCCGCTCCGCCTGCACAACCACCGGATGTGGATCAGCTGCGCGCTGCAATTCAGGCATCTCCGGCCCGATCACGACCACGGCCCGGTCGAAGACCTCCGTCGCCGCGGACAGGATGTGTTGCAGCATCGGGCGGGCCGCGATCGGGTGCAGGGCCTTGGGAAGGCGGGACCGCATGCGGGTCCCGAGCCCGGCAGCGAGGATGACGGCGGCAATGTTCATGCCCCCCCGGTAATCCGACCTCGCATCGCGCCGCAAGGTGGCGCTGGTCACGTCCCGTTGCGCGGCGTAACGACGACGGCTTGCCGGTGCCGGCGCGCAGGCTTATCGGGGGCCATGCATCCGATCGCCGTCTTCGACCTCGATGGCACGCTGGTGGACAGCGCGCCAGACCTTCACGCCGCCCTGGATCGCCTGATGGCGACGCGGGACCTGCCCGGCTTCGCACGAGCGGAGGTGGTCGCAATGATAGGCGATGGCGCCAAGGTGCTGGTGGAACGGGCGCTGGCAGCGCGCGGCCTGCCCTTCGACCAGCCTGCGCTGGACCACTTTCTCGAAGACTACGGCGCGCATGCCGCAGTGGAGACCGCCCCCTTCGCCGGCATCCGGGATACGCTGGAGGCCCTGCTCCAGGACGGATGGCGCCTTGCCGTTTGCACCAACAAGCCGGTTGCGCCAGCGATCACGTTGTTGCGGGAACTCGGCCTGGCGGATGGCTTCGCCGCCATCGGCGGCGGTGACTCCTACCCGACCCGCAAGCCAGACCCCGCCCACCTGCTTGCCACCTTGCGCGATGCTGGTGGCAAGGCGGAGCGCGCGGTGATGATCGGCGACCATCACAACGACATGGCGGCGGCGAAGGGGGCCGGCGTACGCCCGATCTTCGCTGGATGGGGCTACGGACCCGTTGCCATGGCGGCGGGCGCGCCAATCGCCATTACTCCAGCCGAGTTGCCGGCGCTATTGGCGACGCTGCGCGACGGCTGAGGCCTCGGCCCGTAGCAGGACCGCCGTCGCGGTTCCGAACCAGCGGCTCGGCATCTCGATCCTCACCGGGATTGGCGGCGCGCCGGCAAAGGGTGCGGCAATCCAGGCCGTGCCGCGCTGTGGCGCAGCAGCCTGATCGCGAGGCTGGTCGCGCATGAAGCCAGCCACCAGCCGTCCCTCAAAGCTGCAGCGCAGCGCCTCGCCATGCCAGGCGGCGCGCCAGGGGCGGATCAACTCTCGTCCATAGGTCGAGATCGCGAAGTCACTCCGACGCCTTCCGTCGTAGACTGGCGCCTGTCCTTCGCAGGCACCACTCCCGGCCACGATGCGGGACAGCAGTGCCATCGCCGACAGCGCATCGATCGTGCCGCGCCGCACCTCGACCGGCACCGCTTCCCGCTCCTCGTCATTGGGGGGGACCAGCGCCTCGACAACCGGGTTCCCGCCCGACCAGCCTAGGACCACCAGCCGGTCCTTCCCCCGCCATACCCCCTGCGAGCGATAGCTGGACGGCAGCGCGCTGCCGCGGCCCCAGGACCCGGTTGCGCTGGCCACCTGCTCGCCTGAGATAAAGGCTGCAGCGACGCCTCGGGTCCGCATCCGGGTCTCGATACGGTAGCCGGCCTGGTTGATCTCGAAATCCGCCTCCATCTGCAGCACGGTCATGCCCGCGGCATAGACATCGTAGATGGCGCGAATGGATTCCGCCGCCGCGCCGCGCGGCACAAGCGTCAGGCCAAGCAGGCCAGCGAGGAACCAGGAGCAATGGCGCATGTCCGTCATATCGTCCGGGTGCTGCGCTTTCCAAGGACCCGGCGCCCCGCTTGACACACCCCGTCCCTGGCATTATCCCCCGCACCCCAGGATGGGCGCGTAGCTCAGCGGGAGAGCATCGCCTTCACACGGCGGGGGTCGTAGGTTCAATCCCTACCGCGCCCACCATCCTGGCTCTCATACAAGATCGTCGCGGAATGCCGGAGGGGCCGATGCCCCCCCGAACACTTCCGCTGCTCAGTTCGCCGGCGCGGCGGACGGAGAGTTGCCTTGCTCGGCAGGGCCACGTTCACCGGCACCGCGTTCACCGGCACCACGTTCGCCGGCACCCCGGTTGTGGTGCTGGCCGTGCCGCGGACCGCGATGGCGGGGACGGACCTCCTCCCGAGTCAGCGCACCATCGCTGTTCACGTCACGTGCGCGGAACATCGCTTCGGCGAAGGGCCGGATTTCCTCCAGATTCACCTTGCCGTCGCTGTTCGCGTCGAGAGCGCGGAACATACCCTGGCCATGACGCTCCATGCCGCGGCCGGCGCGGCGATCGGCAGCACCCGCCCTGCCGCGGCTGCCCATCTGGGTCTCCGCGAAGGCGCGCATCTCCTCAACGGTCACGCCGCCATCACGGTCGGCATCGACCTCCTGGAAACGCGCCTGGAGCCAGGCCCATCCCTCGTCGCGGCTGACGCGGCTGTCACCGTTCGAATCGGCGCGGGCGAAAGCCTCACCCATGGCGAAGCCGCGGCCCCCGTTGCCCGGCCCGGGGCCGGGCTGGGCGATGGCCGGCAGCGCACCCGCGACAACGGCCAGTGCGGCACCGGCGAGAATGGCGATCCTCATGGACTTCATCTTCATCTCCTTTGGCCGGCCCAACACCGGCGGCAGGAGAAAGATGGGGCGTGCCTGCAACAGGCGCGTGTCGAAGCGGGGGGCATCGCGTGAGGAAGCGTAACGCCCCGTAGCAAGCTCGATGAGACCGCGTGGCGGCTCAAATCAGCCGCGTTCGGGAGTTCCCGGTTCGCCTAAATCCCACCACAGGCCCGCAAAGCTGGCGATGCCCTCGCGCGCTGCCGAGATCAGCAGGTGCTCGTCAGGCCCGTGCTGCTTGCAGCCGTTGTAGCTGTGGGGAATCCAGACGAGCGGCACGCCGAGGTGGTCGACGAAAACATCGCCCGGCAGGCCGCCCGAACTGCTGGGGATGATCTGCACTCGCTTATTGAGCGTCCGTGCGACAGACGCCTGCGCCCAGCCCACCCAGGGATGATCGGGTGCCGTACGGCTGGCAGGCATCCGGATGAAGGCGTTCTCGATCCGCACATCCTCCAGCCGATGCGCATCCAGATGTGCCCGCAGCGCGGCCTCGAAGCGATCGGGCTCGGCATCAACCGTGTAGCGGATCTGGCAATGCGCCCGTGCATCCGGCGCCACGGCATTCACCGGATTCTCCGGCCGGCCGGACACCATGGCAAGGACGATGAAGCTGTTCCAGCCGTAGATCTTCTCGGCGGAGGTCAAGCCGGGTTCACCCCATTGCGGGTCGATCGTCGCGGCGCCGTCACCGCCACCAACTGGGCAGCCTTCGAGCACGGCCTTCACACGCGGCGGCACGCCCTGCCGCGGCAACCAGTCACGCACCAGGATCTTGCCGTCGCGATCCATGATGGTGGACAGGGCGTGAGCAAGAAGGATGGCCGGGTCCGTGGTCAGCCCACCCCAATGGCCCGAATGCACGCCACCCTCGCGCAACTTCACCACCAGGTCGAAATGGTAGGTACCGCGCGTGCCGGTGGCGATCGTCGGCACCTCCGGCTCCACCCGCGGCCCATCGGATGCAATCAATGCGTCTGCAGCAAGTTCCTTGGCATGCATGGCGATGAATTCCCGCAGGCCCCGCGAACCACGCTCCTCCGCCGTCTCGATCACCAGCTTCACATTGGCACCCAGCCGTCCGCCGCGCTCCGCCAGCACCGCTTCCAATGCGGCAAGATTGAGAGCGTGCTGCCCCTTGTTGTCGGCGGTGCCGCGGCCGTACCAGCGGCCGTCTTCCCGCGTCAGCTTCCAGGGCGAAAGCCCCGCGCGCCACTGATCCTCCAGGCCGCGGACCGTGTCGCCATGGCCATACAGCAGCACCGTGGGTCGCGCCGGATCCTCGATACGGATCGCGCTGAGAATGGGGCCAAACCCCGGCAGCGGGTTGGGCGATATCGACACTTCGAAGCCCAGCCGCTCCAGCCAAGGCTGCATCGCCTCCCCGAGATAGGCAGCCAGCGCCGGCGCGCCGGCTTCCTCCTGCGAGGTCGAAGGCACAGCGACCAGGTCGGAGAGCAACCGCTCGAAGCCGCCATCGTCGAAAAAAGCCATAGCGCGCCCGACAGCGCCCTCACGCGTGCTCATCTGCCCCACGATCCCCAATTCCCGTGCAGCGAAACATGGCGCAGCGCACACCGCCTGTCCAACCGGGGCGGATCGCGCTTCTATCGCGTGGAGGCTGGCGCGGTGCCGGAGCCGCCGGAGCCCGGCAGGCCGCCGCCCAGCGCCACCGCTGCGGCTATCGGCAGCAGGAAAGGCAGCGCCCCGGCAGCGAGGCCGGTTCCTGCGGCGGCACCCGCGGTCATCGGGAGAGAGGAGATTTCGACGGCAGAGGCAGCGGGCGACACCAGGGGCCGCAGGACCGCCGCGCCACGCGGCGGCACGACCACCGCCACATCCGCACCCACGACGAGGCTCTGCAGGGTCTGCGCCTGCACCCGGCCCGCGGGCAGCATCAGCATCTGCAAGGCCAGGATCAGGGCTAGGATGGCGCGCGGCATAAGGCCCTTGTAACCTCTCCCGCAATGCGACGTCGCCTCTATTCTGCGCCGGAAGATCAGCGCCCGAGCAGTTGGCGCGCGATGATCACCCGCATGATCTCGTTCGTGCCCTCCAGGATCCGGTGCACGCGCAGGTCCCGCACGATCTTCTCGATGCCATAGTCGGCCAGGTAGCCATAGCCGCCGAGAAGCTGCAGCGCCTCATCCGCCACGCGCGACCCGGTATCGGTGGCAAGGCGCTTCGCCATGGCGCAGAAGGCTGCCGCATCCGGCGCCCCAGTCTCCAGCTTGGCACAGGCCCGCCACAGCAGCGTGCGCGCGGCTTCGAGCTCCGTCGCCATGTCGGCCAGGCGGAACTGCGTCGCCTGGAAATCGACCACCGCCTTGCCGAAGGCCCGGCGGTCACGGGCGTAGGCGATGGCCGCATCCAGCGCCGCCTGAGCGCCGCCCAGGCTGCAGGCTCCAATGTTCAGCCGGCCACCGTCCAGCCCGCTCATCGCAATGCGGAAGCCCTCCCCTTCCGCCCCGAGCAACGCCTCCGCCGGCACCCGCGCCGCCTCGAAGATCACCTGGCGCGTCGGCTGGGCATTCCAGCCCATCTTTCGCTCGTTCGGGCCGAAGCTCAGGCCTGGCGTGTCCTTGGGCACAAGCAGGGCCGAGACCCCGCTTGCCCCTGGCACCCCGGTGCGGACCATCGTCAGGTACAGATCAGAGACGCCGGCGCCGCTGATGAACTGCTTGACGCCATCGAGGACATAGCCGGCGTTGTCCCGGACCCCACGCGTCGACAGCGCAGCCGCGTCGCTGCCGGCGCCGGGTTCGGTCAGGCAGTAGCTCGCGATCGTCTCCATCGGGATCAGCCGCGGCAGCCAAGCCTCGCGCTGGGCGGACGTGCCGTAGCGGTCCACCATCCAGGCGACCATGTTGTGGATGGACAGGAAGGCAGAGATGGTCGGGCAGCCCGTTGCCAGCGCCTCGAACACCACCGCCGCGTCGAGCCGCGTCAGCCCAGCGCCGCCGCTTTCCTCCCGCACATACAGCGCTGCCATGCCTAGGCCGGCTGCCTCGCGCAGCACATCGACCGGGAAGTGCCGGCGCGCGTCCCAGTCCAGCGCCTGGGGTGCCAGGCGTTCGCGCGCGAACGTCAGCGCGGTATCGCGCAGCGCAAGGGTTGCCTCGGGCAATTCGAAGCCTGCGGCCTCGTGGGACATCAGCCAATCCTCCCGCGGCGACTATAGGCGCGCCGAAATCTCCTGCCAGCGCTGCCGGACCTGCGCCAGGTTCCGCGCCTTGATCGGCCCGAAGCCCTTGATGCCGGCGGCCGCTTCGGCCAATTCGCAGATCGTCGCGTGGTTGTTCGGGTCGAGGCGCGGCAGCAGCGTCTCGATCATCCCGCGATACTCTTCGATCAGGGCGCGTTCCATGCGGCGTTCCCCGGTGTGTCCGAAGGGATCGAGGGGCGTGAAGCGCAGCGCCTTGCCATGGCGCAGCAGCCCCATCGCCTGCAGCATCCAGGGCCCGAAGCGACGCTTGCGCGGCAGGCCTGTCGCCGAATCGACGCGTGACAGCAGCGGCGGCGCCAGGTTCATTTCGACGCGCGGCGTGCCGGCGAAGGCGGAGGCCAGGCTGTCGCGCCATTCGGGCAGGCTGTGCAGGCGCGCAACCTCGTACTCATCCTTGAATGCCATGAGCCGGTGCAGCTGCACGGCCACGGCGGTGGCCAGGCGCTGCTCGCCGGGCAGCGCCATCTGCTCCGCCTGGCGCACCGTCGCCACGAAATCCGCGTAGCGCCGGGCGTAGCGGGCATTCTGATAGCCGGTCAGATCATCGACGCGGCGTGCAATCAGCACGTCCAGGCTCTCCGGCTGCGCCGGTTGCACACGTTGATCCGCCAAGGCCGCCTGCCGGCCGAGCGCGAAGGCCGCCAGGTTGCGATCCACCTGGGCGCCATTCAGCGTGATCGCCTGCCGCAAGGCGTCGGCGCTGATCGGCAACAGGCCGCGCTGGAAGGCCAACCCCATCAGCCAGATGTTGAGGAAGATTGCGTCGCCCAGCTCCGCCACAACCTCCGACGCTGCCGGCACCGCGACCAGATCGCGACAGACAGAAGCCAGGTTGGCCAGCATCGCCTCCGGCGCGTAGCGCGTGGAGGGATCCCGCACGAATTGCGCCGTGGGCGAGACATCCGCATTTACCACGGCAGCGGTACGCGCCGGTCCCAGCATCGGCCGCGCATTGCGCCCATGCGCCACCACCATGTCGGATGCGAGCAGCAGATCCGCCTGGCCAGCACCGATACGGGGGGCCGGAATGCTCGCCTCGTCCAGACCGACGGCCCCAACCCGCAACTGCACGAAAACCCCGCCACCCTTCTGCGCGAAGCCGAGCGTATCGACGGAGCGCGAGGGCCTGCCGTCCAGATGCGCCGCCATCGCCAGGATGGCTCCCAGCGCCGTCACGCCCTGCCCCCCGACGCCCGCCACCAGGATGTTCCAGGCGGTCCCGTCCACCAGCGCAGGCAGGACAGGGTCGGCAAGCTCGGCCTCCGGCACCGCCACGGGCCTGGGACGCGCCGGCTCGGCGCCGACCAGGGTGACGAAGGAGGGGCAGAAGGCCTCGACGCAGGACAGATCCTGGTTGCAGGCGGACTGGTCGATGCGGCGCTTGCGGCCCCATTCCGTCGCCAGCGGCTCCACCGCGATGCAGTTCGAGACGCGCGAGCATTCGCCGCAATCCTCGCAGACGCGCGGATTGATCATGGCGCGCCGCTCGGCCCGCGGCGCCGTGCCGCGCTTGCGCTTGCGGCGGCGTTCCGTGGCGCATTCCTGGTCGTAGATCAGGCCGCTGACGCCCGGATGCTCCCGCAGGCTGCGCTGCACCTGGTCCAGCGCGCTGCGGTGATGGAAACCCACCCCGGCGGGCAGCATCGGATCCCCGCGATGCCGGTCGGGGTCATCGGCCACGATCTCGATCCGCTCCACACCCTCCGCGCGAAGCTGGGCGGCGATGCGGGGCACGGTGAACTCGCCTTCCACATGCTGCCCACCGGTCATGGCGACGGCCGAATTCACCAGTACCTTGAAGGTGATGTTGGCGCGGGCCGCCACCGCCGCGCGCAGCGCCAGGCTGCCGGAATGGGCCCAGGTGCCGTCGCCGATATTGGCGTAGATGTGCGGCGTGTCGGTGAAGGCCATCTGGCCCAGCCAGGGCACGCCTTCCCCGCCCATTTGCGTAAAGGGCAGGCTCTCCCGCTCCGGCATCTTGGTGACCAGCCAGTGGCAGCCGATGCCGGCCAGCGCGCGCGAGCCTTCGGGAACGCGGGTGGAGGTGTTGTGCGGGCAGCCGGGACAGAAGAAGGGATCGCGCGCCGCCAGCGGTTCCGCCGCCAGGCCGTCCAGCTCCTGCAATTCCCGCAGCCGGGCGGCCAGCGCCTCCGTCCGCAGTGCCTCGGGCAGCAGGGGCGCGAGCGCGCGCAGGATCTGCCCACCATCCAGCTCCGCCAGATCCGACAGCAGGGGCGCGCCGGCCGCGTCCCGCTTGCCCAGGATACGCGGCGGCTGCGTGGTACCATACAGCGCATCGCGCAGCTGCGTCTCGAGGAAGGCGCGGCGGTCCTCCACCACCAGGATCTCCTTCAGACCCCGGGCGAAGCTGCGCGCAGCCTCGGCATCCAGCGGCCAGGCCAGGCCCACCTTCCAGATCCGCAGCCCGTGCCGGCGCGCCATCTCCGGCGTGATGCCGCATTCGGCGAGCACCTGGCGCAATGTCGCGAAGGCCTTGCCGCGCACCGCGATGCCCAGCCGCGCCTGCGGGCTGTCCATCACGATGCGGTCGAAGCCATTGGCGCGCGCGAAGGCCAGCACGGCCGGCAGCTTGTACTGGCGCAGCCGCCGTTCCTGGGCCAGGGCGGCATCCGGCAGGCGGATGGACAGGCCATCCGGCGGCAGGACCACATCCTCCGGCAGCCTCGTCGCATAGCGCGCCAGGTCGATGCGCAGCGTCTGGCTGGCATCCATGGTCTCGGCCACGCATTTCAACCCGGTCCAGGTGCCGGCGAAGCGTGACAGTGCGATGCCCTTCAGGCCGAATTCCAGCACCTCCGCGACCTCACCCGGGTCGAGCAGCGGGATTTCGAGGTCCTGGAAACTGAACTCGCAGCCGGAGGTGACAGTGGAGGATTTCGCGGACGGGTCGTCGCCGGACAGCGCCAGGACGCCGCCCCGCGGGGCGCTGCCGGCAGAATTGGCATGGCGCAGAACGTCCCCACTGCGGTCCAGCCCCGGCCCCTTGCCGTACCAGATCCCGAACACGCCATCGTACCGCGCGCCGGGCGAGAGGCCGAGCTGCTGCGATCCCCAGATGGCGGTCGCCGCCAGATCCTCGTTCAGACCGGGCTGGAAGACGATGTGCGAGTCCTTCAGTCGCGCCGACTGCCGGGCCAGCTCCAGATCGTAGCCGCCGAGTGGCGAGCCGCGGTAGCCGCTGATGAAGCCTGCGGTGTTCCAGCCGAGCGCCTGGTCGATCTCCCGCCGCAGCAGCGGCAGGCGGACCAGCGCCTGGATACCGGTGAGCACCACAGGCTCCCCGGCCAGGTTCCAGCGATCCTCCAGGCTGGCTTCAGGGCGCTTCAGGCTGCCCATGCGAACTCTCCCGCTGCAGGTTTCAGACCTTGGAAAGGATGCCCCCGTTGCACAAGGGATCTTTTCCGAATTCTGTTGTGCAGCGCCGAAGAATCAGCAGAAACTACCGCCATGGACGCGATCGACAGACGGATCCTCCGGGCGCTGGCGCGCAAGGGGAGGCTGACCAACGCCGAACTGGCCGAGGAAGTCGGGCTTTCAGCCTCCCCCTGCTGGACGCGCGTGCGCCGCATGGAGCAGGCCGGAGTCATCAAGGGCTACGCGGCCATCCTCGACCAGGCCGCGCTCGGCCTGCCTGACACCGTGTTTATCGAGGTGATGATGGAGCGGCACGACGAGGACAGCCTGCGCCGCTTCGAGGAGGCGGTGCAGGCCATTCCGGAAGTGCTGGAGTGCCATCTGGTAACGGGCGAGTACGACTACATGATCAAGGCGGCGGTGGGCGGCACGCTTGGCTACGAACGCCTGCTGCGCGACCGCCTTTACCGCCTGCCCGGCATCCGCCACACGCGGAGCAGCTTCGCGCTGCGCCGCCTGAAGCAGGAACTTTCCCCGGTGCCTGGATAAAACAGGCTCAGTGGCGGGCGGCGTCCTTCGCGTCAAAATGCTGCTTGACCTGCAGCAGCGCGAACAGCACCCCGAAGGCGAACAGGGCGAGCCCGAAGACGGACAGGCTGGTTTCCTGCGCAGCCGCTGCCGCGGCAAGGCCGATGAGGGAGATGATGGCCGAGAGGGCGATGAAGTAGATCATTGCGGCAAGTCCTTCTTTGGCAGGTCGTCGAACAGGATGCGGGAAGCGGCGCCGTCGAGGTCATCGTACTGGCGTGCCCGCAGGGTCCACAGGAACAGCGCTAAGCCAAGAAGGCCAAGCAGCAGCGCCATCGGCACCAGCAGGATCAGGGCATTCATCAGGCAACCTCCTTCCCGGCGCGCAACGCGTTCAGGATGACAATGATCGAACTGCTGGCCATCACCAGCGCCGCAATCAGGGGCGTGACAAAGCCGAACACCGCAGCCGGCACCGCGACCACGTTGTAGATCAGGCTGAAGCCGATGTTCTGGAGCGCCAATTTCTGCGCCCGCCTTGCCACGGTGATCGCGTATGGCAGAGCCGCGAGGCCGTTGCCCCGCAGCACGATGTCAGAGGCCGCCTGGGCAATGTCCGTGCCATTGGCCGGGCTGGCCGACACATGCGCCATGGCGAGTGCCGCCGCATCGTTGATGCCGTCGCCGATCATCAGCGGCTTCGCTCCTGCGGCGAGCAGTGCGCCAATCCGCTTTGCCTTGTCGGCGGGTGTCGCACGTGCCTGCCAGGGGCCGATGCCGGTAGCCAGGGCCGCAGCCTCGACCGCCGAGATGGCGTCACCTGACAGAAGCTCCGTCTCCAGCCCCTTGTCCTGCAGCGCCGCGACCACCTCGGCCGCATCTGCACGCAGACGGTCGCTGAACCGAAACACGACAGGTTCCTGGCCGTGCTGGCGGAGGTACAGGCTCATTCCGGAATCGGCCGCCTCCGTGACGCCACAGAACGCCGCGCTGCCCAGCAGCAGGTCGCCCCGCTGCAGGCCATATCCCGGCACCTCAATGACGGAGTCCAGTGCAGGCGCATCCGGGCAGGCTCGGACCAGGGCCTGGGACAACGGGTGCCGGCTGGCGCGCGCCAGGGAGGCTGCGAGCCGCAGCGCCTCTGGCGTCACCGCCTCATCCGGCAGCAGTTCCGGATGCCCCTCGGACAGGGTGCCCGTCTTGTCGAGCACGGCGTGGTTGGCACTCGCCAGGCGCTCCAGCGCGGTGGGCGATGCCACAAGAACACCGCGGCGGAACAGCGCACCCACGGCGGCTACCTGGACGGCCGGCACCGCGATCGCCAGTCCGCAGGGGCAGGTCACGATCAGCGCGGCAACCGCAGGCACCAGCGCCTGCTGCCACGTCACCCCAACGCCGAGCCACCAGCCAAGGAAGGTCGCGGCAGCAACCACGTGCACGATCGGGACGTAGTAGCGCGCCGCACGATCCGCGATGGATACGAAGCGTCCGCGCCCCTGCTCCGCCCGCTCAAGCAAGCGCCCCAGTGCAGCCAGGGAGCCATCCCGCACTGCCGCCGACACGCGCATGCGGAAGCTCGGCCCCATATTCACCGACCCGGCTGCCAGCGGCTCCCCGGCTGGAACCTGCCTGGGCACCGATTCACCGGTGGTCGCGCCGAGGTCGAGGACGACGTCCTCCGCGGCGACGCCATCCAGCCGCAGCCGGTCGCCCGAGGCGATCAGCACCAGGTCGCCGGCGCGGATACTCTCGGCGGGAACGGACCGCGTCGTTCCGTCTGCGCAGATCAGCGCAACCGAGCCGTCCTGCAGCGCAAGCAGTTCCGCCACCGCCTGCCTTGCACGCCGCCGCATGCGACGGTCCAGCACGCGGCCCGCCAACAGAAGGGCCAGCAGCGCGGTGGCGCTGTCGAACCAGGTGTAGGGGCCGTTGCGGAAGGCCTCGCTCAGGCTCATCGCCGTGGTGGCGATCACGCCGAGCGAGACGGCAAGATCCATGTTGGCACGACCAGCGCGCAACGCCTGCCAAGCGGACCGGTAGAACGGCATGCCACCCACCAGCACGGTCGGCAGCCCGATCAGGGCGGCGAGCCAATGCATCAGCGCGCGCGTCTGTTCGCCCATGTCGCCGCCGACCCAGACGGCGACGGATACGAGCATCACGTTCATGGATCCGAAGGCCGCAATGCCCAGTGCTCGCAACAGAGCCTGGCCCTCCGCGTCCTCGTTGGCGCGTAGGCAGGCCGGGGACCAGGGCGCGACGCGGAAGCCCAGCTTGGCAACCAGCGCTGCCAAGTCGCGGGCCCTCTCGGCACCTCCGCGCCAGACGATGGTCAACCTGCGGGCGGAGAGGCTTGCGCGGGCACGCTGCACGTCCGGCTCGGCTGCCAAAGCCTGTTCGACCAGCCAGACGCAGGCACCACAGGTCAGGCCGCTGACCATCAATTCGAGCCGGTGCATGCCCTCCGCATCCGGAACAGCCATGGCGGCGGCGTCGAAGCTCGGCGGCGCCTCGGGCGGCCGCAAGGTGCCGGCCGCAGTCTCCTGCCGCCGGTAAAAGGCATCCAGACCCAGCCCGCGCACCAATGCGTGCGCGCCGCTGCAACCGGTACAGCAGAAAGCGCCCTGTCCCGGCGCAAGCGTCGTGCCGCAATGGGCGCAGTGTCCGCGGGAGAGGTTGATCTGGTCCGGCACGAATCGCTCCCGCAGCGCCGGCTCGTTGGTCACGACGCGATCAGCCGCCGGCGGATGTCGAAGGCGTCTCCCGCTGCATCGCGGAGCAGCAGCCGAGCCTCCCACTGGCCGGGCAACGGCAGCGCAGCAGGGGCCTCGAACCGGCCCGGCCCAGTCTGCCGGAACGACAGCGGCACCTGCGACCCCTCCAGCGGCCTCTGCAGATGGCCCTGCAGCACGCCAGCCACGGGTTGGCCCTGACGATCAACCACCACGACGGAAACGAGCCCGCCTTCCAGCTTCACCTGCGCCTCCCAGCCCAGCGCCTGCTGACGTGCCGCTTCTTGAAGAACGTGGTTGTAGCTGCGGCCGCGATCGAAGGATTTGCCGACGGTCACGCCGGTGAAGGTGGACAGGGCAGCAAAGATCAGCCCGCCATTCACGACAACGACCAGCAGCATGCCGCCGACGAAGACCCAGGGGATCCAGCGGCTGCGGCGCGGATCGGAAGGCATCGCGTGGCTCATGGCTTCGGTCCCAGGAAGACGCTGTGCGCGGAGGCTGCGATGCGCCCGTCCGAATCATGCAGCCGGAAGGTTATGTCGATCGATTCGTGGCGGGGCGAGCTATCCGGCTGGGTCACCAGGACGCGCCATTGCGTGATCCCGTCCGGCCGCGTGGTCACCGCGAAGCGGTTGCCGTCCATCACCTGGCCTTCCTGCACCTGCATGTGCAAAGCCTGAGGCGCCACGATCTCGAGGACCAACGTCGTCACCTCTCGGCCCTTGTTGGCGATCTTCAGGGTGTAGCCGTTGCGGATGGATCCGTCGGACAGCGTCACGAAAAGAGGCGCTCGGTCCCGCAGCACCGAGAGCGTCACTGCCTCACGCAGCAGGAATGCACCGAGCATTACAGCGGCAACCGCGCCGAGCAGTGCGGCGTACAAGACTGTGCGGGGTCGGATGAAGCGCGGTACGCGCCGGGCGGCCATGCCGGCGGCGAGGCGCGGCGCGCCAGGCGGGACGGCTTTGGCCGCCGCGGTGGAGGCCGCGAGATTCGCCAGCGTCTCAAAGGCAACCAGGCCTTTGGGTCGCTCCAGTCGGGTCATGATGTCGTCGCAGGCATCGATGCACAGCCCGCATCCGATGCACTCCAACTGCTGCCCGTCACGTATGTCGATGCCGGTCGGGCAGACATTGACGCAGGCACGGCAGTCGACGCAATCGCCGATACCTTCTTCCTTCCACTTTCCTCGCGGCTCACCGCGCCATTCGCGATAGGTCACGACCAGCGAATTCTCGTCCAGCATCGCCGCCTGGAACCTTGGCCAGGGGCACATGTAGGTGCAGACCTGCTCCCGCGCCCAGCCCGCCAGCAGATAAGTGGTGCCGGAGAACAGGGCGAAGAAGAAGTACACCTCCAGCGAGGCACGACCGGTAAGCACCTCCCACGTCACGGTCGGCGCATCGTTGAAATACATGATCCAGGCGCCGCCGGTTGCGGCCGCGATCAGTAGCCACGCCGCATGCGTGAGCACCTTCTTGCGGATCTTTGACGGCGACCAGGGCGCCTTATCCAGGCGCATACGCTCGTTCCGATCGCCCTGTATCTGCCGCTCGACCCACATGAACAGGTCGGTCCAGACCGTCTGCGGACAGGCAAAGCCGCACCAGACCCGGCCGAAAAGACTGGTCGCGACGAAGAGCCCGATTGCGCCGAGCACGAGAAGCCCTGTCAGGAAGTAGACCTCCTGCGGCCATATCTCGATGAAGAAGAAGAATAGACGGCCATTGGCGATATCGACCAGCACCGCCTGGTCGGCGGCACCCGGGCCGCGGTCCCACCTGAGCCATGGCACGATGTAATAAGCTGCCAGGCACAGCGCGAGCACCACCCACTTCGCCCGGCGTACCGGCCCGGCCACGGCCTTCGGGTACACCTTCTGACGATCGGCATAGAGCGGCTGCACTGCGGGCGTCGGGGCTCCCGCGGGACGCAGTCGGTCTTTCGGCTGGATGGTGCTCATGATTCAGCCCTCGGGCCCTGCCTTTCAGTTCTCGCCACCGCCCAGCGCATGCACGTAGACGGTCAGCATGTTGATGATCGCCGGATCGAGCCGCGGACCCCAGGCAGGCATGACGCCTGCGCGGCTATACGCGATGGTCTGCACGATCGAGGCCTTGTCGCCGCCATACAGCCAGATGCGGTCAGACAGCCGCGGCGCCCCGACGTCCCGATTACCCTCACCTCGCTCGCCATGGCACGCGGCGCAGTTCTCGGTGAACAACTCAGCCCCCCGCCCCGCCGCAGCCACGTCGGTTGCCTGGCCAGCAAGCGACAGGACATATTCCGCCGTGTCCCTGACCTGCGGCAGCGTCAGTACGCCGTCAGCCAGGAAGCGCGGCATCATGCTGATGCGCTCCTCGTCGCTTTCGCCGGCCCGGACACCGTGGGTGATCGTCGCGCGGATTGCCTCGTGCTGGCCGCCCCAAATCCAGTCATCGTCGGCCAAGGACGGGAAGCCACCCACCGCGCCCTGGCCGCCTGCGCCATGGCAGCCGGCGCAGTTGTTGGCGAAGGCGATGCGACCGCCGGCAATGGCGAAGCCGCGCAGCTCCGGATCATCCGCAATCTGCTGCGGCGTCGCCTCGCGGATGCGGGTCATCATGGGCGCCATCCGCGCCTGTGCATTACGGGTATCGTCCACCACCGCCTCTCGCGCGATCCAGCCGGTCAGGCCCGTCGCGCCCTGAAAGGGGAAGGCCGGGTAGACGACGACATAGACCGCGGCGAAGACGATGCAGGCATAGAAGGTGTAGAGCCACCACTTCGGCAGCGGCGTGTTCAGTTCGCGCAGACCGTCCCACTCATGCCCGGTGGTATCCGTGCCGGTGAGGCTGTCCTTCTCGATCTTGGTAGGCATGCGACGGGACTCCTCAGTGCCGGCGATCGGAGACGTCTTCACGGAAGGGGATGTCCCCCGCCTGTTCGAACTCGCGCTTTCGCGCGGGCGCCAGGACGCGGATCAGGATTCCGATGAAGAGAACGAAGAACCAGACCACCCAGAGGGTGGAGAAAAGTGGCTGAAGGGCGACGAGGTCCATGTCCGTGCCTCCTACTGCTGCCGCACCTGCTCGGGCGTCACGTCGCTGAAGCGAACCAGCGTGCCGAGCATCTGCAGATAGGCAACCAGCGCGTCCATCTCCGTCACCACCGCGGCGTTGCCGTCGAAAGTGCCCTGACGGGCGCGGGCGTAGCGTGCGGAGAAGTTGGCCCCGTCCAGGTCTGGCCTGGCCTGCGCCACCAGGTCGGCACGGGCATTGGCGATCATCTCCGCGGTGTAGGGCACACCAACCGCGGCCTGCGCGCGCAGATGGTCGGCGATGTCGCCCATGTTCAGCAGCCGGTCCAGGAAGGCGTAGGGCGGCATCACGCTCTCCGGCACCACCGCGCGCGGGCTACGGAGATGTGCAGCGTGCCAGTCATCCGAGTACCGCCCGCCGACACGCGCAAGGTCTGGCCCGGTGCGCTTCGACCCCCACTGGAAGGGATGGTCGTACATGCTCTCCGCAGCCAGCGAGTAGGCACCGTAGCGCTCGAGCTCGTCGCGGAAGGGCCGCACCATCTGGCTGTGGCAGAGGTAGCAGCCCTCCCGCACATAGATGTTGCGGCCGGCGAGTTCGAGCGGCGTGTAGGGACGCACCCCCTCAACACGTTCGATCGTGCTCTCCACGGTGAACAGCGGCACGATCTGGGCCAGCCCGCCGATAGAGACCGTGATGAGCGTCAGCACGCCCATCAGGACCAGGTTCTTCTCGATGATGCCGTGATTGAACCAGCGCATGACAGGCGTCCTTATTCGGCAGGTGCGGGAACGGGAGCGGCGATGCCGGCCGGCACCGGTGCCGGAACCTCATCGGCCAATTCGTCGCTCGTCACGGTCTTCCACAGGTTGAAGACCATGATCAGTGCGCCGCTCAGGTACAGCACGCCGCCCATCATACGGATTACGTAGTAGGGGTGCATCGCTGCCACGCTTTCGATGAAGGCGTATTGCAGGAAGCCCAGCTCGTCATAGGCGCGCCACATCAGGCCCTGCAGAATGCCGGAGACCCACATCGCGGTGATGTAGAGGACGATGCCGAGCGTCGCGATCCAGAAGTGCCACGACACCAGCTTCTGGCTGTAGAGCGCACGCTTTCCCCACAGCTTCGGATACAGCCAGTACAGCGCGCCGAAGGTGATGAAGCCGACCCAGCCCATGGCGCCGGAATGCACATGGCCGATGGTCCAGTCGGTGTAGTGCGACAGGGCGTTGACCGCCTTGATCGACATCACCGGGCCCTCGAAGGTGGACATGCCGTAGAAGCCGACGGCGGTGACGGAGAAGCGCAGGCCTGGGTCCGTGCGAAGCTTGTCCCAGGCACCCGAAAGCGTCATCAGGCCGTTGATCATCCCGCCCCAGGACGGCATCCACAGCATCACCGAGAACACCATGCCCAGCGTCTGCGCCCAGTCAGGCAACGCCGTGTAGTGAAGGTGGTGTGGACCCGCCCAGATGTAGAGGAAGATCAGCGACCAGAAATGTACGATCGACAGACGGTAGGAATAGACCGGCCGTTCCGCCTGCTTCGGGATGAAGTAGTACATCATGCCCAGGAAGCCTGCGGTCAGGAAGAACCCGACGGCATTGTGGCCATACCACCACTGGATCATCGCATCCTGCACGCCGGCTGCCAGGCCATAACTCTTGCCATGGCCGAGCGTGATCGGCAGCGCCAGGTTATTGACGATGTGCAGCATCGCGACGGTGATGATGAAGGCGAGATAGAACCAGTTCGCCACGTAGATGTGCGGCTCTTCCCGCCGCAGGATCGTGCCGCCGAATGCGACCAGGTAGTGCACCCACACCACGGTCAGCCACAGGTCCACGAACCACTCAGGCTCGGCGTATTCTTTCCCCTGCGTCACGCCAAAGACGTAGCCGAGTGCGGCCGCGACGATAAAGAACTGGTATCCCCAGAACAGGAACCAGCCCATTGGCTCGCCGCCGAACAGGCGGGCGCGGCAGGTTCGCTGCACCACATACAGGCTGGTGCAGATCAGCGCATTGCCGCCAAAGGCGAAGATCACGGCGGAGGTATGCACGGGCCGCAGGCGGCCGAAGGTCGTCCATTCGAGATCGAGGTTCAGCAGTGGCCAAGCCAGCTGCGATGCGATGACGACTCCGACCAGGAAGCCGACCACGCCCCAGAAGACAGTCGCGATCGCGAAGGCCCTGATCGGTGCCTCCACATACGGCTCGGGCCGCGTAACCGCAGCCGATAGGGCTGGGTTGGCGGCGTAGCCTGCTGCAGCCATGGCAAAACTCTCCCCTGCTCACACCGGGGTCGCGATCTGGGCGGTGTGGAGAGTGCAGATGACTGCCTATTGATCGCGGCGTCCTTGATGCGGATCAATTGAGCGGCAGCCTCGGGCCGGTAATCTTCGGCCGGGATCAACGCCAGGAAGCCAGGGTAAGCCGCATGCAGGACGCCGCCGAACCGATGGCAATTCAGCCCTCGCCGTCGATCCGCCCCCCGCCCTCCATCCATGAGGTGCCGCCTGACCGGCCATGGGTCTGGATCGCGGCGGGCTGGAAGGATCTCATGGCCATGCCGCATGTAGGGTTCTTCTATGGCGCTGGCCTGGTCGTCGCCGGATGGCTGCTGAGCGCCATCCTGCTTCGGGCCGGAGTCGCCTGGGCTGTTTTGCCTGCCACCTCGGGCTTCTTCCTGGTCGCCCCGTTGCTGGCGGCAGGGCTCTACGAAGCGAGCCGCCGGCGTGAGCGCGGGGAACCGGTCTCCCTTCTTCTGTGCATGCAGGGCTTCCGCCGCAACGGCGCACAGTTGGCGCTGATGGGCGTAGTGCTGCTGTTGCTGCATCTGTTCTGGATCCGCACGGCCGGCCTGCTTTTTGCGGTATTCTTCGGCCTGGGCTTCTCGCCAGCCATTGAGACATTGCCCATGGCGATGCTGCGGTCAGACATGCTGCTGCCATTCCTGGTCATCGGGACTGGCCTTGGATTCATCCTGGCCATGATCGCCTTCTCGATTTCCGTGATCTCCATCCCGATGATGGTGGACCGCGACATCTCGGTCATCGAGGCGATCCTGACCTCGATCCGCGCTACTATCATCAACTGGCGAGCCATGGCGCTCTGGGCCGGGCTGATCGTGGTCTTCACGGCGATGGCCCTGGTACCCTTCTTCCTGGGGCTTGCGCTTGTGCTGCCGCTGATCGGCCACGCCACCTGGCACGCCTATCGCGACCTGCTGCGCTGATCAGAACAGGTCGATATCGCTCGCGCTCAGTTGCCAGGGCGCCAGGCCTACCAGCACCAGTCCGCCATTACCGAGTGGCAGGAGCGTGCCAGAGGAAATACCGAGGAGCGCTGCAATAACGGCCAAGGACGATGCATAGGTGCTGGCTGGTACCACCAGGCGGTCCTGGCCGGGCGTAAAGTCCAGCACGGTGTCGATGCCGCCATCGGCATCCAGCAGGAACCTGTCGGGGCCGGCGCCGCCGCCTAGCGTATCGTCACCCAGACCTCCCCGCAGGGAGTCCGCGCCCGCGCCACCGAGCAGCAGATTTCCGAGGGTGTTGCCGGTTATCCGATTGGCCAGGCTGTTGCCGAACCCGGAAACAGCGGCTCCCAGCAGGACGAGGTGTTCGAGATTCGGCGGCAGGGTGTAGCCGCCGCTGGGCAGAACCGCCCATATGGTGTCGGTGCCTGCGCCGAGCTCCTCAAACACCTGATCGTCGCGCCCATCCAAGAGATAGAGGTCGTCGCCGGTGCCACCGAAGAACCACCCGACCAGCCGATCCGCGGCAGTCCCATCCAGCGTATCGGCGCCGCCCCCGCCACGCAGCACGTCGCCCGCACCGAGGCCGGCGCGCAGCAGGTCGTCGCCGTCGCCGGCCTGCAAACGGTCGGAGCCGCCACCGCCATCGAGCGTGTCCGCCCCTACACCTCCGTCCAGCCTGTCGCTGCCATCGCCACCCTGCAGCAGGTCGTCGCCATCGCCGCCGACCAGCACGTCATCGCCAACGCCGCCGTCCAGCGTGTCGTGACCGGAACCGCCAGCCAGCAGATCCACGCCGGCCTGCCCCATCAACCGGTCGTTTTCAGCGCCGCCCGCCAGCAGATCATCGCCGTCGCCTCCATCCAGCGAATCCGCACCACTTCCACCCAGCAGCAGATCGTCGCCCTCCGCGCCCACGGCCGTGTCGTTGCCCTCATCACCGAGCAGCATGTCATCACCGGCACCACCAAGGCTCCGGTCGTTGCCGGCACCGCCGAACGCCGTGTCGGCGCCCTCCCCCGCCAGGATTGTGTCCGCCCCGGCACCACCCACGAGCGAATCCGCGCCTGCGCCCGCATCAAGCAGGTCATCGCCGATGCCGCCCGAGAGCGTATTGCGCGCTTCATTGCCGTACAGGGTGTCGTTGCCCACGCTTCCGAATGCGGAAACATCACCGGCACCGGATCTCAACCTGAGCCTTTCGAAATGCTCAGGAAGCGTCATCGTCCAACCGGTCACCAACTCATCGATGCCTCCCGCCGCCAGTTCGAGCCAAGTGTCCGTCTGGCTCCGAAGCAGGTAGATATCGTTGCCCGCGCCGCCGATCAGGCGGTTACCGCCGGCGCCTCCGCCATCCAGCGTATCGGCACCATCGCCTCCCACAAGGCGATCAATCCCTTCTCCTCCGTCCAGCAAGTCGTCACCGGCATCACCAAACAGGCTGTCCGCCCCATCGCCGCCGAATATCCGGTCGACACCGTCGCCGCCGCGGACCGTGTCCGCGTCTGCATCGCCACGCAGCGTGTCACCGCCCGCACCGCCGAGGAGGCTGTCCGCACCCGCGAGGCCTGAGAGATGATCGTCTCCCGCATGGCCAATCAGCGCGTCGGGGGCGGCGGCGCCCAGCAGGGTATCAGCCAGGAGTGAGCCGTCCTGCACGGCGAAGGGAGAGGGTGGGCCTGGCGCCAGAACGGTCACAGGGATGCTGAAGCTGGCCAGGTTCCGGCCGTCCGAAACCTCGATCATCACCTCGCGCACCGTGCCGCCCAGTCCCGTCAGGTCCACGCCCGGCCGCAGGCGCAATTCGCGGTCCACAATCTCGAACCAGGCCGAATCCGGCCACGCGACGCTGTACTCGAGCGGCCCATCGGTGTCCGGGTCCGTTGCGGACAGGGTGCCGATCGGTGCGCCGACGTCGTTGGCCAGCACGACACCGCCCGATGCAAAGACCAGATCCTGCGGCGGGGCGTCATCGACCCCCAGGAGCCGCACGGTGAAGCTATTCGGCAGTGCTCCCCAGCCTGACGACGTCCTGGCGCTGAGGCCGAAGGTGAATTGCCAATCGTCTCCCCAGTGCTCGGAGTCGAACGCCTGCATGGGCCTGATCGTCATCAGGCGGCTGCCAGTGCTGAAGGTGGAGACGAAATGGCGCGCATCGCGGCCGGAAAGTGCCGCGGAGGTTATCGCCGGGACGAAGGTGAGGTAGGCGACCCAGTCTCCGCGGATCGCGTTCTCATAGATCGTGTCGGGTACCGTACCGACAAACGACGTGGACATTCATGGGCCCCATCCTGGTGCCGCGATAGAAGGGGCATTCCTGGTTGAGATCGCGTCAACGTGGCGACGATTCGACTGTCGCTCAGGCCACCAGGCGCACCGCCATGGTTCCCAGAAGCGCAGCATTGACCAGGAACAGAACGCCGCCAACCAACTGGGTCATCGGTCCCGATCGCCGCAGGAACAATCGGCCGAGCAGCGCCACGCCGATAAGGGCAGGTATGGTGCCCAGCGAGAAGGCGAGCATGGCCAAGGCACCCGCCAATGCGCTCCCGGTCGCGGCCGAGGCGGCCAGTGCGGCGTAGAGCAGGCCACAAGGCAGCGCCGATAGCAGCAGCCCCAGGCCGAACCCGTTCCAGCCACCGGGGTTGGCAAGCAGGCTGCTGATGGGGCGCAGCAGGAAGCCCGGGTAGGCGGATCCAACGCCGCCCGATGACAGGCGCTGCCACGGCCATACCCGGTATCGCGGGGGAATCAGGCGCGCCAAAGCCTGTCGGGCCATCAACAAGGCCGCCAGTAGCAGAAGCGCCGCCAGAATCTGGCGCAGGCCGGTCACCTGGCTGACCACCCCCGCGCTGGACCCGGCCACGGCACCCAGCGCGGCATAACCGACGATCCGGCCCAGGTGATAGGGGAGCAGCGCCGCACCCGCCAACCTGGAGAGAGTACCGGGCCCGACCCGTCCGGCGACATTGCCTGCCTGCGCCAGCACGAAAGGCGCGCACATTCCGGCACAATGCGTCACGCCACCCGCCAGCCCGGCAAGCAGCATGGCCAGCGCGACCGACGCCAGGGCACCAGCACCAAGCGCGGTCAGATCATGGAGGCAGTTCGCGAGCATGGCACACGCTACCCCCACGGCCTCGTACCCATCTTGCGGCAGGTCAATCAGATCGCAGCAAAGATGAGGTAGAAATTAAGAACTACGCCTGGACGGCCGCTGTCCCGGCGCCACATGCACCGGCGCCATCCGGATGCGACCATGCCCAATCTGACGCACCATTCTGCCCGGTTTTCCGAAGCCAGGCCCACCGCGCCTCCGCCTCACTTTCCCTGCGGCCGCTAACCGTCTACGCCGGATTCATGACACGTCATCCCCTGTGCCTGACCATGGGCGAGCCGGCCGGCATCGGCGCGGAGATCGCGGCGAAGGCCTGGCACCGCCTACGCGCGGCAGGACCTGTCTTCTTCTTCATCGGTGATCCTGTCAGCGTGCAGGATGCGCCGGTGGCGCTGATCGAGACGCCGGAGCAGGCCGCTGAGGCCTTCTCGCAGGGCCTGCCTGTGCTGCCGCTTTCCCTGCCGGTGGTGCCACAGCCCGGGCGGCCGAACCCGGCCAATGCGGCTGCCGTTATCGCCGCAATCGAGACCGCGGTGCGTCTATGCCTCGATGGTCGCGCCAGCGGGGTGGTGACCAATCCCATCCAGAAATCCGTACTGACGGGTGCCGGTTTCCGTCACCCCGGGCACACTGAGTTTCTCGGTGAGTTGGCGGGGCGCGGCGTTCCACCCGTAATGCTGCTGGCCTGTCCCGGACTGCGGGTGGTGCCGGTGACAGTCCATGCCGCCCTGGCGGACGCCATCCGCAGCCTGACCACGGACCTCATCATCGAGCACGGCCGCATCGTGGCTGATGCGCTCCGGCAGGATTTCGGCATCGCGAGGCCGCGCATTGTGGTGGCGGGCCTGAACCCGCACGCCGGGGAAGCAGGGACAATGGGCCGCGAGGACATCGAGATTGTCGCGCCTGCGATCGCCGCCCTGCGCGAAGCGGGCATCGACGCACGCGGCCCCCTGCCCGCCGATACGCTGTTCACCCCGCGAGCGCGGGCCGCCTATGACTGCGCGTTGTGCATGTACCACGACCAGGCGCTCATCCCGATCAAGACGCTCGATATGGATGGCGGGGTGAATGTGACGCTGGGCCTGCGGATCGTACGCACCAGCCCCGACCATGGCACGGCGCTGGATATCGCTGGGTCGGGCCAGGCTGATCCGGGAAGTCTCATCGCCGCGCTGCACCTTGCCGCGGACATCGCCACCAGCCGATCAAGGGATCACCGCCCATGATGCCATTGCTGCTTTCAATCAATGTGGATCATGTGGCGACGCTGCGGAACGCCCGCGGCGGGCGGTTTCCAGACCCCGTGGCCGCCGCAAAGCTATGCCTGTCCGCCGGTGCAGAGGGCATCACCATCCATCTGCGCGAGGACCGGCGGCACATCCGCGACCAGGACGTGGAGCGCATGAAGGCCGAGGTACCGGCCAAGCTCAACCTGGAAATGGCCGCCACCGAGGAAATGGTCGCCATCGCCATCCGGGTGATGCCGGAGGCCGTGTGCCTGGTGCCCGAGAAACGCCAGGAGCTGACCACCGAGGGCGGGCTGGATGTGCTGCGGAGTGGCCCCGGCTTCGCCCAGGCCATCCAGCGCCTGACCGGCGCCGGCATCCGCACTTCCATCTTCGTCGAGGCTGATCGCGCTCAGATCGAGGCCGCTGCCAGGCTGGGCGCCAACTGCATCGAACTGCACACGGGCACCTACGCCGACGCGATGCCCAGCGAACGCCCCGTGCATCTCACGCGCCTGGCACAGGGGGCGCGTGACGCCGCGGCGGCAGGCCTGCTGTGCCATGCCGGCCATGGTCTGGATTTCGACTGCATCGGCGGCGTCGCGGCCTTGCCGGAGGTTTCCGAGGTCTCGATTGGGCACTTCCTGATCGGCCAGAGCGTCTTCGAGGGATTGCCCTCGGCCGTACGGCGGATGCGGGACCTCATTGACGCGGCGCGGCACTCCCAGGGCTGAGCGCCCGTTGGGCTGCCCTTGCATTTTGCATGGCCTGATGTTTGCTCGGTCTTCTGACAGCAACGACTGCGGCAGGATGCCGGCAGCGGTGATTGCAGGATGCGAGGCGACAATGGCGGCCGCGGCAAAGGCAAGGCAGACGATTCCGCTCTGGTCAGTGCGGCCGGGCCTACCGGATCAATCGACCGCCCCCCCTCCGCGCTCGGCCACTGTCATCCCCCTGCCCCTGGGCGTGGCGCGGAGCCGGCAGGTCCTCACCTATCCGGCCGCCATCACGGTGCCGCCTCGCTGCCCGGAGCAACCCGCAACCGCGGAGCAGCCGCTGGCCGCCCTGCCGCTGCTCGCACTCTCAGCACCGACAGCGCTGATCGGCGCCTGCATGATGCTTTTCCAGATCCTCGGCTGATCCCCAGGCTTCGGCTGATCCCCAGGCTCAGGCACTGACACCCCATTTCTGGCCGAGTTCGGCAAAGAAGCCGCTCGCCTGCCGGATGGTGACCCAGGCGTTGAGGAAGTTCAGGAAGACCGGATCCTGCAGCGGCGCCATGAACGCCATGGGGATGGGGTTGCGTGGCTGGTCGCTGAAAAGCGAGACAAGATCCGGATATTCCCGCGTGAGGAAGGCGGCCTCAATCACCGTCGACATGGTGGCGTCCACCCGGCCGCCCAGCAGTTCCTGCCAGTCTCGCGCCGGACTCTCCACGCGGCGAAGGGTTGCGGCCGGCAAGGCCTGCTGCACGAATTGCTCCATCGTGGTGCCGAGATTGGTGCCGACGGTCACGCCCCGCTGGTTCAGGGCTTCCCATGTGGCGAAGCGGCCCGCGTTGCGGCGGGTGGTCAAGGGGATGAAGCCGGTGCGGCCCCAGGGGATCGTGAAGCTCGCCGCCATCGCGCGGGCGATGGACATAGAGGTTCCGGTGAACACCACATCATACTGGTCGGCCTGCAGGCCGTTGATCAGCGTGCGCCAGTCGGTCGCCACGAATTCTGGCCGCACCCCCATGTCGCGCGCCAGTTGCTCCGCCGCCTCGATCTGATGGCCGCGATAGCTGCGCGTGGCCGGGTCGCGGAAGCTCATCGGGTTGAAGTCGCCCGTAGTGCCGATGCGGATGCGCCCGGCGGACTGGATCGCCTGGAGGCGCCCGCCATTAGCCTGCTGCGCCAGGGCCTGGGCGGGCAGCAGCAGGGATGCGGCAGCGGCGGCGGCCGGTATGTGGCGACGTAACATGGGGAAGAGCTCCATCTGGGCAGGGCGGAGGTTGGTCCACCTTCGCAATTTGCAACGTCATACCCGACTTCCGCTGCGTGTCGCATCTCGCCCGAGCAGGGAAAGCGTGGGAAACAGCCACATGTCGACCCTCCCCTTCCCGCGACAGCCGCGTATTTGGCTGCCTTTCCCGCTGCTGATGCTGTCCGGCTGCGGCAGCAACTGGGGCTGGCATGTAGTCGACCCCACCGATGCCCGAGGCAGGGCCAATCTGGACTTCATGGTGGAGGGGCTATGGGCAACCGTCACACTTTCGGTTGCCGCGATCCTGCTCTCCGTCCTGATGGGCACGGGAATTGCCCTGCTCGGCTTCTCGCGGCTGCGCCCTCTGCGACTGGCCAACCGTATTTGGGTCGAGCTGTTCCGCGCGGTTCCGATCCTGGTGCTCATCCTGTGGGTGTTCTACGGCCTGCCTGTGGTGCTGGGCATCCGGCTGGATGTCTTCACCGCGGCCCTGATCGCGATAGCTCTCTGCGACTCGGCGTTCGAGGCCGAAATCCTGCGCGGTGGCATCCAGAGCATCGAGCAGGGCCAGCGGGAGGGCGCCGCCGCGCTCGGCCTGTCGCGCTGGCAGGCCATGCGCCTGGTCATCCTGCCACAGGCCATCCGCCGCATCCTGCCGCCGGTCGCCAACCAATTCGTCTATGTGGTGAAGATGAGCAGCCTGGCGAGCGTGATCGGCTACCAGGACCTGACGCGCCGCGCCAATGAGCTCGTTGTGTCCGTCTTCCGACCGCTCGAGATCTATACAATCCTGATCCTCGAATACTTGGTGCTGATCCTGATCATCTCGGCAGGCGCCCGCTGGCTGGAACGGCGGCTTGGTGCGGACCAGACGCGGCGGCGGGACGGTTGACGGGCCGCCCCCGGGCAGCCAGCGTCCGGGGATGACAGACATCCTCCCGCCGACCGATGAGGCGGCAGCCGCCATCCATGCCGCGACGCTGACGCTCGACACCCATGTCGACGTGCCATGGCCGGCCACCCCTGACCCTGCGACGCAGACGGCACGGCGGGTCGACTACCCCAAGATGCAGGCCGGTGGCCTGAAGGGGGTGGTGTTCATCGCCTATGTGCCCCAGGGCCCGCTGACCCCGGAAGGTCACGATGCTGCAGGCGCGCGCGCCGAAGCCATGTTGCGGGCCATCGCCGCCACCGCCGGCGAGACACCGATGCGGCGGCGCCTGTGCACGACGCCGGACGAGTTGGAAGCCTGCGCGGCGGATGGCGCGCTGGCGATCCTGCTCGGTGTCGAGAATGGCTATGCGATGGGCGAGGATCTGTCGCGACTTGCGCTCTGGCGCCAGCTCGGCGCCATCTACCTGACCGTCACCCATGACGGGCACAACGCCCTATCGGATGCGGCCCGGCCGCGGGCCGACCTGGGCGATGCACCGACGCGTCATGGCGGCCTGTCCGCCCTCGGGCGGGCCGCGATCGGGGAAATGAACCGCGTCGGCCTGATCGTCGACGTATCCCATGTCGCGCGCAGCGCCATGCTGCAGGCTGCGGAATTGTCGCGCACGCCCGTGGTTGCCACCCATGCCTGCTGCCGTGCCCTGCGGGACCATCCGCGGAACCTGGATGACGCACAGATGGACGCGCTGCGGGATGTGGGCGGGCTGCTGCAGATCACCGCGGTGCCGAGCTTCCTGAAGGCGCCCGATGCGGATGGCACCGCTCGGGCGACCGTGTCCGACTACGCGGACCATGTGGACTACGCGGTGTGCCGCATCGGCATCGACCATGTCGGCCTGTCGTCCGACTTCGATGGCGGCGGTGGCGTGCAGGGCTGGCAGGATGCGTCGATGTCCGGGGCCGTCAGCGCGGAACTGCTGCGCCGCGGCTATGGGCCACGCGAACTCGGGCTGCTGTGGTCGGGCAATTTCCTCCGTGTCTGGCGCGCGACCCTGCGGGCCGCGCGCTGACCGGCAGGCTCAGCCGTTGGTGAAGTTGATCCGCTCCATGCCGAAGAACTTCACGACCTGGCCATTGATCGTGATCTGGCCATTCGACGGGCCGTTGAAGACGATGGAGTTGCCCTGGAAGCTGTAGGAGCCGCCTTCGTACATCATGATGTTGCCGGAGGAGATGCTGCTGAAGGGCGTCCCCTCGATGACCACCGAATCCTGGCCGGCGACGCCATGGAATTCATCATTACCTTCGCCGGGGCTCCAGTAGAACACGTCGTTGCCGTCGCCGCCGAAGGCCTTGTCGTCGCCAGCGCCCATGCGGAAGCTGTCATTGCCATCACCACCATGCGCCTGGTCGCTGCCGGCGCCGGCATTGAACTGGTTGTCACCGCTGCCGACCGGCTGCCAGCTGCCGTCACTTCCGGCACCCCAGGTGTTCGAACCCGCCAGGTTGTCTACACCCGAAGTCCCGGTGATCACGCTGCTGCCGGGGGTGGCCGGCGGCGTCACGGGCGGCGTTACAGGCGGCGCCACCGTGGTGTCGGGCATGGTCAGTTGTTCGACACCGAAGAAGCGAACGGTTTCGCCATTCACCGTGAACTGGCCGTTGGCTGGACCATTGAAGACAATGCTGTGGCCGACGATCGAATAGCTGCCTTGGTAGAGCTGCAGCCCGTCGGTGACCTGCTGGAGCGAGAGCCCCTCCACCATCACGTTGTCGGCCCCGGTGCCGCCGTGCAGCTCGTCATTGCCGTCGCCGGCGCGCCACCACAGGGTGTCATTCCCGTCGCCGCCAAAGACCTTGTCGCCATCGCCGGTGCCGCCGCGAAGGTGATCATGGCCATCGCCGCCATGCAGTTCGTCGGCCCCACCGCCGCCAGCGAGCACGTCGTTGCCGCTGTTCACGGGCTGGTCGCCGGCCCAGGTGGCCGATCCCATAAGCTTGTCCCCGCCGTCGCCACCGACCAGCGTGTCGTCGCCCGCGCCACCGGATCGTTCGTTGAAACCTCCAACCACAATCTCAAGCGTCTTAATATCGATTACATGCGGCTTTTTGGTGGACACGGATCGATCTTCCCAAAGCGTCTCGAAATACTTTATCGTTGCGCCCTTGGCGTATCAACACAGAATGAAACCGATTGCGTTAAGGTTCGGGCAGAGACGCAGGTTCCCAAGCCCGTGCAACTCCGTCACTCTGCACGGCCGCTGGAATCTATTTTTTGACGTAGCGGGGAATGTCTGGAAACGATGTCTGCCCCTCCCCTGTTCCGCCGCGAGGCCGTCGCCGAGGCCGCGGCACCCGACCGATACGATGAGGCGCTGCGGGTCATGCGCCCGCTGAGCTGGGTCATTGGCGGCGTCCTGCTTGGCATGGCCCTCATTGGCCTGGTCTGGGCGTCCCTCGTCGACGTGCCGGTCAAGGTCGCCGGCCGGGGGATTCTTCTGCCGCCGGGCGGTGTGGTCGACATCGTGGCCGACACGGATGGCCGAATCGAATCCCTCATGGTGCGGCCGGGCGATCGCGTCGAGGCCGGCAGGCCGGTTGCGCAGGTCGACCAGTCCGAGGTCCGGCTGCAACTGGCGCTCGCCGAGGGCCAGGCCGCCGACGCGGCGCGTCATCGCCGCGAGCTGCTGGATTTCCATCGGCGGGAAGAGGCAGCCGCCGATGCTTTCAGGATCGCCCGCGACGCCGCCCTGACGCAGAACCTCCGCCTCCTCGAGGAACGCCTGGGGATGATGCGGGAGCGGGAGGATGTGCTCCGCGGCCTGTCGCAACAGAACCTGGTGAATCGTGACCGTGCCCTGTTCGCGCGGGTGGAGGTGTTCCAGGTCCGGGAACAGATCGCCGCGGCGCGCAACGAGCGGGAGCAGCTGATCCTCGACCAGGCGCTGAAACGCACGCAGCGAGAGCGGGAGACGATGGAGTCCGAGCGCCGGGCGGATGAGACCGGCCGCCAGGCGCAGGCCCTCCGCGACCGGCTGCTGCGGCTAGGGGTGGTGATGGCCCCCTATTCGGGCATCGTCGTCGAATCCAAGGTCAATGAAGGCCAGGTGATCCAGCGCGGCACGCCGCTGCTGACCATCGAGCGCGATCCCGAAAGCGGTCACGGCGGTCCGGTCGCCGTCGTCTATGTCACGGCACAGGATGGCAAGCGCCTGGCGGAAGGCCTGCGGGTCGAGGTTTCACCGTCCTCGACGCGGCGGGAGGAGCATGGCTTCGTCTACGGCCGTGTCATCCGCGTCGCCCATGTGCCCGCATCCTCCGCCGGCCTGCTGCGGACGCTGCAGAACGACCAGCTCGTCCGCAGCTTCACCACGGGGCTGGGCACGCCTTTTGAGGTCGAAGTGGCGCTGGAGCGCGATCCGTCCACCCGAAGCGGCTTGCGCTGGTCAACCGGTAGCGGCCCCGATTTCGCTGTTGAGTCCGGGACCTTGGCCGAAGCGGAGTTCACCGTGCGGTCGGTGCGCCTGATCGGCCTTGCCTTCCCTGCAGTCCGTGGCTGGCTCACCCGCTCGGCAGACGCCGGCACGCTATGACGGATGATGTGGCCAGCACCCCCCGCACGGCCCGGCGGGTTCGCACGCCGACGGTGCTGCAGATGGAGGCGGTGGAATGCGGCGCGGCGGCGCTGGGCATCATCCTCGGCTTCTACGGCCGCTGGGTGGCGCTTGAGGAATTGCGCGTGGCCTGCGGCGTGTCGCGTGATGGCAGCCGCGCCAGCCACCTGGCCTCCGCGGCCCGCCAGTACGGCATGCAGGTGCAGGCCTTCCGGATGGAGCCGAGCCACATCCCCGGCATGCGGCTGCCGCTGATCGCCCATTGGGGCATGAACCATTTCGTGGTGATCGAGGGCATCGGCCCGCGCTACGTCCACATCAACGACCCCGCCAGCGGCCCTCGCCGCATCACGCGGGAGGAGCTGGACCGCAACTTCACCGGCGTCACCCTGGTGCTGGAGCCTGGCCCGGACTTCCGCAAGGGCGGGGAGCCGCCGCGCGCGGTGGGCGGCATCCTGCGCCGCCTGCGCGGCAACGAGGCGAGCTTCGGCTTCCTCGTGGGCGTCAGCATGTTGCTGATGATCCCAGCCCTGCTGGTGCCTGCCTTTTCGCAGGTCTTCGTCGACGACGTGCTGGTCGGCCGCTTCGATTCCTGGCTGACGCCGCTGCTGCTCGGCATGGCAGGGGCAGCCGCGGCGATGGCCGTCGTCACCTGGCTGCAGCTCGACCTGCTGCTGCGGCTGGAGACGCGGCTCTCCGTTGCCGGCTCCGCCGCCTTCCTCGAAAGGCTGATGCGCCTGCCGGTCGCATTCTTCGCCCAGCGCCATCCGGGCGATGTCGCCGGCCGGGTGCTGCTGAACGACCGGATCGCGCGGCTCGTGTCCGGCGATGTGGGGCGCGGCCTGCTGGGGCTGATCACGGCGCTGGCCTACGCCGCGGTGATGGCCCTGTACGACCGGCAGCTGACAGGCGTGGTGATACTGGCCGCCATCATCAACCTGGCGGCCCTGGCATCGCTCAGCCGGTCGCTGAGCGACGACAACCAGCGCCTGCTGTCCCGCACACTGCGCTCCGAGGGCCTGGGCAAGCAGGGCCTGCAGATGATCGAGACCTATCGCTCCTCCGGCAGCGAGAGCCTTCTTCTAGCCCAGCTTGCCGGTACGCGCGCCGGCGTGGCCAACATCACCCAAAGCCTGGCGCTGCGCCGCGGTGTGCTGGAGGGCCTTCCCGCCTTCGTCGCGATCGCCGCGGCCGCCGCTGTGCTGGTGCTTGGCGGATCCCGCATCATGGAGGGCGCGATGACCGTCGGCCAGCTTGTCGCCTTCCAGGCGCTGACCGTGGGGTTCATGGGGCCGGTTGCGCAGCTGGTCGGCGTCGCGACGCAGATGCAGGACGCCAAGGCGAACCTGACTTTGCTGGAAGACACCATGCATCACCCGCTGGCCGCCGAATTCGGGGCAGCCCCGGCCCGTGCCGCGGCGGCCCGCTTCACCGGCCATGTGGAACTCCGCGACGTGGTCTTCGGCCATAGCCGGCTGGAGGCACCGCTGCTGGACGGCATCTCACTGACCCTGGAGCCGGGCCGCCGCCTCGGCATCGTGGGCGGGTCGGGGTCCGGGAAGTCGACTTTGGCGCTGCTGATCGCCGGCCTCTATCGCCCCTGGTCTGGGGAGATCCTGATCGACGGCCGTCCCCTGGATTCCATCCCGCGTGAGGAATTGCGGAGAGAGGTCGCAGTCGTGGACCAGCAAGGCTACCTGTTCGACGGCACCATCCGCGACAACATCGCCATGTGGGATCCAACGCTGGCCGATGAGCGTCTTGTCGAGTGCGCCCAGGATGCGGCCATTCATGACGAAATTCTGGCGCGGCGCGGTGGTTATGCCGGGGTGGTGGCGGAGGAGGGCCGCAACTGGTCCGGTGGCCAGCGCGCCCGCCTGGAAATGGCACGCGCCATCGTCACCGATCCGTCGATCTTGGTGCTCGACGAGGCGACGGCCTCACTCGACAACCGATCCGAGGCGACGGTGATGCGGAACCTGCGCCGGCGCGGCTGCACCATGATCCTGATCGCCCATCGCCTGGCCCTGGTGCGCGATTGCGACGAAGTGATCGTGATGGAGCGCGGCCGTATCATCCAACGCGGCCGGCCGGAGGAGCTGGCCGGTGCTGTCGGTCCTTTCCGCAAGATGCTCGCCAGTGGCTGACCATGCCTGACACACTGCCCGCGAATCTGGCCGCGCCGCCACAGCCGGCCGAGCCCCATACGCTGCCGGCGCATGCGCCCCTGCATCTGGACGACGCTTCCGCACGCTGGCTGGTCACGTCTGGCACGGTGACCCTGTTCGCCACCCGCCCGGCGCGCGCGCCAGCAACCGAGGGGCCGCGGCGCTACATCGGGACCGTCACCGCGGGCGGGCTTCTCTGCGGGCTCGGCGTCGATGACATGGGTGCCAATCTGATTGCGGTTGGCACCGCCGAGACCCGCATCGCGCCGCTGGAGCAGCCCCCTTCGCCGCTGGATGCGGAGTGGAGCAACCGGTTGGCGCAGGCGACCACCCTTTGGTGCAGGACGCTCGCGGAGGGCCTGGCCCGGCCCATGGCGCCGCGGCCTCGTGCGGATGTCGCGATAAGCGCAGCGCTCGGCACAGTCCAGACCGCGCCCAACGCAACGCTCGCTACTCGTGGGCCGCCCATCTGGCTGCGCCTACCGCCTGGTTCCTGGCTGTTCCTGGGACTGGAGCCGGTTGCCGGCCTGGTGCCGCTGCCAGCGGAAGCCTGGCTGACCGGCAGCGGCGGCCTGGTCGCTGCAGTGCCGGCTCTCGACGCCATGGCGGATCCCGCCTGGGAAGCTGGGCTCGCAACCTACAATGCCGCCTGCCTCGGCGCCCTGTCCTCGGCACTGGCGCTCGACGCTGCCGATGAACTGAACCGCCTGCGACTGCGGGCAGAGCGGGACGAGGAAGCTGGCGCGGAACAGCGGACCGCCTTCGCCGCAATCCTTGGGAACCCGCCGGAAGTACAGGCCGCCGCGGATGGCGACCCGCTGATGCCGGTCTTCCGCATCATTGCCAGCCGTCTGGGCGTGCGTGCCAAGCGGCCGATCCGGGTGCGACGGGCCGATATCGACGCGGTTCCGACGCTGCAGGAACTCGCCCGGGCGTCCGGGCTGCGGCTGCGGCCGGCGCATCTGCCCGATGGCTGGTGGCGTGACGACCATGGCCCGCTGTTCGGCACGCTGAATGGCGCAACGGTGGCACTGCTGCCGCATCGCGGCGGCTACCGGCTGCACACGGCCGACAAGTTGGCGGGCCAACGCGTCGATCCAGCTCTGGCCCAACAAATCAGTCGGGAGGCGCTGGCGCCCATCATCCCGCTGCCGCGCAAGGCACTTGGGCTGACGGACCTGATCGGCAGCGGCATGCGCGGCAGTGGGCACGATGTCACCGCCATCTTCGCCACCATGCTGATCGGCGCGGCGCTGGGCCAGGCGGTGCCACTCGGCACGGGCATTGCTTTCTCGCTGCTGATCCCCGGCGGGCATCTGGGCGAACTGACGCAGCTTGGGCTTGCCCTCGTGCTCGTCGCGGCGGTGGGTTGGGCTGTGAAGCTGGGCAGCGAGATCGCCCGCCAGCGCATCGAGGCCAAGGCCGGACCGGCCCTTCATGCTGCTGTCTGGGACCGCGTCATGCGCCTGCCCATGGCGACGCTGAACCGGCAGACGGTCGGCGAAACCTCCGGCCGCGCTGGCTCGGCCATCAGCCTGGCCATGCAGTTGCGGGCCTTCAGCTTCACCATCATCAGCGCGGTGGCGACGATCCTGTCCTCCTGCGTCCTGATGCTGCTGTCCCAGCCGCTCGCTGCGGCGGTCGCCGTCGGCATGCTGGCGCTGCAACTGGCCGCGGCGAACCTGGCCGGCTGGCTGCAGGCCCGCGCCTTCGCGACGGGCGAGGCCCTGTCCGGTCTGGCCGACGCGATGGTGTTCCAGATCATCTCCGGCCTGGTGAAGCTGCGCCTGGCGGGGGCGGAAGCGCGTGCGCAGACGGTCTGGTCGGGACGCTTCGCCGAAATGCGCCGCCGCCTGGCCGCCGCCCGGCGCATCAGCAATGTCTATGATGCCTTCGCCGCCGGCTTCACCGTGCTGTCCACAGCCGCGGCCTTCCTGATCATCGCGATGATGCAGCAGGTGGAGATCGGCGAGCCGCCGCCCAGCCTGTCCTCTGTCATGACCTTCATCGCTGCCTACGGCCTGATGGTCGCGTCCGGCACGCAGCTGGCGAAGACCATGTTCGCGCTGTGGTTCCTGATGCCGACGCGCAAATTCGCCCAGCCCCTGCTGGATGCCCTGCCGGAGGCAGATACCGGCAAGGTCGATCCGGGGCGGCTGAGTGGTGCGATAGACCTGTCGAACCTCGCCTTCCGCTACGGTCCGTCCGAATCCTGGATTTTCTCCGGCCTGTCGATGCGGATCGAGGCTGGCGAATATGTCGCAATCGTCGGACGGTCAGGCGCCGGGAAATCCACCCTTGTGCGCCTCCTGCTTGGTCTGGAGGAGCCCATCAGCGGCGCCATCTACATGGATGGGCACGATATCCGCGGGCTGGATCTCACCGTGCTGCGGCAGCAGATCGCAACAGTCCTGCAATCCGCACGCCTGCCCCCCGGGAGCCTGCGGGATGCGGTGCGCGGCCTGGCTCAGGTGAGCGAGGCCGAGATCTGGCACGCGCTGGAGCAGGCCGCCTTGGCTGCGGATGTGCGCGCGATGCCGATGGGGCTTGAGACCATGCTGACCGATGCCAGCCGCGTGCTGTCCGGCGGCCAGGTGCAGCGCCTGCTGTTGGCGCGCGCCTTGCTACAGAAGCCCGCGGTTCTGATCCTGGACGAGGCGACCAGCGCGCTGGACAACATCACCCAGCGCGCGACCATGCGGGCCATCCGCACGATGCCGGCGACCCGCATCGTCATCGCGCATCGCCTGTCCACCATCCGAAATGCGGACCGCATCATCGTGCTCGATGGCGGTCGCATCGTGGAGAGCGGCAGCTTCGAGCAGCTCCTGCAGCGCAAGGGCGGGTTCTTCGCCCGCCAATACGCCGAGGAAGCCCGCTGGCAGGCCGCAGCGGGCGCGGACCAGGAGGGCGGGGCTGCCTGATCGGCCTCAGCCGGCTTTCGGCGCCGACTGAATCGCCTGCCACACGCGCTCCGGCGTCGCCGGCATGTCGATGTGGCGGATGCCATGGGCGGAAAGCGCATCCACCACCGCATTCATCACCGCTGGCAGCGATCCTGCGCAGCCAGCCTCGCCGCAGCCCTTGGCGCCGAGAGGATTGGTGGTAGCGGGAACCGGGTGGCTGACGAAGGTGATGTCAGGCATGTCACCTGCCCGCGGCAGCGCATAGTCGAGGTAGCTGCCGGTCTGCATCTGGCCATCCTCGCCGAAGGCCACGCTCTCCATCAGCGCCTGGCCGATGCCCTGGGCGATACCGCCATGCGCCTGGCCGGCAACCAGCATCGGGTTCACGATGACGCCGAAGTCATTCACCGACAGATAGCGGTCGATGCTGACGATCCCGGTCTCCGGATCGATCTCGACCTCCGCGACGTGGCAGCCATTCGGGTAAGCCTGCGGCGCCTGGTCGAAGACATGGGTCACATCGAGCGTCGCGGGCACCCCCTCCGGCAGCGCCGGCGCCTGTTGCAGCCGGGCGGCCAGCTCCATGATGCCGACGCCACGGTCGGTGCCGGCGATCAGGAAGCGGCCTTCGCCGGACTCAGGATGCGCCTCGAACTCGATATCCGAAACGGCCGCCTCCAGCGCCCAGGCCGCGGCTGCACGCCCCTTCTCCACCACCAGTTCCGAAGCCTCGACGATGGCGGCGCCGGAGGCCATGAGCGACTTCGACCCGCCGGTGCCGCCACCGGCCACCAGCTCGTCCGAATCGCCCTGCTTCAGGCGGATCTGGTGGAAGGGAACGCCTATGGATTGGTGCAGCACCTGGGCGAAGGCACTCCAATGCCCCTGCCCGTAGTCCAGCGTGCCGGTGACGATGGTGACGGTGCCGTCCTTCTCGAAGCGGATGCCGCCCTGTTCCTTGGTCGGCGGTGCCGTACATTCGAGGAAATTGCCGATTCCGAGGCCGCGCAACAGGCCCTTCTCCGCGCTTGCCGCCTTGCGGGAAGCGAAGCCGGGCAGGTCGGCGGCCGTGATCGTCTGGTCCAGCAGCGCAGTGAAGTCGCCGCCGTCATAGTTGCTGCCGGACGCGGCAGCGTAGGGCATTTCCTCCGGTCGGATGTGGTTGCGGCGGCGCAGCTCGATGGCGTTCAGCCCCATCTCCTTCGCCGCGGCTTCGATCAGCCGTTCCATGAAGTAGTTGCCTTCCGGCCGGCCGGCGCCGCGATAGGCGGAGACGGGGCTCGTGTTGGTCAACAGGCTCCGCGTCACCACCTCGATCAGCGGCGTGCGGTAATTGGACTGCACGTTCTTCCAGAAATTCGCGGTGCCCATCAGCGGCGCGACGGTGGACAGGTAGGCCCCCATATTGGCGAAGGAGGTCAGCCGCACGGCCAGGAAACGGCCCTGGGCATCCAAGGCAAGCTCGGCCTCCACCTCATGGTCCCGGCCGTGCTGATCGGAGAGGAAGCTGCTGGTCCGCTCATCCGTCCACTTCACTGGCCGGCCGAGTTCCTTCGCGGCATGCAGCAGGCAGATGTATTCGGGATAGGCATTAGCCTTCATGCCGAAGCTGCCGCCGACATTGCCGGTCAGGATCCGCACCTGCTGCGTCGGCACCTTCAGGACCTCGTTGGCCATCTGCGCGCGCAGCCCGAAAACGCCCTGGCAGCCAACGCGCAGCACGTAGCGGCCATCCTCGAAGGATCCGATGGCGCTGCGCGGTTCCATGGCGCAGACCACGATGCGGTTGTTGCGGATGCCCAGGCGCGTGACATGTGCGGCCGACGCGAAGGCCTCGGCCACCTTGGTGCTGTCGCCCTGCTGGAAATCCAGCACGAGATTGCCCGGGATGTCGTCATACAGCTGCGGTGCACCAGGCTCGGCGGCGGCGGAGGCCTGGGTGACAGCCGGCAGCATGTCGATGTCGAGCTCGACCATTTCCGCAGCGTCCTTCGCCTCGGCGCGCGACTCCGCGACGACAAAGGCCACGGGGTCGCCGACGAAGCGAACCTTGTCAGTGGCCAGCGCGTGCCGATAGGTCGTCCGGATGGGCGAACCATCGCGATTCTTCAGCGGCATGCCACACTTCATCGGGCCATAGCCGGCGGCCACCAGGTCCGCGCCGGTCCAGACGCCCAACACCCCCGGCATGGCGCGTGCAGCGTCCGTACCGATGCCGCGGATCACGCCATGGGCATAGGGGCTGCGCACCATCACGCACCAGATCTGGCCCGGCAGGGCGATGTCATCCGTGTACTGGCCTCGTCCGGTCAGCAGAATCGGGTCCTCGGCGCGCGGCACGGACTGCCCGATTCCGAACTTCAGGCGCGTCGCGTCCAGCATGTTGGTGTCGGGCATCGGGTCCTCACGGCAGGTTCGGTAGGGAATTGGGTGGAGGTGCCACCCTGGGAAGGGGCGGCTGCCTCCGGATCAGCCTCGTGGCGGCGTGGCCGCGGCGGCGAATCTTCCGTCCATCCGCCGCAGCCAGTTCGCATAGTCGGCATAGGCAGCCTCCGGTGCAAATCGCGGCGCCCAGCCAAGAGCCCGGGCGCGTTCGATCGTCATCAAGCCGCGCGGGCGCATCTCGTTGAAGGGGATGTTCGGCGCCTCCCCCGCCGCCGCGTGGCGCCAGGTGAAGCCGGGTATCTCGGCCGCCAGACTGTCGCAGCAGGCAGCCGCATGCGGCGACCAATCCTGTGCGGAGGCAAGATTGAACACGCGGGCGGGCGGGTCGGCGCAATCCAGCAGCGCGAGCAGCCCCGCCACCAGATCCTTCACATAGATCCAGTCGTAGCGGGGCAGAGGCGCCGGCGGCAGGATGGCCACATCGCCACGGGCGGCGGCCTGAAAGATCGCCAGATGCGGGCTGAGCGTATCGCGCAGCCCGGTATCACGCTCCCACGGCCCGTAGGTGGCGCCGATCCGCGCAGCCACCGCATCCAACCCCCACAGATCGGCCAGCCGCAGCCCGGCCCGCTCCACCGCATACTTCGTCACGCCATACAGGCTGATCGGCATGCAGGGCGTCGTCACCTCGTCCAGCCAGTCATGGTTATAGGCCGATTCGCCATAGACGGCGGAGGAAGCCGGCAGCACCACGCGCCGCACCGTGCCGGCATCCCGCGCCGCCGCCAAGGTCGCGATCACGCCATGCAGGTTCACATCCAGCACCAGGCCAGGCGCGGCTGCTTCCCGGGCCGGGCCGGCGGTGACAGCCGCGAAGGGAAAAACGCGGTCGATGCGGTGGCTGGCGAACAGCGCGGCCAGGGCCGCGGCATCACGCACATCGCCTGTCACGACATCGAGCCGCCCCGGCAGGTCGCCAAAAACCTCCGCTGCAGGGGCCGGCAGTGCGGCTTCCTGACCAAAGACGACCACATGCTCGCCGCGCCCGAGCAACGCCTCGACGAGGTTCAGGCCGACGAACCCGGCGCCTCCGGTGACGAGAACGGCAGACATGGGGCGACTCCTTCACAGCCCCCCCTGGATATCCCGGTCGCCACGCCGCAGAAAGCCGCCCATGACCGAAGCCCGCCTCGCACCGCCTTCCTCCGCCGCCCCCTCCGGACGGGTTGTCGTCATCGGCGCTGGTCCGGCCGGACTCATGGCGGCCGAGCGCCTTGCCAGCGCGGGGCTGGCGGTGACGGTCCATGACCACATGCCGTCCGTCGGACGGAAGTTCCTCATGGCCGGCCGTGGCGGCCTGAATCTCACGCATTCGGAGGAACTGGAGCTTTTCCTCACCCGCTTCCGCCCAGCGGCCCCGCCCCTTCTGGCGGCCATCCGCGCCTTCCCGCCCAGCGCACTGATCGCCTGGTGCGAGGGACTCGGCATCGGCACCTTCCGCGGCAGCAGCGGCCGCATCTTCCCGGAAAGCCACAAAGCCTCGCCACTGCTGCGCGCTTGGCTGGCCCGGCTCGCGGGGCTGGGTGCGGGCCTGAAGCTGCGCAGCCGCTGGCTGGGGTGGACCGAGACGGGAGCCCCTCACTTCAGTGACGCAGCCGAGGCTGATAGGCCGATCGCCACCGTACTGGCCGTGGGCGGCGCTTCCTGGCCCCGACTTGGTTCGGACGGGACCTGGCCCTCCCATCTGCCGGGCGTTGCGGTCGCGCCCTGGGCGCCGGCCAATATGGGCTTTGCCACCCCCTGGTCGGAGCACTTCCGGGCCCGGCATGAGGGTACGCCACTGAAGCGCATTGCCATCCGCTTCGGCACGGTGACGGTGCGGGGGGAAGCGTTGATCACGTCGACCGGCCTTGAAGGCGGCGCACTGTATGCGCTGTCGGCGCCGCTGCGCCAGGCGATCGCCGAGCAGGGAAGCGCCGAAATCACCCTGGACCTGCGCCCCGATCTGACGGCGCGGGAGGTCACCGACCGCCTGGCAGCACGCCCCCGCGCCGAATCGCTGGCGAACGGGCTGCGGAAGGCCCTTGCCATGCCACCGGCCGCCATCGGCCTGGTGCAGGAGGCGCTGCGCGCGGGTGACGGCAGCCCCACGGAATTGGTGAAAAGCCTGCCGATCCGCCTGACTGGCACCGCCGCGCTGGACCGCGCGATTTCCTCCGCCGGCGGCCTCGCCTGGTCGGAGCTGGATGCGCGCCTCATGCTGAAGGCCCGCCCCGGTGTCTTCGCCTGCGGCGAGATGCTGGATTGGGAGGCACCGACCGGCGGCTACCTGCTGCAGGGCTGCTTCAGCACCGGCGTCGCCGCCGCGAACGGGGTTCTCGCCTGGCTGGCGGACCAGGAGCGGATCTGAAGGGTCAGATCGGTACCGCGCCTGGTGGCTTGAGCGCCATCAACACGAAGGAGCTCCGCGTTTCCTTCACGCCCGGCATCCGCAGCAGGGCCTTCAGCGCGAATTCGGCGTAGGCCTCGAAATCCGACGCGACGACATGCAGCATGTAGTCCATGCCGCCGCTCATGGCGTAGGCCGCGACCACCTCGCTCCGCGCCTCGAGCGCCCGATGGAACGCCGCCGCAACCTCCTCGGCATGGGAGGACAGGGCGACCTGGACGAAGGCCTGGATCGGCAGGCCTACCCTCGTCGGGTCCACCACCGCTGTATAGCGGGCGATCACCCCCGCCTCCTCCATCCGCCGGATGCGCCGCAGGCAGGGGGTGGCGGACAAACCCACCTGCTCTGCAAGCAGCGTAACGGCGATGCGGCCATCCTGCTGCAGCGCGCGCAGGATCCGGCGATCTATCTCGTCCAGGCTGATGGTGGATTTCGCCATGGCTGCGCACCCCGATGGTCAATTTGCCTATTTTGACCACATTTTGTGGCGTATTTCGCCGAATTTCACCCCTGCATTTGTCCTATTTCTGGAAGCACCCTGAACGGAGTGCACGCCATGGATGTTCCGCCCGATCGCAGCGCCTATGCCGGCCGCATCTCGGACGCCAATCCGATGGGCACGGATGGCTTCGAGTTCGTCGAGTTCACCGGGCCGGACATCCCCTATCTGGAGGCGCTTTTCAGCCGCCTCGGCTTCGCCGCCGTGGCCCGGCACCGGTCCAAGGCCGTGACGCTGTGGCGTCAGGGTGACGTCAACTTCCTGATCAATGCCGAGCCGGAAAGCTTTGCCCAGGCCTTCGCCCGGCTGCACGGCCCCTCTGCCTGCGCCATGGCATTCCGGGTCGCGGACGCTGCAGAGGCCTATAAGCGCGCCATCGCGCTCGGCGCCAAGCCCGTGACCGGCAAGGTCGGCCCGATGGAGCTGAACATCCCGGCCATCGAGGGCATCGGTGGATCGCTGCTGTACTTCGTGGATCGCTACGGCGCGCGCGGCAACATCTACGACGTGGATTTCCGCTGGATCGGCGAGCGTGACCCGCACCCGGTCGGCGCTGGGCTGACAGTGATCGACCACCTGACCCACAACGTCCATCGCGGCCGCATGGATGTGTGGTGGCAGTTCTACGCCAAGCTCTTCAACTTCAAGGAAATTCGCTACTTCGACATCGAGGGCAAGCTGACCGGCCTCAAGTCCCGCGCGCTGACATCTCCCTGCGGGCAGATCCGCATCCCGATCAATGAAAGCTCTGACGACCGCAGCCAGATCGAGGAGTTCCTCCGCGCCTATCAGGGCGAAGGCATCCAGCATGTTGCCCTCGGCGCAACAGACATCCACGCCAGCGTCGAGCGGATGCGCGATGCTGGCGTAGCCTTCCTCGATACGCCTGATACTTACTACGAGCTGCTGCCGAACCGCCTTCCGGGCAGCGAGCAGTGGCTGGAGCGTCTGCGCCGCAACCGCATCCTGATGGATGGCGCCCCAACGCCAGAGGGTGGTCGGCTGCTGCAGATCTTCACCGGCAACGTCATCGGACCGATCTTCTTCGAACTGATTCAGCGGCAGGGCGACCAGGGCTTCGGCGAGGGCAATTTTCGCGCGCTGTTCGAGAGCATCGAGCTGGACCAGATCCGACGCGGCGTCCTCAAGCCGACGGAGGCTTGACCGGGCGCCCACCCAAATCGCCCAGCAGCCGGTCCGCCCTGGCATGCCGGGCGGCGCGGCGGTCCCGGGCGCGCCGCGCCGCCTCCTCCACCACCAGCTGCTCGGCGCGGGAGGCTACTGCAACGGCCTGCTGCGCCACCGTCAGCGCCGCATCGGTGGCGGTATGGAGCGTGGCGGCCTGCGCCACCCGCGCGCGGGCGCCGGGCAGCCAGGCTGCATAGGCTGCCGCCGCCGCCCCGCCGACCTCGGCGGCCAGTTCCTGCGTCACCCGATCGAGCGCCACGGCGGCGCGATCCTCCGCACGCAGCTTCCCGGCGAAGCTACGACGCGCCTCCTCCAGTTCCAACCGGCGCAGCAGGCCCAGGGCGCGGAGCGGATCAGGCCGGGGCATCGGCCAGGGCCTCCGCAAGGCCGTTGAACGCCTGGTCTAGGGTCGAGACATCCCCGCGCGCCTGATGCAGCATTGCCTCGATCCGTGGCGCCAGGCGCAGCGCCGCATCGGTCTCCGGGTCGGTGCCGGGCCGGTACGCGCCAAGGCGGACCAGATCCGCCACGTCATCCCGCAGCGCCAGCAGGCGCCGGGCTCGCCGGGCCAGGCCCGCCTGGTCCGCGGTCAGGCAACCGGGCACGGAGCGCGATAGGCTGCGCAGCACTTCCACCGCGGGGAAACGACCGGCCTCGGCGATCCGCCGCTCCAGCACCACGTGCCCATCCAGGATGCCACGCACGGCGTCCGCGATCGGCTCGTCATGGTCGTCGCCTTCCACCAGCACGGTCAGCAGCGCGGTGATGCTGCCGGACCCGGGGCCGCCAGGTCCGGCGCGTTCCAGCAGAGCCGGAAGTTCACGAAACACGCTGGGGGGATAGCCGCGCGTCGCCGGCGGCTCCCCGGCCGCCAAGCCGATCTCGCGGCAGGCAAGGGCGAAGCGGGTTACCGAATCAAGCAGCAGCAGAACGCGCTGGCCAGAGTCGCGGAAGTACTCGGCCACCGCGAGGCTGGCATAGCCCGCCTCGCGCCGCATGGCCGCGGAGGCGTCGGAGGTGGCACAAACGACGACGCTGCGCGCCAGGCCCTCCGGCCCGAGATCATCCTCGATGAATTCGCGCAGCTCACGGCCGCGCTCCCCGATCAGCGCCAATACGACAGTGTCGAAAGACGCGGCCCGGGCCATGGTGGCCAGCAGCGTGGATTTGCCGATGCCCGAGGCGGCGAACAGGCCCAGCCGCTGGCCCTCGCGCATCGTGCAGAAAGCGTCGATCACGCGAACGCCGACGCCGATTGGGGGGCCAAGGCGCTGTCGTTGAGCTGCATTCGGCGCCGCAGCGCGGGTCGGGCGTGCCTGCTGTCCGCTAAGCAGCGGACCTTTGCCATCCATGGGGTTGCCCAGCGGGTCGATGACCCGGCCCCGCCATCGCTGGCCGATCCGCAGGCCGACGCGGGGAATCACCTCCACCGGCAGGCCTTCGGCAATCGAAGCGGTTGCGCCGAAGACAACCGTGCGCGCGCTCGTTGGCCCGACACTCACAACCTCGGCGAGTCCCGTGTCGTCGTCCGTACTCTGAATACGAAGCCTGTCGCCGATCGCCAGATGCGGTCGGGCGCCGACGACATCGACGGTCAGCAGGTCAGCACCGCGCACCTGCCCCCGGCGCAGATGGCGTGGCGCACCGCGCAGGATACCACCGGCGAGGCGCCAGGGATGAGTTCCCATCATCGTCTAAAAATCATTTAAATTACTATTTATCAGTTTATCGCTCAACCAGGATGCATTTTTTCGGTGAATAAGGCCTTCACATATCGCGCAGAGGTGGTATTCCTACACGCAGAAAGTGTGTGGAGGCCTTCCATGCGTGTCCTTTTGGTTGAAGATGATACAATTGTCGCTCGCGGCGTCACCCTTGCGCTCAAGGCCGCGACGATGATTGTCGATACGGCCGATACGGGCGAGGAAGCTCTGGAACTGGCTCGGCTCTATGACTACGACATCGTGGTCCTCGACCTGATGCTGCCGGACATGGAGGGCTACGAAGTCGTCAGGCGATTGCGGGCCGCACGATTGGAAACGCCGGTCCTGATCCTTTCGGGCCTCACGAGGCCCCAGGCCAAGGTGCGAGGCTTCGGCATGGGTGCCGATGACTACATCACCAAGCCCTTTGACCAGCAGGAACTGGTGGCCCGCATCCAGGCCATCGTCCGGCGTGCGAAAGGCTTCAGCCAGCCCACCCTCTCCGTCGGTCCGTTGACGCTCAACCTCGGTTCTCGAGAAGTCCTGGTCGATGGCAGGGCCGTACACCTGACCGGCAAGGAATATGCAGTGCTGGAGCTGCTGACCCTGCGAAAGGGCGTCGTGCTGACCAAGGAGGCCTTCCTGAACCACCTCTACGGCGGAATGGACGAGCCGGAAGTGAAGATCATCGACGTCTTCATCTGCAAGCTGCGCAAAAAGCTGGCCAGCGCGGGCGCGGCCGAACTGATCGGGACGGTCTGGGGGCGTGGCTACGTCCTGCGTGAACCGAACGGCACCATCCGGCTACCCTCCGGCCCGGATGGCCGGGGCGGCCCCGCCAGCGCTGCAGCCTGACGCAGTGACTAGGCCCCTCGCCCGGAAGGCGAGGGGCCGGTCCGGCCAGCCCGCCTCAGCCGGCCGGCCTCATGCGGCGGCCTTCTGTGCCGACACGCCATAGGCGCCGCGCTCACCGGGGATCGGCACGAGACGATCCGTCAGCCCAAGCACCGTCTCCGCCCCGCCGAGATAGAGCACACCATCCGGCGACAGACGCCGTGCCAGCGCCTCAAGCACGCGCGTCTTGGTGGGCGCATCGAAATAGATCAGCACGTTGCGGCAGAAGATCGTGTCGAACCGACCAAGCGACGAAAGGTCGTTCAGCAGGTTCCGCTCCTCGAATCGAACCATCGCCCCCAGCTCCGGCGCAATGCGCCACTTCGCCCCATCCTGCCGGAAATGCTTGACGAGTGACCGGATGGGCAGACCGCGCTGAACTTCGAACTGAGTGAAGACACCCTGTCTCGCCCGCTGAAGGATCTCCGCCGAGATATCGGTCGCAAGAATCTCTACCCGGCAATCCGTCCGGCCAGCCAAGGCATCCGCTACCAGCATAGCAATCGAGAAGGGTTCCTGCCCCGTCGAACATGCTGCCGACCAGATGCGCAGCGGTGCGCCAGGCGAACGGCCCGAGATGAGGCGGGGCAGAAGCTTTGCCAGATGTTCGAAGGGTTTGCCGTCCCGGAAGAACGACGATTCATGCGTGGTCAGAGCCTCGACCACCGCACGCTCCAGCACCTCATCCGGCCGCTGCCGCAGCTTCTGGCCGAGTGCCGAAAGCGACGGCAGCTTGAACCGTGACAGGATGGGCCCGAGACGCGTTTCCAGCAGATACGCCTTATCGCTGGTCAGAACGATGCCCGAGCGCCGGCGCACAACGCCGGCGATCTCCGCGAACTCTTCGTTGTTCATGTCCGCTTCCCGTCTGCACCAGCCACAAGGATGCGGCCTGCGATGTCTTCAATGTTGAGAATGGCTGATGCGATGCCCGCCTTCGCGACCGCGCCCGGCATGCCCCAGACCACCGAGGTGGCCTCGTCCTGTGCCAGCACAGACCCGCCGGCGCTGGAGACGGAGCGGCAACCCGCCAAGCCGTCGCTGCCCATCCCGGTGAGGATCGCAACCAGAAGCTTGCCCTGGCAGGCCGCCACCAGGCTCCGGAGCATGGGATCGACAGCCGGCCGACAGAAATTCTCCGGCGGCCCATCGCCCAGATGGGCGATGAGGGTACCCGCCACATCCTTGATCAGAAGGTGCTTGTCACCAGGTGCGATATAGAGCCGGCCGGGCAAGAGCTTCTCGCCCTCCTTCGCCTCACTGCACGGCAGCGTCCCGATCCGATTGAGGTGGTCCGCCAGCAGCGTCGTGAATCCCGCGGGCATGTGCTGAACCACGATCACCGGCACCGCCAGTGGCCGGTCAAGCCGCGCGACCAGGGTTGCCAGCGCCTGCGGCCCGCCCGTCGACGAGCCGATGGCGATCGCGCGCGGGCGAACCACCGGACCGCCCGCACGCTCCGCCATCAATGGCCTGGCCACCGGCAGCCGCGAGGTCCCTGTGGCCGACGAGGACGGGGCCCGCCGCATGCGGGCCCACCCCTTGATCTTCGCCAGCAGTTCCGCCTGGAACTGGCCGCCACTCATGCCGCCCGCAGAGGCGGAAGGCTTCGGAACGTAGTCCACCGCTCCGGCGCGCAGTGCCGCCATGGTGGCGGTGGCACCACGCTGGCTCAGTGCGCTGGCGACGATGATGGCCGTGCCCGGTGCCGCCTTCAGCAGCAGCGGCAGTGCGGTCATGCCGTCCATGCGGGGCATTTCCAGGTCCAGCAGCACGACCTGTGGCCGATCGCCCGCTGCCATGGCCGTCAACTGCGCCAACGCATCGCCACCATCAACCGCCTTGGCCACCACCTTGATGTCCGGGTCGGTCGCCAGCATGCGGGACATGACACCGCGGGCTGCCGCACTGTCGTCGCATAGAAGGACCCGGACAGGCCCAGCGGCGATCACGCGGCGGCAGCCTGAAGCAGGCCGATCTGTGCGAGCTTGCTGCCCAGGATCTCCGCATCGAACGGCTTCATGACATATTCCTGCGCGCCGGCCTCAAGCGCCTCCATGATCCGTTCGAAAGCGATCTCCGTGGTGCACAGGATGATCACGGGCTGGTCAGGGCCGAACTCCGCGCGCGCGGCGCGAAGGAAGGTCACGCCATCCATCACCGGCATGTTCCAATCGAGCAGCACGACCTCGGGCAGCAACTCGCGGCAGGCCGTCAGCGCCTCGCTGCCGTCGGCCGCCTCGCGTACCGTGAAGCCGAAGCCTTCCATGAAACGCCGCGCAGCCTTCCGCACAACGCGGCTGTCATCGACCACCAGGCACTGGCGCACCGCCGCCTCAGACCCGCTCATCGGCCACCGCCGATCGCGAGAACCCGCTCCACGTCAAGCACGATGAGCAACTGGCCATCTCGCCGATGAACCCCCTTGGAAACCTCACGCCACACCGGATCAAGCGTCGGCGGATTGGCGGCCGAATCATCCTGCCGAAGTGGCACCACCTCGCCGACCTGGTCAGCCAGCATGCTGTAGAGCTCGCCCGCCATTTCAACGACGATGCTCATCGGCTGTATGTCCGCCGGCCTTGGCGGCAGACCGAGCCGGCGGCGGAGGTCAACCGCTGTCACGATGCGCCCGCGCAGATTGAGGCTTCCTGCAACCTCAGGCGGTGCCAAAGGAATACGCGTGATGATCTGGGGGCCGAGGACATCCCGCACCACAAGTACGGGAACCCCACAGGCCTGCCCCGCCACCGTCAGCGTCAGGAAGAGATCGGCATCGGTTACGGCCGATGTTGTCGTCTGAGTACGCAAGATCAGTTCCTCCGCTTCAGGCCGCGACCGGCACGGCCAGGCATTCCGTCAGGCTGCCGAGCAGCGCCTCGCGGTCGTACTTGCCGACGTAATCCGTAAAGCCGGCGGCGCGTCCGCGCGCCACGGCCGCCGGTTCAACCCTGCCGGTAAGAGCGATCATCGGCAGGTCCTGCCACGCCCCGTTGTCACGGACCTCGCGCGCGAACGCATAGCCGTCCATCTCAGGCATCTCGATGTCGGACACGATGGCATCGAACAGCTCGCCCCGCTCACGTAGGCGCAGAGCCTGCGCCGCCCCCTCCACCGCGACCACCTCGTAGCCCTCCGCAGCCAGGGCCGGCACCACCAGTTCACGGAAGAAGGCGCTGTCCTCGACCACCAGAAGGCGGCGGATGGCAATCGCCGAGGCCGCCGGCCGGAACCAGTCGCCCCCGCCCTGCCCCAGCCACCACGCGGTATCGATCACATCCGTCACCTTGCCGGCGACGACGGCCGAACCGAGGAAGCCCGGCCGGCCTTGGCCTGCCTGCACACTGAGAGCTTCGTCAACTACATCCAGGATGGCATCCACCATGATGCCGAGACTGCGCTCGCCCTCGCTGAAGACGAGAACCGTCTGCCGGGTCCGCGCCTCGTCCTGCGGGGCAAACCCGCCCGACATAGATAGCAACGGCATGAGCTGCCCCCGATACTGCACCACCGGCGTACCGCCCGAATTCTCGATCTGCTCGACGGGAATGTCGTCCAGACGCGCGATCAGGCCAAGCGGCACCGCCTTCGGCGTGTCGTCACCGGCTCGGAACAGCAGCAGCGATGTTTTCTCGTTGGAGCGCACCGCGCTGGCCACCTTGCTATCGGCCGCGCGCTGGCCGGCTCCGTCCGCGACAACACCCGTGACGCGCGCGATGCCGTTCGGGTCCAGGATCATGATGACGCTGCCATCGCCGAGGATCGTATTGCCGGAGAACATGCCGATGTGACGCAGGATGGGCGCCACAGGCTTGACGACGATCTCCTCCGTGTCGAACAACCGGTCGACGATGATGCCGAAGACATTGGCGCCGACCTGCGTCACGACGACGAAGCCCGTATCTCCGGACGTATCGAGCGGCTCGCTCGACTCGTCCAGCCCCAGAACGCGGCCCAGAGAAACGAGCGGTAGCAGGCGGTCGCGCAGCCGCAGCACAGGTGCGTCCTTGATCCGCTCGACGCGGGAGCCGGAGCCGCCACCGACACGCACCAACTCCAACACGCCGATCTGCGGAATGGCGAAGCGTTCGCCTGCCACTTCCACGATGAGCGCCGAGACGATCGCAAGGGTCAGCGGGATCTTGATGGTGAAGCCCGTTCCACGGCCTTCGACAGAGGTCACATCAATGGTGCCGCCGATGCGCTCCACATTGGTCTTGACGACGTCCATGCCGACGCCACGACCCGAAACCGCCGTTACCGCGGCGGCCGTGGAGAAGCCGGCGCGGAAGATGAAGCGCTGGATTTCGCCCTCGCTCATCCCAGCGATCTCGGCCTCGCTCGCCAGACCCTGCGAGATCGCCTTCTGCTTGATGCGTCCGATGCTGAGACCGCGCCCGTCATCGGAGATCTCAATGAGGATATGCCCGCCTTCGTGGTAGGCGTTCAGCGTGATGCGCCCTGTCTCCGACTTGCCGGCCTTGCGACGATCCTCCGGTCCTTCAAGGCCGTGGTCCCCGCTGTTCCGCACCATGTGAGTCAGCGGGTCCTTGATCAGTTCCAGGACCTGCCGATCCAGCTCCGTATCGGCGCCGCGCATCTCGAGGTCGATCTTCTTGCCGAGCTCGATCGAGAGGTCGCGGACAAGCCGAGGCATTTTGGCCCACGCATTGCCGATGGGCTGCATCCGCGTTTTCATCACACCGTCCTGCAGGTCCGATGTGATGTGCGAAAGCCGCTGCAGCGGCACGCTGTAGGCGCCATCGCTTCGAGCGCGGGAAAGCTGCATGAGCTGGTTGCGCGTCAGCACCAACTCGCTGACCAGCATCATGAGGTCTTCGAGCACATCGACGGAAACACGGATGCTCTGCGGCGGAGTGCGACCGCCACTCGCATGCTCCTCCGGCGCCTGCTCCGCCGCCGCCTTGGAGGCGGTGCTGCGGAGCGGGGTGCTGACCGGGGCCGCCACCGGAACCTCTCGCACAGGCGCGTCCTGCGCGGCGAGATCGGTGGCGCCCGAGGTGGGTGCCTCGGTGATTGGCGCCGGCTCCGCGGCGAAGGCCGCCTCGCGCTCTGCCTCGGAGAACATGCCATCGCCGCCGGCCACGGCGTCGAGCTGGGAAATCAGCTCGGCATCATCGCCGTCAGGCTCAGTGCCGCCAGTCTCCAGCTTGCCGACGATTTCCTTGATCCGGTCAAGGGCGCGCAGGACCAGGCTGATTCCCGCCGGAGTGACCGCCAGAACTCCGTCGCGGTACATGCCGAGGATATTCTCGGCTGCATGCGCGACGCGTTCGAGCCGCGAGAGGCCGAGGAACCCACAAGTGCCCTTAATCGTATGCACAAGCCGGAAGATTTCCGACAAGGTGGGTTTGTCGTCGGGTGATTTCTCCAGCCTCAGCAACGCAACATCGAGTGCGACGAGGCCCTCATGCGTCTCGGTCAGGAAGTCGGCCAGCAAGTCGTCCATTCGGGGCTCCGGCGCCTTGTCTTGCCCGGAGCCTGCCCGAACGGACCGAAAATTCGGTTAACACCCCGAAAGATCGGGCGCCCCGCCTGATTCAGTTGCGCGTCGCGAGGGTCAACAGCAGCGGCGCCGCCCCCCCGCTACCGCCCATCATCAGGTCCAACCGTATGCCGGAGGATGCCGAGACAGCCAGCAGCAGCGGCACCGAAACGCTGCGAGGATTGAGCGGAACCGCCTCCCCGGCCAAGCCTGCGGCAAGGCCGGCGGGCCACGCGGCGCCGGGTCCGTCCGGCCAGATCGAGAGGCCCCCCTCGGTATCCCCACCGAGCCGGATCACGCCACCCCGCGGCAGCGCATCCACGGCCGTCCAACATGCGAGCAGCATGGCCTGGGTCAGATGTGCCGGAAATACGGCAGTGGGTTCGAGATCCGCCAGGTCGATGCTGGCGCGGCGCCCGAGGGTAAGCCCCTCCGCCATCTGGGCGATTTCCTCCACCCGGCAGTCACCGCAGCCCGCCCCGACCGCGGCGCGATAGAAACGGATCCGCCGGTCCATGATGCGCGCCGCATCGCGCGCGACATCCATCGCGTCGTCGCCCGGACCGTCCAGCAGGTCGAGCGCCCCTGCCAAAGCACCGGCAGGACCCCCAAGGTCATGGCATAGTCGCGTGCAGACGGCCTGGGCCAACGCGATCTTGTCAGGCAGCATTCATACCTCCGCAGCGCTTCGGCCAGCCCCGACGGCCAACCTCATGAGTCAAGCTTCCGGCATACCCAAGGCAGGTTGCCAGATCAGCAACGAGAAGTGGCAATTGAATGTTGCGACCCTGCGGCAGGCTAGTCGGGAGCGGCAGAGGAGCGTTACCTTCACGTGGTGTGGTCAGAACTCTCACCCGGCATGCGTGTCCGTCACCCTGATTGCCCAGAATGGGGGATCGGGCAGGTTCAATCCGTTGTCGGGGATCGGGTGACAGTCAACTTCGAGAATTGCGGCAAGGTGATGATCCGGGCGGGCCTTGTGGCACTTGTCCCGGTGGATCCTGATACACCTTGAACAGCATCCCATTGGAAATGCTCGGCCTTCTGCAGGACTGGCGGATCTACGCCGCCATTGCGGTAACGGGCCTGGCGGGATTGATGCGCGGCTATTCCGGCTTCGGCACGGCTGTCCTGCTTGCGCCGGCCTATTCCGTGCTGTGGGGCCCGCGAATCGGCGTGCCGGTGATGCTCGTGATGGAGCTCGTCGTCTCGATGCAGCTCGTGCCGCGGGCCTTCGGCGAAGCCAATCGCAGGGTGATCCTGCCCATCGGTGCAGCCGCCTGTATCGCAACCCCGTTGGGCGCCTTCATCCTGATCACAGCTGACCAGGACCTACTACGCCGCTTCATCGGCGGTTTCGTGCTGGTCTTCGGGCTGCTGCTGACCTCGGGTTGGCGCTACCATGGCTCCCGTCCCCTGGCGCTCAACCTCGCCGTCGGCAGCCTCGCCGGATTGCTGAAGGGTGCCACGGGCATAAGCGGCCCGCCTGTCATTCTTTATCTTCTGGCGGGGCCGGAGGCGGTGAAGCAGCATCGGGCCAACCTGATCCTGTTCTTCGGAAGTATCGCAGTCATCTCCGTCATCCCCCCGGCCCTTGGCGGACTGATCGGCTGGACCACACTGGCCAAGCTGCTGCTTCTCTTGCCGGTGCTGATGTTGTGCGTCCCGATCGGCGCCCGTCTTTTCCATGTGCTGCCCGAACCGTGGTACCGGCGAGCCGCATTGTGCGTCCTGGTCGCTTCAGGCCTCATCGCGCTGCTTGCATGACAGGTGGCACGCCTCGGCCCTTGCGCCCCTTGGGGGTGGCGGACCAAATGCGACAGGGATGTACAGACCAAGACCGTTTCCACCGGGGGGGTCCACCGCATGATCGATCCATTTGGCCGTAAGGTGAGCTACCTTCGCGTATCGGTCACCGACCGGTGCGACCTGCGCTGCGTCTATTGCATGGCCGAGGACATGACCTTCCTGCCAAAGGCGGAGGTGCTTTCGCTTGAGGAGCTTGATCGTCTCTGCGGCGCCTTCATCAAGCTGGGCGTGGACCGTATCCGTCTGACCGGCGGCGAACCGCTTGTCCGCAAGAACGTCATCAGCCTGTTCCGCAGCCTGGGTGCGCGTCTGGGTGCAGGCGGGCTGCGGGAACTGACCACCACCACCAATGGCACGCAGCTTGTTCGCATGGCAGGCGACCTTCATGATGCCGGGGTGCGGCGGATCAATGTCAGCCTTGACACGCTGGATCCGGGCACCTTTGCCGCCATCACCCGCTGGGGGAAGCTGGAGCCGACCCTGGATGGCATTTTCGCGGCCAAGGCGGCTGGACTTGCCGTCAAGATCAACGCTGTGGCGATGAAGGGCGTGAACGAGGACGAGTTCGACCGCATGATCGCCTGGTGCGGGGAGCATGGATTTGATCTGTGCCTGATCGAGACCATGCCACTCGGCGAGATTACCGGCGACCGCAACGATCAGTATCTGCCGCTCTCGGGCGTTCGCAGTCGCCTCCGGCAGAACTGGACGCTGGACGACACCGATTACACGACCGGCGGGCCAGCGCGGTACTACACGGTTCGGGAAACCGGCCGGCGCATCGGGTTCATCACCCCGCTGACCCATAATTTCTGTGAGTCCTGCAACCGGGTTCGGGTGACCTGTACCGGAACGCTGTTCATGTGCCTGGGCCAGGATGATGCAGCAGACCTCCGCCGACCGCTTCGGGACGAGACGCTGGACGCGGGTGGACTGGAGCAGGCTATCCTCGAGGCGATTTCCCGGAAGCCGAAGGGACATGATTTCGTGATCGATCGAAATCGCAAACAACCGGCGGTTGCGCGCCATATGAGCGTGACGGGCGGCTGATGCTCCAGGATATCGTCACGGCGCTGACCCTGCCCGGCCTGCCTGACTGGTCAGGCCTGGTCGTGCTGGTGTTGCTCGCCCTTGTTGGGCTGGCCTATCTCCTGATGCCCTTCAGCGTTTTTGGTTTGAAGGGACGGCTGGAAGCCGTCGAGGCGCAACTGGATGAGATCCAGGCCGAGATCCGCAGCCTGGCGCAGCGGATGCCGGAGCCGACGCGGCGTCGCCCCCCCGTCGAGGAGGATTGGGCCGAGCCGGCACCTGCTTACCGCGCAGCTTCGGATGGGGCGCCCCCCCGCCTCCACCCCCCCATCATACCGCCGGCCGCTTGGCCGGAGCGCGGCCCGGGCCGCTCCGAGCCCCGGCTGGACTGGCCCCGCCAACCGCGCTGACCCGCTGTTTCCTGCCTGGCTTGCCGGCCAGCCCCGGGCCGGGCTTGATGCAGGCCTGCTGACCAGGAGCCTGCCCGATGCGCCTTGACCTCGCCCCTCACAGCAGCAGTCCGGCGAAGCCCCTTGCAGGAGCCTGATGTCTGTCGGCCGTCGCCCGGCCTGGAGCCGGCGCGCATGAGCGATCCGACGCAACTGCCGGATGGCGCAGGACTGGCCGGTCGGATTGCCATCGTCGCCGCCCCCACCGACCTGGCTGCGGAAGCCATGGCGCGACTGGTGGCTCAGTACGGCAATTCGACATTGGACCATGCCCGCGTGGTCGTCGCGCTGGGCGGTGACGGCCTTATGCTTGAGACACAGCACCGCCTGCTGGGCCGTAACCTGCCGGTCTATGGCATGAACTGCGGCAGTGTCGGCTTCCTGATGAACGATTTCCGGGACGAGAGCCTCCCCGATCGCCTGGCGCTGGCCCAGGCAGCGACGCTGCATCCACTGCGGATGCGCGCCTATGTCGGCACGGGTGATCCAGTCGAGGCGCTGGCCATCAACGAGGTATCCCTGCTGCGGGAGACGCGCCAGGCGGCCAAGATCCGGATTCTCATCGACGGCAAGAAGCGGCTGGACGAGTTGATTTGCGACGGGGTCCTGGTTGCAACGCCAGCTGGCAGTACCGCCTATAATCTGTCCGCGCACGGGCCGATCGTTCCCCTCGGCGCCAACCTCCTGCCATTGACCCCGATTTCCGCCTTCCGCCCCCGCCGTTGGCGCGGGGCGCTGCTGCCCGCAGAAGCGCGTGTGGTGTTCGAGGTACTGGAACATGACAAGCGCCCGGTGGCGGCGGTGGCGGATTATACCGAGGTGCGCGACGTCCGGCGCGTGGAGGTCTGGGAGGACCGCGAGGTCGCGCTGACCATGCTCTTCGACCCCGATCACGGCCTGTCGGAACGCATCATCGCGGAGCAGTTCACTGTCTGAAGCTCCGGCTGAAGCTCCGGCCAGCAAAGCAGCAGCGTCGCGAGGTTGACGCCGGCGCGCGCTTCTGCGATCCGCCGGGCGCATCCTGGTCGGGGTCATGGCCAGGTTGCCATTGAATCCGTGGCGGCCGCCCGCCGCCACGCTGCCAGGCCGGACCATGGAAATCTCGACGACCGTGCCTCTTCCCGCCGATCCTTCCACCCCGGCAGAGGCGGGCGCCCCACTGGTGCTCGCCCTTCCGAAGGGCCGGATCCTGTCCGAACTGGGCCCGCTCCTGGCGCGCGCCGGCATCGCACCGGCCGCCGACTACGCCGACGAGGACAGTCGACGCCTACGCTTCGAGACCAACCATCCCAGCCTCGACGTGGTGCGGGTGCGGCCTTTCGACGTTGCCACCTTCGTCGCCCACGGCGCCGCGCAGATCGGTGTCTGCGGTGCGGATGTGCTGATGGAATTCGATTACGACCAGATCTACGCTCCGCTGGATCTGGGGATCGGACGGTGCCGGGTATCGGTCGCGGGTCCGCAGAGTTCCTCCACGGCTGAGGACATTGCTGCCTGGTCGCGCGTGACGGTCGCGACGAAGTACCCGACGATTGCCCATCGGCACTTTGCCGCCAGGGGTGTCCAGGCCGAAATCGTGCATCTGAACGGCGCGATGGAGCTAGCGCCATCCCTGGGTCTTTCGCGCGTCATCGTTGACCTTGTGCAGACCGGCTCCACCCTCCGCGCGAACGGCCTGGTGGAGACGGAGGTGATCGCGCAGGTCACCTCCCGCCTCATCGTCAACCGAACGGCGCTGAAGACCCGGCCGGAGGCGATCGGCGCCTGGATTGCCCGCTTCCGGGCAGCCATGGCGGAGCTTCACGCGCGATGATCTGGCTCGATACCTCCGAACCCGGTTTCGAGACGGGCTTCCAGGCGCTGCTGAACGATGGGCGGGATACGACGACCCGCGTGGATGCAGCCGTTGCCGGCATCATCGAAGCCGTCCGGAAGGATGGCGACGCCGCATTGCTGGATCTCACCCGTCGCTTTGACCGCTGGAATCCCCCCACCGCCGGCGCGCTGCGGGTGCCGCCGGCGGAATTGGAAGCGGCGGCGGCAACCGTGCCGGCCGAACAGATCGCGGCGCTTCAGGTGGCGGCACGCAGGATCGAGGCCTTCCACAAGGCTCAGCTTCCCGCCGATATTTCAATGACGGATGCCGAGGGTGTGCGGACCGGCCTGCGCTGGGGTCCAATTGATGCTGTCGGTCTGTATGTGCCAGGCGGCAAGGCGGCCTATCCTTCCTCTGTTCTGATGAATGCCCTGCCAGCGCGTGTGGGAGGGGTGCCGCGCATAGCCATGTGCGTGCCGACACCGGATGGCGCCCTGAACCCGCTGGTCATGGCCGCGGCCAAGCTGGCCGGGGTCAGCGAGGTCTGGCGCATTGGCGGCGCTCAGGCCGTCGCCGCACTCGCGTGGGGCACGCAGACCGTGGCGCCGGTGGATCGCATCGTCGGCCCGGGCAATGCCTATGTGGCGGAGGCCAAGCGGCAGGTCTTCGGCCGCGTCGGGATCGACAGCATCGCCGGTCCGTCGGAGGTGGTGGTCCTGGCAGATGCCGAGAACAACCCGCGACATGTGGCCCTGGACCTGCTGGCCCAGGCCGAGCACGACGAAGCGGCCCAGTCCATCCTGATCACGGATGATGCCGAGTTCGGCCGCAGCGTGGTGGCGGCTCTCCGGGACGAGCTGACGCGCCTGCCGCGTGCGGCGATTGCCGGCGCATCCTGGGAACGACATGGAGCTGTCGTCGTGGTGCAGGACTGGCAGCAGGCGGTGGAGTTGACCAACCGGCTGGCGCCCGAACACCTGCAGATCATGACATCCAGCCCGCGCGAGCTACTGGCCGGCATCCGTCATGCCGGCGCGGCATTCCTTGGACGCTTCTGTCCGGAGGCCATTGGCGACTACGTCGCCGGCCCGAACCACGTCCTGCCTACCGGGCGTACCGCACGCTTCGCCTCCGGACTTTCGGTCTTCGATTTCCTCAAGCGCACCACCTGGGTGGAAACCGATGCAGCCGCTCTTGCGGCTATCGGCCCGGCAGCGGTGACGCTTGCGAGGGCCGAGGGTCTCGGCGCGCATGCGATGAGCGTGGCGGCTCGTTTGGAACTTAACGACCGGCGTCCTTGACCGCGCGCCTCGCCGCGCTCATGTTCCGCGCCACTTTGCGCCCCGGCGCGAAACCCCTCAAGTCGCGCTTTGCCGGCCTTGGCCGTGCGGGCCGTTATGACTCCGATGAAGGATCTGCATGTCGAAAGAGGACATGATCGAGTTCAGCGGCACCGTTGTGGAGCTGCTGCCCAACGCGATGTTTCGCGTCAAGCTCGACAACGACCACATGGTGCTGGCCCATACGAGCGGAAAAATGCGGAAGAACCGCATCCGAGTGCTGGCCGGTGACAGGGTGAACGTGGAAATGACACCCTACGACCTGACCAAGGGGCGTATCACCTTCCGCTTCAAGTAGGCTGCGGAAATGCCGGCTTCGCCTGGCAAGGTTCTGGAACGCCCCAGGCTCGTGCTCGCTTCTGCTAGCCCGAGGCGCCTGGAACTTCTCGCGCGAATCGGTGTGACACCCGATGATGTGCGACCGACCGAGATCGACGAGACTCCCCTCAAATCGGAACTCCCGCGCTCCCTCGCCATCCGGCTTGCGGCGGGGAAGGCGCTGGCGGGTGCATCGCTGACGCCGGACGCCCTGGTGCTCGCTGCCGACACGGTGGTCGGCCTGGGACGGCGCGTTCTGGGAAAGCCGGCCGATGAAGCTGAGGCCGCTCGCTTCCTGGGCCTACTTTCCGGCCGCAGGCACCGGGTCATTACGGCGGTCTGCCTGGCTCATCCGGAAGGCCAGCGAACTGCGCGTCTGGTTACCACGGTGCTTGCCTTTCAGAGATTGACCCAGGCGCAGATCGAGGACCATGTCGCGTCCGGCGAGTGGCGCGGCGTCGCTGGCGGCTATCAGATCCAGCGGCGGGCCGAGATGTATGTGCGCTTCCTCTCCGGCAGCCACTCCAATGTCGTGGGACTTCCTCTGTTCGAGACGGCCCAGTTGCTCCGCGGAGCAGGTTGGCTTCGCCCGTGACCGGCGACGCGGAGATCCGCGTCAGCGTCTCACCCGGCGAAGTGCGGGTCGCCGGCCTCCTTCGCGGCACACTTGAGGTAGCTTCCATCGAGCGGGCAGGTCAGCCTGACGGGGTGGGTGACCTGCACCTGGCGCGGGTCACGGCGATCCTGCCGGCCATGAGTGGCGCTTTCCTCCTCCTGGGCGACAATCTTACGGGCTTCCTTCCCGAGAGCGAGCTGCAACCGCCCCGCCAAGCCATCGCCAAGGCCTTGCATGAGGGTCAGACGCTGGCGGTGCGGATCATCCGCGCAGCCCAGGGCGGCAAGGGCCCCAGACTGACGGCCCGGCTGACCGCGGAGGAGCAGGCGGTTGCCCTGTCTGCCGAGAGGCGGGTACCGTGCCTCCTGAGCCGGGGCCCGAGCCCTGCATTGCGACTGGCACGAATGTGGCCAGACGCACCGCTGGTGACCGACGGGCCGGATTCAGCCGCGAGCCTTCGGAAGGCCTTGGGCACCGGGCGGGTGACCCTGCGCCTGGCTGGCGCTTTCGATCCTGAGTTGGAGGCCGATTTCGACAATCTGGCCAATCCGCGCGTGGCGCTGGAGGGTGGCGCGAGCCTACTCATCTATCCGACACCGGCGCTTACCGCCATAGATGTCGATTCTGGCAGTATTGCCGGCTCGCGAGATGCGGCGGCCCATGCGCTTCTGAATCAGGTAGCCATCAACGCCGTGGCGCGGCAGATCAGATTGCGCAACCTTGCCGGTGCCATCCTCGTGGATTTTGCAGGGCTTCCCATCCGGCGCCGCGAGTCTCTGGTGGCGCCGCTCGCCGCCGCTCTTGAAACTGATCCTTTGGACGCAAAGCTGCTCGGCATGACCCGACTCGGATTGATGGAGATCGTGCGGCCTCGCATTCACCCGCCCCTTCACGAGATTTTGGGACTACCTCCCTCCCCCCTGACGCTGGGCCTGGCTGCGATGCGGCAGGCTCTGCGCGAGGTGGCGGCGCTTCAGGGTACTGCCCTCGCCCTGGTGGCCGCGCCGGAGGTCATTCAGGCGATCAGAGCTTCGCCAGATGCGGAGGAGGCCTATCGGCGCCAGGCAGGTCGCCCGCTGCTGCTGCGGCAGGATGCGTGTCTGCGGCCGGGTCAGGAGCAGGTGATGAGGGTAGAGGGATGAAGCCGCAGCAAGAACCGCCTCGGCGCGGCCGCCGGTGCCCGATCTGCAGCCGCGCTCTCACCAGCCCAGGCGCCCGCTTCTGCTCGGACCGCTGCTCGAACGTCGATCTCGGGCGTTGGCTGAACGGCGACTACGCCATCCCCGTCCGGGACGATCCCGATGGCGAAACTGAGACCGAATCCTGAGCCCCGTATGGGTGGACAGGGTGCCGACCTTCGGCTATCACGCGCGCCTCTGCCACGGCGGACCGCAAGGTCCGACCCGCTTGGGCCCAGGTAGCTCAGTTGGTAGAGCATGCGACTGAAAATCGCAGTGTCGGTGGTTCGATTCCGCCCCTGGGCACCATTCCCCGCGAACATCGCGTACTCTCCGCCGGTAGGCGCCGCAGTTCTGTCCTAAGCAGCACGCAGCAATGCACAGGCTGACCTAAGCCGCGACGTATACATTGCAGGCCGCCAAAAATTTCGATCAGGCTGACGCTGCCTGATCTGGTGTCGCTTCGGGGTCGGCTCCAAAACCGCTTGCACAGACTGTCCTGTTGCGTGACGGTCGCCATATCGGTGCTGCCCCAGAAGGACTGAACCTTGGCCTACGCGCTCCAGCAATTGATCAATGGAATCAGCCTTGGGATGATCTATGGCCTGATCGCGGTTGGCTACACGATGGTCTATGGGATCATCGGCATGATCAACTTCGCCCATGGCGACATCTTCATGGTCGGCGCATTCGTGGCGCTGGTGGCGATCCTGATGCTCATGTCGGGCGATCTGATGCATGGGCCGGCGGCAATCCTGCTGGTGCTGGTCATCTCGATGGGGTTCACGGCACTCTATGGCTGGACCGTGGAGCGCATCGCCTACAGGCCGCTGCGTGGCAGCTTTCGTCTTGCGCCGCTGATTTCCGCCATCGGCATGTCCATCGTGCTGCAGAACTTCGTCCAGGTCAGCCAAGGTGCGCGGGTCAAGCCGCTGGAACCGCAGCTGGTAGGCGGAATCGAGTTGATGCGCGACGGTAACTTCGTCGTGCAATTGTCCTACATGCAGATACTGATCATCGTCTCGACTTTGACGGTGCTCACCGTGTTCACCTGGCTCGTCACGCGGACAGCTTTGGGCAGGGCGATGCGTGCCTGTGAGCAGGACCGCAAGATGGCATCTCTCATTGGCATCAATACCGACAGGACGATCAGTCTGGCGTTCGTCATCGGTGCTGCCCTCGCCGCAGTGGCCGGCACGCTTTACTTGCTGCGCTACGGGATCGCGGATTTCTTCATGGGCTTCATAGTAGGCGTGAAGGCATTCACCGCCGCGGTTCTTGGAGGCATCGGTAGCCTTCCGGGTGCGGTACTAGGCGGATTGCTCATCGGGCTCATCGAGACGTTCTGGTCTGCCTACTTCTCCGTTCAGTACAAGGACGTAGCCGCCTTCGGTATTCTGGTACTCGCCCTTGTATTCCTGCCCACCGGCCTGCTTGGGCGGCAGGAGGTCGAGAAGGTATGACCGCTCCGGCTGCGGTCCCTGCTCTAGGAATAACGGCTCGGCTGCGGGCCGCATTGGTGGACGCCTCCAAGGCGACGGTTGTGGCCTTCGGGTTGTTCTTCATCATGGTCGGGCTCCGCACGGATGTGAGTCCGACCGGGGCCTTGTTCCTGCGCACCCGGTGGCTCGATGTGGCGTTGCTCTGTGCGGCCGTGTTCGTTTCGCGGCTCGCGCTTGCCCTCTGGCTGGGTCGCCGAAAGCCGGAGGTCGGGCCTGCCTGGCAAGCCGCCGCACTCTCCCGCGCCGGCCTGCTGTTTGGCCCTGCGCTGCTTGCCCTGGCACTGATCCTACCTTTCGTGCCGGGTATCGGCCGCTACGAATTGGACCTGGGTATCCTGGTCCTGACCTATGTGATGCTGGGCTGGGGCCTCAACATCGTCGTGGGCCTGGCCGGCCTTCTCGACCTGGGTTACGTCGCCTTCTACGCCGTCGGTGCCTACGCCTATGCGCTGTTGGCACAGTATTTCGGACTCTCGTTCTGGATCTGCCTGCCGCTCGCCGGCATCCTCGCCGCGTTCTGGGGCGTGCTGCTGGGCTTCCCGGTGCTGCGCCTGCGCGGTGACTACCTGGCTATCGTGACCCTGGCCTTCGGCGAGATCATCCGGATCGTGCTGCTCAACTGGGTCGAGCTGACCGGCGGACCGAACGGCATTTCCGGCATCCCCCGCCCCACTTTTTTTGGACTGCCCTTCAGCATGAGCGGCGGCCCGCAGACCTTTGCAGGATTCTTCGGCCTTGAGCCGAGCCCGTCGCACCGGGTCATCTTCCTCTACTACTTGATCCTGGCGCTTGCTCTGCTGACCAACTGGGTCGCCATCCGCATCCGCAGGCAGCCGATTGGCCGGGCGTGGGAGGCGCTGCGGGAAGACGAAATCGCCTGCCGCGCACTCGGCATCAACATCACCAACACCAAGCTCACGGCCTTCGCCCTTGGCGCCATGTTTGCAGGCTTTGCCGGGGCCTTCTTCGCCACGCGACAGGCCTTCATCAGCCCGGAGAGCTTCACCTTCATCGAATCGGCCATCATTCTGGCGATCGTCGTCCTGGGCGGGCTCGGTAGCCAGATCGGCATTGCGGTAGCAGCGATCGTCATGATCGGCGGTTTCGAGCTGTTCCGAGACCTGGACGAGTACCGGATGCTGGTTTTCGGAGCCGCCATGGTGGTCATCATGGTGCTGCGGCCACGTGGGCTTGTTGGCTCCCGCGCCCCCAGCGTGTTGCTGGGTGAGCAGCGCCGCATCGATGCCCGCTTCGTTGGCGAGGGCCGCGGATGAACGCGTCCAGACAGCACCAGCCCGGGGCCGAGATCCTGCGCGTAGATGGGATCAGCATGCGGTTCGGTGGGCTCCTGGCCGTCGACGCCGTGGATTTCCAGGTGCAGCGCGGCAGCATCACCGCTCTGATCGGGCCTAACGGCGCCGGCAAGACCACGGTCTTCAACTGCATCACCGGCTTTTACCGCCCGACCGGAGGCCAGATCAGCCTTCGACGTTCCGACGGCAGCATTGCCAGCCTGCACAGGCTCAAGGACCACCGGATCGCCCGCGCCGGCGTCGCCCGCACCTTTCAGAACATCCGGCTATTCGCGGGCATGACGGTGCTGGAGAACCTGCTCATCGCACAACACGTCAAGCTGCAGAAGGCGACCGGCTTCGGCATTGGCGCCATGCTTGGCTTTCCTGGCTACCGCGCCGCGGAGGCGGAGGCGATTGACCGCGCGGTGGAATGGCTGCGGGCAATCAACCTGCTGGATCGTGCGGATGACGCCGCCGGCGGCCTGCCCTATGGCGCGCAGCGTCGTCTGGAGATTGCGCGGGCGATGTGCACGATGCCTGCGCTGCTCTGCCTTGACGAACCGGCAGCGGGGCTGAACCCGCGGGAATCAGACGATCTGGCCAAGCTGCTTGTCAGCATCCGCGACGGCACGGCCACACGCAGCGCTGCCACCTCCATCCTGCTGATCGAGCATGACATGGGCATTGTCATGCGGATCTCAGACCATGTTGTCGTACTGGATCACGGCCGGAAAATCGCCGAAGGCACGCCGGAGCAGATCCGCAGCGACCGCCATGTCATCGCCGCCTATCTTGGCGAGGATGAGGACGCGGCATGAAGACGACGATGCTGGAGGTCGACAACCTGGCGACCGGCTACGGTGCGGTCCAGGCCCTGAAGGGCGTGTCCCTGCATGTAGACCGAGGCGAGATTGTCACCTTGATCGGCGCCAACGGGGCCGGCAAATCGACCCTGCTGATGAGCATCTGCGGTGATCCTCGCGCAAGGTCTGGCCGCATCATGCTGGATGGCGAGGACATAACTGCAAAGCCGACGCATGAGATCATGAGGAGCGGCGTCGCGCAGTCTCCTGAGGGGCGGCGCATCTTCCCACGCATGTCTGTACTGGAGAATCTGGTCCTGGGTGCGCAGGCCGCCGGCCAGGACCCCGCCCAGCAATTGCCGCGCGTATTCGACCTGTTCCCCCGCCTTCGGGAACGCCAGTCACAGCGCGGTGGCACCCTCTCCGGTGGCGAACAGCAGATGCTCGCGATAGGACGCGCGCTGATGTCGCGGCCGCGTTTGCTTCTTCTGGATGAACCATCTCTCGGACTGGCACCCCTGATATCGCGCCAGATCTTCGCCACAATCCGCGACCTGAATGAGCGTGAGGGGCTGACCGTGCTGCTGGTCGAGCAGAATGCGAACCAGGCGCTCCGCCTTGCCCATCGGGGCTACGTACTGGTTACCGGACGCATCACGATGAGTGGCAGCGGTGCGGAACTGCTGGCGCGGCCGGAGATTCGCGACGCTTACCTGGGCGGCGGCCACTGATCCGAGCGGTCAATCCGGAAAGCCGGCCAATGCCCTGACCTCAGCCGGGCTGGCGCCGCGGGCACTGAGGTCGCGTAGCGTCGGCGCCCCGTCGCGCTTCGACAGACGACGGCCGGCAGCATCGGCGAGCAGCGGATGATGCGCGTAGCGTGGCTCCGGCCAGTTCATCAGCCGCTGCAGCAGGCGGTGCAGGTCTGTCGCCGGCAGCAGATCCTCGCCACGGGTGACCAACGTCACGCCATCCTCTGCGTCATCATGGGTCACACACAGATGGTAGCTCGCAGGAACCTCCTTGCGCGCCAACACCACATCCCCGAACTGGGCCGGGTTGCACGCAATCCGGCCCCGCGTTGCTTCCTCGAAGGTGAGTGGCCCGTCTAGGCAGGCCAGCGCGCGCGACATGTTCAACCGCAGCGCGTGCGGTTCCCCGCTCGCCAAGCGAGCCGCCACCTTCGCCGGCGGAAGCCGTAGGCAAATACCCGGGTAGAGCGGTCCATCAGGTCCGTGCGGCGCCGAGGCGCTAGCAGCGATCTCGCGCGCGATCTCGCTGCGCGTGCAGAAGCAAGGGAACAGGAGGCCACGCTCTCGCAAGGACAGAAGCGTGCGCCGGTAGTCAGCCATATGACGCGACTGAATACGCACCGGCCCATCCCAGTCGAGCCCAAGCCAGCGCAGATCCTCCAGGATCGCCTCCGTAAATTCCGGCCGGCAGCGGGTGCTGTCGATATCCTCGATCCGCAGCAGGAAGCGCCCCCTCCCCTGTCGCGCCGTCCGCCATGCCACCAGAGCCGCGTGGGCGTGTCCGAGATGAAGGAAGCCAGTCGGGCTAGGGGCGAAGCGCGTGACTGGGGGGCGGGTCGCGGTCATGCTCCAGATGGCGTAGCCGAACCGCGGGAATCGGAGCAAGCATGGCAACTGGTCTTGATGGTCCGCGCTGGGGGCCGGCTGCGGGCGGCGCACCCCGTCACCTCGTGCTTCTGCTGCATGGGGTGGGCGCCGATGGTTTCGACCTGATCGACCTGGCACCCGGCTGGGGCAAGGCGGTGCCTGAAGCGCTGTTTATTGCGCCACATGGGCCCGAGCCCTGCGACCTCGCGCCCTATGGTCGGCAGTGGTTCAGCCTGCAGGATCGGTCCGAAGCCATGATGCTGGCTGGCGTGGAGGCCGCAGCATCGGGGCTGGCCGCCGCCATTGCCGAGACCCTGCAGGAGCTGGGTCTGACGCACCAGGACCTGGCCCTCGTCGGCTTCAGCCAGGGCGCCATGACGGCGCTGCAACTCGGGCTACGCCATCCACCCGGTTGCGCTGCCATCCTCGCCTATTCCGGGGCGATGTTGGCGCCCGCCTTGCTCCCGCCGCCACCGGAACCGCAGCCGGCCATCCTTCTTGTCCATGGCGAGGCTGATGAGGTAGTTCCTGCCGAGGCCAGCCGCATCGCGGAACGCACCCTGACCGGCGCTGCCTACGTGGTCGAGAGCGTGTTATGCCCCGGCCTCGGCCACGGCATCGACGACACCGGCATCAGCCTTGGCGCGCTTACCCTGCAGCGCGCTCTCCGGGGCAGGGCGGCATGACCGATACATGAAAGCATCCATTCTGCAGGTTGCACCGGCGCGACGGCACTGGCATGAAGATCAGGTCAACGCGGCGCTGCCACAGTATCTGGGGCTTGCCTAACGTTACGAGCACCAGATTTGTCCAGTGTCGCCATTCATAGGAGTGGCGCTTGCCTGACGGCGGACACTTCCAGCTTGGTCAGTCATTTCCCGCGCTCGTGCTGAACGCGGATTTCCGACCGCTGTCGTATTTCCCCCTCTCGGTCTGGGCCTGGCAGGACGCGGTCAAGGCGGTTTTCCTCGACCGTGTGTCGGTGCTGTCCGAATATGAGACGGAAGTCCACTCGCCACGTGTGACGATGCGGCTGCCCAGCGTGATCGCGCTGAAGGATTACATTCCCGCCGCCCGGCGCCCGGCCTTCACCCGCTTCAACGTGTTCCTGCGCGACAGCTTCGAATGCCAGTATTGTGGCGAGGGCCGTCCCACCCAGGATCTGACCTTCGATCACGTTATCCCGCGCAGCCGTGGGGGCCGCACGACGTGGGATAACGTGATCACCGCCTGCGGCCCCTGCAATTTGCGGAAGAGCAACAAGCTGCCGCGCGAGTGCCGCATGTTCCCTCGCCAGGTGCCACGCCAGCCGACCAGCTGGGAGTTGCAGGAGAATGGCCGCTCCTTCCCACCGAACTACCTGCATGAAAGCTGGCGGGACTACCTGTACTGGGACAGCGAGCTGGAGAGTTAAGCGGCCGGTTTCAGACGCGCTCGCTCACCTTGATCGCCACCTTGCACCCAACCTTGATTGCGGCGCTGAGCAGCCGGTAGGCTGGCGTCAGTTCCGCCTCATTCGCCAGACCGATTTCGCGATGTTCGAGTTCCTCGGCGCGAAAGCGCTCAATGTCCTCGCGCAGCGGCGTTTCGTCGTCACCCAGCGTCGCGGCCTGGTCTCGGTAGTGCTCATCGATCGCCTCCTCCACCGCAACGGTGCAGGCCATGGCAGCCCGGTGTCCCATCAGGGCCGTCCCGACCCCCAGCAGGAAGCCCGCGACATGCCAGATCGGCAAGATGGCGGTCGGGCGCACGCGGCGTTCGGCGATCAGACGGCTGAAGGTGTCGAGGTGGACCTGCTCCTGCGCCTTCATATGCTCCAGGATCGGGCCGAAGCGCGTGCGGCCAAGCACGGCAATCTGCCCTTCATAGATGCGCTTCGCCCCGTACTCTCCCGCATGATCCACGCGGATTGTGCGGCTGACATAGTCACGCGGGGTCGGGTCGCCCGGCAGGCGACCCTCCACGGTCTCTCGGCTCGGCATCAGAACCTCCTCTCGCGAAGCGCCTGGCGCAGCGTCCAGATGGTCAGCAGCGCTGCATAGATCAGGTTCATCGCCGCGACGGAAAGGGGCAGGCCAGGGAACAGATAGGCCGGCTCATCACAGGGCTTGGTGGGCAGCGGCGCCATGTTCAGTAGAAGGTCGTCGACGCTGGTTCCGGCCCCGACGCCGGGCGCCAGGCAGGCCGGCAGCGGCGATGGCCACCAGCCCTGCTCCACACCCACATGCAGCGCCGCGATCGCTGCCGAGACGGCGATGGCCAGCCCCACTCCGCCGAGCAGCCAGGCTCGCCACCGCGGCGGCGCCGCCAGGGCCAGCAGGGCAAGCCCGGCCGCCACCCAATAGGGCCAGCGTTGCCAGAGGCAGAGGGCGCAGGGTGCGAGGCCCGGCCAATACTCGAAGCCCATGGCTGCAAGCGGCGCCGCCGCAGCCAGGATCGCGATGATGAGGGGAAGTGCCATGACCCGATTCATCCGCCAGCACGCTGGCCGCGGCAACTGGACCCTTGGACGGCGCGGCCATACCGTAACGGCGTATCCTGAGGGGAATCGCCGACATGCTGCGCATCTGGGGCCGTGCCAACTCGTCGAACGTCATGAAGGTCCTGTGGCTTTGCGAGGAGCTCGGCCTGCCCTTCGAGCGGATCGACGCCGGCGGCGCCTTCGGCAAGACGCGCGAGCCCGTTTATCTCGCCATGAACCCAAACGCGCTGGTCCCCACCATTGTGGAAGCGGATGGATTTGCCCTGTGGGAAAGCAACGCCATCCTGCGCTATCTGGCGCGGTCGCGAGCGCCCGGCAATCCGATTTACCCTGCCGATCTGCGCCTCGCCGCCGATTGCGACCGCTGGATGGATTGGCAGGTGGCAGCGGTGAATCGGCCGATGACCGCGGTTTTCTTCACCTACGTCCGCATCCCGGAAGCGGATCGTGACTGGCCCGCCACCCAGAAGGCGCGTAGCGAGGCGGAGACGCTCTGGGCCATGCTCGACAAGCACTTGGCTGGGCGCCCCTTCATCACCGGCGAAGACTTCACCCTCGCCGACATCGCGCTGGGTATCTACGCGCATCGCTGGTTTACCCTGCCGATCGAGCGGGCGGAGATGCCGAACCTGCGTGGTTGGTACGACCGCCTGCTGCTCCGCCCCGGCTGTGCCAAATATGCCTCCGGCCCGCTGACCTGACGCCTCAGCGGCTGGCGCCCGGGGTCCAGGTCACATCCCGCGCGCCATTGCCGTTGAGCCGGCGCGACAGCACGAAGAGGTGGTCCGAGAGACGGTTCAGATAGCGGATCACGGCGGGGTTAACTGCGTCCGCGGTCGCGAGGGAAACGACATCCCGCTCTGCCCGGCGCACAATGGTGCGGGCAAGGTGGGCATGGGCCGCACCGGCGCTGCCGCCCGGTAGAACGAAGCTCCGCAGCGGCGGGACCAGCGCGTTCATCTCGGCCAGTTCAGCTTCCAGCCGCAGACACTGTGTGTCGCTCACCCGCAGCCTGTCCGCTCCCACACCGGGCACGCACAGATCCGCGCCGAGGTCGAACAGATCGTTCTGGATGCGGGCCAGCATGGCGTCGGCCACCCGGTCACCCTCCAGATGCAGACGCACCAATCCGATCACGGCATTGGCCTCATCCACCGTGCCATAGGCCGCCACGCGCAGCGCATCCTTCCGCACCCGGGACCCGTCGCCGAGCGAGGTCTCCCCGGCGTCACCGCCACGGGTCGTGATTACATCCAACCTTACCATCGTCGGTCTCCTTCGAGTTGGAAGGTGATGCCGATCGCGGTGGTGGAAAGAACCGGCTGGCCATCGCGCCGCGCCGCCTCAAACCGCCAACGGCGCACCGCCTCGATCGCAGCCTGATCGAGGGCCGGGAAGCCTGATGATGTCCTGACCCGCAAATCTGTCACACGCCCCGCCGGGTCGATCTCAACCTGCAGGGTAACACGCCCCTGCTCGTTGCGGAGCCGGCTGGCGTGCGGATAGGCCGGCGGCGCATTGGCTGCACCGGGCTGGAGGCTCGCCGGAACCACGGCGCCAAGCGCCTGCCCCGCACCCTGCGCCATCGGCACCGTCGCCGCGGCCGGGCCAGCCAAATCCGGTGACAGCGCCGCATTCCGCCCCTGTGCTGCCCTGGCCGGAGGAGTGCGCGGCGGTGGTGGAGGTGCGGCCGGCGGCGGCAGGGGTGGGGCTTCCTCCGACACCTGCTCCGCGGTGGCCGAGGGTTCCTCGCTGGGTGGGGCAGTGAGCGGGGCCGGCTCGGGCTCGGGCTCGGGCTCGGGCTCGGGCTCGGGCTCGGGCTCGGGCTCTGGCTCCGGTTGCGATCGAGGCACGGGGTCGCTGACAGCGTCTTGCTGGGTCGGCGGCGCGGCGCCCGCGGGCGCGGCGGGCACGGCCTCAGCGGAGTCCGCCGCATCACCGGCGCCCGGCACCTGCTCGGACCAGACAAGTGCCACCTGCTGCTCAGGGGTCTCCGCGACCAGGCCAGGCTGCAGGCTGACCAGCGCAACCGCGACGGCCCCATGCAGGGCCAGGGACACGCCCAGCATCGCGCCCGTGCCTGCGGGCCACGACCGAGGACGGCCGCCCCTCGTTGCCCTCACCCGTCTCGGAGCCCCGGCGCCCATGAAGCCCGTGCTATGTCCTTGATAGCGCGAGTACTAGACCGAAAAGTACTTGGCGCGGGGGTGGTGCAGCACGATGGCGCTTGTCGATTGCTCTGGGTGAAGCTGCCACTCGTCGGAGAGCGAGACGCCGATACGCTCCGACTTCAGCAGCCGCAGCAGGCCTTCCTGGTCCTCCAGCTTGGGGCAGGCTGGATAGCCGAAGGAATAGCGACCGCCGCGATAGGATTGCTGGAGCATCCGGTCCATGTCGCGGTCGTCCTCTCCGGCATAGCCCAGTTCGGCGCGGATGCGCTTGTGGACGTATTCCGCCATCGCCTCCGCCATCTCCACCGACAGGCCGTGCAGATAGAGGTAGTCCTGGTACCGGTTGTCCTCGAACCACTCCCGCGCGACGTCGGATGCCTTCTGGCCGACCGTCACCACCTGCATGCCGATCACGTCACGGCCTTCGGGCCCTTCGTCGATGTCGCGCACGAAGTCGGCGATGCACTCGCCATCCGGCTTGGGCTGGCGCGGCAGGTTGAAGCGGCAGACCTCCGTCACGCCATCCTCGGCGAACAGCACCAGGTCGTTGCCCTGGCCGGCGCATTTCCAGTAGCCGTAGATGGCCTGCGGCTTGAGGATCTTCTGTTCCTCCGCCAGCGCCAGCATGCGCTTCAGCACCGGGCGAAGTTCCTGCTTGGCCCAACCCAGGAAATCCTCCAGCGATCGGCCGGCCTTCCGGAAGCCCCACTGGAATTGGTACAGGCTGCGCTCATTGATGAAGGGAATGATCGCCTTCGGCGGCGCCTCCACCACCCGTGCGCCCCAGAAGGGCGGCACCGGCACGGCGCTTTCGGCCGCGACTCGGCGGCGCCGTTCCTGTGCATAGGCCAGGTCGACAGGCGCGAAACCGCGCGGATCGGCCTGGCCGAGCGTGCGCTTCTCGTTCTTCGCCTTACCGACGCGCTTCGCCTGCAGGGCGGAGAGATAATCCTCGAAGCCGTTGCCCATCACCTTGTCCATCAGGTGCAGGCCATCGAAGGCATCCCGCGCATAGGCCACGCGCCCGCAGGCATAGGCCTTCACGCAGTCATCCTCGACGTAGTTGCGGGTCAGCGCGGCGCCGCCGAGCATCACCGGAATGTCGATGCCCTGGCGGCTCATCTCCTCCAGGTTCTCGCGCATTACGACTGTCGACTTCACCAGCAACCCCGACATGCCGATGGCATGCGCCTTATGTTCCTTGGCGGCTGCGACGATGTCGAGCAGCGGCACCTTGATGCCAAGGTTGACCACTTTGTAGCCGTTGTTGGTCAGGATGATGTCGACCAAGTTCTTGCCGATGTCATGCACGTCGCCCTTCACCGTGCCGAGCACGATGGTACCCTTCTCCTGGCCTTCGACCTTCTCCATGAGTGGCTCGAGGTAGGCCACGGCGGCTTTCATCGTCTCCGCAGATTGCAGCACGAAGGGAAGCTGCATCTTGCCGGCACCGAACAGCTCGCCCACGACCTTCATGCCGTCCAGCAGCACGTCGTTGATGATCGACAGCGGCGTGTTGCCCTGGTCGAGCGCGACCTGCAGTTCCTCGCCCAGCCCCTTGCGGTCGCCGTCGACGATGCGGTCCTTGAGCCGGCCTTCGACCGTCTCGGCGCGGACCTTCTTGACGTTGTCGGCCGCCTTACGGCCCGAGAAGAGCTCCAGCACCTTCTGCAGCGGGTCGTAGCCCTCCCGCCTGCGATCGAAGATCAGGTCCTCGACCACCTCCACCTCCTCCGGCGGAATCTGGTGCAGCGGCTTGATCTTGGAAACGTGGACGATGGCGCCGGTCATGCCCGCCTTCACGGCGTGGTCCAGGAACACGCTGTTGAGCACGTGCCGCGCCGCCGGGTTCAGGCCAAAGGAGATGTTGGACAGGCCGAGGATGATCTGGATGTCGGGGAACTTCTCCCGGATCATGCGGATGCCGTCCAGCGTCCACAGGCCGAGCTTGCGGTCATCCTCATTGCCGGTGGCGATTGTGAAGGTCAGCGGGTCGATCAGCAGGTCGGACTGAGCCAAGCCGTACTTGTTGCAGGCAAAATCCACCAGCCGCTCGGCAATGCGAAGCTTGTCCTCGGCTGTCTTCGCCATGCCAACCTCGTCGATGGTCAGCGCGATAACCGCGGCACCGAACTTCTTGGCCAGCTTCAGGCGATCATGCGCCGCCTCCTCGCCGTCCTCGAAGTTGATCGAGTTGATGATGGGCTTGCCACCATGCAGCTTCAGCGCGGCCTCGATCACCGGCGTTTCCGTCGAGTCGATCACCAGCGGACTGTTCACGCTGCTGGTGAAGCGGCGGATGACCTCGTCCATCTCCTGCGTCTCGTTGCGGCCGACGAAGGCGGTGCAGATGTCGAGGCTGTTCGATCCCTCCGCCACCTGCTCGCGCCCGATGGCGACGCAGCCATCCCAGTCATGCGCCTCCTGGCGCTGCCGCCACAGCTTGGAGCCGTTGGCGTTGCAGCGCTCGCCGATCGAGAAGTAGCTGTTCTCCTGCCGCAGCGATGTCGCGCCATACAGGCTGGCGACGGAAGGCACCCAGATAGGCTTGCGCGGCACCGGCGCCGGCCGGTGCCGCGCACCACCCAGCTTACGCAGCAGCTGGTCCAGCGCCTGGATATGCGGGGTGGAGGTACCGCAGCAGCCGCCGATCAGGTTAAGCCCATCCTCGACGATGAAGCGTTCCATCCAGCTCGCCAGATCATTCGGCCCGAGCGGGTAATGCGTCTTGCCATCCACCAGTTCCGGCAGGCCCGCATTCGGCTGCACGCTGATCAGGCCGGGCCAGTTCTGCGACAGCCAGCGCACATGCTCCGCCATCTCCTGCGGGCCGGTGGCGCAGTTCAGGCCAATCAGCGGGACGTCGAGCGCATGTACCACCGTCGTCGCGGCCGCAATGTCCGGGCCGACAAGCAGAGTGCCGGTGGTCTCGACCGTCACCTGCACGAAGATCGGAATGTCAGACTTCGCCCGGGCGCGGGCGATCTTGGCGGCGTTCACCGCGGCCTTGATGAACAGCGTGTCCTGGTTCGTTTCGGTCAGCAACGCATCCGCGCCACCGGCGATCAGCCCCTCGCATTGCAGGACCAGCGCCGCTTCCAGCGCGTCGTAACCGATATTGCCGAGGCTCGGCAGCTTGGTGCCCGGGCCGATATCGCCGATCACCCAGCGATGCCGGCCATCGGCGAAGCTCTCCGCCGCCTCGCGCGCCAGCTCGACCGACAGCTTGTTGATCTCGAACGCCTTGTCCTCCAGCTCGAACTCACCGAGCGTCACCGGGGACCCGCCGAAACTGTTGGTCAGCACCATGTCGGCGCCAGCCTCGTAGTAGCCGCGGTGGATTTCACGAACCAGGTCGGGGCGCGAGAGGTTCAGCACCTCCGTGCAGTTCTCCTTGCCCCAGAAATCGCGGTCGACATCCAGCGTCAGTGCCTGGACGCGGCTACCCATGCCGCCGTCGCACAGCAGAACCTGGTCCTTGAGCGCGTCGAGAAGATGCGGGCGAGACATGCGGGGCATACCCTTCAGCGAGACGGGACAGGAATGGAAACCGGCTGGCGCTCGGCCAACCAAAGCCGCACAGCAAGCGGCCCATCGATGCTGCGCGCCGTACGCAGCGCACAGCCCGCGGCACCGAGCCAGCCAGCCATCTGCGCATCATCGAAACCAGGCCAACGATGTGCATGCCGGCCAAGCAGATCGGCCCGCGCATGCGGCGCAAGGTCGACAATCAACAGCAGGCCTTCGGGCCGTAGGACTCGCGCCGCCTCGGCCAGTGCAGCGGCCGGATCCTCGGCGTAGTGCAGCACCATCTGCAGCGTCACGGCATCGAAGCCCGCATCCGGCAGTGGCAGGCGATACATGTCGGCCTGGCGCACCGAGCAGTGGCTCAGCCCCCGCTCCGCCAGGCGTGCGCGCGCCAGCGCCAACATCTCCCGGCTCGCATCGACACCAAGCGCGCCGGCGCAGCGGGGCGCGAGGATCTCCAGCAGCCGGCCGGTACCACTGCCGATATCCAGCAGCCGATCGAGACGCTCGGGAAGCGCCTGGAGCAGCGCTGATTCGATCTCGGCGGCCGGCAATTCCAGCGCCCGCATTTCGTCCCAGTCCGCGCCATGGCGCCGAAATGCATCCGAGGCTGCACGCGCCCGTTCCGCCGCCAGCCTGGCCGCGGCGCGACGGTCGGCCGCCAGAAGGGGATCATCCTCCGGCAGCCGGGCCAGGATCTGGCGCGCCAGGTCGGCATCGGCCGGCAACTGGAAGAAGACGTTGGCGCCCTCCGGCATCCGCTCCAGCAAACCTGCCTCCACCAGCAGCTTCAGGTGCCGGGAAAGCCGGGGCTGCGACTGGCCGAGAATGCCGCACAGGTCCGAAACGCAGAATGAACCGCGCCCGCAAAGCGACAGCAGGCGGAGCCGCGTCGGCTCGGCGGAGGCGCGAAGCTGGGCCAGGAGATCGTCCATGCGCTTGCAAATGACATAAAGATATCCTTATGTCTAGCGCATGACTTGGTCCCTTGATGCCCGCATCCCGTTGCGTCTGCTCAGCCCGCCTCACCTGGAAGCGGCACTCCAGGGCGCGCCCGCCACAGCCCTGCTCGTGGAAGGGGTCGGGCTTGAGCAGATAGCCGCGCCAGCGGTGTTCCAGATGCCGTTCCTACCTGGTGAGCAGACGCACAAGGTGGATTGCAGTTGCTGTGCCGGCCGCGGGGCGGTGGCGGAGGCATTGGACCGGATGTTCCAGGCCCGCATCCGCGGGCGCTGCGCCTGGTTTGATCAGGTAATCGGCGTGATCGGCACCGTTGAAGCGCAGCGCGAGGTACTTGGAGCACTGGACCAGGACCCCCTAGCGCGCGCCCGATTCCGGCTCGTCTGACGCCGAAGGTTCTGCCTTCAAGCGAAGCGGGACTCGACCTTCCCGATACCGGCGAACCGCGCCGCCAGCACACTGCCCACCTGCGGCGCCTGCGCGGGCGTGAGACCCGCCACAACCAGAACAGCGCCTGCCGGAAGCCCGCCCAGGGCTCGTGCGGATGTCGCCGCCTCCAGAAAGGCCGCGTCCAGATCCAGAAGGACACCCCGTGCCCGACTATCCGCGGCACCCAGCGCAACCCGTACGTCAGATGACGGCCAGGGCCGCGACTTTCCAATGACGAGGTAGCCCAGTAACGCGAGATCCGCGATGCAGGAGGGTTCGTCGTCCGGCACCTCGGAAAAGCGGGTTGCAGCGAGGTCGATGGCCGGATGCAGGCGGGCCAGGATCGGCGGCCCGGCCTCCTCCGGTTCCAGGGAGGAAGCCAGCACCCCCAGAAGGGCCGCGGTTGCGGAGGTGTGGCGGAGCGAAGCCAACGCCACTGTCGCCGCCGCCGGCAAAAGCCGGCCCTCAGTCACCGGGCCGGCCAGGCTTGACCCGTCCGGCCGGCGCAAAATGCGAACGCCGCACGCTACATGCCCGGTCTGCTCGAGAATAGCGGCCGCAATCTCGGCGCCATCCAGCGCATCGGCCGGAGCCAGCTCGGCTGGAAAAGGCGCCAGCGGGTTGCCCGATTCCAGCGCCTCGACCAGCCATCTGGCCGCGATCTCCGCGCGACCCTCACCTTCGTTCATCAAGCGCTCAATCTAGTGGAGGAAGGTCGGGCAGTTCGGGGACCACGAAGCCACCCTCCGGGATGGACATCAAATCCTGCACCGGTCCCGTTTGCACGTGGTCATAGAGGTAGGAGGGTAGCCACGTCGCGATGCCAGGGAAAATGTAAAGCAGCGCCATGCCAACCACGACGATGCCGACGAAGGGCAGGCAGCCGGCAAAGATCTCCGTCAACCGCACCTGCGGTGGTGCAACGCCCTTCAGGTAGTAGGCGGCCATCGCGACCGGCGGAGTCATGAAGGATGTCTGCAGGTTCAGGGCCACCAGAACGCCGAAGAAGATCGGATCGACGCCGAAGGTGTCCAGCAGCGGCAGGAAGATCGGCACGAAGATCAGCACGATCTCGGACCACTCCAACGGCCAGCCGAGCAGGAAGATGATGACCTGCGTCACGATCAGGAACGTCACCGTGTTCAGGCTCAACTGGTCGACGAACAGGTTCTCGATGACGTGGTGGCCGCCGAGATAGCCGAAGACGGAGGTGAAGATGTAGGCGCCCACGAACAGCCAACAGACCATCGCTGTGGTGCGGGCGGTCAAGAAGACGCTCTCCTTCAACCGCTGGAAGCTGAGCGCATTGTACAGCAAGGCCAGCAGGATCGACCCCATCGCGCCCATCGCCGCGGCCTCGGAGGGCGTGGCCAGGCCGAACAGGATGGCGCCGAGGACCGCGCCGATCAGCGCGGCCAGCGGCACGAAGGAGGTCACCAGCGCCCAGAGGATCGTGCCAACCGGCACGTTGCGCTCCTCCGGCGGCAGCCGCGGCGCCATGTTGGGCCGCAGCGTCGCGACAGCCAGCACATAAAGCATGTACAGCAGCGCCAGCCCCAGGCCGGGGAAGAACGCAGCGGCGTAAAGACGAGCCACCGACGTGCCGGCGGTTGCCCCGTAAAGGATCAGCATGATCGAAGGCGGGATCAGGATGCCGAGGCACCCGCCCGCACAGGTGACGCCGGCCGCGAGCCGCGGATCGTAGCCAGCCCGCAGCATGGCCGGGAAGGCCAGCAGCCCCATCAGGGTGACGACGGCTCCGACGATGCCGGTGGCCGTCGCAAACAGCGCACAGGTCGCAAGAGTGGCGATCGCCAAGGCGCCCGGCAATCCGCCGGAAGCCATCTGCAGGGATCGGAACAGGCGATCGAGGATATTCGCACGCTCGATGACATAGCCCATGAAAATGAACAGCGGCACCGAGATCAGAACGTCATTCGCCATGACGGCATAGGTGCGCTGCACCAGCAGGTCGAAGACCCGCATTTCCATCGCGAGGTAGCCGAAGCCAATGCCCATCGCCATCAGCGTGAAGGCAACCGGAAAGCCGAGAAGGATGATGAAGATGAAGCTTCCCAGCATGACCATGCCAAGGACCGGGTCGCTCATGCCATCTCCCTCGCCCGGTCAGCCTCGTATTGACGGCGCGCGGCTTCCAGCGCCAACACCTCCATCTCCTCGACGTCATTCAGCTTCTGCGGCCACTCGCCCTCGCGAAGGCAGATCACGCAGCGGGCGATCTCGGCGAAGCCCTGGATGAGCACCACCACCGCGGCGAAGCAGATGACAAACTTGAAGGGCCAGATCAGCGGGCCATCCGGGCTGACCGAGGACTGCTCATTCTGTCCCAGGGAAATCAGGAAGAAATCCCAGCCATAGATGATCATGCCAATCATCGCTGGCAGGAAGAACAGGATATAGAGCGCAAGGTCGAGGCCCGCCTGCACGCGAGGCGGCGCAAGGCGATACGCGAAGTCAGCGCGCACATGGCCGCCGCGTGACAGCGTGTAGGCGCCGGCCATCATGAACAGCGTGCCGTACAGCATGTACGAGACGTCGAACGCCCAACTCGTGGGCGCCCGAAACAGGTATCGCGCGAATACCTCGTAACAGATGGCCAAGGTCAGCGCGAGAATCAGCCAGGCAAAAACCTTGCCGATCAAGGCGCTGAACCGGTCCACCGTCAGCAGAACAGCCTGCACCAATTGCCTCCTCTCGTTCCTGCCCAGATCAAGAAAGACCCGCCCCTTGGCACAGGGCGGGTCCACGCGACGCGAAGTCGCGCCGGATCAGTTCTGGCGCGCGAAGAAGTGGGTGAAGGAAATCGCGGCCGGCGCCTGGTAGCGAAGGTAGAAATTCCCTACGCGACGGCACCAGGCACGCTGGCTGTCTGTCACCTTCTTGAAGAACGGATCGCTTTCGAGGTTGGCGATCACCTGGTCCCAGGCGCGAAGCTGAGCTTCCAGGATGGGCCGGGGCGTCGGGCGCACCTGCACGCCCTGCGTCTGCGTCATCTCGATCAGGTCGCGGGAGTAGCGGTCCTGCTGCTTCCACGACATGTCGGAGGACGCAGCTTCCGACGCGTGGCGGATGATCGCCCGGATCTCCGTCGGCAGGCTCTCGAAGCGCGGCCGGTTGAACAGGATCTCGAAGGTTTCCGTGTTCTGATGGAAACTCTGGATCATGTAGTTCTTGGCGACGTCCGGGAAGCCGAGGACACGGTCGGAGGAGGGATTGTTGAACTCCGCGCCGTCGATCACGCCGCGCTCCAGCGCCGGCACGATCTCCCCACCCGGCAGGGCTGTCACGGCGGCGCCCATGGCGTTGAACAGGTCCGTCGCCAGGCCCACGGTGCGGTAGCGCAGGCCGCGCAACTGGTCGGCGCTGGTGATCGGGTTCTTGAACCAGCCGAGCGGCTGGGTCGGCATCGGCCCGGTCTGGAAGCCGACGACATTGACCCGCAGGATGTCGCGGATCAGCTCGTTGTACAGCGCCTCGCCACCGCCGTAGTGGAACCAGCCCAGATATTCATGCGCGTTGCCGAACCAGGCCGGCGGGGTGCCAAACAGGCTGAAGGCCTTGTTCTTGCCGAACCAATAGGCCGAAACGCCATGCCCGCCATCCAGCGTACCGGCCGAGACCGCGTCCAGCAGCTGGAATGCGCCGACCACGGCCCCGGCAGGCAGCAATTCCAGGCGCAGGCGCCCGCCTGCCATGGCGTTGACACGAGTAACGAAGTCATTGGCGAACTCGTGAAAGATATCACGCTGCGGCCAGGTCGATTGGAACCGCAGATTGACGGTCTGCGCGCGGCTGACATTGGGAGTGGCCAGGACGGCCGTACCTGCGGCGCCAACGGCGGCCGCCTTGAGCAGGCCACGGCGGCCAGCCCCGTGCGAGGACTTCTCGTTCATGCTTCCCTCCGGACGTGCCGTCTGCCCACTTCGGAACATTCGACGGCTTGCTTCCCTTACCTCAATAGGCATCGCCAGATTGGCACGCAACAGTTAGCTGCGGGGAGGGAATTCAGCAGCTATTTCGTGACGAAGGCCTTCTCAACCACGTAGGTCGCCGGCCGGTTGTTGGCGCCCTCAGTGAAGCCGCGCGCCTCCAGGATGGCTCGCATATCCGCGTTCATCGCCTCGCTGCCGCACAACATGGCGCGGTCACGCTCAGGAGAAAGCGCCGGCAGGCCGAGATCAGCGGTGAGTCGGCCGCTCTCGACCAGGGTGGTGGGACGGCCCTGGTTACGGAACGGCTCCCGCGTCACGCTCGGGTAATAGACCAGCTTGTCGCGCACCAGTTCGCCCAGTAGCTCATGCTCCGGTAGGTCCCGGGAGAGCAGGTCATGGTAGGCCAGTTCGGCGACCTCCCGCACTGCGTGGACGACCACCACACGCTCGAACCGGTCGTAGGTCTCAGGTTCCCGCACCAGACTAAGGAACGGGGCCAAGCCGGTGCCCGTCGCGAACAGCCACAGCGTGCCGCCAGGAATGAGGTTTTCCGTCACCAGCGTGCCCGTGGATTTGCGGCCGATCAGAACCCCGTCGCCTGGCAGGATATGCTGCAGGCGGGAGGTCAGGGGGCCGTCCTGCACCTTGATGGACAAGAACTCCAGGTGCTCCTCCCATGGCGCGCTGACAACGGAGTAGGCACGCACCAGCGGCTTGCCCTCGACCATCAGGCCGATCATGGCGAACTGGCCAGCCACGAACCGGAAGTGCGGGTCGCGCGTGCAGGTGAAGGAGAACAGCCGGTCCGTCCAATGATGGACCGTCAGGACCCGCTCCAGGAAGAACCCGGGCGGTGCGGCCACTGCGGCCGGAGGGGCGCTGGGGGAGGACATGTCGCCCCTATGCGACAAAGCAGCCTCTGCTGCAATGCGATTGGTTTCGCGTCGACACCCGTCTCGCCTGCCACGCAAGCCTGCGGCATGGTGTGGCCACCGCACCCGCTAAAGGCACCATCCCCGCATGACCAACCAGCCGCCACTGGGCGTGCCCGTCGATGCAACGCCCCGCCCCCTGCCTGCGCGCGTCCCGCATCGCGGGCATGCCGTGACCCTCGAGCCACTTGCCGTCCGGCATGCGGCCGAGTTGTGGGAGGCGGCCCAGGCGGATGTGGACGGCGCAGGCTGGGCCTATCTGGGCTATGGGCCCTTTGCCGATGCCTCCGCGATGCAGCGGCACGTCGCAGCCTTCGCCTCGCAGCATGACCCGATGGCCTGGGCCGTACGCCCCCACAGCAGTGGCGCCGTTTCGGGCTGGCTTACCCTGATGGAGATCCAGCCTGCCAACACGGCAATCGAGCTTGGCCACATCTGGTTTTCGCCCCGACTGCAGAGGACCCGGGCGGCAACCGAGGCAATGTTCCTGCTGATGCGCCACGCCATGGACGACCTCGGCTACAGGCGCCTGGTGTGGAAGTGCAACGCGCTCAATGCGCCATCGCGCCGCGCGGCCGTGCGGCTGGGCTTCATTCATGAGGGCGAGTTGCGGGCCCATCTGGTGGTCAAGGGCCGGCGGCGCGATACGACCTTCTACTCGATCCTGGCCGATGAGTGGCCGGCACGACGCGACCGGATTGCGGCCTGGCTCGACGACTCGAACTGGGACCACCAGGGGCGCCCACGCCGATCCCTGACAGAAGCCCCCCTGCCCCCCGCTGACGCCTGACACGGAGCGTTGTCGGGGGTGGAGTAGATCAGCAGGCGCGGCCTGTTGTATTTAAATGCATCCTGCAGCAGGGTTTCATCCGATTCGGGATGGTAACGGAGGCATTGCCATGCCGCGTGTCTTGGAAGATCGGGTTGGCGCTTTTGTGCCAGGCGCCTGGGTTGAATTGGCTGGTGCGACGGCAGGGCCGCTCGCCGGACTGGATTTTGCCGTCAAAGATCTTTTCGACGTTGCCGGCGTCACGACCGGATATGGCAACCCGGACTGGCAGCGGACCCATGCCCCTGCTGCGGCCACCGCGCCAATCATCATGGCGCTGCTCCAGGCCGGTGCGGCTTTACGTGGCAAGACGAAGACGGTCGAACTCGCCTACGGCCTCACCGGCGAGAATGTGTGGTACGGCACGCCGATCAATCCAGCGGCGCCAGATCGCTTTCCCGGCGGCTCCTCCTGCGGGTCCGCGGCTGCGGTTGGAGCGGGCCTGGTCGATTTCGCGCTTGGCACCGACACGGGCGGTTCGGTCCGGATTCCAGCGAGCTATTGCGGCATTTTCGGCATCCGCCCCTCCTGGGGCGCGGTGAACCTGACAGGTGCCTGCCCACTCGGCCCCAGCTTCGACACCGCCGGCTGGTTCGCAACGCACGCCTCGGTCCTGCGACGGGTCGGCGATGTTCTGTTGCCTCCGGGCGGAGAGGGCGCGCTGGGACCGCTGATCAAGGTGCAGGAAGCCTGGGTTAACGCCGTGCCGCAGACGGCCACCGCCCTGGTCAGTGCCCTGGCAAAGATAGAGCGGGTTCTCGGCCCATGCCTTTCCATGCATCTCGCGCCGGAAGGTCTGACCCAGCTCTATGAGAATTTCCGGGCTGCTCAGGCTGAGGAAGCATGGGCAAGCCTCGGCTCCTGGGTCGAGGCGACCCGCCCCGCCTTTGGTCCAGGCGTAGGCGAGCGCTTCGCCGCCGCCAAGGCAACAGATCCGTCCTTGGCGGGGAAGGCGCGAGCATTCCGTGCGCAGTTCCGGCAGCGCGCGCAGGCCCTGCTCGCTGGCGGTGCCGTGCTTGTCTACCCGACCTCCCCCGTCCCGGCGCCGCTGCTGGATGTGAGCGCGGACTCCCAGCAGGCGGTGCGGGAACGCACGATGGGGGTGACGGCGATCGCGGGCCTGGCGGGCCTCTGCGAGGTATCGCTACCTGTCGCCCGGGTGGATGGCGCGCCGGTGGGACTGTCCCTGGTAGCGGCGCCGGGCCGCGACCGCGCCCTGCTGGCGGTGGCGGAGCGCGTGGCCTCGGAGCTCCGTCTTCAGGTCTAGGCCGCCCGCGCTTGCCCCTCCGCGCCCGCCAGCCTAATCGCTGAGGCGTTGCTGCCTCCGGGACCCTGCCCATGTTGATTCGTGACGCAATCGCGGCCGATCTTCCTGCCATCACCGCGATCTACGCCCATCATGTGAAGCTCGGCACCGGAACCTTCGAGGAAGACCCGCCGGGTCCTGAGGAGATGGTGCAACGCATCGCCAAGGTTCAGGGCGCCGGCTGGGCTTGGCTGGTTGCGGAGCAGGAAGGCGTCGTCATCGGCTACGCCTACTTCAACCAGTTCCGGGATCGTTCCGCATATCGCTTCTGCGCCGAAAACTCGATCTATGTGCGGGACGACGTGCGCGGGCAGGGCGTCGGCAAGGCCCTGGTGGAGATCCTGCTCCGCCGGGCCACCGAATGCGGCTTCAGGCAGATGCTGGCGGTGATCGGCGACTCTGAGAATGTTGGCTCGATCGGCCTGCACGTCTCGCTCGGGTTCCGGCAGGCCGGTGTGCTCAAGGCAGCCGGTTTGAAATTCGGTCGCTGGGTGGATGTGGTCTTCATGCAGCGGGCCCTGGGCGAAGGTGATCGCACCTCGCCGCTGTGATTGTCAGGCCATCACGAGGCTCAGCAGCAGCGCCAGGACCCAAAGCGCCAGGGCGACCGCGCCGACCTGCTCGGCGTGCCAGACCAGGCGCTGGCGAAGCGTACGTGCCATAAGCCGCTGGGCCTCCGCGGCAGGCAGGCTCTGCACCAGGGCCGAGGCATGTTCCAGCAGCAGCGACCAGAGCTCGCTCCGCCGCAGGTTGCGCCGCGGCGTGCGCCAGGCGGCCCAGAGCAGGCCCAGGCAGACAAGGGCAAGAATGTTGCCTCCCGTCCGCAAAGCCAGTGGCAGGTCGTACGAAAGCGCCAGCATCAGCGTGACGACACCCAGCCCCGCAAAGCTCAAGGCGCGGCGGATGCTGTGGTCCGCCAATGTCTGCATCGTCTCCATCCGCATCTCCCGACGACCTCGGTCACGACCGAAGCGCTGAAATCGTCCAATGGCTCCCGGCAGGTACTCAGTGTCTGCTCGAAGCTGCCTCGCCGCGCCACGCTTGTAGCTTCCGATAGATGGTCGAAGGGTTGACCCCGAGCATCGCAGCAGCCCGCGGCACGTCCTGATCGGCCCGATCAAGCGCCGCGAGGATGTGGCGTTTCTCAACCTCTGCCAAAGACTGAAACACTTCCTCATGATCGGGTCGCGCCTGCGGTGTGGCCGCGAAAGGCGTCTGCGGCGAACTGGAGAGCACCGCTTGGGGCTCAGTGGGGGCCGGATATGGTGGCTCTGACCGCTCGATCTCAGCCACCTTCGGATCCACCAGAGGGCAGCCAGCCTCCTCCACAGCCGCAACTGGCTGCCCGGTCGCGCCACGTAGAAGCATTGGTGGCAGCATGGACAACTCGACCCGGTCCCCATCATGCAGGACGGCGATGTTCCGCACCACATTCTGCAACTGGCGAACATTCCCTGGCCAGGCATAGGCAGCCAGGACCTGCTCCACAGCCCGCTCGAAGCCGCGCAGACGTTTGCGCTCCTCCCTCGCGAAAGCTGCCAGAAAGTGCGCCGCAATCAGCAGAACGTCCGAGCCCCGTTCACGCAGTGGCGGCATGTGCAGCGGCACGACGTATAGGCGGTAGTACAGATCCTCCCGGAACCGTCCCGCCTCGACCTCCACCCATGGATCGCGATTGGTGGCGGACACGATCCGGACATCGACTTTCTCCGGCCGCGACGCGCCAACCGGTTGAAAGGTTCCCGTCTGGACAAAGCGCAACAGCTTCACCTGCATATCGAGTGGCATTTCGCCAATCTCGTCGAGGAACAGCGTGCCACCGTCGGCCAGCTTGGCTGCGCCGGACCGATTGTCCGTGGCGCCGGTGAAGGCCCCCTTCACATGGCCGAATATTTCTGATTCCAGCAGGTCACGCGGAATCGCACCGCAGTTCAGGGTGATGAAGGGGCGTCCCTTGCGAGGGCTCGCATGGTGGACCGCCTCGGCCGCGAGTTCCTTGCCGGTGCCGCTTTCGCCGGTAATGAAGACGTTGGCCTTGCTGGCCGCAACGCTCTCGATCGTCCGGTACACAGCCTGCATCGCAGGCGATGCGCCAATGAAACCGAAGAAGCGATCGCGGCCAAGTTGCGCCTTCACCTCGCGCAATTCGGTCACGAGCGCACGCTTCTCCAGCGCGTTCTGAAGCGTGACTGTCAGCCGCGCCTTGGCATAGGGCTTGACGATGAAGTCGACGGCGCCCTGTCGCATTGCCTCCACCGCATGATTCACACTGCCATGCGCCGTGACGACGATGATGGCCGCCTCAACGCCTTCCGCGCGTAGTCGGCGCATGGCCTCGAACCCCGAAAAATCAGGCAGGTCCAGGTCCATCAGGATGGCATCCGGCCGCCAGGCCTGCGCCTGCTCGAGCGCGGCTGCGCCCGTCTCCGCGACGCGGACTTCAAGGCCGAGCGTCCGCAGCAAGGCGCCGGCAACCTCGGCCTGCGTCGGTGTATCCTCGACGATCAGGATCCGTGAAGCTGCCGCAGCCATAGAACCCTAGTCCGCCCCGGGCGGGTGCTCCGCCAATGCGGCGAGTTCGGCCAAGGCCTCGGATGCCTCCCGCCTCACCTGCAGTGCCAGGGCGCGCGGGTCGGCCGGATTGCGATGATCCATCGCAATTCGCGCCACCTGCTCCAGGCGCCGCGCGCCGACGGCTGCGGCCGCACCGGCCAGGCTGTGCGCCGCCCGCCGGTATCCATCCTCGTCGCCGTTGGCGACTGATGTTTCGAGGATCCGGGCGAGCCGACCGAGATCATCCTCAAACGTCCGCACAATCCGAACGAAATCCTCGCGCGGCAGGTCCGACGCAAGCTGTCCGGCGATTTCGGGGTCTATTGCGCTCACGATCCACCTCTCGCATTGCAAAGCCATGGGGTCAACGCATCCAGCGTCGTCAAGGTAACGAGGCAGTGCGACTCACGGAACGTGTTGGTCCAGGCGCCGGATGCCAAACAGATCCAGGGCTGCGGCGCGTGCCATCTTGCGGCTCGGCCGCTGCGCGAAGGCCGTCAGCCGGAGCAGCGCGGCCTGGACGCGCAGCCCCGCGAGCGCAGCGCCATCGGCTTCGAGCGTCAGATGACTGCTCCTGCAGTGCAACACGGCTTCCTGGTCCAGATGGCTGACTGGCAGGGCGTAGGCTTCGGCGACCCGACGCCGCGCAGTGCGCTGCGCCAGTCCCTCGCCACCCTCCGGATCCACCGCGCGCACCAGATGGTCCGCAAAGGTGCGCGGCAGGCAACCGACTGGTGCGCAAGCTGCGAGGTGGAGCCAGAGATCCCAATCCTCGGATCGCTGCAGTTGCTCATTGAAGCCGCCGACGGCACGGAGCAGCGCCGTGCTAGCCATGACGGTGGATGTCGCCACCAGTGGCTCCGCATAGATGGCTGCCTGCGCATCATGCTCCAGCACGAAACCCTCCCGCCGCATGCTATGGCGTGCGGCAAACATCCGGCAGCGGCCAAAGCCGGTCGCGAGCTCGGTGCCATCCTCGGCAAAGCGGCGGTGGTCGGTGAAGGAAAAGCCGAGGTCAGGGTGCAGGCGGTGCAGTTCCATCTGCGCCGCAATCTTGCCGCGGCGCCAGCGGTCATCCGCATCCAGAAAGGCAACCAACGGCGCCTGCGCCGCAGCAAGGCCTGCATTGCGTGCTGCAGCCGGCCCCAGCCCCGCCGTCAAGACGGGCCGCACCCGCCGGTCTGCCGCCTTGATGCCGCGGAGGTAGTCGCCCGTTCCATCCTGCGAGCCGTCATCGACGACCAGTATTTCAATCTCGGCTGAAGCGCCGAGCGAAGCAATCGCGCCCGGCAGCCAACGCAACGCGTTGCGGGCAGGGATCACGACACTGAGCTTGGGCTGGGGGTGCACGACAATCCTCTCGATTTGCATCGCGCGATCCGGGGGATGATCGCATTGAGGTCGTCAGTGCATGCCGCGTACCAGCATTACGCGTTGCATTTTGCGAATCCGGGCGCGGCAGGCGGAGCGGCCGCGCCTTGAAGTCAACGCTGGCCGTAACGCAGCAGCATGGCGCGCAGCGGATCTGAGCCGGGATTGTGGGCCTCCATGGCCACCACGATCTGCCGGGCCGAATGCTCCCTTCCGTAATAGGCGCGTGACGATTCAGGCCGGTAGGACAGCACGGACCCGGACAGCGTCACGCCCGCGAACAGCCCGCGTGCCTTGGCAATCGCCACGATGTCCGCCCCTGCGGCCGCCGTGGTACTCCCCTGGATGCCGCCGCCAATGGTTGCGAGTGCGAGCGAGGCATCCGCGCCAACCTTGAACTGACTGTCCATCACCGCCTGCAATCCGCGGTCGGTCATGATCATCATGGCCACCATGGCATCCTGCACGCCAATCTGAAGTCCAACGCTGCCGGAACCGAGGCCGTAGAAGGCCGGAGAAGACCAGGACCCGGCCCCATCGCGGCCAACCAGGACGCAGGATCCGCCTTCCCCGCCCAGGATGAAGCCGGCGCGGAAGACCCGCGGGCAGACCATCACCGCCCGAGCCCTCTGCAGAAAGCCGACAGCGTCCTGCGTCATGTCGCCGGTGGTCATCAATTCCTGCACCGCGAGGGTCGCACGATCGACGAGCGCCTGTTCTTCCTGCTGGGCGGCGGCCGGCAGGGAAACCACGGGCAGGGAAAACAACAGCCCGATCGCGAGCATCATCCCACGGAACATGAAAAGCCCCCCGCAACCCTATGTCAGGGAACAGTCTACATGCCAGCGACTCGGGTGTCCAAGGCGAAGCGACCGCGGTGGCGACAGGCCCCGCCGGCTCAGGCCTGGGCTGGAAGGGTGAAAGGCTCTTCATTCACCGCGGCGACGCGCCAATCCGCGCCGTGGCGCTCCAGACGGGTCAATGACAGGTTCTTGATCGAGAAGATCAGCGCCTGGTGCGGGGTGAGCTGCATGGCCTGCGCGATGGCGGCCCGAATCGAGCCGCCATGTGCCACAATCACGATGTCCTGCCCCGGGGTCTCCTGCACCAGGCGGTGGAGCACGGCGGAAACGCGTTCCACCACCTCGGCGAAGGATTCGCCGCCAGGCGGCTTCTCCTCCGCCCCGTGCGGCCAGAAGGGGTGCGCCGGGTGACGGATCAGCTCGGCAAAGCGCTCATGCGACAGGCCCTGCCATTCGCCAAGATGCTGCTCCGCCAGATCCGGCTCCACTTCCAGAGATGCGGGCGCATAGCCGGCGGCGAAGATGGCGGCCGCCGTGGCGCGGGTACGGGAAAGCGGTGTCACTACCCAGCGCGCGCGCTCCGGCAGCCGCGCCGCGAGCCAGCGGTAGGATGCTGCCTCCTGCTGCAGGGCAAGCTCGCAAAGCGCGACATCCATGCTGCCATAGACGACGGCGCGGGCGGATGGCTCCACCAGCGCATGACGGACGAGGAACAACCGGGTGATCTGCACGGCCTCGATCTAGCCGGATCGCCGGCGCGCCGGAAGGGTGGCGCTTAGCGGCGCCGCCCCGGTTACCGCAGATCAGCCATTTCGGCGGCGGCGCTCCACGAGGGGGCCCTGAAAGACGCGGATGCCGACTTCCCACCCCCAGGCGATGGCGGCGGGGCGATCCACGCCAACCAGCACCACCTGATCCGGCCGCAACAGCGCCCGCTCGAGGCAAGCCGGCGTCGCCACCGGCAGATCGGCGGACCAGCGCAACCGCAAGAGGTCCAGCTCCAGGCGCTCCGGCGGCAGTACCGCCAGCAATTCGGGCGGCGCGTCATCCAGCGCCGTCCGATAGCCGCGCCCCCGCGCCAGATCCCGCGCGGTAAGGAAGCCGGCCGGATCGGCCAGGATATCCGCCGGCCGGAAGGCCAGCGTGATGTCCTGCCGCCGCCCGGCCGGCAAGCCGCTGTCGAAGCGCTGGAAGGCAGGCGTCGCCAGCGTGGCCGGTACCACCGCCAGTCCGACCCGGCGCCAAGCCAATTGAACCGCCGGCCGCCCGACCTCCGCCAGCATTCGCAGTTCCGCCAGCCGCGCCAGACGCCGCTGCAGGGCGGAGCAGCTTCCGATATCGACGCCCGGCAATACCGCCGCCGCCAAGCTGGCCCAGGCAACGCGGCGGTCCTCCCACAACGGCTCCGCCGGCTCCCCTTCCGGGTCCAGGCGGCAGACGCCCTGAGCGGTCGTCATGGCCTCCAGATCCGCCTGCGCCAGCGATCGCTCGGCCATCGCCAAATCGAAGCTGTTGATCGGGCTAGCATCCGCGGCCGCAGGGGGGGGCTCATCCACTTGGCCCATGCCCAGGCTTTCAGCGGCGATTGCCAGCAACTGCGCGGCCCCGGCCGGCAGCCGCATCGCCTGCACCGCTTCCCCCGCCGCGGCGTCCAGCGTACGCAGCAGCGCGAGGCGGGCCGTCTCCAGAACCAGCCCGGGTGGTGCGGACACCGCCACCACATCCCCATTGGGCAGGTCGAAGACACGGGTGCGCGCCGCGGCAAGGACAGGTTCCAGCGCATCCCGCAGCAGCCGCTGGTGATGCGGCCGGCGCGCCGCGGGACCGAGGCCGGACAGGCGCAGGTGGAGCACCTCGCGCACCGCATTGGCGGCGACGCTCTCACGCACCAGCGTTGCCAGTTCTGCGGCAGCGCGGACCCCGCCTGGGCGCCGGTCGCCGTCGATGTCATTTCTCATGCCGCGGGCCTGGCGGGCGCGACCGCTGCGTGGCGGCTGGCCGCACTGAACGCCGCCTTGGGCAGCGGCGCCGCCGGCAGCCCCTGCTCGGCCGCCACGGCTGGCCCTTCCAGCAGTCGCAACCCCAGCCGGTTGGCCCATTCCAGGGCCGATTGGTCGTTCACACCGGCCAGGATGATTCGCGCGGGGTCGGCCCGGCGCAGGGCCTCCATGACCGCGGGCGCCGCTAGCGCGGGGGACCAGGCGATGCGAAGCCAATCCGCGGGCAGCGCCTCGAGCGCCAGCAGGCGGATCGAGGCAGCGCATAGGCCATCAAGCTCCACCGCCCAGCCCTGCAGGGCCAGGCTTTCCCGGCGCGCCTGCAGGGCCCCCGGGTCGGCAACCAGTTCCAGCCCCAGTGTGGCCACCAGCGCGCCGCGCCCACCTCCGCCGCCACCTTCGCCACGCCCGGTCAGCGGCCTCGGCGGTACAGGCAGGTGCAGCGGCCCCGGCAGGGATGTGCCCATCAATTCCCGTCGCTGCGCGGGGTCACCAATGGCGAGCAACAGCCTGGCGGCCAGGGCCCGCGCCGCATGGTCGAGCAGGTCTGCATCCGTTCCCAGTTCGCCGAGCAAGCCGGCAAGCGGCTGGCGTGCGATGGACAGGCGCAGGAAGGCCGGCCGCGCCGGGCCGCCCAAAGGATCGAGCCGCATTCCCGTCACCCGCCGCACCACGCGGTCCAGCGGCAGGGCCCGCAGCCATCCGTCAAGCCCCGCAAGCGCCGGCCCGATGCCGCCAGGCCCACGCGCGCCAGCCTCCGCCGCCGCGGCGTAATCCAGCAATGCCTGCACATCGCGCTCCAGCGACCACGATCCGGTGACCTGACCACCGATCAGGCGGTCGAGCAGCCCGCGCAGCCGGTCGGCCCGTCCGGCCTCGGCCCCGATCAGCAGCAACTCGTCATCGGGGCCATCCAGCACAATGCCACCGGCAGCCAGGGCGCCTTCCTGCAGCAAGGCCCGCGCGACACGACGACGATGCGGCGGCATGGCGGGAACGCGCAGCGCCACGCGCCCGACGGGGTTGCGCAAAGCCTCCCGCATCACGGCGAGCAACGGCGCCTGGAGGGCGGCGGCTCCGGCCGGGGTGGCTGGTCTTGAACCTTCGGACATGTGCCTGGGACCGCGAGGATCGGGATGGCGATGGCGCCCCCGACGCGGTTAGAGTCCATCGGCAATGGCTTCCATACCGTTAAGCGATGACCCGTCCGCCCGGACCCGGCTGCCCGAGGGTCAACGGATCTATGCCATCGGCGATGTGCATGGCTGCGCCGCCCGCCTCGCCGCTCTGCACGTAAAGATCCTGAAGGACCTCGAGGCGCGGCCCATCGCACGTCCGCTGCTGCTTCATCTCGGGGACCTTGTCGATCGCGGCCCTGACAGCGCTGGGGTGCTGTCCCTGCTGGCGCAGCCCCTGCCCGGCCTGCCCACGGTGCAGTTGATGGGCAACCACGACCGCATGATGCTCGACGCGCTGGAGGAAGATGCCCCGGCGGAGGCGATTTCGCTCTGGCTGCTCAATGGCGGCGGCCCGACGCTTGCAAGCTACGGCGCGTCGCCCCGCGAGCGCGAAAGCTGGCTTCTGGTCCCACAGGCACATCGACGAATTCTGCGCGACAGCATCGCCAGCTTCGCCGCCGGCGGCTACCTGTTCGTCCATGCCGGCATTCGGCCGGGACGGCCGCTGGATCAGCAGGATGCCAGCGATCTGCTCTGGATCAGGGAACCCTTCCTGTCCTGGCGCGGCCAGCTGCCTGCCAGGGTGGTGCACGGCCATACCCCCTCGCCCGCCCCCGAGATAAGACCGCACCGGATCGGCCTCGACACGGGTGCGGTGTTCGGCGGGGACCTCACATGCGGCGTCTTCGAGGCGGACCACCTGGATTTCCTCCGCGCCTGATTGGCGGCGCCTGCCGAGCATTTGGCGCCCCTGCTGCCGGCGTGCCTTGCACCGGATGCGTCGATTGCGCTACGCCAGCACGATGCAAGGCCCCGCGCCCGCCGATCTACCCACGCCAGAAATCCCGGTCGGCGAACTGACCGAGGCCGTGCGCATGCTCAAGCGCGCATCGGTCCTCGTCGTCGGCGACGCCATGCTCGACCGTTACGTCTATGGGCAGGTTGAGCGGGTAAGCCCTGAAGCCCCCGTTGCCGTGCTGGCGGTGGAGCGAGAAGTCGCGATGCCGGGTGGCGCGGGCAACGTGGTCCGCAACCTGACGGCGCTCGGTGCCGCGGTCGCCTTCGTCTCGGTCGTCGGCGACGATCAGGCGGGTAGCGATCTCACAGGTCTGATCGGCGGCCAGCCCAATGTGGAGCCCTGGCTTCTGGTGCAGGGCGGACGCGCCACCACCACCAAGACGCGCTTCATTGCCGCCGGCCAGCAATTGCTGCGCGCCGACCATGAGATGCCCGGCCCGATCCACCCCCGCCTGGCGGAACGCCTGGTGCGCATCGCCGCCGATGCGGTGGCCGCGACCACGGTGATGGTGCTGTCCGACTACAACAAGGGCGTTCTGTCCGGCGACACGGCGCAGCGCCTGATCACGGCCGCCCGCAGCGCCGGCCGGCGCGTGGTGGTGGACCCCAAGGGCATCGATTACGCGCGCTATGCCGGCGCCGACCTGATCACGCCGAACCGCGCCGAGCTGAAGCTGGCCACAGGCATGCCAGTGGACACGGAAGCCGCGCTTGTCGCCGCTGCGGAACGGCTGCGGGCGGATCACGGCTTCGGCGCCGTGCTGGTAACCCGCAGCGAGGACGGCATGACCCTGGTGGGGCCGGAGGGCGTGCGCCACTTCCCCGCCGAGGCCGCCGAGGTGCATGACGTCTCCGGCGCCGGTGATACGGTGGTGGCCGTGGTGGCCGCGGGGCTTGCCGCTGGTCTTTCCGCCCCTGTCTCGGCCAGGCTGGCGAACATCGGGGCCGGCATCGTGGTCGGCAAGGTCGGCACGGCCGTCGCACGCGAAAGCGACCTGCTGGAAGCCCTGACGCCGGAGCGCGGTGCCCTGCGGAAGGTCGTCTCCCGCGCCCAGGCGCAGGAGCAGGTGGAGCGCTGGCGCCGGCGTGGCTGGCGCATCGGCTTCACCAATGGGTGCTTCGACCTGCTGCATCCGGGCCATGTCCATCTGTTGGAACAGGCCCGGTCCTGGTGCGACCGGTTGGTGGTCGGGCTGAACGCCGATTCCAGCGTCAAGCGCCTGAAGGGCGACAGCCGCCCGATCCAGGGTGAGGCCGCCCGTGCCGCGGTACTCGCCTCATTGGCCTCGGTGGACCTCGTGACGGTGTTCGAGGAAGATACCCCCCTCGAATTGCTGCGCTTGCTGCGTCCGGAGATCCTGGTGAAGGGATCCGACTACACCGTCGACAAGGTGGTGGGCGCTGATCTGGTTACCGACTGGGGTGGGCAGGTGCGCCTTGCGGCCCTGCTGCCCGGGCAGAGCACCACGGCGACCGTAGCACGCATCCGCGGCTGACCTACTCCACGCGAAGGGCGGCGCGAATCTCCGATTGCCCCGCCGGGTCCTGAAGCGCCGCCAGACGCCCTGCCGCCACCACCGCATACCGCTGCAGCAGGGCGCGCCGGCGCGCCGGGGCCAGGGGGTGCGCCGGGGCTTCGCGAACCAGGCTCGCATCCGGCCCATCCGCAATCAGCAGGCCGACCTCTTGCGGCAAGAGTTCCTCGGGAAAATCCAGGTCGACCGCGAAGTACAGCCGATCGCAGAAGGCCCTGTACTCAGGCCACTTGCCGTCGGTCAGGAAATCCCGGGCACAGGACTTCACCTCCACCACCGCGAAGCCGCCATCGGGTAGCAGAGCCAGGATATCGGCCCGTCTGCCGTTCGGCAGGGGCATCTCCCGCACCGGCGCCCAGCCGAGTTGGGCACAGAAGCGGGCCGCGGCGCGGCAGACGGACAGGGTGCGTTCAGGTGCGGTCGGGGGCGAAGACTGGGACGTAGATTGGGACATGCCGACATGTTCGCTTTGTGTTCGCGCAAAGGTCAAGCGCGTCGCACATTGCGGAACCAATCGCGTTGCCGCGCGTGTAGGCAATATGGTCGCCACACGCTTCGCAGTTGCTGTGCACATCCTCCTGTTGCTGGCCACCGCGCCAGGCGGCCAGCTTACCAGCGGGCGCCTCGCGGAAAGCGTTGGCACCAACCCGGTGGTGATTCGGCGCTTGGCCGGCCAATTGGCCAGGGCGGGCCTTATTCGCATCCGCCGCGGTCCTGGTGGAGCGGAACTGGCCAAGGCACCAGGAGATATTACGCTCGGCCTCATCTGGCAGGCGATGCGACGCAAGGGCCTGCCCCTACTGCCTGTCCACCGCGGACCGGCCAGGGCGGAAACCAGCCCTGCGCCGGCCATTCCCGCACTGCTGCGTACTGCCTTCGACTCGGCCGAGGCTGCGATGGAGGCTGATCTCGGCGCCACTACCCTGGAAGACCTGTGCCGGCGCCTACGTCAGCCGGCGGAGGCTCAGGCCACCTGATCGAGCCCGGCCCGCAACGCAGCCGCTTCCGGCGCCGCGGCATCCAGCAGGCCGTGCCGCAGGAAGAAATCGATCAAGACCAGGTTGACGTTGAACTTGACCCGGTCGCGGTCGCGCACCTCTGCCAGAAGTTGCGCCGCCGGCCAGAGTTCGAATCGCTCCACCTCGTCGTCATGCGGCCGTGGCACGAAGCCTTCCGGTAGTTCGAGGTCGTGACAGTGCAGCACATCCCGCCGCAGGCCCTCCGGCGTCGCCATGACGTAGGAGACGCGCCCCACCAATCGTGCCTGGGCCGCGAGTTCCGGCGGTAGCGAGGCTTCCTCGCCGGCCTCCTTCACCAGAGTCTCGGGAACCGAGAGCCCGGCAGGGATGCCGCCGGCGACGAGATTGTCGAGCTGTCCCGGCGCCACCGCCTTGTGGCGCGACCGCCACCCCACCCAGACATGCAGCCCATCGGCGCGCCGCACGTAGCCATTCACATGGACGCCCTGCGACATGATCCCGAAGGCAGGCATGGCGCCGCGATCGAGCTGCGCCAGCACCGGCCCATCCGGATCGGCGCGCACGTCGAAATCCTCCTGCCGCAAGGTGAGGTGCCCACGCCCGGCCAGGCCTCGGGCGACCAGCGCGAGCGCTTGGCTGGGCGCACCCGGCGCTCGCAACCGGCTGGACAGCGCCACCCCTCGGGCATCGAAGTGAAAGTCCCGAGGGTAGAAAGCCAGCGCCCGCGCCAGAGCCACGCCAACCCACCCCACTTGGTCCTCGCCAATGCGGAAACGGATGAGATGCGCCGGGGAGGCGATGTTGTTGCAGGCCGCGATATGCCGCTCGAAAGCGGCCCAGTTCGGGTTCGATATGGGGTTGGCCGGGGTCATGTCCTTCCTGTAGCGCGCCGCGCGCATGGCACGGAAGACGGAGCCGCTGTTTGCGCGGCGCGCGGAAAGCCCCACCTTGGGGTCAACAAGGCTTCCGGAGCTTCCCGTGCAAACCGATCAACCCCGCGAGCGCGGTCACCTGCGAACGCTGCTGACGCTCGCGCCCTACCTATGGCCCAAGAACGAGCCCGGCCTGCGCTTCCGCGTGGTGGCCAGCCTCGTGCTGCTGGTCTTCGCCAAGGCGGCCAATGTGGTGGTTCCCATTGCCTTCGCCCGCGCCGTGGATGCCCTGGCGCCGGAGGCCGGCCCGGCCGGGGCCATCGCCGCCGTCCCGATTGCCCTCGTACTGGCCTATGGCCTGCTGCGCCTGACCAGCAGCGCCTTCAACGAGGCGCGCGACGCCATCTTCGTGAAGGTCCAGGGCCGTGCCACGCGCCGGATCGCGCTCGAGGTGTTCCGTCACCTGCACGCGTTGTCGTTGCGCTTCCACCTGGACCGGCAGACCGGCGGCCTGTCCCGCGTACTGGAACGCGGCACGCGCGGCATGACCTTCGTGCTGGACTTCCTACTGTTCAACATCGTGCCGACCATCTTCGAGATCCTGCTGGTCGCGGTGATCCTGTGGGGGATGTTCGACTTCACCTTCAGCGCCGTCATCATCGTGACAGTGGGCATCTACATCGCCTTCACCCTGCTGTTCACCGAATGGCGGCTGCGCTTCCGCCGCGCCATGAACGACACGGACACCGAGGCGAATACTCGCGCCGTGGACAGCCTGCTGAACTTCGAGACGGTGAAGTATTTCGGCAACGAGACGCATGAGGCGCGGCGCTACGACACCAGCCTGGAGCGCTATGAGCGCGCCTATGTCCGCTCCGAAGTCAGCCTGAACGCGCTGAATTTCGGCCAGCAGGCCGTGATCGCCATCGGCCTGACGGTGGTGATGATGATGGCGGCCGGGCGCGTTTCCCAGGGCGGCATGACCGTCGGCGACTTCGTGCTGGTCAACACCTACATGATCCAGCTTTTCCAGCCGCTGAACTTTCTCGGGTTTGCCTACCGCGAGATCAAGCAGGGGTTGGTGGACATGGAGGCGATGTTCACTCTCATGCGGGAGGATCGCGAGATTGCCGACGCCACCGGTGCGCCCGCCCTGGTTGCCACCGGCGGGGAGGTGCGGTTCGAGGATGTGCGCTTCGGCTACCGGCCGGACCGGGAGATCCTCAAGGGCGTCAGCTTCACCGTGCCGCCGGGCCGGACGCTGGCTATCGTCGGCCCCACCGGCGCGGGCAAATCGACCATCAGCCGCCTGCTGTTCCGCTTCTACGACGCCACCGGCGGCCGCGTGATGATCGATGGCCAGGATGTGCGCGACGTGCAGCAGGACAGCGTTCGCGCCGCCATCGGCGTGGTGCCGCAGGACACCGTCCTGTTCAACGATACCATCCGCTACAACATCGCCTATGGCCGACCCGGTTCGAGCCAGGAAGAGATCGAGGCTGCCGCCCGCGCCGCGCAGGTGCATGACTTCGTGCTGCGCCTGCCGGATGGCTACGACACCAAGGTTGGCGAGCGCGGCCTGAAGCTATCGGGGGGCGAGAAGCAGCGCGTAGCAATCGCCCGCACGCTGCTGAAGAACCCGCGTATCGTCATCCTGGACGAGGCGACCAGCGCCCTCGACACCCGGACGGAGCAGGACATCCAGGCAGCGCTGCGCGATGCCGCCCGGGGCCGCACAACGCTGGTCATTGCCCACCGCCTTTCCACGGTGGTGGACGCAGATGAGATCCTGGTGCTGCAGGAGGGCCAGGTGGCCGAGCGCGGCCCACATGCCGCCCTGATCGCCGCCGACGGCCTCTACGCCGCCATGTGGCGCCGGCAATCGGAAGCCGTGGCGGCAGCGGAAGCGGCGGCGGCGGCCCAGGCAGCCGCCGGGCTGCCAGCCTGATGGCACGGCCCCAATGGCGTGGAGGGGTTTCCTTGGCGCGCCTGCCTGCCTATGTCCGTCAATCGTGAGGGAGGCCACTTATGCAGTTCGACCCCCAGGGCGTGGCCCCGGAAGATCTCAGCCACGCCGGCTCGGTGGTGGACAAGGCAATCGAGTACATGATCGAGCAGGGCATCGCGCCGATCTCCATTGCCTCCGCCCTGCTGGGTGGCTCACTTGGCATGCTTGCCCGCAGCATGGATGACCGTGCTGTGGCCGGCGTGCTGAAAAGCGCTCTGGCTTCGGTCGAGGGCGGTGAGCTCGCCGAGATGCGACGCGCGGCGGAAGCCGAGCAGGCTGCGAATACCTGACCAAGGCTTGACGGGCGGGGGCTTATCCGCGATACGCCCCGGCTCCGGACCACCTCCGCGCGCGGCTGCCTGGACCACTCGGCCCAGGACCCGTGCGTGTGCTTTTCGGGATTGATGAGTCATGGCCCGCCGCTGCGGTATCACCGGCAAGGGCGTGCTGACGGGTAACAACGTCAGCCACGCCAACAACAAGACGCGCCGGCGCTTCCTGCCGAACATGCAGGAGACGTCGTTCTTCTCTGACATCCTGGGCACGCCGGTCCGGATGCGCCTGTCGGTGAACGGCATCCGCACCGTGGAGCACAATGGGGGTCTCGACTCCTTTCTGCTCGGCACGCCCGACCGGCGCCTGCCGGTGGAGGCGCTGGTCCTGAAGCGCCGCCTTGTGCGGGCGCGGGACAAGAAGGCCGCGGCCTGATCCAGCCGGCGCGGCATGCCTCCTGGCAGTGCCGCACCTTCTGGATGCCTTAAGGCGGGTTACATTGCGGTCCTCCCGAACACCAAATCGGGTGGAAATGACGCCAAGCGCGGCGCTTTAACCACAAGGCAACCCTCCTGCTCCAACCTGCCGGCGATGTGGACCGAGTCGACCCTCGCCGTCGCCCTTACCTTCGCCCTGCTCCTGCTCGCCTTGGCGATACGGGCGCGGGTGAGCCTTCTGGCTGCGCGCGATCGCGTGGCCTTAGCGGAGAGGCTGGCCGCCGCGCGCGGACGCTGCCTCTCCCTCGCTGCGCAGGAATTGCGCGGCCCCGGCCTGGCTCTCATGGCACAGGCGGCGGATGTGCCCCTCGATCCCGCAGGACAGGCGCGCGAAGGCAACCAGATCGAGGCGGTCGCGCAGCAATTGCTGCGCCTGGCCGACGACCTGGCTGACTTCGCCACCGAGCCGTGCCCGCGCGCCCTGCACGAAACACCAGCCCTTCTCGGCCCGGTCATCGATGCCGCGGTGGCGAATGTCGCGGCCCAGCTTCGTCCCGGGAGCCGGCACTGGAAGATCGAGCCGGAACTGCGTGCGCTGAAGGTTCGTGCCGACAGCCGGGCCCTGGAAGGCGCCCTTGCTGCCCTGCTGCGCCGCGCCGCCCGTCATTCCCGCGACGGTGACGTGGTGGCCCTGCGCCACATGCTGGGGAGCGAAACGGTCGCGATCGTGGTAGAAGATGAGGGCGACGGCCTGCCAGCCCAGGACCTGATCACCGAATCGGCGAGCGCCGGGCCTGGCCTTGGCGTCAACGCCTCCAACGGCACCCGTGGCCTCGACCTCGGCCTGACCCTGGCGCGGTCCCTGGCTGCCGCGCATGGTGGCGAGATCCGGCTGGAGAGTGCGCCGGGGATCGGCGCGCGGGCCTGGCTCACCCTGCCCCGCAGCCGGCTGTTGGATGCCGCCTGATCAGGCGGGCATCTCGAACAGCAGAACCAGGCTGCGCTGCCAAAGGCTGTCATTGTCGTCCGAGACCAGCGCCACCAGCACCCTGCCCTCGCGCTCCGTCACCGCGACGCCCTCGTAGTTGTCGGTCGGTAACGGCGGAACCAGCGGCACCAGCACCTCGCCCTCCACCAGCCCCCCGGCCGATGCCGCGCGCAGTGCCGCCGGCGAAAGCCGCACCAGGCGGCCGGCGAAGCCGGCGAGCAGGCCGAAGGATCGTTCCAGCACCAGTGCACCGCCATCCGGCAAGGCCGCCGCATCCACCGGCACGTGGTCCGAGGCCGGAAGATAGCTGAAGCCGTGCCAGTCACCGGGCCGGCCGATCCAGCCCATGCGCCCAACCTTCGGCGCCGCGAGCCCCTCGGAAAGGACCATCCAGCGCCCGTCGCCGAGCACCACGAGCGTTTCCAGGGAGGCATTCCGTGGGGAGCGGTCAAGCCCCGGGGGCGCGTCCAGCATCTCCCCGGGCCCATCCAGCCGCCGATGCCGCTGGATGCGGTGCCACCGCTCGAAGCCGATCAGCCAGGACCCGTCTGGCAGCCGCGCCAGCGCCTCCGCATCCTGGCCCGAGCCGGTCAGCGGCCGCCCGCGCACATTGCGCAGGCGCCCACTATGGATCAGATCCAGCCGGCGCGGCCGCCAGGCCTCATCCAGGCTCAGCGCCATTTCGGCAAAATGGCCGCGATCGCTGATGGCGGTCAGCCTCAGGTCGGGCGTCATGTGCAGCCCGGACAGGCCGCCGAAGCCGAGCACCCCGGTATTGATCCGCAGCCCTCCGAGCAGCCGCAGCTCGCCCGGGACCTGATCCGGCAGGTCCAGCGGCAGGCTCAGCGCCGCGCCTTCCGCCCCGCCGGCACAGCCCGGCAGGGCGGCCAGCGTGGCGGCGAGAAGGCTGCGGCGCCGGATCAGGCGACCAGCGGCGCGCGCTCGCTGGCCGCGCGTTGCCAGGCCAGCGCCGCATCCTCATCGAACAGTTCCGCAAGCTTCTTCATCATGGTGCCGCCCAGCTCCTCGGCATCCACGATGGTGACGGCGCGGCGGTAATAACGGGTGACGTCGTGGCCGATGCCGATGGCAATCAGCTCCACCGCCTCGCGCCCCTCGATTTCACCGATCACCTTGCGAAGGTGGCGTTCCAGGTAGTTGCCCGGGTTCACCGACAGGGTGCTGTCATCCACCGGCGCGCCATCGGAGATCACCATCAGGATGCGGCGATGCTCGGTGCGGGCCAGCAGGCGGCGATACGCCCATTCCAGCGCCTCGCCGTCGATATTCTCCTTCAGCAGCCCCTCGCGCAGCATCAGGCCGAGGTTCTTGCGGGCGCGGCGCCAGGGCGCATCGGCGGATTTGTAGATGACGTGGCGCAGGTCGTTCAGCCGGCCCGGATTGCGCGGCTTGCCCTCCTGCACCCAGCGCTCGCGGGACTGGCCGCCCTTCCAGGCGCGGGTGGTGAAGCCCAGGATCTCGACCTTGACGGAGCAGCGTTCCAGCGTCCGCGCCAGGATGTCGCAGCACATGGCGGCGACCGTGATCGGCCGGCCACGCATGGAGCCGGAATTGTCGATCAGCAGCGTCACCACCGTGTCGCGGAAATCCGCCTCGCGTTCCTTCTTGTAGGACAGCGACTGCATCGGGTTCACCACGACGCGTGCCAGCCGCGCCACATCGAGGATCCCCTCCTCCAGGTCGAATTCCCAGGCGCGCTGCTGCTGCGCCATCAGCCGGCGCTGCAGCCGGTTCGCCAGCTTGGAAACAACGCCCTGCAGATGCGAAAGCTGCTGGTCGAGCTGCTGGCGCAGCCGCGCCAGTTCATCGGCGTCGCAGAGGTCGTCCGCCTCCACCACCTCGTCGAAGGATTTGTTGAAGGCGCGATAGATTGAGGCGTCATCCGTCGCCGGCACCTCCTTGCGCTGCTGCGGGCCGCCCGGGCGGTCATCGCCTTCGGCGGCCGCGCCCTCCTCCTCGCCTTCCTGGCTCTCATCCTCGGCGGCATCGCCCTGCATGGTCTCGGGCTGGGCGCCGAGCATGCTTTCCGTGTCCTGGGCCTGGGATTCGCCTTCGCCCGACTGGTCCTGCTGGGAGGAGGTCTCGCCGCCCTCGCCTTCCTCCTCATCCTGCTCGGCCTCGGTCTCAACCTCTGCCTCGGCGAGGTCCAGCGCGGCCAGCAGCTTGCGCGCGGCCCGGCCAAAAGCGTCCTGGTCCGTGCTGCGCTCGGCCATCTCGGCCAGTGCCGCCTCGGCCGATTCGCCGATCGTGTCGCGCCACATGTCGAGGATCCGCTGCGCCGCGGCCGGCGCCGGCTCGCCGGACAGGCGTTCCCGCGCCAGCAGGCCCAGCGCCGCGGCCATCGGCAACTGATCCTTCCGCGTCATGCGGTCGTAGCCCTCGGACTCGCACTGGTCCGAAAGCCGGGCGCGCAGATTGGCGGCGACGCCGGACATGTGCTGGCTGCCCACCACCTCGACCCGCACATCCTCCAGCGCATCGAACACTTCGCGCGCTTCGCGGCGGGCGGGGATGCGGTTGGCGTGCACGCCTTCGTCGTGGTGGCGCAGCTTCAGCGCAATGGCATCCGCCGCACCGCGCAGCTTGGCCATTTCCGCAGGCGGCAGGGCTCGCGTCGGCAGCGGCAGGCGCGCCCGCTTGCCGGCCAGGCCCGAGGGGCCGGGCTGATAGGCGACCTGCACTTCCGGCTGGCGCGCGATGGCGCGCACGGCGCCAGCGGTCGCCCGCTTGAATTCTTCCTGCCGCGTCTGGTCGGGCTTGCCGCTCATCGATCGTGATCCGTCATGCGCGCGCCGCTTCCCGGGCGCGGGCGGATGCCAGCGCAGGTCGGGCCTCGAGCGCGGCGAGGTAGGAGGCGGTGACCGACGAAGGGGTCAACAGGCCCCAGGCGGTCACCCATTGCAGGGTGGAGCCGATCAGCACATCGGCGGTGCTCAGCGCCTGGCCAAGCAGGAACGGCCCGCCCGACGTACCGATCTGCCGTTCGATCCGGGCGACGGCGGTGGCAAAATCAGGCCAGCCGAGCGCCCTTGGCGGCGGCGGTGCGGCGCGCGGAAAGGCCTTGTCTGCCAGCGCCGGCTCAAGAACGCCGGCACCATAGGCCATCATCGTCTGGTAAAGCGCCCGATCCCGGCTGCCGGGGGGCGGCGAAAGCCGGCCGGGATGCAGTTCATCGAGATAGGCGCAGATCGCCAGGCTTTCAGTGACGACGACGCCGGACCAGTCGCCATCCGGCCCGCGATCCTCCAGCACCGGCAGCTTGCCGTCCGGGTTGATCGCGAGGAACTCAGGCGTCTTCTGGGTGCCGGCGTCCAGGTCGTGCTGGATGAGGGCGCAGGAGGCGCCAAGTTCCTCCAGCAACCAGAGGATGCGGAAGGCCCGCGTCTTCGGTGCGAAATGCAGCAGGAAGCGCGGGCCCGACATGCGCCTTCACCCCGCCTTGCGAAGCATGCTGCCCGTCGACAGTTCCTCGTTGAAGCAGCGCTGGTAGTATTCGGCCACCGTGCCGCGCTCCGCCTCATCGCACTTGTTGAGGAAGGTCATGCGGAAGGCAAAGCCGATATCGCCGAAGATACGGGCATTCTCGGCCCAGGTGATGACCGTGCGCGGCGACATGACGGTGGAGATGTCGCCGGCGATGAAGCCGGCCCGCGTCAGGTCGGCCAGGGCAACCATCGCTTCCGTCTGGCGCTTCATCTTTGCGTCCTTCTCGTCCCAGCCCAGCTTGGCCATGACGATCGACGTCTCCTGCGCATGCGGCAGGTAGTTCAGGGTCGCGACGATGTTCCAGCGGTCCATCTGACCCTGGTTGATCTGCTGCGTGCCATGATAGAGCCCGGTCGTGTCACCAAGGCCCACGGTGTTCGCAGTGGCGAACAGGCGGAACATCGGGTGCGGGCGGATCACCTTGTTCTGGTCGAGCAAAGTGAGCTTGCCCTCGACCTCCAGCACGCGCTGGATCACGAACATCACGTCCGGGCGGCCGGCGTCGTACTCGTCGAAGACCAGCGCGCAGGGGTGCTGCAGCGCCCAGGGCAGGATGCCTTCACGGAATTCCGTGATCTGCTTCCCATCCTTCAGGACGATGGCGTCCTTGCCGATCAGGTCGATGCGGGAAATGTGGCTGTCCAGGTTCACCCGGATGCAGGGCCAGTTCAGCCGCGCCGCCACTTGCTCGATATGCGTGGACTTGCCGGTGCCGTGGTAGCCCTGGACCATCACCCGCCGGTTGAAGGCGAAGCCCGCCAGGATGGCGAGCGTGGTGTCGCGGTCGAAGCGATAGGTGCTGTCCACCTCCGGCACATGCTCGGTGCGTCGGCTGAAGGCGGGCACCACCATGTCGCTGTCGAAGCCGAAGACATCGCGCACGGCGACTTTCGTATCCGGCATGTCGATGGCGGAGGTGGGGCTGATCTCGGCGAGGCTGGCGGCCTTGTTCATCTCTCGATCCGGCTGTGACATCGGTTGCGATCCTAGGGCGCCAGAACGGGCGCGGCTACCCGGCAGGTGCGGGTGCGGGTGTGGCTTTGCCCGGAAGCTTGCGGCGAACCAGGCTGTAGGCGCGGTTGATATCCTTCAACCGCTCCTCCGCCTGGCGGTCGCCGCCATTGGCATCCGGGTGGTAGCGCTTGGCGAGTTCCTTGTAGCGCGTCCGCAGCGCCAGGGAATCCACCGGCCAGACAAGGCCCAGAACGTCCAGCGCTGCGCGGAGTTCGGGCGGCGGCTCATCCGGCCGCGGCTGCTTGGCGCGGCGCTGGGCATGCAGCGGGGTGGCGCCGAGCACGCCCAGCGGGTCGCGCAGCACCTCCGGGTCGAAGGGGTTGGCACCACCGAGCCGGCCGAGCGGCCAAGTTGGCCGCTGCCAACCCGTGTCCTCCCGCAGATGCTGCTCGATCTCGCCGGGGGACATGCCCTTGTAGTAGTCCCAGGCCCGGTTGTAGGCCCGCACATGCTCCAGGCAGAACCAGCGATACTCGTTCAGGGATTTGCGGTCGCGCGGCGCGCGGAAGGCGCCGGGCTCCGGGCAGCCGGGCTGCTCGCAGAGGCGCACCGGCGCCTCCGGCTCCGCGGTCATTGTTCCGATACGGTCGCCACGTCGCGCCATCCGGGGTTTATGGTCGCGCGATTCCGCCCGCGCAAGGCGGCAGCGCGAAACCGAGCCATGCCGGATCGGGCCATGGCAAAGCCAGCAATACTGCCCATATCCAAGGTGAAACCATGACCGACCGCGCCAGCCGCATCCGCGCCAGCCTGCAACAGGCCTTCGCTCCGGCCGAGGTCACTGTGCAGGATGACAGCGCCCAGCATGCCGGCCATGCCGGTGCCCGCCCGGGCGGCGAGACCCATTATTCTGTGCGTGTCGTCTCCCCGGCCTTCGCCGGGCAGTCCCGCGTCGTGCGGTCGCGGGCGGCGCATGAGGCCGTGGCGGCGGAATTCGAGGCGGGACTGCATGCGCTTTCGCTCCGCCTGCTGACGCCCGAGGAAGCTGCGAGGGGCTGAATTATTCCGCCCCGCCACCCTCCCGGTGCCGCCGTACCACCGGGCTGTCCTCGGCATAGGCGTAGCAGCTGCCGATCGGCAGGCGGCGCGGCGGCGGGGCTTCGGTGACATCACCGGCGGCGATCGCCGCCTCCCGCTTCGCCCGGTCCCGACGCCACTTCCAGGGGGCGATGGTCTGGTAGGCGACGGTCGCCATCTGGGCCATCACCTCCCGCAGATGGGTGCAGCCCAGTACGCCGCCGACCCGGTCCTTCACCGCCCGGTTGAAGCCCGGCCCGATGGTGACCCCGGCCAGGCGGCTCATGCCCTCCGCCGCCTTGGGGCAGATCGCGTAGGGTGTGAAGTCGGAAACGGCTTCGCAGGCGCGGATCACCATTGCCTCATCGACCGTCATCCGCACCCACATGCCGTGCAACTGGTCGCCGGGCTGCAAGGTGCCGCGGTCCATGTTGTCGAAGGGGTAGGATTTGGTGTCGACGAGATGCGCCTCGATGTCGAACAGCCCGTCGGTGCGGTGGTAGCCGTCCATGGTGATCTGGCGGCGGTGCAGCGGCACGCGCGGAACTTCGGGCTCGGAGAGCGGCATCGGGCAGGAACCCCCGGATGGTGCAGTGCAATGTCCTGCTATGGCATGGGGTTGCCGAACCGGGAAGGCTACTCTCCCGCCCCCTCATCCCGCAGCAGGGCCTCCACCGCGGCGGGCGGCACCTCGGCGGTGGTGAAGGCATCGCCCGGTCCACGCAGCAATACGAAGCGCATGGCCCCGTCGCGCACCTTCTTGTCCTTCCGCATCCGCGCCATCAGCCGTTCCGTGGAAAATCCGCGCGGCAGATCCGCGATGCGGGCCGGCAGCCCGCAGGCCTGCAGGTGGGAGATCACCCGCCCCGGCAGTTCCTGGGAACAGAAGCCGAGTCGTGCCGAAAGCGACGCGGCCAACCCCAGGCCCACGGCCACCGCCTCCCCATGCAGCAGCGTGCCGCCATAGCCGCATTCGGCCTCGAAGGCGTGGCCGAAGGTGTGGCCGAGGTTGAGCAAGGCGCGGCCACCCTCGACGCTTTCCTCCCGCTCATCAGCCGCCACCACCCCGGCCTTGAGGCGGCAGGATTCGAGCACCGCATGGGCCAGCGCCGCCGGGTCGCCGGCCACCGCCCGCGCGCCCTCCGCCTCGCACCAATCCCACAACGGTCCCTGCAGCAGCCCGTGCTTGGCCACCTCCGCATATCCGGCGCGCAATTCGCGCGGCGGCAGCGTTGCCAGCACGCCGGTATCGGCCAGCACCAGCAGCGGCTGGTGGAAGGCGCCGACCAGGTTCTTGCCCAGGCCGAGATTGATGCCCGTCTTGCCACCCACCGAGCTGTCCACCTGCGCCAGCAGGGTCGTCGGGATCTGGATGAAGGGCAGGCCGCGCAGCGCCACCGCCGCGGCAAACCCCGCCAGGTCACCCACCACGCCGCCACCCAGCGCCAGCACCGCCGTGCGCCGATCCGCTCCGGCGGCCAGCGTCGCCTCCACCACCCGTTCAAGCTGGGCGAAGGATTTGCTCGCCTCGCCCGGCGGCACCTCGACGGTGCCGACCACGGCGATTCCGGCCGCCTCAAGCCCGTCGAGCAGGGTGGGCAGGTGCAGCGGCGCCACGCTGGAATCGGTCACCACCACCACGCGACGTGCCGGCAGCACCGGGGCCACCAGCGCGCCGGCCCGCGCCAGCAACCCCTCGCCCACCAGGATGTCGTAGCTTCGCTCGGCCAGTCGCACCTTCAGCCGCGCCGGTTCCCGATGCGCCTCAACAGCCTCCATCACCCGGCGCGTGGTGGTCTCGGGCGGTTCGTCGGTGCAGTCCACGATAACGGTCGCCTCCGCGAAGGTGGGGTGGCGCACGGTCATCAGGCGCTCCAGCACCTCGCGCGGGTCCCGGTTGAGAAATAATGGCCGATGCTCCCGCCCCGCCACGCGGCGCAGCAGCACCGGCAGGGTGCAGCGCAGCCACACGGCGATGGCGCCCGATTCGGCCACGGCGCGGCGGGTTCGCGCATCGGTGAAGGCGCCGCCGCCGGTGGCCAGCACCAGGGGCGGGCCGGCCAGCAGGCGGGCAATCACCCTCCGCTCGCCGTCGCGGAAATGCGGCTCCCCGTAGCGCGTGAAGATCTCCGTGATGGGCAGGCCGGCAGCCGCCTCGATCTCGGTATCCGCATCGACGAAGGGCAGGCCAAGCTTCACCGCCAGGCGTCGCCCGATGGAGGATTTGCCGCAGCCAGGCATGCCCACCAGCACCACGCTGCGGCGTGGTGGCGTAGGGACCGCCGGTTCGGGCGGTGGGGCATCCGGCGCGAGCCAGGTCGGAAAGGCGGTGTTGCGTGACACGGTGGTGAAGGCTAGCACAGCCAAACGCGCACGAGGATCCGCCCCCACGATGTTCCGACACCCCCTCCTGCTGCTGCTCGCCCTGATCGTCGCGCTGCTCGGGATCGGCTTGCTCGGGATCGGCGCCTTCCCGCCGTCCGTGGCGCCGCAGCCGGTGGAGCGCACCGTGCCGGCGGACCGCTTCGGCACGCGCTGACCGCGGCCGGGTTCCCCCGGATGGATCGGCACGGCGAAGCCTTCCTGGAGATGCTGGCCGCGGAGCGCGGCGCGGCGCGCAACACGCTGGCTGCCTATGCCGCGGATCTGGCGAATTTCGCCGAGCACTGCACGCCGCGCGGCATTACCCCGCTGACGGCCGATGCCGCGACCATCCAGGGTTATCTCCGCGCGGTTTCCGATGCCGGCCTGTCAGCCCGCACCGCCGCCCGGCGCCTGTCCGCGCTGCGCCAGTTCTTCCGGTTCCTGGTGCAGGAGGGGCTGCGGCAGGACGACCCGACGGAATTGCAGGAAAGCCCTCGCCTGCCCGCCAGCCTGCCCAAGCCACTATCTGAATCGGAGCTCGCCGCGCTTCTGGATGGCGCCGCCCGGCTGAACGGCGCCCGCGGCCCCTTCGCGCTGGCCCTGATCGAACTGCTCTACAGCAGCGGCCTGCGGGTCAGTGAACTGGTCACCCTGCCGGCCAATGCGCTGCGGCCGGACCAGCCGCTGGTCACCGTGCGCGGCAAGGGCAACAAGGAAAGGCTGGTGCCGATCTCCGCCCGCGCCCGCGCCGCGGTGCTCGCCGCCACGGCCGCGAGGCCGGAACCGGAACAGAAATCCCGCTGGCTGTTCCCATCCCGCGCCGCCGGCGGGCATGTCACCCGCCAGACCATCGGCCTGGTGCTGAAGGATGCGGCGCTGGCCGCCGGGCTGGACCCCGCCCGGGTCAGCCCGCATGTGCTGCGCCATTCCTTCGCATCCCACCTGCTGGGCCACGGCGCGGACCTTCGCAGCCTGCAGATGCTGCTGGGCCACGCCGATATCGCGACGACGCAGATTTACACCAAGGTGCTCGAGGAACGGCTGCAACGCCTGGTCGAGGAACACCACCCGCTCGCCATCCAGGAGCCTGCCGCATGACCGCTCTCGCTCGCCTGCACCGCAGTGAACTCGCCGTGCCTGCGATCCGCCCGGAACTCTTCCCCAAGGCCGCCGCCGGCCCCGCCGATGCGGTATTCCTGGACCTGGAGGACAGCGTGCCGGAGGCCGAGAAGGACCGCGCGCGGGCCAATGCCGTGGCCGCGATCCGCGATATCGACTGGGGCCGCAAGATCCTGGCGGTGCGGGTGAACGGCCAGGACACGCCGCATTTCTACAAGGACCTGATCGCCCTGCTCGCGGTGGGCGGAGACCGGCTGGACGTGGTGATGATCCCGAAGGTGGGCGACCCGCGGGAGGTCTTTGCCGCCGATCTCCTGGCCACCCAGATCGAGGCGAACGCCAACCGCGCCCGCCGGGTCGGCCTCGGCCTGGTGATCGAGACGGCGAAGGGCCTGGCGCAGGTCGAGGCCATCGCCACCGCCTCCCCGCGCAATGAGAGCCTGCATCTGGGCGTGGCGGACCTCGCCGCCAGCCTCGGCATGCGGACCACCGCGATCGGTGGGCTGAACCCGGATTACGCCAGCCCGGCCGGGCTGCTGGACCCCTGGCATTTCGCGCTGGCCCGCATGATCACCGCCGCCCGCGCCGCGGGCCTGCGCCCGATCGACGGCCCCTATGGCGATTTCCGGGATGCGGAGGGGCTGGAAGCCAGCGCCCGCCGCGCCCGCGCCATGGGCGCGGAGGGCAAGATGGCGATCCATCCCGGCCAGGTCGCGGCACTGAACGCCGCCTTCCTGCCGGATGAGCGGGAGGTGGCCCAGGCCCGCCGGGTGCTGGCGGCGATGGAGGCGGGCCGCCTGGAAGGCCGCGCCGCCGTGGCGCTGGACGGCAAGCTGCTGGACATTGCCTCGATCCGCCAGGCGGAGGCGATGGTCGCCAAGGCCGAAAGGCTGGGCTGAGGCCCGCGGGGGTCAGATCCGCCCGATCAGATCCCCAAACCCCCAGATCAGCGTGCCGACCACCAGCAGCGCGAAGCCGGCACGTTCCATCACCTGCCGGTCGATATCGCGCTGCAGCCGCTTGAAGCTGGCCAGCCGCGCAGTGCGTTCCGCGCCATCCACCTTCTCCATGTCGGACAGCAGCGCCAGCAGGTCGGCCCGCGCGATCAGCACCTTGCGACTGGCCAGCACCAGGCCAAGTGCCGTCAGCAAGGCGCCGGACCGCGCGAACCAGGTCCAGTCGCCCGTCGCCAGGCTGAGCCAGATGCTGGCCGCCACGCACAGAAGCGACGCCAGCATGAAGCCCCGCACCACGCGGCGGAGCGCGCGGGAGCCTTCCTCCGTCACGGCTTGTGGACGCGCAGCGGCCCGAAGCTCTGCGCCACCGGCATCACCTGCAGCGTGTTGACGTTCACCCGCGCCGGCCGCGTCGCCACCCAATGCACCGCGTCCGCGATGTCCTCCGGGTTCAGCGCCTCCGTCCCCGCATAGGGGGCGGCGGCCTTCTCGGCATCGCCCTTGAAGCGCACGGCGCTGAATTCGGTGCCGCCGACCAGCCCCGGCTCGATATCCGTCACCCGGACCGAAGTGCCGAACAGGTCGGCGCGCAGGTTCAGGCTGAAATGTCGGACGAAGGCCTTGGTGGCACCGTACACATTGCCGCCGGGATAGGGCCATTCGCCAGCGGTCGAGCCGATGTTCACCACATGCCCGCGATCCCGCGCCACCATCCCCGGCAGCACGGCGCGCGTCATGTACATCAGTCCCTTGCAGTTGGTGTCGACCATCGCGTCCCAGTCATCCAGGTCGGCGCCCTGGGCCGGGTTCAGCCCGAGCGCCAGGCCGGCATTGTTCACCAGCAGGTCGATCTGTTCCCACCCCGCCGGCAGCCCGGCCACTGCCTGCTCCACCGCCGCGCGATCCCGCACATCCAGCACCACGCCATGGCAGCGCGCCGCGCCGAGCTCGGCCACCAGCGCATCAAGCCTTTCCCGGCGCCGCCCCGCGGCCAGGATGCGCCAGCTATCGGCGGCGAGGCGCCGGGCGATGGCCAGGCCGAAGCCGGCGGTGGCGCCGGTGATGAAGGCGGTCGGTGCGTGCGTCATGCTTTCTCCCGGGGTTCAGCCGACGCGCAGCAGCGTCGGCCCATTCGCCCGCAGCCAGGCGGCGGCGGCATCGCGGTGCGGCGTCAGGCGGCTGACATGGGCCCAGAAGCGGGGGGAATGATTCATTTCCCGCAGATGCGCGACCTCATGCGACACCGCGTAGTCCAGCACCCAATCCGGCGCCATCACCAGGCGCCAGGAGAAGGCGAGCGTGCCATCCGGCGCGCAGCTGCCCCAGCGGCTGCGCGTATCCTTCAGCCGGATCGCCCCGGGCTTCACCTCCAGTGTTGCGGCATGCCGCGCCGTGAGCACGCCGATCCGCCGCTCCGCCTCCGCCCGCAGGAAATCCAGCACGCGGCCCGGCAGATACTCCGGCGCCCCGCCAACAACGACTTGGTCATCCACAAGCGATGTGCCGACCGCCGCAGGGTCATGCCGGATCGTGCAGTCCCGACCGCCGAGCATCACGCGGCCGCCATCGAGCAGGGGATTCGCCGGCGCCAGTCCCGCCAGCCTGGCCAGCACCCAGGGTCCATTGGCGCGCAGCAGCGCCAGCCCCGTGCGCCGCGCCGCCTGTGGTGGCAGCACCACGACCACCGCCGCCTGTCGGGGACAGATGCGCAGCGAAACGCGGCGGGCGCGCGACGATCGCAGCCACTGCACCCGGCATTCCGCGCCGCTTGCCGGCAGCGCCACCATCTCCGTCCCGGGCAGGGTCATCCCGACGGAACGCCGCGCTCCACCGGCCGCCGGAAGACCTTGCGGGCCTGCGCCGCTTCCTCGCGGATGGCGCAATCCTCCGCATGGTCGTTGATCAGCCCCATGGCCTGCAGGAAGGCATGCACCGTCGTCGGCCCGACAAAGGCCCAACCGCGCTTCTTGAGGTCCTTCGACAGGGCAATGGAGGCGGCGGAGGTGGCCGCCCCCTGCGGCGGCAGGCTGGCCGCATCCGGCTCATGCCGCCAGACATAGGCAGCAAGCGAGCCTTCCCGCGCCACCAGATCCTGCGCCCGGCGGGCATTGTTGATCACCGCCTCGATCTTGCCGCGGTGGCGCACGATGCCCGCATCGGCCAGCAGGCGGGCGACATCGGCTTCGGTATAGCGGGCGATGCGGTCCATCTCGAAATTGTCGAAGGCGGCCCGAAAGTTCTCGCGCTTGGCGAGGATGGTCCGCCAGCTCAGCCCGGATTGGAAACCCTCGAGGCAGAGCTTCTCGAACAGGCGCCGGTCATCGGCGACCGGGAAGCCCCATTCGGTGTCGTGGTAGTGCAGGTATTCGGGCGTCGCGCCGCACCAGTGGCAGCGCGGGCGCCCATCCGGACCGGTGATCGTGCTGCCCATCCCTGCACTTCCCCCGATGTCACGCTCAGCCCGCCAGGGCCTTCAGCTCCACCTCGACGAAGGAGAGCTTCTCCGTCCCCGCATTGACCACATTATGCTCCACCCCCGGATCGCGGGTGTAGGACACGCCGGCGGTCAGCGTGGCATTGGCGGTGGCGCCGCCCGGCAGTTCCAGCAGCAGCGTGCCATCGGTGATGGGGATCACCACATAGCCCCAGCCGTGCCGATGCCAGCCGGTCTCCGCGCCGGGATCAAAGTCCCAGCGCGTGACGCGGACCATGGAATCGTCCTGCTGCACGGTCCCGATCGCCGGCGCCCGGCAGGTGAGTGGGGTGCTCACTCCGCGGCCGCCTTCATGCTCAGGCCCGGCAACGGCAGCGCGCCGGCCGCCTGCATGTTGTCCCAAGCTTTCTGCCCGGCCTCGGCCGACAGCGGCAGGTGCGGCGGGCGGATATTGCGCCAGGCGCTGTCACCCGTGCTGCGGGCGATGATCTCGCGCAGGCCGGGGATGAGCGGTGAGGCGGTGGCAGCCTTGCGGGTCGCGTTCAGCACGGCCTGCGCGGCATCGGCCTCCGGCCCCGTGCGGTGCTTGTAGACGATGGCACCGAAGCGGGCGTTGACGTTGCCGGCCGCGGTGATGCAGCCCGCGCCGCCCTCGGCCAGGATCTTCTGCACGAACTCGTCGGAGCCCGAATAGACCTCGAACCCGTCCTTGGCGAAGTTGTCGATCATCGCCTTCATGTTGGCGTAGTCGCCGGAGCTGTCCTTCACGCCCTTGATCTGGCCGGGGAAGGCCTTCAGCAGCCGGCCGATCAGGTCCAGGCTGAAGGGCACCGCAGACTGCTGCGGGAAGTGGTACAGGTAGATGGCGATGCCACCGCCGACGCGGTTCACCACCTCGGAGAAATAGGCGAACAGCCCGTCATCCGACGGCGCCTTGTAGTAGAAGGGCGGCAGCACCAGCACGCCGCGGCAGCCCTGCGCCTTGGCATGCTTGGTCAGCTCCACCGTATCGGCGAGCGAGGCGCAGCCGGTGCCCGGCATCAGCTTGGTGGCCGGCACGCCGCGGGCGATGATGCCCTCCAGGATCTGCTTGCGCTCCTCGAAGCCGAAGCTGTTCGCCTCGCCCGTGGTGCCGAGGATGCCTAGGCCGTTGCAGCCATTGGCCAGCAGCCAGTTGCAATGCGCGGCGTAGCGATCGAGGTCCGGCGTGTAGTCCGCCGTCATGGCGGTCAGGGCCGCCGCATTGATGCCGCCGAAAAGCGCGTCTTTCATGGCTTCGGGTCCTTCCCGTTGGATGGTCTCTAGGCCCGCCTGCGGCGGGGTATTGGCCGGGCCGAAGCGGGCCAGCGCCCGGGCCAGTCCACGGCATTCTCCTCCAGCGCGCCGGCATCGCGTTCCGCCACGCTGCGACCGCGGACGGAAACGCCAGCACTATGCACCGTCTCCGGATCGCCGGAGACCAGCGGATGCCACCAGGGCAGGTCCCGCCCCTCGGCCAGCAGGCGATAGGCGCAGGTCGGCGGCAGCCAGTCGATCGCGCCCACCTTGGCCGGAGTCAGCTTGACGCAATCCGGCACGCGCGCCTTGCGGTTCGCATAATCCTTGCACTGGCAGCTCTGCCCATCGAGCAGCCGGCAGGCGACGCTGGTCCAGACCAGTTCCTCGGTCTCCGCATCCCGCAGCTTGTGCAGGCAGCAGCGACCGCAGCCATCGCAAAGGCTTTCCCATTCCGGCCGCGTCATCGCGCCGAGGGTCTTGGTGCGCCAAAAGGGTTCGGGTGAGGCCATGCCAGGCAAGCTACCCCCTGCGACGGCGGCTGGAAACGCCGCCTTCCGCATATCAGCCCTCGGCCACGTCCCGGAAATACGGCTCGACCGTGCCCTTCAGCTTCAGCGTCAGAGGCTGGCCCTTGCGGTCCACCGCCTTGCCGACGGAGACCCGCACCCAGCCTTCGCTGACGCAGTATTCCTCGACATTGGTCTTCTCGGTGCCGTTGAAGCGGATGCCGATGCCGCGCGCCAGCAGCGCCTCCTGGTAGAAGGGGCTGCGCGGGTCCACGGAGAGGCGGTCGGGCAGGGTCTCGGGTGCGTCTTCGCTCATGACGGGGTGGTAGTCGCAGCGGGCCGCGCTGCCAAGGGTTCCTGCAACCGGCGCAACGCCGCCAGGAACCGCGCGGCGGCCTGTTCCGGCGGCCAGGGCTGCCAGGGCGTGCCGCCATGCTCCGCCACCAGCGGGTCTTCCTCCATCACCGGGGCACGGATGCCGAGCGTGGCGCGCACCTCCGCGCGGGACCAGCCGGCGACATGCACCGCCTCCGCCGCCGCCATCGCCACGTCCAGCTTCTTGTGCAGTTTTCGCTGGACGGCGTCCCAGGGCGGCAGGGCGTAGCGCTGTGCCACCACGGCGGAGAGCCGGTCCTGCAAGGCCAGGAAGCCCGGCCCGAGAAAGGGCTTCAGCGGCGAGATGCAGTCGAAATTGGTCAGCCCCTCCTCCGCATCATGCAGCAATTCGCGCAGCGCCTCCGCGCGCCCTGGTGCCTGCTTGGCCCGCAGCCGCAGCGCCAAAACGGCCAGGGAATGCTGCGCCACGGACAGCGGCGCGCCGGGCCAGATGGAATGGCCGCCCCAGCGGAAGGTGCGCGCCAAGCCGGTCGCCAAATCCTCATCCGTCCAGTCGAACGGCGTCGGCGCCAGCAGATCCAGCCGGCGGCCGGAGGGCAGGCGGACCCAGGCGCGCGCCGCGTTCAAGGTCCCGTCAGGTCGAAATCGGCGGTCACGGCCAGATCCTCGCTGAACCAGGACCGCACCGCCGCCTGGCGCTGGCCGCAATACTCCGGGCGCCCTTCCGCATCCAGCCGCATGGTCAGGTCATGCCCCGGCACCAGCAGCGTGCCCGCCACCGCTCGCCACAGCGACCAGATGCCGGCCATGGAGGATTCGGAGGCCGCGGCATCCATGGTCATATCGGCCGCCATGGAGAGCATCTCCGCCCGGTTCTTCGCCGCATCGCCGCTGAAGATCACCGGCGGGTCGTTGCTGGCCAGGTAGTAAACCAGGCAGCCCGGCGTATGGCCCGGCGCGGCGATGGCATGGATGCCCGGCAGCGGCTCATCCCCCGCCGCGATTTTTCGCGTGCGCGGGTTCTGGGCCAGCTCGCGCACATGCAGTTCCGGCAGCGCGTTGAAATCCCAGGGCTCAGCCTCGGCCCAGGCCATTTCCTCGGCGCCGATCCAGACCGTGGCATTGGGGAAGAGCGGCGCGTTCACGCTGTGGTCCCAATGCGCATGGGTCAGCAGGATATCCGTCACATCCTCCCGCTTCACGCCACGCGCCGCCAGCTGCTTCGCCAGTTCCGGCCGCACGCCGAAGGACCCCACATCCACCAGCGCCACCCGGCCCTCGCCCCGCAGCAGGGCGATGGTGCTCCAGCCCAGCGCGCCATGGCAGACGGATTTGCCCGGGTAGCCCTGCACCAGCACGTCCAGCGTATACATCGCACGACCCCCGATCATCCCTGCCACAGTAGCGGGGTTGCGGAGGGCGCCAAGCCGGCCGATCTTCCGGCCCGAATGAAGTTCCTCCACGCCGCCGATATCCACCTGGACAGCCCGATGGCCGGCCTTCAGGCCCGCGGCGACCTGCCGCCGGACCTGCTGCGCCACTGCACCCGCCGCGCCTTCGCCAGCCTGGTCGACCTGGCGATCGCCGAGGACGTCGCCTTCGTCCTCATCGCCGGCGACCTCTATGACGGCGACTGGAAGGATTTCTCCACCGGCCTGTTCGTGGCGGAGCAGATGAAGCGCCTCGGCTGCCCCTGCTTCCTGCTGCGCGGCAACCATGATGCGCGGTCCGTCATCACCAAGGACCTCGCGCTACCCGCGAACGTCCATGAATTCTCCACCCGCACCTGCCAGACGCGAGAGCTGGGCGAGCTCGGCATCGCCATCCACGGGCATTCCTTCCCGAACCGCGCGGTGCCGGAGGATCTCTCCGCCAACTACCCGGAACCCCGCCGCGGCTGGCTGAACATCGGCCTGCTGCATACCTCCGCCAACGACCCCGGCGAGCACGAGACCTATGCCCCCTGCGACCCCGGCCTGCTGCGGCTGAAGGGCTACGACTACTGGGCGCTGGGCCATATCCACCAGCGCCAGGTGCTGTCCGAACATCCCTGGATCGTCTTCCCCGGCAATATCCAGGGCCGCCACATCCGGGAGACCGGCGCCAAGGGCTGCAGCCTGGTGACGGTGGAGGAAGGCCGCATCACCGCCGTCGAACACCGCGCCGTGGACAACCTGCGCTGGGCGCTGCTGGAGGTGGAGGCGGCGGAGGACGACACCCTCGCCCGCCGCATCGCTGATTCCGTCGCCCAGGCCCTGGCCGAGGCCGAGGACCGCCCCGTGCTGGCCCGCCTGGTCCTGACCGGGGAGGCTGCGCCGGGACTCGCCACCGATGCCGAGCGCCTGGCCGCCGAATGCCGCAGCGCCGCCATCGAGGCCGGCGGCACCCTGTTCATCGAAGCCGTGCGCCTGCGCACCCGCCCGCGCCGCAGCCTGGAGGCCGGCGCGCTGGACCCCCTGCGCGCCGCCTTCACGGCCGGCCTCGCCGACCCCGCCCGCGCCGCCGCGCTGCTGGCCGAGATGGCCGCGCTCCGCGCCAAGGTCCCCGCCCCCGCGCGGGATGCGCTGGACCTGCCGCAGGATGCGGAAGCCCTGGCGCGGCTGGGCGAGGAAGCCTGGGCGCTGGCCGCCGCCGCCATCGAAGCGGAACAGCCGGCGTGAGGCTGCTGCGGCTGGATCTGCTGCGCTACGGCCACCTGACCGATACGCGGCTGGAGTTTCCCGAGAGCGCGCCGCTGGTGGTGGTGCTCGGCCCGAACGAGGCCGGCAAATCCACCACCCTCTCCGCCATCGGCGATGCGCTGTTCGGCTTTCCGACGCGCAGCCCCTACGCCTTCCTGCATGAGACCAGCGCGCTGCGCCTGGGCTTTGCCGTGCTCGGCCGCGACGGCAGCCGCAGCGAGTTCCTGCGCCGCAAGGGCAACAAGAACACGCTGCTCGATGCGGCGGAAAACCCCGTGCCGGATGCGGCGCTGCTGCGCCTGCTCGGCGGCGCCAGCCGCACGCTGTTCGAGACCACCTACGGGCTGAACGGCGCCACGCTGCGCGACGGCGCACTCTCCCTGCTGCAAAGCGGCGGCGAGGCCGGCGAGAGCCTGCTCGCCGGCATGGGCCTGCCGCATCTGCGCAAGGCGCTGGACCGGCTGGATGCGGAGGCCCGGGCCCTGCATGGCGATGGCCGCGGCCGTCGCGCGCTGTCCGCCGCCGCCGAGGCCTGGGCCGAGCAGCGCCGGGCGGCGGAGGACGCGGCGGTGCGCCCGCGGGACTGGCTGGATACCAAGGCCCAGTACGACGCGCTCTGCACCGCCATCGAGGAGGCCACCGCCCAGGGCGATGCCCTGGCCGCCGAGGCCGCCCGGCTGAACCGCGCCCGCCGCATCCTGCCGCTGCTCGCCAGCCTCGACGCGCTGCGCCAGGACGCCGCCGCCGTCGCCGATGCGCCCGCCCTGCCGGAAGACGCCGCCGCCACCCTGCGGCAGCTTCTGGAAGACCATCGCCTGGCCGCCGAGGACCAGCGGCGTGAGGCGGCGGAGGCCGCGGCGCTGGAGCAGGATGCCGCCGCGCTGCGCCAGGACCCGGCCGTACTGGCGCAGCAGGATGCCATCGACCTGCTGGCAGCCCGCCGCAACGGTGTTCTGGAAGCGGCGCGGGACCTGCCCGGCGTGCAGCGCAAGGTGGATTCCTACCGCGCCGAGGTGGAGGAAGCCGCCGCCCTGCTCGGCAGCCGCGCGACGCCGGAGGAACTGCGTGAGGCCCTGCCCCGCGCCGCGGATCGCCAGGCCGCCCAGGCGCTGATCCGCCACCGCACGGAACGCGCCACCGCCCTGGCCAGCGCCGACACCGCCCTGGCCGAGGCGACGCGCCAGCGGGAGGCCGCGGAAGCCCGCCTCGCCGCCTGCCCCGCCCCGCCCGCCACCACCCCGCTGCGCCGCGCCATCGATGTCGCGCGCGGCGAGGGTCCCCTGGACCGTGACATCGCCACCGCGGATCGCGCGCTGGCGGAGGCGGCCCGCCAGGTCGCCACCGCGCTGGCCGCCCTGCCGCTCTGGTCCGGCGAGGCCGAGGCCCTGGCCGCCCTGCCCCTGCCCCTGCCCCCCGCTACCGAGGCCGCCGCCCAGCGCTGCGCCGCCGCGACCGCCGCCGCCGAGGCCGCCCGCCAGGCGGAGGCCGCGCTCGCCGCCGAGATCGGGGCGCTGGAGGAGGCCTTGCAGGACCTCGCCCGCGGCGAGACGGTGCCGACCCCCGCGCTGATCGCCGCCGAGCGCGCTCGCCGCGACTCGGTCTGGAGCGAGTTGCGCACCCATCTCGCCGCCGGCACCGCCGCTGACCCTGCCCTACCCGATCGCTTCGAGGCGCTGCGCGACCAGGCCGATCGCCTGGCCGATGCCCGCGCCGACGACGCCGCCCGGGTCAATGACTACGCCGCCAGGACCGCCCGGCTCGACCTCCTGCGCGCCCGCCAGCCCCAGGCCACCGCGGCCCGCCTCCAGGCGGAGGCCGAGGCCGCGGCGGCCGATGCCGCCTGGACCGCCCTCTGGCAGCCCGCCGGCCTGGTGCCCCAGGATGCCGCCACCATGGCCGAATGGCGCCGCAGCCGCGCCGAGGTGCTGCGCCTGGCGGAGCAGGAGGCCACCGCGCGCCGGAAGCGGGAGGAGCTGGCCGCCCGCCGCGACGCCGCCCTGGCCAGCCTGCACGCCGTGCTGCCCGGCCCCGAGACCCTGCTGGCCCCGCTGCTCGACCGCGCCGAGGATGCCCTCACCGCCGCCGAGGCCGCGCAACAGCGCCACCGCGACCTGGAGAAGGCCCGCGATCAGGCGGCGGAGCGGCTGGAGGCGGCGCGCCTCGCCCGGTCCCGCGCCGCCGCCGCGCTGGCGGATTTCGCCCCGCGATGGCGCGAAGCCACCGTGGCGCTCGGCCTGCCGGCGGAGGCCTCGGCCGAGGCGGTGGAGCGCGCCCTCGGCGCCTGGACCCGCGTGGCGGAGGCCGCCAAGGCTTGGCGCGGCGATGCGGCGCGGGTGGCCGACATGGCCCAGGCGATCGAAAGTTTTGCGCAGGATACCGCGCAATTGCTGGACCGCCTGGGCATCCCGCGAGGCGAGGACCCGGCCCCCGCCTGGATCGCCCAGCTTACCCGCCGCCTGGCCGCGGCGCGGGAGGCGGCGAAGGAGGGTGCGGCCCTGGCAAAGCGCCTGCATCAGCGCCGCCAGGCCGCCACCGCCGCCGCCACGCGCCTTGCGGAAGCCGAGCGCCAGGTCGCCGCCCTGCAGCAGCAGGCCGGCGCCGAGGACCTGCCCGCGCTGGAGGCCGCCATCCGCCGCGCCGCCGCCCGCACTGCGCTGCGGGGCGCCATCGCCCAGGCGGAGGCCGCGCTGCGCGCCCAGGGCGATGGCCATGAAGAGGCCAGCCTGCGCGCAGAGGCGGAGGGCACGGACCCGGACCAAGCCGCCGGACGGTTGCAACGTATCGAGGCGGAGCGCGCCGAACTGCGTGAACGCCATATTAGCCTGAGCGCCCAGCGGCAGGAGGCCGAGGCGCGGCTGGCCGCAATGCAGCAGGGCCGGGACGCCGCCGCCCATGCCCAGCAGGCCCGCCACCACCTCGCCGAGGCCAGCGCGGCGGCCGAACGCTACGCCCGCCTGCACCTGGCCCGCACCCTGCTGCAATCCGGCATCGAGCGCATCCGCCAGGAACGCCAGGGCCCGCTGCTGCGCCGCGCCAGCGCCCATTTCGCCCTGCTGACGGAGGGCCGCTATGCCCGCCTCGCCACGGATGAGGATGAGGCCGGCCGCACCCTGCTGCGCGCCGTGCGCGACAGCGGCACGGAATGCCCGGTGGATGCCCTCAGCGAGGGCACGCGGGACCAGCTGTTCCTCGCGCTGCGCGTCGCGGCGGTGGAGGCGCAGGCGGAAGGGGCGGAGCCGCTGCCCTTCATTGCGGACGACCTGCTGGCGACCTTCGACGATGCCCGCGCCAGCGCGGCATTGGCGCTGTTCTCGCGGCTCGGCGCCACCACCCAGACCATCCTCTTCACCCACCACGCGCATCTGGCGGAACTCGCCGCGCGGCAGGGCGCGGTGGTGCGGGAGTTGCCCGGCTTCCAAGCCCCCCGCTTCCAAGTGCAGGCCGAGGCGTCGTAGACTCCGCCAAACGGAGGAACACGACCATGGACGCCACCACGCTGCCGCCGGTGCTCCGCCTGGCCCCCGATGACGGCGTGCTGATCGCCCGCATCGCCCTGCCCCCCGGCACCACCGTGGCACCGGGCGTGACGGTCGGCGAGAAGCGCATCCCGCCCGGCCACAAGGTGGCGATCCGCCCGCACGCACCCGGCGAGGAAATCCGCCGCTACGGCCAGATCATCGGCTTCGCCACCGGCCCGATCGCGCCCGGCGACTGGGTCCATACCCACAACTGCGCCATGGGCGATTTCAGCAAGGACTATGCCTATAGCCGGGAGGTGAAGGCGACCGCCTATGCCAATACCCCTGCCAGCTTCATGGGCTTCCGGCGCCCGGATGGCCGCGCGGCGACGCGCAACTACATCGGCATTATCACCTCGGTGAACTGCTCCGCGCATGTCGCGGACCTCGTCGCCGATGCCTTCAAGCGCAACCCCTTCACCAATACCGACCCGCTGGCCGACTATCCGAATGTGGATGGCGTGGTGGCGCTGACCCACAAGACCGGCTGCGGCATGACGGAAGGCGAGCCGCTGCGCCTGCTGCGCCGGACGCTCGCAGGCTATGCGCGGCACGCCAATTTCAGCCACGTCATCGCCATCGGCCTGGGCTGCGAGGTGAACCAATTGGGCGGGCTGCTGGAGGAACAGCGCCTGGCCGGACGGCTGCGCAGCATGGACATCCAGGAGATGGGCGGCACGCGGAAGACCGTGGAAGCCGGCATCGCCTTCGTGAAGGAGGTGCTGGCCGAGGCCAATGCCGCGCAGCGCGAACCCATCCCGGCGAGCGAGCTGGTCGTCGCCCTGCAATGCGGCGGCAGCGACGGCTATTCCGGCATCACCGCCAACCCGGCACTCGGCTATGCCTCCGACCTGGTGGTGCGCCACGGCGGCACCGTGATCCTCTCCGAAACCCCCGAGACCTACGGCGCCGAACACCTGCTGACCCGCCGCGCCGTGTCCCGCGAAGTGGGGGAAAAACTGGTCGACCTGATGCGTTGGTGGGAGGATTACACGGCGAAGGAGGGGGCGGAGATGAATGCCAACCCCTCCCCCGGCAACAAGGCCGGCGGGCTGACCACCATCCTGGAAAAGTCGCTCGGCGCCATGGCCAAGGCGGGCACCACCAACCTGGTGGAGGTCTATCGCTACGCCGAACCCGTCACGGCCAAGGGCTTCGTCTTCATGGACACCCCTGGCTACGACCCGGTCGCCGCCACCGGCCAGGTCGCCGGCGGCGCCAACCTGGTCTGCTTCACCACCGGACGCGGCAGCGTCTTCGGCGCCAAGCCCGCGCCCTCCATCAAGCTCGCCACCAATACGCTGATGTATGAGCGCATGTCGGAAGACATGGACGTGAATTGCGGCACCATCGTCACCGGCGAGGAAACCATCGAGCAGGCCGGCCAGCGCATCTTCGAACTCATGCTCCGCGTCGCCAGTGGCGAGCGGACCAAAAGCGAGAGCTATGATTTCGGCGGCAGCGAATTCGCCCCCTGGGTGATCGGCGCGACGATGTGATGTTCCGCTTCCACCCGCGCGCGCCGCATGCGGCTCTGCGCGGGCTGGTGCGCGGCCTCTGGCATTATGAGGAAACCCGCGCCGCCCCGCAGGGCCGGCGCGAAATGCCCTGCGCGGAGGCGGTGCTGCTGATCAATCTCGGCCCGCCCATCGGCGTCGCCTGGCCCGACCCCACCGCCGAGACGCGTTTCGATACCGCCGCCGGCTTCCTCGCCCGGCCGCACCCCGCCCCCGCCCGCAGTTTCATGCAAGGCAGCCAGCGCGGCCTGCAGGTGATGCTGACGCCGCTCGGCGCGGAACGGCTGCTGCGCTGCCCGATCTCCGGCGTACCGGCGCAATTCCTGGATTTGCGCGACACGCTCGGCCGCGACGGCGCCAGCCTCGCCGCGCGCCTGGCGGAGACGGTGGACCCCGAGACCTGCCTTGACCTGCTGGAGGCGGAACTGCTGCGCCGCCTCGCCGGCGACCCGCCCGCCGATGCGGTGGCGGAGGCCTGGATGCGGATCGAGGCCAGCGCCGGGCGGATCGGCATCGGTGCCATGGCGCGCGACCTCGGCCTGTCCCGCCAGACCCTGGTTCGCCGCTTCCAGGCCCGTACCGGCCTGACCCCCAAGCTCGCCGCCCGGCTGCAGCGCTTCACCGGCGTGATCGCCCGGCTGCCGGAGGTTCCCGAAGCGGGCTGGGCCGGGCTGGCGGCGGAGGCGGGCTTTGCCGACCAGTCGCATCTGATCCGGGAGGTCCGCGCCTTCACCGGCCTGCCCCCCGCCGCGCTGCTGCGCAAGCGCCTGCCGGATGGCCTCGGCTTCGCCGAATAGCGCGGACATTTCTCCAATCCCGCCCTCGCCGGCCCCGCCTATCCTCGCGCCACCAACCGCCAGGAGACGCATGCGATGGACACCCCCGCCCCCGGCACGCTCTGCCCCTGCCTGCGCTACCAGGATGCGCCCGCGGCGCTGGATTGGCTGGAACGCGCCTTCGGCTTCCGCCGCGGCCTGGTGGTGCCGGACGAATCCGGCGGCATCGCGCATGCGGAGCGGCATCTGGGCAGCGCCGGGCTGGTGATGCTGGGCTCCGTCCGCGCCGATGGCTTCGGCCGCGCCCCCGGCCAGCTCGGCAACGTCACCGGCAGCCTCTATGTCCACACGGCCGACCCGGATGCCGCGCATGCCCGCGCGGTGGCCGAAGGCGCGCAGCTGGTCCGCCCGCTGGAGAACACGGATTACGGCAGCCGCGACTTCTCCGTCCGCGATCCGGAGGGCCATGTCTGGTCCTTCGGCACCTATTGGCCGCAGCCGCCGGCCTGACACGACGCCTGCAAGATGAAGCTTTCGTGTCGGTGGCGCAGCGGCCTTGTCGCTGCGGCGCGGCGCATGGCACCTGCCGGCCCGCGCCGAGCCGGCGCGTCCCGATCCTGGATGCCCCCCATGATGCGCCTCACGCGTCGCGCCCTTCTCCTCACCCTGCTCGCCACCCCGGCCTTCGCGCAGGACGCACCGGTGTTCAACCGGATCGCGACCATTGAGGCCTTCCGGATGCTGCCCGCGGACCGCAGCGGCCGCTCCATCGCGGAAATCGTCGCGGCCTCGGGTGACGGCAATACGCTGGTCTATGTCGATGGCGGCCAGCGCGGCCTCGGCTTCGTGGACATCACGGACCCCGCGGCGCCGCGCCCGGCCGGCTTCCTGGCGCTGGATGGCGACCCCACTTCCGTCGCCACCCGCGGCGGCCGCGCCTATGCGGTGCTGGATACCTCGCCGAACAAGACCGAGGCCTCCGGCCGCGTCGTGGTGGTGGACATCGCCGGCCGCCGGCAGGAACAGGCCTGCGAGTTGGGCGGCCAGCCGGATGCCGCCACGGTCAGCCGCGACGGCCGCACGCTGGTCATCGTCATCGAGAATGAGCGGGACGAGCAGCGCGACAATGGCCGCATCCCGCAGCTGCCGCCCGGCAACCTCACCACCATCCCGCTGACCGCGACGGGCATCGATTGCGCCGCGCTGCGCCGCGTGGACCTCACCGGCCTCGCCGCCGTGGCGCCCACCGACCCGGAGCCGGAATTCGCCGATGTGAATGGCCGGGGCGAGGCCGTGGTGACGCTGCAGGAGAACAACCACCTGGCCATCGTGAACCTCGCCGAGGGCCGCGTCGTCGCGCATTTCAGCGCCGGCACGGTGGATCTCGACCAGGTCGATGGCCGCCGCGACAACGTTATCCGCCCCACACAGCGCCTGGCCGGCCTGGTGCGGGAGCCAGATGCGGTGCGCTGGCTGGATAACGAGCGCTTCGTCACCGCCAACGAGGGCGACATGGTCACCGGGTCCCGCGGCTTCACCATTTTTCGGCGCGACGGCAGCGTGGAATGGGACTCCGGCAATCTGCTGGACCACCTGGCGATCCGCCTGGGCCACTACCCCGAGGCGCGCTCCGGCTCCCGCGGGAATGAGCCGGAGGGCGTGGAGGTGGCGCAGTTCGGCGACCGCCGGCTGATCTTCGTGGGCAGCGAGCGCGCCTCCCTGGTCAGCGTCTGGCAGGATCGCGGCCCGGGCCAGGCGCCCGCCTTCCTGCAGGCGCTGCCCGTTGGCGTGGCGCCGGAAGGGCTGCTCGCCATCCCCGCGCGCGGCCTGCTGGTGGTGGCCGGCGAAGGCGACAATCCGCAGACCGGCCTGCGCTCCACCCTGACCATCCATCGCCTCGGTGCCGGCCCGGCCGCCTACCCGACGCTGCTGTCGGAGAACGGCGCGCAGGGCACGCCCATCCCCTGGGGCGCGCTGTCCGGCCTGACCGCGGATCGCAGCCGCCCCGGTCAGCTTCATGCGGTGACCGACAGCGTCTATGCCGAGGCGCAGATCCTCACGATCGACGCCACCGCCACGCCCGCCCGCATCACCCGCAGCGTCACCGTCACCCGCAACGGCGCGCCGGCCGAGAACCTCGATATCGAGGGCATCGCGATGCGGGCCGATGGCAGCTTCTGGCTGGCCTCGGAGGGCAATCCCGAGCGCGCCCGGAACAAGACCGCGAACCTGCTGCTGCGCGTTGCCGCCAGCGGCGCGATCGAGGAGGAGATCGCGCTGCCGGAGGCGCTGGCCGGCACCGCCCTGCGCTTCGGCTTCGAGGGCGTGACCGTGACCGGCGAAGGCGCCGATGAAGCGGTGTGGATCGCCGTGCAGCGGCCCTGGACCGGCGCGCCGGCCGGCCATGCCATGATCCTGCGCTACCTGCCTGCCACCCGCGCCTGGGGTGTGCTGCATATCGCGCTGGACCGTTCCCCGGCCGGCTGGATGGGCCTGTCCGAGATCACCGCCATCGGGCCCGACCGCTTCGTGGTGATCGAGCGCAACAACCAGTGGGGTGAGGCCGCGATCAAGCGCCTGGTGCTGGTCTCCGTCGCCGGCCTGACCCCGGCCGAGCCCGGCGCGGCGCAGGTGCCCGTCGTCGCCCGCCGCCTGCTGCGCGACATGGTGCCGGACCTCGCCGCCGCGCGCGGCGTGGTGCAGGAGAAGCTGGAAGGGTTCACCATTGACGCCGCCGGCAACGCCTTCGCCGTGACGGATAATGACGGCGTGCAGGGCACCTCGGGCGAGACGCAGTTCCTGCGCCTGGGCCGGCTGCCGACGGGCGATTGAGGAACGCGGCTCAGGCCGCGGGGATCGGCCCGCGGTCGATCCGGGTCAACGCGTCGTTGACCCCGCGATAGGTTGCCTCGATGTCAGTCACGCCCCGCGCCGCCAGGCGCCGGGCGTGCATCGCGTGGTAGGCCTCGGCTGCGGCGCGGGTTTCGAACAGATAGACGCCGCCGGCACGACCGGCGGCGGGTTCCTCCGTCCAAATCTTCCACAGCAGGCCCTGCTGGCCGGCGATGTCCTCCGCCAGCGTCTTCAGCGCCTCGGTCCGCTCGGGGCCGAATGCGCCGTTCGGGAAGTCGAAGACCAGGACGGTGAGGTCCTGGGCCACGATTCAGGCCGCCGGCGGCGCGGCCGGCGCGTTCAGGTCGAGGAACTTCAGCGGGCGCCAGCCAGAGACGTTGTTCGCCTCGAAACTCAGCTTCCAGGACCGGCCACTGGTGCTGTCCACCAGCACCACGAACATGCCCGTCCCCACCGGGCAGGCGACAACCTGGTAGCGACCCTTGTCACTCGTCTCGGACATCAAGAACTCTCCCGCTCGATCAACTCAGGCGTAAGCTACCGTGCGCTGCACCTGTTCGCCCAGCCCCTGGATCGACAAGCGGATGGTTTGTCCCGGCTTCAGGAAGACCGGCGGCTTCTGGCCGAGGCCAACGCCGGGCGGCGTGCCGGTGGAGATCACGTCGCCCGGATGCAGGGTGATGAAGTGGGAGACGTAGGAAACCAGGTGCCGCACGCCGAAGATCATGGTGCGGGTCGAACCGTCCTGCATCCGCGCGCCATCGACATCCAGCGTCATCGACAGATCCTGCGGGTCCGCCACCTCGTCGCGGGTGACCAGCCAGGGGCCGAGCGGGCCGAAGGTGTCGCAGCCCTTGCCCTTGTCCCAGGTGCCGCCGCGCTCGATCTGCCATTCGCGCTCGGACACGTCGTTGCACACGGCATAGCCGGCCACATGCTCCATCGCCGTTTCCTCCGGCACGCATTTCGCGGTGCTGCCGATGATGATGGCGAGTTCGACTTCCCAATCGGTCTTCACGGAGTCCTTCGGGATCATCACGTCGTCATTCGGCCCGCACAGCGCGCCGAGCGACTTCAGGAAAACGATCGGCTCCTTCGGAATGGCCGCGCCGGTTTCCGCCGCATGGTCGGCGTAGTTCAGGCCGATGCAGACGAAGTTCTTCATGCCGGTGACGGGCGGCCCGAGCCGCGGCGTGCCGGTGACGGCGGGCAGGCTGGCCGGGTCCAGTGCCGCGATCTGCGCCAGCCCGGCAGCCGAGAGCGCGACCCCCGAAAGGTCCGGGATCACGCCCGAAAGGTCACGGATGGTGCCGGAGCTGTCCAGCAGGCCGGGTTTTTCCTGGCCCGCAGGGCCATAGCGAAGGAGCTTCATGGGGGATGCCTATACCCGTGTTTGGAGGGTTCGCGAAACCGGGCCCTCTCCACCCCAAGGCGGGGAGAGGGCCATCCTTGCTAAAGCGTCCAGCCGCCATCGATGACGATGGCCTGGCCGGTGACGAAGGCGCTTTCGTCGCTGGCGAGATAGACGGCGAGCGCCGCCATTTCCCCGGCCGTCGCCAGCCGCCCCATCGCCTGGCGCGCGACGAAGGCGGCGCGCGCCGCTTCCTCGCTGCCTGCCGCCGCCGCATTGGCGCTGATGCGCTCGCCGAGGCTCGGCGTGTCCACCGTGCCGGGGCAGATCGCGTTGCAGCGGATGCCGTGGGACACATACTCCGTCGCCACCGACTTGGTCAGGCCGATGACGGCGGCCTTGGTGGTGCCGTAGACGAAGCGATTCGGCGCGCCCTTGATGGAGGAACAGGCGGAAGACATGTTGACGATGGTGCCGCGCTTGCGCTCCAGCATCCCCGGCAGCACCGCCTGCACCATCTTCCACATGGCGCGGACATTCAGCGCGAAGCCGAAATCCCACTCGGCATCGGTGGCCGTCAGTACCGAGTTCTGGTGCACGAAGCCGGCACAGTTGAACAGGATGTCGATCTGCCCGGCATCGCGTACCACGGACTCGATCGCCGCCTGGTCCAGCACGTCCAGCCCGCGGGTGGTGATTCCCGGTGCCGTCAAATCCGCCAGCTTCGCCACATCGCGGTCGGTGGCGATCACCTCCGCGCCCTCGGCGGCGAAGGCGAGCGCGGTGGCTCGCCCGATGCCCTGCGCCGCCGCCGTCACAAGGCAGCGCTTGCCCGCCAGACGTCCTGCCATCTGCGTGTTCCTTTCAGAGCGGACCGACTCAGGCCTCCGGGCCTCCGGGCCTTCGGCCCCTCGGTCATCGGGCCGCCTCAATGGTTGTGCCGGCTTTCGCCGCGCGTCTCCAGGATGTTGAGGAACAGCGTCGCCGGCTCCAGGCAGCCGCCGGTGCCGAGCTGGCCGACCATGCTGCGATAGATCTCCTCCCACGGCGTCTTGTGCAGCAGCACCGGCGCGGTCCAGGCCGCGCGTCGCGCCGCCATCTCCTCCGCCGGGATCAGCACATCCACGCGCCGCGCCTTCAGGTCGATGCGGATCGGGTCGCCATGCTTCAGCAGCGCGAGCCCGCCGCCCACCACCGATTCCGGCGTGACGTTGAGGATGGAGGGCGAGCCGCTGGTGCCGGATTGCCGCCCGTCGCCGATGGTCGGCAGCGCCATGATGCCGCGTTTGATCAGCGCCGCCGGCGGCTGCATGTTCACCACCTCTGCCGCCCCCGGGTAGCCCACTGCGCCGCAATTCCGCACCACCAGCACGGTGTGCTCGTCGATGCCGAGCGAGGGGTCCTCGATGCGGTTATGGTAATCCTCCGGCCCCTCGAACACCGCGACCTTGCCCTCGAACACGTCGGGCGTGTCGGACAGGAAGCGCTCCCGGAAGGCCTTGTCGATGACGCTGATCTTCATCACGGCGCTGTCGAACAGATTGCCGTTCAGCACGATGAAGCCGGCATGTTCCTTCATCGGCTTGCCGAAGCTGCGAATCACCTCGCGGTCCGGCGCGCCGAGCCCTTCCAGGTTTTCCGCCACGGTCTTGCCGGTGACGGTCATCACGTCGCCATGCAGGATGCCGGCGTCGAGCAATTCCTTCATCACCGCCGGCACGCCGCCAGCGCGGTAGAAGGCCTCGCCAAGGAAGCGCCCGGCCGGCTGGCAATCCACCAGCAGCGGCACCTCCGCCCCGACGCGCTGCCAATCGGTCAGATCGTGCTCCACGCCCATATGCCGGGCGATCGCCACCATGTGGATCGGGCAGTTGGAGGATGCGCCGATCGCGCTCGCCACCATCACCGCATTCTCGAAGGCCTTCTTCGTCATGACGTCCGACGGCCGGAGATTGGCCTTCACCATCTCCACCGCCCGCACGCCGGTCATGTAGGCCATCTGCGCCCGCTGCCTGTACGGTCCCGGGATGGCGGCAGACCCGGTCAGCGTCATGCCGACCGCTTCCGCCAGGGAATTCATCGACAGCGCCGTGCCCATGGTCGAGCAATGCCCGACACTGGTGGAACTGGCCGCCACCATCTCGATGAAGCCCTCGTAATCGATCTCCCCGGCGGCGAGCTTCTTGCGCGCCTCCCAGACGATGGTGCCGGACCCGGCCAGGCGCCCATGCCACCAGCCATCCAGCATCGGCCCGCCCGGCAGCGCCACGGCGGGGATGTTCATGGTGGCCGCGCCCATCAGCATGGCGGGCGTGGTCTTGTCGCAGCCCGTGGTCAGCACGACGCCGTCGATCGGGTAGCCGTGCAGGATTTCCACCAGCGACAGGTACTGCAGGTTCCGGTCCAGCGACGCCGTCGGCCGCTTCAGCGTTTCCTGGATCGGGTGGACGGGGAATTCCAGCGGCACGCCGCCGGCATCGCGGATGCCCGCCTTCACCCGTTCGGCGAGTGCGATGTGGTGGCGGTTGCAGGGGGAGATGTCGGAGCCGGTCTGGGCGATGCCGATCATCGGGCGGCCGGATTGCAGCTCCGCCCGCGTCATGCCGAAGTTCAACTGCCGCTCGATGTAGAGCGAGGTCATCCCCGGATCCTGCGGGTCGTCGAACCAACGCTGGCTGCGAAGCTTGAAGGGCTTCTTCGTCTGGTCGTGGTCGTCCATGGCCTTTTCCCCCATCGGCTGCCGCCGTTCAGGGGAGTGAGGCGCCCGCCCGCGCTTTCGTCAACCTCTCCCTGCCGCGGCGGAGTCGCGGGCCGTGCGCGCCAGCCATTGCCGGGACAGCCGGACCCACAGCGATTCCTCTACCGGACCCTCCCCCAGGCACGACATGCGGCGTCTCCTGCATCACGCCCGCGCCTTTTGCCGCCTTTGCGTTTCGCCACGGTTTCGCAACCGGCATCGCTTTGTTGCGCCCGATGCGCGGGCATGCTGCGCTGCCATCGCCTGTCGGCAGGCCCCCCAGTACATCCCGATGTGAAGGACCCTGTCCGCATGGCGGACGCCCCTGCCATCATCGTCTGCGACGATGAACCCGACCTGCGCGACGCGGTGGCCGAGTATCTGGGCCAGCGCGGCTTCGACGTGCGTTGCGCCGGCGGCGGGGCCGAGCTGCGCATCCTGCTGGCGGAACGCGCCGCGGACCTGGTGCTGCTGGACATCGCCATGCCGGGGGAGAGTGGCCTTTCCGTCGCCCGGTCGCTCCGCGCCCAGTCCGACATCGGCATCGTCATCCTCTCGGCCGCCGCGGATGTGCTGGACCGGGTGGTGGGGCTGGAGGTCGGCGCCGATGACTACATCGCCAAGCCGGTCGATCTGCGCGAATTGGTGGCCCGGCTGCGCGCCGTCCTGCGGCGGCGGCAAGCGACGACGCCGGCGCCACCCGCCCATCAGTCCACGCCTGCACCAACGCCCTCGCCCATGCAGGCCGGCCACCGCATCCGCATGGGCCGCACCTGGCTGGAGCTGGAGGCACGGCGGCTGATCGGGCCCGCGGGGCAGGAGATTCCGCTCGGACCCTCGGAATTTGCGCTACTGCGCGCCTTCGCCGAGCGGCCCGGCCGTGTCCTGACGCGTGAGGCGCTGCTGGAACTGGCGCATCCGCGGGGCGAGGAGCATTTCGACCGCTCCATCGATGTCCGCATCGCCCGCATCAGGCGCAAGGTGGAGGCGACGCCGGACCGCCCCGCCGTCATCCGCACCATCCGCGGCGCCGGCTATGTCTTCGATCCCACCGCCGAGGCCTGACGCCCCAGATCCCGCAGGCCGATCAGGCCGCCGCTTCCTCCAGGAAGCCCTGCACCGCCTGGAACAGCGCGCCGCGGTTGCGCTCCATCCACATGTTGTGGGTGCCTTCCGCCAGCACCACCATGCGCTTGCCGGGCGACTGGCTGAGTTCGGCGAACACCGCGAAGCCAAGCGCCGGTGGCGTGGTGCGATCCCATTCGCCGAGCACCACCAGCGCCGGGGCGGTGACCTTGGCCGGCTCCCACCAGGGCTTGCCCGCGTTCCAGAACTCCCGCCCATCCGCCACCGGCCCGTTCGGCACCCGCAGGACGGAGGGGTTGGCCCGGATGCCCACCGGGTCCAGCGCCCAGGTGACGCCGGCGAAATGCTCGAACCAGCCGGGCGGGATCAGCCCGGCGCGCTGTGCTTCCGGCGCCTGGGAGAGGATGCCTTCGCGCACCGCGCGCTGCGTCAGCGGCCGCCAGGCGCCGAGGGGGCCTGCGCCGGGGTCGGTCCGGCTCGGCCCGTCGCGCAGCCAGGGCGGCGCGAACAGCACCAGGCGCTCCACCTGGGCCGGCCGCTCCGCGGCGAAGCGGCCGACCAGCTTGGTGCCCCAGCTATGGCCGAGCAGCACCAGCTTCTCCAGCCCGCGCCGCTCGCGGATGAAGGCCACCGCGGCGGCCAGGTCCACCATCGCCTCCGCGCCGCGCGCCACCGGCGGGTTCTGGTCGGCGGGCTGAGACAGGGCCGGCGGGCGGGCGGAACGGCCAAAACCGCGAATGTCCAGCGTCCAGACATCGAAGCCGCGACCGGCGATGTAGTCCATCCAGGACAGGCCGCCGAAGGGCAGGTCGAAGCTGCTGCTCGCCCCGAAGCCGGCGCCATGCACCATCAGCAGGGTACGGGAGGCACCGGTGGTCGAACCCTCCGGCCGCTTGTTGCGGAGGAACAGCTCGATCCCCTCGCCGCTGGCCACCATGAACTCCTCGGTCACCACCTGCGGTGCGGAGGACGGGGCCTGGGCGCGCGCGCCCGCCGGCAGGGCGGATGCGGCCGCCACCAGGGCAGGCGCGGCGAGGATGAGGCGTCGCTTCATGAACCAGGCTCCGGACGTCGTTGGCGCGCATTGTAGCCTTCGCCGGGGTCGCCCCCAAGCGGGACGCGCGGCACCCGCTAAACGGTAAGGTCATGGGACGGCGGCGCCGATCCGGGCTAACACCCGGCCGCCATGTCACACGCAACAAGCCGCATCATCCCCGGGCGCCTCGGTGCCTGGGGGCCGGAGATCCGCGCCACCCTGGCGCTGGCCTGGCCGCTGGTGCTCACCAACCTGTCGCAATTCGCGCTGTCGCTGACCGATGCGCTGTTCCTCGGCCGCGTGGCGACGGAGGCGCTGGCCGCGGCCACGCTCGGCGGCAACCTGTTCTTCGCGATGCTGTCGCCGGCCTTCGGCCTGGCGCTGGCGGCCGGGCCGATGTGCGCGCAGACCCGCGGCCGCGGGCGCGGCCATCTGCGCGGCATGCGGCGGGATGTGCGGGCGGCGTTCTGGGCCTGCGCGGCGGCCACCATCCCGGTCTGGCTGGCGCTGTGGCACACGGAGTGGCTGCTGGGCGCGCTGGGGCAGGAGCCGGCGCTGGCGGCGCTGGCGGCGCAGTATGTCCGTGCGCTGATGTGGGGCATGCCGCTGTTCTGCGGCTTCGTCGTGCTGCGCGGGTTCCTGTCCGCGGAACAGCGGCCGCTTTCCGCCCTGGTGGTGTCCTTCATCGGCGTCGCGCTGAACATCCCGCTGAACTACTGGCTGATCCATGGCGGCTTCGGCGTGCCGGCGCTCGGCGTGGTCGGTGCCGGCATCGCCTCCTCGCTCTGCAACCTGTTCATGTTCGCCGGGCTGGCGGTGGTGATCGCGCGCGACCGGCATCTGCGGCGCTACCACCTGTTCGGCCGGCTCTGGCGGCTGGATGTCGCCCGGCTGCGGGAGGTGGCGCAAATCGGCCTGCCGATCGCCGGCTCGATGGCGCTGGAGATTTCCGTCTTCGCCTTCGCTGCCATCGCCATGGGCTGGTTCGGCGCCATCGCGGTGGCCGCCCACGCCATCGCGGTGCAGGTGGCGTCGGCCACCTTCATGGTGCCGATGGGCATCGGCCAGGCCGCCACGGCGCGGGTCGGGCTGATGACCGGCGCCGGCCGGGCCAGCGCGGCGGCGCGGGCGGGCTGGATCGGCATCGCGCTGGGCGCAGGCTTCATGGCGGCCTCCGCCACCACGCTGGTCCTGCTGGCAACGCCAATCGCCTGGCTGTTCCTTGCCCCCGGCAATCCGGGTGCCGCCGAGACCGCGGCGCTGGCCGCCACGATGCTGGTGATGGCGGGGTTCTTCCAGCTGTCGGATGGCGTGCAGGCCGTGGCCTCCGGCGCCCTGCGTGGGCTGAAGGATACCCGCGTGCCGATGCTGCTGGCCGGACTCGGCTACTGGATCATCGGCCTGCCGCTCGGGCTGGTGCTGGCGCTGTGGCTGGAGGTCGGGCCGATCGGGCTCTGGATCGGCCTGTCCGCCGGGCTGCTGCTGGTCGCCGGGATGATGCTCGCGCGATGGATGCGGCTTTCCGCCGCGGGTGGCTTGACGCTGCGTCGCCGGCTGGGATGACTGCCACCACGCCTGCGACGGAAGCTTCAATGACATTGTGGAAACGTGACTGGACCCCCGCGCAGATCAACGCGCGCATGGCGGACAACATGGCCGGCATGCTGGGCATCGCGGTCACGGAGATCGCGCCGGACGCGCTGCACGCGACCATGCCGGTGGATGCCCGCCACGCCCAGCCCTTCGGCCTGCTGCATGGCGGCGCCAGCGTGGTGCTCAGCGAGACGCTCGGCACCCTGGCCTGCATCATGACCCTGCCCGAGCACCAGCGCGCCGTCGGCATCGAGGTCAATGCCAACCACATGGCCGGCGTGAAGCGCGGCGAATCGGTGACCGCCATCTGCCGCCCGCTGCACACCGGCGCCCGCACACATGTCTGGCAGACGGAGATCCGTCGCGCCGACGGCAAGCTCGCCTGCGTCTCCCGCCTCACCTGCGCGGTGGTGGACGCGTGATTCGAACCGGAGACCACTGACCACCATGAGCAAGCGCAAAGTCGCGATCATCGGCACCGGCGGCACCATCGCCTCGCAGGGGCTGCATCCGCTGGATGTGCAGGACTACGCCTCCTCCGGCCGGCCGATCCTGGATGCCGAAGCCCTGGTCGCCGGTGTGCCGGACCTGGCGCGGGTCGCCGATGTCTTCGCCGTGCCCTTCACCGCCATCCCCTCCACCGCGATCGGCTGGTCCGACTGGCGCGCCCTGGTGGCGAAGATCCTGGAGCTGGAGGCGGCGCATCCGGACCTGGCCGGGGTGGTCATCACCCATGGCACGGCGACGCTGGAGGAAACCGCCTATCTGCTGTCGCTGACCCTGCCGACCGACCTGCCCGTGGTGGTCACCGGCGCGCAGCGGCCCTTCACCGGCCTGTCGTCGGACGCGCAGATGAACCTGGTGGCGGCGGTGCGGGTGGCGGCCGACCCGCAGGCGCGCGGCCTCGGTGTGCTGGTGGTGCTGAACGACGAGATCCATGCGGCGCGGGAGGTGACGAAGACCTCCACCGGCCGGCTGCAGACTTTTCGGAGCCCGGACCTCGGCGCGCTGGGCCATGTGGATGCGGACCGCAACAGCTTCTGGCGGCGGCCGACGCGGGTGCTGCCACTGGAAGCGCGCTTCGACATCCTGGGCGTGGAACAGCCGCCGCGCGTCGATGTGCTGTATTCCGTGGCGGGCGGCGATGGCGTGGCCGTGCATGCCTTCCTGGCCGCCGGCGCCTCCGGCATCGTCGCCGCGGCGCTGGCGCCGGGCTTCCTGACGCCGGCGGAGCGCAGCGCCATGGCGGAGGCGATCGCGCATGGCTGCACCGTGGTGCTGTCCTCCCGCGCCGGATCGGGGCGGACCTTCCCGACCAGGCGCTACGGGGAGGAGGGCTTCCTGAATGCCGACAACCTCAACCCGCAGAAGGCGCGCATCCTGCTGATGCTGGGGCTGACCCGCGGCAAGGACCAGGCGGCGATTGCCCGGCTGTTCGAGACCGCCTGATCAGCAGCCCCGATCAGCAGCCCCGATCAGCAGCCACCGGGCAGGGGCGTCAGTTCCAGCGCCTGCCCGGTGACCGAGAATTCGCCGAAATCCATGACGATCTCGTCGGCGACGCCGTTCTCGTAGTAGCGCAGCCCAACCTCGTATTCGGGCTGAGCGGCGCCACCACCGCCGGTCGTATCGCGCTCGAAGAACGCAATCCGCATATGGCCGGAGGCCTGGTTCGCCAGCAACGGGAAGCGCGGCTCGTCCGGGGCGGCGACCCAGCTCGGGATGATGGTGGTGGTGTCCTGCGCGCCCTCATTCGTGGTGCCGTCGAAGAGTGGCGCGGCGAACAGGCGCTGGCCGGCGCGGGCGGCTTCCACGGCCAGCACCGTGTGGCGCATCGGCAGCAGGGTGCCGGCCGGCAGCGTTTCCTCCTGCCCGGCCGGCTCGCTGAACCGCACCGTGCCGCTGCCATCGGGGCGCAGCTGCGCCTCGCCGGAAACGCGCTGGCTGACGGCGCCCTGGGTGGACTGGGTCAGGGAGAAGCGGAGGTTGGAGTTGTCCTTCGCCTCATAGGTCGCATAGTCGGAGACGGTCTCGATCTCCCGCCCGTCGCGATCCACCACCGTCATGGTCATGCGCTGGCGCGTCGCCCAGCCCTCGCAGGCATCGGCCACGTCGAACACCATGGCGCCCCGCACCGCGGTGATGCCGGAGCCCCGCGCCTCCCCCAGGTCGAGCCGGTAGGCGGCGCGGTGCGACGCCATGCGGCCAATGCCGGCGGCCATCGCCTCCGCCGAGACACCGGGCGCGCGCGGCCCGGTGGTCACGGGCTGCGGCTGGGCGAGGGCAGGCAGGGCAAGGCAGCAGAATGCGGCGAGGAGGCTCAGGCGGCGGGTGGACTTCATGGAAACTCCTCGAGACGCAATCCGCTGCATCTAGGTAGCCTTGGGCCCGGCCGCACCACCCTTCGGCGGCGGAAGGTCGAGCTTGATCGAAAGCTCCTTCAACCGCGCGGCATCGACCGGCGCCGGCGCGCCCATCATCAAGTCTTCCGCCTGTTGATTCATGGGGAAAAGAATGACTTCGCGAATATTCGGCTCATCGGCCAGAAGCATCACGATGCGGTCGATGCCCGGCGCGGAGCCACCATGCGGCGGGGCGCCGTAGCGGAAGGCATTCAGCATGCCGCCGAAGCGGTCCTCGACCGTCTGCGCCGTATAGCCGGCAATCTCGAAGGCGCGGACCATGATGTCCGGGCGGTGATTCCGGATCGCGCCAGAAGACAGTTCGATGCCGTTGCAGACAATGTCGTACTGATACGCCTTGATCTTCAGCGGATCCATGGTGTTCAGCGCCTCCAGCTCGCCCTGCGGCATGCTGAAGGGGTTGTGACTGAAGTCGATCTGCCCCGTGTCTTCATTCATTTCATACATGGGGAAGTCTGTGACCCAGCAGAACCGGTAGGCATCCTTCTCGATCAATCCGAGTTCATTGCCCAGCCTGGTGCGCGCCTGGCCGGCCAGCTTGGCGGCGGCGTCCACCTTGTCGGCGGCGAAGAACACCGCATCGCCATCCGCCAGGCCGCAGGCGGCCTTGATGGCGGCCACGCGCTCCGGCTGCAGGTTCTTGGCGATCGGGCCGCCGGCCTCGCTGTTGGCAAAGGCGATGTAGCCGAGGCCGCCGGCGCCCTGCTCGCGGGCCCATTCGTTCATCTTGTCGAAGAAGCTGCGCGGATTGCCCGCGGCGCCCGGGGCCGGAATGGCGCGGACCACCGCGCCCTTCTCCACCGCGCGGGCGAACAGGCCGAAGCCGCCGCCGGCAAAATGCTCGGTCACATCCGCGATGCGGATCGGGTTGCGGAGGTCCGGCTTGTCCGAGCCGAATTCCAGCATCGCCTGGTCGAAGGGGATGCGCGGGAAGGGCGCCGGGGTGACGGACCGCCTGGTGCCGGAGAAATCGGCGAATTCCTCGAACACGCCGGCCAGCACCGGCTCGATGGCGGCAAAAACGTCTTCCTGGGTGACGAAGCTCATCTCGAAGTCGAGCTGGTAGAATTCGCCCGGGGAACGGTCCGCGCGCGACGCTTCATCGCGGAAGCAGGGGGCGATCTGGAAGTAGCGGTCGAAGCCGGCCACCATCGCCAGCTGCTTGAACTGCTGCGGCGCCTGCGGCAGGGCGTAGAACTTGCCGGGGTGGTTTCGGGCGGGAACCAGGAAGTCCCGCGCGCCCTCCGGCGAGGACGCCGTCAGGATCGGGGTCTGGAATTCGGTGAAACCCTGGTCGATCATGCGCCGGCGGATGCTGGCGATGACCGCGCTGCGCAGCATCAGGTTGCGGTGCTGGCGTTCGCGGCGCAGGTCGATGAAGCGGTAGCGCAGGCGGAGGTCCTCGGGAAACTCCTGCTCGCCAGCGACCTGAATCGGCAGGATTTCCGCCGCGGACTGCACCGTGACGTCACGCACCCGCAGCTCGATCTCGCCGGTCGGCAGCTTGGTGTTGATGGTGGTGCCCTCGCGCGGCACCACCTCCCCGGTCACGGTCACCACGGATTCGGGGCGGGCGCCGTCGAGTGTCGCGAAGCCCTCGCTGCCCTGGGCGACCACGCATTGGGTCAGGCCGTAATGGTCGCGCAGGTCGACGAAGAGCAGCCCGCCGTGGTCCCGCTTGCGGTGGACCCAACCCGAGAGGCGAACGGTCTTGCCGGAATCGGCGGCGCGGAGCGCGCCGCAATGGTGGGTGCGGTAGGCGTGCATGGGGGTATTGGCCTGGCGATGATGTGCTGAGGCGGCAAACCGCCCGACCGCGCCTGCGATGTCAAGGCCGGCGCCTTCCGCAACCGCCTCGCGGGCGCTACAGACACGGGATGAGCCGCCGGAATGCAGGCGCCGAAGCGGCGCCCTACCTGATCACCGATACCGAGGCGCTGGTCGCCCTGTGCACCCGATTGCGCGCCGAGCGCTTCGTGACGGTGGACACGGAGTTCATGCGGGAGCGCACCTATTGGCCCGAGCTCTGCGTCGTGCAGCTCGCCGGCGACCATGAGGTGGCGGTGGTGGATGCCCTGGCGCCGGGCATCGACCTGACCAGCCTCGGCGAATTGCTGGCCGATGAGGCCGTGATGAAGGTGTTCCACGCCGCCCGGCAGGATGTGGAAATCTTCCTGCTGCGCTACGGCGCCGTCCCCACCCCCATCTTCGACACGCAGATCGCCGCCACCGTGGCCGGCTTCGGCGACCAGGTGAGCTATGACCAGCTCGCCCGCTCGCTCGCCAATGCGCAGATCGACAAGGCGCACCGCTTCAGCGACTGGGCCGCAAGGCCGCTTTCCCCGGCGCAGATCGCCTATGCCGCGGCGGATGTCACCCATCTGCGCCGCATCTACACCGCGCTGACCGGCAAGCTGGAGCGCGAGGGCCGCACCGCCTGGGTGGCGGAGGAGATGGCGGCGCTGGCCGAGCCCGCCACCTATCGCCAGGACCCCGAGACGGCTTGGGAGAAGCTGCGCCCACGCACCACCAACCGCCGCTTCCTAGGCCTGCTGCGCGCCGCCGCGGCGTGGCGGGAGCGGGAGGCGCAGCGGGTGAACATCCCGCGCGGCCGGCTGGTGAAGGACGAGACGCTGCTGGAGATCGCGGCCACCGCGCCCGAGAGCGTGGGCGACCTGTCCCGCGCCCGGGGCATTTCGGAGGGCTTCGCCAAGGGCAAGTCCGGCGCCTCCCTCCTCGCGGCGATCCAGGAAGCCAAGGCGCTGCCGGATTCGGCGCTGCCCGAGGCACCGAAGGAACGCGCCAGCGGGGCCAACCCCTCCCCGGCCCTGGTCGCGCTGCTGAAGGTGCTGCTGGCGGCGAAAAGCGAGGAGCACCAGGTGGCCCCCCGCCTGCTGGCCAATTCGGAGGAATTGGAACGCCTGGCAGCCGGGGAGACGGAGCTTTCCGCGCTGCAGGGCTGGCGGCGGGAGGTGTTCGGCAGCGCCGCGCTGGATCTGCGCGCCGGCCGCGTGGCGCTCGGCGTGGATGGCCGGAAGGTGCGGCTCATCCAGGCCTGAGATTTCTGCGCCTGATGCAACCGGATCGGGTCGGCCACGTTCTTGCGGCACCTGAACCCGGAGCTGCCACCATGCCGATCGACCGTCGTACCCTGAGCCGCCACGCCCTGCTGAGCCTGACAGGTGGCAGCCTGCTGTCCACCCTGCCGCTTCCCGCCCAGGCCGCGACGCGGGCCGAGATCCAGGCGGAGACCAATGCCGCGATGGCCCGGCTGCGCGCCCAGCCGAACACCGCGGCCCTGTTCGAACGCGCCGAGGCGGTGCTGATCTTTCCGCGCATCATCAGCGGCGGGCTGATCGTCGGCGGCCAGTATGGCGAGGGCATCCTGTACCGCGGCGCCGAGCGCCAGGGCTTCTACCGCATCGCCGGGGCCTCCTTCGGCCTGCAGGCGGGCGCGCAGGTGGCGGGGCTCGCCATGTTCTTCATGACGGATGAGGCACTGCGGGCGCTGCAGGCCGCGAATGGCTGGGAGATCGGCACCGGTCCTTCCGTTGTCGCGCTGGACCAGGGCGTGCAGGCGAATCTGAGCAGCACGACGCTGCGCGAGCCGGTCTATGCCATCAGCTTCAACCAGCAGGGCCTGATGGCGGCGCTGGCGATCAACGGCACCAAGATCACGCCCTTCAACCCGAGCTGATTCGACCAGGCTGGCGAACAAAATCATCCCAAGAATGGGATTCGGCCAGTAAATCCATTCTCATTCCTGTGGTCATGTTTATGTTCTTTTCGAATCAGAAAAGGAACACAACATGCCAGCAGGAATGAGGGCTCGCAGCGGTTGCATGAAGCTGGGGCTGGCGACGCTGGTGTGGCTGGCCTTCGCGCCGCCGCTGGCCGAGGCGCAGTCCGGCCTGACCTACATCCGGTGCAGTTCCACCGTGACGATGTCCCGCATCAACAACATCCGGGAGGGTCAGCGCTACGCCTCGACCTATGCGCTGAACAACGGCAACCGGTCCGTGCAGGAGTGGGCGCCCGCGACCAACCAGTGGCGCGGCTGGCAGGCACGTGAATTCTCCTCGAGCCGGGTGGTGGCAAGCTTTCCGAACGTGAACAACTGCGCCCAGGTCGCGACCTTCGACCGCAATTCGGGCGGCTATGTCCGCACCACCCAATGCCCGGGCGGCCCGACCCTGTCGCATTCCGGTACCTGCGAGCGCACCCAGGCCCCGGCGCCGTCCCGGCCACAGCAGCGTTTCTGAAGGACGGCGGCTGATCCCCGCCACTCAGACCTGCGCAACAGCGCGCAATCGCCGCGGAACATTCCCTCGCTAGCCTGCCTGACGGGCCATCGGCGGCCGCGAGGGAACGCATTCATGGAGATCAACCTGCGACGTCATGTGGCGGTCGGTGACGCGACGATCGGCACCATGACCATCGGCGACTTCACCTGCTACACGCTGGAAGACGTGATCCGGGACAAGAAGGTCTGGGGCAAGACCGCGATCCCGGCCGGGGTCTACCCTGTTCTGATGTGCGAAAGCCCGCGCTTCACGCAGAGCTACGAGAAGAAGGGCCTCGGCCGCATCGTGCCGCTGCTGGATGGCGTGCCGGAATTCACAGGCGTGCGCATCCATGTCGGCAACGTGGCGGAACACAGCCATGGCTGCATCCTGGTGGGGGATGACTGGGACCGGAAATCGGCCCGCATCACCGGCTCCGCCTCCGCCTTCAAGCGGATGATGAAGGCGCTGAATGCCACGCCGGGCAACCACCGCATCACCATCGTCAACGACATCGCGGAGGCGAAGGCCAAGTTCAGCCACCCGCCGGCGCCGCTGTTCATGATGATGCAGGGGCGGGGGTGTTTTCCGGCCTGAGGCCCCCTGCCCCCGTCGGGGGGATAGGGCGTCAGATCGCGGCGACCTCCACGCTCGGCGTCAGGCCCAGCGCATTGGCCAGCGCATCCAGCCGGCGCTGCACGCTTTCGCCCGCGAACACGCCGCTGCCCTCCACCAGCCGCAACTGCAGCTCCCCGCCCCGAACCCGCAGCGCGGTGCCGGCCAGCAGCACGGGGGTGCCGCCGGACAGGGTGAAAGCCAGGCGCAGCGCAGCGCCGAGGGTTTCCGCCCGCTTCACCGCCGCCGGGTCCAGCAGCATCCGCGCCGTGTCCAGGAAGGGGGCGGTGGCGTCGGCCTCGTAGCGAAGGGCGACCACCATCGCGAGGAAGGCGCGCTGGTGGTGGTCCAGCCCGACGCCGGGCTGGCGCAGCACGCGGAAGAAGGCCTGCTCGGCGCGGTAATCCGGGTGGTCGTGGCTGCCGATGTCTGCGATCCAGCAGCTCGCCTCGCGCAGCGCCGCCTGATCCGGCGCCTCCTCCTCGAACAGCGCGCCGGTCCAGGCGAACAGGGCCGGGGGCAGGTCCGGGTCGCGGCCCCAGCGCTGCGCCAGGTCGTGGCCAGCGGCCAGCATCGGGTCTTCCAGCCGCACCGCATCGGGCAGCAGGCGAGAATACCACCCCTCGCGCAGCCCATTGGCGGAGAACACCACGCGGCGCGCCCCGGTGGCGCGCAGCAGGCGGCGCAGCACCACGGCGGCGAAGGGCATGTCGCCCAGTCGCTTGGCCGGCGCGCCGGGCATGCTGGCCAGCATCTTGCGGTCCGCCTTGGCGACCACGCCGGCCAAGTCCCGCGCTTCCTCCCGCCGCAGCACGTAGTGGTGGACAATGGATAGCGGGTAGCCGGTCTGGGCGATGTGCATCCGCGCCAGCGCGCGCCAGGCACCGCCCACCAGGTACAGGTCCCGCCCCTCCCCGCGCTTCAGCCAGGGCACGCGGGCGAGGTCGGCTTCCACCAGCCCGCGCGCCTTGGCGATGTCGCCGCCGGCGCGGTCCGCCAGACGAATGGCACCGACCGGCAGGCTGGCGGCGGCGATGGCGCGGCCGCGGTCGAGGTCCACCACCTCCAGCGACCCGCCGCCGATATCGCCCAGGATGCCATCGGCACCCGGGAAGCCGAGCAGCACGCCATCGGCGGAGAGATTGGCTTCCTCCTCCCCGGTCAGGATGCGCACGGGCAGGTCCGGCAGGCGGTCGCGCAGCGCCTGGACGAATTGCGGGCCGTTGCCGGCATCCCGCGCCGCGGCGGTGGCCACCACCTCCACCGTCTCCGCCCCCATGGCGCGGGCGACGGCGGCATAGCGGCCCATCACGGTCAGCGCCGGGCCGATCGCGTCCTCGTTCAGCAGGCCGGTGTTCTGCAGGCCGCGGCCGAGGCCGAGCACCGCCTTCTCGTTGAAGATGGTCTGCGGGTTGCGCGACAGACCCTCGAACACCACCAGGCGGACCGAGTTGGAGCCGAGGTCCACCACCGCCAGGCGGGGTGGCGGGCCGTCGATAGCGTTACGGGGCATGTTGCTGTGCAGCGTCCGGACTGGGTGGGTGGTGCGTGGCGAAATCCGCGCCACCCGTCAACGCCTGCTGCGCGTGGTGGATCAATCCTGCAGCACGCGGTCCTGGCGCCGGCGGGCGGGGCCGGTCGGGCGCTGCAGGGCACTGCCGCGCCCGGACAGCGAAGGATTGGTCATGAAATACTCATGCGCCGAGACCGGCTTCGCCCCCGGCGCCATGCGGCGATAGGTGCCATCGGCCCGCAAATGCCAGGACTGCATCGTGTCCTGCAGGTTCACCGCCATCACCTGGTCCAGGATCTGGGTGTGCACGGTGGGGTTCTCGATCGGCACCATCGTCTCCACCCGCCAGTCCATGTTGCGCGCCATCAGGTCGGCGCTGCTGATGAAGACGCGGGCGCGGCGGGATGGCAGGCGGTGGCCGTTGCCGAAGACGTAGACGCGGCTGTGTTCCAGGAAGCGGCCGACGATGGATTTCACGCGGATATTCTCGGACAGGCCGGGCACGCCGGGGCGCAGGCAGCAGATGCCGCGCACCACGCATTCCACGCGCACGCCCGCCTGGCTGGCGCGGTACAACGCATCGATCACCTGTTCATCGACCAGGGAGTTCATCTTCAGCCAGATGCCGGCGGGCTTGCCTTCCTGCGCGAAGGCGATCTCGCGCTCGATCAGGCCGAGCAGGGCGGGGCGGATGGTCAGCGGGGCGAAGGCCAGGCCTTCCATGGTCTCGGGCCGGGCGTAGCCGGTCATGTAGTTGAACAGCTTCGCCGCATCGCGCGTCAGTGCCGGGTCTGCCGTGAAGAAGGACAGGTCGGTGTAGATGCGCGCCGTGATGGGGTGGTAGTTGCCGGTGCCGAAATGCGCGTAGCTGCGCAGGATCTCGCGCTCACGGCGCACCACCAGGGACACCTTGGCGTGGGTCTTCAGCTCGACGAAGCCGAAGACGACCTGCACGCCCGCGGCTTCCAGTTCCCGCGCCAGGGCGATGTTGCGTTCCTCGTCGAAGCGGGCCTTGATCTCGACGATGCCGGTGACGGATTTGCCGGCCTCCGCCGCCTCGATCAGCGCGCGGGCGATCGGGCTGTCGCGGGATGTGCGGTACAGCGTCTGCTTGATGGCCACCACGCTGGGGTCGCGCGCCGCCTGGCGCAGGAACTGCACCACCACGTCGAAGGATTCATAGGGGTGGTGGACGACGATGTCCTTCGCCGCGATGGCCGCGAAGCAGTCGCCACCGAAATCCAGGATGCGTTCGGGGAAGCGCGGCGTGTAGGGGGTGAACAGCAGATCGGGCCGGTCATCGACGATCAGCTGCTTGATGTCGGCGATGCCGAGCAGCCCATCCACCTTCACCACCCCGGCGCGGTCCGAATCCAGCTCCTCCGCCACCAGCTGCACCATGTCCGCCGCCATCCGGCTATCGACCGACAGCAGGATGGCATGGCCGCGGCGGCGGCGCTTCAGCGCGGTTTCGTAGGAGCGCACGAGATCCTCGGCCTCCTCCTCGAATTCCACGTCGGTGTCGCGGATCAGGCGGAACAGGCCGTGCTCGGCGGCGACGAAGCCGGGGAACAGGCGGCGCAGGAACAGGACGATCAGATCCTCCAGCATCAGGAAGCGGATCTTCTTCGATCCCGGCTCCTGCGGCAGGCGGATGAAGCGCTCGATCTGCGGCGGCAGCGGCAGCAGGGCGCGCATGGTGCCGCCATCTTCCTCCCGCACCAGCTTCAGCACCATGCACAGCGCCAGATTGGCGATGAAGGGGAAGGGGTGCGCCGGGTCCACCGCGAGCGGCGTCAGCACCGCGAAGACGCGGTCCATGAACCAGCCTTCGAGCCAGGCGCGATCCGCCTCCGTCAGCTCGGCCGGCGTGCAGACGGTAACGCCGGCGGCATCCAGCAGCCCGCGCAATTCGTGCCAGGCCTGCTGCTGGCCCTCGATCAGCGACTGCGTGGCGGCGTTCACCGCGGAAAGCTGCTGCGCCGGGGTCAGCCCATCCGGCGATGGCGTGGAGATGCCGGCGCGGTCCTGGCCGATCAGCCCGGCGACGCGGACGGAATAGAACTCATCGAGGTTGGAGGCGGAGATGGCGACGAAGCGCAGCCGCTCCAGCAGCGGGTGGCGCGGGTTGGCCGCTTCCTCCAGCACCCGCGTGTTGAAGGCGAGCCAGGACAATTCGCGGTTGATGAAGCGGGCCGGGCTGTCCGCCGCGATCACTGGCGGCCGCACCACGCCGATCGGCGCGCCGGGCTTGGGCGGCGTCACAGCCGGGGGAGTGGGGGTCGCAGTCGGGCCTGCGGGCGTGGGCATCGTGTCCATGCCGATGAGACTAGCCCAGCGGGTGGTCGTTCGGGGAGGCTGTTTGCGCCGACGTCTCGGAACGGTCATCCAACGCCAGAACCTGGCGTGCCAGTGGACGGGTGATCGGCGTGGCGCCGGCCAGGGAGGCCGCATCCAGCGCCGCCACCGCCCGCGCGATGGCCGCAGCATGGCGCGGCAGGCGGGACAGCAGGAAGGCCTGCACACCCGGCTCCACCCGCAATTGCCGGTCCGCCAGGTGCTTGGCCAGCAGGGCTGCCAGCAGCGGCTCAGACGGCGTCAGCACGCCCACCGCCTGGGTGGCGCGCAGCCGGCTGGCCAGGTCCGGCAGGATGGTGGCCCAGCGGGCCGGCGGCGCGCGGGCGGCCAGCAGCAGCGGCGCGCCGGTCTCCGCCGCGTGGTTGATCAGGTGGAAAAGGGCCTGCTCCGGCGCCGCATCGGCGCGGTCCAGCGCGGTGCCAGCCACATCCGCCAGCGCCGCATCCATGCTGAGGCCGGGCCCTTCCAGGCGCCGCCAGCCGCGCTCTGCTGCCACCGCATGCAGCATGTGGGACTTGCCCACGCCTTCCGGCCCATGCAGCGCCAGGCGGCCGAGCGGCCAGCGCTCCGGCGCCTCCAGCCAGGCCAGGGCCTCGGCGTTGCTGGCATCCGGGATCAGGTCCGAGGCGGCGGAGGATGCGGTCTCCGGCAGCGGCAGCGGCAATTGGCCGCTCACCCCGGTGGCGCCGTGATGACGCACTGGACGAACCCGGCGATGGCATCGACCACGCCGGGCGCCAGCGGGCGGTCCGCATCGGCATAGGCGGCGAGGTTTTCCGCCCGGTCGTCGGAGGCGACGGTCTTCAATACATGGTTCACGTCCGGCAGCAGCACCAGCCGCGCGTCCGGGTTGGCGGCGGCCAGCGCCTCGGCATCCGCGCGTGCCACCTGGATGTCGCGCAGCCCTTGCAGGACCAGCACGGGCAGCCGCGCGCCGGCCACCAGCCGGGCCGGGTCCAGCGCGAACAGGCTGGCCAGGAAGCCGGCGACCTGCGGCCGGAACAGCGGACGGAGTGGCGGGCTGATCGCCTCCGGCAGCCCCTGCCCGGCCTCCAGCCGCGCGATGATCGCCATGGCTTCCGCCCGCAGCGGGCCGTCCGGGAGGGCCGTGCCGAGTTGCTCGCGCAGCACCGTGCCGAGGGGACGTCCCGGCGTGGCGAGCAGCACCAGGCCGCAGATTTCGGGCACAGATTGCGCGGCGAGCAGCACCACCAGCCCGCCCTCGCTGTGCCCGGCCAGCCAGATGCAGCGCGCCGTGGCCTGCCGGCGCAGCGTGGCGACCCAGGCCGCGACATCGGCGGCGTAGTCCTGCATCGTCACCGCCTCCGCATCCGGCACGGCGGCGCGGCTGCCATGCATGCCGCGCTTGTCGATCCGCAGCGTGGCGATGCCCCGCTCCGCCAGCCCTTCGGCCAGCAGCCGATAGCTGGCGGGCCGCAGCCCGGCGATGCCGTTGCCGTCGCGGTCCGTGGGGCCGGAGCCGGGGACCAGCAGCAGCACCGGCGAACCGGGTGCCCCGGGGGTGAAGGCGCCCTCCAGCCTGCCCTGCGGGCCCGGCGCGTGCAGCAGCGCCCCGGCCGCCGCGGGGCCGGGCGCGGCCAGCAGCGCGCCGGCGCAGATCAGGGCAGCAGACAGCGGGGCGGGCGGCATGGCCTGGGCTTTAGCGCAAGCCGCCGCCGGCCGCATCAACCCATCCTTCACCCGCGCGCGCCACAGTGCCGCCGGGGCAACTCGCCCCTGCCGCAAGGATTGCCGCACAGCCCTGCAACCGCCTGCCCGCCAGGTGGCCTGCAACCGCCTGCACGGCAGGCGACAAGGACGCGGCATGTTCGACGGATTGATGAAGCCCGACAGCACCGGGCAGGGCACCATCCAGCGCGGCCTGGAAGCCGTGCGCCGCCACCTCGGGATGGAGGTGGCCTATGTCTCCCGCTTCGAGGATGGCCGGTCGGTGTTCCGGGAGGTCGATGCCCCGGGGCTGGAGGCGCTGATCAGGCCCGGTGATTCGCGTGGGCTGGACGAGGTCTATTGCCTGCATATCCTGGCCGGGCGCCTGCCGGAGCTGATCCCGGACACCGCCGCCTTCCCGCTGGCCACGGCCATGCCAATCACCCAGGCGGTGCCGATCGGCGCGCATGTCTCGGTGCCGATCCGCATGCCGGATGGCCGGCCCTACGGCATGTTCTGCTGCCTCAGCCCGCGCGCCAACCCAAGCCTCAACGACCGCGACCTGCAGGTGATGCGCGTCTTCGCCGAGATGGCCGGGCACGCGATCGCGCGCGAGGTGGCGGAGGCGGAGGCCAGCCGCAGCAGGATGGCGGAGCTGGAGACGGTGATGGAGGAAAGGCTGTTCACCTTCCGCTTCCAGCCCATCCTGACCCTCCAGCCGCTGCAGGTGGTGGGGTTCGAGGCGCTGTGCCGCTTCGGCCCGGAACCCTACCGCACGCCGGACCTCTGGTTCGCCGCGGCGCATGCGGCGGGCTGCGGGGTGGAGCTGGAGCTGGCGGTGCTGCAGCGGGCGGTGCAGGCGCTGCGCCGGCTGAAGGCGCCCGCTTTCCTGTCCCTCAACGCCGCGCCGGCCACGATCCTCAGCGGCCGGCTGCCGAAGCTGTTCGCCGGCCTGCCGACCGAACGCCTGGTGCTGGAGGTGACGGAACACAGCCAGGTGGAGGACTATGATGCGCTGCGCGCGGCATTGGCGCCGCTGCGCTCCGGCGGGGTGAAGCTCGCGATCGACGATGCCGGCGCGGGCTATTCGAGCCTGCAGCACATCCTGCAATTGCAGCCGGACATCATCAAGCTGGACATGGGCCTGGTGCGCGGCGTGGACCAGGACCCGGCGAAGCGCGCCTTGGCCGCGGCGCTGTGCTTCTTCGCCCGCGAGACCGGCTGCCAGATCGTCGCCGAAGGCATCGAGACCGAGGCGGAATTCGCCGCGCTGGAAGCGCTGGGTGTCAGCAGGGGCCAGGGCTACCTGCTCGGCCGGCCGGGCGATCTCGCCGCGGCGCAGGAGATGGTGGGCGCGGCGGCAGGATAGATCCCGATCTTGCCGCCAGGTTCAGCCCGCTGCGGCGCCAGGATCCGTCGCGCGGGCCGATGCCGGGCTGCCTCAGCCGCTGCCGGTCCTCGGCGGGTCCAGGTATAGCGGGCTTTCCAGGTAGCGCCGCAGCCAGTAGCGCGCGACCACGCCGATGGCCGCCGCCATCGGCACCGCCAGCAGTACGCCCAGGAAGCCGAAGGCGACGCCGCCGGCGAACAGCGCGAAGATCACCCAGACGGCGTGCAGCTCGACCCGGTCCCCCAGCAGGCGGGGATAGATCACATAGCCTTCCACCGTCTGCCCGACGACGAAGATGCCGACCACCAGAAGCACCTCGTTCCAGGTGCCGAACTGCGCCACGGCCAGCACGATGGCGGTGACGAAGCCGGTCAACGATCCGACATAGGGGATGAAGGACAGCAGCCCCGCCATCAGCCCCACGGTCAGCCCCAGCTCCAGCCCCACGGCGGACAGGGCGGCGGCATAATAGGCGGCCAGGATGGCGCAGCACAGCAACTGGCCGCGCAGCCAGGCGGACAGCACCCGGTCCGTGTCGCGGGCCAGCTGGCGCAACGTCTGGGCGGATTTGCGCGGCAGCCAGCTTTCGATCCGCGCCATCATCCGCTGCCAGTCGCGCAGCAGGTAGAAGCCGACGATCGGCGTCACCACCAGCAGGGCAAACACATTGAACAGCGCCACGCCGCCGCCGATCAGCCGCGCCACGGCGGTGCCGAGGAAGGTGATGATCTGTCCCGCCTGGCCGATCACCAGGTCCCGCAGCTGGGTGTCCACCACCTCCGGTCCGAAGGCGTTCTGCGCGGCTTCCAACGCCTGGCGCACCGCCTCGCCGATGCCGGCGACATAGGCCGGGGTGCGGACCACCAGCACGCCGATCTGCGCCACCAGCAGCGGGTACAGCAGCAGCAGCGCCAGCAGCGCCAGCGCGGTCAGCCCCAGCACCAGCAGGAAGGCGGCAACTGCCCGCGGCACGCCCAGGCGCGCCAGCTTCGTGGTCGGCGGGTCGAGGAAATAGGCGATGCAGCCGGCCAGGACGAAGGGCGTCAGGATGGCCGAGAACAGCCACATGGCGAACAGCAGGACCACCAGCCCGCCGATCACCATGGCCCAGCGTTCCGCCCGGGTGGCGTGGCGGCCGGGCTGCACCGGCGGCGGCAGTGGCGCCGGGCCGGGCCGCGGCTTCGGCAGATCCCCCACCGGCATCTTCACCGCTGGCGGCAGGGCCGGGGCTGGCAGGCTGGGTTGCAGGTCCGGCGGGTTGCGGCTCATGCGCGGGAACGGGCCGCCTGCACCACATAGGCGGCGCCCGAGGCGAAGGTGGTGGCCGCCACCAGCAGGATCGCGGCATCCAGCACCGCACGGGTTCCCAGGCCGTAGCCGGCCATCAGCAGGGCGAAGGCCGCGAGGCCGATCTGGAGCAGCGTGTTCAGCTTGGAGATCCACAGCGGTTTGATCAGCGGCGGCTGCCCCAGCATATACAGCACGATCACGCCGCCGACGATCAGCAGATCCCGGAACACAACGAGCATCGCCAGCCAATCCGGCAGCACGCCAAGCACCGCCAGCGTGACATAGACGGAAACCAGCAGCGCCTTGTCCGCCACCGGATCCATCATGGCGCCGAGCGCGGAGCGGCTGTTGCAGACTCGCGCCAGCCAGCCATCCAGCCCATCGGACGCGCCGGCCGCGACGAAGACCCAGAAGGCCAGGTCAAGCCGGTTGTGCAGCATCAGCCAGATGGCGGCGGGCACCGCGCAGAGCCGGGCGAAGGTGATGACATTGGGCAGCGTGAAGGGCCCGCCATCGACTTCGGGACGCACCGCCACGGGACCCGGCGCCTCCGGTCGGGGCGATTCGGGAAGGGAGGCTCCGGGACGGGGCGCGTCAGCGGAACCCGGCAAGGCTGAGGCGCCATCCCTCGCTGCCTGGCCCGGCACCGCCGGGGGGGGTGGCCGCGCCGTAGCGAGGGTCGTAGCGCTCCGGCATGGAGGGTGCCAGCGCCAGGCCGACCGAGGCCAGCGCCAGCGCCGCCTCCGGCGCCTGGCTGCGCAGGCCGAGGCGCAGCCGCGCCTGGTCGCCGGCCACCGAGACCACCTGCACCCGCGCCACCGGCGGCGCCGTTTCCAGGCGACGGGTGATCTCCACCCATTCGGCGAAGCTGCGGTAGCTGGCCAGCGCCTCCACCGTCGTCACCGCCGGGCCGCTCGCCATCGGCGGCGAGGGGCTGGCGGATTGGGTGCCATCCGTGGCGGCCGGCGCCGCATCCGGGCTGGCGGGCAGCCGGCCACCGGCGGCGGCGACGCGCTGCGGGTTGAAGTTCACGGTGATACGGGCGGTGTAGGTGCGCGCCGTGATCCGTTCCGATTCGATCACCAGCGATCGCACCATGGACTCGATCTGCTGGGTCGAGGCGCTGGCGCTCAGCCCCAGGCTGGCGGCCATCCGCTCATAGGCCAGGCGCTGGCCGGAATTCAGCGCCTGCTCGCGCGCCAGCACCGCGGTTTCGGCCGTTGCCTCGGCCGGCACGCCACGCTGCACCAGCGGGTCCTCCTGCGCCACGGCGGGCGCCAGGGCCACGCCGCACAGCAGCAGGAGAAGGAGACCCAGCACGCGGATTGCGGAGGCCACGCTCGCGTGGTTGTTTCCGCCCCGCCGGGACCGCCGCAGGCTGACCGGCAAGCTTGTGACCGGCATCTCGCCATCCTTTTCCGTTCTCAGCCGCATACCCGATCGGGGGCCGCCATGACCAGCCTGACCTACCGTGACGCGGGGGTGGATATCGAAGCCGGCGACGCGCTGGTGGAGGTTATCAAGCCCCTCGCCCGCAGCACCGACAGGGCTGGAACGATGGGCGGCCTCGGCGGTTTCGGCGCCCTGTTCGATCTGAAGGCGGCCGGGTTCCGCGACCCGGTGCTGGTCTCCTCGACCGATGGGGTGGGCACCAAGCTGAAGCTGGCGATCGATTCCGGCATCCATGGCTTCGTCGGCCAGGACCTGGTGGCGATGTGCGTCAACGACCTGGTGGTGCAGGGCGCGGAGCCGCTGTTCTTCCTGGACTATTTCGCCACCGGCAAGCTGGAGGTGGCGCAGGCCGCCGCCGTGGTGGGTGGCATTGCCGAAGGCTGCCGCATCGCCGGCTGCGCCCTGGTGGGTGGCGAGACGGCGGAGATGCCGGGCCTGTACAAGGGCGGCGACTATGACCTCGCCGGCTTCACGGTGGGCGCCGCGGAACGCGATGCGCTGCTGCCCCGGCCGGATGTGGGTCCGGGCGACGTGCTGCTCGGCCTGGCCAGTTCCGGCGTACATTCGAACGGCTTCTCCCTGGTGCGGCGGATCCTGGAAGGCACCAACCTGACCATGGAAGCCCCCGCGCCCTTCGCGAGCGGCCAGAGCGTGGCGGAAGCGCTGCTGGTGCCGACGCGGATCTACGTGAAGCCGGTGCTGGCGCTGCACAAGGCCGGCCTGCTGAAGGCCGCCGCCCACATCACCGGCGGGGGTCTGCCGGGCAACCTGCCGCGCGTGCTGCCCGCCGGGGTGGTCGCGGCACTCGATGCCCGCGCCTGGTCGCTGCCGCCGGTGTTCGGCTGGCTCGCCGCCCAGGGCAATGTGGCGCCGGAGGAGATGCTGCGGGTGTTCAACTGCGGCCTCGGCATGGTGCTGGTGGTGGGCGAGGCCGAGGCGGACGCCGCCAAGGCGCAGCTTGAGGCGGCCGGGGAGACCGTGTTCCGCATCGGCCTGCTGGAAGCGGGCGAAGGCGCCGCTGCCGTCCGCATCGACAATCTGGGCGCCGGCTGGCCCGGCTAGCGGCGCGCGCCTTCTCCTGCCCGCTGCCGCCCTCTCCCGCTCTTGCGGGGGGTTGCGGCACTGCCGCGACGCCAAGGGCTGGTTGGGGTGGGGGGTCGTCTCGACATGCGCCACTCGATGCCGTCAGGGAAAATCATGCGCGTTGCCATCCTGATCTCCGGCCGCGGTAGCAACATGGCCGCGCTGCTGCGCGCCGCCGCGGTGCCGGGCTATCCGGCGGCCATCGCCCTGGTGCTGTCGAACCGTGCCGATGCCGCGGGTCTGGCGGTGGCGCAGGCCGCCGGCGTGCCCACCGCGGTGGTGGAAAGCCGCCCCTTCAAGGCGGATCGCGACGGCTTCGAAAGGGCGATGGAGGCGGAATTCGCCCGGCACGGGATTGAACTGGTGGCGCTCGCCGGCTTCATGCGGGTGCTGACGGAAGGCTTCGTCGCGCGCTGGCACGACCGGATGGTCAATATCCACCCGTCCCTGCTGCCCAGCTTCAAGGGGCTGGACACCCACGCCCGGGCGCTGGCCGCCGGGGTGAAGCTGCATGGCTGCACGGTGCACCTGGTGCGGCCCGGCGTGGATGAGGGGCCGATCCTGGCCCAGGCCGCCGTGCCGGTGCTGCCGGGCGATGACGAGGCGGCGCTGGCGGCGCGGGTGCTGGAGCAGGAACACGCGCTGTATCCGGCGGCGCTGGCCTGGCTGGCGGCCGGCCAGGTGCGGCTGCAGGGGGATGTGGCGGTGGTGACGGCGCCCGGCGCAACAGGCGCGCTGGCAAACCCCTTGCCGGCCCCCGCGCCGCTACCTACAACCGCCGCCTGACGCGGATCCGGATGAGGGTGGTCATGGCCGAACAGGCGCCGACTTATGAGATGGTCGAAGTGAAGGCCGAGGACATCATGGCCGAACGCCGGGGCCTGTATGACGGCTTCCTGCGCGCCAGCACCTGGAGCATCGGCGCCACTGTGGCCGTGCTGGTGCTGATGGCGATCTTCCTGGTCTGAAAGCCGGGGGGGGGCGGTCGTCTGCCCCCCTTACCCAACCCTCTCCCCCAGCGGAGGGAGAGGGCTTGAAGGTCAGCCGACGATTTCGGTGCCGGCGAAGAAGTAGGCGATCTCGATCGCGGCGTTCTCCAGGCTGTCGGAGCCGTGCACGGAATTCGCCTCGATGCTCTCGGCGAACAGCTTGCGGACGGTGCCCTCGGCGGCATTGGCCGGGTTGGTGGCGCCCATCACGTCGCGATGCTTGGCGACCGCATTCTCGCCTTCCAGCACCTGAACGACGACCGGGCCGGAGATCATGAAGGTCACCAGGTCGTTGAAGAAGCCACGCTCCTTGTGCACGCCGTAGAAGGCCTCGGCCTGGGCGCGCGTCATGTGGATGCGCTTCTGGGCGACGATGCGCAGGCCGGCTTCCTCGAACACGGCGTTGATCTTGCCGGTCAGGTTGCGCCGCGTGGCGTCGGGCTTGAGGATGCTGAAGGTGCGCTCGATGGCCATGCTGATGATCCTTGGTTGGTGGCGCGCCGGATAGGCGGGGATTGGCCGGGGCGCAAGGGTCAGGCCGGTTACGGCCGTTTTGCGTGCCGCTTCAGGGCTGGGCGGAGGCTTGCTCAGCCCTGCGCCGCCCAGGCTTCCAGCACCTCCACCGCCTCCGCCACCAGCGCCCTGCGCGCCTTCATCCGGCCGCTCCCGACGGGGCCGGAGGCCTCGGCGCGCAACGTGGTGATATCGGTCCGCACCCGCCGTGCCGGCCCCACCCCGGCCAGCACGCGGGCGCTGTCCGCAAGCCCCGCCGCGAAGACAACGGCCTCCACCTTGGCGATCTGCATGGTCGCGACGCAAAGCGCACAGGGCTCGCAGGAGGTGAAGACGGTGCAGCCCGTCAGGTCCAGCGTGCCGAGACGGTTGCAGGCGTCGCGCATCGCCTCCGTCTCCCCATGCGAGGTGGGGTCGAGCTTGCCGATCGCCTGGTTGAACCCCTCCCCCACCACCGCGCCATCCTTCACCACCACGGCGCCGAAGGGCTGCGCGCCGGGGGTGTTGGCGGCCTGCTGCGACAGCGCGATGGCGCGGCGCATGAAGGTCTCGTCGGTCTGGTCCATGGCGGTGCGCCTCGCTGCGTGAAGGGGTTGGCAGCTTGAAGCCCCTACGCGTTGCCGGAAAGGCCCGCTATGAAGCGGTCCCATGACCGTTCTCATCATCCGCGACCTCACCATCCGCTTCGGCGGGCGGGAATTGCTCAATGGGGCTGAGCTGACGCTCGACACCGGGCACAAGCTCGGCCTTGTCGGGCGCAACGGCGCGGGCAAGTCCACTTTGCTCAAGGCCATCACCAAGGAACTGATCCCGGATGGCGGCGAGATCCGCCTCGCCGCGCGCGCCCGCATGGGCGTGGTGGCGCAGGAGGCGCCGGGCGGGGAATCCAGCCTGCTGGATGCGGTGCTGGAAGCCGATACGGAACGCGCCGAGCTGCTGGCCGCGCTGGAACGCGACGACCAGGCCCACCGCGCGGCGGAAATCCACGAACGCCTGATGGCGATCCAGGCCGATGCCGCCCCGGCCCGCGCGGCGACGGTCCTCGCCGGCCTCGGCTTCGATGCGGAGGCGCAGGCCCGGCCGCTGTCATCCTACTCAGGTGGCTGGCGGATGCGCGTGGCGCTGGCCCGCGCGCTGTTCCTGGAGCCGGACCTGCTGCTGCTGGACGAGCCGACCAACCATCTGGACCTTGAGGCGACGCTGTGGCTGGAGGGCTGGCTGAACCGCTTCGCCGGTGCCGCCATCATCGTCAGCCATGATCGCGGGCTGCTGGACCGCGCCGTGGATGGGATCGCGCATCTCGATCGCGGCAAGATCCTGTACTACCCGGGCAATTACGAACGCTTCGTCCGGGTGCGGACGGAACGCGCGGCGCAGGTGGAGGCGCAGCGTGGCAAGATCGCCGCCCAGCGCGCGCATATGCAGGCCTTCGTGGACCGGTTCCGGGCCAAGGCTTCCAAGGCCAAGCAGGCGCAGTCCCGCATCAAGGCGCTCGAAAAACTGCCGGTGCTGGATGCGGTGATCGAGGATGCCAGCACCACCTTCGCCTTCCCCGAGCCGGAGGAGCTGGCGCCGCCCGTCCTGGCGCTGGAACACGTCGAGGTCGGCTATGGCGGCGCGCCGATCCTGCGCAACCTGGATTTGCGGATCGACCAGGAGGACCGGATCGCCCTGCTCGGCGCCAATGGCAACGGCAAGTCGACACTCGCAAAACTGCTGGCCGGGCGGCTGGGTCCGTCCAAGGGCACGGTGAAGCGCGCGCCGCGGCTGCGCGTCGGCTTCTTCGCGCAGCACCAGTCGGAGGATCTGGACGCCACCGGCACGCCGCTGACGCATATGCAGGCGGCCCTGCCCAACGCCACCATCAGCCAGTGCCGCAGCCAGCTCGCGCGTTTCGGCCTGACGGTGGAGCGCGCCGAGACGAAGATCGCGAACTGCTCGGGTGGCGAGAAGGCGCGACTGCTGCTGGCGCTCTGCACGCGGGATGCGCCGCAGCTTCTCATCCTCGACGAGCCGACCAACCACCTCGACATCGATGCGCGGGAGGCGCTGGTCCGCGCGCTGGCGGATTTCGGCGGCGCCGTGCTGCTGATCACCCACGACCCGCATCTGGTGGAGCTGATCGCGGACCGGCTGTGGCTGGTCGCCGACGGCCAGGTGAAGAACTTCGACGGCGACATGGATGAATACCGCACCCTGCTGGCCGACCGCGCCCGCGGCGGCGGCCGCCCGGCCGGGGCCGAGCTAGGGGCCGAGGGCGGCGGCAAGGGATCACTGGAGCGGAAGAAATCCGCCTCCTCCCGCGCCGCGCTCGCGCCCATGCGGACCCGTCTGAAGGAAATCGAGCGGGAGATGGAAAAGCTGGCGCTGGAAGCCAAGCTGATCGAGAAGCGCCTGGCCGACCCCGCGACCTACGCCAAGCGCAAGCCCGAGGACATCACCTGGGCCAATACCCGCCGCATCGTCATTTCCCGCCAGACCGCGACGCTGGAGGAGGAGTGGCTGACGCTGTCGGAGCAGCTGGACGCGGCCTGAGCGGCGCCGCCTCGACGATCTCCTCCGCCAGGGTGCGGCGCAGGAAGGTGGGCCACAAGGCACGCGCGGTCGCGGGTTCGGTGGACCTTCGCTCCAGGGTCGGCTGATCGGCATTCATGGCCTGATGCCTCCGGGTTGCCATTCTTGCGCCTGGGTAGCCTGCGCCCGACATTGGCACGGATGCAACCTTGGCGTGTGACGGTGACGGAGAGGTGAGCGGCGCATCTTGACGGGGCGGGCCGGAGGTTGCGACACGGACTGAATACCTGGGGGAAAACACGCCATGATCCGCCGCCGCAGCCTTGTCGCCCTGCCGCTTGCCGCCCTCGCCGCCCCTGCCGTGATGCGCGGCGCGCAGGCCCAGGGCACCGGCCCGATCCGCCTGATCGTGCCGGCGCCGCCCGGCGGGCCGACCGACATCCTGGCCCGCGTCACCGGTGAACGCGCCGCGGCCGCGCTGGGCCAGCCGGTGGTGGTGGACAACCGCGCCGGGGCCGGCGGTGTCATCGGCTCCGAGGCCGCGACGCGGGCGGCGCCGGATGGGCTGACGCTGATCCTCGGCCACAACCAGACGCATGCCTCGAACCAGGCGATGATGTCGCGCCTGCCCTATCACGTGGTGGATGGCTTCACCCCGGTGGCGAAGCTGGCGACCGTGCATCACGCGACCGTGGTGCCGGCCAATTCGCCGGCGCGCAGCATGGCCGACCTGGCGAAGCTGACCGGCGCGGTGAGCTACGCCTCCTCCGGCGCCGGCTCGGCGAGCCATGTGATCTCGGAGACTTTCGTACGGCGGTCCGGGCTGAACGCGACGCATGTGCCGTATCGCGGCGCTGCGCCGGCGGCGACGGATACGGTGGCGGGGGTGGTGAATTTCTACACCTCCACCTTCCCGACCGTAGCCGGGCTGATCAAGGACGGGCGGCTGCGCGCGCTGCAGGTCGGTGCGCCGGCCCGGCTGGCCGATTTCCCGGATGTGCCGACCTCGGCCGAGGCCGGCGTGCCCTACATGGCCGTTGATGCCTGGTTCGGCCTGTTCGGCCCGGCCGGCGTGCCCGCCGCGGCGGCGGAGCGGCTGGCGCAGGCCTTCCTCGGCGCCCTGGAGGATGCGGAGGTGAAGCGTCGCCTGGCGGCTGCCGCCTTCACGCTGGACCCGCTGCCGCCGGCCGCCTTCGCCGCCTTCCAGCGGGCCGAAGTGGCGCGCTGGGCGGAGATGGTGGACCTGACGGGCGTGAAGCTGGACGGCTGATTGTGCCACATCCATGATTCGAGTATTCTCGAATCATGGATGAAAACACTGCCATCGAGGCGCTGGGCGCCCTCGCCCAGGAAACCCGCCTCCGCACCTTCCGCCTGCTGATGGCATGCGGCCCGGAGGGCCTGCCGGCCGGGGAGGTGGCGCGCCGGCTGGGCACGCCCAGCAACACCATGTCCACCCACCTCGCCATCCTGACCCGCGCAGGGCTGCTGCGTGCGCGGCGGGAAGGACGGGTGGTGTGTTATGCGGTGGAGATCGCCGGCATCCGGGCGCTAATGGGATTCCTGGTGGAGGCCTGCTGCGGCGGCCAGCCCGCCGCCTGCGCGCCGCTGCTGGATACGCTGCTGCCGCTGGAATGCGGCGCCAGGGAAGGCCGCGCATGACCGCGCCGGCCCGCCTGTCCTTCCTCGATCGCTGGCTGACCCTGTGGATCTTCGCCGCCATGGCGGCGGGCATCGCGCTCGGCAGCCTGGTGCCGGGCCTGCCGGCGGCGCTGGAGGGGATGTCGGTCCAGGGCACCAACCTGCCGATCGCCATCGGGCTGATCCTGATGATGTACCCGCCCCTGGCGCGGGTGCGGTACGAGGCGCTGCCCGAGGTTTTCGCGGATCGCCGCATCCTGCTGCTGTCCCTGGTGCAGAACTGGGTGATCGGCCCGGTGCTGATGTTCGCGCTGGCCGTGATCTTCCTGCCCGACCGGCCGGAATACATGACCGGGCTGATCCTGATCGGCCTGGCGCGCTGCATCGCCATGGTGCTGGTGTGGAACCAGCTGGCGCGCGGCGATGGCCAGTACGTGGCCGGGCTGGTGGCCTTCAACAGCCTGTTCCAGCTGGCCTTCTTCGGCGTCTATGCGTGGTTCTTCCTGTCCGTCCTGCCGCCGCTGCTGGGGCTGGAGGGGCAGGTGGTGGAGGTGCCTTTCACCACCATCGCCGGCGCGGTCCTGCTGTATCTCGGCCTGCCTTTCGCGGCGGGCTACCTGACGCGGCGGCTGCTGATCGCGCGGCGCGGCGCGGCCTGGTTCACGCAGCGCTTCCTGCCGCGCATCGCGCCCATCACGCTGGCGGCGCTGCTGTTCACCATCCTGGCGATGTTCACGCTGAAGGGCGGGGAGGTGCTGCGCCTGCCGCTGGATGCGCTGCGCATCGCCCTGCCGCTGGCGATCTACTTCCTGGTGATGTTCCTGGTCTCCTTCGCCATGGGGCGTTGGATCCGTGCGGATTACCCGCGCACCACCGCCATCGCCTTCACCGCGGCGTCCAATAATTTCGAGTTGGCCATCGCGGTGGCCATCGCCGCCTTCGGCCTCGCCTCCCCCGTCGCCTTCGCCACCGTCATCGGGCCGCTGGTGGAGGTGCCGGTGCTGGTGCTGCTGGTGCGGGTGGCGCTCTGGCTGGGGCGGCGCTGGTTCCCAGGCGATGCGGTGGCCCAGGCGCGTGGCTGAGGCGGATGCGGGGGTGCTGGATGTGGCCGTCATCGGTGGCGGCCAGGCCGGGCTGGCGGCGGGCTACTTCCTGCGCCGCACGGCGCTGCGCTTTGCCATTCTCGACGAAGGTGCCGCGCCGGGCGGGGCCTGGCGGCAAGGCTGGGAGTCGCTGACGCTGTTCTCCCCCGCCGCCTGGTCATCCCTGCCCGGCTGGGCGATGCCGCCGGCGGCCGAAGGGGGCAATCCGAGCCGGGACGATGTGCTGGCCTACCTCGCCGCCTATGAGGCGCGCTACGCCCTGCCGGTCCGCCGCCCGGTGCGCGTGGGCGCCCTGCGGCGCGTGGCGGAGGGGCTGCGGCTGGAAGGTGCCGGCGTCACCGCCCGTGCCGTGATCAGCGCCACCGGCACCTGGAGCCACCCCTTCATTCCGGACATTCCCGGCCGCGACAGCTTTCGCGGCGTGCAGATGCACTCGGCCCAGTACCGCCGGCCGCAGGATTTCGCCGGCCAGCACGTGCTGGTGGTAGGCGGCGGCAATTCGGGCGCGCAGATCCTGGCCGAATTGTCCCGCCACGCCACGGTCACCTGGGTGACGGAACGGCCGCCGGTGTTCCTGCCGGATGACGTCGATGGCCGCGTGCTGTTCGAACGCGCCACCGCCCGCTGGCAGGCGCAGCTTGAAGGCCGGCCGCCGCCGGAGGCGCTCGGCGGCCTCGGCAATATCGTCGCCGTGCCGGCGGTGCGGGAGGCCCGCACGCGCGGCGTCTTCGCCCACAGCCTGCGGCCCTTCGCCCGGCTGGAGGCGGAGGCGGCGATCTGGGCGGATGGCAAGCGCATCCCGGCCGACGCCATCATCTGGTGCACCGGCTTCCGGCCAGCGCTCGGCCATCTGGCACCGCTCGGACTGCAGGATCCGGAAGGCCATGTGGCGGTGGGGCCGGAAGGGCAGGCGCTGGCGGAGCCGCGCTTGTGGCTGCTGGGCTATGGCGACTGGACCGGCATGGCGTCGGCCACCCTGGCCGGCGTGACGCGGGCGGCGCGAGGCGTGGTGCAGGGCGTGGTGCGGGCGCTCGCCTAGCTTCATCGAAGCTTCACGCCGCGCCGCCGGATAATTCGATACTACTGGAAGCATGGATAGTGAACAGGCGGCCCTGGGCTTCACCGCCCTCGGTCAGGGCACCCGGCTTGAACTGATGCGCGCGCTGCTGGCGGCCGGGCCTTCCGGCCTGCCGGCGGGCGAGATCGGCATCCGGCTCGGCGTGCCGGCCTCCACCCTGTCCTTCCACCTGCGCGCGCTGGAACAGGCGGGGCTGGTCGCGGCGACGCGGCATGGCCGCAGCCTGGTCTATGCGGCGCAGATCGTCCGGCTGCGCGGGCTGGTCGCCTTCCTGGCGGAAGCCTGCTGCGGCGGCCAGCCGGATCGCTGCGGCGACCTGCACCGCCTGTTCGACACCGAGAGGGAGACAACCCCGATGGAAGCGCCCCGTTTCAACGTGCTGTTCCTGTGCACCCGCAACTCCGCCCGCTCGATCATGGCGGAGGCCATCCTGAACCGGATCGGCGAAGGCCGCTTCCAGGCCTATTCCGCCGGGTCCGAGCCGGCGGCGGAGGGGCCGCTGCCGGAGGTGCTGAGCCAGCTCAAGGCGCTCGGCCATGATGTCTCCGCGCTGCGATCGAAATCCTGGGATGTCTTCACCGGGCCGCAGGCGCCGCGCATGGATTTCGTCATTGCGCTGTGTGACACGCTGGCCGGCCAGGCCTGCCCGGATTTCGGCGAGACGGCGCTGACCGCCGCCTGGCCGCTGCCGGACCCGGCAAAGTTCAGCGGCAGCGCGGCCGAACGCGCGACGCTGTTGAACGAGTTGTACGCCGCGCTGCAACGCCGCCTCGGCATCTTCACCAGCCTGCCCTTCAGCACGCTGAGCCGCATGGCGCTGCAGGCGCGGCTGGATGAGCTGGCACACCCCCAAGGGACGAACCAGGGCATGAATCAGGGAATGGCGCGCGCATGAGGGTTGGTATCAGCGGCATGGGCCGCATCGGGCGTCTGGCGCTGCGCGCGGCACTCGGTGCGGCGGAACGCCAGGCGGAGGATCCGCGCGCCGGCAACCGGCTGGACGTGGTGCATCTGAACGAGATCAAGGGCGGCGCCGCGGCCTGCGCGCATCTGCTGGAATTCGACAGCGTGCAGGGCCGCTGGCGCGGCGGGATCGAGGCGGAGGGCAACGAGGCGCTCCGCATCGGCGACCGCCGCCTGTCCTTCTCCGAACATGCCAAGCCCGGCGAAATTCCCTGGGGCGAGATGGGCGTGGAGCTGGTGCTGGAATGCACCGGCAAGTTCCTGACGCCGGAGGTGCTGGAAGGGCACCTGGCGCGCGGCGCGAAGCGGGTGATCGTCGCCGCGCCGGTGAAGTTCGACAGCGTGCTGAACGTGGTGGTTGGCGTGAACGAGCATCTGTACGATCCGGCGAAGCACCCGATCGTCACCGCGGCATCCTGCACCACCAACTGCCTCGCCCCGGTGGTGAAGGTGGTGCATGAGGCCATCGGCATCCGGCACGGCCAGATCACCACCATCCACGACCCGACCAACACCAATGTCGTGGTCGATGCGCCGCACAAGGATCTGCGCCGGGCGCGGTCCGCCATGCTGTCGCTGCAGCCGACGACGACGGGCAGCGCCACCGCCATCGCCCTGATCTACCCGGAGCTGAAGGGCAAGCTGAACGGCCATGCGGTGCGCGCGCCGGTGCTGAATGCCTCCCTCACCGACTGCGTCTTCGAGATGCGGCGGGAGACGAGCGCGGAGGAGGTGAACGACCTGTTTCGCGCTGCCGCCGCCGGGCCGCTCGCCGGCATCCTGGGCTATGAGGCGCGGCCGCTGGTCTCGGCCGATTATGCACGGGACACGCGCAGCGCCATCATCGATGCGCCGAGCACGCTGGTGACGGATGGCACGCTGCTGAAGGTCTATGCCTGGTACGACAACGAGATGGGCTATGCCTGCCGCATGGTGGACCTGGCCTGCCACATGGAACGGGCCGGGCTGTGAGCACCGCCGTCGGCAGCGCCGCAGGCACGCGCAACTACGCCATCGTCACGGCGGCCTATTGGGGCTTCACGCTGACCGATGGCGCGCTGCGCATGCTGGTGCTGCTGCATTTCTTTCGCCTCGGCTATTCGCCCTTCACGCTCGCCTTCCTGTTCCTGCTGTATGAGGCGGCGGGGATCGGCGCCAATCTGGTCGGCGGCTGGCTGGCGGTGCGCTTCGGCATCGCGCGGATGCTGGCGGTGGGGCTGGGCACGCAGATCATCGGCTTCCTGATGCTGTCGGCGATGTCGCCGGACTGGGCGGCGGCGACCTCCGTGGCCTGGGTGGTGCTGGCGCAGGGCGTCTGCGGCGTGGCCAAGGACCTGACCAAGACGGCCAGCAAATCCGCCATCAAGCTGACGGCGGGGGAGGCTTCGGGGCGGCTGTTCCGCTGGGTGGCGTTCTTCACCGGCAGCAAGAATGCGATGAAGGGGGTCGGCTTCTTCCTCGGCGGCGTGCTGCTGGAAGTCGCGGGTTTTCGGGGCGCGCTGTGGCTGATGGCGGTGGGACTCGCCGTGATCCTGGCCGCCGTGCTGCTGTCCCTGCCGCCGCTGATGGGCCGCGCCAAGCCCTCGCGCAATGCGCGGGAGTTTCTTGGCAAGAGCCGGGGGGTGAACCTGCTGGCGGCGGCGCGGGTGTTCCTGTTCGGCGCGCGGGATGTGTGGTTCGTCGTCGGGCTGCCGGTGTTCCTGTATGCGGCAGGGTGGAGCTTCGCCATGGTCGGCGGCTTCCTGGCGCTGTGGACCATCGGCTATGGCGTGGTGCAGGCGGCAGCGCCCGGGCTGGTACGGCGCAGCCCGGATGGCCTGTCCGCCGAGGTGCCGGCGGCGCGGCTGTGGTCGTTGCTGCTGGCGCTGCTGCCGATCGGGCTGGCCGCCGCGCTGGCTGCCGATGTGCCGCGGCCGGATCTGGTGGTGGTGGCGGGGCTGGCGCTGTTCGGCTTCGTCTTCGCGGTGAATTCCTCCGTCCATTCCTACCTGGTGCTGGCCTATGCGGGGTCGGAGAAGGCGGCGGAGGATGTGGGCTTCTACTACGCCGCCAATGCCGCCGGGCGCTTCGGCGGCATCCTGCTTTCGGGGCTGCTCTATGGGCTGGGCGGGCTGGCGGCCTGCCTGGCCGGGTCCGCCGTGATGCTGCTGGCCTGCTGGGGGCTGACCACGGCGCTGCCGTTGGAACGGGAGGCGCGGGCTTAGGCCCCCCTCCCCCGCAAGCGGGGCAGAGAGACAAATCAGCCGCCGAGGCGGCGGAGGAAGGCGCCGTGGACGAAGCCATCGGGCACGGCGTCGCCCTGCAGATCCACTAGGCGCCAATCCCCCTCCTCCCGCAGCACGCGCAGCTTCGTGCCCGGCGGCAGCTTGCCGAGCACGGCGAAGCCGGTGCCGGGGCCGCCGCGCAGGTTCAGGCTGTCCCGCGCCGAAACCTCGAAGCTGCCGAGATCATTCTCGGCCAGCGTGCCGGACCCGGCGGCGCCGCCCAGATGCTGGAAGCGCGCCAGCGGGAAGGCCGGGCCGGGGTCCTGCTTGCGGCCGGGCGAGATGTCGTCATGGCCCACCACCTCCTGGATGCTGGGATAGGCGGCGCGGATCGCGGTGGTCAGCAGGGCCACGGCCTGGAGCTGCGCCTCGGGATAGGCTTCCCAGCCCATGCTGGCGCCGCCATTCTTGTGCCGCGCCACCAGCACCTCGGCCTCCCCCAGGCAGCGGCCGAGGCCGCCGCGGGTCCAGCCCGCCGCCTCCTTCCGGTCCAGCCAGCCGAGATTGGCGATCTCGATGCCGATGGAGGAATTGTTCAGCCCGTCATGCCCGCGCCATTGCGACGGCCCGGCATGATGCGCCAGGCGGTTGCAGGCCACGGTCTGGATGATGGCGCCGTCGCGATCGACGAAGAAATGCGCCGACAGGCCGCGGTCGCGGATGGCGCGCACGGAATTCAGCGCGGAGCCGCCGGCGGTATAATGCATCACCAGGAAGCGCGGGGTGATCTCGCGGCCCATATGCGGCGTGGCGTCGAAGGGCACGTCCTTGAGGCGGTGGTTCTCGACATGCATCGTCGTGTTCCCCCTGCGGCTGGGTTAGGAACACTATCCTTTTTCGTTCACCATTTGCAATCAGAACCTGCGGCGGCTCAGGACTTCTTCTCCCAGCCCCGCGCGCCCTGCTGCCAGTAGGTCAGCGCATGGCCGCCGGCCTTGGCGGCGCGCCAGCGGCCGCGGGCGGCGGCCACCGCCTCCGTATCGCCGCCATCGAACAGATCCAGTACCCGGTCGAAGGTATCGAGCCGCGCGGATTGGGTGGATTCCAGCAGGAACAGGAAGCGCGCGCCATTCGGCGCGCCCTCCGGCCCGGCATCCTCCGTGGTCAGCCAGATCGGCTGCAGATGCGGGTGGCCGGCGCGGGGGGAGCCGTGCGGCAGCCAGTCCGGGTCCGGGCAGGTCCACAGCGCCGCGTCCAGCGCCTCCAGCCGCTGCGGCTCCGCCATCAGCACCATGGCGCGGCCGCCGCCCGACAGCACCCGGCCGAGCAGCTTCGGCAGCGCCTGTTCCAAAGGGGTGCGGGTCAGGTGGTAGAAGCCGTATTCGGCCATCAGCGGCGGCCCTGAGGTGGTTCCGGCGGCTCCTCATACTGCGCCGCCAGCAGCCGATCCAGCAGCCGCACGCCGAAGCCGGTGGCGCCAGCCGGGCCAAGGTCATGCGGCTTGTCCTGCGTATCCACCCCCGCGATGTCCAGATGCGCCCAGGGCGTGCCGCCGACGAATTCGGCCAGGAAGGCGGCGGCGTGGCTGGCATCGGGCTGCAGGCGGCCGGCGCCGGCGGGCATGCATTGGCGGATATCGGCGATGTCGGAATGCAGGTCTTCGCGGTGGCGGGCGCCGACCGGCATCGGCCACAGGTGTTCGCCCGTCTCCTCCCCCGCCGCGGCCAGCGAGGCCAGCAGCGCGGCGTCATTGCCGAACAGCCCGGCGCGATGCGGGCCGAGCGCGGTGACGATGGCCCCGGTCAGCGTCGCCAGATCCACCACCACCCGCGCGCCGAGCGTGGCGGTCGCGTGGTGCAGCGCATCGGCCAGCACCAGGCGGCCTTCCGCATCGGTGTCCACCACCTCCACCGTGCGGCCGGATGCGGTGCGCAGCACGTCGCCGGGGCGGTAGCTGTCGGCACCAGTCGCATTCTCCGCGATCGCCAGCACCGCCACCACCGGCGCCGGGCAGCGCCGCAGGGCCAGGGCGAGCATGGCGCCGGCGCAGGCGGCGGCGCCGGCCATGTCGGCGCGCATCGCTTCCATTCCCTGCGCACCCTTGATGGAGATGCCGCCGGTGTCGAAGACCAGTCCCTTGCCGACCAGGGCGATGGGTGGCGCCGCATACCACCCGGGCCAGCGCAGCACCGCCAGCCGCGGTGGGTCCGCGGCAGCGCGGCCGACGGCCAGCAGGGCGCCGAAGCCCGCCTTCTCCAGCCGCCTGCGGCCCCAGATCTCGACCTCCAGGCCGTGCTCGGCCAGCGCCTCCAGCCGATCGGCGAAGTGGCGGGTGGTCAGGTGGTTGGCGGGTTCGGAGACCAGGTCGCGCGCGAAAAGGCAGCCGCGGAGGGCGGGCAGCGCCGCCTCCCAGGCCGCGCGGCAGGCGGCGGGGTCGTCCACCAGGCAGGTGATCCGGGCGAGACGCGGCTTGCGGTCCCGCGTGCGATGGCGGTCGAAGCGCCAGGCGCGCAGCGCCATGCCGGCGGCGAAGGCGGCCGCCGCCTCCGGCGCCAGGCCCTGCGCGGCCACCGTGGCCAGCGGCGCCTCCGCCAGCACGGCTGCCGCGGCGGCGCCGGCCTTTTCCCAATCCAGCCGCAGCGGTGACGCTGACAGGCCGACCAGCACGCGGCGCGGCAGGCCCGGCGCATCCAGCACGCGGCCGGCCTCGGCGACAAATCCGGCGGCCTGCGCCAGGGCGGCGATCTCCGCCGGCAGGTCCCGGCCGGCCGGCAGCGGCCAGACCACGGGCAGGCCGGCGGCAGGCGCGCCACGCCGGAAGCGGAGCTTCAACATGGGAAGCGCAGCTTCAGCATGTCGCGCTGGGGATCAAGTCTCGTCCCAATCCGCCACCAGCCGGTCGAGCAGCCGCACGCCATAGGCGGTGGCGCCCTTCGGGATGGTGGGGTGGTCCTTGCTGGTCCAGGCGGTGCCGGCGATGTCCAGATGCGCCCAGGGCATCGGCCCGTCCTTGGTGTTGACGAAGCGCTGGATGAACTGCGCCGCCGTCACCGCCCCACCCGGCCGGCCGCCGACATTCTTCATGTCCGCGATCTCGGAGCGCAGCGCCTTGTCATAGGCCTCGCCCAGCGGCATCCGCCAGGCGCCTTCCCCGGTCTGCTTGGCCGCCGCCAGGATGCGCTGCGCAAGGTCGTCGTCATTGGCGAAGAGGCCGGCATGTTCATGGCCGAGGGCCACGATGATGGCGCCGGTCAGCGTCGCCAGGTCGATCATGCAGCGCGGCGCGAAGCGTTCCTGGCAGTACCAGAGCACATCGGCCAGCACGAGGCGGCCTTCCGCGTCGGTGTTGATCACCTCGATGGTCTGGCCGGAATAGGATTTCACCACATCGCCCGGCCGCTGCGCGGTGCCCGATGGCATGTTCTCCACCAGGCCCACGATGCCCACTACATCGGCCTTGGCCTTGCGCCCGGCGAGTGCCGCCATCAGCCCCACCACGGTGCCGGCGCCGGCCATGTCCCACTTCATGTCCTCCATCCCGCCGGCGGGCTTGATGGAGATGCCGCCGGTGTCGAAGGTGACGCCCTTGCCGATGAAGGCGAAGGGCTTGCCCTTGCGGCCCTTCGGCGCGCCCTTCCACTGCATCACCACCATCCGCGGCTCCACCGCGCTGCCCTGGGAAACGCCGAGCAGCGCGCCGAAGCCGAGGCGCTTCATCTCCTTCGGGCCGAGGATCTCGACCTCCACGCCCAGCTTCTCCAGCGCCTTGCAGCGATCGGCGAATTCGACCGGGTGCAGCACGTTGGGCGGCTCACTGACCAGTTCCCGGGTCAGGAACACGCCATCCGCCACGGCGCGCAGCGGCGCGAAGGCCTGCTTGGCGGCGGTGGTGTCGGCGGTGGCGAAGGCGATGCGTTCCAGCTTCGGCTTGTCCTCCTCCTTCTCCTTCGTCCGGTAGCGGTCGAAGCGCCAGGCGCGCAGCAGGGCGCCCATGGCCAGCGAGGCGGCCATGGCGGGGGCCAGCGCATCGGCGGCGACCGTCGCCTCCCGGTCCTGGTTGATGGCCGGGATCATGGCGCCGCCGGCGGCCTCGGCGACCAGCGGGGTGAGGTCGGCGGGCTTGCCGAGGCCGATGGCGACCACCTTGGCCAAGCCCCCGCCCGGCGCCCAAAGCGTGGTGGATTGGCCCTTGCGGCCCTTGAAGCCCGCAGCCTCCAGCGCGCGGGACAGGGCGCCGCCGGCCGCCGCATCGGCTTCCGCCGCCAGGCCGGTCCATGGGACGTTGGGCGTATCGGCTTCGTGAAGCGGCAGGACCAGGGTGCCGGAGCGCGGCAGAGCGGGCTTCGCGAAGGCGATATCGGGCATGAGGTTCCGTTCCGGCGTTTTGCTGGTTCCAGCCTATCATCCCATTGTCACGATGAAACCGCCACTTGCTGCGCAGGCAAGGCACATGCTGCGCAGGCTGGCCTCTCGCGCCGCGCGCCGCCCGCAGCTAATTCCCCTGGCATGGATGATGATGACCTGCTGGCGCTGGTGGTGCGCCTGGCCGGGGCGGCGGCGGCGGCGATCACCGCGGTCCGCGCCGCCGGCTTCGTGGTGGAGCGCAAGCGCGACCATTCCCCGGTCACCGCCGCGGATACGATCGCGGAGGCGCTGATCGTCGAGGGCCTGCGCGCTGCCGCACCCGGCATCCCGGTGGTGGCGGAGGAAGCGCATGAGGCCAGCGCCACGGCCGTGCCGGAAGGCCGCTTCTGGCTGGTGGACCCGCTGGATGGCACGCGCGACTTCGCCGCCAACCTCGATACCTTCGCGGTGAATATCGGGCTGGTGGACCACGGGCGGCCGGTTCTCGGCGCGGTGGCCCTGCCGGCATTTGGAGAAGTGTTCTCCGGCATTGTCGGGCGCGGCGCCTGGAAGCTGGATGCGGCTGGCCGCCGGCCCATCGCGGTGCGGCCGGTGCCGGCCAGCGGCGCCATCGCGGTGGCCAGCCGGGACCATCAGCGCGATCCGCGCATCATGGATTTCGTGCGGGAACGTGGCGCGCGGCTGGTGCCGATGGGATCGGCGGCCAAGCTGTGCCGGGTGGCGGAGGCGGCAGCGGACCTCTACCCGCGCCGCGGCCCGACCATGGAATGGGACACGGCGGCGCCGGAGGCGGTGCTGCTGGCCGCCGGCGGCCGCATGGCGGGCTGGGATGGCGCGCCGCTGCGCTATGGCAAGCCGGGCTGGCGCAACCCCGGCTTCCTGGCGGAGGGCGCCGCATGACCCGCCTGCTGACCGACCCGGCCGAGGCCGCCGCCCTGCTACGCGAAGGCGCGCTGGTCGCCTTTCCCAGCGAAACTGTCTACGGCCTTGGCGCCGATGCCTGGAACGGCCGCGCCGTGGCCGCGGTATTCGAGGCCAAGGGCCGGCCCCATTTCAACCCGCTGATCTGCCATTTCGCCGAGGCCGAGGCCGCCTTCGCCGAGGTCGTGGCGGATGACCGCGCCCGCGCCCTGGCCGCCGCCTTCTGGCCCGGGCCGCTGACCCTGGTGCTGCCGCGCCGGCCCGCCTGCCGGGTGGATCTGCTGGCCGGCGCCGGGCTGGACACGCTGGCGGTGCGGGTGCCGGCACATCCCGCGACGCTCGCCATGCTGCGCGCGGCGGCGCGGCCGATCGCCGGGCCATCGGCCAACCGCTCCGGCCAGGTCAGCCCGACCAGCGCGGCGCATGTGCTGGCCGGGCTGTCCGGGCGCATCGCAGCGGTGCTGGATGGCGGCGATTGCGCGGTGGGCGTGGAGAGCACGGTGCTCGACCTGACCGGCCCCGGCGCCGTGCTGCTGCGCCCGGGCGGGGTGCCCGCCGCGGCGATCGAGGCGGTGATCGGGCGCGTCGGCCGCCCATTGCGGCTTTCCGCCGCGGAGGCCACGCGCAGCCTGCGCAGCCCGGGGATGCTGCTGTCCCACTACGCGCCCGCCCTGCCGCTGCGGCTGGATGCGGCGGCGGTGGCGGCGGAGGAGGCGCTGCTGGCCTTCGGGCCGCATCCGCTGCCCGGCGCGGGGGCGCTGTGGAACCTCTCGCCCGGTGGCGATGTGGCGGAGGCGGCGGCGCGGCTCTTCGCCGGGCTGCGCTGGCTGGATGCGGAGGGGCAGCGCCTGGGGCTGAAGGGCATTGCCGCCATGCCGGTGCCGCTTGACGGCCTGGGCGAGGCGATCGCCGACCGGCTGGCGCGGGCGGCCGCACCGCGGGGCTGAAGCGGGACGTCTCATGGCCCGTCCCCCATTTTGGAGGAGCAGGGCTTGCCGCCGACCCGGCGCGCCGGGTGGGCGAGGTTCAGGCGCTCTCGCTGCCGCGGGACGCCTGGTCGGGCTGGTAGGCCTTCAGCGCGCGTTCCAGCATCGCGCTGAGCTGGGCCGCCACCTCCGTCTCGGTCCCGGTGCTGCCGGTCTCCTGCGCGCCGAACAGCACGCCAAGCATCCGATCGCTCAGGGAGCCGGTGGCGCCGGGGGGCGGACCCTCCGGCCTCGGCCCGGGCGGGCGGCCGGCCGGCCCCTGGTCCAGCTCGGTGGCGGAGATGCCGCCATCGCCATCGGTGTCGAGCAGGCCGAAGACCTGTTCGACCGTCGCCCGCGCCAGCTGCCCCGGCACGGATTGCGCCACTTCGCCGGCGGCAGGGCTTGCCGGATCCCCGGCAGGTCTTGCCGGCGCCGCTTCCCCACCCCCGGCCGTTCTTGCCGGTCGGGCCGGGCGGACCTCCTCCGGCGAGAGCCTGCCATCGGCATCCTCGTCGGCGCGGGCGAACAGCCTTTCGCGCCATTGTTGCAGCAGGGCGGCGTTGCCAGCGCCGCCCGACCCTGAAATCTCCATCATGGAGCCTCCTTGCACGCGCCGGCGGGATGCCGGCGGGCAGGCCGGCCGATCACGCAGCGTGCCGCGGCGCGCTGGACCGAGGCCGGATCACGGCACCGTGACCGGCGCGGCGCAACAAGGCAGCGCCTATCGCGGCCAGAGGCGCGATCCCATCCGCCCCACGCCTCCGATGCTGCTATGGCTGGCGCCACCAGAAGGAAGTCCGCATGACCCGCAGCAAGACGATCATCGCACTTGACGAGGCCGATCTCGCCAAGGTGGCCGGCGGCGCCTTCCAGCAGGGTACCTTCGGCAGCGACAGCCTGTACGGCGGCACCTCCGCGGATGTGATCTTCGCCGGGGGCGGCAATGATGGTGTCGCCTCGGGCGCTGGCAACGACCAGGTCTATGGCGAGGCGGGCAATGACCACGTCAACACCGGATCGGGGAACGACATCGCCTATGGCGGCACCGGAAATGACGCGTTGAATGGCGGCTCCGGCGCCGATGTGCTGCATGGGGAGGCTGGCGACGACGTCCTGGATGGCGGCGCCGGGGACGGTGCGGCCGATCTCGCCGATGGCGGCGCCGGGAACGACACCTTCCTGTGGGCGCCGGGCGACGGCAATGACGAGTTCCGCGGCGGTGACGGGGTGGACACGCTGAACCTGCTCGGCATGAACCTGCAGGACCTGACGGCCGCGCTGCGCCTGGATACCCAGGGGCTGCAGATGCAGGTCACCAACAACGTCGTGACCTTCCTCGATGCGACCGGCAACCCCGCGACCTTCGGCGGGACGGTGAGCATCGGCGGCGAGACGCTGCGCTTCTCCGAGGTCGAGCGGATCAGGCTGGGCTGAGCCGGCCGCGCCCCCGCCCTGCGGGGACGCGGCACCACCCGCTACCGGTGCAGACCCTTGGCCACCAGCCAATCCTGCACAAGCTGCGCCACCTGATCGCTGTTGCGGTCCATCATGATCATGTGGCTGTTGCCGCGGATGCCGCGCTCCGGCAGGTCCACCACATCCACGCTTCCGCCGGCCGCCCGCACGGCCTCGGCGAAGCGCACGCCGTTGCCGCGGATGGTGGGCCAGCGGCTGTCCTGGGCGATGTAGTCGCCATAGACCATCAGCACCGGGATGTTGCGCAGCGCCGCCACCTTGGCGATGTCGCCGATCGCCGCCGGCTCGATCAGCACCAGGGCGCGCACCTTGTCCGGCCGTTCCTGCGCCGCGCGCCAGCCGAACAGGCCGGCCTGGCTATGCGCCACCACAACGGAAGGCCCGACGCGGTCGAGCAGCGCCAGATAGGCCTCCAGCGTCAGCGCATCCGTCGTGGTGAAGCGCGGCACCACCTGGCGCATGAAGTTCATGTAGCTGTCGCGGTCGGCCGGGAACTGGTTGCCGGGCAGCACCTCATTCCGCTGGAAGCTGCCCTGGCCGGCGCCGATGCGGAAGCGCTCGAAGGGATTGTCCACGGTCAGCAGAACGGGCTGGCCGCCGGTCTGCTCCGGGATCATGGACCAGCCGGCGCGGCCGCGCTCCACGGCATCCGAGACATAGGTGGGCCAGCCGCGGCGCAGGAAGAAGTTCTGCCAGCCCTCGCGGCCATCCGGCGTCGTCTCCCAGGTCACGCCGGTCAGGCCGCCGCCATGCCACAGCAGCAGCGGCGCCTGGCCGCGCGGGCCCGAGGGGACATGCGGGATCATGTACTGGGCGTACATGCCACCCATCAGGTAGGTGCCGTTCGGATCGACGCGGGCGGGCACGCCGCCGGGGGTGAACAGCACCTCCCGCACCGGCTGGCCGGAGACTACCACTTCCCGCCCACCGACATGGAAGCTGCCCCAGCTCTGCAGGCTGACGGGCGGCGGGGTGGGGGCGGATTGCTGGGCGGCGGCCGGCATGGATGGACCGGCCACCACGGCGGCGAGCGCCATGGCGAGGATGGTCTTGTGCATGGTTTTTTCTCCCTCGAGTCCCGGCCTGGCCGGGTGCGGGGAGTGGATCACGCGGCGCGGCGGACCGCCATGCACCGGTCCGGCGCCCGTCAGGCCCCCATCGTCGGCCCGGCGGCGGCGAGCACGATGCCGCGCAGCCAGGCGAGGCCCGCATCGCCGTCCATCGCCTTGAGCCAGGCCATGTCGAGCCGATGCAGGCGCTCCGGCAGGGGCGAGGGCAGAATGCGCAGGCGCAGCGCCTCCGCGAAGGGCGCAACGGCGCCGAGCGGCAGGGTGGTCACCAGGTCCGTCGCGGCGACGACATGCAGCGCCGCCTGGAAATGCGGCACCGTGACGGCAATCCGCCGCCGCAGCCCCTGCGCCTCCAGCGCCTGGTCCATCCAGCTCAGCCGCCCGGGGAAGGAGGAGACGCGGACATGCCGCCGCGCCAGGAAGGCCGCCATGTCGAAGCATCCGGTCGCGTCCCAGCCCCGTTCGGCCAGGACGCAGACATGCGGGTCCTGGCGCAGCGCCTGCCGTTGGCAGCGCGGCGGCAGGGTGTCGATCTGGCCGAGCGCCAACTCCACCTGCCCCTCATCCAGCAGCCGAGGCAGGACCGGCCCATCCTGGTTCTGGCCGCGCGGCAGGTGGATCACCTCCAGCGAAATCGCCGGCGCGACGCTGCCGAGCGCCCTGAGCAGCAGGGGCAGCAGCGTGGCGGAGACATGGTCGTTCATGCCGATGCGGAAGCGCCGATCGCTCGCCTCCGGCCGGAACGGCGCGGAGGGAAGGATGGCCTGCTCCAGCCCTTCCAGCGCCGCGACGGCGGCGAGGCAGAGTTCGGTGCCGCGCGGTGTCGGCACCAGGACGCCGGGGCCGCGCACGAACAGGTCATCCGCGAAGGCCAGGCGCAGCCGCTGCAGGGCGTGGCTCACGGCGGGCTGCGACAGGCCGATCATCCGGCCGGCCGCGGTGATGCCGCGGCATTTCCACAGCGCGTCCAGCACCTTCAACAGGTTGAGGTCCAGCGCCAGCAGCGACCGGATGGCCGCCATCTCATTCGTACGGTGCATGGTCCGAATGCCTAGCATCGATTTGACCGATTGGCGGGGCGGCCATGACAATTCCGGCCGCTTGAATGCTGAAGGGGATGCCTCGCCATGCTGCATGATCGGCCTCGGAGCCTTCGCGACGCCCGGCTGGGCCTGGCCGGACTGGCCTGCCTGGTGGCGGTGGCCGCCAACCCGGCCAGGGCCGAGACCCTGAGCATCGGCATGGCCGGCGCCGTCACCTCGGTGGATCCGCATTTCTACAACGCCTCCCCCAACAACAGCATCGCCATGCAGATCTTCGATCGGCTGGTGGAACGCGGCGCCGATGGGGCGCTGGCGCCGGGGCTGGCCGAATCCTGGCGGCCGGTGTCCGAGCGTGTATGGGAATTCCGCCTGCGCCCCGGCGTGACCTGGCATGATGGCCGCCCGCTGACCGCCGACGACATCGCCTTCAGCTTCACCCGCGCGCGCAACGTACCGAACAGCCCCGGCGGCTTCGGCGGATTCCTGCGCAACATCGCCAGCGTCACCGGCGTCGATGCGACGACGCTGCGGATCGAGACGCGCGGCCCCTCCCCCGGCCTGCCGGGCGACCTGGTGAATGTCGCGGTGATCGCGCGCCATGTGGCGGAGGATGCGACGACCGCGGATTTCAACGCCGGCCGCGCCGCGATCGGCACCGGTGCCTTCCGCCTGCGCAGCTTCCGCCCGGGCGACCGGATCGAGCTGGAGCGCAACCCCGCCTGGTGGGGCGCGCCGGTGGCGTGGGAGGATGCGAGCTATCGCATGATGCCCAACCCGGCTGGCCGCACCGCTGCGCTGTTGTCGGGCGATGTGGACATGATCGAGATGCCCAGCGCATCCGACCTGCCGCGGCTGCGCAACACGGCGGAGGTGGTGGTGGTCAGCGCCGCGGGCCTGCGCGTGATCTACCTTGCCCCCCGGCATGGCGATACTGCGCCGGCGCCCTTCGTCACCGCGGCGGATGGCAGCGCCCTGCCCGCCAACCCGCTGGCGCGGCGTGAGGTGCGGCAGGCGCTGTCGCTCGCCATCAACCGCACCGGCCTGGCGGAGCGCGTGCTGGAAGGTACCGCGGCACCCACCGCGCAGATCCTGCCGCAGGGCACCTTCTCCGCCGTGCCGGCGCTGACGGTCGGCGAGGCGGCGCCCGACCGCGCCCGCGCGCTGCTCGCCGCCGCCGGCTATCCGGGCGGCTTCCGCCTGACCCTGCATGTGCCGACGGACCGCTACCCCGGCGCCACCTCCGTCGCGCAGGCCGTGGCGCAGATGTGGACGCGGATCGGCGTGCGCACCAGCGTCGCCTCCCTGCCCTGGAGCACCTATGCGACGCAGCGCGGCAGCTTCGCGATCCATGTGGTGGGGCTGGGGAACGCGACCTTCGATGCCACCTCCATGCTGGTGAACGTGCTCGGCACGCCGGACCAGGCGCGCGGCATCGGCGCCGGCAACACCACCGGCTACGGCAACCCGGCGCTGGACAGCCTGGTGGCGCGGGCCGCCGGCACCTTCGAGGATCCGGCGCGGGAGGAGATGCTGCGCGAGGCCACGCGCCTCGCCATGGAGGATGCCGCCATCATCCCGCTGTACCACCAGACCAACAGCTGGGCGCTGCGGCGCGGCCTGACCTATGCGCCGCGGCTGGATGAGCGGACGCTGGCCAAGGACGTGCGGCGGGCGGCACCATGATGCGGGACGAGACCTTCCCCACCGCTGGCTGGGCGGATGTGGATGCGGCGGCGGCGGGCTTCGACCCGGCGGCGCTGGCGCGCTTCACCGAGACCCTGCGCGGGCTGACCACCACCTCCTTCATGGTCGTCTCGGGCGGCCGCGTGGCCTATCGCCATGGCGACGTGGCGGAGGTCAGCTACCTGGCCTCCACCCGCAAGAGCATCCTGTCCCTGCTCTATGGCCCGCATGTCGAGGCCGGGCGGATCGACCTGTCGCTGACTCTGGAACAGCTCGGCATCGATGATGTGCAGGGCCTGCTGCCACAGGAACGCCAGGCGACGATCCGCGACATCCTGACCAGCCGGTCCGGCGTCTATGCCCCGGCCGGCAGCCCGGGCGGCGACGATGCCGGCACGCCGCCGCGCGGTGCGCATCCGCCGGGCACGCATTTCCACTACAACAACTGGGACTTCAACGTCGCCGGCGCGATCTTCGAGCAGCTCACCGGCATCGCCGTGCATGATGCGCTACGCGACCAGCTGGCCATTCCGCTCGGCTTCGAGGATTTCGACCGGGCACGCCAGCGCATGCTGGGCTATCCGGACCGGTCGCGCTTCCGCGCCTACCACATGTTCCTGTCTGGCCGGGACATGGCGCGGGTGGGGCTGCTGACGCTGCGTGGCGGGCGCTGGGCCGGGCAGCAGGTCGTGCCGGAAGCCTGGGTGCGGGAGAGCCTGGCGCCGCATGTGCGGCCGGAAGACATGCAGGGCCGCTTCGCCGGGCGCGGCATGGGCTATGGCTATTACTGGTGGCTGCCGATGCACAGCGACGCGCCGGAATGGCAGGGTGCCTTCCTCGGCTCCGGCCATTATGGGCAGTTCATCCTCGGCCTGCCGCGGCTCGACCTGCTGATGGTGCATCGCCGGGCGATCAGCGATGAGCGCGCCCTGAAGCGCAATGCCGGGATCGACCTCGGCGACCTGCCCTCCGTCTCGGCCGGGGAGATGGTGGCGCTGGGCCAGGCGGTGCTGGACGCCAGGGGCTGACCAGGGGGAACTGACCGGGCGGCGCATAGCGGGCGGCGCCCCTCTCACCCAGCCCTCTCCCCCCGTCGGGGGGAGAGGGCTTCGGGGTCGCTCAATCCACCGTGATGCCGGCCTGGCGCACCACCGTCGCCCAGCGTTCCCGCTCCCACTTGATCAGCGCGGCAAAGCCGGCGCCGTCCATGGAGGACGGCTCGGCCCCCTCGTCGCGCAGGCGGCGCACCACATCCGGCTCGGACAGGGCGGCGCGCATCGAGGCGAAGATATGCGCGCGGATCGGCTCCGGCGTCCCCTTCGGCGCCAGGATGCCGTACCAGGCGGTCGCCTTGTAGGTCGGGATCGTCTCCGCCACGGTCGGGATATTGGGGAACAGCGCCATGCGCGCATCGCCCGTCACCGCCAGCGGCCGCACCGCATTGCTGGTCATCAGCCCGACCACGGAAGGCAGCGTGGTCACCATGAAGTGCAGGTGGCCGGCGACCACGTCGGTCAGCGCCGGGGCGGCGCCGCGGAACGGCACGTGTTCCGCCTGCAGCCCCGCCATCTGCAGCATCAGCGCCGCGGCGAGGTGGCTGGCGGAGCCGTTGGAGGCGCTGGCGTAGTTGATGTTGCCACGGGCGGCGCGGATTTCCGCCAGCAGCTCCGGCAGGTTGGTGGCCTTGGAGGCCGGGCCGACCACCACGATCAGCGGCGCGTCGGCGACCAGGCCGATCGGCTCCAGCGCCGTTTCCGGGTTCACCCGCATGTTGCGGAACAGGGAGACGTTGACGCTCATCGGGCCGTGGTTGCCCATCAGCAGCGTGTAGCCATCCGGCCGGGCGCTGGCCACGGCTTCGGTGGCGATGTTGCCGCCGGCGCCGGGGCGGTTCTCCACCACCAGGGTCTGGCCCAGGCTGGGGGTCATCGCGGCGCCCAGGGTACGGGCGATCAGGTCGGTGCCGCCGCCCGGTGCGAAGGCGAGCAGGAGGCGGACGGGGCGGCTGGGATAGGCCCCCTGCGCCTCGGCGGCGCCGCCTGCGGCAAGGAGCGGCGCGGCCAGGCTGGAGGCGAGAAGCGAGCGGCGGAGGATCATGTCGGAGTCTCTCGGTCGGAGAAGGCGGTTCTGCGTCCGGCGGCGGCGCAGCGCAATCGGTTGTGACGCAGCGCGGGAATGCAGCGGACAGGGCTTGATCCGGAACGCCCCACGCGGTCCCTTGGCTGCATGTCAGATACCGCCGGGCGGCCCCGGCCCACCGTCTCCGCCCTGTTCTTCACCTATCTCCGAATCGGCCTGATCGGCTTCGGCGGCGTCAATGCCTGGGCGCGCCGCGTTCTGGTGGAGGAACGCGGCTGGGTGACGGAACAGGAATATGCCGAGGTGCTGGGCCTCGGCCAGGTGCTGCCAGGCCCGAACGCGCTGAATGTCGCGATCCAGCTCGGTGAGCGGTTCCGGGGCGGGCTGGGCGCGCTGGCCGCCAGCGTTGGCCTGTTCGGCGGGCCGATGCTGGTACTGGTGGGGCTCGCCATCCTGCATGACGCCTATGGCGAGGTGCCGCTGGTGAAGGCGGTGCTGGCCGGAACCGCGGCGGCGGCGGCGGGGATGATCCTGGGCACCGCGGCGCGCATCACGCAGAACCTGAAGCCGGCCTGGCCGATCCTGGCGGTGGGCATCGCGGCGCTGGTGGCGGGCGCGGTGCTGCGGCTGCCGCTGCCCTGGATCGTGCTCGGCCTGGCGCCGCTCGGCATCCTGGCGGCCTGGTGGAGCGGGAGGGCGCGGGCATGAGCGAGGATGGGGATGCGCTCGGCCAGCTCGCGATCGGCTTCCTGGCGATCTCGCTGATCGCGGTGGGGGGCGGCATCGCGGTGGTGCCGGAGATGAACCGGCTGGTGGTCGATGTGCATGGCTGGATGACCGATGCGCGCTTCGCGCAGCTATTCGCCCTGGCCCAGGCCGCGCCGGGCCCGAACGTGCTGGTGGTGGGGCTGATCGGCTGGCATGTGGCGGGGCTGACCGGGATGCTGGTGGCCATCCTGGCGATGACCGGCCCGGCCGGGCTGCTGGCCTACGGCTTCTCCCGCCTGCGGTCGCGGCTGGCGGGCGCGGCCTGGTTGCGGACCATGGAGAAGGGGCTGGTGCCGGTGGCGGTCGGCCTCATCTTCTCCTCCGGCATCATCCTGGCGCAGGCAGCGGCGGTGAACGGGCTGGCCCTGGCGGTGACGGTGGGGTCCACCCTGTTCGTCTGGCGCAGCAACCGGTCGCCGCTCTGGGTGCTGGCCGGCGGCGCGGCACTGGGTGCGCTGTTTCTCTAGATGGGCGGCGCTGGGCGCCCCTCTTTCGCAATGGTAGTGAGGCGCGACCATGCCCGATACATCCAACGCCCCCAATCCGCCCCCCGTCACTCCGCCAGGCCTGCTCGATGCCCTGGCCAGCCTGCTCGGCCCGCGCGGCCTGCTGACGGCGCCGGAGGATCTGGAACCGCATCTGGCCGATTGGCGCGCGCTGTACCGCGGCGCGACGCCCTGCGTGGTGCGGCCGGCCGATACCGCCGAGCTCGCCGCCGCGGTGAAACTGTGCGCCGCGGCAGGGGTGCCGATGGTGCCGCAGGGGGGCAATACCTCCATGGTCGGCGGCGCCACGCCGGATGAGAGCGGCAAGCAGGTGGTGGTCAGCCTGGCCCGACTGAACCGCATCCGCGCCATCGACCCGGTGGATCTGACCATGACGGCGGAAGCCGGGGTGGTGCTGAAGGCGGCACAGAACGCGGCGGCGGAAGCCGGCTGCCTGTTCCCGCTCAGCCTGGGGGCGGAGGGCACGGCCACCATCGGCGGCGTGCTGTCCACCAATGCCGGCGGCAACACCACGGTGCGCTACGGCAATGCCCGCGAATTGATGCTGGGGCTGGAGGTGGTGCTGCCCGATGGGCAGGTCTGGGACGGGCTGCGCCGGCTGCGCAAGGACAATACCGGCTACGCGCTGCGCCACCTGTTCACCGGGGCGGAGGGCACGCTGGGCTTCATCACCGCCGCGGTGCTGCGGATGTACCCTCGCCCGCGCGACACCGCGCTGGCCTTCTGCGCCGTGGCGGATGCGGAGGCGGCGCTGGCGCTGTTCCGCCGCTTCCGCGACCGGGACGAAAGCGCCGTGCGCGCCTTCGAGTACATGTCCGGCACCGGCGTCGATTTCTGCCTGAAGCATATCGAGGGCGTCAGCCTTCCGGTGGCCAGCCGGGCCGACCACTACGTGCTGGTCGATCTCGCCTCCCCCCGCCCCGATGCCGGGCTGCGCGACATGGCCGAGAGCCTGCTGGCCGAGGCGATGGAGGCCGGCGAGGTGCTGGACGCGGTGTTGGCCGAGTCGGAAGCCCAGGCCCAGAAGCTGTGGAAGATCCGGGAGGAACATCCGGAAGCGCAGAAGCGGGAGGGCGCCTCGGTGAAATCCGATGTCTCCGTCCCCGTCTCCCGCGTGCCGGAGATGATCCGGCGCTGCTCCGCGGCGCTGGAGGCACTGATCCCGGGCAGCCGGCCGGTGCCCTTCGGCCATATCGGCGACGGCAACATCCACATGAACCTGGAACAGCCGCCGGGCATGGACCCGGCCGCCTTCCTGGCGCGCAGCCACGACATCATGGATTGCGTGAACGAGATCGTGCGGGAAATGGACGGTTCCTTCAGCGCCGAGCACGGCATCGGGCGCCTCAAGACCGACATGATGCCGGAATGGCGCGGTGGGGCGGAGCTGGACACGATGCGCCGCATCAAGGCCGCGCTGGACCCCTGGGGCCTGATGAATCCGGGCAAGGTCTTCCCCTGATCCGCCATCTGCTGCTGCTGCTGCCCGGGCCACTGGCGTTGGCGCTGACGCTGGCCGGCTGCGCCACGCCGGCGCCGCGCGCACCGGATCTGGCGCTGCGGGCGGCAACCGCGGTGGCGCAGCTCCGCTCCGGTGAGTCACCGCGCTGCCTGGCGACAGGGGCGGCGATCCACCTCGGCGAGGGGCGTTTCGTGACGGCGGCGCATGTGGTGGATGGCTCCGCCCAGCGCCTGCGCGGCACCTGCCCCGCCGGCGCCGGGCCGCTGGTGCTTTCGGTGGGCGGCGCGCCCGCCCCCGCGCGGCTGGTCCGCGCCGGGCAGGACCGCATCGATCGCGACATCGGCCAGCTCTATCTGGGCGGGGAGGATGTGGCGCTGGTGGTGCCGCTGCGGCCGTTGCCCAGCCTCGGCACCGCGACGCTCTGCGCCGGCCTGCCCGCGGCGGGCACGCCGGCCCTGCTGGTGACGCCGCGCCGGCAGCACCGTACCCGCCTGCTGGGCGTGGTGCGGGAGACCGATTCGCGCTTCGGCATGTACCTGGAAATCCCGGAAACCCTGGCGCCGGGCGATTCCGGCGGCGCGGTGTTCGAGGCGGCGTCCGGCTGCCTCGCCGGGCTGGTCAGCCACCGGGACGAGCCTGCCCCAGGCCAGGCCGCCCAGCCGCGGACCCGGCTGGTGCCGGCGCCGGTGGTCGCGCGTTTCCTGGCCGCCACGCGCGGCGGCACCGCCGGCCCGTGACCCGGACCGATCCGCCGATCGATACACCCCTGGCAGGGTCCTTTGCAGCCCGCCCCCTGCGGCTGGTAGAAGGGGCCGGATGACACGGATCGACCGCTATATCCTGCGCCAGCTCGTCGGCGGCCTGCTTGCCGTCACCTGCGGGCTGGCTGCGCTGGTCTGGCTGACCCAGTCGCTGCGCTTCATGGAACTGGTGCTGGACCGGGGGCTGTCGCTGTCCGTCTTCGTGCAGCTCACCGGCCTGATGCTGCCGGGCTTCGTGGCCGTGATCCTGCCGATCACCACCTTCGTGGTGGTGCTGTTCATCTATGTGCGGATGAACAGCGACCGCGAACTGGTGGTGATGCGCGCCGCCGGCCTGTCCCAGCTTCGCCTGGCGCGGCCGGCGATGCTGCTGGCCCTGGTCTCCGTCGGCATCGGCTATGCGCTGAACCTGTGGCTGGTGCCGATGTCGCACACCGCCTTCCGCATCTGGCAATATGAGATCCGCAACGAAATGGCGGCGATCCTGGTGCAGGAAGGCGTGTTCTCCTCGGTCGGTGGCGACCTCACGGTCTATGCCCGGCTGCGCGACCGCGACGGCACCCTGCGCGGCATCCTGGTGCATGATGCACGGGAGGCCGGGGCGCCTGCCACCATCCTGGCCGAGGTCGGCCGCATCACCAACGGCCCCTACGGCCCGCGGGTTACGCTGCAGAACGGCGTGCGGCAGCAGATGGAACGCGTGCCGCCGCCGGCCGGGTCGCCGCCCGGTACGCCCGCCACCATGCGGCTGTCGGTGCTCAGCTTCCAGGAGAACAGCGTGGATCTGGCCCGCGCCACGCGGCAGGAGGAAGTGCGCTTCCGCGATTCGCGGGAACGCAGCGTCGCCGAATTGCTGAACCCCGACCCGGCCGAGCAGTTGCGCCCGCGGGAAATCTCCCGTTTCGTGGGCGAGGCGCATCAGCGGCTTTCCGCGCCGCTGACGGCGCTGACTTTCGCGCTGGTCGGCATGGCCGTGGCGCTGACCGGCCAGTTCCGGCGGCACGGCGGCGGGCTGCGGCTGGCGATCGGCGTCGGGCTGGTGGTGGGGCTGCTGGCGATGGGGCTGACCATCGGCAACCTGGCGACGCGCGATAACGCCTTCGTCTGGCTGATCTGGGTGCATGCCACCCTGCCCGGCGTGATCGCCGCCTGGTGGCTGGTGGGCGCGCCGGGCCTGCCCCGCTTCCGCCCCGCGCCGATGCCTCCCGGCTCGATGCCCCCCGGTTCGATGCCCCCCGCCTCCATTTCGGCCGGCTGAGCCCCGCATGGTCCTCACCCCCACGCTGACCGGCTATGTGGCGCGCGGCTTCCTCGCCGCTACCCTGCTGGTGATGGCCGCGCTGATCGGCCTGGTTGCGCTGTTCGACTTCATCGAGCTGCTGCGCCGGGCGGCGACGCGGCCGGATGTCGGCTATTCCATCCCGCTGCAGATCGCGGCGATGCGGCTGCCCTTCGTGGCGCTGCAGATCCTGCCCTTCGCCATCCTGCTCGGCGGCATCATCGCCTTCTGGCGGCTGACCCGGTCCTCCGAGCTGATCGTGGCCCGCGCCGCCGGCATTTCCGCCTGGGGGTTCCTGACCGGGCCACTGGTGGTGGCGCTGCTGCTCGGCATGCTGGGCACCTTCGGCATCTCTCCCGTCTCCTCCGCCCTGCTGGCGCGGGCCGAGCGGATGGACATGTCCTTCCTGCGGACCGGCGGCGGCCTGTCCTCCCTCGCCGGCGGGCGGCTGTGGCTGCGGCAGGCGGACCGGGCGCTGGACCCGCATGGGGTGGCCATCATCTCCGGCCGCCCCGTCGCGATGCGCGATGCGCCGGGGGCCGGGGACCCGCTGCGGCGCGGGCCGCGCTTCGAATTGCAGGAAGTGACGGTGTGGCGGCTTTCCGCCGATGACCGGCCGCTGGCCCGGCTGGAGGCGCCGCGCGCCCGGCTGATCGATGGCGCCTGGGTGTTCGAGGATGCGGTGAGCTTCGGCGCCGACCGCAGGGCCAGCCCGGCGATGCGCGTCAGCCTGCCCACCGAATTGACGCCCGACCGCATCCAGGACAGCTTCGCCTCGCCGGAAACGCTCGATTTCTGGGCGCTGCCCCGCTTCATCGCGGTGCTGGAGGAGGCCGGTTTTTCCGCCGTGCGCCATCGCATCCAGTTCCAGTCGCTGCTGGCCCTGCCGGCGCTGGCGCTGGGCATGGCACTGCTCGCCGCCGGCTTCTCCATGCGCCAGACCCGGCGCGGCGGCGTGGCGCAGATGATCGGCGGCGGCGTCGCCGCGGGCTTTGCCCTGTTCGTACTGGACAAGGTGAGCAACGAGATGGGCGAGGCCGGTTCCCTGCCCGTGATCCTGGCCGCCTGGGCGCCGACGCTGGCCGGGCTGCTGCTGGCGCTGGCCCTGTTGCTGCACCTGGAGGATGGCTGATGCCGCCGACCACCCGGCCATCCCGCAAGCTGCCGCCGCCGATCCGGCCGGTGGCGCGACCCGCCGCGCCTGCCGCACCTATCGCGCCTTCTGGCCCCGCCGCGCCGCCGCCGGGCCGGACCAGGCTGGGCCTGGCCGGGCTGGTGGCACTGACGGCCCTCGGCATGGTGCTGTGGCCCACCGGGCCAGGCGCCCAGCAGGGCCTGATGGGCCTCGGCAACCGCGCCGTCGGCGAGGGCCCCGTCACCTTCACGGCGGATGAGGTCGAATACGACCAGACCACCAACATGGTGACCGCGCGCGGCAAGGTGGAAGCCTGGCAGGGCGACCGCGTGCTGCGCGCCGATGAATTCACCTATGACCGCGACACCGGGGTCGCCACCGCCACCGGCAACGTGGCGCTGATTGAGCCGGACGGGCAGACCCTGTTCGCCGACCGGGTGGAACTGACCGATGGCATGCGCGATGCCGCGATCGAGGGCATCCGCGGCCTGCTCGCCGCCAATGCGCGCGTCGCCGCCGCCGGCGCCCGGCGCACCGGCGGCACCGTCACCGACCTTGCGCGGGTCGTCTATTCCTCCTGCGACCTGTGCCCGGAGGACCCGACGCGGCCGCCGCTGTGGCAGTTGCGGGCGCGGATCGCCACGCTCGACAGCGTGGAGCAGCGGGTGCGCTACCGGGACGCCGCGGTGCAGTTCGGCGGCGTGCCGCTGCTGTATACCCCCTATTTCAGCCATGCCTCGCCGGATGCGCCGCGCGCCTCCGGCTTCCTGTCGCCCACCTTCGGGCAGACCCGCTTCCTCGGCGGCTTCGCGGAGCTGCCCTACTACTGGGCGATCGACGACCATTCGGACGCGACCATCAGCGTCACCGCCTCCACCGACCAGGTGCCCAACCTGGGCGGCGCCTATCGCCGGCGCTTCAACAGTGGCGAGGTGACCTTCGAGGGCTCGATCGGCAACCTGGACGGCACGGATGCGGATGGCATCGGCGGGCACGTCTTCTCCCAGGGCCGCTTCACGCTGGACGAGAATTGGCGGGTCGGCTTCGCCGTGAACCGCGCCTCCTCCCGCGAATACCTGCAAGCCTGGCGCTATGGCGCGCCGCGGGTGCTGACCACCACGGCCTATGCCGAAGGCTTCTGGGGCGCGGAAGGCTACGCCCGCATCGACTCGATGCTGTACCAGGGGCTCGACGCCGCCAATTCGACCGACCTGACCCCCTTCGTGCTGCCGCGCGGCTATGCCGACTACGTCTTCCCGAATGACGGCCTCGGCGGGCGATTCACGGTGGATGCCTCCGCCTTCAGCCTGTTCCGCTCCAGCGGCACGGATACCCGGCGCGTCGCCACCCGCACCACCTATGAACTGCCGCTGATCGGCGGCATGGGCGACATCTGGACCTTCCGCACCCATGCCGACCTGGTCGGCGGCTGGGTCGATGGGCTGGCGCTGGCGCCCACCTACGGCGATGCCGGCGGGGATGGCTTCTTCGGCCGAGGGCATATCCGCACCGCGCTGGATTGGCGCATGCCCTTCGTCCGCAGCGCGGGCGAATACGGGTCCCAGATCATCGAGCCGCGGGTGCAGGTGGTGACCGGCCCGGCCACCGGATCGCAGCTTCGCTTCCCGAACGAGGACAGCGTCGATTTCGAATTCACCGACGCCAACCTGTTCAGCCTGAACCGCTTCTACGGCCGCGACCGCTTCGAGGGCGGCACGCGGGCGGATGCGGCGCTGCGGGGCGCCTGGCTGTTCCCCAATGGCGGGCAGATCGAGGGTCTCGCGGGGCGCTCCGTCCGCCTTGCCACGGACGAGACCTTCGCCGATGGCTCGGGGCTGGAGAACCGGTCCTCCGACTGGGTCGGCCGGCTGCGGCTGGCGCCGGTCACCTGGCTGGAACTGCTCGGCCGCGGCCGACTGGACAAGGATACCGGCGAGGGAAGGCTGTGGGATGCCACGGCGACGGTCTTCGGTGGCCCCTTCAGCCTGTCCGGCGGCTACCTGCTGACCAACCCGGCGCCGAACGTCACCACCCGGAAGCGGGAGGAGTTCTCCCTCGGTGGCACGTTCCGCCTGAACGAGTACTGGCGGGTCGGGCTGTTCGGCCGCTACGACATCGGGCTGGACCGGCCGGTGGCGGCCCAGGCCTCCGCCACCTATGAGGATGAGTGCTTCATCTTCGAGACGCGCTTCGTCCGCAGCTGGGCGGAAGACCCGAGCACGCGGGCCGACTACACCGGCGGCACCCTGTTGCTGTTCCGGGTCGGGCTGAAGACGATCGGCGATTTCGGTCTGCGCGCGCTGTGAAACCCCCACCGGCCCCGCGCGTGATGGCGTGGCCGTCTTCCGATGATCAGGCCCGGGTGATTTCACCCGGACCGGTATTGCTCTAGGAAAGCGCCATGCGCCCCACCGCCCGAGCCCTGCTGCTGCTGTCCACCCTGGCCAGCGCACCCATCCTGACCCTCCCGACCCCCGTGCTGGCCCAGAGGAGCCCGGCCGATGCGACCGCGTCGGCTGCGCAACAGGTCAACCGCATCGTCGCCGTGATCAACGGGGACATCGTGACGCAGGCCGATGTGGATGGCCGGCGACGGTTGTTCGCGCTGAATGCCGGGCTGAACATGACGCCGGAGGTGCTGCGACGGCTGACGCCGCAGGTCACCCGGCTGCTGGTGGATGAACGCCTGCGGGTGCAGGAAGTGCAGCGCCGCCGCATTCCGGTGACGGATACCGACATCGCCACGGCGGTGGCGGAGCTGGAGCGCCGCAACGGCCTGCCGGCCGGCGCCCTGGTGGCCCAGCTGCGCCGCGCCGGGGTGGAGCCCCGCGTGCTGTACGACCAGCTTCGCGTGCAGATCGGCTGGGCCCGGCTGATCCGCCAACTGCTCGGCCCGCAGGCGGAGCCTTCCGAAGCCGCGGTGGCGGAGCTGATCGCATCCCAGCGCGCCCGCACCGGCCAGCCGGAATTCCTGGTCAGCGAGATCTTCGTGCCGGTGGATGATCCGTCCGAGGAGGACGAGGTCCGCAGCTTCGTCGATGAGGTGGTCAGCCAGCTGCGCCGCGGCGTGCCCTTCCCGGTGGCGGCGACGCAGTTCAGCCAGGCGCAGACCGCGCTGCAGGGCGGCGACCTCGGCTGGGTGGGCGCGGAGGCACTGGATGCGGAAGTGGCGGAGGTGGTGCGCCAGATGCCGCCCGGCGCCATCGCCAACCCGATCCGCGTGCCCGGCGGCTTCCAGATCGTGGCATTGCGGCAGAAGCGGGAGGTGGGGCGCGACATGGCGACCATCCTGACGCTGCGCCAGGCCTTCTTCCCCTTCTCCGGCGCGCTCGACCCAAACAACCCGACGCCGCAGCAGATCCAGACGGTGGAGCGGGCCCGCGCCCTGTCCAACTCGGCGCGAAGCTGCGAGGCGGTGGAAGCCGCGGCGCGCGCCGCCGGCGGCACCCGGGACCCGAACCCGGGCGAGGTTCGCCTGGAAGCGGTGCAGCCGCCGCCGCTGCGCCAGCTGATCGGCGGGCTGCAGCCGGGCCGCGCCAGCCAGCCGGTGATCGCGCCCGATGGCGTCGCCGTCATCATGGTCTGCACGCGGGAGACCCGGAACCAGGCCGAGCTGACGCCCGAGGCCGCCCGCGCCCAGCTGCTGCGCGACCGCGCGGAGCTGCTGTCCCGCCAGGTGCAGCGCGACCTGCGCCGCCGCGCGCAGATCGAGATGCGCAGTTGAGGCGGACGCCTCGACTGCTGTTTTTCAGCCTTCAGGCGCCAGGCGCCGCCTCCGGCGGCTTGGCTCGCCGCATGGGCGGCGGCGGCCATCCGGCCGCTCGGACCGCTGGCGCGGTCCGCCGTGGTGGGTGAGCTTGCGCCCCTCCCCTCGCTCCGCGACACGGTCCGCGAATACGGGCTGGATGCCCGCAAGTCGCTCGGCCAGCACTTCCTGCTGGATCCGGCGGTCTGCGCGCGCATCGCGGCGCTGGCCGGTGACCTGACCGGTCGGCATGTGCTGGAGGTCGGCCCCGGCCCCGGCGGGCTGACCCGCGCCCTGCTGGCGACGCCTGCCGCGCATGTGCTGGCGGTGGAGCTGGACCGCCGCGCCATCGCGGCGCAGGCGGCGCTGGCCGCGCACCACCCTGGCCGCCTGACGGTCCGGGAGGCGGATGCGCTGGAGGTGGATGTGCTGGCCGAGCTGCCGGCGCCGCGCCGCATCATCGCCAACCTGCCCTACAACGTCGCCACGCCCCTGCTCGTCGGCTGGCTGCGCCGGGCGGCGGGGATCGAGGGCATGACCCTGATGTTCCAGCAGGAGGTGGCGGAGCGGATCTGCGCCGCGCCGGGCAGCGACGCCTATGGAAGGCTCGGCGTGCTGGCGCAGTGGCGCTGCCGCGCGCAGTTCCTGCTCAGCCTGCCGCCCGGCGCCTTCACGCCGCCGCCGAAGGTCTTTTCCGCCGTCGTCGGGCTGACCCCGCATGCCGAGGACCCCGGCCCCGCCTTGTTCGCCGCCATGGAACGCACCACGGCCGCCGCCTTCGGCCAGCGGCGCAAGATGCTGCGCGGTGCGCTGAAGCAGCTCGGCCAGGCGGAGGCATTGCTGGAAGCGGCGCAGATCGCCGGCGAAAGGCGGGCGGAGACGCTGACCATCGCCGAATTCGACCGCCTCGCCCGCGCCCTCCTGGCCCGCGAGGCGACCGCCCAGGGGGTCTGAGGGGGTTGCCTGCGCGGCGCCGCGCGGGTTTGGTGCGCCTCCAGGCTCCAGGAGAGACGCGCCATGCTGCCGCCCGATGACCAGCTTACCCTCTGCTTCGCCCATGTCGCCTACCGCTTCAGCGAGCGCTACGCCCAGCGCGGCGGCAAGCTGAAGCATTTCGAGGTGCGGAGCCTGGATGAGCTGGAGGCGCGGCTGCCCGAGGCCGATGTGCTGCTGGTCTCCGGCATGTGGCGCAACCACCTGGCGGCCAAGGCGCCGCGGCTGAAGTTCATCCAGTCCATCAGTGCCGGCGTCGACCAGTATGACAAGGCGGTGCTGGCGGGTGCGGGCATCCGCCTGGCCTCGGCGCAGGGCGCCAATGCCAATGCGGTGTCGGAACACGCCATGTCGCTGATCCTGGCGCAGGCCCGGCTGCTGCCGCAGGCCCGCGACAACCAGGTGAAGCAGCATTGGCGCGGCATGATCGGCGACCTGACGCAGCGCGAGGATGAGCTGGGCGGCAAGATTCTGCTGGTGGTTGGCATCGGCCGCATCGGCGGGCGCCTGGCCCGGCTGGCCAAAGCCTTCGACATGAAGGTGGTGGGGCTGCGGCAGGACCCGTCCAAGGGAAGCGAGGGCGCGGACGAGATCCACGGCATGGATCAGCTGCATGCGCAGCTGGGTCGTGCCGACATCGTCGCGCTGACCTGCGCGCTGACCCCGGAGACCCGCGGCCTGATGAATGCCGCCGCCTTCGCCGCCATGAAGCCGGGTGCGACCCTGGTGAATGTCGCGCGCGGCGCGGTGTGCGACGAGGCGGCGCTGATCGCGGCGCTGGCTTCCGGCCAGGTCGGCCAGGCGGCGCTGGACGTGACGACGGAGGAACCGCTGGCCGGCGCCAGCCCGCTCTGGGCCATGCCGAACGTCTTCATCACGCCGCATACCGGCGGCGAGACGCGGGCCTATGAGGGCAATGTGCTGGACCTGCTGGAAGCCAACCTGCCGCGGCTGCGGGCGGGGGAAGCGTTGGTCAACCAGGTGGTGTGACGGCGGGGGGTGGCGCAGAGCCCCCACCCCGACCCTCCCCCGCAGTGCGGGGGAGGGAGAAGCAAAGCCCACCCCCGCACTGCGGGGGAGGGTTGGGTGGGGGCCCGGCGCGCGCTCCCCCTCAATCCAGGTTGGTGCTGCCCCGCGGCCGTGCGCTGGCGTTCCAGGCGGCTCGGATCGCCTCGCTGACGCCGACCGGGTCCGGCACGCCGCGCAGCACATGCTCCTCATCCGCGCGGCCTTCGGTCGCCTTGATGACGACGTCGCCGATGCCCAGCATGCGGTGCCAGATCGCCTGCTTCGAGACGACGTCGCGGATGCGGAACACCTCCACATCGTCGCGCAGCTTGGTCCAGAAGCCCTGCTCGATGATCACCCGCTCATTCGTCACGCGGATGCGCTGGCGGCCGAGGAAGGGCAGGCCGAGCATCAGCACGGCCAGCCCGCCGCGGACCAGGCCGAAGGATCGCTTGGTCTCGCGCGTCACCAGGATATCGGTCTCGGGCATCGGCACCTCCTCAACCATGCTGCGGGGGGAATGGGGCGGCATCAAGCCACTCATGCAGCAGGGCGGTTACCGCCTCCGGCTCCTCCATCGGCGGCAGGTGGCCGGTGCGGGGGATGCGGTGCAGGCGGGCGCCGGGGATCAGGCTGGCGATTTCCTCGGCCAGGTCCGGCGGTGTCAGCACATCCGCCTCCCCCACCGCGACCAGCGTCGGCACGGCGATGCCGGGCAGCAGGGCGCGGCTGTCGCGCCGGGCCAGGATGGCCTGCTGCTGCCGGGCGAAGGCGTCGCGGCCGACCCGCTCCGCCATGTCACGCACTGCTTCGCCCAGGGGGCCGGCGAGATTGTCCGGGTGCAGCAATTGCGGCAGCAGGCGGGGGGTGACGCCGCGGAACTGGCCGGAGCGGGACAGCGCCAGCAGGCCGCGCCGCCTGCGCGCCTGTTCCGGCGTATCGGCGCGGGCGGAGGTGTCCATCAGCGCCAGGCGGACGATCCGGCCGGGCGCCTGGCGCATCGCCTCCATCGCCACATAGCCGCCCATGGACAATCCGACGAGGGCGATCGGCGCCGCCGCCGGCACCGCGGCCAGGGCGCGCGCGGCCATGGCGGGCAGCGTCGCGTCCTGCGTCAGGTCGGCGACGACGCAGCGATGCGTCGCGCCAAGCGTTGCCACCTGGTCCCGCCACAACCGCTGGTCGCAGAGCAGGCCGGGCAGCAGCAGCAGGACGGGGTCGCGGGACATGCGCGCGGTCCTATGCCGCGGGGCGGTGCGCGTCCAGTTGGCCCGCGAAGTCGGGGACAGGTGGCGTCTTGCCTTGATTTCCCGGCCATTGCGGCGCATATGCGCTGCATCCCGCCCGGCCCCGCCAAGCGCCTGTCATCGCGCCTGTGGGGCGCCCCCGCTGAATGCGCGTCCTGATGGGATGCGTGCAGGTGGCGGGCAGGTCCGAGGCATGCAGAGAACCAAGCACGTTGAGCGATCATAGCGACGCGACCGCCCCGCGCGCGGCCGAGACTGAACACACCGCCGCCGCCCCGGCCGAAGCCGGCACCCCCGCGACGGAAACGTCCGCGGTGCCGAAGGCTGCGGAATCGGAGGCTGAGGAATCGGGGGCTGCGGAAGCAGCACCCGCGCCGCGCAAGCGCCGGGCACCCAGCGCCAAGACGCTGGCAGCCCGCGCCGCCAAGGCCGAGGCCGCCGCGGCCAAGGCGCGCGAAGCCGAGGTGCCAGGGCTGCTCGCCGAGGCGCACGAGCCCGTTGCCGAGATGCCCCCGGCGGAGCCTGCCGCAGCCGAGCCGGTTGCGCCGGAACCTGTTGCGGCCGAGCCGGCTGCCCAGGAATCCGCGGCGCCCGAGCCGGTCGTGCAGGAGCCGGTCGCTGCGGAGCCGGCCGCCCCAGAACCGGTTGCGCCCGAGCCGGTCGCCCCCGAGCCGGCAGCCGAGGCAGCCCCGGCTGCCGAGGTGGCAGTGGTGCCGGAGGCCCAGGCCGAGCCTGCCGACGAGACCCCCGTGCTGACGGAGGCCGAGACCGAGGCGGCACAGGAAGCGCGGGAGGAAGCCGCGAGCTGGGCCGCCGAGGAACCGCCGCGCACCACCTTCGCCGATCTCGGCCTGTCCGAGCCGATCCTGCGCGCCGTGGCCGATACCGGCTACCTGCACCCCACGCCGATCCAGGAACAGGCGATCCCGATCGTCCTGATGGGCCGCGACGTGCTGGGCTGCGCGCAGACCGGCACCGGCAAGACCGCCGGCTTCACCCTGCCGATGCTGGACATCCTGGCCGGGTCCCGCGCCAAGGCACGCATGCCGCGCAGCCTGATCCTGGAGCCGACGCGCGAGCTGGCGCTGCAGGTTGCCGAGAACTTCGTGAAGTACGGCAAGCACCTGAACCTCACGCACGCGCTGCTGATCGGCGGCGAGAGCATGAACGACCAGCGCGACGTGCTCGAGAAGGGCGTGGACGTGCTGATCGCGACCCCGGGCCGGCTGCTGGACCTGTTCGACCGCGGCCGCATCCTGCTGGCGGATTGCAAGGTGCTCGTCATCGACGAGGCCGACCGCATGCTGGACATGGGCTTCATCCCGGATGTCGAGCGCATCGTCTCCATGCTGCCGCGCATGCGCCAGACGCTGTTCTTCTCCGCCACCATGGCGCCGGAAATCCGCCGCCTGGCGGATGCCTTCCTGCAGAATCCGCGCGAGATCACCGTCTCCGCGCCCGCAACCGTCGCCACCACCATCACCACCGGCCTGGTATGGGTGCGGGAGCATGAGAAGCGGGAAGCGCTGCGGAAGCTGCTGAACAAGGAAGCGGTGCAGAACGCGCTGGTGTTCTGCAACCGCAAGGTCGAAGTGGACGTCCTGTACAAGTCGCTGAAGAAGCACGGCTTCTCGGTCGGCGCGCTGCATGGCGACCTGGAGCAGTCGGTGCGCTTCGCGACGCTGAACCGCTTCAAGGCGAACGAGATCCAGATCCTGGTGTGCAGCGACGTTGCCGCGCGCGGGCTGGACATCGGCGGCCTCAGCCACGTCTTCAACTTCGACGTGCCGTTCCATGCGGAGGACTACGTCCACCGCATCGGCCGTACCGGCCGCGCCGGGCGTCAGGGCCATGCCTATTCGCTGGCAGCCCCCGAGGATGCGAAATCCGTCGCGGCGATCGAGCGCCTGACCGGCATGCCGATCCCGCGCATGGAGATCGAGGGTCTGGAGCCGGTGACGGCCGAGGAGATCGAGGAAGGCGCCAAGGCCCGCCGCGGCCGTGGCGGCCGCGCCGCCCCCGCTGGCCGCGAAGCCGGTGGACGCGAATCCGGCGGCCGTGATGTCGGCAAGGGACGCGATGGCGGCCGTGGGCGCGACCGCGGTCGCGAGCCGCGCCGCGACGCGCCGCCGCCGGCGCGCGCCGAGGAAGCCGTGCGCGCCGAGCGCCCGCCGCGGGAAGATCGCGGCCCGCGCCGCGATGCCCGCCCGCCGCGCGACGAGGCGCGCCCGCCGCGTGAGGATGTCCGCCCGGTGCGGGACGAGGCGCGTCCGCCGCGTGACGAGGCACGCCCGCCGCGTGACGATCGCGGCCCGCGCCGCGACACGAAGCGGGAGGAGCCGCAATCGCTGGAGGCACGGCGCGAGGAATTCCGCCGCGAGCGCCGGGAAGACCGCGAAGCTGGTCCCTCCCCGCGCGGTTTCGGCGATGCGGTGCCGGCCTTCATGCTGCTGAGCGTGCCGAAGCCGCGCCGGGACACGTCCTCGGACGCCGAGGCCGCGTAATCGCGACCCGGCGGTTGCCGGATTCCGGCGCTCGCGCCAGATTGCCCGGCCAGATTGCCGGATAGTCCATCAAAGCCTGGAGGTCGCGGGTGCCATTTGCGGGCCGCGACCCTATTTCCACAGCTGTCGCCGCCCGCCAGGAGGAAGCCATGAACGTCGTCACCCCGGTCGCCCAGCAAGCTGGCGCGAAGAAGTCCAGCAGCTCCCCCTTCACCTGGGACGACCCGCTGCTGCTGGACCAGGCGCTGACCGAGGATGAGCGCATGATCCGCGATGCGGCGCGCGAGTTCTGCCAGGAAAAGCTGATGCCGCGCGTGCTCATGGCGAACCGGAACGAGACCTTCGACCGGGAGATCATGAACGAGTTCGGCGAGATGGGCTTCCTGGGCGCCACGCTCGAGGGCTATGGCTGCGCCGGCGTGTCCTATGTCTCCTACGGCCTGATGTCGCGGGAAGTGGAGCGGGTGGATAGCGGCTATCGCTCCGCCTTCTCCGTGCAGTCCTCCCTGGTGATGTACCCGATCCACGCCTTCGGGTCGGAGGAGCAGAAGCAGAAGTTCCTGCCGAAGCTGCGCACCGGCGAATGGGTCGGCTGCTTCGGCCTGACCGAGCCGGATGCGGGTTCCGACCCGTCCTCGATGCGCACCCGCGCGAAGAAGGTGGATGGCGGCTACCTGGTCAGCGGCTCCAAGACCTGGATCACCAATTCCCCGATCGCCGATGTGGCGGTGGTCTGGGCCAAGGATGATGAGGGCGTTCTCCGGGGTTTCCTGCTGGAGCGGGGGATGAAGGGGCTGACTTTTCCGAAAATTGAAGGAAAATTTAGCCTGCGCGCCTCGGTCACCGGCATGATCATGATGGATGAAGTCTTCGTGCCGGAGGAGAACAAGCTCCCGGGCGTGAAGTCCCTCGCCGGCCCCTTCTCCTGCCTCAATCGTGCCCGCTATGGCATCGCCTGGGGTTCGCTGGGCGCCGCCGAGTTCTGCTGGCATGCGGCGCGCGACTACACGATGAACCGCAAGATGTTCGGCCGCCCGCTGGCGCAGACGCAGCTCATCCAGAAGAAGCTGGCCGACATGCAGACCGAGATCACGCTGGGCCTGCACGCCGTGCTGCGCGTCGGCCGGCTGTTCGACGAGCATAAGGTCGCGCCGGAGATGATCTCCCTGGTCAAGCGCAACAATTGCGGCAAGTCGCTGGATATCGCGCGCATGTCGCGGGACATGCATGGCGGCAACGGAATCGTGGACGAGTACCACGTGATCCGCCACGTCATGAACCTGGAGACGGTGAACACCTATGAGGGCACGCATGACGTCCATGCGCTGATCCTCGGCCGCGCCCAGACCGGCCTGAACGCCTTCGGCGGCTGAGACCTGCTTCCCCTCCCCCGCTTTGCGGGGGAGGTCGGGTGGGGGCTTCGACCTCACCCATATTGCTGCGCCGCAGAAACACCGGTTACGCTCGGGCATCAGGAGTATCCCAGATGCCCTCACGTCGTAGCCTCGGCGTCGCCGCCCTTTCCCTGCTTGCCGCCCCTGCTTTGGCACAAGGCACCTGGCCGAACCGGCCGGTCCGCCTGCTGGTGGGCTTCGCGCCCGGCGGCTTCACGGACATCGTCGCCCGCGCGATCGCGGAGCAATACACTGCCATCCTCGGCCAGAACTTCGTGGTGGAGAACCGCTCCGGCGCCTCCGGCACCATTGCCGCCGATGCGGTGGCCAAGGCGCCGGCGGATGGCTCCGTGCTGCTGCTCGGCCATTCCACGCCGAATGCGGTTTCCGCCGCGCTCTTCTCCAACCTGCCCTTCGACCCGCTGAACGACCTGACGGCGGTGGCGCAGCTGGCCGTGCACCCGCATCTGCTGGTGGTGCCGACCGCGTCCCCCTTCCGGACCACGGCGGACCTCATCGCGGCGGCGAAGGCGCGTCCCGGGGCGATCTCCTTCTGCTCGGCCGGCATCGGGTCGGTCCACCACACGGCGTGCTCCATGCTGGCGCAGAAGGCGGGCGTCGAGTTCACCCACGTGCCCTATCGCGGCAGCGCGCCGGCCATGGCGGATCTGATCGCCGGGCGCGTCGACATGACGATCGAGGGCATCAACACGGTCGGCCCGCTGATCAATGACGGCAAGCTGCGCCCGCTGGCCGCCGGCACCCTGGCCCGCATCGGCCCGCTGCCGGATCTGACGACGCTGCAGGAACAGGGTTTCGGGGATATCGATGCGCAGAGCTGGGTCGGCATCTTCGGCCCGGCCGGGCTGCCGGCGGAGATCGTGGCGAAGCTCGGCACGGCGTCGGACCAGGCGATGCATGCGCCGGCCTTCCAGCGCATCCTGACCACCGGCGGGTCGATCCCGGCCAGCCGCCGCGGCGCCGAATTCCGCGCCTTCCTGGCGCTGGAGATCGAGCGCTACAAGGCGGTGCTGGGGGATGGCAAGATCGCGCTGTAGCGGCTGGCCGCCCTCACCCAACCCTCTCTCTCCCTCCTGCGGGTGGAGAGGGCTTTTCAGGCTGCGCGGACGACGATGGCCGTCACATTGTCCCGCGCGCCATTGGCCAGCGCCGCCTGCAGCAGCACCTCCGCCCCGAAGCCATCCGTCAGCATGCGGCCGATCTCGGCTTCGGGCACGGCCTTGAACAGCCCGTCGCTGCATAGAAGAAACAGGTCCCCGGGGGCCAGGCGGGCGCTGGTCTTGTCGAGTTCCAGCTCCCCGGCGGCACCCACCGCGCGGGTGATGACATTGGCCTGCGGGTGGGCCTCCGCCTCCTCCTCCCGCAGCACGCCCTGGTCCACAAGGTCCTGCACCAGGCTGTGGTCGCGGGTCAGGCGGGTGAAGGCGCCGTCGCGCAGCAGGTAGATGCGGCTGTCGCCGGCCCACAGGCAGGCGAAATGCCCGCCACGCGCCAGCAGCACCGCCAGCGTGGTGGCGATGATCCGGCCCGGCCCGGCCTCCTGCGCCCGGCGCTGCAATTCCGCATGCACGGCGGTGATCCGCAGCCGCACCTGCGCCAGCATCTCCGCCGCCGAAAGCGCCGGCGGCAGGTCCTGCAACGCGGCGACGGCGGCGGCGGAGGCGACATCGCCGGCGCCATGCCCCCCCGCGCCATCGGCTACCGCCCACAGCCCGACATCGGGGCGGTCCACGAAGGCATCTTCGTTCCGAGATCGCACCGTACCAGGGTGGGTGGCGGCCTCGCTGGCCAATGCGCCGTTCATCCCCCGCCCTCCACCAGCACGCGGAACAGCATCGGCGGCGGCAGCGCCGGCAGCGGCCAGTGGTGCTCCGGTGTCAGCCACCAGCCCTCCTCCGGCGAGGTTTCCGCCGCCCAGGGTTCGGGCAGGGCCGCCAGCAGCGCATCGGCATCCTGGCCCAGCGCGCGAGCCTGCTGGCCGGCTTCCTGCAGGCTGTCGAACCAGGCCTCGGCGGGGGCGGGAGAGGCAGGCGGCAGCAGCGCGGCCAGGGTCAGCGGGTAGCGCCGGCCGACCAGGTCCTCGCTCGGCAGGATCACCCCGGCGACGCGGGATGCGCCGCAGGCACCCGCCGGCAGGAGGAAGCGCCAGGCCGGCGTTGCGTCCCAGGCGGCGGCGAAGGCCGTGTCGTCCAGCCCCTCGCGCAGCGCCGCCAGGCCCGCCTGCAGCCAGTCATCCCACGGCACGGCGAAATCCTCCGGCAGCGCCCGCCGCAGGAAATCACCATGCGCCGGCAGCTTGCCGAGGAAGCCGGTGGGCATCTCAGCCGGCTTTCGGGGGGGTGGCGGTGCTCATGGGGCCAGTGCCGGGCAGCGGAAATCCTGCAACTCGCGCAGCCCGAAGGGATGCACGATGGAGGAGGCGCGCAGCTCGAACTCCGCCCGGCGCTCGCCGTGCTGCAGGGTCAGCCGCAGCCGGTCCGCCGCCCGGGTGGTGGTCAGCCGCCCGCGGGAGACCAGCCGCATCGCCGCCCAGGCACCATCCGTCGCCAGCGGCCCGGCCGAGCTTGGCGGGTCGAAGGTCAGGGTGATGCCGCCGCGGGCGGGCCATTGCATGGGGATCGGCCGGCTGGTGGCGCCCTCCCCGGCCAGCACCACGCGATTGCCCTCCACCTCCAGCACCGCGCCGGTGGCGCCGGGGTCGATGCCCAGCGGCACCAGTTCGAAGCGCAGCCCCATCGCTGCACCGGCAATGCCGGCGGGCCAGAAGGCGTCGCGGATGGCGGCGGCGCGCTGGAATTGCCGCAGGTCCGCCTGGGTGACGGGCGGCACCAGGCCGTCGGCGGCAACCGGCCGCCAGGGATTCTGGGTGGTGTCGACGAAGTTCCGCAGATGCTGGGCGAAGAACTGGTCGAAGACGCCGCCCGGGCCGAACAGGCGGACGAAGTCATCATAGGGCGTGTCCGCGGCGGAGAGCGTCTGGCGGAAGGGGAAGCGCGTCTCCAGCCCGCGGCAGAAGGGCGCCAGCGCCGCGCCGCCGGCCGCCGCGATGGCGGCGCGCGCGCCGCCGCTCCGGGCGGTGGCGGTGGAGAGCGACAGGGTGTTGAGCCAGCGGGAGAGTGGTTCCGGCGCCCGCTGCGCCTCCGCCGCCAGGCGCTGGCCGGGGTCGAGGCCGATGCTGGGCGGGATGACGGTGCCGGGCGGCGAGGACACCACGCGGGCCACCTGCACATACAGCTCGTTGACGATGGCCAGGATGGCGTCGAGCGGCTGGCCCGCCACCTCCCGCAACGGCCGGAAGCGTTCCTCCACGATGGTGGCGACCGGCGCGGCGGAGGAAGGCTGCAAGGCGGCGCCGACGGCGGCGGCGAGACGGCTGGTGCTGGCAGCGGCGGCCTGTGCGGCCTCGGTGGCGGCCGCGGCCGGGGCTTCCGGCGGCGTGCCGGGGGAAAGCTGGCGGGCGGCGCCGCGCAGCACGTCGCGCAGCGGGGAATTCGGCGCGCCGAGCAGGTTCAGCGCCTCCGCCGCCTGGTGCAGGTTGCGGAAGGGCGGCAGCACGATGTCGGCCAGCATGGCCTGCCAGGCGCGGGCGTAATCCTCCGCGTACAGACGCAGCACCGCGGCTTCCAACTGGCGCGGGTCGCCGGCCATGGCGGTCGCCGCCTCCGCCCCCAGCACCCAGCTTTCGGAGGCCGCTTCCAGGATGGCGCGCGGCAATTGCGGCAGCAGCGCCTTGTGCAGCCCGTCCACCGTGAACAGCCCGGGCACGGCGAGCTCCGCAATGGGGCGGCCGGAGGCGGTGGCGAACCAGCGCTGGCCGGCGACGCCCATCGCATCGCCCGGCTTCCAGGGCGGCGCGTTGTTGGCTGCCGTCCGAAGCCGGCTGTAGATGCGCTCCGCCATGGGCAGGCGGGAGAAGATGCGCCGCGCCTGGTCCACCAGCGCGCCATCCAGCGCGTAGCGGCTGAAATCGGTGGCGAGCAGGGCTTGCAGATGGCCGGACAGCGCATCCCGCACCGGGGTGCCGACGGCGCCGGGGAAGGCCTGCTGCCAGTCCAGCGTCATCCATTCCTGCACCAGGGCGCGGTCCATCGGGCCGGCGCGGCCGAGCATCAGGTAGATGCGGGTCGCCTCGTACAGGAATTCCGGGCGCTGCATGCCGGCGCGGATCTGGTTCTCCAGCCTCGCCAGCAGGCGGGGCAGCAGCACGCGGTCCAGCGCACGCTCGTAGGAGAGGTCGCCGGCCTCCACCAGCTTCGCCTCCTGGCTCAGCCCGAGTCCGACACCCTCGGCGCGGGCGGCAGCCGGCAAGGCGCGGGTGGCGTCGAGATAGGGGATGACGCGCAGCAGTTCGTCTTCGGCTGTGATGCGGTCCAGCGGCAGGCCCTGGGCGGCCTGTTCGGCGCGGGCGATGGCGGCTTGCAGATTGGCGCGGCGGGTCGCCTCCGCGTTCATCGCGGCATAGCCCCAGGCGCCGCCGCCGATCAGCAGCAGCAGCGCCGCCGCCCAGGCGCCGGCCTGCACCAGGCGGCCGCGCTTGGCCTGGCCACGGTCGCGTGCTGCCAGGCGGGCCTCGCCGAACACCACGTCCCGCAGCAGCCGGCCGAGGAAATAGCTGCGCCCCTTCTGGCCCATGACGGAGGCCGGGCGGCGCGGATCGAGGCCGAAGGCGCGGGACAGCGCGCCGGTCAGCCGGTCGATCGGCGTGCCTTCCTGGGTGCCGGAGGTGAAGTAGATGCCGCGCAGGAAGGGCGCGGGGTCGAGCTTCGATCCGCCGAAGGCAGCGGTGACGAAGGCCTGCAGGGGCGCTTCGAGGGAGGCGAACTGCGCCGGGAAGCCGCCGATGCGGGCGCGCTGTTCCGGGCCACGTTCGGCCTGCAACCGCTCCAGCAGCCGGTCCTGCAAACGCTGCGTCAGCGCGGCGAATTCGGCCGGCAGCTTCGCCGCATGGCCGTCCGGCCCGGCATCCTCGGGGAAGGTCACGCCCCAGACCTGGGCACGGGTTTCCTTGTCGAGATCGTCGAAGAACTCGGAAAAACCGACGATGAGGTCGGCCTTGCTGACGACGAAATACACCGGCAGGCGCTGGCCGAGCTTCTGCTCCAGCTCCCGGATCCGGTTGCGCACGGTCTGCGCATGCGCATCCCGCTGCGCCGCATCCAGCCGGCTGATCATATCCGCGCCGAAGGCGACGACCACGCCGTTCAGCGGCTGCTTCGGCCGCTGCCGCTTCAGCAATTCGAGAAAGCGTTCCCAGCCGGCCTTGTCCGCCTGCGCGTCCGAATCCTGCGTGGTGTAGCGGCCAGCCGTATCGATCAGCACCGCCTGCTCGGCGATCCACCAATCGCAGTTCCGCGTGCCGCCGACGCCCTTCACCCGGCCGGCGGACAGAGGAAAGTTCAGGCCGGAATTCTCGATGGCGGTGGTCTTACCGGAGCCGGGCGGGCCGATGATGACGTACCAGGGCCGCTCATACAGATAGCCGCCCTTGCCGCCGCCGGCCGTCTTCAGCGCGCCCAGCGCCTCCGCCAGCCGGGCGGAGACAGCTTGTTCCTCGGCGCTCGCGGCCTCCGCGCTCGCCTTGTCCTTCGCGGCGGCGGTGTCGGCGGCGGTGACGCCGGCGATCAGCCCGGCCTCCCGCTTGCGGCGGCGCTGCACCACCACCAGCATCACGGCCAGCCAGACCAGCACCGGCAGCGCGGCGAGCAGGCCGAGCAGCCACAGCGCCTCGATGCCCAGCAGCGCCGGGGCAAACAGCCAGATCACCGGCACCAGGATCAGCGCGCCGAACAACCCGCCCAGGGCGGGGATGGTGAGGAAGGCCTTCATCAGCGGGGCTCCCCACGCGTCAGCACGAGTTCGATGCGGCGATTCTCCTCGCGCCCCGCGGCGGTGGCGTTGCTGGCCAGCGGCTCGGTATCGGCGCGGCCGACGGCGCTGAAGCGGCCGGGATCAGCGCTGGCGGCGGCAATGACGCGCATCGCGGCTTCCGCGCGGGCCAGCGACAGATGGTGGTTGGAGGGGAAGCGGACGGTACGGATCGGCTGGCTGTCCGAATGGCCGTACAGCACGACGCGTCCGCGTTCCTCCGCCATGGCTTCGGCGATGCGGTTCAGCAGCGGCAGGAAATTCGACTCCACGCTGGCGCTGCCGGAACCGAACATGCCTCGGCCCTTGATGCGGATGGTCAGGCGCTGCGCATCGCCATCCACCACCACCAGGTTCTGCTGGATCTCCGGCGCCAGGAAGGTGCGGACGCGCTCGATCAGATCCGGCCGCGCGGTGGGCGGCGGCGGCGGGGGCGGCGCGGGCGGCACCGGCGGGGCGGTGCGGTCGATGCCCGGCAGCGCGCCGGGCGGCAGGCTGGCGAGGCGCGCCTGCAAGCCGTCACCCGCCGCATTCACCTGGTCCGAGACGAAGATCCAGCCGAAGGCCAGCAGCGCCACGGCCACCGCGCCCGCCACCCAGGCGGGGACGGAGCGGCCGGGCCCGCGATGCGGCGCATCGACGCCGCGCCAATGCGGCGACAATTCGCGTTCCCAGTTGCCGCGCAGCTGCACCAGAAGCTGGAACAGGCCTTCGCGGATGCGGTCGAGTTCCGCATGGCCGCGCGGCGCCAGGCGGTAGCGGCCCTGGAAGCCCAAGGCGAGGCAGAGGTAGCAGATCTCCAGCGCCGGCAGGTACCGGCCGGGGTCCTTCTGCATGCCGGTCAGCAGGTCGAAGAATCGCTCGCCGCTGCGGACTTCCTGGTGGAAGGAGGAGACGAGGGAGCGCGTGGCCCAGCCGCTCGCCTGGCCCCAGGGGGTGGCGAGCGCCACATCATCCAGCGCGGCGCAGAGCGCGTAATGCGCGGCACGAAGCTGGTCGGGCGTGACCTCCAGCGCGCGGGCCTCGGCCTCGAAGGCGCGCAGCGCGCGCATGGCGCGTTCGCGCAGTTCCTCGGGGTTCGCCACCTGCGCGGCCTGCGGGCCGGCGCCGAGGCGGGCCAGCAGGTCCAGCAGCGGCGCGGCGGCGGCGGCCAGTGGCGAGAGGCCGACCTTCGGTAATGCCTCCGCCTCGCCGGCCATGCGCGGCGCGGCTTGCATCGGCGCGGCAGGCTGGGCGGGGGCGGCGGTGCGGGGCGGCGGTGGCGGCACCGCACCACCCATACCCCCACCGGGGCCGCGCACCACCGTGCGGTCATTGTCGTCGGGTTCGGAGAAGGGATTGTCGCTCATGCGCGGATCGCCCAGAGCTCCATGCGCAGCCCAGGGAATTCGCCGGAGACATGGATGGCGAAGCCGCCCGAGGTCTGCATCTGCTGCCAGTGCGGACTGCCCCTATCGAGCTCGAAATAGGTGGCGCCGGCGTTGAAGGGAATCTGCCGCGGGGCGACGGGCAGCGGCCGCACGGCAATGCCGGGCAGCGCCACATTCACCAGCTCGCGGATATGCTCGACGGCGCCGATCTTCACCTGGTTCGGGAAGATCCTGCGGATCTGCTCGCCGGGGACATCGGCAGCGACGGTCAGCACGAACTGGCTGGCGCGCAGCAGGTTGCGATCGGTGATGGCGCCGACGCGGACGCCGAAATTGCGGTCCTGCAGCGGGATCGAGACAGCATTCGTCTCCAGCACCGCCGAGAGCGAGCGGCGCAGATCGGCCACCACGGGCGCGAAGCTGCGTTGCAGATCGTCGTGCCGGTAGGAGGGATAGGCGGTGGCGCGCTTGTCCGGCGCCGTGAAGGTGGCCAACTCGCCCGCCACCTGCACCAGCGCAGCGAACAGCGTCTCGGGGTGCAGGTTCCCGGCATCGGCCCAATGCGCGATCAGCGGCTGCCAGCGGTTGATGGTCTGCAACAGAAGAAAGTCCGCCACATCGGCGACGCCGCGCGCGCCGGGCTGGCCGAGTCGGGCGGCCAGCGCCTCCCCCCTCTGGCCCAGCATGCCGACCAGCTCCGCCACCAGGTTGTTCAGCACCGCGGCGGCGGAGACGCGCAGGCAGGGCGGGATGAAGCGTTCATCCAGCACCACGCGGCGATCCGCCTGCACCTCCACCACCCGGGCGAGACCCAGGCAGGCATAGCCGGCGCGCTCCTCGCTCTCCAGCATGTAGCGCATCCGCAGGCGCCCGATGCCGAGTTCGGCGGCCATGGTGCTGTCGCTATGGGTGTCGAAGGCCTCGAAGGCGCGCAGCGTGTGGCGGGCGCGGGCGGCCTCGGGGCCGGCATCGGGGTTGGCGACCTCCGGGCTGCCGGGCTGGCGCAGCGGCAATGCGAGATACACCACGGCGTTGCGGGTGCCCTCCGGCAGGTCCAGCGGCAGCGGCGCATCGGCGGTGCCGGGGATGGCGAAGGGCGTGCCATCCTCCATCACGCCCATGGCGCCGGACAGCGCGAAGCGGCCGGCGGCCAGCAGATCCCGGTCCAGCGATAATTCAGTGACGCCCCAGGGATGCGGTCGCAGCGGCGCGGTCCGCGCCTGGAGCAGATGCTCGAAGTGCCGGTCCTGCTGCTGGAAGTGCTGCGCGCGAAGGAACATGCCTTCCTGCCAGACCACCTTGTCGTGCCAGACCATCTTGCTTCGTTATCCCTCAGCGCTCTCGCCGTGTGGTGGCCTGTTCATAGGCCCTTGCGAAGGCCTTGCCGAAGGCGCTGTCGAAATCATCCTCGAACTGCTCCACCAGCAGCCCATGGCGGCGCCGGTAGGAATCCCACAGCCGCTTCTCCTTCGCGCCCGGCAGCAGGCCGCCGCCGGGATCGTCGGCCTCGATCGAGGCGGGGGCCAGGCGTTCCAGCAAGGCGCGGGCAGCGGCCTGGGTGGCGGCGAGCGTTGCCACCTGATGCGCCGTCAGATCCTCCACGGTCTCCTGCACCGCGGCCAGCGCCGGGCTGCGCGGGTCGAGCAGCGCGGCGAGGGCCTGGTCCTCGGTGGCGGCGAATTTCAGCGGGTTGTTGTTGGCCGCGCGGAGCATGGTCTGCTCGATGCGGAATTCGCGCTTCACATCGGCCCGCGCGATCAGCAGGGCGCGGATGCCGGTGATCGCGGCGCGCAGCACGGCACCGGCGGCACGCAGCGCGGCATCCGGATTCTGCGCGGCGAGTTGCGCTGCCATCTGCGGCGGCAGGCCGGCGCCGTCCAGCAGCGCGGCCAGGGATGCGGCGCTGTCCGGCGCGGGCATGGCGGGCGCGGGCATGGCGGGCGGAGGCATCGCAGGCGCGGGCGACTGGGCCGGCGGGACGTGCGGCACGGCGGCGGGCGGCGCACGGAAAGCGTCGTCGGTTTCGAGGAATGGGTCGCGCGGCGGTGGCGCCGGGGGTGCAGGCGGTTGGGGCGCGGCCGGCATCGGCGCAGACGGCATCGGCGCAGACGGCATCGGCGCGGACGGTATTGGGGTGGGCGGCACGGGCGCGAAGGGGTTCGCGGCCGGTGCGCCAAAGGGGTCGGCGGCGAAGGGGTCCACCGCTGGCGGCGGGGTGGGGCGCGGTGTCGGCGCGGCGGGTGGCGGCGCGGCCGGACGCGCGGGCGTGAGGTCCAGGTCCCAATCATCGGGGATCAGCGCCTTGCCGGCCGGCAGGCTCGGCGGGACCATGAAGGCCTCAGCGGTGGAGGGCGCGTGATCCGGCATCGGGCCCTGCTGCTCAGCGGGGCCGAAGGGGTCGAAATCATCCGGCAACAGCCCGCCGCCGCCCTGCCCCGGAGGGGCACCAAAGCCCTGCCCCGGAGGGGTACCAAAGCCCTGCCCCGGAGGGGTACCAAAGCCCTGCCCCGGAGGGGTACCAAAGCCCTGCCCCGGAGGGGCGCCGAAATCCTGCCCCGGCGGGGCGCCAAATCCCTGCCCCGGGGGGGTGCCGAAATCCTGTCCCGGCGGGGTGCTGAAGCCCGAACCTGAGGGAGCGCCGAAACCGGGCAGCGATGCGCCTCCGAAACCCTGGCTCGGCGGCGCGTTCGCGAAGGGGTCGGGTGCGGCGCCCCAGCCGGGCTGGTCCGCCGCCTCCGCGATCCGCACCTCGATCTCATAGGCGCCGAGTCGCAGCCGGTCGCCATCCCGCAGCGGCCGAATCTGGTCGCGACCGACCGGCGCCTCGGCATGGTTCACGAAGGTGCCGTTGGTGGACAGGTCGCGCACCTGCCAGCCACCGCCGAAGAACTCCAGCACGCAGTGCCGCTTGGACAGCACGCGGTCCGGGTCGGCCAGCGGCCAGTCGCATTCCGCGGCGCGGCCCAGGCTGATCTCGCCGCCGGTGGCGCGGCGCTGGCCTGGCACCACGGCATCGGGGCAACGCAGCACGGACAGGGTGATTTCCGACATGCGCGCCTCAGCCGCCGATCAGCACGGTGGGGAAGCCCATCACCAGCGCGCCGCCATGCGCGCAGGTATCGCCGATGCGCGCCGCCGGCAGCTTGTTCACCAGCACCGTCATGCTGCCCTTCACGATGATATCCGGTGGCCCGACGCACATGCAGGTATCGGTGAGGCGCGCCTGCGGCAGCTTGCCGGTCAGCACGGTCGGGGAGCCCATCAGCACCGGCCCGCCGACATGGGGTATCGGCACCGGGGCGGGCGTGACCATCGGGCAGACATGCATGTCCGTGATCCGGGAAGCCGGCGGTCCTGGCATCACCCCACCTCCGCGGTCTTGGCGCCCACCGGCTGGGAGTCTTCCTCCGGCGCGATGCGCCCGGCGCCACCGGCGGCGATGTCACGTGCCGAGGCGAGGAAGCGCGCCAGCCGGTCCTGCGCGCGTTCGGGACGGATTCTGACGGCCGCCAGCACCACGCCGCCGCTGATGGCGACGCCGGTCAGGTGGTCCGGCGGCGGCACCTCCGGCTGGCCGGCGGGCGCCATGCTGCCGCCGGACCAGAAGGCGCCGACGGCGGCCCAGGCTTCCGGCGTTCGGAAGCCGGTGCGCTGCGCCGCTTCCATCGCGGCGCGGCGCAGCCCGTCATCGCCCGGCTTGCGAACCCAGGCCTCCGCCGCCTGCAGCGCCGCGGCATCGGCCGGCGTCAGCGCCGGGTCGGGCACCGCGCGGGCGCACATGCAGCCCCACCACACGGCCTCACGCTTCGGCAGCGCATGGGCGGCCAGCCGCGCCGCCTCGTTGCGCAGCCCGGCGGCCTCCAGCTTCGCGATGCCTTCCGCGGCGGTCGCGGCGCCGGCGATGGCGGCGACGGCGGGTGGGTCGAGCTCGAGCCGCGGCAGCAGGGGAAGCAGCGGCGCGGCAAGCTTGGGAAGGGGCTCGGTCATGTCAGTTGATCATCACCAGGGCGCCCTCGACCTGGATCAGCGCGTCCCCCTTCTCCTGCACCATCAGGCCCTTCACCTTGTGCACGAGCTGCGCCTCGCTGGTGATCAGCATGCCCTTCAGCGTGATGCCGGTCTGGTCCACCACCAGCGAGGATTGCCCGACCTTCAGCGTGATGGACTGCATCGCCTCCAGCGTGATGGCGCCGAGGTCGCATTTGATGGAGAGGTTGCCGAGCTTCAGGTTCGTGCTGTCATTGCCCATCTTCAGCACGGTGTCGCGGTTGCCCATCTCGATAGCAAGCGAATCATTGCCCATCTTGATGGTCTCGGTCCGATTGCCCTTCTCCAGCGTCAGCGTGTCGTCCGCATCCTTCACCGTGACGGTGCGCGCATTCTGCACCACTTCGGTCTGGTTGTGGCCGATGGTGCGCTTCTCGTCGTTCTCGACCTCGACCGTGAGGTCCTTCTGCGCGTGCAGCGTGATGTCCTCGCTGCCCTTCTTGTCCTCGAAGCGCAGCATGTTGGCATCCGCCGCGCTGTCCGACTTGTAGCTGCGCGTCAGGATGCCGCTCTGCGCCTTGTTGGTGCCGGGCTTGAAAGGTGGCGGCGCATCCTTGCCATAGACCGATCCGACGACGATCGGCCGGTCCGGGTCGCCATCGAGGAAGGCGACCAGCACCTCATCCCCCACGCGCGGTGGAAACCAGGTGCCGCCCCAGGCGCCGGCTGCCGTCTGCATGACGCGCACCCAGATCGAGGAGGTGTCGTCATCTTCCGCCCAGCGGTCCCAGCGGAAGCGCAGCTTCACGCGGCCGAATTCGTCGAGGTGGATCTTCTCCCCCTTCGGGCCGGTCACCTTGGCGGAATGCATGCCCGGCATGATCGGCCGCGTGTGGCGCGGCTGCGGCATCCAGACGCGGCCGGCGAAAACCAGGCGAAGCTGCGCGGCGTAATGCTCCGTCTGCCCCGCACCAGCGACGAGGCCGGAGGTGTCGGAGGCCTGGTGGCGGGCGCCAGTGACCAGGAACTGCCGGTTGTTGAGGCTGCCATCCTCCCGCTTCACGCCGACGAAAAGCCGCACGCCGGGGGCGAAGCGCGGGTCGCGCGCATCCGCGCCGTATTCCTCGGACGCGGCTTCCTGCGCGCCCATCAGCACCTCGCCGCTCTCCAGGTCGGGGCGGGTGGACATGCCGCCGGGCCAGTGGAACACCTCGCCCCCCGCCCACATCTGCGCTTCCTCGACATAGGTGCGGGTCTGCCTTGTGGCGTGCAGTACCTCGGAGGGCCGCGACCTTTCGCTGTCCATGTCGTCCAGCTTGGTCATGGCGCTGCGCGCGCGGTTGATGCGCCGCCAGCCGCCGAGATGGTCGAGCTGCGGCGCGCCATGTTCCGCCGTCATGCTCTCCACCACGTATTGCGGGAAGCCCTGCGCGCTGTAGGCCACGTTCATCTCGTGGCCGGAGGCACTATGGGTGAAGCTGTAGGTCAGCCCGTGTTCTTCCAGCAGGCGGGAGACGAAGTGCAGGTCGGTCTCGTTGAACTGGGTGCAGTAGGGCATCGGCTGGAAGCCGGGCAGCATGCTCCATTTCGGCTCCGCCAGGCCGTGGTCGGACAGCACGGCCTTCACCACCTCCTGCACCGTCTTGTCCTGGAAGATGCGGCAGTTGCGGCGCAGCCCGAGCCGCCACAGATTCGGCACCGCCACCAGGCGATAGGCCATGCGGCCGGCCGGGCCCGGGCCGAGGCGCTGGAATTCCGCCACCACGCCATGGAAGTGCCGCACCAGCGGCGAGGGTCCATGCTGCGTGACGGTGATGCAGAGATCCTTGGTCAGCAGGCTCTCGGGCAGCAGGTCCGGATCCTCGCCCAGCACCTCGGCCTCGATCGCGTAAGGCGTGCCCAGCTCCTCGGTCACGTTCAGCCGCACGACCATGAGGGCCCGGTCGGGCAGATGCGTCTTGATGCCGAGTAGTCGCGGAGGCTGCATGCCCGTCAGGTCCTCCCCTGGGGAATCCGAAATGGAAAGCGGAATCCCTGCCCTGCCGGCAGGATAGACACGCTTCGCCGCCGACGGAAGCAACCGCTGCGCCGGATGCAACAGGGCGCAACAGTGTTGCGCGGTCGGCGCAACCTTGACGCGAATTGCAGGGTGGCGGCGGATCGTCGCCGCTGTTACCGTTCGTTGCCATATCCTGCGCCGGAACGCCGCACATGCCGCGCCCTCATCCCATTGCCGACACCCAGGCAGGCCCGGTTCGGGCCAACCCGGTCGGGGCCAATCCGGTCGAGGCCAATCCGGTCGGGGCCAACCCGGTCGGGGCCAATCCAGTTCGGGGCAAGCTGCACCGCGGCCTCGCCATGCTCACCGCCGCCACCATGCTGACGGCCTGCGTCTCGACGCGGGAGGCACGGATCGGTGGCGAGGACGGCGACGCCTGCCGCACGCAGCTCGTCGCGCTCGACAGCACCGGCAATTTCTTCGCCGAGGACATCCTGCGCGGCGCCGCCATGGGCGCGGTCGGCGGCGCGCTGATCGGCGGGCTGCTGGCCGCGGCCACCGGGCAGCGCGGCAGCGGCATCGCGGCGGGCGCCGCGATCGGCGCGGTGGGTGGCGGCGTGGTGGGCGGCACCGCCGGCTACCTCTCCGCCCGCCAGCAGCAGGCCACCGACCAGGCCTCGCTGAACCTGGCAGTGGCGGGCGACCTGGCGGCGGAGAACGCGCAGCTCGACCGCACCCAGATCGCCTTCGACCAGCTGATGGATTGCCGCTTCCGCAGCGCGGAACAGATCCGCGCCGATCTTCGCAGCGGGCGCCTCGCGCGGCCGCAGGCGGCGGCGGCGATGGAGAACATCCGCGCCCGCACGCAGCGCGACATCCAGCTGGCGCAGACCATCAACGGGCAGATCGCCAGCCGCGGCGCCCAGTTCGACACGGCGATCGACACCGTGGCCCCCGGCGTGAAGCAGGCCGCCGCCATGCCGGTGCGCGCCGTGCCGGCGCAGCCACGCGGCGACGTGAAGCTGTATCTCCGCCCCGATGCCGCCTCCCCGGCCGTCGCGCAATTGCCGCCGCGGGAACGGGTGACGCTGCGCCCGGCGCGCAACGGCTTCACCCAGGTGGAGACCAGCTCCGGCCTGCGCGGCTATGCGGCGACGCAATCCTTCCCCGAGGCGCGCAGCCTGGAGGCCCGCCCGGCCGTGGCGGAGGGCGGCGACGTGCGTTCGCTGGCCGCCAGCAACATCGCCCGGCGCGACAACTTCGCCGAGAGCGTCGGCACGGCGGAGCGTGTGATGGCGCAGGGCCAGGGCTTCGAACTGGCGACCTGAGATGCGCCGGCGCCCCGCCGGCCGCCGGCTGGTGGTGGATCGGGCGCAGCGCGCCTTTCGCCGCGCCTTCGCGGCAGGCGCGCTTGCGGGGCGGGCCTGTCGGGCCTCACCGGATGACGAGGATCTGGTCGCGGAAGAACGCGCGATGACCGGCGACCGTTGGTGGTATGCCGGAGCCCTCGGATACCTGCCGGAGACGATATGGCCCGACGATCTGGCTGGCCTGCTGGCCACCGCGCTGCCAGCGCATTGATGCTTCGCACCGTCTGCCTGCTGCTGCTGCTGATCGGCTGCGTGGGGAATGTGGCGGCGCAGGTGCCCGAGCCGCCGCAGCAACCCTTCCTGCGGGTGGAGGCGGCCGCGCACACCGCCCCCGTGGCGCGACTGGCCACCGATGCGGCCGGGCGCATGCTGGCGAGCGTTTCCGACGACAAGACGCTGCGGCTGTGGGACCTGCCGGAAGGCACGCTGCGCGCCGTGCTGCGCCCACCCATCGCGCCGGAGGCGGAGGGCGAGCTTTACGCCGTGGCGCTGACGCCGGATGGCAGGCGCGCCTTCGTCGCCGGCTGGACCGGCGCGGCCTGGGACCGCAGCTATGCGATCTACCTGTTCGATACCGGCAGCGGCCGCATGCTGGCCCGCCTGCCCGGCCTGCCCGCGCCGGTGCAGCATCTGGCGCTGTCCGCCGATGGCGCGCGGCTGGCCGCGGCCTTCGGCGGACGCGCCGGCATCCGCGTCTGGAACGCGACCAACGGCGCGCCCTTGTGGGAGGATACGGGCTTCGCCGGCCCCGCCCGCATGGTGGCGTTCGAGCCGCGCGGCCCAAGGCTGGCCGCCAGCGGCGCCGACGGCAGGCTGCGCGTGTACGACGCCAGCGGCCGCAAGCTGGTGGAGCGTGTGCCGCTCGCCAATGCGCGCCCCTTCGGCCTCGCCTGGTCGCCGGATGGCGGGCTGATCGCGCTCGGCTTCGAGGACCGCCTGCAGGTGGAGGTGCTGGCCAGCAGTGATCTGCGCGCCGTCTTCACCCCCGATCTGGCGGGGCTGGAAGGTGAGGGCCTGCCCGCGGTGACCTGGGCGCAGGATGGCAGCGGTGGGGTGCAGCTGCATGCCGCCGGCTATGCGCGGCGCGCCGTGGTGGCGCGCGGCATCGCCACGCAACGGGACACGGCGCCGGCGGAATTCATCATCCGCCGCTGGGGCGATTACGGCCTCGGCGGCTTCACCGACGTGGCGGCGGCGCGGGATGCCATCGCGCATCTGCTGCCGCTGCCCGGCGGCGGCCTGGCCTTCGCCGCCGCCGATCCGGGCTGGGGGATGCTGGCGCCGGATGGCAGGCTCGCCATCGCACCGCGGCCGCCGGGGGCGGATTTCCGCAATACCGGCGCGGCGCTGGCGGTTTCCGCCGATGGCACGCGGCTGCGCGTTTCGCTGCGGCGGAACGGGGCGCCGCTGGTCTTCGATGCGTTGGCCGGCACACTTGGGACCGGCAGCCCTGGCGGCGCCGCAAGCGGTGCCTTCGCACAGGCGCGGACCGAAAGCACGAAGCTGGTGGTGACCAATTGGCAGGACACCAACAGCCCAAGGCTTGGCCGCACGCGGCTCGCGCTCGGCGCCGGTGAATTCGCCCGCAGCCTGGCGCTGCTGGACGGTGATGCCGGGCTGCTGCTCGGCACCGACAACCATCTGCGGCTGTTCAACGCGGCCGGCCGCCCGCTGGCCAGCCTGCCGGTGCCGGGCGCGGTCTGGGGGCTGGCGCTGGCAGGCGATGTCGCGGTCGGCGCGCTGGGCGATGGCACGCTGCGCTGGTGGCGGATTGCCGGCGGCACCATCACCGAACAGGCGGCGCTGTTCATCCATGCCGAAACGCAGCGCTGGGTGCTGTGGACGCCGGAGGGGCTGTTCGACCACGCGCCGAATGGCGGCCAGGAACTGGTCGGGCTGCATCTGAATGGTGGCCGCGCGCAGACGCCGGAATGGGCCAGCTTCCAGCAGGCCTATCGCGCGCTGTACGCACCGGCCGCGGTGCGCGCGCGCATCGCCGGGGATGGCGCGCCGGCTCGCGCCCGGCTGGCGCAGCTTGGCGAATTGCGCGCCCGCGTCGGCCGTCTGCCGCTGCTCGCACCGGAATCGGCCTGCGCCGTTACGCCCGCGGGCTGCACGGAACTGGCCTGGGACAGCCGCAGCCTGCCGGAAGGCGCGACCGCGCTGCGGCTGCGCTTCGCCACCACCGATCGGGGCCTCGGGCTGGGTCCGCTGGATGTGCTGGTGAATGACCGCATCGCCGCGCGCGCCGAACCCGAACTGGCCGCCGGGACCCGCGGCAATGCCGGGGCGCTGGAGGCGGAGGTGCCGCTGGACCCCGGCCCGAACCGCATCACCACGCGGTTATACGCCGAGGACCGCACGCTGTTCGCGGAGGGTCCGGCACTGGATCTGCGCCGCGCCGGCGCCCAGGCGCCGCCGGAGGCCGGGCGGCTGGTGGTGCTGGCCATCGGCGTCAATCGCTACGCCAACCCGGCTTTGAACCTGAACTTCGCGGTGCCGGATGCGGAGGCCGTGGCGCGCGCGCTGCGCGCCCGGGCCGGCGGGCTGTTCCGCGACGTGCAGGTGACGGTGCTGCGCGATGCGCAGGCGACGCGGCGCGGCGTGCTGGCGGCGCTGGAGGATCTGGCACGCACGACCAAGCCGCAGGACACCTTCGTGCTGTATCTCGGCGGGCACGGCGTGCGGACGGAGCCGGACCAGCGCTTCCTGTTCCTGCCCCAGGACGCGACGGCAACCGGCGACTGGGCCACGCTGCGCCGGCAGGGGATCGAGGATTCGGTGCTGGTCGCCGCCATCGCCCGCATCCGCGCGCGCGACGGGCTGCTGCTGCTGGATACCTGCCACGCCGGCCAGTTGACGCTGGACCAGCTTTCCGCGCTGGGAAATGAGACCGGTCGCTTCCTGCTCGCCGCCAGCACTTCGGTGCAGGAGGCGCTGGACAGCTACGACGACCGCAACGGCGTGTTTGCCTTCGCAGTGCTGGAGGCACTCGGCGGCCGCGCCGCGGCAGATGGCGAGGGCCGGGTCAGCGCGCTCGCGCTCGGCGAATGGGTGATGCGCCGCGTGCCGCAGCTCGCGGCCGAAAAGCGGCACCGGCAGGATGCGGTGTTCCGCAGCGCCAGCCGCGACCTGCGCAGCTTCTCGCTCGCGATCGTGCCGCAGCCCTGACGGCGCACATGAAAAACCCCACCCGGCATCGCTGCCGGGTGGGGCGGAAGGTACGGGCGGATGCCCGCGCCGCTCAGCCGGACTTGGCGGTGGCGATGTCGTAGATCACGTGGCCCGTGGTGGTCGACTTGAACTTGTCGTCCACCTTCAGGTACTCGCTGTCCACCTTGGTGAAGTTGAACGACAGCGACTCCGACGGGCGGTCGCCGCCGCTGCTCAGCGAGTAGCCGCTGATCAGCGTGTTGGTCAGGATGTACTTCTGGTAGGCGATGTGCTTGCCGCTCGCATCCGTCTGCGTCAGGTCGATCTTCACGGTCTTCGCGTCACCGCCGATCGCTTCCTTCAGCATGAGCGGGGAGATCGCGTCCATCGTCTTGGTCACGACGATCTCGGACACGCTCGGCGCCGTCGCCTCGCGCTTGGAGCCGCCGCCGACGCCGGAGGAAATGCCACGGCCGACGCCCCACTGAAGGCTCTGGACCTCCATCCACTTCTCGTAGCCCGTCGCCGTCGCCTCGCCCGCGAGGTCGCCATACTTGATGAAGATCGCCATTGTCCGGTCCCTTGTCTCTGGTTGACCAACATTTCCCCGAATATCGCTGCCTCGGCCGCGGGGCCCTTCAGCCGAGGTCGTACCGGAAGCCGCCGGCATCATTGATGCCGACCTGCACCCGGCTGATCTCATCCCCAGCGGCAAGCCGTTCCAGGATGCCGGCGGAAAGCTCCGGCAACAGGGTGCGGCTGAGGATGTTGTCGATGTTGCGCGCGCCGGATTCCACTTCGCGGCAGCGGGAGACGATGGTCTCCGGCACCGCATCGTCGAATTCCAGCGGCACGCCGTAGCTTTCCTGCATCCGCCGGCCGATGCTGCGCAGCTTGAGGATGCAGATGCTCTTCAGCACCGCATCGGCCAGCGGGTAGTAGATGACGGTGTTGCAGCGGCCGAGGAAGGCCGGCTTGAACACCTTCAGCAAATCGGGCTGCAACGCCTCCCGCAACGGCTCCGGGTCCGGCGCCGTGTCCGGGTCCGCGCAGAGCTTCGCGATGGTGTCGGTGCCGGCGTTGCTGGTCATGATGATGACGCAGTTACGGAAATCGATGTCCCGCCCCTCGCCGTCCTTCATCTGGCCCTTGTCGAAGACCTGGTAGAACACGTCCTGCACGCCGGGATGGGCCTTCTCCATCTCATCCAGCAGCACGACGGAATAGGGACGGCGACGCACCGCTTCCGTCAGCACGCCGCCCTCGCCATAGCCGACATAGCCGGGCGGCGAGCCCATCAGGAGCGAGACCTTATGCTCCTCCTTGAACTCGGACATGTTGATGACGGTGAGGTTCTGCTCCCCGCCATACAGCAGGTCCGCCACCGCCAGCGCGGTTTCCGTCTTGCCGACGCCGGAAGTGCCGGCCATCAGGAAGACGCCGATCGGCTTGCGCGGATCGGTCAACCCGGCGCGGCTGGTGCGGATGGCCTGGGCGATCGCCTCCAGCGCGTGATCCTGGCCGACGACGCGCTCCATCAGCTTCTGCTTCAGGTTCAGCACCGTCTTGATCTCGTCGGAGACCATGCGGCCGACCGGAATGCCGGTCCAGGTCGCGACGACCTCCGCCACCGCCTGGCCATCGACCACCGGATGCACCAGCGGGTTCTCGCCCTGCAGCGCCTTCAACTCCTTCGATGCATCCGCGAGGTCCTTGCGGACCTGCTCGGCATCCGCGGCGGGGGCATCCGGCGTCAAGTTCAGCGCCGCGGTCTCGGCCTGTAAACGCAGGTCGCGGATCTTCGCGACGAGGGTCTTCTCCTGCTCCCACCGCGCATTCAGCTCGCCGAGTTCGGCCTCCGCCTTCACCCGCTCGGCCTCCAGCGCCGCGATGCGGGCGGCGTGGTCGCTGCCTGTCGCGCTCTCGCGACCGACGGCGCCGAGCTCCGTCGCGATCATCTCCAGCCGCCGCGTGCGATCCTCGATCGGTGCGGGGATCGAGGCCTGGCTCATGGAAACCCGCGCGCAGGCGGTGTCCAGCAGCGAGACGCCCTTGTCCGGCAATTGGCGCGAGGGAATGAAGCGTGCCGACAGCTTCACCGCATCGCTGATCGCCTCGTCCAGGATGCGGACGCCGTGGTGCTTCTCCAGCGTCGCGACCAGGCCGCGCAGCATGGCCATCGCCAGCGGCTCGGAAGGCTCATTCACCTTCACCACCTGGAAGCGGCGGGTCAGCGCGGCGTCCTTCTCGAAATACTTCTTGTACTCCGCCCAGGTGGTGGCGGCGACGCAGCGCAACTCGCCACGCGCCAGCGCGGGCTTCAGCAGATTGGCCGCGTCGTTCTGCCCGGCCTGGCCGCCGGCGCCGATCAGCGTATGCGCCTCGTCGATGAACATGACGATCGGCACCGGCGAAGCCTTCACCGTGTCGATGACACCCTTGAGACGGTTCTCGAATTCGCCCTTCACACCCGCGCCGGCCTGCAGCAGGCCGAGGTCCAGCGACATCAGCTTCACGCCGCGCAGCGCCGCCGGCACGTCGCCCTGCGCGATGCGCAGCGCCAGGCCCTCCACCACCGCGGTCTTGCCGACACCCGGCTCGCCGGTGAGGATCGGGTTGTTCTGGCGGCGGCGGGTCAGGATATCCACCATCTGGCGGATCTCCGCGTCGCGGCCGAGGATCGGGTCGATCTTTCCCGCTTTGGCCTGCGCCGTGAGGTCGGTGCAGAACTGCTCCAGCGGGCCATCGCCACGCGGGGCGCCGCCGGCAGCGGCCGGGGCGGCACCGGGTGCGCTGGCGGTGCTCTCGGCCTGCGCCGCCTCCTCGCTGCCGCTGGTGAGGTCGGGCAGGTTGCGACGCACACGATCCGCGGGTACCGCCGAAAGTGTCGGCGAACTGTCACGCAGCGTGCGCGCCAGAGCGTCATCCGCCAGCAGCGCCGCCAGCAGGTGGCCGCTGCGGATTCGTGAAACATTGGCTTCGAGCGAGGCGATCAGCCAGGCTTCCCGCAGCCAGGCGACGATGTCGGGCGACAGCGCGGGCGCGCGGGCATTGCCGGTGCGCAGGCGATCCAGCGCCTTGGTCAACTCGCCGGCCACCTTGCCGGCATCGACCTCCAGCTTGCGGAGGATATGGGCGATGTCGCTGCCGCTGGTCTCCACCAGCTTCAGCAGCACATGCTCGATCTCGACGTTATAGTGGCTGCGCGAAAGGGTCAGCCCGGCGGCCGCCTCAACCTGCCGACGGCAGATGTCGCTCAACCGTCCGACAACGGACTTCAGGTCCACAGCCACCATGTGACGAGTCGCTCCTCGAGACCTGTGCCCGGCGTTGTTTCGCCTTAGGCCTTGCCGAATGGACCTTCGCATCGCGAAAGCCGTTTCGGGGCCGCAGGCTAACCACCGGTAGCACAGGTGTCCACAATGCCAGCGGCAGGGGTGGAGCGTGTTTCGCCACGTTTCATGGCGTTTCATGATGCTCACCTGGAGGTATCGCGATGACTTGAACCTGCGGCAGAGTAGCGTGGCGATCGCGGGGTGCCTTAGCTCCGACGTATCGCGGCCGAATGCGGAAGAGGGGTGGCTGGTGTCCGAGGATCCGATCGACCTGGAGGCGCTGCTGGCGCCGCTGGAGACGGGCGAGGCTGGCGCCGGGGAGGATCTGCGCGGCGACTTCTCGCCAACCTCGCCGTATCAGCGCCTGCGCGACGCCCGCGCCGCGGCACGAGCCGAGGAACGCGCGCGCGACAGCGAGGGCGACACCGAAGGCCCGCCCGCCGAGGGCTGGCGCGACGTGGCGCGCATCGCGCAGGAGGCACTGGCCAATCGCTCCAAGGATTTCGAGGTGGCGGCCTGGCTGACGGAAGCGCTGGTGCGCCAGCATGGGCTGCCCGGCCTCGCCGCCGGGGCAAAGCTCATTACCGGGCTTTGCGAACAGTATTGGGAGAGCGGCTTCCCGCAGCCGGATGAGGATGGGCTGGATGCCCGCGCAGCGCCGATCGGTGGGCTGGCCGGCAGCGGCAGCGACGGCACGGTGATGCAGCCGCTGCGCCGCATGCCGTTGTTCCGGCGCACCGATGGCACCCCACTCGCCCTGTACCAGTGGGACCAGGCGGAGGAGACGCAGGCGATCGTCAATGAGGAACGCCTGGCCGCGCGACGCGCGGCGGGCGTGCCGGAACTGGCGACGCTGCAGACCGAGGCGCGCATGGACCGCGCCTTTCTGATCGGCGCCGGCCAGGCCACCACGGTGGCGCGGGAGGCCTGGCTGGCGATGGAGCAGGCGACCGACGCCCGCTTCGGCAGCGAGGCCCCCGCCACCCGCAACGTCACCCGGCTGCTGGACCGCATTCTCGAAGTGGTCGGCGGCCTGGGCGGCGGCGCGGCGGAGGCGCCCCCCCTGCCCGCCGGCGCCCCGAATGCGACCACGGCCGGTGCGGCCGCCGCGCCGGGTGCGGTTGCAACTGCGGCAGTGGCTGGCGGGCCGGCCGTGCTGGCGACGCGGGAGGATGCGCTGCGCGAACTCGGCCGGATCGCCGATTATTTCCGCCGCACGGAACCGCATTCGCCGCTGGCCTACACGCTGGAGGAAGCGGTGCGGCGCGGCCGGATGACGCTGTCCGAATTGCTGGCCGAGGTGCTGCCGGACACCGAGGCCCGGCAGGGCCTGCTGGCCCGTCTCGGCATCCGGCCGGACCCGGTCGAATGAGCCCCCGCTGCAAGCCAGCCGGGTCTTCGCGCCGACCGATGCCCGCGGAGGTTGACGCCGCGGGCATCGAAAGCGTTATCTGCCGACAAGGCAACGGCTTCGGTCGCGATGGCTTGCGGCCTGACACTGACCAGAGCGGCACGTTCAACATGAGGGCACGGAAAACGCCATGACAAGCGTCCATGACAAGCTGGCGCGCGTGCGCAAGCCGCGCGTCCACATCACCTATGAAGTCGAGACGGAAGGCGCCGCCATCGTGCGGGAGCTGCCCTTCGTCGTCGGCGTGATGGGCGACTACGCCGGGGACCCGACGGAGCCGCTGAAGCCGCTGGCCGACCGGAAGTTCGTCCAGATCGACCGCGACAACTTCAACGACGTCATGGCGCGCATCGCGCCCGGGCTGAACCTGAAGGTGGACAACACCCTGGCCGGCGATGGCAGCCAGATGGCGGTGAACCTGAAGTTCAAGTCGATGGAAGACTTCGAGCCGGCGAAGGTGGCCGAGCAGGTCCCCGCGCTGAAGGCGCTGCTTGAGACCCGCGCCAAGCTGCGCGACCTGATGAGCAAGGTGGATCGCTCCGACGAGCTGGAAGGCCTGCTGGAGCAGGTGCTGAACGACAAGTCGAAGCTCGACGCGCTGTCCGCCGAACTCGGCCTCGACAAGAAGGAGGGCTGAGCGATGAGCGCGACGCAGTCACAACCGGGCGGCGCCACGACCACCACCGAAGAAGGCGGCCTCGGCCTGCTGGACCAGGTGATCGGTGCCACCAAGCAGACCGAACGCGACCGGGCGCAGGAACTGATCAAGGCGCTGACCGAGGAAGCCCTGAAGGGCACCGTCACCTTCAGCCGCAACCTGTCGCAGACCTTCGACCGCGCCATCGCCGCGATCGACGCCAAGGTGAGCGAGCAGCTCAACCAGGTGATGCACCACCCGCGCTTCACCAAGCTCGAAGGGTCCTGGCGCGGGCTGAACTACCTGGTGATGAACAGCGAGACGGGCACCAGCCTCAAGATCCGCATGCTGCAGGCCAGCAAGAAGGATCTGTCCCGCGATCTGCAGCGGGCGGTGGAATTCGACCAGTCCGGCCTGTTCAAGAAGATCTACGAGAACGAGTTCGGCACCCCGGGCGGCGAGCCCTATGGCGCGCTGGTCGGCGACTATGAATGGACCGCGCATCCGGACGACGTGGAGACGCTGCGGCTGATCTCCAACGTCGCCGCCGGCGCCTTCGCGCCCTTCATCTCCGGCGTCGGCGCCGGCATGTTCGGCTTCGAGGATTGGCGCGAACTGTCCAAGCCGCGCGATCTCGCGAAGATCTTCGAGACGCAGGAATACGCCAAGTGGCGGTCCTTCCGCGAGACCGAGGATGCGCGCTTCGTGGCGCTGGTCATGCCGCGCGTCATCGCCCGCCTGCCATATGGCGCGGCGACCAAGCCGATCGAGGAGTTCGACTACGAGGAGGCGCCGAAGAACGCGGACGGCTCCGCCCAGGCGCAGGGCCACCACGACTATTGCTGGATGAACGCGGCCTATGTGAAGGCGGCACGGCTGACGGATGCTTTCGCGCAATACGGCTTCTGCACCGCGATCCGTGGCGCGGAGGGCGGTGGCAAGGTCTCCAACCTGCCGAACCACACCTTCACGAGTGACGACGGCGACGCGGATGCCAAGTGCCCGACCGAGATCGGCATCACCGACCGGCGCGAGGCCGAACTCTCGGGCCTCGGCTTCCTGCCGCTGTGCCACTACAAGAACACCGACTACGCCGTGTTCTTCGGCAGCCAGTCCGCGCAGAAGCCGAAGAAGTACGACCGGCCGGAAGCGACGGCGAATGCCGCCATCTCCGCCCGCCTGCCCTACATGATGGCGACCAGCCGTTTCGCGCACTACCTGAAGGTGATGGCGCGGGACAAGATCGGCTCCTTCATGGAGGCCTCGGATTGCGAGGTCTGGCTCAACCGCTGGATCCAGAACTTCGTGAACCCGATGGAAGGCGCCGGTCAGGAAGCCCGTGCGAAGTATCCGCTGCGCGAGGCGCAGATCGAGGTGAAGGAAGTTCCCGGCAAGCCCGGCGTCTACAACGCGGTGGCGCATCTGCGGCCGTGGCTGCAGATGGAGGAACTCACCACCTCGATGCGGATGGTCGCGCGGATTCCGCAAAAGTCCTGAGCTGAACCATGGACCCGGCCACACCGTTGCGCGACGCGGTGCTGGCCGGGCGATTCCTCGGCCGGGATTCGGCCGCGGAGGCGCTGGCAGCATTGCTGGCGGAGAAGGACACGGCGCAGCTTCTGCGCGGGTGGTTCGGGGAGGCACGGCTGGCGACGCTCGCCCGCGATCCCTGGCCGGCGGAGGCGCTGCGCGGTGCGCTGGACCGCGACATCGCGGCGCTGGATGCGATGCTGTCGGCACAGCTCGATGCCGTGCTGCATGCACCGCGCCTGCGGCGGCTGGAAGGGTCCTGGCGCGGACTCGCCTGGCTGGTGGACAGGCTGCCCGCGACCGGCGGCAAGGTGCGGCTGAAACTGCTGACGGCGCGATGGGCGGAACTGTGCCGCGACCTGGAACGCGCGGTGGAATTCGACCAGAGCCAGGTCTTCAAGAAGATCTATGAGGAGGAGTTCGGCATCGCCGGTGGCGAACCCTTCGGCCTGATCGCGGCCGATTACGAGGTGCGGCATCTGCCCGCCCTGGGCCACCCGACCGATGATGTGGGCGCGCTGACCGCCTTCGCCGCCATCGCCGCCGCCGCCTTCGCGCCCATCGTCTTTGCCGCCTCCCCGGCCCTGGTCGGCCTCGACAGCTTCGCGGCGGCCGCGCCGGCCTTCGACCTGGCCGATGCGCTGAACGGGCCGGAACATGCACGCTGGCGCAATGCCGCGGCGCAGGAGGATATGCGCTTCGTCTGCGTCGCCCTGCCGCGCGTGCTGGGCCGCGCGCCCTGGGCCGATGATGGCAGCCGCGTCGATCGCTTCCGCTATCGCGGTCATGCCGCGGGCGCGGAGCAGCGCGTCTGGACCACGGCGGTGTACGGGCTTGCCGCCGCCGCCGTGCGCGCCTTCGACCGCTACGCCTGGCCCGGCGAGGTACGTGGTGCGGAGCCGCAGGAGGATGCGACCGGCGGCGTGCTGGATGGCCTGCCCTATGAGCGTTTCCCCTCCGACCCGCCCGGCCCGCCGCCGCGCGCGCCGCTCGACCTGGCGCTGACGGATGAACAGGAACGCCAGATCAGCGACGGACGCCTGGTGCCGCTTTCGGCGCTGGAAGGGCTGGCGGAGGCGAGCTTCGGGGCACTGCCGGCGCTGCACCGCCCGCCACGCATGAACAGCGCCATCGCCGAGGCCAACCAGCGCCTTTCCACGCAGATCAACACGCTGCTCTGCGTCAGCCGCTTCGCGCATTGCATCAAGCTGATGGGCCGCGACATGGTGGGTTCGTCGCGGGAGGCGCCGGAGGTGGAGTATGAATTGCAGCGCTGGCTGGACCGCTTCGTCAGCGGCCTCGGCTCCGGCGGGGCGGAGGTCACGGCGAAATACCCGCTGATGGATGCGAGGGTCGAGGTGCGCGAGCGGCGCGGCAAGCCCGGCGTCTATGGCTGCACCGTGCATCTGCGGCCGCATCACCAGCTGGACGAGGTCGGCGCCGCCTTCCGGCTGGTGACGGAATTCGCACCTCGCCGTAACGCCGCGTGAGGTCGCGGCGCGTGCAGCGGCGTGAAATACTTTCAGGCGTGGCGCAGCCTAGGCTGCCGCCTGCGCAAATTGTCCAGCCGAGGAAATGCCCAGAATGACCACCGCAGGGGATGCCTTACATGCCGGCGACCTGGCCGCGGCCCTGGCCGCCGCCACCGCCGCGGTGAAGGCCGCGCCGGCCGATTCGGATGCGCGCTGGCTGCTGGCGGAGCTGATGCTCTATGCCGGCGAGGCCGAGCGCGCCGACCGCATGCTGGATGCGGCGGCTTTGCGCGAACCCAACCCGGCCGTGCTGGAATTCCGCAAGCTGCTGCGGGCGGAAGTTGTGCGCGGCCAGGTGCTGGGCGAGGGGCGCGCGCCGAAATACCAGGGCGACGACGCGACCGCGGCGCAGCAGGCCGCGCTGCGCGCCCGCGTGCTGCTGCGCGCCGGGGAGCTGGAGGCGGCGAATGCGGCGGCGGAGGAGATCGAATCGCTCCGCCCGCGCGCATCCGGCACGGCCGACGACCGGCCCTTCGATGACCTGCGCGACGCGGATGACCTGTTCGCCGCGGAGTTCGAGGTGCTGACCACCGCCGGGGACCACATACTTGTGCCGGTGGAGCGTGTGCGGTCCCTGACCTTCGACCCGCCGCGCCGGCCGCGCGACCTGTTCTGGCGCCGCTGCGCGATCGAGCTGAAGGACAGCACGGAGGGCGTGGTCTTCATGCCGGCGCTGTATTTCGGCGCGCATGCCGAATCCGAGAATGCGCTGAAGCTCGGCCGCGCCACCGAATGGACGCATCCTGAGGATGGCCCGGTGCGCGGCCGCGGCCAGCGGCTGCTGCTGGCCGGGGATGACGCGCTGGCGATCTCCGCCGTCACCAGCCTGGTGTTCGATTGAGCGCCCGCCTGGCGCCGGAGCGCGAGGAAGCATGAGCGGCACCCGCATCCGCGGACCGGCGCATCGGGCGCGGCTGCCGCTGCTCGACCGGCTGCTGGATGCGGACCCCGGCGCGCCGGAGCCGCCGCCGCCCAGCATCGCCGTGGCGCTGGACCTGCTGCATCGCGCGGTGCGGCGCGACCTGGAGGCGGTGCTCAACGCCCGCCGCCGCCGCCGCCCGGTGCCTGCGGCGCTGGAGGAGCTGGTGGTCTCGCCGCTGAACTACGGCATCCCGGACGCAACCTCCGGCGCCTATGCGGTGCCGGCGCGGCGCGAGGCGCTGGCGCGCGAGGTGGAGGCGACGATCCGCCGCTTCGAACCACGGCTGATGTCGATCCGCGTCGAGCTGGTGGGCGGGGAGGATGAGCTGGACCGCGCGCTGCGGCTGAAGGTGGATGCGGTGCTGCGCGCCGACCCGGTGCCTGAACCCGTGAGCTTCGAGACGCTGCTGGAGCCCGTCTCCCGCGACGTGACGGTCCGGGACGCCTGATGTCGGACGACCTTCTCCCCTTCTACAACCGCGAGCTGGCCGCGATCCGCCGCCTGGCGGGGGAATTCGCGGAGGCCAATCCGAAGGTCGCCGGCCGGCTGCGGATGACGCCGGATGCGGTGGACGACCCGCATGTGGAACGCCTGCTGGAAGGCGTCGCCTTCCTCGCCGCGCGGGTGCAGCACCGGCTGGATGACGAACTGCCGGAACTGACGGATGCACTGCTGGAGCTGCTGTGTCCGCATCTGCTGGCGCCGGTTCCCTCGCTGACCACGGTGCGGCTGCTGCCCAAGCCGGAAGCGGCCGGCGCCGCGCTGGTACCGCGCGGCACGCGGCTGGAGACGGAGGCTGTGCGCGGTGAGCGCCTGACCTTCCGCACCTGCCAGGACACCACGCTGTGGCCGCTGGCGGTGGAGGCGGCGCGGCTGACCGGCCTGCCGCTGCCCGCACCGGCCAACCCGCAGGCGCAGGGCGCGGTGGCGGTGCTGCGCCTGACCCTGTCCACCACCCTGCCCGGCCTGACCTTCGCCGAGATCGGCATCGACCGGCTGCGGCTGCATCTGCGCGGGGCGGGGCCGGTGCCGGTGCAGTTGCTCGAACTGCTCTGCACCTCGACCCTGTCGATCGCGCTCGCCGATGGCCCCTCCGATCCGCGCCCCGTTCTGCTGGGGCGGGAGGCGCTGAGCCAGGGCGGCTTCGCACCGGAGGAGGCGGCGCTGCCCTGGCCGCCGCGCGCCTTCACCGGGCACCGGCTGCTGACCGAGTATTTCGCCTTCCCCGAGAAGTTCCTCTACCTCGACCTCGATGGGCTGGACCGCCGCAGCCTGGTACAGCGCAGCCCGAAGATGGAGATTTTCGTCTATCTCTCGCGGGCGGTGCCGGAGCTGGAACGCGCCGTCTCCGCCGAGAATTTCGCGCTGGGCTGCACGCCGGCGATCAACCTGTTCCGGCAGATCTGCGAACCTATCGCGCTGGATGGCACGCAATCCGACTGGCTGGTGGTGCCCGATGCGCGGCGCCCCGCGGCGATGGAAGTCTATGCGGTGGAGGCCGTACGCCTCAGCCGGGCGGAGGACCCCCGCCCGAGGCGCGTGCCCGCCTTCCACCGCCTGCGCGCCGAAGCGGCGAGCGAGGCGGAGGCGGAGGCGCCGGATGTGAGCTGGATCGCCGCGCGCCGGCCGGCGCCGGGCATCCTCGGCGGCAGCGAGACGCGGCTGATGCTGCGCGACCCGCATTTCGATCCTTCCCTGCCGGCGGATGGGGTGCTCGGCGTCGATGCGCTGTGCTGCAACCGGGACCTGCCTTCGCTACTGCCCTTCGGCGGCGGCCAGCCGCGGCTGCGGCTCGCGGACCCGGCGACGCCGGCCGGCAGCGCCGAGTGCCTGTCCCCGCCGACGCCGACGCTGCGGCCGCAGCTGCGCGAACGCAGCGGCTGGCGGCTGGTGTCCCACCTGGCGCTGAACCATCTCGGCGTCACCGGCGGGCCGCAGGCGGCGCTCGCCCTGAAGGAGATGCTGCGCCTGCATGACCTGCGGGACACGCCGGAGACGCGGCTGGCGCTGGAGGGGCTGATCTCCGTCACCGCCACCCCCGGCGTCGCCCGCCTGCCCGGCGTGCGCCCGGGCAGCTTCGCGCGCGGGCTGGAAGTGGCGCTGACCTTCGAGCCGCAGGCCTGGACCGCCGGCGGGCTTTTTCTTCTATGCGGGGTGCTGGAGCGGTTCCTGGCCCTGCAGGTCTCGGTGAATGGCTTCGTCCGCAGCCAGGCCCTGCTGCGCGGGCGCAGCGGCGCGGTCGCCACCTGGCCGCCGCGCAGCGGCACGCGGGTGCTGCTGTGAGGATTTCCGGGCCCTCACGCGCCGGACGGCTCGCCGCATTGGCGGCGACGCGCCTTCACGCGCTCGGCCAGCGGAAGTCGCCGGCCGCAGGCTCGGCAACCGCGGTGCCCGCATGACCGCTCCCTCCCCACGCGAAAAGCTGGAGAAGGAGCCGGCGCGGTTCAGCCTGGACCAGGCGGTGGCGGTGCTGGCGCCGGGGCGGGACCCGGTGGACCTGCCCTACCGCACCCAGGCGCGGCTGGGTGCGCCGGGGGGCGAGGTGGCCTCCTCCAACCCGCAGACCGGGGAGATCGTGACGCCGACCTTCGGGCTGATCGGCCCGGGCGGCGTGCTGCCGCGCCACTACACGGCAACCGTGGCGGTGGAAGCCCGGAAACGGTCCGTCGCGCTGCACAATTTCCTCGACATGTTGGCGCGGCGCTTCACCGGGCTGTTCGTGAAGGCCGGCGCGAAGTACCGCCCGGCGCGCGACCCGGTGCCGGCGGAACGCGTGCTGGCGGCGGCGAGTGGCCTCGGCACGCCGCATCTGGTGCAGCGGCTGGCGACCCCGCTGCCGGCGCTGCTGTATCACGCCGGCGCGCTCGCCTCCCGGTCCCGCAGTGCGGAGCGGCTGCGCGGGCTGCTGACGGAGGAAACCGGCACGCCGGTGGAGATCGTCGAATTCGCCGGCGGCTGGATCCGCCTGCCGGTGGGCGAGCAATCCCGCATGGCGGCGCGCGGCCGGCCGGGGGTGAATTGCGGGCTGGGGGTCGATGCGGCGCTTGGCGCCCAGGCCTGGGACCCCTCCGCCCGCTTCCTGCTGCGGCTGGGTCCGCTGAAGCTGCAGGAATTCGAGGCGCTGCTGCCCGGCGCGCCGCTGCATGGAAGGCTGGTGGAGCTGATCCGCCTGCAGGTCGGGCTGGAGCAGGAGTTCGCGCTGAACCCGGTGCTGGCCGCCGGGGAAGTGCCGCCGCTGAAGCTCGGGCTTGGCGGCGCCCGGCTCGGCTGGACCGGCTGGCTGACCACGCCCCGCCCGCGCCGCGCCGATGCGCGGGATGCGATGCTGAGCCCGATTTCCCCCCACTCCTCGCGTCAGGATGCCGCATGAGTACCCCAACCGGCTGGTCCCGCGGCTACCCCGTGGGCGAGCCCTACCCGGCCGCCTGGCACGCCTTCCAATCGCCCGCGCATCTCGCCGCCGCCTGTGCCCTGATGGGCGTGGCGTGGGAGGTGGGGCCGGAGACCAAGCTGCAGATCGCCGAGATCGGCTGCGGGTCCGGCTACACCGCCAACGTGCTGGCCGCCGGCAATCCGCATGCCGAGGTGCTGGGGCTGGACTACAACCCCGCACACATCGCCGAGGCCCGTTCGATGGCCGCCGCGGCACGCCTGACCAATGCGCGGTTCGAAGCGACCGACCTGGCGGAGTTGGATGGGGCGGAGCTGGACCGGCTGCCGGAATTCGACCTGGTGACGGTGCATGGCCTGTGGTCCTGGGTGGCGGACCCGGTGCGAGAGGGCGTGCTGCGCCTGCTGCGCCGCCGGCTGAAGCCCGGCGGCGTGGTGCTGATGACCTACAACGCGCTGCCCGGCGCCGGCGGCGCGCTGGGTCTTTCGCGCCTGGTGCGCGGGGCGCTGCAGGGCGCCGGCAGCACGGAGGCCGGCATCGAGCAGGCGCGCGGCCTGGTGCAGAAGCTGGTGGCGGCGGAGGCCCAGCACCTGCCCGCCTCCACCTGGCGCTCGCTGCTGACCGGGGAGATTTCCGGCGCGCGGGCCGGCTACCTGCTGCATGAATTCATCACCGACCATTGGCGCCCCTGCTTCTTCGCCGATGTGCAGGCGGCGATGGGCACCGCGCGCTGCGAATTCGTCGGCAGTGCCACGCTGGACGAGAACTTCCCCACCATGTCGCTGACCCCGGCGCAGCAGGAGATCTGGCACGCGGCGCCGGATGACACGGCCCGGCAACTGGTGCTGGATCTGTGCGTGCCGCGCGCCTTCCGGCGCGACATCTATGTGCGCGGCCTGCGCCGGGTACCGCGGGATGCGGCGGTGGCCGCCATTCCGCTGGCCTCGGCCAGCCACGCCGGGGGCGGGCGCAAGATGCGGACCCAGGCCGGCGAGGCGGTGCTGCCGCCGCAGATCATCGAACCGATGCTGGCGGCCCTGGCAGCCGGCCCGCAGACCATCGGCGCGCTGCTGTCCCTGCCCGGCTGCGGCGGCGTGACTCCGCCCGAGGCGCTGGCCCTGCTGGTGGGCAGCGGCAGCGCCATGCCCTTGTGGTCCGCCGCGGGCGGCGCGGCGGACCAGGCCGCTCGCCGCTTCAACGCGGTGGCGGCGCGACGGCTGGCGCCGCATGGCACCGGCTCCGGCCGCATGGCCCTGGCCAGCCCGGCGCTGGCCGGCGGGCTTTCGGTGGATGCCATGGAACTCGCGATCGCCGACCTCGCCGCCCGCGCGCCGGCCGATGGCCTGGCCGTGGAGCCGCTGCTGCGCGGCCTGCTGCCGCCGGGGGCGGAGCCGCCGGAGGACATGCTGGCGCATCTGCGCGAACAGATCGAGTTCCTGCTGCAGAACCGGCTGCCCGTCTGGCGCAGCCTGGGAATCGTCTGAAGGGAGGATTTGCCATGCGACGCAGCCTCGTTCGGCCCGGCCTGGCGGGAATGGGTCTCGGGCTCCTGCTTCTGCTGCCACAACCCGCACGGGCGCAGGCCGCGGTGCCGGAGGTGGAGCGACTGATCGAGGGGCTGGACCCCGCAAGCCCGGTGACGCGCGGCATCCGCGTGCCCGCCGCACCGACCGCGACCGATGCTCCCGCACCGGGTATTCCCGCACCGGGTGTTCCCGCACCGGGTGTTCCCGCGCCAGAGCTGACCACCACCACGGCGCCACCGGGCGCGGCGGCGATCTCGCTGACCGTCACCTTCGCCAGCGGCTCGGCCGAACTGGGGCCGGAGGCGATGGGCGTGCTGGACAACCTGGGCAAGGCGCTGGGTTCCACCCGCCTCGCCGGCTACCGTTTCCGGGTTGAGGGCCATACGGACAGCGTGGGCACGGCGGCCATGAACCAGGCGCTGTCCGAACGCCGCGCCACAGCGGTGCGGGATTTCCTGCTGCGGCGGCATGGCGTGGACCCGGCTCGGATCGAGGCATCGGGCCTGGGCGAGACGCAGTTGCTGGTGCCGACCGGCGACGAAGCCGCGGAGCCGCGCAATCGTCGCGTCCAGGTCGTCAATCTGGGTGGCTGAGGCGTAGACTTCGCGTCGAATGAATGGAGACGGTCCCATGCGCATTGCCCCCTTTCCGCTCGCCCTGCTCGCCCTGGCGGCCGGCGCCGTCGCGATGCCCATGCCGGGCTGGGCGCAGAGCGACCCGGCCGCGGCGCGGCTGATCGAGCAGCTCCGCCCCCGGGCGGGCGGCGCCACGCGCGGCATCCGCCTGCCCTCCGCACCGGCGCCGGGTGCCGCGGCCGAGGCCGCGCCGGGTGCCGCGCCCGCCGTGCCGGCCCCGCCGCCCGTAGCCACGACCCAGCGGCCGGCCCCGCGCCCGCCGGTGGTGCCGGATACGACGGCGCCGGAAGGGGTGGCCGCGGTGTCCATCACCGTCACCTTCCCCAGCGGCTCCGCCACGCTGACACCGCAGGCCGAAGCCCGGCTGGCGCCGCTCGGCCGGGCGCTGTCCTCGGCCGATCTCGCGCCCTTCCGCTTCCTGATCGAGGGCCATACGGATTCGGTGGGGGATGAGGCGATGAACCTCGACCTGTCGGAACGCCGGGCGGCCGCGGTGCGGGATTACCTGATCCGGCAATTCGGCGTCTCCGGCTCCCGCCTCCAGGCGGTCGGGCTGGGCGAGACGCGACTGCTGGTGCCGACCGGGGATGGCGTGAACGAGCCGCGCAACCGGCGGGTCCAGGTCATCAACCTGGACGGCTGAGGCTCGGCGGGGGCGCAGCGGGCGCCACCGGATCTGGACGCAGGCGGCACGCAGCATGTCGGCAGAGGACGACGCCACCATCCGCCACAGCCCGGCCAGTCGTGCCGCGCCGCCGCCACGCGTGGAATGGGGACACGCCCCGCCGGCGCCACCGAAGCGAACGGCGCGGCCGGCCTGGCCCTGGGTGCTGCTCGGCCTCGGCGCGGTGGTGGCGGCGGGGCTCGGCGGCTGGTGGCTGGCGCTGGCGCCGCTGCGGGTGGAACCGGCGGCTCAGGTCGCGGCCGTGCCGGAAGCTGTGCCCGTGCCCGCGCCGGTCGTGGTGCCGGTCGTGGTGCCGGTCCCCGCGCCCGAACCCACGCCGGCGCCCGATCCCGCCGCCCTCCCCGCGCCCTCCCGCCTCGCCACGCTGCCGCCGCTGATGGAGGAGGCGGCGATCGCGGCGCATCGCGCGGACCAGCCCCGGCTGATCCGCTTCGCCGGCAATCCCGCCGTCTTCCTGGTGGATTATCCGACGCTCGCGGCGCAGGGCGCGGCGCTGAACCGGGTGGCGGCGCTGGTGGAGAAGGCCGGGCTGCCACGCGACCGGGTGCTGACGGAGGCGGAGATGAACGCCGCCATCGCAAGATCCGGTGACAGCGCCGCCACCTTCTATTTCGGCCACAACTACCGCGGCGCCGACCTGGCGCGCTTCTTCGCGCTGGCGGAGCGTGACGGGCTGGCGCTGTCGCCGGCGGAGGAATGGCTGCGCGCGCAATACCGGCTGGCCCGCGGCCTGGCGCCGGCGGGGCAGGAGATCGTGCTGCTGTCGCTCGCCGCGCCGGGGCCGGAGATGGACGAGGCCGGGCGCGCCACCATCCTGCATCATGAACTCAGCCATGGCCGCTACGGCACCGATGCCGCCTATGCCGCGCATATCCGGCGTGTCTGGACCGAGCGCTTCACCGAACCCGAGCGCGCCGCCTTCCGCGCCTTCCTCGGCCGCGAAGGCTACGACACCGCGATCGAGACGCTGATGATCGACGAGGCGCAGGCCTATCTGCTGCACACGCCCGACCCGCGCTTCTTCACCCCGGCGCATCTGGGCCTTCCGCCGGCGGAAGTAGAGCGGCTGCGGACATTGATGCGGGAGGGAATGCCGCCGTGAGCGCTGCCACCAGGACCCCAGGGCTGGGGCCCTCGGCTGGGCCCCGACCTCTACCGCTGGGCAACCGTCTCCAGCAGCACGGCGCGGGCGCTGACGCGGATGCCCTGGGCACGGGCATCCCGCAGGGCGGCGGCCAGCGCCGGCAGATAGTCGTCCAGCGGCTCCACCACCGGGCGGGGCTGCGGGAATAGCGGGCGCTCCGAGGCGAAGACGATGATCATGTCCGTGCCGAAGGGCTCATCCACCTGCCAGCCGGTGAAATTCGGGCCGGGCTCGCCGAGCCGCAGCCGGGCGCCGGCGGCCTGCGGTTCCGACGGCACCAGGTGGACGATCTCGTTCGATTTCATCAGGTAGCTGACATAGAGCTGCCCGGCGCGCGGCGGCATCTGCACATCCAGCCGCAGCAGATCGCCACGCTGCAGCGGCATGGCACCGGCGATGGTGACGAGGGGCGCCTCGCCGGGGGCCGCGGCGACCTGGCGGATGGTGTCGATGGCGCCGCAATAGGGGCCTTCGAAGGCATGCAGGCGGAGCATTGCGGCGGCGGGCGGCACGCCGCGCTCGGCCAGTACACGCCGGATCTCCGCCTCCCCGCCCTGGCGCAGGATGCCGGCGATGGTCAGGCTGGTTTCGGTCGCGGTGGCTTCGAGCAGGCTGCAGGGCGCAGCCGCGGCCGCGGCGCTGGCGGCGGCGCGCAGATCCGGGCGGGGCGGCGGCGCGGGGGCTGGTGTGGGGGTGGGCGCAGGTACCGGGACGGGAGCCGGCGTCGGGGTGGGCGTCGGAACCGGGACGGGAGCCGGCGTCGGGATGGGCGCTGGAACCGGGACGGGAGCGGGTGACGGTTCGGGCGCGGGTCGCGGCGCAGGCGTGGGTTCAGGCGCGGGCCGGGGTGTCGGGACGGGCAACACATCGGGCGTGGGAGTCGGTGCCGGCGCGGGCGTCGGGACCGCATCGGGCACAGGGGTCGGGACGGGCGCCGGCGCGGGTGTGGGCGTCGGGGCAGGCGTCGGTGCGGGCGCCGGCTGCGGTGGCGCGGGCGTCGGCGCGGGGCTCGGCACCGGGCGCGGCTCGGGCGCCTGGGCCACCTGATCCTGCGGCACCACCAGCGGCTCCGGCCGGGTCAGGATGTAGCCCGCCGCACCGGCCGCGATCAGCGCCACGCCGCCCAGCAAGGCCCATTTCAGCCCGCCGCCGGATCGCGCGGCCGGTGGCGGGGCGGGTATGGGGGCGGATGGGGCGGGCGCGGCCGGCGGGCGGGTGGCGGTGGCCAGCATCGTCGCGTCGTCCAGCCCTGGCAGCTTGCCGGCGCCGGCAAAGCCAGGCCCGGCCGGTTCCGCATTCTCCCCGGCGGCACGGATGGCCTCGGCGAAGGCGGTCGCGCTGGGAAAGCGGTCATCCGGGCGCTTCGCCAGGGCGCGGGCCACCACCGCGTCGAAACCGCGCGGCGCGCTGACGGCAAGCTGGCTCGGCGGCGGCGGTTCGGTGTTCAGCACGCGATGCATCAGCGCGCTGTAGCCGCCATCGAAGGGCTTCTCACCGGTCAGCAGCTGGTACAGCAGCACGCCGGCGGCCCAGATATCGGCCCGCGCATCCACCGGCTCGCCGCGCAATTGCTCGGGCGCCATGTAGCTCGGCGTGCCCATCACGGTGCCGACCTGGGTCATGGTCGAGCTCTCGATCCGGGCGATGCCGAAATCCGCGATCTTCACCTGCGGACCGCCGGAGGTCCCGCCGCCCTCATCAGCCGTCAGCATGATGTTGGCGGGCTTGATGTCCCGGTGCACCACGCCGCGGCCGTGCGAATAGGCCAGCGCGCCGAGGATCTGGTCCATCAGGCGGACCACCTGCGCCACCGGCAGGCGCTCGCCACGGTCCATCACGCCCTTCAGCGTGCCGCCCTCGACCAGTTCCATGACGATCCAGGCGGTGTCGGCATTCTCGCCGTAGTCGAAGACGCCGACGATGTTGGGGTGCGACAGGCGCCCTGCGGCCTGGGCTTCCCGCCGGAAGCGGGCATGCGCCTCCCGCGCCTCCGCGTCGTCGCCGGAGGGCAGGCGCACCAGCTTCACCGCGACGCGGCGCTCGATCATGCGGTCGAAGGCGTCGATCACGGTGCCCATGGCACCGGCCCCGAGCGTGCCGCGCGCCTCGTACTTGCCCGAAAGCTCGCTCGGCAGCATCAGCCGCTATCCCCCTGTCGCCGCCCACCCTTGCCGGCCCCCGCCGCGAACCATAGGGCGGGCCGCGGCTTGCAGGAAGCGTCAGACCCGCACGCTTCGGATCGGGGCTTCAGATGTGGCCCTATACCGGGGCGTCGCCCCGCGTCAGCAGCAGGTCGCAATGCGAAAGGCCCGGCATCTCCGCCGCCGTCACATCGGTCAGCACGCCCTGGCGTTCGATGCGCCGGCAGCGGAAGCCCAGCGCGGCGATCCAGTTGGCCAGTTCCGCCACGTCGCCGCGGGCGGCCAGCATGGCGGGGGACCATTCCATCACCACCATCAGCTTCGGCGAGCGTTCCATGATCTGCTGCGCGCCGAGCAGCACCAGCCCTTCCGTTCCCTCCGCATCCATCCGCAGCAGGTCGAGCGCGGGCAGCTCCGCCAGCGCATCATCCAGGCGGGTGGCCGGCACGGCGAAGCTCTCGGTGTAGCTCGGCGCCGCCACCGGGATGGCCAGGTGGGCGCTGCCGGCCTGCGCCGGGTCGGCGGCGAAGTGCACGTCGCCGGGGGCGTGCAGCACGGCCACTTCGCGCAGGGTCACGCGGTCCTGGAAGCGGTTGCTGGCCAGCGTGTTGCGCAGCAGCGGCAGCACCTTGGGATAGGGCTCGAAGGCATGGACATGGCCGGTCGGACCCACCGCCTCCCCCATCACCAGCGTGTGGAAGCCGAGGCTGGCGCCGACCTCCGCCACCTGCATCCCGGGCTTCAGGACGCGGCGCAGCAGCGCCTCCACATGCGGCTCCCAACGGCCGCTCAGGATGATGTCCGGCGTCATCCCGGCGTCGCCACCCGGCAGGAATATCTTGCGGCCGAAGTGGGTGAGGGCCAAACCCACCCCATTGCCCAGATAATACCAGTCGCTCCGACGGCGGAGCCGCGCACGCAGCAGGGAAAGCAACTTGTCGAGCATGGAGCCCCGTCCTGGTTCGGACCCCCATCGCACCCAGCCGGCTGGGATGCAACCGGTGCGGGAAATCACAATCGACCGGCTCGGCTCGGCGGGGGATGGCGTGGCGGAGACGCCGGACGGCCCCTGGTTCCTGGCCGGGACGCTGCCGGGGGAACGCATCCTGGCCCGGCCCGCCGGGCGGCGTGGCGAGGGCCAGGCGGCGGAGGTGGCGGAAATTCTCGCCGCCAGCCCGGACCGGGTGGTGCCGCCCTGCCCGCACTTCCTGGCCGAATGCGGCGCCTGCGCGCTGCAGCACTGGGCGATCCCGGCCTATGCCGCGTGGAAGCGCGCCCGGCTGGTCGATGCGCTGGAGCGCGCGGGGCAGCCGGATGTCGCCGTGGCGGAAATGGTGATCGCCGCGCCGAACACCCGGCGCCGCGCCGACCTGGCACTGAAGCGGCTGCAGGGCGGCGCCATGGCGCTGGGCTTCCACCAGCGCGGCAGCGCGGCGGTGGCGGACCTGTCCACCTGCCATGTGCTGGACCCGGCGCTGGTGGCGCTGTTCCGGCCGCTGCGCGAATTGCTGCGGCGGATGACGGCGCTGAAGCGCGAGGGCTCGGCGGTGCTGAACCTGCTGGACAGCGGGCCGGACCTGCTGCTGCGGACGGATGGCCCGCTGGATGCCTCGCAGCGCGCTATGCTGGCCGCCTTCGGCACCGCGCACGGCATTCCGCGCATTGCCTGGGCGCTGAAGGACGGCCCGGTGGAGAATGCGGCGCAGGCCGGGCCGGTCTGGCTGAACCTGTCCGGCGCCTCCGTCGCGCCGCCGCCCGGCGCCTTCCTGCAGGCGGCACCGGAGGGTGAGGCGGCGATCGTCGCGGCCGTGCTGGCCGGCCTCGCATCGCAGAAGCTGCCGGTGCGGGCGCGCATCGCGGACCTCTATGCCGGCATCGGCACGCTGTCCTTCCCGCTTTCGGCCAAGGGTCGCGTCGCGGCCTATGAGGGCGATGCGGCCGCCGTCGCCGCGCTGGATGCCGCGGCGCGCAAGGCGGGCGGCAGGGTGGAGGCGATCCGGCGCGACCTGGCCTATCGCCCGCTGCTGCCGGCGGAGCTGAACGGCTTCGGCGCCGTGGTGCTGGACCCGCCCTACAATGGCGCGGTGGAGCAGGTGGCGCAGATTACCCGCAGCAAGGTGCCGGTGGTGATCTACGTGTCCTGCAACCCGGTGGCGCTGGCGCGCGATGCGGCGGCGCTGGTGAAGGCCGGGTTCAAGGTGACCTCCGCCGTGCCGGTGGACCAGTTCCGCTGGTCGCCACATCTGGAATCGGTGGTCAGCTTCCGGCGCTGAACCGCCGCGTCGGGCCGAGGCCCTGCCTATGCCCGCGACAGGCTCGGGCGCAGCGACAGGCGAGCGGGGTTCCGCTAGCCTCTCCGTGCCGCCACATGCGGACACGGGAGCCCGCCATGACGACGCCGCCCAGGATACTCTCGACCGAGGAGCTCAACCACGTCAGCGGCGGCGTCTATGACGGCTTCGACGATGGCGAGCAGGACGGCACCGCGGGCGATGACAGCATGCGCGGCGGCAGCGGCCGCGACATGCTGTTCGGCCATGAGGGCCAGGACACGCTGCTCGGCGGCAGCGGCAATGATGCGATGGATGGCGGCGACGGCGCCGACCTGATGTCCGGCGGCTCCGGCGAGGACCTGATGGAGGGCGGACGTGGCGATGGCGACTCCGACAGCCTGTTCGGCGGCGAGGACGGCGACCGCCTGTTCTGGCAGCCCGGCAACGGCAACGACTTCTTCGACGGCGGCGATGGGCGGGACATGCTGTGGCTGACCGGCGTCGGCGTGCAGGGGCTGCTGGCCGGGCTGCAGCTGGATGACCCCTCGGTCCGGATCAACGTCAACGGCAACCAGGTCAGCTTCTCCGACCAGTTCGGCGAGCCGATCGGCGTCAGCGGCAGCGTGACCGTTGGTGGTGAGCGGCTGAGCTTTACCAGCATCGAGATCTTCACCGCGCCAGGCTGATCCTCGGCGAGGCCAATGGGGCACGACCAGTTCCGCGAACGATTCTTGCGCCATGGGGCGACGGGGCCTTGCAACCGCAACGCCGCATCCAACCTGACGCAGGAACGAAGCGGGAGGCTTCCATGGATCGCCGTCACCTGATGCTGGGCGCCGCTGGCGCCCTGGCCGCCCCGGCGCTGTCGCGCGCCTCGCCCGCCCTGGCGCAGGGCGCCCCGGCCGCGCCCGCGGCGGCTTCCCTGACCCAGCCGCCCGGCTTCTTCCGCCTGCGCATCGGCAGCCGCATCGTCACCATGCTGCATGACGGCAGCCGCGCCATTCCGCTCGCCCAGGGCTTCGTGCCCGCCACGCCGCTGGCGGAGGTGCAGCGCGTTCTGGCGGAGAGCTTCCTGCCGACCGACACCTTCCGCATCCCCTTCACCCTGACCTGCCTGGATACGCCGAACGGCCTGGTGCTGTTCGACACCGGCAATGGCCCGCAGCCGGCGGGGTCGCCCGTCGGGCTGCTCGTCGCCAATATGCGCGCGGCCGGGCTGGACCCGGCGCGGGTCACCACGGTGGTGTTCAGCCATTTCCATGGCGACCATGTCGGCGGCCTGCTCAACGCCGATGGCAGCGCCGCCTTCCCGAATGCGGAAATCGTGGTGCCCGCCACCGAATGGGCCTGGTGGACCGACACCGCCAATGAAAGCCGCAGCCCGCAGGCCCAGCGCGGCACCTTCCCGAATGTGGCGCGGCGCTTCGCCCCCTACCAAAGCAAGGTCCGCCAGGTCGCCGGCGGCGCGGAGGTGGTGCCGGGGGTCACCGCCATCTCCGCCCATGGCCATACGCCGGGCCACACCGTGTACCGGATCGCCGATGGCGCGGACCAGATGATCTTCCTGGCGGACCTGACCAACCGGCCGGAGCTGTTCGCGCGCCGCCCGGATTTCCGCGTCGCCTTCGATTTCGACGGCGAGGCTGCGGAAGCCACGCGGCGCCGGGTCTTCGACATGGTGGCGACGGACCGCATCCGCGTCAGCGGCTACCACTTCCCCTTCCCCGCCACCGGCCACATGGCGAAGGAAGGCGAGGGCTATCGCTTCGTGCCCGCCGACTGGGCCGCGTCCGTCTGAGGGGAATGAACATGCTCGATCGCCGCACCCTGCTGGCCGCCGGCACCGCCGCCGCGCTGGCCCCTGCCCTGCCCGCCTCGGCGCAGGCGCCCGCCGTCACCCCCGCCTTCCGCCACGTGACGGTCGGCGCGCTGCGCGCCACCGTGGTGAATGACGGTGCCGCGACCCGGCCCGACGCCACGCGCGGCTTCGTGGTGAATGCCCAGCCGGACCAGGTGGCCGCCGCGCTGCAGGCTGCCGGCACGCCGGGCCCGGCCCTGGTGAACCCGTACAACGTCACCATCATCCGCACCCCCGCCGGGCTGGTGGCGCTGGATGTCGGCCTCGGCACCTCGCCGGCGCTGATGGTGAACATGCGCAATGCCGGGCTGGACCCGGCGGAGGTGGTGCTGATCGCCCACACGCATTTCCACGGCGACCATATCGGCGGGCTGCTGGCCGCCGATGGCAGCGCCGCCTTCCCGAATGCGCGTATCGCCGTGCCGGAAGGCGAGTGGAATTTCTGGATGGACCCGGGCGAGGAATCCCGTGCCAGCGAGGCGCGGCGCCCTGCCTTCGCCAATGCCCGCCGCCGCTTCGCGCCCTATCAGGGCCGCATCACCCGCTTCGCCCCGGGCGCGCAGGTGGCGCCGGGCATCACCTCCGTCGCCACGCATGGACACTCGCCGGGGCATGTTTCCTTCCTGGTGGCGGATGGCGATGCGCAGCTTCTGGTGATCGGCGATGCCATCACCACCCCGGCGCTCTTCATGGCCAATCCCGAGTGGTATCCGGTGTTCGACATGGACCCGGCGATGGCGGTGGCAACGCGCAAGCGGCTGCTGGACCAGTTGGCCACCGACCGGATCGCGGTGGTCGGCTACCACTTCCCGATGCCGGCCACCGGCACGGTGGAGCGCGCCGGCACCGGCTACCGGCTGGTGCCGCTGGTGTGATGCGCGAAGCCCGGGGGGCGCATCCTCCGGGCTTGAAGGCCGCATGCTGCACTGCAACATGAGCCTGCGGGAGGCGTCCAGACTCGCAGGAGACGCTTTGCCATGCAGACGGATACATCACGCCTGCCGCGCGGCGAGCTCGCCGCACGGCAACTCGCCATGCCCGCCCACACCAACCCGGCCGGAGACATCTTCGGCGGCTGGATCATGGCGTCGATGGACGCCGCCGCGTCCATGGCCACCACCCGCTTTGCGGAAGGCCGCACCGTCACCGTCGCCGTTTCCGGCATGACCTTCATCGCGCCGGTGAAGGTGGGGGATGCGGTGTGCTTCTACGCCGATCTCAAGCGCATCGGCCGCACATCCCTGACGCTGGATGTGGAGGTCTGGGTGCTGCGGCAGGGGCGCGGGGAGCGGGTGAAGGTAACGGAGGCGGAATTCACCTTCGTCGCGGTGGATGAGGCAGGGCGGCCGAGGCCTATCCAGCCCGTTGCAGCGCCTGCGGGTTGACGCAGGCATCATCCGGCAGCTTGTCGCCACGCAGCGCGGCCAGCACATGCATCGCGGCGGCTTCCGCCGTGGCGCTGCGGGCGACTGTGGTGCCGGCGCCCATATGCGGGCTGAGCACCGTGTTCGGCGCACCGACCAGCGGGTTGCTGCCGGGGGGCGGCGGCTCCGTGGACAGCACATCCAGGCCGGCGCCGTAGATCCGGCCCTCGCGCAGCACCTCGGCCAGCGCCGCCTCGTCGATCAGCCCGCCGCGGCCGGTATTCACCAGGATCGCCTCCGGCCCCAGCAGCGCCAGTTCGGCGGCGCCGATCATGTGGCGGTTCCCGGCGCTCATCGGTGCGTGCAGGGACACCACATCGGATTGCGCCAGCAGCGCGTGCAGCGACGGCGCCGCGGTGACCGGGGAGATGTCGCCGCGCCGCGCCAGGTTGGGGCTGTAGGCGGAGACCTTCATGCCGATGGCCAGCGCCATCCGCGCCAGGCCCTGGGCGATCCGCCCATAGCCGACCAGGCCGAGCCGCCTGCCATGCAGTTCCAGCCCGAGGCGCGACCTCTCCCAGCCGCCGGCCTGGGTGGCGGCGTTGTGGCGCGGGATGTTGCGGGCGACGGCCAGGATCAGGCCCAGGCTGTACTCAGCCACCGACTGCGCATTGGCCCCCACCGCCGTCAGCACCGGGATGCCGCGCGCCGTGGCGCCAGCCACGTCGATCAGGTCGTAGCCGACCGCGGCGCGGGAGATCACCCGCAGCGTCGGGCAGCTCGCGATGGCGGCGCCGCTGATCGGCAGAAAGCGGGAGATGACGCCCTGCACCGGCAGCGTCGCCAGCTTCCGCTCCAGCTCCGCCCTGCCGCCTTCGAGCGAGACGAAATCGACCTGGCAGCCGGCTTCCTCCAGCAGGCGAAGGCCGGCGGGTTCGAGGCGGGGGGCGGTGACGAGGATATGGAAGCTCATATGGTGGGAATCGCCCGATGCGGCCGGTGGGTCAATACGCCTCCGCAGCCGAACCCGCGCCTGCCGCGCTGCGTTCCACAAGCCCGCCCGGCAGCAGCATCGGGCGGCCGCAGACGGAGGAAGTCAGCATGGCGAACCAGCAGTCCAACGAGGGCAAATCCGGCAGCCACCACGGCGCCGAGGGCCAGAAGGGCGTGTCCCAGGAAACCGTGGGCGCGGGCAAGGACAAGGACCCCAACAACTTCGCCAACGATCCGGACCGGGCGGCGGAAGCCGGCCGCAAGGGCGGCCAGTCCCGCAAGGGCTGATCGCCTACAGCGCCAGGCGCAGCCTGCCTCTGCCGCGCGACACGCAGGCGGTCATCGACCGGCGTCGCGCGGCGGGGGACAGGCATACATCGCGGTGCAGCGGCTCGCCGCCCTCCACCTGCACCACGCAACTTCCGCAGGCCCCATACTCGCAGGCGGCATCCACGCCGTGTCCTGCGGCGCGCAGCACCTCCAGCAGGCTGCGATCGGCGGGTACCGGCAGAATGGCGCCGGAGGAGGCGATCTCGACTTCGAAGGCCTCGCCCTGCTGCGCCTCGGCGCGCGGGATGCCTGCGAAGTGCTCGACATGGGTTGTGCCGGCGGGCCAATGCGCGGTGGCCTCCGCGAAGCCCTGCACCATCCGCGCCGGGCCGCAGCAATAGGCATGGGTGCCGGGGGCGGGGCAGGCCAGCAGCCGCGCCAGGTCCAGCCGCTGCGCGATCCAGACCCGCAGACGGTCGCCGAGCGCCGCGCGCAGCTCCGGCAGGAAGGGCGCCTCCGCTTCGCTGCGGGCGCAGAAATGTACCTCGTAATCGGCACCGGCGCGGCGCAGCTCCGGCAGCATGGACAGGAAGGGCGTGATGCCGATGCCGCCGGCCAACAGGATGTGGCGCGCGGCCTCCGGCGCCAGGGCGAAGCCCTGCTGCGGATGGCTGGCGAGCAGCCTTGTGCCGATGGCGGCCGCCTCATGCAGCCAGGCGCTGCCGCCCTGGCCCGCTGCCTCCCGCAGCACCGCCACCTGCCACAGCTCCGGCCGGTCCGGGTCCGAGGTCAGCGAATAGAGGCGCCGCTTGCCATCCGGCAGCACCAGGATGGTATGCGCCCCGCCGCGGAAGGCGGGGAAGGCGGCGCGCTTCGCCGGGCGCAGGGTGAGCTGCACAACGCGCGGCGTCACCTGGCGCCGCGCCACCACCTCCACCGCCATCAGCAGCTTCATCGGGCGCTCAGACCGGCTCGATCACGTCGCCGGGGCGGATGGTGCCGCCCTTGATGATGCGGCAGTTCAGGCCCGAGCGGTTGAGCAGCGGGTTGAACAGCGGCCGGCCCAGCAGGTCGTCCAGATACTTGCAGGGCACGTTCAGCCGGCCGCCGAACAGCACCACCTCCCCCACCCGGAAATGCCGGCCGACCAGGTGGTTCAGCGGCACGCCCTGGGTCGTCAGGTTGCGGCGGCTTTCATGGGGTTCCAGCGTCAGCCCATGGTCGCGGCGCAGCGCGTCGAGCGTCTCCATCTCGATCAGCGTGCATTGCCGGTCCTCATGCGGCTTGTAGCTGTAGGTGCCGCGGCCTGTGGCGTAGCGGTCGCCCTCGATGCCGACACCCTCGATCATCCGCGCGGCCGGCAGTTCCTCCATCTCCATGGAGGCCTGCTCGGCGATGTAGGCGGCGATCAATCGGCCGGCCCAGGGGTAGGAATTTGTCACCTGCGTTCCCTTTGCTTCTTCATCCGGCGGAGACGCCCGCCAGCAGCGGACGCCAGCGCGTCACTTCCCGGTCCACCAGCGCCCGGAATTCCTCCCCCGTGCCGCCCAGCGGCAGGGTGCCCTGCTGCACCAGCCGTGCCTGCGTCTCCGGCGCGCGCAGCGCCTGGTCGAAGACCTGGTTCAGCCGGGCGAGCACCGCCGCCGGCGTGCCGCGCGGCGCGACGACGCCGGAAGTGGAGCCATTCTCCAGCCCGGGCAAGCCCGCCTCTGCCGCAGTCGGCACCTGCGGCAGCAGCGCCACCCGCGCCAGGGAGGCCACGGCATAGGCGCGCAGCGTGCCGGCCTGGATATGGGCGATGACCACCGGCGTGGCCTCCGCCGTCATCGAGACCTGGCCGCCCAGCACCGATTGCACGCTGGCGGAGCCGGAGCGGAAATGCACCTCCAGCAGCTTCGCGCCGGTGGCCTGCTGGAAGGCGAGCTGGGTGAGGTGCGGGGAACTGCCGGCGCCGGCCGTGCCGTAGCTCAGCGCCTCCGGCCGCGCCTTGGCGACGGCGATCAGCCCGGCGAGGTCCGTGGCGCCGACCGAGGGATGCGCCACCAGGATGTGCGGCGTGCTGCCGATGGCAATCACCGGCTCGAAATCCCGCGCCGGGTCGTAGGGCATGGCGGGGTAGATCACCGGGTTGACGGAGAACATGGCCAGCGACGCCATCAGCAGCGTGTGCCCATCCGGCGCCGATTTGGCGACGAAATCGCCGGCGATGTTGCCATTCGCCCCGGCGCGGTTCTCCACCACGATCGGCGCGCCGAGGATGGCGGCGGCGCGTTCCGCCACCACGCGGGCCACCAGGTCCGTGATGCCGCCGGGCCCGAAGGGCACCACCAGCCGCACCGGACGGCCGCCGGGAAAATCCTGCGCGCGGGCAAGGCCGGGCGTGGCGAGGGCAGCGGCGGCGCCGAGCAGCAGGCGGCGTGCCAGGGGGCGGGCCAGGGGGCGGGCCAGGGCGCGGGCCGGGGGACGCTGGAATGGCATGTCGGTCGGGTCCTTCGTGCGGTGATGCCTCCCCGGTTGAGCCCGTGCTAGGCTGTCCGGGTTTCCTGTGTGGAAACGAGTATCCTGAGAGGAAACCGTGCCGTCAACCGGAAAGCAGGCACCCGCGACAGAGGTGCCGGATGAGGACCAGGCCGGGCTGGGTGGCCGCCTGCGGGCGCAGCGCATCGCCGCCGGGCTGAGCCTGGCGGGGCTGGCAGCCGCCACCGGGCTGACCAAGGGCTATCTCTCGAAGGTGGAGCGGGGCGTGGGCCAGCCCTCGATCGGCACCGTGTTCCGCCTGGCGGAGGCGCTGCGCGTGCCGGTGGGCCAGCTGCTCGCCTCCGGCGCCACGCCCAGCGACACGGCGGATGTGGCGCGGGCCGAGGCGGCGCCGCCTTCCCCGCCCGGGGAGGCGCTGCATCTGCGCCCGCTGCTGCCCGGCGGCCCGGGCCGTCTCATCGCGCTGGAGATGTGGCCGCCGATGGAGCCACGCCCGGCCGAGGACCCTTCCACCCATGCCGGGGAGGAGCTGCTGCATATCCTGTCCGGCCGGATGGAGATCCTGTTCGAGAGCGAGGCGCTGGTGCTTGAGACCGGCGACACGCTGCGCTTCGACGCGCGCCGGCCGCACCGCACCCGGTCACTGGGCGTGGAGCGGGCGCGGGTGCTGGTGGTGCTGACGGCGGAGGGGTGACTATGCCCGGCGCTTGAAGGTCAGCACCAGCACGTCCCGCCAGGCCGGCCGCGCCGGGTCATGCGGCACCACGGGGGTGACGCCGTGCAGGATGCGGTGGTCATCCAGCAGCACGGCATCCAGCGGGTCGGTCAGGGTGAAGGCGCCGAGGTGGCGACCATCGGGCGTGGCGATCTCGGTCACCCCCTCATCCACATTCTCCCGCCGCACCAGCAGGACCAGGACCCAGTCCACACCATCCCGGTGCATGCCTTCCGGCGTCGGGCGGCCGGCGGAATCGGGCGCGGCCTCGATGCGGAACTGGTGCGCCTCTACATGCCAGTCCTGGCCGGGGGCGGCGCGGTCGAAGGCCTGGCGGGCCCATTCGGCGAGGCCGGAGAAGGCGGCGCCCTGGGTGATAGCCGGGGGGATCGGCTCGAAATGGCGCTCGATGCCGCCATTCAATGGGTTGTGGTCCACCGCCTGCCAATGCGGGGCGTCCGCTTCCCGCACCAGGCCGGGAGTGCCGGCGCGGGCGGAGAGCACGGCATGGCGGCGGCGGCGGTAGCGGCCGCCATCGGCCATGTGCTGGTCCAGCGCCATGCCGTCCCAGCTTGCCGCGAAGGCGGCGAAGCCGGCCAAAGCGTCGGCGGGGATCTGCGCCGCGGTTTCGGCGGCGTGCAGATGGATGAAACCCTCCTCGACCAGCGGAGGCAGCAGCTCGGTCGCGGGATCAGTGCTCATCCGGCGATGCTAGGCGTGTGGCGGTCCGGGTGCGATGCGCGAAATCTTCATCCCGGACCCGCATCGGTGCAGTATCAGACGTGGAAGCTCTCGCCGCAGCCGCAGCGGCCCTTCTCGTTCGGATTGGTGAAGGTGAAGCCGGCTGACATGGCCTTCACCTCGTAATCCATGATCGTGCCGATCAGGAACAGCGTCGCCTTGCGGTCCACGACCACGGTGACGCCCTTATCCGTCACGACCTCATCGCCAGGCCCCGGTCCATCGACCCAGGTGAGGTCATAGGCCATGCCGGAGCAGCCCTTGGTCTTGACCGCGATGCGCAGCGTCCTGCCGGCTTCCCCATTGGCCTCGCCGGCGGCGTAGAGGCCGCGCAAGCGCTCGGCGGCGGCGTCCGACAGGCCCATCAGCGGCGGCAGGGCGCGGCGCGGGCGGGTTTCGGTGGTGGTGCTCATCCGGGTGCCTCCCTCAATACATGTTCAACGCGAGGCGCGCGTCTTCGCTCATCCGGCTCTGGTCCCAGGGCGGATCCCAGACGACCTCGACGGTCACGTCGGTGACGCCGGGCACGGCCCGCACCGCTTCCTCCGCCTGCGCCGGCAATTCCTGCGCCGAGGGGCAGGAGGGGGTGGTGAGCGTCATCTCCACCTTCACATGGCCATCATCGCCGATCTCGACCGCGTAGATCAGGCCAAGCTCGTAAATATCGACCGGGATTTCCGGGTCGAAGACGGTCTTGAGGACGGAGATCACCGCATCCTCATTCACCCGCACCGGCGGCTCCGTGCCGCCTTCGGGGGTCCAGGCGCCATGGACGGGGGCTGTCGGGGTCTCACTCACTGCTCGCCTCCTTCGCGCCGCCATCCAGCGCCGCGTTCAGCGTGTGCCAGGCCAGGGTCGCGCATTTCACGCGGCTCGGGAAGTCATGCACGCCGGACAGGGGCGCCAGGCGTTCCATGTCATCCGCGATCTCGCCGCCGCATTCCGGGCAGACACCGGTCATCGCCAGCGCCCGGAAGTTCTCGCCCATCAGCCGTGCCTGCGCCTGGGTCTTGCCCTTGACCGTGTCGGTCATGAGCGAGGCGCTGGCCATGGAGATGGCGCAGCCACGGCCCTGGAAGGCCGCATCCTCGATATGGCCATCCGGGGCGAGCTTTACGAACAATTCCATGCGGTCGCCGCACATCGGGTTGTCGCCGCGCGCGGTGCGGTCCGCGTCATCGAGACGTTTGAAATTACGCGGCTTGCGGCCGTGATCCAGGATGACCTCCTGGTACAGGTCGCGCAGGTCGTCAAACAAACCACCACTCATCGGAAGAACTCCCGCGCCTGGTGCAGCGCATCGGCCAGCAGATCGACCTCCGCCGGCGTGGTATAGAGGCCGAAGGAGGCGCGGCAGGTGCTCTCCACGCCGAACCGTTCATGCAGCGGCTCCGCGCAATGGCGGCCGGAACGCACGGCAATGCCGGCCCGGTCCAGCAGCGTCGCCACGTCATGCGCATGCGCCGTATCCAGCGCGAAGGCGAAGACGCCGCCGCGGTCCTGCGCGCGGCCGAGCAGGGTCACGCCCTCGATCTGCGGCAGGCGGGCCATGGCGCGATCGACCAGCGCGCGTTCATGCGCCTCGATCGCGGGCATGCCGATGGCATTCACGTAGTCGATGGCGGCGTGCAGGCCGATGGCCTCGATGATCGGCGGCGTGCCGGCCTCGAATTTCGCTGGATAGGGCGCCCAGACGGAGCGTTCGAAGGACACTTCCGAGATCATGTCGCCGCCACCCAGGAAGGGCGGCATGACTTCCTGCAGCGCGCCCTTGGCGTAGAGCACGCCGATGCCGGTCGGGCCGTAAAGCTTGTGACCCGTAAAAACGTAGAAATCCGCGTCGATCTCGCGCACGTCCACCCGGCGATGCACGGCGGCCTGGCTGCCGTCGAACAGCACCTTGGCACCGGCCTCGTGTGCCATGCGCGCGATCTGGGCCGCGGGCGTGACGGTGCCGAGCACGTTTGACATATGCGTCACCGCAACCAGCCCGACCCTGCCATCGGCAAGCTTCGCCGCGAGGTCGTCAAGGTCCAGCTCGCCGCTATCCGTGATGCGGCACACGCGCAGTTCCAGGCCATGCGCATCGCGCGCCATCTGCCAGGGCACGATATTGGCGTGGTGCTCCATCTCGGAGATCACCACCGCCTGGCCCGGCTGCATCACGCCGCGGCCATAGCTATGCGCCACCAGGTTGATGGCGTTGGTGCTGCTGCCCGTGAAGATGATTTCCCGGCTGTCACCAGCATTCAGGAAGGTCGCGACGGCAACTCGGGAAAGCTCATAGGCTTCCGTCGCCTGCTCGCTCATGTGGTAGGCGCCGCGATGGACGTTGGCATAGGCCGTCTCCATCATCCGCACCATCGCGCCGATCACCTGGCGCGGCTTCTGGGCGGAGGCGCCGCTGTCGAGGAAGGTGAAGGGCTTGCCGCGCACCTTCTCCGACAGGATCGGGAAATCCGCCCGCACCGCGTCCAGGTTCAGCCAGGGTGCGATAGGGCCGTCCATCACGCGGCTTCGATCCCGCCCTGGATGCCCTGGCGCTGCCACCAGCCGGTGACGGCGCGAGACACGGCATCGCGGATCGCCTCATCCGCCACGGCTTCCACGGCTTCCGTCAGGAAGGCCTCGACCAGGATCGCCTTCGCCTGCTCCAGCGGAATGCCGCGGGAGCGGAGGAAGAAGATCTGCTCGGCATCCAGCTCCCCAACCGTGGCGCCATGGCTGCACTTCACGTCGTCGGCGTAGATTTCCAGCTGCGGCTTGCTGTCGATCTCGGCATCCGGCGACAGCAGCAGCGCCTGGTTCATCTGGTAGCCATCGGTCTTCTGCGCGATCTGCCGCACCAGGATCTTGCCCTGGAACACGCCGCGAGACTTGCCGGACAGCACCGTCTTGTAGGTCTGGCGCGAGGAGCAATCCGGCGCCGCATGGTCCAGCGCCGTGGTCGTATCCGCATGCTGGCCATCCGCCAGAAGCTGCACGCCGTTCATGTGGCATTCGGCCTTGGGGCCGCACAGAGCCACATGGATCTCGTTGCGCGCCAGGCGGGAGCCGGCGTTCATGGTGAAGTTGTCGTAGGTGCCGCCCGCCTGCACGCGGGCATAGACGGTGGACAGGAAGAAGGCGTCGCGGCCTTCCTGCTGCAGCCGCCCATGATTCATCCGCCCGCCCTCGGCGACCTCGATCTCGAAGACCGGGTTGTGCATGTAGCGCGCGGTGGCCGGGCCGGCGGCCGTCTCCACCAGGGTCAGGGACGCGTTGGCGCCAAGCTGCACCAGATGGCGCGGGTGGAAGGCGGGGGCGCGTTCACTTTCGGTGGCGAAGGAGAACAGCTCCAGCACCCCGCCGGCGACGCCGTCCGGCACCGTCACCACCAGCCCATCCTCGAACAGCATGCCGTTCAGCGCGGCCAGCGCCTGCTCCTCCGGCCGCACCAGCGCGCCGAGACGGGATTCCAGGCGCGGCAGCGCGCTGGCCAGATTCTCCACCGTGAAAGGCAGGCCTTCCAGCGCGGAAAGATCGGCGCGGAAGCGGCCATCGACGAAAACGGCGCGCGGGCCGGCGGCCGGCGGCAGGGCCAGCGCGTCATCCACGCCGGTCAGCGGCTCACCAAAGACGGACGCATTGACCACGGCGAGGTCGGTGTACTTCCACGCCTCGACGCGGCGCGTCGGGAAGCCCTGCGCGCGGAAGGCCGCGGCGCTTCGGTCGCGCAGCGCCTCCACCCAGGGCAGCGCCGCGCCGGGCAGCCGCCCGCGCAGCCCCTCATGCCGGCCGAGGAAGGCGGCCGGGCCCGTTCCGGTCACGGCCGTCATGCCGCGGAGGCCTGGATGGCGCCGTAGCCCGACACCTCCAGCTCCTGCGCCAGTTCCGGGCCACCGGACTTCACGATGCGGCCGGCGGACAGGACATGCACGCGGTCCGGCACGATGTGGTTCAGCAGGCGCTGGTAGTGGGTGATGACAAGCGCGGAGAAGTCCGGGCCGCGCAGCGCATTCACCGTATCGGAAACCAGCTTGAGCGCATCGATGTCCAGGCCGCTGTCGGTCTCGTCCAGCAGCGCCAGCTTCGGCGTCAGCAGCGCCATCTGCAGCATCTCGTTGCGCTTCTTCTCGCCGCCGGAGAAGCCGACATTCACCGGACGCTTCAGCATGTCGTCCGGCATGTTCAGCACCTTCATGCGGGCGCGTGCCAGCTTGAGGAACTGGATGGCGTCGATCTCCGCCTCGCCCTTCGCGCGGCGCACCGCGTTCAGCGCCGTGCGCAGGAAATTGGCGTTGCCGACGCCGGGGAGTTCAACCGGCGCCTGGAAGGCCAGGAACACGCCGGCCACGGCGCGCTCCTCCGGCTCCATCGCCAGCAGGTCCAGGTCGCCGAAGGTGACGGAGCCTTCCGTCACCTCATAACCCTCGCGCCCCGCCAGCACATAGGACAGTGTGGATTTGCCAGAGCCGTTGGGGCCCATGATGGCGTGGATCTCGCCCGACGGGATGGTCAGGTTGAGGCCGTTCAGGATCTGCTTGCCGTCGACGGTGGCGTGCAGGTTTTCGATCTTCAACATCTCAGCAATCCTTAACCGACCGAGCCTTCGAGGCTGATCTGCAGCAGCTTCTGCGCTTCCACGGCGAATTCCATCGGCAGCTCCTTCAGCACCTCGCGGCAGAAGCCGTTGACGATCATGCCAACTGCATCTTCCTGGCTGAGGCCGCGGGAGCGGCAGTAGAAGAGCTGGTCCTCCGCGATGCGGCTGGTGGTGGCTTCGTGTTCCACCTTCGCCGTCATGCAGCGGTTCTCGATATAGGGCACCGTATGCGCGCCGCACTGGTCGCCGATCAGCAGGCTGTCGCACTGCGTGAAGTTGCGCGCGCCGGACGCCTTCGGGCTGATCTTCACCAGGCCGCGATAGGTGTTCTGGCCATGGCCGGCGCTGATGCCCTTGCTAACGATCGTGCTGCGCGTGCGCTGCCCGATATGGAACATCTTGGTGCCGGTATCGGCCTGCTGGCGGTTGTTGGTGATGGCGACGGAGTAGAACTCGCCCACGCTGTCATCGCCGATCAGCAGGCAGGACGGGTACTTCCAGGTGATGGCGGAACCCGTCTCCACCTGCGTCCAGGACACCTTGCTGCGCTTGCCGCGGCAGGCCGCGCGCTTGGTGACGAAGTTGTAGATGCCGCCCTTGCCCTCGGCGTCGCCCGGATACCAGTTCTGCACCGTGCTGTACTTGATGCTGGCATCGTCCAGCGCGACGAGTTCGACCACCGCCGCATGCAGCTGGTTCTCATCCCGCATCGGCGCCGTGCAGCCTTCCAGGTAGCTGACCGTGCTGCCCTCGTCGGCGATGATCAGCGTGCGCTCGAACTGGCCCGTGCTCTTCGCATTGATGCGGAAATAGGTGGACAGCTCCATCGGGCATTTCACGCCCTTCGGGATGTAGACGAAGCTGCCATCGGTGAAGACGGCGCTGTTCAGCGCGGCGTAGAAGTTGTCGCCCTGCGGCACGACGGAACCGAGATACTGCTGCACCAGCTCGGGATGCGTCTGCACCGCCTCGCTGATCGCGCAGAACACGATGCCATCCTTCGCCAAGCGCTCCTTGTAGGAGGTGGCGACGGAGACGCTGTCGAACACCGCATCGACGGCGATCGGCATGCGGCCGCCCTCGGAGGGGCTGTCGCCCGCACCCTCGACGCCCGCCAGGATGGCCTGTTCCTTCAGCGGAATACCGAGCTTGGCATAGGTCTTCAGCAGCTCCGGATCGACCTCATCCAGCGACTTCGGACCCTGCTTCGGCGCGGCGTAGTAGAAGGCATCCTGGAAATCGATCGGCGGATGGCTGACGGCGGCCCAATGCGGCACTTCCATGGTCAGCCAATGGCGATACGCCTTCAGCCGCCATTCCAGCAGCCAGGCGGGCTCCTTCTTCTTCGCGCTGATGAAGCGAACGATATCCTCGTTCAGCCCCTTGGGCGCGAAGTCCATCTCGATATCGGTCTCGAAGCCCCACTTGTACCCGCCGTCGTTGACGGCCTGAACGGCTTCGATGGTTTCGGTGACGGCTGCCATAGCGGCTGATCCTACTCGGCGACGAGAACAGGCTGGGGGGCGGGCGCGGCGGCTCGCCGGGGGGCAGGCGGAGAGGCGATCTCGCTGACCATGATCGCGGACAACGCCCCGCGAATGGCCGCGTTCACCGGGTCCCACCGGCCGCGCACGGGGCAGGTGTGCTCCGCCTCGCAGAGGCCGAAGCCGCCATCGACGCAGGCGGTCAGCGCGATCGGGCCATCCATCGCCACGATCACTTCCGACAGGCCGAGGGAGGCCAGCGGGCGCAGCAGGCGATAGCCGCCGCGCGCGCCGCGCAGCCCCTCGACCAGACCGGCCTGGGACAGCATTTTCAACACCTTGGCCACCGTGGGCTCGGCGATGCCGGTGCCGGCGGCGAGGCCGGGCGCGGTCTGCACCCCGCCCTCTGCCTCCAGCCGGGACAGCACCACCACGGCGTAGTCGGTGAATTTCGAGACCCGCAACACCCGGCGGAAACTCCCTTGCCCTGTGAAAGGGGACCCATTCGGTCCGGATTGCAGATGCGCTCGACCCCCTGCCGTGTCAAGGCGGCGGCGGCTTGCGGCGGGGGGATTCGGACGGCACCATCCGCGGTCCTGGAACTGGGATACCGACGCCATGCCGATGCTGCATACCGATGATGGGGTGAGCCTGCATTACGAGGAGGCCGGCAGCGGCACCCCCATGGTGTTCGTGCATGAATATGCCGGCGACCATAGGTCCTGGGAGGCGCAGATGCGCTTCTTCTCCCGCCGCTACCGCTGCATCACCTATGCCGCGCGGGGCTACACGCCATCCGAGGTTCCGTCCGACCCGGCGAAATACAGCCAGGACCGGGCGACGGATGACATCGCCGCCGTCATCAAGGGGCTGGGCCTGGGGCCGAGCCATGTGGTGGGCCTGTCCATGGGCGGCTTCGCCACGCTGCATATGGGCCTGCGCCACCCCGGCCTGGCCCGCAGCCTGGTCGCCGCCGGCGTCGGCTACGGCGCGGCGCCGGGCAAGACCGCGCAATTCCATGCGGAGACGGACGCCGCCATCGCCCGCATCCGGGCGGAGGGGATGGACAAATTCGGCCTGACCTACAGCCGCGGCCCCACCCGCCTGGTCTTCGAGGAAAAGGACCCGCGCGGCTATGCCGAGTTCCAGGCGCAGCTCTGCGAGCACAGCACTGAGGGCTCCGCGCTCACCATGAACGGCGTGCAGCGCCGCCGGCCGTCCCTGTTCGACCTGGAAGCCCAGTTCCGCGAGATGACGGTGCCGACGCTGGTGATCGCCGGCGACGAGGATGACCCGACGCTGGAGGCCAGCTTCTACCTGAAGCGCACGATCCGCAGCAGCGCCCTGCTGGTGATGCCGAAATGCGGCCACACCATGAACCTGGAGGACCCGGACGCCTTCAACCGGGCGGTACTGGATTTCGTGACGCAGGTGGATTGCGGCCGCTGGACCAACCGCATCCCGGCCAGCCTGGCCGGGGGGATCATCGCGGCGGCGGAGAAGTAGCGGCGGCGCGCAGCCCCTTCACGCGGCGGCGCTGGTAGGTCTCGATCGCCCGCGCCATGGGAAGGCGCGGGTCGAAGCGCAGATGAGTGAGTGAGACATAGGCCGCGTGGCCCGTCTGATCCGCGCCGAAATCGAGCTTGCAGACGATGCCGCCCTCGTCACCCGCATAGCTGATCGCGACGATGCGGCAGCTCGGCGCGAGCTTCATGTCCGGGCTCTGCTGCCGGAGCATCTCGAGCAGCTCCGGCGTCGGCCGCGCCGGCAGTGGCAGCGCGGCCTCGATCTGCGTCTGAAGGCGGCCGGTGGCCTCGATATCGTCGATCACCCCGGCCGGCCTCTCAGATCTGCACGCGGCCGGCGGCGGCGGCGGCGAGGGGTTCCTTCCAGATCACCTCGGCCGGCGTCACTTCCTTGGACAGCTTGCCCATGCCGCGCAGCTGGTCGATGGCGAGCTGGATGTTGCCGACGCTGTCCGGCGTCAGGTTCATCTTGTACTCGACCTTGGTCATCAGCTCCGCGATGAAGGCGCGGTCCTGGCGCAGGAACCGGGCGACCTGAGCGGCGGCCTCATTCGGGTTGGAGGCAATGTACTCCTGCGCCTGGATCAGCGACCGCATCAGCCGCGTCGTCGCCTCCATGTTGGACTGCGCCCAGCCCTTGTTCATATAGACGAAGTTGCGGACGATCTGGATCTGCTCGTTGGAGACGAGGATCTTGGTGTTCGGAATGGCGCGCATGGCGCGGGTCGGCCAGGGCTCCCACACCGCGAAGGCGTCGATGTTGCCGCGCTCCAGCGCCGCCACCATCTCCGGCGCCTCGACATTGACGATGGTGTAGTCGGCCGGGTTCAGGTTCAGCTTGGAGACGACGGACAGCCAGAAGGTCTCGCTGCCGGTGCCGCGCGCGACGCCGACCTTCTTGCCCTTGAGCCCTTCCATGTTCTCGATGTTGCGGCCGAGCACGCTGATCCAGCGCAGCAGCGCGGTGCCTTCCGCAACGGCCACCACGTTGGGATCGACCAGATGCGCGGAGACGCCGGCCTGTTCGGCGCCATAGGCGGAGTTGATCTGGTTGCCGATCAGGAAGGCCACCATGGCGGAGCCGGAGGGGCCGGTGTTCACCGTCACGTCCAGCCCGTTGCGGGTGAAGAAGCCACCCTCCCGCGCGACGTAATAGGGCGCGAAGGACGGGTCTACGCCGGTCGCGATGGTCATCTTGATCGGCGCGTTCTGGGCGAAGGCGGGGGCCGCGAGTGCGGCGCCACCGGCGGCGAGAAGGGTTCGGCGAAGCATGTTCTTGTTCTCCCTGTTTGTCACATGGTCGGGTTGAAACGGCCCGCGAAGGCGCGGATCAGCAGGCGAAACACGCGGTCCGTCGCGAAGCCCAGAAGGCCGAGCGAGATCAGCGCCACGAAGATGTCCTCCACCTGCATGAACAGCCGCGCATCCCACAGCATCTTGCCGAGCCCGTCATTGCTGGCGACGAGCTCCGCCGCCACGATGGTGACGAAGGCATTCGCCATCGCCAGCCGCATGCCGGTCAGGATGTAGGGCACCGTCGCCGGCAGGGCGACGAGCGCGAAGACCTGCAGCTTGTTGGCGCCGAGACATTGCGCCGCGCGGATCTTGTCCCGCCCCACCGCGCCGACACCGGCCGCAGTGGCGATCACCACGACGAAGACGGTGGTATAGGCAATCAGGAAGATCTTGCTCTCCTCCCCGATGCCGAACCAGATGACCGAGACTGTGATCATCGCGACGGCGGGGATGAACCGAAAAAACTCCGTCCAGGGTTCCAGCAGCAGCCGCACGGGCCGGAAGCTGCCGATCGCCAGGCCGATCGGAATGCCGATGGCCGAGCCGAGAAGAAAGCCCTGGATGATGCGGCGCATCGAAGCCCAGACGGATTCCTGCAGCAGCCCTTCCTCCAGCAGCACCCAGCCGCGCTCGAAGACCGGGAAAGGCGAGGGGAACAGCACGGAGCTGACCAGGTACTGCGAGGCCAGGTGCCAGATGACGAACAGCAGCGCGAAGCCCAGCACATAGCCGATGACGGTGGCGGTCCGGCTATGCATGGGGGTGGATCTCCGCATGGATCAGCTCATGCACCTGGCGGAAGCTGGCCATGAAGGCGTCGGAGGTGCGTTCGCGCGGAAAGGGTAGGTCGATCGGCACCACCGCCTTCAGCGTGCCGCCCGGGCCGCGCTTCATCACGCCGACGCGGGTGGCGAGCGCACAGGCTTCCTCGATGTCATGGGTGATGAACAGCACCGTCTTCCGGTTCTCCGACCAGATGCGGGACAGTTCGGCCTGCAGCACCGCCCGCGTCATCGCATCCAGCGCGCCGAACGGCTCGTCCATCAGCAGCATGCGCGGGTCGTTCGCCAAAGCGCGGGCGATCTGGATGCGCTGCTTCATGCCGCCGGACAGTTCCGAGGGGTGCTTGCCCCCCTGCCCGGTCAGCCCGACCATGTTGAGGAAGCGGTCCGCCACCGCGCGGCGCTCGCGAGCCCCCATGCCGCGCAGGCGCAGGCCGAAGGCGATGTTGTCGCGTGCCGTCAGCCAGTCATACAGGCTGTCGTGGCCCTGGAAGACCACGCCGCGATCCGCGCCCGGGCCGCGCACGGGCTTGCCCTCCAGCCGGATCTGGCCGGCGGTGGGCGTATCGAAGCCCGCCAGCATGTTCATCACGGTGGTCTTGCCGCAACCGGAGGTGCCCAGCAGGCAGAAGAACTCGCCTTCGGACAACTCCAGGTTGAAGTCGCGCACCGCCTCATAGGCGCCGGTGCGCCCGCGGAAGGTCATGCCGACCCCATCCAGCTCCACGAAGGCCACCATGTCCCCCACTTGTATCCAGGCTTGAGTTTAGGGCACCCCCGTGATGCGGCAACCCGGCTTCACGCCCCTTCGGCGGGGGATTAGAAGCGGGCTGCACGGATAGGAGGCAACGGATGATGCTCGAAGGCAAGGTGGCGATCGTCACCGGGGCGGGCGGCGGGATCGGGCGGGAGATTGCGCTCGCCATGGCGTTGGCCGGCGCCTCCGTGGTGGTGAACGATATCGGCGCCAGCCTGACCGGCGAGGGCCCGACCTCTGCAACCCCCGGTGAGCAGACGGTGGCCATCATCCACCAGCGCGGCGGCAAGGCGGTGGCGAACACCGACAGCGTGGCGGAATGGGGCAGCGCGCAGCGGATCGTGGCGCAGGCGATGGACGCTTTCGGGCGCATCGACATCGTCGTGAACAACGCCGGCATCCTGCGGGATCAGATTTTTCATAAGATGTCGCCGGAGGAATGGCTGGCGGTCATCAATGTGCATCTGAACGGGTCGTTCTTCGTGTCCCGCGCGGCCGCGGAGCAGTTCCGCAAGCAGGGCAGCGGCGCCTATGTGCACATGACGTCGACATCGGGGCTGATCGGCAATTTCGGCCAGGCAAACTACTCCGCGGCGAAGCTCGGCGTGGCGGCGCTGTCGAAGTCGATCGCGCTGGACATGCAGCGTTTCGGCGTGCGGTCCAACTGCATCGCGCCCTTCGCCTGGTCGCGCATGACCAGCTCCATCCCCTCCTCCACCGAGGCCGAGAAGGCCCGCGTGGCGCGGCTGCAGCAGATGACGCCGGACAAGAACGCGCCGCTGGCCGTGTTCCTCGCCTCCGACGCCGCGAAGGACGTGACGGGGCAGATCTTCGCCGCACGTCACAACGAGCTGTTCCTGTTCAGCCAGCCGCGGCCGATCCGCTCCACCCATCGTGGCGAGGGCTGGACGCCGGAAACCATTGCCGAGACCGCCCTGCCCGCCCTTCGCAGCCACTTCCTGCCGCTCGATCGCTCCGGCGACGTCTTTTCCTGGGACCCCGTCTGATGGATTTTTCACTCACCGAGGAACAGGTCGCGTTCCAGGATTCCGTCCGCCGCTTCGCCGAGCAGCACCTGGCCAAGGACGCGCTGGCCCGCGCGCATGACGAGCGCTTCCCCTGGGATGTCGCCAAGCTGATGGCCGAGAACGGGTTGTTCGGCATCATGGTGCCGGAGGAAGACGGCGGCCAGGGCGGCACGCTGTTCGATGCGATCCTGGCCATGGAGCAGATCGCCTATGTCTGCCCGCGCAGCGCCGATGTGCTGCAGGCCGGCAATTTCGGCGCCTTTCGCACCTTCGCCGAATACGCGACGCCGGACCAGAAGAAGCGCTACTTCGAGCCGCTGCTGCGTGGCGAGACCATCGCCGCGGTCGGCATGACGGAGCCGGATGCAGGCTCCGCGCTGACCGACCTGAAGACCACGGCGACCAAGGTGCAGGGCGGCTACCTGCTGAATGGCGGCAAGGTCTTTACCTCCAACACCGAGGATGCCGGCGTCTTCGTCATCTATTGCCGGTTCGGACCGGGCGTGAACGGCATCGGCTCCGTCCTGCTGGAGCGCGGGATGGAGGGGTTCCGGCTCGGCCAGCCCAGCCGCTACATGAATGGCGAAACCTGGTGCGCGCTGTACTTTGATAATGTCTTCGTGCCCGACGAGAACCTGTTGTTGGGCGAGGGTGGATTCCGCAAGCAGATCGCAGGCTTCAACGTGGAGCGTGCGGGCAATACGACCCGCGCGCTGGCACTCGGCGAATACTGCTTCCGGCAGGCCAAGGCGCATGCCGAACAAAGGAAACAGTTCGGCCGGGCGCTGATGGAGTTTCAGGGCCTGCAATGGAAGTTCGCCGAGATGCGCGTGGCGCTGGATAGCGCGCAGCTTCTGCTGTACCGCGCGGCGGTCCGTGCGAAGGGTGGGCTGCCGGATGCGCAGGACGTCGCCATGGCGAAGTACGCCTGCAACCAGGCCGGCTGGATGTGCTCGAATGAATCCATGCAGGTCATGGGCGGCACCGGCTACAGCCAGGACCTGCTGATCGAATACTGCGTGCGCAAGACGCGCGGCTGGATGATCGCCGGCGGCAGCCTGGAGGTGATGAAGAACCGCATCGCCGAGGGCGTCTTCGGCCGCAGCTTCTCGCAGCGGCCGCCCAAGGCATGAGCCTCGCGCAAGCCTTGCTCAACCCGCGCCGCATCGCCCTGATCGGCGCCTCCGCCGACGAACAGCGGCTGACGGCGCGGCCGCAGCGCTATCTGCGCCGCCACGGATTCACGGGCGAACTCTTCCCCATGAATCCGCGTGCGGAATCGGTGCTGGGCGAACGCGCCTTTGCCTCGCTGGCCGATATCCCGGGCGAGATCGACTTCGCCTATATCCTGCTCGGCACCGACAATGTCGAAGCGCAGGTCGTGGCCTGCGCGGCGCGCGGCATTCCGGTGGCCTGCGTGCTGGCCGATGGTTTCGCGGAGGCGGGGCCGGAGGGCGCCGCGCTGCAGGCGCGTGTCCTGGCGGCGGCGCAGGGCAGCGGCATGCGTGTGCTCGGGCCGAATTCCATGGGCATCGTCAACCTCAACGCCCGCACGGCGCTGACCACCAATGCGGCGCTGGAGGCGGAGGATCTGCCGGCCGGGCGCGTCGCGCTGGTCTCCCAATCCGGCTCCATGATGGGTGCGCTGCTGTCGCGCGGCGCGGCGCGGGGCCTCGGCTTCTCGCACCTCATCGGCACGGGGAACGAGGCGGATCTGACGGCGGGGGAGATCGCCTCCCTGCTGCTGGATGACCCGGATGTCGATGCGGTGGCGCTGTTCCTGGAGGCGATTCGCGCGCCGGAACAGATGGCCGCGGCCGCCGCCAAGGCGCGCGAGCTGCGCAAGCCGATCATCGCGCTGAAGCTCGGCCGCAGCCCCTTTGGCGCGGAGCTCGCGACCAGCCATACCGGCGCCCTGGCGGGCAGCGATGCGGCGGCGGATGCCTTCTTCCGCGCGCATGGAATCCTGCGCGTCTCGATGCTGGAATCCCTGCTGGAACTGCCGCTCCTGGTCGCCGGCCGGCGCGCGCCCGCGCACAGCCATCGCGCGGTCAGCGTGATGACGACGACGGGCGGCGGCGGCGCGCTGGCCGTCGATGCGCTCGGCGTGCTGGGCATCGAGGCACGCAAGCCCGATGCGAAGGCCGCGGCGAAACTGGAGGCCGCGAAATTCGGCACCCATGCGCGGCTGCTGGACCTGACGCTGGCCGGCGCGCGGCCGGATCGCGTGATGGCAGCGCTGGATGCGCTGCGCGCGGCGGAGGATACGGACCTGGTGCTCGCCGTCATCGGCAGCTCGGCCCAGTTCCGGCCGAAGGATGCGGTGGCCGGCATCGTCGAGGGCACGAAGATCCCCGGCAAGCCTGTCGCGGCCTTCCTCGCGCCGCAGGCCGAAGCGTCCCTGCGCCTGCTGGCGGAGGCGGGCATCGCCGCCTTCCGCACGGCCGAAAGCGCGGCGGATTGCATCAATGCCTATTGCGCCTGGCAGGCGCCGCGCGACGGGATCGAGACGGCCCCGCCCGCCATCCCCCTGCCGGCACGGCCGGATGAGGCCGATGCGCGCGGGGTCTTCGCCGCGCTGGGCCTCGATTCGCCCTTCGCCGTCATGCAGGACACCCCTCCCGAGGGCCTGCGCTATCCGGTCGCGCTGAAGATCCTGTCGCCGGACCTCGCGCATAAGACGGAAGTCGGCGGCGTGGCGCTGAACATCGCCGATGCGGCGGCACTGCGCGATGCGGCGGCTTCCATGCGCGCCCGCGTCACGGCGGCGGCGCCGCAGGCGAAGATCACCGGCCTGCTGGTGCAGCCCATGGCGAAGGGTCTGGCGGAGGCCATCCTCGGCTTCCGGCGCGACCCGGAGGTGGGGCCGGTGGTGCTGCTCGGCGCCGGCGGCGTGCTCTCCGAACTGCACCGCGACATCGCCCTGCGTCTGGCCCCGGTGGATCTGGAGACGGCGCGGGAGATGATCGCGGAGGTGCGCGCGCTGAAGCCGCTCTCCGGCTGGCGCAACCTGCCGCTCGGCGATCTGGAGGCGCTGGCCCAGGCCGTGGTCGCGGCCTCCCGCCTCGCCGGCGTCGAGCAGGTGGCGGAGGCGGAGATCAACCCGCTGATCGTCGGCCGGCCCGGCGAGGGTGTCACCGTGGCCGATGCCTGGGTGGTGCTGCGGTAGTTGTCATGGCAGGCTGCGGATCATGGATGCCGAAGCCCTGATCCGCGCCCGCTACGGCGCCCTGCCCTTCACCCCGCCGGCGGAGATCCCCCCCGGCCTGGCGCTGCTTCTGGACCGGCGGGTGACGCGCCGCTACCGGCCGGACCCGGTGCCGGATGCGCTGCTGGACCTGGTTCTGGCCGGCGCGCAATCGGCCCCGGCGAAGTCCGATTTGCAGCAGTACTCCATCCTGGTCACGCGCAATTCGGGAAAGATCGCGCAGGTGGCGGATGCCATCGGCACCATGCCCTGGATCAAGGATGCACCGGTGCTGCTGCTGTTCTGCGGCGATATCCGGCGCGGCCGGCAGGTCTGTGCGGAGCATGGCCGCACCCATGCCAATGACAGCATCGACACCTTCCTGAACGCCTCGGCCGATGCCGCGCTCGCCATGGGGTTCTGCATCATGGCGGCGGAGGCGGCGGGGCTCGGCACCTGCCCGATTTCCTATGTCCGCAACAACCTGGCGCTGGTGCAGGGGCTGTTCGGGCTGCCGGAAGGCGTCTTCCCGCTGGCCGGGCTGACGCTGGGCTTTCCCGCCGCGCGCAACGAGACATCGCCGCGCCTGCCGCCTTCGGTCGTGGTGCATCGCGAAGCCTACGACGATAGCGGCCTGGCCGCCGCCCTGCCCGGCTATGATGCGCTGCGCCCGCCCGGCAAGCCGCGCTACCCGGAGGTGCACGGGCCGAAGCCGGAAGGCTGCACCTGGTCCGAGAATGCGGCGCGGCAGCTCTCCGTGCCGGAACGAGCGAATTTCCGGGCCTGGCTGGCGACGAGGGGCATCAACCTTGGCTGACGCAACGGCCGACAATCCCGGCGGCACCGGCGACCTGATCCCGGCGCCGCGCAAGCGCACCGTGGTGCCGCGCCATGCGGCCAGCCTGATCGTCTGGCGGCAAGGCTCGGGCGAGCCCGAGATCCTGATGGGCATGCGCCACGCCAAGCACAAGTTCATGCCGAGCATCCTGGTTTTTCCGGGTGGCCGGGTGGACCGCGGCGACCACGGCGTGAAGGCGCTGTCCGAGATGAAGCCGGAGACCTTCGGGCTGCTGGCGCATCGGGCGAAGCCGTCGCTGGCGCGGGCGCTGGGCGTGGCCGCGGTGCGCGAATTGTACGAGGAAACCGGGCTGCTGCTCGGCGAGATGAAGGGCACGCGGCTGCTCGCCGACCTCGCGCCGCTGGATTACCTCTGCCGCGCGGTGACGCCGACGACCCGCAGCATGCGCTTCAATGCACGATTCCTGATCGCACCCGCGGAGGCGGTGCGCGGCGAGATCAGCGGGTCTGGGGAGCTTGAGGGTCTGGACTGGTACAAGCTGAGCGCGGCGCGGTCGGCGAAGCTGGCGGATATCACGGCCAAGATCCTGACCGAGTTCGCGGAGTGGCTGGAGGTGCCGGCGGAGAAGCGGGCGGAACGGCCGCGGATCGTGTTCCGGGGGCAGGACAATCGGCTGAGCGACGGCTGAAGCCCTCTCACCCCACCCTCCCCCTGGGCGTGTCAGCGCGGCTCGAACCAGTCCCCCTCCTGCGCGGCCTGCCCCTCGGCCACCAGTTTCAGCAGATGCGCCAGCAGGCTGCGTGCGGCCGCGGGCACCAGGCGCGGCTCCAGCACCGGGCCATAGACCGGCGGCACCAGCTCCAGCGCCGTTGCCCGGCGGGCAGCGCGCAGTGCATCGAGCACCTTCGCCTCCCGCTCCAGCCGATGCGCGGCCAGCGCGGCGACGAAGGGCGCCGGGTTCGGCAAGGGCGGGCCGTGGCCGGGCAGGTACAGATGCGCCTCGCGCGAAGCCAGCTTGGACAGGGAGGCCATGTAGGCCGCCATGTCGCCATCCGGCGGGCTGACCACGGTGGTGGACCAGCTCATCACATGGTCGGCGCTGAACACCACGCCGTCCTCCCGCGCGAAGCACAGGTGGTTTGCGCAATGCCCCGGCGTATGGATGGCGGCCAGACGAAATTCATCGCCCTCCACCACCGCGCCGTCGGCGAGCGTGACATCGGGGGTGAAGCCGTGGTCGCCGCCCTCCCCGCCCTGGTCCGGCGGGGTCAGGTGCGGACCGAAGCCGTAGCTGCGCGCACCGGTCGCCGCCTGCAGCGCGGCAACGCCCGGGGAATGGTCGCGATGCGTGTGGCTGACCAGGATGTGGGTGATGGTCTCCCCTTCCGTCGCGCGCAGGATGGCGGCGAGCTGCGCGGCATTCGCCGGCCCGGGGTCCAGCACCGCCACGCGGCCCTGGCCGATCAGCCAGGTGTTGGTGCCGCGCCAGGTGAAGGGGCCGGGATTGTTGCACAGGATGCGCCGCACGCCGGGTGCCACCTCCGCCACCACGCCGGGCGCCAGTGGATCGTCGCGCAAAAAGGGGATGCTCATCGCTTCTTTCCTCGGAGCACGATCTCGCGGTGCATGATGTACAGGCTGGCCAGCACGATGGCCGCCGCGCCGCCCAGCGTCGAGAGGCCCGGCACGTCGCCGAAGGCAACCCAGCCGAACAGCACCGCCCAGAGCAGTGACGAATAGGAATAGGGCGCCAGGAAGCTGACCTGCGCGCTGGCCCAGGCTTCCGTCAGCAGCACCTGCGCGGCGCCGCCGATCAGGCCGATGGCGATCAGCATCATCAGGTCCAGCGGCCCCGGCGTGACCCAGACGAAGGGCAGCCAGAACAGGCTGAACAGCGTCATCAGCAGCGACTGCCACAGCACGATGGTGCCGGAGGTCTCGGTGGAGGACAGCGTCCGTACCAGCATGGTGGTGCCCGCCGAGAACATGCCATGCGCCAGCGCCGCCACCATCCCCCAGCGCGCCGCGCCGCCGAAATCACCGGTGAAGGCGCCCTGGCCGAGCGCGATGACCATGATGCCGAGGAAGCCCGCCAGCACCGCGCCGCCACGATGGATGCCGACCTTCTCGCCCAGCAGCGGAATCGACAGCAGCGTGACGAAAAGCGGCGTGGTGTTGGTCAGCGCCGTGTGCTCGGCCAGCGGCAGCAGGCCGAGGGCGAAGAAGGAACAGGCCTGCGCCGCCGTGCCGGTCAGCGCACGCAGCACATGGCCCGGGAAGCGCTTGGTGCGCAGCGTGCCGACGATGTCGCCACGCAGCCCGATGCGGCGCAGCACGATCAGCATCACCACCGGCAGGGCGAAGAAGCCGCGGAAGAACATCTGTTCGAGGAAGTGGACCCGGTCGGACAGTTCCTTCACCAGCACGCTCATCGCCGCGAACAGGGCGCAGGCGGCCAGCATGTAGATCACGCCGCGCTTGGGGTCGTGCCGGAGTGCCATCAGCGTGGCCCCTCCGCCGCGGCACGATCCCCACGGCCAGCCGCCGCACGATCCTCGCGCACCTTCACCGCGCGATCCTCGCGCACCATCGCCGCGCGATCCTCGCGCACCATCGCCGCGCGATCCTCGCGACGCCGCACCTGTTCCCGGTGCAGGTTGTACAGCCCGGCGGCGATGACGACGACGGCGCCGGCCACCGTGTTCCAGGCCGGCACCTCCGCCCAGATCAGGAAGCCCAGCACCCCGCCCCAGAGCAGCGTGGTGTACTCGTAGGGCGCCAGCGCCGAGACCGGCGCGATGGCGAAGGCGCGCGAGAACAGCAGATGCGCGAACCCGTTCGCCATGCCGAGGAAGGCCAGGCACAGGAAGATGTCCCAGCGCGGCACCAGCGGCCCGAGCGGCGGGAACACCGGCAGCAGCAGGAAACCCACCGGCACATGCGCCGCCAGCAGCCAGAAGGCGATGGTCTGCGGCGTGTCGGTGGCCGCCAGCACGCGGGTCCAGATCCGCGTCAGGCCGAGCGTCGCGGCGCCGGCCAGCAGCATCGCCGCTTCCCACCGCCACAACTCGCCGCCGGGTTGCAGGATGATCATCACGCCGGCGAAGCCGACGCAGGTGCTGGTCCAGCGCCGCCAGCCCACCTTCTCCCCCAGCAGCGGAATCGCCAGCAGCGTCATGATCAGCGGCGCGGCGGCGTTCACGGCATAGGACGCGCCGAGCGGGAAGGCGTTGAACCAGGCCATGTAGAAGGCCACGGTCACCACGCAATGCAGCAGCGACCGCAGCGCCAGCAGCGGCTTGCGGACCGGGGCCAGGCCGCGCCCGCGCACCAGCAGCGCGATCGCCAGCATGCCGAAGACGCCGCGCCAGATCATCGCGACGGCCACGCCGACCTCGGGCAGCGCCCATTTCACCGCGGCATCGGCGGCGGAGATCACGGTATAGCCGGCAACGATGATGGCGATGCCGCGCAGCGTGTCCTGGGTCAGCGGCAGCAGCGGCAGAATGCGCGCCGCCGCCGCGCCCGGTTGTCGGTCAGCCAACCGCCGGGGCCAGTACCGCTTCGGCCTGCATGCAGGTGGCGCCGGATTCGTCACGCGTCTCCAACAGTACCTGCTCGCCCTCGACCTTGCCGAGCAGGGTCAGGGGGCGGCTGTCGAAGGTCGGGCGACGGCCGCGGAAGGCGAAGCTGTGCAGGCGCTGGCCGGGTGCGTGGTCCAGCGCGTGCTGCGCCATCAGCGTCGCCTGCAACGGGCCATGCACCACCAGGCCGGGATAGCCTTCCTCCCCCGTCACATAGGGGTGGTCGTAGTGAATGCGGTGGCCGTTGCCGGTCAGCGCCGAGTAGCGGAACAGCATGACGGGATCGGGCAGCACCGTGGCGGTGGCGGCGCCCGGCCAGGGCTCGGCGGCGGGGGCGGCCTTCACGGCGGCGCCTTCCGCACCGCGATAGACGATGTCCTGCTCCTCCTCCAGCGCCAGGCCGGCGGGGCCGTGCAGCAGGTGGCCGACGGTGACGAAGACCAGCCGACCCGATCCGCCGGATTTCTCGGTGACCTTCAGGATGGTGCTGGTGCGCGTCACCGTGTCGTCCACATGTAGCGGCACCGGGTGGAAGCGCAGCCGCCCGCCGGCCCACATGCGGCGTGGCAGGTCGTGCACCGGCGGCAGGAAGCCGCCGCGCTTCGGGTGGCCATCCGGGCCGATCTGGTCCGGCATCACCCAGTCCTGGAACAGCATCCAGTGCCACAGCGGCGGCAATTCCGTGGGCACCTTGCGGCCGAGGGTGGCGGCCATCCCGCGCAGCAATCTCGGGTCCAGCCGGTCCTCGCGAGTCTCGGTGCGGCCGACGTAATCCTGATGCGACATCAATCCTCGCGAACGTAGAGAAGGTAGGTATTCATGTGCACCACCCGCGTGTAGTGCCGCCAGGTCTCGGCGAAGGCGGGGTGGCGGGAGAAATAGGCGATCGGGTCGAAATCCTCTGCGCCGCAGCGCGGGATGCCGGAATTCTTCGCGACCAGCACGGCGCCCGGCGGGGCGCGGGCGAAATCCTCCGCCACGGTGCGATAGACCAGGAATTCGGGCCGCGACATCTCCCAAGGCTCGCGGTAGCGGGGGGCGCCCTCGGGGCAGCCGGGATAGGCGCCGATCAGCAGCCACAGGTTCATGGTGCGCAGCGTGGACCTTGCGCGGGCGTAGTTCAGCGCCGGATAGACCGGGTAGATGTCGGGCGAGAGCACCAGCAGCCGTTCCCCGGCCACCTCCCGCTTCAGCGTCGCGGTGAGCTGGCCTTCCGCCAGGCTGGCGTACCAGATCTGCCGCCACGGGCTTTCCCCGCGCACATGCACCGCCGCCACCGCCACCACCAGGGCCAGCGCCAGGGCCGGGGCTGCCTCCGCCGCGCGGCCGGGCGGCAGGGCGCGGTCGAACCAGCGGGCCACCGCCCAGCACGCCATCAGCGCCGTGGCCATCGCCATCGGCACCACGTGGTAGGACCAGCCCTTATGCTGCACCCAGGCCGAAAGCAGGCCGCCGACCGCAACCGCCGCCAGCATGCGCGCCGGCACTCCGGCGCCCTTCCACGCCAGCAGCGGCAGCGTCACCAGCAGGGCGACCAGCGCCGGGCCGAGCTGGTTGGTGAACAGCACGTCGAAGAAGCCGATGCCGCCATTGTCGAGGTAGAAATCCATCACCAGCGGCACGACGAAGCCGAGGTAATCCGGGAAGAACACCGGCAGGCTGGCCAGGTACAGCAGCCAGATCCCGGCCATCAGCCAGGGCAGCCGGTCGCGCAGCGCCGCCGCCGGGCCGCGATGCAGCAGGACCAGCGCCTCCACCAGCGCCGGCACCGCCAGGAAATGCGGCTTCAGCGCGAAGCCCAGCGCCGCGGCGATGGTCACCGTCAGCGCCACCCCGCCCGGCGTCGGGATGCCTTGCGCCCGGCGCGCCGCCAGCATGGCGTAGGGCAGCGCGAACAGCCCCATCAGGTGTTCCCGCTGGCCCACATCGTAGGCGACCATGACGATTATCAGCGGGATCAGCGCGTCCAGCGCCGCGGTCTCGACCGGGCCTTCCTCGATGCCCTGGCGCAGCCGCGCGCATAGCCGCCAGGCCAGGACGCAGCAGCCCACCACGCAGATCAGCCAGGACTGCACGATATCGAGCGGCGTGAAGCGGTCGATCAGTGCCGGGATCGCCGCCAGCACGAAGATCAGCGGCGGGTTCACGTCGATCAGGTCGCGGAACAGCGATTCACCGGCGACCCAGCGCTCGGCGAAGTTCAGGATGGCGGCGACATCGTGGTTCAGCGGCGGCGTCAGCACCACCAGCAGGAAGCCGAGCGCCGGAACCACGGCCAGGGCACGCAGCAGCCGTGCCCAGTTCGCCGGCTCGGCGGGGCTGAACAGGCGAGGCGCGGGTGCGGCCTTGGCGATGGCGGGCTTCGGCTTGGGGCGAGGTTTCGGGGTCATGGAGGGTTCACGGCGACCGCATCCTCGGCGGGCTTGCCACAAGGTGCAACCGCATTGCGGCGCGCATGCGGCAGGGCTGCCCCGCATGCCTCGCACGGGCCGCCGCAGCTGCGGGTTCAGGGTGCGCCGCATCCCCCGGTGCAGGGGGCACCGCACCTCCGGTGGAAGGGCCGCCTCACCACCGCCGCGCGGCTGCCTTGCGGTTGCCCCGGTGCGGCGTCACAAGGGCGTGGTGGAACCCGCAGAATACGCATTGATGGACGCTGCCGAGGACGGCATGTGGTGGTTCCGGGCCGCCCATGCCCGGGTCCTCGACGCGCTCCACACCCGCCCCGGCGCCGCCGGCCCCGTGCTCGATGCCGGCTGCGGCACGGGCGGCTTCCTGCTGCGCCTGGCGCAGCACATGCCGGACCGACCGGCGATCGGCCTGGAATACATGGCCGATGCCGCGCGCCGGGCGCAGCAGAAGGCGAACCGGCCGGTGGCGGCGGGGGATGCCAATGCGCTGCCCTTCGCCGATGCCAGCTTCGGCGCCGCGGTCTCGATCGACGTGATCTGCCATGCCGGCGTGGACCCGGCCCGCGGCATGGCGGAGCTGCACCGCGTGCTGCGCCCCGGCGGCACGGTGGTGCTGAACCTGCCGGCCTATGAATGGCTGCGCAGCGCGCATGACGCCCGGGTGCATACCGCGCGCCGCTACACCGCCGGCAGCGCCCGCGCGCTGCTGGAGGAGGCCGGCTTCACCCAGGTTTCCGCCCGCTACTGGAACGGCCTGCTGCTGCCGCTGATGGCCCTGCAACGGAAGGTGCTGCAGGCCCGCGCCGATGCGCCCAGCGACGTGGCCCACTTCCCCCCCTGGATCGACAAGACCCTGCACGCCGTCTCGGAGATCGAGCGGCGGATCGGCGGCGCGGGCATCCCCATGCCCGGCGGCGGTTCCGTCCTCGTCATCGGCACGCGGCCCTGACGGAGTATGCGACGTGACTGAGACCATGGCCCGGCGCGCCGGTGCTTCCGAAGCAGGACCAACTGCGGGATTGTCTTCTGGCTTGGCGCAGCCCGGCGCCGCGCCGGTGGGCCTGTCGATCGTCGTCCCGGTCTATCGCGGCGCGCTCACGGTCGGCGCACTGGTCGAGGCGCTGTCCGCGCTGCGACCGGCGGGGGGGCTGGAGATCATCCTGGTGAATGACGGCAGTCCGGACAATTCAGCCGAGGTCTGCCGCGCCCTGGCGGCGACCGCCACGGTACCACTGGTCTATGTCGAGCATGCCCGCAACTTCGGCGAGCACAACGCCGTCATGTCCGGCCTGCGCCAGGCCCGCGGCGCCTACGTCATCACCATGGACGACGACCTGCAGAACCCGCCGGAGGAGGTGGTGCGGCTGTACGACCATGCCCGCCTAGGTGGCTGGGACGTGGTCTATACCCGCTACGCCAAGAAGGAGCATGAGGGCTGGCGCAACCTCGGCAGCCGCTTCGCCAATGGCGTGGCGGACATGCTGCTGGACAAGCCGAAGGGCCTGTACCTGTCGTCCTTCCGCTGCATGAGCGCCATGGCGGTGCGCGAAGTGGCGAAATACAGCGGGCCCTACCCCTATGTGGACGGGCTGCTGATGCAGGTGACGCAGCGCCTCGACAGCATCGAGGTGAAGCACCTGCCGCGCGCCGAGGGCCGCTCCAACTACACGCTGAAGCGGCTGGTGCTGCTGTGGCTGAACCTCGCCACCAATTTCTCGGTGTTGCCGCTGCGGCTGGCGATCCTGGCCGGCGCTGCGATGGGCGTGTTCGGGCTGGTCGCCGCCGCCATCGTGCTGTTCGAGGGGCTGAGCGGGGAAACCCCCTCCGGCTGGGCCTCGATGATGACGGTCACGCTGCTGGTCGCCGGCGTGCAGTTCCTGATCCTCGGCGTGCTCGGCGAGTATGTCGGCCGTGCCTTCCTCTCGGCCAATGGCAAGCCGCAGGGCGTGGTGCGGGACGTCGTGCGGGCGGGGGGCGCGGGCCAGTGATCGCGGCCTGGGCGACCCTCGCGACCGCCATCACCACCTCCCTCGTCGGGCAGATCCTGCTGAAGGCGGGCGCCTCGGGCTCCGTCGCGGCGGAGGCCGGGTTCATCGACCAGTTGTTCCGCTGGCAGACGGTTCTGGGCCTGGGCTGCTATGGCGGCGCGGCGCTGCTCTATATCATCGCGCTGCGAAAAATCCCGATGTCGGTCGCCCTGCCCTGCACGGCGGCGAGCTACGTGGTCATCGCACTGATCGGCTGGGGCATGTTCGGGGAAAGCCTCGGCCTGGCCAAGATCATGGCGATCGGGCTGATCTCCGCCGGCGTGGTGCTGCTGGCCACCACCGCTTGAAGCCGGGGGCCTGAGTCCGATGCGGCCCGGGCTGGTCCTCGCGGCGCTCGGCGTCACGCAGATCCTGGGCTGGGGCACGGCGTATTTCCTGCCCGGCGTGCTGGGGCCGGCGATGGAGCGCGACCTCGGCCTGGCGCCGGGGCGGGCCTTCCTCGGCATCACCCTGCTGCTCGGGCTGGCCGGGTTGCTGTCCCCCTGGGTCGGGCGGCTGATCGACCGGCATGGGGCGCGGCCGGTGATGGCCTGCGGGTCGGTGACCTTCGCCGTGGGGCTGGGGCTGCTGGCAATCGCGGAAAACTGGGTGCAGGCGCTGGGGGCCTGCCTGGTGCTGGGCCTGGCCGCGGCGCTGGCGCTGACGGAGGCCGCCAATGCCGCGCTGGCGGCGCTGGGCGCGGAACGGGCGCGGCGGCGGCTCGGGCTGCTGGCGCTGGCCTCCGGCCTGTCCTCCGTGGTGACCTGGCCGGCGCTGGCGGCGGCGGAGGCGGCGTTCGGCTGGCGCGGCGCGGTGCTGGCCTCGGCCGTGGTGCACCTGCTGGTGGCCCTGCCGCTGCACCTGGCCTGCGTGCCGGCGGCGCCGCGCGGCGCGAGGCCCGCGCGGGTGGCCGGCGGCAAGCTGCCGCCGCGGCTGCGCTGGCTGTCGGCCGCCTTCGCCATGCAGACGCTGACCGGCAGCGCCATCCTGGCCAATATGGTGCTGCTGGTGGAGGCGCTGGGCCTGGAACGCGGCAGCGCCATCTGGTGGGCCGCGCTGGTCGGGCCGGCGCAGGTGACGGCGCGGCTGCTGGATGTGGTGGGCGGCGGGCGGGCCAGCGCCGTCGCCACCGCCTCCGTCGCGCTGCTGCTGATGCCGCTGGCGCTGCTGATGCCGCTGGTGGCGCCGATCGGCATCGCCCTCGCCGCGCCGGCCTTCGTGCTGAGCTACGGCCTGGCGTCGGGCATCATGACGGTGATGCGCCCGGCCTGCCTGATCGAGCTGCATGGCACGGATGGCTATGCAACCGTCGCCGGCCAGGTGATGGCGCCGGTGACGGCGGCGATGGCGCTGGGGCCGGCCCTGTTCGCGCCGCTGCTCTTCGCCGTGGGGGCGGAGGCGGCACTGGCGCTGGCGGCGATCGGCGTGCTGGCCAGCCTGCTGCTGCTGCGCATCGCGGCGCGAACGGCGTAGCATCCGGCCATGCGAATCCTGCCCCTTCTCCTGCTGCTCACGGCCTGCGCCACCACCCCGCCGGCCTGCCCGCCCGGCACCCAGTCAGCGACGATGCTGGAGGGGTATTTCGGCCGCAATGCCCAGGGGACGGAGGTGGTGGATGACCCCGCCTGGACCGGCTTCATGGACCAGGTGGTGACGCCGGCCTTCCCCGATGGGCTGACCGTGCTGGATGGCGCCGGCCAGTGGCGCGGCGCCGGCGGGCGGCTGGCGCGGGAACGCAGCAAGATCCTGGTGGTGGCGCTGCCCGGCGCCAGCCCGGCGCAGGCGCTGGCGCGGATCGACCCGGTGATCCGCCTGTTTCGCGCCCGCTTCGCGCAGGAAAGCGTGATGGTGACGACGGCGGAGGCCTGTGTGAGATTCTGACTTCACGACCGGAGGAACCCACCATCATGCCGACCACCGTCAAGGACATGCTCGCCGCCGCCAACGCCGCCGTGCCGCGCATCTCCGCCGCCGAGGCCCGCGTCCTGGCCGGGGAGCCGCAGACCGTGCTGCTGGATGTGCGCGACGCGGCGGAGGTGAAGGCCTCCGGCAAGGCCAAGGGCGCGCTCGCCGTCTCCCGCGGCCTGCTGGAATTCCGCGCCGATCCGGAAAGCCCGCTGCATGACGCGGCCTTCGACCGGGCCAAGACCATCATCGTCTACTGCGCCTCCGGCGGCCGCTCCGCGCTGGCGGGCAAGACGCTGAAGGACATGGGCTATACCGATGTCCGCAACCTCGGTGGCTTCAAGGACTGGGTCGAGGGCGGCGGCGAGGTCGAGATCGGCTGACGGTCACCCCGCGCCGGACAGGCGCTGCACCGCCGCGCGGCAGGCTTCCGTCAGCGCCGCGCGGTCCTCGCTGGGCAGGGCCGGCCCAATTCGGACCGAGAGGCGGCCGGGGCGCGGCCAGCGGCGTTGCGGCGGCCAGGCGGCGTGCGCACCCTCGATCCAGCAGGGCACCACGGGCACGCCGGTGCCGGAGACGATGCTGGACAGCCCGGCCTGGAAAGGCCCCATCTGCCCATCCCGGCTGCGCGTGCCCTCGGGGAACAGGATATAGACCAGCCGGTCCTCCACCAGGCGTTCCCGCAGCGTCGCCAGGTCGCCGCGCTTCGTGCGGCCGCGCCAGATCGGGAAGGCGTTGATGGCATAGGCGGCGAAGGCCGCGCCGGCCCGGCTGCCGAAGAACACCTCCCCGGCCGCCAGGGCATGGGCGGACCGCGCAGCCTCGCCGCGCAGCATCGCGGCCAGGACCAGCGCATCCAGGTGGCTGGAATGGTTGGCGACCAGGACGAAGGGCGGCGGGGGCAGGTTCTCCCGCCCCTGCACCACCAGGCGGTGGGCCAGGCGGAAGTAAAGCCGCAGCAGGGCGCGCCAGGCGCCGTGCACGGCCATGCCGACCAGGCCGCGTTCGCGCTTCAGGCTGCGCCAGCGGTCGCCCGCCGCCAGGCCCAGGTCGCGCGCGGGGCGCAGCTTCCACTCCATCTCAGCCGCCGCCAGTGAACAGCCGCACCGGCTGGTCCAGGCCGAAGCCGATGAAATACTGGATCAGGTGGAACACCGCCGGGGCCACCAGCAGCAGGCTGTTGAAACGGTCCAGGATGCCGCCATGTCCGGGCAGCACCACGCCCATATCCTTGATGCCGATGTCCCGCTTGATGGAGGACAGCATCAGGTCGCCGCTCTGCCCGGCGACGCTGACCAGCACGCCGAACAGCGCCAGCCAGTGCCAGGCCTGCATCCCGGTGCCGCCGAACAGCGCCGATCCGATAAGCGCCACGACGCTCGCCGTGACCACCACGGCGCCCAGCGCGCCGGAGATGGTCTTGTTCGGGCTGGTCGCCGGCAGCAGCTTGGGCCCGCCGATCAGCTTGCCGCAGGTGAAGGCGGCCACGTCGTTCAGCGCCACAGCGGTCAGCAGCAGCAGCACCAGCGGCCGGTAATTCGCGTCATTCGCCATATAGCCGAGATGCGCCAGGCCGGCGCCGAACAGCATATAGCCCAGCACCGCCAGGCCGACGCGCTGCACATAGCCCGCAGGCCGGTCGAGCGGGATGGAGGCCACCGCCAGCACGCAGGTGGTCAATGGCCAGAGCGCGACGAAGAAGCCGTACCAATGGTCCAGCGCCGCGAAATTCACCGCCAGGATGCCCAGCACCACCACGGCCGAGAGCAGCCTTTCCCGGAACAGCCCGGTCGCCCGGGCATATTCGCGGTAGCAGAGCAGCCCGAGCAGCGTGACCGCGCCGATGGTCCATTCCCGCCCCGCCAGCACCGGCCCGATCATCAACGGCAGCAGCACGCACCAGGACCCCAGCCGCAGCCACAACTCCTTCCGAAGTGCCGGTTGCACCCTGCCGCTGACGGAAAGCAGGCCGATCGCCAGGGCGGCCGCCGCCACCACGGCCACGGTGGCGGAGACGATCCAGACCGTGACGGGATGCGCGAAGGCCGTGCTCATGGGCGCGCCCGCAGGACGCGGTAGGCGCCGTGCAGCCGGCGCCAGGCGGTCAGCAGGGACAGCGCCAGGATGATCCACAGCGCCACCACCGGCACGCCCGCCGACCAGGCGACCGGCGCCAGCCCGCACCACAGGGCAACGGCGGTGGCCAGCGCCATGCGATGCGGCTTGGCCATCGGCCCGCGGAAGTCGCTCGGCGCGCCCGCCGCGCGGCCCACGGTGCGGACATAGGCGGTGGCCATCGCCGCCAGCGCCGCCGCCCAGCCCAGCACCGGCGCACCGGCCGCGATGCCGAGGCCGACCAGCGCGGCGGTGTCGGAGACACGGTCCGGCACCTCGTTGAACAATTCCCCGGCTGGCGAGGCGATGCCGCGCCCGACCGCCACCATACCGTCCAGCATGTTCGCCAATAGGCGAAGCTGGATCAGCAGCGCGGCCAGCAGCCACAGCTGCCAGCCCGCCTCCGGCCAATCCGGCACCAGCGCCAGGCACAGCCCTGCGGCCAGCCCCGCCACCATGCCGGCGACGGAAATGGCATCCGCCGAGGCCCCGCGCGCCACCAGCCAGCCGGCCAGCTTCCGCGTGATGGTCAATTCGCGCGCCGCGATCGGCCGCCTGTCGCCACTTTCCGCCATGCTGCCCTCGATCCCGGCCGAGGATGGCACGCGGCCGGAGGGGCGGACATATCCTGGCTGTTTCAGTCGGTTGCGCCGGTTGGCGCTAGGTCGTGGACTCGTAACTGCGCGCCCAGAGGCGTGCGGCGGCGAGGTGGAGCGCGGCGAGGTAGTTCCGGGCGAGCTTGTCGAAGCGGGTGGCGACAC
>NZ_JAAVTX010000006.1 GCF_012163145.1 Falsiroseomonas frigidaquae
CCGTCCGCCAGGTCAAACCGCGCCATCCCAAGGCTCCCACCAATCAGGAGCCTTGAATCAACCTGGCCGCCGCGCCGCAAGCTTTATGAGTGCAGAGCCTAAGCCCTCAGGCTTTCTGAGCCCTCAGGCGCCGGGCGCCGCCTCCGGCGGCTTGGCTCGCCGCATTTGCGGCGGCGGCCGTCCGGCCGCTCGCCCGCCTTCGGCGGGCGCAGGTTGCGATTTGCCCTGCCGGGGGACTCTGCTTTTGCTCAGGCGCCGGCCGGGCCGGAGCTGCGCGGGACCCTGGCCGCCTACTTGCCGTTGGCGTGGGCCTTGGCGATGGGCGCGATGAATTGCGGCTCCGTGTCCCAGGGGAACAGGATCCAGGTGTCCTGGGATACCTCGGTGATGAAGGTGTCCACATTCGGCTTGCCGGCGGGCTTGGCATAGACCGTTGCGAAATGCGCCTTGGGCAGCATCTTGCGGACCAGGCGGGCGGTGGTGCCGGTATCGACCAGGTCGTCGATCAGCAGCCAGCCCTCGCCCTGGCTTTCCAGCGCGGCGGCGGGCGGCTTCACCACCTCGGGCTCGCCGCGGTGCTCCTCGTCATAGGTCACGACGGAGACGGTCTCGATCAGCCGGCAATCCAGCTCCCGCGCGATGATCGCGGCGGGGATCAGGCCGCCGCGGGTGATGGCGACCATGCCCTTCCACGGGCCGCGCTCCACCAGCCGCCAGGCCAGGGCCTTGGCGTCGCGATGCAGCTGGTCCCAGGTCACCGTGTAGTAGCGCGGCGCCATTTTCTCGAATCCTGTTGGCCGAAGGTGGTCAGAAACGCTTGCCGCCGTGGGTGAACCTGAAGTCCGGCGTCAAAAAAGCTTGCCGCCGTCCGGTACCTTCAGGTCCGGCTTCAGCAGCACCACGGCCCCATTCTCATCCGGCACGCCGAGCACCAGCACCTCGCTCTCGAAGCCTGCGATGCGGCGGGGCGGGAAGTTGACCACCGCCATCACCTGACGGCCGATCAGCCGGTCCGGCGTGTAGTGGACGGTGAGCTGGGCGGAGGATTTCTTCACCCCCAGCGCGCCACCGAACTCCACCCAGAGCTGGATCGCGGGCTTGCGGGCTTCCGGGAAGGGCTGCGCGTCGATGATCGTGCCGACGCGGATATCGACCTTCTCGAAATCGTCGAAGGAGATGGGGTCCATGCCTATCCCTAGCCTGTGGCGCACGGGTGGGGAAGGCCTTGCACGATCCAGCCCTCCGGCGCATGGGCTTGGGCCTGCTTGCATCCCAGGAGATCCCCGAGAATGCTTCCCGTCACCCCCGCCTTCCGCCTCGATGGGCTGCGCGCCCTGGTCACCGGCGCCAGCAAGGGCATCGGCCGCGCCGGCGCCGTGGCGCTGGCCACCGCGGGGGCCGAGGTGGTGCTGGCCGCCCGCAGCCTGGAGGAACTGGAGGAGACGGCGACCGCTCTGAGCGAGGCCGGCCACGCCGCCCGCGCCGCACAGCTCGATGTGACGGACCGCGAGGCGGTGCGGGCGCTGGTAGAGGCCTCCGGCCCCTTCGACATCCTGCTGAACAATGCCGGCACCAATATCCGCGAGCCCTTCCTGGAGGTGCCCGATGCCTCCGTGGACCGGCTGCTGGACCTGAATGTCCGCGCCATGTTCACCGTGGCGCAGGCGGTGGCGAAGGGCATGGTGGAGCAGGGCAGGGGCGGCGCCATCATCAACCTGTCCTCGGTCAATGGCCATGTCGCCGGCGCCAACCGCACCGTCTACACGGCTACCAAGCACGCGATCGAGGGGCTGACCAAGGCGATGGCCTTCGAGCTCGGCCCGAAGGGCATCCGGGTGAATGCGGTGGCGCCCGGCTTCGTGGAGACGCCGCTGACCCAGGCCTTCCTGGCCGATGAAAAGGTCCGCACCAGCCAGATCCGCCGCATGCCGCTCGGCCGGATCATGACGGTGGAGGACATCATGGGCGCCATCGTCTTCCTGGCCAGCCCGGCCAGCGCCATGGTCACCGGCACCAGCCTGGTGATCGATGGCGGCTTCCTGACGCAATAAACGACAAGCGCGACCCCTGGTCGGCTTGCCGGGGGGGCAGTCCGGCGTCAAAAGCGGTGTCGACAGTTTGCCAGAAGGTCTTCCCAGCATGAAGCGCGACTTCCACGCCCCCGGCCGCAGCGCCGTCTATGCCGCCAATGGCATGGCCGCCACCTCCATGCCGCAGGCGACGCTGGCGGCGTTGGATATCCTGCGCGCCGGCGGCAATGCGCTGGATGCGGCGATCGCGGCGGTGGCGGTGCTCGGCGTGGTGGAGCCCGCTTCCACCGGCATCGGCGGCGATTGCTTCTGCCTCTACGCACCGGCCGGCAAGGGCCAGGTCATCGCGCTGAACGGTTCCGGCCGCGCGCCCATGGGTGCGACGCCGGAGGCGCTGCGTGCCGCGGGCCTGACCGCCATGGTGCCGACCTCCGCCCATTCGGTGACGGTGCCCGGCGCGATCTCGGCATGGGAGACGCTGAACAAGGCGCATGGCACCAAGGGGCTGGATGAGCTTCTGGCGCCCGCCATCCGCTACGCCGAGGAAGGTTTTTTCGTGTCTGGCCGCGTCGCCGTGGATTGGGAGAGCTCGGTCGGCAAGCTGGCGAAGCATGCCGGGGCGGCGAAGTACTTCCTGAAGGATGGCGCCGCGCCGAAGCTGGGCGACAAGTTCAGCAACCCGGCGCTGGGCGCCACCATGCGCGCCATCGGCAAGCATGGCGCCAAGGCCTTCTATGAGGGCGACATTGCCGCCGACATGGTCGCCACGCTGCGCGCCGCCGGCGGCACCCATACCGAGGCCGATTTCGCCCGCGGCGCCCGCGTCGCCGAATTCGTCGACCCGATCAGCCGCGCCTGGCGCGGGATGGAGGTGTTCCAGTGCCCGCCGAATGGCAGCGGCCTGCTGGTGCTGATGATCCTCGGCATGATCGAGAAGCTGGGTACGGCGGAGCAGGGCTTCCTCAGCCCCGAGCGCTTCCACCGCCATATCGAGGCCGCCCGCCTGGCCTATCGCGACCGCGACGCCTTCCTGGCCGACCCGTCCCAGGTCGAGGTGCCTTTGGCGAAGCTGCTGTCGGAGGGCTACATCACCGACCTGGCCAAGCTGATCAGTGACGACAAGGCGATGACCGAGATGCCGGAGGCCGGCCAGGCCGATTGGCAGAAGCACAAGGACACGGTGTACCTGACCGTGGTGGACCGCGACGGCAACGCCTGTTCCTTCATCAACTCGCTGTTCGAGGGCTTCGGTTCCGGCATCTTCGCGGAGAAGTCGGGCGTGATGCTGCAGAATCGCGGCTTCGGCTTCCGCCTGCAGGAAGGCCACCCGAACTGCATCGCCCCAGACAAGCGGCCGATGCACACCATCATCCCCGGCATGGTGATGAAGAACGGCGAGGCGATCATGCCCTATGGCGTGATGGGCGGGCACTACCAGCCGATGGGCCAGTCCATGTTCCTGGCCAACCACTTCGAATACGGCCTGGACGTGCAGGAGGCGCTGGATGCGCCGCGGCTGTTCCCCTACCAGGGCAAGGTGCAGGTGGAGCGCGGCATCCCCGCCAGCGTGATCGACCGGCTGAACCGCCTCGGCCATGAATGCGCGCTGATCGACAAGCCGCATGGCGGTGGCCAGGCGATCCTGATCGATCGGGAGCGCGGCTGTCTGGTCGGCGGCTCCGACCCGCGCAAGGATGGCTGCGCGCTCGGCTACTAGGCCGCGCCGCCGCTTCCCTGACAGAAGGACCCCGCCCGATGACCGAACCCTGCGACCTTTCCGCCGTCGAGGCGCGCCGCCTGATCGGCGTGAAGAAGCTGTCCCCGGTGGAACTGCTGGAAAGCTGCCTCGGCCGCATCGCCGCGGTGAACCATGCGGTGAATGCGGTGGTCGCGCTGGATGAGGACCGGGCGCGGGTGGCGGCGAAGCAGGCGGAAGACGCCGTGATGGCGGGTGCCAAGCTCGGCCCGCTGCACGGCCTGCCGATCGGCATCAAGGACCTGGAGGAGGTGGAGGGGCTGCGGACCACCTGGGGCAGCCCGATCTTCGCAAACCACATCCCGACCAAGGATGAGGCGATGGTGACGAATATCCGCAAGGCGGGCGCCATCGTCACGGCCAAGACCAACACGCCGGAATTCGGTGCCGGCGCCAATACCCGCAACATCGTCTATGGCGCGACGGGCAATCCCTTCGACCCGACGCGCTCCGCCGCCGGCTCCTCCGGCGGGTCCGCCGTGGCGCTGGCCTGCGGCATGTTCCCGATCTGCTCGGGCAGCGATACCGGTGGTTCGCTGCGCAACCCGGCGGCCTTCAACGGCATCGTCGGCTACCGGCCCTCGCCGGGGCTGGTGCCGGCGGAGCGGCGCGGCCATGGCTGGTCGGCACTGCCGGTGCTCGGCCCGATGGCGCGCACGGCGGAGGATGCGGCGCTGCTGCTCTACGCCATGGCGGATGACGATGCGGTGGACCCGCTGGCCTATACCCTGCCGGGTCGCCGGGTGCGCGGTGGCGACCGGGACCTGTTCCCACCCATGGCCGTGGACCTCGGCAGCCTGCGCGTGGCGGCGACGCCGGATTTCGGCATCTCGCCGACCGAGCAGCACATCCGGCGCGTCTTCGCCAGCCGCGTCGCCGCGCTGACCCCGCTATTCGGCCGGGTCGAGGAAGCCAGCCCCGATTGCCGTGGCACCGATGAGGCGTTCGAGGTGCTGCGCGCCGCGAGCTTCCTGTCCGCCCATGCGGAGAAGGTGCGGACCCGGCCGCAGGATTGCGGGCCGAACATCATCGCCAATGTCGAGGAAGGCCTGCGCTACTCCCTGGCGGATTATTCCCGCGCGGCCAGCGAGCAGACCCGCATCTATCGCGGCTGGCAGGGCTTCTTCCAGAACCACGACATCCTCATCAGCCCGGCCATCACCATCAGCCCGCGGCCCTGGACCGAACTGTACCCGGCCGAGATCGACGGCCAGCCGACCCGCACCTATTTCCACTGGCTGTCGCTGGCCTATGCGGTGACGCTGGTGGGCCACCCGGCGATCAGCCTGCCGCTGGGCGTGGACGAGGCCGGCCTGCCTTTCGGCCTGCAGATCGTGGGGCCGCGCGGCGGCGATGCGCTGGTCATGGCCGTCGCGGTGGCGATCGAGGCGGCCGTCGCGGGCGATGCCAGCCTGGCCCGCCCGGTGCCGGATATCACGGCGCTGAAGGCCGCACCGCCGATCTCCGGCATGCAGCACTTCCGCACCTGGGGGTGACCTACCAGCGGCGATAGCCGCGGTTGTAGCCATGGCCCCGGCCGTAATACGGCCGGGAATAGCCATAGGAAGGCTGCCGGTAGTAGCCGCGGTGACTGTGGTGGTTGTCGTTCGCCGAGGCGATGGCCGCCACGCCCAGCGCGGCACCGGCGCCAAGCGCGAGCGAGGCCGGCACGTTCAGCGTGCCATCGGGGTTCTGGCAGGCGCCCAGCAGCAGGCTGGCAGCGAGGGCAAGGCCGGGAAGCACGCGCATGATCTGATCCTCCGAGGCCCTTCTTATCGCTTGCTGCTGCGGCAGGCTGAGGGCAGCGCCAAGGCAGGCGCGTCCTTAACATGGCGGCGGCATGGCGGGCGTTTCATTCCGTGTCGCAGACGGGGTCTATTTGCCTGGCGTCGGCGGGCGCTAAGGTGTCGGCAAGGGCGCCGGCCTTCCGGACACGGCGTGCCGAACCGGAGACGTCCCATGATCAGTGCCACGCGCCGCAGCCTGCTGGCCACGCCCTTCCTGCTGACCCTGCCAGCCGGTGCCCAGGCACAAGCCTGGAACCCCGGCCGCCCCGTGCGGGTGATCCTGCCCTATCCGCCGGGCGGCGGCACCGACATCCTGGCCCGGGCGGTGGCGGAGGCGATGCGCCCGGCGCTCGGTCATCCGGTGCTGGTGGAGAACCGGCCCGGCGCGAATGGCGCCATCGGCAGCGATGCGCTGTCCAAGGCGGATGGCGATGGCACCACCATCGGCATGGTCACCTCCACTCACACGCTGAACAAGTACGTCATGGCCAGCCTCAGCTACGATCCGCTGGCGGATTTCCGGCCGATCGCGAAGATGACGACGCAGACGCTGGTCATGGTCTCCGGTACCGCACAGCCCTTCAACGACGTGGCCGGATTGCTGGCGGCGGCGCGCGCCAGGCCCGGCGCCATCGGCTTCGGCCAGACAGAGGCCGTGACGCGCTTTGCCGGCACCGAATTCGCCCGCCTGGCCGGCGTGCAGATGGAGGATGTGCCCTATCGCGGTGGCGGGCTGATGATGAACGACATCGTCGCCGGCCATCTGCCCTGCGGCTGGACCAGCACCGCCAGCGCGATGCCGCATCTGTCCACCGGCCGGGTGCGGGTACTGTGCGTCTCCACCGCGCAACGCACGCCGCTGATGCCGGATGTGCCGACGGCCCAGGAAGCGGGCGTCGCCGGCTACGACATCGCCAGTTGGGTTGGCATGTTCGGGCCGAAATCCCTGCCGCTGCCGCTGGCCGAGCAGATCCATGCGGCCGTCGCCACCGCCTATCGCGACCCCGCGCTGGTGCAGCGGTTCCAGACGCTCGGGCTGGAGATGGATCTGCGCCCGCCTGCCGCCTTCGCGGAATTCCTTGTTGCCGATGATGCGCGCTGGGCGGAGGCGCTGCGCCACGGCCGCATCCAGAAGGCCGGCTGAACGCCCGTTCCATAGTACCGGGCGGCGCGGCGCCGCGGGGTCCTTTCCGACCCTGCGGCGCCTTGTCGCCGGCCTTCCCGGCCGGTCCTCCGAAAGCTCAGGCCTTGCCGCCCGAGAAGGCGTTGAAGGTCTGCAGCGTATAGGTGTCCTTCACCCCCGGCACGCTCTGCACCCGTTCCACCACGAACAGGCCGATATCCTGGTCGGGCTCGAGGTAGAACTTGCCAAGCAGGTCGTACTGCCCGCTGGTGGAATGCATCTCCGACAGCTCCGGGATGCCGTCCGCCATCTCCCGCGCCACGCGATAGGCTTGGCCCATCTCGCATTTCACCATGACGAAGATGGCTCGCATCGCCTCAACTCCTGCCTTCTGGGGGCGCAGATTGGCGCGGCGGCGGCGCGGCGGGAAGGGGCCGGGCGCGGTCGGTCGGCGCGGGGCCGAGAGGCACGAAGCTTGCATGACGATTTGCGTGGCTTTCACGCCCCGCGGCTTGCAAAATCCCGGATCGTGGGTCATTTGCCGGCTGCCATCCCGCGCTCGTGATGACGTATTCTGCAACTGGTGACGAACGGTAACGGTGGCTTCCCCGCGCCGGTGGTGCCGGGCGAGAACAACGCTGTCAGAATTGGGGTCGCATGCGTACATCTTCGCAGCTTGCCGTCATGGCCCTGATCGTCGGAACCGGCGCCGCCTGGCACATCTATGGTGAGCAGGTCGGCCTGCCGCGCCCCCTGGCGCTGGTCGGGCTGGAGGCAGCCGCCCCGACGGCGCAGCAGCGCGGCGGGCCGGGCGGCCCGGTCGGCGTCGCCGTTGCCCCGGTGCGCACCGGCGCGGTGGTGGACCGCACCGAATCGGTCGGTACCGTCCGCGCCCGGAACGCTGTTGCGATCACGGCCAAGGTCTCGGGCATCGTCACCAACATCCGCTTCGAGGAAGGCCAGAAGGTCGCCGCCGGTGACATGCTGGTGGATATGGAGGCCGCCGCGCTGCGTGCCGAGCTGGACCAGGCCCGCGCGCAGTATGACGACGCCCGCAGCCAGGCGCAGCGTGCCCGGCAGTTGCAGCCCGGCCAGTCCATCGCCGCCCAGCGGCTGGAGACGCTGGAAGCGCAGGCCCGCCAGGCCGAGGGCCGCGTGCGCGCGACCGCGGCACGGCTGGAGGAATTGCGCATCGCCGCGCCTTTCCCAGGCCGCGTCGGCCTGCGCCAGGTCAGCGTCGGCGCGCTGGTGCAGCCCGGCACTGTGGTGACCACGCTGGACGACATCGCCCGGGTCCGGGTGGAATTCTCGGTGCCGGAGGTGTTCCTGGCCCGCGTGCAGGTCGGCAGCCAGGTCAGCGCCCGCAGCGCCGCCTTCGGCGACCGGCGCTTCACCGGCACCGTCGCCGTGATCGACACGCGCATCGATACCAATACCCGCACCGTCCGCGTCATCAGCGAATTCGACAATGCGGATGAGGCGCTGAAGCCCGGCCTGTTCATGACGGTGGAACTGGTGCTGGCCACCCGCGCCAACGCCCTGCTCATCCCGGAGGAGGCGATCGACCCGCTCGGCGACCGCAGCTTCGTCTATGCCATCCGCGACAACCGCGCGAAGCGCATCGAGGTCCGGCTCGGCCAGCGCCTGCGCGGCGAGGTCGAGGTGGTTTCCGGCGTCGAGGCCGGCGATGTGGTGGTGGTGCGCGGCATCCAGCGCCTGCGCAACGATGCCCCGGTGCGCGTGACCGAGACGATGACCCGCCCGACCTCCTAGCAGGAAGGCCCTCTCCACCATGTTTCATGGGGGAGAGGGCCTTTGCGGCAGACCTCCATTGCTCGCGTTGAAGACCTAGACCAGGGAAGCCGCACGATGGTGCTCTCGGACATCTCGATCAAGCGACCGGTCTTCGCGACCGTGATCAGCCTGATGCTCATCGTGCTGGGCATCGCGTCCCTGATGAAGCTGCCGATCCGCGAATATCCGGCGATCGACCCCCCGGTGGTGTCCATCACCACCACCTATCTCGGCGCCTCCGCCGGCGTGGTGGACACCCAGATCACCGAGATCATCGAGGCCGCGGTGGCCGGGATCGAGGGCATCAAGGTGATGACCTCCCTGTCGCGCGACGAGCGCAGCGCGGTGACCATCGAGTTCCAGCTTTCCCGCAACGTGGATGCCGCCTCCAACGATGTGCGCGACCGCGTGGCACGCGCGCTGGCCCGGCTGCCGGACCAGGCGGATACGCCGGTGGTGCAGAAGGTGGATGGTGATGCGCGGCCGATCCTGTGGGTGGCGCTGGTGTCTGACCAGCTCTCCGGCATGGAACTGACCGAGATCGCCCGTCGCCGCTTCGCCGACCAGCTTGCGATCGTCGAAGGCGTGGCGCAGGTGCTGGTGCTGGGGGAGCGCAAGCCCTCCATGCGGATCTGGCTCGACCGCCAGGCGCTGGCTGCCCGCGGCCTGACGGTGCAGGACGTGGAGGACGCGATCCGCCGCGAGAACATCGAGCTGCCGGGCGGCCGTATCGAGGGCACGGCGCGCGAGCTGACCGTCCGCACCGACACCCGCATCAGCGAGCCGGCGCAGTTCCGTCAGGTGGTGCTGGCGCGGTCCGCCGGCGGGCAGGTGCTGCTCGGCGACGTGGCGCGGATCGAGGTGGCGCCGGAGGATACGCGCGGCGGCTACCGCATCAACGGCAAGCCCGGCGTCGGCCTCGGCATCCTGCGCCAATCCACGGCCAATACGTTGTCGGTCGCTGAAGGCGTGAAGGCGGAGGTCGAGCGCATCCGCGCGACGGTGCCGGATGGGGTGGAAGTCGTCATCGGCTATGACGAGAGCACCTTCATCGCCCAGTCGATCTACGAGGTGGAGCACGCGCTGATGATCGCGCTGATCCTCGTGGTGGTCGTGATCTTCTTCTTCCTGCGGTCCTGGCGCGCCACCATCATCCCGGCGGTGGCGATCCCGGTCTCGATCATCGCGTCCTTCATCGCGCTGTCGGCGCTGGGCTTCTCGCTCAATGTGCTGACGCTGCTCGGGCTGGTGCTGGCGATCGGCCTGGTGGTGGATGACGCCATCGTGGTGCTGGAGAACATCCACCGCCGGATCGAGGAAGGCGAGGCGCCGCTGCTCGCCTCCATGCGCGGCGCGCGGGAGATTGCCTTCGCGGTGATCGCGACGACGCTGGTGCTGATCGCGGTCTTCGTGCCGCTGTCCTTCATGGGTGGCAATACCGGGCGGCTGTTCACCGAATTCGGCTTCGCCCTGGCGGCCTCCGTGCTGTTCTCGGGCCTCATCGCGCTGACGCTGACGCCGATGATGTGCTCCAAGCTGCTCAAGGCGCATGAGGGCGAGAGCAGGCTGGTGCGCTGGACCGAGCCCTTCTTCCTCGGCATGAACTGGCTGCTGCGGACCACGCTGCGCCGCGCGCTGGCGGCGCCGGTGCTGACCATGGGCGCGGTTGCCGCGCTGACCGGGCTGGCGGTGCTGCTATTCGCCATTCTGCCCAAGGAATTCGCGCCGACCGAGGATCGCGGCGTCATCATTATCCCGACCACCGGGCCCGAAGGCGCGTCCTTCACCTATACGAATGAGCATGTGGAGCGGGTGGAGCGGGTGCTGCGGCCCTATGTGGAAAGCGGCGAGATCGCCTCGCTCTTCGCCACCGTCGGCGGCTTCCAGCGGCCGGCGCAGGCCAATGTGGCGAACATCTTCATGCGCCTGGCCCCCTGGGACCAGCGCGACCGCAAGCAGCAGGTGCTGGCGGCGGAGATGATGCCGGGGCTGCTGGCGATCCCCGGCGTGCGCGCCTTCGCGCTGAACCCGCCATCCCTCGGCCAGCGCGGCTTTCAGCCGCCGGTGCAGTTCGTCATCGGTGGCACCAGCTACGACACGCTGGTGCAGTGGCGCGATGCCTTCCTGGCGCGGGCGCGGGAGAATCCCCGGCTGCTGAACCTGGACAGCAACTACCGCGAGACCAAGCCCGAGATCCGCGTCGAGATCGACCGCCGCAAGGCCGCCGAGCTCGGCGTCTCCATCCAGTCCATGGGCCGCACCATCGAGACGATGCTGGGCTCGCGGGAGGTCGGCACCTATGTCCAGGGCGGGCAGGAGTACAAGATCCTGCTGCAGGCGCGGGAGGAAGACCGCGCCAGCCCCTATGACCTGCAGAACATCTTCGTCCGCACCAGTAATGGCGGGCAGCTCGGCCTGATCGCCGGCTCCGGCTCCTCCCAGGGCGGGCTGGTGCCGCTGTCCAATGTGGTGACGCTGAGCGAGCGTGCCCGGCCACAATCCCTGGCGCGGGAAGACCGGGTGCGCGCTATTACCATCAGCGCCTCGCTGGCCCCCGGCTACACGCTGGGCGAGGCGCTGGCCTTCATGGAAGGCGTGGCGCGGGAAGTGCTGCCGCCCGAGGCGCGGATCAGCTATCGCGGGCAGAGCCTGGAGTTCAAGGAAAGCTCCAGCGCGCTGTACGTGACCTTCGCCATGGCGCTTCTGGTGGTGTTCCTGGTGCTGGCGGCGCAGTTCGAGAGCTTCATCCACCCCTTCATCATCCTGATGTCGACGCCCCTGGCGGTCACGGGCGGCCTTCTGGCGCTGCAATTCACCGGGCTTTCGCTGAACATCTTCAGCCAGATCGGGCTGGTGCTGCTGATCGGGCTGATGGCGAAGAACGGCATCCTGGTGGTGGAATTCGCCAACCAGCTGCGCGACCGCGGGCTTTCCATCCATGATGCGGTGCTGGAGGCCTCGGTCACCCGGCTGCGCCCCATCCTGATGACCTCCATCGCGACGGCCTTCGGCGCGCTGCCGCTGGCGCTGGCGACCGGGGCAGGGGCGGAAAGCCGGCAGGCGCTGGGCGTGGTGATCGTCGGCGGCGTCACCTTCTCCACCTTCCTGACGCTGTATGCGGTGCCCGCGCTGTACCTGCTGCTGGCGCCCTTCACCCGGCCGATCGGCGCCATCGCGCAGAAGCTGTCGGAGCTGGAGCGGCAGCAGCCGGTGCATCACCCGGCGCCGGCGGAGTAGCCCGCGCCCGCCTGGCGGAGTAGGCGCGGCCGCCGTGCCGCGCTAAATCCTCCCTTAGCAAAATCGGGAGAGTCCGGCGTGGCGCATGCGGCAGCACAGAGTTCCAACGGCATCGAGGCCCGCACGGGTGGCCAGCTTCTGGCCGATGCGCTGGTCGCCAATGGCGCGACCCATGTCTTCGCCGTGCCGGGGGAAAGCTACCTCGACCTGCTGGATGGCCTCTACAACCAGCGCAACCGGATCGAGCTGGTGACCTGCCGCTTCGAGGCGGGCGCCGTCCACATGGCCGAGGCGCACGGCAAGCTGACCGGCAAGGCGGGCGTGGCCATCGTCACCCGCGGACCCGGCGCCTGCCATGCCGCGATCGGCGTGCATGTGGCGTTCCAGGACAGCACCCCGCTGGTGCTGCTGGTCGGCCAGATCCCGATGAACGAGACGGATCGCGAAACCTTCCAGGAGGTCGATTACCGCCGCTTCTTCGGCCCCATCGCGAAGTGGGTGACGCAGATCGATGAGGCGGCGCGCATTCCCGAACTCATGGCCCATGCCTTCGATGTCGCGACTAGCGGCCGCCCCGGGCCCGTGGTGGTAGCGCTGAGCGAGGAGATGCAGAAGGACCTGGCCAGCGTGCCGGATATCGGCCCGGGCGCCGTGATGCCCGCCTATCCGGCACCGGCCGCGCTGGACCGGATGATGGAGATGCTGGGCAAGGCGGAGCGCCCGCTGGCGATCCTCGGCGGCAGCGGCTGGACGCCGGAAGGCAAGGCGGCGATCCGCGACTTCCTGGTCGGCAACGACATCCCCGTCGCCGTGTCCTTCCGTCGCATGGGCCTGTTCGACGGAACTTCCGCCCATTATGCGGGCGACCTGGGCGTCGGTGCCGATGCCGGGCTGGTGGCGAAGGCGCGCGAATCCGACCTGATCCTGGCCTTCGGCACCCGGCTCGGTGAGCCGGTGAGCCAGGGCTACACGCTGTTCGATTTCGCGGGGAAGCAGCCCATCATCCAGGTCCACCAGGACCAGGCGGAGATCGGCCGGGTGCACCGCGTGGCGCTCGGCATCACCGCCGACGTCAACGCCTTCGCGAAGGCCGCCGCGGCACTGCCGCGCATCGACGCGCCGCGCTGGGGCGAGTGGCGCAAGGCCGTGCGTGCGGCGCGGGAGGCTCAGGCCAAGGCGCCGAGCTACGAGGGCCCGCTGAACCTGGCCGTGGCGCTGCAGGAACTGGAAAAGGTGCTGCCGGCGGATACCATCTACACCTCCGACGCCGGCAATTTCGCCACCTGGCCGAACCGCTTCATGCATGTGCGCGAGGGCCAGGATTTCCTGGGGCCGACCAATGGCGCGATGGGCTATGGCATCCCGGCCGCCATCGGCGCGGCCATCACCCACCCGGACCGCACCGTGGTCTGCTTCGTCGGCGATGGCGGCGCGCTGATGACGGGGCAGGAGATGGCGACCTGCTTCCACCAGGGCGCGGCACCGATCATCCTGGTGTTCAACAACGGCATGTACGGCACCATCCGCATGTATCAGGAGCGCACCTATCCCGGCCGCGTCTCCGGCACCAAGCTGACCAACCCGGACTTCGCCCGCTTCATCGAGGCCTTCGGCGGCCATGGCGAGGTGGTGGAGGCGACCGATGAACTCGTGCCCGCCTTCCAGCGCGCCAAGGCGAGCGGCAAGGCGGCGATCATCGAGATCCGCATGAACCCGGAACAGGTGACAAACCGCGCCACCATCGAGCAGCTTCGGGCGCAGGCCAAGAAGGCCTGATGGGCCGGTGCCGCGCATCGAGGTCCTCGACGATGCGCTGCTGATCCCCGCCTCGGGCCGCTGGCAGGAACCGCCGCTGCGGCCCGGGGCACAGGGGCGCACCGTCTATGATGGCGGGGTCTATGCCGGGAGTGGCGAGCCGCTCGACCTCGCGCGTCATGTCGGCGGCAATACCGCCAACATCCCGGCCGCCATCGCCCCGTCGGTGCAGGCGGAGTGGCTGCCGGGCACCTGGCTGTTCGGCGGCTGGCTGCGCCGGCATTTCGGACACTTCGTGAACGAATCCCTCGGCCGGCTCTGGGCCTGGCCGGGCCTCGACGAGGCGCCGCGCGGGCTCATCTTCCTGCCCTTCGACTGGCGCCTGGGCGCGAACCAGCCGGAAGTGGCGCATGGGCCGGCGGATGCGGCGTGGCTGCCGGAGATACTTGCGTTGCTCGGCATCGCGCCGCCGCCGGAGATCCACGTGGTGACCGCGCCGGTCCGGGTCGCGCGGCTGGTGGTTCCCCAGCAGCTTTCCCTGCTCGACACGCCCGGGGAACCGGAAGCGCCGCGGCTGCACCGCCGCTTCCTGCGCGGCACCGCCGCGCCCGGGGTGCCGACCGGGCGCGGCTACCTGTCCCGCAGCCGCCTGCCCTCCGACCTGCCGAGCTTCATCCTGGAGGGTGCGCTGGATGCGAATTTCGCCCGCGCCGGCTACCGGGTGATCCATCCGGAGATGCTGTCGATCGCCCAGCAGGTGGAGGCCTATCGCGGCCTGTCCACGCTGGTCTGTGCCGAGGGCTCCGCCATTCATCTCGCGGCCATCCACCTGCCGGATGATGTGCGGCTCGGCATGCTCTGGCGGCTTGGCGTCCGGCACCCGCCGATGTTCCGGCAGCTTCGCGTGGCGGGGCTGCCGCCACCAGCGGAGTTCACGCGGATTGCTGGCGTCATCGCTTCCGCCTCGCCGGGCCAGCCCTCACCGGAGGAGAGCCTGGTCGGGGTGAACTGGCGGAAGGCGCGGGCCGTGCCGGATTTCGCGCTTCTGGGGCAGGATCTGGCAGCGGCGGGATTCCTCGATGCGCGGCACTGGCAGGTGCCGCCGGCAGAGGAGGTGGCCGCCGCCATCGCGGCGCATCTGGCGGAGCTGCGCCGGCTGGCGCCCCGGCAGCACCATGCCTGGATCCCGGCCGCCCGGATGCCCTGGCGCAGCGCCCGGGGCGATGGAGCCGGGGCGGCCTGATCCGTGGGTCCGGATCGCGCGCTAACCCAGCCTGATCTGCTCCAACCCGGCGAAGCTCATCGTCTCGCCCTTGACGGTGACCTGGCCGCTGGCGGTCGCCGGGTTGCCGGCGGCGTCGAAGAAGCCGAACAGGCCGTTGCCCAGGCTGCGGAGTTCCAGCCCGCCATCGACCGTCAGGCCCATCCGCAGGATGTCCTCGGGCAGGTTGGGCAGGTGCAGCGTGTCGAGGCCGCTGCCGCCGTCGAAGCGGTCGCTGCCATCGCCGGGGCGCCAGACATAGCTGTCGTCGCCGGCGCCGCCGAAGGCCCGGTCCGCGGCGCCGTCGCCGGTGCCGCCGCTGATCACGTCATCGCCGCCGATGGCCGGGTTGCCGGCGCTGTCGCCGTAGATGGTGTCCTGGCCGGCGCCGCCATCGAGCGTGTCGTTGCCGGAGAAGACCAGCTCGACCGGGTCGCCATTCACGAGGCTCGCGGCCATGAAGTTGTCGCCATGGATGACATCGTTGCCGGCGCTGCCGGCCGCGCTGTCGTCGCCCTGGCCCATGCGGATGGTGTCCTGGCCGGCCCCGCCGGTGAAGCTGGCATCGGCGTCGCCATGGTCGATGAAGGACATGCCCGCCTCCGGCTCCACCGGGGCTGGCTGCCCCTTGCCGCCCGTGACCCGTGCCAGCTCCGCCTCGCTCAGCGGCTGTCTTCCGCGGAAATGCTGTGCCGGCATGGGGGCTGATCCTGCTGCTTTCCCTGTGGTGGTACAGGATGGCGCCGCCCCCGCGCCACGCCCGCAACGCCTTTCGCGGCGAAAGGCGTTGCCTGTGGCGGCGGCTACTCCGGCTGCAGCCCGGTGGAGCGCACCAGTTCCTGCCACAGGCCGCGCTGGGTCCGCATCAGCGTCGCGAAGGCTTCCGGCGTGCTGGGGTAGGGGGCGTTGCCGTTGGCGGCCAGGCGCTCGATCATCTGCGGCTTCTTCAGCCCGTCATTGATCGCGGCATTCATGCGCGCCACGATCGGCGCCGGGATGCCCTTCGGCCCCATCACGGCCGAGAAGCTCGGCAGGTCGTAATTCGGCACGCCCTGTTCCTGCACGGTCGGGTATTCCGGCGCCAGCGGCCAGCGCGTCGGGTTGGTCACCGCCAGCGCCCTCACCTGGCCGGCGCGGACCGTGCCGATGATGCCGGAGTAGCTGTCGAACACCACCTGGATGTTGCCGGCGATGAGGTCCGCCAGCGCCGGCGCCGCGCCGCGATACGGCACATGCGTCAGTTCCGTGCCGGTGCGCTGCATGAACAGCACGCCGAGCATGTGGTTGGCGCCACCGGCACCGGCCGAGCCATAGTTCAGCTTGCTTGGATTGGCCTTCGCATACGCGACCAGTTCCTGGATGTTGTTGATGGGCAGGCCTGGATGCACGCAGACCATGGCGGTGCCGGTCGCGAAGGTGGCAATTGCGGAAAAGTCGTCCACCCCCTCATAGCCCGGTGTCTTGAACAGCAGCGGCGCGCCGAGGTGGGAAGAAGGGCTCGCCATCATCACCGTGTAGCCATCGGGCGCGGACTGCGCGACATGCGCTGTGCCGATGGTGCCGCCCGCGCCGGCGCGGTTGTCCACCACCACCGGAACGCCCAGGCCATCCGACAGCGCCTGCGCCTGCAGGCGCCCGGCGATGTCGCTGGCGCCGCCGGGCGGGTAGGGGACTACCAGGCGGATCTGGCGCGCCGGCCAGGCAGGCTGGGCGAGTGCGGGCGTTGCAAGCAGACCTGCCGCGATGACGGGCAGGTGGCGACGGCTGATCATGGGCGGACTCCGGACCGGCATTGAATCGATCAATTCAATGCAAGATCAGGGCCGCCTACAAGTGCTAACGGCCGCCGTCAGCGACCGACAGCGTAGCCCTGCATGCCGCGCGGATTGGCACCCGCGAACAACTGGCCATCGGCTTCCTGCCGCGCGCCGGTCAGCCGGCCCTCGGACCAGTCGCCGCCGACATCCACCAGATGCCCGCGCGCGGTCAGCAGCCGGGCGACTTCCGGCGCGTAGCGGCCTTCCAGCACCACCTTGCCGGGGCGGGCGACGCGCGGCCAGAAGCTGCTCGGCCAGTGTTCCGTGTGGAAGGCGGGCGCGTCGATCGCCTGCTGGATGCCCATGGCGTGGTCCACCATGCGGGTGAACATGATGGGCTGCCACTGGTCCTGCTGTTCCCCGCCCGGCGTGCCGAAGCTCATCCAGGGGCGGCCATCCTTCAGCGCCATGGCCGGGGACAGCGTGGTGCGCGGCCGCTTGCCCGGCTTGAGCCCGTTCGGCAGGTTCTCGTCCAACCAGAACATCTGCCCGCGCGTGCCGAGGCAGAAGCCCAGGCCCGGGATCGCCGGCGAGGATTGGAACCAGCCGCCGGAGGGCGTGGCGGAGACCATGTTGCCCTGCGCGTCGATGACGTCGATGTGGCAGGTATCAGCCCCCGAGACGCCGAGGCGCGCCACCGTGGGCTCGCCGGCACCCGGCGCGCGGGTCAGCAATTCCATCCGGCTGACCGCGTCATGGTCCACCCAGGGGGTCGCCATGCCGGGCAGGCTGCCGGGGCGGAGATCCAGGCTCGCGGCCTCGCCCACCAGCTTGCGGCGTTCGGCGGCATATTCGTCGGACAGCAGATGGTGGATCGGCACATCGACGAAATCGGGGTCGCCGTAGAAGGCTTCCCGGTCCGCGAAGGCCAGCTTCATGCATTCGATCACGGTGTGGGCATATTGCTCGCCCATCGGGTCCATCCCCGCCAGGTCGAAGCCCTCCAGCAGCGCGAGGGTCTGCAGCATCGCCGGCCCCTGGCTCCAGACGCCGCATTTCAGCACCGTGTGGCCACGATACTCGCGCCGCAGCGGGGCTTCCTGGCTGGCGCGCCAATGGGACATGTCATGCGCCGTCAGCACGCCCTTGTGGCGCTGGCCGGAGGCATCGAGCAGCGCCTCCTTCGCGAAGAACTCGCCGATTGCCTCGGCGACGAAGCCGCCATACCAGGCGTTGCGCGCCGCATCGATCTGCGCCACCCGGTCATGGCCCGCCGCCTCCGCCTCCCGCAGCACCCGCTCCCACGTCCGGCCGAGGGTGGGGTTGGCGTAGAGGCCGCCGGCGACGGGGCCGCCGTTCCGCAGCCAGATCTCGGCGCTGGTCGGCCATTCCGTCTCGAACAGCGGCTTCACCGTGTTCAGGGTGGCGACCACGCGCGGTACGTAGTGGATGCCGCGATGGGCGTAGCCGATGGCGTAGGACAGCACGTCGCGCAGCGACCAGGTGCCGTAGTCACGCAGCATCAGCGCCCAGGCGTCGAAGGCGCCAGGCACCATGGCGGGCAGGAAGCCGGTGCCGGGGATCAGGTCCAGCCCCAGCTCGTTCTTCACATGTGCGACGGTCAGCCCGGCCGGCGCCACGCCCTGGCCGCAGATCACGCGCTGCGCGCCAGCCTTGGCGTCGTGGATGATGATCGGGCAGTCGCCGCCCGGGCCGTTCAAATGCGGCTCCGCCACCTGCAGCGTGAAGCCCGCGGCGACGGCCGCGTCGAAGGCGTTGCCGCCACGTTCCAGCACCGCCATGCCAACCTGCGAGGCGATCCAGTGGGTGGAGGCGACGACACCGAAAGTGCCGGCGATTTCGGGGCGCGTCGTGAACATTTGCGGGTATTTCCGTCTTGCGGCTTGAGACTGCCGATAGGCGCAGGCAGAAGCGTCATGGTCAATATTGCGGTGCAGAACAACGATGCTGGTGCCTGTGGTCGGGCCCTCCGGGGCGGGGAAGGATACGCTGATGGACGCGGCCCGCGCGCGGCTGGCACGCGACCCGCGCTTCGTCTTCGCCCGCCGCCACATCACCCGCCCCGCCGAGGCGGGTGGCGAGGACCACCTGCCGCTCAGCGTCACGGAATTCCGCCGGATGCAGCAGGAAGGCGGCTTCGCCCTGTGGTGGGAGGCGCATGGGCTGCTCTACGGCATCCCATCCGCCATGGAGGTTGCGCTGGAAGGCGGCCGCGTCGTGGTCGCCAACCTGTCCCGCACCGTGCTGGCGGAGGCAGCCTCGCGCTACCCCATGCGTATCCTGAACATCACGGCGCCGTACCACGTGCTGGCCGCGAGGCTGGCCGCGCGCGGCCGCGAATCGGCCGCGGATATCGAGTCCCGCCTGGCGAGGGAGGCGGTGCTGCCCGCCGCGCTGCCGGTCGAGACAGTGCTCAACGACGGCAGCGTGGAACAGGGGGTGGAGCGCGTGCTGGCCGCGCTCAGCCGAGCAGCGGCAGACGCTCGGCCAACAGAAAAGGCGCACCCGGCCCCGCCTGGGTGAACAGGCACAGCTCCGTCACCCGGCGGGGCTGGGCCGGCACGTCGCCAAGATGCGCGGCGAGCGCGGGGCGTACCACCGCCATCTCGGCCTCATTCAGCCGGCGCGAGAGCGTGACGTGGAACCACCATTCCTCGAAGACATAGTGGTAGCCCCAGCGGTGCAGGTTTTCCCGCTGCGGCGCGGTCATGCGTTCGGGACGGCGGCGGGCGATCTCGTCTTCCGTCGGCGGCACGCGATGCGCATCGAGGCCGGCGACGCAGGCATCACAAAGCGCCTGCAGGTCGTCGGATCGCTCCGTCTCCAGCAGCGCCAGGAAGCCGTGATGCTCGGCCAGGTGCAGCGGCGGCAGGGCGAAGGGCCGTGTCCGCAGCGCCAGCGCCATGGCATCCTCGCGCAGCGCCGCATAGCTGGTGGCAATGCGGAAGGGCGGTTTCATCGTGGCGTGCAGGCCGTAGCCGCGCGCATCCCTGGTGATCTCCGCGATGTCGAGGCCGGGCAGGGCGGGCTGCCGGATGGTGGCGCCGGTTTCGGTATCCCGGCCGAGCCATTGCGAGCCGAGCCGGTGCAGCGGGTCTTCCAGCCGCGGCGCCCAGTAGATGCCGGCGCGCATCATGCCAAATGACTCCCTCTCCACCCGTCAGGGGGGGGAGGGTTGGGGTGGGGGGGGCTTTGCAGGATGAGAGAAGCCGAGGTGCTGGGCGTAAGATACGCAGTGCCCGCCGGGAGGCCGCGCCCGAACGGCACGCCCCCCCCACCCCGACCAGCCTTTGGCGTTGCGGCAGTGCCGCAACCCCCAGCATGCGGGGGAGGGAGAAGAAGCCCACTCACGCGATGCGTTCCCCGGCGCGCCACACCTTCCGCACCACGGCATGTCCCTCATGCGGCCGGATCTGCACCAGATCGGCGCGCAGCCCGGCTTCCAGGCGGCCGCGATCGGTGAAGCCCGCCATCCGCGCGGCGGTGTCCGTGATCATCGCGATCGCGGCCGGCAGCGTCGTGTGGCCCTGGCCGGCGGCGAGCCAGGCGGCCTCCACCATGGCGGGGGGCACGTAGTCACTGGCCAGCACATCCACCGCCTGGTCATGCATCAGGTCCGAAACCGCGACATTGCCCGAGTGGCTGCCGCCGCGGATGATGTTGGGCGCGCCGGCGATCACCTGCACGCCGAGCTTCTTGGCCGCCTGCGCGGCCTCCAGCGTCACCGGGAATTCGCTGATGGTGATGCCGTCCGCCGCGTTGCGGGCGATGCCCTCGGGGCTGTCATCGTCATGGCTGGCCAGCGGCAGGTTGCGGTAGGCGATGCGATCCAGCAGCCAGCGGCGGTTCGGCTCCAGCAGCTTCGCGCGCTGTTCCAGCAATTCGGTGATCCGCTGGTCCACCTGCGCCGCCGTCTTGCCGTTGCGGATGCGCATCTGGCGATAGCGTTCCACGTCCCGGTACTGGCCCACGCCCGGCGAGTGGTCCATGAAGCTGACCATGCGGACCAGCTTGTGGTCGGCCGCCATTTCCACCAGTTCGCGCATGTCGGCGGCGGGGATCTCGCAGCGCAGGTGCAGGAAGTGGTCGGATTTCAGCAGGCCGGTCCCGGTCAGCGCGTCCAGGTCCTGCACGCCCTCCACGAAGGTCTGGGTGCGGCCGACATCGAAGCCGAGATCGCCGAGGCACAGCGCATCCAGCACCGTGGTGACGCCGGCGGCCGCCGTCTGGCTGTCATGCGCGAGCATGGCGGAACGCGACGGCCAGCGCGCCGTGGCGCGGGGCTGCACCTGGCGTTCCAGATTGTCCGTATGCACATCGACGATGCCGGGGATCAAATGGTCGCCGTCGAGGTCGATGGCACCGGGCGCATGGCTGCGGCCGGGCTGGATCTCCGCAATGCGGTCTCCACGGATCACCAGCGTGCCGTGCAGGACCTCACCCGCCAGGACAAGGTGCGCGTTGGTCAGAATGACTTCGGGAATCATGCGGCGTCCTGGATTGGCAAAACTTCGAACAGGCGATCAGCCACCTGGTCGCGGATTTGGGTGTCGTGGAAGATGCCGATCAGCGCCGCGCCGCGGGCCTTGGCCTCCGCGATCAGCGTGACGACCACCTGGCGGTTTACCGGGTCGAGGCTGGCGGTGGGCTCATCGAGCAGCAGCACGGGGTAGTCCGCGGCAAAGCCACGCGCCAGGTTGATACGCTGCTGCTCACCGCCCGAGAAGGTGGCCGGCGGCAGGTCGTGCAGGCGCGCGGGCAGGTTCAGGCGGGTCAGCAGTTCCGTGGCACGGGCCAGCGCCGCCCCGGCCGGAACGCCACGGGCGCGCAACGGCTCCGCCACGATGTCGCGGGCGCCGATGCGGGGGATCACACGCAGGAACTGCGAGACATAGCCCAGCGTCTCCCGCCGTATCTCCCGCACCAGCATGGGGTCCGCCGCGGCAAGGTCCACCAGTTCGCCGCGATGGCGGATCAGGATGCGGCCCGAACCGGCGCCGTAATTGCCGTAGAGGCAACGCATCAGCGTGGATTTGCCGGCGCCCGAAGGACCGGCCAGCGCCACGCACTCGCCCGGCGCGACGCTGAAATCCACATCGGCGAGGACCGGGATGCGGACATCCCCCTGCAGATGCAGCCGAAATTCCTTGGACAGTCCTTCGGTGGCCAGGGAGATGCTCATGCCGCCAGCACCGAGGAAACCAGGAGTTGCGTGTAGGGGTGCTGCGGGTCGTCCAGCACCCGGTCGGTCAGCCCGCTTTCCACCACCACGCCATGCCGCATCACCAGCATCCGGTGCGCCAGCAGGCGGGCGGCGGCGATGTCATGCGTCACGATCAGCACGGCCAGGCCAAGGTCGGCGACCAGCGCGCGGATCAGGTCGAGCAGCCGGGCCTGGACGGAGACATCGAGGCCGCCGGTCGGCTCATCCATGAAGACCAGTTTTGGTAATGTCACCAGCGTGCGGGCGATCTGCAGGCGCTGCTGCATGCCGCCCGAGAATTTCGCCGGGACCTCGTCCATGCGCGCCGGGTCGATCTCGACGCGGGTCAGCCAGTGGGAGGCTTGTTCCCGGATATTGCCGTAGTGGCGGGCGCCGGTGGCCATCAGCCGCTCGCCGATATTGCCGCCGGCCGAGACCGCCATGCGGAGGCCATCGCGCGGGTTCTGATGCACGAAGCCCCATTCCGTGCGCATCAGGCGACGGCGCGCGGCCTCGCTCATGCCGAGCACGTCCTGGCCGAGATAGGAGACCTCCCCGGCATCCGGGCGCATCAGGCCGGACAGCACGCGCAGCAGCGTGGTCTTGCCGCTGCCGGATTCACCGACGATGGCGACGACCTCGCCGGGGTGGATATCGAGATCCACGCCATCCAGCGCGGCGATGCGGCCGAAGCGGAGGGTGAGGTCGCGGGCGGTGAGGAGGGGGGTCTTCGAGGAGCGCTCGTTCATTCCGCCGCTTCCTTCATCGCCTGCCGCTCGCTGCAGAAATCCGTGTCCGAACACACGAAGATCCGCCCGCCGACATCATCCGTCAGCACCTCGTCCAGATACGTATCGCCCGACCCGCACAACTCGCAGACATGCGGCGCGCGGATCGGCCGGAAGGGGTGGTCGTCGAAATCCAGGCTTTTCACCGACGTATAGGGCGGCACGGCATAGATCCGCTTCTCCCGCCCCGCGCCGAACAGCTGTAGCGCCGGCATCTGGTCCATCTTCGGATTATCGAAGGCGGGAATGGGGGACGGCGACATCAGGTAACGGCCATTCACCATCACCGGGTAGCTGTAGCTGGTTGCGATATGGCCGTGGCGGGCGATGTCCTCGTACAGCTTCACATGCATCAGCCCGTAATCGGCCATGGCATGCATCCGCCGCGTCTCCGCGATGCGCGGCTCCAGCCTTCCGAGCGGTTCCGGGATCGGCACCTGATAGACCAGGATCTGGTCCTCCCGCAGCTTGCGTTCCGGGATGCGGTGGCGGGTCTGGATGATGGTGGCGGCTTCCGTGCTTTCGGTGGTCGCGATCCCGGCGGTGCGGCGGAAGAAGGCGCGGATGGACACCGCATTGGTGGTGTCGTCGCTGCCCTGGTCGATCACCTTCAGCACATCGGCCGGTCCAAGCACCGCCGCCGTCACCTGGATGCCGCCCGTGCCCCAGCCATAGGGCAGCGGCATCTCGCGCGATCCGAAGGGCACCTGGTGGCCGGGGATGGCGACCGCCTTGAGGATGGCCCGGCGGATCATCCGCTTCGTGCTCTCATCCAGATAGGCGAAGTTGTAGCCGGGATCGTGCGTCACTTCGCCGCCTCCACGCTGGCCCTCATGGTGCGGACATTCTCCAGTTCCGACTGGAAATCGACGTAGTGCGGCAGCTTCAGATGCTCGACGAAGCCGGTGGCTTCGACATTGTCGCAATGCGACAGCACGAATTCCTGCTGCTGCGCCGGCGCCTCCGCCGCTTCACCCAGTTCGGATGCGCGCAGCGCGCGATCGACCAGCGCCATGGACATCGCCTTGCGCTCGCCATGGCCGAAGACCAGGCCATAGCCGCGGGTGAATTGCGGCGGCTCCGTCCGGCTGCCCTTGAACTGGTTCACCATCTGGCATTCGGTGACGGTGATGTCGCCGAGGTCGATCTCGAAGCCCAGCTCCGGCGGTGTGAAGCCCACCGCCACCTCGCCCATGCGGATCTCGCCGACGAAGGGGTGGTTGCCGCCATAGCCGCGCTGCGTCGAATAGCCGAGCGACAGCAGAAAACCCTCATCGCCCCGCGCCAGCGCCTGCAGGCGCAGCGCACGGTCGGCGGGGAAGGAGAGCGGTTCCCGGGTGAGGTCGCCCGGCTCCGCCTCACTTTCCGCTTCCCGCTGCATCAGCCCCTCGCGGGCCAGCATTTCCGTCACGCGCGGGGTGGGCTCATTGTTCGCTTCCGCTTCAGGCGCCCCGCTGGGCAACTGGCCCGCGGCAGCCAGGCGAAAATCGAGCAGGCGGTGGGTGTAGTCGAAGGTCGGGCCCAGCACCTGGCCGCCCGGCAGGTCCTTGTAGGTGGCGCTGATGCGGCGCTGGATCGCCATGGCGTTGGTATCCAGCGGGGCGCTGGCGCCGAAGCGGGGCAGGGTGGTGCGATAGGCGCGCAGCAGGAAGGCGGCCTCGATCAGGTCGCCACGGGACTGCTTCACCGCCAGCGCGGCCAAGCCGCGGTCGTGGCAGGAGCCTTCCGCCATCACCCGGTCCACGGCGAGCCCAAGCTGCGCCTGCACCTGGTCCGCGGTCAGTTCCGGCAGGGCCGGGTCGCCGCGGCCGGTCTCGTCCAGCCAGGCATGGGCGGCGCCGATCGCGCGCTCACCGCCCTTGGTCGCGACATACATGGCTCAGCCTTCCTCGATCGCGACGCTGCGCGGCAGGGCGGCGATGGCATCCCCGGCGCAGAGAATCACATCCACCCCGCAGGGCGTCCGCGCGCGGTTCGTCGCCCAATCGGCCAGGAACCCCGCCGGCGCGCCGGTGACCTTCAGGCGGTGCGATTCGCGAATGCCCGGGCCGGTCAGGCGCCAGCCGGCGCCTTCCTCCAGCGCCGTCACGTCCAGGATCAGCGTGGCGCCACGCTCCGGCTCCTCCTCCGTCCCGGGGTCCAGCGCCAGCAGCCCTGCCGCAGGGTCCAGCACGAATTGCGCCGCGCCGGCGGCCACCTGCGGCGCGCCGCAATGGAAGCGCACCCAGGCTTCCGCCTCCGGGCCGGCGGCGAGGCGGATCCGCGTCTCGGCATCCACCAGGGTCAGCAGCACGGCGGCGGCGGCGGCGGACAGGCCGGGCGGCAGTTCCGGCAGAAGCGGCACGCGCTGCACCTGGCCGGGGCGGCTCATCGCCTGCAGCACCGCACGGAAGCCGGCCTGGGCGTCCAGCACAGGGTCGGCGAAGCCGGGGAATGTGGTGCCGGAGGCGCCGGGGAATGTGGTGCCGGAGGCACCGGAGAATATGGTGCCGGAGGCGCCGGGGGCGTTCGTGCTCATCGCATCTGGGTCATGGTGAAGAACTCCACGCGCGTTGCTGCCGCCTTTCGGGCCTGGCTCGCCCGCCGATCGGCCTGGGCGCGTTCCAGCGGGCCGATCACCGCCGCCTCCAGCCCCGGGCGGCGCTCCGGGTCCTGCATCAGCGCATCGAGCAGCGCGGCAAGTTCCGCCTGGCGCGCATCGCGGCCGGCGACATAGCCATGGCCGACGGTGCCATCCGCCAGGCGCACGGCGCAGCGGGTGACGGTCATCTCGCCGAGGTTGAAGGGTGCGCCATCCCCGCCGGTGCGGCCGCGCACCATCACCAGCCCGGTCTCCGGCCCGCGCAGGCGCTTATGCGCCGGCAGGCCGGGCAGCGGATCCAGCCGCGCGGCAATCTCGGCGGCTTCGGCCCGCGCCAGGATGGACATCCAGCGGCGTCGTGCGGGAGGATCAGGGAGGGGGGTTGTCTGTGCTTTGCTCATGGGGTGCTCGATTTGTATAGACAACTAGTCATCCGCCCCGATAAGGTCAAGCAAAACTCGCATAAGGCGACCGGGAGGGGTTTGAACTTTCGATGACGAACCGGACAGCAAGGGGCCTTCCCTATTCATGACGGATGACCCGAACGGACCCGAGGCGCTGCCCGCCGGCGGCCTGCTGGCGCGCGGCCAGGGCGTGGCGTTGTGGCGGCAGATCGCGCAGCGGCTGGAACGCGACATTGCCAGCGGCGTCCATGCCCCCGGCGGCCGCCTGCCGACCGAGGCCGAGCTCGCCGGCCAGTACAACGTCAACCGCCACACCGTGCGCCGCGCGATGGAGGAGCTGGAAGGCCGCGGCCTGGTCCGCATCGAACAGGGCCGCGGCAGCTTCGTGGCCGAGGATGTGGTGGATTACAGCCTCGGCCCGCGCACCCGCTTCTCCGAGATCATCCGCCGGCAGAACCGGGAACCGGGCGGGCGCATCCTGCGGGTGTCGGAGATGGCGGCGGAAACGGGGCTTGCCGAACAACTCGGCATCCGCCGTGGCCGGCCGGTGATCGTGGTGGAGCGGCTGTCGCTGGCCGATGGCAGGCCTCTGGTGCTCGGCACGCACCATTTCCCGGCGACGCGATTCGGCCGGCTGCCCGATCTGCTGAGAGCCGATCCCTCCATCACCGCGGCGCTGACCGCCTGCGGCGTGCCGGATTACCGCCGCCGCGTTACCCGCATCACCGCCCGCCTGCCGACGCCTGAGGAGGCGGAGCTGCTGCAGCAATCGCGCAACCGCCCGGTGCTGGTGACGGAAGCGGTGAATATCGATCCGGCCGGGGAGGTGGTGGATGTCTCCACCGGCCGCTACGCCGCCGGCCGTGCGCAGCTTGTCGTGGAGTCCTGAACTTGGCCCCCGGTTCTCAGCCTTGGTTGATCGAGCGCGGCGACGCGCTGCTGGATGATGCGCTGCGCCCTGCCGCCGTGGCGCTGGCGGATGGCAAGGTGGCCGCGGTCGCCCCGCCGGGGGCCCGGCGCTTCGACGCCAGCGGGCTGTATGTGCTGCCCGGCCTGGTGGATATCCATGGCGATGCGCATGAGCGACAGATGCAGCCGCGCCCGGGCATCGGCTTCCCGCATGGCCTCGGCATGCGCGATTCGGCGGCGCAGCTGCTGGCCGCCGGCATCACCACCGCCTGCCTCGGCGTGACCCTGTCCTGGGAACCCGGCCTGCGCGGCATCGCCGCCTGGCGGGCCACGCTGGCGGCGGTGGAGGCGCTGTGCCCGCTGGGCGGCTGCGACATCCGCATCCATTGCCGGTATGAGGCGGACAACCTGGACGTGGTGGAGGAATTGCTGGCCGACATGGCAGCCGGCCGCGTCGCGCTGCTGGCCTTCAACGACCACACCCCGAGCATCGTGAAGCGCCTGCCGGATGTGGCGAAGGCGGCCGCCTATGCCCAGCGTGGCGGCGTGCCGGTCCTTGAATTCGCCCGGCTGGCGGAGGCCGCCCTGGCGCGTCGCGCGGAGGTGCCCGCCGCGCATGCGCGGCTCGCCGCCGCGGCGCGGGATGCCGGCATCCCCATGCTGAGCCATGACGACGCCACGCCCGAGGCCCGCGCGCATTTCCGCGGCCTCGGCGCGCAGGTGTGCGAGTTTCCGATGTCGGAAGCCGTGGCCCAGGCGGCGCGGGATGCGGGCGAGCATGTGGTGATGGGCGCGCCGAATGTAGTGCGCGGCGGCAGCCACATGGGCTGGGGCAGCGCCGCGCCGATGGCGGAACAGGGCCTCGTGACCATCCTGGCCTCCGACTACTACTGGCCGGCGATGCTGGAGGCGGCCTTCGTCATGGCCGGCCGCGGCGTGCTGGATCTGCCAGCCGCCTGGGCTCTGGTTTCCGCGAACCCGGCGGAGGCCGCGGGGCTGGCCGATCGGGGCCGCATCGCGCCGGGACTGCGCGGCGATGTGGTGGTGGTGGACCCGGCACGGCGCGCGCCGCTGGCAACCTTCTGCCAGGGCAGGCTGGCCTGGCTGGCGGCGGAGGCGGCGGGGAGGGTGGGCTGACCGGCGCTTGCCGGCCGGCGGTGTCCTCCGCCTCGGGCAGCTTCAGCCTCCCTCCTCATCCTCGGTGGGCAATTCGCAGCGGTTGTGGATATGCGTCGCCGCCACCGCGGCGTGGCCCATGGCAATGACGATCTGGTCGAGCCCGCGCACGATGTCCCCGGCGGCGTAGAGGCCCTTCACGCTGGTCTGGTTGTGCGCGTCCACGACCAGCGCCCCCTTCTCGTCATGCTCGGCGCCCAGGGCACGGCCGAGGCCGGAGCGGTAGTGCAGGCCTAGCGCGGAATAGAGCACGTCGAACCGATGCTCCTGCCCGCCACCGCGCAGCACCGCGACCCGCCCATTGGCGATGTCGAGGCCGGTGATCGGATCCGCCACGAGACGGATGTCGAGCCGGGCCGCGAGCGCGCGCTGCTGCTCATCCAGGGCGAGAGGCTTGCCGAGGGTGAGCAGGGTGACGCGGTCCGAATAGGTACGTGCGATGAAGGCGGCCTCGCCCAGGCCATGTGCGCCATGGCCGATGACGGCGATGCTGCGGTCGCGCGCCTCGTAGCCGTCGCAGATCGGGCAGTAGCGCACCAGGCCGCGGCGTACCGCATCCGGCAGGTCGGGCAGTTCCGGCTCCACATCCACCGCGCCGGTCGCCAGCAGCACGCGGCGGGCGACGACCTCGCCCGAGGCTTCCGCGCCCTCGATCCGGGCGGTGAAGCCGGTGGGCGTGCGGTGCAGGGCGGTGACCTCCCCCTGCCGGATGGCGATGCCGTAGCGGGCCAGATGCTCGCGCTGGCGTGCCAGCAGGTCGGGCCCGCCGATGCCCTCGGCGAAGAAGGGAATGTTGTGGCTGGTGGGGATCCAGGCCGCGCGCGGCGCGCCGGCATCCACCAGCAGCACGCGGCGCTTGAAGCGCGCGAGGTAAAGCGCGGCCGTCATCCCCGCGGGGCCGGCACCAATGATCAGGCAATCCTGCAGGTTTTCGGGCATGCCCCCTGCAACGCGGGCCGGCCGCATCCGTGCTGGTTACGCAGGTGGATCGGCCGTCCGGATCGGCGGCGCCGCCTGTGCCCGCCTGATCGCCGCCTGCGCCATCGCATCCAGCGCGTTGAGAAACCGCGACTTGTCGGCACCCGCCATCGGTGGCGGGCCGCCGCCCATGCCCAGCTCCCGCAGATGCTGCGACATGGCGCGGCCGGCGAGCGCGCTGCCGATGTTGTTCTCGGTCCAGGGGTGGCCCTTGAAGTTCAGCGCGAAGGCGCCCTTGGCCAGGCAGCGCGCGGCCAGCGGGATATCCGCTGTCATGCAGATATCCGTGGGCGTCGCGGCATCGGCGATCCAGTCATCCGCCTTGTCCGCGCCATCGGTGACGATGACGATCCGTGTGCGGCCGCCCGGCGGGCGGATGGGGCGGGACCCGTTGGAGATGAAGATGGTCTCGAGGCCCAGCCGGCCGGCGACGCGGAGGATCTCTTCGCGCACCGGGCAGGCATCGGCATCGACGAGGAAGCGTGGTTCGCCTTGTCCCATCGATTCAGACCTCCGGTGCTCGGCTACGCTTGCGCCCTTCGGTCATCGATGGGCTCATCGCCCCTGCGTAGCGGGCGGCAGCTCCACCGCATAGCTCTCGATCGGCGGCACGCTGCGGATCATGCGGCGCTCCACCAGGAAGCGGGCGAAACGGTCATAGCGGTTGCGGTCCAGCGCGCCGGGGCTCAGCGAGAAGCGGTTCGCGGTGCTGGCGAAGGCGCGGCGGTTCAGCTCGTTGTCCAGCTCCCGGCGGGGACCGGCGATGAACATGCGCCAGGATTCCTCCGGGTTGTTCACCAGGAAGTGGGTCGCAGCCTCCGTCGCATCGATAAAGCGGCGCAGCAGCGGGTCCTGCGCGCGGTCGCGATGGGCGATGTAGATCAGCTCGTCATAGGCCGGCATGCCGTATTGCTCGGGGAAGAAGGCGCGGCCGGGGCGATTCTCCAGGTCGAGCTGATGCAGCTCGAAATTGCGGAAGCCGCCGAGGATGGCGTCCACCTGGCCCGACATCAGCGCCGAGGACAGGCCGAAATTCACGTTCACCAGGCGGATGTCGGACAGGCCGAGGCCGACGCTTTCCAGCATCGCGCCCATGGTCACTTCCTCGAACCCGGCCACGGAATACCCCACGCGCTTGCCGCGGAGGTCCGCCAGGCTGCGCACCGGGCCGTCCCGCAGCACGGTCAGCGTCGACAGCGGCGTGGCGACCAGCGTGCCGACGCGGATCAGCGGCAGTCCCTGTTCCACCGCCAGGTACAGGTTCTTCTGGTAGAACACGCCGATATCGGCCCGCCGCGCGCCAACCAGCCGCGGCGGGTCGTTCGGATCGGCCGGCGCGACGATCCGCACATCGAGGCCGGCGCGGGCAAAGTCGCCGCGCTCCTGTGCGATGATGATGGGCGCGTGGTCCGGGTTGATGAACCAGTCCAGCAGCACCGTCAGCGGGGCCGGCGCCGGCTGCGCGTGCAGCGGCGTGGCGAACAGCAGCAGGGCCAGAAGGGCCAGGATGCGCTTCATGTCGTGACCTTTTCGGTGAGAAGGGAATCGGGCTGCCAGGGGATCGCCCTTCGCAGCAGCCAGTCGGTGGCGAACCACAGGGCCAGGGCCATCAGCATCAGCACGAACAGCGCGGCGAACATCACATCCGTCTGGCTGCGCCCATTGGCGTGCAGCATCAGGTAGCCAAGCCCCGCCGAGGCCCCGACCCATTCGCCGACCACCGCGCCGATCGGTGCGACGGCCGCCGCGACCCGAAGGCCGGAGGCCAGGGAGGGCAGCGCCGCCGGCACCCGCACCCGCCACAGCAGGGACAGGCGGCCGGCGCCCATGGTGGCTGCCAGGTCGAGCATCCCCGGCTCCGTCCGCCGCAGCCCGTCATAGAAGGCGGTGGCGACGGGGAAGAAGATGATGAGGGTGGCCATCGCCACCTTGCTGGCGATGCCGAAGCCCAGCCACAGCGTCAGCAGCGGCGCGATGGCGAAGACCGGGATGGCCTGGCTGATCAGCAGCAGCGGCAACAGCCAGCGCCGCCCCTCCCGCCACGCCACCAGCACCAGCGCGGTGGCGACGCCGAGCAGCGAACCCAGCGCCAGGCCGAGCAGGATCTCGGAGGCCGTGATCAGCGCGTGGTGGAAGATGCTCTCCCAGCGATCCGCCAGGGCAAGCGCAACGCGGCTCGGCGCCGGCAGCAGGAAGGGCGGCACTTCGGTCAGCCAGACTAAGCCCTGCCACAGCAGCACCAGGCCGAGGGCAGCGAGAAACCCGCGGATCATGCCACTGCCTCCGCCAGGCGTTCGAGCAGCGCGGCCTGGGCCTCCAGCAGCGCCGGATCGCCGGCTGGGCGAGGGGGGGCGCCGGTAGGGACGGGCACCGCCACCGGCACGGCGGGGGCGCCGGTCAGCACGAAGATCTGGTCCGCCAGGCGCAGCGCCTCCAGCGGGTCATGTGTCACCAGCAGCACGGTGCGGCCGGCCAGAAGGCGGGCGGATAGGGACTGCATGCGGTGGCGCGTCGGGGCATCCACGGCGCTGAAGGGCTCGTCCATCAGCACCAGAGGGCGGTCTTCCATCAGCGTGCGGGCCAGCGCCACGCGCTGGCGCATGCCGCCGGAAAGCTGCGCCGGGCTCTTGCCCTGATCGGCCGGCACCAGCCCGACCTCGGCCAGCATGGCCCGCGCCCGCGCCAGATCCGGCGCCTCGCCGCGTAGATGCGCGCCCAGGGTGATGTTGCCGAGCACGTCCCGCCAGGGCGCCAGCAGGTCCTGCTGCGCCATGTAGGCGACCCGCCCGGCCAGCGCCGCGCCATCCTCCGCCTGCACCGAACCGCCCGCCGGCACCGGCAGCAGCCCGGCGACCAGCCGCAGCAGGGTGGATTTGCCGGAGCCCGATGGCCCGAGCAGCGCCGTCGTGCGCCCGCCAGGCACGGCCAGGTCAAGCGCCCCCAGCACCGGCTGCCCCCCAAGGGACAGGCCACGCGGCAAGACGATACGGAATCCGGGCGTAGTGAGGCTGGGCAAGACACCGTTCCCTTCGCCGGCATGACCCGGATCAGGTTCGTGGGGTCGCGGGGACTGCCCCGCCTCTCAGCCCCCTATGGGCTCCCCCCGATGACGGTTGGATGTATGCGGTGCCGCCCGGAGCCTGACAAGCCCCCGCCGGGGTTGCAGCCCGCGACCCGGAAACGTGTCCTCCTCCCGCTTGTGTAGCCTGCGGAACATAAGCGGGTTTGCACTACAAGTGTCTGTTTTCAAAAGAAAAAATTTGACGCGACGCGTCCCGGGGGCGTAGGAACCCGGCATGTCACCTGTCGCCATCACCGTCCTCGCCCTCGGCATGTCCGTGGATGCTTTCGCGGCCGCCCTCAGCCGGGGTGCCACCGGACAGCGCGTCCGCATGGGCGATGCGCTGCGGACCGGGGCGGTGTTCGGCGCGGTGGAGATGGCGACCCCGGTGCTCGGCTGGTGCCTCGGCATCCTGGCGGCGGGGCAGATCGCGGCCGTCGACCATTGGGTGGCCTTCACCCTGCTTGGCCTGGTCGGGCTGCATTGCCTCTATGCGGCGCTGCGCCGCGCGCCGGATGCGCCGCCGCGCAGCCGCTCCGTCTGGATGCTGGTGGCGGTCGCCATCGGCACCAGCATCGACGCGATGGCGGTGGGCGTGTCGCTGGCGGTGCTGGAGGTGGATATCTGGGTGGTGGCGCCAGCCATCGGCCTGGCCACCTTCATCATGGCGACCGGCGGGATGATGGCCGGGCGGCTACTCGGCAGCCGATTCGGGCGGGGGGCGGAGGCGCTGGCCGGGCTGGCGCTGATCGCGCTCGGCACCTCCATCCTGCTGGAGCATCTGGCCGGATAAGCCGGGCGGCCCCATGTTGGCGGGGCATGCGACCCCTCCTGATCGGTTCCGAAATCTACCGCGGCTCCACCTATGGGCCGAAGCACCCGCTGGCGATTCCGCGCGTCTCCACCATGCTGGACCTGGTGCACGCCATGGGATGGGTGGCGCCGGGCCAGTATGTGGACAGCCCGCGCGCCACGCCGGAACAGCTCACCCGCTTCCATACGTCCGACTATGTGACGGCGCTGATGCAGGCGGAGGCGTCCCAGGCGGTGGACCCGGCGCATCGCGAACGCCACCGCATCGGCGCGGATGGCAACCCGGTGTATCGCGAGGTCTTCTCCCGACCCGCCACCGGCGCCGGCGGCGTGATGCTGGCGGCGCGGCTGACGGCGGAGGGCGGTGTGGTGCATGTGCCGGGCGGCGGCACGCATCACGGCCAGCCGGACCGTGCCAGCGGCTTCTGCTACCTGAACGACGCGGTGCTGGGACTGATGACCTGGCTCGACCAGGGCCTGACCAACATCCTGTACCTGGATATCGACGCGCATCACGGCGATGGCGTGGAGGCGGCCTTCGCTGATGATCCGCGCGTCTTCACCGTCTCGGTGCACGAGGCCGGGCGTTGGCCGAATACCGGGCCGGTGGAGAACCGGGCAGGGGGCCACGCCCGCAACCTGCCGGTGCCGGAGGGCTTCAACGACAGCGAGATGGATTTTCTCCAGCGCCACGCCATCCTGCCCATCCTGCGGCAGCGCCGGCCGCAGGCGGTGATGCTGCAATGCGGGGCGGATGCGATCGCCGAGGACCCGCTTTCCCGCCTTGCCCTGTCCAACGCCGCCCACCGCAGCGTGGTGCAGGCGCTGATGGGTGTGGCGCCGCGGCTGATCGTGCTTGGCGGCGGCGGCTATAACCCCTGGTCCGTGGCGCGCTGCTGGGCCGGCGTCTGGGCCACGCTGAACCGCCTGCCGATTCCGCCCTGCATTCCCGCCTCCGCCGAGGCCGTGCTGCGGGGCCTGGCCTGGACGCGGGCGGCCGGGCGCAACCCGCCGGAGGCGTGGTTCACCTCCATCGCCGATGCACCGCGCCCCGGCCCTGTGCGGCCGGAAATCCGGGCGCTGGCCGCGCGCACCCTGGAAGGGTTGCCGGAGGCTGCTAAGGTGCCCGCATGATCACACGCCGCCCCCTGCTCGCCGTCCTCGGCCTGTTCGCCGCCACCCAGGCCCGGGCCCAGCCGGGCGTGGACCGCCCCCAGCCGAAGCTGCCGACGGAGCCGCTGGTCATCATCGGCCGCGACGGCACCCGCCATACCTTCCAGGTCGAGATGGCGGTCAGCCCGGACCACCAGATGATCGGCCTGATGTTCCGCCCGACCGTCGGCGCGAATGAGGGCATGCTGTTCGACTGGGGCCAGCCGCGCGAGAGCAGCATGTGGATGCGGAATACGCTTGCCTCGCTTGATATGCTGTTCATCGCGGCGGACGGCCGCATCCACCGCATCGCGGAACGCACCGTGCCGCAGAGCCTGACGCCGATCGACAGCCGTGGCCCGGTTCGCGCCACGCTGGAATTGCAGGCCGGCATTACGGAGAAGCTGGACATCCGCGTCGGCGACCGCGCGCTGCACCGCATCTTCGGCAATGCGCCGTGACTCTTGCCCTTCGGCGCCCCGGCCCGTAGGTATCCGCCATTCGGGGTGTGGCGCAGCCTGGTAGCGCGCCTGTTTTGGGTACAGGAGGTCCTCGGTTCGATTCCGGGCACCCCGATCCTTGTTCCGCTGAATTCGAAAATCCTGGAGCCGTCCGGGGGCCGCAGCAGGTCGCGAAGATGCCCTGCATCGGTCCAATCACCGCCTCGGCGCTCGTTGCCACCGTTCGGGCGCGAGCCCGATCCAGGCGGCGCAGTGGCGCACCGAGGCCGTGAATTGCATCAGGGCCAGCGGCCATGCGCCGCATCAACAGGCCGGGATACGTCGCCCCAGCCAGAGCTCCACCTCCTTCGTGTTCGACACCCGCCAGGCCAAGGCGCAGCCTCTTGCCGGAGAAGGGAGAGCGTGTTCCTGGCAGCCGGCGTTGCGTGGTAGCGAGCGCGCAGGATGAAGGGACGGGCTACCATGACCAAGGAGCAGAACCGGCCTGCGACGCCGCAACCGCTGGATGACGCCGCGCTTGACGTCGGACGGGTGACCATTCCGGAGGCCCGTTGCCCTGGCGCAGCCAAGGCGATGGCGGAACGGGCGGCGGCGGCGCGGGCCCCTTCGGCGGTGCGGATGGCGCAGGCTTCGGCGGCCGTGGCGACGGCCTGATGTTCACCCTGGAGGGGAATGGCGGCGCGGCAGGCGGCGAGACGGGTGACGATGGCGGGGTTAGCGGCCTCGACGGCAGCGCGGGGAATGCGACCGGCGGCTGACCGCTTCGTATCGGCCTCACCCGCGCCACATGGCGGGCATGGCACGGGCACAACAAGGCACGGCCGGCCACCAGGTCGCGCGTCCGGCTGCAGGACCGGCCTCAAGGGGCCGCGAAGGCGCGAATCGCGCGAAACGATCCGCTGGCAGTTTGGGCGGCGGATTAGGTTTGCCGTGAGGCCTCGAAAGGCCCGGGATACCTGTCATCATGGCGGATGGAGTGTCTGCCATGGCGCCCCGGGCGCAGCATGAGCGGCGTCCCACGCTGTTCCATGCCGAAGCAAGTTCCGGCTCCATGTCACGGTTAAGGCGGGATTTTCGGCACAGCCACGCGGCTTAACAATCCCGGCGCGTATCCCAGCGGTTCCTTCCGGCGCCGCTGCTCTTGGGGGTAGAATTGGGGGTAGCGCGGGCAGCGCCGGTGAGGCTCTTCCCAAAGGACGGGATGCAGGCCGCGGCCGGCCAAACCACCAGGCAAAGTGGCACCCCTACCAGATGCGGGGCGTGCGGCCGGAGTGCCGGCCGAGCGTGGCGGGCGCGCCCTGTAGGTGACGCCGGCCGGATCCAGGAGCTGGGTCTATCCCTGCACCCGAAGCGCCAGGGGCGGGGGCCGGCCTCGGCACGGAGCGGGAAGCGATGGCGCATCGTCTCGGGCGACAAGGTTGCGTTGCGAACGCCGAGAAGAAGTCTGCGGCTACTCCGCACCGCCCTGTGGCGTCCTGAGCCTCACGCCTGCCCCGCCGCCGTTCTCGGCTATGAACACGACGCCAGCAGCCTCCAGGGCTGCGCGGATGGCGGCAAGGGTGGATGCTTTCAAAGCCTCGCCGCGCTCTAGCCGGGCGATGGTGTTGGCCGCCACGGCGGCGGCCTGAGCCAGTTCCCGCACCCCTAGGCCCGTTGCGGCGCGCGCCATCTTGCACTGGATCGGGAGGAGAATCGCCGCAGGGTTACTATTTTGCATTGCGCTAAAATAGTATCCGTGTTGCGATAACGGGGCAAGAGATTGCGGCCGAGCGAGGCGTTCGCACCGCCACCGCCCGGCCTGACCACAACGCGAGCTAGGAGAGCGCGCTATGGCTAAGGCCCAGGATATCACGCCCAAGATGGGCAGACGAACAGTTGCCGCGGCCGCGGTGGGGCTGGCTCTCCCGGCTGCTGCCACTGCGCCGCCGCCAGCCTTGCTGCTGAACCTGGCAGCCCCCGCGCAGCCTGCCGCGCTGCTGGACACTGCCGCCGACGCCCAGTTGATCGAGCGGCTGGGGGTCTATCTGGCGGCTGTCGTCACCTACAACACGGCGCCGGGTGACGTCTTCGAAGCGGAGGAAGATCCTCTATGGCAGGCAGTTCAGGCAGCGAGTGCAGCCGTGAAGGCCACACCACCCCGGAGCCTCGCGGGTATCGTGGCGCTGGCTCGCGTGGCGGTGGCGCTGGCCAGCCATGAGCGGAGCGAGGACGGCGGCTGGTCTGATCGCCCGGCCGGTGACTTCGCACAGGCCCTCACGCTGGACCTGCTGCGCCTCTATGGTGCCGAGGCGGCGGCGTGAGCGCCCCGACGCGCGCAGAGAGCGCACAGGACACGCCGCACGGCCCCAGCGCCGTTATCCTGCAATTCCCCAAGCCGCAGCGAGCCATCGCTCCCTTGCGGGCGAATGCACCCGACGCCGCGCGGCTGGTCGCCGCCTTCGCCTACCTGGCCGGCGTCTTGGCGAGCGTGCGGCGGGCCCGCCTGACTGGCGGTGCCGCATGAATAGTGCGCCATGGACCCCGCCACCTCCCGATCCCTACGCGCATTTCCGGCCGATTCCCTGCGTAAGTGCGGGCTGTCCGCTGGTGCAGGGGTGCGACCGCGCCATGTCGCGCGGGTTCCTCGCCGTCCCTTGTCCTGTGCTCGGCAGCCGCCGCGTGGCGCTTAAGCCGTTCCTGACCGTGCGGCGGCGCCGCGCCGGCGAGGGTCAGCCACCACCGCCAACGCGCACACAGGGCGACTAGGCGACCAGGTGCGCCAGCATTGCGGCGCGCGGGTGCCGTTCCCGGGCGCGTTATTCCGGCGCAAATTTCGGCTGTAGGCCTCAGCTAAGGCACCATTTCAGGGCCGCGCTGCATGCCTCAGCCGTCTCGGCTCGCTTCCTGCTGATTCCTTCGGTGCCGCTGGTCTTGGGAATCAGTTCAGGGGTAGCGTGCGCAACTGCAGCACCGGTAGGCACTTCCGACGATGCCGAAATTGACCGTCGCGGTGGTCCGCGCCGCCAAGCACTCGGGCAAACCCACCAGCACCGGGAAGCTGCGGCCGGAGCGCCTGCCAGATGGTGGCGGGCTCGCCCTGCAGGTGACGCCGGATGGCGCGAAGAGCTGGATCCTCCGCTACACCCGAAGCTCCAAGGCGCGTGAGATGGGCCTCGGCCCGTGCGATCCCGACGGCCGTCGCGGCCTGAGCCTGGCCGATGCGCGGGATGCGGCCGAGGCCGCGCGTCGGACGCTCCGCGCTGGCGCCGATCCGATCGAAGCGCGGGAGGCGGAGCGCGCGGCGCGCCAGCGGGCCGAGGCCGAGGCGAAGGCCGCCGCAGTGACCTTCCGCGACGCGGCGCGCGCCACTGTGGATGCGAAGCAGGGCGGATGGTCCAGTCCGAAGCACGCCGCGCAATGGCTCGCGACGCTGGAACAGCACGCCCATCCGATCCTCGGCGACATGCCTGTTTCCGATGTCGGGACGCCGCACGTGTTGCAGGTGCTGCGCCCCATCTGGTCGCAGATCCCCGAAACTGCATCGCGCCTGCGCCAGCGCATCGAGGCCATTCTTGACCTGGCGCGGGTGCGCGGCTGGCGCGCCGGCGACAACCCGGCCCGCTGGCGCGGCCTACTTTCCGAAGAACTCCCGCCGCCGAGGCGCGTGAAGCGTGTGCAGCACCGCCCGGCCCTGCCGTGGCAGCGGCTGCCGGCCTTCATGGCTGCGCTGGCGCAGGTGGAGGGGCAGGGGGCCGCAGCGCTCCGCTTCGCCATCCTTACCGCCGCTCGAACCGGCGAAGTGCGCGGCGCGACCTGGGGAGAGGTTGATCTGGATGCGGCGCTGTGGATCGTGCCAGGCGCCCGGATGAAGGGCCGTCGCACCCATCGCGTTCCGCTGTCGGCAGCCGCAGTGGACGTGCTTCGCGCGGCCCGTCCGGCTGACCCGAAGCGCGCCGATCTGATCTTCGGTGCCACCGCCACCCGCGCCATCTCCGACATGACGCTCTCCGCGGTGGTGCGGCGGATGAACGAACCGGGGCCCGGCGCAGATCCGGACGCGCCGCCGGAGTGGTGCGACCAGGAGGGCCGGGCGGTGGTGCCCCATGGCTTCCGCAGCACCTTTCGCGATTGGGCGGGCGAGATCCGGCCGGAGGGGCGGGAGGTGGTGGAACGCGCGCTGGCCCATTCGGTGAGGGACAAGGTGGAGGCCGCCTATGCCCGATCGGACCTACTCGAGAAGCGCCGGCCGCTGATGGAAGCGTGGGGCGAATGGGCCGGCCGCCCCGCCGGGGGTGGTGAGCTGCGGAGCATTGTAGCAGCGCGCGCCAGGCGCCAGGCGCTTGGATAGCGCGCTGCAGCCTTTGATCCCTGGGACGCCGCTGGCGGAGCCGAGCCGCAGAACCAGTGCCATCTCGTGGTGCTGCTGGCTGAGGCGCGCATCGGCGCCGAGCTGACGGCGGCGCAGGCGCGGGGCGCGGTCGCCACGCAGGCCGAACATGGCAGGGGCGTCCAGGCGAGTGCCCGCGCCTCGGGCACTTGCGCAACCCTCGCCGAGATCGGCATTCCGAGCCGGCGCGTCAGCGAGATGAATAAGCTCGCGCAGGCGGGAGAACAGGCGATCCGTGAGGTTGCAGCCGCTGCAGGGCAGGGAAGGGGCGCATCTCGGCCGGAGGAGCACAGTCGGTACCTGCAGGCGCCGCAGCGCGGGCGGGCTGAGGGCCTGTAGCAGGGCTACCACCCGCACCTGGCTTCGACGGCTTAATCGGCGCGTCTCTCGTTGAGGTGCAAAGACTCGTCCCGTATGGTGTTTCAACGAAGCCGCGTCGCCGGCACCGGGAGAAGTACCGTGAGGGCAAGGCAGCAGTGAATGCCATCAGCCAGTTCCTGGGGGTAGGCGTCTACGAGGTGACGCAGGCGGCCCGACTTGCCGAGGTGCCCCCGCGCCAAGCGCGCGCCTGGGTGAAGGGCTACGCTCGCCCCGCCAATGATGCCGGAAAGCCGGACCGTAAGCCGCTGCTGGGTTCGCGACTGTCGTCGGCGACTGCCGATCCTCTGGTGACGTTCGCCGACCTCATAGAAATGAGATTCTGCGGCCATTTTCGTAAGGCTGGATTTTCATGGCCGCGTATTCTCAAGCACCTACCTGAGTTTCGCCGCGTGCTGCGTCAGGAGCAGCGCACCGGGCGCCTGACTTTCGAGAGCGATGGCGTGACGATCCTCGCCCAGGCGGTGGCGGCGGACGGCGTGAAGAAGGGCCTCGAGCTCGCATCGCGTCAGCATGTCATGGTGGACCTCCTGCAAAGAACCTTCCGGGAGGAGCTTAGCTTCTCCGCGGATGGCTTCATTGAAGCTTGGCGCCCTCGCGCGCAGTACCGGCACGTGCTGATCGACCCGAACCGCCAGTTTGGAGAGCCTATTGTTGAACCCGGTGTGCCGGCCGCGATTCTCGCGGAGGACCTGATCCGGCTCGGCGGAGACGCAGCCAAGGTGGCCCGCCGGTACAACGTCGAACCGGATGCCGTGATAGAAGCGCACCGCTTCCAGACCGACCTTCGGCCGGCGGCTTGAGGATCGTCATAGACGCATGCCTGCCGCCTTGGCTGGTGGAATGCTTGACGCCCATCGCTGAACCCTGCGGCTGTCGTGTCGAGCACGTGACGCGCCTTTATGGGCAGGGATGTAAGGACCCGGACTGGATTGGCCGGCTGACCAGCGAAGGCGGGGCGCTTTTCATCACCCACGACCGCCAGATGCGCCGCAGGCCTCTAGAGATCCAGGCGCTCCTGGCGTCGTCCTGCGTCGGAATCGTGCTGGCGCCCGGCTGGCAGGACGATGATGACCACGTGCTCGTGGCTCGCCTCCTGCTTCATTGGCCGTTGATCCTTGAGGCGGCAAAGGAGACGCCGCCGCAGCTGCGCGAGCTGGGATGGTCTTTGAAAATGAAGCCGCCGCGAAACTGGCGCGGCTGGGACAAGATCGCGGGCCGACTGACTCAACATCGCCCCCGGGGCCCTCACCCAAAAGAGTAGCTGGTCTGACATCAAGGCCGTCAGTCTTCCACTGCCGCGGTGGACGGTGGAGGAAGCGAACAAGTTCTGCCTCGCGCGCCGCCGCATGCCTCCATCTGGCACCGAAGCCCTTGCCACCTACCGCCGAAAAATGAAGGCTTCGGGTCGAGGCGCATGACCGTTGCCAGCTTGTGAATTGCACGCGCGCTTCAGCTATCCAGCGATCGCCCCAATTCCCTCCGCATCCCCCACGCAGTTCTGGCGCAGAAGGCGCCGGGGCGCGACGGGCCCGGGCCGGTTGGCACTCTCGGCGAAAGCCTGGCCGACCACATCAAGACCCGGCCGGTACCCCACTCGCAATGGGCGCCGCTCGGCCGCTCAACTAATCGTTTAAATCATCGCGAGATGGTCGGCTTTTCAATAGTTCTTTCAGCTCATCGAGTTGCTTCGCGATCAGATTCATGGATGCCGTAAGTCGGCGGCCATCCACGGCCGTGAAAGCTGGCAGGACGCTACTCGGGCTCACACGTCCACCAGCCTCCGCCTCTATCTGTGCCTGCAACAGGGCTCGCTCCGCCTCCGCCTGCAATTGGGCTCGCTCCATCTGTGCCTGCAATTGGGCCTGCAGTCGCTCGCGACGAGTCGCGCTGAACGACATTTGGAGCCGCCCAACGACCTCCGCGTTCAATGAACGTCCGTTCGCCTTGGCGGCGGCTTCCAGCTCTTCCTTCAGGGCCGGAGGCGCCCTGAACCTGATCTCAGGATCGTCGCGAGCCATTTCCGCACAATTTCCACACGAAATATGTTGACATGATACCCGCACCGTGGGGAATGTCACTCCACACCGTGTGGAGACAAACTCTATGGCAAACCCGACCGTCGGTCTCACCCTGCGCGTTGCGCCCGGCGTGCACGCCCGCCTGAAGTCGATCGCGAGGCGTGAACGACGCAGCCTGACAGGCCAAATTCTGCACATCATCGAAGCCGCTGTCGCTTGCGAAAAAAACGAGAGCTTCGCGCCGAGCGCCGATGAATCGCTGTCGGCGGCGACGCCCGCGCAGCACGCGTAGCAGCGCCGCCGCCGAACACCGGCCGGCGCCCGCTGCAACGGGCAGCCCGGCCTGACACCACCGAAGGAGTCGGTCATGTCTCGTGCAGCAACGTATTCGCCCGCCACCGAATGTCCAGACGGATCGGCGCCGCATCCTGGCGACGATGCCGCGATATGCGAGGCCGGAGCGCAACCCGTGTCTCCGCCGCTCGTCACCGCGGCGGAAACCACGATCGCCAAGGCTGCGCCTCCGCGCGCACGCCGGGCCGTCGCAGATCCCCGAACCCGTGCGCCGGGGCCCCGGGTTCGCGCTCCCGCCAGCAGGTGCGGCACAACGGCCCGCGCCGCACGGGCCGCTTCCGCTGCTGGGGTGCCGGCGCTGGCTGCAGACCACGCCGACGCAGGCATCCTTGTGGCATGTGCCGAGCACCAGGCGGCGCTGGTGGAAGTCAACCGCGATGGCGGCGACCTTGAGCCCGAAGACTGCCCGCTGACGCAGCGCTATCTGAAGGCGCTCGCGGCGGTGCGCCATGCGGTGGAGCCGCAGAGCATCGCCGGCATCCTGGCGCTGGCGCAATCCGTTGTGGCCGAGGCGCAGCAGGATCCACGTCACGCCGAAAGTGGGCACGACGTGCCCGCAGAATGGGGCGGCCATGCGCTCAACATCCTGAAGGCGCTGCTGCGCCTGGCCGGCCCGCCGTCGGCGCGACGCTCAACATGACGACGAACACTCAAGGCGCACCGGCGCCGAGCCGGCCGCGCGCGGAGGCTGTTCGACCAGCCATCCGGCACCGCTTCCGGCACCCGAAACACGCATCCGCGCCGCGCCGCCGTGCCCGGCACACCGTGAAGGAATCCCGATGAAGGTGAATTCGCCGCAGCCCGAAGCGGTGCCGTTGCCGAAGGCGCCCGCGCTATTCGGGTTGTCCCGCTCGACCCTTTACCGGCTGGCTGCGGAGGGGAAGGTGCGGCTCCTGAAGGTAGGGCGCGCGACGCTGGTGGACGCCGCCAGCGTGCGCGCCTTCCTTGCCGCAGCGCCAACCGTCGATGTCCGGCAGCGCCGTAGGCGGGCGGCGTGAGCGCACGAAGCATGGCGGCTGGCCCTGCACTCGGTGCGGCGCCGGTGCCGCTGAACGCCGCGGCGCTGCCCTACCTCGAGGCGATTGCGATGGAGCTGCTGCCAGGCGCCCGCCGGCGCGGCGCGGAACTCCGAGCCGGATCGCGCGGCGAGGCCGGCGCAGATGTTCGCTTGTGCCTCATCACGGGGCGGTGGTGGCACCGCCACACCTGCCAGGAAGGCGAGGGGGCCGTGAGCCTGTTGGCGGTGCTGCGAAGCACCAGCGAAGCCGATGCGGCCGCGTGCGTGGCGTCCTGGATGGCTGAACGCGGGGTGCTGGGGTGAAGGTGCTGCGGACAGGGCGGAGCGCCACCCTATGAGCAATTCGGCGCTCCGGTGGGCGCGCGCGTCGCGCGGCCTCACGCCTGCACAAAAATTCGTTCTCCTCGTCTTGGCCGATGCAGCGCGGGAGCCGTCGAAGGACGGCGCGGGCCGGGAGGACGACTACACCTGTTGGATTGCCGCTGCCGCCATCGCGGAGGAGACCGGCCTTTCCGACCGGGGGGTCCGCGATGCGCTGCACGACTTGATCGAGGCCGGCGCGATTCGCGGCGTCATGAGCAGGGGCGTGCACCCGCGCTGGACCCTCGTGGTGGAGAACAAAGGCACGACGTTCGCGAAAAAGCGGAACGGGGTTCCGGTTCAGAAGCGCAGCCACAGGCCGGCAAATCGGCCCCTGCCGTCGACCGAAGATCGGAACCCGGTTCCGGACGAGGATCGGAACCTCGTTCCGAACCAAAATCGGAACAGCATTCCTTTTGAACCGGAACCGGATTCCGTGAAATCGGAACCACGTTCCCTGAGATCGGAACCGGGTTCCCATAAACCCTCTAGAACCCTTACTGAACCCTCATCTAACCCAAAGGCGCGCGAGGCGCGCGCTGCGGTGGTGGTGGACCTGCCGGCCTGGCTGTCTCCCGAGCACTGGGACGCCTGGTGCCGGCACCGTCGAGGCAAGCACTGGACCCAGGAAGCCGCGGTGCTTTCCATCCGCGAGTTGGGCAAGCATCGCGAAGACGGCCACGACCCAGCCGACGTGATCGCCCACTCAATCGCCAGCGGGTACCGCGGCCTCTTCGCCCCCAACCGCCGCGCTGCAGCGGCAGGCAGCGGCGCATCGGGGCTTAACCAATCACGTTACCGGAACAAACAGGCAACGCCGGCGAGCGCCTTCACCGCCATGAGGGAAATGGCCGAGGCCAGTTCTCCGGCCGGCGGTGGCGAGCGGCCGCGGCACGAGATCGATGGGGACTTCGAGGCCAGATGAACCAGATCGCACCCATCCGCCCGGGCGCCAGTACCGAACCGCTACCGGAGGCGCCGCCGCGGATTGCTCCCATGTCGCAGGCAGCGGAGGAAGCCGTTTCGCTAGCTGTATCAGCGCGCGAGGCCAGGCCCGACAACGATGCGCCGCGCCTCGCTGCTGGCCAGGTCGCGGTGGTCCAGGAGGAGATCTCGAAACGCCTGGCGGCGCTCGAGCGAGCCCTCTCCGGCGGCTGCGACGATCCGACCATCAATTCGTGGCTGATGATTTGCGCCGGGATGATTGGCCACCCGCGCGACCCGGACGAAATGCGGATACGCTTCACCGCGCTACGCGCCGCGCTGCGCGAGCTCCCCCGGCGGTGCTTCACGCTTCGATCCGCCAAGGCGGTCGCCGCAGCCCATAAATGGTTTCCGGGCCTTCACGAGATGCTCGCCATCCTGACGCCCGAAACCGATGACCTGCGCCGCGAGCGCGCCAGGCTGCATGCCGCCATGAACACCTTCCGCGCCGGCCCGGCCGAGCCGCCCGCCACGCCGGCAGAGCGGGAGGCGATGGCAGCCGCGGCACGCGCGCGCGTGGCGGAGCTGCTGGCCAGCTCGCGCGAAGACAGGGCGCGGCCCGGTGGCGATCGGCCGCTGCATTATTCTCCGGAAGCTCTTTTGGCCCACTATCAGCGCACCGCTTCCGGTGGTGGCCCGTTCGCCAAAATCGCGGCGTTCCGCGTGCAGCATTTGCGCCGACAACTCGGCAAAGATGAGTGACGAAGCGGCAGCCGCCGGCGACGTGGCGCCACCGCCGGGATCGGCCCTGGCGCGAGCGCTGGCGGCGCTGGCGGCCGCACTGGCCGGTGGTGACGACGCGCAGCGGGCAGCGGTGGAGGCGATGCTCCCGAAGTGGGTATCGCGCGGCGCACGCCTGGATCGACGCGATGCGGCGATCCGCGACGCGCTTTCTGGCCACCTCCCACGATCGGTGGCGGCGAAGGCCCTGGAGGCCGAGCTCAGGCGCGCGTGCACGGTGGCTTCGCCAGGCCAAGGTGATGCGCGTCGAAAACTTGTAGCTGAGATCCTCGATCTCAACGCCGGCCGCCCGCTGGCTTGGCGCCAGCTTCTGAACATCGCGGCTGCGAACCGCACACCGCGTTGCAATAATCTCCCGTAGAAATTGCAACAGATGGCGCCGAAACTGTAACCATGAGCGGCAGTCGCAACATCACCTTGAGTCTCAGCGTGGCCGGGGCGGAAGAAACGCTCCGCAAGCTGCGCGAGCTCGGGCCGGCCGGCGAGGGGGTTCTGAAGCGGCTGGAGGATGCGGCGCAGAAGGCGGCCGGACGGGGCGGCCAGACTGGGCTCAGCACGGTATCTGCCGCGGCGACCGAGGCCACCCGGGCGCTGGAAGGCATGGGCAGCCGGCTTGGTCCAATCGGCGGGATCCTGTCGTCCATCGGCGTTGGTGGCGCCGCGGCGGCGGCGGCGTTGGCCGGCATCGGTGTTGCCGGGACAGCGGTGGCCCGCGCCGGCGACCAGATGGAGGCGACGCTGGGTCGGTTGGCCAGCGCGACCGGATCCGTATCGGCAGCGGCCGATGTCTACGACAAGCTCTATCGGATCAGCCTGCAGACCGGCGTCAGCATCGGCGACAGCGCGGGGGCGTTCCAGCGCTTCGCCATCGCAGGGCGCGAGATCGGGGCGACGAACGAGCAGGTCCTCAAGCTGGTCCAGACCATCCAGCAGGCCGGCCGCATCGCCGGCGCATCCACCCAGGAGACACAGTCCGCGACGCAGCAGCTGGGCCAGGCGCTGGCTTCCGGAGTTCTGCAGGGCGACGAGTTGCGCTCCATCCTGGAGAACATGCCGAACCTGGCGGTGGCGCTGGCGCGCGAACTGGGTGTCGGCGTGGGCGAACTGCGCCGGATGGGCAGCGAAGGCCAGCTCACGGCCGATCGCGTCATGCCGGCGCTCCTTCGCTCCGCCGAAGGCATCAACGAGGAGTTCGGCAAGCTGCCGCCGACCATGGAACGCGGGTTTCAGGCGCTGGGCACAGCGACGACCCGTTTCCTGGCCGACCTCGACCAGGCCCTGGGCCTATCGCAGGGGATCGCGCGCACGCTGACCGGCGCGGCCAGCGCCATCGACGCGGTGCGCCGCGGGCTGCTGCCCACCGCCGGCGAGCGAGCCACCAATGATGTGGCAGGATCCGAGGCTCGCGTCTCGGAACTCCGCCGCCAGCTTGAGCAGTTCGAGCCTGGGCTGAGGTCGCAGCAGCAGCGCGGCAGCATCCGGTCCGAACTGGTGGGCGTCGCCGCTTCGCAGACCGGATCGGATCGCCGAGCCGAACTTCAGGCGCAGCTCGAGCAGGAGCTGGAAGTGCTGGCCACGGCGCAGGTGCGCGCCCTGGCAATCCAGCAGGAAGGGGACCTCCGCGCCTTCAACGAGGCGGTCGAGGCCGGGGAGCGGCGTACCGCCTCCAGGCGCCAGCAACTCGACCAAGGCCTGGAGGCGTTGCGTTCGTCCTATGACAAGGAACGCACGATCCGTGCGACGCACGAGCGCGCGGTCTCCGCCATCAACGAGCAGCTGGAGCGTGGCGCGATCAACCAGGCTGAGGCTCAGCGCCTCACCGCCGCGGCCGACCGCGAGCGCGCTGATGCGCTGAAGTCGCTGGAGGAGCGGGGGCGAGGCGCGGCCAGGGCGCTGCAGGACGTCAACCGCTCCATCTACGAGGCATCCTCCGACCCGAACCAGACCGTTTTCCCGGTCAGCGCGGTTCAGCCTTCGCTGGACCGGATGACGGCGGCGCGGCGCGCCGCAGATGAGCGGGCGCAGGAGCAGCGCAGCCAGAACGAGCAGCGGTTCCTCGAGCGCCAGGCGCAGGACAACAAGCGGACCACCGACGACATCGTGCGGTACGGCGCCGAGGCGTTTGCCGACATGTACGACCAGAACGGCCGCGGCTTCGCTGGCCTGATGGACAGCATGTGGGCGACGTTCAGGCGGACCATTGCGAGGATGGCTGCCGAGGCGCTGATCCGACCGATCGTGCAGCCCATCGTGGCCGCGTTCGCAGGTGGCGGTGGCGGTGCTGGTCTATCCGCCTTGGGCGGCGTCTCTGCCGGCGGTGGTGGCGCCGCAGGCGGCATGCTCGGCAGCCTGTCGAACCTCTACTCGCTCGGCAGCAGCGCATACAGCGCCTACACGGGCGCAAGCGCGACTGGAATCGCGGCCGGCATCAACAGCCTCGGCGTCAGCAGCGGTCTGTTCGGTAACGGCGTCGCGGTCTCGACAGGCGCGAACGGGATGCTACTCGGCGGCGGAGCTGCCTCGAGCGGTGCGGTCTCCCAGGCGGGGTTGTTCGGTTCCACCACCGCCTCAGCGGCGCTCGGCGGCATCGGCCTGGGATTTGCAGGCGGCTCGCTGCTGGGCGGGTACCTGGCGGGGGACAGCGAGGCGCGCCAGACCAACGCCCAGATCGGCGCCGGCGCCGGGTCCATTGCTGGCTTCGCCATCGGGACCATGCTCGGCGGCCCGGTTCTCGGCGCGATCCTCGGCGGCCTGATGGGCGGCGGCGCCGGCGGCCTGATCGGCCCGGGCCCCAAGACCAACGCCTATGGCTACACGCTGACGAGCCAGAACGGCATGTTCGGTCTCGACCCGCTTTCCATGACCGGTGACGGCCTGGAAGGCGAGGAGGCTTATGCCCAGGCGCAGCAGTACCTGGCCCAGGCCAATGCCCGCCTGTACGGGGCCGGCATTTCGGTCAACGACAACCGGCGCGCCATCACGGCCGGCGGCGTGCGGCCTACCGACGGCAGCCAGGACGCGAGCTTTGCTGAGGCGATCAACCGCTTCAGCTTCTCGTCGCAGAACGAGAATGTCCAGACCGCGCTGAACACCATCACAGGCGGCGTGGATGCGGCGGTCGCGTCCGCGGAGTTCGTCACCGGCACATACGAAGCAATGCTTCGGCTCCGCGAGCCTGTCTCGGCGTTCGACGCCGCGGTCCAGCAGATCACGGGCACCTTTGGTCCAGCGATCGAGCAGGCCCGCAACTATGGGCTGGCCACGGCCGAGCTGGAGGCGATCCAGGCTGAGCAGGTCGCCAAGGTGATCGCGGACCGCAACGCGGCGTACCAGGCGCTGAACGACAACATCACGGTCGAGTTCTTCCGTGCCATCGGCCGAGACGTCGAGGCGGCGCTGCTCGAATTCGACATGCAGGCGGCCGCAAACCTGCGCCAGACCCGCGACGCGCTGGAGAGCATGGCGGCGTCCAGCGAGGATACGGCGACGCAGCTTGCCCGTCTGGAAGAGGTGCAGGCCCTCCAGCGCGCGAAGATCCAGGCCGACGCATCGGCGCCGCCCTCCACTGGGGCTACCGTGGACACAGCGGGCGACCGCGCCGCCCGAGGGCTCATGGAACAGCTGACCTTCGGTGGGCTTGGAGGCTTGTCCCCGGAGGCTCAGACCACCGCAGCAAGGCAGGCTCTGGAGGCCGCGCGGCAGGCAGTCATGGCCGATCCGTCGAGCGCCAACGTCACGGAGTTCAGCCGGGTCGCGCAATCGACCCTTGGCGTGATCCGCGGCATCGAGGGCACCACCAGCAGCTTCGGCTCTCTCACCGGCCTGGTTTCCGACACCATCCGTACCGTGGCGCCGAACGCTGACGTCGCGAACCTCGGCAGCGTCGTCGACGCCACGGTCCAGGGCGCGAATGTCGTGGCCGATGCAGTCCTGAGCAGCGGCGGCGCGACCAAGGCGGTGCTGAGTGAATTGCTGATCGGCTTCACCCGCTTGTCGGCGCAGGTCGCCGCGCTTGCCGCGCGAGCCGCATAACATGGCGGCCGTGGCGTACCCGCTGCAACATCGACGTCAGGGGACATTGAAGCTGCCGAGGCAGATCAAGGCGCTCGTGATGTGTTGGAAGGAGCTGGCCCGATGACGCCGGACGAAGCCGCCTTGCTCGGTGCGCAATGCGATGCGATCCGCGGCATTATCGTCAGGGCGCTTTCCCAACTTGAGCCTTCACGCGTCGAGCTGAGTCGACTCCTTGAGCTGATCCCGGACAAGGAATGCCCGGGCGCCCTGCGCATCCGCCTGATGCTCATGGAGCTTCGCGCCGTAGCCGCGGAGACCATCGTGCAGGGCGTGGCGCAGCATGCCGCCGCCCTCAGCTCGGCAGGCACGGCAGCCGCCAGCAAGTCAGCCGGATCGGGCGCGCAGGTTCTGCCATTCCGTCCCTTCCTCGTGCCGGCCTCTGTAACCCCCAGCCAGTCCGAGATATCGGAAACGAGGCCCGGCGCGTGATGCAGGTAATTTCCGCCGCGCAGCACCAGAGGCCAGTTGCGCGCCTGGTCGTGGTGCGGAACGGCAGGCCGTTGCCACATGGCGAGTTGAGTGCATTGCGCCGACCCAGGCAGGTGGTCACCGTCGCCGATGACGTCACGCGCTGCGTAGGGCCGTCCGGCTTCAGTGGCGCACTCGATCTTGTGCACTGGGCCAGCGCGGTGGTGGTGACGACGCACATTGGCACCGATGCCGACCGCGCGCTGATTGTAGCGCAGGCGCGCCGGCGCCCGCGGGTCCTGGTCGTGATGACGCGCCCGGAACAGGTGCAGTCCTGGCACGACTACGTAAACGGCCGGTTTCCGCGCAAGCCGATCACCCTCCGCACCTGCTCCGCAGTGGGTGCCGATTCAGCGAAGACGTGAGCGAAGGAGAAGGTGATGCTCGACGTAGACCGGCTGGCCACGGAAATGGTCAATGGCTGTCAGATACTGCTCGAGAAGCAGATGGGCCCGCTTCGCGAGCAGATGGCCGCCGCCGAGGCACGCATGACCAGATTAGAAGAAGACCAACTCCGGTTCTCGGGTACGTGGCAGGCATCCGCGAAGTATCGACGTGGCGACCTGGTGACCCATCAGGGAGGACTCTGGTTCTGCTGCGCCGCCAGCGAAGGCACGAGGCCCGGCGAGGCGTCCGGCGGCTGGCAGTTGGCCGTCAAGCGCGGCGCAGCCGAATGACCGATACGGCGGCAATGATCGCGCAAGTCAGGCAGCGGTCGAAATCCGCAGCCTTGGATCATCTCCCCGCCCTGCAGCGTTGGAGCGCCACAACGGTAGGCATCCTGCACAACGGGCTGCAAACAGTCGTGCAGGCATACAGCGGGGATCGAATTTCCGACACCTACGCAAGCCCCTCGGTCCGCTCCCTGCTGGGTTGCCTGCTGGATGCGGCCGACCTTCAAGCTGAAATCGCTCAGCGGATCGACGCGGAGACGAGCGCGCTTGCCGCGGCTTCGGTTGGCCTCATTGCGGCGGAGGCCGATTGCCGACGCAGCCGGCGCTCCGAGACCGCCTCGTGGCCAGACGAGCAGCAAAACGAAGCGGCGTTGCAGGCCTACTTCACGGCCCTGCCGCAGTTGCCCGCACAAGCCGCGATGCCGGGCACTCTCGGCGGCTTGGTTGAGGCAGCCGATGAGGCGGCGCGCTCGCTGCTGCGCCGCCGCCTCAACAGCCGCCTGGTCGCCCGCCAAGCCCCAGCCGAGCCGCCCATTCTGGTGCGGTTGCATGGCGGCATCGGCCCCGCCGCGTTCTCCGCCGCGACGATTGAGGCGATCCTTGATCGTCATCCAGGCCGAGCCATCGTGCTTGACATCGATTCACTGGGCGGTTCGGTGGCCGAGGAAGACGGCATCTGCGCCGCCATTGCGGCCCACCCGGCAAGGGTTGAAGCCTACGTTTCGGGACGCTGCGCAAGCGCCGCCACGCTCGTGCTCCTCGCGTGCTATCCGCGCTCCTGCGCTGCAGAGGCCACGTTCATGGTCCATCATCCAGCGACGGAGACCGCGCTGGTAGGCGCGCGCATGGATGCCGCGTGGCTACGACGGCAGGCGGAGCGCCTTGACGATGGTCAGGCGCACGCGCTGATCACCTACGCGACCGAAACCCAGACGCCTCCGGCGATGCTGCGCCTATGGCAGCGGCGCGGCGAGGACTTTTGCTTCAGCGCCGTGGAAGCGAGGCGTTGGGGCTGGGTTCAGCGCATTGGGGATCGTCCGCACGCGATCGAGGAGCCAACTGCATGACCGAGTTTGAAGCCCGTCAGGCCGAGGCCGACAGCGACCGCGCGGCGGAGGACCGCATCCGGGTGCTTTATGCCGAGTACATCGCCGCCGTTGCGCGGATCCGGAAAGAGCGGGCAGACGCGAAGGAGGCGGCCCACTCCGGCGCGCGTGGCTGCGGCCACGGACACTGAGCGCCTCGGGGGCGATGATCGGCTCGGACGTTCGGCTCAGGCTGGCCGACAGCCATCGGCGCAGCCCGGGCGGGCCAGGCCACATCGGCAGGACTGCCCGCCAGTCCAGATGCGTCGAGCAACGCACCGGGGGGGGTGTCCAAGTCCTGAGACGCCGCAGCGCCGGGACCGCACCCACTCCCATTCACAGAATTTTCCGGGCTGTTTGATTTGCGACCCTTTGATTTCGGATAGGACAGAAGTCATGCCACGCGGTGGTGCGCGTCCGGGTGCCGGTCGCCCGAGGAAGTTCGAAATCACAGGCTGGGCGCGGGCTGCTCCGGCGGCGCCGGCAATGGGCGCCAAGCGGAGAATTCATGCGGGCGATGCCGTCGGCGGAGGCGCCGGAAGGGGGCCGGATCCCGGGGCCACGGCCGGTAGCCCCACCGCATCTGGTCAGCAATCCGCAGCGCCGCCGCCCGCCTCCATTGGCACTGACGATCCGCCGGCGCCCCGGCTCCAGGCCGAAGGGTGATGCTGCGCCGCAGACGCAGGGCCATGCCTCCGGCCGCCAAGTCGCGCCGCCAGCCGCCGAATCGCGCCTCCGCCGGATCAGGGCTCGCGCGATTCAGCCGAAACGAAACGCAACTGGTTTCGGCGCCGAAGGATATTCTATGCCTTGGGGGTAGGGGGAGGGGTAGGTTTGCCGCGATGCCTCGAAAGGCCCGGATTTCCTGGCGTCATGGCGGATGGAGTGGGATTCGAACCCACGGTGGGCGTAAACCCACGGCGGTTTTCAAGACCGCTGCAATCGACCGCTCTGCCACCCATCCGTCCAGTGTCTTGAAGCGCTTAAGACTGGAACTTCTGCGCTTGCGACACTGTGCCGACCTTTAGACCGGGCGGGTGTTTCTGCGCCATGCATGGCGGAAAACCTAGTCCGGCAGGCTAGCCAGCCAGCTGCACTATATCTCTGTCGCCGTCGCAGAGGAATGTCCCAGCCTGCAATCCCATGGCCAGGGCCAAGGGCCGGCTTCCGAGGCGCATGTCACGGTTGAGCGGATAGGCCAGCACGGCAGCCAGAAGGCGAAGCCTGGCCGGGGCCCCAGCAGCAGGCTGCACCGGAATATGGGCCGGTCGCGCCGCTGGTCTGGCCCTCCGGCGGGCCTGGCGGCGGGGCGCGTCGCTTGCGGCGCGCCCCGCGCGCTATCCGCTCAACTCAGCGTAAGGCCAGCACGGTTCGCCACGTCAACCCAGCGTGCCATGTCCAGCTCGATGGAGCGCTTCAGGCTGTCGCCGATCTCGTATTGCGGCTCGAAGCCGCGCAGCCCCATCTCGGCGACCAGCGCCTCATCCTCCAGCGCCACCTTCACCATCTGCTCAAGCCGGCGCTTAAGCTCCGCGGAGGCGCCGATCGGCGTGCACAGCGAATAGGTGAGCTCGGCGCCATAGCCGGGCAGGAATTCACCGACCGTCGGCAGGTCGGGCAGCATCCGCGACCGCTGTGCCGAGGCCGTCGCCAGGGCGCGCAGCTTGCCGTCCTGGATCAGCGGCAGCACCGCGCTCATCGAGCCGAACATCATCTGTACCTCGTTGCCGAGGATGCCGACCACGGAAGGCCCGGTGCCGCGGTAATGGACGTTCTCGATCCGCGTCCCCGCCATCAGGTCGAACATCACCGCCGCCAGATGCTGGGACGCCAGCGGGCCGGAGGTGCCGTGGTTCACCTTGCCCGGATTCGCCTTCACATAGGCGATGAACTCCGGGACCGTGCGCGCGGGGATGGTCTGGTTGACCACCAGGATGTTGTGCGTCGCCGCGACGCGGACGACGTGGTCCACCACGCTGCGAGGGTCGAAATTGTCGCGCAGGATCGACACGGTGCCGTTGAACAGCAGCGTATAGCCATCCGGCGGCGCCTGCCCGACCGCGCGGGTGCCGATCATGCCGCCGGCGCCGCCCCGGTTCTCGATGACGACGGCCTGGCCGAGGATCTGCGCGAACTTGTTGCCGAGGATGCGGCCCGCGATGTCGGTGCCGCCGCCGGGCGGGTAGGGGATCACCAGCCGGACCGGCCGCGACGGCCAGGTCTCGGCGATGGCCGGGGCGGCCAGCGCCAGGCCCGCGGTGGCGGCGAAAAGGGCTCTTCTCTGGATCATGTCTCGGTTCCTCCCGAAGGTGATCCGGACGGGTTGGTCCCGTTCCGGCGATTGGTGGTCGGCGAGCACCGCCTGTCAGGCGGCGGGCCCTCGCCTTGGCTTGGTCGCGACGACGCCGGCCTGCTCCAGCGCGGCGATCTCCGCCTCCTGCAATCCGGCTTCGGCCAGCACCGCGTGGTTGTCGGCACCAAGTCCGCTGGTGCCGGCAGTGATGCGCGGTGGGTTGCTGGCGAAGCGGAAGGGCAGCCCCTTGGCCGGCACGCCCTGCGGGTCGCGCAGGATGGCGGTGCCGGCGGTGAAGTCGGCGGCATGGGCGAGGGCGCTGGCATCGCGCACCGGCACGCTGCCGCCCGACCACTCGGCCCGCAGCCCATCCTGCCGCGCCACCACCTGTTGCGCCGGGTCCCGCGGGTCGTGATTGCCCCGGCGCGTGCTGGCCGCGCCGGCCGCGGCGGCGACCAGTTCCTCGCCCAGCAGGAAGGAGGTCAGCTCGCGCTGCGACAGGTCCAGATGCGCGCCTTCGCCGGTGGCGTCGCGCTGCATCAGCGCGGCGACGACGGCGCCGGCGGCGAACAGGCAGACCACCTGGTCGGGATAGTTGATGTTGCGCCCGGTGATCACCGGCTCGCCCGCCGCATCCCCGGTCAGGGCGGCGAGGCCGCTGGTCCCTTCCAGCGTCGAGCCGAAGGACACCAGGTCGCGATCCGGCCCATCCTCGCCCTGCGAGGAAATGCTGACGATGACCAGGCGCGGGAAGCGCTGCCGCAGCAGGGCCGGCGCCAATTCGAAGCCGGCCAGAATGCCGCGCCGGAAGTTCTCCACCAGCACATCCGCGCCTTCCAGGATACGCAGCAGCACCGCCGCGCCGCGCGGGTCCTTCAGGTCGAGGCAGACGGACCGCTTGCCGCGATTGGTGAAATTGTAGAAGGGCGAGCGGTTCCACCAATCGGTGGCGGCCTCCGCGCCCACCCAGTCGCGGAAGGGATCCAGCGCATTCGGGCCCTCGACCTTCACCACCTCGGCGCCGAGGTCGAGCAGCAAAGTCGAGCTGGCCGCGCCGGCCGTGAGCCAGCCGAGATCGACCACCCGGATGCCGGCGAGGGGTAGCGGATCATGCATCGCGTCATGCATCGGCCGGAAGCTCCTGTTCGGCGCGGCGCCAATCCGGCCGTGCGCCATCCACCAGCAGGGGCAGTCGGGGGGCGCCGTCGCGGGCCAGGAAGTGTCGTGCGGCATATTGCCGGTCCGCCAGCAATTCGGTGGGCGACAGCACCGGGCCGATCGGGATGCGGCGCGCCTGCGCGGCAGCGGTGATCTCGGCGCGGCTGCGGGCGACGAACCAGGGGCGCAGGATGTCGTCCAGCGCATCCAGGTTCTGGCCGCGCGTCTTCTGCGTGGCGAAGTCGGCATGGGACAGGCGCGGATCGCCGACCATGTCGCGCAGCGCCGGCCAATCCTTCGCCATATAGACCAGGCAGACATGGCCATCGGCGGCCGGCAGCGTATGCCAGCCGCCACGCTGCTCCCGCGACGCCGCGGCATCGCCCAGCAGCAGCACGGAGGCTGCGGCCTTCCAGTTCAGCCAGCAGGCCACGTCGAACAGCGAGACATCGACGGTGTCCGGCCGCCCGGCTCGCAGCCCGGCGGCCAGCGCGGTGAAGGCCGAAAGCCCCGCCGCATAGGCGCCCTGATGCCCGCCGAGGCGCACCGGCACGCCCTGCCGCGGCTGCACCGCCGCCAGGATGCCGGACAGCCCGAGCAGGCCAAGCTCGCTCATCGGCGGGTCGTCGCCGGCGCCGAAGACGCTGAGCCGCACCTTCAAGGGCGCTGCGACGCCTTCGAGCGCCAGGCTGTCGCCGATCGCGGCGTCGAAGCGCATCTCGCACGGCGCCGCGGCGCTGCGCCCGGCCAGAAGGAAGCGCGCCAGGCCGCTGCTGCCATCCGGCAGCAGCGGCGGCAGCATCGCCAGAGGGTCCGCGCCCTCGGCCGGCGCACGCACCACCTCCGCGCCGAAATCCGCGGCCAGCCGCGCGGCCATCGCCACCGCCAGCGCGTGCGGCAATTGCGCGGCCCGGGCCGACAGGTCCAGCACGCGGCGGCCGGCGAAGGGTCCTGGCTTGTCCATGTGATCCTCCCGGATGCGCCACCCGCCGGCTATCCGCGGCAGGGTGGCGTGGCGGGCCGCCGGCGGGCGGCCCGGCGTGTTCAGGCGCCCTGGCCGGGGTTCTTGATCCCGGCCGCGAAGCGCGCATTGCCCTCGGCCTGCGCCGTGGTCTGCGCCCGGATGGTAAGGTTCACCATCTGGCCGTGGTCCATGGCTTCCTGCCAGTCGGTGATGAAGGCGGGGATGCGGTCCAGCGCCTTCTTGCTTTCGGCCAGCGCCACGCCGTCGAAGCGGGCGACCTGCGCCGCGATCTCCGCCGCGCGCGGCAGCAGCGCCTCCGGCGCCACCACCTCCGTCACCATGCCCCAGCGTTCCGCCGTGGCGCCGTCGATGCGGTTGGTGGTCAGCACCAGCCAGGCGGCACGCTTGCGGCTGACGCCGGAAAGCTGGATCGCCGGGCCGGCCATGCCGGGATAGGTGGCGAAGCCCATCTCCGGGCAGCCGATGCTGGCCTCCGTGCTGGCGATGGCGATGTCGCAGACATTCAGCAGCGTGGCGCCGCCGCCCAGCGCCAGGCCGTTCACCGCGGCGATGAAGATCGCCGGATGCGCGCGGATCGCCATGTTCACGGCGATCCATTCATCGCCCGCGCCCTCGATGCCGGCGGCGCGGTCGGCCTCGCGTTCCTTCAGGTCCATGCCGGCGCAGAAGGCGGTGCCGGTGCCGGTGAGCACGATGGCGCGCACCTCGCCGCGCAACGCCGCGAAGGCGGCCAGCAGGCCCTGCCGGCTGGCGCGGTCCATGGCGTTGCGCTTGGCCGCGCGATCGATGCGGATCTCCGCCCAGCCATCATGCCGGGTGACCAGGATCGGGCCGCTCATGCGGCGGCACCCACGGGGGCTTCCACGGACGCTTCCATGGGGGGCGCTTCCACGGGACCGAATTGCGGCAGCAGGAAACCCTCCGGCCCACCGGGGAAGCGCACTTCCAGGCGCATGCCGATGCGCGCGTCGGCGGCCGTCATGCCGTCCAGGTTGGTCAGCAGGAACGGACCCTCATCCAGCTTCACCATGACGACCGGGTAGGGCATCTCGTCCTTCATCCCGGCGAAGTAGTTCTGGTGGAACACGACGAAGGACCACAGCTCGCCCTGGCCGGATGCCTCGGTCCATTCCCATTCCGGCCGGCCGGTGAAGGGCGAGACGGGGGCAGGGGGGAAGAAGCAGCGGCCGGTCGCGGTGCAGCGCTGCAGGATCAGCCGGCGCTCGCCGCAGGCTTGCCAGAACGGCCGGTTCCAGTTGTCGACGACCGGTGCGGGGCGGGTCGCGAGGCTCATGCATCCCTCCTCAGGATCAGGCTCTGCGCGATGTTGGTGGCGCAGATGTATTGCATCGCCTGGGCATTCGGGATCTGCCGGTCGCCGCAATCGTCGCGCAGCTGGCGCACGCATTCGGCGATGATGCCCCAGCCCTGCATGTAGCTGTCGGACAGATGTCCGCCGGAGGTATTGGTCGGCCAGCGCCCGGTTCCGAGTTGCAGCGTGCCATCCCGGACGAAATCGCCGCCCTCGCCAGGTTTGCAGAAGCCGAGCCCCTCCAGGCTGAACAGCACGGTGGGCGAGAAATTGTCGTAGATGCCGAGACCCTGGATATCCTCCCGCCCGATGCCGGCGCGGTCGTAGACGCTCTGGCAAGCGCCCAGCGTCGGCTGCCAGAAATCATCCGGCGGCGCGCTGCCGTAATGGAAGGCGTCCTGCCGCGCATAGCCGGACAGCAGCACGGGCGGTCGCTTCATGTCCCGCGCGCGCTCCGCGCTGGTCAGGATCCAGGCGACGGCGCCATCGTTGATCAGGCAATAGTCGAGCAGCTTCAGCGGCTCGCAGATCGGCCGCGCGCGGGCGTGGTCGTCGCGCGTGATCGGCCGGCCATGCATCACCGCATCCGGGTTCAGGCAGGCATGGTGGCGGAAGGCCTCCGCCACCCAGCCGAGATCGGCATGCGTGGTGCCGTACTGGTGCATGTGGCGCTGCCACATCATGGCGTGGATCGCACCCGGGCTGGTCATGCCCCAGGGGCTCCACTGGCTGTCGCCGCCGCCATACATCATGCGGACGGAGCGGCCATTGTTGCCGTAGACCAGCGCGATGGTCTTCGCCGCGCCCGTGGCGATGGCCTGCGCCGCCAGCGCCAGCGACACTCCGGAGAACCGGCCGGGCGCCTCCGTCAGCAGGCAGTATTGCGGGTTGATGCCCATCATCTCGGCGAAGCGTTCGTAGGACGGCATGCGATTGACGATCAGGCCATCGATATCGCCCGGCTTCAGCCCGGCATCGTCGAGCGCAGCGTTCAGCGCCTCGCAGCCCAGGCCGTAGGAATCGGTCTCGGGGAAGTTGCCGTAGCGCGTGGTGCCTATGCCGGCGAAGGCCACGGTGTCGCGCATCGCCCAGGGCTGCTGCAGGCCGGGCGCCTTGAGGCCCGGCGTGTCGGTGCTCGGCGCAAAATCAGCCGGCATGGTGTTTCCTCATGATCTGTCGTTTCTCCCGTCCATGATGCTGCGCCGGCGCGGTGCCGCGCCGACAGAGCCTAATGTCTCAGCCTAGACCAACCCCTGGTTTGGCTCAGGCGCCAGCCGGCCGAGCCGGTCGCGCGCCGCGGCGGCCTCGTCCATCAGGCGGTCCATGATCGCGCCGATCGGCTCCACGCGATCGATGAAGCAGGCGGCTGCACCCATCGAGAGCATCCCGCGCTCCACATCGCCGTCGCGGTAGCAGGCGTCGCGGCTTAGGCTGCCGGCCAGCAGGTCGGCGAAATCCGCGTGTTCCGTCAGCCCCGCCGCCTCTCGCCGCCGCACCTCGCGCAGCGTGGCATTGTCCAGGACCCGCCAGGCGCCGCCGAGCGCGGGCTTGCCGGCGAAGGCGACGGCGCTGTCCGCCTCCCCGGCCGCGACCAGCCGCGCCTTGTAGGCGGGGTGGGCGCTGACCTCTGTGCCGGCCAGGAAGCGGGTGCCGATCACCACCGCATCGGCACCGACCGCCAGCGCCGCCAACACCTGGCCGCCGGTGCCGATGCCGCCGCCGATGGCGAAGGGGATGCGCAGGCGGCCGGCGGCGATGGCGCCGCCGAGCGTCGCCGGCATGTCCGTGTTGATGCCGGGGTGGCCGCCGCATTCCATGCCCACCAGCGCCACCGCATGCACGCCCAGCCGTTCCGCGCTCAGCGCATGTCGGATGGTCGGCACCTTGTGGATGACGATGCCACCGGCATCGCGGATCCTGCGGATCAGATCATCCGCCGGCGCCCGGCCCGCGGTCTCGAAATGCCGCACGCCCGCCGCCAGCGCGGCGTCCAGGTAGTCCATCAGTGGCACGGCGGTATGGCGGGAGGTGGAGAGGTTGACGCCGAAGGGCAGGCCGCCAGCCAACTCCCGGCAGCGTTGCAACTGCCCCCGGAAGGCCGGCAGGTCGGCGGAGGAGCGGGAGGTGATGAAGCCCATGCCCCCGGCCCGGACCACGGCCGCGACATAGGGCGCATCGGCCAGCCACATCAGCCCGCCGGCCAGGACCGGGTGGCGGATGCCGAACAGCTCGGTGATCGCGGTGCTGAACAGCGGCGCGCGCTGCCCCGGCGGCCTGGCGGGCCCGTCATGCATGGCTGGTTTCCTCCGCCCGGCAGCATGGGCCCGCCGCCGCGCGGCCGACAGGCGCGCAGTTTGACGGCTAGGCCAAGCCAGGATTAGGCTGCGGCATGACAAGCCGGCTGCCGCCGCTGGACGACCTGCACGCCTTTTCGCTGGTCGCGGAGACGGTGAGCCTGACGCGGGCGGCGGCCCGGCTGAATGTCAGCCAGCCTGCCATCAGCAAGCGCATCCAGTCGCTGGAGGCGCGCCTCGGCGTTGCGCTGGTGGCGCGCCGTGCCAACCGCATCGTGCTGACCGAAGCCGGCGCCCGCTATGCCAGCGCCCTGGCGGAGGGGTTCTCGCTGCTGCAGGGCGCGACGGAGGCCCTGCTGCGGCCGCCCGCCGGGTCGCTAAGGGTGCGCGCCTACACCACCTGGGCGCTGCGCTGGCTGATCCCGCGCCTGCCGAACTACTACCGGCTGCAATCCGACCATTCGGTGGAGGTCACCACCTCCCTCCTGCCGGTCGATTTCGCCAGCGACCCGGTGGATGTCGCGGTGCGCATGGGCGCGGCCTCCAGCCCGGTGCCCGGGGCGACGCGGCTGCAGCGCTACACCGTTTCGCCCTTCGGTTCGCCCGCGGTGGCGGCGGCGCTGGGCGGGCGGTTCGGGGAGGCGACCCTGCTGCTCAGCCTGGCGCGGCCACGCGACTGGGCAAGCTGGGGCGCCGCCAGTGGCACCGCGCTGCCCAGCCGCACCGTCGCCTTCGAGAGTACGAGCCTGGCGATCCAGGCCGCGATCGAGGGCATCGGCCTGGTCATCGCGGCCCCCATGCTGGTCGAGGAGGATGTGCGCGAGGGCCGGCTGGTGGCCCTGGCCGACACGCCGGTGGCGACCGAGGATTACTACTGGCTGCTGCTGCCGCCCGGGCGGGTCAGGCCGGAGGCGGTGATGTTCTCCGGCTGGCTGCTGCACGAGATGAGCCTGCAGGCAGCGGCCAGCCCAGGCGCCTGAGCCGGATGGCGGCGCGGCGATCAGACCGGCGACTGCTGCGGCATGACGGATTTCCAGACCTCCACCTCGGCTCTCATCATCTCGGCAAATTCGGCCGGCGTGCCGAATTGTGCCGTGACACCAAGGCTGACGAAGCGTTCGATGACCGCCGGGTCGCGAAGAATGGCGTGGAACTCGCGGTTGAGGCGATCGACGATCACGGGTGGCAATTGCCGCGGCCCGATGATGCCGTTGAAGCTGGTGTGCACATAGCCAAGCCCGGCCTCGGTCGCGCTGCGCAGATGCGGCAGGATGGATGATCGGTGCCGCCCGGTCGTGACCAGCGGCCGCACGGTGCCGGACTGGATGAGCGGCAGCGTCGGGCCGATGACATCGATGCCGGCATCGACCGTGCCGTTGAACACGGCGGCCAGCAGGTCGGGCGTGGTGCGGAAGGAAACCGGCTCGATCGACATCGGGCCCTGGACGCGCAGCTTGTCCACCCGCGGCGTGCCGACCCCGCCCACGGTGAGGAAGCCCGGCCGCGCGCGGTCGGCCGCGACCATGTCCTCGATGGTCTGGAACGGCGAGTTCGGCCCGACCACGATGACATGGTCGAAATAGCCGCACTGGGTGATGAAGGCGAAATCAGTCAGCGGGCGATAGGGAAGGTTCGGCGCCACGAAAGGCGAGATGGCGAGCGTCTCCGCCGACAGCATGATGGTGTGGCCGTCGGGCGCCGCCTGTGCGGTGGCCGCGGCGGCGACGATGCTGCCCGCACCCGGCCTGTTCTCCACCACGACAGGCTGGCCCAGCGCCTCGGAAAGCTTCGGTGCCATGAGCCGCGCCATGATGTCCGCGACGCCGCCGGCCGCGAAGCCGACGATGATCCTGATGGGCCGGCTGGGCCAGGCGGTGTCCCGTGCCTGGGCATTCGCGCGCATCGCCGGGGCCAGCATGAGCCCAGCCGCAAGGCTCGCCATTCGACGCCTGTACATTTCGACGGTTCCTTCCTCGGGGTTCCGGCCTTCAGCGGCCGATTATCCTGTTGTGTTATCCAAGCTGGGGCATTGATCGCCGCTTGCTGGGTCAGGCCGTACCGGTCAGGCCGTTGCGGTCTGCCCGCCGGATCCAGCGGCCGGCTCAAGGCCGAGCAGCGTCGCGGCGTTGGTCGCGACGAGCTTGCGAAGATCCGGCTTGGACACCTGCTGGTCGAGCAGCATCCGGACCATGCCGCGGAATCCTTCCAACGGTCGCGGCGCGTTCTGCTGGCCCAGATCGGACGACAGGATCGTGCGATCGACGCCCGCGACCTCGATCATGTGCAGCATGTCCGCGGCGGTGAACCGCGCCTTGCCGCCGATCCACATGCAGATCGAGTGCTCGATATAGGCGCCGATCCCGACCAGCGCCCGGATGTCATCATCGGTGCAGCCGATGAGGTAGCCCGGATGGTTGACCAGCAGGCGGTTCACGCCACGGCGCTTCGCCTCCTCGAAGACCTTGATCAGCTCGGCCGCATCCAGGTGACCACCCGCCAGGATCGCATCGGCTTCCGCCACGAGATCCAGCACCTGCTTGGTCGCATCGCTCACCTGGCCATTCGCGTCGGTGGCGCGCAGCGGGATGGCATCGAGCATCTTGCGCGCGGTCTTCGGAAAGGTGCTGGCATGGCCGAGCATCTGGTCGATGTGATTGGCCGCCGAGAGCGTCGGCAACCAGACGATCCTGGCGCCGATCGCCAGTGCATGGTCCACCGCATGCGGGTTGATGCCGCCCGAGGCGTTGTTGAGCGCGATGCCGGAGAACAGCTTCACGCCCAGTTCGGGAAACAGCTTCTCGAGGATCGCCGCATGGGCGACGCCGAGATAGAAGTGGTCCTTGTACAGCAGCGCGCGAAATCCGGCCGCAGCGCAATCCAGCAGCGCCTCATGATGATCCAGGATGCGCGGCATGGCGGCCGGGCCGCTGTGGCAGTGCAGGTCGACGGCGCCGACCAGCAACTCCGCGATCTCGGCGTCGCGTTCGACGGAGGGCGTGCTCATCATGCTGTTCCTTTCAGGGTTCTCGGTAGCGGTGCCGCCGCGCCATCCGGGCATCCGCAGGCGCTAAGCGCGCCGTCGATGCTGCGCGGGCTTGACCGCGGGCCGTGGCCGTCGCGTGCTTCGCCGAGCATCCGCGCGCGCTGCATTGAGCGTACCTCTCCCTTCGCAGCGCCCGAGCTGGCGATGCCGGAGGAGATTATCGCGACGTCCGGGAGCGGGGCGGAATGAACTGCGCCATTTCATCAGGTGAAACGCAGTCGGCGCCGGGGCCGGCGCGCAGGATGGCAAGCTGCCGTTCCGTCGCCCGCACGGCCGCCCGCAACGCGGGCAGGATCTCGTCCCGCAACGTCGCCTCCGGCACTGCCGAACGGTAGAAGCCGATCCCGATCGTTGCGACGACGCGACCCCGCTCCCGGATCGGCATGGCGACGGTATTGGAGTTGCGCGGCTCGACCTGCGGGTCGCGTTCCGCGAAGCCCTCCCGACGCACCGTCGCGATGATCGATCGGGCTGTTGCCATCAGGTCGGGTGGATGATCCTCGCCGGGCGGCCGCGCGGCCACCATGCGCAGCAGGGCCTGGCGCTCCTGCGCCGGACAGAAGGCGAGGTAGGCGCGGCCAAGCCCGCGTCCCAGCAGGCTCAGGCGCAGCCCGACCGTGGAGTGGATGGGGGCCATGTGGCTGTCGGGAATGGTGCTGAAGCAGATCACCACGGCGTCCTGCTCGGGCACCGCCACGGCGGCCGGCCATTTCAGCTGCTGCGTCAGGCGGATCGCGGAGGGCCGCGCGGCCTCGACGACCAGCGGCCCGCCATGGAAGCCGGCACTGAGATTGGTCACCAGGGAGGTGACCTGATAGCCGTCCAGCCGCGCACCGCTGGCGACGTATCCGGCGGCGACCAGCGTCTCGAGCAGCCGGACCAGGGTCGGCTTTGGCAGCCCGGTGGCGCGGTGCAATTCGGCGATGCTGACACTGCGCCGGCGATTCACCTCCTCCAGCACATTGAGGGCGCGCAGCACGGATTGCACGGCTTTGTAGGAGGGCATGGCCGGCATGCTCGATCCGCCATCAATCCTCCGCAAGATGCGCCGGGGCGTCCGATGTGGCGGAGCAGGCCGGCCCGGCGCGCCGACCGCTGCGCCAAATCACTCGACCGGCGACAGGCCATCCACCAGGCCCAGCACCGCGTCGATGTGGCTGGGCCAGTCCGGCGCTTCCCATCCCGTAATCCGCCGCAGCTGTGCCGCGCGCCGGGGCGCCGTGGGGCTGGCATAGTCCTCGACCGCCCGCTGCCACGCCAGCAGGTCCAGCGGGTCGAGGAACTCAGGCGCCTGGCCGCCGATCTCCCGGTGCGCGGCGATGTCGCTGCAGAGCACCGGCGTGCCGCGCGCCAGGGCCTCGGCAACGGGCAGGCCGAAACCCTCGATGAAGGAGGGCATGAGCAGGGCGCGCGCATGGTCCATCAGCCCGGCCACCACGCCATCCGAAACCCGGCCCATCTCCAGCACATGCGGGCGCAGGCGGTCGCAGCGGTCCAGCAGGTCCAGCACCTGTTCATTGTCCCAGCCGCGATTGCCGACGATGACCAGCTTCGGCACCGGCCCTGGCGTAGCCTCCGCCAGCCTGCGCCACAGATGCAGCAGCATCAGGTGGTTCTTGCGCGGCTCGATGGTGCCTAGGCAGAGGAAGAATGGCGTGTCGCCCAGGCCGGTTGGCAGCGGCGCGGCGCGGCGGGGCGCAACGCCGAGGGGGGCGGCCAGCAGCGGCAGGCCGGGCGGCAGCAGGGGTCGCAGCAGCGCCGCGGTGGCCGTGGAATTGGCAATCACGGCGCTGGCATGCCGGCTGATGGTCCGCATCCGCCGCCGATGCCGCACCGTCTCGGCGGTAGCCACATATTCCGGCCAGTCCAGCGGAATCAGATCATGCACCAGCGGAACCAGCCGCGCGCCGCTGCGCCGCAGCAGGCAGGCCACCGCCTCGGTATGCGCCATGGGATGGTGTGAGACATTGAGATAGACCGGCGCGGGCGCGCCTTGTGCCAGCGCCGGTGGCGCGCGCCAATGCGCCAGGCTGCCGGCGAACAGGGCCAGCGCCTGCGGCGCCAGGCGGGGCAGGGTGCCGGCCTGCCATGCCGGCCCAACGGCGCGCACCAGCGCCGAGGTGCGCGCATGCGGTAGCAGGCCGAAGCCGCCACGATAGTCGAAGGCGATGAAGCGGAGCCGGTCCCCGGCCTCCATCAGCAGATGCTCGGCATAGGCAAGCTCGACCCGATCCACACCGGTCAGGGTGCCGCGGAACACGCGCCAGAGCAGGCGCGACAGATCCAGCCAGATCGGCGCCGCGCCATCTGCCCGCGGCCGCGGGCGGGGCGGGACGCGCAGGACAAGGCTTCCGCGCGGCCGAGCCGGTGTATCCAGAAGTTGCAGCGCCGGGACGGTCATGCCGCTTCCCCGCATCCCATCCGCGGACGATCCACATCAAAAAAGGTACGATGCAGGTTGTGGAAGACGAATGAAGCCGCGCTCTGGTTGTACATGACCGTGTCCACACTCTTGCAAAGCGTTGACGCAAAGGTGTATCGATCTACCCTGAGTTGCTGAACAAACGCAAACAGGAACGCACCGGCTGTGCATATCGGATCAAAAACCGGTCCCTCGGGTCATCGCATGGGGCATCGGCCGCGCCTGGCGATCGTCAGCACCTATGACGAGCTTTGCGGAATCGCAGGATATACCAGGGCCTTGGAGCAGCAGCTGTGTGGCACTATGGAGGTTCAGGTCTTCGACCTGGACCAGTACCTGCTGCGGAGCACGCATCGGCGCGTACAGGCGCTGGCCGATGCGCATATCCAAAATATCGCTCGAAAGATCGCAAAATTCGATAGCGTCAATATCCAGCTCGAGCACGGCACGCTCGGCCGGACATCATCCCAGATTGCGCGACGTTTCCGTATCCTGACACGTGCGGCGCCAAGCCTGTCCGTCACCTTCCACACCATCCTGGACGAGGCGGCGGTTCCCTTTGCCCAGATCTGGCAGCAGGCCCGGCGCCTGCGGCTCGGTGCCGCGACGCTGGCGCTGCTCGACAGCATCCGCAGCAGGCGGCTGTCGCAGGGCATCTATGCGGAGTTGCGTCGCCAGCAGCGCCGCAAGCCCGTGCATGTCATCACCCACACGCGGCGGGACATGCGCCTGCTGCGGGATGTGCACCGGCTGGCGGATGTCCACCACCACCCGCTGTCCTTCGTGGCGCCGGAAACCGCGGCCGCGATCCGTGAAAGCGCGACGCGCGATGCGTTTCCCATGATGAAGCGCCTGCCGCCCGGCGCGAAGCTGATCGGCACCTTCGGCTTCCTGTCGCCCTACAAGGGCTTCGAGACGGCGGTGGAGGCGCTGCGCTACCTGCCGGAGGACCACCATCTGCTGGTCTTCGGCGGCATCCACCCGCAGGCCATCGCCCGCAACCAGCCGCGCGATGCCTACATCACCAAGCTGCTTGCCGAAGGCCGCATCGGCCAGAGCGTGATCGACACGCTGCGCGGCGATGGCGGCAATACCAGCCTGGCGCTGGATGGCTCCGCCGCACAGTTGCTGGCGCGCCACCCGCAGGATCTGCACGACCGGCTGCACTTCATGGGCGTGCTGGACGACGCGCAGTTCATGACCGCGATGGCGCTGTGCGACACGGTAGTGCTGCCTTATCTCGAGGTCGGCCAATCCAGCAGCGGGCCGATTGCGATGGCGCTGGAGATGGGCTGCCGGGTCATCGCCTCCCGCACCCGCGCCTTTCTGCAATTCGCCCGCTACCACCCCGACCGCGTCGAGTTCTTCGATATCGGCAATTTCGCCGAGCTGGCGCGACGGATCGAGGCCGGCTCGCCCCCGGCACCCGCCGATCGGCGGCTGACGCATGACACCGCGACGAATGCCGCGCTGTATCTGCGCGTCAGCCTGCCGCCCGGCATGGCGCCACCCATGGCACCACCGGCCGAAGCCCCGGTAGGCCGGGATTGCGCGACTCAGCCGCTCACCCAAGCGGCGCCACCCGCCGCGGTCCACTTCTAGCGGGGAGGAGCAGGCATGGCGGCGGAGCAAAATGCTCGGCGGCCTCTCGCGGCGATTGGCGCCGCGATCGAGGCCGGAGTGCCAGAACAGGCGGCGCGGCTGTACGAGGCCTGGGAGACGCCGGAGCCGGCCGCGGCCTTGCTTGCGCTGCTGCTGCTGGACCGTCGCGCGGCGCTGGCCGAGATGTTGCCGGCCGCCGACCAGCCTGGGCTGGAGGCTGCGCTGCGCGAGCTCGGGCTGCCGGTCGGCGGGCCGGGGCCGGATCTGGTGGCCGCATTGCTCGGTGCCGCGCACGACCCGGCGGATGAGGTGCCACGCGTGCATTTCGCCTCTCTCGTGCTGGTCGCCGGCCGGCACCGGCTGGCGGAGGCGCTGCTGCTGCCCGCCTGGCAGGGCCAGGCCAGCAGCGCCATGGTCGCCCGCGCGCTGTCCGGCACCTGGATGTTGCTGGGGCGGGAGGCGCAGGCGCTGGAGGCCGCGCGCATCGCCGCCGAGGCCGCACCGCAGGCGCCGGAGCCGATGGAGCATCTCTCCGGCCTGTTGCTGCGCGCCGGCCAGCCGGGCGCCGCGCTGCTCGCCGCCGGGCGCGCCATCGGCGCGGAGCCGCAATCGCACCAGGGCTGGCGACTGGCCTCCACCGGGCTGCTCGACCTCGGCCAGACGGCGGAGGCGATCACTGCGGCGAACCGGGCGGCGCGGCTTTCCGCGCTGCACGCGCCGCATGCCGAACAGATCCGCACCGCGCATGCGGCGGAGCTTCCGGCGGCGCGGCCCGGCGATGCGGCCGTCGCCCGCCCTGCGGTGCCGGCTGGCTGGGCGCGGCTGCCCGAGCATATCGTACCACCACCGCCACCGCCGCTCGGACGAGCCTTGGCCTCCCGCGCCCGCATCGTCGATGCGCTGCTGCTGCGCGAGACGCGGACGATGTTCAGCCACAGCCGCCTCGGCTACGCCTGGGCGCTGGTCGAGCCGCTGTCGCATGTGCTGCTGCTGAGCGCGGTGTTCCTGTTCCTCGGCCATGACAGCCAGCCGCCGATCGGCGACACCATGCTGACCTTCTACATGACCGGCGTGCTGTCCTTCCTGTTCTTCGCGCATATGACGGAACGCGCGATGGACCTGCCGGCGACCAGCCGGACGCTGCTGCTGGTGCCGGCGGTCGGGCTGTTCGACATACTCGCGGCGAAATCGGTGCTGTCGGCGGTGACGGACCTGGTCGTCGCCGCCATCACCTTCCTGCTGCTGATCGCAATGGGCGTGGGCAAGCTGCCGGATGATCCGGCGGCGATGGTCGCCTGCTACCTGGTGCTGTTCCTGCTGTCCTTCGGCATCGCCTGCGTGAACATGGTCGTCTCCAGCTTCACCTCGGCCTGGGACAAGCTGTGGCCCACCATGCTGCGCGTGCAGTACTTCACCTGCGGCGTCTTCTACCACCCGCTCGACATGCCGGAGGACATCCGCAACCTGATCCTGCTGAACCCGCTGGTGCATGTCACCGAATGGATGCGTCAGGGTTATTTCCACGGCTACGAGAGCCCGTTCCTCGACATTCCCTACCTGTTCCAGTGGACCATCGGCAGCCTGCTGGCCGGCACCGCGCTGTTCGCGGCGACAGCGCGCCAGATGCGGCGGCCCGCCTGATGGTGCTGCTCGACGGCGTCAGCAAATTCTACCGGACGGCGGATGGTGGCCGGCGCGCGATCCTGCGCGATGCGACCATCGCCTTTCCGGCCGGGCTGAAGGTCGGCGTGCTGGGCCCGAACGGCGCCGGCAAATCCACCCTGCTGCGGCTGATCGCGGGGACGGAGCCGCCGGATGCCGGGCGCATCCACCGGCACGGCCGCGTCAGCTTCCCGATGGGCTTCGCCGGCACCTTCCACCCGCAGCTCAGCGGGCGGGAGAACCTGCACTTCCTGGCGCGCATCTACGGGCTGGATGCGGCGGCAATGGTGCGCGCCGTCGCCGATTTCACCGAGATGGCGGCGGAGCTGGACGCACCGCTGGAGCACTATTCCTCCGGCATGGCGGCGAAGTTCGCCTTTGGCGCCTCGCTCGCCATCGATTTCGACGTGTACCTGGTGGATGAGATCACGGAGGTTGGCGATGCGCGTTTCCGCGCCCGGTCCGTCGCCGCGTTCCGCGACCGGCTGCGTCATGCCTCGCTGATCCTCGTCTCCCACAACAGCCACACCATCCGCAGCCTGTGCGACTGCTGCGCGATCCTGTCGGGCGGCGAGCTGATCGCCTTCGACACGGTGGATGAGGCGCTGGAGCGATATTCCGAACTGATGGGGGTGGCCGATGCTTGAGACGGTGCGGCGATCGGCGCCGGTGGCCGAGATGGTGCGCGCGGCGGAGCGGGAGCGCCCCTCAACGCCGCCGCGTCCGCAGCCGAAGCTAGCGCGAAAGCCCGCGCGGCCGGGTCTGTGGCTCGGCTTCGTGCTGATGGTGCTGCTGCCGACCATCGGCTTCGGCACCTGGCAGGTGCATGGCGCGGCGGACCAGTTCGCGGTGGATATCCGCTTCGCCGTGCGGCCGGCGGACCCGTCACGTGCGGCGCTGCCGGCTGGCATGCTGGCGGGCGCGGCGGCCGGCAGCACGGATGCCTATGCGGTGGTGCAGCATCTGCAGAGCCGCGCCGCCATCCTGGCCGTGGCGCTGCATGCCGATGTGCGCGGCATCCTCGGCCGGGCGGAGGCGGACCCCTTCGCGCGGCTCGACCCGGCGGCGCCGATCGAGGCGGCGCTGCGCGCCTGGCGACGCCAGGTGCAGCCCTATTACGACCGCGCCAGCGGCATCGTCACGGTCGAGGTGCGCGCCTTCACGGCGGCCGATGCGCTGGCGCTGGCGCAGGCGGTGGAGGCGGCGTCGGAGGCGCTGGTGAACGGCATGTCCGAACGCAGCCGGGGGGAGATGATGGCCGCGGCGGAGCGTGATGTGGCGTTGGCAGAGCGCCGCTTTTCCGCCGCGCGCAGCGCCGTGCAGGCCTTCCGTGACCGCAGCCAGGAAGTCGATCCGCGGCGCGACGCGCAGGCCTATTCGGAACATCTGGTGCGGCTGCGCTCGGAGCTGATCGCCATGAACGGGCAGCTCGCCACGCTGCGCACGGTGATGAGCGACACGGCGACGCCGGTGCTGCAACTGCTCGGCAATATCCGCAGCACGGAGCAGCAGGTGGCCGCGGTGCAGGCGCGGCTGACCGAGCACAACCCGGGCACGCGCACGCTCAGCCACAGCATCGGCGGCTTCGAGGCGGTGGAGACGGAGGCGATCTTCGCCCAGCGCGCCTATGAGGCCGCGATGGGCGCGCTGGAACGCGCCCGTACCGAAGCCTCGCGCCAGCAGGTCTACCTCGCGCCCGTGGTGCGGCCGGTGGCGCCGGAGCGCGCGATCTACCCGATGCGGGTCACCAATACGCTGACCGTCTTCGCCGGCGCATTGCTGGCGTGGTTCGTCGGCCTCATCGCCTTGCGGGCACTCAGGGAACATCTGGCATGAGCTACCTCGATCGAAGCAGTCCGGCCTTCGCCGAACTGGGCCACAGGGGGCGGCGCGTGCTGCCGCTGGGGCCGGGCGAATTGCTGGTGGAGGCCGCCTGGGGCGGCTTCATGGTGGTGCCGGCCTTCAACCTCGACGTCGCCATCGGCGTGACGCGCGATGGGGTGCATGAGGCCTGGACCACGCGGCTGGTGCAGGAATTGCTCCGGCCGGGCGATACCTACCTGAATGCCGGCGCCAATTTCGGCTATTTTGTCTGCCTCGCCGGACGGCTGGTGGGGGCGGAAGGGCATGTCATCGGCGTCGAGCCGAACCCGCATATCCTGCCCTTCCTGATGAAGTCGCTCTACTGGAACGGCAGCATCGGCAATACCGAGATCGTCGCCCGCGCGCTGGCGGAGGTGCCGGGCGAGGACATCGAGTTCCACTTCGACCCGCAATATCTCGGCGGCGGCGCGGTGCGCAGCATGCCGCAAGGCGTGCCGCCCTCCGAAGGTGCGCGCGGCGGCTTCGCGGATGCGCTGTGGTCGCCCGCCAGCGTCATGCAGTTGCAGGACGGGGAGGGGCGCTGGATCAAGGGCATGGGGCTGATGCTGCCCTTCACCGCGCGCACCACCACCATCGACACTGTGCTGGCGCATCTGGCGCTGCCGAAGCTGGACCTGCTGCACCTGGACATCGAGGGGTCCGAGCCCTTCGCGCTGCTCGGTGCGCTGGAGACGCTGCGGGCCTCGCCACGGCTGAAGCTGATCACCGAATGGTCGTTCGGGCATTACCGCCTGGGTTCGCCAAAGCTGCGTGCCGCCTTCGATGCGGTGTGGGGGCATCTGGCGGCGCTCGGCTACGGCGTGCGGCTGGTGCAGCCGATGCTCGCCTCCGATGGCGGCATCCATGTCTCGCCGCGGCTGAGCCACGACACGATGACCGAGACCGCGCCGCACGGCGACTACGTCTGGATCAAGACCGAGGAGGACCCCTTCCGATGAACGCCCCGATCACCACGCTGCGTGCCCAGGACGGGCTGACCAGCGAAACCTCCCTGCGCGCGCCCGGATGGGCCGCCGGGATGCGGCTGGCGTTCCTGCACATTCCGAAGACCGCCGGCACCGCCTTCGGCGCGGCATTGGCGCAGCGTTTCGCGGAACATGAGATCGCCAGTACGCTTCGCATGGCATTGACCAGCGGTGCGGCGGACCCGCTGCTGACGCAGGTGGTGCCGGCCTATCGCGCGCTGGGTATCGGCAGCCATCTCGACCAGGACAAGCTCGATGCCATCGCCGCCGCCCTGCCGCCCGGCCAGCGGCTGTTCACTGTCACCGTGCTGCGGGAACCGCGGGAAAGGCTGATCAGCCAGTACCGCCATTGGCGCCGCAGCCTGGATTCCAGCATGGCGGACCTGCCGCAGGCGCACCGCGACGCCTTCCTCGCCGCCCGCAGCCTTACGCTCGGTGAGTTCCTGGAGGCGGCGATCCCCTTCGCCGAACCGCATTTCCGCAACGCCCAGGCCCGCATGCTGTGCGGCCATGGCAGCAGCGAGATGATGGATGAGGCGACGCTGCTGCAGACGGCGCTGGCCAACCTGGCAAGCTACGACGTGGTCGCCACGACGGAGACCCTGGATGACGGGATGGCCCGCATCGCCGAGGCCTTCGGCTGGTCGCCGCCGGATTCCGTCCGTCCGCTGAACGTCGCCCCCGGCGAACCGCTCGCCACGCTGGCGCCGGAGGTGGAGGCGCTGATCGAGGACCATATCCGCGTTGACCGGAAGCTGTGGGAGGCGGCACAGGAGATCATGGCCGCGCCGCCGGTGCCGCGCGCCGGACGCAGCTACTACGGCCCATCCCCCGCGCTGGTCGCCACCCTGCTGGAAGGCGGCCGCACCCGCTTCGGCATGGAGGCCGCGCTGGATGGGGTGGGCTGGCATGTGCGGGAAGGGGCGGGGGCGACGCTGTCCCGCTGGACCGGCCCTGGCCGCCGCGCCACCATCCGCCTGCGGGCGCCGCAGCTCCGGCAGCTGGAACTCGGCATAAGCCTGGTCTCGGTGCTGGATTGGGCGATGGTCGACCAGGTGGCGCTGACGCTGGATGGCGTGAAGCCCAGCGCCCCGCCGATGGTGGATCACGGCCAGGGTCAGCCGCTGCTGCGCGCGCGCTTCGACCTGCCGGATGCCGGCGACGGGCTGCGCGACCTGGTGGTGGAGGTACCCTTCACCCGTTCGCACCATGATGTGGACCCCGAGATCAACGACAAGCGCCAGAAGGGGCTGGCGATCGGTGAGATCACCCTGTCCGCGCTGCCCGAGGCCGCGAGCGGCCCGGCGACGCTGGGTGCGCTGTTCTGGCCGGGCGAAAGCTGGGCCGATGTGCCGCCGGTGGCGCTGATGGATCATGTGCCACACCACCCGCCGGAGCCATCCCTGCCGCCGGCCCACCGCAACCTGACGCTCGACCTGCCGATCCTGCGTGGTCTGCTGGAGCTGGTGCGCCCGGACCATGTCTGGGCCGCAGCCGGACGCAGCTTCCTCGAGGAGCTGGGGCGCGGCCAGCCGCTGGCACTGCCGGCGCCGGGCGGGCGGCTCGCCATGGTCGCCACCCTGTTCGAGATTCCGGGCCGCGGCGCGCCGATGGCGGCGCTGGCCCGGCGCTTCCCGCAGGCGGTGCTGCTGCTGCACTGCGCCGAGGATTTCCGGCTGCGGGAGGTGCTGGCCAACCCGCTGCTGGCGCCGCATCTGCACCTGATCGGCTGCACCAACGGCATTCTCGTCGCCAATCTCGCGGCGATGCGCCTTGAGGGTGGGGCAGAACGGGTGGAAACCTTCATGCTGGTGCTGGAGCGCATCGCCACCACGATGCCGGAGAATCTGGCGACGCAGCTTCCCGATTTCGGCCCGGCCTATGTTCTGCAGCAGCTCGACGCGACCTTGAGCGGCCTTGAGGCGCTGCTGGAGGGCAGTGCCAGCCCACGGCAGAAGCTGGCGACGCTGATGCTGGAAGCGGCACCACCGCCGCCCCTGGCCGGTGGCATGGAAGCCCGGGTCCGGCGAATGCTCGAACGGCAGGATACCCCTCTCAGCCTGGTGGATCCGGCGCTGACCGGCCGGCTGCTGGCGCTGGCCCAGCAGCTTGGCGCGGCCGAGGGGGCTCCGGCGCAATGGCAGGCGGCGGTGGTCGCCCATGAATGCGCCTTCCGCATCACCTCCCTGATCGCCGGCTGGGTCCGCTTCGACCTCGCGGCCAACCGCACCGCCGGGCTGGCGATGCGGCTGCGGCCGGAGGCGCCGCGGCCGCCGCTTTATCCCAAGCCGGCCAAGCCGTTCCGCGAATATATCGACTTCTACCGCGGTGAGGCCCGTGCCATGGCGGCGCAGAAGCCGGCGCCCGACCTGGTCACCCGGCTCGACGCCATGCGCGGCGGGCTGGACCATGTGACGCGGCTGAACCAGGCGGCACGGGAGATCGAGCTTGCGTTGCGGCTGCTCGGCGACCGGCATCCGGGGGAGGAGATTCTCTGGGTGGATGCCGGCTGTTCCTATGGCGTCATCATGAACGCCGTGCAGCCGCCGCAGAACATCGCCGGGCGGTGCAGCTTCCTCGGCTTCGACTTCAACCCGCCGGCCATCGACATCGCCCGCATCGTCGCCGGCAATCTCGGCAATGCCCATTGCCGGTTCGAGGTGGGGGATGTGGCGGAGGCGCAAAGCCTGGCAGCCGGGCGGCGGATCCACCTGATCACCGCCTTCGAGGTGCTGGAACATTGCCCCGATCCGCTGGCGGTGCTGACGGATTACCGGGCGATGAACCCCGGCATGCTGGTGATCGGGTCTCCACTGGCCGAACAGCAGGCGATCTTCCCGGCGGAACAGCACATCTGGGCCTTCAACGCCCGCGGCTTCTCCGCCCTGGCGGAAGCCGCCGGGTTCAGCGTGATCGGCCTGAACCAGCGCCAGGTCGGTGCCTTCGTCGGCGGGCATGACTGGGTGACCGTGACCGCGACCACGAGCAGCCCGGCCTCGCTGCACATGGTCTGACGCGCGATGCCGATCTCGTGACAGCCTCATCCCGAAGCTGTTGCGCCTTCGTTGCGGGTGGCGGCGTTGCCTGCGCCACCCGTAATGGATAGACCGCGGCATGCACAAAGCCACCCTGCTGCTGACGCTGCTCCTCGCGCCCCTGCCAACGCTGGGCCAGAGTGTTCTCCCCTCCTTGCCCGACGCGCTGACACCGACCGTGGGCGAGGTGACGCCGCCGCCGCCCGACCCCTTGGGGGGCTGGACCTTCAACTACGAGAACGACACGCTCGGCGGCACGGACCAGAACTATTCCAGTGGTTTGCAGATCGCCTGGCGCTCCCCCTCCGCCGATCTGCCGAGCCCGCTGCGGTGGCTGAACGAGCAGGCCACCCGGCTGCTTGGCCCCGGCCAGGTCCGCTGGGGCGCCGGGCTGGTGCAGGCGATCTATACGCCGCAGGACACGCAGCTCCGCACCCCGGACCCGCGGGACCGGCCCTATGCCGGTCATCTGTATGGCGCACTGGTGTTGCAGCGCGACACCGGCTCCGCCCTCAGCACGCTGGAATTCCAGGCCGGCGTCGTCGGCCCGGCCGCGCTGGGTGAATTCGTGCAGAATTCGGTGCATGAGGCGATCCGCGTCGACACGACGAAGGGCTGGGACAGCCAGTTGAAGGACGAGCTGGCGCTGAACCTGGTGTTCGAGCGCACGCTGCGGACCGCGCCGCTGGAGCTGGGCGGGCTGCAGGCGGACATGCTGCCCTCCTTCACCGTCGCGCTCGGCAATGTCTCGACCTATGCCGGCGCCGGCCTGTCCTTCCGGCTGGGGCAGGGGCTGGAGGCGGATTACGGCGCGCCGCGCATCCGCCCGGCGCTGGTCGGCTCCGCCTTCTTCCAGCCGCGCGAGGAATTCGGCTGGTACGGCTTCATCGGCGGCCAGGGCCGCGCCGTGGCGCGCGACATCTTCCTCGACGGCAACACCTGGCAGGATGGCGGCCCCTCCGTCGACCGGCGGCCGCTGGTGGCCGATGTGACGGCGGGTGTCGTGGTGCATTGGCGGGGCCTGCGGCTGGCCTACAGCCATGTCTGGCGGACCGAGGAGTTCTACGGCCAGCGCGGCGGGCTGCAGAGCTTCGGCTCGGTGGGCTTCACCGCCCGCTTCTGAAAGACGGGTTGCGGCGTACCGCAACCCCTTACCGATTGCATCTGCAATCGATTGCGGGCAGAGTTTCCCGGCTGGCTCCCATGGCGGGGCGGCGGGAAGAAACGGGCCCTCAATGAACCAGATGGAAGCCTCCGGCCTTGGCCGGCGCGCATTGTTCGCCGCGGCCGCGGCCGGCTCAGCCCTCGTCGCGACGGGGCCGCGCCCGGCCGCCGCCCAGCCCCATGCGGTGGGCCAACCCATCCTGCTGCGCGGCGCGCATATCCTGTCCATGGACCCGGCGATCGGCGACCTGCCGCGCGGCGACATCCTGGTGCAGGACGGCGAGATCCGCGCCATCGCCGCCAGCATTCCGCCGCCGGACGGCGCGCTGGTGATCGAGGCCGCGGGGCGCATCGCACTGCCTGGCATGGTCAACGGCCATATCCACCTGGCGCAGACCATGCAGCGCGGCCGGTCCACCGAGCATTCCTTCGGCGGCTATTTCCAGACCATCGTGCTGCGACACTCCAATCGCATGACGCCCGCCGATGTGCAGCTGGCCGACCATGCCGGCGGGCTGGAGCAGATCGCGGCCGGCGTCACCACCGTGATGGACTGGTCGCGGGAGACGATGTCGCCCGACCATGCCGATGCCGCGCTGGCCGGGCTGGACGCGGCGGGTATCCGCGCCGTGCTGGCCTATACCGCGCCGCCCATTCCGCAGGGCGGCGACGCGCCTGCGATCCACGGCCGGATGATCGCCCATGCGCGCAGCCTGCTGGCGGCCCGGGCCAATGGGCTGGTACGGATCTGGACCTGCCTGCAGGGGCCGGATTTCACGCCGCTGGCGCCGGCACTGGCGGATATGAAGCGCCTGGCGGAGCTCGGCGTGCCGATCGCCATCCATACCGGCGCCGCCATCTATCCCAACCGCAAGCCCGGCCTGCTGGCGCTGCTGGATGCGCAGGGCCTGCTGAACGAACGGCTGCAGATCGTCCACGCCAACCTGCATGGCGCCGAGGAATACCGGCTGGCGGCGGAGCGCGGGGTGATGCTGTGCTCGACGCCGGAGGTCGAGATGCGGATGGGCCACGGCCACCCGGCGATGTTCCAGGCCGCCGCGGCGGGGATGAAGGTGTCGGTCGGCACGGACATCCCCTCGATGGTCGGTGGCGGGCTGCTGCCGCAATTGCGGGTGGCGATGGCGGCGGAGCTGCACCGGATCAACCAGGTGGCGCTGGCGGCCGGGCAGGGGGTGCCTGCCACGCCGCCGGTCACCGCGCGGCAGATGCTGGAATTCGCGACCATCGGCGGCGCCCGCGGCCTGGGGCTGGACCGCGTGACCGGCAGCCTGACGCCTGGCAAGCGTGCCGACCTGCTGCTGGTGCGCACCGACCAGCCGCTGACCGCGCCGCTGAGCGACCCGGCCGGCCTGGTGCTGCTGCAGGCCGGGGCCGGGGAGATCGAGACGGTGCTGGTGGATGGCCGCTTCCGCAAGCGCGACGGGCGGCTGGTAGATCCGGGGGCGCCGGCCGTCTTCGCCCGGCTTCAGGCGCGGGCCGAGGAGATGGCCGCTGCCGCGGCGCGATAGTCATCACTGTTCGTTGCCGGCGCAACCGTGCGTTGCTCCACCCCCCCTGGCTGTGGCATCCAGCGGCATGGTCCCGACCCGGCGCATCCTCCTCTCCGCCGCTGCCCTCCTGCTCGCCTCGCGCGCGCAGGCGGCCAGCCAAGGCTTTGATGCCTTCCTCGATGGCGTGCGCGCGGATGCGCGACGCGCCGGGGTATCCCAATCCACGCTCAACGGGGCGCTGGATGGGCTGCGTCCGAATGACCGGGTGCTGGAGCTGGACCGGCGGCAGCCGGAATTCACCCAGACCTGGGAACAGTACCGCGATGCGCGGCTGTCGCAGCAGCGCATCGATGCCGGCCGCCGCGCCTTCGCCGACAACCGTGCGACGCTGGAGGCGGTGCAGGCCCGCTTCAACGTCTCGCCCCGGATCGTCACCGCCATCTGGGGGCTGGAGACGAATTACGGCGGCTTCACCGGCAACATGAACGTCATCCAGTCGCTGGCGACGCTGGCCTGGGACGGCCGTCGCGCCAGCTATTTCCGCAACGAGCTGATGGCCGCGCTGAAGATCCTGGATGCCGGGCATGTGGCGCCGGCGCGGATGCGCGGCAGCTGGGCCGGCGCCATGGGCCACCCGCAATTCATGCCGAGCAATTTCGAGCGGCTGGCGGTGGACATGGATGGCGATGGCCGCCGCGACATCTGGGACAACCGGGCGGATGCGCTGGGCTCCATCGGCCATTACCTGTCTCGCTCCGGCTGGCGGGACGATGAGCTTTGGGGGCGGGAAGTGGTGCTGCCGGCGGGCTTCAACCCGGACCAGGCGCGCCGCGACAACATGCGACCGCTGCGCGACTGGGTCCGGATGGGCGTGCAGCGGCCGGATGGGGTGCCGTTGCCGCCGCTCGACATGCAGGCCGCGGTGTTGATTCCGGGGCCGAGCGGGCAGGCCTTCCTCGTCTACCACAACTTCAACGTCATCCGCCGCTACAACCCCTCCAACTACTACGCCCTGGCGGTCGGGATGCTGTCGGACCGCGTCGCCTGATGCGGCGTGCCTGGTATGGGCTGGCGGCGGCGCTGCTCCTCGCCGGAGTCGCGGGTTGCGCGCGGCGAGATGCCGGGCCGGTGGCGCAGCCGCGCTACATGATCGGCGCGCCCTACCAGATGGGCGGGCTTTGGTCCTACCCGCGCGAGGATTTCGGGCTGGACGAGACGGGCCTTGCCGTCGCCGCCGCCGATACCCGCGCCGGCCGTCGCACCACGAATGGAGAGGTGCACGACCCCACCGCGCTGACCGCGGCGCATCGCACTCTGCAGCTGCCCGCCGTGCTGGCGGTGACCAACCTGGAAACCGGCCTGCGCGTCGAGGTCCGGGTGAACGACCGCGGGCCGGAGAACCCGGGCCGGGTGGTCGCCCTGTCCCGCCGCGCGGCGGAGCTGATCGGGCTGCGGCCGGGCAGCGTGGCGCAGGTGCGGATCGAGGTGGTGGGAGACCAGTCTCGCGCCTTCGCCGCCGGCCTGCCGAACACCGAGGCACCGCCGCTTGAGATCGCCGCCGCGCCGGTCGGTGCGGTGGGACGCGAGGATCTGGCTCCGCCGCCGGGCGCCACCCAGGCGACGCGGCTGCGCCAGGCGCGGCAATTCCCTGGCGCCGGCCAGGCGGGCGCCGCGACCGCCGCTTCCAGTGGCACGGCGCCACCGCTGCGGCTGCCGGAACGGGTGACGCGCGTGCCGGCGCGTCCCGGGCAGCTCTGGGTGGAGCTTGCCACCTTCTCCCGCCGCGATCTCGCGGACCGGCAGGCGGCGCGGCTGGCCGGGCTGCGGGCGCGAGTGGATGTGCTGGGCGGGCGCGGCCGGGGGGTGCAGCCGAGCTACCGGGTGCGGCTCGGCCCCTTCAACTCGGTGCCCGAGGCCGACAGGGCGCTTGAGGGGACTCTGCGGGCCGGCGTATCCGAGGCCAGGATTCGCGTTGACTGATCAACGCCGCGACAGGGGGAGGCTGCCGATGCGCCGCCGTGACATGATGGGGGCCGCTGCCGGCCTCACCACCGGCCTCGCCACGGGCCTGGTTGGAACCGAGGCCCTGGCGCAGCGCCAGGCGCCGCAGCGTGCCGCGCGTCCCGCGCCGCCGCCGACCAGCCCGGCCAATACGCCGCTGGGGCCGCTGGATACCACCGCCCGGCACGCGCTGATCATCGACTACGACACCGGCGCCGTGCTGCTGGAGAAGGTGGCGGATGAACGCATGCCGCCGTCGTCGATGTCCAAGCTGATGACGATGTATGTGGTGTTCGAGCTGCTGAAGAACGGCCGGCTGCGGATGGACCAGCAGCTTCCGGTCAGCGAACGCGCCTGGCGCATGGGCGGCAGCAAGATGTTCGTCGAGGTCGGCAGCTCGATCAGCGTGGAGAACCTCTCCCGCGGCGTCATCGTGCAGTCCGGCAACGATGCCTGCATCGTGCTGGCCGAGGGCATCAGCGGGTCCGAGACGCAGTTCGCCGAGCTGATGAACGAGACCGCGCGCCGCATTGGCCTGCGCGACAGCACCTTCCGCAACGCGACCGGCTGGCCTGATCCGGAACACCGGATGACAGCGCGTGACCTGGCGACGCTGGCGCGGCGCATCATCCGCGACTTCCCCGAATACTACAGCCTGTACAACGAACGCAGCTTCCGCTGGAACGACATCAGCCAGGAGAACCGCAACCCGGCACTCAGCCGCGTGGCGGGCGCCGACGGGCTGAAGACGGGCCATACCGAGGAAGCCGGCTATGGCCTGACCGCCTCCGCCATCCGTGGCGGGCGCCGCCTGATACTGGTGGTGAACGGCCTGCCCTCGATGCGCGCCCGGGCGGAGGAAAGCGAGCGCCTGTTCGAATGGGCCTTCCGCGAATTCGAGAATGTGGTGGTGTTCCGCGCCGCCGATACGGTGGAGGAAGTGCCGGTCTATCTTGGCGAACGCGCCACCGTGCCGCTGGTGGCCGGCCGCGACCTGGTGCTGACCCTGCCGCGGCAATGGCGCCGCAACCTGGATGTGCGTGTGCGCTACGAGCAGCCGGTGCCGGCGCCGGTCAGCAAGGGCCAAGGCATCGGCACGTTGCTGATCGGCGGGCAGGGGGTTCCCGAGATGAATGTGCCGCTGATCGCGGGTGCGGATGTGGACCGTCTCGGGCTTTTCCCGCGCATCCCCGCCGTGATCGGGCGCTGGTTCGCGGGCTGACGGTGCGGGGGCTGACCGGTGCGGGGCTGACCGGTGCGGGGGCGCTGGCGCCCCCGCACCGGCGCGTGGCCTCAGGCCGCGCGGATGCCGGATAGGAAGCTGTCCACCTGGCTGCGCAGCCCTTCCGACTGCCGCGACAGCACGCCGGAGGCGGAGCGCACGTCGTTCGCCGCCTGGCTGGTGCGTTCGGCGCCCGCGGCAAGGCCGGCGGCGTTGCGGCTGGCATTCTGCGTGCCGCTGGCCGCTTCCGCCACCGAACGACCGATCTCCTGCGTCGTCGCGGCCTGTTCCTCCGCCGCCGCGGCCACCTGGGCGGCGATGCCGTTCAGGGATTGCACGGTGCGGGCGATGCCCTGGATGGCGGCGACGGCGGCCTGGGTCTCGGCCTGCATCTGGCCGATCTGCCCGGCGATTTCCTCGGTCGCCTTGGCGGTCTGCGCGGCCAGGGTCTTCACTTCGCTCGCCACCACGGCGAACCCCTTGCCGGCTTCCCCGGCACGCGCCGCCTCGATGGTCGCGTTGAGGGCGAGCAGGTTGGTCTGGCTGGCGATGTCGCCGATCAGCCGGACCACGTCGCCGATCTTCTGTGCGCCGGTCGCCAAGCTCGCCACCGCATGATCGGTCGCGCGGGCTTCTTCCGCCGCCTGGTTGGCGACACGGGCGCTCTCGGCCACCTGGCGGGCGACCTCGGCAATGGAGGATGCCATTTCCTCGGCGGAGGCGGCCACCGTCTGGACATTGGCGCTGGCCTGTTCGGCCGCCGCCGCCACGCCGGTGGCCTGGGTCGCGCCCTGCTCGGCCGTCCGGCCCATTTCGCCGGCCGTGGCGTCGAGTTGCGTCGCCGCGGCGCTGACCTGGACCAGCACTTCCGTCGCCTCCGCCTCGAAGCCCCGGACCAGCGCATCGATGCGGCCGGCGCGTTCGACCTGAACCTTCGCCGCCGCTTCCTGCGCTTCACGCGCCCGGCGCCCGGCGGCAAGCCCGTCGCGCAGGCGCAGCAGGCTGGCGGCCATGCGGCCCACCTCATCCCGCCGCTCCGCACCCTGGACCGGGGAGGTATCGTCGCCGTCGCGGATGCGGGCCATGGCGGCCTCCAGCTCCGTGATCGGGCGCACCACGCTGCGCTGGACGAAGGCGACCACGCCGAGCGCCACGGCCAGCAGCAGCAGGGCGATACCGCCCAGCACGAACATCGCGGTTCTTTCGCCGCTATCCGCCATGGCGCGGGAATCCCTGCGGACCTGGTCGCGCAGTGTCTGGGCGAATTCGGCGATGCGGTCATACAGCCCCTGCACGGCCGCGCGGCCTTCGGGGCTCGCCCAGAGCGCCTCGATGGCCTCCGAATGGCCCGGCGCGGCGGCGCGCTTCACGGCGTAGATCCGGCTGGCGAGGCGGCGGATCCGGGTCGTGGTCTGCCGCGTCTCGGCGACGATCCGGGTCGCGATCCCTTCGCCGCTCCGCTCCATCAACCCGGCGCGGCGCTCGATCTCGGCGAGCAACCCGTCGATCGTGGTCTCGAGTGGCGGCAGCCCCTCCGGCGCGTCCTCGAGCAGGCGGATATTGTTGATGTTGCGCGCGATGTTCTGGATGTCGCCGCGGATCGAGAGGGCATGGCCCATCACCTCGACCTCACGGCCCAGCATCTGCTCATACTCGGCGCTGTCGTCGACCCAGTGCCAGACCAGGAATCCGGCGGCCCCGAGGTTGAGGACGCCCAGAACGCCGACGACCAGAAGAATTTTCACGCGCAAGCTCGCCTCGGAAAGCCATGCCATCGCCAAACCGCTCCCTGTATTGCCACGGCCAGGATGGGGCCCGCGGTGAGCATCAATTTGCAGAGGGTCGTTGCGGGCTTGTTTCCCGCGGCGTGCCGCTTGAGTGATGAGCGGGAAGCGGCGAGATAGGGCCATGCAGCATCATGGCCGGTTCATCACCCTGGAAGGCGGCGAGGGGGCGGGGAAGTCCACCCAGGCCCTGCGGCTGGCCCGGCACCTGGCCGAGCGCGGCCTGCCGGTGCTGCTGACCCGCGAACCCGGCGGCGCGCCAGGGGCGGAGGCGATGCGCCGGCTGCTGCTGGGCGGGGCCGGGCTGGATCCGGTGGCGGAGGCGATGCTGGTCTTCGCCGCAAGGCGCGAGCATCTGGTCAGCACCATCCGCCCGGCGCTGGCGGCCGGGATGTGGGTGATCTCCGACCGATTCGCGGACAGCACACGCGCCTATCAGGGCCACGGGCAGGGCGTGCCGCAGGCGGTCATCGCGGCGCTGGCGGACATCGCGCTGGAGGGCCAGGCGCCGGACCTGACGCTGCTGCTGGACCTGCCGGTGGATATCGGCATGGCGCGCGCGCGCCGCCGCGGCGTGGCGGCCGACCGCTACGAGAAGCTGGATACCGCCTTCCACCAACGCATCCGCGACGGCTTCCGGGCGATCGCGGCGGCGGAGCCGGGCCGCTGCGCCACGGTGGATGCGACGCCGGATGCGGATGCCGTCGCGGCCCGCATCGCGGCGCTGGTCGATGAACGCCTGCCGGCGGGAGTTCCGGCATGAGCCGCGCACCGAGGGCGTTGAAGGAACAGGTCTTCGAGGAAGACGCCGACCTGCCCGTCCGCGCCATGGCGGAACTGTTCGGCCATCACGCGGCGGCGGAGACGCTGCAACGCGCCGCGCAATCCGGCCGGCTGCCGCATGCCTGGATGCTGGCGGGCCCACCCGGCATCGGCAAGGCGACGCTCGCCTACCGCTTCGGCCGCTGGCTGCTGGCCGGCGGCGCGGAGGGGCAGGTGCCGCCGGGCGAAACGCCGCTGCATCTCGACCCGCAGCACGCGACCTTCCGACGCATCCTGGCTGGCGCCCATGCCGATCTGCGGGCGCTGCGGCCCAATACCGGCGAGAAGGGCGGCGTGAAGATGGTGATCCGGGTGGAGGATGTGCGCGCCGCCATCCGCTTCCTGGCGATGACCCCGGCCGAGGGTGGCTGGCGCTTCGTGCTGGTGGATGGGGCGGAGCAGATGCAGCCGCAGGCGGCCAATGCCCTGCTGAAGACGCTGGAGGAGCCGCCACCGCGCGCCGTCATCGTGCTGACCACCGCGGCGCCGGACCGGCTGCTGCCGACGATCCGCAGCCGGGTGCGGCGGCTGGACCTGGCGCCGCTGGATCACGCTGCGCTGGACCCGCTGCTGATGCGCCTGCTGCCGCAGCTTTCGGCAACGGAACGCGCGACGCTCGGGCAGATCGCGGAGGGTTCGGCCGGGCAGGCGGTGGCGCTGGCGGAAGGTGAGGGGCTGGCTCTGCAGGCGCTGGTCGACCAGGTGCTGGGCGACCTCGGCAACCGGCGGCACTGGCATAAGGTGGCGGATGCGGTGGCGGCGAAGCGGGATGGCAGCAGCTTCGCCACCTTCATGGCGCTGCTGCGCCGGGCGATCTCCGCCGGGGTGCGGCAGGCGGCGCGCGGCCAGGGGGCACCGGCCTGGCTGGAGGACCGTCCGCTTGCCGAGTGGTCGACCCTGTGGGATAGCCTTGGACGGCTCGCAGCCGAGACGGATGTGCTCAGCCTGGACCGCAAGCAGGCGGTGCTGACGGCGCTACTCTGGCTCTCGCCGTCCCGTCGGTAGTGGATGGGCGCTGATGGGCGAGAAACCGGAAGCAAATGCTGTGACCTCAGGCTCCTACATCACCACGCCCATCTATTACGTGAACGACAAGCCACATGTCGGTCACGCCTATTCCACGCTCGCCGCCGACGTCATGGCGCGCTGGCGGCGGCTGCAGGGGCGGGAGGTGTTCTTCCTGACCGGCACGGATGAGCATGGCCAGAAGGTGGAGAAGGCCGCGCAGGACGCGGGGATGGACCCGCAGGCCTTCACCGACAAGGTGAGCCAGAGTTTTCGGGACCTCACCGCCACCATGGGGTTCTCCAACGACGGCTTCATCCGGACGACGGAGGAGCGCCACAAGCGCGCCTGCCAGGCGCTGTGGACGAAGCTGGTCGAGAATGACGAGATCTACCTCGGCGCCTATGAGGGCTGGTACGCGGTGCGCGACGAGGCCTTCTACGGACCGGATGAGCTGGTGGAGCGGGACGGCGTGAAATACGCCCCCTCCGGCGCGCCGGTGGAATGGGTGAAGGAGCCGTCCTACTTCTTCCGCCTGTCCAACTGGGCCGACAAGCTGCTGGCCTATTTCGACGCCAACCCCGACTTCATCCTGCCGGCCAGCCGGCGGAACGAGGTGGTGGCCTTCGTGAAATCGGGGCTGTCCGACCTTTCAATCTCCCGCACCTCCTTCACCTGGGGGGTGAAGGTGCCGGGCGACGACAGCCATGTGATGTATGTCTGGATCGACGCGCTGACCAACTACATCACCGCGCTCGGCTACCCGGATGAGACGGCGCCCGAGTGGAAGCTGTGGCCGGCCGAGGTGCATTTCGTCGGCAAGGACATTTTGCGGTTCCACGCCATCTACTGGCCGGCCTTCCTGCTGGCGGCCGGGCTGCCGGCGCCGCAGCGCGTCTTCGCGCATGGCTGGTGGACCAATGAGGGGCAGAAGATCTCGAAGAGCCTCGGCAACGTCATTGATCCGGTGGCGCTGGTCGAGGAATTCGGGCTGGACCCGCTGCGCTACTTCCTGCTGCGCGAAGTGCCGTTCGGCCAGGACGGCGATTTTTCCCGCTCCGCTTTGGTCAACCGGTTGAATGGCGAGCTGGCGAATGCGCTGGGCAACCTGGCGAACCGCACCCTGTCGCTGATCCAGCGCAACGCCGATGCCGTACTGCCGGAGGCCACCGCGCCGACCGAGGCCGATGCCGCGCTGGCCGCCCAGGTGGCGGCGCTGCCCGGCGTGGTGGGCGCGCATATCGACCGCCAGGAATTCCACCTGGCGCTGGAGGCCATCATGGCCGCGGTGCGCGACGCCAATGGCTACATCACGGTGGCCGCGCCCTGGGCACTGAAGAAGACAGACCCGGCGCGCGGGCTTGCCGTGCTGCGCCACCTGCATGATGCGCTGCGCGCCTTCGCCACCGTGCTGCAGCCCTTCATGCCCGGGACCATGGCCAAGCTGCTGGACCAGCTCGGCGTGCCGGAGGCGGCGAGGGGGCTCGATGCCCTGACAACCCCGCTGCCCGCCGGGCTGGCCCTGCCGCCGCCGGAGCCGCTGTTCCGCAAGATCGAGCAGGCCGCCTGACCATGCTGATCGTGGACAGCCATTGCCACCTGGACCATTTCCAGGGGGCGGAGCAGGAGGATGTCGTCGCGCGCGCCAAGGCGGCCGGCGTCGGCATCATGGTCACCATCGGCACCCGCATCGGCCCGGGCGCCGCCACGGTGCGGGAGATCGCGGACCGCTACGAGAACGTCTTCGCCACCGTTGGCATCCACCCGCACAATGCCGGCGAGGGCGATGTGCCGAGCGTCGAGACGCTGCTGGCGGAGGCCGACCACCCCAAGGTGGTGGGCATCGGCGAGAGCGGCCTGGATTATTTCTACGACAAGGCGCCGCGGCCGGCGCAGCAGGAAGGCTTTCGCCGGCATATCGGTGCCGCCCGCAAATCCGGCCTGCCGCTGGTGATCCATGCGCGCGACGCGGATGCGGATATCGCGGCGATCCTGGAGGATGAGGATGCACGCGGGAAATTTCCCTTCCTGCTGCATTGCTTCTCCTCCGGCGCGGATCTCGCGCGCACCGCGGTGCGGCTTGGCGGCTACGTCTCCTTCAGCGGCATGCTGACCTTCCCGAAGTCGGATGCGATCCGCGCCGTGGCGGCGGAGGTGCCGGCCGACCGGCTGCTGGTGGAGACGGACAGCCCTTACCTCGCCCCCGTGCCCCTGCGCGGCAAGCGCTGCGAGCCAGCCTATGTGGTGCATACTGCGGCCAGGCTGGCGGAGGTGAGGGGCCTCAGCCTCTCCGCGCTGGCGGATCTGACAACGGGCAATTTCCGCCGCCTGTTCAACCGGGCGAAGGCGTGAGGGTCACGCTGCTGGGGTGTGGCGGCTCGGCCGGGGTGCCGCAGATCGGCGGCACGGATGGCCGCGGCGCCTGGGGCGTCTGCGACCCCGCCGATCCGCGCAACCGGCGCAGCCGGACCTCCGCCGTGGTGGAGGATGCTGCCGGACGGCGGCTGCTGATCGATGCCGGGCCGGATCTGCGGAACCAGTTCCTTTCATGCGGCATCGCAACGATCGATGCGGTGGCCTTCACCCACGCGCATGCCGACCATGTGCTCGGCATCGATGACCTGCGCAGCGTCAACCGGCTGACCGGCACGGCGCTGGATGCCTTCGGCAGCTACAGCACGCTGTCGCAGCTCGGCCAGCGCTTCGACTATGCCTTCCGCGCGCCGACGCCGCCCGGCTTCTACCGCCCGGCGCTGACCGCGCGGGCGATCGCGCCCGGGGAGACGGTGACCATGGCCGGCATGTCCGTCCAGGTGTTCCGCCAGGATCATCGGGTGATGGAGACGCTGGGCTTCCGGATCGGCCGCTTCGGCTATTCGACCGACGTGGTGACGCTGCCGGAGGAAAGCCTGGCGGAGCTGGAGGGGCTGGATACCTGGGTGGTCGGCTGCTTCCAGCGCCGACCGCATCCGGTGCATGCCGATGTCGCGCAGGTGTTGGACTGGGTGGCGCGGCTGAAGCCGCGGCGGACGGTGCTGACCCACATGGGCACCGACATGGATTTCGGCGAATTGCACCGCATGCTGCCGGCAGGCGTCGAGCCGGCCCATGACGGGATGGTGCTGGAGATCCCGGAGGGCTGATTCACCCTCTGTTCCAGTGGTCCCCAGAACCAACCTCCCAAGACAAGAATATTATGGAAATCCCCGCTTTCCTCCCAGGCTTATCCCCAATCCAGTATTTTCCATAATATATATTATGCGGCAAACAGATTTGGGGATAAATCCGGGAGGGTTTGGGGATTGCGGCCGCTGCGCCAGGATGCCGCCGCCCTCGCCCCGGAGATTCGCCGCCCATGTCGCATGCTGATCCTGCCGCCGCCCTGACGCGGTTGCTCGCCATCATGGTTCGCCTGCGCGCGCCGGATGGTTGCCCGTGGGACCAGGTGCAGGATTTCGCCTCCATCGCGCCCTACACGGTTGAGGAAGCCTATGAGGTGGCGGATGCGATCGCCCGCGGTCCGGACTTCCCGCAGCTGCAGGACGAGCTGGGCGACCTGCTGCTGCAGGTCGTCTACCACGCGCAGATGGCCAGCGAGGCTGGGCATTTCGGCTTCGCCGAGGTCGCCGAGGCGATCTGCAGCAAGATGATCCGCCGCCATCCGCACGTCTTCGGCGAGGCCGCCGCACGCGACGCCGGCATGCAGAACCGGGCCTGGGAGGCGCAGAAGGAAGCCGAGCGCGCCGACCGCGCTGAGACCGGCACCTTGGCCGGGATCCCCGTGGGCCTGCCCGCGCTAACCCGCGCGCTGAAAATCTCCCGCCGCGCCGCACGGGTCGGCTTCGACTGGCCGGAGCCTGGCGAGGTTCTCGACAAGCTGGAGGAGGAAGCGGCGGAGCTGCGGGCGGAGCTGCCCGCGATGGACAAGGCGCGGCAGGCCGATGAGCTCGGCGACCTGTTCTTCGTCATGGTCAATCTGGCCCGCAAGCTGGACCTGGACCCCGAGACCTGCCTGGCCGGCGCCAATGCGAAGTTCACGCGGCGATTCAACCAGATGGAGGCGCGGCTGGCGGCGCGCGGCCTGGCGCCCGCGGATGCCGGGCTGGCTGCGATGGAGGCCGAGTGGCAGGCGGTGAAGGCGGTGGAGAAAGATTGATGTAGTAAAACTACATCAATATCTGTCTCGCTACACAGCGCTACATTGAGGCATCGGGCCAGTCGACCACTCGAACAGAGGGTGAACACGAGTTTCATCCAGGCTTCACGCAGCCTTCCGCCACGCGCCGCCTCGCCCCGGCTAGGTTGCGAACCCTCCCCAAGGAAGGTTTCGCCCATGGCCCCGCCGCTCTCGCTCACCATCCAGGTGAAGGACCCCGACTGGGCCGACCTGCCCGCGGCGCTGGACGATGCGGCCGCGCTGGGGGTGGAGATCGCGGAACTGCCGCTGCACGCGCTTGATGTGATCGTTGGTGGCCGCATCCAGGACCGGCGCCTGGCCGATGTGCGGCGGATCTGCGCCGGGCGCGGCCTGGGCTACGTGCTGCACGGCCATCTCGGCATCAACCTGATGGAGGACCCGTTCCGGGTGCCCCTGCACCTGGAGGTGCTGCGCGCCAACATCGCCGCCGCCGCGGCGCTGGAGTGCCGCAACCTGGTGATCCATTCCGGCTTCGTCCCCACCGTCCAGTCCGCCGGCATCGAGGCCGCCTTCGACCGGCAGCGCGAGCATCTCTCCCGCATGGGCGATGTGGCGCGGGACCATGGGGTGACGCTCTGCGTCGAGAACATCTTCGAATTCACCGGGATCAAGGCCACCGCCCTGCCCGGCCGCCTGGCAAAGGAGCTGCGCGCCATCGCGCACCCCAACGTCATGGCGACCTTCGACATCAGCCATGGCTGGCTGCATTGCGGCCAGTGGGGCGTGGATTTCCTGGAGGAAGCCCGCGCCCTGGCGCCGCTGTCGCGCCACCTGCACCTGCATGACAGCTTCGGCCGGCCGAATGATTTCTGGACCTACAGCGTGACCGAGGCGCTGGCCTTCGGCATCGGCGACCTGCATCTGCCGATGGGCTGGGGCAGCATCCCCTGGGATTCGCTGGCCGAAGCCTGCACCTGGCCGGACGATCTGGTGGCCGATGTCGAGGTGAATCACCGCTACCGCAGCGCCTTCCCCGAGGCGATCGCGGCCAGCCGCGCCTGGGCGGCGCGGCTGCAACTGGCGCCCGCGCCCTTCGCGCTGGCCGCGGAATAGCGCTCAGCTGGTCGGCGACCCCTCGCCGGCCCGCACGACCTTCTTCTCCGGAAGCGGAATCCATTCCGTCTCGCCGGGGACAGGCGTGCCGAAGCGGTCCCGCGCCCAATCCGCCTTGGCCTGTTCGATCCTTTCGCGGGAGGAACTCACAAAATTCCAGAACAGGTAGCGCGGGCCGTCCATGACGGCGCCGCCCAGCAGCAGCAGACGCGCGCCCAGCGGCCCGGCCTTCAGGGACATGCGATCCCCGGCGCGGAACACCAGCATCCGCCCGGCGTCGAACACCTGGCCGGCCACTTCGACGCTGCCGGAGAAGACGTAGGCGCCGCGTTCCTCCTGCTGGTCCGGCAGCGGCACCTGCGCGCCAGGCGCCAGCACGGCATCGGCGTAGAACAGCTCCATCGGCGTGCTGACGGGGGAAGCGAGGCCCCAGGCATTGCCCGCCACCAGCCGCAGCTTCACCCCCTCCGCATCCAGGGTCGGCAGCTGCGCCGCGCCATGGTGGACGAAGGCGGGCGCCGTCTCCTCATGCGGTTTCGGCAGCGCCACCCAGGACTGGATGCCCGACAGGCGATGCGGCGCGGCACGGCGCTGCGTGGCGGTGCGCTCGGAATGAACGATGCCCTGCCCGGCCGTCATCCAGTTCACGTCGCCGGGCGCGATCGGCAGCTCGGTGCCCAGGCTGTCGCGGTGCAGGATCTCGCCCTCGAACAGATAGGTCACGGTGGACAGGCCGATATGCGGGTGCGGCCGGACATCCACGCCTGTGCCGGTCAGGAACTCGCCTGGGCCCATCTGGTCGAAGAAGATGAAGGGGCCGACCATCTGGCGTTCCTTGGCCGGCAAGGCGCGCCGCACCTCGAAGCCGCCAATGTCGTGGGTGCGCGGCAGGATGACGGTCTCGAGGCCGGGCGGCAGCGGGTTGGTCGGGTCAATGAGGGTGGACATGGTGCGCGTTCTCCCTGCGGGTCAGGCCATCAGATGGACCAGCACGGCCGTCCGGAGGAATCATCACATGGTATGAAGCCCATCAGCCTGCCGTATAGGCGATCGCCACCACCTCGATCTCCTCCGCCCCCGCCGGCGTCCGCAGCTTCCGCGTATCGCCGACCCGCGCGCCGAGCAGCGCGCGCGCCACCGGCGCGACCCAGGAGATGCGGCCGGCGGCGCTGTCGGCCTCATCGACGCCAACGATGGTGATGGTCACTTCGGCATCGTCGGAGGCGCGGGCATAGGTGACGGTCGCGCCGAAGAACACCTGGTCCCGCCGGGTCTGCGCCGCCGGGTCCACCACCTGCACCCGTTCCAGCCGCTTGCGGAGGAATCGCACCCGGCCGTCGATCTGCCGCAGTCGGCGCTTGCCATACTGGTAGTCGGCGTTCTCGGACCGGTCGCCGAGGCCGGCGGCCCAGGAGACGATTTCGACCACCTGCGGCCGTTCGTCGTCCCAGAGCTTCCGCAACTCGGCGCGCAGCGCGTCATGGCCCGCGGGGGTCATGTAGAAGGGCGTGCCGGGGGGCAGGCCGGGCGGGCCGTCCTCCCCCTCATCCTCCTCCTCAGCCAAGCAATGCGTTCCGCGCTTCCTGCCAGGAGGCCTTGTCCGGCGCGCAGATCAGGCCGCCGGTCACATGCTCCCCGGCCAGGTATTCACTGCCGTCGAAGCGGGCCGAGTAGCCGCCGGCCTCCCGGTGCAGCAGCCAGCCGGGCGCGTGGTCCCAGGGCATCAGCTTGTTGTAGAACAGCAGATGCGCGTGGCCGCTGGCCGCCAGCCGGTATTCATGCGCGGCGCAGCGGTAGTTCAGCGTCGCCGCCAGCCGCGGCAGGCGCCCCGCCACCAGCGATTTCTGCGGCTCCGGCAGCCAGCCCCAGGACACCGCGCCGACCATGCGGCCGACCGGCACCGGCTCCGCCACGCGGAGGTCGGCGAAGCGGTGGCCCTCGGCATCCTCGAACCAGGCCCCCTCCCCGCGCAGCGCCACCGCGGTGTCGTCGCCCAGCGGGTCGTGGATCCAGCCGCCGACCACCTCACCCTTGATGAAGGCCGCGGCCATGCAGCCGAACAGCGGCATGCCGGCGGCGAAATTCGCGGTGCCGTCCACCGGGTCCACCACGAAGGCGAGGTCCGCATCCTTCAGCTTCGACAGCAGCGAGGCATCGGCCGCCGTTGCTTCCTCCCCCACCACCACGCAGCCGGGAAAGCGCGCGCGCAAGGCCGCCTCGATCATGCGTTCGGCCGCCTCATCGGCCTCCGTCACCAGGTCGAGCGGGCTGGATTTGGTGCGGACATCGCCGGCAGCCAGGCGCCGGAAGCGCGGCAGGATCTCCGCCTTGGTCGCGTCGCGCAGCAGCGCGGCAACGTCGCGTGCCGCCTTGGTATCGAAGCGCATCAGTGTCCCCGCTGTTCGAATCGTGCCCGGTCGGCGGGGGTCAGGCGCACGGAGACGCGGATCGTGTCCTCCGTATCCTCGCGCGAAAGCACCTCGCCATGCTCATACAGCCAGGCGAGGCTGGCGCCATCGGCCAGGGCGATGCGGTAGTCGGCGGTTTCCATCCCCGCCGTCATCCGCGCATCCAGCGCCTCCCGCAGCGCGTCCAGCCCGTCGCCAGTCAGCGCCGAGACGGCGATGGCGCCGGGGATCTCCGGCACCGAATCGACGCCGCCCATCAGGTCCGCCTTGTTCAGCACCTCGATGACGCGGCTGGGCCAGGCTTCATCCATGGTGGCGTCCTCGCCCTGCGCCATCTCGGCCAGCACGCCCAGCACATCGGCGCGCTGCGCGGCGCTGTCGGGATGCGCGGCATCGCGGACATGCAGGATGATGTCGGCCGCCGCCACCTCCTCCAGCGTCGCCCGGAAGGCCTCGACCAGCTGCGTCGGCAGGTCGGAGATGAAGCCCACGGTATCGGACAGGATGACGGTGCGGCCCGACGGCAGCTTGATCGCCCGCATGGTGGGGTCCAGCGTCGCGAACAACTGGTCCTGGGCGAAGACGCCGGCGCCGGTCAGCGCATTGAACAGCGTGGACTTGCCCGCATTGGTGTAGCCGACCAGCGCCACCACCGGGTAGGGCACGCGCGCACGGGCGGACCGGTGCAGGCCGCGTGTGCGGCGCACCTGCTCCAGTTCCTTCTTGAGGCGGACGATGCGCTCGTCGATCAGCCGCCGGTCGATCTCGATCTGCGATTCGCCCGGGCCACCGAGGAAGCCGAAGCCACCGCGCTGCCGCTCCAGGTGGGTCCAGGACCGCACCAGGCGGGTGCGCTGGTAGGAGAGATGCGCGAGTTCGACCTGCAGCGCGCCTTCGCGGGTTCGAGCGCGTTCGCCGAAGATCTCCAGGATCAGGCCGGTCCGGTCGATCACCTTGGCGCCCCAGGCGCGCTCCAGGTTGCGCTGCTGCACCGGCGACAGCGCGGCATCGACCACCACCACCGTCACGCCGTGGCGCTCGCATTCCTCATGCACCATCTCGACCTGCCCCTCGCCCAGCAGGGTCGAGGGCCGCGTCGCGCGCAGCGGGAAGATGGCGGAATGCACGATCGTCAGGCCGATGGAGGCGGTAAGCCCCACCGCCTCCGCCAGCTTGGCATCGGCCGCCCGGTTGGCGCTGGATTCGCCATGCGCCGAGACGCCGCGCAACCCGAAGCGGTCGAAGGGCAGGATCACGGCGGCCTTCACGGGGCCGCCGGCCGTCTCCTGCGGCCCGGTCACACCCGGCCTAGTCGCGCGATCCGACAGGATTCACCTCGCGGCCCAGCGTCAGCCGGCTTTCACGTACGGCCCCGGCAGCGCCCTCGGTGGCCTGGGCCGGCGGCGCAGCGCCCGCACCGGCGGCGGTGGCATCGAACAGCATGATCGGCGCGCCCGGCATCACGGTGCTGATGGCGTGCTTGTACACAAGCTGCGTGTGCCCATCGCGGCGGAGCAGGACGGAGAAGTTGTCGAACCAGGTGATGATGCCCTGCAGCTTCACGCCGTTCACCAGGAAGATCGTCACCGGAGTCTTGGATTTTCGAACATGGTTCAGGAACACGTCCTGCACGTTCTGGGATTTCTCGGCGGCCATGGGGAGGAGATCCTTCTTCTTCTTGGCCGTTGATCGGCCGGATGCAGGCGGCGCGCCGGGTGACAGGTGGCATTGGACCACCATCAGCCACCAGGCGACGTCATCCGGCCCATGGCGTGAACCAGCGGCGCGGACGCCGCCAACATCACTCGGCGACCCCTGCCCTGGCAAGGTGTTGCAACCCTGCCGCGAGCGCATGGCCGTCATCGAAAACCAGATCCGGCCGGGCTGCCGCGACGCCTCCATCATGCAGCGCCGGACCCAGCAGCACCGCGGTGCAGCCGGCGGCGCGGGCGGCATCCATGTCCAGCACCGTGTCGCCGATGTACCAGACCGCCGGGCCCGGCTGCACGCCGCAGGCAGCCAGCGCCATGAGAATGGGCGCGGCGCTGGGCTTGTCGGCGCTGGCATCGCCGGCGCCGACCAGCGTGGCGAAATGACCGGCCCAGCCGAGATGCGCCGCTTCCGCCCGCAACAGCGGCCCCTGCTTGTTGGAGACGACGCCCTGCGGCCCGAGCGCACCCGCCGCCAGGATCGCCGATTCGGCCCCCGGCATCGGGTTCAACACATCCAGGTGACAGGACCGCACGGCGCCGTAGAAGATGTCCCGCGCCCTTTCCCATTCCGCGCCGAACATGCCTGGGAAGGTATCCCGCAGCGATCCGCGGACATTGGCCAGCACCGTCTCCCGATTCCATGCCGGCATGGCAAATTCGGCGAAGGTCGCGTTCAGCCCATGCTGGATGGCGGCCCAGCCATCCACCAGCGTGTTGTCCCAGTCCCAGAGGATGCAGGCGGGCGGGGTCATGCCGCGTTCTTCACATCGCCCTTCACATGGCGGGCGAAGATGTCGAACAGCCGCCGCACCACCGGCCCGACCTTGCCATCGCCGACAGGCTGGCCATCGATCTTCGTGATGGGCTTCACGAAGGAGGTGGCGGAGGTGATGAACGCCTCGCGCGCCCGCCGCATCTCCTCCAGCGAGAATTCCCGCTCGTCATATTCGATGCCCAGCGTGCGGAGTTCCGCCATCAGGGCGGCGCGGGTGCAGCCGGGCAGGATGACGTGGTCGAGGAAGCGGGTGCGGATGGCGCCGTTCTCATCCACGATCCAGAAGGTGGTCGCGGCCCCTTCGGTGACCATGCCGGTCGCCTCGTCGTACAGGATCGCCTCGATGGCGCCCTGCTCCCGCGCCTTCTGCCGGGCGAGGCAATTGGGCAGCAGGTTGACCGACTTGATGTCACGCCGCGCCCAGCGCAGATCCGGCAGGGTGATGCAGGCGGCCTGCCACTTGTCGACATCGGTGGGGTAGGCCGGCACGCGGCGGATGGTGACGACCAGCGCCGGCGGCACCGGCTTCGCCGGGAAGGCATGGTCGCGGCGGGAGACGCCGCGCGTCACCTGCATGTAGAGCAGCCCCTCCCGCACCCGGTTCCGCTGCGCCACTTCCCGCAGCACCATCGACAGCGCGGCACGGGACATCGGCATGGGAAGCTGGATCTCGCCGAGGGAGCGTTCCAGCCGGGCCAGGTGCAGGCCCTCATCCACGTAGCGGCCGTCATGCAGGTGCACGACCTCATAGATGCCGTCGCCGAACTGGTAGCCACGATCCTCGATGTTCACCGAGGCTTCCGACTGCGGCAGGTAGCGACCGTTCACATAGGCAATCTTGGACATCTTTGCTTTCCTCAGACGCCGGCGCAGCCTCCGGCCGCTTGGCTTTCGCGGCAGTGGCCGCGGCGGCCGTTCGGCCGCTCAGCCTGGGCGAAGTGGCCCAGGCTGCAGGTTGCGATGATCTTCGTCTCGTGGCCGGTCTGGCTAGCCCCCTGCCGCGGCGGCCGGCGTGCGATCATCCGCATGCACGTTCAGGAACTTCAGCTTCCGGTGCAATGCGCTGCGCTCCATCCCCACGAAGGCCGCCGTGCGGCTGATGTTGCCGCCGAAGCGCAGAAGCTGCGCCTCCAGATATTGCCGCTCGAACAATTCCCGCGCCTCGCGCAGCGGCAGCGTCATGATCTCCGAGGACCGGTCCAGCTTCAGCACGGCAGGGGCGGAGGCGCCGACCTGCGGCGGCAGCATGTCCGGGCGGATCGGCTCCCGCGCATCGCCCGGGGCCATGATCAGCAGCCAGTCGATCAGGTTGCGCAATTCGCGGACATTGCCCGGCCATTCATAGGCCTGCATCGCCGCCAGCGAATCCTCGGACAATTCGCGCGGCGCCATGCCGGAGGTTTCGCCCGAGCGCTTCATGAAATGCCGGGCCAGCGCCGGAATATCCTCCCGCCTTTCCCGCAGCGGCGGGATCCTCAACGGCACCACGGCCAGGCGGTAATACAGATCCTCCCGGAACCGTCCGCCGGCGATCTCGGCCTGCAGGTCGCGGTTCGTCGTCGCGATGACGCGAACATCCACCGTCACCCGCTGCGCCCCGCCGATACGGACGAAACCCTGTTCCTGCAGGGCGCGCACGATCTTGCCCTGGGTCTCCAGCGGCATGTCCGCCACCTCGTCCAGCAGCAGCGTGCCGCCATGGGCGCGTTCCAGCACGCCGGCCCGGCGCGGCTGTGCGGAGGGGTCGAGCCCGGCCTCGACGCCGAACAGCTCCTCCTCGAAACGGGACGGCGCCAGGGTCGCGCAGTTCAGCGCGACGAAGGGGCCATCGGCGCGGCGGGACCGGCTGTGCAGCATGCGCGCCGTCACCTCCTTGCCCGCGCCCGCCGGCCCGCTGATCAGCACGCGGGACCCGGTCGGCGCCACCCGGTCGATCGCCTGGCGAAGCTGCGTCACCGGGGCCGAAACCCCCACCAGCTCCGCCTCCGCCCCCGCCCGCAGCCGCAGCTCGCTATTCTCCCGCTGCAGGCGGGAGGCTTCGAGCGCGCGGGCGATGACCAGCAGCAGCCGGTCGGATTTGAACGGCTTCTCGATGAAGTCGTAGGCGCCGTTCTGGATTGCCTGCACGGCGGTCTCGATGGTGCCGTGGCCGGAGATCATCACGCAGGGAACCCGCGGCTCCTCGCCATGCAGCGCCGCCAGGATGCCCAACCCATCCAGCCGCGAATTCTGCAGCCAGATGTCGAGCACCACCAGCGACGGCCGCCGCGCCTTGAAGGCGGCGATCGCCTGGTCGGAATTCGCCGCCTGGCGCGTCTCATAGCCCTCATCCGACAGGATGCCCTCGATGAGGGCCCGGATGTCCGGCTCATCGTCGACGATCAGGATTTCATGCGCCATGGTCAGCCTGCCCCATCGCCGCGCCCAGTGATGCCCATGGGGTGGTGCCCCATGATCGGCGTTTCATCTGCCGCTCTTATCTGATGCGGGCCCGAGTCCCTGCCATCCCTCGGCGCTACCAGCGGAAGAATCAGCAGGGCGCGCGCGCCGGGCCCGTCGGGCCGGTCCATCAGGTCCAGGCGCCCGCCATGGTCCTCCATGATCTTCTTGACAATGGCAAGGCCAAGGCCGGTGCCTTTGGCCTTGTGTGTCACATAAGGTTCCGTGAGCCGCGCCCGTTCCTCGCCATCCGGCAGGCCGACGCCGTCATCCTCCACCACCACCGCGAAACCTTCCGCCACGGGCTCGACCCGCAGGCCGATATGCCCCTTCTCGCCGGGCTCGCGCGGCACGGCGGCGACGGCATCGGCGGCGTTCTGCAGCAGGTTGGTCAATGCCTGGCCGATCAGCCGGCGATCCATCGGCAGCAGCGGCAGTTCCGCGGGGATCTTCGTCTCGTAGTGGATCTCGGGATGCGCGCCCTGCTGCAGCACCAGCGCCTCCCGCACCACCTGGTCGAGCCGGTCCGGCCTGATGACGGGCTGCGGCATGCGGGCAAAGGCCGAGAATTCATCGACCATCCGGCCGATATCGCCCACCTGCCGCACGATCGTGTCGGTCAGCGTGCGGAAGGTCTCGGGGTCGCTGGCGATTTCCTTCAGGTATTTCCGTTTCAGCCGCTCGGCGGACAGCATGATGGGCGTCAGGGGGTTCTTGATCTCATGTGCGATGCGCCGGGCCACATCGGCCCAGGCGGCCTTGCGCTGGGCGGATTGCAACTCGGTTATGTCGTCGAAGGTGAGCACGAAGCCGGCGACGCGGCCGGGCTGGCCCTCGCTGCCGATGCGCGCGATCAGCATGCGGCGGTTGGCGGGCGGGCCGATCGGGATTTCGGCCGTGCGCACGCGCTCCGGCTGGTCCCGCGCCTCAGCCACCAGGGCGGCGAATTCCGGGGCGATTCCGGCCAGTGGCAGGCCGATGGCCGCATCCAGATCCACGCCGAGCAGCTCACTGGCGGTGCGATTCGGCAGGTTGATGCGGCCTTCCGCATCCAGCCCCACCACGCCGGCGGAAACGCCGGATAAAACGGTTTCGGTAAAGCGCCGGCGCTCATCGATCTGCCGGTAGGCTTCCATCAGCTCGCCCCGCTGCGCCGACAACTGGCTGGTCATGCGGTTGAAGGCGCGCGACAGGCTGGCGAGTTCGTCGTCCTGCGTGCCTTCCTCCACCCGTGTGCCCAGATCGCCGGCCCGCACCCGTTCTGCGGCGGTGATCAGGCGGGAGATCGGGCGGGCCATCTGGTTGGCAAAGACCAGCCCCACCAGCACGGCGGCCAGCAGCACCAGCAGGGCGGCGCAGGCGAAGATCAGCGCGAAGGTGATCTGCAGGCTGCCGCGGTTGCGGTCCAGCTGGTCATATTCCTGGAAGGCCAGCTCTGTGGTCCGCATATGGTCCAGCACGCTGCCATCCAGCGGCCGGCCGATCAGCAGCAGCAGGCCTGGCGGGATGTCGAGGCTGGTCACGGCGCGCACCCGCGCATCCGATTCGCCCGGCACCACAGCCACTTCCCCCTGCCGGACCTGTTCCAGCGCCCAGCCGGGCGGCGGCTCGATCATCGCGCCGGGGGTGAAGCCGGCGGCGGCCATGACGCGACCCAGCGTCGGCTCGAACACCACCGCCTCCGTCAGGCCGCGGATCGAGGTCTGGGTGGCCAGCAGTCGCTCGAAGGCCGGCATGTTGTCCGGCAGGAAGACCTGGGCGGCGCGGTTGAGGTCGGCGGCCATCGCCAGGGCATCGACCCGGATCTCGTCCCGGTGCTGGTCCATCCAGGCGCGGGACGCCACCAGCGAGGCTTCCAGCGTCGATCGCACCCGGTCGCTGAACCAGGCCTGGATGCCGAGATTGAAGAACACGGCGGCGAAGGCGGCGACGATCAGCGCCGGCACCACGGCGACGCCACCGAACAGCATCACCAGCCGCACATGCAGCCGGGCGCCCGCGCTGCCCCGCCGCCGTTCCGCCCAGACCCGCACGAGGCGGGAGGCGAGCGAGGCGGCCAGCAGCAGCAGCACGCCGGCATTGCACAGCACCACGGCGACGATCTGCCCCGGGCTGGTCGGCCCGAAGGGGCTGCCGCCGGCCAGCAGCACGAAGGTGGCGATGCCCAGCAGAACGGCCGTCATCGCCAGGCCAAGCGTCGTGGCCCGGCCGAAGAAGATGTCGCCGATACGCCGCCAGCCCACTGCCATCATGCCCGTTCGGATACGAGGCGCCGCTTATAGCGTGCTCCGCGGCAAAAGGTCAGGGCAGGCCCCGCACCACCGGCAGGTCCAGCTCCCGCAGCTTCTTGCGCAGGGTGTTGCGGTTCAGGCCGAGCATGGCGGCGGCCTTGATCTGGTTGCCGCGGGTGGCGGAAAGCGCCAGGCGCAGCAGGGGCCGCTCCACCTCCGCCAGCACCCGGTCATAAAGGTCGCGAATCGGCATGCCGTCTTTATGCGCGGACATGAAGCCGGCCAGATGCCGCTCCACCGCCTGTTCAAGCGTCTCCGGCGCGCGCGGGCCTTCCTCCGGTGGGGCGGCGGCCTCGGCCAGTTCGGCGCCCACGGCATCGGCGCCGATGATCTCCTGCGGGTACAGCGCCGCCATGCGGCGCATCAGGTTCTCAAGCTCCCGCGCATTGCCCGGCCAGGCATGCTGCTTCAGCCGTTCCATCGCCCCCTGGTCGAGCTGCTTATGCGGTAGGCCGGCGGCGCGGGCGCGTTCCAGGAAGTGGCGCGCCAGCAGGGGAATATCCTCCAGCCGCTCCCGCAGCGGCGGCAGGCGGATCGGCACGACATTGAGGCGGTAGAACAGATCTTCCCGGAACATGCCGCCGCGGATCGATTGCCGCAGGTCGCGATGCGTCGCCGCGACGATGCGGACATTGGCCTTGATCGGCTGGCGGCCGCCGACGGTGGTGAACTCACCCTCCTGCAGTACGCGCAGCAGCCGGGTCTGCGCCTCGGAGGGCATGTCGCCGATCTCGTCCAGGAACAGCGTGCCGCCGGCCGCCTGTTCGAAGCGGCCGACGCCGCGGTTCAGTGCGCCGGTGAAGGCGCCGCGCTCATGGCCGAACAGCTCCGATTCGATCAGCTCGCGCGGGATGGCGGCCATGTTGATGGCGACGAAGGGGCCGCTGCGGCGGCGGCCGTAATCGTGCAGCGCGCGGGCCACCAGCTCCTTGCCCGTACCGGATTCGCCCGTGATCATCACCGTCAGGTCGGTGGTCGTGAGGCGGGCGACGGTCCGGTAGATTTCCTGCATGGCGGCGGAGCGGCCGACCAGCGGCAGGCGCTCCTCCGGCTCCTCGGCCTCGGCCGTGGCAGGCTGTGAAGGGGCTGCCAGCGCACGCCCGACGACCGCCAGAAGTTCCTTCAGATCGAAGGGCTTCGGCAGGTAGTCGAAGGCGCCACGTTGGGTTGCCTTCAGCGCGGTGGAGAAGGTGGACTGCGCCGACATCACCACCACGCGGAGGTCCGGCCGCACCCGGCGGATGCGCGGCACCAGGTCCAGCCCGTTCTCATCCGGCATGATCACGTCGGTGATCACCAGGTCGCCTTCCCCATCCTCCACCCAGCGCCACAGGGTGGCGGCGGAAGATGTTGCGCGGACATGGTAGCCGGACCGGCCAAGCGCCTGGGAAAGCACGGTTCGGATCGCCCGGTCGTCATCCGCGATCAGGATGGTGCGGGTGGTGGCGGAGACCGCGGCAGCGTCACTCATGCGGCAACTCCGGATCGGCGGGGATTGGGCGGGGGGACCGGCAGGGACAGGCGGAAGGATGTGCGGCCGGGGCGCGTATCGCATTCGATCAGCGCGCCCTGGTCGGCGACCAGCTTGGCGACGAGCGCGAGGCCGAGCCCCTGCCCGCCCCGCTTGGTGGTGACGAAGGGCTCGAACAGCGTGGCACGAACCTGGTCCGGGATGCCCGGGCCATTGTCCCGCACCACCACCTGCAGCGGCAGGTCCACCCTTTCCCGGCTGCCCGGCACTGCGATGCGGACGCCATGATGGTAGCCAGTGCCGAGCCAGATCTCGCCATCACGGGAATCAACGGCTTCGGCCGCGTTCTTCACTAGGTTCAGCAGGATCTGGATCAGCAAATCGCGGTTGCCCCAGACCGGCGGCAGGGACGGATCATATTCCTGGTGGATCTTCAGATGCGCGGCAAAGCCGGACAGCGCGATGCGGCGGACATGGTCCAGCACCTCATGGATATTGACCTCGGCCTGCTCCACCGGGCGTTCGGAGAACATGTCCATCCGCTCCACCAGGTTGCGGATGCGGTCCACCTCGTCCTGGATCAGCTGGCACAGCTCCCGGTCGCCCTCGCTGGCGCCCTGTTCCAGAAGCTGCGCGGCGCCGCGAATGCCGGAGAGCGGGTTCTTCACTTCATGGGCAAGCATCGCCGCCATGGCGGAGGCACTGCGCGCGGCGCCGCGGAAATTCAGCTGTCGGTCCAGCATCTGCGCCGTGGAGCCATCCTGCAGCGTCAGCACTACCCCGCCCGGCATCTCCGGCAGCGGCGCGCCATGCGCGGCGACGCCCAGCCGCCGCAGCCGCGGGCTCTCCAGCGCCAGGTCATGGTCGGAAACCGGCGCATCATGCAGGCGCACCTGCGCCAGCATGGCGAACAGCCGGTGGTCGCCCGGCAGCAGGTCGCGCAGCGAATAGCTGCGGAGCGAGGCTGCGGAATGCTGGAAGAACAGCTCCGCCGCCGGATTGGCGAAGCGGAAGCGATCCTCCGCATCCAGCACCACCGCGGCGATCGGCAGCGCGCCCAGCACGGCGACCGAATCCGGCAGGCCGACCGGCGGCACCGGCACCGGCGGCACCGGCAGGCGCAGCGCGCGGGCGGCGCGGCTCAGGGCGGTGGACCTCATGCGGCCAGCCGCTCCTCGGTGCCGCGCTCGATCAGGGGCAAGTAGAAGCGGTCGATCAGCGCCAGCACGGCTTCCACCGAATCCGTGCGGTTGACCTCAGACCGGAACTCAGCCGAGCCATGCAGGCCCTTGGAATACCAGGAAATATGCTTACGAGCCAGGCGCATGCCCGGGTCGCGGCCATGGTGATCCAGCATGGCGTGGTAATGCGCCAGCAGCGTCTGGTACTGGGTCGGCAGGTCCGGGTCCGGCGGCAGGATGCCGGTGGCCAGGTAATCCGCCACCTGCTTCGGCAGCCAGGGCCGGCCATAGCAGCCGCGGCCGATCATCACCCCATCCGCGCCGGATTGCCGCAGCGCCTCGGCGGCATCCTGCGGGGTGAGGATGTCGCCATTGACGATGACGGGAATTTCCACCGCCGCCTTCACCTGCGCCACGAAGGCCCAGTCGGCGGTGCCGTTGTAGAACATCTGCCGGGTGCGGCCATGCACGGTGACCATGCGGATGCCGCACTCCTGGGCGATGCGGGCCAGCTTCGGTGCGTTCAGGGACTGGTGATCCCAGCCCATCCGCATCTTCAGCGTGACCGGCACCGTCACCGCCTTCACCACGGCTTCCAGGATGCGCGCCGCGCCGATCTCGTCGCGCATCAGCGCGGAGCCGGCGGATTGGCCCAGCGCCACCTTCTTCACCGGGCAGCCGAAATTGATGTCCACGATGCTGGCGCCATGCTGCACCACCAGCTTCGCCGCCTCCGCCATCACCGCCGGGTCGCAGCCGGCGAGCTGGGTGGAGGAGCCGGCGCCATCGACCTCGACCATCTTCAGCGTGGTCCGGTTCTCCCGCACCATGGCGTTGGAGGCGATCATCTCGCTGACCACCAGGCCGGTGCCCTGGGCGCGGGCAAGCCGGCGGAAGGGCAGGTCCGTCACGCCGGACATCGGCGCGAGGATCACCGGTGTCTGGATCACCGCGCCGCCGAGATCGATCGGGCGCAGCCGGTTCGGCCCGCCATGCGGGTCGGTGGGATGGGTGGTGATGCTCATGATTTGGGCAAGATAAGGGGCTGCTCGCCTTTCGGCAATGCGAAGCATGGGGTGTGACGGGCCGCTGCCACTTATTCCGGCAATGGCCGGCGCCCCTGGGCCGAAGCCGTGCCCTCCGCTAGTTTCGCGGCATGCAATGCATCGCCCTTCTGATGGCGGCCGGCAGCGGCAGCCGCTTTGGCGCCGACCGGCCCAAGCAGTTTCTCACCCTGGCCGGTAAGCCGGTGCTACGCCATGCGGCGGAGGCACTGCTGCGGGAGGGTGGGGTGGATGCCATCCTGCCGGTCTGCGCCGCCGATTCGCAGGCGCTGGTGGCCGGGATGCTGGAAGGCCTGCCCTGCCTGCCCCCGATCCCCGGCGGCGCCACGCGCCAGGCGAGTGTGCGCGCCGGGCTGGAGGCGCTGGCGGCCAACCCCCCCGCCCTGGTCCTGGTGCACGACGCGGCCCGCCCTGTGGTGCCGCCCGGCACCGTGGCCGCTCTGCGCGCCGCGCTCGCGGCGCATCCCGGCGCCATCCCGGCCCAGCCGGTGACGGATACGCTGAAGCGTGGCGCCGGGGGGCTGATCGAGGCCACGGTGCCGCGCGCCGGCCTGTTCCGCGCCCAGACCCCGCAGGCCTTCCGCTTTGCCGACCTCCTCGCCGCGCATCGTGCCGCGACGGCGGAGGCGACCGACGACGCACAGCTTCTGGAAGCCGCCGGGATGGCGGTGGCGCTGATCCCTGGGCATGAGGCGAACATCAAGATCACCTGGCCGGAAGACCTGGCCCGCATGGAGGCCACCCTGTCCCCGCATCTGATCCCGCGCGTCGGCACCGGCTTCGACGTGCATCGCCTGGTGGAAGGCCGCCCGATGGTGCTGTGCGGCATCACCATCCCAGGTCCGATGGGGCTGGACGGCCATTCGGATGCCGATGTCGGCCTGCACGCGCTGTGCGATGCGATCTATGGCGCGCTGGCGGAAGGCGATATCGGCCGCTGGTTCCCGCCCAGCGAGGCGCAGTGGAAGGATGCCGACAGCGCCCGCTTCCTGCGCCACGCCGCCGGCCGCATCGCCGCCCGCGGCGGGGTGCTGGCCAATGCGGATGTGACCCTGATCTGCGAGCGCCCGAAGATCACGCCCCACGCCACCGCCATGCGCGAGAGGCTGGCGGCGCTGCTGGAGGTGCCGGTGGACCGCATCTCCGTGAAGGCCACCACCACGGAGCGCCTGGGCTTTCCGGGCCGCGGCGAGGGCATTGCCGCCCAGGCTGCGGTCTGCCTGCTGGTGCCGGGCTGAGCGGCTAGCCCACCCGCTCCAGGATCGAGCAGTAATTTGCCACCGCCGCGCCGCCCATGTTGAACACGCCGGCGCGGTCCGCCTTTGGCAATTGCATCTCGCCGGCCGTGCCGGTGAGCTGCATGGCCGCCAGCACATGCATCGAAACGCCGGTGGCACCAATGGGGTGGCCCTTGGATTTCAGCCCGCCGGAGGGATTCACCGGCAGGCGGCCATCCTTGGCCGTCCAGCCCTCCAGCGCCGCGCGCGCGCCCTGCCCTTCCGGCACCAGGCCCATCGCCTCGTATTCGATGAGCTCGGCCACGGTGAAGCAGTCATGCGTCTCGACGAAGCTGAGATCGGACAGCGCCAGACCCGCGCGGTCCAGCGCCTGGCCCCAGGCGGCGCGCGCACCCTCGAAGCGGATCACGTCGCGCTGCGCGATCGGCATGATGTCCGTTGCCTGCGCCGCGGCGCGGAAGCGCACCGCCTTGCCCATGCTGCGCGCGGTTTCCTCATCCGTCAGGATCAGCGCGGCGGCGCCGTCGGAGACCAGGGAGCAGTCGGTGCGCTTCAGCGGCGGCGCGACGAAGGGATTTCTTTCAGATTCAGCGCGGCAGAAGGCGAAGCCGAGATCCTTGCGCATCTGGGCATAGGGGTTGGCGACGCCGTTCTTGTGGTTCTTCGCCGCGATGGCGGCCAGCGCGTCGGATTGGTCGCCATGGCGCTGGAAGTAGCTTTCGGCGATGCGGCCGAAGACGCCGGCGAAGCCTGCGGGGATGTCGCCCTCATCCTTCCGGTAGCTGGCGCCCAGCAGGATGTCGCCGATCTGCGGGCCGGGGGTCGCCGTCATTTTCTCCGCCCCCACCACCAGGGCGAAGCGGCCGCGTTTCGCCGCCAGGAAATCCAGCGCGCCATGGATCGCGGCGCTGCCGGTGGCGCAGGCGTTCTCGTAGCGCGTGGTGGGCTTGAAGCGCAGCTCCGGGATGGTCTGCAGCAGCAGGGAGGCGAAGAAATCCTGCTTCGAGAAGCCGCCATTGAAGACGCCGACGAAGGCGCCATCCACCTCCGCCGCGCCGATGCCTGCATCCTCGATCGCCGCGCGGGCGACGCGGCCGAACAGGCTCTCGATATCCGGGTCATCGAGCTTGCCGAAGGGCGTATGCGCCCAGCCGACGATGCAGGCGGTCATGGCGGGATCCTCCGGTTGTCAGGTTGGCCGGTTATAGGCGGCCGAATGGCCGCCGCGGCCAGCGCCGCGAAGCCCAGTCGGCGGATGCCGACGCCCGGCGTTTGCGGGCAAGGTCACGTCAGCATCCAGCTGGGCTTGCGGCGCTGCTTGAAGCTGGCGATGCCTTCCTCGGCCTCTGGGCTCGCGGCGCGGCGGGCGAAGCTCTGGGCGCCAGCCTCGGCATAGGCGGGCGGCGAGACGGGGCCGAGCGCTGCCAGCAGCGCCTTCGTCTCCGCCAGCGCGCCGGGGGCGCCCTGAACGATATCCGCGATGGTCGCCTGCACCGCCGCTTCCAGCCCGGCCGCATCCGGCAGCACCTGGTGGATCAGCCCGGTGCGGGCGGCTTCCTCGGCGTCCATCACATGGCCCTGCAGGCAAAGCCGCGCCGCCTCGGACCGCCCCATGCGGCGCACCAGCCAGGGCAGGATCTGCGCCGGCACCAGGCCGCGCCGCACCTCGGGCGCCGAGAAGCGCGCATCGGCGGAGGCCAGGCAGATATCGGCGGAGGTGACGAAGCCAAGGCCCCCGGCATAGGCCGAGCCCTGCACCGCCGCGATCACCACCTGCGGCAGTTCCGCAATGGCGGCGAAGCGGGCGCCGGTCTTCTGGTTGCGGGCGTGCTGGCGCGCCAGCTTCTCCTCCGGCGTCTCCACCGCGCCGACCTCGGTCAGGTCCAGCCCGGCGCAAAAATGGCCGCCTGCGCCGGACAGCACCAGCACGCGGGCGGTGGTATCCGTCTTCAGCTCCGCCAGCAGCACATCCAGCGCCTCGACCAGCGCCTGGCTCATCGCATTGCGGCGATGCGGGCGGTTGAGCACGGCACGCACCACCGGGCCGTCCCTGGTCACGAGAACGGGGTTTTCCTCGGTCATGCGCGTCTGCTCCCTTGCATTTTCCCGAGGGAAACTCTGCCCAGCGGCCAGATGCGTCAAGATCGGCTCAGACACCCTCGCATTCGCCTTCGCGTTCCGCGGCGCGCAATGCCGCCACTTCGGTACGCAGCGCGGCCAGTTCCGCCCGCAGCGAGGCCAGTTGCTCGCCGACCGGGTCCTCATCCACCGCCGCACCCAGGCCATAGCCGATGGAGGGATCCTGGCAGGGCTGGCCGCGTGGCGGCCGGGCGGGAATGCCGACCACGGTGCAGCCGGGGGCAACCGGCCCCACCACCACGGCATTGGCGCCCACACGGGCCCCGCGGCCGATGCGGATCGGGCCCAGCACCTGGGCGCCGGCGCCGATCGTCACCTGGTTCTCCAGCGTCGGGTGGCGCTTGCCGGGCTGGCCGGACAGGCCACCGAGGGTGACGCCGTGATAGATCAGCACATCGTCGCCGATCTCAGCCGTCTCCCCGATCACCACCCCCATGCCGTGGTCGATGAACAGCCGCCGGCCGATCTTCGCCCCGGGGTGGATTTCGATGCCCGTCAGCCAGCGCGCCAAATGGGAGGAGAACCTTGCCGCCGCAGGCAGGCCGAGCCGCCACAGCCCATGCGAGAGCCGGTGCCACAGCACCGCATGCAGCCCGGCATAGCACAGCATCGCCTCCACCCAGCTCGGTCGCGCCGGATCACGGGCGCGGATGGTGCGGGCAAGTTCGGTGATTTCGAGCGCCATGGATGTGTCACTCCAGCCAGGGCGGCGTGGGCAGGCCACGCTCGCGCAGGAAGGCGGGGTTGAACAGCTTGGACTGGTAGCGGGCCGCGCCATCGCAGAGGATGGTCACGATGGTGTGCCCCGGGCCGAGGTCGCGCGCCACGCGGATGGCCGCCGCCACGTTCAGCCCGGCGCTGCCGCCGACCGAGATGCCCTCATGCGCCTGCAGGTCGAAGACCTGTTCCAGCATCTCCGGGTCCTCGATGCGGATCGCGTCGTCGATCAGCTCGCGCGCCTGGGCGAGGTTGCCCGGGGCGCGGGCGGCCTGGCCGATGCCCTCCGTGATGGAGTTGCCCTCAGCCTTGGGCGTTCCGGTCTTCACCCAGTCCAACAGGCCGGAGCCGCCGGGATCGGCCAGCACGATCCGCACGCCCGGCTTCTTCGCCTTCAGAGCGCGGGCCACGCCGGCCAGCGTGCCGCCGGTGCCGCAGGCGCAGGTGAAGGCATCGATCCGGCCGCCGGTCTGGTTCCAGATCTCGGGGCCGGTCGTGTCCTCATGCGCGCGGGCATTGGCCAGGTTGTCGAACTGGTTGGCCCAGACGGCGCCCAGCTCCTCCGCCAGCCGCTTCGAGTAGTGCACGTAGTTGCCGGGGTCGCTGTAGGGCTTGGCCGGAATCGCGCGCAGATCGGCGCCGATCATCCGCAGATAGTCCAGCTTCTCCCGGCTCTGCGTTTCCGGCACCACGATCACGCTGCGCCAGCCCATCGCATTGGCGGCGAGCGCGATGCCGATGCCGGTATTGCCGGCGGTGCCCTCGACAATGGTGCCGGGCTGGCCGGGCACCAGGCGGCCCTCCGCCATGGCGGCCTTCAGGATGCCGATGGCGGCGCGGTCCTTCACGCTGCCGCCGGGGTTCATGAATTCCGCCTTGCCGAGGATCTCGCACCCCGTCGCCTCGGAGGCGCGCCTCAGGCGGATTAGCGGCGTTTCGCCGACCGCGCCCCAGAACCCATCCGCGACCCGCGCCACCGGCGTCAGGCCTTCACCTCGACCCAGCGTAGATAGGGCCGCTCCGCCTCCCACCCCTGCGGGAACAGCGTCTTGGCCTGCTCGTCCGAGATCGAGGGCGGGATGATGGCGCGGTCGCCGGGCTGCCAGTTCACCGGCGTCGCCACCTTGCGGCCGTCGGTCATCTGCAGGCTGTCGATGACCCGGATGATCTCATCGAAATTGCGGCCGGTGCTGGGCGGATAGACCATGAACAGCCGCACCTTCTTCGCCGGGTCGATGACGAAGACGGTCCGCACGGTGATCGAGGGATCGGCCTCCGGATGCACCATGCCGTAAAGCGCGGCGACCTTCTTTTCCGGGTCGGCGATCATCGGGAAGTTCACCGCATGGCCCTGGGTCTCGGCGATATCCGCCTCCCACCCCGCATGGCGATCCAGGTCGTCCACCGAGAGACCGATGACCTTCACGCCGCGCTTGTCGAATTCCGGCTTCAGCCGCGCCGTTTCGCCGAGTTCGGTGGTGCAGACCGGCGTGAAGTCCTTCGGATGGCTGAACAGTACACCCCAGGAATCGCCGAGCCATTCATGGAAGTGAATCGTGCCTTGGGTTGTTTCGGCCTCGAAATCCGGAGCTACCTGTCCGAGCTGGATTGTCATGGCGTCACCTTCCTGCTTGTCGCGGGGCGCGCGAGGGCACCCTCGACATCAGGATAAGGCTATTCGGAAGGGCGATTCCAGCCATGGCCGGGCGGTGTTACGGCCCGCCACGGCATCGTGCATGCGCGACGCACATGGCCGCGGCGCTTGTGTGTTCCCTGCGCGCGGGAACGGAAAAGGATCTGCTTCCGCGCGGGGCAAGAAAAAAACGCGGTGCTACGCGGTCTCACGGGCCGGACCAGCCGAAGGTCCCGCCCCCTGAAGGGGGCGGGCAGGCTGGCTCAGGCCAGGAAATCCGCCACGCCCTTGCCCTGGGCCAGCGCCTCGTTCAGCCAGCCGGGGCGGCGGCCGCGACCGGACCAGGTTTCGCCATGCGGGCCACGATACTTCACCCCGGCCGGCTGGCCGGCGTCCTTGCGGGGCTTGCGGGTACGCGGCGAGGCCGGTTCCGCCGTGCGGCTGTAAAGCTCATTCACCGTCACACCGAGCGCGGCGGCCTTCTGCTCGAATTCGGCCATCAGCGCGCTTTTCGCGTCCTCCAGCTTCTCCTTGCGCTTTTCCTCCGCCGCGCCAATCAGCGCGGTCAGATCGGGCACGCTCATCGCATCAAGATCGAAGGAGAATTTGTTGGCCATGGTCATGCATCCTGGTCTGGAGTCTCAGCCAATGCGGGTTATTCTTCTGGCAGGCATTCCGCAAGAGGGACATTATCGATTTCACGCCCATTTGGGTGAGGCCCGGTCGTCAGGAATTGTAACTGGCTGATTGGGGGTGGCGCCACGGGCTAATGGGCCGCCTTTTCGACCCGGCCCGCCGAAACGATTACGGAATACAATCGACCGCCAGCAGCGCGGCGGCGGAACTAAGGGAAAGGTTAAATCGGGTTGAGCACCATCGCGGACACCATGATCCGGAAAATACGGGCACAGGATGAGGCATCGCTGGCGCGCCTCTACGAAGCGGCGTTCCCAACCGAGGATCTCGTGCCATTGCTGCGGCGCCTGCATGCGGAGGTGCCGGACCTGCTGTCCCTGGTGGCCGTCGGTGGCGCAAACGCCTCGGGCGCAGAAAACTCAAGCGAGGAATGTGTGGGTCATGCGTTGTTCACGCCGTGCGCCGTGGAAGGGACAGATCGGCAGGTCGCACTTCTCGGCCCGATTGCCGTCGCGCCATTCCGGCAAAGGCAGGGACTTGGCGCAACGCTGATCCGGGAGGGTTCTGCCCGGCTTTGCCAAAGTGGCATCCAGCAGGTGCTCGTTCTCGGTGACCCCGCCTACTATGGGCGCCTGGGCTTTCGCCCCGAGAAACGCATTCGGCCGCCCTATGAACTGCCGGCCGATTGGGCCGGGGCCTGGCAGTCCGCATTGCTCGAAGGTAATGCGGCGCCATTGTCCGGCACCCTTCGCCCACCCGGCGCCTGGCTCGCGCCATCGCTCTGGGCGCCATAAGGGAATCGCGGTCTTCGCGGAATCGGCGCCGCACGAGGCTGCGGAGAGTGATGTTGGCGCACCCGGAGGGATTCGAACCCCCGACCAACGGAGTAGAAATCCGATGCTCTATCCAGCTGAGCTACGGGTGCGAAGCCGGCGTCAGTGGGACCAGTTCTCGCCCCGGCCGAACTTGAAATTGTCGGCATAGGCCTTTGGCTTGATATCGGCGCGCACGACCGGCGGCTTTGCCACTTCATAGCGCCAGCCCTGCGCCTCGGCATAGGCAATCGCGGCCTCCGCCGTCGCGAATCGCAATCTCACCTGGCCGTTGGTGTCGCCGGAGCCCGGCCAGCCGGTCAGCGGGTCCAGCCGCTTCGGCTCCCCCGGTGCGAATTCGAGCAGCCAATCCCCCGCGCCGGCGCGGCCGGACTGCATGGCGGATTTCGGCTGGCGGTGAATGCGGGCAATCTGGCTGTCGCGCGACATGCGGCTGCGATCTTCCTCGGAAGGCTACGGGCGTCCTGGGCTTTCACATACACAAGATGAAGGCCGCTGTCGCCAGGGTGGCGGCGCCGCAGCTTGAACCTTTGCTGTTAACGAACGGTCAAGCCCCGCCTGCCCATTGTGCGGCCCCGCGTCCGGAGGCCGTCTTGACCACGCCCCTCATCACCCCGCCCCTGATGCTGTACGACGCGCCGGAAGTGGCGGTCTACGCCGTCTACATGCTGAGTGCCGCCGCCCTGGCCGCACTCGTCTGCCGGGTCATCTCGCCCTTCCTCAACCTGCCGGACAGCAAGACCCATGTGGACATGGCGCTGCGGACCACCGCCGCCGTGGTCTCCGCCCTCACCCTCACCCTCGCCTTCTGTGCCATCCAGGCCCGCACCCAGCAGACCGAGGCCCAACGCGTCGTGGCGGTGGAGGTGGCCGCGATCGGCGGCATGGGCCGGCAGGCGGTGCGGCTCGGCCAGCAGGGCGTGGCCCTGCATGCGGGGCTGACCACCTATCTCCGCAGCATCATCGACGCCGAATTTCCCCAGATGGCCGTCGCCGGCCGCGACAGCGAGACGCAGCGCCTGGCGGAGGGACTGGAACATGCCACCTACGTCGCCGCCGCCGGCCTGGCCGACGCGCTGGCCCAGGACCTGCTGCAGGAGTTGGACGAGGTCGGCACGGCGCGGGAGGAACGCCTGCGCCACGCCGGGGATTCGCTGCCCGGCGCCTTCTGGACGCTGATCCGCCTGCTGATGCTGCTGCTGCTGGCCACCGGCACGCTGTACCCGCCGAAGCCGCATGTGCTGCTGATGCTGGCGATCCAGGCGGCCGGCGTCGCCGCCCTGGTGGCCTTCGTGTTCCTGATGGACCGGCCCTTCCGCGGGCACCTCGCGGTCTCCGCCGCGCCGTACCAGAGCATGCTCATCAACATGACCCACCGTGCGGAGGTGGCGTCCACCGTGCGGCGCGGGCTGCTGGTGGCCGAGCCGCCCGCGGTGCCGGCGGAAGCGGCGCGACTGGCGAGGGATGACCCGCATCCCCCGGTCCCCTAAACCCAGCCTCCGAAATGCGGAGGGATACCATGGCGTGGGTCTACCTGGTCGCCGCCGGCCTGCTGGAGATCGGCTGGGCGATGGGGCTGAAGCAGACGCAGGGCTTCACCCGGCTCTGGCCATCCGTGCTGACCGTGGGCGCGATGGCCGGCAGCTTCTGGCTGCTGGCGTTGGCGCTGAAGGCGCTGCCGATCGGCACCGCCTATGCGATCTGGACCGGCATCGGTGCCGTCGGCACCGCCATCCTCGGCATCTGGCTGCTCGGGGAACCGGCCAGCCCGGGAAGGCTGGCCGGCATCGCGCTGATCCTGTCGGGGATCGTCACGCTGAAACTGGCGGGTTGAGGCGCCCTCAGATCGGCGCGCGGTTCTCCACCACGCGCCGCTCATCCGCCTCGGCCATCATCGCCACCATCTCGGCGAAGCTGGTGCGCGGGGTCCAGCCCAGCACATCCCGCGCCTTGGCGGCGGAACCGACCAGCAGTTCCACCTCCGCCGGGCGGTAGAAGACCGGGTCGACGGCGACGATGGTGCGGCCGCTGTGGCGGTCGCGGCCGCACTCGGCCTCCCCCACCCCGCTCCATTCGATGTCGAAGCCTAGCGGTTCCGCCGCGCGCTCGACGAATTCGCGCACGGTGCGCGTCTCGCCGGTGGCCAGCACGAAATCATCCGGCTCGTCCCGCTGCAGCATCTGCCACATGCCGCGCACGTAGTCGTCCGCATAGCCCCAGTCGCGCCGTGCATCGAGGTTGCCGAGCCGCAGCACATCCAGCTTGCCGTGCTTCAGCAGCGCCAGGCTGTAGGTGATCTTGCGGGTGACGAAGTCGATCCCGCGCAGCGGCGATTCGTGGTTGAACAGGATGCCGCTGCTGGCATGCATGCCGTAGCTCTCGCGGTAGTTCACCGTAAGCCAATGCGCGTAGAGCTTCGCCACGCCATAGGGGCTGCGCGGATAGAAGGGCGTGCGTTCATCCTGCGGCACCGCCTGCACCTTGCCGAACATCTCGGAGGTGCTGGCCTGGTAGAAGCGCATGCCATTGCCCGCCTTGCGGACCGCCTCCAGCAGCCGTGCCGGGCCCAGCGCGTCGATCTCGGCCGTGTAGATCGGCTGTTCGAAGGACAGGCCGACGAAGCTCTGGGCCGCGAGGTTGTAGATCTCGTCCGGCTTCACCTTGTCGATGGCGCGCAGGATGTTGGTCAGCTCATACAGGTCGAGGTCGACCCGCTCGACCTGATCCTCGATGCCGAGCTCGCGCAGCCTCCCGTCATTGGAGGATGAGGACCGGCGGAAGGTGCCGGCCACCTTGTAGCCCTTCGCAAGCAGCAGCCGGGCCAGATAGGCGCCGTCCTGTCCGGTGATGCCCGTTACCAAGGCGGTCTTCGTCATAGCATGTCTCCAAGGCCCATCGGGCCAGGTCTCGAATCGGGTGAGTTGCAATCCCAGTGGCGACAACGCCCGAAGGCGCCACGAGATGCATGGTGGATGTGCGGGAGGGCAGACTGCCGTTTCAGCCTGATGGCCGCAGCAGCGCCCCGTAATCCGGCGGCGGGAAGGCGCGTGGCGGTGGTCGCCGCAGCGCCGGGTCGGCCGCGATGCGCCGCAGCAGGGCGGCGGCGGCGGCGATGTCCGGCTCCGCCCATTCGGCACCCGGCACGTCGTAGGTATCCTGCAGGTCGGCCGCCGGGCACAGGCGGAACGGCACCGCATGCGCGCCGGGCGCATCCATGAAGTCGAGGTTGCCCGACCAGCCGGTGGCCACCACGGGCCGGCCAAGTGCCAGGGCCTCCGCCAGGGTGAAGCCGAAACCTTCCGCCCGGTGCAGGGACAGCAGCACGTCGCTGGCCAGCATCAGCGCGGAGAGCTCGGCTTCCGCCATCGCCGCATCCAGCACCCGCACATTGGGACGCGCCGCCGCCAGCGCCGCCACCTCGCGCCAGGCCTCCCCGGCGCGGGCGGTGTTGTGCACCTTCAGCAGCAGCAGGTGGTTCGGGTCGTCACCGAAGGCCTGGTGGTGCGCGGCGATGCTGGCTGCGGGGTTCTTCCGCGCGATGGAGGAGGCGGCATCGAAGATCTGCAGCGTGATGAAGGCGTGTTCCGGCAGCCCCAGCCCGGCCCGGTCCAGCGCGGCGGGGCTGGCGGGCTGCACCGGATAGGGCACGACACGCACCGGCACGCGGTTTCCAAAGGCTGCCGCGGTGAAATGGGATCCGGCCCAGATCTCGTGGCAGCATTCGAAGCCGCGCGCCCAATCCGCCGGCAGCACCGGCAATTCCCAGTTCCACACTGCGATCACGCGCTTGCCGGCCACCGCCTGCCGGCCGAGCACCGCCAACGCCCAGGGCAACATCGGCCCATTCACATGGACCAGCAGCGTGCCCGGGCCCGGCGCAGCCTCCGGCGGCGCGGCCCCGATATCCTGGCCTGCCGAACCCTGGCTGACGGGCCCCTGGCGCAGTGGCTGGGTGAGATCGGCCATGGCGGCATCGAGCCCGCGCGCGACAAGGCCCGCCTGCAGGCGGCGCGCAGCGGTGCCCAGGCCGCTCAGCGCGCCGAAATAGCCGGCATGGGTGAGCGACCCCGCGCCATCCGGCGCCGGGCGCGCAAGGCGCGGCGCGCGCAGCGCCATCAGGCTGAACAGCGCCTCCCGCCGCATGCGGCGCGGCAGCAGGCTCCAGGTGCGGTGGATCAGGCTCAACGGGCGGACCCGCACGGCTTCACAGCCTCACGGGCGGACCCGCCCGGCTTCACCGCCTCGAACACCCGCAGCGGCAGGTCGGCGCCGGGGATCCACACCTCATGCTCGCGCAACGCGAAGCCTGCGGATTCGACGAACTCCGGCAGGTCGAGGCCGAAGTCGGTGAAGACCAGCGCGCCTTCCTGACGCACCGGGTCGCCATGATAGGTAGCCGGCAGCAGATGCTCGACGCCACCTGCGCCGATCCGGGCGCGCGTCACGCTGTGCCGCAGGTCGCGGTCCTGCGGCACGGTGAAGATATGGGCGCCGCCAGGGCGCAGCACGCGGAAGGTTTCCGCGAAGCCGCGGCGCGGATCCGGTACATGCTCCATCACATCCTGGCTGAGCAGGACGTCGAAGCTGGCATCCGCGAAGGTCAGCCGCGTCACATCCTCGCAGCGCACCCCATGTGGGCCGGGCTGGCCTGGCGGAATCCCGTCGAAATACTCGGAGGTGGAATAGCCGGGCCAGCCGCGCAGCGTGCCTTCAATTCCGCCAACGAAGCCCAACTCGTGCACCCGCAGCGCCGGCGCGGCGCGCAGCAGCTCCGTCAGCGATTCCTCCGCACCCTGCCCGAAGCGCTGCAGCAGCACCTGCGCTACCGCCTGGCTGCGGCCGAGCGCGTAGCAGCCAAGGCAGCGGATGGATTCGCGCAGTTCCGCACCCTCGATGGGTGCCAGCCGCGCGGAGCCGCAGATCGGGCAGCGGCGCGTGTCGAACACCGTGGCGGCGGCGCGCCGCCCGGCGCTGCGGGAAAATCGGCGGCGAACCAGTGCCGCGCCTGCCTCGGACAGCGCGGCGCAGCGATCGGCGTCGCGGAACAGCGCCAGCGCGGCGGCGGCCAGCCCGGCCGGGCTGTCCTCCACCAGCGCATCCTGCCCGGCCACCAGGTCGATCCCCTCCGCCCCCACGGCGGTGGTGACGACGGGCACGCCGTTCTGCAGCGCCTGCACGACCTTGCCCTTGACCCCGGCACCATAGCGCAGCGGCGCCAGGTTCAGCCGCGCGGCCTCCAGATACGGCTCGACCTGCGGCACATGGCCAGTCACCACGATGCGCGGCCCGGCGAGGGACTGCACCTCCGGCGGCGGGGCGTAGCCGACAAGCACCAGCCGCGCTTCCGGCTCCTCCTGCCAGACCGCGGGCATGATCTCGTTCGCCAGCAGCAGCGCGGCATCGACATTCGGCGTATGCGGGAAGCCGCCGACGAAGACCACGTCGCGGCGCGTCGCGAAATGTGCCGCGTCATGCGAATGGATCTCGGCATCCTCGAAGAAATAGGGCGGGATCGCCACCACCTCCCGCCCCGGGACCAGGGCGCGGATGATGGCGGCCTCGGCCTCGCTCGGCGTCGTCACGCGGTCCACGGCACGGAAGATCGCGGTTTCCGTGGCTTCCATGCGGTCGGCCTCGGCGTGCAGCGCCGCATCGTCGCGCATTTCCGCCTCCCGCCGCATGCGCTGATGGTGCAGGTCGTGCGTGTAGTAGGCGAGCATGGCGCCGCTATGGGCGCGCACCGGACCGATCAGGCGCTGCGCCACCTCGGGCCGTGCCAGCCAAGCGGCGTGCAGGTGGCGGCCATGGGCGGCCAGCCAATCCTCCGGCGAGCGCGGCGCGCGCACCAGCTCGATGCCGCGGGTTTCCAGTGCCTCCGCCGCCGCGCCCTCGGCCACGCCATCCATCGGGGCGAAGACCACACGCCAGCCGGCGGTGGCCATCAGGTCCAGGTAGCGGAACATGGTGACGTCGCCGGCGTGGCGGTCCGGCCGCGGCACGGCGTTGTCCGCCACGAACAGCACCGGCCCCTCCCCCGCCGCATGGCGCAGCTCGAAGGCATCGCCCCGATCCCACGGGTGCTTGCGCAGCACGTCGGCGAAGCGGGCGACGAAGCGGGCATGGTTGGTGGCGGAAAGCCGGTCCCGCGCCTCCGCGCCGTAGGAGGCACTGCCGAGATGCACGACCCGGCAGCGCGGCTCGTAGATCACCGACAGGCCACGCTCGCGGGCGCGGAAGGCGAGGTCGAATTCCTCGTAGAAGGCGGGGGCGTAGAGCGCATCGAAGCCCTCCAGCGCGTCAAACACGGCGCGCGGCACCAGCAGGCAGGCGCCGGTCACGCAATCGACCGGGCGGCGGTAGGTATAGGCGCCATCCTCGGCCGAGGCGTTGCGGCCGATCGGGTAGCCCCAGCCATCGCCGAGGATGCGCCAGCCGGCATCCTGCACCGTGCCATCGCGGTTCAGCAGCATGCCGCCGACCAGCCCCGCGCCCGGCAGCGTCTCCGCCACCTCGACCAGCGCCGCCAGCCAGCCGGGCTGCACGATGGTGTCGCTGTTCAGGAAGCACAGGTGCCGCCCGCGCGCCTTCGCGGCGCCCCGGTTGCAGCTGTGCAGGAAGCCGAGATTCTCCGCATTCGGCAGCCGCACCAGCCCGGGGCTTTCGGGGATGGCAGGCAGCACCGGATTGGCCGGGTCGTCATCGACCAGCACCACCTCGAAGGACGGCCCGCCATCCCGCGTCGCGATCAGGGATCGCAGGCAGGCCTCCAGATCCTCCAGACCCCGATAGGCCGGGATGATGACGGAGACATCGGGCGCCTCCACCGCCGGGAAGGCGATGGGCAGGTCGCCATGCTGGCCGAGGAAGGCCTGGCGCAGGTCGCGTCGGGCTGGCGGCGGCGGGGTCATCGCCACGGATGGGGTGATGAACCGCGACGCGGGCGCCGCCGCGGGGGCCGAGGGTGGCGCCGTCGCGGGTTGCTGCGTGGTCTGCGGGGCCGGCTCGGCCGGCGGCGCGAGGGGGGTGGGCGCCTCGGGCGCGGCCAGGCGCAGCCTTGCCTGGTTCTGCCGCCATTGCTGGTAGCGGTGGCCGATCTGCAGAGTCGCCGTCCACCAGGCCACCTTCACGCCGCGGCTCAACCAGCGCGCCGCGCCGGGGTGGCGCCGGCCGAACCAGCGCATCGGACCCAGGGCGCGCCAGCCGGTGCTGGTGTGGATGTTGTGCAGGAGGGTCAGCAGATGCGCCTCATGCGACTCCGCACGTTCGCGTGCCTGCTGCACGGCATGCAGCCGCGCATGCGCTTCAGCCTGCACGCGCGCCAGTTCCGCACGGGCGGAATCACGCTGCTGGCGCAGCGCGGCTTCCACGGCCGCGGCGCCGCCACGCCGTGCCTCGTCGCGTTCCATCACTGCGCGGCGGCTCGCGACTTCCGCAGCTTCCCGGGCGCTGCGCTCGGCGGCCAGGGCTTCGGCCAGGTCACGCGCTTCCGCGGCCAGGCGTGTCGCTTCCTGCTGCGCCAGCCGGGCCTCGGGCAATGTCACGTCGCGTTCCTGACGCAGCGCCTGCGTCTCCGCCCGTGCCGCATCACGCTCCGCCACCACGGCTGCAAGCTGGGCATGCGCCTCGGGCAGCCGTGCCGCCGCCTCCATGACGTCATGCACCCGCCGCCGGTCGAGATAGGCGGAGGAAGCCAGCACCGGCAGCAGCCCGTCCCCGGCCAGGCCGAGCAGGTAGTGCGGTCGCGCCAAGCCACTAGTCGCCTCGATGATGTCGTTCGAGCGACGCTCATAGCTGCGCCACTCGCCTTCCGGCGCACCGGCGACGACCGAACCGAGCACCGGTCGCTGGCGCAGCACCTGGCTGCTGGCGAAGTGGCGCTGCAGCAGCGTGCCGAACTCGCCTTCCGTCAGCTCCAGCACATGATACGGGTTGGGGTCGCTGCCGGCGGCGGAATAGACCATGCGTTCCGGCGTGCTCACCAGGAACATGCCGCCGGGGCGCAGCACGCGGCGCACCTCGGACAGGAAGCGAACCTGGTCGGGCAGGTGTTCCAGCGTCTCGAAGGACACCACCAGGTCGATGCTGGCATCTTCCAGCGGCAGCGCCTGCGCATCGCCGCAAAGGAAGCGCAGCCTGTCATGCGCATATTGCGCCTGGGCATGCGCGACGGAGGCGGCGTCGATCTCCACCCCGACCACGCTGCGCGCCAGCCCGGCCAGAATCGCCGCGCCATAGCCCTCGCCGGAGGCCACGTCCAAGACATCAAGGCCATCGCACAAGTCGCGCGCGATGCAGTAGCGGTGAAGGTGCTCGAATTCGATCTGACCCTGGACCGAACTGGTCATTCGCTCCCCAGTGAAGGGCAGCGCGTCGGCAGGTTGCAGAAAGCGGAAATTTCCGTCGCTCCGCGTGTGTACTTGAATCACCGGCATCCTGTCCGACACAATCCCGTTACCTTCTTCATCATCCCATAGGAAGACTGGCTGGGTTGATAGGTTCCCCGCCCGTGCGCCGCCAGAGGTCTTTGCCGCCGGGCGCGCTTGGCCTAAGCCCTGCACGGCGCTTCCGGACGGTCCGGAGCGGCCTACGTGTGGATGGTGAGATGGATAGCCGAGGCCCGGATACCGCCCCTTCGCTGCTGGTGGATCTGCGGAATTGCTACGAGGGATTTGCTGGTATCCCACAGGAATTGCGGCTGCTTTTCGCCCATTTCACGGAGATGCCCTTCAGGTCCCTGGCGGGCCTCGCCTCCGGCATCCATCATCGCGCTCCACGCGAAAAGGCGGCGCGTTCGGCCTACGAGAACGTGATGCAGCAGACCCGCATGGTGATCGCGCAGGACAGCCGCCGGCACCCGCTGCCCCTGCCCTTGCGGCTGCTGCCGGGGCGAATCCGGAATCGCGTGCTCTATCCTTTTTCCGCTCTGGTCACGGCGCACCGTGCGGAAACGCTGGACCGGCCGATCGACCGCGAGATCTTCGAGGACTACCTCTGGACCAAGCTGTTCGACAAAACCCTGCCGCCCGACCGTCGCAACATCATCGGCAAGGCGCAGTTCTTCGCCACCGAGCTGGGGCATGAGAATGCGCGCCATCTGGCGATGCTGCCGAAGCCCTTCGCCAAGAAGCTGGACAGCACCGGCTACGACCTGTTCTTCGCCGCCAGCGTCTCGCCCTATGCCCTTCCGGCCAGCACCCACATGGTGGTGCGCTATTACGACGCGCTGCCGCTGACCAGCCCGCACACCATCGGCGACCCCTGGCCGCACGCCACCAGCCATGGCCGCATGATGGCGCGCAACATGGCCGCCGGCGCCACCTTCGTCTGCGATTCGGAGCCGGTGCGGCAGGATGTGCTGAAGCTGTTCCCCGAGGCGGAGCACCGCGTGCTCACCATCCCCGCGCTGCTGTCCTCCGACTACCGGCCGGAGCCGATCTCCTGGCCGATGGTGCAGGAGATCCTGTCCCGCCGCGCCAGCCCGAAGACCGGCGGTGGCGTCAGCGCACCCGCCGAGGGCACCCGGCTGGTGATGGCGGTCTCCACGCTGGAGCCGCGCAAGAACTACATGAAGCTGTTCGAGGCCTTCGAGATGGCGCAGCAGATGAGCCAGGTGCCGATGCGCCTGGTCATCGTGGCGAATCCCGGCTGGCGCTCCGACGCCGAGATGGCGGCCCTGAAGCAGCTGGTAAAGCGCGGCGCGGCGCATCACCTCTCGGCCGTGCCGCTTCCGGAACTGCGGCGGCTGTATTCCGCCGCGCATTGCGTGGTGAGCCCGAGCCGGGCCGAGGGCTTCGACTATTCGGGCGTCGAATCCATGGCCTGCGGCACGCCGGTCATCGCCTCCGACATCCCGGTGCATCGCTGGGTCTATGGCGAGGCGGCCGAGTATTTCGACCCCTACAGCGCGGAGGCGATGGCGGAGCTGATCGCGCAATTCGCAGAACTGCCGGCGCAGGAAGGCTACCTGGCGCAGCTCGCCGCAACCGGTCTGCGCCAGGCGCAGCTCTACAGCCCGGCGACGCTGATGCCGCGCTGGGAGGAGCTGCTGATGAAGCTGGGGCGCGCGAAGCGCTGACTGGCGGCTACCGCCAGCTTCGCGCCACCCGCGGCGCCGAGGCGAGGACGATGTCGTCATCCGTCGCCAGCAGGTTCGGATTGAGGAAGGGGTCGTGCTGCATCGCCTCAGGCCAGCGCTGCATCACCCAACCCTGCTCGCGCCGGAAGCGCGCAATGCGCTCGGGCGAACCCGCATCGGCCCGCGTCGCGGATTCGAGGTGCAGCATTTCCGCATGCGGCGTGTAGAGCACCCGAAATCCCTCCGCGCGGGCGCGGATGCAGATCTCGATGTCGGACCATTCGAGCGCCAGATGCTCCGCCTCGAAGCCGCCCAGCGTGTTGAAGGCGGCGCGCGGCATGGCCATGCAGGCGCCGGTGACGGCGCCGACATCCCGCACCACCGCAAGCTGCGCCAGGTAGCCCGGTGCCGAGCCGGGGGCCAAGCGCTGGATATGCGTCGCCCGCCCCTCCGGCCCCAGCGCCACGCCGGCATGCTGCACGCGCCCGTCCGGGTAGAGCAGCTTGGCGCCGACCACGCCGATGCCTGGCCGCATCGCCTGCCCAACCAACTCGCCGAGCCAGCCGGGCTGCGTCACCAGCGTGTCGTTGTTGAGGAACAGCAGCACCTCGCCCTGCGCCTCCGCCGCCGCCTGGTTGTTGGCGGCGGACCAGTTGAACGGGCCGGGCCGGTGCAGGATGCGGATGCGCGGCTCGGTGCCCAGCTTCTCCAGCAGCGCCAGTGCTTCAGGCTCCGTGCTGCCGGTATCAACCAGCAGGATCTCCAGCGCCTGGTGCTCCGTGCGGTGCAGGATGCCCTCGATGCAGGGGCCGAGCAGGTCGGCGCGGTCGCGCGTCGGGATGATGATGGAGACCATCGGCTGCCGGTCCCACACCGCTGGCGCGCTACGCGGCTCGATCGGCGGCGGCGCGGCGCGGTGCAGCAGCACGGCAGGGATGTGGCGCACCGCCTGCGGCCGCACCAGTGCGACCTGGCGCAGCATTTCCAGCATCGCGCCCGCCTGCGCGATGGCGCTGCGGCGGAGGAAGGCGGGGCGGCCCACTGAATCGGAAGCCCGCAGCGGCTCCGGGCTCCAGCCCGGCTTGAAGCGTGGCGCCATGCGCTGGCCGCCGGGGGCGATGGCATCCTCATCGGCGAAGACCATGTCCAGATCCGGCGCCGCCCGCAGCGCCAGCACGAGCTCGGCCAGCGCCTCCGGCGCCAGCGCGTCGCCCGGCTCCAGCACGGTCAGGAACTCGCCCTCCGCGGCGGCGACGGCCTGTGCCAGGGTCTCCCCCACCGGCTCGACCGGCGCCATGCCGGCGCGCCGCAGCGCATCCCGCAGCGGCGCCACGCGGCCCGGCGGCGCGGCGAGGCAGAGCTGCCACTTGTCGTGAATTTGGGCGCGCAGCGCGCGGATGCTGTGCAGCACCGGCAGCACCGGGCCTTCATCCAGCGGCAGGCAGACGGAGACCAGCGGCCCCTGCCCGTCCAGCCTGGCCCGGATGGCCGCCTCATCATCGGGCGAAAGGGTGCCGTAGGCCTCGATCCAGAGGCGGTAGGCGGTGGCATCGGCCAGGCTGGCGCCCTCCGGGAAGATGCGGGCAAAGAGGGGCGCGGCGTCCGCATCCGCCTCCCGCGCCGCCTGCTCGGCCAGCGATGCGGCCGTGCTGCCAAGCTCCGCCGCGTCGGGCGCACGGCGGCGATACTCCTCGGAGGCCAGGATGCCTTGTGCCGCCTGTTCCCACGCCATGCCCCGCCGCAGCGCCGCCACCAGCCCTGCCAGGCCCGCCGCATCCGGCGCGCGACCCAGCCCGAGCCGGTAGAGCGCGAAGATGCGTGGCGCCAGGCGGCGGGCTTCCTCGATCGATGCGAAGGGACCCGGGCCGGATGTGGTGGAGGACATGGGAAGCAGGCGCCTTGCAGTCACGCGGCCTGAGGTAGCGGCGCGCGCGGCCCCGCGGCAAGCATCGGCCGGCGTGCCTTCAATCACGCTGTGCTTGCCACGGGCGGTTTGTTTTGCGGAACGTGCAATTCCGCCCTCGGCCGGTCCCTCACTTCGTCGCGATCGACTTGCGCTGCCTCGGCAAGGACACGCCGCGTTGCGACAGACGTGATACGCGGCATTCGCGGGACCAGCCTGTGGGACGCCCTGGCTCGCGCCGCATCAAGTCAGCCGAGGTAAAGCCATTGAACGTCGAAGCCGAGGATCTGGTCGAGTTCGGCCGCAGGGTCACCCTGCCCTTCAATGGGCGGGAGGTGGCGGCGCGGGCGGACCGGGCCAGCGGCTACGTGTTCTTCGACCCGCCGCCGCCGGAGGAGTTGGAAGCCTACTACCTGCACACCTACCAGAAGGCCTCCACCGTCTACTACACGGTGGAAACCGACTACGAGGCGGACAAGAACCGCTACCACGCCGACCGCATCCTGGAAGGCGTGCGCCACTTCGCCGGCCGCATGCCGCAGAACAGCGTGGAACTCGGCTGCGCCTATGGCGGGCTGGTGCATGACATGGCCGGCCGTGGCATCGCCGCGCGCGGCTTCGACATCAACGCCGGCGCCGTGGCCGAGGGCCGCAGCGTGAAGGGCAACATGGCGCTGGAGGCGGCGGACAACGTCACGGCGCTCGGCCGGCTGACGGCGCCGGTGGATCTGATCTACTCGCTGCATGTGCTGGAACACGACCCGAAGCTGGTGCAGGTGCTGCGCCTGGCACGGCAGGCGCTGTCCGCCGATGGGCTTCTCTTCGTCGCGGTGCCGAATGCGATGTATGCCGGTTCCGTGCTGCGCGGCTTCAAGGCGAACCCCTGGGTCAACTACCCGCAGCACCTGCACATGCTGTCCCCCGGCGTGATTCCGGCGCTGTGCGAGGCGACGGGCTTCGTGCCGCTGGCCTGGAGCACCGGCCTGGTGTTCGAGACCGATGACAGCCTGGCGCGGATGCTCAGCCCCGAAGGCCTCGCCCATGGTGCGCCGGAACGCCTGGCGCTGATGATGAGCCAGTCCGGCTTCGGCATGGAGCTGAACATGCTGCTGGCGCCGCAGCGCAGCCGCATCGCCACGCGCCACGCCGCGGAGGTTGGCGTGCAACTGGCGGCGCTGGAGGCGCAGCGGCGGCGGGAGGTGGCGATCCGCGGCTGGCTGTGCGATTCCGCCGGCCCGCCGGCTGTGTGACTGGTCGGCCCGCCGGCTGGGTGATTGGCCGGCCTGCCGGCTGGGTGATTGGCCGGCCTGCCGGCTGTGGCTTGACGCAGGCCGCCTGCTTCGCGACCGTTCGCCGGCAATGAAGGAGGCGACGATGACCGAGGAACTGGAGAAGCTGGCGAAATGGCGCGGCTTCGTGCCGGATGAGGAGCTGGAGACCTACCGCAAGGGCGGCTTCGCGCGCCGCATCGGCATCGGCCGCCGCCCGGCGCTGCTGAACATCGACACCACCTACATGTTCGTCGATCCCGCCTATTCCCAATGCGGGCGGGAAGATCCGGCGCTGATCGCGGCGCTGACGCGGCTGACCGCGCTGTTCCGGCGCCTCGACCTGCCGATCTACTACAGCCGCCGCGACGACCGCACGCATCCCAGCTATCGCGGCATCTGGAACCTGAAGCTCGGCACGGCGAACGACTACCAGTACAGCCGCGATCCGCGGGCCGATGAATGGCCGGAAGCCTATGCCCCGCGTGAGCAGGACCGTGTGGTGATGAAGAACAAGCCCTCCTGCTTCTTCGCGACGCCGCTGGAGGCCTTCCTGCGCTATGACGAGGTGGATACCGTGATCATCTGCGGCGTCTCCACCAGCGGCTGCGTGCGGGCCGGCGCGATGGACGCCTTCTCCCACAATTTCCGCACCGTGCTGGTGGAGCAGGCCTGCGGCGACCGCAGCCCCTCCGCCCATCGCGCCAACCTGTTCGACCTGGACATGAAGTTCGCCGATGTCGAAAGCCTGGACTATATCGAGCGGGAATTGAACGCGCGCTTCGGCGTGGCGCGCGCGGCGGAGTGATCAGCGCGGCGCGTTGCGCGTGCCGCAGTTCTCCACTGCAAGGAAGACCTGCTCCATCGTCACGCCCTGCAGGCGATAGGGAAAGGTGGTGCCGTCCACAGTCACCTCCAGCGGGATCTCGCCATGGCAGCGGTCGTAGCGGCCATTCTCGAAGACGCGGTCAATTTTGACATTGCCGATGCGACCGACCAGCTCGTCCCGTCGTTGCGCCTGGGCGGGAAAGGCCAGGCCAACGAGGGCGAGCAGGCAGCAGAGGCGCATCATCGGAAACCCCATCACGGATCCGTGAAACCTCCGTGCCCTCGCGCGGCTGTCAACGGCGGCGTGAAGCCAGGGTGCCGCGCTCAGATGCGCGTGACCCCGATCATGCCATCCCGCGTCACCAGCGACGTCAGCCTGTCCGCGTCCCAGCCTTCCGTGCCGGCGGGTCGCTTCGGCACCACCAGGTAGCGCAGCTCCGCATTGCTGTCGTGCACGCGCAGTTCCACGCCCGGCGGCAGCATCGTGCCGAATTCGGCGAGGATGCCGCGCGGGTCGCGCACCGCGCGGGCTCGATAGGCGCGGCTCTTGTACCAGGCGGGCGGGCGGCCGAGGATGCTGCGCGGGTAGCAGGAACACAGCGTGCAGACCACGAGGTGATGCCGCGTCTCCGTGTTGAACAGCGCGGCGAGCTTGGTGCCCGCCGCATCCAGCCCGAGTTCCGCCGCAGCCGCCACCGCGTCATCCGCCAGCCGTTGCGCGAAATCCGCATCGGTCCAGGCACGAACGACGATGGCAGCGCCGTTGTGCGGGCCGCGCGCATCCATCCGCGCGATCTCCTCCCGGATCTCGGCCGCCGTCAGCACGCCCTTTGCCAGCAGCAGGTTCCGCATCGCCACGCCGCGCAGGCGCAGCGGGGAAAGCCGCTCCTCCGCCGCGTCATGGTCTTCCTGGTAGGGGTGGTGCTCGTGGTCATGGTCGTGATGGTCGTGATCGTGGCCGTGGTCGTCGTGATGGTTGTGGTGGTCTTCCACCACATCGAGGCCGGCGGCGCGCAGCCGCTGTTCCTCCGCCAGCACCTCGGCTTCGGTCACGATGCCCTTCTCGATCAGCAGGCTTGAGAAGGCGAGAATCCAGCGTTCGTAGTACGGCATCGCCCAGTAGGTCGCGGAATCCAGCTGTTCCTGTACGCGGCGGCTTTCATCCGTGGTGAAGATCCGCCGCTTGGCATCGGACAGCAGCATGCGGATCGCATCCGCCTCCTTCTCCCAATGCGCCGCCTCATGTTCCGCCCGCTGCACGGGGCCATCGAAGCGGCCGCCGGCATCGTGCGGCGGATGGTCGTGGGGCAGGTCGTCCATGGCTTTTCTCCCGGCATGCGGCGTGCAGGCTAACCATGCAGTGGCGCGGCTGAAAGCCTCGACAGCGCGGCGCGTCCGGGCGAAGGTCAGGACAATCAACAAGGGAGACACGTTGCATGACGAGCCATTCCGCGCTGTTCGGGCGCCGCATCCTGCTGGCCGCCGCCAGCGCCGCCCTGGCGGCACCCGCGCTCGCGCAATCCTGGCCGAGCCGCGACCTGCGGATGATCGTACCCTTCCCGCCCGGCGGCACCACGGATGTTGTGGCGCGCCTGATCGCGATGGCGATGCGGGACAAGCTCGGACGCGCCGTGGTGGTGGAGAACCAGCCCGGCGCCGGCAGCACCACCGCCGCCGGCCGCTTCGCGCGCGAAGGCGACGACCATGCGATGTTCGTCTCGCAGATCGCGTCCCACGGCATCGCGCCGGCGCTGTACCGCAACCTCACCTACAATCCGCAGGATGATTTCAAGGCGCTGACACTGATGGTGACGGTGCCGAATGTCTGGGTCGCCAATCCCGGCAAGGTGCCCGGCGGCGATGTGCGGGCGCTGCTGCGCGACGCCAAGGCGCGGCCCGGCATCCGCACCTTCGCCTCCGCCGGCAACGGCACCTCCACCCATCTGACCGGCGAATTGATCAACCAGCAGACCGGCGCGCGCTTCCAGCACGTGCCCTATCGCGGCGCCGGCCCCGGCATGGTCGCGGTGATGGGTGGCGAGGTCGATACCTTCATCGACAACCTGCCGACCGCCTTGCCGCAGATCCGCGCCGGCACCGTCATTCCGCTGGCCGTCACAGCCCCCGCGCGGCTGCCGGGGCTGCCCGATGTACCCGCCCTGGCGGAGCTGGGTGCCGAGTTCAACCTGGAGGGCTTCGCCTCGGAGGCCTGGTTCGGCCTGCACACGCATCGCAGCGCGTCGGATGCGGTGGTGGCGCGCATGGGCGATGCCGCCCGCGCCGCGCTGTCCGACCCCTCGATCCAGGCGCAGCTGGCCGAGCGTGGCACCCAGCCCCGGCCCGTGCCGTCGGCGGAATATGCCGCGCTGGTGACGGCGGAACTGGCCCGCTGGCGCGAGGTGGTGCGGCAGGGCAACATCCTGGTGCAATAGCCAGCGGGACAACCCCTTGCCTGACCTCCCCTTACCGGACCTCATCGAAGACCTTCTCGGCCTGGCGCCGGACAGCGCGATCGGCGCGCTGCGCCGGCAGCGCCCGGAAGCCCTGCGCCATGCCGAGGGCGCCTATCGCGAATTGCTGCTGCCCGCCGACCCCGGCGGGCTGACCCTGGCCGAACGCGCGGCACTCGCCCGCCATGTGGCGGAGCGGGAGGGTGATGCGGCGCTCGCCGCGCATTTCGCCGGCCTAGCCCCGGCGCCGGAAGCCTCCCCCCGTCTGGTGGCGCTGCTGGCCTATGCGGAGAAGGTGGCGATGCAGCCGGAGGGCACGGCCAAGGCGGATATCGACGGGCTGGCGGCGCTCGGCCTGACCGCGCGCGATATCGTGGCGGCAACCCAACTCATCGCCTTCGTGCCCTACCAGGTCCGGCTGCTGGCCGGGCTGCGCGCCCTGATGCAGGAGAAGGCCGCATGAGCCGGTTCACCCTGAAGCCGGTCGGCTGGCGCCCGCGCCTCGCCCCCGTGAAGGCGGAGACGGCGACGCCGGAACAGCTGGCCGCGCTGGATGCCTGCCCGCCGGCGGTGCGGCGCTCCACCTATTTCCTGACGCTGGCGCATGACCCGGGCTCGCTGGGTGAGCGCGGCGCGCTGTTCAACATCGTCATGTATGCCGAGGGCGGGCTGGACCGGGCGGACCGGGAATTGTCCACCGCCGTCGTCTCCATGGTGAATGGCTGCGTCTATTGCACCTCCGTCCACGCCAAGCGTTTTTCCGAATTGACGAACGACGAGCCGGCGATGCAGCGGCTGCTGGACGAAGGTTGGGAGGCGGAGCCGGATCCGCGCCGCAAGGCGATCGCCGACTTCACCGAGGCGCTGACCCGCGACCCCGGCGCGACCACCGCTCGGCACCTGGCACCGCTGCGCGCGGCGGGGCTGGATGACCTCGAGATCCTCGACCTCATCCACTCCATCGCCATGTTCGCCAATGCCAACCGGCTGATGCTGACGCTGGGCGACCCGCTGCTGCCGCGGAGCATGTGACCGGCCGAGTCTACAAGGGGCCTGGAACGCGCTCGCGCCTGGACGAGCCCCCCTCACCCTACCCTCTCCCCCCTTTGGGTGGAGAGGGCTTCCGGGTGGATGGCTAGTTCACCCGCGCGCCGGAGATGCGGACCAGCTCGGCGTGGCGGACCAGCTCCTCCCGCAGCAGGGTCGCCAGCCGTTCCGGTGGGCCGCCGCCATCGAGGGCCATGCCGGCGGCCTGCAGCCGCTGCGCGGCTACGGGGTCGGACAGGACCTCGTTCGCCAGGGTGTTGAGCCGTGCCACCAGCGCCGGGTCGGCGCCCTTCGGCAGCATCAGGCAGAACCAGGTACCGAAGGCGAGGCCGGGCATGCCGAGCTCCGTCGTGGTCGGCACATCCGGCAATTGCGGCACGCGGGTTTCCGACAGCACCGCGATGGCGCGGACGCGTCCGCCCTCCACCAGCGGCTTGGCGCCGGTCACCAGGTTGAACATGGCCTGGATGCGCCCCGCGATCAGGTCCGTGGTCGCCGCCGCCGGCGCGGCATAGGGCACATGGGTCAGCTGCGTCCCGGTGCGGGAGGCGAATAGCTCCGCCGCCAGATGCATCGAGGACCCGTTGCCGGTGGTGCCGTGGTTGATCGCGCCCGGATTGGCCTTGGCATAGGCGGTGAAGGCCGCCAGGTCGCGGATCGGCAGGTCGTTGTTGACCGTCAGGATGTTCGGCACGCTGCCCAGCAGGATCACCGGCGTGAAGTCGCGCACCGGGTCGAAGGGCATGTCGCGGTACATGGCGGGGTTGGTCGCCAGCGTGCCGGCCCAGCTCCACAGGATGGTGTGCCCATCCGGCTCCGCCCGCGCCGCCGCGGTCGCGCCGATATTGCCGGCGGCGCCGCCGCGATTCTCGATGATGACGGGCTGCGGGATGCGCTTTTCCATCTCCTGCGCGAAGATGCGGGCCAGCGTATCCGCCGTGCCGCCGCCGCCCGGCGCCGGCAGGATGATGCGCACCGGGCGTGACGGCCAGGCGGGCGCCTGGGCCAGGGCGGGGGCAGCGGCCCCCAGCGCCGCGGCGGCGAGAAGCGTGCGGCGGGTCAGGCTCATGGCGGCGGCTCCATCATTCGGAAGGCGCTGACGCTACGGCCTGCCGCCCACCGCCATCAATAGCCTCGGCCGGGCTCCACACGGTTCGGCGCCGGCTGCCCGGCCTGCATCGCCAGCAGGTTGCGGAACAGAATGTCCAGCGTGTCGTCATTGTAGGTGGCGGGGTCGTCGGAGGAGACGTGCGGAATCACCAGCAGCCCCGGCGTGCGCCACATGCGGTGGCCCGGCGGCAGCGGTTCGGGGATCGCCACATCCGTCACGGCGCCGGCCAGCGCGCCGGTCTCCAGCGCATCGCAGACCGCGTCCTGGTCCCACACCGCGCCGCGCGCGATGTTCACCAGCTTGGCGCCGGCGGGCAGCAGGCCGATGCGGCGGCGGTCGATCAGGCCGCGCGTCTCCGGCGTCAGCGGGCAGGCCAGCAGCAGGAACTCGGCGCGCGGCAGCACCTGGTCCAGCGCCGCCGTGGTCACCACCTCGTCGCAATGCGGATGCGGGGTGGCGCTGTGGCGCACGCCGATCACCTTCATGCCGAAGGCCTTCGCATGCTGCGCGGCGGAGCCGCCAATGCTGCCCAGGCCGACGATGCAGACGGTGCGGCTGGCCAGGACGGATCCGAAGCGCTTGGTCCAGCTCTCGGCCCGCTGCTGCGTGCCGAAGAATGGGACATGGCTGGCCAGCATCAGCAGCGACATCAGCGCGAATTCGCCGCCCTTGGCCGCATGGGCGCCGCGGTTGTTCAGCAGCACCACCTCCGGCGGCAGCCAGGTGAAGGGCGACAGGCCATCGAGGCCGGCGGAGGTGCAGGCGATGACCTTCAGCTTCGGCGCGATGCCCGGCAGAGCGCCGACGGGAAAGCGGGCCTTGACCACCCGGGTCCAGGTCAGCAGCACCTCGGCCTGCTGCATCGCGCTCGCGAAGCCGGCATCGTCATCGGCGAGGGTGATCTCGGGCCGGCCGATCCCGGGGTGGCGGGACAGGGCGGCTTCGACCTGGGCGGGGGTGACGGGAAACAGCTTCTCGTCGTGCGGATTCTGGATATGGATATGCATGGGCGAAACCTCGCAGGCCGGCGGCGCGCGTCAACCCACCCAGGCGCCATCGCGCGCGACCAGCCGCCCGGCATGGAAGACCAGGCCGCGCGGCGGGTGCTGGCCGATCGCCTCCGGCACGTTCTCGGCCGGGATGCTGAACAGATTTGCCGCATGGCCCTCCGCGATGCCGTGCTGCGCGATGCCGAGTGCGGCGGCGCCATCGGCCGAGACCATGGCGAACAACTCCTCCAGCAGCGGATCGGTGCGCAGATCCTCGCGCCAGCCGATCACCGCGGCGCGCTCCAGCATGTCGCCATTGCCGTAGGGGCTCCAGGTGTCGCGTACATCGTCATTGCCGCAGAACACCCGCACGCCGGCGCGCCGCAGCAGCATCAGCGGCGGCAGGGTGGCGCCGCCGGCGCCATGGGTGACGAGCGCGACGCCCGCTTCCGCCATCAGCGCCGCCGCCGCCTTCTGCTTCGATTCGGCGATGCCGCCGAGGCAGAAGCCATGGCTGATGGTGACCCGCCCCTGCATCCCCGCCGCCTTCGTCCGCGCGCAGATCTCCTGCAGGCTGTAGAGCCCCAGCTCCGCCGGCTCATGCAGGTGGATGTCGATGCCGACGCCGCGCGCCTCGGCCACCGCGAAGATGCCGTCGAGCTGGCCGGAAGGGTTGCGGTCCACCTCGCAGGGGTCGATTCCGCCGACGAGGTCCGCCCCCTCCCGCACCGCCGCATCCAGCAGGTCCAGCATCGGCTTGCCGCCCTGGCGCATCACGCCGGCCTGCGGGAAGGCCACCACCTGCACCGTCACCGCATGGGCATGCGCCGCTTTCGCCGCCAGCACGCCCTGCAGCGCGGCCAGGCCGAAGGCGGGGGTGATGTCGGCGTGGGTGCGGATATGCGCGGTGCCATGCACGACGCAGCGGCGGATCAGCTCGCCTGCCCGGTCGGCGGTGGCCAGCGGCAGGCTGGGCAGCAGGCGCTGGTCGGTGTCGATGCGGCTCTGCCGGAAGGGCTCCGCGGCATGCGGCTGCCAGGGCAGGCCGAACAGGGTCTTGTCCAGGTGCATGTGGCCATCCACCAGGGCGGGCAGCAGCAGCGCTCCGCCGAGGTCCAGCACCTCCGCCGCCTCGGGCTCCGGCGCGCCCTGCGGCAGGATGCCGGCGATGCGCCCCCCGGCAATGGCGATGCGCGGCGTGCTGCCATCGGCCAGGCGAAGGTTGGTGAGCAGCAGGTCGGTCATGGCGCTTTCTCCCGGGGCAAGGGCCATGAAAGACCGGATCGGCCTGATGCGGAAGCACGCGCGCGGGCGCGACATTCCGACAGATGAAACGCGACGACTTGCCTGCCGCCTCCTTCCCGCGGCGCGCTAGCATCACTGAAACGGGCGCCGACCGGGCGCGCGAGGGAAGGAGACGGCGATGAAAGCCTTGATGCGACGCGTCGCGATGGCGGCGGCGCGGTTGTCGTGGTGCTGGCTGCTCGGAGGTGTGCTGTCGGCGGCCATCGCGGCGCCGGCCCAAGCGCTCTACCCGGATCGTCCGGTGCGGCTGATCATCGCCTATACGCCCGGCGGCACCGGCGATCTGGTTGGCCGCCTGATCGCGGATGCGCTGGCTCCACGGCTCGGCGTGCAGGTCGTGACCATCAACCAGGGCGGTGCGAATGGCGCGATCGGCGCCAGGGCGGTCGCGGCCGCGGCGCCGGATGGCTACACGCTGCTGCTGGCAGGCAATGCGATCTTCTCGATCCTGCCGCATCTCAGCAATGTCGGCTTCGACTCCACCAATTTCACGCCGGTCGCCAATATCAGCGAATCCCAGCGTCTGCTGGCCGTGCGGAATTCGCTGCCGGTCACCACGCTGGCCGAGCTGGTGGAATACGGGAAGCGCAATCCGGGCAAGCTGAACTACGGCAGCTCCGGCATCGGCTCGACCCTGCACATCATGACGGAGATGTTCCGCCGCGAAGCCGGGTTCGAAGCGCTGCACATCCCGTTCCGCGGATCGGCCCCCAGCGTGCAGGCGATGATGACGGGCGACGTCGACTTCATGATCGACACCGTGGTGATCCAGCACGTGCAGCAGGGCCGCATGCGAGGCCTGGCCGCGGTCGGTGAACGCCGCCTGCCGCAGTTTCCCGACCTGCCCACCCTGGCCGAGCAGGGCTACCCCAATGTCCGCACCTCCGGCTGGCAGGCGCTGATGGGGCCGGCCGGCATGCCGCCGGAGATCGTCGATATCCTCGCCGCCCACGTCGAATCGGCGACGCGCGAGCCCGCCTTCATCGAGCGCCTGGCGCGCGGCGGCGTGGAGCCGAGCTACCGGTCGCCGGCACGCCTCGCGGAGGATCTGCGGGAGGACAACCTGCAATTCGGCGCCATCATCCGCTCCGCCGGGATCCGCGGCGAATGAGCCGCCGCCAGGCAGTGGCCTGCATGCCGAGGTGGCGATGATCGAGGGCATCCTGGCGCTGCCGGATGTCCGGCTGGCCTATTGGGACACCGGCGGGCCGGGAACGCCCGTGGTGCTGCTGCATGCGGCCAGTGGCAGCAAGGATGTGTGGGAACATCAGCTTCCCGCCCTTCGCGGCGCCGGCTACCGGGTGATAGCCCATTCCCGGCGCGGCTATAGCGGCTCCGAAGCCGGGCCGCGCGATGCACCGGGCACCGGCAGCGGCGACCTGCTCGGCCTGCTCGATCATCTGGGGGTGGCGACCTGCCACCTGGTCGGCACCGCCGCCGGCGGGCTGGTCGCCACCGATTTCGCCCTGTCGCACCCTGCCCGGCTTCGCAGCCTGACGCTGGCCTGCACCATCGTGGGCGTCGTGGACGAGGATTACCTGGAGCTCGGTGCGCGGTTGCGCCCGGCCGGCTTCACCGAGCTTCCCATCGAGTTCCAGGAACTCGGCCCGAGCTACCGCGCCGAGAACCCGGAGGGTGTCGCGCGCTGGCTCGCCCTGGAACGCCGCGCGCATCCCGGCGGGCGCTTCCGCCAGGCGGCGGTGAACCGGATCACCTGGCAGGCGCTGCGCCAATTGGCGCTGCCGACCCTGATGGTGAATGGCGATGCGGACCTGTGGGCCCCGCCCGCGATCCAGCGCCTGTTCCTCCGCTGCCTGCCACGGGTGCAGGGCGTCGTGATCCGCGAAAGCGGCCATTCCGCCTATTGGGAGCAGCCGGAGGCGTTCAACGCGGCGCTGCTGGACTTCCTGAAGGGCCACTGACGCAGGATCAGGGGGCGGGCCGGTATCATCGCCCCCCCTCGCCGCCGCATCTCGCTGACGCAGGAGAACGCAACTTCCGACAATGCAGCGGGGCGCCTGAGGGTCATTCCTCCCGCACGACATCGTCGAGAGGCCGCGTCATGCCCGAAGCACCCTACGCCGCAGACGAAACCGCGCTGCTGTTCATCGACCCCTACAACGACTTTCTCTCAGAGGGCGGCAAGATGTGGCCCCTGGTGAAGACCGTGGCGGAGGAGGTCGGCCTGCTGGCCAACCTCCGCACCATCATGGCGGCAGTGCGTCGGTCCGGGATCCAGGTCTTCATCGTCCCCCATCATCGCTCGGAGCCTGGCGACTTCGCCTGCTGGCATCATGCGACGCCTTACCAGAAGCAGTCCGCCGCGGTGCAGGTCTTCGCGCGCGGCGAGTGGGGCGGCGAGTGGCGTCCCGAATTCGCGCCGCAGGCGGGTGATGTCGTCGTCAAGGAGCATTGGGGCAGCAGCGGCTTCGCCAACACCGACCTCGACATGCAGCTGAAGCAGCATGGCATCCGAAGGCTGGTCTTGATCGGCCTGCTTGCCAACACCTGCATCGAGACGACGGCGAAGTTCGGCGTCGAGCTCGGCTACCACGTCACGCTGGTACGCGATGCGACGGCTGCCTTCAGCCAGGACCGCATGCATGCGGCGCATGAGCTGAACGGCCCGACCTACGCCCATGCGATTCTCACCACCATGGAGCTGCTGGCGCAATTGCCGTCGCGCAGCCTGGCGGACTGACCCACGCGCAGCACCAGGAGAGACGAGATGGATTCGATCATGTCCGGCGCCACCGCCACGAATGCGGCCAACCAGTTCGTCGAGGTGAAGGGCCGCCGGCTGGCCTATCGCTCGATCGGGCATGGCACGCCGATCGTGCTCTGCGCCCGCTATCGCGGCAACATGGATATCTGGGATCCCGCCTTCCTCGACGCCCTCGCGACGAAGGGGCTGCGCGTCATCACCTTCGACTATACCGGCCTCGGCCTGTCCAGCGGCACGCCCACCTATGATCCGCCGGCGCTCGCGCAGGATGCCGGCGACCTCATCGAAGCGCTGGGCCTCGGCAAGGTGGTGATCAGCGGCTGGTCGCTCGGCGGCATGGCGGCGCAACTCGCGATGGCGATGTTCCCGGACCGCATCAGCCACGCGGTATTGATCGGCACGACGCCGCCGGGGCCGCTGGTGAAGGCGGGGGAGCAGCTGTTCTACGACACGGCGACGAAGCCGGACTACACGCTGGAGGACGAGACCATCCTGTTCTTCGAGCCCGCCTCGGCAGATAGCAGGGAGGCGGCGCGGCGTTCGGTGCAGCGGATCGCGGGGCGCATTGCCGGACGCAGCATCCCGGTGCCGCAGCCCTGGGCCAAGGCCGCCATCAGCAGCGCCCCGGCCAACCCGATCTTCCCTGTCGACAGCCTGCTGGCGCTGCTGAAGACGACGACCGTTCCCGTGCTGCATATCGGCGGCGACCACGACATCGTCTTCCCGGTCGAGAACTGGTACGCGCTGAACCACCAACTGCCGACGCTGCAGCTTCTCACCTTCCCGCGCAGCGGCCATGGGCCGCACCACCAGTACCCCGAGGCCGCGGCCGACTGCATCGCCAGCTTCGTGCGCAGCACGGGCTGACGCCGGATCGGCCGGGGGCGCGTCATGGTGCGCAATCCTGCCGGTCGCTCCAGCACAAGCGCGTCCGATGGCGGCGCCTTCCGGCAAGCGCCGCTGCCGGCCGCCCTGGGGACCGGGAAACCCTGAACGCCGCCCTGCTCGCCTTCGCCCGCGGCTGAACCGGCACGCCTCGCCCGGCGGCCGTGGGATGCTTAACGCCGACCGCACCTATACGTTCGTATGATTGCGCCCGCAGGGCCCGCCGGCCTCAGATGCCGAAGGGCAAAGGCGGTGGGCCATGTTGCTGCAATCGCGGGCTGCCGATCCAGGGATCGGCCTGCAGGCGGGATTCGACGGGCAGGAGCCGCGCGACGGGCAGGAGACGCTGCGCCGCCTGCGTTTCGGCGCCTTCGAGCTGGTAGTGGCCCGGAAGGTGCTGACCGAGCACGGCCGGCCGCTGCGCCTCGGCAACCGCGCCTTCGATATCCTGCTGCTGCTGGCCGAACGCGCGGGCGAGGTCGTGAGCCACCAGGAGATCCGCAGCCAGGTCTGGCAGGGCATCTATGTCGAGGATGCCAATCTGCGGGTCCATATTGCCGGGCTCCGCAAGGTGCTCGGCGATGGCCAGGGCGACCGGCGCTTCATCCTCAATGTGCCGGGCCAGGGCTACAGCTTCGTGGCCCCGGTTGTCAGCATCGCGGCCGGGGAGATATCCGCGGGCAATCCGCAGGCCCAGGCCGAAGCTCCAGCGCGGCTGCCACTGCTGCTGACGCGGCTGGTGGGGCGCGATGCCGAACTGGCTTCGATCGTCGATCTGGTGGGGCAACGGCGGCTGGTGACGCTGGTCGGGCCGGGGGGCATCGGCAAGACCACCTTGGCCCTGGCGGCTGGCTGGGTGCTGTTCGATGGCGGAATGCGCGACCTGTGCTTCGTCGACCTGGCACCGCTGGCCGATCCAGCGCTGGTGCCCTCCGCCGTCGCCTCCGCCCTGGGGCTCTCGGTGCCGTCGCAGTCGCCCACCCCTGGCCTTGTCGCGGCGCTGGGCCGCCGCAAGGTGCTGGTGCTGCTGGACAATTGCGAGCACCTGATCGATGCCGCGGCGCGCCTGGCGGAGGCGTTGCTGCGGGGCGTGCCGGGGCTCCGGATCCTGGCGACGAGCCGGGAGCCGCTGTTGGCCGAGGGCGAATGGGTGCATCGGGTCGAGCCGCTCGGCCTGCCGCCCGAGGAAGCTGCGCAGGTGGCGGAGGACATCCTTCTCTACCCCTCCGTGCAGCTTTTCGTGGAACGCGCGACGGCGCATCGCGACAGCTTCCGGCCAAGCGAACCAGCCGCGCAGCTGATCGCGAGTATCTGCCGGCAGCTGGACGGCATCCCGCTGGCGATCGAGCTTGCCGCCGCGCAACTCGGCATGCTGAGCGTGCAGGAATTGTCGGAGCGGCTGAAGGATCGCCTGTGCCTGCTGGCCCGCGGACGCCGCACGGCGCTGCCGCGCCAGCAGACACTCCGGGCGACGCTGGACTGGAGCCACGGCATCCTTTCGGATGCGGAGCGCCAGGTGCTGCACCGCCTGGCCATCTTCGCCGGCGGCTTCACGCTGGACGCCGCCATCGCCGTGGTGCCGGAGGAGACGGACCGGGACGACATCATCGACCAGATCGCGCGGCTGGCCTCGAAGTCGCTGCTGTCGGTCGACCTCGGCAGCGACACGGTCCGCTACCGCCTGCTGCACACGACCCGGGCCTACGCATTGGAGCGCCTGCGGGAGAATGCTGGCGTTGCCGCCCTCGCCCGCCGCCACGCCGCCTATTGCGAAACCCTGATGCGCGGCGCGGCCCCCGCCTGGAAGGACCAGCCGGCCGCGCAGTGGCGGGAGACCTATTGCCGCGGCATCGACGACCTGCGGCTCGCCCTGGACTGGGCTTTCGGGCCGGAGGGTGATGTGCGGCTCGGCTGCCGGCTCACCGCCATGTCCGCGCCGGTCTGGTTCCAGCTGGCACTGGTCGATGAGTACCGGGGGCGGCTGGAACGCGCGCTGGACCTTGGCGCCGCGACGCTGGCGGAGGACCCGGCGCTGGCCGCGCGGATCCATCTCGCGCTGGGCACCGCATGCTACAACACGGCCGGTCCCGGGCCCGCCATGCTGGCGGCCTATGCGCGGGCGGCGGAGCTCGTCGCGGACCTGCCCGAGGCCTCGCTGCGGGTCCAGGCCGCCTGGGGCATGGGCGGCTATCACTGCGTCATGGGCGACTACGCGCGCTCGCTGGCCTATTGCCGCAGCATCGGCACGCTGGCCGAGGCGGATGGCGGGGATGAGGCACGCGCGCTGCACGACCGGGTCATGGCCTGGGGCCTGCACCTGACCGGGCGGCATGACGCCGCACGCCGGCATGCCGAGCAGGCGCTGGCCTGGCGCGCCCCGGCGCTGCGCAGCGCGCACGGCAACTTCCTGCAATACGACCATCAGGTCGCGGCTCGCTCGCATCTCGCGCGCATCCTCTGGATCCAGGGGCGCGCCGACCAGGCGGGCCAGGTGGTGCAGGATGCCCTGGCCCTGGCGGGGCAGCTGGAATACCCGCCGCCGATGTGCCACCTGCTGGTCGCCGCCGCCTGCCCGCTGGCCATCTGGAGCGGCGACATCGCCACGGCCAGGGCGCTGGTGGCCAGGCTGCGGCGGCTGTCCTCCAACCTGTCCTTCGAATACTGGCGGTCCTGGGTCACCTGCTACGAGGCGGCGCTTGCGCTGCATGAGGGGGAGGTCGGGATCGAGCTTGGCGCGACGCCGCTCGGGCCGTTCCACCGCGACATCCTGTCGACGCTGCATGTCCAGCTGGGGGACGACGCGACGCTGGCCCGGGCCGAGGCGGGCCAGGCCCCCTGGTGCGCGCCCGAAATCCTGCGGGGACGGGGCGAGCTGATGCTGCGCCAGGGCGCAGGTGCAGGCCCTGCGGCCGCGGCCGAGACACTGTTCCGGCGTGCGCTGGAACTGGCCCGTGCCGACGGCGCGCTGGCCTGGGAACTGCGCGCCGCGAACAGCCTGGCGCGGCTGCGGCCCGAGACGCGGCAGCCGATCCTGGCGCCCGTCCTGGCCCGCTTCACCGAGGGGCACGGCACCGCCGACTGGCAGGCGGCCTCGGCGCTTCTGGCCGGCCCGTCATGAAAGTCCTGGCGCTGCTGCTGTTGCTGACCGGCGTCGCACCGGGGCGCGCCGCGCCGCCGGAGGAGGTGCCCGATGCCGGGCTGATCCCATCCGCCCCACCCATCTTTTGGAATGTCGAGAAGCCTTGAATAATCGCGCGCCCCGCCGCGGCGGCACGAAGCGTCAATCGGGCGGGCCCCGCATCGCCCAGCCTGTGCATCTGGTCCCTGCCGCCGCCGTGCGATGGGCGGGTGGACCGGGACGCTATCCTGGTGCCGGCATCAAGCCGGATACGAGGCGGAGTTTCATGGGGGCGCCTGATGAGGACTTTCGCAACCGCGGTATGGCGGGGCGGGATCGAGAACGGCATGGGCAGCCTTTCGATGCGAAGCGGCGCCATGGTCAACCACCCCTTCAGCGCGGCCAGCCGCGACCGGCGCGGGTTGCGCACCAATCCGGAAGAATTGCTCGCGGCCGCCCATGCCAGCAGCTTCTCCCTGACGCTGGCCGCCCTGCTGGACGATGCGGGCTTTGTCGCCGCGCGGATGGATACCAGCGTCGAGGTGACGCTGGCGCCCGCCTCCGGCAGCTTCACCATCACCGCCCTGCGCCTGACTCTGGAGGCACGCGTCCCGCATCTGCAGGATGCGGCGTTCCAGGCCCTCGCATCGCGCGCCCAGGCCGCCTGCCCGGTCGCGCGGCTGTGCCGGGTGGAAACCAGCCTGGAGGCGACGTTGCTCGGCTGAACGGCCCGCACAATGCTGGGTGCTACGCCGGACGCAATGGGGGGTTCGCCGTCATGCAGGCCGGCTCGTGAAACAGGTCTTCTCCCGTTGGCCGGTCGACCAGGCCCTCGAAGCGCCGCCGCCTCAGCGCCCTGCCGATGGATTGCCGCGCTGGGCAGTGGGCAGTCCGGGTGCAGATGCTCCGTCCCTGCTCCGCCGCGCTGGCAGCGTGGCGATGCTGGTTGCGCCATCCTTGGCGGGCGGCGTGGCGCTGACCGCTGCGGCGACGCTCCCGCCGTCCTGGATGGCGGCCCTGCTTGCGATCATCGGGCTGGGCTGCCTTGCCGGGGGTGCGACCTTGGCGCTGCGCCTTGCCGACCGGCAGGCCGAGAGCGAGGCGCGCAGCCATGCGGTTTTCGAGCGGGCCGGCATTTCGATGTGGCGGGAGGATTGGACCGCAGTCGGGCACGCGATCATCGCGCTGAAGCAGGCCGGCATCCACGACATGCAGGCGCATTTCACCGCGCATCCGGACGAGGCGCGCCGGCTGCGCCAGCAGGTCGTCATCCGGGATGTGAACGCCTTCACGGTGCAGATGATGGGCGCGCCGGGAAAGCAGGCGTTCCTCGGCACGCTCGACCGGATCCTGCCCGATACGGACAACACGTTCATCCAGTGGATCATCGCCTTCGCCAATGACGCGCCCTTCTACCGGTCCGAGGCACACATCACGCGCCCGGACGGCAGCGTGCTGGATACGCTGTTCGTCGCGGCATTGCCCGACAGCATCGACGGATTCCGCGACATCATCGTCACCTCCATCGACATCACCTCCTTCAAGGCGGCGCAGGCCAGGCTGGTGGCGGCGGAGACGGAAGTGGCGCGGGCCGCGCGCATCAGCACGATCGGCGCGTTGACGGCCGGCATCGCGCATGAGGTGAACTCGCCGCTTTCCGCCATCGTCACCAATGCGGAAGCCTGCCTGCGCTGGCTGCGCCGTCCGCAGCCCGACCTGGCGGAGGCCGAGGCGGCCGCCGCCGACGTCATCGCCGATGCCACGCGCGCGCGCGACGTGGTCGCCCGCACCCGTGCCTTCCTCAGCAATTCCCCGCGCCGCGGCGGCCCGATCGATCTCGCCGAGACGGTCAGGAACGCCATGCTGCTGGTCGAGCGGGAACTGCGCGACCTCGGCGCCTCCGTTCACTTCGATGCAGATGAGGACCTTCCCCACATCGTGGCCGATCCGATCCAGATCCAGCAGGTGGTGGTCAACCTGCTGCTCAACGGTGCACAGGCGATGCAGGACATGCCGGGCCCGCGCGACCTGACCGTCACGCTGCGCAAGGACGACGAAAGCATGCGGCTGGCGGTGCATGATCGCGGCGTGGGAATCGCGCCGGAGATCCTGCCGCGGGTCTTCGACCCGTTCTACTCCACGAAGCCGGGCGGCATGGGCATGGGCCTCGCGATCTGCCGCAACTGCGTCGAGGCGCATGGCGGCAGGATGGGCGTTGCCAGTACGCCCGGCGCGGGCACGACCTTCCAATTCAGCCTGCCGGCACAGGGGGCATAGGGCGTGGCAGGAGGTCCGATCATCGCCGTGGTGGACGACGATGCTGCCATCCGCACGGCGCTGTCCCGGCTGCTGCGGTCGCTCGACTACCGGGTACGCCTGTTCGCCAGCGCCGAGGCCTTCCTGGCCGATGGCGACGAGGTGGATTGCCTCGTCACCGACGTGCAGATGCCCGGGATGAACGGCCTGGAACTGCAGCGCGCGGTGCGCCGCAGCCGACCCGAACTGCCGGTGATCATCATCACCGCCTTTCCGGAGGCGGCAATCCGGGAACAGGCGGTGGCCGCGGGGGCACGCCATTTTCTCAGCAAGCCATTCGCTGCCGAGACGATCGCGCAATGCCTGCGGGAGGCGACAGGACATGCCGGCTGACCCCGCGGGCGCCGCCATGCGCCTGCGCCGGGCCATCCCACTCCTGGCCGGGGTGACCGCGCCGGTCGGACTGCTGCTCGGCGGGTCCGCCACCGCGGGCGGCTGGGTCCTTGCGGCCGGGCTAGGTCTCCTCGCCGCGACGCATTTCCTTCCGGTGCAGCCCAGCGCTGCCGTCGCGCCGGATCCGAACAGCGCCGGCATATCCATCTGGATCGAGGACTGGGCCGAGGTCGGCGGCGCATTGGCGGCGCTGCGCAGGGCCGGGCTGGATGTCGAGGACCAGCTGGCCACGGAGCCCGGATTGCTGCACCGCCTGCATCACTCGATCCGGATCACCGACGTCAACGATGCGACGCTCGACCTGATGGGGGTGACGGAGAAGCGACTGCTGCTGGGACGCCTGGTGGATGTGGTACCGGCCTCGGAGCAGACGGTCAGGAGCTGGATTCTCGCCATGGCGCGCGGCGACCGGCTGTATCGCGCCGAGAGCCGGATCCGCCGGGCCGATGGCAGCCAGCGCGACTGCCTCGTGACCGCATTGCTGCCGCGCGATCCTGCCGGCTACTCCACCATCGTGGTCGGCGTCGTCGATATTACGGACTACAAGGCCGATCAGGCGCGGCTCGCCCAGGTCGAGCGCGAGCTGACGCGGGCCGCGCATGCGGCCACCGTCGGCGTCGTTACCGCGTCGATCGCGCATGAAGTGAAGAACCCGCTGGCCGCCGTCGTCACCAACGCCGATGCCGCGCTGCGCTGGCTGCGCCGGACGCGGCCCGAACTGGCCGAAGCGGAGGCGGCGATCGGCGCCGTGGTCGAGAATGCGCTGCGGGCCCGCGATGTCGTCGACCGGACGCGGCTTCTGCTGAGCCATGCTTCGCACGAGCCGGAGGCCCTGGACCTTGCAGCCGCGGTTCGCGATGCGGCACAGCTGCTGGAGCGCGAGCTGGTCGCCACCGGCACGGAGCTGGTGATCAACGTCAATCCGGGCACCCCGGCGGTGCTGGCCGACCCGTCGCGGCTTCGCCAGATCCTGACCAACCTTCTGGCAAACGCGGTGCAGGCGATGGAGGGCGTGCCGTGCCCACGGCAGGTCCGGGTGCAGGCGGCGCGGAAGGCGGATCTCGTCTGCATCACCGTTGCGGATAGCGGGACCGGCATCGGGCCGGATCAGCTGGAGCGGGTCTTCGATCCCTTCTTCACGAGCAGGGAGGGCGGCATTGGCGTCGGGCTCGCGATCTGCCGTGCCTGTGTGGAGGCGCATGGCGGGCGCATCTGGGCGAGCAATGCGCCAGGTGGCGGCGCGGTGCTGCAATTCACGCTGCCGGCAGCGGGGCATGCGGCGCCGTGACCGAGGCGCTGATCCATCTGGTCGAGGATGATGCGGCGCTTCGCACGGCACTGCTCGGGCTGTTCCGCTCGGCCGGGATGGATGTGCAGGCCTATGCGTCCGGCCGCGAGTTCCTGGCCGCGCCGAGGCCGGACCGCCCGGGCTGCATCGTGCTTGATGTCAAGCTGCCGGACATGAGCGGGCTCGACCTGCAGGAGCGGCTGCTTGGCCTGGGGATCGGCCTGCCCGCGATCCTGATGACCGGGCACGGCGACATCCCGATGTCGGTGCGTGCGATGAGGGCGGGCGCCGTGGATTTTCTCGCCAAGCCGTTCCGCGACCATGAGATGCTGGACGCGGTGGAACTGGCGGTGGCCCGGGACCGGATCCGCCGGGCCGCGCAACAGGACCTCCTCGCGCTGCGCCTGCGCCATGCCAGCCTCTCGGTGCGGGAGCGGGAGGTGATGGCCCTGGTGGCGGCCGGCTGCATGAACAAGCAGGTCGCCCACAAGCTCGGGCTCAGCGAGATCACCGTGAAGATCCACCGCGCCTCCGCCATGCGGAAGATGGAGGCGAAGTCGCTAGCTGACCTGGTGCGCCTGGCGGCGCTGCTCGATGCCGGGCCGCCAGTTGCGGATTGAGCCCCGCCACGCGGCCAACGGGCCACGTGGCGGAGATGCGAGGTCTCAGCGGACCAGCGAGCGGTCGATCATGTGGATGACGCCGTTCGAGCACGGGATGTCGCCGCGCACCACATTGGCGACCGCCCCGTTGGTGGCGCGCAGCGTCACCTTGCCGCCCAGGTTGGCCACCTCGATCGTGTTGCCCGCACGGGTACGCGCCGGCATGGTCAGCCCCGGCTCCAGCGCCGCGGAGGTGTAGCGCCCCTCCAGGATATGCGCGTTGATCGCGGCCGGGGCCAGGATCGGGTCGGCGGTGCCGCCTTCGCCCGACGCGCCCATCGGGAACAGGACGTTGATCAGCGCCGGCGTGACCTCCGACACCGCCGCATTGGTCGGCACGAAAAGGGTGAAGGGGCCAACCTGGCGCAGATCCTCGACCAGGTGGCTGCGGCTGACCACGTCGACGAAGCGAGAGGCGTCGGGCATGCCGGCCAGGGTGTCGATGCAGTTGCGGCTTTGCGCCTGCGCCGCATTGCCGCCGAGGCCGGTGACGATGGCAACGCCGGCAATGAGGGCGGCGCGCTGGATCAGCTGCGGAAACTTCATGGGGAACACCTTCCGTCTCGGGTTGGGGGCGATGGCGGAGCGCCAGCGCGATCGTATCGGGTCGCCATGTTCCACCGGATGACTGGGTTCTGGCTGTTGCCGTAACCTGCGCCAAGGGAAGCACATCGCCCGCATATACTGAGGCCTGGCGGAGGCATTCGATTGAAGCCGGCCACCGTGTTTGTCGAAATCCGCCGTCGCCGCAGGCGGTCCCGGCACGACGGAGCGTGATCCATGCGGCGCGCCAGGCGACAGGCTCGGCCGGAATGCAGTGCGGCCGCGGGACCTTCCGGTCCCGCGGCCGCGATGATCTCCGCTGTTGCGAGATTTCAGGCGAAGCTGCGTGCCACCCGGCGCGGGCGCTGCCAGGCGGCCGGGCTGGTCCCGACGACGCGGCTGAAGGTCCTGGTCATGTGCGCCTGGTCGGCGAAGCCCACCGCAAGTGCGATCTGGGCGATCGGGTCGCGGTCATCGAGCAGCATCTCCTTGGCCTTCTCGATGCGGGCGCGCAGCTGCCACTGGTGCGGCGGCAGGCCGGTGGAAGTCTTGAAGGCCCTGCAGAAGTAGGAAACCGATAGCCGGGTCAGGGTCGCGAGTTCCTGCAACGGCACATTCTGCGCCAGCTTGTCCTCCAGGCATTCGATGGCCCGGCGCAACTGCCACGGCGCAAGGCGCCCCTGCTCATCCTGCGCCGGCCTTGCGCGATCCAGCTGGGTCAGCCCCTGCAGCAATGCGACTGACAGGCCATCGCCATACAGCAGGTTGGACGGCTCGCCGCTGTCACACTCGCCGGCGAAAAGCCGCGCCAGGCCGAGCAGCCGGGGACAGGAGAACATGGCCCGGGGTGCCAGGGCAGCCTGCAGGTCGATCGCCTCGTCCTGCATGCCGGCCAGGGTCTCGCCGTCGAACTGCACGACCAGGTGACGCATGTAGCGCAGGCCATGAGCCTCGCCGCTTGCGCCGAGCCGCGGCGGAATCAGGGACATCGGCAACCTCCTGCCGTCCGGAGCGGAGGGTTGGACGGAGCCGATCCGCATCGCCGTCCGCCCGCCGACTTCCTCCAGCATGATGGAGAGCTGGGTGCAGTCGGCCTGCAGCCCGATCTTCATCTGCTGGTCGCCGCGCACTTCCGTCACGGCCGCGCTGAGGCTGCTCCAGCTGCGCTGGGTCTGACGCAGCACGGTCCCGCCGATGTACTCGGGCCGTATCGGGCGCCGCCAGGCGAGCAACGCCGGCTCCTGCTGCATCGCATGACGTGAGGCGGAGGTCGGGCGAAGGGTCGAGGACTGGATCATGGGGCGCTCCGCAGCAGGGGGTGTCTGTTGCGCCGATCCTCCCCATCGGCTCCGCCCCGCGCGAGTTAATCGATGTAAAGGCCGGGCGCGCCGGTGCGGCGCCGCCTTTACACAGGGCCGATACCCGCCCATGGCGCCGAGCCCGCTTCCATGCAGGGCGCAGGGTTCCGGCAGCCCAGCCCCATGCGAGACAGGGCCGGCAGGATTGGGCAAACGGCGATCATCCGGGACAATCGCACCGCGTAGCCGAAGCGCAGACTTCCGCGACATCTCGCAGCCGAGCAGCCCGGATGGCGGGCAGGCAGGAGCGCAGATCCGGGAGGTTCAAATGCTGCTCGATCTCGACATCCTCATCCCCCTGCACACCGCGATCAGCCTGGTGGCACCGGCCATTGGCTTCATCGTCCTCGCCGGGTTGCTGCGGCGGCGGCCAGCGCCGGTGTGGCGGATTGCCTTCCTGGTGACGGCCTTCCTGACCAGCGCCACGGGGTTCCTGTTTCCATTCAACGTGCTGCTGCCCTCCCACGTCGTGGGCGCGCTGGCGCTGCTGACGCTGGTGATGGTGGTGGCCGCCCAGCAATGGTCCGCGACCTCCGCACGCTGGCGCAGGGCCGAGCTGATTGGCCTGGTGGTAAGCCAGTACTGGCTGCTTTTCGTTGCGCTCGCGCAGGCCTTCAGCAAGGTGCCGGCGCTTCGGGATCTTGCTCCCACCCAGTCCGAGGGGCCATTCGTCCTGGCTCAGCTCGCGCTGCTGGCTGGGTTCATCGGGCTTGGCTTCAGGATCCTGAGCACCGCTGGGCCGGCTCGAAGCCCCCGCATCGTCGGACCGCTGCCGAGGCGCGGTCCTGCGTCCTAGGCGCGCTGAACCTGGAACACTCCCGGTTACACAGACAAGGCCACCGTCGAACCGTCGTGCCCAGAAACGGACGGTAACGCAATTTCAACAACCTCAGAGCGAAATTGGAAGTGTGCGGGCCGGCTTATCGGCGCGCCCCCAAAAGGTCCCGAGCCCCCCATGCGCCAGCTGTCCGATCTCCGGATGAGATCCAAGTTCGCCGTCGCCTTCGGCGCCCTTCTGCTCGTCATGATTGCGATGGGGATCGCGGCCGTCATCGAGCTGGGAGGCATTCGCGACGACGCCCGCCAACTCGGCCGGCGATGGGTGCCAGAGACCGAGGCTCTGGGCCGGCTGAATGAGGCCGCGGTGCGCTTCCGGTTGAGCCAGGCCAATTCGCTGATGAGCGACGACGAAGGCGTGCGTGCCAGCGCCGCGCAGCGTCTGGCCTCGGCGCGCACCATGTTCACGGAGCAGCAGGCCAAGGTCCGGACCTATGTGACTTCCGCGGAGGGCTTTCGCCTGCTCGACCTCATCGAAAGGGAATGGCAGGCCAATCTCGCGCTCGAAGGAAGGCTTGCCGCCATCGTTGCCTCCGGCGACGTGAATGCGGCGGCCCGCTTCTTCAACGGCGAGATGATGCAGACCTCCCTGCGGCTCCGCGCCACCATCTCCTCACTTCTGGAGCTGGCAAGCCAGATGGCAAGTGCCGCGGCAGACGAGGCGGAGGCGACCTACAACACCTCTCTGTGGCTCCTCGGCGGGGCGACCTTGGCTGCCATCCTGATCTGCGCCATGGCCGCGCAGTGGCTCAACGCCGTGGTTGGCAAGCGCATTGTTCGTCTTGCCGGCGTGACACGGCAGCTCGCCGCGCGCGACTATGCATTCGATCTGCCTTGCCTGGCGCGCCAGGATGAGATCGGTGATCTGGCACGCGCCATCGACGAGTGCCGGACGGGACTTCAGCAGGGGGATGCGTCGGCCGCGGCACAGGCGGCCGAGCAAGTGGAAAAGGCGCGGCGGGCCGAGCGTCTGGCGCTGCTGACGCAGAATTTCGACGGCCGTGCAGGCGAGATGATCGGCGCCCTGTCCTCCGCTGCGACGGAACTGGATGCGACGGCAGGGTCCATGACCGCCATTGCGGCCCGTACATCGACCCAGGCCGAGGAAGTGGCCGACGCAGCCGAACAGGCGAACAGCAACGTGCAGACGGTCGCCGCGGCGGCCGAGGAGCTTTCGGTCTCCGTCCAGGAGATCACCCGCCAGGTGGCGCAGTCGACGGAGGTCACGAACCAGGCGGTTTCTGCCGCTCGGAGCACCGACAATACGGTCCGCGAACTGGCCGAGGGAGCCCGTCGCATCGGCGAGGTGGTGCAGCTGATCGGCGATATTGCCAAGCAGACCAATCTGCTTGCCCTGAACGCGACGATCGAGGCCGCGCGTGCCGGAGAAGCCGGCAAGGGCTTTGCGGTGGTTGCCTCGGAGGTGAAGACTTTGGCGAGCCAGACGGCACGGGCCACGGAAGAGGTGGCATCGCAGATCGGCAGCATCCAGTCCGCCACGGAGCAGGCCGTGCTCGCCATCAGCAGCATCAGCGACATCATCAACAACGTGAATCATATCTCCGCCGCCATCGCCGCCGCAGTGGAGCAGCAAGGTGCGGCGACGCGCGAAATCGCCCGCAACGTCCAGGAAGCGGCGAGCGGCACCAGCCAGGTTACGGATACGATCGGTCAGGTCGGGCGCGCGACGCGGGAGACGGGACTGGCGGCGAACGACGTCCGCACGGCGGCCAGTGAGGTCGCACATCAATCCGAGAACATGCGGCGCGAGGTCGGCAGTTTCCTTCGGGATGTGCAGTCGGCGTGATCAGGCCGGCGCGGGCGCCCCGTGCCGGATCACATGCACGGGACGCAGGAGTGGGAGGTGCGGCGTCCGGCGCATGTGGCCGTTGGCCGCGCTACCGGAAATTCCGGCCCGTCACCTCACCCGTCAGCGGCCCGGCGCGTCCTTCACCAGGCGGACCCAGCCGCCGATCAGGCCGAGCATGGACTCCGCCGGTGCCGGCAGTTGCGCCGGCTGCAGGGTCAGGGCGCCGAGGAAGCGTCCCGCTGCCGTGTAGGCGGCCAGTTCCAGCTCGTCGCCGATGATTTCCGGCCGGCAGACCACTTCCTCGCCTTCCGCGGCCCGAGCCGCTTCGGCCAGGAAGCCGCGGATCTGGTCGAGGCCTTCCACCTGGCCGGTCGCCTCGTCCAGGAAGGCGGCGATCACGTCGCCGGCCTCACCCAGGGGCACCAAGTCGAGCGGCACGCTGCCGCCGGTCTCGGCAACGACGCGGCCGCGCCAGGCTTCGATCGCCCGGGCCCGGGCGCGCGCCTCGGGCGTCTCATCCGCCTCGTCCTCGTCCTCGTCCTCCGGCAGCCCGCCTGCGGCCACGATCTCGTCCCAGATGGTCAGGTTCCAGTCGGTCCGCAGCCCGACCAGCACGCCGAAGCCGCGCTGCACCAGATCATCCGTATCGCCCGGCGGCAGGTCCTGCGGCTCCCGCCCCGCCACCAGGTCGAGCAGGATGCGGCGCATCGCCGGCGGCGAAAGCGCATCGATATCCTCGGGCGAGCGCCAGCCCGGCAGGAAGCGCAGTTGCTCCTGCGGGTCCAGCCCGCCGGAGGCGAGCAGGCTTTCGGCGATGGCCACGGCATCGGGGGCGGCGCCGGTGGTCAGTGCCACCGGCAGCGCGACCAGTTCCGCCCAGCCGGAAGGCCTCGTCTCGGCCGCCGCGGCGATGGCGAGCAGGTCGGCATGCAGTTCCGCAAGGTTTTCCTCGCTGTGCCGGTCGCCCATCTTGCGCAGCGCGAGCTCCAGGACATCGCTGCGTCCGCAGGCCAGCAGGTCGTTCACCAGCGTCTCGAACTCGCCGTCCTCGCGATCCGCATAGGCGACCAGCAGATCCTCCGCGACCGGTCCGGGCGGCGCCGGAAACTCCGGTGGCGGCTCGGCCGGCGGCACCGGCAGGCCGAGCGCGCGCCAGGCATCGGCGCCGCGCAGTACGCGTTCCCGGTCCACCCAGGCGCGGCGCTGCGCCGGCGTATCCTCCCGCGTGGCGAGCCAGCGGCGGAAGGCGCCGCGATCGGCGCGCTGGAGCAGGATCTCGACCCCTTCCCGCGCCATCACCTCGGCCACGGCGCGGATGATGGCGTTGGCAGTGGCCAGGTCCGTCTCGCCGGGGCGCAGCGTGTCCAGCGTCTCGGCATCGGGATAATGGGTGAGGAGCACCGCGTGCAGCCCATCGGCCACGTCCCGCGCCAGCCAGGTGGCATCCTCCACCAGGCCCGAATCAGGTCCCGTCATGCGTGCAACCCCGGCGCTTCCTGTCCGGTGCGCGCAACGTATTCAGTGTAGCCGCCGCCATACAGATGCACGCCCTCCGGCGTCAGCTCCAGCACCCGGTTCGACAGCGCGGCGAGGAAGTGCCGGTCATGCGAGACGAACAGCATGGTGCCCTCATACTGCGACAGCGCGGTGATGAGCATTTCCTTGGTCGCGATGTCCAGGTGGTTGGTCGGCTCGTCCAGCACCAGCAGGTTGGGCGGGTCAAACAGCATGCGCGCCATCACCAGCCGCGCCTTCTCGCCACCCGACAGCACGCGGCACTTCTTGTCCACCTCGTCGCCGGAGAAGCCGAAGCAGCCGGCCAGCGAGCGGAGCTGGCCCTGGCTGGCGCGGGGGAATTCATCCTCCAGCGCCTCGAACACGGTGCGGTCGCCGTCGAGCAGTTCCATGGCGTGCTGGGCGAAGTAACCCATCTTCACGCTGCCGCCGACATTCACCGTTCCGGTGTCCGGCGCTGTGGTGCCGGTGGCCAGCTTCAGCAGGGTGGATTTGCCGGCGCCGTTCACGCCGAGCACGCAGCAGCGTTCCCGCCGCCGCAGCAGGAAATCCAGGCCTTCATAGATCACGCGGTTGCCATAGCGCTTGTGCACGCCGCGCATCTGCACGACGTCATCGCCCGATCGCGGCGCCGGCAGGAATTCGAAGGACACGGTCTGGCGGCGCTTCGGCGGTTCCACGCGCTCGATCTTGTCGAGCTTCTTCACCCGGCTCTGCACCTGCGCCGCGTGGCTGGCGCGGGCCTTGAAGCGCTCGATGAACTTGATCTCCTTGGCCAGCATCGCCTGCTGGCGCTCGAACTGCGCCTGCTGCTGCTTCTCCGCCATCGCGCGCTGCTGTTCGTAGAATTCGTAATTGCCGGAATAGCTGGTCAGCGACCCGCCATCGATCTCGATCACCTTGTTGATGATGCGGTTCATGAATTCGCGGTCGTGCGAGGTCATCAGCAGCGCGCCGTCATAGCCGCGCAGGAAGGTCTCCAGCCAGATCAGGCTTTCGAGGTCCAGGTGGTTGCTCGGCTCGTCCAGCAGCATCACGTCCGGCCGCATCAGCAGGATGCGGGCAAGTGCCACGCGCATCTTCCAGCCGCCGGACAGCGCGCCGACATCGCCATCCATCATCTCCGGCGTGAAGGACAGGCCGGCGAGCACCTCCCGCGCCTTGCCATCCAGGGCGTAGCCGCCGAGGTCGTCGAAGCGGGCCTGCACCTCGCCGAAGCGCTCGATGATGGCATCCAGCTCATCGGCCTTGTCGGGGTCCGCCATGGCGGCCTCCAGCTCGCGGAGCTCGGCGGCGACGGTGCTGACATCGCCGGCGCCGTCCATCACCTCCGCCACCGCGCTGCGGCCGGCCATCTCGCCGACATCCTGGCTGAAGAAGCCGATGGAGACGCCGCGATCGACCAGCACCAGCCCCTCATCGGGCGGTTCCTGGCCGGTGATCATGCGGAACAGGGTAGTCTTGCCGGCCCCGTTCGGGCCGACCAGGCCGATCTTCTCGCCGCGCTGGAGCGCGGCCGAGGCCTCGATGAACAGAAGCTGGAGGCCGTTCTGCTTGCTGATGCTGTCTAGACGAATCATGGGATGCTGTGGGCTTGGTGCGGTTTCGCGGGGCTTATGACACGCCCACACCCCCTGCGGCGAGCACTGCCAGCGCCTCCTCCGCCACCACCCTTTCCTCATCCGTGCGGATCACCAGCGCGGCGATGCGGCTGGCCGACGTGCTGATCCGCGGCGCATTGGCCTCGTTCGCGGCCGGGTCCAGCGCCAGGCCCAGCCAGGCCAGGCGCTCGCAGACGGCGGCGCGGATGCGCGGCTGGTTCTCCCCGATGCCGGCGGTGAAGACCAGCGCATCCAGCCCGCCCAGCGTCGCCGCCAGCCGCGCCACCTCGCCGGCGATGCGGAAGGTGAACAGCGCGATCGCCTCGCGCGCCTCCGGCGCATCGCTGTCCAGCAGCACGCGGCTGTCGGCGCTGATGCCCGAGACACCGAGCAGACCGCTGCGGTGGTACAGCAGATCCTCCACCTGCCCGAGGCTCTGCTCGCCCGGCCCCAGCAGGTGCAGCAGCACGCCCGGGTCCAGCGCGCCGCAGCGGGTCGCCATGGGAATGCCGTCCAGGGTGGAGAAGCCCATGCTGCTGTCCCGGCTATGCCCGCCCTCCAGCGCGCACAGGCTGGCCCCGCTGCCCAGATGCGCCACCACCACGCGCCCCGCCGCCAGCGCCGGCACATCCCGCGCCATGCTGGCGGCGATGGAGGCGTAGGACAGGCCATGGAAGCCGTAGCGCCGGATGCCCGTATCATGCAGCGCGCGCGGAATGGCGAAGCGGCTGACGAGGTCGGACTGCGTACGATGGAAGGCGGTGTCGAAGGATGCGATCTGCACCACATCGGGCCGCAGCGCGGCCACGGCACGGATCAGCCGCAGGCTCTGCGGCTGGTGCAGCGGCGCATTCGGCGTCAAGGCCGCGATCGTCGCGATCGCCGCGTCATCCAGCCGCACCGGCCCGGCGAAACCGGCGCCGCCATGCACCACGCGATGGCCGATGGCGACTAGGCGATCGATCTGGAAATGCCGCGCCAGCCAGTCAAAGGTCTCCGCCAATACCGCCGCCGCATCCTCCGGCGCCGCGTGCAGGGCGACATCCAACTCCGCCGGGCCTTCATGCAGGTGCAGCCGCAGCGGCGGCTTGCGGAAATCGATCACGCCGCTGGCCAGCCGCGCCGCCCCCGCCGTGAAGATGCCGATCTTGACCGAGGAGGACCCCGCATTCAGCGTCAGCAGCAGCGGCTGGGTCATGCCGTGGCGACCAGCTTCGCCAGTGCGGCGGAGGCGATGCGGGAGGCCAGTGAATCCGCCCGGCTGGTGAGGATGATCGGCACCCGCGCGCCCAGCACCAGCCCCGCCGCCGTGGCACCCGCGAGGTAGATGAGCTGCTTCGCCAGCATGTTCCCCGCTTCCAGATCCGGCACCAGCAGTATATCCGCCTGGCCCGCGACCGGGGAGACAATGCCCTTGCTGCGCGCCGCATCCGGGCTGATTGCATTGTCGAAGGCCAGCGGCCCATCCACCCGGGCGCCGGTGATCTGCCCACGCGCCGCCATCACCGTCAGTGCCGCGGCATCGAGGGTAGACGGCATCGCCGGGTTCACCGTCTCCACCGCCGCCAGCACGGCAACCAGTGGCTCCGCCATGCCCAGCTTGCGTAACATGTCGATGGCGTTCTGGCAGATGTCCCGCTTGTGCGTCAGCGTCGGCAGGATGTTGATGGCGGCATCGGTGATGAGCAGCGGCTTGGCATAGGCCGGCACGTCCATCGCGTAGACATGGCTGATGCGCCGCTCCGTCCGCAGGCCCGAATCCCGCGCCACCACGGCGCCGATCAGCTCGTCGCTGTGCAGGCTGCCCTTGGCGAGCACCGCGACGCGCCCGCTGGCCGCCAGTTCCACCGCACGCGCCGCCGCGGCGTGGCTGTGCGGGACCGGCTCGATGGTGAAGCCCTGCAGGGAGACCTGCGCCTCCGCCGCCGCCGCGCGGATCTTGGCTTCCGGCCCGACCAGGATGGGGTCGAGCAGCCCCTCCTCGCGCACCTCGATGGCGGCAAGGATGGCGGCGGTGGAACAGGGATGCACGATGGCGGCGCGCAAAGGCGGGCCGCTGCGGGCGCGCTGGAGGAAGGCGTCGGTGCGGTCGTGCCGGCGCAGCGCGATATCCGGCAGCCGGGTGCGCGGCCAGGCGATGCTGCGATCCGGCGCCAGCACCAGCGCCTCCCCTGCCAGGACCTCCTCGCCCCTCTGGTTGGTGCATGCGGTGGCCAGGCGCACCGTGCGGCGGTCGGCCTGCTTCTCCCGCACCGTGACCGTTGCGGTGATGGTGTCCCCCGGTGCCACCGGCTTGAGGAAGCGCAGCGACTGGTCGAGGTAGATGGTACCGGGCCCCGGCAGTCGGGTGCCGAGCACGGCCGAGATCAGCGCCGCCGTCCACATGCCATGCGCGACCACATGCCCGAAGCGCCCGGTGGCGGCGAAGGCGGCATCGAGATGCGCCGGGTTCACATCGCCGGAGACGCTGGCGAACAGCTCGATATCGTCCCGGCCGACGATGCGGACCAGGCTGGCGGTGTCGCCGGCCCGCATCTCCTCGAAGGTGCGGTTGCGAAGCAGGTCCTGGTCCATGGTCCTCACTGCGGTGACGCCGGCCGCGCGATCACGCGCCTGTGCTCGCCTAGCAGCCCATCCGGCGCGGCGCGTTGCGGCAGATCAAGCTTGCGACGAAAGCAGGGCGGTAACCCTCCGGTGCGATTTCCGCAGCAAAGGGGACCGACCATGTCGAACCGCCACGCCGCCACCGCAGAGAAGCCCAACTCGGCCAGCCCGCTTCTCAACCCGCTCGACTGGAATCAGGCGAAGCTGGACACGCCCGTCAAGCTGTATGGGGAGATGATGCGCTTCATGGCGCAGCGCCTGCAGGCCCAGGCGAGCTTCCTGCAGGGCCTCGCCGATTGCCAGAACCCGACCGACCTGATGAGCCGGCAGGCCTCGTTCCTGCAGAATGCCATGGAGGCCTATTCCAGCGAGGCCGGCCGGTCCTGGAAGATCCTGCAGGAGCCCGCCACGCCGCAGCCGCCGGCAGCCTGACCTAACACGGCGCCCCGGGCGCGGCGGCGATGCCGCGCCCGTGACCGGGCTACGCTTGAAGAGGGAGTGGATGCCAGCCATCTACCATCCACCTGGATGGTGAACGGATGGCATGAGCGATTCCCCCCGGCCCCTGCGGCCCGCTGGTGACAGCGAGAAGATCACCATCAACCTCGGCTATGTCGATCTGGGCCATATAGACCTGCTGGTGCAGGACGGCTTCTACTCGAACCGCACGGACTTCATCCGCACCGCCATCCGCAACCAGGTCGAACGGCACGCGGAGGCGGCACGGCAATCCGTGCGCCGGCGCAGCCTGGACCTCGGCCTTCGCCACATCTCCCGGCAGGATCTGGAAGCCGCGCAGGCGGAGGGCCGGATGCTGGATATCCGCGTGCTCGGCCTCGCCAGCATCGCTGCCGATGTCACGCCCGAACTGGCGCGCGCCACGATTGGCTCCGTCTCCGTACTTGGCGCGTTGCAGGCGAGCCCCGCGGTGCGCGCGGCGCTGGCCGACCGCACCGCCTGACACCCGAATATTCCTGGAAGATCCCCAACCAATGCACCGCATGATGCCTGCCGGCATGGCCGAGGCCCTGAAGCTGACCCGCCAAGGGCGGCTGAAGGAAGCCGCCGCGCTGCTGCAGGGCAGCTTCCGCCCGGCGGCCCCGCCGCAACCCGGCCCCATGCCCAAATCGGGCCCCATGCCGAAGCCCCGACCCGCCCCGCGCGGCCGGATCTTCGATGTGGACCCGGATGGCGCCACACGCTTCCCCGGGATGCACGCCCGCGGACCTCGCCCTGCGACGCCCCCCCTGCCCGCCGGCGCTCGATTCCTGTCCGGCGGCTTCAGCGGCGCGGCCGGGGAACGTGATTTCCGCCTGTACATCCCGGCCAACCTGCCCGCCGGCCCGGTGCCGCTGCTGGTCATGCTGCATGGCTGCACCCAGTCGCCGGAGGATTTCGCCGCCGGTACCCGCATGAACGCGCTGGCCGAGGAAACGCCGCGGCTGGTGCTCTATCCGGGCCAGACCCAGGCGGCGAACGCCCAGCGCTGCTGGAACTGGTTCAAGCCCGGCGACCAGGCGCGCGATCGGGGCGAGCCGGCGCTGATCGCCGGCATGGTGCGCCAGGTGATGGGCGACCATGCCGTGGATGCGCAGCGCGTGCATGCGGCGGGGCTATCCGCCGGCGGTGCAGCCGCGGCCATCATGGGCGAGGCCTATCCGGACCTGTTCGCCGCGGTCGGCGTGCATTCCGGCCTGGCCTGCGGCGCGGCGCGGGACGTGCCTTCCGCCTTCGCTGCCATGCGGGGCGGCTCGCCGGTGCTGGCGCCGGGCGGCAAGGCGGTGCCGACCATCGTCTTCCATGCGGACCGGGACACCACGGTGCATCCGGTGAATGGCGACCGGGTAATCGCCCGCGCGGGCACCGAGGGCCTGCGCGCCAGCACCACGCAGGGCACGGTGCCGGGCGGCCACGGCTTCACCCGCATCTGCCACGCAGATCCGGCCGGGCGGGTGCTGCTCGAGCAATGGCTGGTGCATGGCGGCGGCCATGCCTGGTCGGGCGGCGATGCCGCCGGCAGCTACACGGATCCGCGCGGGCCCGACGCCTCCGCCGCCATGCTGCGCTTCTTCGCGCAGCACAGCCTGGAGGGCTAAGGGCCCGGCCACCAAACGCATCGGCGACCCGCATCGGCTCTTGGAACAAAACCAGAATATGATACGATGCGAGTCCCCAGGTAGGTGGATGATCATGGCTGCTCGCAAGCCGAGGCAGGTGCGCCCTGTCGACGCGGCGCTGACCCGGCTGCTGGCCCTGGCCGGCAAGGGTGCTGCGCCCGGTCGCATGGCGCGGGAAGTGGAGACCATCGCGGCCGAATGGATCGCCGCACCGGAAGCCGACCGGATGGAAATCCGGGAGAGGCTGGATGAGCTGCGCGAGCAGCTCAGCGAGGGCGTCGGGCATGCGGAGGAACAGGTGTCCGACCTCGATTCGAGCGAGCCTGCCGCGGTGAAGCAGGCCGGCGCCATGCTGGCCGCGCTGGTGGCGACGCGGGATGCCGCGACGCGCGCCATAACCGCCTTCCAGGCCTCCGCTCCGGAATATGTGAACGCCGCGTGATGCCGTGGGAAGATGCGTCACTTGCCTTGAAAAGCGCGCCAAGTCCCGGCTGAATCTCGTCTCCCTGGATGCCCGTTCAGGGCCACTCATGCCGAGATCGCACCAAAGGCGAGGCAAAGTGTAGATCTTCAGCCAAACGGGCCCGCGGCACCGGCCTGGCGTCGGAGATCGCGGCTCAACGAAAGCGCAAGACGTCCGGATACTGACAACGATCCGAGGTTGTAACCACGAGTAGACGCGCCAGCACGGCTGGGCTTAGGGTCCGCGCCATGCAACCAGCCCCCTCCGCGAACCGACGAAAGCGCCTGCTGCGATCCGTCCTTCTGGTCGGCGCGGTCATGCTGATCGCGGCCGCCAGCCTGGGCGCCGGCGACGTCGTGCGCGCGGCGTTCGAGCCCGCGTCCCAGGTGCAGCCCTACGACCCCCTGCCGCGCTGGTAGGCTCGCTTCCCCTGCTGCGGATTGCCGTGGCGCTTGGCGGCTGCGTGCCGGTCTTCGCCGGTCTGGCCGGCGTCGTGCTGGGGCCCGGCATGGTGGCCGGCGCAACAGGCGGCTGGGATGCGGCACAGGACAGCCATTTCCGCTACCTCTCCGGCCTGCTGCTCGGCATTGGCCTGGGCTTCTGGAGCACCATTCCGGCACTGCCGGCGCGCACTGCACGCTTCCGGCTGCTCACCGCCATCGTCGTGCTCGGCGGCCTGGCCAGGCTGGCGGCGCTGTTCGGCCAGGGCTGGCCCGGCGGACCGATGGCCGCGGCGCTGGGGATGGAACTGGTGGTTACGCCGCTGCTCTGCCTGTGGCAGGGGCGCGTCGCGCGCGAAGCGGAACGCAACATGGCACCGCAAGCCGCCGCCTGACTCGTGGCGCCGGAGGGTGCTATCATCCGCCCGTGAACATTCTCGCCCCACCTCGTTCCCGCTTGCAGATCGAGGTTGTCTTCGACCTCGTCTGCCCCTGGTGCTTCCTCGGCACGCGCCGGTTGCGACGCACCCTGCGGGCGCGCCCGGACATCGCGGCCGACATCGCTTGGCGCCCGTTCCTGCTGAACCCGGACATCGCGCCCGGCGGCGTGCCGCGGCAGGATTACGTGATCCGGAAATTCGGAGGCGAGGACCGCGCCCGGCGGCTGCACGCCACCATCGCGGAACTTGGCCGTGGCGAGGGGCTTGGCTTTCAGTTCGACCGCATCCGCCGCATCCCGCCTTCGCTCGACGCGCATCGCTTGGTGCGGCTGGCGGAAAGGCATGGCGTGGCGGCCGATGCCGTGGATGCGCTGTTCCAGGCTTATTTCTGCGAGGGCCAGGATATCGGCGACGTGTCCGTGCTGGTCGCCATCGCCGCCGGCCTCGGCATGGATCCCGGCGCAACCCGTCGCCTGCTGTCCGGCAATGCGGAGGCGGAGGCGGTACACGCGGACAACCTCCGCGCGCATCGCCTGGGCATCAACGGCGTGCCCTGCTTCGTGGTGCAGGGCCGCCACGCGATCGCCGGGGCGCAGGAGCCGGAGGTGATCGAGCGGCTGCTGGATGTGGCGGTGGTGGAGGGCTAGACGCCCTACCGCTTCCACCGCCCCGGGAAGGGAATCGGCTTCGTCGAAGCCCCCTTCGGCGTCGGCGGCACATTGCCGGCGCGGAACACCGTTTTCTTGAAGGCCGGCGCGGCCTTGGCGGGCGACTTGGCCGGCGCGGGGGGCGGTGGCGGCGGCGCGCTGGCCTTCGGCACCCTGCCCTGCGCCACCTCGGCCAATGCGCTCAGCAATTCCCGCGCGGCGCGGATGCGCGCCTCGTAGGGCATCTCCTGCGCCCAGGCCAGCTTGTGGTCCGGCCGCAGCTTGGCCGCGCCGTGCTGGCCGGTGACCCATTCGATCAGCCCGGGCGGGTTGGGGAAGCGGTTGCCGCGGAAGCCGAGCACGATGCCCTTCGGCCCCACATCCAGCTTCTCCACCCCCACCTGCCGGCACAGCGCCTTCAGCCAGACCACCTGCAGCAGCGTCTCCGCCTCCGCCGGCAGCTTGCCGAAACGGTCGGCGAGTTCGGCGGCCATGGCCTCGATCTCGGCCTCGGTCTGCAGGCTGCCGATGCGGCGATACAGGCCGAGCCGCACGGGCAGGTCGCGCACATAAGCCTCGGGCAGCATGACCGGCAGGCCGAGGTTGATCTGCGGCGTCCAGTCTCGATCCTCCCGCGCATCCTCGCGGGCGCCGGACTTCAGGTTCTGCACCGCATCCTCCAGCATCTGCTGGTACAGCTCGATGCCGACTTCCCGGATATGGCCGGATTGCTCGTCGCCCAGCAGGTTGCCGGCGCCGCGGATATCCAGGTCGTGGCTCGCCAGGGTGAATCCGGCGCCGAGATTGTCCAGCGTCTGCATCACCTCCAGCCGCTTCTCGGCCGCCGCGGAAAGCCGGTGCGTCTGCGGCCAGGTGAGGTAGGCGTAGCCGCGCAGCTTGCCGCGCCCGACCCGGCCGCGAAGCTGGTACAGCCCGGCCAGGCCGAACATGTCCGCGCGGTGGATCAGCAGCGTGTTCACCGCCGGCATGTCCAACCCGCTTTCCACGATGTTGGTGGACAGCAGGATGTCGTATTTCTGGTCGCCGAACTCGGTCATCACCCGTTCCAGCTCGGTCGGCGCCAGGCGGCCATGCGCCTCCGCGATACGGGCTTCCGGCACGATCTCGGTCAGGCGCTCGCGCAGCCGGGGCAGGTCTTCCAGCCGCGGGCAGACACAGAACACCTGGCCGCCGCGGAACCGCTCGCGCAGGATCGCCTCGCGGATCACCACGCTGTCCCAGGGGGTGATGAAGGTGCGCACCGCAAGGCGGTCCACCGGCGGCGTCGCGATCACGCTCATCTCCCGCACGCCGGTCAGCGCCAGTTGCAGGGTGCGCGGGATCGGGGTGGCGGTCAGCGTCAGCACATGCACATCGGCCTTGAACTGCTTCAGCCGTTCCTTGTGGGCGACGCCGAAATGCTGCTCCTCGTCGACGATCACCAGGCCGAGATCGGCGAACGCGATCGACTTCGCCAGCAGCGCGTGGGTGCCGACGACGATGTTGATGGTGCCGTCCTTCACCCCATCCCGCACCGCCTGCGCATCCTTCGCATTCACCATGCGGGAGAGTTGCGCGACCTTGATCGGCAGGCCCTCGAAGCGGGTGGAGAAGACGCGGAAATGCTGGCGGGCCAGCAGCGTGGTCGGCACCACCACCGCCACCTGGGTGCCGGACATCGCCACCGCGAAGGCGGCGCGCAGCGCGACCTCCGTCTTGCCGAAGCCGACATCGCCGCAGATCAGGCGGTCCATCGGCCGGCCGGCGGCCAGATCCTCCAGCACATCGGCAATGGCGCGCTGCTGGTCCTCGGTCTCGGCGAAGGGGAATCTCGCACAAAACTCGTCCCAGGCACCTTCGGGCGGAATCGCGGCGGGGGCGTCGCGGGTCTGCCGTTCGGCGGCGATACGGATCAGCGCCGCCGCCATGTCCTGGATGCGGTTCTTCGCCTTGGCCTTGCGTGCCTGCCAGGTGCTGCCACCCAGCTTGTCCAGGGCGACGCCGGCGGCGTCCGAGCCAAATCGGGAAAGAACCTCGATATTCTCGACCGGCAGGAACAGCTTGTCGCCACCGTCATAGATCAGCCGCAGGCATTCATGCGGCGCCTCGCTGATGCGGATCGTCTCCAGCCCGTCATAGCGGCCGATGCCGTGGTCCTGGTGCACCACCAGGTCGCCCTGCGCGATTTCCGTCGCATCCGCGATGAACTGGTCGGCGCGCTTGCGGCGGCGCGGCGGGCGGGCGATGCGCTCGCCCAGCAGGTCCTGCTCGCAGACCAGCGCCAGGCCATCCGCATGCTTGTCCGAGGGTGCGACGAAGCCACGCTCGATGCCGACGATGGCGAGCGCCACCGTGCCGAGCTTCAGCTTCTGGACGTCGAGGAAATTCTCCACCAGCTCGGCCGGAACGTTGTTCTCCCGCAGCAGGTTGCCCAGGCGCTCGCGGGACCCGCGGGTCCAGGCCGCCAGCACCGGGCGCATGTTGCGCTTCGCCAGCGCGGCGGCGTGTTCGCCATAGGCCTGGAAGACGTTGCGGCCCTCTGCGCGCACATCGTTGAACATCCGGCCGAGCCGGCCGCCCGCATCGATGCCCGCCGCGTGTTCCGGCTGGTCGAAGGGCGAGAAGCGAAAGACGCGCGCGTCTTCCAGCATATCGATCCAGCCATCATGATCGATGTACAGGCGATCCGGCGGGGCGGGGCGATACGGCACCTCCCCTTCCCGCGTCGGCATGCGCCGCGCCTCATAATGGTCCACCACCATTTCCAGCCGGGCGCCGAGCGCATCTTCCGTCTGGTGGTCGAGAGAAACCGAAACCCCTTCCCCCAGATGATCGACCAGGGTTTCCATGTGCTCATGGAACAGCCCGGCCCAATGCTCCATGCCCGGATGGCGGCGGCCGGCGGAGACACTGACATAGAGCGGGTCCTCCCCCGCCGCGGCGCCGAACAATTCGCGGTAGCCGGACCGGAAGCGGCTGATCGAGGCCGGGTCGAGGAACACCTCCCCCACCGGGCGCAGCACCAGGCCATCGACCTTGGCACCGCTGCGCTGGGTGGCGGTGTCGAAGGCGCGCAGGTCGTCGATCTCGTCGCCGAAGAAATCCAGGCGGACGGGTTCGCCCTGGCCAGAAGGGAACAGGTCCACGATGCCGCCGCGCACCGCGTATTCGCCGTGTTCCATGACGGAGCCGGTGCGGTGGTAGCCATTGGCTTCCAGGAACTCGGTCAGCTTCTCCGGCTTCACCCGCCCGCCGCGCTTCAGCGCCAGGGTTGCACCCTGGAAGGCCGCGCGGGGCGGCACCTTCTGCACCAGGGCGTTGATGGTGGTCAGCAGGATGCGCGGCGCCCGGGCGGGCTCCGCCAGGCGGGTCAGCGTGGCGACGCGTTCGGAAACGATCTCGGGGTTGGGCGAGACGCGGTCATAGGGCAGACAGTCCCAGGCCGGGAAGCGCAGCACCTCGACATGCGGGGCGAAGAAGGACAGCGCCTCCGCCATCCGGGCCATTCGCGCATCGTCGCGGCAGACATGCAGCACCGGCCCGGTCGATTCGGCCCGCCGCCGGGCGAGCAGCAGCGCATCGAAACCTTCCGGCGCGCCATGGACCGTGAGGATGTTCATCGCAGGTGCGGCGGCAGCCCGGCGCCGGATTCGTTGCACTCCACCAGCATGCGGGACAGCAGGGGGCTGGCGACATCGGCCGGAATCGGGCGGCGCTGCATCAGCCAATCGGCCAGATCGACATCCGGCAATTCCAGGATCTGCTCCAGCTCATCCAGCTCCGCCTCGGTGAAGGCCGCGATGTGGCGGGCGACGAAGGCGCCGACCATCAGGTCGGTCTCCTTGGTGCCGCGGTGCCAGGCGCGGAAATTCAGCCGGCGCCGCCGGGGATCGAGCGGCTGGTCGAGTTCCGGAGCGGGATGGGACGTCGGGTCGAGGTCGGTCAGCTTGAGGGTCTCGGCGTTCTGGGGGATGTCGGGCTACTAACCCGCCACGTCATATAGAGGCCCATGGGAATCCTGTCAGCAAGCGGCCCCCAAAATGCGCCGGCATATGTGACGCCTCTGCTGGCGCCGCTTGACGGGCTGCCCGGCATCGGCCGCACGCTGGCCGCCCTGCTGGCCGAGGCCGCGGGCGGGCCGCGCGTGCTGGACCTGCTGCTGCACCTGCCGGAACGCGTGGTGATCCGCCGCCGCGCCGCGACGCCGGCGGAGGCGCCGCTCGACCAGGATTGCGTGCTGGAAGTGGTCGCCACCGCCCACCGCGCCGCCCGGTCCGGCCGCAGCCAGCGCAGCTATGTCGAGGTGCGGGCCGAGTCGGGCGGGCAGCCGCTGGTGCTGCGCTTCATGAATGGCCGCCTGCCCTGGATCTTGAAGCTGCTGCCGCCCGGCGAGACCCGCTTCCTCGCCGGGCGCGTGCAGACGGAAGGCGCCAACGGCTTCGCCATGATGAACCCGACCGTGGCGGAGCAGGAAACGGCGCTGCCGCTGGTCGAGCCGGTCTGGCCCATGGTGCGCGGACTGACCGGCCGGCGCATCGCCAACGCCATGGACCAGGCGCTCGCCCTTCTGCCGGATCTTCCTGAGTGGGCCGATGCGTCCCTGGTGGCACAGGAAGGCTGGCCGAGCTTTGCCGCGGCGATCCGCGCCCTGCAACGCCCCACAGGTCCGATCCCCGCCCTGCCCCGCCGCCGCCTGGCCTATGACGAGCTGCTGGCGCACCAGATCGCCGTCGCCCTGGTGCGGCAGCGGCAGCGGGACCGGCCGGGGCGCGCCCTGCCCGGCACCGGGGAACTGGCGGCCAGGGCGCTGGCCGCCTTCGGCCATGAACCCACCGCCGGCCAGGCCCAGGCGCTGGCCGAGATCGCCAAGGACATGGCCAGCCCCCGCCGCATGCTGCGGCTGGTGCAGGGCGATGTGGGGTCCGGCAAGACGCTGGTGGCAGTGCTGGCTATGCTCCAGGCGGTGGAGTCCGGCGCCCAGGCCGCCCTGATGGCGCCGACCGAGCTTCTGGCCCGGCAGCATCTGCGGACATTGGAAAAACTCTGCATCCCGGCCGGGGTGCAGGTGGAATTGCTGACCGGCAGCGTGAAGGGCGCCGCCCGCAAGCGGGTGCTGCGCGGCCTGGCGGATGGCATGGTGCAGGTGGTGGTCGGCACCCACGCCCTGTTCCAGGAGGCGGTGGTGTTCCGCAACCTCGGCCTGTCCGTGGTGGACGAACAGCACCGCTTCGGCATCGGCCAGCGTCTGATGCTGGCGCAGAAGGGCCGGGACGCGGACATGCTCGTGATGACCGCCACCCCCATCCCGCGCACCCTGCTGCTGACGCAATGGGGCGAGATGGCCGTCAGCAGGCTCGAGGGCAAACCCGCCGGCCGCCAGCCCATCGCCACCCGCATCGTCAGCCAGGAGAGGCTGCCGGAGGTCATCGACCGCCTGGGCGAGGCGATCGCCCGCGGGGAGCGCGCCTATTGGGTGGTGCGCGCCATCTCCGGCGGCGAACGGGACGATTCGGTGGCTGCCGAGGATCGCTTCGCCGAACTCGCCGCCCGCTTCCCCGGCAAGGTCGGCATGGCGCATGGCATACAGGATCTGGCGGTGCGGGAGGCCGCGCTGGCCGATTTCGCCACCGGCACCACCCAGCTTCTGGTGGCGACCACCGTCATCGAGGTCGGCGTGGACGTGCCGGACGCCACCATCATGCTGATCGAGCAGGCGGAACGCTTCGGGCTGGCCGCGCTGCACCAGCTTCGCGGCCGCGTCGGCCGCGGCGCCAAGCCGTCCTCCTGCCTGCTGGTACATTCCCCGGCGCTTGGGGAAGCCGAGAAGCGCCGCCTGCTGGTGCTGCGGGATACGGAGGATGGCTTCCGGATCGCCGAGGAAGATCTGTTCACCCGTGGTGGCGGCCAGGCGCTCGGCGCCCGGCAATCGGGCCTGCCCGGCGCCCGGCTGCTGGACCCGCGCGAGGAGGCGGAGGAGGTCGCCCGGCTCACCCACCTCGCCCACCGCGACGCTGCCCTGCTGATGCATCGTGATCCACCGTTGGAAACGACGCGTGGGCAGGCGGCGCTCGGCCTGCTGGGGCTGTTCGGGCATGACACGACGCTGGCGACGCTGGACGCCGGGTAACCCGGCTGCGCGGGTGGGGGGTTGCATCCATCCCCCCGCCTCCTTAATCGCGGCGCTGTGTATTCCGGGGGGTGCCGGCTTTGACTGCGCTGATCGAGATCGAGCGCCTGACAAAACGCTTCGGGGGTTTCACGGCCGTCGATGACGTGACCTTCTCCGTCGCCAAGGGCGAGGTGCTGGGCTTCCTCGGCCCGAATGGCGCCGGCAAATCCACCACCATGCGGATGCTGGCGGGCTTCATGACGCCCACCTCCGGCACCGCCCGCATCTGCGGCGAGGATGTGGTGGACCGGCCAGTGGCGGCGAAGCGCCATCTGGGCTTCCTGCCCGAGGGCGCGCCGACCTATCCTGAGATGACCGTCACCGGCTTCCTGCAATTCTGCGGACGTGCCCGCGGCTTCCATGGCTCGGCGCTGAATGACCGCGTGGCCCACGCCATGGCCCTCACCCAGCTCGAGGGTGTCCGCCTGCAGCCGGTGGAGACGCTTTCGAAGGGCTTCAAGCGCCGCGTCGGCCTGGCCGCCGCGCTGCTGCACGACCCCGCCGTGCTGGTGCTGGACGAACCGACCGATGGCCTCGACCCGAACCAGAAGCACGAGGTCCGCAACCTGATCCGCGCCATGGCGCCGGAGAAGGCGATCGTCATCTCGACCCATATCCTCGAGGAAGTCGCCGCCGTCTGCACCCGCGCCGTGGTCATCGCGCGCGGCCGCGTGGTGGCGGATGCGACGCCGGCGGAACTTGCCGCGAAGGGACCGACCATGGACGCCGTCTTCCGCGCCCTCACCCTCCCCGAAGTGGAGGCAGCGTGATGGGCGGCCTGGTCACCGTCTTTCGCCGCGAGTTGGCGGGCTACTTCGCCACGCCCGTGGCCTATGTCTTCATCGTCATCTTCCTGGTGATGGCCGGCGCGCTGACCTTCACGCTGGGCAATTTCTTCGCCCGCGGTCAGGCGGATTTGCAGCCCTTCTTCACCTTCGTGCCCTGGCTGTTCCTGTTCCTGGTCCCGGCCCTGACCATGCGGCTCTGGGCCGAGGAACGCCGGCTGGGCACCATTGAGCTTCTTCTCACCCTGCCGCTGGCGCAGTGGGAGGCCGTGGTCGGCAAGTTCCTCGCCGCCTGGGCCTTCTGCGCCATCGCGCTGGCGCTGACATTCCCGCTGGTCATCACGGTGAATGTGCTCGGCAATCCGGATAACGGCGTGATCCTGACCGGCTATCTCGGCTGCCTGATGGTGGCCGGCGCCTTCCTGGCGGTTGGCGCGGCGATTTCCGCGCTGACGAAGAACCAGGTCATCGCCTTCGTGCTCGCGGTCGCCGCCTGCTTCTTCCTGACCGCCGCCGGCAGCCCGGTGGTGACGGAGTTCCTGTCGCAGCGCGTGCCGCAGCTGGCGGATATCGCCCGCGGCATCAGCATCACGGAACGCCTCGGCGGCTTCACCCGTGGCGTGATCTCGGCGCGGGACGTCGTGTTCTTCGCCTCCTTCATGGCCTTCTTCCTGTTCGCGAACACCATCGCGATCGACCAGCGGAAGGCGGATTGAGCCTCATGAGCATTTCCCTCAGTCCCGCAAAGCCCCAGGGCAAGCGCGGCCTTTCGGCCCTGCTGGCGCTTGCGCTGGCCGCCGTGCTGCTGGTCGGCGTCAACATGCTGGCCGACCGGCTGCTGTCCCGCGCCCGCATCGACCTGACGCAGAACCGCCTCTACACGCTGTCCGACGGTACCCGTCAGGTGCTGCAGGGGTTGGATGACCCGATCACCTTCCGGGTGTTCTATTCCCGCCGCCTCGGCGCCGCGATCCCGCTCTATGGCGCCTATGCCGAGCGCGTGCGCGCCATGCTGGAGGAATACGCGGCGGTTTCCGATGGCAAGGTCCGCCTGGAATTCTACGACCCGGAGCCCTTCTCCGAGACCGAGGACCGCGCCATGGCGCTCGGCATCCAGGGCGTGCCGGTGGATCAGTCCGGCGAGCAGGTCTATTTCGGCCTGGCCGGCGTGAACCTGCTGGATGACGAGCGGACCATCCCGTTCTTCCAGCCGGACCGCGAGCGTTTCCTGGAATACGACCTGACCCGCATGGTGTGGGAGCTGTCGAACCCGACCCGCCCGGTGCTCGGCGTGATCTCCTCCCTGCCGCTGAACGGCGACCCGCGGGCGATGATGATGCGCCAGCCGGGGGTGGGTCAGCCCTATGTGGTGATGAACCAGATCCGCAACTTCTACACCGTGCGCGACGTCGCCATCGACGCGCAGGTGATCGAGCCGGATGTGCAGGTGCTGCTGGTCGCGCATGCGCAGAACCTGTCGGATGCCACGCTGTACGCGATCGACCAGTTCGTCATGCGCGGCGGCCGGCTGATCGCGCTGACCGACCCGCACAGCGAAAGCCAGGCCTCCCGCCCCGCCCCCGGGCAGCGGCCGCCGAGCGATACCTCCTCCTCCCTGTCGCGGCTGCTGAATGCCTGGGGCGTCGAGGCGCCTTCGGACAAGGTGGTGCTGGACCTGCGCGGCGCCTGGCGCGTGCGGGCCGATCCACGGGACCGGGTGCAGGCGGTGGACTACGTCGCCTGGTACAACGTGCCGACCGAGGGGCTGAACCGCACGGAGGTCGCCACCGCCGAACTGCAGCAGGTCACCGTCGCCTCCGCCGGCGAGGTGCGCCGGCGCGAGGGTTCCAGCGTGGAATTCACCCCGCTGGTCACCAGCAGCGCGCGGTCCATGCTGGTCGATGCGACCGCGGTTCGCACCGACCCCAGCCCGGCCCGCCTGCTGGCCGCCTTCGAGCCGGATGACGCCACGCATGTGATCGTCGCACGGGTGCGCGGCGCGCTGACCTCCGCCTTCGAGGCGGCGCCCCCGCCGCCCGAGGGCGCCGAGCGCCCGGCCGACTTCCCCGCGCACCGTGCCAGCACCGAGGGTCCGGCCAACCTGATCGTCGGCAACGACGCTGACATCCTGGAGGACCGGTTCTGGGTCCGCACCCAGGATTTCTTCGGCCAGCAGGTGGCGACGCCGATCAGCGACAACGGCGCCTTCCTGATCAACCTCGCCGACAGCATGGCGGGTGGCGAGGCGCTGGTCTCGCTGCGGTCCCGCGGTGAATCGCTGCGGCCCTTCGCCCTGGTGGAGGATATCCGCCGTGATGCGGAGGCGCAGTTCCGCCAGACGGAGCGCGGCCTGACCGAACGCCTGGAAGCCACCGAGCGCCGCCTGCGGGAACTCCGCCAAGGGGGGGGCCAGGGCGCACCGGCGAACGCCGTCATCACGCCCGAGCAGCGCGCTGAGATCGACGCGGCGCGCGCCGAGATCGTCCGCACCCGCGGGCAGCTCCGCCAGGTTCAGCTCGAACTGCGGCGGGACATCGAGCGGCTGGAGACCTGGCTGCGCCTCGTCAACATCGCCCTGGTGCCGGCGCTGCTGACGCTGTTCGCCATCGGCCTCGGCATCATGCGGAACCGTCGCCGCGCGGGGGCACGCGCATGAGGCGCCGCACCCTTCTCGCCCTCGGCGGTGCCGCGGCGGCGGCCGTCGGTGGCGCCATCCTGCTGACGCCGGATCGCGCCAGCCCGCCCCCCACCTCCGCCAGCGACCTCGCCTTCCCGGGCCTGGCGCCACGGCTGGCGAATGCGGCGACGATCGAGGTGAAGCGCCATGACGGCACGCTGCTGGTGCGCCGCAATGCCGCCGATACCTGGGTGCTGCCGGCGAAGGCGGACTATCCGGTCCGCCCGGAACGGGTGCGGGAGCTGCTGGTGGGCCTGACGGAGCTGCGCCTGACGGAGCCGCGTACCGCCAACCCGGAGATGCTCGACCGCCTCGGCCTGGACGATCCCTCCCGCCCCGCCGCCACATCCTCCCTGCTCCGCCTGCTGGACGCGCAGGGCGGCGTGATCGCGGAGCTGGTGGTCGGCCGGCGCCGGGTGCGGGTGCAGGGCAATGTGCCGGAATCCGTCTATGTCCGGCGCCCGGAGGAAACCCAGGCCTGGCTCGCCGAGGGCCGGCTGCCGCTGGATGCGGACCCGAATCTGTGGATCGACCGCGACCTCGCCAATATCCCCCGCGACCGGGTGCGTGGCGCCACGGTGATGCGCCAGGGCGAGGCGCCGCTGATCCTGCGCCGCGGTGCCGACACCGACGCCCCGCTGGCCGTGCTGGAGCCCACAACCACGCCGGAGCTGGACGAGATCAGCCTGGACGAGGTGGCGCGCGGCTTCGAATTCCTGACGTTTCTCGATGTCCGCAAGGCCGCCGAAATTCCCGGCGAGCGGATTGGCGAGGGTCGCTTCGAACTGACCGACAACCTCCGCATCACGGTCACCGCGCATAAGGATGGCGAGACGCTGTGGGCGACGCTGGCGGCGGAAGGCGATGAGGAAGCCGCGCGGCTGAATGCGCGCTGGCAGGGCTGGGCCTATCAGCTCGGCCAGTGGAAGGAGAAGGCCTTCGTGCCGCGGCTGGAGGATCTGCGGAAGCAGGAAGCCACCGCACCGGCGCAAACCGATGCAGCCCAGCCCACTGCATCCGAGCCCGCTACTCCGGGGACCGGTGCTCCTGCGACCGCTACTCCGGGGACCGGTACCCCAGGCACAACCGGGGCAGCTCCCGAATCGCCCGCCACACCCCAGTGACGGGCCTGGCCACCGCCGGGCTCAATCCGCGCGAATACCCCACCCGTCCCTGGGTCGGCATCGGCGTTGTGCTGCTGCGGGGGAATGACGTGCTGCTGATCCGCCGCGGCCGCGCGCCGCGGCTTGGCGAATGGTCGCTGCCCGGTGGCGGCCAGCGCCTGGGCGAGACGGCGGAGGCCTGCGCCCGCCGCGAATTGCTGGAGGAAGCGGGCGTCGAGGCCGGGCCGCTCCAGCTGCTCGCCGTGGTCGATGCGATCACGCCCGGGGAGGAAGGGCGTGGCCCGCGCTTCCACTACACCATCATCGATTTCGCCGGCGCCTGGCTGTCCGGCACGGCTCGCCCGGGCGGTGACGTGACGGAGGTCGCCTGGGCCGGGCTGGATGCGCTGGAGCCCTTCGGCCTGTGGCCGGAGGCGCTGCGCGTCATCGCCTTGGCCCGGCAGCGAGCGGTGGCATGAAGCACACGGTCCCATGCGGCTGCCACTGTCGCGATCGTGCAGTGGCGCCGTTGGCGGATCATGTCAGCTTGGTGATGGATGCGGATCACACTACCGTCTGACCACGTCGCGCCGCCCGTCGCGCGCCGACCACGCCACGCGCGGGGCTTCGCGTTGCTGTGGGTGGCGGCGGTCCTGCTGCCGGCGCTCGGCGTCGGCGGCACCGCACTCATGTCCTGGCGTGATGTCAGGGACGACGCGCGCGTGCGCCTGGATCGCAATACGGAAATGTTGCGCCAGCATGCGCTGCGCGCCTTCGCCACGCAGGAAGCCATCCTCGCCGCACTGTCCCGTGCCATTGCCGGGTTGAGCTGGGAGGAGATCCGCCGCGACGCCACCCTGCACGGATTGCTGACGGAACTGGTCGCGGCCGGCCAGCCGCTGGTCCGCGCGGTGGTGGTGGCGGATGAGGCGGGACGGGTGGCGGCGGCTTCCTACGAATATCCGGCCCGCGCCACCGACCTTTCCGACCGCGGCTATATTCGCGATTTGCACGCCGGCGCGGCGCAGACGGTGGGCGAGGTGCTGGAGGCGCGACCGATGGGCTGGCGGGCCTTCGGCGTCGCCCGCCGCGCCCCGCCTCGCCCCGGTGCCCAGGGTGAACCTGGCACGCTGGTCGCCAGCTTCAGCCCGGAACCGCTGGTCGCCTTCTATGCCTCGGTGGTGGAGACGACGGCCGATGTCGTCGCCCTGACTCGCCTCGACGGCGCCTTCCTGGCCCGCCACCCGCCACTGCCCGCTGGACAGGGCGGCCCGGATTCCGAGGCCGCGGCCAGGCTGCAAACCGCCCTGGCCAGCGCCGGCGGCGCCGGATTGGCACCGTCGATCATCGGCGCGGACGGCATGCGGCGGCATTACGTGGCGCGGCAGGTCGGCGAATGGCCGGTCGCCGTGCTCTACGGCATGAACGAGGCGGCGCTGCTGGCGGAATGGCGGCAGCGCATGATGGCACCACTGGCCAGCGGCCTCGGCGCGGCGGTGCTGCTGCTGGCGCTGACCGCCTTCGCCGCGCGCGGGGCGAAGCAGGAACGACGCGCCGCGGAACGGCGGATGGAGGCAGAGGCGAAGCTTGCCGGAGCCAGCCGCGCCGCCGCCATCGGCCTGCTCGCCGCCGGGCTGGCGCATGATGTGAAGAACCTGGTCCAGGCGGTGCACAGCGGCACAAGGCTGATGGACCAGCGCGCCGACGACCCGGCGGAGGTGCGCCGCTGCGCCCGGCTGCTGGCGGATGCGGCGGCGCGTGGCGGCAAGCTGGTGGCAGGGATGCTCGCCTTTGCGCGTGGCGGCGATGCCAGCCCCGACGGCCCGCTGGATGCGCTGGGCGCCCTGCGGGAATTGGCGGAGCTGCTGAACCGCACCTTGGGCAGCGGCTGGCGCGTGAAGGCCGCCCTGCCCGCCGCACTGCCGGCGACCCGCGGCGACCGGCCGGGATTCGAGGCCGCGGTGGTGAACCTGGCCGCCAATGCGCGGGACGCGATGCCCGGTGGCGGCGTGGTGTCCATCGCCACCTGGGCGGAGACGGTGACGGAGGCACAGGAGGCTGGCAGGCCGCGCCCTGGCCGCTACCTGGTGGTCGCGGTCTCCGACAGCGGGGCCGGCATTCCGCCGGATGTGCTGGCGCGGCTAGGCGAGCCCTTCTTCACCACCAAGCCGGCCGGCGAGGGCACCGGGCTGGGCCTGGCCACCGTGCGTGGCTTCTGCGAGCGGGCAGGTGGCGTGCTGCGGATCAACAGCGAACCGGGCAAGGGCACCACCGCGCAGATGTGGCTGCCGGTGCTGGACTGATCGCCCGGCCTCAAGCCCTCAGCGCCGGCGGGCCAGCCCCGCCAGCAGCAGCAGCCCGCCCAGCACCACGGGCACCAGCCAAGCCGGCGCCTCCAGCACCGGCAGGAAGGCCCAGTCCCACAGCTCCGGCAGGATGCGGCGCTGCACGCCGGCCTGCAGGGTGTTGAGGAATTCGGGCCAGATGCCGAATATCACCGCCCCCAGCGGCGTCCACGGGCCGAACCAGGCGGCCAGCGCGGCGCCGCCCGCCAGCAGCAGGATGCCGAGCGTTTTCAGGCGTAGAGCCTCTCGCCCTGCAGGTTGGTGTAGAGGCCGGCGACAAACTCGCCATAGCCGTTGAACATCCGGGTCGGCACCCGTTCGTTGCTGCCGATCAGCCGTTCCGTCGCCTGGCTCCAGCGCGGATGCGGCACTTCCGGATTCACATTGGCCCAGAAGCCGTATTCGCTGGCCTGCAGGGTTTCCCAGAAGGAGACCGGCCGCTGGTCCGTCAGCGTGATGCGGGCGATCGACTTGCCCGATTTGAAGCCATACTTCCACGGGAAGACCACGCGGAACGGCCCGCCATTCTGCGGCGGCAGCGGTTTGCCGAACAGGCCGACCGGCATGAAGGTCAGCTCGTTGCCCGCTTCCTCGATGGTGCAGCCCTCGATATGCGGCCAGGGGTACCAGGATTGCCGCAGGCCGGTCATCACCTCCGGCTTGCTCGCCGTCTCGAAGCGCACGAACTTCGCCGAGCCCTGCGGCTTCACGATGTCGAGCAGCTTGGAAAGCTGGAAGCCGGACCACGGCACGGTCATGCCCCAGGCCTCGACGCAACGCAGGCGATAGACCCGCTCCTCGATGCCGATGCGGCGGATGATGTCGTCCACGTCGAATTCGCCGGGGTTCTCGACCATGCCATCCACCTTGATGGTCCAGGGCCGGGTCGGCATCTTCAGCGCGGTGGTCCAGATGCCCTTGTCGCTGCCGAATTCGTAGAAGTTGTTGAAGGTCACCGGGTCCCGCTCCGGCGTGATGTCGCGGCCGGGCTGGTATCGGGTGTTGCGCATGGCGGGCGGCAGGTCCGGCACCGTGGCGGGCAGCCGCGTCCAGGGGTCCGCCGGTTCGCTGCGGCGCCAGAACTGGGCCTTCGCCACCGTGGGCGCCAGCATCGCGCCGGCGCCGGCGGCGGCCATCAGGGCGCGGCGTCCCAGCACCGCCTGTTCCGGGGTCGCCTGGCTTTCAGGGATTTCCCAGCCGCGCGGTCGCTTGATCAGCATGGTCGTCTCCGCCTTGAACCTGTGTAGAGCTTCGAACTTGTATAAAGCTTCGAGCGCGACCCTGTTTCGTCAAGGACGCGGCAGGATGGCCGCGTCCGGCAGGTCCGGTCGCGTCTCGATACGGAAGGCGCGATAGCGCTCCGCCTCGATCCCGCGCCGGCTGCGCAGCAGCGGCCCTTTGGCGCGCGCGATGGGCTGGGCTCCGGGCCAATCGGGCGCGCTGTCACGTCTTTCGCTCTGCACCAGCAGGCCGGTTACGCCGGGCACGGGGTGCGGCAGGTTAAAAAGTGCCCATCGTGCATTCAGCGCCACCACCGGCACCCCGGGCGGCAGGTTCAGGGCGAGCTGCGCGGCCAGGCCGTACTCCTCCGCCGCCACGAACAGCGCGCCCTGGGCGCGGCGCTCCGCCTCCACCACGGCCGCCAGTTCCGGCCAGCCGCCGAGCCGGGCCAGGGTCGGATCCTGCCGGCGCGGCAGCGGCAGGGGGGCGAAGGCGGCCTGGACATAGACCGCCAGCGCCAGCACCAGGCCGAGCCCCACCGCCGGCCGGCGCCAGGACAGCAGCCGCGGCGGGATGCAGGCGGCGGCGGCGATGCAGGCGGCAGGGTAGAGGATGCCGGGCCAATTGCCCTGCACGCGGCTGCCGGTGGCCTGCCAGGTGAACAGCGCCACCCCCGGCAGCACCAGGGCCGCCAGCAGCCCCGCCGCGGCGCTGCCGCGCCACCAGGCGCGCGTCGCGCCGATGATGCCGGCGACGCACAGGATGAAGACCAGCGGCGTCGCCAGCCCGAACTGCCCGCCGAGCAGTTCACCCAGGTAGCGCAGCGTGAACCCCGCCTCATTGGCGCCGGCGCGGCCGCCCTGCTTGGCGAAGGAGGCCCATTCGTTGTTCGCGTTCCAGGCCACCACCGGCAGGAACACCAGCCCGGCCAGCAGGCCGCCGGCATAGAGCCGCCAGTCCCGCCACCAGCGCCAGGCGTCCCGGCACGCCAGCAGCCACAGCACCACGCCGGCGCCGAGCAGCACGGCCGTGTATTTCGAGAACAGCGCGAGCCCCGCCAGCAGCCCGAAGGCCAGCCACCAGCGACCATCCTGGCTGGCATGCAGCCGCGCCAGCGCCCAGATCGCGGCGGTCCAGAACACCAGCAGCGGCAGGTCGGGCGTCACCAATATGCCGCCGACGCCGACCAGCAGCGTCGCGTTAAACAGCGCCGCCGCCCACAGGCCGGGGCGCTTCTCCGGGAACAGCGCATCCGCCGCCCGCGCCAGCAGCACACTGGCCACGGCGATCGACAGGGGGCCGAGCAGCCGGATGCCGAAGGCGTTCTCGCCGGCCAGCAGGGTGCCGATGCGGATGAACCAGGCGACCATCGGCGGGTGGTCCAGGTAGCCGCCTTGCAGGCTGCGCGACCAGACCCAGTAATACGCCTCGTCCGGCGCCAGCGGCACCAGCGCGGCCACCCCAAGCCGCAGCCCCGTGACGGCCAGCAGCAGCCACAGCGCGCTCATCGGGTGCGCCAGACCAGGGTGGAGGAGACGGCGTAGTTCCACACCACGGTGATCAGCGCGCCGGCCGCCCCGGCGGTGCCCCAGGCCAGCACGCCGTCGCGCACCAGCAACCCGGCGATGCCGACATTGGCCGCGGCGCCGATGCCGCAGACCAGGTAGAACAGGACCAGCCCGCGCCACAGTGCCGGACCGCGCAGCCTGGCGTCGCGATAGGTGATGCGGTTGTTCAGCACGAAGTTCGCGGTCATCGCGACGAAGGTGGCCACCCATTGGGCCGGGCCGAAGCCCAGCGGCCCGACCAGCAGGGCGAGCGCCGCCATGTGGACCAGCAGCCCCACCGCCCCCACCGCGGCGAAGGCCAGGAAGCGCAGCGGCACGGCACCGCCGGTCGCCTTGTCCAGCAGCAGGCCGGCGAATTCCAGCAGCACCGTCGCATCCAGCTTGCTCTCCCCCGCCAGGCGGGAGCGGAAGCTGTAGGGCACTTCCGCCACCACCAGCGCGCGCCGTGCCGAAAGCAGGATGTCGAGCAGGATCTTGAAGCCGCGCGACGCCAGCCGCGGCGCCACCTCCTCCACCACGTCGCGCTTCAGCAGGAAGAAGCCGCTCATCGGGTCCGCCACCTTCACCGGCAGCAGCATCCGCGCCAGCCGCGCACCGCCGTCGGACAGCGCGCCACGGGCCGCGGAAAAGCCGCCCTCCGCGGCGCCGCCGGCGACATGGCGGCTGCCGATGGCGATGTCCGCGCCACCCTCCACCGCCGCCAGCATGGCCGGCAGGATGCCCTCGTCATGCTGCAGGTCGCCATCCATCACGGCGACGAAGGGGGCGGAGACCGAGAGCATGCCCTCCGTGCAGGCCGAAGCCAGGCCGCGCCGTCCGATGCGGCGGATGCAGCGGATGCGCGGGTCCGTGGCCGCGATGGCGCGGGCCGCCGCGGCGGTGCCGTCCGGGCTGTCATCGTCGACGAACACCGCCTCCCACGCCAGGCCGGCCAGCGCGGCATCGAGCCTGGCGACCAGGGGCGCGACGTTGGCGGCCTCCCGGAAGACGGGGATGATGACGGCCAGACGGGCAGGCAGGGGCGTGGTCACGCGGGGCCTCTACAGCAGTATCCCCCGCCTGGGAATCATCGCCCGGAATTTCCAACGTGGCGCCATGATTTGTTGGTTACAAACCCGGACGGACAGCCTGCATCCGCATCAATCCGAGGGTGGCGCAACCAGCTTCGGCATGTGATGACTGAAGATCATGAAGAAGCTGTGGATCTTTCCGGTTCGCAACGCATGCCGCCCTTAGCGCGGGTGATGCTTCGCGCGTCGCAGGCCGCGCCGCCATGGCATCGGGCGTGGTGAACCCGCAGCCCGAGGGCGTCCAGGCGCCGTATCTCCCGCGCGGCGGCTTGTGGCTGCTGCGCGCCGCCGCGATCCTGCTGCCGATGGCGGCACTCGTCGCCAGCGGCTTCAGCAACAAGGCGACCGTGGAGGAGACGGCGCGGGCGCGGGTGCAGCGCGTGGCGGAAATGCTGCACGAACACGCCCTGCGCGCCTTCGACGCACAGGAACTCACCCTCGCCGCCATCGAGCACCGGATGCAGGGGGTGGCGTGGCAGGATGTGCCGCAGGACGCCAACCTGTACGGCTTCCTGCGAGCGCTCGATTCGGTGAACCTCAATTCCGGCGGCATCGCGCTGATCGCGCCGGGCGGCCTTCTGGTGATGTCGAGCCAGCAGCCCTTCGGTGCGCCGCCGCGCGATGTCGCCCACCGGGACTACGTCGCGGCACAGCGCGAGGGCAGCGCGATTCCTGAGACGGTTTTCGTCGGGCAGGTCGTGCGCGCCGTCGCCAGCGGCACGCCGGTCTTCCCCGTGGTGCGGGCACGGCCGCGCCCGGATGGGCTCAGCGACGGCGGCGCCATCCTGGCCTCGCTGTGGCCCGGCAACTTCGTGTCCTTCTATCTCAGCATCCTGGAATCGCCGCAGGACGCGGTCACGCTGTTCCGCCTGGATGGCGCGGTGCTGGCCGCCGTGCCGACGCCGGCGGAACCCGTCGGCGCTGCCCTGCCGCGCAGCGCCGGCGACATGCTTCGGGCACTGCGGCGTGGCCCAGTGGAGGTGCTGCACGGCCCCTCCCCCTTCGATGGCGTGCCGCGGATGACGGCTTTGCGGCGACTGATCCGGCATGATGTCGGCATCGCCTACGGCCTGTCGCAGCAGGCGCTCACTCGCGACTGGCTGCGCCGCATGGTCAGCCCGCTGGTCGGTGCGCTACTGTCCATGGCGGTGCTGCTGGCGGCGATCTGGCAGGCGGAACGCAGCATGCGAAGCCGCAGCCTGGCCGAGGCGCGCGCCCGCACGGCGGAACGCCAGGCGACGCTGGGCCTGCTGGCCGGCGGGCTGGCGCATGATTTCGGCAATATCACCCAATCCGTGGGCGCCGCGGCCAGGCTGCTGCAGCGCTATGCGGAAGATACCGATCGGGTGCGGCAGGTCGCCGACCACCTGCTGCGCCACGCCACCCGCGCCACCGCCCTGTCCCGCCGCCTGCTGGACACCACGCGCCGCACCAATCCGGAGATGCTGGAGGGTGCGGAAGCGGTCGATATCAGCGCCTCGCTGCGCGAGCTTTCGGAATTGCTGGATGCGACGCTCGGCTCCGGCATCCGGGTGCGGTGCGAGGTGCCGGCCGGGCTGCGGAGTGCGCCCGGGCTGGACCGGGCGGAGATGGAAACCGCCCTGATCAACCTCGCCGCCAATGCGCGGGATGCGATGCCGCAGGGCGGCGAGGTGCGGATCACGGCGCACCGGCTGCAGATTCCGCCGCGCCCGGCCGGCGCGCCTTCGCTCGCGCCGGGCCGCTACCTCCGCATCACCGTGCGCGACGCCGGGATGGGCATGACGCCGGAGGCACTGGCCCGGCTCGGCGAGCCCTTCTTCACCACCAAGCCGCCTGGCCGCGGCACGGGACTCGGGCTGGCCATGGTGGCCGCCTTTCTTCGCCGGGCCAACGGGGCGCTGCTGGCGGATAGCACGCCCGGCCGCGGCACCGCGGTGCACCTGATCCTGCCTGCGAGCTGAGCCGCGCAGGCGGCCTTTGACCTGCGAACTGAGCCGCGCAGAAGGCTCGTGGACTGCCAAGCAGGCCAAGCCGCGCCGCCGCCCTTCCTCGAAACGAAACCCGGTGGCTGCGGGCGCGCTTAAGCTGGCGTCAGCACATTGCGGCTATTTGCCTTCCAATGAAGCGACCTTTAATGTCTGATGCTACCTGAAGTTGTTAACGGTTAATCGTTGCCACCCCAAAGGGAAGCGAACGCCGCTTTGCCCCCCGCCGCACTTCCCGCGAATGAGATTGAGCGCCTGCGGGCGCTGCACGCCACAGGCATCCTCGACACGCCTCCCGAGGCGCGGTTCGACGGGTTCGCCCGGCTGGCCGCGCATCTCGTCGGGGCGCCGATGGGCTTCGTCAGCCTGATCGATGCGAACCGCCAGTGGCTCAAGGCGGCTGTCGGCGTGGACCTGCGCGAGGCGCCGCGGGACCTGTCCTTCTGCGCCCACGCCATCCTCACGCCGCACCAGGTCATGGTGGTGGAGGATGCGCGGGAAGACCCGCGATTCGCCGACAATCCGGTGGTCTTCGGCCCGCCGCATATCCGCTTCTATGCCGGTGCGCCGATCGTCAACCAGGCCGGCCTCGCGCTCGGCACGCTCTGCGTGGTGGATCACGAGCCCCGGCAGATGCCGGCCGCCGCGACCCGCGCCCTGGCGGATATCGCCCAGGGCGTCGCCGCCGCCATCGAGTTGCGGACCAGCCTGGATTCCGCCCAGTCGGCCGCGCTGCGCGACCCGCTGACCGGCCTCGGCAACCGCCCGCTTTTCGAGCACCGCCTGGCCGCCGCCATCGAGCTGGCGCGGGGGCCGGAGGAACAGGCCTTCGCGGTGTTCTGCCTGGACCTCGACCGCTTCAAGGCGGTGAACGACCTGCTCGGCCATGCCGGTGGCGATGCACTGCTGCGGGAAGCGGCACGGCGGCTCTCGGCCTCCGTTCGCACCTCCGACACGGTGGCGCGCCTCGGCGGCGACGAATTCGCGGTGATCCTGTCCGGCCCGGTGACGCATGCCGAGGCCGATGCTCTGGCGATCAGGCTGATCGAGGCGCTGAGCGCGCCCTTCGAATACCAGGGCCAGCCGGTGCCGATCCGCACCTCCGTCGGCTATGCGCTGGCGCCGGCGGATGGGCTGGACGCGGATGCGCTGCTGCGGCGCGCGGATAATGCGCTGTATGCCGCGAAGAACCAGGGCCGCGGCCGGCAGATGCGCTTCGACCCGGCGATGGAGGGCCAGCTCGCCGGCCGCCAGGCGCTGGAGCGGGATCTGCGCGCGGCGCTGGCACATGGCGCCTTCCGCTTCGAATGGCAGCCGGTGGCCGATACCGCGACCGGCCAGGTGGCGAGCTGCGAGGCCTTGCTGCGCTGGGACCGGCCGGGCTTCGGCCCGGTTTCGCCCTCCGTCTTCGTGCCGATCGCGGAGGCCTGCGGCCTGGGCGGGATGCTGGATGAATGGGTGCTGCGGGAGGGTTGCCGGCAGGCCGCCGCCTGGCCGCAGCCGCTGAAGGTGGCGCTGAACGTCTCCGCCTCCCGCTTCCACCTCGGCGGGCTGGCCGGGCTGGTCGCCAGCATGCTGCGCGATTCGGGCCTGGCGCCGGACCGGCTGGAGCTGGAGGTCACCGAAGGCACGCTGATCAAGGACGAGGCCGCGGCGGCGGTGACGATCGAGGAACTGCACGTGCTTGGCGTGCGCGTCGCGCTGGATGATTTCGGCACCGGCTATTCCTCGCTCGGCTACCTGCACGCCCTGCCGCTGGACAAGGTGAAGCTCGACCGGTCCTTCATCCGCGACATCGATGGAAGCGAACGTGCCCGCAGCGTCATCCGCGCGGTGCTGCAGCTTTGCCGCGGGCTCGGCATCAAGGCCTGTGCGGAGGGGGTGGAGACGCAGTCGCAGCTCGATTTCCTGCGCATCGAGGGCTGCGAACTGGTGCAGGGCTATCTGATCGGCCGTCCCAGCCCGGACCCGCCGCTGCAGCAGCCGGCCGCGGGGTCCGCCCCGGCCTGGAGCCTGGCGCCGCGACCGGAGCTGCCCCCCGCCGCCCCCACGCCGCGCAACCTGCCACGGCAGCGCTGGGGCCGCGGCGTGCGCCGGCGTTGGGCAAGCTTCGCCGTGCTGGCCATGCTGCCTATGCTCGCCTTCTCCGCTTGGCTGTTCGAGACCGAGACCCAGGACCGCATCGTCGCCGCCGAAACCGAGGCGGCCATGGCCGCGGAGCGCGGGGTGCGGGAGGTAGAGGGGCTGGTCGCCCAGGCGCGCACCCTGCTGACCGCGCTGGCGCGTGTGCCGGAGGTCTCCAATACCTTCGACGCGGACACCGATGCGGGTGCGGATGCAGGGCCCTGCCGCACGGTGCTGCGCCAGATCGGCGCCACCGCGCCCTGGCAGCGCGCCCTCAGCGTGATCCGCACCGATGGCACGCTGATCTGCGACAGCATCGACTCGCCGGAGTCGAGCCTGGCGGACCGGGCGCAGTTCCAGCGCGTGATGCAGACCGGCGAGGAAATGCTGTCCAACCTGGTGCAGCCCACCTTCGGCGGGCCGCCCATGCTGTTCATGATGGTGCCGGTGACGCGGCCGGATGGCCAGGTGGCCGCCGTGCTCAGCGCCGGGCTGGACCCCGAATGGCTGCGCGGCGTGATCACCGCCGCCGCACCGCGCAACTTCCGCATCGGCGTTATCGACGGTACCGGGCGGCTGGTGGCGGTGCATGCGCCGGGCGTCGACCCGGCACGGGTGGCCGGATGGCGCCCCGGGCTCGATGCCAGCGCCCATGCCGCGACCCGCGCCGCCCTGTCCTCCCAGCGCCCGGGCCTGCTGCGCGCGCCGATGCTGGAAGGCGTCGCGGGCATCTTCGCCCATGCCCCGGTCGATGGCAGCGAACTGCATGTGATCCTCGCCGTGGATGAGGAGGAATTGCTCGCCTCGGTCCGCCAGCGGCGCATGCTGTCCTACCTGCTGCTCGGCGCGGGCGGGCTGGTGCTGCTCGGGCTGGTGCTGGTGCTGGGCGAGGTGATGGTGCTGCGGCCGATCCGCCGGCTCGGCGAGACCGTGGACCGGCTGGCGGATGGCGATCTGTCCGCCCGGGTCGGGCTGGACCGGCAGGTGGCGACGCCGGAACTCGCCGCCCTGGCGCAGCGGCTGGACCACATGGCCGCGCGCCTGGCCGCGGCGCTGGAGACGGCGCGTGCGGCCAGCGCGGTGAAGTCCCGCTTCCTGTCCGCGGCGAGCCATGAACTGCGGACGCCGCTGAACGGCATCCTCGGCTGGGCACAGCTGCTGCTGCGCGACCGCACGCTGGGCCCCGATCATCGCGAGCAGGTGCGGACGATCGCGGAGGCCGGGGAACATCTAGCCGGCGTCGTCGGCCGGCTGCTGGAGATCAGCACCATCGAGGCAGGGCGCGCCGAGGCACCACGGCTGGAGGCTACGGATGCGGCGGCACTGGCGCGGTCCTGCGTCGATCTGCTGCGGCCCGGCGCCGACCAGAAAGGCCTCGCGCTGCGCATCGAGGTCGCGGCGGATGTGCCGCGCGCCGTGCTGCTGGACCGGGCGCGGGTGCGCCAGGTGCTGCTGAACCTGTTGGGCAACGCCGTGAAGTTCACCGACCTGGGCGGCGTCACGCTGCGCCTGTCGAAGCCACTGGAGGGCAGGTTGCGCTTCGAGGTGACGGATACCGGGCCGGGCGTCTCGCCCATGCTCAGCGGGCGGCTCTTCCAGGATTTCGTGCGCTACGACCCGCGCGGCACCGGCGCGGCGGGCTCCGGCCTCGGCCTCGCCGTCTCGGCCCGCTTTGCGGCGCTGCTGGGCGGGCAGATCGAGTATGAATCAGGTCCGGGCGGGCGGGGCAGCGTGTTCTGGTTCGAGCTGCCGGCCGCGGCGACGCGTGAGCCGGCCGTCCCGCAGCCGCCGGCCCCGGTGCTTATATCGGCCGCCATTCCGAGCAGCCCGACAGCGGCCATGCCGCTGATGCTGCCCGCGCGGGGCGCGGTGGCCAACGCTGCGCCAGGCGCAGTCTCGGGCAATGCCGCCGGCGGGACGTCTGGCTGGCCGGATGGCCGGCGGCTGCGGATCCTGGCCGCGGATGATGTCGCGGCGAACCGCCTGCTGCTGCGCGCGACGCTGGAGGCGGTGGGCCACAGCGTCCAGCTCGTGGCCGATGGCGCCGCGGCGGTGGAAGCGGTGGCGCGGGAGGCGGCAGGCTTCGACGCGGTGCTGATGGATGTGCAGATGCCCGGCATGGATGGGCTGGAAGCCACGCGCCGCATCCGCGCCCTGCCCGGCCCGATGGGCCGCGTGCCGATCCTTGCCGTAACGGCCGGCGCCTTCCGCGAGGACATCGCCGCCTGCCACGAGGCGGGCATGGACGGGCATGTGGAGAAGCCAATCCGCGTCGCGACGCTGGAGGCGGCGCTGGCCCGCATCGTCGGTCCCCAAGCCGATGCCAGTCCCGGTTCCAGCCACGGGCGGGGCGATGCCCCGGCCGATGGAGAAGCCGAGGTGGCGCTGGAGCGGCGGGCCTGACGCCTTCGCCGTTCCGCCTGGCGGCTTCGGCCGGCCCGATTGTGGCTGCATTCCGGGCGGCACGACCTTCCGCCTGAAGTACGGGGCCTCGCGCCTCGCGGCTTGGCCCCTCCGCCTGCCGGCCTGCGGCCCCTCCGCCTCAGGGCGCGGCGCCTCGACCCGGGGGGTGAGGCGCCGCCGGCCCGGCTCAGGCCTTCGCGCTGCGCGGCGCCGGAACGCGGCGCGGCGTCAGCCGCAGCAGCAGCCAGCCGGACAGCCCGGCGATCAGCGAGCCCATCAGGATGCCGATCTTCACCTGGTCCTGCAGCAGCGGATCGTTGGCGAAGGCGAGCAGGCCGATGAACAGGCTCATGGTGAAGCCGATGCCGCAGAGCAGGGCGATGCCGAGCAACTGCACCCAGCTGGCGCCCATCGGCAGTTCCGCCCAGCCGATGCGGATGGTCAGCGCGGCAAAGCCGAACACACCGATCAGCTTGCCGAACAGCAGGCCCATGGCGACGCCGAGGGTCAGGCTGTTGCCCAGCGTCGCCAGGGTCACGCCCTCGAAGCTCACCCCGGCATTGGCGAAGCCGAAGATCGGGATGATCAGGAAGGCCACCCAGCCATGCAGGCCGTGCTCGAGCTTGTGCAGCGGTGAATGCGCCATGTCGTCCGGCGCGGCGGGGGCCGGCTTCAGCGGGATGGTGAAGGCCAGCAGCACGCCCGCCACGGTGGCGTGCACGCCGGAGCGCAGCACCAGCACCCAAAGCACCGCGCCCAGCAGCAGATACGCCCAGAGCTTCAGCACCCCGGCCCGGTTCATCGCGTACAGCCCGGCCAGCACCGCCGCCGCCAGACCCAGGTCCAGCATCGACAGTGCGCCGCTGTAGAACACCGCGATGATGGCGACGGCGCCGAGGTCGTCGATGATCGCCAGCGCCGTCAGGAACACCTTCAGCGAGGTCGGCACGCGGGAGCCGAGCAGCGACAGCACGCCGAGCGCGAAGGCGATGTCGGTGGCCGCCGGAATCGCCCAGCCGCGCACCGCCGAAGGGTTGGAGTAGTTGAAGGCCAGGTAGATCAGCGCCGGCGCGATCATGCCGCCGACGGCGGCGATGCCCGGCAGCGCGCGGCGCGACCATGTGGAAAGCTGGCCATCCATCACCTCCCGCTTGATCTCGAGGCCGACCAGCAGGAAGAACACCGCCATCAGCGCGTCATTGATCCAGTGCAGCACCGACAGCGGGCCGAGATAGGCGGAGAGCACGCCGAAATAGGCCGGCGCGAGCGCCGAATTGGCGACGATCAGCGCAAGTACCGCCGCGCCCATCAGGATCAGGCCGCCGGACGCCTCGCTGGCCATGAAGGTCCGCAGCATGGAAAAAGGCCGCTTGCGGCTGGAGGTGGTCGGCTCGGCCATCAATTGCGCTTCCCTCGGATTGGCTTGCGGTCGGGCGTGGCCTGCCGGAGGTGTGACCGGCGGCCGGCTGCTTCCACCCGGCGCGCCGCCGGGCAGAACGGCCCCTGATGCATGCGGGCCACCGGCGCGCATGCGGTTTATCGGGGCGACTTAGCCGATCGTGGACAAAAAGCAATCAAAACCGGTGCGAGGCACGCCGCTACAGCAACCCGCGCGCGATGCCGCCATCCACGTTGACGGTCTGGCCGGTGACATAGGCGGCGCGCGGGCTGAGCAGCCAGACCACCATCACCGCCACCTCCTCCGCCGTTGCGAAGCGGCCGAGCGGGATCTCGTGGCTGAACTCGGCGATCACCTCCGCCACCTCCGCCCCGCGTTCCACCGCCAGCTTTTCCGCCCGGTCCTGCCAAAGCCGGGTCAGGGTGCGACCGGGCGCCACGCAGTTCACGCGGATGCCCTCCGCCGCATATTCGCCGGCCAGCGTCTTGGTCAGCCCGAGCAGCCCGGCCTTGTGGACGTTGGAGACGATCTGGTTCGGGTAGGGCATGCGCGATGCCGCCGCACCCAGCAGCACGATGGCCGGCGCCGTGCCCTGCCGCAGCAGCGGCAGCGCGGCGCGCACGGCGCGCACGGCGGACAGCACGTTGAACTGGTAGTTGCCCAGCCAGTCGGCGTCGGTCAGCGCCTCGAACGGCGAACGGATGGACCCGCCCACCGCATCGACCAGCCCGTCCAGCCCGCCGAGCCGCGCCGCGGCCTCCGCCAGCAGTCGGTCGGCCGCGCCTTCCTGGGTGATGTCGGCGATCGCGGTGGCCGGGCTGCGGCCGGTTTCGGTGGCGATCCGCGCCGCCGCCGCGGCAATGCCGGCGGCATCGCGGGAAGCGATCATCACCTCCGCCCCCTCCGCCACCAGCAGCCGTGCCGCAGCGAAGCCGATGCCGGTAGAAGCGCCGATCACCAGCACCCGCCGTCCCTGATATCCCAGATCCACCCTGAACCTCCCTTCGGCCCGCGGCGCATGCGCGCCAGCGTCTTGCCCCAGCGTGTTGCCGTTGACTGTCAGCAGTAGGGTGTCTAGGTGATTTGGAGAAGATCAAGAGCCGCGCGGCCGAAAGCGCCGCCCTGCAGGGAGGATATCGCCATGACGAAGCACATCGAGGCCATTTCGCGCCGTCAGGCCCTGATGCTTGCCGCCGGTGCGGGCGCGGCGCTCGCGGCTCCCGGCATCGCCCGGGCGCAGAGCTTCCCGGAACGGCCGGTGACGCTGCTCGTGCCCTTCGCCACCGGCGGCTACAACGACCGCCTGGCCCGCGCCATGGCGCCCTTCCTGCAGAAGCAGCTCGGCCAGCCGGTGACGGTGATGAACCGGCCGGGCGGCGGCACGGTGCTGGGCAACACCTTCTACATGCAGCAGCCGGATGACGGCTACATGATGATGGTGCACTCGGCCGGACCGTACATCCCGCTGTCCATCCTGACCCGGAATGCCCGCTACAAGGCGGAAGATTTCCACATGATCAACCTGCCGTCGCGCGACCTGACGCTCGCCGCCTCCGCCACCAGCAAGGGCATCAACTCGATCGACGAGGTGGTGACGCGGCTGAAGGCGGACCCGCGCAGCCTGTCCATCGGCGTGCAGCCGGCCTCCGCCGACCTGATCAACATGGCGCTGTTCATGCAGGCGCATGGCATCGACCGCTCCAAGGTGCGCGTCGTCACCTATGATGGCGGTGGGCCGGCGCGCACGGCGACGGCGGGCGGCCATGTCGATGTCGGCTTCGTCGGCGGCGAAGGCTTCCTGCCGATCAAGGACCGCATCAAGCCGCTGCTGATGTTCAGCGACGAGAAGTCCACCGACTACCCGGACGTGCCGCTGCTGACCGACCACGCCCGCGCCGCCGGCTTCCAGCCGCAGTCGGTGGATGGGTCCCAGCGCGGCTTCGTCGTGCTGAAGCGCTTCGTCGAGGCGCAGCCGGAGCGCTACCGCATCCTGCTGCAGGCGGTGGAGCGTGCGACCAAGGATCCGGAATGCGTCAGCACGCTGGCCAACCAGCAGCTGGCGACCACCTGGTACGGGCCGGAAGCATCGAACCGCGCCTACCTCGCCTCCGCCGCGCTGATGGCGCAGTACGCGGACCTGCTGAAGCAGGCCTGAATCCCGAGAGAAGGACGGGCGCCGCACCATGCCGGATACCCAAGTGCGGCGCCGCGTTTCGTGGGCGCCGCTGCTGCTCGTCACCCTGCTGGCCGGGGTGGCGGCGTCTTATCTGGTCGAGGCGCGCGGCGTTTCGCTGAGCCCGCAGAACCTTCTGCTGCTGCAACCCACCGCCTGGCTGGTGCTGCTGCTATGGGCGGTGCTGGCGCTCGGCTACCTCCGCACCCCGGTGCTGCCACAGGAAGGGCCGCGGGAAAGCTGGGCGGATGTCAGCCGCGTGGTCGCCATGGTCGCGGCCTTTGCCGGCTTCATCCTGGCGCTGGAGCCGCTGGGCTACGACATCGCCATCTGGGGCTTCACGCTGATCGCACTGATCATCGGCGGTGAACGCAACAAGGTGGCGCTGGTGGTGTTCCCGGCGGCGTTCGGGCTGGCGATGATCTATGGCTTCCGGCTGCTCGTTCCCTACCCCTTCCCCACCAGCCTGCTGTAGGGCCGCCCGAAGATGATCGACTTCCCGGCCTTCGGCTCCGCCGTCGCCATGCTGGCTGGATCGCCTTCGGCCTGGATATGGGTGGTGCCCGGCCTGCTGATCGGGCTGGTCTTCGGTGCGCTGCCCGGCATCTCCGTCTCTATGGCCATGGCGCTGGTGCTGCCGGCCTCGCTCTACATGGACTTCCTGCCGGCGATCATCTTCCTGACCTCGGTCTATACCGGGGCGGGTTTCGGCGGATCGATCCCCGCCGTGCTGATCAACATCCCCGGCACCTCCTCCGCCGTCGCCACCACCTTCGACGGCTACCCGATGGCGCGGAAGGGCCAGCACAGCGAGGCGCTGGGGGCGGCGCTCTTCGCCTCCTGCATCGGCGTGCTGATCTCCTACATCGTGCTGTTCGTGCTGGTGCAGCCGCTGGCCGAGATCGTGCTGCGGATCGGGCCGTATGAGATGGCGGCGATCGGCATCTGGGGCCTGGTGCTGCTCGGCTCCATCGGCGGATCCTCCGTGGCGAAGGGCCTGTTCGCGGCCGCCATCGGCGTGCTGTGCGGCACGGTGGGGATGAACACGGCGGGCTACATGCGCGGCGACATGGGCATATCCTGGCTGCTGGACGGCGTGCCCACGATTCCGGCGATGGTCGGGCTGCTGGCGGCCAGCCAGTTGTTCGCCCTGGTGAATGCCAAGTTCATCGTGGAGGCGGAGGAACACCGCACCATCAGCCTGCGCCGCATCCTGGATGGCGGCGTGATGGTGCTTCGCCACCCGGTGACGCTGCTGCGCGGCACCGCCATCGGCATCTTCGTCGGGGCGGTGCCGGGCATCGGGTCCTCCATCGCCAACCTGATCTCCTATGGCGAGACGCGGCGCGCATCGAAGGATCCGGACAGCTTCGGCAAGGGCAATCCGGAGGGTGTGATCGCCGCGGAATCGGCCAACAGCTCCTCCGAGGGCGGGTCGATGGCGACGATGCTGGCGCTCGGCATCCCGGGCGGCGGCGCCACGGCGATTCTGCTGGCGGCCTTCGCCATGCACAACGTCATCGGCGGCCCGCGCTTCATGGAGCAGAACCGGGACATCGTCTATGCGATCATCCTGTCCAACTTCGCCCAGGCCTTCGTGCTGCTGCTGGTCGGCGGCGCTTTCGTCTTTGTCGCCAGCACCATCGTCCGGCTGCCGCTGCGCTACCTGATTCCCTCGGTCCTGGTGATGTCCACCATGGGCGCCTTCGCCATCGAGGGCTCCATCGCCGGGCCGCTGACGCTCCTGGTCTTCGCGGTGCTGGGCTGGCTGATGTCCCGCTACGGCTTCCCGGTGGCGGCGGTGGTGGTGGGCCTGCTGCTCGGCAAGCTGATCGAGACGGAGATGCTGCGCGCCTGGCAGTTGGCCGGCGGCGACGCGATGTATGTATTCGAGCATCCGGTCGCGGTCGGCATCATCGTGGTGATGTTCGTCTCGCTCGGCCTGTCGGTGCGCCGCGACCTGCGGCGGCGAGCCGCGCTGAAGGCGCAGGCCGTGGTGGTTTCGGCCGACTGATCCGGCGATTGACAGGCGTGGCGGGCGGGAGAAGATTCTCCTCGCCAACAGGGAGGCCGCGACATGTCCATGACGCTCGAAGACTTCACCGCGCAATGCAAGGCTGCGCTGAAGGACAACCCCGGCCCGGCCGGACGCGAGAAGGTCTGCGCCCTGGTGCGCGAGGCGCTGAAGGACAGCGCCTTCGTCGCCGCGAACATTCCGGAGGGGACGCCCGAACGGCATGTCCTCTACGAGGATCCGGAGCTGGGCTTCACCGTCCTCGCCCATGCCTATACCGACGCCAAATCCGGCCCGCCACATGACCATGGCCCGTCCTGGGCGATCTACGGCCAGGCGGCCGGCGAGACGGTGATGAGCGACTTCGACTGCCTGGCGCGGCCCGAGGGGCTGAAGTCCGGCAAGGCGGTCCGCACCCGCGACTACACGCTGCGCCCGGGCGATGCCTATCTGTATGAGCCGGGCGACCTGCACGCGCCGCGCCGCGACGGCCCCACCCGCCTGCTGCGGATCGAGGGCATGAACATGGATCGCGTCAAGCGCCTGCCCTATACCGAGGTCCAGCCCGCCGGCGCTTGAGGCGGATCAGGCGCCCGCCGGCGCTTGAGGCGGATCAGGCGCCCGCCGGCGCTTGAGGCGAGAGGCATGCCCGCGGGCGCCTGACGCACAGGCCAGGCCGGCGGTGCCCAGCGGCTACAAGCTGGCCAGGCGGCGAACCCTTCCCGTCCCGCGGTGTTCATGCCGCGGAACGGGAGGGTTGATCGCCATGAAGATCCACATTCTTGCAACCGGGCTGCTGCTCGGCGCCCAATTGGTACTGGCACCTGGCAATGCGAACGCGCAGGCGGCGCATATCCTCACCTACGCCCAGCCGCTTGGTACCGAGGGCGTCAGGGCGGTGCAGGAGGCGCTGCGCCGCGCCGGTGCCTATAGCGGCCCGGTGGACGGCATCTGGGGGCCGGCGAGCCGCACCGCGCTCGAGGCTTTCCAACAGGGGCGCGGCCTGCAGGTGACCGGCGAGATGAACCAGGCGACCGCCGCCACGATGGGCGTGAACCCGGCCCAGTTGCTCGCCGGCGCTCCGGTGCCGCCGCCGGCCGCCACCTCCACCGAGGTGCTGAGCAACCAGGCGGTGCGCAACGTGCAGACAAGGCTCCGGGCGCTGGGCTTCTATGACGGCGCCCTGGACGGCATCTGGGGTCCCTCGACCCAATCCTCGATCGAGAAATTTCAGCAGAGCCGCGCGCTGCAGACCACGGGCCAGATCACGCCGGTTACCGCCAGCGCGCTGGGGCTCGACCCGAACAACCTGGAGGCGCCGCCGCGCTGACCAGGGCCCTGCCAGCGCCCTGCGGCGACCGCGGCGAGATCATGGCTGCATCCGGGCCGAACTCTGGCCCCCGCGCTTCGTTCAGTTGCTTCCTGCTACGCAAAGGAAGTGCAGATGATCAAGTGGGCCATCATTTTCGCGGTCGCGGCACTCGTGCTGGCGCTGCTCGGCTTCGGCGGCATTGCCGGCGTGGCCATGGATATCGCCAAGATCCTGTTCTGGCTGGCTGTCATCATCGCAGTCATCCTGTTCGTGCTGGGACTGACGATCTACAAGAAGGTGACATAGCGGGAAGCCAGCTACCGCCGGTCCCGGTGCGGGCAGTGGCCCGTGCTGCGGCCGGCGGCCTGGGTCTTCGCCCGTTGGGATCCGTGGGCGCCGCTACGCGCGGCACCAAGGTCAGAAGGCGGTCCGTTCCGTGATGATGTCCGGAACGGGCCGCCACTGTCGCGCTGCGTCGCCTACAGGATGCAGTCGCTGGCCTGCAGGTTGTGCGCCCCGGTGATCTCGACCTGGATGTCGCGGCCGATGCCCGCATCACGCGGCGGCGCGCAGCATGGTGAGCGTGGTGAGCGGCCTGCAGGCCATGCTGATGAGGCGGACCCGTCTCGAACCCTCAGTGAGCAGCAGTCCACCAGGGCGTCCTAAATAGCGCGACGCACCTCGGCCGGAAGTTCGTCATACGCCTGGCAAGGATCACCCTTGAGCTTGCTGAACGGCTTGGTGGCGATGCTGTTGCGTATCGCGGGCTTCTACCGAGGGCCGGACATGCAGCAGACCGCCATGCCAGATGCCGCGTGCCCGGCGTCGACGCTGAAGGCCGTACCAGCAGAGAGCCGCCACGCACGCCGCCGGCCCAACACCTCCCACTGATATCCCGCGGCAACGGGCCTGTGGCTGCCGCAGGCGGCGCAGGAGGCCGCCTGCGGCAACGAAGGTTGCACCGACCAGGCAAGTGCCCGTCTGCACCCTGCAAGCCAACAGCAGCAACGCGAGCGGGACGGGCTTCGATGTCAGCAATGGTCAGCGGCGGGCACCGCGCCGCTTCGAGTAGCCATCCGCGTCCATGGAACGTCCGACGTTGCCGCTGCGCGAATGGACATCGCCCACCAAGCGGCCATATCGGTCCCGGTGGTGCGGCACGACCGTGACAGTGCCACCTCGCGTGCGACGAGCCAGCTCACGTTGCGCAGCCCGATACCCGCGTTCGCCTCGCTCCGGCGTGTCCACGCCACGAAGACGCACCCGGCCCTGCCGGCATGCAAGGGTGTCGCCGTCCACTGCACGGCAGCCCGTATAGCGCTGCGGCGCAGCCTCCATCGTGCGCGGCGGCTCGCGCCATTGTGCCTGGGATGCAGCGGGAAGCGATGCTGCGAGGGCAAGCGCCAGGAGAAGCTTTCGCAGCATTGGGTTCATTGGCCAATCTCGTCAGGCATTCCAGGAAGCTTAGGCGCGCAAGCTCGCCGGCTCCGGTCAGGTTTCGTCATGGCTTGTAGCTGGAGCGGAGCGGCGGATACCACCCCGGCCGTGCACGCGCAGTGAATTCGACGTGCAGATTCCCGCTGGCGGCGAAGCGCAGATCGGCGCGCGGCGCATCGCCCGCCATCCGCCCTACATGGCGTGCGCCTGCTTGATAAGCTCCGCTGCACGCTCGCCGATGATCGCGCAGGGCGCCTGCGTATTCCCGGTCGTCACGCGCGGCATGATGGAACCATCTGCCACCCGCAGGCCTTCCACGCCGTAGACACGGAGCGCGGCATCCACGACCGACATGTCATCGCGCCCCATCTTGGCCGTACAACTCTGATGCCAGTAGGTGACGGCCGCCTCGCGAATATAGAGCTCGAGCGCCTCGTCATTCAGCTCACCAGGCATTGCTTCGCCCCGCACGAAGGGGCGGAAGGCCGGCGCATTGCCCAGCGCGCGGCAGAGCTCGATGCAGGACCTGGCGGTCGTCATATCCGCCGGATGGGACAGGAACTCGGTATCGACGGCGACGGGCGCCAGCGGATCGGCGCTACGCAGGCGCAAGCTCCCGCGGCTGACGGGATGTGCAAGTCCGGCGAACATCGTCCAGCCATGCGCCGGAACGCCGCGCGCCGCCGTCTTCTCACTCGGGACCGGGAACTCCACCTGACAGAACAGCAGGTCCGGCACATCCAGATCGGCCCGGCTTTTCCAGTACATGGTCGCCTCGCTACCGCTGTTCCGCGGCGCGATCGGCTCCGCATATTCCCAGGTACAGCCGAAGGAGACATGGTCCTGGAAGTTGCGGCCGACGCCGGGCAGGTGCTGGCGGACCGGAATGCCGAAGAGCCCCAGCTCGGCCCGGTCACCGATGCCTGAATGCATCAGCACCTTCGGCGTCTGGATGGCGCCCAGCGACAGCACGACCTCGGCACGCGCATGGGCCACCGTGACCTGTCCGCCGCGAACGAACTCGACACCGGACGCGCGCCGACCGTCAAACAGAACACGCCGCACCAGGGCGCCGGTCAGCACCGTCAGATTCGGCCGGTCGAGCCAGGGGTGGACATAGGCGCGGTACAGGGACTGGCGTCGGCCGTCGCGAACCAGCATGTCGCTGATCGCGGCGCCGCCCTGCCCCTCCATCATTCGCCCGTTCGGATGATCATGGACGGGGATGCCGATCTGGCTCGCCGCCTCCAGCATGGCCAGCGCGATCGGGCTGGGATCCGCCGCGGGCTGCACCCAGACCGGCCCGCCGGTGCCTCGGAACTGCGGATCGGGCACGCCCTGCCAATTCTCGATGCGACGATAGATGCTGAGAACGTTGTCATAGCCCCAGGCTGGATCACCCGCCTCCGAAGCGAAGAAGTCCCAGTCGCTGCGATGCCCGCGCGCCCACACCATCACATTGACGCTCGAGCCGCCGCCGAGCCCCTTGCCCATCGACAGCGACAGCTGCCTGCCGTTCAGATGCGGGTTGGGTTCCGCCTGGAATCCCCAGTCGCGTTCCGAACCCAGGTTGGTCGGCCACAAGGCGGGGTTCTGGACTGATTCCGCCTCATCACTGCCGCCCGCTTCCAACAGCAGCACCTGGACCTCCGGGTTCTCGGCCAGCCGCCGTGCGACCACCGAGCCGGAGGCGCCGGCCCCGCAGACGATGACGTCATACTGGGATTGCAGGCGCGCCGTCAGGCGCGTCTGGTTGTCGCGCGCACGGATCGCGAAATCGGCATCCTCGGACGATGTGGCGTTGGTCATGATCTGTGACTCCATAGGGCTGAACTGCGGAGTCCCGAACCAGCCGGGCGAACCGGCTGGCGAGCGGGATCTGCAGTCACCTGCCGCAGCAGCGACGGAGCCGGAAATCTGAAGGCCGCGCATGACGGCGCCATGTCAAAACGACCCCGCTTGCCTACAGACGAAATACGGGGGCGGCCTGTGCCGACGGAGGCGCTTGCAGGACCGCCTGTCGCAGGCTGCGGGCCAGCTCTTCCGCCATCAGTGGCCACGCGATCCATTCGAAGCCAGCCAGCGGCGTTGCGCTTGCGATGATGATGGGCAGGCCGGGCGCGGTGAGGCGAAGTGTTCTGGCCATCTCGCTGCTGCCTTCCAGCAGAAGCGCGGCCGAGTACACCGGTGCTTCGACGCGCAACGCGCCCAGTGCATCGGGCAGGCTGGAAAAGCCATGCGGCTCATAGCCTAGCATGGCGAGCAACTCCTCCTCGCGCGGTAGCCGGTCGTCGCCGTGCAGCAGGAGCACCGGCTCCCCCTCCCCGCGCGGCAGATCGTTGCGTGCGACCTCCGCCGCGACGGCACGCGGCAGCCATACTTCGAAGCAACTCCCCTCTCCCGGGGCGCTCGAAACCGCGATGCCGCCGCCATGCACCAGCACGATCTCCCGCACCGTCGCAAGACCAAGCCCATGGCCGGCCTGCCGCGTGGTGAAGAAGGGCTCGAAGATGCGCTCCCGCGTCGCCGCATCCATGCCTCGCCCCGTATCCTGCACCCGGATCAGCACGTAGTGGTCCGGCCGCAGCGCGCCGAGGCGAAGCGCGCGGTGCTCCCGAAGGGTCCGCGCCTCGACCTGAAGCGTCACCACACCCGCGCCATCCATCGCCTGGGCCGCGTTGCGGACCAGGTTCACGATGACCTGCTGCAATGCGGTCCCGTCACCCCAGACGAAGGCCGCCTCGGGCATTGCCTCGAATGCCAGCTGCACCTGCGCGGGCAGCATGGCGCGCAGAAGCAGCTCCGTCTCCGTGAGCAATGTGCCGAGCTCGACGCCATGCTGCGCGGTCTGCTGCGGCCCGCCGAAGGCCAGGATATCGGAGGCGAGGTCGCGTGCGCGTTCAGCGGCGCGGCGAATGTCTGCGATGCGCGCGGGGGAGCGTTCGGTCATCGCCATCTCGGCAAAGCCCAGGATGGCGCCAATGATGTTGTTGAAGTTGTGCGCGATCCCGCTGGCGAAGGTACCGAGCATCTGCATCTGCCGCGATTCCACCTCGCGCGCTGCAAGCCGGCTCCGCTCCGCCTCCAGGCTGCGTCGCGTGACGAGGTTGAGCAGCGCGTCGAGCGCAAGGCCGAGCGAGGCCAGTTCCGGCTCCGCCGGGATGCGGCCCGGGCGCGCCATCTCGCAGCCGAGCACCGCCGCGACGCCATCCCCGGTCCGGCGCACCGCGGCAAACCAGGCATGGGGCTGGCCCGGCAGTGCAAGGAGATCCGGATGCCCAGGGGGCATGCGCAGCGTTGCCGCCGGCTGGGCCGAGTGGGCAGCCGTGAGCGCCAGGACGGCATGGGCCCAACCCTGCGCGTGCGCCGTACCGTCCTCCGACCAGAGATGCGTAACCGGTGCGGGACCTTCGACAAGCAGATAGGCGCGATACGCGCCAAGCCGTCGCGAGATCTCCTCGAGCGCATGATCGAGACCGGTATCCGCCTCATCTGCTTGCGTGCCGATGAGCCGGGCTGAAAGTCGGGCCAGCATGTTCTGGAAGGCCGCGTGCCGCCGCATCGCATCGGACCGGGCGCGCAGCCGGATACCAAGCAGCAGAAGGCCCAGGAGGAGGAGCACCGCGCAGGCATAGAGCAGCAGCCGGTATTGCCCTGCCTTCAACTCCGCCGCCATGCGACGGTCCTGCACCTCCGTAGCGATAGCGTGACGCACCGATCCGCCGGCATGGGACTGAAGCTCGCGCAGCAGCCCATCGACCCGCGGCAGTAGATCGTGCAGGAGCCAGCCATGCGCGAGGAGCGCGGAAACGGCCTCAGCGGCGCGGCCGGCGACAGGCTCCCGGTGCAGATCGGTCAGGCCGCGGCGCACCTCACTGACCACGGCGGGCGAGGTGTCGAGCGTGAGGTGCAGGACGGCAGATCCAAGCCGCCCGGCGCCTGCGACGGGCATGGCGCCGTCGGGCGGGGCGGAAAGCAGGATCGAGAGTCGACTGAACTGCGCAAGCGAGTTCTGCAGGAGTGCGTTGGCGCTCTTGATCGATTCGACCAGGGCCTCCTGACGTTCATGCCAGGCCTTAAGCCGATCGAGCGACTGGGGCGTGGTCTTGTCATGCAGGACGACGAGCGCGGCTTCGAAACGGCGAAGTGCCCCGACCAGCGGATCGTAGTCGCGCAGCAGCCCGGCGCGTGCGGCCAGCAGATCGCGCCGGATCGCGCTCTCGGCCATCTCGATCTCCGCCAGCGCCTGCATGGCTTCGTCAAAGGGTCGGTGATCCACGGAGAAGCCGCGCAGCAGCAGCCAGGTGAGCAGCAGCAGGGCCGCGCCCACCCCCGCCAGGATGATGCGCGTCATTGCGGGGCCGTGACCGGGTTACCGCGGTAGCTGCCGGTCAGGGTGCGGAGGAAGGCGACGATGGAAGCGACCTGTGCCTGCTCCATGACCAGGTTGAGCTGGGCGAGCCCCATGCCGCGCACCGCATCCTCCAGCGTCGCGGCACTGCCGTCATGGAAATAGGGAGCCGTAGCCGCAACGTTGCGCAGGCTCGGTACGCGCAGGACACGCGGCTCCGGCGCAGCCAAGGCGTGGAATATGCCGTGCTGCTGGAAGAGATTACCGCCGATGTTCACGCCCTGGTGGCAGGCCGAGCAGCCGATGGAGCGGAAAAGCAGATATCCCTCATGCTCCTCCGGCGTGATGGCCTCAGCCGCGCCGCCGAGCCACCGGTCGAAGCGGCTGCGCGGCGTGACCAGGCTGCGCTGGAAAGTGGCAAGTGCGTCGAGCAGCGCCGCCTTGTCCAGTCTCCGCCGATAGACATCGCGGAACTCGGCGACCAGGCCTGGATCCGCGGAAAGACGCTGCAGGACAACCTGAATATCCGCCCCCATGATGGCGGGGTTGCGCAGCAGGGTCTCGGTCTGCACCTCCAGGCCGCGCGCCCTTCCCTCCCAACCCAGGCGAAAGCTGAGCGTGGCATTGAATACGGTCGCCGTGTTCAGCGGCAGTTCGACCCCGTCCAGGCCAACATCCCGCTGCCGGGAGGTGGCGCCGTTGGTTCGCAGATCATGGCAGGTGGCGCATGAGCGGGAGCCGTCGCCCGAAAGTCGCGGATCGCCGAAGAGTCGCTCGCCCAGCGCGCGCCGGCGTTCATCCACCGGCGGCAGCGGCGGCAGGATGCTGATCGGATGCGACGATGGCGTCACCTCGTTCACCGCCGCGCGACGCGGGGGATCGCCCCCTTCCATGACGGCGAACAGGAGGAGGAGGCCGGTCAATGTCGCTGTCGCGAGCGGCAGGGCGATCAGCGGCCAGGCGAAGAAGCGCCGCCGTATCGCCCGCATATCCATCAGATGCGCTCGACGAGGACGTCGAAGGTGTAGCCGACGCCGCGTTCCGTCCTGATCATGCTCACCGAACGCCCGGCATCAAGCTTGCGGCGCAGGCGAAGAACCTGCACGTCGATGCTGCGATCGAAGACATCCTCATGGACGCGCGTTGCCTGCAGCAGGTGCTCGCGCGCGAGCGGACGTCCGGGCGCGTCGAGGAAGGCGCAGAGCAGCGCGAACTCACCCTTGGTCAGACGCACCTCGACACCGTCCGGGCTCGTCAGGCGCCGCATGCGCCGGTCCAGCATCCAGTCCGCAAAGCGCTGCCGGATCGACTCGCGGTTCGGTCGGGGACTTGCGGCATGCCGGCGCAGCACCGCACGGATGCGGGCCAGCAGCTCGCGGGGGCTGAACGGCTTGGTGACATAGTCGTCGGCGCCAAGTTCCAGGCCGATCACGCGATCCACCTCATCGCGGCGCTCACCCGTGATGATGATGACGGGAATGTCCGAGCGCGCACGGATCTCGCGCAGCAGCGTCAGTCCGCTTTGTGCGCCGAGACGCAGATCGAGCACCACCAATGCCAGATCGTCGCGTGCGACCTGGCGCTCCACCTCCTGGCGCTCCACCGTGGCCGTTGCACGAAGGCCGTTGTCGAGCAGGAAGTTCACGACCATCTGGCGCATGTCCGGGTCGTCGTCGACGACAAGGATCCGCGGCGACCAGGATGAGGGCTTTGCCCCAACGGGCGGATCGTCAAACATCTGCAGCATCATCGGGATCCTGACCTTGTTTCTCCGGCTTTCATCGGTGGTGCGAGATGGCGCGGGAGGATGCGGAACGGGAAGCCGGCACGGCGCACCGCGCGGGCCAGGCGTTCGGGCCGGCATATGTGGAAGGCGTGTTACCGTCGCGTTTCGCCAAGCCAACGCGTCGATTGCATCTGTCACCGAGCGTGACGCCGATGGGTAGCAGGACAGGCCGTTCATGCCGCCCATCCGAAGCTGGCCATCGGCTTTCGAATGCCCTGCCCTGCGCGGCGATGGCGGCCGGGCCCGATCCCGCGCCGCCCCGTCGTGATCGGTCAGCGGGCCGCCTGCCTGACCTGCTTCGCCGCCTCCTCGATCACGCCGACGGTCACCCGGGCCTGCGTCATGAAGACCGCGTGGCTGGCCGGTACCTCGGTCACCTTTGCACCAATGCGGCTGGCCATGTGGCGCAGCATGCGAAGGTCGAAGGCCTTGTCGTCGGTCGCGATCAGCGCCCAGCTCGGCTTGCTGCGCCAGGCGGCCTGGGTCAGCCGCGTACCGAAGGCCGCCATGGCGATCGGCACCTGCGAGTCACGCATGAAGGCCGCATCGGCGTCGCTGGTATCGGCGGCGAAGCCGGCCTTGAACTTCTCCGCGCTGAGGAAGCCGAAGCCATCGGGAGTCGTCTCGATGACGAAGTCGGACTGCGGCGCGAAGCCTTCATACTGCTGGGCCGTCGTCTCGCCGGCATCGGGCGAGAGCGCCGAAACGTACACCAGGCTGGCGACCTTCGGATGGACGCCCGCCTCGGTGATGATGCTGCCGCCCCAGGAATGCCCGACAAGCACCGTCGGGCCGTCCTGGCGATCGAGCACCCGACGCGTCGCCGCGACATCATCGGCGAGCGAGGTCAGCGGAATCTGCACGATGCTGACGCGATAGCCGCGCGAGACCAGTGTCTCGTAGACGGGGCGCCAGCCGGAGCCATCGACGAAGGCGCCGTGCACCAGCACCACGTTCCGCACCGGCTGGGTCTGCGAGGTCTGGCCCGCCGGCTGCGCCTGCGCGGAGGTGGTGATACTGGCGGCGGCGGTGGCGGCGAGCACGTCGCGTCGTGTGGTTGTCATGGCGATTCTCCTTTCTGTGGCGACGGATGAAGCGGGCCGCACTCAGCGTCCGACCGGATTTGCCATGGCGCGCCGCGCCATCTCCAGCATCATCGCCGGCACATAGACGAGGGTGCTTTCTTCGCCCGATCCGATGGACATCGGGACGAAGCCGGGACGCGGCTGCTGCGAGAAGATCGTGTCCAGATGCACGATGCGGACCGACATCCCGTCCGGCATCGACACCATGACGCGGCCGCCGCCGAGGAGCGTGGCCTGGCCCATCGGGCCGTAGTCGATCTCGCAGTTCTCGCCGACGCAACGGCTGATCGGATAGGACTGCGCCACGGCATCCGCCGCCGAAAGGCTGGCGGCGAGCAGGGTACCGGTGAGCGCGATGCGGAGCTGTGCGAACATCTGATTTTCCTTTGCTGGATTGGAGGCGATGGGGTGACGGCATCTCGACCAGGATGCCGTCGGGTGAATCGCTGCCTCCGGCTGCGATTCACCGGATCGGAAATGGCTGCGCGAGAGGCGCCTCACGGCCGCAGCTCCTCGTCGAGGAAGCGGCGCACGAGTTGCGCGATCTCGGCCTTGCGGTCTTCCAGCGCGAGATTGCCGGAAGCCAGAAGATGCAGCTGTGCATTCGGCAGGTCGCGCCGATAGGCATGGGCGCCGGCGGCCGGGAAGATGACGTCGTTCTCACCCCACAGCACCAGCGTCGGCGGCTGCTCCGCGCGCAGGAAGCTCTGGAACTTCGGGTAGAGAAGGAGGTTCGTGCGGTAGTCGCAGAGCAGCTCGATCATCAGCTCCGCCGCGCCGGGCCGGCAGAGCTGCGCATAGTCGATCACCCAATTGTCCGGATCGATGCGCGAAGGATCCTCGACACCCGCGAGGTACTGGCTTCGGATCGCATCCAGGGTCAGGCGTTCGCGCAGCGCCGCGCAGCGGGCGGGCGTCGGCTCCTGCCAGAAATCGAGCAGCGGGGCGAAGAAGGTGCCAATCCCTTCCTCATAGACGTTGCCGTTCTGCACGATGAGCGCAGCAATCTGGCCCGGTCGCGCCAGGGCGAGGCGGAAGCCGATGGGTGCGCCGAGATCATGCGCGTAGATGGCGAAGCGTTCGATGCCCTTGGCGTTCAGCAGGGCGGAGATCAGCGCCGCGGTATTGGCGAAGGTGCATTCGAAGGCGTCGCGGTTCGGCACGGCGCTGTGGCCGAAGCCGGGATAGTCCGGCGCGATGACGCGGTACCGATCGGACAGCGCCAGCATGAGGTCGCGGAACATGCGCGATGCGGCCGGAAAGCCGTGCAGCAGCAACAGCACCGGTGCATCGGCCCGGCCCGCCTCGCGGTAGAAGACGGAAAGCCCGTTGAGCTCGATCTGTCGGTGGTGATTGAAGGGTCCGGTCGGGCCCGGCGCGGGACCGGGTCGGCGACTGGATTGTGAACCGCTCCGACCTGGCATGACCGTCTCCGTCCTGACGAACGAAGAGTGGCAGCCGCAGGCGCCACGATCCTTGGCGTGAAGCTGAAGAATTCTGAAGGATGGGCGTGGCTGCGCGAAGCGAAGGCCGCCTCAGGAGGGCCGCACGATACCGAAAGCCTCCGCCACCATCTCCTCCTCGCCCAGGCTGGCGCCGTGGGCCGACAGACGCTCCAGCTCGGCCGGGGCCAGGCGCTGCTGCAGCAAGCCGTGCAGCCGGTCATGCACGGCCTGCGAGCCGAAGCTGCGCAGGATGCCCCGCTGCGCGTGACAGAGCTGGACATGGCCGTAGAGCCGCCCGGCGCCGTCCAGGCGGCCCTCCATCGCCGCGATCAGCGCCGCCCGCTCGAGATTGGCGGCGACCTCATGCGGCAGCCCCATCATGCGGGCGACGGCCAGCCGGTCCGCGACGATGGGACGGGCTTGCGCGATGTCGCCCTGCGCGAGCAGGTAGGAAGCCACGGCCCCGCCAATATGCTGCACCCAGGCGGAGCGTGCCTGCGCCGGCCCGAGCGCGGCCAGGGCCGCCTGTGCCACCGCGATGGCCTCTCCCATCCGCCCCGATGCGCAATGGAGCTCGGCGATGCTCCCATACGTCAGGGCCACGTCGCGTGGGCTGCGGAGTTGCCGGGCGATGGCCAGCGCCTCCTCCAGCACGGCGGTCGCCGCCGCCGGCCGGTTGCCGTGCATCCAGGCGACGGCCCGGACCCTGAGGCAGGAGACGAGCGCCTTGCTCGCCCGCCCGCCGCGCAGCAGTTGCTCCGCCTCGTCGAGCAGGGGCTCGGCGGCGGCGAGATGGCCTGCCAGGACGTGCTGCCAGGCCTGGCGCCACAGCGCCCGCCCCAGGTCGATCGGGCTGCCGGCGGCGCGGAACAGCGCGGTGGCACGGCGCGCGGCGTCGAGCGCCTGGGGGCCGCGGGCGGCCACCCAGCCGCAGCGACCCAGCCAGAGCCGGCCCGCGACATCGGGTGGCGTCGCCTCGTCCATCCGGGAGATCGCCAGGTCGAACCAGTCGCGCAACTCGCCCTTCAGCGAGAGCTCGCCCCAGACATGCTCGGTCAGGCTGGCCAGCACGACGCCGCGCCGCTCATCGCCATCCGGCCCGAAGGCCCAGGCCAGGCCGGCGCGCAGGTTCTCGATCTCCGGCGCGTAGAGGGCGAACCAGTCGTCATCGGCCATGAAGGGCCAGTCGGCCTCGGCGCGTTCATAGGCCTTCACCAGCCACCGCAGCAGGCTGCCGCGCGCCGCCGCGAATGCCGGCGCGGGCAGCCGCTCGGCGGCGTAGAAGCGTGTCGAGTCCAGAAGGCGGTAGCGCGCCTGCACCCCGCTGAGGTCCGCCTGCACCAGGGACTTGTCCACCAGCGCGGCGATCAGGCCGCCGACATCCTCCACCCCGCCGGCAACGAAGGCCGCGGAATCCGAGGTCCAGCTGCCGCCGAAGACCGAGAGCCGCAGCAGCAGCGCGCGTTCCGCGGGCTCCAGCAGGTCGAGGCTCCAGCCGATGGTGGCCCGGAGCGTCTGCTGCCGCGCCAGCGCGGTGCGCCGCCCGGCGGTGAGCGGCCCGAAATGCCGCTCCAGCCGCGCGCCAAGCTCCGCCAGGGTCATGGCACGCAGCGCCGGCGCGGCGAGCTCGATGGCGAGCGGGATGCCGTCCAGCCGCCGGCAGATCCGCATGATTTCGGCCGCCTCGGCATCGCCCGGCACGAAGGCGCCAAGCGCCGCGGCGGCGCGGTCCACGAAAAGCTCGCTGGCCGGGTAGTCCGCGAGCCGCGCGGCGGTGATGGCAACATCGGCTGCCGCAGCATCCAGCGGCTGCAGCCGGTGCAGCCGCTCGCCCTCGGCGCGCAGCGGCTCCCGGCTCGTGGCCAGGATCGCGATGCCGGGGCAGCTGCGCAGGATCGCTTCGGCAGCGTCGGCCGCCGCTCGCAGCAGGTGCTCGCAGCCATCGAGCAGGAGCAGCCCGCGCCTGCTGCCAAGGCAGGCCACCACCGCGCGCAGCGCATCGCCGCCGCCGGTGTCGAGGCCCAGCGCCGCGGCGATGGTCGCCCCGACCAGGCGCGGATCCTCCAGCGGGCCGAAATCGGCCAGCCAGACGCCATCCGCGGCGCGGCCCGCGGCTCGGTCGGCGGTGGCGAGCGCCAGCCGCGTCTTGCCGACGCCGCCCGCGCCCACCACGGTGACCAGGCGCGCCTCGCACAGCCGCGCCGCCAGCCGGTCGAGGTCGGCATCCCGGCCGACCAGCCTGGTCAGCGGGCGCGGCATGACCGCCGGCCGGGGCGCGGGGACGGCGGCCTCCGCAGGCGGCGGCAGGTCGGCGGCGTTGGGCCGTGCTTGCTCCGGGTCGCCCGCGGGAAGCACGGCGACAGGCGCGACGAAGCGGTAGCCGCGCCCGGAGAGGGTGGCGATGATGCCGCGGCCGAGCAGCTTGCGCAGGGCCGCGACATGGACGGTGAGGTTGCCCTCCTCCACCACGCGGCCCGGCCAGACCAGCGCCATCAACTCGTCCTTGGAGACGACGCGGTCCCGCCGCTCCACCAGGGCCAGCAGCAGGTCGAAGGCGCGACCGCGGATCGGTACCTCGCTGCCCTCGGCGGTCAGGGCGCGGCGATCCGGGATCAGGCGGAAAGGGCCGAAGGCGAAGGCTGTCGCGGTCTCCGCCATGGCCAGGCCCCTCCCTTTGGAAAATTTTGCATTTCTTCGCTCGGCCCGGCAATGCGGCCAGAGCATCTTCCGCCGAATGCCGTGCTGCGGCATGAAGGGCCAAGGTGTGCAGTCGCTCCAGGCGGCAAGCACCGGGGTCGAAGGGGCCCTGCTGACGAGCATGGGGGCGGAAGGGCGCTGAGTCGGGACGCTTGGCGCATCCCACCCACGCCGAATCACAGGCTCTGGAAATTCGGATGTTTTTGGCGGCAGCACCAGGACAGTGTGGCGCGGCGCGTGATCCTGTCGGCCATGGCCGGCCGGTGCCAGGCAGGCCAGGCTGGGGAGAGGAGACCGTGGGCAGCAATCCCGACCGGCGGGGCCTTCGCCGCAGGCTTCAGACGCCTTCTGGCCGCTGATGCTCCGCTTCGAGAACCTCCTGGTGGATGTTGCGGGCCGCCAACTGCGCATCGATGGTCGCGCCGTGGCGATGCCGGCACCCGCCTTCGACATCCTGCTGGTGCTGGCCCGGGCCGCCGGCCGGCTGGTCAGCAAGGATGCGGTGATGGCCGCGGTCTGGGGCAGCGCGGCAGTCAGCGAGAATACGCTCCAGGTCCATATCGCCGCCCTTCGCAGGGCGCTGGGCGCGCGGCGCGAGCTGCTGGAGACGACCTATGGTCGCGGCTACCGGCTGCTCGGCGACTGGGCGGCTTCTGCTGACGCCGCGGATGCCGTGGCCAGCCCGGCGATGCCGCTGACCAACCTGCCGCTTCCCTCCTCACGACTTGTTGCGCGCGAGGAACCACTCGGTCAGGTCGTGCGCCTGCTGGAGGGACATCGCCTGGTCACCCTCATCGGCGCCGGCGGCATCGGCAAGACGCGTCTGGCGATCGAGGCGGCACGGCAGGCCTCCCCCGGCTTCCAGGATGGGTGCTGGCTGGTCGAGCTGGCCCCGCTGAACGATGAGCGGCTGGTGCCGCAGATCGTCGCCAGGACCATCGGCCAGCCCTTCACCGGCCGCGACGTAACGGCAAGCGACGTTGCGGCCATGCTGGATTCGAAGGAATGCCTGCTGCTGCTGGACAATTGCGAGCATGTCATCGGCGCCTCGACCGAACTTGTGGAGACGCTGCTCCGCCGCTGCCCCGGCATCCGCATCCTTGCCACCAGCCGGGAAGGCCTTCGGGCGCGGGACGAGCACGCCTATCGGGTTCCGTCACTCGATGTGCCGCTCGCAGCGGTCAAGGACGCCGAGGCAATCCGCCGGCATGGTTCGGTGGCGCTGTTCCTGGAACGCATGTCCCTGCAAGGCTGCGCTTCGCGGGACGAGGACATGGCGACGATCGCGCAGATCTGCCGGCAGCTGGACGGCATTCCGCTGGCGATCGAGCTGGCTGCGGCACGCGCCGGCACGCTGGAGGTGCGGGACGTCGCGGAACGACTGAAGGGGCGGCTGAACCTGCTGAGCGCCGGGCGCCGCTGCATGCCGCCGCGCCATTCGACGCTGCGCGCAACGCTGGAATGGAGCCATGACCTTCTCACGCCGGTGGAACAGGTGGTCTTCCGCCGTCTCGCCGCCTTCTCGGATGGCTTCATCCTCGATGCGGCCCGCGCGATCGTGGCCGACGAGCGCTTCGATGCCGAGGCGGTGGAGGAGGCGGTGGCGGGGCTGGTCGGCAAATCGCTGCTCAATTTCGCGGCTGCCCCCGCGCCCCGCTGGCATTTCCTGGAGACGACCCGCGCCTTCGCGCGGGAGAAGTTGGAGGCGGCGGGAGAGGCCGATGCGCTGGCCGCCCGGCATGCGGATTGGTACTGCGCGACGATCCAGGAGGTCTGGAATGTGGGCGCCCCGCAGCCGGAGCAGCTCGCCGCCGGCGCGCGCGAGTTGGAGAATGTGCATCTCGCGATCGACATGCTGTTCGGGCCGCGTGGCGACCCGCGCCGCGGCGCCCGCCTGGTCGCGGACTACGTCCCGGTCTGGCTGAATCTGGGCCTGAGCCTCGATTGCCAGCGGCGCGTCGATCAAGCCCTGGCACACCACATGGCGGGCAGCATCTCGACCCGGATCCGGCTGCTGGCGACGCTGACGCTGATCCTGCAACGGCACGCCGCACCGGCAAAGGACAGCGAAAGGCTGCTGGCGGAACTGGCGACGCTCGTGCAGGAGGCGCCTGAGTCGGAGGCGCAGCTCTTCGGCCTCTGGGCCATCTGGAACCAGCAGGCCAATTCCGACCGGCACGATGCCGCTCTCGCCAGCGCCGAGCGCTTCGCGGACCTCGTGGCGCGGATCGGGCGGCCCTTGCACGAGCTCGTGTCGCATAACATGCGGGGCTTCGTTTACAGGCACATGGGCAGCTACCAACTGGCGGCACGGCATCTTGCAGAGGCGCAGGAGCTTGCGGCGCGAGAGCAACACCGGCGCCCGCTGGCCTGGATGCATTACGAGCAGCGGGGATATACCGAGGCGATGCTCGCGCCGGTCCAGTGGCAGATGGGCCTGCTGGACCAGGCGCGGCGAACGGCGAGCGCGGCTCTGGAAATCGCAAGTACCAGCGGCACCGGCGGCGATGTGATGTTCGCCGCGATCCTGGGCGTGGCGCCGATCGCGCTTTATGCCGGTGATCACGATGCCGTCGGTGTCGCCTTGGATCTGGGCGGCGAATTCTGCCAGGCCCGCGGCTTCGTCTTCGGCTCGGCGCAGGTCCGCTGCGTGCGCGCCGTCGTTCAGGCCACCTGCGGCGACCCGGAGGGAGGTGCCGCATTGCTGGAAGCCACGCTCGGCATGCTGCGACGCATCGGGCGCAGCTGCTATCTTGGCTACTTCATGGCCCATCAGGCCACGGCGCTGCTGGCCTGCGGGCATCACGCGCGCGCCAGCCTTGTTCTCGCCGAAGCGGCGGCCATCGTGGACAGCAACGGCGAACGGTGGATGCTGCCGGAGCTGCTGCGGCTGCAGGCCGAATGCCTGATGGCGCAGCGGCGACCCGACCTTGCGGCCGCCGCGGAGGTGCAGCTTGGCGCCGCCCTCGACCTCGCGCGGCAGCACGGCTCGGCCTTCTGGGAGTTGCGGATCGCAGGCAGCCTCGGCCGGCTGCACCGGCACAAGCCGCATCTGGCATTGCCGGCGCTGCGCGAGGCCTGTGGTCGCATCGCCGGCGGCGACGACTGGCCGGACGTGAAGGTGGCACGGGACCTGCTGTGCCGTGCCGAGGAATCGGAAGCCACCCTCGTGGCAAAGCCCAGGCGACGACCGCAGGTCGCCGACGTGGCAGGCGCCGCGGAAGGCCCATGAGCTCGGGCGGCCCCGCGATCCATGCGCATGGGCCGTGGGAGATCGACCTGGCGCGGCGCGAGCTGCGGGCGCATGGCGCGCGCATCACCCTCGGCCAGCGCGCCTTCGTCATCCTGGAAGTCCTGCTCGGCCGGGCCGGCGAGGCTGTCTCCCGCGCCGAGCTGATGCAGGCGGCCTGGCCGGAGATCAGCGTCGAGGCGAATACGCTCGAGGTCCACATCCTGGCCCTGCGCCGCGCCTTCGGTGGGGAGCGGGGGCTGCTGCGGACGGTGCGCGGCCGCGGCTACCAGCTTCAGGGCGCGTGGCGGCCGCGTGCCGACGCCGCTGCGGACAGCCGCGGCAATCTGCCACCGGCCGACGGCGCATTGTTCGGCCGGCAGCATGCCCTGCAGACCGTCATCGGGTTGCTGAGGGACCACCGGCTGGTCACGCTGACGGGCTCGCCCGGTATCGGCAAGACCCGCCTGGCGATCGAGGCGGCGCGGCATTTCGCGGAGAAGGGCGGGCTCGTTGCCTTCCTGGTCGATCTGACCACGGTGGCGGAGCCGCAGCAGGTGCCGGGCGCCGTGGCCGATGCGCTGCTGCCCGGCGGCGATCCCACCGCGTGGCATCCGGAACAGCTGGCAGAGGCGCTGACGGGCAGGACCGCGCTACTGCTGCTGGATGGGTGCGAACACGTCGTGGCCGACACCGCACGGCTTGTGCACGCCGTCGTCACGCGTTGCGCCGGCATCAGGATCCTGGTGACCAGCCGCGACACCCTGCGGATCGACGGGGAACAGGTCTGGCGTGTTCCACCGCTGGAGCCGGAGCCCCGCGACCCGGCTGCGGCGGAGCCGTCCACCGAGCCCGCCGCGGTCGCGCTGTTCCTCGACCGGATGCGCCAGGCGGGCGCCCTGCCCGCCACCAGCGCGGACGACATCGGCAAGATCGGCGAGATCTGCCGGCGGCTGGATGGCCTGCCGCTGGCCATCGAATGGGCGGCGTTCCGCACCGCGAGCCTCGGCCTCGATGCGGTGCTGTCGGGCTTGCCGGCGCGGCTGCTTTCGCTGGGCAGCAGCCAGCGCACGGCGCCGTCGCGCCACAGGACGCTGCGGGCGGCGCTGGACTGGAGCAGCGAGCGGCTGACGGAGCCGGAGCGGCGGCTGATGCGCCGGCTGGGAATCTTCCCGGGCCCTTTCACGCTCACCGCCGCGCTCGCCGTCGCGAGCGATGTCCTGACCGACGACGCGGTGATCGACGGGATCGTCAGCCTCGTCGAGCAATCCATCCTGCTGCGCGACGAAAGCGCGGGCGGCAGCAGCTGGTACTTCCTGGAAACGACGCGCGCCTATGCGCTGGAACGGCTTGCCGCCGCCGCAGAAGTCGAGGCGACGGCAGCGCGCCGTGCCGAGTACGACCGGAAAGTGGCCGAGGCCGATGCCCCGGCGAAGGTCCAGCCGCCCGGCTTCTAGACGGTCGGGATGGTGCCGCCGTCGATGACATACTCTGCGCCATGGATGGCCGAGGCCTGGTCGGACGCCAGGAAGGCGATGAGATCCGCGACATTCTCCGGCGCCGCCGGGCGGCCGAGCGGGATCCCGCCCAGCGCCTGCAGCACCCCTTCCCGCGCGGCTTCCACGGTGCCGCCAGTCTTGGCGGCGATGCGCTCCATCAGGGCCTCCGAGGCCTCCGTATAGATCCACCCCGGCGAGACGACATTGACCCGCACGCCCTTCGGCCCGACCTCCTTCGACAGCGCCTTGCTGTAGGTCGTCAGCGCCGCCTTGGCCGCGGCATAGGCGGTGGTCGAATCATGCAGCGGCAGGCGGCTCTGGATCGATGAGACGTGGATCACCGCGCCGCTGCCCTGCGCCACCATGGCCGGCAGCAGCGCCCGGTCGAGCCGAACGGCGGGCATCAGGTTCATGTCGAGCTCCGCCCGCCAGTCCTCCTCGGTGAGCGCGGCGAAGCCGCCGCCGGGGGCCGAGGAGCCGCCCAGGACATGCACGAGGACATCGAGACCCCCGAGGCGCTCGGTGGCCGCCTCGGCAAGGGCGCGGGTGCCTTCCGGGGTGGTCAGGTCTGCCGCGACCCATAGCGCGCCCTCGGGATCCTCCGGAAGGCGGCGCGCGGCGGTCAGCACGCTGGCGCCGCCCGCCAGGAAGCGCCGCACCGTGGCGCGCCCGGTTCCCTTGCTGCCCCCGGTGACGAGGATGCGACGGCCCTGAAACTCGGCCGGATCGGGCTGCCGCGCCATCACCCGAACTCCAGCGCGGAAATCGCCTGGCCCGCCAGCTTGAAGCGGAAGGTGAAGCGGATCGGGCTGCCAGGAAATGCGCCGGCCGTCGGGCCCTCGACGACGATCGTGCCGCCCTCCGCATGCCACCGGTCCGGGGTGAACACGGCGCGGCTGGCGATCGTCGCGGACTGGATCCAGGCCCTGATCTCCTCGGGGCCGGCATGGCTTCCCCCCTCATCGTGGACGACGGCATCAGGGGCGAAGGGTGCCAACATGCCTTCGGCATCCAGCCGCGCATTCGCACGGACATAGGCTTCGATCGGGGCTGGAAGGACGTCGATCACGGGCTGTCTCCAGGTTTCGCTTGTACGGCAGGGAAACTGTTCATGGGCCGCGGGAACGACAAGAACGGACGCGAGGGTAAGCCAGGCACCCGAAGGTAAGCGCCGGGTCCCACAGGCCTGGCACACCGGCGGAGGGCAGTCGTGACAGCTTGATGCGGACCTCGTCTCGCCCGCATCGTCCTTCTGCTCCCGCGCCTGGGTCAGGAATCAGCGCCTGATGAAGGCCAGGAGGTCCGGGTTGATGACCTCCGCATGCGTGGTGCACATGCCGTGCTGGAAGCCCTCATAGACCTTCAGCGTGCCGTGCTTCAGCAGCCTGGCGGACAGGCGCGCCGTGTCATCGATCGGCACGATCTGGTCATCGTCACCATGCATGACCAGCGTCGGTACATCGATGGCGCGGAGGTCGTCGGTGAAGTCGGTCTCGGAGAAGGCCTTGATGCCGTCGTAATGGGCCTTCGCGCCACCGGCCATGCCCTGACGCCACCAATTGTCGACCACCGGCTGGATGGTCTCCACACCGGGGCGGTTGAAGCCGTAGAAGGGCCCCGACGGGATATCGACGTAGAATTTCGACCGGTTGGCGGCGAGGCTGGCGCGAAATCCGTCGAACACCGAGAGCGGCAGGCCACCGGGGTTCGCCGCCGTCTTCACCATGATCGGCGGCACCGCGCCGATGATGACAAGCTTGGCCACGCGGCCCTGCGGCTGGCCATGCCGCGCGACATAGCGCGTTGCCTCGCCGCCGCCCGTGGAATGGCCGATATGGACGGCATTGCGCAGGTTCAGGTGCTGCACCACGGCGGCGGCATCTGCCGCATAGTGATCCATGTCGTGGCCGTCGCTGACCTGGGCGGAACGGCCATGCCCGCGACGGTCATGCGCGACGACGCGGTAGCCCTGGCTGAGGAAGTACAGCATCTGGGCATCCCAGTCGTCCGACGACAGCGGCCAGCCATGGTGGAAGACGATGGGCTGCGCATCCTTCGGCCCCCAGTCCTTGAAGAAGATCTGGGCGCCATCAGTGGTGGTCACGGTATTCATGTTCGTGTCCCTTTCGGTGCGGGAGGCGGTTGTGGTGGGCGTGGTGGCAATCGCGGCCGGCATGCCGGCGGACAACCCGACCAGCAGGCCCGCGCCGCCAACGAGCAGCGCGCGCCTGTCCGGCCACAGGCCGGTGACCTCATTCATCGCAGTCTCCTCGCGTTCGTGGCCGTCGGGCGGAGCGCCGGCAGGGGCTGCCGCGGCGTTCAACTGACGATGCTCCTGGCGATGCCGGCGCGCCTCTGCAGGTTCTTCTTGTCGCCGTACTCGGTATGGAACCTGTCCTGCACCGCGCCGCCGGCGTAGTGGCTGACGACGACGTCGTTGGCCTTGCCTTTGACCTGGGCGATGGTCACCCGCATCACGATGCCGACGCCGCCCTGCGGCCGACGGTCGTTGCCGATGCGCGGCAGGCCGACGCCGCTGAAGGAATAGGCCAGGCATTTCCCGATGCTGACGGTGCCGACCTTCTGCAGCACGTTGCTGGCCCCGAAGGGCTCCCACGGGATCGCGGCGTTCTTGACGATCTGGATGACCTGGCATCCGAACTGGCAGTACTGGCCCAGGTCGAGATAGATCAGCGAATTGGTGCTGGCGGCCCTGCCGTCGAACCGCGCGAGGCTCTTTTCCTTCGCCTCGGTGATATAGCTGGTCAGCTTGCCCGGACCGGTTTCCGGATTGGTCAGCTCATCCACGCTGCCTCTGCGGATCCGGCGGAGATGCTTGGTCGCGAAGTTGTTGCCCTCGAACTTAACGGTGTAGCCGCCGCTGGTGACGGTAACCGGCGAGGCCAGATCCGCCTCATCGTCGACCGTGGCCGTATAGTCGCTGACGCCGTCCTTGATGCTGTGCTCGGCCTTCATGCGGGCCGCCGCGCACAGGATGGCGGAGGCGAGCACAGCTGTAGGGCCGCGGCGGCGACAGCGCCGATCCAGGCGATGGGTGCCCTTCGATGTGTTGCGACGGATCGCATGCGCATCATCTCCTCGACAGATGCAGCATCGAATAGGCCGGCGCCGTTACGGGCCGACTACAAGGGCAGCGCCCTTGACTACATCTGAAACGCGCGCCGGATGCGACTGGCAACTACCGCCGTAGCCGCAAGGCCCCTGTTTGACATGAACCCGCAAGCGCACGGCTGCATGGTCCGCCCTCATTCCCGACCGGATGAGGCAAGGATTTCACCATGCATGTTCGTCGACCCGCCTGGGACCCTGTTCCGCCCGCGACGTCCCAGGCCACGCCGCGCCTGTCCCTCTGGCGCCGCATCTGCGCGTACTTCGATCATCAGCGCAGGCAGCGGCTGGCGGCGCAGGAGCTTGCACTGCTCAATCACCACATGCTGACCGATATCGGGCTGACGCGATGGGACATCGTGCGACGCGGCGCGCATTGCCGGCAGTCCTGCGGGCGGGATGGGCGCTTCCACCTCATCAGCTGACGGCCGGGTCGCAGTCGTCGTTGGTTGCTCGGCTTGCGGTGGCCCGCGGAGCCCAAGGCGGCGATCCCGGGCGGCAGCCGCCCCGGGATCACCGGCGTCGGATCGCCAGTGTCAGGCGGCCTGGCGTTCCGGGATCCGCACCCGCATTTCCGTAAAGCCATGCATGAGGGTCGAGAAGGTCCGCAGCGGCGGATGTAGCACCTCGATCCGCGGGAAGCGCTTCAGCACTTCCTGCCAGAGCGTGCGAAGCTGAAGGTCGGCGAGGCGGGCGCCGATGCAGCGGTGGATCCCGGCGCCGAAGGCGAGATGGCGGCGGGCGTTGCCGCGGTCCAGGATGAAGTCGTCGGCCTGCGCAAAGCGTTCCTCGTCGCGATTGGCGGAGAGATACCAGAGGATCACCTTGTCGCCCTTCGGGATCATCCGCCCGCCCAGCGACACGTCGCGCATGGCGGTGCGACGCATATGGGCGACCGGGGTCTGCCACCGCAGCACCTCGGGCGTCAGGCCGGCCATCAGTTCTGGCTGCCGCCGCAGCTTCTCCAGCTCGCCCGGGAAGCGATCGAAGGCGAGGACGCTGCCGCTGATGCTGTTGCGGGTGGTGTCGTTGCCGGCGACGATCAGCAGCAGGATATTGCCCTGCAATTCGGCCCGCGGCATCCCGCGCGTCTCCGGGCACCTAGCCAGCATGGACAGCAAATCATCGCCGTCCGGCGTCCTCAGCCGCTCCGCCCAGATCTGATCGAAGGTGCCAAGGCATTCCTGCATGACGCCGAGCTTGTCCGCCAGCGTGGGGAAGCCGGGACTGCCCGGCAGCGCCACGGTGGCCTCGGACCAGCGGATCAGGTCGCGTGACCGCGCCTGCGGGAAGCCGAGCAGCAGGGCGAGCGTCCGCGCGGTCAGTTCGACGGAGACGCGATCGACCCAGTCGAAGGCTTCGCCGATCGGCAGTTCGTCCAGGATCTCCGCCGACCAGGACTGCAGCTGAGCGGCCATGGCGACCAGGCGATCATTCGAGAAGGCCGGCGCGATCACCTTGCGCTGCTCCGTGTGCCGCGGCGGGTCCATGGCGATGAAGGACGGCAGGAATTGCGGGTCGTCGGGATGCGAGAGGATCGAGATGCCGCCGTTGAAATGCTCGGAGGAGAAGGTGGCGGGATCCAGCTCCACTGCCTCGATGTCGCGCGCTCGCGTGATCGACCAGTAGGAGCCGAACAGGCCATTGGCGCAGTAATGCACCGGCGCCTGCCGACGCAGGCGTTCGAAATAGCGCGGGGCAAGACCCAGCTGAAACAAGCCGGGCTGCGCCACGTCGATTTCATCGATCGGCAGCGTTGCAAGCTGGCTTTCGTAGGGCTCCGCGTTCTTCGGGCTGAGCGGGATTTCTCGCATGAGGGACTCCTTGCAGTCGGAGGTCCCTGATTGATGCGCCGCGACTACGCGCCAATTTCAGCGAGGCGCCGAGGGCTACGCGTGCAATCCGCAGCGGCTTCCGTCGCAATGCGCCATGCCGCGATAATGCCGGAGAGCGGGATGGTCTGCCGACGCATCTCACCGGCGCCTGGTCAAAGCGCCCGGAGCCCGCTGGCCGAGGCCCAGGAGGCAGCTCATTCAAGCCATGCGGAAGCACCCTACACGAAGGCTCCCAGAGGACGATCCGGGGTTGTTCCTGCCGATCCAGGGCGATCTTCAGCGGCAGGTGGCGCGGCGAAACGAGGGTGGAACCGAATGTTCATGGTGAGCCCGGTGGGACTCGAACCCACGACCCCATGATTAAAAGTCACGTGCTCTACCGGCTGAGCTACGGGCTCGGGGTGCGCGCCCCGCAAGGGGGGCGCGCGAGGTGCGTGTTAGGCGTCGGCAGCGGGGGTGCTGTCAACCCCCTCGGCCGGGCTGGCGGCGGGTTCGGCGGCCGGCTCGGCGGCGCCGACGCGCATGGACTTCACGCGGTCCGGCTCGCGCGCGATGCCGTTCGGGCCCTGGCCGCGCTTGATCTTGTCGACCAGGTCCATGCCGTCCACGACGCGGCCCCAGATGGTGTACTGGCCATCCAGGCTCGGCGCCGGGCCGAACATGATGAAGAACTGGCTGTTGGCGCTGTTCGGGTTGTTGGTGCGGGCCATGCCGCAGACGCCGCGCACGAACTTCGCCTTGGCCGGCGGGCTGAACTCGGCCGGCAGGTCGGGATGTTCGGAACCGCCGGTGCCGGTGCCGGTCGGGTCGCCGCCCTGCGCCATGAAGCCGTCGATCACGCGGTGGAACGGCGTGCCGTCATAGAAGCCGGCGCCAGCCAGCGCCTTGATGCGGTCGACATGCTGCGGCGCCAGGTCCGGCAGCAGCTCGATGGTCACCACGCCGCTTTCCAGTTCCAGCAGCAGGGTGTTTTCCGGCGCGAGGGAAGCGCTCATCTGTCTCGGTCCTTCACTGAGGTTATTCTTGGGCCGCGGCCTGCCGCATCACCGCGCATCGGCGGCGACGCGCATGGCGCGGATGCGATCGGCAGGCTGCGGAACGAGGCCGGAAGGCCCCTGCCCGCGCTTGATCTTGTCCACCGCCTCCATCCCCGCCACCACGCGGCCCCAGATGGTGTACTGCCCATCCAGGTTGGGTGCCGGCGCGAACATGATGAAGAACTGGCTGTTGGCGGTGTTCGGCGCGGCGGTGCGGGCCATGCCGCAGGTGCCACGCAGGAAGCGGGCACGGCGGGCGGGGGTGAATTCCGCCGGCAGGTTCGGCAGGTCGGACCCGCCGGTGCCGGTGCCGGTCGGGTCGCCGCCCTGCGCCATGAAGCCCTCGATCACGCGATGGAAGGGCGTGTTGTCGTAGAAGCCACGGCGCGTCAGCACCTTGATCCGCTCCACATGGCGCGGGGCGAGATCCGGCAGAAGCTGGATGGTGACGCGGCCATCCTTCAGCTCCAGGAACAGGGTGTTTTCCGGGTCCGTCTGCGGCTGCGCCAGCGCCGGGCGCGCGGCCAGCATCGGCGTGGCCAGCACAGGGGCAACGAGACCGGCGCCGAGCAGGCTGCGGCGAAACACGGTACGAGCTGTCATTCTGCGGCTTCCTTGCGATTTCGCACGCGCACCAGCGTGCGTTCCAGGGTCAGCTTCGGGACGAAAGAGGTGACATCGCCCCCGAGCGTCGCGACCTCCTTGACGAAACGCGACGAGATGAACTGGTTCGTTTCGCTCGCCATCAGGAAGACGGTTTCGACATCGGGCGCCAGGCGGTGGTTCATGCCCGCCATCTGGAACTCGTAGTCGAAGTCGGAAACCGCCCGCAGGCCGCGGATGATCATCCGTGCCTCGGACTGGCGGGCGAACTCCACCAGCAGCCCGGTGAACGGCACCACGATGATCTCGGACCCGACCTCGGCCGAGATGGTGTCGGTTTCCGCCTTCACCAGTTCCACCCGCTCATCCAGCGAGAAAAGCGGGCCCTTGCCGGAATTGATGGCGACGCCGACCACCAGCCGGTCCACCAGCCGCGCGGCGCGGGCGATGACATCCAGATGGCCGTTGGTTACCGGGTCGAAGGTGCCCGGATAGATGCCGATACGCTTCTCAGACATCGCTGCCGGGCTCCGTCATGCCGACCGCGCCGGTTTCGGCGGCAGCCCCATCCACGCCAGCCTGCGCCGGCGCCTCGTCATCCACCACGGGGAAGCAGGAGGTCACGCGTTCCTCCGCATCCGGCCGTGCGATCCGCACGCCCATCGCGCTGCGCCCGGTGATGCGCACCTGATCGGCCGGCGTGCGGATCAGCTTGCCGCCATCCGTCACCAGCAGCAGGTCGTCGCCCGCCTGCACGGTGAAGGTGGCGACCACCTCCTTGCCCGTGCGCCACTTGGCATCGAAGCCGATGGCGCGGATGCCCTGGCCGCCGCGACCCGCCAGCCGGTATTCATAGGCGGAGCTGCGCTTGCCGAAGCCCTTCTCGGTCACCGCCAGGATGAACTGCTCAGCCTCGGCCAGCTCGGCCTCGCGCTCCGGCGTCAGGGTGACGACCTCGCCCCCTTCCTCGGCTTCATCGGCCGCGACGGCCTCCGTCGCCTCGCTCTCCGCCTCCGCATCCGCCTCGCCATTCTGGCGGCGGCGCTGCGCGGCGGTGCGGAGGTAGGCGCGGAATTCCTCCGGCTCGCCCGCCACATGGCGCAGCACCGCGAGCGAGATCACCGTGTCGCCGTTCAGCAGGCGGATGCCGCGCACGCCGCTTGAATCGCGCCCGGCGAAGACCCGCAGCGTGTCCGTCTCGGCCTGGAAGCGGATGCAGCGGCCGTTGCGGGTCGCCAGCATCACGTCATCGCCCTCGCGGCAGGTGGCGACGCCGATCAGGCTGTCGCCCTCGTCCAGCTTCATGGCGATCAGGCCCATGGCGCGGACGTTCTTGAAGTCGGACAGCTTGTTGCGCCGGACATTGCCCTGCGCGGTCGCGAAGACCAGGTGCAGGTTCTCCCACAGCGATTCATCCTGCGGCAGCGGCAGCACCGCCGTCACCTGCTCGCCATCCTGCAGTTGCAGCACCTGGCGCAGGCTGCGGCCACGGCCCGTCGCGCCGCCTTCCGGCAACTGCCAGATCTTCTCGCGGAAGGCGATGCCGCGCGAGGTGAAGAACAACACCCACTGATGGGTGTGCGCCACGAAGCTGCGCAGGACGATATCATCCTCCCGCGTCGCCGCCCCGCTGCGGCCACGGCCGCCGCGATGCTGGCTGCGGAACACGTCGAGGCCGGTGCGCTTGACGTAGCCATCGCGCGTCAGCGTCACCACCATGGTGCCCGGCTCGATCAGGCTCTCGTCGTCCTGGTCGGCCACGCCATCGACGATCTCGGTCATCCGCGGCACGGCGATCTGCGCGCGCACCGCCACCAGTTCCTGCCCCATCAGTTCCAGCCGCCGGGGGCGGGAGGACAGGATGTCGAGCAGGTTGCTGATCGTGCCGGCCACGTCGTTCAGCTCGGCGTTGATCTTCTCCCGCTCCAGCCCGGTCAGGCGCTGCAGGCGCAGCTCCAGGATGCCGCGGGCCTGGTCCTCGGTCAGCCGCACCGTGCCGTCGGGCGTCAGCGTGTTGCGCTCGTCATCGACCAGCGCCAGCAGCGGCGCCACATCGGCCGCCGGCCAGTCCCGCGCCATCAGCTGCGCGCGGGCCGTCGCCGCATCCGGCGCGGCACGGATCAGCGCGATGACCGCGTCGATATTGGCCACCGCGATGGCCAGGCCGATCAACTGGTGGCCGCGTTCGCGCGCCTTGGCCAGGCGGAAGCGCGACCGGCGGAGGATCACCTCCTCGCGGAACTTGATGAAGGCCGTCAGCGCGTCGCGCAGCGCCATCTGCCGCGGCCGCCCTTCGTCCAGCGCCACGAAGTTGACGGGGAAGGAGGTCTGCAGCTGGGTGAAGCGGTACAGGTGGTTCAGCACCACCTCCGGCGTCGCATCCTTCTTCAGCTCGACGACGATCCGCAGCCCGTCGCGGTCCGATTCATCCCGCAGGTCCGAGATGCCCTCGATCGCCTTGGCGCGCACCAGCTCCGCGATCTTCTCGATCAGCGTCGATTTGTTGACCTGGTACGGGATCTCCGTGACCACGATCATCGACCGCCCGCCACGCATCTCCTCGATCGTCGCGCGCGCGCGCAGCGGGATCGAACCCCGCCCCGTCTCAAAGGCGCTGCGGATGCCGGAGCGGCCGAGGATCAAGCCGCCGGTCGGGAAATCCGGCCCGGGCATGATCTTCATCAGCGCTTCCAGGCTGATCGCCGGGTCCGCGATCATCGCCAGGGTGGCGTCGATCACCTCCCCCGGATTGTGCGGCGGGATGTTGGTGGCCATGCCGACCGCGATGCCGCCGGCGCCGTTCACCAGCAGGTTCGGGAAGGCGGCAGGCAGCACCTTCGGCTCGCTGGCCGATTCGTCGTAGTTCGACTGGAAATCGACCGTGTCCTCGTCGATCCCCTCCAGCAGCGCCGTCGCGGCGCGGGCCAGGCGGGCTTCCGTGTAGCGCATCGCCGCGGCCGGATCGCCGTCCATGGACCCGAAATTGCCCTGGCCGTCGATCAGCGGCACCCGCATGGCGAAGGGCTGCGCCATCCGCACCAACGCGTCGTAGATGCTGCTGTCGCCATGCGGGTGGTACTTACCCATCACGTCGCCGACCACGCGGGCCGATTTCCGGTGCGGCTTGTCCGGCGCGAAGCCGTTCTCGTTCATGCTGAACAGGATGCGGCGATGCACGGGCTTCAACCCGTCCCGCGCATCCGGCAAGGCGCGGGAGACGATGACGGACATGGCATAGTCGAGGTAGGAGCGGCGCATCTCCTCCTCGAGCCCGATCGGCGCGATCTCGCTGGGGCCGCCTGCGGCGCCCTGCGGCCCGGTTGGTCCTGTGGGCGGACCGCCGGGGGGGCCCTGCGTCCCGTTCGGGTCGCCGGGCGGGGGTGACGTGTCGCTCAACGCGGAATCCTCATCCAGGGCCGGGCGTAGCAGGGCCCTGCGGGTTGTGGATTAGGCAATTCCGGGCCTCGGCGGAAGGGTGCCGCGGCCCGGAAGGCCGATTCAATGGCCGGCAAGCAGCACTGCGTTTCGCCTCCAGCCCGTTTTGACCTAGAATAAAGCCTGCGGCTGACCAACAGCCGGAGTCAGAGGCAGGATTCGCATGCGCCAAGGCGGCAAGACCGGGCCAGGTCACCGGTGACCCTGCCCTATATCGACCATCTCCTCAGCCAGCTCGCCCGCGGCAACACCGCTTTGGAACAGAGCTTTGGCCGGCACATCCACTGGGGCTACTGGCCCGAACCGGCTGCCGCCCAGCCCGAACGGTCCGAGGATTACGCCAGGGCGGCCGAGCGGCTGAGCCTGGAACTCCTCGACCTGGCCGATATTGCCCCCGGCATGCGGGTGCTCGATGCCGGCTGCGGCTTCGGCGGCACCCTGGCCTGCCTGCAGGAAAGGGTTGAGCGGCTGGACCTGACCGGCCTGAACATCGACCCGCGGCAGTTGCAGCGCGCCGCCCATCTGGCGCGGCCGCGCGACGGCCGCCTGCCGCGCTTCGTCGCCGGCGATGCCTGCACCCTGCCCTTCGCCGATGCCAGCTTCGACCGCGTGCTGGCGGTGGAGTGCATCTTCCACTTTCCCTCCCGCGCCGCATTCCTGGCGGAGGCGCGGCGGGTGCTGCGGCCGGGTGGCGCGCTGGTGATCTCGGACTTCGTCCCCGCCCGCAGCTGGGTGCCGATGACGCGTATGGCGCGCTGGCCGTCGCTGGAGCGGCTGAACCTGTTCGGCGCCTGCGACGTCACCTGCTCTGCCGCCGGCTATCGCAACCTGGCCGCGGAAGCCGGGCTGAACGTGACGACGCTGCGTGACATCACCCGCCACACACTGCCGACCTACGCCTTTCTCGGCCGGATGCTGGCGCGCGGCACCCGGCGCGGCGCCGGGCAGCGCATGGCGCAGGGTGGGCTTCGCCTGCTGGACCTGGTGGGCCGCACGGGGCTGCTCCGCTACAGCCTGCTGCGCTTCGATCCGGCTTGAGCTTCCGAGGGGCCTGAATGGCCGGCGGCGAAACTACGCCGCCGCCCGGTGAGCCGGCTCCGGCAATCCGAAGCCCGGATGTTCCCGCTTCCAGGCTTCCAGCAGGTCCCGGTCATCCTCGTCCCAGGGATGGAAGTCGCGGCGATAATAGGCGGTGTAGGCGGTGATCGGCAGGCTGCCGAACAGATTGCGGAGGCTGGGACCAGAGGGAGGGCCGGCCGCCGCCGCAGCCGGGGCCGCGCGTCGCGGGCGAAGGAACAGCTTCACCCGAACCACTGCGAAGGCCAGCATCAGTCCGATGCCGCCGGTGACGGTGACGATGACCATGCCGAGCACCCGATGCATCCAGGCCCAGAAGCCGCGGCCGAAGAGGTGTTCATACACGTCGAAGCAGACAGCCTTGTGCTCGATCTCCTCCGCCGCGTGCCAGAGCCAGAGATGGGCGAAGGCGGGGTCCGTGCCGTCCTTGTACAGCAGCCGCTTGCTCAACAGGCGCGAGGCCAGGATGGCGGTGAAATGCTCCAGCGCGCAGGTGATGGAAAGCTGGGTCGCGCGCGGCCAGATCGCCTTGGCGATGCCCAGCATGATTCGGGCCACCGTCTCCAGCTCCGCACCCAGCACATTGGCCTGCCGCAGCGCCGCGTTGGAACGGGCATGTTCGCGGGAGTGGTTGGCCTCCTGGTGGATGAAGCGATCCGCCGCGTCACGCAACTCGGGGTCGGTGATCCGGTCGCGGTAATGGGCGACGGAACGGCAGAAGAAGGCTTCGCCCAGGGGGAACAGGAAGGAGATGGCGTTCAGCCCATCCTCCGAAACCCGCGGCAGGCGGGTCCAGGCCCGTGCGGCCGCTGCGTCATAGGCAAGGCGCACCCGGCGACGGATGATCTCGATCGGGGTCGCGCGGGGGTTCGTTCCGGATTCGCTCACACCAGGTGATCTAGGCGTGAGTGTCTATTGCATCAAGGTAAATTGTACCAAAAAACGATATGACGCGTCGCGATGGTTAACAATTGGATCGAAAATCGGACGCTTCAAGCGCCTTCCGCGGACCTGTGAAGCGGAAAGGGCCCGCGCAGGCGGGCCCTTCGATTTTCTCGCATTGACGTGGTGGAGGGTCCCTCGGCGGCCCTCAGAACGGGATGTCGTCGTCCAGGTCGCTACCGCCCTTCGGCGGAGCACTACGCCCGCCACCGCCGCCGGAACGGCCGCCGCCGCCGCTATTGTCCCAGCCGCCTCCACCGGATCGCGCCGGAGCCGGGGACCGACCACCACCGCCGCCATAGCTGCTGCCACCGCCACCGCCGCCGCCGCCATAGCCGCCGGCCGACTCGCCCTCGCCCGGATCGGCGCCGCCGCCGGCGCGGCCGCCGAGCAGCGCGATCTCACCGCGGAACTGGCGCAGTACGATTTCGGTCGAGTAGCGATCCGCGCCCGCCTGGTCCTGCCACTTGCGGGTCTCGAGCTGGCCCTCGACATACACCTCGGAGCCCTTCTTCAGGTACTTCTCGGCAATCTCGCCCAGCTTTTCGTTGAAGATCGCCACCGAGTGCCACTCGGTCCGCTCCTGCTGGTTGCCTTCCCGGTCCTTGAAGCGTTCCGAGGTGGCGAGGCGCAGATTCACCACCCGGCCGCCATTCTGGAAGTTGCGGACTTCCGGATCCTTGCCCAGACGGCCCACGAGAATAACCTTGTTCACCCCGGCCATGGCCGCATCCCTCAATCTCGACCGCGGAAGTTAGCCCGACCGTGCCGCGCAGGCCAGTCGCAGCAGCACTGCGCCAGCGGCACCTCGCAAAACCCCTTCCCGCCCCACCTATATGGTGGCAAAACCCCTAGAACACAATGTGAACGCCGCCCCGCCTCCACGGGCGTGGCGTCCCCTCGAAATCGGTGGACCATCCATGAGCGGCCAGATCCGCGTCCGCGGCGCGCGGGAGCACAACCTCAAGAACATCGACATCGATATTCCGCGGGATACGCTGACGGTGGTCACCGGCCTGTCCGGGTCCGGCAAGTCGTCGCTGGCCTTCGACACGATCTATGCCGAGGGCCAGCGGCGTTATGTCGAATCGCTCTCGGCCTATGCGCGGCAGTTCCTGCAGCTGATGCAGAAGCCGGATGTGGACAGCATCGAGGGGCTGTCCCCGGCGATCTCCATCGAGCAGAAGACCACCAGCCACAACCCGCGCTCCACCGTCGGCACGGTGACGGAAATCCACGACTACATGCGCCTGCTCTGGGCGCGCGTCGGCGTGCCCTATTCGCCCGCCACCGGCCTGCCGATCGAGGCGCAGACGGTCAGCCAGATGGTCGATCGCATCATGGCGATGCCGGAGGGCACGCGCCTGCTGCTGCTGGCCCCGGTGGCGAAGGGCAAGAAGGGCGAGTTCAAGAAGGATTTCCTTGAGTTCCAGCGCCGCGGCTTCGAACGCGTGAAGGTCAATGGCGTGCTGCACCAGGTCGGTGAGGTGCCGCCGCTGAACAAGAAGCTGAAATACGACATCGAGGTGGTGGTGGACCGCATCGTGGTCCGGGAGGGCATCGAGGCGCGCCTGGCCGACAGCCTGGAAACCGCGCTCGGCCTGGCCGATGGCGTGGCCTATGCCGAGCCCGCCGATGGCGGCGAGCGCACCGTGTTCAGCCAGAAATTCGCCTGCCCCGTCTCCGGCTTCACCATCGAGGAGATCGAGCCCCGGCTCTTCTCCTTCAACTCCCCCCAGGGCGCCTGCCCGGCCTGCGATGGCCTGGGCACGCAGAGCTTCTTCGACCCGCAGCTTGTGGTGCCGGATGACACCAAGTCGCTGAAGGATGGCGCGGTGCAGCCCTGGGCCGGGGCGCAGTCACCCTATTACGACCAGACGCTGGAAAGCCTGGCGCGGCACTTCAAGGTTTCCATGACCACGCAATGGGGCGACCTGACCAAGGTGTTCCGCCAGGCGGTGATGCACGGCACGGGGTCCGAGGTTATCACCCTGAAATACAAGGACGGCCTGCGCGCCTATGACGTGAAGAAGGCCTTCGAGGGCGTCATCCCCAACCTCGAACGCCGCTACCGGGAGACGGACAACCCCTGGGTGCGGGAGGATCTGTCCCGCTACCAGGCATCCCGCGCCTGCCCCACCTGCAACGGCCACCGCCTGAAGCCGGAATCGCTGTCCGTGAAGATCGCCGGCGAACACATCGGCATGGTCAACGACCTCTCGATCATCAAATCGCGAAAGTGGTTCGCGGGGGTGATGCCGACGCTGACGCCGCAGCGCCAGGAAATCGCCCGCCGCATCCTGCGCGAGATCGAGGAGCGGCTGCAGTTCCTGGTCGATGTGGGGCTGGACTATCTCAGCCTCGGCCGGTCCTCCGCCACGCTCTCGGGTGGCGAATCGCAGCGCATCCGCCTGGCGTCCCAGATCGGCAGCGGGCTGACCGGCGTGCTGTATGTGCTGGACGAGCCCAGCATCGGCCTGCACCAGCGGGACAACGAACGCCTGCTGAAGACGCTGCGCCGCCTGCGCGACATCGGCAACACCGTGCTGGTGGTGGAACACGACGAGGACGCGATCCGCAGCGCCGACCACCTGATCGATATCGGCCCCGCCGCCGGCAAGGGCGGTGGCCGCATCATCGCCCAGGGCACGCCGGCGGAGGTGGAGGCGAATCCCAATAGCATCACCGGCCAATACCTGTCCGGCGCGCGCCGCATCCCGATGCCGGCATCACGCCGCCCGATGGACCCGAAGCGCGTGGTCCGGCTGGTGGGCGCGCGCGGCAACAACCTGAAGGACGTCACGGCGGAGATTCCGCTCGGCACCTTCTGCTGCATCGCCGGCGTCTCCGGCGGCGGCAAATCCACGCTGATCATCGAGACGCTGTTCAAGGCCGCCTCCCGCCGCCTGATGGGCAGCGGCGAGGTCCCTGCCCCGCATGAACGCATCGAGGGGCTGGAGCATCTCGACAAGATCATCGACATCGACCAGTCGCCGATCGGCCGCACCCCGCGATCCAACCCGGCCACCTATACCGGCCTCTTCGCCCCGATCCGCGACTGGTTCTCGGAACTGCCAGACTCACGCGCCCGCGGCTACGCGCCCGGCCGCTTCAGCTTCAACGTCAAGGGTGGCCGCTGCGAGGCCTGCCAGGGCGATGGCGTGCTGAAGATCGAGATGCATTTTCTCCCCGACGTCTACGTCACCTGCGACACCTGCAAAGGGAAGCGCTATAATCGCGAGACACTCGAGGTAAAATTCCGCGGCAAGTCCATCGCCGATGTGCTGGACATGACTGTGGATGAGGGCGCGGAGTTCTTCTCCGCCGTTCCCGCCATTCGCGACAAGCTGGTGGTTTTGCGCGATGTCGGCCTTGGCTACATCCATCTCGGCCAGCAGGCGACGACGCTGTCGGGTGGCGAGGCGCAGCGCATCAAGCTATCCAAGGAACTGTCCCGCCGTGCCACGGGGCGCACGCTCTACATCCTCGACGAGCCCACGACGGGCCTGCATTTCGAGGACGTCCGAAAGCTGCTGGAGGTGCTGCACACGCTGGTCGCCCAGGGCAACACCGTGGTGGTGATCGAGCACAACCTGGAAGTCATCAAGACCGCCGACTGGGTGCTGGACCTCGGCCCCGAAGGCGGCGAGGGCGGCGGGCGGATCGTCGCCAAGGGCACGCCGGAACAGGTGGCGGCCGAGCCGGAGAGCCATACCGGCCGCTTCCTCGGCCCGATCCTGGCGCGGGAAGGTGAGGTCGCGGCACCGATCGTGGCCAGGAAGCGCAAGCGGGCCTGAGCCGGGCCGCTCAGCCGCGCAGCAGCTCCGCCATGGCCACGGCGAGTTGCGCGGCCTCCGGCTTCGGCAGGGCCTGTTGCAGCGCCTCCGGCTCGGCATTGCGCAGCAGCGCCGCGGCCTGGCGCAGATCCCCTCCCGCCTGGGCGGGGGCCGATGCCCAGGCTGGGGGCATCACCCGCGCCACCGCCTGGGCGATGCGATCCGTCCGCTGCTCCAGGCTGTGCTGGTCATTGGTGACGAACTGCTTGATGAAGCGCGAGTGCTGGTAGCCGATCAACGCATCGGCTTCGATGTGCAGCGCGGCCAGCAGCGCCGGGTCGTCCCGCAGGTGCCGCTGCAGCATGCGCTGGTCGTTCTCCACCTCGTTCCACTCCCCCGCCTGCCGCAGCGCGGCATCCGGAATGGCGGCGAAGGCGGCGATCCATCGCCGCGCCGCCTCCCGCGCCGCCTCCTGCCCCAGATCCCAGAGGAATACGCCTGAATTGACGTCCCACGCCGCCTGCCGCGAGCCGGGCGGGTGGATCAGCGCATGGCCGGCGTCCTGGTGGCCGGCCAGGTAGCCCGCCAGATCGAAGCGCTGGTCGGCGATGAAGGCATCGGCATCCAGATGCACCACCCAGCCGCGGTAATCCTCCGCCAGCCGGTCCGCGAGGAAGCCGAGCCGGTTATAGGCGGCCTGCCAGGGGTGGAAGCCGCGGCGGACGCCGATGAACACCTCCATGCGGATGCCGCGCCGCAGGCAGAAGGCGCGGTTGGCCGGCAGCGTGGCCATCAGCATCGGGAAGTAGCGGTCCTGGTCCGCGGTCTGGAACAGGATGATCTCGGGCATGGCGTGGTCCTGCAGGGCACCGCACCCTGCCATCCGCCACGTCGCCCGGCCAGCGCCAGGACCGGGAGGCATCAGGCCCGGCCGCGCAGGCCCCGCAGCATCAGGGCCAGCCTGTCGCCGAGGCCGCGCGGATGCGGCACGGGGCGGCCGGCGGCAATCCGCGCCAGGTCGCGGGATGCCAGCACCACGGGCAGCACGGCGGGGAGCGCGGCGCGTGGCAGCGCCTCCGCCCGCGCCTTGGCCAGCGTCGCCGCCCCCTCCTCCGCCAGCGCCCGGCGCAGCGGCTCGGCCCGCGCCGGTTCCGCGATCACCGCCTCCGCCGTCAGCCCGGCCTCGGCCAGCGCGTCATGCGGCAGCAGGCAGCGGCCCTGGGCGGCATGGGCGGGCACGCTGCGCAGCACGCCGGCCAGGCCCTGCAGCGCGCCCAGGCGCTGCACCAGGGGCAGCGCGGCATCCGGCGCCTCCAGCAGCCGCGCCGCGGCCAGCGCCATCCCCCCTGCCCCGGCACGCAGGAAGGCTCCGAAGGCCTCCCGCGTCGGGATGCCCTCCGGCTCCGCCTCCACCTCCCGCGCATCGACCAGCGCCGCCAGCGCGGCGGCCTCCAGCGCGCCACTGGTGATGGCGGCATGCAGCGGGCCGGCCACCTCATGCCGCCGCGCCGGCCGGCCCTCCGCCGCCTCCGCCACCGCGTCGCGCCACCATTGGAGGCGGATCAGGGTGGCGATCTGCGTGCTCGCCGCTTCCCGCGCCCGGGCGAGTTCGTGGTTGAAGGCGATCAGCGCGAAGAACGCCTCCCGCTTCGCCGGGGGCGCGAAGATCGCCGCCAGGTAGCGGTCCGGGTCATGCTGGCGCGCGAAGGCGCCGAGCGGCGAAAGCGGGGGTTCGGCCATGCCGCCAGATGACGGTCCGCGGCGCGGCCCGCAAGTGCGGTTGACGCTTCCGGAGGCCACGCCTAGGTCATTCGGCGGTCGCGGGGACCACCCCCGCAAGTTGGCCGAAGCCCCCAACGGGAGAGACCCCATGCCCTTCACCCTGCCGCCACTGCCCTATTCCACCTCCGCGCTCGCCGCCCAGGGCATGTGCCAGGAGACGCTGGAACTCCACCACGGCAAGCACCACAACGCCTACGTCACCGCGCTGAATGGCCTGGTCGAGTCCAAGGGTCTCGCCGGCAAGTCGCTGGAGACGATCGTGGCCGAGGCCGGCAAGGCCGGCGCCGATGGCCTGCCGGTGCTGAACCAGGCCGGCCAGCATTGGAACCACGCGCTGTTCTGGCAGGTGATGTCGCCCAAGGGCGGCGGCGACAAGCTGCCGGGCAACCTGGCCTCCAAGATCGACAGCGACCTCGGCGGCCTGCAGGCCTTCAAGGACGCCTTCAAGCAGGCCGGCGTTTCCCAGTTCGGCAGCGGTTGGGCCTGGCTGATCATCGGCAGCGACGGCAAGCTGAAGGTCACCAAGACCCCGAACGGTGCCAACCCGATCTCGACCGGCGAAGGCACGCCGATTCTCGGCTGCGACGTGTGGGAACACGCCTACTACCTGGATTTCCGCAACGTCCGCCCGAACTACCTGGAGAACTTCCTGAACAAGCTGGTGGATTGGGAGGTTGTCGGCGGCCTGCTCGACAAGGGTGGCCTGACCACCGGCCAGACCGCCTGATCTTCAGGCCTCCGGACATGACGAAGGCGCCGAGGGGAAACCCCGGCGCCTTTTTCATGACCGTCGCGGTTGCGGGCCGGTCAGCTCTTGGTGTCGTTCGCCGGCGCCGGCGGCTTCACCACGCTGGCGATCGTGCCGCGCACCACGGTGACGCGGACATTCGGCGAAAGCTCCACCTCCACCTCGTCGCTATCGTCGCGCACCTTGGTGACGGTGGCGAGCAGCCCGCCGCCGGTGATGACCTTGTCGTTGCGCTTCAGCCCGCTGAGCATGCTGCGGTGTTCCTTCATCTTCTTCTGCTGCGGGCGGATCAGCAGGAAGTAGAAGACGGCGAAGATCAGGATCAGCGGCAGAAGCTGCATGACGACGGCACCGGTGCCACCGGCGGCATCCTGGGCATAGGCGGGCGAGATGAACATGGGTGGGGGTCCGGCTTTCCTGGTGGGATCGGCCCCGGGCTTGCGGGGCATCGGCCCGCAACCTAGCTTCCGCGACCTTTCCGTCAATACATGATGCGGGTGCCCCTACCTTGTCCGAGCCTCACGCCCTGCTGCCCACATCCCTGCAACCGGTCCTGACCCGGATCGCCGAGGCGCTGGAGCGCCTGGCCCCACCGGCCGCCACCCCGCCGGATTTCGGCGCGGCCGATGCTTTCGTCTGGCACCCGGGCCCGCCCTCCCGCCTCGACCCGGTGCCGAGGGTGGCGGCCGTGGGCATCACGCTGCTGCAGGGGGTGGAGCGGCAGAAGGCGCTGATCCTGGAGAATACGCTGCGCTTCGCCCGCGGCCTGCCGGCCAACAACGCCATGCTCTGGGGCGCCCGCGGCATGGGCAAGTCCAGCCTGGTGAAGGCCGCCCACGCCGCGGCCAATGCGGAACTGCCCGGCTCCCTCGCTCTGGTGGAGATCCAGCGCGAGGATGTCCGCACCCTGCCGGACCTGCTGAATGTGCTGCGCGCCGGCGACCGCCGCTGCCTGGTGTTCTGCGACGATCTGTCCTTCGAGCGGGAGGATGCCGACTACAAGGCGCTGAAATCCGTGCTCGATGGCGGCATCGAGGGGCGCCCGGCGAATGTGCTGTTCTACGCCACCTCCAACCGCCGCCACCTGATGCCGCGCGACATGATCGAGAATGAGCGCAGCACCGCCATCAACCCCTCCGAGGCGACGGAGGAGAAGGTCTCCCTGTCCGACCGCTTCGGCCTGTGGATCGGCTTCCACAATTGCGACCAGGACACCTTCTTCGCGATGGTCGAGGGCTATGCCGGCAGCTTCGGCCTTCCGGTCGGGCCCGAGGATCTGCGCAAGGCGGCGGTGGAATGGAGCGTGACTCGCGGCGCCCGGTCCGGCCGCGTCGCCTGGCAGTTCGTGCAGGACATGGCCGGCCGGCTGGGCGTGAAGATCGGGGTCTGAGACAGGGCTTCGCGGCCAGGATTGCATAAAGCCGCGCCCAGGTGACTCGCGGGTGAATTCGCGGACGCAATGGCATGCGCGCCTTGCGAAGCGCGCAGCCGGGGCGGAGCCTGCGCGCGCCACCTGCGAGGCCGCCATCCCGGCGGAAAGCTGCATGCGGCTTTTCTCCGAGGAACCAGCCCCATGTTCGGCATCCTGCTCTGGCCGCTGACCGCCTTCTGCGACCTGGTCCGCCGCGGCCCGATGGTGTCGGTCGCCATCGGCATCGCGGTCACCGTGCTCGCCTTCGCGACGCATCACGGCGCCTGGGGTTCCGTGGCGGCGATGTTCGTCGGCTTCGTGCTGATCTGGCTCAGCGAATCCACCCACCCGCAGCATGCCGAGCAGGGCATCGCCGCGGGCGACTGAGCCGGCCTACCCGCCTCAGTTGGGGCGGAGGATCTCCGCCCCGCCCATGAAGGGGCGCAGCACCTCGGGGATGGCGATGCTGCCATCCTCGTTCTGGTGCGTCTCCAGCACCGCGATCAGCGCACGGCCCACCGCCACGCCGCTGCCGTTCAGCGTGTGCAGGAATTCTGTACCCTTGCCACCCGCCGGGCGGAACCGCGCCTCCATCCGCCGCGCCTGGAAGTCCCGGCAGTTGGAGCAGGAGGAAATCTCCCGCCAGGCCTGCTGGCCGGGTAGCCAGACCTCCAGATCGTAGGTCTTGGCGGCGCCGAAGCCGGTATCGCCCGCGGCCAGCACGATCCGCCGCCAGACCAGGCCGAGCGCGGTCAGCACGCGTTCCGCGCAGGCCGTCATCCGCTCATGCTCGGCCTCCGACTCGGCGGGATGCGTGATCGAGACCAGCTCCACCTTCGGGAACTGGTGCTGGCGCAGCATGCCGCGCGTGTCGCGGCCAGCCGAGCCCGCCTCCGACCTGAAGCAGGGCGACAGGGCGGCCAGCCGCATGGGCAGCGCAGCTTCCGCCAGGATATCGCCGCGCACGAAATTGGTCAGCGGCACCTCCGCCGTCGGGATCAGCCAGCGGCCATCCGTGGTGGCGAACAGGTCCTCCTTGAACTTCGGCAACTGCCCGGTGCCGTACATGGTGGCGTCGTTGACCAGCAGCGGCACGCTGGCCTCGGTGTAGCCATGCTCATCCACATGGAGGTTCAGCATCCACTGGCCCAGCGCCCGCTCCAGCCGGGCGAGCGGCCCGCGCAGCACCGTGAAGCGCGCACCGGCCAGCTTGGCGGCGGTGGCGAAATCCATGCCGAAGGCCTCGCCCAGCTCGAAATGCTGGCGCGGCGTGAAGGGGTAGTTCCGCGGGCTGCCATGAGTGTGCAGCACGACGTTGGCGGATTCGTCGGCGCCCTCCGGCACATCCGGCGCCAGCAGGTTGGGCAGGGCGGCCAGCAGCTCGTCCCGCGCCGCCTCATGCACCTCCGGCGTCGCCGCAGCGGCGGCGTCCATGGCGGCCTTCACCTCGGCCTTCAGCCGCTCCGCCAGCGCCGTGTCGCCGGCCTTCATGGCGGCGCCGATCTGGCGGGACAGCTCGTTGCGGGTGGTCTGCGCCGCCTGCACCAGGCGCACCGCCTCGATCCGCAGATCATCCAGGCGCAGCGCCTCCGCCGCCATCGGCGGCAGGGATCGCCGGGCCAGCGCCGCATCGAAGGCCGGGGCGTCGGCGCGAACCAATCTGATGTCGTGCATGGCAGGGGGACCTGAGCGCGTGGTGTGGCGCTCAGCGGCTAAGGCAGAGTGGCTGGCCCGTCAATCGAGCCGGCCGAACTCAGGCCTGGCGCTTCAGGTCTCGGCCGCGTTCTTCTTCTTCCGCCCCATCCAGACGGCGGCGAGGATCGAGATCTCGTAGAGCAGGATCATCGGCACCGCGAGGCCGATCTGGCTGATGATGTCCGGCGGCGTGATGATGGCGGCGACCACGAAAATGCCGACGATGGCATAGCGCCGCCCCTTCCGCAGACCCTCGACCGAGACGATGCCGACGCGGGCCAGCAACGTCAGCAGCACCGGCAGCTGGAAGGCGATGCCGAAGGCCAGGATCATGTGCATGACCAGCGAGAGATACTCGCTGACCTTCGCCTCCAGCTGGATCGGGACCGTGCTGGCATCGCCCGGCGTCTCGAAGCTGATGAAGAAGCTCCAGGCCATCGGGAAGATGAAGTAGTAGGCCAGCGCCGCACCCAGCACGAACAGGAACGGTGACACCACCAGGAAGGGGGTGACGGCGTTCTTCTCGCTTTTGTAGAGGCCGGGCGCGATGAACAGCCACAGCTGCGTCGCCCACATCGGGAAGCTGAAGAAGGTGGCGCCGAAAAAGGCGACCTTCAGGTAGGTGAAGAACGCCTCGTACAGCGCCGTGAAGATCATCCGGCGCTCGCCCATGCCCTGCGCCTGCAGGATGTCCGCCAGCGGGGCGGCCAGGAAGCCGTAGATCTGGCGGGAGAAATAATAGCAGACGGCGAAGGCGATGATGAAGGCGCCGACCGACCACATGAGCCGCGTGCGCAGCTCCATGAGGTGCTCGACCAGGGGCATCGGCTTGTCGTTGATTTCGTCAGTCGGATCACGCGGCACGGTGGGGGGATCCGTATGTCAGGAGGCGGAGGTGCCGGAAGGCGGCACGAATGCGGGCGCCGAGGTCGGGGCCGGCGGCGGGGCGGGCTGGCTGGCCGGCACGGACGCGGGCGGCGGGGTGGCGCCGGGCGGGATGAAGGCGGGCGGCACGAAGGCGGGCACCGGCGGGCTGGCCGCCGCGCCGGAGGCCGGCGTCGCCTCGCCGGAGGCTGGGGCCGCCTCGCCGGAGGCTGGGGCCGGCGGGCCGAAGGTGGGCGCTTCGCCGGCAGGCGGCGGTGGCGTCACCTCGGCGCCATGCACCGGCGGCGGCATGTCGGAAGCGGGCGAGAAGGCATCGCGCAGCGGGTTGCCGATCGGGTCCTCGGTGAAGGTCTTGCGGATGGACCCGTCCTTGTCGATTTCCTTCTCCACGATATCGCGCACGTTGAAGCTGCGGATTTCGTTGATCTGGTTGCGCACGTCCTCCAGCTTCGCCTCGCGCACCACCTCATCCACCTGGCCCTGGAATTCCCCGGCCATGCGACGCAGCTTCTGGATGCCCTTGGCGATGCCGCGCACGGCATCGGGCAGGTCCTTGGGGCCAATGACGACCACAGCGACCACGGCAATCAGCGCGAGTTCGGTCCAATCGAGACCCAGCATGAATCCTCATCCCCGACGCCATGCGGCATGCCGGCCTGCGGGCCAGACCCGTTAGCAGGATCGCCGCGCCGCGCCAATCCGGCGGCAGCCTCCACCGAGCTTATCTAGGGAGCCTCGGGCGGGAATACGAAGGCCCGTTGCGGGTCCATCGCAACCGTCACGCGGTCTCCACGACTTAGCCATGCCCCCGGTGGCAACCGGGCGTGCAGGTGCAGCAGACCGCCCTGCCCGTCCGCCACCGCCAGATGCACCAGGGTGGTGGCGCCGAGCAGGCGGCAGGCCTCGACCTCCGCCTGCGTCCCCTCGTTCGAGTCGGGCGCCAGCAGGCGCAGCCCTTCCGGCCGCAGCAGCACCTCGACCGCCCCGCCCTCGCCCGCCGGCGCCGGTTCGCGCGGTCGCACCGGGCCGATCGGCGTTTCCGCCAGCCCGTCCCGGATGATGCCGGGCAGCCGGTTCACCTCGCCCAGGAAGGTGGCGACGAAACGTGACATCGGCGCCAGGTACAGGGCGGAGGGCGGGCCGAGCTGCTCGATGCGGCCGGCATTCATCAGCGCGATGCGGTCGGCCATGAACATCGCCTCCTCCGCATCATGGGTCACGATCAGCGTGGCGATGCCGGCTTCCTGCAGCACATGCAGCGTGTCGTCGCGCACCTGTTCGCGCAGCCTGGCATCCAGGCTGGCGAAAGCTTCATCCAGCAGCAACACGGCCGGACGTGGCGCGAGCGCCCGGGCCAGCGCCACGCGCTGCTGCTGCCCGCCGGAGAGCATGTGCGGCCAGGAACTGGCGAAGGCCTCCAGCCCGACCCGCGCCAGCGCATCCATGATGCGCCATTTGCGCTGGCCGCGCGGAATGCGGCGCAGGCCGAAGGCGACGTTCTCCTCCACCGTCAGATGCGGGAACAGCGCGTAGTCTTGGAACACGAAGCCGACGCCGCGGGCCTCCGGCGGCGTCTCCCGCCCCGGCTCCGCGATAAGCTGCCCGTCCAGCGTGATGCGCCCCTGCTGCAAGGGCTCCAGCCCCGAGGCCAGGCGCAGCAGCGTGGTCTTGCCGCAGCCGGAGGGCCCGAGAAGGCACAGGATTTCACCCGGCCCGACCTCCAGGTCCAGCTCCCGCAGCACCATCCCGCGTTCCGGGTAGTGGTGGGACACGCCTTCGAAGCGGATGCTCACCCGGGTTGTCCATCGCCTGGCGGTGGCATGGCGGAGATCGGCGGGGCGGAGATCGGCGGGGCGGACATCACCGGGCCAGACATCACCGGGCCAGACATTACCGGGGCGGCGGCCTCGGCGCTGACCAGTTCCTCCCGCCGCGGCAGGTCGCGCAGGGACTTCAGGCCGAACTGCTCCAGGAAGCGCGCCGTGGTGCCCCACAGGGTGGGCCGGCCCGGCACTTCCTTGTGGCCGCGCGGTGCCACCAGCCCGTGGTCCAGCAATGCCTCCAGCGTCGCCTGGGCCAGGCTGGCGCCGCGGATTTCCTCGATCTCGGCGCGGGTACAGGGCTGGTGCCAGGCGATCACCGCCAGCGCCTCCATTGCCGCGCGCGGCAGCCGGCGCGGCACCTCCACCACCCGGGTCAGCGCGGCGGCGAGGTCGGGCGCGGTCCGCAGCACGTAGCCGCCACCGGTCTCCACCAGCACCACGCCGCGGCCCTCGAGCGCATGGCCCAGCTCGCGCAGCACGGCGGCCGCATCCTCCCCTTCCGCCAGCAGCGGCTGCAGCCGGGCGGGGGCGACCGGGCGGTCGGAGGCGAACAGCAGCGCCTCCGCCAGGCGCAGGGCAGCGGTGCTGACCGCCGGCTCCGGGCTGGCCCGCGGCAGCTCGTCCCCGGCCCGGTCGTCCCCGGGCGAGTCGGCCTCGGGCAGCACCTCCTGGGGCCTTACCTCCTCGGGCCGGTCGTCCTCGGGCCGGTCGTCCTCAGGCAGCGCGGACATCATCCGCCTTCTCCACGCGTTCGGCCTTGCGCAGCAGGATCGGCCCGAAGGCGCGGTCCTGGCGCAGGTCGAGATTGCCGCCGCGCGCCATCTCCAGGCTGGCGATCAGCGTGCTGGCCAGCGCGGCGCGGCGCTCCACCGTATCCAGGTCGCCGGCGTCCGGCAGGAAGCGTTGCAGCACCGCCCAGCTCGGCAGGTCGCCCAGCACCTGGCTCAGCCGGGCCAGCGCGTCCTGCACGCTCCACAGCCGGCGCGGCTTGGGGCGGTAGGGGCGCAGCGCCAGCGCGCGTCGACGGCCGGCGACATAGGCCTGGCAAAGCGCGGCGAGGTCGGCGCGCAGGCCGGAGCGGTCCTCCACCGTCAGGTTCTCCGGCGCACCGCGGCCGAACACGTCGCGGCCCAGCTGCGGCCGCTGGCCGAGCCAGGCGGCGCCGGCGCGCATCGCCTCCAGCTCCGCCAGCCGGTCGGTCAGGCGGCTGGCCAGGGCTTCTGGGTCTTCCTCCGGCCCGGCTTCCTCCTTCGGCAGCAGCAGGCGGGATTTCAGCCAGGCGAGCCAGGCGGCCATCACCAGCCATTCGGCCTGCAATTCCAGCCGCATGCCGCGGGCCTTGTCGATCACCGCCAGGTACTGGTCGACCAAGGCCACGATGGAGATGCCCGCGAGGTCCAGCTTCTGCGCCCGCGCCAGGTCCAGCAGCAGGTCCAGCGGCCCCTCATAGCCATCGAGGCGAAGATGCAGCACCGGGTCGGTCATCGCCCCCCTCCATGGCCGGTCAGCGTGAAGATCGCGTCCAGCACCGGCAAAGCCACCGCCTGCAGCAGCATCCGCAGCGGGTCGAATCCAGGCACCAGGTAGGGTACCAGGAACAACAGCCCGATGACGATGAGAAGCCCGAAACGCTCCGTGCTGGCCACCATCCGGGCCAGCGGCGCCGGCAGGATGCCGACCAGGATGCGCCCGCCATCCAGCGGCGGGATCGGCAGCAGGTTGAAGCAGGCGAGAATCACGTTGTAGAGCATGGACAGCGCGCAGAAGCGCAGCACCCAGTCCAGCGCCGCATCCGGCACCATCGCATCCGTGGCCGTCACCAGATGGGCCGCGAAGCCGAAGCCGATGGCGAGCGCGAAGTTGATGCCCGGCCCGGCGGCGGCCACCAGCACCATGCCCCAGCGCGGGTTGCGCAGCCGCCAGAAATCCACCGGCACCGGCTTGGCCCAGCCGAACATCGCCTCGACCCGCCCGATGGTCAGCAGCTGCGTCACCAGCAGGATGCCGGGCAGCAGCAGCGTGCCGACCGGGTCCACATGCCGCAGTGGGTTCAGGCTGACCCGGCCGAGGAGATAGGCCGTGTCATCGCCCAGGGCCCGCGCCGCATAGCCATGCGCCGCCTCATGCAGGGTGATGGCGAAAATGGCGGCGAGCGCGATCGCCGTGATCTCGGCGATCACGCGAAGGCGGGCCCGGTGAGATAGGATCGGGTGGCGAGCAGCCGGTCCCGGATCAGCGCCAGCAGGTCCGGGTCCACCACCCTTCGCGCCGCCAGCATTTCGGACCGCGCGCGCTGGATCCGGCGCGCGGCATCGTCCGACAGCGTCGGGCAGGTGGCGAGCAATGCGGCGGTTTCCGCCAGCACGCCGGTGCAGTGCAGCGCCAGGTCGCAGCCGGCCGCCATGGTGGCGCCGGCCAGGTCGCTCGAAAGTCCCGCCATCGCCCCCATCGCCAGATCATCCGAGACCAGAACGCCGTCGAAACCGATCTCGCCGCGGATGACGTCGCGGATCAGGTCGGGAGACAGGGTGGCCGGCCGCGCCGCATCCAGCGCGGCGTACAGGATATGCGCCGTCATCGCCCACAGCCTGGCCCCGCCATCCGGTGCCGAAAGCGCGCGGAAGGGTTCGAGATCCGCCGCCAGCGCGGCGCGGTCCGCGGTGACGCGCGGCAGTGATTCGTGGCTGTCCACCTCCGCCCGCCCATGGCCGGGGATGTGCTTGACCACCGGGATGCAGCCGGCCTGCTGCAGCCCCCGCACCCAGGCGGCGCCGAGGCGGGCGACCTCCGCCGGGCGGGCGGAAAAGGCGCGGTCGCCGATCACGCCATGCGCGCCGGGCAGCCGAAGGTCGAGCACCGGGGCGCAGACCACATCCAGCCCGATCGCCGCGCATTCCATGCCGAGCAGCGTGGCATTCGCCTCCGCCGCCATGGATGGCGCATCCTCGAACAGCGCGGCGGCGGGAAATTCCGGCCAGTGTGGCGGGCGCAGCCGGGCGACGCGGCCGCCTTCCTGATCCACCAGGATCGGCGCTGCCTCCCCCAGCTCCTGCCGCAGCGCGGCGGTCAGCGCCGTCACCTGGTTCGGGCTTTCCACGTTGCGGCGGAACAGGATCGCGCCGGCCGGGCGGTGCTGCCGGAACAGCGCCACCTCCTCCGCCGACAGGCTGGTGCCGGCGATGCCGATGATGGCGGCCTTCGGAGTCATGGCGTGCTCAGCGGACAGGGATGCAGGCGAAGTTGCGTGCGCGAAGGGCCTCGCAGAATTGCCGGGCGCTGTCCTGGTCAGCGAAGCCGGAGGTCCGCAGCCGGTACAGCGTGGATTGCCCGTCACGCTCCAGCCGCTGCACCACCGGGCTGCGGCCCTCGAACAATTCGGGCGCGCGGCGGGAGATGCGGTCGAATTCGGAACGCGCGCCCTCCTCGCTGGTCACGGCGGCGAGCTGCACCATGACCCGCCCATTGGCCACAGCGCGCGGCACCGCCGTTGCGGCAGGCGCGGGTGCGGCGGGTGCGGGTTCCGGTGCGGCGGCCGGCTCGGGCGCGGCCTCGCTTGCCACCGCGGGCCCAGGTGCCTCGGCGGCCTGCTGCGGGGCGCGCGGCACGGCGCGCGGTGCCACCACCGGCGGTGGCGCCACGGTGGCGCGCAGCAGGTCCAGGTTCGGGGCCTCGGGCTCCGGCACCAGCCCTGCCGGCTGGCCGATCTGCGCCGAGGATTGCCGGTTGCCCGGGCGTTCCAGCACCAGCGCGTTCTGGTTTGGCACGCGCAGCCCGCCCGGATCATCCGGGCGCACCTTGAAGGGGCGCGGATCGGCTTCCACCACCGGCACCCCGCCGCCACCGGAGCGCTGGAAGGCCCAGTACCCCCCTGCTCCCACCGCGACCACCGCCAGCATGCCGCCCGCCACCGCCAGCATGCGCCACGGGACGCCCGAAGGGTCCCGCTGCACGCGATAGGATGGCACCATCATGTCGCTCATCGCATCTCCTCGACGGGTTCGACCCCCATCACCGCGAGGCCTGAGCGAAGGACCACCGAAGTCGCGGCCACCAGCGCCAATCGCGCCTGGGTCGCCTCCGGCTCCTCCGCCCGGATGAAGCGCAACGTCGCATCGTCACGCCCCCTGTTCCACAATACATGAAAGTCGCTGGCCAAGTCTTGGAGAAAGAACGCGATTCGGTGCGGCTCCCGCGCCGCAGCAGCGGCTTCCACCGTGCGCGGCCAGACCGCCATGCGGCGGATCAGCGCGAGTTCGGAGGGGTCCGTCAGCTGATCCAGGCTCACCTGCGCCAGATCAGCCTGGGCAGGGTCGCCGGCGGAGCGCAGGACGGAGCGGCAGCGGGCATGGGCGTACTGCACGTAGAAGACCGGGTTCTCCCGCGTCTGCTCGATGACCTTGTTCAGGTCGAATTCCATCTGCGCATCCGCCTTGCGCGTCAGCATGGTGAAGCGGACGGCGTCCTTGCCGACCTCGTCGATCAGGTCGCGCAGCGTGACATAGGTGCCGGCGCGCTTGGACATGCGGACCGGCTCGCCATCCTTCACCACATGCACGATCTGGGTCAGCACCACGTCCAGGCTGACCTTGCGGTCCGACAGCGCCGCGACGGCGGCCTGCATGCGCTTGACATAGCCGCCATGGTCGGCGCCCCAGACCTGCACAAGCTGCGGGAAGCCGCGCTCGATCTTGGCGAGGTGGTTCGCCACGTCATTGGCGAAATAGGTGCCGCTGCCATCCGACTTGCGCAGCGGGCGGTCCACGTCGTCGCCGAACTGCGTGGCGCGGAACAGGACCTGCGGGCGGGGCTCCCAATCCTCGGGCGTCTTGCCCTTCGGCGGCTCCAGCACCCCGGTGTAGATCAGGTCCTTGGCGGAAAGCGTCGCCTCGGCCTTCTCCAGCCAGCCCTCGGCCACGATCGCACGCTCGCTGATGAAGACGTCGTGCTGCACGCCCAGCGCCGCCAGGTCCTCGCGGATCGCGGACATCATCGCTTCCACGGTGAAGTCGCGCACCGTGTCGAGCCAGAGCGTGGCCGGTGCGGGCATCCCGCCCGGCTCGGCCAGGGATTCGCGAAAGATCTGGCGCAGCGCGACGCCGACGGGCACCAGGTACTCGCCCTTGTATTGCAGGCCGCCGGGGACGGATTGGGCGTAATCCTCCTCCGTCATCGGCGTGCCCAGCGCCTGCAGGTAGCGCCAGTAGGTGGCATAGGCGAGCGCCAGCACCTGCGCGCCCGCGTCGTTCACGTAGTATTCGCGGGTGACGTCATAGCCCGCCTTGCGCAGCAGCAGCGCCAGCGCATCGCCCACCACGGCACCGCGGCAATGGCCGACATGCATCGGGCCGGTCGGGTTGGCGGAGACATATTCCACATTCACCGGCCCGCCATCCCGCGCCGGGCCGTCGCCATAGGCAGGCCCGGCCAGCAGCACGGCCGGCACCACGGCGCGGATGAACCCCTCATCCAGCCGGAGATTGACGAAGCCCGGCCCGGCCGGCGTCGCCTCCACCACCACCGGCAGCTCGCGCAGCTTCTCGCACAGGGCCGTGGCCAGCTTCGGCGGCGGCATCTTCGCCTGCTTGGCGACCACCATCGCGCCATTGGTCGCCATGTCGCCATGCGCCGCGTCCTTCGGCGGCTCCACCAGCACGCGGGCGAAGGCCTCGGGCGGCAGCTCCGGCAGGATCTGCGTCAGCGCCTCCACCACATGGGCGCGCATGGTGGCAAACAGGTCGGCGGTCGGGGTCATGGGAAGGCGAATCCGGAAACGGTGGGGGTCTGGCAGGCTGCGGCAAAAGCCTTCTCCCCCATCAGAAGCGGGGGAAGGGGCGTTCTAGGCGAATTTCGGCACCCTGCTAGCCCGGGACGGAGGGATCGGTCAGGCGCCGATGCTCCTCCAGCGCGAAACGGTCGGTCATGCCGGCCAGGTAGTCGCAGACCGCCTGGGCGGCGGCGGGGCTGCCAGCCTCCCCGGCCTTTTCCTGCCACCAGGGCGGCAGCTGGCGCGGCTCCCCGTGTAAAAGGGTGAACAGCAATTGCAGCGCCCGCTTGCATTTCTGGGTGGTGCGGTTGACGCGCCAATGGCGGTACATGCGCTGGAACAGGAAGGCGCGCAGTTCGTTGTTCGCCTCCATCATGCCGTCGGAGAATGCCACCACCGGCCGGTCATGCGCGCGGATATCCGCGGCGCTGCCCGGTGCCAGGGCGGCGATGCGGCGGCGGGTTTCGGCCACCGTGTCGTTCACCATGGCGTTGATGACCCGGCGCACCACCTCCGACACCGCGCGATCCGGCGGCATGGCCGGGTTGGCGCGCAGCGCCTCCGCATGGGCTTCGCGCACCAGGGGAAGGGTCGCGGCTTCCTCCAGCGTGAACAGCCGGGCACGGATGCCGTCATCCAGGTCGTGGTTGTTGTAGGCGATGTCGTCGGCCAGCGCCGCCACCTGCGCTTCCGCGCTGGAATGGGTGTTGAGCTCCAGCGGATGCAGCCGGTCGTATTCGACGATGTAGGGGCTGGGGCGGCGCAGCGGGCCGTTGTGCTTGGCCAGGCCCTCCAGCGTTTCCCAGGTCAGGTTCAGGCCATCGAAGCCGGCGTAGCGGGTTTCCAGGCGCGTCACCGCCTTCAGCGACTGCGCGTTGTGATCGAAGCCGCCATAGGGCTTCATCATCGCATCCAGCGCATCCTCCCCACCATGGCCGAAGGGCGGGTGGCCGAGGTCATGCGCAAGCGCCAGCGCCTCCGCGAGGTCTTCCTCCAGCGCCAGTTCGCGAGCGATCGACCGCGCGATCTGCGCCACTTCCAGGCTGTGGGTCAGGCGCGTCCGGAAATGGTCGCCCTCGTGGTAGACGAAGACCTGGGTCTTGTATTGCAGGCGCCGGAAGGCGGTGGCGTGGATGATGCGGTCGCGGTCGCGCTGGAACGGCGAGCGCGCGCCACCGCCGGGCTCGGCATGCAGCCGCCCGCGGGAGTTCTCAGTGCGGACTGCCCAGGGGGCCAGCCCATCCGGGAGCCGCTTCGGATCCATCCCGAGCGGCCTAGCACCCGCCCTGCCTCGCTGGAAAGCCCGGCCGTGCTGGAAGACCCCCGCTTCGACGTGCTCGCTGGAGGAGTTGCGGCAGGCGAGCCTGGAACCTCGGGCGTTTCCATCCTATCTTGCCATCATGGACACCATGACCGCGCCGTTCCGTGTCACCCCCCGCGCCGCCGCCCAGGTGGCGGAGATTGCGGCCCGCCAGGGCAAGCCGGGCGCCGGCCTGCGCCTGGCGGTGGATGCCGGCGGCTGTTCCGGCTTCCAGTATCGCTTCGACCTGGAGGATGCGCCGGCCGAGGATGATCTGGTGGTGGCGGAAGGCCCCGGCCGAGTCTTCGTCGATCCGGTGAGCATGGAATTGCTGGCCGGTGCCGAGCTGGATTGGACCGAGGCGCTGATCGGCGCCCATTTCGCCGTGAAGAACCCCCAGGCCGTCAGCGCCTGCGGCTGCGGCACGAGCTTCAGCGTCGGCTAGGCAGCTGCGGGCGCAGTCGGCCCAAGATCGCGGACCTTCACATCTGATCAGCCATGGGCGTCGACGGGCCGGCCAAAGGGTCGGCTCAAGCGTCGACGGCGCCCTGTTTCGTTCACAGGAACGTTGCCAGGGCTGGCAGTTCTGGACGCGGCTGCAACCTCCAGTTATGCGGGATGCGGCAAGGATAGGGTCAGCCTATGGCGCAGCCGGGGCATTCCGGTAACGTGACGGTATCCCTTGCCGAGCCTGCCCGTGCGGCACTGGAAGGTGCCGTCACCCCGGTCGGCCGGCGGGCGAGCGACAGGCTGCCGGCGCCGCCGGAACCCCCCGGATTCACCTCCCCCGGCACATTCTGGCCGCTCTGCGTGGCCGTGGTGGTGCTCCCGCTGCTGGCGGCGGCAGTCGCCGCCTGGTTGAGCTGGCAGGACCTGCAGGCGGACACCGAAAGCCGCCTGACCCGGACAGTCGACCTGCTGCATGAGAACACGCTGCGCTCGCTGGAGAGCCAGGAAGCCTATCTCACCGCGGTGAACCGCTTCATCATGGACCGCACCTGGCCGGAGATATCGGCCAGCGCGGATGTGGCTGATTTCCTGGCCAGGCTGCGCGACAGCGCGCCGGGCACCAGCGCCATCGGCATCATCTCCCCGGACGGAATGCTGCTGCATATCTCCAGCCGCGCCTTCCCGATGCAGCCGGTGGACCGGTCCCAACGCGACTACTTCCAGGCACATCAGGGGGCGCGGGTGGATGATGTGCGGCCGGCGGTGGGCGCCGCCATCACCGGCCGCGTCCGCGGGCGCCGCATCTTCCCGGTCAGCCATCCCCGGCGCGGTCGCGAAGGGAGGCCCGATGGCGGCGTGATCTGGGCGACGTCGGACGTCGACGCCTTCGCCAATTTCTACGCATCCATCGTCATATCCCCCTCCGACACGATCCAGCTCATCCGCCAGGACGGGCGCATCCTGGTGCGCCACCCGGCGGCACCGGAGGCGCCGGAGGAGGCCGGCGCCCATGAGGACAAGATGGCCATCATCGCCACCTCGGCACGGACCGGGCGGGTCGCCCTCGCCTATGTCGGTGCCGGCAATTCCGGCGCCGGTCTTCCCGCCTTCGGGGCCAATCGGCTGGTGGCCGCGCGGTGGCTCGACCGCTACGGCGTCGCTGTCATCTACGGGCTGCACATGGACGAGATGCGCCGCATCTGGGGTCGTCGCGCCGCTGGCTACGCCGCCGCCGCCGTCGTCGTGGTGGCCCTGTTGCTCTCGCTGATCCGGCTGGCGCAGATCGGCATGCGTCGCGAATACGTCGCCCTGGCCCGCGCGCGGGCGGAAACGGTGCGGCGGCTGGAGGCAGAAATCCGGCTGCACGAGACGGCCCGCATCACCGCGCTCGGCCAGATCACCGCCGGCGTGGCGCATGACATGAACAACCTGATCCAGAGCGTCATGGCCGCGTCACGACTGATCGACCGCCGGGCGCAGGAACCGGAAAAGGTCCGCAGCCTGGCCTTGATGATGCGGGAAACCGCCGCGCGCGGCGCGCGGATCGCGTCCCGCATGCTGGATTTCGGCCGCCAGCAGCCGATGCGGGAAGAACCGGTCGAATTGCAGGCGGCATTCGAGCGGCTGCAGGAGACGGTGGGCGGGCTGCTCGGCTCCGGCATCCGCCTGGTCTGCGAGGCGGAGCCGGACCTGCCGCCGCTGCGGGCGGACGGCGCGGAGTTCGAGACGGTGCTGGTGAACCTGGTCATCAATGCGCGCGACGCGATGCCGGATGGCGGCGAGGTGCGCGTGACGGCCGGGCTTCAGCGCGCGGAGGATGGCGCGGCGCGGCTGCGCGTGACCGTCGCCGATGCCGGCACCGGCATGACGCCGGAGGTGCTGCGCCAGGCGAGCGAGCCGTTCTTCACCACCAAGGGGTCGGGCCGCGGCACCGGTCTCGGCCTGTCCATGGCGCGGCAATTCGCCGAGAACCTGGGCGGCAGCCTCGCGATCGAGAGCACGCTCGGCCAGGGCACCCGCGTCACCCTTTCGTTCCCGGCCTAGAGCGGGCAGTGTCCGCCGCATGACAAGGCTCGCCAGTTTCAACGTGAACTCCGTCCGCAAGCGGGCGCCGCATATCCTGCGCTTCCTGGCGCGGCAGCAGCCCGACCTGCTGTTCCTCCAGGAGCTGAAATGTCGGACGGAGGAATTCCCGGCGGTGGAGCTTGCCGCGTCCGGCTACCGCTTCCATGCGGTGGGGCAGCCGGGCGGCCGTAACGGCGTTGCGGTGCTGTCGCGCATTCCCTTCGAGGTGGTGGCCGAGTCGCTGCCGGGCGAGGCGACTGACAGCCAGGCCCGCTACATCGAGGTGGCCGCGGCCGGGATGCAGGTGGCCGGCATCTACCTGCCCAACGGCAATTCCGGCGGGGATGAGGGCTACCTGTACAAGCTGGCCTGGATGGAGCGGCTGCGGCGCCTGGCACAGGCGCGGCTGGATGCCTTCATCCCCTTCGCCATCCTCGGCGACTTCAACGTCTGCCCGACCGAACACGACCTGGCAAAGGGCACCCTGCCGCCGACCGATGCGCTGGTGCGGCCGGAGACCCGCGCCGAATGGCGTGCGCTGGAACATCTCGGCCTGACCGATGCGCTGCGGGCGCTGCACCCGGCGCCGGAGCAGATCTACACCTACTGGGACTACGGCTCCGCCTTCGAGCGCAATGCCGGGCTGCGGATCGACCACGCGCTGCTGAGCGCGGAGCTGGCAGAGCGGCTTGTGGCCTGCACGGTGGATGTGGACCCGAGGGCGGAAGAACAGCCCTCCGACCACACGCCGCTCGTCGTCGACCTGGCTGACTGAGCCTCAGCGCCAGTTGCGCCCACCCCGATCGTGGCCCCGATCGTGGCCCCGGTCATTGCCGCGATGGCCGTGCTGCTGGTGGCCCCGATCGCGACCCCGATCCCAGCCGCCATGGTGGCGCGGCGGCGCGTAGTGGCGCGGCGGCGGGCCATAGTACCGCGGGGCCGGCGCATAATACGGCCGGTAGACCGGGCGCGGCGCGTAGTAGCGCGGCGGCGGCGGCGCGTAATAGGGCTGCGCGTAGCCATAGCCGTAGCCGCCAACCGGCGTGACATCGGCGGCAACGACGCAGCCCGGCGCGAAGAGCAGCACCGGCAGCAGCAGGAAGAAGGCTCGGAGGCGGCGCATGACGGGGACTCCCGCGCGGCGGACCGGTTTCTGTCGGTGGCCCTGCCGCTTGATACGGAGTTAACCCGAGCGTCATGTCCCGGTTCGGGCGCGATCGCGGCGACTGCGAGGCCCATTGCGGCGGAGCCGCCTTAAATTGGTGGGCGGAGCCGGCTTAGATGGGCAGGCGGAGCCGGCTTAAATCGGCGGGCGGAGCCGGCTTAAATTTGGGGCCGCCCCCCTCACCCAACCCTCTCCCCCCAACGGGGGGGAGAGGGCATTCTGGCGGTGGCGCCGCCAGGCGCGATCCTACTGGTCGGCGTAGATGTGGCCTTCCTCGGCCGCGCCCGGATGGGTGACGGCGCCCTGCGACGCCGGCCCTACGGTCTGGGCGTATTTCCACAAGGCGCCGGAGGTGTAGAGCGTCTTGCGCGGGGTCCAGGCGGCACGCCGGGCTGCCATCTCGGCCTCGGGCAGCATCACGTCGATGGTGCCGGCCTCGGCGTCGATGACGATCGGGTCGCCGTTCTTCAGCAGGGCGATCGGGCCGCCGACCGCGGCCTCCGGCCCGACATGGCCAATGCAGAAGCCTCGCGTCGCGCCGCTGAAGCGGCCATCGGTGATCAGGGCCACCTTGTCGCCCATGCCCTGGCCATAGATCGCGCTGGTGGTGGACAGCATCTCCCGCATCCCGGGGCCACCCTTCGGGCCTTCGTAGCGGATGATGATGACGTCGCCCGGCTTGTAGGCGCGCATCTCCACGGCCTTGAAGGCATCCTCCTCGCAGTCGAAGCACAGTGCCGTGCCCTCGAAGCGCAGCTTGTGCATGCCGGCGATCTTCACGATGGCGCCTTCGGGCGCGAGCGAACCCTTCAGCGACACCACGCCACCGATCGGGCTGATCGGGTCGCTGGTCGGGCGCACCACATCCTGGTCCTTCGGGACGATCACCTCCCGGTGGTTCTCGGCCAGCGACTTGCCGGTGACGGTGATGGCGTCGCCGCGCAGGTAGCCGCCTTCCAGCAGCGCCTTGATGATCACCGGCACGCCGCCGATGTTGAACACATCCTGCGCCACGTAGCGCCCGCCGGGCTTCAGGTCCGCGATATGCGGCGTGGCGCGCATGATCTCCGCCACGTCATGCAGGTCGAACTTGATGCCGCATTCATGCGCGATGGCCGGCAGGTGCAGCGCGGCGTTGGTGGACCCGCCGGTCGCGCCGACGATGGCGGCGGCGTTGAACAGCGCATCCCGCGTCACGATGTCGCGCGGCCGCAGGTTTTTCCGAATGAGGTCCACCACGGCGCGGCCGGACTGCACGGCGTAGTAGTCGCGCGATTCGTCAGGTGCGGGCGCGCCGGCGGAACCCGGCAGGGCCAGGCCCAGCACCTCGGAGATGCAGGCCATGGTATTGGCGGTGAACTGGCCACCGCAGGCACCGGCGCCCGGGCAGGCATGCTGTTCGAGATCCAGCAGGTCGGCGTCGGACATGTTGCCGGCGGCGTGCTGGCCGACCGCCTCGAACACATCCACCACCGTCACGTCGCGGCCCTGGAAGCGGCCGGGGCGGATCGAGCCGCCATACATGAACACCGACGGCACGTTGAGGCGCACCATCGCCATCATCACGCCCGGCAGCGACTTGTCGCATCCCGCCACGCCGACCAGCGCGTCATAGCAATGGCCGCGCATGGTCAGCTCGATGGAATCGGCGATGACGTCGCGCGAGGCCAGCGAGGACTTCATGGACTGGTGGCCCATGGCGATGCCGTCGGTCACCGTGATGGTGGTGAATTCGCGCGGCGTCGCGCCGCCCTCCTTCACGCCGATCTTCACCGACTGCGCCTGGCGGGACAGCGCGATGTTGCAGGGCGCGGCCTCGTTCCAGCAGGTGGCGACGCCGACGAAGGGCTGGTCGATCTCCTCCTGCGTCAGGCCCATGGCGTAGTAGTAGCTGCGATGCGGCGCGCGTTCCGGCCCCACCGTGGTGTGGCGGCTCGGCAGCTTGGACTTGTCCCACTTGGTCATGGCGCGCTTCCCGATGGTTTGGGACTGGCGTGCCACAGGATGCGGCGCGCGGCCAGGGGCGCGTGCCGGAAGCCTCGCGCACAAGTGGCCGGCTACCCCCTTTGGAAGCTTGGCGAGGGTCGGGACCGGCGGCCATGATCGTCCGTCCAGATTTCACGACGAGGCTCAGAGACATGGCCCGACTCGCCCATCTTTCGCCAATGGCGTGCCTGGCTTTCGGGCTTCTCGTGGCGGGACCTGCCGCGGCGCAGCTCGACCCGCGCGTCGCGATGCCGCTCCAGGCCCTGTACAACTCGGCGCAGATGGCGTGCCAGCAAGGCAATCCGCAGGGCTGCGGCGCGATGCAGCAATTGCAGGCCAGCGCGCAGCAGCTCACCCAGGCGCAGTTCGCCTGCCAGCAGGGCAACATGCAGGCCTGCCAGTTTTTCCAGAGTGGCGCGCAGCAGGTGATGGGCGCCTGGCAGCAGCAGCAGGCCCAGGCGGGGATGCCGGCTGGGGGCATGATGCAGGGCGGCCAGGGCTATTCCAGCCAGCAGATGACCCGGGACCACAATTCCCGCATGCAGCAACAGCAGCAGCAATTCCAGCAGCACCAGAACAGGATGCAGCAGCAGCAGCAGTTGAACGACCAGAATCACCAGCGATTCATGGAGCAGCTGCGGCGCTGAAAGCCCGTCTACCGATCCGGCTGGAAGACATGCGCCATGAACCACTGCTCGGGGTGTGCGCGCACCACCTGCTCCAGCACCGCATCCAGCGCGGCGATGTCCTCCAGCACCGCCTTGCGGCCGCGCCCCGGCGGGCCGACCGGCACCTCCGGCAGGAAGTGCAGACGGAACCGCGCCGCCTGTCCCAGCCGTAGCGCATAGGCCGGCACGATTGCCGCCCCGGTGGAAGACGCCAGGCGCACCGCGCGCATGATGTTGCCGTCCAGCTTCAACGGCCGGCCGAGGGCCGGGGCGTGCACCCGTCCCTCCCAGAACTCGTCTACGTAATACAGCAGCGCCGCGTCGCGGCTTTCCAGCACGCGATGCGCCTCGAACACCGCGCCGAGCGTGGGTGCCACCGCCACCGCCGCCTGCGGTCCCGCCACGCTGCGGCTGCGGCCACGCGCCTTGTCCGCGATGCGCATGCGAAATCGGTTGGGCAGGCGCTGGTAGATGGCGTGGAAGGGAATGCCGAGCTGCGCCAACCCGGCATGCACCACTTCCCAATTCCCCACATGCAGCCCGGCGATGATCAGCGGGCGCCCGGCATCGCGCAGCGCCAGAAGCTGTTCGCCGCCTTCGATCTCGATCCGCCCCTCGGCGCGGAAGCGCGACAGCGCGGCGAATTCGCTGAAGCAGCGGCCGACATGCGCCCAATGCGCGGCCAGCAGCGCCTCCACCTCCTCGGCCGTCGCCTCCGGCCGCAATTGCCGCAGCAGGGCGCGGACGCGGTCGGAGCCGACCTGCCGCTTGCGGCCGGCGCGCTGCCCCATGCGGACGCCGAAGGCGGAGGCGGCCTCGGTCGGCAGCAGGCGCAGCGCCTGGTGCGGCAGCCAATCGGCCAGCCCCTGCAGGGGATCGCGCAGCCAATGGCGCAGCAGGTCCCGGCGCGCGGACCAGCGCCAGGGGGGCGACGGGTAGAGGTGGTCCATTACCGGGCCGTCAGGCGCATCGGCAGGGTCTCGCCCGGGCGCAAGGTCAGCCGCGCCACCGGCATCACCTGGGTACCCGGCTCCAGCACCAGGCGGAAACTGCCGGCCAGGGCGGCGAGGCAGATGGTCGCTTCCGCGAGGCCGAGATGCTGGCCGGTGCAGATGCGGGGGCCGGTGCTGAACGGGATGTAGGCATGCCGCGGCGGCTTCGGCGCGCCGGGCATGAAGCGGTCCGGGATGAAGGCATCCGGCTGGTCCCACAGCCCCGGCTTGCGGTGCAGCAGCCAGGGGCTGACCAGGATGATGGCGCCCTTCGTCACGGGGCGGTCGCCGATCCGGTCCGGCCCCAGCGCCTCCCGCGACAGCAGCGGCACGGGGGGATACAGGCGCAGCGTTTCCTCCACCACTGCGCGGGTGAAGGGCAGGTTGGGCAGGTCGGCCAGCGTCGCCACGCGGTCGCCCAGCACCTCGCGCACTTCCCCGGCCAGCCGCTCCGCGCTCGCGGAATCCTGGGACAGCATGAACAGCGCCCAGGCGAGGGTATTGGCGGTGGTCTCATGCCCCGCCATGAACAGCACGATGGCCTCGTTGCGGAAGGCGCGGCGGTCCATCGGGCGGTCGGTGCCGGGCACCTTGGCTTCCGACATGGCGCGGATCAGGGACGCCTCGCCACCATGGCTGCCCTCCAGGATGTCCGCGATCAGCCCGTCCACCACCTTGTGGATGCGGCGCGCCGCCAGGCGCACACGCGGCCCGCGGAAGCGGGGGAACCAGTCCGGCAGGCCGAGCAGGGACAGGATGTCGGTCTGGCCGATATGCGCCTGGTATTCGGCGAAGGCGGCCACCACCTCCCCCGCCGCATCGCGGCCCAGCGCACGGCCGAAGATGGTGCGGCAGATGATCTCGGCGGTCAGGTGGCCCATCTCGGCCAGCACATCCAGCGGGCCGGGCGCCGGGCCATTCGCCAAGGCGCGCCACTGTTCGCGGCGCTCCGCCGCGGCCTCGGTGATGGCCGGCGCCAGCTCCGCCAGCCGCGAGACATGGGTGACGGGCGCCACCACCCGCCGCCTTTCGCGCCACAGCGGGCCGTCGCTGACGAACAGCCCGTCGCCGAGCAGCGGCGTCAGCGCGTGGCGGTGCTGCGGACTCTTGCGCTGAAAATTCTCATGCCGCTCGACGAAGACGTAGTGCACCGAATCGGGGCTGTTGCAGACCACCACATCGCGCAGGAACAGCCGGCTGCCATAGACGTCGCGCTCGAAGGAGGATTTGGCCCAGATCGCCAGCCAGTTCTCCCGCGCCAGCTTCAGCATCCGCAGCAGCGGCAGGCCCGTATCCGGTCGCGGCGGATACGGGGGCACGTAGGGCGCCAAGGGCGTCGGGGCACTCGGCGGGGCAGCCGGTTCGATCAGCATGCCCCGCAGCTTACATGCCTCTTGCGGCCTATGCAGCCTCCGCCGTCAGCACGATGCGGCCAGTCACCTTCCCGGCACGCAGGCGTTGCAGGGCGCTGTCCGCATTCTGCATCGGCTCCCGCGTGATGGGGATGCTCGGCAACCCGCCGCCCTGGGCGATCTTCACCAGCTCCCGCAGCTCCTTCGGGCTGCCGACATAGCTGCCGCGCACGGTCAGCGCCCGCATCGCCATCAGCGGCAGCGGCACGGTCAGCTCGCCGCCGAACAGCCCCACCTGGATCAGCTTGCCGCCCTTGGTCAGCGCGTCGAAGCACATCCGCGCGGTCTGGCTGCCATTCACCAGGTCGATGATCGCCTCCACCGGCCCGCCGCACAGGGCGACCAGGCGCTGCGCCGCATCCTCGCCGCTGGCATTCAGCGTGTCGCTGGCCCCGGCCTGACGTGCCGCTTCCAGCTTTTCATCGCTGACATCGACGGAGACGATTCGCTTGTGGCCCATGGCCTTCAGCACCGCGATCGCCTGCAGGCCCAGACCGCCGGCCCCGACCAGCACGATCGGCACGTCGGCCTCCATCGGCATCACCTTGTTGATGGCGGAAAAGACCGTGATGCCGGAGCACGCATAGGTGGCCGCCAGCGCCGGGTCGATGTCACCCGGATCAACCAGGTGGCGCGGCTCCGGCACCAGGATGTGGGTGGCGTAGCCGCCATTCTGGAAGATGCCGAGCGCCTTGCCCTGGAGGCACATGTTGTCCTCCTCCGCCCGGCACTTGGCGCAGGTACCGCAGCCGACCCAGGGGAAGACGATGCGGGTCTGGCCGACCTCCAGCCCCTGCCCCTCGGCCTCCGGCCCCCATTTCACCACGCGGCCCACCGTCTCATGCCCCATGGCCAGCGGCAGCTTCACGCCGCGGTCCAGCAGCCGCATCTTGCCGCGGCTGCCGAGGTCCCATTCGCCTTCCCAGACATGGATGTCCGAATGGCAGACGCCGGCATGGGTAACCTCCAGCAGCACCTGCTTGCCGGTGGGCTCCGGCGTCGGCAGGTCGATTTCCTGCAACGGCTGCGCCACTTCCACGATCGCCCATGCCTTCATCGTTCGTTCCCCCGGTTCATCGGATGCATGGCAACAGGCGGCGCGGTTCCGGTCAATCGGGCCGCTCAATCAGGACGAATGTTGTTCTCCCGCACCACCGCGCCCCAGGTGGCGATCTGCCTGGACAGGAACGCCCCGAACTCGGCCTCCCCCTTCGGATCCAGGTCGATGCCGAGGGCGATGACGCGCGCCCGCACCTCCGGCACCGCCAGCGCCTCGAGCAGCGCCGCCTCCATCCGCTGCTTGATCGGCGCCGGAATCCCGGCCGGGCCGAGGAAGCCCCAGAAGGCGCGCGCATCGATGCCGGGCACGCCGGCCTCGGCCAGCGTCGGGATGTCGGGCATGGAGGGGGAGCGCGTGGCGCCGGTCTGCGCCAGGGGCACCAGCGCGCCGCTGTCGATATGCACGCCGATCGCCGGCCGGGTGGCGACCGGCATGTCCACCTCCCCCGCCACGGCGGCGATCGCCAGCGGGCCGCCGCCGCGATACGGCACATGCACCAGTTGCAGCCCGGCCGCGCGGCCGACCAGCGCCATGGTCAGATGCGCCAGCGACCCGTTGCCGATGCTGCCATAGGTCAGCGTATCCGGCTTCGCCTTGGCGGCGGCCGCCATCTCCGCGAAGGTCTTGAAGGGGCGCGTGCGATGCGCCGTCAGCACCATCGGCGCGGTGCCGAACAGCAGCAGCGGCGTCATGTCCTTTTCCGTGTCGAAGCCCATGTTCGGGATCAGCGCCGGGTTCACCGCATGGGTGTCGAAGACCAGCACCCAGCTGTTGCCATCCGGCGCGCTGCGCGCCACGGCGCCGGTGCCGAGGGAGCCGGAAGCGCCCGGCCGGTTCTCCACCACCACATTCACGCCGAGGATGCGCATGAGATGCGGCTGCAGCAGCCGGGCCAGGGCATCCGTGCTGCCGCCCGGCGGAAAGGGCGGCACGATGCGGATGGTGCCGTTGGGCCAGGCGGACTGCGCCTGGATGGTGGCGGGCGCGGCCAGTGCGGCGGCAGCCGTGAGCAGCACGCGGCGCGTGAGCTGGGGCATGGTCGATCCTCCCTGATCGTTCTTTGCAGGCATTAGGCCCAAGCCCCGCCAGCCGCGCAAGCGGGGCCGGAACACCGCCGCGCGGTGCGCGTTGAGGCCCGCATGAGAAAGGACCACGCGCGATGACCGATATCCTGTCCCGCATCCTGTCCCGCAGCGGGGAGGCGCCGCACCAGACAATGGAGGGCCACAGCTCCGGCGAGCTTGGCGGCGGCAGCCTGACCGAGATCATGGACGGGCTGTTCGGCCACCCCGGCGGTCTCGACCTGCATGAGGCCGAAGCGGGCGCCGCCCAGGCCGCCGGGGCGGATGGCATGAACCTGACGGTGCTGCGTGCCCTGCTCACCAGCCTGACGCATGGCTCGGGCGGGCCGCGCGGCCTGGCGACGCTGACGGACCGGCTGCGCGCGGCCGGGCTCGGTCCGCAGGTGAAGAGCTGGATCGCCCAGGGCGGCAACCAGCCGGCCGACCCCGCGGCGCTGGAACGCGCCCTGCCGCCCGGCGCGCTGGCCGAGGTGGAAGCCCGCACCGGGCTGGGGCGGGACGATGTGCTGGCGCGGCTCAGCCAGGGCCTGCCGCGCATGGTGGACCGCCTGACGCCGGATGGCCGCCTGCCCGGGCCGGATGAGGACCTGCCCGAGGCGGAGGAGGATGAGGTGCTGTCCGGCTTCGGGATCAGGTTGGGGCGCTGACCGCGATCTCCGCCGCGCGGCGGGCCATGCCGCCATTGTCGTGGCCGACGCCGGGCACCGTCTCCAGCCGCCAGCGAAACGGCACGCCCAGTCGCCAGGCGCTGGAGCGGGCCTCGGCGTAGAAGCGCAAGCCGCGCGCCATGCGGTGCGGCCCCTGGGCGATGGCGCCGGGCTGGCGCGGGATGGAACGGTGGTTCGGGTCCACGTCATCGGCGCCGAGCAGCACCGTCACCGGCCGCGCGAAGGCCGCCGCCAGCCTGGCATCATCCACGCTGGTGCCGCCGAGGCCGGAGGGGAAGGCCACCTCCCGCACCGGCATGGTGTAGGAGCCGGCATTGGCGGTGATGATTGCCTCCGCCCGGCTGGTCTCGGCCAGCAGCAGGTAGCGATGGACGAATTGCGCGCCGGCGGAATGGCCGAACAGCGCATAGCCGGGGCGCGTCGCGCCGGTTCGCGCGCGCACCGCGTCCCAGACCTTCTCGATGATGCCGAAGGACCAGGCCTCCGGCGGGTTTGGCGCCAGATCCTGGGTGACGACGTTGCCCCAGTTGTAGGAGGCAACGGTGGGGAACAGCGCGCGGGAGAATTCGGGCGCGACCACCAGCAGGTTCGCGGCCTCCGCCTGCGGCGCCCATTCCGCCAGGTAGCGGTCGGCATCGCGTTGCAGGCCGTGCATGACGATGATGACCCGGCCATCCGGGCGCCAGCCGGCGGGGCGATGCAGGAAGACCCGCATGCCGGCGGGGTCCGGCAGGTGGAACACCGTCTGGGCCTGTGCCGCCCTCGGCAGGGCGGCCAGCGCACCCAGCGCGATCAGGCCGCGGCGTTTGAGCATGGCGTTCTCCCCCCATCCAACCGGGCGCAGCATCCGCGCGCGGCTGGCCGGGAGCAAGAACGATTCAGACCGGCCGCGGCGCCGGCGGCGGCGGCTTGGCCGCCTTCAGCGCGCGCCGGATATCGCCCTCCAGCTTCTCCAGTTCCTCCGCCGCGCGCAGGCGCTGGCCGCGGGCCTCGTCGGCGATGCGCAGGCTGTCCTCGATGGTGGCGACCAGGGCGGCATTGGCCTTCTGCACGGCGGCGAGGTCGAAGACGCCGCGTTCCAGCTCGGTGCGGGCTTCCAGATTGCCGCGGCGCAGCGTCTCGGCATTCGCGGTCAGCAGCTGGTTGGTCAGGTCGGTGGCGGCCTTCACCGCCTGGCCGGCCTCCCGCATCCGGTGGATCGCCAGCGCCTGGGCGAGCTGCTGGCGCCACAGCGGCACGGTATTGGCCAGCACCGAGTGGATCTTGCTGGCCAGCGCCTTGTCGTTTTCCTGGATCAGCCGGATCGAGGGCAGCGCCTGCATCGCCACCTGCCGGGTCAGGCGCAGGTCGTGCACGCGGCGATCCAGCTCATCCCGCGCGCCGCGCAGGTCGCGCAGCTTCTGCGGGGCCAGGTCATCGGCGGAGTTGGCCACGGCCGCTTCCATCGCCGGGATGGCTTCGCTGTCGGTCCGCCGCAGCACCTCCTCGCCCGCCTGGACATGGGTGCCGAGGGCGTGGAACCACTCCAGGGTCGCCTGGTACAGCCGCTCCAGCCGCTCCACGTCTTCCAGCAGCCGGGTCCGGTGGGTATCGAGCTTGTCGCCGATGCCCTCGATCTGGCCCTTCACCGTCTCGTACCGGCCGATGATTTCGGTCACCTCGGCGCCGGCCTTGGTGAACATGCGGGCCAGGAAGCCGGGGCGCTCATCCAGCTTGGTCACGTCGAAGCCGCGCAGGGTCTGCAGCAGGGACGCCAGCGTCCGCCCCGCCTCCCCCGTCTCCTGGTTCCGCGCGCCCTCCAGCATGGCATCGGCCGCCGCCTGGGCCTGGGTCTGCGTCTGCTGGCCGAAGCGCAGGATCGAGCCAGGGTCGGAGAGGTCGATCTGCTGCGCCAGTTGGCCGATCATCGCATCCGGCACCGGCGCACCGGCCGGCGCGGCCTCGGACAGGTCCCGCTCCGCCGCCGCCTGGGCGGTTGCCATCGGGCTTGGGGAGACCGGGCTTGGAGCGACGGGGGAACGGGTGGCCTCGGCGGGTTGTGCGCCATAGGGCTTCGGGCTGTTCGGCTTGGTCGTGCTCATGCGTAACCCTCCTGGCGCAGCCTGTCGGCCAGCACCTTCACCTGGATATCCAGCGCCACGCTCTCCTCCGCCCGTAGCTTGGCGCGAAGGTCGTCGGCCGCGGTCTGCATATCCGTCAGCAATTGCGGCAGGCTTGCCGGCGGCTGGGCGCCGGCGGACAGCCGCTGGGCGATACGGTCCAGCCCATCCAGATGCACGGCCAGGAAACGCCGGGCCAAAGGCAGCCGGTCCGGCCGTGCGTCGAGGTCATCCAGCACCGCATCCATCGCCTGGGCGATGCCGGCCATGCGCGGCTCCGCACTGATCCGCGCCAGGCGGATGCGCGCCTCGTCCAACGGGCCGGGCGGCGGCGGCGGCACGGGCGGCGCGGGCGGGTCCACTTCCACCTGCGCGCCGTCATACATCAGGCGCGTGCCGAGCCAGGCGCCGGCGGCCAGCAGCAACGCGATCGGCACGCCGGTGCCGGCGCCCATGCCGGCGACGATGCCGGTGGCGGCGGCGACCAGCATCGCCGCGCGCCGCGTATCGCCGCGCCGGCCGCGTCGCAGGGTCCGCACCGCCAGGATGGGCAGCAGGATGCCCAGGCCGGCGGCGACCAGGCCGCGCGTATTCCCACGCACCACCTCCACCACCACGTCGAACAGCAGCGGCCAGGTGAACAGGGGCAGCAGCAACCCGCGGGTGCCGTTGCGGAAAGTGCTGAAGGTGCTCTCCGCCTTGGCGCGGGCACCGCGCCAGGGGTCGTTCTGCCAGACGGGGAGCTGATTGGGGCGCTGCTCGGGGCGCTGATCGGGGCGCTGCATCAGCGGAACAACGCGATGGCGCTGGCCAGCCAGAGGCTGAGCGTCAGCAGCCAGAAGCCGGCCACGCGCCGCGCGGGCGCCGGCAGCGTGGGCAGCAGGATGCGGGGGGTCGTCTTCAGACGGGGGGTCTTGGCCATGGCGCCCTTCAGATCGCTGCGCGGTGCCGCCGGATCAAGGGACGGAACCGCTACAGGGATTTCCGATGATGCCGATAGTGGAATTTGATGAAGGGCACATCATGCCCACCGCATACAATCGGCACGCCGCCCGGATCCCGGGGCTGCCCCACCTTGTCGACCAGCCTGGAGCGGCTCGCATGCCACCTGTTGAAGGCCCCGGCCTCCACCCGCTCAACGCCGACGATCTGGCGGAAGTGACCGGCGGCATGGCCGCGCGGCATGAGCAGGAGGAGGTGCCAGCCACGCCCATGCCGCCCCCGGAAGCTGATGACGCGGAGCCGCTGGGTGATGAGGATGCGCCGCAGGTCACGACCGGCACCGCCACGCCGACGGGCTCGGACCACACCGCGGTCTGGCGCCCCGGCGACGGCAATCTGGATTTCCGGGCCGGGATGATCCAGCCCGATGGGAGCCACTGGAACGAACTGGAGCTCGACCTGTCGGGGCTGACCTATGACGAAGTCAGGGAGAGCCTCGGCCAGGCCAGCTTCAGCCTGAACCCGCCCGGGCAGCACGGATACTGGGAGCCGGAGCCGCAGTTCTACCTGAGGCCCGACCACCTGATCATCCCGAGTGGACAGGGCACGCTCACGCTGTTCGGGGAAACCGTGACCTTCAGCGGCGTCTACCGGATCACACTGCGCTTCTGAGCCTCTCCCGCCGACCGCCGCGCGGGACCTCAGCGCCGTTCGGCGCTCCCTTGGCCTCAGCGCCTGACGGCGCCCTTGGCCTCAGCGCCTGTCGGCGGGCCGTTGGCCTCAGCGCCTGTCGGCGCCCTTGGCCTCAGCGCCTGTCGGCGCCCTTGGCCTCAGCGCCTGTCGGCGCCCTTGGCCTCAGCGCCTGTCGGCGCCCTTGGCCTCAGCGCCTGTCGGCGCGGGGGTCCAGCGCGTCCCGCAGCCCGTCGCCCATCAGGTTGAAGGCCAGCACCACCACGAAGATCGCTGCCCCCGGCGCGATCGCAAGCCAGGGCGCCGTCTCCAGGAACCGCTGGGCGCTGTTCAGCATGGAGCCCCAGCTAGGCGAGGGTGGCTGCTGGCCAAGTCCCAGGAAACTCAGCGAGGCCTCGGCGATGATCGCCTCCGCGATCGAAAGCGTGGACTGCACCAGCAGCGGCGGGATGATGTTGGGCAGCACATGGACGAAGGCGGTGCGCCAGGGCGGGTTGCCGAGCGATCGCGCCGCCTCCACCCAATCCGTGCTCTTCGCATCCAGCGCCATGCCGCGGGATAGCCGGACGAAGATCGGGCTGGCGGTGATGGCGATGGCCAGCATCGCATTCTCCAGCGCCGGGCCGAGGAAGGCGGCGAGCGCGATGGCCAGGATCAGGAACGGGATCGACAGCATCGCATCCGCGACGCGCGAGATCAGCGCATCCACCCAGCCCCCCGCCAGCCCCGCCAGCAGCCCGAGCGGCACGCCGATCAGCACGGCGCCGAGCACGGACACCACGCCCGCCATCAGGGACGCCCGCGCGCCCCAGATGACGCGGGACAGCACATCTCGCCCATTCTCATCCGTGCCGAACCAGTACAGCTCCGACGGCGGGCGGCGGATGCGGGACCAGCTGGTCTCGATCGGGTCGAAGGGCGCGATCCAGGGCGCCAGGATCGCCACCAGCACGAAGGCCAGCACCACCACGAAGCCGGCCAGCGCCAGGCGGTGGCGGATGAAGCGGCGCAGCGCGCGCCGCGCCGGGCTTTCGCCGCGCGCCAGCGGGGCCGGCAGGGCGGTCGCGCTCATGCCTGCCTCAAGCGGGGGTTGATGGCCATGTACAGGATATCCGCCAGCAGGCTCAGCACCACGAAGATCAGCGCGGTGGCCAGCACCACGCCCTGCACCACCGGGTAGTCCCGGTTGAACACGGCATCCACCACCAGCTTGCCGAAGCCGGGGATGGTGAAGATCTGCTCGGTCAGCACGGCACCGGCCAGCAGCCGGCCGAATTCGATGGTGCCCAGCGTGACCACCGGGATCAGTGCATTGCGCAGCGCGTGCTTCCAGACCACCACGCGCTCCGTCAGGCCCTTGGCGCGGGCGGTGCGGACATAGTCCTGGCTCAGCGCCGTCAGCATCGCAGCCCGGGTGTGGCGCATCAGCACGGAGGCGACGCCGGTGCCGAGCACGAAGGCGGGCATGATGGTGGTGGCCAGCGACTGCACCGGATCCTCCCACAGCGGCACATAGCCGGAGGGTGGCAGCCAGCCGAGCTGCACGCTGAAGAACAGGATCATCATGATGCCGAGCCAGAAATTCGGCGTGGAAATGCCGAACAGCGCGATGCCATTCGCCGCCCAGTCCCAGGCCGTGTCCTTCTTCACCGCGGACAGGATGCCGAGCGGCACGCCGATCGGCACCGCGATGATGAAGGCCATGGTGGCGAGCTGCGCCGTGACCGGCAGCTTCTCCAGGATCAGGTCGGAGACCGGCATGCGGATGCGCCAGGAGAAGCCGAAATCCCCCTGCAGCACATTGCCGATCCAGTACAGGTATTGCGACCAGATCGGCTGGTCGAGCCGTAGCTCGGCGCGGATCTGCGCCAGCACCTGCGGATCGCCGCGTTCCTCGCCTGCCAGGATCATCGCCGGATCGCCGGGCATGAGCTGTTGCAGCCCGAAGATCAGGAAGGAAAGAATCACCAGCGTCGGCAGCACCTGGCCGAGGCGTTTCAGAAGCCAGTTCCACATCTCAGGTCAGCTCCTGGGGATGGCCCCTGCCCCCACCCCGACCCTCCCCCGCAAGCGGGGGAGGGAGAAGAAGCCCTCCCCCGTTCACGGGGGAGGGTTGGGGGGGGGTTGTTCCGCGTCTCAGTTCAGCCGCATGCCCTGCAGCCGCACCATGCCATCCGCAATCGGCTGGTAGCCGGTCAGCCGCGCCGAATGGATCATCACGTTCTTGCGGTGCCACAGGTAGATCCGCATGCGGTCCTGGCCCAGCGCCGTCTCCATCACCTGGCGGTACATGTCCTGCCGCTTCGCCACGTCCTGCTCCGTCCGCGCCGATTCCAGCAGCGCATCGACCGCCGGGTTCGAATAGCGCCCGTCATTCTGGCCGCCGCGGCTATGCATGAAGGCGTAGATGTTGCCATCCGGATCGGTGCGGCCGGACCAGCCGAGCAGGAAGGTCTCGAACTCGCCGCGCACCGCGCCGGCCAGCGCCGAGGCGAATTCCGAGGCCCGCAGCGTCACCTCGAAGCCGGCCTCCTTCGCCATCGCCTGGATCACCTCGCCGGCCTGGCGCAGGTCCGGGTTGTTCGGGATGGTCAGCTCCACCGGAACCGGGGCGGTGTGGCCGGCCTCGCGCAGCAGGGCGCGGGCGCGGTCGACGTTGCGCGGCTCCGGCTGGAAGCTGCGGACATGGAAGCTGCTGGCCGGCGGCACCGGCTGGCGGGTCGGGGTGTACATCCCCTCATAGACCACCTGGTTGATGGCGGCGCGGTCCAGCGACAGCTCGAAGGCCTGGCGCACGCGGGCATCACGCCCCATGGGCGTGTTCGCGCGCGGACCGTTGCCGATGTTGATGGTGATGCCCTGGTAACCCAGCTCCTCCACCGGCACGCCGCGCAGGTTGCGGTTGCGCTGGATGGAGCGCAGGTCGTCCGGCTCCATCCGTTCGCCGAATTCCACCGCGCCGGACTGCAGGTTGGCCAGGCGGACGGTGTTGTCCGGGATCGGCAGGTAGGTCACGCGGTTGAAGTGGATGTTGGCGGCGTCCCAGTATTCCGGGAAGCGTTCCAGCACGATCCGCTCCTGCGCCACCCGCTCGACGAAGCGCATCGGGCCGGCGCAGACCGGTCGGGTGCCGAAGTTGCGGCCGGCGGCCTCGGCCGCCTTGGGGCTCAGGATCATGCCGGCGCGGTCGGTCAGCGTCGCCAGGAAGGCGGCATTGGGTGCGCCGAGCTTGATGCGCACGGTCAGCGGATCGACCACCTCGATCGCCGTGACGGCGCCCATCTCGGAACGCCGGAAGCTGCCCTGCAGGGTCAGGTGGCGGTTGAGCGAATAGCGTACCGCCTCCGCATCCATCATCTCCCCGTCATGGAAGCGCACGCCCTCGCGCAGCTTGATGGTCAGCGTGGTCGGGTCGTCCCAGCTGTAGCTGGTGGCGAGCTGCGGCACCGGCTGGAGCTGGGCGTTGATGTCGAACAGCTTGTCGCAGAAGCCCATGTAGACGATGCGGCCGACATAGGTGCGCGACAGGGTCGGGTCGAGGATGTCCGGGTCCTCACGCAGCGCGATGCGCAGGTTCTGAGCGTCGGCGGCCGGCGCGGTGCCAAGCGCCGCGAAGGCCACCAGCCCGAGGGCGAGGGTCTTTCGGATCATGCCAGTTCTCCCGTCTTTTGTGTCTGGTCTGTGAAGTAGGCCTGCAAGCGGCGCAGCCTTTCGCCACCGGTATCCGCATCCTGCCCCGCGACGGCGGGCGGCAGGCTGTTCTGGAAGTGGCAGGCGGCGAGATGGCTGGCGCCTTCCAGCGGCGGCACCTGCTCCGCGCAAAGCGCCTGCGCATAGGGGCAGCGGGTGCGGAAGCGGCAGCCGGAGGGCGGGTTGATCGGGCTGGGGATGTCGCCTTCCAGCAGCGGCGCATTCGCATGCCCCTGGCCGGGAACGGCCGCCAGCAGCGCCCGCGTGTAGGGGTGGCGCGGGTTGCCGAAGACCTGCCTCGTCGGCCCCTCCTCGACGATGCGGCCGAGATACATCACCGCCACCCGGTCCGCGATGTGGCGCACCACGCCGAGGTCATGGCTGATCAGCACGAAGGTCAGGCCCAGTTCACGGATCAGATCCTGCAGCAGGTTCACCACCTGTGCCTGAACCGAGACATCCAGCGCCGAGACCGGCTCGTCGCCGATGATCAGCTTCGGCTGGCTGGCAAGCGCGCGGGCGATGGCGATGCGCTGGCGCTGGCCGCCGCTGAATTCATGCGGCCAGCGGCGCGCCAGTTCCGGCCGCAGCCCGACACGCGACAGCAATTCAGCGACGCGCTGCGCCTCCTGCGCCCGCGGCACGATGCCGTGCAGGCGCAGAGGTTCGGCCACCGCCTGCTCCACCGTCATGCGCGGGTCGAGGCTCGCAAACGGGTCCTGGAAGATCAGCTGCATGTCGCGCCGGCGCGCCCGCAGCGCCCGGGCGGACAGGCCGCGAAGGTCCTCGCCCTCGAGCAGGATCTCCCCGGCATCCGCCTCGATCAGCCTGAGCGCGAGCCGGCCGAGGGTCGATTTGCCACAGCCGCTCTCGCCGACGATGGCCAGCACGCTGCCCTTCGGCACGGATAGCGAGACGCCATCCACCGCCCGTACCGCGCCGCGCCGGCGGCCGATGGCGTCGCGCACCGGGAAGCCCTTGGCGAGGTCTCGCAGTTCCAGCAGGGGTGCGGTCATGCCGCCTGCTCCAGCAGGCTATCCAGCGGCGCGCGCCAGCAGGCCGCCTGGTGGCCGGGGGTGATGTCGGCCAGCGGCGGCTGTTCGGCGCATTGCGCGATGGCGAAGGGGCAGCGCGGCGCGAAGCGGCAGCCGGGCGGCGGGTGCATCAGGTCGGGCACCGTGCCCTCGATGCTGGCCAGCCGCGCGGCGCCACCCTCCAGCCGCGGCGCGGCGCCGAGCAGGCCGATCGTGTAGGGATGCTGCGGGTTGGCGAACAGATCGGCGGCGCTGGCCCGTTCCGCGACGCGCCCGGCATACATCACCACCACGTCGTCCGCATGGTCCCGCACCACGCCGAGGTCATGCGTGATCAGCACCACCGCCGTGCCCGTCTCCCGCTTCATCTCGTCGATCAGCGCCAGGATCTGCGCCTGCACGGTCACGTCCAGCGCCGTGGTCGGCTCATCCGCGATCAACAGGCGCGGGCGGCAGGCGAGCGCCATGGCGATCATCACCCGCTGGCGCATGCCACCCGAAAGCTGGTGCGGATAGCTTCGGGCACGGCGCTCGGGTTCCGGGATGCGGACGCGGCGGAACATCTCGATGGCTTTGGCGAAGGCCGCGTCGGGGGACAGGCCCTGGTGCAGGCGCAGCGCCTCCGCGACCTGTTCGCCGGCGGTGAAGGCGGGGTTCAGGCTGGTCATGGGTTCCTGGAACACCATGGCCATCTCGCCGCCCCTTCGCGCGCGGCGCTGGTCGGGGGTGAGCGCCAGCAATTCCTGGCCAGCGAGGCGGATGCCGCCGCCGACCTCGCCGCCCTGCGGCAGCAGGCCCATGATGGCGAGCGCCGTGACCGACTTGCCGCAGCCGCTTTCGCCCACCACGGCCAGCGTCTTGCCGGCCTCGACGCTGAAGGAGATTCCGTCGACGGGCCGCAGCCGGCCGCGATCGGTGGGGAATTCAACAGTGACGCGGGCGAGGTCCAGGACTGGTGTGCTCACTCGGATTGCGCCTCCGCGATGGCCGCCTGGATCACGGCGCGGTCGAACACGCCGGGATGGTCCCGCCCCGGCAGGAAGCGGCGAAAATGGCGCAGATAGCCGCGCCAGACGCCGTGCAGCCGGCGCAGCTCCGCCAGCGGGTCCGGGTGGTCGTCCACCCGCAGGTCGAGGTCCGGATAGGGGTCGGCCGAGGCCACCTGTATCGCCGCCGATTGGCGGCCGCGCTTGTCGCCGCCCGCCGCCTCGCCGGCCTCCATCGCCAGCAGCAGGCGCTCCGCCATCGGCAGGCCGGCGGCGGCCATGGCTGCGTCCAGCGTCGCGCGCAGCACCTGGGGCCCCGCCAGCATATTGCCGGCCACCGAGGCATCCGGCGCCGCAAGGTGGCCGCACCAGCCGACGCATTCCGCCCCGGTGTGCTGCGCGCTGGTGCCATCGGTGGCCAGCACATGCACCTGGCGTGTCGCCTGGCCCGGATCGGCGGCGACCAGCTCCGCCAGCGCCTGTTGCGGCCCCTGCCCGGCCCGCAGCCGCGACAGGGCATCCGGCGCCAGGAAGGGGTTCACCAGGGCCTGCGTGCTGGCGGCGCCGACGCCGCCCTCGACGCGCGGGCACAGCGCGCCCGCCGCAAGGAAGCGGCTGGCCACCGCGACGCCGAATTCACCGGTCGTTGAATCGCGCAGAAGGATCGACCACGTCATGCCTTGCTACATGACAGGCTGACCCAGACGCGCAAGCCGGATTTCTGGACAGATTGTCCAGTTTCCAACCGGGCGCTGCCCGCGCCCTGCCCAGACTGCCGCATGATGCGGCAGCCCTACAGCTTCACCTTCAGCAGGTTGCCAATCTCGCCGACCACGCCGCGACGGAAGGCCAGCACGCAGGCCACGAAGATCACGCCCTGGATCACCGTCACCCAGGCCCCGAATTCGGCCAGGTAGTTCTGCATGGTGACGATGACGGCGGCCCCCACCACCGGCCCGAACACGGTGCCGAGGCCGCCGACCAGCGTCATCAGCACCACCTCGCCTGACATGGTCCAGTTCACGTCGACCAGCGTGGCGATGCCGAAGACCAGCGCCTTGGTGCCGCCGGCCACGCCGGACAGGGCGGCGGACAGCACGAAGGCCATCAGCTTGTAGTCATCCGTGCGATAGCCGAGGGAGGTGGCGCGCGGCTCATTCTCCCGCACCGCCTTCATCACCTGGCCGAAGGGCGAATGCACCACGCGGTGCACCAGCAGGAAGCCGGCCAGGAAGACGAAGGCGACCACCCAGTACAGCGTGAAGTCCCGGTCGAGCGGCACCATGCCGAATAGGCTACCGCGCGGCACCTGCTGGATGCCGTCCTCGCCACCGGTGAACGGCGCCTGCAGGCAGAAGAAATAGACCATCTGCGCCATGGCCAGCGTGATCATGGCGAAATAGATGCCGGACCGCCGGATCGCCAGCCAGCCGATGCCCAGGCCCAGCACGCTACCCACCACGCCGCCGGCCAGGATCGCCAGTTCCGGCGTCAGCCCCCAGACCTTCGCGGTATGGGCGGTGATGTAGCCGCCCATGCCGAAGAACGCCGCATGGCCGAAGGACAGCAGCCCGACATAGCCGATCAGCAGGTTGAAGGCGCAGGCGAATAGCGCGAAGCACAGGATCTTCATCAGGAAGACCGGGTAGAGGAAGAACGGGCTGATGAAGACGAAGGCGACCAGCACGCCGAAGGCCAGGGCCTGGGCGCGGGTGAAGCCGAGGAAGCCCGCTTCCTCATGCTTGGCGGCGGTGGTGCCGAGATCGATGGTGGTGTCGGCCATGGCTCAGCCCCTTCCGAACAGGCCGGCGGGCCGCGTCAGCAGCACGATCGCCATGATGACGAAGACGACGGTGGCGGAGGCTTCCGGATAGACCACCCGGGCCAGCCCCTCGATCAGCCCAAGCCCGAAGCCGGTGACGACGGACCCCATGATGGACCCCATGCCGCCGATGACCACCACGGCGAAGACGGTGATGATGAAGTTGGCGCCCATCGCCGGGTTCACCGAATAGATCGGCGCCGCCAGCACGCCGGCGAAGGCGGCGAGTGCGACGCCCGCGCCATAGGTCAGCGTCATCATCCGCGGCACGTTCACGCCGAAGGCCTGCACCAGTTCCGGCCGTTCCGTCGCCGCGCGCAGATAGGCGCCGATCTTGGTCTTCTCGATCACCAGCCAGGTGGCCAGGCACACCAGGAAGGAGGCAATGACCACCCAGACCCGGTAGCCGGGCAGGAACATGATGGGGATGTCGATGTTCAGCGCGTTGAAGGCCGCCGGCGGCGCATAGGGCAGGCCGGAGGAGCCGAAGCCGTTGCGGAACACACCCTCGATGATCAGCGCCAGGCCGAAGGTCAGCAGCAGGCCGTAGAGGTGGTCCAGCTTGTACAATCGGGCGATCATGGTGCGTTCGATCACCACGCCGAAGGCGCCGACGATCAGCGGCGCCAGCACCAGCGCCCCCCAGTACGGGATGCCGGCCCAGGCCAGCAGCATCCAGGCGACGAAGGCGCCCATCATGAACTGCGCGCCGTGCGCGAAGTTGATGACGTTCAGCATGCCGAAGATGATGGCAAGACCAAGCGAGAGCAGCGCGTAGAAGGCGCCGTTGACCAGCCCGAGGATCACCTGGGGCGCGGCCATCTCGAGTTCGAACAGCAGGTTTTCGATCACCGGGCGCGGGCCTTCGTCGAGTTCAAGGCGGGGTCAGGCAGGATCGGGCGGCGCCTGCCCCCCTCACCCAACCCTCTCCCCCCAATTGGGGGGAGAGGGCTTTCCATCAGCTACGGACCAGCGCGCAGCCGCCATCCGCCACGGGGCGGAAGGCCTGGTCGCCGGCGGTGGTGCCGAGCAGCTTGTAGTAGTCCCAGGCGCCGCGGCTCTCGGACGGGGCCTTCACCTCGAACAGGTAGCAGGGGTGGATCTTGCGGCCATCGGCGCGGATCGTGCCGTCGCCGAAGGCATCGTCGCTGGTCGGCATCGCCTTCATGCGGTTCACCGCCTCGACGCCAGAGGCCTTGGCCGCGGCCACACCCATGTCGCCCGCCGCCTTCAGGTAGTGCAGGACCGAGCCGTAGCAGCCGGCCTGGACCATGGAGGGCTTGATATTGCCCGGCATGGCGCCGAGGCGCTGGGTGAAGGCGCGGGTCTTGTCGTTCAGGTCCCAGTAGAAGGTCTCGGACAGCACCAGGCCCTGCGCCACTTCCAGGCCGAGCGAGTTGACGTCCGTGATGAACACCAGCAGCCCCGCCAGCTTCACGCGGCCGCCGCGGGTGATGCGGAATTCCGCCGCCTGCTTGATGGAGTTGATGGTATCGCCGCCCGCATTGGCCAGGCCGATGACCTGGGCGCGGGACCGCTGCGCCTGCTGCAGGTAGGAGGAGAAGTCGGTGGTGCCCGGGAAGGGTGTGCGGACGGCGCCCAGCACCTCACCGCCCTGCGCCTTGACGAAATTGCCCGTGTCACGCTCCAGCGCATGGCCGAAGGCGTAGTCGGCGGTGATGAAGAACCAGGACTTGCCGCCGGCCCGCACCATGGCGCCGCCGGTGGAATTGGCCAGCATGTAGGTGTCGTAGGTCCAATGGACCGTGTTCGGCGAGCACTGCGCGCCGGTCAGGTCCGAGGTCGCGGCGCCGGAATTCAGGAAGACCTTGTTCTTCTCCCGCACCAGCGTGTTGACCGCGAGCGCGACGGAGGAGGTGGGCACATCCACCACCACGTCGATGCCGTCCCGGTCGATCCACTGGCGCACCACGGTGGAGCCGACATCCGGGCGGTTCTGGTGGTCCGCCTGCACCACTTCCACGGTGACGCCGCGCTGGGTGATGCCGGATTCCTTCACGGCCAGTTCCACCGCCTGGGTGGAGCCCGGGCCGGACAGGTCGCGATAGGTGCCGGACTGGTCGTTCAGCACGCCGATGCGGATGGTGTTGGCGGCCTGGGCGCGGGCGCTGCGGAAGGGCAGCCCACCAAGGGCCGGTAGGGCGGCGGCGGCGCCGAGCAGCGTGCGGCGATTCATGGTCATGTCTTGGATTCTCCCCAGAATGTTCAAGTCCGGCCCAGGCTGTCAGACGCCCAGGTATTCGTGCAGCCGGTCGAGGCTGGAGGCGAGTTGCCCGTTCTCCACCATGTCCACGACGCGGCCGTGTTCCATCACATAGTGCCGGTCCGCCACGGTCTGGGCGAAGCGGAAATTCTGCTCGACCAGCAGCACGGTGAAGCCGCGCTGCTTGATCTCCCGGATCATGGCGCCGATCTGCTGCACGATGACCGGGGCCAGGCCCTCGGAGGGTTCGTCCAGCAGCAGCAGGCGGGCGCCGGTGCGCAGGATGCGGGCAATGGCCAGCATCTGCTGCTCGCCGCCCGAAAGCTTCGTGCCCGGGCTGCGGGCGCGTTCCTTGAGGTTCGGGAACAGCGTGTAGATCTCGTCCAACCCGAGGCCGCCCGGCGCGATCACCGGCGGCAGCATAAGGTTTTCCGTCACGTCGAGGCTCGCGAAAATGCCGCGCTCCTCGGGGCAATAGGCGATGCCGGTGCGGGCGATGAGGTCGGAGCGCAGGCCGATCGTCTCCCGCCCCTCGAACTTGATGCTGCCCGAGCGCCGCCCCACCAGCCCCATCATGGATCGCAAGGTGGAGGTCTTGCCGGCGCCGTTGCGGCCGAGCAGCGTCACCACCTCCCCCGGATGGATATCCAGGGAGACGCCGTGCAGCACATGGCTTTCGCCGTACCAGGCCTCCAGGTCGCGAATCTCCAGCATGGCGGCATTAGACATGCTGGGTGCCTCCCGCGATCGAGGGATCGGTGCCGAGATAGGCGGCCTGGACTTCCGGGTTGCGGGACACGGTGGCGTAATCCCCCTGCGCCAGCACGCGGCCGCGCGTCAGCACCGTGATGGTGTCGCACAGTCCTTCCACCACCTTCAGGTTGTGCTCCACCAGCAGCACCGTGCGCCCGGCGGCGACGCGCTTCACCAGGGTGACGATGCGGTCCACATCCTCATGCGTCATGCCGGCGGTGGGCTCGTCCAGCAGCATCATCACGGGATCGAGCGCGAGTGTCGTCGCAATCTCCAGCGCCCGCTTGCGGCCATAGGGAAGCTGCCCGGCCGCGTGGCGGGCGTAGCCGGTAAGCCCGACATCCTCCAGCAGCTGCATCGCCCGGTCGTCATACTGGCGCAGCAGGCTCTCGCCACGCCAGAAGTCGAAGGACCCGCCGCGCTGGCGCTGTAGCGCCAGGCGCACATTCTCCAGCACCGTCAGGTTCGGGAACACCGCGGAGATCTGGAAGGACCGCACCAGGCCCAGCCGCGCCACCTCCGCCGGCTTCATGCCGGTGATGTCCCGCCCATCGTAGCGGATGCTGCCCCGCGTCGGCGGCAGGAACTTGGTCAGCAGGTTGAAGCAGGTGGTCTTGCCGGCCCCGTTGGGGCCGATCAGACCATGGATGCTGCCGCGCGCGACCTGCAGCCGCACATCGCTGACCGCGGCGAAGCCCCGGAACTCCTTCGTCAGCCCCTCGGTCTCGAGGATCGTATCGACCACTCGTGGACGCCCCCAATTGTCTTGTTATGGCACCGGCTGCATCGCGGCGGTGGTCCGCCGTCAACGCATGGCCGATGCGCTTCTGCGACATTTGTGCAGGCTGTCCGGGCAAGACGCAAGTGAAGGAAACGCATCACCTGATGGGAAGCCCAACCTTTCAGCGGCATGCCGCTGGCACGCCAGCCGGGACTAGTTGAACATGAGCGTAAGGCCGGGAACCGCCACGATCAGCGCCAGTACCGCCAGCATCACCGCGATGAAGGGAATGCAGCCGGCAAAGATCGTTTCCAGTCCGATGCGCCGGTCGTTCAACGTCGCCTTGACGGCGAAGGCGCCGATGCCAAAGGGCGGCGTCAGCAACCCCACCTCCACCGCGATCACGGTGATGATCCCGAAGTGGATCAGGTCCAGGTTGAAGGCCATGGCGATGGGGGCGGCGATCGGCGTGACGATCAGCAGGATGGAAGAACTGTCCACGATCATGCCGAGCAGCAGCACGAACAGGATGTAGACGAACAGGAACCCATAGACGCCGAGCCCCAGCGCCTGGATCAGGTCCGCGATGGAGGCCGGGATGCCGGCCATGGTCAGCATCCGCGAATACATGCTGGCGGCGATCAGCAGGAACAGGATGCCGACCGAGACGAAGCCGGTCTCCACCAGGATGCGCCAGAACTTTTGCAAATTCAGCCGCCGCCGCAGCAGGGCGATGACCAGCGCGCCGAAGGCGCCCACCGCGCCGGCCTCCGTCGGCGTGAAATAGCCGCTGTAGAGGCCGCCCAGCACCAGGGCGATCAGCGTCGTGATCGGCACCGACTTCATCAGCAGGCTGCCCGCGGTTTCCTCCGGCGGCGGGGCGACGGTGGCGGAGACGGGCTGCACCCAGTCCGGCCGGAAGGTCGCCATCAGCCAGATCATCAGCATGAAGCCCGCCGCCATCACCAGGCCGGGGATGATGCCCGCCAGGAACAGCCGCCCGATCGAGACCTCCGCCAGCACGCCATAGATGATCAGCAGCAGGGAGGGCGGGATCAGCATGCCGAGGATGGAACTGCCCGCGACGCAGCCCACGGCGAAGCGCGGCGTATAGCCGAATCGCATCATCTGCGGCACCGCCACCTTGGTGAAGACCGCCGCCGAGGCGATGGAGATCCCGGTGACGGCGCCGAACACCGCATTCGCCAGCACGGTCGCCATGCCCAGGCCGCCGCGCAACCGCCGCAGCAGGTGCTGCGCCACCTCGAAGGTGTCCTTGCCGACGTCGCTGACGGAGACCAGCAGTCCCATCAAGACGAAAAGCGGAATCGTGGCGAAGAGGTAGTCCGAGATGGCGGCATAGGAGGCCAGCGCCAGAAGCCGCCCGGCCAGGTCCCAATTCTCCCGGATCAGCCCGATGCCGATGTAGGAAAGAAAAACCAGGCCGATACCGATCGGCACGCCGGCCAGCACCAGCCCCGCCATGATGGCGATGAGCGCGAGGCCGATCTCGATCTCGATCATGCCGGCGTCCCTGCGAAGGCGCGCTTCAAACCCATCGCCACCTGCACCAGGCTGGCCAGCGCCGCGCCTGCGCAGCCGACCAGGATGGCGAGGCGGATCGGCCAGGTCGGCAGCGTCCAGACGCCCTGCACGCCGAAGAACTCGTTCTGCTCCCAGGCATCGGTGAATTGCGGCAGCGTGGCCCGGAAGATCACCAGGAAGACGAAGACGCCGATGCCGGCGAACACCGCCTCCAGCGCCTGCCCGGCGCGCGGGCTGCGCGCCGCGAGGCGATTGAGAAACATGTCCGCCCGCGTCATGCGCTGCCAATGGATCGCCGCCGGCAATTGCAGGAAGACGATGACGACGATGAGCATGGAGGAGATTTCCGCCACGCCATTCAGCGGCGCGTTGAAGAAGGACCGGCCGATCACGTCGCTGACGATCAGCACCATCATCGCCGCAATCATCAGCGTGCCGAGGCTGTTCAGCAGCCATAGCGCCAGGCCAAAGGCATCCTTCGGTGGCCGTGCCGCTTCCTCCTGCGCCGCATCGCTGATGCTATCCAACTCCGCCATACGGCATGTCCCGTAAAAAGCCCTCCCCCCTTCTCAGGGGGAGGGTTGGGTGGGGGGGTAGGATCAGGCCGTCCAGGCGCGCCCAGGCGTGGCGCCACCGGCGCGCAGCCCGTCCATATAGGCCGCCAGCACCTTCTTCGCCGGCTGGCCGCGGCCCTCATTGGTGCGCGCCCAGTCGCCAGCGATATCCGGCAGGCCATCGACCCAGCGCTGGCGTTCCGCGGCCGGCAGGGTGGAGAGCTCGGCGCCCTTCGCCACCATCTCCCGCATATTCGCCTCGCTGGTTTCCAGCACGCGATTGGTAAGCGCCGCGGTGTACGCCTTGCCGCCGGTACGGAAGGCGGCCTGCACCACCGGGTCCAGGCGGTTGAAGGTCTGCCTGTTCATGCCGATGCCGCCGACATACATGCAGCCGATATTCACCTTGGTGATGTACTTCGCCACCTCATGCACCCGCACCGGGAAGATGCCGGAGGGGAAGGACATGGTGCCCTCGCTCACGCCGGTCTGGATATCCGTGTAGTAGGTGGTCAGCGCGCCATTCACCGGCACCGCGCCGGTGCCGCCGAGCCAGGTGGCGGAGACGCCGGGCGCGCTGATCTTGCGGTTGCGCAGGTCCTCCACCGTGCGCACCGGGAAGGTGGTCCAGAGGTCATAGGTCTCGGTCCCGCAGGTGCCGAGATAGACCATGTTGTTGTCGGTCCAGGCCTTCTGCATCTCCGGCATCTCGGCCGTCATCTTCTCCATCACATCGACCTGCAGGCGCAGGTTGTCGGTGGCGAAGGGCGTGAAGTAGGTGACGTTCTGCAGCGGCATGGCGCTGCCTTCCCACAGGGTGCCGACGAAGCCGACATCGGTGATGCCGTCCTTCACCGCGTTGCGCGTCTCCGTGAAGCGGTACAGCGTGCCGCCGAAGGCCTCGCGCCAGCGGATGCGGAAGCGGGTGTTCTCCAGCGCCTGGTTCACCGCCGGCATCAGCGCCTGCTGCATCGCCCAGATCCAGGCGATGGTGGTGGGGTGGGAGGCGGCGATGGTGATGTTGATCTGCGTCTGCGCCGCCAGAACCGAAGGCGCGGCGAGCGGGGCGGCGGCGGCGGTGCCGAGCAGCGCCCGGCGGGTGATGCTGTGCATGTTCGTTCTCCCTGTTGTTCAGATCTTGCCGAGCGCCGGGAGGATGCGCGCGGGTGTGAAGGGTTGTGCGAAGACGCGCGCGCCGAAGGGCCGCAGCGCGTCGTTGATGGCGTTCTGCACGGCGGCCGGCGCGCCCGCCGTTCCCGCCTCCCCCGCGCCCTTGGCGCCCAGGGCCGATTCCTTCGTCGGTGTCTCGACATGCGCCACCGCGATATCCGGCATCTCGCCCGACATCGGCAGCAGGTAGTCGGCGAGGCTGCCGGTCAACAGTTGCCCCTCCGGCGAATAGACGCAGTGTTCCAGCAGCGCGCCGCCGAGGCCCTGCACCACGCCACCGCGGATCTGCTCGTCCACCAGCATCGGGTTGATGACGGTGCCACAATCCTCGACGCACCAATGCCTCAGCAGCTTCACGAAGCCGGTCTCGACATCGACTTCCAGGTAGCTGGCCTGCGCGCCGTTGGTGAAGGCGAAGGGATAATCCTTCGGCGTATAGTGCCGCGTCGCCACCAGCTCCCGCGGCAGATCCTTTGGCAGCGTATCGCCGCGGAAATAGACGATGCGGCCAAGCTCTTCCAAAGGCAGCCTTTCGGCGCCGGTGTCGCGATCCACCACGGCGTCGCCGCGCACATCCAGGCTTTCGGGCGCGGCCTGCAGCATGGCGCCGGCAATCACCAGGATCTGCTCGCGCAGCGCATTGCCTGCCTGCAGCGCCGCTTCTCCGCCGATGCCCGCGCCGCGGCTGGCCCAGGTGCCGCCGCCATAGGGCGTGGTCTCCGTATCGCCGGTGGTGACGCGCACACGCGAAAGATCGACGCCGACGGCGCCGGCGACGATCTGCGCCAGCATCGCCTCCGTCCCCTGCCCCTGCTCCGTGACGCCGGAGGCGATGGCGACGCTGCCATCGGGGTCGAGCCGCACCGTCGCGCCGTCCATCGCGGAAATCCGTGCGCCGCCGATGCCGTACATGAAGGGCGAGGGATTGGTCAGCTCGATGAAGCTGGCGATGCCGATGCCGCGATACACGCCCTTCGCGCGCAGCGCATCGCGTTCCGCCTTCAGCCCTTCGTAGTCCATCATCGCCAGCAGCTTGGTCAGGCAGGCGTGGTGCGACAGCCCCTCGAAGGCCAGGCCGGCGAGATTGCGGAAAGGATAGACGTCATCAGCCAGAAGATTGCGCCGGCGGATTTCGGCGGGGTCCATGCCGATCGCCTCGGCGGCGAGATCCACCAGCCCTTCCGTCACCGTGGTGGCGATCGGGTGGCCTACGGCGCGGTACTGGCAGGTGGGCGTCTTGTTCTGGAACACCACCGTTGTGCGCGCCTTGTAGCCGCGCAGCCCATAGGGCCCGCCACACAGGTTCACCACCTGGTTGCCCTCGACCGCGGAGGTGCGCGGATAGACGGAATAGGGGCCGATGCCGGTGAGGTCATCGATCTCCATCGCGGTGATCACGCCGTCCTTCGTCACCGCCGCACGCGCCGCGATGCGATGGTCGCGGGCGTGGATGTCGGAGACCATGCCCTCCATCCGGTCGGCGGCGAATTTCACCGGGCGGCCCAGCATCTTCGACAGCGCCGCCGTCGCCATCTCGTCGGGATAGACATGCACCTTGATGCCGTAGCTGCCGCCGACGTCGCGGCATACCACGCGCACATCACCCTCGCGCAGGCCCAGGTGTTTCGCGAAGACCGTCTGCATCATGTGCGGCGCCTGGTTCGAATGGTACGCCGTCAGGCGACCCTCCGCCGGGTTGTAGTCCGCCAGGATGGCGCGGCCCTCCAGGCAGACTCCGGTGTGCCGTCCGGTGTGGAACACCGCCTGCACCACCACGCTCTCCGCATCGGCGAAACACGCATCCGGCTCGCCGCCGACATGCTCGCGCGTGAAGGCCAGGTTGTCGCCCAGATCCGGGTGGATCACCGGCGTGCCGGTAGCGAGTGCCGCTTCCATATCCACCGCCGCCGGCAGTTCCTGCCACGCCACCTCGACCAGCCCGACCGCATCCTCCGCCTCCGCCCGCGTCCGCGCGACGACGGCGACAACCGGCTCCCCCTGCCAGCAGGCGCGATCCACGACAAGTGCGTGCTGCGGCGCGGATTTCAGGCCCTTCAGATGGTGCAGCACGCCGACCCAGGGCGTGCAGACCGCGGCCATCTCCGCCCCCGTCACCACCCGCACCACGCCGGGCGCGGCCTTTGCCGCCGTGCTGTCGATGGAAAGGATACGCGCATGGGCGTGCGGGCTGCGCAGGAAGGCGACATGGACCATGCGCGGCAGGCGCAGGTCGTCCACATACTGCCCGCGCCCCGCCACCAGCCGCTTCGCATTCGGCCGCGGCACGGAGCGCCCGATGTAGGAATTGGGCCGATCAACCGACGAAAGCTCGTTCATGCGCGCGCGGCCTGTTCGATGGCGTCGATGATGGCGTGGTAGCCGGTGCAGCGGCAGTAATTGCCGCTGATGCCCTCGCGGATCTCCTCCCGCGTCGGGGTCGGGTTAGCCTTCAGCAGCGTCGCTGCCGCCACCAGCATGCCCGGCGTGCAGAAGCCGCATTGCAGGGCGTTGCGCGCCACGAAGGCCTCCTGCAGCGCGGCGATGGCGCCGGTCTCGGTCAGGCCCTCCACGGTCCAGACCTCGGCGCCTTCCGCCTGCACGGCCAGCATCAGGCAGCCGCGCACCATCTGCCCGTTCACGAGGATCGAGCACGCGCCGCAGACGCCGTGCTCGCAGCCGGCATGGCTGCCCGTCAGGTCCAGCACCTCGCGGAGAAAATCCACCAGATGCATGCGCGGCTCGATGCGGGCGGAGACGGCCTCCCCATTCACCGTCAGGGACAGGTCCAGCTTCATCTCAATGCCCCTTCAGCGCGGCGGCGGCGCGGCCGAGCAGCACGCGCGCCAGATGCAGGCGCAAGGCGGGCGGGCCATGCAGATCCCCCGGCGGGTCCAGCTCCCCGGCCAGCGCCGCCTGCGCGCCCGCGATATCGCCGGCGGCCAGCGCGGCCTCCGCAAGTGGCGTGCGCAGCGGCACCGCGCCGACGCCGAACCAGGCCAGCTGCACCCCCTGCCCCAGGCTTTGCGCAGCCAGCCCGACGATGGCGTAGTCGCCATGCCGCCGCGCCAGTTCCTGAACCGTGCAGGACGCCCCGGCGCGGGGGGGAACTTCGACCGCCGCCAGCACCTCATCGCCGCGCAGCGCCGTCCGGTACAGGCCCTGGAAGAAATCGCCCGCCGCCACGCGCCGTTCGCCCGCGCGGCTTGCCAGCACCAGCACCGCCTCCAGCGCCAGCACGCAGGCCGGCAGTTCCGCCGCCGGGTCGGCCAGCGCCAGGGACCCGCCGATGGTCCCGCGGTTGCGGATGGCGGCATGGGCGATGTGCGGCACCGCCTGGGCCAGCAGCGGCGCGTGCAACGCCACCAGCGGGTCCGCCCCCAGCTCCGCATGCCGCGTCAGCGCGCCGATGCGCAGCAGGCCATCGGCGAAGGTCACCCCGCGCAGCGCGGCGACGCCATTGATGTCGAGCAGCAGCGACGGGCTGGCGAGCCGCAGGTTCAGCGCCGCCACCAGGCTCTGCCCGCCGGCCAGCAGCCGCGCCGCGTCGCCATGGGTCTCCAGCGCGTCGAACACCTCGGCCAGGGTGGAGGCGCGCGCATAGGCGAAGGGGGCTGGTTTCACCGCTCCGATACTCTCCCTGGACGTCCGCCGCGGTCCGTTACGGCCGCGGCTTTGTTATGCGGTAGAGTTGTCGGCCCGGCGGGGTTTGTCCAGCGCGGTTGCGTGACGCCTAATCCTCGAAGATCGCCACCGCCCGGCACCAGCCGCCGGAGGCACGGGTGATCTTCACCGGCAGGCAGCTCACGGTGAATCCCGTGGCTGGCAGCTTGTCGAGGTTGGTCAGCTTCTCGATCTGGCAGTAGCCAGCCTCCCGCCCCGCCTTGTGGCCTTCCCAGATCAGGCTGGCATCGCCGGTGGCGGCGACCTTGGCCTTGGTGTGGACGAAGGGCGCGTCCCAGGACCAGCCATCGGTGCCGACCACACGCACGCCGCGCGCCGTCAGCCACAGCGTCGCCTCCCGCCCGAAGCCGCAGCCGCGGGAGACATAGTCGGGCCGCCCATAGCAGGCCCCGGCCGAGGTATGCGCCAGCACGATATCGCCCGGCCGCAGCGTATGGCCGATGGCGGCCAGCGCCGCCTCCAGCTCCGCCGCCGTCACCACATGGCCGTCGGCGTAGTCGGAGAAATCCAGCCGCACGCCCGGACCGATGCACCAATCCAGCGGCACCTCGTCGATGGTCAGCGCCGGCGCGCCGCCATCCATGGTGCTGGCATAATGCCAGGGCGCGTCGAGATGCGTGCCGTTATGGGTGGAGAGCTTCACCCATTCCATCGCCCAGCCCTCCGCATCCGGCAGCTGGTCCGGCGTGATGCCGGGGAAGAAGGCGACCAGCTCCGCCGCCGAGTCCTTGTGGGTGCGGTATTCGATGGAGGGGCCGTAACCGGGCGGGTCCTGCACCACGTCATTATCGAGCGAAATCGACAGGTCGATGATCCGGCGCGGCATCGTTCGTTGTTCCCCCTGGCCTTGCGGCAGCCTAGCGCGCGCCGACGTAGCGGGGGAAACTCCTCATTTCGCCTGTTGCCCGGCCCGCAGCGTATACCCGGTTCCGCCAATCGGCGTTGGCAGGCGCCCCGACCCTCCTGCATGGTCACGTCCAATACTCCGCAGCGCAGACCCGGCGCACGCCATCCCACAAGGATTTCCATGCCTCGCTGGCTTCCGCTGCTGCTCGGCTTCCTGACCGCGGTCGGGCCGCTTTCCACCGACATGTACCTGCCCGCCTTTCCGGCCATCGAGGCCGAGCTCGGCTCCCGCTGGGGCGGCGTGGAGGCGACGCTCTCGGCCTGGTTCCTGGGCCTGGCGGTCGGGCAGCTGGTGCAGGGCACGCTGGCGGACCGGCTCGGCCGCCGCCGGCCGCTGATCATCGGCACCGCCATCTATACGGTCGCCTCCATCGGCTGCGCCCTGTCCACCGACATCGCCATGCTCTCCGCCTGGCGCTGCCTGGCGGCCTTCGGCGGCGCGGCCAGCGCGGTGATCCCGCGCGCCATGGTGCGGGACCTGGCGACCGGGCTGGATGCGGCGCGGCTGATGTCGCGGCTGATGCTGGTGATGGGCGCCGCGCCGATCCTGGCACCCACCATCGGCGGGCTGCTGCTGGAGGCCGCGGGCTGGCGCATCATCTTCTGGGTCTCGGCCGGCTATGGCCTGACCTCCTGCCTGCTGGCGGGCTTCCTGCTGCCGGAGACGCTGCCGGCGGAGCGCCGGGTGCGCCGCTCCCCCCTGGGACTCCTGGCCGATTTCGGGCGCATCAGTGTGGAGCGCGGCTTCATCACCCATGCGGTAATGGGCGGTGCCTCCATGTTCATGGTCTTCGCCTTCATCGGCGGCGCGCCGGAGGTCTATATCGCGCAATACGGCATCGCGCCGTCGCAATTCGGGCTGCTGTTCGCGGTCAGCGCCATCGGCTTCATCGGGCTGACGCAGTTCAACCCCTGGCTGCTCACCCGATTCGGCGGGCTGGTGCCGCGGGTCGCGTTGTATGCGGCGGCGCTTTCGGTGCTGCTGATGACGGCATCGGCGTTCACCGGCTGGGGCGGCTTCCTCGGCCTCTACCTGCCGGCCTGCCTCGCCTTGGCCTGCACCGGACTGGTGCTGCCCAATGCGGCGATCGGCGCGCTGGCGCGGCACGGCATGCGCGCGGGCAGCGCCTCCGCCCTGCTCGGGGTGCTGCAATTCGGCCTGGCGGCGCTGGGCGCCGGGCTGGTGGGCGCGCTGACGGGGGAGGATGCGGTGCCGATGGCGCTGCTGATGCTGGCCGGCGTCGGCACCGCGCTTCTGGCGGACCTGCTGCGACCTGGGCGGTAGCGGGGGCTCGATGGCCGGAGCGGCGGGATTCGAACCGACGCTGGCGCCCATCAGGCCTTCACATCAGCCTCCGTCAGTATCTGCAGCACCGCCTCGGCAACGCCACGAAGGAAGTCTCCGCCTCCGGCTTTCGCCAGCAGGTCCGCCAGTAGCCAATCCGTCGTCGGTCATCGGGTCCTCGGCCGGTCAGGGGCGGGAGCTTCGCAACGCTACCCTGGCTGCCAGGGCCGATGGCCACCCGAACCCAACACCCCGGCCGAAGCCGGATCTTGCACAACCTCCGCGGACGCTACCGCCCTGGGCGATGTCCGGGCGGTTCATCCGACCAGGGCCAGGTCCCAGGCCAGATGTGGCAGGCCCCTCGATCTACCATGGGAATGTGTTGTCGCCTTCGCCCGCAAGCTGTTAGCGTTTGCCATCATAGGTTGTGTCGATGGATGGGCCGCGCATGCGCTCGAAACTGGGCGCTGCTGCAACCTATTGGTGGGAGGACGGCAAATGGCAAAGCTCAACGTCAATGGCAGCATCATGGACGTGCAGGTGGAGGATGATACGCCCCTGCTCTGGGTACTGCGCGAACACCTCAATCTGACCGGCACCAAGTATGGCTGCGGCATCGCCCAGTGCGGCGCCTGCACCGTGCATGTGGACGGCGCCGCCATGCGATCCTGCGCCATGCCGGTCTCCGCCTTCGACGAGACCCAGAAGATCGTCACGATCGAGGGCCTGTCGCCCGACAGCAGCCACCCGATCCAGCAGGCCTGGCTGGCGCTGGATGTGCCGCAATGCGGCTTCTGCCAGCCCGGCATGATCATGGCCGCCGCCGCGCTGCTGGCGAATACGCCGCGCCCGACCGAGGCACAGATCCGCGAGGAGATCACCAATATCTGCCGCTGCGGCACCTACAACCGGGTCATCGCCGGGGTGCAGCGCGCCGCCGGTTCGTCCGCGGCCGGTTGAGGAGGAAGCGCACCATGAACGCCATTAGAAATCCGTCTCGCCGCCGCATCCTCGGCACCGCGGTCGCTGCCGCCGGCGCCTTCACCCTCGGCTTCCGCATCCCTATGCCTGGGGAGGCCGCGGCCCAGGGGACACCTGCCGCAGCGCCGGCCTCGCCCGAGGTGAATGCCTGGGTGGTGGTGAAGCCGGACGATACCGTCGTCATCCGCATCGCCCGGTCCGAGATGGGTCAGGGCACGCTGACCGGCCTCGCGCAGCTGGTTGCGGAGGAACTGGAATGCGACTGGGCCAAGGTCACCACGGAATACCCGACGCCCGGCCAGAACCTGGCGCGTGGCCGTATCTGGGGCAATATGTCCACTGGCGGCAGCCGCGGCATCCGTGACAGCCACGACTATGTCCGCAAGGGCGGCGCCGCGGCACGCATGATGCTGGTGCAGGCCGCCGCCAATGCGTGGTCCGTGCCGGCCGGTGAATGCCGCGCCGCCGCCAGCGTCATCACCCACGCGCCGACCGGGCGGACCACCACCTACGGGCAGGTGGCGGAAGCCGCCGGGCGGCTGCCGGTGCCGACGGATGTGGCCGTGAAGAACCCGGCCGACTGGAAGATCGCCGGCCAGCCCGTGCCGCGGCTGGATACCCGCGCCAAGCTGAATGGCAGCCAGGTCTATGGCATGGATCTGAAGCTGCCCGGCATGCTGAACGCCGCGATCCACGCCTGCCCGGTCTTCGGCGGCAAGGTGCGGGAGGTGGACAGCGCCGAGGCGGAGCGCATGCCGGGCGTGAAGCGCGTGCTGCGGGTCGGCGACTATGCCGTGGCCGTGGTTGCCGACACTTGGTGGCGCGCCAAGACGGCGCTGGATGCCGTGAAGATTACCTGGGACGAGGGCGAGCACGCCAATGCCTCCTCCGCCAGTTTCGAGGCGGTGATGCGGGAAGGGCTGGAGGCGCCGCAGGCGGCGCTCGGCAACCGCGCCGGCGATGCCGCCGCCGGCCTCGCCGGTGCCACGAAGCGCATCGAGGCCGTTTACGGCTATCCGCACCAGAACCACGCCTGCATGGAGGTGATGAACGCCACCGCCGTCTGGACCCCGGAACGCTGCGAGGTCTGGACGCCGACGCAGAATGGCGAAGCCGCCCACGCCGCCGCGGCGGAAGCGGCCGGGTTGCCGCCGGCGCAGACGGAAATCCACAAGATCCACCTCGGCGGCGGCTTCGGCCGGCGCGGCGCGGTGCATGACTGGGTTCGCCAGGTGGTGGATATCGCCAAGCAGATGCCCGGCACGCCCGTGAAGCTGCTCTGGACGCGGGAGGAGGACATGCTGCAGGGCCGCTTCCACCCTGTCACCATGTGCAAGCTGGTGGGCGGGCTGGATGCGGAGGGCAAGCTGACAGGCTTGACCATGCGCATCTCCGGCCAGTCCATCGTCGCCGGCATCTTCCCGCAGAATATCCGCGACGGCCGTGACCCGGTGGTGTTCCAGGGGCTCAACGCCAGCGGTGGCGAAGCCGATATCGGCTACACCATCCCCAACCTGCTGATCGACCATGCCATGCGCAACCCGCATGTGCCGCCCGGCTTCTGGCGTGGCGTGAACCTGAACCAGAACGCCATCTACCTGGAATGCTTCATGGATGAACTGGCGCATGCCGCCGGCAAGGATCCGCTGGAGTTCCGCCGGGCGCTGATGGCGAACCACCCGAAGCACCTGGCGGTGCTGAACGCGGTGGCGGAACGGGCCGGCTGGGGCACGCCGGCGGCGCCGGTGAACGGTCAGGCGGTGCATCGCGGCCTTTGCGTGACGCATGGCTTCGGCAGCTACGTGGCGGCCTGCGCGGAGGTTTCCGTCAGCGACGCCGGCGATCTGAAGGTGCACCGCATCGTCGCCGCGACCGATCCCGGCCATGCGGTGAACCCGCAGCAGATCGCGGCCCAGGTGGAAGGGTCCTTCGTCTACGGCCTCTCGGCCGCGCTCTATGGCGCCTGCACGGTGAAGGATGGCCGCATCGAACAGACCAACTTCGACACCTACCCGGTGATGCGGATGGCGGACATGCCGAAGGTGGAGAGCATCATCCTGCCCTCCGGCGGCTTCTGGGGCGGCGTTGGCGAGCCGACCATCGCGGTGGCGGCGCCGGCCGTGCTCAACGCGGTCTTCGCCGCGACCGGCAAGCGGGTTCGGTCCCTGCCCTTGCAGCAGGCCGACCTGCGCCGGACGTGAGCGCGCGCAAGCTGGCGCCGATCCTGGCACTGGCGGCCTTCGCGGCAGCTGCGGAGGAGGCGCCACCCGGCGCTTCCTCCTGCCTCGGCTGCCATGGGCGGGAGGGGGCCGCCATCCCCTCCCTCCGCGGGCGGGATGCGGCGGAGGTCGCGGCAACGATGCGCGCCTTCCGCGAAGGAACACGGCCGGCCACGCTGATGGACCGGCTGGCCAAGGGGCTCTCCGAGGCCGAGACGCAGGCGATCGCCGCATGGATCGTCCGATGAGGCTCTCGCGCCGCGGCCTCGCCGCGCTGCTGCTGCCGGCGCCGGCGCTGGCCCAGGGAGAAGGCCGGGGGCGGCCGCGCGTGGTTGTCATCGGCGGCGGCTTCGGCGGCGCCAGCTGCGCCCGCGCGCTGCATGGGCATGCACTGGACGTGACGCTGGTCGAGCCCAACGCGACCTACACCGCCTGCCCGTTCAGCAATGCGGTGATCGCCGGGTTGCGGCCGATCTCGGCGCAACGCTTCGGCTATGATGCGCTGCGGGCCCAGGGCATCGCGGTGGTGCAGCAGGCGGCGACGGGCGTCGATGCCACGGCACGGCGCGTGAGGCTGCGCGACGGCGCGGAACTGGCCTATGACAGGCTGGTGCTGTCACCGGGGATCACGCTGCGCTTCGAGGCGCTGCCCGGCTATGACGCAGCCGCCGCGGAGGCGCTGCCGCATGCCTGGCAGGCCGGGGCGCAGACCGAATTGCTGCGGCGCCAGCTTGTGGCGATGGAGGATGGCGGCACCGTCGTCATGACCATCCCCGCCAATCCCTATCGCTGCCCGCCGGGCCCCTATGAGCGCGCCAGCCTGATCGCGCATTACCTGAAACAGTCGAAGCCGCGCTCCAAGCTGATCGTGCTGGATGCGAAGGATGTCTTCTCCAAGCAGCGGCTGTTCGAGGCCGCCTGGGCGGCGCTGTATCCCGGCCTGCTGGAATACGTGCCCCTGTCCATGGGCGGCCGCGTCACCGCGGTGAAGCCGGGGGAGCGCAGCGTGGTGACGGATTTCGGCGACCATTCCGGCGCCGTGGTCAACGTCATCCCACCGCAGCGCGCCGGCGACATCGCGGCACAGGCAGGCGTGGCAGACCGTAGCGGCTGGTGCCCGATCGACCCGGCCAGCTTCGAGTCCCGGCTGGTGCCGGGCGTGCATGTGATCGGCGATGCCGCCATTGCCGGCGCCATGCCGAAATCCGCCTTCGCCGCGAATGCCCAGGCGAGGGTCTGCGCGGCGGCCATCGCGGGGCTGCTGCGCGATGCGCCGGTGCAGCCGCCGAAGCTGCTGAACACTTGCTACAGCCTGGTGGCGCCCGGCTACGGCATTTCCGTCGCGGGCGTTTACCAGCCGGCGAACGGCCTGCTGTCCGACGTGCCCGGCGCCGGCGGCACCAGCCCCCTCGCGGCCCCGGCGGCGGTGCGGGAGGCCGAGGCGCGATATGCCGAGGACTGGTTCGAGACGATCACAGCCGATGCCTTCGCCTAGCATCCTGCTGGCATTCCTGCTGCTGGCCTTGCCCGCTGCCGCGCAGGAGGTGGTGGAGGATGCGATCCCGCGCTCCCTGACCGGCACGCCGGGCGATGCAACGCGCGGCCGCGCCATCGTCGCCGACCGCCAGCGCGGGCTGTGCCTGCTGTGCCATTCCGGGCCGTTCCCGGAGGAGCCCTTCCAGGGCAACCTCGCGCCCAGCCTGGCCGGCGCCGGCAGCCGCTGGACCGAGGGCCAGCTCCGGCTGCGGCTGGTCGATGGCAAGCGCTTGAACCCGGACAGCATCATGCCCTCCTACCATCGCAGGGAGGGTCTCCACCGCGTCGGCCCCGCCTTCCAGGGCCGCACCATCCTGACGGCGGCGGAGATCGAGGATGTGCTGGCCTTCCTGATGACGCTGCGCGAAGAGGCTGCCCCATGATCACGCCCCGCCGCCTGTTCCTCGCCGCACCAGGCCTGCTTCTGTTGCCCCGAGCCGCCCATGCGACGGCGGAGGCGATGGCGGAGGCGGTGCGCGGCTTCACCGGCGGCGCGCCGGTCACGCGCGGCCGCGTCACGCTCGACATCTCGCCGCTGGTCGAGAACGGCAACACCGTGCCGCTCAGCGTGGTGGTGGACAGTCCGATGACGGCGGCGGACCACGTCCGCGCCATCGCCGTCTTCAACGAACGCAATCCCCAGCCGCATGTCATCACCGCGCAGCTTGGCCCGCGTGCCGGGCGGGCGATGCTGGCGACGCATATGCGGCTGGCGACGTCGCAAAGGCTGCTGGCGGTGGCGTCACTGTCGGATGGCAGCTTCTGGTCGGACGAGGCGCAGGTGGTCGTCACCCTCGCCGCCTGCATCGAGGGCTAGGCCATGGCACGTGTGCTCATCAACGTCCCCCGCACGGCGGCGCGCGGGGAGGTCATCACCATCCGCACGCTGATCCAGCACCTGATGGAGACCGGCTACCGGCCGGATGCCAACGGCGTGGTGGCGCCGCGCGACATCATCCGGCGCTTCACCTGCCGCTATGATGGCGAGGTCGTCTTCCAGGCGGAGCTGTCGCCCGCCATCGCGGCCAACCCATTCCTGTCCTTCACCACCGTGGCCACCCGATCAGGCGTGGTGGAAATGAGCTGGGAGGGCGACAATGGCTTTGCGCAGACCGAGACGCGCGACCTCACCGTCACATGATCCACCGCGCGCTGATGCTCGCCCTGCTCGCGCTGCCGGCCCTGGCGCAGGAACGGCGCTCCGGCTTCGAGGACATGGCGCCGCAGACCCAGGCCATGCAGCGCGACGATACCAGCAACCCCGGCATGCTCTGGGCACTGGAGGGCGAGGATCTGTTCCGGCAGCCTGCCGGGCCCGCCGGGCAATCCTGCGCCTCCTGCCACGCCGAGGGCTCGATGCAGGGAGTCGCGGCGCGCTACCCGGCCTGGGACACGGCGCGGCAGGCGCCGATCGACCTCGCCGGCCGCATCGCGCAGTGCCGGACAGATCGACAGGGCGCGCCACCGCTGGCGCGCGAGAGCCAGGGCCTGCTGGCGCTTTCGGCCCATGTCGGGCAGCAGTCGCGCGGCCTGCCGATTGCGCCACCGGCGGACCCGCGGCTGGATGCCGCACGGGTGCAGGGGGCGGCGCTCTATGCGGAACGGCGCGGGCAGCTCGACCTGTCCTGCGCGCAGTGCCACGACGACCATCCGGGACGGCGGCTCGCCGGCAGCATCATCCCGCAGGCGCATCCCACCGGCTACCCGCTGTACCGGCTGGAGTGGCAGGCGCTGGGATCGCTGCAACGCCGGCTGCGTGGCTGCATGACCGGGGTGCGGGCCGAGCCCTTCGCCTATGGCGCCCCGGAATACATCGCCATCGAGCTGTTCCTGATGTCCCGCGCCGCAGGCCTCGCGGTCGAAACCCCGGCAGTGCGGCCGTAACCTCCAGGCACGCGCCAGAACCTCGTCGCCTTTGCCTGCGGCCTAGAATCCATCCGGAAGCTGCGTACCGGCAGCCTGCCCGCTCGGCAGGGCGAGGCCACCGGGCCGCACTCGGTCGGCACCGGCTGCCTCTCCTGCATCGCCGCAAGGCTCCCTCGCGAAAGACGTTTCGCCGATTGAGGACCCGGAGGCACCTACGACCTGTGGGATGTCCCGGCTAGCAGGTCATGCTTGCGCCCGGGCCGTGCGCAGCCCCAAGGCGGCCAGGGATGGCGCACCTTGCCGCGGGCGGCGCATCGTCTTGCCTGTCACTGCCACGGCGTCCGCTGCCAGATCCCCTGGTAGCGCGCGAGCTGCGCCGGCATCTGCGCCTCCCACTCCGCGCCGCGCAGGAAGGACATCGCCAGTTCCAGCTGGCGGACCTTCTCGGCCCATTCGGGCGTGGCGATCACCTTCGCGATCGCATCCTCCAGGCGCTTCGCGATCTCGTCCGGAATGCCGTGCGGCGCGCCGATCCCGCGTTCGCTGCTCATCTGCACGTCGTAGCCCTCCTCGCGGAAGGTGGGCACGTCGGGCATCAGCTCCCAGCGCCGCTCGCCCATGCCGGCAATGGCGCGGAGGAGTGGGTTCTCCTGCCCCAGCATCCCGATTTCACCCAGATTGAGGCCGGCAATGTCGATCTGCTTTCCGAGCACGGCGTTCCGCACGGGTCCAGCGCCGGCGAAGGGCGCGTGGATGAACTCGGCCCCCGACGCGGCCTCGAACAGCGTCAGGCCGAGATGGTCGTCGGTGCCGATGCCGGAGGAGCCGACGCTGATCGTCCCGGGCCGGCGCTTCGCAGCCTCGACCACGTCCTTCAGCGTGCGGAAGGGCGAATCGCGGTGCACGACGAAGGCGCTGGGATCGTCGACCAGGCGCGCGATCAGGCGGATCTGGGCGCGGTCATAGCGGACGCGGCGCTGCACACCGAGCGCGACGTAGCCCGGCGTATTGATGGTGCCGAGCGTGTAGCCATCCGGGCGGGCGCCTTGCAGCGCGGCATAGGCCGTCTCGCCACCGGCGCCGGGCCGGTTCGAGACGACGAAGTTGGCGCCGGGCAACTCGGCCGGCAGGAACTGCGCGAGGGCGCGCACCATCACGTCGGTCCCGCCACCCGGCGCGAAGCCGACGATGACCTCGATGGACCGGCCGGCCGGCCAGGCGGGCTGCGCCAGCGCGGGCGCGGCCAGTGACACCACGCCGGCGGCAAGGATGCCGCGGCGCGTGAGGGCTGTGTGCATGCTCATGGTTTCCTCTCCATTTGGAATCCAGCTGTTCAGCTGTGTTGAAGACATTCTTGCGCTTTCCGGCGCAAAGGGGGGCCGTGGACAACTCCACCATCGAAGCCGGCGTCGCGCAGCGCGCCGAGGCAGGTGAAGGTGTCCGGCGCGAGCGCTGGCGCGAGCGGAGGACGCGGGGTCATGCGCGCCCTACCATCCCTTGCTGCGACCTGCCGCCATCCTGTCAGGCGGCCGCGCGCAGGCCACCCGGGATCACCACGGTGCCCGGCAGCGCCGGCAGGCGCCCCGCCAGCACGGCGACGATGCTCTCGGCCGCGCCCGTGGACATGCCGACGGCGCCCAACGGCGTGTTGGCCGCCAGATGCGGCGTCGGCAGGACGCGCGGATGGGTGCGAAGCGGGCTGGCCGCGTCCAGCGGCTCCTTCGCAAAGACATCGAGGCCGGCCCAGGCGATATGGCCGGAATCCAGCGCCGCTAGCAGCGCTGCCTCATCCACGATGCCGCCACGGGCGGTGTGCACCAGGATGGCGCCGCGCGGCAGCGCCGCGAGTTCCGCCGCGCCGATCATGCCGCGCGTCGCCGCTTCCAGCGGGCAATGCAGCGACAGCACCTCGGCGCGGGCGAGCAGCGCCGGCAGGTCGGCCATGCGATCTCCGGGGCCCGGCAGGGGGCCGGCCGGCAGCAGCGGGTCAAAGGCGGCGACCCGCATGCCGAAGGCATCCGCCAGTCGCGCAACGCGGGAGCCGATGGCGCCGTAGCCCACGATACCGAGCGAGACACCCGCCACGTCGCGGGTCATGCGGGACGTCTTTTCCCACAGCCCCTCGCGCATGCCGGCGGTGACGGCGGGCAGGTCCTTCAGCAGGGAGAGCATCAGGGCCATGGCATGTTCCGCGACGGAGCGGGCGTTGGCGCCGGCGGCCCGCGTCACCGTGAGGCCGCGCGCCTCCGCGGCGGGAAGGTCGATGCCGTCCACGCCCGCGCCGTGGCGCGCGATGACGCGCAGCGCGGGCGCGGCCGCATCCATCACCGTGCCGTTGATGACCCCCTGGCGGTGCAGCAACGCCACCGGGCGGTGCTCGGCGATGGCGGCGAGAAGTTCGGCCTCGGACGGATAGCCGGAGGTGCAGGGCACGGCATAGCCGGCGGCGGTAAGGATCGAGACCGCCTCCGGGGCCAGCTTCGCGGCCGTGACGAGGACGGCGGGCTTCGCGGCATGAGGCTGAGTCATGAAGGAGCTCTCTCGGAGAAGGTCGGGAAGCCGGGGCGCATGTTCATGGCTAAGGCCGCGCTGATCTCATGGCCCACGTTGAAGAGTCCGCCACCGTGGGTATGGAAGGCAGCGGAATGAGGTTTCAATCTCCGGGTCGATCGTTCGGAAGCTGGAAGCTGGAAGCGCCGCATCGCCACCAAGCGCCAGTTCGCGACAGGCCCCCGACCAGGGGCTGGAGCGGCAAGCCCGCGCGGGCCGCAGCCTCGGACCAGGCCGGGTCGGCGAATAGGGCGCGGCGTGCGCCGCCGCCTCGGTCCCGACCTGGCCGTCGGCACCGGCCCGGTTGCTCACCACGACACGGGAGCCAGACAGGCAAGGAAGGGCGCGACGATTCGCGCCATGGCGCCACCTGGCGCGAAAGGGAACAACGGTCTCGACCGGGCGCCCAGCCGGCCAGCCGCGCTGGGCGAGGGCCGGAGTGGGCAGTAGTGCGGCCGGTCCGAGGAAGGTTGCGCGGCGGCAGAAATGGCGTCCTGGCATCTCCAACGCCTCCTTCCCCGGCCCGCGGCATTCTTGATAGGCCCGAGCGACGCCCGCTTATAACGAAATGCCGTTTCGAAATGCAAGACTACAAAGGGAGACTGCAAGCGCGGCCTGATCCGCACGGATCCATCCAGCGACGCGATCACGCCGCTACTGAAGGCCGCGCGCAGCGAGGGCTTCCCGGGGCTGAACGACCCCTTGCCTCGGCTCGGATGGCAGCATCTTCTTCGCGGACCAGGACCAGATGGCTACTGCGGAAACCTGCTGGTCGCCCATACCCGCGTCGGCACGGCCTGGCGCTTCCTTGCGGTCACCTCCCGCGCCGGCGCCTCCACCACCAGCCGCTGCCTGGGCGGCTTGGGTGGGCACGACCTGTTCATCAGCGGGAGCGAGACGGGTAGCATCCTGCGCGCGCGGCTGGATTCGGCTTAACTGGAGCCGCAGGGCCGGAGGCGGGCATGGCGGAGAACGGAAAGCGGCGACCGGCGCTGGAGGGCGTGGCCTCGGCGGAGCGTGCCCTGACCTTGCTGTCCGCATTCCGCAAAGGAGATCGCGCCCTGTCGCTGGCGGAACTCGCGGACCGCACGGGGCTGGTGAAGAGCACGATCATGCGCCTGGCCATCTCGCTCGAGGAACATGGCTACCTCGCGCGCGAGGATGATGGCGCCTACCGGCTGGATGCCGAGGTGCTCCGCCTCGGCACGATCTACACCCAGTCCTTCCGGCTTGGCGCGCACGTCATGCCGGTGCTGGAAGAGCTCGTGGCGCGCACGGGCGAGACCGCGGCTTTCTACATCCGGCGTGGTGAGCAGCGGCTCTGCCTGTATCGAGTGGACAGCCCTCACCTTCTACGAATGCATGTCCGGGTCGGGGACGCTCTGCCGCTCGACAATTCCGCCATCGCCCAGGTGCTCCGCGCCTTCGCGCAGCGGCCGCTGCCAGGCTATGTCGCGACGCTCGACCTGCCGATCGTCACCATGGGCGCCACGGATCCGCATACCGGGGCGATGGCCGCGCCGGTCTTCGGGCCCGGCGACAAGCTCGCCGGGGCCCTGGCCCTCTCCGCGCCCGTGATCCGCTGGACAGCGGAGGCGCAGGCGGCCGTGCGACCGATCCTGGCCGAGGCGGCTGCGGCACTGACCCGGCGTATCGGAGGCGAGATGCCGGAACGGCCGCTCGTCGCAGCGGAGTAGGTCGTTCCGAGCTGCGGTTCGACATCCGGCGCAGGCAGAAGACGGTTGCGTTCCAAGTTGCGATCGCAAGCGATAGAATGTTGCCTCGAAGGCCTGTGGCCGCCGGCAGATCTCCCCCACCGTCCGGCCTGAAACCGGGGCAGGTGGAGTTCGAGGCCGTCGATCTGCTCGTCTAAAGGGGGCGTCGCCTGCGACGCGGCTTCATGGCCCGGGCGCGCCCAGGCCCGATGGCGCGAGTGACCTGCAGAAGACCAAATCGCGGCCCGGCTACTCGCCTGTGGACAACCACTTGAAATGATTCTGGGGCTGAATGGTCGGAGCGGCGGGATTCGAACCCACGACCCCCAGTCCCCCAGACTGATGCGCTACCAGACTGCGCTACGCTCCGACTGCGGCGGCAATAGCACCGGGGGGCCGACGGCGCCAACCCCCGGGGCGCAAAATCAGCCCCTTCGCGCCCCCCATCAGCGCCCCGTTTCAGCCGCGGGCGGCCAGCACCCGCAGTTCATGCGCCAGGCGTTCCAGCGCATCCAGCGCATCGCGCACCGGCTCCGGCGCCTCCGGCTCATCGATTTCGCCGAGCTGCAGCTCGGGCGCGCTGCCCGCCTCGTCCAGCCCGCCCTCGCGCAGCAGGCGCTGCACGCCCTTGATGGTGTAGCCCTGGGTATAGAGAAGGTCGGAGATCCGCCGCAGCAGCGTGATGTCCTCGGGCCGGTAGTAGCGCCGGCCGCCGCCGCGCTTCAGCGGCTTGAGCTGCGGGAACTTGGTCTCCCAGAACCGCAGAACATGCTGCGGAATCTGAAGATCGTCTGCTACTTCACTGATTGTACGGAAGGCTGTCGGGGCCTTTCGCGGGCGGCCCCGTGCGGCATCGCCTTCGGCGCCGTCGTCGCTCATGCGTCGTCTTCAGCCGTTCGGCTGATGGCGAGGCCCGGGTTCAGCCGAGCCTTGAGGACGTGGGAGGGCCGGAAGGCCAGCACCTTGCGGGGCTGGATCGGCACCTCCACCCCGGTCTTCGGGTTGCGCCCAACCCGGCGGCCCTTCTGGCGCACGACGAAGGAGCCGAAGGCGGAGATCTTCACGGCCTCCCCCGCCTCAAGCGCCGCCGACATGCGCTCCAGCACCGTCTCCAGCAGTTCGGCACTCTCGTTTCGCGAGAGTCCCACCTGCGCGTAGATCGCTTCCGCCAGATTGGCTCGCGTGATCGTCGTCATGCCAGAGCAGGTCCTTGCAACCCCTTCAAGTCGCAAGAAAGCCGGGTTCCGGGACGCCCGTCAACCACAGGTTTGGGACTGTGTGGCAGGAAGCTGCCACAGTGTTGCCGCCGCGCCCCATAGGGCGCGGGAATCGCTCAGAATCGCGCCAGTGCGGCGCCCCAGGTCAGACCACCACCGATGGCCTCCATCAGCACCAGATCGCCCGGCTTGATGCGGCCGTCGCGCGTGGCTTCCGCCAGCGCCAGCGGGATCGAGGCGGCGGAGGTGTTGGCATGCCGGTCCACCGTGACCACGACGCGGTCCAGGCCGAGATGCAATTTGCGGCCCATCGCCTCGATGATGCGGATATTGGCCTGGTGCGGCACCAGCCAGGCGACGTCGTCATGACCGAGGCCGTTGGCCGCCAGCGCCTCATCCACCGCGGCGGCCAGCTTGGTGACGGCGTGCTTGAACACTTCCCGCCCCGCCATGCGGACCACGCCGGTGCCGCCGGTGGACCCGGCGCCGCCATCGACCTGCAGGATGTCGCCATGCCGGCCGTCGGAATGCAGGTGCGTGGAAAGCAGGCCGCGCGTGCTGCCCTCCTCCGCCACCACGAACACCGCGCCGGCACCGTCGCCGAACAGCACGCAGGTGCCGCGGTCGGACCAATCCAGGATGCGGGAATAGACCTCGGTGCCCACCACCAGCACGCCGCGCGCCTGGCCGGTGCGGATCATCGCATCGGCCACCGACAGCGCGTAGATGAAGCCGGTGCAGGCCGCCGACAGGTCGAAGGCGAAGCCGCGCGTCACGCCGAGGCCGCCCTGGATACGGGCGGCGGTCGAGGGGAAGGCGCTGTCGGGCGTCGCGGTCGCCACGATCACCGCATCCACATCCGCCACCGAGGCGCCGGCCTGGGCCAGTGCCGCCTGGCAGGCGGCGATACCCATAGAGGATGCGGTCTCGCCGTCCGCGGCGAAGTGCCGCCGGCGGATGCCGGTGCGCTCGACGATCCAGGCATCGGTGGTGTCGAGGTGCTTTTCGGCGGCCAGCTCGTCATTGCTGACGGAGCGCGCCGGAAGGTAGCCGCCCGTGCCGGCGATCACGCCGCTGATCACGCTGCCCATGGTCAGCGCGGGGTGGCGGCGAGTCGCTGGGCCGGGCTCGGCAGCAGTGCCAGGCCTTCCCGGATCCGGTCGTTGAAGCGGTGCGTCACCATGTCCATCGCCACATCCACCGCATGGGCGAAGCCGACGGCATCCGTGCCGCCATGGCTCTTCACCACCACGCCATTCAGGCCGATCAGCACGGCGCCGTTGTAGCGCCGCGGGTCCATCCATTCGCGCAGCCGGTCCAGCGCCGGGCGGGCCAGCAGGTAGCCCATCCGCGCCGGCATCGAGCTGGTGAAGACCTGGCGCAGCAGGTCGCGCATCAGCTTCAGCGCGCCCTCCCCGGTCTTCAGCGCGACATTGCCGGTGAAGCCGTCGGTGACGATCACGTCCACGGTGCCGGCGGCGATGTCATGGCCTTCGACGAAGCCGCGGAAATTGGTGCCGAGATGGCTGTCCCGCAGCGTCTCCGCCGCCACGCGCACACGCTCGTCGCCCTTCAGCTCCTCGGAACCGACATTCAACAGGCCCATGGTCGGGTTGGTCAGGCCCAGCACGGCGCGCGCGAAGGCGTCGCCCATGATGGCGAACTCCACCAGGTTCCGCGAATCGCACTGCAGGTTCGCGCCCAGGTCGAGCATCACCACGTCGCCGCGCGCCGATGGACCAATCGCTGCCAGCGCCGGCCGGTCGATTTCCGGCAGCGTCTTCACCACGATCTTGGCCAACGCCATCAGCGCACCGGTATTGCCGGCCGAGACAACGCCCGAGGCCTCGCCCTGCGCGACCGCATCGATGGCGATGCGCATGGAGGACCCGCGCACGCGCAACGCCGCAGTCGGCTTCATGTCGCCCGGAATCGCTTCCGGCGCATGCCGCAGGCTGCACGCCTTGGCCGCGCGCGGCCGACGGGCGAGCAATGCCCCGATCCGCGCCTCATCGCCCACGAGCAGGAAACGGGCATTCGGGTGGCGTTCCGCGGCCAGCTCCAGCCCATCCAGGATGGAATCCGGTGCGTGGTCGCCGCCCATGGCGTCGATCGCCAGGGCGAAATCGGCCACAACCTTGCCTGCCAGGTTCTTCCCCGCCACTTTCAGAGCCTTCGCCACATGGGCGGTTGCCCTTTCGTGCGGGTCAGACCCGGACGACGCCCTTGGCCTTATCGGCCGCCATCACCTCACGGCCGTCATAATGACCGCAATGCGAGCAGATGTGGTGCGGGCGCTTGAGCTCACCACAGTTGGAGCACTCCATATGCGCGGCGGCAGTCAGAGCCTGATGGCTCCGACGCATACCAGCGCGGGAGGGCGAAACTTTTCTCTTCGGGACGGCCATGGTGCCGAGCCTTTCTCGTCAACAAGCTGCAATATCAGCGGAGCCGCGGGCATTAGCACCGCGCGGCCCAAGGAAGCAAGCGGCCCCGGGCTTCTTGCGCCGCTCAGTTCCGCTTCAGGCGGGACAGGACGGCGAAGGGATTCGGGCGCTCCGGGGCCGTATCGTCCATATCGGCCTCGGGCTCAAGCGTAGCGTCCGGATTCGGCGACCCGGCATCCAATTCAGGCGGGATCGCCGCATCCGGGGCGCGCGGATAGGGGTCGAGCGCCAGGGCCAGCTGCTCCGCCACCACCTCGCCGAGATCCACCGCATCCCCGAAGGTCTCGATCTCGTCCGGGCTGTCGGGGTCGTCATCCGTCGCCGGGGTGCCGGGCGGCAGCAGGCGCAGATCCAGCGCCACATCCACCACCTGCGGCACCGGCCCAAGCGTGACCACGCATTCCTGCACCACATCCGCCTGCAACCGGCCGCGCAGCCGCGTGGTGCCGCCGGTTTCCGGGCTGAGGGTCAGCGACGCGTCCAGCCGCTCGACTCCGGGAATCCGGAAGCGGGCGGCGAGAGCCGCGCATTCCTCCGGCCGGGCGCGCAACTCCAGGCTGCGCGGCTCGGTGCCGCCCAGGCGATGGCGGCGGGAGAATTCGGGCGGCGAGGGCGAATCGGTGCTCATGCGAACACCGCCTGGCCGCGCTTCAGCGCCGCCATGGGCTGCGGCACCAGCGCCTCGGCCACCGCCAGGGCATGCCGGGCCAGTTGCCCGGCGGCGCCGGGCGGCGGTGCCTCACCGCGCCAGATGTTGCGGGCCAGCGCCTCCGCCAGCGCGGGCGCGTCGCCGGCATCGACGGCCGATTCGTAGGCCGCGGCGCGGCCATGGAAGGCTTCCCACATGCGTTTCACCCGTTTCCCCACCACCAGGTCGCCCACTCCCATCTCGCGCAGATTCACATCCATGTCCGCGAACATGGCATCGAACACCGCCTGGGCGAGCTTCGGTCCCGCCGGGTCGGGGTCCCGCCGCAGCCGGCGAATCAGCAGCGCGACATGCAGCGAGACCAGGTCGAAGCGCCCATCCAGCGTGTCGGGTACGCCGAGTTCGGCGAAGAATCGCGGCTGCCGCGCCGCCGCGACGGCCGCGCCGTAAAGCTCGAAGCCCGCACGTTCATGCGGCTTGCGCGCGAAAAGGCCGAGCAGGCCCATCATCCACTCCCATCCGGGCAATTGGCCACAATCCCGCGCGTCCCCGGGGAACGTTGACCGCGACCCGCGAGGGTGGCATTGCCCGCACATGGAGCGCCCCATGCACGCGGTCAACATGTTGCGGCCCTCTGCGGCCCGTCAAACCTCTCGCCGAGGCGCCCGTCCGGGCCTTCGGGCCACTCAGCTGGTCCTGGCCCTGGCTGCCGTGCTCGGCACGGCCGGATGCTCCTGGATGCCGTCGGTTCCCGGAGCCGGGCTGTTCGAAAGCCCGCGCCAGCTTCGCGGCCATTCGGTGGATGAGGAGGCGCTGACGCAGATCACGCCCGGCGTCAGTTCCCGCGCCGATGTCGAGACGCTGATCGGCTCGCCCTCGCAGACCAGCACCTTCGACAATTCGACCTGGTACTACATGAGCAGCGTCACCCGGCAGCGCCCGGGCCGGACCCTGTCGGTGGAAGACCAGCGCGTGGTCGCCATCAGCTTCACCCCGGCCGGCGTGGTGCAGGAAATCAAGCGCTTCGGGCCGGAAGATGCGCGGGATGTGCAGGTCGTCTCCCGCGTCACCCCCTCCCCGGGCAACGACCGGACCATCCTGCAGCAGCTGTTCGGCAATATCGGGCGCCTGGCGCCCGGCGTCGGCGGCCAAGCCAACCAGACGATCGGCGCGCCGAGCCGGTAGCGCCGGATCCGTTCTGGCTGGATCAGCCAGAACGGCGTTTCTGCTCAAGAACCAGCTGCCACCGCATCACAGGATGCGGTGGCAAGCCCCTGGAATATCAGGTTGCGCGGATACGGGCCGGCCGCAGGAACAGCGTCAGCCCCAGGGCGAACAGCAGCGCCGGCAGCAGCATCAGGTTCAGCACCTCCCACCCCGCCGTGGCGTGGATGACACCGGAACCCAGCGCGGTGCAGGCGACGGTGCCGAAGACGATGAAGTCGTTCGCGGTCTGCGCCCGCACCCGTTCATCCGGCGAATGCGCCTCCCCCAGCAGGGTGGTGGCGCCGGTGAACATGAAGTTCCAGCCGAGTCCCAGCAGCACCAGCGCCACGGTGAAGTGCCAGAAGGTCTCGTCCTGCACCGCGACGGCCACGCACAGCGCGTTCAGCGCCACGCCTGCGCCGATGATGGTGCGCGCGCCGAAGCGGGCGATCAGCCGCCCGGTGAAGAAGCCCGGCGCGAACATCGCCACCGCATGCGCCTGGATCACCGTGGCGCTGGCGCCGACCCCGAAGCCGCAGGCCATCATCTCCAGCGGAGTCGAGGTCATCAGCAGGTTCATCGTGCCATAGGCCATGGCGCCGGTGCCGGCAGCCGCCAGGAAGGCCGGGCGGCGCAGGATGTCGATCACGGGCGTCGTCACCTTCGGCCGCGGCGGCGCCGGGGGCAGGCGCACCATGGTCAGCAGCACGGCGCAGCCGATCGGCAGCAGCGACAGGATCAGGTAGGTGCCGAGGAACAGGAAGGGCTCGAACAGGTCGCGGCTGTGCTTCACCAGCTCCGGCCCGAAGATCGCCGCCAGCACGCCGCCGGCCATCACCAGGGAGATCGCCTTCGGGCGGTAGGCCGGGGAAGCCACCTCGGCGGCGGCGAACCGGTAATGCTGGGCAATGCCGAAGCCGATGCCGGCGGGCAGCGCGCCCAGCGCATAGACCCAGAAATCACCGAGCCAGATGCCCAGCGCGAAGGTCAGCGCGCCGCAGAAGGACCCCGCCGCCCCCATCAGGAAGCCGGCACGGCGGCCGAGGCGGGCGAAGATGATGCCGGCCGGGATGGAGGCCGCCATGGTGGCCACCATCTGCAGCGCCAGCGGCAGCGTCGCCAGCGATTTGTCGGTCGCCAGGCTGTAGCCGACCAGCCCGCCCATCGCGACCTGCCCCACCACCGAGGCGTTCATCAGCGCCTGGCAGAAGAACAGGATCCGCACGTCCCGCTTCATGCGGGCTTCTTCGGCTTGCATCAGAAATGGCTCCATCCGCTGACATCCAGCGGTACATCATCGCCGGCGGGATTTTGGACGCGCACCCCCTCCCCGGCCTCGAACACGCCAATCCGCGTCACCGGTACGCCAGCCTCGGCGCCAGCAGCACGCACCCGCGCCGAATCGGCGGGGTCCGCGGCGAAAACCAGCTCGTAGTCATCGCCGCCCGCCAGGATGCGCGGCAGCAGGGCCGGGTCTGCGGCCAGCGCGGCCCGCGCAGGGGCGGAGAGCGGCACGGCGGCTGCCTCGATCACGGCGCCGCAGCCGGCGGCGCGCGCCAGGTGGCCGAGATCCTGCACCAGCCCATCCGAGACATCCATCGCCGCCCGCGCCAGCCCCGCCAGGCGCAGGCCGAGCGCGACGCGCGGCCGCGGCAGCCGGTAGCGCGACGCCAGATGCACATCCGCCGGCAGCCGCCCCGTCAAGGCCAGCAGCCCCAGCGCGCCGTCGCCGATGGAGCCCGAGACCCACACCTCATCCCCCGGCCGCGCCCCCACCCGCCGCAGCGCCGCCCCCGGCGCGACATGGCCGAGGATGGTCAGCGAGAAGGTGGCCGGCCCATCCGTCACGACCGTATCGCCGCCCAGCAGCTCGATGCCGAATTCCGCCTGGTCCGCCGCCAGCCCGGCGGCGAAGGCGGCGATCCAGTCCTGCGTCACGCCGCGCGGAAAGGCGGTGGTCATCAGATAGGCCAGCGGCACCGCGCCCATCGCGGCGAGATCGGACAGGTTCACCCGCAGCAGCTTGCGGCCCAGCGTCTCCGGCGGGTCATCGGGCAGGAAGTGCACCCCCGCAACCATGGCATCCGCCGCCAGCACCAGGGTACGGCCCGGTGGCGGGTCCAGCAGTGCCGCGTCATCACCGAGGCCGAGCGCGCCCCTTCCCGCCAGGGGCGCGAAATGCCGCGCGATCAGCCCGAACTCGGCGGGCAGCGCCATGTCAGCCGCGCGGGGTCGGGGCGGACGGGACCGATGCGGGCGTAACCGGCGTGAACTCGTCCGTGCGGTAGGCACGGGCCAGCGCGTCCAGCACGCCATTGGCGAAGCGCGGCTCGTCACCCACGAAGAAGCCGTTGGCGATGTCGAGGTATTCGTTGATCACGACGCGCGCCGGCGGCTCCTTCGGCGTGGCGAATTCCGCCGCCGCGGCGCGCAGCAGGGCGCGCAGGACGGGGTCCAGCTTCTCCAGCGGCCAGTCCTTGGCCAGCGCCTTGCCGATGGACACGTCCAGGCTCTCGATCTGCGCCGCGGCGGTGCGGACGATGCGGGCGAACAGCTTGGCGTCGGCGTCCGGGATGCGGCCCTCGCCATAGCTGTCCTCGGCGGCGTTGGGGCCGAGGCGGTGGCGGACGAATTCGGCGATCACCGATTCCGGATTCTCGCCGGCCTGTTCGCTCTGGAACAGCGCCTGCACCGCGGCGACGCGTGCGCCGGTACGCGGCCGCCCGCCGGTTGCGGGGGATTTCGACTTGCCGCTGCTCATCGCCGTGCCCAATGCGAGAAATGCCAGCGACGCGCCAGCGTGACCTGGCCGAGCACGGCATGCGCCGCCTCCGCGCCCTTGTTGTGCTGGTCGGCGCGCGACCGGGCGATGGCCTGGTCCAGGCTTGCCACCGTCAGCAGGCCGAAGCCGAGCGGCGCGCCATATTCCGCGGCGACCGTCATGGCGCCCTGGCAGACCGAGGCGCAGATGAAGTCGTAATGGTCGGTCTCGCCCTTCACCACGCAGCCGAGCAGCAGGAAGCCGTCCCAGCGATCCGGTGCGCCGAGCGCCATGCGGAGTGCCGCCGGCATCTCGAAGGCCCCGGCGACATCAACCACTTCGAGGCTGGCGCCGACGCCTTCCAGCACACCACGGGCGCCGGCCAGCATGCCGCCGACCACATCCGCATAGTAGGGGGCCTGGATCACCAGGATGCGCGGCGGGTCTCCGGCCAGCGACTTCGCCGCGCGGGTGGGGGCGTCCTTGGTACTCATGTGCACGCCCTCAAACGCCGGGCGGGCCGCATCCGCGGCCCTTGGCTTCGCGGCATAAGCCGCGGCGGCCGCTCGGCCGCTCGGCCGGCGGAAGGCCCCGGCCGCAGGTCGTGAATGGCGTCCTTGGTACTCACTTGCTGTCCTTCGGTATCGGTCGTGTCTCGACCACGGTCAGGCCATAGCCTTCCAGGCCGACCAGCGGGCGGGGGTTGTCGGACAGGCGGATGATGTCGCGCAAGCCCAGATCGGCCAGGATCTGCGCGCCGATGCCATAGTCGCGGATTTCCGGCGAGGTCAGCCGCCGTTCGCGCGCCGCGCGGATCTGCTGGGACAGGCCATCCGGCCGCCAGTCGCGCAGCATCACCACCGCGCCGCGCCCGGCTTCGGAGATGCAGCGCATGGCGGCGTGCAGGTCATCCTCCACCTTGCCGCCCACCATGTCCCGCAGCAGTGACGTGGCATGCATCCGCACCAGCACGGGGCTGGGGCCGGAAAGGTCGCCCTTCACCAGCGCCAGGTGCTCGCCATGGTCCAAGGTCGAGGCATAGACCACCACCCGCCAGGTGCCGCCGACACCCTCGACACTGCCTTCCTCCACCCGCCGCACCAGGCGTTCCGTGCCCCGGCGATGCGCGATCAGGTCCGCGATGGTGCCGAGCTTCAGGCCGTGATGCTGCGCGAAGGCCACCAGGTCCGGCATCCGGGCCATGGAGCCGTCATCATTCATGATCTCACAGATCACGCCGGAGGGGTTGAGCCCGGCGAGCCGCGCAAAATCCACCGCCGCCTCGGTATGCCCGGCGCGCACCAGCGTGCCGCCATCCCGCGCCACCAGCGGGAAGACATGGCCGGGGGTGACGATGTGTTCGCGGCCGAGTTCCGGGTTGATCGCCACGGCCACGGTCCGTGCCCGGTCGGCGGCGGAGATGCCGGTGGTCACGCCGTCCCGCGCCTCGATGCTCACGGTGAAGGCGGTGGCGTGGCGGGTGCCGTTGGACTGCGCCATCAGCGGCAGGCCGAGCTGTTCCACCCGGTGCCGCGCCATCGCCAGGCAGATCAGCCCGCGGGCGTGCTTGGCCATGAAGTTGATGGCGTCCGGCGTGGCGAATTGCGCCGGGATGACCAGGTCGCCCTCATTCTCCCGGTCCTCGTCATCCACCAGGATGAACATGCGGCCGCGACGGGCTTCCTCCAGCAGCTCCTCGGTGGGGCTGAGGAAGTCGTGGAAGTTGGTGGTGCGGGCGGTGACGGTGCTCATGCGTTGAACTCCCGCAGGCGGGCGACGTAGCGGGCCAGCATATCGATCTCGATGTTCACGGAATGGCCGGGGCGCAAGGCAGAAAATCCTGTAACTTCCGACGTGTGCGGGATGATGTTCACGCCGAATTCCAGACCCTCGACCTCGTTCACCGTCAGGGAGACGCCATCGATGGCAATGCTTCCCTTGGGCGCGATGTAGGGCGCGAGCGGCGCCGGAACCCGGAAGCGCCAGCGGGTGGAGCCGTTTTCCGGCGTCGCCGACAAAACCTCCCCCAGCCCGTCCACATGGCCGGAGACCACATGCCCGCCCAGCTCGTCGCCCATCTTCAGCGGACGTTCCAGGTTGATCCGGTGGCCGGGCTGCCAGCCGCCGAGCGTGGTCTTGGCAAGTGTCTCGGCCGAGGCTTCGACCGTGAAGGATGTCGGCGCCAGCTCGATCGCCGTCAGGCAGCAGCCGGAACAGGCGATGGAGGCGCCGAGCGCCGCGCCATCCAGCCAACCCGCCGGCACGCCGATGGTCAGGCGCATGTCCTGCCCCTGCCCGATCGGCGTGATCGCGGTCACCTCCCCCTGGGCGGTGATGATCCCGGTGAACATTCAGCCAGCCTCGCGCTCGAATTCGGTCAGGACATCCGCGCCGATGGTGCGGTGCGCCACGCGGCGGAACTTGGGCGCCTTGGCCAGTTCCGGCAATGGTAGCGCGTAGGATGCGGGTATGCCGTCGCCGCCGATCACCATCGGCGCGTGGAACCAGGCGAGCCGGTCGGCCAGCTCCTCCCGCAACAGGGAGGCCGCGATGCCGGACCCGCCCTCCGCCAGCACCCGGGTGATGCCGCGGGCGGCGAGCGCGGTCAGGATGCCATGCATCGACAGCCCACCCGGCCCCGGCGGCAGCTCCAGGATCTCCACGCCGGCCTCGCGCAGCGGCGCCAGGGCGGAGTCGGGATGGCCGGGGGTGGTCGCCACCAGGGTCGGGATCTCCCGCGCCGTGCGGACCAGCCGGGCGCCGGGCGGAATTCGCAGCCTGGCATCGGCCACGACGCGCGGCGCCGGGATGGGCACGCCGCCGGGCAGGCGGCAGGTCAGGTCCGGGTCGTCATCCAGCACGGTGCCGGACCCCACCAGGATCGCATCATGCCGCGCGCGCAGGGCATGGGCGGCACGGCGGGATTCGGGCCCCGTGATCCAGCGGCTTTCCTTGGTGGCCGTCGCGATGCGGCCATCCAGCGTGGTGGCCAGCTTCAGGGTGACCAGCGGCAGGCCGAGGCGCAGGCGCTTGATGAAGCCGGCATTCAGCGCCGCCGCCTCCTCCGCCAGCAGCCCCTCCTCCACCACGATGCCGGCGGCGCGAAGCCGGGAAAAACCCTCGCCATCGACGCGGGGATCGGGGTCGCGCAGCGCCACCACCACGCGGGCGACGCCGGCTGCGATCATCGCATCCGTGCAGGGCGGCGTGCGGCCCCAATGGCAGCAGGGCTCCAGCGTGACATAGGCGGTGGCCCCCCGCGCCGCGGCGCCGGCGCGCTTCAGCGCCTCCGTCTCGGCATGCGGGCGGCCGCCGGGCTGGGTCCAGCCGCGGCCGACCACCTGCCCATCCGCCGCGACGATGACGCAGCCGACTGCCGGGTTGGGCCAGGTATTGCCAAGGCCACGCGCGGCCAAGGCCAGCGCGGCCCGCATATGCTCTTCGTCCGACACGATCAGGAGCCTTCGATCTTCCCCAGGAAGGCGCGGAAATCCTTGGCTTCCCTGAAATTGCGATAGACGCTGGCGAAGCGGACATAGGCCACCTCGTCCACATCCCGCAGCGTTTCCATCACCACCTCGCCGATCCGGTGCGACGGCACTTCGCTATCCGCCTCCACCTCTAGCCGTCGCTGGATGCCGTTGACGATGCGCTCGATCCGCTCCTCGTCGAAGGGCCGCTTGCGGAGCGCGACGCGGACGGAGCGCGCCAGCTTGTCCCGGTCGAAGGGCACCCTGCGGCCATCGGTCTTGATCACCACCAATTCGCGCAGCTGCACCCGTTCGAAGGTGGTGAAGCGGTTGCCGCAGGCGGGGCAGGACCGGCGGCGCCGGATCGAGGCGCCATCCTCCGCCGGACGGCTGTCCTTCACCTGGGTGTCTTCATGCCCGCAGAAGGGACAGCGCATATGCCTATGCCCTCAGGCGCCGGGCGCCGGCTCCGCCGGCTTGGCTACGCGCCGTGCACTGGCGTACCGGGCCCGACGCTTGGTCTGGGCGCGGCGGCCGTTTGGCCGCTCGGCCCGCAGAAGTGTGCAGGCCGCCTTTTTGGGTGGCGCTTTCGGCAGGCGAGTGAAGGCCGCCGTCAAGGAGGTGCGCCATTGGGTGGCTCAGCCGTAGATCGGGAAGCGGCGGCAGAGCTCCAGGACGCGGGCCTTCACGGCGGTCTCGACCGCCTCATTGGCTTCCGGGCTGTTGGCCTGGGCCAGGCCGTCCAGCACTTCGCCGATCATCTGGCCGACCAGCTTGAACTCGGCCTCGCCAAAGCCGCGGCTGGTGGCCGCCGGGCTGCCGAGGCGGACGCCGGAGGTTACCATCGGCTTCTCCGGGTCGAAGGGGATGCCGTTCTTGTTGCAGGTCAGGTGGGCGCGGTTCAGCGCACCCTCCGCCGCCTTGCCGGTCAGCTTCTTCGGGCGAAGGTCCACCAGCACCAGGTGGTTGTCGGTGCCGTCGGTGACGAGGTCGAGCCCCTGCCCCTTCAGCTCCGCCGCCAGCGCCTTGGCGTTCAGCACAACCTGCTTCGCATAGGCGCGGAATTCCGGGCGCAGCGCCTCGCCGAAGGCCACCGCCTTGGCGGCGATGACATGCATCAGCGGGCCGCCCTGCAGGCCCGGGAAGACGGCGCTGTTGAACTTCTTGGCCAGCGCCTCGTCGTTTGTCAGGATCATGCCGCCGCGCGGGCCGCGCAGCGTCTTGTGGGTGGTGGTGGTCACCACATGGGCATGCGGGAAGGGCGAGGGATGCGCGCCACCCGCCACCAGCCCGGCGAAATGCGCCATGTCCACCATGAAGATGGCGCCCACCTCATCCGCAATCTCCCGGAACCTGGCGAAATCCCAGGTGCGGGCATAGGCCGAGCCGCCGCCGATGATGATCTTGGGCTTCGTCTCCCGCGCAATGCGGGCGACCTCCTCCATGTCGATCATCTGGTCCTCGCGCCGCACCGTATAGGGCGCGACCTTGAACCATTTTCCCGATTGATTGGCGGGAGCACCATGGGTGAGGTGCCCGCCGGCGGCGAGGTCCAGCCCCATGAAGGTGTCGCCGGGCTGCATCAGGGCGAAGAACACCGCCTGGTTGGCCTGCGCCCCGCTATGCGGCTGGACATTCGCAAAACCGCAGCCGAACAGCTTCTTGGCACGCTCGATCGCCAGGCTCTCGGCGATGTCCACCACCTCGCAGCCGCCATAGTAGCGGCGGCCGGGATAGCCCTCGGCGTATTTGTTGGTGAGAACGCTGCCCTGCGCCTCCAGCACTGCCTTGGAGACGATGTTCTCGGAGGCGATCAGCTCGATGCCGTCCTGCTGGCGGATCAGCTCATCGTGCAGCGTGGCGGCGATCTCGGGATCGGTCTCGGCCACCGAAGCCTGGAAGAAGCGGGCGGGGGTCACCGCCGGGGTGGTCTCGTTCATGGGGACGGGCTCCAACCGGGGCTGAGCTTGAGGACGCGGCGGTCGTGCCGGCCGCCCTCATAGGGGGTGGTCAGGAAGACGTTCAGCGCATCCAGCGCCACTTCGGCGCCGATCATGCGGGCGCCGAGGGCCAGGACATTCGCATCATTATGCTGCCGGGTCAGCCGTGCGCCGGTCGCGTCATGCACCAGGGCGCAGCGGATGCCCTCATTCCGGTTGGCGGCCATGGAGATGCCGATGCCGGTGCCGCAGACCAGCACGCCGAAGCGCGCCGTGCCTTCCAGCACCGCGCCGCAGACGGCCAGGGCGAAATCGGGGTAGTCCACGCTTTCGGGACCATGCGTGCCAAGGTCGAGTACCGGATGGCCGGCGGCTTCCAGCGCGCTGCGCAGGGTGGCCTTCAGGCCGATGCCGGCATGGTCGGAGCCGAGGGCGATGGGGGTGCTGGCGGGGGTCATGGCGCAGCGATACCATGGCCGGGGGCGTGGTGGAACGCCGACCACCACCTCTTGCGTGTCGCCGGAGACCTGTTCCGGCTACGGGTTGACAGTCAGCCCTGGCGATACCTGCCGCGCAGGATCGCGATGGAGCGGTCCATCATCATCTGGTCCTCGAAGGGGTCGCCCGGTACGCGCACGCCGCGGCCGACTCCGATGCGGTCCGGCAGGAAGTCGCGCGCTTCGTCATCGAAGGACGCCCAGGCAAAGTCGATCAGGTACAGCGCGCCGTCCTTGACCTGCAGGTTGCCGGGGTGGATGTCGTTGTGGCGGATGCCCTTCCGCCGCAGCGCCGCCACCAGGGCGCGGCCCTGTTCCTCGGCATCCGCCGGTAGATTGGCAGGCGAGGCCGGGTCGCCGGCCAGGCTCAGATGCAGGCACCGGTCATCCGCCGCGAGCAGCATCGGGAAGCCCGGCAGGCCGAACAGCAGCTCCAGCGCCCGCCTCTCCCGCACCAGGATCTCCGGGTGCAGCACCAGCGCGCGCGGCTGGAAGGTCTTGCTGACGCAGGTATCGGCGAACCGCACGACACTGGAAAAGCTGGTCTTCGGCTGCGCCACACGCAGCGGCGGCTGCTTGCGGAAGACATAGACCCGCCGGGTACGGGAGGTTTCGATCACGGCGTCCACCGCACCGAACTGGCGCTGCGCCGCGGCCAGGAAGTTCTCCAGCGTATAGGGCTCGCGCTGCGCCCCGCCATCGCGCAGGTCGAGGCCGAACTGCGCGATGGTGGCATCCTCCGGCGCCACCCACTCCAGCAGCAGGTAGCGCCGGGTGCGGCTCGCCAGGTTGCGGAAGATGCTGTCGAAAGACCCTTCCGAGCCGGGGGCCGCGAACATCCAGTGGATTACGGCCATGCCGGCCACGATGTCATATTCGCCGGGCGCGTCGCGCCAGCCTCCGACCACCGGCTCCACCGGCAGGCCGCCGACCAGCGAGGCGGCGGCGAGGATGCCGACATACTCCCGGTCATGATCCAGCCCGGTGACGGAGCGGAAGCCGGCCTCCCGCGCCAGGAAACACAGCAGCCCGGCGGAGCAGCCGATGTCGAGGAAGCTGCCCTGGCCGCCGAGGAGTGCGGCGCAGTCACGGAGATAGCAGTCGAGCTTTCGATACTTGTCCGGTAGCGGGAGTTTCTCCACCAGGCCGCCCTGGATAGTGAAATCCTGGTAGCCACTGACCGTGACCCGGCCGCCCTTGACCCAGAGTTCAGGAATTTGCGTCCTGCTGCCAGTCCGTCGTTCCGAATCAAGACAGGCGCCGAAATCCGTCGCAATCGCATTGATCGCGTTCATGCCTGGCGGTTTCCCTTGGCCGGTCTGATGTTTCCGAAAGACAATCTTCGGGAACCGGGTTACCGCAGCTGGATCGTTGGGAACAGCAGGCTGACAGTTTTATGACTGACTCGTTACCGCCCCTACATAAAGTGCGCCTCCGCCAGTAATCGTCGGCGCGGTGCCTGGGTGGGTCGTCCGAAGCTGCGCGCCCTTCCGCTTGGCGTCGCGGCAAGCGCCGTGGCACCAATGCGCCCGAGGGCGCCAGAAATGGCCAAGGGGACAACCCATGGGGACAACAATGACCGACAGCACCAATCCGGAAACCATCGCGCTGCATGCCGGCTGGCGCGCCGACCCGAATACCGGGTCCGTCGCCGTGCCGATCCACCAGACCACCAGCTTCCAGTTCCAGGACACGGGCCACGCCCAGCGCCTGTTCGGCCTGGCCGAGATGGGCAACATCTACACCCGCATCATGAACCCCACGGTGGACGTGCTGGAAAAGCGCGTGGCCGCGCTGGAGGGCGGCGTGGCGGCGCTGGCGGTGGGCTCCGGCCAGGCGGCGACGACCTTCTGCGTGCTGAACCTGTGCGAGGCCGGGGACAACATCGTCTCCTCCACGGATCTGTATGGCGGCACCTGGAACCTGTTCGCCAATACGCTGAAATCATTCGGCATCGAGGTCCGCTTTGTGGACCCGGCGAACCCGCAGGCCTTCGCCGACGCGACCGATGACCGCACCCGCTGCTGGTATGCGGAAACCCTGCCCAACCCGAAGCTGCAGGTCTTCCCGATCGCGGAGGTCGCGGCGCTGGGCCGCAAGCTCGGCGTGCCGCTGATCATGGACAACACGGCGGCCCCGGTGCTGTGCAAGCCGCTGGCACTCGGCGCGGCCATCGTCATGCACTCCACGACGAAGTGGATCGGCGGGCACGGCACCAGCATCGGCGGCGTGGTGGTGGATGGCGGCAACTTCGACTGGGAGGCCAATGCCGCCCGCTTCCCCACCCTGAACAAGCCGGATCCGAGCTATCACGGCGCGGTCTGGACCCAGGCGGTGAAGCCGATGGGCCCGGTCGCCTACATCATCCGCATGCGGGTGATCCTGCTGCGTGACCTCGGCGCGCCGATGGCGCCGATGAACGCCTTCCTGACCCTGCAGGGGCTGGAGACGCTGCCGCTGCGGATGGAACGGCACTGCGCCAACGCCATCAAGGTCGCCGCCCACCTGGCCAGCCATCCGGCGGTGGCCAAGGTAATCCACCCCAGCCTGATGACCGGCGAATCCAAGCGCCGCGCCGATGCGGCGCTGAAGGGCGGCTACGGCAGCCTGATGGGCTTCGAGTTGAAGGCGGGCGCCGAGGCCGGCCGGAAGTTCATCGAATCCCTGAAAATGTTCTACCACGTCGCGAATATCGGTGACGCCCGCAGCCTGGCGATCCACCCGGCCACCACCACCCACAGCCAGCTCTCGGCCGAGGAACAGGCGGCCTCCGGCGTCAGCCCCGGCTATGTGCGCCTGTCCATCGGCATCGAGCATATCGACGACATCATCGCCGATCTCGACCAGGCGCTGGCGGCCGCGGCGGCATGAGCGGCTATCCGGCCCAGCGGCCGCGCCGCAATCGGGTGGATGCCTTCACCCGGCGCCTGGTGGCGGAGAACCGGCTTTCGGTCGATGACCTGATCTGGCCGATCTTCGTCATCGAGGGGACGGGCACAGAAACCGAGGTCGCCTCCATGCCCGGGGTGAAGCGCGTGACGCTGGACCGGCTGGCGGCCCATGTGGCGCCGGCGGCGGATCTCGGCATCCCGGCGCTGGCCCTGTTCCCCGCCACCGATCCGGCGAAGAAGGATGGCGAGGGGACGGAAGCCAAGAACCCGGACAACCTGATGTGCAGCGCCGCCCGGCTGCTGAAGCGGGAATTTCCGGATATCGGCCTGGTCGGCGACGTGGCGCTGGACCCCTACACCGACCACGGCCATGACGGCGTTCTCCGTGCTGGCCCGGGCGGGATGTACGTGGCGAATGACGAGACGGTGGAAATCCTGGCGATCCAGGCGGTGATCCAGGCCGAGGCCGGCATCGACATCATCGCGCCGTCCGACATGATGGATGGCCGCATCGGCGCCATCCGCTCGGCGCTGGATGCGAAGGGCCTGATCCACACCCGGATCATGTCCTACGCCGCCAAGTACGCCTCCGCCTTCTATGGGCCGTTCCGGGATGCGGTGGGGTCCGGCGCCTCGCTGAAGGGCGGCGACAAGAAGACCTACCAGATGGACCCCGCCAATACCGACGAGGCGCTGCGCGAAGTGGCGCTGGACCTGGCGGAGGGCGCGGACATGGTGATGGTCAAGCCGGGCATGCCCTATCTCGACATCGTCCGCCGGGTGAAGGACCGCTTCGCCGTGCCCACCTTCGCCTACCAGGTGAGCGGGGAATACGCGATGATCATGGCCGCCGTCCGCAATGGCTGGCTGGACCATGACCGGGCGATGATGGAGAGCCTGCTGGGCTTCAAGCGCGCCGGCGCCGATGGCGTGCTGAGCTACTTCGCGGTGGAGGCAGCGCGGAAGTTGCGCGATGCCTGAACCGACCCCCTTCCCTCGCCCCTGGCACGGCGCCTCGGATCGCGGTGGCGAACCGGCGGTGGCTGCATTGCGGGCGCAGCGGGCGGAGGTGAATGCGCTGATGGCCCTGCAGCACGCCCCGGCCGGGGAGCCGCGGACCATCGCATGGTGGCGGCTGCACCGCGCCCGGCAGGCGCGCCTGGCTCTGCTGGGGGAAGACGCGCACCGGCTGCCGCCGCTGCCGGCGCCGGAGGAGGCGCTCAGCCGGTTGCAGAAGCTGCGCCTGCGCTTCGGCCTGCTGAAGCTGGAGACGGCGCGGCCGCCGGGCCGCATCGCGCGGCTGCTGGATCAGGGAGCGGCGCCGCGCTGAAATTCAGCCGAGGAAGTCGGCCACCAGCTCCATCTGCGCCCTGTCCATCAGCGCCGGCGCATGCCCGGCCCCCGCGACCTCCGCCACCCGCACGCCGGGGCGTGCCGCCATGGCGGCCAGGCTTTCCGGCAGCAGCAGGTCGCTTTCGGCGCCGCGGATCGCCAGCACCGGCACCGCGACCCGGTCCCACAGCGCCGACAGGTCCAGCGCCTCCGGCGGCCGGGCGCGAAGCGGGGTGGCGATGGCGGGGTCGAAATGCAGCATCAGCCCGCCTTCCGGCGCCGGCCGGGCCGAATGCCCCGCCAGGTGGGCCCACTGCCTGTCGTCCAGCCTGCCGAAGGGGGCATGGACGCGACGCAGATGCGCCTCCACAGCCCCCAGGTCGGCAAAGCGCGGGCTGTCGGCGAGGTAGTCATGGATGCGTGCCATGGCCGCCTGCGGCACATGCGGGCCGATGTCGTTCAGCACCAGGCGGCGGATCGGCTGGCCCGCGGCGGCGGCCACCATCATGCCGCAGATGCCACCCAGCGAGGTGCCGACCCAGTCCACCGGACCATCCAGCCGCGCCAGCAGATGCGCCAGCGCCGCGACATAGACCGGCGGCGCATAGAGCGACGGGTCCGGCAACCAGTCCGATTCGCCACGTCCCGGCAGGTCCGGGCAGAGCACGCGCCGGCCACGTGCCGCCAGGGCCTGCGCCAGCGCATCGAAGTCCCGCGCGTTGCGGGTCAGGCCATGGACGCAGATCACGGCGGCGCCATCCGGCGGCCCCCATTCCGTCCAGGCCATGCCATGGAAGGCCGCGCCCAGAAGGTAGCGCAGCCTTCCCGCCCGCATTCAGACCACGCCCTTTTCGCGGAGCGCGGCGATCTCCGCCTCGCTCAGCCCCAGCAGGCCGGAGAGCACATCCTCCGAATGCTGGCCGAGCTGCGGCGGCGGCACGCGGTAGTCGGCGGGGGTGGCGGAGAGGCGCACCGGGTTGGCGATGACCTCCACCGTGGCGCCGGAGGCATGCGGCATTTCCACGACCACCTTCCGGGCCTGCACATGCGGGTCCGCGAACACCTTGTCCAAGGTGTTGATGGGACCGCAGCCGATCTTGGCGGTCTCCAGCGCCGCGACCCATTCATCCGTGCTGCGCTGCTGCATCACCGGCGTCAGCGTATCCGTCACGAACTGGCGATTGGCGACGCGGGCGGCATTGGTGGCGAAGCGCTCGTCGGAAAGCAGCGCCTGCTGGCCTGTGACCTCGCAGAAGCGGACGAAGGTCGGGTCGTTGCCGACAGACAGCACGATGTGGCCGTCCCGAGTCGGGAACACCTGGTAGGGCACGATATTGGGGTGCTGGTTGCCCAGGCGCGGCGGATTTTCCTTGGTCGCCAGGTAGTTCATGCCCTGGTTCGCCAGCCAGGCCACGCTGGTGTCCAGCATGCCGATATCGACCTGCTGGCCCTGCCCGGTGCGTTCCCGGTGGCGCAGCGCCGCCAGGATGCCGATGCAGCCATACAGACCCGCGAACAGGTCGGCGACCGGTACGCCCACCTTCTGCGGCAGCCCGTCCGGCTCCCCGGTCAGGGACATCACGCCGCCCATCGCCTGAATCAGCGAATCATAGCCCGGCCGGGGCGCGTAGGGGCCGGTCTGGCCGAAGCCGGTGATCGAGCAGTAGATCAGCCCCGGAAATTTCTGGCTCAGCTGCTCGAAGCCCAGGCCGTACTTGGCCAGCGCGCCGACCTTGAAGTTCTCGACCAGGATGTCGCAGCCATCCAGCAGCTGGTGCACGATCGCCTGGCCTTCCGGCTTGGCGATGTCCAGCGTGAGGGACTTCTTGTTACGGTTGACGCCCAGGAAATAGGCGCTCTCCTCCGTCTCCGGCCAGACCGGCGGCGCGAAGCCGCGGGTGTCGTCGCCGGAGCCCGGCTTCTCGATCTTGATGACCTCGGCGCCCAGGTCGCCCAGCATCTGCGTACAGGTGGGGCCAGCCAGCACGCGGGTCAGGTCGAGGACCCTGAGGCCGCGCAACGGTCCGCTCGGCGCCTTCTCCATGGTCAATCAAGCCCCTTCCCTGTCTATGGCCCATCTCCACCGACGGCCCGAAACGGCGCCGTGGCATTGCCGCCGGACGCCCATCGCCGCATCTTGCGGCCGACAGGCGCCACGAATGTGGCGGCCGCCGCTTATAGTGCCGTGTTCCCGCGGGAGGAAACCCATGCTCGACCTGCCCCACAAGACGCCCGAGGCGCCGACCACCGATCCCTTCGCCCTGGCCCGCGCGCTGTCCGGCGTGCATCTGATCGGCGGGCGCTACGTCCCGGCCCGCTCCGGCAAGACCTTCCCGGTGGTGAACCCGGCCACCGGCGAACAGGTGGCGGAAGCCGCGGAGGGCGATGCGGCGGATGTCGATGCCGCGGTGCAGGACGCCGCGAAGGCCCAGAAGGAATGGGCCAAGGTCCCGGCCCGCAAGCGCGGCGCCCTGGTGCATGCCTGCGCGGCGGCCATCCGCGCGCATGTGGATGAGCTCGGCCTGCTGATCGCGCTGGAAACCGGCAAGGCGCTGCGCACCGAATCCCGCGTCGAGGCCAATGTGGTGGCCGATGTGTTCGAATTCTTCGGCGGCCTGGGCGGCGAGCTGAAGGGCGAATCGGTGCCCTTCGCCCCCAATGTGCTGTCCGTGACGGTGCGGGAGCCGCTGGGCGTGGTCGGCGCCATCATCCCCTGGAACGTGCCGATGCTGCTGATGGCGCTGAAGGTTGCGCCGGCGCTGGTGGCCGGCAATGCCGTGGTGGTGAAGTCCGCCGAGGAAGCGCCGCTGGCGGTGCTGCGGATCTGCGAGATCCTGAACCGCATCCTGCCGCCGGGCGTGTTCAACATGGTCTCTGGCCAGGGCCCGGAATGCGGCGCGCCGCTGGTGGCCCACCCGCTGGTGCGGAAGGTGACCTTCACCGGATCGGTCGAGACCGGGAAGATCGTCGCCCGCGCGGCGGCGGAGAAGCTGATCCCCGTCACGCTGGAGCTCGGCGGCAAGTCGCCGATGATCGTCTTCGCCGATTGCGACTTCGACAAGACCGTCTCCGGCGCGCTGACCTCCATGCGCTTCACCCGGCAGGGCCAGTCCTGCACGGCGGCCAGCCGCATCTATGTCGAGCGCCCGATCTTCGACCGCTTCGTGGCGGCGATGAAGGAGGCGGTCGACAAGATGGTGATGGGCGACCCGCTGGATGAGAAGACGGATATCGGCACCATCGTCAGCCAGGGCCAGCTGGAGAAGGTGAAGGCCTATATCGCCGAGGGCGCGGCGACGCCGGGTGCCACCGCCCATGTCTGCTCCGCCATGCCGACCGACCCGGCGCTGAAGAAGGGGCTGTTCGTGCAGCCGGTGATCTTCACCGGCCTCGACGGCAATTCCCGCCTGGTGCGGGAGGAGATCTTCGGCCCGGTTACCGTCATGCAGCCCTTCGACGATGCGGAAGCCGTGCTGGCCGAGGCGAACGATAGCGAATACGGCCTGGCCGCCAGCCTCTGGACCAACAATCTGAAGGTCGGGCTGGACCTCGCGCACCGGCTGGAGGCGGGGCTGGTGCAGATCAACCAGAACCTCGTCGTGCAGGCGAACCTGTCCTATGGCGGCGTGAAATCCTCCGGCCTCGGCAAGGAAGCCTCGCTGGAGGCGATGCTGGAGCACTTCACGCACAAGAAGACCATCATGGTGAATATGGGCTGATCGCAGCCCCGGGGCAGGACCGCCGCGCGGCGGTGGTCCTGCCGGCGCGCCGGTCAGCGCGCCTCCACCTTGCCGATCACCTGCTCCTCGACCACGGAAGCCGGCTCATACTGCCAGCGTGCCAGGGCGCCGCCGAGGAAGGCACCGGCCAGCGGTGCCACCCAGAACAACCAGAGCTGCCCGACATACTCGCCCCCGGCGAACAGCGCCGGCCCGGTGCTGCGCGCCGGGTTGACCGAGGTGTTCGTGACGGGGATGGAGATCAGGTGGATCAATGTCAGCGCCAGGCCGATCGGGATGCCCGCGAAACCCACCGCGGCGCCCTTCGAGGTGGTGCCGATGATGATGAAGACGAAGAAGAAGGACAGCACGATCTCCGCCGCGAGGCAGGCCTCCATGCTGTATTTGCCCGGGCTCAGCTCGCCATAGCCATTCGACGCGAAGCCGCCCGGCACCCAGCCCGGCTGCCCGGAGGCGATCATCCACAGCATGCCGGCCGCCGCGATCGCCCCGGCCACCTGGGCGGTCATGTAGGGCAGTACATGGTGGTTGGCGCAGCGGCCGGCCGACCACAGGCCGAGCGTGACGGCGGGGTTGAAATGACCGCCGGAAATGTGGCCCACGGCATAGGCCATGGTCAGCACCGTCAGGCCGAAGGCCAGCGCGACGCCCAGGAAGCCGATGCCAAGTCCGGGATACGCCGCCGCCAGTACGGCCGCGCCACATCCCCCGAAGGTGAGCCAGAAGGTGCCGAAGAATTCGGCGGTCAACCGTCTACTGAGGTCGCCCTTCATTCGAGTCTCCTTCCGGGGCAGCGCAGCCTGGAGCATGCCGCACCGCCGGAAGCCGGACCCAAGTCAAAAAAGGATTAGTCCGCACCTCCATCGGAGGGGTCGAGCGGGGCCCAGGCGCCATTGCCGGTGGAGGCCCGTCTGCCCTCGCCCCAGGGCTCAGGCGAAGCCCCAGACATCCTCCGCGCCGAGCTTCGGCGCGTCCAGCAGCACGGCGAGTTCCACCGGCGCCTCCCGCCCGCCGCCATCATCGGCCACCCAGAACAACTGGCCGGTCACCGTGTTGTAGACCACCAGGCTGCCGCTGCCGGCGCCGGCCTGCCCGGTGGCACTGGCCACGAACCGCGCCGCGCCGATCGGGCCTTCGGCCAGGCCGAAGCCCGCCACATCCAGCAGGACGCGGTCCGCATTCACGTTGAATTCGTCGATCCGGTCCGACCCCTCATTCGGCCGAAAGAAGAAGAAGCCATCGGCGCCGGCGCCGCTCCGCAGATAGTCCTGGCCCGGGCCGCCCGCCAGCAGGTCGTTGTTCGACCCGCCATCGAGGCTGTCATCGCCGTCGCCGCCCAGCAGCGTGTCGTCTTCGCCCCACCCGGCAAGCGAATCATGGCCCTGCCCGCCGATCAGCGTGTCGCCATTCCCCCCGCCGATCAGGAGATCATCGCCCTGGCCGCCATCGACCAGGCCCGAGCCCTCGACAGTGTCATTCCCCTCCTCGCCCAGCAGCAGATTGAAATTGCGGGGGTCGTAGAGGCGGTCATCGCCGGCCCCGCCGCGCAGCGTGTCGTTACCCGCACTGCCCTCCAGCGTATCGGCCCCCGCCTGGCCGAACAGCGAATCATTTCCGGCGTTGCCCAGCAGCCGGTCATTGCCGTCGGCGCCGACCAGGAAGTCATGGCCGGAGCCGCCATCCAGCGTGTCGGCCCCTTCCTGGCCGAACAGCGAATCATTGCCGGAATCGCCGAGCAGGACGTCATTGCCATCCTGGCCGAGCAGCCAGTCGTCGTCGTACTCGCCGAGCAGGCTGTCGGCGCCGGCACCGCCCACCAGCGTGTCGTGGCCCCGGCCGCCGAGCAGCGTATCGGCGCCGTCATGGCCGAACAGGCTGTCCTCGTCCTCGGCCCCGTTGAGCAGGTCATTGCCATCCTGCCCCGCCATCCAGTCATTGCCCGCGGCGCCCAGCAGCGTGTCGTTGCCGCTGTCGCCGGACAGGCGATCATCGCCCGCCTCGCCCGCCAGGCTGTCCGCGTCCTCGCCGCCGAACAGCGTATCCCGGCCCAGCCCGCCCACCAGGGTGTCGCGCCCCACCTGGCCGAACAGCCGGTCGTCGCCATCCTCGCCGGACAGGGTGTCGGCATCCTCCCCGCCATAGAGCGAATCCTGGCCGGCGCCGCCCAGAAGGAGATCGTTGCCCCAGGCGCCGGCCAGCAGGTCGTTGCCGTCGCCGCCGAGCAGCGCGTCGATGCCTGCACCGCCATAGAGGGAATCCGCGCCCGCGCCGCCCAGCAGCCTGTCATTGCCGCTGCCGCCATAGAGCCGGTCGTCGCCGTCCTCGCCTTGCAGCGTATCTGCGCCCGCCAGCCCCGCGAGCGAATCCGCGCCCTCGGTGCCGATCAGGAAATCGGGATCGGGCGTGCCACGCGCATTGGGCACGGAGACGGTCCGGTCCGCGAAACGCAGATATTCGATGCCGGAGAGCAGGTCGTTGCCATCCGCCGCGTTGCTCACCAGCGCGCGGCCATCGGGCAGGAAGGCGATGCCGTACTGGCTCCAATCCTGGCTGAAAACCGCGACATCGGTGCCGGCGCCGCCGCGGATCACGTCATTGCCGGCACCGCCGATGATCGTATCCGCCCCCGCGCCGCCATCCAGCTCGTCATTGCCGCCGAGGCCGGCCAGCGAATCCCCACCCCCGCCGCCGATGGCCGTGTCGTTGAAGGACTCGTCGCCGAGGAAGTAGACGCCATGGTTGGCGACGGCGCCCCACTTGTTCAGGAAGATCTTACTGCTGAAATCGAACACGCCCTCGCTCAAGGCAACGACGCGCGGCAGGCCGAAAAAGAAGTCGTCATCATTGTCCACCCGCACCTGGAGATGGGTGAAGGTGGCGAATTCCTCGGCCCCGATCGCCACGTCCCCGTTCAGCAGCAGCGTCTCGATGCTGACCAGCGTCGCGCCCAGCAGGAAGCCGTAATTCATGTCGAGCACGTCATGGCCCGCACCGCCATCCAGGATCTCTCCGGCGTAGAGCGAGCCACGGTTGACCAGCAGGTCATTGCCATCGCCGCCCAGCATCGTATCGGCCGCGCCGAAATTGCCGCCGCCCTGCACTGTGTCGCTCCCCGCGCCACCATCCAACATGCTGCCGCCGCCGCTCGCATACAGCAGATCATTTCCCATGCCGCCCTCCAGCAGATCCTCGCCCAGCGAGCCGGCCAGGGTGTCATCCCCATCGCCGCCCAGCAGCGTGCTGCGCCCGCTGCCGCCCACGAGGGTGTCATTCCCCTCGCCGCCATCCAGCGTCCCGTTCCCTGACAGCGAATCTGCCCCGGCGCCGCCCATCACCAGATTGTCGCCCGTGCCGGCCTGGATGCGGTCATTGCCGGCCGTGCCCGTGACCTGCACCGCCTCGCTGCCGGCCCGGAAGCGCACGGCATAGGTCGCGCCATCCACCGGCACATAGCTCTTGGCCGAGAAGTCGTAGGCGCCCGAGATGCCCAGAAAGACGGTGCCGGCCGTAAGCCTGAAGCTCTCGAACCCGGCGAAGACGGCGCTGGACAGGGACAGCTCCACCGTGCCGGCGCCCATGGTCTGCAGCCGCTCGAGGCCGGTAACGGTGGCCTCGACCAGCCGCGCCCCATGCATCAGCACCAGCGTATCGAAGCCATCCCCGCCCTCCAGCAGGCTGGCGGAGTCCAGCGCGCCATCGGCGTCTTCGAACAGGGTATCGTCGCCGGCGCCGCCCGCGAGCCGGTCGAGGCCGCTGCCGCCATCGAGCGTATCCGCGCCATCGCCGCCCTGCAGCAGATCCGCGCCATCCTGCCCGACCAGCCGGTCATTGCCGGCGCCGCCGGTCAGGCTGTCAGCGCCGCCACCGCCCGAGACCCAGAACTGCACGCCCTCGACCGGGACCACGGCGTCGAGGACAAGGCCCGGCGATGCGACGCCGTCGACGAAGACATCATCCGCCTCCCCGCCCGTCCAGATCTGGATTCCGTCGCCGGGGTTGGCCATGCCGCGTGCTCACTGAAGGGGGAGGCGAAACTGCCGTATCGGCGCCGCGACGATTGCACCAGGTCATCCATGCGCCAAGCCACGCTGTACCCAAGCGCGAATTCGTGAAATGGCAGGCGGCGGCACGGCCCGTGCCGCCGCCCTTGCCCAAGCGGGTTCAGGCGAAGCCCCAGACATCCTCCGCGCCCAGCTTCGGCGCGCCCAGCAGCACGGCGAGTTCCACCGGCGCCTCCCGCCCGCCGCCATCATCGGCCACCCAGAACAGCTGGCCGGTCGCCGTGTTGTAGACCACAAGGCTGCCGCTGCCGTCGCCGGCCTGCCCGGTGGCATTGGCCACGAATCGTGCCGCGCCGATCGGGCCTTCGGCCAAACCGAAGCCCGCCACATCCAGCAGGATGCGGTCCGCAGTCACGTTGAATTCGGCGATCCGGTCCGAGCCCTCGCCCGGGGCGCCAAAGAGGAAGCCGTCGGCGCCCGGGCCGCTTCGCAGATAGTCCTGGCCCAGGCCACCCGCCAGCAGGTCGTTGCTCGAACCACTGTCCAGGCTGTCATCGCCCGCGCCCCCCAACAGCGTGTCCTCGCCGCTCTCACCCGCCAGCGTGTCATGGCCCTGGCCGCCGAGCAGCGTGTCTCCGCCGCCCCCACCGGAAACCGCATCATCGCCATCCCCGCCATCGATCAGGCCCCCCCCCTGGAGGGTATCGTTGCCCGCCTCGCCCATCAGCCAGTTCCGGGCAAAGAGGTCGATCAGCAGGTCGTCGCCGGTGCCGCCGCGCAGCGTGTCGTTGCCCGAGCCGCCCTCCAGCGTATCGGCCCCGGCCTGGCCGAACAGTAGATCATTCCCAACATCGCCCAGCACCCGGTCATCGCCATCGCCCCCGACCAGGAAGTCGTTGCCAGCGGCGCCATCCAGCGTGTCGGTGCCCTCCTGGCCGAACAGCGAATCGTTTCCGGAATCGCCGAGCAGCACGTCATTGTCTTCCTGGCCGAGCAGCCAGTCGTCAGCGAAACCGCCGAGAAGGCTGTCGGCGCCGGCACCGCCCACCAGCGTGTCGGGGTCCTGGGCGCCGCGCAGCGTATCGGCGCCGTCATGGCCGAACAGGCTGTCCCGCCCCTCGCCCCCGTCCAGCAGGTCGTTGTCCTCCTGGCCCGCCATCCAATCATTGCCGGCACCGCCCAGCAGCGTGTCGCTGCCGGTGCCGCCGGACAGGCGGTCATCGCCCGCCTCGCCCGCCAGGCTGTCCGCGTCCTCCGCGCCGAACAGCGTGTCCCGGCCCAGCCCGCCGAGCAGGATGTCGCGCCCCGACTGGCCAAACAGCCGGTCGTCGCCATCCTCGCCGCGCAGCGTATCGTCATCCTCGCCGCCATCGAGCGAATCCTGGCCGGCACCGCCCAGCAGGCGGTCATGGCCCGACTGGCCGGACAGCCGGTCGTCGCCATCCTGGCCAAGCAGCGTGTCGCCATCCTCGCCGCCATCGAGCGAATCCTGGCCTGCACCGCCCAGTAGGCTGTCATGGCCCGCGGCACCGGCCAGCAGATCATTGCCTTCGCCGCCGGACAGGACATCCCGATCGGCGCCGCCATAGAGGGAGTCGTTGCCCGCCTCACCCTGCAACAGATCATTGCCGACGCCGCCATAGAGGGAGTCGTCACCCGCCTGGCCAAGCAGCGTGTCGTCGCCCGCCAGCGCCGAGAGGAAATCCGCCGCCTCGGTCCCAAGCAGATGGTCGGCTTCGGAGCTGCCGACCGAATTGGGCACCAGGATGGTCTGGTCCTGGAAGCGCAGGAATTCGATGCCGGAGAGCAGGTCATTGCCCTCCATCGCGCTGCTCACCAGCACGCGGCCATCGGACAGGAAGGCGATGCCGTACTGGCTCCGGGCCTGGCTGAACACCGCGACGTCAGCGCCGGCGCCGCCCCGGATCACGTCGTGGCCGGAATCGCCCCGAATTGTGTCGGCCCCGCCACCGCCATCCAGCTCGTCATTCCCGCCCAGGCCCACCAGGGAATCGGCGCCAGCGGCGCCGAGCACCGTATCATCGAAGGCATCGCCGCCGAGGACATAGACCCCAAGGGCGGCGACATCGCCCCGCGCATTCAGGATCACCTTGCTGCTGAGATCGAAGACGCCCTGGTCGTAGGCCACGACGCGCGGCCTTCCGGAGAGGAACGGCCCCCCGTCATCGCTCACCTGGAGCTTTGTGAAGGTGGCGAATTCCGCAGCCCCGATCGACAGGTCGCCATTCAGCAGCAGCGTCTCGATTCCGATCAGCGTCGCGCCGAACAGCGTGCCGCGGTTCATGTCGAGGACGTCGTTGCCTTCCCCGCCATCCAGCACCTCCCCCGCGAGGAGCATGCCGCCATTGATCAGAAAATCACTGCCATCGCCACCGCGCAGCGTGTCGGCCGGACCGAATCTGCCGGCGCCGATCAGCGTGTCGTTGCCCGCGCCGCCGTCGAGCACATTGGAGCCTCTTCCCACCAGGAGGCGGTCATTCCCCGCGCCACCCTCCAGCACATCGCCACCGCCTGAGGCGGACAGCCGGTCGTTTCCCTCCTCGCCGCGCAGCGTGTCACGCCCGTTGAGGGCGGTGATCATGTCGTCGCCGGCACCGCCGATCAGCAGGCCATCGCGGGAGATGGAATTATTGTCATTGATGAAGTCATCGCCCTCGCCGCCATCCACCGTCCCGTTGCCGGAAAGCGTATCCGTCCCGGCGCCGCCCAGCAGTAGATTGGCGTCCGCCCCGGCCCGGATGCTGTCGTTGCCGGCCGTGCCCGTCACCTGCACCGCCGCACTGCCGCCCTGGAAGTGCACCGCGTAGGTCGCGCCATCCACCGGCAGATAGGTCTTGGCGGAGAAGTCGTAGGCCCCGCCGGTCCCCAGGAAGACCGTGCCGGCCGCGAGCATGAAGCTCTGGAATCCGGCGAAGGCGGCGCTGCCCATGGTGAGCTGAACCGTGCCGATGCCCGCGGTCTCCAGCCTCTCCAGGCCGGTGACGGTGGCACTTACCAGCCGGGCGCCATGCGTCAGGATCAGCGTATCGTAGCCATCCCCGCCCTCCAGCAGGCTGGCCGAATCCAGCGCGCCGTTGGCGTATTCGAACAGGATGTCGTCGCCAGCGCCGCCCGTGAGCCGGTCAAGACCGCTGCCGCCATCGAGCGTGTCCTGCCCGTCGCCGCCCTGCAGCACATCCGCGCCATCCTCGCCGACGAGCCGGTCATCCCCGCCCCCGCCGGTCACGCTGTCATCACCACCCCCGCCCGAGACCCAGAAATGCACGCCCTCGCCCGGGGCGACGATATCGAGGACGAAGCCCGGCGATGCGACGCCATCGACGAGGACGTCATCCGCCTCCCCGCCGGTCCAGATCTGGATGCCTTCAACGGGGTTGGCCATGCCGCGTACTCACTGAACGGGGAAGCGAAACTGCCGGATCGGCGGTGCGACGATTGCACTCTGGTCATGCAGGCGGCAAGCCGCGTTGTACTCAGGCGCGAAGCCGTGAACCCTGGCGCGGATGCGGCCAGTCCCACGACGATGCGGCCCACCTTCCCTTCCTTCCCCATCCGGTCCACCTAGCGCCGCATGCGCCTCCTCCTCCGCCTCTCCGGCCGGCTGATCCTGCTGGCCTTCATCCTCACCGGCTTCGCCATCGCCTTCGCGGCGGCGCTGGTCTTCACCACCCTGCCCGATGCGCGGGAGGAGCTGGCGATCCCGAGCCTCTCCGCCCCCGTCGCCATCAGCCTTGATGAGCATGGCATCCCCCGCATCCGGGCGGAGACGGAACGCGATGCGGCGGTCGCGCTCGGCTACCTCCATGCGCGGGACCGCATGTTCCAGATGGAGGCGATGCGCCGCAGCGCCGCCGGGCGGCTGGCGGAGATCGCCGGCCCCTCCGCGCTGCGGCTCGACCGCTTCTCCCGCACCCTCGGCCTGCTGCCGCGGGCGGAGGCCGACCTGGCGGCGCTGGATGCCGGGACGCGGGACATGCTGGCCGCCTATGCGGAGGGAGTGAATGCGCTGCTCCTGGTGCGCGGCCGCCTCGCCGCCCCGGAATTCCTGGTGCTGGGGGAGCCGGAGCCCTGGCGGCCGGAACACTCCCTGCTCTGGGGCAAGGTGATGGGCCTGTGGCTGTCGGGCAATTGGCGGCGGGAGCTGGAGCGCGCCGCCCTGGCGGAGGCGCTGCCGCCGGCGAAGCTGGACGATCTGTGGCCGCAGGATGCCAGTCCCGGCCGCCCCGACCTCGCCAGCCTGCCCGGCGCGCCACATCTGGCCCGCGTGCTGCAGGCGATTCCGTTATTCGGGGAGGATGCGCCCCTGCCCGCCTCCGCCTCCAACGCCTGGGTGGTGGCGGGGCAGCGCAGCGCCAGCGGCGCGCCGATCCTGGCGAACGACCCGCATCTCGGCTTCAACGCGCCGATCCTGTGGTACCTGGCGCGGATCGAGCTGCCGGAAGGCCAGTTCCGCGCCGGGGCCACCGCGCCGGGCGTGCCTGGCATCGTCATCGGCCGTAACCAGTCCGTGGCCTGGGGCTTCACCACCACCCATTCGGACACGCAGGACGTATTCGTCGAGCGCCTGGCCGGCCCCGATGCCTACCTGACCCCGGACGGCCCGCGCCCCTTCACGCTGCGTGAGGAACACATCGCGATCCGCGGGCAGGAGGAGCCGGAGATCCTGCAGGTGCGCGAGACGCGGCACGGCCCGGTGATCTCGGGCCTCGATGGGCTGGCTACGCCGGAGGGCCATGTGCTCGCCGTCGCCATGGCCAATCTGCAGCCGAACGACACCGCCGCGGCCGCCCTGGTGGCGCTGAACCGCGCGACCAGCGTGGCCGAGGCGCGGGCCGCCGGCGCCCTGTTCAGCAGCCCGCCGCAGACCCTGCTGGTGGCCGACAGCGCAGGGCGCATCGCGCAGTATCTGCTCGGCCGCACGCCGATCCGGGCCGGAGGCGACGGCAGCCTTCCCGCGCGCGGCTGGGATGGCAGCGGCGACTGGACCGGATTCGTGCCCTTCGATGCCATGGCGCATGTCGAGGACCCGGAAACGGGCCTGATCGCCAATGCAAATTCCCGCCCGGCCCCGGTGGACCATCCGGTGTTCCTCGGCCGGGAATGGTATGGCGACTGGCGCCTGCGCCGCATCCGCGAATTGCTCGCCGCCCGCCCGCTGCACGACGCCGCCGGCTTCGCCGCCATGCAGAATGATGTGGTGTCTCCGCTGGCGCGGGAGATCCTGCCGGTGCTGCGCGCCGTGCCGCCGCCGCCGGGCCTGGCCGCCCGCGCCCATGCGCTGCTGGCCGATTGGAACGGCGAGATGCGTGCCGACCTGCCGCCGCCGCTGATCCACCATGCCTGGCTGCGCCAGTTCCGGCAGATGGCGCTGGCCGCCGGTGGCGCGCCGGAGGGTACGGCGGCCGGGCCGGAATTCCTCGCCCGCCTGCTGCTGGAGCCGGGCCGGGCCGAGGCCTGGTGTGGCAGCGAGGGCTGCACGCCGCTGCTGGCCCGCGCCCTCGAACGGGCCGTGGCGGATCTGGAAGCCCAGTACGGCGGCGACCTGGCCGAATGGCGCTGGGGGGCCGCCCATGTCGCCCGCTTCGAGCACCCGCTGCTGCGCTTCGTCCCGCTGCTCGGGCGGATGACGCGGCTGGAGGCTGGAACCGGCGGCGACAATGAAACGCTGTCCCGCGGCGGCATGCGCGGCAGCGGGGAAAACCCCTTCGCGCACCAGCATGGCGCCGGCCTGCGGATGGTTTCGGACCTCTCAGATGACGAGGGTGCGCTGGCGATCATCGCGACCGGCCAGTCGGGAAATCCCCTATCGGATAATTTCGCGAGCCTCATGGAACGCTGGCAGTCCGGTGACGTTGTCCGGCTCGGGCGACGGCCGGAAAATGAGACAGGTTCCATCCGACTGACGCCGTGAACGAATCGGAGAGCCACCGTGCCCATCTCCAACCCTCGCGCGTTCGACGGCGTTTTGCGCCGCCGCCTGGCGGCCTGGATGATCGATGCGGCCCTGGTGCTGATGCTGTCCTGGGTGGTCTGGGGCGGCACGGCGCTGCTGGCAGTGTTCACCGTCGGCCTGGCGGGCGGGTTGCTGCTGCTGCCCTGGGCGCTGATCGTGCCCATCCTCTACGGCACGCTGTCCATCGCCTCCCCGCTCTCGGCCACGCCGGGCCAGGCGGTGATGGGCCTCGCGGTGCGGTCGGATGCGGATGCGACGGCGCCGAGCCTGGGGCAGGCCTTCACCTCCACCACGCTCTATGCGCTGTCCTGGGCCGCGGGTGGGCTGCCGCTGCTGGCGCCGCTGTTTTCTGGCCGGCACCGCACGCTGCACGACCTGTTCTCCGGCACGCTGGTGGTTCGTAGCGCGCTGCTGGCTCCGCCGCAGAGATCGCGCGGGCTCGCTGCCGAGGATGGTTGATTTGCGGCCCTCGAACGCCGAGACTATGTCTCAATCAGATGTTGCACCGCCCCGCACGCCGCCCGCAGTTCTTCTATACCACCGCGCCGTTGCCCTGCCCTTACCTGGCCGGGCGGACGGAGCGGAAGATCGTCACCGAGCTGTCGGGCGCGGAGGCGGAGCCGCTGCATGACCGGCTGTCGCGCGCCGGATTCCGCCGCAGCCACAACATCGCCTATTCCCCTGTCTGCCCGGGCTGCCGCGCCTGCATCCCGATCCGCATCGTCGCCGGCGAATTCCAGCCGGATCGCACGCAGCGGCGCATCTTCCGCCAGAACACCGATCTGAGCACGGCGGAGCTGCCGGCGCGGGCGACGGCGGAGCAGTTCGCGCTGTTCCAGCGCTACCAGGGCGCCCGGCACGGCGATGGCGACATGGCCGCGATGGGCTTCTACGATTATCGCGCCATGGTCGAGGATACTCCGATCACCACCGGTATCGTGGAGTTTCGCGATAGCACCGGGCGGCTGGTCGGCGCCTGCCTCACCGACTGGCTCTCGGATGGCCTGTCCGCCGTCTATTCCTTCTTCGAGGCCGATAGCGGCAAGCGCAGCCTCGGCACCTACACCATCCTGTGGCTGGTCGCCCGCGCCCGGGCGCTGGGCCTGCCCTACGTCTATCTCGGCTATTGGGTGCCGCAGAGCGCCAAGATGTCCTACAAATCCCGCTTCCGGCCGAGCGAGACGCTGGCCGGCGGTGTCTGGCGGGTGCTGGCGGAGCACCAGGACCATGCCGAGCCGCTGGCCCCCGACCATCAGGAAAAGCTGACCGTTACGGGCTGAGCCTCAGGCCAGTATCGCGTGCCGGTTGCGGTCGCTATCCAGCTGCTGCGCCAGTTCCAGCGCCTTGAAGGGCGGCTTCTTCCCGGCGAGCAGCGCGGCCAGGGCGGCGCGGGCCTTCAGGTCGTTGCGATACCATTGGTGCTGCACCACGTCCCATTCGGTGCCGCCCTTGGCCAGGATGCGGTCCCGCGACTCCCAGTCGAGCCCGCTGAAGCAATCCACCACCTCCACCGCAGGCGGCAGGTTGGCGAGCATGGTCGGGCCGTAATGGCCAAGGCGGCGATTGCCGTTGGCGATCTGGCTGGCGACGGACAGGGTGCAGTCCTGGCTGATGCAGACCGTCACCTTCTCCGCCATCTGCGGCAGCAGGCGCAGCGGCTGGCCCGGCTCCAGCGCATTGGCGGCGACGTCGGCGGCCACCAGGATGGCCTGCGCGAACAGCGCCTCCATCTCCCGCGTCAGCAGCCCGTTGTTCAGCGCCTCCATCCCGCAGGCCAGCGCGTGGTTGCCCATGCTGTGCGCCAGCAGCACCAGGCGGGGCCGGCTCGCACCCGGGGTCACGCCCTGGGCCGCCCGTTCCCGCGCCCGCCAGATCTCGCGGATCAGCCGGGCGAGCGCGGGGGCGGAGGCGGTGGCATCCCGCTGGTCGTCCAGATACTGCTCCCGCAACCCGGCATCGGCGGCGAACAGCCGCGGGTCCAGCACGCGGCCATCGGAAGGCCAGGAGAACACAAGCGGCGCCAGGGCCAGGCCCTCCGCCTCGTAGAACTCCTCGATCTGGGCGGCGCGCTGCAGTGCGTCGCTAAAGCTGTTGGAGAAGCCGTGGAGGTAGAACAGGGGCACGGCGCCCCGCGCCGCGGCGCCTACCAGCCAGTCATCCAGCAGCCGGGCGCAGGCGCCGCCGACCGGGTCGGCAAAATCATCGTCGCCGATGATTTCCGGGGCGCGGAGCAGGCTGCGCGGCGCCTCCGTGTCGATCGGGTCGCCGACCCAGCCCACCTCGGCCCGGCCGAGGAACAGCGGGTGATGCGCGCCGGCCAGCAGGTCGGCGTCCTGCGCGAAGCCATCCGACAGGCGTGGGCGGTTGGTGGCGAAGTGCAGCGTGGTGCTGGCCCGCTTCGCCGGCTTGGCCTGGGATTTCGGCGCTTTGTGCTTCGGCATCTCCGCCCCCGATCCTGCTGGGGCCGGATCGGATCACGCAATGGTTGCGCTGTCCATCAAACTCCGAACTTGCGCGATTTCGGGAAGCGATCCGGCGGCATGCGGCCGGCGCCGGCGCGCTGGCCGGTCCAGGTCCGCAGATCCGTCTCCACCTTCACCCCGCCGCCATAGCGCCAGGCCAGGCCTTCCTTCGCGCTGAACACCTTGGCGTCGTTCAGCGTCGCGCCATCCTTGAGCTGCATGAGCTGCACGCCACGGCCGCGCGCCATCTCCGGCACCTGGGACAGCGGGAAGACCAGCAGGCGGTTGTTGCTGCCGATGGTCGCCACGCTGTCACCCTCCCCGTTCTCACCCTGGATCGGTATGCAGAGCAGCGCCTCCACCGCGGCATCGACCACCAGCACCTGCTTGCCGGTACGCTTCTCCGCCAGCAGCTCCTCGCCCTTCACCACGAAGCCCTTGCCGTCGGTCGCCGCCACCAGGAAGCGGCGGCCATCCCGGTGGACGAACAGCGTCACCACGTCATCGCCATTCGACAGGTCCAACAGCAGCCGCACCGGCTGGCCGTCGCCACGGCCGCGCGGGATGGCGTCCGCCTTCACCGTATAGGCCTTGCCATTGGTCGCCAGCACCACGATGCGGTCCGTGGTTTCCGCGTGCAGCGCATATTTCAGGCTGTCGCCTTCCTTGAAGCGCAGCTCCGCATCGGCGCCCAGATGCCCCTTCTGCGCCCGGATCCAGCCCTTTTCGGACAGGATGACGGTGATCGGCTCGCGCTCGATGAAGGCGGTCTCGTCCACCACGGCGCCGACCTCGATGGTGCCGGGGATCGTGCGGCGCTTGCCGAGCGCGGTTGCCTGGCCGAACTTGTCCCGCGTCGCGCGGACCTCATCGGCAATGGAGGCCCAGCGCTTCGCCTCGCTGGTCAGCAGGCCGCGCAGCTTCGCCTGCTCCTTGCTGAGCTTGGTGTGCTCCTTGCGGATCTCCATTTCCTCAAGCTTGCGCAGTGCGCGCAGGCGCATGTCGAGGATGGCGTTGGCCTGCGTCTCGTTCAGGCCGAAGGCGGCCATCAGCGCGTCCTTCGGCTTGTCCTCCTCCCGCACGATGCGGATCACCTCGTCCAGGTTGAGATAGACGATGAGGTAGCCGTCCAGGATCTCCAGCCGCCGCGCGATCGCCGCCAGCCGATGCTCCGACCGCCGCACCAGCACCACATGCCGGTGGTCGAGCCAGCAGCGCAGCACCTCCCGCAGCCCCATCACGCGGGGCGTGCGGTCCGCGTCCAGCACGTTCATGTTGAGCGGGAAGCGGGTTTCCAGCTGGGTGTGGCGGAACAGCGTCTCCATCAGCATCTTCGCATCGATGGCGCGGGTCTTCGGCTCCAGTACCAGCCGGACGACATCCGTCGATTCGTCCCGCACATCACCGAGCAGCGGGAGCTTCTTCTCCTCCATCAGCGCCGCGATCTGCTCGATCAGGCGGGATTTCTGGACCTGGTACGGGATCTCGGTGACCACGACCTGCCAGGTGCCGTTCTTCAGCGGCTCCACATTCCACTGCGCGCGCAGCCGGAAGCCGCCGCGGCCGGTGGCGTAGGCCTCCCGCATCGATTCGGGGGATTCCACCAGCAGCCCGCCGGTCGGGAAATCCGGGCCTTTCACATGCGCCAGCAATTCGTCGATGCCGGCCTCGGGGTTCTCGATCAGCACCAGGGCCGCGTCGCACAGCTCCCCGGCATTATGCGGCGGGATGGAGGTGGCCATGCCCACCGCGATGCCGGCCGCGCCGTTCGCCAGCAGGTTCGGGAAGGCCGCGGCAAGCACCAGCGGCTCCTTTTCCTCGCCATCGTAGGTGGCGCGGAAATCGACCGCATTCTCCTCGATGCCCTCCAGCAGTGCCTGGGCAACCTCGGTCAGGCGGGCTTCCGTGTAGCGCATGGCCGCGGCGTTATCGCCGTCGATATTGCCGAAATTGCCCTGGCCCTCGACCAGCGGGTAGCGGGCGGCGAAATCCTGCGCCTGGCGGACCAACGCCTCATAGATGCTGCTGTCGCCATGCGGATGGTATTTGCCCATCACGTCGCCGACGATGCGGGCGCATTTCTTGAAGCCAGCGGCGGGGTCCAGCTTCAACTGGTGCATGGCGTAGAGCAGCCGCCGGTGCACCGGCTTCAGCCCATCCCGCACATCCGGCAGCGACCGGCTGACGATGGTGGACAGGGCATAGGCCAGGTACCGCTCGGACAAGGCCGCGGCCAGCCCGGTTTCCCGCATGTCGCCGCCATTGTCGGGATGCCCCGGGGGCGGAAGCTTGATGTCATCCGGCATGGGTACGTATTCGTGCTTCGTTCTGGTCCGAAGCCTTCTAGCCCAGCCGGCGGCGCCTGTTGAGGGGCTTCATGCGGCGTGGCGGGCGGAGGCCAGGGCCGCCAGCACCGCGTCGATCCGGCGCCGGGCGGCATCGTCCTGGCGGAAGGTCACCGCCAGCATGCCATCGGCGGCGCGCACCACACGTGCCGCCAGGCCAGGCCCCGCATCGCGAGGCCCGGCGGAGCCCGGTTCCGGCAGCACCACCTCCAGCGGCGCGCCCGCCGGCAGGTCCAGCCCACAGGCCAGCGCGGCGCCGCCACGCGACAGGTCCCGCAATTCCGCCTGCACCTCCGGCCGCCCAGGCAGGCGCAGCAGGACGCGCAGGCTGTTGCCGGAACGGCGCTCATACTGCCGGCGATCCCCCTTCTCGTCGTTCAGCGCGGACAGGAAGCCGTCCACCTCCGCCCGCAGGTCGCTCGCGACGCGCGAGACCTCCGTGGCCGCGACCAGAACCTTGCGCGCGGTGCCGTCGACGCCCTGCACGGTCGTGCTGACGCCCCGCATCGCCCGGCCGGCGGCCTCGGTCTGCTGCGCCACGGTGTGGACATTAATTGCGATCTCACGCGTCGTGGCGCCCTGCTGCTCCACCGCGGCCGCGATCGCCGTCGTCACCTCGCTGACTCGCGCGATCGCCTCGCCCACCGCACCGACGGCGCCGACGGCCTCGCCGGTCGCGGCCTGCATGCCGGCGATCTGCGCCCCGATCTGCTCCGTCGCCTGTGCGGTCTGCGCGGCGAGCTGCTTCACCTCGCCTGCCACAACCGCGAAGCCCTTCCCTGCCTCCCCGGCGCGCGCCGCCTCGATGGTGGCGTTCAGCGCCAGCAGGTTGGTCTGCTGTGCGATTCCGTTGATGAGCCGCACTACATCGCCGATCTCGCCCGCCGCCTGGGTCAGGCTGCGCACCGTGGCGTCCGTGGCGCGGGCGCGGCCGTTGGCTTCCCCGGCCATGGCGGCGGCGCGTGCCACCTGACTGGCAATCTCGCCCACGGTGTGGGTCATCTCCTCCGTCGCCGCGGCCACCGAGGACAGGTTGCCCACGCTTTCCGCCGCGCCGCTCGCGGTGGTGTCCGCGCTTTCGCGGGTGCGGGCCATCGCCTGGGCCATGTCGTCGGCGGCGGCGCGCATCGCATCGGCGGAACTGCCCAGCGTCGCCATGACGCCGCTGATGGAGACGCCGAACTCCTCCGTATGCCGGTGCATCGCCGCCTGCCGCCGGACCTCGGCCGCCTGGGTTTCCGCTGCCGCCGCTTCCAGTCGCCGCTTCTCCAGCCCCTCCGCGCGGAACCGCTCCAGCCCGCGTGCCAGGACGCCCACTTCGTCGCGACGCGCGATGCCGGGGACGGGCGTTTCCAATTCACCGGCGGCAATCGCCTCCGTGGCCTGCGTCACCCGTGCCAGCGGCCCGACGATGCTGCGTGCCACCAGGACGGCCAGCAGGGCCACCGCCAGCGCGGCCACCAGGGTTTCCCCGGCCACCACCAGCACCTCGGCGCGCTGCGCCGAGCGGAGATCGTCGATGTACAGGCCGGAGCCGATGACCCAGCCCCAGGGCGCGAATCCCTGCACGAAGGACAGCTTCTCCACCGGCTCCGCCTGGACCTGGCCGGCACCCGGGCGCGGCCACAGATAGGGGACGACGCCAGCGCCCTGCCGGCGCACCGTCTCGACGAAGGCCTGGAAGATCGGCAGGCCGTTCGGGTCGCGCAGCGTGCCCACCTCCTTGCCCTCCAGGTCCGGGCGGAAGGGATGCATGACAAGGCGCGGCGTCATGTCGTTGACCCAGACATATTCCTCGCCGCGATAGCGCAGGCCGCGAAGCGCCTGCAGCGCCTGGCCCTGGGCCGCCTCCCGCGACAGCCGCCCGGCCCGCTCCTCCGCCGCATAGTTCGCGACGATGCCGCTGGCGGATTCGACGACGCTCTGGATCAGCGCCACCCGGTCCGCCTCCAGCACCGTGTTGGTCTCGACGATCCGCAGGCCACCCACGGCCAGCAGGCCGAGCAGGGCCACCAGCGTGGTCAGGTGGATGCGCAGGGCGATGCGCAACCCGGAGAGGTGGTGGAGCATGGAAGTCCCTTGGGTTCGCTGACTTCATACAATGTCCCGCGTTTCTTGCCGGACCCTGAACGCCCAGCTCAGCGGGTCTGCATGCCCGCCAGAACATCGGCCAGCATCAGCCGCGCCGCAGGCAGCCCCCTATGCTGCACCCCGTACACGTCGCGGGCCAGGAAATGCCCGGTCAGCCGCAGACCCGCCGCCCAATCCAGCGGCCCGGACGGCCCCTGGCCGAGCAGGAAGGCCGGCAAGGGCAGCAGCCGGTCGCGCCATTCCCCGGCCGCGGAGGCGGAGACCGCGCGGGCGGAACGGGGCGAGACGAAGGCCAGGTCATCCCGGCTGCCGGTGACGGCGCAGGCGGAGAAATCCAGCCCGTAGCCGAGATCCGCCAGCAGATCCGCCTCCCACCGCACCAGGTCCGGCAGGGCCAGTTCGGTGCCCCGCGCCAGGGCGGCGATGAAGGCGACCAAGCCGTGGAAGATGCGCGGATGCGCCTCCCGCTCCGGCAGCGCGGTTTCGGCGACAGCACAGGCCGACCGCAGGGCGGCCAGCGCCAGCGGGTCTTCCATCGCCAGCGCCGCCGCCGGATGCACCAGCTCCGCGCTCAGCGCGCCGAGCTGTTCCGGCAGGCGCGCCACCCAGCGTGCCTCAACCAGATTGCCCGGCTGCCACAGCGCGGCCTGGCCGCGGGAGGCGCCGCCCTTGGCGAGGCCGGCATGGCGGCCGTGCTCCTCCGTCAGCAGCGTCGCGATGACGCCACCCTCGCCATGCGGGCGGATGTCGAGGATGATTGCCGGGGCGGTCCATTCGATGCTCACGCCGCTAAGGTGGGCGCTTGGGATGAGACTGGAAAGGCGCTTCCGCCGGGATGCGCGCAAGCTCGGGAGACGGCATGAGGAAGCCCCACCACGCCGCGCGGGCCAACCCGGCCGGCGCGGCCGCGCTGATCGGGGCGCTGGCGCAGCCACTGATGGCGTCCTCCGCCGTGCTGGTGCTGGCCAACCTGGTGCCGCTGGGCGCCGTGCTGCTCGGCTTCTGGTCGGTCTATGAGATCGTGCTGCTGTTCTGGGCCGAGAATATCGTCATCGGCCTAATGGTGCTGCTGCGCATGGCGAGCCTGATGGCGCTGAAGCGCCTCTGGTCGCTGGTGCTGCTGATGGGCTTCTTCACCCTGCATTACGGGATTTTCACCTTCGTGCACGGCATCTTCGTGGTCGAGATTCTGGGACCGGGCGACGGGGGGCTGGAAGGCGCCCTGGCCTATCTGCTGGCACCGGACGGCCTGCGCTGGGCCCTGGCGGCACTGCTGGCCAGCCACCTGTTCTCGCTGGTGGTGAATTTCCTGGGCCAGGGCGAGTGGCGCCAGGCGGATGGCATCGGCCTGATGAAGCAACCCTATCCGCGCATCATCGTGCTGCACCTGGTCATCATCATCGGCGGCGCCGTGACCATGGCGATGGGCGAACCGGCCTTCGCCCTGGGGCTGCTGGTGCTGCTGAAGCTGGTGCTGGACCTGCGCGCACACCGGGCGGAGCACAAGGCGGCGCAGGCCGCCGCCTGATCAGCCGGCGTCGTCCAGCCCCAGCGCACGGATCCGCCCGCGCTCCTCGTCCCAGCCGGCGCGTTCCTTGACGTTGACGAACAGATGGATGCGCCGTTCCAGCAGCGCCTCCAGCTCCCGCCGCGCGGTCTGGCCAATGGATTTTATCTTGGCGCCGCCATCGCCGATCAGGATCGCCTTCTGGGTGGACCGGGTGACGTAGATGGTCACGTCGATCCGGGCGCTGCCATCCTTGCGCTCCGCCCAGCTTTCCGTCTCCACCGTCGCGTGGTGCGGCACTTCCTCATGCGTCTGGCGCAGCACCTGCTCACGCACGATCTCGGCGGCCAGCATGCGCTGCGGCAGGTCGGAGAGGTCATCCTCCGGAAACAGCCAGGGGCCTTCCGGCAGGTTCTGCGCCAGGACGGCGAGCACCTTGTCGAGGCCGCGACCCTTCAGTGCGGAGACCATGAAGGTCTCGGCAAATGGCAGGATCTCGTTCAGGTCGCGCGACAGCGGCAGCAGCCGGGTCGGGTCCACCAGATCGGCCTTGTTGAGCAGCAGCATGGCGCGCCGGCCGCCCTTCTTCAGCTTCTCGGTGATCTGGCGCACCTCATCCGTCAGCCCGGCGCGGGCATCGACGATCAGCACGGCCAGGTCCGCATCCTGCGCGCCACCCCAGGCGGCCGCGACCATGGCGCGGTCTAGCCGCCGGCGCGGGGCGAAGATGCCCGGCGTGTCCACCAGGATGATCTGCGCCAGGCCCTGCATGACGACGGCGCGGATGCGGAAGCGCGTGGTCTGCGGCTTCGGTGAGACGATCGAGACCTTGGTCCCGGTCAGCGCATTCACCAGCGTGGATTTGCCGGCATTCGGCGCGCCCACGATCGCCACCAGCCCGCAACGGCGCGGGCCTTCAGCCTCGATGGGGGTTTCCGTCTCACTCATACCGCGCCCAATACCTGCAAAAGTTGTTCCGCCGCCGCCTGTTCCGCCGCCCGCTTGTTGTCGCCCACCGCCTCGGCCTCCCGCCCCGCCGCCACGGCGCGCACCCGGAAGACCGGCGCATGCGGCGGGCCGCTGGTGGAGACCAGCACATATTCCGGCAGCCCAAGGGCCCGCCCGAGGGTCCATTCCTGCAGCCGGCTCTTCGGCGAGGAAGGCGGCCGGGAGGAAACCTCCAGCAGCGATTCCCACTCCCGCCGGATCAACGCCCGGGCCGCGTCCAGCCCGCCATCGACATACAACGCGCCCAGCAGTGCCTCCAGCGCATCCGCCACCACGGATTGCCGGGCCATCACGCCGGCACGCTGTTCGCCCGGCGGCACCCGCAGCGCCGCGCCGAGGCCCATGCCCTCCGCCACCCGCCCCAGCGTCTCCGCCGAGACGAGCGCACCCAGCCGCTTGCCCAGCGCGCCCTCCCGCTCCTGCGGGAAGCGCTCCGCCAGCCACTCGGCCATGATCAGCGCCAGCACCCGGTCGCCGAGGAATTCCAGCCGCTCGTTGCTGTCGAGCTGCTGCCGGTTGGGGTCGGCGGAGGACCGGTGGGTCAGCGCCTCCACCAGCAATCCGGGGCGGGCGAAACGGTGCGGCAGGGTGGCGGCGAAGCTGGCCAGGGCGGCATCATGCGCGCTGCGGGTCGACTCCGCCACCTCGGCGCGCTTCGCCTGCACCTTCACCCGGCGCCGCTGGCTGCGCTCCAGGCGCAGCACGTCCGCCTTGCGGTCGCGCGTCGTCTCGGCCGTGCCCTCGGCACCACCGTTCTCGGATGGGGTCACCGTACCGCGCTGAGCAGACGGCTCCAGCGGATTGCCATCGGCCAGGCCCACACCTCCCACCAGCGGGCGGAACCGTCGACGGAGAAGAAGATGAATTCCGCGCGGCCCACCAGGTTTTCCACCGGGATGAACCCCACCGCATTCTGGGCCCGGCTGTCCAGGCTGTTGTCGCGGTTGTCACCCATGGCGAAGACATGCCCGGCCGGCACGACATATTCCGAGGTATTGTCGAAGGGCTGGTCGTCCGACATCTCAAGGATGTTGTGGACATGCGCCGCGACGCCCGGCTGCGGTGGCAGGAATTCCCGGTACTCGCGCACCACGAGGCGGGGGCCGTCGCCCTCGACCGTATAGGGGCCGATCAGCTCGCGCCGCACCGCCTGGCCGTTCACGTACAGCACGCCGGAACGGACCTGGATGCGGTCCCCGGGCAGGCCGATGATGCGCTTGATGTAGTCCGTCGCATTGTCCCGCGGCAGCTTGAACACCGCCACGTCGCCGCGTTCCGGCAGGCTGCCGAGAATGCGGCCGTCGAACAGGTTCGGGCTGAACGGCATGGAATGCCGCGAATAGCCGTAGGAATATTTCGAGACGAACAGGTAATCCCCCACCAGAAGCGTGGGGATCATGCTGCCGGACGGGATGTTGAAGGGTTCGAACGCGACGGTGCGGATGCCGATGGCAATCAGCCCGGCATAGACCACCGTCTTGATGGATTCGAGCCAACCGCCCGACTTGTGTTTGGCCATGGAAGGAATTTGCGCGGGCATCCTCAACGGACGCCCCAAATGCCGGACGCGTCTCTACGAGGCGGGATAGAGCGCGAGGCGGCGTGACCTGTCAAGGAACGTGCCATTACGCGGGCATCATGCGCGGCAGTGGGACGGCGGTGATGATGACCATCGCCTGCGCATAGGGGAACTCATCCGTCATGGTCAGCGCCACATGGGCGGCATGGCCGGCCGGCGTGATCGCCGCAAGCCGCGCCGCCGCGCCGCCCGTCATCCGCAGGGTCGGCTGGCCGGAGGACAGGTTGACCACGCCCAGGTCACGCCAGAACACGCCGGCCCGGAAGCCGGTGCCGAGCGCCTTGGAGGCTGCCTCCTTCGCCGCGTAGCGCTTGGCATAGGTGGCGGCGCGGATCTTCTCCGTCCGCCTCTCCGCCTTGGCACGCTCCGCCGGGGTGTAGATTCGCGCCAGGAAACGGTCGCCATACTTCGCCATCACCCGCTCGATCCGGCGGATGTCGATGATGTCGCTGCCCAAACCGATGATCATGTGTTCCGCATCCGATTCAGACCTCCGGTGCTCGCCGCCGCTGGCGCGGCGCCTGCGCCCTGCGGTCATCGGAGGCGGTCAACCCTTCGATCGCTCGACCTGCGCGACGCCCTGCAGCGCCCGCAGCGCGGCGATGATGTTGGAGAGGTGGCGCAGATCCTGCACCTCCACATCCACCGCGATCTCCTGGAAATCCGGGCCGCGATGGACGATCCGCATATTCTCGATGGCGCCATCCTGGCGCGCGATCGCATCCGTCACGGCCGACAGCGCGCCGCGGTCGTTGCCGGTGACCACGTCGATCCGCCCCGTATGCGCCACGCCGACGCCGCCGCCGTAATCCCAGTCGATATCGATGAAGCGCTCCGGGCTGTCGCCGAAGCCGGACAGGTTGTGGCAATCCGTCTTGTGGACGGTTACGCCCTTGCCGGTGGTGACGATGCCGAGGATGCGGTCGCCCGGCAGCGGGTGGCAGCAGCCGGCGAAATGCACCTCCATCCCCGCCACCAGGCCTGTGATGCCCATGGTGACGTCGCGCTTGAAGCCGCCCTTGGCCAGCGGCACGGCGCGCGGGCGGGACCGGGCGATGGGCAGCGAATCGGCCGCGCGCGGCGGGCCGCGCAGTTCCGGGTAGACGGCGTGCAGCACATCCTTGGGCGAAGCGCCGCCGGCGGCGACCACCAGGCACAGCTCCTCGAAGCTCGACTGCTTCAGCGCCTTCAGCGCCGGCTCCATCTGCTTCTCGGAGAATTCCACGCCTTCCGCCCGGAACACCTTGGCGATGGCCGCCCGGCCTTCCTGCTGCTGCTGCTGGCGCTGTTCGGCATGGACGAAGCGGCGGATGCGGGCGCGCGCCTTGCCGGTGACGACGAAGCGCGCCCATTGCGGGTTTGGCGTGCCGCCGCGGGCGGTGATGATCTCCACCTGGTCGCCGTTTTCCAGCGGGGTGCGCAGCGGCTTGATCTGGCCGTTGATCTTGGCGCCGACGCATTGATCGCCGACCTGGCTGTGCACCTGATAGGCGAAATCGACGCAGGTGGATCCGCGCGGAAGCGCGATCAGCTCGCCCTTGGGCGTGAAGCAAAAGACCTCGTCGCGGTGCAGTTCCAGCCGCGTGGCGTCCAGGAATTCCTGCGGCTCGCTGGCCTGCTCCAGGATTTCCAGCAGCGCCTTCACCCAGGGGAATTTCTGCTGGTCGCGCGCGGCCTCACCGCCCTGCTTGTAGATCCAATGCGCGGCGACGCCGTATTCGGCGACCTCATGCATCTCCCGCGTACGGATCTGCACCTCGATCTTGGCGTTGCGCCGTTCCGGCACCGTCAGCCCGGTATGGATGGACTGGTAGCCATTGGTCTTGGGGGTGGAGATGTAGTCCTTGAACCGCCCCGGTACGACCCGATAGGCCGAGTGCAGCACGCCGAGCGCCTGGTAGCAGGCCGCCTGGTCCGGCACGATGACGCGGAACGCCATGATGTCGGACAGCTGCTCGAACTCGATGCTCTTGCCGTGCATCTTCAGCCAGATCGAATAGGGCGACTTTTCCCGCCCCGTCAGCTCCAGCAGGTTGATGCCGGCTTCCTCCAGCACCCGCTTCAGATCCTCCCGGATTTCCGCGATCAGGTCGGCGCCCTGGCCGTAGAGGAAGCCGCGGCGGGCGACGATGGACTGGCTGGCATCCGGCTCCAGCTCCCGGAAGGCCAGCGTCTCCATTTCCGTCTTCAGCGCATCCATGCCGATGCGCTCCGCCAGCGGGGCGAAGATCTCCATCGTCTCCCGCGCCGTCTTGCGGCGGCGGGCTTCCTGCGGGACGAAATGCAGCGTCTGCATGTTGTGCAGCCGGTCCGCCAGCTTCACCAGCAGCACCCGGATGTCCTCGCTCATGGCGAGGACCAATTTACGAAAATTCTCGGCCTGCTTGGTGCGCTCGGATTGCAGCTCCAGCCGCGTCAGCTTGGTGACGCCATCCACCAGGCGCGCGACTTCCTTGCCGAAGCGCTTCTCCAGCTCAGCCAGCCCGACCTTCGTGTCCTCCGCCACGTCATGCAGCAGCGCGGTGGCGATGGAGGCGGCGTCCAGCCGGTACTGCACCAGGGTGCGGGCCACGGCGACGGGGTGGATGATGTAGGGATCGCCATTGTCGCGCTTCTGGCCCTCATGCGCGGCGCAGGCGGTGATCCAGGCGCGTTCGATGAGGGAGGTGTCGGCACGCGGCGAATACGCGGCGACGAGGCGGGCCAGCTCCTGCCCGATGGTCTCGCCCGCGGGCGGCGTACCGGCGGGCGCCAGCGCCGGGGCGGGTGGCGGCGGGTCCAGCGTGATGCCGGGTGCCTGCGGGGCCGAGGCTGTCCGCGGCGGCGCGCTTGCCCCCGGCGCCTGAGGCGATGTGGCTGTCACCGGCGCCTGCGGCGACGAGGCTGTCACCGGCGCCTGCGGCGACGAGGCTGTCACCGGCGCCTGCGGCGCCAGGCCCGCGGGGGAATCGGCGGGCGTGTTCATTTGCGGCCCCTCGGGGCCGTTGGCGGGTGCGCGGAGGCGGCTGCGCCCCCGCGCTTTCGCCCTTGCGTCAGCGCTTCCCGCCCAGCTCGGCGGCGATCGCCGCCTCGATGTCGTCGGGCGAGAGGTCTTCCAGGCCGGCACCCTCGCCGATGGCTTCCTCGTTCACGTCCATCACGCCGAAGATGTTCTCGTCGGTGGCGATGAGGTCGAGGACCTCCTCCTCCGCCGGCTCCGGCTCCGGTGCGCGCTGCAGCGACTTGACCAGATCGGCCTGCAGCAGGTCGAGGTCGACGGTGCCCTCGGCGATCTCGCGCAGGGCGACGACCGGGTTCTTGTCGTTGTCCCGTTCGACCGTCAGTTCCTCGCCCCGGCTGACATTGCGGGCGCGCTGCGCCGCGTGCAGGACCAGTTCGAAGCGGTTGGGGACGCGGAGGATGCAGTCCTCGACAGTTACGCGCGCCATGGCGGCTCCAATCCCGATGCGGGGGGAATAGTCCGGGCCACCCGATGCGCAGCGACTGCGCGCGGGACTCCCCTCCCCACCCTATGGTGAACGCTCCATGTAGCCAGCCGGCGCGCCGGTTGCAAGGCAGGCTGCGATCAGCCCAGCACCCGCACCCCTGCCCGGTCCGCGCGCGCCAGCAGCGTGGCCACCGTCTCGCCCAGGCGCGGATGCACCCAGCCCGGCGCCACATCGGCCAGCGGCGCCAGGACGAAGGCGCGCAGATGGGCGCGGGGATGCGGCAGGATCGGGTCGGGCGCCTCGCGCAGCATCGAATCGAGGTCGATCAGGTCGAGGTCCAGCGTGCGCGGCGCATTGGGATAGGGGCGAACCCGGCCGAAACGATCCTCGATCCGCTGCAGCGCCGCCAGCAGCGTCGCCGCGTCCGGCGCCGCAACACCTGGCGGCGGGGCGAGGCGGGCCACGCCATTGACGTAGTCCGGCGTGCCGGGGGTGGGCGGGACCGGCGCGGTGGCGTACCAGCGGGACAGCGCCCGCAGGCGCAGCCCGGGCAGCGAATCCAGCAGGGCGGCGGCGGCGCGGCAGGTTTCCAGCGCGCTGCGCCCGTCCGGTCCGGGCAGGTTGGCGCCAAGGGCGATCAGGATCATCTTCGGCGCTCTACAAGCCGCAGCCGCGAAAGACCACGCCTTGCCCCTTTCCCCGGCGCCCCCGCTTCCCGCCGAGACGCCCGGCCATGACTGCCCGCTCTGCCCACGCCTGGTCGCCTACCGGCTGGAGAACCGCGCCAAATGGCCCGACTGGCACAACGGCCCCGTGCCGTGCTGGGGGCCGGCCGATGGCCGGCTGCTGGTGCTCGGACTGGCGCCGGGCGTCCGGGGGGCCAACCGTACCGGTCGCCCCTTCACCGGCGACCATGCCGGCAAGCTGCTCTATGCGACGCTGCTGAAATACGGGCTGGCCACCGGCGAGTATCGCGAGGATCCCAAGGACGGCATGCAGCTGCAGGGGGTGCGGATCGCCAATGCGGTGCGATGCGTGCCGCCCGAGAACCTGCCGACGCCGGCGGAGATCACCACCTGCAACCGCTTCGTCCTGGCCGAGCGCCTGGCGATGCCGAAGCTACGTGTGGTGCTGGCGCTGGGCCTCGTCGCGCACAACGCCCTGCTGAAAAGCCACCGAATCCCGGCCGCGCGCTACAAATTCGCCCATGGCGCGCAGCATGCGCTGCCGGACGGCGTGATCCTTGCGGATAGTTATCATGTCAGCCGCTACAACACGAATACCGGCCGCCTGACGACGGAGATGTTCGAGGCGGCGGTGCGGGAAATACTGCCGCTGCTGGCCTGATCGACCACGCGGCGGAACGCGCCATCCAGCCCGGCGCCGGCAAGCCGGTGAGAGGGGGACGCGGCGATCCGCGCCCCCTGCCCGCTCAGCGCAGCCCGAGGAAGCTCAGGATGGCAATGACGATGACCACGGCGCCAACGATGTAGACGATGCTGTTCATGGGGTGTCCCTCGGTTCACGACAACGGGACAACGAGGCAGCAGCAGCAGAGTTGCAGACTCGACGTTACACCCCGGCGCTGCGGTTCAGCCCGCGGCGGCGGTGCCCAGAGCGGCCTCGACCGCCTGCACAAGCTCCGGATGCGCCGGCCCGGTGGAGGTGCTGAAGGCTCGCACCGCCAGCCCGTCGCGCGCCACCAGGTACTTGTGGAAATTCCAGCGCGGCGGACCACCCGCCCGCGCCGCCAGCCAGGTGAACAGCGGATGCGCATGCGGCCCGCGCACCGTGGTCAGCCCGGCCATCGGGAAGGTGATGCCGTAGACCGTCTCGCAAAACTCCCGGATCTTCGCCGCGTCGGCGCTTTCCTGCCGGAAGTCGTTGGATGGCACGCCGATGACGCTGAAGCCGCGTGCGGCGAAGCGGTCATGCAGCGCCTGCAGACCCTCGTATTGCGGGGTGAAGCCGCAGAAGCTGGCGGTGTTCACCACCAGCAGCGCCCGCCCGCGGAAATCGGCCAGTGCGAGCGGTCCACCCTCCAGCGCTTCCAGCCGGAAGTCGAAGGCGGTCTGGCCGGGCGCCGCGGCCATCAGCAGGGGTGCTGCCACCAGCATGCGGCGAGACCGGTCAGTCATAGCGTTCTTCCATCCAGGGATCGCCGCGGTTGTGATAGCCGCGCACCTCCCAGAAGCCGGGCCGGTCCTCACGCAGGAGCTCGACCCGGGTGATCCATTTCGGGCTTTTCCAGAAATACAGATGCGGCACCACCAGCCGCACCGGGCCGCCATGCTGCCGCTCCAGCGGCGCGCCGGCCCAGGAATGGGCGAACAGGTTCTCCGGCCGGGCGAAATCCTCGATGGCGAGGTTCGTGGTGTAGCCATCATAGCTGGTCAGCGCGACGAAGCGCGCCTCATCCTTCGGCCGCGCCAGCGCCAGCAGGTCCGGCACCGGAACGCCGTCCCAGCGATTGTCGTAGCGCGACCATTGGGTGACGCAGTGGATGTCGTTGGTCCGGCTTTCCTGCGGCAGGGCGCGGAATTCCTCCAGCGTCAGGCGCAGCGGCGCCGCGACCAGGCCCTCGATCCGCAGCCGGTACTTGAGCGGGCTGACATCCGGCTGCACGCCAAGGTCCAGCACCGGGAAGTCCGTCACCAGGCGCTGGCCCGGTGGCAGGCGGTCGGCCTCCGGCGTGGAGGTGGTGCCGGTCAGCAGCCGCCCCTCCCGCGCCCAGTCCTGCTTCGCCTCCACCAGCTTGTCGCGCACCCTGCCGGTCAGCGGGATGTCATCGTCTTCAGGCATCGTGATCTCCTGAGCAGGATACGTGCCGATGTAACGTCAGGTTGCAAGGGGGCATCGGTATTAGGCATGTTTCCGGAGCCATTTCCGAACGATCCGCGATGCGACCCATGGTTGCGGCATCCCCACGCATCCGCCATCCGGGACGGCATGACCTGCTTCCGCGCGCTTCTTCTCGCCTGCGCCGCCGCCTTGCCTGGCTGCGGCGCACTTCTGTCCGAGGGCACCGGCGCCGCCGCCGGCATCGGCAGCGCCAGCCTGGCGGAGGCGGTTGGCGCCAGTGCCGCGGCTACCACGGGCATCGGCATCGGCGTGCAGGCCGGGGCACGGGCCGGGCTGCAATACGCCCAGCGCCGCACCCATCGCAGCGCCCAGCTTCGCCTGGCCGCGGCCGCCGGGCCGTTGGAGGTGGGCGAGGTGGCGAACTGGGCCGTGGACCACACCATCCCGCTGCAGCCGGACGAGGCCGGGGAGGTTGCGGTGACGCGGCAGATCAGCGCCGGGACGCTGGATTGCAAGGAGATCGTGTTCTCCGTGGTCGAGCCGGAATCCCGCCGCTTCTACACCGCGACCGTCTGCCGCGACGGCACGATCTGGCGCTGGGCCTCCGCCGAACCGGCGACGGAGCGCTGGGGCAGCCTGCAGTGAGGCGTGCGGCATTGCGACCGGGATTGCGGCAAGCCGCGCTTGCCGGCCTCGCCACGCTGCTGGCGGGCTGCGGCCAGGTGGCCGATCTGTCCGGCGCTGTGGCGGGTGGCGGCGCGGCGCTGGCCAGCAGCAATCCCGCGGTGGGCTATGCCGTCGGCGTCAGCGTGCGCGCCGGCGTCACGGCGGGCATGCAGGTGGTGATGCGGCGCCGGCAACGGGCGGAACAGGATGCGCTGGCCGGCGTCATCGGCACGCTTGATCCCGGTGAGGATGGCTCCTGGCAGGTGCGCCACACCATTCCCATCGGCAACCGCAACGGCCAGGTGCGGCTGGTGCGGGTGATCGACAATCCGCTGGCCGAATGCCGCGAAGCCGCCTTCGCGGTCGAGGGCGAGAGCCAGTGGTTCCTCACCACCGCCTGCCGCCAGGCCGAAGGCTGGAAATGGGCCGCGGCCGAACCGGCGACGGAGCGCTGGGGCAGCCTGCAATGACCGGGCGCGCTACCGTTTTCGTCAGCCGCGCCGGGGTTTCCGCCGCCGCCGAAAGGCTTTAGCGCAAACCGATAATCCTTACCGCAAGGCAACAGGCGGGCATGACGGAGCAGCCGCGCAAATGCCGGCCCCTGGCGGCGGAGGAGCTGGACCAGGTGGCGCTGCAGCAGATGCTGGGACAGGCCTCGGCGGCCTCCGAGATGATGCAGCAGTACAAGGATCGCCTGAATCAGCTGATGGCGCAGATCCGGGCCCAGATGCAGGCCCGCTGAGGCCTCCCTTGGCTAGCGCGGGCGATAACCGCGTTCTGCCAGGAAGGGCTCGACCACCGGACCCCAGACCGCGCTGCCGCCGCGGCCGAAGAACAGGCTGTGGCCATCGGCACCGAAAGCGGGCAGCGCCGCGAATTGGGCGCTTCCACCCGCGGCGGTGAAGGCCTGGTGCATCGCCTGGGCCAGGTCCGGGCCGAAGAAGGTATCGTTGGCGGTGTAGATCCACAGCGTCGGCAGCCGCGCCGTCCGGCCGAATCGCCCGGCATCGGCCGCCAGCCGGTCCGGGGCGCAGACCCGGTTCGGCTGCCCGCCGGCCCAGCCGCCCCGACCGCCCGCCATGTTCACCACCGCAACCACGCCTTCCGGCGGATCCGCCGCAAGCGCCAGCCCGCCCCAGCCGCCGGCGGATTGGCCGACCACCAGCACCCCCTCCGGCCGGATGCCCGGCAGGCTGCGGCCCAGCGCCACGGCGGCGGCGATGTCCCGTGCCGTCTGCCGGCCGCCGGCGACGTAGTCCGGGCTGGCGCAGCCGCCATAGCCTTCCGCCCAGCCGCCGCCGTCGCCGCCATCGGGGCCATAGCCGCGGCGCAGCGGCAGCAGCACCGCGAAGCCGCGCGCCAGGAACCAGCGCACCGCCTCCGCCGTGCAGGGTTGCGGCGCCATTCTGGCGCGGCCGGCGGCATTGGCGGGGGATCCGTGGTTGATGACGGCCAGCGGCACCGGGCCCGGCGCCTCCGGCCGGCAGAGCCGGGCCGGAATGTCGCGGCCCGTCCCGGGGATGGCGATGCGGAGCAGGGTTGGGTCGGCGGCAGGCGCTTCCGCGGCGCAGCCTGCGGCCAGCAGGGCGAGGACAACCAGGATGACACCGCGCATCGGGCTTGCTCCGCAGGATGGCAGGAGCCTGGCAGTCCTTGCGAAGCCGTGTCGAGTACCCGCCCCCGGCAAGGCGGGGTGCGGGCTGAAGGGCTATCCGCGGTCGCGCATCAGCCGGGCCTTGTCGCGCGACCAGTCGCGTTCGGCGATCGCCGCGCGCTTGTCGTGCTTCTTCTTGCCCTCACCCACGCCGAGCAGGATCTTCGCCACGCCGCGCTCATTGAACTGGATGGCCAGCGGCACGAGGGAGATGCCGTCGCGGGCGATGCTGGCGGACAGTTCCTTCACCTGCTTACGGTGCAGCAGCAGCTTGCGCGGGCGGCGCGGCTCGAAGGTCGCGACATGGCTGCCGGCCTGCCATTCGGGAATGTAGCAGTTGAACAGCCACATCTCCCCGTCCCGCTCGCCGGCCCAGGCCTCGGTCAGCGTGGCGCGACCGGCGCGCAGCGACTTCACCTCCGGCCCGACCAGCATCACGCCGGCCTCGATCTCCTCGCCGATCTTGTAGTCGTAGCGCGCCTTGCGGTTCTGCGCGGCGACGCCGTGGCTGATCAGCGCGCTTTTCTTCTTGGGCTCCGCCATCAGTTCAACAATCCGGCCCCTGTCATGGCAGCGCGGACGCGGGCGCGCGTCTGCTCCGCCACGGGGGCCATGGGCAGGCGGCAATGATCGGTGCCGTGGCCGAGCAGGCTGGCGGCGAGCTTCACGGGGCCGGGCGAGGTCTCGCAGAACATCGCGTCATGCACCGGGGTCAGGCGGGCCTGGATCGCCATGGCGTCCTTGACCCGGCCATCGGCCCAGGCGTCATGCATCTCCCGGCACAGGCGGGGCGCGATATTGGCGGTGACGCTGATGCAGCCATGGCCACCGGCCGCGAGGAAGGCGAGCGCCGTGTGATCCTCGCCCGAAAGCTGGCAGAAATCCTCGCCGATGGCGGCGGTGGTGTGCAGCGGGCGGGTCAGGTTCGCCGTCGCGTCCTTCACGCCGACGATGTTCGGGTGCTTCGCCAGCCGGGCCATGGTCTCCACCGACATGTCCACCACGCTGCGCGGCGGGATGTTGTAGATGATCAGCGGCAGTTCCACCGCATCCGCGATTGCCATGAAGTGGCGGTACAGGCCTTCCTGCGTCGGCTTGTTGTAGTAGGGCGTCACCACCAGCGCGGCATCGGCGCCCGCGGCCTTGGCATGGCGCGTGAGGTCCACCGCCTCCGAGGTGCTGTTGGAACCGGTGCCGGCGATCACCGGTACGCGACCGGCGGCGGCGGCGATGCAGAGATCGACCACCTCATGGTGCTCGGCATGGCTGAGGGTCGGGCTCTCGCCGGTCGTGCCGACCGGGATCAGGCCCTGCGTGCCTTCGGCGATCTGCCAGGCGACGAAATCGGAAAAGGCCTTGGCGTCCAGGGACCCGTCGGCGTGCATGGGCGTGATCAACGCCACGAGCGATCCCCTGAACATGTTTTTTCCTGCCGTGCCAAGCTGATGAAGGGGAGAGAGAGTAATGGTCGGACCGCGCTGCGACAAGGGCGAGGGCCCCACCAACAAAGGCAGGGAAAGCCTCGCCGACAGGGGCAGAAGACGGACGGCATTTTGCGCTAGAGTGTCCGCCATGCGACGCACCCCCTTGATCCTCCTGCTTCTCGCCCCGCTCCTGGTTGAGCCCGCGCCGGCCGCGGCGCAGCCCTGGGCGGACGATTCGACCCGCGCAGCCGGCCGCCAGGCGCTGGAGGCGCTGCGCCAGAACCGGTTCCTGGAAGCCGACAGCCTTTCGCTCGCCGCCGATCCGGTGGTTCGCAAGCTGGTGGTCTGGGGCCGCGTGCAGAACCGCAACGGCGGCGCCAGCGCGGCCGAGATCGTCCGCTGGCTGGACGCCAACCCGGATTGGCCGCTGCCCATCACCATGTCGATCCGTGCCGAGGACGCGCTGGTAGGCGATGCGGATGATGCGCTGGCGCTGCGCCAGTTCGGCCGCACCCCCGCCCGCACCCTGCCCGGCGTGCAGCGCCATGCCGATGCCCTGATCCGGACCGGCCGCGCCACGGAAGCCGCCGCCGTGCTGCGCGCCGGCTGGCGGGATGCCGATGGCGATGGTTTCGCCGAACAGGATTTCCTGGGCCGCAATGCGGCCCAGCTGACCGCCGACGACCATTGGAGCCGGGCCGACCGGCTGTTCTGGGCCAACCAGGCCGCCGCTGCCGCCCGGCTGCTGCCGATGCTGGACGCCGCCCGCCGCGCCACGCTGGAAGCCCGCCTCGCCGCCCGCGCCGGCACTTTTGCCGGCACCGCGCAGGATATCGGCGTGGCGCATGAGCTGGCCCGCACCGCCCGCCGCGCCGACCGCGATGCCGAGGCCGCCGCCATCTGGCACGCCGCCGAGCCGCTGCAGCGCGACCTGTCGCCGGAGGCGCAGCGCGCCATCTGGGTGGAGCGCCAGGTGCTGTCGCGCAAGACGCTGCGGCTGGGCGACCCGGCCACCGCCTATCGCCTGGCGGCCAATCATGGCCAGTCGGAGCTTGGCGAGCCGCGGCAGGAAGGCGAGTTCCTGGCCGGCTTCATCGCGCTGCGGATGCTGAACCAGCCGGCCCAGGCGTTGGCCCATTTCACCCGGCTGGGCGAGGGCAGCAGCAGCGTCATCACCCGCGCCCGGAGCGCCTATTGGGAAGGCGCCGCGCTGGCGACGCTCGGTCGCACCGCGCAGGCCCAGGCGCAGTGGCGCGAAGCGGCGACGCTGCCGGTCGCCTTCTACGGCCAGCTCGCCAGCCTGGCGCTGGGCGAAACCCCGGCACAGCTTGCCGCGCGGATCGGCGGCAGCGGCGCCGCAGCCCCGGGCCAGGACCAGGCGGCCGGCTTCCTGGGGCGGGAGATGGTGCGGGCCGTGGTGGCGCTGGCCGATCTCGGCCAATCCGACCGCGCCCGCATGTTCCTGCTGCGGCTCGAGGAGCTTTCCCCGGATGCCGGCGACCGCTGGCTGATCGCGCGCCTCGGCGTCGCCATCCGTCGCCCGGACCACGCGGTCTGGATCGCGCGGCGTGCCGGCGCCGATGGCGTGATCCTGCTGGAGGATGGCTGGCCCACCCCCTACCCCACCCCGAACGAGGGCGCCGAGCCGGCGCTGGTCAATGCGATCACCCGGCAGGAAAGCAATTTCGATCTCTCGGCCGTGTCGTCCGCCAATGCGCGCGGGCCGATGCAGTTGCTGCCCTCCACCGCCGCCGGCGTGGCGCGGCGGCTCGGCGTGCCGCATTCCACGGCGATGCTGACCACCGATGCCGCGCACAACCTGCGCCTCGGCAGCGCCTTCATCGGCCAGATGCTGGAGCGCTTCGGCGGCGCCATGCCGCTGGCGGCGGCCGGCTACAATGCCGGGCCGGGGCGGGTGGACCAGTGGCTCGGCACCTATGGCGACCCACGTTCCCCGAGCGGGCCGCATGTACTGGACTGGATCGAGCAGATTCCCTTCGGCGAGACCCGCAACTACGTGCAGCGCGTGATCGAGAACGTGGTGATCTACCGCGCCCGCAACCCCGCCACCGGCGACCTGCCGCATCCGCTGGCCGGGTTGATGGCGGGCCGCCGATGACCAGGCGGGTTTTCATCACGGCGCGGGACGGGCTGAAGCTGGCCGCGCTGGACCATGCCGGACCGGAAGGCCGCACGCCGATTCTCTGCCTGCCCGGCCTGACCCGCACGGCGGAGGATTTCGACGCGCTTGCGGATCGCCATGCCGGCAGGCGGCGTGTGCTGGCGCTGGACCATGCCGGGCATGGCGAGAGCGGCCGCGCCGAATCGGTCACGCGCTACGGCATCGAGCACAGCCTGCGCGACGTGCTGGACGCCATGGCGGCGCTGCATTGCCACCGCGCCTTGGTGGTGGGCACCAGCTATGGCGGCATCCTGGCGATGATCCTGGGCGTGCTGCGGCCGACGGCGCTGGCCGGGGTGGTGCTGAACGATGTCGGCCCGGTGCTGGAGCCGGTGGGCCTCGGCCAGGTGCAGGATTTCGTCGGCCGCGACCCCGCCTTGCCGGGGCTGGAGGAAGCCGTCGCGTATCTCAAGGCCAAGCTGCCGCCGCTGGCGCTGGACGAGGCCGGCTGGCACCGCTTCGCCGCCGGCACGTTCCGGGCCGGGCCGGATGGCGCATGGCATCCGCGCTGGGACATCCGCATCGCCCAGGCGATGGCGGCGGGCGGCGCCATGCCGGACCTCTGGCCCGCCTTCGGCGCGCTGGCGCATGCGCCGCTGATGCTGGTGCGCGGCGCGTTGTCCGACCTTCTGTCGGAGGACACGGCGCTGCGGATGGCGGAGGCCCGGCGCGACATGCGCTTCGTCGAGATCCCCGGCAGCGGCCATTGCCCGACGCTGGAGGAACCTGCGGCCGTCGCGGCGCTCGACGCCTTCCTCGACCGCATCCCATGACCCCTGCCCTGCTGGTGGCGACCATGGGCGGGGTCGGCCGGCTGCGGCCGGGGCCCGGCACCTGGGGGTCTGCCCTGGTGCTGCCGGCGCTGTGGCTGGGGCCGGTGGCCTGCCTGGCCCTGGCGGCGCTGTGCCTGGTGGCCGGCTGGTGGGCGGCGGGCGAAGTGCTGCGCGATGGCCACGAGGACCCCGGCTGGTTCGTGGTGGATGAGGGGGCGGGCATGCTGCTGGCGCTCGCCGCGCTGCCGGCGGCCACCCTGCCCGGCGCGCTGGCCGCCTTCGCGCTGTTCCGGCTGCTGGACATCACGAAACCCTGGCCGATTTCCTGGTTCGACCGCCAGCCCGGCGCCTTCGGCGTCATGCTGGATGATGTGATCGCCGGGGCCATCGCCGGCGCCGCCCTGCTGGCGTTTCATCGCTATTTTCCGGGAGGGCTTTCCTGATGCTGCCAGCCACGACGCTGGAGGAGGCGCAGCGCGTGCTGGCGCTGCTGCAGTCCCGCGACCTCACCCTCGCCACTGCCGAATCCTGCACCGGCGGGCTGATCGCCGCGGCGCTGACCGCCGTCCCCGGCTTTTCCGCGACCATGCTCGCCGGCTACGTCACCTATTCGAACGAGGCCAAGACCCGCATGCTCGGCGTGCCCGCCCCGCTGATCGAGGCGGTGGGCGCGGTGAGCGAGCCCGTGGCGCGGCAGATGGCCGAAGGCGCCGTGCAGGATGCGGGGGCGGACGTCGCCGTTTCCTGCACCGGCATCGCCGGGCCGACCGGCGGCAGCGCCGAGAAGCCCGTGGGCCTGGTGCACCTGGCCTGCGCGCTGCGCGGTGCGCCGACGCTGGCCGAGCACCACATCTTCCCCGACGACCGCACGGCAATCCGCGCCGCGACCGTCGCCGCCGCCTTCGCCCTGATCCGCCGCGCCCTGGAGCACACTGCATGAGCCTGACCGATCAGCTTCTGACCACCCTGGATGCCGGCCGCGACGCGGCGGTGGCGCGCCTGGTGGAATGGCTCCGCATCCCCTCCATCTCGGCGCAGCCGGATCATGCGGCGGATTGCGTGCGGGCCGCGGAATGGGTGCGCGACCAGCTTCTGGAACTGGGCTTCACGGCTTCGCTGCGACAGACGCCGAAGCACCCCGTGGTGGTGGCGCATCATCCGGGTCCCGAAGGCGGCAAGCGGCACCTGCTGTATTACGGCCATTACGACGTGCAGCCGCCGGACCCGCTGGAGCTGTGGACCAGCCCGCCCTTCGAGCCGGTGCTGGTGGAGGGTCCGAACGGCCAGCGCGTGGTCGCCCGCGGCGCGGTGGACGACAAGGGCCAGGTGCTGATGTGGATCGAGGCGCTGCGCGCCTGGAACAAGGTGGCCGGCGGCCCGCCCTGCGCCATCACCGCGGTGATCGAGGGGGAGGAGGAAATCGGCTCCCCCAACCTCGCCCCCTTCATGGCGGCCAATGTCGCGGAGCTGAAGGCCGATGTCGCCATCATCAGCGACACCGGCATGTGGGACATCGACACCCCGGCGCTGTCCACCCGGCTGCGCGGCATGTGCTTCGTGCAGCTCGACATCAAGGCGGCCAGCCGGGACCTGCATTCCGGCATGTATGGCGGCAGCGCGCTGAACCCGAACAACCTGATCACGAAGATCCTGGGCGACCTGCACGATGCCAACGGCCGCGTGCAGCTGCCGGGCTTCTATGACGGCGTGCCGGAGCTTTCGCCCGAACTGCGCGCGCAATGGCAGGCGCTGGGCTTCTCCGAACATGATTTCCTCGGCGCCATCGGGCTGTCGGTGCCGGTGGGGGAGAAGGATCGCGGGCCGCTGGAACGGCTCTGGGCGCGGCCGACGGCGGATATCAACGGCATCTGGGGCGGCTATACCGGCCCCGGCAGCAAGACCGTGATCCCCAGCGAGGCGCACGCCAAGATCACCTTCCGGCTCGTCCCCGGCCAGCACCACGAGAAGGTCTTTGCGAGCTTCCAGGAGTTCGTGAAGGCGCGGCTTCCGGCGGACGCCACCGCCACCTTCCAGGGCGGCGGCGCCAGCCCGGGGATCGAGGTGCCGGCGGACAGCGACTTCGTGAAGGCGGCCCAGGCCGCGCTGGCCGATGAATACGGGCGGCCCGCCGCGATGATCGGCTGCGGCGGGTCGATCCCCATCGTCTCCTCGATGAAGGACGTGTTAGGGCTGGATACCGTGCTGATGGGCTTCGGCCTCGAGGACGACCAGGTGCACAGCCCGAACGAGAAATTCGACCTGCGCTGCTTCCACCAGGGCGCGCGCAGCCACGCGCGGCTGCTGGCGAAGCTGGGCTGACGCCACAAGCGGGCGTTGTGCGGGCTATCACGGCCGCACAACCACCGCTTGCAATTCGTTAAGCCTGCGGCTCATCTTCCGGCCAGGGCGGCGGGCCGGCGCCTGCCGCCCGTCATGTGGCGGCGCCGTCCCGGCCCGCCGGCAGCCGGAGCAGCGCATGCCATGCCCGCCGTCTATGAGCACATCCATTTCCGCAAGCAGAAGAAGATGGCCGGCCGCTACCGGGCGGCGCTTACCCAGGCCATCGCGGAACTCGCCGTCGCCGCGCCGACGACCGACCAGGTCAAGCTGAGCCGCAACCTGCGCAACGCGGTCTATACGGCCTGCCAGATGCACGACCAGGCGCAGCTGGTGCAGGAGGTCTATTTCAAGACCGTCCCCGGCTCCGCCCGCTGCGCCGGCGACGCCGACTGGTGCATCTTCTACGCGATGGACATCCACAACCCGGCCAGCAACGTCCAGCTTCTCATGCTCGGCCGCATCGCCGGCGTGCGGCTCGAGGCCTTCTTCGACTTCCGGATCAGCGAGGAGGACGCCATCGCCTTCGACGGCGCCTCCGTCCCCGCCACGGACAATACGGTGGACATGAACTACCGGGACACCGTGCTGTCGAACCACGGCAACAAGCACTTCGGCGTCGATCGCGGCGCCAACCAGTACGACATCGGCGCCAGCGCGGAGGTGCGCTACCGCATCGTGCGGGGCATGGAGGAGAAGGCGGCCGCACATGGGGTGATGCTCGGCAGCGAGGCCTATTTCATGTTCGACCGCCGCGTCGGCTATGAGGGCACGAAGGGCAATGCGGGTGCCGCCTGCGTCTGCATCCGGGTGGACACGCCCGGCCTGCCGACCCAGCACAGCCACCCGATTCCCACCACCGGCGTCGGGTCCCACGACGCCAAGCTGAAGGACGCGATCCGGCAGCTGACGGTGAAGGGCGAGGTCGGCCTGCCCTATCTGGTGCAGATGGCGAAGTACCTCACCATCATCGGCGCGCGGCGGCTGATGTTCACCAACCTGCGCGCCGACAAGGCGTTGTACGGCGTGCACCGCCCGCCGGAATGCGTCTACTGGGCCTGGTGAGGCCGAGTCTCAGCCCTTCGCGAGCGCGCCGCGAATGGTCGTCAGCGCGTCCTCGATCATCGGCGCCGTCACGTCCAGATGCGTGCAGGCGCGCAGCCGCCCGCCGAGCAGGGACAGTGCCACGCCCTCCATGCGCAGGCGCTTCACCAGATCCGCCGCCGCCACGCCGGTGCCGGGGATGGTGAAGAACACCAGGTTGGTGTCGGGGTCCTGCACCTCCACCCCTTCCATCTGCGCCAGGCCGCGGGCCAGCGTCTTGGCATTGGCGTGGTCCTCCGCCAGCCGGTCGATATTGTGGTCCAGCGCATAGAGGCAGCCCGCGGCGCAGATTCCCGCCTGCCGCATGGCGCCGCCGAGGCGCTGCTTCCAGCGCCAGGCCTCGTCGATGAAGTCGCGCGAGCCGCACAGCACGGCACCCAGCGGCGCGCCCAGGCCCTTGGTGAAGTCCAGCCAGACGCTGTCATAGCCCGCCGCCATCTCGGCCGGCGCGATGCCGGCGGCGACGCAGGCGTTCATCAGCCGCGCGCCGTCCATATGGGTGTTGAGACCGGCGCCGTGGGCGATCTCCGCAATCTCATCCAGCGTGGACTTCGCCCAGACGGCGCCACCGCCCGTATTGGCGGTCTGCTCCACCTCGACCAGCCTTTGCGTCGGCGTGTGGCGGGACTTGCCGCGCAAGGCGCCGCGCAACGAATCGGGCGTGTACATGCCGCGCGGGCCCTTCAGCGGCAGGATCTGCACGCTGCCGAGCGCCGCATGGGCGCCGCCCTCGCTGGTCAGGATATGCGCCGTCTCATGTGCGATGATCTCCTCCCCCGGGCGGCAATGCACCAGGGTGGAGGCGACGTTGCACATGGTGCCGGAGGGCATGAACACCGCCGCTTCCTTGCCCATCAGCGCCGCCATGCGGTCGCACAGCGCATGCACCGTGGGGTCGTCGCCATGCTGCTCGTCGCCCACCTCGGCCCGCATCATGGCGTCCAACATCGCCGGCGTCGGCTTGGTCTGGGTGTCGGAATACAGGTTGATGCGGACGCGCGGCGCGCCCTCGGGCGGGCGTTCGGGGGCATGGACCATGGGGCGGCTCCGGCTTTGGTTCCCGGGCACTCCGCTATGCGCAGGGGCTTACGTCAAGTCGGCCACGTCAAGCCGGGCGGGCCATCCCGTGGCGCTGCCACAGCGGCGCGATGGCTGGGCGCGCGGCGACGGCCTGGGCCAGCGCCTCGATCTTCGGCAGGTTCGCGGGGGTCCAGACCCGTCCCTCCGCCCAGCGCGACAGCACGGCGAGGTAGATATCGGCCACGCTGAAGCGCGCGCCGAGCAGGAAGGGCGCGGCGGGGTCGCCGGTCAGCCCGGCGTGGTTCTCCACCACCCGCATCACGTCCCGCGCCATGGCCAGCGCGCCGTCACGCAGCGCCTGGTGCTGGTCCGGGCTGACGCCGAATCGCGCCGGATAGTCCCATCGGGTGATCTGCGGATAGAACTCGCCAGCCAGCAGCGCCATCCAGCGCAGCGCCCGCGCCCGGCCCGAATCGCCCGGCGGTGGCAGCAGGCCGGGGTGGATATCCGCCAGCGTCACCAGGATGGCCAGGCTTTCCGTCATCACCGTACCATCCGGCAGGATCAGCGTCGGCAGCCGGCCCATGGGGTTGATGGCGCGGTATTCAGCGCGGAGCTGGTGGTCACCCTCCAGCGGCACGTCGCGGAGTTCCACCGCCGCGCCGATCTCGGCCAGCGCCATCTCGACCGGGGCGGAGCCGGAGCCGGCATCGCCGTAGAGAATATAGCCCATTGCCGGCCTCCCCCGCTTTTCCACGCGCTGCTGAACGCGCTTGCGCGAAACAGGATGCAACGGCGCCGCCATCCTGTCGCGGCCCCGCCATGCTTCCCTGCATCCGGCAGCTTCGGGACGTGCATGGATGAGTGGCCTGCGGGTGAGCATCGGAGAGATCCTGGCGGATCAGCGGGAGAATACGGCGGCGCGGATGGGCGCCTCCGCCGAGGATATCCGCACCGCGCGCGACAGCGGCTTCGACCCGCAGGATGTGATGACCATCCGCCAGGTCACCGCCGCCCGTGCCGTACTGCTGGTGTTCCGCTGCCCCAACCTGGCGGCGCGATCCCTGCACGGGCTGCTGCCGGCCAAGACCGCGGTGACCACCGCGAAAAGCGGCAGCTCCGGCGCCGTGACCAGCCCGAGCGGCCTGCTGATGGTCTCCGACTACGACATCATGAGCGCCTGGCGGCAGGAAGGTGCCCGCTTCCGCAAGATCCCCATCACCGCCGCCGCGCCCGGCGCCAAATACGGCGCCTGGCTGCCGGAGGCCCGCGACCTGGTGCGGGAGCTGAATCGCAGGCTGGTGACGAAGATCCAGCACGGCGCGCAGGATGACTGGCTGGATGCGGAGCGCAATCGCGGCGTGAAGCCGGAGGATCTGTTCCTCGCCTTCCGCATGGGCGTGCCGGAACTGCTGTCAGGCCCGGCGGCGCTGGAACGCTTCTACCGGCAGGACCGGCTGTTCTGGCCCTACCTCCCCAACGGGAAGCATTGCGGCCGCACCGCCTAGCTCAGGCGCTCGGCGCGGGCGTCGCGGCGGCCGGCGGCGGCGGCGCGCGGCGGTAGAGGTTGGCGGCGCGGCGTTCGAAGGACCGCACCATCAGCCGCACCGCCTCGTTGAACACGGTGCCGATCACGGCCTGCAGCAGGCGCGACTTGAACTCGAAATCGACGAAGAAATCGACTTCCGTTCCGTTCGCCACCGGCCGGAAGCGCCAGTGGTTGTTCAGGTAGCGGAAGGGGCCGGTCAGGTAGCGGACATGCACATGGTGCGGCCGTTCCAGCGTCACCTGGCTCCGGAACGTCTCGCGGAACATCTTGAAGCCGATGGTCAGGTCCGCGATCAGCTCGCTGTCGGTGCGGGAGACGATGCGCGCCCCGACGCACCAGGGCAGGAACTCCGGATAGCGCCGGACATCCGCGACCATGTCGAACAGCTGCTCGTCGGAATACGGCAGCACCCGCTTCTCGGCGTGGGTGGGCATCAGGCGGCCTTCAGCTTTGCCGCCCGCGCATCCCGCAGCGCCGCGAAGTCGCGGTCCGCGTGATAGGAAGACCGGGTCAAGGGCGTGGCTGATACCAGGAGGAATCCCTTGCCGCGCGCCGCCTGCCCGTAATCCGCGAATTCATCCGGCGTGACGAAGCGATCCACTGCCGCATGCTTCACCGATGGCTGCAGGTATTGGCCGATGGTGAGGAAATCGACCTCCGCGCTGCGCAGGTCGTCCATCACCTGCAGCACCTCGATCCGCTTCTCTCCCAGCCCGACCATGATGCCCGACTTGGTGAAGATGGAGGGGTCGCGCTGCTTCACCCGGTCCAGCAGCCGCAGCGAGTGGTAGTAGCGCGCGCCGGGGCGGATGGAGGGATACAGCGCCGGGACGGTTTCCAGGTTGTGGTTGAACACATCCGGCCTGGCGTCGATCACCACCTCCAGCGCGCCATCCTTGCGCAGGAAGTCGGGCGTCAGGATCTCGATGGTGGTCTCGGGCGCCGCGGCGCGGGTGGCGGCGATGGTCTCGGCGAAGTGGCGCGCACCGCCATCGGCCAGGTCGTCCCGGTCCACGCTGGTGATGACCACGTGGCGCAGGCCCAGCTTGGCCACCGCATCGGCCACCCGGCGCGGCTCGTCGGTGTCCAGCGCCTTGGGCATGCCGGTGATGACGTTGCAGAAGCTGCAGGCGCGGGTGCAGGTGTCGCCCATGATCATCATGGTGGCGTGGCGCTGCGACCAGCACTCCCCGATATTCGGGCAGGCCGCCTCCTCGCAGACCGTCACCAGGCCATTCGCGCGCATCAGCGCGTGGGTTTCCCGGTAGATCGGGCTGGTGGGGGCCTTCACCCGGATCCAGTCCGGCTTGCGCTGGATCGGGTTGTCCGGGCGCTTCGCCTTCTCAGGGTGCCTTTCGGCACCCGTCAGGGCGGCCCGGTGGTCGATTTCGAGGCGGGTGCTCATGGCGCTAGATGTGGATCACCCGGCCATAGGCATCAAGCACCGACTCATGCATCGCCTCGGAAACCGTGGGATGCGGGAAGACGGTGTGCATCAACTCGGCCTCGGTGGATTCCAGGGTGCGGGCGATGCCGTAGCCCTGGATCATCTCCGTCACCTCGGGCCCGACCATGTGCGCGCCGAGCAGTTCGCCCGTCTTGGCGTCGAACACCGTCTTCACGAAGCCCTCCGGTTCCCCCATCGCGATGGCCTTGCCGTTGCCGATGAAGGGGAAGCGGCCGACCCGGACTTCATGGCCCAGTTCCTTGGCCTTCTTCTCCGTCAGGCCGACACTGGCGACCTGCGGGCGGCAATAGGTGCAACCGGGGATGTTCAGCACATCCATGGCGTGGGGATGCTTGCCCGCGATCGCCTCGACGCAGATCACCGCCTCATGGCTGGCCTTGTGCGCCAGCCAGGGCGCACCGGTGAGGTCGCCGATGGCGTAGACGCCCGGCTCACCCGTGTTGCCGAAGGCATCGGTGACCACATGGGTACGGTCCACCTTCACCTTCGTGCCTTCCAGGCCGAGGTCCTCCACATTGCCGACGATGCCGACGGCGGAGATCAGCCGGTCCGCCGTGATCTCCTGCACCTTGCCACCGGCCTCGACGATGGCAGTGATGCTGTCGGCGTTCTTGCGCACGCCCTGCACGCGGGCGCCGGTGATGATCTGCATCTTCTGCTTGGTGAAGGCCTTGTGGACGAAGGCGGAGATTTCCTCGTCCTCCACCGGCAGGATGCGATCCATCACTTCGATCAGCGTCACCTCGGCGCCCATGTTCAGGTAGAAGCTGGCGAATTCGGAGCCGATGGCGCCGCTGCCCATGACGATGAGCTTCTTCGGCAGCGCGGTCGGCGTCATCGCCTCCCGGTACGACCAGATCAGCTTCCCGTCGGGCTCCATCCCCGGCAGCACGCGGGCGCGCGCACCGGTCGCCAGCAGGATGTGTTTTCCCGAAATGTCCGCGACCGGTTTGCCGTCCTTGGTCACCGCAACCTTGCCGGGCCCCGCGAGCTTCGCGTGGCCGTCATAGACGGTGACCTTGTTCTTCTTCATCAGGTGCTTCACGCCACCCGAGAGCTGCCCGGCGACCTGACGGCTGCGCTTCACCACCTTGGCGAAATCGAAGCGGATGTTGTCGGCCGCGAAGCCATAGGCATCCAGGCTGTGCAGCAGGTGATTGATCTCGGAGGCGCGCAGCAGCGCCTTGGTCGGGATGCAGCCCCAGTTGAGGCAGATGCCGCCGAGGTTCTCGCGCTCGACCAGCGCGACCTTCATGCCGAGCTGGCTGGCGCGGATGGCGCCGACATAGCCACCGGGGCCGCCGCCGACGACGACGAGATCAAAAGTCTCGGCCATGTTCAGGACTCTCCTGCCAGGGCGCGCAAAGCGTCGCCCGAGAGGCGCCGTGAGCGCCACTCATCGCGGCTTTCCGAGCCGATGCGGTCATAGAAGCGGATGGAGGGCGCGTTCCAGTCGAGCACCTGCCATTCCATCCGCGTGCAGTTCTCCGCCACCGCGCGCTTCGCCAAGTGGCGAAAGAAGGCCATGCCGACGCCCAGGCCCCGATGCTCCGGCTCGACATAGATGTCTTCGAGGTAGATGCCCGGGCGGCCGGTAAACGTCGAAAAATTGTAGAACCAGATCGCCTGGCCGATGGCGCGGCCCTCACGCTCCGCCAGTGTGCAGGAGACGCGGGGGGTGGGGCCGAAGAGGGCCTCGCGGAAATCGGCCTCGGTGCCCACCGCCTCGTGCAGCAGCTTCTCGTACTCGGCGAGGTCGCGGACCAGGCGGAGGATTTCGGGCAGGTCCGCCTCGGTCGCGTCGCGCAGGGTGAAGTCGGTCATGCCGCACCCCCACCCCGACCCTTCCCCGCGCGCGGGGGAGGGAGAACATGGCCCTCCCCCGCTTGCGGGGGGTCGCGGCGCTGCCGCGACGCCGAAGGCTGGTTGGGTGGGGGCATGCGCAGCATCACAGCATCAGGCTCAGCGGCTCCTCGACGATCTTCTTGAACGTCGCGATCCACTCCGCCGCCAGCGCGCCATCCACCACGCGATGATCGACGGACAGCGTGCAGGTCATCACCGTGGCGATGGCCAGCGCGCCATCCTTCACCACCGGCCGCTGTTCCCCGGCGGAGACCGCCAGGATGCCGGCCTGCGGCGGGTTGATGATGGCGGCGAAGTCGCGCACGCCATACATGCCCATGTTGGAGATGGAGAAACCGCCGCCCTGGAACTCCTCCGGCTTCAGTTTTCCGGATTTGGCCCGCGCCGCCAGATCCTTCATCTGGTTGCTGATGGAGGCGAGCCCCGCTTGGTCTGCCTTGCGGATGATCGGCGTGATCAACCCGTCCGGGATGCTGACGGCAACCGAGATATCGACGTCGTGGTACTGAAGGATCGCCTCCTCGGTCCAGGTCGCATTGACCTGCGGCATCCGCCGCAAGGTCACCGCCGCGGCCTTGATCACCAGGTCATTGACCGAGAGCTTGAAGGCGCCCGGCCCGTCCTTCGGCGAGGTCGCATTCAGCTGCGACCGCAGCTTCAGCAGCGCGTCGATCTCGATATCCATCGAGACGTAGAAATGCGGCACCTGCTGCTTGGATTCCGTCAGGCGGCGCGCGATCACCTTGCGGATGCTGCTGTTCGGCACGGCGGTATGCGGCGCCGTGATGGCAGGGGCCGGGGCCTTCGGCGCCGGTGCGGCGGCGGGTGCCGGTGCCGGCGCGGCGGCCTGGGCCGGCTCGGCCTTGGCGGCCTGCGGCTTGGCCAGTGCGGCCTCCACATCCGTCTTCACAATGCGGCCATTCGGCCCGCTGCCGTTGATGCCGGCCAGGTCCAGCCCGGCCTGCGCCGCCATGCGACGGGCGAGTGGGGAGGCGATGGTGCGGTCGCCGGATTCGGCGGCCTTCGGCGCTTCCGCCTTCGGTGCAGCGGCCGGCTCCGTCTTCGGCGTCTCCGGCGCGGGGGCCGGCTTCGGGGCTTCGGCCTTGGGAGCCTCGGCCTTCGGCGCCGGCGCCGCATCGGCCGATTCGCCCGGCTCCACCAGCACGGCGATCGGGTCGTTGACCTTCACGCCGGCGGTGCCGCCCTGCACCAGGATCTTGCCGAGGATGCCCTCATCCACGGCTTCCACTTCCATGGTCGCCTTGTCGGTCTCGATCTCGGCGATGATGTCGCCGGCCTTGACCGTGTCGCCCTCGTTCTTCAGCCAGCGCGCCAGCGTGCCCTCGGTCATCGTGGGGGACAGCGCCGGCATCAGGATGTTCGTGGCCATGAGCTGTCCCCCTTACTTGTAGGTCACGCGCTTGGCGGCCTCGATCACCTGTTCCAGCCGCGGCAGCGCCAGCTTCTCCAGGTTCGCGGCATAGGGCATGGGAATGTCCAGCCCATGCACGCGCACCGGCGGCGCATCCAGGTCGTCGAAGCAGTTCTCCAGGATCTGCATGGCCACCTCCGCACCGATACCCGCATAGGGCCAGCCTTCCTCGAGCGTGACCAGCCGGTTGGTCTTCTTCACCGACTTCACCACCGTCTCGATGTCCAGCGGCCGCAGCGTGCGCAGGTTGATGACCTCCGCGCTGATGCCCTGCGCGGCCAGTTCATCCGCCGCCTGCATCGCCATGCCGACCATGATGGAGAAGGCCACCAGGGTCACATCGGTGCCCTCGCGCTCCACCTTCGCCTTGCCGATCGGCAGGATGAAATCCTCATCCGTCGGGCAGTCGAAGGTCTGGCCGTAGAGGATCTCGTTCTCCAGGAAGATGATCGGGTTCGGGTCGCGGATGGCGGCCCGCAGCAGGCCCTTGGCATCCGCCGCCGACCAGGGGGCGACCACCTTCAGGCCCGGCAGATGCGCGTACCAGCTGGCGTAGCACTGGCTGTGCTGCGCGGCGACGCGGCTGGCCGCGCCGTTCGGGCCGCGGAAGACGATCGGGCAGCCGAGCTGGCCGCCCGACATGTACAGCGTCTTCGCCGCCGAATTCACGATCTGGTCGATCGCCTGCATGGAGAAGTTGAAGGTCATGAACTCGACGATGGGCTTCAGCCCCGTCATCGCCGCGCCCACCGCCATGCCGGTGAAGCCATGTTCGGTGATCGGCATGTCGATCACGCGCTTCGGGCCGAACTCGTCCAGCAGGCCCTGGCTGATCTTGTAGGCGCCCTGGTACTGGCCGACCTCCTCGCCCATCAGGAAGACGTCCTTGTCGGCGCGCATCTCGGCCGCCATCGCGTCGCGCAGCGCTTCGCGCACGGTGATCGGCTTGGTGGCACCCCAATCCTTCTCGGGCGCGGCGGCCGCCTGGGCCGGCACCGGGGTGGCGGCGGGCTTCGCGGTCTCCATCTTCTCGACCGGCGCCTTGTCCAGCACCGCATCGGGCTTGGGCGCTTCCGCCTTCGCCGCCGGCGCTTCCTCGGCGCCGCCGTTGAGCTCCGCGATCGGCGTGTTCACGGCGACCCCGTCGGTGCCCTCGGGCACCAGGATCTTCGTCAGCGTGCCTTCATCGACCGCTTCCACTTCCATGGTCGCCTTGTCGGTCTCGATCTCGGCGATCACGTCGCCGGCCTTCACCGCGTCGCCTTCCGCCTTGAGCCAGCGGGCCAGCTTGCCCTCCGTCATGGTGGGGCTGAGGGCGGGCATCAGGATCTGCGTCATCTCAGCGGGACTCCAGCAGGACGTCCGTCCACAATTCGCTCTCATCGGGCTCCGGCGAGGTCTGCGCGAATTCGGCGCTGTCCTGCACGATGGCCTTCACCTCGTCGTCGATCACCTTCAGATCCGCTTCCTTCGCATCGAAGGTTTCCAGCAGCATCTTCCGCGCGGTCTCGATGCAGTCGTTCTGCTCGCGCATCTTCTGCACCTCCTCCCGCGTCCGGTACTTCGCCGGGTCGGACATGGAGTGGCCGCGGTAGCGGTAGGTCTTCATCTCCAGCAGGTACGGGCCGTTGCCGGCGCGGCAATGGGCGACCGCACGCTCACCGGCCTCCTTCACCGCGACCACATCCATGCCGTTCACCTGCTCGCCCGGGATGCCCCAGGGGGAGCCGTTCTTCGACAGGTCGCGGGAGGCGCTGGCGCGTTCCACGCTGGTGCCCATGCCGTACTTGTTGTTCTCGATGACGAAGATGCAGGGCAGCTTGAACAGCGCCGCCAGGTTCAGGCTTTCGAAGACCTGGCCCTGGTTCGAGGCACCCTCGCCGAAATAGGCCACGGCCACCGCGCCATCGCCCCGGTACCAGTTGGAGAAGGCGAGCCCGACGCCGAGCGAGACCTGCGCGCCGACGATGCCATGGCCGCCATAGAAGCCCTTCTCGCGCGAGAACATGTGCATGCTCCCGCCCTTGCCCTTGGAATAGCCGCCGATCCGGCCGGTCAGCTCGGCCATCACGCCGCGCGCCTCCATGCCGGTGGCCAGCATATGTCCGTGGTCGCGATAGGAGGTGATGACCTCGTCGCCCGGCTTGAGGCAGAGCTGCATGCCGACCACCACTGCCTCCTGGCCGATATACAGGTGGCAGAAGCCGCCGATCAGGCCCATGCCATACAACTGGCCGGCCTTCTCCTCGAAACGGCGGATCAGCAGCATGTCCCGGTAGGCGCGGGTCAGCTGCTCCTTGCTGATGGAAGGCTGATTGGCCCCCTTGGAGGCCCCCTTGCCGCGGGGTACGCGGGCGGCGGTTTCGGCCATGCGGTGTCCTCCTCAGGGCTTCCCTTTCCTCGCATCTACGCGTGCTGCCGGGCCTGTGCAAGCATGCCGTGGTTCGGAAAAGCATTGATTGTGCAATGCAATAAGCGAATTAACCGAGTTGCGGTTAACCGGTTTTTACGGCCTGAATCGACGTTGCGGCGCAACCACCGGATGGCGGCTGAATCGTGCCAAGGGCATGCCTCCGCCGCAAGATTCTGGAAGCACGACATGCCCCGCCCGCAGCCCCTGCCCTTCGCCTTTGCCGCACTGCATGGCGCGGACCAGCTTGCCCTGGCGGCGCTGCCGCTGGTCGCCACGCTGCAGCTTGGCGCCGGCCCGGGCCTGACCGGGGCGCTGGTCGCCGCGCAGGGTGCCGCCTGGCTGCTGGTGGCGCTGCCGGCCGGCGTGCTGGCGGATCGGCTGGACCGGCGGCGCCTGCTGGCCGGTGGCGGGCTGGTGGCGGCGCTGGGCTTCGCGCTGGCCCTGGCCGCTGCGGCGCATCCGCTGCTGCTGGGCCTCGCCGCCTTCCTCGGCGCCGGCGGCGTGGTGGCTGCCGCGCTGGCCGCCTTCGCCCTGCTGCCCGCCCTGGTGCCGCGCCAACAGCTTCCAGCGGCCAATGCAAGGCTGGAGCTGGGCCGCGCCCTGGCGACGCTGGCCGCCGCACCACTGGCCGGGATGCTGGCCGCGCGCGGGCTGCCGCAGGCGGGGCTGGGTCTGGCCGCCCTGGCGGGCCTGGCCGCCGCCGCACTCGCCTGGCGCCTGCCCGCCCTGCCGGCCACCCGGCGCACTGACCAGATGGGCCTGGCCGCCGCGGTGGCGGAGGGGGCACGCTTCGTGCGCCGCCAGCCCCTGCTGCGTGCGATCGCGCTGGCGGCGATCGCCTGGAATGCCGGCTTCTTCGCGCTGATGGCCATCGCCGTGCCACTGGCGCTCGGCCCGCTGGGGCTGGACGCGGCGGCCACCGGCCTGGCGCTCGGCGCCTATGGCGCGGGGCTGGTGGCCGGTGCGCTAGCCGCACCCACCGCCAGCCGGCATCTGCCGCTGGGCCAGGTGCTGCTCTCGGGTCCGGGGCTTTCGGTGCTGGGCATGGCGGGGCTGGTGCTGGCGCCGGGCCTCTTCACGCTGGCGGCCTGCATGGCGCTGCTCGGCTTCGGGCCGATGCTGTGGCAGGTGGCGCAGACCAGCCTGCGCCAATCCGTCACCCCGGCGGGGCTGCTCGGGCGGGTCGGTGCGGTGATGCAGGTGGCGGTGTTCGGCGTGCGGCCACTCGGTGCGCTGGCGGGCGGCGCGCTGGCCGCCTGGGCCGGCCCGGCGGCCGCGCTGTGGCTGGCCGCCGCGGGCTTCGCGCTGTCCCTGCTGGCGGTGGCTGCCAGCCCCCTGGCGCCGCTGCGGACGCTACCGCAGCCTGCCTAGTGCAACATCCGTTCCGGCCAAATCCGTCAGAACAGGCGCCGGTTCGATTCGTAGGGCACCACGAGCTCGTTCTTGTCGACCATGTTGAGCAACTGCCGCGCCCGCTCATCCAGCTGGTCACGGTCCAGCCGGTCGCCGCGCAGGCCGGCGACGCGGCGTTCCACCGCCTCAAGCTCCTGCTGCACCTGCGCCAGCTCGGCGCGCGCCTCCTGCAGGCGTTCCTGACGGATGTCGCGCGCGATCAGGCCTCGTTCGCCATGCACAGCATGCCAGACGAAATAGCCACTGGTTCCCAGGAACAGCACCGGCAGCACCGCCGCGCGCAGTTTGCGCGAGATCCAGGCACCAAAACCCCCCCGCCTTTGTGGCGGCAGATACATGTCAGACACGCTCGCAGGCCCCCCCGCCGATGCGCGCATACAAGAAGGGCGCGGCCCCGCTGTCCAGCGGAATCGCGCCCTCTCAATACGTTAAGGACCGGAGCGTGCGTTTCGTGTCACGCCCGCCCGCGGCCCCGTCAGCGTCGCAGCACGCCACGCCCCGCATAGCGGGCGGCGGAGCCCAGCTCCTGCTCGATGCGGATCAGCTGGTTGTACTTGGCGGTGCGGTCGGAGCGCGAAAGCGACCCGGTCTTGATCTGCCCGCAATTGGTGGCGACGGCGAGGTCGGCGATGGTGGAATCCTCCGTCTCGCCGGAGCGGTGGCTCATCACCGCCTTGAAGCCGGCGCGATGCGCCATCTCCACCGCCTCCAGCGTCTCCGTCAGCGTGCCGATCTGGTTGACCTTGACCAGGATCGCATTGCCGGTGCTGGTCTCGATGCCCCGGCGCAGGCGCTCGGTATTGGTGACGAACAGGTCGTCGCCCACCAGGTTCACCTTGCCGCCGAGGCGGTCGGTCAGCAGCTTCCAGCCCTCCCAGTCATCCTCGGACATGCCGTCCTCGATGGAGACGATGGGGAACTTCTTCGTCAGGGCTTCCAGGTAGTCCACCATGCCGGCGGCATCGAAGGTCTTGCCCTCGCCTTCCATCACGTAGCGGCCATCCTTGTAGAACTCGGTCGAGGCCGCATCGAGGGCGAAGAGGATGTCCTCCCCCACCCGGTGGCCGGCCTTCTCGCAGGCCTTGCTGATGAAGCCGAGCGCTTCCTCGGCGCTGCCGATATTCGGCGCGAAACCGCCCTCATCGCCCACATTGGTGTTGTGGCCGGCGTCATGCAGCGCCTTCTTCAGCTGCGCGAAGACCTCGGAGCCGATCCGCACCGCATCCGCCACCGTGCCGGCGGCGACCGGCATGATCATGAATTCCTGGATGTCGATCGGGTTATCGGCATGCTGGCCGCCATTGATGATGTTCATCATCGGCACCGGCAGGGTGCGGGCGAAGACGCCGCCGACATAGCGGTACAGCGGCATCTCCAGCGTGGCCGCGGCCGCCTTCGCGGTGGCCAGCGACACGGCGAGGATGGCATTCGCGCCGAGGCGGGACTTGTTCGGCGTGCCGTCCAGCTCGATCATCGTCTCGTCGATCTTCACCTGGTCGGTGGCGTCCATGCCGCCGATCGCGTCGAAGATCTCGCCTTCCACATGGCTGCAGGCCTTGCGGACGCCCTTGCCGCCGTAGCGCGCCTTGTCGCCGTCGCGCAGTTCCACCGCCTCATGCGCGCCGGTCGAGGCGCCGGAGGGGACGATGGCGCGGCCGATGGCGCCGGTATCCAGCACAACCTCCGCCTCCACCGTCGGGTTGCCCCGGCTGTCGAGGACCTCGCGGGCGATGATGTCGGCGATGGCGGCCATTTTTCTGGGCTCCGGCGGATGGGGGATTACCGCTCGCGCTTAAAGGTCCGTCGGCGGATCGGCAAGCCGCCGCCGCGCCGCTATTCCCCGCCCCCATCGCCGCCGCAGCCCGCGCCGCCATCCGAATCGAGGCCGGTGGCCGTGGCGGCATCGCCGCCCGCATCCCAGAGGGAGCCGCCGCTGTCCGCGGTGGCCCGTACAAGTTGCAGGATGCACCAGGCCCAGGCCAGGCCGATGAACAGGATCAGCAGCCTGGACGCGTCGTTCACCGCCAGGATGATGAGAACGACCGTTCCGGTGGCAACCTCAAGGACGCGCGAGGCAATGGTGAGCGGCCTGGCGGAGGGGCTTGGGGAAATTGGGGCGGTCCTCCGCGCGGACCGCGCCAGCATAGGGTGCGGCGCTTCGCACATGGAAGCGCCGTCAGCGCGGCTTGCGCGTGTCCCAGACGGCGGAAAAGCCGCGCTTCAGCGGCATGCCCTGGCGGTCGCAGGGTTCGACGCGACCGCAGGGTACGGCGATGGCGCGGGTCAGCACCGAATCCTTGGCGCGGCTATAGCCGGCCAGTTTCAGGTCCAGCGCCCCGCAGGGATGCACCTTGGTCACCAAACCCCAATCGCCGGGCTGCGCGGTTTGCACCGCCCCGCCCTCACCTCGGGTGAGGCGAACCAGGTCGCCTGCCTCGAAGAGGTAGCTGTCGATGCCGCCGGTGCCGGTCAGGGTGCGCATGGCTGCACTGCACCATAACTTCCTGACGGAAGTGTTTAGCTTCAGCCCTCGCGGCGGACGCCGCGGATCACCCTTTGCGGCGGCGGCCGCGGATCAGCCCTTGCGGCGTGCGCCGCGGATCAGCCCTTGCGGCGTGCGCCGCGGATCAGCCCTTGCGGCGTCCGCCGCCCAGCATCAGCGTCGCGCCCAGGCCGATGGCCAGCGACAGCGGCACGGCCAGCGAACCGAACAGCGCCCCCACAACCACCGTCACCACCAGGGTAATGGCCATGCCGATGCCGAAGCGCTGCAGCCGGGCCTTCTCATCCATGGGCTAGACCAGCCTTGCCTGGCGCACCGCGGCGCCGATGAAGCCCTTGAACAGCGGGTGCGGCTCGAAGGGCTTGGATTTCAGTTCCGGGTGGAACTGCACGCCGATGAACCAGGGGTGGTCCGGCACTTCCACGATCTCGGGCAGACTGCCATCGGGCGACATCCCGGCGAAGCGCATGCCGACGCCTTCCAGGCGCTCCCGGTAGCCGACATTCACCTCGAAGCGGTGGCGGTGGCGCTCGGTGATCTCGGCCTCGCCATACACCTCCCGCACCAGCGACCCCTCGGCCAGCTTCGCGACATAGGAACCGAGCCGCATGGTGCCGCCCAGGTCGCCGCCGGCGGTCCGCGTCTCCACCTGGTTGCCGCGGGTCCACTCGGTCAGCAGGCCGACCACCGGCTCCGCGCAGGCGCCGAATTCGGTGGAGGAGGCGCCCTTGAGGTCCAGCAGGTTCCGCGCCGCCTCGATCACCGCCATCTGCATGCCGAAGCAGATGCCGAAGAACGGAATCTTCCGGGTTCGGGCGAAGCGGACAGCCTCGATCTTGCCGCCCGAGCCGCGCTCGCCGAAGCCGCCGGGCACCAGGATGCCGTGCACGCCCTCGAGGCGCTTCACCGCTTCCTCGTCGCCGGCCTCGAAGACCTGGCTGTCCACCCAGGTCAGCTTGACCTTCACATTGTTGGCGATGCCGCCATGCGCCAGCGCCTCGGCGAGGGATTTGTAGCTGTCCAGCAGGTTCGTATACTTGCCGACCACGGCGATCGAGACCTCGCCCTCCGGCGCGCGGATCGACTGGACGATCTTCTCCCAGCGCCGCATGTCCGGCTCGCCGTAGAAGGACAGGTTGAAGTGCCGCAGCACTTCGCGGTCCAGGCCCTCGGCGTGGTAGCTGATCGGCACCGAATAGATGCTGTCCGCGTCATAGGCCGGGATCACGGATTCGGGCCGGACGTTGCAGAACAGCGCGATCTTGCGGCGCTCATTCTCCGGAATCTGGCGGTCGCAGCGGCAGAGAAGAATCTGCGGCTGGATGCCGACGCCCAGCAGTTCCTTGACGCTATGCTGCGTCGGCTTGGTCTTCAGCTCCCCGGCGGAGGGGATGTAGGGCACCAGCGTCAGGTGGATGAACAGGCTCCGCGTCGGGCCAAGCTCGTTCGCCAGCTGGCGGATCGCTTCCAGGAAGGGCAGCGACTCGATGTCGCCCACGGTGCCGCCGACCTCGACCAGGACGAAGTCGTAGCCATCCGTCTCGGCCTGGATGACGTCCTTGATCTTGTCGGTGATGTGCGGAATGACCTGGACGGTCCCGCCCAGGTAGTCGCCGCGCCGCTCGGCCGCGATCACGTCGGAATAGATCCGCCCCGTGGTCCAGTTGTCGAGCTTGGAGGCATGGACCCCGGTGAAGCGCTCGTAGTGGCCGAGGTCGAGGTCGGTTTCCGCCCCGTCATCGGTCACGAAGACCTCGCCATGCTGATACGGGGACATCGTGCCCGGATCGACATTGAGGTAGGGGTCGAGCTTGCGAAGGCGCACCTTGTAGCCGCGTGCCTGCAGCAGCGCACCCAGCGATGCCGCTGCGATGCCCTTGCCGAGGGAGGAGACCACGCCGCCGGTGACGAATACGAACCGCGTCATGGACGCCCCTCATAGCGAAGCCGGACGGGCAATGGAACCCGTCCGGCGTGGTGGATGCGATTGTTGCAGGCAGGCCTCCCGGAGGGAGGCGAAGCGTCTCAGTTGTTCGGCACCGTCGGCACTGCGGGAACGGCCGGCGCGGTGGAGGCGGGAACGCCGCCCGCAGGGCCATCCAGGATGGAACGGTTCGGCGCCTGGCCCTTGCCGAGCATCGCCAGCACCAGGGCCAGGGCCATGAAGATGGTGCCCAGCACGGCAGTGGTGCGGGTCAGCAGGTTGGCGGTGCCGCGGCCGGTCATGAAGCCGCCCATGCCCTGGGAGGACCCGATGCCCAGCCCGCCACCCTCGCTGCGTTGCACGAGAATGACCCCGATCAGCGCCAGGGTGACGAGCAGGAATAGAACGAGGAGGAGGTTGGTCATGGCGGGCGCCTTCTAGCGGGTCTGGTGCCGGAAGGCCAGCGTGCCGGCCAGCCCATATTTTCCGCCCCGGCAACGGGTCAGTCGCTCATCCCGCCGCCGCGGCGATCGCCAGGAAATCCGCCGCCACCAGGCTGGCGCCGCCGACCAGCCCGCCATCCACATTGGGCAGCGCCAGGATGGCCTTCGCATTGCCCGGCTTCATCGACCCACCATAGAGAATACGCGTGGCCTGCCCCGCCGGCCCGAAGCGCGCGACCAGCGTCGCCCGGATGGTTGCGTGGATGGCGGCGATGTCTTCCTCGGTGGGCGTGCGGCCGGTGCCGATCGCCCAGACCGGCTCATACGCGACAACCCCGCCGAAATCATCCGGCAGCGACTCGGCGAGCTGCTGGCGCACCACCGCCTCCGCCTCCCCGGCCAGGCGCTGCGCTTCGGTCTCGCCGACGCAGGCGACGGGAATCAGGCCGGCCGCCAGCGCCGCCTGCACCTTGGCGCGCACCACCGCATCCGTCTCGCCATGGTCGGCCCGGCGCTCGGAATGGCCAAGGATGACATGGGTGGCCCCGGCATCGCACAGCATCGGCGCGGAGGTGTCGCCGGTATGCGCGCCCTTGGTGGCGGCGTGGCAGTCCTGCGCCCCGACCGCGACCGGGCCGCCGGCCATGGCGGCGGCGACGGGGGGCACATGCAGGAAGGGCGGGCAGACCAGCAGGTCCGCGCCGAGGCCGCCGGCGCCGGCGCGCACCGCCTCGGCCAGGACCACGGCCTCCCGGAGCGTGCCGTGCATCTTCCAGTTGCCTGCGATCAGGGGGCGGATGCCAGGGGTCACGTGCGTCTCCTCATGGATCAGGTTCGGGTAGCAATGCCGCGCCGGGCTGGCAACCGGCGGGATTTCCGGCTACCCGGTCCGGATGATCACCTGGTTCCGCAACCTCACCCAGACCTGGTTCGCCAAGGTCCTCTTCGTGCTGCTGGTGCTGTCCTTTGCCATCTGGGGCATCGAGGACACCGTCCGCAATTTCGGCCGGGAAACCGCCGTTGTCAGCATGGAGGGCGGCGATATCGAGGTGCCTGAGGCGCAGATGGCCGCCCGCCGCGAATTGCAGCGCGTGCAAGCCCAGCTCGGCAGCAGCTTCGAGGCGGAGGAACCGCTGCGCCGCGCCATTGCGATGCAGGCCGTCGAACAATTGATCGCGGAGCGCGCCCAGCGGGCCGAGGCCGCGCGGCTGAACCTCGCCACGCCGGATGCGGCGGTGCAGGCCTACGTCTTCTCCATCCCGAATTTCCAGACCGCCGGACAGTTCGATCGCCTCGCACTGGACCAGTTCCTGCGCCAGAACGACATGTCGGAGGCGCAGTTCCTGCAGCTGGTCCGGGACGACCTGCAGCGCATGCAGCTTTCCGGCGCCGTGCGCGCCGGCGCCCCGGCCCCCGACCTGCTGGCCCGCGCCATGGTGCGGTATGAGCAGGAACGCCGCATCGCCCAGGTGGTCGAGCTGCCGCTGCTGGACGCGCCGGAGCCGGAGCCGCCGACCGAGGCCGCCCTGGCCCGCTTCCACGCCAACAACCCTGATCGCTTCTCCACCCCCGCCCTGCGCGAGGCGACCATCGCCGTGCTGACCGGGGAAACCCTGGCCGACCAGATCGAGGTCTCCGACGCCGACCTCGCCGCCGCCTATGATGCGCGCCGCGCCCAGTTCGAGACGGCGGAGCGCCGCGACCTGCAGCAGGCGCTGCTGCAGACCGAGGAAGCCGCCCGGCAGATCGCCGCCGCGTGGCGCGCCAACCCGGATTTTGCCGCCATCCAGCAGCAGGTCGAATCCGCCGGCGGCGCCGCGCTGTCACTCGGCAACGTGCCGCGCGCCGACCTGCCGATCGAGGCGCTGGCGCAGGCCGCCTTCAGCGCCCCCGATGGCGGCGTGACGGATCCGGTGCAGTCGCCCTTTGGCTGGCATGTGATGCGCGTCGCCGGCGTGACCGCGGGCACCACCTCGCCGCTGTCCGAGGTGGCCGACCGGCTGCGGCAGGAAATCGCCCTGGAACGCGCCGGCGACCTGGCCTTCGACCGGGCCAACCGGGTGGAGGATGCGCTGGCCGGCGGTGCCTCGCTGGCCGATGCCGCGCGTGAATTCGGCCTGACCGTGTCGCGCGTGACGCTGGATGCCGAGGGCCGCGATGCGGAGGGCCTGCCCGCCGTGCTGCCGGTGCCGGTCGCCGCCCGCGCCGAAGCCCTGCGCGCCATCTTCGCCGCCGAGCAGGGCCGTGCGCCGCGGCTGCAGGAGCTGCGCGAAGCCCAGGGCTTCATGGGCATCGAGCTGCATGAGGTGCGCCCGCCCGCCCTGAAGCCGCTGGAGCAGGTGGAGGCCGATGTGCGCCTGGCCTGGACCAACGACGCCAAGCGCCGGGCGCAGGAGGAGCGCGCGGCCGCCCTGCTCGCCGCGGTGCGTGGCGGGCAGACGCTGGAAGCCGCCGCCGCAGCCGCCGGGCTGACCAGCACCCGCATGGGCCCCTTTGGCCGCCAGCCGGAACCCGGCACCCCCGGCCTGACCGTGCCGCGGGAGCTGCTGCCGGTGCTGTTCAACATCCCGGTGAACGAACCCACCATGGCGCCGACCGCCGCCGGCTTCGCCGTGGCGCAGCTGCTGGAGGTGGTTTCCGCCGACCCGGCCGCGGATGCGGCGGCGCTGGAGAATGCCAAGCGCACCGCGCAGCAGCAGATGGCGGATGACCTGAACGCCGCCTATATCGCGGCGCTGCGCAATCGCGCCAACCCGCAGATCAGCCCGACCCTGCTGCAACAGGTGGTGCCATGACGGATCTCTCCACCTTCGCCGCCTTCGCCGCCGGCCTGGCGGCCGGGCAAGGCCAGGTGGTCTTCCGCGAACGCGTCGCGGACCTCGATACGCCGGTCGGCGCCTATCTCCGCCTGGTGCAGGGGCGGCACAACGCCTTCCTGCTGGAATCGGTCGAAGGCGGCGCGGCGCGCGGCCGCTTCTCCTCCCTCGGCATGGAGCCGGACCTGGTCTGGCGCTGCCGCGACGGGAAGGCCGAGATCAACCGCCACGCGCTGTCCGCCCCGCATGCCTTCGAGCCGGACCCGGCGCCGCCGCTGGACAGCCTGCGGACGCTTGTGAAGGCGACGCGCATGCCGATGCCGGCCGGGCTGCCCTCCATCGCGGCGGGGCTGTTCGGCTATCTCGGCTACGACATGGTCCGGCACATGGAACGCCTGCCGGACAGCAACCCGGATGTGCTCGGCATTCCGGAAGCGGTGATGATCCGCCCGACGCTGGTCGCGGTCTTCGACCATGTGCGGGATACGCTGACGCTGGTGACGCCGGTCTGGCCGGAAGCCGCCGCGGACCCGAAGGCGGCCTGGGACCTGGCGCAGGCCCGGCTGGATGAGGCGGAGGCGGCGCTCGACCGCCCCCTGCCCCGCCCGGCGCCCGCTGCCAGCCTGCCGGTGCCGCCGGCGCCGACCTCCAACTTCACGCCGGAGGGCTACAAGGCGGCGGTGCTGCGGGCGAAGGAATACATCGCCGCCGGCGACGTGTTCCAGGTCGTGCCCGCACAGCGTTTCACCGCGCCCTTCGGCCTGCCGCCCTTTTCGCTGTACCGCGCGCTGCGCCGGCTGAACCCAGCGCCCTACCTGTTCTTCCTCGACCTGAACGGCCTGTCGCTGGTCGGCGCCTCGCCCGAAATCCTGGTCAGCGTGAAGCATGGGGAGGTGAAGCTGCGCCCACTGGCCGGAACGCGCCCCCGCGGCGCAACGCCGGAGGAGGATGCGCGGCTGGAGCGGGAGCTGCTGGCCGATCCGAAGGAGCTGGCGGAGCACCTGATGCTGATTGACCTCGGCCGCAACGATGTCGGCCGCGTCGCGGAGATCGGCTCGGTCCGGGTGACGCAGAAATTCCAGGTCGAGCGCTATTCCCAGGTCATGCACATCATGTCCGAGGTGGTAGGCCGCCTGCGGCCGGGCCTCGACGCGCTGGATGCGCTGACGGCGGGCTTCCCCGCGGGCACCCTCTCGGGCGCGCCGAAGGTGCGGGCGATGCAGATCATCGAGGAGCTGGAGCCCTCCCGCCGCGGCGCCTATGCGGGCGGCGTGGGGTATTTCGGCGCGGATGGCGACATGGACATCTGCATCGCACTGCGCACCGCGCTGGTGAAGGACGGGCTGATGCATGTGCAGGCCGGCGCCGGGGTGGTGGCGGATAGCGACCCGGAGGCGGAATACCAGGAGACGCACCAGAAGGCGCGCGCCCTGTTCCGCGCCGCCGAGGAAGCCGTGCGCTTCGCGGCGCAAAGGCGGTGAAGTAGCCCTCCCCGCACTTGCGGGGGATTGCGGCACTGCTGCAACGCCGCAGGCTGGTTGGGTGGGGGCGGCGCTGGAGAGCCAGCCCGTACTCATCGCCCTGCTGCGCCGCTGATCAGTAAACGCTCCTGCGGGTTGGCCAGGCCCCCCACCCAACCCTCCCCCCCGTCGGGGGGAAGGGCTTTCTGGTCACGCCGCGACCAGCGGCTCCCCGACCCGGTCGCGGCCTTCCTCCACCGCGTGGCAGGCCACCAGCGTCTCCGGCGTGCCGCGGGCCGGGATCATCTCCGGGCGCTCGGCCACGCAGCGGTCATTCGCCAGCGGGCAGCGCGGGTGGAAGGGGCAGCCGCTCGGCGGGTCGATCGGGCTCGGCACCTCGCCGCCCACCGGGATGCGCTGCCGGCCGGTCATCTCCAGATCCGGAATCGCTTCCATCAGCGCGCGCGTATAGGGGTGGCGCGGCGTGTTGAAGAGGGTCTCCGCCGGCGCCAGTTCCACCAGCCGGCCGAGATACATCACGCCGACCCGGTCGCTGACCTGCCGCACCACCGCCAGATTGTGGCTGATGAACAGATAGGTCAGGCCGAGCCGCGCCTGCAGATCCTTCATCAGGTTCAGGATCTGCGCCTGCACGGAGACGTCCAGCGCGCTCGTCGGCTCGTCGCAGACCAGGAATTCCGGGTTGGAGGACAGCGCGCGCGCGATCGAGATGCGCTGGCGCTGGCCGCCGGAGAATTCATGCGGGAATTTCTGCCCGTCCAGCGGGGAAAGCCCCACCTGGGTCAGCAGCTCACCGACGCGCGCATCGATCTCGGCCGGGCTGCGCGTCAGGCCGAAGGCGCGGATCGGCTCGGCGATGATGTCCCGCACGCGCCAGCGCGGATTGAGGCTGGCATAGGGATCCTGGAAGATCATCTGCATGCGGCGGCGCTGTTCGGAATCCGCACGCGCCTGCGCCAGGTCCTGCCCGTCGAACATGACGCTGCCATGCGTCGGGCCGTACAGGCCGACCACCAGGCGGGCCACGGTGGATTTGCCGCAGCCGCTTTCGCCGACCAGCGACAGGGTGGTGCCCTTCTCGATGGCGAAGGAAATGCCGTCCACGGCGCGCAGCACGCGCTTGCCCTCGCGCGCCAGCAGCCGCTGCACCAGGGGGCGGGAGACGTCGAAATGCCGGGCGACGTTGATGGTCTCGAGCATGATGTCGTTACGCATGGCGCGGCACTCCCTGCTCGGCATAGAGCCAGCAGGCGGCGAGGTTGTCCTTGGCCGGCATCAGTTCCGGCCGCTCCACGAAGCAGCGGTCGAAGGCGTGGGGGCAGCGGGGGTTGTAGGGGCAGCCAGGCGGGATGGCAGAGAGCCGCGGCATGGAGCCGTCGATCTGCTGCAGCCGTTCCAGCCGCCGCCCGACCGGCGGGATGGAGCCCATGAGGCCGGCGGAATAGGGGTGCGCCGCCTGCTGCACCACGTTGCGAACGGCGCCGACCTCGACGATCCGGCCGGCATACATCACCGCCACGCGGTCGGCGGTTTCGGCGATGACGCCCATGTCGTGGGTGACCAGCATCATGCTGGTGCCCTTGTCACGCGCCAGCGACTTCAGCAGCGAGATCACCTGCGCCTGGATCGAGACATCCAGCGCCGTGGTCGGCTCATCCGCCACGATCAGCTTCGGCTCCGCGCATAGCGCGAGCGCAATGACCACGCGCTGGCGCATGCCGCCGGAGAATTCATGCGGGTAGCTGTCGATGCGCTGGCTGGCGGCGGGGATGCCGACCAGTTCCAGCCACTCGATCGCCTTGGCCCGCGCCTGCGCCGGGTTCAGCGGCAGGTGGGTGACCATCGTCTCGATCAGCTGTTGGCCCACGGTGTAGAGCGGGTTCAGCGTGGTCAGCGGGTCCTGGAAGATCGCGCCGATCTCCCTGCCCCGCAGCTTGCGCAGCTCGGAGTAGGGAAGATTGTCGATCCGCCGTCCGTTCAGCAGGATCTGCCCGCCGGCGATGCGGCCGGGCGGCTCCAACAACCCGATGATGGCCGCGCCGGTCATGGATTTGCCGGCGCCGGATTCGCCGACCACGCCCAGCACCTCCCCATGCGCGATGGAGAAGGAGACGTCGTCGAGGGCGACGAGGGTGCCGCGGCGCGTCGGGAACTCGACGCGCAGGTTGCGGACTTCGAGAAGGGGTGCGGTCATTATCGGAGCTTCGGGTTCAGGGCGTCGCGCAGCCAGTCACCCAGCAGGTTCACGGACAGCACAAGCAGGATGAGAGCGATGCCGGGGAAGATGGTGATCCACCACTCGCCGGAGAACAGGAAGTCGTTGCCGATACGGATCAGCGTGCCGAGCGAGGGCTGCGTCGGCGGCACACCGACGCCGAGGAAGGAAAGCGTCGCCTCCGCCAGTACGGCGAAGCCCAGGTTCAGGGTGGCGATGACCAGCACCGGCCCCAGCACATTGGGCAGCACATGGCTGACCATGATCCGGGCGCGGGAGACGCCGATGACCCGCGCCGCCTGCACATATTCCTTGTTGCGCTCCACCAGGGTGGAGCCCCGAACGGTGCGGGCGAAGGACGGCCAGTTGCTGATGCCGATGGCGAAGATCACGACATAGAGCGCGATCTGGTCATGCACCTCCCTCGGCAGGGCGGCGCGCACCACGCCATCGATCAGCAGCGCGATCAGGATGGTCGGGAAGGTCAGCTTGATATCGGCGATGCGCATCAGCACCGCATCCACCGTGCCGCCCATATAGCCCGCCGCCAGCCCGGCGGTGATGCCGATGGAGACGGAGAGCAGCACGGCGCAGAAGCCGACCAGAAGCGAAACCCGCGCGCCATACATGATGGCGGAGAGCACGTCCCGCCCCTGGTCATCGGTGCCCAGCAGATAGTTCGGGTCACCGTCCATTTCCCAGGCCGGCGGCTTGAACGCGTCCATGAGCTGGAGCGAGGCCAGGTCGAAGGGGTTGTGCGGCGCGATCCAGGGCGCCAGCACCGCGCCGCCGACGCAGATCAGCGCGACGATGGCGGATGCCACCGTGATCGGCGACCGGGTGAAGGAATACCAGAGATCGCTGTCGAGGGCGCGGCGGATGGCATTCGGGCGTGCGGGTGCGGTGGCCGACATCTCAATGCGCTCCCTTGCCGCGGCCAATGCGCAGGCGGGGGTCCACCGCGTAGTACAGCAGGTCCACGATCAGGTTGATGGTGACGAACATCAGCGCGATCAGCAGCAGATAGGCGGACATCACCGGAATATCGGCGACGCTGACGCTCTGGATGAACAGCAGCCCCATCCCCGGCCACTGGAACACCGTTTCCGTCACGATGGCGAAGGCGATGATGGCGCCGAGCTGCAGGCCGGTGATGGTGATGACCGGCACCAGCGTGTTCTTCAGCGCATGGCCGAAATGCACCGCCCGGTTGGTCAGGCCCCGGGCACGGGCGAACTTGATGTAATCGGTCCGCAGCACCTCCATCATCTCCGCCCGCACCAGGCGCATGATCAGCGTGAGCTGGAACAGGCCGAGGGTGATGGAGGGCAGGATCAGTGCCTTGATGCCGGACCAGGTCAGCAGCCCGGTGCTCCACCAGCCGAGATTGACCGTGTCCCCACGCCCGAAGCTTGGCAGCCAGCCGAGCCAGACGGAGAAGGTCAGGATCAGCAGGATGCCGATCAGGAAGGTCGGCAGGGACACGCCGATCAGGCTGAAGGTCAGGAAGAAGCGGCTGAGCCAGGAATTGCGATAGAGGCCGGTATAGACTCCCATCGGTACGCCGATGGCCAGCGCCAGGATCGCAGCGCACAGCGCCAGTTCCAGGGTGGCCGGCGCGCGTTCGACGATGAGCTGCGCGACCGGGCGGGACAGGCGGTAGGACAGGCCGAACTCGCCCTGCGCCGCATTCACCACGAATTTCGCGAACTGCACGAAGAAGGGCTGGTTCAGCCCCAGATCGGCGATGAGCTGGTCCCGCTGGGCGATGGTGTAGTCCTGCCCCAGCATGATTGCGACCGGATCGCCGACATAGGCGAACATGGCGAAGGATAGCAGCGCCACCGTCAGCATGACGGGCAGCGCCTGCAGTAAGCGGCTGATGATGAAGGCGAACACGGGCGCTGGCGATCCTTTACGTGGCGGCGACGCCGGGTGGCGCCGCCGGAATCCGCTTGTTGCTCAGTCGGTCGGTCAGTCGGTTGGTTCAGTCGATGCGGGCGAAGCGGAAATAGGGCTGGTTGTTGGCGGCGTGCGGGATGGAGAAGTTGCTCCGCATCGCCCAGGGGATCATCTGGTGATGCAGCGGAATGTGCGGCACGTCCTCGCGGTACAGGCGCAGCGCTTCATGAATCGCCTCCATACGCGACGCGCCCGACTGCGTCTTCATCCGTTGCACCAGCTCATCCATCCGCGGGCTGGAATAGCCGCCATAGTTCCAGATGCCATCCCCCTGCTGGCCATTGCGCGTGGCCAGCAACGACTGGAAGGAATACAGCGCGTCCAGCGTCGGCACGCCCCAGCCGAGCAGATAGGCGCTGGTGTCCTGGCGCTGGATCTGGGCGAAGAAGGGCGCCAGCGGCTGCGCCTTCACGCTGGTCCGCACGCCGATGCGCGTCCACATGGCGGCAACCGCCTGGCAGATCTGCTCATCATTGATGTAGCGGTTGTTCGGGCAGTCCAGCGTCAGGCCGAAGCCGTTCGGATAGCCGGCCTCCGCAAGCAGGGCGCGGGCGCGCGCCTGGTCATAGGGCAGCCGCGTATCCTCGGCCTCGGAATAGCCGTTCACCTGGGGCGGGAAGAAGGTGCCGGTCACCACGGACTGGCCTCGCATGGTGGTGCGGTGGATCGCCTGGATGTCGATCGCGTGGTACAGCGCCTGGCGCACCCGCAGATCGGCCATGGGGTTGCGGCCACGCACGTCGGAATACAGCAGCTCCGGCCGCGCCACGTCGAAGGCCAGGAAGATGGTCCGCACCTCCGGCCCTTCCAGCACGCGGATGCCGGGCGCGGCGCGCAGGCGGTTCAGATCCTGCAGCGGCGGATCCAGCACGAAATCCACCTCGCCGGACAGCAGCGCCGCAATCCGCGTGGCGTCGGAGGAAATCGGCCGGAACACGATCTCCTGCACATTCGACCGCGCCGCATCCGGCTCCCGCCACCCATACCAATCCGTGTTGCGGCGCAGCACGGTGCGCACGTCGTTCTCCCGGCTTTGCAGGCGGAAGGCGCCGGTGCCGTTGGTGTTGCGGGTGGTGTGCATCTCCTCCCGCGCCCGGGTGTTCTGCGGGCGGGCGGCACCGTTCGCCTCCGACCACGCCTTCGACATCATGTAGACGGAGGCGAATTTGTTCGGGAGGATCGGGTCCGCGACGCGGGTGACGATGTCCACCGTCATCTCGTCCACCTTCACCACCTCGGCGACGGTATCGACATAGATGCCGAAATTGGAGGTCGGCTGCCGCGCGCGGCCGATGCTGAAGACCACGTCATCGGCGGAGAACGCCTCGCCGCCATGGAACTTCACGCCCGGGCGCAGCACGAAGCGCCAGCGGGTCGGCTCCACCTGGCTCCAGGACAGGGCCAGGCCCGGGCGCAGGGTGAGGTCAGCGTTGCGGGCGATCAGCGGATCGTAGATCTGCTGCAGGACCATGGTGACGGTCCCGACATTCTGGCTGTGCGGGTCCATCGTGTTGGGATCGCCGCTGGCCGCCCAGCGTACCGTCTGGGCCACGGCGGGCGCCGGCGAGGCAGCCCCCAAAGCAAGAATGGCGGCGGCCGCCAGAAGCAGTCTTCGCATCACCCCGGAACTCCCTGCTGTGGGGGCGGCGGGTCGTTGCGCCCGCCTGCCCACAAACCTGCCTGCAAGCTATCGTGCATATCGTGCCGCGATGCCCGGAGGAAGGCCGATCTCAGGCCTTCGGGGTACGTGTGGTGGTCGCCGCGCCGTTGCCTGCCCAGTCGCGCAGCAGCGTGAAGCCAACTGCGAGCAGAACCGGCCCCAGGAACAGGCCGAGGATGCCGAAGCCGATGACGCCGCCGATGGCGCCCAGCAGGGTCAGCAGCAGCGGCAGGTCGGCGCCGCGGCTGATCAGCCAGGGCCGGATCACGTTGTCCACGGAGGAAATCCCGGCCGCGCCGTAGACCGCCATGAAGAGGCCCCAGCCGGTCTCGCCCTGGGTGAACAGCCAGATCGCCGCCGGCGCCCAGACCAGCGGGGCGCCCACCGGCAGGATCGACAGCACGCCCGCCACCACGCCCAGCAGCACCGGCTGCGGCACGCCCGCGACCCACAGGCCGAACACGGTCATCGCCCCCTGCAGCACCGCGGTGCCGAGCAGGCCATAGACCACGCCGCGGGTGACGTTGCCGGTCAGCAGGATCAGCCGGCGCGTGCCGGGGCCGGCCATCTTCTCCATCACCGCCTCCGCATGGGCGGCCATGGCCGGGCCGTCGCGATAGAAGAAGAAGGCCAGGAAGATCGCCATGATCAGCTCCGCCAGGCCCGACAGCAGCGCCAGCAGCACCGCCAGCGCGCTGCCGGCGATCTGCCCGGCATAGGGGCTGATGGTCTCGAACAGCCCGGCGAAGGTGGTGTCCCAGCCGCTCAGCAGGCTGCGGAAGGTCTCGCCGATGAAGGGCAGGCTGCCGAGCCAGATGGCCAGGTTCGGCAGGCCGGTCACCAGCAGCCCCTCGAAGGAGGTGCGCAGCCCTTCGATCTCCTCACGCGTCGTAGGCGTGGCGAAGACCAGGGGCAGGCCGATCAGCACGAATTCCACCGTCACCATCACCAGCGCGGCCGCACCCGGGCCGAGGCCGGTCTTCTCCCGCAGCACGCGGAAGGCGGGCCAGGTGGTGTAGGCCAGGATCACCGCCCAGAGCAGGGCGGAGATGAAGGGCCGCATCACCCAGAAGCAGCCGAGGCCGAGCGCGAACAATGCCGCCAGGCCGAGCAGGCGGGCGGGGCGGATGGATTCCTGGCTCATGCTGGCTCCGGTCTGAGACTCCAGCCTTAGCGGAAGCCCCGGCGCCACGCACGCCTTCCGCGCATCACCCCGCTGGCATGCGGCGGGCTTGCCCCCCGGCGGGGGCCAAGGCATCACCCGCGCAACCGCGAAACCCAGGGAAGGACACCGCCATGCCGCGCTTCGCCGCCAATATCTCTCTGATGTTCACCGAACTGCCCTTCCTCGACCGGTTCGAGGCCGCGGCCAAGGCGGGCTTCAAGGCGGTGGAATTCCTGTTCCCCTATGATTTCCCCGCTGCCGAGATCGCGACGCGCCTGAAGGACAACGGCCTGTCCCAAGTGCTGTTCAACGGCCCGCCGGGTGACTGGAACAAGGGCGAGCGCGGCCAGGCCGCCCTGCCCGGCCGCCAGGCCGAATTCAAGGAAGGCTTCCGGAAGGCGCTGGACTACGCCGCCACGCTCGGCTGCCCGCGCATCCATGTCATGTCCGGCCTGGCGCCGGCCGGCGTGGCGCATGACACGATGATCGCGACGCTGGCCGCCAACCTGGCCTGGGCGGCGGAGCAGGCGGCGCCGGCCGGCGTGAAGCCAGTGATCGAGCCGATCAACCACCGCGACATCCCGGGCTTCTTCCTCAACACCACCGACCAGGCGGCCGCCATCATCCAGGCGATCGGGCCGGACAGGATCGGCATGCAGTTCGACCTGTACCACTGCCAGATCACGGAAGGTGACATCGTCAAGCGGGTGGAGAAGCACCTGCCGCTGATCGCCCATATGCAGGTGGCCGACAATCCCGGCCGCAACGAACCCGGCACCGGCGAGGTGAACTGGCCCTTCGTCTTCGAGAAGATCGACGCGCTCGGTTTCCGCGGCTGGATCGGCTGCGAATACCGCCCGGCGGGCGAGACTGTGGCCGGCCTCGGCTGGTTCGCCCCCTACAAGAGCTGACCCCCGGCCCACCACGAACGGAGAGACACGCCATGAAGATCGGTTTCATCGGCCTCGGCATCATGGGCAAGCCCATGGCGCTGCACCTGAAGACCGCCGGCCACGAGGTCTGCGCGCCGGAGCGCGCCAGCCTGACCGCGGAACTGCGGGACGCGCTGACCATCCTGCCCGACGCCGCCGCGGTGGCGAAGGCGGCGGAGGTCATCATCCTGATGGTGCCCGACACCCCCGATGTCGAAGCCGCGCTGTTCGGCGCCGGCGGAGTCGCGGAAGGGCTGGCGCCGGGCAAGCTGGTGATCGACATGTCCTCGATCAGCCCGACCGCCACCAAGGCCTTCGCCGCCCGCGTGGCGGAGAAGGGCTGCGACTACCTGGACGCCCCCGTCTCCGGCGGCGAGGTCGGCGCCAAGAACGCCAGCCTGACGATCATGGTCGGCGGCTCCGAATCGGCGTTCGAGCGGGCCAGGCCGTTGTTCGAGGCGATGGGCAAGAACATCACCCTGGTGGGTGACACCGGCGCCGGGCAGACCTGCAAGGTCGCCAACCAGATCATCGTCGCGCTGACGATCGAGGCGGTGGGCGAAGCCCTCGTCTTCGCCAGCAAGGCGGGTGCCGATCCGGCCAAGGTGCGCCAGGCGCTGATGGGGGGGCTTGCAACCTCACGGATCCTTGAACTGCACGGCGAGCGGATGATCAAGCGGACCTTCGCGCCGGGCTTCCGGATCGAGTTGCACCAGAAGGACCTGAACCTGGCGCTGCAGGCGGGCAAGGAACTGGGCGTGGCGCTGCCCAACACCGCCTCCACCGCGCAGCTTTTCGCCGCCTGTGCCGCGATGGGCGGCGCCGCCGATGACCATTCTGGCATGGTCAAGGCATTGGAAACATTGGCCGCGCATAAGGTCGCGCCGGACGCCTGACCGGCACCGCCGGGCCAGCGGCGCGCGGGGGCAATCCTCGCGCACCGCTCCCTGCGCGGCGGGCTGCGACGCGTCGGAATCCCTTACGGTTACCGGTTCTACAACCGGAGGAGGTACCCGCCACGCTCAGGCCACAATTTTCCCGTGTTTTCGGCGTTGCTTTGGGCGCGCATGTCCCGCATTTTAGCGCCAGCAGCCTGATCCCTGAGATTCTGTCTCCGGCAACAGGGTTGTATCTTGTTCACTGGACCTACGGGGGATTGCATGCGTTTCGCGGACATAGGACAGCAATTGCGTGCCTATCGCCTCGAATCGGGCCTCCGTGCGGAGGAGATCGCGGCGCGCCTCGGTGTCTCCCGCGCCGCGCTGTACCGGTACGAGAAGGGCGAGGTCATCAAGCTGGACACGATCCGGCGCCTCGCTGAATTGCTGAAGATCTCCCCGCTGTCGCTGCTCGGCATCGGCGTGGAGTATTTCGCCCGGCCCCTCGCCTTCCAGGAGAGGCTGCGCCAGGTCGAGGAACAGGCCGACCAGATCCTGATGGTCGGCGGCGCCTTCTGTTACCAGACCACCACGGATGCCTTTGACGGCGCCGTCGGCGAAGCCTGGACGGAGGCCGCGGATGCCGCACCGGAACGCCTGCAGGCCCGCGCCAGCGCGGATCAGGCGCTCGGCCTGCTCGCCGCCCGCAAGCGCCTGCATGCCGCCCGCCGCCCGACCATCATCGCCATCCTGGGCGAAGCCGCGCTGCGCCGCTTCCTGCAGGAAGGCGTCGCCGCCGGCATGACGGTGCCGGAACGCACCCGCCAGCGCTGCCTCGCCGCCGCACGGGCGGAAGCGGAAGCCATCGCCGCGATGATGGAAAGCGTGCCGATCGGCGTGCAGATCGGCCTCGCCACCGGCACTGAACCCACCGGCGGCTTCATGGTGATGCGCGGGCGCGAGCGGGCGCATGTCGTCTCCTCCCCCTTCGCCGCGGATACGCCGCCCAATGGCGGCCTTGGCGTCGGCTCCATCACCGCGGCGGATGAGGCGGTGGCGGCGCATCAGCGCGTGGCCGAGGTGGCCTGGCGGGATGCGATGAAGGGTGCCGCCGCGGCGGCCCGGGTGCGGGAATTGATCCGCGCCAGCACCGTATAGTCTATCCCGGCGGCGGAACGCTCCGCCGGGCCTCCACCACATCCTCATCCTCCGGGCTGCGCCGCGTGGTGAAGCCGAGCGCCCGGATGAAGGCCAGCATGGGCACGTTGTCGCTCAGTATCTGGCCGACCACCTCCCGGATCCCGGTCGCGGCGGCCCAGTCGAACAGCCGCTGCATCAGGTGCCGGCCGAGCCCCTGCCCCTTCATGGCGCGATCCACCACGACGGCGAATTCCGCATGCTCGCCATCCGCCTCGCGGATCAGGCGGGAGATGCCGAGCATGTCCTCCGCCCCATCGGCGCGGCGGCGCACGGCGACGAAGGCCATCTCCCGGTCGTAGTCGATCTGTGTCAGCCGGGCGATCTGCACCGCCGGCAATTCCCGCAGCTGGCTGAAGAAGCGCCAGCGCACATCCTCCGGCGTCAGGCGGCGGAACATCTCCGCATGCGCCTCGGCATCCTCGGGGCGGACCGGGCGCACCAGCAGCACCTCGCCGGATTTCGCCGTCCAGGGTGCCACCCATTCCTCCGGATAGGGTGGCACTGCCAGCAGCGCCATCTGGCCTTGCGGGCGCAGCAGGCAGGACGCATCGGCTGCCATCACCCCCGCCGCATCCGCGAATAGCGGGTTCACGCCGAGCGCCGCGATCTCGGGAAAATCCACCGCCACCTGCGACAGCCGCACCAGCGCGCCGGCCACCGAATCGAGATCCACCGCCGGATGATCCCGGTAGCCCGCCAGCAGCGGCCCGGCGCGGGTCCGCCCGATCAGGCCGAGGGCCAGGGCATGGTTCAGCGGCGGCAGGTCGAACCCTTCGTCGCCCAGCACATCCGCGGCGGTGCCGCCCAGGCCGAAGCCGAGGAAGGGGCCGAACATGGCGTCGTCGCCCAGCCGCATCCGCAGCTCCTGGGCACCGCTGGCCTGGCGCTGTACCAGGAAGCCGGCGAGGCGCGCCCCCGGCCGTTCGCGCGCCGCCCGCTCCAGCATCGCCTCCGCCGCCTCACGCACCGCAAGCGCACTGCGAAGACCGAGTGCGACGCCGCCGATCTCCGTCTTGCGCCCGATATCCGGGCTGCGGAGCTTCAGCACCACCGGGAAGCCGAGCTCCGTCGCCGCGTCCTCGGCCGCCTTGAGATCCGCCGCCACCAGGCCGGGCACCACCGGCAGGCCATAGGCGGCCAGCACCGCCAGCGCCTCGTCCTCGGTCAGGGAGAGCCGGCCCTGCGCCCGCGCACCGGCCAGCAACGCGGCGACGGCGGCACGGTCCGGCTGCAGGGCGAGCACCTGGCGGCCGGGCAGTTCCGCGGCGGCCAGGCGGTTCTGCCGGTCTTGCAGCAGGTGCAACGCGCCGCGCACGGCGCCTTCCGGCGTCGGGAACACGGCGAGGCCGGCGGCGGCCAGGGCTCCACGCTGCGGCCCGGCGGTCGCCTGCCCGGCCCAGCAGACCAGGATCGGCGCGGCGCGGGTCGCCTTCGCGGCGGCGGATAGCGCGGCCGCCATGGTGGCCGCATCCTCCCCGGCCACCGGGGCGTGCAGCGCCACCACCGCATCCACCTGGCGCAGCCCGGCCAGCATCGCCGCCGCCTCGCCCAGCGCGGTGGCGGAACCCGGGCCGAGGATCAGCGGATTGGCGCCATGCCAGCCGGGACGCAGGCCGATATCCAGCGCCGCCAGCGCCTCGGGCGGCAATTCGGCCAGCCGCGCGCCGCCGGCCAGCACCCGGTCCGCCGCGAGCAGGCCGAGGCCCGTCGCATTGGCGACCAGCGCGATGCCGCCGCCGCTGCCGGTACCCGGCACCAGCTTCACCCGCGCCAGCGTCTCCGCCGCCGATAGCAGGTCGTCCAGCCCCTCCACCCGCAGCACGCCGGCGCGGCGCAGCGCCGCATCCATCACGGCATCCGAGGTGCCGGAGGGGTCGGCCAGCCGGCCACCGGCACGGATCGCCACCACCGGGCGCATCCGCGCCGCGGCGCGGGCGGCCGAGATGAACATGCGGCGGTTCTTGATGCGGCGGATTTCCAGCAGGATGGCGCCGGTGCCGGGGTCGCGGGACAGCCAGTCGAGCGCATGGGCGAAGCCGAGGTCGTCATTCTCGCCGATGCCGATGACATGGCTGAAGCCCACAGCCTCCGCCTCCGCCCAATCCAGCACGGCGCGCGTCAGGGCGGAGGATTGGCCGACCAGCGCCAGCCTTCCGCGGCGCGGCGCCAGATGGGACAGGGATGCGTTCAGCCCGATGCCCGGCACGCAGATGCCGAAGCTGCCCTGCCCCAGCGCCCGCACCCCGGTGCGCCGGGCGATCTCCGCCAGCCCCGGGGCCGGGCCGGGCACCACCACGGCATGGCAGCCGCGCGCCGAAAGCGCCGCCATCGCCGGCTCGATAGCCTGCGGCGGCAGCGACAGCACGGCGAGATCGGGCACCTGCGCCAGCGCCGAAAGCTCGCTGGCCTCGGTCAGCGTACCGGTGAAGCCGCCTTCCCGCAGGTTGCGCGCAAGCGGTGCGGAGGCGGCCATGGCGGGGTCGGCCAGCAGCAGCACATGGCGCGGCCGGTACAGCGCCTGTTCGCGGAAGCGCACCGCGGAATGCTGGGCCAGGCTGGTGGAAAGGCTCATTGTGCAGTGCACCATGGGCTTGGCGGGAGGCAACGACAAGCCGGGTGGGCTTGCCGCGCGGCGCGTTCGGCCTTCCGATACCCCGAAACTGATGAAGGGAACCACCATGCCCGCCGAAGACCCCCGCTGGGACCCCGAGATGCGCGCCTTCAACGCGATGATGGAGGCCGAGGGGGCGAAGCTGCCGCCGATCACCCTGACCCTGCCGCTGGACCAGGCGCGGGCGCAGACCGAGGCGCTGAACGTGCCGCTTTCGGCCGGCGGGCCGCAGATGGCCGAATCCTCCGATCGCTGGCTGCCGGTGCGCGGCCGGCGCATCCAGTGCCGCTTCCACCGGCCGGAGGCAGGCCCGCTGCCGGTCCTCATCTACATCCATGGCGGCGGCTGGGTCTGGAACAGCATCGACACGCATGACCGGCTGATGCGCGAATACGCCGCCGGCGGCGGCTGTGCCGTGATCGGCCCGGACTACGCCCTCAGCCCGGAGGCGCCCTTCCCCCAGGCGCTGGAGGAATGCGCCGCCGTGGTGCGCTGGGTGGCGGCGCAGGGCGCCGAATGGGGGTTGGACCCGTCCCGCATCGTCATCGGCGGCGACAGCGCCGGGGCCAACCTGGCAATGGGCGTCGCCCTGCTGCTCCGGCGCACGAACCCCGAGCTGAAGCTGCGCGGGTTATTGTTGAATTACGGGGTGTTCGACGCCGACCTTGAGACACCGTCCTACCGGGAATTCGCCGATGGCTACTTTCTGACGCGGGACAAGATGCGTTTCTACTGGGAGTGCTACGCGCCGCGCCCGGCGGATCGCCAGAACCCGCTGGCCGCGCCGCTTCTGGCCGATCTCAAGGGCTTGCCGCCCTGTCGTCTGCATGTGGCTGAGCTGGACGTGCTGTGTTCGGAGAACCTCGCCATGGGCGATGCGCTGCGCGAAGCGGGCGTGCCGGTGCAGCAGGCGCTGTTCCCCGGCACCGCGCATGGCTTCCTGCGGTCGCTGAACCATGTCGCCGCCGCCCGCCGGGCGGCCGCGGAGGGCGGCGAATGGCTGAAGGGGGTACTCGGCTAGCGTCGCCGGGTCGCATTTTCCGACTCGTCAGGCGAAGCCGCCTGACCTGAAAATGCTCAGCCTCCCAGCGCCCGCTTCGCCACCTCCGCCAGGAAGCCGCTGGCTACCGGCAGCACGGCGTCGTTGAAGTCGTAATGCGGGTTGTGCAGTTCCCGCCCGCCCTCGGCGGGGCCGTTGCCGATCCAGACGAAGGCGCCAGGCACCTCCTTCAGGAACCAGGAGAAATCCTCCCCCGTCATCGCCGCCGGCAGGTCGCGGCGCAGCGGGGCCACGGCGGCGGCGGCGGTGGCGGCCAGGTCACGCTCCGCCGGGCTATTGGCAGTCACCTCGACGCCCTGGCGCCAGCCCACGGTGGCACGCACGGCGCAGGTGGCGGCGATGCCCTCTGCCACTCGGTGCAGGCCTTCCTTGATCGCCTCCCCGGCCGAATCGGCCAGCCAGCGGGCGGTGCCCTTCAGCACGACCTGCGCCGGGATCTGGTTCTGCGCCTCGCCGCCATGCACCATGGTCACGCTGACCACACCACCGGCCAGCGGGTCCAGGTTGCGCCCGACGATGCTCTGCAGCGCCACGATACAATGGCCGGCGGCCACCATCGGGTCGCGCGACAGATGCGGCAGCGCGGCATGCGCGGCATGGCCGTCGAAGGTGATCTCGAAGCGCGCGCCGGCCGCCATCACGGCCTTGTCATGCACGGCAACGGTGCCAGCAGGGAGTCCGGGCCAATTATGCCATCCGAAGATGCGATCCATCGGGAAACGCTGGAACAGCCCCTCCGCGATCATGCTGCGGGCACCGCCACCGCCCTCCTCAGCCGGTTGGAACACCAGATGAACCGTCCCGGTCCAACCGCCATCCTCCAGCAGCAGCTTCGCCGCGCCCAGCAGGGCCGTGGTATGGCCATCATGGCCGCAGGCATGCATCACGCCGGGGACGGTGCTGCGGTGCGGCAGGTCCGCATTGACCTCCTGGATCGGCAGCGCATCCATGTCGCCGCGCAGGCCGACACTGCGATTGCCGCCGCCGCGGCGCAGGGTGGCGACTACGCCATGGCCGCCGAAGCCTTCGGTGATCTCGGTGACGCCGATCTCCCGCAGCTTGGCGACGACGAAGGCGGCCGTGCCCTCCTCATGCAGGGTGAGCCCGGGATGGGCGTGCAGGTGGCGGCGCCAGCTTGTCAGCGTCTCGGCGAATGCGGTGTCCATCCTGTAAGGGTAGCTGCTTAAGCCGGCATCCTCCATCCCCGACCAATTCGCGCCGTGATCTGCATGGCAGATGCAACCCGCGCCCCCTCCGGGCGCTTCCAGACCAGGTGAGACAGCTTCTGAGACCACTCCTCCTCCTTCCCATGCTCGTCCTGGCGGCCGCTCCGGTCGCCACGCAGTCCATGGGCCAGACCGCGCCGGAGCCTCCGGCAGCCGAGGCCCCGGCCCCCGGCGCCCTGCCCTATGAGACCAGCCTGGTCCCGACGGGGGTGGAGGCGCTGGACGAGCCGCTGCGCGATGCCTCCCGCCTGATCCGCCTGTCCGACGAAGCGCCGGTCGATGCCTATGGCCTGGTCGCCCGCGCGCTCGGCGAACCGCCCTTGCTCGATGCGGTGCTGCGCGCGGAAGGCTACTGGGCCGGCCGCATCGAGGTTGAGATCGCCGGCAGCCCGGCCGATGAGCCGGGGCTGGCGCAGCGTCTCGCTGGCAACCCGGGCCCGGTGCCGGTGCAGGTCCGGATCACCCCCGGCCCCCGCTATACGCTGCGCCGCGTCGCGCTGCGGTCCCAGGCGCCCGAGGGCGCCGCCGCAGTTGCCGCGCTCGGACAGCCGGAGGGGCTGGAATCCGGCGGACCGGCCCGCACCGGCCCGATCCTGGACGCCGAATCCGGCCTGCTCGACCGACTGCGCGTCGCCGGCTACCCGCTCGCCGCCGTGGTGGACCGCGAGGTGCTGGTGAACCATGAGGTCCAGGCGATGGACGTCACCTGGGTGCTGTCCCCCGGCCCCGCCGCCCGCTTCGCCCCGCCCGAGATCGCCGGCGGCACCGCCGTCAGCCGCCGCCTGCTGGCACGCATCACCAACCGTGTGTCCGGCGAGCCCTATGCTCCCGCGACACTGGAAAGGACGCGCCGCGAACTGCTGGCGCTGGGCGCCTTCGACACGGTGCGGGCCCGCGCCGGGGATCGGCTGGATGAGTCCGGGCGCCTGCCGGTGACCTTCACCATCACCGACCGCCCGCGCAACGCGGCTGGCGCGACGCTGGCCTATGAGACCAACTACGGCCCCTCGGCCACGGTCTACTACGAACGCCGCAACGTCTTCGGCAATGCGGAGCGGCTGCGGCTGGAGGCCTCCGCCTCCCGCCTCGGCAGCGAGGCGGATGACACCAACTTCCGCATCGGCGCCAATCTTCGCCGCCCGGGGCTGATCGATGGCCGCACCTCCCTGGTGCTGGATGCCGCCGTGCTGCGGGAGAGGCTAGACGCCTACGACCGCGACGCGATCACCACCTCCGCCCTGCTGGAACGGCCCTTCGGCGCGCGCTGGGTGCTGCAATCCGGCCCGACCTTCGAGACCGGGCGGATCGGCCGCGATGGCAATATGGAACCCTTCACCCTGGCGGGGCTGGTGATGGGCGCGCGCTATGACAGCACGAATGATCCGCTGGACCCGCGCGGCGGGCTACGCGCCACCATCAACGTTATCCCCTATGCCGATATCGCGGAAGGCGGCGGCTTCGTGCGGGCCATCGGCACGCTGCGGACCTATTTCGACCTGACCGGATCGGGCGGCACCGTTCTGGCGCTGCGCGGCACGCTGGGCAGCCTGGTGGGCGCGGATCGCAGCGTGCCGCTGGACAAGCGCTTCTATGCCGGCGGCGGCGGGTCGGTGCGCGGCTATGCCTATCAGAGCATCGGGCCGCGCGATTCGCAGGGAAGGCCGGATGGCGGGTCGAGCCTGGTGGAGGGCTCGGTGGAGCTTCGCCAGCGCATCTCCGGCGCACTCGGCATGGTCGCATTCCTAGATGGCGGCTCGGTGGGGCAGTTGGAGACGCCGAGCTTCGAGGAGGTACGCCTCGGCGCCGGCGTCGGCGTGCGCTACGCGACGGCAATAGGGCCGCTGCGACTGGACGTTGCCATTCCGCTGAACAAGCAGGAAGGCGATGACGGGTATGGGTTGTATGTCGGACTCGGTCAGGCCTTCTGAGGAGCAGCCCAGCCCCGCACCCCGCCGCCGCCGTCGCTGGCTGCGCTGGGGGCTGGGCCTGGTGCTGGCGCTGCTGCTGCTGCCCGTGCTGCTGGTGGGCGGCGGGCTTCTGTATGCGAACACCGAGGGCGGCCGCGCGCGGCTGGCCGGCCTGGCGGAATCCTTCGTCCCGGGTCTGACCCTGGAAGGGCTGCAAGGCCCCCTGCCCGGCCGCCTGGCGATCGACCGCATCGCGATGGCGGATGAGCAGGGCGTCTGGCTCGAGATCACCGATGCCGAGCTGGATTGGGACCCGATGGCGCTGCTCAATCGCCGCGCCCACATCACCCTGCTCTCGGCCGGCCGCCTCGCGCTGCACCGCCTGCCGCCGGGCGCCCCGGAGGATCCGGATGCGCCGGCCGGTCCGCTGCTGCCGCAATTGCCGCAGCTTCCGGTGGCCCTGCAGCTCGACCGGCTGCAGGTCGCACGGATAGAGCTGGCGGAGCCGGTGCTCGGCGAGGCCGCCCTGCTGCGGGCGGAAGGCATGGCGCTGCTGGATGCGGCCGGCTTGACCAGCAGCTTCGATATCAGCGCCCCGGAAGGCGCGACGACGCTGGCCCTGCAGGCCGCACTGCGCCCCGCCACGGGGCGGCTCGCCGCCAATATCCGGCTGCGCGATGCGGCCGGCGGCCCGGTCTCCCGCCTGATCGGCCAGCCGGAGCGTCCCGTTGCGCTCGACCTCACCCTGGACGGGCCGGCGGAAGCGGCGGCGCTGACCTTGCAGGCTCAGGCAGGGCCCGGACTGGCTCTGGATGTCGCCGGCACCGTCCGCGCGCCGGACATGGACAACCTGTCCGCGGAGCTGCGCGGCACCGCCGATGGCAGCGCCTTCCTCGAAGGTCCGCTCGCCGCACTGGCCGGGCCGCTCGGCCTCGTGCTGGACGCCAGCCGTGGCCCGGACGGCGCAATCGTGTTGCGCGCGCTGCGGGTGGATGGCGCCGCCGGGCAGATCGCGGCCAGCGGCCGGATCGCCGGGGACATGATGGACTCTGACCTGCAGGTGCAGGCCGCGCTCGCCGGCTCCACGACCTTCGCGCCGCTGCTGCCGGAGGGCGTTGTCGGCTGGGAGGGGCTGGACCTGCGCGGCACCGTGCAGGGTCCGCTTTCCGCACCGGCCGTGGATGCGACGCTGGCGGTGCGCGGCTTCACCTCCGCCCAGCCGCAGCTTGCCGCGCTGCTCGGTGGGTCGCCGCGCGTGGTGTTGCAGGCGACGGCGCCGGACCGCATCGGGCAGCTCACCATCGAGGGTGCGGCGATCCGTGCCGAGGCGAGCGGGCTGGTGGGCGAACTTCTGGACCTGCGCTTCGGGGTGCAGCTCGCCTCGGTCGAAGGTGCCGCGCCGGGGGTTTCCGGGGCCTTGGAACTGACCGGGACCGCACAGGGGCCGATCGGCGACCCGACGCTGGTGGTGCAGGCCGCCTCCGACCGGCTGGAGGTCGCCGGGCAGGTGCTGGAGGCGGCTTCGCTGCAGGCGCGCATCGCCAACCCCGCCTCCGCCCCGGCGGTCAACGCCCAGGCCAGCGGCCGCTTCCAGGGCCTGCCGCTGGCGCTCGACGTGCGCGGCGGCCCGCAGCCGGATGGCAGGCTGCGGCTTGAGGCGGCGACCGCCAGCCTCGGCCCGGCCGAGCTTGCGGCGCAGGGCGTGCTGGACCTCGCCACCAGCATCTTCGACGGCACCGCAAGGCTGGCGGTGGCCGATCTGGCACCGCTGTCGCCCGTCGCCGGCATCCCGCTCGCCGGATCGCTGCGCGCGGAGGCGAAGCTGGCGGCGCAGGAAGGCCAGCAGCGCGCCGAGCTGCGGCTGGAGGTGCCACGCCTGGCGGCCTCAGGCACCGAAGTGCGGCGCCTGACGGCGACCGTGGACGGCACCCTCGCCGCCCTGAACTTCGCCCTGGACGGCGTGGTTGCGGAAGCCGAGATCGAGGCGCGCGGCCGCCTGAGCGATCAGCCGGAGGGCGCGCGGCTGCTGGAACTCGCGGCGCTGCGGGCAACCGCCGAGGGCGAGACCGGCCGCCTTGCCGCCCCTGCCCGCATCCTGCTGCGCGCAGATGGGGCGATCGAGGTGGCGGCGCTGTCGCTGACCAGCAGCCGCGGTGGCACCGTGGATATCAGTGGAAGCTGGTCCGCCGCCCGCGCCGACATCCGCGCCCGCATCGCCATCCCGGATCTGGCGACGCTGGCCGTGCTGCTGCCGGATGTGGCGCCGACCGGGTCGATTGCGAGTGAGCTGCGCGTCACCGGCCCCGGCACCGCGCCCGAGGTCGCCGGCAATCTGCGGGCGAGCAACCTGCGCTCCACCGCCGCCTGGGCGCGCGGCCTGCCGGCGGTGGATATCCAGGCAGAGGGGCGGCGCGGCGCGGATGGCGCCATTTCCGGCCGCGCCACCGCCAATGCCGGCAACGCCACCCGGTTGACCGCCACGGCCAGTCTGCCGCGCGGGCCGGAAGGGCCGCTGGAGGGGGCGCTGGATGGGCAGGCCGATATCGGCGCGCTGACCGCGCCGCTGCTGGCGGCGGGTGCTGACCGGGTGACGGGCCGGCTGAACCTGGCGCTGCGCGCCGGCGGCACGGTGGCCGCCCCGGTGCTCGGTGGCCAGGCGACGCTTCCCGGCGGGTCCTATCGGAATGCGGAGCTGGGCGTGGCGCTGACCCAGCTTGCCGGCACGATTTCGGCCGCCGGGCCGCAGCTTCGCGTCGACCTCACCGGCCGCACCGCCGGCCAGGGCCGCATCGCGCTGACCGGGACGGTGGACCCGCTGACACAGGGCATGCCGGTAGATCTGGCGCTGCGGGCGACGGATGCGCAGCCGGTTTCCTCCGACCTGATCACCGCGACGATGGGGGCGGAGCTTCGGCTGACCGGGCAGCTCGCGACCGGCGCAAGGCTGGCGGGGGTGCTGCGGTTGCAGCGGGCCGATATCCGCGTGCCGGACCAGCTTCCGAGCTCGGTCCGCAGCCTCGGCCCGGTGACGGAGGTGGGCCGCGTGCCCGGCCGTACCACGCCGCCGCCGCGCCAGACGGCGAATGGCCGGGGGAATGGCAGCGGCCAGGGGAATGGCCAGGCCGCTGGCGGCGGCTCCGCCCTGCCGATCGCGCTCGACCTGCGGCTGGAGGCACCACGTGGCGTCTTCGTGCGCGGGCGCGGGCTGGATGCGGAGCTGGGCGGCACGCTGCAGATCGGCGGCACGCTGAGCAATCCGGAAATCTCCGGTGGCCTGGCGCTGGTGCGCGGCGAAATCCAGGTCCTGGCCCGTCGCCTGACCTTCAGCCGCGGCCGGCTGGACTTCACCGGCGGGCTGATCCCGGACCTGGATTTCGAGGCGACGAGCCAGACCGGCGGCACCACGGTACGCGCCAGCGTCACCGGGCCGCCGAGCCAGCCGGTCATCACCTTCTCCTCCACGCCGGAGCTGCCACAGGATGAGGTGCTGGCGCGGCTGCTGTTCGACCGGCCGGTCAGCGCGCTGTCGCCCTTCGAGATCGCGCAGATCGCCCAGGCCATCGCCGGCGCCACCGGCCTGGCCGGCGGCGGTGCCTCCGGCGTGCTGGACCGGGTGCGGCAGACGCTGGGGCTGGACCGGCTGGCGGTGGGCGGCGGCGGCGAGACGGCGGCGCGGCGGACGGAGGCGGAGGAACGCGCCGGCCCGACCCTGGAAGCCGGACGCTACGTCGCCGACGGCGTCTTCGTCGGCGTGCGGCAGGGCACCGAATCCGGCTCCTCCCGCGTCGGCGTCCGGGTGGATCTGACGCCGCGGATCAAGCTGGAAGCCGAGACCGGCGACCGCGAGGCCGGCGAGCGGGTCGGAGTCAGCATGGAGTGGCAGTGGGGGCGGTAGCTCAACCCAGCGCCGGCACCCGCTTCACCAGCGCCGCATCCAGCGCCGCGCGCCGTGCCCACAGGCCGCGATACCAGTCCAGCCGCGGCGCCAACTGCCGCGCCAGCAGCCGTTGATCCCGCACCCAGGCCCGCGCTGCCTCGCCCATCGCCAGGGCGCGGGCCGGTTCGGCGAGCAGGGCGCGCAGTTCCCGGCCGAGGCTCTCGGCATCCGGCACGATCAGCCCGGTCTCGCCATGGCGTAGGCTGCCGGCATAGACCACGGGGCTGGCCAGGCAGCACAGGCGATGGCCGCCGGCCTCCACCGCCTTCAGGTCGGACTTCATGCGGTTGAAGCGGGTATCGGCCAGCGGCAGGAAGGCCAGCTCGCAGCCCGCCATCAGCTTCCGGTAGCCGGCATAGTCGATGGTCGGCGTGAAGCGCTTATGCGGCGTGTCGAGCGCCGCGAAGCTCGCCTGGTCATGCACCACCTCCACCGCCAGCCGGCCGTCGGCCTCGGCCAGCACCTGGTTCAGCACGGGCAGGAAGGGGGCGATGTCCGCCTGGCGGTTCAGCGCGCCGAAGAACAGGGTCAGCCGGTTCGGGTCGCGGAAATTGGCGGGCTCAGGCAATTCGGCCAGCGCATTGGGGAAGACCGCGATCTCATCATTGAACTCCGAGAACAGGTCGCGCAGCGGCGCGGTGGAGGTCTGCACCGCATGCACGCCGCGGAACGCCAAGTGGTCGTTCCCGGCGATGGAGGGCCAATGCGCCGGGTCGTCGTCGAATTCCTGCACCAGCACGGCGCCGGTAGCCCGCAGCTGGCGCAGATAGGCGACGCTGTCCGGCCGATCCAGCAGGCGGCGCTGCAGGATCAGGATGCGCGGTACCTCCGGCGGCAGCTGCGGCAGTTCGGCATCCTGGCCGGCGCGGGTGGCGACGCCAGGGCGCGTCGCCAGCGCCTCGAAGGGTTGCAGCACGCGCACATCATTCACCCCGCCCACCGGGCGCAGCGTGCGCGCTGCCAGTACAATCGGCGCCGGCCTCCGGCGCCCGGCGCGCCAGACATATTGCAGGGGCGCGGAGCGGCGCAGCCAATCCTCCTGCGTCGTGCCCAGCGCGGCCAGCGCCGGCGCCATCGCCTTCGCGAAGGCCTGGGCGCGGGGCAGCTCGAAGATGCGGGGCACCACTTCCAGGGGCACCAGGCCGGCGGCCTCCAGCGCCTGGCGCATCGCATCGCGCGTGAACCAGCGCAGATGGGTACGGTCGAACAGCCCCGTCTCCTCATAGCGCCAGCGGCCGCCGAGCAGCCGGGCGGCGAAGGACCAGTGCTCGACATTCGGGACGCAGACCAGCAGCACGCCGTCTTCCGACAGCAGAGCGGCGTCGCGCTTCAGTACCGCCCAGGGGTCGCGCAGATGTTCCAGCACATCGCCGAACACCAGCGCGTCCAGGCTGCCGGCCGGCACCGGCGGGGCGGTGGTTTCGATGTCGATGCGGTGCACCGCGTCGTAATGCGCCTCGGCGCGCGCCGCCAGCGCGGCGTCGGGCTCCACTGCCTCCAGGCGTGCCGCCGGGTTGCGGCGGCGGAAGGCGGCGCCCAGGGCGCCGGCGCCGCAGCCGACATCGAGCACCCGCCGCGCATCCAGCGGGATGCGCGCCAGCAGATGCGGGTTCGCGGAAGATCCGTAGCTGGGCTCGGTCACTGTGCGGCGACCGCCTGCGTCGCCGCATCCAGCGCCGCCAGCACATGGTTCATCCCGCGCTGCAACTGCGTGGTGGCGAAGCCGAGGGCGCAGGGCGGATAGCGATCCAGCTCCGCCGCCACCGCCAGATGCGTGAAGGGCGGCGCCGGCAGGCCGAAGTCGCGCCGCCAGCGCGTGCCGCGGGTGTAGTCCAGCGGCACGAGCTGGCGCAGCACCGCAAGCCGCGCCGCGCTGGCCGCTGCGGGCGCCGGCCCGGCGGCCTCGAAGGCGGCAAGGCTGGCTGCCAGCGCCTCCAGCGCCCGCGCCACCGGCTGCAGGTCGAAGCGATCGGCCGCGGCTGCGGCGTAGCGGGCCAGATGGGATTGCAGGTCGGCCACCAGCGCGCCGGGGTCGAGCGGCAGCGCCGGCAGCGTCGCCATGCGGAACACCGCCAGCGCATAGAGCCGGATATCGGTCAGCAGCACATCCGGGTCCGCGACCTCGATCTGGTCGCGGTCGGTGTGCCAGGCGGTGTTGCCGCCATTGCCCATGACGAAATACCAGCCGCGCCGCTCCACCTCCGCCTTCGGAATGCGGGAGGAGGCGGAGAAGCAGCCGGAGATGCCGAGGTTGTTGAAGGAGAAGTCGCTGGATTGCGTCGGCCGCTTGCCGCCGGCCACCTTGCCGGTGGCGTCGCGCACCGCCTCCGTCACGAAGGCACGGTTCTCCGCCATCCAGGGAATCGTCGGGTAGTCCGTGGCGTCGCGGCAGCCGGGGCTGTCGCAGTTCAGATGCGCCACGCAATGCTTCGCGAGGTCCAGCGCATGCTGGTCGGCATACCAGGTGCTGCCGGCGAATTTCCCGGTGGAATGGCCGGGCCACCAGCAGATGCGGACGCCGCGCCGCAGCTTCGCGCGGCGCGCGTGCAGGGTGCGGGCAACTTCCAGCAGGCAGGCATCGCCGGTGGCATTGTCGCCGACGCCGACATCCCAGCTGTCGTAGTGGCCATGCAGCAGGACGAAGCCGGGCTCGGTGCCCTCGATGCGGATTTCCGGCAGCACCTGGTCGAACCAGCCCTCCTCCACCACCGTGGTCAGCGTGGCGGCGGCGCCGCGCGCGGCGGCCTCGATCAGCCTGGCGCCATCCGGCGCGCTGACAGAGCAGCCGGGGATCGGCGTGCGGCCCGGCAAATCGTCCAGGTCCGGCGTGCCCCAGATGGCGCTGCCGCTGCCCCAATGCATGTCCGGGCCGGGGTTGATGGCGATGACGCCGGCGGCGCCCAGGGCCGCGAATTGCAGGATGCGCTCGGCCAGGATCATGCCGCGAAACAGCACCAGCTTGCCCGTCACATCCGGCACGCCCGGCGCCGGGTCGTAGCCCGGGCCGAATAGCGGGGCCGAATTCGGCGTCCAGCCCATCGGCGGGCCGATCGGGTTCTCGACGAAGACCAGCGGCGCGGTCAGCCCCTGTGGCGCGGTCTGGGCGAGCTGCGCCGGGCGGGCGGCCAGACGCAGGCCTTCCAGCTCCACATGCGCCGCCTTCGGCACGGCGAGATACAGGCGCGGGCGATGCACCGTGACCGGCAGGCCGAGTGCTTGCAGGCGGCGGATGATCTCCTCCCCCGCCGCTGCGGCCTCCGCCGGATCCTGCCGGCGCATGGTGGAAAAGCGCTGCACCAGGGACCAGGCGTCCTCGATGCGGGCGGAGGCCATCAGGGCGGCTTCGTCGGGCGTGGTCATCGGTTTCAGTCCAGTGTCACGCCGGTGCGGCGCACGACCTCGGCCCAGCGATCCATCTCGGCCAGGACGTAGCGCTGGGTTTCCTCCGGCGGGCTGCCGCCGGGATCGACGCCGATGGAGGCATAGCGCGTGCGCACCGCATCGCTGGCCAGCGCCCGGCGAAGCTGCGCGTAGAAGGCCTGCACGACGTCGTCCGGCACCGCCGCCGGGCCCGCCAGGCCGAACCAGTTGGTGGTCACGACATTGGGGAATCCCTGCTCGGCCAGCGTCGGGATATCCGGGAAGGCGGCGCTGCGGGTGGCGGTGGAGAGGGCCAGCGGCCGCACCGCGCCGCTGCGGATATGCACGGCGGCCGAGGGCAGGCTGTCCCACATCCCCTCGATCCGCCCGCCGATCACATCCGCCGTCGCCGCCTGGGCGCCGCGATAGGGGACATGGGCGATGTCGATGCCGGCCGCGGCCTTCAGCAATTCGCCGGTCAGGTGGTGCAGCGTGCCATTGCCGCCGGAGCCGAAATTCATCGCGCCGGGGCGGGCTTTGGCGGCGGCGATATAGGCGGCGAGATCGGCGAAGGGCTGGTCCTTGCCGACGATCAGCACCAGCGGCAGCGTGCCGATGATGGTGATGCTGCGGAAGTCGCGGCGGGTGTCATAGGGCAGGTCGCGGCGCAGCGAGGGGAAGATCGCCTGCGGGCCGACATTCGTCGTCATCCAGGTGTAGCCATCCGGCGCCGATTTCGCGACGTGGTCGGAGGCGACGACACCGCCCGCGCCGGCGCGATTCTCCACCGGAAAGGGCTGGCCGGTCTGTTCCTGCAGGGCCTGCGCCAGGGTGCGGGTCAGGATGTCGGAGGCGCCGCCCGGCGGGGCGGAGGAAATCATGCGGACCGGGCGGCTGGGCCAGGGTGCCTGTGCCAGCGCGGGCATGGCGGGGGCCAAGGCGAGGGCGGAAAGCAGCGTGCGGCGGCGCATGGGCGAGTGTCCTTGTCCGGAAGGGTTGCAGCGATGGGACACGCGAAGCGCCGACGCGGCAAGGCGATGCCGACCCGGCAGAAGGGTGATGCTTGACGTGCGACGCCCTGGCACGCAATCCCCCGCCATGGCCCTGCCCCCCCTGCTGCATCTTCGCGATATCCGCCTGCGCCTCGGTTCCACCCAGTTGCTGGACGGGGCGGAAATTGCCGTCTCGGCGGGGGACCGGCTGGCGCTGGTCGGCCGCAATGGCTCCGGCAAATCCACCCTGCTGAAGATCGCCGCCGGCATCATCGAGGCCGATGCCGGCAGCGTCTTCATCCAGCCGGGTGCGACCATCCGCTACCTGCCGCAGGAGCCGGACCTGGCGGGCTTCGCCACCACCGGCGCCTATGTCGCCGCAGGCCTCGGCCCGGGCGATGACCCGCACCGGGCGCGGGTGCTGCTGGAAGGCCTCGGCCTGACCGGGGAGGAAAGCCCGGAAAACCTCTCGGGCGGCGAATCCCGGCGCGCGGCGCTGGCCCGCGTGCTGGCGCCGGAGCCGGATATCCTGCTGCTGGACGAGCCGACCAACCACCTCGACCTGCCGGCGATCGAATGGCTGGAACAGGAACTCGGCCCGCTGCGCAGCGCGCTGGTCCTGATCAGCCACGACCGGCGCTTTCTGGAACGACTTTCCAAATCCATGGTCTGGCTGGACCGCGGCACCACCCGCCGGCTCGACCAGGGATTTGCGCATTTCGAGGCCTGGCGGGACCAGGTTCTCGAAGAGGAGGAAATGCAGGCGCACAAGTTGGCCCGCAAGATCGTGCGGGAGGAGCATTGGCTGCGCTACGGCGTGACCGCGCGGCGCAAGCGCAATGTGAAGCGGCTGTCCGGGCTTCAGGATCTCCGCAAGCGGCACCGCGAACGGATCACGGCGCCGGGCACGGTGCGGATGGCGGCAAGCGAGGGCGATGCCTCCGGCACGCTGGTGGCGGCGCTGGAAGGCGTGACCAAGGCTTTTGGCGATGCGCCGCCCGTGGTGCGGGATTTCTCGACGCGGATCATGCGCGGCGACCGGGTCGGCATCGTCGGCCCGAACGGCGCGGGCAAGACCACCTTGCTCAACCTGCTGACCGGCGCACTGAAGCCGGATGAGGGGCGCGTGCGTCTCGGCGCCAGCCTCGAGATGGTGACGATGGACCAGACGCGGGACAGCCTTGACCCGGCGACCTCGCTGCAATCGGCGCTGACCGGTGGCTCCGGCGACCAGGTGCGGATCGGCGGCGAGGTGAAGCACGTCATCGGCTACATGAAGGACTTTCTTTTCCTTCCGGAACAGGCTCGGACGCCGGTTTCGGCGCTGTCGGGCGGCGAGCGGGGGCGGCTGATGCTGGCGCGGTGCCTGGCGACGCCGTCCAACCTTCTGGTGCTGGACGAGCCGACCAACGACCTGGACCTCGAAACGCTCGACCTGCTGCAGGAATTGCTGGCCGAGTATTCCGGCACCGTCATCGTCGTCAGCCACGACCGCGACTTCCTCGACCGCGTCGCGACCAATGTGATCGTCAGCGAGGGCAATGGTGCCTGGCAGGATTATGCCGGCGGCTATTCCGACATGGTGGCGCAGCGCGGCCGCGGCGTGCAGGCCAAGGCACGCGCCGCGGCTGCGGCAGCCGCCGCCGAACGCGGCACGGTGGAGGCGCCGCGCGCGGCGGCGAAGGCGAAAATGTCCTTCAAGGACAAGCACGCGCTGGAATCCCTGCCCGCCCGTATCGCGCTGTTGGAAAAGGAGATCGGCCTGCTGCAGAAGGCGCTGGCCGACCCCGCGCTCTATACCAACGACCCGCCCGGCTTCGCGGCGCGCAGCAACCTGCTGGCAAAGAAGCAGGCGGAACGCGAGGCGGCCGAGGAAGACTGGCTGCGGCTGGAGATGCTGCGGGAGGAGATCGAGGGATGACCATCGGCGTCGGCGGATCGGATTTCGCCACGGAACTCGCGGGCCTCCGCAACCAGCGGGATGCGGTGCCGCCGATCGGGGCGGAGGAACACGCCCGCCGCGTGGACCGCGCCCAGGCCCGCATGGCGGAACTCGGCATCGCGGCGCTGTGGCTGGATGGCACGACCAACCTGGCCTGGATGACCGGCCTGAAGCATGGCCAGTCCGAACGCCCGGTCGGCGCCGTGCTGCCGGTGCGCGGCCCCCTCACCTATCTCTGCCCGGAATTCGAGGTGGAGAAGCTGAAGACCATGCTGGCCCTGCCCGGCGAGGTCCGTGGCTGGGAGGAGGATGAGGACCCCTACGCGCTGTTCTCCGACATCCTGCGGTCCTCCGACGTCTCCGGCGGCACGGTCGCGCTGGACGAGATGGCGCGGGTCTTCGTGGCGGAGGGGCTGCGCGCGGCGCTGCCGAACCACCATTTCATCGCCAGCGGCCCGGTCACCGGCTACCTCCGCCAGCGCAAGACGGAGCAGGAGGTGGCGCTGCTGCGCCAGGCGATGGGCATGACGCTGGAAATCCAGGCCGCCGCCGCCCGAGGCATGCGCGAAGGCGTCACCACCACCGAGGTCGGCGAATTCCTCGCCGCCGCGCATCGCAAGGCCGGCTTCGATGGCGGGCCCGCCTTCTCCATCGTTTTGTTCGGGGAGGCCACGGCCTATCCGCATGGCGTGCCCTATCCGCAGGTGCTGAAGGATGGCGATGTGGTGCTGATCGATGTCGGCGCGCCGCTGCACGGCTACGTCTCCGACATCACCCGCAGCTACGTCTTCGGCGAGCCGACCCGGCGCCAGCGGGACATCTGGAACCTGGACCACGCGGCGCAGGCGGCCGGCATCGCGGTGGCGAAACCCGGCATCACCGGCGGCGCCATCGATGACGCGGTACGTGGTGTGGTGGTCGCCGCCGGCTTCGGCCCGGGGCACAAGACGCCGGGCCTGCCCCACCGTGCGGGCCATGGCATCGGCATGGATGTGCATGAGGGACCGTATTTCGTGAAGGGCGGCAAGGAGATCCTGGCCCCCGGCGTCACCGGCAGCATCGAGCCGACCATCACCATCTACGGCGAATTCGGCATCCGGCTGGAGGACCACATCCTCATCACCGAGACCGGCGCCAGCTGGCTGACGCAACCCGCCAGATCCGTGGATGATCCCTTCGGAGTGGCGTGAATGCGCCCGGACCAGAGGGCGTGAATACGCCCGGACCAAAGGGCGTGAATACGCCCGGACCAGAGGGGCGCGACGATACCTTCTTCAGCATAGGATTGACCGCCATGTTGACGATCTATGGCTGCCTCCGTTCCCGCGCCTCCCGCAATGTGTGGCTGGCGCATGAGGCGGGGCTGGAATTCCGTCATGTGCCGGTGATGCAGGCCTATCGCCTGGCGGACCCGGATGCGGCGGACGCGCCGCTGCACACGCGCAGCCCGGCCTTCCTGGCGGTGAACCCGAACGGCCATATTCCCTCCCTGACGGATGGCGCGCTGGTGCTGCACGAAAGCCTCGCCATCAACCTGTACCTGGCCCGCAAATACGGCGGCGCACTCGGCCCGGCCGATGCGGCGGAGGATGGGCTGATGGGCATGTGGTCGCTCTGGGCGGCAACCGAGTTCGAGCCGCACAGCATCGAGATCCTCACCCACCGCCTCGCCAAGCCGCCGGCCGAGCGCGACGCCGCCAAGGCCGAAGCCGCGATCGCCGCATTGCGCCAGCCCGTCGCCGTGCTCGACCGCGCGCTGGCCGAAACCGGCCATCTGGTCGGCGGCCGCTTCAGCGTGGCGGATATCAACGTGGCGGAGGTGGTGCGCTACGCCCTGCCGGCGCCGGAATTGTTTGCCGAGGCCCCGCATCTCCAGGCCTGGATCGCCGCCTGCCACGCCCGCCCGGCCTTCCTGCGGATGATGGCGGAGCGCGAGCGGGAAGCCGCCTGAACGGCGCCCGAGCACGGGGCTTTGAACAATCGGCTGGCAATCCGATGCCATACTGTCACTTGCCGGTTCACCGGAGCGACCTATTGGCCTATGCAAGGTCGCCTGTCCTGAACGAGCCAGTGAACAAGGCGCGCGCAATGCATATTTTCAGATTTTATGCCCGAGCTTTCCATGGCTGAGTCCTTGCCGACCCAGCCACGTCCAGGTCTCTCGCGGCCGGTATTCTTCTCCTCCGCCAGCGTGTTGCTGGTGCTTGTGCTTTTTGCCGGCCTATGGCCGGACCAGGCGGCCGTCGTCTTCGCCGCGGCCCAGGCGTGGGTGATCTCCAGCTTCGGCTGGTTCTACATGCTCGCCGTGGCCATCTTCCTGGTGGCCGCCGTGCTGCTGGCCTTTGGACGGCACGGCGCCGTTCGGCTCGGCGCGGATGACGAGACACCGGAATTCGGCAACGGGTCCTGGTTCGCCATGCTGTTCAGCGCCGGCATGGGCATCGGCCTGATGTTCTTCGGCGTCGCCGAGCCGGTGATGCACTACGCCACCCCGCCCCCCGGCACCGCCGGCACGCCGCAGAGCTTCGGCGCGGCGCGGGAGGCGATGGTCTCCACCTTCTTCCACTGGGGCCTGCACGCCTGGGCGATCTACGCCATGGTGGGCCTGGTACTGGCCTATTTCGGCTTCCGGCGCGGCCTGCCGCTGACCATCCGCTCCGCCTTGTATCCCTTTCTCGGCGAGCGCTTCCGCGGCTGGCCGGGCCATGTGGTGGACAGTTTCGCGGTCATCGGCACCATGCTCGGGGTCGCCACCTCGCTCGGCTACGGCGCGGCGCAGACCAATGCCGGGCTGGCACACCTCACCGGCCTGCCGACCGGCCCCTGGGTGCAGGTGGCGCTGATCGCGGCCATCATCACCATCGCGCTCGGCTCCGTCGTGCTCGGGCTGGATGCCGGCATCCGGCGACTGTCGATCCTGAACCTGGGCCTGGCGCTCGGGCTGATGGTGTTCGTGCTGCTCACCGGGCCGACCCTGTTCCTGGTGCAGGCCTATGTGCAGAACATCGGCGCCTATCTGGCCGATATCGTCGGCCGCACCTTCCGGCTGCATGCCTATGAACCCTCCGGCTGGCTCGGCGGCTGGACCTTGCTCTACTGGGCCTGGTGGATCTCCTGGTCGCCCTTCGTCGGCATGTTCATCGCCCGGATCAGCCGGGGCCGGACCATCAAGGAATTCGTGCTCGGCGTTCTGGTGGCGCCGGCCGGCTTCACCTTTGCCTGGATGACCATCTTCGGGAACACCGCCATCCAGATGGACATGACCCAGGGCGGCTGGCTGGCGACCGCGGTGGGGGATGACGTGACCACGGCGCTGTTCCGCTTCCTGGGCGCGCTGCCGCTATCGGCCATCTCCAGCTGGATCGCGACGCTGCTGATCGTGACCTTCTTCGTAACCTCCGCCGACAGCGCGGCGCTGGTGGTGGATACCATCGCCTCCGGCGGGTCCGAGGAGAATCCCGTCTGGCAGCGCATCTTCTGGTGCATTTCCATCGGTGCGCTGGCCGCGGTGTTGCTGCTGGCCGGTGGGCTTTCGGCGCTGCAGACCGCGTCGCTGATTGGCGCCCTGCCCTTCACCGTGATCATGCTGGTCGCGACCTGGGGGCTGTTCCGCGCGCTGGCGGAGGAAGAAGGCGCCCGCACCGGGCTGGCGCCCGCACGCGCACCTGCAGCCGCGGATGGCTGGCAGCAGCGCCTGGGCGCGGCACTGCACCGGCCGAGCCGCGTCACGGCGGAACGGCACCTGGATGCCGCCATCCGCCCGGCGCTGGAAGCGGTGGCGGAGGAAATCCGCAAGCGTGGCGGCCTGGCGGAGCTGTCCTCCGAGGATGGCCGCGCCGCACTGGCGGCCGACCTGCCCGGCGGGGCGCGCTTCACCTATGCGGTGCAGCTTCGCGCGATGAAGGAGCCGGCCTTCGCGCTGGCCGGCGCGCAGCCGACAGAGGCGAGCCGCCATCGCTGGTGGCGCGCCGAGGTGGCGGGCGCGGGCTATGACGTGTTCGGTTGGACCCGGGACGACATCATTGGCGATGTCATGGCCGTGCTCGACCGCGCCCTGGCTCGCGTGGTGCGCTAGCGCCGCATGCCGGGAGTCCTGCTTTCCGCCAGCGCCCTGTTCGGCGGCGTCGCGCTGCTGCTGACCGGGCACGGGCTGCTGACCCTGCTGCTGCCGCTGCGCGGCGTGGAGGAGGGCTTCGGCCCGATGGCGATCGGGCTGCTCGGCTCGGCCTATTTCGCCGGCTTCGTTGCGGGCTGCCTGCATGGGCCGCATCTGGTGGGGCGCGCGGGGCATATCCGCGCCTTCGCGGCGGTGGTCTGCGGCGTCTCCGCCGTGGCCTTCGCCTATCCGCTGCTGGTGGGCGAAGTGGCCTGGGCGCTGATGCGCTTCGGCTTCGGCTACGGGCTGGCGGTGTTCTATCTGGTCGTCGAATCCTGGCTGAACGACCGCGCCACCAATGCCACGCGCGGCCTGCTGCTGGGCACCTACGTCATGATCAACCACGCCGCGATCGCGGCGGGGCAGATGATGGTGCTGGCCTATCCGGTGGCGGGGTTCGAGCTGTTCGCGGTGGCCGGCATCCTGATCAGCGTTGCCGCCATTCCGGTGGCGCTGACCCGGGCGCCACAGCCCACGCCGGTGACGGATGTGCGCTTCCGGCCGGGCAAGCTGTGGCGCGCTTCCCCGGTGGGGCTGGTAGGCAGCCTGATGGTCGGGCTGGCGAATGGCGCCTTCTGGGGCCTGGGCGCGGTGGCGGCCACCGGTTTCGGGCTGGATGAGAATGGCGCCGCCCTGTTCATGACGGCGGCGGTGCTGGCCGGCGCCGTGACGCAGATGCCGATCGGGCGCCTGTCGGACCGCATGGACCGGCGCTTCGTGCTGGCCGGGCTGCTGCTGGCCTCCATCGCGGTGGGGCTGGCGCTGGGGCTGCTGGCGCCGCAGGGCGCGCTGCTGCTGGCGCTGGCGGCGGCCTTCGGCGGCGTCGCGCTGCCCTGCTATTCGATCGCCGCCGCGCATGCCTACGACCATGCGGACCCGGCCGACTATGTGGGCACCGCGTCGTCGCTGCTGCTGGTGAACGGGCTCGGCTCCATCATCGGGCCGATCGGCGCCGCGATCCTGATGCGGTCCTTCCCCGGTGGCGGGCTGTTCCTGTTCATCGCGCTGACCCAGGCCGGGCTGCTGGGCTTCGTGCTGTGGCGCCTGCGCCAGCGCGCCGCCCCCGCGCCGGAACTGCGCGAGAGCTTCGACATGGCCGCCACATCCCCTGCCATGGTCGGCGCCGTCATCACGCCCGGGGCGGATGCCGAGGCGGAAGAGCCCGCGCCGGCAGCGACGCCGGTCTGATCAGCCGAGGCGCGCGCCCGAGGCCCGCACCGCCGCGCCCCAGCGCGCCCGTTCCGCCTGGATGAAGGCGGCGAAGGCATCCGGGTTCATCGCCGGCGCCGGTTCCGCACCGCGGGCGCGCAGCGCCGCCACCACGGATTCCTCACGCAGGCCCTCGGTGAAGGCGGCGTTCAGCCGTTCGATCACCGGGGCGGGCGTGCCCGTGGGGGCGAAGATGCCGTCCCAGGCGCTGACCTGGAAGCCCGGCAGCACGGAGGCCACGGTCGGCAGGTTCGGATGGGTTGCCAGGGTGGTGGCGGAGGTGACGGCCAGCGTCCGAACCGCGTCGTTCTGCATGGCGGCGAAGGCGGCCGGGATCAGCTCGATCGCCAGGTCGATCCGCCCGGCGGCCAGGTCCGTCATCGCCGCCGCATTGCCGCGATAGGGCACGTGCAGGATGTCCACGCCGGCCGCCATCCGGAACATCTCCGCTGCGATGTGCCCGGTGGTGCCGTTGCCGGCCGAGCCGTAGCTGGCCTTGCCCGGATTGGCCTTCAGCCAGGCGATGAGCTGCGGCAGCGTCTCCACCGGCAGGTCGCGCTTGACCAGCACCACCAGCACGATGCGCGACAGCGGCGCGACCGGGACGAAATCCTCATGCGGGCGGAAGCCGAGCCGCGGGTACAGCGCCTCGTTGATCGCATGGGTGCCGTTGGTGCCGTAGAACAGGGTGTAGCCATCCGGCGCCGCGCGGGCCGCGACCTCCGCCCCCACATTGCCGCCGGCGCCGGGGCGGTTCTCCACCACGAAGCTCTGGCCCAGCCGGGCCTGGGCCGGGCCGGTGGCGAGGCGCGACAGCGTGTCCCCGCCGCCGCCCGCCAGGAAGGGCACCACCAGCCGGATCGGCCGGTCCGGCCAGCCCTGCGCCCGGGCGCCGCCCGCCGCCAGCAGCAGCCCGGCCGCCAGCGCACCCCGCCGCGTCATGCGCGGCCCGTTCCCCAGACCCATTGCTTCTCTCCCCATTCTTGTTGTGCGCCGGTCAGACCGGCCAGGCTTCCAGCAGGTCCACCGGGTCGCCATAGGTCTCGGCGAGTGTCCGCACCTTCGGGTCGCGCAGCGACAGCAGGTAGCCATCCTCCACCAGCGGGCGGTTCCCCGCCGTCACCGTGGCGTCGTAGAGCACCAGGTCCATGTGGATGTGCGGCTCCTCCCAATTCGGCATCACCCGGCGCAGGTAGTCGGATGGCTTGGGCGCGTTGATGCCGACATGCAGGCTGCCCGGGGAGTTGGGGCCGGCCGGGTAGATGTCGAAGCGCGGCGCCTTCGGGTTGTGGCCGCAGCCCAGCTCCTCCAGCGTGCCGCCGATCAGGTAGTCGCGCATCACCTCCGCGGCGAAGCCCTCGCCATGGACGGCATGCACCAGGTCGTCCTTGAACTCGACGCCGACCGGGCTTTCGAAGGGCCTGTCGAAGCCCACCGCCCAATTCGCCCAGACGGTGCCGGTGATGCCGACCTTGTCCTCCGGCTGCAGGCCGACCATCGAGTATTCGAACAGGTTCGGCCCATGCGTCGGCAGGTAGTGCACGTAGCAGCCCGGCTCATCGGCGATGTTGTGGCCGCGCCAGCGATTATGCTTCCGCAGATGCTGCAGCATGGCGTTCGTGTAGGGGATGCGGAGATCCGTGCCGCGGGGGTCGGACAGGCGCAGGGTGAAATCGCCCTGTTCGGGGAACAGCCGCCCGGTGGCGCGGATGATCTCGCCCAGCAGGTCCAGCGGGAACTGCGCCTGCGGCGTGTGCAGCAGATGCAGGTCGCGGAAGAAGGTGATCTTCACCCAGCGCTGCCCCTGGTTGCGGCGCAGCCCGATGCAATACGGATCGAGCACCGAGGCGAACCAGGTGGAGACCACGAAGGTGGCGCGCGACAGCAGCGCCTTGGCTTCCTCCGGCACCGTCACGTAGCGGGTGCTCTCCCCCATATAGCTGGCGAAGGTGGCGCCGCGGCCGCGTGCCAGGCCCTGCACCGCCTGGATCACGCGGGGGTCCAGCAGCGGGTCGGTCAGCATCACCACATGGTCGCCGGGCCGGATCGCCATCACCCGGCAGAAATTGTCCACGCCCCGCATATACGCGCCGATATCGGCGGGCGGGTGCTGCACGGGGCGTGGCAGGCCGCGGCGCGTCGGCGCGGCCAGGATGTCTTCGATGCGCGTCGGGAAGCGCGACATGGGGTTTCCTCCGCCGGGTCGTTCAGACCCTTACATACCTAAGTATTGCGGAGGCGCGGCGCCGCCGTCCAGCCCCCGGATGCAGGGGGCTGGATTGCCTCGCCTTCGGGCGCGGGCCGGCTACGCCTCGGAGATCACCTTCAGCACGCCCGGCACGGCCAGCGCCGCGAATTGCTGCGCGGTCGCGATATCGCCCTCATTGTACCAGCCGGCCTCGTGCAGCAGGTTGATGGTGGCGATGGTGCGGCCGTCCCAGCGCACCGGCACGTTCAGCACGCTCTCGCAGCCCAGGCTGCGGATCAGCTCGTGGTCGTAGAACACATCGGTGATGTCGGCGTAGGTGTACCCGATATAGGGCACACCTTCGTTCAGCACCTTGGCGAACCAGGGGGTCGGGTTGATCGGCTTGCGGCCGCCTACCGGGTATTCCTTCGGCATGTTGGAATAGTAGCGCTGGCTTTCGCTCGCGCCCGGATGGATCACCAGGATGGTGAACAGCTTGTGGCCGATCGCCTGGCCCATGGCGGCATCGAGCGCGGCGAACAGTTCCTCCGGCTGGCCGGGCTGGATCATGGCGCTGACGACGGAGGCAAAATCGGGAACGGGGCGGGTCATGGGAACGCCTTGGTACGGGTTTTCTCGGGGATCAGGCCCTGCGGCCGGAAGCGCAGCAGCAGGATCAGGCTCAGCGCGATCGCACCCTCACGCAGCGCCGCCTTCTGCACGGGGCTGACGCCGGGGATGATGGCGGAGAGGAAGCGGGTGGATTCCAGCAGCGCGATGACGAACAGCGCGCCGATGATGGCGCCCCGCATGGCGCCGACGCCGCCGGCGGTCAGCGCCAGCACGATGTAGATGGTCAGCAGCGGGGCGAAGCCGTCCGGCGCGATATAGGCGTTGTAGTGGGCATACAGCGCCCCTGCCCCGCCCAGTACCGCGGCGCCGATGGTGAAGGCGCGGACCTTGAACCACAGCACCGGCTTGCCGGCGACGGCGGCGATGTCCTCATCCTCGCGGATCGCGCGCAGCACCCGGCCGAAGGGCGAATGCGACAGGCGCGCCAGCAGCACGAAGACCACGGCAACCGCCGTCCAGACGATGCCGAGATAGATCAGGTTGAAGCCCTGCGGCGAGACATCGCCGCGCCACGGCCCGGGAATGCCGGAGATGCCATCCGTGCCATTGGTCAGCCAGATCTCGTTCGACGCCACCAGGCGGATCACCTCGGCGAAGCCCAGCGTGACGATGGCCAGGTAGTCGCCGCGCAGCCGCGCCACGATCAGCGCCATCACGGCGCCCGCGGCGGCGGCCATCAGGGCGCCCGCCGCCCAGCCGAGCGGCATCGGCCAGAGCAGCTTGGTGGTCAGCAGGGCGGAGGCATAGGCGCCGACCGCGAAGAAGCCGACCAGGCCGAGATTGACCATCCCGGCCAGGCCCCAGATCACGTTCAGCCCCAGCGCCATCAGCGCGTAGAAGCCGGCGAAGACCAGCATGGCGACGAGGTAGGCTTCCATCAGTTGCGCGCCCCGAGAATGCCCTGCGGCCGGAACATCAGCACCAGCAGGATGGCGAGGAAGGCGGTGACGGTGCGGTAGGCGGGCGACAGAACCACGCCGGCCAACTCCTCCCCCACCCCCACCACCATGGCGCCCAGCGCCGCGCCGGGGATCGAGCCCAGCCCGCCCACCACCGCGGCTGCGAAGACGGAGAGCACGACGCGAAAGCCGGTCAGCGGGTCGATCGAGGTGTCGATGCCGATCAGCATGCCGCCGCACCCCGCCAAGCCGCCGCCGAGGAAGACGGCCACGCGGGCGATGCGGTTGGGATCGACGCCCTTGATGTCGGCCAGCACGGGATTGTCGGCCACCGCCCGCATGGCGCGCCCCAGTCGCGAGAAGCCCAATAGAAGAAACAGCCCGCCCGCCGCGACGATGGCGTAGCCGGTGTTCTGCAATTGCTGCGGATTGACGCGGATGCCGTCGAAGCGCCAGTCGCGCAGGATCGGCAGGTCATAGCCGCGCAGGTCATTGCCGAAGCTGAAGCGGATGATGTTCTCCAGCAGGATGGTCATGGCGACGGAGGCGATGGCGACGGTCAGCGGCCCCGCCGGGCGCAGCGGCCGGAACGCCGCTTCCTCGGCCAGCAGCGACACCAGCCCCGCCACCAGGAAGGCCAGCGGCAGCGCCAGCCCGATCGGCCAGCCATACACCGCATTCGCCACCCAGCCGGCGAAGGCGCCGGTGGTCGCGAAGCCGGCGATGGCGAAGTTCGGGTAGCGCAGCACGGCGAAGATGCAGTTGAAGCCGATGGCGGGCAGCATCAGCACGCTGCCCGCCATCACGCCGTTCAGCAGGATCTGAACGATGTCACGCCAATCCTGGATCATTTCATGCCCTCAGACGCCGGGCGCACGCTCCGCGTGCTTGGCTGCGCGGCATAAGCCGCGGCGGCCATTCGGCCGCTCGGCCGCCGAAGATCGCCGGCCGCATGGTGCACACCCTCAGACGCCGGGCGCGCGCTCCGCGTGCTTGGCTGCGCGGCATAGGCCGCGGCGGCCATTCGGCCGCTCGGCCGCTGAAGATCGCCGGCCGCATGGTGCACACCCTCAGACGCCGGGCGCACGCTCCGCGTGCTTGGCTGCGCGGCATAAGCCGCGGCGGCCATTCGGCCGCTCGGCCGCCGAAGATCGCCGGCCGCATGGTGCACACCCTCAGACGCCGGGCGCACGCTCCGCGTGCTTGGCTGCGCGGCATAGGCCGCGGCGGCCATTCGGCCGCTCGGCCGCCGAAGCACGCCGGCCGCAAGGCGCCGCAAGGGATCACGCCGCTTCAAACGAGTTCGAGCACCCGGTACGCACCACCCTCTGCCACCTCGTAGCGGAACTTCGTGCCGCGGATGTCGCCGCGCTCGTCGAATTCGCAGGGGCCGGAGGCGCCCTCGAAATTCACCGCGCGGCCGGCGGCGATCAGGCGCAGGCCGTCCGTGACGTTGTCCACCTTCTCGCCATCGCCCTGGCAGATCTTGCGGACATTGTCGCGGATCACGGTGCCGGTCGCCTCGCCGCCTTGGGCCGCGGCCAGGATCGCCATGGTGGCGTGGTCGTGCACCTGGGCCGAGTAGGGATCGACCTCGGTGCTGCCGAAGGCGGCCTTCAGGCGGGTAAAGGCGGGGCTGTTGAGGTCCGGGCTGGGCTGGAAGGTGGTCAGCCCATTGGTCACCTCATTCGGCAGGGTGCCGAAGACGCTGGCCGGCGCGGCATAGGCGAAGGTGAAACGGCGACCGTCGAAGCCGGCGCGATACAGCTCCCGCAGCAGGATGGTCACGTCCGGCAGGTAGCCGTTCAGCATCACGGTGTCGGAGCGGCTGCGCATGATCTGGTCCACCTCGGACCGGAAGGCGGTCTTGTCGCGCTCGTACACGATGTAACCGGACACGGCGCCGCCGCCGGCACCCAGCGTCTGCGTCATCACATCCTGGCTGGATTGCGCGAAGGGCGACTGCGCCGCCATGTGGAACACCCGCTTGGCGCCCTTGCCCAGCAGCCACTTGCTCGCCGTCTCGATCTGCAGGCGGCTGTTCGGCTGGGTGCGGAAGATGTGGCCCTGATGCGGCAGCAGGGTGATGCTGTCGGCGCCGGAGACGGTGAACAGCGGCACCCGGTTCTCCCAGCACAGCGGCGCGACGGCGGTGGTGACGGAGGATGCCCAGGTGCCCATCAGCGCCTGCACGCGGTCCACGTCGATCAGCTTGCGCGCGCCGCGCACGCCGGCATCCGGGTTGGTCTGGTCATCCTCGAAGGCCAGGCGCACCTGGCGGCCCTTGATGCCACCGGCGGCATTCGCGGCCTCGACCACGCCCTGCATGGCGCGCAGCATCGCCGGTCCGTACGGGCCGCCGGCGCCGGTCAGCGGCGGCAGCGCACCGAACACCACCGGCTGGGTCTGCGCGAAGGCGCGGCCGCCAATGGCGAAGCTGGAGACCGCGGCGGCGGCCCCGAGCAGGGCGCCGCGGCGCCCGAGTTTCATCTGCATCATCCGTCAGCTTCCCTTCTGTTATTAGTGGCACTCAGCCGCCCAGGAACAGGCGGCGCACTTCGGGGTCGGCAGCCAGCGAAGCGGCCGGCCCGGTGCGGGCGACGCGGCCATCGACCAGCACGATGCCATCCTCCGCGATCGCCAGCGCCTCCAGCGCATTCTGCTCCACCATCAGGATGGCGGTGCCCTCGGCATGGATGGCGGCGATGTCGTCGAACAGGCTCTCGGCGGCCTTGGGGCTGAGACCCGCGGAGGGTTCGTCCAGCAGCAGCAGCTTCGGCGCCACCATCAGCGCCATGCCCATGGCCAGGATCTGCCGCTGACCGCCGGACAGGGTCCGCGCGGCGCGGCGGCGCTTCTCGGCCAGCATGGGGAAGCGGGTGAACAATGCCTCCACCCGCTGCGCCACGGTGGCGCGGGGTTCCAGGTAGCCGCCCATCTCCAGGTTTTCCCGCACCGAGAGGCTCGGGAAGATGTTCGCCTCCTGCGGCACGAAGGCGACGCCGCGGGCGGCGATGCCGCGCGGCGGCAGGCCGGTCAGCAATTCCCCGCCCAGGCGTACGCTGCCCGACTTGGCACGCAGCATGCCGGCGATGGCCTTCAGCAGCGTGGATTTGCCGGCGCCGTTCGGGCCGACGATCGCGGCCATGCGGCGCTCCGGCAGCGCGACGGTGATGCCCTTCAGGATTTCGTCGGCCGCGCCATAGCCGCCGACGAGCGATTCCACTTCGAGAAGCATGCCGCGGTCACGATTCAGACCTCCGGTGCTCGTCGTCATCATGCCGCTCCGCGGCCGGATGCCGCCTGCGCCCTGCGGTCATCGTAACCGGTCATGCGTGCACCCGGCCGCCCATATAGGCTTCCTGCACCCGCGCATCGGCGGCGACATCCGCAAAACTGCCCTCCACCAGGCGGCGCCCCTCCGCCATGACGATGACCGGGTCGCAGAGCGAGGCGACGAAATCCATGTGGTGCTCGACGATCAGCACGGTCAGCCCCTCATCCCGCAGCGTGCCGATATGGGTCGCGATCTCGGCGGCCAGGCTGGGGTTCACGCCGGCCACGGGTTCATCCAGCAGCAGCAGGCGCGGCTCGGCCATCAGGGCGCGGCCGATCTCCATCAGCTTCTTCTGGCCACCCGAAAGTGCTGCCGCCTGGTTGTCCAGCACCGCGGTCAGGTTCAGCCGTGCCGCGACGGCCTTGGCGCGTTCGCGCAGCGCTTCCTCCCGCGCCCGCATCGCGGCCGGTCGCAGGATGGCGGCGGCGACGCCTTCGCCCGGCTGGGCCGGGCCATAGAGCAACAGGTTCTCCAGCACCGTCAGGCGGGGAATGCCGCGCGCGATCTGGAAGCTGCGCACCAGGCCGGCACCGGTGATGCGGTCCGGCCGCAGCCCGGTGATGTCCTTTCCGTCGAACAGCACCTGCCCCGCATCCGGCGGGATGACGCCGGAGATGCACTGGAAGGCGGTGGATTTGCCGGCGCCGTTTGGGCCGATCAGCCCGGTGACCGTGCCGGGGCGCACCTCCAGCTCCAGCCCATCGAGCGCCACCACGCCGCCGAAGCGGCGGGACAGGCCGTGGACCTGCAACAGGGGCATCGTTGGGGAGGCGTTCGTCATCACGCGAACGCTACACGTGCCCCCGCCGTGCCGGAAGCCCGTTAAGAAAGCCGGTCAGACGGTGGCGCGGGCGCGCTTCTCGGGCCGGTAGGCGGGCCGGGGCGGCAGGGAAGATGGCGCTGGGCTACGCGCCTGTTGCGCCTGCGCCCGCCGCTGATCCTCGGCTTCCTCCCGCATGCGTGCCATCAGCGCCAGCTCCGCCGGCGCCGCCTCCCGCAACAGGCCCGAGGCGAGCATCCGCTCACGACGGAAAGCCTGGTCGTCCATAGAAACCTCCTGAACCCCGGATGGGACTCGGCTGCCCATCCTGGGCCGTTCCCTAGCTGGCGATGGCGTCAGCCATCGGGCAGGGCAATGACGAGGAGGTGACACTTTTTCACTTAAAGAGTGCTGAAGGCCAGACTTATTCCACCCAGCCGTGTGGTTTCCCGGCCAGCCAGCTGCGGCCGGCAGCGTAGAGCGCCTGCACCTTCTCGCCCTTCAGCCCGGGCATGTCGGTCTTCACCTCATAGCCGATGCCGGTCTGCAGATAGGCCAGGTGGCGGTAACCCTCGGGGAAGCGGGCCAGCAGCGCCGGGTCTAGTTGCAGCTTTGCCGCGGGGTCCACCGGGTCCATGCGGTCCTTTTCATAGATCGGCTGGCGCAGGACGATGCCCCATCTGCCGTCACGCTCCTCGATGAAGTCGTGGAAACGGCCGGTGCAGACCACGTCCACCAGCACGCCATGCACCTCCGCCCTCTGGCTGATCGTCATCTTCGTCTGCGCGATGGCGCGGTGGCCGGCGAGGTCAACCGAACAGCCGCCGAGGAAATGCAGGATGGAGACGCCGCGCGCCCAGCCGGCCTGCGATGCGGCGATGAAGTCCGCCGCCGAGGCCTGGCACCAGGTGGCCATCATCCGCCCGTCATCGTGCCAGCAGGTGGCGAAGCGGTCCCAATCCCCCGCATCGCGCCACACCGCCCAGTTCTGCACCAGCTCGGCGACCTGGAGGCGGCGGAGGATGTCGGATTCGGCCATGGCGGGTTCCTCGTTGGGGTCGGCAAAAGGCTTGACGGGTGGCGACGCTGCCGTAATGGGAAGCGCAACAAACGATTGCATCGACCTCGATTGCAACAGCCCGGGGAGAATGTCCATGAGTCGGGAAATCGGCCGCCGCGCCGCCCTTGCCCTGCCGGCGCTGCTGCTGCCGCTGGCGGCCCGCGCCCCCCAGGCCTTGGCCCAGGCCCCCTGGCCCGACCGGCCGGTGCGCTTCATCCAGGGCTTCGGGGCCGGTGGCACCACGGATATCGTGGCCCGCCTGCTGGCACCCGCCATGTCCGCCGCCTGGGGCCAGCCGGTGGTGGTGGAGAACCGCCCGGGCGCCGGCGGCACGCTGGCCGCCAATACGCTGGCCCGCGCCAATGACGGCCACACGCTGATGCTGCTGAACAACGGCTTCGCCGTTTCCGCCGCGCTGTACCGCACCCTGCCCTACGACCCGCGCGCGGATATCGACCCGGTGGCGATGGTCGCCTCCACCGGCCTGGTGATCCTGGCCGGGCCGAACGGTCCGAAGGACATGGCGGAGCTGGTGGCGCAGGCCAAGGCGCGGCCGGATACGATCAACTTCGCCACCGTCGGCGTCGGCAGCACGCAGCATTTCGTGGCCGAGGCGGTGCAGAGCGCGGGCGGCTTCCGCATGACCCATGTGCCCTATCGCGGCACGCCCGCCGCCATCATCGCGCTGCGGAACGGAGAGGTGCAGGTGGTGGCGGAAACCGCCTCCGCCGTGCTCGGCCAGATCCGGGGTGGCGAGGTGCGGGCGCTGGCCATCACCTCCGGCCAGCGCTCGCCGCTGCTGCCGGAAGTGCCGACGGTGGCGGAGGCTCTGGGCGTCACGGGCTTCGACATCGTCACCTGGTACGCCATCGGCACGCCCGCCAATGCGCCGGCCGCGGTTGTGCGCCGCATCACGGACGTGGCACAGGCGATGCACGGCAATGCGGAGTTGCAGGCGCGGCTGGGTTCGCTGGGCCTGACGCCGCGCGCCCCCGGCACCCCCGCCGAGACGCGCGCCACCGTGCATGCCGAGATGGCGCGCTGGGCCGAGGTGGTCCAGCGCACCAACATGGAACGACAGTGACAAGGATCTTCGCCGAGTGACCGATCGCACCGCCCCCGTTGCCCACAAGATCAACGCCCTGATGCAGGCCCGCTGGAGCCCGCGCGCCTTCACCGGCGCGCCGGTGACCGCGGCCCAGGAAGCCACGCTGCTGGAGGCCGCGCGCTGGGCGGCTTCCTGCTTCAACGAGCAGCCCTGGGTGTTCATCACCGCCCGCAAGGCGGATGAGCCGGAGGCCTTCGCCAAGCTGGTCTCGGTGCTCAGCGTCAACAACCAGTCCTGGGCGCCGCAGGCCGGGCTGCTGATGATCGGCTTCCACCGCACCACCTTCGCCGCCAATGGCGCGGCGAATGCGGTGGCGATGTACGACCTCGGCCAGGCGGTGGCGCAGATGGCGTTGCAGGCGGTGGAGCTCGGCCTCGGCAGCCACCAGATGCGCGGCTTCGACCTGGAGCGGGCGCGGAGCGAGCTTGGCGTGCCGGAGAGGCATGAACCCGTGGTGGCGATCGCCTTCGGCACGGTCGGCGCGCCGTCCCTGCTGCCGGAGAAGCTGGCGGAGCGGGAAGTGGCGCCGCGGGTACGCAAGCCGATCTCCGACTTCGCGCATCTCGGGCAGTACGGGGTGCCCGTGAAGCTCTGAGTTCTCTTCCTCCCCCGCTCTGGCGGGGGAGGGTCGGGGTGGGGGCCCTCGTCGCCCCCCCCAACCAGCAACCGCATCTCCCTACCCACCGCGCGACGCAGTCGCCGCGATCCTGCAGGCCGAGCAAGGCCGGCTCCTACAGCGCATCCTCCCCGCCCGCACCAAGCCGGTCGGGCTCAGGCCCCGGGGGCCCTCGCACGCCCCTCCCCTTCTTCCGCACCCCCGCGCCGAGGCCAGCCCAGCAACGGGGAGCCGCCATCCCGAACACCACTTGGATACAAGACGATTGACGGCGATGCCGAACGGGGAAAGACTGACGCAACACGATGCCGTGGGGGCATCGCAACGGAGCGTCCTTCATGCTGCCACCCGGCCTGCGCTGCTTCCTCGCCGTCGCCCAGGCCGGCTCGATGCGGGAAGCCGCGCAGCGGCTGCGCCTGGCACAATCGGCCATCAGCCGTCGCATCCAGCAGCTTGAGGAAGACCTCGGCGTGCAGCTGCTGGAACGCGGCGCCCGCGGCGTGGCGCTGACCCCGGCCGGGGAGATCCTGCTGCATCACGGGCGGGAAGCGACGCATCTGACGGAGCGGCTGCGCGCCGACCTCGATGCGTTGCGCGGCGTGCGGCGCGGCCATGTGGTGCTGCGGCTGGTGGAAAGCTTCGCCGCCTGCGGCCTGGCCAGCGCCCTGGCCAGCTTCCGCACCGCCTACCCCGCCGTCACGCTGGATATCGCCGTGGTCGGGTCCGCCGCGATCCTGGCGGGGCTGCATGAACGCACCTGCCATCTCGGCATCGCCTTCAACCCGCCGGCCGACCCGGAGGTGGAGGTGCTGGCCTCCGCGGCGGAACCGCTGGCGGTGATGCTCGCCCCGCACCACAAGCTGGCCGGCGCGGCGACGCTGACTCTGGCGGAGCTGGCCGGCATGCCGCTGGTCGCACCCTCGCATCTCGGCAGTTCGCGGGCGCTGTTCGACACCGCCTGCCGCGCCGCGCGGGTGCCGATCCGCCCGGTGCTGGAGACCAATTCGGCGCATGTCGCGGCCGGCTTCGTGGCCGATGGCAAGGGCGTCGCGGTGATGGTGCCGCGCGTGCTGGCGCTGCATCTGGAGCAGGGCAAGGTGAAGGCGGTTCCCCTGGCCGACCCGCTGCTGAATGGCAGCCGCATCGCCCTGCTCGCCCGTCGCGGCCGCCGCCTGCCCGCCGCGGCGGAGGCTCTCTCGGCCAGCCTGGCGCGGGTGCTGGAACAGGCGGCCTGAACGCGGCGCGGGCTGTCCCGCGGCCCTTCCAAAACCGCCTCATCCTGCCCAGGTGAAGGGACAAGGACGGAGGGGATCATGGCAAGCGGCTGGGCGCCGGATGGCGCGGTGCAGGATCAGATCGACGACACGGTGCGGGACGGCATTTTGCGCGCCCGCGCCCGGATGACCAGCGCGGGCCCGGGCGAGATCCATTGCGTGGAATGCGGAGAGGCGATTCCGGAGGCCCGCCGCGCCGCCCTGCCGGGCGTAAGCACCTGCGTTGCCTGCCAATCCGCCCGAGACAAGCGCCCCGCCGCCTTCGGCATCAATCGCCGCGGCAGCAAGGACAGCCAGCTCAAATAGCTTTCCCGAACGCCTCCCGCTGGGCCGGCGTCATGTGCAGGCCGAGGCGGGAGCGGCGCCAGAGGATGTCCTCGGCGGTGCGGGCCCATTCCTCGCGCTGCAGCCAATCGACCTCGCGCTGCGTAAGGCCGGCGCCGTGATCCTGGCCCAGATCCGCCATTGAGGCAGCCTCGCCCAACAGCGCCGGCACCTCGCTGCCATAGGCGCGCACCAGCCGGGCGCGTAGCGGCGCCGGCAGCCAGGGGTAGCGGGTGGCGATCTCGGCCTCGTAGCCGGCGAGGTCCCGGCCACCGAATTCGCCGCCGGGCAGCGTCGCGCCGGCTGTCCAGGCCGGCGCCTCCCGCCCCAGGGCGTGGCCGATCTTCTCCACCGCTTCCTCCGCCAGCCGGCGATAGGTGGTGATCTTGCCGCCATAGATGCTTAGCAGCGGCGCGCCAGCCTCATCCAGCTTCAGCACATAATCCCGCGTGATGGCGGAGGGATCGTCCGTGCCGTCGTCATACAGCGGCCGCACGCCGGAATAGGACCAGACGACCTGATCCGGCGTCACCGGCCGCCTGAACTGGCGGCTGACGGCGGCGCAGAGATATTCGGCCTCCTCCGGCGTGCAATGGGCGGTGGCGGCGTCGCCCTCATGCGGCACGTCGGTGGTGCCGACCAGGGAGAAGCGGCCCTGGTAGGGAATGACGAAGACCACGCGGCGGTCGTCATTCTGCAGGATATAGGCCTGCTCGCCCTCATACAGCGCCGGCAGCACGATGTGGCTGCCGCGGATCAGGCGGACGTTTCCCGCACGCGCCGCATGGGTCTGGTCCTGCGCCGCCATCACCCAGGGGCCGGCGGCATTGACCAGCGCCTTGCAGCGCAGGGTTTCCTCCGTCCCATTCTCGGCGCGCAGCCGCACCGTCCAGCCTTCCGCCTCGCGCGCGGCGTCCACGAAGCTGGTCCGGGTGCGGATGCTTGCGCCGCGGCGGGCGGCGTCCTTGGCGTTCAGCACCACCAGGCGCGAATCCTCGACCCAGCAGTCCGAATAGGCAAAGCCGTTGGCTATGGCCGGCGAGAGCGGCGCGCCGAAGGGGTGCTTCCGGAAATCCACGCTCTCCGCCCCCGGCAGGCTGACCCGCCGTGCCAAGTGGTCATAGAGAAAAAGCCCGGCGCGGATCAGCCAGCGCGGCCGCATCTCGGCCCGGTGCGGCAGCACGAAGCGCATCGGCCAGACGATGTGCGGCGCGATCCGCAGCAGCACCTCGCGCTCGGCCAGCGCCTCCCTCACCAGGCGGAACTCGTAATGCTCCAGGTAGCGCAGCCCGCCATGCACCAGCTTGGAGGAGTTGGAGGAGGTGCCGCCCGCCAGGTCGCCACGCTCCACCAGGCAGGTGGAAAGGCCACGCCCCACCGCGTCCCGCGCGATGCCGGCGCCGTTGATACCGCCGCCGATCACCAGCAGGTCGAATGCGTTCATCATGTCGCTGTCATGTAAGCCGGCAGGGCGGCTGGCAAGGGCCGCGGCGGTTCACTGGGTATCTGATCCCGAACGGCGCAGCACGGCTTCGAAGGAGACGCTGTCGGCGCGGTAGTGGCCGATCGAGAAATAGGCGATCTCGCCATCCGCGCGCTTCACCACGCGCCGCATATGCCCGACCGGCACCCCCACCGGCAGGCCGAGCGCCTCCGCCGTCACGATGTCGGCGGCGGCGATGGAAAAGCTCTGGCGCAGTTCCGGCAGTTCGGCGCCGGCCACTTCCTCCAGCAGCGCCAGCACCATCTCCCGGTCGAAGCGCGCCGGGGCCAGGTCGTAGTAGCGGCGCGCGACATGGATGCGGGAATGCGCGTAGGGGCGGCCGGACGGGTCGCTGTGGACGCGCTCCATGTAGCGGTAGGCGGCAGCGGCGTGCCCCTCGCCCGGTCGCAGCTTCTGCTGCAGCGCGGTGGCATCCCAGGCGACCAGGATGCGGGCGGTGTTGCCGCGGATGCTGGCAGCAAGCTGCGGCCAGCCGGCATCGAGCGCGAGCTGCGGCGCGGGCGGCGGTGCCTGCGTGACGAAGGTGCCGCTGCCCTGGCGGGCACGCACCAGCCCTTCCTCCGTCAGCAGGCCCAGCGCCTGGCGCACCGTGACGGGCGCCACCGCATAGCTGCCGGCCAGGCTGGCGATGGTGGGCAGGCGGGCGCCGGGGCCAAGGCGGCCGCTGGTGATCTCGCCGCGCAGCACCGCCGCGATGCGGTGATACAGCGGCCGCGAATCGGTCGGGGACGCACGTTCCATCGGCCGCAGCCTACACGCCGGGTGCCGCTCGCGGTCCGAAAGATTCTGCTGGTCAACCAGCAGACTTCGCGCTGTAGTCGTTGCGCCTGCCGGAGAAGCCGCGTGCCGCACATCGTCCACCACACCGACTACATGGCCGGCGAGATCGGCACCGCGCGCATGGCGGAGACCGGCCAGGCCTTCGTCGCGGGCAGCTACCAGTCCTTCACCCTGACCTTCACGGCGGGGCGCTTCGGCATGGACGACACCGGCTCCATCCGCCTGGTGCATCGCTTTGCCTCGGACATGCCGGCGGTGCAGTTCACCGATCCCGCCGCGCCGAACTACGTCACCGCCGAGGCTTCCAATGGCGCGGTGCTGGACCTGAACTACAATCCGCGCCTGAACATGCGCCCCTGGGGCAAGACGCTGACCGTCAGCGTCACCCGCGGCTTCCTCTCGCCGGGCGATACCATCACGCTGCGGCTGGGCGACCGGCGCGGCGGCAGCCCGGGCATCCGGCTGCAGACCTTCTGCGAGGACCGCTTCGAGTTCCGCGTGCTGGCCGATGTCTTCGCCTGCTTCAACTGGGCGCTGCTGCCCGACCAGCCCTGGATCGCCATCGTGCCCGGCGCGCCGGAGACCTGGCGCGCCGTGCTGCCGACGCTGCGCCGTGAGGCCGAGTCCTTTTGCCTGTCGCTGCGCGCCGATGATCGCTGGGGCAATCCGAGCGGTGAGGTTCAGGGCCGTTTTCGCCTGCGCGCCTCCCGCCCCGTGCAGGGGCTGCCGGAAGTCTTCGATTGGCCGCAGGGCGCCCGGGCGCATCGCATCGAGGGGCTGCGCGCCGTGGCCGGGGACCTTGCCATCACCCTGCTCGACGAAGCGGGCGCGACATTGGCGGAAAGCAATCCGCTGCGGCTGGTGCAGGCGGCGGATCTGCTGCCCTTCTACGCCGATATGCACGGCCAGTCGGACGAGACGATCGGCACCAATTCCGCCCGCCGCCTCGCCGAATATGCGCGCGACCTCGCCTTCATCGACGCCATGTGCCACCAGGGCAACGACTTCCAGATCACCGCCGCCTTCTGGCGCGACCTCAATGCGCTGACCGCGGAGTTCAACCAGGCCGGGCGCTTCGTCTTCTTTCCCGGCTATGAATGGTCCGGCAACACGGCGCTCGGCGGCGATCGCAACGTGGTGCTGAAGGATGAGGGGCGCATCCTGCACCGGTCCTGCCACGCGCTGGTCGAGGATCTGTCCGACGCGGACCAGGATGCGCTGGATGTGCGCGCGCTGCATGCGGCATTGCGGGCGGAGCGCGACGTGCTGTGCCTGCCGCATGTTGGCGGCCGCTACGCCAATCTCGGCTTTGCCCATGACAAGGCGCTGGAGCGCAGCGTCGAGGTGCATTCGGACTGGGGCACCTTCGACTGGCTGCTGGAGGATGCCTTCGCCGCCGGCGGGCGCGTCGGCATCGCCGCCAATTCGGACGGCCACAAGGGCCGCCAGGGCGCGTCGCATCCCGGCGCCTCGCTGTTCGGCGCCTATGGCGGGCTGACCTGCTACTTGGCGCGCGACCTGTCGCGGGACGCGCTGTGGGACGCGATGCTGTGGCGCCGGCAATACGCCACCACCGGCGCGCTGCGCGCGCATTGCGATGCCTGGCTGAAGCTGGATGCGCCGGCCGCGCTGCATCAGGACGACCCGGCGCTCGGCGGGGCGCCCTTCGGCACGACGGCGAAGGCGGGGCTTGGCGCGATTCTCTCCGGCGTCACCGGCGAGACCGCCGAGTTCGGCTTCGAACTGGCCGCCGCCACGCCGATCGAGCGCATCGAGATCCGCAACCGCACGCGGCTGCTGGAGACCTGGCGCCCCTATGCGCCCGCCGAACTCGGCCGCCGCATCCGCATCCTGTGGGAAGGCTCCGAATATCGCGGCCGGGGGCGGGAGACGATGTGGCGCGGGGCGCTGCGGCTGGTGGGCGCCACCTGGCGCGATGTCCGCCCGATCAACCGCTTCAACCTCGACCGCCGCTTCGAGGCCGATGCGAACGGGCTGCGCTTCGAAGGCGTGACCACCGGCGGCTTCATGGGCGTGGAGGCGGTGCTGGACGGCGACGGCGGCACGCTGGAGATCGAGACCAACCTGGTCACCGCCACCCTGCCGCTCGACGAGATCGGCCATGCGGACCGGATCTTCGAGGCCGGCGGCCTCGGCCGGCGGATGCGCGCCTTCCGGCTGCCGGATGTGAACCCGCACCGTGCCATCAGCCAGTCCCGCCGCCTGCCCCTGCGGCGGGACGAGGACAACGCCTTCTACATCCGGACGACCTTCGAGGACGGCAATGTCCTGTGGTCGAGCCCGATCTACGTGACCAACGACCTGAAACCAGGCGACTGACCGGGAGAGCGCCAGTCGTTCCTTAGGAAGGAGACGACGATGCGTCGAAGAGATCTGTTCGCGGCGGCCACAGCCCTGGCCGCGCCGCATGTCGCGTGGGCGCAGGCGGCCTGGGCGCCTTCGCGCCCGGTCACCATGATCGTCCCGCTCGGGCCGGGCAGCACCGCCGATATCCTGGCACGCACGCTGGCCGATATCTGGACCCAGCGCCTCGGCCAGCCGGTGGTGGTGGAGAACCGCCCCTCCGCGGGCGGCATCGTGGCGACGGAGACGCTGAAGAACGCGCCGCCGGATGGCCACACCATCGGCCTGGCGAGCCAGGGCACGCTGGTGTTCAACCCCTTCCTGCACGCCAACCTCCGCTACGACCCGCGGCGCGACTTCACCCTGGTGGCGCCCTTCGCCGTGGTGACGAATGCGCTGGTGGTGCCGCGCAACAGCCCGCACCGGACGGTGGCGGATCTGGTGGCGGCGGCGAAGGCGCAGCCGGGGCAGATCAACTTCTCCTCCGGCGGCAACGGCACCTCGCACCACATCTCGATGGCGCTGTTCGCGCAGGTCAGCGGCACGCAGCTGGTGCATGTGCCCTACCGCACCGCGCCGGCCGGCATCCTGGCCGTGATCGCCGGGGAGGTGCAGGCGGGCTGCTACAACATCCCGACGGTGCTGACCCAGATCCGCGCCGGGGAGTTGCGCGCGCTGGCCGTCACCTCCGCCGGGCGCAGCGAGTTCCTGCCGGATGTGCCGAGCCTGCAGGAGGCGGGGCTGGCGGGCTATGAGCTGACCACCTGGATGGGCCTGGTGCTGCCGGCCGGCGCGGCCCCGCCGGTGGTGGCGCGGCTGGCGGCGGAAACCGACCGGGCACTGGCGGATGACGCGGTCTGGGCGCGGCTGCGCCAGCAGGGCTTCGAGCGCATCCCGCGCATGGACCCAGCCGCCTTTGCCCGCTTCCTGGAGGCGGACCTGGCGAAGTGGAAGCCGATTTTCGACGCGGCAGGCACCCGCGCGGATTGAGCGATGCCGCTCTGGCGCCCTGCGCTGGAGCGGGCTTTCCGCGATCGGTCAGGACGTGAACCGGGGGATCAATGGTCAGGCGGAGAGGATGAACCGCACGGTCAAGGACGCCACGATCAAGGCCTTCCACGACCCGGACCTCGACGCCCTCGGGGCACATCTGACCTGGTTGGGTCACTGTGCCGACGGGCTGCACAGGTCGGGGGACGGAAGTCTCCGGACGACCCATTCACCCACAGCGATGGTCACCAGCCACACGCCGACAACCGCGATGTCAGTGGTCAGCCCCGTGGGCGGTTCTCCACTGATCAGGTAGACGGGGAACAGGAACAGCGCGACGGTTCCTGATCCCATGCCGATGGCATATGCGCGGATCATCCAGGCGCGGTGTCGAACCATGGCCTGCGCCCGCGCCGCCAACACCCCCAGCACGAGCACGGCGATCAGCGCCAGGCCAAAGACCCCGCGTGCGGCATCAAGAAGCCCGGTTGCCATGCTCTCGACCTGCTGCAGCAGCGCCAGCCCGGACAGCGCCAACACCACTCCCGCAAAGACAAAAGCCAGCCCGCTCAGGCGGTGGAGACTCCCGAATTGGCGGCGAAGGGCGCGGACAAGCTGCAACGGCCCGAGTAGGCCGAACAGCACGCCCGCCAGCGCGTGAAGGAAGAATGCGACAGGAACTGAAGCCAGCCGCAGACTGTCCTCGGGCAATGCGCCAAGCGGGATCTGCACCACGCGGACCGCGGCCATCATCACCGGAATGAAGGTGCAGAAGGCCAGAGCCAGAGCAATCGTAGCTGGCCGGGTGAAAGCGCGGATCATGGCGACGTCGCTTCAGGGATGATGGATCAGCACCGCCCTGCTGCCCGCAACAACGCATTGCAGTCGCCGCCGGCGCTCCGGCCACGCTGGCCCGTGGCTGCGGGCCGCTCATTGCCACCTGCTCTCTGGCCACTCGCCACGGGGGTACAGATGGCATCGGAGTGCGGTGTCTGCCCGAATGTCACGGCATTCTGCAGGCCGGTGGCCCCGTAGAGGTAGCAGCGGTAAGCCGCGCCGTCGCGCGTGCTGACGGCGTAATTGATGCGGCCTCCGGTCTCCTCGCGGCGATCTGTGATGGCGAACTGGCCGACGGTTCGCCCGATGGCCTGAGCGGTGCGTTGCTCCAGGCCGTCCTGACTGATGGTGGCCGCACAGGCGGCCAGCAGGACAAGCGTGGCCGCGAGGGATGCGATGGGTCGAATGGACATGATTGGCTCATCTCCGGCGTTGTGGAGCTGGTCACCTACCCATGCAGCGATACGCGTGGAACTGGCGAAATCCGGTCATTACCCATACAAGGATGTATGGATTGGACCGCCACACAGCTCGATTGGAATCGCATCCGCGCCTTCCTCGCCACCGCCGAGGCGGGTTCACTCTCCGCCGCGGCGCGAGCCCTCGGCCTCACCCAGCCGACGCTCGGCCGCCAGATCGCAGCGCTGGAGCGTGAGCTGGGTGTTGCCCTGTTCGAGCGGGCCGGTCGCGGCCTCGTGCTGACACCCACTGCCGGGGCCTTGCTGGACCATGTGCGCATGATGGGCGAGGCCGCCGGCCGCTTGGCCCTGGCCGCCACCGGCCAGTCGCAGCGGATCGAAGGCCCAATCCGGATTACCGCCACCGAGGCCTGTGCGGCGCAGGTCCTGCCCCCCATCATTGCCAAGCTGCGCGCGGCCCATCCCGGCATCACGGTGGAAATCCGCGCGACCAATCGCACGGTCGATCTGTTGCGCCGCGAGGCCGACATCGCTGTCCGCAACTTCGACCCGCGTGAGCCGGAACTCATCGCCCGCAAGGTGGGCGAGGACCGGGGCCGCCCCTACGCGACCGCTGGCTATCTCAGCAAGCTGGGCCAGCCTCGGGGCTGGGATGATCTGACGCGGGCCGAGTTCGTGGCATTTGGCGAAACCTCGGACTTCATCGAGGGCATGCGCGCCTTGGGCCTGCACGTGACGGCGCAGAACGTGCCGGTTCAGGTGGACAGCCACTTGGTGCATTGGGAACTGGTGAAGCAGGGCGCGGGCATCGGTTTCAACGCGGAAGCGGTGGGCGATGCGGAGCCACGGGTATGCCGTGTGCTGCCTGATGCGGCGCCCATCGTCTTCCCCATCTGGCTCGTCACACATCGGGAACTACACACCAGCCGGCGCGTGCGGGTGGTCTTTGACCTGCTGGCCGATGCGCTGTCGTCGCAGCGCTGATCCAACTGCCTGGGGTGGTTTGTATCTGGATCTACCCAGCCGCCAGTTGCCACCTGAATCGCTGGGCGAAGCTGGTTCCGCCTTGGCTCGCGCCGCCCGCTTCAGGCGTCATCGCGGCTATGGAAAACCTGCGAGAGACCGCCTTGTACCGGGTCGCACCTCCTCCGCCAGTTTCGCTTCGGTTCGGACCGCAGCGGTGCTTTTAGCTCTGGCTCGCGCATCCCCTCGGGACACACGCCGTGCCGGTCACAACGCCTGGGACAGGGCGACCTGCCGATGCACACTTTCGGCAACACGCTGCAGCGCGAGCCGCTCCAGCCCCTCAGCCGCGACGGCGAAGCCGAAGCCCCGATCCACCCACCAGAAGGCGGTGATGCCCTGCGCCGGAACCTCGGCAAAACGGAATTCGGGGCCCGCGCCGCCGGCCCGGTCGGCGCGGAGATAGACCGTCAGGCGCTCGGCGCCGGGGCCTGCATACATGAGCTGGGCGGCCGGGTCGCCCGCAGCACCCGCAAGCAGCCGCCCGCCCAGCAGGTGATAGCCGAGCTGCGCCAAATCGGGCGCCTCCAGCGGCCGGCCGAGGCGGCTCGACAGCCAGCCCACCAGCTGTGCCTCCTGCGCCGCCGCGACCTCGACGGGACGCACTGCGTCGGCGGCGAAGACACGATGCGCCGACAGCGCTTCAGCCACCATCGGCCGCGTCGCAGTGACCGCGGCGCCCTGCGGCACCAGCAGCCCATGCCCAGCCCAGCCCAGCCCACCGCCGATCACCAACCATGCCGCCACGGCGGCGATCCGGCGGACGCCGTGCAGCCGGGCCTGGCGCCGCGCCGCAAGCAGGTTGGCGACGCGCAGCCGCGCCGGAACCGGCTCCGCCTGCCCTTCGCCCAGTGCGGCACGCAGCGCGTGGCGCTGTGCCGCCATCGCCCGGAACCGCGCGGCAGTCTCCGGGTTCTCGGCGAACCAGGCTTCCACAAGCGCATTTCGCTGCTGGCCCAGCCGGCCATCGACCCAGCCCTGCAGGTCATCCTCGCCCACCGGCAGGGGGTCGCCATTCACTGTCACTTCACTCTCCGCAACGGGGGTCTGGCGAGATCGACGGTGCTGTCGCCGGCGATCAGGCGGCGCAATCTTTCGCGCCCGCGTGACAGCCGCGACATCACGGTACCGACTGGCACGCCGGTGAGCTGCGCCGCGGCATCGTAGGAAAAATCCTCGACGCCGACCAGCAACAGGACAACACGCTGATCCTCGGGCAGCGCCTCGAGGGCGATCAGCGTATCGCGCCAGATCAGGCGATGCTCGGCCGCTTGATCGGCGGTGGGATCGGCAACCTGGAGACCCTCGTCGCCTTGCTCGTCCAGCGGCAGCGCATGGCCACGCCGGGAGGCGCTGCGCCGCCCCATCCGAAACAGATTGTGCAGGATCGCGAACAGCCAGGCTTTCGCATCGGCTTCATGGCGGCGGAAATGCCAGCTGGAAATCGCCCGCTCCAGGCAATCCTGCACCAGGTCATCGGCAGCCGTGCGGTCGCGCAACAGCGCCCAGGCGAAGCGGCGGAGGGCCGGGATATGCGGCTCGATCAAAGCCGCCATTGCGCGCTCGCCGCCGGCCATCATCGCGCAGGCGAACTCCCGCGCGTGCCACCCAGGGCCGGGAACTCGTCGGCCGGTCCGCGCAGTGCCGCGAGGCGGGCCTGCATCGCCGCGACTTCGACGGTCTGCCCTGCCAGGATCTCCTCTGCCAGCTGGCGCGTCAGCGGGTCCCGGCCGTGCAGCAGCAGCAGCCGCGCCATCTCGATCGCGCCTTCATGGTGGGGCGCCATCATGGCCAGGAAATCCTGATCCGGATCGCCAGTCGGCGGCGCCGCATGCATGTCTACCATCATGCGCTCCATGGCCGCGGACATCGCGCGCGCGAAAGGGTCGGCAGCATCAGCCCATGACTGAGTACCGCCCTTCGGCCCATGATGATGATGATGATGCGCGGGCGCCATACCGGTCATGCCGTGACGCTCCTGGCACCGGGCCGGATGAAGACGAGGTTGATGCCCTTCTTGTTCCGCAGCCCGCCCGATGGCAGCGCCAGATCGCCAAGCATCACCCGATCGACGAAGCGCGGCCGGAAGGGATCCGTCACATCGAGTACCGTGCACAGCGTCTGCCCGGCGCCAGGCGTGCCCGGCAGCTCATCCTGCTCATGCACGACGAAGAGCCGGGTTCCGGCAGGGTCGAGCCACAGCCCGTGCGCTTCCCGCCCGCCGGTCGCGATCTCGCCCACGACCCGGCGTTGCCCGAGCGGCGCCGAGCGGTCGATGATGACGAGTTTGGAAGATGCGCCGCCGCCCGGCCCCGCGCCGTCATCGATCCGACCGAGGCTGGCATAGACCGCGCGACCTTGGGCATTCTCGACGAATTCCACATGGTTGGGCCGCGCCAGGGCGCCGAGCGGGATGGTCTCCGCGATGGCCCGGCCATCGGCCGGAAGCACCGAGAGCGAATCCGCCAGCTTGTGGCTGATCCAGAATTCGCGCCCATCCGGGCTGAGCTTCAGGAAGGGGCTGAATCCGAAGCGGTCCTGCGCGCTGATATCGAGCCGTGCGCTGCGTCGCGCCGTGCTGAAGCCCGAGGCATCGTAGGTGACGTCGAGCAGGTCGATCAGGGAGGCTTTCTGGCTGATGACCGCGGCGCGGCTCCCATCGGCCGAGAACCAGGCATGCGCCGGGCCGGGCATGGTATCGACGAAGCCCCGGATGGCGTGCCCCGGACGGCCGCCGGCACTTTCCTCCCGTGCCTTCTGGACGTCGAGCACCGCGATCCGATCCTCGCCGCGCACGGTCACCCACAGCTCCCGCCCGTTGCGGGTGAAGGTCGGCTCATGCGGCTCGCGACCCACGAAGACGCCGCTGGTCAGGCGCTCGGGGTTGGTTTGCGCGGAGGCCTGAGGATTGGGCCGGTTGCCGACAATGCGTCGCGTCGCGGTATCGATGAGGTAGAGGTTGCTGGTGCCGCGCCCGGTGGTCGCGACCAATGTGGAGTCCGGGTTGGGCACCGCGCCGTGGATCGAGATGGCGCCGTGATAGAGCGGCTTCTGCACCATGGCGCCATGCGTCGGCATGACGCCGCCCGTCACGAAGCGGAACGGAGGGCGGCGATCCTCATCGAAGGAGGTGAGATTGACGCTGGTCTGCACCACGAGGCGCACCGGGTCGATGACAACGAGCGTGTTGCTGTCCTCGCAGCAGATCCAGACGCCGTCGCCCATGGATGCCGCGGCGGCCGGGGCCTGGCCGGGCCCAGGTTGTGCGACGGGCGCGGGCTGCGCCTGGGCGGGCGCGGCAGCCATGGTTCCCAAGGCGGCGACCAGGCCCGTGGCCAGTGTCAACGCATCGCGCCGGGACGTGGAGGGGGTGGGGCTCTGGCTCACTCGGGCGCTCCTGTCAGGCGTCGACCCGACCTGGGGCGACACGGCTGAGAGTGAGATGCCGGGAAAGCGGGTTTATTCCCAGGCTCTGGAAGAAAACATCTGGCGGGTGACATGGCGACCAGATGCTGGATCTCGGACCCTGCGATGGCCGCTTCAGCCGCGCTGCCGATGGGGGCGCACTGGCTGGAACGTCCCACCGCTGCTCCAGCCGGTCCTCAACCTACCATTCTCCGTCCCGAGCCCATTGCACTCCGGCGGCTGACCAGATCGGATGGCGCCATGGCGGTCTTCTTCACCAGCGACACCCACTTCGGCCATGCCGGGGCACGAGGCCTCTATCGCCGACCCTTCGCATCGGTGGCGGAGATGGATGCCGCCATGCTGGAGCGCTGGAACGCCACCGTGGGACCCGGGGACGAGGTCTGGCATCTCGGCGATTTCGCGGTCGCTCTGCCAGAGACCGCAGTGGCGGATCTGCTCGGCAGGTTGCACGGCCGCAAGCACCTCATCACCGGCAACAACGACTCATCGGCGACTACGGGTATGGCCGGTTGGGCCAGCGCCCGGCCCTATGTCGAGATCGAACTGGATGGTGTTGGCTTGGTTCTCTGCCACTACCCTTTCCGCACTTGGCGCAACATGAGCCGCGGCTGGCGCAATCTGCACGGCCACAGCCACGGCCGCCTGGCGCCGCTGCCGCGGCAGACGGATGTTGGTGTCGATGCCTGGAACTACAGGCCGGTGACGCTGGCGGAGATCATCGCCGCAAAGCGACCCCGCGCGCGGGCGAAGCAATCGTCCTGAGGCCAGGCCTTGCGGAGGAAGTCTTCCAGGTCAGCCCGCACGCCCTTCGTCTGGCTGGTCTTATCAGGTCCGGTCATGCAGCCTGGACGGCCGTGACGCCCGCTCATCCTCATGCTCGTGGTCATATCCACCACTCCGACCCCTGAGTTCCCGCAGGTGTGGTCCGCCTATGGCCCGCCGCCATCCCGCGCAGTGGAGCGTGCAGCAGCCGGAAGGTGACTGCGACTTGGTGATTTCGCATGGTGCGGCAGCGGTCGTCGACGCCATGGAATGAATTGGCCGGCCAGGGCCTGCCGCGCTGATCGACGTCACGCGCAGCGAAGCGAGACCAGTAATCTGGTGGCTGGTCATCGCCCCGGTTCATCGAGCCTGCGCGCCAGCTCCTCCTCACGGCGATGCGCGTTCGCAGCCGGCGTTACGGTGCTAAGGTGGCCACGGCAAAGAGGTTGAATGCTGAAGCCGGCAGGAGCGCTGGCGACGCCCCTTTGGCGCCCCGGCGGTGATTGCCCTCCTGCTCGATGGCGGGTGGCGACGCCTGCCGCCGCTTTCTCGGGGAGCCGGAACCATGGCCAACATCTCCGCTTCGAAGGGCATGCTCGCGGGACATGACGAGCCGGCCATTCACAGGATCGGCTTGTCCGATCTGCGCGACGCGCTGGCACGCGGCTACGACGACTTCATGGCCACGCCGACGCAGCTCGTCTTCCTCGGCATCATCTATCCGCTGGTCGGGCTGGTGGCGGCGCGGGCTGCCGCGGGCGGCGACCTGCTGCCGCTGTTCTATCCCATGGTCGCCGGGCTGTCCCTTATGGGCCCCGTCGCCGCGATTGGCATCTATGAGCTGAGCCGTCGCCGTGAGCAGGGACTTGAGGTGTCCTGGGTCAATGCCTTCGACATCCTGCGTGCACCCGCACTCGGTTCCATCGTGGCGCTCGGGCTGCTGCTCTGCGTCATCTTTGTCGCCTGGCTGCTCACAGCCAATATGATCTACGAGATGACAATGGGGCGGCTGCCCTTCCCGGGCTCGGTCCGTGCGTTCGCCGGCCAGGTGCTTGGGACGCCTGAAGGCAGGAACCTCATCCTGCTTGGCAATGCGGCCGGATTTTTCTTCGCGGTCCTGGTTCTGACCCTGACCGTGGTCTCCTTCCCCATGCTGCTCGATCGCAACGTCGGCGTCGCCACGGCGGTCCGCACCTCGATACGTGCCGTCGTGGCAAACCCCGGCACCATGGCGATCTGGGGTCTGATCGTGGCGGCGCTGCTGCTGCTCGGCTGCCTGCCGGTCTTCGTCGGGCTGGCCGTGGTGATGCCCCTGCTCGGCCATGCGACCTGGCATCTCTATCGAAAGGTCGTGCAGAACTGACGGCGCTCAGACCGCGCCGAGAAGCCAGGCCAGGCCGATCGCGACCAGGATGCAGACCGCCAGGCCGAGGCCGATGATGGTCCGGTTGCTGAGCCGTCGACGCGGCGAGGAGGGTGTCAATCCACTCCTCCCCTGGCGTTGCGGGCTGTGCACATCTTCATGTCAGTCTCCCACGCCAAGGAAGGTCTGGCGCATCCACAGCGTGTGCTCGGACTCGATGGCCATCAGCGCAGCAAAAACCAGGACGGCCACTGGCGGGAGCAGGATGGCGAGGGCGAGGGCGAGACGCTCCCACACCATGTGCATGAAGACGGCGACGATCAGCGCGGCCTTCAGGCCCATGAACAGCAGGATCAGCCCCCACCGCAGCACGCCCTGCAGGTGGAAGTAGTCCACGAGATAGGAGAAGAGGCTGAGGACGAAAAGCCAGCCCCAGACCACGAGATAAACCCGGACCGGGTGCTGCTGTCCCTCATGCGCCGTCGGCGACGCTGAATGGGACGCTGAATGGGCCGCTGCATGGGCCGCCGCCATGGTCGCCTCCTACCAGAGATAGAACAGCGCGAAGATGAAGACCCACACCAGATCCACGAAGTGCCAGTAGAGCCCGGCGATCTCCACCATTTCGTAGCGACCCCGGCGGCCGGTCAGGCCGCCTGGCCGCTCCTGGTCCAGGTCGCCGCGCCAGACCTTGCGCGCGACGATGAGCAGCATGATCACGCCGATGGTCACATGCGTGCCGTGGAAGCCCGTTATGGTGAAGAACGTCGCGCCGAACTGCGCGGCACCCCAGGGATTCTCCCATGGCCGAACGCCTTCGTGGATCAGCTTCGACCACTCGAATGCCTGCATGCCGACGAAGGCGGCGCCGAACAGCGCGGTCAGCAGGATCAGCGCCGTGGTTTTCACCCGGTCGCGGCGATAGGCGTAGTTCACCGCCATCGCCATGGTGCCACTGCTGCTGATCAGCACGAAGGTCATGATGGCGATCAGCAGCAGCGGAAAATTGGTGCCTGCGATTTCGAGCGCGAAGACTTCGCTGGGGTTCGGCCAGGCGACGGTGGTGGAGGCACGCACCGTCATGTAGGCCAGCAGGAAGCAGCCGAAGATGAAGGTGTCGCTGAGCAGGAAGATCCACATCATGGTCTTCCCCCAGGACGCGCCCTTGAAGGCGCGCTGATCCGAGGACCAGTCCGCGACGACGCCACGCCAGCCTGGGGGCCGGGCAGCCTGGGTGTGCAGGAGTGCAGTGTTCATCGGCCGGTCCTACCTGAACGGGGCGGTGCAGAGCGCGACGAGCCAGTCGAATGAGGGTGCGAAGGAAAGTGTGAAGAACAGCACGATCCAGACCAGCAGCAGGAAGTGCCAGTAGGTCGCGCAGAGCTCCAGGCTCAGCCGCAGCCGGTCGTCCGGGACACCCTGCCGCAGCCTTGCCTCGGTCCTGCCCAGCGCCACCAGCCCACCAAGCAGGTGCAGCCCGTGCACGGCGGTGATGAGGTAGAAGAAGGCATCGGCCGGGTTGTTGGCCGGCAGGTAGCCCGCCACCGCAAGCTCCCGCCATGCCGCGAGTTGGCCCACGAGGAAGGCCAGGCCCGCGGCGCCGCCCGCGAGCAGACCGGAACGCGCGCCCTTGCGGTCGCCTTCCTGCGCCGCGCGCAGGGCGCGCTGCAGCGCCAGGCTCGCCAGCACGAGCACCGCCGTGTTCACCCAGAGCAGCCGCGGCTGCGGCGGCGGGCTCCAGTCCGGCAGCGTCATCCGCATGGCGTAGGCGCTGAGCAGCAGCGCCATGAGCGCGGAGGCGACCCCGATGAAGACGCCGAGCCCGAGCTTCGCCGCAGGCAGCGCAACGGCGCCGCGCGGCGAGGCCTCCTCCAGCGGACCCGTCTCCAGCCAGGGCCGGCTCACGATCCCCTGCCGCACCAGCCACCACCCGCCGAATGCGGCCAGCACGCCGAGCAGCAGGAGCGTCACCGTCATGTCGCCAGCCCCCTCGCCGCATGCGAGGGTGACGGGTCGGGCTGGTTCTGCGGCACGAAGTCCTCCTTCGCGCCCGGCACCGAATAATCGTAGGGCCAGCGATGCACCACCGGTAGCTCCGGTCCCCAATTGCCGTGGCCCGGCGGGGTTTCGGGTGTCTGCCACTCCAGCGTCGTGGCGCGCCAGGGATTGGGCCCGGATGCCCTGCCGTGGCGCAGGCTCCAGGCCAGGTTGAACAGGAACAGCATCTGTGCCGCGCCCACCACCAGCGCCACCACGCTGATGAAGGCGTTCAGATCCCCCGCCGACGCCGGCACGAAGGCGGTCTCGCCGATCTCGTGGTAGCGTCGCGGCACGCCGAGCAGCCCGAGATAGTGCATCGGGAAGAAGATCGCATAGGCGCCGAGAAAGGTGATCCAGAAGTGGATCTTCCCCATGGTCTCGTCGAGCATCCGTCCCGTGATCTTCGGGTACCAGTGATAGATCCCGCCATAGATCACCATCACCGGCGCGACGCCCATCACCATGTGGAAATGCGCCACCACGAACATCGTGTCCGACAGCGGCACGTCCACGACCACGTTGCCCAGGAACAGCCCGGTCAGCCCGCCATTGACGAAGGTGACGATGAATCCGAGCGCGAAGAGCATCGGCGTATTGAGATGGATGTTGCCGCGCCACAGCGTCAGAAGCCAGTTGTAGACCTTGATGGCGGTCGGGATGGCGATGATCAGCGTGGTGGTGGCGAAGAAGAAGCCGAACCAGGGATGCATCCCGCTGACATACATGTGGTGCGCCCAGACGATGAAGCTCAGCGCGCCGATGATGACGATGGCCCAGACCATCATGCGGTAGCCGAAGATATTGCGCCGCGCATGCGTGCTGATCAGGTCGGAGACGATGCCAAAGGCCGGCAGCGCCACGATGTAGACCTCCGGGTGGCCGAAGAACCAGAACAGGTGCTGGAACAGGATCGGGCTGCCGCCGCCGTAGCGGAGCCGTTCACCGAACTCGACCAGCGTCGGCATGAAGAAGCTGGTGCCGATCAGCCGGTCGAGCAGCATCATCACCGCGCCCACGAACAGCGCCGGGAAGGCCAGCAGCGCCATGACCGTGGCGGTGAAGATTCCCCAGACCGTCAGCGGCATGCGCATCAGCGTCATGCCGCGCGTGCGCGCCTGCAGCACCGTCACCACGTAGTTCAGCCCGCCCATGGTGAAGCCGGCGATGAACAGGCAGAGCGAAAGCAGCATCAACACGATGCCCCACTCCCGTCCCGGCGTGCCGGAGAGGATCGCCTGCGGTGGATAGAGCGTCCATCCCGCACCGGTGGGCCCGCCGGGGGCGAAGAAGCTTGCCACCAGCACCAGCACGGCCAGCAGGTAGACCCAGAAGCTCAGCATGTTGACGAAGGGGAACACCATGTCCCGCGCGCCGAGCATCAACGGGATGAGGTAGTTGCCGAAACCGCCGAGAAACAACGCGGTCAGCAGGTACACCACCATGATCATGCCGTGCATGGTGATGAACTGGTAGTAGGCCTGCGGCTCGATGAAGGTGAAGGTGTTGGGGAAGCCGAGCTGCAGCCGGATCAGCCAGGACAGCACCAGCGCCACCATCCCGATCGCGATGGCGGTCAGCGAGTACTGGATGCCGATGACCTTGGCGTCCTGGCTGAAGACATAGGTGCTCCACCAGCCATGTGGGTGGGGCAGTTCCATCTCCGGCACTTCTGCCGCCGGGATCAGGCCGCCGGTGCCATGCGCCAGTTCGCTCATCGGTTCGCCTACCTCCCTGCTGGCCGGCGACGCGCGCGCCGCGGGCTCAACAAGCCAGCCGAATGTCACCTGCGGCGCCATGCCGCGCAGATGTGGAACTCCACCGTTTCACCTGGTGTCTCCCGCAGCCTGCGCGAAGCGGCGTTGGCCGCCGAGCCAGGCCTGGTACTCCTCCGCCGTCTGCACGACGACGCGCCCGCGCATGACGGCGTGACCGGAGCCGCAAAGCTCGGCGCAGAGCACGTCGAAGGTGCCGGTGCGGGTTGGTGTGAACCAGAAATAGGTCACGGAGCCCGGGATCATGTCCATCTTGGCCCGGAACTCCGGCACGTAGAAATTGTGCAGCACATCCACCGAGCGCAGGAGAACCTTCACCGGGCGCCCGATCGGCAGGTGGAAGTCATCGGCCTGGATGATGACGTCGTCCCGCCCGGCCGGATCGCCTGGCACCAGCCCAAGCAGGTTGTCCGGCGAGACCAGGCGCGTATCCACCGCGCCGAGCCGCCCGTCCTCGCCGGGAAGACGGTAGCTCCATTGCCATTGCTGGCCGATGATCTCGATCTCGGTCGCGTCTGCCGGGGGCGTGACGAACAGGTGCCAGACAAAGAGGCCGGGTGCCAGCATCGCCGCGACGCCAAGCGCCGTCGCGACCGTCAGCCAGACCTCCAGCCGCTTGTTCTCAGGCTCATGGACGGCGCGCCTGCCTGGCGTACTGCGGAAGCGGAACACGCAGTAGGCCATGAAGCCGACAACGGCGACGAAGACGACGCCGGTGATCCAGAAGGTGACGGTGATGGTGGCGTCGATGTAGCTCCAGTTGGAGGCGATCGGCGTCCACCACCAGGGGCTGAGCAGGTGGAACGCCACCGATCCGACTGCGACCAGGACAAGGATCAGTGCAACGGCCATGGCGGCGCCACCCCGTTGCCGCACAGTCGCGCGGACCCATGTTGCAGCGCAGGGAAGCGCTTCCCGCACCAGGCGGGCCGGTCACTGGCGCCGGCCGCGGGGCCGGCCGGCTGTTCCGCCTTTGCCATCATCCAACCCTCTGCGATGCACCCGGAAGCACGACGCGCAGTAGGCAAGACACCTTGGGATCACGGTGGCGGAGGTTACCGGCGTCGACAAGAAGATTTTCCGGCAGTCAGCGGGACGTGATGCCGGGGCGGACCGGAGCTGGAGCGGCGCGTCAGACGGCTTCGACGCGCACGGCGCAGTACTTGAACTCCGGAATCTTCCCGAAGGGATCAAGCTGCGGGTTCGTCAGCAGGTTGGCTGCTGCCTCGCGATAGGCAAAGGGCATGAAGACGAGGCCTTCCGGCAGGTCCGGGTCGGCGCGCGCGGAAAGCTCCACTGCGCCACGGCGCGTGGACAGGCGCAGGCGCCCGCCCGGGGCCACGCCAAGCCGCCGCAGCACCTCCGGCGCCAGCGAGGCGGTGGGCCCGGGCTGCAGCGCATCCAGCACGCCCGCGCGCCGGGTCATGGCGCCGGTGTGCCAATGCTCCAGCTCGCGCCCGGTCGTCAGCACGAAGGGGAAGTCCGCATCCGGCATCTCCGCCGGATCGAGCAGGTTGGCCGGCACCAGCCGCGCGCGGCCCGTGACGGTCGGGAAGGCGTCGCCGAAGACGATGGCCTGCCCCGGCTGGTCCGGACCAAGGCAGGGATAGGTGACGCTGTCCTCCCGCAGCAGGCGGTCCCAGGTGATGTGATCGAGGCTCGGCATGGCCAGCGCCATCTCGGCGAAGACCTCGCGCGGATGCGTGTAGCTCCAGTCCAGTCCAAGTCGCCGGGCCAGGTCCACGATGATGTCGAGGTCCTGGCGCGCCTGGCCGGGCAGCGGCAGCGCGGCACGGCCCATCTGCACCTGGCGGTTGGTGTTGGTCGCGGTGCCGTCCTTTTCCGGCCAGGCGGAGGCCGGCAGCACCACATCGGCCAAAGCCGCCGTTTCCGTCAGGAACAGGTCCTGCACAACCAGGTGGTCGAGCTTCGCCAGCGCCGCGCGGGCGTGCACGAGGTCGGGGTCCGACATCGCCGGGTTCTCGCCCATCACGTACATCCCGGCGATCTCGCCTCGCTCCATGGCGCCCATGATCTCGACCACGGTGAGGCCCGGCCGCGGATCGAGCCGCGCACCCCACAGCGCTTCCAGCCGCGCGCGGGCCGCGTCCTCGCCGGTGGGGTGGTAGTCCGGGAAGGCCATCGGGATCAGCCCGGCATCGGACGCGCCCTGGACGTTGTTCTGCCCGCGCAGCGGGTGCAGCCCGGTGCCGGGCCGCCCGACATGGCCGCAGAGCAGCGCGAGCGCGATCAGGCAGCGGGTATTGTCCGTGCCGTGGGTGGACTGGCTGATCCCCATGCCCCAGAGGATCATGGCGCGGTCGGCACGGGCGAACAGGCGCGCGACGCGGCGGATCTGCTCGGCGGGCACGTCGCAGATCGGCGCCATGGCCTCCGGCGTCAGCGCCGCGACATGGCTGCGGAGCTGCTCGAAATCCTCCAGATGCGCCGCCACATATTGCCGGTCGTGCAACCCCTCCATGATGATGACGTGCAGCATGGCATTCAGCAGCGGCACGTCGCGGCCCGGCGCGAAGCGCACCACCTCCGTCGCGTGCCGATCAAGCCCGGTGCCGCGCGGGTCCATGACCACCAGCTTCGCGCCGCGCGCGGCGGCCTCCTTCAGGAAGGTGGCGGCGACGGGATGATTCTCGGTCGGGCGCGCGCCGATCACCACGATCACCTCCGCCTCCATCGCCGCGGTGAAGGGGGCGGTGACGGCGCCGCTGCCGATGCCCTCCAGCAGCGCGGCGACCGAGGCCGCGTGGCAGAGCCGCGTGCAATGGTCCACGTTGTTGGTGCCGAAGCCCGTGCGGACCAGCTTCTGGAACAGGTAGGCCTCCTCGTTGGAGCCCTTGGCCGAGCCGAAGCCGGCCAATGCATCCGGCCCACGCGTGTCGCGGACGCGGCGAAGCCCCTCCGCCGCACGTGCCATCGCCTCCTCCCAGCTTGCCTCGCGAAACTTTCCGCGGGCCTGGCCGAGATCGACGCAGTCGCCGGGCTCCTTCGCCGCCCCCTCCCGCCGTACCAGTGGGACCGTCAGCCGCTCGGGGTGGCGCACGTAGTCGAAGCCGAAGCGCCCCTTCACGCAGAGCCGGCCGAGATTTGAGGGCCCGTCGCGCCCCGTCACCTCGACGATGGCATCGTCACGCACCCTGAAATCCACCTGGCAGCCGACGCCGCAATAGGGGCAGACGCTTGGCACCACGCGCTCCGCCGCCTGGCTGCGTTGGCCGGCCTGGTCCACCACGGATTTCGGCAGCAGCGCGCCGGTCGGGCAGGCCTGCACGCATTCCCCGCAAGCGACGCAGGTGCTCTGGCCCATCGGCGTCGCCGTATCGAACACCACCTGCACGCCGATCCCGCGATGGGCGAGACCGATGACATCGTTATGCTGCACCTCGCGGCAGGCACGCTCGCAAAGCCCGCACTGGATGCAGGCGTCGAGCTGGACGAGCATGGCCGGGTGGCTCGCATCCACGCGCGGCACATGCTGCTCCGCAGCGAAGCGGCTTTCCGTGACGCCGACATGCCGCGCCCAGCGCGCGAAGACGCCGGAGGGATCGCGCGCGTCCACGCCGGGCTGGTCCGCCAGCAGCAGCTCGAACACCATCCGGCGCGCATGCTGCACGCGAGGTGTCGCGGTCCGCACCACCATGGCCTCGCTCGGCTTGCGGATGCAGGACGCGGCCAGCACGCGCTCCCCGGTCACCTCGACCAGGCAGGCACGGCAGTTGCCGTCGGGACGGTAGCCCGGGCGATCGAGGTGGCAGAGATGCGGCACCTCCACGCCGAGGCGCGTCGCGACCTGCCAGATCGTCTCGCCGGGCGCGGCCTCCACGTCCCGGCCATCGAGCGAGAAGCGGATCGTCATGGCACCATGTCTTCGGGAAAGTGGCGCAGCAGGGTCAGCACCGGGTTCATCGCCGCCTGGCCAAGCCCGCAGATCGAGCCATCGGCCATGCCCTGCGCCAGGTCCTTCAGCAGCGCGCGGTCCCATACCGGCGCCTGCAGCAGATGCGTGGCCTTGGCGGTGCCGACCCGGCACGGGGTGCATTGGCCGCAGCTTTCATCCCGGAAGAAGCGCAGCAGGTTGCGCACCGCCTCTGGCAGGTCGTCCTGGTCCGACAGCACCACCACGGCGCCGGAGCCCACGAAGCAGCCCTGCGCATCCAGCGTGCCGAAATCCAGCGGCAGGTCGCCGAGATGCTCCGGCAGGATGCCGCCGGAGGCTCCGCCGGGCAGATAGGCCGCAAAGCGATGTCCCGGTGCCATGCCGCCGGAGAATTCCTCGATTAACTCGCGCACGGTGACCCCGGCGGGCGCCAGCTTTTCTCCGGGATCGCGCACGCGGCCGGACACCGAGAAGAAGCGCAGGCCGGTGCGCCCGCGCCGCCCCTGCGCCGCATATTCGGCAGGACCTTCCGGCCTGCCCAGGATCTGCGGCAGGAACCACAGGGTCTCCACGTTGTGGATCAGCGTCGGCTGCCCGAACAGTCCCGCTTCGCCGGGAAAGGGCGGCTTGTGCCGGGGATAGCCGCGGCGTCCCTCCAGGCTTTCCAGCAGCGCCGTCTCCTCGCCACAGATGTAGGCGCCGGCGCCGCGGCGCAGATGGATCGGCACCCCGGCCAGGCCGGCATAGGCCAGTGCGGCAATCTCGCGTTCCAGGGCGCGGCGCAGATGCGGGTATTCGTCACGCAGGTAGATCCAGCAGGCATCTGCCTGCACGGCATGCGCGGCGAGCAGCATGCCTTCCAGCACGCGGTGCGGCTCGGTCTCCAGGCAATAGCGGTCCTTGAAGGTGCCGGGCTCGCCTTCGTCGGCATTCACCACGACATGGCGCGGACCGGGATGGGCGCGCACCAGCGCCCACTTCCGGGCCGCAGGGAATCCTGCGCCACCGAGGCCGCGCAGGCCGGCCTCCTGGATCCGCGTCAGCATGACTTCGCGCGGCAGGTCGCCGGCCAGTGCCGCGGCAAGCACGCGGTAGCCGCCGCGGGCGCGGTAATCCGCAAGCGCTGGCGGCGCCGGCATCTCCGGCACATGGCCGGCCACGGCGCGGGCGACACGATCCGGCGTCGCCGCCTCGACCAGATCATGGCCGACGGCGCAGGCTGGCGCATGGTGGCAGGCGCCCATGCAGGGGGCGGTGACGAGCCTTGCACCCGCGATGGGCGCATCGCGCAGTGCCTGCATCAGCCGCGCCGCGCCGGCCATGGCACAGGGCAGGCTTTCGCAGATCCGCACCGTCATCAGCTCCGGCCCCGGCGCGGCGTCGTCCACCACGTCGAAATGCGCGTAGAAGGTGGCGACCTCGAAGACCTCGACCGGCGCCAGGCGCAGCATCGCCGCCAGGGCCAGCAGGTGGCCTTCCCGCAGGCAGCCGTAGCGGTCCTGCAGCGCGTGCAGGTGTTCGATCAGCAGATCCCGCCGCAGTTCCATCCCCGCAAGTGCGGTGACGACAGCCTCGCGCATTTCTGCTGAGAAGCTGCCGCCGCGCGGGCCGGAGCGTGGTGCGCGTCGTGGCATCGCTGGGGCCATGACCGAAGGAAAAGCGGCGGGTGGGGTCACCATGCAGTCGTGCTCTACCTTTCCCGGACATCCAGATGACGGGCGCGCTTGATCGGCCGCCCGAAAATGTCCTGCCCCAGCAACCACCCGTCAGAAGACTTGACCGTGCTCTGGCATAACGGCCTGATCGGGTCGCGGCAAAGCCTAGGCGGGGCCGGATGGGCGGCGCAAGACTGCGTCCAGCCCATACTCCCGCATCAAATGCCGGACCTTTTTCGGGGATGTTGAGCGCACGGCGTTTCAGCGGCACCGGCAGCATTGCGATGTTGTTCGGGAAGGAGACGTGTTCCGGCCACTTCTGGAGCGCGTGGACCATTGCCGCGTCATCAGCGGCACCGTGCAGGTGCTTCGCTCGGGTTGCCGCTGGAAGGACGGCCCGGCGATCGACAACCAATGGAACCCTCGGAGCGGGCGCGGGCTTCGGATGCGCATCTTCTATGCGCTGGCGGATGCGTCCTGCCGACGTGGCGATGATCGACAGCTCCGCCGTGAAGGCACAACGCGCCTCTGCGGCCCAGGCCATCGGCCGCCCGCGCCGCGGCCGCGCGACAAAGATCCACGCCATAGCCGATGGGCGGGGACGGCCTCGCGCCTTCCTGCTCAGCCCCGGCCGCATCGCCGACATCACCGTGGCACCCGACCTGCTGCGCATGGCGCCGCGCTGCCGCGTGTTCCTGGGGGACCAGGGCTGCCACGCTGATTGAGTCGCGGCCCTGATGCGACAGCACCCGCCTGTACGGCACCGACGGTCCGTCCCGAGCCTGGGTCGGCACAATGCCCAAAGAACCGTCGTGCGACGGGCTATGGAAAATGCTCGTAAGCCATTGAAACTGGAGGAGGGGAAGGGATTCGAACCCTCGATAGGGTTTTACCCCTATAACGGTTTAGCAAACCGTCGCCTTCAGCCACTCGGCCACCCCTCCTCAGGGTGTGAAGTTGCACGACGTATGCAGCGCGCTCTTTAGCCGGGCGGGGCCGGGGGGGCAAGCGCCTCCCGACAGGGTCTTGCGCGGCGAGCCGTGCGGGCCGAAGATTCGCCGCAAGAATGAAAGCGGCCTGGGCCGCGGGGGAAACGACACATGCGATTCAGCGCCTTGGCCCTGATCGGCCTGTTCGGCTCGGCGGCACCCGCCGCCGCCGAAGTCACCCGCTTCGAGATCACCGGCACGCCGGAGCCCGCCTTCAACGGGCAATCCTTCGGCACCGCCGGCGCCTATGAGCGGATTGCCGCGCGCGCGACCCTGGCGCTGGACCCCGCGGACCCGCGCAACGCGGTGATCGTGGATCTGGACCGCGCACCCCGTAACGCCCAGGGCCGGGTCGAGGCGGTGACGGAGGTGGTGATCCTGCGGCCCGCGGAACCGCTGCGCGGCAACGGCACCATGATCGTGGAGGTGCCGAATCGCGGGCGGGAGCTGATGGGCCAGCTCTACAACGACGGCGTGGCCAATGCGCTGCTGCTGAACCGCGCCCCCGGCAACGGCTTCCTGATGCAGCAGGGCTACACCATGGTCTGGGTCGGCTGGCAGGCCGATATCCCGCCGGGCGAAGGCCGCGGCGCCGGGCTGCGGCTGGAGGCGCCGGTGCTGCAGGGCGTCACCGGGCCGTCGCGGGAGGAGTTCCTGTTCGACAACACGACCAGCCCGGTCACCGTCCGGCTGACCTATCCGGCCGCCAGCGAGGCGGGCGCGACCCTCACGGCGCGGGTGCAGGCCGGGGATGCGCGGCAGACCCCGCCCGGGCTGGCCTTCCGCTTCCTCGACCCGCAGCGCATCGAGATCACGCGGCCGCCCGGCCTGGATGCCGGGGCGCTGTACGAATTCATCTACACGGCGAAGGACCCCTCCGTGCAGGGCATCGCCTTCGCCGCGATGCGGGATGTGGCCAGCTTCCTGCGGCGCGACCGTAGCGCCGCGAATCCGCTGGCGGTGGCCGGGCGCGTCGCGGTGGACCGGGCGGTGCTGCACGGCATCTCCCAATCCGGGCGGATGGTGCGGGACTACCTGTATCTCGGCTTCAACGAGGATGAGCGCGGCCGCCAAGTCTATGAGGCGATGCTGCCGCATATCCCCGGCACGCGCCGCACCTACACCAATGCGCGCTTCGCCCAGCCCGGCCGCAACCCGACCCCGCATGCCGATCGCCACTACCCGGCCGACCAGTTCCCCTTCACCTATGCGGTGACGGAGGACCACCTGACCGGGCGGCGGGACGGGCTGATGCTGCGCTGCCGCATCAGCGCCACCTGCCCCCGCATCATGCAGACCGACAGCGAATATGAGTTCTGGGGCGCGCGGGCTTCCCTGCTGGTGACGGATACGCGGGGCCAGCATCTGGACCTGCCGCCGGAGGTGCGCGCCTATACCCTGACCGGTCATCCGCATTTCGCCGTCGCCACCGCGGTGGCCAACCGCATCAACCGCTGCGCCCTGCCGGTGAACCCGCTGCAGGCCGGCGCGCCGATGCGGGCGCTGCTGGTGGCGATGGAGCAATGGATGCGCGAGGGCGTGGAACCGCCGGCCAGCCGCTTCCCGATGCGTGCGCATGGCACGCTGGTGCCGGTGGAGGGCGCCTACCCGGCCATTCCGGCACTTGGCTACCGCGGCACGGTGGGGCCGGCGCAGCTGGTGGACAATGATGTGATGCCCCCGGTGGTGCGCGGCGAATATGCCGTGCTGGTGCCGCGGGTGGATGCGGATGGCAATGCGGTAGGCGGGCTGCGCAGCCCGGTGATCGAGGTGCCGAAGGCGACCTACACCGGCTGGAACCCGCGCGCGGCCGGCTTCGCGGAAGGGGCGCTCTGCTACAACACCGGCGCCGTGGTGCCCTTCGCCGCGACGCGGGCGGAGCGGGAGGCGGCAGGCGACCCGCGGCCTTCGCTGGCCGAACGCTACGCGACCCCTCCGGCCTATGTGGCCGCGGTGAAGGCGGCGGCGGAGCGGCTGGCGGCGGAGCGGCTGCTGCTGCCGGCCGATGTGGCCGCCATCACCGCCGCGGCGGAGGCCGATACCTTGTCACGCCTGCGGCGATAGGGGCGCGCCTGCGGCGATAAGATCCTGCGGAGGCCCCTCCCCGCCGCCGGCGGAGAGGGGTGCAGCAGTCAGGAAAGGGCCACTTCGAAGCCGCGCTGCGTCGCCGGGCGGGCCATCATGCGGGCGTACCAGGCCGCCACGTTCGGCAGGTCGTCGAACGGCACCTCATGCCGCTCATGCCGCCAGGCCCAGCCGAGAATGGCGAAGTCGGCGATGCTGGGCTCGCCTTCCGTCGCCACGAAGTCCCGGCCGGCCAGGCGGCGGTCCAGCACGCCATACAGGCGCTTCGTCTCGGTGTGGTAGCGCTTGAAGCCATAGTCCCGCGCCGGGCCCTCGGGCTGCATCAGGAAGTGGTGCACCTGGCCGGGCATCGGGCCGAAGCCGCCCATCTGCCACATCAGCCATTCCAGCACCGCGACCTTGCCGCGCGGGTCCTTCGGCATGAACTTTCCGGTCTTCTCCGCCAGGTACAGCAGGATGGCGCCGGATTCGAAGACGCTGATCGGCTGCCCGTCGGGACCATCCGGATCGGTGATCGCCGGAATCCGGTTGTTCGGCGAAATCTTGAGGAAGGCTGGCTCGAACTGCTCGTTCTTCGAGATGTTCACCGTGTGAACGGTGTAGGGCAGCCCCATTTCCTCCAGGGCAACCGAGATCTTGCGGCCGTTCGGCGTGTTCCAGGTGTAGAGGTCGATCATCCGAATGCATCTCCTTACCGGAATGTCTGATCCCACGAAGCGCCGGCGGCGCAAAGGGCGGGACGATGACGCACCCGATGCTTGACCCGGCAGCGGCGGGTTTGCGACCCTGAGGGCCGTGCAGCATCTTACTCCTCTCGGCGTCGCCTCCTCGGGGGGCCGGGACGACGACACGCTCTGGGCCGTGATCGCCACGGCAGGGCGCCTTTCGCGCGTCGCCAATGTCTACCGCAACCGCATGGCAGCGCTGGAAGACCGGGCCTGGAGGGCGCAGCAGGTCTCGGCTTATGAGGATTTCCTGCGGCGCTCGAAACAGCCGGTACCGCATTATTCCGTCGCACCGATCCGCCGCGCCGATCTGCCCAAGGCCTGGAGCCCCCTGCCCGCTCTGGGCTTCCTGCGCGGGCAGTTCATTTAGGGCCGGCCCGGCCTGCCCCCTGGGCGTGACCCTGCCGGTTCCAGGGTCACGAGGCGTTCACCGGGGGCAACACCCATGCCATTGACCGGTTGAGTCTCCCGTATTTCACGGGAGCACTGTCATGACGCACCGCCTCAAGCCGCTGGCCGACCAGGTCATCGTCATCACCGGCGCCACCTCCGGCATCGGCCTCACCACCGCCTGCAAGGCCGCCGCGCGTGGCGCCGCCGTCGTGCTGGCCGCGCGGAACGAGGAAGCCCTGGCCGAGATCTGCGCCGGCATCCGTGGAAGTGGCGGCCGCTGCGCCACCGTGGTCGCCGATGTCGGGGTGCGGGAGGATGTGGACCGCATCGCGGAGGTCGCGCGGGCCGAATTCGGCGGCTTCGACACCTGGGTGAACAATGCCGGCATCGGCGTCTATGCGACGCTCGAGGAGATGACGCCCGAGGATCATGAACGGATCTTCCAGACCAACTACTGGGGCGTCGTGCATGGCTCGCTGGTGGCGCTGAAGGAGCTGAAGCGGAACGGCGGCGCGCTGATCAACATGGGCTCGATCTCCTCCGACATGCCCTCCCCGCTGCTCGGCGCCTATACGGCGACGAAGCATGCGGTGAAGGGGTTCACCGACAGCCTGCGGATGGAGATGCTGCATGAGGGGGCGCCGGTTTCGATCACGCTGATCCAGCCCTCCGGCATCGACACGCCCTTCGGCGAGCATGCGAAGAACTACATGGACGAGGCGAGCCAGGTGCCACCGCCGGTCTATGCGCCGGAGGTGGTGGCGAATGCCGTCCTGCATGCGGCCGAACACCCGACCCGCAACCGCATCGTCGGCGGCTGGGGCCGCGGCATGGTGGCCGCCGCGCGGGTAGTGCCGAGCCTGACGGACCGCGTCTTCACCTACGCCTACTACAAGACCGCGAAGCAGGCCGGCCGTCCGCCGCGGGAGACGCCGGACAACCTGCACAGCGCCGGCGAGGACGGGGACCGCTACGGGGACCAGGGCCACCTGTTCAGCCACAGCCTGTACAACAAGGCGCTGCGGAACCCGGGCACGACGCTGGGCGTGCTGGCCGCTGCCGGCATCGCCGCCATGGGGATGATGGCGCGACCGCGGCACCATCGCTTCCATCGTGGCTGAGCCACAGAAGCCCCGCCCGGCGACGGCGGAGGAGGCCCGGCAGGGCCAGGTCATCCTCCGTACGCCGACGCGCAAGCTGGTGTTCTTCGGCGGGCTTGCGGCGGTGGTGGTACTACCGCTGCTGCTGCGCTTCTGCGCCGCCGGCTGAAGCAATCGCGGCACGCGCCTGGATCGCCAGCGCCCCGACGGTGGCGATGTGCAGGTCGGTGCGGCGGGCGAGGTCAGCCAGTGCCTCGCCCAGGTAGCGGATGCGATGCGGCGCGCCGAGCAGCCATGGGTGGATGCCCAGGGCCAGCACGCGCCCGCCGCGGGGTTCCGCCAGCAGGCGGTCCAAGGCCTCCGCCACCAGGGCCGGCCAGGACGGGGCTGGGACGCGGCGCAGCCAGAGGGTCTGCACATCATCCCACTCGCCGGGCGGCGGCAGGGCGAGCAGGCCGGAGGCGTGCAGATAGGGCTCCTCGTCATTGGCCCAGTCCAGGCCGTAGTCGAAGCCGGCCTCCGCCAGCAGCCGCGTAGTATGCGGCGTGGCACCGTGGTCCTGGCCGAGCCAGCCGGTGGCACCCGGCCAGAGTTTCGCCAGTTCATCCCGCACCCGCGCGATCTGCGCGGCCTCCTCCGCCTCCGTCATCCGGCCGGTTGTCATGCGGCTGGCCGCCAGGCCATGCGCAACGGGCTCATACCCCCGGTCCCGGTAGGCCGCGACCAGCTCCGGGTGGCGCTGCGCGGCCATCAGGTTGACGGCGACGCTGGCCGGCAGGTGCAGGCGGTCCAGCAGTTCCAGGATACGCCAGGCGCCGATGCGGTTGCCGTAGTCGCGCTGGGTATAGGTGGTCCAGTCCGGATTGCCGCTGAAGAAGGCACCGCGAAAGCGCGGGTCGCGGTGCGTGCCCTCCGGCGGCTGGAGCTCCGTGTGCTCCAGATGCAGCAGCAGATAGACCGCGACGCGACGCCCGCCGGGCCAGCGGAAATCGGGCCGCGTCGGCTGCGCGGAAAAGCCGTGGATGGCGTGGTCCATGCCGCGGCGGATCATGCGCCCATCGCCGCGTCGTAGTGGTTGGCAAGATACCAGTCGGCCATCTCGGCGCCGGTCGCGAACCACACCCCCTCATGCCGCCGGATATGCCCGAGCAGCTCGTCGAGGAAGCGGATGCGGTGCGGCCGGCCCATGATGTAGGGGTGCAGCGCGATGCACATGACCCGCGGCTGCGTCGCACCTTCGGCATACAGCGTCTCGAACATGTCGAGCCCGGCGCGCAGGAAATCCGCGCCCTCCGCCGCGCCGGCGCCGATCATCACCGCGTCGTTGAGGTCCATCGTATAGGGGATGGAGACCAGGCGGCCGCTGCGCACCCGGATCGGCGTCGGCTGGTCGTCATGGTAGAAGTCACACAGGTAGGAGATGCCGGCCTCCGCCACCAGGTCGGGCGTGCGCAGCGTGTTCGACGCGGCCGGCGAGAACCAGCCGCGCAGCTGTCGCCCCGTCAGGCGCCTCCAGGCGGCGACGCTGGCCTCGATCTCGGCCCGCTCGGCGTCCTCGGGCAGGTTCCAGTGGTAGCGGGTGTTGTAAAGGCCGTGGCTGAACACGTCCCAGTCGCGCTTCATCATCCCGTCCAGGATCTCGGGGAACATGTCGCCCACGCTCATGGAGAAGGAGACGCTGCCGCGGATGCCGTGGGTGTCGAGGCATTCCATCATCCGCCAGACGCCCGCGCGGTTGCCGTAGTCCTTCAGCGAATAGGACAGCACATCCGGATGCGGCGTGCGCGGCCAGGGGTCGCGCGGGCTGCCCTGCTGGGCGGGCAGGAATTCGTAATGCTCAATATTCGGACAGACCCAGACCGCCAGCCGCGCGCCCCCCGGCCAGGTGAGCTGCGGCCGGAAAGGCAGCGGGGCGTGCGGGATGCGGTCCTCGGGGTGGATCACGCCGCCAGCTGGTCCTTGATGAAGCGCCCGCCCTGCATGATCGCCGACAGGTGCTTCCCCTGCCCGGTCAGCAGCGACAGATCCTTCAGCGGATCGCCCTCCACCACCACCAGGTCGCCATAAGCGCCCGGTTCGATGGTGCCGATCTGGCCTTCCATCCGCAGCAGTTTCGCCGCATGGACCGTCGTGGAGCGGATCACCTCCATCGCCGGCAGCACGCGGCCACGGATGACGAATTCATCCGACTGGTGGCGATGCATCTCGGCCAGCAGATCGCTGCCATAGGCCATGGTCAGGCCGGCGCGCTGCATCTTCTCCAGGCTCGCCAGGCCGGCCAGGCGGACCGTGTCGATCTTCGCCACGCTTTCCGGGCCGAGGCCGTAGCTCGCGCCCTCATTCTTCAGCGCCTCATAGGTCACCAGCGTCGGGCAGGCGATGGCGCCGGCCTTCGCCGCCTTGCGGGCGGTGGCTTCCTCGATGAGGTTGCAATGCTCCAGGCTGCGCACGCCGGCATCCACCGCGCGGCTGATCGCCTCGTCGGTGTAGAGGTGGGCGGCGACATAGGTCTGCGCCATCTGCGCCTCCTCCACCGCCGCGCGCATCTCGTCCATGGAATAGCCGAGGAAAGCGATCGGATCGGTGGGGCTGGCGACACCGCCATTCGCCATGATCTTGATGTAGTCGGCGCCGGCCTTGATTTCCTCCCGGCAGGCGCGCCGCACCGCATCCACGCCATCCGCGATCCGGCCGAGGCAGCCGAGGCGGCCCTCAAGATAGCTCATGTCCCGGCCATCATAGCGCCCACGACCATCGGAATGCCCGCCGGTGGAGGAGATTGCCTTGCCGCAGAGCACCATGCGCGGCCCGTCGAAGCCGCCTTCCTCCCAGGCCACGCGCAGCCCCTGCGTCGCGCCGCCGAGGTCGCGGATGGTGGTGAAGCCGCGCATCAGCATGGCGTTCATGATGCGCGAGGCGCGGAAGGCGATGACTGCATCCGGCAGCAGCGCGTTCAGCCCGAAATTCACCGTCGTGGAGATCACATGCACATGCGCGTCGATCAGCCCCGGCATCAGGGTGCGGCCGGCAACATCCACCTGGCGAGCGCCGGTGGCGGAGATCGGCTTGTCGGAAACCTCCTTCACCCGGCCGTCCTCGACCAGGACATGGCCCTCGATCCCGCCATCGACTCGGCCATCGAGGATGCGGGCATTGGCGAAGAGGGTGGCGGACATGAAGGTCTCCGGGCGATGATCGCCGCAAGGCTAGACCAGTTAATGGCAAGCGGGGAGACGGGGATGGACCGCACGGCGTTCGAGGCGGCGTTGCCGCGGGCCGGCTTCACGGAAAGCGTCGGCCAGGACCTGCCAGCCGGGGACACGACGCCGGAGCACAGCCACAACTTCGACGCGCGGCTGCTGATCCTGTCCGGCTCGCTGATCCTGGAAAGTGGCGGCACCCGGCGCAGCTACGGCCCGGGCGAGGTCTTCGAGGTGCCCCGCGACACGCCGCATGCGGAAATCGCGGGCGCCACGGGGGTCAGCTACATCGCCGGGCGGCGACGCTGAAGCCAGATCGGCTTGATCCAGTCCGGGTGCGCCGCACCGCGCAGCCAGGCGATCGCCGGCGGCGGCGTGAGAGGCTGTCGCGGCAGGCCGCAGCGCGCCTGCTCCGGTCCCGCTGCGCTCGGCCGGCGCCAGTCGCGCAGGAAGGCGGCCAGCCCGGCGAGCCAGAGCGCCGGCAGGACCAGCCACAGCCCGTCCAGCAGATCGAATGTGTCTTCCATGATTCCCCGGCGGCCTTCGCCGCCCCGCTGTTGCGCCCCATATATTGCACTGCAGCATGAACAAAACGGATGCAAAATCCGGGGGACAGCCATAACGCGGCCGTAAGGGGCGCATGCGAGGGATGCGTCAGAAGCCGATCCCCAGCTCCTCCAACTTGGCCCGGATCAGCGCCTTCGGCACCTTGCCATAGCCGGATTTCGGCAGCGCATCCCACACCACCACCCGCAGCGGCTGCTTGAAGCGGGCCAGCATCGGGGCGAGGTGGGCCAGCAGCGCCGCCTCCTCCACCATCGAACCGTCGCGGCAGACCACGCAGGCCACCCCGGCCTCGCCCCATTTCGGATGCGGCAGGCCGACCACCGCCACCTCCGCCACCGCGGGATGGGTCAGGATCGCCTCCTCCGCCTCCCGCGGATACACGTTGGAGCCGCCGGAGATGTACATGTCGGAGGCCCGTCCGGTGATGAACAGGAAGCCGCGCGCATCCAGCAGGCCGAGGTCGCCGGTGTGGAACCAGCCGCCGACGAAGGCCTTCCGGTTCGCCTCCTCATTCTCGAAATAGCCGGCGAACACGGCGGGGCCGCGGACGCAGATCTCGCCGATCTCGCCGGGCGGCAGGCGGGCGCCGCGTTCGTCCAGTATGGCGATGTCCATGCCGGTGCGCGCCATGCCGCAGCTGCCGGCATTCTCCGGCGTGTGCTGGTCCGGCCGCAGCACGGTGATATTGCCGGTGACCTCGCCCAGGCCGAAATACTGCACCAGACAGGGGCCCAGCTTCGCCAGCGCCTCCGCCTGGTCGGCCTGGTACATCGGCGCGCCGGCATAGATCACATGGCGAAGGCTGGCATGGTCGTGCCGGTCCACCGAGGGGTGGCGCACCAGTGCGGTCAGGATGGTGGGCACGGTGAACATATTGGTCACGCGGTGGCGCGCCACCAGCGCCCAGGCCTGCTCCGGGTCCAGCTTCTCCCCATGCAGCAGCACCGTCACCGCGCCGCGCGCCACCTGGCCGAGCTGGTGGATGCCCGCGCCATGCGACAGCGGCGCCACCACCAGCGAGGCATCGCGCTCCGTCGTGCCGGGCACCAGGTCGGCCAGGTGGTTGGTGATGACGAAGGCCATCTGCCCATGCGTCAGCACCGCCGCCTTGGGCCGGCCGGTGGTGCCGGAGGTATAGAAGAACCAGCAGGGATCGCCCGCCGCCACCTCCGCCTCATGGTCCGGTGGCGGCGGCTCCGCCGCGGCCAGCAGCGCCTCGTAATCCTGTTCCCCCGGCCCCGCATCGCCGACCGCGATGACATTGCGCAGATGCGGGCTGGCGTCGCGCACCGCCGCGGCATGGCCGGCGAAGCCCGCATCCCGCAGCATCACCGCGGCGCGGGAGGAGGCGCCGAGCCAGGCGACCTCCGCGGGCGTCAGCCGGTAGTTGGTCGGTACCCAGACGGCACCGATCTTGAAGCAGGCGAAGATGCTCTCGAACATCGCGTTGGTGTTCCGCGAATGCACCAGCACGCGGTCGCCCTTGGCGACGCCGAGGCCCCTCAGCGCCTGCGCCAGAAGGTCCACCCGCGCATCCAGCTCGGCGAAGGACCAAGCCCGGTCGCCCCAGACAAGGGCCGGCGCACCCGGGATGCGGCGCGCGGTCTGCGTCAGCAGCCGCCCGAGATTCATCGCCGTCGCCGTACCCATGCCGCGTCCCCTGCCGGTTTTCCGGCAGGATAGGGCTCAAACCGCTTCCGGCTCCAGAACCACGGCGGGTTTTGCACGGGGCGCAAAGGAGTTCGGGTCCGCCATCATCCAGGCGTCCCGGAACCGAGCATCCTGCGTACCCCGCAGCAATTCGCCCGGCGCAACTTCGGGGAACAATTCCGAAAAACTCTGCACCTGCTGGGCGGAGACGCGGCGGAAGAAATGGTGCGGGCGGAGTTCGGCCGGGTGGTCCAGCCCCGCCGCCGCCACCAGCTCCGCCAATGCGTGCAGCGTGGCGCCGTGGAACTGCGCGACGCGCTGCGCCTTGTCCGGCACCACCAGGGCACGGGATCGCGTCGGGTCCTGCGTCGCCACGCCGGTCGGGCAGCGATCCGTATGGCAGGACAGGGACTGGATGCAGCCCAGCGCGAACATGAAGCCGCGCGCCGCGTTGCACCAATCGGCGCCGAGCGCCAGCGCACGGGCGATGTCGAAGGCGCTGGCGATCTTGCCGCTGGCGCCGAGCCGGATGCGGTCCCGCAGGCCAACGCCGATCAGCGCGTTATGGACGAAGTTCAGCCCCTCCCGCATCGGCATGCCGAGATGGTCCATGAACTCCAGCGGCGCGGCGCCGGTGCCGCCCTCCGTGCCGTCCACCACGATGAAGTCGGGCGTGATGCCGGTTTCCAGCATGGCCTTGCAGATCGCCAGGAATTCCCAGCGATGGCCGATGCAGAGCTTGAAGCCGGCGGGCTTGCCCCCCGAGAGGCGCCGCATCTCCGCCACGAAATGCAGCAGCTCCACCGGCGTGGAGAAGGCGCTGTGGCCGGAGGGGGAGACGCAATCCTGCCCCATCGGCACGCCGCGGGTGGCGGAGATTTCCGCGCTGACCTTGGCCGCCGGCAGCACGCCGCCATGGCCGGGCTTGGCGCCCTGGCTCAGCTTCAGCTCCACCATTCGCACCTGGGATGCGGCGGCATTGCGCGCGAACAGCGCCGGGTCGAAGCGCCCCTCAGCATCGCGCGCCGAGAAATAGCCGGAGCCGATTTCCCAGATCAGGTCGCCGCCGGCTTCCTGGTGATAGGGGCTGAGCCCGCCCTCCCCCGTATCATGCGCGAAGCCGCCCGCCTTGGCGCCCTGGTTCAGCGCGCGGATGGCATTGGCCGAAAGCGAGCCGAAGCTCATGGCGGAGATGTTGAACAGCGATGCGCTGTAGGGCACCAGGCAATCCGGCCCGCCCACCGTCACCCGTGCCGGCGCCTGGGCCAGCGGCCGCGGCGCCATGGAATGGTGCAGCCATTCATGGCCGTTCTCATAGACATCGTACTGCGTGCCGAAGGGTCGCTTGTCGAGCTGGTTCTTGGCGCGCTGGTACACCACCGCCCGCTTGTCGCGGGAGAAGGGCATGCCGTTCTTCTCATCCTCGAAGAAATACTGCCGCATCTCCGGCCTGATCTCCTCCATGATGAAGCGGAGATGCGCGGCAATGGGATAGCTGCGGAGAATGGCGTGGGTCGGGTGGAACAGGTCCCGGAAGCCCAGCGCGGACAGGCCGCCGGAGACCGCCAGCAGCGGCAGCAGCCAGGGCCAGGACCCGGGTGAGAACGCCAGGCCCGCCAGGCTGGCGACCATCGCCGCCACCACCAGCGTGAGGGTGATGTAGCGCGGCGACAGGATCAGGATGCGGGACATGGGCGCCCTCCGAGGTTCGCCAGAGTATTCGGCGAACCTCGCGAAAGCGTTACGACATTTCGATGACGCGCCGGAAAAATCAGACGGGAAACATCAGACCGGCCGGTCGCCCTTGTTCACCTTCAGCGTACGGTTGTCGGCGGCCGGCAGCATCTTCGCCGGGTCGCGCGTGACGACGATGTCGAGCACCGTGGGCGTATCCGTGTTCTCCAGCCCCGCCCGGATGGCGCCGGCGAGCTTCTCCGGGTCCTCCACGCGGATGCCCTGGCAGCCCATGGCATTGGCGATATTGGCGTAGTTCATCTCCACCAGGTCGCTGGACTGGTAGCTGCCGGGGCCAAAGACGGCGTGCTGCAGCGCCTTCACGTAACCCGAGGCCGCATTGTTGAAGATGCAGGCGACGATCGGCGCGCCGACGCGCCGCGCCGTCTCCAGATCACCCATCGACATGTTGAAGCCGCCATCGCCGGTCAGCGACACCACGCGCCGCCCCTTCCCCACCCCGATCTGCGCCCCGATGCCCCCCGGCACGCCATAGCCGATGGAGGCGAAGCCGCGATCGGCCACGAAGCCGCGCCCGGCCCGCTTGGTATCAAACAGCAGCCCGCCCCAATGCCCGGCGAAGCCGCCATCGGCCACCAGCACGGCATCCGCCGGCATGATCTTGTTCAGCTCGCCCATCAGGCGCCCGACATTGATCGGGGATTCCACCGATTCCAGCCGGTCTTTTGCTGATTCCAGCCAGGCTGCCATGCGCTTCGGCACCTCCGCACACCAGTCGGCGCGACCGCCCTTGCGCGGGCCGAGCTCGGCCAGCAGATCCTCCAGCCCGCTGCGCGCATCGCCGACCAGTGCCACATCCTGGCGGGTGGTTCGGCCGATTTCCTCCGCCACGATATCCAGGTGGATCAGCGGCACGCCGTTGGGCATCAGGGAGAAGCGCTTTGTGGCGATCTCGCCCAGCTTGCAGCCGACCACCAGCAGGCAGTCGCTCATCCCGATCAGGTCGTTGGCGATGCGCGAATATCGGCCGAAGACGCCGGCCGAGAGTGCATGGTTGCAGCCGATGGCGCCCTTGCCGGACATGGTATGCGCCACGGGGATGCCCTGCGCCTCGGCCAGCGCCGCGAGTGCTTCGTAAGCCTCGCTGATATGCACGCCACCGCCGGCCAGGATCAGCGGGCGTTCCGCCTTGGCCAGCAGCGCCGCGGCGCGCGCCAGGTCGTCCCGCGCCGGGCGGGACCGGCGGGCCTGGGCGCGCAGCGTGCCCGGGTCGAACCAGAAATCGCTGGCGTCGAAGTCATGTTCGCCATGGGCGATATCCTCCGGCACGGCGATCAGCACCGGGCCGGGGCGGCCGGAGGTGGCCACGGCAAAGGCGCGGCGGATGTGTTCCGGGATGCGGGAGATGACCTCGACGCGGATCGCCTCCTTCACCAGGGGGCGCAGCACGTCCAATTGCCGTGCCTCCTGCGTCATGTTCTTCCAGGCGTGCTCGCGATTGGCGTCGCCGATGATGGCGACCATCGGCATGCCGGCGTTGAACGCCTCCGCCAGGCCGGTGGCCAGGTTCGTCGCCCCCGGCCCGAAGGTGCCGTCCACCAGGCCGGGCTTGTTGGTGACGCGGGCATAGGCATCCGCCGCGAAGGCGCCGCAGCGTTCGTCGTTGATCAGGTAATGCTGCACGCCGAGCACGCGGCAGGCCTCGTAGAAGGGCAGCAGCTGGAAACCGCCCATGCCGAACATCGGCGCGGCCTCGTGCAGTTTCAGCATCTCGGCGAGGGCGGCGCCGCCGGTCATGCGGCGGGTGGCATTGGCTGACATGGTCAAATGCTCTCCAGGATCTTGGCGACGAATTCGCGCGTGGACAGGCCGATGCAGGCGCCGCGCGCCTCGGCGGGTTCATTGAGGGCGGAGATGTAGCCATCCTCCCAGCTGCTCATCGCGTCGCCGATGCGGGCCGAGAAGGCGGAGACGGTGGCGGCCGCGATGCCACGCTCGGCCAGCGCCGGCAGGCGGGACAGGCCGGCCCGGTCGGCGCCGATGCCGGCATCGTTGTAGATGGCGGCCAGCACATCCGCCTTCACCGCGCTGGCCTTGCGGCCGCCGAGCAGCCCGCCATGGGAGCCGGTGACGATGATGCGCCCGGCATCCTCCGGCCCCACCAACCCATTGGAGTCGAGCGCCACGATCTGCGCCGGGCCATCCGTGGCGATGATGCGCCGCGCCTCATCCATGCTGCCCGGTGCCTCCGCCGGCGGCAGCCGGGCGGCCAGCAGCCGATCGAGCGCCTCGGCCGCGGACATGCCGATCTTCAGGCCGAGGGCGGAGCCGGGGGCATTGACGTTGGAGAGCACGCCGCGCGCCAGCATATCCCCGCCATCACCGATCCGCGCGCTGTCATGCGCCACGGCGGCGGCGGGGATGAAGCGGGATTCCAGCCAGAAGATGCCGCCGACGCCCGCCCTCTCCCGCCCGATGCCGGCATCGTGCAGCAGCAGCCCGGCGACGCCGTGCCGGGCCGCATACCAGGCGGCATAGACCCCGCCATGGCTGGCGCAGCAGGCCACACGGCCGCGCGAGGCGGTATCCAGATGCGTCACGCTGTCGATCACCAGCGGCGCCAAATCGGCCATGTCGGTTCCCCCCCGGCTTGATTCCTTCGCGCGCTGTCGCATGCTCCGCAAGCCCCCCGTCCGGCCGAGACCAGAAGCACGGTGCGCAGGGGGCGGGGGAATGGGGGAAGCGGATGACCGGAACCGGCGATAATCGCGCGCGGCTGCTCGCGCTGTATACCACCATGTGCCGCATCCGGGCCTTCGAGGAGACCGCCCTGGCGGCGCACAAGGCAGGTGAGATCCCGGGGCCGCTGCATGTCTCGATCGGGCAGGAAGGGGTCGCCGCGGGGCTATGCCTGAACCTGCGGCTGGATGACCGCATCACCTCCAACCACCGCGGCCATGGCCATGCGCTGGCCAAGGGCGCGGGGGTTGCCGGCATGATGGAGGAGTTGTTCGGCCGCGCCGGCGGGCATTGCCGGGGCAAGGGCGGGTCCATGCATATCGCGGATTTCAGCGTCGGCATGCTGGGCGCCAATGGCGTGGTCGCCGGCGGCATCCCGATCGCGGTGGGCGCCGCGCAGGGGCTGAAGCTGCTCGGCTCCGACGCCATCGTCGCCTGCTTCTTCGGCGATGGCGCGATCAACCGCGGCCCCTTCCTGGAGGGGCTGAACTGGGCCGCGCTGTACCGCCTGCCGGTGCTCTTCGTCTGCGAGGACAACGGCGTGGCCGCCTTCACGGCAACCGCCAGCGTCACCGCCGGTCCTGGCGTCGCCGCCCGCGCAGCCTCCCTCGGCGTGCCGGGCGTGACGGTGGATGGCAATGACGCGGCGGCGGTGGATGCGGCGGCGTCGCGCCTGGTGGCGGAAATCCGCGCCGGCTCCGGCCCGCAATTGCTGCACGCCACCACCTATCGGCTGACCGGCCATACCAGCACCGACCCCGCCGCCTGGCGCCTGGCCGCGGATGTGGAGGCGGCGCGGGCGGCGGAGCCGATCGGCCGCCTGCGCGACCGCCTGCTGGCGGAGGGAATCGCCGCCGCCGAGCTGGATGGCATCCGGGGCGAGGCGCTGGCCGAGATGTCCGCCGCCCGCGCCGCCGCGCTGACCGCGCCCTGGCCGGACCCCGCGGTGGCCTGGGAAGACGTGCAGGATTGCGGCGCCATGCAGGGGGCTGACTGAAATGGCCGAGATCACCCTGGTGGAAGCCGCCCGCCGCGCCGCTTTGCAGGAGATGCGCCGCGACCCGAGCATCTGGGTCCTGGGAGAAGACGTGGCCCGCGGCGGCCTGTTCGGCCAGTATCGCGGCTTCCTGGAGGAGTTCGGCGAAAGCCGCATCGTCTCCACCCCGATCAGCGAGAGCGTCATCATGGGCGCGGGGCTCGGCGCCGCGCTGGTCGGCACGCGGCCGATCATCGAGATGCGGATCTTCGATTTCGTCATGTGCGCGATGGATGAGCTGGTGAACCAGGTCGCCAAGGTGCGCTACATGTTCGGCGGCCAGGCCAAGCCCGCCGTCGTCATCCGCATGCCGCACGGCATCTGGCGCAATTCCGCCGCACAGCACTCGCAGATGCTGGAAAGCTGGTTCACCCATATCCCCGGCCTGGTGGTGGTGGTGCCCTCCACGCCGGCGGATACCGCCGGGCTGCTGGTGACGGCGCTGCGCAGCGACGACCCGGTGCTGTTCTTCGACCCGAAGAACCTGTTCCCCCTGACCGGAGAGGTGCCGGAGGTGATCGCGCCGATCCCCTTCGGCCAGGCCCGCCACGCGCGGCGCGGCGATGACCTGACCATCGTCACCTGGTCCGCCATCGTGCCGCAGGTGGAGGAGGCGGCCGGCATGCTGGCGGCGCGCGGCATCGCGGCGGATGTGCTGGATCTGCGTACGCTATGGCCGTGGGACGAGGCGGCGGTGGTCGCCTCCGTCGCCCGCACCGGGCGGCTGCTGGTGGTGCATGAGGCCGTGACCACCGGCGGCTTCGGGGCGGAGGTGGTGGCGCGGGTGATCGAGCGGCTGGGCACGGCGCAGGTGAAGGCGGTGGCCCGCCTCGGCCAGCCCCGCGTCCCGGTGCCCTTCGCGCCGCCACTGGAGGATGCGCTGAAGGTGGACACCGCCAAGGTGGTGGCGGCGGCGGAGGCGTTGATGCGGAGCTAGCTCGCCACCCGCTTCAGCCCCAGATGCGCCAGCAGCCCCGAACACCCGGCGATGGCGATCAGCACGCCCATGGCGAGCGCGGAGGTGCCGCCGAAGGCGCCGAGCACGGCGCCCGTCACCGCGCCGATGCCGAACTGGATGGTGCCCATCAGGGCGGAGGCACTGCCCGCCATCCGCCCCATCGGCGCCATCGCCAGCGCCGAGGACAGCGGCAGCACCGAACCCATGAAGGCCAGGTACAGGAAGAAGGCCGCCAGCAGCGGCACCAGCGCACCGCTCAGCACCGCCACCACCACGCCCAGCCCGGCCAGCGACAGCAGCGACAGCGCGCCCACCAGCAGCGTGGCGGGCGGGCGGCGGCGCACCAGGCGGGCGATGACCTGGCTCGCCAGGATCAACCCGAAGGCGTTGGCGCCGAAGGCCATGCCGTATTCCACCGGCCCCAGCCCATGCACCACCATCAGCAGGTTCGGCGAGCCGACGAGGTAGGCGAAGAGCCCCGCCATCGGCAGCGCACCGGCCAGCGCATGCGCCAGGAAGCGGCGGTCCTTCAGCAGGGTCAGGTACACCAGCATCACCTGCCCCAGCCCATCCCGCCGCCGATTTTCCAGCGGCAGGCTTTCCGGCAGCCAGCGATGCATCACCAGCAGCGCCAGCGCGCCATAGACCGCGAGGAACCAGAAGATGGCGCGCCAGCCGAGTGCGGCCAGCAGCCAGCCGCCCAGCATCGGCGCCAGGATCGGCGCAGCCCCCATCGCCAGCATCAGCATCGACATCATGCGCACCGCGCCACGCTCGTCGCACAGGTCGCGCACCACGGCGCGCGCCACCACGACTCCGACGCAGCCGCCGAGCGCCTGCGCCAGCCGCAGCCAGACCAGCGCCTCGGCGGAGGCCGCCAGCGCGCAGCCGACGGACGCCAGGGTGAACACGACCATGCCCAGGAACAGCGGCAGCCGCCGTCCGACCCGGTCCGATAGCGGGCCATAGACCAATTGCCCCGCCGCCATGCCCAGCAGGAACACCGCCAGCGTGCGCTGGATGGCGGCCGGGCTGGCGCCGAGTTCATGCCCCATCGCCGGGAAGGCCGGCAGGTACATGTCGATGCCGAGCGGGCCGAGTGCCGTGAGTGCGCCCAGCAAGGCCGCGAGACGCCTGTAGTGCTCGGGCATCCTGTGATCCGCCTTTGCTGCCATGCAGCAATTCGCCTAGCCGCGTGTAGGGACAGCGTCCAGCACAAGGCGCCGCGGGGCCGCCATGCGGCGTGGCCGTGGCTGCACCGACTTAGCCCAGGAAAGCGGCACCCCGCCCATGCGGTGGCGAGGTTGCGCCCGGCGCGGAGGCATGTGTAGCCTCGTGCTGCGTAGCCCCGGTAAAGGCGGCACGCGGGGGGACGGAACGACAATATGGCAACGGTCTCGGTGCGGCAGGCGCTCAAATCCTTCGGCACCACCCGCATCCTGCACGGCGTCGATGTGGAGATCGCGGATGGCGAATTCGTCGTCCTGGTCGGCCCATCCGGCTGCGGCAAATCCACGCTGCTCCGCATGATCGCGGGGCTTGAGAACATCACCGGCGGCGAGATCGCGATCGACGGACGCGTTGTGAACAACGTGCCGCCGAAGGATCGCGACATCGCGATGGTGTTCCAGAACTACGCGCTGTACCCGCATATGACGGTGCGCCAGAACATGGCCTTCTCCATGAAGCTGGCGAAGGCACCCGCCGCCATCATGGAGGAGGAGGTGCAGCGCGCGGCCAAGATCCTCGGCCTGGATGCGCTGCTGGATCGCTTCCCGCGCCAGCTCTCGGGCGGCCAGCGGCAGCGCGTCGCGATGGGGCGGGCCATCGTGCGGCATCCGCAGGTCTTCCTGTTCGACGAACCGCTGTCGAACCTGGATGCCAAGCTGCGCGTGCAGATGCGCTCCGAGATCCGGGAACTGCAGCAGCGCCTGGCCACCACCACCATCTACGTCACGCACGACCAGATCGAGGCCATGACCATGGCCGACCAGATCGTGGTCATGAATGGCGGGCGGATCGAGCAGGCCGGCGCGCCGCTGGCGCTTTACGACAAGCCGGCGAACCTGTTCGTCGCCGGCTTCATCGGCAGCCCGGCGATGAACCTGCTGCCCGGCATGGTCGCCGATGGCGGCTTCCGCACCACCGGCGGCGCCCTGCTGCCGCTGCCGCCGCACGCACATACCAATGTCGCCACCTATGGCATCCGCCCGGAGCATATGAGCCTTTCGGATGACGGCGTGGAAGGCACCATCGTGCTGGTCGAGCCGACCGGGTCGGAGACGCAGGTGACCATGCGGATGGGCGAGACGGTGGTGACCGGCGCCTTCCGCGAACGCGTGCAGGGGCGCCCGGGGGACAAGCTGCGGGTGCTGCCCGACCTCGGCCTGGTGCATCTGTTCGGACCGGATGGAGCGCGCCTGCCGAGTTGAACAAGCCAACCCACAAACAAGGAGGAAACAATAAAAATGGCTCATCTCATCACACGCCGCACGGCGCTGGCCCTCACCGGCTCCGCGCTGCTCGCCTCCCGCGCCTATGCGCAAAGCAATATCCCGACGCAATCCGCGACGGCCCCGTCGCTGCCGATCGAGCGCGGCGCGACGCTGCGCATGCTGCGGCCGGTGCGCTTCGTGCAGCCGGATGAGGAGATCTTCCGCGCCAATGCCGCGCGCTTCACGCAGCAGACCGGCGTCGAGGTGCGTGTGGACTTCGTGGGGTGGGAGGACATCACCCAGCAGACCGCCGTCACCGCCAATACCGGCGCCGGCCCCGACCTGATCATCGGCTTCAACGAGGCGCCGCATATCTACGCCGACAAGCTGGTCGATCTGGCCGATGTCGCCGCCTATATCGGCCAGAAGTACGGTGGCTGGAAGGCCATGGCGCAGCGCTACGGCAAGCGCGCCAACAGCGACATGTGGGTCGGCCTGCCCTTCGGTGCCTCCGGCGGCCCGCTGGTCTGGCGCAAATCCGCGCTGAACTCGGTGGGCTTCGATGCGCCGCCCGATGACCATGCCGGCTACCTGAAGATGTCGCAGGAGCTGAAGCGGGTCGGCAAGCCATCCGGCTTCGCGCTGGGCAATGCGGTGGGCGACGGCAATGGCTTCGCGCAGTGGCTGGTCTGGTCCTTCGGCGGCTACCTGGTGGACGAGAACAACAACGTCGCCATCAACAGCCCGGAGACGATCCGCGCGCTTGAATACCTGAAGGAGCTGTACGCCAGCTTCATCCCGGGCACGATCGCCTGGGGCGACATCAGCAACAACCGCGCCTATTCCGCCGGCGAGTGCCACCTGACGGCCAATGGCGTGTCGCTGTACTTCTCGCTGAAGAACGACCCGGCCATGGCGGCCATCGCGGAAGACACCTACATGACGCTGCTGCCCAAGGGCACGCAGCAGACCTCGCCGATGGCGGGGCTGACGCTGAATTCCATGGTGTTCAAGCACAGCCGCTATCCGAACGCCGCCAAGGCCTTCCTGCAGTTCATGCTGGAGGCACCGCAATACGACCCGTGGCTGCAGGCGAACCTCGGTTACTGGTCGCAGCCGCTGAACGCCTACAACAACAGCGCGACCTGGAGCAGCGGCGACCCGAAGATCTCGGTGTTCAAGGGCGTGATGGATACGACCTTCTACGCCGGCTACAAGGGCCCGATCAGCGAGGCCTCCGCCGCGGCCAATGCGGATTACGTCATGGTGCAGATGTGCGCCTCCGTCGCCTCCGGCCAGGCGACACCGCAGCAGGCGGCGGCCGAGGCCGAGCGCCGCGCCCGCCGCTTCTTCCGCTCTCGCCGCTGAAAAACCCGAGGCGGCGCCCGCATCACGCGGGCGCCGCTTCGCCTTACGGGAAACCACCATGTCCGCGACAACCGCCGCGCCGGTCTGGACCAAGATGCGCCCGAAACAGGGCGCGCTCTCGCGGCTGTTCGACTGGAAGCCGTTCCTCGCCTTCATCTGCCTGCTGCCCGCCGCCGGGCTGCTGATGACCTTCCTGACCTATCCGCTCGGCCTGGGCATCTACCTGGCCTTCACGGACACCACGATCGGCCGCCCCGGCATCTGGGTCGGGCTGGAGAATTTCATCTGGCTGGCGGAGGACCCGATCTTCTGGAACGCGGTGTTCTACAGCGTCTTCTACACCGGCGTCGCCACCATCGGGAAATTCGCGCTCGGCCTGTGGCTGGCGCTGCTGCTGAACCAGCATCTGCCGATGAAGTCGCTGCTGCGCGCCATCATCCTGCTGCCCTGGATCGTGCCGACGGTGCTCTCCGCCATCGCCTTCTGGTGGATCTACGACCCGCAGTTTTCCATCATCTCCTACCTCTTCATCGAGATGGGGCTGCGCGAGACCAATATCGATTTCATCAACACGGCCTGGCCGGCACGCTGGTCGCTGATCGCGGCCAATATCTGGCGCGGCATCCCCTTCGTGGCCATCTCGCTGCTCGCCGGGCTGCAGACCATCTCGCCCTCGCTGTACGAGGCGGCGCTGCTGGACGGGGCGAGCGGGTGGCAGCGCTTCCGCTACATCACCTTCCCGATGCTGCTGCCGATCCTGGCGATCGTGATGACCTTCTCCATCATCTTCACCTTCACCGATTTCCAGCTGGTCTACGCCATCACGCGCGGCGGGCCGGTCAATTCCACGCATCTGCTGGCGACACTGGCCTTCCAGCGCGGCATTCCGGGCGGGCAGCTGGGAGAGGGCGCTGCGATCGCCGTCTCCATGATCCCGTTCCTCGTCTTCGCCACGCTGTTCAGCTATTTCGGCCTGGCGCGGCGCAAGTGGCAGCAGGGAGAGGGCAATGACTGAGGCCGCCGCCGTGAGCACCGAACCCAAGGCGACCAACAGTTCCTCGGCGCAGCCGGAGACGATGGCCTGGGACAGCAAGTCCCGCCGCTTCGTGCTGCTTTACCTGCCGATGTTCTGCTTCCTGATCATCCTGCTGTTCCCGTTCTACTGGATGACGATCACCGCGTTCAAACCGAATGCCGAACTGTACAACTTCGCCGAGCACAACCCGTTCTGGATCACCTCCGCCACGCTGGACCATATCCGGCTGCTGCTATTCGAGACGGCCTATCCGAGATGGCTGATGACGACGATGCTGGTGGCGGTCTGCTCCACCGTGCTGTCGCTGTTCGCCAGCACGCTGGCCGCCTATGCGATCCAGCGGCTGCGCTTCCAGGGCAGCCAGTATGTCGGCCTCGCCATCTACCTGGCCTATCTCGTGCCGCCCTCGATCCTGTTCATCCCGCTGGCCACCATGGTGTTCCAGCTCGGCCTGTTCGACACGCCCTTCGCGCTGATCCTGACCTATCCGACCTTCCTGATCCCGTTCTGCACCTGGCTGCTGATCGGCTACTTCAAGTCGATCCCCTTCGAGCTGGAGGAATGCGCGCTGATCGATGGCGCGACGCGGGTGCAGATCCTGTGGCAGATCACCCTGCCGCTGGCGGTGCCCGGGCTGATCTCCGCCGGCATCTTCAGCTTCACCCTGTCCTGGAACGAGTTCATCTACGCGCTGGCCTTCATCCAGAGCAGCGAGAACAAGACGGTGCCGGTGGCGATCCTGACGGAGCTGGTGACGGGTGACGTCTACCAATGGGGTGCGCTGATGGCGGGGTCGCTGCTGGGCTCCCTGCCCGTCGCGATCTTCTATTCCTTCTTCGTCGACTACTACGTCTCCTCCCTCACCGGCGCGGTGAAGGAATAGCGGCGGGAACCGGATCGCCGGAGCGGCGCTTGCGTGGCGCACGTTCCGGAGATCCGCCATGCCCCTCAAGGCCATCGCCCTCAACTGCACGCTGAAATCCGACGCCGGCGAGGCGTCCTCCACCGATGCCATGCTCGCCATCGTCAACGCCGCCTTCGCGAAGCAGCAGGTGGAGGTGACGGAAACCGTTCGCGTCGCGGCGCTGAACATCAAGCCGGGCGTCACCTCGGATGAGGGGCCGGGCGATGACTGGCCGGCGCTGCGGGCAAAGATCCTGGCGGCCGATATCCTGATCTTCGGCGGCCCGATCTGGCTCGGCCAGCCCAGCAGCGTCGCCAAGCGGGTGCTGGAGCGGATGGACGCCTTCATCTCGGAAACCGACGACAGGGGCCGCATGCCGAGCTACGGCAAGGTCGCGGTCACCGCCATCGTCGGCAACGAGGATGGCGCCCATGCCTGTGCCGCACAGATCTACCAGGCGCTGGGCGATGTCGGCTGGACCATCCCCCCCTCGGCCAGTTGCTACTGGGTGGGCGAGGCGATGGGCGCGGTGGACTTCAAGGACCTCGACCCGGTGCCGGAGAAGACGCAGCAGACCGCCGCCATGATGGCCGCCAGCGCGGCGCATCTGGCGCGGCTGTTGCAAGCCGCGCCATATCCCGGCCAACCCGGCGACTGATGCGCTACAGCTTCTGGTTCAGCGCCGCCACATAGCTGCGGTTATGTGTCGGCGTGATCCAGACCTCGTTGATCGTCACATGCTTCGGCAGGCAGACGATGTAGCGGATCAGGTCGCCGACATCCTCGGACTGCACCATGCGGGCGCGCTCCTCCGAGCTGACCGGGTTCGGCCGCTTGTCGAGGATCGGCGTTGCCACCTCCCCCGGCAGCAGCGCGCAGCTGCGGATTCCGTTGACGCCTTCCTCCATGTTGATGGTGTGGCTCATCGCCACCACGCCGTGCTTCGCCGCAGTGTAGCCGGCGCCCGAGAGCATGGAGATGTTGCGCCCGGCCATGGAGGCGGTGTGGATCAGCACGCCATCCTTCTGCGGTCGCATCAGCGGCAGCGCGACGGTCACCGCATAGAAGGCGGAGGCCAGGTTGCCGCGCACCAGCTCATCCACCCCATCCGTGTCCAGCACGGCCCAGCGTCGCGGCTGGATGTTCAGCCCGGCATTGTTCACCAGGATATCGAGCCGCCCGAACTTCTGCTTCAGGAAGGCGCCCACCGCCTTCACGGCGGCGGCGTCCATCATGTCCGCAGGCTGCACATGCGCGCGGCCACCCTTGGCCGTGATGCGCGCGGCCACGTCCTGAAGCGGTGCGCTGCGGCGGCCGGTGAGCACCAGCTCCGCGCCTTCCTCCGCCAATGCCAAGGCGGCGGCCTCGCCGATGCCGCTGCCCGCACCCGTCACCCACGCCACCTTGCCCTGCAAACGCGCCATGTCGCTTCCTCCGTTTGTCATCAAGGACGCAACGCTAGCAGCGCCCCGCGCGCTTGTCGGCCCCCGGAACGCATGCCAGCCTGCGTCCAACCAAAGGGGAAACGCAGCCATGTCCAAGCCGAAAATCCTGACGCCCGCAGGCGCCTCCTTCACCACCGCCGGCGGCGGCTACGGGCTGGAGATGGAAGCGCTGGAACGGCTCGGCGCCGAGATCGTGGAATGCCCCGCGACCGAGGAAGGCTTCATCGCCGCCGCACCGGAAGCCGATGCCGTCTATGCCAAGGGCATGCGGATCTCGGACCGCATGATCCAGGCGCTGACCAAGGCCAAGGTCATCACCTGCGCCACCGTCGGCGTGGACTACGTGGACGTGGTGGCCGCCACCGCGCGCAACATCCCCGTCACCAACTGCCCCGACACCTTCATCGAGGAAGTCGCCGACCACGCCATGATGCTGCTGCTGGCGACGCATCGCCGCTGCATCGAGCAGGACCGCATGGTGCGCGAGGGCCGCTGGGCGGAGGGGCGCCCGCAATTGCTGAACGTGCCGCGGCTGATGGGCCAGACGCTGGGCTTCGTCGCCTTTGGCCGCGTCGCCCGCCTGGTGGCGATGCGCGCGAAGGCCTTCGGCCTGCGCATGGTGGCCTACGACCCCTTCGTGGATGAGCTGACGATGTCCGCCCTCGGCGTGGTGCCGGCCAGCCTGGATGAAGTGCTGGCGCAATCCGACTTCGTCTCGATGCACGCGCCGGCGACGCCCGATACCGGCCACATGCTGACCACGCGCCACTTCGCGAAGATGAAGCCCAACGCCATCTTCATCAACACAGGTCGCGGCCCCACGGTGGATGAGGCGGCGCTGACCGAGGCGCTGCAATCGAAGCGCATCGCCGGTGCCGGCCTCGATGTGTTCGAGGTGGAGCCGGTGAAGACCGACAACCCGCTGCTGGCGATGCCGCATGTCATCCTGTCCCCGCACAATGCCAGCGCCTCCGCCCGCTTCGACGAGGCGCGCAAGCGGCGTGCGGGGCAGGAGTTGGCACTGGTGCTGTCCGGCCGCTGGCCGATGTCCTGCGTGAACCCGACCGTCCTGCCGAATTCGGGGCTGCGCCGGTGGCAGCCCTATGCGATGGAGCGCGGGCCGAATAGCTGAGGGCGGACGCATCGCGCCACCGCCGGTGGCGCGTCAGCTTGCCTCTTCGTCGCGAGCTTCGTCGCGGAAGAATTGCCAACTGAAGCGGCGGTCGATCAGCAGGGCCAGGTGGGTGAGGAATTCGTCATGGAAGACGCACTCCCACCCGCCAAGCCGCGTGTCCGGGAAGGCGGCGTCGGGTGGCGCCGGCGCGGTCTCCTGCGTGTTGCTGCGGCGCACTGCTTCGCGCAATGCGTCGAGCGCGGCGTCCACCGTCCCCTCAAAGACAATGATGTTGTTGGACCGCCCCTGGATATAGGTCGCCTCCCGCCCAGGGAACGCGTTGGTGACGACTAGGGCGCCCGCGTTGGCGATCTCGTACGGCAGAAGGCTAGGGTGCGGCGCGTACATGAGACTTAAGCCGATATCGACCGATCCGATCAGCTTGGCATATTCCTCGGCGTCAATCTTGTTCAGCACTTCCATGGACCAGCCTGCGCCCAGGGAGATGCGGTAGGGGCCGGCCAGCGCGCCGAGGCCGATAAAGCGCCAAGGGCCAATGAAGATGCCCGCCTCCACGGCCTTGCGCAGGCAGAATACGGCAAGCTCGAACATGTTGCGGCTGGCGTGCTCCTCCGGCCGTGCATAGACGAAGAAGGTGCGCCGGGCACCTTCGCGCCGCGCTTGCCGAGGCACATGATCGCCGGGATGATAAAGCAGATGCTCGAAGGAGATGCTGCTCTCGGGCCACACTTGGCCGTAGACGCCAATCTGGTACTTCTCAAAGTAGGTCTTCAGCAGCGCGGAATTGAACACCCCGATGTGATCATAATAATAGGCACTGTTGCTGAGGAAATGCCAAGCATCGTGCTTGTGGAAGATCGGTTCGTATTCCTGGATCCAGTAGATTGGCCGCTTCCAGTGGGTCTCCGCCGCGAAGTGCCTGGCCCAGTGTGCATCCCAGACGGAGTAGCTGACGAAGACGTCCTGCGGCGAGAAGACGAAGGTCCGGCCGCTTTGAGGCGAGAACACCGGAATCTGGCTCAGGCTGCGGGCGAGGAGCGATCGCTGTCCACTGCGATAGCGGAAGTACTCAACCTGCGATTCCTCCGCTTCGCGAAGGAAAATTCCGACCCGCACATGCCGGGTCAGAAGCTGCTCGATGAACGCGATGATCGAGGCGAAGCCGCCGAAGATGAGATCTGGGTTCAAGAAGGGCAGGACGAACCATACGCGGGTCGTGGCAGCCTCATCCACACTGAAGGCGCAGGGTTCGAGTTTGGCGGCGACCGCATCGGCGGAATGCAGCGCAACGGGCCGCGTCACGCCCGGCGCCGCGGCTTCGAGCGTCGCGGCGAGTTCGAAGCGCGGCAGGCGCCCTTCTCGCTGGCCGGCGATCAGCCAGTGTTCGTAGCCGCAGAGCAGGTAGCCGCGCCCGACCGCGACCGCGATGTCGGGATAGAAGGCGAGGTAGAAGCGTTCGTCGAAGTTGCTGTTGGGCGAATGCCCTTCCCGCGCGCCGCGCGTCACGTAGTGATCGAAGGCCATCTCATGGGAGGCGTCCCATCCAAGATAAGTGCTGGCGTAGTAGCCGGCGTCGAAGAAAGCCCTGAGAAGCTGGAGACGTTCCGGATTGGCGGCTTGGTTTCGCAACTCGGCGGCGTTGTCGTCGGGCCGCCTTCCCAGCCTTCGTCCATACAGGTCGATGAAGCGGCCTACGCTAAGTTGTGGAAAATCGGCCAGGAAGGCGGCGCATTCCGGTTGCTCCGCGAGATAGGCGGCTTCGTCCACGGGCATGGGTACTTCCCGTTGAGGAACGAAACGCATACGTGAATGCCAGTCCGCGTTCGGCGGCCGACCCTCGAAGATGCCCCAACCGGCAAAGTGATGAAGGCCGGATCTGAGGACATCCTTGCGAAGCTCCGCAAGAATGTCGGGGTTGTGCTGGAGGTAGAATATCTCATCGAACAGCTTCGGGCGCGCAACGCCATGCTGCTCGATCCGGTCGCGATAGATCCGCAGAAACAACGCATCATCATCGGGCGCGGCATCCAGGGCCTCCCTCAATGGGACGTCGAACGCGTAGTGGGCAAGCTGGTTCTCCACAATGTCGGAGAGACCCGCCGTATCGTCGCTGAAGCCGCTCATGCCGGTGGTCGGGCTCTTCCACTATCTCGAGATATGGGGAGTCTACGCGTATATCCTGGCCTTCGCGCTGAACATTTCGACCGCCCTACGATAAAGTTCGACGTCCTGCTGTGCCCTTTTATAGATTTCGACCTTCACCGCCTCCGGAAATTCGAATTGATGTTCGCGGGCAGTTCCCTCGTTGCTGCGAGGTAAATTTGGAGGAATGCCAAAATAGCGCTCGATATTCATCGCGCCCACCACGTAATTCAGCAGGGTGAATGAAGCGTGGATGTTTTCGGTGATCATCAGCAGATCATAATCGACCAGATCCAGCCCAGCCAAATGCAGCGTCATCGCATTGCCAATGCCGGCGAGGCCGGCGAAGTCGACAACGCTCATTTCGCCAGAGCGGATGGGTCGGTGCCAGTATGAACCCGGTCCATTATCATTGTATTCATGATTATATTGGCTGATGATCCGGTCGACCGGATGGCGGACGCAACTGATGTACTTGGCGCCACCAAACACCGGCAGATGACGTGTCACGCCAAAATGGCCATGGATGCCCCTGAAAAAGCTCGCGATGAAATTCGCATTCTGCCGGATCAGGGGATCGGGGGTATTGTAGCTTTCACTGGGCGCATAATCGAATAGCACTTTCCGCTGATATACGCGGTCCAGGACGGTCGCGACGGTGGTGCCAGCGGTCTTCGGGATGTGGACCGAAACAAAAAACGCGTGGTCTTGAGGCGGGAGCAAGGCATCCTCCGGAGCCGGACACAATAAATTTGCACCATCATTTACTTCTAGTCAATGGAGACAAGAAACGAACCCGCCCGAACCATCTATTGCGCCGGCCCGACGCGGGAATGCTGCCGAAGGAAATCGCGTTGAGCCGCTGTCGTCGTCTCGGGTTGGTCCGGCATAAGGGGGGGCGCGCCCCCCGATTTCCCACCACGCCTCTCTTGTGCCAGATTCAAGATATGCCACGCCCGGCACGATCACCCGCCGGGCCAAGACGCATCAGGAGACGCGCATGTATCCCGATACCCAGCTTTTCATCGACGGCACCTGGCGCGCCGCACGCGGCGGTCGCAGCCTTCCGGTACTGAATCCGGCCACCGAGGAAGTCATCGGCCAGGTCGCCCATGCCAGCACCGACGACCTGGATGAGGCGCTGGAAGCCGCGGCCCGCGGCTTCGCCACCTGGAAGAAGGTTTCCGCCTTCGACCGCTCGAAGCTGATGCGCAAGGCCGCCGACATCTTCCGCTCGCGCGCGGACGCCACGGCGCAGATGATGACGCTGGAGCAGGGCAAGCCCCTCGCCGAGGCGAAGATGGAGGTGATGGCCGCCGCGGACGTCATCGACTGGTTCGCCGAGGAAGCCCGCCGCGCCTATGGCCGCGTCATCCCGGCCCGCGCCGAGGGCGTGTACCAGCTCGTCATCAAGGAACCAGTCGGTCCCGTCGCCGCCTTCACGCCGTGGAACTTCCCGATCAACCAGGTGGTGCGGAAGCTGTCCGCCGCGCTCGCCACCGGCTGCTCGATCATCGTCAAGGCGCCGGAGGAGACGCCTGCTTCGCCTGCCGAGCTGATCCGCGCCTTCGCCGATGCCGGCCTGCCGAAGGGCGTCGCCAACCTGGTCTATGGCGTGCCGGCTGAAATCAGCGAGTACCTGATTCCGCATCCGGTGATCCGCAAGGTGACCTTCACGGGCTCGACCCCGATCGGAAAGATGCTGTCGGCGCTGGCCGGCCAGCACATGAAGCGGGTCACGATGGAGCTCGGCGGCCATGCGCCGGCGATCGTCTTCGACGATGCCGACCTGGAGCTGGCCGCCAAGACCCTGGCCGGCGCCAAGTTCCGCAATGCGGGACAGGTTTGCGTCTCCCCGACCCGCTTCCTGGTGCAGCAGAAGTCCTACGCGGAATTCGTCGAGCGCTTCACCGCCATCGCCAAGGGGCTGAAGGTCGGCGCCGGCATGGAGTCGGACACGCAGATGGGCCCGCTGGCGCATGAGCGGCGCGTGCCCTGGATCGAGGGCCTGGTGGCCGATGCCCGCCAGCGCGGCGCGGAAGTGCATGCAGGCGGCGAGCGCCTGGGCAACAAGGGCTATTTCTACCAGCCGACGGTGCTGACCGGCGTCGGCAAGGACGCCCGGATGATGAACGAGGAGCCGTTCGGCCCCGTCGCCATGATCGCCCCCTTCACCGACCTGGATGAGGTCATCGAGGAAGCCAACCGCCTGCCCTTCGGCCTGGCCTCCTACGCCTTCACGCGCAGCGCCAAGACCGCGAACGCCGTCGCGTCCCGCGTCGAGTCGGGCATGATGACGATCAACCACCTGGGCCTGGCACTGCCGGAAGTGCCCTTCGGTGGCATGAAGGACAGCGGCTACGGCTCCGAAGGCGGGTCGGAGGCGATCGAGGCCTATCTGAACACGAAGTTCGTCAGCCAGGCCGGCCTGTAGGCCCGAAGGCCGCGGGGGGCGTGCCCCCCGCGGCTTGCGGCCGCAATCAGGCCTTGGCGGCCTTGCGCTTCGCCTTCTTCACGCCCGCCAGCGCCGATTCCTTCAGCGCCTTGCTGGCCTTGAAGCGCACCGTCGCGCCGGCCTTCACGGCCACCTTCTCACCGGTACGCGGGTTCAGCGCGCTGCGCTTTGCCGTCTCGCGCACGCTGAAGGCGCCGAAATCAGGGATCGTGAAGCGCCCGTTCTGGACGATCTCGCCCTTGATGGCGGCAATGATGTCCGCCGCGAGGCGGCCGGCGGCGTTGGCCGGCATCTCGGTGGACTTGACGATGACGTCCGTCAGAAACTTCTTCGACATGCACTGGCTCCTTGCGAGACCGGTCGCATAGCCGGAACCGCGGCGAATGTCAGCGTGCGATTCGTGGAAAGCGGCGGTTTCAGAAAGCCCAGTCGTTCAGCGGCGTCGGATGAAGACCGCCACCGGCAGGTCGCGCAATGCGTCGGAGGCTTTCAGCCCGCCGGATGGACGGATGGACTGCCCTGTCAGCAGGTCCTGCCAATCCGCGGCCTGGCCCGGCCAGTCCAGCGTCGTCGCCTCCCAGGCCGCGTCGCCGGCGAATCGCGCGGCCACCACACGCAGTTCCGTATCGCCGCGCTGCCGGATGAAGCCGCAGAGGCGCTGCGCGGCGGGGCCGCTGGCCTGCAGCGGCTGGTAGCTTCCCTCGGCGTACAAGGTGGGTTCGGCGGCCCGATGCGCCAGCAGCGTAGCGGTCAGGGCAAGCTTCAGCCGCCCGTCGCGCCAATCCGCGGCCATCGCCCGCATCGCCCCAGCCCGGTCCTGCCGCAGCGCCGCCTGTACCGCTGCCAATGCCGCGTCACGCCGCGCATAGTCCACGGGCCTGCGATTATCCGGATCGACCAGGCTGAGGTCCCACATCTCGGCGCCCTGATAGATGTCCGGCACCCCGGGCAGGGTCAGCTTCAGGGCGGTCTGCACCAGGCTGTTCCGCAGGCCGAGCCGGGCCACACGCTCCTGGAAGGGCAGGAAGGCAGCGAGGAAGGGCTGGCTTGCCAGCGCGTGCCGGACGAAGCCGAGCGTCGCCTCCTCATACGCCTGGTCGGGTGACGCCCAGTTGGAGTGGCGCTTGGCCTCCCGCATCGACTTCACCATGGCGCCCTCCAGCCGCTCCACCATCGCCGCGGCGCCGCCATCGGCCGGCCAGGCGCCGAGCAGAAGCTGGTAGAACAGGTATTCGTCGTTGCGGTCCGGCGCGCCCATGCCGTGTGCCGAGCGCAGGATGCGGGACCATTCCTGCACCCGGCTCGCCCATTCCTCCGGCATGCCGGCCAGCACCAGCAGCCGCGCGCGGGTGTCCTCGCCGCGCTTGGTGTCATGGGTGGAGGTGGACAGCATGGCCAGCGGCCAGTCCCGCGCCCGCTCCGTGTTGGCGGCGTGGAATTCCTCCAGCGTCAGGCCGAAATGGTCCGGATGCCCGCCCACCTCGTTCAGCGCCACCATGCGGTTGTAGCGGTAGAAGGCGGTGTCCTCGAGGCCCTTGGCCATGATCGGGCCACTGTATTGCTGCACCTTCATCGCCAGGCGCTGCACCGCATGGCGCGCGAAGCCGCTGCGCGGCTGCGCCACCAGGTCGGTGGTCAGCAAGCGGTGCAGGAAGTCGAAGACGCTGGGGTCGAGGTCCGGTTCCTGCCGCCGCGCCGCTGCGACCGCCACCTCGATCTCGCGCCGGTCATCCGCCGTGGGCGGCGCCGCGGCATCGACATAGGTGCGGTAGACGGCGAAGCCGGCGACGATGGCAGCCAGGCCGCGCGAGAGGATGTTGCGGGTGAAATCGGCGCTGCGCGGGGTCTGCTGCGCGATCTGCGCGGCCCCCTTCGCCAGCATCGCCAGTTCGCCCGCCATCTCGTTCCGCATGATCCGCAGCTTGCAGTCGAGCACGATGGCGTCGAAATCCTGCTCCGCCCCGGTGAAATCGGCATAGAGGCTGCTCAGCGCCGCCTCGCCCTGCGGGTCGACCAGCAGGCCCATCACGAGGTTGGCGAATTCATAGCCGGTGGTGCCCTGCACCGGCCAATCGGCGCGCAGCGCCTCATGCCGCGCCAGGATCTTCTCCACCACCAGGTAGAAGGGCCGCGGCGCGGCCTCGCGCAGCGTCAGCAGGTAGCCCTTGGGGTCGAGCAGCCCGTCCACATGGTCGATCCGCAGCCCGTCCAGCGTACCATCCGCCAGCAAGGCGAAGACCAGGCGGTGGGCATGCTCGAACAGCTCCGGCAATTCCATCCGCAGCCCGGCGAGTTCGTTGATGTTGAAGAAGCGGCGGTAGTTGATGTCGTCCGCCGCGACGCGGAAATGTGCGGCGCGCCAGTGTTGGTCGCGGATCAGCGCATCCAGCAACCCCTTATCCGCATTCAGCGCGGCCACCGCCCGGTCCACCGCGCCGCGCAGCGCCGCGTCGCGGGCCACCATCTGCGCCAGGCCGCCCTGCAGGTCGCGGGCGCGCGCGGCTACCCGCGGGCGCCATTCGGGCAGCCCGGCGAAGGCGTCGCCCAGCCGCTCCAGCGCCGGGTCGTCCTCGCCCAGGACCCGGCCATAATGCAGCGGGCAGATCGGCAGCTTGTGCGTGCCATAGGCCCAGATCGCGAAGCTGCCGGCCTCCGCATCGAAGCGGAGTTCGAGTTGCCCGGCCTCCAGCACCGCGCCGTACTGGTCGCCCAGGAAGGGCACCAGCAACCGGCCCTGCTGCCAGTCGATGTCGAGCCAGCCGGCGAAGTCGGAGGCCTCGCCCCATTCCAGCACATCCAGCCACCAGGGATTGTCCGCCCCGCCGACGCCCATGTGGTTGGGTACGAAATCCAGGATCTGGCCGAGCCCATTCGCCTTGAAAGCCGCAGCCATGGCGCGGAAATCCGCCTCCGTCCCCAGTTCCGGGTTGAAGGCGGTGTGATCGACGATGTCATAGCCATGCGTGCTGCCTGGCCGCGCCTTCAGCCAGGGCGAGGCATAGACATGGCTGATGCCGAGCCGCGCCAGGTAGGGCGCCAGCGCGGCGGCATCCGCGAAGCGGAAGCCCGCATGGAATTGCAGGCGATAGGTGGCGCGCGGCATCACGGCGTCGGTCATGCGGATTCCTCGATCGACCAGCACGTGCTCCAGGGGCCGAGGCCCTCCCCTTCCCGCCAGATCACGCGGCCGGTCTCTGTGGTGCTGGCGAGGGGTGTGTCGGACAGGTTGGTGCGCAGGCGCAGCGTGCCGCCATCCGGCAAGGCCCAGGCGATGTCCACCGCGCCGGGCGCGAGAACGCGCCAGGTGCCGCCCTGCCGGATGCCGGGCAGGTGCGGGATGATCTCGGCGTGGCGCACGGCCAGGATGGCGCGGTGCCAGGCCAGCGCCTCCGCATGTTCCGGCTTCGCCATATCCTCCCAGCCGAGCTTGGCGCTGGCGAAGGTGGCCTCGGCCAGCGGGTCCGGAATGCGTTCGCGCGTGGCGGGGTCGGCGAATTCGGGGAACCGGGCGAATTCGGCGCGGCGGCCCTCGCGCACCGCATCGGCCAGGTCCGGTCCGAAATCGCAGAAGAAGGGAAAGGGCTGCGCCGCGGCCCATTCCTCGCCCATGAACAGCATCGGCACCTGCGGCAGCAGCAGCGCGACGGCGCCCACCGCCCGCACCGCCGCGGCCGGTGCGATGTGCGAAAGCCGGTCGCCGAAGGCGCGGTTGCCGATCTGGTCGTGGTTCTGCAGGAAGGCGATGAAAGCGGCGGGGGGCAGGCCGGCGCTGGGTTCGCCGCGCGGGTGGCCGCGATAGGGCATCATCTCGCCCTGGAAGGCGAAGCCTTCGGCCAAGGCGCGGCCCAGCAGTTCCGTGTTGCCCTGGTAGTCGGCGTAGTAGCCGCTGCGTTCCCCGGTGGCGGCGACATGCAGCACATGATGTACGTCGTCGTTCCACTGCGCCGTGTAATGCGCGGGCGTCAGGCGCGACGCCTGGTTCTCCTCATTCTCCAGCACCAGATGCACCGGCCGGTCCGGCACGGCGGCCCGCACCCGCTCGGCGAGCTCGTCCAGCAGGTGGCGCGGGCTGTCGTCGATGATGGCGTGCACCGCATCCAGCCGCAGCCCGTCGAGGTGGAATTCCTCGATCCAGTACAGCGCGTTGTGGATGAAGAAGTCCCGTACCGGGCCGGCATCCGCGCCGTCGAAATTCAGCGCGGCGCCCCAGGGCGTCTTGTGGCGATCCGTGAAAGCCTGCGGCGCGATGGCGTGGAGGTAGGCGCCCTCCGGCCCGAAATGGTTGTACACCACGTCCAGCAGCACCATCAGCCCGTGGCCGTGCGCCGCCTGCACCAGCGCCTTCAGATCCTCCGGCCGGCCATAGCTGGCATCGGGGGCGAAGGGCAGCACGCCGTCATAGCCCCAGTTCCGGCCGCCCGGGAAATCCGCCACCGGCATGATCTGGATCGCGGTGACGCCGAGCGACGCCAGGTGCGGCAGGCGCTCGATCGCCGCGCGGAAGCTGCCCTGCGGCGTGAAGGCGCCGATGTGCAGTTCATAGACCACCGCTTCCGCCCAGGGGCGGCCGCGCCAGCCGCCATCGGTCCAGCGATGCGCGGCGGGGTCCACAACCTCGCTCGGGCCGTGAACATCCTCCGGCTGATGACGGGATGCCGGGTCCGGTACGCGCAGGCCATCCGGCAGCACGAACCGGTAGCGTGTGCCGGCCGCGGCCTCCGGCACCTCCAGCGCATGCCAGCCACCGGGCTCAGCTAGCATCGGCCGCGGCGTGGCGCCGTCCAGTTCCAGGCCTATGCTGTCATGGGACGGCGCCCAGAGGCCGAACCGGACGCCGCCGCCCGATAGAAGTGTGGCACCGAAGGGCATGGAGGGGGAACGAAGCGCGGAGGTCATGGGCCGCAAACCGGCCGCGGAGGCCTTCGTTCCATCTTGCACCGAAAAATTCTCCTGCCGGGTCGATGGGAACGTTCCGCCCGGTTCAGTGTTGTGCATCGGGTTTCCGTTCCGATCTGGAACGTCGTGGCGAATGGGGATTGTTGATGCGGATACGTAGCTTGGTGGCATCGCCGCACATGATGCGGCGCTCCCGCATCCGTGAGGGGCTGCCCTTCCCGCTGGGTGCCACCTGGGATGGGCTGGGAGTAAATTTCGCGCTGTTCTCGGCGCACGCCACCAAGGTGGAGCTGTGCCTGTACGACGACACCGGCTCGACGGAGCTGGAGCGGATCGAGCTGCCGGAATACACGGATGAGGTCTGGCACGGCTATCTGCCGGAAGCTCGCCCCGGCACCATCTACGGCTACCGCGTGCATGGCCCGCACGCGCCGGATGCCGGGCACCGGTTCAACCCGAACAAGCTGCTGCTGGACCCCTATGCGCGCGCCATCGTCGGCGACCTGACCTGGGGCCCGGAATGCTTCGGCTACCAGCTGGAATCCGGCGACGACCTGACCTTCGACACGCGCGACAGCGGCCCGCTGGTTCCCAAATGCCGCGTCATCGACCCGGCCTTCACCTGGGGCCGGGAACGCAGTCCGGCGGTGCCGTGGGACCGCACCATCATCTACGAGACCCATGTGAAGGGCTTCACCAAGACGCATCCGACGCTGCCCGAGCATATGCGCGGCACCTATGCCGGCCTCGCCTCGCCGGAGGCGGTGGACTACCTGCGCGGGCTTGGCGTGACCGCCGTCGAATTGCTGCCGGTGCACACCTTCGTCAATGACCAGTTCCTGCTGGACAAGGGGCTGACCAACTACTGGGGCTACAACACCATCTCCTTCTTCTCCCCGGGCCGGCGCTACGCGCGCAACCCGGCCTTCGCCTTCTCCGAGTTCAAGGAGATGGTAGCCCGGCTGCATGATGGCGGGCTCGAGGTGATCCTGGACGTTGTGTACAACCACACGGCGGAGGGCAATGAGCGCGGGCCGATGCTGTCCTTCAAGGGCATCGACAACGCCAGCTACTATCGCCTCGTGCACGACGAGCCACGCTACTACATCAACGACACCGGCACCGGGAACACGCTGAACCTCTCGCATCCCCGGGTGCTGCAGATGGTCACCGACAGCCTGCGCTACTGGGCGACCGAGATGCGCGTGGATGGCTTCCGCTTCGACCTGGGGACCATCCTGGGGCGGGAGGCGCATGGCTTCGACGAGGGTGGCGGCTTCCTGGACAGCTGCCGCCAGGATCCGGTTCTGTCACGCGTCAAGCTGATCGCCGAGCCCTGGGATTGCGGCCCCGGCGGCTATCAGGTGGGCGGCTTCCCGCCCGGCTGGGCCGAATGGAACGACCGCTTCCGCGACACCGTGCGCGCCTTCTGGAAGGGCGACGAGGGCAAGACCGGCGATATCGCCTGGCGGCTCTCGGCCTCCGGCGACCTGTTCGACCGGCGCGGCCGCAAGCCATGGTCCAGCGTGAACTTCATCACGGCGCATGATGGTTTCACGCTGCACGACCTGGTCAGCTACAACGACAAGCACAACGAGGCGAATGGCGAGGGCGGCCAGGACGGGCACGACCACAACCTGTCCTGGAACCACGGCGTCGAAGGCCCGACCGACGACCCGGAGATCATCGCCCTGCGCGAGCGCCAGAAGCGCAACATGCTGGCGACGCTGCTGCTGTCCCAGGGCACGCCGATGCTGCTGGGCGGCGACGAATTCGGCCATACGCAGCAGGGCAACAACAACGTCTACTGCCAGGACAACGAGATCGCCTGGCTCGACTGGGCCGGCATCGATGCCAATGGGCGTGAACTGGCCGGCTTCACCCGCAAGCTGATCGCGCTGCGGCAGAACTTCCCGGTGCTGCGCCGCGCCCGCTTCCTGAACGGGGATCTGGACGAGGATCTGGGCATCAAGGACGTCACCTGGCTGACGCCCTCCGGCACCGAGATGGAGGAAGGCCATTGGGACGATGCCAATGCGCGCTGCTTCGGCATGCTGCTGGACGGCCGCGCCCAGGCCACCCGCATCCGCCGCCCGGCCGGGGATGCGACGCTGCTGCTGGTACTGAATGCGCATCACGACGTGGTGGAGTTCTCCCTGCCGGAACCGCCGGCCGGGCAGCGCTGGCTGCTGCTGGTGGATACCAACAAGCCGGGGCTGGATGAGCCGGAGCCCTTCGAATTCGGCCACCCCTACCTGGTGACCGGCCGGTCCCTGCTGTTGCTGGTGCTGCACCCGGAAGCCGGGGGGCGCCTCATCCTGACGGCCGCGCGCACTGCCCTCCTGGCCGGCACCGCCCCGCCGCCCTTCCCCTCCGACAGCTGAGGCCTCGGGCCGGCCCCGGGGGGGGGCCGCGCCTCAGTCGACGAACAGGTGCATCTCCCTCGGCAAACGCCGGGGGGCATCGCCGAGCCGGAGGCGGGCCAGGGCCTCCAGCGCCTGCGGCACATCGCCAGGCGCGTAGGGCTTGGACAGGCAGGCGCGGGCGCCGGTATCCTCCATCTCCTGCCGCCAGGCAGGGCCGTGGCCCGTAGCGTAGAGCACCTGGACACCGCCGGCGGCGAGGGCACGGCCCACCTTCAGCCCGCTGCCCCCCTGGCCGAGATCGAGATCCACCACGGCGAAATCCGGCGCATGCTCGGCGGCGAGGCGCAGCGCCGCGGCTTCTGTCGCGGCGGTGCCGCAGACACGGAAGCCCTCGTCCTGCAGGGCCTCCTCGGCGGCGAGGGCCACCAGCCCCTCATCCTCCACCAGCAGGACACTGCGTGAACGGTTTGGTGGCATGGTGTTTCCTCCCGCTTTACCTTGCCTCAACGCGGAAGGCGGCGGTGAGTTCCGGTCAGGCTTCCAGCAACCAGACGGAAAACATCTCAGCCGGGTCGGACCACATGGTCGCGTCCCGCCAGCCGGCGGCCGCCGCGATCTGGCGCAGGCGGTCGGGGCGGTATTTGTGGCTGCTCTCGGTGTGGATGCTCTCCCCCGCCGCGAAGTGGAACACCCGCCCGGCCACCTGGACCGGCTGCGCGCGGCGGGAGACGAGGTGCATCTCGATCCGCTCCCGCGCCGCGTTCCAGCGGGCGGCGTGGTCGAAGGCGTCGAGGTCGAAATCCGCCCCGGCTTCCCGGTTCAGCCTGGTCAGCAGGTTCAGGTTGAAGGCGGCGGTGACGCCGGCGGCATCATCATAGGCGGCCTCCAGGATCGCCTCCTCCTTCACCAGGTCGGCGCCGAGCAGCATGCGGGCGCCACGGCCCAGCGTGGCGCGGGCACGGGCGAGGAAGGCCACCGCTTCCGGCGGCTCGAAGTTGCCGATGGTGGAGCCGGAGAAGAAGCCGAGCCGTGCGGCACTGCCACCGCCATGCGGCGGCAATTCGAAGGCGCGGGTGAAATCCGCCACCACCGGCCGCACCGGCAGCCCCGGGAAGGCGGCGGAAACCCGCGCCGCCACCGCATCCAGCCATTCGGGCGCGATATCCACCGGCAGGTAGGCGCAGGGCGCTTCCAGGGCGCGCAGCAGTTGCACCGCCTTGGCGCCATCGCCGGGGCCGAATTCCACCACCGCGGCGCCGCGGCCGATGGCCTCCGCGATTTCGGCGCCGCGCTGGTCCAGGATCAGCACCTCGGTCCGGGTCGGGTAGTATTCCGGCAGGCGGGTGATCGCCTCGAACAGCCGGGTGCCTTCCGCGTCGTAGAGCCATTTGCAGGGCAGCGTCTTGCGGGCGGCGGACAGGCCGGCGAGCGCATCGGCGGCCAAGGCGGGGTGCAGGACGGTGACGTCGCTCATGCCGCATCCTCCGCCAGGCGGAGGCCGGTGAACTGCCACCGGGCATCGGGGGGGAAGAAGTTGCGGTAGCTGGCGCGGGGATGGCCCGGCGCGGTCGCCAGCGACCCGCCGCGCAGCACCATCTGGTTCACCATGAACTTGCCGTTGTACTCGCCGACCGCCCCCTCCCACGGCCGGAAGCCGGGATAGGGGCGATAGGCGCTGCCGGTCCATTGCCAGGCAATGCCCTCGGCCTCGGCGAAGCCGGGCAGGCCCGCAGCGGCCTCCCATTCCTGTTCGGTCGGCAGGCGCTTGCCGGACCAGCGGGCGAAAGCGTCGGCCTCGTACCAGGAGATGTGGCGGACGGGCTGGGCCGGGTCCATCGGGCGCAGGCCACCGGGGCCGAAGGCGTGCCAGGCGCTGTCGCGGTTTTCCCAATACAGCGGCGCCTCCCACCCCTGCGCCTGGCAGGCGGCCCAGCCATCGCTCATCCACAGCAGCGGGCTGCGATAGCCGCCATCGGCGATGAAGCCCTGCCATTCGGCATTGGTCACCAGGCGGTTGGCGACGCGGAAGGGGGCGAGGAAGTGGCGATGCCGCGGGGTCTCGTTGTCGAAGGCGTAGCCGATGCCGTCATGGCCGATCTCGACCACGCCCTCCGGCCCCGCCAGCATCGCTTGCGGCGCGGCATCCGTGGCAGGGTCGCGCCAGGCGGCGTCATAGGCCGGGCGCAGCGGGTTGAGGGACAGCGCATGCAGCGCATCCGTCAGCAGCAATTCCTGGTGCTGCTCCTCATGCTGCAGGCCGAGTTCCACCAGATGCAGCGCCTCCGCCGGCGCATCCCGCAGCAGGCGCCCCATCGCCTCGTCAACCGCGGCGCGATAGGCGGTGACGGCGGCGCAATCCGGGCGGGTGATCATGCCGCGCTGCGGGCGCGCATGGCGCGGGCCGGCGGCGACGTAGTAGCTGTTGAACAGCAGCGCATACTCCTCCCGAACCCTGGTCGCGCCGGGCAGGAAGGGCAGCAGCAGGAAGGTCTCGAAGAACCAGGTGGTGTGGGCGCGATGCCATTTGGTCGGGCTGCAATCCGGCATGGACTGCACAACCTGGTCCTCGGGCGACAGCTTCGCGGCCAGTGCCTCCGTCCTGGCGCGGACGGAACGATAGCGGTCGAGGAGATGCTGCGCGGCCGGGCGCGGCCCCGCGGAGATCTGGTTCATTCTGCGACGACGCTCCCGGTTCAGCGCCGGGAACGCAGAGGCACCCTTCGGGTTGCGCGCTACGCCATCCCGGCGAGGCGCCGAAGCGCCGGGGAAAGCGGCGCCGGCTGGTCCGCCAGCGGGCCGAGCAGCGCGGCGAAACGGCCGATCTCCTCCAGGCCGAAGGCGGAGACGGCGGGTTCCGGCAGCCTTGGATGCACGGGGTCCAGCCCCATCCGCAGCGCCATCAGCCGCTTGCCATATGCCAGCAGCAGCGGCAGGGAGCGGGACATGAAGACGATGATGGGCAGGATGGCGCGGTGCAGCGCCTCCGCCCGCTCCGTCTCGCCCGCCGACCACAGCCGCCAGATCGCCACCTGCGCGTCCACCAGCTCCGGCGCGGGTATCAGGCCCTGGCAGCCGCTGCGCAGCGCCGTCGGCCATTCCAGCCCGCCATGGCCGGCGAAGACGTCGCAGCTCCGGCTCGCTTCCAGCGCGAAGGCGGCGACGGAGACCGCGGCACCCTCCGCCTTCATGAAGCGGATGTTCGGGTGGTTGCGGTGCAGCGCCAGCAGCGCGGAATCGGAGACGGAGACATCCATCATCAGCGGGTTGTTCTGGATGCCCACCGGCAGCACCGCGCGATCCGCCACGGTGCCGAGGAAGCGCAGGATCTCGCTCTCCGCCACGCCCTTCACCGGCGGCGGCTGCAGCACCACCCAATCCGCCCCGCGCGCCTTCGCCTCCGCGATGAAGTCGAGCTGGCCGTGCACCGAGACCTCCGCCACCGTCGCCATCAGCGGCACGCGGCCGGCGATGCGGGCGGCGGCCCATGCCACGATGTCGAGGCGCTCCGCGGTGGAGGGCCGGAACACCTCCGTCACCAGGCCGAGCACGGCGATGCCCTGGCAGCCGGCGGCGAGGCACAGATCCACCTGGCGCTCCAGCGCCGCGCGGTCCAGCCGGCCATCCGGCTGGTAGTAGGCGTAGAGGATCGGGTGCACGCCCGACAGGCGCGGCAATGGCGGCATGGCGCTGGCTTTCCCTCCGTTGCCGGAAGGCTGGGGCCCGGCCGGCGCCGCGGTCAAGCCGGCAGCGGATCCGCCCCCGGCTCGTTCAGGCGGAGGTCAGGCGGGCTGCGGCACCTTGGCCTCGGCGGCGATCATCTGCGCCAGCATCCGCCGCATCAGCACGCCGGGGCGGTCGCTCGGCATGTTCATCTCGATGCCCGTCTGGTCCAGCGGCACATCCGGGTCGGTGGATTCCAGGATGTCGCGGTCCTCATTCGTCACGATGCGGTCGAAGGCGACGACATCCGCCGCCTTGGCCTGCTCCTCCGTGTCGTTGCGGAAGACGAATTGCACGACCATGGAGCTTCCGTCGTCGATCGGCGTGGCGCAGGTGACGATGGAGTGGGACAGGCCGTTCGGATAGACGATCCGCAGCTTGCGCAGGAACGGCGCGTACCAGCGGCCGCGCATGTGGCGGATGGTGGTGTCGCTGTCCATGTTCAGGACCTTCTTCTGGATCTCGGGATTCCGCACCGGAACCTCCGTGATCATCATGAAGCCGTCCGCGTGTTCCTCGATCTCCAGCTTCGCCGGTTCCGGGTGCCCCTGGTCGCCGAAGCTCGCGCGGTGGACGAAGGCGAAGTGGGCATTGTCGAAACTGTTCTCCATCAGGCGCAGGCCGGCGCAGTTCCAGACCTCATGGAACTCGTCGATGCGGCGGAAGCCGAGGCCCTCCTCCTCGAAATCCGGCAGCGGATGCAGCGGGTCCTCCAGCGCCACCCAGACATGGCCGTAGCGCAGCGCGGCGCGGTAGGCAGGCACGCGCATATTGGTGGCGCCCTGCCGGTCCACGGGCCGCTGCGGCACGCGCATGACGCGGCCATCGGCGGCGAATTCCCAGCCATGATAGCCGCAGGCGAGGCGGCCGGAGGCGTAGAAGCCCTTGGAGAGCCTGGCCGTGCGATGGCAGCAGCGGTCATCCATGGCGGCCGGGTTGCCGTCTCCGTCCAGCCAGATCACCAGGTCCTGGCCGAGCAGGCGGAAGGGCTTCGGCCCCTCGGCCAGATGGGCCACCGGCATCACCGGGTACCAGAAGCGGCGCAGCAAGGGCGTGGCGGTGGCGAGCATCGGGTCGATCCCTGCGGGGAATACGGCGCCAGCCTGCAAATCCGGCCCGGACGAGGCAAGCGCCGCATGGACCGCCGCGCGACAATATCGCCCATTCCATCACCACCCAGCACAATGCAAAGGCAAATTCAGCCTGTATCGCCGATGCTTCGGGCAGACGGGCCTTCCACTGCCCGCGCTCCCCTTGCTAACAGCGCCGCAACCACAACCTCCCGGGACCGTCATGATGCGCCGCCGCCAAGCCCTTGCCCTGATCGGCTCCGCCGCCCTCGCCGCCCGCGCGGTGCAGGCCCCCGCTGTTCATGCACAGTCGCTGACCAATGTCCGCTTCAGCCTGGACTGGGCCCTGCAGGGCCCGCAGGGCGCCTTCGTGCTGGCGCTCGATCGCGGCTATTTCCGCGAGGCGGGGCTGAACGTCACCATGGATCGCGGCTTCGGCTCCGGCGACGTGCCGGTGAAGATCTCCGCCGGCGCCTATGATGTCGGCGTCGCCGACCTGAACCCGACCATCCGCATGAAGCTGGAGCGGCCGGAGAGCGACCTCTTCACCCCCTTCATCATCCATGACGCCACCGCGCTGGCCGTGATGACCCTGCGGCGGGAGAATATCCGCACCCCGGCCGATCTGGTGGGCAAGACGCTCGCCGCGCCGGAATCCGATGCCGGGCGGCAGTTGTTCCCCGCCTTCGCCAAGGCCGCCGGCTTCGACCCCGCCTCCGTCCGCTGGCAGAGCGTGACGCCGCAGCTGCGGGAGCCGATGCTGGCGCAGGGCCGGGTGAACGCCATCACCGGCTTCATAACCTCCGGCATCTTCTCCCTGCGCGGGCTGGGCGTGGCGGAGCAGGACATCGTGACCATGCTGTTCAGCGATGTCGGCGCCGATTTCTTCGCCACCTCGATGATCACCACCCGTCGCTGGGCCGCGGCCAACCCCGCCGCCGTCACCGGCCTGATCCGCGGCCTGATCCGCGCGCAATACGACAGCCTGCGCGACCCGGGCGCCACCATCGCCAACCTCCGCCGGCGCGAGCCGCTGACCGACGTGCCGCTGGAGACGGAACGCCTGCGCATGGCGCTGGACCGGCTGACCTTCACGCCGCGCGTCCGCCAGGTGGGCTTCGGCCAGGTGGACACGCAACGCCTGCAGCGCAGCATCGACGCGGTGCGGGACGCCTTCGGCATCTCGCGCCCGCTGCCGGCCTCGGATATCTACGACCCGTCCTACCTGCCCCCGGCCGCCGACCTGCGGCAGGCCTGAGGCGCATCGCGAAAGGCCCCCTGCCATGGCACCGCTTCCCACCCGCTACTGGCAGGACCTGCCCTGGCCGGCCTTCCGCGACCTGCCGGCCAACACCGTCGCCGTGCTGCCGGTGGCGTCCATCGAACAGCACGGCCCGCATCTGCCGGTGTCCGTGGACACCACCATCAACCAGGGCGTCATCGCCCGCACACTGAAGGTGGCGGACCCTGGCCTGCCCGTGCTGGTGCTGCCGACGCAATGCGTGGGCTGTTCGGTGGAGCATCTGCGCTTCCCCGGCACCGTCACCACCTCGCCCGAGACGCTGCTGGCGCTGGTGACGGATATCGGCGCCAGCGTGGCGCGGGCCGGCGTGAAGCGGCTGGTGATCGTCAACAGCCATGGCGGCAATGTCTCCGTCCTCGACATCGCCTGCCGCCGCATCCGCATCCAGCACGGCATCCTGGCGATCAACGCCATGTGGGCACGGATGGGCAAGCCGGAGGCGCTGAAGGATCCGGTGGAGGGCAAGTACGGCATCCATGCCGGCCGCGACGAGACCAGCGTGATGCTCGCCCTCACCCCGCATCTGGTGAAGATGGAAAACGCGACGAACTTCGTCAGCCGCTGGCAGGGCGTGGCCAATGCGGCGCCGGGCATGGCGCCCGATGCCGGCGCGCCGCTGGCCTGGCAGGCGCAGGACCTCAACCCGGCCGGCGCGGTGGGCGATGCATCGCTGGCCACCACCGAAATCGGCGAGCAGCTTCTGGATTTCGCTGCGGAGAAGATGGCGACGCTCTGGGCCCAGGTCGCCGCCTTCGACGCCGAGGGCTTCCTGGCCAACGAGCCCGCCCCGCATGGCTGACATCGCGGCGCTCGCCACGACGCTGGATGGCATCGAGCTGTCCACCGACCGCGCTTTGCTGCGGCAGAAGAGCCGCGACTTCTACTGGTACAGCCCGATCCTGAAGGCGCAGCTGGACGGCAAGGCGGCGGAGCTTTTCGTCCGGCCGCGCGACGAGGCGGAGGTTCTCCGCATCCTCGCCGCCGCCCGCACGGCCCGCGTGCCGGTGACGGTGCGCGGCGGCGGCACCGGCAATTACGGGCAATGCGTGCCGATGGAAGGCGGCATCGTGCTGGACATGACGGCGATGACGGCGCCCATCGGCATAACCGATGGCGTGGTGGAGGTGGAGGCCGGGGCGAAGATGATCGACCTCGACCTCTGGGCGCGCGAGCGGGGGTGGGAGCTGAAGCTCTGGCCCTCGACCAAGCGCACCGCGACCATCGGCGGCTTCGTCGCCGGCGGCGGCGCGGGGGTGGGCGGCATCCACCACGGCACGATGCGCGAGCGCGGCAACTTTTGCGGCGCGCGGATCGCCACGATGACGGACCCGCCCTGCATCCTGGACCTGGAAGGCATTGCGGCCAATCCGGTGAACCGCACCTACGGCACCACCGGCGTGCTGACGCGCATCCGCGTGCCGCTGACGCCGGCGCAGGATTGGCGCGACGTCGCCATCGCCTTCCCGGATTTCGTGCAGGCCAGCCGCTTCGCCCTGGAATTCTCCTTCGCCGATGGCATCCCGAAGAAGATGTGCGGCGTCTTCGACAGCCAGCTGCCGCCCTTCTTCCGCGGCCTGGCCGATGCCGTGCCCGCCGGCCATGCGCTGGCGCTGGTGATGGTCGCGCCCGGCGCGCTGCTGGCGCTGCGCGAGCTGGCGGCGGAACACGGCGGCAGCATCGTTGCGATGCAATCCACCGTGGAGGCCGAGCGCGATGGCGATGCGACGCCCTTCTACGAGTACTGCTGGAACCACACGACGCTGCAGGTGCTGAAGAAGGATCGCGGCGTCACCTACCTGCAATGCCGCTTCCCCTTCGAGGACACGCTGGCGGCGGTGGAGGCCGTGCGCATCCCCTTCCGGGACGAGGTCTGGATGCACACCGAATGCGTTCGCTTCGGCGGCCGCCTCACCATGTCCGCGCTCCCCGTCATCCGCTGGACCAATGCAGAGCGCCTGGCCGAGATCATGGCGACCTTCGAGGCGCAGGGCATCGGCATCGCCAACCCGCATGTTCTGACCATCGAGGAAGGCAGCAACTACCGCCGCGTGCCGGGCGACCAGCTTGGCTTCAAGCAGCGCACCGATCCGCTGGGCCTGCTCAACCCCGGCAAGATGCGCGACTTCACTCCCGTAGACGTCCCAGGGGAGGCAGCATGACCGTGCAGGCCGTGATGGCGGAAACCTCCGCCATCGAATGGATCACCGACCCGGCGCTGGTGCGCCAGCGGTCGCGCGACTTCTTCTGGTACTCCCCCGTGCTGAAGCGCCAGCTCAACGGCGTGACGGCGGAGGCGGTGGCCTGCCCGAAGGATGAGGCGGAGGTCATCGCCGTGATGGCCGCCTGCGTGAAGCACCAGGTGCCGCTGACGCCGCGCGGTGCCGGCACCGGCAATTACGGCCAGGCCATGCCGCTGAAGGGTGGCGTGGTGCTGGACCTGATGGGGCTGAATCGCGTGGTCTGGGTGAAGCCCGGCGTGGTGCGCGCCCAGGCGGGCATCAAGCTGATCGAGCTGGATGCGATCACGCGCAAGGAGGTGCGGGGCGAGCTGCGCTTCCACCCCTCCACCAAGCGCACCGCCAGCCTGGGCGGCTTCATCGCCGGCGGGTCGTCGGGCATCGGGTCCTGCACCTATGGCAAGCTGCGCGAAGCCGGCAACATCCTGGGCCTGCGCGTCATCACCATGGAAGCCACGCCGCGCGTGCTGGAGCTGCGCGGCGCCGAGATCGACAAGGCCAACCACGCCTACGGCACCAACGGCATCATCACCGAGCTGGAGATGCCCCTCGCCCCGGCCTGGGACTGGATCGACGTGCTGGCCGAGTTCCCGGACACCATCGCCGCCGCGCGGTTCAGCGAAGCACTGGTGGCAAGCGACGGCATCGCCAAGAAGATGGCCGGCGTCGTCGCGCCGGGCGTGGCGCAGAGCTACTTCAAGCCCTTCATGCAGCTGGTCGCCCCCGGCAAGGCCGCCGCGCTGGTGATGGTGGCGGAGCCCTTCCTGGACCTGCTGGCGCCGCTGCTGGAGCGCTTCGGAGGCCGGCAGGTGTATTCCGTGCCGACGGAACAGGCGGAGACGCCGCTGTATGAATTCACCTGGAACCACACCACGCTGCAGGCCCTGAAGGTCGATCGCAGCCTGACCTATCTGCAGACCCTGTTCCCCGCGCCACACCACTTCGAACTGGTGGCGAAGATGGACGCGCTGTTCGGGGATGAGGTGATGCAGCACCTGGAATTCGTGCGCCTCGGCGGCGTCGTCTCCTGCTTCGGACTGCAGCTGGTGCGCTACACGACGGAGGAAAGGCTGCGCGAGATCATCCGCATCCACGAGGATGCCGGCGCGCCGATCTTCAACCCGCACGCCTTCACGCTGGAGGAGGGCGGCATGAAGCGGATCGATTCCGAACAGCTGGACTTCAAGCGCGTGGCGGACCCGCATGGGCTGCTGAACCCGGGCAAGATGATCGCCTGGGACGACCCGGATTGGACGCCGGAACGCAAGCGCGGCTTCTACCTCTACGGCCAGGCGGATGCGCCAGCGGTGGAGGAAGTCCTCGAATAGTCAGCCCAGCCAGTCTGGCCGCGGCAGCGCCTGGTAGGCCTCGCGCAGGCTTTCCGACCAGCGCTGACGCAGGAAGGCGAAGTACGGATCATCCTCCGTGATCCGTCGCTTCAGCGACACTGCCAGCGCATCGCGGCGGATCACCGTCAGGTCGATCGGCAGACCGACGGTCAGGTTGGATCGCAGCGTGCTGTCCATGCTGATCAGCGCCAGCGTCACGCCATCGGCCAGCGGCGTCGCCGGGCTCAGCACGCGGTCCAGGATCGGCTTGCCGTATTTGTGCTCGCCGATCTGCAGGAAGGGCGTATCCGCCGTCGCCTCGATGAAATTGCCCGCGGCATAGACCAGGAACAGCCGCGGCGGCGCGCTGCCGATCTGCCCGCCGAGCAGGATGGAGACGTCGAAGTTCAGCCCCTGGCTGCGCAGGCCCGGGCCATCCGCAGCGAACACCTCCCGCACCGCGGCGCCGACGAGTTGGGCGGCGCGGAACATGCTGGGCACGGCGGCCAGGCTCAGCAACTCGCCATCCAGCCGCACGCCTTCCTGCAGGCGGTTCCACACTGCCTGCGTCACCGCCAGATTGCCGGCCGTGAGGAGCACCAGCGCGCGTTCGCCGGGCTTCTCCTCGATGAAGGTCTTGCCGAAGACAGAAATGTTGTCCACGCCCGCATTGGTGCGGGTGTCGGACAGCATCACCAGCCCGGCATCCAGCAGCAGCCCGACGCAATAGGTCATGTCTACCGATCCAGATACAGCGCGTGGATCGCGTGGCCGAGCTCGATGTTGCGGTCGATCTGCGCCGTCAGCCAGTCATGCAGGCCCTCCGCCAGGATGTCCGGCATGTGGCCCCGCGTCAGGCGGTCCTGGATCTCGCCGGCGATGCGCTGCGGGTCGCCGCGCCGTCCGCCGGTGGCGGTGGCAATGCCTTCCAGCACGCGCTGCACCCGCGCATGGCAGGAGATCAGCGATCGCGGCAGTTCCTGCCGCATCACCAGCAGTTCCGCCACAAGGTCCGGCCGCAGCCGCGTGTGGTACAGCCACTGGAACGACCGCAACGCGGAGACGGAGCGCAGCAGCGCCTGCCACTGCGCATAGGCCACGGCACCTTCGCTGTCGGGGCCACTCAGCGCGCGATGCTTCGAATCCAGCAGGCGGGCGGTGTTGTCCGCGCGTTCCAGCATCACGCCGAGATGCACGAACAGCCAGCCCTCGTCGCGCAGCATGGTGTCCGCCGCCGCGCCGTTGAACAGATGCGCACGGGCGCGGACCCAGTCGAGGAAGCCCGGCAGGCGGTCCGGCTCCGTCGCGGTAGGGGCCAGCAGGCGCATCTCGCGCCAGGTGTCGTTCAACGCCTCCCACATATCCACGGTCAGCGCGGTGCGCACGGCGCGGCCATTGCCGCGGGCGGCCTCGATGCAATTGGCGATGGAGGCGCCGTTGCGCGGGTCCAGCGCCAGCCAGCGGATCACCGCCTCCCCGGTCACCGCCTGGTGGTGTTCGCGGAAGCCCGGCTCGGCGCCGGCGGCGACCAGCAGGCTGTGCCACTCATCCTCCGGCCCATCCGGATCGGCGCCTAGGCTTTCGCCCAGCCCGGCCATGCGGAGTGCCACCTGCATGCCACGCGCGATATTGCCGGCGCGTTCGGTGTAGCGGCCCATCCAGTACAGGCTGTCAGCGGTGCGGGACAGCATGGCTCAGCCCCCCGACTGCGATTGGGATTGCGACTGGGACTGCATCCCTCCACCGGATTGCGACTGGGACTGCGACTGGCTGCGCGTTGGGCCGTCCTCCACCACCCAGGTATCCTTGGTGCCGCCCCCCTGGGACGAATTCACCACCAGCGATCCCGCCCGCAGCGCCACGCGGGTCAGCCCGCCGGGCACGATCCGCACCTCCTTCCCCGTCAGCACATAGGGCCGCAGGTCCACATGGCGCGGCGCGATCTCCTCACCGGCCAGGCAGGGCACGGTGGACAGCGCCAGCGTCGGCTGGGCGATGTAATCCGCCGGCCGTTCCAGGATGCGGCGGGTGAATTCGGCGCGCTGTTCCGCCGTGCTGTGCGGGCCGATCAGCATGCCGTAGCCGCCCGAGCCCCGCGCCAGCTTCACCACGAGGTCGGCGATATTGGCCAGCACGTAGGCGCGGTCTTCCTCCCGTTCGCACAGGAAGGTCGGCACGTTCTGCAGCAGCGGCGTCTCGCCGAGGTAGAAGCGGATCATCTCCGGCACGAAGGGGTAGATCGCCTTGTCATCGGCGATGCCCGCACCCGGCGCATTGGCCAGCGTGACATTGCCGGCGCGGTAGGCGGCGAAGATGCCGGGCACGCCAAGCATGCTGTCGGCGCGGAACACCTTCGGGTCCAGGTAGTCGTCATCGACGCGGCGATACAGCACATCCACCCGCTTCGGTCCGGCGGTGGTGCGCATGAAGACGATGTCGTCCTGCACGAACAGGTCGGCGCCCTCCACCACCTCCACGCCCATCTCATCGGCCAGGAAGCAATGCTCGTAATAGGCGCTGTTGAAATGGCCGGGGGTGAGGATGGCGACGCTCGGCTCGCCCTTGCAATTCGGGGGCGCCGCGTCCTTCAGCGTCTCCAGCAGGTCTTCCGCATAATGGCTGACCGGCGCCAGGCGATGGCTGGAGCAGAGCGACGGGAACAGCCGCAGCATCGCCTCCCGATTCTCCAGCATGTAGGAGACGCCGGAGGGGGTGCGGCAATTATCCTCCAGCACGTAGAAGTCGTTCGCATCGGTGCGCACCAGGTCGATGCCGGAGATATGGCTGTAGATGCCGCCGGGCGGCCGGAAGCCCTGCATCTGCGGGCAATAGGCCTCGTTCTCCAGCACAAGGGCGCGCGGGATCAGCCCGGCGGCCAGGATTTCCTGCTTCCCGTAGACATCCGCCATGAACATGTTCAGCGCCTTCACGCGCTGGGTCAGGCCCAGCGACAGGCGGTTCCATTCGCTACGGGCCAGGATGCGGGGAATGACGTCGAAGGGGATCAGCCGTTCCGGGTCACCGCCTTCGCCATACACCGCGAAGGTGATGCCGACGCGGCGGAACAGCGCCTCCGCCTCCGCCCGTTTCGAGGCCAAGGCCTCCAGCCCATGCGCCTGTAGCCAGGCGGCGATGCCGGCATAGGCAGGGCGCACCGCGCCATCTTCATGCATCTCGTCGAAAGCGCGGCCGATTTCGGTCACCTTGAGAGTCCAGCATTCCCAATCTTCATCCAGACCTTGGGCGAAATGGAGACGCCTGGGAAGGGGCGCGCCGCCGCGCTATCCGGCGGCGGGACCGGGCCTGCCTGCCGCATGGGCGGGCGCTGCACCGGCTGGATGCAGCGCCACCTCCCGGATCAGCTTGGCGCGCATGGCGCGGGCGAAGTCCCGCCGGTCCTCCGCCCGCAGCACGAAGGCGCCGGGCCCGCCTATCACATCCCGCTCATACAACGCCGCAAGGCGGCCATCGCGCCAGGATGAGGCGGCCTCGATCGCCAACCCGTTCACCACGATGCCCTGCGCCACGGCCAGGTCGCGCGCCTCCGCCGCCGGCATCAGGCTGCGGATATCCGGCCCGTCGCCGGAGACATCGATGGTGCGATCCTCCGCCCGCCACGGCGCGGCCGCGATCAGTTGCGTGGCGTGCAGGATGGCGTCGCCGATGGCGTTGTAGGATTGGCGGGATCGCGGCGCGTCGCGGAAGGCCAGCGCCGCCGCCCCCGCGCTCGCGGCATCGGAAACCCGCATCCAGTCCACCACGGTGGCGGCGCCGCCGGGGGTGCCCCATTCAACCATGGCGACGCCGATCGCGCCGCGCGGGCGGGACCGGATGGCGCCGAGCACGGCGGGATGCGTCAGCGCCTCCGACAGCCCGTCCCGCTGCAGCGCGAATTCCGCCGCGTCGATCGAGCCCGAGGCATCCACAGCCAGCACCAACAGCAGATCCACCGCCGCGCCCTGGGCGCCGGCCGGCGCTGCCGCGAGGGCAGGCGCGGCCAGCAGGGCGCGGCGCGGGATCATATTGCGATGGCGTAGGCCGGGCGGCGCGGATCGGCGCCGGCCCGCTTCAGCCCGGCCGCGACATCATCCAGCACCACCTCGACGCTGCCGGCCAGCCAGGTGGTGCCGGGCCAGTCCTTCACCTCATGCCCCATCTCGGCCAGCTTCGCCCGCACCTCCGCCGGGATGCGCGATTCCACCGCCAGGCGGCCGGGGAAGTACTCGTAGGGCGCGAAGGAGGAGGGGAAGGAATAGCTGGCGACGCGAGGCGCCTCGATCGCCTCCTGCACCTCCATGCCGAAATGCAGGATGTTCAGCATCACCTGCAGCATGGCCTGGATCTGCACATCGCCGCCCGGCGTGCCGAAGGGCATGGCGCCGCCATCCTTTGTCACCACCATCGCCGGATTCGGCGTCAGCCGCGGCCGCTTGCCGGGGGCGACGCCCGCCGGATGCTTCGGGTCCGGCCGGTTCTGCGAGCCTCGGCCCGAGACCACCAGGCCGGTGCCCGGGATGATCGGCACGTTCCAGGACCCGTCGGAGGGGGTGGCGCTGAAGGCATTGCCCCAGCGATCCACCACCGCGACGTAGGAGGTATCGGCCTCCACCTTCGGCAGGTCGGCGTGCGTCGCCTCCGGCAGTGCGTTGCCGCGGCCGAGGATCGGCTCCGGCAGGCCCGGATGCGCCCGCTTCAGGTCGATGGCGGCGGCGCGGGCGGCGATATGGCCGGGGGAGAGCAGCGCCTCCAGCGGCACATCCACCATGGCGGGGTCACCGAAATGGTATTCGCGATCCGCCAGCGCGCCCTTCAGCGCCTCCACCAGCACATGGATGTATTCGGCCGAATTGTGCGCCAGGCCGTCGAGGCCCAGGCGTTCCGCGATCAGCAGCGCCTCGGTCAGCGCGGGGCCCTGGCACCAGGGGCCGCAGGTCAGCAGCGTATGGCCACGCCAGTCCCGCGCCACGACGGGCTCGATCCGGCTGCGGAACTCGGCCATGTCATCGGCCGAGAGGAAGCCGCCCTCGGCCTGGACATAGGCGACGATCTGCCGGGCGAGGTCGCCCTTGTAGAAGGCATCATGCGCCGCCTGCAGCCCGGCCTCCCGCCCCTTCCCCGCCGCCGCGCGTTCCTGGTCCACCATGTAGGACAGGCTGCGGGCGAGGTCGGCCTGGATGAATTTCGCGCCGGGCTCCGGCACCTTGCCGCCAGGCAGGAAGATCGCGGCGTTCTGCTCCCAGGTGCGGTATTCGGCGGCATGCGCCGTGATGCTTTCCCGCAGCAGCGGGTACATGGCGTAGCCCTCGCCGGCGAAGCGGATGGCGGCGGCGGCGATCTCGCCGAAGCTCATCGTGCCGTGGCGGGACAGCGCCTGGATCCAGGCATCCGGCGCGGCGGGCACCACCATGCGGCGCACGCCGGGCGGCATCTGGCCGCCATGCTCGCGCATGAAGACATCGGGCGGCGTCGATCGCGGCCAGTGGCCGAGGCCGGCGATGCTCTCCACGGTGCCATCCGCCTTGCGGATCAGGATGGGCGCGACGCCCGCCACGCTGACCAGATCCGGCTGCAGCACGCCGAGCGCGAGGCCCGCGGCGACCCCCGCATCCACCGCATTGCCGCCGGCTTCCAGGATGGCGAAGCCGGCCGAGGCGGCCAGGTAATGCCCGGCGCTGATGGCATGGCGCGTGCCGCTGATGGTCGGGCGGCCGGGTTGGGTCATGGGGTGGGCCTCATTCACTATCGTTGTCCACAGGGTCGATGCCGGCGGGGCGCGCTGTCAACCATTGCCCTGCAGCGCGGAGAGTGCCTTGAGGCAGGCCTCGAAGCCGCGCAGGTCGGACCAGCGGGCGGTTTCGGGCACCGCCTGGCGCACCAGCAGGCCGCTCGCGGCGCGGATGCCGCCATCGATCATCAGGTTGTCGGCCAGGCCGAATTCCTCCAGCGCCAGCCCCTCCGCATCCACCCAGCGGCCGGCTGCGTTGCGCTGTGCCTCGGGGCCGGTGGCGCGAAGGGTGCGGGCGGTGAAATCGGCGGGATCGTTGCTGTAGCCCAGCACCGGGCGGCCGAGGGCGCGCATGAAGCCCAACTCATACACCGTGCCGGCATCGGCGGAGGGGCCGCGGAAGGGGGTCAGGTTCGCCACCAACGCGTCGCAGGCGCGGATATGCGCTTCGTTCCGCAGATATATGGCGTACCACAGGTCCGGCGCCGCATCGGCGGCGGGATCGGGGCGGGGATCGGTGGGGAATACCCCCTCCATGCCATGCAGCGCGCAGAGGCGCTTCTTCTCCGCCGCCATGGCGTCGGCATCGGGCAGGAAGACATCGGGGCCGGCAAGATAGACTTTCATCCGCCCATCATGCCTGATTCGGCGGCGCTTGCGGAGGCGGTGCAGGGCTTGCGGGATGGTCCAAGGGCGCGTGCAATAGCGCGTGATGGACCTCGAAGCTGAATACAATTGCCGCGCCCGCGTGCCGGAATACCCGCAGATCGTCGCCGCTTGGCTGCGCGATGCCGCCGCCTGGCGCGAATCCTGCCCGCGCGCCGAACTCGACCTGCCCTATGGGGCGCGGGAGCGGGAGCGGCTGGACCTGTTCTGGCCGGATGAAGCGGCCCGCGACGCGCCGATCACCCTGTTCATCCATGGCGGCTACTGGCAGGCGCCGGGGCGGGAACGGATTTCCTTCTGCGCGCGCGGGCTGAACCTGCAGGGCGTGGCGGTGGCCCTGCCCTCCTATGATTTATGCCCGGAGGTGCCGCTGGCCAGCATCGTGGACCAGATGCGCGCGGCGGCCGCCATGCTGTACCGCCGCCATGGCCGCCGCCTGATGGCCGGCGGCCATTCCGCCGGCGGGCACCTGGCGGCGATGCTGCTGGCCACCGACTGGCCGGCCCTGGACCCGGCCCTGCCGCCCGGGCTGGTCCATGCCGCCATGCCGGTCTCCGGCGTCTTCGAGCTGGACCCGCTGCGCCACACCAGCATCGGCGTCGGCCTGAAGCTGGACCGCGCGGAGGCCCGCCGCCTGTCGCCACGCTTCCTGCCCAGCCCGTCCCGCCCGCTGCATTGCGTGGTCGGCGGCGCCGAAAGCCCGGAGTTCATCCGCCAGAGCCGTGACATGGCGCAGGCCTGGGGCGGCACATGGGCGGCGGAGCCAGGGGCGGACCACTTCACCATCCTCGCCCCGCTGGCGGACCCCGCCAGCGGCATGGTGGCGGTGGCGAAAAGGCTTGCCACGGCCTGATGCTTGAAGCCTAAAATATCTCGGGAGACTGGAGGGACGATGATGAACATCCAATTCGGCCGGCGCCACGCGCTCGGCCTCGCTGGTGGCGTGGCCTTGGGGGGCCTGGCCTCACCGCTGGTGGCGCGCGCGCAGGCGGCGCCGCTGAAGATCGGCCTGGTCGCGCTGGCCACCGGCCCGGCGGCGACGCTGGGGACGCATCTGCGGGATGGTTTCCAGCTCGGCATGCGCCACCTGGACGGCAAGCTCGGCGGCCGCGCGGCGGAGGTGATCCTGATCGATGACGAGCTGCGCCCGGATGCCGCCGTCACTAAGGTCCGCGCCGCGCTGGAACGCGACAAGGTGGATTTCGTGGTCGGCGTGGTGTTCTCCAACATCCTGGCCGCGATCATGCGCCCGGTGACGGACAACCAGACCTTCCTGATCTCGACCAATGCCGGCCCCTCCCCCTTCGCCGGCCGCGGCTGTAATCCGTTCTTCTTCGCCACCTCCTACGTCAACGACCAGAACCATGCGGTGATGGGCAAGGCGGCGCAGGATGCCGGCTATGGCCGCGTCATGCTGCTGGCGCCGAACTACCAGGCGGGCCGCGATTCGGTCGCCGGCTTCAAGTCCGAATACAAGGGCACGGTGGTGGACGAGATGTTCACGCCGCTGACCCAGATGGATTTCTCCGCCGAGCTGGCGCGCATCGCCGCGGCGCGGCCGGATGCGATCTTCACCTTCATGCCGGGTGGCCTCGGCGTGAACCTGGTGCGGCAGTATCGCCAGGCGGGCCTTGCCAATATCCCGTTCCTGTCCGCCTTCACGGTGGACGAAGCCTCCCTGCCCGCGCAGGGCGATGCCGCCATCGGCTTCCAGACCGGCACGAGCTGGACCCCCACCCTGCCGAATGAGCGCAACGCCCGCTTCGTGCGCGATTTCGAGGGCCAGTACAGCTACGTGCCCGCCAGCTACGCCGCCCATGCCTATGACGCGTCGATGCTGCTGGACAGCGCCATCCGCAAGACCGGTGGCAACCTCGCCGACAAGGGTGCGATGCGCACCGCCATCAAGGCGGCGGATTTCCAATCCGTGCGCGGCAACTTCGCCTTCGGCGCCAACCACTTCCCGGTGCAGGATTTCTGGCTCGCCAAGGTCGTCAAGCGCGATGACGGCAAGTTCCAGACCGAGCATGTCCGCAAAGTCTATGACAACGTGACCGACCCTTTTGCGGCGCAGTGCCGCATGCCGGCCGCCTGAGGATACCGGCGGGATGTCGCTGACTCTGCTGCTCGTCCAGGGCCTGAACGGGCTGCAACTCGGCATCCTGCTGTTTCTCATCGCCGCAGGGCTGACGCTGGTGTTCGGGGTGATGGATTTCATCAACCTGGCGCATGGCGTGCAGTACATGGTCGGCGCCTATCTCGCCGCCTATTTCGCGGCGCAGACCGGCAGCTTCTGGGCGGCCCTCGCCCTGGCGCTGCCGGCGGCGCTGGTGGTCGGACTGGTGCTGGAATTCCTGGTGTTCCGGCATTTGTATGACCGAGACCACATGGCGCAGGTGCTGGCCACCTTCGGCGTCATCCTGATCCTGAACGACGGGGTGAAGCTGCTGTTCGGCTCCGCGCCGTTGCAGGTGCCGATGCCGGCGGCGCTGACCGGCGGCGTGCCCATCATGGACGGGCTGCTGTATCCGCACTACCGCATCGCCATCATCGCCGGCGGGCTGGCAACCGCCGCGCTGCTGTGGTGGCTGGTGGAGCGCACCAAGGTCGGCATGCTGATCCGCGCCGGGGCCACCAACGCGCCGATGGTCGCCGCACTCGGCATCGATATCCGCCGGCTGTTCATGGTGGTCTTCGGCTTCGGCGCCATGCTGGCGGGCTTCGCCGGCGTGATGGCGGCGCCGATCCTGTCCGTGGAGCCGGGCATGGGCGACAACCTGCTGATCCTCGCCTTCGTCGTCATCGTCATCGGCGGCATTGGATCGGTCCGCGGCGCCTTCCTGGCGGCGCTGCTGGTCGGCCTGGTGGAGACGCTCGGGCGGTCGATGATGCCGGATCTGATGCGCCTGGTGCTGGACCCTTCCGCCGCGCGGCAGGTGGGTGCGGCGCTGGCCTCGATGCTGATCTACATCGCCATGGCGGCGATCCTGGCCTTCCGCCCGGCCGGCCTGTTTCCCGTGCGCGCCGCCTGATGCGCGAATTGGGACGAATACTGGGACGGGAATTGCCGGCGCTGCTGCTGCTGGGCGGCCTGGCCGCCGCGCCCTTCATCGGCTTCGGCGAGGGCTACATGCTGACGCTGCTGGCGCGCATGATGATCCTGGCCATGGCCGCCGTCTCGCTGTCCTTCATCGTGGCGGGCGCGGGGCTGGTCTCGCTCGGGCATGCGGCGACGCTGGGCTTCGGCGCCTATGCGGTGGTGATCCTGGACGATCTGCAGGTGGTCGATGCGCTGTTCGTGCTGCCGGCCGCCATCCTCGCCGCCGCGGGCTTCGCGCTGGTGACGGGGGCGGTCGCCATCCGCACCAGCGGGGTGAACTTCATCATGATCACCCTGGCCTTCGGGCAGATGGCCTTCTTCACCGCCAGCTCGCTGTCCGGCTATGGCGGCGATGACGGCTACACGCTGTACGCGCGAACCGAGGTGAATGGCGCGCGGCTGCTGGATGACCGGCTCGTCTTCCACTTCGTCTGTCTCGGCGCACTGGTCCTCACCTGGCTGCTCTGCCGCATGCTGCTGGCCTCCCGCTTCGGCCGCGTGCTGCGGGCGGTGCGCGGCAACCCGATGCGGGCGCAGGCGCTGGGCTTCTCGCCCTATCCCTATCGCCTGACCGCCTATGTCATCGCCGGCGCGCTGGGCGGCGCGGCGGGGTTCCTGTTCGCCAATGCGACGGAGTTCGTGGCGCCGGCCTATATCTCATGGCAACGCTCCGGCGAGTTGCTGTTCATGGTGATCCTGGGCGGGTTGTCCGGGCTGCATGGCGCGCTGCTGGGGGCGATCGGCTTCGTGCTGCTGGAGGAGTGGCTGTCCCATCAATGGGAGCATTGGCGCATCGCCTTCGGCGTGCTGCTGATCCTGGCCGTGCTGTTCCTGCCCGGAGGCCTGTCCGGCATCCCCGCGCAACTCGGCCGGATGCTGCGCCGTGGCTGAACCCTTACTCGCCCTGCACGGCCTGCGGAAGCGCTTCGGCGGGCTGGCGGTGACGGATGATGTCTCGCTGGACGTGATGCCGGGCGAGATCCACGCCATCATCGGCCCCAACGGCGCCGGCAAGACCACGCTGATCAACGAGATCAGCGGCGTGCTGCCGGTGGATGCGGGGCGCATCCTGTTCGCGGGCCAGGACATCACCCGCCTGCCGCTGCACCGCCGGGCGCGGCGCGGGCTGGCGCGGTCCTTCCAGATCACCTCCATCATCCCGGACTTCACGGCGCTGGAGAATGCGGCGCTGGCGGTGCAGGCGGGCGACGGCACCTCCTTCCGCTTCTTCCGCCCCGCCGGCAGCGAGCGGCGGCTGAATGAGGCGGCGCTGGCGGCGCTTGATTCGGTCGGCCTCGCGCACCGCGCCGCGACGCCGGCGGGCGCGATGAGCCATGGCGAGAAGCGCCAGCTCGAACTCGCCATCGCGCTGGCCACGCAGCCCCGCCTGCTGCTGCTGGACGAACCGCTGGCCGGCGCCGGGCCGGAGGAGACGGAGCGGCTGGTTTCGCTGCTGCGCGGCCTGCGCGGCCGCTACACCATCGTCCTGGTGGAGCACGACATGCAGGCCGTCTTCGCGCTGGCCGACCGGATTTCCGTGCTGGTCTATGGAAGGCTGATCGCCACCGGCGGGCCGGATGCCATCCGCCACAACACGGAGGTCCGCGCCGCCTATCTGGGCGAGGACGACCTGCCGCTGGCCGGTGCCCCATGCTGAGGCTGGAGAACCTGACCGCCGGCTATGGCGGCAGCCAGGTGCTGTTCGGCGTGGACCTGGAGATGAAGCCCGGCCAGGTGGTCACGCTGCTCGGCCGCAACGGCATGGGCAAGACCACCACCATCCGCGCCATCATGGGCCTGCTGCCCTCCGTCGGCGGGCGCATCTGGGGTGGGGAGGTGGTGGTGGACAACCGCGCCGTCGCCGGCCTGCCGCCGCATCGCCTGGCGCGCCAGGGCCTCGGCCTGGTGCCGGAGGGGCGGCAGGTCTTCCCGACCCTGACGGTGGAGGAAAACCTGCTCGCCACCGCCGCGCATCGCTTCGCCGGCGCGCCGCGCTGGACCCTGGCTGCGGTCTACGAGATGTTCCCCCGCCTGCGCGAACGCCGTCGCAACCCGGGCGCGAAGCTGTCAGGCGGCGAACAGCAGATGGTGGCGATCGGCCGCGCGCTGATGACCAACCCGCGGCTGCTGATCCTGGACGAAGCAACGGAAGGCCTGGCGCCGCTGATCCGCGCCGAGATCTGGGCGGTGCTGGCGCGGCTGAAGGCGGAGGGGCAGTCGATCCTGCTGATCGACAAGAACCTCGCCGCCGTCTCCCGCCTCGCCGACCGGCATGTGGTGATCGAGAAGGGCCGCACGGTCTGGACCGGCAGCAGCGCGGCGCTGGAGGCGGCGCCGGAGGTGCGGGACAGCTACCTGCATCTGTGACGGCAGTTAGCGCGCCGCGAATTCCGCCGGCAGCACCGCCGCCAGGTGGTCATACACCGCGCGGAAGCGGCGCCCCTGGCGGACATCGGCATGCGCCACCAGCCAGACCGCGTCCTTCGGCGCAAATTCCGCCGCCACCAGCCGCCGCAGCCCGGACCGCGCGCCGATGCGCGCCTGCATGATGCCGATGCCGAGCCCCGCGCGGACCGCCGCATGCTGGCCGATCATGCTGTCGGAGCGATAGACGAAGCGCCAGGCCTCCACCGGCAGCCGCATCCGCTCCGAGGCGCGGCGGCCGAAGCCGTCGCGATCGAAGCCGACCATGCGGTGGCGCGCCAGATCGGCCAGCGTCTCCGGCACGCCATGCCGCGCGAGGTAGGTCTCACTGGCGAAGCATCCGTATTCTACCGAGCCGACCTGGCGCCCAACCAGGTCCGGCTGCTCCGGTCGGGAGAAACGGATGGCGATGTCCGCGTCCCGGCGCAGCAGATTCTCGATCCGGCTGCTGGGCAGCATCTCGATGGTGATGCCGGGATTCGCCTCCATGAAGGGCTGCAGCAGCTCGGGCAGGCGCTCCACGCCGAAGGGCTCGCTGGTGGTGATGCGGACGGTTCCGGTCGGTGAATCCAGGCGGCCGGCCATGGCGACGCCGAGCGCCTGGGCCGCCTGTTCCAGCCCGGCGGCGTGGTCCAGCAGCGCCAAGGCGCGGTCCGTGGGCCGCAGGCCCTGCGGCGTCCGGTCGAACAGCGCCTCCCCCACCCGGTCCTCCAGCGCGCGGATCTGCCGGCCGACGGTGGGCTGGGTGAGCTTCAGCTCGATGGCGGCGGCGGAGAGGCTGCCGGTCCGCATCACCGCGACGAAGGCCTGCAGCAGGCTCCAATCCAGCGGTGTGGGGGTGCTCATGGCCCGATGCATTCCTGCATGCCGGGCGAACGACAATCGGCAATCCCGCAGGATGCGCGCCGGCGGCATCTTCCTGGCACCGGCGGCGACATCGGGTCGCCCGCCCCCCTCGAAGGAAAGATCGCAGACATGGCCACCACCTTCCGCAGCCTCCTCGCCGTCACCGCCCTGCTGGCCGGGATCGGCACCCAGGGCGCCTTCGCGCAGGAGATGTTTCCCCGCACCGTCGGTTCCGGCGAGAGCGCCGAGATCGTCTATGGCCCCGGCCCGCATGGCAATATCCTTGGCGGCGGTGCCGTCACGGTGCAGCAGGTGACGGGCGACGAGACGATCGTCACCTACCTGGACGCGCAATTCGTGCAGCAGGCCCAGCCGGGCACCGTGCCGAGCGTGCTCAGCGTCGGCGAGAACAGCCAGCGCGTCGATCTGCCCGCCGCCAGCACGCGTGGCTGATGCCGGCCAAGGCCGCGGGCGGCACTATTCCGCCGCCCGCGGCGCATGGCTCGCGGGCCGCGCCTTCAGCTTCAGCTCCCGCAGCTCCGCCTGGTCCTTCGCCGCGTTGCGCAGTGCGGCGTCCTGGCCCCAGCGGTATTGCGGCGGGCAGGCGACGTCGCGCACGCCGTATTGCGCGGCGGCATGCAGGGTGAAGAAGGGGTCGGTCAGATGCGGCCGCCCGAGCGCCACCAGATCCGCCCGCCCCGCGGCGATGATGGTGTTCACCTGGTCGGCGCTGGTGATGTTGCCGACGCACATCACGGCAACCCCGGCCTCATTGCGGATCATGTCCGCCCAGGGCAGCTGGAACATGCGGCCATAGACCGGGCTGGCATCCGCCACCGTCTGGCCGGTCGAGACATCCACCAGATCCACGCCCGCCGCGACGAAGGCGCGCGCGATGGCGAGGCAATCGGCGTCCGATAGCCCCCCTTCCGCCCAGTCGGTGGCGGAGATCCGCACCGACATAGGCTTGCCCGCCGGCCAGACGGCGCGCAGCGCGGCGAAGACCTCCAGCGGATAGCGCAGGCGGTTCGCGATCGGGCCGCCATAGTCGTCGCTGCGCGTGTTGGTCAGCGGCGAGAGGAAACTGGCCAGCAAATAGCCGTGGGCGCAGTGCAGCTCCAGCATATCGAAGCCGCAGACGAGGCCGCGTTCGGCGGCCGCGACGAAATCCGCCGTCACCGCATCCATGTCCTCCCGCGTCATCTCGCGGGGGGTCTGGCTGTGCTTGTAGTAGGGGATGGGGCTGGCGGAGAGGATCGGCCAGGCGCCGGCCTCCAGCGGCTGGTCCATGCCCTCCCACATCAGTTTCGTCGCGCCCTTGCGCCCGGCATGGCCGAGTTGCAGGCAGATCTTTGCCGCGGATGTCGCGTGGACCAGGCCGACGATCCGCGTCCAGGCCGCCTGCTGCGCGTCGTTCCACAACCCGGCGCAGCCGGGGGTGATGCGCGCCTCGGCGGAGACGCAGGTCATCTCCGTGAAGACCAGCCCGGCGCCGCCCATGGCGCGCGCGCCGTAATGCGCCAGGTGGAAGTCGCCCGGCACGCCGTTCCCAGCGGAATACATGCACATGGGCGAGACAACGACACGGTTCGCCAGGGTCATGTCGCGCAGCGCGAGCGGCTGGAACATCGGCGGGCGCTTGGGGTCGCCGCCCACCTCCTCCGCCACCGCGCGCTGGGTCTCCGCCACGAAATCCGGCGCACGCAGCGCCAGGTTGTCCCAGGTGATGGCCTTGCTGCGCGTCATCACGCCGAAGGCGAAGCGAGTTGGGAAGAAATCCCAGAAGCGCCGCACATGCTCGAACCAGACGAGGGAGACATTGGCGGCGTGCTGCGTCTTCTCCACATCCTCCCGCCGCCCTGTCTCGAAGGCGTGCAGCGCGGAGGCGACGTTGCTTTCGGCCCGAAAAGCCTGGTGCAGCGCGATGGCATCCTCCATCGCCAGCTTGGTGCCGGAGCCGATGGAGAAATGCGCGCTGGCCTTGGCATCGCCCAGCAGCACGACGTTGCCACGCACCCAGCGGGCGCATTTGATGGTGGGGAAGCGGCGCCACTGGCTGCGGTTGGTGATCAGGCGGTGGCCTTGCAATTCCTCGGCGAAGACGCCTTCGAGGAAGGCGGCGCTGGCCGCCTCGTCCATGCCTTCCAGCCCGGCCTTGGCGAAGGTTTCGGGGTCCGTCTCCAGCACCCAGGTGCTGGCGCCGGCCTCGTACTGGTAGCAATGGGCGATGAAGATGCCGTGCGGCGTCTCCTTGAAGAAGAAGGTGAAGGCATCGAAGGGGCGCGTGCTGCCCATCCAGGCGAAGCGGTTGGGGCGGAGGTCAACCTCCGGCTGGAAATGCTCGGCAAAGCGTTCCCGGATCGGGGAGTTGATGCCGTCGGCGGCGACGACCAGGTCCGCATCCGGGAAATCCTCCGGCGTCGCCTCCCGCCGGAATTCCAGCTCCACGCCCAGCTCGCGGGCGCGTGCGGCCAGCAGCATCAGCAAAGTGCGGCGCGAGCAGCCGCAGAAGCCATTGCCGCCGACGCGGTGTTCCCTGCCCTTGGCGACGATGGCGATGTCGTCCCAATAGGCGAAGCTCTCGGTGATGGCGCGGTAGCTCGGCTCATCCGCCTGCCGAAAAGCGTCCAGCGTCGCGTCGCTGAACACCACGCCGAAGCCGAAGGTGTCCTCCGCCTGGTTCCGCTCCACCACCGTGATGCGGGAGGCCGGGAAATCCCGCTTCATCAGGATGGCGAAGTACAGGCCCGCCGGGCCGCCACCGATCACCGCGATCCGCATCACCTCGGCCCCCTGGTCGCTCTCTGGAATAGTTTAGGCTTCAAGGAATGAGGGTTCAACCGGATGTTGCGCAAGGCCTCGCCGATGTTTTAGGCTTCAAGCATCATGCAGATCGGCACGCTCCAGGGCAGGACGGCATTGGTGACCGGCGGCGGCAGCGGCATCGGCGCCGCCTGCGCCGCGGCGCTGACGGCAGCCGGGGCGCGGGTGACGGTGCTGGGGCGGCGTGAGGCACCCTTGCAGGCGCGGGTGGCGGCCGGGGAGGCTGCGTCCCTCATCGCCGCCGATATCAACGCCCTGCCCGCCTTGCCGGCCTTCGACATCCTGCTGCATGCCGCCGGCGCCGCCGAAAGCGCGCCCTTCCTGAAATCGGATGCCGCGCTGTTCGACCGCATGTGGCGCACCAATGTGCTGGGCGCCGTCGCGGTGGCCCAGGCGGTGCTGCCGGGGATGATCGTGGCGGGCTTCGGGCGGGTGGTGATGGTGGCCTCCACCGCCAGCCTGAAGGGCTACCCCTATGTCACGGCCTATGCCGCCGCCAAGCACGGGTTGCTCGGCCTGGTGCGGTCGCTGGCGCAGGAAGTGGCGACCAAAGGCGTGACCGTGAACGCCATCTGCCCCGGCTTCACCGAGACCGATATCGTGGCGGGCTCCGTCGCCCGCATCATGCAGAAGACCGGCCGCGACGAAGCGGCCGCCCGCGCCGAACTCGCGAAGCACAACCCGCAGTGCCGCTTGGTGCAGCCTTCGGAAGTGGCCGCCGCGGCGCTTGCGCTCTGCTGGCCCGGCAGCGGCGCCATCAACGGCCAGGCCATCGCGGTGGATGGGGGCGAGACATGAGCGTGGATGCCGAAACCGCCCTCGCCCATGAGCCCCCCGGCCACAAGGATGAGCTGCGCCTCTGGCTGCGGATGCTGACCTGCACGACGCTGATCGAAAGCGAGATCCGCACCCGCCTGCGCCGGGACTTCGACACCACCCTGCCCCGCTTCGACCTGATGGCGGCGCTGGACCGCGCGCCGGCGGGCCTGTCGCTCGGCGAGGTCTCCCGCCACATGATGGTGAGCAATGGCAACGTCACCGGCGTGGCGGCGCGGCTGGAGGCCGAAGGGCTGGTCGAACGCCGCGCCCGGCCGGGCGACCGCCGCGCCCAGCTTCTGCGCCTGACGCCCAAGGGCCGCCGCGAATTCGCCCGGCAATCGGCCGCGCATGAGGGCTGGATCGCGGAGCTTCTGGCCGGCGTGACGGCGGTGGAGCGCGGCGCGCTGTTCCGCCTGCTCGGCCACGCGAAAATCTCGGTCCGCAACGCACTTCCGCCGGAGCCCAGCGCATGATCACCGGCCCTCTCTCAGCCTATGACGCCCAGCATGTGAAGCTGGAGGTGGCGGGCAGCGTCGCGACGCTCACGCTGAACCGGCCGGAACGCAAGAACCCGCTGACCTTCGACAGCTACGCGGAGCTGACAGCGATCTTCCGCGCCGCGGTGCATGACGATCAGGTGCGCGCCTTCGTCGTCACCGGCGCCGGCGGCAATTTCTGTTCGGGCGGCGATGTGCACGAGATCATCGGGCCGCTGCTGGAGCGCGACACGCGCGGGCTGATGGCCTTCACCGCGATGACCGGCGACCTGGTGAAGGCGATGCGCGCCTGCCCGCAGCCGATCCTGGCGGCGGTGGATGGCATCTGCGCGGGTGCCGGCGCCATCATCGCCATGGCGTCGGATTTGCGGCTCGGCACGGCACGGACCAAGGTGGCCTTCCTGTTCAACCGCGTGGGGCTGGCCGGCTGCGACATGGGCGCCTGCGCCATCCTGCCGCGCCTCATCGGCCAGGGGCGCGCGAGCGAGCTGCTTTATCTCGGCCGCTCCCTCGGCGGGGAGGAAGGCCTGGCCTGGGGCTTCTTCAATGCGCTGCATGCGCCGGAGGCGGTGTTGGAGGCAACGACGGAGATGGCGCGCGGCATCGCGGAGGGTCCGGCCTTCGCGCACGCCATGACCAAGCGCATGCTGGCCATGGAATGGGCCATGTCCATCGAACAGGCGATCGAGGCCGAGGCGGTGGCCCAGGCGCTGTGCATGACCACGCAGGATTTCCGGCGCGCCTTCGACGCCTTCGTGGCGAAGCAGCGCCCTGTGTTCAGAGGCGACTGATGGCCGACACCTCCTTCCTCGACTGGCCCTTCTTCGAACCGCGCCACCGCGACTGGGCGGCGGAGGTGGAAGCCTGGGCGGCGCGCCATGCGGAGGCGCTGTCCGATGAACACGACGCCGATGCCAGCGTCATCCGCCTGGCCCACGCCATGGGCGAGGCCGGGCTGCTGCGCGTGCCCTGCCCGGCGGATGGCGTGCTGGATGTGCGGGCGCTGTGCATCGCGCGCGACATCCTGGCGCGGCATAGCGGGTTGGCGGATTTCGCCTTCGCCATGCAGGGCCTCGGCACCGGTCCGGTAACCCTGTTCGGCAGCGCCGCGCAACGCGACCGCGTGCTGGCCGGTGCGCGGGCTGGCACGGCGCTGGCCGCCTTTGCGCTGAGCGAGCCGGAGGCGGGCAGCGATGTTTCGGCGCTCGCGCTGACCGCGACACCCGACGGCAACGGCCACTACCGGCTGAACGGCCAAAAGACCTGGATCAGCAATGGCGGCATCGCCGCCACCTATGTGGTCTTCGCCCGCACCGGGGAGGCGCCCGGCGCCAAGGGGCTTTCAGCCTTTCTCGTGCCCGCCAATGCGCCCGGCCTGACGGTCGCGGAACGCATCGAGGTCACGGCGCCGCACCCCCTCGCCCGCCTGGATTTGGCCGATGTGCGCGTGGCGGCGGAGGACATGCTCGGCAAGCCCGGCGAGGGTTTTCGGGTGGCGATGTCCACCCTCGACGTCTTCCGTGCCAGCGTCGGCGCCGCCGCGCTGGGCTTCGCCCGCCGTGCGCTCGACATGACGGTCGAGCATGCGGCGACCCGAAAGATCTTCGGCGGCACGCTATTCGACCAGCAGATGTCGCAGGCCGCCATTGCCGACAGCGCGACGGATGTCGAAGCCTCCGCCCTGCTGGTCTATCGCGCCGCCTGGCTGAAGGATTCCGGCACGCCCCGCGTGACGCGAGAGGCCTCCATGGCCAAGCTGCACGCCACCGAAGCCGCGCAACGCTGCGCCGACCGCAACGTCCAGATCCATGGCGGGCTCGGCGTCACCAAGGGCCATAAGGCCGAAGAACTCTACCGGGAGGTCCGGGCGCTTCGCGTTTACGAAGGCGCCTCCGAGATTCAGCGCGTGGTGATTGCCCGCGCCGAACGCCAGCTTCGCACGTCACTCGACTAGAACGAGGGATGGGTGCAATGCGCGACAGCTTCTGCGAGGACCGGCTGCCGCCGCCGGACCAGTGGCCGGACTTTCTTCTCGACCGGCCGGAGTTCCAGTATCCGCCGCGCCTGAACTGCGCGGTGGAATTGCTTGACCGCAACCTGCAGCGCGGCCGCGGCGACCACCCGGCGCTGGTCACGCCGGCGGAGACGCTGAGCTACGCGCAGCTCGCCGATCGCGTCGATCGCATCGCCCGCGTGCTGGTGGAGCGGCTCGGCCTGGTGCCGGGCAACCGGGTGCTGCTGCGCTCGGCCAACAACGCCTGGATGGTCGCCGCCTATTTTGCCGTGCTGAAGGCCGGCGGCGTGGTGGTCGCCTCCATGCCGCTGCTGCGCGCGAAAGAGCTCGGGCAAATGCTGCGGAAGGCGCGCATCACGCATGCGCTGTGTGATGCGCGGCTGGCGGATGAACTTCGCAAGGCGGATGGGCCGGACCTTCGCCACCTGGTCACCTGGGGCGATGGCGTGCTGGAGGAGATGGTCGCAGAGGCCGCGCCCGGCTTCCCCGCCTGCGACACCGCCGCCGACGACATCTGCCTGATCGGCTTCACCAGCGGCTCCACCGGCGAACCCAAGGGCACGCTGCATTTCCACCGCGACATGCTGGCGATCTGCGATGGTTATGCGAGGCAGGTGCTGCGGCCCGAACCCTCCGACATCTTCATCGGCTCGCCGCCGCTGGCCTTCACCTTCGGCCTCGGCGGGCTGGTGCTGTTCCCTTTCCGCGTCGGCGCCACCGCCGTGCTGCTGGAACGCGCCTCGCCGGAGGAACTGCCGACCGCCATCGCCCGCCACCGCGCCACCATCTGCTTCACCGCCCCCACCGCCTATCGCGCCATGGCCGCCCATGCCGCGCAGCACGATCTCTCCTCACTTCGCAAATGCGTCTCTGCGGGCGAAACGCTGCCCCGGCCCATCTACGACGCCTGGCTCGCCGCCACTGGCCTGAAGCTGATGGACGGCATCGGCGCGACGGAAATGCTGCACATCTTCATCAGCGCGCGGGAGGACCAGATCCGCCCCGGCGCCACCGGCCTGCCCGTTCCCGGCTACATCGCGCGCGTGGTGGACGACCAGGGCGCGGAGGTGCCGCGCGGCACGCCCGGGCGGCTCGCCGTGAAGGGTCCCACCGGCTGCCGCTACCTCGATGACCCGCGCCAGGCGCAATACGTCCAGAACGGCTGGAACATCACCGGCGACACCTACATCCAGGATGCGGACGGCTATTTCTGGTACCAGGCGCGCAACGACGACATGATCGTCTCCGCCGGCTACAACATCGCGGGGCCGGAGGTGGAGGCGGCGCTGCTGACGCATCCCGCCGTCGCCGAATGCGGCGTGGTCGCCGCGCCGGATGCGGAGCGTGGCCGGGTGGTGCGGGCCTATGTGGTGCCGAAGCCCGGCTTTCCGCCGGATGCGGCGCTGACCCGCGCCCTGCAGGACCATGTGAAGGCGGAGATCGCGCCCTACAAATACCCGCGCAGCATCGTCTTCGTCGAGGCCCTGCCGCGCACGGAAACCGGCAAGCTGCAGCGCTTCGCCCTGCGCCGCCAGGCCGAAGCCGGCGCATGACCCGCCCCACCCCCCTGCCCTTCGAGAAGCTGCCGCCCCGCGCCTTCCACGCGCCCGCGCGCATCCGCTTCGGCGATTGCGACCCGGCCGGCATCGTCTTCTTCCCGACCTGGTTCGCGCTGGCCAATGCCGCGGTGGAGGATTTCTTCCGCGACGAGCTGGGCCTGGATTTCCACGCTTTGCACGCGACCCGCCGCATCGGCACCGGCTTCGCCCATGCGGAGGCCGATTTCTTCGCCCCCGGGCTGATGGGCGATGCCGTGCTGCTGACGCCGCTGATCACCCGGATCGGCGGCGCCAGCTACGGTTTCACCATGCATGTGCATCGCGGCGCGGCGGAGCTGCTGCGGATGCAGCTGGTGACTGCCACCACGAACCTCGATACCCGCCGCCCGGTGCCGATCCCGGATGATCTGCGCGCGGCGCTGGCCCGCTACCAGGAACGCTGCACCGATGGCCGATAGCCCGCTGACCGCCCTGCAGCCCTTCGGCTGGCCGCCGCCGCGCGGCTATTCCAACGGCATGATGGGCCGCGGCCGGGTGGTGCTGGTCGGCGGGCAGATCGGCTGGGACACGCAGGGCCGCTTCCCCGAGGGTTTCGTGCCCCAGGCGCGCCAGGCACTGGCCAATATCCTGGCCGTGCTGGCGGAAGCCGGCGGCGGGCCGGAACATATCGGCCGGCTGACGTGGTATGTGGTGGACATGGCCGAATACCGCGCCAGCCTGGCGGAACTCGGCCCCGCCTACCGCGCCGTGATGGGACGCAACTTCCCGGCCATGGCGCTGGTGCAGGTGGTGGCACTGGTCGAGCCGGAGGCCCGGCTCGAGATCGAGGCCACGGCCATCCTGCCCGACTGAGCGTTCAGACCGGGTCGGGGACCCCGGCCTCCGGCATGCCGATCTCCGGCTCCGCCTCCGCCTTGGCGCCGTCCTGCCACCCCTTGCGTTCCTCGCACAGCCGACGTGCCAGCAACACGCTGCCGACGGCGCCGGCGCCGAGCGCCAGGGTGGTGACGGCGCCGGCGACCATTACCGCGCCGAACATGGTGCCTGCGGCCATTCGCAGAATCATCGCCCGCTCCTCAACTTGCCGCCCCTATCTGGGCGGCCTGCGCCGGGAATCCAGCATCACGGGCGGCGGCGCAAGGGATCGTTCCGCGGCGCAGGAACACACCACGGTGCCATCCGCCAGCTGGTTCGGCATGGTCGGCTCCGCGCAATGCGGGCATTCGACCAGTTCCAACCTTGGCTCAGGCGGCGGCGGGCGGCTCATGCGTCTGTCCTGCCGGGGCAGCCTTGCGCCCGGGCGGGCTTGCCGGCGGAGGGTGTGGTTGGCATGTTCCGCCACCTCCCACCCTTCGGCGTGATGGCGTCGTCCCGGCATCGGTGGCCGGCGACAGAGACAGGCAAGGATACAGGCATGGCCAAGATCAAGGTTAAGACCCCCGTCGTCGAGATGGATGGGGATGAGATGACGCGCATCATCTGGGGGTTCATCAAGGACCGCCTGATCCTGCCCTACCTCGACATCGACCTGAAGTACTACGACCTGGGCGTGGAATACCGCGACCAGACCGATGACCAGGTGACGGTGGACGCGGCCAACGCGACCAAGCAGTACGGCGTCGGCGTGAAGTGCGCGACCATCACCCCGGACGAGGCGCGGGTGAAGGAGTTCAACCTCAAGAAGATGTGGCGCAGCCCGAACGGCACCATCCGCAACATCCTCGACGGCACCATCTTCCGCGAGCCGATCATCTGCCAGAACGTGCCGCGCCTGGTGCCGCATTGGTCCAAGCCGATCGTCGTAGGCCGCCACGCCTATGGCGACATCTACCGCGCGGTGGAGATGAAGGTGCCGGGCGCCGGTACGGTGAAGATGACCTACACCCCGGAAGGCGGCGAGCCGCAGGAAGTGGGCGAGTTCGTCTTCAAGGATGCCGGCGTGTTCATGGGCCAGCACAACCTCAATCGTTCGATCGAGGGCTTTGCCCGGGCGTCGTTCAACTACGGCCTGGCGCGGAAGTATTCCGTGTATTTCAGCCACAAGAACACGATCCTGAAGGCCTATGACGGCAACTTCAAGGACATCTTCAAGTCCATCTTCGATGCGGAATTCGCCGCGAAGTTCAAGGAAGCCGGCCTGGTCTACGAAGACCGCCTGATCGATGACATGGTTGCCTCCGCGCTCAAGTGGGAAGGCGGCTATATCTGGGCCTGCAAGAACTACGACGGCGACGTGCAGTCCGACATCGTGGCGCAGGGTTTCGGCAGCCTCGGCCTGATGACCTCCGTGCTGCTGTCCCCGGACGGCAACACGGTGGAATCCGAGGCCGCGCACGGCACGGTGACGCGCCACTATCGCGAGCACCAGAAGGGCCGCGAGACCAGCACGAACCCGATCGCCTCGATCTTCGCCTGGACCCGTGGCCTGGCCTACCGCGGCAAGTTCGACGGCACGCAGGACGTGGTCGATTTCGCCAATGCGCTCGAGCAGGTTTGCATCGAGACGGTGGAATCCGGCGACATGACCAAGGACCTCGCCATCCTGATCAGCAAGGACCAGCCCTGGCTCAACACCCAGGCCTTCCTCGCCAAGCTGGATGAGAACCTGAAGAAGAAGATGGCCTGAGCCATCGGCGTCGGGCGGCCCCCGGGCCTGCCCGACGCCACGCTGGCGGTTCCATGCTGCACTGCACTATAAGTGCGGCATGACCACCTTCACCCTGCTCGACTGGACCGCGCTGGCCGTCTTCGCCGGCTGCTGGCTGGGCTATGCCAATGTGGTGGACCGCGTGCCGCGCATCCGCCGGGCCAGCGTCATCGCGGCCATGGACGAATACCGGCGGCGCTGGATGCACGCCATGCTGACGCGGGAAAACCGCATCGCCGACATGGCGGCGATCGGCAACCTGATGAACAGCACCAGCTTCCTCGCAACCACCAGCATCTTCATCCTGGGCGGCCTGGTGGCGCTGCTGGGGGCACCCGATCTCGGCCGGCGCGTCGTCGCCTCCCTGCCCTATGCCGCCGTACCGGATGATTCGAGCTGGGAGCTGAAGATCGGCCTGCTGCTGCTGATCTTCGTCAACGCCTTCTTCGAGCTGACCTGGGCGCTGCGACAGTTCAACTACACCTCGATCCTGGTCGGCGGCATTCCCTGCGGCAAGCCGGACAGCCAGGCGCAGGCTTTGGCGGACATGGCGGCGGATGTGGCGAACCGCGCCGCGCGACACTTCAACACCGGGCTACGCAGCTATTATTTCGGGCTCGCCGCCCTGGCCTGGGTGGTGCACCCGCTGGCGCTGATCGCGACCAGCCTGTTCGTGCTGCGGGAATTGCATCGGCGCGAATTCCGCAGCGCGCTGCGCCATGCGGTGACCGAGAAGACGTAGTCATACCAAATCCCACTGATGGGAACCTGCGCCCGCCGAAGGCGGGCGAGCGGCCGAATGGCCGCCGCGCCAAGTGGCGCGTAGCCAAGCCGGCGGATGCCGGCGCCGGCGATTGAGGCGGTGATCGGTCACGATCACCGGGATCTGGTATCACCCGTCGCGCTCGATTCCCCGCAGCACCGCCCAGTATTCCTGGAACATGGCCACCCGGATCCTGCGGTCCGGGCTGCGCGGCGGCAGCCGGTCCGGGTGGAAGCGGCGCGCGAATTCGCGCTTGGCGCGCTGGAAGCGCGGCTCCGCCGGCGCGATGCGCGCCAGCCGCAGTTCCACCCGCAGCCGCGCCACCTCCGCCGCCAGCAGGGCGGCACGTTCGCCTTCGAAGCGCGCATAGGCACGGCTGCGCGAGAGGCGCAGGGCACGCAGGGTGACCCCGCCCCGATGCGGGCGCTGCAGCCTTTGCCAGAGGGAACGCAGCACGGCCCAGGCGCCGCGCAGCGCCTTGCGGATCAGCAGCCCCAGGCCGAGCAACAGCAATGCGAGCACCAGCCCGCCCACCAGGGTCGCCACGCCGCCTCCAACCCGCAGGATGGAGGCAGATTGCCCGACAAGCCTTCGCGAATTGTTAAGTGCGGCGCAGCGCCGACACCTGGTCCAGCGGCAGCGCCCGCCCGACCAAGCGGCGCCCCCCGAGCCGGCTTTCCACGGTGGTCGCCATGGTCAGCGCGTTCAGCACCGCCTCCTCCGTCGCTTCCGCCGCGGCGACGAACAGCGGCGACATGCGCTCATTCGGCCAGTCCAGCGTGGCGCCGCGACCCGGGCCTCGCCGCACCGCCTCATGCGTCGCGAAGGCCAGCGCATAGTCGCCGGAGCCATCCGAAAAGGCCGCGCCGGTGCGCGCGATGCCGCCCATGGCCCGCCGCGCCAGGCGCTGCAGGTTGCGGTCGGATAGCGGCGCGTCGGTGGCCACCACGACCATGACGGAGCCATCCGCATCCGCCTGCTCCGCCGCATGCTCCGCCAGGTAGTATTTTTTCAAATGCCGCCCGACGGACAACCCGTCCATCACCAGCGCGCCGCCGTAATTCGCCTGGACCAGCACACCCACCATCCACCCACCCAGCGCGGTGGGCAGGAGGCGGGAGGAAGTGCCGATCCCGCCCTTCCAGCCGAAGGCCATGGTACCGGTCCCGGCGCCGACGCAGCCTTCCGCCACCGGCCCTTCGGCAGCCGCGGCCAGCGCATCCAGCATGTGCTGATGGGTGACGCCGCGGGCGCGGATGTCGTTCAGGCGGCCGTCATTGGTCTCGCCCACCACGGCGTTGACGGAGCGCACCGCCTCATTCCCCGGCTGCGCCAGAGTCCAATCCACCAGCGCCTCCACCGCTCGCCCCACGGCGAGAGTGTTGGTCAGCAGGATCGGCGTTTCCAGCTCGCCGAGTTCCTGCACCTGCGTGACGCCGGCCATCTTGCCGTAGCCATTCATGGCAAACAGGCCCGCCGGGACACGATCCGCGAAGGGGTTGCCGACATGGGGCAGGATGGCGGTGACGCCGGTTCGCGTCGCCTCACCCTCCATCACCGTGACCTGGCCGACACGGATGCCGGCCACGTCGGTGATGGCGTTCAGCGGGCCGGGGGCGAAGATGCCGGGCGCGAAGCCGAGGGCGCGGGCCCTCACCCCGCCAGCGCCGCCCGCACCGCCGCCAGGGCGTCCGCTGCCTTGGCCGCATCCGGGCCACCGGCCTGGGCCATGTCCGGCTTGCCGCCGCCGCCCTTGCCGCCGATCGCCGCACTCGCGGCGCGCACCAGCGTCACGGCATCCGTCCTGCCCTTCGCCGCCTCGCCGATGCCGACGAAGACGCTGGCCTTGCCCTCGGCCGTCGCGACCACCGCCACCACATCGGCGGTGCCGGATTGCAGGATGGCCTCGACCACGCCCTTCAGGTCGCGCGGTGGCATCTCGCCCAACTCGCGCAGCGCCACGCGCAGGCCGGCGATCTCTTCGACCTCCGCCGCCGCGCCACCCGTCGCCAGCTTCTTGCGCAGGTCGGAGACCTCGCGCTCCAGCTTCTTGCGGTCCTCAAGCAGGCTGGTGATGCGGTCGGCCAGCTCGGCCGGGCGCGCCTTCAGCACGGCGGCGGCCTGGATGAGCTGCCGGTCGCGCTCCTCCAGCAGCTTCATCGCGGCTTCCCCGGTCACTGCCTCGACGCGCCGGATGCCGGCCGCGACGGCGCCTTCGGAGACGATGCGGAACAGGCCAATATCGCCGGTGCGCTTCACATGTGTGCCGCCGCACAGCTCCAGCGAATAGACGCCATGGCGCTCCACCGCCTGCGGGTCGTGGCCCATCGAGACCACGCGGACCTCGTCGCCATACTTCTCCCCGAACAGCGCCATGGCGCCCACGGCCACCGCCTGTTCCGGCGTCATCAGCCTTGTCACCACCTCGGCATTCTCGCGAATGCGAGCGTTCACCTCGGTCTCGACCCAGGCGAGGTCGTCATCGGTCATCGGCGTGGGCTGGGAGACGTCGAAGCGCAGGCGGTCCGGCGCGTTCAGCGAGCCCTTCTGCGAGACATGCGTGCCGAGCCGGCGGCGCAGCGCCTCATGCAGCAGGTGCGTCGCGGAGTGATGCGCGCGGATGGTGCCGCGGCGGGTGTGGTCGACCTCGGCCACCACCGGCAGGCCCAGCTTCGCCTCGCCATGCGCCACCACGCCGTAATGCACGAAGAGCTCGCCGAGCTTCTTCTGCGTATCGCGCACCACGATCCGGCAGGCCTCGCCGGCGGAGATCAGCCCGGCATCGCCCACCTGGCCGCCGCTTTCGGCATAGAAGGGCGTCTGGTTCAGCAGCACGGCCACTTCGGTGCCCGGGCCGGCGCTTTCCACCGGCTTGCCGTCCACCAGGATGGCGAGGATCGACCCCTCCGCGCTCTCGGTCGAGTAGCCGAGGAATTCGGAGGCGCCGAGCTTCTCCTTCAGGTCGAACCACTGGGTTTCCGTCGCCGCCTCGCCCGATCCGGCCCAGGCGGCGCGGGCGCGCTGCTTCTGCTCGGCCATGGCGGCGGCGAAGCCTTCCGTGTCCACGGACTTGCCCTCGCCACGCAGCGCGTCCTGCGTCAGGTCGAGGGGGAAGCCATAGGTGTCATACAGCTTGAAGGCGACCTCGCCGGGCAGCGTGCCCTTGTCACCCAGCTTGCCCGATTCCTCGGCCAGCAGGCCGAGGCCGCGTTCCAGCAGCGACCGGAACCGCGTCTCCTCCAGCCGCAGCGTCTCCACCACCAGGGATTCGGCGCGCAGGATTTCCGGGTAGGCCGCGCCCATCTGCCGGGTCAGCGCCGGCACCAGGCGGTGCAGCAACGGCTCCCGCGCGCCCATCATGTGGGCGTGGCGCATGGCGCGGCGCAGGATGCGGCGCAGCACATAGCCGCGGCCCTCATTGCTGGGCAGCACGCCATCGGCCATCAGGAAGGTGCCGGCGCGCAGATGGTCGGCGACCACGCGATGGCTGGTCTTCCATTGGCCGTCCGGCTCCTGGCCGGTGGCCTCGGCGCTCGCCAGGATCAGGGCGCGCAGCGTGTCCGTGTCGTAATTGTCGTGCTTGCCCTGCAGGATCGCCGCGAAGCGCTCCAGCCCCATGCCTGTGTCGATCGAGGGGCGCGGCAGCGGCACGCGGGTGCCGGGCGGGCCTTCCTCATACTGCATGAAGACCAGGTTCCAGATCTCGATGAACCGGTCGCCATCCTCATCCGGGCTGCCGGGCGGCCCGCCGGGGATCTTGTCGCCATGGTCGAAGAAGATCTCGGAACACGGGCCGCAGGGGCCGGTATCGCCCATGCGCCAGAAATTGTCGGAGGTCGGGATGCGGATGATGCGGCTGTCCGGCAGGCCGGCCACCTTCTTCCAGTAGACCGGCGCCTCCTCATCCTCGGAGTAGACGGTGACCAGCAGCTTGTCCTTGGGCAGGCCGAAATCACGGGTCAGCAGGGTCCAGGCATGCTCGATCGCCTGTTCCTTGAAGTAGTCACCGAAGCTGAAATTGCCCAGCATCTCGAAGAAGGTATGGTGCCGGGCAGTATAACCGACGTTGTCCAGGTCATTATGCTTGCCGCCGGCGCGCACGCACTTCTGGGCGGTTGTCGCGCGCTGGTAGGAACGCTTTTCCTGACCCGTAAAGACGTTCTTGAACTGGACCATGCCGCTGTTGGCGAACATCAGCGTCGGGTCGTTGCGCGGCACGAGGGGGGAGCTTTCCACCACTTCGTGCCCGTTGCGCCGGAAATAATCCAGGAAGGTGGCGCGGATATCGTTGCTGCTGCTCATGGACTCGGCATGTCTCGCAAGGGGCCGCGATCGTTAGAGCAGAATACGCCAAACCGGAAGCGGGCGCGTGGCCCGCCCCGGGGTATCAACTGGCTCAGTCGTCGCGTTCAATCTCCAGGACGCGACCATCGAGCGCGGAAATCTCCACTTCCATCTCGCGATCCTGGGCATCGCGGCCCTCGATCTCCCATTCGTCGTCGTCGCAATCCACATCGGTGATGCGGACCATGCCGGCGCCGCGCGCGACGTCTTCCGCCTGGGCGCGGGTGAAGGGCCCGCGGCAGGTGTCGTCATCGGCCGCGGCGGGGAAGGCCGGCAGGATCAGGCTGAAGGCGAGGAGGGCGGCAGGCAGGGTGCGGATCATGCGGGTAACCTTTCCATGTGATTACCGCCATGCAACGCACCCGCGCCGTTTGGTTCCCTACTCGGCCGCCGCCGCCTCCTCGCCCTCGCCTGCCAGCATGGTGCTGGCCAGGCCGCTGGCCTGGTCACGGATGCGCTTCTCGACGCTTTCCGCCATCGCCGGATTGTCGCGCAGGAACTGCTTGGCGTTCTCCCGCCCCTGGCCGATCCGCTGGCTGTCGCAGCTGAACCAGGCGCCCGACTTCTCGACGATGCCGGCCTTCACGCCGAGGTCGATCAGCTCGCCGACCTTGGAGATGCCCTCGCCATACATGATGTCGAATTCGATCTGCCGGAACGGCGGCGCCATCTTGTTCTTCACCACCTTCACACGGGTCTGGTTGCCCGTCGTGGTGTCGCGGTCCTTGATGGCGCCGATCCGGCGGATCTCAAGCCGGATGGAGGCGTAGAACTTCAGCGCATTACCGCCCGTGGTGGTCTCCGGATTGCCGAACATCACGCCGATCTTCAGGCGGATCTGGTTCAGGAAGACCAGCAGGGTGTTGGAGCGGGAGACGCTGCCCGTCAGCTTGCGCAGCGCCTGGGACATCAGGCGGGCATGCAGGCCGACATGGGTGTCACCCATCTCGCCCTCCAGTTCCGCCCGCGGCACCAGCGCGGCCACGCTATCCACCACCAGCACGTCGATGGCGCCCGAGCGCACCAGCGTGTCGCAGATCTCAAGCGCCTGCTCGCCGGCGTCAGGCTGGCTGATCAGCAGGTTCTCGATATCCACACCCAGCTTCTTGGCGTAGCCAGGGTCCAGCGCGTGCTCCGCGTCGATGAAGGCGCAGGTGCCGCCCTTCTTCTGCGCTTCCGCGATCATGTGCAGCGCCAGCGTGGTCTTGCCCGAGCTTTCCGGGCCATAGACCTCGATGATCCGCCCCTTGGGCACGCCGCCGATGCCGAGCGCCAAGTCCAGCCCGAGCGAGCCGGTGGAGATCACCTCCACCTCATCCAGCGCGGCCTTGTTGCCCATCCGCATGATCGAGCCCTTGCCGAAGGCGCGTTCGATCTGGCTCAGTGCGGCATCCAGAGCCTTGGTCTTGTCCATGCGGCTCGCTCTCCCGAAATCCGATCTCAACCTATGGGTGAAATTGAGGCAGGTCTACCACCCACCGGTCAATCCCCTGGCTGGAAGAACCGTGCGGCGCACCCGAAAGGCGCGCTGCGGCCCACCCGGCCTGCTGAGCGGAATATCGCGCGGGCGAGCGATTCCGACAAGAACATTTAGGAAACTTTTACCGCATTCGCCGGCAGGATCCCCCGCAGCTCCGCCACCAGTGCGCCCAGGCTGTAGGGCTTGGCGAGCAGCCTGATTCGCTCCGCCGTCAGGTCCCGGCCCAGCGCCGCCTCGGCATAGCCGGAGACCAGCAGCACCGGCAGGTCCGGCCAGGTCTTGCGCAGCCGGGCCGCCAGTTCCAGCCCGTCCATGCCGGGCATGACCACGTCGGAGACCAGGGCCAGCGGCGGCGGCGCGCCGCGTTCCAGCATCTCCAGCGCCTCCTCCGCGCAGCCGGCGCTCATCACCTCGAAGCCGGCGCGGCGCAGCGCGCGCTCGGCCAGCCGCAGCAGCGGCACCTCATCCTCCACCAGCAGCACCGGGGCGCTGCCGTAGCTGGCCGGGGCGGGCAGCGGCGGCGCGACGGGCGCGGCCGGGCCCGGCGGTGCCACCATGGCCGTCGACACCGGCGGATCGGCCGGCCCCTCATGCCGCGGCAGCCAGATGCGGAAGCGCGTGCCCTCCCCCTTCTTGCTGTCGACGGAGATGAAGCCGCCGGATTGCCGGACGATGCCATGCACGGTGGACAGGCCGAGCCCGGTGCCGCCCTGTTCGCGCCTTGTGGTGAAGAAGGGGTCGAAGATGCGCGGCAGCACATCCTCCGGAATGCCGGCGCCGCTATCGGCCACTTCCAGCAGCGCATAGCGCCCGGCGGGCAGGGTCTCGCTGCCCAGCGGTTCCGGCCGCAGCACCACCGCGTGGCTGGTGCCGATCCGCATCGCCCCACCCTCCGGCATCGCGTCCCGGGCGTTCAGCGCCAGGTTCATGATCACCTGGTCGAGCTGCGTCGGGTCGATCCGCACGCGGCGGGAGGGTTCCTCCAGCGTCAGCGCCAGGCGCACCCGGCTGCCGAGCAGCCGCTTCAGCAATTCCCCCATCGAGGCGACGGCCGAATTCAGATCCACCACCCGCGGCCGCAACGCCTGCTGCCGGGCGAAGGCCAGCAGCTGGCGCACCAGCGCCGCGCCGCGGCCGGCGCTTTCCATCACCTGGCGCAGCTCCGCCGCCGCGCCACCTTCCGGCGCGCGCGTCAGCGCCGCCTCCGCGCTGCCGGCGATGGCGGTCAGCAGGTTGTTGAAGTCATGCGCGATGCCGCCGGCCAGCGCGCCGACCGCCTGCAGCCGGGCCGCGGCGGCCTGTTGTTCCGGCGGGCGGGTGGAAATCCGGGTTAGCCGCAGCGCGGTCAGCCGGTCCTGGGTCGGCAGCGGGCAGCGCTGCGCCTCCAGCCGCAACAGCCCATCGCCGGCCAACGCCACCACCCGCTTCTGCCCGGCAACCAGCGCCGCCAGCGACTCCTCCCGCCCCTCGGGCGCCAGAAGCTGCCGCAGCGCGAGGCCCGCCCGCGGCGGCAGCATCGGGCCGCAGAGGCCGGCGAAATCGCTGTTCCAGGCGGTCAGGCGGTCGTCCTGGTCAAGCAGCGCCAGGCCGGCGCCCGAGGCCTCCATCACCGCCTGCACCAGCGGGTCCGGCCTGGGCAGAAGCGTTCGTCGCAGCAGCGACTGCAACCCGCGTCGCGCCTCGCTCATGCCGCTCTCCTCGGGGCTGGCCGCGGAAGGCGCGGGTCTTTGGGCATCCATGCAATCATCACGCGCATTGTTCGCCCCACTATCAACTATCACGTGCCGCAGCGCCACGCTGGCGCCAGACATAGGCGATGATTTCCGCAACGGCCTGGTAGTGGTCCGGCGGGATCTCGGCATCGACCTCAAGCCGCCACAGGGCGCGGGCTAGGGGTGGGTTGGCTACCAGGGGCACGCCAGATCGCTGCGCCACCTCCCGGATGCGGGCGGCCATGGCGTCCACGCCCTTGGCCACCACTTTCGGCGCGGCGCTGTCGCCGCCATAGGCGAGCGCCACCGCGTAGTGGGTGGGGTTGGTGACCACCACGGCGGCGCGCGGCACCGCCGCCATCATCCGCCGACGGCCCTGCGCCTGGCGCATCTGCCGGCGGCGCGCCTTCATGGTCGGGTCGCCCTCCGACTCCCTGGATTCCTCCCGCAGATCCTGCTTGCTCATCCGCAGACGGCCGAAATGGCGGTGGCGCACCCACATCACATCGAGCAGCGCGATGCCGGCGAAGGCCACCAACGCGGCCAGCATCAGGCGCAGCGCCGCGGCGCCGGCGGTAGCGGGCAGCCCGCCCGGCGCCTGGTGCAGCGCCGCCTGGATCTCCCGCAGATCGCCCAGCGCGAACCACAGCGCCGCGCCCACCAGCGCCAGCTTCAGCAGGTTGCGGAGGAACTCCATGCCCGCTTCCGGCGCCACCAGGCGCTTCAGCCCAGCCCAGGGGCTGATCTTGTCCAGCCGCGGCGCCATCATCCTGGTGGAGACCAGCCCGCCGGTCTGCAGCAACGTCGCCGCCACCGCCGCCAGCGCCGCCGCCGCCGCCACCGGCAGCACCGCCATCAGGCCGAGGCCGAACAGCGCCCGCGCGGCGTCCATCATCCCGAGTGCGTGGCCGCGTTCCAGCGTGGCGCGCATCGCCCGCAGCATCGCCGTGCCGGTTACCGGCAGGGCGTAGATCGCGGCCAGCGTGGCGGCGGCCAGCGCGGCCCAGCCCACCGCCTCCCGCGACATGGCGACCTGGCCGTCCTCCCGCGCCTTCTCGATCCGCCTGGGTGTGGCGGCCTCTGTCCGGTCGGCGGCATCGCCCGCCTCGCCGCCTTCCGCCATGGCTCAGCGCAGCCCCGGCAGGGCGGCGAAGCTGGTGCGCAGCGCCTCGGCGAAGGTCGCGATCATCGGCGGCGCCAGCAGGCCGAGCAGGGCCAGCCCGGCCAGGATCTGCCCGGGCACCGCAACGAAGAAGGTCTGCACCTGCGGCGCCAGGCGCGCCAGCAGGCCGAGCGCCACGTTCAGCACCACCGCGCCGATGACGAAGGGCGCCGCAAGCCGCAGCGCAAGCGAAAGACTATCCGCCCCCGCCTGGGCCACCACCTCAACCGCCATTCCGGCCGGAAACGGGTTGCCCGCCGGCAGTACCACGTAGCTTTCCACCAGCGCCCGCAGCGGCCAGGCGAACAGGCCGCTGGACATCACCAGCACCACCGCCAGCAGCCCCAGCGCGCGGCCGAGCGCGGTGGCCTGCGCGCCCAGCGCCTGGTCCATCACCAGCAGCCCACCCAGGCCGATCAGCGCCGAGATCGCCTGCCCCGCCATGGCGAAGGCGGTCAGCGCCAGCCGCGCCAGGCTGCCGATCCACAACCCCACCACCACCTCGATCGCCAGCAGCCGCGTGGCCTCCGCCGCATCCTCCGGCGCCGGCGGCAGGCCGGGGGCGATGGCGGTGAACAGCAGCGCCACCAGCGCGAGGCCGAGGCCGAGCCGAACCGTCGCCGGCACCTCCTGCTCCCCCAGCCCGGGCAGCAGCAGCACCGCGGCACCAAGGCGCGCGAAGACCAGCACCGCCTGGAAGGCCAGGCCCGGCAGCGATTGCAGCAGCAGCAGGTCGCTGTCGTTCATGGTGCGCTGTCGTTCACGGTGCGCTGTCGTTCACGGCGCGCCGCCGATCTGGATCATCCGGTCGAACAGCGTCACGGTCCAGCCGGTCATCACCTGGGTGGTGAAGGGGCCGAGCAGCAGCATCAGCGCGCCGCCCATCACCAGCTTCGGCACGAAGGCCAGCGTGGCCTCCTGGATCTGCGTCAGCGCCTGCACCAGCGAGACGACAAGGCCGATCGCCAGCACTGCCAGCAGTGGCGGCCCCATCACCTGGGTCGAGACCCACAGCGCTTCCCGCAGCGCCTGGCCCATGGCCTGTTCAGACATCCGGCCCTCCTGGCCAAGCAGCCACGCCCTACGGGCGCGATCGAGCGGTGGCGCGACGCCTCAGATCGGCATCCGCATGACTTCCTGGTACGCCGCCACCACGCGGTCGCGCAGCGAGACGGCGGTCTGCAGTGCGAGCTCGGCGCGGGAGATGCTGAGTACGGCGTCGGAGACGCTGCCCTGGCCCATCAGCGCCTGCGTCGAGGCCGCATCGGCGCTGCGGCCGACCTGCACGCCGGATTCCATGGCCCGGGTCAGCGCCGCGCCGAAGCCCTCGGACGCCTGGGCGCCGGCCGGGGTCGCCGGCCCTGCCCCGGCCAGCGCATAGGCTGCCGCGGCCTGGGCCGCGCCGATGGCCATCAGCGCAGCGCCTCGATGGCGCGGGTCAGCATGCCGCGCGTGGTCTCCAGCACGGAGAGGTTGGCGCTGTAGCTGCGCTGCGCCTCCCGCATGTCCATCACCTCGACCACGCTGTTCACGTTGGGCAGCTTGACGTAGCCGCGCGCATCGGCGGCCGGGTGGGCGGGGTCGAAGCGGGTCGGGAAATCGCCCGGCTCGGTGCCGATGCGCGACACGCCCACCACCTCCGCCCCCAGCGAGCGGTCCAGCCGGTTGGCGAAGCTGACGGTGCGGCGGCGATACGGGTCCGCACCGGCGGATTCCCCCGTGCTGTCGCGATTGGCGAGGTTTTCCGCCACCACCCGCAGCCGGGTGGATTGCGCGGCCATGCCGGCAGCGGAGATGCGAAGCGCCCGATCGAGATCCATAACCTGTCCTCCTCCAGACGCCCCACTCAGCCCTGGCGGCCGAGTGCCAGGCGGAACATGCCCATGAAGCTGCGGTGCACGGCCATCGCGAGCGCATGCGCCGTATCCGTCTCCGCCATCCGCACCGCCTCGCGGTCCAGCGACACGGCATTGCCATCCGGCACCGCCTCCGCCACCAGCCGATCCTCCGGTGCCGCGCCCCGGTTGCCGCCGCGCGGCGCCAGATGCGTGGGCGCGGTGCGCGCCATGTCCGGCGGCAGCGCCGCGGCCAGGTGGCGCGCGAAGGGCAGCAGGTCATGCGGCCGGTAGTTCGGCGTGTCGGCATTGGCGATGTTGCGCGCCAGCACCACCTGCCGCCGGTCGAGCCAGTTCACCCGCCTTGCGGCGAGTTCCATCGGGCTGGCGCCGGCCGCGCGGGCGGCGGCACGCCCGGCCGGGCCGGATGCGGTGGGTGTGGCGGTCAGGGCTTCCATGCGCCCATCCTGGCGCGAAGGGCATGAAGGAAGGGTTTCCGTGGCGGGGCCGGACGCGGCACCGCCGCCGCTGGCGCACCCCGCTGGCGTGTTGAGGAATCCTTCACCCCGGTCTGGCCAAATGCCGCCATGCAGCAGACCGCCACCCATGCCGAGGCCGTGCATGCCGCCATCGAATCGATGGGCGGCACCGTGCTGGTCGCCCGCGCCCTGGTGGAAGGCGGGCGGCGGGTGGACCTCGAGGGGCTCGACCGCGACGCCACCGCGCTGTGCGCAGCCGTGCTCGCCCTGGGGCCGGAGGATGCCCGCAGCCTGCGCCCGGCGCTGGAGGCGCTGCTGCGCCAGGTGAACGACCTGACGGCGGAAGTGGCGCGCGGCTGAAGCGCGTGTTGAGGCGCGCCGCAGGATGCGGCGCGCGGGGGACAGGATGACCGAGACCGCCAGCCTCATCACCGCCGGATTGACCGCCGTCGCCGCCCTGCTCGCGGTGCTGGCGGCGCTACTGCTGGCCGGGCGCGCGGCGCGCGCGGCCGGCATCGGCCAGCGGCTCGGCCGCCGCCTGTCCATCGAGGAAAGCCTGCAACTGGATGGCCGCCGCCGCCTGCTGCTGCTGCGCTGCGATGATCGCCGCCTGCTGCTGGTAACCGGCGGAACACAGGAGTTGATGCTCGGCTGGCTGCCGCCGGAGGGCCAGCCGCCCCGCCTGCCGGAGACTGGCCGGTGACCCGGCTCCTGGTCCTGATCATCCTGCTGCTGCCGGGGGCGGCGCTCGGCCAGAGCCTCAGCCTCGATCTCGGCGCCGGGCAATCCGGCACCACGGCGCGGCTGATCCAGTTCACCGCGCTGATCGGCCTGCTGTCCCTGGCGCCGTCGCTGGTCGTGATGATGACGGCCTTCGCCCGCATCGTCATCGTCCTGGCCCTGCTGCGCAGCGCAATCGGTGCGCCGTCCATTCCACCCAACCCCGTGCTGATCGGGCTGGCGCTGTTCCTGACGCTGTTCGTGATGGAGCCGGCGCTGGTGCAATCTTGGGAACTGGGGCTGCAACCCATGGCCGCCGGCACGATCGGCGAGCTGGAGGGGCTGCAGGCCGCCGCCGAGCCGTTCCGTCGCTTCATGGCCGCCCAGGTGCGCGATGCAGACCTGGCGCTGTTCCTGGATCTCGCGAACCTGCCGGTGGCCGATGCGGCGCAGGCGCCCTGGCGGGTGCTGACGCCGGCCTTCATGGTCAGCGAGCTGCGCCGCGCCTTCGAGATCGGCTTCCTGGTCTTCCTGCCCTTCCTGGTGATCGACCTGGTGGCCGCCAGCCTGCTGATGTCGCTCGGCATGATGATGCTGCCGCCGACCATCGTGGCGCTGCCATTCAAGCTGGCCTTCTTCGTGCTGGTCGATGGCTGGCGGCTGATCGCGGGGAGCCTGGTGCAGGGCTTCGCCTCGGGCTGAGCCTCCCTGAAACGGGCGAAACCGAATAGTCATTGCGCCGGTTGCGACGCCGGCCGCACCGTCCCGCCCGGGTTGCGGGGGCGGGCCATGTTGCGCGGGATGATCGCGATGCTGCTGCTCGGCATGCTGTGGGCCTCACCGGGCCAGGCACAGGCGCTGTCCCGTGCCCTCCAGTGCAGCGCGCCGGTGCCACGGGACGAGCCCTGGCGCGTCGGTTCCGGCTTCATGGTGATGGAGGATGTGGCCCGCTACCTGAACAGCAGCGCCCCATCCCTGCCGCTGCGCCCGGTGCGGCAGACCGCCAAGGCTGTGCCGACGCTGGAGATCACACTGGCGCGGCCGGATTGGCTGACCCCGGCCGAGTGGCGCAACGCCTTCTTCGAGGCGGTGGTCTATCCCGATGGCATCTCCCCGGTCGATCTGCGCGAAAGCCACCTGCAGCGCGGCACCGTGCTGCCGCCCTCGCCGGATGATGACCTGACCACCGTCTCCGCCCTTTTCCCGACCATCGAGCGCGGCTGGTGGCCATCCTCCTGGCAGGTGGTGCTGTTTCTCTGCCTGGACCCGACGCAGGCGGATGCAAGCCCGCTGCGCGCCAATGGGCGGGAGCTGCGGGCCTATGCGCGGCAGCCGATGTTCGTCTCCACGCTGCGGCTGTCATCCGCGGTGGGCCTGCTGACGGTGCTGGCGGCCTATCTGGCGCTGGCCTGGGCGGCGTCGCGCATCCATGTCCGGCAATATGAACACGCCCGCCGCCTGCTGGGTGACGGCGCGCCCGGCGCCTTCGGCTATGCGCTGCGGCCGACGGTGATCGCGCAGGACAGCTTCGGCTATTGCAGCCTGTCGCGCTTCCAGGTGCTGCTGTTCACCCTCGTCCTCGCCGGTGTCTATGCCTACGTCATGGGCCGCACCGGGGAGATGCCGGACCTGTCCACCTCCGTGCTCACGCTGCTCGGCGTGACGCTGACAGGATCGACGCTGGCGCGGCTGACGGAAGGGTCCGTGATGCACACGGCGAACCGGCTGTGGCTGCTGGGCACCGGGGTGCTGGACGCCACGCCGCGGCTGCCGCGCCTGACGGACCTGGTGGAATCGGATGGCGAGATCGACGTGACGCGGGTGCAGGCGCTGCTGTTCAGCATCTTCGCCGCCATCGCCCTGGTGGTCAGCGGCACCGGCGACCTGGAGAACTTCACCCTGCCGGAGCAGCTCATCACGCTGATCGGCATCAGCCAGGCGGTCTATGTCGCCGGCCGCGCCCTGCCGCGGGATTCGGCGAAGCGGCTGAACGAGGAAATCGCCGCCATCCGCTCCGCCGAGGCGCGCGTGCTGGCCGATGCGAATGATGCCAATGCGCGCAAGGAGTTCGAGACGGCGCGCAACGCCATCGCCTCCTCCCTGCGCGACGTATTCAGCGAACGCTTCTGCGAGCGCCGGCTCCGCGGCCTGCAGCCGGGCGACCGCGTGCCTCCGCCGGCGGAAGCGTAGCCCGGAAGCCCCCTGTGCTTGGGTGGGGGTCACGCGAGACAGCGAGCACGTTCCCGCGCCTGCGCTTCCCCTCACCCAACCCTCTCCCCCCTCCATGAGCAGGGGAAAGGGCTTTCAGCCGCGCGGCAGGTGCATGCCGATATAGGGCGGCAGGTTGAAGGCCCCGACATGGATTTCCGGCGTCCAGTAGCGGGTGGTGTCCAGTACGCCAGCCACATCCGCGCGGCGGCGGATTTCGGCCACATCCACCTGGCGGCAGCCGGCATCCTTCGCCGCCCAGCCCAGCGTCATGAAGCCACCGACATAGGTCGGCACGGCGGCGACATAGGCGAAGACGTCGGGGAAGACCTTCGCGCGGCGCAGCGACGTCTCGCGCAGTTCCTCCGCCTGCATGAAGGGCACGCCGCACTGGTTCACCACCAGGCCGCGGTCGCTCAGGATGCGGGCGCAGTTCGCGTAGAACTCGTCGGTGAACAGCACCTCGCCGACGCCGATCGGGTCCGTGCTGTCGACGATGATCACGTCGTAGCTGCCGGCTTCGGCCTTGCGGACATGGTCGATGCCATCGCCAACGATGACGGTGGCGCGCGGGTCGGTCCAGGCATCGCCGCCGATCGCCGGCAGGTGTTCCTTCGCCAGGCGGATCACCTCGCCATCGATCTCCACCATCACGGCCTTCTCCACCGTGCGGTGCTGGAGGACGCGACGCAGCACGCCGCCATCGCCGGCGCCGATGATCAGCACCCGCCTGGCATCGCCATGCGCCAGCAGCGGCACGTGGGCCAGCATCTCCTGGTAGACGAACTCATCCGCCTCCGTGATCTGCACCACGCCATCCAGCAGCATGACGCGGCCATGCAGGTGGCTTTCGAAGATGCGGATGTCCTGAAACTCGGACTTCACATGCGCCAGTTCGCGCTTCACCAGGAAGCGTTGCCCCCACTCGGCGTAGAGCGTCTCGTTCACCCAGCTTTCGGTCGTCATCATTGCATCCCATGCGCGCAAAAAAGGGCGGGCCCTGCGGCCCGCCCCCGTATCCTCCGGCCAGGCCGGCGGGGTTCTACCCGATAAGGCCGCGCTTGTGCTCGGCAAGCTGCACGCGTTCCGCGAGAAAACCCTTCTTCAGCGCCGGCAGCGCCTTGTAGGGGTCGCAGTCGCCGCAGACGAAGATGTCGAGCGCCGCATAGTCGCGTTCCGGCCAGGTGTGGATCGACACATGGCTTTCCGCCAGCACCAGTACGCCGGACACCCCACCATTCGGAGAGAAGTGGTGGAAGTGGCCGTGCAGGATGGTGGCGCCGGTGGCCAGCGCACCCTCGCGCAGCACCGCGTCGATATGGTCGGGGTCGTCGAGATTCGTCGCCCCCCACAGGTCGATGATCAGATGCGTTCCCGCATAACGCACGCCGTTGCGATGGACAAAATAGTCCTTCGTTTCCGCCGAGCGGTTCTCATCATTCTGGGCGTCGCTCGGGAGATCCGAGACCATCCCCAGTTGGACGAGAGCTTCCATGGTAAGGGCTCCTTCCAGCCAGCAGATGACCGGGATGATCGCTCGCCGCGGGAATGCGGCTGTTCAAAGCAGATCGGGTCAAGGCGGCGGCATATGGGGCAAACCAGGGGGGGGTGCAAGCGAATTCGGGACCAAAGGCCGCAAAAAAAGCGGGTCACCCCCCGGGGGGGACCGGCGGCTTTGCCGGTCCCCCCCGGGGGGAGGCACGAAAATCACCGTGTGACGGCGCTTTCCGCCCGCAACCCGTCCAGTCTGCCGGGCAGCCCGCGCGCGACATCCAGTTCCTGTTCCAGTCTCGGCAGGTCCGCCAGCCCGGCCACGCGATCCCCGGTGAGCAGGTTGAAGGTGCCGGAGAGCGGGCCGTCCGACATCCGCGCCTGTTCTTCCGCGCGCAGCTCCGCCAGCCCCGATTCGTCGCCCGCCAGGGTCAGCAGCGCCGCGATGCGGGCCACGATCGGCTTCTGCGCCTCCTCCAGCGCTGCCGGCGCGGGGGGTGCCACGCTGGCCAGATGCTGGCGCAGCGCCGCGGCGGCGCCGGCCCAATCCTGCTTCTCCTCCAGCAGCACGGCGAGCTCGGCCGCCGCCGCCGGCCCGGCCTGGCGGTAGCTGGCCACCGCCTCATCCGGTTCCCCGGCCCGCGCCTGGGCGCGTGCCTTCAGCAGCAGGCGCGACCGGGTGAGGCCGGGCGAGAGGCGCGCATCGCCGGTTTCCTCCAGCGCCTTCAGAGCGCCGCGCGCATCGCCGGCGCCCAGCGCCAGCCCGGCCAGCCTTGCGCCGATGCGGCCCTTGCCCTCCGCATCCGGGGCGCGTTCCACCGCGCCGCGCAGCACGTGGCGGGCGCGGTCCAGCAGGTCCAGCGCCGCCAGCCGGTCGGCCAGCGACCCCAGCGCCTGCTCGGTCGCCTCGCCCGGCGGCAGCATGTCGGCATGGGCGTCGTACAGCACCACCGCGGCCACCGGCGGCGAGCGATCCAGCGCGCCCAGCAGGGCCTCCACCTGGCGCGTGCGCAGTCCGGGGGCGAGTTCCGGGAACATCGCCGCCGTCTCCCGCAGCAGGTCGAAGGCGCCCCGCGCATCGCCGGCCAGCATCCGCAGCTCCGCCAGGCGGGACCGCCCCTCCGTCTCCAGCGCATCGCCGCGCCAGGCGGCCAGGGTCGCCTCCAGCGCCGCCGCCGCGCCGGCCGCGTCGATCAGCCCGCGCGCCAGGCGCAGTTCCGCGGCGCGCCGCATGGCGATGGCCCGTGCCCGGCGATCCCGGCCCAGGATGAGCTGGTCATAGGCGGCCAGCGCCGGCTCCACGGCGCCTTCCGCTTCCAGCACCCTGGCGCGGGCCAGCGCCAGCGGCGGGTCGTCCTGGTCGCGGGTGGCGAGCAGGCGGCGCGCGGCATCCCCCTGCCCGCCCACGGCCAGCGCCTCCGCCGCCAGCGGGGCCAGCCGCGCCTGCAGCGGCGCGGGGTAGGACAGCAGCAGCGGCAGCCCGGTGGCGACGGCGGCGCCTGCCTCCTGCCCCCGGGCGGCGGCCAGCAGCGCGCGCCACAGCGCAATCTCGTCGGTCTGCGGCAGGCCGGGGTGATCCAGGCCCACCGCCTCCGCCAGCCTGCCACCCAGCAGCGCCGTGGCGCCGTGCAGGGCGCGGGCGCGCGGCTGTTCGGCCAGCACCGGGTCCTCCCGCAGCGCCAGCATCACCATCGCCTGCGCCTCCTGCGGCAGGCCCAGCGCCAGCAGCGCCTCCGCCACATGCAGGCGGGGCACCCCGCGGCTGAGCGGCGCGGCGGCGGCGACCGCGCTGGTGGCGTTGCGGACGCGTTCCTGCAGCCCGGCCAGATTCTCCGCCGGCAGGTCGAAGCTGCGCGTCATGGACGCGGCGGCGGCGGCGGCGCCCGGCACTTCCGGCCCCAGCGCAAGTTCCGCCCCCGGCGCGGCACCGGCCAGGAAGCGGCCGGGCAAGGCGCGCAGGGTCACGGTATCGGCGCGCGGCAGGATGGCGGCGCCGAGCCGCGTCGGCAGCAATTCGAAGATGGCGGCACGCCGGCCATGCGGCACCGCCTCCGCCCCGCCGCGCACGGTGCCGACCAGCAGCGCGGTGCCGGTCTCGGGGTCGAGGACGGAGACACTGCCACCGGCGTGTTCGGCGCGCAGCAGCAGGCGAGTGGGCGGGCCGGCCTCGATCTCGGGCAGGATGCCGCGCAGCCCGGCTTCCTGCGCCGGCTGGTCCAGCACCCAGGCATTGCCGAGCCGCCTCAGCCGGGGCGCGGCCAGGCCGGCGGCGGGCAGGCGCAGGGTCGTTGCCTCCGGCCCGGTGGTGCTCTCGGCGGCGGCCAGCGCCGGATTGCCGCGCAGCGCCGCGAGGTCCAGCGGCATCGGCATGTCGAGCACCAGCATCCAGATCCCGCCCCGCCGAAACAGCGCCGCGCCGACCTGCGCCGGGGCGGTGATGCTGATCACCGGGCCGGGCTGCAGGCGCACCGCCACCGGGCGCTGGCTTTCGGCGGGTGGCAGGCTGGTGGCCGATGCCGGTTCCGCGGGCGCCGAGACCACTAGCGCCGAGATCGGGAGCGCCGAGACCGGGAGCGCCGAGACCGGGAGCGCCGAGACCGGGAGCGCCCGTTCGGCGGCTGCCGGCTGCGCGATTGCCGGTTGCGCGACACGCGCCGGGGCCGGCTGGGGCGGTGGCTGGGTTTCGGCCGCGGGCAGCACCTCCACCTGCACGGGCGCGCGCGGCGCGGCGGCGACAATGACGGCCGCCTCGGCGGGTGGCGGCGTCGCCGGCTGGAAGGGCGACCCGGCGGGTACGGCAACGGCGGCCCTTACAGGGGGGTTGGCAGGCGGGGCCGCGGGCGGGGCGCCGGCCTGGGCGCTGCCCTCCACCACACGGGGCACGACACGGGATGGCGCCGGGCGCGGCGTGGCCTGGGCGGTGGCGCGCGTTGCGGAGGCCGGCTCCGGGCGCCCGCCGACGGCGCCGAACTCGGTGCGGCCGGGATCCAGCACATCCACCACCACGCGGTTGCCGAGGCGGAAATGCCGGATCGTCGCGCCGGGGGCCAGGCTGATCTCGGCGCTGTCGGTTGCGGTGGTCACGCCGAACACGTTGCGGGGCGGGCGGCGCAGCCCCGCCGCATCGAAGTTGGCGGGGCTGGTGAAGCGCAGCACCACGCGGCCATCGGATTGTTCGACACGGTAGGTGACGTTGCCGGGCCATTCGAAGACCACCCGGCCGAAATTGGCATGGTCGCCGACCCGGACGCCCACCCGGTCCTGCGCCCAGGCCGGGCCCGCCAGCAGCGTTCCCACCAGCAGCGCGCCCAGATGCAGCGTCCTGAAATGCGAAATCCCCGGATCCGGGGCGGCGGCACCGGAAAGGCCGCGCGAACCGCGCATCGGCAGCTTCCTTCCCGGTTTGGCCATCAGTCGAAATCCGCCATCAGCTTGTCGATATCCGCCTGGCTGACCCCGGCGCCCGGAAGCTGCGGACCATTCGCCAGGCGGCGGCCCTCCGTCTCATCCGGGTCCGCCGGCGCCGGCGGGGCGTGCTGCTCGGCTGCGCCTGCGGCGCCGCCGAAGCGGGAGACCACCTGGTCCACCCGCGCCTCGATCGCCTTCAGCGCCGTCACCACCTTGCCGATGCGCTGGCCGGTGATGTCCTGGAAGCTGCAGGCCTCATAGATACGGGTCACGGCAGTGGCCAGCGCATCCGCCTCGACGCCGCCGACCCGGGTGGCGACGCCCTCCAGCGTCTCGCATACGTCCAGGATCTCGTTTGTCGCCTGCGCGGTGTGGCCGACGATCGCGTCCAGCTCATCCGTCGCGGAGGGGATGTGGCTGAGCGTGATGTCGTCGACGCGGAGCGAGGCGATTTCCTGCTTGGCGCGCGCCACGGTGCGGCCGAGCCCTTCAAGCTCGGCCAGCAGCGAAGCCTCGACCACCGAAAGGTCGCCGGACATGGTGCCCAGCACGGCGCGCACCGCGGATTCGATGCGCTGCCCTTCCGGTGCGAGGTCAGCCCCATTCGGGGCAATCCCGTCAGGCATTCGCCATCACCTTTTCGATCTTGCCGCGCAGCGTCTCGGCGTTGAACGGCTTCACGATGTAGTTGGAGACGCCGGCGGCCTTGGCGGCAACCACGTTCTCCGTCTTGCTCTCGGCCGTGATCATGATGAACGGCGTCGATTTCAGGCGCGCATCGGCGCGGACCTCCTTCAGCAGGTCGAGGCCCGTCATCGGTGCCATGTTCCAGTCGCTGATCACCAGTCCGAAATTGCCGGCGCGCATCTTCGCCAGCGCTTCCGCCCCGTCCGTCGCTTCCTCGACATTCTCGAAGTCGAGCTGCTTCAGCAGGTTACGGATGATCCGCAGCATGGTCTTGTAGTCGTCCACGATCAGAACGGAAGTGTTCTTGTCCATCAGCATTGCGCCCCTGTTAACCACACACCGCCATCCTGGCGCCTCTCACTGTGCCGAAATGCGGGCCGCGCGCAGGCGCGCCAGTTCCGCCGTCAGCGACCGCGCCCGTTCGGGCAGCATGGCTCCCATCACGGGCGCGGCCTTCGCTTCGCGCATCTGGTCCATGATCCGGACCAGCACGGGCATTTCGAGCTCGTTGAAGATCACCGCCGCATCGCGCGGGCGCATGCCTTCGTAGAGCTTCACCAGGCCACGCAGCCCGGCCTCCTCGCGCGCCGCGCGCTCGCGCTCCAGCGCCTCGAGCCGCCGTTGCAGCGCCACCAGTTCCTCCACCCGCTGCGCCAGGCGGCGCTCGGTGGCGGCGACCATGGTCTCCCGCGCCACGGCCTGCGCCTCGCGCGCCTCGATCGCCGCACGGCGGGCGCGCAGCGATTCCAGCACGGCGCGCTCGGCCGCCTGCTCCGCCGCCTGCTCGGCGGTCGGCCCGGGCGCGGCCGGGGGCGGGACCGCGGGCGCGACCGGGGGCGTGGCCGCCCGCGTGGCAGGTGCCGCCGGGGGTGGGTCCGCGGCGCGGGCCGCCGTGATCATCGGCAGCATCGGCTCGCCGGCGCGCAGCATGCGCTCGAGCTTGGCGCCGGCCAGCAGCGCCATCACGCCGAAAGCCAGCGGCATCAGGCGCAGGCGCCGGATACGGAGCGGGGGAACGCGAAGCGGGGGAATGCGAAGCCCGGGAGCCTTGAGGCGGGGCATCAGCGCCCGCCTCGCAGGGCACGCAGCAATTCGCGTTCCGCCTCGCTGCGCGGCGACTGGCCTGAGGCGGTGGCATAGCTGGCGGATTGCGCCGGGGCCTCGAGCGCCATCTCCGGTGCCGGGCGAGCCTGGCGGACCAGGCCATCCAGGCGATCGGCCAGTTGTTCCGCGCGCTCGGTCAGGAAGCGCAGATCCTCGCGCAGCGGCTCCGCCACCGCCACCCGCTCCGCCACGGAACGCCCCGCCTGCTCTGCGGTGGCACGCAGCCGGGCGAGCGCCGCCTCGGCCGCCTCGCTGGCCCGCGCAATGCCGGCGGCCCCGGCTTCCAGCGCCGCGCCTTCGCGCCGCAGCGCGCTGATCTGGCGTTCCAGCCGCCAGGCGAAGGGCACGGCAATGGCCATCAGCAGCAGCAGCGCGCCCTGCGAGATCCATTCCAGGGTGCTCATGCGATGATGCTCATGCGATCTGGCCCATCACCGCTTCGGCCGGAATTTCCCGCCCGCTGTCGATCCGCACCGCCAGCCGGTTCTCCCGCCGGCCGAGCTGACCCGCGAACAGCGCGACATCGCCGCAGCGCAGCCGGACCGGCGCCCCAGGGGGGGAGGACAGGGTGATGCGGTCACCGACATTCAGCCGCAGCACCTGCGACAGCAGCATGGTCTGTTCGTCCAGCACCACATCCAGCGAGACATCCGTCTGGCGCAGTTCCTCCGCCAGGTGGGTTTCCCAGATGCTGTCGCGGCCGAAGCGCTCGCCCATGAATTGCTGCAGCAGCAGCTCGCGCACCGGCTCCAGCGTCGCATAGGGCAGCATGATCTCGATGCGCCCGCCGCGATCCTCCATATCCACCCGTAGCCGGCCCAGCACGGCGGCATTCGACAGGCGGGAGATGGCGGCGAAGCGGGGGTTCACCTCCAGCCGGTCGAAGCGAAAGTCCACCGGGCACAGCGGCTCGAAGGCGGCGCGCAGATCGGCCAGCACCACCGTGATCAGGCGTTCCACCAGCGTGCGCTCGATGGTGGTATAGGGCCGCCCCTCGATTCGCATGGCCGCGGTGCCGCGACGGCCGCCGAGCAGCACGTCCACGATGGAATAGATCAGGCTGCTGTCGACCACGATCAGCCCGTAATTGTCCCATTGCTCCGCCTTGAACACCGCCAGCATGGCCGGCAGCGGGATCGAGTTCAGGTAGTCGCCGAAGCGCAGCGAGGTCATCGCATCGATCGAGATCTCCACATTGTCGGAGGTGAAGTTCCGCAAGGTGGTGGACATCAGCCGCACCAGGCGATCGAAGACGATCTCCAGCATCGGCAGGCGTTCGTAGGCGATCAGCCCGGCGGAGATGATCCGCTCGATGCCGCTTTCGCCGCTGTCGCCAGCCGGGCCGTTGTCGAAGCCCAGCAGGCTGTCGATCTCGGCCTGATTGAGCACCCGCGCGGCATCCGCGGCCGGCGCCGCCTCCACATCGTCGAAGGGGTCCGGCGCGGCGGCGCCATCGGCCTCGACGGAGGCGCCCCAGGCGGCGGCGAGCTCGTCCTCCTCCGCGCTGCCGCCGGCTTCCGGATTTTCTCCCTGGCCGCTCATTGCACCAGCAGTTCCATGAACAGCACATCGGTGATGCGCGCGGGCGTGGCGGCCAGCGTGGCGCGGGCGATCAGTTCTTCCCGCAGCCGATGCGTGCCGGCGCTGCCGCGCAGCTCATCCGGCCGCACTTCCCGCAGATAGGTCTGGAACAGGTCGAGCAGCCGGGGCATCGCCTCCGTCACCAGGGCGGCATCCTCCGCCTTGCTGATCTCCAGCTTGGCGCGCAGCCGCACGAAGACCGGGCGGCGGCCCGGCGCGTTCAGGTTGGAGACGATCTCCGGCAATTCGACGAAGGCCGGCGGGCTGCGTGGCGGTGGCGCGGGTTCGGCTTCCGCCGCCGCAGCTTCCTCCGTCACCGGGGGTGGGCCCATGCCGAGCAGGCCGGGCAGGATGCCGCTGAACCACAGCCCGGCGCCGCCGCCCACCAGCAGCAGCACAGGCAGCAGGATCAGCAGCAGCTTCTTCTTGCCGCCGCCCTTCGCCGGTGGGGCTTCGCCCTCCGCCGCCGCATCCGTCTTGGCTGCCGCTGCCGCCGCCATGCTTCCGATCATGCCTTTCATTCTGGCCCGGCTTGTTGGGGCCGGGTGGGGATCCGCTGGCGCCCAGGATGACGCGCACGGCTTAAGGAAGCCTTGCGGCGGGACGGTTGCCGCCGGCGGCACCCTGGCTTGCCGGGGGCACGGCCAATCCTGCCCCTCCCCCGGCAGAAGCTGCATGGGCCGGACCCCGTTTCACCGCCGCAGGGCTGGCACGCGGCTTGCGGTGCGCCCCGCAGAAGCGGAGCCCGAGACACACCCCATGGACAGCCCCGGCTATATCGTCCTGTCCCGCCTGGTGGCGCAGACCCGCGCCAGCGCGGTGACCGCCAACAACATCGCCAATGCGGACACCCCCGGCTTCCGCGCCGCCCGCCCGCTATTCGGCACGGTGCTGGAGCGCCAGATGGACGCGCAGGTACCCTCCGGCGGCCGCGACCTGGCCTTCGCGCAGGACCGTGCCACCTGGCGCGACACCATGCCCGGCAGCCTCGCCACCACCGGCAATCCGCTGGACCTGGCGCTGGCCGACCCGGAGGGGTTCTTCGTGGTGCAGACGCCGCGCGGCGAGCGCTTCACCCGCGCCGGCCGCTTCAGCCTGGATGCCGAAGGCCGCGTGGCCGATGCCGAGGGCAACACGCTGCTGAGCGCCGATGGCCAGCCGATCCGCGTGGCGCAGGGCGACAGCCGCATCGAGGTGCAGGGCGATGGCACGCTGCGGACCGAAAACGGCCCGGTCGGCCGCTTCCGCGTGGTTCGCTTCGCCGACCGCCAGCAGCTCAGCGCCGAGGGCGATCGCCTGTTCGCCGCGCCGGAGACGATGCAGCCGACGCCGGTGGACCGCCCCGGCGTGGTGCAGGGCGCGGTGGAGGGCAGCAATGTCCGCCCCGTCATCGAGATCACCCGCATGACGGAGGAGCTGCGCGAGTTCCAGTTCGTCGCGCAGATGGCGGAGAAGGAGAGCGAGCGCCTCGGCTCCGCCGTCGATCGCATCCTCAGGCGCCGGTAGGGGTGCCCGGGACCATGCACAGCCAACACATCGCCGCCCGGTCTTTCACCAACGCCGTGCCGGCGACGGCGAAGGGGATCCAGGCCATGCACAGCCAACACATCGCCGCCCGGTCTTTCACCAACGCCGTGCCGGCGACGGCGAAGGGGATCCAGGCCATGCGCAGCCTGCACATCGCCGGCCCGGTTTCACAACAAGCCGTGCCGGCGACGGCGAAGGGGATCTAGTCCATGCGCAGCCTGCACATCGCTGGCACTGGGATGATGGCCCAGCAGACGAATGTCGAAGTCATTTCCAACAACATCGCGAATATGAGCACCACCGGCTACAAGCGCCGGCGCGCCGAGTTCCAGGACTTGATCTACCAGAACCTGCGCCGCGTCGGCAGCCAATCGGCCGATACCGGCAGCGTGCTGCCTTCCGGCGCGCAGGTCGGCCTCGGCGTGAAGACCGGCGCGGTGTACCGGATTTCCGAACAGGGCAGCCTGAGCCAGACGGAGAACCGCTTCGACCTGGCGATCCGCGGCAATGGCTATTTCCAGATCACCCTGCCGACCGGGGAGGTTGCCTATACCCGTGACGGCACCTTCGCCCTGTCGCCGGAAGGCGTCATCGTCACCTCCGATGGCTATGTGGTGCAGCCGGGCCTCGCCGTGCCGGCGGCGGCGCGCGATGTCACCATCAATGCCTCGGGCGAGGTGCTGGCCAAGCTGGATGGCCAGGTGGACCCGCAGAATATCGGCCAGCTCCAGCTCGCCATCTTCGCCAACGAGACCGGGCTGGAGGCGATCGGCGACAACCTGATGCTCGCCACCCCCAGCTCCGGCGCCGCGCAGCAGGGCGCGCCGGGCGCGGTGGGCTTCGGCCAGGTGCTGCAGGGCTTCGTCGAGACGTCGAACGTGAACGTGGTGCAGGAGATCACCAATCTGATCACCGCGCAGCGCGCCTATGAGATGAACAGTAAGGTCATCTCGGCCAGCGACGAGATGCTCTCCACCCTGTCGCGGCTGCGGTGACGGCCATGCGCTGGATCATCCTGCTGCTGCTCGGCCTCGCACCCCCCGCCGCCGCCACCGAGCCCCCCACGTTGCGCCCCTTCGCCACGGTGGAGGAAGCGGTGGTGCGGCTGGAGGATCTGTTCGACGGGCTCGGCGAACGCGGCGCCACGCCGCTCGGCCCGGCGCCGCCGCCGGGGCAGCGGCTGGTGGTGGAGGCGCCGCAGCTGGCCGCCATCGCGCGGCGCAACAACGTGGCCTGGCGCCCCTCCGGCGGCGCCGAGCGCGTGGTGCTGGACCGCCCCGGCCGCGCGCTGGAGCGGGAGGAGGTGCTGGCCGCCCTGCGCGACGCGCTGCGCCCGCGCGGGGTGGAGGAGGAGACGGAGCTGGAACTGCAGGCCTTCCACGCGCCGCTGGTGCCGCCCGCCGCCTTCCCGCAGATCATGGTGGAACAGGTGAGCTACGACGCGCAGACCCAGCGCTTCACCGCCGGCCTGGCGGTGACCGCGGATGGCATGGCGACCCAGCGCATCCGCCTGGCCGGCCGGGCGGTGGCGACGCTGCCGGTGGTGCTGGCGGTGCGGCGGCTGGGGGTGGGGGATGTGGTGCGGCCGCAGGATGTGCGGCTGGCGCGCATTCCCGCCAACCGGCTGCGGGCCGGCGCGGCGGAGCGGCTGGACCAGGCGGTGGGCCAGGCGCTGCGCCGCCCGACCTCGCCTGGCCAGCCGCTGATGGTGGCCAGCCTGTCCGAGCCCCTGGTGATCGAGCGCGGCAGCACGGTGACCATGCAGTACGAGATCCCGGGCCTTTCCGTCACGGCGCTCGGCCGTGCCATGGAAGGCGCGGCGCGTGATGCGGTGCTGGCGGTGATGAACCTCAACAGCCGGATCGTGGTGGAGGCCCGCGCCATCGGCCCCGGCCGCGTCCGCGTGGAGGCCGGCCGATGAGGTCCCTTCCCCTTCTGGCGCTGGCCCTGGCGCTGGGCGCCTGCGAGCGGCTTTCCGAGGTCGGCCGCCCGCCGGCGATGGCCCCCGTCACCAGCCCCACCGCCGCCCCCGGCTACCAGCCGGTGAGCATGCCGATGCCGGCGGCGCAGGCGCCCACGCATGGCGGCAACAGCCTGTGGCGCCCGGGCAGCCGCACCTTCCTGCGCGACCAGCGGGCGGCTTCGGTCGGCGACCTGATCACGGTGCTGGTCAGCATCCAGGACACCGCGCAGTTGCAGAACACGACGGAGCGGGAGCGGGAGGGGACGGATACGCTGGGCCTTCCGCGGCTGCTCGGCCTGGAAAGCTCCCTCACCCGGCTGCTGCCGAACACCATCGACCCCTCCGCGCTGGTGCAGACCAATGGCGCGCAGACCAGCAGCGGCGTCGGCACAATGCGGCGGAACGAGACGGTGACCCTGCGCCTGGCGGCGACGGTGACGCAGACGCTGCCCAACGGAAACCTGGTGGTGGCCGGGCGGCAGCAGGTGCGGGTGAACCACGAGATGCGCGAATTGCAGGTGACGGGCGTGATCCGGCCGCAGGATATCGCGAGCGACAATACGGTGAAGCATGACCGGCTGGCGGAGGCGCGGATTGCCTATGGCGGGCGGGGGACGCTGTCCGATGTGCAGGCGCCGCGGTATGGGCAGCAATTGCTGGATATTGTGCTGCCGTTTTGAGGGTGAGTGGCTGAGAGTGTACTGAATGGACGAGAAGTGGCTGTCTCGAACTCGCTGCTATGGCGCGGTTCGGCAGCCTTCGGACGGTCCGCTCCCGAGTTTCGACCTACGACAGCTGACGCACTAGCCGAAAGGATAGGTAATTTGCTCTATCCGATCTCGGTAGATGTCTTGAGCGCGTCGAACTCACCAACCAGTCCGCCAAGACCCTCGCCAGGAGGTAGGAAGCCCATCATCTCATTAAAAGCCACACAACACCCGATTAGCGCGATGCAGGCGTAATGGACCGTTAAGGCCATTTCGCCTCGACTTTGAGCAGCCTCCATGTTGATCCCGCGGAAGCCATCTGCCCCACAAACAATGAAGCGATTCAATGCTCTGACAGATGGGTGCGCCGCGTCCGCTGACAACATTTTATATATAACGTACGAATCCGAAATTAAGCTCTTCTTCGCAACGCTCTCTGGCCGCAGCCTTTTGGGCTTTGACAACCTATCGGTTAGCTTACTAAGGTGATCGGTAAATGCTTTTTTTCTGGCCTCGTCGATAGAAGCATATCCGATTACCATCTCGGTGAGCCATGTTGTACTGACCAATTCGTCACGGCCCATGTCGTGCACGAATGCGTCTCCTTCGGCCTGGACGCCGGCAATCCAGAATAAATTCTCGAGACATGATCGGGCCAGAGTGCGCGCCTCAACGATCAAACCCTCGCGGGCCACGCAAAGTGTACCCTTGAAATTTCCAACTGCGCGAATCAAGAGAGTTGCCGCAACAACCTTCGGATCAGATGACCCTTTCTCCGTGATTACGATATTTGAACTGGCTAGAAGCTCAACAGAGAAATTATGCAATCTGTCGGCAAAATTTAGCCACGCGATCATCGGAGCATCAAACGTCATCTCAGATTTTCCTGGCGGGAACCCATAAAATATCAGCATTCGCTCGCGATCCGTTTCACCTGATTGAGTAGGCGACAGGATGTTGAGGCGAAAAAGCTAAATCTGACGGGCTTCGCGAGCGAGCTCGCGCACCCCTTACTCCCCTAAACCCCCGCCAGCACCCGCAGCACCGCATCCCCATACCGGTCCAGCTTGGTCCGCCCCACCCCCGCAATCCCGCCGAGCTGGTCCAGGCTCCGCGGCCGCTGCGCCGCGATTTCCGCCAGCGTCCGGTCCTGGAAGATGACATAGGCCGGCACGGACTGGCTCTGCGCCTCCCCCCGCCGCCAGTCGCGCAGCGCCTCGAACACCGCGTCGCCCACCGGCGCGGCGCTGCCGCCGCCTCCACCACTGCGGGCGGCCCGAGCGGGGGCGGCGCTGGCCTGCACCAGGTCCTCCCGCAGCATCACCTTCTCCTCGCCCTTCAGCACCGGCTTGGCGGCGTCCGTCGGCACCAGCTCGCCGTGGTTCTCCACGGCCACGTCCAACACCCCGCGCGCCACCAACTGCCGGGCCACGCCGCGCCAGGCAAACTCGGAAAGATCCTTGCCGACGCCGAAGGTCGGCAGCTTGTCATGGGCGAATTGCGCCACCTTGTCGGTCAGCTTGCCGCGCAGCACGTCCACCACATGCGCCACGCCGAAGCGCCGCCCCGTCCGCAGCACGGCCGAGAGCATCTTCTGGGCCGCCACCGTGCCGTCGAACAGGCGCGGGGGAGACAGGCACACGTCGCAATTGCCGCAGGGCGGCGGCTCGGCCTCCCCGAAGCAGCGCAGCAGGATCTGGCGGCGGCAGGTGGCGGCCTCGGCGATGGCGACCATGGCGTCCAGCCGCTGCCGCTCGATCCGCTTCTGCTCCGGCGCCGCCGGGCTTTCCTCGATCCGGTGCCGGCCGAGCGCGATGTCGCCGGCGCCGTACAGCAGCAGGGCACGCGCCGGCAGCCCGTCCCGCCCCGCGCGGCCGATTTCCTGGTACCAGCTCTCCGGCGATTTCGGCAGGTCCAGGTGGACCACCCAGCGCACATCCGGCCGGTCGATCCCCATGCCGAAGGCGATCGTCGCGCACATCACAACCGAATCCCCACGTGCGAAGCGCCGATGCGCCTCCCGCTTCGCCTCGGATTCCATGCCGGCATGGAAGGACAGCGCATCATGCCCATCGCCGCGCAGCCATTCGGCGGTCTGGTCGGTCTTGTTGCGGGTGCCGCAATAGACGATGCCGGCGCCACCCTTGGACGCCTCCTCCCGCAGCAAGGCGCGCAGCTGGGCGCGTTCGGATTCGCGCGGCGCGGCCTCGATGCGGATATTCGGGCGGTCGAAGCCGCCGCGGAACACGGGGTCCTCCGACAGGCCAAGCTGCCGGCGGATATCCTCGACCGTGCGCGGATCGGCAGTGGCGGTCAGGGCCAGGCGGGGAACCCGGGAAAAACGTTCCGCCAGCACGCCGAGGCCGCGGTATTCCGGCCGGAAATGGTGCCCCCATTGGGACACGCAATGCGCCTCATCCACCGCGAACAGCGCGACGGGCAGTTCCTCAAGCCGGGACAGCATGCCTTCCAGCGCCAGCCGCTCCGGCGAGACATACAGCAGCTTCAGGTCGCCATTGTGCAGGTCGCGCAGCACGTTGCGTGATTCGCCTTCCGGCAGATCCGAATGCAGCGCCGCCGCCGCCACGCCCTGCTGGCGCAGCGCCGCCACCTGGTCCTCCATCAGGGCGATCAGGGGGGAGACGACAATGCCGACCCCCGGCCGGCACAAGGCAGGCACCTGGAAGCACAGTGATTTGCCGCCGCCGGTCGGCATCAGCACCAGGCCGGAGCCTCCGCCGGCGACATGGCGCACCACTTCCTCCTGCCGCCCCCGGAAGCCGGGGTGGCCGAAGACGCGGCTGAGCACGTCCAGCGGGTCCGTGCTCTCGTCGGGGTGGTCGGGCATCAGGGGGGAGAATCGGCCGTCATCGGGCATGGCCCTGTCTGCCACGCCCGGCGCCGCAAGGGCAGGGCCTCCCCTGCCCCCGGAATGTCATGCACCGCTCAGGGGTAGCCCACCACGATCTCGACCCGGCGGCTTTCGATCGGCACCGCGTCGAACGGCACCGGGCCGCGGCCGACCACGGAGATGCGGCTGGTCGGGACGCCGCGCTTGGCGATCTCATCCGCCACATGCTGGGCGCGGCGGCGGGACAATTCCTGGTTGAAGGCCTGGCCGCCGGCCGGGCCGGCAAAGCCGCGCACCTGCACCGGCACTTCCGGGTGGCGGCGCGCCAGGCGGGCGGCGTTGGCGAGCACGGCCATGGCCGGCTCATCCAGTTCCACGCTGTCCGTCTCGAAGAACACCACGCGCGGCGGCTGGCCGACCAGCTCGCGCGGATCCGCGGCACAGGCGGCCAGGAGGGCAGCCGGAACAAGTCCGGCCAAGGCGAAAGCGCGGCGACGCATGTGAAAGACTCCGGGAGGGAATTGACCCATAGGTCGCGCGGCAGGGCATGCCGCGTCAATCGCGACATCAACCAGCTTCACGTGATGCGGCGCGCTCAGGCGGTATTAACCCGCCTCGCGCATCCTGCGGCGGTGTCCCAGACCGAGTCCCCCCCGACGAGCCTGCCGGACCCGCGCGGCTTCGACCCGGTCCGCTTTCCCGGCACGGCCGAGGGCGAGACCTGGCCGCCGCCGCAATTCCTGTTCCAGGCGAGCTGGCTGCGCGAGCCGGGCATGGCGTTCGAGCGTGACCCCTCCGGCGGCATCGGCCTGGTGCGGCCCTATGCCCATATGCGGATGCTGGCGGATCTGGAGAACGCGCATCTGCTGCTGGATATCGCCCCCGGCACGCATGATTTCCGCCTGCTGCGCCTGGTTCCGGCCGCGCTGCGCTGCGTCGAGCGCATCACGCCGGGCGACCCCGTCCCCGGCCCGCTGCTGGATGAGGACCCGGAGCCGGTGGCGGAACACCACCTCTACGCCGCCACGTCGGAGCTTGTCGCCCGGCTGGCGGCCACGGCCGGGGAGGAAGGCGAGGCGCTGGCCGAGGCGATGCGCCGCACCCCGCCCGGGCCCGCGATGTTCGAGGCGGCGATCGCCCATTGCATCACCAAGGGCGGCTTCCCCATGGGCACCATGGCGCCGCTCGGACGGCGCCTGCAGATGCTGGCGAATGCCCATGCCCGCGTGCTGACCACCGCCGCCAGCCAGCCGGATTATGAGGCGATGGAGCGCATGGTCCGCCGCACGCGGGATGCGCTGGGCAGCGACCGGCGCTGGGCCGGGGATCTGCTGACGCGGGCGATGGACGGGCTGATGCCGATGATCGCCCGGCCGCGCCGTGCCGCCGCCGCCCTGCTGGCCACGGCCGAGGAAGCGATGCGCCGCCCGCTGCCGCTGGAGGCGCCGACCCGGCTGATCCGTGACCAGCTCGCGCTGCGCGACCGGCTGCTGGACCTTTCGGTATTCTGGCACCGGCTATCCGCCGCCTGGCTGGCGGTGGACCCGGATACGACGGACCGGCGGGAGATCGAGGCGCTGGCCCGCAACGCCCTGCGCCGCCTGGCGCTGGAGCCGCTGTACCGGGCGCCAGACTAGGGGCGGCGCCCCCTACTCCTCCACGTCCAGCGCGTAGCCGGCGGAGCGCACGGTGCGGATGATGTCGGCTTCCTCGTCGCCATTCACCGCCTTGCGCAGGCGACGGATGTGCACGTCCACCGTGCGCGGCTCGACATGGATGTCGCGGCCCCAGACAGCGTCCAGCAATTGTTCGCGGGTGAAGACGCGGCCCGGATGCTGCAGGAAGAATTCCAGCAGCCGGTATTCGGTAGGGCCCAGGTGCAGCGACCGGCTGCCGCGCGTCACGCGATGCGCGTCCTGGTCCATCACCAGGTCCTTGTAGGTCAGCCGCCCCTTCACCGGCACCGCGCCGGACCGGCGCAGCAGCGCGCGGATGCGGGCCAGCAGCGCGTCCATCACGAAGGGCTTCGAGATGTAGTCGTCCGCCCCCGTATCCAGCGCGCGCACCGCGTCCTGGTCTTCGGTCCGCGCCGTCACCATGATGATCGGCAGGTCACGGGTATTCGGGCGGCGGCGGATCTGGCGGCAGACTTCCAGGCCTGAAAGCGCCGGCAGCATCCAGTCGAGCAGGATGAGGTCCGGCTTGCCCTCGGAGACGCGCAGCAGCGCCTCCTGCCCATCGGTCGCCTCCTCCACGCGGAAGCCCTGCTTCTCGAGGTTGTAGCGCAGCAGAGTCAGCAGCGGCGCCTCGTCCTCCACCACCAGGATGGTCGGCTTGGCGAGACTGCCCGTGGCGTCCGGCATGTTCGCGGTTCCCAGCACTCGTCAGGATTATTCGGGCGGCCGGACCACGGCGTAGGCGGAACTGTCCGCCTTCGGCCGTTCATCCGGCAGGCTGTCGCCGCGCACGGCGTAGTGCACCGTCTCGGCGATGTTGGTGGCGTGGTCGCCGATGCGTTCCAGGTTCTTGGCGATGAACAGCAGATGCGTCGCCGCGGTGATGTTGCGCGGGTCCTCCATCATGAAGGTGAGCATCTCGCGGAAGATGCCGTTGTAGACATCGTCCACCGGCTCATCATTGCCCCAGACCCGCGCCGCGGCCTCGGCATCGTCGTTCACCAGCGCGTCGATCGCGGCCTTCAGGTTCTCCTGTACCAGGCGGGCCATTCGGGAGAAGCCGTTGAGGCTGCCCAGCGTCGGCTGCTGCGCCACCACGATGCTGCGCTTGGCGGCATTGCGGGCGTAGTCGCCGATGCGCTCCAGGTTGTGCGCCACCTTCATGGCGGTGACGATGAAGCGCAGGTCGATCGCCATCGGCTGGCGGGTCGCCAGGATGCGGATGCAGAAGCTCTCGACCTCGCGTTCCAGCTGGTCGAGCGCGGCGTCGCGGCCGATCACCTCGGCCGCCAGGGTGGCATCGCGGCGCACCAGCGCCACGGTGGCGTCATTCACCTGGCGCTCCGCCAGCCCGCCCATGCGGGCCAGCATGTCGCGGACCTTGCGGAGCTGCTCGTCGTAGGATCGGACGATGTGCTCGCTCTGGGTTTCCATTGGCATCTGCGTTGTCCTCAGCCGAACCGGCCGGTGATGTATTCCTGGGTGCGCTTCTCGCGCGGCGCGGTGAAGAGCTGCGCGGCGGGTGCGACCTCGACCAGCTCGCCCAGGTAGAAGAAGGCCACCTGGTCGGCGCAGCGCGCGGCCTGCTGCATGTTGTGGGTGACGATGCAGATGGTGAAGTCACGCTTCAACTCGTCGATCAGCTCCTCGATCTTCAAGGTGGAGATCGGGTCGAGCGCGCTGGTCGGCTCGTCGAACAGCATCACTTCCGGCCGCACGGCGATGGAGCGTGCGATGCACAGGCGCTGCTGCTGGCCGCCCGACAGGCCCATGGCGGAGGATTGCAGCCGGTCCTTCACCTCGCCCCAGATCGCGGCGCGGGACAGCGCCCATTCGACGCGGTCGTCCAGCTCGGATTTCGCCAGCTTCTCATGCAGTTTGATGCCGAAGGCGATGTTGTCATAGATCGTCATCGGGAACGGCGTCGGCTTCTGGAACACCATGCCGACCTTGGAGCGCAGCTCGTTCAGGTCGACGGAGGCGTCGATCATGTTGCGCCCGTCCATCAGCACCTCGCCTTCCGCGCGCTGGCCCGGATACAGGCTGTACATGCGGTTCAGCACGCGCAGCAGCGTGGACTTGCCGCAGCCGGAGGGGCCGATCATGCCCGTCACCTGCCGGTCCGGCAGGTCCAGGTTGATCGACTTCAGCGCCTTGTTGGTGCCGTAGAAGAAATCGAGGTTGCGCACGGAGATGCGCGCCTGCGTGTTCAGCGCCTCGGCGGATCGCGCCTGCATGCCGCCGAAGCCGGCGGGGCTGGCAGTGGTCTGTTCGGTCATCGAGCCCATCGGATCGTCCTCATCTTACGGCCCAGCGGGCCGCCCCTTCCCTGGCTCAGTGGCGCCCGCGCAGCACGGCGCGGGCAATGATGTTGATTGCAAGGACGCCGAGCGTGACCAGCAGGGCGCCGGACCAGGCGATCCGGATCAGGTCCGGGAAGCCGGAATTGGCCTGCTGGTAGATGGCGATCGGCAGGCTGGCCATGGCGCTCGACAGGTCGAGGCTGGTGACATTGTTGCCGAAGCTGGTCAGCAGCAGCGGCGCCGTCTCGCCGGCGATGCGGGCCACCGCCAGCAGGATGCCGGTGAGGATGCCCGAGGCCGCGGCCTTGTAGCAGACCAGCGTGATCATCTTCCACTTCGGCGCGCCGAGGCCGATCACTGCCTCGCGCAGCGTATTCGGGATCAGCTGCAGCATGTCCTCCGTGGTGCGGACCACCACGGGGATCACGATGATGGCGAGCGCCAGGGCGCCGGCGATGCCGGAGAAGCCGCCCATCGGCAGCACCACCAGCTGGTAGATGAACAGGCCGATCAGGATGGACGGCGCCGAGAGCAGCACGTCCGAGACGAAGCGCACGGCATTCCCGAAGGCGGAGCCGCGGGCATATTCGGCCAGGTAGGTGCCGACCAGCAGGCCGATCGGCGTGCCGATGACGGTGCCGATGGCGGTCTGGATCAGGCTGCCGATGATGGCGTGCCGCAGCCCGCCCGCCTGCGCCGTGTCCTCGCCGTAGCTGGTCGGCTTGAACTCAGTGAGCAGCGTGTTCAGACTCAGCGATTCCAGGCCACGCCAAAGCAGCGTGCCCATGATCGAGGCGAGGAAGAACAGGCCGGCGACAGTCGCCGCCAGGCAGAGCCATTTCACGGCGGAGTCGACGAACTTCCGGCGACGCCCGAGCGAACGCGCGGCACTTTCGTTGCGTGCCTTGGAAAGCGGGGACAGGGTTGTCGTGCTCATGGGATCAGGCCTTCAGCCGGGACCGCAGCAGCCAGCGGGAGGCCGCCAGCACCAGGAAGGAGATCACGAACAGCAGGAAGCCGAGCGCGAACAGCGCCGACTGCTTCATGCTGCCCGAAAGGCTCTCCGGAAACTCCATCGCGATGACGGAGGCGATGGTGGTGGATGGGTCGAAGATGCTCTGCGGCATGCGGTTGGCGTTGCCGATCACGAAGGTCACCGCCATGGTCTCGCCCAGCGCGCGGCCCAGGCCGAGCATGATGCCACCGACCACCGAGATCCGCGTGTAGGGCAGCACCACCCCCTTCACCACTTCCCAGCGCGTGGCACCGAGGCCATAGGCGCTTTCCTTGTACACCGGCGGCACCTGCAGGAAGACGTCGCGCATGGTGGCGGCGATGAAGGGCAGGATCATGATGGCCAGCACCAGCGCCGCGGTGAACAGCGAGGTGCCCGCGAAGGACCGGCTTTCGAAGATGAAGCCGATCAGCGGGATGGAGGTCAGATAATCCCCCAGCGCCAGCTGGATGTAGATCTGCACGAAGGGCACCACCACGAACAGGCCCCACATGCCGTAGATGATGGAAGGCACCGCCGCCAGCAGCTCGATCGCCGTCCCCACCGGCCGACGCAGCCATTCCGGCGCGAGTTCGGTCAGGAAGAAGGAGATGCCGAAGGCGACCGGCACGGCGAAGATGATGGCCAGCACGGCGCTGACCACGGTGCCGAAGATGGAGACCAGCGCACCGTATTCCTCGCGGTGGTCCTCCACCGGATTCCACGCGTCGCTGGTGAGGAAGGCGAGGCCGTAATGCGTGAAGGCGGGCAATCCGCCGATCAGCAGCGTCAGGATGATGCCGCCGAGGGTCAGCAGCACCAGCACGCCGGCGCCGCGGCAGAGCCCTTCGAACAGCTTGTCACCGAAGCTGCCGGTCCGCCGTCGGACACCGCCGGCTGGAATGGCCGATGCATCGGCCGTTATGGTCTGCTGCAAGGCGGGATGTCCCGGCAAGGAAGGTTGTCAACCAGACAAGCAACCAGGGCCGGACGCAACACGCGTCCGGCCCCGGCCCGTCACTCTAGTCCGTTCAGCCGACCGGCCACAGCGCCTGGCCGTTCGGACCCTTCACATTGGCCGCCCAGGCAGCGCGAATGGCGTCATGCGCGCTGGTCGGCAGCGGGATGTATTCCAGGCGCGTCGCGGCCTCGGCACCGTTCTTGAAGGCCCAGTCGAAGAAGCGCATGGCGTTCTGGCTGCCCGCGACCTTGTCCGCCGGCGGGTCCATCGGCAGCAGGATGTAGGTGGGGGAGGTGATCGGCCACACATCGGCGCCGCTGATGTCGATGGTGTCGGCCTGGAAGTTCGGCACGTTCCAGTTCGCGTTCGCCGCGGTCGCGTTGAACGCCGGCGGCTGCGCCTTGACGAAGTTGCCGGACTTGTTGCGGATCTGCGTCGTCGGCATGCGGTTCACCACCGCATAGGCGTTCTCGATGTAGCCGATGGTGCCGGGGCTGTTGCGGATGATGTTGGACACACCCTCATTGCCACGCGCGCCGTTGCCAACCGGCCAGCGGACGGAGGTGCCGGCACCCGGGCCGTTCTTCCACTCCTCGCTGACGCGGGACAGGTAGGTCGTCCACACCCAGGTCGTGCCCGAGCCATCGGCGCGGTAGGCCACGCTCAGCGGCATGTTCGGGATCGCCACGTCGCGGTTCAGCTCGACGATCTTCGGGTCGCGCCAGCGGGTGATCTTGCCCAGGAAGATCTCGGCAATGACTTCCGGCGTCAGCTTCAGCGCCTGGTCGGCAACGCCCGGCAGGTTGGCGGACAGCACCACGGAACCCATCACGGTCGGGAACTGCAGCAGCTTGCGCTCGGTGAGCTGTTCCTGCGTCAGCGGCGCGTCGGAGGCGCCGAAATCGACGGTGCGCGCCGTGATCTGGTTGATGCCGCCGCCGGAGCCGATCGATTGGTAGTTGAGCTGCACGACGCCGGCGTCACGCGCCTGGGCCGACCAACGCTCGTAAAGGGGGCGGGGGAACGTCGCGCCGGCGCCGGTCACGGTCGCCACCTGGGCCATCGCGCCGCGGGCGTTGAGGAGCCCGGCTCCGAGCGCCGCGCCGGTGCCGAGCAGAAGGGTGCGCCTGTTCACTGTGTCTCTCTCCGGTCCTGTTCGAAACGGGCTGCCTAAAGCGGGCAACGCCGTTGGGCGCCTTCTAGGCAGGTCCGGCGACCAGACGATTGCAGTTCGATGAAGCTTCGATGACAACGACCTCCACAACCATGGCGTGTTGTCGGTTCTTCCTCACGCGATCCGGAGCACCAGGCTGGTGCGGTTCCAGCCATCGGGGTCGGATTGGTAGGCGAGTTCGGCACTCATCCGCCGCACCAGCGCCAGTCCAAGGCCGCCCACCCGGTCATCCTCCAGGGTTGGCGGCGCCGCCTGCGGCGCTGCGATCGGGTCGAAGGGCGCGGCCGCATCCATCAGCACCAGGCGCAGCCCGCCCGCTTCCCGGGCGCATTCCAGCCGGGCCGCCGGCGGCGCGGCGCCGGGCGGCAGGCCGGGCCAGCTGGCGTGCTCGACCAGATTCGCCACCAGTTCTTCGATCACCAGGCGCAGCCGAAGGGCGGCCTGGGGCGGCACCCCCTCCCCCTCCGCCCAGGCTTCGGCCGCATCCTGCGCGGCTTCCAGCCCGGCAAGCGAGATCGGCACCTGCAGCCGCAGGGTCATCCCGGCAGGCGGGCCATCGCCTCGGCTTCGGTTCCAACCAGCGGCAGCATCTGGTCCAGCGCCATCGCCTCCAGCACCTCCGCCACCATCGGCTGGGCGCCGAACAGCACCACCGTGCCGCCGCGCCGCGACACCACGCGGGCCGAGGACAGCAGCAGGCGGATGCCGAGCGAGGACAGGAACTCCAGTTCCGTCAGGTCGATCAGCGCATTGCGGCCGGAGGCGGCGACCGCCGCGGTGAAGGGTGTTTCCACCTGCCCCACCGTGGTGGCGTCCAGCCGCCCCACGAGAAGCACCTTGTTGGCCGTGGAGCTGATCTCAACCACTTCAAAGCGCACTGACGGTCTCCGTGAATCGGGGCGCGGTTGTCTAGACCGGCGCCCCACCCTCGCGGCGTGACAGTTTTCTGACCGTCGGTCCAGCAGACTGCGGCCTACCAGACCCAGCGCAGGCCGAGGGTCAGCACATGCTCCGTGCCGCCGCTCGACCGCAGCAGGTCGTAATCCGCCACCACGGCGAAGCGGTCGCCGCGATAGGCGGTGGCGCCGATGCCGGCGGTCAGCGCGTCCTGACCGGTGCGGGCCGATTCCACGCTGAAGGCGGCGCCGCCCAGCCGATGCGTGCTGCGGCCGAGGCCGTCCTGCAGTTCCCGCGCATAGCCGATGCGGGCCTCGGGCCGCAGCCGGAAGCCTTCGCCGAGGCTGAGAGTGCGGGCGGCGCTGACGCCGATGCCGGCGCGCAGCGCATCCGCAGTACGGCCATCGACCGTCAGGTTCAGCGATTCGGCGCCCGATTCGGTGAAGCCGCCCCGGGCGATGCGGTCCCAGCGCAGGAAGGCGCGCGGTTCCAGATCCACCCCCTCCAGCCGCGTGGTGACGCCGAAGCCGGCCTCCGCCGTGACATCCGTGCCGTCGCTGTCGCCCTGGGCGCGGCGGGACAGGGTGCCGAAGGCGATGTCGCGGCGGCTGTCATAGCGGCTGAGCCCGGTGCCGAGCGTGGCATCGATGAAGGGTTTCACCGTCGCATCCGTGGGCGGCGCATACACGCCATAGAGGCTGGCCTGGTAGCTATCCAGCCGCACCTCCCCGGTGCCGCCATCGCCATCGACCGTGCCGCGCAGGAAGCCCAGCGCGACGCCGCCGGTCAGGCCCGGGGCGAAGCTGCGATCGGCACCGACCAGCGCGCCACCGGATTGCCGCGAATAGCCCGCCGCGGCGCCGTCGCCATCCGTGCTGCCCCAGCTTCCGAGCGCCCGGCCCCAGACGGACCAGCCGGCGAATTGGCCATCCGCGCCATCGGCGCCGTCGCCCCGGCCGAAGCCGGCATCCCAATCGGGCGTCGGACCGGCGCCCGGCATAGCGCTCATCTGCACGGTGCGCGCGCTGTCGAGCGCGATGCGCGGCGCCAGCGAGCCCTGCGCGGTGACCAGCGCCGGGTCGCCGGCGCGGATCGCCGCCATGCGCTGGGCGGTGCCGGCGCCGAGGATGCGCCGATGCGCCAGCGAGGCGGCCAGCGCATCCGCATGCAGGGTGCCGGAAAGCTGGTCCAGCGCCGGGGCGATGCCGGCGGCGGGCAGCGCATACAGCGCGCCGAAGGTGGTCGCCGCATCGCCTTCCATCCGCAGGCCCGCCGCCGGGCGGATCGCGTCCAGCGCGCCACCGACCGCCGTCTGGTTGCCGCGCTGGTCGATGCCGAGCGGCGCGAGAGCCGCGTAGCTGGCCGGCGTGGTCACCAGGTCCAGCGTGCCGGCGCCGTACAGCGCATCGAGGCGCGCGCCGCTGGGCAGGCCCTCGGTTGGCTGGGTCAGGCCGGCGAAGCTGCCGAGCAGCCCGCCCTCGGCCTGGATCACCCGGAAGGCCTGGCCGAGCACCGGGGTGAAGTCGTTGTTGGCGGAACCGCTGATGCCGCGCAGCACCGGCTGCAGCGTGCCACCCGCCGTCAGCGTGCCGCCGGCGCCGGTGACCAGGATCTGGTCATGCGACCCGGCGCCGGAGGCGGTGCCCGGGCCGTCGATTTCCAGCCGCGTGGTGGAACCGGCGCCCAGGCTGACGGGCGCGGTGAAGACCATGCTGCCCGGGGAGCTGCCGGGGGACAGGATGCCGTCGATGTTGCCGCCGCCGATGATGCCGCTGCCGGTCAACGTGCCGCCCGCCAGCACCGTCACCGCGCCCTGGAAGATGCCCTGGATCGAGAGCGTGCCCGATTGCACCTGCGCGCCGCCGGTGTTGCTAGCATTGCCCATCAGCGTCACCACGCCGCCGCCAAGCAGCTGCAACTGGCCGACGCCGCTGAGGTCGCCCAGCAGGATGACCGGACCCTGGGTGGTGTCGATGCTGCCATTGCCCGATTCGAGGACCACCGGCTGCGACAGGGCCGCGGCGGTGGTCGGCCGGAAGACGCCGCCGTTGAAGGTCAGGATGGCGGTCTGGACCGCGGGATCGCTCTCCGTGAAGAAGGCCTGGGTGCCGTCGATAACCTGCCCGCCGGAAAGCCCGCCCAGCGGCACCAGCGCGTAGCGGATGACGCCACCGCCCCACATCGCATCGCCGCTGGCCGCCCCGTAGAAGGCGACCGTGGTGAAGGTGGCCGCGTCGTCGATCGCGGCGACGAAGGTCATCGCCTGGCTATAGGTCGCCGTGCCGGGGTTGTCGGTACCGGTGGCGGCACTGCCGACCAGGATCGGCGCGCCGCCGTCGAAGGAGATGTAGAGCGCGCTCGGGAAGCAACAGGTCGCCCAGCCTTCCAGGTCAAGCGCGAAGGCGTTCACCGGCGTGTCGAAGGTGAAGACCAGGCCGCTGCCCGCCGAGTCGGTGGAGGCCGCGGTCATGCGGATGCCGTCGCCGCCCGCGAAGCTGCCGCTCGGCCCCTGGATGGCGGAGAAGGCACTGCTGCTGGTGGAGCGGCTGCCGGCATTGCCGGAGGTGATGGTGTAGCCCGTGCGTGCCCAGCTCGCGGCGTTGTTGGTCAGGCCGGATAGCAGGTCCATGTTGACCGTGCCGCCGGCATCGGTCACGCGCTGGTCGAACTCCGCCCGGCCCTCGAAGATGCTGTCGAAGAAGGTCGCGGTTTCCGCCGCCGCCGGGCGCGGCATCGTCGCGACCAGCGCGAGGGCCGATGCCGAAAGGAGCAGCCCAGCCGCCCCCTTGAAGATGCGGCTGGAGAGGGGGCGGGCTTCGGTCATTCTCAGGCCTTCCTGGCGATTGCGCCAGGAGGGCGTAGGGCGCCCGCGATGAAGCCGCGGTTAAGGCCCGCAAATCAATTGCGCGTCATGCAGATGACATTCCCGCATGATGCGCGGGTGCCACAGGATCAGAAGGCCGGGTCGTCCGCGATGCTGTTCCGCAGCACGCCGATGCCCTCCACCTCGACCTCCATCCGCATGCCGGGCGCCAGGAACAGCGGCGGCTTGCGGGCGTAGCCGACGCCGGACGGCGTTCCGGTGGCGATCACGTCGCCCGGCTCCAGCGTCATCACCTCGGACAGGATGGCGATGCAGCGCGCGACCGGGAAGATCATGTCGCCGGTCGTGCTGTCCTGCACCGTCTGGCCGTCGACCCGCGCGGTGATCCGCAGCGGCGCGGCGCCGGGCGGCAGTTCATCGGCCGTCACGATCTCCGGCCCGAAGGCGCCGGTGCGGTCGAAGTTCTTGCCCATGGTCCATTGCGTGGACTTGCGCTGGTAGTCGCGCACCGAGCCATCGTTGAACAGCGAATAGCCGGCGACATGGTCCAGCGCCTGGGCCTCCGCCACGTTGCGGGCCTGGCGGCCGATGATGATGGCCAGCTCCGCCTCATAATCCAGCTTCTCGGAGGCGCCCTTCGGCCGCAGCATCGGCTGGTCGGGGCCGGTCAGGCTGGTCTGCACGCGCAGGAACACCGCCGGGTAGTCGGGGATCGGGTTGCCGCCTTCCTTGGCATGCAGCGCGTAGTTCAGCCCGATGCACACCACCTTGCCGGGCCGCGCGATCGGCATCGCCAGCGTCAGCCCGGCCAGCGGCCGATGCGTGGAGGCCGGCGCCGCCTGCGCCGCGGCGCCGAGCCGGGCCAGCGTGTCGCCGCCCGCCTGGAGCAGCGCCAGCGTATCATCCGGGAAGCCGGACAGCGCCGCCACGGGCACCACCTGGTCGCCGATCCGCACGCCGGCGGCAACTCGCCCGGCATCCTGGAAGCTCAACAAGCGCATGTTCGATTTCCGCTCGGTCTAGGGTTGAACGCGTTCCGTGAAACTCAGGCCAGTGCGGTGCGGCGGCGCTGCACCAGTTGCAGCAGCAGCACGCCACCGCCGAAGACCAGGCCAATGCCGTCCGTCAGGAGACCGGGCTTGATCAGCGCCAGCGCCGCGATGAACAGCGCCACCCTTTCCCACATCGGCATCGGCCGCAGCAGGTAGGCGTGCAGGGAGGCCGCGAGCAGCAGGCAGCCGGCCGTCGCGCTCGCCACCGCCAGCAACACCTCGCCCCAGGTGCCGATCAGCAGCAGTGCCGGCTGGAAGACGAAGATGAAGGGCACGATGAAGCCGGCCGCGCCGATCTTCATCGCCGCCCAGCCGCTGCTCCACATATCCGTCTTGGCCAGCCCCGCGGCGGCGAAGACCGCCAGCGCCACCGGCGGCGTGATGGCCGACAGGATGGCGAAGTAGAAGGCGAACAGGTGCGCGGCCGGCACCACCACCCCCATGGCGATCAGCGCGGGGACCAGCAGCGAGACCATGACGATGTAGGCCGGCGTGGTCGGCATCCCCATGCCGAGGACGATGCCCGCCATCATGGTCAGGATCAGCGCGAAGATCAGGTTGTTGTCGGCCACGTTCACCACGAGCTGGGTGAAGGTGATGCCGAGCCCGGTCAGCGCGATCAGCCCGATGACGATGCCGGCGCAGGCGCAGGCCATGGCGATGCCGAGCGCGTTGCGCGCACCGTCCAGCAGCGCATCCCACACCGCGGCAATACTGACATGGTGCCGGCTGTTGGCGCGCAGCGCCGCGGCGGGGAAGCAGGCCAGCGTTGCCACCAGCGCCACCAGCGGCGCCGAATAGCCGCCGAACAGGCCGACGATGATCACCAGGATGGGCAGGAACAGGTGCCAGCTTTCGCGCATCACGTCGCGCAGCTTCGGCACCTCATGCTCCGGCAGGCCGGCGAGGCCCGCGCGCTTCGCCTCGAAATGCACCGCGGCGAAGGTGGCCACATAATACAGCAGCGCCGGGATCAGCGCCCAGGTCACCACCTGCAGGTAGGACACGCCGAGGAACTCGGCCATGACGAAGGCGGCCGCGCCCATGATCGGCGGCATGATCTGACCACCGGTGCTGGCCACCGCCTCCACGCCTGCCGCGAATTGCGGGCGGAATCCGCTGCGCTTCATCAGCGGGATGGTCACCTGCCCGGTCACCATCACATTGGCGACCGCGGAGCCGGAGACCGAGCCGAACAGGGAGGAGGACACCACCGCCACCTTGCCGGGGCCACCGCTGCTGCGCCCGGTCAGCGCCAGGGCGAAGTCCATGAACAGCTTGCCGACGCCCGACCGCTCCATGAACGATCCGAACAGCACGAAGATCACGACGAAGCCGGCCGAGACGCCGAGCGTCGAGCCGAAGATGCCGTCCGTCGTCAGGTACAACTGGTCCAGCATCGCCAGCGCGCCGACATCGGTGAAGAAGTAGGACCACACCAGGAAGACGGAGGCTGTGATCGGCAGCGCCCAGCCGATGACGCGGCGCGTGGCTTCCAGGATCAGCGCCACCAGGACCCAGCCGCCGATGATGTCGGCGGGCCGCGGGTCATCGATGTAGGGGATGCGGTTGACCAGCCAGTCGTAATCCACGAACAGCCGGCCCACCGCCCAGATGGACAGCGCGCAGAGCAGCCAATCCTCCGGCCCCGGCGCCGTGCGCGAGCCATCCTTGGCCTGCCGCAGCGGGAACAGGATGAAGACCAGCGCCATGGCGAACAGCAGGTGGGTGCCGCGGAAGATCACCGCCTCGGGCGGTGAGGCCGCGATGGCCCACATATGATAGACGGCCATGACGGCCGCGATGGTGCCGGCCAGCCCTTGCATGGCGCGCGCATAGGTCATCGCCGTTCTTCCCCGTATCTCAAGGACGCTGTTCATTCTGGACTTTGGGCAGATGCATCAGGGCCGGCGCCGGGCCTGCCACCTCGGCAGCCCGTCATCCGGCCCTTCAGAACGGCTTGCGCGCCCGGACGGGCCAGGCGCGCAATCGTGGTCTCAGCGGGAAGCCGCTTCCTGGTAGAAGCGCGCCGCGCCCGGATGCATCGGCACGCCGATATCGGCCGCGGCGGTCGCCGGGGTGCTGTCACGCATGGCGCTGACGATGTTGCGCAGCGTGCCCACGTTGTCCCACATCAGCTTCACCATCTGGTAGACCTGATCCGGGTTGCGGTCGCAGTTGGTGATCAGATGCGCGGTGTAGGTGATCTGCGTCGGCGTGCCCTGCTGCTGCGGATAGGTGTTGGCCGGCAGCGGCGCGCCCTGGTAGCCCGGGTTGATCTCCCGCATCTTGTCGACGTAGCGGGACAGATCGACGATCCGCATCTCCCGCGCGCTGGCCAAATCCATCACGGCGCTGGCCGGGATGGTGGTGCCGAGGGTGAAGACCTGGGCATGGCCGTCGCGCAGCAGGCCCACCGCATCCGTGTAGCTGGACTGGAAGCTGGCGCGCACGTCGCTGTAGCGCATGCCGGCGGCCTGCAGGATGTGCTGCGTCACCACCTCGGCGGTGTTGCCGCGCGGCTGGAGCGCGATCGGGCGACCGCGCATGTCCTCGATCGAGTTGATGCCGGAATCGGCCAGCGCGATCACCTGAAACCACTGCGGGTAGAGCGAGCCGATGTTGCAGACGTTGCTCACCGCCTCGGGGAAGGGCGCGCGGCCGGCGATGCCGTCCACGGTGCTGATGGAATTGCCGAAGGCGACGTTGGCGCGGCCGCCACCGATGCCGCGCACATTGGCCACGCCGGCGCCGGGCAGCGTCTGCACCGTCAGGCCGGGGATGGCGCGTTCCCAGATGTTCTTCAGCGCGCCCGCGATCGGCACCCAGGACCCACCCTGCGGCCCGGTCATGAAGCGCATCGTCTCCTGTGCCGTGGCCGGGGTCGCGACGACGGCGGCGCCAAGCATGGCGAAGGCCGCGGCTGCGGTACGGATGGTCATTCTTCTTCTCCCTGAACGCATCTTGGTCGTGCCTTCGGGTATTCCCGATGCCAAGTCATCAGACAACCCCGCGCGATGCCGGATGCTGCACAATTCGGCCACAAACCCGCATCGCCACCGGGCGGTGGCCGAGGTTCAGGATAGTCTTCCTGGAGCTGGGCCGGACCGCGCCTCCGGGCTATCCTGCGTGCCGCATCGGGCTATCCTGCATGCCGCAAGGGAATGAGGGAGGACTCGCGGCGCATGTGCGGACGCTACCTGTTGCAGCGGACCCCGGCCGAGCTGGCGCAATACTTCGCCACCGCCAATCCCACGCCAAACCACGCCCCGTCCTGGAACATCGCGGTGACGCAGACGGCGCTGGTGGTGCGCCGCCACCCGGAAAGCGGCGAGCGCCACCTGGATGCGCTGCGCTGGGGCCTGGTGCCGCGCTGGGCGACGGATGCCAAGGACGCCGCGAAGCTGATGAACGCCCGCGCCGACGGCATCGCCGAGAAACCATCGTTCCGCGAGGCCTTCCGCAAGCGGCGCTGCCTGGTGCCGATGGATGCCTTCTACGAATGGCGCAAGGCGGAGGATGGCAGCAAGCAGGCCTACGCCGTGGCGCAGGCGGATGGCATGCCGATGGCCGTCGCCGGGCTGTGGGAGGGCTGGAAGCAGCCGGACGGCGCCTGGCTCCGCAGCTTCACCGTCATCACGACGGAGGCGAATGAGAAACAGGCGCTGGTGCATCCCCGCATGCCGGTGGTGCTGCCGCCCGAGGTCTGGGACGCCTGGCTCGGGGAGGAACCGGCGGAGCCCGAGGATCTGCTGGAATTGCTGGTGCCCTGCCCGGCCGAGGAATTGCTCGCCTGGCCCGTGGACAACCGCGTCGGCAAGGTCACGGAGAATGATTCCCGCCTGCCCCGCCGCGACCCCACCGCCAGCCCGCCGCCCGAGTTGGACGACGCACCGCCGGATTGGGTGGCCTGATCCGCGGGGCCGCGAAACCTGGCCCCGCGCCGCATCAGTCGTCGCGGTGCACCCGCTCCATCCGCTCATGGCGCTCCTGCGCCTCGATCGACATGGTGGCGATCGGGCGGGCCTCCAGCCGGCGCAGGCCGATCGGCTCCCCGGTCTCCTCGCAGTAGCCGTAGGTGCCGTTCTCCACCCGCTCCAGCGCCTGGTCGATCTTGGAGATCAGCTTGCGCGCGCGGTCCCGGGTGCGAAGCTCCAGTGCCCGGTCGGTCTCGACGCTCGCGCGGTCAGTCAGGTCGGCTTCGATGATGCCCCCCTGGCCCATGGAAGTCAGGGTCTCGCCCGCCTCCCGCAACAGGTCAGCCCGCCACTTCAACAGCTTCTGCCGAAAATACTCCAACTGGAGTGGATTCATGAACTCTTCGTCGCTGCTCGGACGATAATCCGGCGGCAAGGTTACCAGCATGGCAGGACTTCCCCAACCTTAGCCGCCCAGGGCCCGGCGCCCGGGGGGCGAAAGCGGCCGGACCATAGTGGCGGGAATGGGGCCGGTGCAAGGCCTCGTTTCGCCGCAAGTTCCTGATCTTTGCGCGCTTTTCAGTTGGATGACCTTCTGGCGACACTTCGGCGCGCCAACTCCAGCCGCGCCCGCAGCCGGATCTCGGCCATCAGGGCGGCCAGTTCCGGCGCCAGCCCGGCCTCCGGCGCGGATGCCAGCGCCTCCAGCCTGGCGAGACACCCGGCATCGCCCGGTGTCTCGCTCAGCAGGTCCAGTTGCAGCCCGCGCAACTCATCCAGCGCCCTGGACGCGCGGCGGCGGGCACGCTCGGCCACCGCCTCCGGCCGTTCCGGCGCCTCCGACTCCTGCAGGGCCAGCAGCCCGCCGAGGGAAGGCGGCGCGGCCACGCCGGTGGAGGCGGCCGTATCGCCGGCGGCTTCTGGCAGCGCGAAGCCGCCGGCACCACGCCGCACCCGCCCCGCCTGCACCCCACTGAACCCCGCCGGCCGCACCGGACCCACCGCCATCGACGCATCCTTCTGAAGCCGGCCCCGAGAGGCCCCTTGGCGCACATGCTGCCGGGTCCCGGCAGCCCCTGCCCCGCCCCGGCAAACCCTGCCGGGGCTGGAGGCCCCCTGCCCTGGCACGGCCCTTGCGGAAGCCTCCCCGCGCCCCTCCACCAGGATGGCGGCGGCGAGGAGGAGAGTGTGGCGACAAAACCTTGCCTGAGGATGAGCGGGCTTCCGCGCCAATTCCTGGCGCTGGTGTTCATCCTTCTCCTTTCGCCGGCGGGCGTCCTCGCCCAGGTCCGCATCAAGGACATCGCGGATGTCGAGGGCATGCGGGAAAACCAGCTCGTCGGCTACGGGCTGGTGGTCGGCCTGAACGGCACCGGCGACAAGCTGCGCTCCGCCGTCTTCACCCGGCAATCGCTGATCGGCGTGCTGGAACGGCTTGGCGTGAACACGCGCGACCAGGAACGCCAGCTGGATACCCGCAACGTCGCCGCGGTGATGGTGACCGCCAACCTGCCGGCCTTCGCCCGCACCGGCAGCCGCATCGACATCGCCGTCTCAGCGCTCGGGGACGCCACCAACCTGACCGGCGGCATGCTGCTGGTGACACCCCTGCTGGCCGCGGATGGGGAGGTCTATGCGGTGGCGCAGGGGCCGATCGTGACCGGCGCCGTCTCCGCCCGCGGCGCCGCCGGGTCCGTCACCCGCGGCGTTCCGACCTCGGGCCGCATCGCCAATGGCGCGACGGTGGAACGCGAGGTGGCCTACAGCTTCGCCTCCGGCGACCGGCTGCGCCTGTCGCTGCGCAACCCGGACCTGACCACGGCGCGGCGCATCGCCGCCGTCATCAACCGCACCGCCGGCGGTACCCCGGCCACGGCGACGGATCCGCGCACCGTCAGCCTCAGCCTGGCGGGCCGCGACTCGGTGGCCTTCATCGCGCAGATCGAGCAGTTGCGGGTGGAGCCGGACCAGATCGCCCGTGTGGTGATCGAGGAAGCCTCCGGCACCATCGTCATGGGCGCCAATGTGCGGCTGTCCACGGTGGCGATCGCGCAGGGCAACCTGACCATCCGCATCACCGAGACGCCGCAGGTGGTGCAGCCCAATGCGCTGGCCGGCGGGCAGACCGCGGTGGTGCAGCGCACCGATGTGCAGGTGGACGACCAGTCGGAACGCCGGCTCGGCATCCTGCGTGGCGCGGTGACGCTGGAGGATCTGGTGCGCGGCTTGAACGGCCTGGGGATCGGGCCGCGCGACATGATCACCATCCTGCAGACCATCAAGGCGGCCGGCGCCTTGCAGGCCGAGCTGGAGGTGCGCTGATGAGCATCGCCGCCACCAGCCCCTCCCCCACCCTGGCCGCGCCGCGCGCCAGCCAGAGCCCGGCCGCGCTGCGCCGCGCCGCGCAGGATTTCGAGGCCCAGGCCCTGGCAGCCCTGCTGCAACCGATGTTCCAGGGCCTCGACACCAAGGCGCCCTTCGGGGGCGGATCGGCGGAGGGCCAGTGGCGCCCGATGCTGGTCGACGCCATCGCCAGGGACCTGGCGAAGGCCGGCGGATTGGGAATCGGGGAGGCGGTGCTGCGGGAGCTGACGCGCCTCGCCGGTCTTCCACCCAACGGCGACCCACCCGCCGGCACTGCTTCCTCCTCCACCACGGAAAGGCCCACCCCATGATGCAGCCCCTGATCATTGCCGCCCAGCGCCTGACCGAGGCGCTCCGTGCGGAGAACGAGGCGCTGGCCCGCCTCGACCTCAACGGCGCCGCGGCGCTGGCCCTGCCGAAGCAGCAGGCGTCGGATGCCTTCGCCGCCGCCTATGCGGCCGCCAGCCGCACCCAGAGCAAGGCGGAGGGCGCAGACCGGCTGCGCGCCGAGGAACTCGCGGGCCGCCTGCGCGACCTCGGCGCGGAGAATCGCCGGCTGCTGGAACGCGCCATCGACCTGCAGTCCCGCGTCATCGAGACAATCGCCGGAGCCACCCGCCCGGCCGGTCCCGGCACCTATGGCGACCGCGGCCTGAACCGGGATGGCCGGCATCTGCCGCTTTCGCTTTCCGCGCGGGCCTGAGGCGACCCGCTTGCCGGATCGCGTGCGGGGGCGCAGCTTGGCGCTCTCGCATGCTCCGCCGCAACGCAACATTCCTGGTCATCTCCGCGCTCACCCTGGCCGCCGCCTTCGCGGTGTGGTGGTTGCGCGGCATGGGCGCCGTCCGGCATGCGCTGGGGGCGACCTGGGACCTCATCCTGACGGTGCTGCCCTCAATCCTCGGCGGGCTGCTGCTGTCCGCCGCGCTGCGCCAGCTGGTGCCGCCGGGCGCCCTGGCGCGCTGGATGGGCGCCGAGAGCGGCCTGCGCGGGCTGCTGGTGGCGACCGCCGCCGGCATGGTGATGCCCGGCGGCCCGGTTGCCGCCTTCCCGGTGGTGCTGGTGCTGGCGCAGGCAGGGGCGGATCGCGGCGCGCTGATCGCCTTCGTGCTCGCCTGGTCGCTGAACGGCTTCCAGCGGATCGTGGTGTGGGAATTGCCGATCCTGGGGCCGGATTTCGCCCTGCTGCGGTTGATCTGCGGCCTGCCGCTGCCGATCCTGGCCGGGCTGATCGCGCGCTGGCTGCCGATCCGCTGGACCCCGGCGGATGCGCCCGGCATGCGCCCCTCGGGCAAGACCGGCCCATGACCTTCGGTGTCCTCGCCATCTGGGTGGTTGCGCTCGCCGCACTGGCGCTGTGCGCCCGGCGCAGCCCGGTGGTGGCGCGGCGCGCGGTGGTGGATGCCGGCAGCGCCCTGTGGCGCGTGCTGCCGGTGATGCTGATGGCGCTGCCCATGGCCGCCCTGCTCGCGGAGCTGATTCCCGCCGGCTGGGCGGAAGACTGGCTCGGCCCGGATAGCGGCATGGTCGGCGTGGTGCTGGCATCGCTGGCGGGCGGGCTGCTGCCGGGCGGGCCGTTCGTAGCGTTTCCGCTGGTGCTCGGCTTCCTGAAGGCGGGCGCGGGGCCGGCGCAGATGGTGGCGCTGATCTCCGGCTGGGCGATCCTCGGCATGCACCGGACCCTGGCGTGGGAACTGCCGATCCTCGGCGGGCGCTTCATCGTGCTGCGGCTGGTCGCGAGCTTCGCCTTGCCGGTGCTGGCGGGGCTGTCGGCGGAGCTGCTGCTGCCGCTGTTCCCGGGCATCCCGCTGCGCTGAACATTCGCGCCGTTGCCGCAATGCCGCCGCTTCGGCATAGCATCACCCACGCATGAACGACGCGCCCCCCACCGACGACGCCGAATGGACTGCGCTGCTGGCCGCGCCCGGGGGTGGCGTCGTGCCGCCGGGCGCGCTGGGAAACCTGTTCGCGCCGCTGTTCACCCCGCCCGCCGCCGCCGATGGCTGCATCGTGATCGGCCGCCTGGCGCAGACACTGGATGGCCGCATCGCCTGCGCCAATGGCGCGAGCCAATGGATCGGCGGGCGCGGCGACATCCTGCACACGCATCGCCTGCGCGCGCTGTGCGACGTGGTGCTGGTCGGCGCCGGCACCGTGCATCACGACGACCCGCGGTTGACCACGCGCGAAGTGCCAGGCCCCAACCCGGTGCGCGTGGTGCTGGACCCGCAGCGCCGCCTGCCCGCCACGCACAAGGTGTTCCGCGATGGCGCGGCGCCGACCCTGCTGGTGACATCCACGCCCGGTGCCGCCCGGCACGGCGAGGCGGAGGTGCTGGTGCAACCCGACCTTCCCGCCCTGCTGAAAGACCTCGCGGCACGCGGACTCGGGAAAATCTTCGTCGAGGGCGGCGGGCGCACCGTCTCCGCCTTCCTCGCCGCGGGTTGCCTGGACCGCCTGCACCTGACCGTGGCGCCGATCATCCTCGGCTCCGGCATTCCCGCCTTCTCCCTGCCCAGCGCCGGGTGCATCGCGGATGGGCTGCGCTTCCAGTGGACACCGCATGTGATCGGGGACGACATGCTGTTCGACATCGGGCTGCACCGTGCCCGCCCGGGCATCTGCGAAGGACCGCAAGCGCCATGAAGGCGAACGCCCTCTGGATCACAGGCCCCTTCCGGGCCGAGCTGCGCGAGCAGGCGCTGGACGTGCCCGGCCCCGACCAGGCACTGGTGGTGACGCATGCCTCCGGCATCTCGCGCGGGACGGAGCGCCTGGTCTTCGCCGGGCGCGTGCCGGAAAGCCAATGGCCGGCGATGCGCGCGCCGCTGCAATATGGCGACTTCCCCGCGCCGCTTTCCTACGGCTACGCGGCGGTCGGTACGGTGAAGGCCGGGCCGGCGCATCTGCACGGACGGCGCGTGTTCTGCCTGCACCCGCACCATGATGCCTTCGTGGCGCCGGCCGCCATGTGCATCCCCGTGCCGGATGCGGTGCCGGATCGGCGCGCCGTGCTCGCCGCCAATATGGAAACCGCGGTGAATATCCTATGGGATGCGCGGCCGCTGGTCGGCGAGCGCGTGCTGGTGGTCGGCGCCGGCGTGGTCGGGCTGCTGGTGACCTTCCTGCTCGGCCGCATCCCGGGCCTCGACCTGCATGTCTGCGACCTGGATGCGACGCGCGGCGCCATCGCGCGCGACTTCGGCGCCACCTTCTGCACACCCGAGGACGCACCGGCGGAACGCGACCTGGTGATCCATGCCTCCGCCAGCCCAGAAGGCCTGCGCCTCGCACTCTCCCGCTGCGGCTTCGAGGGGCGGATCGTCGAGGCCTCCTGGTTCGGCGACAAGGTCTGCGAGCTGCCGCTGGGCGAGGCCTTCCATTCGAAGCGCCTGTCGCTGATCTCGACCCAGGTGGGCCAGGTGGCGCCGGCGATGCGCGGGCGGCGCACGCATGGCGACAGGCTGGCGCTGGCGCTGTCGCTGCTGGACGATACGCGGCTGGATGCGCTGCTCGGACCCGACACGCCGTTTTCCGAGCTGCCGAATGCGCTGGAAGCCTTGCTGTCGCCACCATCCGGCGCACATCAACCGCTCTGTCCGGTCGTCACCTATCTATAAGAGCCGGTCCCTACCTATAAGAGAGAGTGTGTGCATGTTCAGCCTGACGGTCGTCGACCACATCATGATCGCGCATTCCTTCCGCGGGGAGGCCTTCGGCCCGGCGCAGCGGCTGCATGGCGCCACCTTCATCGTGGAGGCGGAGTTCCGCGCGCCGCAGCTCGATGACCTGCACCTGCTGGTGGATATCGGGCTGGCGAAGGATCATCTGCGCGCCATCCTGGCGCCGATGGACTACCGCAACCTGGATGCGGAAGAAGCCTTCGCGGGCAAGAACACCACCACCGAATACCTCTGCCTGCATATCCACGGCCTGCTCGCTGCGGCCTGCCGGGACGGCGTGCTGGGCGATGGCGGCCGCGCGGTGACCGGGTTGAAGATCCTGCTGCGCGAAAGCCATGTCGCCTGGGCCGCCTTCGAGGGGCCCGTCTGACCTTGGACATCGCCTTCCTCGTCCCCGCCCCGCTCGACGCCATCTCCGGCGGCTACGAATACGACCGCCGGCTGATCGCCGGCCTGCGCGCACAGGGCCATGCCGTGCAGGTGCTGGAACTGCCCGGGGCGCATCCGCATCCCGACGCCGCGGCGCTGGAAGGCGCCCGCGCCGCGCTGGATGCCGTGCAGCAGGGCGCGCGCATCATCATCGATGGGCTCGGCCTGCCGGCCTTCGCGCCGCTGGTGGAGGAGCTGGAACGGCGCGGGGCCGTCGGGCTGATCCATCACCCGACCGCCCTGGAGCATGGCCGGCCGACGCCGGAACGTGATGCGCTGCGCGCGACGGAATCCACCATCTTCCCGCGCCTCGCCCGGCTGGTCGCCACCAGCCCCCTCACCGCCCGCCGCCTGACGCCCGAATTCGGCGTCGATGCGGCGCGCATCGGTGTGGTGGAGCCAGGCACGGACCCGGCACCACGCAGCGCGGGTTCCGGCGGTCCCGGCTGCGCCATCCTCGCCATCGGCACGCTGGTGCCGCGCAAGGGGCATGACGTGCTGCTGCGCGCCCTCGGCGGGCTGGCCGATCTCGACTGGACCCTGACCATCGCCGGCGCGCCGCGCGATCCGGTGCATGCGGATGGGCTGCTGGCGCTGGTGGAGGAACTCGGCCTGACCAGCCGCGTGACCTTCGCCGGCGAGGTGCCGGCCGACCAGATGGAGGCGCTGTGGGCAGGCACCGACCTGTTCGCACTCGCCACGCATTGGGAAGGCTATGGCATGGCGGCGGCGGAAGCGCTGGCGCGCGGCGTGCCGGTCGCCATCACCGCCGGCGGTGCGATCGCGGAGGTGGTGCCGATGGAAGCCGGCGTGGTCTCTCCGCCCGGCGATACGGTGTCGCTCGGCAAGGCGATGCGCCGCGCGATCTTCGACACCGACCTGCGCGCCGAAATGGCGGAGGCCGCCTGGAAGGCCGGGCAGAAGCTGCCACGCTGGGATGACCGCGCCACCGCCTTCCTCGCCGAGCTTGAAAAGGCCGCCGGCTGATGGCCGAAAGCTTCGACGGGGATTGGCTGGAACTGCGCGAGCCGCATGACTCCGCCGCCCGCAATCCGGACCTCGCCGCGGCGCTGGCCGAGGCGCTGCCGGCGCGGCCGCGCCTGCTGGACCTCGGCGCCGGCACCGGGTCCCTGCTGCGCTGGCTGGCGCCGATGATCGGACGGGCGCAGGCCTGGACGCTGGTGGATGCGGATGGCGGCCTGCTGTCCCGTGCCTTCACCACCACCGAGGATTTCGCCGAAGACCATGACTGGCGTGCCACCTATGCCAATCGCAAGACGCTGCTGGTGCATGCGCCGGGCGGTGCCTGGCGGGTGGAGGGGCTGATCGCCGACCTGCGCGACGCGCCACGCGGCCTGCCGCTGGGCCAGGTGGATGCGGTGGTGAACACGGCGCTGTGCGACCTGGTCTCCGCCGATTGGGTTTCCCGGATTGCCGCGGCCTGCGCGAAGCACCGCCTGCCCTTCTACGCCGCGCTGAACGTGACGGGACGGGAGCGCTTCGACCCGCCGCACCCGGCCGATGCGCTGGTGGCGCGCGGCTTCGGCCGCGACCAGCTGCGCGACAAGGGATTCGGTGGCATCGCGCTGGGCGCCCGCGCGCCGGACGTGATCGCCGCCGCCTTCGCCGCCCATGGCTACAACGTGCGGCGCGCGGCGAGCGACTGGCGCATTCCGCGCCGGGACCCGTTGATGGCCGCGGCGCTCGCCAGCGGCCATGCCCGCGCCGCGATGGGCCCGCTGCGCCGCGAACGGGCCCGCATCCTGGACTGGGCGGTGGATCGCCGCGCCCAGGCCGGGCTCTCGCGCCTTTCCGCCCGCATCGGCCACGCCGACATCCTCTGCCTGCCGCCCAAGGAATAAGAATGATGCCCCTTCTGCTCGGCTGCATCGCCGATGACTTCACCGGCGCCACCGACCTTGCCTCCATGCTGGTGAAGAACGGCATGGCGACGGTGCAGGTCATCGGGGTGCCGCCCGCCGCGGAGCGGCAAGAGCCTTTCCCGTTGCCGGAGGCCGATGCCATCGTCATCGCGCTGAAGTCGCGCACCACCCCGGCGAATGAAGCCATCGCCGAAAGCCTTGCGGCGGCGGAGGCGCTGCTGGCGGCCGGGGCGACCCAGCTGTTCTTCAAATACTGCTCCACCTTCGACAGCACCGATGCGGGCAATATCGGCCCGGTGGCGGATGCGCTGCTGAAGCGGCTGGGTGCCGGCTTCGCGCTGGCCTGCCCCGCCTTCCCGGCGAATGGCCGCAGCATCTACCAGGGCCATCTGTTCGCCGGCGCGCATCTGCTGAACGAGAGCGGCATGGAGAACCACCCGCTGACGCCGATGCGCGACCCAAACCTGGTGCGCGTGCTGGGGCGACAGACCGAGGGCTCCGTCGGGCTGGTGCCGTTTTCCGTCGTCGAGCAGGGCGCGACGGCGATCCGCCAGGCGATGACGCGCCTGGCCGAGGGCGGCCGGCGCTACGCCATCGTCGATGCGGTGACCGACGCGCATCTGGTGGCGATCGGGGAGGCTGCCGCGAAGCATCCGCTGATCACCGGCGGGTCCGGCATCGCCATGGGCCTGCCGGCCAATTTCCGCGCGCAGGGCCTGCTGCCGCCGCGGCCGGATGCGGCGGCGCTGCCGGCGGCGCGCGGGCTCTGCGCCGTGGTGGCGGGAAGCTGTTCGCGCGCCACGCTCGGCCAGATCGGTTTCGCCCGCGACCACGCGCCGGTGCTGGAGCTCGACGTGCTGGCAACGCCCGATGCCGCCGCGCTGGCGGCGCAGGCGCTGGCGTGGAGCGAGGGCAAGCTGAACGCGGAGCGCCCCGTCGTGATTGCCGCCAGCGCGCCGCCGGAGAAGGTGGCGGCGCTGCAGGCGAAGCTCGGCCGCGATGCCGCCGGCGCATTGGTGGAACACGCGCTGGCCGCGGTGGCGCAGGGGCTGGTCGCGCGCGGCGTCGGGCGGCTGGTGGTGGCGGGTGGCGAAACCTCCGGCGCCGTGGTGTCCGCGCTGGGCGTGCGGATGCTGCGCATCGGCGCGGAGATCGACCCGGGCGTGCCCTGGACCTTTGCCGAGACCGGCTCCGCCGAGGGTGCGGAGCCAGCCGGGATTCACCTGGCGCTGAAATCCGGCAATTTCGGCGGGCGCGACTTCTTCCTGAAGGCCTTCCAGCATGTCTGAGGACGCCGCCCGCACCCAGCTCGCAGAACTGGCGAAAAGCCTGTTCGACCGCGGCTACAGCGTCGGCACCGCCGGCAACATCTGTGTGCGGCTGGCCGATGGCTACCTGATGACGCCGACCAATTCCTGCCTCGGCCGATTGGTGCCGGCGCGGCTCAGCAAGCTCGGTCCCGACTGGGCGCATCTGTCGGGCGACAAGCCTTCTAAGGAAGTGTTCCTGCACCGCGCGGTGCTGGATGCGCGGCCGGAGGCAGGCGCGGTGGTGCATCTGCATTCCACCTACGCCACCGCCATCTCCTGTCTGACGCCCGAGGGCGAGGATGCGAAGATCCCGCCGCTGACACCCTATTTCGTCATGCGCATCGGCCGCCGCCTGCCCTGCGTGCCCTATTACCGACCGGGTGACGCGGCGATGGAACCGGCGGTGCATGAGGCCGCCCGCGCCGCCAAGGCGCTGCTGCTGGCGAACCACGGCCCCGTCGTCTCCGGCGCCACGCTGGCCGATGCGGTGCATGCGGCGGAGGAGCTGGAGGAAGCCGCACGGCTCGCGCTGCTGCTGCGCGGCGTGCCGGGCGTGCGGGCGCTGGATGCGGCGCAGGTGGACGACCTGCTGAAGACCTTCGGGTAGGCTACAGGGACGCGGCTGGGTCCAGCCGCACCACATAGCTGCGCCAGTCGGCGCGCGTCGCGATCCGCTCATACAGCGCGATCGCGGCGACATCGGCTTCCGGCACGATCCAGCGCAGATGGCTCCAGCCGCGCGCCCGGCCTTCGGAGATGGCGGCGGCGATCAGCGCGCGGGCGACGCCCTGGCCGCGCGCCTCAGGCCGCACGAACAGATCATCGAGGTTGCCGCAGCTGCGGGCGAAGACCACCTCCGGCAGGTCGAACAGGATGGCGAAGCCAAGCGGCGTGCCCGCCGCATCCTCGGCCAGCAGCACCTCCGCCGCCGGATGCCGCGCCAGCAGCGCTGCCTGCGCCTCCGGCGTCGCCACCGCGGCGCCGGCGAGCACGCCGCGCATCTCCGCCGCATAGAGCGCCAGCAGCGGCGCCAGGCGGTGGCGCTGGTCGCGTGCCAGGGGGGTGATGCGTGGGGCAGGTCGGGCGGTCATGCGTGCAGGCTCCGGACATGAAAAGGGCGCCGCCCGCATGCGGACGACGCCCTTTCCCGGTGATGGGCCGAGAGGCTTAGGAAGCGGCCTCGGGCGTCGCGGCGGGTGCCTCGGCGGCGGCAGCAGCGGCGGCAGCGGCCTTCTTCGCGGCGCGCGTCGCAGCGCCCTTGCGGGCGGCTTCCGAACGCGCGGAGGTCGCGGCCTTGGCGGCGGCGGTCGGCGAAGGCTTGCGCGGCGCCGCAGCCTTCTTCGGCGCGGCAGCCTTGCGCGGCGCGGCAGCGCGGGCGGCCGGCTTCTTGGCGCTCGCGGCCTTCTTCGGCGCGGCAGCCTTGCGCGGCGCGGCGGCGCGGGCAGCCGGCTTCTTGGCAGTCGCGGCCTTCTTCGGCGCGGCGGCCTTGCGGGCGGCGGGCTTCTTCGCGGCCGCGGCCTTCTTCGGCGCCGCCTTCTTCACGGCGGCCTTCTTCGGCGCGGCCTTCTTCGCGGCAGCCTTCGGCGCGGCAGCCTTCTTCGGCGCAGCCTTCTTCACGGCGGCCTTTGCAGGCGCAGCCTTCTTGGCAGCGGGCTTCTTCGCGGCCGCGGCCTTCTTCGGCGCAGCAGCCTTCTTCGGCGCCGCCTTCTTCACGGCAGCCTTCGCCGGCGCGGCCTTCTTGGCAGCGGGCTTCTTCGCGGCGGGCTTCTTGGCCGCCGGCTTCTTCGCCGTCTTGCGCGCGGCGGCCATCGCCATCGGCTGGGCGCGCGGTGCGGCCTCTTCCGTCGCGATCGTGTCGTTGATGTCGGTCATGTTGGTCAGGATCTCCGCTTCAGTTCCGGTGAATGGTGTTCCGCTGGTGCTGGCGGGGCTGCCCGGCTCGCGCCGCGCCGCACCCCACAAAGTCAGGTTGGAGCGTGCGGTTCCGCGGTCGGCACGAATCCCGTATCGCGCCGTGCCACTGCTGCCGCCATCCGTATCGCGCCGGCGCCCGCCGCGTGGCGCTTCCGAGGTGACGCCTTGCGGCGGCACCATGCCGGCTGCCTGCGACGTTGCGGGACGCGGCGTGCGTTGCACGATCCTCTGCCCCACGAGCCTGCGGTCCATGGACCGATCCTTCCTGCTGCGTGCTCCGTTGTCGTGCTGCGCCGGGTCTGCGTCGCCATCGGCGGCGAAGTCCCTGCGCGAATCGCGTCAAGCGATGCTTGCAACGTCACGCTATCCGTGCGCGCAACCTGCCTGTCAAACGGAATCGCACGAAAGCCAAGCACGCTTGTGCAAGTGCTGTGCAGCGAAGGCGGCGATGCGGTGCATCTGCGTCGCCCGCGGCGCGTCCTTGACGCGCTGGATAAGGCTCTCGCGCCGCGTCTCAGCGGCGCGCGAAAACACGTCGCGCCGGCTTTCGCCGGCGCGACAGGAACGCGTTAACCCCTTGCGGCAAGCGGCGGGACGGCACGCTGGTCAACGCCGGTGTAGTGCGACAGCGGGCGGATCAGCCGGTTGTCGGCGGCCTGTTCGAACACATGCGCCGCCCAGCCGGTGATGCGGGAGCAGACGAAGATCGGCGTGAACATCGGGATGTCGAAACCCATCAGGTAGTAGGCAGGGCCTGCCGGGAAATCGAGGTTGGGGTGGATGTTCTTGCGCTCCAGCATCTGCTTCGCCAGCACGCGGCTGGTCTCCATCCAGCGCCGGTCGCCGACGACCTCTGCCATCTTCTCGGCGTATTTGGTCATCGTCGGCACGCGGCTATCGCCGCTCTTGTAGACCCGGTGGCCGAAGCCCATCACCAGGGCGCGATGGTCGAACTTGCCTTCCAGCCAGTCCACCGCCGCTTCCGGGCTGCCGACTTCCTTCAGCATGTGCATCACCGCCTCGTTCGCCCCGCCATGCAGCGGGCCCTTCAGCGCGGCGATGCCGGCGGCGATGGCGCCGTGGATGTCGGCGCCCGTCGAGGTCACCGTCCGCGCCGTGAAGGTGGAGGCGTTGAAGGTATGCTCGGCGTAAAGGATCATCGACACATCGAAGGATTTGATCACCTCCGGCTGCGGCACCTTGCCGAAGACCAGGTGGAAGAAGTTCTCCGAATAGGGCAGCGAGGCATCGGGCTCGATCGGCTCCAGCCCCTTCGACAGCCGGTTCGCCGCGGCCACCGCGGTCGGCGCCTTGGCGAAAAGGCGCATCGCCTTGCGGCGCTGGGCGGCGTCGGAGACGTCGGCCGATTCCGGATCCTCCATGCCCATGAAGGATACGGCGGTGCGGATCGCGTCCATCGGGTGCGCGTCCTTCGGGAAGTCCCGCAGCACGCGCAGCAGCGCCGGGGACAGCGCGCGGTTCGCGCGTTCCTCCGCCTGGAAGGCTTGAAGCTGGGCGGCGGTCGGGAGTTCCCCGTGCCACAGCAGGTAGGCCACCTGCTCGAAATCGGTTTCCTCGCACAGCTCCTGCACGGCGTAGCCGCGATAGGTCAGGCTGTTGGTCTCCGGCATCACCTTGGAGACGGCGGAGACATCGGCGTAGACGCCGACGAGGCCCTTGTAGATGGTTGGTTCAGTCATTGGGTTTCTCCGTGTTTCGGCGAGGGAGCGGGCCGGTCGTGCCGGCCCGCTCCCCATCATCCCGCCACGCACTCAGAACACGCCGGCCCGGAAGATCCGGTCCAGAAGATGGCGGGTCACAAGATACCGGCTCAGAAGATGCCGGGCTTCGCTTCCGCCAGCGTGCCCGCCGGCAGCACCACGTTCAGCCCGGCGAGTTGCTCGGCCGTCAGCCGCGGCAGGTCCTGCACCAGCTCGAGGAAGCGGTTCTGCTCCCGCGTCGTGATGATGCCGTCCGTCAGCGTGCGGAACTTGTGGATGTACTGCTCCCGCCCGAAGGGCCGGGCGCCGTTCGGGTGGGCGTTGGCGACGCCCAGCTCATCGACCAGCTTGGACCCATCCTTCATCAGGATCTCGACGCGGCCGCCGAAGGACAGTTCCTCGGGGTCGCGGGAGTGGTACTTGCGGGTCCACTCCGGGTCTTCCGTCGTCTCGATCTTGTGCCACAGGCGCACCGTGTCGGCACGACCGGCGCGCTTCGGCGCGTAGCTGTCCACATGGTGCCAGCTGCCGTCCTGCAGGGCGACGGCGAAGATGTACATGATGGAATGGTCCAGCGTTTCCCGGCTCGCCTTCGGGTCCATCTTCTGCGGATCGTTGGCGCCGGTGCCGATCACGTAGTGGGTGTGGTGGCTGGTATGGATGATGATCTTCTCGATCGCCTCCACATCGGCGATCTGCTCCCGCATGCGGAAGGCCAGGTCGATCAGCGCCTGGGACTGGTACTCGGCGGAGTGCTCCTTGGTGTAGCTGTCGAGGATCGCGCGCTTCGGCTCACCGGCCTCGGGCAGCGGCACTTCGTAGTACACCGGGTCGAACACGGTCTTGCGGCCCTTGCTGTCGGCCTGCGTGCGGCCGGACAGGACCCAGGCGATGACAGAGTCCTCGCCTTCGTAGATCGGGCTCGGCGCACCCTCGCCGCGCATGCAGCGGTCCACGGCTTCCACCGCCAGCTTGCCGGCATGGGCGGGGGCATAGGCCTTCCAGGAGGAGATCTCGCCCTTGCGCGACTGGCGGAAGGACACGCTGGTATGCAGCGCCTGCTGGATCGACTGGAACACCACCTCCTGCTTCAGGCCGAGCAGCGTGCCGATGCCGGCCGCTCCCGCCGGGCAGAGATGCGCGATGTGATCGACGCGATGCTCATGCAGGCAGATCGCGCGCACCAGGTTGATGTGCAGCTCATAGGCCGTGGCCAGGCCGCGCATGAGATCCTTGCCCGACCGCCCCATCGCCTGCGCCACCGCCAGCACGGGCGGGATGTTGTCGCCCGGGTGGGAATAATCGGCGGCCAGGAAGGTGTCGTGCATATCGAGCTCGCGAACCGCCGTGCCATTCGCCCAGGCCGCCCATTCGGGCGACACGGTGGCGCCGGACTTCACGCCGAACACGGTCGCGCCGCCGGCCTTCTTGGCATGGCCCAGTGCCATGCCGCGGGCGGAAACGACGGGGCGACGGTTGATCGCGGCGATCGCCACGCTGGCATTGTCGATGACCCGGTTGATGATCATCGCCGCCGTGTCCTTCGGCACCGCCACCTTGTCGGTGGCGACTCCCGCCATCTTCCAGGCGAGCTGGTCCTCGCGCTTCAGCAGCGCCTTGGAGGGGTGGACCTTCACCGGGTGCATCTTCATGCGTCTTGATCCTCGATATGCCGTGGGTAAATGGCGGCGGTTCTTGTGGACCGCGGGGCCGTCATCGTCCATTCCGATTGGCATGACAACGCGATACGATTTCCGTATCGCGCCCGCCCGGTCGCGCAAGGCTGTACCCTCCATGGATTTCCGGCTGGTCCGACGCCTCGGCCATTTCCTCGCGGTCGCCGAGGAAGGGCATTTCGGTCGCGCCGCGGCGCGGCTCGGCATCTCGCAGCCACCGCTGACCGCGCAGATCCAGGCGCTGGAGCGCGAACTCGGCGTGCTGCTGCTGCATCGCACGGGCAAGGGCGCGCGACCGACCCGGGCCGGAGAGGCGCTGCTGCCGCTGGCGCGGCGCCTGGCGGAAGGCGCTGGGCAACTCGAACAGCTTGCCCGCGAATTGCGCGCCGGCCGGCACGCGCCGGTCGCGCTCGCCTGCGTGACCTCCGCCCTGTTCGACTATCTGCCGCCGCTGGTGCGCGCCCTGCAGGCCGCCCGCCCCTCCTCCGCCATCGCGGTGCGGGAGATGGACACGGCGGATGCGGTGGAGGCGCTGCGCCGGGGCGAGGTGGATCTGGCGCTGCTGCGGCTGGACCGGGACCGCCACCCGATACGGCTGCGCAGCCTGGGGCGGGACGTGCTGGCCGCGGCGCTGCCCGAAGCGCATCCGCTGGCCGCCGGCACCGGGCCGCTGGACCTGGCGGCGCTGGCGGATGAGCCGATGCTGGTGCTGCCGCGCGCCATCAGCCCGGCCTATTCGGACGCGATGGTCGCCGCCTGCCGCGACGCCGGATTCGCGCCGCGCGCGGAACGTGAGGTGGGGTCCGCCATGGCGCAGCTCGGCTTCGTCGCGGCCGGGCTTGGCGTGGCGCTAGTTTCCGCCGGCATGGCCCGGCTGCGGCCGCCCGGAGTGGCCTTCCGGGCGCTGGCCGGGCCGATCCATGCGGTGGGCGTGGCGCTCGCCTGGCATGCGGAGCGGGAGAACGAGGCGACGCGCCTGGCCCTTACGCTGGCGGAGGCGCTGTTCCCATCGCCGATGGGGGAACAACTAGCCGGGACCACCGCAGACAAACCCTGACGAATGCGCTAACCGAGGGCCATGGATCTCTCCCCCGAACAGCTTCGGTCGGCCCGCGCGGCGGGCTGCGCCTTCATCCCCGCCACCGAGGACCAGGTGGCCCGTCTCACCATGCAGCGGCGCATCTTCCGCATCGACGGCGTGCCGCACCTGGCCCAACGCGCCGATAGCGGCTTCTACGAGACGCATGGCACGCTGACGCCGCTGCTCGGCGTCGCGGCCGGCGAGGTCGCCGCCCCGCCGGCGGAGACGCTGCAGGAAGCCGAGGCGGCGGATGCCTCCGCCACCCTGGCGCTGGCCGCCGAGAGCCGTGGTGGGCGCGGCGCGCAGGTGATTCGCCGCGGCCGGCCGCGCAGCCCGCGCGGCGGCTGACCCCGGCGCCGGGCGGCCGGCGCCAACACGACCTCTGCCGGGCCGCCGGCGCCACCACGACCTCTTCCGGGCGGCCGGCGCCACCACGACCTCTTCCGGGCGGCCGGCGCCAACACGACCTCCAAGCCAAGGAATCCGGCGCCTTGAGCCCGGCCCGGGCTACAGCATTCGCTATGTGTCTTATTGCGAATGACTCTCACTTGCTTTATGGAATGCGGGCCACTGTCCCGATGGACCCACCGCATGACCGAATCCGTTGCAGCGCCCGGGGAGCCAGCAGTGATCAGCGTCCCCGTCAGCCAGGAAGTCGCCAAGGTCCAGAGTTCAGACCTGCTGAAAGGCGCCCGTGAATTGCTGATCCAGCATCACGGCGACACCTATCGGCTGCGCCTGACCAGCAACGACAAGCTGATCCTCACCAAGTAGCCAACCCTTCCCACCGAGCCAGCACGAAGCGCCAGCCGACGCTACAGCCAGCCAGGTCCCGAATCCTCCCGATCGGAGCGCCCCATGGCCGACCGCCGGCTCGCCTCAGCCCAGATTACTGCTGCCATCATCGCCCTCGCCGCCGTCACCCCCGCCTCGGCGCAACAAGCGCCGGCCGCAGCTGGCACGCAACAAGCGCCGGCCGCAGCTGGCACGCAACAAGCGCCGGCTGCCGGTGGGGCGGTCACGCCGCTGGATGCGGTCACCACCACCGCCACCCGAACCCGCGCCATCTCCGGCGATGTCGCCGCACCGGTGACGGTGATCGGGCGGGAGGAGATCGAGCGCCGCGACGCGCGCAGCGTCATCGACCTGATCCAGGACATACCCGGCATCGAATCCTCCGGCGCGCCGCGCACCACGGCGCTGCAGCCGATCATCCGCGGCCTGGGCGATGAACGGGTGGTGCTGCGCACGGATGGCGCGCGGAACAACTTCAACGCCGGCCATCGCGGCCGCACCTTCGTGGACCCGGACCTGCTGCGGCAGGTCGAGGTGCTGCGCGGCCCGGCCTCCACCCTGTACGGCTCCGGCGCGCTGGGTGGCGCCATCTCGCTGCGGACCATCGAGGTGGAGGACATCCTGCGGCCCGGCGCGGCCTTCGGCGGCACGCTGGGCGCCGGCTGGCAGAGCCAGGGCAGCGGACCGCGCGGCAGCCTCGCGCTGGGCGCGCGGGCGGGCGACTTCACGCTGCTGGGTGCCGTGGCGGGTTTCACCAACAACAACTTCACCGATGGCGCGGACAACACCATTCCCTTCACCGGGGACAACGCCACCTCGCTGCTCGGCAAGCTGGGCTGGAACCCTGGCCACCACCGCTTCCAGATTTCGGCGCTGCGCTTCCGCGACGACCACCAGATCCCGATCTCGGCCAATACCGCGACCACCACGGGCATCACCGACCGCGACACGGTGTCGGAGAACCTGTCCTTCCGCTGGTCCTACGAGGACCCGGCCAACCCGCTGTTCAACCCGCAGGTGGTGCTCTACCGCACCCATGTGGACCTGACGGAGCAGCGGCTGACCGGTGCGCGGGTGCGCGACCGGACGGAGCTGACGACGGTCGGTATCGATGCGCAGAACACCTCCCGCTTCGGGCTCGGCCCGACGCGCCATGCGTTGACCTTCGGTACGGAGATCTACCGGGACGAGCAGGAGGGCCGCGCCAATGGCGTGCCGCGGGCGCAGTTCCCCTCCGCCGAGCAATCCATCACCGCTTTCTTCATCCAGGACGAGATCGGGCTGGGCAACTTCACCCTGACGCCGGGCGTCCGCCTCGACCGCTTCGAGCAGGAAAGCCCGGATGGTCGCAACGATCGCGATTCCGAGCGTGCCTCCCCGCGCGTGTCGCTGGCCTGGCAGGTCACGCCCTGGCTGCAGCCCTATGTCAGCTATGCGGAAGGTTTTCGGGCGCCCTCGCTGACGGAACTTTATGTCGGCGGGCAGCACTTCCCGGGCAACAGCTTCGTGCCCAACCCGAACCTGCGGCCGGAAGTCTCCCGCAACAAGGAAGTGGGCGCCAACCTCCGCTTCTCGGATGTCTTCCAGGGCGGCGACCGCCTGCGCATCCGCGTCGCCGCCTTCCGCAACGACGTGGACGATTTCATCGAACAGACCGTGCTGCGCACCACCACCGTCTCCGCCAATGTGGCCGAGGCGCGGATCGAGGGTGTGGAGGCGGAGGCGCAGTATGATGCGGGCCTCTGGTACGCCGGCCTCGGCGCCGCGGCGCTGAAGGGCGACAACCGCGTCACCGACCAGCCGCTGGCCTCGATCCCCGCGCATCGCGTCACGCTCTCCGCCGGCTACCGCTTCCTGGATCACGGCGTCGTGGTCGGCGGGCGCATCACGGCGACGGCGGAACAGGACCGCGCACCCAATGTCGCCGGCGTGGCGCAGCAGACCAGCGGCTACGGGCTGCTCGACCTGCACGCCGCCTGGACGCCGAATTTCGCGCCGAATGTCCGGCTCTCGCTGGCGATCGACAATGTCTTCGACCACGCCTACCGCCGCGCCAACTGGAACAGCGACCCGTCGCCGCCCTTCTACGATGTCGGCCGGAACATCCGCGGCGCGCTGCGCGTCAGCTTCTGACCCAGGGGAGAAACCAGGACATGCCCAGCCTCAACGAACGCTACGCGGACCTGATGCAAGCCGGCCCGGTGCGGGTGCGCGACGCGGCGCAGCGCCTCAACACGACGGAGGCGGCGCTGGTCGCCGCCGGCGTCACCGGGCCGGCGACACCGCTGAAGCCGGAATGGGGCGCGCTGTTCGCCGCTATGCCGCGCCTCGGCGGCATCATGTGCCTGACGCGGAACGAGCATGCGGTACATGAACGGCATGGCCGTTTCGTCGATGTCTCCTCCGGCCCCGGGCACATCCTGGTGCTCGGCCCGGATATCGACCTGCGGCTGTTCCCGGGCCGCTGGGCGCATGCCTATGCGCTGGGCGGCGACCGCCCCTCGATCCAGATCTTCGACAAGGACGGCAACGCGGTGCACAAGGTCTTCGCCACCGGCGAGACCGACACGGCGGGCTGGGATGCGGTGATCGCCGAATTCGCCGCGCCGGCGGCCGCGCTGCCGCCGATGACCGCCGCCGAGCCCGCTGCGCCCGCCACCGAGACCCCGGTGGACCAAGCGAAGCTGCGCGAGGAATGGAAGGCGCTGCAGGACACGCACGACTTCATCACCCTGCTGCGCCGGCACAAGGCCAGCCGCCGCCAGGCCTTTCGGCTGGCGGGGGAGGATCTGGCGCTGCGCCTGCCGTCTGCCGCTGCGGTCGCCACGCTGCAGCGTGCGGCCAGCGCCGAGGTGCCGATCATGGTTTTCGTCGGCAACCGCGGCGCCATCCAGATCCACACTGGCCCGGTCGCCCGACTGCGCGCCACGCCGGGCTGGTTCAACGTGCTGGACCCGGCCTTCAACCTGCATCTGCGCGAGGCCGGTGTGGCCGAGGCGTGGCGCGTGGTGAAGCCCACCGCCGATGGCGACGTGACCAGCATCGAGCTGCTGGATGCGACGGGCGAGACGATCGCGATGATGTTCGGCGCCCGCAAGCCGGGCCAGCCGGAGCGTGAGGATTGGCGCGCGGTTGTCGCCGATGTTTCCGGCACGCCCTGGCCCGCCGAGCGCGCCGCGTGATGCAGCGCCGCGCCCTGCTCGGCCTGGCCGCGACGCTACCGCTCGCGCGCCCGGCGCGCGCGGAGCTGTCGCGGATCGTCACGGTGGGTGGCGCGGTGACGGAGACCGTCTTCGCGCTGGGTGCCGGCGCACAGGTTGTGGCGGTGGACAGCACCAGCCTGTTCCCCGCCGCCGCGCGCGCGCTGCCGCAGGTGGGCTATCTGCGGTCCCTGGCGCCGGAGGGTCTGATCTCGCTCGACCCGGACCTGCTGCTGCTGTCGGATGAGGCCGGGCCGCCGCAATCCATCGCGGTGCTGCGCGCCGCCGGCGCGCCCGTCGCGATGATCCCGGATGGCGCCGGCGCGGCGGCGGTGCGGCGCAAGATCACCGCCATCGCCCAGGCGCTCGGCCAGGATGGCAGCGGGCTGGCGGATGCGGTGGCGGCGGATTGGGCGGCGCTGGATGCGCCGATCGCGGCGCTGCGCCCGGCGCGGGCGCTGTTCGTGCTGTCCGCGGCGCGCGGCGCGCCGCTGGTCTCCGGCCGCAACACCCATGCGGATGCGCTGCTGGCCGCGGTGGGGGCGGAGAATTGCGTGACGGAGTTCCAGGGCTATCGCCCGCTCTCCGCCGAATCTTCCGCGCAGCGCGCACCGGAGGTGATCGTGATGATGGAACACGCCTTGGCCGAGGCCGGCGGCATCGATGGCGTGCTGCGCGCCACCGCGCTGTCCGTCACCCCCGCCGCCGCGACGCGCCGCGTGGTGGCGCTCGAGGGCTCCTACATGCTGAATTTCGGCCCGCGCGCGGCGCATGCGCGGCGCGACCTGGCGGCGCGACTGCATCCGGCTGCCAACCTGCCCGCCCTGCCGGCGCGGCCCTGGGTGTGATGCATATCGCCCGCGTCGTACCTGCCATGCGGGTCGGCATCGACCGCACCCCGTGGGTGCTGGCCGGCGGCCTGGTCGTGCTGCTGGCGGCGATGGCGGCCGGCGTGCTGCTCGGCCCGGCCCGCATCTCGCCCGGCGGGCTCGGCGCGGTGCTGGCCGATGCGCTGGGTCTGGCCGATCTGCCGGATGCCTTCCGGCGCGATGCCGCAGTGCTGGGCGTGATCCGTGCGCCGCGCGTGCTGCTGGCGGCCATCATCGGCGCCGGGCTGGGCGCGGCGGGGGCGGCGATGCAGGGGCTGTTCCGCAATCCGCTGGCGGACCCCGGGCTGATCGGGGTTTCCGCCGGGGCCGCGCTGGCCGCGGTGGCCGCCATCGTCTTCGGCGCCACGCTGTTCGGCGTGGCGGCCGGGGCGCTCGGCCTGTGGATGCTGCCGCTGGCGGCCTTTCTCGGCGGGCTGGCGGCGACGCTGCTGATGGCGCGTCTCGGCAATGTCGGCGGCGTCACCGGCGTGGCCACGCTGCTGCTGGCCGGCGTCGCGGTGAATGCGCTGGCCGGCGCGCTGACCGGCCTGCTGATCTTCACCGCCGATGACCGCCAGGTGCGCGACATCACCTTCTGGACGCTGGGCAGCCTGGCCGGGGCGCGGTGGGAACAGGTGCCGGTGGTGGCTGCCCTGGTCGGCCTGCCGACACTTGGCCTGATCGCCCTGGCCCGCCCGCTGGATGCGCTGCTGCTGGGCGAGGCGGAGGCCTTCCACCTCGGCCATCGGGTGGAGACGGTGAAGCGCGTGGCGGTGACGCTGGCGGCCATTGCGGTCGCCGCGGGTGTCGCCTTCACCGGGCTGATCGGGTTCGTGGGCCTGGTGGTGCCGCATCTGCTGCGGCTCGGCTTCGGTTCCGGCCACCGGCTGGTGCTGCCCGGTTCCGCGCTGCTCGGCGGGGCGCTGCTGGTGCTGTCGGACCTCGCCGCGCGCAGCCTGGCGGCACCGGCGGAACTGCCGGTGGGCGTCGTCACCGCGCTGATCGGCGCACCCTTCTTCTTGTGGCTGCTGCGTCGCGCCGCAGGCGCGCAAGCATGACAGGCCGCAGGCGCGCAAGCATGACAAGCCGCAGGCGCGCAGACATGCCAAGCCGCAGGCGCGCAGACATGACAAACCGCAGGCGCGCAGACGTGCGAAGCCGCGGGAGCGCAGGCATGGCGCTCCTCGGGTGCGAGGGAGCCGGAGCATGATCGCGGCGCGGGGCATCTGGCTGAAGGCCGGCGGCCGGTCCTTGCTGGCGGATGTCTCGCTGGAAATGCGGCCGGGCGAGGTCCTGGTGCTGGCCGGGCCGAATGGCGCCGGCAAGTCCACCCTGCTGAAGATCCTGGCCGGCGAGGTCACGCCCGGCGCCGGCCAGGTGACTCTGGAAGGCCGGCCCCTGCCGGCCTGGCACCCGCGCGACCTGGCGCGGCGCCGGGCCGTGCTCGGCCAGCATGTCGGCGTGGCGTTTCCCATGCTGGCGCGGGACGTGGTGGCGCTCGGCCGCCTGCCCTGGCACGGCCACCCCGCCGAGACGGCGCGCGATGCCGAGGCGATCGCCGCGGCCCAGGCGGAAGCGTCGGTGACGCATCTGGCGCCCCGCGCCCACGCCACCCTGTCCGGCGGCGAGCGCCAGCGGGTGCATCTGGCCCGCGCCCTGGCGCAGCTCGATGGCGCCGGCATGCCCGCCGCGCTGATGCTGGACGAACCCACCGCCAGCCTGGATGCGGGCCACCGCGCCGCGCTGCTGCGCCTGCTGCGCCGGCTGGCCGGGCGGGGGCTGGCGGTGCTGGTGGTGCTGCACGACCTGCAGGAGGCCGCCTTCGTGGCGGACCGCGTGGCCCTGCTGGAACAGGGTCGGCTGCTGGCCTGCGGCCCACCCGATGTCGCGCTGGACCCGGCGCTGCTGGAGCGGGTCTACGGCCTGCCCTTCCGCCACCTGCCCGGACTGGGCCCGATCCCGTTGCTTGCAGAAGGCGCGTTGACGCCGGGGTAGAGGTTCCGCCAGGGTGATCGCGCACAGGTTGCGGAGGTCAGGTGAAGGCGGGGGCGTTGCAGGGCGATGCGAGAAGCCGTGCCTGCGCTGTCCTCCTCGCCAGTGTCCTGGCCGGGCCGGCGCTTGGGCAGGAGGCTGCGCCGCCGCCGCAGCCCGGCCTGATCGAGCGCGTCGCCCCCGCCCCCACCCCGAGCCTCGGCCCGGCGCTGCTGCCGCCGGAGCCGCCGCCCACCACGGGCCCCGGCGCCCTGCGTCGCGTGGCGCTGGGCGCGGTGCGGGTCGCCGGCAACACGGCGCTGCCGGCTGTGGTGCTGCTGCCGCCGGGCCTGGCCGGGCAGGACGCGACGCTGGCCGAGATCGAGGCCGCGCGCCTGGCCGCGCTGGCCGCCTATCGCGCCGCGGGCTTCGCCTATGTCGCCGTCGGCGCCAGCCTCTCGGCTGGGGCGGAAGGCCGTGCCGACCTGCTGCTGACGGTGACGGAGGGCTTCGTTGCCACCCTGGCGCTGGAGGGCGAGATCGGCCCGGCGGCACGGCAGCTGCGCCGCTTCCTGGAACCGCTGGTCGGCCAGCGCCCCCTGCCCCATGCGGCGCTGGAACGCGCCTTGCTGCTGGCCGGCGACATTCCCGGCGTCACCGCCCGCGGCCTCCTGCGCCCGGTGGAGGGGGAGCCGGGCGCGCTGGAGCTGCTGGTGCGGCTGGAACGCCAGGCGGTGTCCGGCTTCGCCAGCCTGGACAATCGCGGCAATACCGCGACCGGCGCCTGGCAGGGGCTGCTGGTGGGCCAGTTGAATGCCCTCACCCATCGCGGCGAACGCAGCGAGTTGGCGCTGTTCCAATCCGACCAGCACGGCCAGAGCTTCGGCCAGCTGAGCCACGAGGTCTTCCTCGGCGCCTCCGGCCTGCGGCTGCGCGGCTTCGCAGGCGCCGGGCGGGCGGCGCCGGGCGGGGCGCTGGCGGCGCTGGGCTATGCCGGGGAGACGCGGGTGGCGGGCCTTGCGCTGAGCCAGCCGCTGATCCGGTCCCGCCCGCGCAACCTGACCCTGACGGCGCAGCTCGATGCCTTCGAGAGCCTGGTGCGGCTGCGCCCGGGCGATGGCGCGCCGCGGGAACGCGCCAGCCGGGATGCGGTCCGCGCCCTGCGGCTGGGAGTGGAGGGCGAGGTCCGGGACGCCAGGCTCGGCTTCGCCCCCGCCGCCGCGGTCAGCACCGGCAGCCTGCGGCTGCATCGCGGGCTGGAGGCGCTGGGCGCGAGCACCGGCAGTCATGGCACCAGCGCACGGCTCGGCAGCGATTTCGGCTTCTTCCGGGCGGTGGCGGAGGCCTCGCGGACGCAGCCGCTATTCCAGCCGGCGGAAGGCTGGATGGTCTCGGCGCATGTCGCCGGGGCGGTGCAGTGGAGCGATGATGCGCTGCCGCCGGCCGAGAAATTCTACCTCGGTGGCAACCGCCTGGGACGCGGCTTCTTCGCCGGGCAGCTGGCCGGCGACCGCGCCATCGCCGGCAGCCTGGAGATCCAGGCCGCCACCCAGCTGCCCCTGCCCTGGTCGGCGGAGCCGCGCGGCCTGCAGCTGTACCTGTTCCGCGACGAGGCCCGCGCCACCGACAATGCCAGCGATGCCGGCGCGCGGCGCCTCGCCTCCTGGGGCGGCGGGGTGCGGCTGCAACTGTCCGACCGCGCCCAGGTCGAGCTGGAGGGCCTGCGCCGCATCACCCGCCAGCCGGATGGCGCCGGCGTGCGCGAACTGGATGCCGGCGCGGTCTTCACGAGGTTGCTGATTCGGTTCTGAGGCCGGCGGGTTGCACCGGTCGCGCAAGCGCCTTGGCGATGCGGCGGCTGAGCTGGATGCAAGGCAGTTCCACCGTCCGGAACATCACCTGCGCCAGCCCGAGCGACAGCAGCGCCGCGGCCAGCAGCGTCACGGGCAGCGGGACCACCGCCGGCATCAGCTCCACCATGAGAAGGATGACCGGGACATGCACCAGGTACAGGCTGAAGGAGACCTTGCCGAACCAGGGTAGTGGGCCGCGCATCAGCCACGCCTGCGCGGTGGCGGAGGAGATGACCAGCGCGATCAGCAGGGCCGCGCCGGCGCCATTCACCAGGTCATCCAGCACGGCCGGCGCCGGGGCCAGCCAGCGGAATTTCAGCAGGATGTAGCAGCCCACCCACAGCCCGAGCCGCGCGCCGCCGGACAGGCCGCCGATCCAGGCCCGGATTGCCGCACGATGGCGCGCCAGCAGGCTGCCGAAGGCGAAATAAGGCAGGTAGTACAACGTCATCGCATAGCCGGTGGCACCCGTCAGCCGCAGTTCCCCATAGGCGATCGCGGCGCCGATCAGGAACAGCGGCACCGCCACCCGCGTGCCCAGCGCCGTCACGGCGACCAGCAGGGGAAACACGATGGAGGCGTGCCATTCGTAGTGCAGCGTCCAGAGCACAGGGTTGAGCGAGTAGAAATCGCCGAACAGCAGCGCCTGCCGCAGCACCATCCAGAGGTTCGGTGCCTCGAACCAGCAATAGTCGAGGATGGTCATCGGCGTCGCGTTCCTCGCGCCGACGGGAATGATCGGCAGCAGGGCCGCGATGAGCAGGACGATGAAGATGCAGGGTGGCAGCAGCCGCACCATCCGCTGCATCAGGAAGGGCACATAGTTCGGCGGTCGCGTGGTGAGGAAGGGCAGCGTCAGCACGAAGCCGCTCAGGGTGAAGAAGAACAGCACCGCCTCGCGCCCCGACCAGAGCAGGCTTGGCGGCAGCGTGGTCAGCAGGAACACGCTGAGGCCACCGCCATCGAAGGCGTTCCGCCCATAACCGTCGAGGACGTGAAATATTCCCGGATACACGGTGATACAATGGTAGACGATGATAATGATCGCCGCGATGCCGCGCATCGAATCCAATGCTGCGATACGTTCAATCTGATGTGTGGCGACTGCATCCCGCAAGGGAGAAGTCATTGGGATGCTGGGTGCAGCCACATTCATGATGTCCGGCCCCGGATATTTTCGCGGGGCAAGCCTAGCATGATTGCGGCGCAGCAATACTGCGGACATCCGGCGGATAAGGGCTAATCCTTTCGGGTCGGTTCCATCGCGCCGGACCGGACCCCGGGCGATTCCGCCGGATCGGAAAATGGTCTAGACCGACCCCCGCACATCCGGAGGTATCACATGGCGGGCTTTCTCAGCGATCTTCGGGTGGTGGAAGTCTCCGCCTTCATCGCGGCGCCGATCGGCGGGATGACGCTGGCGCAGATGGGGGCGGAGGTGATCCGCATCGACCCGATCGGCGGCAACATCGACTACCGCCGCTGGCCGCTGGCCCCCACCGGCACCTCCCTCTACTGGACCGGCCTCAACAAATCTAAGCGCAGCGTGGCGCTGGCCCTGCACAAGCCGGAGGGGCGGGAGATTGCCCGCGCGCTGATATGTGCCCCCGGCGAGGGCAAGGGAATCCTCCTGACCAACCTGCCGGCCAGCGGATGGATGAGCCATGCGGAGCTTTCGAAGCACCGCGAGGACCTGATCATGCTGCGCCTGACCGGCAACCATGATGGCTCCGGCGCCGTGGACTACACGGTGAACTGCGCCAGCGGCTTCCCCACCGCGACGGGCCCCGGCGGCGATCCGGTGAACCATGTGCTGCCGGCCTGGGACATCGCCGCGGGCCTGTACCTCGCCACCGGCCTGCTCGGCGCCGAACGCGCGCGCCGCCAGGATGGCCGCGGCCGGGAAGTCACGCTGGCGCTGTCGGATGTGATGCTCGCCTCGGTCGCGACGCTCGGCTACGTCGCCGATGTGCAGGTGAATGATTCGGTGCGCCCGGCCATGGGCAACGACCTGTATGGCGCCTGGGGCCGCGATTTCCCGACCAGGGATGGCCGCCGCGTGATGGTCTGCGCCATCTCCAACCGGCAATGGCAGGCGGTGGGCAAGGCGACGGGCCTGACGGACAAGATCGCCATGATCGGCCCGATGCTGGACGTGGACCTGAACGACGAGGGCGGCAGGTTCGAGGCGCGCCACGCCATCAATGCCGTGCTCGCCCCCTGGTTCGCCAGGCACACGCTGGCCGAGATCGGCGAGGCCTTCGCCGGCACCGGCGTGCTGTGGGGCCCCTACCAGGATTTCGGGCAGTTGGTGCGGGAGGATGCGCGGTGCTCGACCGCCAACCCGATGTTCACCACCATCGCGCAGACTGGCGTCGGCGAGATCCTGGCGCCCGCCGTGCCGCTCGGCTTCGCCGAACGCGCGCCCGCCGCGCCGGCGCCCCGGCTCGGCGAACATACCGAGCAGGTGCTGGCGGAAGTGCTCGGCCTCACCACCTGCGCAATCGGCAAGCTGCATGACGCCGGCACCATAGCCGGCCCGAAGGAGTGATACGGATGGACCAGATCGTGGCCAACACCAGCAACGCCCGCGACCTGCTCGCCCGCGCCTCCGCCGGCCTGGACGCCGCCGAGCGCCTGCATGAGGTGACGCGCGCCGCGCTCGCCGCGCTGCTCGCCCCCCAGGGCAAGGTCAGCGGCGCCCTGCTCGAGCGCCACCAACTGGCCGGCCATGGCCTCGCCTGGCAGGCCACCTATGTGGCGGCGTTGCGGGAGACGCTGCGCTGGGCGGAGCGGCTGGACCAGGCCGGGCGCTTCGGCGCCACCGAACAGGCCATCCTGCATCTCGGCTTCGCGGAATACCTGGCGCAGCTCGCCGGCGGCATCCCGATGAGCCAGGCGGAGATCATCCGCCCGGCCGACATGGGCGTTCCGGCCGAGGCACTGGCCCGCTTCCAGGCCGAGCCGGCGCTGGCCGCGCTGTCCGACCTGGCGGCACTGGATGCGGCGCGCCGCCTGCTGGCGAAATCCGCCACCGAGAACCAGCTCGGCGCCGACCATCTGGAGGATGAGATGCTGGAGGCGACGCAGGCCACCTTCCTGCGCTTCGCCGCCGCCGAGATCGAGCCCTTCGCCCAGGCCTGGCACCGCAACGACGAGCTGATCCCGATCGAGACCGTGGCCAAGCTGGCCGAGATGGGCGTGTTCGGCCTGACGGTGCCGGAGGAACATGGCGGCCTCGGCCTCGGCAAGGTGGCGATGTGCCTGGTGTCGGAGGCGCTGTCCGGCGCCTATCTCGGCGTCGGCTCGCTCGGCACGCGGTCCGAGATCGCGGCCGAGCTGATCCGCCTGGCCGGCACGCCGGAGCAGCAGCAGAAGTTCCTGGCCGGCATCGCCAGTGGCGAGATCCTGCCGACGGCGGTGTTCACGGAACCGGACACCGGCTCCGACCTCGGCAGCCTGCGGACCCGTGCGGTGCGCGTCGGCGACGTCTACAAGGTATATGGCGCGAAGACCTGGATCACCCACGGCGCGCGGTCCGACCTGATGACGCTGATGGTCCGCACCGACCCGGATGCGCCGGGCTACCAGGGCCTGTCCATGCTGCTGGCGGAAAAGCCGCGCGGCACGGACGGCAACCCCTTTCCCGCCGAGGGCATGGGCGGCACCGAGATTCCCGTGCTCGGCTACCGCGGCATGAAGGAATACGAGATCTTCTTCGATGGCTTCGAGGTGCCGGTCGCCAACCTGCTGGGCGGCGTCGAGGGGCGCGGCTTCAAGCAGCTGATGGAGACCTTCGAAAGCGCCCGGATCCAGACCGCCGCGCGGGCGCTGGGCGTGGCGCGCAACGCCATCGAGCACGGCGCCTACTACGCCGCGGGCCGCAACCAGTTCGGCAAGACCATCCAGCATTTCCCGCGTGTCTACGGCAAGCTGGCCTGGATGGTGGCGGAGACGATGATGGCCCGCCAGCTCACCTACTTCGCCGCGCGGCAGAAGGACGCCGACCGGCGCTGCGACATCGAGGCCGGCATGGCCAAGCTGCTCGCGGCGCGCGTCGCCTGGTCCAATGCGGATTGCTCGCTGCAGATCCATGGCGGCAACGGCTATGCGCTGGAATACGGCATCAGCCGCCTGCTGTGCGACGCGCGCATCCTGTCGATCTTCGAGGGTGCGGCGGAGATCCAGGCGCAGGTGATCGTGCGCGGCATGCTCGGCCGGATCAACTGAAGGTATCGGAACCCTTCGACCCTCGGCGCGCTGTCAGGGCTCGGCCGAGGGGATGCTTCACAGAATGCTTCGATGGGTGATCGGTATCGCCGTCCTGCTGGCGGCCTTGGGTCTTGTGGCGCGGGTGCTGCAACTCGGCGTCTCGCTGGCGCTGCTCGGCGTGGCGCTTGTCGCCGGCGTCATCGGGGTGGTGATGGGGCTGATCACCTGGATGCAGCGGCGCAACCCGCCCGACGCGCGTTAGCCTTGGGCACGGCACGCGGATGGACCCCCCTCTCCCGCCCTGCGGGCGAGGGGGCCTTTCAGTAGAGGTTGGCGGCGAGGCGCGCCGGGGCCTCCCGGTCATAGGTCTCCGCATCGAAGGCGCCGGCGGTCGCGGATTTCAGGAACTGGCCGGCCGTCGGCACCCCAGCCGGGCGCGGCGTATCGCCCCATAGGCCGGAGCGCAGCAGCGCGCGGGCGCATTGGAAGAACACCTCCTCCACCGCAATCCGCAGCACGGTCGCGGGCGCCTTGCCCTGTTCCGCCAGGCGCGCACAGAGCGCCGGGTCCGTGGTGATGGTGCCGCGGCCCGCCACCCGCAGCGTTTCCCCCACGCCGGGGATCAGGAACAGCAGCGCCACCTGCGGATCGCCGACGATGTCGCGCAGCGCGTCGATCCGGTTGTTGCCGCGCCGGTCCGGCAGGGCGAGCTCGGTGCCGGACAGCACGGTGACGAAGCCCGGCGCATCGCCGCGCGGCGTGCCATGCACGGCGCCATCGGCGCCGCGCGTGGACAGGATGCAGAAGGGGCTTCGGGCAATGAAGTCGCGGCTCGGCGCATCGATGTCGCGCCGCACCTTCAACAGCGAGCCGGGCACCGCCGCGCCGTACAACGCCTCCAGCGCCGCCAGGCTTTCCACCGCATGCGGATCGCTCATTCCTGGAACCTCCTAACGTCGCAGCGTCGGCGCCGGCTGGCCGTCCAGCACCACATTGACCACGGCCGGCTTGCCGCTGGCAAAGGCGCGATCCAGCGCGGGCGCCAGGTCCTGCGCCTGTTCCACCGTCTCGCCATGGCCGCCGAGTGCCGTGGCGATCAGGTCGTAGCGCGTGCCGGGGGCCAGCTCGCAGCCATGCGCGCGGTTGGCGCCATAGTCGCGCACCTGGATCTGGTGCTCGGCGTTCCAGCGGCTGTCATTGCCCACCACGGCGACGAAGGGCAGGTCGTGCCGGGCGGCGGTGTCCAGTTCCGCCATGTGGAAGCCGAAGCTGCCATCGCCCATCAGCGCCAGGGTGGGCTGCGGCTTTGCGGCGCGGGCGCCGATGGCGAAGGGGATGCCGACTCCGATGGCGCCCGCCACGCCATTCACGATGCGGGTTCCGGCGCGCACCATCGCCATGCCCCATTGCCCGATCTCGCCGCCATCGCAGACGAAGGTGGCGCCATGCGCGGCGACGGCCGCATTCACCGCATGGCCCAGCGTGGCGGACCGGATCGGCCCCGCCGGCGCGCCGGCCAGCGCCGCCCATTCCGCCGGGCGCCAGGCCACCGCCTGCCGCACCCGGTCCGCCCAGCCGGATTGCGCCGCGACGGGCCGCATCACGCTGGCCAGCGCCGCGATGCTGGCCGCCGCATCGGCCACCGCGGCGAAGACCAGGCGGTCCTCCACCAGCCGCTGCGCGCGGGCCACCAGCGCGCCCTCCGGCTCCAGCACGATCCAGCGGCAGCCGGCGGCCGTCGCCGGGCTGCGGCCGAACTTCAGGGTGAAATCCATCGGCTTGCCGATCAGTACCACCAGGTCGGCCTCCGCCAGCACCTCCGGGAAGGCGCCGAGCGAGGGGTCCGCCAGGCCGCGCGGCGATTGCATGGCGACCACGGGCAGACCGGAGGACGCCTCCAGCGCCGCCATCGCCACCTGGCCGGCGGGGGTGCACAGCGCGGGCGGCGCGATCAGCAGCGGCCGCGCGGCGGCGGCCACCGCCTGCGCCACCAGCAGCGCGCTTTCCGCGCCCAGCGGCATGGCGCTGCGGGCGAAGGCGCCGTTCTGCGGCACCGGCGCGGCTTCCACCTTCGCCTCCAGCACATCGGTCGGCAGGCTGAGATGCACCGGGCCGGGCCGGCCGCCGAGCGCGATGCCGAAGGCGCGCGCCACATCCTGCGCCAGCCCGGCGGCGGTCTGCGCCGCCCAGGCCGCCTTGCTGACCGGCGCGGCGAGCGCCGCCTGCGGCAGTTCCTGGAAGGCGCCATTGCCGATATCGGCCAGCGGCGCATGGCCGGACAGCAGCAGCACCGGCACCTCGCCGGCCAAGGCGGAGCACAGCGCGGCGGTGGCATTGGCATGGCCCTGCCCGCCGGTGACCATAGCGACACCGACCTGCCCGGTCAGCCGCGCATAGGCATCGGCCATATGCACCGCGGCGGCCTCGTGCCGCGTATGCACCAGCTCGATGCCCGAGCCGACCAGGGCGTCGAACACCTCCATGATGTGGTTGCCCGACAGGGTGAAGATCCGCGTTACCCCGGCGGCCTTGAGGCCACTGACCAGGACATCCGCACCGCGCTGCGCCATCGTTTCCAAGCTCCCGTATTGCCGTGAAAGGACCATGCGAGACGGGTCCGCACAAGGCGGGTTCCAAGAAAGCGGGGGGGCTGGCGCGCGGCACGTTAGTGCGGTTGGTTCTGGATCTGCGCCGAGACCTGGAAACGCGATGCCCTTCGAATACCTGATCCTGCTCGGCGGCTGCTTCGTCGCGGCCTTCGCTTCCGGCATGGCCGGCTTCGCCTTCAACCTGGTGGCCGCCGGCATCCTGTTCCACTGGCTGCCGCCGCAGCAGACGGCGCCCGTGCTGGTGGTGGGCTCGCTGATGATCCAGCTCGCCACGCTGGGCGCGATATGGCCGGCGGTGCGCTGGCAGGTGCTGCGGCCCTACATCATCGGCGGGCTGCTCGGCACGCCGGTCGGGGTGCTGCTGCTGGCGCGGGTAGATCCGGGCGCGGTCGCCGCCGGAGTCGGGCTGCTGCTGGTGGGCTACTCGTCCTGGGCGCTGATCGGCATCGCCCGCGCGCGACCCGCCGGTTCGATGCAGGCGGGGGTCTCGGCGGATGCCACGGTGGGCTTCGCCAGCGGCATCCTGGGCGGACTCGGCGGCTTCTCCGGCCCGCTGCTGGCGATGTGGGGGGATCTGAAGGGGGTGCGGAAGGATGAAGGGCGGGCAATCTACCAGCCCTTCATCGTGGCGATGCAGATGGCCGCCGCGGTCGGCCTGCTGGCCGGCGGCTTCTTCGGGCAGGAAAGTGCGCGCATGCTGCTGGTGGCGCTGCCGGCCCTGGCGCTGGGCGGCTGGCTTGGCGTCATCGCCTATCGCTGGATTCCGGCGCAGGGCTTCCGGCTGGTGTTGCTGGGGCTGCTGCTGGCCTCCGGCCTTTCGCTGTTGCTGTGAGGGAGCTGCCGGGCATGAAGCTGATCATCCTGTTTTTCTTCCTGGCCGCTCTGCCGGCCCTGGGGCAGCCCGCCGGCCCACCGCCGCAGGAAGATTGCGGCTGCGGCGTGCCGAGTTCGCCGCGCGGCCCGCGCTGAGGCAACGCGGCGCGCCGGTTGACCGGCACGACCGGCCAATCCTAGTCTCCGCCCGGGGCCACCGCGATCGCCCCATCAGTCACCTGCCCGGCCACCCTCAGTCACGGGCCAGGCATGTGCCCAAGCATCGCGTCCAACCACCCGCCAGGGAGTGGACGCCCATGCCTGAGTTACCTTCGATCAAACCCGATGATCTCGCCCGCAGGATCGGCCTCGCTGATGCGCCGCTGCTGGTCGATGTGCGGCTGGCAGAGGATGCCGCCGCGGATCCACGCAGCCTGCCCGCGGCGCGGCGCCAGGACCATCGCCAGATCACCGCCTGGGCGCCGGCACAGCGGGGCCGTGAGGTGGTCGTCATCTGCCAGCGCGGGCTGAAGCTTTCCGAAGGCGCAGCCGCCTGGCTTCGGCACGAGGGCGCGGAGGCCAGGGTGCTGGAAGGCGGCTTCGAGGCTTGGCGCGCCGCCGGACTTCCGCTGTTCCGGGACGCGCCGCTGCCGCCACCCGACGCGGCGGGCCGCACGCTATGGGTCACCAGGGCGCGGCCGAAGGTGGACCGCATCGCCTGCCCCTGGCTGATCAGGCGCTTCATCGACCGCGAGGCGGTGTTCCTGTTCGTCGCGGCGTCGGAGGTCGCTGCCGTCGCCGCCCATTACGGCGCGACGCCCTTCGACATCGACGGCGTGTTCTGGAGCCATCGCGGCGAGACCTGCACCTTCGACACGATGCTGGCCGAATTCGGCTTGGCAAGCCCGGCCCTGCAGCGCCTGGCGCTGCTGGTGCGCGGCGCCGATACGGCGCGGCCCGACCTGGCACCGGAAGCAGCCGGGCTGCTGGCCGCGTCGCTCGGCCTGTCCCGGCTGCATGGCGACGACCTGGCGCAGCTCGATGCCGGATTGTCGCTCTATGACGCCTTCTATTTGTGGTGCCGCGATGCCACAGGGGAGACTCACAATTGGCCGGCCCAGGGACTCACCTGATGGACATGCCGCAGCGCGCGGATTTTCCCACCCTTCGCGCGGCGATGCGCGTCTGGCTGCGTATCGGCCTGCTGTCCTTCGGCGGCCCCGCCGCGCAGATCGCGCTGATGCACCGGGAGGTGGTGGAGCAGCACCGCTGGATCTCGGATGCGCGATTCCTGCACGCGCTGAATTTCTGCATGCTGCTGCCGGGGCCGGAGGCGCAGCAACTGGCCACCTATCTCGGCTGGCTGATGCATGGCGTGCGCGGCGGGCTGGTGGCGGGGCTGCTGTTCATCCTGCCGGGCGCGGCGGTGATGCTGGCGCTGTCGGTGCTGTATGTCACGCTCGGCGCCGTGCCGCTGGTGGCGGCGCTGTTCTTCGGCCTGAAATGCGCCGTGCTGGTGGTGGTGGTGGAAGCCCTGCTGCGCGTGGCGAAGCGCGCGCTGCGCGGCCCCCTGCCCTGGGCGCTGGCGGTGGCCGCCTTCCTCGCGCTTTTCGCGCTGGACCTGCCCTTCCCCATCGTGGTGCTGGCGGCGGCGGCCATCGGCTACGCGCTGCCGCATGCATTCAACGGAACCGGCCACGGCGATGCCCGGGACGGCCCGCCGGCCTTGCTGGATGCGTTGATCCTGCAGGACCCGGACCGCATTCCCCGCATGGCCCGCCGGGCGCGCACGGCGGGCCTGGTGGCGCTGGCGCTCTGGGCCTGGCCGGTGGCGCTGCTGATGGGAAGCGCGCCCTGGGGCGACGTCGCCTGGTTTTTCTCGAAGATGGCGGTGGTCACCTTCGGCGGCGCCTATGCCGTGCTGGCCTATGTCGCGCAGGAGGCGGTGGAGAATTACGGCTGGCTGACGGCCGCGGATATGCTGGCCGGCCTCGGCCTGGCGGAGACCACGCCCGGCCCGCTGATCCTGGTGCTGCAATTCGTCGGCTTCCTGGCGGGCCACGGTGGACACGGGCTGTGGGGCGGGGTTCTGGCCTCCCTGCTCGCACTCTGGGTCACCTTCGCACCCTGCTTCGCCTGGATCTTCCTCGGCGCGCCCTTCGTCGAGAGGCTGCATGCGGAGCCGCGACTGAAGGCGGCGCTGGCCGGGGTGACCGCGGCGGTGGTCGGCGTGATTGCGAACCTGGCGCTGTGGTTCGGCCTGCGGGTGATCTTCGCGCGGGTCGAGGCCACCAGCCTCGGCCCGCTCCGGCTGGACCTGCCCGATGCGACCAGCCTGCAGCCGGATGCGCTGCTGCTGAGCGTGCTGGCGGCCGCCTGCCTGTTCGGCCTGAAGCTCGGCCTGCTGCGGACGCTGGGCATCACCGCCGCGGCGGGGTTCCTGATGCGGGCGATGCTGGGCTGAGCGCGCGGCATTTTCGTTGTGAAACTGTCCGCGGCATGTCCTGATCCTGCCCGCCGGGAGCGCGGCGCCTTGGGGGGAGGTCGGCCATGCCCGCCGTTCAGCACTTCACGATGCTGCACAACTTCCTGTCCCAGCTTGAGGTGCGGGCCGACTTCCTGGGCACGCGCCTGGCGGCCGATGGCCCGACGCCCGCGGAAATCGCCGACATCAAGGCCGCCATCCAGGCCATCCAGGCCGACAGCGCCAACGGCACGGCGACCTCCGAAGACCTGATCTGGAGCCGCGCCTACCAGGTCGAGCGGCGCCTGGCGCTGCTGGAGCCCGAGGACACGCTGGTCGCCGAGATCCGGCGCCGGCTGGATGAGGCGGTCGAGGAAAAGGTGAAAAGCGCGCCGCGGCTGCAGAGCTATTTCGAGGCGACGCTGCCGCTGGTGGCCGATACGGCGCAGCATCCGCCAGGGCTGAAGCCGGGTGGCGCGGTCCGTCTGCGCGCCCTGCTGCTGGCGGTGCTGGAAGAAATCCACTGGACGTTGCAACGCAAGTTCCACGCGCGGCCGATCCAGAAGCGTGCATCGAGGCTGGTGGCGGGCGTCGGGATCGTCGGCTGCATCCTGTTCCTGCTGCCCTATGTCGTCATCTACCTCACGCCGCGGCCGGCGCCGCCGGGCGAGATGTCCTTTTCGGGCTGGGCCTGGCTGCCGCTGTACACCGCGGCGACCACCGGCTTCTTCGGCGCGATGTTCAGCCGCCTGCTGACGCTTCAGGCCAAGCGCGGCGCCATGACCCTGGGCGAGTTGAACGATGCGCGGGACCTCACCTCGATCCTGCTGCGCGGGGCCGTCGGCACCACCGGCGCCGTGATCGTCTATTTCTTCCTGCTGTCGGGCGTCATCGGTGGCGCGCTGATTCCGAAATTCGCCGAGATGAGCTTCGACCAGTTCAGCCATCCCAGCCCGGGCCGGGAAGGCATCACGCCGCTGCGCCTGGTACTACCGAATGCCCAATTGGCGCTGCTGGTGGTCTGGACCTTCCTCTCCGGCTTCTCCGAAAGGCTGGTGCCCAGCGTGCTGAAATCCTCCGAGGCCACGATCCGGGAGCCGCCGAAGCCGGCAGGCTGATCAGGCCGCGCCCAGCGTCCCTGCCGCGAGCACGCCCAGCAGCCGGCCGCCCGGCGCGAAGATGGCGGAAGCGCCTTCCGGATAGTCCGCCTGGCCCAAGCCGCGCCCCAGCGCCATGCCCAGCGGCACGATATGCCCGACCAGCACATCCACCGCATCGGGGGCGGAGGGGCTGCGGATGCGGTCGCGCAGCCAGGCGATGTTGGCTTCCAGAAGTGCCGCATCCGGCGTGTAGTCATCCGCCGTCAGCCGCGGCTCCACCACCGCCCGCGCGCCGAAGGCCAGTTCTGCCGTGTCGCGCGCCCGGAACACCGGGCTGGTCAGCACCTGGCCGAGCGGCAGCCGCGCGAAGGCCTGGCCGAGCGCGCGCGCCTGCGCCCGCCCGGCGGCGGAGAGGTTGCGCTGGCCGGCGCGATCCGACAGGTAGCCGCGATCCGCCTGGCTGCGATCCGTGATGGCATGCCGCAGCACCACCACCACGCCACCGCGCCGCAGCCGCGCCATCAGCGCGGCGGCGGCATCGCCCTGTACCGTTGCCGCCTGCGCGCCCCCCGCGAGCAGGGTTGGCAGGAGGAGAAATCCGCGGCGCCGCATCAGCCGAGGGTGAAGGCCTCATGCACCGCCGTCTTGATGCCGCCGCCGACCACCGGGCCGCCGCCCGCAACATAGATGAAGTCGCCGATGGTCACCGCGCCCATGCCGTGGCGCGGCGTCGGCATCGGCGCGTGGTGCTGCCAGGTGTCGGAGGTCGGGTCGTAGCTTTCCACCTGGCCATGCACCTTGCCGGTCAGCACGCGGTTCTCGAACCAGCCGGATTCGCCACCCATGGCGAAGAAGCGGCCGCGATACAGCACCAGGCCGTGGCCGGACCGCGGCGTCGGCAGCGGCGCGCGCTCCACCCAGGTGTCCTGCGCCGGCAGGTACACGTGGTGCAGGCCGGTGTTATATTCGAAGGTGTTGAAGCGGCCGCCGATGATGTGGATGGCGCCGTCATGCGCCAGAACGCCGGCATGGTCCCGCGCGCCGGGCAGCGCCTTGCGCATCTCCCATTTGTCCGCCTGCGGGTCATACACCTCGTGCCAGCCGACCGAGGCACGTTCCCGCTCCGGCTCCGAAGCGCCGCCGATGTGGTGGATCTTGCCGTCGATCACCGCCAGCGCGCCGGCGCCGCGCGGCCTCGGCATGGGGGCCAGCCGGTCCCAGCGATCGGCCGCCACGTCATAGGCGAAGGCCAGCGTATCGGCGCCGCGGTTCTGGTTGCTGAAGCCACCGAAGGCATAGACGCGCCCGGCATGCGCCACCACGCCCACATGGTTGGCACCGCGCGGCAGGCGGGCGGCTTCCTTCCAGCTATCCGTGGCCGGGTCATAGATATGGTGCCAGGTGTTGTTGACCTGCTGCTCGGCATAGCCGCCGACGACATGCAGCTTGCCGTCCCATTCGGCCGCCCAGGCCATCTCGGTGCGCGGCAGCGGCAGCGGCGCGCGGTTCACCCACCGGCCGGGCGGGCCGGCCGGCGCGGGGCTGTCGACGAAGCGCTGCGCGTATTGGGCGGGCGTCAGCACCACCGGCCCCTGCCCGCGCAGCGGCGCCATCCGGTCTGCGGGGATCGGCACGCCATGGTGCGGCATCGCCTGCTGCGCGCCCGCCACCCTGCCCAGCGCCGCACCACCCAGCAGGGCCGTGCCGCCGCCCAGCATCATCCGCCTGTGCATCTGTCGGTCCCTCGCTGCCTCGTTCCGCCACTGCGGCCAAACCCGGCCACTGCCCATCCGTTGGCTGCCGGGGCCGAACGGAGGGTCCCTCCAACCCAGGAGAGCCGAATATGTTCTACATGGACGGAAAGCTTCAATACCCGGTGCGAGTCGAGAAGCCGAACCCGATCTTCGCCCGCGCGCTGCAACAGGCCATCGGCGGGGTCGAAGGCGAGATCCGCGTCTGCCTGCAGTACATGTTCCAGGCCTGGGGCTGCCGTGGCCCGGCAAAGTACCGCGACATGCTGCTGAACACCGGCACGGAGGAGATCGGCCATATCGAGATGCTGGCCACCGCCGTCGCGCTGAACCTGGAGAAGGCGCCGCTTTCCCTGCAGGAAGACGCCGCCGCCAACCCGATCGCCGGTGCCGTGCTGAACGGCATGAACCTGCGCCACATCCTGTCCAGCGGCCTTGCGGCGACGGCCGAGGATGCGAATGGCGTGCCCTTCAACGCCAGCCACGTCTATGCCAGCGGCAACATCGCCGCCGACATGCTGGCCAATGCCACGGCCGAATCCAGCGGCCGCGCGCTGGCGGTACGGCTGCAAGGGATGACGGATGATCCGGGCATGAAGGACATGCTGGGCTTCCTGGTGGCACGCGACACCATGCACCAGCAGCAATGGCTGGCGGTGGTGGAGGAGCTGGGCGGCCATCAGGCGCAGCTTCCGATTCCGAACTCGCATCCGGACAGCGCGGAGCATGCGCGTTTCAGCTACGCCTTCTTCGGCCATGACGTCTCCGGCATGGTGCCGAGCGGGCGCTGGACCGAGGGCGCCTCGCTGGACGGCAAGGGCACCTTCTCCTCGATGCGGAGCGAGCCGCTGGGTGGCGAGCCGTCGCTGGCGGCACCCCGGCCGGATTCCGGCGCGCAGCAGGAACAGGGCACGCATGGCGCACCGCCGAGTGCGGCGAATGACGCCGCGGCGCGCAAGCAGGGCCGTCCCGCCTGATCTCAGCCAGTTGAAGCGAGGCGAACCGGCGTAGCACGGCGGCGTTGTGACCAACGTGGTACGCCACTTCCGGACTGACAGGAGATCGCCGATGCCCAATCCCCGCCTTGCCCTGCTCGCCGCTCCGCTGGCGCTGCTCGCGGCGTGCAGCGACCCGAACGACCGCAACCAGCGGGCCCTGGCCGGCGGTGCGCTGGGTGCCGGCGCGGGCGCGTTGGTCGGCTCCGTCACCGGCAGCGCCGGGCGCGGCGCGTTGATCGGCGGTGCCCTGGGCGCCGTCGGCGGCGCGCTGACCCCGGCGCCGGAGCCGGACCGCATTCCGCCCGACCCTTATGTCGCGCAGCCGACGGACCCGCGCTATGGCGGCTGGTACGACCAGTACGGCAACTGGCACCAGGGCGCCCCGCCCGCCGGCTACCGGCCGAACTACAGGTAGATCAGGCGACGCCCTGGGGCGGCAACGGCGCGAAGCACAGGCCGCGGGCCAGCAGGCCCGTGACCAGCGCCTCCATGATGCCGGCGAAAGGCTCGCGCCGGCTGCGGACGCCCCAATGCATGACCAGCACCTCGCCCGGCTGGATATTGGCGAGGTTACGGCGCAGCAGGGCGGCATTGGGATGCGCGGCGCTGTCGAGCTCGTCGCCGAGAAAGCCGTTTCGGGTCCAGCCCTGGTGCCGCAGCCCGCACCCGGCGGCGAGTGCCACGGCATTTCGGGTGACGATGCCGCCCGGCGCCCGCCACAGCGGCAGGACCCGGGCTTCCGGCGCGAAGCGGCGCAGCGCGTCGATCGGGCGGTCCAGTTCGGCGCACATCGCCGTCTGGTCCAGCACCACCTGCCCCTGCCCGCGCCGTGACCGGAAGGTGGTGCGCCCCGGGCCGGGGTCACCAGCAAAGTACCAGTGCCGCCAGGTGTGGCTGGCGAAGCTGTGGCCCTCCGCGACGCGGGCGCGCCAGAACGGTGCCCAGGCATCGGACAGCGTCGAGTCGCCACGGAAGGTGGGCTCGTCGGCGATGAACAAGGTGGCGGTGACCGCGTGGCGACGCAGGATGGCGGCGATCGCCTCCGCCTCCCGGCTCCAGCCGGTATCGATGGTCAGGTAGACGGGGCCGCGGCAGCCCTGCGGCGCCACCTGCGCCAAGGCGGGCGCCGCCAGGCCTGCCAGCCCGGCGCCGAGCAGCGCCCGGCGACCAAGGGACGGGCGCATCATGGTGCCCCCCGCAGCGAGGCCGGCAGCACCGGCGGCGCCACCGGGATGCTGCCCGGCACCAGGCCCGGCGGCGGCGGCGGTGCAGTGGCGGGCCGCTGCGGCAGTGGCGCCGGCAGCGGACGCGTGCCGGAGGTGGCGCCCGGCATCGCCAGGGCGAAATCCGCGCCCCGGCCGAGCGGCTTGAAGAAGATGCCGTGCGGCGACCGCCCGACTCGCGCCGTTTCCCACCGATCCGCCACCGGGTCGAGGATGGCGATGCGGCGGGACCAGCGCAGGGTCATCCAGACGCGGCCCTGCGGGTCGAAGGCCAGGCAGTCCGGCCCCCCTGGAATCGCCCACCAGCGGCGCACCGCCAGCGTGTCCGGGTCGATCTCCGCGACGCGGCTGTCCACCCGGCTGGTGGCGTACAGCGCGCGGCCATCGGGCGCCGGGTAGATGGTGTGGGCGCCCCGCCCCAGGGTGAAGACCGGCACCACCGCCTGGCTCGCCGGGTCCAGCGCCACGAAATGCGTGCTGCCCATGATGCCGACGAGAAGCTGGCCCCGATGCCAGATGATGCCCGCGGGTTCCGGCCCCACCGGCTGGCTCCAGGCCTGCTCCATCCGCTCCAGGTCGAAGGCCGCGACCAGGCCGTCGCCCTGGATCGTCACATAGACCATGCGGCTGTCCGGGCTGAAGGCGACATGGCTCGGCTTGTCGCCGGGGCGGAAGCGATGCAGCAGGTCGAGCGTCCGCGCATCCAGCACATCCACCTGGCCGCGGCGCAGGCTGGCGACCACCAGGAAGCGGCCATCCGGGCTGAATTCCAGGTGGTAGGGGTTGGAGATCGGCGCCCGGCGCAGCACCTCGCCGGTCGCGGGGTCGAGGTAGAACACCTCGTTCCCACCGGAATCCGCCACCAGAAGCTGCGTGCCGTCCGGCGTCAGCACCAGGTGGTGCGGCTCCCGCAGCACCGGGATGCGGGCGCGTTCCGTGCGCGTCGCGGCATCGAGCACCGAGATGCTGGCCTCGCCGGAATTGAGCACATAGACCAGATCGGCCCGCGCACCGGCCGGCAGGGTCAGCGCGAGAAGCAGGGCGAGACGGCGCCAGTGCAAGGCAAAGGTTCCAGGCTGCGGGGTGGCGCCTAGAATCCGCGCCGCCCCGCCGCTTGTCCAGCGGCGGAGCGGCTGATCACGGCTTATTCGGCGGGCTGGAACACCATGGCCACACCATTCATGCAGTAGCGCTCCCCGGTCGGTGCCGGGCCATCCGGGAAGACATGGCCCAGATGGCCGCCGCAATTGGCGCAATGCACCTCCGTCCGCGTCATGAAGAAGCTTCGGTCGGTGGTGGTGGCGATGCCGCCGGGCAGCGGCTTGAAGAAGCTCGGCCAGCCGGTGCCGCTCTCGAACTTGGTCGCATTGTCGAATAGCTCGTGCCCACAGGCGGCGCAGGCGAAGGTGCCGGGGCGCTTCTCGGTCAGCAGCTTGCTGGTGCCGGGGCGTTCGGTGCCGTGCTGGCGCAGCACCTTGAAGGCCTCGGGCGAGAGCTCGGCGCGCCATTCGGCGTCCGACTTCTGTACCGGGAAGGTCTCGGCCGGCTTGTCCTTGCTGAACAGGCTCATGTGTTTCTCCTCAAGCCGCGGCGGATTTCAGGCGGTCGGCGAAGCTCTTGCGGAACTTGGCGACCTTGGGGGCGACCACCACCCGGCAATAGCCGGACCAGGGGTTGCGGGCGAAGTAGTCCTGATGCTCGGCCTCGCCGGGCCAGTAGTCGGCGGCGGGCTCCAGTTCCGTCACCAGGGGGGCGCCCCAGATGCCGGCGGCCTCGATCTCCGCCATCACCGCCTTCGCCGTCTGCTCCTGCTCCGGCGAGTGGTGCAGGATGATGCTGCGGTATTGCGGGCCCACATCATTGCCCTGGCGGTCCTTGGTGGTCGGGTCGTGCAGGGTGAAGAACATCCGCAGCAGGTCGGCATAGGACAGCACGGCGGGGTCGAATTCCACGCGCACCACCTCCGCATGGCCGGTCTGCTTGCCGCAGACCTGCTCATAGGTCGGGTTGGGCACGTGGCCGCCGGCATAGCCGCTTTCCACGCGGGTCACGCCGTTCACATGGCGCAGCGCGCCGTCGATGCACCAGAAGCAGCCGCCGCCCAATGTCGCGGTTTCACGGGTCGCGGTTTCGGTGGTCATGGGGTCTCTCCTTGGTTGCCACGCTATATGGGCGCTTCGCCGCGCGGGTGCAGGGGGTTCCGCTGGACGCCCGGCTTGGGCAGGCTGCGCGGCATGACCGACCAAGATCCGCGCCTCGCCGAGGCCACCGCCTTCGCCGCCGCCCAGGAATCCCCCTTTCCCCGCGACCTTCTGGCGCATCTGGAATCCGGGCATTTCGAGCCGCCGCCCTACAACACCGTGCTCGGCCCGGTCTTCCCGCGCGGCGCGCCGAACGGGCTGGTGATCCAGCGCGGCCAGCGCCTGGCGTCCTGGGGCGATACGCGCCAGGCGGACATGACCTTCAGCGCCGCCAAATCCTACCTCTCCCTGCTCGCCGGCATCGCCCAGGCGGATGGCCTGCTGCCTGATATCGACGCGCCGGTGCGCGAGCTGGTGAAGGATGGCGGCTTCGAGTCGCCGCAGAACGCGTCGATCACCTGGCGGCACCTGCTGACCAATACCAGCGAGTGGGAAGGCGAGCTGTTCGGCAAATCCGACCGCATCGATCGCGGCCGCGAACTGGCGCGGGAGGGTGGCGCGCAGAAGCGCATGGACCGCCCGCTGCAACCCGCCGGCACCCATTGGGAGTACAACGACGTCCGCGTGAACCGCCTGTCGCTGTGCCTGCTGCATTTGTTCCGCCGCCCGCTGCCGGAGGTCTTCGCCGAGCGCATCCTGGACCCGATCGGCGGCAGCCGGGACTGGACCTGGTACCCCTATGACAATGCCTGGGTCGAGATCGAGGGCCAGCGCCTGCCCTCCGTCCCCGGCGGCACGCATTGGGGTGCGGGCATGCGCATCCATGCCGAGGACCAGGCCCGCATCGGCCAGCTCGTGCTGCAGAAGGGCGCCTGGGGCGGAAGGCAGGTGGTGCCGGAATCCTGGATCGCGCAGTCGCTGGTCCCCTGCGCGCTGAACCCGGCCTATGGCTTCCTGTGGTGGCTGAACGGCGCCGGGCGCTGGCCGGAGGCGCCACGCGATTCCGTCTTCGCCATGGGCGCCGGCGGCAACGTCACCTGGATCTGGCCGCAGGGCGAGGTCGTGGCGGTGCTGCGCTGGGTGCACCCCGATGCGGTGGGGCCGTTCTGCGCCAAGGTGGCGGCGGCACTGGGCTGAGTGACCGTTTGAAAACGCCTGCGGGTCGGCTCCGCGGGTCTTTTCCGCCCCTGGAGCTTTGCCGAACTTGCCGACGCAATCAGCATCGGCGGCATTCGGCGCCTTCCAGGGACGAAAAATCTCCTGCGGATCCTCAGCCGCCGGCATTCTCAACGGTCACGGGGCCGCGGCGCGAGGGGCGCACACCAGCGCCCCTCGGGTTCCCCGGCACCCCATCTCACTATCGCGGCATCCAGCAAAAATACTTTCTCCAACAGACCGAATAGTTTGGCTTTCTTCGCCGCAGGCCGGTATTTACTTAAATACGAACAGGCTGACGCAACGTAAGGCGCGTTTCCTGTCCCTGCCCTCCAGCCGGACGGCAGGCCCCCAGCTCCCCCCATTCCCAGTCTGGTTCATGCGACAGCACGTCGCCCGGTATCGCGCGGCCACCCCGCCGCGCGTTCACGGGCGTCATGCGACGACGTCACTTGCCCCGCGTGGCAAGGGTCCGGACGAAGTTCGCAAGACCTGCCCACGGCGAGAAAGAAGAAATCATGGCAACCGTCTTCGTGAACCTCGGCAATACCAGCAACACCATCACCTTCGGCGACGATGACCACGTGGTCACCGGCCAGAACGGCGACAATACGCTGACCTTCGGTGGCGGCGAGGATGCCCTGACGCTGGGCAACGGCAACAACACCCTGACCCTGGCCGGCGGCGACGACCGCATCTCGGCCGGCGGCGGCAACAACACCATCACCGTCTCCGGCCTCAGCGCCAGCCGCATCATCCTGAAGGACGGCAACAACACCGTCTCCGTCGCCGATGGCCCGGCCATCATCCAGGCCGGCAACGGCATGAACACGCTGACGGCCGGCGACGGCATCAACCGCATCGTCGCGGGCAACGGCGTCAACGCCATCACCAGCGGTGACGGCGACAGCCGGATCCTGGTCGGCGACGGCGACGGCAACACCATCACGGTCGGCACCGGCGCCAACCGGATCGTGCTCGGCGAGGGCACGGCCAACAATCTGAGCGCCGGCGGCGGTGGTAACATCGTCGCGGTCTCCGCCGAGGCGCTCGGCACGGATTCGATCCGCGGCGGCCTGGAGACCGGCGATGGCAGCGGCAACACCATCAATGTCACCACCGCCGGCCTCGTCGGCATCACCGGCGTCAGCGGCTTCGAGTTCTTCCGCCTGTCCCAGGCGGGGCCGAACAGCATGACGCTGACCGACGCGAACTTCGTCCGCCTGCCGGACGCGCAGATCACCGTCTTCAGCAGCGCCATGGGCAACACCGTGGATGCATCGTCGCTCTCGGCTGCCAACGGCGTGTTTGTGCAGGGCGGCGCCGGCCTTGATGTCTTCCTCGGCGGCGCCGGGCGCGACACGCTGAGCTACACCGGCAGCAGCGCCGGCGTCACGATCAACCTCGCGACGGGAGTCGCCTCGGGCGGCGACGCGACCGGCGATGTGTTCAGCGGTTTCGAGAATGTGCTGGGCAGCGCCCATGCGGACCGCCTGGTCGGCAATGCACAGATCAATGTGCTCGACGGCGGCGGCGGCAACGACCTGATCAGTGGCGGCGCCGGCCGCGACACGCTGCTGGGCGGCGCGGGCGACGACACGCTGAACGGCGGCAGCGGCCCCGGGCCCGACCGCATGGAAGGCGGCACCGGCAATGACCGCTACGTGGTGGATTACCAAGGTGATGAGGTGATCGAGCTGGCCGACGGCGGCACCGCGGATCTGGTGATGTCCAGTGTCAACTTCACGCTCGTGGCCAATGTGGAGCACCTCAACCTACTGGGTACCGCCGCCAGGGGCATTGGCAACGGCGAGGACAACCGGATCATGGGGCAGGGTGCGGACAACCACCTGATCGGCCTGGACGGAGACGACACGCTGCTGGGCGGCGCGGGCGCAGATACCCTGGTGGGCGGCGCGGGATCAGACCAGTTGACCGGCGGCACGGATGCCGACGTCTTCCACTTCTACACGGAGCTCGGTGCCGACAACGTCGACACCATCACGGACTTCACCTCGGGGTCGGACCTTTTCCACCTGTCCAGCGGCCAATTCGGTTCGCTGCCGACCGGTGTTCTGGATGACGACGCCTTCTTCCTGGGTGCGACGGCGGGCGATGCGGAGGACCGCATTCTCTATGATGCGGCGACCGGTTTCCTGGCCTTCGATGCGGACGGCAGCGGCGCGGGCGAGTCCGTCGCCTTCGCCGTCCTGGCGACCGGGTTGGCGATGACGTCGACCGACTTCCTCGTCGTCGGCTGAAGCTCACGCCAGGGGGCGTCTCCCCCCTGGCGTCCCTCCCCCGGCCCCGTCATTCTGGCAACAGAAGAACGAACCGGAGGATCTTCCATGCAACGCCGCCATCTTCTCGCGGGGCTCGCCGCGCCCGTCCTGGTCCCAGGCCTGGCACGCGCGCAGGCCGCCTGGCCCAGCCGTCCCATCACGCTGGTGGTCCCCTGGGCCCCCGGCGGTTCCAACGACGTGGTGGCGCGGCTGGTCGCGCCGATCCTCAGCGAGGGGCTGGGCCAGTCCGTGGTGGTGGAGAACCGCGCCGGCGGCGGCGGCTCCATCGGCATGGGTCAGGTCGTGCGCGCGCGGCCGGATGGCTATTCGCTGCTGGTCTCCTCCGCCTCCAACCATGTCTTCCATTCGCTGGTCTCGCCCAACCTCGGCTACGACGTGCGCGAGGTGCTGACCGGCGTCGCCATGATGGTGGACGTGCCGAACGTGCTGGCGGTGAACCCGTCGCTCGGCGTCTCCACCGTGCAGGAATTGCTGGTGAAGATCCGCGCCGAGCGCGGCGGCATGTCCTTCGGCTCCTCCGGCACCGCGTCTTCGAACCACCTGGCGGGCGAGCTGTTCCGCATGCTGACCGGCACCGAGCTGGTGCACGTGCCCTATCGCGGCGGCGGGCCGGTGGCGACGGACCTGATGGCCGGCACCATCCCGATGGCCTTCATGAATCTGCCGACGGTGATCGGCCCGGCGCAATCGGGCGGGCTGAAGATCATCGGCGTCGGCACCGCCGAACGCGTCCGCATCCGCCCGGACCTGCCGACCATCGCCGAACAGGGCGTGCCGGGCTACGCGGTGCGGAGCTGGACCGGCCTGTTCGCGCCGCGTGGCACGCCGGAGCCGGTGGTGGCGCGGCTCGCGGAGGAAATGCGCAAGGCGCTCGAATCGGATGCGGTGAAAAGCCGCCTGACCGCACTGGCCAGCGAGCCGATCTGGATGGACCCGGCCGCGACCGATGCCTTCGTGCGCGCGGAGTTCGATCGCTGGGGGCCGGTGGTGCGCGCCGCCAACATCACCACCGGCTGATCAACCGCCTTCCGCCTGGCGCCGCGCAAGCTGGCGGTGCAACAGCACCACCAGCAGCGGCGCCAGCCAGGCCAGGGCAATGCTGGCGGCGACCAGCCAGCCCATATGGTCCAGCCCGCCATCCGGCCGTTCCCGCACCACCAGGGTCGATGCCGCGGCACCCAGCCCCTGGCCGAGGCTGGTGGTGGCGGCGACCAGGCATTGGTAGGTCATCCGCTCCGCCGGCGGCGCCACCCGCGTCGCGCTGCCCTGCGCCACCGTGCTGCGTGCAAGCTGCACCGCCAGCACGGTGCCCAGCAGCCCGGTCACCAGCCAGGCCGGGCCGGACAGGCCGAAGGCGGCGAGCAGCACGGTGGTCAGCACGCAGCCGACGGTGAGCGAGGCGGGCAGCACGCCGACGCGGTCCATCAGCGTGCCGGTCGCCCGCGTGGTCAGCACGGCCAGCGCGCCGCCGATCATGTAGATCACCCGCAGCCCGGCCTCGCTGATGCCGGCATTGCCCAGCGCATAGGCGGCGATATGCGGCGAGACCAGCAGCGTGGCGAAGGACGCCGCGCCGATCAGCGCCAGCCCGGTCAGGCTCTCGGCGCGGAACAGCATGCGCAGCAGGCCGGCCAGGGTGACCCGCGCCCGCGGCGGCGGTGGCGGCAGCCCCGGGCGCGGCCCGAGCAGGCGCCAGACCGGCCAGAGCAGCAGCAGGTACAGCACGGAAATCGCCAGGATCGGCGTGCGCCAGCCACCCGCCGTGGCGCCCAGCACCAGCGCCAGCGGCAGGCCGGCCACCAGCGCCAGTCCGTAGGCACCGGTCACGCTGCTGACTGCGCGGTTGCGCCGTTCCTCCGGCACCGATTCGGCGATGCTGGTCACCACGGCGGCCATCAGCGGCCCGGCACAGGCCCCGGCACAGGCGCGCGCCGCAAGCAGCAGCGGGTAGGTGGGCGCCAGGAAGGTGGCCAGCGAAAACACGCCGAGCCCGCACAGCGACCCGATCACCGCGGCGCGCCGGCTGACGCCGCCCAGCAGCAGCGCGCCGAGCAGCCCGCCCACCCCGGCCGCGACCGTGTAGAAGGTGGTGGTATAGGCTGCATCCTCGACCGGAATGCCGAGGTCGCGGGCCAGGAAAGGTCCGAGCGGAAAGAAGATCACCGCGCCGAGCGCATTGGAGAAGGCCACGATGGCGAGCAGCGGCACGGTGCCGGCGCCGGGGCGGCGCGCATCGGAAGGCGGCGTGGATCCGGACGTGGGGAAGGTCTCCGCTCTTCAGGTCGCCGCTTGTCAGGCCGCCATCTTGTTTGGCCGCACCGCATGATGCACCGCAGCATGCGCCGCCCGTCAAGCCGGGGCCGGCGCCACCCCGCGCGGCAATGCTGCAGCCGGCGCGATCGCCGGGTGCCGGGGGGAGCGCGCGATGCGGGGCACCTTGCGCTCGGCCGGCGCGTCGCTGCGGCGGATCACGCATGCGGTGGCGGCAGCGAAATCGCGGGCACCGGCATGCAGCGTCGCGCGCGCCGCGGCTGGGCGCGGTTATGCTTGCGTGCCGGCCGTTTCGCCCTCAGATAGCAAAAGGGTCCAGGAGGAAAAGCACATGACGGACGGCACCGATTTCGTCGAGCTCGCGCGCATCTGGCGCGGCCCGCTGGTGGAGAGCGTGCACCGCGGCACCGTGGTGGTGGCGAATTTCGAGGGTCGTCTGCTGGGAAGCTGGGGCGATGCGGGCCTGATGACCTTCCCGCGCTCCTCCCTCAAGCCGTTCCAGGCGATGGCGCTGGTCGAATGCGGCGCGGCGGATGCCTTCGGCCTCAGCGACGAACACATCGCCATGGCCTGCGCATCGCACGACGCGCAGCCCTTCCAGATCGGCCTGGTCGGCGACTGGCTCGGCCGGCTGGGCCTCGGCGAGGATGCGCTGGTCTGCGGCCCGGCGCTGCCGCGGCGGGAGGCGGACCAGGCCAATGCCTTCGCCCAGGGCGGCCCGCGCCGCATCTACCACAATTGCTCCGGCAAGCATTGCGGCTTCCTGACTGTGGCGAAGCATCTCGGCGCCGGGCTGAACTACGGCGACGCCGCGCATCCGGCGCAGCAGCTGTATCTCGACATCCTGTCCGACTACATGGGCCGCGACGCCACGAAGCTGCCCGCCGGGCGCGATGGCTGCGGGCTGCCGGCGCTCGCCGTGCCGATGCGCAACCTGGCGACGGCGGCGGCCCGCCTCGGCCTCGGCTATTCCGGCAATACGGCGCGGCGCGCGGCGGCGAAGCGGGTGCTGGGCGCCATGGCCGCCTACCCCGACCACGTCTCCGGCCTCGACATCGCCACCTCCCGCATCGTGCGGGCGACGGGCGGGCGCGTGGTGGTGAAGGGCGGCGCGGAGGGTTTCGTGCTGGCGATCGTGCCGGAGAAGGGCCTGGGCATCTGCATCAAGATCGCCGATGGCTCCTCCCGCGCCAAATACGGCGTGCTGGCCCGCGTGCTGGGCCATTTCGGTGTGCTCCCGGTGGCGGAGGCGGAGGCGCTGATCGAGCAGGTGAGCGACCCGATCACCGACAGCACCGGCGCCCTGGTCGGCGGCACCGAGATCGTCTTCGAGAAGCCGGTGCCGACCAGCGAGACCAAGGCGACGCTCGGCTTCTGGCTGGGCGGCGTGAAGGAAGCCTTCTTCTGATCTTCAGTAAGGCGTGCCGTCCTTCCGCGTGAAGCGACGCACGCCATCGGCGCCAGGGCCGACCTGCATGTCGATGTCGGGGTAGGTGGAGACCTCCCCCGGCATCCGGCTGCCGACCACCAGCAGCAGCACGTCGCGGTCGCCACGGTTGATCAGGCAGTGGCCATCCGGGTGGCCAGCCGGGAAGCCGACGCATTGGCCGGGGCGCAGCAGCTGTTCCCCGGCATCGGTGTGCAGCACCGGCTCACCTTCCAGCACATAGACGAACTCATCCTCCTTCAGATGCCAGTGGCGCTGGGAGGATTGGCCGCCCGGGGCGATGCGGGTCAGGTTCACGCCGAACTGCGTCAGCCCGGCCGCATCGCCGAGCCTGCGATTCCAGCGCAGCCGGGCCGTGGCGGCGTAGGGTTCGGGATAGCCGGTGGCGTTGCTCTCGGGCAGGCCAAGCGGATCGAAGGGTGTCGCTGCGGTCATCGGCGCCTCCTCGCTTCGATCCTCCCCGAAGCATCGCGACGCGGCAACGGGCAGGATTCGCGATGACAGGATGGGGTACAGCATGATTGCGGTGATCTTCGAGGTCTGGCCGGCGGAGGGCGAAAGGCAGCACTATCTGGACTTGGCCGCGGCACTGCGGGCGGAGCTGCTGCAAATGGACGGCTTCCTGTCCATCGAACGCTTCGAATCCCTGGCCGAGCCGGGCAAGCTGCTGTCGCTGTCCTTCTGGCGTGACGAGGCCTCGGTGGCTGCCTGGCGCAGCCGCAGCGCGCATCGCACGACCCAGGCACTTGGGCGCGACGGCGTCTTCGCGAATTATCGGCTGCGGGTGGCGGAGGTCAGCCGCGACTACGGGATGCGGGAACGGGACCAGGCACCGGCGGATAGCCGCGCGGCGCATGGCGGATGATCAGCCCATCGCCGGCACGGCGCGCCCGGCGGCCAGGCGCAGGATGCGCGTCGGTCGCTCCACACCGATCAGACGATGCACGATCAGGATGACGCTGCGCCCGGCCGTCGCCTCGCCCAGGGTTTCCAGGAAGGCGCGTTCCGTATCCGGGTCCAGCCCGGCGGCGGGCTCGTCCAGGATCAGCACCGGCGCCTCGGACAGCAGGGCGCGGGCCAGCACCAGGCGGCGCGCCTGGCCGCCGGAGAAGCGGGCACCGGCCTCGCCGCAGCGGGTGGCGAGACCCTCGGGCAGGCTGCGCACCACATCGCCGATCCCGGCCCGGTCCAGCGCCTGCCATAGCGCGACCTCCTCCGCCTCCGGCTGGCCGATGCGGAGATTGGCCTCGATGCTGTCGTCGAACAGGCGGGCATCCTGGGTCAGGCAGGCAATGCGCGACCGCACCGCATCCGCCGGCAGGGTGGCGATATCCACGCCGCCCAGGGTGATGCTGCCCGATTGCGGCGCCGCCAGCTTCAGCAGCAGGGAGGCCAGGGTGGATTTGCCGATGCCGGAGGGGCCGAGCAGCGCGATGCGCGCGCCTTCCGGCACATCCAGGTCCAGCCCATCGAACACTGCCCGCCGGTCCGATGCCCAGGCGAAGTGCAGGTCGCGGATGCGGATGGCGTGGCCCTTGGGCGTGGCAGCCGGCGCGGTGGGCTCGGCCACCGGCGGCGCCTGGTCGGCGGCCTCGAACAGGCGGCGGGCGCTGGCACCGGCAGCGGCGAGCGCGGCGCCGGCACGCGGCATCAGCCCCAGCGCCTCCCCGGCCGCGATCGCCAGGAACAGGCCGAGCACGGCGGCGGCCACCCCCGCCTCACCCATCGCCAGCCCATAGCCCAGCGCCCCGAGCAGCGCCGCCTGGCTCAGCAGCGCGCCGGCCGCACCGCCCCAGGCGCCGCGCTGCGCCAGGGCACGCTGCGCGGCGGCGAGCCCCGCGCCCTCGGCGGCGACGCGCGCGGCGGCGCGGGGCTCGGCGCCGGCGGCCAGGGTATCCTCGATGCCGGTCAGCGGATCGACCACCGCGGCGCGCAGTGCGCCCTGGCTTTCCGCCACGCGCTGACCGGCGGCGGCGGCACCCGGGGCCAGCAGCGGCGGCAGCAGCAAAGCGAGCGCCAGCGGCAGCGCCACCAGCGCGGCCAAAGCCGGGTCGATGGCCCCCAGCACCAGCGCGATCGCCAGCACCGCCGCCACGCCCGCGACGCCCGGCACCACGGCGCCGAGATAGACCCGGTCCAGCGCATCGATGTCGGAGACCAGCCGCCCCAGCAGATCCCCCGCGCGGCGGAAGCCGAGGCCAGCGGGCAGGCGTTCCGCCAGCCGGCGGAAGAACCAGATGCGAGTATCGGCCAGGGCGCGGAAGGTGGCGGCATGCGTCACCAGCCGCTCCAGGTAACGGAAGACCGGCCGCAGGATGATGACCGGCCGCAGCCAGATCAGCGCCGCGGCGCCGCCGGCGAAGATCGAGGCCTGCGTCACCCCCTCCGCCACGCCGCGCCCGGCGAGGCCCAGCAGCGCAAGCCCCGCCAGCACCGCGGCGCAGGCCATGGCGAGCCCTGCTAGCAGCCAGCCAGCGCGACCATGCCACAGGCGCAGCACGCGCAGCAGATCGGAGGCCATGCCCGGCCGATTCGGGCTCATTCGCCCGCCATCCGCGAGCCCGGCACGCGCCCGCCCTCGATTTCCAGCACCCTGCCAAGGCTGCGCTGCGCCGCGCGGGAATGGCTGGCGATGATCGCCGTGCGCCCGGTGCAGAGGCGGCGCAGGCTGTCCAGCACCTCCGCCTCCGTGCCCGGGTCCAGATGCGCGGTCGGCTCATCCAGCAGCACCAGGGGCGTGTCGCGCAGGAAGGCGCGGGCGATGGCAACCCGTTGCGCCTGGCCGCCGGACAGGCCGTAGCCGCCCTCCCCCACCAGCGTCTCCAGCCCCTGCGGCAGCGCCTTGGCGAAATCCGTCACGCGCGCGGCGGTGGCGGCGGCCTCCACCTCGGCTGGCGTGGCGCCGGGGCGGGCGAGCGCGATGTTCTCCCGTATGCTGCCGCGGAACAGATGCGCCCGCTGGCCGACATAGGAGGAAAGGCGGCGCAGTTCGGACGGCGCCAGCTTGGTGGCGTCCTGCCCGTTCAACGAAATCCGACCGGCATCAGGCCTGCGAAAACCCATCAGCAGCCGCAGGATGGAGGATTTGCCGGCGCCGGAGGGACCGGCCAGCACCAGCGTCTCGCCCGGCAGGGCGCGGAAGGTCAGCCCATCCAGCGCCGGCGGGCGGGTCGGGTCGTAGCTCAGCCGTACATCCTGGAAGCTCACCACCAGCCTTGCCGGCATCTCCTCCAGCTTCAGGCCGCCCGGTGCCTCCGCCTCCAGCAGCGGGGCCAGTTCGGCGGCGGCGCCGCGCGCGCCCATGCGTTCGTGATAGGCCTGGGAGAAGGCGCGCAGCGGGGTGAACAAGGCGGGTACCAGCAGCAGGCAGAAGATCGCCCCCGCCGGGTCCGGGTGGTTCTGGCCGAGAATTGCGCCGTGGCGGATGGCGAGGCAGGCGATGGCTCCGGCGGCCAGCGCCTCCATGGATGCCGAGGACAGGAAGGCGACGCGCAGCACGCGCATGGTGCGCTGGCGCAGATCCTCCGCCGCCCGGCCCAGGGCCTGCGCCTCCGCCTCCTGCCGCCGGAACAGCACCAGGGTGGGCAGGCCGCGCATGCGGTCGAGGAAGCGGCCGGAGAGCAGGTCCAGCGCCGCGAATTGCCGCTTGCTGGCCTGCGCCGCGCCGATGCCGGTGACGGCCATGGCAACCGGCACCAGCAGCGCGGCGACCAGCAATATGGCGCCGCTGGTCGCATCCACCGTGAAGGCGGCGCCCGTCACCAGCAGCGGTCCGGCAATGGCAAGGGCGGCCGCCGGCAGCCAGCGCGTGAGGAAACCTTCCAGCGCCTCGATCCGGTCCACGACCAGCGCGGCACGGTCGCCGACGCCGCGGGTATCCTCCGCGCCCTGGGCCAGCAGGCGCTCGAAGGCGGCGCCGCGCAGCCGGGCCTTGGCGGCCTCGCCGGCCGCCAGCAGCGCGCGTTCCTGCGCCACGCCCAGCCCGGCCGAAAGCAGTGCCAGCGCCGCCACGGCGCCCAGCGCCGGCCAGCCGGCGGCGCCGAAGCCGAGCAGGGTGGCGATCAGCCCGGCAATCAGCCAGGCCTGGGCGATGCCCACCGCCACCTGCGACAGGCCAAGACCCACCGGCACGCGCAACCGCCCGCGTGCCGCCCGCGCCTCGCGCTGCAGCAGCGCGGACGCCGCATCACCCCCTCGTCTCGCCTTTGGCATGTCGGGGCGGAGGATAGGACAGGCGATGCGCTCGGTCATCACCCCCTGGCCGCTTCCTTGGCGCTTCGGGCTTGCCCTGTGGTGCGAAATCCCCAACCTGCCGGCATCGACTGCCGGAGAGGTGCCATGCTGCCCACCCATGGACGCTACGAATATTCCGGCTGGCCTGGGCGCACACCCTATGCCTGGCCCGGGGGAGCCGCACTGGCGGTGTACCTGGGCGTCAACCTGGAGCATTTCGCCTTCGGCGAGGGGCTGGGCGCGGAGCTCGCGGCGGGCGGCCCGCAGCCGGATGTGCTGAACTTCGCCTGGCGCGACTACGGCAACCGCGTCGGTGCTTGGCGCCTGCTGCAGGCGCTGGATGAGCTGCGCCTGCCCGCCACCGTGCTGCTGAACAGCGCCATGTACGACTACGCGCCGGAACTGCTGGCCGCGCACCGCGCCCGCGGCGACGAGTTGGCGGGCCATGGCCGCACCAATTCCGAACGCCAGTCGATCCTGCCTGAGGCCGATGAGGCGAAGCTGATCGCCGAGTCGACCGCTGCCATCACCCGGCATGAGGGCACCCCGCCTCGCGGCTGGCTCAGCCCCTGGATCGCCGAAAGCCGCGCAACGCCGGACCTGCTGGTGGAGGCCGGCTACACCTATTCCATGAACTGGTGCGCCGATGACGCGCCGATCTGGATGAGCACCCGCGCCGGCCGCCTGCTCGCCATGCCCTACCCGCAGGAGGTGAACGACATCCCCGCCATCGCCGGCCGCAAGGATGGCGCGGCGGATTTCGCGGACCTGATCCTGGATGATTTCCACGAAAGACTGCACCAGGTGCGGGACGGCATGGCGCAGGTCATGGGCATCGCCCTGCATCCCTATATCATCGGCCAGCCGCACCGCATGCGGCATCTGCGCCGGGCGCTGGCCGAGATCGCCCAGCATCGGGATGCCGTCTGGATCACCACCGCGGGCGCCATCTTCGACCATGTGGCGGCGCTGCCGCCGGGCGTTGTGCCGGGTTCGGAGTGGGTGGCATGAGGCGCCTTCTGCTGCTGGCGCTGCTGGCCCCGGTCCTGTTGCTGGTCAATGCCTGCGCCACCACCCCGGCGCGGGCCCCGGTGGCGACCGTGCCCCAGGTGGACCTGGCGCGCTATGCCGGCACCTGGTTCGAGATCGCGCGCTTTCCCAACAGCTTCCAGGATGGCGGCGGGCGCATCTGCACCCACACCACCGCCACCTACACGCCGCGGCCGGATGGCACGATCGGCGTGGTCAATCGCTGCCGCGGCGCGGATGGCGCGCCGCGCGTGGCGGAGGGCACCGCCCATGTCGTGCCGGAGAGCGGCAATGCGAAGCTGCGCGTGACCTTCTTCTGGCCCTTCTATGGCGACTACTGGGTGCTGGGGCTCGATCCTTCCTATCGCTGGGCGGTGGTGGGGGCGCCCGGGCGGGACTATCTCTGGGTCCTGGCCCGCCGGCCGGAGCTGGCGCCGGGTGACTATGCTGAGGCGGTCATCACCGCCGCGATGCAGGGTTTCGAGGTCAGCCGGCTGCGCCCCACGCCGCAGGAGTAAAGCCCTTGTCCTGGTCCATCCCGCTCGGCCGCATCGCCGGTACCGAGATACGGCTGCACCTGACCTTCCTGCTGCTGCTCGCCTGGATCGGCGTGGCGCATGGGTTGCAGGGCGGCATGGCGGCGGCGGTGGAGGGGGTGGCCTTCATCAGCCTGCTGTTCGGCTGCGTGCTGCTGCATGAATTCGGCCATGTCATCGCGGCCCGCCGCTATGGCGTGCGAACGCCCGATATCACGCTGCTGCCGATCGGCGGCGTCGCCCGGCTGGAACGCATCCCGGAAAAGCCCTCCGAGGAGCTGGTGGTGGCACTGGCCGGGCCGGCGGTGAATGTGGTGATCGCCCTGCTGCTGTTCCTGGCCCTCGGCGGACTGCCGCCGGTGGAGGCGATGGCCGGGCTGGAGAACCCGGCGCATGGCATGCTGGCGCGGCTGTTCTGGGTGAATGTCACGCTGGTGGTGTTCAACCTGCTGCCGGCCTTCCCGATGGATGGCGGCCGCGTGCTGCGGGCGCTGCTGGCCATGCGGCTCGGCAGCCGGCGCGCGACGGAGATCGCCTCCCAGATCGGCCAGGCGCTGGCCTTCGTGCTGGGGCTGATCGGGCTGCTGAACGGCGCGCCGCTGATGGTGTTCGTGGCGCTGTTCGTCTGGCTCGGCGCGCAGGCGGAGGCGCAGGCGGTGCAACTGCGTGAGCTGTCGCGCGGCATGATGGCGGAGGATGCGATGATCAGCCGCTTCGAGAGCCTGCCGGTGACGGCGCGCATCGCCGATGCGGCGGAGCTGTTGATCCGCACGGCGCAGACCGATTTCCCCGTGGTGGATGGCGGCGGCCGCCTGCGCGGCATCCTGACCCGCAGCGACCTGGTGCGCGCCTTGCAAAAGGACGGCCCGGATGCGCCGGTGCTGGAGGCGATGCGGCGGGAGGTGCCGGTGGTGCCGCACCGCGCGCCGCTGGAGGATGCGCTGCGGGTGATGCAGGACGCCGCCGGCCCGATCGGCGTGGTGGATGCGATGGGCCGCCTGATCGGCGTGCTGACGCATGAGAACCTGGGCGAGATGCTGATGCTGGAGGCCGCGCGCGCCGGCGGCACGCCGCGCGCCGCCTGAGGCGTCAGCCCAGCTCCAGGCTCATCCCGCCGAACAGCCGCTCAGCCCGGATCTGCGGGGCGGGGCCGGTGTACATGCGCGCCGCCTCGAAGCCCGGCGTCAGGCCGAGGTTTTCCGCCAAGGCCACGGCGGCCCGGTGCGGCTCCGGCACATCCAGGAACACCGGGCCTTCCGGCACCCGCGCCAGCAGCGCGGCGGCCAGGGCCTCTGCGACCTCCGGCGTCTCGGCGACGAGCGGGCCGATCTTGTGCCCCTCCCGCGCCGGGCGGATCACGCCGAAGCCGGTGACGCTGCCATCCGTGACATGGGCCAGGGCGATGTGGCCGGGCTGGGCGATCCAGGCACGGAGATAGGCCTCCCGCTCTGCCGGGAAGACGCTGCGGTCCAGCGCGGCCAGGGCGGCGAAGGGCACCTCCGCGGCCGGCCGGATGCCCTGCGCCGGCACGGGCGGGCGGATCGGCACGCCGCCGAAGCGGATGGTGTTCCAGGCCAGTACGAAGCCGGATTTGCGGTAGTTGTCCTGCTGCGCCACCACCCCATCCAGCCCGACCAGCCGGCCTTCCAGCTGCGCCATGGCGGCGCGCCACACCGCCATGCCATGCCCCTGCCCGCGCAGGTCCGGCCGTGCGATGTAGAAGCCGATGAAGCCGAAATCGGCGCCGTAGCGCGTGGCGGAGATCAGGCTGAGCAGCGCACCATCCTCCTCCATGGCCAGGAACAGGCCGGGGTCCTGCGTCAGGAAGCAGGGCAGGTCCGCGAGGCCGGGGTTCCAGCCCTCGGCGGCGGCCCATTCGACGGCGGTCGCGGCCTGCGCCGCGCTCAGGGTGATGAGGCGTGCCATGTCAGTGCATGATGTCCCCGCCATTGGGCGACAGCGTCGCGCCGACGAAAAAATCGCCGCCGGGGGATGAGGCCAGCAGCAGCGCCGCCGCGGCAATCTCCTCCGGCTGGCCGACGCGGCCGATCGGCAGTTTCTCGCCGATGCGCGCGGCCCAGTCGGCACCGAGCTGCGCGGTCAGGTCGGTCGCGACCGGCCCGGGCGCGATGGCGTTCACCAGGATGCCCTTCGGCGCCCCCTCATGCCCCAGCGCGCGGGTGAAGCCGATCAGCGCGGCCTTGGCCATGCAATAGGGCACGATATTCGGCGCGCCCTTCAGCCCGAGCTGGCTGGCCGTGGTGATGATGCGCCCGCGGCCGCGCGCCGCCATGCCGTCCCACACGGCCTGCGCCGCGAAGAAGCTGGCCTTGACGTGGACATTCATCACCCGGTCGAACATCTCCTCCGTCACCTCGGTGATCGCGCCGCGCAGGTTCAGCCCGGCATTGTTCACCAGGATGTCGCAGGGTCCGAGCTGCGCCTCCGCATCCGCGATGAAGCCGCGCAGGGCGGGAAGATCCGCCACATCGACGGAGGCCGCGAGGGCGCGGCGGCCCAGTGCCTCGATCTGCGCGACGACGGGGGCGGCGCCTTCCGCGTCATCCAGGTGGCAGAAGGCGATGTCCGCACCCTCCCGCGCGAAGAGCAGCGCGATGGCGCGGCCGATGCCGCGGCTGCCGCCGGTGATGATGGCGACCTGCCCCGCCAATTGCCCGCTCATGCCATCAATCTCCGCATCGCCGCGCCGAATTCGTCCCGGATCGCCATGGCCTGGAGGTGGCGTCCGGCCTCCACCACCACGCGGCCACCCACCGCCACCGTCTTCACCGGATTGGACTGGCCGCTGAACACCCAGGCATCGAGCAGCGCATCACCCTCCCGCCCCAGCAGGGTCGGGTGCTGCGTGTCGAGCTCCACGAGATCCGCGCGCATCCCCGGCGCGATGGCGCCGATCGGCCGCCCGCAGGCCTGGGCGCCACCGGCGAGCACGGCGTCGAGCAGCGTGCGACCGGGGTGCGGGTTCTGGTCCGCCGTGGCGACGGACCTGGCGTTGTCCCGCAGGCGCTGGCTGGTCTCCAGCTGGCGCAGCTCCTCGCGCGGCGCAGTGCCGACATGGCTGTCCGTGCCGATGCCGAAGCGCCCGCCGGCGGCCAGGTAGCCCGGCAGCGCGAAGGTGCCGTCGCCGAGCGAGGCCTCCGTGCTCGGGCAGAGCCCGGCGACGGCGCCGGAGCGGGCCAGGCCCTCGATCTCGGAGGTGTCCATATGCGTCGCATGGATCAGCACCCAGCGCGCATCCAGCGGCGCATGGTCCAGCAGCCAGCGCACCGGGCGTGCGCCGGTGGCGGCCAGGCATTCGGCCACTTCCTTCGGCTGCTCCGCGGCATGGATATGAATCGGGCCAGCGAAATCCTGGATCGCGCGCAGCATCTCGGGCGTCACCGCGCGCAGCGAATGCGGGGCGAGGCCGAGCGCCATCTGCGGGTCGTCGCCGATCGCGGCGCGGGTGGCCTCCACGATGGCGAGGAAGCCGTCCAGATCGTTCAGGAAGCGCCGCTGGCCCGCATGCGGTGCCAGGCCGAAGATGCCGCCATGGCGGTACAGGCTGGGCAGCATGGTCAGCCCGATGCCGCTGCGCCGCGCCGCCGCAATGTTGCGCCGCGCCATCTCGGCCCGGTCGGCATAGGGGGTGCCATCCGGCTGGTGGTGCAGGTAGTGGAACTCGCAGAGGCCCGTGAAACCGTGCTCCAGTAGCTCGACATGCAGCTGCGCGGCGACGGCTTCCGCATCCTCCGGCGCGAAGCGGCCGACGAAGCGGTACATCGTCTCCCGCCAGGTCCAGAAGCTGTCCTGGCCTTGCGGGCTGCGGCGTTCCGCGCCGCCGGCCATGGCGCGCTGGAAGGCGTGGGAGTGCAGGTTCGGCACGCCCGGCAGCACGGCGCCGGACAGGCGGCGGGTGCTGCCGTGCGGCGTGGCATCCGGTGTGACGGCGGTGATGAAGCCGGCGGCATCGGCCTCGATCAGCACGTCCCGCGCCCAGCCTTGCGGCAGCAGCGCGGCGGTGGCGAGGAAGGATCGCATCATGCCTCCCGCATGCCCTGTTGCGAGTTCTCGCGCAATGGTCGGGACCGTCCGGTGAAGGCGTGGCGATCGCCGGGATAGGTCAGGCGCACGGCGGTCACTGATTCCTCGCCGCGCCAGCTGCGGCGGTCCAGCACCAGGCAAGGCGCGCCCTCCGCGATGCCGAGCAGGGAGGCGGTTCCGGCATCGGCGGCCAGCGCCTGGATGCGGTGCTCGGCCTCCGTCCAGGGCACGCGGTCCAGCAGCCAGGACCCGGGCGGCGTGGTGGCGAAGGATTCGGCCCGCGCTTCCGGCACGGAGTGCAGGCTGATGAGGCGATCCTCCAGCGCCGCGGCCAGGCCGCCCGCCTCGTGCCGCACCGCCAGCGCCAGCACTTTCGCACCGCGCGGCAGCGTGCCGAGACGGGCGCGGTCCTCCGCCGTCGCGGCGCGCATCGTGCGGGACAGCACGGCATGGCGGTGGCCGGGGCCGATGGTGGCGCGCAGATCGGGGATGCCGAGCAGCGTTTCCTCCGCCCGCGGCTCCGCCACGAAGCTGCCGGCCTTGCGGCGGCGCACCACCAGGCCGGCGGCGACAAGATCCGCCAGCGCGCGGCTCGCCGTCATCCGCGCCACGCCATGTTCCGCCACCAGCTCCGCCTCCGATGGCAGGCGGTCGCCGGGGCGAAGGGCACCGGACAGGATGCGCGCCTCGATCTGGGCGCGGATGGCGGCGTGGCGGGTCATACGATTATGTCTAGACATAATCCAGCGCAGCCGCAATGCTGGCGACAGCACCGGAGAGCCCCGCATGACCGATCCGCGCCACCGCAACGCCCCCCACATCCGCAGCCCGCGCGGGCTGGAGCTCAGCTGCCGCCACTGGACCACGGAAGCGGCGATGCGGATGCTGATGAACAACCTCGATGACGAGGTGGCGGAGAAGCCGGGTGAGCTCGTCGTCTATGGCGGCATCGGCCGCGCCGCGCGGGATTGGGACAGCTATGAGCGCATCGTCGCCACGCTGAAGCGGCTGGAGGAGGACCAGACATTGCTGGTCCAGTCCGGCAAACCTGTCGGCGTCTTCCGCACCCATGCCGACGCGCCGCGCGTGCTGATCGCCAATTCCAATCTGGTGCCGCGCTGGGCGAGCTGGGAGCATTTCTCCGAGCTCGATCGCAAGGGGCTGATGATGTACGGCCAGATGACCGCCGGGTCCTGGATCTATATCGGCAGCCAGGGGATCGTGCAGGGCACCTACGAGACCTTTGCCGAGGCCGGCCGCCAGCATTTCGGCGGGGATCTCGCGGGGCGCTGGATCCTGACCGGTGGCCTCGGCGGTATGGGCGGGGCGCAGCCGCTGGCGGGCGTCTTTGCCGGCGCCTGCGTGCTGGCGGTGGAGTGCCAGCCTTCCTCCATCGAGAAGCGGCTGGAGACGAAGTACCTCGACCACAAGGCCGACGACCTTGACCAGGCGCTCGCGATGATCCGCGAGGCCTGCGCGGAGAAGCGCGCCATCAGCGTCGGCCTGCTCGGCAATGCGGCGGAGGTGTTTCCCGAATTGGTGCGGCGCGGCGTGGTGCCGGATATCGTCACGGACCAGACCAGCGCGCATGATCCGGCCAATGGCTACCTGCCCGCCGGCTGGTCGCTGGGCCAATGGGCCGCGATGCGGGAAAGCGATCCCGCCGCCGTCGCGGCCGCGGCGAAGCATTCCATGGTGGCCCATGTCCAGGCGATGCTCGACTTCAAGGCGCGCGGCGCCGTGGTGATGGATTACGGCAACAACATCCGGCAGATGGCGAAGGAGGAAGGCCTGGCCAATGCCTTCGACTTCCCCGGCTTCGTGCCGGCCTATATCCGGCCGCTCTTCTGCCGCGGCGTCGGGCCGTTCCGCTGGGCGGCGCTGTCGGGCGATCCGGAGGACATCCGGCGCACCGACGCGAAGGTGAAGGAGCTGATCCCGGAGGATCGGCATCTGCACAACTGGCTCGACATGGCGCAGCAGAGCATCGCCTTCCAGGGCCTGCCAGCGCGCATCTGCTGGGTGGGGCTCGGGCAGCGGGACCGGCTCGGCCTCGCCTTCAATGAGATGGTGGCGCGCGGCGAGATCGGCCCCATCGTCATCGGCCGCGACCACCTCGATTCCGGCAGCGTGGCCTCGCCGAACCGGGAGACGGAGGCGATGCGCGATGGATCGGATGCCGTCTCCGACTGGCCCCTGCTGAATGCGCTGCTGAACACGGCCTCCGGCGCCACCTGGGTTTCGCTGCATCATGGCGGCGGCGTCGGCATGGGGTTTTCGCAACATGCCGGCATGGTGATCGTGGCCGATGGCACGGAAGCCGCCGCGCGGCGCCTGGCCCGCGTGCTGTGGAACGACCCGGCGACGGGCGTGATGCGCCATGCCGATGCGGGCTACGACATCGCGCTGGATTGCGCGCGCGAAAAGGGCCTCGACCTGCCGGGCATCCTGCGATGATCGCCCTGCCCGCCCTGCGCGCCGTGATGGCGGGCGCGCCCCTGGCCATGCCGGAAGGCTGGCGTGCCGCCACCGAACAGGGCGCCGCGGTGCTGGCCGCAAGGCTGGCCGAGGATGGCCCGATCTATGGCGTCAACACCGGCTTCGGCAAATTGGCCTCCACCCGCATCGCGCCCGAGAAACTGGCGCAGCTCCAGCTCAACCTGCTGCGCAGCCACGCCGCCGGTACCGGCGCACCGCTGCCCGCGCCGGTGGTGCGGCTGGTGCTGGCGCTGAAGGCGCTGTCGCTGTCGCGCGGCGCATCCGGCGTGCGGGTGGCGGTGGTGGAGGCGCTGCTGCAATTGCTGGCGGCGGATGCGCTGCCGGTGATTCCCGCGAAAGGCTCGGTCGGCGCTTCCGGCGACCTGGCGCCGCTGGCGCATCTTGCGCTGGTGCTGGTTGGCGAGGGCGAAGTCTTCGTGAATGGCGCGCGCCGGCCGGGTGCGGAGGCAGGCATCGCGCCGCTCACCCTCGGGCCGAAGGAGGGGCTGGCGCTGCTGAACGGCACGCAGGTCTCCACCGCCATCGCGCTGAGTGGCCTCTTCGCGGCCCAAAGTCTGCTGCACACATCGCTGGTGGCCGGCGCGCTCAGCGTCGATGCGGCGCGCGGCTCCGACACGCCCTTCGATGCGCGCATCCATGCGCTGCGCGGACAGCCCGGGCAGATCCGCTGCGCCGCCGCGCTGCGCGGGCTGATGGCGGGCAGCGCCATCCGCGACAGCCACCGGGAGGGTGATACCCGCGTGCAGGACCCCTATTCGCTGCGCTGCCAGCCGCAGGTGGCCGGCGCCTGCCTCGACCTGCTCGACCATGCCGCCACGGTGCTGCAGCGGGAGGCGAATGCCGTGACCGACAACCCGCTGGTGATGGCGGATGGCGACATCCTCTCCGGCGGCAATTTCCATGCGGAGCCGGTGGCCTTCGCCGCCGATACCATCGCCCTCGCCTTGGCCGAGCTCGGCGCCATCAGCGAGCGCCGCATCGCCCTGCTGGTGGACCCGGTGCTGTCCGGCCTGCCGGCCTTCCTGGTGGCGGAGGGTGGGCTGCATTCCGGCTTCATGATCGCCCAGGTCACCGCCGCCGCGTTGGCGGCGGAAAACCGCGCGCTCGCCACGCCGCGCAGCGTGGACAGCCTGCCGACCAGCGCGAACCAGGAAGACCATGTCAGCATGGCCACCGGCGCGGCGCTGCGCCTTATGGAGATGGCGGAGAACCTCTCCTCCATCCTGTCCATCGAGTTGCTGTGTGCCGCGCAGGGGCTGGAGTTCCATCGGCCGCTGACGACCTCCGCACCTCTGCAAGCCGCACAGGCCCTGGTGCGCGGCGTGGCAGCGCCCTGGGATGCGGACCGCTTCATGGCCCCCGATATGGAAGCGGTTCGGCTGCTGGTGCAGGGTGGCGCCTTCGCCCGTCTGGTGGAGCTGCCCGCATGATCTTCGACCGCGTCTGGCTGGATGCGAATCTCTGCACCATGGTGCCGCGCGATGGCGATCCGCTCGGGGCGATCGAGGATGGCGCCATCGCGGCCAAGGACGGGCGCATCGCCTGGGTCGGCCGGCGCGCCGACCTACCCGGCCAGGCGGCTGAGACGCGGGCCTGCGACGGCGCCTGGATCCTGCCCGGGCTGATCGATTGCCACACCCACCTGGTCTTCGCCGGCGACCGCGCCCGCGAATTCGAGATGCGGCTGGAGGGCGCGAGCTACGAGGCCATCGCCAAGGCCGGCGGCGGAATCCTCTCCACCGTCCGCGCCACGCGCGACGCCTCCGAGGACGCGCTGGTGAACGCCGCCCTGCCCCGCCTCGACCAGCTTCTGGCCGAGGGCGTCACCACCATCGAGGTGAAGTCCGGCTACGGCCTGGACCTCGCGACGGAAGCCCGCATGCTGCGCGCCGCCCGCCGCCTGCCCGGGCTGCGCGATGTGTCGTTGCAGACCAGCCTGCTCGCCGCCCATGCGACGCCGCCGGACTATGCCGGCCGCACCGCCGACTACGCACGCCATGTCGCCGAGGACATCGTGCCCGCCATCGCGGCCGAAAACCTGGCCGATGCGGTGGACGCCTTCACCGACAGCGCCATCGGCTTCACCGCCGAGCAGACCGCCTGGGTCTTCGACGCCGCGCAGCGAGCCGGGCTGCGAACCAAACTGCATGCCGACCAGCTGCGCGACGATGGCGGCGCCGCGCTCGCCGCGCGCTACGGCGCGCTCTCCGCCGACCACATCGAATATGCCAGCCCCGAGGGCATCGCCGCCATGGCGCGCGCCGGCACCGTCGGCGTGCTGCTGCCTGGCGCCTTCTACTTCATCCGCGAAACCCACTTCCCCGACGTCGCCGCGATGCGTGCGGCCGGGCTGCGGATGGCGCTGGCAACCGATCTCAACCCCGGCTCCTGCCCCGCGCCATCGCTGCTGCTGATGCTGAACATGGGCTGCACCCTGTTCCGCCTGACGGTGGCGGAGGCGCTGGCCGGCGTCACCACCCATGCCGCCGCCGCCCTGGGGCTTGCCGACCGTGGCGCACTCGCGCCCGGGCTGCGCTGCGACCTGGCGCTCTACGGCATCTCCCGCCCCGCGGAGCTCTGCTACTGGATCGGCCGGAACCCCTGCCTCGGCCGCGTGGTCGCCGGCCGATGAATATCGAAGCGATGCAGGTCCGGGTGCGCGAAGGCGTGCCGCTCGCCGGGGCCTGGGGGATCGAGGTGCTGTCCTATGGCGAGGGCCTCGCCACGCTGCGGCTGCCGGCGAAGGATGATCTGCTGCGGCCGGGTGGCACCGTCTCCGGCCCCGCGCTGATGGGGCTGGCGGATGTGGCGATGTGGGTGGCGCTGCTGTCGCTGACGGAAGGGCGGGATGAGAGCCTGACGGCGAGCCTCGCCATCACCTTCCTGCGCCCGCCACCGGCCACCGCCGTGCTGGCGGAGGCGCGCGTCATCAAGCGCGGGCGGACCCTGTCCTATGGGGAGGTCATGCTGCGCGCGGAAGGCGCGGCGCAACCCTGCGCACATGTCACCACGAGCTGGGCTGCCACACGGGCAAGGTGAAAACCTCTTCACTTTCGCCCCCGCCTGCGCCACCTCTCCGCCAGCCCGGAAGGGCCAAGCCCCGGAATGGCCAAGCAAGGAGAACACCATGCGCGCACGCGACCTGATGACCCCTGAGCCCGTCACCTTCCAGCCCGGCACGCCGATCGCGGTGGCGGCGCGGGCCATGGCGGAACGCGGCTTCTCCGGCGCACCGGTGGTGGATGCGGAGGGCAGGCTGCTCGGCATGCTGACGGAAGGCGACCTGCTGCGCCGCCTGGCCGCGCCGGCCGATGCGCCGCAATCCTGGATCGCCGGCCTGTTCCAATCGGCCAGCGCGCAGGCCGACCGCTTCGCCCGCGCCCATGGCCAGACCGCCGGCGATGCGATGACCCGCGGCGCCGTGACGGCAACGGAGGATACGCCGGTGGAAACGCTGGCCAAGGCGATGGAGGAACGCGCCATCCGCCGCATCCCCGTGCTGCGCGACGGGCGCCTCGTCGGCATCGTCTCCCGCGCCGACCTGATCCGCGCGCTGCTGCAGCCGAAGGAGGAGCTGGTGGCGGATGCGCCGGATGAACGCATCCGCCGCGCGCTGGCGAAGGCGATGAAGGAGCAGCCCTGGATCGACGCCTTCGCCATCTTCTTCGATGTGAAGGATGGCGTGGTGTCCTTCCACGGCTATTGCCGCAACGACGCGGTGCTGCGCGGGCTGAAGGTGCTGGCGGAGACCATCTCCGGCGTGCGCGGCGTGGACATGAAGGTGGAGCAGACCACGCTGGACGCGGTGGCCGGCTGATGCAGGGGCCGCGCGTGCCGCGCCGCGCCGTGCTCGCCCTGCCGGCGGGCCTCGTCGCGCCGCCTGCGGCCCGCGCCGACACGGCACTGACCGGCGCGGACGCGCTGCTGCTGGTCCTCAGCGACCTGCACTCCGCCATGGAACGTGCCGCCGCCATGCTCGGCGCCATGGATGCCGTGCTGGCGGCGAATCGCGGCGTGCCGGCCTTCATCCTGCTGAATGGCGATGTGTTCGAGCGGGGCAATGCGGTCGCGCTTCGCAGCGACGGGGCGGCGGATTGGGCCTTCCTCGCCGCGCTGCGCCGTCGCGCGCCGGTGGTGCTGAACATCGGCAACCACGAGACGGCGCTGATCGACGATTTGGCGGAGGTGGTGGCGCGCGCCCGTGCGCTGGATCTGCGCGTCGTCTCCAACCTGCGCGACTGGCGCACCGGCCTGCCCTTCGCGGAAGTCTCCGCCGGCTTTCGCCTGCCGGACAAGCGGCGGTTGCGTGTCGTCGGCCTGGCCACCGACGCGGCCGCCACCTACCGCGCCCCCGCCCGCGCGCTGATCGACATGCCGGAGCCGGTGGCCTGGGCGCGCGAACGCCTGCACGGCCTGTTCGCGGAGGCCGAGGCGCGGGTGCTGCTGAGCCATGCCGGCGTCGCCGCGGATCGTGCCATCCTGCCGCTGCTGCCCGGCGGCACGCTGCTGGTGGGCGGGCATGAGCATCTGCGCTTCGCCCATGCGGAAGGCGCCACGCGCTACCTGCATTGCGGATCCTGGAACCGCGCGCTGACCGTGGTCGGGCTGGGCCTCGGCGGTCCCACGCCGCAGATCAAGGTGCGGGAAGTGGCGGTGGAGCCGGGCCAGGCGGAGGATGCCGCCCATGCCGCCCTGGTGCGGCAGGTCACGTCCGACCATCTGGCGCCGGAGGATGCGGAGGTGCTGTTCCACCTGCCCGCCCCCCTGCCCCTGCCGCAGGCCGCGCGCGCCGCCTGCGCCGCGCTGGCGCGCGCCACCGGCAGCCGGGCCGGGCTGCTCGGCCATACCGGCTTCGGCACCGGCCTGCCGGGCGGGCCCGTGCGGCGGCTGGATTTCGACGCCTTCCTGCGCTTCGACGGACCGGTGTTTCGCGGCAACGCCGACCTCGCAGCGCTGGCCAGCATGGCGCCGCGGCTGAACCAGGATGAGGCGGTGCCCCTGGCGGGACGTATCGGCGACTACGCCTATGTCGACCAGCTGCCGCGCCAGCCCGCCCTGCTGGCCAGCAATGGCTGGGTGCGGATGAACGCGGCGCATTTCCTGGGCGCCGCCGCGCCGCGCTTCGATGCGGTTCCGGATCTGGCACTGAAATCGCTGGTGGCGGCGGCGCTGGCTCGGCGCTGATGACGGCTTCGCGACCGGCTTTTGTCTTGAAATCGTCAAGAACCGGGACCACGCTCCAGTAAGAGGCCCGGGTCCCTCTGGCGGTGTCCCCCCGGTCACCGCGATGTCGGGCCTCCCAACCGCCGCGCCCCCGCGCAGCGACGGAAAGCGGAGGTCGAGGGCGTCATGGAGGGTGTAAGCAGCGCGTCGGGTGGTGCGCTGAAGCTGCGTCTGGTCGAGAGGCTTTCCGACCTGGAGCGGCTGATCGCGGTGGAACAGGCGCGATCCGCGCCCGATACGGCGCTGATCCGCCGGCTGAGCCGGGAGAAGCTGCTGGCCAAGGATCGCATGGCCGCCCTCGGCGGCTGCGGCATGCCACGCTGGGCGCGGGAGGATGGCGCGAGCTAGAGCCGCTTCACCGCAAGCGAAGACGGCGAAACGGCTCCATCCATCCATGTGCATGCATTTTCGATCGCCTTGCGAAGCCGCAGGGCGTGAAGATGCCCTGCTTCAGCTCCGCCGTCCGGTGACCAGCACCGCGACCAGCATTGCCCCCACGGCCACCATCACCCCGGCCAGCTTGGCCAAGCCCAGTGGCTCGTTCAGGATCAGCACGGACAGCAGCACCGCGGCCACCGGCACCATGGTGGTCAGGCAGGCGGTGCGCGTCGCGCCCATCATCTCCCCGGCGCGGGCATACAGCGTGGTCGCGATGGCGGAGGAGAGCACGCCCTGCGCGAAGCCCTGCAGCAGGTTGGTCTGCCAGGGCATCTCCGGCACCACGCCGCCGCCCAGCAGCAGCCAGGGCGGCAGCAGCACCAGGGCCGACAGCACGCACATGGCGGCATTGCCGGCCAGCGCCGGAATCCGCCAGCGCCGCAGCAGCACCGTGAAGGCGCCCCAGACCGAGCCGGCGCACATCAGGATGAGGTCGCCGCGCCAGGCCCCCGGATGGCTGCCACCGATGCCGTCCCAGCCGATCATCAGGATGCCGGAGACGATGAAGCCGAGCGCGATCGCCCGTCCGCGCGTCGGCCATTCGCCCAGCAGCGGAATCGCGATGACGGCGCCCATGACGGCGGAGGTGATCGGCGCGATGGTGCCACCATGGCTGGCCGGCGCATGCACCAGCCCCCAGCCGAATAGCAGCGCATTGGCCGCGCCGCCGGTGGCGACCAGGCCCAGCAGCTTCGGCAGACCGATTTCGGCCAGCACGCGACGTGCCCGCCAGGCGAAGGGCAGCAGCACCAGCGCGGCGGCGCTGTAGCGCAGCACGGCCAGGTCCAGCGGCGAATAGCCCGCCACGGTACCGCTGCGCGCGACCACCGCCTGTCCGCCCCAGATGAGCGCCGCGGCGAGGCCGAACAGCAGGCCGATGACGATGTTGCGGCCCGGAAGGCTCACGCGCGCGAGGGGACAGGATTCACCGCGCGACCCTACGCCGCCGCGGCGCGACTTCCCAGGGGGGCGCCTGGCGTCAGGCGGCGTGGATCTCGTTCAGATCCTGCCCGAAGCGGTCATAGCCGATGCCGTAGCAGTGGATGGAAATGGCGGTGCGGCAGGAGAGGTTGGCCAGGCGGTGGATCAGCAGCGGGTCCGCCGCGCCATGGCTGCCCTCGCCCGGGCGCAGCAGATGCGTGGCGTGGGGTTGCGGGCCATCCTCCGCCGCCTCGGCCGGGCTGTACCAGGTTTCCGTCAGCGTGCCCTGGTGCACGGCGAAGGCGCACCAGGCCTTGTGGCCATGCACGGGGGACATCTGCCCGGGGCGCCAGACCAGCGCGACCACCGCATAGCCACCCTCCGGGTCGCTGTGCAGCAGGTGGCGCACATAACGGTCCGGGCAGCAGGGACAGGCGAGGCCCTCCAGCAACGCTGGGTCCGCCGCGAAGGCCTGGAGCGCGGCGCCCACCGCCTGCGGCCGGTCCACCAGGGGCATGCGGGCCGCGGCGGCGACGCCGGCAAGCATGGTCTCACGTGCGGGGCGGGTGCGGATGAAGGTCATGGGCGTGCGGATTGTCCTCTTCTGAGGCAAATCTAGACGCGAATTTTTTCACGAGGCAAGCGAAAAGGAGAGTTATCTTTCTGAATGGGCGCCTCCGGCAGGTGTTTCATGCCAGCACACCGCCCCCTCTGGCCGAACGGACCGCGTGCGTTAAGGTGTGGGATACAAGTTGGAGATCCCCGCCATGCATCGCCGCACCCTGCTTGCCGCCCCAGCCCTTGCCGCCGCCCTGGCCCTGGCCGCCCCCGCCTGTGCCCAATCCGCCCGCCGCCCGCTGCGGCTGGTGGTGCCCTTCCCCGCTGGCGGCACCGCCGACCTGCTGGGCCGGCTGGCGGCGCGCGAGATCGAGGCGGGGCTGGGCAGCCCCGTGGTGGTGGAGAACCGGGCCGGCGCGGGCGGTGCCATCGGGTCGGATTCCGTGGCGCGCGGCCCGGCGGAGGGCACTATCCTGCTGTCCAACATCGCCAGCCAGGCGATCGGCCCGGCGGTGAACCGCAGCGTGCCCTACAACCCGGTCACGGATTTCCGCCACATCGCGCTGGTCGCGGCCGTTCCGTCGGCCATCGCCGTGGCGGCCGACGGGCCGATCCGCACCATGGCGGACCTCGTCGCGCGGGCGAAGGCGCAGGCCGGCGCGGTGCGCTTCGGCTCCACCGGCATCGGCACCTCCTCCCATGTGAAGCTGGAACTGCTGAAGCGCGCCGCCGGGGTGGACATCACCCATGTGCCCTATCGCGGCAGCGCGCCGGCCACCACGGATGTCATCGGCGGCCAGGTGGAGGGGCTGATCGCGGCGGTGCCGGATATCGGCAACAACGACCGGCTGCGCCTGCTGGCCATCACGCTGCCGGAGCGTGCGACCCGGTGGCCGAACGTGCCGACGGTGGTGGAGGCGGGCTTCCCGACGCTGGTCGCCACCAACTGGTTCGGCCTGTCCGGCCCCGCCGGGATGCCGGCGGAGCAGGCCGCCGAAATCAACCGTGCCGTGGTCGCCGGCCTCAATACGCCGGCGATGATCGAGCGCCTGGCCCAGCTCGGCGCGCCGCCCAACCGGATGAGCCCGGCCGAGTACAGCGAGATGGTGTCGAGCGAAGTCACCCGCTGGGCCGACATCGCCCGCAGCGCGAATATCCGCGTCGAATGAGCGGCGAGACGACGGCGGAGCTGGAAGCCCGCCTGGCCGAGGTGAAGGCCAAGCGCGGCTACCTGCTGCCGCATCACGGGCTGATGGCGCTGGCTTTTCCCAAATTGCTGGCCGGCTACGACGCGGCCTATACGGCCCTCGCGCTCGATGACCGGGTGCTGAGCCATCACGACCGCGAATTCGTCTGGATGGCGGTGCTGGCCGCGACGGATGAGGCGCTGGCGACGCACCACATCGCCAAGTTCCGCGCCGCCGGCGGCACCGACGAGATGATCGGGGCCACCTTCGCGGCGGCGGCCCTGGCCATCGGCGCGGAAGCCTTCGACTTCGCCGCGCGCGACTGGGGCCGCCAGCTGGCCCCCTTCGACCCGCAGGCAAGCTATGTGGCGACGCTGCGCATCGTGGCCCCCGCCGCGCCGATCCGGCTGGTGCACCTGGCGGGGCTCGCAGTGCAGGTCTGCCGCGCCCGCTGGCGCCCCTTCGGCTGGCACCTCCAGGCCGCCTATGCCGATGGGGTGGAGGAGGAGGCGATGGCGGAGGCGATCAGCCTGGCGATGTTCCCCGGCAGCGTGCCGCGCTTCGTCGAGGCCTGTGGCCACTGGCGCGGCCTGATCGCCGACGGCACCCTGCCCGCCAGCCCGCGTTTCCGGGCCTGGGCGGCACTGACCGGCCAGGGTGGACATGACGAGGCGACGGGCCTCGCCAAGCCGGGGTAGGCGCTGGAAGCCCTCTCCACCCGCAGGGGGGGGAGGGCTTTTGCAAACCTGCTAAAGCCTGGCCAGCACCGCGTCGCCCATCGCTTCCGTGCCGAGCGCCGGTTCGCCCGCCAATGCGATATCGGCAGACCGTGCGCCGGCATCCAGCGCCGCGGTCACCGCCGCCTCCACCTCCCGCGCCGCCGCCTCGACGCCCGCCGACCAGCGCAGCAGCAGCGCCACGGACAGGATGGCGGCGAGCGGGTTGGCCACCCCCTTGCCCGCGATATCCGGTGCCGAGCCATGCACCGGCTCATACAGCGCCCGCCGCCTTCCATCCGGTTTCGGGACGGAAAGGCTGCCGCTGGGCAGCATGCCGAGGCTGCCGGCCATTCCCGCGGCGGCGTCCGACAGCACGTCGCCGAACAGGTTGTCGGTCAGGATCACGTCGAAGCGCTTCGGGTCCCGGTTCAGCATCAGGCCGCAGGTATCGGCCAGCATGTGGTCCAGCTTCACGTCGCGGAACTCGTCGTGGTGCAGCGCCGTCACCACCTGGCGCCACAGCGCACCGGCCTCCATCACATTGGCCTTGTCAACGCTGGTCAGCACGCCACGCCGGCCGCGTGCCAGGGCGAAGGCGAAGCGGGCGGCGCGGATGATCTGGTCCTCGTCATAGATATGCGTGTTGATGCCGCGCCGCCTGCCATCCGCATCGCGTTCGATCCCGCGCGGCTCGCCGTAATAGACGCCGCCCGAAAGCTCCCGCACGAAGACCAGATCCACCCCGGCGAGCGTCCGCGGCTTGAAGGGGGAGACCTCGTCCAGCGCGCGCTCCGTCCGCACCGGGCGCAGATTCGCGAAAAGGCCGAGGCGGCGGCGCAGCGACAGCAGGCTGCCGCGGGCGCGTTCCTCGGCCGGCATGCCGGCGCGGTCCAGGCTGTCCACCGCGCCGAACAGAACGGCATCGGTGCGATCCACCGCGGCATGGGTGGCCGCCGGCATCAGACTGCCGGTGGCGCGCCAGGTGGCGTTGCCATAGGGCTGTTCCTCGATCTGCATCGGCAAGGCGTATTTCGCCTGCATGTGGCGCAGCACGCGTAGCGCCTGGGCAGTGACCTCCGGCCCTATGCCGTCCCCGCCGAGGACCAGGACATGCAGGGGGCGGGTGGCGGCAGATGGCGTCATCTCGGGTGTCCGGCAAAGTTGGGCAGGCATGGCGCAGCCCCTGGCGCCCGACGTCAAGCCACGCCGCCCCATTAGCCTTGCAGCAGGTTGCTTTGCAGCAGGGGGTGGCGCCGTGGCATGTAGGGGGCGATGCAAGATGCCTCCCCCACCCGCCGACCGGCCGTGCTCGTGCTGGGCATGCACCGTTCCGGCACCTCCGCCCTGACTCGCGTGCTGTCGCTGCACGGCCTCACCCTGCCCGCCAGGGTGATGCAGCCGGCGCCGGACAATCCGCGCGGCTTCTGGGAATCGGCGGCCGTCGCCGCGCTGGATGACCGCATCCTGGCCGCCGCCGGCAGCCGCTACGACGACCCGCGCCCGTTGCCCCCCGGCCTGCTGCCGGATGCGGAGCGGGAGGCCTTCATCGCCGAGGCGCTGGCCCTGCTCGGCACCGAATTCCCCGGCACGGATCCCTTCGTGCTGAAGGACCCGCGCATCTGCCGCCTGCTGGATGTGTGGCGCCCGGCGCTGGAACGCTTCGGCGCCGCGCCACTCGCCCTGCTGCCGGTGCGCAACCCGCTGGAGGTCGTGCGGTCCCTGGAGGCCCGGCAGCAGATGCCGAAGGCACAGGCGCTGCTGCTATGGCTGTCGCATGTGGTGGCCGCCGAACAGGGCAGCCGAGGGCTGCCGCGCGCCGTGGTGCATTACGACGACCTGCTGCGCGACTGGCGCGGCTTCCTTGCCCGGCTCGGCGTGCCGGTGCTGCGCGACACGGCGCTGGAGACGGTGGCCTTCCTGACCCCGGCGCTGCGGCACCATGAGGCGGATACCGACACGCTGCTGCGCGATGCCGAGGTGCCGGCCGCGGTGAAGCGCGTCTACGCCGAACTTCGCCGGGCGCCGGCCGAGCCCGGGCTGGACCCGGAGCCCTTCGACGCGGCCGCCGCCTGGCTTGCCACCGCCTGAATCCACCCTCTTGCGGAACGGGCGCCGCGGCCCGCATTCTGCCCGCCACGAAAAGCCGGCCGGCAAAGGTGCGGCGGAGTATGGGAGGGGTTACGATGACCAGCCTGATCACCCGGCGCATCGCGCTGGCCGCCGCCGCCGGCGCGCTCGCCGCACCGCATGTCGCCCGGGCGCAGACCCGCTACAAATCCGAATACAAGCTTTCCGTCGTCGGCAACCGCACCATCCCGCTGGCCGATGGCGCCTTCCGCTGGGCGGAGCTGGTGACGGAGCGTTCGGGCGGGCGGATCAACGTGAAGGTCTATCCGGGCAGCCAGCTCGTCGGCGGCGACCAGACGCGGGAACTGGTGGCGATGCGCCAGGGCGTGATCGACTTCGCGGTGTTCTCCACCATCAACATCTCGCCGCAGATCCGCGAGATGAACCTGTTCTCCCTGCCCTTCCTGCTGCAGGACAGCCGCGGCTTCGACGCCATCATCAAGGGCCCGATCGGCGCCGAGCTGTTCCGCACGCTGGAATCGCGGGACGTGCAGCCGGTGGCCTGGGGCGAGAACGGCTTCCGCGAGATCTCCAACAGCAAGAAGGCGATCCGTACGCCGGATGACCTGCGCGGCATGAAGATCCGCTTCGCCGCGGGCGCGATCTTCGCCGAGATCTTCACCGCCCTCGGCGCCAACCCGGTGCAGATGTCCTTCGCGGATCTGCAGCCGGCGCTGTCCACCGGCGCGGTGGATGGGCAGGAGAATCCGGTGAACCTGTTCCTCGGCTTCCGGATGGACACGCTGGCGCAGCGGCATTTGACCATCTGGAACTACGTGGCGGATGCCGGGATCTTCCTGCTGACCAAGCCGGTGCTGGCCAGCTTCACGCCGGAAGACCAGGCGCTGGTGCGGGACTGCGCGCAGCAGGCGGCGCAGGAACAGATCGCCGCCAGCCGGAAGGGCCTCGGCGCCAATGGCGACCGCTCCTCGCTGGATGAGTTGGCGCGGCGCAACGTGACGGTGACCATCCTGTCGGATGCGGAGAAGCAGGCCTTCGCCCGCGCCACCCGCAGCGTCTACGACAAATACGCGCAGACCGTCGGCACCGACCTGGTGCGCCGCGCCGAAGCCGCGGTGACCGCCGCGCGCGCCTGAGAGACTGCCGGCGCGGGGGCGTTTCCCCCCGCGCCCGCCTGCGGGATTGCCCCATGACCGAGCACGCCGACATCCAGGCCCCCGGCCTGCAATTGGGGGAGGCCCCGCCGCGCATCCCGGTCACGGTGGAAGGCGCGATCGGCGCCGCCATCATGGGCGTGCTCGCGCTGATCACCTTCGGCAATGTAGTGGTGCGCTACTTCACCAACGTGTCCTTCGCCTTCACCGAGGAATATTCGGTGGCGCTGATGGTGGTGATGTCCTTCGTCGGCGCCGCCGCGGCCTTCGGCAATGACCGCCACATCCGCATGACCTTCTTCACCGAGCGCCTGCCGGTGAAGCTGGCGCGCCTGGTCGAGCAGCTGGTGCTGGCCGCCTGCCTGTTCATCTTCGGCTGCATCGCCTGGTATGGCGCCTGGTACACCTGGGACGAATACCGCTTCGAAGTGCTGTCCCCCGGCCTCGGCGTGCCGTCCTGGTACTACACCGTCTGGATGCCGTTGCTGTCCGCCGTGATCTGCCTGCGCATCCTTGGGCGGATGATCCGCGTCGCGAGGGCCTGACAGCCATGGTGCTCGAAGGCTCCCTCATCCTGCTCGGCGTGTTCTTCGCGCTGCTGTTCCTCGGCGTGCCGATCGGCGTTTCGCTCGGCCTGGCGGGCTTCCTGGTGATCGCGGTGGAAGGGCTCGGCATCATGGCCCTGCCCACCAACATCTGGACCGGCATCGCCAAATACCCTCTGCTGGCGCTGCCGATGTTCGTCCTCGCCGGTATGGTGTTCGAACGCGCCGGCGTCGCCGCGCGCCTCGTCGTCTTCGCCCAGGCCCTGGTCGGGCCGCGGCGCGGGGCGCTGGCCATCGTCGCCGTGCTGGTCTGCCTGGTGCTCGGCGGCATCAGCGGGTCCGGCGCGGCGGATTCGGCGGCCGTCGCGGCGGTGATGCTGCCGGCGATGCTCAAGCAGGGCTACCCGCGCGCCTATTCCGCCAGCCTGATCGCCGCCGCCGGGTCCACCGCCGTACTGATCCCGCCCTCCATCCCCTTCATCGTCTATGCGGTGCTGGTGCCCGGTGTCTCGGTGCCCGCGCTGTTCCTCGGCGGCGTCGTGCCCGGCCTGCTGGCGGGCCTGGCACTGCTGGTGCCGGCCATCGTCCTGGCGCGCATCCACGGCTTCGGCCTGCCGCCGGTCGGGGAAGTGCGCCCGCCGCTCTGGGCCTCCTTCAAGGACGCGATCTGGGGGCTTCTCGCGCCCATCGTCATCCTGGGCGGCCTGCGCTCCGGCGCCTTCACGCCGACCGAAGCGGCCGTCGTCGCCGTGTTCTACGGGCTGTTCGTCGGGCTGTTCATCTACCGCGTGCTGCGCTGGGCCGATATCTACGCCGTGCTGCGCGACAGCGCCGAGATCAGCGCCGTGGTGCTGATGATCATCGCACTCGCCAGCATCTTCGCCCATGCCGGCAGCACCGTCGGCGCCTTCGACGCCCTGGCACAGACCCTGGTCGGCATCACCGCCAACGAAACCATCATGCTGCTGATGATCACCGCCCTGGTGCTGGTGGCCGGCATGCTGATCGACGCCATCTCGATCTTCCTGGTCTTCCTGCCGATCCTGCTGCCCATCGCCCGCGCCTTCGAATGGGACCTGACCTGGTTCGGCATCCTGCTGACCATGAACGTCGCCATCGGCGCCTTCACCCCACCCATGGCAGTGAACCTGATGGTCACCTGCAAAGTGGCCGGCGCCTCGATGGAATCCACCATCCCCTGGGTGATCTGGTTCGTCCTGGCGATGCTGACAGCCCTGCTGCTGATCGCCTTCATCCCCGACCTGGCCCTGTTCCTGCCACGCGCGTTCGGGGATCTATAGGCGCTGTTGGCACGGGTGGCTTGCAGGAGGGGCGCTGCCCCTCCTGCACCTCCCAGCAAAGGGCTTTGGCCCTTTGAACCCATGAATCATAAGCGGTGAAGCGGAGGGGGTCGGCGGTACCGCTGAACAAGCGGTCGCTTCAGCCCCCTCCGCTTCACCGCTTAAAGTCCTCGCGGTCCAGGGGCCCGAGGCCCCTGGCATGGGGGTGCAGGGGGAACAGCGTTCCCCCTGCAATCACCGGCGCAACAGGCGCCTTCAGACCGAGACGCTCATGTCCAGGGCCGGCTTGGCGTCGGCGGGCAGTGGGCTCTCATACGGCTTGCCGCCGGTGCGCTTGGCGTGGTCGGCCTTGGCTTCGGCGATGAGGTTCGGGTTCTGCAGCGCGTCGATGGCGGTGCCGGCCATCACCTTGGCGACGTGGACCATGCCCTTATGGGCGGCCGGCAGCTTGCCCTGGCCGGTGAGCTGCCAGGAGTGGAAGGGCGTGCCGATGGCGCAGGTGGCGCCGCGGGCCTGCACGGTGGGCACTTTCCAGGAAACGTCGCCGACATCGGTGGAGCCGATCATCGGCACGCCCTTGGCGTTTTCAGGCACCACCTGTTCGCAGAGCACTTCGCCCTCGCGCGGCTCGACGCCGACGCGGCGCCAGGCGGAGAGGATGTCTTCCTCCGACAGGGTCGCCTGGAATTCGGCGGCCTTGGCGCGGTCCGCATCGTCCCATTCCGGCGCGCCGATGCGGGCCAGGTTGGCGTGCATCGCCTTCTCCAGCGCCGTGTTGCCGAGCAGGTTGGAGACGGCGGAGATGACGCGGGTGGAGACGGTGCATTCCGTCATCAGCGCCGCGCCATCGGCGATCTTGCGGACGCGGGTCACCAGGGCGTTCAGCTCGGTCACGTTGCGGGCGCGGATCAGGTAGCGGACCTTGGCGGTGGACTGCACCACGTTCGGCGCGATGCCGCCGGCATCCAGGTAGGCGTAGTGGATGCGGGCGTCGGAGGGCATGTGCTCCCGCATGTAGTTCACGCCGACATTCATCAGTTCCACCGCATCGAGCGCGGAACGGCCGAGATGCGGCGCGGCCGCGGCGTGGCTGGCGCGGCCGACGAACGAGAAGTCGATGCGGGTATTGGCGAGGGAGATCGCGTCATCGACGCCGGCGAAGCTGGCCGGGTGCCAGGTGATGGCGATGTCGACATCGTCGAAGGCGCCGTCGCGCACCATGAAGCCCTTGGCGGCGCCGCCTTCCTCGGCCGGGCAGCCGTAGTAGCGCACGCGGCCGGGCAGGCCGTTGGCCTTCAGCCAGTCCTTCACCGCGGCGGCGGCCATCAGGCTGGCGGAGCCGAGCAGGTTGTGGCCGCAGCCATGGCCGCGGGACTCGCCCGGCACGGGGCGCGGCTCGGTGACGCCGGCTTCCTGGGACAGGCCGGGCAGCGCGTCGTATTCACCGAGGATGGCGATGATGGGGCCACCCTCCCCCGCCTCGCCCATCACCGCGGTGGGGATGCCGGCGACATTGGTGGTCACCTTGAAGCCTTCGGCCTCCAGCATCGCCTTGTGCTCGGCGCTGCTGCGATGTTCGTCGTAGCAGAGCTCCGGCATGCCCCAGATCTTGTCCGAGAGCTCGACATAGGGCTCGCGCCGCTGGTCGACGAGCTGCCAGATCTGTTCCGAATTCTGCATGAGAGGCTCCTTCCCGAAAGCCTGAGTATCGCCCGGATCGGGCGGGCCGGCCAGCGGGCAGGACAACTCCGCAAGCCGGGCCGCGTTGAGCGTGAGCAACCGGAAAGGAATGCGGCATGCAGATCCAGGTCAACACGCCCGACGGCGCCGGCGGCGCCGACCTCATCGCCAGCGTGGAACAGGCGGTGTCCGAGGCGGTGGGGCGGTTCGAGGACCATCTGACACGGGTCGAGGTGCATCTCAGCGATGTGAACGCGGCCAAGGGCGGTGACCGGGACAAGCGCTGCCTGGTGGAGGCACGCCCCACCGGCAAGGCGCCGATCGCGGTCAGCCACCAGGCGGCCACGGTGCCGATGGCGATGAACGGGGCGCTGGGCAAGCTCGGCCGGGCGCTGGATACGGCGCTGGCCTCGCGCACCGACCACAAGGGCAATGCCTCGGTCCGCTACGACGACGTGTAGGCAGACGTGCCCAGGGGGGCGTTCGTTAGGGATATGGCAATATCCGCCGATCCCGGGCATGATGCGCGGGCTGCGGCTGCGGAATGATTCCTGACGCTGCGCCATGAAGGCGCCCCGCAGCCCGCGCCAGAATGGCGCCCCATGCCGGCCCGATCCAGGCGCCGAGGATGCAAAGGGCCCTGAGATGCCGGAGCTGTCGCTCATCTCCATCGTGCTGATCGTGCTGCTGCTGCTGGCGGTGTTCACCGTCGCGCAGGGCGTCCGCACCGTGCCCCAGGGGCAGGTCTGGACGGTGGAGCGCTTCGGCGCCTTCACCCGCCTGCTGTCCCCGGGCCTGAACATCATCATCCCCTTCGTCGATGGCATCGGCCACAAGCTGAACGTCCAGGAAGTGGTGCTGGACATCCCGGAACAGTCCGTCATCACCAAGGACAACGCCACGGTCGCGGTGGACGGCATCGTCTATTACCGCGTGATGGACCCGGCCAAGGCCGCCTATGCGGTGCAGGACCTGACCCAGGCGCTGGTCGCCATGGCGATGACCAACATCCGGGCCGTGATCGGCGAGATGGACCTGGACCAGACACTTTCGTCGCGCGACCGCATCAACACCTCGCTGCTCAACATCCTGGATGGCGCGACGGACCCCTGGGGTGCCAAGGTCAGCCGCGTCGAGATCCGCAAGATCGAGCCGCCGGAGACCCTGATTCGCGCCATGAACCTGCAGATGACAGCCGAACGCGAGCGTCGCGCCAGCGTGGCGAAGGCCGAGGGCGAGAAGCAGGCTCTGGTGCTGCAGGCGGAAGGCCGCCGCGACGCCGCGCTGCGCGACGCCGAGGCGCGGGAGGCGCTGGCCCAGGCGGAGGCGAACGCAACCCGCATGGTGGCGGACGCCGCCGCCGGCGCGGGCGCCGATGCGCTGCGCTACTTCATCGCCGAGAAATACGTGAAGGCCTTCGAGGCGATGGCCGCCAACCCATCCTCCCGCCTGGTCATCGTGCCGATGGAAAGCGCGGCGCTGGCGGGTGGCATTACCCAGGCCATGGAATTGCTGCGCGGGCTTCCCGCCGCTGGTCCGGCAACGCCCCCCGCCTCACCCGGTGGCGGGCTTCTGCCGGGGGATCGGCCGTGGAACCGGGCCTGATCTGGATCCTGCTCGGACTGGTCGCGCTGGGCGCGGAGCTGGTACTGCCAGGGGTCTACCTGTTGTGGGCCGGATTGGCCGCGATCGGCACCGGGGTGGTGATGCTGGTGGCCGGCGATGCCGGCTTCGGGGTGGATGTGCTGGTTTTTCTCGCCATGCTGGCGGCCGGGGTAGCGGCCTCGCTGGCCACGCGACGCTTCCGCAGCCGCACCGCGCAGCAGGTGAATGCGCCCGATTCGGGGCTGGCCGGCCGGCGCGCGACCTTGCTGCACGGGCCGGACAACAGCCTGCGCGTGCGGCTGGGGGATAGCGAATGGCCGGCGCGGCTGGCGCCTGGCGTCGCCACCCCGGTGCCCGGCGCGGCGGTGCAGGTGGAGGCGGTGGACGGCGTGGTGCTGGTGGTGCGGCCGCTGCCCGATCTCGGCCAGGCCGCCTGATGCGGCGCGCCCTGCCTGCCTTGCTGCTGGCGCTGGCCGCCGCCCCTGCCCCGGCACAGGCCACTTCGGACCCGATGGAGGGGCTGAACCGCCGCATCCACGGCTTCAACCGCCTGGTGCAGGCGCATGTGCTGGACCCGGTGGTCGCAGCCTACGTCACCCACGCCCCGGCGCCGGTCCGTACCGGCATCGCCAACGCCTTCGCCAATCTGCGGGAGCCGCTGACGGCGCTGTCCGGGCTGGCGGTCGGGGATTTCGGCCTCGCCTGGAATGCGACGGCGCGCTTCGGCATCAATTCCAGCCTCGGCCTCGGCGGCGTGCGGGACAGCGCGGCGGAATGGGGCTGGCCACGGCGCGAGGCGGGACCCGCGGATGCGGTCTGCGCCTGGGGCGTGCCGAGCGGCCCATATGTCGTGCTGCCGATCCTCGGCCCCTCCACGCTGCGCGACGCCGGTGCGCTGCTGGCGAGCAGCGCCGGTCTGGCGCAGGCGCTCGGGCCGCAGATCTTCATCCCGTGGCGCGGCGGCGACCTGATGGTGGAATACAGCGCGATCGCGGCGGAACTTGGCCGGGTCGAGGCGCAGTCGCTGGACGCCTATGCGGTCTATCGCAGCGCCTACCTGCAGCGCCGCGCCGCCGCCTGCCCGATCGACCGTGCGGCCGCCGCAACGGAAGACTGACTTCGGCGAAATGAAGTGGGCCCGCCGCCTCTCTCCTGGCTTGAAGCCGCCGCGCAACCCGGCCTAGCCTGCCCGCCAAGCGCCCGGGAGCAACCTGGGCGCAGTGGAGGAGAGACGATCCAATGACCCTGCTGTCCCGCCGTACCCTGCTGGCCGCCAGCGGCGCCGCGCTGACCGCACCGCTCGCCATGCCGGCCCTCGGCCAGGGCAACTGGCCGAACCGTCCGATCCAGCTCATCGTGCCGTGGGGTGCCGGTGGCGGCACCGATGCCACCGCGCGCATCGTCGCCAGCCTGCTGGAGCGCGACCTCGGCCAGCCGGTGAATGTGGTGAACCGCACCGGCGGGTCGGGCGTGGTCGGGCATTCCGCCATCGCGACGGCGCAGCCGGATGGCTACACCATCGGCATGATCACGGTGGAAATCACCATGATGCATTGGCAGGGGCTGACCCAGCTCAACCCCACCTCCTACACCCCGCTGGCGCTGATGAATTCGGACCCGCCCGGCGTGCAGGTGGCGACCAATTCGCCCTATGCCGACATCAAGGCGCTGGCGGATGCCATCAAGGCGCGGCCGGCCGGCACCTTCAAGGCCAGCGGCACCGGCCAGGGCGGCATCTGGCATCTGGCGCTGGTCGGCTGGCTGCAGGCGATGGGGCTGAAGGGCGACCATGTGCGGTGGGTTCCGTCCAACGGCGCCGCACCGGCGATGCAGGAACTGGCGGCCGGCGGCGTCGACATCGTCACCTGCTCGGTGCCGGAGGCGCGCGCGATGATCGATGCGGGCCGCGCCAAGTCGCTGGCCATCATGGCGCCGGAGCGCAATGCGATGTTCGCGCAGGTGCCGACGCTGAACGAGACGCTGGGCATCAACTACTCGGTCGGCGCCTGGCGCGGCATCGCAGGGCCGAAGAACCTGCCGGCCCCGGTCACGCAGCGCATGGCCACCGCGCTGAAGGCGGCCTACGACAACCCGCAGTTCAAGGAGTTCATGACCAGCCGCGGCTTCGGCACGGTCTGGCAGGACGCGGCCGGCTTCGCCAGCTTCATGGCGGAAGGCGACCGCGCCATGGGCGAGGCGATGCGCGGCGCGGGCCTGGCGCGCGGCTGATTATTCGGGGGGCGGCGCCGCCGCCCCCCTCTGCCTCGCGGCGTCCGGAAGACAGATAATGCGATTGAACGATGCCCTGCTGGGCGCGATCCTGCTGGGATTCGCCGGGTGGATCTGGTGGCTGACCAGCTTCTTCCCCTCCTTCCCCGGCCAGGACTACGGCCCGAACCTGTTCCCCCGTATCCTCGCCACGGGCATCGGCCTCTGCGCGCTGGTGCTGGTGCTGCGCGGGGTGCGGAATCGGGCGCCGCTGCTGGTGGTGGAGGGCTGGGTGGTGCAGCCCCGCCGGGTGATCTCCTTCCTGCTGATCCCGCTGGCGGCCTTGGCCTATATCCTGGTCTCCGACCCGCTGGGCTTCATCCCGACCGCCTTCCTGCTGCTGCTCGGCCTGTCCCTGTGGTTCCAGGCGCGGCCGCTGGTGGCGCTGCCGGTGGCGGCGGGCATGACCTTTCTGGTGCACTGGTTCTTCGCCGGGCTGATGCGCGTGCCGCTGCCGCGCGGCGTGCTCGACAGCGTGTTGTGAGGATCGCCTGATGGACCCGCTGCTGCAGGCCTTCGGGCTGGTCTTCGACCCCTTCGTGCTGGCCGTAATCGGCCTGTCCGCCGTGTTCGGCATGTTCGTCGGCGCCATGCCGGGGCTGACCGCGACCATGGCGACCGCGCTGCTGGTGCCGGTGACCTTCTTCATGCCACCGGTGCCGGCACTCGGCGCCATCGTCACCGCGACCACCATGGCGATCTTCGCCGGCGACATCCCGGGTGCCATGCTGCGGATGCCCGGCACGCCAGCCTCGGCTGCCTATGCCGATGAATCCTACGCCATGACGCAGAAGGGGCAGTTGAACCTCTGCATGGGCGCCAACCTGGTGTTCTCGGTCGGCGGCGGGCTGATCGGCGTCGCCGTGCTGATCGGCTTCGCGCCGATGCTGGCGGAAGTCGCCATCAACTTCTCGTCCTATGAATACTTCTGGCTCGCCTGCCTTGGTCTCACCTGCGCGGTGTTCATGTCCAACGCCGACCCGGTGAAGGGCTTCCTTTCGCTGTTCTTCGGGTTGCTGCTGGCCACCGTCGGCATCGATCCGGCCGCCGGCTTCCCGCGCTTCACCTTCGACGACGTGAACCTGATGGGCGGCGTGAACTTCATCGCCACCATGATCGGCATGTTCGCGGTCAGCGAGCTGATGCGCGGCGCGGTGACGGTGGATCTGGTGACAAGGGCGGTGCCGCAGGCGGTGGGCAGCCTGTTCCGCGGCCTCGGCGACGTCACGCGCCGCTACTGGTGGAATTTCCTGCGCGGCAGCTTCATCGGCACCGCCATTGGCGCCCTGCCCGGCGCCGGCGCCGACATCGCCGCCTGGATCAGCTACGCCGTCTCCAAGCGCTTCTCGAAGCAGCCGGAGAAATTCGGCACCGGGGAGGTGGAGGGCATCGTCGATGCCACCTCCGCCAACAATTCCGCCCTCGGCAGCGCCTGGATCCCGGCGCTGGTCTTCGGCATTCCGGGCGACAGCATCACCGCCATCGTCATCGGCGTGCTCTACATGAAGGGCATGAACCCCGGACCCACGGTGTTCCAGGAGAACCCGCAGCTCATCTATTCCGTGTTCCTGATCTTCATCCTGGCCAACATCATCATGCTGCCGCTGGGCTGGGCTGCCATCAAGTCGGCGCGGCAGATCCTGCGCGTGCCGCGCAACCTGCTGCTGCCGGTGATCCTGCTGTTCTGCCTGGTGGGCAGCTTCGCCATGACCAACAGCCTGTATGGCGTGGTGCTGATGCTGGCCATGGGCATCCTCGGCTGGATCATGGAGGAGCACGGCATCCCCATCGCGCCGCTGATCCTGGGCCTGGTGCTGGGGGAGATGCTGGAACAGACCTTCGTGCAATCCATGATCAAGGCGGATGGTGCCTTCCTGGAGTTCTTCAGCCGCCCAATCGCCGGCAGCCTCGGCGTCTTCACCCTGCTGATCTGGCTGGTGATGCTGGGGCGCGGGTTCCGGCGGGCGCCGGTGCCCGCGGCGGCATGACGCCGCTCCGCTCCGCCGACGACCTCGCCCCCGGCATGGCCTTCGACCTCGGCGGCTTCGTGCTGCCGCGGGCCGAGGTGCTGGAATTCGCCCGCCGCTGGGACCCGCAGCCCTTCCACCTGGATGAGGAGGCTGCACGGCATTCGGTGTTCGGTCGCCTGGTCGCCAGCGGCCTGCACACCTACTCCGCCGCGGTCGGCCACCTGATCCGTAGCGGCTTGCTGGCCGAGATCAACCTGGCCGGCGGCGGCGCGGAGCTGACCTGGCCGGCACCGCTCGACCCGGATGAGCCGGTGACCATGCGCCTGGTGGTGGAGGAGATCCGCACCAGCCGCAGCAAGCCGGCGATGGCGGTGGCGAAGCTGCGCTACCTGGTGACCACGGCACGCAACGGCACGGTGGTGCTGGATGCGCTGGGCACGCATTTCCTGAAGCGCTGAAACGCCACAAGGCGCGGCGCGCCGAAACGCAAAACGGCGCGGGGGTTGCCCCCCGCGCCGTCCGCTGTCGCCGATCCCGGATGGGATCAGGCGGACTTCTTCATGATTTCCTCGGCGACGTTGCGCGGCACCGGGTCGTAGTGGTGGAACTGCATCGAGAAGCTGGCGCGGCCCTTGGTCATGCCACGCAGGTTCGAGATGTAGCCGAACATTTCCTTCAGCGGCACATGCGCCCGGACGATAACCGAGGTGCCGGCCATGTCCTGCGACTGGATGACGCCGCGGCGGCGGTTCAGGTCGCCAACGACGTCGCCGACATGGTCGGACGGCGTGGTGACTTCCACGTCCATGATCGGCTCCAGGATCACCGGGCCGGCCTTCTTCATGCCTTCGCGGAAGCAGGCCTTGGCGGCGATTTCGAAGGCCAGGGCCGACGAGTCGACGTCGTGGTACTTGCCGTCCACCAGGGTGTACTTGAAGTCCACCGTCGGGAAGCCGGCCAGCACGCCGGTATCGGCCTGCACCTTGATGCCCTTTTCCACCGCCGGGATGTATTCGCGCGGCACCGAACCACCGGTGGTGCCGTTGACGAATTCAACACCTTCGGTCCGCTCCTTGGGCTCGAAGGTGATCTTGACCTCGGCGTACTGGCCCGAGCCACCCGACTGCTTCTTGTGGGTGTAGATCTCGGTGTGGCTCTTGGTGATCGTCTCGCGGTAGGCCACCTGCGGCGCGCCGATATGAGCATCCACGCCGTATTCGCGCATCAGGCGGTCGACGATGATCTCGAGGTGCAACTCGCCCATGCCGGACAGGATGGTCTGGCCGGTTTCCTGGTCGGTCCGCAGGCGCAGGCTGGGGTCCTCGCCCGCCAGCTTCTGCAGGCCGAGCGTCATCTTCTCGACGCCCTCCTTGGTCTTCGGCTCGACGGAGATGTCGATGACCGGCACCGGGAAGGCCATGCGCTCCAGGATCACCGGGTCGGAGGCATCGGCCAGGGTGTCGCCCGTGCCGGTGTCCTTCAAGCCCACGAAGGCCGCGATGTCGCCGGCGAAGACTTCCTTGATTTCCTCGCGCTTGTCGGCGTGCATCTGGAACATGCGGCCGATCCGCTCACGCGAGTCCTTGGTGGTGTTCATCACCATGTCGCCCTGGCGCAGCGTGCCGCGATAGACGCGCACGAAGGTCAGGTTGCCATACTTGTCGTTGATGATCTTGAACGCCAGGCCGGCGAAGGGGGCGTCGGCATCGGCCGGGATCACCTTGCGGTCGGCGGTCTCGTCCTCGCCCTCGGCCGGAGCCACCTTGATGCCCGGGATGTCGATCGGGCTCGGCAGGTAGTCCAGCACTGCGTCGAGCAGCGGCTGCACGCCCTTGTTCTTGAAGGCAGTGCCGCACAGCACCGGGCGGAACTCGCCGCTGATGGTGCCCTTCTTGATGCACTTCTTCAGGGTCTCGACGCTGACGTCGCCCTTATCGAAGTATTCCTCCATCGCCGTCTCGTCGATGCCGACGGCGGTGTCCACCAGCTTCTGGCGGTACTCGGCGGCCTTTTCCTTCAGGTCATCCGGGATGTCCTGGTATTCGTATTGCGCGCCCAGATCGTCGCCGAACCAGATGATCGCCTTCATCTCGACCAGGTCGACGACGCCCTTGAAGGTGTCCTCGATGCCGATCGGCAGCTGCAGGGCCACCCAGTTGATGCCCAGCTTCTCGGTCAGCGTGTCCGCGGCGCGATAGAAATCGGCGCCCGTACGGTCCAGCTTGTTGATGAAGATGATGCGCGGGACGTTGTAGCGGTCCGCCAGGCGCCAATTCGTCTCGGACTGCGGCTGCACGCCGGCAACGCCCTCGATGATGAAGATGGCGCCGTCGAGCACGCGCAGCGACCGGTTGACCTCGATGTTGAAGTCGATGTGGCCGGGGGTGTCGATGACGTTGATCCGGTGATCCTTCCAGATGGCGGTCACGGCGGCGGAGGTGATGGTGATCCCCCGCTCGCGCTCCTGCGCCATGTAGTCGGTCGTCGTGTTGCCGTCATGGACCTCACCGATACGGTGGGACTTGCCGGTGTAGTACAGGATCCGCTCGGTCGTGGTGGTCTTCCCGGCATCGATATGCGCGGTGATGCCGATGTTGCGGATCAGGGCCAGTTCAGTGCGCGCCACGATGGGTCTCCATAGGCGAAAGCGGGTCCGACCGCGGGCTTCCGCCCGTTGCCGCCCGCGCAATGATTCCGAGAATTTAACCGAGTCTAGGCTTCTCGTGGCGGGACATGCCCTCTCCAGCCGGTTTTTGCAAGCTCTGCCGGTCGAGATCGGGCGGGTTCCGCCCCGCCGGCGCGGCCAGCAACCACCACCGCGGCCGCTGCGTTGCACAGCCGAACAGGACAGGAGGCGGCGGATGGCCGAACGATTTCCGATCTATCGCTACGAGACGCAGCATCCGGACGGAGGGTCGGAGGCCCGCTACTCCTTCGCGCCAATGGAGGGCGTGGGCTATGCCGGCCGCGGCAGCGCCACCAGCGCCGGGGACGCAGACACCCCCGCCACGGAAGCCCGCCCCGCCGGTTATCTGGAAGCGCCCGCCGGCTCCCACATCGTCAATGTCGAGCCGCCGACGCTGGAGGTGCCGGGCCGCGGCCAGGTGGACGTCTCCGCGGTGATCGGCGTGACCGATGGCGAGACCTCTGAACTCAGCGACGTGGTGCGCTGGCATCCGGAAGGCTGACCAGGCCGGGCGAACTGGACAAGGCGGTCCGGGCGGGTCACATGCCGCGCCCATGCCCGAGGCGCCCCCCCAGCCCCCCCTCCGCACCGAGGATTTCGACTTCGCGCTGCCGGAAGGCCTGATTGCCCAGGCCCCGGCCCGCCCGCGCGATGCGGCGCGGCTGCTGGTGGTGCGGCCGGACGGGCTGGCGGACCGAGGCGTGCTGGACCTGCCCGGACTGCTGCAGCCGGGCGACGTGCTGGTGGTGAACGACACGCGCGTCATCCCCGCCCGGCTGAAGGCCCGCCGCGGCGAGGCGCGCATCGAGATCATGCTGAACCGCGCCGAGGGCGGCGGGCTGTGGCAGGCGCTGGTCCGGAATGCCCGGCGACTGCGTGTGGGCGACGTGGTGGAGATCGAGGGCGCGCCGGGCTGCACCGCGCGCGTGGTGGAACGCCAGGACGGCGGCTCCGCCCTGTTCGATTTCGGCCCAGACCAGGCGGCGCTGGCCGCGGCGCTGGAACAGGCCGGCGAGATCCCCCTTCCCCCCTATATCCAGCGGGACAGCAAGCCGGGCGCCGAGGATGCGGCGGACTACCAGACCATCTTCGCCCGCCACCCCGGCGCCGTCGCCGCCCCCACCGCCAGCCTGCATTTCACCGACCAGCTGCTGGCCGCCCTCGATGAGCGCGGGATCACGCGCGTGCCGGTGACCCTGCATGTCGGCGCCGGCACCTTCCTGCCGGTGCGGGACGAGGACCCGCGGGCGCATCGTATCCACCAGGAATGGTGCGAGATGCCGGCGGCCTCCGCGGCCGCCATCAACACCGCCCGCGCCGCCGGCCGGCGCATCGTGGCGGTGGGCACCACCGCGCTGCGGACGCTGGAAAGCGCGGCGGCGGAGGATGGCACGGTGGCGCCGTTCCGCGGCCTGACCGGCATCTACATCTTGCCCGGCCACCGCTTCCGCGTGGCGGATGCGCTGCTGACCAACTTTCATCTACCAAAATCAACGCTTCTGATGCTGGTCTCGGCCTTCGCCGGCACAAGGCGGATGCGCGGGGCCTATGCCCATGCGATCCGCGAAGGCTACCGCTTCTTCTCCTATGGCGACGGCAGCCTGCTGTTCCGCTGCGACCAGGACCTATCCGAGTGACCCTGCATTGGAAGATGGCCGCCCGCGATGGCGCGGCGCGCGCCGGCATGCTGCATACCGCGCATGGCGAGGTGCCGACGCCGGTCTTCATGCCGGTCGGCACCGCCGGCACGGTGAAGGCGATGACGGCGGATGCGGTGCGCTCCACCGGCGCGCGGATGGTGCTCGGCAACACCTATCACCTGATGCTGCGGCCGGGGGCGGAGCGCGTGGCGCGCCTCGGCGGGCTGCACAGGATGATGGACTGGCACGGCCCGATCCTGACGGATTCCGGCGGCTTCCAGGTGATGTCGTTGTCCGGGCTGCGGAAACTCGACCAGGACGGCGTGACCTTCCAGAGCCATATCGACGGCTCGAAGCACCGCATCACGCCGGAACGCAGCATCGAGATCCAGCATCTGCTCGGCGCCGACGTCACCATGTGCTTCGACGAATGCACCCCTTTTCCGGCGACCGAGGAGCAGGCCGCCAACAGCATGCGCCTGTCCATGCGCTGGGCGGCACGGTCCCGCCAGGCCTTTGTCGCACGCGAGGGCCACGGGCTGTTCGGCATCGTCCAGGGCAGCATTTTCGAAAGTCTGCGGCGCGAGAGCGTGGCCGCGCTGACCGCCATCGGCTTCGAGGGCTATGCGATCGGCGGCCTCGCCGTGGGCGAGGGCCAGGCGGAGATGCTGCGCGTGCTGGACTTCACCGCGCCCCTGCTGCCCGAGGGCGCGCCGCGCTACCTGATGGGGGTGGGTACCCCCTCCGACCTGATCGAGTCCGTCCGCCGCGGCGTGGACATGTTCGACTGCGTGATCCCGACCCGCTCCGGCCGCACCGGCCGGGCCTATACCAGCCGGGGCGTGCTGAACCTGCGGAATGCGAAGCATGCCGAGGATACGCGGCCGCTGGACCCGGATTGCGACTGCCCCGCCTGCCGCAACCATTCCCGCGCCTATCTGCACCACCTGATCAAGGCGGAGGAGATGCTGGGCCCGATGCTGCTGACCTGGCACAATATCCGCTACTACCAGACGCTGATGGCGCGGCTGCGCACCGCCATCCTGGAAGGCCGCTTCGACGCCGAGGCAGCGGCGATCGAGGCGGGCTGGAGCGCCGAGGACCCCTCCCCGGCGTAGCGATGGGGCAAGGCGGGGCAGGCCAGCGGCAGCCCCATGGCAGCCAGGACCCCGCGCATCCTCGCCCCCTGCCCGGCCCGCTGCTATAGCGCCGGCCAATTCAGGCTAGCGGAACACAGGCGGTGACCGAACCCTCCATCTCGACCGACACCAGCGGGCTCACCCTGCTTGGGCGCCAGGCCGGCGCGCCGGACAATCCGGATGCGGCGGTGCTGGAACGCGTGCCCAATCCGCATCCCGGCACGCGCTACTGTGTTCGCTTCACCGCGCCCGAATTCACCTCGCTGTGTCCCATGACTGGCCAGCCCGACTTCGCCCATCTGGTGATCGACTACATCCCCGGCGACTGGCTGGTGGAGAGCAAGTCGCTGAAGCTGTACCTGACCGCCTTCCGCAACCACGGCGCTTTTCATGAATCCTGCACCGTCGGAATCGCCAAGCGGCTGATCGCCGAGCTGGCGCCGGAATGGCTGCGGATCGGCGGCTACTGGTACCCGCGCGGCGGCATCCCGATCGACGTCTTCTTCCAGTCCGGCGAGGCGCCGGCCGGCGTCTGGATCCCCGCCCAGGACGTGCCGGGATATCGTGGCCGCGGCTAGCGGCCCGGGCATGGGCACCGCGGCTGAGGACATCCGGGCGGAGGCGCTGCGCCTCGGCTTCGATGCGGTCGGCTTCGCCCGCGCCCATCTGGCGCCCGAGGCGCGCCAGCGCCTGGCCCGCTTCCTGGCGGAAGGCCTGCATGGCGACATGGGCTGGATGGAGGCGCGCGCCGACCAGCGCGCCCACCCGCAGGCGCTGTGGCCGGAGGCGGTCTCCGTGATCTCGCTCGGCCTGAACTACGGGCCGGAGACGGACCCGATGGAAAGCCTGGCCTGGCGCGACCGCGGCACCATCAGCGTCTATGCCCGCAACCGTGACTACCACGACATCGTCAAGAAGCGGCTGAAGGCGCTAGGCCAGTTCATGGCGCAGCGTTTCAAGCACCAGCCGCTGAAGGTCTTCGTCGATACCGCGCCGGTGATGGAGAAGCCGCTGGCGCAGCAGGCGGGGCTGGGCTGGCAGGGCAAGCACACCAACCTGGTCTCCCGCAGCCATGGCTCCTGGCTGTTCCTCGGCGAGATCTTTTCGACACTTGACCTCGCGCCCGACGCGCCCGAACGCGATCACTGTGGGTCCTGCCGCGCCTGCCTGGATGTCTGCCCGACGAATGCCTTCCCGGCGCCCTACCGGCTGGATGCAAGGCGCTGCATCTCCTACCTCACCATCGAGCATCGCGGGCCGATCCCGGCCGAGTTGCGCCCCCTGATGGGCAACCGCATCTATGGCTGCGACGACTGCCTCGCCGTCTGCCCCTGGAACAAATTTTCTCGAATCCACGCCGAGCCGGCATTCCTGCCGCGAACAGATTTGACGGCGCCGCGGCTTGCGGAGCTGGCCGCGCTGGACGATGCGGCGTTCCGGGCAAAATTCAGCGGCAGCCCGATCAAGCGCATCGGGCGCGACCGCTTCGTGCGCAACGTGCTGGTTGCCATCGGCAATTCTGGCGATGCGGCGCTGCGCCCCGCGGCTCAGGCGCTGTGCGAGGACCCGGACGACACCGTGGCGGATTGCGCCCGCTGGGCATGTGAAAGGCTCGCTGCATGAGGGATGATGCCGCGCTGGTGCTGTTCAGCGGCGGGCAGGACAGCGCCACCTGCCTGGCCTGGGCGCTGGACCGCTTCGGCCATGTGGAGACGCTCGGCTTCGACTACGGCCAGCGCCACGTGATCGAGCTGGAAACCCGCGCCGCGATGCGCGAGGCGCTGTGCCGGGAGGCCGCCTGGGCGGCCAGGCTGGGCGAGGATCACGTGCTCGACCTCCGCGCGCTGGGCGGCATCAGCGACACCTCCCTGACCCGCGAGGTCGCCATCGAGATGGAGACGGGCGGCCTGCCCAATACCTTCGTCCCCGGCCGCAACCTGATCTTCCTGACCTTCGCCGCCGCCCTGGCCTATCGCCGCGGCATCCGCCACATCGTCACCGGCGTCTGCGAGACGGATTATTCCGGCTACCCGGATTGCCGCGACGACACCATCAAGGCGCTGCAGGTCGCCATCAACCTCGGCATGGAGCGCCGCTTCGTGCTGCACACGCCGCTGATGTGGCGCGACAAGGCCGCGACCTGGGAACTGGCCGAGACGCTAGGCGGCGCCGCGCTGGTGGACTCGATCCGGACGGTGACGCATTCCTGCTATCTCGGCGACCGGACGCCGCATGAATGGGGTGCCGGCTGCGGCACCTGCCCGGCTTGCGAATTGCGCGCCGCGGGATGGAGACGCTACCGATGCACCTGACCAGCCGCCAGCAGGGCTTCCTGTTCCTCGCGGGCTTCGGCCTGTGCATCCCGGCGGCCAATTGGCTGATCGGGAATGTCGGCACGGTCTGCGTGCCGCAGGGGCCGTGCCTGATCCCGGTCGCGCCCGGCATTACGGCTCCGTCCGGCGTGCTGATGATCGGCCTGGCGCTGGTGCTGCGGGACCTGGTGCAGCGGCGGCTGGGGGTGGGCTGGGCCTTCGGCGCCATCCTTGCCGGTACGGCGCTGTCCGCCCTGCTGGCGCCGCCGGCCCTGGTGCTGGCCTCCGCCGTGGCCTTCCTGCTGTCGGAGCTGGCGGATCTGGCGGTCTATACGCCGCTCGCCCGGCGCCGCCTGGTGCTCGCCGTGCTGGCCAGCGGGCTGGTGGGGCTGGCGGTGGACAGCGTGGCCTTCCTGCTGCTGGCCTTCGGCAACCTCGACTATCTGTCCGGCCAGGTGCTGGGCAAGCTGTGGATGGTGCTGGCCGCCCTGCCGCTGGTGCGCTGGCTGCGGGCGCGGGATGAAAGGCTGGGGCTGGCGTGAAGGTCCTCATCCTCCGCAACAGCGAGACCGCGCCGGAAGGCGCCCTCGGCGACTGGCTGGCCGCCCAGGGCCATGCGCTGGAGGTGGTCAGCGGGGCGGATGTGACGCCCGGGCAGATGCAGGACGCGGCGCTGGTGGTGATGCTCGGCTCGCCCCATGGCTTGTACCAGACGGAAATCCCCTGGATCGCGGCACAGCGACCGATGGTCGCCGCGCGGCTTGCCGCCCGGAAGCCCACAATCGGCATCTGCTTCGGCGCCCAGATGATGGCGGCCGCGGCCGGGGGCGAAGTCGCGCGCCACCCGGATGGCCGCTTCTTCCGCGGCTGGCTGGGCATCGAGGACACGGCAGATCCGGCGCTTTCCGGCCCCTGGCCGCGCTGGCATGGCGATGTCATCACCCCACCGCCGGGGGCGGAGGTGATCGCCCGCGACGCCGGCACGGTGCAGGCCTTCCGGCTGCCCAACGCCATCGCGGTGCAATTCCACCCGGAGGCGACGCCGGAGCTGTTGCAAAGCTGGGCGGCCCTGTCCCCGCCCGGCGCCGTGGATGCCGGGGCATTGGCCGCGGACAGCGCCCGCCTCTTCCCCGCCCGCGCCGCGGCGCGGGATGCGCTGTTCGCCGCGCTGCTGCGGCAGGCCGGCGCATGATTCCGGTACTGGAGACGCCACGCCTGCGCCTGCGCCCGCACACGGCGTCGGATTTCGAGGCGGTGGCGGAGCTCTGGGCCAATCCGGAGGTCACGCGCCACATCAGCGGCCGCCCCGCGACGCGGGAGGAAAGCTGGGCGCGGATGCTGCGCTATGCCGGGCTGTGGACGCTGTGTGGCTTCGGCTACTGGGCGGTGGAGGACCGCGCCACGGGCGCCTTCCTCGGCGATGTCGGCTTCGCCGATTTCCAGCGCGCGATCGACCCGCCACCGCCCGCCCTGCCGGAGATCGGCTGGGTCCTGGCGCCGCACGCCCATGGCCGCGGCGTGGCGACGGAGGCCGCCGGCGCCGCGCTGGCCTGGCTCGGCCGCCCCTGCTTCTGCATCATCGCCCCGGCGCATGAAGGGTCACTGCGCGTCGCGGCCAAGCTCGGCTTCCAGCGCCAGGGCCTGGCCCGCTACCGCGACGATGCCATCGCGGTGCTGGTCAGGCCGGGCTGAACCGCCTCAGTCCGGCTGGATATTGGCGGCGCGGACCAGCGCGCCCCAGGTCTCCACCTGCCCGCGGAAGAAGGTGCCGCATTCGGCCGGCGTGGACAGCACCAGGCGGGCCTGCTGCGTCTCCGTCATAACCGTCCGCGCGCGCTCCTCGGAGAGTGTCTCCTTCAGCGCCGCGTTCATGCGGTTCACCATCTCCGCCGGCGTGCCATGCGGGGCGAAGACGGCCCACCAGGCCTCGGCCTCCATGCCCGGGAAGCCGGCTTCCGCGGCGGTCTGGGTCTCCGACAGGCGGGACAGGCGCTGCGGGCCGAATTGCAGCAGGGGCCGCAGCGACCCGCCGGTGATGTGCGGCAGCATCAGCGCGGCGCTGCCGATCATCATGTCCACATGCCCGGCCACGGCATCATTCACCGCCAGGCCGCCGCTGCGATAGGGCACATGGGTCATCCGCGCGCCGGCCTTCTCGCCCAGGCGGATCATCGACAGGTGGCCAATCGTGCCATTGCCGGTGGAGCCGTAGGAGACGCCGTCCGGCCGCGCCTTCGCCGCCGCGACCACATCCGCCATGGTCTGGAACGGCTTGTCCGGCCGCGTCGCCACCGCATAGGGCGACCCGCCGATCAGCATGACCGGGTCCAGGTCCTTCAGCACGTCGAAGGGCGGGTTGCGCAGCAGCGCCGGGATGGTGGAGTGGCTGTCGAAGGTCAGCAGCCAGGTCTGCCCATCCGGCCGCGCCTTGGCCACCAGATCCGCGCCGATGGAGCCGGCGGCGCCGGAGCGGTTCTCCACCACCACATTCGCCCCCAGCCGCTGCTGCAGCCCCGGGGAGACCAGGCGCGCCACCGCATCCGTGGACCCGCCCGGGCCAAAGGGCACGACGATGCGGATGGTGGGGGTCTGGGCGCGCGCCAGGTTGGGCGCGGCCAAAAGCGCGGCCATGGCGCCGAGCCCGGCGCGGCGGGTGATCTGGGTCATTCTTGTTTCCTCCCGTGTCGCGCGGCCCCGTCAGGTGCCGTGCGTGGATCTCTCGAACAACTCCTCCACCGCAACGGGATGCGCCGTCAACCCATCCGCCTTGGCGTAGCGGCACATGGCGTCCAGTTCGGCGCGGTTGCGGGTGAAGCCATAGGGCCAGGGGTCGCCGCCCATCATCTCCGTCTGCGCCGCCGCCTCCGCCACGATCCAGGGCAGCGACACGCGCAGCACGTTGCCCAGGCTGAGATCGGCCACCGCCCGGTCCTTGGCGGCGGTGAAGGCGTTGAACACCGCCATGGCCAGCCCTGGCTGGTCCTCCGCCAGCGTCCGGCGGATGGCGATGCAATGCATGATCGGGAAGAAGCCGGTGGCGCGGCAATAGGCCTCCTCCTCCGCCCGGCTGTTCGGGAACAGCCGCGCCACGGGGGCGCTGCCATCAAGGAAGCAGGCCGGCGGGCGCGGGCCGATGAAGGCGTCGATGCGGCCCTCGGCCAGCATCCCCTCCAGCGTCTCGCCTTCCGGGATCACCTGCATGTCGATCCCCGGCGGCAGGGACAGCGGCGTCCGCTCCCCGGCGGAGCGCCAGCAGATGGTGGACATCGGCACACCGTAATAGGTCCGCATCATGCCGCGCACCCACATCGCCGCGGTCTGCTGGTATTCCGGCACGCCGATGGTGCGCCCCGCCAGGTCCTTCGGCCCGGTGATGCCGCGATCCGTGCGGATATAGATGGCGGAATGGCGGAAGGCGCGGGAGGGATAGACCGGCACGCCGATATAGCGGCTGTCACCGCGCGCCACGGACAGGATGTGGCTCGCCATGGAAAGCTCGGTGATGTCGTACTGCGCGTCCCGCATGGCGATGCGGAACAGGTCCTCCGGCTCCCCGGCCGTGGCGATGATCTCCTGCTCCCCGATGGCGATGCGCCCATCGAGGATCGGCTGCGTGCGGTCGCTGCGGGTGCAGGCAAGGGTGAGCTTGGTCATGCGGATCAGGGGGCCTTGGCAATGTTCTCGGGCGTGAAGGGCCAGTGGCGCAGGCGAATGTCCAGGGCATCGCTGATCGCATTCGCGATGGCGCCGATCACCGGCCCCATGCTGCATTCCCCGGCGCCCAGCGGCGGCGCCTCCGGCCGCGCCACCAGGCTGGCCTCGATGCGCGGCACCTCGGAGAAGCGCAGGATCGGGTAGCTCTCCCAGCCATCGGAGGTGACGCGCCGCGCATCATGCTGCACGGCTTCCAGCAGGCAGAGCGAGGTGGCCTGGATGGCGCCGCCCTCGATCTGGTTCAGCGTGCCGTCGGGGTTGATCACCTCCCCCACATCGGCGGCGAGCCACAGGCGGCGGCAGAGGACGCGCTCCGCCGCCTCGATCTCCGCCACCGCGGCGCACCAGGCGCCGGTGCCCTTGTAGCGCGCGACGGCGAGGCCCATGCCGAAGCCCTCCCGCCGCACGCGGCCGGACCAGTTCGCCATTTCCGCGGCGCGGGCCAGCACGTCCCGCGCGCGGGCATCCTCCAGCTGGCCCAGGCGGTAGGCCAGCGGGTCGGCGCCGCTGGCGGCGGCGAACTCGTCCATCACGCTCTCGATCGCCCAGACATTGGCGAGCGCGCCGAGGCCACGCAGCGCACTGGTGCGCAGCGGCATCTCGGCCAGATGCGTCATGCGGACCTGCAGCGCCGGGATGGCGTAGCCCGGCACCGCATTGCGCTGCGCCCCGCCGCCGCCGGCCAGCGGCGGGTTGATGGCGTTCGGCACGGCGAAAGGCTCGGCCAGCATCGAGGCGGCGAGCAGCGTCGGCAATTGCCCCCGCCCCGGCCGGCCGGAATGACCGTTGGAGGTGACGTGCTGCGACCAGCGCAGCAGCCGCCCGCCGGCATCCGCCTCCGCCGCCACATCCACCAGCATGGCCGGCGAGACCGGGCCCCAGCCGAGCTCCTCCGCCCGCGTCCAGAGCACCCGCACCGGCGTGCCGGGGTTGGCGCGCGCGAGCAGCGCGGCTTCCAGCGCCACGTCGTCGGCGCCGTTATGGCCGTAGCAGCCGGCGCCCTCGACATGCTGGATGTGGAAGGCTTCGGCCGGCAGGCGCATCGCCTTCACCAGGTCGGCGCGGAGGTTGTAGATGCCCTGGCTGTGGGTCCAGATCCTTGCCACCTCGCCCTCCCACAGCGCCACGGCGCAGCAGGTGCCGATCGAGCCATGGGTGACGAAGGGCCGGTAGAACCTGGCCGAGATCCGGTTCGCCGGGTCCGGCGTCTCGGCGGCGCGTTCCAGCACGGTGGTCGTCTCGCCGGGCGCCGCGGCCAGCCAGTCCTCGACCTGCTCCGGCAGCGTGTCCCGTGCGTCCCATTCGGCGCGGGCCGCAATCCGCAGGGCGGCCGCCTCCGCATGGTGTTCCTGCGCGGCGAGGACGGCCAGGAAGCCGCCATCGCGGTGGATCACGGCGCCGCCGGGCAGCGGGCCTTCCCGCACCGAGAGCAGCGTCGCGCCGCGCGCCGACGGCCGCACGATGCGGGCGTGCAGCATCCCGGGCAGGCGCAGATCCTGGATGAAGCGCGGCTGGCCGAACACCTTCTCCGGCAGGTCGAGCCGGGCGGTGGAGGTGCCGGTGATGCGGCGTTGGTCCGCCCGCTTCGGCGTGGCGTCCGGGCTGGCCTCCACAGCCAGCAGCGCGGCCCCGGCCAGCGACCAGTAGCTGCCGAGCAGGCGGCCGTCCGGCGCCAGGAAGTCGCCATCCCGCACCGTGATGTCATCCCGCGACACGCCGCTGCGCTGCGCGATGACACTGAGGAAGATGCCGCGCGCCTCGGCGCAGGCATGGCGGATCGCCATGCCGGATTCCTGCACGGAGAGGCTGCCGCTGGTCACCGCCTCATCCGGGCTGGTCGGCGTGGCCGCCGCCTGCACGCGGATGCGCGGCAGTGCCACGTCCAGCTCCTCCGCCGCGATCTGGGCGAGCGCGGTCAGGATGCCCTGCCCCAGCTCCACCTTGCCCGGCGTCAGCACCACCACCCCTTCGGGCAGCATCCGCAGCCATTGGTCGAGGCGCCGGTTCACCTGCAGGCTGCCCGGCAGCTTCGGCCGCCCATCGGCGGGCTGCGGCCCGAGGAAGGCGAGGTTCATAGCGCCATCTCCTCCGCCGCCCGCAGGATGGCGCGGATGATCCGGTTGTGGCTGCCGCAGCGGCAGAGATGCGGGTCGAGCGCCGCCCGCACCTGGTCCTCGCTCGGCCGCGGTACCTCCCGCAGCAGCGCCACGGCGCGGATCTGGATGCCCGACAGGCAGAAGCCGCATTGCCCCGCCTGCAATTCCAGCAAAGCACGCTGCACCGGGTGCGGCGCCTCGGCCGTGCCGAGGCCCTCCACGGTGGTCACGCGCCGCCCGTCGACCGCCGAGACCGGCAAGGTGCAGGCAAACTGGGGAAGATCGTCCACCAGCACCAGGCAGGCGCCGCATTGCTCGGCACCGCAGCCGAAGCGCGTGCCCGAAAGGCCGAGCGGGCCGCGCAGCGCCGCCAGCAGCGAGGCCTCCGGTTCGATCGGCGCGGCCACCGCCGCGCCGTTCAGGTGGAAGCTGGTGCTCAAGCCGGGGTCATCTTCGCCATGCGGACGAATTCGGCCTGCTTGGTGATGTCGGCCCGCACGAAAGCCTCGAACGCCTCGATGGTCATGGTGCGCGGCTGCGCACCAAGGCGGAGCTGCGCCGCGCGAGTCTCTGGCAGCGCCAGGATGCGGTTGATCTCCGTATTCAGCTTCTGCCGGATCTCCAGCGGCGTCGCCGCCGGCGCCATGAAGCCGAGCCAGATGGAGGCCTCGTAGCCCGGCAGCGCCTCCGCCACCGCGGGAAGGTTGGGCATCAGGCTGCTGCGCTCCGGTCCCGTGGTGGCGAAGCCGCGCACGCTGCCGCCCTCGATCTGCGGCGCCATGGTGGGGATGGCGTCGAACATGATCGGCACGGTGCCGGCCACCAGCGCCGTGCGCGCCTCGTTCGAGCCGCGGAAGGGCACATGCGTCGCCTCCGCATTAGCCATCGCCAGGAACACCGCGCCGGCGACGTGATAGGGCGTGCCGGGGCCGGAGGAGGCGTAGTCGTACTTCCCCGGATTGGCCCGCAGCAGCGCGATCAATTCCTGCAGATTGGTGGCGGGGATGGAGGGATGCACCGCCAGCACGTGGTGCGCGATGTTGATCGAGGCGACCGGCGCCAGGTCCCGCATCAGCACATAGGGCCGGTTCGGCAGCAGCGTCTCATTCGCCGTGTGGGTGTTCGACATCAGCAGCAGCGTGTGACCATCCGGGGCCGACTTCGCCACGGCATCCGTGCCGATGCTGGCGCCGGCGCCGGGGCGGTTCTCCACCACGAAGGACTGGCCAAAGGCCTTCGACAGCGGCTCTGCCAGGAAGCGCGCCGCGACATCGGCCGAGCCGCCGAGGCCGAAGGGCACCACGATGCGCACGTTGCGGGAGGGCCAGGCGCCCTGCGCCCGCAACACGCCCGGCGCGGCGAGCGCGCCCGCGGCAGCCCCTGTGGCCGCCAATACCAGCCTGCGTCCGATCATGGTCCTGTTCCCTTCCCTGCAAACGATTGGGGGGAGGATCGCCCCGCGGCGCAGCCAGGGCAAGTGCCGGGGTCAGAAACGCGCCATCCGCCCCTGCACCTGCGCCAGGAAGGCCGCCCGCCGCGCCGCATCGGCGCGGTTCATGTCGTACAGCGCCTGGTAGCCGATCTCGGCCCGCCCGCCGGTGATCAGCCGGAAATACCGCGTCACCGCCTTGCGCGGCGGGTCGCCGGCCAGCATGGCGGTCCAGCGCGGGCGGCCATAGGTGCTGATGCCGGCGACCTTGCGGATATGCAGCAGGTTGGGCTTCGCCACGCCATCCTCCAGCCGGAAGGACACGCCGGGCAGCAGCACGCGGTCCATCCAGCCCTTCAGGATCGCAGGCAGGCCGAAGCACCAGGTGGGGAAGGACAGCACCAGCGCCTCCGCCTCCTCCAGCCGGCGCAGGTAATCCTCCACCGGGGCACGATTGCCGGGGATCTCGTGGTAGCCGCGGCGTTCGGCGGCGGAAAGCACGGGGTTGAAGCCTTCGGCATACAGGTCGCACAGATCCACCACATGCCCCGCCTGGCGCAGCCCCTCCCGCGCCGCATCGCGGATGGCGGCGTGGAAGCTCTCCTCCAGCGGATGCGCGTAGAGGTACAGCACGCGCATCAACCGGCCCCCGCGATCACGGCGATATCCTCGGCCACCAGTTCCACCGGGATGCCGTTGCGGATCAGCTCCGCAAAACCCTCGTTGGGCGCCATGAAGGTGAGGCAGTACAGCTTCTCCGCCGTATCGTTGACCACGACATGCTCCACGCCCGGCCGCAGCACGAAGGCATCGCCGGGGCCGACCGGCATCTCCACCCCATCGGCAAAGGCCTTTCCGGAGCCCTTCAGGACGAAGAAGCATTCCTCCGCCACCTGGTGGGTGTTCGGCGGCGTGCGGCCGCCCGGTTCGAAGATCTCCACCACCAGGGTGAAGGACACGCCATCCGCCACCGGGTCGAACAGGCAGGCGAAGTAGTTGCTGTCACCCGGCGCGATGCGGAAGCCGCGCAGATCGGCGGCACGCCGGGCGAGGACGGGGACGGACATCATCGGCGGCATATCTCCATTGCAGCATCGGGGCGGAGCCCCGTTGCGGTATCAGCCCGTAGCGTTGCATGAGCCATGCCACGACCACAAAGGCCCCTCCCCGATGCGCGTGCTGATGATCCATTGCCACCCCCGCGCGGACAGCTTCTCCGCCGCCCTGCGGGATGCGGCGCGGCGGGCGCTGGAGGCGCGCGGCCATGTGGTGGAACTGCGCGACCTGTATGCGGAGGGCTTCGACCCGGTGCTGTCCGCCGAGGAACGCGGCCGCTACCACGACGTGGCCGAGAACCTGGCCGGGATCGAGGACCATGTCGAAAGCCTGCGCCGGGCCGATGCGCTGCTGCTGGTCTATCCCACCTGGTGGTACGGCATGCCGGCCATGCTGAAGGGCTGGTTCGACCGCATCTGGGCGCCCGGCGTCGCCTTCCGCCTGGGCGAAAGCGCGATCGAGCCGCTGCTGACCAATATCCGCCGGATCGGCGTGGTCACCACCTATGGCTCGCCGCATTGGCTGCTCTGGTATATCGGCCGCATCGACCGCAAGCTGCTGGGACGCGGCATCCGCAGGCTCTGCGCGCGCGACTGCCGCACGGACTGGCACACGCTGACCCGGATGGACCACCGCACCCGGCCGGAATGCGCGGCCTTCCTGGCGCGGGTCGAGAAGGCGCTGGCGCGGTGGTAGGCCGGCCGCTTCCGCATCGGCCTGCCGGCTGATACTCCCGAATCATGAGGCAGGAGCAGGTCATGCAGGTCAGCGAACAGCGGCAATGGGACCGCCTGATGCAGATGGCGCAACTCGGCGCCATCCCCGGCGATGGCGTGAACCGCGCGGCGCTGAGCGACCTGGACCACCAGTCCCGCCGCCTGCTGCTGTCCTGGGCGCTGCCGCTGGGCCTGGCGCCGTCCGTCGATGCGCTGGGCAATCTGTTCCTGCGGCATGAGGGAACGGACCCATCCCTGCCCCCGGTGCTGGCCGGCAGCCACATGGACAGCCAGCCGAAGGGCGGCCGCTTCGACGGCATCTGGGGCGTGCTGGCGGCGCTGGAGGCGGTGCAGGCGATCCGCGAGGCCGGCATCGCGACGAAGCGCGCCATCGAGATCGTCGCCTGGACCAACGAGGAAGGCGGCCGCTTCGCCCCCGGCTGCATGGGCAGCATGGCCTTTTCCGGATACCGCCCGCCCGGCACCTGGGATGATGTGAAGGACAAGGACGGCCTGCGCTTCGGCGACGAACTGGCGCGGCTGCTGGCGGCGGAGGCCGACATCCCCCGCCGGCCGCTCGGCTTCACCCCCTTCGCCTATGTCGAGCCGCATATCGAACAGGGCCCGCTGCTGGAGGCGGAGGGGCTGGATATCGGCGTGGTCACCGGCATCCAGGGCAGCCGCTGGTTCCTGGTGGAGATCGCCGGCAAGACCGACCACGCCGGCACCGCCCCGCTGTCGCTGCGGCAGGATGCGGTGCAGGACATGCTGCGCGCCATCACCGCACTGAATGCGCTGACGGCGGACCCGGAGGATGTGCTGCGTTTCACGGTGGGGCGGGTCGAGGTATTTCCCAACTCTTCCAATACCGTGGCGGACCTGGCGCGCTTCAGCATCGACCTGCGCCACCCGGATGCGGCGGTGCTGACGGCGCGCGGCGATGCCGTGGCGGCCACGGTGCAGGGCGCCATGGTGAAGTGCCGCGCCACGGTGACCGAGACCTTCAACGCGCTGCCCGCCCGCTTCGACCCGATGGTGCAGGATGCCACGGAAGCCGCGGCGCGGCGGCTCGGCCTGGGCATCAACCGCATGCCCTCCGGCGCCTTCCATGACGCGCAGTTCCTGGTGCCGCTCTGCCCCAGTGGGATGATCTTCATCCCGTCGCGCGGCGGCATCAGCCACCATCCGGCGGAATATTCCACGCCCGGGCAGGTAGCCAACGGGGCTGCGGTGCTGGCGGGGGTGCTGGTGGATCTCGCGGACGCTGATCCTCGCATCCCTGCGTAATGGCTTGCGCATTGCCCAACGGGCGCCACGATCGCCATGCTAGAGGAAACTTGAACGGCAGCCGCGGCGACCTGCCTGCGGCTTGAGGGTTGTCGTTGCGCGGCCAATCAGGCGCCGCGCGTGAGCTGCCTCGCAGCGCCCAGCAATTCAGGCGGACGGACATTCCGGCCGACCGGAGTGACCGTTAGATGCCGATGCCCCAATGCGAATGGTCCGGTACTCCTCTTGGACCGCAAAAGGACTGGCCGCTGTCCCTCGCGGCGATCTACCGGCTGATGATGCACTCTCGGCAGCCGATGTTCATCGCCTGGGGACCGGAACTCACCTTTCTCTACAACGAGCCCTACGCGGTCATTCTTGGCCCGCGCCATCCACACGCCTTCGCCCGGCGCTTCGATCAGGTCTGGGCGGATATCTGGCCGGACATCAAGCCCCTGGTCGGCCGCGCCCTGGCCGGTGAATCCACCTGGCGGGAGAACATGCACCTGCTGATGACCCGGCATGGCTATCCGGAGGACACCTGGTACACCTTCTCCTACAGCCCGCTGCATGACGATGCCGGCCGCATCGCCGGCATGTTCTGCACCTGCATCGAAACCACCCGCCAGGTGCTGGCCGAGCGGGCGCTGCGGGAGAATGAGGGGCGTTTCCGCGCCCTGCTGGACGCCGCGCCCGCCATGATGTGGGTGACCGACCGGCACGGCAACTGCACCCATTTGAACCGGAGCTGGTACGCCTTCACCGGGCAGACGCCCGTCACCGGCCTCGGCCATGGCTGGCTCGAGGCGGTGCATCCGGAGGACCGGCCGGTCGCGGCGCGGCTGTTCGAGGAAGCCGTCCGCAACAAGGCCACGCTGCGCCTGGATTACCGCCTGCGCCATGTCGATGGTGCATGGCGCTACGCGACCGATGCGGCCCAGCCGCGGCTCGATGAGAATGGCGTCTATCTCGGCCATGTCGGCTCGGTACTCGACATCACCGAAAGGCGGCAGGCGGAGGAACGCCAGACCCTGCTGGCGCGGGAGGTGGACCACCGCGCCAAGAACGTTCTCGCCGTGGTTCAGGCGATGGTGCGGCTGACACGCGCCGCTGATGTGGACGGCTACGCGCAGGCCCTGCAGGGCCGGGTCGCGGCGCTGGCCCGCGCGCATACGCTGCTGGCTGCCGATAGCTGGGCGGCGGCCGACCTCGGCACGTTGCTCGCCGGCGAACTCACCGCCTTCCTCGGCGTGGAACGGGAGGCGCGTGTCACGATCGAGGGGCCGGCAGTGGCGCTGCCGCCCGCCGCGGCCCAGCCGCTGACCATGATCGTGCATGAGCTGGCGACCAACGCGATCAAGCATGGGGCGCTGTCGGTGGAGGCGGGGCGGCTGGATGTACGCTGGTCGACGCTGGCCGGGTGGCTGCGCCTGGCCTGGACCGAGCGCGGCGGCCCGCTTGTCCCCGGCGCCCCGCGGCGCCTCGGCTTCGGCACGCGGGTGCTGGATGGCACGGTGCGGGGGCAGCTCGGCGGCCGGCTGCACATGGATTGGCGGGCGGAGGGGCTGGCCTGCGTGCTGGATCTGCCGCTGACCAGCCAGGCGGAGGAAAGGGCGGAGCAGCCCGGGCTGGTCTGGGGCGCGGACTAGCTTCCCGCCCAGGCCTTGCCGGGGCGGCCCGCAGGGCGCAGAAGGCGCCCGATTCCACACGGCCAGGCGCATGAACGACCGCATCTCCCTCCCCAAGGACCGCATCAGGATCCTGCTGCTCGAAGGCATCGCCGACAGCGCGGTGGACCTGTTCGGCCAGGCCGACTACGCGACCATCCACCGCGAGAAGAAGGCGCTTGAAGGCCAGGCGCTGATCGAGGCGGTGAAGGGCGTGCATATCCTCGGCATCCGGTCCCGCACCGAGGTGACGGAGGAGGTGCTGGCCGCCGCCGACCGGCTGATCGCCATCGGCTGCTTCTGCATCGGCACCAACCAGGTGGACCTCCGCGCCGCCGCCCGGCGCGGCATCGCCGTGTTCAACGCCCCCTTCAGCAACACCCGCAGCGTGGCGGAGCTGACGCTGGCGGAATCGGTGATGCTGATGCGCGGCATCGTCGATAAATCCGTCTCTGCCCATGCCGGCGGCTGGGACAAATCAGCGGCCAATAGCTGGGAGATGCGCGGCAAGACGCTCGGCATCATCGGCTATGGCAATATCGGCAGCCAGCTCTCGGTGCTCGCCGAGGCCTTCGGCATGCGGGTGATCTACCACGACCACACAGGCAAGCTGCCGCATGGCAATGCCTCGCCGGCCGCGAACCTGCACGACCTGCTGGCGCAGTCGGACGTGGTGACCATCCATGTGCCGGAGACACCGGACACGATCGGCATGATGGGCGCGCGCGAATTCGCCGCGATGAAGCCCTCCGCCGTGTTCATCAACAATGCCCGCGGCACCGTCGTGGATGTGGAGGCGCTGGCCGCCGCGCTGCGCGAAAAGCGCATCCTCGGCGCCGCGCTGGACGTGTTCCCCGAGGAGCCGAAGCGCAACGGGGAGGCCTTCGTCTCCCCCCTGCAGGGCCTGCCCAACGTCATCCTGACCCCGCATATCGGTGGCAGCACGGCCGAGGCGCAGGACCGCATCGGGCAGGAAGTGGCGCGCAAGCTGGTGGACTACTCGGACACCGGCGCCACCATGGGCAGCGTCAACCTGCCGCAGGTGCAGCTTCCGGCGCGGCCGACCGGGGCGCGCTGGACGCATCTGCACCGCGACGCGCCCGGCATCCTGTCCCAGATGAACGCCTGCTTCGGCCGGCGCGGGCTGAACATCGCGGCGCAGTACTACCAGACGGATTCCGAGCTCGGCTACGTGGTGGTGGAAAGCGTCGGGGCGCGGGCGGAGGCGGAATCCATCCTGGCCGAGCTGCGGGCCCTGCCCGGCACGGTGCGCGCAAGGTTGATCTACGAGCGGCGCTGAGTGCCTCGACCCGCTTGACCCTTGGGCTAGCTTGCCACCCAGAAATCAAGAGGAGGTGGCCATGGCGACGTTGATCGGCGGTGAGGCAGCGGAATTGCTGGCGCCCGATTCCGGCACCGAGGCCGATGTGCTGTTCGGCATGGGCGGGGCGGATACGCTGCTCGGCGGGCTCGGGGCGGACCTGCTCTCGGGCGGCGCCGGCAATGACCTGCTCGAAGGTGGCCGCGGCGCGGACCGCCTGAGCGGCGGCGAGGGCGCGGACAGCTTCCGCTTCCGCAGCCTTGCCGAACTGGCCGGCGACAGCATCGGCGATTTCACCGGCGATGACCGCCTGGTCTTCGACTTCGCCACCAGTTGGCGCCTGCTGGGCGCGGCGCCGTTCAGCGGCGCCGGCCAGGAGATCCGCTTCACCATCGTCACCACCAGTCTCGGCTCCTCGACCCGGCTGGAATTCGATGCCGACGGAAGCGGGGCCGCGCCGCTGGTGCTGACCCTCGCCGGCCAGCATGACTTCGCTCTGACCGCGCCCGGCGTGCTCGGCAAGGTGATGCCGCTCGATCGCCTGGGCACCAGCGCCAACGAGGTGATGAACGGCACGGCGGCGGCCGATACGCTGCTCGGCGCAGGCGGCAACGATATCCTGCGCGGCGGCGATGGCGCCGACTGGCTGCATGGCGGCGCCGGCAACGACACGCTGCGCGGCGGCAACGGCGCGGACACGCTCTCCGGCGGCGTCGGCGCCGACATCTTCATCTTCCCCCTGCTGTCGGAGGTGGATGGCGACCTGATCCGCGACCTGCGGGCCGAGGATCTCTTGAACCTGTCCGGGCTCGCCGGCTTCACCTTCCTGGCCGATGCCGCCTTCAGCGGTCGGGCCGGCGAATTCCGCTACAGCCTCGGCGGCGGCCAGGGTCGCCTCGAACTGGATCTCGATGGCGATGCGCTTGCCGATGCCAGCCTGACGCTGGCCGGCCTTACCGGCCCGCTGGTGCAGGTCGCGCCCGGCAGCCTGCTCCTGCGGACCGGCGGCCGCACCGACCTGCAGGGCTCGGAGGCGGCGGAGACGCTGGAAGGCGGACAGGGGGCCGACAGCCTGATGGGGCTGGGCGGCGCCGACCTGCTCCGCGGCGGCGCCTTCCGCGATACGCTGGATGGTGGTGCAGGGGCGGATACGCTGGAGGGCGGCAGCGGCGATGACCAGCTGCGCGGCGGGGCCGATGCCGATCTGCTGCGCGGTGGCGAGGGCGCCGATACGCTGTTCGGCGGCGACGGCGACGACACGCTGGTCGGCGGCCTCGGCGCCGACAGCCTGCTGGGCGGCGAAGGCGCCAACTACTTCGTCTTCGGCTCCATCGCCGAGCTGGACGGCGACTGGCTGGGTCCGACGGGCTGGCAGGACCGCATCGACCTCTCGGCCCTGTCCGGCTTCCGCTTCCTCGGCGAGGCGAATTTCGACGGGCTGCCGGGCGCCATCGTGCAGACCAGCCTCGGGCTGCTGTTCGACCTGGATGGCGATGGCCAGGCGGATGTGACGCTCCGCCTGGAGGCGCCGCTGCAGGAGACCGCGCCGGGCAGCCTGGTGCTGCAATTCGTCCAGGGCCACTGGATGTTCGGCGACGACGTGGCGGAGACGCTCATCGGCGGCGCCGGCAGGGATACGCTGCAGGGCAATGGCGGGGCGGACCTGCTGCTGGGCGGCGCCGCCGGTGACACGCTGCGCGGCGGCGACGGCGCCGACACGCTGCTTGGCGGCAGCGGGATCGATGTGCTGGACGGCGGCGATGGCGACGACGTGCTGATCGGCGGGCTGGGTGCGGAGGGCATGGTCGGCGGCGCCGGGGCGGACCGCTTCGTGTTCGGTTCGGTGGAGGAGCTTGGCTGGGACCCGGCCCTGCACCGCTTCACCGGCCGCGACTGGATCGGCGGGCTGGACTTCGACGATGTGATCGATCTCTCCGGTATTCCCGGCCTGCGTGTGGTGCAGGCCTTCACCGGGCAGGCGGGCGAGGTGCTGATCACGCCGGATGCGCTGGTCGTCGACCTCGACGGCGTTGCGCTGGAGACGCCGCTCGCCGAGTTGCCCGGTCTCTACACGGCACTGGGGGGTTCGCCCGACAGCGCCGATCTCGCCGAGACCAGCCCCGGCAGCCTGCTGTTCCAGCGCCAACCGCTTCTCGTCACCGGAACGGAGGGCAACGATTCGCTGTCCGTCGCGGGTGAGCGCAGCGTGGTTCGCGGCCTTGGTGGCGACGACACTGTGTACATTCGCGGCAGCGGTCGCCGCGATACGGTGGAAGGCGGCGAAGGGCAGGACGCCTTCCACGTGCAATGGCAGGGCACCCTAAGTGCCGCAATCACCGATCTCGAGGTTGGCGAGACCGTGACGATGGTGGGGGACTACCAATTCTCATGGTACCTCCCGACCCTGCAGTTCCGCGGAGAATCCGCATTCACCGGCGAAGTTCCCGAGATCCGGCTGGCGCGCGATGTCTGGGTGGATGGCAGCTTCCTGCAGACGGCGCTGCTGGTGAACAGCTATGGCGACACTGCGCCCGAGACGGTGCTGGACCTCAACGGCTTCGCAGGCACGCTGCTGCTTGAGGAGAACAGCGCCTTCGCCACCACCTTCCGCGCCGCCGACCTGGTGCTGTAGCGCGGCTGCGGGACCAGGACAGTTCCACGCCGATGGGATTTGAAGGGTGTCGGGCGATTTCGCCCGGCCCGAAAATGCTCTAAGCCGCGCCCCCTCCCCGGCCAAGGCTTCGCCCATGCATCCCGTCATCGGTATCGATTTCGGCACCACCAACAGCGTGGTCACCGCCCTGGCAGCCGATGGCGGCGTGCGCGTGCTGCGGCATGCGACGGATGACGTTTTCCGCAGCGTCCTCTGCTTCTGGAACGGCGCTGATGGCCGCACGCGGCACGCCGCCGGGCCGGCGGGCATCGAGGCCTACCTCGATGATCCGCTGGATTCCCGCCTCATCATGTCGATGAAGAGCTACCTGGCGCAGCGCAGCTTCCAGGAGACGCGCATCCTCGGCCAGTCCTGGGCGCTGGAGCCGCTGGTAGCGGTGTTCCTGCGCGCGCTGCTGGCCCCGTTCCGGGACGATCTGGCTGGCGCGAAGGTGGTGGTCGGCCGCCCGGTGCGCTTCGTCGGCGAATCCGCCGATGACACGCTGGGCGAGCGCCGGCTGCGGAGTGCCTTCGCGCTGGCGGGAATGGAGCAGGTGCAGGTGGCGCTGGAACCGGCCGCCGCCGGGCACCGCTTCGCCCAGGGGCTGGACCGCCCGGCCACGGTGCTGGTGGCGGATTTCGGCGGCGGCACCAGCGACTTCTCGCTGCTGCGCTTCGACCCCGGGCCGCCACGCCGGGTCACCGCGCTGGGCCATTCCGGCGTCGGCGTCGCGGGCGATGCCTTCGACTTCCGGATCATCGACCGCGTCGTCTCGCCGCTGCTCGGCAAGGGCGGCACCTATCGCGTCACGGGTACCGACCTGCCGATCCCGCCCGCCTGGTATGGCAGCTTCGCCCGCTGGCACCTGCTGTCCCTGATGCGCGCGCCGAAGACCATGCGCGACATCGAGGCGGTGGCCCGCACCGCCGAACACCCCGAACAGCTGCACCGCCTGATGCGGCTGGTGAAGGACGAGGCCGGCTACGCGTTGTATCGCGCCGTCTCCGCCGCCAAGGCCGCGCTGTCCGGCGCCGAACACGCCACCCTCAGCTTCCGCCACGCGGATTTCGAGGTTTCGGCGGAAATCGCACGAAGCGACTTCGAATCCTGGATCGCGCCGGAACTCGGACAAATGCGGGTCGCTGTGGATGCGGCGCTGGCCGATGCGGGTCTGCCGGCCAGCGCGGTGGACCGCGTCTTCCTCACCGGCGGATCGTCGCTCGTGCCCGCCGTGCGTCGCATCTTCGAGGATCGCTTCGGCGCGGACCGGGTGGTGGCAGGCGGCGAATTCGTTTCCGTGGCGGAGGGGCTGGCCCTGATGGGCTGATGGGCTCAGCCGCGCATCAGCCCAACCAGCTTGGCCGGGTTCCGCACCACATAGATCGCGACGATGCGGCCATCATGCCATTCCAGCGCCGTCGTCTGCGGCAGCCCATCCGCCTCCAGCGTCACATAGCCGGGCAGCGTGTTGATGCGGCCGACATGCAGCGGCACCGCCTCGCCCGGCCATTTGGCGGCCAGGCCCAGGAAGAAGCGCGCTACGCGATCCGCCCCCGTGATCAGGTTGCGCGCCGAGGAGCGGACACCGCCGCCATCGGTGTGCAGCACCACATCCGCCGCCAGCATGTCCCGCAAGGGCGCAAGCGCCCCGCCGCGGGAGGCTTCGAAGAAAGCGCGCGCGATGCGGGCCGCCTCGGCCTCCGCCACCGCGAAGCGGGGCTCCGGCGTGCCCAGCCGCTCCCGCGCCCGCGTCGCCAGCTTGCGGCAGGCGGCGGCATTGCGGCCGAGCAGCTCGGCGATCTCCTCGAAGGGGGTCTCGAACAGATCGTGCAGCAGGAACACCGCACGCTCCGCCGGCGAAAGGCGTTGCAGCGTCAGGAGGAACGCTACCGACAGATCCTGCGCCTGGCCCAGCGCCGCGTGCTGCGGGGCTTCCAGATCCTCCACGACCGGCTCCGGCAGCCAGGGGCCGACATAGGATTCCCGCCGATGCGCGGCGGATTTCAGATGGTCCAGGCTGAGCCGCGTGGCGATCTTCAGCAGGAAGGCGCGCGGCACCTCCACCGCGTCGCGATCCGCCGCCGACCAGCGCAGGAAAGCCTCCTGCGCGATATCCTCCGCCTGGGCCCGCGACCCGGTCATGCGGTAGGCGAGGCCCACCAGTTCGGGCCGCACCGCCGTGAAGGCCCGGGTCGCGTCATCCTGCATCGGTCAGGCAGCCTTAAAGGCCGGCACGGCGCGGAAGCCGATGGCGAGGCGGTTCCAGCTGTTGATGGCGCAGATCAGCAGGCTGAGCGCGACCTTCTCGGCATCCGTGAAATACTCCGCCAGCCCGTCCCATGCCGCATCCGGGGCGGCGGTGCTGGCGACCAGGGTCAGCGCCTCCGTCCATGCCAGCGCGGCGCGTTCGCGGGGCGTGTAGTGCGGCGCCTCGCGCCAGGCATTCAGCAGGTACAGCCGCGCCTCCGTCTCGCCGGCCTTGCGGGCATCGGCCGTGTGCATGTCGATGCAGAAGGCACAGCCATTGATCTGCGAGGCACGAACCTTCACCAGCTCCCGCAGGCTGTGCTCCAGCTCGCTGGAGGCGACCGACTTTTCGAAGGCGAACATGGCCTTCATAGCAGTGGGGTTGGCAGCGAAATAGTCCAGGCGGGGTGTCATGATCCAGCTCCGTGAATTGCGATCATGCACAGGACGAGGCAGCGCGCCCGCATGTGACAGCACCGGCGGCACTTGGTAGGACCGGGCCGCGCGTCGTGGAACCTCTGGCTGGATGAGTGTCACTCGGGAACACCCGGCCTGGGGCATTGCGCTCCGGCTGACCGCGACGCTGCTGTTCGCCGTGATGGGGCTGATGGTGCGGTTGGCCTCGGCGGAGGCGCCGGTCGGGCAGATCGTCTTCCACCGCAGCGCCTGGGCGCTGGTGCCGGTGCTGCTGTACCTGACCTGGCGCGGGCAGTTCCCGCGGGGCCTGCGGACGCGGCATCCGCTCGGCCATGTCCGGCGCAGCCTGTATGGCTGCGCCTCGATGTTCTTCTCCTTCCTGTCGCTGTCCAAGCTGCCGCTGGCGCTGGCCACCGCGCTCGGCTTCCTGGCGCCGCTGCTGGCGGTGCCGGTGGGCGTGATCTTCCTGCGCGAAAGGCCGGGGCTGCTGGTGGGCGGTGCGGCCGTGCTGGGCTTCGGCGGCGTGCTGCTGATGCTGGCGCCGGCCTTCATCGGGCCGACGCTGGATTCCGCCACGCTGGTCGGCGTCGGCGCGGGCCTGGCCACCGCCGCCACCACGCTGGGCGCGCGGGTGGAGGTGAAGCGGCTGACGGCGACGGAGCTGCCGGGCACCATCGTGCTGTATTTCTCGCTGATCTGCGCGGCGGGTGGGCTGGCGACCTGGCCGCTCGGCTGGGCCGATGTCTCCGGCACGGCCTTCCTGTTCCTGGTCGGCGCCGGCTTTGCGGGCGGCCTGGCGCATATCTGCATGACCGAAGCGGTGGCGCGCGCGCCGATCTCGCTGCTGGCGCCCTTCGAATACACGGCGTTGTTGTGGGCGGTGCTGTTCGACCTGCTGATCTTCGGCCTGGTGCCGGCGCTGCCGAGCCTGCTGGGCGCGCTGCTGGTGGTGGCGGCGGCGGTGCTGGTGGTGTTTGCTGACCGGCTGGGACGGATGTTGGGGCGGTAGCTCTTGCCGCCCTCACCCAACCCTCTCCCCCCGAAGTGGGGGGAGAGGGCTTTGGCGTCAGGTGAGGTCGAAGCGGTCCAGGTTCATCACCTTGGTCCAGGCGGCGACGAAGTCCTTCACGAAGGCCTCCTTCGCATCCGCGCAGCCATAGCGTTCAGCCAAAGCGCGCAGCTGGGAGTTGGAGCCGAACACCAGGTCCACCCGCGTGCCGGTCCACTTCACCGCACCGCTGGCGCGGTCACGGCCCTCGAACACTTCCGCCGCCTCCGACATCGGGCGCCAGACCGTGCCCATGTCGAGCAGGTTGACGAAGAAGTCGTTGCTCAGCGTCTCCGGCCGCTGGGTGAAGACGCCGTGCTGCGCCTGGCCGGTATTGGCGTTCAGCACCCGCAGGCCGCCCACCAGCACCGTCATTTCCGGCGCCGACAGTGTCAGCAGCTGCGCGCGGTCCACCAGCAATTCCTCGGCGGTCAGGCTGTAGCGGGTCTTCTGGTAGTTGCGGAAACCATCTGACGTCGGCTCCAGCACCTCGAAGGATTCCGCATCCGTCTGCTCCTGCGAGGCATCGGTGCGGCCGGGGGTGAAGGGAACCTCCACCTCATGCCCGCCCTTGCGCGCCGCCTGCTCCACCGCCGCGCAGCCGCCGAGCACGATGAGGTCGGCCAGCGAGACCTTCTTGCCGCTCGTCTGGGCGGCGTTGAAGTCCTGCTGGATCGCCTCCAGCTTCGCCAGCACGCCGGCGAGTTGGGCGGGCTGGTTCACTTCCCAATCCTTCTGCGGCGCCAGGCGGATGCGCGCGCCATTGGCGCCGCCGCGCTTGTCGGACCCGCGGAAGGTGGAAGCCGAGGCCCAGGCCGTCGCGACCAGTTGGTGGATCGGCAGGCCCGCGGCGAGGATGCGGCCCTTCAGCGCGGCGATATCCTGCGCGTCGATCAGCGGATGGTCCACCGGCGGCACCGGGTCCTGCCACAGCAGGTCCTCGGCCGGGACGAGCGGGCCGAGGTAGCGGTCCTTCGGCCCCATGTCGCGATGCGTCAGCTTGAACCAGGCGCGCGCGAAGGCATCGGCGAGCTGGTCCGGGTTCTCATGGAAGCGCTTGGAGATGGGCGCGTAGATCGGGTCCATCTTCAGCGCCATGTCGGCCGTCGTCATCATCGGCGCGTGGCGCTTCGAAGGGTCATGCGCATCCGGCACCGTGCCGTCGCCGCTGCCATTGGCGGGCGTCCACTGCCAGGCGCCAGCCGGGCTCTTCGTCAGTTCCCATTCGTAGTTGAACAGGTTGTCGAAGTAGCCGTTGTCCCACTGGATCGGGTTGTTGGTCCAGGCGCCCTCGATGCCGCTGGTGATGGTATGCACACCGACGCCGGTGCCGAAGGTGTTGCGCCAGCCGAGGCCCTGTTCCTCGATGCCCGCCCCTTCCGGCTCCCGCCCGACATGGGAAGCATCGCCGGCGCCGTGGCACTTGCCGAAGGTGTGGCCGCCGGCCACCAGCGCCACCGTCTCCTCGTCGTTCATCGCCATGCGGGCGAAGGTCTCGCGGATGTCGCGGGCGGAGCCCAGCGGGTCCGGCTTGCCGTTCGGGCCTTCCGGATTCACGTAGATCAGGCCCATCTGCACCGCGGCCAACGGGTTCGCCAGCTCACGATCGCCGCTGTAGCGGGCATCGCCGAGCCAGGTGTCCTCGCTGCCCCAATAGACGTCCTCCTCCGGCTCCCACTGGTCCACGCGGCCGCCGGCGAAGCCGAAGGGCTTCAAGCCCATGGATTCGATGGCGCAATTGCCGGCGAAGACCATGAGGTCCGCCCAGGAGATCTTGTCGCCGTATTTCTGCTTGACCGGCCACAGCAGGCGGCGCGCCTTGTCCAGGTTGCCGTTGTCCGGCCAGCTGTTCAGGGGGGCGAAGCGCAGCGTGCCGGCCCCGGCGCCGCCGCGGCCATCACCGGTGCGGTAGGTGCCGGCGCTGTGCCAGGCCATGCGGATGAACAGCGGCCCGTAATGTCCGTAATCCGCCGGCCACCAGGGCTGCGAATCCTTCATCAGCGCGAAGATGTCCTGCTTCAGCGCTTCCAGGTCGAGCTTCTTGAATTCCTCGGCATAGTTGAACGCCGGGCCCATCGGGCTGGAAGCGGGAGCGTTCTGGTGCAGGATGCGCAGGTTGAGCTGGTTCGGCCACCAGTCGCGGTTGGACCGGCCGCCGAAGCTCGTATGCCGCGGTGCGCCGTGCATCACGGGGCATTTGCCGGCGCCGGGGGCGCTGTTTCCGTCCATGTTTTCTCTCCGATCCTGGGTCGTTTGGCCGCATCGGAGGAGGTGTGGCGGTGCTGTGCCACGCGGCGGGATGCGCCACGCCAGCGGTCCCGGCCCTGCCACTCCTCCCCGGATGGCGACGGTGACCGCAGGCTAGACGTTCCGCTCGCATCAATGGAAGTCTGGCACTTCAATGGGATCGATTGAGGTAGCCTATCGGGTCAGTGGCGCTGACGGGTTCGTGTTCCCCTAGGTCAGGCGGCCTGACCTTCCCCCCTGCCTGGGATCCAGCTGTGATGAAAGAGTTGGCTTCCTTGGAAGGAGGCAGTGATGCCGAGGAAGCGTCGTACGGCGGAGCAGATCATCGCGCTGCTGCGGCAGGCTGAGGTGGAGTTGGCGCAGGGCCAGACGGTGGGGGAGATCTGCCGCCGGCTCGCGGTCTCGGAGGCGACGTTCTATCGCTGACGATCTGAGTATGGCGGGCTGAAGGTGGACAGGCGCGTCGGCTGAAGGACCTCGAGCGCGAGAATGCGCGGCTGAAGCGGGCGGTGGCGGAGCTGACGCTCGACAAGCAGATCCTGAAGGAGGCCGCGGAGGGAAACTTCTAGGCCCTGAGCGCCGCCGGGCTGGCGTGCGGCATGTGCAGTTGGCACTCAGGGTGTCCGAGCGCCGCGCCTGCCGCACGCTGGGCCAGCCGCGGTCGACGCAGCGCAGGGTGCGGGTGGTGTCGTCCGACGAGGTCGCGCTGACCGAGGCGGTGGTGTCGCTTGCGGCGAAGTACGGCCGCTACGGCTATCGCCGGATCACGGCGCTGCTGCGGGCCGAGGGCTGGCGTGTAAACGCCAAGCGCGTGGAGCGCATCTGGCGGCGCGAGGGGCTGAAGGTGCCGCGGCGGCAGCCGAAGCGGGGCCGACTGTGGCTGAACGACGGCTCCTGCGTTCGGCTGCGGCCGTGCTGGCCGGGGCATGTCTGGGCGTATGACTTCGTGCAGGACCGGACGCATGACGGGCGGCGCTTTCGCATGCTGACGGTGATCGACGAATACACGCGGGAGTGCCTGGCGATCGTGGTGGCGCGGCGGCTGACGTCGGACGACGTGCTGCAGGTGCTGACGGATCTGTTTGTCGAACGTGGGCCGCCTGGGCACATCCGCTCCGACAACGGGCCGGAGTTCGTGGCGAAGGTGGTGTGCAGCTGGCTCGGCCAGGTCGGGGTGACGACGCTGTTCATCGAGCCCGGCAGCCCCTGGGAGAACGGCTACAACGAGAGCTTCAACGGCAAGCTGCGGGACGAGCTGCTGGACCGAGAGATCTTCTATTCGCTGCGGGAGGCTGAGGTGCTGATCGAGCGCTGGCGGCGCCACTACAACACGGTCAGGCCGCACAGCGCGCTGGGCTATCGGCCGCCGGCGCCGGAAGCGGTGTTGCCCTGGCCGGCTGGCCCCGACTACGCTCCGCTCCGGCAGGGCCAGCCGGCCAGGCCAGAACACGGGCCAAGTCTCTCATAGCTCGTGGATCCCCGGTCAGGGGCAGGTCACCAATCGAGTTCCACTCGCATCATACTCACGTAAATACTGGCATTTCTTTTAAGGTTAGACACGTCGTTGTGGCTCTGCACTTCAGTCCACAAGATGCCCGTTGATGACTGGGGGATTTTGGGTTGCGCAGCGTGCAACGTCCAGCTTGGATCGCTGCAGGAGTGAGCCCTTCGTGCATCACGCCCGGTCAACGCCTCTTACACAAAAGTTGCACAGGCGAATTTTTGACGCGCAAGTTGTTGAAAGCAAATGGATAAAAGCCTGAGTGGCTATTGAGTGGGAGTGATGCTCGCTCATGCGGGTGGCGCCGAGCTAGCGCCATAGCGCGTATCCGGCGATTTTGGCCCTGAACTTCGCCGCATCGGCAGTGCTGCGCTCGCGCCAGTACCTGGCGCGAGCGCGTGATGCCGCCCTATGACTCGATGGAAATCACCCGGCGGATCTCGGCGGAGCGGAAGCCGATGACCGAGGGCCGCGCCTTCGGCAGCACCGCGACATCGTACAACTCGCTGACCACGCCGGAGATGCGCAGCCAGTGCACGACATCGCCGGTGGCGAGGTCGATGACGCAGAGGCCGCAGCGCGGCGTGGCCTTCTCCGCCTCCAGCCGCTCCTGCAACGGCAGTCCCGCGAAGGTGCGGTTCTCCCGCGGCTCGGACAGGCCGACAATAGCATGGCCGCCGATGAAGGCGAGGCCGCGCAGATAGCCGGGGCAGAAGGCCATCGGCTCGAACCGGCCCGAGTCCCGATTCACCCGCCCGAACTCGCCGGCGCCGGAGTTCAGCACATAGAGGCTGTCCCTGTACCAGCGCGGTGAATGCGGCATGGACAGGCCGGTGCAGACCGCGGCACCGCTGGCCACATCCAGCACCACGCCGCCGCCACGGCGATGGTCCCGCCAGCCATCCGCGATATTGGTGGCGGCGACGGCGGTCACATAGGCGGGCCTACCATCCTTCATCGCCAACCCGTTCAGATGGCAGCGATCCTCCGCCGCCAGCCGGTCGATGAAGGGCGGCTTCCAGAGCGGTCGGAAGGAATGGGTCTCGCTGGTGGTGGACAGGCAGGAGAACAGCGTGTTGACGCAGACCAGCCGGCCCTCGGCGTCATAGGCCATGTCGTGCAGGTCCAGGTCGCCGGTGAAGCTGGCGGTCTGCGGCACATAGACCGCATCCCAGCCCCCCTCCACGCGCGGCCCGTCCGGCACCACCGCATCGACGAAGCTGGTGACCTGGTACAGCCCGCCCACCGCCATGCGGTTGCCCGACACGGCGATGCCCATCGGCCGTTCCAGCGTGCGCTCGAAGATCGAGAGCCGGTCGGTGTCCCGGTTGCTGCCCAGCAGGATCAGCTTGCCGGACTGGTAGGTGGACAGCGCCAGGCTCGCCCCGCTCTCCGCCAGCCAGGAGGTGAAGAGGCGGGAGGTGGTGACTTCGAAGCGCGGCTCGGCGGCCGCCTCAGCCTGCTGGCTCTCGGTGCTCATGCTGTCCATCTGTTCAGACAATCAGATCGTCGATGATGATGCTGGCGCTGTTGTGGATGGCCAGCACCGCGAGGTCGTTCACGCCATCCGACAGCGCCCAGTAGTCATAGGCGCCGCCATCCTGCCCACCCAGGGTCTGGTCCTGCTCGATCAGGGTCCAGTCCCGCACCAGGGTCGGCTGGTCAGCGACACCCTCATACAGGCGGATCGTGCTGGTCGCATTGCCGTCGATCACCAGGCGATGCGCCGCATCCGCCCCGGTGAAGCCGGCATGCGGCGTGTCGGTCAGCGCCATCACATCCTGCGCGCTCAGGCCCAGCGTGGCGCCCGTGGCGATGGCAAGGTTGAAGGCCTCGATGCCGGAAAGACGCGTCTCCGGGATCGTGGTCAGGTCGATGGCCAGGCCGTCCTGATCGAAGACGATGGTATCTACGCCATTGCCACCCGACAGGCGGAAGAAATCGGCCGCGGCCGAGGACAGCAGCAGCAGGTCATCCCCGGCCCCGCCCAGCAGCACCGCGCCGGCATGCTCCGCCATCAGAATGTCGTTCCCAGCCCCGCCGGCCAGCGTCGTGGAGGCGCCGCCGGTCGCCCGGATGACGCTCTGGACACTGCCGCCGAAGGCGCCGCCATAGACGATGTAGGTCTGGCCGGATTCCGCCGCCGTCCCATTCGCATATTGTGCGCCGACGAACAGGTCGTCGAAGCCATCCGCGTTCACATCGCCGGCGGCACTGACCACACGGCCGAACTGGTCGCCATTCGCCTCGCCGAGAAGGCGGAAGCCGTTCTCCGGCGCGAGGGTGGCCAGGTCGATCACCTGGCGCCCATCGACCGCGGTGCCGAAGCCGTCCGCGCCGCCGAAGATCACATAGGCATCGCCGCTGCCATCCGGGCCACCGTATCGGGAGCCGATGATGAGATCCTCGAAGCCGTCGCCATTCACGTCGCCGGCCGCGGCCAACCCGAAGCCGAGCAGCGCGTCCGCATCCTGCCCCTGGATGACGAAGCCCTGCGCGCCGCTCAGCGTCGTCAGGTCGAGCACCTGGCGGCCATCGACCAGCGTGCCGAAGGCGCCCCCGCCGCCGAACACCACATAGCTGTTGCCCACCTGGTTGCTGCCAGCGCGATCGCCCCGATAGCCGCTGACGATGAGATCATCGAAGCCGTCGCCATTGATATCGCTCAGGGCGAGGATGGAGCCGGTCACATCCTGGAGCTCATCCCCCAGCACGACGAAGCCCTGCGCCGGTGCCAGCGTCGCGAGGTCGAGCACCTGCTGTCCGCCGGATGGGCTGCCCGGGCTGCCCTCCTGCCCGAAGACGACATACATCGCACCGGCGAAGCCCGCGGCGAGGCCGCTGAGCGGCGCGCCCAGCACCAGGTCCGGCCTGCCATCGCCATTGATGTCGCCGCCCCCCAGGACGGCCGAGCCGATGTTCCCGAACTCGCCGCCCATGATGAAACCCTGCGCCGGGGACAAGGTGCCAAGGTCCAGCACCTGCCGCCCGTCCACCGTGCTGCCGAACCCGGAAGCGCTGCCGAAGACGACGACGCCCGTATTGGTACCGCGGACGCCCACCAGCAGGTCGTCCAGGCCATCCCCATTCACGTCGCCGATGCCGGAAACACCGGAGCCGGCCGCGCCATCCGGCACATTGCCTTCGATGATGAAGCCCTGTGCCGGAGTCAGGTCCGTCAGGTCGATCACCCGCCGCCCGCCGACCAGCGTGCCGAAGCCCTCGGTCGTGCCAAAGATGACATAGGCCGCGCCGGCATTCTCGCCGCCGCCATCCGCGCCGATGGCCCCCATGATCAGGTCGTCGATGCCATCGCCATTCACGTCGCCGGCAGAAGCGGCGCTGTTGCCGAATTCGCCGAGATTTTCGTCGCCCAGCACGAGGAAACCCTGCCCGGCGTCCAGATCGATCAGGTCGAAGACCTGGCGGCCATCCTCGCCGCGGCGGCTCGATCCCGCAGGGCCGCCGAACAGGACATAGGCCGCGCCGCTGCCGCCACTGCCTCGGGCGGCCAGGACGCTGTCCTGGTAGCCGTCGGCGTTCAGGTCCCCCACCAGGGAGATGGCCGAGCCCAATTGGTGGCCCAGGCCCTCCCCGCGGATGACGAGGCCCTGATCCGGGGTCAGCGTGGCGGCGGAGATCGCCGCATCGCCCCCGGGGAAGGCGCGTGTCACCGCCGCGGCCACGCGGATTTCCGCGCTGCCATCGGTCGAGACCTGCCGCGTATAGGTGACGCCGCCGATGTCGATGGTACCGGCATTGCCCCATTGCGCTTCCGTCAGGCGCAGGGTGTCGCCGGCATTGCCGTCCACCATGAGGATGGCCACGCCATCCACGCGCTGCTCCGTCAGGCCGAGCACCGCCAGGCGGTCCAGCACCAGCGTGTTGCCGCCCGAGCCGGTCAGGTCGATGCGTTCCACGCTGCCGATGCGCGGCGCCGGCACCGTGGTCAGGTCGAGCGTCAGGGCGTTGCCGGACAGCGCCAGCGTGTCCGTGCCGTTGCCGCCCTCGACCACGCGGAAGCCAGCATCCGCCGCGATCAGCAGGTCGTCGCCCGCGCCACCGCGCAGCACGTCCAACCCACCGCCGCCCGTCAGCGTGTCGTCGCCGATGCCACCGACCAGCATCTCCGCCGCCACCGTGCCCACGGTCGTCACCGGATCGAAGGACGCGCCGAAGGCGCCGCCGAACAGGATATAGGCCTCGCCGGCATCGTTGCCCGGCGCGCCCACCATCAGGTCGTCATAGCCATCCCCGTTCACATCGCCCGCCGAGGACACGCTGGTGCCAGCCAGGGCGATCGCCGCGTCGCCCTGGATGATGAAGCCCTGCGCCGCGGCCAGTTCCGACAGGTCGATCACCTGCCGCCCGCCGACATCCACCCCGAAGCCGGAGGCCGTGCCGAACACCACATAGGCCTCGCCGGCAAGATTGCCGCCATCATCGCCGTAACGCGCGCCGACGATCAGGTCATCGAACCCGTCGCCATTCACATCGCCTGCCGAGGATACGCTGCCGCCCAACCGGTCGCCGGCCGCGTCGCCCTGGATGATGAAGCCCAGCGTCGCGCCCAGCGTCGTCAGGTCGATCACCTGCCGCCCGCCGACATCCACCCCGAAGCCGGAGGCCGTGCCGAACACCACATAGGCCTCGCCCGCAAAGGCGCCCCCATCAGAACCATACTTGGCACCAACGATCAGGTCGTCGAAGCCATCCCCGTTCACGTCGCCTGCCGAGGACAAGCTGAAGCCCAACTGGTCGGCAGCCGAATCACCCTGGATAACGAAGCCCTGGGCCGCAGTCAGCGTCGCCAGGTCGATGATCTGCCGCCCGCCGCCATCCACACCGAAGCCGGCCGCTGTCCCGAACACCACATAGGCCTCGCCGGTGTAGCCATCACCGGCATTGGTCGCACCGACGATGAGATCCGCGAAGCCATCGCCATTCACATCCCCGGCCGAGGACACACTGGCACCAGCGCGATTGCCTGCTTCGCTGCCCTGGATGACGAAACCTTGCGTCGCGTCCAGCGACGCCACGTCGATCACCTGGCGTCCCCCGATATCCACACCGAAGCCAGAGGCGCCGCCAAAGACGACATAGGCCTCGCCTGCGCCATAGGCACCAAGATCGCCATTCGCAGCACCGACGATCAGATCCGCGAAACCATCGCCATTCACGTCCCCAGCCGAGGACACGCTGTTGCCCGTGTGATCATACGCAGCGGCACCCTGGATGACGAAGCCCTGCGCCGCATCCAGCGTCGCCAGGTCGATCACCTGCCGCCCGTCAACCTCCGCGCCGAAGCCGGACGCCGTGCCGAAGACCACATAGGCCGTGCCCGCCCTTGGAGCGCCACCGGTGGAATACATGGCACCGACGATCAGATCGACGAAGCCATCGCCGTTCACATCGCCGGCCGAGGAAACGCTGTAGCCTGTACGATCAATCGCCGCGGCACCCTGGATGATGAAGCCCTGCGCCGCGTCCAGGGTAGCGACGTCGATCACCTGTCGTCCGCCGACATCCACGCCGAAGCCCGATGCCGTGCCGAACACCACATAGGCCTCGCCGGCATAGGTTGCACTGCCGAGCTGTGGCGCGCCGAGGATGACATCGGCGAAGCCATCGCCATTCACATCCCCGGCGAAGGAGACACTGAAGCCGGCATCGCCATCGTCGATAGCGCCCCGAATGATGAAGCCCTGCGCCGCATCCAGCGCCGCCAGGTCGATCACTGGCGCAGGCGGCACGAAGAACTCGACAGTCACCGCCGCGGCCACGCGGATTTCCGCGCTGCCATCGGTCGAGACCAGCCGCGTATAGGTCACGCCACCGATATCGACGGTGCCCGCGCTGGCCCAGATGGCCTCCGTCAGTTCCAGCGTATCGCCGGCATCGCCATCCACCGTGAGGATGGCAACGCCATCCACGCGCTGCTCTGTCAGGCCCAGCACCGCCAGGCGGTCCAGCACCAGCGTGTTGTTGCCCGAACCGGTCAGGTCGATGGCTTCCACGCTCGCGATCCGCGGTGCCGGCACCGTGGTCAGGTCCAGCGTGATGCCGTTGCCGGACAGCGCCAGCGTATCCGTGCCGTTGCCGCCCTCGACCACGCGGAAGCCCGAATCCGCCGCGATCAGCAGGTCGTCGCCCGCGCCACCGCGCAGCACGTCCAGCCCGCCGCCGCCCGTCAGCGTATCGTCGCCGATGCCACCGATCAGCATCTCCGCCGCCGCCGTGCCCACGGTCGTCACCGGATCGGCGGACGCCCCGAAGGCACCGCCAAACAGGATATAGGCCTCGCCGGCAGCATCACCTCCATCATCGCCCCGCGGCGCGCCGACCATCAAATCATCATAACCATCGCCGTTCACGTCGCCGGCCGAGGACACGCCCCGGCCCGCACGATCGCCAGCCATGTCCCCCTGTATGATGAAGCCCTGCGCTTCACCCAGATCCGTCAGGTCAATCACCTGACGTCCACCCACATCCACGCCGAAGCCACTTGCCCCACCGAAGAGGATATAGGCCCTGCCAGAATCCTCGTCGCCGGCGCCGTAGGCACCGACAATGAGATCGGCGAAGCCGTCGCCATTCACATCTCCGGCCGAGGACACGGATGCGCCGAGGATATCGTACGCGACATCACCCTGGATGACGAAACCCTCATCCGCCGCGAGATCCGCCAGATCGATCACCGGCCGGCCCGTGCCAGTGGCACGGCCGAACAGCACATAGGCCTCTCCTGCATAGGTGCCACCATCAGCGCCACCCGGTGCGCCGATGACGACATCATCGTAACCATCGCCATCGACATCGCCCGCGGAATGTACCGAGATGCCGGTCTGGTCGCCGGCCGCGTCACCCTGGATTCTCCACCCGTCAGCAGCCGAAAGATTGGCGAGGTCCGGCATGCTGGCAAAGCCCCCGGCCTTGCCGAGCAGGATATAGGCGGCACCTGCTTCGGAAGCGCCTGAGTCGTCAAACGTCGCCCCGATGATGATGTCATCGAAGCCATCGCCATTGACGTCACCGGCAAAACTTGTACCGGTCCCAAATCGGTCACTATTGGATATACCGCCCATCGCAAAGCCTTGCGACCCGCTGAGGCTGCCGAGATCGAGCACCTGGCGCCCGCCTTCCGCCACGCCAAATCCAGACGCCGCGCCGAACAGGACATATGCAAGGCCGCGGTCTGCCGTGTAGGTCTGCGGTGCGCCGACCAGCAGATCCGCGAAGCCGTCGCCGTTGATGTCGCCACCACCAGAGACGCTCCCGCCAGCACGATCATTCGCCGAGCCGCCACGCAGGATGAAGCCCTGCGAGGCTGACAAATTGGACAGGTCCACCAACTGCCGTCCATCGACAAGGCTGCCAAACCCATCCGCCGAGCCGAAGACGATATAGGCTTCCCCCGCAAAACTCCCGCCACCGGACGCCCGGAATGACCCGAGGATAAGGTCCGCAAAGCCATCGCCATTGACATCGCCTGCGGAGGACACGCTGCGGCCCATCTGATCGCCAGGGACGTCACCTCGGATGACGAAGCCCTCCGCAGGTGACAGGCTTCTTGCGTCGACGACCTGCCGCCCTGCGCCGTCGGCGACGCCAAATCCATCACGGCGGCCGAACACCACATAGGCCTCGCCGTGATTGCCGGCGCCTCCATAGGCGCCAACAATCATGTCGGCGATGCCATCACCATTGACATCGCCGGCCGAGGAGACGGAGGTTCCAGTACGGTCGAAGTCAGCTTCGCCCTGGATGATGAAGCCCTGCGCCGCGTCCAGCGTCGTCACGTCGATCACCGGAGCGGGTGGCACAAAGGAGCCCACCGTCACCGCCGCCGCCACACGGATTTCCGCGCTGCCATCGGACGAAACCAGCCGCGTATAGGTCACGCCGCCAATGTCCATCGTGCCGGCGCTGGCCCATTGCGCTTCCGTCAGGCGCAGCGTGTCGCCGGCATTGCCGTCCACCATGAGGATGGCCACGCCATCCACGCGCTGTTCCGTCAGGCCGAGCACCGCCAGGCGGTCCAGCACCAGCGTGTTATTGCCCGAACCGGTCAGGTCGATGCGTTCCACGCTGCCGATGCGCGGCGCCGGCACCGTGGTCAGGTCCAGCGTCAGCGTGTTGCCGGACAGCGCCAGCGTATCGGTGCCGTTGCCGCCCTCCACCACGCGGAAGCCAGCATCCGCCGCGATCAGCAGGTCGTCGCCCCCGCCACCGCGCAGCACGTCCAGCCCGCCGCCGCCGGTCAGCGTGTCGTCGCCGATGCCGCCGATCAGCATCTCCGCCGCCGCCGTGCCCACGGTCGTCACCGGATCGGAGGACGCGCCGAAGGCGCCGCCGAACAGGATATAGGCCTCGCCGGCATCGTTGCCGGGCGCGCCCACCATCAGATCGTCATAGCCATCCCCGTTCACGTCGCCCGCCGAGGACACGCTGGCGCCAGCCTGGGCGAAGGCCGCGTCACCCTGGATGATGAAGCCCTGCGCCGCGCCCAGTTCCGACAGGTCGATCACCTGTCGCCCGCCGACATCCACGCCGAAGCCCGATGCCGTGCCGAACACCACATAGGCCTCGCCGCCATCATCGCCGTAGCGCGCGCCGACGATCAGGTCATCGAACCCGTCGCCATTCACATCGCCTGCCGAGGATACGCTGCGGCCCAACCGATCGCCGGCCGCGTCGCCCTGGATGATGAAGCCCTGCGCCGCGCCCAGCGTCGCCAGGTCGATCACCTGCCGCCCACCGACATCCACCCCGAAGCCGGAGGCCGTGCCGAACACCACATAGGCCTTGCCCGCAGAGGAGCCCCCGTCACGATCATATTCGGCACCAACGATCAGGTCGTCGAAGCCATCCCCATTCACGTCGCCTGCCGAGGACACGCCGCGGCCCAGATTGTCGGCAGCCGAATCAGCCTGGATGACGAAGCCCTGTGCCGCAGTCAGCGTCGCCAGGTCGATGATCTGCCGCCCGCCGCCATCCACACCGAAGCCGGCCGCCGTGCCGAACACCACATAGGCCTCGCCGTTTTCGCCTTGACCGGCGAAGGGCACACCGACGATGAGATCAGCGAAGCCATCGCCATTCACATCACCGGCCGAGGACACACTGGCACCGGCGCCACCGCTTGGTTCGCTGCCCTGGATGACGAAGCCTTGCGTCGCGTCCAGCGACGCCACGTCGATCACCTGGCGGCCCCCAATATCCACACCGAAGCCCGCGGCGCCGCCGAGGACCACATAGGCCTCGCCGGCGAAGTAGCCATTAACATCGCTAGCCGCGGCACCGACGATCAGATCAGCGAAACCATCACCATTCACGTCCCCGACCGAGGACACGCTGTTGCCCGCACGATGACCCGCCGCGGCACCCTGGATGACGAAGCCCTGCGCCGCATCCAGCGTGGCGAGGTCGATCACCTGCCGCCCGTCAACCTCCGCGCCGAAGCCGGACGCCGTGCCGAAGACCACATAGGCCGTGCCCGCCCTTGGAGCGCCACCGGTGGAATACATGGCACCGACGATCAGATCGACGAAGCCATCGCCGTTCACATCGCCGGCCGAGGAAACGCTGTAGCCTGTACGATCAATCGCCGCGGCACCCTGGATGATGAAGCCCTGCGCCGCGTCCAGGGTAGCGACGTCGATCACCTGCCGTCCGCCGACATCCACGCCGAAGCCCGATGCCGTGCCGAACACCACATAGGCCTCGCCGGCATAGGTTGCACTGCCGAGCTGTGGCGCGCCGAGGATGACATCGGCGAAGCCATCGCCATTCACATCACCGGCGAAGGAGACACTGAAGCCGGCATTGCCATCGTCGATAGCGCCGCGGATGATGAAGCCCTGCGCCGCATCCATCGCCGCGAGGTCGATCACCGGCGCCGGCGGCACGAAGAACTCCACGGTCACCGCCGCGGCCACGCGGATTTCCGCGCTGCCATCGGCCGAGACCAGCCGCGTATAGGTGACACCGCCGATATCGACGGTGCCGGCGCTGGCCCAGCCCAGCTCCGCCAGTTCCAGCCTATCGCCGGCATTGCCATCCACCGTCACGATGGCCACGCCACCCACGCGCTGCTCCGTCAGCCCGAGCACCGCCAGCCGGTCCAGCATCAGCGTGTTGTCGCCAAAGCTCGTCAGGTCAATGCGTTCCACGCTGGCGATCCGCGGTGCGGGTACACCTGTCAGGTCGAGGGTGATGCCACTGCCCGACAATGCCACCGTATCCGTGCCGGTGCCGCCATCGATCGCCAGGAAGTTGGCATCGGCGACGCGCAGCAGGTCGTCCCCTGCCCCGCCCCGCAGCACATCGGCGCCGCCGCCACCGGACAGCGTATCGTCACCGCGGCCGCCAACATGGCTCCCGGGCAATGTGTCGCCAGCGTCATCGACCGGGACGGAATCGCCCCCGAAGGCACCACCGAACAGGACATAGGCTTCACCCGACTCAGGCTGGCCGAGGCTGCCATAGGCGCCGCCGATCAGCAGGTCGTCGAAGCCATCGCCATTCACATCGCCAGCGGCGACGACCGCGGTTGCGCCACTCGCCACCCGCAGCGCGAGGCCGCTATCGCCATGCAGATCGCTGAGGTCCACCACCTGGCGGCCATAGGCGTCGGTGACACCGAAGCCCGCATCGCTGCCGAACAGTACGAAGACATCGCCGGCCGGCTCGCAGCCGCAGGTGCTGAGCAGGATATCGGCAAAGCCATCGCCATTCACATCGCCGGCTTCGGAGATGCTGAGCCCGACCGTGATATCGTAGCTGGAGCCGCGCAGGACGAAGCCACGATCCGCCGTGAGCAGGTTGAGATCGAGCACCTGGCGGCCATTGCCATCGAGATCGCCAAAATCCGCATCCCGGCCGAACACGACATAGACTTCGCCATATCCGTCGGAACTGGTGCCGCCGAAGGGCGAGGTGAGCATGACGTCGTCGAAGCCATCGCCATTGACGTCACCGGCCGAGGATATCCGCAGGATCGGCACCTCATAACCGCCCGCGCCCCCGATGACGAAGCCCGCCGCCGGGCTCAGCGTTTCCGGATCGACGGAGGAGCGGCCGGCGAAATCGGGCGTGCCGGGCGTGGTCGCGCTGCCGAACAGCACATAGGCCCCGTCCAGCGGCGAGAAGACGATGATATCCGCGAAGCCGTCGCCATTGACGTCACCGGCCGAGTCCACCTGCAGACCAAGCGGGGCCGCGGGGTCGCCGCCGGCGACGACAAAGCCCTGCGATGGGGTCAGTTCCAGCAGGTTGAGCGTCGGGCGCCCGTCTCCGTCCAGGGCCGAGAGGCCGGAAGCGGCGCCGTAGATGACATAGACCTCACCGCCGACGCCGGCATAGTTGGTGCCGAGGATGACGTCGTCGAAGCCATCGCCGTTGACGTCACCGGCCGCCGCGATGCTGAGCATGCCGATGCCATAGGCGTCGTCCGCGCCATATGTGCCGCGGAGCTGGAAGCCCTGTTCCGCGGTCAGCGCATCCAGATCCACCACCTGGCGGCCCGCGCCGTCGGTCGCGCCAAAGCCTGATCCGCTTCCGAAGACCAGATAGGCGACACCCAGGTTCGGGTTGGCCGTATCCGTGAAGCGGGCGCTGATGATGAGATCCGCAAAGCCGTCGCCATTCACATCACCCGCGGAGGAGACGGCAAAGCCGGTGAGCGCATCGGCACCCTGGGCACGCAGCACGAAGCCCTCGGTGGGCGTCAGCGCCGCGACATCCAGGATCTGCCGTCCTTCGGCATCTGTGGTGCCGAAACCATCTCTGCTGCCAAGGATGACATAGGCCTCGCCTGTGCCGCCATTCGCGGCGGGAGCTCCAACGATGAGATCGGCGACGCCATCGCCGTTCACGTCACCCAGACCGCTGACGGAGAAGCCCAGAAGATCGCCGGTCGTGCCGCCGACGACGATGAACCCTTCGCTCGCCGTCAGTTGTTCAACATCCGTCGCGTCATTCGCGCCGGTCACCGTCACCGTGATCGTTCGCGACGCCGTGCCGTCCACCGACGTCACCGTCAGCGTCTCGCTGACCTCCTCCCCCGCGGCCAAGCCCTGCGTCGCCGCAAGGCCGTTGTCCAGCGCGTAGCTCCACACGCCCGTCGACGCGTCAAAGCTGAATGCACCATAGGTCCCGGACAGGTCCGCAGGCTCCGCAAAGCCGGCCTCGCCCGTGTCGGCATCGGACACGACCAGCGTCCCGCCGATCGTATCCGCGCTGTCCTCCGTCAGGCTCCCCGTCGCAGGCCCGCTGATGGCAGCGCCGTCATTCGCGCCCGTCACCGTCACCGTGATCGTCCGCGACGCCGTGCCGTCCACCGACGTCACCGTCAGCGTCTCGCTGACCTCCTCCCCCGCCGCCAAGCCCTGCGTCGCCGCAAGGCCGTTGTCCAGCGCGTAGCTCCACACACCCGTCGATGCGTCGAAGCTGAATGCACCATAGGTCCTGGACAGGTCCGCAGGCTCCGCAAAGCCGGCCTCGTCGCCATCCGCATCCGTCGCGACCAGCGTCCCGCCGATCGTATCCGCGCTGTCCTCCGTCAGGCTCCCCGTCGCCGGGTCGCTGATGGCAGCGCCGTCATTCGCGCCCGTCACCGTCACCGTGATCGTCCGCGACGCCGTGCCATCCACCGACGTCACCGTCAGCGTCTCGCTGACCTCCTCCCCCGCCGCCAAGCCCTGCGTCGCCGCAAGGCCGTTGTCCAGCGCGTAGCTCCACACGCCCGT
>NZ_JAAVTX010000007.1 GCF_012163145.1 Falsiroseomonas frigidaquae
GTGTCGCCACCCGCTTCGACAAGCTCGCCCGGAACTACCTCGCCGCGCTCCACCTCGCCGCCGCACGCCTCTGGGCGCGCAGTTACGAGTCCACGACCTAGAACGAAGGTATCTCCTCCTTCGCCGCCAGCACCTTGTCGACCCGGCGGCCATCCATGTCGACGATCTCGAAGCGCCAGCCCGCCCAGGAAATCCGGTCGCCTTCCTTCGGCACGCGCTGCAGCAGTGCCAGCATCAGGCCGGCCACCGTGTGATAGGTGCCTTCCTGTGGCAGGTCGGGCAGTTCCAGCCGGGCCTTCAGCTCGTCGGAGGGCATCATCCCCTCCAGCAGCAGGCTGCCGTCATGGCGCACCACCGCCGGATGGTTGGTGTCATCCTGCGGCGCGCCGAGTTCGCCGACGATCGCCTCGAGCAGGTCGGAGGCGGTGACCACGCCCTCGAAGCTGCCATACTCATCCATCACCAGCGCCATGCCGATCGGGTCGCCGCGCAGCCGTTCCAGCGCGTCCAGCGCGGACAGCGTATCCGGCAGCACGCGGGCCTGGCGCAGCGCGCGGGCCACCGACATCGGCGCACCTTCCAGTATCTGGTCCAGCAGGTCCTTCGCCGCGACCACGCCCACCACATTGTCGACCCGCCCATCCGCCACCACGAAGCGGGTGACGGAGGAAGCGCGCAGCCTTGCCACCACGTCTTCCGGCGCCGAGGTGCGGTCCAGCCACTCCAGCTCGTTGCGCGGCGTCATCAGCGCCCGCACTGGCTTGTCCGCCAGGCGCAGCACGCGCTCGATCATCTGCCGCTCCTCACGCTCGATGGCGCCGGAGGTGGCGCCCTCGGCGACCACCGCCTTCACCTCCTCCTCCGTCACCTGGTTGGCGGAGACGTCATGCTTGCCGAACAGCCGCAGCACGAAGGCGGAGGAACTGGAGAGCAGCCAGATGACCGGCCCGGTCACCTGCGCCAGCTTGGCCAGCGGGCGGGAGACGAGTACCGCGACGCGCTCCGGATTCCGCAGCGCCAATTGCTTCGGCACCAGCTCGCCCAGGATCAGGCTGAGATAGGTGATGATGACGACGACCAGGGTGAAGGCGATCTCCTGCCCCATGCTGCCGATCGCCGGCACTTCGGACAGCCATTCGCCGAGCGTCTGCGACAGCCGCGCGCCACCGAAGGCGCCGGCCAGCACGCCCACCATGGTGATGCCCACCTGCACGGTGGGCAGGAATCGCTGCGGATCGTCGGCCAGCGCCTGCGCCGCGGCAGCGCCGGGGTGGCCGCGCCGCAGCAGCGCGCTCAGCCGGGTGCGGCGGGAGGAAACGATGGCGAGCTCGCTCATCGCGAAGACGCCGTTCAGCAGCACCAGCAGCAGGATCAGCAGGATTTCGAGACCGGTGGCCATGTCGCGCGGGTCCCTCAGACGGTTCGGCCTGCGGTTTAGCGCCCGGCGGCGCCGGATGGAAACATGCGGGGCTTCCGCTGCGGCGCGGCGTGCCGAGATGAAGGGCATGCGACACATGATTCCCGGCCTGCCCATCCCTGCCCTCTGGCTCGGCCTCGCCGGGCTGCTGCCCTTCCTGGCGATGGCCGGCGCCACGGCGGCCGGACTGCCCTGGGGCGGCCGGGCGCTGGCGGCCTATGGCGCCACCATCCTGGCCTTCCTCGGCGCCGTGCATTGGGGCCTGGCCTTGGCCGCGCCGGCGCCCGGGCCGGGTCGCTTCGTCCTTGGCGTGGTGCCGCAGCTGGTGGGCTGGGTGGCTCTGCTGCTGCCGCTGCGGCCGGGCCTGGCGCTGCTGGCCGTGGCGATCGTGGCGACCGCGGCGGCGGAGACGCTGGCCGCGCGGGCCGGCTTGGTGCCGATGGCCTACCTGAGGTTGCGGTGGGTGCTGTCGGTGGGTGCCGCTGGGTGCCTGGCGGTGGCCGCGCTCGCGGCCAGGTGACGTTCGTAAACAAAAGATTTCCCTTGTCTCAAGAAGTGGACTTGTTAAGCTCTCAGCAACCACTTCCCCGACCGGAGGCAATCCATGCACGAAAATGAACCGCTCGCCTCTGGCGATGTCCTGGCCTTCCCGAACTCCAATGAGCGCCGCCTGCGCATGGCGCTGCGCAACCTCGACGCCGCCCTGGCCGAGCAGCGGGAGGCGATTGCGCTGTTTCGTTCGGAACTGGCGGCGCTGGGCAGCGCGGTGAACGGCCTCGGCGACAGCGCCCAGGCGCTGAAGGACCGCCTGCATGACGCCGCCGAGGACACCGCCCTGGCCCGCGACGCCGCGCTACGCCTGCAGCAGACGGCGGAGGCGATGACCCGCGCCGGCTGAAGCGCTCCGGGATCAGAGGCTTGCCCTATCCAGGCTTGCCGGCCCCTGCCGCCCCGCTATAGCCACGCCGACAGGATGTCGGAGGGATCGGTGCGCGCCCGAATCGCCCAGATCCTCGACCGGCTCAGCCCGGCCGAGCGCAAGGTGGCGGAACTGGTGGCCGCCGATCCGGACGGCGCCATGGGCGCCACGCTTGCCGGGCTGGCCCGCACCGCCGGGGTCTCCGAACCCACCGTGATCCGCTTCTGCCGCAGCCTGGGGCTGGAGGGATTTTCCGACCTTCGCATGGCGCTGGCGCGTGGCCAGGCCGCGCCGCCCGCAGCCCCGCTCCGGATCGCCCCCGGGCTGCCGTTGCCCCTGGTGGCGGAGGCGGTGCTGGATGGCGCCGGTGCCGTGCTGGCGGAGATCCGCGCGGCCCTGGACCCCGCCGCCATCGAAGGCGCAGCACTGGCCCTGCTGCGTGCGGCACGGGTCGAAATCTGGGGCCAGGGCGCCTCCGCCGCGCTGGCGCAGGACCTGGCATTCTCCCTGTTCCGCCTTTGCCGCGGCGTGGTGGCGCGGCACGATCCGCAGATGCAGGCCATGGCGGCGGCGACGCTGGATGGCGAGGCGGTGGCGATCTGCCTCAGTGCCAGCGGAACGGCGCCGGAGATGGTCCGCCTGGCCGAATCGGCCGCCAGCTCGGGCGCCACGGTCATCGCCCTGACCCGCCCCCACTCGCCGCTCGCCGGCGCCGCCACGCTGCTGCTGCCCTGCACCGTGCAGGATGCGGCGGAGCCATGCGCGCCGATGCTGTCGCGCCTCGCGCCGCTGCTGCTGGGGGATGCGCTGGCGGTCAGCGTTGCGCTGCTCTCGCCGCAGGCGGCGCAGGAAAGGCTGGCGCGCATGCGGGCGGCGCTGCCGCACCAGACCAACCAACAACGGGAGACGACGCCATGACCCACCCCCTGCTGCCGCAGTTCCGCGCCGCCCGCGTCATCCCGGTGGTCCGCACCACGGATGCCAGGCTGGCGGCGCTGGCCGTGGAATGGCTGCGCGGCGCTGGCCTGACCATCTTCGAGATCACCCTGACGGTGCCCGACGCCACCGGGCTGATCCGCGCCCTGGCCGCCGATCCGGCGCTCACCATCGGCGCCGGCACCGTGCCGGACCGCGCGGCGGCGGAAGCCTGCCTGGCGGCGGGCGCGCGCTTCCTGGTCTCGCCCTGGGTGGACCCGGCGGTGGCGCAGGCGGCACGCGCTGCCGGCGCGGCCTCCATGCTCGGCGCCATGACGCCGACCGAGGTGCGCGCCGCGCTGGCCGCCGGGGCGGATGTGGTGAAGCTGTTCCCGGCGAGCTCGGCCGGCGGCCCCGCGCATGTGAAGGCGCTGCGGGCGGTGTTCCCGGATGTCGCCTTCTGCCCCACCGGCGGGGTCGATGCGCGCAATGCGCCCGACTACCTGGCGGCCGGCGCCGCCTTCGTCGGCATCGGCGGGCGGCTGGTGGATGAGGGGTTGCTGGCGCGCGGCGACCGCGCCGGCATCGAGGCGGCGGCGCGCGACGTTCTCGGCCTGAAGCAGGCCTGAGCCTCATTGCCTCCGCGCAACCGTTGCCGCAGGGTCCGGCCAGGAATGCCGCATCCGCTCCGGAGCTTGCCCGCCCATGCCTGACATCCTCTGCCTCGGTGAGCCCATGCTGGAATACAACCAGCAGCCCGGCAGCCCGGACGGCCGCAGCCTGTACCTCGAAGGCCATGGCGGGGATGTCTCCAACGCCGCCATCGCGGCGGCGCGCAGCGGTGCCGATGTTGGCATGATCGCCCATCTGGGCGAGGACCGGCCGGGCGAGAGCTTCGCCCAGCTCTGGGCGCTGGAGGGGGTGGATGCCGGCTGCGTGCGGACCGATTCGGATGCCCCGACCGGCATCTATTTCGTCAGCCACGGCCCACAGGGCCACGACTTCACCTTCTACCGCCGCGGCAGCGCCGCCAGCCGGATGCGGGTGCAGGACGTGCCGGAGGAGGCGATCCGCGGCGCGCGGATCCTGCACCTGTCCGGCATCAGCCTCGGCATTTCCGACACGGCCTGCGATGCCGCCTTCCACGCCATCCAGGTGGCGCGCAAGGCCGGTGTCACCGTGTCCTTCGACACCAATCTCCGCCTGCGGCTCTGGCCGCTGCGGCGCGCCTCCGCCTGCATCCACACGGCCGTGGGCATGGCCGACATGGCTTTTCCGTCGCTGGATGACGCGCAGCTGCTCACCGGGCTGACCGAGCCGGAGGCGATCGTCGATTTCTACCTCAGGCTCTGCCCCCTGGTGCTGCTGAAGCTGGGCGCGGAGGGCCTGCTGGTGGCAACGCGGGAAGCGCGGGCCCGCATCCCAGGCTTCCAGGTGAAGGCGGTGGATGCGACCGGCGCCGGCGATACGCTGGCAGGCGCCTTCCTGGCGCGCGCCGCGGCCGGTGACGATGTCTGGCAGGCCGCCCGCTACGCCAATGCGGCCGCGGCGCTGTCCACCACCGGCTATGGCGCCGTTGCGCCGATTCCGGCGGCGGCGGAGGTGCATGCCTTCCTGGAGGTGCACCGGAACTGAACCGGCTCCAGATGCGGCAGGAGGAGACATGGCCCGAAGACCCTCCGGCAAGGCGAAGGCCACGCCCGCGGGCGATGCCGCGCCGGTGCTTCTTTCAGGCGGCAATCCGCAGATCGCCAAGGCGGATGGGGATGCCCCGGTGCAGGCCTATATCGCCGCCATGCCGGGCTGGAAGAGCGACCTCGGCCGTCGCCTGGATGCGCTGATCACCGCGACGGTGCCGCAGGTGAACAAGGCGGTGCGCTGGAACTCCCCCTTCTACGGCATCGAGGGCCAGGGCTGGTTCCTCAGCTTCCACGTCTTCACCCGCTACGTGAAGGTGACCTTCTTCCAGGGCCTCTCGCTGCAGCCGGTCCCGCCCGGCGGCACGGAGCGCAGCAGGGAAGTGCGCTGGATCGACATCCACGAGGCCGATGAATTTCCCGAGGCGCAGATGCAGGCCTGGGTCCGGCAGGCCGCGTCCCTGCCCGGCTGGATCCCCTGAGGATTGTCCGGACGGATCGTGCTCTAGGCCGCCGGGGCGGGCAGAGGACGGACATGGGTGGCGGCCTTTTCGCCCACCGCACGCAGGAAGCCGCAGCTTTCATAGAAGGCGAAGGCGGCAACCGGTGCACGCACCCGCAGCCTGGGATAGCCGCAGCCCACGGCCTGCTCCGCCACCGCCTGCACCAGGGCGCGGCCCACGCCGGCGCGGCGGGCGGCGCGCAGCACGTACAGCCGGCGCACCCGCCCGACCACCTCATCCGGCAGATACGGATCGCGCGTCAGGCCGCAGAGCCCGACCAGCGCCGTGCCCAGATGGGCGGCGAACAGCGCGTCGCCCCAGCCATCGAAACGCAGCGTGCCGGCGTGCCAATCCTCGCACAGCACCTGCAGCATCCGCTGGCCGTCGCCGAGCGCATCGGCAGCGAGATCCTCGATGCCTTCCGGCAGGGTCACGATCCGCTCGATGCGGATCGCGGCCCGGGAGGCGCCGCCATCGGGACGCAGGGGACGCAGCAAGGTCGGGACTGCCTCGGCCGGTGAGACTCGCCACTTAGGCGTGCAGCCCCCGCGACACCAGCCCCGCGCCGGTCACCCGGTGCGGCGGTTGTCCCCCGGCCGCAGCCGCAGGCCGGGCCGCAGGCTGGTGAAGGGCAAGGTTGCCGGGTCCGCCACCACCGGCCCGGGCGCCGCCACCACCAGAACGACTTCCGCGATCGGCTGGAAATCCGCGCGGAAATGCACGCTGGACTTCAGCGCGAGGATGCGCTGGGCCGATGGCTCGATGCCGACATGGCGGAACAGCGCCTGGTCATAGGCCTGCATCTTGCGCGAGGTCACGATCACGCGAACCCCCGGCGCCGGGCTGATCAGCGCCGTGGCTCCGAGATCCGCCACATTGCCGCCGGCCATCGGCCCGGTGCAGACGAAGCGCCCATCCGTCAGCTTCAGCACCCGCGCCGTGACCGCCAGCGGCGCGCCATCCGACTTGCCGCCGAGGCTGAGCGAGACCTCCGCCCCCTCCCCGGCCGCATGGCACGCGGCGGCGCTTTCGGCGTCGTTGATCAGCGCCAGCACGGCGCCTTCCGCCTTCTGGCGGATCAGCTCGGCCAGCAGTCCGGTGGTGTCGCCATGGCCGCCGCCGCCGGGATTGTCCTGCGTATCGGCCAGCACCACCGGGCGCTCGGCGCCCGTGGCGATCTGGATCGCCTTGGCGACGCCGGCCTGGGCATCGTGGATATCCGGCGCGAAGGCCGCCTCGCGGGCGGCGAGGTCCGCCAGCAGCGCATCGGCGGCGGCATCCGCGCTGGCCTGGTCGGCGGCAAAGGCGGCGAAGGCGGCGCCGCAATCGGCGAAATCGGCATAGGGGAAGCCGAAGCACAGGCCGAGTTCGGCGGCGCCTTCGCGCTCGGCGATTTCCGCGCGTGCCGCCATCGCATCCGCCATCGGCGGCACCAGCGTGCACTGCCCGGTGATCGGGATCAGGTAGTCGAGCTGCCGGAACGCCTTGGCGAAGGGCCGTCCGAGCGCGATGCGGTCGAACAGCAGCTGCATCGCCCGCGCGCCGGCTTCCTTCATGTCCACATGCGGATAGGTGCGGAACGGCGCCAGCGCATCCGCATACTGCACCATCGCCGCTGTCAGGTTGCAATGGGGGTCGAGGCTGGCGGTGATCGGCACGTCCGGGCCGAGGATGGCCCGCGCGCGGCGCAGCAGCTCACCCTCCGCATCCGGGAAATGCTCCGCCACCATGGCGCCGTGCAGGTCGAGATACAGGCCATCCAGCGGGCCTTCGTCCAGCGCGGCCTGCAGGTCGTGGAAGATCAGCGCGGCCAGGCGCTCGAACGCCTCCGCCGTGACGGGGCCGGCCGGATTCGCGAAGCCCCAGGACAGCGGGGCGATGGTGACGCCGGCTTCCTCCGCCAGGCGGATGGCGCCGGCGGCGGGCACGGCGGAAGGGCGCAACGTGTCCAGCAGCGTTGCCGGGCGCTGCACCGCGGGCCAGCCGCCGGGGGCCAGGAAATCCGCCCAGCGCGTCGGGATCGGGGCGAAGGAATGGCTTTCATGCAGGAAGCCGCCGATGGCGATGCGCATGGGGGATAGGTCTCCGTGAGGCTCGGCGGAACGGTGCCAGCCGCGGCGGCGGCTGGGAAGCCGGCCGCGGCTGCGCCAGGATGCCGACGCGATTCGAAAGCGAGCCCGAGATGTCCGACGCCGCCCTGCGCCAACCCCTGCCCGCCCCGGTGCCGGCCAGCTTCCACCAGGTGCCGGTTCCCGGCGGCAGCCTGGCCTGCTGGGACACCGGGGGCGCGGGCCCGGCCGTGGTGCTGCTGCATCCGGGCACCGGCAGCCATGCCGTCTGGGGCTACCAGCAGCCGGTGCTGGCGGCCGCCGGCTATCGCGTGATCGGCTATTCGCGGCGCAGCCACCTGGGCTCGCCCGCCACCGAGGATCCCGGCTGCGCGGCGGAGGATCTGGCGGCGCTGCTCGACCATTTCGGCATTGCCCGTGCGCATCTGCTGGGCTGCGCGGCGGGCGCCATCGTCGCCTGGGATTTCGCGCTGTCCTTCCCGGACCGGGTCGGCCGGATGGTGCTGGCCTGCACCCATATGGGGCTGGAGGATCCGGACTACGCCGCGCTCAGCGCCAGCCTGCGGCCCAAGGGCTTTTCCGAATTGCCCGGGACCTTCCGCGAGGTAGGGCCGAGCTACCGCGCCGCCAACCCGGAGGGCACCGCGGCCTGGCTGGCGCTGGAGCATGCGGCGATTCCCGGAAAGCGGCAGGAGCAGCGGCGGATGAACAGGCTGGACCGGGCGGCGCTGGGGCGGCTCGCGATGCCGGTGCTGCTGGTGGGCGGCGATGCCGATTTGTGGGCGCCGCCCTCGGTGTTCCGCATCTTCCATCGGGCGCTGCGGGGCAGCGAATTGCTGATCCTGGCGGAATGCGGCCATGCGGCGCAGTGGGAGCAGCCGGAGGCGTTCAATGCGGCGGTGGTGGAGTTTTTTGGGAGAGGGTAGCGCCGGCCGCCACCCGCCGGCTGGCGCGGCCACCCTCCCCCGCTTGCGGGGGAGGGCCGGAGTGGGGGCCAGCGCGCCGCCCTACCCCTTCGCCACCCCCGCCGTCGCCAGCGCCGCATCCGCCACCACCAGCAACCCGGCCTCCGCCCATTCCGGCGTGATGCTCTCCGCCTCATTGTGGCTGATGCCGCCATGGCAGGGGGTGAAGACCATCACCGTCGGCACGCGCCGCGCGCAGTACACCGCGTCATGGCCGATGGCGGTCGGCATTTCCTGGTAGGCGATCTTCCGCGCCGTGGCGGAATCCCGCAGCCGGTCCACCAGCGTCGTGGCGAAGGGCGTGGCGGGCGAGAGCCAGAAATCCTCCACCGCCACCGTCACGCCCCGCCGCGCGCCGATCGCCGCCGCTTCCGCGCGCAGCACCTCGGCGAGCGCGGCCAGCTTGTGCTCGTCGTCATGCCGGGTATCCAGGCTGAACCACACCCGGTCCGGCACCACGTTGCGGCTGTCCGGATGCACCGTCAGCCGGCCCACCGTGGCGCGCGCGCCGGCGGCCAGGGCCGCCTTCTCGATCGCCAGGATCATCTCGGCGGCGCCCATCATGGCATCCCGCCTGCCGGCCATGACGCTGCCGCCATGCGCATTCTCGCCGGTGACCGTCACCTCGAACCAATGCTGCGCCAGCGCATGGGTGACGATGCCGATATCCAGGCCGAGTTTCTCCAGCTGCGGCCCCTGCTCGATATGCACTTCGAAGTACGCTTCCAGATCCTGCAACGCGGCCGGATCCGCGGCGCCGGCCCAGCCGATGCGGGACAGTTCCTGGCCGAAGACCGCGCCGGCGCTGTCCGTCTTCGCCAGCACCTCGGCTTCCGGGAAAATGCCCATGGCGGCGCCGCTGCCCATCATCGGCGGAGAGAAGCGGGCGCCTTCCTCATTGGTCCAGTTGATCAGCATGACGGGCGCCTCCGTCTCGATCCCCGCCTCATCCAGCGCGCGCAGGATTTCGAGGCCGACCAGCACACCCAGCACGCCGTCGAATTTTCCTCCGGTTGGCTGCGTATCCAGGTGGCTGCCGATGGCGACCGGCTTGCGGGAGGGATCACGCCCCGGCCGGGTCAGCGCCATGTTGCCGACGCGGTCCAGCACCAGCGTCGCCCCCGCCGCCTCCGCTTGGCGTTGCAGTAGCGCGCGGGCCTCGCCATCCAGGTCGGTCAGCGTCTGCCGGTTGTTGCCGCCCTTGGCCGTGCCGCCAATCCGGGAAAACTCCATCAGGCTGTCCCACAACCGGGTGCCGGAGGGTTTGAAATTGCTGGTCATGCGCTGGCCTCCACGCCGCACCATTCGGCCATGGTGATTGCGATGGTCCGGGTGATGTCGTGCATGCTGTCCATGCCGACGCTTTCGTCGATGCCGTGGATGTCCTGCGCATCCGGGCCAAAGCAGGCCACGGGCGTGCCCTGGTACAGGGTGAAGAAGCGCCCATCGGTCAGGCCGGTCGCCGGATATTTGCGCAGATCATGCCCGGTCAGATCGGCGAAGTTCTTCATCGACGCCTGCACGATGGCGGCCTCCATGTCGAAGACGCAGGGGTCCGCCATGAAGCCCTTGAACTCCAGCTTCACCTTGGCACCCTTCAGCGCGGGATCGCCGCCCGCTTCCTGCACAATTCGAGCAATATCGGCGCGCACATGCGCCGCGCTGTTGCCCATCATCACACCCACCCGCAGGCCCAGCGTGGCGCGCGTCGGCACGGAGGAATTCCACTCGCCGCCCGTGAAGGTGCCGAGGTTGACGTTCACCGGGTGGTTCACGCCACGGAAACTGGCATGGATCAGCTCGGCGCGGTTCATGTCGCGCTCATAGGCCTCGAAGCGGGTCCAGATGGACATCGCCGCCTCCACCGCATTCACCCCCGCCTGCTTGTCCCGCACATGCGCCGGGCGGCCGGTGACGGTGACCCAGGCCCAGACCACGCCGACTTCCGCACTGTACATCGCCGGCAGTCCCGGGCCGGGTTCGGGGATGATCACGGCATCGGTCTTCGGCATCGCCAGCATGCAGGCCAGCGCGCCGTTGCCGGTGCATTCCTCCTCGATCACCGACTGCATCTGCACCTCCGCCGCCGGCTGCAGCCCGGCCAGCTTCAGGGCGCGGAAGGCGGTGACATAGCTGAGGATGCCGGCCTTCATGTCGCCGGCGCCGCGGCCATACATGCGGCCACCGCGGATCTCGGGTTCGTAGGGCGGCGTGGTCCATTCATCCTCGGCGCCTTCCGGCACCACATCGACATGGCCCTGCAGCGCCAGCGACCGGCCCTTGGCGGCTCGCGGCCGGTGCACCGCGACCACATTGTCGCGGCCCTCATAGCCGATCAGCGGCGGCGAGAAGCCGGGATGGCCCGCCAGTGCCGCCGGGTCCGTCGCCACGCGCCGCGGCTCAAGGCCGAGGCCTTCATAGACCCGCGCCATCTCGGCCAATGCCGATTGCTCATTGCCCAGGGTGGAAGGGCAACGCACCAGGCGCATCAGCGCCTGCTCGCCTTCCGAACGCAGGGAATCACAGGCCTCGAGTATGGCGCGACGGGCGCCGGGGTCGAGCGGGACGGCTTCGGTCATCATGAACCCTTGGGCAGCAAGCCGCGCAGTCCACCCGCACGGCGCCGATCTGTCCAGCCGCACATGGTGGACATCCGCGGCCGCGCGCCCCTACCGTCCCTTCCATGAAAGCCTTTGCCGATGCCGCCAATGCGGCGCATGCCCCGCAATTCTTCCTCATGCGCGGCCGTGTCCGCCCGAACTATGAGGTGCCGGCCCGCGCCGCCTCGCTGGCCGAGGGGCTGGCCCGGCTTGGCATCACGCCCACGACGCCACCCCCTGCCCCGCAGGCCGCGCTGCTGCGCGCGCATGATCCGGGCTATCTGGATTTCCTGCGCGATGCCTCGGCCGGCTGGGCAGAACTGCCGGAAGCGGGGGCCGAGGTGGTGGGCAATGTCCATCCGACGCCGGAGATGATCGCCCAGGGCGCGCGGCCGCCCACGGGCCTGGTCGGGCGTGTCGGCTGGTACACCGCCGATACAGGCTGCCCGATCGGGCCCGCCACCTGGCAGGCCTCGATCGGCGCCGCCGCCTGCGCCGTGGCGGCGGCAGAGGAAGCGCAGGCCGGCCGCACCGCCTATGCACTGTGCCGCCCGCCCGGCCACCACGCCTATGCCGCACGGGCCGGCGGGCATTGCTACATCAACAACGCCGCCATCGCGGCGGAAACGCTGGTGGCTGCGGGCGCCCGGCGCGTCGCCGTGCTGGACATCGACAGCCACCATGGCAACGGCACGCAGGGCATCTTCTGGAAGCGGGCGGATGTGCTGACCGTCTCGATCCACGGCGACCCCAACGCCTACTACCCCTGGTATGTCGGCCATGCTGGGGAACGCGGCGCCGGCCCGGGCACCGGCTGCAACCTGAACCTGCCGCTGGCGCAGGGCAGCGGGGATGCCGAATGGCTGGCGGCGATCGGCACCGGGCTGACCGCGATCCGCAATTTCGGCGCGGATGCGCTGGTGGTCTCACTCGGCTTCGATGCGAGCGAGCATGAACCGCTGGGCTTCCTGCGCGTCACGGAGGACGGCTTCTCCCAGGCCGGCGCGCTGATCGCGGCGGCAAGGCTGCCGTCGGCGATCATCCAGGAGGGGGGCTACAATGTGGAGCTGCTCGGGCGATTGCTGGAGCGGTTTATTATCGGCTGGGGCGGTTGATTTAGGCCCGGATTAATTCAACCCTGGGTGCGTGAGTTCCATCGCCCGCATCCAGACCTTCGCCTTCGCCGGCATCGAGGCCGTGCCCGTCGAGGTCCAGGTGCAGATCGCGCCCGGCCTGCCGGCCTTCCTCATCGTCGGCCTGCCCGACAAGGCCGTCGGCGAATCGAAGGAACGCGTGCGCGCGGCGCTGACCGCCATCGGCCTTTCCCTGCCGCCGAAGCGCGTCCTGGTGAACATGGCGCCGGCCGACCTCGCCAAGGAAGGCAGCCACTTCGACTTGCCCATCGCGCTGGCCGTACTCGCCGCCATGGATGTGCTGCCGCGCGATGAGCTGCATGATTTCGCGGCCCTCGGGGAGCTGGGGCTGGATGGCGCGCTGGCGCCGGTCGCCGGCGTGCTGCCCGCTGCCATGGCCGCCTCGGCGCGGGAGCTGGGCCTGGTCTGCCCGGCGCAGCAGGGGCCGGAAGCCGCCTGGGCCGGCCGCATCCAGGTGCTCGCGCCGCCCGACCTGCCGGCGTTGATCAACCACTTCCGGGGAATCCAGACGCTGGCCCAGCCGGTGCCGCCGCGGCTGGACGACGCGCCCTGGGCCGGCCCCTGCCTCAGCCAGGTGCGCGGCCAGGAAAGCGCCAAGCGGGCGCTGGAGATCGCGGCGGCCGGCGGCCACAACCTGCTCATGTCAAGGTGTTAGGCCCGGCGGCTAATGTCTGTTTTGTAGCCGCTGTGCGCAGAGACTGGCTCGTTTAAAAAGGGATGTCGTCATCCAACGAGCTGTTCGAATGGCTAGATGGGGCAGATGGCTGGTCCACCTTAATCATCCGGGTCCGAACGAGATTAGGTTTCCAGTCATTCGGCAGCATAATTCGTAGACGACCATCAGAATCGAAGAGAGATTCTGACACATAAAGCAACTTTTGATCGCCATTTTTCTGCATAAGGGCGTATTCGGCATCGTCCTTGGAGTCCCAGTGTTCACGCTCTAACCGAACCCACTGACGCGCGTTAAGCCAAGCTTCCATTTCCGTTCTGTCGGTAAAAAAAACCCTATAGGGCGCACCGGTTAAGGCCTTAATCCTGTTAAATATCGGATGATTCTGGATGATTATCGCATCGAGCGCCTCCTCCCTACCCTGAACCGCTGTAAAAAGCCCGCTCCTATCGTTCCGCAAGAGCTCAACCAATTCCTTGAGGGTGTCTGCTGTGGATTTGATAGTATCCGACAGCTGATTTAATTTCTCCTGATTTTGCTGCTGCAAGTAATTTTCAAATAGTCCCGCCCACTGCTCCTTTAAATAACCAATGACCTCGGGCATGTCATCAAACCCGAATATTTGATTATTAAAGGGCAGGGAATAAATTTCTTCCAAGAACTGGTATATTCTTACATCGTCAACGTGATGATATGAGACATCTTTTTCTTTATTCTTTAAGTAGGTCCTGTATTCCGACAGTACGCCTTTATCAACGAAGACGTATGCTTGCTTTCCTTGAGCAACGGCCGTCTTCAACTCCATATGAGAAATTGAATTATTCGGCCCTTCGCGAGATTGCGTTCCGAAACGCCCACCCACTATCGAAACAAGCATACTTACTTTTTCGATCTCTCTATAGCAGTACGCTTCCAGCGCATCACGGCTTTCGTAGGTAATATTTCCACGTTCGTTAAGAACAGCTTCATATCCCATGGTCGTAATGAAGCGCTCAAGCTCCCCACGCACATGACGAAGATCATAGAAAGTTGAGCTAACAAATACTCTTGGCCTAGCCATCCGAGCAGCTCCCGCTTATTGTGCGCGTCTAATTGAGTGAACTATATCTTCTCAAGGTGTATAAGTATTCAGTTATCCTGATCCGAGGAGACGATAGACGCTCGCCCGGCCAATTCCGAGCCGGGTAGCGATTTCCGAAGGCTTCGCACCCTCAGCCTTCAGGCGATGGACTTCCGCCGCCTTAGCCTGAGCCGTAGGCGCCCGCCCTCTGTAGCGTCCATCCGCCTTTGCCTTGGCAATCCCCTCTCGCTGGCGCTCAAGCATCAATGACCGTTCAAATTCCGCCACGGCCCCCAACATGGTTAGCATTAACCGGCCTGTAGGCGTCCCGGTGTCCAGGGCGCTCCCGCCCATGCTCAACACCCTTAAGGCCACTCCCTTGCCTTCCAGGGCGCTCACAGTAGCCAGTAGATCGGACACGGAGCGCGCCAGGCGATCCGGCTTCGTCACCACCAGAACGTCACCCTCACGAACGAACCCTAGCACCGCTTCAAGCTGCGCCCGCTTAGCGAGGGATGAAACCCGCTCACTGAATAGCCGCTCGCACCCTGCGGCCTTCAAGTCGCGCTCTTGGGCCTCTAGGCCCGCTTCCTGTTCAACGGTTGAGGTACGAGCATATCCGACTAGCATGGCAAGCGTCCTGTCTCACTAGGTTCTTAGACATGATCGCTTGCTCTGTCTCATTAGTCAAGCACCATTCGTGTGAGACGTACTGAGACGGCAACAGACTGACTCACTAGGGCTTGGTCTAATGAGACGCCTTCGACCACTGGCCGTTTTGTTAATGCTATGCAACCTTCGCATCAGTCTGAGGGATCATCGGCCATGCCAAATCCAAAGAAGCTCGCCACGATTATCATAGCATTGCTCGCTGCCGCCTTCTTTATCGATGTGACGAGTGGGGAGAGCGAATTTGATATAAATGATGACTCTCGGATCGGCTGGAAGGACGTCGGCCTCTCCTTCTCCTTTGTTGTCGTGCGGCCGTTTATAATTTTTATGAATTCTATATTTGGTGGTGAGGCTAGGCTGTGGCGCTGGACCATCCAAGAGTTGCACGTTGCGGGGATACTGTTTTGGGGGGCGCTCTGGTTCTGCCTTTTCCGTCTCATGGTTTGGTGGCAGCGAAGATAGGTCCCGGAGTAATGCTACTGAAGGATGGCATACAGAGACGCATTTGATCCTGGTCAAGATCGGCTTGCTTGTGGTGATCGCCACAGGTACCGCGACTACCCGCCCCCCCCAGGCAGGCACCATACCCCCGCCCCGTATTACTATGATTACGTGCTTGCTTGAGGATGCTGAAATTCAGATCGGAAACCACTCTCAGTTAGCAGCTTGAGCAAAATCTATCGGACACAAACGGTATGACTTGCCGACGCCTTGATCTACAAAATCCCTAAACGAACTCTAACCTATTGATAAGAAACGAATTATTCTGTACGCCCTTACGCATGCCCTGCTTTTCTACGCAAAATGGAAACCAGATTAGATTTGCAATAATAGGGAAAACGTGCTATGAAAAGCTACTTCCATTTTATGGAAGGCAAGCCCTCACTACCGGCCCTATTTTTATGTATCGAAACACTTACTAAATCATTGCGAAAGGCTGCTTTATGACTCTAGGAAATCACCAAGCGGTTGCGCCGCACTCCGGTCCTTATGTATTATATCAACACAATACCAACCAGCAGCTACCCTCTCAGCATCCTCACCTGACATGGAGCGAAGCTAAGAATCTCATCAACGCTATAGGATACGCCCAGACCTTTCCCCGCCTAAGTCTCTTTCATTTCACTATTTTATGGAAATACGCCAAAGATTATCCAACCTCTACGGCCCCAGGCATGGAGCTTGAGGGCTGGTCTAAGCGGTACGAGCTTCAAAAAAAGCTATTTGAAAGAATGACCAAGTGGATTCAATCACAGCGTTTTGGCGATGAATTTCTTCCAAGGCTCTATGTTTGGGTTCGCGAATGGGGACCGAAGAAAAAGGATCACACTCACCTTCTGATCTATCTGCCAAACCCGGCAATAGCTCAACAGCTACAGGACTTCCTGTTAAGATCGGGAGGTTTTGGTGAAGGTATTAAACATGAATCCCCCATATTGCATACCGCACCCAAAACAAATCTAGGAAAGCACTACGTAAGAAGATATCTTCTTAAGATGCTACCGCCGCATCTGATGGTTGAAGGGAAGAACGTCGCCAGCTACTTCGGAAATAGCCATCATTTAGAGAAAAACAAACCAGCCGTGATCTATTGCAAGCGGTCTGGATGCTCAAGGACACTAGATAGGTTAGCTAGACAGAGGGATGGGTGGGTAGAGAGAGCCATACTTGCTGATCTTGACGGTATTCTTAGATCAAACGGATCGAAGCGTCACTAGGGTTGATACGATACCGAAGTAAGATAATATTACTTTCCACTTAGATAAAATTCGAGTCCCCGGATTACCAGATGATGAGAGGCCGGGCTACACCGCTCATCTAGAATGCCATTTGCGCCGCTATGGTGTACTCGCCAGAGGCTTCCAGCGACCATCAGGCTACCCACCCTACCTGAAAACCACTAGAAGCCGCTGGTGAGGCTCTTATGGGAAGTCGGCTGAGCCGTTTTTCCCATGGATGCTCAACAGAGTGCTGCCGCCTCGGTGCCAGTTAATTTCAAGCGCCGCTTCATCATGCATAACGCCAATGGAATGGATCATCTGGCGAAGCATGGCGTTAGCCTTCGATCGATCCAGAGGAACAGCGGCCAGCATAGCGCCACAGGCGGTAGCTCTACGATGTAGAGCCACTTCCGAGGCAGTGTTTTGCCGAACAAGCTTCCAAGTCATAGCGGCTTTGATTTCCTCTAGTTTTGCTTCTAAGACATCTTGTCGATCACGAAGGGTAGAACGTCTATCTGTGAGACGCAGGTTAATCAGCGCCTCAATTTCAATGGTAAGCATCAACTCGGTCTGTTTAAGCTCATGCATAGCAACATCATGAAGCCCTGCGCCCGCAGTCACATTAGGCTTATCGGCTAGTAGATCGGCAAATCCGTAAGCCCTTGATGTTATTGCATTTTCTATATCTTCAAGGGGGTAACTTGGCGCTGTGCAATCGCCCCGCCTGGCTTTCACACAAACTAGGCGTGGCTTTCCAGCCTTGCTAGAACTACCTTTATTAACCCGAGTCATGGTAAGGCCGCAGAAAATGCAGAATGCTAGACCTGCAACAAGGCTCTGTAATTCACCCTTCTCCGCCCTTACACGGGGACCGTTAGCCTTCCCTTCCCGCATAAGCTGAACCCTATCGAACTGCTCCCTTGAGATAACCGCAGGATAGTACCCAGCAATTGCGTCGAGTGCCTTCCTACCTTTCCGACCACTGCTATACTCAACTTGATGCGGTATGATTACTCCCACAACGGCCTCATTGCTCAAAATCTTCTGAATATAGGTTTTGTGCCAATACATTGCCTTGCGCTTCTGCTTTGGTCCGTCACCAAAGGTTTGGATACCCTCGGCATCCAGCATTCGGGCGATCTGTGCGGCTCCCTTACCCATCTCATATAGATCGAATATGTGGCGAATAATTTCCATGCGAGCTAGATCAATCTCAATGGCTTCTCCGCTTTTATTCATCTTGAGCCATGCTGGCACCCTTGAAGTCATAGGTTCACTTGAAGCAGCAGCACGCTTTGCTTTCCATGCCTCACGTAGTCTGCGCCCCTTCGTCGCACTCTCCTCATTGGCCCTAATCATGACCATCAGGCTCTCAAATATCCTGAATGGGCTTTCGACCATCTCTTTCTTATTGTAAACTTTTTCGTCCTGTACGGTCACGATCGTGATGCCGGAATTTATGATGCTTTGGAAAACCGGCATCGCTTCCCAGGGTGATTGGCGGCTGAGGCGGTCAAGATTCTCAACCAGCAAGTATGATCCACTTTCGACGATCCCATCTTCAACTGCACGCAGGAATGCCGCTAAGGCTCCCTTGTTCGCGTTCCTCCCGTAGTATGCCGAGATGCCCGGATCGTTGAGGGACAGGCTATCATCAAGCTCTAGGCCAGTCTTAGCCGCATACTTCTCCGCCAATTCCCGTTGGCGGCGCGTGCTGTCGCCTGTCGCCTGTTCTGGTGTTGAAAACCTCAGGTAGCTGTACGCTTTGGTCATAGTTGCCTCGCCTCCGTCGCTACTTCATGCGTCGTTGCGGGGTGTAAAGCTACAATATGCTGATGGTCGGCCCGCCGGGTGCAGGCAAATCCATGCTCGCCGCCCGCCTGCCCGGCCTGCTGCCGGACCTGACTCCGGCGGAGGCGCTGGAGATCTCCCTGGTGCATTCGGTGGCCGGCATGCTGAGCGAGGGCCGCCTGCTGAAGCGCCCACCCTTCCGCGACCCGCACCATTCGGCCTCCGTCCCGGCGCTGGTCGGCGGTGGCGCGCGGGCGCGGCCGGGGGAGATCTCGCTCGCCCATCTCGGCGTGCTGTTCCTCGATGAGTGGCCGGAATTTCCCCGCGCGGCGCTGGAGGCGCTGCGCCAGCCGATGGAAACCGGCCGCACCACCGTCAGCCGCGCCAATGCCCATGTCACCTACCCGGCCCGCTTCCAATGCGTGGCGGCGATGAACCCCTGCCGCTGCGGCTATCTCGGCGAGCCCGCCCGCGAATGCGCCCGCGCGCCGGTATGCGGGCAGGACTACCAGCAGCGCCTGTCCGGCCCGCTGCTGGATCGCATGGATGTGGTGATCGAGGTGCAGCCGCTCGCCCCCGCCGAGCTCACCCGGGCCCCGCCCGGCGAGCGGACGGAGGTGGTCGCCGCCCGCGTCGCCGCCGCGCGCGACCGCCAGCGCAGGCGGGGCACCACCCGCTGCAATGCCGAAGCCGAGTGGGACGCGCTGCAACCGATGGCCGATGCGGATGCGCTCGCCTTGCTGGAGACCGCGTCCACCCGGCTCCGCCTGTCCACCCGCGGCCAGGTGCGGACGCTGCGCGTGGCGCGCAGCATCGCCGACCTCGCGGCGGTGGAACGGGTGGGGCGTACGCATGTGGCGGAGGCGCTGGCTTTCCGGCATCGTATGCCCGGACGTGCCAACTGACCTGCACCCGGCGGGGTGGACGGCGGATGAGACAGCCGCAACCTTGCGCCCCGCCACAGGGGAAACGTCATGCAGATCATCCGCGACCTCGCCACGCTGCGCGCCGCCAGCGCGGAAGCTCGCCGCGACGGGCGCCGCCTGGCGCTGGTGCCCACCATGGGCGCGCTGCACCAGGGCCATCTGGCGCTGGTCACCGCCGGGCGGCAGGTGGCGCAGACGGTGGCGGTCTCCATCTTCGTCAACCCGCTGCAATTCGCTCCCACCGAGGACCTGTCCCGCTACCCGCGCGACGAGGCAGGCGACCTGGCGAAGCTGCGGGAGGTGGGCTGCGACATCGTCTGGATGCCCGATGTCCCCACCATGTACCCGCCCGGCAGCGCCACCAGGATCGAGGTGACCGGTCCCGCCGAGGGCTATGAGGGCGCCGCCCGCCCCGACCACTTCCGCGGCGTCGCCACGGTCTGCACGAAGCTGTTCAGCCAGACCCAGGCGGATGTGGCGGTGTTCGGGGAGAAGGACTGGCAGCAGGTGCAGGTCGTCTCCCGCGTCGTCGCCGACCTCGACCTGCCGATCCGCATCCTGCCGCATCCGACGGTGCGGGAGGCGGATGGGCTGGCCTGTTCCTCCCGCAACATCCGGCTGACGCCCGAACAGCGCGCCCTGGCGCCGCTGCTGCCGCGACTGATGGTGACGGCGCTGGATACCATCCGCGCCGGCGCCGCCCCCGGCCCGGTGCTGGAGCGTGCGACCCGGCAATTGCAGGAAGCGGGCTTCGTGCCGGATTACCTGGCGCTGGTGCAGCCGGAGACGCTGCAGCCCTGGCAGGGCGGCCCGGGCCGGCTGCTGGCGGCGGCGCGGCTGGGCGAGGTGCGGCTGCTGGACAACATGGCGCTTTAACCGGCCGGCAGCTCCCGCCGCGCCCGAACCACCGGCGGCGGGAAGCGCACCAGTTCCAGCGCGACGCCGCGCGCCCGTACCGGCCCCGCCCCAGGCATGGGCCAGGCCGCCAGCGCGGCCGACGCATCCACGGCGCCCTCGGCCAGGGTAGCATGGGGCACCCAGGCGCCGGGGCGGACATGCGGGTGCAGCGCGTCAGCCGGTAGCGCGTCCGCCAACGCGGCGTGCAGCGCCAGCAGGGCCGATGTCACCACCGGGGCCAGGAACAGAATGGCGGGCGGGCCGGGGAAGATGCCGAAGCCGGCAAAGGCCAGGTCCACCGCCCCAACCTGCGCCGCCGCCATGGCCCGGGCGAAATCCGGCTCGACCTCATCCTCGCCGCGCAGCAGGGTGATATGAGGCGGGTAGCCCAGTTGCGGCGTGACCCAGCCGGGCAGTGCCGCGCCCAGCCGCGCCAATACGGCCTCCCCCCGGGCATCCATCCGCAGCGTCACCGCGAACGGCATCAGCCCATCGCCCGGAAGGCGTCCGCGATGCGGCGCACCCTGCCCTTGCCATCAACCAGCAGCACGTCGAAGCGCACGCCTGCCGCGCCGTGGCCTGGGTTCGCGGCCATCCAGGCCTCGGCGGCGGCCATCAGCCGCGCCTGCTGGCGGGGGCCGAGGGCGAAGGCGGCATCCGTCAGCGTGGCCCGCGCCTTCACCTCGACGAAGACCAGCAGCCCGGCGCGTTCCATCACCAGGTCGATCTCACCGGCACCCGTGCGAACCCGGCGGGCCAGCGTCGCGAACCCGTCCTGCGCCAGCGCGGCCTCCGCCGCCGCCTCCGCCTGGCGGCCGCGCGCCTCGGAGGCCTGCTTCGTTGCGCGGCGCATGACGTCGGGTTCGGCCATGCCCTAGACTAGCCGCATCACGCGGGCGGTCCCAATGGCACTCCGAGTCCTTCTGCTGCTTCTCCTCGCCCTGCCCGCCCTGGCGCAGCCGGCGCAACGGCACATGGCGGCCACCGCCAACCCGCTCGCCAGCCACGCGGCGCGGGAGGTGCTGCGGGAGGGCGGCAGCGCCCTGGATGCGGCGATCGCCGCCGCGGTGCTGGTGACGCTGACGGAACCGCAGGCCAGCGGCATCGGCGGCGGTGCCCTCCTGCTGCACCAGGATGGCGAAAGCCGGGAAATCCAGGCCTGGGATGGGCGGGAGATAGCGCCCGCCGCCGCCACGCCGCGCCTGTTCCTGAACCCGGACGGCACGCCGATGCGCTTCGCCCAGGCAATGGAAGGCGGCCGCAGCGTCGGCGTGCCCGGCCTCCTGCGGATGCTGGAGGCAGCGCATCGCGACCATGGCCGCCTGCCCTGGGCGCGGCTGATGGCGCCCGCCATCGCGCTGGCCGAAGACGGCTTCGCCGTGTCGCCGCGCCTGGCCGCCGCCATCGCCACCCATGCGGAATCGCTGCGCCGGGACCCCGGCGCGCGCGCCTATTTCTTCGACGCGGAGGGCACCCCCTGGCCCGCCGGGCATGTCCTGCGCAACCCGGCGCTGGCGGCGACGCTGCGCCAGGTCGCGCAGCAGGGGGCGGATGCGCTGCATCGCGGCACGCTGGCAGAGGCGATCGCCGCGGCGGTGCAGGGCCACGCAAACCCCGGCGGCATGACGCCGGCCGACCTCGCCGCCTACGCCCCCGCCCGCCGCCTGCCGGTCTGCACCCCCTATCGCATCTGGCGCATCTGCGGCTTCGGTCCGCCGAGTTCCGGCGGCGTGGCGGTCGGCCAGATCCTCGGCGTGCTGGAGCATTTCGACCTGGCCGCCCTGGCGCCGGAAAGTGCCGACGCGGCGCATCTGCTGGGCGAGGCCGGGCGCCTCGCCTTCGCCGACCGCAATCTGTACCTGGCCGACCCCGATTTCACCCGCGTGCCGGTGGCCGGGCTGCTGGAGGGCGCCTACCTCACCGGCCGCGCGCAGATGGTGGATCGTGACCGCGCCATGGCGCCGCCGCGCCCCGGCAATCCCCGCTGGCGGGAAGCCGGGCTGGCGCCGCAGCCGGCGGAATATGGCACCGGCACCACCCACATCGCGGTGGTGGATGGCGCCGGCAACGCCGTCTCGATGACCTCGACCATCGAGGCCGTGATGGGCAGCCGCATCTTCGTCGGCGGGTTCCTGCTGAACAACGAACTCACCGATTTCAGCTTCGTGCCGGAGGTCGAGGGCCGCCCCGTCGCCAACCGGGTGGAGCCGGGCAAGCGGCCACGTTCCTCGATGTCGCCAACCATCGTGCTGGATGGGGATGGGCGGCCGGTACTGCTGGTGGGCTCCGCCGGCGGTGCGCGCATCATCGGCCATGTGGCGCAGTCGCTGGTGGCGATGCTGGATTGGGAATTGCCGCCGGATGCCGCGCTGGCGCTGCCGCGCATCGGCGTGGTCGGCACGGCCGCGGTGGAGCTGGAGGCTGGCACCCCGGCCGCCGCGCTGGCCCCGGCGCTGGAAGCGCGCGGCCATCGCGTGGATGTGCGGGAGATCAACTCCGGTCTGACCGCCATCCGCATCACGCCACGCGGTATCTGGGGAGCCGCCGACCCCCGGCGCGAGGGTATCGCCCTCGGCGATTGAGCCGACATACCCCCGGCGATTGAAGGATATCCGCTCATGCACCGCCTGCTCGCCTGCCTGCTGCTGCTTGCCACCCCCGCCTTGGCCGAGGAGACCAAGGAGATCGGCCATGTGAACACGGCGATCACCAATCTCGGCCTGACCCGCAGCCACCGCGTGGTGGTGGAACGCTTCACCGATCCGGAGGTGCGTGGCGTGTCCTGCTACATCAGCCAGGCCCGCACCGGCGGCCTGTCCGGCATGCTGGGCGTGGCGGAGGACCCGGCCCGCTTCGCGCTGAACTGCACGGCGACCGGCACTGTGGAGGTACAGCCGGGCGCCCGCCGCGGGGATCGCGGCGAAGTGGTGTTCGAAAGCAGCACCAGCCTGTTCTTCAAGGAAACCCGCGTCCACCGCTTCGTGGATGAGGAGCGCAATGCCGTGGTCTATCTCGCCTGGTCCACCCGGCTGATCGACGGCTCGCCCTACAATGCGGTTTCCGCCGTGCCGATCCGGTAGGCGCGGTCGGTCCGTCCGCCAAGACGGATCACGGCCAGGGTCGCCTGGTCGCCGCCTTCACGGATGCGGCGCGCCGGGCACGATCAGGCGCCAGAGCTGGCGCAGTTCCTTGATGCTGCGGATGGATTCGACGAGGGAGTGGAAGGTCGCCCCCTCGCTCTTGTCCTGGTCGACGGACACGAAGCTCTCATAGGTGTTCTGCCAGTTGGTCTGGTGGCCGGTCTTCGAGATCCGGTAGCCATGGGCGTCGAGAAACACCGCCTCGCGCCCAGTCGCCGTCAGCCCCTGGCGGCCACTGTCCCACAGGTTGATCTGCCAGCGGGGCGAGGCGAGGTTGAACTGCGCGCCGCCATGTGCGCCGCCGAGCAGCCAGGCGTCATTGTACAGGAAATGGTAGCCGGACCGGCCGCCGCGCCAGGCGCTGTTCACCCCGGCATAGTAGTGCATCACCATGCCGCCGGTGGCGACGGTCGTGATCCTGCCGACCGCCGCGTGCATGGCCTCATCCGCATGCGTGATCACGCCGAGGCCAGCATGATCTGCCTCGGTCAGCGCGTTGCCGAACATCGCGGGAGTCCGGCCATGCTCGTCCACCGTAGTTCGGCCCATGACCATGGTGCCGTACTGGACGTTGCGAGCCTGCTGGTAGATGCCATAGGCGCGCTTCGGATCGGGAGCTGCCATCCAGTTGATATTGCGGCTGAATTCCAGATAGTAATTGGCGACGACCCGGTAGTCCGCCCAGAAGGAAGCGTAGCTATTGTACATGCGTCGGTCCTTGGCGGGGTCATCATTGCGAAGCTGGTGAAGGCGCAGTCGGGCGGCAGGAGGCGCCGTTGACGGTTGCCGGTTCCTGCAAGAGCGACCTACCCGACGATACTAAACTGCAGCATCGGCGCAAATATTTCGCGTGTTTCGCCGGCTCTGGGCGGCCCGTTCAGCCGCCGCCTTCCGGCCAGCAGCGGGCCATCGCCTCGGGCAGGATTTCCCGCATCACCGGCGGGGCAAGCAGCGGCAGCAGCTCCGGCTCCGGCCAGGGCACCACGTAATGCGACCAATCCGTCGCATCGAAGACGGATTGCGCCGCGGCCTCGGGCAGGGTGCAGTCTCGGCTGGCCGGCCATGCGGGGCGCGTCAGCATGGAGGCCTCCATCCCCTGCCCCGCCGCCGCCAGCAGCAGCAGCCCCGCCAGCAGCCATCGCCGCCAGCCGGCAGACAGTTGCACGGCACAGCCCGCGGCCACCGCCAGCACCGCCAGCGGCGCGATGCCGGTCCGCATCGTCATCTCGTTGCCCGGGCCGAAGACGTACAGCGGCAGCAGCGCCAGCATGGCCAGCGACGCCGCCAGCAGACGGGATCGCAGCAGCAGCAGCGTGATGCCACCGACGATCCCGAACTCGATGGCGAGGAACAGCGCCAGCCGTGGCAGCACCGCCAGCCCATGTTCCGCCAGCAAAGCGCCATGCGGGATCGCGCTGGATCCGGCGGCGAGGAACCAGCCCAGCGGCACCGCCAGCGCCACGCCGAGCCAGTTGGCGGGCGCAATGAGCGCGGCGCGCCAGAACCCGCCCGTCAGCGCCGCCACCGCCGCCACGATCCCCGCCCCCAGCGCGCCCAGCGGCGACCACGCCGTCGCCGCCGCCAGGGGCACCGCCACCGCGCGCAGGAACTCCGCCCGCCGCGCATGGCGCAGCAGCAGCAGCGCCGGAATCCAGGCCGGCAGGGCGTGGTTCGGCACCCACATCAGCAGCGTCACATGCCCCGAATACTGGAAGATCCGCGCCCACCACTCGCCGCCCCGGCCCCAATAGCTGGCCAGGCCCCAACCCTCGGTCACGTCCAGCCAGATATTGGGCAGCAGGTCGAGCCCACCGAAGGTCAGGAATACCAGCACCAGCCAGCGCGCCCGCAGCCCCACCTGCCGGGCCAGCGCCAGCAGCAGCGCCAGCACCAGCGCCAGGCCGAGCGCGGTCCAGGCGAACAGCGCCGCCTCCGCCACCGCCAGCCCGCCGATCCGCCCGGCGAGCGCGGCCGGCATGTAGTAGCCCAGCGGCGCGCGCAGCAGCCGCACCACATCTCCCACCACATAGCCGACCGGCCAGGGGCCCAGCGCCAGGTCGCGCAGCACCGCGTCGCGGATCTGCCAATCCACCGGCGCATAGAGAAGATGATGCGTGCCGCTGCAGCCGAAGCTCCAGGCCAGCCCACCAGCCAAGCAGGCCAGCGTTGCGCCGCGCCCCAGCGGCCAGGCGGACCGCCAGCCCGGGGTCAGCGCGAAGCCCGCCACCCCGGCGGTGACGGCCAGCAGCGCCCAGGGCCATGCGAAGAAACCACCGGCGAAGATCAGCGCCGGCGCCAGCAGATAGCCAACGCAGGCGAGCAGCAGCCGGTCCGGGGCCGCCCCGCCCAGCGCGGTGTCGAGGCTCAGCCGCGGCTTTCGCGGATGTTCGCGCGCTTGCGCGTATCCGGCTGCAGCTTCGTCCCCAGCCCTGCGCCCTGCATCGGCCGACAAAAACCCTTCTCCAGCCGAGGCAGTTCGGTCACCAGGTCGCGGTACCAGGTGGCCAGTGTCGCGCGAACCACCTCCTGGAAGATCGCCGTCGCGGCGTGCAGGGCGAAGTGGAGGCTGGCGACCAGTGTCACCGGCCCCGTGCAATCGTGCGGGGCCACCGGGCGGGCCCAGGCCTCCGCCAGCGCCGCGATCTTCCGCGCTTCCGTCAGGCCGCCGCACCAGGTCAGGTCCACCATCACCACATCGGTGGCCCCCGCCACCAGCAGGTCCCGGAACGCCACCTTGCCGCCCAGGGTTTCGCTGGCGCAGATCGGCACGCCCGGCACCGCGCGGCGCAGTTCCACCAGGGCGGCGGTGTCGTCCATCTTGCAGATCGGATCCTCCACCCAGAAGGGCCGGATCGGCGCCAGCGCCTGGCAGATGCGGGTGGCGGCGGGCAGCGAGAAGATGGAGTGCAGCTCCGCCATCACCTCCATCCGGTCGCCCACCGCCTTTCTTATCTTCTCAAAGGGTTCCATGCCCTTCTTCAGATCATCGAGGTTCATGAGCTGGCCGCCGGAGGCCGGGGCGTAAACGTCGAAGGGCCAGATCTTCATCGCCGTAAAACCTTCCTCCAGCAGCGAATGCGCCAATTCGTCGGCGCGCTGCATGAAGGCGACCTGGTCGTCATAGGGGCCGATGGCGTTCTCGCCCGCCCGCACGTCGCGGCGGTCCCGGGCCGAGTTGTAGTCATAGCCCGCGCAGGTGTTGTAGGCGCGGATGCGGTCCCGGCTCAGCCCGCCCAGGGCTTCGTGGACCGGCACGCCGAGCCGCTGGCCCATCAGGTCCCACAGCGCGATGTCCACGGCGGAGGCCGCGCGCATCTCGGCGGAGGACGCGCCGAAGCCGACATAGGGCGTCATCAGGTGGCGGTGGATACGCTCGATGTTCCGTGAATCCTGGCCGAGCAGGTAGGGCGCGACCAGTTCGTGGATCTGGCCTTCCACCGCCGCCGCCCCGCGGAAGCTTTCGCCGAGGCCAACCAGCCCCTCCGCCGTCTCGATCTCGACCCAGAGGATGTTCGCACGCTCCGGCACGCGCAGCGTGCGGACGCAGGTGATGATCGAGGGAATCATTCCGCGCGAATCCCCTGGCGACGCACCACATCCGCCCAGCGGGCCACTTCCGCGCGCACATGGGTGCCCATCGCCTCCGGCGTGCCGCCGAGCGGCGCCACGGCAAGCTCCGCCATGCGCGACCGCACGCGGGGGTCGGACAGCGCCTGGTTGAAGGCGGCGTTCAGCGCGGCGATGGCGGCCGGTGGCGTGCGGGCGGGTGCCATGAAGCCGAACCAGCTGTCGATCGCCATGCCCTGCACCCCCTGCTCCGCGAAGGTTGGCACATCCGGCAGTTCCGCCAGTCGCTGGTCGCTGACCGCGGCCAGCGCGCGGACCGAGCCGGCGCGCAGATGCGGCAGGATCGAAGGCAGATTATCGAAGAACACGTCGATCCGCCCGGCGATGAGGTCCGTGATGGCGGGGCCGGAGCCGCGATAGGGCACATGCACCATCTCGATTCCCGTCACCGCGCGCAGCAACTCCGGGCCCAGGTGGTTGGAGGCGCCGACGCCGGAGGAGCCGAAGCTGATGCCGCCGCGCTGGCTGCGGGCGAGCGCCAGGAACTCCGCGACGTTCTGCGCCGGAAGCTCCCGCCGCACCGCCATCACGTTGCGCACGGCGCCGGTCAGGATGACGGGCGCGAGGTCGTTCAGCAGGTCGTATCCCGCATTCGGATACAGCGCCGGATTGGCGCCGCAGGGGCCGAAGGCGCATTGCAGCAGCAGCGTGCCATCGGCCGGGCCCCGCGCCACCTCCGCCGCGCCGATATTGCCGCCGGCACCGGCCTTGTTCTCCACCACCGCACCGCGCGGCAGATGGGCGGAGGCCGCCTCCGCCAGCACGCGGGCGACGATGTCGCTGGTGCCGCCCGGCGCGTAGGGCACCAGGATGCGGACCGGACGGTCCGGCAGGTCTGCCGCCCTCACCGCAGGGACGACGAGCAGCACCGCGCCCAGCGCGAGCCAGAACCTTTTCCGCATGGTTGTTTCCCCCTTGGCCTAGGCGGCGAAGGCTAGACCCGGCGGCGCAGGCGCGGATAGCCCGGCGGGCAGCGGCGAGGTGTTCCGGTGGCGTCGTCAATCCGCCATGTTCTGCCTGCGGAATGTAGACCCGAGTCGAGCAGGATCCTGAGCATGACCACCTCCGCACGCCGCCTCCTCGGCGTCCTGCTGCCCATCCTGTTCCTGGCCGCCTGCGAGGCCACGCCCCCGGGCAACAGGGTGCCGATCATCGCGGCACCCGCACCGGCCGCGATGGCGCCGGCCGCGATGGCGCCGGCCGCCCCGGCGCGCGGCGGACCGGCGCGAGGCGGCCCGGCGCTGCCGCCGCAGCCCGCGCCCGAACGCATGGCCAATCTGCCCGAACAATCCTGGCAAAGCGCGGTCGAGGCGCCGGTCTCGACCTTCTCGATCGGCGGCGACACCGCCTCCTACACGCTCACAAGGCGGCTGCTGGAATCGGGCGTGATGCCGCAGCCCGTGATGGTTCGCCCCGAGGAGTTCCTGAACGCCTTCGACTACGGCTACCCGCGCCCGACCTCTCCGCAGGACCCGATCGCGACCTTCGTCTCCGTCCATCCCTCGCCCTGGAATGCGGAGCGGCGGCTGGTCCATATCGGGCTGCGCGCCTGGCAGCCGCCGGTGCCGCAGGCGCGCCGGCGCCTCAACCTGGTGATGCTGGTCGATGTCTCCGGTTCGATGGAGTCACAGGATCGCCTGCCGCTGCTGCAGCGCGGCCTTGCGATGATGCTGCCCGAGCTGCGCGCGGAGGACCGGGTTTCGCTGGTTGTCTATGCGGGCGGCGTGCAGGTGGTGCTGGACAGTGTGCCCGGCGACCAGCGCGACCGCATCGCGGCGGCGCTGGAGGGGCTGCGGGCCGGCGGCGGCACCGCCGGCGGCGCCGCGCTGGCCACGGCCTATTCCCTGGCCGGGAAGAACCTGGACCCCGCCGCGATCAACCGTGTGGTGCTGGCGACCGATGGCGACTTCAACATCGGCATCCGCACGCCCGCGGAGATGAAGGACTTCATCAGCCGGGAACGGCAGCGCGGCATCTACCTGACGACCATCGGCGTCGGCCTCGACAACTACAACGACCGCACGCTGCACGCGCTGGCCCGGGCCGGGAACGGGACGGCGATCTACGCCGGCAGCCTGCAGGATCTGCGGCGCGGACTGGTCGAGGATTTCGCGGCCAACATCGTGCCGGCGGCGGATGACGTGAAGGCGCAGGTGGAATTCAACCCGGCCGTCGTCAGCCACTACCGCCTGATCGGCTATGAGACCCGGCAGCTCAGCCAGGCGGATTTCCGCAATGACCAGGTCGATGCCGGCGAGCTTGGCTCCGGCCGCAGCGTCACCGCAATCTATGAAATCGTGCCGATCGGCGGCGCCCGGCCGCCCGTGGAGCCGCTGCGCTATGCCGCCCCGCTTCGCCCCGCGCCGCGCGCGACCCAGGCGGCCGAGATCGCCTTCCTGCGCGTCGCCTACAAGCGGCCTGGGCAGAGGCAGAGCCGTGAGCTCGGTCGCGCCATCACGCCCCGCGACCAGCATGCAAGCTTCGACGCAGCGCCGGAGGCCGCACGTTTCGCCGCCGCCGTCGCCGGCTTCGCGCAGTTGCTCAGGCGTTCCCCGCACACCGGGGATTGGGGCTTCACGCAGGCCGCGGCAGTCGCGGCGGCGGCGCGGGGCGTGGATGAGGATGGCAGGCGGGCGGAGTTCATCGCCCTGCTGCGCCTGGCCGCTGCCCGCTACCCGATGGGTCCCCGCTGAGGCGGAAGATGCCGGAATGGGCGGCTGCCATTCCGGCCGCACCTTGATTTGCGTGCCCGGCGGGGCGACGATCCGCAGCCATGATCCTCCTGATCGACAACTACGACAGTTTTACGTTTAATCTCTACCACTTCCTCGGTGATCTTGGGGCAGCGGTTGAGGTTCGGCGCAATGATTCCCTCTCGGTGCAGGCCGCCATGGACCTGCAGCCGGAGGCGATCGTCCTCTCGCCTGGCCCCTGCACACCGAATGAGGCGGGCATCTGCCTCGACCTGATCGGCGCGGCGGCGGAGGCGCGGCTGCCGCTGCTGGGCGTGTGCCTCGGCCACCAGGCCATCGGCCAGGCCTTCGGCGGCCGCGTGGTACGGGCGCCGGAGCCGGTGCATGGCAAGGTCTGGGACGTGACCCATGGCGGCACGGATATCTTCGCGGGCGTGCCCTCCCCCTTCCGCGCCACGCGGTACCATTCCCTGGTGGTGGAGGACCTGCCGGAGACGCTGATTCCCACCGCCCGCACCTCGGATGGCCTGGTGATGGGCCTGGCGCATCGCGACCTGCCGATCTGGGGCGTGCAGTTCCACCCGGAGAGCATCGCCAGCGAACACGGCCACGACCTGCTGCGGAACTTCCTGGCGCTCGCGACCCGCCGCAACAGCGTCCCCGCATGAAGAAAATCCTGGCGCGGCTGGCCGCTGGTGAGAAGCTGGCGGAGAGCGAGGCGGAGGTCGCCTTCGGCATGATCATGGCCGGCGAGGCCACGCCGGCACAGATCGCCGGCCTGCTGATGGCCATGCGCGTGCGCGGCGAGACGGTGGCGGAGATGACCGGCGCGGTGCGCGCCATGCGGGCGCGGATGGTCGCCGTGGATGTGCCGGCGGGTGCGATGGATATCGTCGGCACCGGCGGCGATTCCGCCGGCACGCTGAACATCTCGACCGCCGCGGCGCTGGTCGTGGCCGGTTCCGGCGTGAAGGTGGCCAAGCACGGCAACCGGGCGCTGTCGTCGCGCTCCGGCGCCGCGGATGCGCTGTCGGCGCTCGGCATCCCGGTGATGGAGACGCCGCTGGAGGCGCTGCCGCGGGTGCTGGCGGAGGCCGGCATGGTGTTCCTGATGGCGCCGCGGCACCACGCCGCGCTGCGCCACGCCGCCGGGCCGCGGGTGGAACTCGGCACCCGCACCATCTTCAACCTGCTCGGCCCGCTGGCGAATCCCGCCCGCGTCACGCGGCAGATGACCGGCGTCTTCGCCGCCGAATGGCTGCGCCCGATGGCGGAAACGCTGGCGCGCCTCGGCACGGAACGCGCCTGGCTGGTGCATGGCATGGGCCTCGATGAGCTGACGCTCGCCGGCCCTTCGCAGGTGGTGGAGCTGCGCGACGGACGGATGCGGGAATTCGAGGTGGCGCCGGAACAGGCCGGGCTGCCGCGCGCCCCCACCTCGGCGCTGAAGGGCGGCGACCCGGCGGAGAACGCCGCCGCCCTGCAGGCGCTGCTGGAAGGCGCGCCCGGCGCCTATCGCGATTGCGTGCTGCTGAATGCGGCCGCGGCCCTTGTGGTGGCGGGCCGGGTGGACGACATCCGCGCCGGCGTACCCCTGGCTGCCGCATCCATTGACAGCGGCGCGGCGTTGAACGTGCTGAACCGGCTGCGTAGCAGCGCGGCCGTGCCCCCAGAATCCGAGCACCCTCCCCGATGAACGTCTCCACCCCCGTGATGTCCGACACGCTGGCCCGCATCCTCGCCGACAAATACGAGGAGGTGCGGGAGCGCTCCGCCGCCATGCCGCTGGCCGAGGTGGAAAGCCAGGCCCGTCATGCCAGCCCGCCGCGCGATTTCACCGGCGCGCTCTGCGCCGCCGTGGCGGAGGGCCGGGTCGGGCTGATCGCCGAGATCAAGCGCGCCTCCCCCTCCGGCGGCCTGATCCGCGAGCCCTTCGAGCCGGCCGAGCTTGCCCGCGCCTATGAGGCGGCAGGTGCCGCCTGCCTGTCCGTGCTGACCGACGCGCCCTGGTTCCAGGGCGACCTCGGCCACATGGTGCAGGCCCGCGCCGCCTGCAGCCTGCCGGTGCTGCGCAAGGATTTCATGGTGCATCCCTGGCAGGTCTTCGAGGCCCGCGCGATGGGCGCGGACGCCATCCTGCTGATCCTCGCCGCATTGTCCGATGAACAGGCGCAGGAGCTGGAGGATGTCGCCCGCTCGCTCGACATGGCGGTGCTGGCGGAGGTGCATGACCAGCGGGAGCTGGACCGGGCCCTGGGGCTGGAGACGCGGCTGATCGGCGTAAACAACCGCAATCTCAAGACCTTGGTGACCGATCTTGCCACCTCGGACGAACTGATCCCGCTGATCCCGGCGGACCGCATCCCGGTCGGCGAGAGCGGCATCCGCACGCCGGAGGATGTTCGCCGCATGTGTCGCGCCGGCGCCCGCTGCCTGCTGGTGGGCGAGCATCTGCTGCGCCAGCCGGATGTGGAAGCGGCGGCGCGCGAGCTGATCAACGCGATCTAGCCGCGTGACCCTCACCCATTTCGACGCGACCGGCGCCGCCGCCATGGTCGATGTCTCGGACAAGGCGGCGACGCAGCGGGTGGCCGTGGCGCGCGGCCGCATCGTGATGGCGCCGCAAACGCTGGCGCTGATCCGCCAGGGCCAGGTCGGCAAGGGTGACGTGCTCGGCATCGCGCGCATCGCCGGCATCATGGCGGCCAAGCGCACCAGCGACCTGATCCCGCTCTGCCACCCCCTGGCGCTGACCAAGGTCACCGTGGACCTCAGCATCGCCGAGCCGGATGCGGTGGAGATCGAGGCGCTGGCGAAGGTCGGCGGCCAGACCGGGGTGGAGATGGAGGCGCTGACTGCGGTGACCGTCGCGGCGCTGACCATCTACGATATGTGCAAGGCGGCGGATCGCGGCATGCGGATCGAGGCGGTGCGCCTTGTGCATAAATCTGGTGGTAAATCGGGCGTTTACGAGGCGATCTGATGATACCGCTGGAAGACGCCCGCGCCCGCATACTGGCCGCCCTGCGGCCAACGGCGACGGAGACGGTGGCACTTGCGGAAGGCTGGGGCCGGGTGCTGGCGCAGCCCGTGGCGGCCCGGCTGACGCAGCCGCCGGCGGATGTCTCGGCGATGGATGGCTATGCGGTGCGGGCTGCGGATGCGGTGGCGGGCGCCAGCCTGGCGGTGATCGGCGCCGCCCCGGCCGGGCATCCCTTCGCGGGCTCGGTCGGGCCGGGGCAGGCGGTGCGGATCTTCACGGGCGGCTTCGTGCCGCCAGGCGCGGACGGCATCCTGCTGCAGGAGGATGCCGAGGCCACCGAGCACGAGGTGACGGTGCGGGAGGCGGTGCAGCCTGGCCGCTGGATCCGGCGCCAGGGCCTGGATTTCGCGGCGGGCGAAGTGCTGCTGGCGGCCGGGCGGCGCCTGACGGCGCGCGATATCGGCCTGGCCGCGGCGGCCAACCACCCCTGGCTGGGCGTGCATCGCCGCCCGCGCATCGGCATCCTGGCCACCGGCGACGAGATTGCCCTGCCCGGCGAGCCGATTCCCCCCGGCGGCATCGTCAGCTCCAACGCCCATGCGCTGGCCGCCCTGGTGCGCGCCGCCTGCGGCGAGCCGCTGGTGCTGCCGATCGTCGCCGATGACCGCGACGCCATCGCCGCCGCGGCCGCCGCGGCGCGCGGCTGCGACCTGCTGGTGACCACAGGCGGCGCCAGCGTCGGCGAGCACGACCTGATCCAGGCAGCGCTGGGCGAGGAAGGCTTCGCGCTGGATTTCTGGAAGATCGCCATGCGGCCAGGCAAGCCGCTGATCTGGGGCCGGCTGGGCGCCACGCCGGTGCTCGGCCTGCCGGGCAATCCGGTCTCGGCCCTGGTCTGCGGCGTGCAGTTCCTGCTGCCTGCGCTGGCCGTGCTGTCCGGCCTGCCGGCCGCGCCGCCGCCCACAATCATGGTGCGCGCAGGCGCGGCCCTGCCCGCCAATGACCGCCGATTCGACCATCTGCGGGCGACGTTACGCACCGATTCGGCCGGGCACGTAGTGGCGACGCCCTTTGCGCAGCAGGACAGTTCCATGCTGGCCAACCTGGCGCGGGCCGAGGCGCTGATCCTGAGGCCGGTCCTGGCCCCGGCCCTGCCGGAGGGCGCCGAGGTGCCGGCCATTCCGCTCGGGCAATACGGCATCTGAGCCCCATTCCCGCGCGTATCTGCGGGAATCCGAGAGGAAAACATTTGACGCATTGCGCGGAACCTACATAGAACATCCGTGCCGGTTGCTTGTTTGTTCGGGGCCCCTCGGCTCTGGAAGCCGGTGCTGGAGAAAGCCATGCTGACGCGCAAGCAGCACGAATTGCTGATGTTCATCGACAAGCACCTGCGCGCGACCGGGTTCTCCCCCTCCTTCGAGGAAATGAAGGAAGCGCTGCGGCTGAAGTCGAAATCCGGCATCCACCGGCTTATCACGGCGCTGGAGGAGCGCGGGTTCCTCAAGCGCCGCGCGCACCGGGCCCGCGCGCTGGAGGTGGTGCGACTGCCGGAGAATGTGGCGCCGCGCCGTAGCGAGACGGCTCCCGGGCCGGCGCCCGCCGCCGCCAATGCGCCGCCCGGCTTCACGCCGAACGTCATCCGCGGCCATTTCGCACCTGGCCTGGCCGGGGTGCAGAAGGCGGCGAACGAGGCCGGATCGGTGGCGCTGCCGCTGTATGGCCGGATCGCCGCCGGCCTGCCCATCGAGGCGACGCGGGATACCGCGACGGTGGACGTGCCCGCGGCGCTGCTGGGCGGCGGCGAGCACTACGCGCTTGAAGTGGCCGGCGATTCGATGGTCGAGGCCGGCATCCTGGATGGCGACACGGTGATCATCCGGCGCGGCGACACGGCCGATAACGGATCCATCGTGGTGGCGCTGGTGGATGACCAGGAAGTGACACTGAAGCGGCTGCGGCGTCGCGGCAATTCGGTGGCGCTGGAGCCCGCGAACCGGGCCTATGAGACCCGCATCTTCGGGCCGGACCGTGTACGCGTGCAGGGCCGCCTGATCGGCCTGCTGCGTCGCTACTGAAGCTTCAGCCGAGAGGGACCCCTCAATAGGGGTCCCATTCCAGCCTGCGGGCCTCGCGCCAGCCACGCAGCCTTTGCCACATGGCCATTGCCGCTGCGCCGCTTGCCATGCCGGCGCAAAGCATCAGTGCGGTCGTCATTCCGGCTTCCTCCGTTTGGCGTCGTTGCGCTCGCAGTCTGTGATCATTGGACTAAGAAATGATTACCGTCCGGGGTCATCAACGGTGGCGAGCGGCAAAGTTTCCGCGCGCCCCGGCATTGGCTCCGCAGGGACCCAGGGCCGGTCGCCTCGGAAGGCCCGGTCGCTGGTCCGGCGCGGGGTCTCGCCCTGCAGCCAGGCGGCCTGCGCACCATCCCGCCACATGCTGAAGCGGTCGATCGCCGCGCCAGTGGGGCAGCGCGGCTGCAGGGGCTCCAGCGCCACCACCAGCGCGGCGCAATGGGCCGAGGCGTCGAGCGGGGCCGAGCGCTGGCCGCGCGGCGCCGGCGGGCCACGCAACAGCACCGCCTCCGCGCCGCCGGGATGCGGGCGGAACCGGCAGGCGCCGGGCGTGCAGACCAGCGCGCCGCCGGCCAGCGTGCCGGCCTCCGGCAATGGCAGGGCCTCCGTCACGCCCAGGGCGCGCAGCATGTTCTCCTGCACGAAGGCGCGCGCCCCGGGCAGCCGATGCAGGAACACCCCCTGCCCGGTCCGCAGCGCAACCAGCCTGGCATCGGCGGATACCAGCAGGTCCGGCGGCGGGCTGAACAGGCCGGCGGACAGTCCCAGCAGGATCATCGGCAACCCGGCCGCGCGCAGCATGCCGCGCCACAGGCATAGCCAGCACAGGCCGAGGCTCGCCAGCGCCAGCCCCCAGCCCGGCAGCGGCGGCAGCGCCGGCGCGGCGCCGGGCCAGGAGGCAACCTCCCGCGCCACCAGCAGGATGCCCTCGACCCCCCAGCCCATCGCCCGCAGCGGCCATTCGGCCAGGCCGAGCGGCAGGGCCAGCATGGCGATCAGCGCCGCCGGCATCACCAGCAGCGAGGTCAGCGGCACCGCCACCGCATTGGCCAGGATGCCGTAGACCTGGAGCCGGCCGAAATGGTGCAGCCCCGGCGGCGTGGTCGCCGCGCCGGCCAGCAGCGAGGTCAGCACCAGTCCGAGCAGGAACAGAACCGCCGGCCGCCACCAGCCGGCCTGCCGGCGGAAGCGTGCCAGCCAGGGGCGCAGCGCCTCATGCCCCGCGATCAGCGCCAGCACTGCGGCGAAGGACATCTGGAAGGACGGCCCCAGCACTTCCGCCGGCGCCAGCACCAGCACCCCGGCGGCCGCCATGGCGATGCTCCGCAACGACAGCGCCCGCCGCCCGGCGAGCAGCGCCAGCGTCACCAGCACCGCCATGCCGAGGCAGCGTTGCATCGGCACCTGGGACCCGGTCAGCAGCATGTAGAAGCTGCCCGCCGCCAGCGCGCCCAGCGCCGCCAGCGGCTTGCCCGGCAGACGCAGCGCCAGAGGCGGCACCAGCGCCACCGCCAGCCGCAGCACGAAGAAGACCAGCCCCATGACGATGGTCATGTGCAGGCCGGAGACGGAGAGCAGATGCGCCAGGCCGGCATCGCGCATCGCCACCATCTCGGGCGGCGGGATGGCGCTCTGCGTGCCGGTGACCAGGGCGGCGGCCACCGCTCCGGCGGCGCCGGGGATGGTGCCCGCCACCTCCCGGTTAAGCCAGGCGCGCAGCCCGGCGATGCCGGAAGGACCGCTGGCCAGCACCTCCGCCCGCCCCAGCGCGAAGCCGGACCCGCCAAGGCCGGAGAAAAAGGCGGCGCGCTGGAAATCGTAGCCGCCAGGCACCACCGGCCCGCCCGGCTCCCGCAGCAGGGCGCGCAGGCGCAGGCGGTCGCCAGGCTGTGGCGAGGCAGGGTCGTCCCTGCGCAGCCGGATGCGGACCTGGCGGGACAGCGGCGGGTCCGCGCCGAGCCGGGCGGAGTCCAGGGTGATGCGCTGCCCCTCCGGCAGCGGTTGCACCTGCGCCACCACGCCTTCCACCAGCACGGCACCGAAGGGCAGGAACAGCGCGGGCGGCTGCCGCGCGGCGTGCCAGCCGGCCAGCCCGGCACCCAGCAGGAAGGCGGCCGCAAGTCCCACGCCCCAGCCGGCCAGCAGCCAGCGCCGCGCCAGCCACAGGCCAAGCGCCGCCAGCGGTGGTACCAGCCACATAGGCTGCCAGGCAGGCTCCTCGGCCAGGCCGAAATACCACAGAACCCCACCGCCGAGCGCCACCGCGAGCCAGGGGGCGAAGCGCCCCTGCTGCGCACCCAGCAGCGCCCCCACCCGGCCGCCGAGGCGCGCAGCCAGGCCTTGCCGCTCCGACGGGGAAAAAGCCAGGGACATTCAACCCATGGTGGAGAGCTTCGAAGGCGGCCGCAACGCCGCCCTGAACCCCGGCTTTGGCACGCGGGCGATCCGCGCTAATCAGCCCGGCCAGAAATCCTCCTGCCGGGACACGGAATACCATGTCGGTCCGTACGCGCTTCGCCCCGTCGCCCACGGGCTACCTGCACATCGGCGGCGCGCGCACCGCGCTGTTCAACTACCTGTTCGCCCGCCACCATGGCGGCCAGTACCTGCTGCGGATCGAAGATACCGACAAGGCGCGCAGCACCCAGGCCGCGGTGCAGCAGATCCTCGACAGCCTGGAATGGATGGGCCTCAGCCCGGACGAGCCGCCGGTCATGCAGACCAGCCGCGAGGCGCGGCACGCCGAGGTGGCGCGCGAGCTGCTGGCCGCCGGCAAGGCCTACCTCGCCTACGACACGCCGGAGGAGCTGGCGGCGATGCGCGCCGAGGCCGAGGCCGCCAAGCGCCCGTTCAAATACGATGGCAGCCGCTGGATCAACCTGGACCCCACGCAGGCCCCCGCTTTGCCCGGCGCCATCCGCATCAAGGCGCCCCGCGGTGGGGAGACGGTGGTGGCCGACCTGGTGCAAGGCGAGGTGCGGGTGGCCGATACCGAGCTGGATGACATGATCATCCTCCGCTCCGATGGCACGCCGACCTACCTGCACGCCGTGGTGGTGGACGACCACGACATGGCCATCACCCATGTCATCCGCGGCGACGACCACCTGACCAACACCTTCCGGCAATGCATGGTCTATGACGCCATGGGTTGGCGGCGGCCGCATTTCGCGCATATCCCGCTGATCCACGGCGCGGATGGCGCCAAGCTGTCGAAGCGACATGGCGCCGTCGGCGCGCTGGAATTCGCCGAGCAGGGCTTCCTGCCGGAGGCGCTGTGCAACTACCTGCTGCGCCTCGGCTGGGGCCATGGCGACGAGGAGATCGTGCCGCGCGAACGGGCGATCGAGCTGTTCGACCTGAAGGATGTCGGTCGCGCCGCATCCCGCATGGACTACGCCAAGCTGACCCACCTCAACGGCGTCTACATCCGGGCGGCGGAGGATGACCGGCTGGTGCGCGACGTGCTGGCGCGGTTCACCAGGCGCGGCATCGATTTCGGCACCGAGGCCGCCGCCCGCATCCGCGCGCTGATGCCGGACCTCAAGGCGCGCGCGAAGACGCTGGTGGAGCTGGCGGACGCCGCGATTTTTGCGGTGGCCGATGGCGCCCCGGTGCCGGACACCAAGGCCGCCGTCCTGCTGACCGAGGAAGCCCGGGCACGGCTGGCGGATCTCGCGCAGTTCCTGGCCGATGCGCCGTGGGAGCGGGCGGATCTGGAGCAATGGTTGCGGGACTATGCCGAGGTGAAGGGCGTGAAGCTCGGCCAGGTGGCGCAGCCGCTGCGCGTGGCGCTGACCGGCAGCACGCAGAGCCCGCCGATCGATGCGGTGTTGGTGGCGCTGGGCCGCGCCGAGTCCCTGGCGCGCATCCTCGCTGCCTCGGGTGACGCTGTGTGAGACAGGATTTCGCTTGACGCAAGCTCCGGGAAAAGTCTAAAAAATGCATTAATGAGCAAAAAATACTAGCTCACACCTTGCCTGGAGTGCGTGATGCGTACCGTCTCCCAGATCAGCTACTGGCTGGTCGGCCTCGTCGGAACCGGCATCTGGACCGGTGCCATCATCAGCCTCACGACCCTGCCGCTGCCCGCCGAGCTGGCGCTGGGCGGCATGGGGCTGGTGGCCTGCATCTGGGGGCACTCCGTGCTGTTCCCCAAGGAGCGCGCGGCGGGCATCGCCTCCGCCCCCGGTCGCATGCCGCGGGAGGAGGCATTCCGCAGCACCATCGCCGCCGCCCCGCCCACTGTCCCGCTTCCCACCGGCACGCTCCGCCTGCCGGTCGCGCGCCCGCCGCGCAACACCAGCAGCGTGCCACCGCCGGGCGAATTGCCGCCCCTGCTGCGGACCCCCTTCGAGGAAGCCGCGCGGATGGAAGCGCATCGCCTGGCGGAGGCGGTGACGGCCTCCGGCCTGTTCGGCCCGGTGAATGTCCGGCTGGAGGCCGATGGCACGGCGGTGGTCGCGCCGGTTGCCTCCGGAAGCGGGGTGCGGCTCCCGGCCGACAAGCTGGTCCGCTTTGCCGGCTACGCCACGCTGCCCGACGGGCTGGTCGAGGCGGGGACGCATGGCGGCGGCTCCTGGCCCGGGGCTGACCTGATCGCCGCCATCGACGCCCACCTCGCCACCATCGCGCCGAGCCGGGATGCAGCAGTTCCGGCTGCCGCGCAGCCGGTTCGCGCCGCCGAGGCGCAGCCTCGGCCGCGCGGCCTGCCGACGCCGCGGCTGGCTGGCTGAGCGGCACACGTAACGAGGCGTTGTGCCGGGCACGGCGAGCGGCGATAGTCACTTCTCATTAACGTCCCGCAGGATCAGGAAATCGGCATGGCCACGATCGTCGGGACGGACAACAACGACGTCATTGTGCCAGGCTTCGTCAGCGGCGGCGTCAGCGGGGCGCCGACCTCGGACGCCGATACGATCTATGGCCTGCTCGGCAACGACACCATCGACGGTTCGGCCGGCGCCGACCAGATCAGCGGCAATGCCGGCGCCGACCTGCTGAATGGCGGCGAAGGCGCGGATACCGTGTTCGGCGACGAGGATGGCGACACCATCACCGGCGGCGCCGGCGCGGACAGCCTGTTCGGCATGGACGGCGCCGATTCCATCGATGGCGGCCTGGGCGCCGATACTTTGTATGGCGGCGAGGACCAGGACACGCTGCGCGGCGGCGATGAGGCCGATTTCCTCGATGGCGGCACCGCTGCCGACCTGCTGGCCGGTGGCGCGGGTGCGGATACGCTGTTCGGCGGCGACCAGGCGGATGTCATCCAGGGCGATGATGGCGACGACCGCGGCTTCGGCGGCGACGGTGCGGACGCGCTTTCCGGCGGCGTGGGCGCCGATACGCTGAGCGGCGGCCTCGATGCCGACACGATCGACGGCGGCGAAGGCGAGGACCTGCTGTACGGCGAGGCCGGCGTGGATTGGCTGATCGGCGGCGCCGGGGCCGATACGCTGGATGGTGGCGACGACGCGGACAGCCTGGCCGGCGGTGACGGCAACGACGTGATCCAGGGCGGCCAGGGCCAGGACAGCATCGCCGGCGAGGCCGGCAATGACAGCCTGTATGGCGGCGACGATGGCGACAACCTCGATGGCGGCCAGGGCGACGACTACCTCGATGGCGCCGGCAGCGCCGATTTCCTGCGCGGCGGCGATGGCAACGACACGCTGCGCGGTGGCGCCGATGTGGACACGCTGGAGGGCGGCGACGGCGACGACAACCTGGATGGCGGCGACAGCGCCGATATCCTGGGCGGCGGCAACGGCAACGACATCCTGATCGGCGGTGTCGATGCCGACACGCTGCTCGGCCAGGGCGGCGACGATACGCTGTCCGGCGGCACGGGGTATGAGCTGCTGGATGGCGGCGACGGCAACGACTACATCCGCAACGGCGCCGGCGAGGACACCATCATCGGCGGCGCCGGCATCGACCGCGTCGATTTCACCGATGCGACCGGTGCCCAGCCGGGCGCCGTCTTCGTGGTGGACCTGGCGAACGGCCTTTTCGGCACCGGCGCTTTCGCCACCGGAACCCTGACCGGTATCGAGATTGTCGGCGGCACCGGCTACGCCGACAGCATCGTCGGCGATGCCGGGGCCAACCAGTTCTTCGGCTTCGCCGGCTTCGACACGCTGGCCGGCATGGGCGGCAATGACAGCCTCTATGCCGGGGAAGATGGCGCCAGCCTGTCCGGCGGCGACGGCGACGACTACCTGGATGGCGGCACCGGCCCCTCCACCCTGCTCGGCGGCGATGGCAACGACGTGCTGCAGGGCGGTACCGGCAACGACCTGCTGGAAGGCGGCGCCGGGGATGACCTGCTGGCCGGCGGGCTGGGTGCCGACACGCTGCTGGGCGGCGATGGCATCGACACCATCTCCTACGCCGATGCCACGGGCGGCGTGATGGTGGATCTCGCGACCAGCGCCGCGACCGTGCCGGGCGGCACCGATTCGCTCGCGGGATTCGAGGCGGTTTTCGGCAGCCTGCACGACGATACTCTGACCGGCAGCGCCACCGCCGCCGAGCTGCGCGGCCTCGCCGGCGATGACAGCATCACCGGCGGCGCGCAGGGCGACACCATCGATGGCGGCGCGGGCGATGATGTGCTGGTCGGGCTGGCCGGTGACGATGTCATCGAGGGTGGCGCCGGCACGGATGACCTGCTGGGCGGCACCGGCAACGACCGGCTGACCGATTCCGATGGCAACGCCTCGATGCTCGGCGGCGACGGCGATGACTGGCTGCAGGGCGGCCATTTCATGCGCGGCCAGGAGGGTGCGGACACCCTCCTCGGCAGCGGCGCGGCGACGCTGGCCGGCGGCAACGGCAACGACCTGCTGCAGGGCGGCAGCTGGCTGCATGGCAATGACGGCGACGATGTGCTGGTCGGTGACGCCGGCTCCGACCTGTTCGGCGGCAATGGCAACGACACGCTGCTCGGGGCGGCCGGTGGCGTGGCGGATGGCGAGGCGGGCAACGACTATCTGGAAGGCGGCGGCACGCTGATCGGCGGCGATGGCCAGGATACGCTGCAGGCGGATGCGGATGCGGTGCTGCTGCAGGGCGGCCTCGGCAACGACACGCTGGGCGGCCTGGCCGGATTGCTGGAGGGCAATGACGGCAATGACGTCATCTCCGGCGGCACGCGCCAATCCGGCGGCCTGGGCGACGACACGCTGAGCGCCGGCGCCGCCACCACGCTGATGCAGGGCGGCGACGGCAACGACGTGCTGACGGGTGCCGCCGGCGCCGCGACGCTGGAAGGCGGCGCTGGCGAGGACACGCTGACCGCCATGGGCAGCCAGGTGCTGCTCGGCGGCGATGGCGACGACTTCCTCCGCAACAGCGGCAGCCTGGCGGCCACGCTGTCCGGCGGCGATGGCGATGACCGGCTGGAGGCCGGCACGGCGGGCGACGTGCTGCTCGGCGGCCTGGGCAACGACCTGCTGATCGCGATGACCAGCGCCGCGCTGCTGGATGGCGGCGAAGGCGCCGACACGATCCAGACCGGCGCCTTCATCGACACGCTCGCGGGCGGGCTGGGCGACGATTTCCTGGATGCCCAGGCGGGTGCCAATCTGGTCGATGGCGGCGAAGGCGCGGATACGCTGCAGGGCCTGGCGGAGATGTTCCTCGGCGGCAACGGCGATGACAGCATCCTGGCGGCCGGCGGCGACAATTTGCTGGGTGGCGGCGCGGGCAATGACTGGCTGGCTGGCGGCGCCGGCGACGACACGCTGATCGGCGGCGCGGGTGCCGACACGATGACCGGCGGCACCGGCAACGACTTCTACTATGTCGAGCAGGGCAGCGACGTGGTGGTGGAGACGGACACCACCGGCACCGCCGACTACGTCAATTCCACCGTCAGCTACACGCTGTTCGACCAGCTCGAGATCCTGATGCTGCGGTCTTCCGCGGAGGGCGGCACCGGCATCAACGGCTATGGCAACGCCCGCGACAACATCATCGTCGGCAACGACCTGGCGAACCAGCTCGCCGGCTTCGGCGGGGCCGATACGCTGGCCGGCGGCGATGGCGGCGACACCCTGCTGGGTGGCGATGCGGGGGATCTGCTGCACGGCCAGGCCGGCGACGACTTCATCCTGGGCGAGGCCGGGGACGACACGGTGGATGCCGGGCCAGGCGCCGACAGCGTCTTCGGCATGGATGGCAATGACAGCCTTTTCGGTGGCTTCGACGGCGCCGCGGACCTGCTGGTGGGTGGTGCCGGCGATGACACGATCGACGGCTTCCAGGGCGCCGACCGCATGTATGGCAACACCGGAAACGACCTGTTCCGCGCCAGCGAGCAGCAGGACCTGGTGTTCGAGAATGCCGGCGAGGGCAACGACACGGTGCTCGCCGATGGTGCGGCGGATGGCTACTATCTGTTCGAGAACATCGAAAATCTGGTGCTGCTGAACGGCACCCCCTTCGGCGTCGGCAACGGGCTGGCCAATGCCATCACCGGCGATGCCTCCGCCAACCTGCTGCTGGGCGGCGCGGGCGATGACACGCTGGAGGGTGGCGGCGGTGCCGATGTGCTGTTCGGCGAGGCCGGGCGCGACACCTTCATCGTCGATGTGGCCGGCGGGCTGGAGACGATCGGCGACTTCAACGCCGCGGAAGACCTGCTGCTGCTGCGCGGCACCGGCCTGAACTCGGTGACGGAGGTGAAGGACCGCCTGTTCGAATACGATGCGGACCTGGCGCTGGACCTCGGTAATGGCGAGGTCCTGCACCTGCGTGGTGTGGATTGGGAAGCGCTGAACGACGGCAATATCGCCCTGGGGTGAGGCGCCCTCCCCGGCCCGGCCTCAGCCGGGCCGGAAGAAGATGAAGGTGACCAGCACGAACAGCGGCACCAGGAAGACGATGGCCCAGCCGCAATAGGCGAAGAAGGACGGCATCCGCACGCCGTTCTCCTCGACGATCGCCTTGACCATGAAGTTGGGCGCATTGCCGATGTAGGAATTGGCCCCCATGAACACCGCGCCGCAGGAAATCGCGGCCAGCGTCATGGCCCCCTGCGTCATCAGCATCGCCGGGTCGCCGCCGGCCAGTTCAAAGAACACGATGTAGGTCGGCGCATTGTCCAGGAAGCTGGAGAGCACGCCGCTCATCCAGAAATACACCCACGGGATCGGCGCGCCATCCGGCCCGGAGGTCAGCGCCACCAGCCCCGAGGCGGCGCCTGCGCTGCCGGCGCGCAGGATGGCCAGCACCGGCGCCATGCAGACGAAGATCGCCGCGAACAGCTTCGCCACTTCCAGGATCGCGCCCCAGGCGAAGCCATTCGCCTCCCGCAGCGCATTGCTGGTGAAGGCGACGGAGATGCCGGTGATCGCCAGGAACAGCAGGATGCCGAGCACACGCTCCACCTCCATGGTCTGGCCGAGCACGTTCATGCTGCCGAGCTTCACGTAGCCCATGCCGATGACGACGGCGACGATGGCCAGCACCAGCCATACGTTTAGCCAGCCCTCCAGCCCCACCGCTTCCTTGGCGACCACCGGCGGCACCGGCTTTTCCCGGTTCCAGGCCAGCGTATCCAACACCCAGTAGACCGCCAGCAGGATCACCACGCAGGTGGCGAATTCCGCGAACAGGTGGGTGGTCGGCCAGAAGAAGGACACGCCGCGCAGGAAGCCGAGATACAGCGGCGGGTCGCCGACAGGGGTCAGGCTGCCGCCGATATTGGCGACCAGGAAGATGAAGAAGACGAAGGTGTGGGTCTTGCGGGTGCGGAAGGCATTGGCCCGCAGCACCGGGCGGATCAGCAGCATCGCCGCGCCTGTGGTGCCCATCATGCTGGCCAGGATGGTGCCGATGGCCAGCAAGGCGGTGTTCACCGTGGGCGTGCCGACCAGCGATCCCTTCAGCAGCACGCCGCCGCCCGCCGTGTACAGCGCCAGCAGCAGGGCGATGAAGGGCACGTATTCCAGCACCATCACATGGGCGAATTCGTACCACGCGGCGCCCGCGCCGAAGAATGCCGCGAAGGGTAGCAGGAACAGCGCGGCCCAGAGCGCGGCGATCTTGCCGTAGTGGTGGTGCCACAAGTGGCCCGCCACCAGCGGCATCAGCGCGATCGACAGCAGGATGCCGACGAAGGGAATGCCCCAGGCCAGTGAAAGCTCGGCCCCCGGCACCCCGGCCGCCAGCGCCGGGCCGGGCAGCATCGACGCCAGGCCGGCCGCCACCATCGGGCGCAGCGCCTTCATCCCTGTCATGCCCGACTCCCCGTTTCGGCCAACCCTGCGGAAAGCCTTAATCCCTTCGCCGCGGGTCGTCACGATCCCGTGCCCACATCGCGCGCCGGATGGCTGCGCGGGCGCGAAGTGAGGTCGCCGGCGCATGATCCGCACTGCCTGCCCTTTCCGCGCCGGCCCGCCGCGCCTACCTTCGGCGGCTGCAAGGCGGAGATCCCACGCATGGAAATGACCGGTGAACGGCGCATCGGCGCAGCTCGCGAACGGGTTTGGGAGGCATTGAACGATCCTGCGGTGCTGCAGGCGGCGATTCCGGGCTGCGAAAGCGTGGAGCGCATCGGCGATGACCAGTTCCAGGCCAAGGTCTCGATGAAGCTCGGCCCGATGTCGGCCAAGTTCGGCGGCAAGGTGCTGCTGTCCAACATCGTGCCCCCGGAATCCTACACCATCTCCGGTGAGGGCCAGGGCGGCGCCATGGGCTTCGCCAAGGGCGGCGCCGATGTGGCGCTTGAGGAGCTGGGGCCGACCGACACGCTGCTGAAGTACAATGTGAAGGCGCAGGTCGGCGGCAAGATGGCGCAGCTCGGCGCGCGGCTGATCGACAGCACGGCCAAGTCGATGGCCGACCAGTTCTTCGACCGTTTCGCCGCCCAGCTCCAGCCGGCCGAGCCGGCGCCGGAGACCATTGCAGTAGCCGGGACCGATACCGAATACCTCGCGGAGCCGGGCGCGCCCGGGCCGATCACGCAGCACGGCGCCGATGGCATCTCCCCCGGTGGCCCGGTGCACCGCCCGAACCCGGCGCCGGCGCAGATGCCGCTGCCGCTGCGGCTGCTGACGCAGGATTTCCTGGGCTTTCCGGCCCAGGTCTGGCTTGGCGGCGCCGCCATGATCGTCGTGCTCGCGCTTATCTTCCTGACGTGAGCATGGCCGATGTGAGGCTGCCGGCGGACGTCGCCGCGACGCAGCGCCTGCTGGCGGAAGGCGGCTATGTCGCCGACCGCCAGCTTGCCACCACCATCCACCTGGCGCTGCGGATGCACCGGCCGATCTTCCTGGAAGGCGAGCCCGGCACCGGCAAGACGGAGATCGCCAAGGTTCTCGCCGCGCAACTGCCGCGCCGGCTGGTGCGGCTTCAATGCTACGACGGCATGGACCTCGCCTCGGCCGCCTATGAGTGGAACCACGCCCGGCAGCTGATGGCGATCCGCCTGGCGGAAGCCAGCGGCGAGGCGACCGACCGGGCGGCGATGGAGCGCGGCATCTATGACCGCCGCTTCCTGCAATCCCGCCCGCTGCTGGATGCGCTGGAAGGCGAGCCCGCCGTCCTGCTGATCGATGAGCTGGACCGCGCGGATGAGCCCTTCGAGGCCTTCCTGCTGGAGATCCTGGCGGATTTCCAGCTTTCTATCCCGGAGCTTGGGGTGGTGAAGGCCGCGACGCCGCCCGTGGTGGTCATCACCAGCAACCGGACGCGGGAGGTGCATGACGCGATCCGCCGTCGCTGCCTGTATCACTGGGTGGACTACCCCGACGCCGCCCGTGAACGCGCCATCCTGAAGATCCGCGCACCGCAGGTGGGCGATGCGCTGTCCGCCCAGGTTGTCGCCTTCGTGCAGGCGGTGCGCGGCGCGGATACCTTCAAGCCGCCGGGCGTGGCCGAGACCATCGACTGGGCCGCGGCGCTGTCGGCACTCGATGCGCGGGAGCTGGAGCCGGCGCTGGTGGATGAGACGCTGGGCGCGCTGCTGAAATACCAGGACGACATCGCCAAGATCCGCGGCGCCGAGGCAGCCCGGCTGGTGGCCGAGGCGAAGCAGGTTGAGACCAGGCAGGTCGGGGCGGCGTGATCCCACCGAAATCCACTCTTTCGCTGATGCCGGCGGGCCCCGGCGGCGCATTGGCGGGCAATCTGCTCGCCTTCGGCCGACTGCTGCGCCGCGCAGGCGTGCCGGTGGGGCCGACCGAGATCCTGGCGGGGGCGGAGGCGCTGACCGCCATCGATCTCGGCCAGCGCGGCGAAGTCCATGCCGCGCTGCGCGCCACCATGGTGCACCGGCAGGAACACTTCCTTCTGTTCGACCAGGCCTTCGGCCTGTTCTGGCGCGACCCGGAAGCCGCCCGCCACGCCACCGCCATGGCGCTGATGGAGGGCTTCAAGGAGCCCGCCAAGCCGACGCCGGCGCAGCGCCGCCTGGCCGAGGCGATGCAGGGCGACCGCCCGAAGCCGCCCAAGCCCGTGGAGGAACCGCCCGAGGAACGGGTGGACATGACCTTCACGGTGAGTGAGCGCGAACGCCTGCAATCGATCGATTTCGAGGCGATGTCGGCCGCCGAACTCGCCGCCGCGAAGCGGGAAATCCGCCGCCTGGTGCTGCCGCTGGATGCCCGCCCGACCCGCCGCTTCCGCCCCGACCCGCGCGGCCCGGTGACGGATCTGCGGGCGACGGTGCGCGAAAGCCTGCGCACGGGCGGCGAGATCCTGGACATCGCCCGCCGCCGCCGCGTGGTGCGACCGCCGCCGCTGGTGGCACTCTGCGACATCTCCGGCAGCATGGCCCGCTACGCGCAGATCCTGATCCACTTCCTGCACGCGGTCGCCAACGACCGCGACCGTGTGCACACCTTCCTGTTCGGCACCCGCCTGACCAACGTCACCCGCCCGCTGCGCCACCGCGACGCCGAGGTGGCGTTCGAGGCGGTGGCGCATGCGGTGCCGGACTGGTCCGGCGGCACCCGCATCGGCGATTCGCTCGACCTGTTCAACCGGCTCTGGTCGCGCCGGGTGCTCGGCCAGGGCGCGATGGTGTTGCTGATCACGGATGGGCTGGACCGCGAAGGCGCGCGCGGCCTGTCGGAAGCCACCGATCGACTGCAGAAATCCTGCCGCCGGCTGATCTGGCTCAACCCGCTGTTGCGTTACGCGGCCTTCCAGCCCAAATCTCAGGGCATCAGGGCGATGCTTCCGCATGTGGACGAGTTCCGCCCGGTCCATAATCTGGCGAGCCTGCGCGACCTGGTCTCCGTCCTGTCGGACCCGCGCGCCGGGCGAATGAGGAGCGCGGCATGAGCGCTGAGTCCGAGGATATCCTGGCCACCGCCGCCGCCTGGCGTGCGGCGGGGGAGGATGTGGCGATCGCCACCGTGGTGGAAACCTGGGGGTCCTCCCCCCGGCCGGCCGGGTCGCGCCTGGTGGTGACCGCCTCCGGCCGCATGGAGGGCAGCGTCTCCGGCGGCTGCATCGAGGGGGCGGTGGCGGATGTGGCGCGCCAGACCATGCAGAACGGCACGCCGCAACTATTGGATTTCGGCATCTCGGATGACCGCGCCTGGGAGGTCGGCCTGGCCTGCGGCGGCAAGCTGAAGGTCTTCGTCGAGAAGCTCGGATGACCCCCGACCTCCTCGCCCGCCTGAACGCCGCCCGCGCCGCCAAGCGCCCGGTGGCGCTGCTGACCCGCCTGCCCGATGGCGCGCAGATGCTGTTCCCCGAGGATTCGCTGCCGGAGGCGCTGGCGGCCGAGGCCGCCGCCGCGCTGCGCGCCGACAAGGCCCGCAACGTGTCGCTGGATGGCGAGACCTGGTTCATCCACCCGCACAACCCGCCGCTGCGGCTGATCGTGGTCGGCGCCGTGCATATCGCCCAGGCCCTGGTGCCGATGGCAGCGACGCTCGGCTATGCCGTGACCGTGGTGGACCCGCGCCGCGCCTTCGCCACCGAGGAACGGCTGGGCAGCCAGGTCGCCATCTCCGGCGACTGGCCGGATGAGGCGATGACCGCCCTCGGCCCGGATAGCCGTACCGCCGTGGTCACGCTGACCCATGACCCGAAGCTGGACGACCCGGCACTGGAAGTGGCGCTGCGCAGCCCGGCCTTCTACATCGGCTGCCTCGGCAGCCGAAGGACGCACGCCAAGCGTCTGGAAAGATTACGCGAAGCGGGGCTGACCGAGGCGGAGCTGGAGAAGATCCACGCCCCGGTCGGGCTCGATATCGGCGCCATCACCGCGCCGGAAATCGCGGTCTCCATTCTCGCCCAGATCGTCGAGAGCCGACGCGGAGCGGCTTCTGAAACCGCCCGCGGGCCAAAGTCGGAAAAACAATGAATTTCGGTCCTACCCCGCTGGATGAAGCCCGCGGCGCCATCCTTGCCCACACCGTCCGCCTGACAGGGAAGGTACTGAAGAAGGGCACGGTACTGGACGAGGCGGCGATCGCCACCTTGCGGGAGGCCGGCAAGCGCGACGTCATCACCGCCCGCCTGGAATCCGGCGATGTGCCGGAGGATGAGGCGGCGGACCGGCTGGCCGATGCGCTGATGGCCCCGCTCATCGCCCGGTCCCGCGCCGCCACCGGCCGGGTGAACCTGTTCGCCGAGAGCCCCGGCCTGTTCACCCTGGATGCCGCACTGATCGAGCGGATCAATGCGGTGGATGAGAGCATCACCATCGCCACGCTGCCGAACCACAGCGTGGTCGACACGAAGGAGATGCTGGCGACCATCAAGATCATCCCCTTCGCCGTACCCGGACGGGTGCTGGCGGTGGTCGAGGCGATCGCGCGCGGTCGCAAGGTCGGCCAGGCGCTGTCGGTGCAGCCCTTCCAGCCGCTCAGCGTCGGCCTGGTGCTGACGGAGCTGCCCGGCATCAAGGAAAGCGTCATGGAAGGCGCGGTGGAGGCGACGGAAACCCGCATCCGCGCCCTGCTGGGCACCATGCTGCCGGTGGAACGCGTGCGGCATGAGGAAGGGCCGGTGGCGGATGCGCTGACGCGGCTGAAGCGAGCCGGCGCCGAGCTGCTGCTGATCGCCGGCGCCTCCGCCGTGGTGGACCGGCGCGACATCGGCCCGGCGGCGATCGTCCGCGCCGGCGGCACCATCGAGCATTTCGGCATGCCAGTGGACCCCGGCAACCTGATCTGCCTCGGCCGGGTTGGCGATGTTCCGGCCCTGGTGCTGCCCGGCTGTGCCCGCAGCCCGAAGCTGAACGGCTTCGATTGGGTGCTCGCCCGCATCTTCGCCGGCCGCAAGGTCACGGCTCGGGATGTCATGGGCATGGGCGTCGGCGGCCTGCTGAAGGAGATCGAGCAGCGCCCCCTGCCCCGCGCCGAGGCGCCGCGCACCCCGCCGCTGACCAGCGCCCCGCGCCGGGCGCGCACCGTCTGCGCCCTGGTGCTGGCCGCCGGACGATCCCGCCGCATGGCGCCGCTGAACAAGCTGCTGGTGCCGGACAGCAAGGGCGTGCCGATGATTCTGCGCGTCGTGGACAACGTGCTCGCCTCGCACGCCTCGCCCGTCATCGTCGTGACGGGGCATGAGCGGGAACGGATCGAGGAGGCGCTGGCCGGGCGCCCCGTGCTGTTCGCGCATGCGGAAGGCTATGCGGAGGGTCTGTCTGCCTCGCTCAAGGCCGGGCTGGCAGCGGTACCGGCGGAGGCGGAGGGCATCATGGTCTGCCTTGGCGACATGCCGCTGGTCACCGCCCCGATGCTGGACCGGCTGATGTCCGCCTTCGACCCGGATGAAAGCCGCGCCATCGTGCAGCCCACCTTCCGCGGCAAGCAGGGCAACCCGATGCTGTGGTCGCGTGAATTCCTGCCAGACATGCTGGCCATCACCGGCGATATCGGCGCCCGCCATCTGGCAGCCAAGCATGCCGACCGGCTGGTCGAGGTGGAGATGGCCAGTGACGCGGTGCTGCGCGACTTCGACACCACGGAAAGCCTGAAGGGCCTGCCGGACATGGCGGCGCGGCGGTGAGCAACAGCTCCACCGCGGACCAGCCGATCGATGTCCGCCGGCTGATCGCGGAGGTACCGCTGGAGGAACATGCGCGGCGGGCCGATGCCTCGCATGACGACCTGACGCCGGAGCATTGGAGCTTCCGCAAGCCCTTCGCCCCGCTCGCCAAGGTGGGGCCGAACCTGACCCGGCTGGGGGCGATGCTGGAGGCGGCGGATCTCTCGCCCGGGCTGCGGGTGCTGGAATTCGGCTGCGGCGTGGCCTGGCTCGGCCGGGAACTGGCGCAGGCGGGTTGCCAGGTGGTGGCCACCGATATCGCGCCCAAGGCGCTGGCCGCCGCCGCGGCGCATGATGCGCGCTACCATCCGGGCCTCGCCGGCAAGCTGCGCTACGTGCCCTATGACGGGCTGCGGCTCGATGTGGCGGATGCCAGCCAGGACCGCATCCTGTGCCACGAGGCCTTCCACCATGTGCCGGACCAGGCCGCCGTCATCGCCGAATTCGCCCGCGTGCTGGCGCCCGATGGCAGCGCCGTCTTCATGGAACCCGGCCCCCGCCATTCCGGTGCCGCCTCCTCCCAGCATGAGATGCGGCGCTATGGCGTGATCGAGAACGACATCCGCGTGCAGGATATCTGGGCCGCGGCGAAGGCCCGGGGCTTCGCGCGGATGGAGGTGGGGCTGTTCACCATCCGGCCGCAGATGCTGCCGCTGGGGGATTTCCAGGCGCTCTACGCGCATGAATTCGAACGCGGCCCGCCACCGCCGCGCCCCGCCGCCGACACCTATCGCGACCTGGCGATACCGGTGCTGGAAGGCTTCCGGATGTTCGTGCTGCATCGCGGCGCGCCCCCCGCCACCGGCCCGGACAGCCGGCAGCGGGAGGGTCTGGTGGCCGGGCTGCGGGTGCTGTCGCTGCGGCGGGATGCGGAGGGGCTGCATCTGGCGCTGCGGGTGGAAAACCAGGGCAGCGCCACCTGGCTGCCCTCCGGCGCGCAGCGCGGTGCGGTCAATCTCGGCCTGCTGCTGCTGAAGCCCGATGGCACGCTGGCCGAACGCAACTGGCGCCGCCACCCCTTCCTGAAGACGCCGCTGGCGCCCGGCGAGGCGGTGGAGACGCGGCTGCGGCTCGCCCTTCCCGCCGGCGCGGCGCTGTCGATGGACCTGGTGGCGGAGCATGTGCGCTGGTTCGGCGAGCCGGGCCTCGGCGAGCGCCTCAGCCTGCCGGCGTAGCGCGGGCGAAGTCCAGCAGGTCCGCCGCCAGCCGGTCCGGGTCGCTGGCGATCAGCCCATGCGGGGCGCCGGGATAAACCAGCAGCCGCGCCCCGGGCACCAGCGCCGCGGTGGCGCGGCCGGTGAGGTCGATCGGGCAGGTCGCATCCGCATCGCCCTGGATGACCAGCACCGGCAGGTCCAGCGCGCGCAGTTCGGCGCGGAAATCGGTCTCCGCCAGGGTTCGATGGAAGCCGAGCAGGAAAGGCAGGCTGGCCTGCAGGGCCAGGGCGCGGATCCACTCCAACATGGCCTCCGAGGGCTTCGGCCCGCCGAAATCCCGCGCATTCCGCGCCAGCCATAGCGGGAAATCCTGCTCCAGCTCCGCCCGCAGCGCCGCCAGTGCCTCGGTCGGGATGCCATCCGGGTTGTCCGGCCGCTGCACCAGCAGGGGCGTGGTCGGGCCGAGCAGCGCCAGCCGCGCCACCCGCGCCCCGCCATGCCGCGTCAGGTAGCGCACCGCCTCCCCGGCCGCGCCGGACATGGCGACCAGCGTGACGCCGCGCAGGTCGAGCGCGGCCAGCACATCCGCCAGGTCATCGGCCAGCGTGTCGTAGTCCCAGCCGCGCCCGGGGTCCCCGGACCGGCCATGACCGCGCCGGTCATAGGCCACGGCGCGCAGGCCGCCGGCGGCCATGGCCTGCATCTGGCGGAACCAGGAATCGCTGGGCAGCGACCAGCTTGCCAGGAAGACAACGGGCGGGCCCTGGCCGATGTCGCGGTGAAACAGGCCGAGGCCCTCGCGGCTGCGGATCATGCCGGCACCGCCGCCCGGCGCAGGGCCAGGATCTGCAAGGCGGTGAACCCGCCGGCGATGGTGGCCTGCGCCAGGATGAAGGCGGTGCCCAGCCGGCCGGGCGCCAGGCCGAACGCGCCGGCCGCGAGCAGCAGGCTGTCCAGCACCCACAGCGCATTCACCGCGATGATGGTGAGTACCGCGCCGCGGGCAGGTGCCGCGCGGCTGCCGGTGAAGCCGACGAAGGCGGCCCAGGGCAGCAGCGCCAGGCCGGCGCCGCGCAGCAGACCCTCCGGCAAATCAAGCGGCACGGCCAGCGCCCCGGCACCGGCCGCCAGCAGCAGGCCGGAGGCGGCGCAGGCGGCGGCATCGCCGAGCAGCGCGAGCTTCAGCAGGGGTGTGTCGGGCATCGGGAACCTCCTTCTGGTATCCAATGCCCGCACCCAACACCCGCCCGGCGCCGCTGCGCGATAACCTCGGAGGTCATGGGAAGCCGGCGTGGCACGGAGCTAGGATGCCGCCATGTCCAGCCCCCACCCGCCTGCCCATCCACCGGTCGGCACCCTGCTGCGCGAATGGCGCCAGCGCCGCCGCCGCAGCCAGCTCGACCTCGCATTGGATGCCGAGGTTTCCACCCGGCATCTCAGCTATGTCGAATCCGGCCGCGCCAGCCCGAGCCGGGAGATGGTGCTGCGCCTGGCAGCCCAGCTCGACGTGCCGCTGCGCGCCCGCAACACGCTGCTGCTGGCCGCCGGCTACGCCCCCGCCTATCGGGAGGATGCGGCGATGGAGGGTGTGCGGGAGGCGCTGCAGATGATCCTGGACGCGCAGGCCCCCAATCCTGCCCTGGCGGTGGACCGCCACTGGCAGCTGGTGGCGGCGAATGCGGTGCTGCCGAAGCTGCTGGCAGGCCTCGATGCCGCGCTGCTGGCACCGCCGGTGAATGTGCTGCGCCTCAGCCTGCATCCGGCCGGGCTGGCGGCGCGTATCGCGAACCTGTCCGAGTGGCGCGCCCATGTGCTGGAACGGCTGCACCGGCAGGTGGAGGCAAGCGGCGATCCGGTGCTGGCCGATCTGCTGGCCGGGCTGCGCGCGCTGCCCGCCCCGCCCCCTTCGGCGCCCAGCAGCCCGGGGCTGGCCCCCGGCGGCGTGGTGGTGCCGCTGCTGCTGGACAGTGCTGCCGGGCGCCTCGCCTTGCTGTCCACCACCACCGTCTTCGGCACGCCGGTGGAGGTGACGCTGTCCGAACTGGCGATCGAGGCCTTCTACCCGGCCGATGCCGAAACGGCCGCGCGCCTGCGGGCGCTAGCCTAGCGCCGCCTGCACCCAGCGCGCGGTGGCCAGCAGCGCCGGGTCTTCCGCGATCCGGCCGACTAGCTGCACGCCCATCGGCAATCCCTTCGGCCCCGTACCGACGGGGATGGTCACGTTCGGCCCGTACAGCAGCGTCCAGAGCAGGTTGAAGGTGGCGTCGCCAGTATAGGCCAGCCCCTCCGGCGCCTCGCCCGGGGCCGAGGGGGTCAGCACCGCGTCGAAGCCGGCGGTCCAGTCCAGGAAGGCTGCGCGGGCGGCCATGGCGGCGCGTCGCGCCTCGCCGAGCTTGGCCGGCGGGAAGCCGCTGGCCCAGTCCAGCCGGTCCAGCAGCACGGCGGAAATCTGCGCCCGCGCCTCGGCATATTCCCAGGCGAGGCCCTGCCGGGTTTCCATGTTCATCATGTAGGGGTGCAGCTCGGCCGCCTGCAGCAGGGCATCCGGCAGGGGCGCCTCCACCACCTCCGCCCCGGCGGCGCGGGCGGCGTCCGCGGCGCGGTGCAGCAGCGCCACCGTCTCCGCCGTCGCATCGCCCGGCGCCTGGCCCAGGCTGAGCAGCAGCCGCGGCGCGCGGTCCCGCTTCGCCTCCGGGTCCTGGTAGTCGCGGCCTGTCATGGCGCCCATCGCCAGCGCGCAATCGGCGACGCTGCGGGCCATGATGCCGATGGTGTCGAGGCTTTCCGAACACACCTTCATGCCGCCCCGGTGGAAGGTGCCGTAGGTCGGCTTGAAGCCGACCACGCCGCAATAGGCCGCCGGCCGCACGATGCTGCCCGCGGTCTGCGTGCCGAAGGCGATCGGCGCCATGAAATCCGCCACGGCGGCGGCGGAGCCGGAGGAAGATCCGCCGGGGGTATGCGCGGCGTTGTGCGGGTTGCTGGTGGCGCCCGGGCTGCGGGTGGCGAATTCGGTGGTGACGGTCTTGCCGATGATCACGCCGCCGGCCGCCTTCGCCGCGGCCACCGCCGCCGAATCGCCGCGCGGCCGGTGCCCGGCCCAGATCGGCGAGCCATAGCCGGTCGGCATGTCGCCCGTATCCAGCACGTCCTTCACCGCCACCGGAATGCCGGTGAGCGGGCCGGGCCGGGCCTTTGCCGCGTTGCGTCGCGCCTGGGCGGGATCGAGGTGGATGAAGGCGCGCACCGCCGGCTCCCGCGCCGCGGCGCGGGCCAGGCAGGCCTCCATCAGATCCGTGGCGGTAAGCCGGCCGGCGGCGATGGCGCGGGCGGCTTCGGTGGCGGTCATGCGGTTCGGTTCGGTCATGGGCGCATCACGCCACGCCGCAAGGCGTTTGCGAAGACTCCGCAAGGCGTTTGCGAAGACTCCCAGCAGCGTTTGCGAAGCCGCTCGCCGATGCCACATAGAAGACCATGCCCGAGCAAGCGATCACCCTGGCCGCCGCCGAAGACGGCAGCCTGTCTTATGCCATCCCGCTGTCCCCCGAAGCCCTGCCCGCCGTCAGCCCCACGGCGCTGCTCGGCGCCTGGGATGCGGCGCGCGCGCATGCCCAATCCGGCCGCTGGGGACCGGTGCGGCGCATGCTGTTCCGCGGGCCGGAGGGTGCCGCCATCGTCTTCGCCATCGCCGACCGTGATGCGCGGTCCTGGGCCGAGGCGGTGGACCGGCGCGCGGACCTCGCCACCCTGCCGGGACTCGCGCTGTGCCTGCGGCTGCTGGCGCTGGTCGAGGTGATGGGGCGCAGCGGCTGGATGGCCGGATTGTTCACCGTCACGGCCGATGGGGTGGAGATGCACCCTTCCCTGTTGCGCGCCGCCGCCGCCATGCCGCTGGATGCCGGTGCCAGGTTCGACGCGGAGGCGCTTCGGGGTTTATTGTCGCGCGCGCTGCCCGCATCCCGCGTCCCGGCCTGACGCCCGCCCGAAAGTCCCCTTCATGCCCCGCCACCAAGCCCTTCCCCTGACCGCCCTGCTGCTGGGCCTCACGGGTTGCAGCCTGCCACTGCCGACGCCGATTTCCGCGCCGCCGCCGCCGCCCCCCGGGCAGCGCGACGCCGCCTATGAGGCCTGCCGGGCCGAGGCGACGCGGGTGGTGCAATACCGCGAGCGCGGCCAGCAGATGCGCACCGACGAGACCGAGTCGAGCCGCGGCACCCTGTCCGTCGCCCCCTATAGCCGGGTCGAGTCGGATCGCGGCGCGCAGCAGATCGACCGCGACCGGCTGATCGCCGACTGCCTCCGGGCGGCCCCGGCCACCCCTCTCGCCCCGCCGCAACGCACCCGCTGACGCGGGGTGGCGTCCTCCAACGCGCTCGCGCGCGCGCTTTCCACGCGCGACTCGCGGCTGTTCTTTGCCGGCTCGATGGTCGCCTGGACCGGGCTGTGGATGCAGCGGATCGCGGTGTCCTGGCTCGCCTGGGAACTGACCGGCAGCGCCTTCTGGGTCGGCATGGTGGCATTCTGCGACCTGGCGCCCGCGGTGCTGATCAGCCCCCTGGCCGGCGCCATGGCGGACCGCGTGGACCGCGTGAAGCTGGCGATGTGGACCCAGGTGGCGATCGCCCTGCAGGCCATGGCAGTGGCCGGGCTGACCTATAGCGGCCACATGACCATCGCCCTGCTCCTGGTGCTCGAGGTCTGCGGCGGCACCGCCTCCAGCTTCGCCCAGCCGGCGCGGCAGACACTGATGCCCGGCATCGTCGCCCGCGCCGACCTGCCCGCCGCGGTGGCCGCCAATTCGCTGTGCTTCGCCGTGGCGCGCTTCATCGGGCCGGCCATCGCCGGGCCGGTGATCGCCATCTGGGGCGTGGTGCCGGCCATCGCCGGCAATGCGGTGGGCTACCTGTTCGCCTGCCTGACCATCGCGCTGCTGCGGGTCGACCCGAAGGAACGCCGCGGCCACCCGGTGTCCAAGAGCCTGGGCGCGGAGGTGGTGGAAGGGCTGCGCTACGCCGCGCGCCACCCCGGCCTTGGCCCGCTGCTGCTGTATGCGGCGCTGGGCGCGCTGATGCTGCGTGGCGTGCAGGAAATCCTGCCCCCCTTCGTCGAGCGGCTGTTTGGCCGCGGCGCGGAGAGCCTGGCGGTGCTGACCGCCTGCTTCGGCATCGGCGCGCTGATCACCGGCCTGTGGGTCGCCTCCCGCGGGCGGCTGGAGGGGGTGACGCGGCTGGCGATCTTCGGCGCGCTGGCGCAGGCGATCGCGACGGTGGGCTTCGTGGCGACGGGGTATTTCCCGCTCGGCATGCTGTGCGCCGCGCTGATCGGCGGCTTCGCCTCGATGCACGGAATCAGCGTGCAGACCCTGATCCAGAGCGCGACGGACCCGACCTATCGCGGCCGCATGCTGAGCCTCTGGGGCCTGATCACCCGTGCCTTCCCGGCGCTCGGCGCGCTGGGGCTCGGTGCGGCGGGAGAGGTGTTCGGCCTGCAATGGCCGACCCTGGTGGCCGTGGCACTGTTCCTCGGCGTGTTCGGCTGGGGCATGACACGGCTGCGGCGGATGGAAGCCGAGTTGGAAGGCCCGCCGGCAAGCCCGGGTGGCGAGACAGGGAGATCGTGATGCTGAACGCGGCAATCGTGGGCATGGGCCGCTGGGGCCAGATGCTGGTCAACAGCGTGCAGGGCCAGCAGGGGGCACCGATCCGCTTCGTCGCGGGCAGTACCCGCAGCCCGGACAAGGCGCGCGACTGGGCGGGGCAGCAACGCATCCGCATCCTGCCGGATTTCGCCAGCGTGCTGGCGGACCCGGAGGTGCAGGCCGTGGTGCTGGCCACGCCGCACGCCCAGCACGCGGAACAGGTGATCGCCGCCGCCCGCGCCGGCAAGCATGTGTTCGTCGAGAAGCCTTTCACGCTGGACCGCGCCAGCGCCGCCGCCGCGGTGCAGGCCTGCAGGGAGGCCGGGGTGGTGATGGCGCTCGGCCACAACCGCCGCTTCCTGCCGGCGGTGGCGCAGATGAAGGCGATGCTGGCGGATGGCAGCCTCGGCACGCTGCTGCATGTCGATGGCCAGTTCAGCGGGCCCGGCGCGCGCGGCTACCAGCCAGGCATGTGGCGGGCGGACCGCGCCGAAAGCCCGCTGGGCGGCATGGGCGGCATGGGCATCCACATGATCGACATGATCATCCACCTGGCCGGGCGCTTCCGGCAGGTGACGGTGCAGAGCCATGCGCTGGTCTCGAAGACCATCGACGACACCACGGCGATGCTCGGCCTGCTGGAATCGGGCGCCACCGTGAATTTTGCGACCTTGGCGCTCACCCCCTCCTTCTGGCGGGTGGCGCTATACGGCACCGAGGGAATCCTGGTGCTGCAGGGCCATGAGAACCTGTCCTTCACCCCGCGGGAGGGTGAGCCCTGGGTGAAGACCTATCCGAAGACCGACATCGAAGCCGCTGAACTTGCGGCCTTCGCGGCGGCCGTCGCCGGCGGCCCGGCCTATCCGCTGCCGGTCGACCAGGCGATCCATGGCGTCGCGGTGTTCGAGGCGATGATCGGCGCCGCCGCCTCCGGCAGCAGCTACGCCGTGGTGGCGTAGGCTGGCGCGGGTGCGGTAGCCTCGGCGCATGACGAAGCGCCGCACCCTGCTGACCTGCCTGCCCATCGCGCTCGCCCCGGGCGCGGCGGGCGCCTTCCGGCTCGAGGCGCCATCGGCCGAGACCGCCGCCGACTACGGCAGCGGCTGCCCGGACGCCCATGCGGCGCTGCGGGCGGAGGTGGAGCGGATGCTGGAAGGCCGGAAGCTGCCCCCGGCGCTGGAGCCGCGCATCGCGAGCCTGGCGCGCTGCCCCTTCTGCGGCTGCGCGGTGGCCGGCGCGGCCGATCACGGCGAGGATCGCCCCCCGACCGGGGGCTGATGCCGTTGCCTCACCTTGCCGCCTCGGGCGACGCGGCTTAGGACAATCGCGCCAAAACCGCTCCAGGAGCATATGCGCAATGTCCAAGATCACCCGCCAGGGCAGCAACCCGATCCTGTCCTCCTCGGTCGAGTACCACAACTTCGTCTACCTGGCCGGCATGACGGCGGATGACCTGTCGCAGGACATCGCCGGGCAGACCCAGCAGGTGCTCGCCAAGATCGACGCCGCGCTGGAAGCCAATGGCACGGACAACACCCGCCTGCTGCAGGCGCAGATCTGGCTGAAGGACATCCGCGACCGCGACGCGATGAACAAGGTGTGGGTCAACTGGCTGGGCGAGGCCGGCCGCCCGGTGCGCGCCTGCGTCGAGGCGAACATGGCCGACCCGCGCCACCTGGTGGAGATCATGGTCACCGCCTGCCGCTGAGCTTCGCGTTCGCTTCACCCCCCGCGTGGCTAACGCCCGCGGGGGTTTTTTATTGCCGAATGGACAGGATCCATTCCGCGCCGACATGACAGCCATGTGACTCGATCTGGGCAGCCGGCGAATCCCGTGCCGGAGTGTGACATCCAGGACGCAACACTGTGGCTTCGTGTTTCGCCGTGTTTCATCCTAGGAAGATGATCTGTTCCTGGCCGCCGGCGGGGTGTCGACCCCGACAATTCACCTCGTATTTCAACGCGTATCATCACAGCGGGTTGCCCGCCCCTGTCGCAGACGGTTACCGCAGCACTCAGGACGCGCCATCCGGGCCGGCCGAGGCAAGACAGGGGATCGTAGATGCGGGCAAAACGCACGCTTGCAGCACTCTGTGTCCTGCTGGGCACCGCCCTGATGCAGGTGCCGGCCGAGGCTTCCGAACGCGGCCCGCGCACGGCTCAGAAGCAGACTCGCCAGGTCCAGCCCGCCACGGCCGCGACCTCCTCCGCCGCGCAGCGTCGTGCCCATGCCGCCGCCCGCGCCACCGCCACCCGCCAGGCCGCAGCCGCCAGCCGGCAGGGCACCGCCGCCCAGCGCCGCCGCGCCGCATCCAGGCAGGAGGCCAGCGCCCAGCAGGGTGCCATGCACACGGCCCAGCAGGGCGTTCTGCACACGGCCCAGCAGGGCGTCATCCACACGGCCCCGCAGGGCCTGCTGCGCCCGGCCTTCGCCATGAGCGCCGGCACGCCGATCCTGCCCGTCTCGGTCGCCTCCAGCCTGTCCTGCGTGCCCTTCGCCCGCATGGCCACCGGCATGAACATCAGTGGCGACGCACGCCTCTGGTGGAGCAACGCGGCCGGCAGCTATGCCCGCGGCAATGCGCCGGAGCGTGGCTCCGTGCTCGCCTTCACCGCCTCGGGCGGCATGCGGCGGGGCCATGTCGCGGTGGTCAGCCGTGTGGTCGGCCCGCGCACCATCCATATCGATCATTCCAACTGGGGCGGCCCGGGCATCCGCCGCGGCAGCGTCATGCGCGGCGTCGTGGTGATGGACGTCTCCGACCGCAACGACTGGACGGCGGTGCGCGTGCAGGTCGGCCAAGACAGCGGCAATTTCGGTCGCACCTATCCGACGCATGGCTTCATCTACAACCGCCCCGCCGGCACACGGATGATGACGGCCGCGGCGCAGCGCTTGACCGAGGTGGCCGAATACCCCTCCCCGCACGCCGCGCAGCACCATCGCCTGGCGGCGCAACTCCTGGATCGCTAGGGCGTCTCGCCCCCGTAGACTGGGGTGCTTGTCATGCATGAACGCGGCGCCGATGGCGCGGAACGGCTGCTGCTGGCGGATAGCGCCAGCCAGGGCGGCCAGATCCCCAACAACCCACGCCTGCCCGTGCTGCTGCATCGTGGCGCAACCACGCCGGGCGACCCGGCGGCGGCGGAGGCACTGTTCGCCCGCCATGGCTGGCCGCCGGCCTGGCGTAACGGGATCTACGACTTCGACCACTACCACCCGAACGCGCATGAGGCGCTGGCCATCGCCCAGGGCCATGTGCGCGTGCGCCTGGGCGCGGAAGCCGGGGTGACGCTGGAGCTGGTGGCCGGGGATGTGGTGGTGCTGCCGGCGGGCACGGCGCATCGCAACCTGGGCCAGTCGGCGGATCTGCTGGTGGTCGGCGCCTATCCGCCCGGCGACCCGCCGGAGCAGTTCACCGGGCGGCCGGGGGAGCGGGAACGGGCGCTTCACGCCATCCCCGCAACGCCGGACCCGCCCTGCGACCCGGTGACCGGGCTGGCGTACCGCTAGCCCGCGATGCGGGCCAGCGCCGCGTCCAGCCGGGCCATCTCGGCCTGGGCGGCGGCGAGGCGTTCGCGGTTTTCCTCCACCACCTCCTCCTTCGCCCGCGCGACGAAATCGCCGTTGCCGAGCTTGGCGGCGATCTTGCCGGCCTCGCCCTCCGCCTTGGCGCGTTCCTTGGCGAGGCGGGCGCGTTCGGCCGAGAGGTCGATGACATCGGCCAGCGGCAGCATCACCGTCGCCTCCCCCACCACCACCTGCGCCACGCCCTTCGGCACGGCGCCGTCCAGCGGCAGGACCTCGGTGGCACGCGCCATGCGGCGGATCACGTCGATCCAGGCCTCCGCACGGGCGAGCGTGGTTCCTGAAGCGCCCGAGAGCAGCAGCGGCACGGTGACGGAGGGCGGCACGTTCATCTCGGCGCGAACGCCGCGCACCTCGCCGATCAGGCCGACGAGCCAGTCCAGTTCCTCCCGCGCCGCCTCGGCATCCGCCACCGGCACGGCGCCGGGCCATTCCGCGCGGATCAGGGTGCATTCGGCGCCGTAGCCGAATTCGGCATGCAGGGCTTCGGTCATGAAGGGCATGGCGGGGTGCAGCAGCTTCAGGATGGTGCCGAAGACATGCTGGGCGGCGCCCTTCACCTCGTCCTTCGCGGGCCCATCCGGGCCGTTCAGCACCGGCTTCGCGAATTCCAGGAACCAGTCGCAGAAGCTGCCCCAGACGAAGCGGTAGGCGGCGCCGGCATATTCGTCGAAGCGGAACGCCTCCAGCGCCGTCGTCGCCTCCGCCACCGCCCGGTTGGACCCATCGAGGATCCAGCGCGCCAGCGGCGTCTTCGCGGAGGCCGGATCGAAGGCCGGATCGGCCTTGATGCCGTTCATCTCCAGGAAGCGCGCCGCATTCCAGATCTTGGTGCCGAACGACCGGAAGTCTTCCACGCGCTTGCGGCCGAGCTTCACGTCACGGCCCGGCCCGGTGAGTGAGGCGATGGTGAAGCGCAACGCATCGGTGCCATAGGCCTCGATCAGCTCCAGGGGATCCATGACGTTCCCCTTGGATTTCGACATCTTCTGGCCCTTCTCATCCCGGACCAGGCCGTGGATGTAGACCTTCTCGAAGGGCACCTGGCCGTCCATGAAATGGATGCCCATCATCATCATCCGGGCGACCCAGAAGAAGATGATGTCGAAGCCCGTCACCAGCACGTCGCCCGGATAATACTTCGCCAGTTCCGGCGTCCTGTCCGGCCAGCCCAAGGTGCTGAAGGGCCAGAGCGCGCTACTGAACCAGGTGTCCAGCACGTCCGGGTCGCGCACCAGTTCCACGTCGCGGCCGAATTTGGCCTTCGCGGCGGCGCGGGCTTCCTCCTCGGTCTTGGCGACGAAGACCTCGCCATCCGGCGCGTACCAGGCCGGGATCTGGTGGCCCCACCAGAGCTGGCGGGACACGCACCAGGGCTGGATGTCGCGCATCCAGGCGAAGAAGGTGTTCTCCCACTGGCGCGGCACGAAGACGGTCTGGCCGGTCTCCACCGCCTTGATGGCGGGCTGCGCCAGGGTCTTGGCGTCCACATACCACTGCATGGTCAGGCGCGGCTCGATCGGCACGCCGGAGCGGTCGCCATGCGGCACCTGGTTCACATGCGGCTCCACCGCCGCCAGCAGCTCCATCTCCTCCAGCTTGGCGATGATGGCCTTGCGCGCGGCGAAGCGGTCCTGGCCTTCCAGGCTGCGGACGAAGGCGTCCTCCGCCCAGGGGCCGAGGATCTCGGCCAGCGTCACCTTGGCATCGGCATCGAGGACTGAGGGGCTGGCCAGGCCGTGCCGCTTGCCGACCTCGAAATCGTTGAAGTCATGCGCGGGGGTGATCTTCACCGCGCCGGTGCCCTTCTCCGGGTCCGAATAGGCATCCGCCACCACCGGGATGCGGCGGCCGGTCAGCGGCAGCAGCAGGTGCTTGCCGACCAGGTCGGTGTAGCGTTCATCCTCGGGGTGCACGGCCACCGCCGTGTCGCCCAGCATGGTCTCCGGCCGCGTGGTGGCGACGGTGACGAAGCGGCCCGGCTCGCCCTCCACCGGGTAGCGCAGGTGCCAGATATGGCCCTTCACCTCCCGGCTCTCGACTTCCAGGTCGGAGATCGCGGTCTGGAACACCGGGTCCCAGTTCACCAGGCGCTTGTCGCGATACAGCAGGCCCTGGCTGTGCAGGGTGACGAAGACCTCCCGCACCGCCTCGGACAGGCCCTCATCCATGGTGAAGCGTTCCCGCGGCCAATCCAGGCTGGCGCCGAGACGGCGGAGCTGGCGGGTGATGGTGCCGCCGGATTCGCGCTTCCACTCCCAGACATTGGCGAGAAACGCCTCCCGCCCCATCTCGCGCCGCTTCAGGCCCTGGGAGGCGAGCAGGCGTTCCACCACCATCTGCGTCGCGATGCCGGCATGGTCCGTGCCCGGCTGCCACAGCGCGTCCCGGCCCTGCATCCGGCGGAAGCGGGTCAGGATGTCCTGCACCGTCATGGTCAGCGCGTGGCCGATATGCAGGCTGCCCGTGACGTTGGGCGGCGGGATCATGATGGTGAACGGCTTTGCCGCACTCTCCGGATGCGCCGCGAAGGCGCCGGAATCCTCCCAGCCCTGGTACAGGCGGGGTTCGATGGTGGCGTGGTCGAAGGTCTTGTCGAGCATGCGGCATCCCTTCCCCGCCGGCCTGTTTCCGTCAAGGGGCGGCTGGACGGTGGCAGGCCCGCGGCGCATAGGATTCAGCCTGGGTTGGAGACAAAACCATGCACAAGATCGGTCGCCGTCCACTTCTGGCGGGGCTCGCGGGCGCGACGCTCGCCGCCCCCGCGCTGGGTCAGCCTGCCTGGCCGAACGGCCCGATCCGCATCATCGTCCCCTTCCCGCCCGGCGGCAGCGTGGACACCATCACCCGCCTGCTGCAGCCGCGGCTGACGGCAGAGCTTGGCGTTCCGGTGGTGATCGAGAACCGGCCCGGCGCCTCCGGCGCGCTCGGCACCGCCGCCGCCGCGCGGGCCGCACCGGATGGCAATACCTGGGTGACAGTCTTCGACAGCCACTCCGTGAATCCCTCCTTCATCAGCAATCTCGGCTTCGATGCGAAGCGGGACCTGGTGCCGGTGATGCAGATCGGCGCCGCGCCCATGCTGATCACCACCCACAACTCCCGCCCCTGGCGGAAGCTGGAGGAGGTGATCGCGGCGGCCAAGGCGGCACCGGATACCATCACCTATGGCAGCATCGGCGTCGGCAGCCTGTCGCACCTCACCATGTCGCTGATGCAGCAGCGCGGCGACTTCAAGATGGTGCATGTGCCCTATCGCGGCGGCGGCCCGATGAGCGCAGCCGCCGCGGCCGGGGAGCTGGACCTGCCGATGGCGAGCAATGCCGGTCTCGGCGGCCAGGTGGGCCAGTCCCTGCGCCCGCTGGCGCAGACCGGCGGCCAGCGTTCCGCGCTGTTCCCGGACCTGCCGACGGTGGCCGAATCGGGTGTGCCGGGCATCGACGCCAAGGCCTGGTGGGCGGTGCTCGGCCGCGCCGGCACGCCGGAGCCGATCATCCGCCGCTTCCACGCCGCGCTGGCCAAGGCGCTGGAGGTGCCGGAAGTGCGGGCGCGGCTGACCAGCCCGATGGGGGTGGAGATCATCGCCTCCTCCCCCGAGGATTTCGGCCGCTTCCTGGATGGGCAGATGGCGACCTGGGCCGCGGTGATCCGCGACAACAACATCAAGCCGGACTGAGGCCCGGCAGCGGGTGGATCAGGGCGCGGCGCGCCGGGGGGCTCAGGGCGCGGCGCGCCGGGGATCTCAGGGCGCGGCGCGCCTGGGAACTCAGGGCGCGGCGCGCCTGGGAACTCAGGGCGCGGCGCGCCGGGGGGCTCAGGGCGCGGCGCGCCCGATCACCCGCTCGATCTCAACCCGCACCAGCCGCTCCACCAGGGGCGGCAGGTGCTGGTCCAGCCAGGCCTTCAGCAGCGGCCGGATCTCCTCCCGCACCACATCCTCGATCGAGGGGCCACCGCGATGCACGATGGCGCTGCGCTCCTCCGCCACGCTGCGCAGCAGGGTGGCGAGGGTGGCGGTGGTCGCGGCGGCGACGGCGGGCGCGATCAGCCCCTCCGCCGCGGACATCACATTGGCCACCGTCATCTCCGGGTCGGAGGCCGGCTGCGGCCGCGGTTCCGGGCGCGGCTCGGGCGTTGCCGCGGCACGCGGCGGCGGCGGCGGCGGTTCCGGCTCGGGTTCCGGCTCCGGCTCCGGTTCAGGCTCCGGCTCCGGCGGCGGCGGCGCGGCCACCAGCATCGCCTCGGTCAGGTCCAGCGGCTCCGGCTCCGCCGCCTTGTTGTCCTGCGCGTCCTGCGCCTCATCCTCGTTCAGGATCCGGCGGATCGAGGCGAGGATGTCATCCATCGCCGGATCCGTGCCGCCGCCCGGGCGGCCGGGCTGCCCCGCGCCGCTCATGCCTCAGCGCCCCTGCGCGGCATAGTCGCCGAAGCCTGCCCAGCGGTTGCGCACCGCATTGTAGTAGGCCTCCATGTCATAGATCTGCACCGGCAGGCTGAGATCGCGTGCCGTGAGGCGCCCGACCGAGGCCGCCAGGCTGTGCGAGGCGGTGATCACATTGGCCAGCGCGCGCACCAGGCTGACGCGGGCGTTCAGCAATTCCTGCTCGGCATTCAGCACGTCGAGCGTGGTGCGGCTGCCGACGATGGCTTCCCGCTGCACGCCATCCAGCGCGATCTCGGCCGCGCGGATCTGCGCGCGCACGCTCTCCACCTGGGCGCGGGCGGCGGTCAGCGTTTCCCAAGCCGAGGTCGCCTGCTGGGTCGCCTGGCGCCGCTGGTCATCGACCAGCTGCCGCGCCTGCTGCGCCGTCTGCCGTGCCTGGCGCACCTGGGCGTATTCGGCGCCGCCCTGGTACAGCGGCACCGTCAGGTTCGCCGTCACCTGGCTGCCGGTGACGCGGTTGTCGGGGGCGGAGCTGTTGTCGTTGCGGAAGGTGCTGCCGTTCAGGCTGACCTGCGGCAGCAGGGAGGAGAAGTTCACATCGATCAGGTCGCGCGCCGCGGCCTCGTCGAACAGGGCGGCGACCACGTTGGGGTTGTTCAGGCCGGCCAGCGTGCCGGCCTCCGCCGCCGTGGCCAGCGGCACGCGCAGCGGCTGCGGCGCCACCAGGCGCTGCGGCGGCTGGCCGACCAGGCGGGCGAAGCTGGCGCGGGATTGCTGCAGCCGCCCCTCGGCATCGGCGCGGGCGGCGCGGGTGCCGGCCAGGCGGCTTTCCGCCTGTGCCACGTCGGTGCGGGTGATCTCGCCAACCCGGAAGCGTTCGTTGGTGGCCTGGAGCTGGCGGGTCAGCACCTGCTCGTTGTTGATGTTGAGGCGCACTTCCTCCTGGTCGCGGATCACGGCGACATAGGCGTTCACCGTATCCGAGAGGATCTGCTGCTCGGTCGCCAGCAGCCGCGCGCGCTGCGCCAGCACCTGGTTCTCCGCCCGGCGGACGGAAGCCGTGGTGCGGCCGCCGCGGTACAGCGGCTGGCTGACGGTGGCCTGGAGCGTCGCCGGATTGCGGTCCAGGCTGGTGCGGTTGCTGGTGGAGGTGTTGGTGCTGCGGCCCTGCGCGGTGCCGACGCTGCCGGCCACCTGCACGGTCGGGCGCCAGCCGGACAGCGCCTGGGGCACGTTCTCATCCACGGCGCGAAGCTGGGCGCGGGCGGCCTGCAGGTTCGGGTTGTTGGCGTAGGCCATGGCCAGCGCCTCCTGCAGCGACTGCGCCGCGGCGGGGGCGATCAGCGCCGGCGGGGCGATCAGCAGCGCCGCGAGCGCCAGGGTGGTACGGGAGAACTTCATCGGACTGCGGCTCCTACGGCCCGCGAAGCGGGGCGGGTCTTCATTTCACCTGCACCAGATCTTCCGCATCCATGGTCCCGCCGCAGCGGGGCCACGCATCAGAAGACGAAGGCCGGGGCGGGCTGGAACGCGGGCAAGGGCAGCGTGGCGCAATCGAAGGCATCCGTCACGCTGAAGCTGCCGCCATGGCGCACGCCCCACACGGCGCGGGCGGAAACGCCGCGATCGGCCGCCGCCAGGACCGTGGCTAGGCGGCCACCTTCCGCGAGTTGCGCCGCGATGGAATCGGGCACCGAGGGCACCTCGCCCTCGATCAGGATGACATCATAGGGCGCACCGGCGGCATGCCCCTGGGCCGGATCGGCCTGCACCAAGGTCACCGCCCCGGCGGGCAGCAGCCCGTCCAGCGCCCGGCGCGCAAGGGCGAACAGGGCGGGATCCGATTCGACCGCGACCACCGGCGCGCCACAGGCCGCCGCCACGGCGGCCGCGTAGCCGGTGCCGGCGCCGAGCACGAGCATCCGGTCGCCATCGCGGATCCGCAGCAACTGCAGCAGCCGCGCGATCGCCATCGGTTGCATCAGGGCGCGGCCGCCGTCGAGGCGGACATCCTCATCCGCATAGGCGCGGGCGGCCAGATTGGCCGGCAGGAAGCGTTCCCGCGGCAGATCGCCCATCGCGGCCAGCAGCCGCGGGTCGGTCACCTTGTTCGGCCGCAACTGGCCATCCACCATGAAGCGGCGCGCCGCCGCCATGCCGTGCTCCGCATCCGCCATGGCACGCGATTCCGCGTGAAGCACGGCACGCGATTCCGCGTGATCCAGGTCCATTGTCGCCGCCTTGTCCATGGCGCCGCTTATACGTCCGGGGCGCCCGACGGCCAAGCAGCACTTCCGCGACGCAGCATCCACGCCAACCGTTGCCGAAGCCTTCACAAGCGCGTCCAGCGGACTCTTGACCAGCGGCCCGCCCTGCCGGATAGAGGCGCCGCTTCCTGCGTGGTACGCTACGCATGAGGCCGCTTCCTGCGTGGCTCGCCACGCATGGGGCCGCGTGGCAGAGTGGTGATGCAGCGGACTGCAAATCCGTATATGCCGGTTCGATTCCGGCCGCGGCCTTTCTTCTTCCCCATCCAACGCCAATCGGCATTGGGCGGGTTTACCAAGGACCGGGTGCTTGCTATAGCCCGGTTCACTGGCTGATCCGGCGTGGCGCAGCGGTAGCGCAGCGGACTGTTAATCCGTTGGTCGTTGGTTCGAATCCAACCGCCGGAGCCAATTCTCTCCACCCTTCCAAGCCTGCATCAACGGCCGCCTGAGCCGGCGATGATGGTTGCCGTCCAGGACCCGCCAAGCCCGTATGCAGGGCGAAGGCGCCCGCCTTGCTGCGGCGCCAGGGCGGCGCGCCCCTGGCCGGAACGTGATGAACATCCATCGCGCCACCGCTTGCCGCCGGCGGCGCCACGGGCGATGCGTAAGAATTAAAGACAGAACAGGACAGACGGAGCGGGTGGACAGCTCGATCGATTCCCGCGCCATCCACACCGTCTCGGCCCGCCCCCGAAACGTGCCGCGCCTTGCCCTGTTCGACCTGGACGGCACCCTGGCCGATAGCCGCGACTTGATGTTCGAGGCGCTGGACCAGGCCGCGCGCCATTTCGGCTTCCGCCGCATCGACAGGACCGAGGCCGAGGCGCTGCGTGACCGCGATGCGCGCACCATCCTGCGCGTGCTCGGCGTGCCGCTGTGGAAGCTTCCGAGCATCGCGGCGCATATCAAGGGCCTGGCCACCGCCGCCCCGCCGCCACCGCTGTTCCCCGGCACCACCGCCATGCTGGCACGGCTACGCGCGGCGGGGGTGACGCTGGCGCTGGTCTCCTCCAATTCCGAGGTGAATGCGCGCCGCGCGCTGGGCGCCGAAGCGTCCTGCTGCATCGGGCACTGGGCCTGCGACGCCACACTGTTCGGCAAGGCATCCCGATTCCGCCAGGTGCTGCGGCGCACCGGGCTGCTGCCGGGCGAGGCGATCGCCATCGGCGACGAGTTGCGCGACATCGCCGCCGCCCGCAGCGCCGGGCTGGTCGCCGGCGCGGTGGCCTGGGGCTACGCCCTGCCCTCCGCGCTGGCAGCGGCGGAGCCGGATATCCTGTTCGCCAGCATGGCGGAGATTCCGGCCTTCTTCGCCGCCTGACCTAGGATTGCGGCATCCCCTCCGGGATCACCGTCGCCACCAGGCTGGAATCCAGCGCCTCATATTCGTGGTAGCCGATGGTGGCGTAGAGCTGCGCGCGGGTCTGCATGCGGTCCAGCATCTTCATCGTGCCGCCATCGCGGTTGATGGCGGCGTAGAGCTCCTCCATCGCGCGGGCGGCCACGCGCAGATGGCTGACCGGCCAGATCACCATGGCATAGCCGAGGTCCTCGAATTCCTGCGCCGTGAAGAAGGGCGTGCGGCCGAATTCGGTCATGTTCGCCAGCAGCTTCACCCCGGGCATCCGGCGGGCGAATTCGGCGAACATGTCGCGGGTCACCAGGGCTTCCGGGAAGATCGCATCGGCGCCGGCGTCCAGGTACATCTGCGCCCGCGCCACGGCCGCATCCATGCCCTCGCTGGCCACGGCATCCGTCCGGGCAATGATATACAGGTGCTTCCGCGCCTTGCGGGCGGCGGCGACCTTGGCCGCCATGTCCCGCGCATCGGCCAGCTTCTTGTCGTTCAGATGGCCGCATTTCTTCGGCAGCAGCTGGTCTTCCAGATGCACCGCGGCGGCGCCGGCTTCCTCGAAGCTCCGCACCATGTGCATGACGTTCAGCGCCTCCCCATACCCCGTATCGCCATCCACCAGGATCGGCAGGCCGGAGGCGCGGGCAACCTGGCGGATGTGGAAGGCGACGTCGTCCACCGTGATCATGCCGAGATCGGGCAGGCCCATGGTGGCGGACATGGCGGCGCCCGACATGTAGAGCGACTCGAAGCCCGCCTGCTTCGCCAGCAGCGCCGCGATGCCGAGATGCGCCCCCGGCATCTGCAGGATCTGCGGCCGTTCGAGCAGCGCGCGGAAGCGCTGGCCCGCGGGGGCGTCAGGCAGGTCGTCGGCGATCACATAGGGCATGGCGAAGTGCTCCGGTCAGCTTGCCGCCAGGACTAGAGCATTTTTCCCGCACACGGAATCGCCCGGCCCGAAAATGCGCCGGCTCAGCCGGCGGAGTTGGAACCCAGCGCCCTCGTGCCGTCGGGCTGCATCTTGCCCGTGAAGCCGCCGCGGCCGAATTCGATGTGGACGTAGCGCGGGAGGCTTAGGGCGCGCCTTCAGCGCGGCGTGACAATCCGGCAGGCCCGCGCCGTGGCACGCGCCAGCAGCAGCATGCGCCGCGCCGCGACTGCGCCGGTTGCCGCATCGCCGACCACGGATGCGACCAGCGGATTGGTGGTGACGGCCGTGACCGCGGCGTTGATGGCGACATCGGCCGCCGCCACCGCCCCGGCCTCGAACAAAGTCCGCCGCAGCAGCTTCATGGTGCCGAGCAGGCCCGGACGCAGGCCATGGATGGCCGCCACCTCCCGCACCAGGCGCAGCCCGCGCCAGGCGATGAAGATTCCGTCCAGCGCCGGCGACGGCACGATGGCGGTCGCCGCCAGGGATTGCAGCGCGGCGGCGCGGCCGGCGGACACCGCGGCGCGATCCAGCGTCGCCAGCGGCCCCGCCTCCAGCAGCGCCAGCAGGGTCGGCAGGTCCGGCGCCTTGCGCAGTGCGGGCAGCATGGCCTGCGCCTCCGGCACCCGCGCCGCCCAATCGAGCAGCGCGCTTCGGCTGGCAGCGAAATCCCCGCGCGCCACGGCCGCCCGGCCGCGCTCCACCGTCCCCAGCCCCGCCAGGCCGCGCAATTCGCGCAGGAAGGCGGCGGCGATCAGCCCGTATCCGGCCAACGCCACGCCCAGCGTCAGCCAGCCAAGCCAGGGCGCGCGGGTGAACTGGTCCGCGACGTAGCCGCCGACATCAATGGCGGAAAGCCCGACCAGCAGCACGCCGATGCCGCCCGCGGCAAGCCCGAGCGCGGACCAGCGCCCCTGCGGCGCCGGCGGCAGGGCCACCGGTGCCACGGCCTGGTCCCAGCCGAAATCAAGGCGTGGCGCCGGGGCGGTCGACTCCTCGGTCAGGATGCGGGGGCCGCGCGGCGCGTCGCTCAAAGCAGGTCTCCGATCAGGGATGCCAGCATCCGGTCCAACCCGAGATGGGGCATCCCGGCCTGGCCGTCACCTGTCAGCCGCGGCGGGCGGAAGACAGGCATGCGGAATTCGCCATGGCTCCAGAAGGCGTGATCCGGCCGGCGGTCCGGCACCTCGCCAGGGTAGATCCGCGCGCTACGGCCGCCATCCAGCAGCACGCCACGCACCGCCTGCACGTCCCGGCCATCGACGCGCGCCATGTCGTCCTGGGTACAACGCAGGGCGGCGATGGCGTGCACGGAGGTGGTGGCGCCGCCGGCCCCTGCGGTGTCCCGCCCGACCAGGTCACCCAGCAGCCCGACCAGCGCCTTGCGCTGCCCCTCCGGCACATGGTCCGCCTTGGTGGCAGCGAAGCCGACATGCTGCACGCCCTGCCCGGTCAGCAGGTTCAGCCAGCCGCCGCCGCGGCGCAGCGACCCGGCGATGGCGGACAGGGCCGCGGCGGTATCGTCGAAGGCTTCCTCCCCGGCATGCAGCGCGCCGAGCGCATCCACCAGCACCGCCTGGCGGCGGAAGCGGCGGAAGAAGGGTTCGAAGAAGGCGCTGCGCTGGTCCGCCAGATAGGCGGAGTGGCGGCGCGCCAGCAGCCGGCCGAGCTCGCCCTGGCTGCCGCCGGGCAGCGGGAAGAACCACAGCAGCGGCGCTTCCCCGCGCGGCCCCGGATTCAGCGCGCGTCCCGGTTGCAGGAAGCGGAAGCCGAGATCATCGCGGCAGCGCAGCAAGGCGGCGCGGTACAGCCGGAACCCCTGGCGGGCCAGCGCCTCATCGTCCCGCGCGCCGGGTGGCAGGGCATCGACGAAGTTGAGAAAATCCTCGGCCGCCGCGGCGCGCCGGCCCTGCCGCAGCCGCACCAGCGTCTCCCGCGACCAATCGTCGTAGGACTGGTCCAGCATCGGCAGGTCGAGCAGCCATTCGCCGGGATAATCCAGCAGTTCCAGCGTGACGCGCCGCTCCCCCGCCACCCAGCCGCGCGCCTGGCCGAGCCAGGAGGCGGGCGCGAGGTCCAGCGAGATTTCCAGCGTGGAGAGATCCTCGGTGCGTTCCGGCCAGCGCGGCGGGTCGGCGGCCAGCGCCTCCAGATGCGCGCTCGCGTCGAAGCGCGGCGTCGATTCGATGCCCGGCGGCACCAGCCGCGCGCCCTTCAGGCGGTTGCCGGAGGCAGCGGCCAGGGCCGGCAGGGTGTTGCCCCCCTGCCCCGCCGCCAGCAGGTTCGCCACCAGCGAGGTGAGGAACACCGTCTTGCCGGCCCGCGACAGGCCGGTGACGGCCAGCCGCACCCTCTCCCGCCCCGCCAGCGCCCGCGCCGCGTCGGTCATGCCGGCGAGGGCATCCTCCAGCGGCGTCAGGATCGCCATGCGCTGGGGGCTACTTCCGCTCGATCAGCTCGATCTTGTAGCCGTCCGGGTCCTCGACGAAGGCGATGACTGTGGTGCCGAACTTCACCGGGCCGGGCTCGCGCGTGATCTTGGCGCCGCCGGCGCGCAGCTTGTCGCAGGTGGCGTAGATGTCCGGCACGCCGACGGCCAGGTGGCCGAAGGCGTTGCCCTGCTCATAGCTCTCGGTGCCGTAGTTGTAGGTCAGCTCCACCGCGGCGGCGCCGGTCGATTCATCGGCGTAGCCGACGAAGACCAGCGTGTACTTGCCGTCCGGCACGTCCCGGCGGCGCAGTTCCTTCATGCCTAGCAGCTTGGTGTAGAAATCCACGCTGCGCTCGAGGTTGCCGACGCGGATCATGGTGTGCAGCAGCGAGCCCTGGCTCATGGGGTATTCCCTTCCTTGAGGATGTGGTCCGAATCCATCGCCAACAGGAACAGCCCCGCGGCATCGGCTTCCGATATGGTGGCGTCGCGATCCAGAACGATGGTGCCCACATGGCCGTTCCGTCGCGCTTCGACAGCAATGCCGCGCAATCCGGCGGCGGCGGCGGCGCGGATGGTGTCCGGGCCGATGGCGGGCAGGTCCACCAGCTTGCTCTGCGCCGGCTTCACCAGCTTTACCAGCACGCCGCCCGGCCCCTCCCGCCGCATGTCGCCGGCGCGGGCGATCATCGCATCCGTGCCCTCGATGGCTTCCAGCGCCAGCACCAGCCCCTGCTGCACGACGCAGCCCTGCCCGGCATCGGCGGCGCCGAGCTGACGGACCACGGCGATGCCGCGCCTGATGTCGTCCAGCGCCGCCGCATCCGGCTGTGCGCGGGTCGGACAGCCTGCCTCGATCAGCAGCTCGGCGAAGACCTGCTGCGCGCCAAGCGGTTCGAAGCCCTCGTCGCGCAGCACGGTGATCACTGCGGTCAGCAGCGCGTCGTCGCCGCCGAACAGGGCGCGGCGGCCGACCTTGGCCGCCAGCCGCACCCCTTCCCCATCCAGCCGCAGCGACAGGATCGAAGGCCGCGTCACCCGGCCCGCGAGCACCAGCTGCCGTACGCCCTGGCGCCGCAGCAGCCCGAGCATCCGGCCGACGGCGCCGAGCCGCACCACTTCATGCGGCCAGGCCAGCCAGTCCCGCGGATTGGCAAAGCCCTCGACCAGCACGGCAAAGACCGGGCGGCCGGCGCGGCGCGCCGCATCCGCCACCCGCAGCGGCATGATTCCGCCGCCGGCGATCAGCCCGAGGGGTTGCGGCGTGGCGGTCACGCAGCCTCTCCGCTCTCCTCCTCCTCGGCGGCACGGCCGAAGGGGACCAGGCCGTGGCGGCCGCGGTTGCGGGTGAAGGCAAGGATTTCCGCCACCAGAGCATTGCCCGGATAGGCTGCGGCGACGGCATCCACGGCCTCATCCGGCCGGCCACCGCGATACAGGTCGTGCACCGCACGCGCCACCGTCACCACCTGGTCCTTGCTCAGCCCGAGGCGGCGGCGCATGGCGATGGTGTTGAGGCCCGAATGCTTGGCGCGATAGCCCTTGACCCGGCCATAGGGCAGCACGTTGCGTTCGACGCCGGACATGCCGGCCACCATGGCCATGCGGCCGATGCGGACGAATTGCTGGATGGCGGCGCCGCCCTGCACCACGGCGAAATCACCGATCTCCACATGGCCGGCCAGCATCACGTTGTTCACCAGGATGACGCCGTCGCCGATGCGGCAATCATGCCCGACATGGGCGACGCACATCACCAGCCCATCCGCGCCGATCCGCGTCATGCCATCGCCACCGGTGCTGCCGCGGTGGATGGTGACGTGCTCCCGGATCTGGGTGCGGGCGCCGATGGCGACGCCGGTGGGCTGGCTCTTGTACTTCAGGTCCTGCGGCGGCAGGCCGATGGTGGCGAAGGGATAGACCTTCACGCCGTCGCCCAGGCTGACGCGGCCATCGAGCACCACATGCGCGATAAGCTCGACGCCCTGCCCCAGCACCGCCTCCGGCCCGACGACGCAGCCGGGGCCGATATGGCAGCCGGCGCCAATCTGGGCCCCGGCCGCGACATGGGCGGCGGGGTGGATGAAGGCGGGCATGTTTTCAGAATCCACGCGGGCGGGTTCGCTCACTTGTCGAGGATCATGGCGGCGTAGCCGGCCTCAGCCACCACCTTGCCGTCCACCTTGGCTTCCGCGGTGAACTTCCAGATGTTGCCGCGCTGCTTTTCCTTCAGCACATGCACGCGCATCTGGTCGCCCGGCACCACCGGCTTGCGGAACTTGGCGCTGTCCACGGTCATGAAATAGACCAGCTTGCCCTGGGCGCTCGGTCCGAGCGTCTCCACCACCAGCACGGCCGCGGTCTGCGCCATGCTTTCGATGATCAGTACGCCCGGGAAGACCGGGTGCTGCGGGAAATGGCCCTGGAAGAAATTCTCGTTGATCGAGACGTTCTTGATACCCACGGCAGAGACGTTGGGGACGATATCCACCACGCGGTCCACCAGCAGGAAGGGAAAACGGTGCGGGATCGCCTGCATGATGCGGGCGATGTCGTAGACACCAACGGTCCCTGCGGGGCCTTCCGCCGCGGTGGCCGGCGTATTCTCTGCGGTCGCGTCCATGATCCTGTCTTCCGCTCGCTCCCTGGCGAATTAAAGCATCTTCAGGTCAGGCGGATCGCCTGGCGACCTGGAGATGCGCCACAACAAGTAGCTAGACCGATTGCCGTGATCACAAGTCCAACGGATGCGGTCTAGGGTGCCGGCTTGGCCGCCGGCCGGCCGGCAAGTTTCCGTAGCGCGGCGAAGGCGCGCAGCGTCTCACGCATCGGCCAGGCGGGCGACCCGCCAACAATCTCTCCCGGCCCGACATCGGACATGACGCCCGACTGGGCCGCGACCTGAACCCGGTCCCCGATCTCGACATGGCCGGCAACGCCGGATTGCCCACCCATCTGCACCCCGTTGCCGAGGCGGGTGGAGCCGGCAATTCCGACATGGGCGACCAGCACGCAACCCTTGCCGGTGCTCACGTTGTGGCCGATCTGCACCAGATTGTCGAGGCGCGTGCCCGCCCCCAGCACGGTGTCGGACTGGCTGCCACGGTCGACGCAGGCATTGGCGCCGATCTCGACGAAATCCTCCAGCAGCACCCGGCCGAGTTGGGGCATCGTCTCGAACCGCCCTTCCGGCGTCACCGCGAAGCCGAAGCCCTCCTGGCCGACGCGCGCCCCCGGGTGCAGCACCACGAAGCGGCCGGCGATGCAGTGGGAAAGGCTGGCATGGGCCCCGATCCGGCAACCCTCCCCCAGCACCACCCCGGCGCCGACCACGGCATGCGGGCCGATGATGCAGCCTTCGCCGATCTCGGCACCTGCCTCGATCACCGCGAAGGGACCGACCTCTACCCCCGCACCGATCTGGGCCGCGGCATCGATGGCAGCGGTCGGATGGATGCCCGGCCGTGGCGGCGCCACCGGATGCAGCGCGCGTGCGATGCGTCCGAAGCCGAGATAGGCCTGCTTCGTCACGATCGCGACGCGGCCTTCCGGCAGGCGGGCCAGCAGCTCGGGCGCCAGCACGATGGCCGCGGCACGGCTATCGGCCAGCAGCGGCAGGTAGCGCCGGTTGTCGAGGAAGCTGACCTCGGTCGCCCCGGCCGATTGCAGCGGCCCGACGCCTGTGATGCGCAGCGCCGGGTCGCCGCCGACCAGTTCGCCTCCGGCGGCGGCGGCAGCCTCGGCCAGGGTCAGGGCGGACCCCGCCGGAAAGAAGCGGGGATCCGCCGCCATGGCTCAGTTCCGTCGTGCGGGTGCGGCAGGGGCCGGCGGCGGCGGCGGCGGCGGCGCGCCGTTCGCGGCCGGCGCACCGCCAGCAGGGGCACCGGCAGCAGGCGCGCCGGCAGCGGGCGCCTCGGTCGGGGCGGCGCCCTCGGCCGGCAGGTTCACGCTGCGGAGCACGCGGTTCATCTGCGCCGAGATCTCGTCCGTCAGGTCGAAGGCGCTGTCGTTGAAGATCACCAGCGGCCGCGGCAGCACGATGTTCACGCCGCGGGACGCGGCGACCTGGCGGATCACGGCGCCCAGCGCCTGCTCGATCTGCTGCAGCCCGGCCTGCGCCGCTTGGTCGATGGCGCGCGACCGGTCGCGGAAGATGCGCTGCGCGTCGGTGATACGCTCCTGCAGGTCACGCTCCCGCGCACGAAGCTGTTCCGCCGCCAGTGTGGCACGGGCGGCGGCCAGCGCCTGCTGTTCCTCGCGCCAGCGGCCCTGCTCGCGCTGCAAATCCTCGTTCAGCTTGCCGCGGCGGCGCTCGATCTCCTCCCGCACCTGGTTGAAGGCGGCGGACAGGCGCTGAACCTCGGGGATGTCGACGATGGCGATGACCGGCGCCGGCGGGCGCGTGCCGGCGGCAGGCTGCTGCGCTGCCGGACGCTGCGCCGGCCGCTGGGCGGGACGCTGCTGCTGCTGGCCCTGCGCCTGGCCCGCGGGCGGGACGAACCATTGCTGGCCCTGCTGCTGTGCGGAGGCCGGCAGGGTCAGCAACAGGGGCGGCGCGAACAGCAGCGAAGCCGCGAGAAGGTGGCGCAGGCGCATGGGGCAGATTTCCCGGATAGTGCTCAGAAGCGGGTGCCGAAGCCGAAGCGTACGAGCTGCGTCTCGTCGTAGGACTTCTTCACCACCGCCTGGGCGATGTCGATGTTGATCAGGCCGACCGGCGTGCGCCAGGAGATGCCGACGCCGGCGCCGACGCGCGGCGAGCTGTCATCCTGCACGCCCGTCCCGGTCACCGGCGTCTCCGACAGCGAGCCGACATCGACGAAGGCGCGGCCGATCAGCCCGATCTCGGAAGGCAGCGGCAGCGGAAAGCGCAGTTCCGTCGTCTGCGTCCAGATCAGCCGGCCGCCCAGCGGGTCGTCATTGCCGGTGGCCGAGGTGTCGCGCGGGCCGGCACCGGCCAGTGCGAAGCCGCGCAGGTTGTCGCCGCCCAGGAAGAAGCGGTCGATGATGCGCTCCGGCCGGTCGCCCCAAGGGGTCAGCAGGCCGACACCGCCCTGCAGGGCCAGCACGTATTCCGGGGCGCCGAGGTAGCGCTCCAGCGGGATGTAGCCGGCCACGTCGCCGCGCCAGCGGACATAGGCGACATCGCCGCCGAGGCCCGCGACATCCGTGCCGACCCGGACGATGTAGCCGCTGCGCGGCTCGATCCGGCTGTCACGCACGTCGTAGGACAGCGTGGTGCCGATCTGCGACAGCAGCGTGATGCCGGTCTGTTCCTTGATGAAGCGGCTCGCGTCCGACTCGACGTCGAACACATCTCGCTGCACCAGGCTGTAGGCCCAGCTCTGCCGCACCCGCTCGTTGAACTCGTAGCCGGCGCGCAGCACGATGCCGGCGCGGCGTTCGGAGTAGCTCGAGGTCTCCTGCAGGTCGCGCGTGATGTAGAAAAGGTCCACGCCGGCCGCCAGGTTGCGGTCGAGGAAGGCCGGGTCGGTGACCGAGAAATCCACCTGCGTGCGGCGCTGCGCCAGCAGGGTCTGCAGCCGCGCATCGATACCGGTGCCGAGGAAGTTGCGTTCCCGGATGCCGAAATCGGTCAGCAGGCCGGCATCGGTCGAGAAGCCGCCGCCAAGCGAGATTTCGCCGGTCGGGCGTTCCGAGACGGTGGTCTGCAGCACCGTGCGATCCGGCGCGGAGCCGGGCTGCACATTGATCTCGGCGCCGCCGAAATAGCCCAGGTCGCGGATGCGCTGGCGCGAGCGGCGCACCTGCGCGGCGTTGAAGGCATCGCCCTCCGCGATGCGGAATTCGCGGCGGATAACGCGGTCCGCGGTGCGGCTGTTGCCGATGATGTCGATGCGCTCGACATAGGCGCGGTTGCCCTCGGCAACCTCGAAGGTCACGTCGACGCGGCGGTTCTCGCGGTCGCGCGTCACGCGCGGGCGGACCTCCACGAACGGCACGCCGCGCAGCCCGACGGCATCCGACAGTGCCTCGACGGAGCGTTCGACGGCGTCGCCGTCATACCAGTCGCCCTCGCTGATCGCGAGTTCGCCGCGCAGCGAATCTGCCTCCACCCCGCGCAGCGTGCTGGTGATCTCGGTCTTGCCGACGCGGTAGCGCGGGCCCTCGTCGATCGTATAGGTGACGAAGAAGCCGCTGCGGTCGGGCGCGAGCTCGGCCACCGCGCCGGTGACCTGCACATCGGCATAGCCCTGGCGCAGATAGTAGCGGCGCAGCAGCTCGCGGTCGAAGTTCAGCCGCTCCGGGTCGTAGATGTCGGAGGTGGACAGGATGCGGTACCAGGCCTGTTCCCGCGTCGCGACCACATCCTTCAGCCGGCCATCGGAGAAGGCGGTGTTGCCGACGAAGGAGATGCGGCTGACCAGCGCGGCATCGCCTTCCGTGATCTCGAACACCACGTCGACGCGGTTCTGGTCGAGCTGGATGATCTTCGGCTCGACCCGCGCCGCGAAGCGGCCACGGCGGGCATAGAGGTCCAGGATGCGCTGGCGGTCCGCCTGGGCGGCCTGCGGCGTGAACACCGCGCGGGCGCGCAGCGTCACTTCCGGGGTCAGTACATCGTCGGAGACCTTGCTGTTGCCCTCGAAGGCCACCCGATTGACGATCGGATTCTCCTCCACCACCACCCGGATGCGGTCGCCCTGGCGGGCCACCGTCACGTCCCGGAACAGCCCGGTGGCGAACAGCGTCCGCAGGCTGCGGTCCAGCCGGTCCGCGTCGAACGGGTCGCCCGGCTGCAGCAGCATGTAGGAGCGGACGGTATCCGCCTCGATGCGCTGGTTGCCGGTGACATCGATGCCGCGGACCACGCCGGAGGCGGGGAGAGCGGCGGCGTTGGGCGTGCGCGGACCGCGGGTCTGCGCTTCCGCGTTCAGCGCGAGGCCGACGGGGACGAGGCAGGTGGCGGCGAGCAGGAGGAGCCGATTGGCGACCAAGAGGTGTATCCCCGGGGGGGTGAGTAAGGCGGCGGAGACTACCCGAGCGACCAAGGGGCCGCCACCCCCGGCGGCGCGCCCGCCGGGCCCGTGCGCCGCAACCTGCCCGGCAAAAGCGGCCGAAGCGGGGCAGGTGCCACGCGCATCACGCCCCTGCCCCTGAAAATCCTCAAGATTTTCGCCGGTCCGCGCTCAGCCGAACAGCCCCGCCGCCCAGCGGAACAGGCCGAACTGTGAAAGGTCATTCCATGTCGCGAAGACGAACAGCGTGATCAGCAGCGCGAATCCGGCGCGGAAGCCGTATTCCTGCGCCCGCGCCGGCAGCGGCCGGCCGCGGATTGCCTCCGCCGCGTAGAACATCAGGTGGCCGCCATCCAGCACCGGGATGGGGAACAGGTTGATCAGCGCCAGGTTCACCGACAGCACCGCCATGAAGGAAATCAGGCTGGCGATGCCGAGCTCCGCCACCTGGCCCGACATCTGCGCGATTCGCAGCGGCCCGCCGAGTTCTTCCGCGCCGCGTCCGCCGGCGATCATCTGCCACACGGCGCCCAGCGTCTGCACGGTGATGTCCGCCGTCTGCTTCGTGCCGGCCCAGATCGCGCTGAACGGGTCCAGCCGCTCGAACTGCGTCGGCGCGGCGCCGACACCGAGGATGCCGACCGAGGTCTCGCCCGTCACCCGCGCGGCGGGCGTCGCCGTCAGCGTGCGTTCGGCACCGTCACGCTCCACCGTCACGGCCACCGGCGTACCGGCACGCGGCTGGATGTGCCGCTGCACCTGCTCGAACCGCGTTACCGGCTGGCCATCCAGCGCCACGATGCGGTCGCCCGGCAGCAGCCCGGCGGTGGCGGCGGCGGAGCCTTCCTGCACGGTGCCGACCGCCGTGGTGGCGGCGGGCTGGCCGACCGTCATGTACAGCGCGCCGAACATCAGGGCGGCGAGGACGAAATTGGCCAGCGGGCCGGCGGCGACGACGATGGCGCGATCGCCCACCGGCTTCTCGTGGAAGGTCTGGCCGGAGCGCCAGGCGGCGCGCACCTCCTCCGGCACGTCCTCCGGCTGTTCCTGGCCGTGCAGCTTCACATAGCCGCCCAGCGGCAGCCAGCCGATGCGCCATTCGGTGCCCTGCCGGTCGGTCCAGGCGGCGATCGCACGGCCGAAGCCGACCGAGAAGCGCTCCACATAGACGCCGCGCCAGCGCGCCGCGAGGTAGTGGCCAAGCTCGTGGAAGAACACCAGCACGCCCAGCACGACCACGAAGGCCAGGATGGTGCGGATCGGTTCGGGCAGGAAATCCAAGGTGCTCTCCAGCGGCGCAAAGGCGCCCGATAACGCGGGTATGGCCTTCAGCAGACCGCGGCGCGGGCCTCGGCATGGCGGGATGCGGCACGGCGGGCCGCGGCATCGAGGGCCAGGATATCCTCCAGCCCCTCCGCCCGCGCCGCCACCAGACCCTCCAGCGTAGCCTCGACCACCGACGCGATCTCCAGGAAGCCGAGGCGGCTGCCGAGGAACATCCCCACCGCCACCTCGTTCGCGGCGTTCAATATAGTCGGGGCGCCGCCGCCCGCCTGCAAGGCCTCCCGCGCCAGGCGCAGCGCCGGGAAGCGCTGCGGGTCCGGCGCCGCGAAATCCAGCCGCCCCAGCGCGGCGAGATCCAGCCGCGGCGCGCCGACATGGATGCGCTTCGGCCAGGCCAGCGCATGGGCGATGGGGGTGCGCATGTCCGGGGTGCCGAGCTGCGCCATCAGCGACCCATCGGCGAATTGCACCAGGCCATGCACCGCGGATTGTGGATGCACCAGCACCTCGATCCGCGCTTCCGGCACCGGGAACAGGCGGGCGGCCTCGATCAGTTCCAGCCCCTTGTTCATCATGGTGGCGGAATCGATGCTGATCTTGGCGCCCATCGACCAGACCGGGTGGCGTACCGCCTCCGCCGGCGTGGCGCGGGCCATGCGCTCCAGCGTCCATTCGCGGAACGGACCGCCGGAGGCCGTCAGGATGATCTTCTCGACCCCCGCCGGGTCCTGGCCATCCAGCGCCTGGAAGATCGCGTTGTGCTCGGAATCGACCGGCAGGAGGGTGGCGCCGCCCGCCGCCGCCACGGCCAGCACCAGTTCCGCCGCGCAGACCAGGCTTTCCTTGTTGGCCAGCGCCAGCGTGCCGCCCCGGGCCAGCGCCGCCAGGGTGGAGCGCAGGCCGGCCGCGCCGACGATGGCGGCCATGGTCCAGTCCGCCGGGCGCGCCGCGGCGTCTTCCACCGCGGCCGCGCCCGCGGCCACCGCGATGCCGCTGCCGGAAAGTGCCGCCTTCAGATCACCGTAGGCGCTTTCATCCGCCACCACGGCGAGCCGCGCGCGATGCCGCAACGCCTGTTCGGCAAGAACCGCGAAATCCCGGTTGGCGACCAGCGCTTCCACCCGGAAGGCGCCGGGCGGCGCGGCGTCGAGCAGCGCCACGGTCGAACGACCCACCGAGCCGGTGCTGCCGAGGATGGAAACCGAACGTGTCACCAGGTCCATCCCCAAAGCGGCCGCCCCTGCCCCAGCGCATAGGACAGCAGCGCCGCCACCGGTGCCGCCGCCAGCACCCCGTCCAGCCGATCCAGCAGCCCGCCATGGCCGGGAATGAGGGACGAGGTGTCCTTCACCTTGAAGTGGCGCTTGATGGCGGATTCGAGAAGATCCCCCGCCTGCGAGGCGACGCCCACCAGAACCACGACCACGGCGATGGAAGCCAGCGCCGCACCCGGCGTGAAGGCCAGCGCGCAGGCGCCGCCGAATATCAGCGCCGCCACCAGCCCGCCAAGCGCGCCGGACCAGGTCTTGTTGGGGGAAACGGCAGGCGCCAGCTTCGGCCCACCAAAGGCCCGGCCCGCCAGGTAGGCGCCGATATCGGAGGCCCAGACCACGACGAAGACGAACAGCACATTGCCGCGCCCGGCCTCATTGTCGTGCCGCAGCTCGATCAGCGCCAGGCCGGCCAGGCCGATATAGAGCACCCCCGCCGCCAGCCGCCGCGCCGGCTGGGTGACGCCGGAGCGCCGGCCCATCAGCGAAACGCCCAGCCAGGTGACGGCGAAGCCCGCCAGCAGCACCAGCAGCCCGACCCGCACCCGGTCCATCACCGCCAGCGTGCCGGCGGCCAGCACCACCAGGGGCACGGCCAGGCCGGGGAAGGCCCGGGTCCGCCGGCCACACAGATGCACCCATTCCCAGGTCAGCACCGCAACGGCCAGCGCCACCATGGCGGTGAAGGATTCCGCGCCGAACCAGATGCAGGCGAGCGCCGCCGGCAGCAGCACGGCGGCGGACAAGGCCCGCTTGCGGAGGTCCGTCCAGCGCTTGCCGGAGGCGGACGGACTGGGACTCGGGGTCATGCAACCAGCCGTATCACGCGACCCGCAGGCCGTAGCGACGGTCCCGGCGGGCATATTCGGCGATGGCCTGGCCCAGATGCGCCGCGTCGTAATCCGGCCACAGCACATCCTGGAAGACGAATTCCGCGTAGGCCGACTGCCACAGCAGGAAGTTGGACAGCCGCTGCTCGCCGCTGGTGCGGATGATCAGGTCCGGGTCGGGCATGCCGGCGGTCGAAAGCTGGCCGGCGAAGGCCGCCATATCCACCTGTTCCGGGTCCAGCGTGCCCGCGGCCACCCGGCGCGCCAGGTCCCGTGCCGCCGCCACGATCTCGGCCCGCCCACCGTAGGAGACGGCGACGTTAAGGTTGAGCCGGGTGCCATGAGCGGTCGCCGCTTCCGCCGCGCCGATCGCGCGCACGGTTTCCGCGCCGAAACGCTCGCGCTCGCCGATCACCCGAAGCCGGATACCTTCCTTCGCCAGGGTGCCGACCTCGGAGCGGAGGTACATCCGCATCAGCCCGGTCAGGTCGCGGACTTCCTCCGGCGGCCGCTGCCAGTTCTCGGAGGAGAAGGCGAACAGCGTCAGCCAGGGGATTCCGGCCTGCGCCGCGGCCTCGATGGTGCGCCGCACGGCCTCGGCGCCCGCCTTGTGGCCGAGCGCGCGCGGCAGGCTGCGCGCCGCGGCCCAACGGCCGTTGCCATCCATGATGATGCCGATGTGCTGCGGCGACCTGCCGCCGCCAGCAGGGCGTGCCGCAACCGCGGCCGCACCTTGCGGTTGCTCGCCGAGCGCTTGCCCGGCCGGCCCCAGCGGCTTTGCCGCCGCGCTCATCACCCGCCCGTCCAAGCCGCCCGGCGTGCCATCAGCTTGTCCGGATGTCCTTTTCCTTCTCCGCCAGGGTGGCATCCACGGTCTTGATGCTCTGGTCGGTCATCTTCTGGATCTCATCCGTCCAACGCTTGACGTCATCCTGCGAGACCTCGGACTTCTTGTCCTTCTCCCAGCCCTTGACGGTCTCCATTGCATCGCGCCGGACGCCGCGCATGGCAACCTTGCTGGCCTCCGCATATTTCGATGCGGTCTTCACAAGATCGTTGCGTCGTTCCGTGGTCAGCGGCGGCAGCGGCACGCGGATCACCTGGCCCTCGGTCTGCGGGTTCAGGCCGAGGCCGGAATCGCGGATCGCGATCTCAACCGCCTTGACCACCGACTTGTCCCAGACCTGGACGGACAGCATCCCCGGACCGGCGACCGAGATGTTGGAGACCTGCACCAGCGGCTGCACATTGCCATAGGCCTCGACACGGATCGGCTCCAGCAGCGCGGGGCTGGCGCGGCCGGTCCGCAGGCCCTGGAATTCCTTCTTCAGCGTCTCAAGCGCACCGTCCATGCGGCGCTGCAGTTCGAGCTTGTACTCGGCGAAGTCGGCGGCCATGCCCGGATTCCCTCTTCAGCATTTCCAGGTCAGGCGAACCCGCCCGACAGGTCGGAAAATGCGACAAACATTGGTCTAAGGATCGACCACGGTGGTGAACTTCCCCTCGCCCTTCATGACGGCGGTGAAGGCACCCGGCTCGTGGATGTTGAACACGACGATCGGCAGCTTGTTCTCCCGCGCCAGGCTGATGGCGGCGGCGTCCATCACTGCCAGGTCGCGCGAGAGGACATCGAGATAGGTGATCGTCGTGTAGCGTTCGGCGTTCGGGTTCTTGCGCGGGTCGGCGGAATACACGCCATCCACCTGCGTACCCTTCAACAGCGCATCGCAGCCCATCTCATTGGCACGCAGCGCCGCGGCGGTATCCGTGGTGAAGAACGGGTTGCCGGTGCCGGCGGCGAAGATCACCACGCGGCCCTTCTCCATGTGCCGCATCGCGCGGCGGCGGATGAAGGGCTCGCACAGGCTGGCCATCGGGATGGCGGATTGCACGCGGGTCGGCACGCCCAGCTTTTCCAGCCAGTTCTGCATGGCCAGCGCGTTCATCACGGTCGCCAGCATGCCCATGGCATCGGCCTGGGTGCGGTCCATGCCGGCCGAAGCCCCGGCCACACCCCGGAAGATGTTGCCGCCGCCGATCACCATGCAGACCTCGACGCCGAGCGCCACGACATCGCGGATATCCTCCGCGATGTTCTTCAGCACGGCGATGTCCAGGCCGTAGTCGCGATTGCCCATCAGCGCCTCGCCGGAGACCTTGAGCAGGACGCGCTTGTAGAGGGGGGGTCTGCTCATCTGATATCGGGAGTCCGGCTGGCTTGCGTTGCGTAACATAGTCGGCGCACCGTGGCGGCGGCAAGGCGAAGGGGCAGCACGCGTATGGCGCATTGCGGCCTTCGCCCGCCCCCTTTTGGCGGCCATGCGGGCGATTTCGCGCCCGATCGCGCGCCCCATCCTGCCCCGGCGAGGCCGATGCGAGGGGGTACCACCCGGCCGCGCGGGCCGGGTAGCCTGTCTCAGCCCTTGGCGGCTGCGGCCACTTCGGCGGCGAAGTCGCTGGCCGCCTTCTCGATGCCCTCGCCCAGGTGGAAGCGCTCGAAGCCGGTCAGCTTGCCGCCGGCCTTCTGCACCACCTGGCGCACGCGGCTTTCGCCGTCATGCACCCAGACCTGCTCCAGCAGCACCACTTCCTCGTAGTACTTGCGGATGCGGCCCTCGATCATCTTCTCGACGATCTCGGGCTTCTTGCCGGAGGTTGCCGCCTGCTCGCGCAGCACCGCCTTCTCCCGCTCCAGCGCGGAGGGGTCGACGGCGTTGACGTCCAGCGCCTCCGGCCGGGTCGCGGCCACATGCATGCCGATCTGGCGGCCGAGCGCCTCCAGGGCGTCGATCTCGCTCCCGGCTTCCAGCGCGACCAGCACGCCGATCTTGCCGAGGCCCGGCTTCACCGCATTGTGCATGTAGGTGGCGACGGCGCCCGACGGCACGCGCAGCACCTTGGCGCGGCGGATGGTCATGTTCTCGCCGATCGTGGCGATCAGGCGGGTCAGTTCTTCCTGCGTGGAATGCATCGTGCCGGGATAGGTCGCGGCCTTCAGCGCCTCCACGTCATCGCCCACGGACAGGGCCAGGCCCGCCACTTCGGCGACGAAGTTCTGGAAGCTCTCGTTACGCGCCACGAAGTCGGTCTCGGCATTCACCTCGACCATCGCCGCGATGTTCGGGCCGGAGGCGACGCCCACCAGGCCCTCGGCGGCCACGCGGCCGGACTTCTTGGCGGCGGCGGAGAGGCCCTTCTTGCGGAGCCAGTCGATCGCGGCCTCCATGTCGCCGGCGGCTTCGACCAGCGCCTTCTTGCAGTCCATCATGCCGGCGCCGGTCTTCTCGCGCAGCTCGCGCACCATCGCCGCGGTGATCTCGGCCATATCGATCGTCCCCGTCCATCGCATCACGGCCGCACCGGCAGCATGCCCGGGGCGGCCTCCAACTCAGCCGGCCGGGCGCGCAATGCCCGGCCTCACGTCACAACCCGCCCCCGGCGTGCCGGGGGTGGCGCCTCAGGCCGCCGGAGCGTCCTTGGCGGGCTCTTCCGCAACCGGCTCGGCCGCGGGCGCCTCGGCGGCGATCTCGGCGGCAACCGCCTCGGGCAGCACGTCGGCGACGTCCGGCAGCGCCTCAGGGAGCAGCTCCTCGGCCGCGCCGAGGTCGGCACCGGAGGAACCGAGCTCGGCGGAGATGCCGTCCAGCACCGCGCCGGCGACGCTGTCGCAATACAGGTGGATGGCGCGGATCGCGTCGTCATTGCCCGGGATCGGATAGGCGATGCCCATCGGGTCCGCGTTGCTGTCGACCACGGCGACCACCGGGATGCCGAGCTTGTTGGCCTCCTCGATCGCCAGCTTCTCCTTCACCGTGTCGATGACGAAGATGATGTCCGGCAGGCCGCCCATGTCCTTGATGCCGCCGAGCGCGCGGTCGAGCTTCTCGCGCTCCCGCGTCAGCATCAGGACTTCCTTCTTGGTGAGGCCCTGGATGTTGCCGCCGAGCTGCTCTTCCATCTGCTTCAGGCGCTTGATGCTGCCCTGGATGGTCTTCCAGTTGGTCAGCATGCCGCCGAGCCAGCGGTGGTTCACATAATACTGGCCGCAGCGCGCGGCGCTTTCGGCAACGTATTCGGCAGCGGCCTTCTTGGTGCCGACCAGCAGCACGCGGCCGCCGGCGGCCACCACGTCGCGGATCGCGCGCAGCGCGCGGTCCATCATCGGCACGGTCTGCTGCAGGTCCAGGATATGGACCTGGTTGCGCACGCCGAAGATGTACGGCGCCATCCGGGGGTTCCAGCGGCGGGTGTGGTGGCCAAAGTGCACGCCGGCCTCGAGCAGGCCGCGCAGGGTGACATCGGGCATCGCCATCGGCGAAATCCTTTCTACTTCCAGTGGTCCGGTTGAGCCTCCGCGCTGCAGCCCCCGCCCATCAGACCGAAGGGAGGGGACCGGACCCTCGGGGAGACCCCCGGAAGGTGCACCGCGTGCGAATTTGCCGCCCCGGGGCACGCACCCCGGACCGGCGGGCGCGGTATGCCCCACCGCGGCGCTGCTCGCAACCCCGAAGGCGCCGTTGCAGCCCGGCTAGCGGCGACCGTCCTTGACGCACGGGCTTGCGGCACGGCCCCCCGCCCCTATCCTGGCGCCTCGCCTTCCGGACATCCCAAGCCCGCCATGCGCATCCTGGTCGTCTCCCCCACGCCAAGCCATCCGCAGGACGCCGGCAATCGCGCCCGCATCCATGCCGTGCTGTCGGACCTCAAGGCGGCCGGGCACAGCATCACGCTCTGCCTGCTGGACCGTGAGAAGGTCGCACCGGAACATCTTGATTCCATGCGAGACGCATGGGACGAGCTGATCCTGGTGCCGCATGATCGCGCCCAGGAGAGGCCGAGCCTAGGCGGCAGCTTCGGGCTGGATGACTGGGTGCAGCCGGCGCTGGAGGATGTGCTGGTGACGCTCGCCGTCCGCCGGCCGGGCTTCGACATGGTGCTGGTGGAATACGTCTTCCTGAGCCGCGCCTTCACCTTCTTCCCGCCGCCCAACCTGCGCTTCGCCGCCCCGGTACTGAAGGTGCTGGACACGCATGACCAGTTTGGCGGGCGCGACCAGCGGCTGCGCGCGCTGGGCCTGAACCCGTCCTTCTACTTCACCACACAGGCGGAGGAGGCGCGCGGCTTCGGCCGGGCCGACCTGGTGCTGGCGATCCAGGACGAGGAGCGCGCCGCCTTCGAGGCCTATAGCCCGAAGCCCGTGCTCACTTTGGGCCATCTCCCGGCCGGCGATCGCCCGCCCTTGCCGCCGCGGGCGCCGGATGGCCGCTTCGTCATCGGCTATCTCGGCAGCTCCAACCCGATGAATACCCGCGCGCTGGACCGTTTCCTGGCGGCGCTGGACCTGCCGGCGCTGGCCGCCGCCGGGGCCGAGATCCGCATTGCCGGCAGCGCCGCGGGCCATCTGCAGGCCGCACCCGGCCTGGCGCTGATGGGCCCGGTGGCGGATCCGGATGACCTGTATGCCGCCGTGGACCTGGTGGTGAACCCGCATGAGGGCGGCACCGGGCTGAAGATCAAGACGGTGGAGGCGCTGTCCCGCGGTCGCCCCGTTGCCGGCACGGCGGAAGCCTTCGCCGGGCTGGAGCCGCAGGCGGCCTTCCATGCCGCCGCCGATGCGATGGCGCTGGCCGGCCTAGTGCAGCGCGCGGTGCAGGACCCGGCGCTGCGGCCGCGCATCGCCGCCGCCTCCGCCACGCTGTGGCGCCGCTATTCTGCGCGGGTGGCGGCCGAACAGCGCCGCCTCGCCAGCCCCGCCATGCTGCGGCTGGCGATGGACCGGCCACGCACGCTGCTGGTGACCGACCTCCGCTTCTGGGAGGAGCGGCTGGGCAACCACGCGCGCATCGCCGCCCTGGCCCGTGCGGCGCGGACGGAGATGGATCTCGACCTGTTCTTCATCGGCACCATGTCGCCGTCCGAGATATCCTACGCCAAGGCGCTGCTGGGCGGCCGGTCCCGCATCTTCCCCACGGGGGCGCTGCCGCCGACACCGGATGCGCGGCTGCCACCGGGGCTGACGCCCTTTGAACGGCGCTCCACCATCGCGGCCGCGCTGCCCGCCTTCGCCAGCCACCTGGCCGCCAACCCGCCGGATGCGGTGGTGCTGGAATACATCCGCCTGTCCTACCTGCGCCACGCGATCCACCAGCCGGTGCTGACGGTGCTCGATACGCACGACATCATGTCGCTGCGCGCCCGCAACTTCGCCCATTTCGGCCGGCGCCACTTCATCGAGATCAGCGTGCAGGAGGAACTGCGGATCCTTTCCGGCTTCGACCAGTTGCTGGCGATCCAGCAGGACGAGTTCAACTGGCTCGATGCCCTGCTGCCCGGCCGGGTGATGCTGGCGCCGCATGTCGTCTCGGTGCAGCCGCGGGCGCCGCGTGATGCGGAAGGGCCGGTGCGGGTCGGCTTCATCGGCGGCGACAGCCCGATGAACCGGGATGGGCTGACCTGGCTGCTGGATCAGGTCTGGCCGGCGATCGCGCCGCTGGGCGCAGAACTGCATGTCGCCGGCGATGTCTGCACGACCATGCCCGCCGGGCGGCCCGGCGTGGTGCTGCATGGCGCGGTGCCGCGGCCGGAGGATTTCCTGACGACGCTCGATATCGGGGTGAACCCGGTGTTCTACGGCGGTGGGCTGAAGATCAAGACGGTGGAGTATCTCAGCCACGGCCTGCCGAGCGTGCTGACGGCGGAGGCGCTGTACGGCATCACCGGCGGCGCGGGCGAGGCCTATGCGCTGGCGGAGGACCGCGCCGGCTTCGTCGCGCAGCTGGCCGGGCTGGTGCTGGACCCGGCGGCACGGCTGCGCATGGGCGAGGCGGCGCTGGCCTTCGGCCGCCGCCACTTCGCCCCCGCGGCGCTGGCGCCAGCCATGCGGAACCTGGCCGGCCTGGCCCGCGGCGTGCCACGCCCCGCCGCCGCGGCGCGCGCCTGAGCGCCGGCGGCCGGCTTGGCGCCGCCGCGCCCGCTGGGCTAATGCCCTGCCACGGTGACAACATGCCAGGACCAGAGCAGATGAGCCGCGCGCCGGAACAGGCCGCCGGCCCCCGGACCGATCCGCCCGGCATCCTGCCCGGCGCGGGCGTGCCCGGGCGGCTCGGCCATCTGCTGATCCTGCTGCCCTCCTCCGGCTTCGGTGGCACGGAGGGGCATACGGCGCAGCTTGCCGCCCGGCTGGCGAACCAGCCGGGCCTGCGCGTCACCCTGGCGGCGGAGCCCGCCCTGCTGCCGGCGCTGGCCGCCGCAATGCCCACGGGATTGCCCCCGGGATCGGCCGCGCCGCGCCTGCATCCCGCCGCCATCGGCTGGAGCGGCCGCGCGCCTTCCACGGATGAGATCGCGGCGCAGGAGGATGCAGCACGGGCGGCGATCGCCGCGCTGGCACCGGACATCCTGCTGATCCCCCTGCCCTGGCCCAATGCGGGGCTTGGCCTGCTGCGCGCCGCCGCGGACCTGCCCCGGCTGGTGGTGGTGCATCTGGCGCCGGAGGCTGAGCCGGGCAGTATCGCCGAGGCACTGCCCGGGCTGCGGGCAGCGGGCGCCGCGTGGTGCGCCGTCTCGCCGCCTGGTGCGCGCCGCGCCGCGCGATTCTTCGGGCTGCCGGAGGGCGCCGTCGCGCAGGTGGACAACCCGGCCCCGCCGCCGCCCCTGGCCGACCGCGCCTTGCTGCGCGTGGCACTGCGCAACGCGCTCGGGCTGCATGCCGATGCGCCGCTGCTGCTGTTCGTCGGGCGGCTGGAGAAGACCAAGGGCGCGCAGCATCTGCCTGCCATCGCCGCGGCGGCGGGCATGACTTTGGCCTGCGCCGGCGCCGGCCCGCTGCGGGCGGAGCTGGATCGCAGTGCGGCGGCGGACCCGGCCTGCCGGCTGCGGCTGCTCGGCCACCTGGCCGATCCCGCCGCCTGGTACTTGGCGGCGGATGCGCTGGTGCTGCCATCCGTGCTGGAAGGCCTGCCGCTGGTGTTTCTCGAAGCCGCGGCGGCGGGCTGCCCCGTGGTGGCGACGGAAGCGGCGCTGGAGGGCCTGGGCGAGGCCGCGTCAGACCTTGCGCGGCTGGTGAAGACGCCGGACCAGGCGGCATTCGGCGCCGTGCTGCGCGCCTTGCTGGCGGACCCCGAGGGCGCCGCGGCGCTGGCCGGCCGGGCCAGGGCGGAGGCCGCCCGCCGGTCCTGGGACCGCATCCTGCCCGAATGGCTCGGCCTGCTGCGGGCCGCCGGCGCCCGCCATGCGCTGGCTCCGTCCCGCGCCGCCAGCCTGGCCCCGAATCTGGCTACCGAACCGGAGACGCCTGCATGACCGAGTTCCTGATCGGCGCCGCTGAACGTGCCGCCCTGGCGGCCGGGGAGCCTGCCGTGGTGGCAGCCGCCGGCATGAAGGGGCTCGATACGCTGCCGCTGGTGGTGCTGCGGCCGGTGCAGGGGGTGCTGCGGCGCGGCGCGGCGGATGGCCCGGCTGAGTCGTTCCCGCCCGGCCTGGCGCCGCTGGCGCTGCTGGCACCGGATGCCGCCGCCGCCGCCGCCCTGGCGGCCGGGCTGCCGCAGGGGGTGCCGCAGATCCTCGGCCCCGACCCGCTGCCGGCGCTGCTCGACCTGGCGCTGCAGGCCCTGGCCGCGGCGCAGGCGGCGCGGATCGCGCTGCAGGGCCAGCCCGGCAGCCGTCCGCCGGCCATGCGCAGCCTGGTGATCGACCTGCCGCCGCTGGCCACCGCCAATGCGCCACCCGAGCAGGTGACGCAGCATCTCGGCCGGCCGGCGGAGGGGTTGTGCGGCATCGCGCTGCATGTCGCCGCCGCCCGCGCCACCGCCGCCAGCCTGCTGCGCGTGCGCCTGCTGGCGGCCGGGCGGGTGCTCGGCGCCTGGACCCTGCCCGGCGATCTGGTCACCGCCGGCTGGCTCCAGCTGGACCTGCCGGAGCCGGCCTCGCCCGGCGCAGCGGAGGCGGTGCTGGAGGTGGGCGTGGAGCTCGCTTCCGGCGAGGTGCTGGTGCTTTCCAGCGCCGGCACCGGCCCCGCCGCGCCCCTGGCGCTGCGGGCCGAGACGGCGGAGCCGCACCACCTGGTGCTGCCCTGGCAGTTCGACTGGGCGGCCTGTGGCGTGGCCGCGCCGCGCCCCGGCCTGGCGCTGCCGGTGCCGCGGCAGGCCTGGGACGCCGCCCGGGTGGATGGTGCCGAGGCAAGCTTCGCCGCCGCCGGGGCGGAGGCACCGCGGATGATGCTGGAGATCCCGCCCGGCGCCGAGGCACGGCTGGACCTGCCGACCCTGCCGCCCGGTGCGGCCGACCTGGCGCTGGCCGAGCTGCATTGCCGGCTGGGTGAGCCGGCGGGGCTGCAGGTGGCCTTGCAGGCGGGGCCGGAAGCCGGGCCGGCGCGGGACAGTGGCTGGCGCATTCCCGACCCCGGCGGGGCGCTCCGCATCGCCCTGCCGCTGCCGGCCGGGCTCGGCGGCGCGGTGCGTCTGGGCCTGGCGTTCCGCAACCGGGGCGCCGCCGCGGTGACGGTGGAGGTGGCGATGCTGGCGCTGATGGCCGGCGCGGCCGGGGTGACGCGGCGGGTGCCGCCGCAGGCGCGCATCGTGCCCCACATGGCAGCCTCCGCGCCGCAGCTTCAGGTGCCCCTGCCCGCCTTCGTGCCCGCGGCAACGGAACAGGAGCCGGAATCGTCCCGGCCGGAATTGTCTCGGGGCGAGGCCTTGCCGGCTGCCGGCCTGCCGGGTCCGGCGCCGCAGCCCGCCGCGCCGCCGCCGCCGCTGGCCGGTGGCGAGGCCGGCGCCCCGGCGCCCGCCCCGGCGCCCGCCACCACGCCGATGACGCTGGCCGCCCCGACGCCCGCCGCGGGGAGCGAGATGGCGCCCGGCGGGGCGGATTTCCAGGACATCAAGCTGCACCAGCACAGCGTCAATGCGGATGGCAGCTACCGGCACATCGAGCTCGGCCTGAGCGGACTGGTCTCGGCCAGCGGCGTGTGGCGGGAGGTGCGGCTGAAGCTGTTCGACCGCCGTGGCACGATCGGGCTGGAATTCCGGCGCATCAAGGGCTGGCCGCAGATGTTCGAGGCCTGGCCGCAGGGCGGCAGCGACCAGTTCGGCCCCTATTGGCGGCTGGAGACGGAGGCCGCGGCGACGGCGCTCGCGCGGCTCACCTCCGCGCAGGACCGCGCCATGCTGGCGGCGCTGCTGGAACTGCTGCCCTCCCTTGTCCGCCGCGCCGCGCGCGTCGCCGGGCTGCCGGCGGAGGAACAGGAGGCCTGGGCCGATCGCGGCCGTGCCCTGGTGGCGGCGGTGGATGCGGCACGGCTCGGCCCCACCCGCGTCACTGCTACTGGTCCGGGCTGAGCCAGGCCTCCAGCCGCGCGGCGACGGCATCCCACCGCGCCGCGAAGTGGCGGTACAGCGCCAGGTCGAGCGCATTGGTCGCGGCGATTCGCGCCGCCAGCGCCGGGTCGGCGAGGCGTGCCGCGATCTCCTCCCGTTCCGCGGCAGCCGCGGCGTTCACCCGCAGCCGGGCCGCTGGCGCCCGCGACTGGCCGAGCATCCGGGTCAGCGCGCGGAAGCTCGGCAGGTAGCGTTCCTGCAGGCCGAGGAAGGCGAAATTCGCCTCGACATGCGCGATCGCCGCGCCGGCATCGCCCGCATCCAGCACCGGCTTCGGCACCAGATGCCGCGCTGTCCGGTTGCGCTGGCCGGGCAGGTCCAGGAAGGCGTCGAAATCCGGCACGCGCCGGCGCACCTCCTCCGCCAGCGGGTGCATCGGGGAGCGTTGGTACAGGTAGTCCGAGACCAGCCGCGCGGCCGGTTCGCGCAGCATGGTGAACAGCCGCGTGCCCGGCACGCCCTGGACGATGCGCGCGACATGACGCTGCTGCACATGGCCGGAGGCGAAGCGGAAGGGCGTTTCCCGCCACGCCGCCAGCGCCTGTTCCACCGCCGTGTCGTAGCGCTGCAAGGCGGGGCGGCTGCGGTCGAGATGGTCGATGTGCAGGCTGCGATAGGGCTGCAGGCCGGTTGCGATGTCGGCTGTCAGCGACGACCCGGCGGTCTTCGGCACATGCACGAAAAGCCAGAGCGGCGGCGCCGGCTGCAGGGCGGCGAGCCAGGCCTCGAAATCGCCATCGAAGAAGGCGCGCAGCGGCGGCATGCCCGGTTCAGGCCAGCGCCGCGCGCAGCGCCGGCTCGGCCCGCCGCAGACCCTCCGCGAAATGCGTGTACAGCGCGCAGTCCAGCGGGTTCAGCGCACGGATGCGCTCAGCCATCGCCGCGTCCACCTCCGCCCCGCCATCCTCATCCGTGTTGACGTTGGCGCGCAGATGCGGCGCTTGCTGGCGGCCGGCGAGCGCGGTGAGGGTGCGGAAGGACAGGTCGTACATCTCCTGGATGCCGACGAAGGCGAAGTGGCGCGTCACATGCTCGATGCAGGCGCCGGCATCGCGCGTTGCCAGGATCTCCCGCGGCAGCAGGTGCTGCGCCGCCTTGTCCATCTCGCCCCGCGCTTCGAGATAGGCCGCGAGGCTGGGCACGCGCCGGCTGAAGGCGGCGTGGCCCGGATGGCGAGGCGACCGCTGGTGGCGGTAGTCGGAGACCACGCGCGCCACGGGGTCGCGCAGCATGGTGATGAAGCGCGCCCGGGGCATCTGCGCGGCGATGCGCGTGATGTGGCGTCCGACGATGTGGCCGGAGGCGAAGCGGATGCCGCGCGGCCCAGCCTGTTCCAGGAAGCGCGCCACCGCATCGTCCAGACGGTCGCTGAAGCTGCGCGAGGTGTCCGTGTAGTCCACATGGATGTTGATGTCGGGCGGCAGGATGGCGGCCAATTCGGCACGCAGCGAGGTGCCGGCGGTCTTCGGGACATGCACGAAGATGCAGGGCGCCTCGCCCAGCGCGGCGTCGCGCAGGAAATCCGCGATCCGCCCTTCGAACAGCGCCCGCATCATGCGCCGCCCGGGACGCCGCCCAGCACGGCGCGCACATGCGTAAGCACGCGCGCCGCCGCCTCGGTCGGCGTCTGGCCCTGCGTCTCGATCCGCAATTCGGGATGCTCCGGCGCCTCATAGGGGCTGCTGATGCCGGTGAAGTTGCGGATGGTGCCCTCGATCGCGCGGGCATAGAGGCCCTTGGGGTCGCGCCGGATGCAATCCTCGATCGGCGTGTCGACGAACACCTCGATGAACTCGCCCTCGCCCATCATCTCCCGCACCATCTCGCGTTCGGCGCGGAACGGCGAGATGAAGGAGCACAGCACGATCAGCCCGGCATCGACGAACAGCTTCGCCACCTCCCCCACCCGGCGGATGTTCTCGACACGGTCGGCATCGGTGAAGCCGAGGTCGCGGTTCAGCCCGTGACGCAGATTGTCGCCGTCCAGCGTGTAGGTATGGCGCCCTTCCGCGTGCAGCGCCTGTTCCACCAGCTTGGCGATGGTGGATTTGCCGGAGCCGGACAGGCCGGTGAACCAGATCGCCAGCGGCTTCTGGTGGTCCAGCGCCGCGCGCGCGGCCTTGTCCACCAGGAATTCCTCGGTGTGGATGTTGGTGGCGCGGCGCAGGCTGAAGGCGACCATGCCGGCGCCGGCGGTGCGGTTGCTGAAGCGGTCCACCAGCACGAAGGCGCCGGTCTGCCGGTTCTCCGCATAGGGGTCGAGCGGCAGGCGCTGCGCCGCGGACAGGTTGCAGAAGCCGATCTCGTTCAGTTCCAGCCGCCGCGCCGGCTGGTGCTCCAGCGTGTTCACATCCACCCGGTGGCGGATCGAGGTGATGGAGACGGGCGTCCACAGATTGCCCGCGCGCATCAGGTATTGCCGCCCGGGCAGCAGCGGTTCCTCGTCCATCCACAGGACATGGGCGGCGAACTGGTCCGTCACCGTGGGGCGGTCGGCGGGCGGGGCGAGTACGTCGCCGCGCGCCACATCCACCTCATCCGCCAGGCAGATGGTGACGGCATCCCCGGCCACCGCCGCCGTCTGCTCGCCATCCGGGCCGAGGATGCGCGCCACGGTGCTGGCCTTGCCGGAGGCAGCGACCACCAGCGCATCTCCGGTCGCGACGCGGCCGGAGGCGACTGTGCCGGAGAAGCCCCGGAAATCCTGGTTCGGCCGGTTCACCCATTGCACGGGGAAGCGGAACGGCCGCGTCGCCGCCTCGGCCTCCGGCTCCACCTGTTCAAGGTGGGAGACCAGCGTCGGGCCGCGATACCACGGCATATTGCCGGACGCGCTTGAGACATTGTCGCCGAAGCGCGCGGAGACCGGCACCGGCAGCATCGAATGGAAGCCGAGCCCCGCGGCGAAGCGGGTGAAATCGCCGGTAATGCGGTCGAACACCGCCTCGTCGAACCCCACCAGGTCGATCTTGTTCACCGCCAGGACAACATGCCGGATGCCGAGCAGGGAGCAGATATAGGCGTGGCGCCTGGTCTGCGTCAGCACGCCGCGACGGGCATCGCACAGGATGACGGCGAGGTCGGAGTTGGAGGCACCGGTCGCCATGTTGCGGGTGTACTGCTCATGCCCCGGCGTATCGGCCACGATGAAGCTGCGGCGCGGCGTGGCGAAGAAGCGGTAGGCGACATCGATGGTAATGCCCTGCTGGCGCTCCGCCTCCAGCCCGTCCACCAGCAAGGCGAGGTCGATTTCCTCCCCCACCGTACCATGCTTGCGGCTGTCCTTGGCGATCGCCGCCAGCGTGTCCTCCATGATCAGCCGGCTGTCGAACAGCAGACGGCCGATCAGGCTGGACTTGCCGTCATCGACGGAGCCGCAGGTGAGAAAGCGCAGCAGGCCCCGCTGGTCGGGTCCACGCTGATCAGGCATGGCGGCGTGGCGGTGGCTGTCCATTTCGGTCCCGTACGGCTCCTGCACGCCCTGCTTGCCCTTTCGGCTATCCCATGACCACCCTCGGCGCGGCAAGATGTGCAACGAGCCTTGGGACTCAACGAGCCATGACCGACCACGGCACCCTTCTGGCGCGCTTCGCCGCCATCGCCGCCGAGGCCGGCGCGCGCATCGTCGAGGTCCGCGCCCGGCCGCATGACGTGACCGCCAAGGCGGATGGCTCGCCCCTGACGGAGGCCGACCTGGCGGCGGAAGCGGTGATCGCCGCCGCCCTGCCCGCCGCGGCGCCGGGCATCGCCGTGGTGTCCGAGGAAGATGCGGCGCGGGTGGCACCGCCGAAGGGCGCCAGCTTCATCCTGGTGGACCCGCTGGACGGCACGCGGGAATTCCTCGGCCCGTCCGGCGAGTTCACCGTGAACATCGCCCTCATCGAGGCAGGCCAGCCGGTCTGCGGCGTGGTCTATGCGCCGGCACTCGGCCGCATCTGGCGCGGCGCGGCCGGGCTCGGGGCGGAGATGGCGGCGCTGGCGCCCGGTGCCGATCCGCGCCGTGCCGAATGGCGGCCGATTCGCGCCAGGCCGCGCCCGGCGGCGGATTGGACGGCGGTGGCCAGCCGGTCGCATCTGGATGCCGAGACGGAGGCGTTCCTGGCGCGGCTGCCGGTCGGCGAGCATCGCGCCATCGGGTCCTCGTTGAAATTCTGCCTGCTGGCGGAAGGGGTGGCGGATGTCTATCCGCGCTTCGGCCCGACCATGGAATGGGACACCGCGGCCGGCCAGGCGGTGCTGGAAGCCGCCGGCGGGCGGGTGGAGACGCCGGAGGGCGCGGCCTTCCGCTACGGCAAGGCGGCGGAGGGCTTCCGCAACGGACCTTTCATCGCCTGGGGCGCGGCCGGCCCGGTCTCCGCCTGAAGGCGCGCGGCCGGCGAAAGCCTCCGCTGTTGCCCATGGTTTCGCCCGGCTGCGGTTGACACAAGCCGCCGAAGCCCGTTTGACGGCAGCGCATCGCATGTGGCGCCAGGCGTGCGCAGGGTGGCGCATCGCCGGCAGGAGGGTCTCGCGTGGTTGGCCCGGTTGGGGACGAATTGCAACTCGGGCTGGATTGCGTTGTCGCGCTGCGCGATGGCGGGCGCCTGCTGGTCGGCTCCGCGCGGGCGCCGGCCGATGCGGAGGCCACACTGTGGCTGGAGGCGCCCGACGGCCAGCCCTGCCCGATCGCGCAGATCCGCTTCCACCCAGGCGCCGGGCCGAAGCCGAACGACACCGCGCAGCCGGCCCGCAACTTCACGCTGCTGGTGCGCCAGCTGCCGGTCGATACGCGGCTGGTGCTGCAATCGGGCGAGGCCCGCGTCGCCATCGCCGCCGAGGGTCCGGGCGAGGCCGCGCTGGCGCGGGTCCTGGCGGCCTGGCCAGCGGCGGCCGGTTTCGCGCTGCTGTCCGACTGCGCCGCCGACCCCGCCCTGCAACCGCTGCTGGCCTGGCCGCAGCGCCCCTTCGGCGTCTTCGCGGACTGGCTCGGCGGGCTGGGCACGGTGCGCGGCCGCATCGTCGAGAATCTGCCGGAGATCGAGGAAGCCGAGACCCTGACCTCGCTGGCCGGGGAGGTGATGGTGGTGGTGCGCGGCAGCACCCCCTTCCCGCCCGAGGCTCGGCTGGAGGCGCTGCCGCTCGGCCTGCAGCCGGATGCCTCCGGGCGGGGCGAGGCGGTGGCGCTGCCTCTGCTGGATTGGCATGTGGTGGCGCTGCCGCAGGCGCTGGTCGGCCATGGCCGCATCGACCCGGCCTGGCTCGACCGGCTCTCGACGCTCGACCTGGTCCTGCAGCTGCAGCCGAGGCCCGACCTCACCCGCTGGCTGCGCTGCCGGCCCCGCGCCGCGACGGTGCCGGACATGCTGGATGCGATCTGCCGCACCACGCCCTTCGCCGAGCCGACCGATGCCTCCGGCGCCGCGGCGCTCGACCTGCTGCGGCTGGTCGTGGCGCGCCGGGAGGGCTTCCTGGCGCCCTCGCTGGCGATGCTGGCGGCCCAGCGCGCCGCGCCGGATGCCGCCGGGCGGCTGCCGCGCCTCGGCCTGATCCTGGGTGCGGACGACCCGCTGGCGGCACGGCTGTTCCAGGTGACCGCGCCGGAATTCGAAGGCCGCTGCGACCGGCTGCTGGTGATGGGCGACGCGGCGGAGGCGGTAGCGCAGCCCTTCATCCGGCGTGGCCGCATCCCGGTGGCCGTCGGCGCGGCGGCCGTGCAGGCGTTGCGGGATGCGGCTGGCCGCGCCGGCGTGCTGGCCGTGGAGGCGCCGCGATTCGCCGCTTTCGTGGCCGCCGGTCGCCCGGCGGACGCGTTCTCCCATCCGCTCGGCGCCGCTGATCTCGCGCGGCTGCTGGCGCTGCACGCCGCCGCCGGCTGCGAACCGGCGCTGGCCGACAGCCTGGCGCGCCTGCTGCGCCTGCATCGCACCAGGCAGGGCGAGCCGGCCTTCATGCCGGTGCAGCGCGGCTGGAGCAGCCCGCATGCGGCGGAGGTGGTGAACGACCACCTGGCGCGGCTGTGGTGCATCGGCATGGCGGGGACCGCCGCAAATGGCTGAGGCACAGATGGCGCGCGGCGGCAGGGTCTGCATCATCGCCCATTCGCACCCCGAATTCTCCAAGGGCGGCGGCGAGCTGGCGGCCTACCGGCAGTTCGAGACGATGCGCGATGCCGGCCGCGACGTGGTGTTCGTCGGCGCCAGCGAGATCGGCACGCAATACGCCGAAGGCCGCCAGATCGAGACGGTGATGCCGTTCGGGCCGCAGGAATACGTATTCTCCTTCGCCGGCATGGCGGAGGACCGGCTGGCCTGGGAGGATGGCTTCCAGCGCGGCGTGCTGGTGGATTTCCTCGCGGCGCTGGATTGCGAGGTCTACCACTTCCACCATTACTGGCGGCTCGGCACCGACCTGATCGACGCGCTGATGCAGGCGCGGCCGGATGCGCGCTTCGTCATGACGATCCATGAGATGCTGGCGATCTGCCTGCATCACGGCCAAATGGTGAAGACCCGGTCGCGCGAATTGTGCCGGCGCGAATCGCCGCTGCGCTGCCTGGCCTGCTTCCCCGACCAGACTCTGGAACGCTTCGCCTATCGCAAGGCCACGCTGATCTCGGTGCTGTCGCGCTTCGACAGCATCCTGCACCCGAGCGAGTTCATCCGCGGCCGCTACCGCGACTGGGGCCTGACCGGGCCGCGCGACCCGGTGCTGGAGAACTACCTGGGGGACGCCATCCTGGCACTGCCGCGCGAACCGGCCGACCCCGGGGCCATGGCGCACCGCTTCGGCTTCTTCGGCCAGCCGACCTCCTTCAAGGGCCTGGACGTGCTGCTGCGCGCGCTGCCCATGGCGCTGCGCGGCAACCCGGATATCGTGCTGACCGTCTTCGGCGCGGAGCGGGAGGATGTGCTTCGGCTGTTCCCGACGCTGGAGCCGATGGTGGAGGCGGCCGGCCCCAGCCTGACCTTCGCCGGCCGTTACGATCCGCTGGATGCGGTGGAGCTGATGCGATCCGTCGGCTGGGTCGTGGTGCCCAGCGTCTGGTGGGAGAACTCGCCCGTGGTGATCCAGGAATCCCGCCGCGCCGGCACGCCGCTGATCGTCTCCGACATCGGCGGCATGGCGGAGAAGGTGCTGCGCGGGGTGGATGGCCTGCACTTCAAGCGCGCCGCGCCGGTGGACCTGGCGCGCGTGATGACCGAGGCTGCCGACCCGGCCCTGCGCGCGCAGTACGGCGCCAGCGTGCGGGACGTGATCGGGCGTGACGAATTTCTGGCGGCGCTGGACGCCGCCTATGCGCCGCGCGACAGCGGGCGCGCGGCGGAGTGACAAGCATGCCTGGTCTGGAACGTGTCGCCATCCTGATGTCGCACGCCAGCCGCGCCATGGGCGGTGCCACGCGCGACATGATCCTGGCGCGCGCCATGCGGGCGCGCGGCATCGATGCGCGGATGTTCCGCATGCATCCGGGACCGCAGACGGAGCGTGAGATGCTGCTGGATGGCAGCGTGCCTGGTGTGTTCTGCACGGCGGACAATCCGGACGATATCCCGCACCGCCAGACCTCCGCCACGCTGCGCGCGGAAATGGCCGCCTTCGCGCCGGACGCCGTGCTGTACAAGGGCCTGGGCTATGCCGTGAATGCCGATGTGCAGGCGGTGCTTCCGGCCAGCACGCGGATCGGCCTGGTGATCGGCGGCGGCGTGAAGGACCCGCTGGTGCCGCGCGCCGCGCTGGTGCTGGGCGAATACAACGAGCAGATGCAGCAGCACTTCCCTGAGCTGTTCAAGGCCAAGCGTGGGCTCGTGCTGCCGAAATACATCGACCTCGAGGCGATCGGGCCGGGCCGGCCGGTGCCGAAGGCGGAAGCCCTGCATGACATCGTCAATGTCGGCGCCTTCGACAAGCGGAAGAACCAGGCCGCGCTGCTGCCCTTCACGGACCGTCACCGCGTGCTGTGCATCGGCGCCGGGCCGTTGCTGCCGCCGATCAAGCGTGAGCATGCGGGCAATCCGCGCCTGAGCCTGCCCGGTCGCCTTCCCCATCCGCAGGTCTTCGCTCTGCTGCGCCAGGCCCGGATCATGGTGCATCCCTCGACCATGGATGGCCTGCCGCGCGCGACGGTGGAAGGCATGGCCTGCGGCCTTCCGGTGATCGCCCTGCATGAAACCGTCACCGGCGGCATCCCGCCCGCAGCCGGCATGCTGGTGTCCGAGGCCGGGCTGCCGCATGCGGTGGAGCTGCTGCTGGCGGATGACGCGCTGCGGCTTCGCATGGGCCGCGCGGCGCGGCGCCATGTGCAGCGCAACCACGGCACCAAGGCGATCGAGGCCTGCGCCGATGAGGTCATCCGCCTGCTGTCCGAGGCTTGACCGAAGCGCCCCGCCGGCGAACCCTGCCGGCGGAGGAACCCACCCATGTCCCATGACACGTCGGTATCGCAGCCGCCCAGTGAAGCGGCGGCCAGCCTGCTGCCCGGCTTCCGCCACCAGCGCATCCGCACATCCGGCGCCGAGATCATGACGGCCATCGGCGGTTCCGGCCCGCCTTTGCTGCTGCTGCACGGCAACCCGCTGACCCATGTGAGCTGGCACCGCGTAGCGCCGGAGCTCGCCCGCCGCTTCACCGTGGTCGCCATCGACCTGCGCGGCTATGGCGACAGCAGCAAGCCGCCCGGTGGCGACGACCACGCCGCCTACAGCTTCCGCGCCATGGCGCTGGATGGGGTGGAGGTGATGCGCGAGCTCGGCTTCAGCCGCTTCGGCGTGGCGGGGCATGACCGCGGCGCGCGCGTCGCCTTCCGCATGGCGCTGGACCACCCGGACAGCGTGACCCAGCTCGCCTCGCTGGACATCGTGCCGACCTGGCACCTGCTGTCGAACATCACCCTCGGCTGGGGGCTGGAGAGCTACCACTGGTTCTTCATGGCGCAGAAAGCGCCCTTCCCCGAGAAGCTGCTCTGCGCCGACCTGGACTATTACATCAACTACAAGCTGAACAAGAAGGGCGTCGGGCTCTCGATCTTCGACCCGGTGGCGTTCTCGGAATATGCGCGCTGCACGACGCCAGAGCAGATCCATGCGGTGTGCGAGGATTACCGTGCGACGGTGACGCTGGACTACGAGATGGACCGCGCCGAATTCGGCAAGCGGCAGATCGCCTGCCCGGTACTGGTGCTGTGGGGCAGCAACAGCCATGTCGGCCGGCACCTGGCAGTGATGGAAGCCTGGCGGCCCTGGGCGCCCGATCTGCGCGGCTGGGCGATTCCGACCGGGCATTACCCTTCGGAACAGAGGCCGGACCTGGTGCTGGGGGCGTTCCTGCCGTTCTTCCGGGGGGAGGAGCCGGCGGAGATGGTTTAGCGGCGCAAGCCCCCACCCGGCCGCTGCGCGGCCACCCTCCCCCGTGAACGGGAGAGGGATTCTGCTCCCTCCCCCATTTACGGGGGGTCGCGGCACTGCCGCGACGCCGAAGGCTGGTCGGGGTGGGGGCAGCGCGAAACCTACCCCGCGCGCGCCTGCGCCCGGCCCTGCGCCAAATCCCAGGGCAGCTGGAAGAAGATCTCGTCCCACCCCCAGAACTGCCGCAGGGATGTCCGCAGCGCGTTCGGCGGCAACACCGGGCGGCGGCCGTCATGCGCAGTCACCGCCACCACCGGCGCCAGCAGGTCGCGCCAGAAATCGGCCGACAGCCAGGCATCCACCACGCTGGCATGCCGCCCGGGGGCGATATCCGCGCGGCGCGGTGCGATCCGCATCGGCGGCGTGCCGAGGAACACGCCCTCCTTGCCGAAGAAGCGCGCCTCCGCCACCACGGAGGAGGACACGCCGACCACGGTGCGGATGGCGTCCTGCGCCAGCAGCACATAGGCATTCTCCCGCGTCTCCCGGATCCGGGACAGGCGCAGGCCGACATGGTGCAGGCCGAAGCCATCGGCGTTGTAGGGGTGTGGCTTGAACAGCACCGGCGCCTCCGGCCCCAGCACCGCATGCAGCGCCGGGGCGAAATGCGACAGGTCGAGCAGCTTGCCACCGCTGATCAGCGCCCGGTCCACCTGGGTCTGGCCGACCAGCAGGCAGGGCTGGTCCACCGGGACCCGTGGCGGCATCTTCACTGCGGTCGCGGCCAGCAGGTCGGCCCAGGGTTCGAAGACATGGTCCTCGGCATGGTGCGGCATCAGCCGGGCCAGGATCTCCGGGTGGTCGGTCTGGATCGCGAACAGCACGTCCGGGCCGAAGCGGTAGGGGTGGATGTTCACATCGACCCAGGGGATGCCGGCCAGCGTCAGCAGCCGCTTCTGCATCTCCGTCAGTTCGAACCCGACCACCGCCGCGGCGCCGGCGAAGGATGCGGCCAGCATGGCGGCGGCATCGCGCGGCAGGTCCATCGCGTCGAACAGGCCGACCCAGCCTTCCGTATCCGGCGCGGCGCCGGCGGCGGCGTAGAAGCCGGGCGTATCGAAGGCGAGGATGTCGCCACCTGGTGGCGCGATGCCCGGTTCATCCCAAAGCAGCGCCTGCACCGGCAGCCCGGTGGCGTTGGCCAGGGCACGGCGGACCAGCCGGTGGAACCACAGGATGTTGCCGTTCTGCGAGGATTTGAACAGCTTGTCCTGCGGCCGCAGCAGGTCGCCGGTGATGATGATGCGCGGCGCGTGGCGCATCAGCCCGCGCGCTCGATCCGCAGCCAGCCGAGGCCGAGGCCCAGCGTGCGGCTGTCCCGCAGCGGACCGGTGGCGGGGTCGGTGAAGCGGGCGCCGTGCAGCAGCAGGGAGATGCGCGACCCGGCCGGCAGTTCCGGCAGCACCGCATCCGCCTGGCAGGTGCTGACCGGGCCGTCCTGCGACAACACCGACAGGTCCAGCTTCAGCCCATCCAGGAAGATGTCATGCTCCGCCAGGTCGATCGCCGCGCCGAAGGGCGCGCGGAGCGCGAGGGTGATCCGCAGCGCACCGCCGCCCAGCGCCGGCAGTTGCGTGGTGGCGCAGCGCGCGGCGCCGGACCAGCGCAGCGCGCCGGCATCGGTCATCTCGGCCGGGAACCAGCCGAAGCCGATGAAATCCTCCGACGCCACGTCGAAGGCGACAGGACCGCCTTCCGTCGCCGCTTCGGGACCGGAGGCGGCATCGCGGCGCGCAGCCGGGATGAAGGGCAGCGGGTCGATCCGCATGCGTTCGGCGCGGGACAGCGCATCGGCCTGCCGCAGCTGGGACAGTGCCTCGACCTGTGCGGAAAGGCGGGCGAGTTCCTCGACCAGATGCTCACCGAACAGCCGGGCATCGGGATCCAGCCGATCAAGGAAGGGCGCGGCGAGGGTCCGCATGCGCGCGGCCTCCGCCTGGTGCAGTCCGGCCTCGATCAGCGCGGCGGCGCGGCGGTCGGGGGACAGGTCGAGCAAGGGATGATGGCCGTGCGACAGAACAGACCCCCTCCTGCGGGCGGCATACTGGTAGCCTACCGCAGCGCACTCTGCGAGGGGGCTACAGCTCCGCCACGTCGGCGACGCCGGGCACCACCTTCATCGCCTGCATCAGCCGGGGCGAGACGTTGAAGCGGCCGGGCAGTGCGATCTCCACCTCCTGCCCCGGGCCGGTGACGGAGACGACGCGCACCTCGCCCCGGCCCTTGCCCTCGCGGTCCAGCATCATGCGGATCGGCTGGATGGCGGCAGTCTGGTCGAGCCACAGGCGGATGCCCTGGCCCATCCCCTGGGCGACGCGCTCCAGCGGCTCCAGCTCCAGCGCCGTCAGCCGCACGGTATCGCCATCCAGCCGCACCTCGGTGGTGACCAGCAGGGCGGTGCCCTCGGCCAGCATGCCATCGGCGCGGGCCAGGATCTCGCTGAAGAAGGTGACCTCGAAGCTGCCCTCGGCGTCGCTGAAGCGGACCCAGGCCATCTTGCTGCCAGACTTGGTACGGCCGGACTTCACCGCGACCACGGTGCCCGCCAGCTTCATCCGCCCGGACCCGCCGCGCGCCCGTTCGGCGATGCGGGAGGAGGGCACGGCGCCGAGCTTGCCGAGCACGCGCCTGTAGGTATCCAGCGGATGCGCCGAGAGGTGGAAGCCTACCGCATCGGCCTCGTAGCCCAGCTTCTCCAGCTCCGGCCAATCCAGCACATCCGGCAGGCGCAGTGGCGGCGGTGCGGTTTCGGCGCCGAACATGTCCCGCGTCGGGTTCAGGCGGCGCTCGCCGGCTTCCTGGGCGGCGCGCAGCACCTGCTCGGCGCCCTGCACCATCCGCGCGCGGTTCGGCTCCAGGCTGTCGAAGGCGCCGGCCTTGGCGAGGTTCTCCAGCTGCATCTTGTTCAGCAGCTTGGGGTCCACCCGCCCGGCGAATTCGGAGAGCGTAGCGAAGGGCGCGGAGGCATCGCGCTGCGCCACCAGATCCTTCATCGCGGCCAGGCCAACGCGTTTCACCGCGGCCAGCGCGAAGCGGATGGCGGGCGTGCCGTCCTCCTTCGCCTCGATTCTGAACTCCGCGCCGCTGCGGTTGATGTCCGGCGGCAGCACGGGAATGCCTAGGCGCGATGCCTCCTGCATGTGTCCCGCCAGCTTGTCGGTGTTGCCGAGGTCGAGCGACATCGAGGCGGCGAGGAAGGCGACAGGGTAGTTCGCCTTCAGCCAGGCGGTCTGGTAGCTGACCAGGGCGTAGGCGGCGGCGTGCGACTTGTTGAAGCCATATTCCGCGAACTTCTCCATCAGGTCGAAGATCTCGCCGGCCTTCGCATCGGGCACGCCGTTCTTGGTCGCGCCCTCGACGAAGATCTTGCGCTGCGCCTCCATCTCGGAGCGGATCTTCTTGCCCATGGCGCGGCGCAGCAGGTCCGCGGTGCCGAGCGAATACCCCGCCAACTCCTGGCTGATCTGCATGACCTGCTCCTGGTAGACCAGGATGCCGTAGGTCTCGTTGACGATCGCCGCCATCTTCGGGTGCGGCGCCGCCCAGGGCTCGCCATGCTTGCGCTGGCAATAGGCGGGGATGTTCGCCATCGGGCCCGGGCGATACAGCGACACCGCCGCGATCAGATCCTCGAAGCGGTCAGGCCGCATCATGCGCAGGCAGTCGCGCATGCCCTGGCCTTCGAACTGGAACACGCCCGCCGCATCGCCGCGCGCCAGCATCGCGTAGGTTTTCGCATCGTCCAGCGGGATGCGGTCGAGGTCCACCGTCACCCCCTGCCCCGCCAGCAGCTGTACGGCACGCTGCAGGACGGTGAGCGTCTTCAACCCGAGAAAATCGAACTTCACCAGGCTGGCCTGCTCGACATATTTCATCGAGTACTGGGTGATCAGGTCCGGGCTGCGCGGGTCGCGGTACAGCGGCACGATATCCACCAGCGGCCGTCGGCCGATCACCACGCCGGCGGCGTGTGTGGAGGCGTTGCGGTACAGCCCCTCCAGTTCCTGCGCCACTTCCAGCAGGCGGTGCACCTGTTCGTCGCTGCGCTGCATTTCCTGCAGCTTCGGCTCGCCCTCGATCGCCTGGGCCAGCGTCACCGGCTTGGCCGGGTTGAAGGGGATCAGGCTGGCGATGCGGTCCACCTGGCCATAGGGCAGGCCCATGACGCGGCCGACGTCGCGCACCGCCGCCTTCGCCTGCAGCTTGCCGAAGGTGATGATCTGCGCGACGCGATCCTCGCCATATTCGCGGCGGACATAGTCGATGACCTCGTCGCGGCGGTCCTGGCAGAAATCGATGTCGAAGTCCGGCATCGACACGCGCTCGGGGTTCAGGAAGCGCTCGAACAGCAGGCCCCAGCGCATCGGGTCGAGGTCCGTGATCAGCAGCGCCCAGGCGGCGACGGAACCGGCGCCCGAGCCACGGCCAGGCCCCACCGGGATGCCCTGCTGCTTCGCCCATTGGATGAAGTCCGCAACGATCAGGAAGTAGCCGGAGAAGCCCATCTTCTCGATGACCGACAGCTCATAGGCCAGGCGCTCGCGGTAGGGCGCGCGGGCTTCCTCATCCAGGCCCAGCACATCGAGACGGCCCTCGAGACCGGATTTCGCCATGGCGAAGACCGTCTCGGCCTCCGTCATGCCCTCCATCACCTTGGGGCAGATGGGAAGTTCCGGCTTCTTCGATTCCGCCATCACGGCGCAGCGCTGCGCGATGGCCAGCGTGTTGTCGCAGGCCTCCGGCAGATCCGCGAACAGCGTGCGCATCGCCTCGCTGGATTTGAAGAAATGCTCGGCGGTGACGCGGCGGCGGTCGGGCTCCGCGATCACCCGGCTTTCGGCGATACACAGCAGCGCGTCATGCGCGGCATGCATTTTGGCCTCGGCGAAATACACATCGTTGGTGGCGACGATGGGCAGCGCCTGTTCATCGGCCAGCGCCAGCAGCCCGGCCTCCACCATCTTCTCGCTGGCCAGGCCGTGGCGCTGGAGTTCCACCACCAGGTCGTCGGGGCCGAAGATGTCCTTGAGCTGCGCCAGCAGCTTCGCCGCCGCATCGCGCCGCCCCTCCGCCAGCAGGCGGCCAAGCGGGCCGGTGGTGCCGCCGGTCAGCAGGATCAGCCCGCCACGGTGGCGGTCCAGCGTCTCCAGCCCGATGCAGGGCATGCCGGAGATGTCGCTGCCGAGGAAACCGGCGGAGGAGAGGCGCTGCAGGTTGTCCAGCCCCTGCGCATCCCGCGCCAGCGCCACGATCGGGTCCGGCCGGTGCCGCGCCGGGTCGCCGCCACGGCCCGCATCATCCGTGACGCTACGGCCGAGGAACAGCTGGCAGCCGATGATCGGCTGCACGCCCTTGCCGGTGCAGGCCTGGGAGAATTCCAGCGCGCCGAACAGATTGCCCGAATCGGTCAGCGCCACCGCCGGCATGCCTGCCGCCCGCGCCAGGGCCGGCAGCTTCTCGGCCTTGATGGCGCCCTCGCTGAGGGAGTAGGCGGAATGGGCGTGGAGATGGATGAAGGGGGCGGGCAAACTTGATCCTTTCGCTGCGCCGACGCGGCCGGTCACCAAGCCTGATTATAGATCGAGCGCATCGCACGCCGCATCCAGCGCATCGAGGTCGAGCACAAAGGCGCTGTTGTTCGGGTCATGGCGCGCGAGGAAACAATCGCCCACTACTTCCACCACACGAAGATCCAGCGAATTGGCCGCCGAATCGAGGGAACTGCGCCAGTACCCCGTGGATGTCAGGCTCAGTACCTTGGTACCGGGAGGGCAGAACAGGCTGTTCAGCAAACCACCGCCATAGACGCCAGCAATGACATCGGCCGAGCGCATGACAGCCATCTGTTCCTCACGCGGCAGCGATTCCGGCACAATGATGCGGAATCCCCGCGCCACCAGCCTCTCGATCACCGCCGTTTCGTTCAGCAAGGGGCGGGCCCAAGCCTTCGTGCCGATGCGTCGGATATAGATTCGCGCCCGGTCGACCGGCGTCTCGCCTGCCACCAAGTCCCGCAACGCCCTCATCACGCCCTGATGCTGCCAGCCCGGCTCGCCAGCAACGTGGATCTCGTCCACTCGCAGCCAGCCTGCCTCCGGCGCGACGAGCATCTCATCCTCGCCAACGCCAAGAGCCGAGAAAAGCCAGCCGAAGCTTCGGGCAACCGCCGCCGAGACGAGCAGCCGAGGGCGCGGGGCCGGCATTGCTTGGCGGAAGGCCAGCTTCGGCAGGACCTCAAACAGGAAATGAGTGTAGTTCTGGTCCCTCCCGTTCAACAGATGGAACAGCGGCTCGCGAATATGCGCGACTGGGGGGCCACGGCACCAAGCTGGCGTGCAGAGCACATTCTCACGCCACACCAGACCGACGGCCGCGACGTGCGCCGCCAGATTGTTGTCCGCACCCTTCCCCAGCCCGGAGACGCTATCGATCAGCAGCCCGCCTTCCGCATCAGCGACCACACCGCGTCCAATGACCATGGCATTGTGCAGTACAGAGTGATGGACCGCGCTGCCCGTCACCCGCAGCGGCCTTCGTGGAACGGGCCGGCGGCCAAGGCGAAAACTCGGGATACGCGGCAGATCCCGAGCTACGGCTTCCAGCAATAGGCAGCGCCGGTGACTGCCCTCAGCCAAGTACTTCCAATCCGACACCAGCTTCAGCTGATCCGGCTGGAGGAAGTGAAGCTTCGGCGGAACCCTCATGCCGACAAGGCGAGGCTGAAGCCGGGCAAATCGTAATGCCGCACCCCAGTCTGCGTCAGCCGTGCCCCGGCGGGTAGCAGCGCAACCAAGACCAGCGGACCCTCGACCCCGGGCAAGCCGCAGACATCCGCGGGCGGTACATCGGTGAAAAGGGCAGCGGCCAGCCGACGCCTTTGCGGAACGGACTGCATCAACTGGGCCGCGGAGCCGGGCAGATCGCGGCAGATCGCGCAGAACAGGTCAGGGTGAAGGCCGCGGAAGGCATTGCCGAAGACCAGCGCCGCATCGGCACCACACGCCAATGCGGCCATCTCTGAAGTGTGGCGCTTGTGGTTCAGGCGGTGCAGCGCGGCATGAGCCAACGCAGCCACGGCAAAAAAGCGGGCGTTCTGCCGAAGGTCAAAGTCGAAGACAGCTTCGAAATAGCGGTCCATCCCAGGCGTAGGCAGCAGAAGCTGGTTCTCGGCCAGGCGCATCCCGGCCGCAAAGGTGAAGACATCCATGGCTGCTTCTAGGCTTCACCTCCTTGCTTGGGCAAGCTCGCCAAGGGCGGTGCGACCAGACCGCCAGTGATACGGATTATGCACATCTGCGGATCAACGACCGGCCGAATTTTCAACCATGCGTGCCGCGAACCGCGGCAGCCAGGGGGCCTATTTCTATGGATGAGATTGATGGGAAGAATCTGCGACGGGCGATCGCACTCTCGGCCGAGGTGCGTGAATCCGGCCAGCACCCCTTCGCCGCGCTGCTGGCCGATTCGCATGGCCGCGTGCTGATGGAGCAGGGCAACGGCTTTCATGCCCCCGGCTGGCCGCATGGCGACGGCACCGCCCATGCCGAGCGCCTGATCGCCACCCGCGCCTGCCGGGAACTGCCGCCGGAGGCCCGCGCCACCGCCACCCTGTTCAGCAGCGCCGAGCCCTGCGCCATGTGCGCCGGCGCCATCTACTGGGCCGGCATCGGCCGCGTGGTGTTCGGCCTGTCGGAGCGCCGCCTCAAGGCGCTGATCGGCCCGCACCTCGAGAACCTGACCCTGGACCTGCCTTGCCGCGAGGTCTTCGCCGCCGGCCAGCGACAGGTCGAGGTGGTGGGGCCGCTGCTGGAGGATGAGGCGGAAGTTCCGCATCGCGGGGCCTGGTAGCCCGCTTGCACCACCCCCGTGCGGCGCGGCATCATCGGCTTGCGTTCGGGGAAATTGCCGGTGAAGTCCTATCGTGAGATTTTCGAGGCGCCGAAGCGCTTCACCTCGGACAAGTGGGATCATTACCTTGATGTGTATGACCGCCACTTCGCGCGGTTCCGCACCGGCCGGCCGCTGACCTATCTCGAGATCGGCGTGCAATCCGGCGGCTCGCTCTGCGTGGCGCGGGAGTATTTCGGCAGCACGGCCCGGATCTACGGCCTCGACATCGATCCGAACAGCAAGGCGGCGGAGGAAGCCGGCATCGCCAACCGGGTCTTCATCGGATCCCAGTCCGATGGCGCCTTTCTCACCTCGGTCCTGGCCGAGATCGGCGCCCCGGACATCGTGGTGGATGACGGATCGCACAGCCAGGCAGACATGGTGGGCACCTTCCTGGCGCTGTTCCCGCGCCTGGCGCCGCATGGCTGCTACATCGTGGAGGATACCCACACCATCCATTTCCCGTCGCACCAGCGCAGCGATACGGGGTTGAACGTCTATGACTACTTCCGGTCCCTGCCGGACAAGCTGACGCTGGACTTCATGGTGCCGGAGGCGCGCCGCGATCGCTTCCGGACACCGCCCGAAAGCCGTACCGGCGATATCCGCACGCGCAACGCCATGGCGCATAGCATCGGCAGCCTGCACTTCTACAACAGCATGATCGTGATCGAGAAAGCGCCCTATCGCGAGCCCTGGCGGCGGATCCTGTAGCCAGACCATGACCCGCGACTTCGCCTTCATCGTGAACCGCAAGGCGCAGCGGGCCGGTTCCGCCCATCTGCGCGGCCGCCAGCTCGCCCAGCTTTTCGCGGAAGTCGCGACGGATTACGGCCGCGCCGTTCGCTACTGCTATTCGGACGAGCTGCCGCGTGACGCCATCGCGATCGTCAACAAGACCGCGCTGATGCAGCCGGAGCGCGACGTGCCGCAGCGGCTGCGCGATGCCGGATGCCTGGTGCTGATGGATTTCATCGACGGCCCCCTCGCCCCCGCCGTCGCGGCGGAGGCGGATGGCTTCATCGCCTGCTCCGCGCTGCAAAGCCGGCATCTGCGGGCTGCCTTCCCGGAGCGGCCGGTCATCCACATCCCGCATCACGTGGACATCGACATCCCTCCCACGCCCTGCCAATGGGACCACTTCGCCTGCGGCTATTTCGGCAATCCCGACAACGCCGCGCACCTCGCCGTGCTGCAGGAAGCCGGGGCGCTGACGGTGTGGGAAGCCAAGACCACGAACATCAATGGCTGGTACGGGGCGCTGCCGGACTTCAACCTGCACTACGCCTTCCGCCCCCGCAAAATGTGGGGCTCCGGCTTCAAGCCCTTCACCAAGGGCTTCGTCGCTGCCCATGTCGGCGCCGTGATCCTGATTGCCGAATCGGATGAGGAGGCGACGGAGCTGCTGGGCTCAGACTACCCGCTGCGCCTGCCCGACAGCACCAGTGCCACGGCCATGCAGGCCCATCTGGCGGAGTTGGGTGCGCGGTTCGGCGATGCGGATTGGCAACTGGCGCGGCAGCGGATGCACCGGCTGCGGGTGATCTCCTCCGCCGATTACATCCGCAACCTGATCCGGTCCCAGTTCTTCGAGGACAGCAGCGTCTCGGCGCTGATGCGCTGATACCAAATCCCGGTGATCGTGACCGATCACCGCCTAAATCGCCGGCCTGGCTACGCGCCACTTGGCGCGGCGGCCATTGGGCCGCTCGCCTGCCTTTCGGCGGGCGCAGGTTCCCATCAATGGGATTTGGTATGAGGCGCTACGCTGCCACCACCTTGCCGTCGCGCAGCGTTACCACCCGGTCCATCCGGCGCGCGAGGTCCGGATTATGCGTCGCGATCAGCGCCGCCATCCCCTGCCCACGCACCGCGTCCAGCAATTCCGCGAAGACCCGGTCGCTGGTGCCGACATCCAGATTGCCGGTCGGCTCATCCGCCAGCAGCACGCGCGGCTTGTTCGCCAGCGCGCGGGCGATGGCGACGCGCTGCTGCTCGCCGCCCGAAAGCTTGCCGGGGCGATGTTCCTCCCGCCCCGTCAGGCCGAAATCGGCCAGCAGGGCGCGGGCGCGGGCATCGGCGGCGGGCTTCGCCACCCCATTGGCCATCTGCGGCAGCGCGATGTTCTCGATGGCCGAGAACTCCGGCAGCAGGTGGTGGAACTGGTAGACGAAGCCGATGCCGGTGCGGCGGATCGCGGTGCGCGCATCGTCGCCCAGGGTTCCGGCGGCCTGGCCGGCGAAATACACCTCCCCGTCATCCGGCTTCTCCAGCAGCCCGGCCAGATGCAGCAGGGTGGATTTGCCGGTGCCGGAAGGAGCAACCAGGGCCACGATCTCACCGGCGACGAGGGTGAGGTCGGCGCCCGTGAGCACCTCCAACGCGCCGGCCTCCGTGCGGAAGCGGCGGCTGACGGCGCGCAGTTCGAGCGGTACCGGATCACTCATTGCGCAGCGCCACCACAGGGTCCGTCTTGGCCGCGCGCCAGCTTGGGTAGAGGGTCGCCAGCAGCGACAGGCCGAGGCCCATGCCGACCACCTGCGCCACCTCCTTCGGATCGACCACCGCGGGCAAGCGCGTGAGGAAATAGACCTCGGCGCTGAACAGCTCGGTGCCGGACAGCGCCTGGATCGCCTGTCGGATCGCCTCGATGTTCAGGCAGAAGACCAGCCCAACCGTGAAGCCGATCAGCGTGCCGAGCACGCCGACGGAGGCACCGCAGAGCAGGAAGACGCGCAGGATGGACCCGCGCGTCGCGCCCATGGTCCGCAGCACCGCGATGTCCCGCCCCTTGTCCTTCACCAGCATGATGAGGGAGGAGACGATGTTGAACGCCGCGACGATGATGATCAGCGTCAGGATCAGGAACATCACGTTCCGCTCCACCTGCACCGCCGCGAAGAAGCTGGAATTCGCGTCCTGCCAATCGACGATGCGAACCGGCGTGCCATCGAGCTCGGCCCGGATGGCGCGCGTCACCGCCCGCACACCGGTCGGGTCCTCGACGAAGACCTCGATCTGCGTCGCGGCGTCGCCGGTCTGGAAGAAGGTCTGCGCGGCGGCCATGGGCAGGAAGACGAAGCTGCTATCGTATTCCTGCATCCCCACCTGGAACAGCGCCACCACGGTATAGGCGCGGACCCGCGGCACGGTGCCGAACACCGTGGTGCGGCCCTGCGGGGAGACGAGGGTGAGCTTGTCCCCCACCCCGATCCGCATGCGCTGTGCCAGCCTTGTGCCGATGACGATGGCGTCGTCGCCGGTGAAGCGCGCCAGCGACCCGTCCAGGATGTTCTGCGCCACGAGCCCGCGCGCACGCAGATCCTCCGGCTTCACCCCGCGCGCCAGGCCGCCGGAGGCGCCGCCCTGGTCGCTGGTCAGCAGCACCTGCCCCTCCACGATGGGCGTGGCGGAGACCACGCCCGGAAGCCCGCGGATACGGCCGGCAAAGGCGTCGTAGTCGCTGATCGGCCGCTCGATGCCATGCACGCCGAGATGGCCGTTGAGGCCCAGGATGCGGCCCAGCAGTTCGATCCGGAAACCGTTCATGACGGACATCACGATGATCAGCGTGGCGACGCCGAGCGCGATGCCGACCAGCGAGAAGATCGCAATGACCGAGACGAAGCGCTCACCCTTGCGGGCGCGCAGGTAGCGGAAGGCGATGGCGCGTTCGAAGGCGTTGAACATGAATTCAGCCCGCGCCACGCGAAGCCCTCTCCCCCCGGTGGGGGGCGAGGGGGGCGTGGGGATGGCGGGCGGTGGTCAGCAGGTCGCGGCGGGCCGCGGAGACCCCCCTCACCCAACCCTCTCCCCAGGTTGGGTGAAGAGGGCTTTTCAGGGCTGCCATCACGCGCCGAGGATCTTCGCCAGCGCGTCCTCGGGGGAGACTTCCTGCTTCTCACCCGTGGCGCGGCGCTTCAGCTCGACAACGCCATTGGCCGCGCCACGCGGGCCGACCACGACCTGCCAGGGATGGCCCATAAGGTCGGCATCGGCGAATTTCGGACCGGCGCGTTCGCTGCGGTCGTCATACAGCGCCTCCGGGATCGCGGCGTACATGCGCTCACTGAGGGCATCGCAGGCGGCGTCGCCCTGCTTCAGGTTGATCACCACGGCCTTGAAGGGAGCGACCGCATCCGGCCACTTGATGCCGGCCTCGTCGTGGTTCGCCTCGATGGTGGCGCCGACCAGGCGGGAGACGCCGATGCCGTAGCTGCCCATCTCGGGCACCACCGGCTTGCCATCCGGACCCTGCACGGACAGGCCCATGGTCGCGGAATACTTGGTACCGAAATAGAAGATGTGGCCGACCTCGATGCCGCGGGCGGAGACGCGCTTGGCTTCCGGCACCTGTTCCCAGGCCACCGGGTCGTGCATCTCCTCCGTCGCCGCGTAGTGGCTGGTCCAGGCGTCGACGGCCGGCGCCAGGTCCCCGTTGTAGTCGGGCGCATCGGCGAGAGCGTTGAGGTCCAGCAGGTCCTGGCTGACAAAAACCTGGGATTCGCCGGTCTCGGCCAGGATGATGAATTCGTGGCTGAGATTGCCGCCGATCGGCCCGGTATCCGCGCGCATCGGCACCGCCTTCAGCCCCATCCGGGCGAAGGTGCGCAGATAGGCCAGGAACATCTGGCGGTAGCTGTGCTGGGCGCCTTCCTTGGTTACGTCGAAGGAATAGGCGTCCTTCATCAGGAATTCGCGCCCGCGCATCACGCCGAAGCGAGGCCGCACCTCGTCCCGGAACTTCCACTGGATGTGGTAGAGGTTGCGCGGCAGGTCCCGATAGCTTTTCGCAAAGCCGCGGAAGATGTCGGTGACCATTTCCTCGTTGGTCGGGCCGAACAGCATCTCCCGGTCGTGCCGGTCCTTCAGGCGCAGCATCTCTGGCCCGTAGGCGTCGTAGCGGCCGGATTGGCGCCAGAGCTCGGCGGACTGGATGGTCGGCATCAGGATTTCCTGCGCGCCCGCGCGGTCCTGCTCCTCCCGCACGATCTGCTCGATCTTCTGCAGCACGCGCCAGCCGAGCGGCAGCCAGGCATAGATGCCGGCGGAGGTCTGCCGCACCAACCCGGCGCGCAGCATGAGCCGGTGCGACGCAATGGTCGCCTCGGCCGGGGTTTCCTTCAGGGTCGGCAAGAAGGCACGGGAGAGGCGCAAGACGCGGCTCCTCAAAGAGATCGGGTGGGCCAAACTAGTGCCCGGCAGGCCACGGCGCCAGGGCACAGCGGCCAGCTTTCCCGGATCGGACGTGCGGTGCTGCACCGCAGCAATAAAAATACGCCACCCCCTCCGTTCGGGTAAGGAAAGAGCGGAAAAATGCTTCGTCCATTAAGAAAACGCTTGCAACCCCGTGCCGACCGGTTAAAAAAGAAGGGCCGCACCCGTGAGGGTACGGCCCGAGTTTAGGGAGGAAACGCCAGTCACACGGCAGAAGGAGGATCAACCTCCCTCTGGAACCTAGATTGGCCTCGGCACCTAAGGCGGCACAACAGCAAACGCCGCTGTCGGAAGCTAAAAAACAGGCTTCCAAAACTGATGTGACTGTTTTTAAGGCGGCACTCGCGGGGAGGCGAGTTTGCCGCCTTAATTTTGTGCAGGTGGCCCCGGCAGGATCGCGGAGCTGCCCGGGCCCGTATAGGCCCACCAGCCATCCCGGAAGCTGACCCAGCCGCTTTCCATGATGGCGAAGACCCCCACCCACAGCACCGCGGCGAGAATCGTGGTGCCGATGAGCTTGCGAAGCAGCAGCGGGCGCTCCGGTGCGCCGCGCCAGCCGCCATCTTCCGGCGCCGCATCCACCGGCTTGGTACCGATGGGCAGCACGATGAAAAGGGAGGTCCACCAGATCAGCAGGTAGACCACCACGCCGGTAAACCAGGTCATTCGACCCTCACACCCGCATCAGGTGCACCTCGACGGAGGGGCGCTTGCGCAGCCGCCGCCCCACCGCCTTGCGCACCGCAGTCCGCGCCGCCTCCCGCAGCAGCCCGTCCTCGCGCTTCAGATTGCCGGGCATGTCGCCCACAGCGCGGGCCAAGTCGGCCGCGATCTGGCCGGATTCCTCACCCGTCTCCTCGAACAGCCCCGGCGCCGAGATCTGCGGCTTGCCGAGCACCCGGCCAGAGCCATCGACCACGAAGGACGCCACGATGACACCGTTCAGCAGCATCTTCTTGCGCGCCGCCAGCACATCGCCATCCAGCCGCAGCAGGCGGTCGCCATCGATCGCCAGGCGCCCGACCGGCACGCTTTCCACCACATCCGGCTTGCCGGGGGCGAAGCGCAGCACGTCGCCATCCTCGATGACATAGGCGATGGCGCCCAGCGTCTCCGCCAGGTTGGCGTGCTCGTTCATGTGGCGCCACTCGCCATGCACCGGGATGGCGTATTTCGGGCGGACCAGCTGGTACAGGCGCTTCAGCTCGTCCCGCGCCGGGTGACCGGAGACGTGGACCATGTGGTCATCCGCCGTCATCACCTTGACGCCGGCGCGGGAGAGTTCGTCCTGCACCCGCAGGATGGCGCGCTCATTGCCCGGGATCATGCGGGAGGAATAGATCACGGTATCCCCCTCCCCGAGCGAGATATGCGGGTGGGTATCGGCGGCGATCTTGGTGAGCGCGCTGCGCGGCTCGCCCTGGCTGCCGGTGCAGATCACCAGAAGCTTGTTGTCCGGCACATCCTCCGCGTCATCCTCCGACAGGAAGGGCGGGATGGAGCGCAGGTAGCCGCATTCGCGGGCCGAGGCATCCGCATTGCGCAGGCTGCGGCCGAACAGCGCGCATTCACGCCCCGCAGCACGCGCCGCAAGGGCAATGGATTCAATGCGCGCCAGATTGGTCGAGAAGCAGGAGACGGCAACCCGCCCCTTCAGCCCCTTGATCAGCGCAGCCAGGTTGCGGCGGACCTCCGCCTCGCTGCCCGAATGGCCCTCGACCATGGCGTTGGTGCTGTCGCAGACCATCGCCAGCACACCCTCGTCGCCGAGGCGGCCGAAGGCGGCTTCGTCGGTGGGTGGGCCGATCAGCGGGTTGGGGTCCAGCTTCCAGTCGCCGGTATGCAGGATGGTGCCGTGGCGCGTGCGGATGGCCAGCGCCTGCGGCTCGACGATGGAATGCGCGACGCGGAGGAACTCCAGGTCGAATACGCCCAGCTTCCAGCGCCCGCCGAGCGGGATCACGTTGATTTCCGCCTGCTGCAGCAACCCGGCCTCGCCGAGCTTGCGGCGCAGGACGGAGGCGGTGAAGGGGCTGGCATAGATCGGGCAGCGCAGCTTGGGCCAGATATGGGCAACAGCGCCCACATGGTCCTCATGCGCATGGGTGATCACCAGCCCTACCAGCTTGTCGCGGCGTTCTGCCAGCCAGGCCGGATCGGGCACCATGACCTCGACTTCCGGATGCTCCGATCCGCCGAAGCCGAGGCCGAGGTCTACCGCCAGCAGGGCGCCATCGCAGCGGTAGACGTTGAAGTTGAGTCCAATTTCCCCCGTCCCGCCGAGCGGGATGAAGGCCAGGTCACCAGTCATTCTTCTTGTTCCAGTCTTATGCAGCGTTCGTCGTATCGGGGCGCTTCGCGAGACCCGGCCGCCGCTTCCCCCGTCGCCTTCCGGGCGCCTGGGGGTGGGGTGACTCAGGGGTCGTCGCGTCGCGCGGTTCGAGTGAAGATGGGTGCGGGGTTGCGGGCCGCCAACAGGCGGAGACCATCCAAGGTTGTATCCTGGTCGGTCGTTTCGATGACGGTGGTACCTTCGGCGAATAACGGGGCGAGGCCGCCGGTCGCGATCACCTTCAGGTTGCCGACCGGATGCTCCTCCTGCTCCGCCCGGATTCGGGCGACGATCCCTTCGATCAGGCCGACATACCCCCAATAGATGCCCGATTGCATCGCCGCCACAGTATTCCGCCCGACAACCGCCTGCGGCCGGCCGATTCCGATGCGCGGCAGGCGGGCGGCGGCGCGATGCAGCGCCTCGATCGACAGGTTGATGCCGGGCGCGATCACGCCACCGAGATAGGCGCCATCCTTGCCCACCACGTCAAAGGTGGTGGCGGTGCCGAAATCGATCACGATCAGCGGACCGCCATAGGATTGGTGGGCAGCCAGCGCGTTCAGCAGCCGGTCCGCGCCCACCTCATGCGGCGCGTCCACCCGGATCTCAAAGCCCCAGTCGAGATGGGCGCGGGCGACCAACGGCTCGCAATCGAACCATTCCCGGGACAGGCGGCGCAGATTGTACAGCGCGGCGGGCACCACGGTGCCGATGACGCAGCGATCGATATCGGCCGGCTTCAGCCCGGAATGCTGCAACAGGGTCAGCAGCCAAACGGCATACTCGTCCGAGGTCCGCTCCGCATCGGTCCGGATCCGCCAGCGGCCACGCCACTCCGTGCCGTCATGCACGGCGAAGACGACGTTGGTATTGCCCGCATCCACTGCCAGAAGCATCTTTGTCAACTCGCCTCCCGAAAGGCTATTTCGCCGGTCGAGACCTTATGGAGCCGTCCGTCGGCAGAGAGCAGCAGGCTGCCATCCTCGGCGAGGCCGGCGTAGTGGCCGGATCGCCCGCCGCGCAAGGTCAGCGGCGCCTGCATCTGCGGCCCGCGCGCCATCCAGGCAACCCGGATCGCATCGAACCCGTCCCGTTGCCACAGCGCGCGCAGACGCTCCAGCGCCGCCAGCATGGAACAGGCCACCTGCTCCGGCGGGATGGCACCGAGGCCCGCAGTGGGCCGGTCCGGCAAAACGGGCGGCGCCGCCAGGTTGGCGCCGATGCCCATGATGAACCAGTCGAGCCCGCCATCGGCCGTCGCCGCGCTTTCGCACAGGACGCCGGCCAGCTTGGCGTCGCCCAGAAGCACGTCATTCGGCCATTTCAGCCGCAGCGCTGCCGGGTCCGCCGCGAAGGGCGCCAAGCCCTCCACCATCACCAGGCCAGCCAGCAGCGCCCAGCGCCCGGCCTCGCGCGCCGGCCCGCCGGGGCGCAGCAGCAGGGAGAAGTACAGATTGCCGGGCGGGCTGGACCAGACGCGGCCATCCCGACCGCGCCCGCCGGTCTGTTCGCGGGCGAGTATGGCCAGGCCCTCCGGTTCGCCGGAAATGGCCAGGCGCTGCAACAGGTTGCTGGTCGAGGGCAGGCTGCCCTCGCTACGCAGCCGCCAGCCGGGCGGCGGCGCGGCTGGCAGGGTCACCACATCATCCGGCGATCGCCGCGACCGCGACCTGCGCCGCGGCGATGATCGGCGCCGGGAACAGAAAGAACAGCACGGTGGCGACACCCGTCGCCGCCATCACCACGGTGAGGCCCGCCGGGCGCGCATCGAGCGGCGCCGTGCCGGCATCGAAGTACATCACCTTGACGATGCGCAGGTAGTAGTAGGTGGCGACGACAGAGGTGCCGATGCCGACCGCGGCCAGCACCCAGTAGCCGCCCTGCACTGCCGCCAGGAACACGTAGAGCTTGCCGAAGAAGCCGGCCAGCGGCGGGATGCCGGCCATGGAGAACATGAACACCGCCATCCACATCGCCATGGCGGGGTCCGTCCGGCCGATGCCGGCAAGGTCGTCCACCTGTTCCAGCGCGCGACCGTTGCGGCGCATGGCGACCAGCACGGCGAAGGTGCCGATCGAGGTCACCATGTAGATCGCCATGTAGACCAGCACGCCGCGGAAGCCGGTGTCGCTGGCCACCGCCAAGCCCATCAGCGCGTAGCCGATATGGCCGATGGAGGAATAGGCCATCAGCCGCTTGATGTTGCGCTGCCCGATGGCGGCGAAGGCGCCGAGCAGCATCGAGCCGATCGAAGCCACCCAGATCACCTGCGACCACTGCGCCGCCAGATCCCCGAAGGGCCCGGCGAGCACGCGCATCAGCAGCGCGATCGCCGCCACCTTCGGTGCCGTGGCGAAGAAGGCGGTCACCGGCGTCGGCGCACCCTCATAGACGTCGGGCGTCCACATATGGAACGGCACGGCGCTGATCTTGAAGCACAGCCCGGCCAGGACGAAGACCAGCCCGATAACCAGCCCCATGCCCGCGGTGCCGCCGACCAGCGCATCCGCCAGGCGATCGAAGTTGGTGCTGCCGGCGAAGCCGTAGACCAGGGAGGAGCCGTAGAGCAGCAGGCCCGAAGCCAGCGCACCGAGTACGAAATACTTGAGGCCGGCCTCGGCGCTGCGGGGATTGTCGCGGTCAAAGGCGGCGATGACATACAGCGAAAGCGACAGCAGCTCGAGCCCGATATAGAGCGACATCAGGTCGTTGGCCGAGACCATGACCAGCATGCCCATGGTCGCGAACAGCATCAGCACCGCGTATTCGAAGCGCCCGATGCCCGCCTTCTCGTTGAAGTCCAGCGCCAGCACCAGGCCCAGCGCGGCGCCGAGCAGGATCAGCACCTTGGCGAAGCGGCTGAAGGCGTCCGAGACATATTGCCCGAGGAAGGCGGTGCCCTCCCCCTGCCCCAGCACCAGCACCGCGGTCACCACGAAGGCGCCGATCACGGCCATGGAGACGGGGAAGAAGGTCTCCTTCTTCGGGATCACGCCACCGGCGAGGATCAGCAGGCCGGCGATGCCGAGGAAAATCTCGGGCGTGGCAAGGGTCCAGTTCATCGGGCTCATCACATCCCAGCCAGTCGCGCGGCGCCGAGGGCGGCTTCATGGCGCGCGATCAACGCGGCCACGGTCGCCTCGAAGAAGTTGAGGAAGGAGGAGGGGTAGACCCCCATCCAGATGGTCAACAGGATCAGCGGCGCGAAGGTGGCGTATTCGCGCGGGCTAAGATCGAGCAGCGCCTTCAGATCCTCCCGCACGATCTTGCCGAAGATCACGCGGCGATAGAGGTACAGCGCGTAGGCGGCGCCGAGGATCATGCCCATGCAGGCGCCGAGCGCGACCCACGGGTTCACCTTGAAGGCGCCGACGATCACCAGCAGCTCACCCGGGAAGCCCGCGAGGCCGGGCAGCGCGACGGAGGCCATGGTGAAGACCATGAACACCAGCGCATAGGCCGGCATCACCTTGGCCACGCCGCCATAGCGCATGATCTCCCGCGAATGCACCCGGTCGTACAGCACGCCGACGCAGAGGAACAACGCGCCGGATACCACGCCATGGCTCAGCATGGTGAACAGCGCGCCCGACAGGCCCTGCGCCGTGAAGGTGAAGATGCCGAGGGTGACGATGCCCATATGCGCGATGGAGGAATAGGCGATCAGCTTCTTCATATCCTCCTGCGCCAGCGCCACCAGGCTGGTGTAGATCACCGCGATGATGGACAGCGCGAAGATCAGCGGCGCGAAATCCGCCGAGGCCTGCGGCAGCAGCGGCAGGGAGAAGCGCAGGAAGCCATAGGCGCCCATCTTCAGCAGCACGCCAGCCAGGATAACGGAGCCTGCCGTGGGTGCCTCGACGTGGGCATCCGGCAGCCAGGTATGCACCGGCCACATCGGCACCTTCACGGCGAAGGAGGCGAAGAAGGCCAGGAAAAGCCAGAACTGCATCTGCGGCGAGAAGACCGTCTGCATCAGCACGGGGATGTCCGTGGTGCCGGCCTGGTACCAAATGGCCAGGATGGCCAGCAGCATCAGCAGGCTGCCCGCCAGCGTGTAGAGGAAGAACTTCAGCGCGGCATAGACCCGACGGCCGCCGCCCCAGATGCCGATGATGAGGAACATCGGGATCAGTACGGCTTCGAAGAAGATGTAGAACAGCACGAAGTCCAGCGCCGCGAACATGCCGATCATCATGCTTTCCAGCACGAGGAAGGCGACCATGTATTCGCGCACCCGCGTGGTCACGCTTTCCCACGACGACAGGATGCAGAGCGGCGTCAGGATGGTGGACAGCAGGATGAACAGCACCGAGATGCCGTCCACGCCCATGTGGTAGCCGACGCCGAATTCCGGCAGCCACTCCGCCTGTTCCACGAACTGGAACTCCGCCGTGGTTTGGTCGAAGCCGGTCCAGAGCAGCAGCGACAGCGCCAGCGTGATAAGGCTGGCCCAGAGCGCGGTCCAGCGCGCGTTGCGGGCGACGACCGCCTCCTCCCCGCGCACCAGCATGATGACCAGCGCGCCTGCCAGCGGCAGGAAGGTGACGAGGCTGAGGATGGGAAAGCCGGCGGCGTTCATCGGGAGGGCATTCCAACCAGGAGAAGGGTCACGAACAGCACCAATCCGATGATCATGGTGAAGGCGTAGCTGGCGACGCGGCCGGATTGCAGCCGCACCGCGCCACCGGCGACGGAAACCGCCGCGGCGGCTGCCCCATTCGGCATGCCGTCGATCAGGCGCATGTCGCCGGTCTTCCACAGCGCGCGCGCCAGGTACTGCGTCGGCCGCACGAAGATCGCGTCATACAGCTCGTCGAAATACCACTTGTTCAGCAGGAAGCGGTGCACGCCCGGCAGCGCGTTCGCCAGCATCACCGGCAGCTTCGGCGCGAACATGTACATCAGATAGGCCAGGGCGATGCCCGTGAGGCCGACCACGGTCGGCGCCAGCGGCACCCATTCCGGCACATGGTGCGCGTGTTCCAGGATCTGGTTGGCGGCGGAGGTGAAGATCGCGCCGTTCCAGAAGGCCGCCTGGTCGTGGCCGACGAAGAGCTCGAAGAACACGGCGCCCGTGACGACCGCGCCGGCGGCAAGCGCCAGCAGCGGCACCATCATGGTCCACGGGCTTTCATGCACGTGCTCCATCGTGTGGTGGTCCGCCCGCGGCGCGCCGTGGAAGGTCAGGATGATCAGGCGCCAGGAATAGAAGGCCGTCAGGAAAGCCGCCAGCAGGCCCATGGCAAAGGCGTACATGCCCGCGTTGCTGTGCGCGGCATAGGCGACTTCCAGCACCATGTCCTTCGAGTAGTAGCCGGCGAAGTAAGGCACGCCCGCCAGCGCCAGCGACCCAATCCACATCAGGGCATAGGTCAGCGGGATCTTCTTCCAGATGCCGCCCATGCGGCGGATGTCCTGCTCGTCCGACATGGCGTGGATCACGGACCCGGCGCCGAGGAACAGCAGCGCCTTGAAGAAGGCGTGCGTGAAAAGGTGGAACATCGCCGCCTGATAGGCGCCGACGCCGACCGCGAAGAACATGTAGCCAAGCTGCGAGCAGGTCGAATAGGCGATGATGCGTTTGATGTCGTTCTGCACGCAGCCGATGGTCGCCGCGAAGATCGCCGTGGTGGCGCCCACGATGGTGATGATGGTGAGCGTGGTCGGCGCATATTCCAGCACCGGCGACATGCGGCACATCAGGAACACGCCGGCCGTCACCATGGTCGCCGCATGGATCAGCGCGGAGACCGGGGTCGGCCCCTCCATCGCATCCGGCAGCCAGGTGTGCAGGCCGATCTGCGCCGACTTGCCGCAGGCACCGAGGAACAGCAGCAGCGCGATCACTTCGAGCGCCGGCAGCCCCAGGAAGGTCGTGGTCCGCGCCGCCTCGACACCCGCGAAGATGGTCTCGAATTCGACGGACGCAAAAGTCCAGTAGGTCAGCGCCAGACCAAGCATGAAGAACACGTCGCCCACGCGGTTGACGATGAAGGCCTTCATCGCCGCCCGGTTGGCGCTTTCCTTCTCGTACCAATATCCGATCAGCAGATAGCTCGCGAGGCCGACGCCTTCCCAGCCGAAGAACAGCTGCACCAGGTTATCGGCCGTCACCAGCATGAGCATCATGAAGGTGAACAGCGACAAGTAGGCGAAGAAGCGCGGGATGGTCGCGTCATGCGACATGTAGCCCACGGAATACAGGTGGATCAGCGTCGAGATGAAGGTGACCATCGCCACCATCACCACGCTCAGCGTGTCGTAGCGCAGCGCCCATTCCACCTCGAAGCCACCGACATCGATGAAGGTGAACAAGGGCACGATACCCGGCGCGCTGCCGAGTGCCACGTCGATGAAGGCCAGGCTGCCGCAGACGGCGGCGATGGCCATGAAGGCCACCGTCACCCATTGCGAAACCTTGTCGCCCAGCCAGCGGCCGAAGAAACCCGCGATGCAGGCCCCGAGCAGCGGGAAGAAGATGGCGCCGACATACATGGGCTCAGCCCCTCAGCGTGGACACGTCGTCCACCTCGATCGTGCCGCGGTTGCGGAAGTGGATGACGACGATCGCAAGGCCGATGGCCGCCTCGGCGGCCGCCACGGTCAGGATCAGCATGGCGAAGATCTGCCCGGTGAGGTCGCCCAACTGCGCCGAGAAAGCCACCAGGTTGAGGTTCACCGAGAGCAGGATCAGCTCCACCGACATCAGGATGACGATGATGTTCTTCCGGTTCAGGAAGATGCCGAGGATGCCCAGCACGAACAGGATCGCGCCCACCGTCAGGTAGTGCGAAAGGCCGATGGCCAGCATCAGTGGTGTCCCCCGCCATGATGTTCGACCTGCTTGGGCGCAGGTGGCGCGTCGACCGGCGGGCGCTCGATGCCCAGCTCGGCCAGGCCGGCGCCGCTGCGCACCTGGCGCAGGTTCACGCTGCCCATGCGGGAGACCTGCTTGCCGATATCCTGGCGCTTCGCCACGGGCTTGTTGCGCAGGGTCAGCACGATGGCGCCGATCATGGCAACCAGCAGGATCAGGCCGGAAAGCTGGAACAGCCAGACATAGTCGGTGTAGAGGATGCGGCCGATCTCACGCGTGTTGTCGGCACCCGGCATCATCGGGTTCAGCCGCAGCCCCGCGGCATCGTCGGCGAAGGTCCAGCTGCCGAAGACGAAGATCAGCTCGGCGAACAGCACCAGGCCGACGGCGCCGCCGATCGGCGCGTAGCGCTGGAAGCCTTCCCGCACTGCGGAGAAATCCACGTCCAGCATCATCACGACGAACAGGAACAGCACCGCGACGGCGCCGACATAGACGATGACCAGGATCATCGCCAGGAACTCCGCCCCCGCCAGCAGGAACAGCGCCGCGGCGTTGAAGAAGGCCAGGATCAGGAACAGCACGGAGTGCACGGGATTGCGACTGGTCACCACCATGACCGCGCTGGCGATCAGCACGGCGGCGAACAGGTAGAAGGCGATGGCGGCGATCATTCCCCTGCCCTTCAGCGATACGGCGCGTCGAGGGTAAGCCGCTGGGCCAGGATCGCTTCCCAGCGATCGCCGTTATCCAGCAGCCTGTCCTTGTCGTAGATCAGCTCGGACCGGGTCTCGGTCGCGAATTCCAGGTTCGGCCCCTCGACGATCGCATCCACCGGGCAGGCTTCCTCGCACATGCCGCAATAGATGCACTTGGTCATGTCGATGTCGTAACGCGTGGTCCGGCGGGACCCGTCCTCGCGCGGCTCGGCCTCGATGGTGATGGCCTGCGCCGGGCAGATTGCCTCGCAGAGCTTGCAGGCAATGCAGCGTTCCTCGCCATTCGGGTAGCGGCGCAGCGCGTGCTCCCCCTTGAAGCGCGGCGACAGCGGCGCCTTTTCGTGCGGGTAGTTGATGGTCGCCTTGCGGCTGAAGAACTGCTTCAGCGTCAGCGCCATGCCGCCGACCAATTCGGTCAGCAGCAGGCTGCGGGCGACGCGATCGAGGGTTGCCATGGATCAAACTCCTCCCGGCAGCCAGCCGAAGATCTTCAGCACGAAGGCGGTCAGCACCAGCCAGACCAGGCTGAAGGGCAGGAACACCTTCCAGCCGAGCCGCATGAGCTGGTCGTAGCGATAGCGGGGAAAGGTCGCGCGCACCCAGACGAAGACGAACAGGCAGAAGCAGATCTTCAGGATGAACCACAGCGGCCCGAGCGCCGGCAGCAGCCCGAAGGGCCCATACCAGCCGCCGAGGAACAGGATGGTGATGAGCGCGCTCATCAGGATCATGTTCGCGTATTCGCCGAGGAAGAACAGTGCGAAGGACATCGAGGAGTATTCGACGAAGAAGCCCGCCACCAGCTCGGACTCACCTTCCGGCAGGTCGAAGGGGGCGCGGTTGGTCTCCGCCAGCGCGCTGATGAACATGATGATGAACATCGGGAACAGCGGGAACATGAACCACATGTTCTCCTGCGCCCGCACGATCTCCGTCAGGTTCAGCGAGCCGACGCAGAGCAGTACGGTGACGATGACGAAGCCCATCGAGACTTCGTAGCTGACCATCTGCGCGGCGGAGCGCAGCGCGCCGAGGAAGGCGTATTTCGAATTCGACGCCCAGCCCGCGATGATGATTCCATAGACGCCGAGCGAGGAGATCGCGAACAGATACAGGATGCCGACATTGATGTCCGCGATCGCCCATCCATCATTCACCGGGATCACGGCCCAGCCCAGCATGGCCAGGATGAAGGTGACCATCGGCGCCATGATGAACAGCGTGCGCGATGCGCCGGAAGGAATGATGGTTTCCTTCATCAGCATCTTCAGCGCATCGGCGAAGGGCTGCAGCAGGCCGAAGATGCCGACGACATTCGGCCCCTTCCGCATCTGCATGGCGCCCAGCACCTTGCGCTCCGCCCAGGTGAGGTAGGCGACGCCCAGAAGCAGGGGCACCAGCAGCGCCATGGTCTGCGCGACGGTCAGCGCAAGCACGCCGAGTGGCGTGGCGAGGAAAGCATCCATGTCCCTACTCCGCCGCCACGGGGACCGGCGCAGCATAGGTCGCCGCGCACTGCGCCATCACATCCGATGCACGGGCGATGACATCCGCCTGGTGGTAATTTGCCAGCGGCAGCACGAAGGCTGCGCCCGACATCGCCGCCGGATCGCCGGCCGGGCCGGTGGCATCGGCGGCGAAGCGCCGCTCCAGCCCCTGCTCCAGAGCCATGGCGTCGCGCAGGGCGGCCAGGCTGTCGAAGGGCAGCGTGGCGCCGAGGGCCTCGCTCGCGGCGCGGATGATGCGCCAATCCTCGCGCGCCTCACCGGGCGGGTACACCGCCAGATGCCCGCGCTGCACGCGGCCTTCCGTGTTCAGCCAGGTGCCGTCCTTCTCGGTGTACGCCGCACCGGGCAGGATCACGTCGGCATGGCCTGCGATGCGGTCGCCGTGGTGGCCCTGGTAGATCACGAAGGTCCCGGCCGGGATCGTCGCCGGATCCACGCCATCCGCGCCCAGCAGCCACAGCGCATCCGCGCCGCCGCCGAGCATCTGGCCGATGTCCTGCCCACCCGCGCCCGGCAGGAAGCCCAGCGCCAGCGCGCCAACCTGACCGCCGAACAGGTGCAGCAGGTTGAAGCCGTGCCAATCCTCGCGCAGCGCATCCGCCTGGCGGGCAACCTCCCAGGCCGCCGCCAGCACCGCCAACCCATCGGCGCGCATCAGCGCACCGCGGCCGAGCAGCACCATCGGGCGCTTGGCGGTCTTCAGCACCTCCATGAAGGGGTGCGAGCCATCCAGCAGCGCACGGATCGCCTCTGGCCCCTCCCCCAGATGCTCATGGCCGTAGGTCAGGTCGATGCCGGCCGGGCCGATGCGACCCACCGGGAAACGCCCGGCGACCCAGCGCTTGCGGATGCGCGCATTGATCACCGGCGCCTCGGTGCGCGGGTTGCTGCCGATGATCAGCAGCGCATCCGCTTCCTCGATGCCGGCGATGGTCGTGTTGAAGCGGTAGAAATCCGGCCGCGTCACATCAATGGCCGCGCCATCCGTGCGGCAATCCAGGTTCTCCGACCCCAGCTTCGCCATCAGCGCCTTCAGCGCGAACAGGCTTTCCGCCTCCACCAGGTCACCGGCGATGGCGCCGATGCGCTCGCCGCGCATGCCCTTCAGCTTCCCGGCGATGGCCGCGAAGGCCTCCGGCCAGCTCGCCTGGCGCAGCCCGCCATTCACGCGGATCCACGGCCGGTCCAGCCGCTTGCGCTTGAGGCCGTCGAAGGAGAAGCGGCCACGGTCGGCCATCCACTCCTCGTTCACATCCTCATTGATGCGCGGCAGGATGCGCAGCACTTCCGGGCCGCGCGTGTCGATGCGGATGTTGGTGCCGGTCGCATCCTGCACATCGATGCTTTCCGTCTTCCGCAGCTCCCACGGCCGCGCCACGAAGGCGTAGGGCCGCGAGGTCAGCGCGCCGACCGGGCAGATGTCGATGAGGTTGCCGGAAAGCTCAGTGGTCAGCGCCTTCTCGACATAGGTGCCGATTTCCATCGACTCACCGCGGCCTGTGGCGCCGAGCTCCGGAACGCCGGCGACCTCTGCCGCAAAGCGGACACATCGGGTGCACTGGATGCAGCGCGTCATGATCGTCTTGATCAGCGGGCCGACATACTTGTCCTTCACCGCCCGCTTCGCCTCGCGGTAGCGGGAGTGGTCCATGCCATAACCGACCGCCTGGTCCTGCAGGTCGCACTCGCCGCCCTGGTCGCAGATCGGGCAATCCAGCGGGTGGTTGATCAGCAGGAATTCCATGACGCCCCTGCGTGCGTTCCGCACGACGGGGCTGTCCGTCTTCACCACCATGCCATCCGCGACCGGATAGGCGCAGGAGGCAACCGGCTTCGGCGCCTTCTCCACTTCCACCAGGCACATGCGGCAATTGCCGGCGACGCTCAGGCGCTCGTGGTAGCAGAAGCGCGGGATTTCCTTGCCCGCCGCCTCACATGCCTGCAGCACCGTGGCGCCGTTCGGGACCTCGACCTCGATCCCGTCGACCGTGACCTTCGCCATCGTCGTTACTCCGCCGCCATCGGCATGGGTGGCGTTGCATGCGCGGCCTTATAGGCGGCGATGCGTTCTTCCATCACCGGCCGGTAGTGCCGGATCAGCCCCTGCACCGGCCAGACGCCACCGTCCGCCAGCGCGCAGATCGTGTGGCCCTCGATGCGGCGGGTCACTTCCTCCAGCACGTCGATCTCCTCGATCTCCGCGCGGCCCTGCACCATCCGGTCCATCATGCGGCTGACCCAGCCCATGCCTTCGCGGCACGGCGTGCACTGGCCGCAGCTCTCATGCTTGTAGAAGCGCGACAGGCGCGCGATGGCGCGGACGATGTCGGTGGACTTGTCCATGACGATCACGCCCGCCGTGCCGAGGCCCGATTTGTGCTCGCGCAGCGCATCGAAATCCATCAGCACGTCGTCACAGATATGCTTCGGCAGCAGCGGCGTGGAGCTGCCGCCCGGGATAACGCACATCAGGTTGTCCCAGCCGCCACGCACGCCGCCCGCATGACGCTCGATAAGCTCCCGCATCGGGATGCTCATCTCCTCCTCCACGTTGCAGGGCTTGTTCACATGGCCCTGGATGCAGAAGATCTTCGTGCCCGAGTTCTTCGGGCGACCGAAGCCGGCGAACCAGGCGGCGCCACGGCGCAGGACGGTCGGCACCACGGCGATGGTCTCGACATTGTTCACCGTGGTCGGGCAGCCATAGAGGCCGACGGCGGCGGGGAATGGCGGCTTCAGCCGCGGCATGCCCTTCTTGCCTTCCAGGCTCTCGATCAGCGCCGTCTCTTCGCCGCAGATATAGGCGCCGGCACCGCGATGCACGTACAGGTCGAAATCCCAGCCGGACCCCGCCGCATTCTTGCCGAGCAGCCCCGCCGCATAGGCCTCGTCGATCGCCGCATCCAGCACGCGGCTCTCATTGTAGTATTCGCCGCGGATGTAGATGTAGCCGGCATGCGCGCCCATGGCGAAGCCGGCAATCAGGCAGCCCTCGATCAGCGTGTGCGGATCATGACGGATGATGTCGCGATCCTTGCAGGTGCCGGGCTCGGATTCATCGGCGTTCACCACCAGGTAGTGCGGTCGCTCGCTCGCCTGCTTCGGCATGAAGGACCACTTCATGCCAGTCGGGAATCCCGCGCCGCCACGGCCGCGCAGGCCGGAGGATTTCATCTCCTCGATGATCCAGTCACGCCCCTTCTCGAGGAAGCCAGCCGTGCCATCCCAATTGCCGCGCCGCTGCGCGGCGGGCAGGCGCCAATCCTGCAGCCCGTACAGGTTGGTGAAGATGCGGTCCTTGTCGGAGAGTGCCATCGCCTATTCCCCTCCTGCCACATCGATGAGCGTCAGCGGTCCGCCTTCCGGCGCGCTGGTCTGACGACCGATGCTGCTGCCGGGCGTGGGCTTCTCGCCACGCTTCAGCGCCTCGATCAGCGCAACCGTGCGGTCGTAATCCAGGTCTTCGAAGTAGTCGTCATCCACCTGCAGCACCGGCGCATTCACGCAGGCGCCGAGGCATTCCACCTCGGTCAGCGTGAACAGCCCGTCCGCCGAGGTCTGCCCGACCTGCACATGTGCCGCGTCGTGGCAGGCGCGCATCACATCGTCCGAGCCGCGCAGCATGCAGGGCGTGGTGCCGCAGAGCTGCAGGTGGTGCCGGCCGATCGGCTTCATGTTGAACATGAAGTAGAAGGTCGCGACCTCATAGACGCGGATCGGCGCCATGCCGAGGCGCTCCGCGATGACATCCATCGCCACCTTCGGCACCCAGGCGCTGCCGGTGCTGCGCCCCATCTGGCGCTGCACGACATAGAGCAGCGGGATCACGCCGGAGGCCTTCTTCGCCTCCGGATACTTGGCGAGAATTTTTGCGATTTCAGCTTCGCTGGAGTCATCGAAGGCGAAATGCGTGGGCTGCGCAAAACTCACCGGTCGATCTCCCCGAAGACGATATCGAGGCTGCCGATGATGGCGACGGCGTCCGCCAGCATGTGCCCCTTCGAAAGCGCCTCCATCGCCTGCAGATGCGCGAAGCCGGGCGCGCGGATCTTGCAGCGATAGGGACGGTTGGTGCCATCGGCCACCATGTAGACTCCGAATTCACCCTTCGGCGCCTCGGTCACCGTGTAGGTCGCGCCGGCGGGCACGTGGTAGCCCTCGGTATAGAGCTTGAAGTGATGGATCAGGCTTTCCATCGACCGCTTCATGTCGCCGCGCGAAGGCGGCGTGATCTTGTTGTCGGCGATCTTTACCGGGCCGGGGCGGATGTGGGTCAGGCACTGCTCGATCATGCGCAGCGACTGCCGCATCTCCTGCATCCGCACCAGGTAGCGATCGTAGCAATCGCCCTGCACGCCGACGGGGATGTCGAATTCGAGCTGGTCGTACATCTCATAAGGCTGCGACTTCCGGAGGTCCCAGGCGCAGCCGGAGGCACGCAGGCAGGGCCCGCTGAAGCCCCAGGACATCGCCTGCTCCGCCGTCATCACGCCGATATCGACGGTGCGCTGCTTGAAGATGCGGTTCTGCGTCAGCAGCCCTTCCAGCTCATCGAGGAACTTCGGGAAGCGCTGGCACCACGCACCGATCCGGTCTTCCAGACCCGCCGGCAGATCCTTGGCCACGCCGCCGGCCCGGAAGTAGTTCACATGGTAATGCGAGCCGCCAACCTGCTCATAGAATTCCAGCAGATGCTCGCGCTGCTCGAAGCCCCAGAGCGACGGCGTGATGGCGCCGACGTCGAGCGCATAGGTCGTGACGTTCAGCAGGTGATTCAGGATTCGCGTGATCTCCGCGAACATCGTCCGAATCCACTTGGCCCGCAGCGGTACGTCATTCTCGATGCCCAGCAGACGCTCGGTCGCGAGAACAAAGCTGTGCTCCATGCACATCGGCGAGACGTAATCCAGCCGGTCCATATAGGGCATGGCCTGCAGATAGGTCTTGTACTCGATCAGCTTCTCGGTGCCGCGATGCAGCAGCCCGATATGCGGATCGGCGCGCTCCACCACCTCGCCCTTCATCTCCAGGATGAGGCGCAGCACGCCGTGTGCAGCAGGATGCTGCGGGCCGAAATTGATGGTGTGCGTCTCGGCGTCGAACAGCTTCTGGGACGCGTTCGGCCCGTCCATCTGTGGCAGGCCGCTGACCAGTTCGGTGCTCATGGAGTATTCCCCCCCTGCGGCCCCTCGATCTGCCCACGCTCCGCGCGCACCTGATGCACCTTCTCATCGCCCGGCAGCGTGGTCATGCCTTCCCAGGGGCTGAGGAAGTCGAACGACCGGAAATCCTGCGTCAGCACGACAGGCTCGTTCACCACCTGCTTGCGCGTCTCGTCATACCGAACCTGCACATGACCGGTCAGCGGGAAATCCTTGCGCAGCGGATGGCCCTCGAAGCCGTAATCCGTAAGCAGGCGGCGAAGGTCCGGCTGGCCCGCGAAGACGATGCCGTACATGTCCCAGGCTTCGCGCTCATACCAGGTGGCGGCCGGCCAGACGTTGATCAGGCTCGGCACCGGCGTCGCCTCATCGGTCGAGACGAGTATGCGGACGCGCTGGTTCAGCGCCAGGCTGAGCAGATTGTACACAACCTCAAAACGCTCCGCGCGCTCCGGCCAGTCCATGCCGCAGATGTCCATCACCTGCTCGAAGGCGAAGCGCGGATCGTCGCGCAGCATCTCCATGAAGGGCACGATCTGGTCGCGCCGGGCGCGCAGCACCAGCTCCGCCCCGCGCTCCACGAACACCTCCTCCACCACGGCACCCCCAACCAGGGCATCGGCGGCTTCAGCGATGGCGGCGCCCAGCGCCTGCAGTTCCTGCGCGTCAGCCACGGAGAATGGTCCCCGTCCGGCGAATCTTCTTCTGCAATTGCAGGATCCCGTAGACCAGCGCTTCCGCCGTCGGCGGGCAGCCCGGCACATAGACATCGACAGGCACGATCCGGTCGCAACCGCGCACGACGCTGTAGCTGTAGTGGTAGTACCCGCCGCCATTGGCGCAGGACCCCATGGAGATCACCCAGCGCGGCTCCGACATCTGGTCGTATACCTTGCGCAGCGCCGGGGCCATCTTGTTGGTCAGGGTGCCGGCCACGATCATCACGTCCGACTGCCGCGGCGACCCGCGCGGGATGATACCGAATCGATCCAGGTCGTAGCGCGCCATATAGGCGTGGATCATCGGCACCGCGCAGCAGGCCAGGCCGAAGGTCATTGGCCAGAGGCTGCCGGTCCGGGCCCAGTTCACCACCTTGTCCAGGTTGGCGATCACGAAGCCCTTTTCCTCGATCTCCCCGGTGATGCCGCGCACCACCGAATCCTGCGCCGCGCCCGGGGGCAGAGCCTCCCGGTTCCAGGCGATCGCGTTGCTGTCCGAACCGCTCATGCTGTTCTCCGGGCGCCCCGCCGGCGCCCATTGTCGGAAGGGCCGAGGCCCATCACCTGCCGCGGGCCTCGCGGCCAGCTTGAAGATCTCCCAGGGCCTCGCGGCCCCACCGTCATTCCCAGTCCAGCGCGCCCTTGCGCCATTCATAGATGAACCCGACCGTCAGCACCCCCAGGAAGCCCATCATGGACAGGAAGCCGAACCAGCCGATCTCACCGAGCGTCACCGCCCAGGGGAACAGGAAGGCCACTTCCAGGTCGAAGATGATGAACAGGATGGCGACAAGGTAGAATCGCACATCGAACTTCCGGCGGGTGTCGTCGAAGGGCTCGAAGCCGCACTCATAGGCCGAGAGCTTCTCGGCGTAGGGCTTCTGCTTCGCGGCCAGAAGCGCACCGCCCACCATCGCGCTGGCAATGACGGCGGCGATCCCCAGGAACACCAGGATCGGGAAGTAGTCTGCCAGCAGCGGCTGGGTCATGGGGCCTCGGCTGTCCTTGCCTGTCCAGGGTGCCACACGGCGCCCTTCCTGTTCTACCTGCGCGCCAAGGCAGGGCTGTCTGCGCCAATCCCGCAGGCCCCATCCCCATCGCATTGCAGCGCAGCGCAGATTAGCCGCGCTACGCTTCCTCCGCCATAGGGCCTCTGCATGATGAAAGTGTTGACATGCGCCATCTTCGAGCCGCCGCGGGCAACAAAGGCAGAAACAGGATATGGGGCGCGCGCCGTGAGGCGCACACCCTGATCCTGTCATCTGCTTTGGAAAACTGTTCGCGTGGCGCGAGTGACGGGGCTCGAACCCGCGACCTCCGGCGTGACAGGCCGGCGCTCTAACCAACTGAGCTACACCCGCCCGCGAACAGTGAAACGGGGAATAGGGGCGGGACGGCCCCCTGTCAACAGCCGGGATAAGATGGGCGAGGCTGCCGGCGGGAGGAAGACTTTGGCCCGGAAAACCGCGGCTTTCTGCGGGTTCCGCACGCACGTAAAGGCGGGTGGCGGGACGCTGGCCCAACCGGAATTGCCGGGCGGCTCCGTATTTTGCGGAAAAAAGCTGATGTGGGCTCTGAGCCGAGAGAATGGGCGCTGACGGGATCGCACTGGCGGGCCGACATCCACGGCTGGTGAATGCAGACTTCTTCCCCACCTAACCGGGAGCCGACGCGGGTTGGGGGCGACCCGGGTATCAGCGCGGCGGCGTCCCCTCTCGAAGACAGGCTTATGGGTGGGAGTGGTGCCCAGGCCGCATCCCTTTAAGACTCCTGCTCGCCCCCGGGACAATTTCCGGCCGCTGGTGCTTCCTGGCGCCTTGGCTCGCCAATCTCGGGCCACCAGCCGCCGAGCGCCCCCAGGGATACATGTGTGGCCGAAGAGAAGGTCCGGCTGGTCGAGCAGACCATGCAGGAGGGCCTAACGTATACGGCGCCGCCCGGATTGGTGCCGCTTTCCGGAGCCTGGCGTTCCAGTGAAGGTGCCCCAAGGGAGAGGGAAGCCGCGGCAGGCGACAAGCCGCTTGGGGCTGCGAAGCGGTGATACCGGCGATTGCGGCGAAGGGCAGGTCCCGCCGTGTCTGGTCTGTCAGCCGTGCCGTAACCCGCTCCAGCGCCGCTCTCGCCCACCGAGCCGGCGCCGGCCATCAACGCGTCGATCTCGCGGAGGCGCGTCAGCAGATCGTGCCTGGATTGGCATGTCCGCCCCGCCCTCAGCGGGCGGGGGCTGCTTTCCTCTCATCTCCGGTGGGTCCCGTTGAGGAGAGTAGGTCAGCGGCACCGCCCGGGGGGTCCAGGCGATCAGTCTGGCAGTTGCCGCCTTTCCAAGGGCGCAAGGCTCCTTGGCAGGAGCCATCGGCCTCGATCCAGCGGAGCATTTGCTGGATCGAGGCCGTAGTCGGCAGCCTACAGGATGAAGTCGCTGGCCTGCAGGTTGTGCGCCCCGGTGATCTCGATCTGGAAGTCGCGGGTGTTGCCCGCGTCCACACCGGCGATGACGTAGGTGTTGCCGCCCAGCACGTAGCTCCACAGCTCGCCCGCCGCCGCGTCCATGTAGTTCGTGGTGGCGCCCTGGTAGACGAAGGACTGCTCCCCGCCCAGCAGCGTGTTCGCATCGAAGCCGGACAGGTCGATCAGGTCACCCGTGCTCCAATCCGTGATCACGTCGCGCCCCGTCGGCGTCGCCCGGCTGTCGCTCGCCTGGGTGTAGACGAACACATCCGCACCCTCGCCACCGGTCAGGATGTCCTTCCCGGCCCCGCCGAACAGCGTGTCGTTGCCCGCCGCGCCGCTCAGCGTGTCGTGGCCCGACCCGCCGTTCAGCACGTCATCCCCCGAGCTCCCGGCCAGCAGACCCGCGACACCCATGAAGTCGCTCACCTGCAGGTCTTGCACCCCGGTGATCTCGATCTGGAAGTCGCGGCCGATGCCCGCATCCACGCCGCCGATGACGTAGGTGTTGCCGCCCAGCACGTAGGACCACAGCTCACCCGCTGCAGCTTCCGTGTAGTTCGTCGTGGCACCGCGGTAGACGAAGGACTGCACCCCGCCGAGGCCCGTGTTCGCGTCGAAGCCGGACAGGTTGATCTGGTCCCCCATGCCCCAATCCGTGATCACGTCGCGCCCCGTCGGCGTCGCCAGGCTGTCGCTCGCCTGGGTGTAGACGAACTGGTCCGCACCCTCGCCGCCCGTCAGCGTGTCGCGGCCCGAACCGCCGGTCAGCGTGTCGTTGCCGGCACCGCCGGTCAGCGCGTCGCGGCCCGAAGTGCCGGCCAGCAGGGCATTGACGCCCAGGAAGTCGCTGGCCTGCAGGCTGTGCTCGCCGGTGATCTGGATCTGGAAGTCACGGGTGGCACCCGCATCCACACCGGCGATGACGTAGGTGTTGCCACCCAGCACGTAGGTCCACACCTCGCCTGCCGCTGCATCCATGTAGTTCGTGGTCGCCCCCCGGTAGACGAAGGACTGGAAGCCGCCGAGCACGGTGTTGGCATCGAAGCCGGACAGGTCGATCCGGTCGCCCATGCCCCAATCCGTGATCAGGTCGCGGTCGGTCGGCGTCGCCAGGCTGTCCGATACCGCCCCGTAGGCGAAGACGTCGGCACCCTCGCCACCGGTCAGGATGTCCTTCCCAGCGCCGCCGATCAGCGTGTCGTTGCCAGCACCGCCGACCAGGGCATTGGCCAGGCCATCGCCCACCAGCACGTCGTCATGCGTCGAGCCTTCCAGGTTCTCGATGCTGAGGAACACGTCGCCCACCGCATCGCCCGCCGCCGACCGGGTCAGCGTCAGGTCGACCACCACGCCGGCCAGCGCCGCGCGGTAGCTGGCGAAGTCGGTGCCCGCACCGCCGATCAGTTCGTCGGCGCCGGCACCGCCTTCCAGCGTGTCGTTGCCTTCGAAGCCCTGCAGCGAGTCATTGCCCGTGCCGCCCAGCAGGTCGTTGTCGGCCGCGTCGCCGCGGATGAAGTCGTTGCCGTCGGAGCCGATGACGTTCTCGATCCCGCTCAGCGTGTCGCCCTGGGCATCGCCCAGCGCCTGCACCTGGTCCTTCAGGTTGACGGAGACGCCGGCCGTGCTGCCGGAGTAATCCGCCCAGTCGATGCCGCCATTGCCGGTCAGCAGGTCGGCCCCGCTGCCGCCGGTCAGCGTGTCGGCAGCCGCCCCGCCGATCAGCGTGTCGTTGCCGGCGCCGCCGAGCAGCCAGCTGCTGCCGTTGTCGTTGCCGGTCAGCACGTTGCTGCCGGCATTGCCGACCAGGGCGATCTCGACGCCCTCGGCCAGGCCGGTCGCGTCGATGTTCAGCGCCGTGGTGCCGGTGAGGTCGCCGGTGGCGTCGGAGGCGAGGACCACCTCGACCCCGGTGACATCGCCGAGGCTCAGCGTGGAAGCCGTGCCGCTGATGAAGCGGATGGCGTCGAGGCCTTCGCCGCCGCTGATCACCTCGCCGATGGCGTGGTCGGCCGCCGCGTCGATCAGGAACACGTCGTTCCCGGCGCCGCCCTGCAGCGTATCCGCACCGCCGCCGCCGGCGAGCGTGTCGTTGCCCGCGCCGCCAGACAGCAGGTTGGCGCCGTCGTCGCCGACCAGGAGGTCATCATGGGCCGAGCCCGTGATGTTCTCGATCGCGCCCAGCAGGTCGCCCTCGGCATCGCCGCCACTGTTGGTGCTCGTGGCGAGGTTGATCGAGACCGCCTCGGCCGAGGCCGAGTAGTCCGCCGTGTCGATGCCGTCGCCGCCATCGAGCGTGTCGTTGCCCGCACCGCCGGCCAGCGTGTCGGCGCCGTCGCCACCGGAGAGGAGGTTGGCCGCGGTGGAGCCGGTGATCACGTCGTCCGCCGAGCCGCCATCGGCATGCTCGAAGCCCGTCACCGTCATGCTCTCGCCCACGCCCGGCACGAAGGTCCCGGCGCCGAGGTCGATCGTCAGGCTGCGGGTATCGGTGGAACCGTCGATCAGGTCGCTGGTCCCGGTCGTGGCGCCCAGCGTCTCGATGTTCGACAGCGTGTCGACGCCGAGGACGCTCATGCCATCGTAGCGCGTCACCTCGCCCAGGTTGGTGTTGAACACGACGCTGCTGGCGGAAGCCGCGCCGTAGTCGACGACGTCATTGCCTTCACCACCATCCAGGCTGTTGTTGCCCGCGCCGCCATCCAGCGTGTCGGCACCATCGTTGCCCTGCAGGGTGTCGCTGCCATCGCCGCCACCCAGCATGTTGGCTTCGGCGCTGCCATGGATGTCGTCGTTGCCCGAGCCGCCGATCGCGTTCTCGAAGCCGCTCAGCGTGTCGTCACCGTCATCATGGCTGGCCAGGTTCATGCCGAGATGGACGAAGACACCGACGCTGTCCCACTCGTAGCTCACCGTGTCGTTGCCGGCGCCACCGATCAGCTGGTCACCAGCCGCACCCATGACATCGTCAGTCCCGCGGCCGCTGATGAAGTCGTCGCCATCGCCGCCATCCAGCCGGTTGGCCTGACCGTCGCCCAGCAGCGTGTCGTTGCCCGAGCCGCCGAGCAGGTTCTCGATGCTGACGAAGACGTCCTCCGCCGCGTCGCCCGTGCTCTGCGACGCATCCAGCATGTCGATCTTCACGCCGTCGGTGGAGGTCGCGTAGTCCGCCGTGTCGTAGCCTTCGCCACCATCCAGCGTATCGGCACCGGCGCCGCCAACCAGCGTGTCGTTGCCCGCGCCGCCCATCAGCAGGTTGGCCCCGGTATCGCCAGTCAGGCTGTCGTCATGCGCCGAGCCGGTCACGTTCTCGATGCTGCCGAGGCTGTCGCCCTGGGCGTGGCCGCCCCTGGCCGAGCTGGTGGCGAGATTGATCGTCACCGCCGCATCCGAAGAAGCGTAGGACGCCGTGTCGACCCCGGCGTCGCCAGACAGGACGTCACTGCCGGCCCCGCCTTCGATCGTGTCGTCGCCAGCACCGCCGACCAGCAGGTCGTTGCCCGCCAGGCCCTGCAGCAGGTTGTCCCCGTCATTGCCGGTCAACGCATCGAAATAGATAGACCCACGCAGGCCTTCGATGGAGTTGTAGCTGTCGCGGCCCGACTCATCCGTCGCCCCGAAGCCTGCCGAGTTGCGGAAGCTCACCAGCGAGGCATTGACGGCCGAGGCGGCATTCTCGTAGCTCGCGATGTCGAAGCCATCGCCGCCATGCATGGCGTCCATCCCGACGCCGCCTTCCAGCGTGTCGTTGCCTTCCCCGCCGTACAGCGCGTCGGAACCGGCCAGGCCACGCAGGACATTGTCCTCGGCATTGCCATACAGCGCATCGGCGAAGACCGATCCCGTCAGGTTCTCGATGCTGTCATAGGTGTCGCCAAGCGCCTCACCCGTATTGGGGGAGTAGTTCGCCTGGATGCCGAAACCGCCGATCTGGAAATTGCCGAGCGCCGCGGTCACGCCGGACTTGGCATTGGCGTAGCTGGCCGTGTCGGTGCCTTCACCGCCGATCAGCTGGTCGTTGCCGATGCCGCCTTCCAGCGTGTCGTTGCCATCGCCGCCTTCGAAGACGTTGTCAGCGGCGTCACCGATCATCAGGTCGTTGCCGATGCCGGCGACCACATTCTCGATGGAGACCACCTCGTCGGTGCCGCCGCCATGCTCGATGTAGCCAAGGTCGAGGCGAACCTCGATCACCTGTTCCCGATCTTCGTAGACCGCCGTGTCGTTGCCCTCGCCGCCCAGCAGCAGGTTATTGCCGTCGCCGCCGATCAGCGTGTCGTCGCCGAAGCCTCCATCCAGGATGTCGTCACCAGACCTGCCCTCGAAGACGTTGTCGACATTGCTCCCGACACCGCTGACATCACCGATGACCCAGTCATCGCCGCTCGAGCCGACGACATGCTCGATCTCCGTCAGTACATGGCCCGCCGCTGCGCCACCGCTCTGCTGCAGCGGATCGAGCGAGATCACCACGCCCGCATCGAAGTTGCTCCCGGTGTAGCGCACCTGGTCGATGCCATCGCCGCCGATCAGCGTGTCTGCGCCCAGCGTTGCGTAGAAGCGGTCATCACCTTCGCCGCCATCCAGCAGGTTGGCTACGTCGCTGCCCCGCAGTGTGTCATCGTTGTTCGTGCCGATGACCCCCTCGATCGAGTAGAGGTCGTCGTCATCATCATATCCCAAATAATCAACATCGGCATCGCCGTCGTCGAGATCGACATCGAGCTCGCCCTCCTCGGCGCTGTAGTCGACGATGTCGAAGCCCTCGCCACCATAGATGGCGTCGTCCCCCTGGCCGCCCATCAGCGTGTCATCGCCAGCCCCGCCATTCAGCGTGTCGTCGCCAGCGCCGCCGGACAGCACATTGATCTCGCCGTCGCCGGTCAGAACGTCGCCTTCCGCCGAGCCCACCAGGTTCTCGATACCAACGAGCGTGTCACCCTCGGCGTCGCCACCCGTCCCCGTACCCGTCGAGAGATCGACCTGCACCGCGCCCGTCGATGCCGAATAGTCGGCGGTGTCCACGCCGCCAGCGCCGTTCATCCAGTCGGCGCCTGCCCCGCCCTCGAGCGTGTCGGCGCCGACATTGCCGAGCAGAACGTCGTTGCCCGTGCCGCCCTCGAGCAGGGCTGCGGGGGCATCGTTCTGGAACTGCGCGACACCGGTCGCGACCGCCGATTCATTGCCCACCGCATCACGCGACAGAATGTCGAACATGTTCAGGCCCATGCCGAGCCCAATCGGCAGCACCGGCGTACTCCAGCTGCCGTCCTGGCCAATTTCCAGCGTCGCCGTCTCCGACCCGCCGCCCAGCGGGCGCAGCACCAACGTAGCGCCCGCCTCGCCCGTTCCGGAAAGGATGAGCGAGCCCTCGTTCACCTCGATGCCCGTGAATGCCGGCACGGCGGGGGGCGTGTTGTCCACCGTATAGGTGCTTTCATCGTCACCCGTCGGCGTCACGTCAGCAAAGGTCTGCTCTGCCTGATCCTCGATATTCTGCAGCACCGCGAAGGACAGCGTCACATCGGCCGTCACGGTGGCCAGGTCGCCGCCCGAAACCGTCACGTCATAGGCATTGCCACCGGCGGAGACGACGTTCGTCACGGTCGCAGTAGTCCCGGTCACCGTGAAGTCGGACGCGTCGATGTTCTGGACCGCCTCGCTAAGCGTCACCCGCCAGACCAGGACATCCGCATTCGTCGCTTCATCCGTGGGAGTCTGCCGTTCGATCGAGACCACCGTCGGCGGGGTCTCATCCGTCACCGTGACCGTGGCGCTGATGCCGGTGATGGTGCCGGTGGCGTTGACGCCGTCATCGACCAGCTGCGTGACGGTGATGACGCGGTCGCCGATCGTGGCGTTGCTGGTGAGGTTCTTGTAGCCGAGCGCGTCGACCAGGCTGCCCATGGCGGTATTGTCCAGGGCAAGGCCGGTCACGTCGATGGTGGCGGTGCCGTTGCTCACGGCGACCGAAACCCCGGCGTCGCCGCCGCTGACACCCAGGCCCGGAAGCAGGACGGTGGTGCCAGCCGCCAGCAGCACGTCCACGCCTTCGATTACGATCGTCTCGTTGGCATCCACGATGCCGGAGACAGTGAACTGCAGGGAGGTGAAGACCTGCCCTACATCCACCACGCTGGCGGTGACAGCGCTGAACAGATCCACAGGGTCGGTGGCGCCGCCGACAAAATCCGGCGTCCCGCCGGTCGCGACCAGCGTCGGCACCTCATCTGCCGGTTCGACCGTCACCATGGCGCTGGCCGAGCGCATGGCGGTATTGACGTCGAAGCCCGCGGCGGTGGCGACGATGCTGACCGGGAAGCTGCCGCCATTATCCGTGCCGGAACTGGTGACGTTGAAGACCGCCTTGTAGAGCGTGTTGGCGGCAATGATTCCGGTGATCGAGCCGGCAGTCTCCGAAAGGGTTGCAGGGTTGACCTCGTAAAGCGCGAAGTCGCTGTAGCTCCAACCCTCCGGCAAGCTCGGCGTGATGGTGACCATGGAGCCGACCAGACTGAGGCCCTGGTCCACACTGATCAGAAACTCCACCTGCTGCGGCGTACCCGGCTCGAAGGTGATGGTCGGATCGATAGCCGTTGCCGTCAGGGCGTAGTTGGGTGCGGCGCTGTCGGCGATGGTGACGGTGCCGACGAGATTCACCTGGGTGGTGTTGAAGTCGACGGGGCCGTCATCGGTGATCGATTCGAGGACAATCGGCCGTACGGCGGTTTCGCCGGCGCTGAGCGCACCGGTGCTGTTCGTGTAGGTGATTCCCTCGATGAATGTAACCGCATCGGCCGCGGTCAGCGCCAGGCCGGTCAGCGTGATGGTTGCGACGCCGGCGGTGAGGTTCACGTCGTAGGCGAATGGTCCAGAGGAACCGCTCTGCGTGGCCAGGGCGTAGGGGACCGAATTAATGGTCAGTATTTCGCCGGCCCCTGCAATCTGATGGACCTTCAGCACCATGCCGGTGATCAGCTGGTCGCTATCCACCACATCGACGGTCACATCCTGGAATACCGCAACGGCGGTGGAAGCCGCATCGCTTGCGGTTCCGCGGAACGCGTTCGCCGTCGCAACGGGCGGCGTCGGGCCGGTCGGCACCACCGTGACATTCAGCACGTTGGTCTGGCCGATACTGGCGGCGTCCATGCCATCCGGGGTCTGGATCGCATAGGTATCATTCGAGCCGGACGGATCGTTGTAGGCGACTGAAACGATTTGGTCAGTCACGACCGCCTGGTCCAGGACCAGGGTGACCGTCCCGGCAGGTCCATCGACCAGGACGCTGTTCACCGTAACGGGGTTACCCTCGACCATGACAATGAAGTTGCCGGCGTTTGCCGCAGGCAGGGAGGCAAGCGCTTCAGGATAGGTCAGCGTCAGGAACTGACCATTCACCTCGGCAGTTTCGAAGGTGAGAGGCCGGGGGCCCAGGACGGTGTAGACAGGGTTGACGGTCTCGGCATCTTCGCCATCCGTGTCCTGGATCGCATAGGCATCATTGCCGCCGCTCGGATCGCTATAGGTGATGTCGATGACGTCGCCGGCCGTCAGAGCACCGCTGAAGGTCACCTTCACCGTGCTGCCGACCACCTCCACCGCCGAAACAGCCCTGTTGGTCCCGTTGATCCCCAGGAGGAAGGCGGAGATTTCCGGCGGGTTGGCGGCATCCAGCTCCCTGTCGAAGGCCAGCGTGAGGAATTCCTCGCCGACATATGCCGTCGTGCTGGAGTAGATCGGCCCACCGAGCAGCACGCCACTGAACGTCTCGATGCGCAGCGCCTGCGTCGCCACCACGCCGCGGGTCCACTCCAGGTCCCAGTTGCCGCCCAGTTCCGCCGCACCGGTCAAGCTGCGCGACGCGGCCAGATCGGCGCCCGTGATCTCCGCCAGATCCTCGAGGAAGGCCTCGCCGGCGCCGCTGGCGACCGAGCAGCTGTAGATCAGGATGTCGCCATCGGCCGCCAGGCTGGCACCGATGCTGGCGAGCTCCGCCCGCCGCGCCGGCAGCGCCGCACGGTCCAGCGTGGTGCTGCCCAGCTGCATCCCGCCGGCGAAGCCGTGGCTGAGGATGTGCAGGGCGGCGATGCCGTGGCGGCCGGACAGGCCCGCGACCATGGCGGCCAGGCCGTCCTGGCCCGGCTGGATCAGGATCGCCTCGATCCCGGCGGGCAGCGCATCGCGCAGGCTCTGCCACCCGGACACCGCGCAGTCGATGACGGCCACGGCCTGCCTCGCCGCACCGGCAGAATGGTCTGCCCCGGACTGGCAGGAATTGGTGCAGGTATCGGCTTGGATATCGGACATGTTTCTGGCTCTCTTGTTCGTTGCGGCAGGCGATGAAGCGGTCCCGGAACCCTGATGAGGCAGGGCGAGCGCCGCACGTTCGGTGATGTCGCTGCGGTTGGAGATCCCGTGCCGGCGACGGCCTGGCAGCGGGGCGAGGTCGGAGACTTGCTCCGGCCCCTCGATGGGGGTGCAGCCTCCCGGCGAAACTCCGGGTTGGCGTTCAGGCGCTGCTGCGCCGCATTGCAGAAATGACCCGCCCTGCCCGATCGGGCCCAGGGCGGTCCTGCGCGTGGTCACGCCGGCGAGGAAGGTGGTGCAGGACTGATCGCCTGCGAGCGCGAGGCTGGCGCCGAGCCCACCTGGAATCTGAAGAACCCACCCCGGGACGGTGGCGTGGAATGGCCAGATGGGGCGCGTCAGGCCCAACATGCCTGTGCCGGCCAGCGATCCTGAATGGAGGAGCGGGCGGAAGCGAGCAGCTTCGGCGGCATCTATGCGATCAGGCTGTCGATATGACACAGCATTGACTTTCGCCGTAAGCAATCAACTATACTTCAATACAGATCGCCTACAATATTCGCTGCCTACAATAACCGATATCGTATCGATGCGTATTCGTGGAGTATGTCCTGTTTGCCGGCGCGAAGCGGGACGCCTGTGTCGCCCCCGCTTGGTCAGCAGGACTGGTCCGATAATCGGAAACCACTTCGCGTACATCGCGGCGCGCGGACCACCGTGCCTCGGATCCGCACCGGGACTGATCTTCTGACATCCACATCGGTCGCGCCTTTTGCCAACCACTCCGGGTCAGATAGATCACGCAGCGATCAAGGAAGTTAACCATTGCGCAGTCAGACGCTGATGATCACCGCCAAAACGCGACCGAGGAGCACTGCTGATCGTCGTCGCGCAGGCGCGAAGGCTTCGGTGCCGCTGCAGAGGGCGACCCGGCGACCACCGCCGTGATGCGCTGGCGTTTCAGGCGCACCCGACCGGTCGGCCGGGCGGAGGTCGGCATGAGGCCGCCCGTTCACGTCGCGTCACCATCTTCTTCAGCGCCGCCCGGCTGACTGCTATTGCGAGGTCCTGGCTCGTGGAATGAGCCCGGTGACTGAAGCGCCTGAGGAGCGAACGGCGTGCCCCCCACTCCACACCCCTCGGTGCTCGCCAGCCTGCGGATCTGGCGACCCGCAGCACTGCCGCGTGCCTCGCTGTGGTTGCACGGTCTCGCCGCCGCCGCCGCCTGCGCGCAGCCGATGCTGTGGCCGCAGATCCTGGCGTTGATTGCCTTGAACCACGCGACGTTGACGGCTTCGATGCACCCGCGCGGCAGGTTCCTCGGCCCCAACCTGGTGCGGCTCCCCATCGCCGGGGCCGCTCAGGTTGCGCTGACCTTCGATGATGGTCCGGATCCGGTGGTGACGCCGCGGGTGCTGGACCTGCTGGATGTTGCGCAGGCACGCGCCAGCTTCTTCGTCATCGGCGCCCGCGCGGCGCGCCACCCTGCCCTGCTGCGCGAGATCCTGGCCCGTGGCCACACGGTGGAAAACCATTCGCAGACGCATCCCGCCAGCTTCGCCGCCCGCGGCCTCTGGGCGCTGCGACGAGAGGTCAGCCAGGCGCAGGATGTGATCGCCGGCATCACCGGCACGGCGCCACGCTTCTTCCGGGCGCCGATGGGCCTGCGCAGCCCCCTGCTGGATCCGGTGCTGGCCGGACAGGGGCTGCGCCTCGTTTCCTGGACGCGTCGCGGCTACGACACGAGCAGGCGCGATCCGCAACGCGTGCTGCGCAGCCTCACTCGCGGCCTGGGCCCGCGCGACATCCTGCTGCTGCATGACGGCAATGCGGGGCGTGACGAGCGGGGTGATCCGGTTGTGCTGTCCGTGCTGCCGGCACTGCTGGCGGCGCTGCAGGCAGATGGACTCAGGCCTGTGTCGCTCGCCGACGTCGCAGCATGAGCCATGGCAGCCGCGCCAGCATCCCGAACATCAGCCGGATATGCATGCCCGTCAGCAGGACATTGTCGCGCCCGTATTTGAAGTGCGACACGCCGCCTTCCTCCGCGCGCAGATAGCGCACCGGGGCCGGCAGGTTCACCAGCTTCACCCCGCTCCAGGCCAGCCGCACGGCTGCCTCCGGGTCGAAGTCGAAGCGCCGCATCCAGCGGCTTCGCTGCATCACCCGCAGCAATGGTGCGATCGGATAGACGCGGAAGCCGAACAGGGAATCGCCGATGCCCGCTCCGAGCGTCTCCAGATTCGCCCACCAGTTCGAGATCCGGCGCCCGCGCACACGCAGCATCGGCGCATCGGGTCCGAAGACGGGCAGGCCGAGCACCAATGCATCCGGCTGTGCCTGGGAAGCCTGCATGAAGCGGCCGATGCTGTCGGCGGGGTGCTGGCCATCCGCATCCATCAGCAGCGCATGGGTGAAGCCCGCCGCCTGGGCCTCCACCATCCCCGCCAGCACAGCGGCACCTTTGCCGGCGTTGCGTGGAAGGGTGATGATCCGCACCTGCGGGTCGGCCCGGGTCGCCTCGCGCAGCAGGGCATCGCTGCCATCCGTGCTGCCATCCACCACCACCCAGACCGGCGCCCAGGCGGCCCGCGCGGCGCGCACCGTCTCCACCAGCGTGGCGCCGGTGTTGTAGCTGGGGATCAGGACCAGGCGATGCGGGTCGGCCTGCGGCGTCAAGCCGGTTGCCTCGGTGGCAGCTCGGCGCGGAAATGACGTTCCAGTCGCGCCACGCAATCCTCCGTATTCTCCCCCACCTCGAAACGCTCCCCGAGGCGGATGCGATAGACCAGGGGAAGCACCGGGCGCCGGAACAGCGGCCAGCCACGGCTGAGATAGGGGCTGTCGGCCTCGATCAGCAGCGCCTGCACCGGGGCCTGCGCCGCGCGTGCCATCAGCGCGAAGCTGCGGTGCAGCCGATCGACCGGAGGCCGCCCGGTGCGCGATCCCTCCGGGAAGATCAGCAACTGGCTGCCGCCGCGCACGGCTTCCCCGGCACGGCGGATCATCGGCAGCGGGGCATCGTTCGGCATGTAGCCCGCCATGCGGATGCCGCCGCCGAGCGTCCAGCTGCTCCACAGCGATGCCTTGGTGATGCAGACCACGCGCGGAAGGCGGGAGATGATGAGCACCGCGTCCAGCATGGTCGGATGGTTCGGCGCGATGACGAGGCCGCCATCCCGGCGCAGCACATCCAGCGGGCTGAGGTCCACGCGCAGCACGCCGGTGGCCCGCATGACGAACAGGAACCAGCGAAACCCCAGCATGATCATGAACTGGCCGATCCGCTCACCCGGCCGCTTGGGTACGATGCGGACGAGCAGCAGTGCCGGTAGGCTCCAGGCGAGGCAGCTCAGCAGCCAGACCAGAACGCAGAAATAGAAGGCGATACGGTAGTAGGCGGCGAGGAGCCAGCCCTGGCGCGGCGGTGATCTGGTCTGTTGGACCGCGGCCTCGATCTTTGTCATTGTTCTGCCGCCGCGTGGTGAATCCAAGGATTGCAGGTTACAGGATGCTTCGTGAAACAGTCCAGCAGCCCAGAATGACAGAACCCGCGCCACCGCACGCCCCGCTGCTGGACTACTATTCGTCTTCATCGGAACGTTCCGATTTCGTACGAAATCTCTTCAACCGCACCGCCGGATCCTATGACCGTATCAACGCCGCCTTCGCACTCGGATCGGGTGCCTGGTACCGCCGCCGCGCGCTGCGCCAGGCCGGGCTGGCACCCGGCGCGCGGATGCTCGATGTCGCCATCGGAACGGGGCTGGTGGCGCGGGAGGCTGCATCCATTCTCGGTGGCACGCAGGACCTGATCGGGCTCGACCTCAGCGAGGGGATGCTGGCCGTGGCGCGCCGGCAACTCGGCCTGACGCTGGTGCAGGCGCGGGCCGAAGCCCTGCCCTTCGCCGATGGCAGCTTCGACTTCATCAGCATGGGATACGCGCTGCGCCACGTCGCCGACCTCGGCGCGCTGTTCACGGAGTTCCGCCGCGTGCTGCGCCCCGGTGGCAGGGTCGTGGTGCTGGAGATCGCACGCCCGGAAGGCCGCATCGCCCAGGCCCTGCTGCGTGGCTACATGGGCGCCGTGGTGCCGGCGGTGAGCCGCCTGTCCGGCAGCGGCTCCGCGACGTTGATGCGCTACTACTGGGACACGATCGAGGCCTGCGTGCCGCCGGCCGAGATCCTGGCCCAGCTTGGCGGGGCGGGGCTGGAACAGGTGGGCTGCGCCACCGAACTCGGCATGATGCGCGCCTATACCGCACGCTGCGCCGCATGAGTGGCTCCGGCACGGCCGTGCCCGGCCTTCTGGCCCTGACCGGCCAGGTCACCGCGCGCTATGGCGGCGCATCCCGCTACGCGCGCAATTTCGTCCGCGGCAAGCTGCTGACGGACCCGGCGACGCCGGCCATCCTGCGCCTGGCGCGGGAGGCCCGTGGCTTCGGCGTGGTGGCGGACCTCGGCTGCGGCCGCGGCCAGGTCGGGCTGGCGCTGCTCACCGCGGGGCTGGCGCAGGCGGTGCATGGGCTGGACCTTGACCCCGGCAAGATCGCCGATGCCCGGCGGGCCAGCACCGGCCTGCCGGCGGATTTCGCGGTGGCAGACCTCGGCCGCGCCGCGGTGCCGGAATGCGACACGGCACTGATCTTCGATGTGCTGCTGCAGATGCCGGAGGCGGCCCAGCGCGGCCTGATCGCGCGCATGGCCGCCGCCGCCCGGCGCCGCATCGTCATCCGCGCCTTCGACCCGGATTGTGGCTGGCGCGCCGGCCTCGGTCGCACCATGGAGGAAGCCGGGCGCCGCCTGAGGCGGGATGGCTCCGCTTTCCGCCCGCTGCCCCTGGCCGAACTGGCGGCGCCGCTGCGGGTAGCGGGTTTCCGGACCAGCGTCACACCCTGCTGGGGCTGGACGCCGCTGCCCAACGTCATGCTGCTGGCGGAGCGCGAGCCCACGTGAAGCATCTGCTGACCTGTGCCTGCCTGCTGGCCGCCCTGCCCGCCTCCGCCCAGGAAATCCGCCGCCCGCTGCTGGAGGCCGGCGTCCTACTGGGCGGCGGCCTGCTGCCGGACTACCCCGCCGCCGACCGGTCCGATCCGCGCGCCCTGGCGCTGCCCTGGCTGATCTATCGCGGCGAGATCCTGCAGAGCGACGAGCGCGGTTTGCGGGGCCGTCTGTACCGCTCCGCCGACCTGGAACTGACCTTCAATGCCAATGGCGCGCTCGGCAGCGAATCGGGCAGCGGGGCGCGGTCCGGCATGGAGGATCTCGACCCGATGGGCGAGATCGGGCCCTCGCTCCGCTGGGTCGCCTGGCGGGATACGGCGCGGCTGACGCGCATCGTGCTGGAGGCGCCCGTGCGCGCCGCCTTCACTACGGATTTCTCCCGCATCCGCCATCGCGGCTTCGTCTTCGCGCCGGAGGCTTCGGTCGAACGGAGCGACCTGTTCCAGGCCGGCAGCCGCGCCCGGATCGGGCTGGGCCCGGTCTTCGCCACCGGCGGGCTGATGGACTACTGGTATCGCGTGCGGCCGAGCGAGGCGCGTCCGGATCGCCCGGCCTATGCGGCGGAAGGCGGCTATCTTGGCATGCGGATGCAATTCTCCTACCGGCTGCCGCTGACCGACCGGATTTCCCTCACCACCGGGGGGCGCGTGGAGAATTTTTCTGGTGCCGCAAATGCGGAAAGTCCGCTCTTCCGGTCGGAATGGAACGTGACTCTGGTCGGTGGGATATCGGTTTCGCTGTACCGCAGCGAGACGACAGTTGCGTCTGGCGCAGAACCCTATGACTAGCCACCTGTTGCCGGCTTCGTGGCGGCCCTGCTATCTCATCCTGCGGCATTAATTCCGAATTTGTGTTCCTGATCGTGCGGATGGCTGATCTATAATTTGGGTTCGACGCGTTCATGGGCTGGAGCTGTTGATGAGCATGATGGGCACGACGGTGGCAGCAGAGCCCGACCTGGTGCTGGAAGCCGACCTGGCACGGCTGATCGTGGCCGCCCTGTCGCTTGAGGTCGCAGCGGACGACATCGCGCCGGAGGCGCCGCTGTTCGGCGCCGGCCTCGGCCTCGATTCCATCGATGCGCTGGAACTCGCCCTGGCGGTGTCGAAAGCCTACGGCGTGCAGCTGCGCTCGGACGATGAGCGCAACCATCGGATCTTCGCCTCGCTGCGCAGCCTGGCCGCGCATATCGCCGGGCACCGGACCCGCTGAGCGTGATGCCGGCACGCGCGCCGCGATTGCCGGCACGAAGGCTGCTGGTCGGGTCCACGCTGTGGCTGCTGGCCGTATCGGCGGAAATCCTGCTGGCCGGCGTTGCCTTGTCGTTTGCCGGCCAGCACGGGCCTGCCCTGGTGGCGGTGCTGGTGAACCTTGCGGTGGCGCTGCGCTTCGGATTGACGCTGCGGCCGGGCCAGGTTCCCCTGATCACCCGCTACGCCCGCTGCGACGAGGCAGGGCTGCCCAGCCATGGCGAAGCCTACACAAGAGCACTGACCGCGTTCTGGTGCTGGCTCCTGACCGGCTTCGCCCTGCTGCACGCGCTGGCGGTGTTCGGCTGGTGGACGACGGCGGACCTGTCCCTGCTGCAGACCGTGGCTTGCCTGGCGCTGTTCCTCGGCGAGCATGCGGTTCGGACCCATCGCCTGCCGGAGCTGGGCCGCGCCAATCCCTGGCGCACCTTCCGCGCCATCCTGGCCCATCATGCCGCCTGACCTGCTGACAGCGCGTGATCCGGCGGAGGTGATCTGCCACCGGGATGGCGCCGCGATCACCGTGGGCGGCTTCCTGGCACAGGCCGCCGCGCTGGCCGAGCGCCTGCCGGACCAGGGCCAGGCAGTGAACACCTGCACCGATCGCTACGCCGCGCTGGTTGCCTTCGCCGCGGCGCTGTGGCGCGGCCACCCGACGCTGCTCGGCAGGACGGGCGCCGCCGGCGAGGCTCCAGCAGCGGGCACCTATATCCTGACCGATGCACAGCAGCCTGACGCACACCGCTCCGGGGCTTCGCTGCCGGTGTTCGAGGTCGATCTGGCGCCCGTGCACCGTACGGTCGTCGCGCCCGCCATTCCCGCGGACCGGATCGCCGCCATCGCCTTCACATCCGGCTCCACCGGCGCGCCCACGGCGCACCTGAAGCCCTGGGGCGCGCTGGTGCTGGGCGCCGCCGCCGCGGCCGCGCGCTTCGGGTTGCGCGCGCAGGACGGCCCGCCCAGCAGCCTGGTCGCCACCGTGCCGCCGCAGCACATGTACGGCTTCGAGACGACGCTGATGCTGCCGCTGCACGCCCGGCTCGCCATCCATGCCGGCGCCAGCTTCTTTCCCTGCGACGTGCTGGATGCGCTGGATGCCGTGCCGCCGCGCCGCATCCTGATCACCACGCCGCTGCATCTGCGCGTGCTGCTGGCGGAGACCCGCCGGCCGCCCGACCTGGCCGCCGTCATCTCCGCCACCGCCCCGCTGTCGCGCGAAATGGCGGAGGCGGTGGAGCGCGAGTGGCACGCGCCGATGCTGGAAATCTACGGCGCCACCGAAGCCGGATCCATGGCGAGCCGCCGCAGTGCCCATGAGGAAGACTGGTTGCCCTATGACGGCATCATCCTCCGCCCCGGGTTTGCCGACACGCCCAGCCTGGCCGAGATCCCCGGCCTTGGCCCGGTACCTCTGTCCGATGCGCTCGAAGCCGTGGGCAATGGGCGGTTCCGGCTGCTCGGCCGCATCGCCGATCTGGTGAAGCTCGGCGGCAAGCGCGCCTCGCTGGCGGAGCTCAACCGCGTGCTGGCCGCCGTGCCGGGCGTGGTGGATGGCGTCTTCCTCGCGCCGCGCGACCTGGAGCGCAATCCCGCGGCGCGCCTGGCGGCCATCGTGGTGGCGCCCGGACGAACCGCGGCGGAGATACTCGGCGCATTGCGCGACCGGCTCGAGCCGGCCTTCCTGCCGCGCCGGCTCGAGATGGTTGCCGCCCTGCCGCGCGACCACCTGGGCAAGCTGCCGCACCAGGCGCTGCGCCAGATGGTGCGGGAGGAGCCATGATCTTCCGCATCCTGCCCGACCATCCCGCCCTGCCCGGCCACTTCCCCGGCCGCCCCATCGTGCCCGGGGTGCTGCTGCTGGACGCTGTGCTGCAGGCCGCGGCGAAGTTCCGGGAGCACCCGCCGACGCGCCTTCTGCGCGCCAAGTTCCCGGCACCGGTTTTGCCGGGCGAGGAGGTCGAGATCACGCTCGACCCGCGCGGCGCCGATCGCCTCGCCTTCACCTGCCGCCGCGGCGACACCACGGTCCTGCTGGGGGAGCTGGGATGGCCGACGCCGCCCTGAACCCGCAGTCGGAATGGGTGCGCGCGCCGGAGCGCGGCAACAATTTCTGGCTGCGCGTGATGATCGGCATCACCCGCACCCTGGGCTGGCGCGCCGGCCATGTCCTGCTCTATCCGATCACCGCCTATTTCCTGGCCTTCTCGCCGCGGCAACGGGCTTCGGCGCGGCAGTATCTGGACCGCGCGCTCGGCCGGCCCGCGCGCCTCGCCGATCTGTGGACGCTGTACTTCACCTTCGCCGCGACCATCCTCGACCGCGTCTGGCTCGCCTCCGGCCGCACCGGCGACTTCAGCATCACCGTGCAGGGGCTCGATGCCCTGCGCGCCCGGGTCGAGGCGGGCCAGGGTTGCCTGCTGTTCGGCGCCCATCTCGGCAGCTTCGAGGCGCTGCGCGCCATCGCCGATGCCGGCTGCCCGGTGGAAGTCTCGATCCTGATGCATGAGGCGAATGCGACGCGGGTGAAGGCGGTGTTCGACACGCTGGGCGGCGCCGGCCGCGCCGCGGCCATCATCCCCCTCGGCAGCCCTGATTCGATGCTGCGGGTGCGGGAAGTGCTGGAGCGCGGCGGTCTGGTCGGCCTGCTGGCGGATCGCGCGCCGGCCGGCCAGCGCCTGCATCTCGCCGACTTCCTCGGCCACCCTGCGCCGCTGCCGACCGGGCCGCATCTGCTGGCCGCGGTGCTCGGTGTGCCCGTGCTGCTCGCCTTCGGCATCCGCACCGGCACGCGCCGCTACGAGATCATCTTCCGGGAGTTCGCAGAGCGCGTCGCACCGGCGGGCCGCGCCGGGCGCGAGGCCGCCGTCGCGGCCTCCGTCGAGGCCTATGCACGCGAGTTGGAGGCGATGTGCCGGGCGCATCCCACCAACTGGTTCAATTTCTACCCGTTCTGGCAGGCGCCATGAGGCCGCTCCGCCGCGCGCTGCTGTTGCTGCCGCTGGCCGGGCCGGCCCTCGGGCAGGATCCGCTGCAGCAGGTGATGCGCAGCTTGGCCGCAGTGAAGCAAAGGCGATCCCGCTTCACCGAGGACAAGGTGATCCCGGAACTCGACATCGGCCTGCCGAATGAGGGCACGCTGCTGTGGGTCGCGCCGGACCGGCTCGAGAAGCACACCACCTGGCCGATCGACGAGTTCCTCGCGGTGCAGGGCGGCCGGCTGCATTATGAGCGCCGGGACCGCGCCGTGCAGCGCGAATTCGCACTCGGCGAGCAGCCCGAGATGGCGGCGCTGGTGGAAGCCATCCGCGCCACGCTCGCCGGCGACCTGCCCGCCCTGCGCCAGCACTACGAGGTGTCCTTCAGCGGCACGCCGGCCGAATGGACCCTGGTGCTGACGCCCGCCTCGCTGCGGCTGCGCACCGCGGTGCAGCGCATCACCATCACGGGCCAGGGATCCGAATTGCGCGGCGTGGACACCGAGGGCGGCGGCGGCGTCACCCGCATGCGGATCATGCCCGCATCGTGACCCGTATCCTGGCGGTGCTGCTGCTGCTGGCCGGGATGGGTGGCGCCTTGGCCTGGCTGGCGCCGCCGCGCGCCGACCTCGCGGAGTTCCTGCCGCCGGGCGAGACCCCGGCGACGCGCTTCCTGTTCCGCGAACTGCAATCCGGCGCCGCCACCACCCTGCTGCTGGCCGCCATCGAGGGTGCGCCGCGCGCGGAACTGGCCCGTATCTCGCGCGAGACGGCGGCGGGGCTGCGCGGCTCGGGCAAGTTCGCCTTCGTCGGCGATGGCTCCGTCGCGTTGGGGGAGGCCGAGCAGGACTTCCTGTTCCGCCATCGCTACCTGCTGGCCGAGGCCGATTTCAGCGCCGGCGGCCTGCGCCCGAAGCTGGAGGCGCTGCTCGACGGGCTGCGCTCCGCCGCCGCGCCGCTGCTGGCGCGCTACGGCTTCGCCGACCCGACCGGCACCTTCCTGGGTCTTGCCGCGACCTGGCTTGGCGAGACCCGCGTCGCCACGGTGGATGGCGCCTGGTTCGCGCCCCAGTCGGGGCCAGGCGATCCGCTGCGCGCGCTGCTGGTGGCCCGCGGCCACGGCGCCGGGCTGGATGCCCCGGCGCAGCGCGCGGCGATGGCCGCCTTCCGCACCGCCTTCGCCGCCGCCAACCCGCCGCCCGGTGCCCGCCTGCTGCTCAGCGGCCCCGGCGTCTTCGCGGCCGAGGCCGCCGCGGGCATCGAGCGCGACGTGACGCAGGTGAGCCTCGCCGCCACGCTGCTGCTCGCGGCCTTCCTGTTCTGGCGCTTCCGCTCCGGCCTGCTCCTGGCGCTGGTCGCGGTCCCGCTGCTGGCGGCACTGGTGGCGGGCTATGCGGCGACGATCGCGCTTTACGGCCAGGTGCACGCCATCGCGCTCGGCTTCGGCGTGACCATGCTCGGCGTCGCGGTGGATTATCCGCTGCTGCTGCTGACGCTGCGCCGGGGCGAGGAATCGCTGGGCGCGGCGGCCGCGCGGATCTGGCCGACGCTGCGGCTGGCGGCGGGCTCCGCGGCGGCGGGGCTGCTGGCCATGCTGGGCTCCGGCCTGCCGGGGCTGGTGCAGACCGCGGTGTTCGGCGGCGTCGGCCTGCTGGCGGCGGCGGCCACCACGCGCTGGCTGCTGCCGCGGCTGGTGCCGGCGAATGCGCGGATTGCGGCGCGGCCTTTGCCCGCCACGGTGCAGGCGGCATTGGCCGCGCTGCGTGGCCGACGCCTGGTGGCACTGGCGGTGCTGGCGCTGGCCACCCTGGTTCTGCTGGCCACCGGCGGCCCATCGGCGCAGCGTGACCTCGCAGCGCTCAGCCCGGTGCCCGCGGCGCAGCAGGCGCTGGATGGCGAGTTGCGCCGTCAGCTCGGCGCCCCGGATGTGCGCAGCCTTTTCGTCATTGGCCCCGCCGCCTCCGAGGCCGAGATGCTGCGCCTGTCCGAGGCGCTGGCCGTCGCCGTGCAGCCGCTGGTGGCGCGCGGCCTACTGCGGGGGCTCGACCTGCCCAGCCGCTACCTGCCCAGCCCGGCCACGCAGCGCGCCCGCCAGGCCGCCCTGCCGGAGACCGCCACGCTGGAGGCGGCCCTGCGGGCGGCGGGCACCGGCCTGCCCTTCCGCGACACCGCCTTCCGCCGCTTCACCGAAGCCGTCGAGGCCAGCCGCGCCTTGCCGCTGCTGGACGCCGCCGCGCTCGCCGCCGGCGCACCGACCATCGCCGCGCGGCTCGACCCGCTGGTGACCCGGCATGGCGACGCCATCTGGGGCCTCGCGCCGGCCACCGGCGTCGCCGATCCCCTGGCGCTCGAAGCCGCCGCCGCAGCGCTGGACCTGCCGGGGGTGCTGTTCCTCGACGTGAAGCTGGAGATGGAGCGCCTGCTGGCCGGCTATGGCCGCGCGACACTGGGCTGGGCGCTGGCCGGCGGGGTGCTGGTGGCCGGGCTGCTCGCGCTCGGCCTCGGCAGCGCCCGCCGCGCCATTCCGGTGGCGGCGCCGATCATCGGCGCGGTGCTGGTGGCGCTGGCGGTGCTGACCCTGGCGGGCGAAGCGATCAGCCTGTTCCACCTGGCCGCCCTGCTGTTGCTCGCAGGTCTCGCCATCGACTATGCCCTGTTCCTCGCCACCCATGTTTCCAACTCCGGCGACGATGCCGCGGGGGCCGTCTTGAACTGCGCCGTATCCACCCTGCTGACCTTCGGCCTGCTGTCGCTGTGCGCCACGCCGGTCCTGCACGGCATCGGCCTGACCGTCGCGGCCGGCGTCGCCGCCGCCTTCGTGCTGGCGCTGGCCCTGGCGCGGCCGATCTCCCGCACATGATGTGGCCCCTGCGGATCAGCGCCGGCACCGCCGTCTCGGCGCTCGGCGCCGGTATCGCCCCGATGCGCGCGGCGCTGCATGCGCGGCGCGGCGGCCTGGCGCCGAACACCTTCCCCGGCGCGCCGGCCGGGATCTGGACCGGCGCGGTGGCGGGTCTGGCGGAGGCTGCGCCGCCACCGGAACTCGCCGCCTATGATTGCCGCAACAACCGCCTGGCCGAGCTGGCGCTGCGCAGCGACGGGTTCGCCGAGGCGGTCGCGGCCGCGGTGCGGCGGCATGGCGCGGAGCGGATCGCCGTGGTGGTCGGCACCAGCACCGCCGGAATCGAATGCACCGAGCAGGCCTATGCCGCCCGCCCCTCCGGCACGCGGAACCTGCCTTCCGGCTTCGACTATGCGCGCACGCATGATCTGCAGGCGCTGCCGAACTATATCCGCGCGCGCCTCGGCCTGCGCGGCCCGGCCCTCGCGGTCTCCACCGCCTGCACCTCCGGCGCCCGGTCGATGATGGAGGCGGCCACACTGATCGCGGCCGGGGTGGTGGATGCGGCGGTGGCCGGCGGGGTGGACAGCCTGTGCCGCCTGACCCTGCATGGCTTCGCCTCGCTCGAACTGCTCAGCGCCGGCCCCTGCCGCCCCTGCGCCGGGGATCGCGACGGCATCAGCATTGGCGAGGCGGCGGGGCTGGTGCTGCTGGAACGGCCGGATGCGGCGCCAGGACCGCTGCTGCTGGGCGCCGGCGCGAGCAGCGACGGGCACCACATGTCGTCCCCGCACCCGGAGGGTCTCGGCGCGGTCGGCGCCATGCGCGCGGCACTGGCCGCCGCCGGGCTGGCGGCAAGCGAGGTCGACTACGTCAATCTGCACGGCACCGGCACGCGGGCCAACGACGCCATGGAGGACCGTGCGATGCACCATGTTTTCGGCGATGGCGTGGCGTGCAGTTCCACCAAGGGCTGGACCGGCCACGCGCTCGGTGCCTCCGGCGCCATCGAGGCGCTGCTCGCCGCGATCTGCCTGGAGGATGGCCTGGTGCCGGGCTGCCTCGGCATCGAAGCCGCGGACCCGGAATTCCGCAGCGATGTCGCCACCGCCAACCGCCACACCACGCTGCGGCGGGTGATGAGCAATTCCTTCGGCTTCGGCGGCAGCAATTGCAGCCTGGTGATCGGCCGCGGATGAAGGCTTTCCTTGGCGCCGTCTCCGTCTTCGGCCCCGGCCTGGCCGGCTGGGCGGCGAGCCGGCCGATCCTGGCCGGCAGCGCACCCTGGGCCATGGCCGAGGCGCTGCCGCCGGCACCCGCCATCCTGGCCCCCGGCGACCGCCGCCGCGCCAGCGCCACGGTGCGCTTCGCCCTCGCCGCAGCCTCCGAGGCGACCGAGGCCGAGCCGGATCGCGCCGTCTTCGAAACCGTCTTCGCCAGCGGCAACGGCGATGGCGCCGTGATCGGCGGGATCCTGGATGCGCTGCACGAGCCGGAGGGGGTGGTCTCGCCGACGCTGTTCCACAACTCGGTGCACAATGCGGCGGCGGGCTACTGGCATATCGCCGTGGGCTCCACGATGCCCTCCGTCAGCCTGGGCGGGCATGACGGGGCCTTCGCGGCCGGGCTGCTGGCGGCGATGGGTGCGGTGGCGACACGCGGGCGGCCGGTGCTGCTGGTGGCCTACGACACGCCGATGGCCGCGCCGCTGTCCGGGTTGCGGACCACCGCCCTGCCCTTCGCCTGCGCCTGCCTGCTGCGCCCGACGGCCGAGGCATCGGAGGCCCTGCTGGAACTGCGCTACGTCGCCGAAGCGGCGCCTGATCCGGTACCCGCCGATGCGCTGGATGCCCTCGCCCCCGCCAATCCCGCCGCCCGCGCCCTGCCCCTGCTGCGCGCGCTGGCCGCGCGCCGGGCGGCGCAGATCCACCTGCCGCTGCTGCCCGACGCCCATCTGGAATTGCGCGTGACGCCATGCTGATGCCGGACCACGCCACCATCGCGCGGCTGGTGCCGCACCAGGGCGCCATGTGCCTGCTCGACCGCGCCCTGGGCTGGGACGCCACCTCCATCCAGTGCGAGACGGATCGTCATCGGGACGTGGCGAACCCGCTGCGGCGGGATGGGCTGCTGCCGGCCATCTGCGGCCTGGAGTTCGCACTGCAGGCGATGGCGCTGCATGGCGCGCTGACCGCCGGCGCGGCGCAGCCGGTCGGCTTCGTCAGCAGCCTGCGCGAGGTGGCGCTGGAGGTCACGCGGCTCGACCACCTGCCGGGCCCGCTGCACATCGAGGCGACGGCGCTGGTCGCCGAATCCGGCGGCTTCATCTACCGCTTCGCCATTTCCCATGACGGGGCGGCGCTGCTGCACGGCCGGGCCGCCATCATCCTGTCGGCCGCCGCATGACACCGCGTCGCGCCCTGGTGACCGGCGGTGCCAGCCCGATCGGCAGCGCCATCTGCCGCCGCCTCGCCGCCGATGGGCACGAGGTGCTGATCCACGCCCATGCAGGGCTGGAGCGCGCGCAGGCGCTGGCCGCCGAGATCGAGGCCGGCGGCGGCCAGGCCTGCGCCTTCGCCTGCGACCTGACGGACATGCCGGCCACCGCCGCCTGCCTGGAGGCGCTGCTGGTCGGCGGCCCGGTGCAGATCATGGTCCACAATGCCGGCACGCATGACGACGTGCCGCTGGCCGGCATGTCGGAGCATCAGTGGCGGAGCGTGGTGGATGTCTCGCTGAACGGCTTCTTCGCCGCGCTGCGCCCGCTGATCCTGCCGATGATCGCCACGCGCTGGGGCCGCGTCATCGCGATCTCCTCGATCTCCGGCCTGCTCGGCAACCGCGGCCAGTCGAACTACGCGGCGGCGAAGGCGGGGTTGATCGGCGCGGTGAAGTCGGTGTCGCTGGAATATGCGTCGCGCGGAGTCACGGCGAATACGGTGGCGCCCGGCATCATCGAAAGCCCGGCCGTCGCCAGCGCCCTGTCCCCGGCCCGCATCGCCGAACTGGTGCCGGCGAAGAAGGCTGGGCGGCCGGAGGATGTGGCGGAGCTGGTCGGGTTCCTCGCCTCCGGGCGTGCCGGCTATATCAGCGGGCAGACCATCGCCGTGAGCGGCGGCCTGGGCTGACGCCTACTGGGTCCGGTTGCGCACCCAGTCGCCGGCGCGACCGACCGCAGCCCCGGTATCCTGCACCGCGCGCCCCACCGCCTCGCCGGTCCGGGTCCCGGCGCGATCCAGCGCTTCCCCGGTGCGGGCGGCAGGCCGGCTGCTTTCGCAGGCGGCCAGGGTCAGCAGGCAGAGCGAGGTCAACAGAATCGGGCGCATCGTGCGGGAGCCTCCGTGGTCCTGCGCCACACTACTGCGTCGGCGCGCGACGCGTCACTCCGCGGCCATGGCGACGGGGGCTGCCTCCGGTCGCTTCTCCGGCATCGCCGGGCCGAGCCCGTGGCGGTGCAGCGCCGACAGCACGTGGAAGACGGCCTTGAAGGACAGGATCGGCAGCACCGCCCGCGGATCGCCGCGCAGATTGCCGGCGAGCATGTTGATGATGCCGTCACGCATCCACAGCGTGTTGCGGGGCGCCATGAACAGCGATCGCATCACCGGGTCGTTGATCCGGTAGATCAGCCAGCCGATGCGGTCCATCGCACGGGCCAGCTCACGATTGGTGCGCGCCGCCAGCTTCTGGCCGCGCACCGGGTCATCCAGCCAGGCATCCGCGGCCTCCGCACCCAGCTCGCCCGCCGTCATCGCCATCAGCACGCCGGTGGAGAACATCGGGTCGACGAAGCCGAAGGCATCGCCGATCATCAGGAAGCCCTCGCCATGCCCCTGGCGCGCGCGGTAGCTGTAGTTGCCGGTGGAATAGACCTCGGACACCATCTCGGCGCCCTGCACGCGGGCCGCGACCGTCGGGCTGCTGGCGATGCGGGCGGCGAACAGCTCGGCGGCGGTGCCCTTGCGGCCCTTCCAGGCATCCTGGTTGCCGACGAAGCCGATGCTCATCAGCCCGTCCTGCAGCGGGATCAGCCAGAACCAGCCATCCTCCGCCAGGTGGATGCTGATATAGCCATCCAGCTCCCCCTCCCGCCGCAGCACGCCGCGGAAATGCGCATAGGCGGCCGCGGTGTTGTTGTACTTGTTGGTTTCCTTCACCCGCATCCGTCCAGCGAGGAAGGTATCCCGGCCGGAGGCATCGAGCACGTAGCGCGGACGGAACTGCAGGCTGGCGCCATCCCCGCTTCTGGCCGTGACGGTGGCGCGCTCACCCGGCGCGGCGAGGGCGATATCGGTGACCCGGGTGTTCTCCAGCGCCGTTGCGCCATGCCTGCGCGCATTGGCGAAGAGCAGCGCATCGAAATCAGCGCGCTTGACCTGCCAGGCATGGGTCCGCGCCTTGTTCAGCGCCTGGGCGAAGGGAAATGCCGCGCTGCGGCCGGTGCGGTCGGAGACGAATTCCGCGCCGGGCTTGTGCACGCCGATCCGACGCACCTCCTCCAGCACGCCGAGGCGCTCCAGCACATCGAGGTTGCGCGGCAGCAGGCTCTCGCCGATGTGAAAGCGCGGATGCGCCTCCTTCTCCAGCAGCAGCACGGAGCGGCCTGCCATGGCAAGGCGCGTGGCGGCGGTGGACCCGGCGGGGCCGCCACCTATGACGAGGACATCGGCTTCTGGCGCGTGCTGCATCGGACTCAGCGTCGTCGGCGCAACGGCTCTCGTCAACAGCCTGCCGCACATCTCGCGCCACCAGATCTCGAATGCGGCCCCGCGTGCCATGCCCCGGCTCATGTGCCGCGCCTTGCCGAGGCGGCTCCGGGCCGCCTGGCAGCGATGCTCGTCGGAGCCAGGCATCATGCCATCCGCGTGAGCGGCTCCGGCTTCGCCGCGAGATCATGGGCTTGCCTGCACAGGTATGCTTAGTTGGGGCCTGATCCTCGCCTTCTGAAATCGAAGGCCGGACGACCCCAATCAGCAACCTCGTCGCGTTCTGGATCATGAAATGGCGCTGGTTAAGACGACGACCCTGACTGGCCGCTCCAGGACGCCAGGCGCCCCGGCGAAGGACGTCGTGCGCTCCCCCTTGAAGTCATCGCCCTCGGCCCGGCGCCTGGCCGGCTCCGGCGAGGACACCGCCGGTGACCGCATGGTGGCGGCCAGCCTCGAACTGGCCGGCGGCATCACCGAAGCCGCCAGCGCGGTGGAGGAACTCCGCGGGTCGCTCACCATGATCGCGTCGGGCGCCGAGGAGGCCGCCGGCGCGGCGCATGAATCACTCGCCGCCGTCGTCGGCATGGCCGCCGCCTTCGACCGGGCACGCGAATTGGCGGATACGTCCCGGCAGCGCACGGACGCGCTGCAGGCGTTGCTGAGCCAGTCCAGCGCGGCCATCGATGCCTCCATCCGCGCGGTCGGCGCGAATGCGCAACGGCAATTGGCGGTGGTCGAGGTGGTGAGCGCCCTGGAAGCGCATGCCGGGCGGATCGGCGAGATCACCCGGAGCGTGGCCGACATCGCCGACCAGACCAACCTGCTGGCGCTGAACGCCGCGATCGAGGCCGCGCGCGCGGGCGATGAGGGTCGCGGCTTCGCCGTGATCGCTGACGAGATCCGCGCGCTGGCCCAGGCCGCGGAGTTGCGGTCCCTCGATATCAACAATCTGGCCGAGGCCATCGCTGCCTCGGTGCGCGATGTGGCAGCTCGTCTGCGCGACGCCGCCGCGACCGCCGAGGGGGAGGCCCGCACGGCGGCACGCTTCGGCGCCATCCTCGGCACGCTCCGGAGCGAGATGGCCGCGCTGGGCGAGGACAGCCAGCACATCCTGACGGCGGCGGTCGAGGCGGTCTCCGCGATGAATGAGGCGCGCAAGGGCGCCGAGATCATCTCAAGCGCCGCGGAGGAGCAGGCCGCGGCCACGGCGGAAGCCCAGGCTGCGGTCGAGCAGCAGGCCACGGTGCTCGAACAGAGCCAGGCGGCGGCCGCGGCGCTGGCCGAGATGGCCGAGGGGCTGGTCAGGGGCGGTGGCAGCGCCGAGGCGGCCCAGGGCTCGGCTGCTGCCGCCGAGGAATTGTCGGCGACCGTGCAGGAACTGTCGGGCTCGGCGGGCGAGATCCTCGTCGCCATCGAGCAGATCAGCCGCGGCGCCCAGATCCAGGCCGCTGCGACCCAGCAGGCCGGCACGGCCATAAGGCAGATCGAGACCACGGCCCGCAGCTTCGAGGCCGGCGCGCGCGCCAGGGTGGGCCGGGTGGCGACGATCCAGGAGCAGCTTGCGGAGGGCCGCGTTGCCGTTGCCGGTCTCACCCAGGGCGTCGCCACGGCCGTGGCCGGCAGCAAGGATGTCCAGAATCTGATCGAGGGGCTGGAAGCTCAGGCGACGGCGGTGGGCCGCGTGGTGGACGGCCTGGGCCTCATCGCGGTGCAGACGACGATGCTCGCGACGAGTGGTGGCGTCGAGGCGGCCCGGGCTGGCGAGGCCGGTCGTGGCTTCGCGGTGGTCTCCGGCGATGTCCGCACCCTCGCCCGCGACGCGGCGCAGAACGCGGAATCGGTGAAGGACCTTCTGGTCGAGATCGTCGCGCGCATCGCCCGGGTCCGGCGCGAGGTGGACCAGATCACGCTGATGTCCGAAGCGGAGATCCAGAGGAACCAGACCCTGGAGGAGCGGCTGAGCCTGGTCGCCAATGACAGCGGCATCCTGCAGGCGGGTGCCGAGCATCTCGCCACGACAAGCCAGACCATCGTGGCGGCGAGCACGGAGGTGCTGTCAGGCATCGGCCAGATCGCCGCGGCGGCGGAACAGGCGAGTGGCGCCGCGACCCAGGCCGCCGCGGCGGCGCGCCAGCAGTCGCAGACCGCCGAGGATCTCGCCGTCGCGATCGAGGAGATCGCCCTGCTGGCGAATGAGCTTCAGCAGGCGCCGGATCGCTGAGGCCGTGCCCGGGCAAATGGGCCACCGGCTTACGGTGCGGGCGGGCGGGGCGCGCCTGGCCATGGCGGCCAGCGGCGTTGCCGAGGTAATCGGCGCGCGGCAGATGACCCGCGTGCCGAACGGACCGCCGGGGCTGCTCGGCGTCATCCATCTGCGCGGCACCGTTCTTCCCGTCCTGTCGCTGCGCCAGATGCTCGACGCGGCCCAGCCTGCGGGAGCGGTGGAGCGTATCGTGGTGCTGCGCCACGACCCGCCGCTCGGCCTGGCGGTCGAGGCGGTCGAGGCGCTGCAGGCGGTCGAGCACGCCGGACCACTTCCCGAGGCCGGCCGGCTGCTGCTGGAACAGGCGGATGGCGGCACCTCGCTCGACCTGTCGGCAATGCTGGAGGCGCGGTTCGCGACGGCGTTTCGCGGTGCAGCGCGGCAGGCGCCGCAGCGCCCGGAGGCGGTGGCCGGCACCTCGGCAGCGGTCCGGCAGGAACAATCCTTCCTCGCCTTCACCCTGGCGGGGCAGGATTACGCGCTACCGCTTGAAAGCGTCGCGGAGGTCCTCGCCCTGCCTGCGGCGATCGCCACGCTGCCGCAGACCGATCAGGTGCTGCTGGGCGTCTTCATCCTGCGCGAGGCGGTACTCCCTGCCCTGTCGCTGCGGCTGCTGCTCGGCCTGCCGGATCGCCCTCGCCTGGGCTCCGAGCAGATCGTGGTGACGCATGTGGCCGGGCAGCGTATGGCCCTGGTCGTGGACCGCATCAGCGCCATCCTGCGCGTCGCGCCGGACCGGGTGGGCCCGGCACCGAGCCTGTTCAACAAGGGCGGCGGCGAGGCCCGCATCGGCCATGTGCTGCGCCAGCCAGATGGGCGCGGCCTGGTGGCGATCCTTTCGCCCGCCTGCCTCCTCGCCGATGACCGGGTCGCGCGGCATCTGGTGGCGGCAGACCAGCAGGAGGACGAGAGCATGGCGACCGCGGCTTCCACCGGGGCCCGGGCCGAGGGGCGCGAACGCTTCCTGGTGATCCGCCTCGGCAACGAGAGCTACGGGCTGCCGATCGGCGCCGTGGACGAGGTGGTGCGCCTGCCCGGCACGCTGACACGCCTGCCGCGGGCGCCAGCCTATGTGCAGGGGGTGCTGAACCTTCGCGGCCGGGTGATTCCGGTGATCGACCAGCGCCGCCGCTTCGCGGTGCCGGGCGAAGGCGAGACGCGCGGGCGGATCGTCGTCCTCACCCTCGGCAAGCTTCAGGCCGGCTTCGCGGTGGATGCGGTCACGGAGATCCTGCAAGTCGAGCCTGGCGAGATCCTCCCGTCGCCGGACCTGTCGGAGGCGGGTGCCGGCCAGTTCGACCGCGCCCTCGAGCGCGATGGCCGGGTGATCCTGCTGATCGATCCGGCCGCCCTGCTGAGCCTGGCGGAGGCGGACCTGCTGCGGGACCTGACGGCCAACCCCTCCCCCCCGTGATCAAGATCCTGATCGTCGACGATTCTGCTCTGATGCGCCGGGTGCTGGGTGCGGCATTCGAGCAGGATGGCGGCTTCTCGGTGGCTTTCGCGCGCGACGGCGCGGAAGCGCTGGTCCAGCTGCATGCCTTCCGGCCGGAGGTGATCACGCTGGATGTGCAGATGCCCGGCATGGGGGGCCTGCGCTGCCTCGACCGGATCATGGTCGAGCGGCCCTGCCCGGTGGTCATGGTGTCCTCCATGACCACGCAAGGCGCCGCGGCGACGCTGGAGGCGCTGGACCTGGGCGCGGTGGATTTCGTGCCGAAGCCGGGCGGCGTCGTCTCCCTCGCCATCGATGGCTTCGCACCAATCCTCATCGAGAAGGTGCGCGCCGCCAGCCAGGTCCGCATCCGCCCTTCGCACAGGCTGGCGGAGCGCCTGCGGGCGCGAGGGCCCGCGCCGCCGCAGCCACCCGCACCGCCCGCCGCCGCGGCCATCGCCAGCGGCGGACCGGCGGAGGCGCTTCCGGGCCTGGTGATCATCGGCACCTCCACCGGCGGGCCACCGGCGCTGGAGGCGGTGCTGTCGCAGCTGCCGGCCAGCTTTCCCTGGCCGATCCTGGTCGCCCAGCACATGCCGGCCGCCTTCACGGACTCGCTCGCCCGGCGCCTCGATGGCCTGTGCGCGCTGCAGGTGAAGGAGGTTACGCGGCCGATGCCGATTGAGGCCGGCTACGTCCACATCGCCCGCGGCGATGCGGACATGATCGTCAGCCAGCGCACCGCCGGCGCCATCGTGCTGCCGACGCCGGCGAATCCCGCCCTTCGCTGGCATCCCAGCGTGGATCGCCTGGTCAGCAGCGCCATGTCACAGCTGCCACCGCAGCGCCTCATCGGCATCCTGATGACCGGCATGGGCAATGACGGCGCGGCATCCATGGCCGCCCTGCTGCAGGCCGGCGGGCGCACCATCGCCGAAGCCGAGGAAACGGCAATCGTCTGGGGCATGCCCGGCGCGCTGGTCAAGGCGGGCGGGGCCGGCATCATCGCGCCGCTGGAGGCGATCGCGGCGCGGCTGGCCGGGCTGGTCGCAACCCCATGAGCGACCCCGGCAGCGCGTCCCTGTCCGCCGCGGAACTGCAGCGCCTCAGCGCTTTCCTGTACCGCCAGACCGGCATGCTGTTCGGCGAGACCAAGCGCTACTACATTGAGCGACGGCTGGCCGACCGCTACGCCGCAACGGGGATCAGCGATTTCGCCACCTATTTCGGCCGCCTGCGCACCGATGCCGCGGAGCGCGAGACGCTGGTCAACGCCTTCACCATCAACGAAACCTATTTCTACCGCGAGGAACACCAGCTGGCCTGCCTGAGCCGGTCGCTGCTGCCGGAGCTGATCACCACCCGGCAGCCTGGCGACAAGATCCGGATCTGGTCGGTTCCCTGCTCCACAGGGGAGGAGGCCTATTCCATCGCCATCTGGCTGCTGGAGAACTGGCGGCTGGTGGATGCCTACCATGTCGAGATCATCGGATCGGACATCGACACGCGCGTGCTGGAGGCGGCGCGGGAGGGCCTGTATGGGGAGCGCGCCCTGTCGCGGCTTCCGCCGGGGCTGCGCGATGCCTATTTCGAGCCGGCCAGGCGGCACCAGCGGCGGATCATCCAGGACCTCCGGGAATCGGTTAGCTTCAGCCCGGCCAACCTGATCGATGCGGCGAGCATGGCGGTGCATGGCGTCTTCGACGTGATCTTCTGTCGCAACGTGCTCATCTACTTCGATGAGGAGTCGCGGCTGCTCGCGGCGGGGAACCTCTTCGACCGGCTGGCGCCCGCTGGCTTCCTCTGCCTCGGCCACACCGAATCCATGAGCCGCATCAGCCAGCGCTTCGACGTTCGCCGCTTCGAGGACGCCACCGTGTTCCAGCGACCGCCCGCCACATGACCCAGGACCTGATGGCCCAATTCCTGGTCGAGGGGCGCGAACTGGTCGCCGAGGCCGCTCGCGGACTGTCGGCGCTGGCCCTGCGGCGGGACGATGCGGCCGCGATGGAGGCCTGCTTCCGCGCCCTGCACACGCTGAAGGGCTCGACCGGGCTGTTCGACCTGGAGGCCATGGGCCAGCTGCTGCATGCCGCAGAGGATCGGCTCGCCGCCCTTCGCGACGGCCAGGCCAGCACGCCCGGCGACATCGACGCGCTGATCGAGATGGTTGACCAGGTGGATCGCTGGTTCGATGCGCTGGAGCGCGACGGCAGGCTTCCGGCCGATGCGGGCTCCATCGGCCAGGCTGCGGCACACCGCATCCGCGACGCCGGCGGCGCGCCGGTAATGGCCGAGGAGCAGCCCGCGCAACCATCCTGGCGCATTCCGCCGGATTTCGATGGGCTGTCCGGCATCGCCATTCGCTACGTGCCGCGCCCGGATTGCTACTACTTCGGCGATGACCCCATCGCCATCACTGCGGCGATTCCCCAGGTGACGGCACTCCGCCTCTCGGCGCGGGTGCCATGGGATTCGTCCGAGCCTTACGATCCGTTCACCTGCAACCTCGTCATCGAGGCCGTCTCGGCCGCCGGGCGGGCGGAGGTCGAGGCGGGCTTCCGGCTCGTTGCGGACCAGGTGGCCTTCGCCGAGCTCGTCCCGGCCGCGCAGGCCGGGTCGGCGGGTGGCGGGCCCGCTCGGCGGACCTTGCGCGTCGATGCGGCGCGGCTCGACCGGCTGGCGGATCTTGCCGACGACCTCGTCATCGCGAAGGGCGGCCTGGCCGAACTCGCCGCCCAGGCCGAATCCCTGCCTGGCGGGCACGCGCTCGGCCAGGCCCTGCGCCTCCGGCAGGCGCGGCTCGACCGCCTCGCCGGGGATCTGCATGCGACGGTCGGACGGGTCCGGCTGGTGCCGCTTGCACCGCTATTCGCGCGGTTTCCCCGATTGGTGCGCGACATCGCACGATCGCTCGGCAAGAAGGCCGAGCTGGTGGTCGAGGGGGGCGATGTCGAAGTCGACAAGGCGTTGGTGGACGCGCTGTCCGATCCGCTGCTGCACGTCCTGCGCAACGCGCTCGACCACGGCATGGAGGAAGCCTCGACCCGCAGGCGGGCAGGCAAGGCGGAAGCTGGCAGCATCCGCCTCGCCGCCCGCGTCGAGGGCGACCAGGTTGTCATCGAGGTCGCGGATGATGGCGCCGGCATCGATGCCGCGACCATCCGGGCATTGGCCGTGAAGCGAGGCGTGCTGACGCAGGAGGATGCCGCGCGGCTGGACGACGTGGCGGCGATCGACCTCATCTTCGCGCCGGGGCTGTCCACCGCGGCGGCTGTCACGACGCTCTCGGGCCGCGGCGTCGGCATGGATGTGGTGCGATCCGCCGCGGCGAGCCTCGGCGGCCGGGTCACCGTCACCTCCGCGGCGGGACGGGGAACGCAGGTGCAGTTCCGCCTGCCGGTCGCGATGACGCTGATCCAGATCCTGGTCGTCGCCTGCGGCGAAGAACGCTACGGCCTGCCCCTGGACGCGGTGGTCGAGACGGCGCGCCTGGCCCCGGGCCGGGTCGTCCCCATCAGGGCCGGATGGGCCTTTCAGCTTCGCGACCAGGTGCTGCCATTGGTCGGCCTGGGGGAGCTGGTCGGCACGCGGCGGGCGGCGCTGGCGGAATCCCAACGGGTCGTGATTGCGAAGGTACGTGGAGAGCCAATAGCCTTCGCGGTGGATGCATTCGTCGACCGTCTGGATATCGCCTTGCGCCCGATGAACGGTCTGCTGGCCCATGCACCGGGCATGCTGGGCACGACACTCCTGGCGGATGGCAGCGTGCTGATGATCCTGGATCTGGCGGAGCTTGTCGCATGACGGTCCGGCTCGATGGTGCCGTGCTCCGGCTGGAAGGCTCCTGCCACCTGGAAGATGCAGAGTCCCTGACGGCCCTGCTGCAGACCAGCGGTGTCAGTCTGGTTGATCTTTCGGCCTGCCAATCCCTGCATGGCGCGGTCGTGCAGGCCCTCCTTGCCCTCGGGCCCCGCGTCGAGGGCATACCCGCATCGCCGTTTCTCAGGGATCTGCTGCTTCCTGCCCTGCTGGTGAAGAGACAGGCCAAGCCATCCAACTTATAGTGGCTCCGCGGTTTCCATGTGCCGCGAACTACAGGAGTACTTTTCATGGACACAACGGTGCTGATCGTCGACGATAGCAAGCTGGCCCGCATCGTCGTCGGCAAGGCGATCGCCGCGCTGCAGCCTGAATGGGTGCGTATCGAGGCGAGCAATGCGGATGAAGCGGTCGCGGCCGTGAATGCCCAGTCGGTAAACCTCGCCATCATCGACTTCAACATGCCGGGCCGCGACGGACTTGCCCTGGCGGAAGAATTGCGGGCGCGGTTCCCGGCCATGCCGCTCGCGGTGGCGACAGCCAATGTTCAGGACGAGATCGTCGCCCGTGCCCGCGCGGCGAATGCGAGCTTCATTGCCAAGCCGGTTACGGAGGAGGGGATCCGTGGCTTCATCTCCGGTGCGGCGCTGCGGCTTCGGCCCGCCGCGCGATGACGGCCCAGGCGGCCACATTGGAGGATATGGAGCGGGACGCCCTCACCGAGTTGGTCAATATTGGCGTCAGCCGCGCCGCTGTCAGTCTTCGCAAGATGGTGGGCCAGCAGGTTCTGCTCTCGGTTCCCTCGCTGGAAGTCGTTTCCCGCAGCGGCGCCATCACCCTGATCCGGGAGCGGGAGTACGGCCAGATGGTCGCCGTGCGCCAGGATTTCGACGGCGCCTTTTCCGGCCGCGCACTTCTGATCTTTCCCGAAAGCAACAGCCTGGCGATGGTCCGCGCCGTGGCCGGCGAATCCCTCACCCTGGAGGAGGCTGCCGCGATCGAGAACGAGGCCTTGGCGGAAACCGGCAACATCGTGCTCAACAGCTGCCTCGCCACCATGGCGAACATGCTGAAGCAGCCCCTGACCATGTCGCTGCCCGAGGTGCTGCGCAGCAACGGGTCGTTGCTGTTCGAATCACGAAGGCCCGAGACCGATGGCGGCATCGTGCTTTTCCTCTACATCAACTTCGCCATCAACAACCACGACATCCGCGGCTACATCTCCATGCTGATGGACCTGCCCTCGATCCAGGCGCTGCGGCTGCTGATCTCCGAATTCATCCGGCAGGTCATGGGCGAAGAGATCTAGCCTTGGCAGAACCGCGCCGGCTGTGCTGCGTTGGTTCCGGTCATGCTTAATCGCGATCAGACCGCAGCGCCGTCGTTACGGCCTTCGAACGACGTGGGACGGGCAGAGGCGCTGGAGCGCCTGTCGGCCATTGCGGGCCCGTGGCTGGAGATCCTCGGCAAGTCCGGCGTAGCCCTCACCGCGACGGATGCACGGGCACCCGGCGACACCATCATCTTCGCCAATGCAGCCTTCGAGGCACTGACGGGCTTTGCCTCCGCGGAGATCGTTGGCCGCAGTTCCGGCTTCCTGCACGCGGAGGACACGGATCCCGCCACCCTTGCCCGCCTCCATTCCGCGATCGCGCAGAACGGCTCGGCCACCGCGGACATCCTGAACAGGCGCCGGGACGGCGCCAGCTTCTGGAATCGCGTGAGCATCACCACGATCCGCGATGCCGAGGGCTTGCCCGCCTTCCACCTGGCAAGCCAGGCCGACGTCACGAGCGAGTATGTCCTGGAAAGCCGGAACCAGGAGTTGCGGCGAAGCCGCCAGAAGCTGGACGAGGCGCAGGAACGCCTGCGGCTCGCCCAGGTCTCGGCGGCCGCGGCTGGCGCCTGGGAATGGGATATCGCGACCAACCGCCTGATCGTGGATGCGCGCTTCGCCAGGATCTATGGCCTGGAGCCTACACCGGCCGATCTGCCCGCCGCCGCCTTCTTCAAGCCGATCCATGAAGACGACCGCATGCGGATGCGCATTGCCGTCGCCGGGGCGCTGCAGGGCGCCGAGGTCTTTGCCCGTGACTTCCGGGTGGTTGTCCAGGGCGAGGTGCGCTGGGTTTCGGCGCGCGGCCGCACCTATCTCGATGCCGAGGAGAAGCCGCTGCGCTTCGCCGGCGTGCTGACCGACATCACCGAGCAGCGCAAGGTCGAGGAGCGCCTGTACATTGCCCAGACCGCCGGTGGCGTAGGGTCTTTCGAATATCTCAGCGGCTACGGCACGGCGGATGTGTCCGGCGAATTCTGCCGTCTGCTGGGCCTGCGTCCGGCCCAGAGCCTGCCGGTCCGCACGATCAATTCCGTCGTCCACCCCGAGGACCAGGCGATCATCCAGAATCGTGACGGCCAGATGGCGGCCGGCACTGCGTTCCACGAATGCCGGATCACGCGCGCCGACACGGGCGAGGAGCGCTGGCTTGCCTCGCGCGGCGAGTACCGGCGCGCGGTTGGTGGCGGGGTCATCTTCGCCGGCGTCATCTATGACGTGACGACGATCAAGCGCTCCGAGGCACAGCTACGGGTGTTGACGGAGAGCCTTGAGGAACGCGTGGAGTTGAGGACGCAGGAGCGCGACAGGGTGTGGAACCTTTCGCGCGACCTGCTGAACGTCATCGGCCCGGACGGACTGCAGAAATCCGTCAATCCCGCCTGGACCGCGTTGCTCGGCTTCGAGCGGTCGGAACTCGTCGGCTCCTCGATGGATCGGCTGGTGCATCCGGATGAGCTGAATAACCTCACCTTCCAGCTTGCGGCACTTCGGCGCGGCGAATCGATTTCGGATTTCGACATACGCCTGCGCAGCAAGGACGGGTCCTACCGCTGGGTCAGCTGGACCGGCATCGCGGAGGATGGAACGATCTACGGGATCGGCCGCGACGTTACACAGCGCAAGCTCCTCGAGGACCAGCTCCGCCAGAGCCAGAAGATGGAAGCTGTCGGCCAGCTGACAGGTGGCCTTGCCCACGACTTCAACAACATGCTGACCGGCATCATCGGGGGCATCGACATGGCGCGGCGGCGTATCAGCCAGGGCCGCCTGCATGATGTCGACCGCTATCTCGATGCGGCCGTGAAATCCGGCCAGCGCGCGGCTGCCCTGACGCATCGCCTTCTGGCCTTCTCACGCCGGCAGACCCTCGATAGCCGCCCTCTCGATGTGAGTACCCTGGTGCAATCGGTGGAGGACCTGCTCCGCCGATCGCTTGGCGAAGGGATACAGCTGGCGATTCACGTCGGCCCTGAGCTGTGGCCCGCGGTCGCCGACGAAAGCCAGCTGGAAAGCGCCATCCTCAACCTGGCGATCAACGCCCGTGACGCGATGCCGGATGGCGGGCAGCTGACGATCACGCTGCAGAATTCCCCGCTCTCGGCCACTGACCTGAGCGATGCCGACGTCGCGACTGCCGGTGATTTCGTCGAGATCTGTGTGAAGGACACGGGTTGCGGAATGGCTCCGGAGGTCCTCGCGCGGGCCTTCGACCCCTTCTACACGACCAAGCCGGTGGGCCAGGGAACCGGCCTGGGCCTGTCGATGATCTACGGTTTCGTTCAGCAATCCCGTGGTCACATCAAGATAGTCAGCGAGACGGGCAAAGGCACCGAGATCCGTCTTTTCCTGCCTCGCTTCCAGGGCGAGTTGTCGACCGGCGACGAATCGATCGCCGGCCCGGCAGTGCTTGGAACCGGCGAGACCGTGCTGGTGGTCGAGGACGATCCCTCGGTAAGGCTGGTCGTGCTGCAGGTCCTGGGGGAACTGGGCTACGATGCCATCGAGACCGAGGGCGGGAAGGAGGCGGTGCCCATCCTGCAATCCCGGCGACGAATTGACCTGCTGGTCACGGATGTCGGCCTGCCAGGCCTGAACGGCCGCCAAATCGCGGAAATTGCCCGGGAACATCGCCCGGACCTGCCTGTCTTATTCATGACCGGCTACGCCAAGGACGCTTCCGAGCAGAGCCAGTTCCTGATGGAAGGGATGGAGATCATCAAGAAGCCGTTCTCGGTGGATGATTTCGGTCAGCGGATCGATTTCATACTGCGAGGTTCGGCCAGGGACTGATGCTCCTCCGCGGCCCGAGGCCTCGCCAGATCTACCAGGCGAGAGCGAGGCTGGCTGCGAGGAGGCGTCCATCATGTCCCCACGCCAGGGCCGGCCATCCGGCATGGCCTGCTCAGCCAGGCGCCAGCCGCCAACCGTACGGCCACCTCGACCGACCCTGCGCAGCCGGACGGGCAAGGGTCGCTGCTGGCTGCGGCCTCGGCACAGCCTGATCCTCGCCATGAGAAGCGGAACGCGCTGCTGCTGGATCTCCGCGTCGCGCTGGTGGCATGCCGAGCAGCGGGATCGGAGGGCGGAGAATAGTCCGAGCCTTGCAGCCGCCAATCGGACCATTGGTGCCCGCGGCGATGCGGAGGCACGCCCAGCAGCTCAGCGCGGCCCACAGGCGGCCTGGATCGACCAGCCGGGGGCGGCGTGTAGAGCCTGACCCTGGCTGCCACTGCAAGCGCGTCTGACGCGTTCAGGGGCAGCAGCGTACCCACCAGGGAAGGGCTGCCAGCCGGGGGGGGCGTCTGCAGCGTCTCGCTGAGGCAGCACCGCGTGCTCCTCCGCCTCGAGACGCATCCACTCGCGCATGGTGCCGTTCTGCGGCCAGCAACGCCGTCGTCGAGGAACACCCCTACCCGCCCCTGCCGGCCAGGCGGATCAGGTGAAGATGCCGCCGCGCCCGGTCTGGTTTGCGGCCGGCTGCCCCGCGGCAGCCAGAGGGCGGCTTCCCGGGGAATCTATGGTGGGCGCTGACGGGATCGAACCGCCGACCACCTGTGTGTAAAACAGGCGCTCTACCGCTGAGCTAAGCGCCCCTCGCAGACCATGCCGTAGCGCCAAGCTGGCAAGGCGCCAAGGCCCCTGGACGGCAAAAAGGCCAGCCCCTGCGGGCCGGCCCTTCCACACCAACCGCTGGAATGCGGCAGGTTCAGTTCACGGCGTCCTTGAGCCCCTTGCCGGCCTTGAAGCGGACGGTCGTCGTGGCCGGGATCTTGATCTCCTCACCCGTGCGCGGGTTGCGGCCCTTGCCAGCCTTGCGGCTGGAAGTGCTGAAGGTGCCGAAGCCAACCAGGCGGACCTCGGTGTTGTTCTTCAATGCCTTCTCGATCGCCTCGAAAACCGCGTCGAGAACATCGCCCGCCTTGGCCTTGGGAAGATCGGCAGCCTCCGCAACAACGGCGACCAAATCCTGCTTGTTCATGTGGGACCCCCCTTCAGGTTCCTGTGCATGTCGTGGTGAAACGGGCCCGAATCAGCCTCGTCTTGGGGGCACACTAGGAGCGCGCTTTCAGCGGCGTCAACGTCACGGCCGCCGATTCGCCGCGGATATCCGCCATTCGTGCAGCACATGCGGCGGAAAAACAGCAGGCGACCGCGCTTCCCAACCGTTGCATCCGAAAAATCCCAAGTTTCCCGCGCGTCTGGACGCAGGAAAAGCCCGTAACGAAAAAGGGGCGTGCACCGCCCGGCGCACGCCCCTTTCCCAATCCACGTCCTGCGGCCTCAGTGCGGGCGAACGGTCGCCCCGTCAGCTGCGGCCCCACCGGCACCCGGAGCGGGCTCCGCAGGCTCCTCCCAGGTGATGGCCTCGGGCTTCCGCACCAGGGCCTGGGAGATCACCTCATCCGCGTGGCTGACCGCGATGATGGTCAGGTTCTTCTTCACGTTGTCGGGGATCTCGGCCAGGTCCTTCTCGTTCTCCTTCGGGATGAACACTGTGGTGACGCCGGCCCGCAGCGCCGCCAGCAGCTTCTCCTTCAGGCCACCGATCGGCAGCACCCGCCCGCGCAGCGTGATCTCGCCCGTCATCGCGATGTCCTTGCGGACCGCGATGCCGGTGAGCACCGAGACGATGGAGGTCGCCATCGCCACGCCGGCGGAGGGTCCATCCTTCGGCGTCGCACCTTCCGGCACGTGCACATGGATGTCCCGCTTCTCGAACACCGTCGGCTTGATGCCGAAGTTGATCGAGCGGCTGCGGACATAGGACAGCGCCGCGGAGACGCTTTCCTGCATCACATCGCCTAGCTTGCCGGTGGTCTTCACCGCGCCCTTGCCCGGCAGCACCACCGATTCGATGGTGAGGATCTCGCCACCCACCTCGGTCCAGGCTAGGCCGGTGACGACGCCGACCATGTCCTCGGCCTCGGCCTCGCCGTAGCGGAACTTCCGGACGCCGGCGAATTTGTCCAGGTTCTTGACGTTGACCGCCACCTTCTTGGACTTCTTCGCGACAATCTCCTTCACCGCCTTGCGGGCGATGCCGGCAAGCTCGCGCTCCAGGTTGCGCACGCCCGCCTCGCGGGTGTGGTAGCGCACCATGTCGCGCAGCGCCTCGTCCGAAATGGACCACTCGCCGGCCTTCAGGCCGTTGGCCTCGCTGACCTTCGGCAGCAGGTGCCGCTTGGCGATCTCGACCTTCTCATCCTCGGTGTAGCCGGGGATGCGGATGATCTCCATGCGGTCCAGCAGCGGCTGGGGCATGCGCAGGCTGTTGGCCGTGGTCACGAACATCACGTCGGACAGGTCGTAATCGACCTCCAGGTAATGGTCGTTAAAGGTGCCGTTCTGCTCCGGATCCAGCACTTCCAGCAGCGCCGAGGACGGGTCGCCGCGCCAATCGGCGCCCAGCTTGTCGATCTCGTCGAGCAGGAACAGCGGGTTGGACGACTTCGCCTTCTTCATGCCCTGCAGCACCTTGCCGGGCATGGAGCCGATGTAGGTCCGCCGATGGCCGCGCACCTCCGCCTCGTCCCGCACGCCGCCGAGGCTCATGCGGACGAAATTGCGGCCGGTGGCCTTGGCGATCGACTTGCCGAGCGAGGTCTTGCCGACGCCGGGCGGGCCGACCAAGCACAGGATCGGGCCACGAATCTTCGGGCTGCGCGTCTGCACCGCCAGGTATTCGATGATCCGCTCCTTGATCTTCTCAAGGCCGTAGTGGTCCGCGTCCAGCACCGCTTCCGCCGCGACGATGTCGTTGCGGATCTTGGTCTTCTTCTTCCACGGGATCGACAGCATCCAGTCGAGGTAGTTGCGGACGACGGTCGCCTCGGCGGACATCGGCGACATGGTCTTGAGCTTCTTCAGCTCCGCCATCGCCTTCTCGCGGGCTTCCTTCGACAGCTTGGTGGCCTTGATCTTGGCCTCCAGCTCCGCCGATTCGTCCTTTCCTTCCTCGCCCTCGCCCAGTTCCTTCTGGATCGCCTTGAGCTGCTCGTTCAGGTAGTACTCGCGCTGAGTCTTCTCCATCTGCCGCTTCACGCGGCTCCGGATGCGCTTCTCCACCTGCAGGACGCCGATCTCGGATTCCATATGGGCGAAGACCCGCTCGAGCCGCGGGCCGACGCCCTCGATCTCCAGCAGTTCCTGCTTTTCCGAAATCTTGAGGTTCAGGTGGCTGGCCACCGTATCGGCCAGCTTGGCCGGCTCCTCGATCTGGTTGATCGAGACCAGCACCTCGGGCGCGATCTTCTTATTGAGCTTGATGTACTGCTCGAACTGCGCGACCACGGTGCGCGCCAGGGCCTCCAGCTCACGCCCCTCGGGCTTCGGCGGCTCCTCGGCGGTGGCGGCGAAGGCCTCGAAATAGGGCTCGGTGCCCTTATAGGCATCGATCTTCGCGCGGCGGCCGCCCTCAACCAGCACCTTCACGGTGCCGTCCGGCAGCTTCAGCAGTTGCAGGACCGTGGAGACGGTGCCGACCTGGTACAGGTCATCGGCACCCGGATCATCCTGGGCTGCGTTCTTCTGCGCGACCAGCAGGATCTGCTTGTCGTCGCGCATCACCGCTTCCAGGGCGCGGACGGATTTCTCGCGTCCGACGAACAGCGGCACGATCATGTGGGGGAAAACAACGATGTCACGCAGCGGCAGGACGGGAAGCAGTTCGCCGCGGACGGGTTCAGTGGGATTTGCCGCCATATCGGACCTCACTTTGGACGATCGGCGCGGAAGCCGCCCCCAGACGACCCACCTGGGCGCCTGGTTCTCGGCACGGCTCCCGGCGCCACGGGATTGTCAAACAGATGGCCCCCCTTCCCCACCATCACAAGGCGCGCCCCATGCGGGGTCCTCATGCCAGGGGAGCCATCCTGGCACTCACCCCGCAGATTGCTCCGCGGGGCGTTCACCGTAGATGAACAGCGGGCTGGCGCGGCCTTCGGCCACCTCCCGGTTCACCACCACCTCCTCGATATCCTCGAGGCCGGGCAGGTCGAACATGGTGGTGAGCAGGATCGCCTCCATGATCGAGCGCAGGCCGCGGGCGCCGGTGCGGCGCTGGATGGCCCGCGTTGCCACGGACTTCATGGCGTCCTCGGTGAAGGTGAGCTTCGCCCCCTCCATCTCGAACAGCCTCTGGTACTGCTTCACCAACGCGTTCTTCGGCTTGGTCAGGATCTCGATGAGCGCCTTCTCATCCAGGTCCTCCAGCGTCGCCACCACGGGCAGGCGGCCGATGAATTCCGGGATCAGGCCGAACTTCAGCAGATCCTCGGGCTCGACCTCCTTCAGGATGGCGCCGGTCCGGCGCTCATCCGGCGCCCGCACCTCGGAGCCGAAGCCGATGCCGGAGCCCTTGCCGCGGGAGCCGATGATCTTCTCCAGCCCCGCGAAGGCGCCGCCGCAGATGAACAGGATGTTGGTGGTATCCACCTGCAGGAATTCCTGCTGCGGATGCTTCCGGCCACCCTGCGGCGGCACCGAGGCGACGGTGCCTTCCATGATCTTCAGCAGCGCCTGCTGCACGCCCTCGCCGGACACGTCCCGCGTGATGGACGGGTTGTCAGACTTGCGGCTGATCTTGTCGACCTCGTCGATGTAGACGATGCCGCGCTGCGCACGCTCCACATTGTAGTCGGCGGCCTGCAGCAGCTTGAGGATGATGTTCTCCACATCCTCACCGACATACCCCGCCTCCGTCAGCGTGGTCGCATCCGCCATGGTGAAGGGCACGTCGAGGATGCGCGCCAGCGTCTGGGCCAGCAGCGTCTTGCCCGAACCGGTGGGGCCGATGAGCATGATGTTGGACTTGGCGATCTCGATCTCGCCGGTCTTCCCGCCATGCGCCAGGCGCTTGTAATGGTTGTGCACCGCGACGGAGAGGACCTTCTTGGCGTGGTCCTGCCCGATGACGTAGTCATCCAGCACCTTGCAGATCTCGCGCGGCGTCGGAACGCCATCACGGGACTTTACGAGGTGCGTCTTGTGCTCCTCGCGGATGATATCCATGCACAACTCGACGCATTCATCGCAGATGAACACGGTAGGCCCGGCGATAAGCTTCCGGACCTCGTGCTGCGATTTGCCGCAGAACGAGCAATACAGGGTGTTCTTCGAGTCGCCGGACTTGCTCATGCGCGCTCCGAAAGCCTCAAGCCGCGGCCGCCTCGCAGGCTGACGGACCGGGACACCTGCCCCCCGGCTGGGGGGCGGGAAACAAAGGAATGTAGCCCCGCAAAGCCGCGGGGGAAAGTGCAACAAGCACCGTGGCAGCGCCGGGGCGGCGTCGGGCCGCCCCATTCTGCTGCCGCGTTCAGATCTTCACCGCATCCGAGGGCGGAACCGGCCGCTGTTCCACCACCTGGTCGATCAGCCCGAAATCGCGCGCTTCCTCAGCCGTCATATAGGTATCGCGCTCCATCTTGGCCTCGATTTCCTCGAGCGACTGGCCGGTATGGTGCACGTAGATGCGGTTCAGGCGCTCCCGCGTCTTCAGGATCTCCCGCGCCTGGATGGCGATGTCGCTCGCCTGGCCCTGGGCGCCGCCGGAGGGCTGGTGGATCATCACCTGGCTGTTCGGCAGGGCGAAGCGCTTGCCCTTGGCGCCGGCGGTCAGCAGCAGGCTGCCGGCGGAAGCCGCCATGCCGACGCAGACGGTGGAAACCGGGCTGCGGATGTACTGCATCGTGTCGTACATCGCGAGGCCGGCCGTCACCACGCCGCCCGGGCTGTTGATGTAGAAGGCGATCTCCTTGTTCGGGTTCTCGCTCTCCAGGAACAGCAGCTGCGCGCAGACCAGCGAAGCAACCTGGTCGAAAATCGGCCCGGTCAGGAAGATGATCCGCTCCTTCAGCAGGCGCGAATAGATGTCGTAGGCCCGCTCGCCACGCGCCGTCTGTTCGACGACCATGGGGACGAGCGAACTGTTGTAGAACTCGACCGGATCGCGGTCACGCATGGTGGTCCCTTTCATGCCCGTCCGTTACCGGCCTGGGCGAATCTTTCCCGGCACACCCCGTCCGGGCAACCAAACCGGCCCGGCAACCAAAGCCGCAGCCTGACAGCGAATCCCTGCCATTCCCCTTAAGATGGGGAAAGCCGCGCGCCCCGCAAAGCCCCCCTCTGCGGAAGCCGCCGCACGAATATCCGTGGCCGGCGGTCGGAATTGGGGGCCGGGGCCGCCCTTGGCAAGTCCCGCAAAGCAAACGGGGCGGGGCCTGATGGCACCGCCCCGCGCAGCCCAGACTGAATGGCGACGGATCAGGCCGCCGCTTCTTCCTGCTCCGTCAGCGCGGTGGGCTCGACCTGGTGGTCGGTCACCTTTGCCAGCTCCAGCACGAAATCGACCACCTTCTCCTCGAAGATCGGCGCGCGCAGGTTCTCGATGGTCTGCGGGTTCTTGCGGAAATACTCCAGAACCTGCTTCTCCTGGCCCGGGTAGCGGGAGGCTTCCTGCCGCATCGCGGCGCTCAGTTCCTCGTTCGAGACCTGGATGTTGTTGGTCCGGCCGATCTCCGACAGCAGCAGGCCGAGCCGGATGCGGCGCTCCGCGATGGCACGGTAGTCGGCCTTCAGCGTGTCCTCGTCCTTGCCCTGGTCGTCGGCGTCCAGCTTGCCGGCCTTGAGGTCCTGCTCCACCCGCTGCCAGATCTGGGTGAACTCGCCCTCGACCATGCCGGGGGGAACCTCGAACACCGCCTTCTCGGCCAGCGCGTCCAGCAAAGCGCGCTTCACCTTCATGCGGGCCAGGCTGTCGTATTCGCCCTGCAGGTTCTCGGCCACCTTGGCGCGCAGCGTCGCCATGTCTTCCAGGCCCAGGCGCTTGGCGAATTCATCGTCCATCGCCGGCAGCACCTTCACCTTCAGCGCCTTGGCGTTGATGGCGAAGACCGCATCCTTGCCGGCCAGCGCGGCGGAGCCGTATTCGGCCGGGAAGGAGACGTTGATCTCCTTCTGCTCACCCGGGGACATGCCCTCGAGCTGCTCGGTGAAGCCGGGGATGAAGCCCTCGCCGGCCACCTCGATCGGGGTGTCGGTGGCGGTGCCGCCCGGGAAGGGCTCGGACAGGCTGCCGTCCTCGTTCTTCGTGCGGCCCTCGAAATCGACCACCAGCATCTCGCCCTTGGCGGCCGGGCGCGGCTCGGCCACGTCCTCGAGATTCGCCAGGCGGCCGGCCATGGTGGCCAGGAAGGCGTCGATCTCGGCGTCGCCCGGAGTCGCCTTCTGGCGGTCCAGCTCGATGGTGGCAAAGTCCGGCATCGGGATCTCGGGCAGCAGCTCGAGGTCGATCTTGTATTCGAGGTCTGCGCCCTCGCTGTAGTTCACCAGCTCGATCTTCGGCTGCATGGCCGGGCGCAGGCCGCGATCGGCGATCACCTGGCGGGTCGCGTCGTCCACCGACTGCTCCAGCACCTCGCCGGCCACGGCCTGGCCGTAGCGCTGCTTGACCACGGCGGTGGGCACCTTGCCGGGGCGGAAGCCCGGCAGGCGGAGATCCGCGCCCAGTTCCTTCAGGCGCTTGTCGCGCTTTTCGGCGAGGCTGGCCGCCGGGACGACGACCTGGAACGCCCTTTTCAGCCCCTCGGCGGGAAGCTCGGTGACCTGCATTTCGGACCTTCTTTATGCACAGAGGCGCCCATGACGGGCGCAAGACGCTTTGAGGCTCGCCCCGTTACCGCCCAAGGGCGCCGGGGGCAATGGGGAAGGCCCCGAAACCGGGCCATCGGCACCGGCATAGGCGGCGGGAATATGCGGGCGGAGGGACTCGAACCCCCATGGCTTGCGCCACTGGTACCTAAAACCAGCGTGTCTACCATTCCACCACGCCCGCGCAGCCGCCTTCCTATCGCGCCATCTTCCCCATCGCCAGGGGCATCAGCCGGCGGGACGGCGCAGCAGGAACATGTTGGACAGCCAGGTCGAGGTGTGGGCGGTCACGGCGTGGGTATCCTCCCGCACCTCCAGCACCTCCAGCCCCGCCTCCGCGGCCAGGGCGAAGATGTGGTGCTGCGGCAGCGCATGCATCTCCATCGTCGGGGGGCGCGGGTCTTGCAGATGGGCGTCGATCGAAAAGCGGTAGTTCTGGAAATGCGTCGGCACCTGGAACAGGGCGATGCCGCCCGGGGCCAGGCCAGCGAAGGCCAGGCGCAGCAGATGCGCGATCACCGGCGGCGGATTGTGCTGCAGCACGATGCGGCTGTACCAGAAATTCCACGCTCCGCCGGGCATCGGTGCCGCGATGCTGCTGTGGTGCCAGGCGACATTGGCAAGGCCGCGGCGGGCGGCCTCGGCCCGCGCCAGGTCCAGATGCGGCCGGGAAATGTCGCAGCCGACGACGCGCTGGAAGATCGCGGCCAGCGCCAGGGTCGCACGGCCGACGCCGCAGCCATATTCCACGCAGCGGGGAAGATGCGCCGGGTCCAGCCCGTGGCGGCGCAGCGTCCGGCGCACGAGATCCGCATCGACGGCGCCGGTGGCGTAGAAGGCGCCCTTCGTTTCCGCGATCCGGTCCGGCAGGTAGATCTCGTTGGTCAGCACCGACCAATGCGGCGCCTCCTGCCCCACCTGCGCCCAGTAGGAGCCGGTCCGCTCCAGCATGGCCTGCAGCCGCGCCGGGTCCGCCGCGACCTCCACCGGCAGCGCATCGGGTGCCAGCGGCAGCATGACCGGCTTGTCGCCGCCCGGAGTCGCGCCGCGGAACTCCTCCGAATTGAGGAAGCGGGCCCGCAGCGCGGAGAGGGTCGGCACCTGCGCCAGATGCCGGCTCAGCACGGCCTCATTCTCCGGCTCACGCCCCAGGATCAGGCGATAGGCGGCGCGGACATCCTCCAGCGTCGCCAGGCGTTCACCCCGGCGCGGCGGGACCGGCTGCGGCGCGCTCATCGGCCCAGCACCGCCGCGGCACAGGCGTCCAGGATCGCCGCCGCATCAAGGCCGTAGGCGGCGTAGAGGTCCGGCAGGTCGCCCGCCTGGCCGAAGCGGTCCACGCCGAGCGGCACCACGCGCTGGCCGCGCACCGAGCCCAGCCAGGCATGCGCCGCCGGATGGCCATCCAGGATCGTCACCAGCGCCGCATCGGGTGCCAGCGGCGCCAGCAGCTTCTCCACCGTCGATTCGCCGGGCTGGCCCTGGCGCCGCGCGCGGCCCTGCGCCAGCCAGCCGGCCTGCAGCCGGTCCGGGCTGGTCACCGCCAGCAGGCCGGCATCGGGCACATCCTCCCGGATCGCGTCGAAGGCCTCCCGCACCTCTGGCGCCACGGGGCCCTGATAGGCGATGGCGAGCTTCGACCCGGGGCCGGGCGGCACCAGCCAGTAGCCGCCGGCGATGACGCCCGCCGGGTCCAGCCTGCGCTCCGGCTGGGCCAGGGCGCGGGTGGACAGGCGCAGCCAGACGGCGCTGCCATCCGCCTTCTGCATGTGCTCGAAGGCGAAGCGCATCAGGATGGCGAGCTCATCCGCATAGGCGGGCTCGTAAGCCACCAGCCGGTCCTGGGCCATGCCGATCAGCGGCGTGTTGACCGACTGGTGCTGGCCGCCCTCCGGCGCGAGGGTCAGGCCGGATGGCGTCGAGACCAGCAGGAAACGTGCATCCTGGTAGCAGCCATAGATCAGCGCATCGAGACCGCGGTTGACGAAGGGGTCGTACACCGTGCCGACAGGCAGCAGCCGCGCCCCGTACAATGAATGCGAAAGGCCGAGTGCGCCGAGCAGCAGGAACAGGTTCTGCTCGGCGATGCCGAGTTCGATGTGCTGGCCTTCAGGCCCCATTCCCCAGCGCTGCGCGCTCGCCAGCTTGGCATCGCGGAACACGTCGTTCTTCAGGTGACGGTCGAAGATGCCGCGGCGGTTCACCCAGGGGCCGAGATTGGTCGAGACGGTGACATCCGGGCTGGTGGTGACGATGCGCTCGGCCAGCGCCGCATTCTCCCCCTGCCCGCGACCGATCTCGGCCAGGATCTCGCCGAAGGCGCCCTGGGTGGACATCATCCGTCCCGGCGGGACGCGCGGCGCCGGCAGGCTGGCTGGCACCGGGATGGTCGGTGATTGCAATTGCCGGCCTTCGGGCGCCAGGGGCTGGGCGAAGGGGATGCTGGCCAGGAACGCCTCCAGCTCGGCTTCCGGCACGTCCAGGCCTTCGAAGCGGTCGAACTCATGGCCGTCCCGGATGCCCATGGCGTCGCGGAAGCTCGCCATCTGCTCCTTGGTCATCAGCCCGGCGTGGTTGTCCTTGTGCCCGGCGAAGGGCAGGCCCATGCCCTTGACCGTATAGGCGATGAAGCAGGTGGGCTGGTCGCCCTCCGCCGCCGCGACGCGGAACGCCTCGGTCAGCGTCTCGATGTCGTGGCCGCCGAGATTGGTCATCAGCGCCGCCAGTTCGTCATCGTCCAGCGGGTCGATGATGGCACGCACCCCATCCACCCGGCCGAGCTCGGCCAGGATCGCGCGGCGGAAGGCGGCGCCGCCCTGGAAGGTCAGCGCGGCGTACAGGCTGTTTGGGCAGTCGTCGATCCAGCGACGCAGCGCCTCGCCATCCTCCCGCGCGAAGGCGGCTTCCAGGCGGCGGCCGTATTTGAGGGTGACGACGTTCCAGCCCATGTCCCGGAACAGGCCCTCGATGCGGCCGAACAGCCGGTCCGGCACCACCGAATCGAGGCTCTGGCGGTTGTAGTCCACCACCCACCAGACATTGCGGACATCGTGCTTCCAGCCCTCCAGCAGGGCTTCGTAGATGTTGCCCTCATCGAGCTCGGCGTCGCCGACGATTGCCACATGCCGCCCCGCCGGAAGCTCCGGCCGCCCCAGCCCGTGCAGCTTCACATAATCCTGCACCAGCGACCCGAAGCTGGTCAGCGCGACGCCGAGGCCGACGGAGCCGGTGGAGAAATCCACCTCCGCGCCATCCTTCACCCGGCTGGGATAGGGCTGGATGCCACCGAACTGCCGTAGGGTGGAAAGCTTGTCCCGCTCCTGACGCCCGAGCAGATAGTTGATGGCGTGGAACACCGGGCCGGCATGCGGCTTCACCGCCACCCGGTCCTGTGGCCGCAGGATCTCGAAATACAGCGCCGCCAGGATGGAGACGGAGGAGGCGCAGGAGGCCTGGTGCCCGCCGACCTTCAGCCCGTCCCGGTTCGGACGGATGTGGTTGGCGTGGTGGATCATCCAGGCGGACAGCCACAGCAGCTTGCGTTCCAGCGCATGCAGCAGCCGCAGGCGCTGGGCGTCGGTACGCGCCAGGGCCGGGGCATGCGGCTGGGCCTGCGGCACCGTGCGGATGGGGCGTTCGGCGGTCATCTGCGCCTCCTGGACATTTGCCGGCAGGATAGGACGCGGCGGCCAGGACGCGAAGCCGCCCGTGCCAATTCCGCCGCCTTGCCTCCCTTGGAGCCTTTACACGGGTAAGTGAAGACGATGAACCGATCGATCGTCGGCGCGCTCTTGTGCGATAGCGCGGTCCACGGCGATGTGGCGGAGGGGCCGCTTGGTCTCCTGCTGCAATGAAACCGAAACGGATCCATGACCTGGACTCAGGCTGCCTTCGGCCGCATCACCCTCGGCCTTACGGCGCTTGGGCTTGTCATCCTCCTCGCACTCGGCGTTGGCCTGGTCTGGCTCGTGCAGGAAACGCGCAGCTACGCCTCCGCCGTCGTTGCCACGCAGCAGATCCGGGTGACGGCCGGGGAAGTGTTGAGTTCGCTGCAGGATGCCGAGACCGGGCAGCGCGGCTTCCTGCTCACTGACGACCCCAGCTACCTCGCCCCCTACATCGCCGCGCGCGCGCAGCTGCCGCAGGAGCTGGACAGGCTTGCGGCGCAGGTGACGGCCGATGGCGGCCAGCTTCCGCCCCAGATCGAGCTTCGCGGCACCATCGAGGCGAAGCTGGCCGAGTTGCAGCAGAGCCTGGAGCTTGCGGAGGCCGGGGACCGGGAAGCGGCGCTCGCGGTGGTCCGCGGCGGGCGCGGCCAGATCCTGATGGACCAGGTGCGCAACCAGATCGCAGGCGTGGAACAGCGCACCGCCATCCGCCAGCAGCAGCGCAGTGCCAATCTGGAAGGCGCCGGGCAGTTGTTGATGTATGGCGCGATTCTCGGCCTGCTGCTGATCGCCCTGGTCAGCTTCGGCACGCTGCGCGCGGCCCGCAGCTACACGCGCGACCTGGAGGCGGCGCAGGCGGCGCTGCAACGGGCCAATTCCAGCCTGGAGCAGCGCGTGGCCACGCGCACCGGGTCGCTGATGGCCGCGAATGAGGAAATCCAGCGCTTCGCCTACATCGTCTCGCATGACCTGCGCGCGCCGCTGGTCAATGTGATGGGCTTCACGCAGGAGTTGGAGACCGCGATCGTGGCGGTGCGCGGCCTGATGGAGCGTGCCGAGGCCGAGGCACCGGCGCTGGTCACGCAGGATGTCCGCGAGGCGGTGCGGGAGGATATCCCCGAGGCGATCGGCTTCATCCGGTCCTCCACCAATCGCATGGACCGCCTGATCGGTGCCATCCTGGCGCTGTCGCGCGAGGGTCGCCGGCGCCTGGTGGCGGAGCCCGTGCCGCTGCAGCCGCTGCTGGAGGGCCTGTCGAACAGCCTGCAGCACCAGCTGGATGCCGCGGGCGCGGAGCTACGACTGCAGCCGCCCTTCCCGACCCTGCAGACGGACCGGCTGGCGCTGGAGCAGATCCTCGGCAACCTTCTGGACAATGCCGTGAAATACCTCGATCCCGCCCGCCCTGGCCGCATCATGGTCCGCGCGCGGCGGGAATCCGGACTGCACGCCCTGGACGTGGTGGATAACGGCCGCGGCATCGCCGAGCGCGACCACGCCCGGGTGTTCGAGCTGTTCCGCCGTTCCGGACCGCAGGACAAGCCCGGCGAGGGCATCGGCCTCGCGCATGTCCGCGCGCTGGCGCGCCGCATGGGCGGCGACATCCGCCTCGCCTCCCGCCTGGGCGAGGGTTCCGTCTTCACTCTGCTGCTGCCGGATGCCTTGCCCGCCCCCGACACAGACATGGCAAACGCACCACAGCTGGAGGACCAGCCCGCATGAACGTATCCGCCCAAGCCGTCACCATCGTCATGATCGAGGATGATGACGGCCACGCACGCCTCATCGAGAAGAACCTGAAACGCGCCGGCGTCTACAACGACGTGCTGCACCTGAATTCCGGCACCGCCGCGGTGAACCATCTGTTCGGTCCGCAGCGCCAGGGCGGCGCGCCGGTGCTGGTGCTGCTCGACCTCAACCTGCCGGACATGAGCGGCATCGACATCCTGGCCCGGTTGAAGGCGGATGCGGAGTTGCGCCTCGCACCCGTGATCGTGCTGACGACAACGGATGACGACCGCGAGATCCGGCGATGCTATGAACTCGGTTGCAGCGTCTACATCACCAAGCCGGTGAACTACGAGACCTTCGCCCAGGCCGTGCGACAGCTCGGGCTGTTTCTCGCCGTGATCCAGGTGCCGCCAACAGCCCCATGACCAGCCAGGCTTCCCGCATCCTCTACATCGACGACGACCAGGCACTGTGCCGCCTGGTACAGCGCGCGCTTGGCCGCCTCGGTCATCAGGTGGTCATCGCCTGCGATGGCGACCAGGGACTGGCGCGGGCCAAGGAGGATGGCTTCGCGGCGATCTGCCTGGACCACTACATGCCGGGCGCGGATGGGCTGGAAACCCTGGCCGCGCTGCGCGCCCTGCCCGACCCGGCGCCGGTGATCTTCGTCACCGGGGCTGATGAGACGCGCGTCGCCGTCGCCGCGCTGCGCGCCGGGGCCGAGGATTTCGTCGTGAAGACGCCGGGCGAGAGCTTCCTGCTGCTGCTGCACCGGGCCATCGAGGGTGCCGTGGACCGCGCCACGATGCGCCGCCAGCAGGCGGAAGCCGAGACCAAGGTGCGGGAAGCGCTGGACCGCGCGGAGGAACTGGCCGCCAGCCGCGCCCTGCTGCTGCAGGAGGTGAACCACCGCGTCGCCAACAGCCTGCAGATCATCGCCAGCCTGACGCGCCTGCAGGAAGGCGCGGTTGCCGACCCCGCGGCCCGCGCCGCGCTGGCGGCGGTGCGCCACCGCATCGCCGCCGTCGCCCAGGTGCACCGCCGGCTGTACACCTCGGCGGATGTACGCTCCGTCGCGCTGAACGATTATCTCGGCGGCCTGCTGGTGGAGATCGGCCGCAGCGTGGAAACGGCACGCATCGATTTCACCGGCGCGCCACTGGAAGTGCCGCCGGACCGCGCCGTCTCGCTCGGCGTCATCCTGTCCGAGCTGGTCACCAACGCGCTGAAATATGCCTACCCCGACACGCCGGAGGGCGGCCCGATCCGGGTGACGCTGGCGATGGAGGGTGCGGATGGCGTGCTGCGGGTGGAAGATGACGGTGTCGGCGGCGCCGGCGCCGACCTGCCGGCCGGCACAGGCCTCGGTGGACGGATCGTGCAGGCAATGGCGTCCACCATCGGCGGGCTGGTGGAATTCGCCGGCGGGCCCGGGTCCTGCATCACGGTGCGCTTCGCCCTGGGGTGAAGCGGCCGGTCAGTGCCCCTTGCCGTTGGCACGAGGAGACGTGGCGACCGGCAGAGTGGCGACCGGCGGCGTGGCGCCACGCACCATCGGCAGAGACACCGGCGCGCCGCGGAGCGGCAGTTCGAGCGTCGTCACGCGCTTACCATCCGCCTGGACCTGGCTCATGGTGCCGCCGAGGTCGTGCTTCAGCAGGCGGTTGATCAGTTCCGTGCCGAAGCCGCGGCGTTCCTGGCCCTGGGCCGCTGGCGGCCCGCGCAGCTCAAGCCAGGCGATATGCAACCGCTCGTCCGCGCCCTTCCCTTCCACCGTCCAGTTGATCCGCAGCTGCCCGGGCGAGACGGAAAGCGCGCCGTGCCGGGCGGCGTTGGTGGCCAGCTCGTGCAGCACCATGCCCAGGGCCAGCGCCATCTTCGGCCGCAGCGGCACCGCGGCGCCGCCGAAGCTGATGCGGTCCGGCCGGTCGTTGTGCGGCGCAAGCTCCTTGGCGACCAGCGCCTCCAGGTCCACCGCCGTCCAGCCCTGTTCGCCGACGAGTTCATGCGCCCGCGCCAGCGCCTTGATGCGCCCGCTGAATGCGGCCGCGAAATCCTCGAGCGACCTGGCGTGGCGCAGCGTGCTGGTCGAGACGGCCTGGACCACCTGCAGCATGTTGCGGACCCGGTGGTTCAGCTCATCCACCAGCGTGCTGAGGATCTCACCCTCCACCACCTTGGTGACGTCGAAGAAGGTCAGCACCACGCCATCCACATCGCCCTCCGCAGTGCGGTAGGGCAGCAGGCGCATCAGGTAATGGACATGGCCGTCCCGCGCGGTGACGCGGCGTTCCACGGCGGTGCGCTCATCCAGCACGCGGCGCACCTCCCGCCGCAGGTCCACCTTGTCGAGATGGCCGGCGAAGTCGGTCACCGGGCGGCCCCGATCGGCGGGCATCAGGTTGAAGATGCTGGTCACCGCCGGGGTGAAGCTGCGGATCACCAGGTGGCGGTCGAGGAACAGCGTCGCGATCTGCGTGCTGTCGAACAGGTTCCGCAGATCGGCCTTCGACCGATCCAGCTCGTCGATCTTGACGGAAAGTTCGGTATTGGACGCGCGCAGCTCCTCATTCACCGATTGCAGCTCCTCCTTCGAGGTTTCCAGCTCCTCGTTGGTGGATTGCAGCTCCTCGTTCACCGAGACCATTTCCTCGTTCGCTGAGGTCAGTTCCTCGGTCGCCGTCTCGTATTCCTCGGTGGTCGATTGCAGCTTCTCGCGCGTGTCACGCAGCTCGCGCTCCAGCAGCAGCAGATGGTCCTGCCCCGCGGTATCCAGCGAAACGGCGGCCGTGTCGGCGCCGGGGATGTCGGCAAAGACGACCAGGAATTGGCGCTCGGGCACATCCCGCGCGCCCATCGGCGTCACGGTCAGGGCGATGCTGATGCGGCGTTCGCCCTCCTCGATCTCGACCAGCGGGCGCCGTACCTCGGCCTGCGTCTCCATTGCCTCGCGCAGCACGGCCCGCAGCGCGAAGCGCAAGCCGGGCCGGGCCATGGCCACGAGCTGGCGGCTCGGCCGGCCGGCGGCGGGTTCCAGGTAGCGTCCCAGATGCGCGGATTGGTGCAGCACGTCGCCATCCCGGTTCACCACCACATGGGCCGGGGAGAAGCGGTCCAGCACCAGCGCCTCCGCCGATTGCCGCAGCTCCGTGCCACGCTGCGGCGCCGGCGGGCGCAGCAGGGCGCGCGAGGGCCAGATGCGCACCGGGCCCCGCGGATTCGCCAGCAGCCGCGCGGCCGGTCCGTCCACAGCCACGTCGTCCCGCCGACGGTAGATGCGGTTGGCCTTGTCCTCCGCCACGAACAGCTCGGCATGGCGAAGGATGGTCTCGGCGATGCCGAGGAACAGGAAGCCGCCAGGCCGCAGCGCATAGTGGAACAGCGGGATCACCTGGTCCTGCAGGCCCGGACCCAGATAGATCATCAGGTTGCGGCAGGAGATGAGGTCGATGCGGGAGAAGGGCGGATCATTGATCAGGCTGTGCGGCGAGAAGACACACAGGTCGCGAAGCGGCTTCGCCACCGCGAAGCTTGCCGCATCGGCGTTGAAGTGCCGCGCCAGCCGCTCGGGCGACAGGCTGGCCAGCAGCGCACCGGGGTAGCGGCCGCGCCGCGCCGTGGCCAGGGCGGCCTCATCGATGTCGGTGGCGAAGATCTGCGCCCGCGGGCCACCCGGATGCGCTTCCATCTGCTCGCGCAGCAGGATCGCGAGGGAATAGGCCTCCTCCCCGGTGGCGCAGCCGGGAACCCAGACGCGCACCACCTCCTCCGGCCCACGATCCTTGAACAGCTGGGGGATGACATTGTCGCCAAGGGCCGAGAAGGCATCGGGATCGCGGAAGAAGCTGGTGACACCGATCAGCAGGTCCTGGAACAGGTGCCGCGCCTCCTCGGCATCGACACGCAGCCGCGCCGTATAGGCATCCAGCCCCGGCAGGCGCAGCACATGGATGCGGCGCTGCACACGGCGGAAGAAGGTGCGGTCCTTGTAGCCGGCGAAATCATGCCCCACGGCCGAATGCAGGATCTTGGCGATGGTCGCCTGCGCCGTGGCGGCGGCCTCGCTGCTCAGTCGTTCATAGGCCGGTTCGTCGAAGGTCTTCAGCAATTCGGCCAGCCTTGCCGCCATCTTTTCCGACGGCACCACCAGATCCACCACGCCGGCGGCGATGGCGCTGTGCGGCATGTCGCCGAATTGCGGCGTGGTGCCATTGGTGCCCTGCGCCATGGTCAGGCCACCGGCAGTCTTGATGGCCTTCAGCCCCAGCGTGCCGTCGCTGCCGCTGCCGGACAGCACGATGCCGATGGCGCAATGCTGCTGGTCCTCCGCCATGGACGCCAGGAAGACGTCGATCGGATGGCGCTCATGTACGCGGTCGACGGGCTGCTGGCGCAGCACGATACGGCCGTCCTTCAACGTGATGATGGCGTTCTGCTGCAGCACATAGACATGGCCCGCCTGCACCTGCTGGCCGTCCTCCGCCACATGGATCGGCAGGGTCGTGCAGTCCGCCAGGATCGCGGGCATCGCACTGAGATGGCCGCGGGCGAGATGCGTCACGACGATGAACGCCATGGGCAATGGCTGTCGCAGGCCGCGGAAGAGCGACCGGAGCGCCTCCACCCCACCGGCCGAGGCGCCGATGCCGACGACGGGGAAACGCAGCGCGGAACTGGTCATGCTGTCCTGTCAGTTATGGCGGGCCCTGAGCCGTATCGCCGAAACAGCGTCCCCCTGCCGACAGGACATCGGCGAGGACAGCTTTGTGGATGTCATGTCACCATCAGCCAGCAAAGTCGCCCGAATTCCGTTCGCCGACCGGGCGAGTCGATCACGCTGGCGTGACGGAACGGCGCATGCCTCAGGCGCCCTGCATCTGCACCTTCTCCGCCTTGTCGTCGGCGGCATGGTGGAAGTTGCTGCGCTGGTAGCCGGTCATGAAATCCGGGTAGGTGATCGGCGGTTCACGCCCCGTTCTGTCATCCGCCGGGCTGCTATCCGCCGTGATCGGCGCCATCACGGCCCGGTAGCCGGCATCCATGAAGAACGGAATGGCGTAGCGTTCGCGGCCGGACCGGTTGATGACGCGGTGCGGCGTGGCCAGGAAGCGCTTGTCCGTCCAGCGCCGCAGCATCATGCCGCCATTGATCAGCAACGCGCCTTCCGGCGCCGGCGCATCCACCCATTCGCCACTGGGCATCCGCAGCGAAAGGCCAGGAATGCGGTTCTGCGCCAGGATGGTCATGAAGCTGGTATCGACATGCGGCGCGATGCCGAACTCGTTCTCCGGCGCCGTCGGTTCCTGCTGCGGGTAGTGCGACATCCGCAGCGTGTACATCGGCTCGTCGAAATAGGGCGCGAAGAAGCCGGGCTCCAGGCCCAGCGCGCGCGCATACAGCGGCAGCAGGCGCAGGCCGAGACCCTCGAAGGCATCGCAGGCCTGCAGCACCTGTTCCCGGAAGCCGGGCAGCTCGGGCCACTGGTTGCGGCCACGGAAGCGCACATTGGCCAGCACGTCCGGATGATCCGCCGGCAGGTCGCGCTTGAAGAAGATCGCTTCGTTGGCATTGGGCAGCGCCACATCGCCCACCGCATTCACTCGCGTGGTGGCGCCACGCATCGGCATGTAGCCGATGTTGTGCTCGTTGATCTTCAGCGCCAGCTTCGCCTCGATCGGCTGCGCGTGGAACCGCTCCGCCGCCTCGAAGGTCGCATCCAGCAGCGATTGCGGAATGCCGTGGTTGCGGACGAAGTAGAAGCCGACCTCGGTGAAGGCGCGGCGCAGTTCCTCCCCCAGCCGGTCCAGCGCGCCGGGCGCGCCGTCCTGCAGCGGCGCCAGGTCCAGGACGGGAATCTGCTCGCTCATCGCTTTGCCTCCACTGGCCAGGATCGAAGGCTGTCACCCACCCCGGCTGCGCGCAAGCCGCCTCACGCCGGCAGCAGGTTGAGCCGCCCCAGAAGCGCGCGTTCGTCGATCATCGCCTGCTGCATGGCGGCGCGGTAGCTGGCGCCATCGGCGAGCATCAGCGGCTGGTCGAGCCGGGCGAGGAATTCCACGTGGCGCGGGTCCTGCGCCGCGGCGCGGAACGCCTCCGCCAGCACGGCGACGATGGCGGGGTCCATGCCGGCGGGGCCGATCAGGCCGCCGGGGCTGTCGATCACGATGTTCATGCCCAGGTCGCGCAGCGTCGGCACGTTCGGGAAGCGCGCGGCGCGGGCGGAGCTGTACAGCGCCAGCAGCCGCAACTGCCCGCTGAGCACCAGCGGCGCCCAGCCCGAGGATTCCGAGGCGAAGTGGATCTCGCCGCCGAGCAGCGCGCGCAGCGTGTCCGAGGTGCCGCGATAGGGCACATGCTGCCAGGTCACGTCGCTCGCCAGGCCGATACGCTCCATCGCCAGGTGCTGGGTGGAGCCGATGCCGAGCGTGCCGTAGTTCAGCTTGCCGGGACTGGCGCGGGCATGGTCCAGCAGTTCCGGCAGCGTCCGCCATGGCGCATCGGCGCGCACCACCGTGCCCATGACGAAGCCGGTGATCTGCAGGATGTAGGTGAGGTCGTCGATCGGGTGGTAGGGTGGGCGCGGGTTCAGCAGCATCTGCCGCACCACGCCCATATGCATCTGGGAAATGGTGGTGCCATCCGGCCGCGCATCCTTCAGCGCCATCGCGCCCAGGATGCCGGCGGCGCCCGGCCGGTTCTCCACCACCACGGATTGCCCGAACCGCTGGCCCACCAGATCCGCCAGGATGCGGAAGCCACCATCGGCGGGGCCGCCGGGCGTCCAGGGGATGATCAGGCGGATCGGCCGGTCCGGAAAACGCGACTGCGCCAGCGCGGGCGCGGCGAGGCCCGACAGGATGGCGCCCCCCGACAGGATAGTGCCCAGCGTCGCGCGGCGCGTAGTGTGGTGCATGCCCTGCCCTCCGGATCGTGCCGGCATTTGGGCAAGCCCCGGGCGCGACGGCAAGCAACTTTGGCGGTTCGCTGCGGAAACCGTGTCGCGGACCTCGCCATGCCGCGCAATCGCCATGAAACCGTGGCTGGCTAGAAGGTGCCGGCGTTCAACCGGGACCCACTGCCATGCGCCTCGCCTGTCTTCCCCTGCTCACCCTCGCCTTCACCGCGCCCGCCTTCACGGCACCGGCCATGTCGCAGCAATACTGGCTGCCGAACGGGCCGGGTGGCACCACCTGGAACAACCCGCAGGGCTCGTTCAACGGCACGGTCTATGAGCACATGCTGCAGCGCCACGCGCAGCGCCTGCAATGGGACCGCGAGCGCCGGGCCGCCTCGGGCGGCGTGCCGGTGGCGGCGCGCGGGTCCGACCCGTCCTTCGCGCTGCGCAACGCCGGCCGCGCGACGATCCGGGAGGTCTATGTCTCCGCCTCCCGCGACAGCGCCTGGGGCGCGGACCGGCTCGGCCGGTCGGTGCTGGCGCCGGGGCAGAGCCTGGTGGTGCGGCTGCCGGCGGGGCAATGCCTCAACGACCTGCGGATCGTCACCATGGATGGGCAGGCGCAGGAACGGCGGCAGGTGAATACCTGTGCGCTGACGGAGCTCGCGGTGAACTGAGCCCCCTACACCGCGCGCCACCAGCGCCGGGTCAGCAGCAGCGCGGCAATCCCCTCCAGCCCGATCACCATGGTGGCGGTGGGCGCGCCGAGCCACTGCGCCATGACGCCCAGATGCAGGAAGCCAATCAGCCCGAGCCCGATGCAGGCGGACAATACGCCCAGCGCGCGGGACCGCATCTCGGGCGGCGCGGTGGTATAGACCAGCGTCGCCTGCATGGCCGCGAAGGCGGCGCTGCCGACGCCCACCAGCAGCAGCGCCAGCGCCGCCGGCAGCACCGCGGTTGCGGCGGCGAAAAGGACGAACATGCCGCAATACAGCGCGGTGCCGCCGACATAGATGGCGCGGTACCAGGCCGGCCGCACCAGCGGCACCAGCAGCGCGGCGCCCACCAGCGCCCCCAGCCCGTCCATCCCCGCCAGCAGCCCCACCCCATCGGCGCCGAGGCGCAACTGCTCCTGCCCGATCACCGGGACCATGGAGGAGACCGGCCAGCCGAACAGGTTGAAGATCAGCGTGACGATCATCACGCCGGCCATGCCGGGTGTCCGCAGCACCAGGCCAAAACTCTCCCGCATGTCGCGCAGCACGCCGCCGGGGCGCGGCGCCAGGGTGCTGCAATGCGCCAGACGCAGCGCCGCCAGCCCCGCCAGCGTGTACAGCCCGACACATAGCAGGAAGGCCGGCCCCAGCCCGGCGGCGGCCAGGATGGTGCCGCCCACCGCAGGCCCGGCGATGCGGCTGGCATTGTTCGCCACCACGTCGAGCGAGACGGCGCGCGCCATGCGGCTGGCGCCGACCACGTCGCCCAGCATCATGCGTCGCACCGGGTTGTCCGCCGCCCAGGCGATGCCGCCGAGGAAGCTGGCCACGCCGAGCTGCCAGACCGCCAGCGAACCGGTCAGCGCCAGCAGGGCGAGCGCCGCCGCCACCACGCCCTGCACCGCCAGCATCAGGATCAGCGCGGAACGCCGCTGCACCCGGTCCGCCGCCACGCCGAGGAAGGCGCCGAACAACCCCATCGGCAGCAGCCGCAGCAGCGTCATCATGGCGACCAGGAAGGCGGATTGCGTCTGCTGCCAGACCACCACGCCGATCACCAGCATCTCCAGCCAGCGCGCGACGGAGACCAGCAGCCCCACCAGCAGGATGCGCCGGAAATCGGGCACGCCCAGTACGTTCAAGCTGCCTGTCCATTTCCCGCCCTGGCGCTGATCCTTGCAGGGCGGGCCGGGCTGCTCAACCCGGGGTCAGAGGAAACCCTTGGCCAGCTTCCGCACGGCGGGGGATGCGGCGCGCTTGCCCTCTCCGGCATAGGCCTCGTGGTATTCCTCGATCTTGCCCGGGTCGTAGCGGTAATTGACCATCAGGCCGCAGGCTTCCCGAAAGCCTTTTTCCGAGATGTCGCCGCGCCAGTTCAGCCGCTCGACCCGCGCGCCGTTGGACAGGTGGAAATGCGCCACCGGGTCGCGCGCCCTTTTGCCGTCGCGGCCCGATTCAACCAGCAGATAGCGGGCGCAGGCGCGCAGCAGGATCGGCTCCAGGGATTTCGAGGTGGCTTCCACCCGCGCCCAGCCGCGCCGCGCGATCAGCCGGCGCAGCGTCTGCGGCGCGGTTTCCTCCACCGCCTTGCCGGCCTCCGCCCCCGGGGCGGCGATGGCGAGGTCCGGCGGCGCCGCCTCGCGCAGCGCCTTCGCCTCATCCTCCGTCAGCAGCGTGGCGTCGCCGGCTTCGAGCCTGGCCTCCAACCAGCTGCGGAAGCCCGGGATCGGCGAGAGCGTGGCAAAGCATTCCAGCTTGCCGAACTCGGCGCTGAGCAGCTCCACCACCCGCTTGATCAGGAAATTGCCGAAGGAGATTCCATCCAGGCCGCGCTGGCAGTTGTTGATGGAATAGAACACGGCGGTGTCCGCCTGCCGCGCATCCAGCAGCGGAGCCTTCTCATCCAGCAGGCCCTGCACATTGGCCGCCATGCCCTGCACCAGCGCGACCTCGACGAAGATCAGCGGCTCGTTCGGCATACGCGGGTGGAAGAAGGCGTAGCAGCGGCGGTCGGAATCCAGGCGGTTCTTCAGGTCGCGCCAGGTACGGATGCGGTGCACCGCCTCATACCCCACCAGCTTCTCCAGCAGCTCGGCCGGAGAGGTCCAGTCGATGCGGCGCAGTTCCAGGAAGCCGACATCGAACCAGCTTGCCAGCAGGCCGCGCAGATCCGCCTCCAGCGCCTGCAGCATGGCGTCGCCGCGCATCCGGGCCAGCAGGTCGGCGCGCAGTTCCACCAGGAACTTCACGCCATCCGGCAGGGTGGTGAACTGGGTCAGCAGCCGCAGCCGCGGCGGCTCCAGCACCCGGCGCAGCCGCGCCTTGGCGGTGGCGCGGGCCTCCGCATCCGGCGCCGCGGCCACCGATTCCCAGGCCGTCGCCACCGCCACGTGATCGGAATCGAAGCCTGCCAGGGCGCGCAGGAACTCCCCCCGCGCGGCATGATCGCCGGCCAGGTAGCTCTGCGCCAGGCGTGCGGCGCGGGACCGGGCGGAGACCTCGCCGCCCTTCGCATCCAGGCAGGCCCGCATCTGCGCCGCGATGCCATCCTCCCCGGCCGGGGCGGAGGAGGCGATATCCCGCCACAGCGATGTCACGCGCCGCAGCGCTCGGTCGATGAATCCGGGCGGGACGGCCACGTCGGACATCACGGTTCCTTTCCGCATGTTTCAGGAAGCATGCCCGATGACCGTGGGAAGGTCGAGCGCCATCACGGCCTGGATGTGGCCCGGCAGGTCCTCCGCCAAAAGCCCCGGCCCGGCCAAATTCGCCGCGGCGCCATGCAGGTGGCAGGCGCAGGCGGCGGCCTCGAAGCGTGGCATGCCCTGGGCGAGCAGCCCCGCGATGATCCCCGCCAGCACATCCCCCGTGCCGCCGGTGGCGAGCCATGGCGGCGCGTTGACGTTGATGGCGACGCGGCCATCGGGTGCGGCCACCAGGCTGTCCGCGCCCTTCAGCAGCACCACGGCGCCGGTGGCCCGCGCCGCGGCGCGCACCGCTTCCAGCCGGTCCTCGCCCGGCTGGCCGAACACGGCGATGAATTCGCCGAGATGCGGGGTCAGCACCGCGCAGCCGGCCAGTGCGGCGGGGTCATCCGCGGCGGCGCGCAGGGCGCCGGCATCGGCCACCACCTGCCGCCCGGCCTCCACCGCCTGGCGCACCAGGGCGCGGGTCGCTGCATCCGGCGGCAGGCCCGGGCCGATGACCCAGACGCCGATCCGCCCATCCTGGCGCAGCGCCTCGGCCCCTGCCTCCGAGACCATCACGCCCGCATCGCCGGCGCGCAGCACGGCGGCGGTGGCCGCATCGGGGGCCAGCACGGTCAGCAGGCCGGCCCCGGAGCGGCGGGCACCCGCGGCGGCCAGGCGGGCGGCGCCGGTCATGCCGGGGCCGGCGACCACGGCGACATGGCCGCGCGCGTATTTGTGGCTGTCGGCGCCCGGGCGCGGCAGGCGCCACAGCGCCGGGCCGTTGCGGAAGGCGCGCGGGGCGATGCCCGCCAGTACTGCGGCGGGCAGGCCGATATCGGCCAGCACCACCTCTCCGCACAGCTCGCGCCCCGGGAACAGCAGGTGGCCGGGCTTGAGGCGGAAGAAGGTGACGGTCAGCGCCGCCTTCGGCGCGAATCCCCGCACGGTGCCGGTGGCGCCATCGAGGCCTGATGGCACATCGACCGCCACCACCGGCCCGCCGGCCGCCGCAAGCACCCGCGCCACGCGATCCTCCACCGGCCGCGCCAGCCCGGCGCCGAAGACCGCATCCACCACCAGCCCGGCGCGGGCCGCCTCCGTCGCCGTGAAGGGCAGCATCGGGCCGTGCCAGCGCGCCGCCACGGCCGCTGCGTCGGTGCCCGGTGCGGGCGGTGCCAGGGCGGCGACGGCCACCGGCCAGCCCGCCTGCTCCAGCAGCCGGGCCACGACGTAGCCATCGCCGCCATTATTGCCCGGCCCGGCCAGCACCAGGGTCCGCACCGGGCGGAAGCGGCGCATCATCGCCCGCGCCACGGCCCGCCCTGCCGCCTGCATCAGTACCGATCCGGGCGTGCCGGCGGCGATGGCCGCGGCATCGGCGCGGGCCATCTCGGCGGGTGTCAGCAATTCATGCGGCATGTCCATGCGCGCCAGCCTATCGCGCGCACGGTCGAAGGGAACCACGGGTGGCGGAAGCGCGCTTCGCCCTGCATGAGCCATACCCCTCGCCCCCCCACTCCCCGCCTTGCCATCCTGCGCGGCGTCGGCCTGCTGCCCGCCCTGCTGCTGTTCGCCGGCACCGCCGCCGCGCAGCCGCCCGCCGTCAGCTCGCAGCCGCCGCCGACCTCCCTGCCCGGCGCGCCCCCGGCGGCTGAGCGTCCGCTGCCCTCCTCCCCGCCGCCGGGTGTGGGCGTGCCGCGCAGCGAGCCGCCGCGGACCCGCCCGCCTGAGAACAGGCCGATCCTCCCTGCCCCGCCGGTCCCCAGCGCGCGCCAGCCGGATCGTAGCGAGGGGGCCGGGCAGCTTGGCGATAGCCCGATCCCGCCGCGCCCCGGGGCCAAGCCGGATGCCTCCACGACCGGGCGCTGACCACCGGAGGCTCGCTTCTTGCTAGGCTGGCCCCCTCAACAGGTCGTGGAGTCGCCAGCATGGCCTTCGTCATCGCCGTCGCGCAGCGCAAGGGTGGCGCGGGGAAGTCCACCCTCAGCGCCAACCTGGCCACCGCTTTCGCCGAACAGGGCCTCGACGTTGCGCTGCTGGATGCGGACCCGCAGCAGACATTGACACGTTGGGCCGCCGAGCGGGCGAATGCCGGACCGCGTGCCCTGAAGCTGCATCTGGATGCACCGGCCGGCTGGCGGCTGCCCGTCGCGCTGGGCAAGCTGCGCGGGCAGGATGTGGTGCTGCTGGACACGCCGCCGCATGCCGATACCGATGCCCGCATCGCCATCCGCAACGCCGACCTGGTGCTGGTGCCGCTGCAGCCGTCTTCCGCCGACCTCTGGGCGATGGATGCGACGCTGGAGCTGGCGCTGGGGGAAAAGCGCCTGGCCGCCATCGCGCTGAACCGCGCGCCGGCCAGCGGCAAGCTGCTGACGCAGGTGCTGGCGGAACTGGAGCGGCGCAACCTGACCCTGCTCGCCCCGGCGATCGGCAACCGCACCGGCATCGCCCAGGCCTTCGCCGCCGGGCTCGGGGTGACGGAAGCGGCGCCAAGATCCGTCGCGGCGACCGAGATGCGCGCCCTGGCCGCGGCGCTGCTGGCGCTGCGGCCAAACTGATCGCCCGGTTGGCGCCCCAGTCGGCGCCCCGATTGAGCAGGGGCTTTTCAGCCGCCACGCGATGTGGCCACTTGCCGCACCGCAACAGGCGGGCAGAGTGGGAGGCGGCACGGCATGGCGGAACCGGATGATGCGCCGAAGGGCATGAGCCCGGATGCCGGGTTCAAGGATTCCGGGGTCGAGATTTCCGAGGACACCTTCCCCGAACTCGATGCCGTGGCCGCCATCCAGCGCGGCCTGCATGCCTTCAACCAGGAAATGGGCGGCCCTTATGACCGCGAGCCGGTCACGCTGCTGGCCCGCGCCCCGGACGGCACGGCCCGTGGCGGCCTGCTCGGGCTGACCTTCTGGGGCTGGCTGTTCATCGACTGGCTATGGCTGTCGCGCGACCTGCGCGGCAAGGGCGTCGGCTCCGAATTGCTGCAGCGGGCGGAGGCGATCGCGCGCGAACGCGGCTGCGCCCAGGTCTACACCGATACCTTCAGCTTCCAGGCGCCGGATTTCTGGCTCCGCAACGGCTACACCGAATTCGGCCGGCTGGAGGGAATGCCGGCTGGCCATGCGCGGGTGTGGTTCAAGAAGACCCTCTGAACCTGGCCGCCGTGAAGCCCGACCTGATCCTGCATATCGGCCAGTCGAAGACCGGCACTTCCTCCATCCAGCGGGTGCTGGGTGGCCAGCGGGCGGCGCTGGCGAAGCTCGGCGTGTGCTACCCGGTCAGCCCTGGCTGGGCCAATCACGGCATGCTGCCGGCCTCCCTGGTGCCACTGTCGCGCCTGGGCCACTTCAACCCGGCGCTGTGGGACGGCGTCGGTGCGGAGGCGCGGCTGGCGCAGTTCCGGCGGGATTTCGCCGCCGAGATGGCGGGGCTGCCGGAGACCACCCGGCTGGTGATCCTCTCCGCCGAGCAATGCGGCGGGCTGCTGACGACGCGGGATGAGATCACCCGCCTGCGCGACCTGCTGGCACCGCATGCCGCGCGCATCCGCGTCGCCATCTATCTGCGCCGGCAGGACCAGCACGCGGCCAGCGGCTATACCCAGGCGCTGCGGGTGGCCGCCATCAACCCGCCCGCCCTGCCGAAGGGTGGGCCGGAGCGGCTGCCGCATTACGACTACGCCCGGATGCTGGACGATTGGGCCGCGGTGTTCGGCGAGGATGCCATGCTGGTCCGCATCTTCGAGCGCGCCAGCCTGGTTCATGGCGATGCGGTGGATGATTTTCTCGCTTTGTGCGACGTGCCCCTGCAGGTGCCGGCCGACCACCCCGACCGCCAGAGCAACCTGTCCTTCACCCCCGCCGCCATCGACCTGGTGCGCCTGCTGGGCGAAAGGCTGAAGGCGCGGCCGGAGGGGCTGCGCGCGTCGTCCCTGCTGTGGCGCCGCTTCACCGCGGCGGTGTCGGAGGCGCTGCCCGGCCGCGGCTGGCAGCCGCATCCGGCCGACGCCGCCGCCTTCCTGGCCCGCTTCGAGCAAGTGAACGAGGCGGTGCGCCGCCGCTGGTTTCCGGACCGGCCGCGGCTTTTCGCGCCGCCCGAGCCCGCCGCCGGCCCGTCGCCGCCAGGACCGGCACCGCCAGGACCGGCACAACCCGGCCCGGCACCGATCGACCGGGATGCCGCGCTGGAGGCCGCCTGCCTGTTGCTGGAACACCAGCTCAACCACGTGGCGCAGCGGGAGGCCGACCAACTCGTGGTCACCGGGCGGCTACATGAGAAGCTGGGCGATCACGGCCCCGCCCGCAACGCCTTCCGCGCCGCCGTGCGCGCCGTGCCGGAGCATCCGCTGGCGCAGCAGCACCTGGCGGAAGCGGCGCTGCGCGACGGCAACCGGGCGGCTGCGGCCGCGCATCTGGCGGTGCTCCGCCGCGCTCATCCGGACCATGCGGCAACCCGGCGCGTGGAAAAGCTGCTGCAGCCGAAATCCGAGGTTTGACGGCGGAACGGAGCTGAACCGCGAATCCGGCGCGCGCGTTCAGGCGGGGTGGAGAGAGGACAAACCCCGATGGCGCATTATCATAACGACCGGAACGAGGGCCGCAACGTGGCGCAGCTTCGCCACCCCTACATCTTCCCCACCATCGCCGGCACGGCCGCGGTGCTGGTGCTGATCATGGCGTTGCTGGAGAGCACACTGCGCTGACGCGCCGGCGCAGCAGATAGCGATGCCGGCCCTCCAGCACCTGCACGCCCTTCTGGTTGTGCACGGTACTGCGTAGTCCGACGACCCCGGTCGTACGGTTGGGCGAAAGCTCATCCACCTCAAGGCACGGATAGAGCGTATCCCCCAGCACAACCGGATGCAGGAAGCGACTGGATTGCTCGAGGAACGCCTTCAGCGACTCCTCGACCAGATGCGGAAAGATCCCCGCCCCCGCTGCGGTCTGGATCGCCACCTGGTAGCCATGCGCCAGCATGTCGGGCAGACCGCGGGCTTGGCAGTATTCGCGGTTGTAGTGGATCGGGTGGTTGTCGCCGCTGGCCGCCTGGAAAGCCAGGAAGATGGCGCTGGTCATGGTCCGGCTCGGCAGCGGGAAGCGCTCGCCCAGGCGGAAATCCTCGTACCAGCGCTGTTCGGCGATCATGCGGTGCTGGGCCGGATCGAAGCTCATTTTCCGCGCGCCTCCGCTGCCCGCACCACCTCACGCCGCCAGATGTACAGCCCGGCTCCGACCAGCACGCCGAAGCCCGCGAGTTCGAAGGCGTCCGGCCATTCGGACCAGATCAGGATGCCGGCGAACATGGTCCAGATCAGCCCGGAATATTCGAAGGGGGCGAGCAGCGTCGTCTCGCCCCGGCGATAGGCCGCGGTCATCAGCAGCTGCGCCACGGCGGAGACGCAGCCGATTCCCGCCAGGTGCAGCCATTCCCGCGGCGTCGGCGTGACCCAGACCGGGATGGTGGCAAGCCCGGCCAGCACGGCTGAGGACAGGGCGAACCAGAAGACGATGGACACGCCCGGCTCCCCGGCCTCGCCCATGCGGCGGATGCTCATCATCGCCATCGCCCAGCCGAGCGCGCCGAACAGCACCAGGCCGACGCTGAACACCGGCAGCGCCGCTTCCCCGAAGCCCGGGCGGACCATGATCAGCACGCCGGCAAAGCCCACCACCACCGCGGACCAGCGCCGCCAGCCCACCTTCTCCCCCAGCAGCAGCACGGACAGCGCCGTCAGGAACAGCGGCATGGTGAAGCCGAGTGCCGTGGCGGTGGCCAGCGGCAGATGAACGAAGCCGTGGAAGGCGCCGACCATGCCGCACATGCCCCACATGGTGCGCTCCGCATGGCGCCAGGGCAGCCGGGTGCGCAGCAGGTGGAAGCCGCCCGCCTGCACCACCATCACCAGCAGCAGCGGCAGGGCGAAGAAGTTGCGGAACAGGATGACCTGCGGCAGCGGGATGCCCGGCCCGAGCGACTTCACCAGCGCGGCCGAGACCACGAAGGACGCCGAGGCGGCGAGTACGAGAAGGATGGCACGGCGCCGGGCGCTGGCGACCGTGACGGGAATCGCAAGGCTCTGGGTGGGGGACATGGACGTTCCTGATGCCCAAGGCTAGGGTCGGCCGGGCATGAGCGCCAGCCCACCCCGCCCCGAACAAACCACGCAACGCCACCCCAAGGCCCCGCCCATCCCGCCCTGGCCAGGGCTGGAGGTGCTGGAGGATGAGGTTGTCTGGGGCCAGCGCTTCGCCCTGCAACGGGTTCGCTTCCGCTACGCCCGCTTCGACGGCTCGCCATCCGGCATCCTGACCTGGGAGCTGTGGCGCCGCGGCCAGGGCGTGGTGATGCTGCCCTACGACCCCGTCACCGACCGCGTCGCGCTGATCGAGCAGTTCCGCCTGCCCGCGCTCGCCGCCGGCCTGCCGCCGGTAATGACCGAATGCCCCGCCGGACTACTGGAGGCGGGCGAGGATCCGGTGCTTGCCGGCACGCGGGAACTGGCCGAGGAAACCGGGCTGCGCGCCGGCGCCGTGCAGCGCATCGGCGCCTTCCTGCTGATGCAGGGTGGCTGTGACGAGGTGGTGCATTTCCACTGCGCCTGCGTCGACCTGTCCGAGACGGGCGCAACGACGCATGGCCTGGACAATGAACACGAGGAAACCCGCGTGCTGGTGCTGCCGGCGGAAGACGCCTTCCGCATGGTGGCCGAGAACCGCATCCAGAATGCCCCGGGCGCGCTGGCGCTGCTCTGGCTGCAGGTGAACCGCGCGCGGCTGCGTGAGGAATGGAAGCGATGACCGAGACTTTGTTCACCGAGGACGCCTATCTGCGGGAGGCGACGGCGCGCGTGGTGGCGGCCGATGAGCGCGGCGTGGTGCTGGACCGCACCAACCTCTACGCCCGCAGCGGCGGCCAGCCGGGCGATTCCGGCACGTTGCGCTGGGATGGCGGGGAGGCCACGGTGGCCGAGGCCATCAAGGGCGAGGCCGTTACGGGTCAGTCCGGCGCCATCCTGCACACGCTGGCCCCCGGCAGCGCTATTCCCCCCGTTGGGGCAGAGGTGACGCTGGGCCTCGACTGGGCCCGCCGGCACCGGCACATGCGGATGCACACCACGCTGCACCTGCTGTGCAGCGTACTGCCCGGCATCTACGCCACCGGCAACCAGATCGGCGCGGAGAAGTCCCGCCTCGACTTCGACCTGCCCGACCCGCCTGCCAAGGAATGGTTCACGGAAAAGCTGGCGGAGCTGGTGGCCGCCGACCACCCGATCTCGACCACCTGGATCACCGAGGCGGAGCTGGACGCCAATCCGCAGATGGTCCGCACCCTGTCCGTGCAGCCGCCGCGCGGCGCCGGGCGCATCCGCCTGGTCCGCATCGGTGCCGAGGCCGCGCCGGTGGACCTGCAGCCCTGTGGCGGCACGCATGTCGCCAGCACCGGGGAGATCGGGCGGGTCGAGGTGCTGAAGCTGGAAAGCAAGGGCCGGCAAAACCGACGCATCCACATCGTATTGCCGGAGTGACCCAGGGAGTGACACAGATGGACCTGCTGGTTTCCACCGAATGGCTGGCGGCCGAGCTCGGCAAGCCGGACCTCGTGGTGCTGGATTGCACCACCTACCTGCCGACCGAGCAGGGCAACGCCGCGGACGGTTTTCGGAAGGCCCACATCAAGGGCGCCCGGCTGTTCAACATCGACCAGATCGCCGACCCCGACAGCACGCTGCCGCACATGATCCCGACGCCGGCGCGGTTCGAAAAACTGATCGGCGCGCTGGGCATCTCCAACACCACCCGCGTGGTGTTCTACGACCAGCACGGGCTGCGCGCCTCGCCGCGCGGCTGGTGGATGATGCGGCTGTTCGGGCATGAGAATGCGGCGGTGCTGGATGGCGGACTGCCGAAATGGCAGCGCGAGGGCCGGCCGGTGGAAACCGGCGACGCACCCCCTGCCCCGGCCGCGACCTTCGTGGCGGACCTGATCGCCCGCCGCCTGGCCGGCATCGGCGACATCAAGCGCATCGTCCGCCAGGGTGGTGGGGAGGCGCTGATCCTCGATGCGCGGTCGAAGGCGCGCTTCGACGGCACGGCCGCCGAACCCCGCCCGGGCCTGCCCTCCGGCCACATGCCCGGCGCGCAATCCCTGCCGGCGGCCGATCTGGTCGGCCCCGATGGCGTGATGAAGGACCCGGAGACGCTGAAGGCGATGTTCGCCGAGCGCGGCGCGGATGACACGCGCCCGATCGTCACCTCCTGCGGCACCGGCGTGACCGCCTGCGTCGTGGCGCTGGGCGCCATGCGGGCCGGGCTGCCGGAGCCCGCCGTCTATGACGGATCCTGGACCGAATGGGCGAGCCGCCCGGAAACCCCGAAGGACGCAAGCTGATGCCCGACGACGCCAACCCCGCCGGCCACCCGAAGCACGGCTTCGCCACCCGCATGTCGCATGCCGCGCGGCCGCCGATCCGCGCGCTGGGCTTCGTCAATCCGCCCGTCCATCGCGGCTCCACCGTCACCGCGCAATCCTGCGAGGCGCGGCGGGAGAATGCGAAGCACCGCTACAACCGGGTGATGACCTACGGCACCCAGGGCGGCCCGACCCACTACGCCCTGGAAGACGTGGTGACGGAGATCGAGGGTGGCACGCATTGCACCATCACCGGCACCGGCCTGGCCGCCGTCGCCGTGCCGCTGCTGGCCTGGCTGAAGGCCGGCGATCGCTGCCTGATGCCGGACAGCGTCTATGGCCCGGGGCGCAACCTGGCCGAGAACGTGCTGCCCGGATGGGGCATCGAGACGCAGTTCTACGACCCCTGCATCGATGCCGCGGGGCTGGAGGCGCTGTGGACGCCGAACACCAGGGTCCTCTACCTGGAAAGCCCCGGCAGCCACACCTTCGAGGTGCAGGACGTGCCGGCACTGACCGCGGTGGCGAAGCGCCATGGCGCCGTCAGCATGATCGACAACACCTGGGGCATCCACAGCTTCCAGCCCTTCGCCCATGGCTGCGACGTGTCCATCCAGGCGCTGACGAAATATGTCGGCGGGCATTCGGACATCCTGCTCGGCAGCATCACCGTGGCGTCCGAGGTGCATCACCACATCATCCGCAACACCGCCTCCGCCATGGGGCACTACGCCAGCCCGGATGATTGCTGGCTGGCGCTGCGCGGCGTGCGGACCATGCCGCTGCGGCTCAAGCACCAGACGGAGAGCTCGCTGGAAGTCGCCGCCTGGCTGGCGAAGCGGCCGGAGGTGATGCAGGTGCGCCACCCGGCGCTGCCCGGCGCGCCGGGGCACGAGATCTGGAAGCGCGACTTCGACGGCGGCTGTTCGCTGTTCGGCATCGTGTTCCAGCCGCGCTACACGGAAGCCGACATCTTCCGCTTCGTCGACGGGCTGAAGCTGTTCGGCATCGGCGCCAGCTGGGGCGGCTATGAATGCCTGGCGCTGCCGACCAACGGCATGCTGGTGCGACGCGTGACGCCGGAACTGCCGGGCCAGGCGGTGCGGCTTCATATCGGGCTGGAGGAGGTTCCGGACATCATCGCCGACCTCGAACAGGCGCTGGCGCTGCTGCCTCGGTAAGCGGCGAACCGGGCGCCCGTCAGGGCGCCCGGAAGTCCAGTATGGCAGTGATGTAGCCGTTGAAGCCATCGGTGCCGACCGGCGTGATGGCGTAGAGCTGCGTCTTGCCCAGCCGCCGGGCCGGCGCAACGACGCCGCCCGCGAGCAGGCGCTTCAGCACCAGCCGCACGGTCGGGCCGCTATAGCCCGTGGTCGCCGCGATCTGGTCCACCGAGAGCGCGGCCTGCGGCTGCGTCATCGCTTCCTCGAAGAACAGCATCGCCACGTCGAAGGCAATGCGGCTGTTGCGGACGCCAGCCTTGGCATCAACAGCACGCAGGTCCCGGAGCAACCGGAGCGCGGCAATCCGGGATTGGAGCACGACCACACCATCGTTCATGGGGCGCTTCTGACAGACCGGAAGGCGGATGCAACGTTCTAAAGTCTAGTAGATTGACCAGCGATGCATCCGAGCATGCGGGAAGCGACTCTCGCAATGACATATAGTTGATGTGGCTCGGCCAACCTTGATTTCGGCGTAACTACTCCAGGCCCGGAACGAGGGGCCAGGGCGCCCTCAAGCCGGGCCGGAACGCAGGGCGGGCCGGATCAGCCGGCGGCGGCGGCACCCGGCGCCGCATCATTGGCGCAGCGGGCGCAGATACCCTCCACCTCCACGGTCGTCCGGTGCGGCACGAAGCCCTGGCGGGCCGCGGCCGCGGCGACGGCGGCGGAGGTCGCAGGATCACAAATCTCGGCCGTGGCGCCGCATTTCCCGCAGATCAGGAACTGGTGCGGGTGGTCCTCCCCATGCGCGTGGCCATGGCCCGCCTCGTCGCAACCGATGAAGGCGTTCAGCCGTTCCACCTTGTGGATCAGCCCCTGGCCAAGCAGGAAATCCAGCGCCCGGTATACCGTAGGCGGTGCTGCCCCGCGCCGCGCGCCGCGCAGCCGGTCGAGCAGCGCGTATGCACCGATCGGCTGTTCCGCCTGCAGCACCAGCCGCAGCACCTGGCGGCGCAACTCGGTCAGCTGCGCGCCGCGGTGCAGGCAGGACGTCGCCGCCCGGTCCAGCGCTGCTTCCAGCGCCGGGTCGGGTGCCGCAACCGCATCCGCTCGCATGCTCTCCGCCATCTCGTTTCCCCAAGCCGCACTGCACCATATAATGCCGCAGCATGACCGACACACCCTCCCCCCTCACCTATGCCCCCCCCGCCCTCGCGGCCCGGGAGGATCTTCTGGCCGCGGTGCGCTTCGACGCGGCCGGCCTCGTCGCCTGCATCGCGCAGCAGCATGATACGGGGGAGGTGCTGATGATGGCCTGGATGAACCGGGAGGCGGTGGCGGAAACCCTCGCGACCGGCCGCGTCTGCTACTACAGCCGGTCCCGGAAGGGGCTCTGGCGCAAGGGCGAGACCTCCGGCCAGTTGCAGCACCTGGTTGAGCTGCGGCTGGATTGCGATGGCGACACGCTGCTGGCGCTGGTGGATCAGCTCGGCGTCGCCTGCCACACCGGCCGCCGCAACTGCTTCTACCGCGCCATCCGCGACGACGCGCTCACCACGATCGCGGACCCGTTGATGGACCCGGCCGCGCTGTACGGGGATGCGCATAAGGGGCACAGCCACGGATGAGCGGCCCGATCCCGGTCACCATCCTCACGGGCTTCCTCGGCGCCGGGAAGACCACGCTGCTGAACGCACTGCTGAAGCAGCCGGAGATGGCGAACACCGCCGTACTGATCAACGAATTCGGCGAGATCGGCCTGGACCACCTGCTGGTGGAACGCCTGGATGGCGACACGGTGCTGCTGAACGCCGGCTGCCTGTGCTGCACCATCCGCGGCGACCTGCTGACGGCGCTGGATGGCGTGTGGGACCGCATGCTGGTCGGCCAGGCGGTGGCGCGGGTGGTGGTGGAGACCACCGGCCTGGCCGACCCCGCCCCCATCCTGCATACGCTGATGGCCGACCCGCGCCTGGCGCGCCGCTTCGTGCTGGATGGCGTGGTGACCCTGGTGGATGCCGCGACCGGCATGGCCACGCTGGACACCCAGCCGGAGGCGCTGCGCCAGGCCGCCGTGGCCGACCGCATCGTGCTGACCAAGACGGATCTCGTGCCGCCCGCCCAGGTGGCGGCGCTGCAGGACCGGCTGGCGGCGCTGAACCCCGTCGCGCCGATCCTGGCTGCCATCGCCGGCGATGTGCCGGCGGCGCGGCTGCTGGATGCCGGTCCCTACGACACCTCCGCCAAGGCGCCGGCGGTCGCCACCTGGATCGGCGCCGCCGCCCCCCATGGGCATCATCATGGACATCATCACCACCACCACGACCGCAACCGGCACGATTCGAGCATCCAGGCGCTCTGCCTCGAATTCGACGAGCCGCTGCCCTGGTCGGGCCTCGCCGGGTGGTTGGAGATGCTGGCGATGACGCGCGGCGCCTCCGTGCTGCGCGTGAAGGGCCTGCTGGACCTGCAGGGTGAGGACCGGCCGGTGGTGATCCACGGCGTGCAGCACCTGTTCCACCCGCCGATCCGCCTCGCTGCCTGGCCAGAGGGGACGCCGCGCCGGTCGCGACTCGTCTTCATCCTGCGCCAACTGGAGCCCGACGTGGTGCGGAACGGCCTCGATGCCTTCCTGCGCGCGGCGCGGGACGAAGCGGCGCTGGGCGCGGGCTGAGCGAGACCTGCGAGGCGGCCCGCTCACGTTGACTCCACCCACGCCGCGCGCTTCCCTGGCGCCGCCGGGACGACCGCGCCGGCTTGTGGCCAGGGAGCCGTGTGACGCCATGCCGTTGACGATGCCGGAGGAAATCCTCCTCCTCATGCTCGATGATGAAAGCGGGCGGCTGCAGGAACGCGCGGCGCCATCCGGCGACTACGCGATTGCCGGTGCCGTGCTCGCCGAACTCGCGCTCGCTGGCCGGATCGACACCGATCCGACCCGCCTCTACGTGGTGAACCCGGCGCCGACCGGGGATCCGCTGATGGACCGCGCGCTGGCGCAGATCGTCGCGGCGCCGGAAGCCGGCGACAGCCGCTACTGGATCGAGACGCTGGCTGCCGATGCCGATGCCTATCGCGACGCGCTGTTCGAGCGGCTGGTGGACAAGGGCATCCTGAAGCGCGTCGAGGGCCGCTTCCTCTGGGTGTTCCCGGAACGCCGCTACCCGGTGATCTCGGACAAGGAGGAGCGGGAGGTGAAGGCCCGCATCATGGGCGTGCTGTTCCAGGACGACATCCCCGATCCGCGCGATTCCATGCTGATCGGCCTGTGCCGCGCCGGTGGCCTGTTCTCGCTCATCCTGTCGACGCAGGAGCTGGACCGGGTGCAGGGCCGCATCGACCAGGTGGCGGATCTTGAGGAGTTGAACCGCTCCCTCGCCGATGCCATCCGCGAAATCTACGCGCAGATCGCGCGCTATGCGCCGATGGTCTAAAGACACCCGGATCACAGGCGAGCTGAGGACAGGACAGGCTTCATGGACATCACGGAAAGCACCGACCAGGGCGTGAAGGTGGCGGCTCTCAAGGGCCGCCTCGACACCGCCACCGCCCCCGCGGCGGAGACCAAGCTGATCGGGCTGCTCGAGGGCGGTGCGAAGGTGGTGGCCGACCTGGCGGAGGTGCACTACGTCTCCTCGGCCGGGCTGCGCGTGCTGCTGAAGGCGGCCAAGCAGGCCAAGGCCATCGGCGGCAGCTTCGCCATCGCCTCCCCCCAGGCGCCGGTGCGGGAGGTGCTGGAGATCAGCGGCTTCGACAAGATCCTCGCCATCCACCCGACCCGCGACGCGGCCGTCAGCGCGCTCGCCTGATGCCGGCGCGCCCCGCAGGATGCGGGGCGCACGCCGCGCCTAGCCGCGGCGCAGCTTCACACAGAGAATTGCCGCCGTCAGCGGCACGGTGACCAGGTTCGCCACCACCAGCCCGGTCGAACCCTTCATCACCCCATAGCCGAGCCACAGCGTGTTGCCGACCACGAGCAGCACCAGCAGCGCCAGGCTGAAATCCCCCGCCGAGCGCGTGCGCCAGGTCTTCCACGCCTGCGGCACGAAGGCCGACGTGGTCAGCGCCCCCGCAATCAACCCGACCGCCTCCACCGCCGTATCCACGCGAAGCTCTTTCCTGCCGGGAGATGCGCCCCTATGCATCCCGCCATGGCGGAAATCCATCTCACCTTCGAGACTTTGTCAGGCCGCGCGCTGCATCCGCTGCTGCCGGACCTCGCGGCGCTGCGCATCGCGGTGTTCCGCGAGTGGCCCTATCTGTACGAGGGCGATGGCGGCTACGAGCAGGGCTACCTGCGCGCCTATGCCGAGGCGCCCGGCGCGGCCATCGTGGTGTGCCGGGACGGCGACCGCGTGGTGGGAGCCGCGACCTGCGAGCCGATGGTGCAGGGCCACGCGCCCGTCGCCGCCTGCTTCCGCGCCGCCGGGCTGGACCCGGAACGCTACTGCTATTTCGGCGAATCGGTGCTGCTGCCGGAATACCGCGGCCGCGGCGCCGGTGTGCGCTTCTTCGTGGAACGCGAGGCGCATGCGCGGCGCCTGTCGCTGCCCGAGGCTGCCTTCTGCGCGGTGGTGCGCGACCCCGCCGATCCGCGCCGCCCGGCCGGCCACACGCCGCTGGATGCCTTCTGGCGCAAGCGGGGCTACACGCCGCGGCCGGATCTGGTGGTGAGCTTCAACTGGAAGGAAATCGGCGAAGCGGCTGAAACGCCGCATGATCTGGCCTTCTGGACCAAGACGCTTTGACGCCCCCGCCGCCGCGCCCCCTGCGCCTCGGCCTGCTCGCCTGGCCGGTCGGCAATCCTGCCGGCGTCGCCGCCTTCGGCACGCGGCTGGAAGGCTGGCTGGACCAGGCAGGCGGCCGGGCGGACCTCTGCGTGCTGCCAGAATACGCCTGCGTCGAGCTCGGCGCCGCGCTGGCCGGCACCGATGCGCCGGATGAGGCGGCGGAACTGGTTGCAATGGTCGCGCATGCCGAGGCGATCCTGGCCTCCATGCGCCAGGCGGCGATGCGCGCCGGGGTCTGGCTGCTGCCGGGCACGCTGCCGATGCGGGCGGCGAATGGCCGCATCATCAACCGCGCCCCGCTGATCGCGCCCGATGGCCGCATGGCCTTCCAGGACAAGACGGCGATGACGCGCTTCGAGGCGGAACGCTGGGGCGTCTCGGCCGGCGCCGGGCCCGCGGTGTTCGATACGCCCTGGGGCCGCATCGGCATTTCGATCTGCTACGACGTCGAATTCCCGAAGCATGCGCGGTCCCAGGTGGAACAGGGCGCCTGGCTGGTGCTGGCGCCGTCCTGCACCGACAGCCTGCGCGGCTATGCGCGCGTGCGCATCGGCGCCGCCGCGCGGGCGCTGGAGAACCAGTGCTTCGTCGCGGTGACGCCGACGGTGGGGCAAGCGCCCTGGTCCGCGGCGCTCGATGACAATCACGGCCAGGCCGCCATCTTCGGCCCGCCGGATCGCGGCTTTCCGGAGGATGGCGTGGTCGCGGCCGGGGCCATGGACCAGCCCGGCTGGCTGTTCGCCACGCTGGACCCGACGCTGGTCGAGGAGGTCCGCGCCAACGGCGCCGTCCGCAACCACCGCGACTGGCCCCGCCGCCCGCTGCCCGCCCCGAAGCCAGCGAGTTTCGCATGACCCTGATCTACCTGGTCGCCGGCGAGGCCTCCGGCGACGTGCTCGGCGCCCGGCTGCTGGCGGCGCTGCGGGACCGCGACCCGGCGCTGGAATTCGCCGGCATCGGCGGCGACCGCCTGGCCGAGCAGGGCATGCCCAGCCTGTTCCCGATGCGCGAGCTGGCGCTGATGGGGCTGATCGAGGTGCTGCCCAATATCCTGCGCCTGTCCCGCCGCCTGGATCAGACGGTGGCGGATATCGCCGCGCGGCGGCCAGCCGTGGTGGTGACCATCGACAGCCCGGGCTTCACCCTGCGCCTGGCGCAGCGCATCCGGCCGCTTGGCATTCCCGTGGTGCATTACGTGGCGCCGCAGATCTGGGCCTGGCGGCCGGGCCGCGTCGCCAAGATCAAGGCGGCGGTGGACCACATATTGTGCCTGCTGCCGTTCGAGCCGGTGATCTTCGAGGCTGCCGGGATGCAGGCCAGCTTCGTCGGCCACCCGGTGCTGGAATCCGGCGTCGATGCCGGCGATGGCGCCCGGTTCCGCGCCACGCATGGCCTGGCGCCGGAGCAGCCCTTGCTGGTGGTGATGCCGGGCAGCCGCCGGATGGAGGTGAAGCGCCTGCTGCCGGTCTTCGGCGAGGCGCTGCGCCTGCTGGCGCCGCGGGTGCCGAACCTCGCCGTGGCGCTGCCGGTCTCGGCGGTGGTGGCGGATGCGGTGCGCACCGGCACCCAGGGCTGGCCGGGCCGCATCATCCTGGTGACCGACCTGGCGGAGAAGCATGATGCCTTCGCCGCGGCGCGGGCCCACGGCGCCGGGCTGATCAAGTCGGGCACATCCTCCCTGGAGATGGCGGTGGCCGGCGTGCCGCATCTGGTGGCCTACAAGGTGAACCCGGTCACCGCCGCCATCGTCCGCCGCCTGGTCCGCGTGCCCTTCGCCAGCCTGGTGAACCTGCTGGCCGACCGCGCCGTGGTGCCGGAATACCTGCAGCAGGATGCGACGCCGGAGGCGCTGGCGGAGGGCCTGGCCGGGCTGCTGCTGGACCCTGCCCCGGCCGCCGCGCAACGCGAGGGATTTGCCGAGATGCTGTCGAAACTGCGCCCGCCGGAGGGTCTGCCGAGTGCCGCCGCGGCCGCCGTGGTGCTGCGGACCCTGCGGCCATGATCGCGGTTCGCCCGCCGGCGCCCGGCGATGCGGCGCAGATGCGGCGTCTGCTGGACCAGCTCGGCTACCAGGTGACGGAGGCCGATCTCCAGGCACGGCTCGCCGCCGCGACGCCGGAGGATCTGGTGCTGGTCGCCGCGGATGGCGAAAGCCTGCTCGGCGTCATTGCCCTGCACCGCGCCACCATCCTGCATATCGGCCCGGTGGCGCGCATCATGACCCTGGTGGTGGATGCCACCGCACGCAGCGGCGGGGTTGGCCGCAAGCTGGTGGAGGCCGGGGCGGATTGGGCGCGCGCGGCCGGCTGCACGGCGCTGGAGCTCACCTCCGGCAAGCAGCGGCTGCGCGCCCATGCCTTCTATGAGGGCATCGGCTTCACCGCCTCCGGCCTGCGGCTGCACCGGGCTCTTTGAGGCGGAGCCCGGTCAGCCGATCGCGGCCTCCACCGCCAGCGCCACGCGCAGCGCCGCGATGCCTTCCGCGGCGGCGACTTCCGGCGGGCCATCCCCGGCGCAGGCACGGGCGAAGCCGGCCTGCTCGGCTTCCAGGCTGTCATGGTCGGTCCAGCCGGCGCGGTCGGTGCCGTAGCCGGGCATGGTGGGCACCGGCTCCGCGCCGCCCCGCCGCAGCATCGCCAGGCTGCGGTTGAGGAAGTCCACGCTCATCTCCCCCTCATTCCCCAGCACCCGCAGCCGCCGCTCCATGGCGAGGGAGACGCGGGAGGCGGTGATGGTGGCCGCCCTGCCGCCGGAAAAGCCCAGCCGGGCGACGGCGAAATCGGCATGCTCCGACATCACCCGCGCGCCCACCGCCTCCACCGTTTCGGGCGGGCCGCCGGCCAGCTTCAGCACCAGGTCGATGTCGTGGATCATCAGGTCCAGCACCACCGAGACATCCAGCGAGCGCGGCCGGAACGGCGCCACGCGCACTGCCTCCCAATGCACCGCGCGCGCGCCCTCCTGCGCCGCCACCACGGCGCGGAAGGCGGCGGAGAATCGCTCGATATGGCCCACCTGCAGCACCAGCCCGCGGGATGCCGCCAGATCGGCCAGCGCCTCCGCCTCCGCCAGCGTCGCGGCGATCGGCTTTTCCATGAACAGATGCCGCCCCGCCTCCAGCACCTGGCGGCCGAGCGCAGCGTGGAACCGGGTGGGGGCGGCGACGATCACCGCCTGGGCCGCCGCGATCGCCTCCGCCGCCGGCAGGGCGGGCACGCCGCATTCGGCGGCGATCTTGGCGGCGCGGGCCGGGTCGGCATCATGCAGCGCCACCAGCCGCAGGGGATTCCCTTCGGCCGGCCGGCTGGCCTTCAGCGCGTGGAAACGCCCGAAATGCCCGGCACCGAGTACCGCGACCCGCAGCGTCATCGTGAAAAACCCTCTCTTCAAGCCACCGGGTGATACTGCTTCGCGCGCGGGCTTGCATCAGGGGGGGGCGCGCCGCATCTTCCGGCCCGGTGGCATCGCCCCCCGCATGGGGTATTAGGCCGCTTCTTCACCATTCGGGGTCTGGCTGCTTCCATGATGTATTTCGCCCGCTGGAAGGTGTTCGCCATCATAGGCGTCTGCCTCCTCGGCATCCTGGTGTCCCTCCCCAACCTGATGCCGCGCAGCATGCTGCCGGATTGGGCGCGCCAGATCAGCCTTGGCCTGGACCTCCGCGGCGGCAGCTACCTGCTGCTCGAGGTCGATACCTCCGCCATGGTGCGGGAGAGGCTGGAGGCGCTGGTCGATACCGCCCGCCGCGGCGCCGCCGCCGCCAATCCGCGCATCCTCTACACCGGCCTGAACGCCACGCCGGCCGAGCGCCGCGTCTCGGTCCGCGTCTCCGACCCGGCGCGGGCCGAGGACATGGCCCGCATCCTGCGGGAAGCCGCCATCGTGGTGCCGGCCGGGGCTGGCTCCCAGCAGCCGGACATCGAGGTCACCACCGCGCCGGATGGCCTCGTCAGCGCCACGCTGACCGAGGTCGCGCTGCGCGCCAAGGCCGGCAATGCGGTGGAACAGTCGCTGGAGATCGTCCGCCGCCGCGTCGATGAGACCGGCGTGGCGGAGGCGCTGATCGCACGCCAGGGCACCAACCGCATCCTGGTGCAGCTGCCCGGCGTGGAAGACCCCGCCCGCATCAAGGACCTGCTGGGCCGCACCGCCCGCATGACCTTCCATCTGTTGGACGAGGCAGCGAACCTGCAGGCGCCCACGCCGCCACCGGGGACCATGTTCCTGCCCGGCGACCGCTTCCAGGACCGCTACGCGGTGCGCCGCCGGGTCGAGGTGGATGGCGCCAACCTGACCGACGCCCGCGCCGGCCAGGACCAGAACGGCCAATGGGTAGTGAACTTCACCTTCGATTCCATCGGCACGCGTCGCTTCGCCGATGTCACGCGGCAGAATGTCGGCCGCCCCTTCGCCATCGTGCTGGATGAACGGGTGATCACCGCGCCCAACATCCGGGAGCCGATCACCGGCGGCCGGGGTCAGATCTCCGGCAGCTTCGACGTGCGCGGCGCCAACGACCTGTCGGTGCTGCTGCGCGCCGGCGCCCTGCCCGCCCCGCTGACGGTGGTGGAGGAACGCACGGTCGGGCCGGAGCTGGGTGCGGATGCGATTCGCGCCGGCATCATCTCCCTCGCCGTCGGCGCCAGCTTCGTGTTCCTCTACATGGGCTTCGCCTATGGCTTCTTCGGCTGGCTGGCGAATATCGCGCTGCTGGCCAATCTGGTGATCATGATCGGCGTGCTGTCGGTGATGGGCGCCACGCTCACCCTGCCCGGCATCGCCGGCATCGTGCTGACGCTGGGCACCGCACTCGACGCCAACATCCTGATCAACGAACGGATACGGGAGGAGGTACGGAACGGGCGAACGCCGATCTCGTCGCTGGAGCTCGGCTTCACCAAGGCGTCCGGCACCATCATGGACAGCAACCTGACCAACCTGATCGCCATGGCCTGCCTCTATGGCTTCGGCAGCGGGCCGATCAAGGGCTTCGCCGTGACCGTGGCGGTGGGCACCGTGGTGCAGATGTGGACGGCGACGGTGGTGGTGCGGCTGATGGTGGCGACCTGGTATCGCCGCCGCCGCCCGCAGACGCTTCCCGTTTGATGCCGGCGGTCCAAGGACAATCCTGATGTTTCGCGCCCTATCCCGCCCCCTGTTCCGCATCGTCCCCGACGACACGCGCATCCCCTTCATGAAGGGTGCCGTCGCCGGGCTGATGCTGTCCGCCTTCCTGTCCATCGCCTCCGTCGTGCTGGCGATCTATCCCGGCCTTGCCCGCGGCATCGATTTCCAGGGCGGCATCGTCATGGAGATCCGTACCGAGGGCCAGGCTGACTTGGCCCGGCTGCGTTCGGCGGCCTCCGCGCTCGACCTCGGCGATGTCGGCCTGCAGCAATTCGGCGCCCCGGATGCGGTGCTGATCCGCCTGCCCGTGCAGGGCGACGAGGCCGGCACCCAGCGCGCCGTGGCCGCCGTGCGGGCCGCGCTGGAGGAAGCCAGCCCCGGCACCCGCGTGCTGCGGGTCGAGGCGGTGGGCGAACGCGTCTCGGGCGAGCTGTTCCGCGGCGGCATGATCGCGCTGGGCATCAGCCTGCTGGCGATGCTGATCTACATCTGGTTCCGCTTCGAATGGCAGTTCGGCATCGCCGCCATCATCACGCTGATCCTGGACACCACGAAGACCGTGGGCTTCCTGGCGGTGACGCAGATCGAGTTCAACCTGCAGACCATCGCGGCGATCCTGACCATCGTCGGCTTCTCGGTGAACGACAAGGTCGTGGTGTTCGACCGGATGCGCGAAAACCTGCGTAAGTTCAAGCAGATGCCGCTGCGCGACGTGGTCGACCTGTCGATCAACGAGACGTTGAACCGCTCCATCGGCACCTCCGCCACGCTGTTCCTCTCGGCGCTGCCGCTGGCGCTGTTCGGCGGCGATGCGCTGGCCGGCTTCGCCTGGACCATGCTGTTCGGCATCGTCCTGTCCACTTCCTCCTCCATCTTCATCACCGCGCCGCTGGTGCTCTACACCGGCGCCAAGTCGCTGCGGCCGAAGGAAGCCGCGGCACCCGCCCAGGCCGCGGCGACGTGACCTACTCCGGGCTGCCTCGGCGACGGGTGCTGGGGCTTGGCCTTGCGGGAACGCTTGGGCTGGCGGCACCGGCCCTGGCTTCGCGGCGCAACCGGGCGGAGCTTCTGGTCGGCGCAGCGCCCGGATCGAAGGCGGACCTCTGGGCGCGCGGCGTCGCCCCCTTCCTGGAACGCGCGGTGCCGCGGCTGACCCTCGCGGTGCGCAACCATCCCGGCCGCGGCGGGCTGGAGTCCGTCGCCGCGCTGGCGGCGGCCGATCCGGCGCGCCCGGTGATCGGCGTCTTTACCGCCCCGCTGCTGCTGGCCCGCGCCGTGGAGGCCGGGGAGCCCTTCCCCGTCGACCGGGTCGCCCCCCTCGCCGCGGTGCTGGAGGAAAGCATGATCCTGGTCGGTGAACCGGGCGGGCCGCCGGATGTGGCGGCGCTGCGCGCGCTCGGCGACAGCGGCACGCTCGGCACGCCGGCCCCCGGCAGCGCGGCGCATTTCGCCGCCTCCCGCCTCGATGGCAGGCTGGACCTGCCCCGCTTCGCCTTCCCCACCGCGGCCGCGGCCCGGCAGGCTGCGGCGTCCGGCCATGTCGCCGCGACGATGCTGCCCCTGCCGGACGCCATCGCGCAGCTTCGGGAAGGCCGGCTCAGGGGCATTGGCCTCGCCGCGGCCAGCCGCAGCGCCCTGCTGCCGGATGTGGCCACGTTGCAGGAGCAGGAGGTGGATCTGATCGCCTCCGCGCAGCGCGGCTTCGCGCTGCACCCCGCCGCCCCGGAGCCGTTCCGGGCGGCGCTGCTGCGCGGGCTGGAAGCCGTGGCGGCCGATCCGGATTTCGCCGAGCAATGCGCCGCCAACGGCCAGAACCCGCGGTTTCGCGACCCTGAATCCTGGACCAGCCTGTTGCGCCGGGCCGATGCCGAACTGCGCCGGCGCTGGGCCGAGGAACCCTGGCTGCCGCGCCGCGCGTGATACCGCCCGCACACGTGACTGTGTTCACAGGTGCCGCAACCATGACCGAAACATGCCTCATGCTCGTTCGCCTCGACTCGCGACACTTCCCTGAATGAGATCCAGATGATTTTGTTTATCACGAAATGGTGATAATCGAGGGCGATGCCGGGCCAAATCCGGCCGCGGGGCCCGATCGAAGGACGTGCACACCATGTTGAGGCGCCGCAGGCGCGCTCTCTCCGAGCCTGGAACGGTGCTGCTGCTCGCGCGCGATCCGCACGTGATCGCCGCGACACGGGATGCCGTTCGACGGATGGCCGGGCCGCCGCCGGTGCTGGTCTCCACCTCCGCCGAGGCGCTGAGCCATATGGTCGGGCCCGGCAATGCGCCGAGCCACCTGGTGGTGGAAAGCGGCGCCGGCAGCAGCGCCCTGCTCACTGCGGCGCGGGACCCCTTCAACGGCACCGACATCATCTTCGTCACCCGCCCGGGTGAGGCACCCTCCGCCGGCCTGCGACAGGTGCCGGCGGAAGGTGCACGCCTGGCCGCGGCACTCTCCATGGTCGCGCCCGGCGTGGTGCTGCCGGCCAGCGATGCCGCGGCGCTGGCCGCCGGGCTGGACCGGGGCGAGATCACCGTGCGCTTCCAGCCAATGGTGCGCCTGACGGATCGCCGGCCGGTGATGGTGGAGGCGCTGGCGCGCTGGGAACGCCCCGGCGTGGCGCTTGGCGCGAACGCCTTCATCCCGCTGGCCGAACGCGCCGGCCTGGCGGCGAAGCTGACCGCCACGGTGGCGCAGCGGGCGATGACGGACCTCGCCGCGCAGCGTGGCGGGCACCGGATCCGCCTTTCCTTCAACATCCCCCTGTCGGACCTGGTGAAGCCGGATCTGCCGATCTGGCTCGGGCTGATGGCGGCGCGCGTCGGGCTTTCCCCCGCCGACATCCTGCTGGAGTTGACGGAAAGCACCCAGGTGCGCGACCGCGCCCTGCTGCGCCGCGCCCTGCACAGGCTGCGGCTGGCCGGGTTCGGCGTGCTGCTGGATGACCTGGCGCTGGATGATGGCCGCCGCCGCCTGCTGGACCTGCCCTTCGCCGGCGTGAAGCTGGACCGCAAGCTGGTGATCGCGATGCCGGAGGAACGCCGGGCGCGGGCGGAGGTGGAACGCATCGTCCGCCATGCCCGCCGCAACAACATGCTGGTGATCGCGGAAGGCGTCACCGACACGCATATCTGGCGCGCCGTGGCCGCCGCCGGCTGCGACCTGGCGCAGGGCTTCGGCGTCGGCCGCCCGCTGCCCCCGGCCGCCCTGCCCGCCTGGATCGCGGCCTGGAGTGCGGCCGCGATGCCGGAGCCCCAGCTACCCGAGCCCCAGCTACCGGAGCCTCAGCTACCGGAGCCTCAGGACCCGTAGCTGGCCTGATAGAGGGCGATGATCTCGGCTTCGTCCGGCACGCGCGGATTGTTGCCGGGACTGCCGGACGCCAGCGCCTGCCGCGCCATCACCGGCAGCAACCCGTCCCATTTCGCGGCGTCGATGCCCCATTTCGCCGGGCTCGGCACGTCGAGGTCGCGGTTCAGCGCGCGCAACTCCTCCACCAGCCGCTGCGCCGCGGCCTGGTCCCCCTCCGCCTCGCTCGCGACGCCCATCACCCGCGCGGCTTCCGCGTAGCGGGCGCGGGCGGCTTCCAGCCCGAAGGCGGTCACTGCCGGCAGCAGCATGGCGTTGGACAGGCCATGCGGCACGTGGAAATGCGCGCCGATCGGGCGGCTCATGCCATGCACCAGGGCGACGCTGGCATTGCTGAAGGCAAGGCCCGCCAGCGTCGCGCCGCGCATCATCGCCTCCCGCGCCGCGGCGTCTTTCGGGTCGGCCCAGACGCGGCGGAGGTTGGGGGCGATCAGCCGCATGGCGCTGCGGGCATAGTCGTCCGACACCGGATTGGCCTTGGCGGAGACGAAGGCCTCCAGCGCATGGGTCAGGCTGTCGATGCCGGTATCGGCGGTGATGCGCGGGGGCAGGCCGAAGGTCAGCTCATGGTCCACGACCGCGGCCAGCGGCAGGGCGCCAAGGCCGGCGATGAGCATCTTCTCATCCGTCTCGGTATCCGTGATGACGGTGAAGCGCGTCGCCTCGCTGCCGGTGCCGGCGGTGGTGGGAACGCAGATGATGGGCACGGCGCCCTTGTTCGCGGCGGCCGGCACCTTGAAGTCGCGCATCTTCGCGCCGGCCGGCGCGGCGGCGAGGATGGCCATGGCCTTGGCCGTGTCCATCGGGCTGCCGCCGCCGAAGCCCACCAGGCAGTCGTAGTCCCCGCCCTGCATCACCGTGACGCCGGCGGCGATGACGGTATCCGTCGGGTCCGGGACGGTTTCCGAGAAGACCACCGGCGCCATGCCGGCCGCGCGCAGCGGCGCCAGGGCCTGCTCGACCAGGCCGGAGGACACCATGAAGGGGTCGGTGACGACCAGTGGCCGGGACAGGCCGAGCTGGCTCAGCACCTCCCCCAGCTTCGCCACGGCGCCGCCGCCCATCACCATCAGCCGCGGTGCCACCAGTGACATGATCATCGTCCGCTTCCCCTTCGCGTTGTGGTTGGGAGGCTAAGGCAGACGATGCGGCGCGTCAGGCCCCCACCCGGCGCAAGACTGGCTTTCGCGCGTTGGGGACCAGGCCGCCTGGGCGGCCAATACCTTCAGGCCGCCTTTGCAGCCTTGCGCGCCTTTGCCGCCGCATACAGCGCCAGGCGCTGCGCCGCGACGGGCGACATGCCGTTCTCCGCCACCGCCTCATGCGGCGGCAGCACCTCCGCGAAGTGGCAGGCCACCTGCTGGCCCGGCGCCAGTTCCCGCAGCATCGGCATCTCCGCCTTGCAGCGGTCCTGCACGAAGGGGCAGCGGGTGTGGAAGCGGCAGCCGGAGGGTGGGTTCATCGGGCTCGGCACGTCGCCGCCGAGCGGCTTCACCATGCCGCGCCGGCGCGGATCGGGGTGCGGAATCGCCGACAGCAGTGCCCGCGTATAGGGGTGCATCGGCCGGTCGAAGATGGCGCGCTTCGGCGCCGTCTCGACGATCTGGCCGAGATACATCACCGCCACGCGGTCGGCCATGTGGTGCACCACGGCCAGGTCATGCGCGATGAACAGGTAGGACAGGCCGAAGCGTCGCTGCAGGTCCTTCAGCAGGTTCACCACCTGCGCCTGGATCGAGACATCGAGGGCCGAGACAGGCTCGTCGCAGATGATGAGTTCCGGCTGCACCGCCAGCGCACGCGCAATGCCGATGCGCTGGCGCTGGCCGCCGCTGAACTCATGCGGATAGCGCTGCGCGTGGAAGGGCGCGAGGCCGACCAGGCCGAGCAGTTCCTTCACCCGCGCCGCACGCGATTCCCGGGTGCCGATGCCGTGCACCTCCATCGGTTCCGCGATGGTGTCGCCGACGCGAAGCCGCGGGTTCAGGCTGGCATAGGGGTCCTGGAACACCACCTGCACGCGCCGGCGCAGCGTGCGCAGCGCCGCGCCCGAAATCTCCTGCCCATCGAAGCGGACGGTGCCGCCGGTGGGCTCGATCAGCCGCAGTACCAGCCGTGCAGTGGTGGATTTGCCACAGCCGGATTCACCGACGATGGCCAGCGTCTCGCCCCGCTCGATGCGGAAGGACACGCCATCCACCGCGCGCACCGTGCCGACCTGCCTGGCCAGCACGACGCCCTTCTTCACCGGGTAGTGCTTGGTGAGGTTCTCGACCTCCAGCAGCGTCGTCATGCGGCGAGGTCCAGGCTGTGTTCCACCGGAGCGCGGATGCAGGCGGCGTAGTGGCCGGGCGCCACTTCCTCGAGCGGCGGCGGCGCGTTGCGGCAGGCGGCGATGGCGAAGGGGCAGCGTGGTTCGAAGCGGCAGCCCTTGGGCAGCGCGAAGGGCGGCGGCACCGCGCCCTCGATCGCCAGCAGCTCCGCGCGCTCCTCATCAAGCCGCGGCACGGAGCCGAGCAGGCCGAGGGTGTAGGGGTGCTGCGGGCTGGCGAAGATCTCGCTGGCGGTGCCGCGCTCCGCGACGCGGCCGGCATACATCACCGCCACCTCGTCGGCCATTTCCGCGACAACGCCGAGGTCGTGGGTGATGAGGATGATGGACATCCCCGTTTCCATCTGCAGGTCGCGCAGCAGATCCAGGATCTGCGCCTGCACCGTCACGTCGAGCGCCGTGGTGGGCTCGTCCGCGATCAGCAGCTTCGGCTTGCAGGCCAGCGCCATCGCGATCATCACGCGCTGCCGCATGCCGCCCGAGAGCTGATGCGGGAATTCATCGAAGCGGCGCGCGGCGGCGGGGATGCGGACGCGGTCCAGCGCCGCCAGACCGCGCTCGCGCAGTTCCTTGTTGCTCGCCTTGGTGTCGTGCGCGCGCATCGCCTCCATGATCTGCAGGCCGATGGGATGAACCGGATTAAGGCTGGTCATCGGCTCCTGGAAGATCATCGCCACCTGGCCGCCGCGCACCTGGCGCATGCCGGCCTCCGACAGGTCCAGCAGGTTCTGGCCGTCCAGCAGCACGCGCCCGGCCGCGACGCGCCCCGGCCGCGGCACCAGCCGCATGACGGAAAGCGAGAGCATGGATTTGCCGCAGCCGGATTCGCCGACGATGCCGAGCGTCTTGCCGCGCGGCACCGACAGATCGACGCCGTCGACCGCCGGAATGTCGCCATTGGCGCTGCGGAACACCGTCCGCAGCCCCTGGATCTCGAGTAGAGGGTTCATGACCACCGGAAAGTAGGAGGCGAGGACACTTCGACCGGGCGATGCGCCCAGTCCTGCGACGGCGCCTTCTCCACGATGCGCTTCTGCGCCTCATGCAGATGCGCGGCGGCGCCGTGGTAATCCATGGTCGTGACCTTGCCGTCGGCGACGACCTTGTTGCCATCGACATAGACATCGCGCACGGCGCGATCGCCCGCCGCATAGACCAGGCTGCGCACCGGATCGCGGCCCGGGCGCATCATCGGATGCGTCACGTCCACCAGCACGAAATCGGCGCGCGCGCCGGCGGCCAGGCGGCCGATATCCTCGCGACCCAGCGCCTTGGCACCGCCGATCGTCGCCGCGTCGAACAGCTCCGTCGTCGTCATGCTGCGCGGGTCGTTCGCCTGGGTGCGGGCGAGATAGGCAACAAGCCGCATCTCATCCAGCATGTTGTGCGGATAGGTATCGGTGCCGAGGCCCATGTTCACGCCCGCCCGCTTGTAGCGCCCGAAATGCTTCAGCGTGATGCCGCGCCGCGCGAAGACGGTGGGGCAATGCGCCACGGTGGTGCCGGTTTCCGCCAGGCGGCCCATGTCGCTATCGGTCCACCACTTCGTCGAGGGGTGGTCGTCGAGGAAGATGCCATGGCCGATGATGCTGCGGTCGCTCAGCAGCCCCATGGAATCCAGCCAGCCGATCGGCGTCTTGCCGGTGCGGCGCGTGATCTCGTGGAACTCCACCACGGATTGCGCGGCGTGGATCTGCCAGGACAGGCCGCGCTTCTCGGCTTCCTGGAAACTTTCCTTCAGCAGCGTGTCGGTGCAGGTGTCGATCTGCGCCGGCACGACCATGCCGAACAGCCGGCCGCTTTCATGCTGTTCCGCCCGCTCGATCAGCGAAAGCGCCTCCGCCATCGCCTTCTCGCCGGCGGCCTCGTCCCATTCGTATTCGACGACGTGGCCGTTCTTGGTGAACCACTTCGCCGATTTGAACATCGGCGCGATGCAGACCCGCATGCCGGATTCCGCCAGCAGGTCCATCCAGCCCGGATGGGCCATCGACAGGTCGGCCACCGTGGTCACGCCCGACAGCAGCAACTCGGACAGCGCAACGCGCACGCAGGAAGGAACCGCCTCAGAATCCGCCCGAAAAATCGGCATGAATTCATACAGCGACGAATTGTACAGGCCCGGCGAGCCGATCTCATCGATCAGCCCCTTGTTCATCGGCTCGCTGGATGGGTGTGAGTGGATGTTCACAAGCCCCGGCATGACCATCAGCCCGGAGCCGCTGATCTCCTCCTCCGCCTCGCCGGTGTAGCCGCGGCCGACGAAGCTGATCGCCCCGCCGGTGAAGGCGACATCGGCATCGGGCAGGTAGATGTGCTGCTGCGCCGAGGCGTCCCATGCAACAACCAGGTCGGCGTTGCGGATGACGGTGGTGGTCATGCCGGTTTCTCTCCCTTTTATCGCGTGGTGCGCATGTCGAGCGCCTTGTAGACGCCGATGCCATACAGACCATGCGCGCGCAGCCCGGTGACGCGGTTGGAGACCGCGACGTACAGGTTCTCACGTGCCGTGGTCAGCCAGGGGGCTTCCTCGGCAAGCTGCCGCTGGATGTTGGCCAGCGCGGTGCGGCGCACGGCCGGGTCGGTCGCGCTGCGCGCCTCGTCCAGCCACGCATCGGTCTGCGGGTTGTTCCAGTTCATCCGGTTCGGCGTCGGCCGCGCCCGGCTGTGCCAGTACAGGCTCAGCGCGTCGCCCGCCGAGAAGTACGGGTAGGACAGGAACAGCGCGTCGAATTCCTGCGTCGCCATGCGGCCCCAGGCAACCGTCGCATCGAACAGCTGAATGCGCATCTCGATACCGACGCGGCGCAGCTGCTGCTGGATGATCTCGCTCTGGCGCTGGTTCTCCAGCGTGTTGATGCCGTAGGTCAGGAAGGTGGCACGCTGGCCGTCCTTCACGCGCACGCCATCGGAACCCATCGTCCAGCCGGCCTCGTCCAGCGTGCGCTGGGCGGCGGCCGGATCGAAGCGCGGCACCATCGTGTCCGACTGCGCATCATAATCCAGCGCGTTCGGGTTGATGATGTTCAGCGCCGGCTGGGCATGCCCGAACCACACCGCACGCACCAGCGCTTCCCGGTCCACCGCCTGATGGATGGCGCGGCGCACGGCGCGGTCGTTCATCACGGGCTTGTCCACCTTGAAGCCCAGGTAGAAGTCCCAGAAATAGTTCGGCTGCGTCAGCACGGAGACGGTCGGCACGCGGCGCAGGCTGGTGAGCGCCACGGTCGGGATGTACTGCGTGACGTCGGCGGCGCCGGTCTGGATCGCGGCGAGACGCGCGGAGGGTTCCGGCACCACGCGCCAGACGATGCGCTCGACATGCGCCGGGCCCTGGTTCTGGTACATCGGCGGGCCCCAGCGGTAGTTCGGGTGGCGCGTCAGCACCAGCTCGTTCCGCGGGGTCCAGGACGCCCAGCAATAGGGGCCGGTGCCGTTGAAGCCCTGGCTGCCGAAATTCTGGCCGAGGCGCTCGACCGTGTTCTTGTCGATGATGCCGGCGAAGAACAGCGTGAGCTGCGACAGCAGCTCAGAGAACGGCTCGTTCAGCTCGTACTCGATGGTGTGGGCATCGACGGCGCGGATTTCCTTCACCGGGCCGGCGCGCCACGCCACCGGGCTGCGCGTCTCACGCGAGATCCAGCGGTTGATCGAATACACCACGTCTTCCGCGGTGAATTCCTTGCCGTCGCAGAAGGTCACGCCGCGGCGCAGGTGGAAGGTGTAGGTCTTGCCGTCGGGCGAGACGGTCCAGCGTTCCGCCAGGCCAGGGCGGATGGTCTGGCCGTCGAAATCCATGGTGACCAGCGTGTCGGTCATCATGCCGACCACCTCACCGGCGCTGCGCGCGGTGGAGCGGTGCAGGTCGTAGCGATCCGCGTCGATCTCGCGCAGGAACACCACCGTGTTGCGCGGCGTCTGCGCCAGCGCCGGCACGGCGACCATCGCCGCCAGCGCGGCGACCATTGCGCCCTTGAGGATCTTCATCAGCTTCTCCCTGCTTTTGGTCAGATGCGAAGCCGGGGGTCGAGCGCATCGCGCAGCGCGTCCCCCAGCACGTTGAAGGCCAGCACAACGACGAAGATGCCGACGGCCGGGATTACGGAAATATGCGGTGCGAAGAACAGGAAGGTGCGCCCCTGCGCCGCCATCGCGCCCAGCTCCGCGATCGGCGGCTGCGCGCCGAGGCCGAGGAAGGACAGCGCCGATCCCAGCAGGATCACCTGCCCGAAGCGCAGCGTGGCGAAGACCAGGATGGGGCTGGCGCAGTTCGGCATCAGATGGCGCCAGATCAGCCGCGCATCGCCCATGCCCTGGGCCCGCGCCGCCTCGATGTAGTCCTGCCCGAGCACGACCAGCGCGGTGGATCGCGCGATGCGCGCCATCAACGGCACCGTCGCCACCGCCAGCGCGATCACCACTGCGGTGACGCCCGGGCCAAAGATGGCGGCGATGGCCAGGCCGAACAGGATGGCCGGGAAGGACAGCATGATGTCCGCAAGCCGCATGAGCAGCCCGTCGATGCGGCGGTAGTACGCAGCCGCGAAGCCCATCGCCACGCCGATGACGCCGCCGATGCCGAGGCTGAGCGCGCCCATCGCCAGCGTCACCCGCAGGCCGAACAGCATGCGCGAGAGCATGTCCCGCCCCTGCCCGTCGGTGCCCAGCAGGTACTTGCCATCGGGCGGCTGCATCACCGCCATCAGGTCGGTGTCGAAGGGATCATAGGGCGCGAGCCAGGGCGCCAGCAGCGCCGCCAGGATCACCAGCACGACCAGCGTGAGCGAGACGGCCGCAGCCGGCTCGCGCAGCAGGATCTTCAGCGTGCCGGGACGGGCCGGCGCCACGATTTCGGTCACGGTCGTGCTCATGGCTTGGGCATCCGATTCAGATCTCCGGTGCTCGCCGCCGGAGGCGTCTGCGCCCTGCGATCATCGAAGGCCATCACGATGCCCGCACCCGCGGGTCGAGCACGCCATACAGCAGGTCCACGGTCAGATTCACCAGGATGAAGCCCATCGACAGCACGATGATGGTGCCCTGCGCCATCGGGAAATCCGAGGACAGGATCGCACCAACCGCGAGGCGCCCAACGCCGGGCCAGGAGAACACCGTCTCCGTCACCACCGCGCCGCCGAGCAGGAAGCCGATCTGCAACCCGATCAGCGTGACCACCGGCACCATCGCATTCCGCAACGCGTGGCGCGTGACCACCAGCCGCTCCGACAGCCCCTTGGCGCGGGCGGTGCGGACATGGTCGGCGCCCAGCACGTCCAGCACCGCCGTGCGCGTCATCCGCGCCACCGGGCCGACGAAGACGCCGCCGAGCGTAATGGCGGGCAGGATCACGGCGCGCAGCCCCTGCCAGGTCCAGATCGGCCCCTCCCGCCCGGTGAAGGGCAGCCACTGCCACTGGAATCCAACGAACCAGATCAGCACAAGGCCGAGGAAGAACACCGGCACGGAAACGCCCGCGACGCTGAAGGCCATGACGATGCGGTCGATCAGCGAGCCACGCAGATAGGCGCCCACCGTGCCCATGGCGATGCCGAGCGGGATGGACCAGATCAGGCTGGCCACCATCAGCTCCAGCGTCGGCCCGATGGTGGAGGCAAGCTCGCCCGAGACCGGCACGTTGTTGATGATGGAGACGCCGAGATCGCCCTGCGCCAGGCGCCAGAGATACAGCGCGAACTGGACATAGAGAGGCTCATCCAGCCCGAGGTCGGTGCGGATCTGCGCGATGACCTCGGCGCTGGCATTCGGCCCGGCGCGGACGATGGCGGGGTCGGTCGGCACCACCTGCATCAGCAGGAAGCCCACCAGCAGCACGCCGAACATCACCGGCACCGCCAGCATCAGGCGTTGGACGGCATGCCTCAGCATGGTGCGAGCGCCCCGTGCCGGTCGAAGATCACCTCGCCGCCGCGCAGCGTCAGGTCCGCTTGCGTGTCGCGCAGGATCTGCTCCGGCTCACAGGCGAAGATGTCGCGCGACAGCACGGCGATGTCGGCCTGCATGCCGGGCTCCAGCGTGCCGCGGCGATCCTCGGCGAATTGCGTGTAGGCGCCGCACCAGGTTTGGCAATGCACGGCCTGCTCGGCCGTCAGCGTCTGGTCCGGCCCCAGCACCGTGCCGCGGTTGGTCTTGCGCGTCAGCATGGTGAAGAGGTTGGCGAAGGGATCGACGGAGGAAACCGGGCAGTCGGAGGACGCCGCCGGATGATGCCCCTCCTCCAGCCAGGTCCGCATCGGATAGGCTTCCTCCGACCGCGCGCGGCCGAGGTTGCGGATGTAGAGGTCGCCGAACTCATACATGAAGGCCGGCTGCGGCACCGGCAGGATGCCGCGCGCCAGCATGCGCTTGCGCTGATGCGAGGTCAGGAAGCCGCAGTGTTCGATGCGGTGGCGCCGCCCATTGAAGGGGTGTTCCGGCGTATCCGCCATCTCCATGCCGACCAGCACCTGCTCGATCGCCGCATCGCCGATGGCGTGGATATCCAGCTGCCAACCCTGTTCGTGGAACAGCTTCAGCAGCGCGTGGATCTTGTCGTCGGGAAAGGTGAAGACACCCGTGCCGCCGCCGGCCGATTCCAGATACGGATCGAAGAACGCCGCGGTCAGGCCGCCGGCCGAGCCATCCGCGAACACCTTCACGGCGCCCCAGCGCAGCATGTCATCGCCCTGGTTCGGCCGCAGCCCGGCTTCCCAGGCCTGCAACGCGATGCCCTCCGGATTGCCGGCGAGCACGTTCCACATGCGCATCGGCGAGCGCCCTGTGGCGACGGCGGTGCGGAAGGCCGCGACTTCCGCCATGCCCGCCGTCATGCCGACATTCATGTCGGTGGCGGAAGCGAAGCCGAGCGAGGCGAGATGGTTGCCGGCACGTTCGATCGCATCGACCAGCGTCGCCTCGTCCGGCTCCGGCACTACGTCCCGGATAAGCCGCATGGCGCGTTCCTGGAACAGGCCGGTCAGCGCGCCGCCCTTGCGCTCCACCACGCCGCCCTCTGGATCCGGCGTGTTGTGGCCGACGCCTGCCGCGCGCATCGCGGCGGAATTCGCCACGCCCATATGGCCGCAGGTGCGGACGATGAAGACGGGGTTGTCTGGCGAGACGCGATCCAACTCCGCCGCCGTCGGATGGCGACCGATGTCGAGCTCCGCATGGTCGTAGCCGCGGCCGAGCACCCAGGCGCCCTTCGGGGCTTCCTTCGCGGCGCGCCCGATTCGCGCCAGCACCTCATCCAGGCTGCGGACTTCCTCGGCCCGCAGATTCACGCCCGCCAGCGCCAGGCCGTAGGGCAGCAGGTGCATATGCGCCTCGTTGAAGGCGGGGATCGCCACGCGTCCCTCCAGCGCAACGCGGCGCGCCCCAGGGGCGGCGGCCATAACCTCGGCCTCGCTGCCCACGGCGAGCACGAGCCCATCCCGCACCGCCAGCGCCTCGGCAAAGCCGCCCGCCAGGCCGCGAAACACGCGCCCACCGGTGAAAATCACATCCTGGGCCATCAAGCCGCCAAACCCCATTTCGCACCCGGAATTTGGGCGCAGCATTCGATGACCGGACTGTCATGCGGCGATCTTCACCCGTCAACCCGGCGATGACGCAAGAACATTGCACCGGGGCGCAACGATGGAGATGATCCGCTTCTTCCCTAGGCAGGATGATATGCAATGAAGCGTGGAAAATGGATGGGCCTGCTCGCGGCCGCGGCGTTGAGCCTGGCGCCCGGGCTGGCGGCAGCGCAATCGACGCTCCGGGTCGTGCTGATCAACGACCTGGCGAGCCTGGACCCGGTGAATTCCACCGCCGCCTTCGTCCGCAACCATGGCTTCATGGTGTACGATCAGCTCTTCGCTCTCGACAGCCAGGGCGTGGCGCGGCCGCAGATGGTGCAGAGCCATGAGCCAAGCGCCGATGGCATGAGCCACCGCTTCACCCTGCGGGAAGGTCTCGCCTTCCATGATGGCACGCCGGTGCGCGCAGCGGACGCCGTCGCCTCGATTCGCCGCTGGTCGCAGCGCGACATCGTCGGCCGCGCGCTGGCCGCCGCCACCGCGGCGATGGAGGTGGTAGACGAGAAGACCTTCACCATCCGCCTGTCGCGCCCCTTCGCGCTGGTGACGGAAGCACTTGCCCGCCCGACGGCAAGCGCGCTGTTCGTCATGCCGGAACGCATCGCGCAGACGCCGGCGAGTACCGCGATCACGGAGGCCACCGGCAGCGGCCCCTTCATCTTCCAGCCCGGCGAATGGCAGGCCGGCAATCGCGCCGTTTACCTCCGCAACCCCGCCTATCGCCCACGGCCAGAGCCGGCGGACGGGCTGGCCGGCGGCAAGGTGGTGAACATCGACCGGCTGGAATGGGTGGCGATGCCGGACCCCGCCACGGCGGCCGCCGCGCTGCAGGCCGGCGAGATCGACTTCATCGAGCAGCCCTCGCCCGACCTGATCCCGGTGCTGGAGCGCAACCGCAACATCCGTACCTTCGCGCTGAACCCGGTGGGCTTCATGGTCTGGCTGCGGCTGAACCATACCCAGCCGCCCTTCGACAAGCCGGAGGCGCGCCAGGCGCTGCTGCACCTGGTCAACCAGCAGGACGTGCTGAACGCCGTCGGCGTGCGCGCCAGTGAGCAGGTGCCCTATTGCCCCGCCTACTTCTTCTGCAACACGCCGCTGCAGTCGGATGCCGGCGCCGAGGGCCTGCGCGCCGAGAACGCGGACCGCGCCCGCGCCCTGCTGCGGCAGGCGGGCTACAGCGGCCAGCGCGTGGTCTTCATGAACGCCGCCGACAGCCCGATCAACAACGCGGCCACGCTGACCATGGCCGCGGCCTTCCAGCGCGGCGGGCTCAACATGGACGTGCCGAGCATGGATTGGGCCACCGTCACCCAGCGCCGCAACCGGCGGGAGCCGGTGGAACAGGGCGGCTGGAACATGTTCGTCACGGTCGCCAATGTGCTGGACGGCCAGAACCCGCTGACCAACCTGTACCTCGCCAGCCCCTGCGAGGGCGGCCTGACCGGCTGGCCCTGCGATGCGGAGCTGGAGGCGCTGCGCCGGTCGTGGTGGGAGGAGAATGACGCGGCCAAGCGGCAGGAAATCCTGCACCGCGTCCACGCCCGGGCCTACCACGTGCTGCCCTACATCAATGCCGGGCAGTTCCGCACGCTGGCGGCGCATCGCAGCAACGTCGAAGGCCTGCGCCCGACCACGGTGCCGGTGTTCTGGGGCGTGACGAAGCGGTAGCCTCTACGACCCTGCGAGGCTCCGCTGGAGCCTCGCGATGGCGCCGGGCAGGCCACGGACCTTCAGGACGCGGCCAGTCTCGTCGTAGTCCTCGGACAGGACGCGGGCGCTTTCATAAACCTCGCCGATGAGTCCCTGCTTCGCATAGGGCAGTCGCAGCACATCCTCCACCATCTGCTCCTCGAAGAAGCCGATGAGCGTTTCGCGCAGCGCCGCGACATCCTCCGGCGCATGGGCGGATAGCTGGATGGCGTCCGGGTGCTTCGCGAGCAGCGCCTCGCGCCCGGCCGCATCGACGCGGTCCATCTTGTTCAGCACCAGCCGCGACGGCACCACATCCGCACCGATCTCGCGCAGCACGCTGCGGCTGACCTCGAGCTGCGCCTCATAGGTCGGGTCGGAGGCATCGACCACGAACAGCAGCAGCGACGCCTCCAGCGCCTCCGCCAGCGTCGAGCGGAACGAAGCCACCAGATCATGCGGCAATTGCTTGATGAAGCCGACGGTATCGGAGACCAGCACGCGCGGCCGCGTCTCCGGCTGCAGGATGCGCACGGTGGTGTCCAGCGTGGCAAAGAGCTTGTCCTCCACCAGCACCTGGCTGCCGGTCAGCGCCCGCATCAGGGAGGATTTGCCCGCATTGGTGTAGCCGACCAGCGCCACCCGCAGCTGGTCCCGGCGGGCGGAGCGGCGGTTGTCGGCGTCCCGCTGCACCGACTCGAGCTGATCCTTCAACTCCGCGATGCGGTCGCGGATCTTGCGGCGGTCGAGGTCCAGCGTGGTCTCGCCCGCACCCGGCCCCTGCTGCCGCCCGCCGCCGCCCGAGGATTCCCGCAGCCGCGGCGCGACATATTTCAGCCGCGCCATCTCCACCTGGAGCTTTGCCTCCCGCGTATTCGCGTGGCGGTGGAAGATCTCGACGATCACGCCGGTGCGATCCAGCACCTGGGCGCCGGTGGCGCGTTCCAGATTGCGGATCTGGCTCGGCGAAAGCTCGTGGTCGACGATGACGAACTCGGGGCGGCGGGCGGGGGCTTTGGGCGCCTCCTCCGGCTCCTCGGCGGTGGCGGCCGCGCCTTCGAAGCGCTGCCGCGCCTTGGATTTCGGCGGCGGCGCCATGGTACCGACCTCACCGCTGCCGCCGGTCAGCGCCGCCAGCTCCGCCAGCTTGCCGCTGCCGAGCAGGGACCCAGCGCCGGTGCCTTCGCGGCGCTGGGACACCTGGCCCACCACCTCATAACCCAGCGTCTTCACCAGCCGCCCGAGTTCCTCGAGGCTGGCGGCGTGGGCGATGTCATCCACCTCCGGCGTCTGGATTCCGACGAGGACGGCACGCGGGGTGGGGGCTTTGGTCTCCATCGGCGGGACCTAGCACGGATCCCGCCAAAAAGCTCAGAGCCGGTCGCGCACCAGCGGGCTGGTGGAGCAATGGATGCCGCCGCCGCCCAGGCCGACCTTGTCGTAATCGACCAGGCGGATGGAGATATTGGCCTTGTCCAGCGCTTCCTGCGTCCGCGTTCCGACCTTGTCGCTCATCAAGATGCGGCCAGGCCGGACCGCCAGGCAGTTGATGGTCCAGGACGGGTCCTCGTGGTTCACATGGATCAGCTTCACGCCCTGGCGCTTCATCTCCTCCATGAAGACGAAGGGCAGCGTGGAGGGATTCACGATGGCGGTGTCGTGGTCGATCATCACGAAGGCGCCGTCGATATGCAGCCGGAAGCCCGGGATCTGCACGCGGATCAGCTTCGTGCCCTGCACCGCCAGAACCTCCTCCAGCTGCCGCGCGCCTTCCTCATTGACGCGGGAGGAGACGCCGACCACGGCGAGGTCGGGCCGGATATAGGCGAAGCTGCCGCCTTCCATCAGCCCGGTGCCGTGGATGGTGCGCAGGATCGGCATGCCGAGCGCCGCCAGCGTCTCCGTCACCGGCGCTTCCTCCCCGCGCCGGATGCGCGGGCCCATGCGGGTGACGATGGCGCCGCCCTGGATGCCGATGCAGCTGTCCCGCGTGTAGATGGATTTGTGCCGGCCCGCTGCCGCGCGCTTCAGGTACACCACCTCGACGCCTTCCTCCCGCAGCGCCGCGGCCAGTGCATCATGCTGTGCCTGCTGCTGTTCCAGCGTCGGCCGGGTGTCGCCGCGCCAATAGGCGCCGGTCCTCGGGTCGCCGAAGGCGTTCAGCTCCGGGATATGCGGCAGCGTGTCCACCACGCGCATTTCCTCGCCGGGGCGGTGCATCAGCACCAGGCGCAGCGTGCCGACATCGGAATTGCAGCCCCATTCGCGGCCCCAGGTGAAGGCCTGCTCGCCGGCGGTCTCGAATGCCGGCTCCGGCTCGCTGGCGAAGCGCTCGATCAGCATGTTGTAGCGGTGGTCGAACTCACTCATCGCACGCGTCATGGTGTTTCCCTCATTCGGCCCGGCGTCTGCGAAGCGCCAGGTCCAGCAGCAGCAGCGCCGTGGTGAACACCACCAGCAGCACCGCCACCGCCGCCATCGCCGGGTCCAGGTTCTCGTTGATGCCGTCCCAGATGCGGCGCGGCAGGGTGAAGACGTCGCGGGAGGCGATGAACAGCACGATCACCAGCTCATCCCAGCTGTGGATGAAGGCGAAGATGCCGCCCGAGAGGATGCCGGGCGTGATGCGCGGCAGGATCACCCAGCGCAGCGTCTGCATCAGGGACGCCCCCATGCCCCGCGCCGCCTGCTCCAGCCGCGGGTCGAAGGCGGCCAGCGCGGTGGAGACGGTGATGACGACATAGGGAATGCCGGTGACGCCGTGTGCGATCGCCACCCCCATGAAGCGGTCCAGGAGGTCCAGCCCGGCGAAGTAGCGATACAGGCCGATGGCATAGACGATGGACGGGATGATGATGGGCAGCAGCATCAGGGCCCGGATCAGGTTGGTGGACCGCCGCGACAGCCGCCAGCAGCCAATGGCGCACAGCGTGCCCGCCAGCACCGCGATGCCCGTCGCCACGACCGCGATCAGGAAGGATTGCCAGATGGAGCCGAGCCATTCGGGCGAATTCAGCACTGTTGCATAGTGCTGCAGCGACAGCGCCTCCTTCGGCAAGGACAGGAAGCGCTGGTCGGTCATCGAGACCGGGATGATGATGCTGATCGGCAGCAGCAGGTACATCGCCACCACCCAGGCGGAGCCGCGGGCGAACAGGCCGGGCTGGAAGGACATCATGCGCCGCCGCCCCCGAACACGCGTTTCATGTCCACGAGGCGGGAGAAGATCGCCAACGTCACCAGGATGGCGACGACCAGCACCGTCGCCATCATGGTCCCCAGCCCCCAGCGCAGCAGGTCCAGGATCTGCAGCCCGATCCATTCCGCCACCATCAGCGTCTTGCCGCCGCCCAGCAGCGCCGGCGTGATGTAGAAGCCGAGCGTGAAGATGAAGACCAGCACGCCCGCCGCCAGCAGCCCCGGCAGCGACAACGGCAGGAAGATGCGGCCGAAGATGGTCAGGCGGTTGGCCCCCAGGCCACGCGCGGCGGCCAGCAGCCGCGGGTCGATCTCCCGCATGCTCGCCAGCATCGGCAGCACGGCATAGGGCACCATGTAGTGCACCATGCCCACGACGATGCCGAATTCATTCCAGACCAGCGCGAGCGGTTCCGAGATCAGCCCGGTGCCGATCAGCGTCTCGTTCACCAGCCCCTGGCGGCGCAGCAGCGTCACCCAGGCGAAGGCACGCACCAGCACGGAGATCCAGAGCGGCACGAGCACCGCGAGAATCCACCAGCGCTGCGCGGAAGGGCTGGCCAGCGCGATGCGATAAGACAGCACATAGCCCAGCAGCAGCGACAGCGACGTGGTGATCACGCAGATCCGCAAGGTCGTGACGATGACGCGCTGCACGCTCTCACTGGTGAACAGCCGTTCGTAATTGCCGAGCCCCGGCGTCGGCTCGGTGAAGGAGATGGCCAGCACCTGCGCGATGGGCGCCACGTAGAAGGCCGTCATCAGCAGGAAGGCCGGCAGGATCAGCAGCCACCAGCCCACATCCTGCCGGCGCATCATGCCGCGTCATCCGGCGATACGTCATCCAGCACCGGCACACTGGCCGCGGAACTCCAGCCGAGCCGCACCTCCAGCCCCTCACGCGGCGCGATCGGGGCGTTCCAGGTCGGCAGGGTCACGCGCAGCGTGCCGAAATCCGGCGTGGCGACGTTCAGCGCATAGCCGGCTCCGAGATAGGACCAGCCGGCGATGGTGCCGGCCACCGCATTCTCCGCCGTCTCGCCCTCCGCCAGCAGCGCCATCTTCTCCGGCCGCAGGCTGAGCAGGACCGGCGTGCCGATGGGCGGCGTGGAGGTGGCGGCCTGCAGGATACGCGTGGCCCCGGCACCGATGGCGAAGCCACCTTCCAGCGCCTCCTGAACCGTGCCGGCCAGGAAGTTCGACTTGCCCAGGAAGTCGGCGACGAAGCGCGTTACCGGGCGCTCATACAATTCGGCCGGCGCGCCCTGCTGGATCAGCCTGCCATGGTTGAGGATGGCGACGCGGTCGGACAGCGACAGCGCCTCCTCCTGGTCATGCGTCACGTTGACGAAGGTGCGGCCGATGCGGCGATGCAGCGCCTTCAGCTCATCCTGCAGTTCCGCGCGCAGCTTCTTGTCCAGCGCCGAAAGCGGCTCGTCCAGCAGCAGCAGGGCGGGTTCGAAGACCAGCGCGCGCGCCAGCGCCACGCGCTGCTGCTGGCCGCCGGAAAGCTGGCGTGGCAGGCGTTCCCCGAAGGCGGAAAGCTGCACCAGGTCCAGCGCCGCGCGTACCTTGGCCTCACGCTCCGCCGCGCCGAGCTTGCGGACACGCAGCGGGAAGGCGACGTTCTCCGCCACCGTCATGTGCGGGAACAGCGCATAGCCCTGGAATACCATGCCGAAGTCGCGGCGTTCCGGCGGCAGCGCGGTGATGTCCCGCCCGTCGAGCAGGATGGCGCCCTCGCTCGGCTCCACGAAGCCCGCGATGCACATCAGGATGGTGGTCTTGCCGCTGCCGGAGGGGCCGAGCAGGGTCAGGAATTCGCCCTGCCCGACATCCAGCGACACATCGGCGACGGCGGTGAAGCTGCCATAGCGCTTGCTCAAGCCGCGCAGGGCGAGCGCGTGTCCCGCGGCCGACATCAGGCGCGGTAATCCGGCTGCTCGCGGTCCAGTTTTCGCCGCAGCGCCTGCCAGGGCAGCCAGCCCTTGGTGGGCCCGGTGCTGAACTGCCTGCGCGTGCGTTCCACGGTGGCGTCGGAGGCGATCGCAAGCGGCGCGCCGGAAGATTGCGCAGCGATCTGGATGCGGCAGCTCTGTTCCAGGTACCACATCCAGTAGAAGGCCTCCGCCACCGTGTGTCCCACCGTCAGCAGGCCGTGGTTGCGGAGGATCATCGCGGGCTTGTCGCCGAGATCCTGCACCAGCCGTTCCCGCTCCGAGAGGTTGTCGTCATCCGCCACGCCTTCGTAGTCGTGGATCGCGACGCGGCCGATGAACTCCATCATCATCTGGTTCAGAGGCAGCAACCCGCCTTGCTGCGCCGCCACCGCCATGCCCGCCAGGGTGTGCGTGTGCATCACGCAATTCGCGTTGTCGCGGCCGCGATGCACGGCGGAATGGATGACGAAGCCCGCCGGGTTGACCGGCCAGCTGGTCTGCTGCCGCGGTTCGCCATCGGCATCGACCAGCACGAGGGATGACGCCGTGATCTCCTCGAACAACAGGCCGTAGGGATTGACCAGGAAGCGATGCCCCTCGCCGGGAACCCGCACGGAAAGGTGCGTGAACACCAGGTCCGTCATCCCGTGCAGCGCGATCAGCCGATAGGCGGCGGCGAGGTCCTCGCGCAGTTCCTGCTCGGTCGGCACGTGGTCCGGGTCGGGCCGGACGGGCGGCGGCGGGAGTCCCATTCAGTAGCCTCGCGCGTGGTCGTACAGGTTGGCAAGCGGGCGTCCGGCGGTGAAGTCCGCGATCGCCTCGGCGACATAGCTTGCACGTTCGCGGCGGCTCGGCAGGCTTGCGACATGCGGCGTGACGATGATCTTCGGATGCGTCCAGGCCGGATGGTCCGCGGCCAGCGGCTCCGTCGCGAACACGTCGAGCACGGCGCCGCCTAGCTGGCCGGACTCCAGCGCGGCGATGATATCCTCGATGTTCTGGTGGCTGCCGCGGCCGACATTCACCAGCCCGGCGCCCCGTGGCAGCTTCGCCAGCAGCGGCGCGGCGAGGATGCCGCGGGTTTCCGCCGTCGCCGGCAACAGGCAGACCAGGATCTTCGTTTCCGCCAGGAAGGCATCCAGTTCATCCGGCCCGGCGAAACAGGTTACGCCCGGCAGGTGCTTGCGCGTGCGCGACCAGCCGCGCACGGGAAAGCCGAGGCCCTGCAGCATCGCGCAGGCACGGCTGCCCATGTTGCCGAGACCCATGATGCCGACTGGCGTCTCATGTGCCGTGCCTTCCGGCTCGACATAGGCCCATTTCGCGGCCGCCTGATTCAGCGCCATCTGCCGCGCATCCTTCAGCAGCGACAGCGCCGCCCAGCAGACGAATTCGCCCATGCGCTGCGTGGCGCCGCCGGGCGCCATCCGCATCAGCGGCAGATGCCGCGGCAGGGCCGGGTCGGCGGTGATGAGGTCCACGCCGGCGCCGCTGCCGAAGATCACCTTCAGATTGGGCAGTCCGGCGAGGCGTCCGGCATCCGGATCCCAGCACAGCACGAAATCCACCGTATCCGGCGCCACGGTCGGATCATCCCACCAGCGCACCTCCAGCCCCGGTGCGAATTCGGCGAAATGCCTCTGCCATTCCGGCATGGCAGCCTCGCCGCCGGATTTCACCAGGATCGTCGGCATGAAGTCCCTAATCAATCTGCGGGCGGCGCGGTCATGCCGCGCCGCAGCAAAAATGCCCTCAGCCGGTGACCATGTCGATATAGTCCGCGTTGGCCTGGGCATAATTCTGCCCCCACCAGCGGCCATCCTGCGGCACCTGCACCCGCGCATTGGCCGGCTCTGTCGGGTTGTACTTCTTGAATTCCTCCGGCACGAGCGCCGCGGCCTTCGGGTTGGTCGGGCCATTGCCCATGAGCTTCAGCAGATCCACCTGCCCCGCGGCGTTGTCCAGCATGGAGGCCAGCAGCTTCTGCGCCAGCGCGCCGCCGGGGTTGCCCTTCGGGCTGACGAAGATGCCGGGCTGCAGGATGCCCTGGTTCCAGATGAACTTGAAGCGGCCGTTGCTTTCCGTCTCCAGCACCTTGGCGCGGGTGTGCCACAGCATGCCCATCACCGCCTCGCCGGTGCGGATGAACTGCTCGGATTCCGAACCGCTGGTCCAGAACACCAGGCTGCGCCGGATTTCACGCACGCGCGCCAGGCAGGCGCGAAGGTCGAGCGGATACAGGTTGTCCGGGCTCTTGCCGAGCGAAAGCTGCGCCACGTCCAGCGCGCCGGCGGCATCGCGACGCAGCAGGCGCGTGCCGGGGAATTTCTGCAGGTCCCAGAAATCCGCCCAGCCGGTCGGTGCCGTCTGGAACTTGCTGCTGTCATAGACCAGCACGTTGCTGAACGAATACGGCGCGGCGCCATGTTCCAGCGCGAAGGTCGGACCGATGACGTTGTTGCGGTCCACCACGTTGTAGTCGATGGGGTTCAGCAGGCCGCGCCCGCCCAGCAGGTAGGATGTGGTGGCGGAGCTGTCGCAGAGGTCCCAGGTCACGCGCCCGGATTCGACCATGGACCGGATGCGACCGGCGGAAGGCCCGGTGCTGTCCTGCACCACGGTCACGCCCGGGTTCGCATCGGCAAAGGGCTTGCCGTAGAAATTGCCGAAGCCCTGGTTGGCGATACCGCCCCAGTTCACCATCACAAGCTGCTGCGCCGCCTGGGCCCGCGCCGCATCTGGCAGCGCGCTCGCCGCGCCCAGCGCCGCGAGGCCGGCCATCAGCCCGCGCCGGCTCACTTCGCCACGGCGAAACTTCTCCAGCGCCAATTCGACGCAGTCCTGCTGGAAGGTTTGCATACGAAATCCCCTTTTTGTTGAAGCCCCCGATTGGTCCCTTGATCCGGAGCGTCTCCGGCAGGAACCTCGCCGGGAGCAAGTGAACAGCGGGACGCGCGCCACGGCAATGTCTGATCTTCATCCGATTTTCGCGCCCGGCTTCAAGGCACGCCCCTGGTGGTGGGAAGCGGCCGAGCCCTCGGCGCGCGACAATACCCTGCCGGACCACACCGCGGTCGCCATCGTCGGCGGCGGTTATGCCGGGCTGTCCGCCGCGCTGACGCTGCGCCGGCTGGGGCATCAGGTCACGGTGCTGGATGCGGAGCGGATCGGCTGGGGCGCATCCTCCCGCAACGGGGGCATGGTCTCGGGCGGGCTGAAGGTGGCTTCCACCAGGCTGGCGCAGACCTATGGCGCGGACCAGGCGCAGCGCATCACGGAAGCCGCGGCGGCGTCCTTCCCCTTCATCGAGGAGACCATCGCGCGGGAGGGCATCGACTGCGACTATGTCCGCTGCGGCCGCTACATGGGCGCCTGGTCGAAGGGCCACTACCGCGCGATGGAAGGCCGGGCGGAGTGGATCGCCCAGGTCACCGGCCTGCCGACGGAGATGGTGCCGAAGTCGCGCCAGCGCGAATTCCTGGGCAGCGACCACTACCATGGCGGCATGGCCGCCGCGGCCACCGGCAGCCTGCATCCGGGCAAATATGCGCGTGGCCTCGCCGCCGCGGCGGAAGGTGCGGGCGCGCGGCTGGTGGATGGCGTGCGCGTCTCCGGCGTGAAGCAGGAAGGCAGCGGCTTCCGGCTGGCGACCGACAAGGGCGAGCTGCGCGCCGATGCCGTGCTGGTCGCCACCAATGGCTACAGCAAGGATCCGCGCGGCACTGCCCTGCCCTGGCTGGCGCGCCGCCTGATCCCGCTGAACTCCTACATCATCGCGACCGAGGAATTGCCGCCGGAAACGATGGACCGGCTGTTCCCCGGCCGCCGCATGATCAGCGACAGCAAGCGCGTGCTGAACTATTTCCGGCCCTCGCCGGACGGCAAGCGCGTATTGTGGGGCGGACGCGCCAGCTTCCGCGCGGCGACGGCAGAACAATCCGCCCCGACGCTGCATGGCTACATGACGGCGACATTCCCCGAGCTGGCACGGACACGGATCACCCATGCCTGGACCGGCTATGTCGCCTTCACCTTCGACTACCTGCCGCATATCGGCGTACAGGATGGTGTTCACTTCGCCGCCGGGTGCCAGGGCAGCGGCGTCGCCATGGCCACCTGGCTCGGTCACAATGTGGCGCTGAAACTGGCCGGCGCGGCGAATGAGCGATTCGCGTTGGACGGGCTGAACTTCCCGACCAGGCCGACCTATTCCGGCACGCCCTGGTTTCTTCCCTTCGTCGGCGGCTGGTATCGGCTGCGCGACCAGATCGACAGGATGGCCGCATGAATCCCGTGCAGGAAGTTGTTCACGGCCGCTACAGGATCCGCGCCATGATGGTCGCCAAGGGCGCTCGGGCGCAGCCCTTCCATGGCCAGAAGGCGCTGCCGCCATCCAGCGCGGCGACCGTTGCCGAGGCGATCCGCGTGGTGCGGGAGGCGCTGGACGCGCGCGACGCGGCCTCGCTGGCCGATCGCCGCGATTCCATCCCGACCGGCCAGGAGATCGCCGCGGCCTTCGCCGCGCACCGGGACAAGGTGACGCCGGCGCATCGCCGCATGCTGCAGGCCCTGCGCCAGGCGCCGGCGGGCCTGACCGCCACGCAGCTTGCCGCCGCCGCCGGCTTCGCGGGCCATGAGGCGGCCAATCTGCGGTTCGGGCAGCTCGGCCGGATCGTGGCGGAGGATGTGGGCTACGTCCCGCCGCTGCGCGCCTCCGACCAGAAGCCGGTCTGGAGTTGGACGCTGGCCGATGGCGAGGCCGGGGACACCCGCGGCAGCCAGTATTGCTGGACCCTGCGGGGCGAGGTTGCGGAGGCGCTGGCGGGCGAGGCCGCCTGGATGCTCGGCGACATCCCTGCCCGGACCGAAGCCCGCTGACCATGGCCTGCGTGGATTTCCTGCTGCTCAACGGCCGCATCGCCACCCTTGATGCGGCCGGCAGCGAATGCACGGCGCTTGCCGCGGTCAACGGCCGCATCGTGGCGCTCGGCGATGCTGGCCTGCGCGACCTCGCCGGCCCCGGCACCACCATCCTGGATGCCGAAGGCGCCCGCGTGCTGCCCGGCATCGTCGACAGCCACGCGCATCCGGATGCCTATGCGCTACGGCTGCGCGCCTGGACGCTGGTTTCGCCCGACCATGTGGCGACACGCGATGCGCTGCTGTCGCGCATCCGCGCCCGCTGCGAGAAGGCGGCGCCCGGCCAATGGTGCGCCTTCTACCGACTGAACGAACGCGCCAGTGGCGGCTATCCGACGCTGGCGGAGCTGGATGCGGCCAGCCTCGGCCGGCCGGTCTTTATCCTGCGCACTGATGGCCACCTCGGCCTGGCCAATTCCGCCGCCTTCGCCGCCTGCGGCGTCACGCGCGAAACCCCCGGCCCCGCCTTCGGCCGCTTCGACCGCCTGCCCGATGGCGGCTTCACCGGCCTGGTGCGGGAGACGGCGGCGCATGTCTTCCTCAACGCCGTGCACGGCCAGGACAGCGAGGCCGATATCGCCGAGGGCATGGAGCAGGTGCAGGACCAGTGCCTCGCCGCCGGCATCACCTCCGTCGCCAATTCCCTGACGCCGACCAAGGCGATCCGCGCCTATCAGCGCATGCGGCGGGAGGGCCTGTGGCGCATGCGCATGGGCATCATCGCCTCCGGCCGCGACGAACCGCTGATCCCGGCGCTGATCGGCGCCGGCATCCAATCCGGCTTCGGCGACGATTTTCTCCGATTGATTGGCGTCGAGTGGTGTCCCGATTGCTCCACCAGCGGTCGCACCGCCGCCTATTGGGAGCCGTATCTCGGCACGCCGGTGCCGGGGGAGCCGGTGCCGAATACCGGCATGCTGCTGTATGAGAAGGAGGATCTGACCCAGCGCGCCACGGCGGCCCATGCCGCCGGGCTGCAGGTGATGATCGAGGGCGTCGGCGACCGCGGCATCGATTTCGCACTCGATGTGATGGAGGCCGCACTCGCCGCGCATCCCGTGGCGGATCACCGGATGCGGGTGGAGCATTGCTGCTTCGTCACGCCGCCCATCCTGGCAAGGTTGAAGCGCGGCGGCTTCGTCGACAGTTCCGCCACCGGCTTCATGGATGAATTGGGGGAAGCCTATGTCGCCAATCGCGGCCAGGACGCCATGCGCCACATGTGGCCGCACCGCGCGCTGATCGATGCCGGGGTGCCGGCGCCGGGCCATTCGGATTTCGCCGTCTGCCGCGTCTCCCCCTGGACCGCGCTGGCCGCCATGGTCACCCGCCGTACCAGCACCGGCGCGGACCTCGACGCGAGCCAGGCGATCACGCCGCTGGAAGCGCTGCGCGCCTACACCACCCTCGGTGCCTGGGCGCAGCGGGAGGAAGCCGAGAAGGGCTCGCTGGAGATCGGCAAGCTGGCCGACTGCATCGTGCTCGACCGCGACGTTCTGAACGGGGAGGACATCGGCGGCACGCAGGTGAAGGCCACCATCGTCGGCGGCGTGCTGCGCCACCAGGCGTGATACCGTGGCTGAGCCACGAGGCGTGACACCGCGACTGAATCCGCCCGACATCGCGCTGCTGCTGCTGCTCTGCGCGAGTTGGGGCTTCGCGCAGGTGGCGATGAAGCTGGGCGGCGAGGGCATTTCACCCCTGGTCCAGGCCGGGCTGCGCTCCGCCCTGGCGGTGCCGCCGGTGCTGGCCTGGTGCTGGTGGCGCGGCGTCGTGCTGCTGAAGCGGGATGGCAGCCTGCCGGCCGGGCTGCTCTGCGGCGCGCTGTTCGCGCTGGAATTCTGGGCAATCTTCGCGGCGCTGGAGCGCACCACGGCGGCGCGTGTCGCCGTGCTGCTCTACACCGCGCCCTTCTTCGCAACCCTCGCCACGCATTTCCTGCTGCCGGATGACCGGCTGACGCGGCGCAAGCTCGCCGGCCTGCTGATGGCGCTGTGCGGCCCGCCGCTGATCTTCGCGGACCGGCTGGGCGGTGCGCAGCTTGCCGGCGACGCGCTGGCGCTGCTGGCGGGGCTGGCCTGGGGCGGCACGATCGCCACCATCAAGGTCAGCCGCCTGACCTGCATCGCACCGGAGCGCACGCTGCTGTATCAGCTGCTGGTGTCCTGCCTGCTCATCCCCCTCGGCTATGCGCTCGGCGAGCCCGGCATATTCGCGCCGAGTGCGGTGGTCTGGTGGTCGCTGGCCTACCAGGTGCTGGGCGTGGCGTTTGCCAGCTACGTCGCCTGGTTCTGGATGGTCGCCCGACACCCGGCCTCGCGCCTCGCCCCCTTTCTGTTCCTGACGCCTGCCTTCGGTGTGCTGTTCTCCGCCTTGATCCTGGCGGAGCCCGTCACGCCGGCGTTGCTCGGCGCGCTGCTGCTGATCGGCGGCGGCATCGTGATCGTCAACCGCGCGGGGCCGCGCGAAGAGAACCGCGCATGAGCGGCCGGCGCGGTCCCCCGCCACGCGTCGCAAAATCCTTCCAGGAAAGGCTGGGCGCGCTGCGCAACCTGGCGCCCTTCCTCGCCATGGTCTGGCGCACCAGCCCCTGGCTGACCGCGGCGTCCCTTCTGCTGCGGCTGTGCCGGGCGCTGCTGCCGGTGGTGGCGCTGTTCATCGGCAAGCTGATCATCGACGATGTGGTGGCGCTGCTCGGCGAACAGCCGCGCCCGGCGAGCCCCTGGGTCTGGTGGGAGTCGGGGCGGCTCGATTGGCTCGCCACGCTGGTCGCCGCGGAATTCGGGCTGGCGGTGCTGGGTGACCTGCTCGGCCGGCTGGTGACCCTGGTGGATGCGCTGCTGGGGGAGCGGGTAGCGAATGACGCCTCCATCCGGCTGATGCGCCATGCGGCGACGCTGGACCTCGAAAGCTTCGAGGATGCCGCCTTCCAGGACCAGCTCGACCGCGCCCGCCGCCAGACCAGCGGCCGGATGGGGCTGATGGGCCAGATCTTCAACCAGGTGCAGGACCTGGTGACGGTCGCCAGCTTCGCCGCCGGCCTGGTCTTCTATGCCCCCTGGCTGATCCTGCTGCTGCTCGTCGCCCTCGGCCCTGCCTTCCTGGGCGAGGCGCATTTCAACGCCCAGGGCTATGCGCTGGACTATTTCCGCGCGCCGGAGCGGCGGGAGTTGGATTACGTCCGCGCCACCGCCGCCAGCGCCGAGACGGCGAAGGAGGTGAAGGTCTTCGGCCTGAACGACTTCCTGATCGACCGCTATGCGGAAGTCTCCGCCGCCTTCTACGCCGGCAACCGGCGCCTGGCGCGAGAGCGCGCCCTCTGGGGCGGCGCGCTGACCGCGATCGGCACCGTGGGCTACTACCTCGCCTTCGCCTTCATCGTCTGGCGCACGCTGGAGGGCGCCTTCAGCGTCGGCGACCTGACCTTCCTCGCCGGGTCTTTTCGGCGGCTGCGGCAATTGCTGGAGGGGCTGCTGACCGGTTTTTCGACCACGGCCAGCCAGGCGCTGTACCTTGACGACCTGTTCAGCTTCTTCCGGGTGCAGCCCGGCATCCTTTCCCCACCCGATCCCCTGCCCTTCCCCACTCCGATCCAGCAGGGCTTCGTCTTCGAGGATGTCGGCTTCCGCTATCCCGGCGCCGAGCGCTGGGCCGTGCGCCACCTGTCCTTCACCCTCCACGCCGGCGAGGTCGTCGCCCTGGTCGGCGAGAACGGCGCCGGCAAGACGACATTGGTGAAACTGCTGACGCGGCTCTACGACCCGGTGGAGGGCCGCATCCTGCTGGATGGCCGCGACCTGCGGGACTACGACCTGGACGCGCTGCGCGCCGGCATCGGCGTGATCTTCCAGGATTTCGTGCGCTACAACCTGACGGCCGCGGACAATATCGCCGTCGGCCGCATCGCCGCGCGCGACGACACGTCGCGCATCGAACGCGCGGCCCGGCGCAGCCAGGCGGATGCCGTCATCGCCCGCCTGCCCGCCGGCCTCGCCCAGATGATCGGCAAGCGCTTCAAGAACGGCGTCGAGCTATCCGGCGGCGAATGGCAGAAGATGGCCATCGCGCGCGCCTATATGCGGGAGGCCCAGGTGCTGATCCTGGACGAGCCAACCGCCGCACTCGACGCCCGCGCCGAATACGAGGTCTTCGCCCGCTTCAAGGACCTCAGCGAGCGGCGGACGGCGGTGCTGATCTCGCACCGCTTCTCCTCCGTCCGCATGGCCGACCGCATCCTGGTGCTGGCCGATGGCAGGGTGGAGGCGGAAGGCACGCATGAGGCGCTGCTGGCGGCAGGCGGCCGCTATGCCGAGCTTTTCGAACTCCAGGCCGCCGGCTACCGCTGAGCCAGCACCAGCCGTCCCGGCAAGCCGGCGGCGCGCAGGGTTTCCGTCAGGCCGGCGCGGTTACGATGCGGGTGCGCCCGATTTGGTCGCCGATCCAGGCACGGGTGCGCGCCGGCTGCGCCAGGCCTGGTTCGCCGCGCAGCAGGCCTTCCATCTGCCCGGCTTCCACCGGGCAGCTGTAGAAATAGCCCTGCAGCTCATGGCAGCCGTGCCGATGCGCCCATTCGGCCATCGCCAGCGTCTCGATGCCTTCCGCGACGATGGTGACCTGCATGAAGTTGCACATCGCGATCACCAGCCGGACGATCTCCTCGTTGCGCGGCAGGCCCTGGATCAGGCTGCGGTCGATCTTGATGCAATCCACGGCCATCTCGTTGAGCCGGGCGAGATTCGAGTAGCCGGTGCCGAAATCGTCGATCGCGATGCGGATGCCGAGCAGCCGCACCTTCTCCAGGTTGCGGGCGACGGCCGGATTTTCCTCCAGCAGCAGCGTTTCCGTCACTTCCAGTTCCAGCCGCCGCGGGTCGCAGCCGTCGGCTTCCAGGATCCGCTGCACCGTCGCCGCGAAATCCGCCTCGCAGAGCTGCCGCAGGGAGACATTGACCGAGACCGAGACATCCATGCCCTGCCGCTGCCATTCGCAGCGCTGGCGCACCGCCTGTTCCAGGATGGTCAGGCCGATCTGGTTGATCAGGCCGGATTTCTCCGAGAGCGGGATGAATTCCGAGGGCAGGATCAGGCCGCGTTCCGGATGCATCCAGCGGGCCAGCGCCTCCACCGCCACCACGCGCCGGGTGCAGGGCGAATACCGCGGCTGGTAATAGGGCAGGATGTGACCGGCCCGCAGCGCCTCGCGCAGGTCCGCCAGCAGTTCCAGCTCCTCCTCCCGCTGGTTGCGCATGGTCTCATCGAAGAAGCGGTACTGGTTCCGGCCGCCGGACTTCGCCTCGTACATGGCAAGGTCGGCGCGCTGCATCAGGATCTGGGCGTTGGTGCCGTGATGCGGGAAGCAGGCGATGCCGACGCTCGGCGTCACCATCAGCTTGCGGCGCTCGCCATGCACCGGCAGCGCCAGGCGTTCCAGGATGCGCTTCGCCAATGCCTCCACGCGGTCCGGTTCCTCCGGCCCCTCGGTGGCCAGGAACAGGAATTCGTCGCCGCCGAGGCGGATCACCGCGTCATCCTCGCAGCGCAGTTCCGAAAGCCGCCGCGCCACCTCCATCAGCACGCCGTCGCCATGCAGGTGGCCGAGCGTGTCGTTCACCGCCTTGAACTGGTCGAGATCGATGAACAGCACGCCGATCCGCGCGCCGCGCTGTTCCGCCTTGCGGACCAGCGCACCGAATCGCGCCGGCATCGCCAGGCGGTTCGGCAGGCCGGTCAGCGGGTCGTGGTGTGCCCGGCTCTGCGCCAGCGCCTCGGCCTCCTTCAGCTCCGTCACATCCGTCTCGCTGACCAGGATGGAGGGGCGCCCGGACACCGGGTCATGGCAGGATCGCGCCGTCAGTTCGTGCCAGCGCTGCCCGGCGGCGCAGATCACCTCGGCGATCAGGCCCGCTTCGGCGTCGCTGTGGATCTGCTCCATCATCCGCTCATAGTCCCGGCGGTGCAGGAAGCGCGACGGCAGGTCCTGGTGCGGCGTGTCGAAGCTCGCCCGCGCGGCCGGGTTGCAATACAGGGTGCGTCCGTCGAGGTCGTGCAGCGAGATCATCAGCTTGGTGTGCAGCAGCGCATCGGCGCTGCGCAGCGCCTCCGGCTGCAGGCTTGCCTCGTCCCGCGCCTCGCACAGCATCGCCATGCGGTCATCATCGAGCAGCGCGCCGCTGAGTCGCACCTCCAGCGGCCGCGGCACGCTGTGCGGATACAGCGTCCATATCTCGGTGAAGGTGGCGTCGTGGCTGATGAAGTCGCCCTGGTACTGGCGCAGCCGGCGGGCGACCGCCGGAGACATGTCGGCCTTCAGGTCGCGCGCCTGCAATTCTGCCAGCGAGGGCGCACTCCAGGCATCGAGCGCCGCGGCATTGGCCCAGACCACGCGGCAATGGTCGATGTCGAAGATCCAGACGGCGGTGACCAGCCGATCCAGCACATGGGACTGATCCCGCCAGGCCAGCGGCAGGCCGCTGCCGGCGGGAGCCCCGGCGCCGTCCGTCCGATCCATCAATCGGGGTTTCCGCGACCCGCCGGCAGACGCGGCGAGCCCCTTCGGCGTTCCGAGGCAGCCAATGCCGCGAAGTCGACCGTGCTACCCCCCAGCCCGGCTCCAGGCTGAACTGGGGTGTGGAGCGGCTTGCAGCAGTTTGCGGGCCAGCGCGCCCTAAACAAAGTATACATGCTCGAAACCGTTTCTGCTGCGCACCGTCCTTATATGATGAATCTTGCGGTTTCGTTGCCAGCCTTTTTCTTTTGGCCGGAGCAGAACGGGCCCGTCAGTGCCGCACGGCGGTCTGACGCAGCGCAGCAATGGCGGTCGGCGCGGCGGCGGCCCGGCCTGCCATCCGGTCCGGCTCGACAGGCAAGGGCCTTTTTCGTCCCTATTCGCGCCGCTTCAGCGCCAGGCGCTGCGGCGCTTCCTCCGCGATCCGCACCGCAGCGAAGCGGGCCATCACCTCCTCCGGCCAGGCCGCGACACGGCGGGTGGCGAGGTCCACGCAGAGGTACAGAACCTCGTTCTCGGCCGAGAGAAAGCCCTCCGCCGCGTGATACAGCCGGTGGCGCAGCAGCAGGCGCTTGGTATCGAAGGCCAGCAGCCCCGTCTCCGCGGCAAGCGGTGCGTCCAGCACCACCTCCCGCCGGTAGCCCTGCCAGGATTCGACGGCGAAGGTGCCGAGGCCCCGCGCCCGCAGCGCCGGCCCCAAGCCCCATTCCGGCCAGACGGCATCCGTGGCGAGGTCGAAGACCACCAGATAATAGGCCAGGTTCATGTGACCGTAATGGTCCACCCATTCCGGGCGAACGCGACCAAGTTCTACCCGCATCGATCTACCCGCATCCCGGATACGCCAGCCACCCCAGTTCCTTCCCTTCACCATCCACCACGCGCCAGGCATCGACGCAGCGGCGTTGCAGCATGAAGGCGCGCAGGCCCTCCCCCGGCCGGCGCTCCTCCTCCGGCACCGCGCGCCGGCCTTCCACCAACATGCCGTTCGGGTGCGCCAGGCAATCCTCTCGCGTCCCGTCCGGCAGCAGCAGCCGCGCCAGGGTCATCCCGCGCGCGGCGGGCCAGGCCTCCAGCACCATCGCCTCCGGCTTCGTGGCCAGGCAGGCACGCAGCGCGGGGGCGTACTCCACCACCCGCGCTTCCCACCCCGGCGCCTGGGCGGCGGCCGGGGCGGCCAGCAGCGCCAGCGCCAGGGTGGCGCGCCTCAATGGATCTCGTCCGCCTGCGCGATTGCCGCGGCCAGCTTGGCGGCGCTGAAATCCGGGTCCTTGCACAGGTCCAGGATAACCTTCTCCCGCCGCGCGCCCAGCTCGATCGCGGCCGGGATCTTGCGCACCGCGTCATGCGGGATGACCACGGCGCCGTGGTGGTCGGCATGCACCACGTCCTCATGCTGCACATGCATGCCGTGCACGGAGACCTCCTGCCCGAAGGCCACCATGTGCACGAAAGCGTGAGACGGATTCACCACGCCGGCGATGAGCTGGAAGCCCGGCGCCAGCATGTCGAGGTCGCGGATCGAGCCATTGGTGACGCCGCCCTGCGCACCGAGCGCCTTGTGCACCGCCGAATGCACCTCTCCCCAGAAGGCGCCGACGCCGGGCGTGTCGTCCAGGTCCTGCAGCACCACGATGGTCGGCAGGGAGGCACGCTCGACATATTCGTACCAGCCCAGCCGGATCTTGCGGTCCACCTCCTTCGGCCGGCCGGAGGGCGCGGCAGCGCGAATGGTGCCGGTGCGGGCCAGGCCGCAGATCGGCGGCAGCTTGCGGTCCGCGGCCACCATCGGCCGCACCGTGAAGCCATGGCCACGCCGCGCCGGCACCACATATTCCAGGGCGTTGCAGATTGTCGGCGTATCCCACTGCCGCAGCGTTTCCAGGTCTTCCAGCGTGAACGGATGCTCGGCCATGGTCGCATTTTCCTCCTGCGTCTCTGCGCGGGGGGAGCATCCGGCGCCCGGCGCCCGACGTCAAACCGGCCGCGCTTGTTGCCGCCCCGCGCGGCCTGTAGCCTGACCGGAAGGTAAACGAGGCCACCGGATCCCGCATGCGCCGCTTCGCACCCACCCAGGACCAGGGCTGAGCCATGCCGGATGTTTCCGCCCCGCCCGGTTCCGCGCGCAATGCCGCGCCGCCACATACCGCCGGCCTGCGCGCCGGCACCGCCAGGCCCGGCGCATCCCGCTTCGGCGCCTGGCTGGGCCGCATCGGCGTGCGGGCGGGGCTGATCACCCTGCTCATGGTGATGGTCGTCGGGCTGCTGTCCGGCGCCGCATTGGTGGTCGTGGCGCGACAGGTGGTGATCATCGAACAGCTCGGCCTGCGCGACCGCAACGCGGATGCGGCGGTGGACGACCTGGCGCTGAACGTGGCGGATTTCTCCTCCGCCTTCGCCAGCGTCATCGCCGGCGTGCTGCAGCCGGGGCCAAGCGCGCAGCGCATGGTCCGCAACGGCGTGCTGATCGGCGAATCCTTCGACCGCATGGTGGAGATCCTGGGCCCGCAGCTCGACCCCATCGTGCTCGGCGGTGGCATCGACATGGCCCGCCGCCTGCCCGATTTCACCGAACAGGTGCGCGCCGCCTTCGCCGCGCGGCAGCGCCCGATGTTCGGCCCGCTGCATGAGGAATGGCTGGACTTCGCCTCCGCCTTCAACCGCGTGGCCACCGCGGCGCGAACCGAGGTGAAGCGCAGCTCCGATGAATCGCTGGAGGCCGCGCGGCAGCTCGAACAGCAGGCGCGCACCATCGTCATCGCCGCCGCCGCCGCCGGGCTGGTGGGCTGCGCGCTGGTCTGGGTGGTGCTGGTGCGGCTACTGGCGCGGCCGCTGTCGCGCCTCGCCATGGCCATGGTCAGCCTGTCGCGCGGCGCGGTGGAGACCACGGTGCCGGGGGCGGACCGCACCGACCAGGTGGGCGACATGGCGCGCGCCGTGCTGGTGTTCCGCGACAACCTGGTCGCCGCCCGCAACCTGACGGAAACCGCGCTGGAAAACGCCCGGCGCACCGCCGTCGCCACCACCCAGGCATCCGACGCCATCAGCCAGGTCTCGGATGGCGCGATGACCCAGCTGGCGGAGCTGCGCCAGGTGGAGGAAGCGCTCGGCCAAACTCAGGATGCGGTGCGCGAGGTGAACCGCACGACGCAGGACAGCAGCGACCGCGCCGATGAATCGAAGACCCTGCTCGCCACCAACCTGGTGAAGCTGCGTAGCCTGATCGAGCTGGTCGATGCGGTCGCCGAGGATACCGAGCGCGTCACCCGCATCGCCGGCACCATCGCCAAGATCGCCACCCAGACCAACATCCTGGCGATCAACGCCGCCATCGAGGCCGCCCGCGCCGGCGAACATGGCCGCGGCCTGGCGGTGGTGGCGGAGGAAGTGCGCGCGCTCGCCGCCAGCAGCGAGACCCTGGCGCAGGAAATCGCCGACGTCGTTCTCGTCGCCGGCCGCCGCACCCGCGAAGGCAGCGGCACCGCCGCCGCGGTGGGCGAGGCGATGGACGAGCTGGAGACCCTGGTCACCGAATCTGCCCGCCTGGCCGGCGCCATCGCGGTGGCGATGGAGGAACAGCAGGCCACCGTCACCTCCATCACCGAGCGCGTCAGCACCCTGTCCCGCATCGGCCAGTCCAACGCGACGGCGGCGGAGGAGATCACGGTCACCATGATCGACCTGTCCAAGCTGGCCGCCGAAACCCGCAGCGTGGTGGAGGCCATGGCTTCAGACCGTGGGGCTTCAGACCGTGGGGCCTCCGATCGAGGGAAGAAAGCGTGAGCGAGACGATCCAGCACGGCGAGGATGTCGCGATCCTCATCGTCGATGACAGCAGCTTCAACCGCCTGGTGCTGAAGCGCCGCCTCGCCGAACTCGGCTACCCCAACGTGACGATGGCCGAGGACGGGCTGCAGGGGCTGGCGGCGCTGGAGAAGGCGCGCTTCGACATCATGCTGCTCGACCTCGAGATGCCGAACCTGGACGGCATCGGCGTGCTGGAACAGTTGCGCGTGGCGCGCGGCGCCGCGCCGCCGGTCATCGTCATCTCCGCGCTGACGGAGATGGACAAGATCGTCCGCTGCATCGAACTGGGCGCCGAGGACTACCTGCCGAAATCCTTCGACCCGCCGCTGCTCAAGGCCCGCCTGGGCGCAGTGCTGGAGAAGAAGCGCCTGCGCGACCTGGCCGATGCCCGGCTCGCGGCGCTGGAGGCGGAACTGGAATCGGCTCGCGCCGCGCAGCTTTCGCTGGTGCCACGCGACTTCGCGGCCGCCGCGACCGGGGCGCTGGCCGTGCATGCCGCCATGGTGCCGGCCCGCCAGGTGGGCGGCGACCTGTATGACTGCCTGCGGCTGGATGCGAAGCACATGCTGTTCGCCGTGGCCGACGTTTCCGGCAAGGGCGCGCCGGCCGGGCTGACCATGGCGCGCACCCTGGGCCTGATGCGCGCCGCGGCGAAGCGCCTGGCGCCGAAGGATGCCGCGCCGGACCCCGGCGCGATCCTCGCCATGACCAACGACGACCTGGCGGCGGAGAATGAAAGCCAGACCTTCGTCACCGTGGTGCTCGGCGTGATCGATGGCACCACCGGCGCCGGCCGCATCGCCGTGGCGGGGCACGACATTCCGCTGCTGGTCGCCGCCGGCACGGCGCCACGCCTGCTGGAGAAGCCGCGCCGCCAGCCCGCGCTCGGCGTGATGGAGGGCATCTCCTACAGCTCGGACGCCTTCCAGCTTGCGCCGGGCGAGACGATGTTCTGCTACTCCGACGGCGTGTCGGAGGCGGAGGACGACAAGGGCGGCTTCTTCGGCCGGCAGCGACTGGAAGACGCGCTGGCCGGCGCCGGCACAGACCCGCGCGCGCTGGTCGAGGCCGTGCTGCGCGCCGTTACCGCCTTCGCCGATGGCGCGCCGCAGGCCGATGACATCACAGCGCTGGCGCTGCGCTACGGCAGCTGAAGGCGCTCCCCCGCCGGGACGGGGGAGCTTCGTCATTCAGGCCGGCGGCGGCAGGTTGCGCCGCAGCGCGTCCAGCACCCCATCCATCGCGGCCTGGAAGCCTGGCCCGTCCAGGTAGCCATCCATCGCGCCGGTGCGCTCCAGGAAGGTCTTCCAGGCCGGCTGCTGCATGCCCTGCCGGAAGCGGTCATGCAGCGAGGCCGCTGCCTCGTCCGACAGGCCCGCCGGGGCGCTGAGGCCCTTCATATTCTCCACCACCACGTCGAAGCCGGATTCGCGCAGGGTCGGCACCTGCGGCATCAGTGCCAGCCGCTCCTCGGACGCGACCGCCAGCGGCGTCACCTCACCGGCCTGCAGCAGCCCGGCCATCTCCTCCGGCGCCAGCACCGCCAGCTGCACGGTGCCGGACAGCAGCGCCTGCAGCGAAGGTGCGCCGCCGCTGAACGGCACGTGCAGCAGCTCGATCCCCGCCGCCTTCGAGAACAGCACGAAGACCGCATGGTAGATCGAGCCGATGCCGGAGGAGGCATGCGGCACGCCGCCCGGGTCCCGCTTGGCCGCGGCGACGACGGAGGCGATGTCGGTGAACCGGCTGCCCTTCTTGGCGACGATGACCAGCGGCTGGCGGGTCAGCCGGATGATGGAACGGAAGGACCGCTTCGGGTCATAGGGCAGTTCGCGGAAGGCCGGCAGGGAGGTACTCTCGCTGCCGCCGCCGACCAGCAGGTTCAGCCCGTCCGGCGGCAGCCCCGCCACATGCTGCGCGGCGATCGCGCCGCCGGCACCCGGCCGGTTCAGCACCACCAGCGGGGCCGGGAAGAAGCGGGAGGACGCCTCCGCGATGGCGCGCCCGGCGAGGTCCGCGCCGCCGCCCGGCGCGAAGCCGACGATGAGCTGCACCGGCCGGCTCGGCTCCCACGCCGCCTGCGCGCCACGCGCCAATCCGAGGCCCGCGGCCCCCGCCAGAATCGTTCTGCGACGCAGCATGGCGTCCTCCCTCGATGGTTGTTGCGGTCAACCTATGTCGGTCGCGGCCAGTGGACAACCGGCGGGCCGGAGGCTTCGCTGCGGACAAAGGAGACGCCATGACCCGCCCCCGCTTCGCCGTGCCCGCCGCGACCACCGATTGCCACATGCACATCTATGGCCCCGAATCCCGCTACCCCGTGGCCCCCACCAACCCCTCCCCGGTGCCGTTCGCCTATGACCTGGCGGCCTATGCGGCGCTGCGCCAGCGGGTCGGGATGGGGCGGACCGTGGTGGTGCAGCCCACCGCCTATGGCGCCGACAATGCCTGCACGCTGGATGCGGTGGCCGCCCTCGGCGAGGCCCGCGCCGTGGTGGTGGTGACGCCGGAGACACCGGTGGCGGAACTGCACCGCCTGCACGCGCTGGGCGCCCGCGGCGCCCGCGCCTTCCTGCTGAAGGGCGGGCTGGTGCCATGGGAAAGGCTGCATGACCTGGCGGCGCATGTCGCGCCGCTCGGCTGGCACGTGCAGTTGCAGTTCGACGGCGGCGAGATGGAGCAACGCGAGGCGCTGATCCGCGACCTGCCCTGCCCCGTCGTGATCGACCATATCGGCCGCTTCGAAACCCCCGTGGCGCCCGATGCCGCGCCGATGCGAGCCCTGCTGCGGCTGCTGGAGACCGGGAAGGTGTGGCTCAAGGCCTCATCCCCCTACGGCACCTCGCGCAGCGGGCCGCCGGATTACGCCGATGTCGCGGCGCTGGCCCGCAGCCTGATCGCGGCGGCGCCGGGCCGCGTGGTGTGGGGCTCGAACTGGCCACACCCCAATGCGCCGGAGCCGAAGCCGGACGTCGCCGCGCTGCTCGCCCTGCTGGCCGACTGGGTGCCGGATGAGGCCACCTGGCGCGCCGTGCTGGTGGACAACCCGGCGCGCCTCTACGATTTCTGAAGCGCGGCGGCCCGCCGAAGCGGGCCACCGCCATCGGTCAGGCCGCGGACTGGCCGCGGCGCCGCTGCACCAGCCCGAGCCCGAGCAGGCCCATGGCGAAGATCGGCAGCGCCGCAGGTACCGGAACCGCCACCGGCGGCGTCGTGCAGCCATCCGGGCCGCATTCGATCGGCACGTTGAAGGTGATGTTGTCGACGAAGAAGTCGAAGATATTGGTCGGCGCGGTGACGCTGCTGACCGTCACCACCGTGCCGGCCGCCGCGAAGCCGATCGTGGTGATGCCGCCGGCGGCATTGGACGGCAGCGTGAAGGTCGAGGAATTGCCGAGATTGTCGGCCACCGTGTACTCGATCGGCGTTGTCAGGCCGTTGACCACGTCGATCAGGAAGTTGGTGATCGCGTTCTCGAAGGTCAGCGTGATCGGGTTGCTCAACCCGTTGCCGAAATAGGCGGTGCCATAGAGCGAGGTCTGGTTCGCCGGCAGTGCCGTAGTGTTGGCCAGGACGACGCCGCCCTCGAAGGTGACGTTGCCGTCCGCGGTCGGCACGACAATCGTCTGCGGGCTGGGGCTCGCCGCGGCGAAGGTCGAGGGGCCGGTGATCCCCTGGTCGTCGAAGTTGATCACGGTCGCCCCGGCACTCAACGGCAACGCGATCGTCGCCATCAGCCCGAGGGCCGCCGCCAGTTTCATTCTCATCTGTCCACTCTCCTGGAGAGCCGGACCGGGTCCGGCGCGGGTCGAGACGACGCCGCGCGGGTGCTTCAGCAAGTCGGGTGCCAGAAAATTCTGCGAGTGGGTTCAATATCTTGGCGATACGAATCCCGGAGACCCCGCAGGGTTGTAACCTATACCGACCCTGGGTTGCGCGCGCGGCTTGGCGCGCTGGGGCATGGCATGCTCCTCCCCAGCCTGCTGCGTCGGCTGGGAAGGCTTGCGGGACGCTGGCTCAGGGCCGGCGCCGGGACGGTCAGCCCGGCAGGACCGGCGCGTTGGTCACATGGAACACGCCATCCGAGGCCAGCACGTCGCCGCGCGTGATGGTCACCGGGGCGCGGCCGGCGACCGGGGTCACGCCTTCCCGCGCCAGCGTCGCGGTGCGGCCGCCGGTCGGCCGCACCTGGAGGCGGGCGCGATCCCAGGTCACCACCGTGTTGCGCCGCGCCGCGATATCCTGGAAGCGCAGCAGGCCGAAGGCGGCGTTGGCGAAGACGATGGGCTGCACCAGCGCGCGCTGCGCCTCGGTCGGGCTGCCGGGCGGGTTGTCCAGCAGCGCCAGCACCGGGGCGGGCAGGCCGTCGAAGCCCTCATTCACCGGCGCGAACAGCGTCACCGCGCCACTGCGGAGGCCGAGCCGCGGCGTGGCTCCGGCAACCGCCAGGGCGTTGGCGAAGCGGCGATGCTCCGGCTTGCCGCGCAGCAGCGTCAGCAGGTCGATCGTACCGTCTTCCGGCAAGGCACGCTGGGGGACGACGTTCTGGCAGGCGGCCAGCAGCAGCGCGAGGCCGCCGGCACCGATGGCGTGGCGTCGGGCAATCACGGGCAAGTCCTTCCACAAGTATCGAGCGGCCATTCTTCGGGCCGGGGCGAGTCGCCCTGACGGCGCGTAAGTCCGGCCTTAGCCTTGGCGCGCGACAGCGTCCAGCACCCCCGCGGCAGGCCGCCAGTCACCCTGGCGCCACCTCCGGCGCGAACCCATCCGGTTCCAGAACCAATACCGGCTCGCCATTGCCCAGAACCCCCACGCCGCCGATTCCCGGCAGCACGGCAAGCGCCGGATGCAGCGGGCGCAGCAGCAGATCGGTACGCTTCTGCACCCGGTCCACCGCCAGGCCAAAGCTGCGCCCACCCGACTTCACGATCACGATGGCCCCCGCCGTGGCCCCCGCCGTGGCCCCCGCCGTGGCCCCCGGGCTGGCCCCGCCCGAAACGCCCCCGTGGCCACCCCCTGCCCCACCTGCTGGCGCCAGTGCCGGACCGGCGCCGAGCAGCGCGGCCAGCGACAGCACGTCGCAGCCGGCGGCGCTGCCGGCTTCCAGCACCGCCTCCACCCGCGCGGCAGGCAGCGCATAGGGGTGGCCGGCGGCCTCCACCAGCAACACCGGCTGCACCGCGGCGGTCAGCGGCAGGCGCAGGGTGAAGCTGGTGCCCTGCCCCGGCTGGCTTGCAACCTCCACCGTGCCGCCGGCGCGGCGGATCGCGTCCTGCACCACATCCAGCCCGACCCCGCGGCCGGAGGTCTCGGTCACCGTCTCGGCGGTGGAAAAGCCGGGCCGGAACAGCAGGGCGAAGACCTCCTCCTCCCCCATCTGCGCGGCCTGTTCGGCGGAGACCAGTCCGCGCGCCATTGCACGGGCCAGCACCCGGTCGCGGTCGATGCCACGGCCATCCTCGGATACCCGTACCCAGACCTGGCCGGTACGGCGCGCGGCGGAGACGCGAAGCTGGCCGCGGCGCGGCTTGCCCGCCGCCTCCCGCGCCTCCGGCGGCTCGATGCCATGGTCCACGGCGTTGCGGGTCAGGTGCAGCAGCGGGTCGGCCAGCAATTCGACCAGGCTGCGGTCGATGGTGACGTCCTCGCCCTCCATCACCAGCTCGACCTCCCGCGCCGAGGCCTGGGCGACGGCGCGCACCACGCGCGGCAGGCGGCCGAACAGCGTGCCCACCGGCACCACGCGCAGCTCCATCACCGCATCATCCAGCCGGCGCATGCCGGTGGCGAGGCGGCTTTCGCTGCGTTCCAGGGTTTCCTGCAACTGCCGCAGCCGGGCCAGCGCGCCGCCCAGTTCCCGTGCCGCGCCACCGGGCAGGCGGCGTTCCAGCGCGCCGAGCGTGGCCAGCGCCTCCGCCGCGCCGCCATCATCCAGCGCCTCCGCCAGCGCCAGGGCGGCGGCGCGCACCTCCGTCTCCAGCGTGATGATCTGGTCGATCGTCTCCTGCCGCACCCGCATGGTCACCGGCGCGCCGCGGGCCGGCCGGGTGTCGGGCGCCGGGCCGGTCTCCGCCGGGGCCAGGTCCAGGATGGCGCTGCCGGCCGGGTCGGCGGCGGTCAGCGCACGGGACAGCGCCTCGAACTCCGCCGGGCCGGCCAGCAGCATGTCGAGATGCGGCGGCTGGCCATCCAGCACCGTGCGGCTCGTCAGCACCTCCGCCTCGGCGGCCAGGGCGGCGGCGATGGCGGCCTCCTGCTCCGCCGGCAGGCCGATCGCCAGCCGCAGCCGCACCAGCAGCCGCCCCCCCTCGACCGCCGCCACCACGCGCCGGCGGCCCTCGGCGCCGAGCAATCCGGCGAAGCCAGGGGGGATGCGCGGATCGGTCGGTTCCGCGCCGGGCAACGAGTCCGGCACCGCGCGCAGCGCCGCCAGCCCGCCTTCCGCCGCGATGCGAAGCCGCTCCACCAGCGCCGGGCCCTGCGCTGCCAGCAGTGCCGCCGCATCCGGGTCCGCGGCGCGATCCGCCAGATCCGCCAGCGCCAGCAGAAAATGCTCCAGCCCCTCCAGGCCGAAGGCGGCGGCGACCTCCGCCGCTTCCATCGCGCCCGACATCGCGGCGGTGGCATCGCCGCCGGCCAGCGCTGCCTCAAGCTGCAGGGCGAGCGCCGCCAGGCGCGGGCCGAGCGCCACCGATTCGCCGCCCGGCGGCCCGGCCAGCAGCACGGCGCCGGCCGGTTCGCCGGCCGCCTCCTCCAGCAGGGCCAGGCTGCGCCGCAGCGCGCCCAGCGCCGGCAGCGCCGCCGGCCCGCCGGCCGCGGCGGCCAGGCGCTCCACCGCCTCCGCCAGCCGGGCGAGGCGCAGCATCCGCGCCGCCTCGGCCAGTTCCGTCGCCTCCCGCACCGCATCCGCCCTGCGGTCCTGCGCGAGGCCCGCCATCAGCGGGGCGGCGGACAGGAAGCGGGAGGCGAGCGCACCCATCAAAGCCGCGCCGGCGCCCAGCATGGGCGGTGGCGGCGTGGGTGCCGGTATGGGTGCCGATATGCGTGGCGACACGGGCTTCGGCGCGGCGCGCGCCGCATCGCCCTCGGCCAGGGCGGCCAGGCGCGCCAGCAGTTCGGCCGGGGCGGGCACGTCGCGATGCGCCTCCAGCACCGTCGCGCGCTGGCGGCGCAGCGTGTCCACCGCGGCCAGCAGCCCCTCGGCCACCGCGCCCTGCACCGCCAGGCGGCCGTTACGCGCCAGGCCGAGCAGATCCTCCGCCCTGTGCGCAACATGCTTCATGCCTGGCGCGCCGAGCGCATCGGACATGCCCTTCAGCGAGTGGAAGGCGCGGAACAGCCGGTCCACCGCCGCACGGTCCGACTGGCCGGCGGACAGGATGCGGTCGATCGCATCCAGGTGGTCCTCCGACTCACCGGCGAATTCCTGCCAGAGCGCCTCGTCCTCAATCATCGCAGGACTCCCGCTGGCCCACTCACCGCCCAGCCTCCACCGGCAGGCCGGCGGCGCGCCGCGCGGTTCGCAGCAGCGCCACGCCCTGGCGTTCCCGCAAATCCGGGCTGAGCGCGCCGGAAGGCTTGCCGACAATGCCCGCCGCGCCGAGCCGCCGCGCCGTCACCGCGGTGGCGGAGCCCGGCCGCGCGGCCGAGGAAACGATCACCACCGCGCCGCCGCCTTCCAGTGCCCAGCGCCGCAGCACGCCCAGCCCGTCCAGTTCCGGCATCTCGATGTCCAGCATCGTCAGGTCGGGCGCCAGGCGCTGCATCGCGGCCAGCGCCTGGATGCCGTCCGCCGCTTCGCCCACCACCTCGAAATCCGCATCCAGCGCCAGTGCCTCCCGCACCAGGCGGCGCATCATGGCGCTGTCATCCACCACCAGCACGCGGCGACGTCCGGCAGGCAGGGAATCGGGAGGCGGCAGGTCGTGGCCCGCCGCGGCAATGGCCGCGGCGTGGCCGACCAGCGCGGCGGCCAGGCCGGGCAGCGCGGCCGGATCATCGGGCGGCGCATCCGCCAGCATCGCGCCCAGCGAGGCCAGGCCAAACGAGGCCGCCATGCCGCGCAGCGCCTCCGTCGCCCGCGCCGCCATGGCGGCATCCGGGGCGGTGGCCAGCCGGGTGCAGGCGGCGGCGAATTCGGGCGTGAAGGCGGCCAGCAGCTCGGCATCCAATGCCGCAGCAACCGGCGCCGCAACATCAGGGACCGGCTCCGGCTCGGGCGGCGCGACATCGGCGCCGGCCGCGACGATGCGCGCGGCCTGCTCCCGCAGCCTCGCCGCCAATGCATGCAGCGCGGCGGCATCGAAGGGGTCGAGCAGCCCGGCGGCCGGCTCCAGCAGCCGCAGCAAGGAGGTGAGCTCCACCGCGCCCGCCATGGCGCGCAGCCCATCCAGCGCCCGCCCTGCCGCGGCCGCATCGCTGGCCTTGGCCAGCCGGTCGCAGGCGGTGGCGAATTCGGGGGCGAAGGCCTCCAGCATCTCGCGGTCCACCAGCGCGGCGGGCGGTGCGGCCAGTTCGGGTTCAGGCTGCGCCGCTGCAGGCTGCGCCAATGGCAGATCGGTGCCGGCAGCGCCGATCGCCACCGCCTGCCGCGCCAGCGCCTCCGCCCCCGCATGCAGGGCGGGCCAGTCCAGCGGGTCCAGCCTCTGCGCCGTGCGGTCCACCAGCGTGGCCAGCGACGGCGCGCCAAGCGCGGCCGCCATGGCCCGAAGCTGGTCGAGCGCCCGGCCGGCCGCCGCGGCATCCCGCACCATGGCAAGCCGCACCGCCTCGGCTTCGAATTCCGGCACGAAGGCGTCCAGCAGGTCGCGGTCCAGGGTGCCCTGGCTGGCTGGCCGATTCAGGGCTTCCCGCCCTGCGGCGCTGCGCCCATCGGCAGGATTGTGGTCCACCGGCCGATTCAGCGCTTCGCGCCCTTCGGCGCTACGCCCATCGGACGGATTGTGGTCCACCGGCCGATTCAGGGCTTCGCGCCCTTCGGCGCTACGCCCATCGGACGGATTGTTGCCCACCGGCCGATTCAGCGCTTCGCGCCCTTCGGCGCTACGCCCATCGGACGGCATCATGCCACCTTCTCCCGCACCAGCGCCGCGACGCGGCGGCCGAGGCCGGCGGGGTCCGCGGTCTCGATGGCGAGCCCGGCCTCGATGACGGAGCCCGGCATGCCGCCGACCACGCAGCTCGCGACGGTCTGGGCCAGCACCGGCATTCCCCTGTCCTGCATCGCCCGCGCCCCCAGCAGCCCGTCCCGCCCCATGCCCGTCAGCACCACGCCGAGCGCCCGCTCCGCCACCAGCGCCGCCGACTGGAACAGTAGGTCCACGGAAGGATGCACCGCCGCGGCGCCGACCGCGAGCCGCAATACCAACCCCCCCTCCACCCCCGCACCGCGCGCCAGGTGCCCATCCGTCCCGCCCGGGATCACGGTGACCTCGCCGGACATCAGCCGCTGCCCGGCACGGCCGACGCCGACCGGCACGCCGGACAGCCGCGCCAGGTGCTGCGCCAGGTCCGGCGCCAGCTCGGCCGGCATGTGCTGCGCCACCACGCAGGGCACCGGCAACCGCCCGGCGGCGGACAGGAAGGCCGCCAGCGCATCCGGGCCGCCGGTGGAGGCGCCGAGCACCACCACGTCGCAGCCGCCCGCAGCCCGCACCACCCGCACCGGCGCCGCGCCACGCGCCGCCGGCCGCACTGCCGCGCGCTGCCCGGCCCAGTGCCGCAGCCGGCCGCGCAATTCGCGGTCCAGCATGGACAGGTCCACCCCGCCGAGGTCGCCATCCTTGCAGAGGTAATCCACCGCCCCGCGATCCAGTGCCGCCAGCGCGGTGGCCGATCCGTCGCTGGTGTGGTGGCTGACCATCAGCACCGCCGGCGGATCGGGCAGCGCCATGATCCGCCGCGTCGCCTCCAGCCCATCGAGCTTCGGCATCTCCACATCCATGGCGATGACGTCCGGGCGCAGCTTTGCCGCCTGTTCCAGCGCCGCCTCGCCATCCGCGGCCTCGCCCACCACCTTGAGGTCGCCATCCGCCTCGATGATGCGGCGCAGGGCCATCCGCATGAAGCCGCTGTCGTCCACCACCAGCACGCGGATCATCGTCCCGCCTCCGGCGGGCGTACCGATCGTCCCGCCTCCAGCGGGCGCATCATCGGAACGCACCCAGCACGGCGGCACGGCAGACCGGAAGCGGTTGGTCGCCCATCGTCACCACGGCCGAGACCAGACCCTCCCCGGCCACCGCGGCGATGTCGTGTTCGGGAATGCGGCGCAGGCCGGTGACGTGGCTGACGGCGAGCGCGACGGCGGGCGTGCCCACCAGCCGCAGCATCGGTGCCTCCGCCCCCGGCCAGCCCAGTACCGGCATGGCGCCGAGGCGCAGCCCGGCATCCAGCACCGGCAGCACATCGCCCCGATGCGCCGCGACGCCGCGAAAGCCGCGATACGCGGCGGCGGCGCCAAAGCCCAGATGCGCCGCGGCGCCGCGAAAACCGGGCAGCGATTCCTCCTCATGGTCCGGCGCCGGGGTGGGCGCGGTGGGCGGAACCACCGCCACCACCTCCTCCACCGGCAGGGCAAAGGCCTGGCCGCCGGCACTGCACAGCAGCAGCGCGCGGGTCGGCGCCGGGGCGGGCGGGGCGGCCGCCTCGGCCAGCGGGGCGGCGGCCAGCGCTTCCGCCACCTGGTCCAGCCGGTGCGACAGCGTCGCCTCCCCCGGGCGGGCGGGGCCGATCCGGCTGCAGGGCAGGCCGAGGCGGCGGCCGCCATGGCGGAACAGCACCAGCAACCCGGCCTGCTGCGGGGTCTGCGCCTCCGCCTGCATCAGCCAGGCGGCGTCCAGCACCAGCACCGGCGCGCCGGCGGCCACCGCATAGCCCAGCGCGGCGGCGCCGGCGGCCGGTGCGGGGCGCAGCACGGGCATCGGCACCACCCGTTCCAGGGCGGCAAAGGGCAGTACCAGGCGCAGCGCGCCGTATTCCGCCGCCAGCGCCATCTGGCGGTTCGGCGCGCCGCGCATCGGCACCGTCCAGCCCTGCGTCCCATCGGCGGCCACCGGCAGCGGCGGCGGCACGCGGCGCGCGGCCAGGCGCGGCGGCACCAGCAGCGGTGCGCCATGCGGTGGCAGAGGCACGAAGCCCTGCCCGGCGACCACCACCCGGCCGCCCGGCCCGTCCAGCAGCACCCAGGCGGAGCCGCCCGGGAAGCCGGGCATGGCCGCCATCACCGGCACCACCTGCCCGCCCACCACGGCGACGCCGAGCATGCCGGCGGCGGCCAGCGGTGCCGGGCGCAGCGCCGCGGCCTCCACCACCCGGGCATCCTCCGGCAGGGCGAAGATCTGGCCGCCCGCGAGCAGGGCCTCAGGCATCGGCACCCTCCCGCCGCCAGATGCCGATCAGGTCGCGCGACCATGGCTGCAGGCCGATGCCGCGCGGCGGCCGGTCGGTCGGGCCGAGCAGCAATGCGGCACCCGGGCGCAGCGCCGCCACCAGCCGCTTCAGCACGGCCAGGCGCCCTTCCTCCGTCATGTAGATCAGCACGTTGCGGCACAGGATGGCATCCGCCGCCGCATCCGGCAGGCAGGCATCCAGCAGGTTGGCGCGGCGGAACCGCACCTGTGGGCGCAGCGCGGCCACCGGCTCGAACCAGCCATCGGCGATGTCGAGCATGGCGCGGTCGGCCTCCGGCACCTCCCGCAGCGCATCGGGCGGGCCGAGGCGGTAGCGCGCCGCGACGGCGGCTTCCAGAGCCGGGCGGCACAGATCCAGCCCCTCCACCTGCCAGGGCCGGCCGAGGCCCGTGGCAAGGATCGCCAGGGTCCAGGCTTCCTCCCCCGTCGCGCAGCCGGCCGAGACCAGGGACAGCGTGCCGCCCGGTGCGAGTGCCGGCAGCACCTCCGCCCGGAAGGCCGCGATCTGCGCGGCGGCGCGGAACATCCGGGTTTCCTGCACCGTCACCGCATCCAGCAGCGCCGCCCAATCGGGGTGGTCGATGCTGGCGCGGTCCAGGCTGGCGCGGTCCAGCGGCAGGCGCGACAGGATGGGGCCGGCACGCAGCAGGCGGTTCCGCAGCACGTCGGATTCGGAGAACCCGGCAAGCCCGGCCAGCCTTTCCTGAATGGCACCCAAGGCGGGGCCCAAGGCCGGAGAGGCCAGCGCCTCAGCCATCGATTCGGGTCAGCCGGCCAGGTCCAGCACGGCGACCAGCCGGTTGCGGCCATCCTCCCGGCTGTAGTCCAGCGTGCGGGTCATCTGCTGCACGAAGTGCACGCCTAGCCCGCCGATGTCCCGATCCTCCAGCGCCGCATCGGTGTCAGGCGCCGCCTGCACCAGCGGGTCGAAGGCGCGGCCGTCATCCTCGATGGTGGCGACCAGGGCATTGCCGTCCTGGCGCACCGTCACGGCCACGAAGGTCGCCGCACCCGGCCCGCTGCTGCCATGCATGACCACGTTGGCGGCGAGTTCCTCGATCACCACGGAAAGCCGGTGCGCTGCCTTGGGCGGCAGCGAGGCTTCCTCGGCGAACGCCTCCAGCGCGTCCAGCAGGCGCGTCACCTCATCCGTCGCGGGCGGAATGGTCATGGCAAGCGCTGGCGGCACGTCCCTGCTTTCTGGATGGGATGCGGAAGATTAGCGCCGGGCGCGGCGAATGTCGCGCCCCCTGGGGCAACACGCGGCGAAAGCCGGCTCGCCCTACTCTGGGCCGCGGCCCTGGACCGTAACCGCATCTTCCGTCAAACTGGAAAATCATTTCTGTTCAATAGGTTATGAAGAACGTATGACAGATTTTCCGGCCATGGCATGGATCTGATCGCGACGCTGCTAGGAGGGCTCGGCCTGTTCCTGGTGGGAATCAAGGGCCTCGCCACCAACCTGCGCGCCCTGACCGGCCCACGGATGCGATCCGTCGTGGCACGCGCCACGCGCAGCCGCCCGGCAAGCGCCGCCACCGGACTGATGCTGGGTGGCCTGACCCAGAGCAGCAACGCCGTGACCTTCATCGTCACCGCGATGGTCCAGGCGGGCGTGCTGCCGCTGCGGCGCGCCCTGGCGATCACGGCCTTCGCCAATCCGGGCACCGCCGGGCTGGTGCTGCTGACCACGGTGGACATCCGGCTGGCGGTGCTGTGGCTGGTCGGGCTGGTCGGCCTGACCAGCGCCTTCGACCTGGACCGCATCGGCGGGTTGAAGCCTGCGCTGGGCGCGCTGCTGGGGCTGGCGCTGATGTTCCTCGGCCTCGACCTGATGCGCACCGATAGCGGCCCGCTGCAGGAACTGGCGGCGAATTTCCGGCTCACCGGCGCCACGGGGCTGGCGCTGGCCTTCCTGGCCGGCGCGCTGGTCACCCTGCTGACCCAATCCTCCTCCACCGTCACCATCCTGGCGCTGACGCTGCATGGCGCCGGGTTGATGACGCTGGAGCAGACGGCGCTCGCGGTCTACGGCGCCTGCCTCGGCTCCGGCGGGGCGGTGCTGCTGGTGGCGGCCAGCCTGCGGGGCTCGGCGCGGCGGCTGGCGGTGTTCCAGGCGCTGCTGAAGGCCGCCAGCGCGGCGCTGTTCCTGCTGCTGTTCCTGCCGGAGCACCTGGCGGGTGTGCCGCTGGTGCTGGCGGCCACCGGGCACCTGGCGGAAGACGCGCAGCACCGCATCGGCCTGCTGTTCCTGCTGCTGCAACTGGCCGCCGCCCTGCCCGGCCTGGCGCCCGCCGCGCCGATCGAGGCGCTGCTCGCCCGGCTAGCCCCGGACAGCGCGACGGAGACGGCCGGGCGGCCGCGCTACCTGCACGACCAGGCGCTGGAGCACCCGCCGACCGCGCTGGACCTGGTGGCGCTGGAGCAGCAGCGCCTGGCCGCCCGCCTGCCCACGCTGGTCGATGCCTTGCGGGCGGAACCGGAGGAAGCGCCCGCGCAGCGCGCCGGGCTATTGGAGGCGAGCGCCGCGCTGGAACAGGCGATCGCGCATTTCCTGGGCGAGGTGCTGACCCGCGGCGGCGGACGCGCGCATCTGGAACGCGCGGTGACGCTGGAGGCGGCCAATGCCGGCCTCGCGGCATTGCGCGAGACGCTGGCCGATTTCGCCGCGAATGTCGAAGCCTGCATCGCCGCCGGCCCGGCGCTGCGACCTTCCCTCCAGACGCTGGCCGAGGCGCTGCACCTGCTGCTTGGCGAACTGGCCGGGCTGACCGCCGCTGGCGACGCGGAGGATGCCGAGATGCTGCGCCAACTGAGCGACGACCGCAGCGACATGATGAACGGCCTGCGCCGCCGCCTGGCGCGGGAGGAGCCGGAACTGCCGATGGCCGCACGCACCCTGCTGTTCGCCGCCACCGCGCAATTCGAAAGGGCGGTCTGGCTGGTTCGCCGGCAGGCGCTGCTGCTGCGGCCGGAGCCGGCCCGCGCCGGCTGAGGATACCGGCCGGACGCCATCGGTTGCCGCCTGGAAAGGAGGCATTTACAGAAACATGCAGAATGGTGGCGCGGTCGTCATCCATCCCGCGCGCCTTCCGCATCATCTGCCGGCATGTGGCGCAAGGCCATTGGCACCAAGGAAGTTCCCGCATTCGCCCTCATTCCGGTTCCCTTGCCAGCCCGCTGCACCGCCTGTTCGCGCCGCGCGCCGACCGCCCGACCAGCCGTCCGCCCCAGATCGAGCATGGGGTGGAGGACCGGCCCGGCGCGGCGCAGACCCTGGGGCTGGCCGCACAGCAGATCGGCATCCAGTCGATCTACCTGATCCTGCCCGGGCTGGTCGGCGCGCATTTCGGGCTGCTGCCGCTGGACATCCTGAACTTCGTCAGCCTGTCCGTCGTGGCCATCGCGCTGGCCGGTCTGCTGCAGGCGCTGCCACGCGGGCCGATCGGGTCCGGCTACCCGATCGCGGCGATCCCGACCCCGATCTTCGTCGCGGTCTACCTGGCGGCGACGCCCGGGGTGGGGCTGGCGGCGGTGTCCGCGGCGGCGCTGGTCACGGGCCTGATCGGCGTACTGCTGGCCGGCACGCTGCGGCGATTGCAGAAGGTGGTGCCGACCGAGGTGGCGGGCGTTGTCATCCTGCTGATCGGCGTGAGCCTGCTGCCGCGCGCCCTGGCCGCCACCGGCCCGACGACGGCGCATGCGGCGCTGGCGCTGGTGACGCTGGCGGTGATGATGGGGGTGGCATTGCGCGGCGGAAAGCTCTCGCGCTTCGCGGTGCTGGTCGGCGCCGGTTGCGGCACGCTGGTGGCGCTGGCGCATGGCATTGGTGTGAGCGACGGCGCAATGCTGCGCGCCGCGCCGTGGTTCGCGCTGCCGCGTCCGATGCTGCCGGCGCTGGGCGGCTTCGATCTGGCGATGCTGCCGCCCTTCATCGTCGCGCTGCTGGCCTGCTTCGCATCATGGGCCGGCGATCTGGTGGCCTTCCAGCGCGCCGCCGATGGCGGCTGGCGGCGGCCGGATACGCCGCCGATCCGCCGCGGGCTGCTGGCGCACAGCATTGCCTTCGCGACCACGGCGGCGCTGGGTGGCATGCCGCCCGGCAGTTCCTCGGCCTGCGTCGGGCTTTCCATCGCGACCCGTGTGCTGGCGCGACGCGTCGCCATCTGGGGCTCCGTCGGCCTGCTGGCGCTGGCCTGCTGCCCGAAGCTGCTGGCGCTGCTGCTGGCGCTGCCAGACCCGGTGGAAGCGGCCATGCTGCTGTATGTGTGCTGCTTCATGATCGCGACCGGCTGCCAGCTGATGGGCCAGCGCATGCTGGACACGCGCCGCACCTTCACCGTGGGGCTCGGCATCGCCATTGGCATCGGCACGCTGCTGCGCGTGCCGGTCTTCGAGGAATTTCTGCCGCCGATGCTGCAGGCGCCCGTCACCGCCGGCGCGCTGGTTGCCATCCTGCTGAACCTGCTGACCGCGCCGCTGGTGGCGCAGCGCACGGATTTCACCATCCGCCCCGGCGCCGGGATGAACCAGGCGCTGCTGGATGAGGTGGAGGCATTGGGCGGCGGCTGGGGCGCGCGGCGGGAGACGATGAGCCATGTGGGCCATGCGCTGCTGGAGCTGGAGGAACTGCTGGCGAGCCGTGGCGTGGCCGAGATTCGCGTGCAGGCGACCTATGCGACGGACCAGGTGCAGATCATCGCCGCCTGGGACGGCGCGCAGCTGCCGCGTCCCTCGCCACGCCCCTCCGCCACGGATCTGGAAGGCCCCGCCGTGGCGCAGGAGGCATTTGCTCTGTGGCTCGCCACCCGCAACGCGGACCGGGTGGACCAGCGGCAGCGACCCGATGGCGGCGAGGAGCTGCGGCTGGCCTTCGCGGATTGAAGGCTCAGGGCGCCAGCACCGCCTGCACCAGTGCCGCCACATGGCGCACCGCCAGATCCCGGTCCCGTCGCGCATGCCAGGCGAGGTGTAGCGGGAAGCCGGGCACCGGGATGGGCGGGGCGAAATGCAGGAAGCGCCCCTCCGGGTCCTCCGGCAGGGTGCGGCTTGGCAGCAGGGCGATCAGGTCGGAGGCCGCCACCAGTGGCGGCACCAGCAGGAAGCTCGGCACCACCAAGCCCACCCGCCTGGCGCGGCCGAGTTTCGCCAGCGCCTCATCCAGCGCGCCGCGCGTCGCGCCCTGGCCGGAGACGAGCACATGCGGATGCGCGAGCCATGGCTCCAGCCCGAAGGAAGCGGCCGCCGGATGATCCCGGCGCATCAGCACGCGGTAGCTTTCCTCCAACAGCAGGCTGCGCCGGAAATCGGCGCCGAGCGCGGGTAGGACGGAACAGGCGAGGTCCGCCGCGCCGCGGCCCAGCGCCTCCACCGCCTCCGCCGCGCCACGCCAGGGCATGATCACCAGATCGAGGCCGGGCGCCGAGGCGGCCAGGGCCTTGAGGAGGGCTGGCAGCAGGATGCTGGCGGGATGATCCGCCAGCACCAGCCGCACCGCCTGGCGCAGCGTGGCGAGTTCCGGCGCGGGCGGGTCCAGCAGGCCCTCGACCTCCGCCAGCAGGTCCTTCAGGCGGGGGCGCAGCGCCTCCGCCTTCGCGGTGGGCCGCATGCCGGCCTGGCCGCGTTCCAGCAGCCGGTCACCGAAAAGGTGCCGGCAGCGGTCGAGCGCCGCCGAGGCCGCGGGCTGCGACAGGCCAAGCCGGCTGGCGGCGCGGGAGACATGCGCCTCCTCCAGCAGGGCATCCAGCACGACCAGAAGATTGAGATCGATAGCGCGTAAATTCATGCGCCGGATAATGCGGTATATCGGTTATCGATTGGAAGGATTTCGCGCCCTTCGCCACCTTCGCCGCAGCCGAAGGAGGCAAGTGATGACGAGAACCCTGATCCTGATGTTCCACCCGGATCCCGCCCGGTCCCGCGCCAATGCCGCCCTCGCCGCCGCGGCCCGGGCGCTGCCGGAGGTCGAGGTGATCGACATGCAGGCGCGCCATCCGGCCGGCGTGGTGGATGCGGCGGCGGAGGTGGCGCTGCTGCGCGGCGCGGGCCGGTTGGTGCTGCAATTCCCGCTGCATTGGTACGCCACGCCGGCGCCGATGAAGGCGTGGATGGATGCCGTGCTGACCCGCATGTTCTACATCCACCCCGAGGAAGGGCGGGCGCTGGACGGCGTGCCGCTGCTGGTCGCCGTCACCGCCGGCAATGCCCGGGACGCCTATGCGCCCGATGGTGCCAACCTGTTCCCGATGGAGGACATGCTGGCGCCGCTGCGCACCACCGCGCATCGCTGCGGCATGGCCTGGTCGGCGCCCTTCGTGGTCTATCGCGCCAACCGCCTGGATTCGGCGGGGCTGGATGCTGCCGGCACCGCCTACGCCGCGCGGCTGCGGGCCTTTGCCGGCGCGGTGCCGGAATTGGCGCTGTGACGCGCGTCTCGCTGCCGGTCCGGATGGCGGCCCTGGCCCTGCCGGTGCTGATCCTGGCGCAGTTCCTGCTCGCCGGGCTGGCGCTGTTCCCCGGCGGCACCGGCTGGTCCGCGCACAAGGCCCTGGGTGGCGCGCTGCTGCTGCCGATCCTGCTGCTGTTCCTGGCCCGGCCGCTGCGCCGCTGGGCCCTGCTGCTGGCGCTGCTCTACGGGCTTCAGATCGCCTGGATCGTGCTGGGGCAGGATCTTGGCGCCGCCACGCTGATGGCCCTGCACCCGTTCAATGCCGGGCTGCTGCTGGTGGCGGCGCTGATGGTGGCGATGAAGGCCACAAGCAGCGCCTGACCGCCGGGCCTCAGCGCCCCAGCGCGCGCCAGACGCGTTCCGGCGTCAGCGGCATGTCGATGTGATCGAGACCGAGCGCATCGCAGGCCGCGGAGACGATGGCCGGCGGCGCACCGCAGGCGCCGCCCTCCCCCGCGCCCTTCACGCCCAGTTCGTTGATCGGCGTCGGGACGATGTTGAAGCCGATGGCGAGGTCCGGCAAATCCTGCGCGCGTGGCATCGCATAGTCCTGGAAGGTGGCGGTCAGGAACTGGCCGGATTCATTGTCGTACAGCGCGTGTTCCAGCACTGCCTGGCCGAGCCCCTGGGCGATGCCGCCATGCGACTGGCCGTGCACCAGCATCGGGTTGATGACATTGCCCACGTCATCCACCGCGGCGTAGCGGTCCACCGTCAGCACGCCGGTTTCCGGATCGATCTCGACCTCCGCCACATGGCAGCCATTGGGGAAGTTGCATTCGGTGCTGCGCTTGTAGAGCACGCGCTCATCCAGCCCCGGCTCCTCGCCCTCCGGCAGTTTCGTCGGGTCCTGCGCGGCGGCGGCGACCTGTTTCCAGGTCACGGCGAGGTCGGTGCCCGCCACGGCGAAGCGGCCGGCGTGGAACTCCACATCGGCCACACCGGCTTCCAGCAGATGCGCGGCGATGCGCTTCGCCTTGGCCAGCACGGCTTCCGAGGCGCGCGACGTCGCGACGCCGCCCATCTGGGAGGAGCGCGATCCGCCAGTCCCGAAACCCTGCTCCACCTCATCGGTGTCGCCCTGCACCAGTTCGATATCGCCGAAGGGGATGCCAAGGCGGGCATGCACGATCTGGGCGAAGGCCGTCTCATGCCCCTGGCCGTGGCTGAAGGTGCCGACATGCAGTCGAGCCTTGCCATCGGCGCCCATGTTCAGCCGCGCCCATTCCTGCGGCTGGCCGCCCGAGGCCTCGATGAAATAGCCGATGCCGCGGCCGCGCTTCTTCCCCTTGGCCTCGGATTCCGCGCGACGCGCCGCGAAGCCGGTCCAGTCCGCGAGGTCCAGCGCCATCTGCTGCGTGCCGGCGAAATCGCCGCTGTCCAGCTCGTTGCCCACGCAGTTGACGTAGGGCATCTGGTCCGGGCGGATGTAGTTGCGGCGGCGGATCTCGTCCTTCTCCAGCCCGAACATGTTCGCGCCGACATCCAGCAGGCGTTCCACCGTATAGGCGATCTCGGGCCGCCCGGCGCCACGATACGCGTCCGTGGAATGGGTGTTGGTGAAGACGCATTGCACCTGCAGGTTCACCGCCTGCAGGTCATAGACCGTGCCGGCGATGCGCGCGCCGGCGACGGTCGGGATGCGCGGGCCGAAATCGAAGAGATAGGCACCCATCGCGGCCATGGTGTTGGTCCGCATGCCGAGCGCCTTGCCATTCGCGTCGAAGGCCATCTCCGCCTTCGTCACATGGTCGCGGCCATGCGGGTCGGACAGGAAGGTTTCGGTGCGATCCGCGCGCCACTTCACCGGCCGGCCGAGCTTCTTCGCCGCCCAGAGCACCATGGCAGATTCCGGAAAATTCTTGCCGCGCAGGCCGAAGCCGCCGCCGACATCGCGGGAGACGACGCGCAGCTTCTCCATCGGGATCTTGAAGATGAACTTCGCCAGCGACTCCCGCACCTTCATCACGCCCTGGCTCGGGCTGTGCAGTTCGTAGCGGTCCCGCGCCATGTCGAAGGCACCCACGGCGACGCGGGGTTCCATCGGGTTGCCGACCAGGCGGTTCTGCACCAGCTCGACCTTGGCGATCCTGTGCGCCTTGGCGAAGGCCGCATCCGTCTCCGCCTTGCGGCCGTTCGACCAGGTGACACACAGGTTGCTGCCACGCTCCGGCCAGATCACCGGCGCGTCGGGGTCCAGCGCGCGGGCCGTGTCGGTGACGGAGGGCAGCATCTCGTAGTCGATCTCGACCAGTTCCGCCGCATCCATCGCCTGGGCGCGGGTTTCGGCCACGATGGCGACGACGGGGTCGCCGACGAAGCGCACGGCCTCGGTCTGCAGGATGCTGCGCGGCGGGGCGTAGAGGGGCTGCGTGCCGTCCATCGGCGGCACTTCCACCATCACCGGGAACAGGCCGATTCCATCGGCCGCCGCATCATGCCCGGTCAGCACCAGCAGTACGCCGGGTGCGGCCTTCGCCGCGCTGGTGTCGAGGGACAAGATACGCGCATGGGCGTGGGGCGAGCGCAGGATGGCGAGATGCGCCTGGCCGGGCAGGTTGATGTCGTCGGTATAGGTGCCGCCGCCGGTCAGCAGGCGCACATCCTCCTTCCGCCGCACCGGCTGGCCGATGCCGAACTGATCCTCAGCCGTCTGCGTCGCGTTCGCGTCCATTCTCTGTCCCACCCTTATTCGTGGCCCAGCCTCGCAGCCTGTTCCCCGGCGATACGGCCGAGGGTCACTGCGCTGAGCAGCCCATTTCCCGAAAGGTAGCCCGAAGCGTCCGGCCCGGATACGCCACAGGCCGCACCGCCCGCCGCGAAGAGATTCGGCACGATCCCGCCAGCCGCAAGGCGCACCCGTGCGCGGTCATCCACCACCATGCCGCCCTGGCTGTGGAACAGCGCGCCGGTGACGCGCACGGCGCAATAGGGCGGCGCGAGCTGCGCGACACCGGCCCAAGTGCGACCAAAGCCGTCGGTGGCGCCGGCCTGCTTCAGCGCGGCGACGGTTGCCATCTCGGACTCCAGCGGCAGCTTCGTGAGGCGCGCCAGCTCTGCGATGCTGTCCGCGACCAGCACCGCGCCCTGCGCCTCCGCCTGCCGGAAATCCTCGAACTGCCGCGTGACGGCCGCGATGCGACTGTCGAAGATGTCCCAGGCGATGTGGCCGGGCTGGCTCATCACGGCGCGGCCGGCCTCGGAATAGCCGCTGGATTCGTTCCAGAAGCGCGCGCCTGCGGCGTTTACCTGGAAGCCGCCCTCCATGATGACGGCCCAGGAGACCAGAATGCCTTGCGGATGCGCGACGGAGCCGTGGCCCTGGTGGCCGGTCATGTCGCGCAGCTCGGCGCCCAGCGCCTCGCCCCAGGCGAGCGCCTCGCCCTCATTGCCCGGATGGCCGAAATAGACGGCCTCTGCCAGGTCCGGGATGTAGCGCGCGACCAGCGACTTGTTGCCGGCATAGCCGCAGCAGGCGAGCACGATGGCCTTGGCACCGATGCGTTCCCGCGTGCCATCCGGCCGTTGCGCCACCAGGCCGCGGATCGCGCCATGCTGGTCCAGCACCAGGGTGGTGACGCGGGCTTCGGTCAGCAGCGGCACCTCGGCGGCTTCCGCTGCCGCGCGCAGCCTGTCCACCAGCTCCGCGCCGCTGCGGCTCGGCAGGCCGTGCATGCGGCGGTGGCTGTGGCCGGGATAGTCGAAATCATGCACCACGCTGAAATCGAGGCCATGCGCTTCCGCCAGCCATTCCAGCGTCGGCGCCGCTTCCCGCGCGACCGTGGCGACCGTGCCCGGCTCGGCATCGCCATGCGCCTTGCGCTGGATATCGGCGGCAAAGGTTTCGGCATCATCGGTGATGCCATGGGCGCGCTGGAACCGCGTGCCGGCGGCCGGGATCAGCCCGGCGGAGAGGGATGTGCTGCCGCGCGGCACCGCATCCCGCTCCAGCACCAGCGGCTCCACCCCTGAGCCGCGGCAGGCGAGTGCCGCGACCAGGCCGGCGGCGCCGGCGCCGATGATGGCGACAGGAACCTCCGCGTCGAAGACCGGGTCCTGCTCGCGGCTGATGCTCATTGCAGCTTCGCCAGTTCGGCCGCGACGGTGCTGATCTTCGCCACCGGGCGCAGCGCCGCGATCGCCGTCTCATGCACATCGCGGGAGAAGGCGGCGCAGGCATCCTCCAGCACCGTCACGTCGAATTCCCGCACATGCGCGCCGCGCACGGTGGAGGACACGCCACCATTGGTGACGATGCCGGCCACCAGCAGTTTCTTCACGCCGGCCTTACGGAGCAGCCATTCCAGGCGTGTCTGGTAGAAGGCATCGTAGCCCACCTTCTCCACCGGCAGATCGGACGGCGCGAGCTCATCCACCACCGCATGGCCCCAGCTTCCCTGCACGAAATCGCCCTTCTTCAGGAAGGGCCGCAGGTGGCGCAGATGCGGGTCGATGAAGGGTTCTCCCTGCTTGCCGGTGAACAGGGTGAAGTGGGTGGACGCGATCCAGCCGCCCTTCTCCCGCAGCCTGTCCGCCAGCGGCTTCAGCCGCGCCGGGATGGCGGCGATCTCCGCCGCCCCCTGCCCGGCCCGGCCATAGGCGCCGTCGGGATGGATGAAATCATTCTGCAGGTCGCACAGCAGCAGCGCGGTATCGGCCAGCATTCGCGTCACTCCCGCTCGATGATCAGATTGCCGTAGCCATCGACGCGGGCGACCAGATCCGGGTCCACCACCACCGTCGCATCCGGCTGTTCCAGGATGGCCGGGCCATGCACCCGCGCACCCTCTGGCAGGTCCAGCCGAGACCAGACGTTCGCCGCGTGCCAGGCGCCGTCGAACCACACCTGGCGCACGCCACGCGCCGCACCTTCCACCGTGGCGTCCTTGGGCGGCGCCAGCGCCTTCAGGTCGAAATCGGGGCGCACGCCGATGGCCGCCGTGCGCAGCGAGACGATGCGGATCGGCAGTCCCGGCAGCAGCCGGCTGAAGGCGGTCTGGTAGGCGGCTTCGAAGGCGGTGCGGATGATGGCCTCGGACACCCCCGTCGTGCCGTCGATCACATGCACCGGCACCGGCACGCCCACCGTGTGGGTCTGGCCGGCATAGTGCATGTCCAGCTCGAAGCGGATTTCCGTGCGCGTCACGGGAAGGCCGGCGCCATCCACCACGGCGCGGGCGGCAGTGGCCTCCTCCACCATCCGCTTGTCGAGCGCGAAGGCATCGATGCCATTGAGATTCAGGTTCAGCGTGCGCACCTGGTCGTGCCGCACATCGGCGATGACGCAGCCAATCGCCGAGGTCACGCCCGGGAAGCGCGGCACCAGCGCGGCCTGCAGGCCGACTTCCTTGATCAGCGCGCCGACATGCAGCGCACCGCCGCCACCGAAGGGCAGCGCCACGAACTTCTGCGGGTCATGCCCACGCTCGATGGAGACGAGCCGGATGGCGCCGGCCATTTTCGCATTGGCGACGCGCACGATGGCCTCCGCCGCCTGCATGGGATCGAGGCCGAGCGGCCCGCCCACATGCTCCGCGATGGCGGCCTTCGCCCCCTCCACATCCAGCCGCGCCAGCGCGCCGCCGATCGGCTTGTCGGCATTGATGCGGCCAAGCACGACATTCGCATCCGTCAGGGTCGGTCGCGTATTGCCCTGGCCGTAGCAGACCGGCCCCGGGCGGCTGCCGGCGGATTCCGGCCCCACCTGCAGCAGCCCGCCACGATCGACATGCGCGATGGAGCCACCGCCGGCGCCGATGGTGGTGATCTCGATCATCGGGCTGCGGATCACCAGGCCGAAATCGATGGTCGCCTGAGCCGCCAGCTCCATCCGCCCGCGACTGACCAGCGAGACGTCGAAGCTGGTACCACCGAGGTCGCAGGTGATGGCGTTCTCGAACCCCGCCGCCTTGGCGATCGCCGCCGCCGCGATCACGCCGGCAGCGGGGCCGGACAGCGCGGTGCGCACCGGCACGCCGCGCGCCGTTGCGGTGGACATGATGCCGCCATTCGACTGCACGATGTGGAAGCGGCCGCTGAAGCCATCCTCGCCCAGCGCGCGTTCCAGCTTGCCGAGATAGCTGGCGACGACCGGCTGCAGATAGGCATTCAGCGCGGTGGTGGAGGCGCGCTCGAACTCCCGGATCTCCGGCAGGATCTCGGACGAAACCGAGACATGCGGGTTCGGCCACATCGCCCGCACCGCCATGGCCGCGGCCCGTTCATTGCGTGGGTTGGCGTAGGAATTGATGAAGACGATGGCGCAGGCTTCCGCACCGCGTGCCAGCAATTCCCGCGCCGCCTTCTGCACCTCCGCCGCGTGGACCTGGGTGTGGATGGTGCCATCCGCCAGCACGCGCTCCGCCACCTCCACCCGCATGTCGCGTTCCGTCACCGGCTGGAATTCGCCCCACAGCCCCCAGGTGTGGCGGCGGTCGCGGCGGCGCATCTCCAGCACGTCCCGGAACCCGGCGGTGGTGATGATGCCGAGCTTGCAGCCCTTGCGTTCCAGCAGCGCATTGGTGCCGACCGTCGTGCCGTGCACGATCGCCTCGAACCCCGCCGGGCCGCCGAGCTTTCGCAGGCCGGCCATGAAGCCCACCGCCTCATCACCACGGTTCGACGGCACCTTGGCGACACGGAAGGTGCCGAGCGCAGGATCGAACAGGAACAGATCGGTGAAGGTGCCGCCGACATCTACTCCGACCACCGGGCCAACCCCCGACCCAACCATGGAATCGCCGCTCATGCCTCGTATCCGTATTCGCGCTTCGCCACATCCGCCGTCACGAAGCCGAGCCGCAGGTCGCGCGCCACGGCCTCCCTCGGCCGCTGCTTCGCATCACCCCAGCCGCCGCCGCCCGGGCTTTCCAGCCGCAGCCGCTGGCCCTTCTGCAGCTTCACGCCGACGATCTTGCTGGCCATGGGCGGCGTCTGCCAGCCCTGCCCGTCCTGCCAGGCGAAGCGGTTGAGCGCCCCCTGCCCGCCACCCGAGACACCGAAGGGCGCGTAGCGGCCACGCTCGCCCAGCAGCGCCACTTCGGTGGTACCGGGCGACAGCGCCTCGATCTCATACACCGCGCCGACGCCGCCACGATGAAGGCCGACACCGCCGCTATCCGGCCGCAACGCCCATTGCGTGAACATCACCGGATAGGCGGCTTCCATGATCTCCGCCGGCGGAATCGTCGCGGTGGAGATCGGGTTGTTGGCGTGGTGCAGCCCATCCGATTCCGGATTGCCGCCGAGCCCGCCGCCGAAGAAGGAGAACATGACCCATCGCGTGCCGTCCTGCTTCTGGCCGGACAGCGACAGCGCATTGATGGTGCCGAAGGGCGCCGCCGTGGCGCGTTCCGGCACGGCCTTGCCCAGCGCGCCGAAGATCACGCCGATCAGCCGCAGGATGGTTTCGGTATAGCCGGCCACCGGCCGCGGCGGGCCGACGCCGAGCATCGACGTATCCGGGATGACGAAGTCGATCGGCCGCAGCACGCCCGCATTCGCCGGCACATCCGGGAAGGCGTGCTTCAGCGCGACATAGCAGGCGGCGACGCTGGTGGCGTAGCTGATGTTGATCGGCCCGAGGCACGCCGCCGAACTGCGCGAGAAATCGAGCGTCATCCGCCCGCCCTGCACCGTCATGTCCAGCGCGATGGTCAGCCGCTCATCCACCACGCCGTCATTGTCGAGGTAATCCTCGAAGGCGTAGTGGCCATCCGGCAGCGCCTCGACCTCTGCCTGCATCAGCGCGGCGGCGCGATCGGCGAGCGCGGTGAAGGCGGCTTCCACCACGGCATCGCCGGTATCGTCCAGCAATTCCAGCAGCCGCCGCTCACCGAGGTCCAGCGCATTCAGCTGGCCGTTGAGGTCGCCCCAGTTGGATTGCGGCACGCGCGAATTGGCGGCCAGGATGTCCAGGATGTCCTGCTGGATCACCCCGGCGCGGAACAGCTTCACGGGCGGGAAGCGCACGCCTTCCTGGTGGCTTTCCGTCGCGCGCGGATTGTAGTTGCCCGGCACATTGCCGCCGATGTCGAGCCAATGGCCGACGCTCGCCAGCCAGCAGAACAGCTTTCCCGAACGGAACACCGGCCGCACCAGCCGGAAATCGTTCAGGTGGGTGCCGCCCTCATAGGGATCGTTGAAGATGAAGGTGTCGCCCGGCTCCAGCCCGGCGCCCGCCTGCACCCGCTTGATCACGGCCTGCACGGCGAAGGACATGGCGCCGACGAAGATCGGCAGGCCCTTGGTGCCCTGCACCAGCGTGGCACCGCTCTCCGCCTGGTACAGCCCGTGGCAGGCGTCGCGCGCCTCCGCGATGATCGGGTTGAAGGCGCTGCGGTACAGCGTCGCGTCCATCTCATCGGCGATCTGTTCCAGCCGGCCCTTCAGCACGGCCAGAGTGACGGCATCCAGACTCATGATTTCAAAAGTTCCACCAATGCGGAGGCCTCGGTATGCGGCCCCATCCCCATCACCGCGCCCTCGATCGCCGAGGCACGCGCCCGGCCATAGACCGGGTCCGTCAATTCATGGAATTTCTCGCGCACCTCGGCCTCCGTGAAGGGGTCCTCGGTGTCGCCGCGGTTGGTCGTGACCTCCGCGACGTGGCGCGTGCCGTCCTGCATCACCAGCGTGACGCGCGCCGGGCGCAGGCCCGGAAGCTGCGCCGTCATCGCCGCATCCTCATCCACCGTCACGCGCGATGCCAGCGCCAGGATCTCGGGATTCTCCCGCGCCGGGCCGCGGAAGGCGGGCACCGTGGCGGCGCCGTGGACGATGAAGGTGGCCAGCGCGAAGGGAATGCTGAACTTCGCCGCCAGCATGTTCGGCGCCGCGGTGCTGTCGAGCTGCGCAGCCCACACGTAGGTCTCCACCGCGATCGACTTGACCTGCGCCGGGTCGAGCTTGCCGGTGCTCGCCGTGATGCGCGCCAGCGCGTCCAGCGCGCCATGGGTGTAGCGGCAGGCGGCGTGGCGCTTGAAGTAGTTGCGCGCCACTTCCCACCGCGTGCCGAGCTCGGCCACCATCTCATCGGGGCGGAAGTCACTGCCGGAGACCTGGCCGAAGATGGTCGCGACGCCGTCGCGCTCCGCCTCGAAGCCCGCCCGCGCCAGATCCCACACCGTCAGCCCCAGCATGTTGGACACGCCGGCATAGGTGTTCCGCACGGTGCCGCCCTCCAGCATGTTGTTGCGGGAGGTGGCGAGGCCGAGCGAGGAGGCCATGTTGATCACGCCGCGGAATTCCGCCGCGCCGGCGCCATGCAACTTGGCCACAGCCACGGCCGCGCCAAGCGTGCCCCAGGTACCATGGGGATGCATCGCGACATTCAGCTTGCTGGCGATACCGACGCGCGCGCCCAACTCATAGCCCAGCGCCAGCGCCATCAGGAATCCCGCACCATCGCCGCGCGGCGCCGCCAGCAGCGCGGGCACCACATGGATGGCCGGATGGCCGCGCGCATACTGGTTGCCCTCATCCAGCTCCAGCATGGTGCCGGAAGTGCCGTTGAGGAAGGCCGCCGTGCCAGGCCGCGCGCCGCCGGCATAGCCAATGACGGGCGAGTCACCGCCGCCTTCGCGCCAGATCATGCGCGCCGCCAGCGCATGCGCCTCGCCTTCCTGCGCGCCGGCCGCGATTGCGCCGATGCAGTCCAGCAGCGCCAGCCGCGTGCGCTGCGCCACCTCTGCCGGCAGATCCACGAAACGGGCGCGCGCCGCGAAGGCGGCCCATTCGCCGAGCCAGGATGAGGGTGGTGCGGCAAGCAGCGCGGAGGCGGGTTGTACGCCCTGCGTCACGATGGCCATGGTGCTTCTTCCTTCCCTACAATCCGAGATAGGCGCGCTTCAGTTCCGGATTCTCCCGCACCTCGGCGGCGGGTCCGGCCAGCGCGAAGGCGCCGTGTTCCAGCACATAGGCGCGGTCCGCGAGGTCGAGGGACTGCGCGACATTCTGCTCCACCAGCATGATCGCCAGGCCTTCGCCATGCAGCCGGCGGATCAGGGTGAACATCTCCTCCACCAGCAGCGGCGACAGGCCGAGCGAAGGCTCGTCCAGGATCAGCAGCTTCGGTTCCGCCATCATGCCGCGGCCGATCGCCAGCATCTGCTGCTCGCCGCCCGAAAGCGTGCCCGCTGCCTGCGCCACGCGTTCGCGCAGGCGCGGGAAAGTGGCGAAGACCTTCTCCAGATTCTTCGCGCGGTTCGCCTTGGCGCGGCGGTACGAACCGAGCTCCAGGTTCTCCCGCACATTCAGGTTCGGAAAGATCTTGCGGCCTTCCGGCACCTGGATCAGTCCGCGCGCCATCACCTGCGCCGGGGACAGGCCGGTGATGCGTTCGCCGGCGAAGCGCACCTCGCCACTGCGCGGCTTCACCAGCCCGGACAGCACCATGTTCAGCGTGGTCTTGCCGGCGCCGTTGGAGCCCAGCACGGCGACGATCTCGCCGGCCGTGACGTCCAGCGAGACGCCTTCCAGCACCCGCGTCAGCCCATAGCCCGCGACCAGGTCCCGCACCTCAAGCATGCGCGCCCCCTGACAGCCGGCTGGCCGCGCCATGGCCGAGATAGGCCTCCACCACCGCAGGCGTCGCCACCACCTCGGCCGGCGTGCCGCTGGCGATGATGCGGCCCTGCGCCAGCACATGCACCGACTCACACAGGTTCATCACGGCCTGCATGACGTGCTCGATCATCAGCACCGTCACGCCGGAATCGCGGATGGCGCGCACCACCGGTACGATGTCGCGCACCTCGCTGGGGTTCAGCCCGGCCAGGACCTCATCCAGCAGCAGCAGCTTCGGCTGCGTCGCCAGCGCCTTGCCGAGCTCCACCCGCTTGCGGCCGGAGACCGTCAACGCGGCGGCAGGCTTGTCGAGTTCCGCGGTCAGGCCGACCTGTTCCGCCACCTGCTCCGCCAGCGCGATGGCATCGGCGCGACGGCGGTGGCGCAGGAAGGCGCCGACGGCGATATTCTCCCGCACAGACAGCCCGGCGAAGGGCTGCACGATCTGGAAGGTGCGGGACAGGCCCTCCGCCGCCAGCACATGCGGTGGCCGCGCGGTGATCTCCGCACCGCGCCACAGCACCTGGCCGCTGGTCGGCTTCTGGAAGCCGGAGACGATGGCAAACAGCGTGGTCTTGCCCGCGCCATTGGGTCCGATCAGCCCGGTGATGCTGCCCTCGGCGACGTCGAAGCTGGCGTCGGAGACGGCCATCAGCCCGCCGAAGCGCATCGAGACGTTGCGGATCTGCAGGAAGCTCATCGGCGCCCCCGCAGCCAGGGCAGCAGGTTGCGCGGCGGGAAGCGCACCACCAGGATCAGCAGCACGCCGTAGATCACCAGGTCGATGCCCGGGATGCGGCCGACCATCATGCGGGTCGCCTCCGCAAGCGTGTGCAGGATGACGGCGCCGATCACCGGGCCGAAGACTGTGCCCGCCCCGCCGATGATCGGCGCCAGCAGCGCCTCCACCGAAATCCAGGTGCCATAGGCGATGGTGCTGTCGAGGTAGAGAAAATACTGCGCATAAAGCCCGCCCGCCGCGCCGGTCATGGCAGCGGATAGCGTGATGGCGGAGAGCTTCACCCGGAGCGCATCGACGCCGACGGCGCGTGCCGCATCCTCATTCTCCCGCACCGCGACAAGCTGCGCGCCGAGGCGGGAGCGTTCGAGCGCGCGGGTCAGCAGCAGCGCCACGACGACCAGCGCCAGCACCAGCAGGTAGAACCAGCCGCGCGATTCGAACTGGAAATTCGCCGCCCGCTGGTTCAGCGGAATCAGCAGCCCCGCCGCGCCGCCGGTGAAGGGCACGGCATTGGACAGGACTCGGAAAACCTCGGCGAAGGCCAGCGTGACCAGCGCGAAATAGCTGCCGCGCAGGCCGGAGCGGAAGGACAGGAAGCCGATCACCCAGCCCACCACCGACGCCAACGCGATGCCGGCCAGGAAGGTGACATAGGGGTTCACGCCGTAGCGCACCTGCAGCACTGCGGTGGCATAGGCGCCCGTGCCGAAGAACGCCGCATGCCCGAAGGAATACTGCCCGCCGAAGCCGCCGAGGATGTTCCAGCCCTGCGCCGCCAGGCACAGGATCAGCGTGAAGATGGCGAAGTTCAGCAGCGTGCCCGCCGTGACGAAGACCGGCAGCAGCGCCGCGACCGCGCCGAACAGCAGGATCGGCAAGACATCCCGCGCCGTCATGCGCGCGCCCCGAACAGGCCGGTCGGCTTGAACAGCAGAACCAGGATGAAGATGACGAAGATGCCGAGCTGCCCCAGGCTGTCGCCGAGATAGAGTCCCGACAGGCTCTCCACCACGCCGATCACCAGCCCGCCCAGCAGCGCGCCCGGCACGCTGCCCATGCCGCCGAGCACGACGATGGTGAAGGCCACCAGCACGAAGGCATTACCGACCCGCGGGTTCACATAGAACGAAGGCAGCAGCAGGCAGGCCGCCACAGCCAGGCAGGCCGTGCCGATGCCGAAGGTCACGGCGTAGACATGGCCGACATCGATGCCGACCAGCGCCGCGCCGGTGCGTTCCTTCGCCACGGCGCGGATCGCCCGCCCGGTATCGGTCATCCGCAGCAGCACGAACAGCACTGCCGCCACCACGAAGGCAACGCCAAAGCCGACGACCCGCGGGAAGGACAGCAGCATCGGTCCCGCCTCGATCACCTCCATCGCGTAGTCCACCTGCACGGACAGCGTATCGGACCGGAAGATCGCCAGCATGGCGTTCTCCAGCACGATGGACAGGCCGAGCGTGACCAGCAGGATGTTGGAATCCTCGCCCCGGCTGGCCGGCCCGATCACCAGGCGCTGCACGCCATAGCCGAGCGCGAAGAAGATCGGCACCAGCGGCAGGATCGCGACGTAAGGGTCCAGCCCGAAGGCGGCCCAGGCCACCCAGGCGGCATACATCGCCAGCGTCAGCAGCGCGCCATGCGCGAAGTTGATGATGTGCAGAACGCCGTAGACCAGCGTCAGCCCCAGCGCGACCAGGCCATAGACCGCGCCGGTGAGGAGGCCGTTGGCCACGGCCTCCATCACGATCTCGGGTGGAAAATTCCGCATGCGGCGCCTCTACCTCAGGCGCGCCGAGCGGCCGAATGGCCGCCGCCGCGCGTGCGGCGAAGCCAAGGCGGCCGCAGGGCCGACGCCCGGCGTGTGAGGGTCATGGAAAACCTCAGGCCGGCCAGGGGAAGACAGCCTGGGCGTCGGCGAACTCGGCGGGGAAGATCACCTTGATGTCGTTGCCCTGGATCTGCGTATTCACCGCCTGCCCCGCCTGGTTCTGGCCGTTGACGAAGCGCGTCGGGCCATAGGGCATGATGTGGCGGTCGAACTTGCCATCCGTCGCCGCGATCGCATCGATCACCTTGGCGCGGTCGGCGGCACCCGCGCGTTCCAGCGCATCGGCCACCAGCATCACGGCGGAATAGTTCATCGGCGTATTGTACAGCCAGAAGCGGTTCTGCGCCTCCACCTGCCGGCGCAGCTCCGCCGTCTTCGGCTTGCGCGGGTCGGCCCAGTGGTTGACGTCCATCACCAGGTTTGCCGCGTCCGGGAATTCCCGCACGAAGCGGTAGTTGGAGGCCGCGCCGTTCAGCACGCAGTAGATGCCCTTCGGCCGGATGCGGCGCTGCTGCAGCGTGCGGCTCAGCAGCACGAATTCGGCGTAGTAGCTGGAGGGGATGATCAGGTCCGGGTTCAGAGCGCGGATGCGCAGCGCGATGTTGGACATGTCGCGCGCCGGGGTCGGGTGGCTGATCGTCTCCAGCACCTCGAAGCCACGCTTCGGCAGCTCGGCGCCCATCAGGCGGGCCATGCCGGAGCCGAACAGCCCATCCTCATGCACCACGACCACGGTCTTGGCCGGCTTGCCGGCGGCGTCGTTCAGCTTCACCAGGTTGTCGAGCGCCGCGGCCGTGATGCTGCCGAAGCCCGGGGAGAAGCGGAAGGTGTTCTTCAGCCCGCGCGTGACGATGGCATCCGAGACGCCGACATCCGCCACATAGGGCAGGTCGTAGCGGGACGCGGCCTGGGAGGAAGCGAGGCAGATCGGGCTGGCGAAGCCGCCGACCACGGCCACCACACCCTCCGCCTGCATGCGCTCCACTTCCGCCGTGCCGCCTTCGGGCGAGGAGCGGGCATCGCCGAACACCATCTGGATCTGCGCGCCGCCGAGGGCCTTGATGCCGCCGGTCGCGTTGATCTCATTGATCGCCAGCTCGGCGCCGAGGCGGCCATATTCGCCATCCTGCGCCAGCGCGCCGGTCACGGGCTGCAGGATGCCGAGCTTGATGGCGGCGGGCTGGGCGCGCAGCAGGCCGGGGGCGGCCAGGGTGCCGGCGGCCCCCCCTACTGCTCCAAGCAGCACGGCGCGGCGGGAGGGCTGGAATGCGTTCGGCATTGTTCTCGGTTCCCCGTTCATGATCCCTGCGGCGCGGCGCCCGCGCTGGCCTGCAGCGCGCAACCGCGCTGGGCCGATATCTGCGCCGCCACGTCCTTTTGGGCAAGCTGCCGGGGCGCGGCAGGCGGCGCGCGCAGGCGAAAGCTGCCGGTCGGCAAGGCACGCTGATGCATGAATGGGCAGCCTCTGCGCGCGTTGACGCCCGCCGCGCCTGCCCGTAACCCCTGGCCGTCAACAACAGCCCGGGAAGGTCACGCCGATGCGCTCGCATGAGGGCCAGTTCTCCGACAACCGCCCGATCCGGCGGTCTCCTCAGGAAAAGCGCCGCTTGCTGGCGGAGCTGAAGGAGACGCTGGCCGGGATCAAGCCGCATAATTCTCCCACCCTGCGCACCACCCTGCTCGCCCGGATCAAGGAGCTCGAGGCGGAGCTGGCGCCGGAGCGCAAGTAGCCCCATGCCGGAGGCGGCGCCCCCTTCCCAGGCGCCGCCCGCCTCGCCGGATGGGCGGCGCGTTCTGGTGGGCATGGGCCTTATGGTGGGCTGCTGCCTGATCTTCGCCGTGATGAGTGCCTGCTTCCGTGCCGCGATGCAGGAAGGCCTGCCGGTGCCGCTGGTCCCCTTCGCCCGCGGCGTCTTCACCACCCTGGTGATGCTGCCCTGGTTGCTACGATTCGGCAGCGCGGCGCTCGCCACCCGCCGGCCCGGCGCCCATGTCGCCCGCTGCGCCACCGGCTCCCTCAGCTTCATCCTGTCCATGTTCGCGCTGCTGTGGCTGCCGCTGGCAGATGCGGTGGCGATCCTGCACGCCAAGCCGCTCTGGGCGCTGCCGCTGGCCTTCCTGCTGCTGGGGGAGAAGGTGGGCTGGGACCGCGCCATCGCGGCCGCGGTGGGCTTTGCCGGCGTGCTGGTGATCGTCGGCCCGGCCGGTGGGCTGGCAGACGCGCCGGCGCTGGGGCTGATGGCCGCGCTGGCGGGCGGCGCCTGCGGCGCTGGCGTGCTGGTGGCGGTGAAGAACCTGTCCTCCACCGAGCCGCCGGCGCGCGTCGTCGCCTGGTATGCGATATGCTCCGTGCTGATCTGGGGGCCGGTTTCCGCTTTCGTCTGGCAGACGCCGTCCCTGAAGGCGCTGTTGCTACTGATCGCCGGCTCCGCCTGCGCGATCGCCGGGGATTTCCTCGCCTCCTGGTCGGCGCGACGCACGCCTGTGGGGCTGCTGGCGCCGATTGAATACGTGCAGATCCCGGCGGCTGCGATGATCGGCCTGGCGGTCTTCGGGGAAGCGCCGGGCTGGAGCCTGCTCTGGGGCACGATCATCATGGTCGGCGCCACGCTGTACCTCGCCCATCGTGGCCGGGTGAGCCACTGAGCTGCCCAATTCGCGGACAGATGCCCAGCACGGCGGCAGTGCCCCGCCCGGGATGCCCGATCCGGCGCCTTCTTGCCGATGACAGATTACAATTCCGGGTTATGTTGCGGCCACCGAGGAGGACCCGCACATGCTGAACCGTCGCACCCTGATCGCCGCCGGCACCGGCGCCGCGCTTGCCCTGCCCGCCATCCGCACCGCCCGCGCGCAGAGCGCGGTGCGCTTCACCCTCGACTGGGCGCTGCAGGGCAACCACGGCATGTGGGCGCTGGCGCAGGATCGCGGCCTGTTCGAGCGTGCGCAGCTTGCGGTGCGCATGGATCGCGGCTTCGGCTCCGGCGATGCACTGGTGAAGGTGGGCTCCGGCGCCTACGACATCGGCTTCGCGGATTTCTCCGGCGCGGTGAAGTTCAACGCGGAGAACCCGAACAGCCGCCTGGTGATGCTGTACCCGGTGTTCGACCGCACGGCGGCCGCCATCGTCACCATGAAGGGCCGCGGCATTGAGAAGCCGCAGGACGTCGCGGGCAAGAGCCTCGGCGCGCCGGAGGGCGAAGGATCCCGCCTGCTGTTCCCCGCCTTCGCGAAGGTCGCGGGCATCGATGCCTCTCGCGTCCGCTGGACCTCCATGGCCGCGAACCTTCGCGATACCATGCTGCGGACCGGCCAGGTGGATGCGGTGACGGGCTTCCTGTTCACCGTGCATTTCAACCTGGTGGGCCTCGGCATCCCGGAGGACAACATCCTGTCCTGGCCCTATGCCGAGCACGGCCTGGACCTCTACGGCTCCGGCGTCTTCGTCCGTGCCGACTGGCTGGAGCGGAACGGCGATGTGGCGGCACGCTTCATCAAGGCCTCGATGGAGGGGCTGAAGCTGCTGCTGGCCGATGTGCCCGCCGGCATGGCCGCGCTGAAGCGGCGCGAGGCGCTGTTCGACGAGGCGCTGGAAGCCCGCCGCTTCGCGATGACGCGCGACCGGTCCATCATCACGCCGAACAGCCGCGCTGGCGGCATGGGTCACCTCGACATGGCACGCGCCCGGCAGCTGGTGCAGGTGAATGCGGAGGCGCTGGGCGTCGCCAACCCGCCGACCGCCGAGAGCATGTTCACGGACCGCTACCTGCCGCCGAAGTCCGAGCGTATGTTCTGATCGAGATGGCCTTTGGCCATCCCGATCAGAAGTTTTCATGCCCCTCAAACGCCGGGCGCCGGCTCCGCCGGCTTGGCTTCGCCGCATGGGCGGCGGCGGCCGTTCGGCCGCTCGGCCGGTGCAATTGCACCGGCCGCCTAATGGTTGGAGGCTGCCGCCATGTCGAAAATCCTTCTGACCGGCGCCCGGGTCCTGGCGCCGGATGCGCTGTCCACCAGCTATCAGGAGGTGCTGGTGGAAGGCGGCCGGATCGCCGCGCTGCTGCCGCCCGGCAGCCAGGTGGAGTCCGCCCAGCCCTTCGATGCGCGCAACCGCCTGGTAATCCCCGGCCTGGTGAATGGCCATACCCATGGCCATGGCGGGCTCGCCAAGGGATCGGGCGACAAATGGGACCTGGCGCTGCTGCTGGCGCATGCGCCCTGGGTCACCGGCGGGCGGCAGTTGCAGGACAAGTACCTGTCCAGCGCGCTGAACGCCGTGGAGAACCTGAAGAAGGGCTGCACCGCGGTCTATGACCTGCCCTCCGAGATCCCGCTGCCGACCGCGGAGGGGCTGGATGCGATGGCGGAGGCCTATGCGGCGGTCGGCCTCCGCGCCGTGCTGGCGCCGATGCTGGGGGACCTCACCTTCTTCCAGGCGACGCCGGGCCTGATCGAGAGCCTGCCGGAGCCCTTTCGGAGCAAGGTGGCGGCGATGTCCACCGCCCCCGCCGCCGATACGCTGGCGGCGATGGGCGACATCGCGCGCGGCTGGTCGCATGGTGGGCGGAACATCCGGTTCGGCGTCGCGCCGACGATTCCGCTGCATGGCACGGACGATTTCCTGAAGGCCTGCCGGGCGCTGGCCGCGGAGCATGGCCTGCCGATGCAGAGCCACGTCGCCGAAAGCCGCTATCAGGCGGCGGGCGGCGAAATCCGCTACGAGGGCGCGACGCTGCTCGGCCATATGGACAAGCTCGGCCTGGTTGGGCCGTGGTTCAGCGTGGCGCATGGCGTCTGGCTGACCGAGGGCGACCTGGCGCTGCTGGCGGAACGCGGCGCCGGCATCTCGCATAATCCGGGTGCCAATATGCGGCTGGCCTCCGGCATCGCGCCGGTGCGGAAGGCGCTGGCGGCGGGCGTCACGGTCGGCATCGGCACGGATGGCTCCTCCTCCTCCGACAACCAGAACATGTTCGAGGCCATGCGCCTCGCTGCCTTCGCGTCCCGGCTGTGGGAGGATGCGGAGGATGCCGAATGGCTCGGCACGGCGGAGACGGTGCGGCTGGCCACCGAGGGCTCCTCGAAGCTGCTGGGGCTGGAGGGCGGCACCATCGAGGCGGGGCGCAATGCGGACCTGGTGCTGCTGGACCTGGACCATGTGAACTGGGCGCCGCTGAACGACGCGGCGAACCAGATGGTCTGGACGGAGGATGGCAGCGCCGTGGTGGATGTGATGGTCGCCGGCCAGTGGAAACTGCGCGACCGCCGCGTGCTCGGCATCGACGAGGCCAAGCTGGCGCGGGAGGCGAATGCGGCGGCCGAGCGGCTGCGCGGCGTGAATGCCGGGGCGCGCGAATGGTGCGAGGCGGTTGCGCCGCATGTGGCGTGCCATTGCCGGGCGATGGCGAAGGGCTGGACACGGTCGAAGCGGCTGTTGAAGGCGGAGTAGCGGGAACCCCCCACCCCGGCCCTCCCCCGCAGGCGAGGGAGGGAGAAGCATGGCTCACTCCCCTGCGAAGCGGGGGGTTGCGGCACTGCCGCAACGCCGAAGGCTGGTAAGGGTTGGGGCAAATCGGCGGAGGAAGCCAAGAATGCTGTTGAAGGATCGCGTGGCGGTAGTGACCGGCCCCGCCAAGGGCATGGGCGCCGCCTGCACGCTGTTGCTGGCCGAACATGGCGCCGACCTCGCCTTGGTCGGCCGCGACACCGCCGCCATCGAACCCGTCGCCGCCCAGGTCCGCGCCATGGGCCGCCGCGCCGAAATCTTCGGCTGCGACCTGATGAATGCCGCCAGCGTGGACGCCATGGCGAAGTCCGTGCTGGCCGCCTTCACCCGCTGCGACGCGCTGATCAACATCGCCGGCGGCCGTGGCCCCCTGGGAAAGACCTTCTGGGAGACCACGCCGGAGGAATTCGACGAAATCCTCCGCCTGAACGTCACCGGCTGCTTCCTCACCATGCGCGCCTTCGCGCCGACAATGATCGCGGCGGGCTCAGGCAAGATCGTCAATGTGGGCGGCACCTTCGGCATGCGCGGCCGCGCCGGGCGCAGCGCCTACTCGGCCAGCAAATGGGGCCTGCGCGGGCTGACGAAATCCGCCGCGCTGGAACTCGGCCCGCACAATGTCAATGTGAACTGCGTCGCCCCCGGCATGGTGGAAGGCGATCGCTTCCAGAACGTGCTGGCCACCATGGCGCGGAAGGACGGCATCAGCATCGATGAAGCGCACACCAAGCACGCCAGCGAATACGCGCTGCGCCGCATCAGCACGGATGTGGATGTGGCCAATGCCGTGCTGTTCTTCGCCTCCGACCTGTCGCGCCAGACCACGGGGCAGGATTTCACCGTCGATGGCGGCTGGGTGATCTGATCATGACCGAACTTTACGCAGACCTGCTCATCACCGGCGGCACCGTCATCAACGAGACCGGGCGCTTCGCCGCCGATGTCGCGGTGAAGGATGGGCTGATCGTCTTCGTCGGCCATCGCGACTTCGCGCCGCGCGCCCGCCGCACCATGGCGGCGGCCGGCAAATTCGTCATCCCTGGCGCCATCGATGTGCACACCCACATCCGCGAACCCGGCATGACGCAGAAGGAGGATTGGACCACCGGCACCCGCGCCGCTGCGGCCGGTGGCGTCACCACCATCTTCGACATGCCGAACACAGACCCGCCGGTCTGGTCGATGGATGCGCTCGCCATCAAGCAGGAAGCCGCCGCGCGCCAGGCGCATGTGAATTACGGCCTGTACGGCCTGCTGGACGAGCGCACGCTGGACATCCTGCCGCAGCTCGCCGAGGCCGGGATCATCGGCACCAAGCTGTTCTACGGCAACACCACCGGCAACCTGCCCGCCCCCAATGACGGCGCGGTGCTGGAGGGGTTCGAGATCCTGGCCGAGCTCGGCCTGCGCTGCTCGATCCATGCCGAGAACTCGCCCATGCTGTTCTGGCGCGAGAACCGCATGAAGGCCGCCGGGCGCGACGATGCCTTCGCGCATCTGGCGGCGCGCGCCGATATCGTGGCGCTGGAAAGCCTGAACCGTTCCATCACCCTGTCGGAGTGGACCGGCGCGCGCATCCATATCGTGCATGAAAGCTGCATGCGCTCCCTGCCCATCATCCGCGATGCCAAGGCGCGCGGCGTGCCGATGACGGTGGAGACCGGGCCGCAGTATTTTCTGCTGTCTGCCGAAGATCTCGTTGGTGACAAGGCCCGCATTGCGCGCCTGAACCCGCCGATCCGCGAAGGCGCGCAGCGGGAGCCGATCCTGAATGCCCTGTTGGACGGCACCATCGACATGCTGGGCACGGACCACGCGCCGCATGCCATGGCGGAGAAGCAGCATGCCAGCTTCTGGGACAATGCCTGCGGCTTCCCGGGCGTCGAGACCTCCATGCGCCTCATGCTGACCCTGGTGCATCAGGGCCGCATGACGATGGAGCAGTATGTGCGCATGGCCTGCGCCGCGCCGGCCAAGGCCTTCGGCCTCTATCCGCGCAAGGGCGTGATCCAGCCCGGCGCGGATGCCGACATCGCCGTGGTGGACCCGGCGAAGGAGGGCGTGATCCGCGGCGCGGAGCTGCACAGCACGCGCAGCCGCTTCACCCCCTATGAGGGCATGGAGACGGTGGGCCTGCCGGTCGCCACCATCGTGCGCGGCCGCATCGTCATGGAAGGCGGCACGGTGCTGGACGCGCCCGGCTGGGGCCGGATGGAGCGGCCGCAGATGCCGAAGCCCGAACCGCGCAACCTGGCGACGACCACCAAGGCGATCCTGCGGCCGAACGCCCAATCCTGGTGATTTGCGGCGCCTGTCACGGTAGTGTCGCGCTTCCGTCACCGAGGCACCGCCCCCATGCGCTTCACCCGCCGCACCCTGATTGCCGCCGCCACCCTCGCCCCCCTTGCCGCGCGCGCCCAGGCGCCCGCCATGCCGGAGAAGGGCCGCCGCCCCTGGGCGGAGCAACTGCCGCAAATACGCATCGGCATCCTGGGCGGGGAGAATGAGGCGGATCGCATCGGCCGCTACGGCGCCTATGGGCGGTTGATCGAGGAGACCTTCGGCGTGCCCGTGCGCCTGTTCCAGGCAAGCGACTATTCCGGCGTGGTCCAGGCCTTTGCGGGCAAGCATATCGAGATGGCGAGCATGTCGCCCGCCGCCTATGCGGCGTCCTGGATGGAATCGAATGGCAATGTCGAACCCATCCTGGTCACGCAGGAAGCCGATGGCAGCACCAGCTACGTCGCCGTCATGTACACCCGCGCCGATAGCGGCATCACCAGCATCGAGCAGATGCGCGGGAAGACCATGGCCTGGGCCGATCCGAACAGCGCCAGCGGCTACCTGATTCCCCGCGCGGAGCTGCGCGCCGCCGGCATCAACCCGGAGCAGTTCTTCGGCCGCACCGGCTTCGCCGGCGGGCATGAACAGGCGATCGTGGCCGTGATGGGCCGGCAATTCGATGCCGGCGTCACCTGGGCCTCGGGCGTCGGCGAGGCCTCCGAGGGCTTCTCCCGCGGCATGCTGCGCGCGACGGCGGAAAAGGGCCTGCTCAACCTGCGCGAGCTGCGCATCATCTGGCAGTCCCGCCCCATCAAGAACGGCCCGATCGTGGTGCGGAAGGACACGCCGGATGCCTTCATGGCCGACATCACCGCCTTCCACCTGGCGCTGCCCGCCGCGCATCCGGACATCCACCGCGCGGTGGAACGCGGCAACGTCATCGGCTGGGTGCCGACGCGGCATGCGGATTACGAGGTCTTCGTGACCATGCGGCAGGAGGAAGCCGCGCAACGCCGTCGGCGGAACTGACCCGCGGCGCGAAATCTGACGAAACCGAAACGAGGTTGACGCTTTCCGTGTCACCCTCACTCTAAGCCGGACGTCCAAGGAACAGGAACCCGGCATGGCACTGTTGATCAACGGATTCGGTGGCCCGGCGGGCCTCGGTGAGAACGCGCTGGCCGCCGATTCGCGCTGGAGCTTCGGGCCGATCGACCTTTCGGCCTTCTACAATGCCAGCTCGGGCCTCAAATTCCTCGGCAGTTTCCATAGCTCGCTCTGGGTGAACCAGGATGGCTTCATCCAGTTCCGCCCGGCTTCCGGGGACCGTGCGGAACTGCCGGAGATCCCCCCGCAAGGCCCCGGCGTCGGCGTGCGGGAGACCATCGCGCCCATCCTGGCCCCCTTCTGGAGCCCGGTGGACACGGACCGCACGCCGCTGCCCCTGAGCGAAGGCGGCACCTCCCGCGGCACCAACATGGTCTGGTACGACCTGGATGAGGCGACCGGCACCCTCGTGGTGACCTGGGACGATGTGCTGCCGACCTCCGGCGGCGGGTCCGAGATCAGCGATGCGGCGGGCCGCAACGCCTTCCAGCTGGTGCTCCGCCCCGCGACCAACCCGGGCGCCACCTCGATCGATTTCGACGTGACCTTCCGCTACGAATCGCTGGAGTGGCCTTCCTTCAATTTCCGCGACAACCTGTTCTTCGACACGGTCGCCGGTCGCGCCTTGATGACGAATTTCGCCACCGTCATCGATGGCGAGGTGGTGGTCACGGAACTGCCGCCGAGCCTGGCCGCCGCCGAGGATCCGCAGGCCGCCCTGGACCTGGTCACCACCGGCAATATCATCGGCCAGCCCGGCGTCTGGCACTTCGCCTATCGCCAGGGCTGGGTGACGGCGGAGATCAGCGCCGAGGATACCGTGGTGGTCGAGGGCACCGGCCCCGGCGCCACCTTCGCCGCCGTGGAAGTGCGCCTGGTTGCCGGCGTGCAGCACGCGGTCACGGTCACCTGGCAGGCGGTGAACCAGGCCGAGGGCCTCGGCTACGCCAATGTCGAGGCCGACCTGCTGGAGACCAGCGGCAGCATCACCTTCGCGCCGGGCGAGACGCAGAAATCCATCTTCATCCCCATCAATCGCGACGCGATTGACGAGGCGCTGCCCCTCCTCGGCTTCACCAACGAGACCTTCCGCCTGGAACTGTCCACCACGCCTGTCACCTTCCTGGCGCCGGGCGGCAGCATCCTGCTGAATGACAGCGTGGTGGTGACCATCACGGATGACGACGCGCCGGTGGTCGCCGGTTTCAGCGTGGCCGATGCCAGCGCCACCGAGGCGGCGGGCGAGATGGTCTTCACCGTCACCCGCGGCGATGCCAGCGCCGATGGCCGCGTCGACTATGCCGTGACGGGCAGCAGCGCGACCGCCGGGGCGGATTTTACCGCGGCCATCGGCGTGCTGCATTTCCTGGCCGGCGAGACCAGCCGCACCATCAGCGTGGCCATCGCCACGGATCGCGTGGTGGAGGCGGATGAGGCGCTGACCCTCACCCTCTCCAACCCGATCGGCCAGGATCTGCTGCAAGGTACTGCCACAGGCACCATCCTCGATACCACCAGCCTGATCACCATCATCCCCGAGACCTCGCCCCTCGTGGAAGGCACCGAGGACAGCACCATCGTCTACCGCTTCATCCGCAGCGGCGCCGGCCTGACGGAGGCCGCGAGCCTGGGCTGGAGCTTCGTCCCCGGCAGCCTGAGCGCCGCGGACTTCGCGCCGGGCACCTTGTTCAGCGGCACCGTCTCCTTCGCCGCGAACCAGACCGAGGCCTCCGTCCTGCTGACGCTCGCCGCCGATGACCTGGTGGAGCTGGAGGAGGGCGGCACCATGGTGCTGACCGCATCCAGCTTCACCGCAGAGGCCATCACCCCGCTGCTGGTGCAGGACCAGCCGCGCCCGCCGGTGCCGGAATTGCTGCGCGGCAGCGCGGCGGCGGAGACGCTGGAGGGCGCAGGCGGCGCCGACACGCTGGTCGGGCTCGATGGCGACGACGCGCTGTTCGGCGGCACCGGGCGGGATTCGCTATATGGCGGCCTCGGCCAGGACAGCCTGTGGGGCGGCAGCGGCGACGACCGGATGCTGGGCAATGACGGCGACGACGTGCTGGATGGCGGGCGCGGCCAGGACCTGCTGAATGGTGGCGGTGGCGCGGATACGATCCTGGGCGGAGATGGGCTGGACACGCTGGTGGGCGCGGCGGGCGATGATGTGCTGTCCGGCGGCGACGGCAACGACCGGCTCTATGGCGGCGATGGCGATGACCGGCTTGAGGGCGGCGGCGGCAACAACCAGCTGTTTGGCGGTGCCGGCAACGACACGCTGCTGGCCGGCGACGGCCACATGGATACGGTGCGCGGCGAGGCCGGGGACGACCTGCTGCTCGGCAGCGATTCCCGGAACATCCTGGTGGGCGGCGAAGGCAACGACACCTTCGAGGGCGGCCTCGGGGCCGATGTCATGCTCGGCGGTGCCGGCGCGGATGTGTTCCGCTGGACCGACACGTCGGAAAGCAGCGTCACGCAGCGGGACCGGATCACGGGCTTCGTGGTGGGGGAAGACCTGCTGGATCTCTCGGCCCTGGGCGGGCCCATCGGCTTCCTCGGTGGCGGCGCCTTCACGGCGGGCGCGGCCGCGGTGCGGGTTACGCAGGTGCCGGGCAGCACCATCGTCTGGTTCGACAGTGCCGATGCCGATGTGCAGGCGGACATGGCCTTCGTGCTGGGCGGCAGCCACGCTCTGAGCGCGGCAGATTTCATCCTGGCCTGAAGGAAGAAGGGGGCGCCGCGGCGCCCCCCCTCCAGTTTCAGTCCACCTGGGCGCCGGCGGCGCGCACCACCTCGCCCCAGCGGGCGATGTCCTGCTCATGCACCCGGCGGAACTCCTCCGGCGTGCGGACAGTGGAGGGCGCGATGCCCTGGTTGTTCACCAGCCAGTCGCGGAATTCCGGTGCCTCGATGATCTTCCGGATCTCGGCGTTCAGCCGCATCTGGATCGGCTGCGGCAGGCCGGGAGGGCCGAAGACGCCGTACCAGGTGGTGCTCTCGAAGCCCGGCAGGTTGCAGGCCTCGGCGATGGTCGGCACATCCGGCAGCGCGGCCAGGCGCTGTGGCGTGGTGACGCCGAGCCCGCGCACGGCGCCCTGGCGGATCATGCCGACGGAGGGGCCGACCTGGTTGAAGAACAGGTCGGTCTGCCCGCCGAGCAGCGAGGCCATGGCCGGGCCCTGGCCGGGGAACGGGATGTGCAGCATGTCGATCCCCGCCCGCGAGGCAAACAGCGCGCCCGCCAGATGGGTGGAGGCGCCATTGCCGGTGCTGGCGTAGTTCAGCGCGCCGGGCCGGGCCTTGGCATCTGCGACCAGCGCGGCGCAATCCGTGTATTGCGGGCGGTGCTGCATGCTGGTGATCAGCACGTTCGGCACATCGCCCAGATGCGCGATGTGGGTCACGTCGCGCATCGGGTCGAAGGGCAGGCGCCGGTACAGCGTGGCGTTGATAGCATGCGTCCCGGCCGTGCCGAACAGCATGAGGTAGCCATCCGGCCGCGCATTGGCCGCATAGGCGGAGGCGATGTTGCCGCCGGCGCCGACGCGGTTGTTCACCACGACGGGCACGCCCAGCGCGCGTGACAGCGGCTCCGCGATGCGGCGCGCGTAGATGTCGACACCCGAACCGTTGGGGAAGCCGCCGAGGAACTCGATCGGGCGCGACGGCCAGTTATCCTGCGCCTGCACCACGGCAGGTGCGGCGGCGCCAAGGGCCGCGAGAAGCGGCAGCAGAAGGCGATGGCGGAATTTCATTGCGGAGGGTCCTCGGCCTGTTCGGGTGTAGAAGAACCGCCCCGGAGCCCGCTGTGCAACCCCTTGCCACGCCCGGCTGGACAGAAAGCGTCAGCGGGCTACGCTTCGCCCATGTCCAGCTCCTCCCATTCTCCGCGCATCGCGCGCGGCGGCAAATCCATCTACGGCGCGCCGCTCGGAATCCTGATGCTGGAAGCGCGATTCCCGCGCATCCCCGGCGACATGGGCAATGGCACCACATGGCCCTTCCCAGTGCTGTTCCGGGTGGTGCGCGGCGCGACGCCGGAGAAGGTAGTGCTGCAGGGCGCGCGCGGCCTGCTGCCGGACTTCATCGATGCAGCAAGGGATCTTATCGATCTGGGTGCGGAGGCGATCACCACCAATTGCGGCTTCCTGTCGCTGTTCCAGGCGGAGCTGGCGGCGGCGGTGCAGGTGCCGGTGGCCACTTCCTCCCTGATGCAGGTGCCCTGGGTGCAGGCGATGCTGCCGCCGGGCAAGCGCGTAGGCGTGGTGACCGTCAGCAGTTCGTCGCTGACGCCGGCGCATCTGCAGGCCGCGAATGTGCCGCTGGATATTCCCGTGCAGGGTACGGAGGGCGGGCGGGAGTTCTTCCGCGTGCTGATCAAGGCCGAGGCGTCCGACATGGACGTGGCGCTGGCCGAGCAGGATATCCTGGACGCCGGGCGCGCCCTGGTGGCGCGGCATCCCGAGGTGGGCGCCGTCGTGCTGGAATGCACCAACATGCCGCCCTACGCCGCAGCGCTGCAGGCGGAGCTTGGGCTGCCAGTCTATGACATCTATACGCTGGTCAGCTGGCTGCATGGCGGGCTGCGGCCCACCCGCTTCCGCTGAGCCGCGCGGTTGGGTGCGTTCAGCCCGGGGATTGACGCCGCAGCAGCGCGCCCAGGCGGTCCGCCTCATTCTCCGCCCTGGCGTCGCAGATTTCCGGCAGGTCCGAAAGGCCGGATTCGCGCGGGTCCGGCGCCGGCCGGGGTATCGCCTGAATCGGTGCGTCCAGCGCATGCTCCACGGCGCGGCGCAGCGCCAGCAGTTCGCCAGCGTTGCGGGCGCGGGCGGCGGCGATGGCAACGATGCCGGCTACGGCTTCCGCCAGGCTGACCGGGCTTCCCGCATCGACCACAGGCTCCGGCCTCGCGGGCTTGTCGAGCCAGGAGATGCCCATGCGGAGGACGGGGTCGTAGAACAGACCCGCTTCCCCGAGAGGGGCCGCATAGGATGCCATGGGTGATGGCATGATCTGGGCACTGGACATCGCATTTCCTCCGGGATCTTCCCGCCTGGCGATTTGTCCGCGGTCGTCGAGGCGTCGCGGTGTCCTTACACTCGGCCCTTGATCGTAAATGGAAGGTAAATTTTTAGCCTGACACATGCTGTGCCAGTCGGTTTTTAGTTAAATCCAGAAAAAACCCCGGCACTTTCGTGACCGGGGCTTTTTACATTGGCGCAGAAGGCGCCGGCGGAGCGCCGTGAGGCTACTCCTTCATGTTGACGGCCTGGCGCCCGCGCTGACCATCGCGCACATCCAGCGCCACCTTCTCACCCTGCTGCACATCGGCCCGGCCGGCGCGCTGCAGGACGGAGGAATGCAAGAACACGTCCTGCCCGCCATCCTCGGGGGTGACGAAGCCGAAGCCGCGCACCTGGTCGAACCACTTCACCGTGCCGTTCACGGCATAGGTGGGGCCACCCTCGTCGCGGCCGCTATCGCGGCGCGGCGGCGGACGGTCTCCGAAATTGCCGCGCGGCGCGCCGAAGCCGCCACCACCGGCACCGAAGCCACCCGGCGCACCACCGCCGAAGTCGCGGCGCGGCGGGCGATCGCCGAAGCCACCCGGCGCGCCCCCGAAATCCCGACGCGGCGGACGATCGCCGAACCCGCCGGGCGCACCACCGCCGAAGTCACGGCGCGGCGGACGATCGCCGAAGCCACCCGGCGCGCCTCCGAAATCCCGACGCGGCGGACGATCCCCGAACCCACCCGGACGCGCGGCCCTGTCGCCGCCGCCCGGACCCTTGATGACCGAGTGGATCCGCGTGACCAGGCGGCGACCCTGACGGTCCGTTCCGATCTCGCAGTTCAACTTGTCGCCGGTGTCCGGCGGCTCGATGCCCGCCTCGGTCAAGGCCGAGGCGTGGAAGAAGACGTCCTGTCCATCCGGTCCAAGGACGAAGCCGAAACCCTTGCGGGCATTGTACCACTTAACTTCGGCTTCGACGGACCCGGCGCCGCCCTGCTCGTTGTCGGGAAACACGATCTTATGCAATCCGTACTTGTGGACACGACCCGACACGATGCAGGGCCGCCACCATGCAAGATTGCACCAGGTAGCAAGAAAAACCAGCGAAAAGCGCGCCGATTCCCAGGCATGGAGGCAGCGCGGGCCTTCAACAGGTCATGCGAATCGCTCCGGCCGGAACGGCTCCATCGGCAGGTCCGGCGTTCTGCCGGCCAGCAGGTCCACGATGGCGTGCGCAGTGCGTGGCGCGGCGACCAGGCCGGTATGCCCATGGCCAAAGGCCAGCAGCACATCCGGCGTCGCCGCGGACGGGCCGAGGCATGGCAGCCCATCCGGCATGGAAGGCCGGTGGCCCATCCACATCTTCACCCGGCTGGCCGGCAGGTCCCGCGGCAGGCCGGGGAAGCTGCGCAGCAGGTGGTCGCGCAGGATCTCCGCCCGCTTCCAGTTCGGCGCCGCATCCAGCCCCGCAATCTCCACCTGGCCGGCGCAGCGCAGGCCGCGATCGGTCCAGGTGATCGACATCTTGCCGTCATAGGGCATCATCGGCGTGCGCGGCCCGGCCTCGGCATCCGCCACCATCGCGTGATAGCCGCGCTCCGTCTCCAGCGGCACGTCCGAACCGACCGCGGCCGCCAGCTTGCGGGAATAGGCGCCGGCGGCGATCACGGCGTGGTCGCAGAGCAGCTCCCCGCTCCGGGTCAGCACCGCCTTCAGCCGGCCCTGCTCGATGCGGAATCCGGTGGCGGCATCCCGCAGCAACTTGGCGCCCTCCGCCCGGGCCTGGGCGACCAGTGCCGCGACATAGGCGCCGGGGTCGCGGCAGTGGCCGCCTTCCTCGACCATCGCGCCGAAGGTGTAGCGGCGGTCCAGGTCGGGCTCCCGCTGGCGCATCTCATCCGCGTCCAGTTCCAGCCATTCGATGCCGACCTGCTTGCGCACCCGCCAGGCCAGCGCCTCGGATTCGAACTGGGCGCGGTTCTCATAGATGTAGACAAGGCCCCGGCGCTCGATCAGGTGGCCGACGCCTGCCTGTTCCGCCAGTTCCTTGTGCAACGCGGGGCTGCCCACCAGCAGCGGCCGCAGCGCCTGCGCCGCCCGCAGAACCTTGGCCTCCGTCCAGCCGGCCCAGAGGTAGCGGGCCAGCCAGGGCAGCACCTTGGGCAGGTACGACCAGCGGATCGCCAGCGGCCCCAGCGGGTCCGCCAGGAATTTCGGTACCTTCTTCCACAGCCCGGGTCCGGCCGGCGGGATCACCGACATCGGGCTGAGCCAGCAGCCATTGCCGTAGCTTGCCGCCTGTTCGCCGCCCGGGTCGCCCGGCTCCAGGATGGTCACCCGGAAACCCTCGCGCAGCGCGCCAAGCGCCGTCGCGGCGCCGATGATGCCGGCGCCGATCACCACCACATGCGGCGCATCGCCCTGCTGCATCTCCAACTCGATCAACGCACCTCTCCCATCACCCGCCCCGGATCATCGGCCGCCAGCAGCGAGACATGGGCCGAGACCACGCGCCACCCCTGCCCCGGGATGCGCGCCATGATCTTGGTCTCGCGCCCCACCAGGCCGGTGCCGATGCGTTCATATTCCAGATGCGTGGCCGCGACATCCGGGCCGAAGGTGGTGATGCGTACCTGGCGCTGGGTGCGCTGCGCATAGGCCTTCACGGAGGCGCGGAAGGCGCGGATGGCCTCGATGCCATACAGGATCTCGCCGATGCCGAAGCGGACAGTGCGCGGGTCCGCCCAGAAGATGGCGTCGAGCGTGGCCGTCTCATTCGCCATCAGCGCCGCTTCATAGCGGTCGAAGACCGCGCGGGCCTCCGCGATGATGTCCGGGTCGTCGATCTGCACGCCGAATCTCCTGCCAAGCCAGCCCCAGCCTGCGCCGCTGCGGGCAGGCTGGGAAGGCAGGCAGGAGGGGCGTCAGCCGGCGTCGATCACCGCCCGCTTCGCCATCACCGTCACCAGATGGGCGCGGTATTCGGCACTGCCATGGATGTCGCCGTTCAGCAGGCCCGGATCCACCTTCACGCCGGCCACCGCATCCGGCGACCAGTTAGCGGACAGTGCCGCTTCCATCGCCTTCTCGCGGAACACGCCGTTGGCGCCGGCGCCGTTCACCGCCACGCGCACGCCGGAAGCGGTCTGCGCCACGAAGACACCGGCCATCGAATAGCGGCTGGCCGGGTTGCGCATCTTGGCATAGCCGGCCTTGGTCGGGATCGGGATGTGGATGGCCGTCACCAGCTCCCCAACCTCCAGCGCCGTGGTGAACATGCCGGTGAAGAAATCCTCCGCCGCCAGCTTGCGCTTGTCGGTCTGGATGGTGGCGCCGAGCGCCAGCAGCGCGGCAGGGTAGTCGGCGGAGGGGTCGTTGTTGGCGACGGAGCCGCCCATGGTGCCGCGGTTGCGGACCTGGGTATCACCGATCGTGCCGGCCATGGCGGCGAGCGTCGGGATCGCGGCCTTCACCTCGGCCGAGCTCGCGACATCGCCGTGACGGGTCAGGGCGCCGATCACCAGCTTGTCCCCTTCCCGCTTCACGCCGTGCAGCTCCGCGATGCCGGATAGGTCGACCACGGAGGTCGGCTTGTTCAGCCGCAGCTTCAGCGCCGGCAGCAGGGTCATGCCGCCGGAGATCGGCCGCGCATCGGGGTCGGCCGCCAGGATCTTCACGGCATCCGCGACCGAAGCGGGCTTGTGGTAGGCGAAATCATACATGGTTCGATCCCCTCAGCTATTCGGCCGCAAGCCTGTGTGCGTTGACGATGCCCCAGATCTTCTGCGGCGTCGCCGGCATTTCCACATGGCGCACGCCATAGTCACGCAGCGCATCCACCACCGCATTCATCACCGCCGGTGGTGAGCCGATGGCCCCCACCTCGCCACACCCCTTCACCCCGAGCGGGTTGTGGGTGCAGAGCGTGACATGGGTGGCGACGCCGACATCCGGCAGGTCGCCCGCCCGCGGCATGGTGTAATCCATGAAGGAGCCGGAGACGAGTTGCCCGGAGGCATCGTAGATCGCCGCCTCCAGCAGCGCCTGGCCGATGCCCTGGGCGACGCCGCCCTGCACCTGGCCCTCGACGATCATCGGGTTGATGACCCGGCCGACGTCATCCACCGCCGTGAAGTTCAGCACCTCTGTGCGGCCGGTCTCCGGGTCGATCTCGACCTCGCAGATATGGCAGCCGCCGGGATAGGTGAAGTTCTTCGGATCGTAAAAGGCCGTCTCCTCCAGCCCGGGCTCGATCTCGTCGATCGGGTAGTTGTGCGGCACATAGGCGGCCAGGCTGATATCGGTCAGCGTCTTGGTCTTGTCCGTGCCGGCAACCCGGAAGGTGCCGCGCTCGAACTCCACATCCTCGACGCTGGCTTCCATCAGGTGCGCGGCGATGCGCTTGCCCTTGGCGATGATCTTGTCCATCGCCTTGTCCATGGCCGATCCGCCGACCGCCAGGCTGCGCGACCCGTAGGTACCCATGCCGAAGGGCACCTTGGCCGTGTCGCCATGCACGATGTCCACATTCGCCGTCGGCACGCCGAGCTTGTCCGCGATCAGCTGCGCGAAGGTCGTCTCATGCCCCTGCCCGTGGCTATGCGCGCCGGTCAGCACGGTGACGCTGCCGGTCGGGTGCACGCGGATGGTGCCGACCTCGTAAAGCCCGGCCCGCGCGCCCAGCGAGCCCACCACGGCAGACGGCGCAATGCCGCAGGCCTCGACATAGGTCGAGATGCCGATGCCACGCAGCCTGCCGCGCGTCTTCGATTCCGCGCGGCGTGCCTCGAATCCAGCCCAGCCAGCCGTCTCCAGGCAGGCTTCCAGCGTGGAATGGTAGTCGCCGCTATCATACTGCAGGGCGACCGGCGTCTGGTACGGGAACTGGTCGGGCAGGATGAAGTTGCGGCGCCGGAAATCCACCTTGTCGAGGCCGGCCTCGGCGGCCGCCACATCCATCAGCCGCTCCAGCAGGTAGGTCGCCTCGGGCCGCCCGGCGCCACGATAGGCATCCACCGGCACGGTGTTGGTGAACACCGCCTTCACCTCGGCATAGATCACCGGCGTGGCATACACGCCCGACAGCAGCGTGGCGTAGAGATAGGTCGGCACGCAGGGCGCGAAGGTCGAGAGATACGCGCCCATATTCGCCAGCGTGTGCACCTTCAGCCCGAGGATCTTCCCCTCGGCATCCAGCGCCAGTTCCGCGGTTGAGACATGGTCGCGCCCATGCGCGTCCGACATGAAGGATTCGGACCGTTCGCAGGTCCATTTGATGGGTCGCTTCACCTTGCCGGCGGCCCAGGTGACGATCGCCTCCTCGGCATAATGGTAGATCTTGGACCCGAAGCCACCGCCCACATCCGGCGCCACGACGCGCAGCTTGGATTCGGGGATGTGCAGCACGAAGGCGCCCATCAGCAGCCGGATCACATGCGGGTTCTGGCTGGTGGTATAGAGCGTGTAGTCGCCCGAGAAGCTGTCGAAATCGCCGATTGCCGCACGCGGTTCCATGGCGTTCGGCACCAGGCGGTTGTTCGTCGTCTCGAACTTCACCACCCTTGCGGCGCGGGCGAAGGCCGCTTCCTGCGCGGCCTTGTCGCCGATGTGCCAGTCGTAGCAGAGGTTGCCCGGTGCCCCGTCATGCACCTGCGGCGCCCCCGGCTGCAAAGCGGCCTCGGTGCCGGAGACGGCGGGCAGCGGCGTGTAGTCCACGACGATGGCTTCCGCCGCGTCCCGCGCCTGGGACTTCGTCTCCGCGATCACCACCGCGACGGGATCGCCGACATGGCGCACCTTGCCGAGCGCAAGGGCCGGATGCATCGGCTCCGCCATCGGCGAGCCGTCCTTGTTGTGGATCTGCCAGCCGCAGGGAATGCCGCCGATCTGCTCGGCCGCCATGTCCTCGCCGACGAAGATCGCCTTGACCCCCGGCATCGCCTTGGCGGCAACGGTATCGATGCGGTCGATCGTCGCATGGGCATGCGGGCTGCGGAGCATCACGGCGTGGGTCTGGCCCGGCCGGTTGATGTCATCCACATACTGGCCGCGGCCCATCAGGAAGCGGAAATCCTCCTTGCGGCGCAGGCTGGCGCCAATGCCCTCGAAGGGCGTCACCACGTTCATCGGTCTTATCCTCCCCAATGAACCGCGGCGCCCCCTCTGACGTGGGGCTGTTCCGCGGCCCAGGCCTCGACAGTTCCGACTATTCGGCGGCGGCGCGCACCAGTTCGGGGACGCGGCCATGCATCACGTCCTGCGCGGCCGCGATCGCCTTCACGATGTTGTGGTAGCCGGTGCAGCGGCAGAGGTTGCCCTCCAGCCCTTCCCGGATCTCCTTCTCGCTCATCCCATCCGGGTGCTTGTTCACCAGGTCGATGGCCGACATGACCATGCCCGGCGTGCAGAAGCCGCACTGCAGCGCATGGTATTCGCGGAAGGCTTCCTGCATCGGATGCAGCGTGCCGTCGGCCGCCGCCAAGCCCTCGATGGTGGTGATCTCGCTGCCGTCGCACTGGACCGACAGGATGGTGCAGGACTTCACGCTATCGCCGCCCATATGGACCACGCAGGCGCCGCACTGGCTGGTGTCGCAGCCGACATGGGTGCCGGTCAGGCGAAGCTGCTCCCGCAGCGTCTCGACCAGCAGGGTGCGGGCCTCGACCTCGACCGTGTGTTTCGTGCCGTTGACCGTCAGTGTCACCTGCGGCATCGCGCCTCTCCCCAAATTTTGGCCTGCCGGCCCCCGACTGGGGGCCGCCCTGGCTGGGGAGAGTCGTCCCGGTCCCGCGCCTCGTCAAGCGTGGCGATGGCGAAACCGTCAGCCGACGGCGAGAAGTGCGGCGCCCTTGGCCCCGGCGAGCGGGTTTTCCGCGTCGGGCAGGTCATGCAGGTGGCAGGCGGCGACATGCCCCTCCCCCATCGCATCATGGATCGGCCGCAGCGGCGGCTCCTCCACCCGGCAGCGGTCGAAGGCATACGGGCAGCGGGTGTGGAAGCGGCAGCCCTTGGGCGGGTTGATCGGGCTGGGCACATCCCCCTTCAGGATAACCCGCTGGCGCTGGATGCCCGGAGTCGGCTGCGGCACGGCCGAAAGCAGCGCCTCCGTGTAGGGATGCTTCGGCGCCCCGAACAGGCTGCGCCGTGGCGCCACCTCCACGATCTTGCCGAGATACATCACCGCGACCCGGTGCGTCATATGCTCGACGATCGCCAAGTCATGGCTGATGAACAGCATCGCCAGGCCGAGTTCCTTCTGCAGATCCTGCAGCAGGTTGACGATCTGCGCCTTCACCGAAACGTCGAGCGCGGAGACCGCCTCGTCGCAGATGATCAGGTCCGGCTCGCCGGCCAGTGCCCGGGCGATGCCGATGCGCTGGCGCTGGCCGCCGGAGAATTCATGCGGCCAGCGGTTGATCGCATCTTTCGGCAGCCGGACCTTGTCCATCAGCGCGACCAGGCGGGCTTCCAGATCGGCCGAGTTCTTCGCCAGCCCGAAATTGCGGATCGGCTCCGCCAGGATGTCGCGCACCCGCATGCGCGGGTTGAGCGAGCTGAACGGGTCCTGGAACACCACCTGCATGCGGCGCCGGATCGGTCGCAGCGTCGCGGCGGGCATGTCGTCGATCCGCTCGCCGCCCAGGATCACCTGGCCGTCGGTGAGCGGGAACAGCCGCAGCAGCGCCTTGCCAACGGTGGATTTACCGCAGCCTGATTCGCCCACCAGCGACAGCGTCTCGCCCTTGGCGATGTCGAAGGAGATGCCGTCCACCGCATAGACCTTGGCGGTGACGCCGCCGAAGAATCCGCCATGGATCGGAAAGTGCTTCTTCAGGTCGTTGACCTGCAACAGAGGGGCGGTGCTCATGCGGCGAGGGCCCCTTCACGCAAGGCATAATGGCAGGCGGCGACATGGCCCGGCGCCTTCTCCTCCAGCGCCGGCGCGACGGCCGTGCAGAGGTCGGTCGCATGCGGGCAGCGGGAGGCGAAGACGCAGCCCGGGATCTTCTGCTTCAGGCTCGGCACCAGGCCGGGGATCTCCGCCAGCCGCGTCGCCTCCCCGGTCAGGGACGAACCGAGCTTCGGCACGGAACCGAGCAGGCCCTGCGTGTAGGGATGGCGCGGGCTGTTGAACAGCGCGTGGACCGGCGCCTCCTCAACCTTCTTGCCGGCGTACATCACCACCACGCGCTCTGCGACCTCGGCCACCACGCCGAGGTCGTGGGTGATGAGGACGATGGCGGCACCGACGCGGTGCTTCAGGTCGCGCATCAGGTCCAGGATCTGCGCCTGGATGGTCACGTCCAGCGCCGTGGTCGGCTCATCCGCGATCAGCAGCTTCGGGTTGCAGGCGAGCGCGATGGCGATCATCACGCGCTGGCGCATGCCGCCCGAGAGCTGGTGCGGATATTCCTTCACGCGGCGCTTGGCCTCGGGGATGCCGACCAGGTTCAGCATCTCCACCGCGCGATCCTCGGCGGCCTGGGCCGACAGGCCCTGGTGCAGGCGCAGCGTCTCGCCGATCTGGCGGCCCACGGTCAGCACCGGGTTCAGGCTGGTCATCGGCTCCTGGAAGATCATGCTGATCTCGTTGCCGCGGATCGCCCGCATCTCCTTGTCGGAGGCCTCCAGCAGGTTCTTGCCGTTGAAGCGGATGGCGCCGGCAATCTTGCCGGGCGGCTCCGGGATCAGCCGCAGGATGGACATGGCGGTGACGGACTTGCCGCAGCCACTTTCACCCACGATCGCCAGCGTCTCGCCGGCATTCACATGGAAGGAAACACCATCGACGGCACGGTTGATGCCGTCGGGCGTGCGGAAATGCGTCTGCAGCGCATCGACTTCGAGAAGTGCCATGTCGGTTAGAGCCTCTTGGCCATGCGCGGGTCGAGCGCATCGCGCAGCCCGTCACCCAGCAGGTTCACGGCCAGCACGGTGATGGACAGGAACAGCGCCGGGAAGAACACGATGTAGGGCTTCACCTGCCAGAGCGCGCGGCCCTCGGCCATGATGTTGCCCCAGGACGGGATGATCGGCGGCGTACCTGCACCGATGAAGGACAGGATGGCTTCCGTGATCATCGCGCTCGCGCAGATATAGGTGGCCTGCACGGTCAGCGGCGCCAGGGTGTTGGGCAGGATGTGGCGGATGATGATCATCGGCGTGCGCGTGCCGGATGCGACGGCCGCATCGACATAGGGCTGTTCACGCAGCGACAGGACCACGCCGCGCACCAGGCGCGAGACGCGCGGGATTTCCGCGATGGTGATGGCCAGCACCACATTGCCCACGCTGCCGCGGGTCAGCGCCATCAGCGCGATCGCCAGCAGGATCGACGGAATGGACATCATGCCATCCATGATCCGCATGATGATGCTGTCCGCCACCCGGATGAAGCCGGAGACCAGGCCGATGAACAGCCCGATGGCGGAGGCGCAGATCGCCACCGCGAAGCCGACGGTCAGCGAGACGCGGGCGCCGTACAGGACACGCGAATAGATGTCGCGGCCCAGCATGTCGCTGCCGAACCAGAACTGCGCCGAAGGCTCGCGCGTCCGAAGCGCGGGTGCCAGTGCGGTCGGGTCCTTGCTGGTCAGGAAAGGCGCGAAGACGGCGATGAACACCATCAGGAAGACCAGGAAGCCACCGACGGCAATGGTCGGGTTGCGGCGGATGAAGCCGAGCAGGCCACCGCGCGCACGAACGGGCGGCATGATGTCCCGCATGGGGACGGCGGCATTGACCCCGGGGGGCAAGGTGCCGGGGGGGAGTGTTGCGGTGCTCAATACCGGATCCTCGGGTCGAACAGGGTGTAGGCCAGGTCGATGGCAAGGTTGACCAGCACATAGATGAAGCTGAACAGCAGGACGACGCCCTGGATCACCGGGTAGTCGCGCCGCAGGATGGCATCCACCGTCAGGCGGCCGAGGCCCGGGATGGCAAAGACGCTCTCCGTCACCACGGCGCCGCCGATCAGCAGCGCGATGCCGAGGCCGATGACGGTGATGATCGGCACGGCCGCATTCTTAAGCGCATGCAGGAACAGGATGCCCGACTGGTTCAGCCCCTTGGCGCGGGCCGTGCGGATGTAGTCCTGCTGCAGGACCTCGAGCATCGTGGCGCGGGTGATGCGCGCAATCAGCGCGATGTAGACGCTGCCCAATGCGACCGAGGGCAGGATCAGGTTCTCGAACCAGGGCCAGAAGCCGCGCGACAGCGGCGTGTAGCCCTGCACGGGCAGCCAATCGAGCTCCAGCGCGAAGATATAGGCCAGCACATAGCCGACCACGAAGACGGGCACGGAGAAGCCGAGCACGGCGAAGCCCATCACCGCACGGTCGATCCAGGTGCCCTGCCGCCAGGCCGCCATCACCCCCATGGGCACGGCGATGGAGACTGCCAGGATCAGCGTGACGATCATCAACGACAGCGTCGGCTCGATGCGCTGCTGGATCATGGTGCTGACCGGCAGGTTGGTGAAGATCGATACACCTAGGTCACCATTCGCGATATCCCAGACCCAGGCGCCGAACCGCACCAGGTATGGGCGGTCGAGGCCGAGGCTGGCGCGAATGCGCTCCACATCGTCCGGCGTGGCCTGATCTCCCGCAATCACCGCGGCCGGATCGCCCGGGGCGATGTAGAGCAGTGAGAACACGAACAACGCGACGATCGCCATCACCGGGATGGTGGCGAGGACTCTTCGGACAATATAGGCAAACATCCGGTTTTCAGACCTTTCGGTTCATCGGTGCATCCGGGCCGGGGCGGCGCCCGACCCGGATGCGGTCGCTTCATCAGGCCTTGTTGACGCCCCAGAAGAACGGCAGCGGGCCCTTCTGGATGCCGGTCACGTTGCTGCGCCAGGCCGTGTAGCCCAGGAAGAAGCCGGTCGGCGCATAGACCACGTCATCAATCGCGGCGGTGTTGATCTTGTCCAGCGCCACCTTCTCGGCCGCCGTGTCCGGCGCGTTGAACCATTCGGTCACGCCGTCCTCGACGCCCTTCGATTCCGGCCAGCCGAACCAGGCCTGCTGCCCGGTGCCGCGCAGCGCATTGTAGGCGGCAGGGTTCACGCAATCCGCGCCGGCGTGCCAGGTGTGGAACATGCCCCAGCCGCCATTGTTCGGCGGATTCTTCATGGCGCGGCGCTGGCCTGTTGTACCCCAGTCCGTCGCCACGAAATCCACATTCATGCCCATGCGCTTCAGCAGGTCCGCCGTGATGTCGCCCTGCGCCTTCGTAATCGGCTGGTCCTGTGCCACGATGCAGATCACCGGCTCGTTGTTGTAGCCGCCTTCCTGCAACAGCCGCTTCGCCAGGTCCATGTTGCGCGGACCCTTCAGAATGTCGCCACCCGCTTCCGTATAGCCTGGCGTGCCCGGTGTGAAGAAGCCGGGCAGCGGCTTCCACAGCGCATCATCCGTGCCGACCAGGGCGCGCATGTAGTCTTCCTGGCTCATCGCCGCGAGGACGGCCTGCCGGACCTTCTTCGAGTTGAAGGGCGCATGCAGGTGGTTCATGCGGAAGCTGCCGATGTTGCCCAGCGGGTCCGCGATATCCAGGCGGATGTTCCGGTTGCGGCGCATCAGCGGCACCAGGTCGCTGATCGGGTTCTCCCACCAATCCACCTCGCCGTTCTGCAGCGCGGCGGCGGCGGTCGCCGGGTCCGGCATCACCACCCATTCAACGCGGTCGACGCCCATGCGCTTGCCGCCGGCCAGCCAGCTCGGCGCCTCGTTGCGCGGCACATACTGGTCGAATTTCTGAAACACGGCGGAGGCGCCGGGCACCCACGCCTCCTTCACGAACTTCATCGGGCCGGAGCCGACATATTCCGTGATCTGCGTGAAGCTGTCGAACTTCGTCGCGATCCGCTCCGGCATGATGAAGCAGATCGGCGTGTTGGTCTTGCCGAGCGCGTATTTCAGCTTGGGATAGGGGCTGCCCAGCACCCAGCGGAAGGTGGTGTCGTCCACCGCCACCAGTTCCTTCTGGATCGCGCGCACCATCTGGCCCATCGGGTCGCGCGGCATCCAGCGATTGATGGAGGCGACAACATCCTTCGCCCGCACCGGCTCGCCATCATGGAAGCGCAGGCCGGAACGCAGCTTGAAAGTCCAGGTCAGGCCGTCGGAGGAAATCGTCTCCCCCTCGATCATCTGCGGCTGCGGCTCGAGCTTGTCGTTCACGCCATACAGCGTGTCCCACACCATCGCGGAGGCGTTCCGCACGACATACTGCGTGCCCCAGATCGGGTCGAAATTCGCCAGGTTCGATTGCGGCACGAAACGCAGCGTGCGGTTCGCCGCCTGGCTGTAGGCCGGCGCCGAGACGCCTGCGGCTGCAAAGCCCGCGGCGCCCACGCCCGCCTTGAGGAATGACCTTCGATCCATTTTTGTATCCCTTGCCCCCAGCCGCCCTGATTACGGGCAGACTGCCTTATCCCTGTGCGGCGCGCCAGCTTCCCGAACCGTTCATCGGCCGGTTGCGCGCCCGGAGCAATCGCGGTGCACACGGCGTGCCACGATCCGGTGAATGTCGGTCAGGCCTGTCGCACGCCCCAGAACAGGGCCGGCCCGCCCTTCACGACCCCGGTGATGCTGCGCCGGTAGGCCATGCGCGGCAGTACCTGGCCGAGCGGGATGAAGGGCACTTCCTGCCACACCACGCGCTGCATTTCCTCCGCGATCCGCTTCTCGGCAGCGAGGTCCGGCGCCTCGAACCACGCCTCGCGCAGTTCCTCCAGGCGCGGGATGGTGGGCCAGCCGGCCCAGGCGGCGGCGCCATGGCCGCGAATCGGCTGGTGGCTGCCGGGCACCGAGACGTCGAAGCCTTCCCAGGTCGTGCAGAAGGCGCTCCAGCCGCCCTGTTCCACAGGGCCGCGATTGGTACGGCGCTGGATATGCGTGCCCCAATCCATCGCCTGCAGATCCACGTTGAAGCCGATGCGGGCAAGCAGGTCGGCCGCCACCACGGACAGGTTCTGCAGCACCGGGATGTCGGTGCCCGACAGCATCGCCACGCGCTGCCCGGCATAGCCCGATTCGCGCAGCGCCCGCTGCGCCGCCGCCAGGTTGCGCGGGCCGGACAGCACCTCGAGCCCCGCCTCATTCGCGAGCGGCATGCCCGGCGTGAAGGCACCGGCCGGGACGCGCGACATCTCCGGATCCGTGCCGACCGCCGCATCCATGAAGGCACGCTGGTCCAGCGCCGGCAGGATGGCGCGGCGTACCGCCGGGTTGTCGAAGGGCGGGTGCAGGAAGTTGAAGCGCAGCACGCCCAGATTGCCGGCGTCGTTCACCAGGTCCACCACGATGTCGCGGTTGCGGCGCAGCAGCGGCAGCAGGTCCGGCAGCGGCGTCTCCCACCAGTCCACCTCGTTGTTCTGCAGCGCGGCCGCGGCGGTGGAGGGATCTGGCATCACCCGCCATTCGACGCGGTCGAAATGCACGGGCTTGCCGCCGGCCAGGAAATCCGTCGGCTCGTTGCGCGATTCGTAGCCGTCGAACTTCGCGTAATGCACGCGGTCGCCGGCGCGGAACTCGTCGCGCAGGAAGCGGAACGGGCCGCTCCCCGTAAAGTCCTGGATCTGCTGGAAGGGGTCGGTCTGCGCCACGCGTTCCGGCATGATGGCGCAGATATTGGCCGATGGCTTGCCCAGCGCGAAGGCCAGCCCCGGCCAGGCCCTCTTCATGCGTATCTCGAAGTGCGTGTCGTCGATGGCGCGCATGCCATCCAGCAGCCCGTCCAGCCGCTGGCCCAGCACATCCCGCTTCGCCCATCGCGCGATGGAGGCAACGCAATCCCGCGCCAGCACCGGCGCCCCATCATGAAAGCGCAGGCCCGGTCGCAGCGTAATGGTCCAGCGCCGGCCCTCGTCGCTGATCTCGTGCCCCGCCGCCATCTGCGGCTTCGGCTGGAAATCGGCGCCGAGGCCGTACAGCGTGTCGTAGATCATCAGCCCGTGGTTGCGGACCACGACAGCCGTGGACCACACCGGGTCGATGTTGGAGAGGTTGGCCTGCGGCACGAAGCGCAGCGTGCGCGCCTGGGCCTGTGCCGACGCCAGACGGGGCGCGACCAGCGCCGCACCTGCCGCACCGAGAACGCCCCGCCTGGTCGTCTGCATCATGGGATCACGCCTTGCCGATGTTCCAGAACACGGTGGCCGGCGCGCGGAACACGCCGGTGACGTTGCGGCGCCAGGCGCTCGGCTGCCAGTAGAAGCCGAGCGGGATGTAGTACATCGACTCCATCGCCTTGGCGTTCAGCTGCTCGGCGATCCGGCGGCTTTCCGCCGGGTCGCCGGTCTGCACCCATTCGCCGCGCAGCCGCTCGATCTCGGGCTCATCCGGCCAGCCGAACCAGGCATTCGCCGCATTGGCCCGCAGGAACAGATGATACACCGGCAGCGTCAGCGACTGGCCGGAGGAGGTGGTGTGGATGATGCTCCAGCCGCCGCGCTCCACCGGTTCCTTGCTGGCGCGGCGCTGCACCAGCGTGCCCCAGTCGGTCGAGACGACCTCCAGGTTCATGCCCATCCGCGTCAGGATATCGGCGGTGACCAGCGACAGCGCGTTGATCTGCGGGTAGTCGCCCGGCGCGATCAGCACCACCTTCTCGCCATTGTAGCCGGCCGCCGCCAGGGCCTGCTTCGCGCGCTCGATGTTGCGGGTCTTCAGCACCTCGCTGCCATTCTCGTTGGCCAGCGTCGTGCCGCAGGTGAAGACGCCCTCGCAAACTCCCCAGCCATCAGGGTCATTGCCGGCGACGGAGCGCAGGTAGTCGCGCTGGTCCACCGCCATGGCGACGGCGCGGCGGATCGCCGGGTTGTTGAACGGCGGCTGCAGCGTGTTGAAACGGCAGACGCCATAGGTGCCGTCGAGCAGCCGCTGCTCCACCACCATCTCCCGGTTCCGCCGCATCAGCGGCAGCAGGTCGTGCAGCGGATATTCCCAGTAATCCTGCTCGCCCTGCATCATCGCATTGGCGCTGGTCGCCGGGTCCGTGATGATGGTCCATTCGATACGGTCGATGTTCGGACGGCGGCCACCGGCCAAGCCGTCCACCGCCTCCTGCCGCGGCACGTAGCGCTCGTTCTTCGCCCAGACGGCGCGCTGACCCGGGTTCCACTCGCCGGGGACGAACTTGAACGGGCCGCTGCCCACCGTGTCACGGATCTGGGTGAAGGCATCCGTGCTGGCGATGCGTTCCGGCATGATGAAGCAGGGGAACTGCGTCTGGCCGAGCGCCATGGTCAGCAGCGGCACCGGGCGATGCAGGCGGAAGCGGAAGCGGCGATCATCCATCGCCTCCACCTCCGCGACATTGCCGATCAGCACCTGCATGAAGGGATCGCGCCGCGCCCAGCGCTTGATGGAGGCGACGGCATCCTTCGCCAGCACCTTCTCCCCATCATGGAAGGCGAGGCCTTCGCGCAGGGTGAAGGTCCAGGTGAGCTTGTCGTCGGAGAGGGTCCAGCCCTCCGCCATCTGTGGCTTGATCTCGCCCTTACTGTCCTGCGCGCAGATCTGGTCGTAGATCATGAAGGCGTGGTTGCGGGTGACCACCGCGGTGGTCCAGACCGGATCCACCGAGGTCAGGTTCGCCTGCGGAATCACCCGCAGGCTTCGTGCCGCACCGCCCTGCGCCGAAACCACGCTGGGGGCCGCCACCGCCGCGGCCGAGGCCGCCATCAATCCACGCCGTCCAATCATCTGCCCATTCCCCTGTTCCATTGTCGTCGATCAGTCGCGCTTGATGCCCCAGTACAGCGCGAGGCCGGGCACGCGGCCCGAGAGGTTGCTGCGGAGCGCGGTCAGCGACAGGTAGGCACCGACTGGGATGTAGGGCAGCTCATCCATCGCCACCTCCTGCATCTCCCGCCCCAGCCGCTGCTCCGCGGCGAGGTCCGGCGCCTCGAACCACGCATCGCGCAGCTCCTCCAGCTTCGGGATGTCGGGCCAGCCGAACCATGCGCCGGCGCCGTTGCCACGCAGCGGGAAATGCGCCGCGGGGTTGGCGAAGTCGAAGGAGGAGAAGGCGGTGAACAGCATGCTCCAGCCGCCGGCGGAAACCGGCTCACGCGAGGTGCGGCGCTGCACCGTGGTGCCCCAGTCGGTCAGCACGATATCCGCGTTGAAGCCCATCCGCCGCACCAGGTCGGCACCCACCTGCGTCATCGCCGACGGCGCCAGGATGTCGGTCGGGCCGATCAGGCGCATCACCTCGTTGTCGTAGCCGGCTTCCTGCATCAGCGCCTTGGCGCGGTCGATGCTGCGCGGGCCGGTCAGCGCGCCCATCGCCGCGTCATTGGCCATCGGCGTGCCCGGCGTGAAGAAGCCGGTGGCGGCGTTGAAGTTCGCCGGGTCGGTGCCGACGATCGCCTGCATGAAGTCGGACTGGCTGATCGCCGGCAGCATCGCCTGGCGCAGCTTCTTGTTGTTGAAGGGCGCGTGCAGGTGGTTGAAGCGCAGGATGCCGGTCAGCGGCAGCGGGTCGATCGCCTCGATCCGGACGTTACGGTTGCGGCGCAGCAGCTGCTGGATCTCCGGCGGCGGCTGCTCGTACCAGTCGATCTCACCGGTCTGGATCGCCGCGGCTGAGGTCGCGGCATCGGTGATGATGTGCCACTCGACGCGGTCGAAATGCACGATCTTCGGCCCCGCCGTCAGGCTCGGCGTGCCGGAGGAAACCGGCACGTAGTCGGCGTTGCGGGTGTACACCACCATGGAGCCGGAATTGTATTCATCCGCCTTGAAGCGGAACGGACCGCTGCCCACCGCCTCGCGGATCTGCGTGAAGGCGTCCGTGCTGGCCAGGCGTTCCGGCATGATGAAGGCCGGGCTGTTGGAAACCTGACCGAGCGCCGCGAACAGCAGCGGAAAGGGCCGCTTAAGGCTGAACTGCAGGCGCTTGTCGTCCAGCGCCGTCAGGCTGTCCGTCAGCGAGGCCAGCTTCTGCCCGAAGGGATTGCGCTTCATCCAGCGGGAGACGCTGGCCACCGCATCCTTCGCAAGAACCGGCGTGCCGTCGTGGAATTTCAGCCCGTCGCGCAGCGTGATGATGATGCGGCGCCCGCCATCCTCGGACACATGGCCGGCGGCCATCTGCGGCTGCGGGCGGAACTGCGAATCCAGCCCGTACAGCGTGTCATAGATCATGTGGCCGTGGTTGCGGGTGATGTTCGCCGTGGTCCAGATCGGGTCCAGGCTGGTGAGATTCGCCTGCGGCACCATCTTCAACACGCGGTTCTGCGCCGGCTGCGCGATGGCGAAGCGCGGCAGCGAAGTGGCGCCACCGATCGCCGCGCCACCAATAGCTGCGCCTGTCTTCAGCAGATCCCTGCGAAGCATACCATTCTCCCGTTCGAGCCTTCCCGAGAGTGGATCAGACCAGCCCTGCGCCGTTCCCGCAAGACGCATCCGGCGGAGAGGGTGCACCCCGCTCCGCCGCAACCAGCTTCAGGCGCGCATACGGCGTGCCAACAGGCACGCCGCGTGTGACGCGTGACGCGCCCTCAGGCGCGCTTCGTGTGACGCGCCCTCAGGCGCGCTGGACATTCCAGAACAGCGGCAGGCCCTTCAGCACGCCCGAGATGTCCCGCCGATAGGCGGTGGCCTGGAAATACTGGCCGAGCGGCAGGTAGGGCACTTCCTGGAAGGCCACTTCCTGGATCTGCCGTGCCAGCGCCTGCTGCGCCGGCAGGTCGGGCGCCTCGAACCAGGCCTGGCGCAGCTCCTCGATCTTCGGAATCGTCGGCCAGCCGAACCAGGCCTGCTGGCCGTGGCCGCGCAGGCTCTGGTGCACGCCCGGGTTGAACATGTCGAGGCCGGACCAGAAGGTGAAGAACATGTTCCAGCCGCCCTTGTCCGGCGCCTCCCGGCTCGCGCGGCGCTGCACCACGGTGCCCCAGTCGGTGGAGATGTAGTCCACATTCATGCCGACGCGCCGCATCATGTCGTTGCCGACCTGCGCCAGTGCGTTCAGCGACGGGAAGTCGGACGCCGCGATCAGCGTCACCTTCTCGCCGTTATAGCCGGCGGCGGCGAGCTCGCGCTTCACCTTCTCCACGTCGCGCGGGCTGGTGACGGCCTCGAGCCCCGCATCGGAGGCCAGCGGCGTGCCCGGCGGGAAGAAGCCGATCCCCTCGCGCCACAGGCTGCGATCCGTGCCGATCACGGCGGTCATGAAATCCGCCTGGTTCACCGCGCCGAGCAGCGCACGGCGCACCGCCGGCTTGTCGAAGGGCGGGTGCAGGTGGTTGAAGCGCGCGATCGCCAGCAGGCCGGTCGGGTCCGGGATCTCCAGCACGATGTTGCGGTTGCGGCGCAGCAGCGGCTGCAGGTCGCCGGTCGGCTGCTCCCACCAATCCATCTCGCCGCTCTGCAGCGCCGCGGCGGCGGTCGCCGCATCCGGCGTCACATGCCATTCGACGCGGTCGAACTTCGCCACCTTCGGCCCGGCGGTCCAGCTCGCCTCGCCTTGCGGGCGCGGCACATAGTCGGCGAAGCGCTCATAGACCACGCGCGCACCCGGCACGCGCTCGCCTGCGACGAACTTGAACGGCCCGCTGCCGATCAGGTCGCCGGTGATCGGCGTGGTCGGCGACTGGCTGGCCAGGCGCTCCGGCATCATGAAGGCAACGGGGGTGGAGGGCTTGCCCAGCGCCTCGAACAGCAGGGGGAAGGGCTTCTTCAGCCGGAACAGGATGGTCTTGTCGTCCGGCGCCGCCAGCTCATCGGTCTGCGCCATCAGCACCTGGCCGAGCGCATCGCGCGCCGCCCAGCGGCGGATCGAGGCGACACAATCCTTCGCCGTCACCGCCGCGCCGTCATGCCATTTCAGCCCGTCGCGCAGGGTGATGGTGACGCGCTTGCCGTCATCCTCCACCGTGTGGCCCTGGGCCATCTGGGGCTGCGCCTTGTAGTCGGCATCGAAGCCGTACAGGGTATCCCAGATCAGGTAGGCGTGGTTGCGCGTGACATAGGCGGTGGTCACGATGGGATCGACCACCGCGAGGTCCGCCTGCGGGATGAATTTCAACACGCGGGACGCGGTTGGGGTCCCCTGGCCGAAGGCAGGCATGCCAAGGCCGGAAGCGCCGAGCGCCGCCCCGGCGCCGGTCAGAAGATGGCGACGCAACATTTTTCGTTGTCTCCCAGATCGCATCCGCGGCGAGGCGCCGCGTCAGCCCTGACCGCCAAGGGAACAGCCTTCCCCCTCCCGATGCAAGGCCCGCAAATGGCGCTACCCCGGTCGGTGCCCGAAGCCCAGCGCCGGCGTCTCCGCCGTTTCCACCCACACCGCCTTGGACTGGGTATAGGCCGCCAGCGCCTCCACCCCCGAGGACCTTCCATGGCCGCTGGCGCCAAAGCCGCCAAACGGCACGGAGACATGGATGGTGCCGTAGCCGTTCACCCAGAAGCTGCCCGCCCGCACCCCGGCCGCCACCCGATGCGCCCGGCCCAGGTCGCGCGTCCACACGGCACCGGCCAGGCCGTAGGGGGTGGCATTGGCCAGCGCCACCGCTTCCGCCTCCTCCTCGAAGGGAATCGCGGCGACCACGGGGCCGAAGATTTCCGTCTGGGCGGCGCGCGCGCCGTTGGACAGGCCGGACAGGATGCTGGGCATCACCCAGAAGCCATCGGATGGCAGGCTTTCGGCGCGTGGCGCGGCCAGCAATTCCGCGCCCTCGGCCACGCCATCCGCCACCATCTGCGTCACATGCGCGAATTGCCGCGCGGTCGCCACCGGCCCGACCTCCGTCGCCGCATCCAGCGGATCGCCCAGCCGGATTTTCGTGGAGGCCTCCGCCAGCATCGCCACGAACCGGTCATGCACCGACCGCTGCACCAGCAGCCGGGACCCGGCGACGCAGCTCTGGCCCGAACTGGCGAAGATCGCCTGCTGTGCGCCCTGCACGGCGGCCGGCAGATCCGCATCGGCGAAGACGATATTGGCCGATTTGCCGCCGAGCTCCAGCACGCAGGGGATCATCCGCGCCGCGCAGGCCGCCGCGATGCGGCTGGCGCTGGCCGCGCCGCCGACGAAGGTCACCATGGCGATTTCGGGTGCCGCCAGCAGCGCCTCCCCGCTCGTGGCACCCAGGCCGGCCACCACCTGCACCAGCCCGCGCGGCAGCCCGGCTTCCACCGCCAGCAGGCCGAAGGCCAGCGAGGTCAGCGGCGTGTATTCGGATGGCTTCAGCACCACGGCGTTGCCCGCCGCGATCGCCGGCAGCACGTTCCAGCCGCAGGTGAAGATCGGCGCGTTCCACGGCGTGATGGCCAGCACCACGCCCATCGGCTCCCGCCGAATGATGACGGTGTGGCCGGAGGGCACGGGCACGGTGCGGCCCTCGATCTTGTCGCACCAGCCGGCCCAGTATTCCGCCATCTCCGCGACGCGGGCGACCTGCGCCCGGCAGTCGCGCAGCGGCTTGCCGGCATTGGCCGATTCCAGCCGCGCCAGCGCCTCCGCATCCCGGCGCACCAGCGCGCCCAGCGCCCAGATGCGCCGGCCACGCTCCGCGGCGCTCAGCGCCATCCATTCGCGTTGCGCCCGCGCGGCGCCCGCCGCCGCCTGGCGCGCCACCTCGGCGCCGGCATCGGCGTAATCCACCATCGGCAGGCCGGTGGCGGGGTCCTGCAGGGTGATGGTGCCACCCTGCCCCGCCGTCACCTCCCCCTGCAGCACGCTGCCGATGCGGCCGCCGAGCAGCCGCGCGATTTCCTCGGACAGTACCGTCTTCGCCGCGAACATGCTCATTTCCCCCCGAGGATGGCGGCGGGCACGTGGTTGAAGTCGGCGCTGTCGGCCACCTGCGCCGCCTCCCATTGCGCCGCCGCCGGGCCGCAGACCGGCAGCGCGGCGCCGACGCTCTCGGCCAGCGCCAGGGCCAGCCGCACATCCTTCCGCATCAGCCCCGCCGAGAAACCCGAATCGAAACCGCCCGGCAGGATCCACCTGGGGAAGTTCACCTCGGTCGCGGCGGAGCGGCCGGAGGCCGCGTTGACCACCGGCAGCAGCGCCTCCGGCGCCACCCCGGCCAGCGCGCCCAGGCGCAGCGCCTCCCCGGCCACGGCCAGGTGGGTCGCGACCATCAGGTTGTTCACCAGCTTGGCCACCTGCCCCGCGCCCGGCCCGCCGACATGCACCAGCTTCGTCGCGACCAGCGCCAGGGCCGAACGCGCGCGCTCGATCGCCGCGGCGTCCCCGCCCAGCATCATCGCCAGCGTGCCCGCGGCCGCCCCGGCCGGGCCGCCGGAGACCGGCGCATCCAGGTAGTCCACGCCCCAATCGGACGCCGCGGCGGCGAAGCGCTGCGCGGCCAGCGGGTCCAGCGTCGAGGTATCCGCGACCACCGCCTGCTTCGGCAGCGCCGGCAGCAGCGCCAGCATCACCGCCTCCACCGCGCGGTCCTGCGGCAGGGACAGCAGCATCACCGGCGCCGCGGCCTGTTCCACCTTCGCCACCACCTGCACGCCGCGCGCCCGCGCCCCGTCGCACCGGCCGGCATCGAGGTCGAAGCCCAGCACCTCCGCCCCCTGCTCCACCAGCCTGCCGGCCATGGCGAGCCCCATCTGCCCCAGCCCCACCACACCGATCCGCATGCGCCGAAATCCCTCCAGACGTGTAACAAGGCTCGCAGCCGGTGCCGCCGCCGGCAAGCTGCCGCCTTTTGGTCATGCTGTGGTGCTTTGACGTGGCCCGCCGCCGCACCACTTCCCCTGCATGGAAACGACATGCCCGCACGCACCGCCGAAACCCTGATCGCGCGCCTCGGCCCGGAACGGTGGGCCGGCATGATGCAGTTCCTGCGATTCGGCGTGGTCGGGACCGCCGGCTTCGTGGTGGATACCGCGGTGCTCTATGCCGGGCTGGCGCTCGGACTCGGGCTGTATTCGGGGCGCGCCGTATCCTACCTGGCGGCGGCCAGCACCACCTGGGCGCTGAACCGCGCCTGGACCTTCCGCGCCGCGCCGCGCGCACCGATGGCCCGGCAATGGGCGCTGTTCCTGCTGGTCAACCTGATCGGCTTCGCCTGCAACTACGGCACCTATGCCCTGCTTGTGGCCGGCGTGCCGCTGGTCGCGGCGCATCCGGTGCTGGGCGTGGCGGCGGGCGCGCTGGCCGGCATGGTGGGGAATTTCTGGCTCTCGCGCCGCTTCGTCTTCAATGCCAGCCGGGCCGCTGCATGACCCAGCCGCCCCGGATCGCCGTGCTGATCCCCTGCTACAACGAGGAAGTGGCGATCCCGAAGGTGGTCGCCGATTTCCGGGCCGCGCTGCCGGGCGCCACCATCCATGTCTATGACAACAACAGCCAGGACGGCACGGTGGCCGCCGCCCGCGCCGCCGGCGCCCAGGTGATGCGGGAGACGCAGCAGGGCAAGGGCCATGTGGTCCGCCGGATGCTGGCCGACATCGAGGCCGATTTCTACGTCCTGGTCGATGGCGACGACACCTACGACGCCGCCGCCGCGCCCGAGATGCTGCGCCTGGCAATGGAGGAACGCCTCGACATGGTCACCGGCACGCGGGTGACGGAGGCCGAGGCCGCCTATCGCCCGGGCCATGTGCTGGGCAACCAGGTGCTGACCGGCCTGGTCCGGGTGATCTTCGGCAACCGGGTGACGGACATGCTCTCCGGCTACCGGGTATTCTCCCGCCGCTTCGCCAAATCCTTCCCGGCGCTGGCCGAGGGCTTCGAGACCGAGACGGAATTCACCGTGCATGCGCTGGAGCTGCGGATGCCGGTGGGCGAGGTGCCGAGCGGCTACCGGGCGCGGCCGCCGGGCAGCACCTCCAAGCTCAACACCTGGCGAGACGGCTTCCGCATCCTCAATGCCATCCTGCTGCTGGTGCGGCGGGAACGGCCGCTGCCCTTCTTCGCACTGATCGCCCTGGTCCTGGCCGGCACCGGGCTCGGCCTCGCCATCCCGGTGCTGCACACCTTCCTGGCCACCGGGCTGGTGCCCAGGCTGCCCACCGCCGTGCTGTCCATGGGCCTGATGTTGCTGGCCTTCCTGTCGCTCGCCTGCGGGCTGATCCTGGATACGGTGACGCGCGGACGGGTCGAGGCGAAGCGGATGGCCTATCTCGCCATCCCGGCGCCGGCTTTCGTGAGCGGGGCTGTCATCACTCCGGAAACAACCCCGAGGTAAAAGGGCGTGGACGGAACCTTACGCGAAAGGGTTCAACCCTCACGTTTGTTTTATCGCGGCGCCCCGCATGCTAGGACGCCGCCTCCCGGAGTTCCCGCCGGAACCACCGGCCAGTTGCACGGACACATGACATGTCTGGAAGTCCCATGACGGGCCAGCCTCCAGCCGGCACTTCTACCGGCCGCACCGATGCCGGCACCCGACCGATGCCCGAACGCCTGATGCCTGAGCGTCCGGTGCCGGATCGTCCTGTGCCGCCGGTGCTGCTGGCCACCACGCCGGCACCCTGCCTCGAAGATTTCATCACCGACCGGGCGGATGACCGCCTGCGGGATCTGCTGGCCTTCGCCATGGCGGTCGAGGCCGCGCGGCCGACGGAGCCGGAGGCGCTGCGCCGCAAGGCGGAGGCCGACCTCCAGGCGCACGCCTTCCGCACCCTGCACAACCAGGTGGAGACGATCCGCCTGGAAGCCGCCAAGGAACAGATCGGGCGGCTGCGCCGCGGCCCCGGCTTCCTGAAGCTGGTGCTGGCCAACCTGCTGGCGATCGCCCTGGTGCTGGGTGCCGCCTACGCCCTCTGGCTGCGGCCGGACCTGCTGCCTGCCGGAGTGTTCTGACGCATGCGCCCCCCGATGCAACTGATGCCCGGCGGCGGTGACCGCCCGCCGGAGACGGTCCTGTCGCGCGCGCTCGCCGCGGGCCGCCGCCAGCTTGTCGGCGTCGCGCTGTTCAGCGGCGTGGTCAACCTGCTGCAGCTCACCGTCTCGCTGTACATGATGCAGGTCTTCGACCGCGTCCTCGGCTCCCGAAGCATCGATACCCTGTACTACCTGACCGCCATCGCGATCTTCGCCCTGCTGGTCATGGCGGTGCTCGACGGCCTGCGCGGCCAGGTGATGCAGCGGCTGGCGAGCTGGGTTGAAGGCAAGGTGGCGCCGGAGGCCTTCCTCCGCGCCATCGAAAGCCAGCTCCGCGGCCGGCCCTACCGGATGGAGGCGCTGCGCGACCTCGGCGCCTGCCGTGGCTGGCTCGGCTCCCCCGCCTCGCTCACCGTCTTCGACGTGCCATGGGTGCCGATCTACCTGGCGGTGATCTTCGCCCTGCACCCGGTGCTGGGCTGGATCGCCTTCGGCGGTGCCGCCGTCCTGTTCCTGCTGACGCTGGCCAATGAATGGGCCACCGGCACGCTGGTCCGCCAGGCCAGCACCGCCAGCATGGCGAACCAGCGCCGTGCCGAGAGCATGGTCCGCAACGCCGAAGTCATCGACAGCATGGGCATGGCCCCCGCCGTGCTGCAGAAATGGCGGGAGGGGCTTTCGGCCTCGATCCCGCCGCAGGAACGCGCCGCGGACCGTGCCGCCATCCTGCTGTCCATCACCCGCTTCACCCGGCTGACGGTGCAGGTCGGCGTGCTCGGCGTCGGTGCGTTCCTGGTTCTGGAACAGCAGCTTACCGCCGGTGCCTCGATCGCCGCCTCGATCATCATGGGCCGGGCGCTGGCGCCGGTGGAACAGATGATCGGCGGCTGGAAGCAGCTGGTGCAGGCGCGCCAATCCTATCGCCGCCTGCTCGGCTTCCTGGCCCTGCCGCGCATCCGCCCCGCCGGCATGGCGCTGCCGGCGCCGACCGGACGGGTTGCCGCGGAGCGCGTGACCTTCGGCTTCCCGGGCCAGTCCGTCGCCATCATCAAGGGCATCACCTTCAACCTGGCGGCCGGCGAGAGCATGGCCATCATCGGCCCCTCGGCCGCCGGCAAGACCACGCTGATCCGCCTGCTGATCGGCACGCTGGCGCCGGCTGCCGGCACGGTCCGGCTGGACGGCGCGGATGTCTTCACCTGGCAGCGTGAGGATTTCGGCCGCTATGTCGGCTACCTGCCGCAGGATGTGGAGCTGTTCGACGGCACGGTGATGAAGAACATCAGCCGCATGCGCGACGAGCCGCCGGAAGGCGTGTTCGAGGCCGCGCGGCTGGCCGGCTGCCACGAGATGATCCTGCGCCTGCCGCAGGGCTACGACACGGAAATCGGCGATGGCGGCCAGCATCTGTCCGGTGGCCAGCGCCAGCTCATCGGCCTGGCGCGGGCGATGTACGGCAACCCGCGCTTCGTGGTGCTGGACGAGCCCAATTCCAACCTCGATGGCGATGCCGAGCAGGCTTTGATCCGCGGGCTGGACTCGTTGAAGGCGCAGGGCGCCACCGTGATCCTGGTCTCGCACCGGCCGACGCTGGTGCAGGGCGTGGACAAGGTGCTGCTGCTGCGCGACGGCGCCGCCGAAGCCTTCGGCCCGCGCAACGAGGTGCTGAAGCGCCTGGCCCAGGGCAGCCGCCCGGCCGAGATCGTCCAACACGCCGGAGGTGCACGATGAGCGGCGCGATCCCGATGCCCGGCAACGGGCCACAGGCCCTCGGCAACATCACCCCGATCCCCGGCGGCCAGAATGGCGGCCAGCACCTCGCCCCCCGCCCCGCGGCGCCGCCCCCGGCGCTTTGGCAGCCGGCGGAGGAGGATCTGATCCTCGATGCGCCGAAGCCCCGCACGGGCACGGCGATGTGGCTCGGCTACCTGATCGTCGCGGTCTTCGTCGTCGGCCTCGGCGTCTGGGCCAGCGTGGTCCCGCTGGCGGAAGCCTCCATCGCGCCCGGCCTGCTGAAGGTGGAAGGCACCCGCCGCACCATCCAGCACTTCGAGGGCGGCATCGTGCGCGACATCCTGGTGCGCGACGGCGATGCGGTGACCGCCGGGCAGGTTCTGATGCGGCTGGACCAGCCGCAGGCTGCCCAGCAGACGGAAACGCTGCGCAGCCAGCGCTGGGCACTGCTGGCGCAGGATGCGCGGCTGGTGGCGGAACTGGCGCGCTCGCCGACCATCGCCTTCCCCGAGGATCTGATCGCGTCGTCGGAGCCGCGTGCGACGGAGGTCATCAGCGGCCAGCGGGCGCTGTTCCAGGCCCGCCGCGTGGCGCTGGAAAGCCAGATGCAGGTGCTGCGGTCGCGCATCGACCAGCACCGCGCCACCATCGCCTCCGCCGAGGGGCAGATGGACGCGCAGCGCCGCATGCTGGTGCTGCTGAAGGCGGAGGAGAGCAATACCGCCCAGCTGCTGCGCCAGGGCCTCGCACGCCTGCCGCAGCTTCTGGCGCTGCAACGCCAGGTCGCCTCGGTCGAGGGCAACATCACGGACATCACCAACCAGATGGTCCGGTCCCGCGCCCAGATCGAGGAATCGGAGCGCGAGATGCAGCGCACCGGCGACACGCAGACCCAGGAAGCCTCCACCGAGCTGCGCGAGGTGCGCCAGCGCCTGGCCGAGGCCGAGGAACGGCTGCGCGCGGCGGAGAATGTCTCCACCCGGCTCGAGATCATGGCGCCCGAGGCCGGCACGGTGCTGAACCTGCGCGTCTTCACCGTGGGCGCCGTGGTGCGCCCGGGCGATCCCGTGATGGACCTGGTCCCGGCGAACGACCGCATCATCGCCGAGGTGAACGTCCAGCCGAACGACATCGACGTGGTGCATCAGGGCCTGCAGGCGGAAATCCGCCTGCCCGCCTTCAAGCAGCGCCTGGTGCCCTATCTGCACGGCCATGTCACTTTCGTCGCCTCCGACGTGACGGAGGATGAACGGCGCGGGCTGAGCTATTACCGCGTGCAGATCCAGCTCGATGAAGACCAGCTGCGCGCGGTGGAGGGGCTGACGCTCCGGGCCGGCATGGCGGTGGAGGCGCAGATCCAGACCGGGGAACGCACCTTCGCCCGCTACATGATGCAGCCGCTCATCGACAGCTTCCACCGCGCTTTCCGCGAACAGTAAGGAGACCGACCATGTCCGCCATTCCCACCGTCTTCGGCGACGGCATCATCGACGTGCATGTCGCCAGCGGCGTCGCGCGCATCACCCTCGGCGTGCAGACCAGTGCCTCGGCCTCCGTCAAGGACGGCAAGCCGGAACCCTCCGCGCTGCTGGTGGTGCCGGTGCTGCAGCTGCCGAACCTGGCGCGGGTGCTGGCCGAGGTGACGCGGCAGATCGAGGCGAAGGCCAAGGAAGCCGCGGCCAACCAGGCGGGCGGTGCCCAGGCCGGTGCCCAGGCGAACCAGGGTCAGTCGGCCAACGGGCAGGCGCAGCCGCAGGACCAGGTGGCCGGCGCCTTCCGCTTCAACGGCTGAAAAACCGACCGCGCCGGGCGGCTCAGGCCGCCTGGCGTGCCCCGGCATAGCCCTGCGGGTGCGCCGCCCGCCAATCCCAGGCGGTGCGCACAATGTCCTCCAGCTTGGCGAATCGCGGGCTCCAGCCGGTTTCGGCCCGCAGCTTGGCCGAGGAGGCGACCAGCACCGCCGGATCCCCTTCCCGCCGCGGCCCCAGCGCATGCGGCACCCGGCGGCCACCGACGCGCTCCACCGTCTCGATCACGTCGCGCACCGAATAGCCGGTGCCATTGCCCAGATTGTAGCGGACGGACTGCTTCTCCAGCAGCGGCAGCACGCGCAGATGCGCATCCGCCAGATCCGTCACATGCACGTAGTCGCGCACGCCGGTGCCGTCATCGGTCGGATAATCCGTGCCGAACACCATCAGCGGCGGGCGCAGGCCGAGCGCCGCATCGATCGCCAGCGGCACCAGATGCGTCTCCGGGTCATGATCCTCCCCGGCGCGACCCTCCGGATCCGCCCCGGCGGCGTTGAAATAGCGCAGCGAGGCGAAGCGCAGCCCGTGGATGCGCTCCGCCCAATCCAGCGCGCGCTCGCACATCAGCTTGCTCTCGCCATAGGGCGAGACCGGACCGAGACGCTGTTCCTCATCGATCGGGATGCGTTCCGGGAAGCCGAACAGCGCGGCGGTGGAGGACATCACCAGGCGGCGGCAATCATGCTGCACGGCGGCACTGGCGACGGCCGAGAGGGTGGAGAGGTTCTCCGCCATGTAGCGCAGCGGGTCGCGCATGCTGTCGCCGACCAGGGACAGCGCGGCGAAATGCAGCACCGCGTCGAAGCGGCCGCCGCCGAAGGCCTCGGCCAGGGCGCGCCGGTCCTCGCAGCGCCCGTCCACCAGGCGGACCCCCGCAGGCACGGCTTCGCGGTGCCCCTTCGAGAGGTCGTCCAGCACCACCACATCCTCGCCGCGGTCGCGCAGCGCCAGCACGGTATGGCTGCCCACATAGCCGGCCCCGCCGGTCACCAGATAACGGCCCAATTCGTCAGCTCCCAACACACGCCGGCCGGCTCCGGGCCGGTCGCAACGCAGCGTTATCCTGCATGGGCAAATGTGTCAGAATTCACAGCGGCACGAGGTGCCCTGATGGCTGCTCGCGCTGGGTTGAGTGGCTGGGCGGCTGGGCTTATCAACACGTGATGACCCCTGGCGCCGCCTCCCGACACGCGTTCCTCCGACACGCGTTGCGCGCGGCCTGCCTCTCGTTCCTTCTCGCATCGGCCCCACCCGCCCTGGCGCAACAGGGCCCGCCCGCCCGCGCCGCGGACTGGGCCGCCCTGCCCCGTCCGAGCCTGGCGCCGCCGCGCGCCATCGGCAGCACCGGACTCGGCTGCCTGGCCGGTGGCCGGGCGCTGGCGCCGGAGGGGCCGGGCTGGCAGGCCATCCGCACCTCCCGCAACCGCCACTGGGGGCACCCGGCGACGCTCGCTCTCGTGGCGCATGTCGCGGGCCAGGCGCGGGCGGCGGGGCTGCCGGACCTGTGGATCGGCGACCTCTCGCAGCCGCGCGGCGGGCCGATGCCCTGGGGCCATGCCAGCCACCAATCCGGGCTGGATGCCGATATCTGGCTCGACCTGCGCCCGAAGCCCCGCGTGCCGGCGGCGATGCGGGAGGAGCTGACCATCCCATCCCTGGTTCGCGCGGATGGCGAGGCGGTGGACCCGGCCCGCTGGACCCCGCGCCACGCCACGCTGATCCGCATCGCGGCGGAGGCGCCGGGGCTGGACCGGCTGCTGGTGAACCCGGCCATCAAGCGCCGGCTCTGCGCCGACCATGGAGGTAGCGCCTGGCTGCGCCGGGTGCGGCCCTGGCGGGGGCATGACAGCCACATGCATCTGCGCCTGCGCTGCCCGGCGGACAGCCCCGACTGCCGCGACATCGCCCCGCCGCCACCCGGCGATGGCTGCGATGCCAGCCTGGAATGGTGGTTCAGCGCGGAGGCCCGGCAACCGCCGCCGCGCCGCCCCGGCCCGCCCGGCCCGCCGCGCCGACTGCCGGCCGCCTGCACCGCCGTGATGCAGGCGCGCTGACGTCAATCCGGGCTACCTGCCCGGTTAAGTGGCAGATTCTCTCTCGGAATCGGCTTCGCGGCGCCTTGTGCGGCGCAGCGCGTCTTGCGCCGGGACCCTCCGCTGTCGCACACAGGACCGTGCGCGAGCCGTCGCGCCAGGGAAGGGCCGGGGAAATCTGATGGAGCGACCTTTCGTCGAGATCAGTGGCGTCGCCATGCGCTATGGTGGCGTGGAGGGCACGCTCGCCCTGCAGAACGCCACGCTGGATGTCGGCAAGGGCGAGTTCATCGCGGTGGTCGGCCCCTCCGGCTGTGGCAAATCCACCCTGATGAAGCTGGTCACCGGCCTGTGGCCCGCCACCGCCGGCACCCTGCTGGTGGCGGGGCAGGAGGTGGACGGCCCGCTTTCCATCGCCGGCATGGCCTTCCAGAACCCCACGCTGCTGCCCTGGCGCAACATCATCGACAACGTGATGCTGCCGCTGGAGGTGGTGGAGCCGCATCGCCGCCAGCTTCGTCGCCAGCGCGCCATGTACGAGGCGAAGGCGCAGGACCTGCTGAAGCTCGTCGGCCTCGGCGGCTTCGATAAGAAGTTCCCGCATGAACTGTCCGGCGGCATGCAGCAGCGCGCCAGCCTGTGCCGCGCGCTGATTCACGAACCCGCTTTGCTGATGCTGGACGAGCCTTTTGCCGCGCTCGACATCTTCACCCGGGAAGACCTTTGGGCGGTGCTGCAGGGGGTCTGGATGGCCCGAAAACCCACCGTGATCCTGGTGACGCATGACCTGCGCGAAGCCGCCTACCTGGCCGATCGCGTGCTGGTCATGTCCTCCCGCCCCGGGCGGATCATCGCGGAGCGGGTGGTTGACCTGCCGCGGCCGCGCACGCTGGAGACCACCTACACGCCCGAATTCGTCTCCCTCGTGCATGATCTGCGCGAACACATCAGCGCCGCCCGCAAGGGCGAGGAGGTCGTCCATGGCCAGTGACGCCACCCTTCCCGCCGCTGCGGCCGTGACCACGCGCCCTGCCCCCGCCGATCCCACCATGTCGCCCGAGGCGATGCGCCGGCTGCAGGCCCTGGCGCTGGCCCAGCGCCGGCGCCGCCGCCTGCAGGCCTGGCTGCCCTGGCTCGTCATCATCGGCATGTTCGTGATCTGGGAAGCGGGCGTGCGCGCCTTCAACGTGCAGCAATTCGTGCTGCCGGCGCCGTCCGCCATCGCCGAGAGCATGGTGAAGTGGTGGGTGCCGCTGCTGGATAACAGCTGGCAGACGCTGATGACGACGCTGATCGGCTTCTTCCTCGCCGTCATCTTCGGCCTGCTGCTGGGCGTCGCCATCGGCAGTTCGTCCCTGCTGTATCACGGGCTCTACCCGCTGCTGATCGGCTTCAACTCCGTGCCGAAGGTGGCGGTGGTGCCGATCCTGGTGATCTGGTTCGGCATCGGCACGGTGCCCGCCGTGATCACCGCCTTCATGATCAGCTTCTTCCCGATCGTGGTGAATGTGGCGACCGGCATCGCGACGGTGGAGCCGGAGCTGCGCGACGTGCTGCGTGCGCTCGGCGCCAAGCCGTCGGACATCATCCGCAAGGTCGGGCTGCCGCGGGCGATGCCGTATTTCTTCGCCTCGCTGAAGATCGCCATCACGGTGGCCTTCGTCGGTTCGATCATCGCGGAGACGGTGGCGGCGAACAAAGGCATCGGCCATCTGATGATCCTGGCGAGCAGCCGCTTCGACGTGCCGCTGGTCTTCGCCGGGCTGATCGTGACGGCGGTGATGGGGGTGGCGATGTACGTCGCCGCGGTCGCCATCGAGAACCGCACCACCGGCTGGGCGATGCGCGGCCAGAACGACCAGCAGATCACCGTCCCGGGGGTGTAGCGCCCGCCCCCTCTTGCACGCGCCCCTCTTGCACACGCCCGACGTCGGGCGCAGGACAGGGGCGGGACGGAATACGGAATCCGGAATGATCGGGGTCGATTGGGGCACCACGAGCCTGCGCGCCTATCGCATCGGCGCCACGGGCGCGCCGGAAGCGCGCATCGACCGGCCCGGCGGCATCCTGACCGTGCCCGAAGGCGGTTTCCCGGCGGCGCTGCGCGAGGCGATCGGCCCCTGGCTTGCGGATGGCGAGACGAAGGTGCTGCTCTGCGGCATGGTCGGCAGCCGGCAAGGCTGGGTTGAGGCACCCTACCTGCCCTGCCCCGCAGGCCCGGCGGAAATCGCCGCAGCCACCAGCCCCATTCCCTTCGAGGGCGCCGAGATCCGCCTGGTGCCCGGCCTCACCACCAGGGATTCCGCCGGCATCCCCGACGTGATGCGCGGCGAGGAGACCAAGCTGGTGGCGCTGGCCGAATCGGTCGGCACTGCGCTGGCCTGCCTGCCCGGCACGCACAGCAAATGGGCCCACCTGGAAGGCGGCCGCGTCACCGGCTTCGCCACCCACATGACAGGCGAGACCTTCGCCGCCCTGTCGCAGCACACCATCCTTGCCCGCACCAGCACGGATGGCCCGGACATGCCGGAAGCCTTTGCCCGCGGCGTCGATCGCGCCAGCCAGCCGGGCGGCCTGCTGCACCATCTGTTCGGCGCCCGCAGCCTGCACCTGATGGGCGCGCTGGCGCAGGATGAGACCCGCAGCTTCCTGTCCGGCCTGCTCATCGGCCATGAGATCGCGGCCGCCGCCGAAGGCATCCGCCATGTGCATCTGGCCGGCGCCGAGGGCCTGGCCGGGCTTTACGCGGCGGCGCTGGCGCAGCGCGGCATCACGGTGACGCGGCACGACCCGGACCTGGTCGCGGCCGGTCTGCGGCATATCGGCAGGAGCCTGCAATGGATCTGAAGGACTGGCTCGCCGCCTGCCCACTTGTCGCCATCCTGCGCGGCCTGAAACCCGAGGAGGCACTCGGCATCGGAGAGGCGCTGGTCGCTTCCGGCATCGCGGTGCTGGAAGTACCGCTCAACTCGCCCTCGCCGCTGGAGAGCATCCGCATCCTGGCCAACCGCTTCGGCGAGGATGCGCTGGTCGGCGCCGGCACCGTGACGGATCCCGCCGATTGCGCCCGCATTGCCGGTGTCGGCGGCCGGCTGATCGTGACGCCGCATGCCGACCCCGCCGTGGTCCGTGCCGCGAAGGCGGAGGGCATGATCTGCATCCCCGGCTTCTTCACGCCGGGCGAGGCCTTCGCGCTGCTCAAGGCCGGGGCGGATGGGCTGAAGCTGTTCCCCGCCGAAGCCGGGTCCCCCGCCATGCTGAAGGCGCTGCTGGCGGTGCTGCCGAAGGGTACGCGGGTGCTGCCGGTGGGCGGCATCGATGCGGCGAACATCCCGGCCTGGCGCGCGGCTGGCGCCGGCGGCTTCGGCATCGGCAGCGCGATCTATCGGCCGGGCGACGATGCCGCCGCGGTCGCCGCCAAGGCCGCTGCCCTGCGCCTTGCCTGAAGCCGCGGGCGGGGGCATCAATACCCATAATCATCCGGCGCGCCTTCGCGGAACGGATGGAATCGGGGGGCCTGTATCGATGATCGTCGAACGCCGCAAACTCATGCTGCTCGGTGCCTCGGCCCTGGCCGCGCCCGCGCTCGCGCGCAGCGCGCAGGCGCAGGAAGTGACCTTGCGCCTGCACCATTTCCTGCCGCCCGTGTCGAACGTGCACCGCCACTTCCTGATGCCCTGGGCGCAGAAGATCCAGGCGGATTCCGATGGCAAGCTGCGCGTGCAGATCTTCCCCTCGATGCAGCTCGGCGGCGCGCCGCCGCAATTGTTCGACCAGGCGCGCGACGGCGTGGTGGACATCATCTGGACGCTGCCCGGCAACACCCCCGGCCGCTTCCCGAAGATCGAGGTATTCGAGCTGCCCTTCGTCGCAGATCCGCGCGCGAAGCCCAACGCGCTGGCCTGCCAGGAATTCTACCAGACGCATTTGCGCGACGAATTCGCCGATGTGCATCCGATCTGCGTCTGGGCGCATGATGCCGGCGTCGTCCACGCCAACCGCCCGGTACACCGGCTGGAGGACATGCGTGGCCTGAAGCTGCGTTTCCCCAGCCGCCAGGCCGGCGAGGCGCTGCGCGCCCTTGGCGCCGCGCCGATTGGCCTGCCGGTGCCGCAGGTGCCGGAGGCGCTGTCCCAGCGCGTGATCGACGGCGCCGTGGTGCCCTGGGAGATCGTCCCCTCGATCCGGCTGCAGGAGCTGGTGACCCACCATACCGAGATCCTCGGCACCCCCACCTTCTATACGGCCACCTTCATCCTCGCGATGAACAAGGCCCGCTACGCCGCCATGCCGGCCGAGCTGAAGGCGGTGCTGGACGCCAATTCCGGGCTGGCAGCGGCGGAAATGGCGGCCAAGCCGTGGGACGAGCAGGGCCCGGTGGTGCGCGCCCAGGTCGCCCGGCGCCGGCAGAACACCATCTTCCAGCTTCCGCCGGAGGAGAAGCAGCGCTGGATCGAGGCGACGCGCCCGGTGGTGCAGACCTGGATCGCCGAAGCACGGCAGAAAGGCTTCGACGGCGAGGCGCTGCTGGCCGAAGCGCGCCGGCTGATCGACAAACACGGCGCCTGAGCCTGCAGCACCAACCGTTCCGACCTGAACAGTCGGTACGGACCTCCTGCTCCGGATCCTTCAGCTTCCGGAGCACGATCCCCGGGCCGGCGCGCCCCACCGAAAGCAGGAGCGCCGGTTGATGCAGGATCATGCGAGCCCGGATTGGGGGCAGCCGCCCGGCGGCGCCATCAGCTTCGTCGCACGGGGCATGGCGTTGCTCGGCGGCATTTCGCTGCTGGTGGCCGCGCTGGTCACCAGCATCAGCGTGGTGCTGCGCTGGCTGACCAGCCAGCCGATCCGCGGCGATTTCGAGATCGTCTCGATCGCCAGCGGCGCCGGGGTCTTCTTCTTCCTGGCCTATGGCACGCTGATGCGGGCCAACATCCTGGTGGACACCTTCACCACCTGGCTGCCGCGAAGGGTGGCGGGGCTGGTAGACGCGTTCTGGATGCTGGTCTGGGCCGCCGTGACGCTGTGGCTGGCCGAGCGCATGACGATCGGTGCCTGGGAGACCTGGGCGAACGGCATGCGCAGCATCGGGCTGCTCGCCCTGCCCTATTGGTGGGCGGTGGCGATCGGCGCGCTCGCCTTCGGGCTGACCGGGCTGTCGGCGCTGGTCTGGGCGGCACGCTTCGCCCGGGGGCGTTTCTGATGGCACCCGAATTCGCCCTGGCGCTCATCGGCTTCGGCGCGCTGCTGGCGCTGATCGCGCTGCGCGCGCCGGTCGGGCTGGCCATGCTGCTGGTCGGCATGGGCGGCTATGTCCACATCCTCGACTGGACCGCGCTCGGCAACTACCTGAAGACCACGCCCTACCACCTGTTCGCCAACTACACGCTGTCCGTCATTCCGCTGTTCATCCTGATGGGCGCGCTGGCGGAACGCGGCGGGCTGGCGCGGGACCTGTTCGCGGCGGCGAATGCGCTGATCGGGCGCAAGCCGGGCGGCATGGCGATGGGCGTGATCGGTGCCTGCGCCTGTTTCGGCGCGGTCTGCGGCAGCTCCGTCGCCACCACCGCCACCTTCGCCCGCGCCGCCCTGCCGGAGCTGCGGCGCTACGGCTACGATCCCGGCTTCTCCACCGGCACCATCGCGGTGGGCGGCACGCTCGGCATCCTGATCCCGCCCAGCGTCATCCTGGTGATCTATGCCATCAGCACGGAGCAGAACATCGCCAAGCTGTTCATGGCGGCGCTGATCCCCGGCTTGCTGGCGGTGGCGCTCTATCTGCTGGCGATCGCGCTGATGGTGCGCTTCAACCCGAAGCTCGGCCCGCCGGGCGAGGTGCCGAGCGCAGCGGAACGGCGCAGTGCCTTCCTCAACGTGATCCCGGTGCTGCTGATCGCCGTGGTCGTGGTGGGTGGCATCTATGGCGGCGTCTTCACTCCGACCGAGAGCGCCGCCATCGGCTGCATCGGCACGCTGGCTGTGGGCGTGCTGCGCGGCACGCTGCACCCGCGCCAGATCCGTGAAAGCCTTTTCACCAGCGCCGAGACCACGGCGATGATCTTCGTCATCTTGCTGGGCGCGGAGGTGTTCAACGCCTTCCTGGCGCTGTCGCAGGCGCCGGACCTGCTGGGCCTGTGGATCTCGGAGCAGGATTTCCCGCCCTATGCGGTGCTCGGCATCCTGCTGGTCTCCTACATCATCCTCGGCGCGGTGATGGATGAGCTGGCGATGATGCTGCTGACCCTGCCGGTGTTCTTCCCCGTGGTCACCGCGCTGGATTTCGGCCTGACGACGGAGGAGACGGCGATCTGGTTCGGCATCCTGGTGCTGGTGGTGGTCGGCATCGGGCTGACCGCGCCACCGATCGGGCTGAACGTCTTCGTCGTCTCGGGCCTGGCCAAGGACGTGCCGATGGCGCGGATCTATCGCGGCGTGCTGCCCTTCCTGGCGATGGACGTGATCCGCCTCGGCCTGCTGGTCGCCTTCCCGGCGCTCAGCCTGTGGCTGGTGAATGCGCTGAGCTGAGCCGCCTCAGCCCTGCTGGCGCCAGGCCGGGAACGGGTCCGGCAGCTTCGCCCAGCCGCGCACGCCGCGCTGCATTTCCTTGTCGGTCAGCAGGCAGTCCTCGAGCTGCCTCCGCAGCGCGGCCTCATCCATGCCGATGCCGATGAAGACGATCTCCTGCCGCCGGTCGCCGTAAGGCTCCTGCCAATTCGCCTTCACGCCGTCGCGCCATTCGGGTTCCTCCGGCCAGCGCGCCGGATCGGTGGCGGCCCACCAGAAGCCCGCCGCCTCATGCCGCCCGACGGCGCCGGCCAGTTGCCAGGACCCGGCCCAGGGCATGCGGGTGGCGAGCCAGAAAAAGCCCTTGGCGCGCACTACGCCGGGCAGCGGGCCTTCGATCATTCGCTTGAAGCGGCCCGGGTGCAGCGGCCGGCGTGCCTTCCAGACGAAGCTGGTGATGCCGAATTCCTCGGATTCCGGCAGATGCCCACCGGCCAATGCCTGCGCCCAGCCTGCCGCCTGGCTGGCGCGGGTGAAGTCGAAGCGCGCGGTGTCCAGCACCTGGTCCACCGGCACGCGGCCATGGCTGCAGGCGATGATGGCCGCCCCCGGGTTGAAGGTGGCGAGCAGGCCCGAGAGCCGGCCGAGTTCCGCTTCCGTCATCAGATCGGCCTTGTTCAGCACCAGCAGGTCGGCGAATTCCACCTGCTCCACCAGCAGATCCACCAGCAGCCGCGTATCCTCCTCGCCCGTGCCCAGCCCGCGCCGCGCCAGGCTGTCGGCGGAGCCGTAGTCGCGCAGGAAGGCGGGCGCATCGACCACGGTCACCATGCTGTCGATGCGCGTGATGTCGGACAGCGAGAAGCCGTCCTCCGTGCGGAAATCGAAGGTGGCGGCCACCGGCATCGGCTCGCCCACGCCGGTGCTCTCGATCAGCAGCGCGTCGAAGCGGCCGTCGCGGGCCAGCTTGGTGACCTCGATCATCAGATCCTCCCGCAGCGTGCAGCAGATGCAGCCGTTGGACATCTCCACCAGCCGTTCCTCGGTGCGGGACAGGCTGCCGCTATTGGCGACCAGCGCGCCGTCGATATTCACCTCCGACATGTCGTTGACGATGACGGCGACGCGGCGCCCCTCGCGATTGGCCAGGATGTGGTTCAGCAGCGTGGTCTTGCCGGCACCGAGGAAGCCGGACAGCACGGTCACGGGCAGCTTGTTCAGGGGCTCATTCATTCGAGGGGGATCCTTCCCGCTTCATCGAGACACAGCAGCAGGCGCGGCGGGGCGCCCGGTGAACGGGGTGGGGAACGGTGGATGCAGCCCTGGCCGGCATGGCCGGGGAAACCCTCGCCCTTCAGCAGCGCGACCTCCCCGGTCGTCAGGCGGTTGGCGGGCGGCGCCGCGCCGTCGCGTAGCATCCGCGCCACGCGTGCCCCGCCCGGCAGCGCCAGCCATTCGGTGCCCGGGCCGCGATAGGTGCAGAGCAGGCGCAGCCCGACCGCATCGGCATGCCAGCGATGGCAGCCGGGACCGTCCAGCGCCTCCAGCCGCAGGCGCAGGCGGTCCGCCTGGACCAGGTGGGTGAAGATGCGGGCCAGGTGCAGCACATCCAGCAGCAGGTCGATCGGGGCCGGCATCGGCAGGCACTCCGCCATGCGGCCGACCGCTTCTTCCGGCACATCCTCCACCGTCGCGGTGAAGGGGGCGCGTGCGGCCAGCGCGGCGAGGTCGCAGGTCAGGCTGCCGGGCAGACGCCGGTTCCAGATGGCGATGCTGGTGCCAGGCTGCCGGATGCCGGCCAGCACCTGCGGTGCGGAGCCGGCGAGGTTGCTGGCGGGCGGGTCGGCGCCGGCGGTTGAACCCTCCGGCGCTGCGAAGCCTTCGATGAGCATGCGGGACCGTACTGAATGTTATAGTATAACATAACATCATTGTGGCATGGCAGCAAGGCTCGGCGGAAAACATAGGCATCCGACTAACCATTCTTGCCTGCCGGTCGAAATCGTGGTTACTAAGCCATATGACTAACCATTCCGCGACGCTGGACCGCGCCTTCCAGGCGCTTGCCGACCCCACCCGCCGTGCCATCCTGGCCCGGCTCGGCAGCGGCCCTGCCTCCGTCAGCCGCCTTGCCGAACCCTTCACCATGGCGATGCCCACGCTGCTCCAGCACATCCGTGTTCTGGAGCAGGGCGGCCTGATCGGCACGGAGAAGGTGGGCCGCACCCGCATCTGCGCCCTGCGCCCGGATGCGTTGCGGGAGACGGAGGGTTGGCTGGCGCGCCAGCGCGCGGCCTGGGAAGGCCGGCTGGACCGGTTGGACGCCTATCTCCTCACCATGAAGGACGCGACGGATGAAAGCTGACCCGCATGAGCTGGACCTGGTGCTGACCCGCATCGTGCCGGTGCCGCGCCGCCTGGTCTGGCTGGCCTGGACCCGCCCGGAACACCTGGTGAAGTGGTTCACCCCCGCGCCCTGGCGGACGCTGGAGGCGGAGATCGACCTGCGCCCGGGCGGCATCTTCCGCACCGTGATGCAGGGGCCGGAGGGTCCGCCGATGGACAATGCCGGCTGCTACCTGGAGGTGGTGGAGAATGAGCGCCTGGTCTTCACCGACGCGCTGTTGCCCGGCTGGCGCCCCGCCCCCAACCCCTTCTTCACCGCCATGCTGGCGCTGGAAGCGGTGGAAGGCGGCACCCGCTACACCGCCCGCGCCATGCACAAGGATTCAGCGGACCGCGAGAAGCATGCCGCCATGGGTTTCGCCGATGGCTGGGGCAAGGCGCTGGACCAGCTTGTCGAGGTGGCGCGCGGGATGCCGGACTAGGCTTTCCCCAGCCGCCCCTCCGCCACCACCAGCCGGGTACCATGGAACTCCGCCACCGCCGGGCGGTGCGCGATGGACAGGATGCCGGTCTCCGGCAGCCGCTCCGTCACCAGCCGGTACATCGCCGCCTCCGCCGCAGGGTCGAGGCTGGCGGTGGCCTCGTCGAGGAACAGGAAATCGGGCCGGGTCAGCAGCGCGCGGGCGAAAGCGAGGCGCTGCTGTTCGCCGCCGGACAGGCGCCGGTCCCACACATCCTCCACATCCAGCCGGTCCAGCAGCCGCGCCAGGCCGACATCCTCCAGCGCCGCGCGCACCTCGGCATCCGGCACCAGCGCCGCGTCCAGCGGGTAGCAGACCGCGCGGCGCAGCGACCCCAGCGGCAGATAGGGCCGCTGCGGCAGGAACAGCGCGCGCGCCCCCGCGGGCACATGCACCGCGCCGGCGCCGAACGGCCAGATGCCCGCCAGCGCCCGGAACAGCGTGGACTTGCCGCTGCCGGAGGCGCCGGAGATCAGCACCGCCTGCCCCTTCTCCAGCCGCAGCGCCACGTCGCGCATCAGCACCCGGCCATCCGGCAGACTGAGCGTGACGCCCGCCATGGTCACCGCCTGATCGGCGCCCGCCACGGGTTGCGGACCGGCGCTCGTCGCGCGGGCCTTGGCGATGGCAAGCTGGAAGCCGGTGAGGCGTTCCACCGTCGCCCGCCATTCGGTCAGCCGGGCATAGCTGGCGACGAACCAGGACAGCGCGCCCTGCACCTCGCCAAAGGCGCTGCTGGTCTGGATCAACCCGCCGAGCGGAATGCTGCCGGCGAAATAGGCCGGTGCCGCCACCACGATGGGGAAGATGCTGGCGACCTGGGCATAGCCGGCGGTGAAGAAAGTCAGCCGCTTGGTGGCGGTCATGATCGCCCACCAGTTCGAGGTCAGCGCATGGAAGCGTGTCAGCAGGCCGCGCTTCTCATCCGCCTCGCCATTGTGCAGGGCCACGCCCTCCACATTGTCGCGCAGCCGCACAAGGGCGTAGCGGAAATCCGCCTCCACCCGCTGCTGCAGAAAGTTCAGGCGGATCAACGGCCGGCCGATCAGGTGGGCGAGCCAGGTGCCCAGCGCCGAATACAGGATGGCCACCCACACCATGTAGCCAGGGATCGAGACGCCGAAGACCTCGAGCGGCCCGGACAGCGACCACAGCACGAAGATGAAGGAGAACAGTGTCACCACGGAGGACATCAGGCCGAGCCCCAGCGTCAGCGTGTCATCCACGAACAGCCGCAGGTCATCGGCCACGCGCTGGTCGGGGTTGTCGGTGGCCGGATCGGTCAGGGCGATGCGGTAATAGGCGCGGTCGGCCAGCCAATCATCCAGGTAGCGCCCGGTCAGCCAGCGGCGCCAGCGGATCTGCAGGGCCTGCTGCAGGTAAAGCTGGTAGACCGCGATCAGGATGTAGGCGACGGCGAGCACCGCGAAGCCGGGAAACCAGGTTCCCGCGGCCTCCCCGCCCAGGAAGATCAGCGACCAGAAGGCGCCGGCATCCTTCGCCTCCAGCGCGTTGTAGAAGGCGCGCTGCCAGTAGGTCAGCACCACCGTCATGCCGACCAGCGACAGGTTCAGCACAACCACCGCCGCCAGCAGCAGCCTGGCGCGGCCTTTTTCCTCACTCGTCCAGTACGGGCGCGTCAGCGCCCAGGCGTCACGCAGGAAGGAGCCGAGGCGGCGCATGGCGGGCGGTATCCAGAAAGGTCAGCCGGCGCGCAGCGCCTCATCCAGGCGGGCCCGCCAGGCGGCGATGCGGCGCGCATTCACACCGAAATCGTAATAGCCCAGCAGGCTGCGCGAATACAGGAAGATGCCGGAGCCGCCGACGAGCGGCACCACCTGGCCGTTCACCAGGTCCGGGAAGTTCATCAGGCGGGACCGGACCACCCATTGCACCTGCCGCCGTTCCGGCCATTCCGCCATCTTCCAGCAGCGCAGCTCCGCCTCCCCCAGCATCCGCAGCGCCGCCCAGGCGGCTTCCGGCGAGACCGGCAGCAGTGGCTGGGCCACATGGGGCTGGGTGGTGGCGCCGGGTGGGGATAGCAGCGCGGCGTTGGGAGAGGCCGGCAGCACCAGCCGGCTGAAATCCACCGGCTCGGCCGGCGGCAGGCCGGCCGTGCCACGGCCGCGCAGCTTCGCGGCCTGGCTCATGCCTTCGGGTCCGTCTCGTCGCGGCTCGCCGCGGGCCCGTCGTTGAAGCCCGCCGCGGCACCGGAACCCGCCTGCGGCGCGCGCAGGCGGATCACGCCGCGAATGGCCGTATCGGTGCCCACCGGCTTGCCCTTCCGCAGCACCTCGACCTGCCCGGCGCGGGCCAGACGGATGGCCGCGGCGCGGATCGGGCCCATCAGGCGCCGCCAGGCGTCCTCCTCCGGCGCCAGCGCGCGGGCGACCTCGCTGGGACAGATGCTCTTCTCCGGCCCGCGCAGGGCCGTCTGGCGGAGGATTTCGGCTGTGATCGCTTCGGGGGAGGTCATGTGCGCCTAGCTGATACCCCGCGCCCGCAGCCCCGCCGCCGCAGGTGGCAGGTTCCGCAGGTCGTCGGGCCTCGGGGGACAGGCCCGGAAGCAAGGGCCAAGACAAAGGAGTTTAGGCGATTCGGCCGGCGGCGGAAAACAGGAGAGTTTCGGCGGGCCTCGGGCTTCACGGGACCAGCCAGCCGGCCTCCGGCGCCCCCGGCAGGGAACCAGGCTCCGGCCAGGCGAAGCGGGCCCGCCGATGCCCGCCGGCGGCCAGATGCAGCCATTCCAGTCGATCGATCCGTAGCAGGATGACGCAGAAATTCGGCCGCCCGGCCTCGGCATCCAGCGGCGCCGGCGGTGGTGCGGCACAGGGCGTGCCGGGCGCGGGTTCGATCGCGTAGCACATCCGGCTGAAGTCGCGGCTGGCCGCCCAGGCGGCATCGGCCACCGGATCCGTGCCATGCAGCGTCGCCACCCCCGCCAGCCGAAGCTGCACCGCAGCGCCCGGATCATACAGATGCAGGCTGGCGCGCGGCTCCGCGGCCAACTCCGCCACCTTGGCGGCGCGCTGGTCGGTATGGATGCGAAGCTGCCGCGCGGCCGCGTCGAAGCCGCGCAGCACCACGGTGCGGGCGGCCGGCGCGCCATCGGCGGCCAGTGTCGCCAATGTCGGCGTATGGAAAGGGTGGCGGCGATCGGCGACGCCATGGGCGATCAGGCGGAATGCCTCGGCCAGCGTCGCATCGAGGCTCGGGACGTCCAGGCTCGGATCCTGAAGGCCGGGCGCCGCGCTCATGTGCTCCGGATCGCGGCGACCAGGGCGCCGGCACTGTCCACCGCCGCCTCGGCCCGGGCGCCGATGCACCAGTCGCCGGCAGCCCCCAGCCCGAGCGAGGCGTCCCACAGGCAGGGCGCGCCGAGCGGCGCCTCCACCAGCGCGTGGCGCCAGCGATGCGCGGATTGATAGAAGGGCTCGGGCAGCGCCGTGTCGGGGGCGTGTTCCGCGGCCAGGCTGGCGAAGGCCTCAAGCAGCTTCGCCGCGGCGTCTTCCGCCGTCAGTTCCAGATGCTCCCGCGACCATTCCGGGCCGGCCTGCACCACCCACAGCTCCAGGCTGGCATCGCGGCCGGGCTTCGAACTGTCGCGTGCCGCCCAGCCGATCGGGCCGCTATGCAGGCGGATCGTGTCCGGCAGCGGCAGTCGCTCGGGGAAGGCGAGCATCAGCGCCCAGCAGGGCTCGAAGCGCACCGATTCCAGTGTGGAGGCCAGATGCGGCGCCGGGCCCAGCAGCAGCGCCTGCGCCTGGGGTGCCGGCAGCGCCAGGATCACCGCATCGAACGGCCCCTCCACCTCCGGCGCCTGGGTCGGAAAGGGCCGGCCGGGGCGGACCAGTCGCGCGTCCAGATGATGCACATGCCAGGCACCCGGCTCGCCGGTGATGGCGCTGACATGGCGCATCAGGTCGATATCCATGCCCTCCGCCAGCGCGCGCGGAACCGAGGACATGCGCGGCACGCCGACACGGCGCCCGGCATCGGGCCATTCCTGCGCATTGGCCGCATCCAGCACCGCGGCGAAGGGCGCGCCATGGGCGGTCAGGTATTGCGCGCCATGATCGAAGTTCAGCACATGCCCGCCCGCCTCCACGCGCCGCGTCGTCATCCGCCCGCCGGGGCTGCGGCCCTTGTCGAACAGGCGCAGGCGGACGTCATAGGCGGCGAGGGTCTTGGCGCAGGCAAGGCCGGCCAGGCCGGCGCCAACGATGGCAATGTCTTTGGGTGGCATAAGGCCCTGTATGGCGTGCCGGGCCAGCTAGGCAAGGGTCTTGTGCGATGCGGAAATCCGCCGCCTCGCGTCCTCTGGGACACAGCATGGCGCCCAGGCTGCTTCTCACGCACTCGTGCCAGCTCCGGGTAACCCTATCCGGCCGCGCTGGGTTTAGCCTTGCGAGCTGGAGGATTGATGGCATGCAGTCGGAGCCGCAGACCTTGCTGCTCGTCGAGGACGACCCCCTGGTGCGGATGACCCTGGTCGAGGGTCTGACCGATGCCGGATTCACGGTGCTGGAGGCGGAGGATGCGGAGGCCGCGCTGGGCCTGCTCGCCCGCCGGCCGGAGATCGACGTGCTGCTGACCGACATCAACCTGCCGGGCGCGGATGGCTTCGACCTGTCGCATGCGGCGCGGCAGCTGCGGCCGCTGCTGCCGGTGCTCTATGCCTCCGGCCGTTTCCGCGCGGCGGAGCCGGGGCGCGGGCTGCCCGGCGCGCCTTTCCTGGCCAAGCCCTTCACCGTGGCCCGGGCGGCGGAGGCGATCGGGGAGCTTCTGCGGTAGTCAGCCGAGCCGGGCCAGGACCTGGTCGATGAAGATGGGCGCGGCGCCGAGATAACCCGCCGGGTCGGTCAACCGGGCGATGCCCGCCGCATCCAGATGTGCCGTGACGCGCGGGTCGCGGGCCAGCGCCTCGTCCAGCGTGATCTTCTCCTCCAACGCCACGTCACAGGCGTGGTGCACCAGATCATGCGCCGGGTTGCGGCCGAGCAGCGGGGCCAGGCCCATCATCACCGCCTCCGCCACGATCAGCCCGCGCGATTCATCGAGGTTGCGGCGCATGCGGGCGGCATCCACCACCACCCCCTCCCCCAGCAGCAGCGCCTGGGACAGCGCGCCATGCGCGTAGAGGAAGATCTGCGGCAGGGCCAGTTGCTCCACCTGCTGCCCGCCGGCGCCGCGTTCATGCTCATGCGCCATGGCGCCGAGCACCTGCGGCAGCAGGGTCTGCGCGGCGCGGGCCTGGGCGATGACGTATTCGCAGGCGATCGGGTTGCGCTTCTGCGGCATGGCCGAACTGCCGCCCCGGCCCGGCGCCGCGGGCTCCGAAGCCTCGGCGACCTCGGACTGCATCAGCAGCATGATGTCGGTGGCCATCTTCGCCAGGCAGCCGGTCAGCATGGCGAGCCAGCAGGCGGCCTCCGCCATGCCGTCGCGCGCCACATGCCAGGGGATCGCCGGCACCGCCAGGTCGAGCTCCGCCGCCAGTTCCCGCTGCACCGCCAGGCCATCCTGGCCGAGCGAGGCCAGCGTGCCGGCGGCGCCGCCGAATTGCAGCCGCAGCATGCGCGGCCGCGCCTGCGCCAGCCGTTCCCGCATGGTCAGCAACGGATCCAGCCACAGCGCCACCTTGTGCCCGAAGGTGATGGGCAGCGCCTGCTGCGCATGGGTGCGCCCGGCCATGACGGTGTCGCGATGCGCCCGGGCCAGCCGCGCCAGTGCGGCAACCAGCCGGTCGAGATCCGCCTCGATCCGCGCGAAGGCGTCGCGCATCTGCAGCACGAAGGCGCTGTCGGTGATGTCCTGGGTAGTGGTGCCCCAATGGGTCCAGCGCCCCGCTTCCGGCCCGGCCGCGGCGGCAAGCTGCTTGACCAGCCCGACCACGGCGAAGCCGGTGTTGCGGGTGGCCGCCGCCAGCGCCGGGATATCCAGCATCTCGACCCGCGCCGCCGCGGTGATGGCGGTCGCGGCCTCCGCCGGGATCAGGCCGAGCCGCGCCTGGGCGCGGGCCAGCGCCGCCTCCACATCCAGCATGCGCTGGAGGAAGGCGCGCTCGCCAATGATGGCGCGCATCGCATCGCTGCCGAAGACCGCGCCGAAGACCGGCCCGTCGCCCGGGGAAACGCTCATACGTCGAGGAACACCGTCTCGTTCTCACCCTGCAGCCGGATGTCCAGCCGCCAGGTGCCACCGCCTTCCGGCTGGGCGATCAGCGTGGAGCGGCGAGCGGGGTCCACCAGGTTCAGCACCGGATCGGCCGCGTTCAGCGCCTCATTCGCGAAGTAGGCGCGGGTGACGACATGCTTCATCAGGCCGCGGGCGAAGATCGTCACCACGATGTGCGGCGCCTGCGTCGCATTGCCGAGGCCCGGCACGGCGCCGGGCTTCAGCGTGGTGAAGCGGAACACGCCGTCCTCGTTGCTGGCGCAGCGGCCGAAGCCGTGGAAGCCGGCGCCGTAGGCCCCGTCCGGCCCGGCCTGCCAGATCTCCACCAGCGCATCGACGCAGGGCGCGCCATCGCCATCGGTGATGCGGCCTGTGAGCGTGATGCGTTCCCCGGCCACGCCCGCATTCGGCCCGCCCGGGCGCAGCAGGTCGGCCCATTCGGGAAAATCGATCATGTGCCAGTAGGGGCCGGCGGTCTGGCTTGCCGTCGCCGGGATCGGCGCGGTCATTAGGGCGCGGGTCATGGCGCGTTCTCGAAGGGGGTGGCGGCGGGGCCGCGCAGCACGATGTCGAAGCGGTAGCCAAGCGCCCATTCGGGCCTGGTGATGTCCAGGTCGAAGGTCGAGACCAGCCGGTTGCGCGCCGCCTCATCCGCCGTGCAGTTGAACACCGGGTCCAGCGGCAGCAGCGGGTCGCCCGGGAAATACATCTGGGTGATCATGCGCTGCGCGAAGCCCGCGCCATGCAGGCCGAAATGGATGTGGATGGGCCGCCAGGCATTGGCGTGGTTGCGCCAGGGATAGGCGCCGGGCTTGATGCTGACGAAGCTGTAATTGCCCTCCGCATCGGTGAACAGCCGCGCCCGCCCCTCGAAATTCGGGTCCAGCGGCGCATCGTGCTGGTCGCGCGGGTGGTGGTAGCGGCCGGAAGAATTGGCCTGCCAGACCTCGACCATCGCGCCGCGCAGCGGGCGGCCATCCTCATCCGTCACGCGTCCGGCGACGATGATGCGTTCCCCCATCGCGGCGCGGCCGTTCACCTGCGACATGTCGACCTGCGGCGGGTAGAAGGCCGGGTCGAAGCGCGGGCCGCTGGTCTCGGTCAGCGTATGCGGCACCACCACCAGCTTCTGCTTCGGGTGGCGCTTATGCGTGCTGCCGTATTCCGGCGCGTCATAGGGCGGCTGCGTCGCCGGGTCCGGCCGGCGGAACGGGATGGGGTCGGGCATCTGCCTTATTCTTCCTTGAGGACGGCCTTGGCGATCTTAAGCGCGGAATTCGCCGCCGGCACGCCCGCATAGGCGCCGACCTGCAAAAGGACCTCGCCGATCTCCTCCGGCGTCACGCCGGTGTTGCGGGTGGCGCGGATGTGCAGTTCCAGCTCCTCATGCCGGGCCAGCGCCGCCATCATGCCGATGCAGAGCAGGCTTCGGGTGTGGCGCGTCAGCCCGGGACGGGTCCAGATGGCGCCCCAGACATTGGCCGTGATCCAGTCCTGGAACGGTGCATCCAGAGACGTGACATTGGCGCCGGCCCGCGCGACATGTGCCTCCCCCAGCACCGATTTGCGGATGGCGATACCGGCGTCGCGCCCGGCCGCGGGGGCGAGGTTGGCGAAATGCTCCAGGATGGCCGCGGTCGCCTGCGCGGGGCGTTCCAGCGTGGGAAGGTGGCCCGCCTCGCTGATCTCGACATAGCGGCTGCCGGGAATCGCGTCCTGCACCTCCCGCGCCATCTCGGGCGGGGTGGCGATGTCACGGTCGCCGACCATCACGGTGGTCGGGCAGTCGATATGGCCGGCGACCTGTGCCGCACGCGCATCGCGCAGCGCGGCGGCGGAGCCGGCATAGCCGCGGCGGTCCGTGCGCAGCAGCATCTGCCGCAGGCCCTGGGAGGAGGCGAGCGAGGTGTCCACCACCCAGCGCGGCATCACCACATCAACCAGTGCCTGGGTGCCGATCTCGCGCACAGCGTCGATGCGGTCCTGCCAGGCATCCGGCGGGGGGAATTCCAGCGCGGTGTCCATCAGCATCAGCGACAGCACGCGATCCGGCGCCATGGCCGCGAGCTGCATGGCGATGCGCCCGCCGATCGACATGCCCAGCACATGCGCCTGGCGGATGCCCAGAGCGTCCAGCAGCGCCAGCGCGTCGGAGGCGTGCAGCTCCATGGAATAATCGCCGTCGGTCACCCCGGTCAGGCCGTGGCCGCGCATATCCATGCGGATGACGCGATGCGTGCGCGCCAGGGTCGCGACCTGCGGTTCGAAGACCTGCATCGTCGTGCCGATGGAATGCAGCATCAGCAGCGGCGGCGCCTCCTCGGGGCCCTCCACCGCGGCATGCACGACGATATCCCCCAGGTGCAAAAACATCCCGGCTCCCCACCTGATGAGGTGGGATGTCTAACATTCGATCCCGGCCGTCGGGAAGCGGGGTGCGGGCCGCGCGGTGCGGCCCGCAAGCGATTGGTGGACGGTCGATCGTCAGACGCGCTCGAGCACCATGGCGATGCCCTGGCCGACGCCGATGCACATGGTGACCAGCGCGTAGCGTTCGCCGCGATTGTGCAGTTCCTGCACCGCCGTCTGCACCAGCCGCGCGCCGGACATGCCGAGCGGGTGGCCGAGCGCGATGGCGCCGCCATTCGGGTTCACATGCGCCGCATCGTCCGGCAGGCCGAGATCGCGCGTCACCGCCAGCGCCTGCGCGGCGAAGGCCTCGTTCAGCTCGATCACCGCCATGTCGGACAGGCTGAGGCCCGCCTTCGCCAGCACGCGCTTCACCGCCGGCGCCGGGCCGAAGCCCATGATGCGCGGCGCCACGCCGGCCGTGGCGGCCGCGACCACGCGGGCGCGCGGCGTCAGCCCATGCTTGCGCGCCGCATCCGCGCTGGCGATCAGGATGGCGCAGGCGCCGTCATTGACGCCGGAGGCATTGCCCGCGGTGACGCTGCCGCCTTCCTTGCGGAATGGCGTGCCGAGCTTCGCCAGGGCTTCCATGGTGGTCTCCGGGCGCGGATGCTCGTCCTGGTCGACGATGATCGGGTCGCCCTTCCGGCGCGCGATGCTGACCGGCACGATCTCCTGCGCGAAGCGGCCGGAGGCCTGTGCCTTGCCGGCACGCTGCTGCGAGCGCAGCGCGAAGGCGTCCTGGTCGGCGCGCGAAACCTGGAAATCCTGCGCCACGTTCTCCGCCGTCTCCGGCATGGAATCGATGCCGAAGCCGGCCTTCATCTTCGGGTTGACGAAGCGCCAGCCGATGGTGGTGTCGTAGATCTCGGCGGTGCGGCCGAAGGCCTCGGCCGACTTGCCCATGACGAAGGGCGCGCGGGTCATGCTCTCGACGCCGCCGGCCAGCATCAGCTCGGCCTCGCCAGCCTTGATGGCGCGGGCGGCGATGCCCACCGCATCCATGCCGGAGCCGCAGAGGCGGTTCACCGTGGCACCCGGGATCGACTCGGGCAGGCCAGCCAGCAGGGCGGACATGCGGGCGACGTTGCGGTTGTCCTCGCCCGCCTGGTTGGCGCAGCCGAAGATCACATCCTCCACCGCCGCCCAGTCCAGCTTCGGGTTGCGCGCCATCAGCGCCTTGATCGGCACCGCGCCGAGGTCGTCGGGGCGCACATCCTTCAACGCGCCGGCATAGCGGCCGATGGCGGTGCGGGCGGCGTCGCAGATGAAGGCGTCGGCCATGGTCGGGTTCCTCGATGGGTTCGGCGTTTCGTGCCGCCGCGGCGGCTGCGCGTCAACGGGTGGCCTGGACGAACCGCGCGGCGGTCGCCGCGTTGAGGACCGGAACGAACCAGCAGGAGTTGCGCGGATGAGCACCCCCGAACGCGGCAGCGGCGCCGTGACCACGGATGAGGGCGGCAAGAACAACCCCGATGCGCGGCCCGACCCCGGCCCCGCCCCGGTCGGCCCGGCCGTGCATGGCCCGGCGCAGAAGCCGGCCGAGACCCCGAAGGACCCCGGCCCGGCACCGGTCGGCCCGGCGGTGGACCACCACGGCCCGAACCCGCGCTAGCTTCAGTTCAGGAAGGGGTTGCGGCCGCGGGCGGGCGCCTGCGCCGGGCCGTAGTGGCGGGCCAGGTAGTCCACGATGGTGTCGCGGAACTCGCCCTCCAGCGGGTTCATGCCGTGCCGTTCCGTCATCCAGTCCATCAGCCCGTCCCATTGCGGGCGCGAGAAGCGGCTGCGGCGGATCAGCGCGGTGTTGTGGCAGGCGGTGCAGTAGCCGAAGACCTCGGATCGGCCTTCGCCTTCGGCCAGAACCGTCTCCTCCTCCACCGTCTGCTCGATGGCGCGCGCCGCATCGGCCTGGCGCTGCGCCGCATCCTGGGCCAGCGCCGCTGCGGGAAGCAGCAGCGCCAGGGTGAACAAGACCTTCCGCATCAGCCGACCAGGATCGCGGCGCGGCTGATCCCATTGCCGCCATAGCCCTGCGGGTTCCAGTTGGCCGGCAGATGCGGCTGCATGCGGCCGTTGCTGTCCGTCGCCCGGTACCAGACCTCGTAATAGCCATCCGAGGGCAGTTCCACGCGGCCGGTCCAGCGCTGCCAGGCATGAGCATTCGCCGGCGCGGCCACCTGCATCTCGGTCCAGGTCGCGCCGAAATCGACGCTGGCATGCACCGCCCGCACCGTCAGGTCCCCGGCCCAGGCGGCGCCACGCAGGTCGAGCGACCGCGTCCCCGCCGCCAGCCGCGCCCCATGCGCATGCGAGGACAGGATCGAGCGCACGGGCATGCTCTCCAGATCGACGAAATCGGCGCCGTTGTTGCTGCTGCCGGGGACGATCGGCTTCACCGGCACGCGGTAGCTGGTGCCGCCCATGCCCGGGCCGTCATGCGGCTTGTCGCGCACCCAGATGCGGGTCAGCCATTTCTGGCTAAGGCTGCCCGGCCAGCCCGGCGTCACCAGCCGCAGCGGCGCGCCGTTGACCAGGGGAATCGCCGCCCCGTTCAGGCGGAAGGCCAGCAGCGTGTCCTCCTCCATCGCCTTCGAGATCCGCATGCCGCGCGCGATGGAGGGCCGCCCCGGCTCGCCGGACAGATGCGGGTCGGCGCCATAATGGCCGGTGGCGACGGCGGAGGGCTTCAGCCCGGCCGCCTGCAACACGTCCCGCAGCCGCACGCCGGTCCATTCGCCATTGCTGATGGCGCCGTTGCCCCATTGGTTGCCGCGGGTCTGCGGAGAGAAGAAGGCGCGGCCATTGCCGCCGCATTCCAGCTGCAACTGCCGGGTGACGACGGGGAAGCGCTGCTCCAACTCGCCGAGCGTGATCTCGATCGGGGTGTTCACCTCCCCGTCGATGGTCAGCTTCCAGGCCTTGGGGTCGGCCGGCACCTCCGGCACGCCGCCATTGTTGCGGATGAACATGTTGCGGGCGGAGGTCACCGGCTCATCCAGCAGGGTTTCCGGCGTCTCCGCGTTCAACGGCCGCTCGCCCTGCAGGATCAGCGGGCCCTTGCCCTCCATCTGCAGCACGGCCGGGGCGCTGCCCTGGGCTGCGGCCGGGCGGCTGAACAGGGCGGGCAGCGTGCCGGCCGGCATGTTGGCGCCGAAGGGAATCGCCGCGCCCACCGCGCCGCCCATGGCCGCCAGCGCCGCGCCCTTCAGCGCCCCGCGACGCCCGAAGGCCACGGCATCCGCCCGCTCCGGGTCATCACGGTACAGTTCCTGCACCGAGCGTTCGGTCTTGCGCGACATGTCATTTCCTCCGTTGCGTTGCAGGGAGGATTGGCCATGCGCGCCCGGCCGGCAAGCGGAGAAAGATTACTCTGCCGCGAGCGGCAGCACCGGCGCGGTCTTCCAGCCATATTTTTCATCCAGCCCCAGCCTGCGCACGATGGCCAGGCCGCGCGCCAGATGGTCCGGCTTCAGCCCGGTCAGCGGCCGCCGCAGGTCACCCGCCGGCAGCCCCACCGCCTGCATCAGCGACTTCACCGCCACCGGGTTGATGGCCGAATAGGTGAAGTGCAGCAGCGGCAGCAGGCGCAGATAGGTCTCCCGGAACACCACGGACTGCGCCGGATCGGCCCAGGGGGTCGAAAGCTGTGCCATGCCGGCCGGGTCGATATTGCCGGTCATATTCGCCGTGCCATGCCCGCCGAGCGACATGGTGGGCACCACCAGGCCGAGGTTCGGGCTGTCGCAGCACATGATGGTCGCATCCGGCTGCGCCGCGCAGACCTGCGCCACCTGGCCGACGCGGGTGGTGCTTTCCTTCAGCACGACGATGTTCGGGTGCTTCATCAGCCGCAGCAGATGGTCCCAATGCAGGTCGGACTTCACCCGCGGCGGGTTGTTGTAGATGCCGATCGGCAGTTCCACCGCATCCGCGCATTCGGCGAAGAAGGCCTCGATGTCATCCTCCGGCGCGCAGATATAGGCCGGCGCCGCCAGGATCGCGCCATCGGCGCCGGCGGACTTGGCGTGCTTCAGATAGGCGATGGTGGCGGCGGTGCTGGTGCCGGTGCAGCCGTAGAACATCTTCATGCCGCCGGTCTTCATCTTGGCGGTCTTCTCGACGATCTCGCGCCGTTCCTCCGGCGTCAGCATGGAGACCTCGCCGGTCGAGCCCATGATCAGCACGGCGGAGGTGCCATTCTTCGCCTGCCAGTCGATCAGCGTGCGGAAGCCGCCGAAATCGATGCTGCCATCGGCATTGAAGGGGGTGATCAGGGCGACGAAGGACCCCTCGATCCGCATCTTGGTCATCGGCATTCTCCACCTGGATCAGCGAGCGTAACGCGGTCCGCGGCGGCTGGAAATCACTGGCTCGCGCGGCGGGGCCATCTGAATTGCTTCCACATAGCGGGATTGGCCCTTCCGCAATCGTGGCGCCCGCGCAATTGTAGCGGCAATCGACCGGAGCCAACCATGCCCTCGCGCCGCAGCCTCCTCCGCGCCTCCTCCCTTCTGGGCCTGGCGCCGCTCACCACGCCGGCCCTGGCCCAGGCGCCCTGGCCGTCGCGGCCGATCACCATCGTGGTGCCCTTCCCGCCCGGCGGTTCGAACGATTTGCTGGCGCGGCCGGTGGCGTTGAAGCTGCAGCAGGCGCTGGGCGGCCACCCGGTGGTGGTGGAGAATCGCGGCGGCGCGGGCGGCACCGTGGGCGCCACCGCCGTGGCGCGCGCGCCGGCGGATGGGCACACGCTGATGTGGGGCCATGTCGGCACGTTGGCGGTGAATCCCTGGATCTACCCGAACCTGCCCTATGATCCGCTGCGCGACTTCGCCCCGGTGGCGCTGGTGGCCACCCTGCCCTCCATCCTGGCCGTCCACCCCTCCGTCCCCGCCCGCAGCGCGGCGGAGTTCATCGCGCTGGCCAAGGCCCGCCCCGGCTCCCTGGAATATGGCAGCGCCGGCAATGGCGCGGCTTCGCACATCACCATGGCCGCCTTCTGCGACGCGGCGGGGATCGAGCTGGTGCACGTGCCCTATCGCGGCAATGGCCCGATGCTGACGGACCTGATCGCCGGCCGGCTGAAGGCCAGCTTCGCCGGTGCGCCGGTGGTGCTGCCCTCCACCCGCGACGACCGGCTGGTGGCGCTGGGAATGAGCGCGCTCACCCCCTCCGCCGCGCTGCCCGGCATCAAGCCGATCGCCGAGGCGCTGCCGGGCTTCGAGGTGGTGCAGTGGCACGGGCTGGTCGCGCCCGCCGCGACGCCGCGGGAGGTGATCGCGAAGATCAACGCCGCGGTGAACGGCCTGCTCAACGACGCCGACCTCAAGACCCGCCTGACCACGGAAGGCGCCGACCCGGCCCCGCGCACGCCGGAGGCCTTCCGGACCCTGATCACCAGCGAGCTGGAGCGGTTTCGCGTGCTGATCGGCCGCGCCGGCATCAAGGCGGATTGATCGCTTGCTGACACTGACCGTCGCCTGCGCCCCCTATGACCGGGTGCGGGCCTTGTTCGATGGCCGCGTGACGATTCCCGGCCTGCGGCTGGTGCAGGTGCCGATTCATTCGGAGCAGAGCTTTCCGCGCGCCTTCACCCGCGCGGAATTCGATGTGACGGAGCTGTCGCTGTCGTCCCACCTGCTGCAGGTATCCCGCGGCGAGGCGGCCTACGCCGCCATCCCGGCCTTCGTCTCCCGCGCCTTCCGGCACGGCTGCATCTATCTGCGCGCCGGGGCGGGCATCGCCGGGCCGAAGGACCTGGAGGGGCGGCGCGTCGGCATTCCGGAGTACCAGATGACGCTCGGCCTGTGGCTGCGCGGCATATTGGCGGATGACCACGGCGTGGATGTGAACGGCATCGCCTGGCGCACCGCCGGCACCAATGCGGCCGGCCGGCGCGAGCGCCTGCCGCTGGAACTGCCGCCCGGGATGGATGTGCAGCCCATCGCGGGCACGCTGAACGAGGCGCTGCTGGCCGGCGAGATCGACGCCATCCTGTCCCCCACCGAGCCCGCCGCCTTCGCCGCCGGCGACCCGCGCGTGACGCGGCTGTTTCCCGACCCGCGTGCCGCCGCCATCGCCTATCACCGCCGCACCGGCTTCCACCCGATCATGCACCTGATCGGCATCCGCCAGGACATCCTGGCGCGCGATCCCGCCCTCGCCCCACGCCTGACCGCGGCCTTCGCCGAGGCGAAGCGCCTGGCGCTGGCGGATATCGAGGCCGATCTGCGGCATTCCTCCCTGACCCAGATGCTGCCCTTCCACGCCGAGGAATGGGCCGCCACCAAGGCCCTGCTCGGCCCCGACCCCTGGACCTACGGCATCGCCGCCAACCGGGCGGAGCTGGAGGCGATCTGCCGCTGGTCGCACGCGCAGCATTTGTCGCGGCGCCTTCTGGCGGTGGAGGAAGTCTTTGCCGAGGGAGTTCAGGACAGTTGATCATCCGCACTGCAGGAGACCCCACGCCATGATAAGCGCCGCCATCATCGGCCTCGGAAGTTGGGGCCAGCACCTGGTTCGCTGCGTGGGGCCGGACAGCCAGCTCATCCGCTTCACCGCCTTCGCCACCCGCACGCCGGACAAGGCACGCGACTTCGCCGCCGCGCATGGCCTGCGCCAGATCGACAGCTACGAGGCGGCGCTGGCGGACCCGGAGATCGATGCGGTGGTGCTCGCCACGCCGCATCGCCAACACACCGGCCAGATCGTCGCCGCCGCCGCCGCCGGCAAGCATGTGTTCACGGAAAAGCCGCTGGGCGTGAGCGTGGAGGAAGCGCAGCGCGCCGCGCAGGCCTGCGCCGATGCCGGCGTCACGCTCGGCGTCGGCTACAACTGGCGCTTCCAGCCGGCGCTGCAGGCGATCCATCGCATGATCGAGGACGGCACGCTCGGCCGCGTGCTGCATCTCGAGGGCAACTTCTGCGGCCCCAGCGCCTATCGCTTCCCGCAGGGCCATTGGCGGCATGACCGCGCGGAGGGCCCCGCCGGAGGCATGACCGGGCGCGGCGTGCATGTGGTGGATGCCATGCTCTACCTCGCCGGGCCGATCGAGCAGGTGACGGCGCAGAGCTACCGCCTGGTGCAGGATTTCGGCATGGACGACACGACTTCCATGCTGCTGCGCTTCGCCAGCGGCGCAACCGGCTATCTCGGCACGGTCATCGCGACCGCCGAGACCTGGCGCATGCAGGTCTTCGGCAGCAAGGCCTGGGTCTCCGTCGGCGATGTCGAGCACCTGACCACCTGGGACCTGACCGTTTGCCGCATCGACCCGGACAACGTCACGGTGAAGCAGCGGCCGGAGGTGATCACCTTCCAGAAGACCGGCACCGAACGCGCGGAGCTGGAGCATTTCGCGGAGCACGCCCTGGGACGCCAGGCGCTCGCCCGGCCCGGCGGCGACGCGGTGCATAATGTCGAGGTGCTGGAGGCGATCATGGCCTCCATCCAATCCCAGGGTCCGGTTCGCATCTGATGGAGGAGGTTCTTCGCATGGCCAGACTCACACGGCGTCACCTCATCGGCGCGGCCGCCCTCGCGCTTCCCGCCACGGCCCGCGCCCAGGGTGCCCAGGGGGCGGAGGATTATCCGAACCGGCCGGTGCGCGCCGTCGTCCCCTCGCCGCCTGGCGGGCCGCCGGACCTCATCCTGCGGGCGATCGCGCCGCGCATGTCGGCCGCGCTCGGCCAACCGGTGGTCACCGAAAACCGCCCCGGCGCCGGCGGCGTCATCGGCACCTCCTACGTCGCGCGGCAGCCGGCGGATGGCTACACATGGCTGTTCACCACCGCGTCCCACGTCAACACGCCGCCCTTCAACCCGAACGTCAATTTCGACCCGATCGGCGACTTCACCCATGTGACGCTGGCGGTGCAGAATTTCGGCCAGGCGCTGGTGGTGCATCCCAGCGTGCAGGCCACCACGCTGGCGGAGCTGATCGCGCTGGCGAAGCGCGAGCCGGGGCGGCTGACCTACGCCAATGCCGGCAACGGCACCGCCAGCCACATCCCGGCGGAGCTGATGAAGTCGATGGCCGGGGTGGACGTGCTGTCCATCCCCTATCGCGGCGTGGCGGAAGCGGTGGCGGACCTGCTTTCCGGCCGCGTGGACATGTTCTTCGTCGGCACCAACGTGGCGCTGGAGCATGTCCGCGCCGGCCGCCTGCGCGCCATCGCGCTGACCGGCGCACGGCGCTGGAAGGGAATGCCGGAGGTACCGACCATGCAGGAAGGCGGCATTGCCGGCTTCAACGTGGTGAACTGGTTCGGCCTTTGGATGCCCGCGGGCGCCCCCGCCGCGATCGTGCGGAAGGTGCATGCCGCCGTGGCGACGGCGGTGGCGGACCCGGAGGTGATGCGGCAGTTCGACACCCAGGGCCTGCAGGGCATCGCCATGCCACCGGCCGAGTTCCAGGGCTTCGTCGCCGACCAGGCGCGGCTGGCGCAGGAGATCGGCCGCCGCGTCAACAGCGCCCCGGCCCGCTGAAGCCGGCGCAGCGCTGCGCCCGAAAGCGTGACAATGCGGATGGCTGCCGCCACGCGCGGCGGCGCCTAGCCTTCCCCTGCCCGGCTGAACAGCCCGGGCCAAGGGAAGGAAACGCAAGATGCACCGAACCCGAATCTGGGGGCGCAGCCTGCTGGGCGCCTGCGCCGCCCTGTTTCTCCTCGCCTCGCCAGGTCATGCACAGACCGCGCATGACCATGCGGAGGTTCCACCGAACTTCCAGGTGGACCCGTTCTGGCCGAAGACCCTGCCCAACAACTGGATCATCGGCGCGGTCGCCGGGGTCGCGGTGGACCGGCGGGACCACATCTGGATCATCCATCGGCCATCCACCCTGGCGCCCCGCCAGGTGCTGGCAGCCACCAATCCGCCGCAGACGCTGTGCTGCGTCGCCGCGCCGCCCGTGCTGGTCTTCGACATGTCGGGCAATCTGCTCCGGTCCTGGGGCGGGCCGGGCGAGGGCTATGAATGGCCGCAGAGCGAGCACGGCATCTATGTGGATGCGGAGGACAATGTCTGGCTCGCCGGCAATGGTCCGCGTGACCACCAGATCCTGAAGTTCCACCTCGATGGCCGCTTCCAGATGCAGATCGGCCGCGCCGGCGCTTCCTCCGGCAGCAACGACACGCAGAACCTGAACCGCCCCGCGGATACCGAGGTCGATGTCCAGGCAAGGGAGTTGTTCGTGGCGGATGGCTACGGCAATCGCCGCATCATCGTCTTCGACAGCGACACCGGTGCCTACAAGCGGCACTGGGGTGCCTATGGCGAGCGGCCAAACGATGACCCGCAACCCGCCTTCGACCCGGCGCAACCGCCTTCCCGCAGCTTCGCGAACCCGGTGCACTGCGTACGGCTGACGCGCGACGGGCTGGTCTATGTCTGCGACCGCGTGAACAACCGCGTGCAGGTGTTCCGCCGCGACGGCAGCTTCGTCTCGGAATTCTTCGTGGCGCGGCAGACGCGGCTGAACGGCGCCATCGCGGATCTGGTGCCCTCGCCGGATGCGGACCAGGCGTATCTGTTCAGCGTGGACAATACCAACAGCGTCGCCCGCGTGCTGCGCCGGCGGGACGGGGAGGTGCTGTCCACCTTTGGCCGCATGGGCCGCTACGCCGGCCAGTTCATGGTGCCGCACAACGTCGCGGTCGACAGCCAGGGCAACCTCTATATCTCGGAGGTCGATACCGGCCAGCGGGTGCAGCGCTTCCGCCGCACCGATCCCCTGCCCTGAAGACCAGGGAATGCCGCCGCGCAGCCGCGCGGCGGCACGCCTCAGCGCGGCTCGATGCCCGCGGCGCGGACGATGGGCGCGAAGCCGGCGATCTCGGAGCGCACGAATTCGGTGTAGCTTTCCGGCGTGCTTTCCGGCGGCGGCGAGCCCGTCAGTTCCTCGAAACGGCTGATCATGGCCGGCTGGGCCAGCGATTCGCGAATCACGGCGGCCAGCCGGGTGACGATCGGGGCCGGCAGGCGGGCCGGGCCGGAAATGCCGAACCAGGCCGAATTCACCACGTCCACGCCGCTTTCCTTCAGGGTCGGCAGGTCCGGGAAGCGACCGGAGCGGGTGGCGGAGGATACCGCCATGGCACGCACGCTGCCATTGGCGATGTGCGGCGCGGCGGAAGGCAGGCTGTCCATCATCGCGGGCACCACGCCGGCGATGGTGTCCGTCATCGCCGGGCCGGCGCCGCGATAGGGGATCGGCGTGACCCGGATGCCCAGCGCCATGCCCAGCCGCACGCCCGTCAGGTGGCTGGAACTGCCGATGCCGGAGACCGCGAAGTCGATCTCCCCGGCGCGGCGCACATGGGCGATGAACTGCTCCAGATTCTGCGCCGGATGGTTCTTGGTCACCACCAGGACGGAGGGGCTGGTCACCACCAGCGCCACATGGGTGAAGTCGCCCATCGGGTCATAGGGCAGGCTCGGGTACAGGCTCGGCGAGACGCCATGCGAGCCGCTGTTCGACATTAAAAGGGTCAGCCCATCCGGCTCCGCCTGCGCCACCACGGCGGCGCCGATGGTGGCGCCGGCGCCGGGCCGGTTCTCCACCACCACTGTCTGGCCCAGGCGCTGGCCGATCTGCTCCGCCACCAGGCGGGCCATCACATCCGTGGTGCCGCCGGGCGCATAGGGCACCACCAGGCGGATCGGGCGGGACGGCCAGGCGGCCTGCGCCAAGGCGGGGCGGACGATGGCGGGCGCGGCCAGTGCCGCCAGGGGCAGGGCGAGCGCAATACGTCGCGAAATGGTCATGGCAGCATCTCCTCCGCTGGGCCATGCGCGGCCCTTGGGGCGGATGATCGCCGCGATTGGCCCGCAAGCCAAGCCGGGATGCAACCGGTGGCCCAGATGCAGGCCCTCATGAGGCCTGCATGCGGTCCCGGACGACCCCGGCGAAGGCCGTCAGAGGCGGCCGAGCACCAGCAGCACCAGCACGATGACCAGCACGGTGCCGAGCAGCCCCATGCCGCCATGGCCGAAGCCGTAGCCATAACCGCCGAAGCGACCGCTGACGCCGCCGAGCAGCACCAGGATCAGCACGATGAGGAGGATTGTCCCGAGCATGTGGCGGCCCCCCTCAGCGCGTTTCGACGGTGATGCCGCGGCCGCCCACGGTGAGGTCGATGCCGCTGCGGTTCTGCTCCTGGTACGCCCAATAGCCGAGTGCGCCGACGGCGATCAGCAGCACGCCAAGGACGGGATAAAGCAGGTTTCGGCTCATCGGGCGGTCCATCCATCTCATTTGCCGCGACGACATCGCCGCGGTTTCCCGCGACGTCACCGTCGCGGTTGAGAACAGATCGCTCGTTGCGCGTCCTGGTTCATCAGATAACGTGTTTGTAATGGTGAAGCTCAGGCGCTGAGCCGCTCCATCGCCGCCGCATCGACCTCGAAATTCGCATAGACGTTCTGCACGTCGTCATGCTCGTCGAGAATATCCAGCAGCTTCAGCACCTCCCGCGCCCGCTCCTCGTCCAGGTCCACGGTGGTGGAGGGCCACCACTCCAGCTTGGCGGCCTCCGCGGTGCCGAACCTGGCCTCCAGCGCGTCGCGCACGGCGGCGAAATCCTCCACCGCGCAGGACACCTCATGGCCGTCCTCGGTGCTCTCGACATCGCCGGCGCCGGCCTCGATGGCGGCCTCCAGCATGGTGTCGGCATCCGCCGCATTGGCCGGGTAGCGCAGCACGCCCTTGCGCTCGAACTGGAAGGCCACCGAGTTCGTCTCGCCCAGAGCACCGCCATTCTTGGCGAAGATGGAGCGCAGGTCGCCGCCGGTGCGGTTGCGGTTGTCGGTTAGCGCCTCGACGATCACGGCGATGCCATAGGGGCCGTAGCCCTCGTAGCGCATCTCCTGGTAGTCCTCGCCCACCCCGGCGGTGGCGGCGCGCTTGATGGCGCGGTCGATGGTGTCGCGCGTCATGTTCGCCACCAGCGCCGCCTTCACCGCGGCGCGCAGGCGCGGATTCATCGCCGGATCGGGCAGGCCCTGCTTGGCACTGACGGAAATCTCCCGGATCAGCTTGCCGAAGGCCGCGGCCTTCTTGGCCCCCTGCGCCGCCTTGCGGTGCATGATGTTCTTCGCGTGCGAATGGCCGGCCATGGCCTGGTTCTCCGTGTTTCTGTCTAGCTGGCGGGGCGCTGCTATACCGGCGCGCGGCACTCCGCGGCAAATTCCGTCATGCCCGCCTTCAACGTGCGGTTCACAAATCCGGTCCAGAATGGCCGCATGGCCAGACCTGTGCCTCCGGCTCCCTCGTCGACCGACACGGTGCAGCGCCTCATGCTGCGCCTCGCCAGCCTGACCGTGGTGCTGACGCTGGCCGCGGTGGGGGCGAACCAGCTGCTGCTGGAACAGACGCTGCAGACCGCGGCCCATGGCTGGGCCACCCAGGTGGCCCGCGACATGCTGCGGGAGGAACCGCGCCTGGGGCAGCTTCTGCGCAGTGCGCCGGCCGAATTGGCGGAGCGCGAGCTACTGCAGGATTTTCCGCTGCCGCAGGAATTCAGCGGCTTCCGGCTGCTCGGCACCAGCGGCGCGCCGCTGCTGGAGATGGCGGCGCCGGACCGCGGCCAGCCGATCGACGCCGCCCACCCACCGCATGTCGAGGTGCCGGTGGAGGACGCCCAAGGCACCGCCGGCGCCCTGCAGATGACGCTGCGGGAGACCGGGCGCCGCCGCTATCTCGTCCGCGTCTTCCGCATCGCGCAGGCCAGCGTCGTGCTGTTCGGCGGCGCGATGCTGGCGCTGCTGCTTTGGCTCGGCCTGCGTGGGCGGCGGGAGGAAGCGGCCGCGATCCGCGCCCGCACGCTGCTGCGCCATGACAGCCTGACCGGCCTCGCCACCCATGCGGAGCTGCGCAAGAGCCTGGCCCGCGCCCTGCCCGGCGCCCGGGCGGGGCAGCGCCAGGTCGGCGTGCTGGTGATGAACCTGCGCGGCTTCCGAGACGTGAACGCCCTGCACGGCCGCGCCACCGGCGATGCGGTGCTGGAGGCGCTGGCCCGGCGGCTGCGGACCCTGGTGCGGCGGGAAGACACGGTCGCGCGCCTGTCGGCGGACCGCTTTGCCGTGGTGCAGACCGCGATGGCCGGGGAGGAGGACGCGGTGGCGCTGGCCGAACGCCTGGCCAATGCCCTGGCTGAGCCGCTGCTGCTGCCCAATACCCCGAGCCTGACCCTGTGCGTGGAATTCGGCCTGGCCGTGGCGCCGCAGGATGGGGACGAGGCGGAACTGCTGCTGGCGCGCGCCGAGGCCGCGCTTTCCGCCGCGCGCGGCGTGCCGAAGCCCGCGATCCGCGGCTTCCAGCCGGCGATGGACGAGGCGCTGCGCGCCAGGCGGGCCATCGAGGCCGATCTGCAGCAGGCGATCGAGGCTGAAGCACTGGTCCTGCACTACCAGCCGCAGCGCCGCCTGCGCGACCGGCGCCTGGTGGGGTTCGAGGCGCTGCTGCGCTGGCCGCACCCGCTGCGCGGCCTGGTCCCGCCGATCGAGTTCATCCCGCTGGCCGAGCAGAACGGCATGATCGTGCCGCTCGGCGCCTGGGTGATCCGTGCTGCCTGCGCCGAGGCCGCGCGCTGGCCAGGGGAACAACGGGTGGCGGTCAACCTGTCCCCCGCGCAGTTCCGCCATGGCGACCTGGTGCATACCGTGGCCGATGCGCTGGCCCGTTCCGGGCTTTCCGCACATCGGCTGGAGCTCGAGATCACGGAGAGCCTGCTGCAGGAGGATCCGGAGGATGTGGTGGCGCTGCTGCGCGACCTGCGCGGCCTGGGCGTGTCCATTGCCATGGATGATTTCGGCACCGGCTGGTCCAGCCTGGCGCATCTGTGGCGCTTCCCCTTCGGCAAGCTGAAGATCGACCGCGCCTTCATCACGGACCTGGCCTGCGACCCGAAGCTGTCCGCCATCGTCGCCACCATCGTCGGCCTCGGGCGAATCCTGGACATGACCGTGGTGGCGGAAGGCGTGGAGACGGAGGAACAGGCCCGCATCCTGGCGGCGGAGGGCTGCGAGCAGGGCCAGGGCTGGCTGTTCGGCCGCCCGATGCCGGCCGAGGCGGCGCGGCGGCTGAGCGCCGAGGAATGGGCCGAGGCGGCGCGCAGCGTGGCGTGAGGCCCGCAGCGGAGCTGCGTAAGCTGTGTCAGCGGAGCTGCGTAAGCTGTGTCAGCGGAGCTGCGTAAGCTGTGTCAGCGGAGCTGCGTAAGCTGTGTCAGCGGAGCTGCGTAAGCTGTGACAGCCGGGCTTCGTACACCGTGGCTGCGGAGCGGCGCCAACTGCAGCCGCGAGGCCCGCGCTACCGGCGGCCGCGGGGCTGCGCTAGCTGTGGCCGCCATGCTGATCCGCCCCGTCGCCCAATCCCCGCACCTGCCGCGGATCGCCGCCTTGCTGCATGCCGAGTGGTGGGCCGCCGGAGGCCATGCGCTGGCGGAGACGGAGGCGTTCCTGCGCGCCGCCACCGGCCCCGCCGCGCCCTGCGCGCTGGTCGCGGAGCAGGGCGGGGTGCCGATGGGCACCGCCACGCTCGATGTCGAGGACCTGCCCAGCCGGCCGGACCTTTCCCCCTGGCTCGCCTCCGTCCTCGTCGCCCCCGCCTTCCGGCGGCAGGGCGTGGCGACGGCGCTGGTGGCGGAGGTGCGGCGGCGGGCGGCGGCGCTGGGCCATCAGCGCCTGTGGCTGTTCACCGGCGGGCAGGCGTCGTTCTACGCGGCGCGGGGGTGGTCCCCAGAAGGGGCAGAGATCTATCGCGGCCAGCCCGTGACGCTGATGTCCTGCGTGCCGTAGGGGCAGGCTCCGCCCCCGCCTCCAGCGCATCGAGGAACGCCGCCGCCTGCGCCCGCATCGCCGCGACCTTCCCCGGGTCCATCTTCGCCAGGGTCCGCAGCGGCATCGCCATCCGCATGTTCTTCGCGAAGCGGGACGCGTGGCGGGCGATGAAATCCCAGTACAGGTAGTTGAACGGGCAGGCGCCCTCCCCGGTCGGCCGCTTCACGTCATAGGCGCAGCCACGGCAGTAGTCGGACATGCGATTGATGTAGGCGCCGGACGCCGCATAGGGCTTGGAGGCCATCACCCCGCCATCGGCGTGCAGCGCCATGCCCTGCACATTGGGCAGTTCCACCCATTCATAGGCGTCGGCATAGACCACCATGTACCAGTCATTCACCGCGGCCGGGGCCAGGCCCGCCAACAAGGCGAAATTGCCGGTCACCATCAGCCGCTGGATGTGGTGGGCATAGGCCAGGTCGCGCGTCTGCCCGATGGCCGCCGCCATGCAGGCCATCGAGGTTTCGCCGGACCAGTACAGCCAGGGCAGCGGGCGATGCGCCTCCAGCGCATTGGTCTCCCGGTACGCGGGCATCTTCAGCCAATAAAGGCCACGCACATATTCGCGCCAGCCGAGGATCTGGCGGACAAAACCCTCCACCGCGTTCAGCGGCGCATCGCCGCGCCGGTACGCCGCCTCCGCCGCACGGCAGGCGGCCATGGGTTGCAGCAGCCCGCAATTCAGCGCGGCACCGACCAGCGCGTGGAACAGGGTCGCCTCGCCGGTTGCCATGGCGTCCTGGTAGTCGCCGAAGCGCGGCAGGCGGTGGGCGATGAAATCCTCCAGCGCCTGTTCCGCCTGCGCCGCGGTCACCGGCCAGCCGAAGCGGTCCGTGGTGCCGAAATGGTCGGGGAATTCGCGCTCCACCAGGGCAATCACCTCCCGCGTCACCGCATCGGGCGCGAAGCGGCGCGGGCGGGGCGGGGTGAGGTCGGCGGGCAGCGCCGCGCGGTTCTCGGCATCGTAGTTCCACTGGCCGCCGGCGGGCTCATCCGGCGCCGCCATCAGCAGGCCGGTGACGCGGCGCATGTCGCGGTAGAAATACTCCATGCGCAGCTGCTTCCGCCCGGCGGCCCAGTCGCGGAAGCCGTCCAGGGTGCAAAGGAAGCGGGTATCCTCCCGGATCTCCACCGGCAGGCCCGTGGCGTCCTGCCAGGATTGCATGTCCGCCAGCACGCGGAATTCGCCTGGATGGGTGCAGATGATGCGCGTGGCGCCATGCATCCGCGCCGCCCGCGCCACCTCCCCCGCCAGGCTCTGGGTATTCGCCGGATCGTCCAGGCGGCTATAGGCGAGCCGCACGCCCTGCCCTTCCTGCGCCTCGGCGAAATGCCGCATGGCGGACAGCACCAGCGCGATCTTCTGCTTGTGGTGGCGGACATAGGTGCATTCGGCCCGCACCTCCGCCATCAGCACCAGGTCCCGCGCCGCATCCAGCCCTTCCAGCGCGGAAAGACCCGCACTGCACTGGTCGCCGAGAACGACGCGAAGCGCCGTCACGCCCTTTCGTAGCGCACGGCGCTGCCATCCTCGCCGGTGGTGGCGAAGCCGATCCAGGTACCGGCGGCATCGTACAGCACATCCGCGCCCTCCCCGCCCACCAGCACCACGCGGGTGCCGCCCTGGGCCGGGCTGATCCGCAGTTCCGGCGCCACGACCAGCGCCTTGCGCGGGTCGAACAGCGGCACGCCGGGGCGCAGCGTGGCGCGGCGCCACCAGGTCAGCGGCGCCGCCTCGGCGGGCAGGCGCTGCTCGCCCTCCGGCCCGCGCAGCAGCAGCGCGGCGCCGGCGGCGCGGGCCTCGCAGGCCGTGGTGGTGCCGTTCTTCTCAAGCCGGGAGGTCAGCGCCACCAGGCGATCGCCGCGCCAGGTCTCGGCGGTGGCGTGGTGGTAGCGAAAGACGGTGAAGCCCATCAGCTTCACCTCGATCCGCACATCGCTCTGCGCCTCCAGCAGCCCGGCCTCCTCGCGAAATCGCACGCGGTGCGTGCCGACCGCGCTGCCGCCACGCAGCACGCGGAAATCCAGCCCGGCAGGCGCCGCGAGGGCCGCATCAGCCAGCAGCATCATCGGCACCCCCGCCAGCAGCGCCCGCCGCCGCATCACCCGCGCCCCGCAATGGCGCCGCGGCCGCCATCGACGCCGATCACCTGCCCCGTCATCCAGCCGGCGGCGTCGGAGAGCAGGAAATCGGCCACGGCGGCCACGTCATCGGCCTCGCCCAGCCTGGGAATCGGGTGCTGCTTGGCAATGGCATCTGCCATCTGGGTGCTCCGCGTCAGGGGTTCGGCCAGCGCCGTGCGGGTCAGGCTCGGCGCGATGCAGTTGACGCGGATATGTGGCGCCAGTTCGGCGGCCAGCGCCACCGTCACTCCCTCCACCCCCGCCTTGGCCGCGCCGATCGCGACATGGTTTGCAAAGCCGGTGCGCGCCGCGACGGAGGAAAACAGAACGACAGACCCCTTCCCCGCCGCCAGCGCCGCCGCCGCCGCCTGCACCGCCAGCGCCGGGCCGGCGGTATTCAGCCGGAAGGTCTCCAGCAGTTCCGCCTCCGTCACCCGGGCCAGCGGCTTCAGCAGGATGGAGCCGACGCAGACGGCAAGCCCCGCCAGCGGCGAACCCGCCGCCTCCACCGCCGCGCGGCGGCCTTCCGGGTCCAGCAGGTCGGCGGCGAAATGGCCGCAGCCGAGCTCGGCCGCCAGTGCCGCCAGCGGCGCCTCCCGCCGCGCCACCAGGAAGGGCAGCGCACCCCGCGCCGCCAGCCGCCGCGCCAGCGCCGTCCCGACCCCGCCCGTCGCCCCGAAGACCAGCACCTGACCCGTCATCACATCCAATCCCCATCCAGAACCCGTCTCCGCGTCGGCACAGATGGTCCCGATGGCGCGGACGGAAAGCCGCCCCGGCGCCCGAATGGCGACCCGTCGCCAACCGCGCCCCGGCGTGGCATGATGCGCCACCATGCGCCAATTGCTGTTGCTGCGGCACGCGAAGTCCAGCTGGGACGATCCGCGCCTCTCCGATCACGCCCGCCCGCTGAACGCGCGCGGCAGGCGTGCCGCCGTGGCCATGGGCGCGGCGATGCGGGAGCTGGGGCTGGCGCCGGACATCGTGCTGGTCTCCTCCGCCCGCCGCACCCTGCAGACGCTGGAGGCGCTGGCCCCGCTGGAGGGCCCGCCGCTGGTCGAGCCGATGGACGACCTGTATCTCGCCGCCTGGCCCAGCCTGCTGGACGTGCTCCGCCGGGTGCGGGAGACGGCGCGCAGCGTGCTGCTGATCGGCCACAATCCCGGGTTGCACGATCTGGCGATGGCCCTGGCCGGCCCCGCCGCCATGGCGGCCGGCACGCCGATGTCCCGCCGGCTGGCGGAAGGCTATCCGACCGCGACGCTGACCGAATTCGCCCTGGCCCTGCCCTGGCGCCAATTGGAGGCTGGTGGCGGGCGGCTGCTGCGCGTGCTGTCCCCGGCCGACCTGCCCGCCGCGGGCGATACGCCCGAACTGCCGGCCTGAACCGATGTCCGGCACCATTCCCAGCCTGAGCCTCGAAGCCGATCTGGAGCCGAGCCTCGCCACCGGCTTCTTCCGCAACCCCGCGCTGTCGAGCCGCCGCGCCGGCCGCACCCGATCCGTCGCCGTGGCGCTGGGCTGGCTGGACACCGCCAAGGGTGCGCTGGCGGCCGAGGGCCTGGCGCTGGAAGCAGCCCCCGGCCCGCGCGCCCCGCGCCGGCTGGTGCTCGCCCTGCCCGCAGCCGAGGCACCCTGGCGCCCGGCGACCCCCGCCGCGGTGCTGGAGACCCTGGCCCCGGATGGGGTGCCGGAGCAGGCGGGCGGTGCGCCGTTGCTGCCGCTCGCGGCCTTCGCCGGGCGGCGCGTCAGCGTTCCACTGACCGGCGCGGTGGAGGCCAGCCTGCTGCACGGCACCCTGCGGGTGATGGCGGCCGAACGCCCGATCGCCCGGCTGACCCTGACCGGCCCGGCCGAGGCGGTGCTGGAGACGATGCGGGACCTGGCCGGCGTGCTGCCCCTGCTGCCGCCCATCGCCAGCCTGGCGGAGGAAGCGCGCGCCTTCGCGCAGCACCAGAACCTGCGCCCGCGCCGGCTGGGCGCGACGAAGCTGGCGCCGGATCTCGATGTGGAAGCGGCGCTGCAGGGGGTCATCGGCCATCTGCTGGAAGTGCTGCTGTGGCACGCGCCCGTGGCCGCCGCCGGGGAGGATACCAGCGGCGTGCACCAGATGCGCGTGGCGCTGCGGCGGCTGCGATCGGCGCTGAAGGCGTTTCGCCCGGCGGCGGATGGCCCGGCTCTGCGCCGATTCGACCAGGGGCTGAAGGGCCTAGCCGGCACGCTCGGCCCGGCGCGGGACTGGGACGTCTTCCTCGCCGGGCTGGGTGCCGAACTGGCCGAGGCGCTGCCGGGCGAGCGTCGTATCCTCGCGCTGCTGGAGGCCGGCCACCGGCACCGCGACGAAGCCTATGCCACGCTGCGCGGCCTGCTCGCCGGGCCCGCCTTCCGGCAACTGGTGTGGGACGGCGTGGCGCTGGATGTGGAGCGCCCCTGGCGGGCCGATGCGGACGCCGAGGCCACGGAGCGCCGCGAGGCGCCGCTGCAGGACCTGGCCAGCCACATGCTGGCCAAGGCCTGGCGCCGCATGACGGAGGTGGGGGAGGATATCGCCCATCTGCCGGACGCCGAATTCCACGCGTTGCGCCTGCACGGCAAGCGGCTGCGCTACCTGGCGGAGCTGTTCGCCCCGCTGTTCGGCCGCAAGCGCAGCCGCCGCTTCCTGGAACGGCTGGCCGAGATGCAGGAGCAATTCGGCCTAGCGAACGACGCCAGCGTGGCTCGCGCCCTGGTTGAGACCGAGGCGCATGGGCCCGGTGCCTGGGCGGCGGGGGTGGCGGAGGGCTGGGTGCTGGCGCGGTCGCGCCGCGCGCGGTCCCGGGCGGCCAAGGCCTGGGCTGCCCTGCTGGCAACGGAAGCCTTCTGGAATCAAGGCTGAGAGCCGCATTCCTCGCCTAATATTTAAGATAAATGAATGGGTTGCGCCCGCTGCGGTGCATGGGTTACCCGTAGGTGACCCCATCCGAGCACTGCATCCATTCCCGTGTTTCGACGTCGCCGCATCTTCCGCCCCGCCCCCGCCCCCCGCCGCCTGCGCGCGCCGCTGATGGCCCTGGCGGGCATCCTCATCGTTGCCGGCCTGTCCGGCATCGGCCTGCCGCCGGACCTGATGGGCTCCGCCCCGCGGGAACAGGATTGGTCCGCGCTGGCGGCCGAGGTGCGGGTGGTGGATGGCGACACGCTGCGGCTAGGCGACCGCACGCTGCGCCTGTCCGGAATCGATGCGCCGGAACGCGGGCAATCCTGCTCCGACGCCGCCGGCCGCTGGTTCGATTGCGGCGCCGCGGCGGCGGAGGCGCTGTCCCGGCTGGTCAATGGCCGCTCCGTGCTGTGCCGCGTGCATGGGCGGGATCGCTATGGCCGCGGACTCGGCCGCTGCAGCGCCGGTGGCGCGGAGCTGAACAGCGGGCTGGTCACCGCCGGCTGGGCGCTGGCCTATGAGGATGACGATGCCGGCATGCTGCTGGTCGAGACGGAGGCGAGGCTCGCCGGCCGCGGCCTCTGGGCTGGCAGTTTCACGCGGCCGGATGCCTGGCGCCGCCGCAACTGAGGACGCGGCCGGCACCCTTTCGCGCTGCCCGCATGCACCGAACCTTCATTCGAAACCAGTCTTGATCCGACCCCACGTTGCCAAGGGGGCGGACTGGCTCCTATCTTGCGCCGCACCATAACGGTGGCGCGAGTAAGGCGACCGTCACCTCTGATTGCCTGAGAGCCCCCTGCCTGCGAGGAAGCAAGCCATGACCGTCACGGCCAACGGGTCCGTCACATTTACCCTCGACGGGTCCAACCGCAGTACCAGCCTGCCCATCCTCAAGGGAACGATCGGCCCGGATGTGGTGGACATCCGCAAGCTCTACGCCGACCTCGGCGTGTTCACCTTCGACCCGGGCTATGGCGAAACCGCGAGCTGCGAGAGCCAGATCACCTACATCGACGGCGATGAGGGTGTTCTGCTGTACCGCGGCTACCCGATCGAGCAGCTCGCCGAGAATTCGGACTTCATCGAGGTCTGCTACCTGCTGATGAACGGCAACCTGCCGACCGAGGCGGAACTGGCGAAGTTCCGCAAGGGTGTGACCTACCACACCATGGTGCACGAGCAGATCCGCAACTTCTTCAACGGGTTCCGCCGCGACGCGCACCCGATGGCGATCATGTGCGGCGTGGTCGGCGCGCTGGCCGCCTTCTACCACGACAATCTCGACATCAACGACGCGCACCAGCGCGAGATCGCCGCCTTCCGCCTGATCGCGAAGGTGCCGACCATCGCCGCCATGGCCTACAAGTACAGCCAGGGCCAGCCCTTCGTATATCCGCGCAACGACCTGTCCTACGCGGCCAACTTCCTGCACATGCTCAATTCCGTGCCGGCCGAGGAATACAAGGTCTCGCCGACACTGGCCAAGGCGATGGACCGCATCCTGGTCCTGCATGCCGACCATGAGCAGAATGCCAGCACCTCCACGGTGCGGCTGGCCGGCTCCACCGGCGCCAACCCCTTCGCCTGCATCGCCGCCGGCATCGCCGCGCTGTGGGGCCCGGCGCATGGCGGCGCGAACGAGGCGGTGTTGAAGATGCTGGCCGAGATCGGCCATGTCGACAACATCCCGGACTTCATCGCCAAGGTGAAGGACAAGAACTCCGGCGTGAAGCTGATGGGCTTCGGCCACCGCGTGTACAAGAACTTCGACCCGCGCGCGAAGATCATGCAGCAGAGCTGCCACGAGGTGCTGTCCGAGCTTGGCATCAAGGACGAGCCGCTGCTCGACCTCGCCATGGCGCTGGAGAAGGTGGCGCTGGAGGACGAGTACTTCGTCTCCCGCAAGCTGTACCCGAACGTCGACTTCTATTCGGGCATCATCCTGAAGGCGATGGGCATCCCGACCAGCATGTTCACGGTGATCTTCGCCGTGGCGCGCACCGTCGGCTGGGTCAGCCAGTGGAAGGAGATGGTGGAGGATCCGAGCCAGCGCATCGGCCGTCCGCGCCAGATCTACACCGGCCCGGCGCAGCGCGACTATGTGAAGGTCGCCGCGCGCTGAACCCGGCGGGGCCACCCGGCCCCGCATCCACCGCCTGCCAGACGCCCCGCCGGCCCTGCCGCGCGGGGCGTTTTCGTGCCCGGGTGGCCACCACGGGGCACAAGCCGCCCCTCGCCGGGCCAGGCGACGAAAAAAAACGTTGGCCCCGTCCGCCCGGTCGCCGGGCTCCGCCGCAACCGGAAAATCCGCAGCCGTGCAATTGCGACGTTGGCGCAAGCAATTGAAAGCCTGTGGAAAAATCCTGCGGTGCAATTGCGCGACAGCTTCGCGTCATCGGCGGCACCCCATCCAGGCCCTCTGGCCTTCCGCGCAACCTGGGCGATTCTGCAACCCGAACGGGTGCTTTCTTAAGAAAACCTGAATTTTCGCCTTGAACTCACGCGCAGTTCAGGGAATCTATCTACGTAGGGTTGATATCCACAGGGGACATAAACCAGATGAGCGAAACACTACGCCTGGGCTCCGGCAAGGAACTCGACGAACTCGTCCGCAACCGCCTGCGCCTCTGGCCGCAGCACCCGCCTGGCATCACCCGTACCCCGAAGCAGCCGGGCACCTGGCTGCGCGGCCGGCCTGGCGAGCTGTCCATGGCGGCGCAGCCCTTCCTCAAGCTGCCGGGCACCAACACCTACCGCACCATCCCGGACGGCCTCTGGCTGCATTTCAGCCCGGACCCGGCGGATCGCTATGCCGACATCCTCTGCATCGAGGCCTGCGGCTCGATCTCCAACCTGCAGGACAAGCGGGCGCGCTTCGCCCCCTCCACCGGGTCCCTGCTGGTGGTCTGCCCGCTGCGCTGGATGATGGAGCGGGTGGGGGCGGAGGATACGACGCCGCGCTGGCGCCTGATCCGCCTACTGCGGGAAGCACCGACCGAGCCGCTGGTGCTGCCGGTGCGCGACGTGCGGGTGCTGTATGGGCTGAAGGCGCGCCACTACCTCGGCTTCGCCAAGTCCCAGATGCCGGCGCCGCACGAATACTTCTGCCCGATGGAGGCCCTGACCGCGGTGGATGGGCATGAGGCGCCGGAGATGCAGTCCCTGATCGGCCGCGCCAGCGCCACCGCCAACTTCATGACCCCTCCCTGAGCCGATGCCTACGGGCCGGCGCGAAGCGGGTGGTGGGACCCGCTTCGCGCCGGCCCGGCTCCGGCCCACGAAAAATGCCACAGGAACTTCACTTCCCCCCCCTGCCCGGCCCGCGCAGGTCGCTCTAGATCGGCAACGCGATTTCATGCAGCGGGAAAACGATGGCACTAGATCGGCGGAGTTTCGGCCTGGCCGCGGCGGGCATCGCCGCCAGCCGGCTTCTCTCGACCCCGGCACTCGCCCAGGGCGGCGTCTCCGGGCCGCTGGTGCTCTACACCTCCCAGCTCGAACCTGATGCGGCGCAGACGGTGGAGGCCTTCCGGGCCCGCCATCCGGGCGTCACCGTGGAATGGATCCGCGCCGGTACCGGCCAGATCATGACCCGGCTGCGCGCCGAGATCGCCGCCGGCCAGCCCCGCCCCGACGTGCTGCTGCTGGCCGACAGCCTGACCTTCGAGGGCCTGCGCGCCGAGGGCCGGCTGCGGCCGAGCCCCGAGGTGAAGCTGGGCGGCACCCCCGCCGGCCAAGTGGATGCGGCGCGCGGCTATTTCGCCACCAAGCTGATCACCACCGGCATCGTCCACCACACCCGTGCCCCCTTCGTGCCGAAGACCTGGACGGATCTGCTGGACCCGCGCGCGCGCAACCAAGTGGCGATGCCGTCGCCGGCCGTGTCCGGCGCCGCGGCCATCCATGTGACGGCGCTGGTGCAGAATCCGGCGCTCGGCTGGTCCTATGTGGAAAAGCTGGTGGCGCATGGCGTGCAGGCGCGCGGCGGCAACGGCCCGGTGATGCAGGCGGTGGCCGGCGCCGAGCGCGCCTTCGGCATCGCCATCGACTACCTGCCGATCCGCGAGGCCGCCAAGGGCGCCCCCGTGCGCTTCGTCTTCCCCGAGGACGGCGTCTCCGCCATCACGGAACCGGCGGCGATCCTCTCGACCACCCGCAACGCCCCGGCGGCCATCGCCTTCATCGACTTCCTGCTGTCGCGGGAGGGCCAGGCGCTGGCTTCGCGCCAGGGCTTCCTGCCGATCGACCCGGAGGTGGCGCCGCCGGCCGGCTTCCCGGATCCGAAGTCGATCCGCATCATGCCGCTGGATGCCGCCCGCGCCGCCGCCGAGCAGGCCGAGATCCTGCGCCGCTTCGCCGCCCTGACCAGCGGCTGAGGCGCCCGCCCGGAACTTGACGCGGGACCAGGACTTCGCGCCCGGGCACGGCCTCGGGCGCGGCATTGCGGGGCTTTCGCTCGGCTGGCTGCTGCTGGTCGGCGCCATTCCGCTCGCCCGGCTGCTGGCGGAGGCGCTGGGTGGCACGGCGGTGGCGGCCGCCTTCTCCGATACCGCGATCTGGCGGGCCGCCTGGCGATCCCTGGCCCTGTCGCTGGCCGCCGCCGCGCTGGCCACGCTGATCGGCGGCGCGCTGGCCTGGGCGCTGCTGCTGCGCGGCCTGCCGGGGCGGCGCGTGCTGATCTTCTGCGCGGTGCTGCCCGCCCTGGTGCCGGCGCAGGTCATGGCGCTGGGTTGGATCCAGGCCGGCGGCCCGGCCTCCCCGCTTCTGCTGGCGCTGGGGATGGCGCCGCCGATCGGCACGCCGAACCCGGTCTATTCACCCATCGGCATGGCGCTGCTGCTGGCTGCGCAATCGGCACCGCTGGTGCTGCTGGCCGTCGCCGCCCTGCTGCGCCGCGTGCCGGGGGAGGTGGTGCTGGCCGCGCGGGGGCTGGGCGCCTCGCCGGAGGCCGCCTTGCGGCGCGCCGTCTGGCCGCTGCTGGCGCCGGGTCTGCTGGCGGGGGCGGGGCTGGCCTATGTCGCGGCACTCGGCAATTTCGGCGTCGGCGCGCTGATCGGCATCCCGGCGCGCTTCACCGTGCTGCCGGTGCTGATCTGGCAGCGCCTGTCCTCCGGCGGCACCGCCTCGCTTGCCGAGGCCGCGGCGCTGGCGCTGCTGCTGGCGGCGATGGCCGCGCCGGCCCTGGTGCTCCAGGCGCTGGCGGCGCGGCGGGCGCCGGCGTCCGGGCGGCTGCCGTTCGCGCCGGTGGCGCTGCCGCGGGCCGGGCGCCTCGTCGTGCTCGGCCTCGTAGCGGCGTACCTGTTCATCGTGCTGGCGGTGCCGATGCTGGCGCTGCTGGCCGCGGCGCTGGTGCCCGCGATGGGGATGGAACTCACACCCGCCTCCGCCACGCTGCGACACTTCCTGGCCGCCGTCGCGGCCGATGCGCATACCGGGCGCGCCTTCGCCAATTCGCTGCTGCTTTCGGCCGGCGCCGCGCTGCTGCTGGCGGCCGCGGCGCTGCCCATCGCGCTGACGCTGCGCGCCCGGCCGGTGCGGCTGGCGGCGACGGCGGTGGACCTGCCCTATGCCCTGCCCGGCGCCTGCACCGGCGTCGCTGCCATCCTGGTGGTGCTGTCGCTGCCGGGCGGCGGGGCGCTGTATGGCACGCTGGGGGTGATCCTGTTCGCCTACCTCACGCGCTTCCAGGCGCTCGCCCTGCGCCCGGCCGCGGCGGCCGCCGCCCGGCTGGACCCGCTGCTGGAGGATGCGGCGCGCGGAATGGGCGCGGGGCCATGGCGCCGGCTGTGGTCGATCCACCTGCCGCCACTGGCCCCGGCGCTGGCCGCCGGCGGCATATTGGTGGCGCTGACGGCGGTGAACGAGGTAACGGTTTCCTCCCTGCTCTACGGGCCGGGGACGCAGACCCTGGGGGTGCTGGTGTTCAGCCTGCAGGAAAGCGGGCAGTCGCCGCTCGCCGCGGCCGTATCCTGCCTGGCGCTGCTGCTGAGCGCCGCGCTGATGGCCGCGGCCACACTGGCGGCACGGCGGCTGCCGGCAGGGACGCTGCCATGGCGGCCCTGATCCGCCCCGCCCGGGCCGAGGATCTGGCCGGGATGCTGGAGCTGTACCGGCACCTGAACCAGGACGATCCGCCCCCCGCCCCCACAGCCGCGGAGGCGGCCTGGCACGCCCTGCTGCATTCGGGCCTGACCACGGTCTTCGTGGCGGAGATGGAGGCGCGGCCCGTGGCGTCCTGCACCCTCGTCATCGTGCCGAACCTGACGCGCGGCGGCCGGTCCTATGGCGTGATCGAGAATGTCGTGACCCACGCCGCCCATCGCCAGCGCGGCCTCGGTCATGCCGTGCTGCAGGCGGCGCTGGACGCGGCCTGGGCGGCGGGTTGCTACAAGGTGATGCTGGCCAGCGGCTCGAAGCAGGAAGCGACGCTGCGCTTCTACGAGGCCGCCGGCTTTACGCGCGGCGGCAAGACCTTCTTCGAGGCGCGGCGCCGCTGAACACGCCGACCGGCCCGTTCAGCACGATGACCGCACCGCGCATCACACCAGCAGCGAATAGAACATCCGCATCGCCGTGATGAACAGGAACAGCGCGAAGGCCCGCTTCAGCAGCAGCGGCGGGATGGTGTGCGCCAGGTGGACGCCCCAGGGCGCCGCGATCATGGAACTCGGCACGATCAGCGCGAAGCCGATCAGGTTGACGTAGCCGAGGCTCAGCGGCGGCAGCAGCGGGTCGCCCCAGCCGCCATAGATGAAGCCGATGGTGGCCGGGATCGAGATGATGATGCCGAAGACGCTGGCGGTGGCCACCGCGCCGCGGATCGGCGCGCCGAACATCGACAGGATCGGCACGCCCACCGTGCCGCCGCCAATGCCCATCATGGCGCTGACCGTGCCGATGAAGCTGCCGAGCAGCTGCCGCAGCACGCCGCCCGGGAAGCTGTCCCGCAGCTTCCACTCCACGCCCGTGAAACCCATGTTCAGCGCCACCAGGATGGCGATGGTGGCGAAGACCAGGGTCAGCGCCTCGCCCTTCAGCCAGATCGCCAGGATGGTGCCGAACAGCACGCCGACGCCGATCGACGGCGCCAGGGATTTCAGCAAGGGCACGTCCATGGTGCCCTTGGCGAAGTGCTTGCGCGCCGACTGGATGCTGGTCGGGATGATGGTGGCGAGCGAGGTGCCCACCGCCAGCTTCATCTGCACCGCCTCCGGAATGCCGAACAGCGGGAACACGTTGAACAGCACGGGCACGATGACGATGCCGCCGCCAACGCCGAGCAGCCCGGCCAGGGTGCCGGAGACGATGCCGGTCAGTGCCATGGCAACCGCCAGGCCGGCGAGCCACATCGGGTCCGTCATATGCTCCATGATGCAGGCGACTCCTGATGCGGCCGGGTGATGCAGGCGGGGGTGCCGCGTGCCATACACCCCGCCTCCCACTGCGTCATCCCGGGGTCCCGCGCTTGTCCATCATCACAGACCCCTGGTTTTGGGTGCTCGCCGCGCCCGCCTTCCTGCTGACCGGCATCAGCAAGGGCGGCTTCGCCTCCGGCGCAGGGAACGTGGCGGTGCCGCTGATGGCGCTGGTGGTGCCGGCGCCGCAGGCGGCGGGCATCGCGCTGCCGGTGCTCTGCGCGATGGACATCTCCTCGATCCGCGCCTGGTGGGGGCGGTGGAGCTGGGCTGAGCTCCGCATCATCCTGCCGGGCGGCCTCGCCGGCATCGCCGTGGGGGCCGCGGTGTTCGGGCTGATGAGCGATGCGGCGGTGAAGCTGATGGTGGGCGGCATCGCGCTGGTCTTCCTGGCGCGCAGCCTGTGGCAGGCCCGCCCCGGCCGCGCCACGCCGGCGCCCGCCACCCCCGGCCGGCTGCGCGGCGGCTTCTGGGGCATGATCTCCGGCTTCACCAGCACGGTGGCGCATGCCGGCGGGCCGCCGCTGGCGGTGTACCTGTATCCGCTGCGGCTGGACCGGGCGACGCTGGCGGCGACCACCGTCGTGTTCTTCACGGTGATGAACTACGTGAAGCTGGTTCCCTACGCCCTGCTCGGCCAGCTTTCGGCCAGCAACCTGCTGACCAGCCTGCTGCTGCTGCCGCTGGCGCCGATCGGCGTGCGGCTGGGCATCTGGCTGCAGTCGCGGATGAGCGATCGGGTCTTCTACCGCATCGTCTATGCGATGCTGGCGGTCACCGGCAGCAAGCTGGTGTGGGACGGGCTGGCGGGGCTGTAGTCAGCCGCCGCTGCGATAGGCGGCCAGGATCTCGGACCCGGCGGTGCCGGCCTTCTCCTCCCACGCCTTCACCGCCGCGCCGCCGGCTTCCTTCAGCGCCGCCAGCAGCGGCGCGCCGGGCCGGGCGATGGTCACGCCATTCTCCCGCATGCGCTGCTGGTTCGCGGCGTCGCGGGTTTCCAGCAGGGTCCAGAGGCTGGATTCCGTGCGCGTCGCGGCGCGTTCCAGCGCGGCCCGCTGGTCCTCGGTCAGCGCGCCGAGCCTGGCCGGATCGCCGAAGGCCAGGCTGACCGGCATGGCGTAGCCGATCTCGGTGAAATGCGGCAGGTGCTCCCACAACCGCCGCCCGGCGCCGCCATCGCCGGAGGACAGCACGGCATCCAAAGATCCATCGGCCAGCCGCGTCGCCACCGCCTGGAAGCTCAGCATTTCCGCCGCCGCGCCCAGGGCGCGCATCGTCTCGGTCCCCGTGGCGTCATAGGTGCGCAGCTTCAGGCCGCGCAGATCCGCCGGCGTCGCGATCGGGCGGCGGGACCAGATGCCGGTGGGCGGCCAGGGCGTCACATGCAGCAGCGTGACGCCCAGCGTCTCCAGCGCCTCCTGATAGGCCGGGCGGGCCGCCACCAGCAGCCGCTTCGCCTCCGCGGCGGAGGTTGCCAGGAAGGGCAGCGAGGACAGCAGGAACACCGGGTCCAGCGCGCCCAGCGCCCCGGCGAAGGCATCGCCGATGGCGAAGCGCCCTTCCGCCACGGCGCGCGGCATGGCGGCGGATCGCACGCCGCCCGGCGCGTCGAAGGCGGGGGTGATGACCAGCGGCTTCGCGGCCTCGGCCAGCCGCACCAGGCCCTCCGCCGGCATGGCGCCCGCCGGGTATTCGGTGGCGGCGGTCCAGGCCCCGGCGGCGGGCTGCGCGCCACCCTGTTGCGCCCCACTCTGTTGCGCCGATGCGGCGAAGGGCATGGTGGCGGTCAGGGCAATCAGGCTGCGGCGGCGCATGGGGCGGGACTCCGGGGGCCGCCGAGAATAGGACGAGGCTTCGGATGGCGGAAAAAAATCTTGGTGTTCCGGTGCTTGGCGTGCTCGGCGGCATGGGGCCGCTGGCTTCCGCGCAGTTCATGCTGCGGCTGACCCTGCTGACGCCGGCCGAGCGCGACCAGGACCACATCCCCGCCGTGCTGTGGTCCAACCCCCGCGTGCCGGACCGCACCGCGGCGCGACTGGCGGGCGGCGAGGACCCCCTGCCCGCCCTGCTGCGCGGCATCCGCGGCCTGGAGGCTGCCGGCGCCGGCGCCATCGCCATCCCCTGCAACACCGCGCATGGCTGGTTCGAGGGCATGCAGGCGGCCACCGCCCTGCCCATCCTGCACATCGTCGATGCGGCGGAGGCGGAGCTGCTGCGGCTCGGCGTCACCCCCGGCCCGATCGGCCTGATGGGCACCGCGGGCACCCTGGCGATGCGGCTCTACCAGGAAAGGCTGGAGCCACGCGGCTGGACCTGCCTGGTGCCGGAGCCGGCCGAGATGGACCGCCTGGTCTCCCCCGGCATCGCGGAGGTGAAGGCCAACCGCGTGGCCGAGGCCCATGGCCCGCTGGCGGAGGCGGCCCGTGCCCTGGTGGCGCGCGGCGCGCGGGCGGTGGTGCTGGGCTGCACGGAAATCCCGCTCGGCATCGCCGCCGGCCCGGCGCTGCCCTTCCCGGTCTGCGATACGATCGACGCGCTGGCGCGGGCGGCGCTCCACTGGGCCGGGAAGTAGGCGCCACGAGTACAATTATGGCTCCCGGAGGCTCCGCAACCGCAGCAAATGCTGTATGAACAGCAGCTTGTGGTGAGTTGTGGAGATATCGTGGCAGGGAACTTCCGCCGCGCCGCAGCATTATTCCCTGGAAGACCGCCAAAGGGGCTCCCTCTTGGACAACTTCACTTTCGCGGCGCGGCGCGTCGTCGCCTCCTTCACCTTCGTCCCGGCCTGGCTGCTCAGCCTGATCGTGCTGGCTGCGGGGATCTTCCTGGCGATCCAGGCGCATCGGGTGCTGTTCCGCGCGGCCACCCGCATGGTGGCGGAACGCGACCTGTTCTGGCGATCCCTGGTGCAGCGCACCGAGGGTCCGTCCCGGCTGACCCTGATGATGATCGCGGTCGCCTTCGCCGCCTCCATCGCGCCGCTGACCAATGGGCAGGCCAACGTCATCCGCCATCTGCTGCTGGTCTGCTTCATCGCGCTGGTCGGCTGGACGGCGCGTACCGTGCTGCATATCTGGGTGACGATCTATCTGCGACGCTTCAAGCTGGATTCAGAGGACAACCTCCTCGCCCGCAAGCACACCACCCAGTCCCGGATCCTGCAGCGGGTCGCAGGCTGGCTGATCGTCACCATCACCATCGCCGTGGCGCTGATGACCTTCGAGGGGGTGCGGCAATACGGCGTTTCCCTGCTGGCATCCGCCGGTGCCGCCGGCCTGGTGCTCGGCCTGGCGCTGCAGCCCTTGCTGAAGAACCTTGTCGCCGGCATCCAGCTGGCGGTCACCCAGCCGATCCGGCTGGAGGATGCGGTGATCGTCGAGGGCGAATGGGGCAATGTGGAGGAGGTGACCTCCACCTATGTCGTCATCCGCCTGTGGGACTGGCGCCGCATGGTGCTGCCGCTGAGCTACTTCCTGGAACACCCCTTCCAGAACTGGACGCGCGAAAGCGCCAGCCTGATCGGCACGGCGATGATCCATGTGGACTACACGGCGCCGGTGGATGTCATGCGCCGCAAGCTGGTGGAGATCGCCGAGGGCTCCCGCCTCTGGGACGGGCGGGTGGTCAACCTGCAGGTGACGGAGCTGCGGGCGGAGACCATGGAGGTCCGCATGCTGGTCAGCGCCACCAATGCCGGCCGCACCTTCGACCTGCGCTGCGAGGTGCGGGAGAAGATGATCGCCTTCCTGCAGGCCGAACACCCCGGCGCCCTGCCGCGCGGCCGCGCCGAGGTGCTGGGCCAGTCGGAGATGCCGGCGGCCCGGCGTGCGCTGGCCGCTTGAAAGCCCCGGGTGATCCCGCCCGGTGGCTCCTAGACCGCCTCGGGGTCGAACAGGTAGCCGACCCCGCGGACGGTGCGGATCGCCATCGGCCGGGTCGGGTTGCGCTCCACCTTGCGGCGCAGCCGCATGATGCGCAGGTCGATGGCGCGGTCGAAGGCCTCCGGCTCCTCGTCGCCGGAGGTGCGCTCCAGCAGCCAGTCGCGGTGCAGGGCCCGGTTCGGGTGTTCCACGAACAGCTTCAGCAGGGTGAACTCACCCTCCGTCAGCGTGTCCTCGCGCCCCTCCGCCGTCACCAGCAGGCCGCGCTTCAGGTCCAGCACGGCACCGCCGATCCGCGTCTTGCCCGGTCCCAGCACCTCCGGCTTCGGGCTGGCCTGGGCGGCGCCATCCGCCCCGGCGCGGCGCATCACGGCGCGGATGCGGGCGAGCAATTCGCGCGGCTCGAAGGGCTTGGTGATGTAGTCGTCGGCGCCCGATTCGAGGCCCACCACCCGGTCCACCAGGTCCCCGGCCGCGGTCAGCATGATGATGCCGAGCTGGGCGGATTGCCCGCGCAGCCAGCGGGCCAGGGCGAAGCCATCCTCCCCGCCCGGCAGGCCGACATCGAGCAGCGCCGCATCCGGCATGGCCGCGGCCACCGAGGCCCGACAGGCGCGGCCATCGGCCACCGACTCCACCGCGAAGCCCTGGCTGACCAGGTAGGCGCAGATGGTTTCCCGCTGGAACGGGTCATCTTCGACGACAAGCAGATTGGTTGTGCCACCGGCCATGGATGGATCCCCCTGAACCTGCTCGCATCGACAGGCCTCGTTGACCGGATCAGTTACAAAGACCGGCGCTCTGCGTCAAAGGTCTGGCTGGCGCGAAACCTGTGAAACAAACTTCGGTTCCGCGCGAAACACAACTTATCGCCAACTGCGGCATGATGTCGTGATGCTCCATCTTGCCCGTTCCGCCGCAGACTTGCCGGCGGCAGAGCTCGCCGCCTTGCAGGCGGAGGCGCTGGCGAATCTCGCCGGTCCCTTCGCGCTGTTCGCCGCGGACGGGCGCCTGGTCTCCGCCAATGAAGGCCTACGCCGCCTGCTGCCGGCTGCCATGCGCGCGGCGGTGCCGGAGGCGCTGGACGACCTGCTCGCCGCCATCGGCGGTGGCGCGGCGGAGCTGAACCCGGATATCGCCGATGCGGCCAGCCCCGCCGCCTGGCTGCCCGGGCCGGGCGCCGCTGAGCGCAGCCGCGACTGGCTGACCGAGGGCGGCGCCTGGTTCCGCATCCATCTGCGCCGCATGGCGCGCGGCTTCGTGCTGTCCGCCACCGAAGTCACCGACTTCAAGCGGCAGGAGGCGGAGCTGTCCGCCGCGCAGACGGTGCTGCAGACCGTCTTCGACCACATGACCGATGGCGTGGTGATGTGGGATGCCGAGATGCGACTGCAGTTCTGGAACCGCGAGACGCTGCGCGTCGGCGAGTTCCCGGCGCATATGGCGATCAAGGGCTGCAACGTGCTCGACGTCATGCGCTACCAGGACCGGCGCGGCGAATTCGGCCCTCCGCCCAAGGATGAGGCGGAGCTGGAGGCGCGGGTCGCCCAGCGCGCGGCGCTGCTGAACCGCCCGGGCGGCATCTCCTATATCCGCCAGACCCCCTCCGGCATGTGGCTGGAGGTGAAGACGGTGCCGGTGGAGCGCGGCGGCGCCGTGCTGATGTACCGCGACATCACCAGCCTGAAGCAGCGGGAGGAGGAACTCGCCGCGGCGCGGTCCATGTACCAGCTGATCCTCGACAGCATGACCGACGGCGTCGTGCTGATGGACCGCGACCTGACCTTCCGCCTGGGCAACCGGGCCGCGATCCGCATGTTCGACATGCCGCCCGAGCTCGGCACGCCTGGCGCCTCCGCCATGGAGGCGATGCGCCACCGGCTGCGGCGTGGCGATTTCGGCCCGGTGCCGGAAGACCCGGCGGAATTCGAGGCGCTGGTCGAATCGCGCCTGGTGCTGGCGCGGGAGCCGGGGACGGCGGCGCAACTCGTGCGCGGCGCCCGTGGCGAATGGATCGAGGCTTCCTCCGTCGCCACGCCGGATGGCGGCACGCTGGTGATCTACCGCGACATCTCCGCCCTGAAGGGCCGCGAGGAGGAACTCCAGGCCGCGCGTGCGACGCATGAGCTGGTGCTGGGCCGGATGAATGACGGGCTGGTGCTGTGGGGCCCGGACCTGCGCGTGCGGCTGCTGAACCGCCAGCTCGCCGGCTTCTACGACATACCGGAGAAGCTGACGCATCCAGGCGCCGATGGCCGCGATATCCTGCGCATGATGCTCCGCCGCGGCGACTACGGGCCGCCGCCGGCGGAAGGCGCGGCGCTGGAGGCGGCGGTGGCGCAGCGGGTGCAGGCCATCCTGAACCCGACCTGCGAATCCGACATCCGGCTTGCCCCCTCCGGCGCCTGGGTCGAGATCACGCGGCAGAAACTGCCGGATGGCTCCGTGCTGTCCACCTACCGGAACGTGTCCCGCCTCCAGGCGCGGGAGGCGGAGCTGCGCCAGGCGCGGGACAGCGCCCGCGCGGCCGAGGCCGCGCTCTCCGCCACCATCGAGAATATGAGCCAGGGGCTGGTGATGTTCTCGCCGGACCGCAAGGTGCAGGTCATCAACCGCCGCGCCGTGGAATTGCTGCGCCTGCCACCGGAACTGACGCGCGAAGGCACGCCGCTGGAGCACATCACCGCCTGGCAGCTCGGCAGTGGCGAGTATGAGAGCACCGCGGAAGCGACCGAGAGCGCCCAGGCCGTGGTTGCCGGCGGGCCGCTGCCGGAGGGGCATTTCGAACGCCGCCGCCGCGACGGCTCGGTGCTGGAGGTGGAGTCGATCCGCCTGCCGGATGGCCGCAGCGTCCGCACGCTGACCGATGTGACGGAACGCCGGCGGCAGGAGGAAGCGCTGGCCGCGGCGCGCGACGAGGCCCGCGCCACCGGCGGTGCGCTGGCCGCCACGATCGAGCATATGAGCCAGGGCCTGGTGATGGTCGGCCCCGATCGCCGGGTGCGGGTGATGAACCGCCGCGCGGCGGAAATCCTCGCCCTGCCGCCGCATCTGGCGCGGCCCGGCGTGCCCTTCGGCGACCTGGTCGCCTTCCAGGCGGCGCGCGGCGACTATGAGGGGTCGCAGCACCGGCAGGAGGAAGCCCGTCGCGCCATCGCCGGGGAGGCGCTGGGTGAGGAACGCTACGAACGCGCCCGCCGCGACGGCACCGTGGTGGAGGTGCATGCGCGGAACATGGAGGATGGCGGCGCGGTCCGCACCTACATGGACATCACCGAGCGCAAGCGCGTGGAACAGGCCCTCGCCGCCGCACGGGATGCGGCGGAGGGGGCGAACCGCGCCAAATCCGCCTTCCTGGCGGCGATGAGCCATGAGATCCGCACGCCGATGAACGGCGTGCTCGGCATGATCGAGGTGCTGGAACGCACCCCGCCCGGCCCGGCGCAGGACCGCTGCGTGGCGGTGATTCGCGAAAGCGCCGGATCTCTGCTGCGGATCATCGACGACCTGCTCGATTTCTCGAAGATCGAGGCCGGGCGGATGGAGCTGGAGACCCTGCCCTTCTCGCTGCGCGGGCTGGTGGAAGGCGCGGTGGACACGCTGACGGTGGAGGCCAAGCGCCGCGGCCTGCTGCTGTTCGCCGACCCGATGGGGCCGGAGACGCCGCAATCGCCGGATCTGGTCTCCGGTGATCCGGTGCGGGTGCGGCAGATCCTGTTCAACCTGGTCGGCAACGCCATCAAGTTCACCGATGTCGGCTTCGTCCGGCTGCGTGCCTCGGCCAGCCTGAGCGGCACCTCCGCGCTGGTGTCCCTGATGGTGGAGGACAGCGGAGTCGGCATGACGCAGGAGCAGATCGGCCGCCTGTTCCAGCCCTTCGCCCAGGCCGATACCTCCACCACGCGCCGCTTCGGCGGCACCGGGCTTGGCCTGTCCATCGTGCGCCGGCTGGCACAGTTGATGGGCGGCGACGTGACGGTGGAGAGCACGCCCGGGCGCGGCAGCCGCTTCTCCGTGACGCTGCGGCTCGGGCTGGTGGCCTCGGCGGATGCGCTGCCGGCGGTGGAACCGGCGCCGGTGCTGGAACACGCCACCACGCGGACGGAAACGCCGCGGCTGCTGGTGGTGGACGACCATCCGGTGAACCGGGAAGTACTGGCGCGGCAGCTGGAACTGCTGGGCTGCGAGGCCGACATGGCCGCCGATGGCGCCCAGGGCCTGGCGCTGTGGCGCACCCGCCGGCACAAGCTGGTACTGGTGGACCTGCACATGCCGGTGATGGATGGCCTGGACATGTCGCGTGCCATCCGGCGCGACGAGGCCGTCACCCCCGGCCTGCCGCGCACGGCACTGATCGCGGTGACCGCCAATGCGCTGAAGGGCGAGGATGAGCGCTGCTACGCGGCGGGAATGGACGCCTTCCTGGCCAAGCCGCTGGCGCTGGACCTGCTGTCGCGCACCCTGGCGCGTTTTCTGCCGAACCAGGCGCCGCAGGGCGCGCAGCCGGGCCCGCCGCCCGCCGAGATCGCACCGCTATTCGACCCGGAGGCGCTGCGCAGCCTGTTCGGCGCGGACCCCAAGCGCCTGGCGGGCCTGCTGGCCAGCTTCCGGGACGGGGTGAAGCGGGATGTGGAGGCGGTGGCGGCGGCGCTGGCCGGCGGCGACCTGCCGGGCACGGCGGCGGCAGCGCACCGGCTGAAGGGCGCGGCCCGCATGGCGGGCGCAAGGCCGCTGGCGGATATGCTGTCGGCGGTGGAGACGGCCGCGCGGGACGGTGACGCGAGGGCTGCGTCGGAGGCTGCGACCGGCCTGCCCGGGCTGGCGGAGCGAACGCTGGCGGCTGTGCAGGCTGCCGGCTGACGCTTCAGGCGGCGCGCCGAAGCTGCCGCGGCAACTTCAATTGCGAGTCATTCGCAATTGAAGTCAGTCGCAATCGCAACCGTCCGTCTCGGTCTGCATCCCCTGCACCACGTGATGGTCGATCCATTCAGAAACCAGGCGGCGCGCCTCGGTCACCGAGGATTCGGGGTGGTGGATGCGGTACAGCGTGGTGCAGGCGGTGAAGGCCGCCATGTCCGCGTTGCCGCCATCGCGCAATTCGCGATAGGCGGTGACGACGGCCCGCTCGCAGCGTCGGGCGATGTAGCTGAATTCGCGACCCATGAGCACTCCCGTCTTCCCGCTCGGCGGGGATGCGAAGTAGTTGAGAATGGTTCTCAACTGGTATCCGAGTTATACGACGGGTTTGCCACTCGGTTCAAGTGACGCGGTGCATCATTCGGGCCCGCGGCTTCGATCAGGCCCCGACTCCGCCCGCAATTCGGGGCGGAATCGGGGGTGTTTGCTGTCCTCAGCCCCTCGCCACCGCCTCCGCCAGCGCCTTGCCCACATCCACGGTGCCGGCATTGCCGCCCATGTCGCGGGTGCGCGGGCCGCCCTCGGCCAGCAGGGTCTCGATCGCCTTGACGATGCAATCGGCCGCGGCCTTCTCGCCCAGGTGCTCCAGCATCATCGCGCCGGACCAGATCTGGCCGATCGGGTTGCAGATCCACTTGCCCGCGATGTCCGGTGCGCTGCCATGCACCGGCTCGAACATGCTCGGGAATTTCTTCTCCGGGTTGATGTTGGCCGACGGCGCGATGCCGATGGAGCCAGCGACCGCCGGGCCGAGGTCCGACAGGATGTCGCCGAACAGGTTGGAGCCCACCACCACGTCGAACCAGTCCGGGTGCTGCACGAAATGGGCGCAGAGGATGTCGATGTGGAACTGGTCCGTGGTCACGCCCGGGTAGTTCTTCGCCATCTCGGCGAAGCGCTCGTCCCAATAGGGCATGGTGAAGGTGATGCCGTTGGACTTGGTGGCGCTGGTCAGCTTCCGGCGCGGGCGGGTCATCGCCAGCTCGAAGGCGTATTTCAGCACGCGGTCCACGCCGACACGGGTGAAGACGCTGTCCTGGGTGACGAATTCCCGCTCGGTGCCCGGGAACATCTTGCCGCCGGTGGAGGAGTATTCGCCCTCGGTATTCTCGCGCACCACGTAGAAATCGATATCCGCCGGGCCGCGATCGGCCAGCGGCGTGCGGGCGCCGGGCATCAGCTTGCAGGGGCGCAGCGAGATGTACTGGTCGAAGCCGCGGCGGATCGGGATCAGCAGGCCCCAGAGCGAGACATGGTCCGGCACGCCCGGCCAGCCCACCGCGCCGAGGAACACGCTGTCCGACTTCGCCAGCTGGTCCAGCCCGTCATCCGGCATCATCTTGCCGGTCTGGGCATAGGTCTCGCAGGACCAGTCGTAATGGCTGAGTTCCAGGTCGAAGCCGAAGCGCCGCGCGGCGGCATCCAGCACGCGCAGGCCCTCCGGCACCGTTTCCTTGCCGATTCCATCGCCGGGCAGCACGGCGATTCGGTGGGTTTTACGTGACATGGGCGGGCCTCCGGGCAATTCGGGCCGACACTGCCGCCGCCGGGGCTGCGCGGCAAGCGGCGCCCGGGGAGGAAATCCTAGCGGGCCGGCCCCGCGCCGCAGCGATTTCGCAGCCGCCCGCCATCGGCCACGGCCAGTGCGACCAGGATCTCGTCCGGCCGCGGCGCATCGGCGAGGAACACCGTGATCGTGTCGAAATGCGCAAAGGACCAGGGATCATCCTTGTGCCCCAGCGGCAGGTCGAGCGGCGTTCCGGCTGCCGCGACCTTGACGTTGGAGGGGATGACCGCCGCCCCGCCCCCGATGGCGGCGCGCATCGGCCTGCCGAGGCGCGGATGGATGCAGGCGCCGCCATGCTCCATCTCCCCCGCCACGCCGACCACCGCCCCCTTGCCATAGGACACCGCGGGTCCGGACAGCATCCGCACCAGGTCGGGCATCAGCCGTTCGGCGAGTTGGGCGCCGATCTCCCACAGCGGCGTCAGGTCCTCGGCGAACCGGCCTGCAAACGGGTTCTGGACCACCGCCAGGCCGGCGGCGCGGATCACCGGCCGCTCCGCCTCCGCCCCGAGTTCGGAGCGCAGTTCCTCGCGGATCATCTGCAGCTTGCGGATGTTGAGCATTGGCTCTCCTCTGGCGCGGGCATGATGACGCTGGCGATCATGGCCGGGAAGCTTGCGCGCGCCGGGCGGCTCAGGCGAAGCGGCGGCGCAGCGCGGTGAGTGCGGCCACCACCAGCCCGGCCGCCAGCACCCCATGCGCAGGTCGCAGCCCCGCGCCGGGGTCCAGGTTGGCCGCCAGGATGCGTGCGGCGGGCAGGTTGGTGGTGGCGGCGTACCAGCCCCATTCCAGCCCCGCCGCGCCGAGCGCCGCCACCACCGCCAGGCCCGCCAGCGCCAGCCCAAGCGCCCGCGCCCAGCCCGGCAGCAGCCGCCAGCCCATCAGCCACAGGAAGATCCCGGCCAGCACCACCGCCGAATCGGCGCGCGACTTGGCCTGGAGAAAAGCGTGGAAGATCCCGAGTGCCGCCAGGACATAGACGCCCTTGTGAAGCCGCTTCCAGCGCCGCCCGAGCCGCCGCTGCCAGCCATCGGTGGAGGTCCAGCCCAGCACCGCCAGCCCCAGCAGCACGCCAAAGCCGAGCGTCAGGTAGAAGCGCAGCACAATCTCGCTGGCCACCTCGGCCAGGTTCCAGGCCATGTGGCCGGTGTAGAGCACCAGGTGCAGCAGCGCGTAGCCCAGCGCCACAAGCCCCAGCATCCGCCGCAGCGTCACCGCCTTCGGCCAATCGGCCATGTAGCGCAGCGGCGTCACCGCCAGGCTGACCAGCAGCAGCCGCATGGCATGGGTCCCGGCCTCCCGCGTCGCCGCCTTCCAGGGCTCGGCGCCCAACTCGCCGGCGGCCAGCAGCGCCAGCAGCACCAGGCCGGGGGACAGGGCCGCGACCAGCACAGAGGTGCGGAGCCAGCAGAAGCGCCGGGCGCGGTCGAGCCAGGGCCAGGGAATCGGGTTCGGGGCGCGGAGGGTGGTGCTGCTCATGGCCAGGGCTTCGTCGCCAAGGCGCCGGCGGTTTCGCGTCATAGCCAGCCGCGTGCCAGGATTTCCGCGGCCACCCGGCCCACCTCGTCCAGCGCAGGACGATTGAAGGGGGCCGGCGCCTGGGCCAGCGGCCGGGCCTGGCCGGCGGCGTAGAGGCTTTCGTGCAGCGCCCGGTGGCGCGGCCCCTCATCGCCAAGCGAGGCGACGAAGACCGGGGCCGCCGTCATCAGCGCCTCCGACAGCATGGAGACGCTGTCGCCACTGACCACCACCAGATCGGCCCAGGCCAGGAAGCCGAGATAGGGATTTTCGCCATCTCCACCCCAGCGGTGCAGGTGGTGCGGCACGGCGGTGAGTGACTGGGCCAGCGCATCCGTCGCGGCGGCCCCGGTGCGGCGGCTGGCGCTGGCCATGACGCTGCCGGCGAAGCCCGCCACCTGCGCGCCCAGCGCAGCGGCAAGCCCGGGTGCCAGCCCCTCCCCCCGCACCGGCCCGCCGAGCAGCAGCGCCACACGCGGCCCGGGCAGCGCCGCCAGCGTCGCCCATTCGGTGCGCGAGGCGGCCAGCTTCGCCGCCGTCACCCGATGTGCCGCGCCGAGGATCGGCAGCACATCGGGCGCCGCGCGCGGCCGGTCGTGGCGGCCAATGATCGAAAGATCGAAGCGGCCGAAGGCGCGCATGCAGTTCACGGTGCGGGCGCCGCGCGCGCCCAGCCAGCGCGCCACCGGCCCCGCCCGCCGCCCGGCGGAGATCACCAGGCGCGGCCAGGGCGGCTGGAAAGCGGCACGCGTCGCCGGGGTAAGCCCGGCCAGCGTGGGAAGGGGCAGCGGCAGCCGCGCCCATGCCCCCCATTCCAGGGGCACAACCCGATGCGCGACCGGCAGCCGTTCCGCGATGCCCAGTGCCTGCGCCGCCGTACCGGCGCGCGGATCCGCCAGCACCCAGACGGGCGCTTCCTCAGCCCGCATGGACGCCGCCGCGCCGCAGGGCTACCAACGGGCGATCGCCCGCGCAGAGGACTCTGAAACAATGGCCATCCCGCACGCCTCCGACTGGGACCGCGACGCCGCTCTCACCACCGCGCGGATCCTGCTGGAGATCAAGGCGGTGAATTTCCGGCCGGAGGAGCCCTATACCTTCACCTCGGGCTGGAAGAGCCCGGTCTATATCGACTGCCGCAAGATCATCTCCTTCCCCCGCGCCCGCAACCGCATCTGCGACCTGGCGGTGCAGAAGATCGGCCGGCATATCGGCTATGAGAGCATCGACGTGGTGGTGGGCGGCGAAACCGCCGGCATCCCCTTCGGCGCCTGGATCGCCGACCGCATGATGGCGCCAATGGCCTATGTGCGGAAGAAGCCCAAGGGTTTCGGCCGCAATGCGCAGATCGAGGGCGAGGTGCCGGTCGGCCAGCGCACCCTGCTGGTGGAGGACCTGACCACCGACGGCGCCAGCAAGATCCGCTTCGCCAATGCGCTGCGCGAGGCCGGCACCATCTGCGACCACACCTTCGTGGTCTTCTACTACGGCGTCTTCCCCGGCAGCTTCGAGCAGATGAAGGCCATGGGCCTGAACCTGCACCACCTCTGCACCTGGTGGGACGTGCTGGAAGTCTGCCGCGAACGCCCCTACTTCTCGGAAGCCGCGCTGAAGGAAGTGCGCAAGTTCCTGGAGGATCCGGTGAGCTGGTCCGGCGCGCATGGCGGCATCGGGTCGCTGGCCGAGGCGAAGCCGAAGGACGGCAGCGAGTAGGACGGAGGCGGCGAGCAGATGGTGCGGATCAGCGTGGATTTGCCGGAGGAGGTGGCGGCGGCGCTCCAGGCGGCTGCCAGGGCGCTGCAATCCACGCCGGAAACGCTGGCCGCCGCCGCCATACGCGACCGGGTCGCCGATCAGGCAGCACTCGAGGCAGAGTTGGCGCAGGCCGAGGTGGAACTGGAAGCCGGCCTCGGCGTGCCGCATGACGAGGTGATGCAGGAGATGCACGCCTGGGCCGCAGGCATCCGAGCCCGCCACGCCGGCCGGTGAAGCCGGCTTCGTGAGGCTTATCTGGATGCCAGTGGCCCTGCGCCACCTGAGGGAGGCGCGTGAAATCATTGCGCTGGACAATCCTGCTGCGGCCGATGCGCTGGTCGCAGCCCCGATGCGCAGGGCGGAGCTTCTCGCGCGTTTTCCCCAGGCCGGTCGTTCGCATGTCGGAACGCGCCGCATCATGGCGCTGCCGCCAACGCCCTACAGTCTGATCTACCGTGCCCACCTCGACCGCATCGCGATTCCCGCCGTCTGGCATGGAGCCCGCCAATGGCCGTCCGCTGGCTGACCCTCGCTCTCCTCGCCCTCGCCGCCCCTGCCCTGGCGCAGCCGGTGCGCGAAAGCCTGACCATCGGCATCACGCAATATCCTGCGACCTTCCACCCCAACATCGAATCCATGGCGGCGAAATCCTACATCGCCGGCTTCACCCGCCGCCCGCTGACGGCGCGGGACGCGGATTGGAACCTGACCTGCCTCGGCTGCGTCACCGTGCCGACGCTGGAGAACGGGCTGGCCGTTCTGGAACAGACGCCGGACGGCAAAGCCGGCATCCGGGTCACCTGGGAGCTGCGCGAGGGCTGGGCCTGGGGCGATGGAACGCCCGTCACGGCGGAAGACCTGCTATTCGCCTGGCAGGCCGGGCGGGACTTCTCCACCGGCTTCGGCGGCAGCGAATTCTACCGCCGCGCCTATGAGGCGATCGTCGAGGGGCCACGCCGCATCACGCTGCGCTTCGACCAGGTGACCTTCGAATACGGCGCCTCCGGCGACTGGGTGCCGCTGCCTGCTCATGTCGAGCGCGCCCGCTGGGAAGCCGAGCCCCGCAGCTACCGCACCCGCAGCGCCTATGAGACGGAGCCCACCAACCCCGCCCTCTGGAACGGCCCGTACCGCGTCACCGCCACCACCCCCGGCACCGGCGTGACGCTGGAGCGCAACGCGCATTGGTCGGGCCCCACCCCCGCCTTCCGGCGCATCCAGATCCGCACCATCGAGAACACTGCGGCGCTGGAGGCACAGCTGCTGGCCGGGCAGCTCGACATGGTGGCGGGGGAGCTGGGCCTGCCGCTGGAACAGGTCTCGGCGCTGGAGCGTCGCGCGCGCGGCCGCTTCCGCTTCGAATACAAGCCGGGCCTGATCTACGAGCATCTGGACCTGATGCTGGACAACCCGGTGCTGGCCGACCGCCGCGTGCGCCAGGCGCTGATCCTGGCCACCGACCGCGCCCAGATCGTCGCGCGCCTCTATGAGAACCGCCAGCCCGTCGCCCATACCACCGTCAACCCGCTGGACGGCATGCATGACGATGCCGTCCGCCAATGGCCCTTCGACCCGGCCCGCGCGGCAGCCCTGCTGGCGGAGGCCGGCTGGACCCCCGGCCCGGACGGCATCCGCCGCAACGCCGCGGGCGATCGCCTGACGCTGGAGCTGATGACCACCGCCGGCAACCGGTCCCGCGAGCAGGTGCAGCAGGTGATCCAGGGCATGTGGCGCCAGGCCGGCATCGAGGCGCGCATCCGCAACGAGCCGCCGCGTGTCTTCTTCGGCGAGACCGTCTCCCGCCGCCGCTTCACCGGCGCGGCGCTGTTCGCCTGGATCAGCAGCCCGGAGAATGTGCCGCGCACCACGCTGCATTCCGCCGAGATCCCCACTGCCGAGCGCAACTGGTCCGGCCAGAACTACACCGGCTTCCGCAATACGGAGATGGATGCGCTGCTGGAGGCCCTGCCCATCGAGCTGGACCGCGAGCGCCGCCGCGCGCTGTGGCACCGGCTGCAGGCGATCTATGCGGAGGAGCTGCCGGCGATCCCGCTCTGGTTCCGATCCGACGCGCATGTCTGGCCGCTGTGGCTGGAGGGGGTGCGGCCGACCGGGCACCTCAACGCGTCCTCGAACTGGGTGGAGCAGTGGCGGGTGGCGCGCTGATGCTGGACCACGTCTCCATCGCCATCGGGGCGCTGGACCGCGCCGCGCCCTTCTATGATGCGGTGATGCAGGCGCTGGGAGTGCCCTGCGTCTGGCGGGAAGACAGCGCGATCGGCTACGGCGCGCGCGATGCGGCCGGCTACCTGACCATCCGCGCCGGCACCGCCCCCGCAGGCCCCGGCTGCCACTGGGCTTTTCGCGCGCCCGACCGCGCCGCGGTGCGCGCCTTCCATGCGGCCGGGCTGGCCGCGGGCGGGCAGGATGACGGCGCGCCAGGGCTGCGGCCGCACTACCACCCAGACTACTACGCCGCCTTCCTGCGCGACCCCGCCGGCAACCGCATCGAGGCCGTCTGCCACCAGGCCGAGGCATGATTCGCCTGCTGGCGGGCCGCCTGCTGCAGATCGCGGTGACGCTGGCGCTGCTGTCGCTGGCGATGTTCCTGCTGATCGGCCTGATGCCGGGCGACCCGATCGACCTGGCGATCGCCGGCGACCCGCGGCTGACGGCGGAGGATGCGGCGCGGCTGCGCGCGCTGCACGGCTTGGATCAGCCGCTTCTCACGCGCTACCTGGCTTGGGCCGCCGCGCTGCTGCGGGGTGAGTTCGGTTATTCGCGGCTGTTTGCGCAGCCGGTGGCGCAGATCATCGGGCCGGCGCTGGGCTCCACTCTGGTGCTGCTGGGGGCGGCGGTGGCGGTCTCGGCGCTGATCGGGCTTTCGCTCGGCGCGCTGGCTGCGATGCGGCCGCGTTTGGCGCCCTTTGCCGATGCCATCGCGATTCTGGGACAGTCGGCGCCCAGCTTCTGGCTCGGCATCCTGCTGATCATCGTCTTCGCCGTGACGCTGGGCTGGCTGCCGGCCGGTGGGTCGGCGGAAGCAGGCGGGTGGGAGGCGCTGCGCTTCCTGGTGCTGCCGGTGGCGACGCTGGCGATGGCGAACCTCGCGGCCTATGCGCGGCACAGCGCGGCGGAGCTGACGCAGGTGCTGCGCGCGCCATGGATCACCGCCGCCCGCGCCCGTGGCGTCGGCGAGATGCGCCTGCTGCTGCGCCACGCCGCGCCGAATGCCGCCGTCCCGGTGCTGCAGGTGGCGGCGCTGGATGCCGGCAGCCTGGTGGGCGGCGCGCTGATCACGGAGACGCTGTTCGCGCGGCCGGGCATGGGCAAGCTGATCTACGATGCTGTGATGGGCAACGACACGAACCTGGCACTGGTGGCGCTGCTGCTGGTGGCGCTGGTGACCATGCTGGCGACGCTGGCGGCGGATCTCGGGCAAAGGGCGCTGGACCCGCGCCTGGCATGAGGGGCGTCGCGCTGCTCCCTCCCCCCTCAAAGGGGGGAGGGTCGGGGTGGGGGGTCGGCGCGCGCGTACCGATTCGTCGCGCCCCCCCCACCCCGACCAGCCTTAGGCGTCGCGGCAGTGCCGCAACCCCCCGCAAGCGGGGGAGGGAGCGCCCATGAGGCTCCGACTGGGCATTCTCCTGCTCGGCCTTCTGGCGGCGGGCGGGCTGGCCGCGCCATGGGTGGCGGGCTGGCTCGGGCTCGATCCCTTCGCGCCGGACCTGTTCAACCGCTTCGCCCCCGCCTCCGCCACCAATCCGCTCGGCACGGATGATCTCGGGCGCGACGTGCTGCTGCGGCTGCTGGAAGGCGCGCGGGTTTCGCTGGCCGTGGGCGTGGCGACGGCGCTCGCGGCGACCCTGCTCGGCACCAGCATCGGGCTGCTGGCGGCCTGGCGCGGTGGCGTTGTGGATGCGGTGCTGATGCGGCTGGCGGATGGGCTGCTCGCGCTGCCGGCCCTGCCGGTGCTGGTGGTGCTGGCGGCCGCCGATACCGGGCGGATCGGCCTGCCGCGCGGGGAAGCCGCCTCCGACATTGTCCGGATCGTCGCCATCCTGTCCGTCTTCGGCTGGGTCGGCGTGGCGCGGCTGGCGCGCGCGGCGGCACTCTCCGTGCTCGCGCGGGATTATGTGCGGGCGGCCCGCGCGCTCGGCGCCGGGGAGGGCCGCGTGCTCGCCCGCCACGTGCTGCCCAATATCGCCGGGCCGATTGCCATCGCCGCCGCGCTGACCGTGGCGGGCGCCATCCTGGCCGAAAGCACGCTGAGCTTCCTGGGCCTCGGCATCGCGCCCCCGGCGGCGAGCTGGGGCAATATGCTGGCGAATGCGCAGGATCTGGTGTTCAGCGCGCCCTGGGTCGCGGTCTGGCCGGGGCTTGCCATCCTTGCCGCGGTGGCAGGCTGCACGCTGGTGGCGGACGGGCTGCGGCGGTAAGGTTTTCGCAAATCGAGGGAAAAGCCATGGCCATCGGTGCGGACCGTATCCTGACCACCCATACCGGCAGCCTGCCGCGCCCGCGCGCCCTCACCCGCCTGCACGCCCGCCGTGCCCGCGGCGAGCAGGTGGATGCGGCGGAGCTGGAGGCCGCGGCGCAGGCGGCGGTGGCCGCCATCGTGCCGAAGCAGATCGCCGCCGGCATCGACATCCCCAACAATGGCGAGCAGGGCCGCGAATCCTTCGTGCTGTATCTGCGCGACCGGCTAACCGGGCTGGGCGGCGAAAGCCTGCGCGGCGGCTGGCAGGACATCGACGCCTATCCGGAATTCAAGGCCGACCTCCAGGCCGCCAATGCGGGCAAGGAGACGGCGAGCATGACGGCGAACCTGCCCGCCGCGGTGGATGATGTGCGCTACATCGGCGACGCGGCGATGGGCGCCGAATGTGCCGAATTCGCTCGCGCTTTGGCGCCCGCCAAGGGACAGTATCGGGAGGCCTTCCTCGCCGCCCCCTCCCCCGGCATCGTCGCCGCCGTGGTGCAGAACCAGCACTACGATACCGAGGAAGCCTATCTGGCGGCGCTGGCCACGGCGCTGCGCCAGGAATACCGGGCGATCCTCGACGCCGGCTTCCTGCTGCAGCTGGATTGCCCGGACCTCGCGCTGGAACGCCACGCCTCCTACCAGGACCGGCCGCTGTCGGATTTCATCGGCTTCTGCGAGCGCGTGGTCACCGCCATCAACCGCGCGATCGAGGATCTGCCGAAAGACCGCATCCGCCTGCATGTCTGCTGGGGCAATTACGAGGGCCCGCATGATGCCGACGTGCCGCTGGCCGATATCCTGCCCACCATCCTGCAGGCCCGGGTGGGCGGCTTCGTGCTGCCCTTCGCCAATCCGCGCCACGCGCATGAGCACCGGCTGTTCCGCAAGCACCCCTTGGCGGAGGACCAGATCCTGGTCGCCGGCGTGATCGACACGCTGACCAATTTTGTCGAGCACCCGGAGGTGGTGGCCGAACGGCTGCAGCGGATCGCGGAGAGCCTCGGCGACCCGAAGCGCCTGCTCGCCGGCACCGATTGCGGCTTCGATACCGCCGCCGGCCGCGGCCGGGTTTCCTCCGACGTCGTCTGGGCGAAGCTCCGCAGCATGGCCGATGGCGCGCGCCTGGCCACCGAAAGGCTGCGCCCCTGATGTGCTGGCTCTGCACCATCCGCCGCCCGAAGCCCCTACCAAAACCAAGGCCGAAACCGGCCGAGCCTGTGCCGGCCAAGCCAATGAAGGAGAGAAACGCCATGCTCCGCCGATTCCTGTTGGGTGCCGCAGCCGCGCTGCTGGCCGCCGCACCCGCCTTCGCCCAACCGGCCGCCTGGCCGGGCAACCGGCAGGTCCGCATCCTCATCACCTACCCGCCCGGCGGCACCAGCGACTTCGTCGCGCGGCTGCTGGCGCAAAGGCTGGGCGAGCAGACCGGCGGGAATTTCGTGGTGGACAACCGCTCCGGCGGCGGCGGCATCATCGGCTGGACCAATGTGGTGCGCTCGGCCAATGACGGCACGACGCTGCTGCTGACCGACAATTCGCTGGCCACCGCGCCGCCGCTGTATCCGAATCTCGGCTTCGACGTGCGGACGGACTTCACGCCGATCTCGCTGATGGTGGACTACCCGACCGTCTTCGTGGTGCCCGGCAATGCCCCCGCCCGCACGCTGCGCGACTATATCGAGGCGGCGCGCGGCCAGCCGGCGGATGCGAATTTCTACGGCTCCATGGGCTCCGGCTCCTCGCCGCATCTCTATACGGAATACCTGCAGGACATCACGAACATCCGGCTGACCCATGTGCCCTATCGCGGCATGGGTCCGGCCTTCCTCGACCTGATGGCCGGGCGTGTCGGCCTGCTGATCGCGGCGCCGCCCACCGTGCTGGGCGCGGTGCGGGACGGCAGGGCGCGGGCGATCGCCATCGGCACCACGGGTGGGCGGATTCCCGCCTTGCCGGATGTGCCGACGGCGAAGGAGCTCGGCTACGACTTCACCTATTCCTTCTGGTACGGGCTGCTCGGCCCGCGCGGAATGGACCCGGTGCTGGTCGCGCAGATCCGCGGCGAGGTGAACAAGGTGCTCGCCAACCCCGAGGTGCGGGATCGTTTCGTGCAGCAGGGCGCGACGCCGGTGGCGGGCGATGGCGCGGCGCTGGCGGCGGTGATGGAAAGCGACCTGGCGCGGTGGAGCGCCGTGGTGCGGGAGAAGGGAATTACGGTGCAGTAAAAGGCGTTTCCTCGGTGGCGTCCGGCGTCATCGATCCGTCATTCAACTGACGAATGCCTGTTGCCTTGGCGAGTCTAAGCTTGGTCACCAAGCAACTCGCCAGGACAGCAACATGCCGGACGATCTCCGCCACGTGGACTATGATCTCGAGGCGGGTGACGAGGTGCCCTCCAACACCTCCGCCAACCCGCGCTTCACCGACATCGCCGAGGCCCGGCTGGGCCGTCGTGGCATGCTGGTGGGTGGCCTCGGTGCCGCCATCAGCGGCTTCATCGGCGCCGGCCGCCCGGCTGCTGCCCAAGGTAGCAGCCAGGGTGGCGCCCAGGCCGCGAGCCAGGGTCCGGTCATCGGCTTCAAGCCCGTGCCGATCAGCGCCAACGACACCGTGGTGGTGCCGGAGGGCTATTCGGTCCAGGTGATGATCCCGCAGGGCACGCCGCTGAGCGGCCAGCCCGCCGGCAAGACCCCCGCCGAGATGACCGCCGCCGAACAGGGCATGGCGATCGGCGCGCACCATGACGGCATGCACTTCTTCCCGATCGAGGGCCGCCACCCAGAGCAGGGCAGCAGCACCGATGGCCTGCTCGTGCTGAACCACGAATACATCGAGCCGCGCACGATGCATGCCCGCGCGAAAGGCATGTCCATCGGCAGCGGCCGCATGCCGGTGACGGATGACCGTCGTGAGGCGGAGGAGGTGCAGAAGGAGATCAACGCCCATGGCGTCTCCATCGTGCGCGTCGCCCGCCAGGCGGATGGCAAATGGGCGGTGGTGGCCGACCCGCGCAGCCGCCGCATCACCGCCGCCACGCCGACGGAGATCGCCGGCCCTGTGCGCGGCCATGCGCTGGTCCGCACCAAGTACAGCCCGGACGGCACCCGCGTGCGCGGCACACTCAACAACTGCGCGCATGGCTACACGCCCTGGAACACCTACCTGACCTGCGAGGAGAACTGGGCGGGCTACTTCCGCAACCTCGACCAGCAGGACCAGAAGCCGAACCTGCCGCGCGAACAGGCCCGCTACGGCGTGCCGACCGGCCAGGGCCGCTACAACTGGGACCAGGCGGCGAATGGCGCGGATGAGTTCATCCGCTTCAACGTCTCCTCGACCGGCGCCGATGCCACGCAGGACTACCGCAACGAGGTGAATGCCTTCGGCTGGATCGTCGAGATCGATCCCTTCAACCCGGGCGCCATGCCGGCGAAGCGCACCGCGCTCGGCCGCTTCGCGCATGAGGGCATCGTCTTCGCCCCGGCCCGCGAGGGCCAGCCGGTGGTCGCCTATTCGGGCGACGATTCGCGCTTCGAATACATCTACAAATTCGTCTCCGCCCGCCCCTTCAACCGTGCCACGGCCAACGGCGCGCTGCTGGATGAGGGCACGCTGTACGCCGCGAAGTTCAACGCGGATGGCAGCGGCGAGTGGCTGCCGCTGGTGCATGGCCAGGGCCCGCTGACCGCGGCCAATGGCTTCGCCGACCAGGGGGAGGTTCTGGTGAACACCCGCCTGGCCGCCGATGCGGTCGGCGCCACCAAGATGGACCGGCCGGAATGGGGCGCCGTCGATCCGCGCGACGGGCGGGTGTACTTCACCCTGACCAACAACACCCGCCGCACCGAGGCGCAGGTGGACCCGGCCAACCCGCGCGCCCGCAACCAGTTCGGCCAGATCATCCGCTGGCGCGAGGCGAATGACGACCACGCCGCCACCCGCTTCGCCTGGGACCTGTTCCTGATCGCCGGCCCCGAGGACAGCAGCCGCATCGCCGGCAATGCCTCGGTGAACGCCGACAACATGCTGGCCTGCCCGGATGGCCTGTGGTTCGACGCGGATAGCCGCCTGTGGATCCAGACCGATATCGGCGAGAGCGAACAGCTCAAGGGCGACCTCGCCCCCTTCGGCAACAACCAGATGCTCTGCGCCAACCCGATCACCGGCGAGATGCGGCGCTTCCTGACCGGCCCGAACGGCCAGGAGATCACCGGCGTGGTCACCACGCCGGACCGGCGCACGATGTTCGTGAACGTCCAGCATCCGGGCGCCACCACCAGCCCCGCGGATTGGGCGGCGGGCAAGCCCAATACCAGCTTCCCGAATGGCAGCGGCGTGCCGCTTTCGGCCACGCTGGTGATCACGAAGAACGACGGCGGCATCATCGGCACCTGAAGCCGCCACCAAGGCGGAGGCACCTGGACAACGGGTGTCCTTCGCACCCCCCCACACCCAACCCTCTCCCCCCTGCGGGGGGAGAGGGCTTTTTCGCAGCCGGTTACGGAACGGCGCAGGCGCCAGGCGGCGGGGTGTGCACCGTCACGGGCGGCAGTTCGCCCTGCCAGGCCTCGATCTGCACCAGGCAGGATTGCGCGGCCGAGCCCTGGCCAAGGCGGGACGTGCCGATATCCTGGGTCAGGACATTCGGATTGCCATGGACGCAGGCGCTGTCCGTGGCGCCGGGGCGCGCAGGGTTCCACCAGGCGCCGGTGGCCATCGCCACCACGCCGGGGCGGATATCCGGCGTCACTACCAGCCCCGCCGCCACCGCGCCGCGATCGTTGAACACGCGGATCACCTGGCCATCCGTGAGGCCGCGCGCCGCCGCATCGGCAGGGTTCATGCGCAGCTTCTCCCGCCCCTGGATCTTGTCCGCCGCCGCGACCCGCCCACTGTCGAGCTGCCCGTGCAGCCGGGTGGAGGGCTGGAAGGACAGCATGTGCAGCGGGTATTTCTGCGCCATGGGGCTGCCGAGATACTCGGTCGGCTCATGCCACACGGCATGGCCCGGCGTTTCGGCATAGCCGAAGCCGGCGATGGTCTCGGAGAAGATCTCGACCTTGCCGGTGGGGGTATCCAGCGGGTTCGCCTCCGGATCCGCGGCGAAATCGGCGAACTGGACGTAGTCCTGCTCCGGCGGCGGGATCTCGACATGGCCGGCGGCCCAGAAGGTCTCGAAATCCGGCACCTCCACTCCCTGCCGGGCGCAGGCCTGGCGCCAGCGGCCATACATGTGCTGCAGCCAGGCGCTTTCGTCCCGCTGTTCGGTGAAGGCTGCGCGGAAGCCAGCGGCGTCCGCCAGGTCGGCCAGGATGTCCACATCGTTGCGCGCCAGCCCGACCGGCGCGATCGCCTGGTGCATGGCGGTGACGAAGCGGTCGCGGGAGGAACTGCCGATGTCGTTGCGCTCCAGCGTCGTCGTCGCCGGCAGCACGATATCGGCGTGCCGCGCGACGGCGGTCCACCAGGGTTCCTGCACCACCACCGTATCCGCCCGGTTCCAGCCGCGCAGCAGCCTTCCGAGGTCCTGGTGGTGGTGGAAGGGATTGCCGCCGGCCCACCAGATCATCCGGATATCGGGCAGCAGCAGGTCGCGGCCGTTGTATTGCAGGATCTCACCCGGCCGTTCCAGCAGCTCCGTCACCCGCGCCACGGGGATATAGGCGCCGCAGGGGTTGCGGACGGAGGGGCCGGAGACGCTGGGCAGGTCCACGCGCGGCGTGCCCATGCCATTGATGCTGCCATAGCCGAAGGCGATCCCCCGCCCCGGCTTGCCGATGCCGCCCAGCATGGCGGCGAAGGCGACCAGCGCCCACCAGGGCTGCTCGCCATGCTCGGCGCGCTGGATGGACCAGGTGGCGGTGCACATGGTGGGCGCGCCCGCGGCCTCCAGCGCCAGGCGGCGGATGGTCTCGACCGGAACCTCGGTGATGGCGGACGCCCATTCGGGCGTCTTCGGCGTGCCATCGGTGGCGCCAAGGACGTAGTCGCGGAAGCGGTCGAAGCCCACCGTGCAGCGGTCGAGGAAGGCGCTGTCCTGCAGCCCGGCCTCCAGCACCACATGCGCCATGGCGAAGATCAGCGCCGCATCGGTGTTCGGCCGGATCGGCACCCATTCGGCATTGAGGAAGTCCTCCGTATCGCCACGGAAGGGGGAGATGTTGACGAAGCGCACGCCGGCCTCGGCCGCCTGGCGCATCAGCGGCAGGTATTCATGTGCGCCGCCGCCGCCCGCCGTCACCAGCCCGTTCTTCCGCGGCAGCCCGCCCAGGCACAGCATCAGCTTCGTGTTGCGCGCGATGCTGCCCCAATCGGTGACGCGGCCCTGGATCACCTCGTTGGTGCCGAGGATATGCGGCATCAGCGTCATGCCGGCGCCGTAGGAATAGTTCGTCACCTGGCTGGTGAAGCCCCCGGCCATGCCGAGGTAGCGGTGCAGCTGCGTCCGCGCATGGTGGTAGCGCCCGGCCGAGGACCAGCCATAAGACCCGCCGAGGATGGACGGCGCGCCATGTTCCGCGCGGACCCGGGCGGCTTCCTCGGCCACGCGGCGGATCGCCTCGTCCCAGCTCACCGGCACGAAATTGTCGCCACCGCGGGACGCGCCACGCCGTTCGCCGCGCAGCCAGCCGGCCCGGATATAGGGCCGGTCGATGCGCGCGGCGCCATGCACGGCATCGGGCATCGAGGCGAGCAGCGAGCCCGGGAACGGGTCCCGCCTGAAGGGTCGCGCCTCGACCAGCCGGCCCGCCTCCACCACGGCCTCGAAGGCGCCCCAATGGGCAGAATGCGGCTTGATCTCGGTCATGTGTCGAAGTCCCCAATAAGGGCAATCTGCCGCCCACCGGCGCTTGCGGCAACCTTCAATGGCGCAAGGCCCGGGCCATGCCCATCCTGCCGCTTCCACTCCGCCGAAAAGGGTCTAGGCTTCGGCCCCGACGACCACATCCTGCTCAAGGAATACCGAGCGCCATGACGCCCCCCGCCAATGCGGCCCGCAACTCGAACGCCGCCCGCGACATCGCGAATGTGCTCCACCCCTACACGGACCACCGCGCCCATGCGGTGAACGGCCCGCTGGTGATCGCGCGTGGCGAGGGCGTCCGGGTCTGGGACGACCAGGGCAAGGAATATATCGAGGCGGTGGCCGGCCTGTGGTGCGCCGCGCTCGGCTTCGACAGCAAGCGACTGGCCGATGCGGCGCACAAGCAGATGCTGAAGCTGCCCTTCTACCACGCCTTCGGCGCCAAATCGCATGAGCCGCTGATCGACCTGTCGGAGATGCTGATCGAGCGCGCGCCCTGCCCGATGAGCAAGGTGTTCTATGCCAATAGCGGCTCCGAGGCGAACGACACGGCCATCAAGATGGTCTGGTACTACAACAACGCCATCGGTCGGCCGGAGAAGAAGAAGGTCATCAGCCGGCTGAAGGCCTATCACGGCATCACCATCGCCAGCGGGTCGCTGACCGGCCTGCCGGCCAACCACAAGATGTTCGACCTGCCGGTCTCCGACCGCTTCATCCATGTCTCGACGCCGCACCACTACCACGGCGCCAAGCCCGGCGAGACGGAGGAGGATTTCGCCACCCGCCTGGCCACCGAGCTGGAGGAGACGATCCTGCGCGAGGGGCCGGAGACGGTCGCCGCCTTCTTCGCGGAACCCGTGATGGGCGCCGGCGGCGTGATGCTGCCGCCCGCGACCTACTTCGAGAAGATCCAGGCCGTGCTGCGCAAGTACGACGTGCTGTTCGTGGCTGATGAGGTGATCTGCGGCTTCGGCCGGACCGGCAACTACTGGGGCTGCCAGACCTACGACATCACGCCGGACATCATCACCTGCGCCAAGGCGCTGTCGGCGTCCTTCCTGCCGATCTCGGCCATCATCATCAACGACAAGATCTTCCAGGGCCTGGCGGATGGCTCCGCCACCATCGGCACCTGGGGCCATGGCTTCACCTATTCCGGCCACCCCGTCGCCGCCGCCGTCGCGCTGGAGACGCTGAAGATCTACGACGAGCTGAACATCGTCGAGCATGTGAAGACCGCCGGCGGCTACATGCAGAAGCTGCTGCGGGAGCGTTTCGAAGGCCATCCGCTGGTCGGCGAAGTGCGCGGCATCGGCATGGTGGGGGCGATCGAGCTGGTGGCGGACAAGGCCAACCACAAGAACTTCGAAGCCTCCGCCAAGGTCGGCCCGCGGCTCGCCAAGGCCGGCGAGGCCGAGGGCGTGATCCTGCGCGGCCTGGCGAACGACACCATCGCCTTCTCCCCGCCGCTGATCATGACGACGGACGAGATCGACCAGATGGTGGACCGCACGGCGCGCGCGCTGGATGCGGTGACGGTGCAGCTGCGCCGCGAAAGCCTGACGGTGGTCTGACAGGCTGGGAAAAAGCCCTCTCCCCCCGTACGGGGGAGAGGGCTTTTTCAGCGTGCCCGGCTGATGCAGAACTCGACGATGCCTGCGAGTGCCTGGCGTTCCAGGCCATCCTGGAAGATCTCCAGCGCATCCAGCGCCGCCTGGCCGTAATGCCGCGCGCGGCCGACGGTATCGGCGAAGGCGGCGTGCTTCTGCATCAGGGCGATGGCGTGCGGCAGGTCGTCCTCCGCCTGGTCGCGTTCCTCCAGCGTCCGCCGCCAGAATTCGCGCTCCGCAGAATCGCCGCGCTGGAAGGCGAGCAGCACGGGCAGCGTGATCTTGCCCTCGCGGAAATCGTCACCGACCGTCTTGCCGAGCGCTTCCTGCGCCGCGCTGTAGTCCAGCGCATCGTCGATTAGCTGGAAGGCGATGCCGAGGTTGTGGCCGTAGGCGCGCAGCGCCGCCTGCCGCGCCGCGCCGCATTCCGCGACGATGGCGCCGACTTCCGTGGCGGCGGCGAACAGCGCGGCGGTCTTGCCCTCGATCACCGCGAGGTACTGCGCCTCGGTCGTCGCCGTGTCGTTCTGCGTGATGAGCTGCAGCACCTCGCCCTCGGCGATGGTGGCGGAGGCTTCGGCCAGGATGCGCAGCACCTCCAGCGAGCCGTCCTCGACCATCACCTGGAAGGCGCGGGCGAACAGGAAGTCTCCGACCAGGACGGATGGCTTGTTGCCGAACAGCGCGTTGGCGCTGGCCTGGCCACGGCGCAGCGCGCTTTCATCCACCACGTCGTCATGCAGCAGCGTCGCGGTGTGGATGAACTCGACGCAGGCGGCGAGCGCCACATGGCGCTGGCCGTCCCGGTAGCCGGCCAGCTTCGCGGCGGCCAGCGTCAGCAGCGGGCGGAGCCGCTTGCCGCCTGCCGCCACGATATGGGCGGCAAGCTGCGGGATCAGCGCCACCGGGCTCTGCATGCGCTCGACGATCAGCCGGTTGCAGGCTTCCAGGTCGCGCTGCACCAGCGCCATCAGCGTGGCGAGGGCATCCTCGCCGCGATGGGCCTCCGGAGCTTCTTCGGCGCTGGGCGCGACGGGGGCGCTTGGCGCGACGGGCAGATCCACGCGGTATTGACCTCGATGAAGGGTCGCGCAACTTAGCCACCGCCCCCCCGGGGGGCAAGCTGGCGGCCGGAACGCATGGGGAGCAGGTGCTGCCGCACCACGATCCGGCAAGGCCAGGCTTCGCTTTTCACCATCTGGGGGGTCGCGTGATGCGGGTGCTGCTGGCCACCACGGACCCGATCCGCCTGTCCTTCCTGCTGGCGCTGCTACGCGATGCCGGCTGCGCGCCGCTGGTGATGGATGGCCATGTCAGCGCCATCGAGGGCGGCATCGGCATCTTTCCCCGCCGCCTGGCGGTGCCGGAGGAGGAGGAAACCCACGCCCGGCGGGTGCTGGCCGAGGCGGGGGAGACGGATGGCCTGCGCTGACCTCACCGAGGACCGGCTGCTGGATGGAAGGGTGCGGCTGCACCAGCCGCGCCAGGGCCTCCGCGCCGGGCATGACGCCGTGCTGCTGGCCGCCGCCATTCCGGCCCAGCCGGGCGAAACGGTGCTGGAGGCCGGTTGCGGCAGCGGCGCCGTGTTCCTCTGCCTGCTGGCGCGGGTGCCGGGCCTGACCATCCTGGCGGTGGAGCGCGATGCGGGGCTTGCCGCCCTGGCGCGGGACAATGCGGCGCGCAATGGCTGGGCCGCCCAGGTGACGGTGCTGGAGGGGGATGTGGCGGACCCGGCACTGCGCCGCACCCTGCCCCGGCTGCACCATGCCTGTGCCAACCCGCCCTATTGGCCCGCCGGCACGCCGCCGCCCGGGGCGCTGCGTGCCGGCGCCACCCATGCCGAAGCGGTGGACCTGGCCGCATGGGCCGGCTTCCTGGCACATGGGCTGGCGCATCGCGGCAGCCTCACCATGGTGCTGCCGGCGGCGCGGTTCGATGACGGGGTGGTGGCGCTGCAAGGCGCCGGCTGCGGCAGCCTGGCCTTGCTGCCGCTCTGGCCGCGGCAGGGGGAAGCGGCGAAGCGGGTGCTGCTATCCGGCCGGCGCGGCGGGCGTGGACCGGCCCGGCTGCTGCCAGGGCTGGTGCTGCACGGGCCGGATGCGGCGGCGGAACCCGTGCTGCGGGGTGGGGCGGCGCTGCCCCTCTAGGTCTCGTTCGAGTCGGGGTGGCGCAGCAGCCACAGGCGCTCATGCGCCGCGACCAGGCTTTCCATGTTCTTGCGGCGGTTCACATCCGGCGCCACAGGGCGGCGCGTGAGCATCATCTCCAGGATCCGAAGCAATTCCTCCGCAACTTCGAAGTCACCCTGGTCGCAGGCGTGATGGAAGGCGATCAGGATCTTGTCGGAAAGCCGCCTCGTGTGGCGCGGCGGATTTGACGGCGCACGACCCGCATCGCGGCCGGACAGATCCCGTTCCTCGTCGGACATGCAGAATGCGGCTCCAAAGTTCGGCTCCGGGGTCCGGTGCCATGGACGGGACAATAGCCAGTGTTAAGGCGGCCCGGAACCCTTCGCTTCACGAAGCGCCCAAGAAGAAGCTCAGGTGCCGCGCAAATGTGCCCGAACGGATTGGGCAATCGCCTCCGGTGTCGATTCCGGACGAAACAGGGTTCGCACCTTCCCATCCGGACCTACCAGATAGATGAAGGAGGAGTGATCCATCAGATAGGCCGACATCTCCGGACGCTCCACCTTGGCGTAGAAGACCCGGTAGGCGCGGGCGGCGGCGGCAATCTGCTCCGCCGTGCCGGTCAGCCCGACCATCCGCGGATGGAAGCGGGAGACGTAGTCGGCCAGCGCCTCCGGCGTATCGCGCTCCGGGTCGATGGTGATGAGCACCGGGGTCACCTGCGCCCCCTGCTCACCCAGCTCGTCGATCGCGGCGGCGATGGTGCCGAGTTCGGTCGGGCAGACATCCGGGCAATAGGTGAAGCCGAAATAGACCAGCAGGGTGCGGCCGGCGAAATCCGCCTCCGTCACCGCGCGGCCGGTCTGGTCCACCAGGCTGAACGGCCCGCCCAGCGCCAGGCCCTGCGGCAGTTGCACGCCGCCGGCGGAAGGCGCCGGCATGTCGGCCCCGACGAAGCTGCCGATCCGGCGCAGGAAGGCATCCGCCACGCCCTCACCCGGCGCGCGGCCGAGCCAGGCGGCTGTCCAGATCCCGCCCAGAAGCAGGATGAGCATCAGGGCAAAGACGCGAATCGCTATCAGCATGCGGAGTGAGATAGGCGGCGCGCGGCGCGACGTCCATGGCGGACGGCGCGCCGCCGCAGCGTATCACCGCGCGGGAAGCGCGATCTCGCCTTCCGGTTGCGCCGAAGTGAAGGTCGCGTCGCCGAAGGCTTCTTCCCAGGATCCAGCGGTGCTGGCGCGGGAATATTCGGTGGCCCGGTTCTCGAAGAAGTTCGTGTGCTCAATGGCGTTCAGCATCTCGTCCAGCCAGGGCAACGGATTCTTCTCGATGTTGTAGAGGCATTCGAGGCCGAGCTGCTGCAGGCGGCGATCCGCGATGTAGCGGATGTACTGCTTGGTCTGCGCCGCATCGAGGCCCTCCACGCCGCCCAGCTCGAAGGCCAGGTCGATGAAGGCGTCCTCATGCTCCACGATGGTCGAGCAAATCATGTAAAGGTCGCGCTTCAGCTCCTCGGTCCAGATCTCCGGGTTCTCCTGCACGAAGGTGCGGAACAGGCGGATGACCGAGAGACAATGCAGGGTCTCGTCGCGAACGGACCACGAGACGATCTGCCCCATCCCCTTCATCTTGTTGAAGCGGGGGAAGTTCATGAGGATGGCGAAGGAGGCGAAAAGCTGAAGCCCCTCGGTGAAGGCACCGAAGGCGGCAAGCGTCTTCGCGATCTCGGTCTTGTTGTCGACCGAGAAGTTCTGCATGTAGTCGTACTTGTCCTTCATCTCCTTGTATTTGAGGAAGGCCGTGTATTCGGTCTCCGGCATCCCGATGGTGTCGAGAAGATGGGAGTAGGCGGCGATGTGGATCGTCTCGGTGTTCGAGAAGGCCGACATCATCATCAGCACTTCGGTCGGCTTGAACACCTGCGAATACTGCTTCATGTAGCAGTTGTTCACTTCGACATCGGCCTGGGTGAAGAATCGGAAGATCTGCGTCAGCAGGTTCTTCTCGCCCGGCGTCAGCGACTTCTGCCAGTCCTTCACGTCATCCGCCAGCGGCACTTCCTCCGGCAGCCAGTGGATGCGCTGCTGCTGCAGCCAGGCCTCATAGGCCCAGGGGTAGCGGAACGGCTTGTAGACCGGGTTCGCCGTCAGCAGGTCGAAGCGCATCGGAAGCTCATCGCGGGGCATCGCGTCATCGGGCATGAAGTGTCTCGCCGGAAAGTTGTTCAACTGGCCATCTGGTCGTGCGCCGGGCCGGCGGCGCGGGTGCTGGCGGGCTGGAACTGGGCGTCAAGCTGGTCGAGCTCCGCCACCAGGCGACGGACTTCCGTCACCGGGCCGCGCCATTCCAGCATCCGGTCCAGATCCCGCTCCAGCGCCGCCTTCAGCGCGGCGACGTAGACGGGATCAGGGGCATGAGGGCTTCTCACTGGCACGCGAGGCATTCCTCGTAGTCATTGGCGTTCTCGGAGGGTGGCGCGGCCGCGACCAGCTTCCGGACGACCTCGTCCTTGTGCAGGGTCATAACGTCGGACTGGCCGACGACCTTGGCGGAGATGGTGTCGGCGCGCTGGATGGACAGGCTGCGGCAATAATAAAGCGACTTCAGACCCTTCTTCCACGCGGTCATGTGGATCTGGTGAAGGTCACGCTTGTGGACGTCCGCCGGCAGGAAGACGTTCACCGACTGCGACTGGCAGATGAAGGGCGTGCGGTCCGCCGCATGTTCGATCACCCAGCGCTGATCCAGCTCGAACGCCGTCTTGAAGGTGGCGCGTTCCTGGTCCGTCAGGAAATCGAGGTGCTGCACGCTGCCCTTGGTGACGGTGATGCTGGTCCAGGTGTCGTCATCGTCCCGGCCATGCTTCGCCAGCACCTTCTTCAGGTGGATGTTGCGGACGATGTAGGACCCGGACAGGGTCTTGTGGTTGTAGACATTCGCCGCGATCGGCTCGATGCCCGGCGAGGCGCCGCCGCAGATGATGGAGATGGAGGCGGTCGGCGCGATCGCCATCTTGTTGGAAAACCGCTCCATGAAGCCGTATTCCGCGGCATCCGGGCAGGGCCCGCGCTCCTCCGCCAGCATCCGGCTGGCGAGGTCCGCCTGTCCGCGGATGTGCTTGAACATCCGCTTGTTCCAGACCTTCGCGATGGCGCTCTCGAAGGGCACGTTCAGGGCCTGCAGGAAGGAGTGGAAGCCCATCACGCCCAGGCCGACCGACCGCTCCCGCATCGCGGAATAGCGCGCGCGGGCCATCGAATCGGGCGCGGTGTCGATGAAGGACTGCAGCACGTTGTCCAGGAAGCGCATGACATCCGGGATGAACCGCGGATGATCCTTCCACTCGAACCAGGTCTCGCAGTTCAGCGAGGACAGGCAGCACACCGCCGTCCGCTCCATGCCGTGCTGGTCGATGCCGGTGGGCAGGGTGATCTCGCTGCACAGGTTGGAGGTCTTCACCTCCAGGCCGGACAGCTTGTGGTGCTCCGGCCGGGCGCGGTTCACGTGGTCGGAGTAGATGATGTACGGCTCGCCGGTCTCGATCCGCGCCGTCAGGATGCGGATCCAGATGGAGCGCGCGGAGACCTTCCGCATCAGCGCGCCGTCCTTGGGCGAGACCAGCGCCCATTCCTCATCCGCCTCGACCGCGCGCATGAAGGCATCCGACAGCAGCACGCCGTGGTGCAGGTTCAGCGCCTTGCGGTTCGGGTCACCACCCGTCGGCCGGCGCATCTCCAGAAATTCCTCGATCTCCGGATGGTTCACCGGCAGGTAGCAGGCGGCCGAGCCGCGCCGCAGGCTGCCCTGGCTGATCGCCAGCGTCAGGCTGTCCATCACCCGGATGAAGGGGATGACGCCGGAGGTCTTGCCGTTGCGGCCGACCTTTTCGCCGATCCCGCGCAGATTGCCCCAGTAGGACCCGATTCCCCCGCCTTTCGCCGCCAACCAGACATTCTCGTTCCACAGCCCGACGATGCCATCGAGGCTGTCGGAGGCCTCGTTCAGGAAGCAGGAGATCGGCAGCCCGCGAGTCGTACCCCCGTTCGACAGCACAGGCGTGGCCGGCATGAACCAGAGCCGGGAAATGTAGTCATAGATCCGCTGCGCATGGGCCGCGTCGTCGCCATAGGCCGAGGCAACGCGGGCAAACAGGTCCTGGTAGGATTCGCCGGGCAGCAGGTAGCGATCGTCCAGCGTCGCCTTGCCGAAATCGGTCAGCAGCGCGTCGCGGGACCGATCGATCTGAACCTGGCCGTGGCCTTCAAGCTGAACTGCATCAAACACCGACCAAACCCCCTCAACTGGCGCCCATAGCGTGGAGCGACTCCCCCAACGCCGCGCAGGATGCCCCCGCTCCCCCTACACCAACAAGATGTAGTGTTGCCACACCCCGGTCACTACCACGGGTGCGCGACACATCGAAGGTTGCATTTTTGCGGCCGCTCCGGTCGACAACCGGCGTTTCCGTTTCGTTCATACCTTAGCGCGGAAAAGCGGTACGCGTCCCGCCTGCTCGCGCCGCTCGCCCCTGCGGAGAGCCACGAAATCCCCGTCTTCCCCGATATCCTCATGATCCACAGGGACCACCACGCCTCCCACCCCGCCAGGGCGACCAGCAACCGGCGAAACGCGCGAAACAGGGCGCGACACTTCGGCGCAACATCCGCCGCCCAGACTTGCACTTAACGCAGGAGGACCGGCTCATGTTTCCCACGCAGCGCGTCACCGCCGGCCTGTTCCAGCGCATGCGGTTCGGCCCTTCCCCGCTCATCGCCGCCCAGCCTGCCCCCGCCACAGCCCCGGCCAATATGCGGCTGTTCCGCGTGGTGACGATCCGGGGCGACCTGGTGCTGGGGCTGAGCCCGGCCGAACTGGCCACCCTCGGCCCGGGCCCGGACCTCGACCGGCTGGCACGGCGAATCGCCACCGACGGCCAGATCAGCGGCTGGCTGTACCGCGAGGCCCGCGGGCCGGATGGCGGCGGTCGCCTGCAGACGGAGCGCCGCGTCGCCGTGCAGGGGCAGGATGCGCTGACCCTGCAACCGCATTCCGCCGCCATGCCGGTGCAGCCGCCGCCGACGGCTGGCTGAGGCGGATCGGCGGCGGTCGGCGCCGCGAGGGGGGGGGGTGCAAGCGGCAGCCGGGCGCGCTTTGATTGGCGGGACAAGCCAGGAGTCTGCCCCATGCCGCCCCTCACCCGCCGCAGCGCGCTCGCTCTGCCAATCGCCGCCGCAGGCCTGCCCGGTCTCGCGCAAGCCCAGGCGAGCAGCCAGGCCTGGCCGACCCGGCCGATTCGCATCGTCGTGCCCTTCGGCACAGGCGGCGGCACGGATATCACCACGCGGGTGCTGACGCCGAAGCTGAGCGAGATCCTCGGCCAGACGGTGGTGATCGAGAACCGGCCCGGCGCCGGCGGCACGCTGGGCGCCGATGTGGTGGCCAAGGCACAGCCGAATGGCGAGACCTTCCTGCTCGCCACCGTGTCCAACATGGCGCTCGCCATCGGGCTGTACAGCCGGCTGCCCTATGACCCGCTGAAGGATTTCGTCTCCATCGCGCCGACGGTCTTCATCCCGATCGGCATGGCGATCTCGTCCAAGCTCGGGGTACGCACGGCGCAGGAATTCATCGCGCTGCTGAAGGCCAATCCGGGCAAGTATTCGTATGGCAGCGCCGGGGCGGGCACCTCCGGCCACATCGCCTCCTCCGCCTTCCTGTCGCGCATCGGCGCGACGGCGGAACACATTCCCTACCGCAACCCCGGGCAGACCTACCTGGCGCTGCAGCAGGGCGAGATCGCCTTCACCAGCGACATCCCCTCGATCCTCGCCCCCTTCCACCAGGCCGACACGGCGCGGCTGATCTTCGTCGCGACGGATGAGCGCAGCCCGCAGGTGCCGGATGTGCCGACGGCGCGGGAGGTGGGGCTGGGCGACTACAAGGCCTATTCCTGGTATGGCATCTACGCTCCCGCCGGCACCCCGCGCCCGATCGTGGAGCGGATGGCGGCGGCGATCGAGCAGGCGCTGTCCGAACCGGCCATCGGCCAGCGCTTCGACCAGATGGGCACGCCGGCCATGCGCGGCTGGACGCCGCAGCGCTTCGAGGATTTCCTGAAATCCGAGATCGAGCTGTGGCTGCCGCTGGTGCGGGCTTCGGGCGCCCGGGCTGACTGAGGAGAACGCAGATGCCGCATGACGGACACGACCACAGCCATGAGACGCCGCCGGATGACGGCTGGAAGCACACCGGCGTGCGCGTCATCCCGGCCGACAGCCTGGATGTGAACACGGCGCAGACGCCGGGCATGAACCGCGCCGCCGCGATCAACTTCGCCCGTGTCGGCGCGCAGAAGATCTGGGCCGGCACGGTGCATATCCACGCCAATGCCAAGACCGGCGCGCATCACCACGGCGCGCTGGAATCCGTGATCTACATCATCAAGGGCCGCGCCCGGATGCGCTGGGGGGAGAAGCTGGAATTCGTGGCCGAGGCCGGCCCCGGCGATTTCATCTTCGTGCCGCCCTACGTGCCCCACCAGGAGATCAACGCCAGCACGGACGAGACGCTGGAATGCGTTCTCGTCCGTTCCGACAATGAGGCGGTGGTGGTGAACCTCGACATCGAGCCGGTCGAGAAGCCCGAATCGGTGGCCTGGGTGGACCCGATCCACAAGGCGCCCTGAGGGCGGCGCCCCCCGCCGGAAGGCGGGCGCCCTCCGCCGGAAGGCGGATGAAATGGGCCGGAGGGCGGATCTAGAAGATCCGCTCGACCGGCAGGCCCAGCGCCATGGCCCCGGCGTAGCGCGCCTGCGGGCCGGCCTGGAGCGGGTGGAAGCGGGCGCCCTGGATGTCGCGGAACAGCCGTTCCAGCCCGCTGCTGCGCTGGAAGCCAGCGCCACCGGCCAGTTCCAGCGCCAGTTCCACCGTGCGGATCGCATGCTGCGCCACCAGGGTCCGGCCGATCATCACGTCATTGACCGCCTGGGCGGAGGGCACCGCGCCCTCCGCCGGCGCCTCGCGCTCCACAGTCTCCAGCATCCAGCCATGCGCCAGTCGCGCCGCGCGCAGTTCCGTGTCCATGCGGCCGGCCATGCTCAGCATGTCCTCCGTCGCCGGCTTCCGGCGGGCGATGTCCAGCGCCAGGTCGCGGGCGTGCTCGGCGACACCGAGATACACCGCATAGACCAGCGTGAAGGCGATGGTGCTGATGATCTGGAACAACGGGTGCCATTCCCCGGCGCGGCGCTTCAGCGCCACCGCGGCGTCCGGGACGAACAGCCCGTCCAGGATCACGTCGTGGCTGCCGGTGCCGCGCATGCCGAGCGCCCGCCAATTCTCCAGCACGCGGATCTCCGGCACATGCATGGGGGCGGCGAAATGCAGAACGAAGGATTCGCCCGCCTCCTCGAGCACGGCACCGGTCATCATGAGGTCGCCCGCCGGCGCGCCGGAGGAGAAGACCTTGCGGGCATGGATGCGATAGCCGCCCTCCACCCGCTCCGCCCGGCCGGAGCCGCCGATCCAGTCGGAGCCGCCGCTCGACAGCAGGATGATGCGTTCCGCCGCGATCCGCTTGAGCAGTGGTTCCGCAGCGGCGAGCTTCTGGTGCCGCCAGCGCCAGGCCGGGACCGCCACCTGATGCGTATGCATGGAGAAGGCGAGCGCGGTTGCGCTGCAGCCATGCGCCAGCAGGCGCAGCATCTCCGACAGCGCGCGCGGATCGGCACCGCCGCCGCCCAGTTCGGCCGGCACGCCGGCCTCGACCAGCCCAGCCTGCTTCAGCAGGACGTAGTTCTCGGCGACGAAGCGGTCGGTTTCATCCGCGGCGGCGGCGCCCTCCGCCAGCAGCGGCACCAGCCGCCTGGCCTTATCGGCCGGGCTGCCGGAATCGGGTGCCTGCGTCACGGGATCGAGTGTGGCGATGCTCATGGTCATGTCCCTCCTTGGCGTGTGCCCGCATGGGGCACCGCCAGGCGGCCCGGCCGCTAGTTCAACAACTGTACTTGGGTGGGGTGGCGAAGCGGCTATGATGGGCCTGCCGCTGGAGGACACGATGATGGTCGATCCGGGAAGCTACGGGCAGTTCTGCCCGGTTGCGATGGCCTCCGAGATCCTGTGTTCCCGCTGGACCATCTTGATTCTACGCGAATTCCTCTGCGGCACGACGCGCTTCAACGACCTGCGCCGGGGCGTGCCGCGGATGTCCCCCGCGCTGCTCTCCAAGCGGCTGAAGGAGCTGGAGCGGGCCGGCGTGCTGGCGACGGAACGAAATCACAAAGGCGTGCTGGAGTACCGGCTTTCCGAGGCTGGCGAGGATCTGCGGCCGATCATCATGGGCATGGGCTTCTGGGGCCAGCGCTGGGTGGAGTCACAGCTTTCGCTGAAGAATCTCGATCCATCGTTGCTGATGTGGGACATGCGCCGCCACCTCGACCCGAAGCCGCTGCCGCCGCGTCGCTGCACGGTTCAGTTTCAGTACCCCGAATTGCCGGAGCCTCGGCGCAGTTGGTGGCTGGTGATCGACGGCGGCGCGGTGGACCTCTGCAATTTCGATCCGGGCTTCGAGGTGGATCTGCTGGTGACGGGATCGCTGCGAAGCCTGACCGCGGCCTGGATGGGCCTGACGACGATCGGGCGGGAGGTGGAGGCCGGCCGGCTGGAACTGCTGGGCGACCTCGGCCTGGCGCGCAGCATGCAGCAGTGGCTGGGCCTTAGCCCCTTCGCGGGCGAGCCCCGGCGCGTCGCGTGAGCCACGCGCCGAGGCGACGCCATCTGGTGGCGCCGCCCGCCGCTCAGCCGCGCGGCCGCACGCCGCACCAATCGGCGATGAAGGCGGCGATGGTCAGCGTGCAGGTCTTCAGGTCCGCCAGCGAGGTGCGCTCGTCGAAGCCGTGCGCCATCTCTCCCTTCGGGCCGTAGCACAGGCCGGGAATGGCGAAGTACAGGCCGTAATACCGCGTGTCATTGACCGCGGTGGACAGCCGCGCCGGCATCTCTCCGCCATGCACGGCGGCATGCGCGGCGGCGAGGACCGCTTCCGCCTCGGACCCTGGCTCCAGCACATAGGGGTCGGTCTGGAAGCCGTGAAAAGTGATCTCGGGCGGATTGTTGGCGAGGAAGGCGTCGCCCTTCGCGGCTTCCCGCACCGCGCGCTCCACGCCGGCCATCGCTTCCTCCGGCGTGGTGCCGGGCAGCAGGCCGATGCGGCAATCCACCTCGCACCAGGCGGGGGTCGAGGAAGCCCAGTCGCCGCCACGGATGATGCCCGGGTTGAACTTGATCGGGTCCGGCGTGGTGCCGTACCAGGCATTGTCGCGGCCGGCCTGGTTCAGCGCCTTGGTATGGGCGTACAGCGCGTTGATCAGCGCATAGGCGGACATGATGGCGTTGCTGCCATCCTGCGCCACCATCACATGCACCGGCACACCACGCACCTTCAGCCGGAACCAGATGGTGCCGGTCTGCGCGCGGGTGATGGAATGGGCGGTGGGTTCCGGGATCAGCGCGGCATCGGCGCGGTAGCCGCGCAGCAGCGTGGCAAGCGCGCCATTACCGGTGCTTTCCTCCTCCGTCACCGTCTGCAGGTAGACATCGGCGGCCGGCTCCAGCCCGGCCTCTCGGATCGCGTCCATGGCGAAGACCATGGCGGCGACGCCGGCCTTCATGTCATGCGCGCCGCGGCCATACATCCAGCCGTCGCGGATCACCGCGGCATAGGGCGGGTGGGTCCACATCTCATGCGGGCCTTCCGGCACCACGTCGATATGGCCCTGCAGGATCAGGCTGCGGCCGCTGGGATTGGCCGGCCGGTGCGTGGCGACCACCTGGATGCTGGCGGCGGGGTCGGCATCGACCATCGGCGCGGTCTTCGGATGCGCCGGCACATCGGCCAGGCTGAATCGGTCCACGCCATAGCCACGCGTCGCCATCTGCCGGGCGAACCAGTCCTGCAGCGGCGCCTCCCGCCCACGCAGGCTGGGGAAGCGCACCAGTTCCTGCAGGAACTCGGTCTCGCGCGCGAAGCCCGCTTCCACGGCGTTGCGCAGGCGGTCCAGCAGGGCGGCGTCGGGCATGGGGCAATCCTGTGAGGTCAGCCCGAACGGTCCGCGCCATGCTGCGTCGCGTCAAGTCATGCAGCGCCGCTGGTGTCGCCGGATATGCCGCCGAAGGCCGCCGCATAGGTTTCCGGCTTGAAGCCGATCAGCAGGCCGCCGGCGCGGGGCACCACGGGGCGCTTGATCAATGCGGGGTGGGCACGCATCAGCGCGATGGCGCGCGCCTCGTCCAGCCCCTCCCGCTCCGGCTCCGGCAGCTTGCGGAAGGTGGTGCCGGCGCGGTTCAGCAGGGCGGTCCAGCCGGCCATCGCCGCCCATGCCTCCAGCAGCCCGGCCGGGACGCCGATTTTACGGTAGTCATGGAAGGCGTGGGGCACCCCCTGCCCCTCCAGCCAGCGGCGCGCCTTCTTCACGGTGTCGCAGTTGCTGATACCGTATAGGATCACATCTTCGACCATATGCGTCTTCCTAGTTGCCAGGGCGTTCTGCTTCACTCGATCGTGAGTCGCCAAGACCAGCCGCGGAGGGTTTTCCCCCTCGCACCAGATTACAACGAACGGATCATTTTTTGTATCAGGCTGCGCCAAGCCAAGAAGCGGCATCCAAGCCGCCGCAGCTGACCCCGGCCGGAGATCGCGGGCCGCGGCGCCTGTCGCCGCTGCATTGGGGGCTGGCCGCGGCCGTTCTGGCGCCGCTGCTGGTGTTTGCCGTGTCCGCCTGGCGAAGCTGGGAATCGGCCTGGCGTGGCGCGGAGGTGGAGGTCACACGCACCGCCGACGCCGCCGCCGAATATGCGCGCCGCCTGCTGGAAGGCCAGGTGCTGCGGCTGCAACGCGCCAATGAGCTGCTGACCGGCCTGAGCGATGCCGAGATCAGGGCGCGGGAGGTGGAACTGCATGCCGCCCTCGCCGCCATCACGACGGAGCGGGAGCCGGCGGAGCAGGCCGCCTTCTACCTGTTCGCCTATGACCGCAACGGCGATGCGCTGGTGTCCAGCAACCTGCTGCCGGTACCGGCGCCGGCGCCCGAAATTCGCGCGCGGGAATTCAACCAGGCGTTGCGAGACCCAGATGCGGGCTGGGCCCATGTCAGCGGCATCTATGTCGGCCGCACCACGCGCCGGCCCTATTTCTCGGTCGCCGCACGCCGCACCATGACCGGCAACGGGGTTCCGGAGGGCGACTATGACGGCGTCCTGGTCGCCTCGGTCTACCTGGAGCCTGCCAGCGCGGCACTCGCCGCGCTCAGCGCCGCGGAGGGGGACAAGGTGGCGCTGGTCCGGACCGATGGGGTGCTGCTGGCGCGATCCTCCGGCTTCGAGAGCGGCTCCGCGCAGGCGCCCCGCCTGCAACTGAGCGCGCCGGTGGCGCAAAAGATGGCGCTCGGCGTGCCCCGGATCATCGCCACCCGGCCGTCCGGCCTCAGTGTGGAAGGGCGGGTGGGGACCTTCCGGCGGGTCGGCGGGGACTGGCCGGTCTATGCCGCGGCGGCGCGTGCGAGGCCCGCCGTGGCGGCCGCCTGGCGCCAGGCGGTGGCGCCGCAGGCCCTGCTCTCGGTCGGCTCCTCACTGCTGCTGCTGCTGCTGGCGCGCGTGGTGCTGCGACGGCAGGGCGCGCTGGTGGCCACCAATGCGGCGCTGGAGCGACGCGTGGAAGGCCGCACGCGCGACCTGCGGGAACGCGAGACGATGCTGCGCCTGGCCCAGCAGGCGGCCGGCGCCGGGTCCTGGTCCTGGGAGCCGGAGACTGGCCGGCTGCGCTGGTCCGAGGAGATGTTCGCTCTCCTCGGCCTGCACCATGAGAAGGACGCCGCCAGCGCCACGCTCGACGCCTTCATGGCGGTGGTGCACCCGGAGGACCGCCCGGTGCTGCGCGCCGCGCTGCTGACCGCGCTGGCCGACGGCACGATGTCCGTCGAGTTCCGCGTCTTCCGCCGCCTGCCGAGCGGGCGGCGGGAGGCGATCTGGCTGCTCTGCCGCGCCCGGCTTTATCCGGCGGAGGACGGCCGGGCGGCGACGCTGGTGGGCATCGACATCGACATCAACGAGCGCCGCCGGGCGGAGGCACGCTTCGCCGTGGCAACCGCCGCCATGGCCGGCTTCGTCTATGAGTGGGAAGTCGCGACGGGCCGTGTGGAGCGCACCGGCGGCGCGGATGTGCTGCTCGGCGGTGCCGTTGGCCTCTCCGCCGAGGAGTGGGTGGCCCGTATCCACCCGGAAGATCGCGGCCGCGTCGAGGCCACCTTCCGCGCGGTGCGGGAGGATGCGGTGCGGGACAGCTTCGCCGTCGAGTACCGCGTGGCCCGCGCCGATGGCGGCTGGGCCTGGCTGTGGGACCGTGGCCAGGTCACCCGCGACCCGGCGACCGGCGCGCCGGCCTGGCTGGTGGGCGGCGCCGTCGATGTGACGGAGCGGCGGCTGGCGGAGGAACGCCAGTTCCTGCTGCTGCGGGAAGTGGACCACCGGGCGAAGAACGCGCTGGCCGTGGTGAAGGCGGCGCTCCGCCTGACGCCGCGGCATGATGCGGCTTATTTCGCCACCGCCGTGGAAGGGCGCATCGATGCGCTGGCCCGCGCCCAGACGCTGCTGTCGGAGACAAGCTGGTCCGGCACGCCCTTGCGGGCGATGCTGGATGATTCACTGGCGGCCTTCGTGTCGGCGGCGCCGGCTGGCGGGGATGGCGGCGGCACCGATGGCGATGCGTCGGGCGCACCGCGTGTGACGCTGCAGGGTCCGCCGGTGGTGCTGGCGGCCGAGGCAATCCAGCCACTGGCCATGGCGGTGCACGAACTGGCGACCAACGCGACGAAATACGGCGCGCTGTCCAGCCCCGGCGGCCGGCTGCGCGTGACCTGGCAGCTGCTGCCGGGCCAGCCGGGACGCGACAATGCCAGGCCCGAAGCGGGGCGGCTGGAGTTGGACTGGCTGGAGCTGGAGTGGTCGGAATCCGGTGGCCCCGCCATGCCCGCGCCACCCGGCCGGCGCGGCTTCGGCTTCCGCGTCGTGGATGGCACGGTCCGATCGCAGCTTGGCGGCCGCGTGGACTGGCGCTGGGCGCCGGATGGGCTGTGCGTGGCGCTGTCGATGCCGACGGGACGGGTGCTGATGGCGGGAACGACCGGGCCGGCCTGAGCCGCTGGGGGTCTGAACGCCGAGGGTCTGAGCCGCTGGGAAGCGCGCCTGGGTTACTGGCGCCGGAGGGGCCACCGAAGTGGCTGGGGGACCTGGATTCGAACCAAGACTGCCCGAGTCAGAGTCGGGAGTTCTACCGTTAAACTATCCCCCACCGAGGCGGCCCGGCTTTCGCCGTAACCGTCGGGAGCGGCGAACTAGCATGCGATTTCGAGGCAGGCAACCATGCCTGCGCAGTGAAATGCCTTGCCCCTGTCGCCTACCCGCCGGATCATGCCGATGGGCGCCTGCATGCCTCCGGGACACCACCGGGGGCTGGGGATTGCCCGACCGGCAACCCATCTATCGAAGGCCATGCCAGACGACGCGCCCCTCCCCTTCCAGCCGGCCCCCAGCGCCGCCCCACCGGGCGATGCGGGCGTCCGGCTGCCGGGATGGCAGCCGAATCCGGCCTCGGGCGCCTTCGCCGCGCTCGATCTCGGCACGAATAATTGCCGCCTGCTGATCGGCACGCCGCACGGGGCCGCCGCGCATGCGGGGTTCCGGGTGATCGACAGCTTCTCCCGCATCGTGCGGCTGGGCGAGGGACTCGGCGCCACCGGCCGGCTCTCCGATGCGGCGATGGACCGGGCGCTGACGGCGCTGCACGCCTGCGCCAACAAGCTGGCCCGCCGCCCGGTGCGCGGCCTGCAGGCGGTGGCCACCGAGGCCTGCCGCCGGGCCGGCAACGGCCCCGCCTTCATCGCGCGGGTCGAGGCCGAGACGGGTCTGCGCCTGCGCATCATCTCGGCGCGGGAGGAAGCGGAGCTGGCGATGGAAAGCTGCGCCCCGCTGCTGGAGGCCGGCGACCGCCGGGCGCTGCTGTTCGATATCGGCGGCGGCTCCACCGAGATCGCCTGGATCCGGATCCATCCGGGCCGCCGGGTGCCGGAGCTGATCGGCACCATCTCCGTGCCGGTCGGCGTCGTCACCCTGTCCGAGCGCTGCGGCCCGTCCTGCTTCACGGAGGCCGGCTTCCACGCGGTGGTGGATGAAGTGGCGGCGCGGCTGCGCGGCTTCGATGCGGTGCATTGCATCGGCCAGGAAATCCGCGCCGGCGGGGTGCGGCTGATGGGCACCTCCGGCACCGTCACCACCCTGGCCGGCGTCGCCATGGCGCTGCCGCGCTATCGCCGCCTGCTGGTCGATGGCCAGGTGCTGGAAGCCTGCGTCGCCGACCAGGCGCTGGGCGACCTGTTCGCGCTGGGCCGCGACGGGCTGGCGGCGCATCCCTGCGTCGGGCCGGAGCGGGTGGATTTCGTACTTCCGGGCTGCGCCGTCTATGCCGCCATCCGCCGGGTCTGGCCGGTGCCGCGCCTGACCGTGGCTGATCGCGGCTTGCGGGAGGGCATCCTGCTGCGCCTGATGCGCCTGGACCGGATGCGGCCGGATCGGATGCCATCCGATGGGCAGCAACCGCGCCGGATTCCAAGGCCGCCCTGGCAGGGCTGCGCCTGAGGGCGTAAAGCCCGCCAATGGCCAAGCCCCCCGCACCTCCTGGCAAATCCAACACCCGCCAGCTCGCCGACCGCCTTCGCACCGCCAAGGGCCGCACCATCGGCAGCCAGCGCTGGCTGGAGCGGCAGTTGAACGACCCCTATGTGAAGGAGGCGAAGGCCCGCGGCCTGCGGTCCCGCGCCGCCTTCAAGCTGGAACAGATGGACGACAAGTTCCACATGCTGAAGCCTGGGTCCCGCGTGGTGGACCTCGGCGCGGCGCCCGGTGGCTGGACCCAGGTGGCACTGGCGCGTGGCGCCGGCCGGGTGGTGGGCATCGATCTGCTGGTGGTGGAGCCGATTCCGGGCGCCATCCTGATGCAGGGCGATTTCCAGGATGCCGAGGCGGAACAGCGCGTCTTGGCGGCCCTGGCCGGCCAGGCGGACCTGGTGATGTCCGACATGGCGCCGAACACCACCGGCCACAACGCCACCGACCACCTCCGCATCATGGCGCTGGCCGAGATCGCGCTGGATTTCGCCGGACGGGTGCTGGCGCCGGGCGGTGGCTTCGTCACCAAGGTGCTGGCCGGCGGGTCCGAGAAGGAATTCCTCGCCACGCTGAAGCGCGACTTCGTCGTGGTGCGCCACGCCAAGCCGCCCGCCAGCCGCAAGGACAGCGCGGAACTGTATGTGGTGGCGACCGGCTTTCGGGGCGGCAAGCAAGGCTGACACCTTGCTGCTATGGACGCGCACCCCGGAGACGGTGTAGGCGGGGCCGCCAAGGTTGCGGATCGAAAGAGGTTCCCGCCATGGCGCCCCCAGACACGAATAGCCCATCCACCTCCCCTGGCACCTCCACGAACCGCGAGGCCGCCTTCCGCGCCAGGTTCGAGGAAGCCTATGCCTTCGACGACGTGCTCCTCGTACCGGCCTACTCCACCGTGCTGCCGAGCGAGACGGATACGCGCACGCGGCTGACGCGTGAGATCTCGCTGAACATCCCGCTTGTCGCGGCAGCGATGGATACGGTGACGGAAGGCAACATGGCGATCGCCATGGCCCAGGCCGGCGGCATCGGCGTGATCCACAAGAACCTGACGCCGGAGGAGCAGGCGGCCCAGGTCCGCCAGGTGAAGAAGTTCGAGTCGGGGATGGTGGTGAACCCGCTGACCATCCACCCGGACCAGACGCTCGCCGAGGTCCGGGCCCTGCAGGAAAACCACCACATCAGCGGCGTGCCGGTGGTGGAACGCGAATCGGGCCGGCTGGTCGGCATCATCACCAACCGCGACGTCCGCTTCGCCACCGACCCGAACCTGCGGGTCTATGAGCTGATGACGCGAGAAAACCTGGTCACGGCCGATGCCGACGTTACCAAGGACAAGGCGCGGGAGCTGCTGCACAAGCACCGCATCGAGAAGCTGCTGGTGGTGGACGAGGCCTATCGCTGCGTCGGCCTGATCACCGTGAAGGACATGGACAAGGCGCAGGCCAACCCCAGCGCGGTGAAGGACCCGATGGGGCGGCTGCGCACCGCGGCGGCAATCGGCGTCGGCGAGGATGGCTTCCACCGGGCCGGCCTGCTGGTGGCGGCCGATATCGACGTGATCGTCGTGGACACCGCGCATGGCCATTCGGGCGGCGTGCTGCGCGCGGTGGAGCGAATCAAGAAGCTGTCGAACTCCGTGCAGATCATCGCCGGCAATGTGGCAACGCCGGAAGGCGCGCTGGCGCTGATCGAGGCGGGCGCGGATGCGGTGAAGATCGGCATCGGGCCGGGTTCCATCTGCACCACCCGCATCGTCGCCGGCGTCGGCGTGCCGCAGCTGACCGCGGTGCTGGAGAGTGCCGCCGCCTGCCGGGAACGCGGCGTGCCGGCGATTGCCGATGGTGGCATCCGGTCCTCCGGCGACGTCGCCAAGGCGATCGCGGCGGGGGCGGATTGCGTGATGATGGGCAGCGTCTTCGCCGGCACGGACGAGGCGCCGGGCGAGGTGTTCCTGTACCAGGGCCGCTCCTACAAATCCTATCGCGGCATGGGCAGCCTGGGCGCCATGGCGCGCGGCTCGGCGGATCGCTACTTCCAGGCGGAAGTCGCGGACAAGCTGAAGCTGGTGCCGGAAGGCGTCGAGGGCCGGGTCGGCTACAAGGGCCCGGTGGGCACCGTGATCCACCAGATGGTCGGCGGGCTGCGGGCGGCCATGGGCTATACCGGCGCCGCCACCATCACGGACCTGCAGACACGGGCGAAGTTCCGCCGCATCACCAATGCCGGGCTGCGCGAAAGCCATGTGCACGACGTGGCGGTGACGCGCGAGGCACCGAACTACCGGCTGGAAGGCTAAGCTTCCGGAGCGGTGGGGGGCGCAGGCGCCTTCACGCGCCTGCGGCTGGTCCGGCCCCCTCACCCAGCCTTCGACGCATGCGTCGAACCGCTGGGTGAAGAGGGCTTCTGGACCCGGCTCAGCGGCTGGGCGGGATCTCGCTGATCCGCAGCGTCGCGCGCTGCGGCGTGCCGCGTTCGAAGGTGCCGACCCAGATGTTGTAGTTGCCGCTGGCCGGGCGCTGGATGACGATGCCCGGGTTCACCCCGTCCAGGTCGTCGTTGCAGATCCAGTTGCCGGCGGAATCGTTCATCACCAGCGTCGTGTCGGTATTGGCGACGACGGAGATGTAGAGCGGGAACTGGCCGGAGGTGTAGTTCAGGTCCACGTCGGGCTTGGAGAAGTCGATCCAGCCGGCGCAATCCGGGCCGACGCCAGTGGCCTCGCGGTCGCCACCTGCCTCCACCGGCACCTCGCGCGGGTCGGGCTCGAAGCCGGCGCGCAGGTTGATGGTGGCGTAGCGCGGCTGGGCGCGCCAGTCCGGGAACTGCTGGGCCTGCTGCGGCGCGCCTTTCTGCTGGGCCAGTGCCCCACCGGCAACCAGTGCCAGCACGGCGCCGGCAGCGAGAACGGATTTGAACATAGGCGTCGGACCCCCTTCGAACCGCTTGATGCGGTATTGCACAGGCTAGCCGGAAACCGCGCAGGCGGCCCACCCGGGCGAAACAAGCTGACACAAAAATCATGCTGCAACGGTGACGGAAGCGCGGCATCGCGAAGATGGCGCCAACCAGCTATGGTAGGTCTACGGCTTCAGCCGGGGAAAGTGCCCCCTGCCCGCCATCCCCTCGCGGCCGGAACCCCGGCGCGCCACCCCCTGCCCGCGTCCGCCCCGCGCCCCAGGCGCCGCGGCCCGCCCGGATTTCCACATGACCCCCGCCGCCCGCCTGTCCGCCGCCATCGACCTGCTCTCAGCCGTCGAAGCCTCCCCCCGCCGCCCCGCGGATGCCATCGCCAATGATTTCTTCCGTGCCCGCCGCTACATCGGCGGCTCGGACCGGCGGAACGTCTCGGAGCGCGCCTGGGGCGCGATCCGCCAGCGGCTGCGGCTCGCCTGGCACTTTTCCGAAATGGGCATCGCCAGCCCCTCCGCCCGCCTGCTGCTCGGCGCGCACCTGATCCTGGCCGAAGGCTGGTCGGTGGATGGCGTCGACCAGAACTTCTCCGGCGAGCGCTTCGCCGCCTCCCCCCTGGTGGAGGAGGAATGCGCCCTGCTGGGCAAGCTTGCCGGGCGGCCGCTGGTGCTGCCGCGCATGCCGGACGGGCCGCGGCTGAACCTGCCGGAATGGGCGATGCCGGGCCTCGTCACCCGCTTCGGCGACAGCCTGGCCGAGGAGGCCGCGGCGATGGAGGAGGCGGCGCCGCTGGATCTCCGCGCCAACCTGCTGAAGGTGACGCGGGAGGCGGCGCTGGCCGCCCTGGCGGCGGAGGGAATCGCCGCCACCCCCACCCCGCTATCCCCCTGGGGCATGCGGATCGCCGACCGCCGCCCGGTCTCCGCCACCAAGGCCTTCCTGGAAGGGCTGATCGAGGTGCAGGACGAGGGCAGCCAGCTTGTCGCGCTGCTGACCGATGCGCGGCCCGGCATGCGGGTCGCCGATTTCTGCGCCGGCGCCGCGGGCAAGACCTTGGCGATTGCCGCCACCATGGCCAACAAGGGTCATATCGTGGCCTGCGACACCTCCGCCGCCCGGCTGGAGGGTGCCGGCCGCCGCCTGCGCCGCGCCGACGTGAACAATGCGGAGCGCCACCTGCTCACCTCCGGCGACAAGTGGCGGAAGCGGAACTCGCGGAAATTCGACCGCGTCCTGGTCGATGCCCCCTGCACCGGGACCGGCACCTGGCGCCGCAACCCGGATGCCCGCATCCGCACCAATGGCCGCGATCTGGCGGAGCTGGTGCTGAAGCAGGCAATGATCCTGGATGACGCATCTGAATTGGTGCGCCCGGGCGGAAGGCTGGTCTACGCTACCTGTTCGCTGCTGCCCGAGGAGGACGAAATGCAGATGGCGGCCTTCCTGGAACGCCACCAGGACTTCACCGCGGTGCCCTTCACCGAGGTCTGGGACGCGCTGCGCCCGGACGTGGCGGCGCCCGGGCCGGGCCCCTACATGGCGCTGTCGCCCGGCAGCCACGGTACCGATGGCTTCTTCGCCGCGGTGCTCCAAAGGCACCCTTCATGATCTCCATCCGCCGCGCCCGGCCGGGCGATGCCGCGGCGATCGCCGCGGTGCATGTCGCGGCCTGGCGCAGCGCCTATGCCGGCATCCTGCGGGATGGCTACCTGGCGGAACTCTCCGAACCCCGGCTCGCCGGCTTCTACCACCGCGCCATCCTGGACCGGCGGGAAGGCCATGCGGTGTTCGTCGCCACCGCGGCGCCGGAAGCCGCGGAGGCCGGCACGCCGCAGGTGGTGGGCTTCGCCTCCGGCGGCCGCGCCCGGCGCCGCGGCCTGGCGGAAGGCGAGGTTGAAACCCTGTATGTCCTGGATGATTACCGGGAGCGTGGCTGCGGCAGGCGGCTGATGCGGGCGATGGCGGCGCATCTGCGGGCCATCGGCTGCAATTCCGCCATGGCCTGGGTGCTGGAGGAAAACCCCAGCCGCTTCTTCTACCGCCACCTCGGCGGCCGCATCGCGATGCGGGAGGCGATTCGCGTGGCCGGCCAGGGTGTCGAGCAGATCGCGCTGCTGTGGGACCCGATCGACACGCTGCTGGCCGCCACCGCCCCGGTGCCCGAGGGACGGCTGCGCGAGGACGGCTAATTTCCCCGTAAGAATCACCTAGATATTCTTAGCAGCTTTGGGATCGTCGCAACCGCGAAGTGACGGCTTCAATTAGCTGGCGCCACTAAGCGGGCACCACTATCGCGGCGGCAGCACGCAAGCATTCAAGCGGCAAATTTCATCTACGGTGCGGCTGAAGAGGCTTCAATACGCAATGCGCAACCAATCAAATGAATTATTGTTTTGTTTTAGCATCATTATAGTTGCACTAACTCTTGGCTGGGCACTTTATCCGAACGAGCCCCACATAACAGGCGTAAGCAGCCTGCAACTAGAAAACGAGATCTATTCCCGGAGGCCACGATTGTCGGCCTGAAAACCTTCAAATTTTAGCAGAGGCCAGCAGCCACCAGATGCTTGCTGCTTGCCATGACGCTGCTGAGCAACACCGGATCACAATCAATGATCTCATACAACAACGCCGCTCAGCCGATGCCTCCGAAGCAAACCTTGCTTTATCATTTAGACAGACTGCCATCGCAGTATTTGGTCTCCTGTTCAGCTTCACAACAATGGCTGCGGCAGTTGCTGCAGCCTATTTTGCGAGGCAGGCAGCTCATGCAGCTCACGAGTCCTCTAGCGTTGCGAGGAACTCTTTAGCATATACCGAAAACGCTTTGGCAAAGGCAGCAGAAGCCAACGAGGCCGCCAAGGAAGCCAATCGAATCGCCCTCGATGGCCACATTGCGGAAGTCCGTGCGTGGATAGTTATGCGAGACATCACAGCACGGGCACTTGAATTTAATGATGATAAAATTACTATTTATTACGACGCAACCATCGAAAATGTCGGAAAATCTCCCGCCACCCATTACTTATTTCACGATGAACTCTCAAGCGCGTTTGACAACGATAGTGTCGGCAATTTTACGAAATTGACAGACTGCATGAGGAAATTTCGTAAAGTGAACGGAACCAACACTCTCGCGCCAGGAGAAAAGCACAAAATTCGACGAGGGCGCGTTTTCCCACTAGATGGAATTTCGAAGTCTGGCAATTTTTATTATTTTCAGCTGTATTTTGGCGTCATGTATGATGCGTCGCCACTATCCAAGGAAAATGTCACCGTAAAATATGCAACGCCTTATTCAGCAGGAAAAAATGGGGCGTACGGCTTCGATCCAGCAAAAGCCCAACAATTTAACGAGATAAATTTCGACATTAGCAAGCATATTGCATCGTAGCATCGCCTCGGGCTCCTAGGAATGGTCGACCGGCGGGCGCTCAAAACGGCTTGTCGATTCGGCGCCCCTGTGCTGTTAGGCGCCATGACACAAGCCGCCCCCGATGCCGCTTCCACCCCGCTCGCGCAGCATCACGACCGGATCCTGATCCTCGATTTCGGCAGCCAGGTGACGCAGCTCATCGCGCGCCGCCTGCGGGAATCCGGCGTGTATTGCGAGGTCTGGCCGTTCAACGCAGCGCCCGATGCCCGCATCCGCGCCTTCGCGCCGAAGGGCATCATCCTGTCCGGCGGCCCGGCCAGCGTGATGGAGGAAGGCAGCCCCCGCGCCCCGGATGCGGTGTTCGAGATGGGCCTGCCGATCCTCGGCATCTGCTACGGCCAGCAGGTCATGGCGCATCAGCTCGGCGGCACGGTGGAAGGCGGGCATCTGCGCGAATTCGGCCGCGCCCATATCGACGTGACCGGCGACTGCGCCATCACCCAGGGGGTCTGGGCCAAGGGCGCCCGGGAACAGGTGTGGATGAGCCATGGCGACCGCATCACCAAGCTGCCGGATGGCTTCCGCGTGGTGGCCGCGAGCGAGGGCGCGCCCTTCGCCGTCATCGCCAATGACGAACGCCGCTACTACGGCACCATGTTCCACCCTGAAGTGGTGCACACGCCGCATGGCGCCGCCCTGCTGAAGAATTTTTCGCACATCGTCTGCGGCTGCTCCGGCGACTGGACCATGGGCGCCTTCCGCGCCGAGATGATCGAGAAGATCCGGGCGCAGGTCGGTTCGGGCCGCGTGATCTGCGGGCTGTCGGGTGGCGTCGATTCCTCCGTCGCCGCGGTGCTGCTGCATGAGGCGATCGGCGACCAGCTCACCTGCATCTATGTCGATCACGGGTTGATGCGGGCCAATGAATCCGAACAGGTGGTTTCCACCTTCCGCGACCGCTTCAACATCAAGCTGGTGCACCGGGACGCCACGGACCTGTTCCTCGGCCAGCTTTCGGGCGTCACCGACCCCGAGAAGAAGCGCAAGACGATCGGCCGCCTGTTCATTGAGGTGTTCGAGGAGGAACAGCAGAAGATCGGCGGCGCCGACTTCCTGGCCCAGGGCACGCTCTACCCCGACGTGATCGAGAGCGTCTCCGCCACCGGCGGTCCCAGCGTGACGATCAAGTCGCACCACAATGTCGGCGGCCTGCCCGAGGGCATGCGGATGAAGCTGGTGGAGCCGCTGCGCGACCTGTTCAAGGACGAGGTCCGGGTGCTCGGCCGCGAGCTCGGCATTCCCGAGACGATCGTCGGCCGCCACCCCTTCCCCGGGCCGGGCCTCGCCATCCGCATCCCCGGCGAGGTGACCAAGGAGAAGGCGGACATCCTGCGCCACGCCGATACCATCTACCTGGAGGAAATCCGCAACGCCGGCCTGTACGACGCCATCTGGCAGGCCTTCGCGGTGCTGCTGCCGGTGCGGACGGTGGGCGTGATGGGCGATGGCCGCACCTATGACAGCGCCTGCGCGCTGCGTGCCGTGACCAGCACGGACGGCATGACGGCGGATGTCTATCCGTTCAGCATGGAATTCCTGACCCGCGTCGCCGGCCGCATCGTGAACGAGGTGCGCGGCATCAACCGCGTGACCTACGACATCACCAGCAAGCCGCCCGGCACCATCGAGTGGGAATGAGGCGGAGCGACGCTGGCAGCGGCCCGGTCGTGGCGCCCGTCATCCTTCCGGCTGTTGCCAGTGTGGATAGGTGACATAGGCCGTCACGGCGCCCTCCTCATGCGACCGGATCGTCACCCTGTCGCCCTTCTGCATGGCGATGATCTCGCCCGGTCCGGCGGTGACGGATCCGCCCGCGTCGGCGACGGTGATCCGGCCTTGAAGGATCACCATCGTGTCATGCACGGCCATGGTCTCCTCCAGGGCCTGGCTGGGCCCGTAGCGCCCGAAGCCGATCGTCACCGGGCCGCCGTGCCGCTGGTCGAGGACATTGCCGGCGAAGATGTCGGCATCCTGGCCCGGTGAGCGTTCGAGTTGCGCGTCGGCCAGGGCGAATTTGTGAACGGGCATGGACGATCTCCCCTTGTGAGTGAGGTCCCCGCAGCCGGCAGGCCCCCGGGCCTGCCGAACAGCGGCAAGGGCAGCCGGGTTCCAGGATGAGCGGCGCCCGTTGCCGGCACGATGCCGCGATGCCCGCCGGAGCTACCCCGCGGCGCGCGGCACCGGGGTGTTGAGGAGCTGCTGCTCCCACAGGAAGGCAATGCCGCTGCCAGCGGCATGCTGCACCAGCAATCCGGTAAGCTCGGCGGCATGTTCCGTGCGTGCCCAGTCGCGCTGCCATTCGGCCGCGACCGCCATCCAGGTCATCATGTTCGCGCCAGCCGTGATCATGCGCTGGATCGCAACCTGATGCGCTTCGACCGAAGTGCCGCCCGAGGCATCGGTGACGACCGTCACATCCCAGCCTTCACCGAGGGCCTGGATAGCGGGCATGGCGACGCAGACCTCGGTCCAGAGGCCGGCGATGATCAGTTGCTTGCGGCCGGTCGCCTTGACCGCATCGACCACCTTCAGGTCCTGCCAGGTATTGATGAAGGTGCGGTCGATCACCTCCTGGCCGGGGAATACATCGGTGATCTGCGGGAAGATCAGCCCGCCCCGGTCCGCGATCACGCTGGTCAGGATCGTCGGAACCCCGAAGGCCTTGGCGGCCTTGGCGAGCGCCGTGGCGTTGTTGACCACCATCTGCGGCTCATGGCTGTTCAGGTTGGCCAGCTGGTAGGGCTGGTGGTCGATCAGGACGAGGACCGAATCCTCGGGACGGAGAAGCGAATCCAGGCCGTTGCGAAGGGTCATCACGATGTCCTTTCTCTGCGGTCATGCAGGGCTTTGGGTTGAGGCCAGGCGGCCACCGGTGGGCGACGCTGCCTCGCCGCAACTTGCTGTCCCTTCCGGCGATGGGGTAGCGCCGTCGGCAGCGCAGCGGTGTCGCGGAACGGGGAACGCCAGGTGGATATCGAGGATCTGCAGACCTTCGTCGCCATCGCCGATGCGGGGGGTGTCTCGCCTGCCGCCCGCCGGCTGGGCCTCGCGAAGTCGATCGTCAGCCGGCGGCTTCTGCGGGTCGAGGCCGAACTCGGCGTTCAGCTTCTTGCCCGCACGACCCGCGGCGCCGCGCTCACGGAAGCGGGGATCACCTTCAGGGCGCATGCGGCGCGCGCCACGGCCGAGATCGACACGGCGCGGGACGCCATCGCCCCGGGCGGCGCGCTGCGCGGCCGGCTGAGGGTCGCCATGCCGCTGACCTTCGGCCCCACCCACCTCGCCCCGGTCCTCTCGGAGATGGCGCGCCAGCATCCGCAACTCCAGATCCACACCTCCTTCAGCGATCGCTTCGTCGATCTCGTCGCGGAGGGCTTCGATTGCGCAATCCGCGGCGCCTATCTCGCGGATTCCAACCTCATTGCGCAGCGCGTCGGGCCGCTCCATGGCAAGCTCGTCGCCAGCCCGACCTACATCGCCACGCATGGCGCACCCGAGACGCCGGACGAACTCACCGCCCACCAGGCGCTCATGCAGGGCGTGGAAGCCTGGCAGTTCCTGGACGGCAGCAGGATTGTCACGGTCCAGCCGCAGGGCAGGTTCAAGGCCGACAGCGCCACGGCGCTCGCCGCCGCGGCGGCCGCCGGCCTCGGCCTCGCCTGGTTGCCGGATTGCATCATCCACCCCTACATCGCCTCGGGCGCGCTGGTCCCGGTCATGACGCGGTATCCGGTCCCGCCGGGGGGCCTCTATGTCGTCCGTCCGCCGGGCCAGCATGCCTCGCGGAAGGTGCGGGTGCTCACCGAGCTGCTGGCCGCCCATATCAGGCGCAATCCGGATCTTTGGGGGGCTGATCGCCCGCCAGGCTGCTCTACGGCCAGCGTGACCTGATCGATCGCTGCGTCAGCAGCTCAGGCAACTCCGCCGCTTCGCCACGCGCGGCAAAGGCCCTGCGGGACCGCCGGCTCCGGTTGACGTCCACGCCGGCGGTCACGCCGCATGCCGCGCGCACCCCGATCCCCCTGCGGCTGGGTGCCCAGCACCGCAGCCCGAGCCTCATCCCGCCATCCGGTCGCGGAAGACCTGCTGCAACAGGGTCAGGAAGGCACGCACCGCCGGGTTGGCGCGGCGGCTTTCAGGCCAAAGCGCCGTGATGTTGTGCCGCTCGACGGCGAAGCCCTGCAGCACCGGCACCAGCTCCCCGCGCGCGACATGAGGTGCCGCGATAAAGCTGGCGCTGAGGCCGATGCCGCCGCCGGCCACGAGCGTTGCCACCAGCGCGTCGCTGGCATCCACCACGATGCCGGATGGCGGCACGATCTGGACCAGGCGCTCGCCAATGCGGAAGGGCCAGCGCAGCGTCTCGCCCGAGCTCTGGTAGCGCAGGGTGACGGTCTCATGCCCCTCCAGCTCATCCGGGTGGATCGGCGTGCCGCGCGCGGCGAGATAGGCGGGGGAGGCGAAGCAGCAGAGAAGGTGCGGCGCCAGGCTGCGCGACAGCAGCCGCGAATCCGTCAGGTCACCGATACGGATGGCGATGTCGATCCCCTCCTCGATGAGGTCGACGATCCGGTCGCTCAGGCGCAGATCAACCCGCACCCCTGGGTGAAGCCGGCGGAAGGCCGGCAGCGCGGGCGCCAGGACATGCAGGCCGATGGGCAGCGGCGCGGCGATCCGCAAGGTACCGGAGGGCTCCGCCCGCGCCGTCATCGCCGCCTGCTCGATCTCCTCCGCATCGCGCAGCAGACGCAGCGCGCGCTCATGCAGATCCCGCCCCTCCGGCGTCAGCGCCAGGGCGCGGGTCGTGCGGGTGAAGAGGGACACGCCCAGATGGCGCTCCAGCCGCTGCACGCTCTTGCTGACGGCGGAGGGCGAGATTGCCAGGGACCGGGCGGCGGCGGTGTAGCTGCCCAGGGACCCGGCGCGCGCGAAGGCGATCAGCCCGGTCAGCCGCTCCAGCCCCATTTGTTCCTTCATGGCATGAGTGAAGCGAATTCCGCACTGATTATCAACCTGCACTAGTTGCGCCAAATGCCCCGGACCCGTGATGCGGGTTCAGGAGGCTCTCGATGACGGACATGATGAAGGCGATCAGGCTGCAAGCATTCGGCGGGCCGGAGGTGCTGCGCTACGAGCACGCCCCCCGGCCCGAGCCGGCGCCGGGCGAGGTGCTGATCAGGGTCCATGCGGCCGGCATCAACCCGCCCGACTGGTACCTGCGCGACGGCTACCGGATGCTGCCGCCCGCCTGGCAGCCGCGTGTCACCTTCCCCGTCATCCCCGGCACGGATGTCTCGGGCGTCATCGTGGCGGTGGCCGGCGATGTCGGGGATCTTGCCGTCGGCGACGCGGTGTTCGGCATGCTGCGCTTCCCCGCGGGGCTTGCCGGCGAAAGCCGCGCCTATGCCGAATATGTCAGCGCCCCGGCCACGGAGGTGGCCCGCAAGCCGGCCGCCCTCGACCACCTGCACGCGGCCGCCGCACCGATGTCGCTGCTGACCGCCTGGCAGTTCCTGGTGGCGCTGGGGCATGATGCGCCGAACCCGCTGCAGCCGGGGCAGCACCGGCCGGTGCCGCTCGCGGGTAGGACCGTGCTGGTGAATGGCGCCGCGGGCGGCGTCGGGCATTTCGCCGTGCAGGTCGCGAAGCTGAAGGGCGCGCGGGTCATCGCCGTGGCCTCGGGCCGGCATGAAGCGCGGCTGCGCGAGCTCGGCGCCGATGCCTTCATCGACTACACCCGGCCCGCGCCGGAGGTGCAGGACCTGGACCTGGTCCTCGATACTCTCGGCGGGGCGAGCAGCAGCCGGTTCCTGCGCATGCTGAAGCCCGGCGGCGCCCTGTTCCCGGTGTTCCCCCTGGGCTTCGACGGGGCCGAGGAAGCCGCCAGGCGCGGCGTCACCGTCTCCGCCACCCAGGTCCGTTCGAACGGGGCGCAGCTTGGCGAGGTCGGGCAGCTGCTGGATGACGGCGGCATCCGCGTGGTCCTCGACAGCGTCTTCCCCCTGGCCGAGGCGCGCCAGGCGCATGAGCGGGCGGCCCGGGGGCACATCCAGGGCAAGATCGTGCTGCAGGTCGTGGGCTAGAGCCAATTCACCGAGCGCGAAGACGGTGAAACAGCTCTAGCTTATTGTTCTGACGCATTTTCCGGGTCGCCTTGCGAAGCCGCAAGGCTTGAAAATGCTTCAGACCGCCTCCCCCACCCGCTGCCCATCCTGCACCGCCGACATCATCAGCCGCGGCGCCACCGCATCCCCGGCGCGCAGCACCGCGATGCCCTGGGCCACCAGCGCCGCCTCCAGCCCCTCCTCCGGCCGGCGCGGCGTGGCGTAGGTCAGCAGGGCGACGCCCGGCACGGTTCGCTCCGCGCCGCTCAGCAGGTGGCGGATGCGCAGCACATCGCGGTCCAGCGCCGCGGGCTCCCGGTGGATCAGGATCTCCACGCGGTCCCCCTGAGCTGCCAGCCGGCGGTGCACGCCTTGGGCGTAGAGCGCCGGCACGTCGCGGGCGATGGCGTCCCGCGGCGTCAGCAGCAGCAGCCGGTCGAAGCGGGCCAGCAGCAATTCGGCAGCGGCGTAGGTGGCGGCGGTGTGGTCGTGGTCGTACAGCACGGCCAGGCCACCGCGCGGGCGATCCCTGGCCAGAAGCATGGCAACCGCCTGGCGCAGCGGCAACGCGCCGGGGCAATCGCCGCGCAGACGCACCATGGCCGCACCGGTCGCCAGCACCACCTGGTCCGGCGCCAGGCGCAGCACATCCGCCGCCGTCTCGCCCTTCTGGCGCGCGACGCCCGCCGCCGTCACGCGCCGGTCGAGATGATCCAGGAAACGGCCGATATCGCCGCAGCCGGGCAGGCGCGCATGCAGCCTTGCCGCGCCGCCGGCCTGACCGCCGCGGCCGAGCAGCGTCACCCGGTGCCCCCGCTCCGCCGCCACCGCCGCCGCCTGCATCCCGGCCACGCCATTCCCCACCACCACGATGTGCCGCGGCGATGCGGCGGGCGGCGGTGGCGGGGTGGCATCGGCGGCGCCGGCGCGCGGATTGACGCTGCAGGCGATGGTGCTGGCGCGGTCGATCTCGCCCCAGCAGGCATTGCAATAGATGCAGGGGCGGATCGCCGCGGCACTTCCCGCGCGCGCCTTGGCCGGCCAGTCCGGGTCGGCGAACAGGGGCCGGGACAGCATCACTAGGTCGGCGTCGCCTGATTCCAGCAGCGCCTCCGCCATCGCCGGCCCGGCGATACGGCCGATCGCCGCGATCGGCACGCCGCTGGCCGCATGGCGCAGTGGCGCCCAGGCGGCGCGGAAGGGCATCGGCGGCTCGTGCATGTCCGGCGCATGCATCCACAGGCTCGGCCCATGGCTGCCCTGGCTGAAGCAGAGATAATCCGGCCGCGTCTCCGCCACGGTGGCGGCCACCAGCCGCGCCGCCTCCGCCGGGTCGATGGAGCCAGGCACGCCATCCTCCGCCGGCAGCTTCACGCCCAGGATGAAGCCGGCGCCACAGCGGCCGCGCACCGTGGCCAGGATGGCGCGCAGGAAGGCGCTGCGGCCCATGGAATCGCCACCCCAGCGATCCGTCCGCAGATTGGTGACCGGGGAGAGGAATTGCAGCGGCAGGAAGCCATGCGCGGCGGAGATCTCCACCCCCGCAAAGCCGGCCCGTTGCAGCCGGTGGGCGCTATCCGCGTATTCCTCGACCAGCCCCTCGACCTCCGCGCCGGTCAGCGCGCGCGGCACGGTCCAGGATGCGGCATCGACCACGGCGGAGGGCCCCACCGCCTGCAGCGCCCGCGCATCCCGGTGCGCATTGCCGGCGTGCCAGAGCTGGCCGACCAGCGCCGCGCCCTGCCCGGCCACCGCCTCCGCCAGCCGCGCCAGGCCGGGAAGCTGCGCCTCGTCGAAGGCCGCGACGCGGGCCGGCACGGCGGCGGACCGGCAGGCGGCCAGCGCCTCCGTCACCACCATCCCGGCACCACCCGCGGCGCGGGCCGTGAGATGCGCCACCAGCGCCGGCGTCACCGCGCCATCCCGCGGCATGCGGGTGGTCATGGCGCCGAAGGCGATGCGGTTGCGCAGCGGGCGCCCGGCCAAAGTGACCGGGCTGAACAGGCGCTGGTAGTCCACTCAGCCGGCCACCGCGCCGGAGGCCTCGACCGCGCGGCGCCATTTCTCCAGCTCCCGCCGGTGGATGGTGGCCGCCTGTTCGGGGGTTGCGCCGGTGACGGTGGCGCCGAGTTCCGCCAGCCGGGCCCGGATCGCCGGCTTGGCGAGCGAGACCTGCACCTCCGCCGACAGTTTCTCGATGATCGGGGCGGGCGTGCCGGCGGGGGCGAACAGCATCACCCAGGCCCCCGCGTCGAAGCCCGGGATGGTCTCCGCCACCGCCGGTACATCCGGCATCAGGGCGGAGCGTTCGGCGCCGGTCACGGCGATGGCGCGCAGGCGGTTGTCGGCCAGGAAGGGCGGCAGGGTCAGGATTCCCTCGATGCACATCTGCACGTCATTCGACAGGATCGCCTGCAGCGTGACCAGCCCGCCGCGATAGGGCACATGCGTCGCCGTCAGCCCGGTGGCCGCGCGCAGCATCTCCATCGCCAGGTGGTTGGTGGCGCCGACGCCGGAGGAGGCATAGTTAAGCCGCCCGGGATTGGCCTTCGAATAGGCCACCAGCTCCGCCAGGGTGCGGACCGGCAGGCTGGGGGAGACGACCAGCACCTGCGGGAAGGTCACCATGTGGGTCACGGCGACGAAGTCCCGGCTGACGTCATAGGTCAGGTTGCGCATCAGCGCCGGCCCGATCGCCATATTGCCGGGGGAACCGACCAGGAAGGTCTCGCCATCCGGCCGGGCGCGGGCGGCGACCTCCGTGCCGATGCTGCCGCCGGCGCCGGTGCGGCTTTCCACCAAGAAGGGCTGGCCGAGGCGGGCCTGCAGATCCTGCGCCACCAGCCGCGCCACCACATCCACGGCGGATCCGGGGGTGAAGGGAAAGATGAAGCGCACGCCGGCGCGCGGCCAACCGCTCCGCCCTGCCGCCTGCTGCGCCTGGCCAGATCCGGGGGCCAGGCCCAGCGGCAGCGCCGCCGCCAGCGCCACCAACCCGCGTCGTCCGAGTGCGATCGCCGTCATCGGTTCCTCCTCCTGCCGCTGTGTCGCGGCTTGCCTGGACGGGAACGCTGCACCCTGCACCGCCGATTCCCAAGCACCCATTCAGCAAGGGCGCCTGCGCGGATCGCGATCGCCCGCAGTCACCTCCGCGAGAGCGCGCGCCATCCCGGCGCCGCTGCGGCGTTGCAGCCGCGGCAAGATTCCAGGACCCGACCGCCCCGCATGAAGCTCCTCCTGCTCCACAACGAAACCGCCGGCGCGGGCGATGTCTCCGCCGAACGCCTCCAATCCGCCTTCCGCGCCGCCGGCTTCGAGGTGGCGTACCGCGCCCGCACCGCGGGCGGGCTGGCAAGGACCGATCTGCGCGACGCCGATGTGCTGGTCATTGCCGGCGGCGACGGCACCGTGGCGGGGGCGCTGCGCGACCATCGCGCCGATGTCGCGCGCTTCGCCATCGTGCCGCTCGGCACCGCCAACAACATCGCCACGTCGCTCGGCATCGGCGGCTCCGTCGAGGCCATCGCCGCCGGGCTGCGGGATGCGCGGGCGCAGCCGGTCGATATCGGCGTGCTGCGCCGGGCACAGGGCGCGGCCGAATTCGTCGAGGGCGTCGGCGCCGGCCCGATCGCGGCGGCGATGCACGCGGCGGATCGGGACGACGCGCCGGGCGAGACCAGCCGGCAGCGCTGCCTGCGGCTGATCCCGGACTACATCGCCCGCGCCCGGCCGCAGGACTGGGAGGTACGGGTGGATGGCGCGCCGCTGCCGGACGGGCTGCTGCTGGTGGAGGTGATGAACGGCCCGCTCGTCGGCCCCGGCCTGCAGCCGGCGGCACTCGCCGAACCGGGCGATGGCCTGCTCGATGTCGCCTTCCTGCGGCCGGAGGGACGTGACGCCCTGCTGCAGGCCGTGGCCCGCGGGGATGCGGAGGGTGGCATGCCGCGCCCGCTGCCGCTGGAGCATCTGCGCGGGCGCGAGGTGACGCTGCGGCTGCGCGACACCACGCTGCGGATCGACGACGCATTCGAGCCGCTGCACGGCCCGCAGGACATCACGCTCTCGCTGGCGCCGCCGCCCATCCACATCCTTGTGCCGCCCCATGCGAAAGGAGGCTGAAATGCCGGAACCCCAGCCCGACGCCGCCCTGCTCGAGGAGATGGAGCGTACCGCCGTCACGCTGGCCGACCTTGCCGGCGCCCGCATCGCGGCAGCGCTCGGCCAGGTGCTCAGCGTGCGCTACAAGCCCGGCGAGTCAGCGCACGCCTTCCGCGACCCGGTTTCCGAGGTGGATCAGGATGTCGAGAAGCTGATCCGCACGCTGGTCGGCGAGCGCTTCGTCGGGCACGACATCCTTGGCGAGGAAAGCGAGGAACGGCCCGGCCGCGGCCACGACATCGTCTGGGCGATCGACCCGATCGACGGCACCACCAATTTCGTCAACGGCTTTCCCCTGTTCGCCGCCTCCATCGGCGTGCTCTGGCGCGGCCGGCCGGTGGTCGGCGCGGTGTGGTGTTCCACGAGCCATGCGCTGCGGCCGGGCGTCTATCACGCGCGGGAAGGTGGCCGGCTGCGGTTCGACTCGCAGCCGCTGGAGCTGACGCCGAACCCGCAGGTGCGCCGTCGCCTGGCGGGCACCGGGGCACCGGACGACCCTTCCCGCCTGCCCTACGATCTGCGCCGCACTGGTTCCGCCGCCGTGGAATGCGCCTTCCTCGCCGCCGGCTTGCTCGGTGTGTCCCGCTTTCAGACGCCGAATGTGTGGGATGTGGCCGGCGGCATCCCGCTGGTGCGGGCCGCCGGCGGCCAGGTGCTGGTGCGGGGCGAGGAAGACTGGGAAGCGTTCGACGGCTTCCTCGACCCCGCCGCCCCGCAGCGCGACCTGCGAAGCTGGAACCGCGCCGTGCTGCTCGGCGAGGCCGGCGCCATCGCGGCAATGCGTAGCGCCGGCTGGTAGCTTCCCACACCGGCCCCATCGCCGCGATGCGCAGCGCCGGCTGGTAGCTTGGTTCAGAACATCGCCGTCGGCGCCACCGTGCTGCCGCTGCCGCCTTCCACCTTCAGCGGCTGCATGGCGAAGGCGAATTCCTTCCGCGGGCGCCGCACCAGCTCATCCAGCTTCAGATTCTCCAACAGGTGCACCCCATGCACCACCAGCGCCAGCTGGTGCACCGGCAGGGAGGCATCGGGCATGGTCTTGGACGGCGCGCATTCCACCGGCCAGTTGTCGGCGCCCATCAGGATGGGGTTGCGCGAGATCAGCCATTCCGCCGCCGCCACGCCGATGCCGGGGCAGCTGCGCACGTAGCGCGGATTGTCGCGGCCCCACAGCGTGCCCCAGCCGGTGTGGATCAGCACGGCATCGCCCTCCGCCAGCTGCAATTCCTGCCGGCGCAGCGCATCCTCCAGATCCGCCACGGTGATCTCGTAGTCATCGCCCAGCACCGGCACGCCCTTGGCGCCCGCCACGTCGATCAGCACGCCGCGGGTGAAGACGGTGCCGATGGTGTGCACGCCCATCTCGGTGAAGCCCGAGCGGCCTGAGATGCCCGGCAGGTCGACGCAGTTATAGACCTGGTCGCCGATCGTCTGGTGCGGGAAGGCGTCGAGCTGGGTGCCGACCTGGCCGATCTCGGTGATGACGATCTCCTCGTTGGAGCCGCGCCGATTGGCCTGCGGGTTCATGAAGGTGCGCTTGGTGTGCAGGTCGAAGCGCCTGGTGCCGAAGAAGGGCATGGTCGGCGACAGCACATGCCCCAGCTCCACCATCTCACCGCTGCGGATCAGCCCGGCGGCGGATTGCGCGCGTGCCGGCGTCATCAGGTTCATCGATCCGCGCCGGTCCGCCGCACCCCACCGGCTCGGGCAGCGCTGCCCCTCGGCGGGCGGCGACCAGCCCTGCTGGGCCTGCACCGGGGTTGCCGTCAGCCCCATATGACCGCCGCCACAGGCCAGGCACGCGGCCCCGAACAGGGCGCGCCGCGAGAGCTTCGTCATGTCGTTCCATCCCATCTGCCAAGGCCCGCCGTTCCGGCCGGTGCCGCGCGAAGGCTAACGGGTGGCGGGACGATCCGCGATCAAACCGGCGGCACCGGCGCGTCGCCATGGGCGCGGATGCGCTCCAGCGGCACGGTGATCCGGCAGACCAGGCCGCCCTCCGCCCAGCACCGCTGCACGGTGCCGCCGAGCTGGTGTTCCACCGTCGTCGCCACGAGGCGGGAGCCGAAGCCGCGGCGCGTCGGCGGGCCGGCCACCGCCGGGCCGCCCCGCTCCCGCCATTCCAGCCGCAACACCTCGGTTCCGCGTTCCACCTCCCAGGTGACGCTGAGGCGGCCTTCCGGCGTGGACAGGGCGCCGTGCTTGGCCGCATTCGTCGCCAGCTCATGCAGCGTCATGGACAGCGCCTGCACCGCCTCCGGCGCCAAGGCGAGATCCGGCCCATCCAGCGTGATTCGGGCGGTTCCGCTGCGGGCAACCGGGTGGAACACCGAAAGCTCCGCCTCCGCCACCACACGCAGCGCCGCGCTCTGCCAGCGCCCCTCGGCCAGCGCGGTGTGCGCGCGGGCCAGGGCGGCGACGCGGCCTTCCACCGCCCGCGCGAAGGCGGCGGCATCGTGGCGCGGCGTCAGCCGCAGCGCGGCCTGCACCACGGCCAGCGCGTTCTTGGCGCGGTGGTCCACCTCCCGCGCCATCAGCCGCTGGCGCGCCTCGGCGGCGCGTTCCTGCGTCACGTCGCGCGACACGCCGACCAGCAGCAGCGGGCGGCCGGTCCGCAGGTCGCGGTCGGCCACGACGGCATGCGATTCGATCACCTGCCAGGGCAGGTCGTCCGCGGTGCGGATGCGGTACTCGATCTGGTAGCCAAGCCGGCGCCCTGCCGTGACCTCCGCCACCACCTGCTGCACGGCGTCACGGTCCTCCGGATGGACACGTTCCGTCCAGACATGCAGCGGCAGGTCCGTCACCGGCAGCCTCGGCCCCTCCGGCACGGCGCGGCCGGAACGGGTGACGGTGCCGCGCGTCAGGTCCATCGCGAAGGTGCCGAGGCGGCCGGCCGCGGTGGCCAGCCGCAGCCGCCGCTCCGCCGTCGCGGTCTGGCGCTGCGCCGCGCGCAGGTCCTCAATGTCACGGAACGCCACGATCACGCCGCCGCCCGCGCGCGGGTAGATGTCCACCTCGATCCAATGGCCGATGACGGGCGAGACGACGCAGAGATGCGTCTCCCGCCGCTCCGCCATCGCCTCGAGCTGTGCCTGGAAGGAGAGGCTGCCGGCGGCCTTCGGGAACAGATCGAGGAAGGGCTGGCCGAGCAGATCCTCATCCGCGCGGCCCCAGACCTCCAGCGCCCGCCGGCTGACGAAGGCGAAGCGCAGGTCGGCGTCCAGCGCGTAGATCACCTCCCGCATGCTGGCCAGCACCTCAGCCTGCTGGCGCCCGGCCTGCAGATGCGAGGCCTCGCCCTCCTCGATCTTGCGGGCGAGCGCCTGGTTGGCAACGGCCAGCGCCCGGTCGCGGCGGCGCATCGTCACGGCAAGGAACAGCAGGGCCAGCGCGGCCGGGCTGCCGAAGGCCAGGTTGACCAGCGTCGCATCCCGCCACTGCGCCAGGATCGCGGCGCGCGGCCGGGTCGCCGTGACGAAGGCGGGCCAGCCCTGCACCGCCCGGCGCTCCTCCAGCGCGCCCGAATCCGAGGCCTCGGCCGGACGGGACCGGGCGAGCATTTCCCCGTCCTGGCGCCACAGCGCGATCACGTCACCCGATCCGGCCCGCCCCAGCCTGTCCAGGCCATCATCCAGGGCGTCGCGCCGCATCGTGGCGAGGATCAGGCCGCCGCCCTCGCCCGGCGACCGGTCGCTGCCGGAAGCCTCGCGTCGGCGGGTCACCATGATGCGCGGCTCCGGCCCCTGCGGCGTCTCAACCTGGCCGAGCCGCAGCGGCGGTGCCTCCAGCCCCGGGCTGGCCGGGGCGTCGGCGCCCTCGTCGTTCAGCAGGGGGCGGTTTTCGGCGCCATGCACGGAAAGATGGATGGTTGCCGGCGCCTGCCGTCGAGTCGCCAGCTCCCGCAGCGCCGCGCGCAGCGCCACCCCCTCCGCCGTGATCTCGGCATCGGACAGGCCTGCGACCAGAAGGTTCGCCAGATCCGTCCGCAGCAGCATGCCGTCGAGGACGCGCTGCACATGCTCGGCGGAGGTCGCGGCGCTACGCGAAAGCTCCCGCTCCGCATCCTTCCAGGCCTCCCGCCAGCTCGCGGCGCCACAGGCGCCGAAGGCCAGCACCGGCCATCCGATCGCGGCCAGCAGCAATAGCCGCGTCATCAGTCGGGACGCCCCGGCCGGGTCGCCCACCCCATCCCGGCGCCTCACCATCTAGTCAACAAACTATTCTCCCGACCCGCGGAACATGGCGCGCGGCGTATCGGCGCGCGCGGCCTCCCTCGTTCAAAGCATCGTGAGCGCTCCGCCAGACGGCCGGCGGGGCGTTCCCTCGCGCGGTCTGGGTGCCGGGGGATGGATCAGCGGCGCCCTGCCCGGCAGGATGTGCCATCATCCTATCACGGAGCCGCCCCATGTCCGCAGAAAGCCGCCTCATCGAACTGGGGCTGGACCTGCCGCCCTCGCCCAAGCCGATGGGCAACTACGTGCCGTGGCGCATCGGCGGCGGGCTGCTGTTCCTGTCCGGCGTCGGGCCGCGCCGTGCCGATGGCAGTTCCATTACCGGCCTGGTCGGCGCCGATCTCGACGTGCAGCAGGGCTACGAGGCAGCGCGGCTGTGCGGGATCAACCTGCTGGCCAATATGCGCGATGCGCTGGGGTCGCTGGACCGGGTGGACACCATCCTGAAGGTGCTCGGCATGGTCCGCGCCGTGCCGGATTTCGGCCACCAGCCGGAAGTCATCAATGGCTGCACCGACCTGTTCGTCGAGGTGTTCGGCGAGGCCGGGCGCCCGGCGCGGTCCGCCGTCGGCCTGGCCAGCCTGCCGCGCGGCATCGCGGTGGAGATCGAGGCCGTGGTGCTGCTGAAGTCCGCACCGTGACCAGCGCCGGCGCCGAGACCTTCGACTACGTCATCGTCGGCTCCGGCGCCGCCGGGTCCGTGCTGGCCAACCGGCTGACCGCCGATCCAGCCGTCACCGTCTGCGTGCTGGAGGCCGGGCCGCCGGACCGCAACCCCTTCATCCACATCCCGGCAGGCTTCATCAAGACGCTGTCCAACCCGGCGGTGACCTGGCAGTTCAAGACCGAGGCCATCCCGATGACCGGCGGGCGGCGGATCAGCACGACGCAGGGGCGCACGCTGGGCGGGTCCTCCTCCGTCAACGGGCTGATCTACAATCGCGGCCAGCCGACGGATCTGGACAGCTGGGCGCAGCGCGGCAATCGCGGCTGGGGCTATGACGACTGCCTGCCCTATTACCGGCGCAGCGAGAACCGCATCGGTCCGGCGGGGAAGGAACCGGGCGAGACGCGCGGCCGCAATGCGGATGGCATCCCGATCACCGACATGGACTGGATCAACCAGGTCTCGGAGGCCTTCATCCGCGGCTGCGAGGGCATCGGGATTCCCCGCGCGCCCGACTACAACAGCGGCATCCAGGCCGGCGTCGGCTATTACCAGCGCACCATCCGCAACGGCCGCCGCATCTCCGCCGCCGTCGCCTTCCTGAAGCCGGCGATGAAGCGGCCGAACCTGGAAGTGCGGACCAATGCCCGCGCCAGCCGCATCCTGTTCGAGGGCACCCGCGCCACCGGCATCGCCTACCAGGCCGCGCGCGGCGCGCCGGCGCGGCAGGTGATGGCGCGGCGGGAGGTGATTCTCTGCTCCGGCACGGTGAACACGGCGCGGCTGCTGCAGGTCTCGGGCGTCGGGCCGGCGGATCTGCTCGGGCGGCTCGGCGTGCCGGTGGTGCGCGACGTGCGGGGCGTCGGGTCCAACTTCCGCGACCACTATGCCAGCCGCTTCGTGATGCGCGCGAAGAAGGGCGTGGAGACGCTGAACGAGCTGTCGCGCGGGTTGAAGCTCGGCGCGCAGATCGCCCGCTGGGCGACCGGAAGGCCCAGCATCCTCGCCACCACGCCCTCCCACGTCCACGTCTTCTGGAAAAGCTTCGAGGGGCTGGACCAGCCCGACCTGCAATGCGTCTTCACCCCCGGCAGCTATGCCGAGGGCAAGGTCTATGTGCTGGACGACTACCCCGGCGTCACCGCCGGCGCCTGGCAGCACCGCCCCGAAAGCACCGGCTGGGTGCGCGCGCGCAGCACGGATGTGTTCGAGGACCCGGAGATCAATCCGAACTACCTTTCGGACCCGATGGATATCCGCGTGCATCTCGGCGGCATGAAGCTGCTGCGGCGGATGCTCGGCACGCCGGAACTCGGCCACTACCTGGAGGGCGAGACGCTGCCCGGCCCCAAGGTGCAGGGCGATGACGAGCTGCTGGATTTCGCCAAGAAGAACGGCAGCACCACCTACCACCTGATCGGCACGGCGCGGATGGGGCCGGAGACGGACCCCACCGCTGTGGTCAGCGACCGGTTGCTGGTGCATGGGCTGGCCGGGCTGCGGGTGGTGGATGCCTCCATCATGCCGTCCATGCCCTCCGCCAATACCTACGCGACCACGCTGATGATCGCGGAGCGTGCGGCGGATTTCATCACGGGGGCGGTGGCCTGAGGCCACCCCCCCCGCGCGGGGTCAGGCGATGATCGCGATCTCCGACCCGGCCCAGGCGACCGGGTTCAGGAAGTCCGTCACGATCTGGCGGGCGCCGTCGCCGGTGCCGTCGGCATCCCACCAGAGGCGGTTGGCATCGGTCTCGAAGACGAACTGGCCGAAGGCGCCGCTCGCCTGGCCGGTCGTGTTCTCGACGTAGCGGCCGCTGGCCACCACATCCATCCCGGCCACCAGGCCACCCCCGAAGCCGGCGGCGGAGATTTCCACCGTATCGGCCGCGGTGAAGTCCTCGATCCGGTCACCGGCCTCGACGGCCAGGTTGAAACGGAAGATGTCGGCGCCCGTGCCGCCCAGCAGGCGGTCGCGCCCGGCGCCGCCTTCCAGCGTATCGTCGCCGCCCATGCCGCGCAGCACGTCGTTGCTGCCCATGCCCAGCAGCACATCGCCGCCGGCGGAGCCGGTCATGCGGTTGCTGCCCGCGCTGCCCGTGCCGGTCAGGCCGGCGGCGGTCAGCACCAGGTCCTCGACAGTCTCCGACAGGGTGAAGGACACGGAGGCCAGGACGCGGTCGGCGCCCTGGCCGGCCAGTTCCACCACCACGTCGCCGGCATCATCCACCAGGAAGGTGTCGTCGCCGAAGCCGCCCAGCATGCTGTCGGCGCCGAGGCCGCCATTCAGCGTGTCGTTGCCCTCGCCACCCAGCAGCGTATCCGCGCCGGCACCGCCGAGCACCGCATCGTCGCCGCCCGCGCCATCCAGCACATCATTGCCGCCAAGGCCGAGCACCACGTCATTGGCGCTGGTCGCCACGATGCTGTCGTCCTGGCCGGTGCCGACCGCCTCAAAGACCAGCATGTCGCGGCGGCCGTCATGCTCCACCGCCGCTTCAGTGGTGGTCTCGCCGCCGCTGGTGCGGGTGAAGCTCGGCGCGGCGAATTCCTCCGGCGCCTCGACCAGCGAGGTCACCTTCACATCGTCGAAGGCGAGGCCGGCATTGCCCCAGGAATACAGCCCCACCGTGCCCTGCATCAGCGACCGGTCCTCGACCGCATAGGCGAAGATCTCCTCGCCATCGATGAAGGCGCTCATCTTCTGGTCGATGATCTCGAAGCGCAGGTGGAAGGTCTCGCCCGGCGTGTAGCGCTGCGGCACCTGGGCCAGGATCTCCTCCACCCCGTCGCGCATGCGGATCAGGTTGAACAGCGGGCCGGCGCCGTTGCTCGGGTTGCGGTCATAGGTGCCGTCCGCATCCAGCTCCAGCTTGTAGTAGTTCTTGGCGTCCTTGTAGTGGATCAGGAAGCCGAGCCCGTCATTGTCCGGCGTGACGATACTGGCCTCGATGGCGTAGTCGGTCCATTCGGACGCGCCCTCGCCCTGGTACAGCGCGTAGGTGCCGAGCCGCAGCACGTTCACGCCATCGCCCAGCGGCGACCAGCCATTCAGCCACTTGTCCGGGTTGGATGCGCCATCCCATTCCAGCTGGCGGGACTGCAGGTCCGAACGCTGCACCAGCTTGCCATCCTCGATCGCCCAGTCGGACTGCTTCCCATCCGGGCCGAGGCCGCCCATCTCGCCCTCATCCACGATCACCCAGTCGGTCGGGATATTCGCGCCGGAGAAGCTCTCGCTCACCAGCACCGGGCCTTCCGGCGCGGCCACCGGCGCCTCCGGCTGCAGCGGCGCATAGGCATCGACGGTGATGTTGTCGAATTGCGAGGAGCGCTGGTTGTTGGAGTAGAGGCCGACCGTGCCGCCGGTGAGCGGCGTGGCATCCACCACCTCGCCGCCGAACAGCAGCTGGCCGTCCAGCATCGCGGTGATGCGGCCATCCTGGATGCCGACCGCGAGTTCCTGGTCCACGTTGAAGCGCGTGCCGCCGGTCTCCGTCGCCAGCACCGTCTCCACGCCTTCCGCCACGCGGATCAGGCTGCGCGTGTTGGTCTCGCCATCCAGCACCAGGCGGTAGTGGTTGTCCGCGTCCTGCCAGTAGAAGACCAGGCCGATGCCGTCATTGTCGGTGGAGCGGATGGTCGCCGCCAGGGTGTAGTCCTTCCAGCCCAGCGCGGCCTCCGCCTTCCACAGCAGCACGTTGTCGGCGCTGTCGGACATCTCGAAGACCCGGCCTTCCGGCGCCGGGTCGCCGGCCTGCGGCGTGCCGGGCGCGAAGACCGTGCCCTTCAGCAGGAAGTTGCTGGCGGTCTCGCCCGTCTGGCCGAAGCTCAGCGTCGCCGGGCCGAAGCTCGGCGCCAGCGTCGGCTCGTTGAAGTCGAACTGCGCGGAGAGCGCCGTCGGCGCGGTGGCCTCGATGCCGCCGGCCTTGGCGCCGCCGAGCGCCGTCATCTCGGCGTCCGTATAGACCTTCTCGGTGACCAGCACGGAGGAGACGTAGAGGTTGGAGGTCTCGCCATCCTCATCCGTGAACAGGCTGGCGCCGGCGCCGACATCGAGGCTGAAGCGCGCGGCGGAGACGGTCTGCTCGCCGACCTTCACGCCCTCGATGTACTTGCTCATCAGCAGCGTGTCAGCGCCGTTCGGCGTGAAGGTGAAGCCAACGCGCTGCCAGGTGTCGTAGGCGAAGCTGCCCTGGTAGTTGCCGCCGATGCCGATGCCGCCGGTGCCGTCGCCGCCCATGCGGATGAACAGGTCGCCGTCATCCACATTGTTCGGGTTGAGCTGGACCAGCGCGGCCCAGTTGCCCTGGCCGGAGGGCACCAGGATGTCCATGATCAGCGACCAGGTCGGCACAAGCGTGCCGATCTCCTGGCCCAGATTCGGCTGCAGCAGCAGGCCCTGATTCGGCGCCAGCTTGGGGATGTAGCCCACGCTCTCCGCGCCGCCGGGCAGCGCCGCGATGCCGAAGCTCTCCGGCGTGCCCGTCTCGATCAGCGTGGCGGAGGCGCCGGGGCGGTCCCAGCCCTCCATGTTGCCGTCGTTGAAGTTGTCGGTCAGCAGATTGCCCGGTCCGGCAACGAGGACCAGCTTCTCATCCGTGGTGACGCGGCCTTCCGCATCCGTGACGGCCAGCGTGAGGTGGTGGCGACCGGCGCCGAGCTGGATCTCCGCCACCTCGCCGCGCGCGATCGCATTGCCCTCGGCATCGTACCAGATGTGGGAGACGACATTGTCGGCCGGGTCCAGCGTGCGGCTGGCATCGAGCGTGACATTGGCCAGGCCGCGCAGGTTCGGCGCGGAGACGAACAGGTCGTCGCCCGCCTTGGCCTGTGCGCGCAGTTCCGGCGTGCCGACATCGATGTCGGTGAACACCTCCTCATGGCCGCGATACGGGCCGGTCAGGCCGTCGCGGTCCATCTCCTCCTTGGTGCGGTAGCCGTCGAGGTAGTCGTCGAATTCGGTGAAGTAGGTCTCGGTGGAGATGCGGTCATTGTCCGGGTCGATGACGACCAGGCGCATCGCGCCATTGCCGCCGCGGCCGCCGAGGGATTCATCGCCATTTCCGGTGATCTCGCGGGCGATGCCGTTCTGGTAGTTCACCAGGCTTTCGAAGATGGCGTTGCCGTGCTGGCTGTAGCTGACATTGGTCTCCGCGCCATCGCCGAAGATGTGGCCGGAGAAGGTGAAAGTGATGTTCGGATACTTTGCCAGCAGCTCGCGATACACCGTCTCGCCGTCATTGGCGCCTTCCGGGTCGCGGCCGATGCCGTAGTCATAGCCCGCACCCTCGTCATACAGCGGGCCGCCGGCCGGGTCGTGGCGGCTGGCATAGTCGGTGAGCGAGTGGGAAACGAGGATGACGCGGTGGTCGAGATGCGCGTCCAGCACTTCGCCGGCCCAGCGCAACACGTCGTCGCGCGGCCCGAACTCCATCGACAGCACCAGCCACTTCGTGCCGTCCGTCGCGGTGAAGGTGTTGTAGTTGTTCACCGCGCGATCCGGCTCGCGGTCATAGACGCCGCCGAAGGTCCCGGGGTTGGAAGCCGCCTGGCGATCCGGGGAGAAGTAGGTGTCGAGGCCGGAGGTGTGGTCGCTGGCGCTGCCACCGGGACCCTGGTCGTGATTGCCCGGCAGCACGGAGTAGGGGATGATTCCGTCCAGCTGCGACAGCGCCGCATCCACCACCGTCCATTCGGTCGGCAGGTTGTTCTGCGTGATGTCGCCGACATGGGCGACGAAGTTGATGTTGTGGCTGCCCTTGTTGGCGACCAGCCAGCTCGTCATGTCCATGAACATCTGCGGCGTGCCATTGGTCAGGCTCGCGTCGGAATAGTCCTGCGTGTCCGGCAGCACGGCCACGGTATAGGCGTTGGGGCCGGCGACGCGAACGCGGAAATTGTCGTGCGCGACATTGCCCTCGGAATCCGTCGCCGTCAGGCGCAGGTCGGCATGGCCGAGCGCGCCGAGGTCGAGCGTCAGCGTCTCCCCATCCAGCACCGCGCCGGTGACCACGCTGTCATCGTCATTGCCGATGCTGAAGGTGACGTCGTCGCGGTTGAACACCTCGGACAGGTCGATGGTGACGGTGGAGCCAGGGGTCTTCATCACGTCGCTGATGCGGTTCACCACCTGCAGCTCCGGTGCCGGCGGCGGGTCCGTGTCGCCCGGCGCGGCCAGGGTCCCGGCGCCGTAGGTGGCGGCGAAGCTGCCCGCCTCGAAGTCGAACTGCGTGGCGCCGGCGGAGACCGCGGTGGCGGAGATGCCGTCGGCATCCGCCCCGCCCAGGGCCGCCACTTCCTCCGCCGTCAGCGCGCGTTCCGCCACCATGACGGAGGAGATCGCGCCGGCATTCGTCTCGCCATCCTCATCGGCCAGCAGCAGGGCGCCGCCGACATCACTGATGTCCCAGCGCGTGCCGGACAGGGTCTGCGTCCCCACCAACGCGCCGTCGATATACTTGTCCAGCACCAGGCCGCCCGGCGTCGTCTCCGCCGTGACCACCACGCGGTGCCAGGCATTGAAGGTGAAGTCGCCCTCATAGGTGCCGGAGATGCCGATGCCGCCGCCGGCCGGGCTGGTGGCACGGACGAACAGCTCGCCATCGCTGGCATTGGTCGTGTCGGTCTGCAGCAGCGCCGTGAAGGCGCCGGTCGGCGTCGGCAGCAGGATGTCGAGCGCCAGGGTCCATTCGGTCAGCGTGCCATCGGCATCGCCGGCATTCGGCTGCAGCAGCAGCGCCTCATCCACCGTGAAGGCGGAGAATTTCAGCACACCGGATTCGCCACCGGCGAGCGCCGGCAGGCCGAGGCCGGACGATGTTCCAAACTGCACGAAGTCGGACATTCGGAGAGGACCCTGTCTTGGGAGAGGGGCGCACACTCCGGCCGAACCGTGTCACGACTTGTAGCGGTTCTGTTAAGCTCCGGTGTCGAATTGGGCAGCGGTTAATTCGGGAACGGTCGGGCGCCAAGGGCGTTGGCGCCGCACCCCATGTCCATGCCGCCCCATCCCGCCCCGCAACTCGTCATTGCCATCCCGGCCCGCGACGAGGCCACCCAGATCACCTCCTGCCTCGACGCGCTGGCGAGGCAGCAGGGCGTGCAACCGGATTCGATGGCCGTGCTGGTCATGGCCAACAATTGCAGCGACGACACCGCCACCCTGGCCCGCATCCACGCCGAGCGCCTGCCCTACCGGCTGGAGGTGGCGGAATGCACGCTACCGCGAGAGCGCGCCCATGCCGGCGGCGCCCGTCGTGCCGCGATGGAGGCTGGCGCCGCCCTGTTCGGTGCCGCACCTCCGGCCGATGCATTGCTGTTCAGCACGGATGCGGATGGCCGGGCCGAACCCGGCTGGATCGCGGCCAACCTCGCCGCCTTCGCTGCCGGCGCCGATGCGGTGGCCGGCACCTACGCCCCCGACCCCGCCGAGGCCGCCCTGCTGCCCGCACCCCTGCGGCGACGCGAGGCGATGGAAGCCAGCTACGCCACCCTGCTGGAGGAAATGGCCAGCCTGATCGATTCCGACCCGCACGACCCCTGGCCGCGCCACGCCGTGCATTCCGGTGCCTCCATCGCGCTGCGCCTGTCTGCCTACCACGCCGTGGGCGGATTGCCGGAGGTGCCGGTGGGCGAGGATCGCGCGCTGTTCGCGGCGCTGCTGCGGGCCGGGCTGCGGGTGCGGCACTGCCCGTCGGCGCGCGTCATCGTCTCCTGCCGCCTGGAGGGTCGGGCCGTGGGCGGCATGGCCGATACGCTGCGCCAGCGCCTGGCGCAGCCGGATGCGCCCGTGGATGAACGGCTGGAACCCGCCCTGGCCGCGCTGCTGCGGCTGCGCTGCCGGCACGCGCTGCGGCGCCTGCATGGCGGCCGGCCGCGTATCGGCGATCCCGCACGGTTGGCCATTGCACTGGGCCTGCCTGCCGGCAAGCTGGGCGCCATCGCGGCGATGCAGCATTTCTGGCCAGCCTGGGAGGAACTGCAGCGCGTCGCACCGGCGCTGGCCCGACGACCGCTTCGCCTGGTTGACCTGCCTCGCGAGATCGCCCGCATCCACACCCTGCTGCGGCTGTTGCGGATGGGGCGGGCGCTGGTCAGCGCGCGCGCAGCAGGTCCAGCCGGTAGCGATCTGCGCGGCTTCGCCACGTAACGTCGGCGCGGTGCGACAGCGCCGTACAGAACGCCTCCGCCGCCGCATCACCGGTGAGCGGATAATCCGTCTCCCCGGTCCAGTGCACCAGCAGGATGTCAGCCTCCGGCGCCAGGCTCTCGGCCACCCGGAGCGCCAGCCGGGCGAGGTCATCCTGGTCCAGATAGTACAGAACCTCAGAAAACAGCATCAGGTCGAAGGTCGCTTCCGGCCAATCCGCCGGCAGAACCGCCTGGCGCAGCGAAACCTGTGGCAGCGCCGCGCAGCGGGCGCGGGCGGTATGCAGCGGCGCCGCCGCCGCATCCACCGCCAGCAGCGCGCCACAGCGTGGCGCGAGCGCGGCGGTCAGCACCCCGATGGAACAGCCGGCCTCGAAGGCGCTGGCGTAGCGGGGGCGAGGCAGGGCGGCGAGGGTGGCGGCGTATTTGTCACGCTCATAATCGCTCTCGGCAAAGCGCCACGGGTCAGGATCGGCCTGGTACAACGCCTCAAAGTAATCGGGCGGCAGGCTGGCCCTGGTCATGCCGGCTCCTCCAGGAACAGCTCCGCCGGCCGGCAGGCGAGGTCCAGCAGGGCCTGCGGCAGCACGAAGCCTCCAGGATCATCCCGGATCACCTGGCCCAACTGGGACCGGTGGGCCGCGATCGCCCGGCGCTTCGCCGGGAGCCAGGACGAGACATCCAGCCGATACCCCCGTGGCGGTGCCGGCAGCTCGGGCGGCGCGGGCAGCGGGAAGCCCGGCACCGGATGCGCATGCGCCAGCCCCCAGACCGGATAGGCGAAAAGCCGCGTTCCCGGCGCCAGGCATTGCCGCAGCGCCGAGGCCAGGACGAAACTGGCGGCATGATCGGCGTGGGGGTCGTGCCGCCAGGCGGCGAAGACGGTGCAATCCGCCGGTGCCAGCGCCACCAGCCGCGCCAGCGCGGCCTCGAAAGCCGGGCCTTCGCGGGGCACGCTGCGATCGGGAAGCCCCAGGAAATGCAGATCGCGCGCCGCATCCAGCCCCAGCGCGGCGACTGCATCCCGCGTCTCCGCCTGGCGCAACTCGGCCAGGCGCGCGGGCGGCCAGGCGCGGGAGCCGGGGTGAGACCCGGCGCCGTCGCTGACCACGACCACCGTCACGCGTCGCCGGGCCGCCGCGCAGGCGGCCAGCAGCCCGCCGCAGCCCAGGCTTTCATCATCGGGATGCGGCGCCAGCACCAGCGCCGCGCCATCCGGGCCCATCAGCGCTGTCAGGCCCGTGCCATGTGGCAGGTCGCGCTCCGCCGCGCGCAGCCAGGTCGCGGCCGGTATCAGCCCCACAGGTCGCCCGGCTCCGCTGCCGCCTCCAGCACATGCGCCGCCGCCCCGACCAGCGCACGGTCGGGTGCCGGCTGGCGCAGATAGGTGGCGAGGTCGCGGGCGACGCGCTCGATGGGGTTGGGGCGCATGAAGGCCTGCAGGCCGATGGAGCGCTGAGCCAGTTCCAATACATCCAGCGCCGCCCGCTCCACCGCCAGCCGCGCCAGGTTCACATAGGCCACCGTATCCGCCGGCGGTGCCGCCGCTTCCGCGCGCTCGGCCGCGGAGTGCACCCAGAGTCGCGCCGTCTCGGCGGCCATCGCGGCCTGGCCGAGCCGCGCCGCCTGATGCGGGTCGCCGCCGCGGCCGGTGTGGCTGAGATGCGCCCGCAGCAGGCCCAGCACCGCCTCCACCCCACCGCATTGCACGGCGGCGAAGCGCCAGGCCCCGCCGGAGAAATCCGGCTGCCGCAGATAGTCGCCGGGCTGGCCGATCGGCACCGCCCGCAGCCCGGTGAAGTCCACGGCGCCGGTGGCGGAGGCGCGCATGCCCTGCGCGGTCCAGGGCGAAAGATCCGCCCGCCCCCCCGGCGCCAGATCCACCAGCAGCATCTGCGGCGGGTCCTGCGGGTCATCCCGGGCGGTTACCAGGGCACGATCCACCCGGCCGGCACCGGAGCACAACACCTTGCGCCCGCGCAGCACGCCTTCGCTCCAGGCCAGGGGCGCTTCGCCGAAGCCATCGGTGTTCCAGACGCCGAAGAGCCGTCCCTGCCGCGCATCCCGCGCGGCCGCTTCGGCCTGCGCGCGGTCGCCATGGCACAGCACCAGGCGCAGCGCGTTCACATGCCCCTCGAACAGCCGACCGAGCGGCAGGCTGGCCCGGCCGACCAGGCGCAGCGCCGCGGCGAGCGGCATCGCACCTTCCGGCGAGGTGCCAAGCCCCAGGCCGCCGAAGGCCGCGGGCAACGGCGCCATGAGCAGCCCGATCCTGTGCAGCGTCGCGACACCGGCCTCCGGGAAGGCGCCGTCGGTATCGAGTGTCGCAGCCTCCGCCGCGATGCCCGGCGCCGCATCCCGCAGCCCGGCGAGCAGCGCCGCCACGGGGTCGCGGGGCGCCGGGTCCGGCAGGCGGTGCAGACTTCTCATATGGCAGCGCGGCGGCGCATCGCGGTTCCCTTCGTCCCGGCGCCCCGCGGAATACGGCGAGCCGGGTCGGTAACGGCCGGGGCCGCGAAAGGATGCAGCGACGGTTCAGGCGGCCAGGGATACCGCCTGCCGCGCCTCCGCCAGGATGCCGAAGGACCGCAGCCGCGCCGCGTGGTCATGCACCTGCGCCGTCACCATCAGCTCATCAGCGCCGGTCCGCGCGACGAAATCCGCCAGGCCCTGGCGCACCGTCTCCGGCCCGCCGACGATCGAGCAGGACAGCGCATTGTCCAGCATCGCCTGCGCCCGCGGGTCCAGCCGCTCCGCGAAGCCCTCCACCGGGGCGGGCAGCTTACCGGCGCGGCCGGTCCGCAGGTTCACGAAGGCCTGCTGCAGGGAGGAGTACAGGAAGCGCGCCTCCGCATCCGTCGGCGCCGCCACCACATTGACGCCGAGCATCACATGCGGCGCCGCCAGCCGGGCGGAGGGACGGAAGCGGGCCCGGTAGATCTCCACCGCATCCCGCATCTGCGCCGGCGCGAAATGCGAGGCGAAGGCATAGGGCAGCCCGAGCATGGCAGCCAGCTGCGCGCCGAAGGTCGAGGAGCCGAGGATCCAGGCCTCCACCGCCAGCCCGGCGCCGGGCACGGCCTGCACCGCCTGGCCGGGCTGGGCGGGCTCGAAATAGGCCAGCAGCTCCATCACGTCGCGCGGGAAGTCATCGACATCCGCATGCAGGTTGCGGCGCAGCGCCTGGGCGGCGTGGCCATCCGTGCCCGGGGCGCGGCCGAGGCCGAGGTCGATGCGGCCGGGATGCAGCGCGGCCAGCGTGCCGAACTGCTCCGCCACCACCAGCGGCGCATGGTTCGGCAACATCACGCCGCCGGCGCCGATGCGGATGCGGCTGGTGCCATGGGCGACATGCGCCAGCGCCACCGCCGTCGCCGCGCTGGCGATGCCTGGCATGTTGTGATGCTCCGCCATCCAGAAGCGGTTGTAGCCAAGCTGTTCCGCATGCCGCGCCAGGTCGGCGGAGTTGCGGAGCGCCTGCCCGGCATCGCTGCCTTCGGGGATGGGCGAGAGGTCGAGGACGGATAGGGTGATCATGTGCCGGATATGGGCATCGGCGCGTGGCGGCAAAACCCTGGCGCGCGAGGATGTGCCATGCGCGTGGAGGATTGATGCCGGGACCGCTGATCGTATTGCAGACGTTGGGCACGCGCGGCGATGTGCAGCCCTTCCTGGCGCTCGGCAGCGGATTGCGAAAGGCGGGTTTCGCCGTGCGCCTGGCCACCGCGCCTCGTTTCCAGGCGGCGGTGGAGGCGGAGGGCGTGGCCTTCGCGCCGCTGCCGGGGGAGATGCTGGAGCTGATCGACACACCGCAGGGCCAAGCGGCGATCTCCGGCCGCCACCGGCTGCTGGCGACGCTACGCCTGGTGCGCGGGCGTGGGCCGATGTTCCGACGGTTGCTGGAGGCGCAGTGGCAGGCGGCCCAGGGCGCGGCGCTGCTGGTCTGCCACCCGAAGGCGCTGGGCGGGGCGCATATCGCGGAACGGCTCGGCATACCGGCCTTCGTCGCGCTGCCGCTGCCGGCCCTGGCGCCGACCGCCGCCTTCCCCTCCCCGCTGCTGCCCTTCGCCGATCTGGGACCGCTGAACCGGGCGAGCCATGCCCTGATGCTGCGCGCCGCGGAGCGGATCGCGCGCGCGCCGCTGCGGGCATGGCGAGCGCAGGCGCTGGGCCTGCCGCCGGCCGGGCGCGGCGCGCCGCCCGCCGGGCGTCTGCATGCCTACAGCCCGGCGCTGCTGCCGCGCCCGGCCGATTGGGATGCAGGCACCCATGTGACAGGCGCCTGGACGCTGCCTGTGCCGAAGGACTGGACCCCGCCCCCCGAACTCACCGCCTTCCTGGCCGCCGGGCCACCACCGGTGCATGTCGGCTTCGGCAGCCTGCCGACGGAGGATGCGGCGCGGATGGGCAGCCTGGTGGCGGAGGCGCTGGCGCTCGCCGGGCAACGCGGCGTGATCGCGACCGGCTGGGGCGGACTGGCGCTGCAGGCACCGAGGCCGGGCATCCTCGTCATCCCGGACGCGCCGCATGGCTGGCTGTTCCCGCGCATGGCCGCGGTTGTGCACCATGGCGGGGCCGGTACCACGGATGCCGGGCTGCGCGCCGGCCGCCCGTCCATCCTATGCCCGTTCTTCGGCGACCAGCCCTTCTGGGGCCGAAGGGTTCAGGCGCTGGGGGCCGGGCCGGCGCCGATTCCGTTCCGCAGACTGACGGCGCCGCGCCTGGCGGCGGCCATCCGGCAGGCGGTCGGCGACCCGGGGATGGGCGCTGCGGCCGGGCGCATCTCGGCGCGCATGGCGGGCGAGGACGGGGTGGCCGAAGCCATCCGCATCCTCACCGCGGCCCTGGTCTAGCCGGCGGCGGCGCGCCGGTTGGCGGTGGCGGGCGGCCCCGGCAGGTCGATCTCGATGGCGAGCGTGGACATGTCCCCGCCGCGGTCCAGCGAGACGTTCACCCGGCCCGGATCGATCGCGACGTAGCGCGCCACCACCGCGACGATCTCCATCTGCAGCTTCGGCAGGAAATCCTCCCGCGTCCGCCCGATGCGCTCATGCGCCAGGACGATCTGCAGCCGTTCCTTGGCGTTGCTCGCCGTCGGCGGCTCCGGTTTGCGACTCTTGAAGAGATCAGCGAGCCAGCTCATGCCGCCCTCCCCCCGAACAGACGTGAAAACAGGCCCTTCTTGGCCGGCTCCAGGAAGCGGTGCTCGATCTTGTCGCCGAGGAAGCGGCCCACCGCGTCCTTGTAGGCCTGACCGGCGGCGCTTTCCTGGTCCATGATCACCGGATTGCCGGTGTTGGACGCCTTCAGCACGCTCTCGCTTTCCGGGATCACGCCGAGCAGCGGGATGGCGAGGATCTCGCGGATATCCTCCAGCTTCAGCATCTCGCCCCGCTCGACGCGGGCGGGGTCGTAGCGCGTGACCAGCAGGTGTTCGCGCACCGGGTCCCGCTTTTCCTCGGCCCGCTTCGACTTGGATTGCAGCACGCCCAGGATGCGGTCGCTGTCGCGGACGGAGGAGACTTCGGGGTTCGTCACGATGATCGCCTGGTCGGCGAAGTACAGCGCCAGCAGCGCGCCCTTCTCGATGCCGGCGGGGCTGTCGCAGACGATGAAGTCGTGGTCCTTCGACAATTCGTCGATGATCTTGCCGACGCCTTCCTTGGTCAGCGCGTCCTTGTCCCGGGTCTGGCTGGCCGGCAGGATCGACAGCGTATCGACGCGCTTGTCCTTGATCAGCGCCTGGTTCAGCCGCGCCTCGCCGCTGATGACGTTGACGATGTCGAATACGACGCGCCGCTCGACGCCCATGATCAGGTCGAGGTTGCGCAGCCCGACGTCGAAATCGATGACCACGGTCTTCTTGCCACGCTGCGCCAGGCCGGTGGCGATGGCTGCGGACGATGTCGTCTTGCCGACCCCCCCCTTGCCCGAAGTGACGACGATGATTTCCGCCATGCTGACCCCCTCAACCGCGGCCCCGCGGGGCACGCCGCAACCATTTCCGAATGACCTCGGCGGCGTCAGCCGCCAGGGAACAAAGCCCGGTCGGCTTTCAGCCGACGGGGTCGAACCGCATATGCTCGCCGACCAGCCGCGCCTGCACGGTCTTGCCGATCGGTGCCTCCCCCAACCCTTCCCGCACCGCGTAGTAGCCGGCGATGGAGACGAGCTCGGGGTCGAAATTCAGCGCGAAGACGCGCGCCTCCGCATTGTCCTGGCCACCCGCGATGGCGCGGCCGAGCAGCCGGCCATAGACGTGGATGTTGCCATCCGCGATCACCTCCGCACCGCGATTGACGGTGCCGACGATGATCAGGTCGGTGCCCTGCGCCCAGATGCGCTGGCCGGCGCGGACCGGCTGGTCCACCACCATGGCGGCGCGGAGTGCCGGGGCCTCGGCCGGCGGTGCCGGGTGGGGCGCGGCGACGGGCGGCGGCGGGGGCATCGGCGCGCCGGGGGGTGCCATCGGCAGATCCTCCTCCCGCGCGCCGCCGGCCTGGCGCAGCGGCGGCAGGCCGGCGCCTTGCGCTGCGATCCGCATCTCATGCGTGCCGCCGGTGGTGCCGATCGGCACGATCTCGATGGCGCGCAGCCCCTGCACCAGGGCGGCGAAATCCACCTCCTCCGGCCGCGCGGGGATGTCGTCCAGCCCGATCACAACGGGGGCGAAGCGCAGGAAGCCGGGCGCGCGGCGGAACTGGTCGCCCAGCGCCGGCACCAGGGCCTCCACCCGATGGTCCAGCAGCCGCATCACCAGCAGGTTGAAATTCGCCCCCCGCAGGCGGAAGGGCTCGAGGCGCGGGGTGGCGGAAGACTGGGGCGCGGCGGACATCGCGAGGGGGGGTTTCCCGGGCCGGAGGGGTCGAGGATGGAATCTGGGGGACGGCGTGATCCTGCTCTATACCGGCCCGGCCACGGGGAGCGAAGCCTTCTCACGCAGGCATGACACTTTGCAGGCGCTTGGCGCCTGCTTTTATCATGCCGCGTGAGGCCCGAATCGAGGCAGGGTCAGCCGCGCAGGCCAAGGTCGCGCACCAGCCCGCCCCATTTCGCCACCTCCGCGGACAGATGCCGCGCCGCCGCCTCGGGGGAATTATCCTCATAGGCGTCCACGCCGGCATCGTTCAGGCGCTTCAAGGTGCCGGGGTCCTTCAGCGCGGCGGCGGCGGCATCGGCGATCGCGCGGATCGGCGCCGCCGGGGTGCCGGCCGGGGCATAGATAGCCTGCCAGGCGGCGGCATCGTAGCCGGGCACCCCGGCCTCCGCGATGGTCGGCAGGGCGGGCAGCAGGGTGGACCGCACGGAACTGGTCACCGCCAGGCCGCGGACGCGGTTATCCGCCATCAGCGGCGCCAGCAGGGTCTGGCTGTCGATCATGAAGTCGATTCGCCCGGCCGTCAGATCCGCCACCGCCGCCGGCGTGCCGCGATAGGGCACCACGGTGAAGGCCACACCCGCCATCTTCCGCAGCAGCTCCGCCGCGAGGTGGGAGGAGGCGCCGATGCCGGCGGTACCGAAATTCGCCTCGCCGTTGCGCGACTTCAGCCAGGCGATGAAGCCGGCCAGGTCCGTCACCGGGATGGCGGGATGCACCGCCGCCACGAAGGGCTGCCGGGTGACCAGCGAAACCGGCGCGAAGCTCGCCACCGGATCGTACTGGAAGCTGGCATAGAGTGCCTTCATGGCCGCATGGCCGACGCTGCCGACCATGATGGAATTGCCGTCCGGTGCCGAGCGGGCGAGGTTCGAGGCGCCGATGGTGCTGCCGGCACCGCCGATGTTCTCGATCACCATCGGCCGGGCCAGGGTCTGCGACATGTGCTCCGCCAGGATGCGTGCCACCACATCGGTCAGCCCGCCGGCGCCGAAGGGCACCACCACCCGCAGCGGCCGCGACTGCGCCCGCGCGAGGGAGGGCAGGACCGCCGGGGCGGCGAGGATGGCGAGCAGGTGGCGGCGGGATAGCGGCATGGCCGGGGTGGTCCCTTCTCTCGGATGCGCGGGTGTTGTCACATGCCCACCGAAGCGGGAGACGGGCGTGACCACGATTACCTTGCAAGAGCCGTTCCGGGCGCTGTTCTACAGCCCCTTCTATGCCGCGCTGGCACGCGGGGATTTCGCCGCCCAGGGGGTGGCCGTGAAGCTCATCACGGTGGGGGAGCCGGACCGCGCCGTGGCCAATCTGCTGTCCGGTGCGGCGGATCTCGCCTGGTCGGGGCCGATGCGGGTGATCCGCGACCACGCCGCGAATCCCGACAGCCCGCTGGTCAGCTTCGCCGGGGTTGTGATGCGCGACCCCTTCCTGCTGGTCGGTGCCGGGCCACAGCCTGGATTCAAGTTGCACGATCTGGCAGCATTCCGCCTTGGCGTGGTCAGCGAGGTGCCGACGCCCTGGTGGTGCCTGCAACAGGATCTGCTCGGCCTGGGGCTGGATCCGGCCGCGATGAAGGTCACTGCCGGCCGGAGCATGGCGGAGAATGCGGCGGCGCTGCGGGATGGCACGCTGGATGTGGCGCAGCTTTTCGAGCCCTTCGCCAGCCAGGCGGTCGCCGCCGGCGGCGCGGTGTGGCACGCCCAGGCCAGCCGTGGCCCCACCTCCTACACCGCCTTCTACGCGACGCGCGCCGCGCTGGTGGCGAAGCGGCCCGCGATGCTGGGCCTGGTGCGCGGGCTGGCCGCGATGCAACGCTGGCTGCACGCGGCGCCGGTGGCGGAGGTGGCGGCAACCGTGGCGCCGTATTTCGAGGGGCTGGACCGTGCGCTGCTCGAATCCGGTATCGCGCGCTACCGCGAGCTCGGCGTCTGGGCGAAGGACCCGGTCTTCCCCGAGGCGGCGTTCGATTCGCTGGAGGGGGCGATGTTCGGCGTCGGCGCGATCCCGCGCCGCCCCGGCTTCGCCGCCTGCGTCGATACGGCGCTGGTGGCGGAGGCGCTGGCATGACGAAGATCCTCCCAGGCCGGGACGATTACCGGTTCTTCCTGGAGATCCCGACCCGCTGGATGGACAACGACATCTACGGGCACGTCAACAATGTGACGTATTATTCCTATTTCGATACGATAGTCGCGCGCTTCCTGTTGGGCAGCGGGGCCATCAACCTGGTGGACAGCCCCGTGATCGGCGTGGTGGTGGAAACGCAATGCCGCTTCCACGCGCCGCTCGCCTTCCCGGACCCGGTGACCGCCGGGCTGAGGGTTGAGCGCCTCGGCAATACCTCGATCCGCTACGGCATCGGCATCTTTCGCGGCGAGGAACGGCAGGTGAGCGCGGAGGGCCATTTCGTGCATGTCTATGTGGACCGCGCGACGCAGCGCCGCCCGACGCCACTGCCTGACGTGCTGCGCCAGGCAGCCTCCGCCATCCTTGCATCCTGATCAGTCTGGACAACCGAAGGTTGCGGCATTTTCGTGCAGACGTTAGCGTCTGGCTTCCATCGTCAAGGATCAGGTGATGCAAGCCGGCAGGCCCCGTTCCGCATGAGCGCCACCGGCCTTCTGCCTGCCTGGCGCTTCGCGCCGCCGCCCCGCATCCAGGCGGAGCCGGCGCTCTCGGTCCATGCCCTGCGCTATGAGGCGGAGGGAAGGCCCGGCGGGCTGCCGGCGATCGCCGGGCTGCGGTTGCAGGCGGTCGGGGTGGCCGGTGCCGAGCAGGGCTTCGACCCGATCACCGGCGTGACCAGCCTGCATGAGCTGCCGCCGGGCCCGCGCCGGATCCTGGTGACGGACCCGCAGCGCCGCTATCTGCCGGCGGCGCTGACGGTGGTCGTCCCCTCCCGCTTCCCGGCCCGGCCGACAGCGCCGCAATCCGGTATCGGCGCGCCGCCGCGGGGCGCCAATGCGCCACAAGCGAGGGCTGGCGCGGCATTGCGGGTTTCGCTTCGCCTGCGCCCCTCGCCGGGCCGCGCCATCCCGGCCGGCATGACGGCGGTGATCGGGCGGCTGCGGGACGCGCGGGGCCGCGGCATCGCCCTCGGGCGGCTCGAATGCGCCACGCTGCTGCATGGCCAGCTTGTGCGGCTGGTCACCTGGTCCGATGCCGATGGCAGCTTCGCGCTGCTGCTGCCCGGGGAGGCGCCGCGCCTGGATGCCCCGCCGCCGGCACCGGTCAGCCGCGGGCTGGAGGTGCGGGTACCGGTGCCGGCGCTGGCGGCGGCGCTGGCCACGGACTTCCTGGCGGCGCTGCCGGATGGGCTGGACGGCATGGATGAAGGCCGCCAGGCGCTGCTGTTCACCCCCTGCCCCGTGCAGCTTCGTGCCGCCGACGGCACGCCTTGCGACCAGCCCGCCGGCCTGCTGCCGATCCGTCCGGGTCGCACCATCCGCTGGGACCTCGTCGCCCCCCATTGACGACACGCCGCCGCAGCACGCATTCCGGACGCTCCCGATCCGGAAGGAACCACACGGCATGGCAACGCTGAGCAGGCTGGCGATCCTCGATGACTTCCAGGGCGTCGCCCGGGAAATGGGTCCGTGGGACAGGCTGCCGCCGGGCCTGCAGATCGAGGTGTTCCAGGATGCGCTGGCCGACCAGGATGCGCTGGTGGCCCGCCTGCTGCCCTTCGACGCCATCCTCGGCATCCGCGAGCGCACCCCCTTCCCGGCCGCGCTGCTGAAGCGCCTGCCGAACCTGAAGCTGCTGATGACCACCGGGGAGCGCAACCGCGCCTTCGACGTGGCCGCCGCCAATGCGCAGGGCGTCACCGTCTGCGGCACGCCGAGCAGCGGCGCGCCCACCGTGGACATCACCTGGGGCCTGATCCTCGGCCTGCTGCGCGACCTGCCGGCGCAGATGGCCAGCCTGCGCGCCGGCACCTGGCAGGCCAAGGGCCAGCCCAACAGCGTCGGCACGGCGGTGGAGGGGCTGACGCTCGGCATCCTCGGCCTCGGCAAGCTCGGCACGCGGGTGGCGAAGGTTGGCCAGGCCTTCGGCATGAAGACCATCGCCTGGAGCCAGAACCTGACGGCCGAGGCGGCGGCGGCCGTCGGCGCGACGCGGGTGGAGAAGGCGGAACTGTTCGCCCAGGCGGATGTGGTGACGCTGCACATGATCCTGTCCGACCGGTCCCGCGGCATCGTGGCCGCGCCGGAACTCGCGGCGATGAAGTCCAGCGCCTACATCGTGAACACCAGCCGCGGCCCGCTGATCGACCAGCCGGCGCTGATCGCGGCGCTGAAGGAAGGGCGCATCGCCGGTGCCGGGCTGGATGTGTTCGACCGCGAGCCGCTGCCGCTGGATCATCCGCTGATGTCCTGTCCGAACACGATGCTGACGCCGCATCTCGGCTATGTCTCGCGGCAGAATTTCGCGGCCTACTTCCAGGGCGCGGTGGAGGCGATCGAGGCCTACCTGGCCGATGCGCCCGTCCGCGTGCTGACGCCGTGACCGCGCTTCCCGGCTTCTGGGCGGCGGCCAGCCAGGCCGAGCGCGACACCGCCTACAACAATGCCGAAGCGGTGGCGGACAGCGCGGCACTGATGGCGGAACGCGATGCGGCGGCGGAGGCTTTCCGGGCCGCGCATCCCGGGCATCTCGACCTGCTCTACGGCGAGGGCGAGCGCGAGGCGTGGGACCTGTTCCCGGGCCGCGACCCGGCGGCGCCCTGCCTGGTCTTCATCCATGGCGGCTACTGGCAGCGCAACCGACGGGAGAATTTCTCCCACCTCGCGGAGGGCGCGCTGGCGATGGGCTGGTCGGTGGCCTTCAACGGCTACACGCTGGCGCCGGCGGCGAGCCTGACGCAGATCGCCTGGCAGGTGCACCGGGCGCTGGACTGGCTTTCGCAGCATGGCGCGCAGCATGGCATCGCGGGGCCGCTGGTCGCCTCCGGCTGGTCCGCCGGCGGGCATCTGACGGCGCTGGCGCTGGAGCATCCGGCGGTGACGGCGGGGCTGGCGATTTCCGGCATCTTCGAACTGGCGCCGATCCGCGACACCTACCTGAACGCGGCGCTGAAGCTCAGCGAGGCCGAGATCGCCGAGCTGTCGCCGATGCGCCGGCCGGTGGTGCACAAGCCGCTCGCCATTGCCTACGGCACCGCGGAGCTGCCGGAACTGGTGCGCCACAGCCGCGACTTCCATGCGTTGCGCAGCGCGGCGCATGCGCCGGGGCCGCTGGTGCCGATTCCGGGCGCCGACCACTTTCGGGTGCTGGAGGCGCTGCGCCAGCCGGGCGGGTCGCTGCTGCGGCTGGCGGAGACGCTGCTGAGCTGACGAGCGGCGACGGAGCGGCCAGCGCCGGTCCATGACGGCGTGCGGTCCCGGAAAGGGACCTGCGCCGTCAGTCCTGGATGATCATGAGGGTCTGTTCTGCGGCTTGTCCGCCTTGGGCTCGCCCAGACGGACCGCCTTCGCCTCCAGCAGCGCCGCCCGCAACAGGTTGAGGAACACCTGCTGCCCCTGGGCCCGGCGCATCAGCCAACGCAGCATGGGCTGGCGTCCCGCCACGCCGCGCTGCGCCTGGCGAAGGTTTCGGATCTGCGGTTTTGCCAACAGCGCCGTCAGCTTCTCACCACTGCCGTCCCTGCGGGATGCCGTCGCCACCTTCAGCTCATCGAGCGACGCCCGCATCTTTCCCATGAAGGATCCGAAGTTCCTGGTCTCGTTCCAGTAGCGGAGGCTTTTCGAGCGCGTCCGCTCGCGATGCAACTGCACCACCGCATCGGGGAGCGAGATCTGCCGCATGTGCCTCGCGCGCATGGCAGGAACGGGAATTGCGGAGAAATAATCCGCCAGCCAGGCCCGGAACTTCGCCGCATTCTGCCTGTGATTGAAACCGCCACTCTGCGATTCGACGACACGGGCGACGGGAACCTCCTCGAGGACAAGCTCTCCTGCTGCGATCCCGGACCGGATAATCGTTTCCGCTAGCGCGCTCCGCGTCAACACGACGCTGTTGCCCATTCCGTCCGACTTGTATTTCGGCAGCCAGGCATCTCCCAGGGAAATGTCAGCCAGTTCCGTCAGGACGTCGGTGCAGAAATCGCAGGCCTTTGCCTTGAAGAGCCCGGTTCCCCACATGTCGCCCACGCGCCGCATCTTGACCTGCCGCAGCCTGGATTCCTCATCCAGCGCAGCAAATGAATAATCTCCGGCCGAGCTTCCGGCATCCTTCACCCGGTATTCGGGGTTAGTATAGGCGCCTTCGATTCCGGCACTCTGCGCCAGAAAATCGGTGTACCAGCGATTCTTGAGGCCGCCGCAGATGATGCCCACAAGGAATGGAATTTTTTCCTTGAGTTCCGGATTGTAATGCTGCTTAAGTCGAATTGCCTTGATGAAACACGCCACGCCGGACACGGCCACGCGGCCTTCGGTCTGCTCGATGACGGAGAACAGCTTCTCCATCGTCACGGGAAAGTAGCGCGTCTTTGAAATCTTCTGGATGTTGTCGGCATTGTCGACGACCTGGTACTGATAGCCACTGCCACCATCGCTGCGCACCACGAACAGGTAGTCGACCTCGCGCTGCTCCAGCACCTTCTTCAACACATAGGTGGCGATGCCGCCCGATGAGGAAGTCGGCCGGAATTCCCTGCTGTAGCCAATATAGGCGTTTTCGAACCGCCCTGCCCTGGCGTCGATGTTCCTGGCGGCGGGCAGGAACATCCTGCCCAGGGCGTCCTCGTCCTCGACCTCCTTTTCCGGTCGCGGATTGAAGGGACAGACCTTGACGGCCTCGGCTGGAACGGTGCCGGAGGTCGCCCGCGGTACCAGGAACCCGTCCTCGCTCCAGGCCATCTTGAGGGTGCCGCGCGATTCGGAAACACAGACGCCGCATCCCGTGCAGAGAACGTTCAGCGGGTGCCTCTGGCTTGGCTCCGCTGCCGTATCGAGCCCAGCCCCTGCCACAGGCGCCGCACCGGCAACCGTGCTCCGCGACGGGGCTGTTCCACGCGTATCACCGTCATCCGACAGCGCCGATTTCAGGAACTGGAGGGAGGCCGTACGCAGCTTTGCCAGCCGCTCGTTCACGATCCGCCAATCGACAGGTCGCGTTATTTTCTCGATATCGACTTCATCAGCCGCGCCAACAAGACGGTCCTCCAACCCGAACATCTTCAGGAGGGAGGTGAACCGCGCCATGCCGCGGCTCGGATTGCCGTAGGCGATGAACGGCTTGTTGAAAAGGATCGAGAAAGCCACGCCGTGAAAGGAATCCGTGACCACGAAGGCAGCGCCATGGAAGGCCGCAAGCCAGCCCTGGACTGATCTGTCGCCCCCGGCCTTTCCCGATGTCGCCTCGCCGCCAACGGGAAGTCCATTGGTGTAATACGCACTTATCGAAAGCCTTCGCGCCAGCGCCTCGGTAACCTGCGCCTTGTCGTCGTTGCCATCCAGAATATAGGTCAGCAGACGATCACCGCCGGAGGGCTGCGGCCTGGCTGAAAACAGACGCGAATATTGCCCGGGCTCCAGCAGCAGCGTCGGATCAAGGACGTGTTGCGCATCCACGCCGAGATGGTCCCGGGCCAGCGCAACGCCGCTGTCTTCCCGGACCGAGACAGCCGCGAACCGCCCGATAAGGCGCCGCGCCTCGGCCGTCTGCCGGCCGTCGAATTCCCAGTTTGGCGCGCCGAAGGACGCCGCGTAGCTGATCCGCCTGGTCCTGTGGTCATCCTCCGGCAGGAAGCCCAGGAAGAAATCGGACAGGATCGACTTCGCGTATTTCGGGCGCCAGACCTGGTCGCTTCCGACGATGATCGCGTCCAGCTCATACCGGCCGATGGTCCGGCGCAGATCGGAGGACGAATCGAAACGCCGCGACAGCGGCGCGACATGCTTTTCAATGAAGGGCGCGTGCAGCGTCGCCTTGCCCATCGCGATCGATTTCGAGATCAGCGGCAGATCCGCATCGGTTTCGGCCGTCGCGGCGGGATCGGCAGCGCCAGGCTGCGGATGCCGGCGGTTCAGCAGCACAGGCTCGTGGCCGAGCTGCCGCAGCACCTGCATCATCGCATAGGCCTGTAGGTTGCCGCCGAAATTGGTGTTCAGCGGCAGGGTCAGGACGCCGACCTTTTTCGAGCCCGGGTGCCGCTCCGCTGCCGTGGCGGCGCCCGCCTGAACCTGCGCCGCGGCTGGTGCCGGCCTGTCCAGATGGCTGTCGATGGCTTCGATAAGCTGGAGCGTCTTGGCTTCCAGCATCCCGAGCGCCGCATCCAGCGCCACGCCGGATGCCAGGTGGTCCTTGCCGCCAGGGCTGGCGGTGACCTGGAAGCGGGATTTATGCGCCCGGCGGACGATGTCGAGCGAAACCAGGCCTTCCGGGGACGGCGTTATGTTGAAACCAAAACGGACATCGCGGTAGGAGAAATCCACAACCGAGCACAGATCGTTATACACCCATTTCCTTGCGACATGCCGGTCGAGTCCACGCGCTGCCAGCACGGGCACGAGTGCATCCGATATGTCCTTGAACATTGCGTACTCCGAAATCGCGAAAGTTACCTACCGGCGCCTCGGCGCTGCCCGCTCTGAGGTGAAGCCCGGCGGCCATGTGGTGATGCCTCCAGCTTCATCTCCGGAGCCCGGAAGGACATGCATGAGAATGCCCGAACAGCGCCGCCCGGTCGATAGCTACGGTTAAGCGGCTTCACATCGACTGGCATTTAGCGCCACTCGCCGGTGCGGGCACACTGTTTGATGTCACCGCTCGCAAACATTGGGGGGAATGCCGTCGGCTGAACGCGGCCGCCGGATGCAGCCGGCCTGGCTGCATCGGCAGATCCGGCTCCGCGCACAGCCCGATGAGGCGAAGGGCCTATTCCACGGCCTGGCCGGCGGCCAGATACCGTGCCGCGCCCTCTGCCAGTACCTCCACGCACTTCGCCAGGTCCTCGTCCTTCGTATCCTCCGCCCAATGGTGGCTGATGCCGCCGATCGAGGGGGAGAACAGCATGGCGGCAGGCATCACCTTCGCCATGTACTGGGCGTCGTGCCCGGCGCCGGAGGGCATGTGGCGCCAGGCGCCCGGGGCCAGCGCCTCGGCCGCGCCGGCCAGGGCGTCCTGCATCGCCTCGTCGCACAAGGCCGGCTTCGACAGGCTCAGCGCCTCCAGCGTCACGGCGCAGCGTTCGCGGCGATTGGCTTCCTGCACGCAGGCGCGCAGGCAGGCCTCCATGCGGGCGAGCACCGGCTCCTCCACATCGCGGAACTGGAACAGCACTTCGGCCTTGCCGGGGATGATGGAGGCGGCGCCGGGGTCCAGCGCGATGCGGCCGCAGGTCCAGGTGCTGCGCGGGCCGCAGGCCATGGGCATGCGTTCATCCAGCATCGCCAGCAGCCGCACCGCCGTCAGCCCGGCGTCGCGGCGTTCCGCCATGGTGGTGCCGCCGGCATGGTCCTGCATGCCCTCGATGGTGATGCGCCACTGCCAGATGGCGACGATGCCCTTCACCACGCCAACCTGCTGCCCGGCCGATTCCAGCTGCGTGCCCTGCTCGATATGCAATTCGAGAAAGCCCTTGTGGCGGCCGGGCTCCCGCTGGATGCGGGGCAGCCCCTCCAGCCCCGCCTCGCGCAGCGCCTGGCGCAGCGTCTTGCCGTGGTAGCGGTTCGACAGGCGATCGATTTCATCCTCGGAAAGTTCGCCGATGAAGCTGCGGCTGCCGATGAAGCCGCCGTAGTGGCCTTCCTCATCGGCGAAGGCGATGACATCCACCGGCAGGCCGCTGCGGGCCAGAGCCACGCCCGCCATCACGCCCAGTGCGCCGTCCAGCCAGCCGGCCTGGTTCTGGCTTTCGATATGGCTGCCGACCAGCAGCTTCGGACCCGGGCCGGGATGGCGGCCGATGACATTGCCGATGCCGTCGATGCTGGGCTCCAGCCCGCACTCCTTCATGCGCTCCATCAGCCAGCGGCGGCTTTCCATATCCTCGGGCGAGAAGGTCGGGCGGTGCACGCCGGTCTTGTAGGCGCCGATCTTTCGGAGCTCGTGCAAATCCTTCAGGAAACGGGCGGTATCGACCTGCGGCATGATGTGTCCGGCTTGGCTGTTGCAGGATGATGGTGGAACGCGCTTGGTGGCGCCGTAAAGCCAGGAGAGCCGCCATGCCCGAGATCAGCCGCTTCATGCCGCCCGCCACCGGCCGCGCCTGGCCACCCTTCGCCATCTCGGTGCGCCATGGCGCGACGCTCTATGTCTCCGGCATCGGGCCGATGGGGCCGGATGGGGTGCCGAAGGATGATTTCGCGGCGCAGTTCGCCCTGGTCATCGGCCATCTGCAACGTGCGCTGGCGGAAGGCGGCAGCAACATGCGGAGCATCCTCAAGGCGAATGTGCTGCTGACGCGGGCGGGCGACGTGGCGGAGATGAACCGCCTCTACGCCGCGGCCTTCCCGGCGGATTCGCTGCCGGCGCGCACCACCTGCGTGGTGGCAGCACTTCCGGTGCCGGATTTCCTGCTCGAGATCGAGTGCATCGCCGCCGTCTACTAGGATTGCTTCCAGGGCGTGCTGCGCCAGATCGCGCCATAGGCGGCATTCTCCCGCTGCACGAAGGCGGCCATGGTGGCGCGGTCCATGTAGCGCAGGATCAGGTAGTCCCGGTCCGTCATCGCCTTGAACTCAGGGTCCTGCGCGGTCCGGCGCACCGCCTCCTCCCACCGCTGCAGGATCGGCGCGGGAGTGGCGGCGGGCAGGGCGAAGCCGCGGGCGGAACCAGCCTCCAGCTTCCAGCCGGATTCGGCGGTGGTCGGCAGGTTCGGCGCGCGGTCCCAGCGGCTTTCGGACATCAGCGCCAGCACGCGCAGCGTGCCCTGGATATGCGCCCGCACGGTCAGGCTGACGGTGGAGATGGAGCCCGCCACATGCCCGCCCTGGACCAGCTGCATCGCCTGGCCCGCGCCCGGCGTCGGCACCCAGGTGAAGCGCACGCCGGCGGCGCGTTCCAGCTGCATCAGCGCGAGATGCGGCGCGCTGCCGACGCCGGCGCCGGCCATGGTGATCGTCTCCGGCTGCGCGCGCGCCGCGGCGACCAGGTCGGCCAGCGACCGGTAGGGCGAATTGGGGCCGACGAAGATGGTGTAGGGCTCATCGGTCAGCAGGCCGACATAGGCGAAGCTGTCCACCGTGTAGCGAGGCGTATTGTCGTACAGCGCGGTGACCAGCGCGGGGAAGGACACCAGCGCCGCTGTGCGGCCATCCGGCGCGGCGGCGGCCAGCTCGTTCAGCATGATCATGCCGCCCGCGCCGGGCTTGTTCACGACGATGACCTGGTGGCCGAGATACTTCTCGAAGAAGGGCGCGGCCATGCGGGCGGCGAGATCGATGTTGCCGCCGGGCGTGAAGCCCACCATCAGCTGCGCCGGACGATCCTGCGCATGGGCGCGGGAGACGAGGGCCGGCAGTGCGAGGCTGGCGGCGAGAAGGCTGCGGCGCTTGGGCAAGGCTTGAACCTCCGCAAGGGGCAGGCCTCATCCTAGCATCCGCACATTGCCGCGCTGCAAGGAGAAGGTTGCGGGCATGGAATACGCTGGCTAGGGTTTGTGCTGACGTTTCGGAGCGGCCCGCATGCTGCGCTTCAGCAACTTCCTGTTCCCCGAAAGCCGCGACCCGGATCGCGATGCGGATGCGATCCGCGAGGCGATGGAGGAAGCGCTGCTCTGCGAGGAGCTGGGCTTCGAAGTCATATGGCTCGCGGAGCATCACTTCGATGGCAATTGCGCATACGTCGATCCGGTGACCTTCGCCGCCGCGATCCTCTCGGCGACCAAGCGCATCAAGGTGGGCTTCGCCGTGGCGCAGGTCTCGCTGCACCACCCGACACGGCTGGCGGAGCAGATGTCGCTGCTCGACAACCTTTCGAGCGGCCGCGTCATCGTCGGGCTGGGGCGCGGCACCGCCTACAACGTCTACGAATACCAGGGCTACGGCATTCCGGCGGAGGAGGCGCTGGAGCGTTATGAGGAAGCCGAGGGCATCATGCTCAAGGCCTGGACCAGTCCCGAGGGCATGCGGCATGAGGGCAAGCACTGGACGCTGAACATCCCGCGCCTGAGGCCGACGCCGTTCACCAAGCCGCATCCCTATGTTGTCAGTGCGGCATCGTCGGAAGCGGGTGCACTGCATCTCGCACGGCGCGGCCTGCCTTTCCTGATGAATGTGCAGTCCTACGAGACCACGCGCGACCGCCTGCTGCAGTACCGCGCCACCATGGCGGAATCCGGCTTCAGCGCCGAACAGGTGGAAGCCTGCCTTCAGGAAAGCTGGTGCTGGCGCAACATCTTCGTGGCGGAGACGGATGACGAGGCACTGCGCATCGCCGTGCCGAACTTCGTCGCCATGCAGGAACAGCGCAAATCCCTGCGGGAGCGGATCTACCGCGAGCAGGGCATCATCATGAAGAAGGAAACCGCGCCGCCCGCGCGCGTCGACCCGGCGAAGGCGCTGATCGCCGGTTCCCCCGCCACGGTCGCCGCGCGCATGGCGGAGATCGAGGCGACAGGAATCGGCGGTGTCATCGGCAGCTTCCGCCTCGGCCCGATGCCGGCGGAGCTCGCCGCGCAATCGCTGCGGCTGTTCATGCAGGAGGTGGCGCCGCGCTTCCGCGCGACGGCACCCGCTTTGGCGGCGGAGTAGCGTTCCTACGCCGCCGTCACGCGGCGGGCGCCTGGCCGGCAGCTTCCATGTTCATCCAGAACACCTCCCAGATGTGGCCATCCGGGTCCTCGAAGCTGCGGCCATACATGAAGCCGAGATCCTGCGTCGGCGTCGGATCCTTCACGCCGCCCGCGGCGCCGGCGCGGCCCACCAGATCGTCAACCTCCTCGCGGCTGTCGGCCGAGAGCGCGTTCATCACCTCGCAGGATCCGTGCGCGTCGATGATGGGCTTGCTGGTGAACTGCGCGAATTTGGCGTGGGTCAGCAGCATGGCGTGGATGGTGTCGGAGAAGACGATGCAGGCTGCGGTGTCGTCGCTGAACTGCGGGTTCTTCCGCGCGCCGATCGCCTCGTAGAAGGCGACCGCGCGCGGCAGATCCGTGACGGGCAGGTTGACGAAGATCATCCGGGGCATGGCGGGTTTTCCTGCTGGGGCGCCGCAAAACTTAACCATTCAGTTAAGTGTTGCAACCCACCCGCCGCATCACGGCACCGCGACGCTCAGGTGGTCAGCCCGCCATCCACCACGATGGTCTGGCCGGTCACCATGGCCGCGCCGGCGAGCAGGAAGACGATGACCTCCGCCAGATCCTCCGGCGTACAGCGGCGCTTCAGCAACGCGTTCTCGATGGAAGACCGGCGCTGTTCCTCCGTCCATTCGATCATCCAGGTGCTGTCCACGGCGCCGGGCGCCACGGCGTTCACCCGCACCTCCGGCGACAGGCCGCGCGCCAGGTTCTTGGTCAGCGAGATGACGCCAGCCTTGGTCGCCCCATAGGCCATGGAAGACCCGGCCGAGTTGATGCCGGCGATCGAGGCGATGTTGACCATCGCACCCCCCGCCGCGCGCAGCGCCGGCCCGGCCGCCTTGGCGCAGCGGAACACGCCGCGGAGATTCACTTCCAGCACCGCATCCCACAGCTCCTCCGTCAGCCGGTCGAATTCATGCGGTGCGATGGCGGTGGGCGTGCCGGGCGTGCCGGCATTGTTCACCAGGTAGTCGAGCCGGCCGAGATCGGCCACCGCCTGCCCAACCATCCGCGCCGCATCCGCCGCATCGGCCACATTGCCGGGCGCGGGCAGGATGCGCGCATTGGTCTCGGCCTGGAGGCGCGCGACGGATTCGGCACCGCGCGCATCGCCTTCGAGAAAATTGATCGCGACATCGCAGCCGCTGCGCGCCAGCAGCGTCGCGGTGGCCAGCCCGATGCCGGAGGCGCCGCCGGTGACCAGCGCCGCCTTGCCCCGAAGATCGTAGGTGATCATTGGTCCCGTCCCTCCCCCGCCAGCGTGCCGATCTGTCGCAGCGCGCGCTTCAGCGCGAGCAGCCGGCGGTCACGATCCTCCAGCACCGTGGCCGTCTCGCCCGGCCAATCGTAGAAGCCGGCGCCAGCCATCACGCCGGTGCGACCCTGCGCCACCAGCGCATCCACCGCATCGCATTGCCCACGCACCGGCGGCGGCTCGTACATGCGGTTCTTCAGGCTGGTCTGGGTGAAGGCGAGGCCGGTGAAATCCGCCTTCGCCAGCACGCCGAGGATCGGCAGGCGCAGCGAGATGCCCTCGATGATCGCGGTGTCGATCTCGGCCGCGGTGGCGACGCCCTCATCCAGCAGCTTCTGGACTTCCAGCGCGATGGCGGATTGCACCCGGTTGGCGATGTAGCCGGGCACGAACTTCCGCATCACCACCGGGCGCTTGCCCATGGCGCGGCAGAAGCCCACGGCGAATTCCACCACCGCCGGGTCGCAGGTCGGGCCGCCGACGATGTCCACCAGATCCACCAGATAGGGTGGCGTGTACCAATGCATGATGAGCGCCCGGCCCTGCCGGCGCTCCGGGATCAGCGGAAAAGGGTCGAGGTAGCTGGTGTTGCTGGCGATGATGGCGCCGGGCGGGGCCAGGCGGTCCACCTCCTCGAACAGGGCGCGCTTGGCGTCCGGCTGCTCGACGATCGCCTCCAACACCAGATCGGCGTCTTCCAGCGCCTCGGCCAGCACCGGCAGGCGGGTCACGGCGTGATGCAGCCATTCGGCATCCGCCTCGCGCGGCGCCTCCCCGGCCACCACCAGCGTCTCCAGCGCCGTCTCCATCAGGCCACCGGCCTTGTCGAGGGTGGCCATGCTGCTGTCCGTCAGCCGCACCTCATGCCCGCCCAGGGCGAAGACCAAGGCGAGGGCGTGCCCCATGGTGCCGGCGCCGATGACGGCGACCTTGATGCCCGTTGCGCTGGCCATATGCGTTCCCATCCCGAATCCCGGCCGCGAAACTGGCCCGGCCCCGCGCTTCGGGCAAGTCGCGGGTCAGCGAGGGGGCGCGATCCGCGTCCAGGCGGCGCAGAAGCCGGGCAGCAGGCCGCCGGTGACGATCTGCTGCACCGCCGGGTCCACCTGGCGCGGCGGCAGCGCCGAGGCCGGGGCGCCGGCCAGCACGCAGGCGGCGAGCCCCGCCGCAACGGTACGCCCGCCCCCGCCACTCCGCCGACGCGAAACCCAGATGCCCAGCGCCACGCTCACCAGGCCCAGCCCGAAAAACACCAGGTCCCAGGCCAGCAGGTTGGGCGAACCCTCCCTGATTCGGTGCAGGCCGAGGATCCAGTGGTTCAGCACCGCATCCAGCAGGTGCCAGGCGCCGAAGCCGATCAGGCTGGCACTCACCAGGGCTCGCCGCGCGCCCGGATCGGTGGCATGCGCGCGGCGGGACAGCAACATCCAGAGCCCGGCAAAGCCCAGCAGGTAGTGGGCGGCGTGGAAGATGCCGTCCCAGAACATCTGCAGCCGCAGGTCGGAGGCGGCGGTGACGCCACTCAGCAAATGGTGCCATTGCAGGATCTGGTGCAGCAGGATGCCGTCCAGGAAGCCGCCGAGGGCGAAGCCGATCAGCAGCGCGGGCAGGGTCAGGCGGCCGGGGTTGGTCTGCATGGCGCGGCAACGCCGGAGGCTGCCGCGCGGTTCGTTCAGCTGCCGCGATAGGTGGCGTAGGACCAGGGCGAGCACAGCAGCGGCACGTGATAATGCCCCTGCCCCGCCGCCAGCCGCACCACGATCGGCACCACATCGAGGAACCCCTCGCCACCGAAATGCGCGCCGATGTGGAAGCGCAGCTCATAGGTGCCTGGGGCGAAAGTCGTTGCATCGAGCAAAGGCGCATCCGTGCGGCCATCGGCGTTGGTCACCGCCTGCGTGACCTTCACCGGACCGGCGGCCTCGTGGCGGAACAGCTCCACCGTCACGCCCGGCATCGGCCGGCCGCTGGCCGTATCCAGGATGTGGGTGGTGAGCGCGGAGGGCTTCATTCGCGCGGCGCCCCGGCGGCGACCCAGGCGATCAGGCTGGCGCGTTCCTCCGCCGTGATCTCCGTCAGGTTGCCGGGCGGCATCGCCTCCGTCGCCACCTGCTGGCGGATCGATTGCGCCCAGCGGCGGATCTGCCCAGGCTCATCCAGCCGCACGCCCTTCGGCGCCTCGGCGAAGCCTTCCTGCGTCGGGCGGGCGGCGTGGCAGGTGGCGCAGCGGGCGGCGGTGATGGCCTGCACCTCGGCGAAGGCCGGCGCCGCCATCCCGGCCGGGGTGCGGGCCGGCATCAGCACGAAGGCCATGATGCCAATGACCACGGCGGCGGCGGCGGGCAGCGCTACCGGGTTGCGGCCGAACTGCCGCTGCACGAAGAACTGCCGCACCAGCGCACCCGCCAGGGTGATGGCCAGCAGCACCACCCAGTTCCACTCCGCCCCCCAGGTCATCGGGTAGTGCGGGCTGATCATCAGGAACAGCACCGGCAGGGTCAGGTAGGTGTTGTGGACGCTGCGCTGCTTGCCCCAGCGGCCATATTTGGCATCCGGCACCTGCCCCGCCTGCATCGCGGCCACCATCTTCCGCTGACCCGGGATGATCACCATGGCGACATTGGCCACCATGATGGTGCCCGTCATCGCGCCGATCTGCAGGAAGGCGCCGCGGCCGGAGAAGATGTGGCAGGCCGCGAAGGCCGCCACCACCAGCAGCCCGACGCCGAAGGCCGAGAGCAGCGCCTCGTTCTCCCCCCATTTCGACCGGCAGGCGAGGTCGTAGACCACCCACCCCGCCACCAGCATCGCCGCCGAGATCGCCACGGCGACGCCAGGCGACAGGTCCATCACGGCGGGGTCGACCAGATAGGTGTTGGCCTGGCCCCAGTAGATCAGCATGAACAGGCTGAACCCGCTGATCCAGGTCCAGTACGCCTCCCATTTGAACCAGTGGAGCTTCTCCGGCAGGCTGGCAGGGGCATTGGCGTATTTCTGCTTGTGGTAGAAGCCGCCGCCATGGATCGACCATTGCTCCCCCTTCACCAGGGGGTTGCCATCGCGTGGCGGGTCGAGCTGGTTGTCCAGGCCGATGAAGTAGAAGCTGGTGCCGATCCAGGCGATGCCGGTGATCAGGTGCAGCCAGCGGATCAGCAGGTTCGCCCATTCGGCGAGGTAGGCGAGGTCCATCGTCCCGGGGGTCCTTGGGCGCGGGAGAGGCCCCGCGGCGCGTGTTGCAAAGCAACATTCGCGCCAGGCGGGGCTGCCGTCCAGCGTCCCCCGTCCAGCGTCCCCCGGCAATGGCGGCCGGGGATCCCGCCCGCGGCCTTGTGTGCCCGCCCGCCGCCCCGACCCCTGCAAGCGGCGGCCTTGTGTGGTAGCTGTTGCGCCCGGCAGGCGCCCGGCCGCATTCCGCGGCGCGGTCCCTGCCGTGGCGGAGGTCTTGGCGGTCGATGGACGGAACCAGTCTGGTGATGCTCGGGATCATCCTGGCATTGCTGTGTGCCTCCGCCATGTTTTCCGGCACGGAAACCGCCTTCACCGCAGCAAGCCGCGCCTTCGTCACCCGGCGCGCCAAGGAAGGCGACCGCAAGGCAGCAACTCTCGGCCGGCTGAGCGAGCGCAAGGACCGGGTGGTGGCTGCCATCCTGGTCGGCAACAACCTGGTCAACACCACCGCCACGGCGCTGGCCTCGGCGCTGCTGATCTCCTGGTTCGGCGAAGGCGGCGTCGCCTATGCGTCGTTGGTGATGACCGCCCTGCTGGTCATCTTCTCCGAGGTTCTGCCGAAGACGCTGGCGCTGCGATCGCCGGATGCCGCGGCGCTGCGGGTGGTGCCGGTGCTGTCCACCACCATGAAGCTGCTCGGCCCGGTGGCGGATCTGGTGAACATGGTGGTGCGCGGCACCCTGCGCCTGTTCGGCTTCAAGGCGCCGGAGGGCGAGCGGCCCGGCATCACGGAGGATGAACTGCTCGGCGCCATCGACCTGCACGGCATGGGCCAGGCGGGCCCCGCGGATCTCGCGGCACGGCAGGAACGCGGCATGCTGCGCGGCGTGCTGGCGCTGGACGACATGGCGGTGCGCGACGTGATGACCCACCGGTCCCGCGTCGTCGCGCTGAATGTGGCGGAGAAGCCGGAAGCGTTGTTGGCCAAGGTCCTCGCCTCCCCGCATGCGCGGTTCCCGCTATGGGGCCGGGATGGGGAGGAGATTCTCGGCGTGGTGCATGCGCGGGACGTGCTGCGGGCGCTGCAGGCGGCAGAGGGCGACGCGGCCAGAATGGACCTCACCGCCGTGGCGCATCCGGCCTCCCTGGTGATCGAGACGCGGCCGCTGCGCGAGCAGCTGCAGGAATTCCGCAAGGCGCCGATCAAGATGGCGATGGTGCTGGACGAATACGGATCCCTGAAGGGCATCGTCACGCTGGAGGACATCGTCGAGGTCGTGGTCGGGCAGATCGTGCAGCGCGGCGAGGCCATCCTCGGCGACCTGTCGCAGAACGGGGAAGTCGAGGTGCGCGGCGACCTGCGCGTGCGCGACATCAACCGGGAACTCGGCTGGGAATTGCCGGAGGACGAGGCGGCGACGATCGGCGGCCTGCTGGTGGCGCGCCAGCGCGGCATCCCGAAGGTGGGCACCGAGGTCGCGATCGGTCCCTATACCCTGCGCGTGCTGGAACGCCGCGGCCAGCGGATCGACCGGCTGGTGGTGCGGCCGCTGCCGGCCGCGCCGGAGGCCTGAGCGGCGGAGTTCTTCCGGGGCTGCTATTCCGGGATGTGGGCCGGCAGGGCGTGGCTGGCGAAGACCTCCAGCGCCCAGTCCCGGCTATCCGGCGCGACGGCGCGAATTTCCAGGCCAAGGCGCCGCCGCCGCGAATCGCTCCAGCACAGGATGGCCTGGGCCTCGATGCGGCGCGCCTCGTCCGCGAATTCCAGCGCCAGTCTCAGCGGCTCGTTGGTCTGCATCGTGCTGCTCGCTTCCAGGGAAAGCCCGCCCTGCCCCAACCGCAACCCGCCTTCGCCCAATGCCTGTGGCAGGCTGGGATAGGAAGCGCGCAGCCCATTGCGGAGCGGCTCCGTCATCGGGCCGCACCACCGCGCCGCCCGGTCCTGCAGTGCGCGCTCCGCCTCCGCCAGCAAGGCGCTGCGTCGCGTCGGCTTGGACAGGATGCTCTGCACGCTGCCAAGCGCATACGCCTCCATCACCGAGAGATCCGCGAAACCGGTGACGAGGAGGATCTTCGGCACAGGACTCCGCCCGTCCTGCAGCCGGCGGGCCAGGGTGATGCCATCCATCACCGGCATCCGCATGTCACTCACGACCAGGTCGATGCGCCGGTCGCCGCAGATCGAAAGCGCCTCCGCCCCATTCTGCGCCGCGCTCACTTCGTAGCCCGCGCGCCTGAACCAGGCGACGAAGATGTCGCGCAGCGCGTTCTCGTCATCGACCACCAGGACCGACCGGTTATTTCCGGGCATTTGCGCTCCCATTGCTGAACATCGGCAGGGTCAGCACGAAGCGCGAACCCACAGCGACGTCCTGATATTCGAGCTTGCCGCCATGCTCATCCGCGATTCCACGCGAAAGGCTGAGGCCGAGACCCGTTCCCTTCCCCGGCGGCTTGGTGGTGAAGAAGGGCTCCATGATCCGGTTGCGCAGCGCGTCCGGCACGCCGGGACCGTTATCGGTGACGGCGATCCGCACCATCCCATCGGCCTCGGCGACTTCAAGCCGCACCTGTCGTTCGCCCGGCTGTTCCTGCACCGCATCGAACGCGTTCTGCAGCAGGTTGAGCAGCACCTGGGCAACCTGCACCTCGCGGCACAGCAGTACCGGCGAGGGTTCGGGCTGCGTCACGGTCAGCCCGACGCCACGGTCGCGGAAGCGTTCGCGGCACACATCCATCACGTAGGCGACGATGTCCCCCACCGGCACCTCGGCCGGCGGATCGCTCACGCCATCCCGCGCAATGCGCCGCATGCTGGCGATGATGCCGGCGATGCGTTCGGTATACTGAACGATCTGCCGCGCCGTCTCCATCACCTGCGCCGGCTCCAGCAGGTCTTCCTCGAGATCCTCCACCAGATCCATCGATTTCGCGTGGATCACCGCCAGCGGGTTGTTGATTTCATGCGCGATGCCGCCGGCCATGGTGCCGAGGGCCGAAAGCCGGGCGGAGGCCATCATCTGCAGGCGGCTGTTCTCGAATGCGGCTTCCAGGCGCCGTCGCTCCGTGGTGTCGCGCACCTGGGCGATGAGAAGCGCCTCGCCATCCAACTGCACCGGGCTGACGGTCACGTCGGCCGGGAAGGTGCTGCCACTGGTGCGCCGCCCGGTCAGTTCCAGGCCCTGGAGAGGCGGCGCTTCCTCCGACCAGACGAAGTCCCGGCCGCGCTGCAATTGCTCCATGGCGCCGGATTCCCCGGTGATCAGCGCATCCAGGCGCGTGCCCTGCGGAATGCCGCCGGCATAGCCGAAGACCCGGCCCGCCTGGTTATTGGCGAAGGTGATGGTGAGGTCCTGCCGGACCACCATCATGGGGTCCGGTGCCGCGTTCAGCACCCCGGCGAAGCGCGCCGCCATCCGCTCGGCCACGACGCGGTCCCGGATTCGTCGCACCGCGATGGCCGTGAGCACCGCGAAGCCGGCGGTGGCGAGCAGGAAGAACAGGCCATAGACCACGAGATGTTCGCGCCAGGGCGCCAGCGCCTGATTGACGCTGATGCCATGGGCGACCACCACGGGAAAGCCGTCGATGCGGTGGAAGGCCATGATGTGGGGCTCGGAGGATCCATCCGGAATCCCCCAGAACAGGCCGGATTCGTCGCCTGCGACCTGCCGCATCAGTATGCCCTCCGGGTCCAGCGGCGCATATTGCCGGTCCGGCTCCAGGCTGCGCGCCAGCACGGCGCCATCGTCGCGGAACAGCAGGCTCATCGAAGCCATGTTCGGTACGACCTGGCTCCAGAAGTTGCTCAGGGTGGATGGCCACGCCGAGACCACCACCACCCCGTCGAAGGTGCCATCCGGCCTGTTGCGGCGACGCGCGATGTTGAAGTTCGCGTTGTTGGACACCCGCCCGAGAACCACCTGCCCGATATAGAGCGGCTCATCCCGGGAACTGAGGGCGCGGAAATAATCCCGCGTCGCGATCGAGAAGGGCTCCACCGGGAACAGCATGCTCGTGCTTCGGATCTGCCCGGCGGCATCCGCCAGCCAGATCGAATGGACCTGCGGGAAGTGGTCCGCGATCGCGCGCAGCTCGTCATGCAGCTTGCCCGAAGTCGCGATCGCGTCCCAGTCCAGATTCCGCACCAGGGCCTCGGTCAGGGCACCGACCAGCTCATGGCTCTGCAGGACGCTGCGGGCGTTCTCCTCCAGGATGGCAGTGACGTCATGTACCCGCTGCTCGGCCTGGCGCAGCACGGCGCCACGGTCGTGCCAGGCGACGAAGCCGAACAGAAGCCCCGGCAGGGCCAATGCCAGCGCCATCAACCAGGGCACCCGAATCCTGCCCGCGATTTTTGTTGAAGGCATTTAACTTCCCGACAACTGGGCGGACGTATCCGAGCGGGATACAATGGCTCAGAATCTGCCGGCGGCAGCCATACTTGTTACGGCTCGTGGCGCCTAGTCATGAATTGGAGCCGCAGAGGGCCGAAACGAGACGAAACGCGAAGGCAGTATGCCTGCGCTAGGGTGCATGGACTAGAATGCCCCTTTCCTCGCAAGGTAAAGCCCCATGCATCTCCGCCTCGCAAGCTTCGCCCTTGTCGGCATATTGGGCCTGTCAACCGCCGGCGCCGTGGCCCAGGCCGAGGCGGAGCGCCAGCTCGATGCGGCGCTGGAGCGGCTACGCCTGGCTTTCGGGCCGGAGGCGCGGCTGGCCGTCGGGATGCGGCAGGTGGATCCGGTGACGGGCCGCGCCCGGCTCGGCGACCTGACCATCACGGCACCGCGGGAACGCATCTCCGTCACCGAATTGCTGCTGCAGGACGTGACGGAAACCCGGCTCGGCCGGGCGGAGGCGCGGTCCGTGGTGCTGGTGACGAATATCGGCACGGATGACGACCGCTTCGAGGTCGCCCGCCTGGTGCTCGGCGGCATGGCGCTGCCCGCGGCGGGGCAGAGCTTCAGCCTGGCTACCTTCGAGCTGGGCTCGATGGAACTGGAGGCGCTGAGCGGCACCGGCAAGCCGGGCGTCCTGGCCGTTGGTCGCGCCTCGCTGGAAGGCTATGGGCCCGGCGTGCTCGGCGCCGCCACGGTCGAGGGGATGGATTTCCGCGATCCGGCCAAGGATGGCGTCGCCTTCCGCCTCGGCCGCGCCGCGGTGCAATCCATGGTGCTGCCGCCGCTGGACGGGTCGATGCCCGACCCGCGGCAATTCTCCGTCCAGATGCTGACGCTGGAAGGCGCGGAGCTGCGCGACCCGGACAAGCAGGTGGATGTGGCGGTCGGCCGCTTCGCGCTGCGCGACTGGGTGCCGGGGCGGCTGACCGACCTGGCGCTGGAAGGCGTGCGGGTGGCGGCGCCCTTCGGCACGTTGGGCGCGGGCGATGTCCGCATCGGGCGCATCGCCTCCCAGGGCATCGACATGGCCGCCACCACGGCGGCGCTGATGGACGGGGTGCAGGTACCGGACCCGGTGGCGGGCACGCCCCAGACCGTGGTGATGGAGGGGCTGACGGCGGAGGCCGCAGGCCAGCCGGTCTTCGCCCTCGGCCGCACCACGATCGAGGCCTCGATGGATGCAAGCGGCCTGGCCGAGACCAGCATGGCCCTGCAGGGGCTGCGCCTGACTCTGCCGCCCGGCACCGCCGCATGGCTCGACCAGCATGGCTACCGCGAGATCGCGGGCGGGCTGGAGCTGCGCGGTTCCGCGCGGCGGGAGGGCGGCGTGCTGGATGTGGCGCCCTTCGGCCTGAACTGGGACCAGGCCGGCAGCGTCGCGCTCAGCACCAGCCTGACCGGCATGCCGCTGCCCCGGCCGGGCGAGAAGCAGGATGATGATGCGATCATGGCGCAGTTGATGCGGGCGCGACTGCATGGGCTGACCCTGTCGCTGCGCGACCAGGGGCTGGTCGGGCGCGTGCTGGCCCAGCAGGCGCGCAGCCAGGGCGTGCCGGAGGCGCAGCTGCGTGAGCAGTATGCGCAGATGGCGCTCGCCATGCCGGTCCCGGGCGCGGAGCCTTCGGGCCCCGGCCGCCGCCCGGCCCCTGGCCGCACCGAGGCGCCTGCCCCGGCGCGGAAGGGCGCCCCGGCACCGGCGCCGCAGCCGGGTGTCTCCAAGCGCGGAACGGCGGAGGCCACCCCGCCGGCGGCGGACCCGTTCCAGTCCGTGCGGCAGGCCCTGGCCAGCTTCATCCGCCAGCCTGGGGAACTGGAATTCACCCTGCGCCCGCCGCAGCCGGTCAGCTTCGAGGCGATGCAGGGGCTGACGGCCGCCGGGCCGGTGGAAGCGGCACGGCGTCTCGGCCTGTCCGCCGTGGCGCGCTGAAGCCGGGCGCCCTTCCGGCGCCGTGAACCCCGCCCCGGCGGCGGTTCGCGGCGCAGTTGCGTATCCCTCGTGGAATGGTGGGCAACCTCGCCCCCCTGCGGCGCATTACCGCCACGCCATTCAACAGGGAAGGCATCCTAGCCATGAAGACCATGCTCTTCGCCGCGGCCGCCTGTCTCGCGGTCGCCGGTACCGCGCACGCCCAGCAGAACCAGGTGTCCGGGCCGATCACCGTGCAGATGGCCGATGCGCGCGGCAATGCCATCGGGACCGTCGAGATCCGCCAGCTGCGCCACGGCACGCTTTTCGTCGCGAACCTGCGGAACCTGCCGCCGGGGCCGCACGGCTTCCACGTGCATGAACGGGGCGTCTGCGAGGCCCCGGGATTCCAATCCGCGGGCGGCCACTACAACCCCGGCAATGCCGGACACGGCTTCGACAGCGAGGGCGGCCCGCATGCGGGCGACCTGCCGAACATCCATGTGACGCAGCAGGGCGTCGCCATGGCGGAATTCCACAGCGAACGCCTGTCGCTCGGCAGCAGGCCGGATCAGGCGACCGGAGGCGGCCCCCACACGCTGCTCGACAATGACGGCTCCGCCATCATGATCCACCAGGGCGCCGACAATTACCGCGACATGGACAGCGCCGGCAGCCGGCTTGCCTGCGGCGTCATCAAGGCGCCGTCATGATGGCCCGCCCCCAGATCCCGGTCGCGCTGTTCGCGGCGGCCGCGCTTCCGCTCGCCCTGGCGCTGCCCGCGGCGGCCCAGCAGGCGGCACAACAGGCCAGGACCGTGCAGACGGATGGCGGCCCGGTGCGCGTCGAAACCCTGGCCGATGGCCTGGTCCGCCCCTGGGGCATGGCCTTCCTGCCGGATGGCCGCCTGCTGGTGACGGAACGCCCGGGCCGGTTGCGCGTGGTGACCCGGCAGGGCGAGGTCGCGGACCCAGTGACCGGCACGCCGGAGGTGTTCAGCGAGGGCCAGGGCGGGCTGCTCGATGTCGCGCTCGATCCCGATTTCGGCGAGAACCGCAGCATCTACCTGTCCTTCGCGGAACCCGGCGATGGTGGCACCGCCTCCACCGCCGTGGCACGCGGGCGGCTGAATGCGGATGCGACGGCGTTGGAGCAGGTGGAGGTCATCTTCCGCCAGATGCCGCGGATCGAGGGCAAGATGCATTTCGGCTCCCGCCTCGCCTTCGCGCGGGATGGCAGGTTGTTCATCACCACCGGGGAACGCTTCCAGTTCCAGCCGGCGCAGGATCTGTCCTCGCATCTCGGCAAGGTCATCCGCATCGAGCGTGATGGCTCCGTGCCGCAGGACAACCCCTTCACCGGCCGGCAGGACGCGAAGCCGGAGATCTGGTCCTATGGCCACCGCAACATCGAGGCCGCCGCCGTGCATCCGCAGAGCGGTGCGCTATGGGTGGTGGAGATGGGCCCGCGCGGCGGCGACGAGCTGAACCGCCCGGAGGCCGGCCGCAACTACGGCTGGCCCCTGGTGAGCTGGGGCAGCCACTATGACGGAGAGCCGATTCCCGACCCGCCGACACGGCCGGACCTGGCCGGGTCGGCGCATCGCTGGACGCCGGTGATCTCGCCTTCCGGCCTCGTGTTCTACACCGGCGAGGCCTTCTCGGCCTGGCGCGGCAATATGCTGATCGGCGCGCTGACGGCGCCCGGCATCGTGCGGCTGGAGCTGGACGGCAACGAGGTGCGCGGCGAGCACCGGATCGAGCTGGGCCAGCAGATCCGCGACGTGGAACAGGGGCCGGAAGGCGCCGTCTATGCACTGACCCATGCCGAGGAGGGGCGGATCCTGCGCCTGACGCCGGGCGAGGCCGCCACCGGCGGCAACGCGCCGGCGCGCCCCGCCGCGGGTGGCGGCAGCGGCCGCTGAGGCTCAGCCGGCCGGCGGGGCCGTGCGCGCCATGGCGGGCATGGCGGAAACCTTGGCGTACCAGGCCTCCAGCTTCGGATGGCCCGGGCGCCAGGGCTCGTTGGGGTAGCGGAAATCCAGGTAGCCGAGCGCGCAGGCGATGGTGATCTCGCCGATCGTGGTCAGCGCGCCGAGGGTTTCCGCCTCCGATTCGAGCTTGTCGATGGCGCGGGTCACCTTGCCCTGCTGGATCTCGATATAGGCGCGGCGGCCCTCATCCAGCGGCAGCGCGATCTCCCGCCGGCGCGGCTGCGTGGCATCCATGATGCCGTCGCCGAGCGCCTGCTGGCGCAGCGCGTTCCAGCGCGCCGGGCCGGCGGCCGGGAACAGCTTCGGCGCATCGCCGATGCTGTCGAGGTATTCGCACACCACCGGACTGTCATACAGCGACATGCCGTCATCCGTGACCAGCGTCGGGATCTTCGACAGCGGGTTGTGGTCCAGCAGCGCCGGGTCCTTGCCGGCCTCCGCCCAGGGCGTGATGCGGTCCTCGATGCCGCGCTGGATGGCGCAGGCCATCGCCTTGCGGACGTAGGGGCTGTTGGGCGAGACGGTGAGCTTCATGAACTGCGGTTCCTCCTGTGGCGGCGCAGTCTCGGCCGCGCGGCGTATCCTCGCAATATCAGGTGCCGGGGCGCCTCACGCGCGGGCGGGTCGCCGGCGCAGGCTGCGCCGCAATGCCGCCGCTTCGCCGCGCGCGGTCTCGGCCACCAGCGTGGCGAAGCGGTCGACGAAACCGGGGCGCGGCTGCCAGGCCGGGAAGAACAGGCCATAGGGAATCGGGATGGCGCAGGCGAAGGGGCGCATGACCAGCTGCGGCGCCGGCGTGGACAGCGCGACGAAGGGGTCCGCCAGCGCCACCCCCAGCCCCTGCGCCACCATCTGGCACACCACCACGCCGTTCGACGCCTCGAACCGGTGCCGCAGGGTCAGCCCGGCCTCGCGGCAATGCCGCTCCAGCCCCTGCCGCAGCAGCGACCGCGGGTGGGTCACCACCAGATCATGCGCCAGAAGCTCCGCCAGGCCGACCTGCGGCAGCCGCGCCATCGGGTTGTCGCGCCGCATCACCACCACCGCCTCCAGCTCACACACCGGCTCCACCTTCAGCCGTGGATGGGCCAGCGGCAGCACCGTGACGCCAAGGTCGAAATGCTCCTGCTCCACCACCGTCTCGGCATCCAGGCGGATGCGGGTATCGACCAGCGCGGTGAAGTCCGGCAGCTCCGCCGCCATCGCCCGCAAGGCCGGCGCCAGTACCACGCTGGCGACCTGCGGTGCCGTCAGCACGCGCAGATGGCTGTCGCTGCTGCCCTCACGTATGCCGGTGGCCAGGCGCTGCAGCCCGTCATGCCCGGCCAGCACCCGTTCCGCCTGCTGGTAGAAGCGCAGGCCCTCGGCCGTCAGGCTCAGCCGGCGGTTGTGGCGGTTGAACAGCCGGAAGCCGAGATCCGCCTCGAGCGCCGCCAATAGCCGCCCGACCTGCGGCTGGGTCCGCCCCAGCCGCAGCGCGGCCTGGGAGACGGAGCCGGTCTCGACAAAGGCGCGCAGCGCATCCAGCGACCGCAGGTTGTGCATGCTGCCTCCTCCACATCATGCGGAATCCGCACATGAAGCCACCCATAACGCATTTGACGCAGTCCGGCAGCGGCGCGCATGGATGACGGGCCAATGACAGGGTCGGCGACATGGCCGATCTCCCGGCTCCAGCAAGGCTGTGCCCATGTCCGATCGCGACCAATCCGGCGCCGCCTGGCGCCTCGCCCCCTCCGACTACGCCGCCACGCGCGCCGTGGACTTCGCGCTGCCGGAGGTGCCGGAATCCCGCTATCTGACCATGCGCGATGGCTGCCGCATCGCGGTGGATGTCTGGCTGCCCCAAGAGGCTAACCAGGGTGCGACCGGCCTGGTGCCGGCCATCCTGATCCTGACGCCCTACTACCGCCGCTTCCGCCTGGTGGAGGGCGGCCAGGGCGATGCCATCCCCAATGCCGGCAAGTTCGTGCGGCACCTGGTGCCGCGCGGCTATGCCGTGGTGGTGGTGGATGTGCGCGGCACCGGCGCCTCCTTCGGCACGCGCGACAGTTTTCGGTCGCCGCGGGAGCGCGAGGATTCGCGGGAGATCACGGATTGGGTGGTGGCGCAGCCCTGGTCGGATGGGCAGGTCGGCGCCACCGGCATCTCCTACCCCGGCGCGGCGTCCGACTTCCTGGCCAGCACCGGCCACCCGGCGGTGAAGGCGATCGCGCCGCTTTTCGCCGTGTGGGACACCTATGCGGACAACTACTTCCCCGGCGGCATCGCGCTGAAGCAGCTGGCGAAGAGCTATGACGACCTGATGGTCGCCATGGACCACGACCGGCGCGACCTGCTGCGCAACTACGTCTACTACGCCAACCCGGACCTCGCCGGGCCGCATCCGGTGGATGAGGATGCGGATGGCAGCCTGCTGGCCGAGGCGCTGCGCGAGCATGCCGGCAATTTCCGCCAGCCCGATTTCATGGCCGAGTTCCGCTTCCGCGAGGACCCGCTGCCCTATGATCCGGGCTTCAGCTCGGCCTCCTTCAGCCCCTATTCCGTGGGCGCGGGCATCCGGCCGGATGTGGCGGTGCTGGCGGTGTCCGGCTGGATGGATGGTGCCGGCTACGCCAATGGCGCGATCAGCCGCTTCCTGACTTTGCGCGACAATCCGGTGCACCTGGTCCTGGGGCCCTGGGACCATGGGGCGCGGTGCAACATCTCCCCCTGGCGGCGCGACCAGACGCCGGATTTCGACCTGCTCGGCGCCGTTCTGCGCTTCTTCGACCACTACCTGCTGCGTCGCGACACCGGGCTCGACCAGGAAGCGCCGGTGCATTTCTTCAGCCTGCATGCCGAGGCCTGGCGCGCGGCGGAATCCTGGCCGCCGGTCGAGGCGACGCAGCGCCTCTACCTGGCCGCCGGCAGCGCGCTGGCGGATGCGCCGGGTGAAACGGGCCAGGATGCGACGCGGGCGGATTTCGCCTGGGGCAGCGGCGACGGCACGCGGTATGAGCGCATCGCCGGCATCAACAGCACCACCTACTACGCCGATTGGGGCCAGCGTCAGGCGGGGCTGATCGGCTGGACCTCCGCGCCGCTGGCGCAGGACATGGAGCTGGCGGGGCATGGCCTGGCCGATCTGTGGCTGGAGTCGAGCGAGCCGGATGCGGCGCTCTTCGCCTATCTCTCGGAGGTCGAGGCGGATGGCAGCATCCGCTACGTCACCGAGGGCCTGCTGCGCGCGCTGCACCGCCAGGAAAGCCCGGCGCCGGAGACCTACCGCACCAGCTGGCCGTTCCGCAGTTTCCGGCGCGCGGATGCGGCGCCGCTGGTGCCGGGGCAGGCCGCGCGGCTCCGCATTCCGCTGCTGCCCACCGCCTGGGTGTTCCGCCAGGGCAGCCGCATCCGCCTGTCCCTGTCGGGGGCGGATGCCGACCACGCGGCCCAGGTGCCGCATGGCAGGCCGCCGCGCCTGACCCTGCTGCGCGGCGGCGACAGGGCCTCCGCCCTGGAATTGCCGCTGCGACCCTGCCCATGATCCGTCAAAAGGAGATGCTGATGCATCGTCGCGATCTTCTCGCCGCCGCCGGCGCCCTCGTCACCACCGGCTGGGGCGCCCTGGCGCCGCGCCCGGCGGGTGCGGCCGGCACCAGCCTGCAGATCGGCCTCGGCGGAGCCTTCACCACCATGGACCCGCATTTCTACCACGCGGTGCCCAACCACACCGTCGCGATGCACATCTATGAGCGGCTGATCAACCGCGCGCCGGATGGCCGGCTGATCCCTGGCCTGGCGACCGAATGGAAGCCGCTGACCGACACGCTGTGGGAATTCAAGCTGCGCCCCGGCGTCAAATTCCACGATGGCGGCGACTTCACCGCGGACGACGTGGTCTTCACCTTCGAACGCGCCCGCGACGTGCCGAACAGCCCCGGCGGCTTCGGCGGCTTCCTGCGCGCGGTGCAGCGGGTGGAGGTGATGGACCCGCTGACCATCCGCCTGCACACCCCCGTGCCGGCGCCCGATCTCGGCCCGAACCTCACCTATGTCGGCATCGTCTCCCGCCGCGTGGGCGAAGGCGCGACCACGGCGGACTACAATTCCGGCAAGGCGGCGGTGGGCACCGGCCCCTATCGCTACGCATCCTACACCCCGGGCAACCGGGTGGAGATGACCCGGAACGACGCCTGGTGGGGCCCGAAGCCGGCATGGGAGACGGTCTCCCTCCGCCTGCTGAGCAACCCCGCCGCGCGCACCGCGGCGCTGCTGTCCGGCGATGTGGACCTGATCGACACACCCTCCGTCAGCGACCTGCCGCGGCTGCGCTCGGATGACCGGTTCAAGGTGGAGGCGATCCCCGGCATCCGGCTGATCTACCTGGTGCCCGACCTGTCGCGGGAGGGGGAGAGCCCCTTCGTCACCGATGCCAACGGCACCCCGCTGCCGCGCAACCCCTTCCGCGACCTGCGGGTGCGCCAGGCGCTGTCGCTGGCGCTGCGGCGGGATGCGCTGGCCGAGCGGATCATGCTCGGCACCGCCACCCCGACGGGCCAGTGGATGCCGCCGGGCGCCTATTCCTACGCCCCCAGCGTGAAGCCGCCCGAAGAGGATGCGGCCCGCGCCCGCGCTCTGCTGGCCGAGGCCGGCCTGCCCAACGGCTTCCGCCTGACCCTGCACACGCCGAACGACCGCTACCCGAACGATGCGCGGCTGGCGCAGGCGGTGGCGCAGATGTGGGCGCGGATCGGCGTGCAGACCACGGTGGAGGCCCTGCCCTGGGCGAGCTACGCGGCGCGCGGCGGCCGGCAGGAATTCTCCATGGGCCTGTGGGGCTGGGGCAGCGCGACCTTCGAGGGCGGCTATATGCTGACCCAGTGCTTCGCCACGCATGACCGCCCGCGCAGCATCGGTCTGTACAATTACGGCCGCTACAGCAACCCGGCGCTCGATGCCCTCGCCGCCCGCGCCGTCTCCACGGTGGATGAGGCGGCGCGGGAGAAGCTGCTGATCGAGGTGACGGAGCTGGCGATGGCCGACACGCCGATCATCCCCATGCTGATGCTGCAGAATCTGTGGGCGGTGCGAAAGGGCATCGCCTTCCTGCCGCGCTCGGATGAGCGGACGCTGGCTGTCGATGCGCGGATGGCGGGCTGAGCATGGCCCGCCCCGACCCCCTGCCCCACCTGGCCCGCCTGGCCCTGGCCCAGGCCGAGCCGGCGCAGCCCGGCGCGACGCTGGCCGCGCTGGAGGCGGCGCTGGCCGGCGCCGTCGGGCACATCCTGTGCACGATGCAGGTGCATCATGCGGGTGGGGAGGCGGAGCGGGTCTGGTCCAACCTGCCCGACGCCTATCCGGTCGGCGGCCGCAAGCGGGCCTCCGCCGCGCCGCGGATGCAGGAACTGATGCAGCATGGCCGCCCCATCCTGATCCGCACGCAGGATGAGCTGCGTGCCAGCTACCCGGACCATGCCGGGGCCAGCGCGCTCGGCTGCGGCAGCGCCATGAATACGCCCGTGCGCTGGCAGGGCCGCACCATCGGCCAGGTCAACCTGATGCACCGCGAGGGATGGTACACGGAGGACGACCTGCTGCTGGTCCGCAGCTTCGCCCAATACGCGCTGCCGGCCTTCCTGATGCTGGCCGGAAGCGGCACGATCCCGACAGCGACGCCCCCCTCAGCCACTGGAGCATGACCATGCCTGCCGGATTCACCCGCCGAACCCTCCTCGGCGCCGCCACCGCCCTGGCCGCCACGTCCCTGCTGCCCCGCCGCGCCGCCGCGCAGGGCCAGCCCTGGCCGCAGGCGCAGCCGATTCGCATGGTGGTACCCTTCGGCGCCGGCGGCGCCACGGACATCGCCGCCCGCGTCATCGCGCAGGAAATGCAGGCGACCCTCGGCCAGACCATCGTGATGGAGAACCGCGCCGGCGCCGGCTCCACCCTCGGCACCGGCTATGTCGCGCGCATGCCGGCGGATGGCTACACGCTGCTGATCACCACCATCAGCGGCCTGGCCATCGGGCAGACGCTGTATCGCGACCGCATCCAGTACGATGCGGACAAGTCCTTCGAGCACATCGCCATCATGATGGGCACGCCCTACCTGCTCTGCGTCGCGCCGAACCAGCCGATCCGCGACGTGGCCGGCTATGTCGCCGCTGCCAAGGCGCGGCCGATGTACTACGGCACCTCCGGCGCCGGCGGCGTCGCGCACCTGCTCGGCATGCGCCTGGCCGCGGCCACCGGGGCGCCGCTGGAGCATGTGCCCTATCGCGGCTCGACCCAGGCGATCACGGACCTGATGGCCGGCGTGGTGCCGAGCGTGCTGGACAGCCTGACCGCGACCAGCGCCCACATCAAATCCGGCGCGCTGCGGCCGCTGGCGACCACGGCGCCGGAACGCTCCCCGGATTTCCCGGATGTGCCGACCTTCCGCGAGCTGGGCTATCCGCAGGTGGTGGCCGATGGCTGGGCCGGCCTCGCCGCCCCCGCCGGCACGCCGCGGCCGATCCTGGAGAAACTGGCCGAGGCGGTGCGCGGCGCGCAGGCCAGCGCCAATGTCCAGCGGCGCTTCGCCGAGACCTCGACCAGCCCGGGGCGCTACTACCTGGAGGACGCGCAGGATTTCGTGCGGCGTGAGGTGGCGGCGTGGGCGCCGGTGATCCGCGCCTCCGGCATCACGCCGGACTGAACCTGCCCTCAGGCGCCGGGCGCGGCCTCCGGCCGCTTGGCTCGCCGCTGGGGCGGCGGGCGCCGTTCGGCGCCTCGGTCAGCCATGCTGACCGCCAATTCTGATGAGAAGGGATGAAGCGATGCGGGGCATGGTGGTCGCGGCACAGCCGGAGGCGGCGGAGGCGGGGGTGGAGATCCTTCGCCAGGGCGGCAATGCGGTGGATGCCGCCATCGCCTGCGCCTTCAGCCAGGGCGTGGTCGATCCGCAGATGTGCGGCATCGGCGGCTTCGGCGCGATGCAGATCTGCATGCCGGCCAGCGGCGTGCACACGGTGCTGGAATTCTTCGGCCGCGCGCCGCTCTCCGCCACGCCCGACATGTGGGCGGACAGGTTCATCGGCCAGTCGCGCGACGGCTTCGTCTATCTGCTGCGCGACCAGAGCAACGACATGGGCTACGGCGCCGTCGGCACGCCGGGCAATGTCGCGGGCTATACCGAGGCGCTGTCCCGCTTCGGCACCATGAAGCTGCGCGACGTGATGCAGCCGGCGATCGGCCAGGCACATCGCGGCGTGATGGTGCGGCCCTACATGCATTACTACTGGGCCCTCGACCATGGCGGTGACGGCCAGGTGAATACCGCCGACAAGCTGCGCTTCAGCGAGACCGGGCGGCAGGTCTATTTCCGCGCCGATGGCACGCTGAAGCGCCCCGGCGACGTGCTGCACAACCCCGACATGGCGCGCAGCCTGGAGCGGATCGCCGAGGGCGGCGCGGAGGTGTTCTACCGCGGCGACATGGCGCGCGAGATGGCGGCCGACATGGCAGCCCAGGGCGGCGGCGTGACGCTGGAGGACCTGGCCGTCTACCGGGTGCGGGAGAAGGCGCCGAGCTGGGGAATGTATCGCGGGCTGCGCATCGCCTCCAACCCGCCGCCGGCCGGTGGCGGGTCGCTGATCGAGCTGCTGCACATCCTGGGCTGCTTCGACATCGGCGCGCTGGAGCACAACAGCCCCGAGCATCTGCGCATCCTGGCGGAAGCCATGAAGTGGATGACGATCGACAAGGACGCCCATATGGGCGACCCGGATTTCGTCGATGTGCCGCTGGACCGCCTGCTCTCGGCCGGGCATGCCGCGGCGCTGGCCGCGCGCATCCGCGCCGGGGAGAAGGCCAGCGTGGCGCGGGCGGAGGAACCGCAGGACCCGCCGGATACCACCGTGGTCTGCGTGGTGGATGGGCAGGGCAATGCCGTCAGCCTGACCCACACGCTCGGCATCCCCTCTGGCGCCATCACGCCGGGGCTGGGCTTCATGTACAATGGCTGCATGAGCGGCTTCGACCCGCGCCCCGGCCGCGCCGGCTCCATCGCGCCGGGCAAGAGCCGCGCCAGCGCCATGGCGCCGAGCATCCTATTCCGCGGCGAGGCCATCGCCATGGTGCTGGGCGCGCCCGGCGGCACCTACATCGTGCCGGCGCTGGCGCAGGCCATCAGCAATGTGCTGGATTTCGGCATGAGCATGTCGGATGCCGTGGCCGCGCCGCGCATCGTGGCGCTGAGCGACACCATCGATGTCGCCAACCGCATCCCACACCGCGTGACCGATGCGCTACGCGAGATGGGCTACCCGGTCGCGCGATCCTACCAGAGCTACGCCTTCGGCGCGGCGCATGGCGTGCTGATCAAGGACGGCGCCTGCTTCGGCGGCGCCGATCCGCAGCGGGATGGGGTGGCGCTGCAGGCCTGAAGCATTTTCAAGGCAGGCGGAAACGCCTGCCGACTCGGAAAATGCGCCGAAATATAAGGCCCGACTTCAGATCCCGGCGCGCGGCAGGGACCGCGGTGCCCCGGGCGCGAAGCGGTCCAGGCTGAAGGGCGCGGGGTCCACGACACAGGGCGCCCCGGTGGCCAGGTCGGCAGCCAGCCGGCCGGCGCCCGGCCCGATGCCGAAGCCATGGCCGCTGAAGCCCGCCGCCACCACCAGCCCCGGCAGCGCCGCCACCTGGCTGATCACCGGCACCGCATCCGGCGTGCTGTCGATCCAGCCGGCCCAGATCCGCGCTGCCTGGATGCCGGCGAGTTCCGGGTAGGCGGCGACGATCTCGCGCAGCGAAGGCTCGATGATCGACATCTTGGGCTCGGGGTCCAGCACGCGCATCCGCTCGAACACCGTGGGCGCATCGAAGGACCAGCGGCCGTGCCAGGCATCCGGCCCCTCGAAGAAGGACCGGCCGAAGCGCAGCTCCACCAGCTTCCAATTGGCGCGCAGGCTGGGCAGGAAGTGGCGGGCATAGCGCAGGCCGGCGGGCGTCAGCTCCAGCCGCCCGCGCGCCTTGGCGGCCACCAGGTAGCCGCCATCCAGCAGCGGCGTCAGGATGAATTCCGGCGTCAGCAGCGGCCCGGTACTGACCTGCTTCGCCGGGGTGGTGGCGAAGACCGTGGAATGGACGGAGGATTGCGGCATGTCGATGCCGTGCCGCCGCAGGAACATCGATGCCCAGGCGCCGCCCGCCAGCACCACGGATTGGCAGCGGATGCGGCCCTTCTCGGTGAACACGCCGGCGATGCGCCCGCCCTGCGTATCCAGCCCGCGCACCGCGCAGTTCTGGTGCAGCGAAGCGCCGAGCGCCCGCGCCGCACGCGCCAAGGCGGGCGCCGCCATGGCGGGTTCGGCGCGGCCATCGCGCGGGGAGACGACGCCGCCCGCCCAATCCTGTTCATTGCCCGGCGTGCGCTGCTTCGCCTCCGCCGCATCGATGATGCGTGCCTGCACCTGGTAGGGCTGCGCCATCTCCAGCCAGGCCTGCCAGCCCGCGAGCTGCGCCGGGTCCTTGGTGACATAGGTGAGGCCGGAGCGCCGGAAGCCCATGTCAGCGCCGATCTCGGCCGGCAGCCGGTCCCACAATTCCATGCTGTGCTGCATCAGCGGGATCTCGCGCTCATCCCGGTTCAGCACGCGGCACCAGCCCCAGTTGCGGCTGGATTGCTCCCCCGCCACCACGCCCTTCTCCAGCAGCGCCACCGAATGGCCGGCCTTCGCCGCGGCATAGGCCGCCGCGACGCCGATCATGCCGGCGCCGATGACGACGACGTCCACTGCCTCCGGCAGCGTCGTGTCGCTTCCCACCTTGTCCAGGAGCCGGGTGCCGACCATCAGGCGGCGCGCCCACGATGGGGTGTGGCGCAAGGCTGCGCTTTCGGGGCGGCGTGTCGCCGGATGACAAGGTCCTGCATGACCGAAGTCATCTCCCGGATCGGCCGCTTCTGTCCAGCCGCGCCAGCCTCTTGATTCGACCCCGAGGAGCCGCGCTGGGGAATGGCGTCGAAACCTCGGATAGGCCCACTAGGATTCGGAGCCTGGACCCTGCGAAGGCGGCCGGATTGTTGGCCGCCTTTCTCTCTGCCCTGCAGAAGGCGGCCCGTTCCGTGATGATGTTCGGAACGGGCCGCCGCTGCCGTGCTGCGGCAGCCTACAGGATGAAGTCGCTGGCCTGCAGGTTGTGCGCCCCGGTGATCTCGATCTGGAAGTCGCGGGTGTTGCCCGCATCCACACCGGCGATGACGTAGGTGTTGCCGCCGAGCACGTAGCTCCACAGTTCGCCCGCCGCCGCGTCCATGTAGTTCGCCGTGGCGCCCTGGTAGACGAAGGACTGATCCCCACCCAGCAGCGTGTTCGCATCGAAGCCGGACAGGTCGATCAGGTCACCCGTGCTCCAATCCGTGATCACGTCGCGCCCCGTCGGCGTCGCCCGGCTGTCGCT
>NZ_JAAVTX010000008.1 GCF_012163145.1 Falsiroseomonas frigidaquae
CGTCCGCCAGGTCAAACCGCGCCATCCCAAGGCTCCCACCAATCAGGAGCCTTGAATCAACCTGGCCGCCGCGCCGCAAGCTTTATGAGTGCAGAGCCTAGCGCGCGGTTTGCGCGCCCGCCTCACCCAAGCCCGTCAGCGGACCGGCGGCGCGTACATCAGGCCGCCGCGGGTCCACAGATCGTTCAGCCCGCGTTCCAGGCCGATCGGCGTGTTCTCGCCCAGATGGCGGGCGAAGATCTCGCCATAATTGCCCACGGCCTTGATCGCGTTGTAGGCCCAGCGGCGATCCAGCCCCATGAACGGGCCATGGTCGCCGGTGACGCCGAGCAGCCGGCGGATGTCCGGGCGCGGGCTTTCCAGCATCTGGTCCACATTGGCCTGGGTCACGCCCAGCTCCTCCGCCTCGATCAGCGCAATGACGGTCCAGCGGACGATGTCGAACCACTGGTCGTCGCCCTGCCGCACCGCCACCGCCAGCGGCTCCTTCGAGATGCGGTCGGGCAGGATTACATGCTCCCGCGGGTTCTGCATGGCCGAACGCGCGCCGGCGAGCTGCGAGGCATCGGTGGTGAAGACATCGCAGCGGCCGGACTGGTAGGCCAGCCGGGTCTCGTCATTCTGCTCGAAGACGACGGGACGGATCGTGACGTTGTTGGAGCGCGCCCAGTCCGCCAGGTTCAACTCGCTGGTGGTGCCGGAGGTGACGCAAAAGCTGGCGCCGTTGAGGTCCACGCCGCGCGTGACGCCCAGGCTGCGGCGCACCAGGAAGCCCTGGCCATCGTAGAAATTCACCGCCGTGAAGTTCAGCCCGTTGGCGGTGTCGCGGCTATGCGTCCAGGTGGTGCTGCGCGGCAGCACGTCGATCTGGCCCGATTGCAGCGCCGTCATGCGCGATGCCGAGTTCAGGATGGTCCAACGCGCGGCGCCGGCATCGCCCAGCACGGCGGCGGCGACGGCGCGGCAGGTATCGGCATCCAGCCCGGTGAAGATGCCGCGGCTGTCCATCACGCCGAAGCCGGGCGCGCCGGGGTGCCCGCCGCACAGCACGGTGCCGCGGCTACGCACGGCCTGCAGCGTTGGGCCGGGTGCCGCCACGCTCTGCGCCATCGCCGTGCCGGCCAGCGCCAGCAGCAGGCCGGCGGCCGCCATCGTCCTGGTGATCATGCGTTCTCTCCCCGAATGCGGCGCGCGGTTCGTGCCGTCGCCATTTGCCAGGCCGCCACCGCACCCAAGGACAGGAAGGCGATGGCGAAGCGCCCGGCATCAGGGATCGCATGCAGGAAGGCCACCGCCAAGCCCAGCGCCCCGAGCAGAAGGCGCAGCGGCCTGCCCATCGGCGCCAGCAGGAAGCCCGCATAGGAGGAGGTGAACAGCACCAGCGCACCGGCCATGATGCCGACCGAGCCGATGATCTGCACCAGCCCGCCCCGCATCATGATCCCCGGATCGTAGATGAAGGCGAAGCCAACCGCGAAGCCGGCGATGGCGAAGCGGGAGGAATGCAGCGCCGTCATCAGCGGGCTGGAGCGCGCGATCGCCGCCGCGGCGAAGGCGGCGGCCGCCACGGGCGGCGTGGTATCCGCCAGCACCGCGAAATAGAAGACGAACATGTGCGCCTGCAGCATGTCCACATCGAGGTAGGAGCCGAGTTCCAGCACCTGCGGCACGCCGATGGCGGCGGCGATGATGTAGCTCGGCGTGGTCGGGATCCCCATGCCGAGGATCAGCACGGTGATCGCCAGCAGCAGCAGTAATATCGCCAGGTCGCCGCCGGCGAGTTCCTTGATGATGCCGCCGAAGGCCACCACCATGCCGGTGGCCGTCAGTGCGGAGACGACGATGCCCGCCCCCGCGATGGTCGCCGCCAGCGGCGCCATGGTGAGCCCCGCGCTCGCCAGGCTGTTCAGGATCTGCATCGGCGTCATCCGTGTCCGCCGCCGCAGGAAGGCCACGGCCACCATGGACAGCGTGGCGCAGAAGGCGGCGAAATTGCCGGACCAGCGTTCGGTCATCAGCCAGACCAGCACGCCGATCGGGATCACCAGATGCGCGTCGGCCAGCACCTCCCGCCACGCCGGGATGTCCTGCGCCGGCACCGGCTCCAGCCCGAGCTTCTTCGCCTCGAAATGCACGGCGGACAGGATGGCGAAGTAGTACAGCACCGCCCCGGCGGCGGCGGCCACCAGGATGTCGCCGTAGGGGATGTTGGTGATCTCCGCCATGACGAAGGCGGCCGCGCCCATCACCGGCGGCATCAGCGCGCCGCCGACGCTGGCCGCGCTTTCGATGCCGCCCGCCACCGCGGGGCGGTAGCCGACGCGGATCATCAGCGGGATGGTCATGGAGCCGGTGGTGATGACGTTGGAGACGGAGGACCCGCTCATCGTGCCGAACAGGCCGGAGGTCACCACCGCGACCTTGGCCGGCCCGCCGGAATAGCGCCCGGCGACCGCGGTGCCGAAATTGGAGAACAGCCGGCCGGTGCCGCTGCCCTGCATGAAGCTGCCGAACAGGATGAAGACGGCGATGATGGTGGCGACGATGCCGGTCAGCGGGCCATAGACACCACCCGCCGTCGGGACCAGCCAGGCGGCCTCGACGATTTCCTCCGGGCTGAAGGGCCGGGCATTGAGCATGCCGGGCACCAGCCAGCCGAATTGCATATAGGCCAGCGAGACGGCGACCATGATCGCCAGGCCGGGTTCCACCGCGCGGCGGATCGCCTCCAGCAGCGTGACGATGGCGACGACGCCGAGCGCCATCATCGTCGGCGTGAAGGGGTCGACATATTCCATGCGGTCGGCGACCGCCATCCAGTTCCACATCACCCAGGCATGCGGCACGCCCGACGCCACCGCCCAGATCCAGTCGAGCACCGAGGGCCGGTGCCGCGGCGACCGGGTCTTCGATGCCGGGTACAGGATGAACAGCAGCGGCGTGAACACCAGCAGGTGAAAGCCGCGCATCTGGATCGGCTCGGGAAAGCCCGTGCCACCGAAATACAGGTGGACCGCGGCAGCCGCCGCGGCCCAACCCCAACAGACCCACTTCAGCGGGCCGGCGAGTTCACGCATTCTTCCGCGCCAGCCTTCCCGACATCGGCAATACATCGAAACCTGCGGCCGGCAACACCGGCCGAGGCCGCGAACGCGGCCCGCCGCTTATGCGGCGAGCCAGGCGAAGCGCCGGCGACTGAGGCGCGGATCGCCCAAGATCCGCGAGACCGGACATCACTCTTCAGGCCGGCATCACGCCGGCTTCACGGAAGGCGCGCGCGGCGCCCGGGTGCAGCGGCACGCCATTGTACTTCCAGGCCACCGCCGGGTCGAAGGCGCCCATGCTGGCATGGATCTGCGTCAGCCGCGTGCCGCGGTTCTTGATCAGCGTTCTGGTGATGCCGTAGGCGACCTCGTCCGGAACCGATTCATGCGCCAGGATGACGCTGTCCATCGTCGTCACCTTCAGGTCCGTGCTCTGCAGCTGCGGATAGGTGGCGGCGGGCAGCACGCCCTCGGCGTAGGCGTAGGTGTCGATCAGGTGCTTGCGGACATCGTCGGGGAAGCCGACGAGCTGCGACGGGCGGCGGCCCTGGCCGATCTCGGTCAGGATCGCGGCCGGCTTGGCGAGCGCGGCATACAGGTAGTCCACCTGGCCATCGGCATAGGCGGCGCCGATATCGGCGTAGCTGCCGTTCAGGTAGCGGCCACCCTCGCTGCGGATCTTGTCCGGGCTGGTGCCGAGGAAGCGCAGGATGCGCTGCAGCGTCATCTCATCCGTGGAAGACCGCTGCGGGCAGGCGATCTTCAGGCCGCGCTGGGTCAGGATCTCCCGCATCCCTTCCGGCCCGGTGCCGACGGCGCGGACCAGATTGTGCTCGGTCGGGCTGTAGCCGGAGCCGAGGCTCCGCAGGTTCTCATGCTTCGCCCGGTAGGGCTCCTCGCCCCGGGCGGCCGCGGCGGTGAAGGCATCGATGCCCCAGCCGAGCTGCGACTGGCCGTTGTTCACGCGGGTGGAATTGGCCAGCCCGCCGCCCGGCACCACGCGGATGCGGATGTTGGGGTTCTCCTCCCCGATCAGCGAGGAAAGGCCGGCGGCCATGGTGTACCAGCCGCCGCCGACCGAACCGGCGACCCATTCGAAGGTCTGCTGGGCCTGGGCGGTGCGGATCGCCGGCGTGGAAAGTGCGGCGGCACCGAGCAACAGCGCGCTGCGGCGCGGAATCATGATGGCCATCGAGGGCCTCCCCGTTTGTCTGCCGGGGGATCATGCGCGCCGCGCCGCCCGGCTTGCAACCGGGCCGGCACCGGGTTTTGCCGGTCGCCGTGCGGCGCCTGCTCAGCTTCGCAGCAGAAACGGTCGCGCCGCCTGCATCGCCGGGCCGCAACGGGGCGCCGCCTCGCCCAGCACGGCGTCGGGCTGGACGGTGCCGATCCAGGCGGCGAATCCGGTGCGGATCGCCCACCAGGGGTCCTCCGTCGCGCGCTGCAGCAGCACCGGCGCCGCCGCCGCGCCGCAGGCCGCGACCTGGGCCACCACGGCCGGGGGCGCATTCGCCTCCGCCAGGCGGGACTGCACCTCCGCGGTCAGCGGGTTGACCAGGAAGGCGACGACCAGCCAGGCGATCAGGTCCCCGAACATGCGGGCCTGCTGGCGATGGGATGGGACGGCATGGGCTGAAACCTCCGCGCGGGGAGGTCCGACATCACGCGGCTGCGTCAGAGGGGCCCGGACCTCCGCCGCATCTGGCCGCACGCGGCATCTCCTGCAAGATGCGCACCCACTTCAACTACGGTTGCATCGCATCCGCGCCCGACCGCATGCTGCGGCGACCGCAATCGATTGCCGGAGAGAATCATGCACCGCCGCAGCCTGCTGACCGGGATGGCCGCCGCCGCCCTGCCCGTCTCGCTTCCGGCTCCTGCCCTCACCCAGGGCACGGCCGCGCACACGCTGCGCTTCATCCCGCAGGCGGATGTCACCAGCCTCGATCCGATGAGCACCACCAGCTACGGCGTCCGCAACCACGGCCACATGTGCTGGGACACGCTGTACGGGCCGGACACCAATTTCGTCATGCGACCGCAATTGGCCGAAGGCCATGTGGTGGAGGATGACGGGCTGCGCTGGGTCTTCACCCTGCGCCCCGGCACGAAGTTCCACGACGGCACGCCGATCCGCGCGCAGGACGCCATCGCCTCCATCGCTCGCTGGTCGGCGCGGGATACGCTGGGCCAGACGCTGCGCGCGCGGACGGAGGCGATGACCGCGCTGGACGACCGCCGCTTCGAGATCCGCCTGAAGCAGAAGTTCGGTCCCATGCTGGAGGCATTGGGAAAACCCTCATCCTACCCCTGCTTCATCTTCCCCGAACGCTTCGCCACGGTCGATCCGACCACCCCCTTCACCGAGGTGGTGGGCAGCGGCCCCTATCGCTTCGTGGCGAGCGAGCGCCTGTCCGGTGCCCGTGTGGTCTACCAGAAGTTCGCCGACTACGTGCCGAACCCGAACCCGCCCAGCCTGCTCGGCGGCGCCAAGCACGCGCATTTCGAGCGGGTGGTGTTCAACATCATGCCGGATTCCGGCACCGCCGCGGCCGCCATCCAGGCCGGCGAGATCGACTGGTACGAGCAGGTGGCCCCCGACCTGCGCCCGGTGCTGGCGCGCAACCGGGACATCACGGTGGAGCGGGTGGATTTCGGCGGGCTGATGGCGCATCTCCGCTTCAACCACCTGCATGCACCCTTCGACGATGTGCGGGTGCGCCGCGCCCTGCTGCATTCGATCAACCAGGCCGATTTCATGACCTCCATCATGGGCACCGACCGGGCGCTATGGTCGGATGGCATGGGGGTCTTCCCGCGCAGCTCTCCGCTTGCGAATGATGAGGGGCTTTCCGTGCTGACCGGCCCGCGCAGCTTCGACCGCGCACGCGCCGCGCTGCGGGAGGCCGGCTACGCCAACCAGCCGGTGACGGTGCTGCACCCGACCGATGTGGTGAACAACAACACCATGACCACGGTGCTGACCGATGCGCTGAAGCGCTCCGGCCTGAATGCGGAGAGTGCGACCAGCGACTGGGGCACGGTGCTGCAGCGCCGCGGCCGGATGAACCCGCCAAGCGAGGGCGGCTGGAATGCGCTGATCGTGCTGTTCGGTGGCGTCGACCTCGGCAATCCCGGTGTGCACCCGCTGCTGCGGGCCAATGGCCGCCAGGCCTGGTTCGGCTGGCCCACCAGCCCGGCGCTGGAAAGCCTGCGCGACGAATGGCTGGAAGCGCCGGACCTCGACACGCAGAAGGGCATCGCAAGGCGGCTGCAGGCGCAGTTCTGGCAGGACGTGCCCTTCATCCCGCTCGGCCAGTATTTCGTGGACAGCGCCTGGCGGAAGGATATCTCGGCACCGCAGAAGGGCATGGCGCTGCCGATCAACGTGCGGCGCGTCTGATGCCGTGATGGCCGCAGGTATCGCGGCCAGCTGAGAACCGTTTGCAGCTTGGGCATGGGGTGGTGTATCGCCGCCCCATGCTCCGACAATTCCTCCGCTTCTATCGCCCGCATCTGCGCCTGGCGCTGATCGCCTTCGGCTGCGCCGCGCTGTCCGGCGTGCTGGAGCTCGGCTTCCCCATGGCGGTGCGCGCCTTCATCGACCACCTGCTGCCGCAGCAGGACATGGGCATCATCGGCTTGGCCGTGGCGGTGCTGCTGGCCATCTACCTGGTCAATGCCGGGCTGATGGCGGTGGTCACCTATTGGGGCCACGTGCTCGGCATCGCCATCGAGACGGAGCTGCGGCGCAACGCCTTCGACCAGCTCATGCGCCTGTCCTTCCGCTTCTACGACAACCAGAAGACAGGCCACCTGGTCGGCCGCGTCACCAAGAACCTGGAGGATATCGGAGAGGTCGCGCATCACGGGCCGGAGGATCTGCTGGTCGCGGTGCTGACCTTCCTCGGCGCCTTCGCCCTGATGCTGCTGGTCAGCCCGGCGCTGGCCCTGCTGACCGCGGCGATCGTGCCACTGGTGGCCTGGGTGGTGGCGCATTACGGCGGGCGGATGACGCAGAACTGGCAGGCGCAGTTCGGCCGCGTCGGCGCCTTCAACGCCCGCATCGAGGAAGCCGTCGGCGGCATCCGTGTGGTCAAGGCCTTTGCCAACGAGGCGCATGAGCGGCAGCTTTTTGCGGCCGACAATGCGCAGTACCAGCGGACCAAGCTGGAGGCCTACCGCATCATGGCCGTCAGCATGACGCTGAACTACCTGGGCATGCGGCTGGTGCAATTGGTGGTGATGCTGGCGGGTGCCGGCTTCATCGTCGCCGGAAGCCTGTCCATCGGCGACTTCGTCGCCTTCCTGCTGCTGGTCAACGTGTTCTACCGGCCGCTGGAGAAGATCAACGCAGTGATCGAGACCTACCCCAGGGGCCTCGCCGGCTTCCGCAGCTATCTCGACCTGATGGCGACGCAGCCGGACATCGCCGATGCGCCGGATGCCACCGCCGCCCCGCCGCTGCGGGGCGCCGTGCGGTTCGAGGGCGTGACCTTCGGCTACACGCCGGACCGCCCGGTACTGCGCGACCTGGAGCTGGAAGTGGCGCCGGGGCAGACCGTGGCGCTGGTCGGGCCCTCAGGGGCCGGCAAGACCACCATCTGCTCGCTGCTGCCGCGCTTCTATGAGGTGCAGGCCGGGCGCATCACCATCGACGGCATCGACATCCGGTCCATGACCCTCGCCTCGCTGCGCGGGCAGATCGGGCTGGTGCAGCAGGATGTGTTCCTGTTCGCCGGCAGCATCCGGCAGAACATCGCCTATGGCCGCCTCGGCGCCAGCGAGGAAGACATCCGCGACGCGGCCCGCCGCGCCCGGCTGGACGCCTTGATCGCCGACCTGCCGGAGGGGCTGGACACCGTCATCGGGGAGCGTGGCGTGAAGCTCTCCGGCGGCCAGAAGCAGCGCCTCGCGATCGCCCGCATCTTCCTGATGAACCCGCCCATCCTGATCCTGGACGAGGCGACCAGCGCGCTGGATACGGAAACGGAGCGGGCAATTCAGCAGGCGCTGGCCGAACTCGCCCGCGGCCGCACCACGCTGGTCATCGCGCACCGCCTGGCCACCATCCGCGACGCGGACCGCATCCTGGTGGTGACGGAGCAGGGCATTGCGGAACAGGGCAGCCACGCGGAGTTGCTGGCGGCCGACGGCCCCTATCGCCGGCTGCACGCCGCGCAATTCGCCGCCGCGGCCGAATGAGGCTCAGCGCCAGCCGGAACGGCGCTCGCAGGCTTCGCGGGCGCGCGGGTTGGCGCGCTCCCACTGGGTGATGGACCGGGTCTCGTTGTTCGACATGCGGTCGTTCATGCAGCTGCAGTAGGCGTGGACCACCCGCTGCGACACCCGCGCATCGCGGTTGTCGCGCAGGCACTGGTTGATCCAGCGGCGGTCATCCGAAGACGCCGACTGCGCCGTGACGCAGCCAGGCGCCAGCAACGCCACCATCAGCAACAGGCCCATCTTCCCGACCACGGCGCCACTTCCCCAGCAACCCAGGGGAGCGTTGCACAGCCGCAACAGACCGGCAATCCGCCGGCCCGGCGTCAGCGCAGGCGGCGGCGCTCCTCCTCGATGCGGCGCTGCTGTTCCTCCAGCCGGCGCTGCTGTTCGGCCAACTGGCGGTCCCGGTCACGCAGCTCGCGGCGGCGGTCGCCACGGCCGCGCCGGTCGTCGTCCTCGCGCGACAGGCGCTCCCGCTCCCGCTCCCGGCCGCGCTCATAGGCCTCGCGCTCCCGCTCCCGCTGTTCGCGGCGGGATTCCTCCTCGCGCCGCCGGGCCTCGTTGGGGTCGCCGCCCTGGAACTGGCGCAGCACGTCCCCGATCACGTCCTGCTGGGCCTGGGCCGGGGCGGCCAGGATGGGGGCGGCGGCCAATAGCGCGCCCCAGGCAAACAGGGCGCGGCGCGGATGGCGAGGCTCGGTCATGGCAGGGATCTCCCAATATGCGGGAGAAACGCGCCAGGTCGCGCGTCGTTGCGTCAGCAGGCCTCGACGCGGAAAACGCGGGAGGGGGTGACGAATTCCTCCTGCGCCGCGACCGTCAGGATCTCCCGCGACCCGGCCTCGGCGGTGCGCCGCAGCAGGCCGTGGATGGAGGAGGCGGCGGCGGACAGCGCGACCGAGGGCTCGCCCCAGCGCAGCCGGTGGAACAGGAACAGCGCCGCGATCGCATCGCCCGCGCCATTGACGGAAATCGGCAGCAGCGGCGTGCGGATGCGGTGGAAGCGCCCGCCCTCCCCCACCAGCATGTCCATGGCATCCGCCGGCGTATCCTCGACATGCAGCGAGGTGACCATGACGCAGCGCGGCCCCTTGGCCTGCAGCGCGGCAATCGCCGCCTTGGCGCTGTCCAGCGTGGTGATGGTCAGGCCGGTCAGCCATTCCAGCTCGAACTGGTTCGGCGTCAGGATATCGGCGGCCGGCACGGCGCGGTCGCGCATGAATTCAGGGATGCCGGGGCGGACGAAGACGCCGCGGCCGACATCGCCGATCACCGGGTCGCAGCAATACAGTGCCGCCGGATTGGCCGCCTTCACCTTGGCGGCGGCGGAGAGAATCGCCTCGCCGATTTCCGCCGCGCCCATGTAGCCCGACAGCACCGCATCGCAGCGCGGCAGGGCGCCGCGTTCGGCGATGCCCTCCACCAGCTCATGGATCAACTCGGCCCCGAAGACCTGGCCGCGCCAGGCGCCATACCCGGTGTGGTTGGAGAACTGCACCGTGTTCAGCGCCCAGACCTCCGCCCCCAGCCTTTGCAGCGGGAATACGGCGGAGGCGTTGCCGACATGGCCGTAGGCGACCCAGGACTGGATCGACAGGATGTTCAACGGCCGGCCGGCATCGGCCGGGGAAACCGCCTGGTTCACGCGCAGCGCCCCCCATCCACGGGCAGCAGCACGCCGGTGATGAAGCTGGAGGCATCCTCGCCCAGCCAGACGCAGGCATTGGCGATGTCGGCGGGTGTCGACATGCGGCCGAGCGGGATGGTGGCGGTGAATTTCTGGCGCGTCTCGGGCGTATCCGGCCCGCCCATGAATTCGGTCAGCAGGCCGGTGGCGCTCATCACCGGGCAGACGGCGTTCACCCGGATGTTGTCCTTGGCGAATTCCTGCGCCATCGCCAGGGTCGCCGTGTTCACCGCGCCCTTGGTCGAATTGTACCAGGTCAGCCCCGGCCGCGGCCGGATGCCGGCGGTGGAGGAGATGTTGATGATCGACCCGCCGCGACCCTGCTTCTGCATCACCGGCACCGCGGCGCGCACCATCCAGAAGATGGATTTCACGTTCACGTCGTAGACGCGGTCGAACTCCTCCTCCGTCACCTCCAGGATCGGCTTGTTGCGGTGCGTGGTGCCGGCGTTGTTGACGACGATGTCGAGCCCGCCGAATTCCTCCACTGCCTTGGCGACCAGCGCCTCGACATCGGCCTGGCGGGACACGTCACCGCCGATCGGCGTGCCGCCGATTTCCTGGGCGACCCGGTTGGCGCCCTCCAGGTTCATGTCGGCGCAGATGACCCAGGCGCCTTCTGCGGCGAAGCGGCGGGCAATACCTTCCCCGAAGCCGGAGGCGGCGCCGGTGACGATGGCGGATTTTCCCTGCAGGCGCATGCGGCTTGTCCCCTCGAAACCACCGCCTTGCTCTAGGCGGCGACCCGGGAAGGGTCAATCAAACGGCCCGGCGCCTCAATGGGCGTGGCCCGCATGGTCGCCATGCGTGCCACCGGACGGGCGCGCCCCGCGCAGCTCCGCCAGCGCGGTGCGGGCGGTCAGGAAGCTGGTCTGCAGGAACAGCGCGGACATCACGACGGCCACCGCCAGGTCCGGCCAGCGGGTGCCGGTGCCGAAGACGCCGGCGGCGGCGGCCAGCACCAGCAGATTGCCGAAGGCGTCGTTGCGGCTGCACAGCCAGACTGAGCGGATATTGGCGTCCCCTTCCCGCCACTTCCACAGCAGCAGGACCGAGAGGAGGTTGGCGGCGAAGGCGGCGATGGCGATGCCGCCCATGGTGAAGGCTTCCGGCACGCCGCCGCCGGCCACGCGCCACAGCGCCGTGCCCAGCACCCAGGCCGCGATCAACCCAAGCGAGGCCGCCTTCAGCAGCGCCGCCCGCGCCCGTGTCGCCGCCGCCATGCCGATGACGGCCAGCGACAGCCCGTAGGTTGCCGCATCCATGGCGAAGTCCAGGCTGTCCGCCTGCAGGGCGAGCGACCCGGCGATGGCGCCGGCGACGAACTCGACAAGGAACATCCCGCCATTGAGCAGGATGATGATCCAGAGCACGCGCCGGAAGGCCGGGTCGTCGCCGGTGAATGTGTCGGAATGGCCGCAGGCATCATGGGGCATGCCCGCCATCTTCGGCCGCCGGCCCGGCGCCACAAGCCGCCGGGCTGCATTCGGTTATACAATAGCGGCATTTGGTTATGTCGTAACGCTGCGCCCCAGGCGTCGTGACGCCGTTGCGCCCCAGGGGTCGTAACGCGGTTGCGCCGGCGGGGGGTGTCCTCTATAGCCCGCTTTCCCGCGCCTGCCGGTCGCTGTCGGTGGGCCCATATGCGCGAGCACAATGCGATGAAGCCCGACATCCACCCCGAGTACCACACCATCAACATCATCATGACGGATGGTACGACCTTCACCACCCGGTCCTGCTACGGCAAGGAAGGCGACACCATGCGCCTCGACATCGACCCCAAGTCGCATCCGGCCTGGACCGGCCAGCAGCGGGTGATGGACACCGGCGGCCAGATCGCCAAGTTCAACAAGAAGTTCGCTGGCCTGGGCATTCGCAAGCCGGCCTGATCCGGCGCGGGTTCCCGATGTTCTGAACAGGCGCGCCCCGGTCCTCCGGGGCGCGCTTTTTCACGTCTGGAGCCCTCTTGAACCAGCCTGCCGCTTTCACCAATTCCTGCGCTGCCGTCGGTGCCCGATCGGGGCCGACGGCGCGGAGACCGGACCATGTTGCCCGCCTGGCGGGGACGAAAACCCGGTGATCCGCCGTGCAACGACCTTGCTATCGCAGGAGGTCTTCCGTGAACGCTCTCGACTTCTCTCCCCTGTTCCGCTCCGCCATCGGCTTCGACCGCATGGCCCGCCTGGTGGAAAATGCCCGCGCCGCGGCGGATGGGCCCAGCTATCCCCCGTACAACATCGAAAAGACCGGTGAGGACAGCTACGTGCTGACCATGGCCGTCGCCGGCTTCGGCCCGGACGACATCGAGGTCACGGCGCATGACAACACGCTGACCGTCGCCGGCAAGGCCGCCCCCGCGGCGCCGCAGGACAATGGCCGGGTGCTGTACCGCGGCATCGCCGGGCGTGCCTTCGAGCGTCGCTTCGTGCTCGCCGACCACATCGTCATCGAGGGTGCGCAGCTTGAGCACGGCCTGCTGCACGTGGCGCTGAAGCGCCAGGTGCCGGAGGCGCTGAAGCCGCGCCGGATCGAGATCCAGGCGCCCAAGTCCCAGCGGGTGCTGGAGAGCGAGGCGCCGCAGGCCCAGGCGGCCTGATGGCGGGCGGGTAGTCCCGCGACGCAAGGGGGCCGGCGGTGCGAGCCGCCGGCCCTTCAGGATTCAGCGCGGCGGCTTGAAGAACAGGTCCGCTGCGGCGCGGCCGGCTTGGCGCTTGCCGATCTCGGCCTCGGCGCGGGCGATCTCGGTCCGCAGCTCGGCGATATAGGCGCGCAACTCGTCCACGTCCCAGCGGTCCATCACCGGCCTTGTGAAGCGCGCCACCGGGCGCGGTCCCTCTTCCTCCATCATCGTTCTTGCCCCTTTCTCCTGGCTTCAAGGCTTTGACCCGGCCCCGGCCGCTCTCTATATCCGATCCGACGAGGCGCGGGCGCCCCGGCGGACGGTTGCCTGCCCGGGTCGCGGGCCGAACCACCGAAGGGTCCCATCATGAAGACGCCCCTGATGCCGAAGGCCACCGCCGTGTGGCTGATCGAAAAGACGTCGCTTTCCTTCGAGCAGATCGCCGATTTCGTGGGGATGCACCCGCTGGAAGTCCAGGCCATCGCGGATGGCGAGGTCGCGCAGGGTATCGTCGGATACGATCCCGTGGCGAACGACCAGCTGACGCGGGAGGAGATCATCCGCTGCGAGGCCAACCCGGCCGGACGGCTGGTACTGACCGAGCGCTCCACGCCGCTGCCAAAGCAGCGCAACAAGGGTGCGCGCTACATCCCGGTGGCGAAGCGCACGGAGCGGCCGGACGCGATCGCCTGGCTGCTGCGGAACTACCCGCAGCTTTCGGACCCGCAGATCGTCAAGCTGCTGGCGACCACCAAGGAAACCATCGCCAAGGTGCGGGACAAGACCCATCCGAACACGGCGAACATCAAGCCGCGCGACCCGGTGACGCTGGGGCTGTGCACGCAGACTTCGTTGAATGAGGCGGTGGGGACCGCCAATGACCGGGCCGGCGGCCCGGTTCCCCCGCCGCAGCCGATGGACGACGCGGCCGCTTGAGCCGGGCCTCCCGCGGCCACTGGCCGCGGGAGGGCGGCGGCCCTACCGGGCCGCCAGGTCCTGATAGACCGTACCAGCTACGCGGTCCTAATGGACCGTCTCACTGTGCGGTCCTAATGGACCGACGCACCCTTCAGCTTTTCCATCTCTTCCTTGAGGCGCAGTTTCTCGCGCTTCAGGCGCATCAGCGCCAGATCATCGGGGCGGGGTCGTCCGCCTTCCTCCGCGATTCGCGTTTCGAGCGTGGCATGCCGCGCCTCAAGGGAGCGGATACGGGCAGCCTCGGCCATACGCAATCATCCTTGTCCGTTGCCTTGCGGGGCAGCGGCGGCACGATCCACGCCGGGGGCGGGCGCCGCAGGGAAACACAGGCGGCATAACCAGCCCCGGGCGCGCAACCGTCCCTTCTGCGCCCGCGCATGTCATGTTATGCGGATGATCGGCGCATTCCAGCGCCAAGTTTGAGACACCCAACCGTAATTTTCTGGGGGCGCATGCAGGCCGACCGCGACAGCCTCCTCCGCCGTCTGCACGAACTCCGCAGCGAGCACCGGGACCTGGATACCGTGATCGCCCGCCTCGATGAGGCCGGGACCGACGCCCTGCAGCTTCAGCGCCTGAAGAAGCGCAAGCTCAAGCTGAAGGACGAGATCGCCTGGCTGGAAAGCCAGATGGTCCCCGACATCATCGCCTGACCACGCTGCCCGACCTGACCGTGAGACCGCCGAGGTACCGATGAACGAAGTGAACGACCCGCAGCCGCGCGTGGGCGTCATCATGGGCAGTACCTCGGACTGGGAGACGATGCGCCACGCGGCGGAGATCCTGGTCCGCCTGGGTGTGCCGCATGAGACACGGGTTGTCTCCGCCCACCGCACGCCCACCCGCATGTATGACTACGCCCAGGCCGCCGCCGGGCGCGGGCTGAAGGTGCTGATCGCCGGCGCCGGCGGGGCCGCGGCGCTGCCGGGCATGGTCGCCTCCCTCACCGCGCTGCCGGTGCTCGGCGTGCCGGTGGAAAGCCACGCGCTGAAGGGCATGGACAGCCTGATGTCCATCGTCCAGATGCCGGGCGGCATCCCGGTGGGCACGCTGGCCATCGGCAAGGCCGGCGCCATCAATGCCGGGCTGCTCGCCGCCGCCATCCTGGCGCTGGAAGACCCGGCCCTGGCCGGCCGGCTGGCCGCCTTCCGCGCGGCGCAAACGGATTCCGTGGCGGAGTCGCCGACTTGACCCACCCGCTCCCCCCCGGTTCCACCATCGGCATCCTGGGCGGTGGGCAGCTTGGCCGCATGTCGGCGCTGGCCGCCGCGGCGCTCGGCTATCGCTGCCACGTCTTCGCACCGGATGATGACAGCCCCGGCATGCAGGTGGCCGCGGCGCGCACCGTCGCCGCCTATACCGACCGCGCGGCGCTGGCGGCCTTCGCCGCGGCGGTGGATGTGGTGACCTTCGAATTCGAGAATGTGCCGGCCGAGACGCTGGACGCGATCGCGCCACTGGTGCCCTGCCGGCCCGGCGTCGCCGCGCTGCGGATCGGCCAGGACCGAATCGCGGAGAAGCGCTTCCTGGAACAGGCGGGCGTCCCCGTCGGCCCCTGGCGCGCGGTGCACAGCCTGGCGGAGCTGGAGGCGGGCATTGCCGAGCTCGGCCTGCCGGCGGTGCTGAAGACCACCCGCATGGGCTATGATGGCCGCGGCCAGGCGGTGCTGCGCAGCCCCGCCGACGCGGCCGAAGCCTTCGCCCGGCTGGCACCCCATCCGCTGATCCTGGAAGCCTTCATCCCCTTCGCGAAGGAGGTCTCGGCCATCGCCGCGCGCGGCGTGGATGGGCAGGTGGTGACGTTCGACGCGGTGGAGAATCGCCACGCCCACCACATCCTGGATCTGAGCTTCGCCCCGGCCCCGGTGCCGGACCAGGTGGCGCTGCAGGCCCGCGCACATGTCGCGGCGCTGGCCGCGGCGCTGGAGCTGGTGGGCGTGCTGGCGCTGGAGATGTTCCTGCTGCCGGATGGCACGCTGCTGGCGAATGAGATGGCGCCCAGGCCGCATAATTCCGGCCACTGGACCATGGATGCCTGCCACCACGGGCAGTTCGAGCTGCATATCCGCGCCGTGGCCGGCCTGCCCCTGCCGGAGCCGGGGCGGCACGCCGATTCGGTGATGAAGAACCTGGTCGGGCCGGAAAGCTACGCCGCCTGGCCGGCCTTGGCGGCCGCGGCCGATGTGGCGCTGCATCTCTATGGCAAGAAGGACGTGCGCGTGGGCCGGAAATTGGGCCACGCGACCCGCCTGCTGCCGCCTGGCACGCTCCGGGACACCGCCGAGGTGGAGAGTCTTTCCCCACTGTGACGGCAAAGCCACACTCTGCTGTGGTGCTGTGGTCACAGTGTTGGGAACACGCCGCTGCGAGGCTGGATGCCTGCGTAAACCCGTGTAGAAGGCGTTCATGCACTTGGCGTTGCGGAGTTTGACCCGCCTCGGCACAAACTCACGCCTCCGGTGCCAGTATTTGTCTTTGAGGAGATTGTCATGAGCCTGAGGAAGATTCTTCTGGCCGCCACGGTGCTGGCGCTGCCGGTCGCCGCGAACGCCCAGCCCATCAGCGGCCTCTATGTCGGCGCCGGCGCCGGTGTGAACCTGCGCCAGGAATCGGACGCGACGCTGTCCAACAACATGCTTGGCCCGCGCAACGGCACCGCCGAGTTCAACTACGGCTATGTCGGCGTGATCAGCCTGGGCTACGGCTTCGGCAACGGCGTCCGCGCCGAGATCGAGGGCTCCTACCGCCACAATGAAGTGGACGACGTCTCCGGCTTCGGCCTGGCCGGCAATGCCCGCTCCCTCGGCAGCGCCACCACCTACGGCGTGATGGCCAATGCCCTGTACGACTTCGACCTCGGCCCGGGCAGCTTCGTCACCCCCTATGTCGGCGTCGGTGCCGGCTACCAGTGGGTGGACAACGACATCCGCGGCAACGTGAGCGCCCCCGGCACCGTGCGCATCGATGGCACCGATGGCCGCTTCGCCTACCAGGCGATCGTCGGCGCCGCCTTCCCGATCGCGCAGGTCCCCGGCCTGGCCATCACCACCGAGTACCGCTTCATGGGCACGCTCGACAACGAGGTCGATGCGCGTCGTGACTTCTCCGCGCGCGGCACCGCCGAGCAGGACAACATGAACCACAGCCTGCTGATCGGCCTGCGCTACGCCTTCGGCGTGACGCCGCCGCCGCCGGTCGTGGCGCCGGTTGCCCCGCCGGCCGCCGCCCCGCAGGTCGCCCGCACCTACCTGGTGTTCTTCGACTTCGACCGCGCCGACCTGACGGACCGTGCCCGCCAGATCATCGGTGAGGCCGCGACGAACAGCCAGAGCGTCGGCACCACCCGCATCGAGGTCTCCGGCCACGCCGACCGCTCCGGCACGCCGCAGTACAACCAGCGCCTGTCCGAGCGCCGCGCCGCCGCCGTGGCCGCGGAACTCGAGCGCCGTGGCGTGCCGCGCGCCGCGATGGCCATCCAGGCCTTCGGCGAGAGCCGCCCGCTGGTCCCGACCGCCGACGGCGTGCGCGAGCCGCAGAACCGCCGCGTGGAAATCGTCCTGCGCTGATCGCAGGACGCTCGACGCAGCAACCGGAACGGGGGGTGCCGCAAGGCACCCCCTTTTCTTTTGCCGTTTCCTCGCCGGGTGCCTCTTTCCTTTTGCCCTGGCGCGGGGAAGTCTGCGCGCATGATTCTCATCGGCCGCAACCTGTCCCCCTTCGTCCGCCGCACCGCGGCCAGCCTCAACCTGCTCGGCCTGCACTACGTGCAGCGGCCCTTCAGCGTGGCGCAGAACGCGGAGGAGATCCGCGGCTTCAACCCGCTGGGCCGCGTACCCGCCCTGGTGATGGAGGATGGCGAGGTGCTGGTGGACAGCAGCGTCATCCTGGATGCGCTGGACGAGTTGGCCGGCCCCGATCGCGCCCTGGTGCCGCGTTCCGGCACGGCGCGGCGCGCGGTGCTCCGAGCGGTGGCGATCGGCGTCGGTGCGACGGAGAAGGTGGTCGGAGCCTATTACGAGTCGCGCCGCCCCGATGCGGTGCGCTGGGAAGAAGCGCAGGCGAAGCTCACCGCACAGGCCCAGGCCGGCTTCGCCGCGCTTGACCGCCTGGCCGAAGCGGGCGGCTGGCTGTGTGACGAGAACCTGACGCAGGCCGATGTAACGGCCGTCACCGGGCTGGATTTCGCTGACCGGGTGCTGCCGGACCTGGCGGCCGGGCGCTTCCCCGCGCTGGCAGCGCTGCGCGATCGCGCCAATGCCATCCCGGCCATCGGCGACACCCGCTTCAAGGACTGAGCCTCGCAAACGGGCAGGCCCGGCGGAGGCGGCTCGTTCCGGGTCATCTTTTGGGCAGACCGCCTCGAATGTCGCCAAAATTCATGTTGCAGCGCAGCATTTTCACCGCTAGGAAAGTTGCCGGGAGTACCGCTTCAGACACGGCCGTGAAGGCTGCGAAGGAGCGCGCGCACCATGAGGATCGGATCACCCACTCGGCGAGGCCTGATTGGCGGGGCACTTGCCGCCCCGCTGATTCTGCGCCCCGCCCCAGCCCGGGCGATGGAGCCGGTCGATATCGAGCTGGTTCTCGCCGTGGATGTCAGCCGCTCCGTCGATGAGGAGGAGCAGGAACTGCAGTTCCGCGGCTATGCCGCCGCCTTCCGCGACCCAAGGCTGATCGAAGGCATCGCCGGCGGCCCGCTCGGCCAGATCGCGGTGACGCTGTTCACCTGGTCCGACTGGCACATCCAGGAATTGCTGGTGCCCTGGACCCGGGTGGATGGCGCTGCCACCGCGGAGGGGCTGGCCCAGGCCCTGGATGCCGCGCCGCGCCGCACCTGGCTCTATACCTCGATCTCCGGCGCCATGGACTATGCGGCCGGGCTGTTCGGCCAGGGCTACGAGGGCACGCGGAAGGTGGTGGACATCTCCGGCGACGGCATCAGCAATTCCGGTCGTCCGGTGGCCGAGGCGCGGTCCGATGCGCTGGCGAAGGGCATCGTGATGAACGGGCTGGCGGTACTCGACCGCTCGCCACAGCCATGGACCGCCGGCATGCCACCGCTGGACGACTATTACCGCGACGAGGTGATCGGCGGGCCCGGCGCCTTCCTGATGGTGGCGGAGGGCTTCAACGCCTTCGAAACCGCGGTGAAGCGCAAGATCATCCGCGAGATCGCCACCGCCCCGCCACCTGGCCCGCTGGTCGAGCGAGCCTATGCCTGATTGCGGCCGCGCCCGGTCCTTGCCTGCAGCTCATCGATGCGTATCGAGGCTTCAGCCTTCGACAGCGAGGGATCGAATTCCTCCTTCGCCTCCTCGCTCAGCGTCTTGAGGTAGGAGGCCTGGGCGCCAGTCATCGGCTCCTCCCCCGTGGTCCAGTCCGCGGGGTCCTTGATGGTGTTGGAGCCCGGTTCCGGATTGGTCTTGGGGTTGTCGTCCTCGGGCGCGTTCTGGTCGGACATGCTGCTGTGCTCCGGCGTGGAGTTGCCAGAACGTTCACGGCGCCGCCGGGTTGCAGCGGCCTGCCCGAACATATTTCCGACACGAAACGTCCTTGGCGTGGGCATGACTGGCGTGCAGGGTTTGCGCCTGGGTTCAACCAGGGAGAAACGCCATGCGCCGCCTGCTGCTCACCGCCCTCGTCGCCGCCTGCCTGTCACCTGCCGCCGCACAGGCGCAGGGCCGGCAGGATTTCAGCATGATCAACCGCAGCGGCTACCAGATCGACCAGATCTATGTCGGTCCGTCCTCCAGCCCGAACTGGGGCAGCGACCTGCTGGGCAGCAACGTGCTGCGCAACGGACAGACCTTCAACGTGACCTTCCCGAACCGGTCACCGGAATGCCTGTGGGACATCAAGGTGGTCTATAATGACGGCGACCAGTCGGAGCTGCGCCAGGCCAATCTGTGCCGGATCAGCCGCATCACCATCCACTGGGACCGCAACCGCAACGACTCGCGTTTCGTCGCGGAATAGGCGCGGATCAGTTCCGCGCCTTGACCAATAGGAAGGTCGGCCGGTCGCGTTCCTTGGCCAGATTGGGCTGGGCGGCGATCTGTTCGTCGCTCGCCCCCCATTCCTGCAATCCGGCCAGGGTGAAGCCAGCGCCGATCAAGGCGTTCAGAAGCGTGGCCATGCAGCGATGCTGCTTCACCACGCTGGCCTCCAGCCATTCCGTGTTGCGCGGCCCGTCCAGCAGATAGCGGTCAAGCGGCCAGATGCGACGTCCATCCGCCAGGGTCTCCCAGCCCTGGCGGCTGGGCGCGGTGCGCAGCGGGTGTTCCTGCGAGAAGACCAGCATTCCACCTGGTGCCATGGCCGCATGCACCTGGCGGAGCATCCCAGGCAGATCCTCCACATAATGGAAGGCGAGCGAACTGAAGACCAGGTCGAAACCGGCCACCGGCAGGTCCAGAGCATCCAGGTCGCCCTGACGGTATTCGATGTCTTCGCCCGAAGTCAGTTCCCGCGCCCGCGCCAGCATGCGCTCCGAGATATCGATGCCCAGAACGGATTGCGCGCCCTGCCCGATCGCCCAGCGCGCAAACCAGCCATAGCCGCAGCCGAGATCCAACACGCGCAGATTGGCCATCTCCGGAATCATCGGCCGCAGCGCCGGCCATTCCGGCGCGGCATCCAGCCCCTGCTCGGAGCGCGGCTTCCGCGCATATTCGGCGAAGAAGCCCGGATCGTCGTAGATGTTCTGCGCCACGGCCTACCGCCCGTGTTGCTTCCGCCAGGCGGCGAAGCGCTCCAGGTTGCTCTCATCCGTCGGCGGATACAGGCCGAGGATGGACTGGCCACCGGCCACCATCTCCTGCACGAAATCCTCGAAGGCGGTCATCTCGACGGCCTCGGCGGTGACTTCCTCCGCGATATGGGCCGGGATGACGATGACGCCGTCATTGTCTCCCACCAGCACATCGCCCGGGAACACCGGCGCGTCGCCGCAGCCGATCGGCACGTTCATCTCGATCGGCTGGTGCAGGGTGAGGTTCGTGGGGGCGGATGGCCGGGCATGAAAGGCCGGGATCGCCAGCTTCGCGATATCCGCCGCATCGCGGAAGCCGCCATCGGTCACCACGCCGGCCACGCCGCGCACCATCAGCCGCGTCACCAGGATGCCGCCGGCCGAGGCCGCGCGCGGGTCCTTGCGGCTGTCCACGACGAAGATGTGGCCGGGCGGGCAATCCTCGACGCCCTTGCGCTGCGGGTGGGACCGGTCGCGGAAGGCGGAGAGCGGGTTCAGATCCTCCCGCGCCGGAATCGTCCGCAGCGTGAAGGCCTCCCCCACCATGCTCTCGCCGAGCGGCGCCAGCGGCAGCACGCCCTGGATCATCTGGCTGCGGAAGCCGCGCTTGTAGAGCGCGGTGGCGAGTGTGGCGGTGGAGACGCGCTTCAGCGCGGCGCGGGTCTGTTCGTGCAAGGCCATGGTCAGCAGCGCCAATCCGTGCGGTCGCCCTCGATCAGGCGCAGGCTGGCTTCCCAGGCGAGCTTCAGGGTCGGGCTGTTCGGGTCGCGGCCATACTGGCTGGCGGTGCGCAGGCGCACTTCCTCCGGCGGCAGGATCAGCTTGGCGCCACCGGACAGGGCGGCGACCTGCGCCTGGCAGGCGCGCTCCAGGTAGTAGATCTGGTTCCAGGCTTCCGGGATGCTGCGGCCGGTGACCAGCAGGCCGTGGTTCACCAGGATCATCGCCGAATGCTGGCCGAGATCGGCGACCAGCCGGTCCCGTTCCTCCAGATCCAGCGCGATGCCCTCATAGCCGTGATAGGCGAGGCGGCCGTAGAATTTCAGCGCGTGCTGGCTGATCGGCAGCAGCCCGTGTTCCTGCGCGGAGACGGCGATGCCGGCGGCGGTGTGGGTGTGCACCACGCATTGCGCATCCTCCCGCGCCGCATGGATGGCGGAATGGATGACGAAGCCGGCCTTGTTCACCGTGGTCGGGGCGGCCGGGTGGTGCGGGTCCACCACATTGCCGTCCAGGTCGATCTTCACCAGGTCGCTGGCGCGCATCTCATGGAACAGCACGCCGTAGCGGTTGATGAGGAAATGGTGCTCCGGCCCCGGGATGCGGGCGCTGATATGGGTGTAGATCAGGTCCGTCATCTTGTGATGCGCGACCAGGCGATACAGCGCCGCGAGGTCGCAGCGGATCGCCCATTCAGCCTCGTCGATACCGGTGGGAATGCGGGAGGGGGCGTTGATGTCCATGGGATCCTCGGGACCGTTCAGGCGACAGTATTGGACAGGATGCCGAGGCCGGAAACCTCGAACTCCAGCGCATCGCCGGAGACCAGGAAGCGCGGCGGCTTCTGGGTGGCGCCGGTGCCTTCGGGAGAGCCCGTGGCGATCACGTCGCCGGGCAGCAGCGGGGTGATGGTGGAGAGATAGGCAATGATCTTCTCGAGTCCGAAGAACATCGCGCCCGCCTTGCTGTCCTGCACGGTGCGGCCGTTCAGCCGGGTCTGCAGGCGAAGCTCGCGCCAATCGCTGACCTCGTCCGAGGTCGTGACATAGGGCCCCCAGCTGCCCGACTCGCAAAAATTCTTGCCGGCGGTGACGCTGTGCGCCTGCCAGTCGCGCACCGAGCCATCGTTGAGGATGGTGTAGCCGCCGACATGCGCCAGCGCGTCAGCCTCCGCTATGCGGTGGCCGGCCTTGCCGATCACCACGGCCAGCTCGCATTCATAGTCGAACTGCACCGAGACACCCGGCGGCCGCAGCGCCGCGCCATGCGCGACCAACGCCGCCTGGTGCTTGATGAAGTAGGAGATGTTGGCCGGCCCCTTCACCTCGCCGCCCAGCGGGTGCGGCTTCGGGTAGTTCAGGCCGATGCAGAACAGCCGGGCGGCGGGTAGCGGCGCGGTGATGGTGACAGCGGCAAGCTGCCAGCGCCCGTCCTCGTCCGGCGGACCCTCGCGCAGCACGGTGGAGAGGTCCGGGCTGCCGGCGAAGCCGATCACCGTCTCCCCCTCCAGCCGCCCCGTGCGGGCCAGGCCATCGGCGGTGAATGCGAGGAGTTTCATGCGGCTGGTCCCATGAGTCTGGCGGGACCGGAGGCGGCCCGGCTTTCGCGATTACGGCAGGCCGCCCGGCCCGGCAACCGCTACACCACCGCGGTCATCCCGCCATCGACATACAGCAGGTGGCCATTGACGAAATCCGAGGCGCGGGAGGCCAGGAACACCGTCGCGCCCACCAGCTCCTCCACATTGCCCCAGCGCCCGGCCGGCACGCGCTGGCACAGCCATTCGGTGAATTTCGCATCATCGACCAGCGGCTTGGTCAGGTCGGTGGCGAAGTAGCCCGGCGCCACGGCATTCACCTGGATGCCGCCCTTGGCCCATTCGGCGCAGAGCGTGCGCGTCATCATGCGCACCGCGCCCTTGCTGGTGGCGTAGGGGGAGATGGTGGCGCGGCCGAGCTCCGACTGCACGCTGGCGATGTTGATGATCTTGCCATGGCCGCGTTCCAGCATCCGCTTGCCGACGGCCTGGGCCATGAAGAACACCGCCTCCACATTGGTGGACATCACCTCCCGGAAGGTCTCCGGCGTCACGGATACGGCGGGGAAGCGGCGGTTGATGCCGGCATTGTTCACCAGCACCTCGATCGGGCCGAGACGGGTCTCGATCTCGGCCACCGCGGCATCCAGGGCATGCGGGTCGGTCACGTCGAAGCCGGCCTCGGTCACGTCCAGCCCTTCCGCGGCCAGGGTGCGGGTGGCCTCGGCCAGCACCTTGGGGTCGCGGCCGTTCAGCACCACGCTGGCGCCGGCCTGGCCGAGGCCGCGCGCCAGGGCGAAGCCGATGCCGCGGCTGGAGCCGGTGATCAGCACCCGGCGCCCCTTCAGGTCGAACAGCCCTTGCGTCATTCTCGTCTCCTGCCCTTCATTCGGGGGCGAAGGTGCGGGGAAACGGGATGTCGGACAAGCCGGGGCTGCTGGTGGTGGGCGAATTGCCCGATTGGGATCTTGAGGCCCTCGCGAAGCGCTTCACCCTGCACCTGTACTGGCAGGCGGCCGACAAGGCGGCGATGCTGGAAGCCGGGCGGGACAGCATCGTGGCGATCTCCACCAAGGGCGAGATCGGCGCCGATGCCGCGCTGATGGATGCGCTGCCGCGCACGCGGATCATCGCCTGCTACGGCGTCGGCGTGGATGCCATCGACCTGGAAGCCGCCCGCGCGCGCGGGATCCGCGTGACCAACACGCCGGATGTGCTGACCGAGGAAGTGGCCGACATGGCCATGATGCTGATGATGGCCGCGGCGCGGAACCTGCGGCTGGGCGAGGCCTGGATCCGCGACGGATCCTGGCAGGCGAAGGGCGCCATGCCGCTGACCACGCGGGTCTGGGGCAAGCGGCTGGGGATCGTCGGCCTGGGGCGCATCGGCAAGGCCATCGGGAAGCGGGCGGCGGCCTTCGGCATGGACATCGCCTATTCCGGCCGCTCACCGCAGCCGGGGCTGCCCTATACCCACTACCCGACGCCGGCGGCGCTGGCGCCGCATGTGGATGTGTTCTGCGTCTCCGCCGCCGGGGGGGCCGCCACGCGCGGCCTGGTGGATCGCGCGGCGATCGAGGCGCTGAACCCCGGCGCGATCTTCGTCAACGTCTCCCGCGGCACGGTGGTGGATGAGGCGGCTCTGCTGGAAGCGCTGCGGGATGGGCGGATTGGCGCCGCCGGGCTCGACGTGTTCCTGAACGAGCCGGCGATCGACCCGGAATTCCTCACCTTCCCCAACGTGGTCCTGCAGCCGCATGCCGCCAGCGGCACGGTGGAGACGCGGAAGGACATGGGCCGGCTGATGCGGGAGAATCTGGAAGCGCAGATCGATGGCCGCCCGCTGCTGACGGCCATCGTCTGAGCCGCGGCGGCCCCGTCAGCAGAACTGCTCGGCGCCCGCCACGACAAAGACATTGGCGGCGCTGCGAATCCAGGTCTGGTACCAGAACTGCCAGCCCGCCCCCGTGCGGAAGCCCACCACGGTCGTGCCCAGTGCCAGGACCGGGGTATTGGCGAAGCGCGCGACATTGACCGCCGCCGCAGCGTTGGCGTTGTAGCGGTCCTTGAACAGCGACCCCACTGACACCGCGCCGGCATAGTGCCGCGCCGCGTTGATGTGGTACTGGCGCTTCACCGCAACGGCCAGTTGGCGCTCATAGCGCACGTTCAGCGACTGCTCCTCGGTCGGGCGATAGGCGCCGCCCTGCACATTCGCGTGGTAGACAACCATGTTGCCGTTCGGCAGCCGGTCCACGAAGACCGAACACCCCGAGAGGTTGTCGGTGAAGAACCGGTTCACCGAGCTGTCGAAGGTGATGGAGCTGATGTTGTTGTCGCGATACAGCAGGTAGGCGGCATTGTTGTGCGTGCCGGCCGCCCGGAAGCTGATGAGCTGGCTGCCTGGCTGCGCTGCCGGCCCGTTGGTGTAGCCGACGATGCCGTTATGCGCGACCAGATGCTCATTCTCCGGAGGTATTCCGGTACCGAGCGCGCTGCCATCCGTGCGGCGCAAAAGCGGCATCCCGGCGCCGGCCGGCGCGTAGGTGCCGACCTGGAACGGCGTCGTCCGCAGGTCGGCAATGCTGATCGGCATGGCTGTCTCCGGTCCGTGCTCCCCGGACAGCCTCGCCCGGATGGGCGAGGCCGGCAAGATGGACCGCGGCCGGAACGGTCGCTCAGCCCTCCAGCGTCGCGTCCAGCGTGATCTCCGCGTTCAGCACCTTGCTGACGGGGCAATTGGCCTTGGCCGTCTCCGCCAGCTTCTGGAAGGTCGCCTCGTCGCAGCCCGGCACCTTGGCCTTCAGCGTCAGCGCAACCCGGGCGATCTTCCAGCCGCCCTCCACCTGGTCCATGCCGACCTTGGCGGAGGTATCCATGCTGGTCGCGGTCAGGTTGGCGCCGGCGAGCTGGAACGCCAGCGCCATGGTGAAGCAGCCGGCATGGGCGGCGGCGATCAGTTCTTCCGGATTCGTGCCGCGGCCTTCGCCGAAGCGGGCGTTGAAGCCATAGGGCGCTTCCTTCAGCACGCCGGACTGGGTCGAGACATGCCCCGTGCCGTCCTTGCCGCCACCTTCCCAATGGGCGGAACCGCTGCGCGAAATGCTGGCCATGGGCCGTCTCCTGTTGTTGCCGCCCCGGCAGATGGGAGGCGATGGCCGCGATTGCGATGACAAAGCCGCGCGCAGCCACCTTGCCGCCGCCGCGCCCCACCTGTAGGCGAGGAAAAAGTCCTGCCTGGAGAGACGCCCATGCCTGTCGGTTTCCGCATCCTGCCCCGCACCCGCGCCGTCGCCCCCGCGCTGGTCGAGCGCTTCCGCAAGCTGCCCGTCGCCAATGTCTCCGACAGCATGTCCCGCATCTTCGCCGCCGGCCCGCGCCTGCGGCCGATGCATGCCGGCGCCGTGATGGCCGGCCCGGCCTTCACCGTGCGCTGCCGCCCCGGCGACAACCTGATGGTCCACAAGGCGATCGACATGGCGGAGGCCGGCGACGTCATCGTGGTGGATGCCGGCGGCGACCTGACCAACGCCATCATCGGGGAGCTGATGCTGGCGCAGATGGTGCGCCGCAAGCTCGGCGGCATCGTCATCAACGGCGCGATCCGCGACAGCGGCGCGCTGGCGAAGCAGGATTTCCCGGTCTACGCCGCCGGCATCACCCATCGTGGCCCCTACAAGGACGGCCCGGGCGAGATCAACGTCGCCATCGGCTTCGAGGGCCTGGTGATCGAGCCGGGTGACATGATCCTGGGCGACGAGGATGGCTTCGTCTCCATCCCCTATGCCGATGCCGAGACGGTCTGCGTGGCGACGGAGGCGAAGCACGCCGCCGAGGGCAAGCAGATGGCGGAGATCGAGGCCGGCACCATCGACCGCAGCTGGGTGGACGCCACGCTCCGCAAGCTGGGCTGCGAGGGCGTCTGAGACATGACTGCGGCGGTGCAGGTGCCGGTGATCGGCCCTGCAGCGCCGCGCGGCTTATGCACGGATTGCGGCATCTCCCGCATGGCGGATGCCAAGGCCTGCGGGCGGGCCTGCCAGTTCATCCGGCCCGATTATGCGCGCCTGGAAGCCCAGGTGCATGGCCGGGCGCGCGACCCGGCCCGGCCGGATGAGCTGCATTTTGGCCCCTTCCGCCAGATGCTGCGGGCCAGGCTGGCGGCCCCTCGCCCCGGCGCGCAATGGACCGGCATCACCACCCGCATCGCGGAGAAGCTGCTGGAGGCCGGCGCGGTGGATGCCGTGCTGACCATGGCGCCCGACCCGGACGACAAGTGGCGCCCCGTTCCGGTGCTCGTGACCAAGCCGGAGGGCATGGCCGAATGCCGCGGCATGCGGATGGGCTACGCCCCCCTGCTGGCCCTGCTGGAACCCGCCCGCGAGGCCGGCCACAAGCGCCTGGCCATCATCGGCATCCCCTGCCAGGTCTATGCGCTGCGCGCACTGGAGGCGGCGCTGGGGCTGGAGCGGCTGTTCGTCATCGGCACGCCCTGTTCCGACAACACCACGACGGAGAATTTCCACCAATTCCTGGCGCTGCTCGACGCCGACCCGGACAGCATCACCTACCTGGAATTCCGTGCCGACTATCATGTGGAGCTGCGCTTCGCCGATGGCAGGCGGCGGGAGATCCCCTTCCTGCAATTGCCGATCAGCCAATTGCCCGGTGACTTCTTCCCGCTGACCTGCCGCACCTGCGTGGACTACACCAATGTCCTGGCCGACATCACCGTGGGCTATATGGCCGGCGAGGGCGAGCAATGGCTGCTGGTGCGCAACCCGCGCGGGGCGGAGCTGCTGGCGCTGCTGGGGGATGAGGTGGTGAGCCGCGCGCCCGGCAGTGCCGGCAAGCGCGCCGGCGCCGTGCGCGGCTTCCTGGCGAATACCGAGCGTGCGGCGGGCGGCCTGCCGTTGCGGCGGATGCCCGGCTTCCTGCGCGGCCTGGTCGGCTGGCTGATGCCGCGCATCGGCCCGCGCGGCCTGGAATTCGCCCGTGCGCGGGTCGAGATGAAGGCGGTCGAGACCGTGCTGCATCTACGCCGCCGGCTACCGGCTCGCCTCAAGCATATGGTCCCGCCGCATGTCTGGGAGCTGGTTGCGCCCTATGGCCTGCAGCCGGCCGCCGAGGAGGTCCTCAAGCCACCGGCGGCGGCATCTGAGGACCGGGCGGGGTGATGCTCGGCACCTCCGGATACTGGCCTGGATAGGGCAGGTCCGGCCCCGGGTTGGGATTCTCCGGAGTAACGTCGGGCGGCGGGCCGGGCATGGTGTCCGGCTCCGGCGGGGGCAGTTCCCGATCCGGCGAGGGCGGGTTCACCGGCGGCAGGCCGGGCAGTTCGGGCGGCGGCTGGTTCGGGTCGGAAAGCTGGGTCATGCCACCTTAACGCGCCATCACGCGCAACGTTCAGTGCGCCTTTCGCGCAACGTTCAGTGCGCCCTGGCCGCCGCATTGCGTTTGCGCGTTGCCGCCGCCTTGCGGGCGGAGGCGGAACGCTGCTCCGGCGTGCGGCTGGCGGAGGCTTTGCCGCCCTTCTTCGCCGAGACCTTCGTATCCTTGTGGCCGCGGCCGGAGCCGCTGCGGTTGCCGCCGCCGGTCTCCTTGTTCACCGTGGCCCAGGCGCGGCGCTCCGCCTCATCCTCCGGCACGCCGCGATCCTCATAGCCATCCGCGATATGCGCCGCCTGGCGCTTCTGCTTGTCGGTGTAGCTCGATTTGTCTCCACGGGGCATCGGCATGTCCTCCGACGCGGCAACGCCGGATGGGCGCAGCGGTTTCGCGGCGGCGCGGACTCTCGGTCCTGCAGCGCAACAGCGCGCTTGCCACGCCACGCGACGCGTGACTACGCTCGCTTCAATGGTCCGTTTCCTCCTGCGCCGGTTGACCGTCGCGATCCTGGTGGCCCTGACGGTGCTGACGTTGAGCTTCCTGCTCACGCGGCTTTCGGGCGACCTCGCCATCTCCATCGCCGGGCCGAATGCGACGCAGCAGGATGTGGAGATGATCCGCCAGGCCTATGGGCTGAACCGGCCGCTGGCACAGCAATACCTGGATTGGCTGGTGCGTGCCGTGCAGGGCGATTTCGGCGAGAGCTTCTTCTTCAAGGACCGCGTCGCCAACCTCATCGCGCACCGCCTGCCCATCACGCTGACGCTCGGACTTGTCGGGCTGGCGCTGGCGCTTGTCGTGGCGCTGCCGCTCGGCATCATCGCCGCGGTGCGGGAAGGCAGCTACGTGGATCGGGGCGTGATGCTGGTGGCGCTGATCGGCCAGGCGATGCCGTCCTTCTGGCTCGGGCTGATCCTGATGGTGGTGCTGGGGCTGAACCTCGGCTGGCTGCCGATCTCGGGTACCGGCGGCTGGGAATACTACGTGATGCCCGGCATCGTACTTTCCTTCTCCGCCATCCCGTCGCTGATGCGCCTGACGCGCAGCGGGATGATCGAGGCGCTGTCGTCGGACTACATCCGCACGGCGCGCGCCAAGGGGTTGTCCCGAATCTCCATCCTGGTGAAGCACGGCTTCCGAAATGCGGCGATCCCGGTGGTCTCCATCGCCGCCGTGCAACTGGGTTTCATGCTGGGCGGGTCGATCGTGATCGAGACGGTCTTCGCCATGCATGGCGTCGGCTACCTGGCGTGGGAGAGCATCAGCAAGAACGACTTCCCCGTCGTGCAGGCGGTGATCCTGGTGCTGGCGCTGATCTACATCGCGCTGACCCTGCTGGCGGATCTGCTGAACGCCGTGCTCGACCCGCGGCTGCGCACGTCATGAGCGGGGCCGTTCTTCCCGGCAGCGGCGCCACGCGGCGGCTGCTGCGCAACGCCACCTTCGTGATCGGCGCGCTGATCGTGGGGCTGGTAGTGGTGGTGGCGATACTCGCGCCCTGGATCGCGCCCTATGATCCCTACGCCATCGATCTCGGCCGCCGCCTGGTGCCGCCCGCCTGGATGGAGGGCGGCACGCCGGCCAACTGGCTCGGCACGGACCAGCTGGGGCGGGACTACCTTTCCCGGCTGATCTATGGCGCGCGGATTTCGCTGATCATCGGCGTGGCCACCGTCATCACCTCCGGCATCATCGGCACCACGCTGGGCGTGCTGGGCGGCTTCTATGGCGGGCGGATCGATGATGTCGTGATGTTCCTCATCACGGCGCGGCTTTCGATTCCGGTGGTGCTGGTGGCGCTGGCCGTGGCGGGGCTGTTGGGGACCAGCTTCACTCTGGTGATCCTGGTGCTCGGCCTGCTGCTGTGGGACCGCTTCGCCGTCGTCGCGCGATCCACCACCATGCAGCTGCGGACGCTGGATTACGTCAGCGCCGCCTGGTGCGCCGGGTCCTCCCACGCCAGCGTGCTGCTGCGCGAAATCCTGCCCAATATCGCGACGCACCTGGCCGTGGTGGCGACGCTGGAAATGGCGCTGGCGATCCTGCTGGAGGCGGCGCTGTCCTTCCTCGGCCTCGGCGTGCCCGCCCCCCTGCCCTCCTGGGGCCTGATGATCTCGGAGGCGAAGGAATACATGTTCTTCACCCCCTGGGTGATCCTGGTGCCGGGCGTCGCGCTCTTCGTGCTGGTCTTCGGCGTGAACCTGCTGGGCGATGCGCTGCGCGACATGCTCGGCACGGATTTGTCCCGATGACCGCGCTGCTCGAGGTGCAGGACCTGCGCGTGACCTTCGGCGGCACCGCGGCGGTGCGCGGGGCATCGCTGGCGGTGGCAAAAGGCGAGACGCATTGCCTGGTCGGCGAAAGCGGCTGCGGCAAATCCGTCACCTCGCTCGCCATCATGGGGCTGCTGGCGCGCGGCGGGCGGCGCGAGGCATCGGCGCTGCGCTTCGCGGGGCTGGAGATCGGCGGGCTGAATGAGCGCGAGATGTCGCGCCTGCGCGGCGACCGCATGGCGATGATCTTCCAGGAGCCGATGACCAGCCTGAACCCCGCCTATACGGTGGGCAGCCAGATGACGGAGGTGCTGCGCCGGCATCGTGGCGCGACCCGCGCCCAGGCGGTGGACCGCGCGGCGGAATTGCTCGGCCGCGTCGGCATCACCGCGCCGGGGCTGCGGCTGGGGCAGTTTCCGCACCAGCTTTCGGGCGGCCTGCGGCAGCGGGTGATGATCGCCATGGCGCTGATGTGCGACCCCGAATTGCTGATCGCAGACGAACCCACCACGGCGCTGGACGTGACGGTGCAGGCGCAGATCCTGCGGCTGCTGGCCGGGCTGCAGCGCGACCTCGGCCTCGGCATCCTGCTGATCACGCATGACCTTGGCGTTGTGGCGCGCATCGCCGACCGGGTTTCCGTCATGTATGCCGGCGAGGTGGTGGAATCGGCACCGACGGCGGAGCTGTTCGGTAATCCGCGCCACCCCTATACGCGCGGGCTGCTGGCCTGCGTGCCGGTGCCGGGCAAGGTGAAGCGGGGCGATCCGCTGGGCAGCATCCCCGGCGTGGTACCGCGCATTCCGCCCGGTTTTCGGGGTTGCGCCTTCCGCGATCGCTGCGAATACGCCCATGCCGAATGCAGCGGGCCGATCCCACGCCAGCAGGCGGGGCCGGGGCATGAGGTGCTGTGCACCCTGGCCCTCGCCGCATGACGCCCGCCATCGAGGTGCGCGACCTGCGCCGTATCTTCAATGTCCGCCAGGGGCTGTTCGCGCCGCCGCGCCAGGTGCGCGCGGTGGATGGCGTGTCCTTCGCCGTGCCGCCGGGCAGCGTGCTCGGCGTGGTGGGGGAAAGCGGCTGCGGCAAATCCACCCTCGCTCGCATGATCCTCGGCCTGCTGCCGCCGACATCCGGGGAGGTGCTGGTGGATGGCCAGCGCCTGTCATCGATGGACCGCAAGGCCCGCGCCCGGCTGATCCAGCCGGTGTTCCAGGACCCCTTCTCCTCGCTCAACCCGCGCCGCCGGGTGCAGGACATCGTGGCGATGCCACTGGTGGCGCAGGGCAACATCGACCGCGCGACCGTTGCGCGAAGGGTGGCGGAGGCGCTGGAGCGCGTTGGCCTCTCCGCCGAGCAGGGCGGGCGTTTCCCCTCCCAGCTCTCGGGCGGCCAGCGGCAGCGTGTGGCGATCGCGCGCGCGCTGGTGCTGCGGCCGCGCATCGTCATCTGCGACGAGCCGACCAGCGCGCTGGATGTCTCAGTGCAGGCGCAGATCCTGAACCTGCTGGACGAGCTGCGCCGCGACCTCGGCCTGACCTACCTGTTCATCAGCCACAACCTCGCGGTAGTCGAACACGTCGCGAGCGAGGTCGCCGTGATGTATCTCGGCCGCATCGTGGAACGCCAGGAATCGGAGGCGCTGTTCCACAACCCGCGCCACCCCTACACTCAGGCGCTGCTCGCCAGCGTGCTGACGCCGGAGCCGGGGCTTGGCGTGCCGGATGTGGGCCTCGGCGACATCATGCCGGACCCGGCGAACGTGCCGCCCGGCTGCCGCTTCCACCCGCGCTGCCCGAGGGTCTTCGCGCCCTGCGCCACGCAGGAACCGAGGCCCACCACCTCCGCGGCGGGCCTCGTGGAATGTCACCTGGAAGGGTGAGTTATTTCCACTTCGCCAGGTAGAAGCGCGGCAGCTCGTCCGGGAAGGCCTTGAAGTCGAGCGAGCGCGTGAAGGCGTAGGTGTTGACGTAGGTGTGCAGCGGCACCCAATACGCCTGTTCCGTGATCCGCTTGATGGCGGCGGAATAGGCGGCGTTGCGCACCGCCTCATCGGCGGAGGAGCCACCTTCCACCAGCAGGCGCTGCAGCTCCGGGTCGCGGGCGTAGTCGTCGTTGGTGTCGCCGAAGAAGTTCGGCAGGATGGCGGAGACGTCGTTGATGGAATAGCTGCCCCAGCTGCCCATCGACATCGCCAGTTCCCCACGCCAGGCGCGCTGGATTTGCGCTGCCACCTGCAGCAGGTTCAGCCGGGCGCGGATGCCGACGGCCTGCAGGTAGCTCTGCACCGCCTCGGACCATTGGCGCGGCTGGACATAGCTGGTCAGCTCGATGTCGAAGCCGTTCGGGTAGCCGGCCTCGGCCAGAAGCTGCTTCGCCTTCTCCGGATTGTAGTCGTACTGCACCGCGGCATCGGCATTGCAGCCGAACTGGCTGGGGTAGCAGGGCGCCACCGGCACGCGGGACCCGCCGGTGACCAGGCGCTCCGCGATCGTCTTGCGGTCGATCGCGTGCCACACCGCCTGGCGCACCTTCAGGTTCTTCATCGGCGTGTCACCGCTGCGACCGGCCGCATCCAGGCTGAGATAGCCGATGCGCATGGATTCCTGGCGCAGCGTCTGCAGGAAGGGAATGCGGTTGACGTTGGGCACCTGGTCCGGGTTCATGTTCCAGATCCAGTCGACGCGCTGCGCCAGCAGCTCCGTCAGCTCGGTCGCGGCGTCGGTCACGAAGCGCACGGTGATGCGGCGGATGGCCGGCTTGCCCTTGGGGCCACCCGCATAATAATCGTCGAAGCGTTCGTATTCGACGCCGCTGGAGACATCGAACTTCGTGATCTTGTAGGGCCCGGCGCCGACCGGCGCGCGGCTGTAGCCCTCCGCGCCCACACGCTCCCGATAGGCCTGCGGCCAGATCGGCGTGACCAGCGCCAGGTAGTCCAGCGCCGCCGGCGTCGGGCGCTTCAGATGGATGCGCAGCTTGAAGTCGCCATCCGCTTCGGCGCGCTCGATCCAGGCATAGTTGCTCGGCGTCGCGACGCGGGTTTCAGGGTTGGAGACGGTGTTGAGGGTGTAGACCGCATCCTTCGCCGTGAAGGGGCTGCCATCATGGAATTTCACGCCCTGGCGCAGCGTGAATTCCAGCAGCAGGGGGTTCACCCAGCGCCATTCGGTCGCCATGGCCGGCACCACGCGGAAGGTCTCCGGGTCCCGGTGCACCAGCCCGTCCCATGCCTGGTGGCCGAGGATCAGGCCGGTGCGCTGGCTGTTGAAATAGGCGTCGATATTCGGCACCGCGTCGCGGAACACCAGGCGCAGCGTGTCCTGCGCCTTCTGCGCCTGCGCCTCGCCGCCGAGCAGCGTGATGCCGCCCGCGGCGGCCAGCCCTTTGCCGAGCGTCCTGCGTCCGATGGTCATGTCATTGCTTCCCCGTTTGAACCCGGGGGAGCGTAGGAACCACGCGCCCCCGATGGCAAGCGGAGAGAGTGTGCGTCAGGCCTTTTCCACGTTCCAAAAGATCGGGAAGGACGATTCCATCAGGCCCGTCAGCGAGGTGCGGTATGCGGCCGGGATGGTGAACTGGCCCCACATGACGGACGGCGTCAGCTCATAGGCCAGGCGCTGGATTTCCGCCGTCAGGCGCTGGCGTTCCGCCGGCGTTTCCGCATTGGCGAATTCCTGCGTCAGGCGCGGAATGCGTTCGTCGCAGGACCAGCCGGGGTAATCGGCGCAGGTGCTGGCGACGTAGAAATGGGTCAGCGGCGTCAGCATATCGACGCCGTTGGAATAGACGGCGAACATGCTCCAGCCATCGCGGCGCGCACGGCGTGCGAGGACGGTGCCCCAATCCATCTGCTGCTCATCCACCGTGAAGCCGGCTTCCTTCATGTTCTGCACCAGCACCTGCGCCGCGGTCTGGGAGATGGAGCCCGCCACCTGCAGGAACTGCACCGGCTGCCCGCGATAGGATGTCTTCGCCAGCTCCGCCTTCGCCTCCGCAATGGAGAACTTGGCACCCTCCGCCCCCGCATCCGTGCTGTAGGGCGCATCGCACATCCAGAAGCTGGTGCATTGCGGCGCACGGAAGCGCGGCGGCACGCCGATGGCCTGCAGCACCGTGTTCTGGTCCACCAGCTTCCACAACACGCGGCGCACGGCGGGGTCATCGAAAGGCGGAGCCGCGTGATTCAGCCGAAAGTTGCCCTGGAACTGGTGCAGCCCGCCGAGCGACAGCAGCTTGATGTCGCGCGAGCGTTCGAGGCGCGGGATCCAGTCGAAGGGCACGTATTGCTGGTAGTCGATCTCATTCGCCAGGAGCGCCGTGGCGCCCGTCGCCTGGTCCGGCATGACGCGCAGCGACAGGCTGTCCACCTTCACCACCTTGCCGCCGGAGAGGAAATCCGGCGCCTCGCTGCGCGGCACGTAGTCCGCGAATTTCTCCAGCACCATGTAGTTGCCGGGGCGGTACTGGTCCGGGCGGAAGCGGAAGGGGCCGGAGCCGATGATCTCCGTGATCCGCGTATCGCCGGAGGTGCGCGCCAGGCGTTCCGGCAGGATGAAGGGTACCGGCGCGTTCGGCTTGCCGAGCACGTCCAGCACCAGCGGGAAGGGCCGCTTCAGCACCAGCTCGAAGCCCAGCGTACCCTTGGTGGTCAGGCTGGCATGTGCATCCCGCAGCATGCGCCCCAGCGCATCCTTCGGCATCCAGCGCTGCAGCGACAGCACCACATCGGTGGAGGTGACGGGCGTGCCGTCGTGGAACTTCATCCCCGGCCGCAGGGTGAAATTCCAGGTCAGCCGGTCGGCGGAGGTGGTATGGCTTTCCACCATCTGCGGCTGGATGCGGCCCTGGCCATCCATCGCATAGAGCGTGTCGAAGATGTGGAAGCCGAAGGTGCGCGTGATGGCCGCCGTGGTCATATAGGGGTCGAGGATCACCACCTCCGATTCCAGCACCAAATTGAGCTGGCTGGCGGCGCGGGCGCCCTGCGGGCGGATGATGCCGGCGGCGGCGAGCGCCGTGCCGCCCGCCATCAGTCCTCGGCGGCCGATCAAGCTCTGGGGCATGCCTCGATTTCCTCTTCCCCGGGCGGGGTTGGCCCCTCGCCGTTCGATATATCCTATGCCAGCATGACCCCCAGGAAGCGGAATGCGCAAGAAGGAAACGGGCGATGGACGACTCCGAATTGCTGTTCATGCCGGCGACGCAGGCCGCCGCGCTGATCCGCCGGCGCCGGCTTTCGCCGGTGGAACTCACGCAGGCGATGCTGGCGGCGATCGACCGGGAGCAGCCGCGGCTGAACTGCTTCGTGACCGTGCTGCACGAGCAGGCGATGGACAGTGCGCGGCGCGCCGAACAGGCGGTGATGGAGGGTGCGGCGCTCGGCCCTCTGCACGGCGTGCCGCTGCACATCAAGGACCAGGTGGATACGGCGGATGTGCTGACGACGCACGGCTCCGCCATCTTCGCCAGCAATGTGCCGACGCGTGACGATGCGACCGCGGCGCGGCTGAAGGCGGCGGGCGGCATTCTGGTCGGCAAGACCACCATGCCGGAATTCGGTCACAAGGGTCTGACGGATGGGCCCAGTTTCGGCACCACGCGCAATCCCTGGGACCTGTCACGCACCACCGGCGGCTCCTCCGGCGGCGCCGCGGCGGCAGTGGCTGCCGGGCTGGGGCCGCTCGGGCTGGGCACGGATGGCGCGGGGTCCGTCCGCATTCCGGCGGCCTGCTGCGGCATCGTCGGGCTGAAGGCGACACTCGGCAGCGTGCCGTGGGAAGCCTCCGCCGACACTTTTGCGAATAACGTCTATGCCGGGCCGATGACGCGCACCGTCAGCGATGCCGCCGTCATGCTCTCCGTCATCGCCGGGCCGAGCGAGCGCGATGCGCAGAGCCTGCGCGGACCGGGCATCGCGCCGCTGCCGCCGGGGCTGGTGGGCGGCGACCTGCACGGGCTGCGCGTGGGCTATATAGCGCGCGCCTGCAACGCGAAGGTGCAGGCGGAGATGGCCGACAACACGCTGGCCAGCCTCGATGCGCTTTCCGCCCGCGGCGCCTTCGTGGAGGAGGTGACGGATGCCATCGACTGGATGGAATTCCCCGGCCGCATCATGTACCAGGCCGGCTTCTTCGTCAGCTGCACGCCGCACCTGGCGCAGTGGCACAACCAGATGGACCCGGTGCTGCTGGCCTTCATGGAGCGCGGCGCGGGCTTCTCCCTGACCCAGTTCCGTGAGGCGCAATTTGCCCGCACGCAGCTGTTCCGCACCATCCAGGGCCTGTTCAGCCGCTACGACGTGCTGGTGACGCCGACGCTGACGCGCACCGCTTTGCCCGCCGACTTCGACGCCGCCGATGGCCAGATCGAGATCGAGGGCGAGCTCTGCGGCATCACCCGCCAGGGCTGGTCCAGCTACATGTACCCCTTCAACCTGACCGGCCACCCGGCGCTGACCATCCCCTCCGGCTTCGCGAAGGACGGGTTGCCGACGGCGGTGCAGCTGGTCGGGCCCTGGGGGACGGATATGAGCCTGCTGCGCCTCGGCGCGATCCTGGAACAGGACCGCCCCTGGGCGCAGCACAGGCCCCCTTCAGCCTGAAAGCCTTGCGACGGCGGCGAAGCCTTCCTCCGCCGCCTCCAGCCCACGATCCACCGCGGCGGCATCATGGGCGCAGTTGAGAAACATGTTGTGGCGCGGGTGGAAATAGGCCCCCGCCGCCAGCGCCGCGGCGCAGAAGGCCTCGCCGAGGCGGAAATCCGCGTCACCCGCGAATTGCAGCAGCGGCATCTGCGGCGGGCCGGACTGGATGATGCGCAACCCGTGCCGTTCGGCGCCCGCCGCGAAGCCATCGCGCAGCCGCTGCCCCATGGCGCGCATCCGCGCCGGCCCGTCGATGCGCTGCAATTCCTCCAGCGTCGCCAGCGCCGCCGCCATCGGCACGGCGCCGCACCAGAAGGATCCGGTGGTGAACACCTCCGTCGCCGCGCGGCGCAGCCATTCGGCGCCGGTCACCGCGGCCAGCGGATGGCCATTGGCGATCGCCTTGCTGTAGGCGGCGAGGTCCGGCCGCACGCCCACCGTTTCCCACGACCCGCCGAGGTGCAGCCGGAAGCCGGCGCGCACATCATCCAGGATCAGCGCCGCGCCGGTCTCGTCGCAGATGGCGCGCAGCGCGCGGGCGAAGGCGGGGTCGGGCAGGTCCAGGGTGCGGGACATGTCGTGCCGGAAGGCGGTGACCAGGATGCCGGCGAGGTCGCATTTCGCCGCCTCCGCCGCCGCGCGAACCGAGGCCACGTCGTTGTAGTCGTAGAAAACCAGATGCGCCCGATCCTCCGCCGTGACGCCGGCGGTGGAAGGCGAGCACCAGGGCACCGCGCCGTGATAGGACCCGCGCGCCACCAGCACCTTGCGGCGGCGTGTCGCGGCACGGGCGATGGTGACGCAGGCAGTGGTCGCATCCGTGCCGTTCTTGGCCAGCAGGCACCATTCGGCATGCGGGATGGAGGCGACCAGGCGCTCCGCCAGTTCCACCAGCACCGGGGCCGGGCCGTTCATGCAATCGCCCAGCTGCGCCTGGCGCCGCGCCGCTTCCTCCACCACCGGGTCATGGTGGCCCAGCACGATCGGGCCCCAGGAGGACATGAAATCCACCACCTCCCGCCCATCCACGTCCCACAGACGGCAGCCCTCCGCGCGGCTGTAGTATTGCGGGTAGCCGGCGGGCAGCTTCGCGGCGTTCAGGTGTCCCCAGAGGCCACCGGGGATGACCCGCGCCGCACGCTCGCGCAGCACCGCGTCGCGGCTGAGATTGGTGGTGTGCGAATCAGGCATCCGGCGCTCCATCGGCTCGGCGTCGATATATCATATGGTGACAGCGCGCGAAAACCATTCAAGGATGCGCGTGCAGAAACGGAGAAACCGGCATGCGACCACTCCTCGCCGCCCTTGTGGGCCTGACCCTGGCCTTCCCCGCCGCAGCGCAGACCCTGCGCATCGGCATCGCCTCGGACCCCGATGTGCTGGACCCCACCCTGTCGCGCAGCGTCGCCGCGCGGCAGGTCTTCATGGCGATGTGCGACAAGCTGATCGAGGTGGATGAGCAGGGCGCGCTGGTGCCGCAGCTCGCCACCGCCTGGGAATGGCAGGAAGGCGGCCGCGCCCTGTTGCTGACACTGCGCCCCGGCGTGACCTTCCATGACGGCGTGGCGCTGGATGCCGCCGCCGCCGTCGCCGGGTTGAACCGCCACATCACCGCCCAGGGCTCCACCCGCCGGGGCGAGCTGGGCCCGGTGACGGCGGTGGAGGAAGCCGGGCCGATGCAGGTCCGCATCCGCCTGTCGGAGCCCTTCGCGCCACTGCTGGCGGCGCTGTCGGATCGCGCCGGCATGCTGGTCTCGCCGCGCCAGGCCAATGTGCTGGGTGCCGATTTCCAGAAGGACCCGGCCTGCGCCGGCCCCTATCGCCTGACGCGGCGCGTGCCGCAGGACCGCATCGAGTTGGAGCGCTTTCCGGGTTATTGGAACGCCAACGCGCTGCATTTCGACCGGGTCGTGTACCGGCCGATCCCGGACACCACGGTGCGCGCCGCCAATCTGCGTTCGGGCACGCTGGATGTGATCGAGCGGGTGAACCCCTCCGACGTCACGACGCTGCGGCGCGATGCCCGGGTGAAGCTGCTGGAGGGGCCGTCGCTCGCCTCCGTCTACATCGCCATCAACGTCGCGCATGGCGCCAGCGCCCAGACGCCGCTCGGCCAGGACCCGCGGGTGCGGCAGGCGCTGGAGCTGGCGATCGACCGCAACGCGCTGAACCAGGTGGCCTTCGAGGGGCTGTACCGCCCCGGCAACCAATCCACCCCGCCCGGCCACCCGCACCACATCGCCGCCCTGCCGGTGCCGGGCCGCGACCTGGCCCGCGCCCGGGCGCTGCTGAAGGAGGTCGGGCATGAGCGGGTGCGGATCAAGTTCTCCGTCCCCAACACCACCGAATACGTCCAGGCGGCGGAGGTGATCCAGGCCATGGCGGCGGAGGCCGGCATCGCGCTGGAGATCCAGGTGATCGAGGTTGCGACCCTGCTGCGCGCCTGGACCGCCGGGGATTTCGAGGCGCTGATCATCGCCTGGTCCGGCCGCACCGATGTGGACGGCAACCTCTGGGGCTTCAACGCCTGCGGCCAGAGCCTGAATGGCGGACGCTATTGCAGCGAACAGGCCGATGCGGCGTTGCGCGCCGGCCGCACCAGCGTGGAGCCCGCCGCGCGCCTGGCCGCCTATGGCCGCGCCATGGAGGTGCTGCTGCGCGACCGCCCCTACATCTACCTGTGGCACCCGCAGAGCTTCTTCGGCACCACGGCCGCGGTCAGCGGGTTGCGGCTGATCCCGGACGGCCTGATCCGCATCCAGGGCCTGCGCGGGAGCTGAAGCGGCCAAAAGCCCTCCCCCGCACTGCGGGGGGTTGCGGCACTGCCGCAACGCCTGCGGCTGGTTGGGTGGGGGCTGCGTCACCGCGACACGCTCACGCCCCCCCTCACCCCATCCCTCTCCCCCCAAGCGGGAGGAGAGGGTGCCGCTACCGCATCAGCCGCCGCAGCCCCTCCGCCACCTTCGCCGCATCCGCCAGCGCCGCCGCATTCAGCGGACGCGACACGACCGGCGCCGCCCGGCTGCCATGCACGCGGGTGATCTCCGCATCCAGCCAGTCGAAGCAGCGGCGCTGGATCTCATCCACCCAGCGCGCACCATGCGCCGTGCCATGCGCCGTCTGCTCCGCGATCAGCACCCGGTTGGTGCGCTTGATGCTGGCCTCGATGGTGGGCCAGTCCATGCCCTCGATATCCAGGCAGCGCAGGTCGAGGATCTCGGCATCGATGCCGGTCGCCGCCACCGCCGCCTCCGTCTCCGGCACCATGGCGCCATAGGTCAGCACGGTGCAGGCCGTGCCGTGGCGGACCACCCGCGCCTTGCCGAAGGGCACGATGTAGCCGAGGTCCTGCGGCACCAGGCCGCTGGTCTGGAACAGGCCCTGATGCTCGATCATCAGCACCGGATCCTCGCAGGCCAGCGCCGCATTCATCAGCCCGACGTAATCATGCGGCGTGGAGGGATGCAGGATGCGCCAGCCGGGATAGGCGGCGAACAGCCCGGACGGGTCCATGGAATGCTGCGAGCCATAGCCCGCCGCCGGCGAGACACGCGCCCGCACCACCAGCGGAATGCCGAAGCCGCCGCCGAACATATGTGCGAACTTGCCGATGCCGTTGAACATCTGGTCGGCGGCGACGATGGTGAAGTCGCCGAACATGATGTCCACCACCGGCCGCAGCCCGCACAGCGCGGCGCCCAGCGCCATGCCCGTGAAACCGTTCTCGCAGATCGGCGTGGCGAAGACGCGTTCGGGGAAAGTCTCCATCACACCCTTGGCGGAGCCGGAGACGCCGCCGCGCAGCCGGTGGATGTCCTCGCCGATCAGCACGATGCGCGGGTCGCGTTGCATGTTGTGCAGCAGGGTGGCGGCGATGGCGTCGATGTATTTCATCGGCTGCGCCGGCACCGCGGCACTGGCTTCCTGCACCTTCAACCCGCGCAATTCGGAGAGGTCGCCGCGGATGCCGCGTTCGAGATCCGCCACCTCCGACAGCAGGCCCTCGCGCAGTTGCGGGGCATTGGCGCCGGGCGGGGTTTCCACCAGCGCCGCCGCGGCCTGCTCCACCACCGCCCGCACCCGCGCCTCCAGCCGCGCCAGGCCTTCGGCATCCAGCACGCCCAGCCGGTCCAGCACCACCGGCAGCGTGGTAACGGGATCGCGGGCGCGCCATTGCTCCTCCTCCGCCTTGTCGCGATAGCCGAACTGGCTGCCGAGCATCGGGCCGGACTGGTGCAGGAAGCGGTAGCAGATCGCCTCGACGAAGACCGGGCCGCCGGTTTCCGCGATCTGGTCGCGCGCCCATTGCATCGCCCGCCGCACCGCCAGCACGTCCATGCCGTCGCATTCGACCGAGGGCACGCCGAACATGGCGCCGCGCGTCGTCAGCCGCGTCTCCCGCGTCTGCTCCCGCACATGGGTGGAGACGGCGTAGAAATTGTTCTCCAGGAAGAACACCACCGGCAGCCGGTACAGCGCCGCCAGGTTGATCGCCTCCAGCGTCTGCCCGGCCATCAGTGTGCCGTCGCCGAAGAAGGCGACCGAGATATTGTCCCGCCCCAGCACCTTGTCGGCCAGGCCATAGCCCACCGCATGCGGCACGTTGCCGCCGATGATGGCGGAGGAACCCACCACGCCGGCCTCGGCGATCCGCATATGCATCGACCCGCCGCGGCCACCATTGTAGCCCTGCGCCAGCCCCATGATCTCCGCCATGGTCCGCCGCACATGGTCCTGCGCGGCCTCCGGCACGGAATCACTGCGCGGGTCGTAGCCCTCCGGCGTCGCGGCGTTCAGCAGCTTGGCCAGGATCTGGTGATGCGCGCGATGCGTGCCGTTGATCTTGTCCTCGGTGCCGAGCACGGACAGCGCGCCGACCGCGCCACCCTCCTGCCCGATCGAGGCATGGGCGGGGCCATGGATCAGCCCGGCGCCGTGCAGGTCAAGGATCTTCTCCTCGAAGCGGCGGATCAGCAGAAGCTGTTCCATCCAGCGGGCGAGGTCGGCCGGGTCCTCCGCCGCCCAGTCTGTCGCCTCGACCTCCAGCCGGAACCAGGGGGTCGCGGTGGCGATGGGGTTGAGCTTCACGCGGCGTTTCCCTTGCTTTGGGCGGCCTGTTCCATCGCCGCCAGATGGCGCAGCAGGCCCGCGCCGCCTTCCTCCATATCCGCCTGCACCGCGGCCCGGGTCGCCGCGCCGTCGCGGGCGCGCAGCCCGTCCAATATGTCCAGGTGCCGGTGGCGGCCCGGATAGGTCGGGTGGGCGTCGGGGTAGAGGTAGGTCAGCATCGGGCCGTTGCGCAGCCAGATGCCCTCGATCACCGCCAGCAACTCCGGCATGGCGGCGGCGCGGTACAGGCCGTGATGGAAGCGCCAATTGGCGCGGATGGCGGGCGCTGCCTCCCCGGCCGCCTCGGCGCGGACCAGCTCCGCATGGATGCGTTCCAGGGCGCGGATTTCGGCGGGCGTGATGTGGCGGGCGGCGGCCTCGGCGGCCAGGCCTTCCAGCGATGCGCGCACCAGGCGCAGCTCCTGGTACTGCGCCAGCGTCAGGCCGGCGACCGTGATGGCCTTGGCCTGTTCCATCCGCAGCGCGCGTTCCCGCACCAGCTGCATCACCGCCTCCCGCACCGGGGTTTCGGAGGTGCCGAGCTGCTGCGCCAGTTCGCGGATCTTCAGGCGCTGGCCGGGCCGCATGCGGCCTTCCATCAGCGCATCGCGCAATTCGCCATAGACGCGGCCGGTCAGGTTCTCCCGCCCCACGGGGGACAGGAAGGCGATGTCTTCGGAGGTGGGGACGCTTGCGCTCATCGCTCCATCGTATTTGATATATCCAGCCCGCGGCAATCCCGGCCGCGCAGGAGGGACCGCCGATGCCGCCCACCCCCGGATACGAGGCCCTGCGCGCCGCCCTGCCGCCGCTGGACGGCACGCTGCCCCTGCCCGGGCTGCGCCAGCCTGCGACGGTGCTGCGCGACCGCTGGGGCATCCCGCATATCCGGACCGAAGGCGGCGCGGAGGATGCCTTCCGCGCCCAGGGCTTCGTCCATGCCCAGGACCGGCTGTTCCAGATGGAGCTGAACCGCCGCCGCGCCCTCGGCCGCAGCGCCGAATGGATCGGTGCGCCGGCGGCGGAGGGCGACATCCTGGCCCGCCGCCTGGGCGTGGAGGAAGCCAGCCGGCGCGACTTCGCTGCATTGGGGGCGGAGGCGCAGGCGATGCTGGCCGCCTACGCGGCGGGCGTGAACGCCTTCCTCGATTCCGGCGCGCCCCTGCCCATCGAATACACGCTGCTGCAGGCGGTGCCGGAACGCTGGGAGGGCTGGCACGCGATCGCCGTGATGCGCCGCCTCGGCCTGCTGATGGGCTCCGTCTGGTTCAAGCTGTGGCGCGCCGCGGCGCTGCCGCTGCTGGGCGCGGAACAGGCGGCGAAGCTGCGCTACGATGATGGCGGGAAGGATCTCCTGCTGGTGCCGCCGGGGGCGGAGGCACAGCGGCTGGAAGCGGACCTGGCCGCGCTGCGCCCGGCGATCGAGGCGCTGCTGGGCGGCGCCCCGCCGGATGCGACGGGCGGCGGCAGCAACAACTGGGCCGTGGCCCCGGCGCAATCCTCCACCGGCCGCCCGGTGGTGGCCGGCGACCCGCACCGGGTCTTCGAGATCCCCAACATGTACGCCCAGGGCCATCTGGCCTGCGCGGATTTCGACGTGGTGGGGCTGACGGTGCCCGGCGTGCCGGGCTTCCCGCATTTCGCCCATAACGGCCAGGTCGCCTACTGCGTCACCCATGCCTTCGTGGACATCCACGACGTGTATCTGGAGCGCTTCGACGCGGATGCGCAGAACGCGCTCGGCCCGGATGGCTGGGTGCCGGTGCGGCGGCGGCAGGACCGCATCCAGGTGCGTGGCGGCGCGGCGCGTGATTTCGAGGTGGTGGAGACCCGCCACGGCCCCGTCATCGCCGGCGACCCGGCCAGCGGCACGGCGCTGGCGCTCCGCTCCGTCCAATTCGCCGAAACCGATTTGTCCTTCGACTGCCTGCCCCGCATGCTGCGCGCACCCACCGTGGAGGCGCTGTTCGAGGCGACGCGGGGCTGGGGGCTGATCGACCACAACCTGGTCGCTGGCGACCTGGACGGCCATATCGGCCACCAGATCCGCGCCCTGGTGCCACGGCGGCCCCGCGCAAATGGCTGGCTGCCCGTGCCGGGCTGGCAGGCCGAGGCGGATTGGCAGGGCATGATCGCGCATAAGGACATGCCGCGCGTGATGGACCCGGCGGAGGGTCTGATCGTCACCGCCAACAACCGCGTCGCGGCCGATGGCGGGCCGGACTACCTCTGCACCGATTGCCACCCGCCCTACCGCGCCCAGCGCGTGCTGGCCCGGCTGCGCGCGGCGCCGGAAGCGCGCAGCGTGGAGGGTGCGGCGAGCCTGCATGGCGACACGCTGTCGCTGAACGCGCTGCTGTTCCGGGAGAAGCTCGCTGGCCTGCCCGCCCCCGCCGAGCCCGAACCCGCCGCGCTCCGCCAGCGCCTGCTGGACTGGGACGGCCGGATGAGTGCCGAGGCCAGCGCCCCGGCCGCCTATGTCGTCTTCCGCCGGGCGCTGACGGCGATCCTGGTGGAGCGCAGCGGGTTGGGCGGGCTGGCCGGCCACCCGATGCTGGCGGTCAGCCCCGGCGTGCCGCCCATCAACCAGCTCTGGTGGACCCTGCCGACCCTGCTGCGCGAGGACGATGCGAGCCTTTTGGACGGCCTGAGCTGGTCCGAGGCCCTGGCCGAGGCGCTGCGCCGCGCGGCGCCGGAAGCGGCAGGCGCGCGCCCCTGGGGCGAGGTGCATCGCCCGCACCTGACCCACCCGCTCTCGCCCCTGTTCCCGGATTGGGCGGCGCTGCTGGACCCGCCCTCGCTGCCCATCGGCGGCGACATGGACACGGTGCTCGCCACCGGCTTCTTCGCCGCCGGCGGCAATGCCGCGGGCTATGGTGCGCTGGCGCGCTACGCCTTCGATGTCGGGGCCTGGGAGAACAGCCGCTGGTCGGTGTTCCACGGCACCTCCGGCCATCCCGGCAGCCCGCATTACGCGGACCAGCACCCGGTCTGGGCCGGCACGGCGATGGTGCAGATGCTCTATGGCTGGGAGGGCATCCAGGCGCAGGCGGTTTGGCGCCAGATGCTGGCGCCGTAGGTCACTCGGCCACGCCCACCATCGCATCCAGCTCCCGCCAATCCGGCGCCGTCGCCTCCAGCACGCGGCCAGCGCGCAGCACCACGCGGTCCGCTTGCGGGCGGGACAGCAGCTCCGTCATGAAGCGGGCGCCATACAGCACCAGGTCGGCGCTGGCGCCGACGCGGATGGTGCCGTGCTGCGCGGCCACACCCATCGCCTCCGCCGGCCGCGCCGTGGCTGCGGCGGGCCAGGTGGCGAAGGGGTGGTCGAGGTGCAGGATGCGCGCGGATTCCCGGAACACCTCGGTCATGTCGAGGTCGCCATAGGCGTAGAACGGATCGCGCGTATTGTCGGAGGCGACGGAGACGCGGATGCCCGCCGCCCGCATCTCATGCACCAGCGTCACGCCGCGCCAGCGGGGCGTGCGGTTCGCCACGCGGTCCTGCAGGTACATGTTGCACATCGGCAGCACGACGATGTCGATGCCGGCCTCGGCCACGCGGGCAATCGTCTCCCGCGCGAAATCCTCCGGCTGGATCGAGAGCGAGCAGCAATGGCCGCATTGGATCTTACCGCGAAAGCCGCGCTTCAGCGCCGTCAGCGCGATCTCCCGCAGGGCACGCGCGCCGCCTTCGCCGCTCTCATCCACATGCAGGTCGAGATCCAGGCCGCGCGCTTCCGCAAGGGAGAAGAAGTGGTCCAGCTCCGCCTGGAAATTTGCGGGCAGCGCGTCATGGATGCCGCCGGTGTGGCGCGTGACCATGCCGAGCACGCCGCCCGATTCCGCCACCATATCGGCCAGCGTCTCGCCATTCGGCCCCGCGAAACGGTCCAGCGGGCAGATCGAGGACATCTGCAGCGTGATGCGCCCGGCCCATTCCTCCCGCAGCCGGCGGAAGACGCGCCAGGTGGTCACCCCGTGCGGCAGGTAGGTGTCCAGATGCGTGCGGATCGCCACCGTGCCATGGGCGTAAGCGCAGCGCAGGGCGAAATCGGCGCGGGCTTCGATATCCGCCTCGCTCCAGGCGGCGCCGCGGTCGCCCATCACGGCCTGGATCGCGCCGGCGAAATCGCCGGTCGGGTTGCGGGTGCGCGGCCAGATATGGCCCTTGTCGAGATGCGTATGGGCATCGACGAAGCCGGGCCACACTTGGCCGCCGCGCAGGTCGATGCCATCCGGCGCGGTGCCGCGCGGCGCCAGGGCCGCGATGCGGCCATGCTCGATGCGGATATCCAGCCGCAGCAGCCCGTCCACATCCTGCGGCACGTCCAGCCCCTGGATCAGCGCGGCATGGGTGCGGGCATTGCGCAGCCAGAAGCTGGAGCCGGCTGCAGAAATCTCGGCCTTCATCGACGGTCCTTGAGGGCGCTTTCGTGCCAGTGGCGCAGCGCGAGGTGGGAGATCAGGCTCATCGCCAGGAAGATCGCGATGCCGGTGAGGGAGACCAGCACAAGCGCAGCGAACATCTTCGGGATCTGCAACTGGTAGCCGGCTTCCAGGATGCGGTAGGCGAGGCCCGAAGCCCGCCCGCCCGTGCCGGCGACGAATTCCGCCACGATCGCGCCGATCAGCGCCAGCCCGCCGGAGATCCGCAGCCCCGCCAGGAAGTACGGCATCGCCGTCGGCAGCCGCAGGCGGCGCAGCACCTGCCAGCGGCTGGCGCGGTACAGGCGGAACAGGTCGGTCAGGTTCTGGTCCGCGCTGTTCAGCCCCAGCGTGGTGTTGGACAGGATCGGGAAGAAGGCGACGATCCAGGCGCAGATCAGCAGCGCCAGGCGGATGTCATCCACCCAGATGATGATCAGCGGCGCGATGGCGACCACCGGCGTGACCTGCAGGATCACCGCATAGGGGAACAGCGACATCTCGATGATGCGCGACTGCGCGAACAGCACCGACAGCAGCAGGCCGAGCGTCGCCGCCACGAACAGCGCCGCGAAGGTGATCTGCAGCGTGACCAGCAGCGAGACGGACAGCGACGGCCATTCGCGGATCAGCGCGCGCCACACCTCCAGCGGCCCGGGCAGCAGGTAGGGCGGAATCTCGTTGATCCGCACCACCGCTTCCCAGCCCACCAGCGCCAGCACGCCGATCAGCGTGGGCGCGAGGATGCGGAACCAGCCCTCCGCCGTCAGCCCGGCATAGCGGGCCGCGCGATTCTCCTCCGGCGCATCGGCCGCCTCATTGGCGGAGAGGGTGACCGTCATGTGCCCATGGCCCTGTCGAGTGCCTGCGAAATGTCGCGGCAATGCGCCGCATATTCGGCGGATGTCCGGAAGGACTCGCCCCGCGGATAGGGCGCATCCACCGCCAGGTCCTCCACCACCCGCCCCGGCCGCGCCGCCATCACCACGATGCGGCGGGACAGGTAGACGCTTTCGAACACCGAATGGGTGACGAAGACGGCGGTGAAGCGCTCCGCCTCCCACAGCTTCAGCAGGTCGTTGTTCAGCTTGTGGCGGGTGATCTCATCCAGCGCCGCGAAGGGCTCGTCCATCAGCAGCAGCCGCGGCTTCGTCACCAGGGCGCGGGCGATGGAGACGCGCATCTTCATGCCGCCGGAGAGCGCACGCGGATAGCTGCCCTCGAAGCCCGCCAGCCCGACCGAGTCCAGCGCCGCCCGCGCGCGCCGCTCCGCCTCCGCCCGCGCCATGCCGGCCAGCCGCAGCGGCAGCATCACGTTCTTTAGCGCGGAGGACCAGGGCATCAGCGTCGGCTCCTGGAAGACGAAGCCGATATCGCCGGTCTCCCCGCCACCGGCGACCTCGATGCGGCCGGAGGATGGCGCGATGAGCCCCGCCATCATCCGCAGCACGGTGGATTTCCCGCAGCCCGAGGGGCCGAGCAGCGAGACAAAGTCGCCCCGCTGCACCGCCAGATCCACGCCCCGCACGGCGAGCGTGCCATTGGCGTAGCGCTTGGTGACGCCTTCCAGCGAGGCGACAGTCGCAGGAACCACTCAGGTCAGGCCGACGCGCTTGTTGACGAATTCCAGGCTGTAGGCGCGCGCGGGGTCCAGGCCGGCCGGATACAGGCCGACATCGCGCATGCCCTCGTAGAAGGATTTCCAGCGCGCATCCGTCATCGCGCCGATGCCGAGCTGCAGCGCATCGCCGGATTGCACGATGCCGGCCTCCTTCATCACGCGCACGGCGTAGGCGATCTTGGCGTCGTCCATCTCCGGGTTGTCGCGCTTGATGGCGCCGTTGGCGGCGCCGACATCCTCGCCCTTCATGTAGGCGGTCCAGCCCTCGATCGTCGCGTTGACGAAGCGCTGCACCAGGTCCTTTTTCTCCGTCACTATGCGGCGGGAGGCGTCGATGGTGGTCTGGTAGTTCTGGTAGCCGGCATCGGCGATCAGAAAGACGCGCGGCGTGGCGCCGGCCTGCTGGGCGGCGAAGGGCTCGGAGGAGATGAAGCCCTGCTGGATCGCCATGCGGTCCGCCATGAAGGGGCCGACATTGAAGGTGTAGGGGCGGATCTGTTCATCCGTGAAGCCGAACTTCGCCTTCAGGAACGGCCAGTAGGTGACACGGCCGGAGGCGCCGATCAGGATCGGGCGGCCCTTCATGTCCTCGAAGGAATTGATGCCGTTGCCCGCATGGGTCATCAGCACCTGCGGGTCCTTCTGCATGATGGCGCCGATGGTCAGGAAGGGCAGGTTCTCCCGCGCATAGTTCAGCGCCTGGAAGCCGTTGGACATGATGAAGTCCACACGGCCGGCCAGCAGAAGCTGAGACGGGTTCTGCTGCGGCCCGCCCATGCGGATTTCGCACTCGATGCCGTGGCGGCGATAGATGCCGGCGGCGACGGCCTGGTAGTAGCCGCCGTGTTCCGCCTGGGCGCGCCAGTTGGTCTGGAAGGAGACCTTGTCCAGGCTCTGCGCCAGGGGCACCCTCGCGCCGGGCACCGCGGCCAGTGCGAGGCCGATGCCGCCTGTCAGCAGGGTCCGCCGCTCGAATCGATACCGAGTGCGCATACGCCGATCCCTCCATCCCAATGCCAGCGGCCCCCTGGGCCGCAACCAGGTTGGTATCAGGTGCGGGGGCTCGTTGTGACAAGGGGGCAGCAAGGGCCATGCCACCACGCCCTGCCACGCCCCCCCGACACAGCAGCAGGCTGCGGCGCCAGACCTCGCCCGACGCTGCCGCAAGCCGCGGCACCAAACATCGCCTCAAGCGGCGGCAGTCGCAAGTTTTTTGGGCATTGAGGGCCGGTACTTCGGCATCGTGGCCCCTGATCATGGTGCCCCCCTGCCCTGGCGCCGTGGCATCGGGTTTGCCTAGACTGGCGCGTGACCGAACCCCGCCCCCATCTGGTGCTCGACCGCCTGACCAAGCGCTACGGCGCCCAGGCGGCGGTCGATGGCGTCTCGCTTTCCGTCGCGCGTGGCGAATGCATCGCGCTGCTCGGCCCCTCCGGCTGCGGCAAGACCACCACGCTGCGGCTGGTCGCCGGCTTCATCCTGCCGGATGAGGGCCACATCCTGCTGGATGGCAAGGCGATCGAGCGGGCGCCGCCGCATCGCCGGCAGATCGGCATGGTGTTCCAGAACTACGCCCTGTTCCCGCACCTGACCGCCGCCGGCAATGTCGCCTTCGGGCTGGAGATGCGGGACGTGAACCGCGCCGAGCGCGACCGGCGGGTGACGGAGGCGCTGGCCATGGTCGGCCTGGCGCATCTGGCGGATCGCTACCCGGCGCGCATGTCCGGCGGCCAGCAGCAGCGCGTCGCGCTCGCGCGCGCCCTCGTCATCCGCCCCGAGTTGCTGCTGCTGGACGAGCCTCTGTCGAACCTCGATGCCGGGCTGCGCGTGGAGATGCGGGAGGAGATCGCCCGGCTGCGCGACGCCGCCGGCATCACCACCCTGTTCGTGACGCATGACCAGGAGGAGGCGCTGGCGCTGGCCGACCGGGTGGCGGTGATGGATCGCGGCCGCATCGTCGAATGCGCCGCGCCGGCGGAGCTGACGGAGCGCCCGCGCCACCTGTTCACGGCGGGCTTCCTTGGCGCCCGCAGCGTCATCCCTGGCCGGGCCGAGGCTGGCATCTTCGAGGCGGAGGGCCTGGCGCTGCCGCTGCCGCCCGAAGCGCCGGACCGCCCGAGCCACCTGGTGCTGCGTGCCGCGCGGCTGCAGCTGCTGCCCGCCACCGCGCCGACACCGCATCTGGCGCTGCCCGGCCTGGTGGAGGCGGCGACGCGCCTCGATGACAGCATCCATTACGAGGTCTCGGTCGGGCCGCACCGCCTGCGCGTGCACCGCCCCAGCGCCGAGCCCGCCTTCGCCCCGGGTGCCGCCGTGACCCTGGCCGCGCCGCCCGAGGCCATCGCCTGGATCGAAGACTTCACCGCCACGACCGGAGCCCTGCCATGACGATCGCCCTCACCCGCCGTGGCCTGCTGGCCACCGCGGCAATTGCCGCACCCGCCATCTGGGGCCGCGACGCCGTCGCCCAGATCCGCCGCGGCGACGAGCTGACCGTCGGCATCTGGGGCGGCGCGCAGGAACGCATCACCCGGCAGTACTGCGCGACACCGCTGGAACAGCAGCATGGGGTGAAGATCAACTACGTGCTCGGTGGCACCCCGGAACGCCGCGCCCGCGCCTATGCGGAACGCGGCCGGCCATCCTTCGACCTGCTGTACCTGAACATCTTCGAAAGCCGCCAGGCGGTGAAGGACGGCGTGACGCAGGCGCCTTCCGCCAGCGTGCCGAACTTCGCCAACCTGTACCCGCTGGCCCGCATCGGCGGCTATGGCGTGGCCTTCAACCCGGTCACCATCGTCTATGACCGCCGCATGGTCGCCGCACCGATGACCTCCTGGAAGGATTTCTGGCGCGACGACCTGAAGGGCAAGGTGATCTGGCCGACCTATCCGGGCGCGCAGGGCACCGCCGGGCTGCTGATGGCGGCCAAGGTCTGGGGCGGGTCGGAGAACGACATCGACCCGGCCTTCCGCAAGATCGCGGAGCTGAAGCCCTTCGCCGCGATCCAGGGCAGCCAGGACCAGCTCTATGGCATGTTCGACCAGCAGGTCGGCGCGGCCAGCGTGGAGTTCGGCAGCTTCACCCGCAGCTACGCCGAATCGCGCAACCCCAACATCGTCATCGCGGAGCCGGTGGAAGGCCAGGCGGTTGCCGCCAATTTCGCCTGCATCACCACCGGCACCCGCAACCAGGCACTCGCCGAGGCTTTCGTGAACCTGCATCTCAGCCCGGAATGCCAGACCGCCTATGCGCAGCAGACCTACTACAGCCCGACCATCCGCAACATCACCCTGCCGCCGGACCTCGCCGCCAAGCTGATCATGGGTGAGGAGGCGGTGTCCAAGCTGATCGACTTCGACTGGGATGTGGTGATCCGCAACCAGGGCCGCTGGTCCAGCCGCTTCACCCGCGAGATCGCCGGCTGAAATATCGCAGGGCGCTTGGCTGATGCAGGGTTCCCCCCGCGCGGGCTGGTTGGCCGCGCCCTATGTGCTGTGGCTGCTGGCGGCCTTCGCCGCGCCGTTGGGCGCCGTGGCACTTCTGTCCGTGCAGGAGAGCAGCGAGATCTTCGCACCGATCTCGCTGCTGCCTTCCGCGGCGCAATATGCGGAGATCCTGGGCGACACCTTCTTCCTGCGGCTGCTGCTGAATACGGGGCTGCTCGGCCTGGCGGTGGCGGCGGCTTCCGCCGTGCTGGCCTATCCGCTGGCGCTGTGGCTGACACGGCTTTCGCCGCGCGCGAAGCCCTTCGGCTTCGCCATCATCCTGGTGCCGCTGCTGACCAATGTGGTGGTGCGCTCGCTCGGCATCATCCTGCTGCTGGCGCCGCGCGGCGTGGTCTCCAACGCCGCTCAAGCCTTGGGCTTCCCGCCGCTGAACCTGCTGTTCGGCTGGTTCGCCGTCGGGCTTTCGCTGGTGCAGGTGTTCCTGCCCTTCATGGTGCTGGCGCTGTACGATGTGCTGGACGGGCAGGAGAAGCGGCTGGAGGAAGCGGCGGCCGGCCTCGGTGCCGGGCCGGCGCTGCGCTTCTGGCGGGTGATCCTGCCACTGTCCCTGCCCGGGCTGCGCGGCGGGCTGACGCTGGTCTTCCTGATGGCGTCGACCGCCTATGTCTCCGCCACGCTGGTCGGCGGGCGCAAGGTGCAGGTCACCGGCATGGTGGTCCTGCGGGAAGGCATGGAAATCCTGAACTACCCGCTGGCCTCCGCACTCGCCATGCTGATGCTCGCCACCTCCATCCTCGTCACCTTCGTCTTCGCCCGCGCCATCGGCGGCCTGACGCCCTGGGTGAATGCCCGCCCGCCACGGCGCTGGCCCGGCCTGCCGCCGGCGCTGCGGCGTGGCGTGGTGCAGGTGGCGGAGGCGGTGGCGCCCGCCCTGTCCCGCATCCTGCTGCTGGCCGCCATCGCCATCCTGCTGTTCCCGCTGCTGCTGGTGGCGGTGGCATCCGTGAATGACAGCCCGCAGGCGACGGTCGCGCAATTCGTCGGCTTCACCTGGAAATGGTACGCCGCGGTGCTGGAGAATGAGCGCTACCTCTCCGATGCCTGGACCAGCCTGCAGATCGCGGCCTGCTGCGTCGTCATCTCCCTGGCCCTCGCCCTGCCCGCCGCCTTCGCCCTGGTGCGCGCCGGCTTCGCGGGGAAGGAGGCGGTGGGCGCCTTCCTGATGCTGCCGCTGGCGCTGCCCGGCATCGCCATCGGCCTCGGCATGCTGCGGCTGCTGCAATGGTTCAACCAGATTCCGCCCTTCCTCGGCGTGCTGGCGGTGCATGTGGTGCTGGTCGCGCCCTTCATGCTGGCGCTGCTGCGCGCCTCCGTCGCGCAGCTCGAACGGGGGCTGGAGGAGGCGGCGGGCGGGCTGGGGGCGACGCCGTCGCGGGTCTTCCGCCGCGTAATCCTGCCGCAGCTGGCGCCGGGCATCGCCGTGTCCTGCGTCATCGGCTTCCTGCTGTCCTTCGGCGAGGTGACGGTCACCGCCTTCCTCACCACCGCGCGGCTGCAGACCCTGCCGGTGCGGATCTATGCGGAGGCGACCTTCAGCCTGGAGAACACGGTGAACGCCATCTCCACCATCTTCATCCTGGTGACGGTGGCGCTGCTGGTGCTGGTGAATCGGCTGATGCCGCTCGACCGGGTCTGGAAGCGGTAGGCCCCTTCCCCGTCTGAAATCGGGTTGACGCCGCCGCGCTTTCGCGCGCACCCTTTCCTCAAGAAGGACGTCGTCCTGCATTGCGAGACACGCATCTCGCAGGATGAGGGAAGGAAATCGTGGTGCCGGATGATGTGCGAAGCGCGAGCATGCGATCCGTAGCCGTGGGCACGGGCTACGCGCTGGCCGTCGATATCGGCGGCACCTTCACCGATGTGGTGCTGCGGCATGGCAGCGGCCTCGCCTTCACCGACAAGACGCTGACCACCCACCAGAACCTGCTGGAGGGCTTCTTCCGCGCCGTGGACCTGGCCCTGTCGCGCGCCGGGGTCGGTGCGTCGGCGGTGACGGAGGTGACGGTGCACGCCACCACCCTGGTCACCAACGCCGTGATCGAACGCCGCGGCCCGCCGACCGCTCTGCTCGCCACCAAGGGCTTCCGCGACGTGCTGCGCATCCGCAACGAGCATCGCTACGACATGTTCGACCCGCAGATCGAATTCCCCGATCCTCTGGTGCCGGATGCGCTGGTCTTCACGCTGGACGAACGCATTCTGGCCGATGGCAGCGTGGCGAAACCGGTGGATGCGGCGGAGGCGGCCAATGTGGCCCGCGCCATGCATGCGGCGGGCGTGCAGGCGGTGGGCATCTGCCTGCTCAATGCCTACCGCAACGGCGCGCATGAACGCGCGGCGCGGGATGCCATCCGGGCCGCGGCGCCGGGCATGGCGGTGACCCTGTCCTCCGAGGTCTCGCCGCAGATCCGCGAATATCCGCGCGCCTCCACCACCGTGATGAACGCCTATACCCAACCGATCGTCGCGCCGTATCTGGAGGCGCTGTCGGCGGAGCTGCTGCGGCGCGGCTTCCCGAACCGGCCGCTGATCATGCTGTCCAATGGCGGCGTCGTCGGCACCAGCGTGGCGGGTGGTTTCCCCGTGCGCATGATCGAAAGCGGCCCGGCCGCCGGTGCGCTGGCCGCGGCGCATTTCGCCGAGGTTATGGGCTTCGAAAAACTGCTGTCCTTCGACATGGGCGGCACCACGGCCAAGGCCTGCCTGATCCTCGATCGCCGCCCGCTGGTGGCCGGCGAGTTCGAGGTGGATCGCCGCTATCGCTTCAAGCCCGGCAGCGGCTTTCCCATCACCATCCCCGCCGTAGACATGATCGAGATCGGCGCCGGTGGCGGATCCATCGCGCGCATCGACAATCTCGGCCTGCTGAAGGTAGGGCCGCGCAGCGCGGGGTCGGAACCCGGCCCAGTCTGCTACGGCCGCGGCGGCACGCAGCCGACGGTGACGGATGCCGATGTGGTGCTCGGCCTGCTGGATGCCGAACGCTTCCTGGGCGGTGACATGAAGCTGGACCATGCAGGCGCCACTGCGGCACTCGGCGCGCTGGGCCAGAAACTCGGCGTCGATGCGGTGACGGCGGCGCGTGGCGTGTTCGAGGTGGTGTGCGAACAGATGGCCGGCGCCGCCCGCGCCCATGCCACGGATCGCGGGCTGGATTGGCGCGGCCTGCCCATGCTGGCCTTCGGCGGCGCCGGGCCGGTGCATGCCTGCCGGGTGGCGGAGCTGCTGGAATGCTCGCAGGTGGTGTTCCCGCCGATGGCCAGCGTGCTGTCCGCCTTCGGCACGCTGGTCTCCCCGGTTCGGCTGGATCTGGTGCGCTCCGCCCTCTCGCCGCTGGCGACGCTGGACTGGCCGGCGACGCGGGCGCTGGTGGATGCCATGGCGCATGAAGGCCGCGCCGCTTTGGCCGAGGCCGGGGTGAAGCCGGAGGATGCGACGCTCGAGCTTGCGGTGGATTGCCGGTATCGCGGCCAGCAGAACGAGGTGACGGCGGAGCTGCCGCTGGCCGTGCTGGAATCCGGCGACGCCGCCGCACTGCGCCAGGCTTTCGAGGCCGCCTACCAGGCGCTGTACGGCATCACCCTGCCCGAGGTGCCGGTGGAGGTGGTGACCTGGCGGCTTGCCGCGCGCGGCCCGATTCCGCAGGCCAGCCCGCCGCCGGCCGAGGGCGGCACCGCGGCCAGCCCGCGCACGCGGCGCCGCGTGGCGGTGGAACAGGCCGTGCCGGATGTCCCGGTCTATGACCGCGCGGCGCTGGCGGTGGGCCAGGTGGTCGCCGGCCCGGCGATCATCGAGGAACGGGAAACCACGCTGGTGGTGCTGCGCGGCTGGACGGCCCGCGTGCATCCGACCGGCGCCGTGGTGGCGGAGCGCGCGGCATGAGCAAGCTGGATGGCATCGCGCTGGAAATCCAGTGGTCGAGCCTGATCGCCACGGTCACCGAACAGGCCCGCGCGCTGCAGCGCATCGCCTTCAGCCCGATCGTGCGGGAGGCCGGCGACCTCGCCACCGCGCTGTTCGACCGGCAGGGGCGCATGGTGGCGCAGGCGGTGACGGGCACGCCCGGCCACATCAACAGCCTGGCCGCCGCCGGCCAGCATTTCGTGCACGAATTCCCGCCGGATACGCTGCATCCGGGCGATGTGCTGATCACCAACGACCCCTGGCTGAGCGCGGGGCATTTCTTCGACATCACGGTGATGACGCCGGTGTTCCGGCTTGAGCGTTGCATCGGCTTCTTCGGCAGCACCATCCACCACACCGATATCGGCGGCTACGGCGTCGGCGCCGGGGCGCGCGACGTGCATGAGGAAGGCCTGTGGATTCCGCTGGCCAAGCTCTACGAGAAGGGCGTGCCCAACGCGCTGCTGCACAGCATCATCCGCCGCAACGTGCGCACGCCGGAACACGTCTCCGGCGATCTGGCCGCACAGGTCGCGGCCGGACGCGTCGGCGCGGAACGGCTGAACGCGCTGTGTGACCGGACCGGCATGGAGGACATTCAACTTCTCGCTGAGGCGATTCTCAACCGCTCGGAACAGGCCACTCGAGAAAGCATCCGCAAGCTGAAGCCCGGCACCTACCACGGCGAAAGCACCTTCGACGTGCCCGGCGGTGCGCGAATCACGCTGAAGACGGCCGTCACCGTGGATGCGCGGGCCGGGGAGCTGGTCATCGATTTCGCCGGCAGCAGCCCGGAAGCGCCGATCGGCATCAACGTCGTGCTGAACTACACGGCGGCCTATGCCAACTTCGCCGTGCGCGCCTGCCTGGACCCGGACCTGCCGAACAATTTCGGCTCGCTGCTGCCGGTCAAGGTCGTGGCGCCGGAAGGCTCGATCGTGAACTGCCGCTACCCGGCACCGGTCAATGCGCGGCATGTGGTGGGCATGTATGTGCCGATGCCCGTGCTGAAGGCGCTGCACCAGGTGATGCCGGATCGCGTGCTGGCGGAAGGCTCCGGCGCGGTCTGGACCATCCAGATCCAGGGCCGCGCGGAAGACGGCACGCCCTTCACCTCGTCGATGTTCAACTACTCCGGCGGCATGGGCGCGCGGCGGGACAAGCCAGGGCTGGACGCCACCTGCTACCCGACCGGCGTCGCCGCCGTGCCGGTGGAAGTGCTGGAAGCCGCCATGCCCATCGTCTTCACGCGCAAGGAACTGCGGCCGGGCTCCGGCGGCGCCGGACGGCAGCGCGGTGGCGACGGACAGTTCATCGGCTTCCGGATGCGCACGAAGGAGTCCTGGCTGCTCAACGTGGTCGCCAGCCGCACCGAACTCGGTCCGGAGGGGCTGGAAGGCGGCGAGGGCGGCAAGCCCGGCCGCTTCCTGGTGAATGGCGAGCCGGTCAACAAATCGCAGAAAATGGCGATGGCGGCGGCCGACGAGGTGATGATGGAAACGCCAGGTGGCGGGGGCTACGGTCCCCCCACCTGAACGCGAAATTCGGGGAGGAAACAAGAAAATGCTCGGAACACAGGCGCAACCCCGCAGGCTGCGAAAGCCGTGAGCGAAGCCGAGGCCGCGCTGAAGCAGGATCTGCTGCATGCCTACCACATTCTCGATGCGGATGGTCAGGCGAGCGGCATCGCCGGCCACCTGACGGCGCGGCTGCCCGGTGCGGATCGCTTCTGGTCGCATCGCTGGGGCATCGGCTTCGACGAGGTCCGGGCCGAGGGATTGATCGAGGCGGATTTCAACCTCGACACCATCCGCGGCGAGGGCCGCGTGAACCCCACCCTGCACATCCACACGCGCATCTACCGCGCGCGGCCCGATGTGCGCTGCATCATCCACACGCATGGCAAGGCGGGCGTCGCGCTCGGCTGCGCCGGCATGGGGCTGGAGACCATCACCCAGACCGGCGCCATCTTCCACGACGACATCGCCCTGTTCGACGAATTCCACGGCATCGTGCTGGGAACGGAGGAGGGCGACGCCATCGCGGCCGCACTCGGCGCAAGGCGCGGGCTGCTGCTGAAGAACCACGGCGCGCTGGTGGTCGGCGCCAATGTGGCGGAGGCCTGCATCGGCATGACGGTGCTGGAATGGGCCGCCGATGTGCAGCTTCGCGCCGCCGCCGCGGGGCCTTTGCAGCGTCTCGACCCCGCGGCGGCCCTGCATTCTAAGGGCTTTCTGCTCGACCCGAAGAATCTCGGACTTCGCTGGGATTTCCTGAAACGCAAGATCGGCCGCAGCCGACCCTTCCTGGGAGCCACGTCATGAAACGCATCCTGCTCGCAGCCCTGATGGCCTGCGCCTCGCTTCCTGCCCTGGCGCAGGAGAACTTCCCGAACCGGCCGCTGCGCTGGGTCGTCGGCTTCGGCGCCGGTGGCGTCGGCGACATGACGGCGCGGCTGGTCGGCCAGAAACTGTCCGAGGCGCTGGGCCAGCCGGTGGTGATCGAGAACCGCCCCTCCGCCGGCGGCATCGTGGCGACGGAGACGGTGGCGCGCGCGGCACCGGATGGCCACACGCTGCTGCTGGTGACGGCCACCGCCGCCACGGCGCCGCATCTGTTCCGGCAATTGCCGTATCACCCGATCGACGATTTCGAATTCGTCAGCCAGATCGCGTCCTTCCCGCAGATCATCGTCACCAGCGCCACCTCGCCCTATCGGACCTTGCAGGACCTGATGAATGCGGCGCGGGCGCAACCGGGCAAGATCAATCTGGGCTCGGTCAGCGTCGGCACGGCGCTGCACCTGTCGCTCGCGCTGTTCCAGTCCATGGGGCAGTTGCCGGTGGAAGTCGTCACCTATCGCACCACCGGCGAGCTGCTGAACGCCACGGCGACGGGCGATATCGGTGGCGCGATGGAGGTGGCCGCGACCACGCTCGGGCAGATTTCCGGCGGGCGGCTGCGGGCGCTCGCGGTGACCTCGCCGCGCCGCGCCTCGGTGCTGCCGGATGTGCCGACCGTCGCCGAAAGCGGCCTGCCCGACTATAATGTCGTCACCTGGAATGCCATGGCCGCGCCGCGCGGCACGCCGCGCCCGGTGATCGACCGGCTGAACGCCGAAGTGCGGCGCGTGCTGGCGATGCCGGAGGTGCGCGACCGGCTGTTGCCGCTGGCCGTCGAACCCAACCCCACCACGCCCGAGGCGATGCGGCAAATGCTGGTGGACGAGACCGCGCTCTGGGGTCGCGTGATCCGCGCGGCCAATATCGAGAGGCAGTGATCAGCTGCCCTCAGGCGCCGGGCGCGCACTCCGCGCGCCTGGCTCGCCGCAGGGGCGGCGGCGGCCATTCGGCCGCTCGGCCCACTTCCTGGGCCGCTGGAATCAAGACGTGATGAGGCTCGCCCGATGAAGATCCCGACCATCGACTGGAACACCATCCCCTGGACCCCGGTGCGCGAAGGCGTCGAGCGCAAGGGCTTCACCGGGGATGGCGCGACGCTGGCGCTGCACAGGCTGATGCCGGGGCATGAGCCGCGGCCGCACAGCCACCATTTCGAACAGATCGTCTATATCCTGGCCGGCACCATCGACTTCCACATCGAGGGCACGGTGCACCGGCTGTCGGCCGGTGGCCTGCTCGTGGTGCCGCCGAATGCGCTGCACCACGGCGTGGTGGTGGGGGATGAGCCGGTGCTGAACCTCGATGTCTTCACCCCGGCGAGGCCCGAATATGCCTGATCTCTCGGTCCGCATCGGCGGCATCACCCTGAACAACCCGGTCATCATCGGCTCCGGCGACCATGTGATGACGGCCGGCGGCCTGGCCGCCGCGCGCGCCACGGGCGCCGGCGCCGTGGTCGCCAAGTCGATCAACGAAAGCGAGGCGGCAAAGCGCCAGCTCGATGGCAGCGACCATGTGCTGCTCGACAGCCGCTGGCGGCCCCTGCCCTGGGATTTCACACCACCGGAGGATGCCATGCTGTTCGGCCGCTCCGGCCTGCAGCAGACGGCCAGCGCCGACTGGATCGCGGAGGCCGCGGCGCAGGACCGAGAGGCCGCGAAGACCGGGCAGTACGTCATCGGCTCCATCATCCTGGCCAATCTCGACGTGGCCTGCGACCTGGCGCGCCAGTACCAGGCCGCCGGCATCCGCATCCTGGAGCTGAACATCGGCGCGCCGCATGGCGACGAGGCGGTGCCCGGCGCCATCATCCAGGAACGCGCGGCAGGACGGGTGCGGGAGATCACGGCGCGACTGCGCGCCGCCGTCGCCATCCCGCTCTGGATCAAGCTGACCGGGCAGAGCGAGGATGTGGCGGGGCTCGCCGCTGCCGCACGCGATGGCGGTGCGGATGCTGTCATCGTCATGGGCCGCTTCATGGCGCTGGTGCCGGATATCGAGACGCGCGCGCCGATGCTGGGCACGGCCGGTGCCATCGGCGGGCCCTGGTCGCTGGCGCTGACCTGCCGCTGGCTGGCGCAGGCACGCAAGAAGCTGGGGCCGGACTTCCCCCTGCTCGGCACCAATGGCGCGCGGGATGGCCTGGATGTGGTGCGCTTCCTGCTGGCCGGCGCGCGGGCGGTGGAGATGACCAGCGCGGTGATGTCGGGCGGCTTCGCCGTGGCGCGGGATGCGGTGGCGGCGATCGACGCCTACCTCGCCCGCACCGGCGGCAGCGTGGAGGACCTCATCGGCCTCGCCGCGGACCGCCAAGTCGGCTACGGCGTGCAGCCGGACCGGCCCGGCTACTGGCGCGACTTCGTGCCGCCGGAAGCGCGCGGGCCGTAGCGCGCGGCGCCGAGCCGCAGGCTGATCTCGCCTGCGGCTTCATGCAGCGCCGCCAGCATCGCCGCATCGGGCGGGTCCTGCACGAACTGCACGGAGCCCACGATGCCGAGCGAGCCGACCAGCACCTCCCCCGCCGCGAAGATCGGCGCCGCGAGCAGGTTGATGCCGAGCAGCGCCTCGGACGGCGCGGTTTCCCACAGGCGCTGGCGCACCAGCTCCAGCCGGTCGCGCAGCTGGCCGGGGTCGGTCAGCGAATGCGGCGTCAGCGCCTCCAGCGTCCCGCCCAGCGTGCGGGCCAGCGCCTCGGCCGGGCCGAAGGCGAGCATGATGCGGCCCTGGGCGGAGCAATGCGCCGGCGGGCGGTTGCCGGGCTGGACCGAGATCAGCACCTTGTTCGGCGCCTCCAGCGCATGCACCACCAGCGGATCGCCGCCGGTCGGCACGGCCAGCAGCACGGATTGCCCCACCGCATCGCGCAGCCGGTGCATGGCCGGTTCCGCCACGCGCTTCAGATCGAACTGCTCGCCCGCTGCCTGGCCGATCTGGAACATGCGCCAGGTCAGGTGGTAGCGCTCCGTCGTTTCCTCCTGCGCCACCAGGCCGGCCTGGCGTAGCGTGACCAGATGGCGGTGGACGCGGCCCTTCGGTTCCGCCAGGCGGCGCGCCAGGTCCGAGACGCGCAGTGGGCCGCCGGCCAGGGCCATCGCCTCCAGCACCCGCACGGCCATCAGCACGGAGCGGACGGCGGCGGTGCCGTCCCCGCTTGCCGGATCCTCGGTCGCATCCTCCCCGGACGTCGCTTTTGTTTGGCTTGTCATTCGCGCCAGCCTGCGGCCCATGGGGGCCAGTGTCCATCCCCACAGGAGTCGCCGCATGGCCGGAACGCCCACCTATGCCACCCCGCCCGGCTTCCTCGGCGTCACCCGCCAGGATGCCTCGGGCGGCACCGGCATCGCCGGCATTCCCATGGATATCGGCACCACCAACCGCGCCGGCACGCGGGACGGACCGCGGGCGATCCGTGCGGCGTCGCGCATGCTGGTGGATGGGGCGCATCCGGGAAGCTGGGTGGACCCGGCAGAGCTGCCGCTGGCCGATCTCGGCGATTTCGAACTGGCTTTGGGCGACATCCAGGGCAGCCTGGCGCGGATCGAGCAGCAGGCGGCCGCCATCGACCATCTGGTGGCACTCGGCGGCGAGCATGGCGTGACGCTGCCCTTGCTGCGGGCGCTGCGGAAGAAGCTGGGCGCGCCGCTCGGCCTGCTGGTGTTCGACGCGCATGTGGACACCTGGACCGATAATTTCGGCCAGGCCTATGCGCACGGCTCCGTCTTCTACCACGCCATCAAGGAAGGCCTGGTGGACCCGGCGCGGATGATCCAGCTCGGCATCCGGTCTCCGGTGCAGCGGGAGGTCTGGGACTGGACCCTGGGCCAGGGCGTGACGGTGGTGACCGCGCAGCAATTCCATGAGGCCGGGCCGCAGGCGGTGGCGGCGCAGGTGCGTGAGGTGCTGGGCACCGCCCCCGCCTACCTCTCCTTCGACATCGATGCGCTGGACCCCGCCTTCGCCCCCGGCACCGGCACGCCGGAGATCGGCGGACTGGCAAGCTGGCAGGCCCAGGCGGTGCTGCGGCGGCTCGGGGGCTTGGATTTCCGCGGGATGGACGTGGTGGAGGTGGCGCCCGCCTACGACCATGCCGAGATCACCGCCCTGGCGGCCGCCGGCATGGTTTGGGAATACCTCTGCCGCGGCTGAAACGCTTCCGGCCGATCGCGGGAGCGGCAGGCAGTCCCCCCCGACGTTTTCGAATATGCCCGAAAAAACCTCTTGCACTTCCCCGGGGTCGCCGCTATTTATCCGGCCGTGGCGACGCCCTGTTGCTTCGCCACGCAGACCCTGACGCCATCGCACGTGCCGCGAGCCCTGCTCTAGCGGGGCACAGCAACGACGGGACGCGTCCTTTGTTCACGCCAGCTCGCAAGGGCTGGAAGGTTCGAGGGAACCGCCTGTGTCGCCTGATCGCCGCCGCGCGAAGCCGGGACTCCTCCCGTACTGACCGCGTGACCGCGCCCGAAGCGCCGCATTCCGCCCGTCCAGGCCCGAGGGTCTGAGACGCCGGAATGGCGACGCTTCCGCCGCCCGCGTCCCGTTCCCCACCGCAAGGTGGCGGGCGTGCCGTGCGCGGCGAACCAAGGACGCGCGCCGATCCGGCCCCGGTTCCCTCCTTCCCGCCGCCGCGCCCGCCCTCTCCCCAGGGCCCGTGGCGCGGCGGCGGGCCAAATTCAGGGGCGACCGATTCAGACCTACGGGCCCTACGGCCTTCGGTCATCGGACGCCAAAACCCCGGCCCTCAGGGAGTCCGCCATGACCGAGTTCCGCTTCCGCGGCGCCGTCGCGCCGCTCCGCCGTCCCGCCGCCCCCGCCCTGCCGAGCAATGTTGCCGGCGTGGTCGCGGCGCTGCGGCCGGAGGATCCGCTGCACTGCCTGCGGCCGGCCACCATCAGCGCGGCCGGCGCGACCTTCCAGGCCGCCTTCCCGGGCACCACCATGTACGCCGTGAAGTGCAACCCGGACCCGACCGTGCTGCGCGCCCTCTGGGCCGGCGGCCTCCGCCATTTCGACTGCGCCTCGGCTGGCGAAGTGCGCCTGGTCCGCAGCATGTTCCCGGAAGCCGTGATCCACTTCATGCACCCGGTGAAGGCGCGCGGCGCGATCCGCGAGGCCTATGCGACCCATGGCGTGCGCGACTTCGTGCTGGATTCCACGGCGGAGCTCGCGAAGATCCTGGAGGAGACGGGCGGGCAGGGTCTGAACCTGATCGTCCGCCTCGGCCTGCCGAAGGGCAGCGCCGTGTATGACCTTTCCGGGAAATTCGGCGCGGAGCCGGCGGAAGCGGTGGCGCTGCTGCGCGCGGCGCGTTCCCATGCCGGCAAGCTCGGAGTGTCCTTCCATGTCGGCTCGCAGTGCCTGGACCCATCCGCCTATGCCCGCGCCATCGCGCTGGCCGCTTCCGTGATCCGGGAGTCCGGCGTGGCGGTGGAGGTGCTCGATGTCGGCGGCGGCTTCCCGGTGGCCTATCCGGATGTCGTCCCGCCGCCGCTGTCGGCCTTCATGGACAGCATCGCCACGGCCATGGCCGAGGCGGCGCTGCCGGGGGTGGAGCTGTGGGCGGAGCCCGGCCGCGCACTGGTGGCGGGCGGTGCCTCCATCGTCGTGCAGGTGCAGGCGCGGCGCGACGGCATGCTGTTCATCAATGACGGCGTCTATGGCGCGCTGTCCGATGCCGGCGTGCCCGGCTTCCGCTTCCCGGTGAAGCTGATCCGGCCCGGTTCCGCCAGCACGGCGGAGACGGTGCCCTTCAGCTTCTTCGGCCCCACCTGCGACACGGCGGACCGCATGGAAGGCCCCTTCCTGCTGCCCGCGGATGTGGCGGAGGGCGACTGGATCGAGGTCGGCCAGCTCGGTGCCTATGGCGCCTGCCTGCGCACCGCCTTCAACGGCATGGACCGCGCCGGCGTGGTGGAGGTGGCGGACCTGCCTCTGCTGGAGACCCCGGGCTATGTGCAGGCCGTGCAAGCGGCCTGACGGCCGGCCATCTGAAGACGGGAAGGCGGCGCGGCCGCCTTCCATCCGAGAAACCTGAACGGAGTGCCTGGACGATGAAGCACGCAGAATTTTCCGGCCGCCTGGTGATGCTGGGCTTCGGCTCCATCGGCCAGGGCGTGCTGCCCCTGATCCTGCGGCACATCGACATCCCGGCCGACCGCATCACCATCGTCACCGCGGAAACCCGTGGCGAGGAAGTGGCCGCCGAATACGGCATCCGCTTCATCCTTCAGGCGGCGACGCGCGAGAATTTTGCCGACCTGCTCTCGCCGCTGCTGGCGAAGGGCGACTTCCTGCTGAACCTGTCGGTGGACGTGTCCTCGGTGGAGCTGATGAAGCTCTGCCAGAAGCTGGACGTGCTGTACCTGGACACGGTGGTGGAGCCCTGGGCCGGTGGCTATACCGACACCTCCCTAACCCCTTCCCAGCGCTCCAACTATGCGATGCGGGAGGCGGCGATCGCGCTGCGCGAGACGGCGCAGGGCGGCCCCACCTCGGTCACCGCACATGGTGCGAACCCAGGGCTGGTCAGCCACTTCGTCAAGCAGGCGCTGCTGAACATCGCCCGCGACACCGGCGCGCCGGTGGCCAACCCGCCGCCGGCCAGCGACCGCGCGGCCTGGGCCGGCATCGCGGCGAAGCTGGGCGTGAAGGTGATCCACATCGCGGAACGGGACACCCAGGTCGGCGACACGCCGAAGAAGCCGGGCGAATTCGTCAACACCTGGTCGGTCGATGGCTTCGTCGGCGAGGGCTGCCAGCCGGCGGAACTTGGCTGGGGCAGTCATGAGAAGGCGTTGCCGCCGGATGGCCACCGCCACGGCTTTGGTTGCGATGCGGCGATCTACCTGATGCGCCCCGGCGCTTCCACCCGCGTGCGTACCTGGACGCCGCTGGAGGGGCCGATGCATGGCTTCCTCATCACCCATAATGAGAGCATCTCGCTGGCCGACTACTACACGCTGCGCGATGCGGACGGCGCCGTGACCTATCGCCCGACCGCGCACTACGCCTACCACCCCTGCGACGATGCGGTGCTGTCGGTGCACGAACTCGCCGGCAAGAACTGGGAGATGCAGCCGGAGAAGCGGCTGATGACGGATGAGATCACCAAGGGCATGGATGAGCTCGGCGTGCTGCTGATGGGCCATGCCAAGGGCGCCTATTGGTTCGGCTCCCGCCTGACCATCGAAGAAGCGCGCCGCGCCGCCCCGCACAACAACGCCACCTCGCTGCAGGTGACGGCGGCGGTGCTGGCCGGGGTGATCTGGGCCATGGAGAACCCGCGCCAGGGCGTGGTCGAATCCGATGAGATCGACCACGCCCGCGTGCTGGAGATCTGCGCGCCCTATCTGGGCGACGTCGTCGGCGAATATTCCGAATGGACTCCGCTGGAGGGCCGCGGCGTGCTGTTCCCGGAGGAGGTCGATGCGGCCGATCCCTGGCAGTTCCGCAACTTCCGGGTGACCTGACGCGGTGCCCGCCGCCGCAGCGCCGACGGTTCCAATCCCAACAGCGCGACGGCGGCGGCCAGCGGGTTTGCCGCCACGTGCATCGGCGGCATGATTGCCGCCGGCTGAGGGATGCACGGCATGAAGCGGATTCTCCTGGCAGGCGCCGCCTGTCTGGCACTGGGTGTGGGCGAGGTACGGGCGCAGACGCTGCGCATCGGCATGGCGGCGGAGCCGACCTCGGCCGATCCGCAGCAATATGCGGCGGCGCCCAACTCCACCCTGCACAACCATGTCTTCGAATCCCTGGTGGCGCTGGATGCGCGGCTGAAGGCGGAACCCTCGCTCGCCACCGCCTGGTCGCGCCGCGACGACACCACCTGGGTGTTCGACCTGCGGCAGGGGGTGAAGTTCCATAACGGGCAGGATTTCACCGCCGCCGATGTGGTGTTCTCCTTCTGCCGCATGCTCAACAATCCGGGCGAGCTTGCCGTCTCCTACTCCTCCATGGTGCGGCGGCTGAACCGGGTGGAGGCGGAGGGGCCGCATCGGGTCGTCATCGGCACAAGGCAGCCGGAACCGCTGCTGCCGGCGGATCTGTCGAGCCTGCGGATCATCCCGGCCGGGCTGGTGCCGGCGCGGCCCATCGCCTTCAGCCTCGATGATAATTGCGCCGGCAACGGCCAGCACTGGCCGAGCCTCGCGCAGTTCAATGACGGCTCCGCCGCGATCGGCACCGGCCCCTTCCGGATGCGCCAGTTCGGCCGCAGCGGCGTGACGGAACTGGTGCGCCACGACGCCTATTGGGGCCCGAAGCCGCATTGGGCGGAGGTCCGACTGCAGCCCGTGACGGCGGCGGGGCCGCGGCTGGCCGGGCTGCTGGCCGGCGACCATGACATCGTCGAGGCGCCAGCGACCGGCGACATCCCGCGCCTGCGCAACAACGCCGCCATCGGACTGGCCATCGCGCCGACCACGCGGCTGATCTTCCTGCAGCTCGACCAGCGCAACCCGGCGCCCTTCGTCAATGGCGGCGCCGCGCCGAACCCGCTGCAGGATGTGCGGGTGCGCCAGGCGCTGTCGCTCGCCATCGACCGCAACGCCATCGCCAGCCGGATCATGGACGGCCTGGCCCTGCCCGCCGGGCAGTTCCTGCCGGAGGGCATGTTCGGCACCATCCCCGGCCTGCCCGTGCTGCCCTACGACCCGGCCCGCGCCCGCGCCCTGCTGGCCGAGGCTGGCTATGCCGAGGGCTTCAGCCTGACCCTGCACGCCACCAACAACCGCTACGTCAATGATGCCCGCGTGATCCAGGCCATCGGCCAGTATCTCAGCCGCATCGGCGTGCGGGCGGAGGTGGATGCGATGCCCTCCAACGTCTTCTTCGGCCGCCGCGCCCGGCGCGAATTCTCCGCGCCGATGGGCGGCTGGGCGGCAAGCGCGGAGGAGACGCTGCTGTTCTTCCGCACCTGGATGGCCAGCACGGACCGGGAGCGTGGCATCGGCGGCAGCAATTACGGCAACTGGTCCCACGCCGCCTTCGACGCCGCCGCGGTCGCCGCGCTGACCACCATGGAGGATGCGGAACGCGGCCGCCTGCTGCGCGAGGCCAGCCGCATCGGCCTGGCCGAAATGCCGATCCTGCCCATTCATTTCGAGAGCGCCGTCTGGGCCTTCCGCCGCGGCCTGGCCTATGCCGGGCGGATGGACCAGCAGACCCTGGCGCAGGAGATCCGCCCGCAATGAGCCCGCCACTCGGCCCCCCCTTGGCCCCCCTGGCCCTCGCCTTCGCCCAGACCGGCCGCAGCGCCATCCCCTGGGCGGATGCCGCCTGCGACCTGGCGCGGCCGCTGACCCTGCATGGCTATCGCCCAGCCAGCCACCGGCCGGAGAATCCGGTGGTGATCGTGCAGCACGGCATGCTGCGGAATGGCGACGACTATCGCGACTTCTGGATTCCGGCGGCGGAGAAGCACGGGCTGCTGATCGTCGCCCCCACCTATGGCAAGCAGGCCTGGCCGGAGGCCGAGCACTACAACAACGGCCTGGTGCTGGATGATCTCGGCCAGCCGCGCCCGGCCGAAAGCTGGGGCTATGCCATCCCGCAGCGCGTCTTCCAGGCGCTGCGCGAGGCCGGCGTCACCACGCGCGAGAAGGCGCATCTGTTCGGCCATTCCGCCGGCGGGCAGTTCGGCCACCGGCTGCTCTCGACCCAGCCGCATGGCTGGCTGGAGGCCGCCACCATCGGCAACCCCGGCTGGTACACCCTGCCGACGCTGGACAGGACCTTCCCCGAGGGGCTGGGTGGCATCGGGCTGGGGGAGGATGCGCTGCTGGCGCTGCTCGCCTTTCCGATGACCATCCTGGCCGGCGACCAGGATATCGAGACGGATGGCCCCTCCCTCCCCTCCCAGCCCACGGCGCTGGCGCAGGGGCCGCATCGCTTCGCCCGCGCGCACAACTACCTGGCGGCCGGACAGGCGGAGGCGGCGCGGCGTGGCGTGGCCTGCAACTGGAAGCTGGTGCCGGTGGCCGGCGTCGGCCATGACGGGCGGGCCATGTCCGCCATCTGTGCAGCGCTGTGGTTCGAGGGGCGGCTGATCTCGGCGGCAGAGGCGGGGGTCTCGGCGGAGAAGGTGGCCTGACGGCCTCACGTTGACGTCCGGCGGCCGGGCTTGTCATATCATATGATGACCGAGACCCGCCGGACCCTTCTGCCATGATGCGCCGCGACATCGGCATGGCGCCGCTGCGCCCTGCCGCCAACCTCACCGGCGCGCTGGTGCACCGGCTGGCCGAGGAAATCCGCTCCGGCCGCCTGCCGCCCGGCGCCCGGCTGCCGACCGAGCAGGACCTGATGCGGGAGGCCGGCGTCAGCCGCACCGTGGTGCGGGAGGCGGTGGCGGCGCTGCGGGCGGAGGGGCTGGTGGTGACCCGCCAGGGCGTCGGCGCCTTCGTCACGGAGCGCCCGGGCGAGGGCATCTTCCGCCTCACACCCAGCGAGGCCGAAGGCCTGCAGCAGGTGATCCAGGTGCTGGAGCTGCGCCTGGCGCTGGAGGTGGAGGCCGCGGGCCTGGCCGCCGAACGCTGCAGCGCCGAGGCGCTGACCCTGATCGGCGAGGCCGAGGCCACTTTCGATGCCGCGGTGGCTGCCGGCGGCGATGCGGCGGAGGCCGATTTCGCCCTGCACCGCGCCATCTTCATGGCCACCGGCAACCCGCATTTCCTGCGCTTCCTGGAGGTGCTGGGCCGCCACGCCATCCCCCGCCGCGCCCTCGGCCTGGTCGAGCGCAGCGAGGCGGAGCGGAGGCAGTACCTAGCGCAGGTCCGCGGCGAGCACCGCCTGGTGGCGGAGGCGATCGCGGCGAGTGACCCGGAGGCCGCCCGCGCGGCGATGCGCCGGCATCTGGAGGCAGCGCGCGAACGCTATCGCCGCCTCGCCGCGCAAGCGGCGGCCTAACGCCGCCAGGGCCGCGCAGGCGGCGGCCTAACGCCGCCAGGGCCGCCCAGGCCGCCGCCTAACGCCGCCAGGGCCGCCCAGGCCGCCGCCTAACGCCGCCAGGGCCGCTCCCGCCACAGCGCGCGGTGCGTCGCATCCACCTGCTGCAGGAAGGCGACGTAATCCGCGGAGTTCAGGTAGCGCAGCGGCTGGAAGGCGCGCTCGCTGCTGGCGCGGAAGGCGGGGTTGGCCAGCACCTTGTCCAGCGCCGCCGAAATCCGCGCCACCACCTCCGCCGGCATCCCCTTCGGCCCGCCCAGGCCCCGCAGCGACCCGCCGCGAATGTCGTAGCCGGCTTCCTTGAAGGTCGGCACATCGGGCGCCAGCGCGTGCCGCGCATCGGACATCACACCCAATGTCCGCCAGGGCTGGCGCTGCGCGAAGGTCAGGCTCTCGCCGAGATTGGCGGTGGCGGCCTGGATTTCCCGCGTCATCAGCGCCTGCGCGCCGGGCGCGGTGCCGGCATAGGCCACCGGCTCGAACCGCACGCCGGCCGCCTGTTCCAGCAGCATGACGCTGATGCTGCCGGCCGAGCCCGGCCCCTGGTCCCCCACCGTGATCCGCCCCGGCTCCCGCCGCGCCGCGGCGACCAGGTCGGCGATGCTGCGGATCGGGCTGTCCGGATGCACGGCGATGGTCGCCGGGTCGTCCACCACGCCGGCGATGAAGGTGAAGCTGTCCATCGACCAGCGCGGGCTGCGCTCGATCGGGATGGTGACGATGCCGGGGGTGTTGATGATGCCGAGCGTATAGCCATCCGGCCGCGCATCGGCGATGGCGTTCAGCCCGATCTCGCCGCCCGCCCCGCCGCGATTCTGCACCACCACGGGCTGGCCCAGTTCCACTTCCAGGAACTGCGCCATGACGCGGGCAGAGATATCCGTGCCGCCGCCGGCGGCGAAGGGCACAATGATGGTCAGCAGCCGTTCGGGCCAGGCGGCACGCGCCGGGCGCGCGGCGGCCAGAAGGCTCGCGCCAAGGGCAAGGCGACGGGTGAGGATCATGCGGCAAGTCCTGTCTCGGCGGTTCAGCCGCGCCAGCCTTCCTCGCGCCGCCTCCCGCTCTCCGGCGGGTGCGTCTGGCGCCTGGCCTGGATACCACCTGCATGTCGTTTTGCCCACGGCATCGCCGGCGCGGGCTGGCGCCAGGCGGCACAGGATGCATGCTGGCCGCAAGAGTCGCGGGGTGGGCCGCGCAGGGAAGAGGGACCGAAGGCATGGACAATCCACTGATCCGCCTGGCCGCGCATGCGGCGAGCTGGCGCGACCGGCCGCTGCCCGTGGATGTGGCGCATCATGCCCGCCGCGCGCTGATCGACTGGTTCGCCGCCCTGCTGCCCGGCTGCTCGCAGCCCCCGGCCAGCCTGATGGCGCGGGTGCTGGCGGACCAGCGCGGCAGCGGGCGCGCCATCTGCTACGTGGATGGCCAGGCGGGCGGGCTGCGCCATGCGGCGCTGCTGAACGCGACGGCCAGCCACACGGTGGAATTCGACGACATCTACCGCGACGCCGGCTACCACCCGGGCTGCCCGACCATCCCCGCAGCCCTCGCCGCCGCCCAGGCGCAAGGTGGCGACATGGACCTGCTGCTGCGGGCCATCACCGCGGGGTATGAGGTGGGCTGCCGCATCGGCGTCGCGGTGCAGCCCAGCCATTACCGCTACTGGCACACCACCGGCACCGTCGGCACCTTCGGCGCGGCGGCGGCCGTCGGCGTGGTGCTCGGCCTGGACGAGACGCGCATGGCCCATGCCCTGGCCACCGCCGCCACCATGGCCGGCGGGCTGCAACAGGCCTTCCGCGGCGAGGGCATGAGCAAGCCGCTGCACCCCGGCCATGCGGCGGAGGCCGGTGCGCTGGCTGCGCTCGCGGCCTCGGCCGGGGTGACGGGGGCGCTGGACGTGCTGCACGGCCCGGTCGGCTTCGCCGCCGCCACCAGCGAGGACACCGGCAAGTGGGACAAGGCGCTGGCGGGGCTGGAGGAACACGTCGCCATCACCAGCATGACCTTCAAGAACCATGGCTGCTGCGGCCACATCTTCGCGGGCCTCGACGGGCTGGCCGCGCTGCAGGCGCAGCATGGCTTCGGCGCGGAGGATGTCGCCGCCATCCATCTCGGCGGCTATTCCGCCACCAAGGATGTCTGCGACCGGCCGGAGGTGACGACGGAACAACAGGCACGCTTCTCCGCGCAATACTGCCTGGGCGCGCTGCTGGTCCTCGGCGGCGTGCGGATCGCGGCCTTCACGCCGGAGAGCCTGGCCGATCCGCGCATTCGGGCGGTGATGCCGAAGGTGACCGTCAGCCTGGACCCGGCGCTGGCCGCCGACTACCCGGCGCGGCGCGCGGCCAATCTGGAGGTGCGGCTGACGGACGGGACGGTGCTGCGGCACCACCAGCCCACCCGCAAGGGCGACCCGGATGCGCCGCTGAGCGATGCGGAGCTGGCGGCGAAGTTTCTCGAGTTGACGGAGCCGGTGATCGGCGCCGCCTCGGCCGGGGCGCTGCTGGCGCGGCTGCGGGAGGGGGCGGAGCTGCCGGGGGCGCTCCCTTAACCACCAACAACAATCGTGCATTGTTCAATATTGCAAAGCGCGATGATGATGCGTAATTACTCCCGGCCGGCGTGGATTGCCGGCTGGGGAATCCATCATGCCGAAGCTGTCCCGCCGACCCTTCCTCACCCTCGCCGCCGGGCTGCTGGCCGCGCCCTGCATCGCCCGTGCCGCCACCTGGCCGGACCGGCCGATCCGCCTGATCGTCCCGGTCGCCCCGGGCGGCAGCCAGGACATCGTCGCGCGGCATTCCGCCCGGGCGCTGACGGAGATCCTCGGCCAGCCGGTGCAGGTGGAGAATCTGGCCGGTGGCGGCTCCAACATCGGCTATGCGGCAGCGGCGCGCGCGGCGGCGGATGGGCACACGCTGCTGGCCGGCGCCGATACGCTGTCCATCACCGGGTCCCTGACGCCACGCCTGGCCTTCGACCCGCTGGATTTCGCGGCCATCCACCGTTCCGTGCGCGTGCCGCAGATCCTGGTGGTGCGGGCGGATGACCCGGCGCCGGATTTCGCCGCCTGGTTCGCCGCCAGCCAGCGCCGGCCGCCGGCCATCGGCACGCCGGGCCACGGCCAGCTGGCGCATCTGCTGGTCGAGCAGCTCGCGCGCGCCTCCGGCAAGGCCTGGACCCATGTGCCCTATCGCGGCGGCGCGCTGGCGCTGAACGATCTGATGGCCGGCCTGCTGCAGGGCGTGATGATCAATATCGGCGCGGTGACGGACCATGTCCGCGGCGGCCGCCTGCGCGCCCTGATGGTCAGCCCGGAAACCCGCGCCGCCGCCCTGCCCGACGTGCCCACTTTGCGCGAGCTGGGTTTTCCCGAGTTGACCAGCGTGGGCTGGCACGGGCTGCTGGCCCCGGCCGGCACCGACCCCGCGATCATCGCCCGGCTGAATGCCGCGAGCCGCGAGGCGGTGAAGCGGCCGGAGGTGGCGCCGCGCCTGGCCGCCCTCGGCGTGGAGGCGACGGATGAGGCGCCGGAGGTGCTGCAGGCCGCGATGCGGGCGGATGCGGCGCGCTATGCCGAGATCATCCGCCGCTTCGGCATCACGGCGGCCTAATCACCACCGCGCGGCGCGGTTTCAGGCGGGCACCGCATATCCCGCCGCCACCGCCGCGCGGTCCCAGTCCAGCGTCGTCGCGAAATCCGCCTGCTCCACCGGGGCGAAGCCCTGGATCAGCAGCGCCGCGGCGTGCTGCGCGAACCAGGGCCGGGCGGCCGCCGCCGCGAAGGCCGCCCGCAGCCGCGCCACCGCCGCCGCCGGCAGGCCAGGGGATGCGACGAAGGCGGGGATCGGCGCCAGCGCCGTGCTCTCCAGCACCCGGATCCCGGCCGTCAGATCGGGGCGGTAGCGGGCGATCAGCGCGTGCCAGTAGCCATCGAGCGGCCCGATCTCGATGCGCCCCTCCAGCACCGCATCCAGCACCGCCCGCGCCGTCACCAGATCGCCGACGCTTTCCGCATAGAGATCACCGCCACGCGCCTGGCGATGCGGCAGCAGATGGTGGCGCAGCGCGTTGAAGCCGGAATGCGAATGCGCCACGGTCCAGCCGATGCGGTGGCCGAAGCTGTCCTCCAGCCGCCGGAACGGGCTGTCCGCCCGCACGATCAGGTCGGAGCGATAGGCGGCGCGCCCCTGCGCCCACTCGGCCGCCGGAATCGGCGCCGCGATCGGCACCACATCGGCGATGCGCAGCGCGATCGGGTAGCCGCACATCTGCACCAGGCCGAGATCGGGCCGGCGCCACAGCACCTCCAGCGGCTGAGGCGCCGGGTAGGGTTCGTAGTCCAGCGCCACCTCGGCCTCCGCCGCCACATGCGCGATCAGCGCCTGCCAGGCGGCCTCCGCCTCCGGCGCCACGGCATACATGCGGGCATTGGCGATGAAGCGGCTCATGGCTTCCCCACCAGGGGCAGGCGCGCCGGCAGTTGCAGCATCAGCGCCCGCCGCGCGGCGGGGGAAAGCTGGGTCCATACCGCGATCTCCACCGTGCTGCGCCCGCAGCCGCGGCAGAGGCCGGTGCGCGGGTCGATCTCGCAGACCTTGTTGCAGGGGCTTTCGATCATCGCGCCGCCGCCCGCCCGGCGCGCAGGCCGAGCGCGAAGGACTGCGCCAGCCCATTGCCCGGCACATAGCCCGCCGCCCCCCGGCCGGAGATGCCGCAGGCCACGCCGCCGGCGGCGAACAGATTCGCAATCGCGCTGCCATCGGCGCGCAGCACCCGCGCATCCGCATCCACCCGCACGCCGCCCTGGGTATGCGCCAGCGCGCCCGTCACCTCGGCTGCGTAGTAGGGCGGCTGCGGCGGCCCGTCCCAGCTGCGGCGGCCGAAGCGATCCGGCGCCGCGAAGGTCTCGGCCAGCGCCGCCTCCGGCAGGCCGAAACGCGCGGCGAGTTCGGCCAGATCCGCGCAGCGGGCCACGGCGCCAAGCTCCACCGCGCGGCGGAACGGCCCGCCGGCCAGCGCCGCCTGCTGCGCCGCCTCCGCCCACACCTCCACCGCCACCCCGCCGGGCTGCGCCAGCAGATGCGCGGTGAGTTCGGAGGGGCCCATATCCTCCGCCACGAAGCGCTGTCCCAGCCGGTTCACCAGCACCGCCCCCAGCGCGGGCAGGGACGCGCCGAAGCGCGGCCGCACACCCTCCACCAGATGCGGCGAGACATGCGGCTGGCCCTGGTAGCTGTCCATGCAGAGCAGCTCCGCCCCCAGCGCCGCCGCCCAGCCGATGCCGGCGCCATCCGCATGCGTGCCGCCGACATGCACCGCCTGCGCGGCCTTCGGGCAATAGCGCGCCACCAGCCCCGGCGCGCCGCCGAAGCCGCCGGTGGCGAGCACCACGGCGCCGGCATCGATCGCCCCGGCGCTGGTCGCAACCCCCTGCGGCCGCAGCGTCCGCACCACCACGCCGTCGCGGAAGGTGATGCGCGGGTTGCGCGCCACCGCCTGGCGCAGCAGCGCCTGCAGTTCCGCCCCGCTTTCGGCCGGCGTCGCATGCAGCCGCATGGCGGAATGGCCCGGCCAGCGGGAGGCTGTGTGCAGGTGGATCGGCAGGCCGGCGACATCGGCCAGGAAATCCACCGCCTCCGCCGCGCCATGCGTCACCGCCTGCAGCAGCACGGCATCCACCGCCGCACCACTTTTCGCCCGCACATCGGCGGCGAAGTTTTCCGGCGAGTCGGTCTCCCCGGCCGCCTGTTGCCAGCGCGTGCCGGCGGCGGAGACCAGGCCGCCGGAGACGGAGAGCGTGCTCGGCGCCGCCGCATCGCGTTCCAGCAGCACGATTCGCGCGCCCGCTTCCGCCGCCACCAGCGCCGCCATCATCCCCGCCGCGCCGGCCCCGGCCACGACCACATCGAAGCTCTGCATGCATCCGGTATGGCCCGCGCCGCACGGCCTGCCAATCCGGCGCTTGACACGGGCGCAGGCTCGGCATGTCGTTGTATCCCGTTGGACACATTCGGGGGCTCTCGATGCTCACACGCCGCCACCTGATCGCCGCCGGCCTCGCCCTGCCGGCGCTGCCCGCCTCCGCGCAGGGCTATCCGGATCGTCCGGTGCGCTGCGTGAATCCCTTCTCCGCCGGCTCCGCCGTGGATGTGGTGATCCGCCTGGTGGCGCAGGATCTGTCGGAGCGGATCGCCACGCAGTTCATCGTGGAGAACCGGACCGGCGCCTCCGGCAATATCGGTACGGAATTCGCCGCGAGATCGCGGGCCGATGGCTACACGCTGCTGGTGGGCTCCCCGGGCACCATGGGCATCAATCCCTTCCTGTTCCGCAGCCTGCCCTACAAGGTCGAGGATTTCGTGGCGGTCAGCCACCTGGTCTCCTTCCCCCAGGTGATGGTGGTGAACCCCGCCAGCCCGATCCGCAGCCTGGCCGACCTGGTGCAGGCGGCGAAGGCACGGCCCGGCGGGCTGAACTACGCCACCTCCGGCGCCGGCTCCACCAGCCATCTGGCCTTCGAGCTGGTGCGCGCCGCCACCGGCATCGAGATGACGCATATCCCCTTCCGCGGCGGCTCGCTCGCCATCCAATCGGTGATGCAGGGGGAGGTGCAGGTGGCGATCGAGGGCCTGCCCTCCCTGCCCGGCTTCCTCTCCGCCGGGCAGTTGCGCGCCATCGCCGTCACCTCCGGCGACCGGGCGGCGAAGCTGCCCGAGGTGCCCTCGGTGGCGGAGACGGTGCCGGGCTTCGATGCGGCGGCCTGGATCATCGTCTTCGCCCCCGCCGGCACGCCGGGCGAGATCGTGCGGAAGCTGTCGGCGGAGATGCAGATCTCCCTCGCCCGATCCCAGGTGCGGGATAGGTTGCAGGAACTCGGCGCCACCGTCATCGGCACGGATGCAGCGGCCACCGCCGCCTTCCATGCGGCGGAGTTGCAGAAGTGGCAACGCGCCGTGCAGCTTTCCGGCGCGCGGGCAGACTGATCGATCGGATCATTTGCAACCGCGCGCGCAGGATCCATCTCAGCCGCCTGGAAAGGAGCCTGTGCCATGCGCGCCGTCGCTTATCTCAAGAGCCTGCCCACCAGCGACCCCGATTGCCTGCAGGATGTGACCCTGCCCGATCCTGCGCCCCCCAGCGGCCGCGACCTGCTGGTGGAGGTTCGCGCCATCTCCGTGAATCCGGTTGATGCCAAGGTGCGGATGCGCGCCGATCCGGTCGGCACGCCAACGCTGCTCGGCTACGACGCCGCCGGCGTGGTGCGCGCCGTGGGGCCGCAAGCCACGCTGTTCCGCCCCGGCGATGCGGTGTTCTACGCCGGCGACATCACCCGCCCCGGCACCAATGCCGAGTTGCACCTGGTGGATGAACGCATCGTCGGCCCAAAGCCGCGAAAGCTGTCCTTTGCCGAGGCTGCGGCCGTGCCGCTGACCGCCATCACGGCGTGGGAAGCGCTGTTCGACCGCCTGCGCATCAAGCGCGACACGACGCCGCGCGACGAAGCGGTGCTGATCATCGGCGGTGCCGGCGGCGTCGGCTCCATCGCCGTGCAGCTGGCCCGCCAGCTGACCGGCCTGCGCGTGGTCGCCACCGCCAGCCGGCCGGAGACGATGGACTGGGCGCGGGAGATGGGCGCGCATGACGTGCTGGACCATTCCGGCAACCTGGCGGCGCAGGCCAAGGCGCTGGGCGTGCCGGTGGGCTTCATCTTCGTCACGACGCATACCGAGGCGCATTGGCCGGCGATCTGCGAGATCATCGCGCCACAGGGCGCCATCTGCCTGATCGACGACCCGACGACCTCGCCCGATTTCCGCATGCTGAAGCTGAAGGCGGCGTCGCTGCATTGGGAACTGATGTTCACCCGGTCCCGCTTCAGGACGCCCGACATGCAGGCGCAGCACGACCTGCTGGTGGAGGTCAGCCGGATGCTGGACGAGGGCCGGCTGCGGACCACCCTGGCCGAGCATCTGGGCCCGATCAACGCCGCCAACCTTCGCCGCGGCCATGCCGCCGTGGAAAGCGGCACGGCGCGCGGCAAGATGGTGCTGGAAGGTTTCCCCGGAGCCTGATCAGCCGTGCAGGTAGCAGGCGACGCCGCCCTGGCCCTCGCCGGCCGAGGTCCAGCGCGGCATCTCCTGGCTGCATTGCGGCATGGCGTGCGGGCAGCGCGGATGGAAGGGGCAGCCCGGCGGCGGGTTGGCCGCCGACGGGATCTCCCCGATGATGCGCGGCAGCACGCCGCGCCGCGACGGGTCCGGAATCGGCGAGGCGTCGCGCAGCATCTGCGCATAGGGGTGCAGCGGGTTGGCCAGCACGCGGCCCGCCGGCCCCTCCTCCACGATGCGGCCGAGATACATCACCGCGACCCGGTCGCAGAACCAGCGCACCACGGAAAGGTCGTGGCTGACGAACAGGAAGGACAGGCCGCGCCGCTTGCGAAGGTCCTGCATCAGCAGCAGCACCTGCGCCTGCACCGAGACATCCAGCGCGGAGACCGGTTCGTCCGCCACGATCAGCTCCGGCTCAACCGTCAGCGCGCGGGCGATGCCGATGCGCTGGCGCTGGCCGCCGCTGAATTCATGCGGGAAGCGGTCCAGCGCCGCGGGCGGCAGGCCCACCTCCTCCAGCAGCGCGCCGGCGCGGCGGCGGGCTTCCTGGCCCTCCGCCAGGCCATGCACATGCATCGGCTCCATCAGCGCGCTGCCGATGGATTGCCGCGGGTCGAGCGAGGAATAGGGGTCCTGGAAAACGATCTGCATGCGCCGGCGCAGCGCCTTCAGCGCGGCCCCCTTGGCGGTCAGCACGTTCTCACCCTTCCAGGTGACGGTACCGGCATCGGGCTCGATCAGCCGCAGCAGGGCGCGGGCGGCGGTGGATTTGCCGCAGCCGGATTCGCCGACCAGGCCGAAGGCCTCGCCGGCATTGATGGTGAAGGAGATGTCCTCGACGGCGCGCACGCGAACGGTGCGCGGCGTCGGGAAACCCTTCTTGGCGACGAAGTGCTTGCGCAGCCCGTCGACGACGAGGACGGGTGCGGTCATTCGTTCCTCAGCTTCGGGTCAGTGGCGTCGCGCAGGCCGTCGCCCACCATGTTCAGCCCCAGCACCAGGAACAGGATCGCCAGGCCCGGAAACACGGCGAGCCATGGTGCATCCAGGATGTTCTCGAAGCCGTCCCGCGTCATGCCGCCCCAGGTCGCGGTCGGCGGCTTCACGCCGAGGCCGATGAAGGACAGGGACGCCTCCACCCGCACGGCGGTGGCCAGCCACAGCGTGCCCATCACCATCACCTCCGACAGGATATTGGGCAGGATGTGGCGGAACAGCACGCGGGTGTGGCTGAAGCCGAGCGCGCGGCCGGCCTCCACGAAGGCGCGTTCCTTCAACGCCAGCGTGGGTGCGCGGGCAACGCGGGCGAAGGGCGCGATGGCGGTGAGCGCGATGGCCACCACCAAGTTCACCAGCTCCGGCCCCAGCAGCGCCACCACGATCAGGCCGAGGATGAGCGAGGGGAAGGACAGCAGCACATCCATCACCTGCATCACGAACAGGTCGAACTTGCCGCCGATATAGCCGGAGACCAAGCCGATGGCGCCGCCGATGATGGCGGCGGCGAAGATGGCACCGAGCGAGACCGTCAGCGAGATCTGGCCGCCCCACATCAGGCGCGAGAGGATGTCCCGCCCGAACTGGTCGGTGCCCAGCCAGAATTCAGCGGAGGGCGCTTGCAGCCGGTTGAAGATGTCCTGTTCCGCCGGATCATAGGGCGCGATCCAGGGGGCGAGGATGGCAGACGCCATGATGACAAGGCAGATCACCACCCCCACAGCCGTGGTCGGATTGCTGCGCGCCTTGCCCAGCGCGCGCTTCCAGCCGGCCTGCGCGGGTGGCGCAACCAGTTCCTGTGTCGCGCTCATTCCGCCTTCACCCGTGGATCGATCACGCCGTACAGCAGATCGGTGATGAGGTTCACCACGACGATCAGGAAGCAGTAGATCACCATCAGCCCCTGCAGCATCGTGTAGTCCCGCTGGTTCAGCGCGCCGACGATGATCTTGCCCAGACCCGGCCGGTTGAAGACGATCTCCGTCAGCACCGAGTTGCCGAGCAGGATCCCGACATAGAGCCCCACCACGGTGACGATGGGGATCGAGGCATTCCGCAGGCCATGCACCCAGACCACGCGCCGCCACGGCACGCCCTTGGCGCGCGCGGTGCGGATATAGTCCTCACTGAGCGAGGCCAGCATGGCGCTACGCGTCACCCGCGTGATGTAGGCCGCCATGATCAGGCCGAGCGCCACGGTGGGCAGCACCAGCTTGTGCAGCCGGTCGCCATAGTCGGCGAGATCCGCGCCGCCGATGACGGGGAACCACCGCCAGTGCAGCGAGAAGGCCAATAGAAGAAAAATGCCGGAGACGAAGACCGGGAAGGACAGGCCGAGCAGCGACAGCACCCGCGCCGCCACATCCACCACGCCGTTGCGGTTCAGCGCCGCCCAGATGCCGACCGGCACGCCGATGACGACGCCGAAGATCATCGAGGCGATGGTCAGGTCAAGCGTATGCGGCAACACCGCCGCGACCTCTGCCGTGATCGAACGGCCGGTGACCATGGAGACGCCGAAATCGCCGACCAGCGCGCTGGTGATGAAGCTGAAATACTGCGCCCACAGCGAGCGATCCAGGCCGAGCCTGGTGCGCAGCGCCGCAATCGCCTCCGGCGTCGCCTGGTCGCCCAGGATCACCAGCGCCGGGTCGCCGGGCACGATGCGGACGATGATGAAGACCAGCGTCAGCACCGCGATCAGCGTCGGCACGGCGGCCAGCAGGCGGCGGATGACGAAGCCGGTCATGCCGTGGCCCCCAGCCCGACCCTCCCCCGCTCCGCGGGAGAGGGGAAAGACGGCCGCTCCTCCCTACCCCGCCTGCGGGGGGTTGCGGCGCTGCTGCAACGCCGAAGGCTGGCCAGGGTGGGGGCCAGGCTCCTCACCGCAGCCGCGTCGCTTCGGTGATCAGCGGGCCGAGGCTCATCGAGCCCTTCAGCTCATAGCCATAGTCAAGGTTGTCGCGGCGGGCGAAGACCAGCAGGGTCTCGATCAACGGCACGCCGCAGACATTCTGCACCAGGATGCGCTGTGCCTCCGCCCAGAGCCGCTTCTGCTCCTCGATGTCCGTGCTGACGCGCGCCGCATCGATCTGGCTGTCCGCCTGGCTGCAATGCGAGAAATTCGTCACCGCCGTCGGCGTGCGGACACGCGACCGGCCATGGAAGAACTGCGTCATGTAGATATCCGCCACCGGGAAACGCGCCGCGGAGTAATACACCATCGGCGACAGATCCTGCCGGATCTGCTGGTGGAAGGTGGCGTGCTCCACGACCTGCAGGTCGAGCGTGATGCCGGACCGGCGCAGCTGCTGCTGCACCACCTGCATCATGTTCAGCATCTCCGGCAGCTGCGTGTGGATCACGCGGATGGTGATGCCGTTCGGATGCCCCGCCTCCGCCAGCAGCGCCCGCGCCCGCGCCGGGTCCGCCGGCAGCAGGCCATTGTCGTTGGTGAAGCCGAGGTAGCCGCGCGGCACCACGGATTGCGCCTCACGCGCCACATCCTGGCCGCGGAAGCGCACCAGCTCCGACCGGTTCACCGCATGCGCCATCGCCTGGCGGATGCGGATGTCGTTGAAGGGCGGCTGGTTGGTGTTGAGGTGCAGGATCGCCAGTTCACCCGGCTCGAACACATCGACCACCGTGTTCGGCACCTGCCGCGTGCGGTTCACCCAGGTCTGGTCGCCGCGGCCGTAGTTCAGATCCAGCTCCCGGTTCTGGAAGGCCAGGTCGCGGGAGGCGTCGGAGGGGATGAAGCGGTAGCTGATGCGCCCGATCTGCGGCGCGCCCCGGTAGTACTGCGCATGCGCCACCAGCTCCGCCGACTGGTTCGGCGTCACGCGGTCCAGCGCGAAGGGGCCGGTGCCAATCGGCGAGCGCACGAAATTGTCGCCCCGCTCCTCCACCGCCCGCTTCGAGACGATGTAGCCGCCCGAGTAGTTGGTCAGGATGCCCAGCATGCTCGGGATGTTTTCCCGCAGCACGATGCGGACGGTGTGGCTGTCCACCGCCTCGATGGTCTCGATCGCGCGGTAGTCGGCGGCGAAGGCGCTGGTCGCGGCGGTGCCGGATTTGCGCAGCGAGAAGACGACATCCTCAGCCGTCAGCTCGCCATATCCGCCATGGAACTGCACGCCGCGGCGCAGATGGAAGGTCCAGGTCTTGCCATCCGCGCTGCTCTCCCAACGCTCGGCGAGATCGGGCTCGATCTCGGCCGGGTTGATGGAACCGGGCTTGAAGCGGACCAGCCCGTTGAACATCCACGCCACCACGACACGATCGATGGTGGAGACGGCGAAATGCGGATCGAGCCGACCCACATCCTGCGCCGCCATGCCGACGCGCAGCGTCTGGCCTTGCGCCATGGCGGTCGTGTTGAACCCGATGGCGGACGCAATGGCCAGGGCGCTGCCAAGCAGCGCCGCCCGAAATCCCCGCATGAAATTATTCCCCGTTTGCCTTGGGCGGAAGCTTAGACCGCTCCGGAGGCCGCCGTGAAGCGCCCGATATCGAATGCATCGAGCGGCACGTCCGTCGCGCCATCCATCACCAGCTCCGACAGCACCGCGCCGACGCCCGGGCCGGTCTGGAAGCCCTCGCCGCAGAAGCCGAAGGCATGCAGCAGGCCGGGCGTGGTGTGGGACGGGCCGAGCACCGGGAAATGGTCCGGCATCTCGCCATCCGTGCCGGTCCAGCTTCGGATCACCATGGCATCCGCCAGGCGCGGGATGACCGCGATGGCGCGCTGCATCGCACCAAAAGCCGCATCGGGGCGCGGCCGCGTCACCCGGATTTCCGCATCGCTCTCGCCGCGCCCGCCGCCGAAGATGACGTTGCCGCGCGGGATCTGGCGCAGATACAGGTCGCCGCCGACCACGCCGAGGCTCTCGCGCAGAAAATAGGGCAGCGGCTCCGTCACCAGCATGTTCGGGTGCAGCTTCTCGATCGGCACCGCCTCCCCGAACCGCGCCGCAATCTCGCCGCCCCAGAAGCCGGCGCAGTTCAGCAGCCAGGGTGCGGTGAAGCCCTGGCCATTCGCCAGCACCTCGAAGTTGCTGCCGTCATGCGCGAAAGCCGTGACCGCATGGTGTTCCCGGATATCGGCGCCGGCCGCACGCGCCGCACGTGCCAGCGCCGGGGCCAGCAGGCGCGGATTGGCGGAGCCATCCTCCTCCATCAGGCTGCCGGCGATGACGACATCGCTGAAATACGGGTGCTGTTGCCGGATCGCGTTGCGGCCGATCATGCGCGGGCGCAGGCCGTGTTCCGCGGCCAGCGCGTTCCAGCGCAGCAGTTCCGCCTCATCCGCCGCACTGCGAGCGAGCTTCAGATGCCCGCAGGGATCGAATTCCACATCCGCGCCGGTGAGTTCAGTGATGCGTGACCAGATTTCCCGCGACTTCCGCGCCAGCGGCAGGCCGGCCGGGTCGCGGCCCTGCTGGCGCACGCCGCCATAATTCACCCCGGTCGCCTGCCCGCCGACCAGCCCGCGTTCCAGCAGCACCACGCGCACGCCACGCCTTGCCAGGTGCAGCGCCGCGGAACACCCCGCGCCGCCGCCACCGACAACCAGCACATCCGCCTGGACCATCAGCCCACCTGTTGCAGCGGCACCGGCTTCACCGGCGGCTGGCCGCGCAAGCGCCCCACTTCCGGCACCTCCACCTGCAGCGCACGCGCCAGCACGGCCGCCGCCGGCGTGCCACACAGGCGCCCCTGGCAGCGCCCCATGCCGATGCGGGAGAAGGCCTTGGCCCGGTTGAGCTCCGGCGCATCCGCCGCCGCCGCGGCGCGCAATTCGCCGGCCGTGATCACCTCGCAGCGGCAGACGGAGGTACTGTCCTCCATCCGCGCGGCCAGCCGCGCCGGATAGGGGAAGGCCTGTTCCAGCGCCGCGCGGAAGCGGCGCTCGGTGCGCAGCCTGCCATCCAGATGCTTGCTCAAGGCCATGTCGGAGGGCAGCTTCGCATCGGCCAGCAGCGCCAGCGCCGCGCGCGCGCCGCCGAGTTCCGCCACATCCACCCCGCCGATGCCGGCGCCATCGCCCGCCAGGTACACGCCCGCCATCGGAGACCGCCCGGCGGCATCCTTGCGCGGCACCCAGTTCTGCTGCGTCGCATCATAATCGAAGGGCACGCCGGCGAGGTCGGCCAACTGCGCCTCCGGCTTCAGCCCCCAGCCCATCGCCACCGCATCGCAGGGGGTGACGTGTTCCTTCCACGCCGCGTCGCGCCAATGCACGGCGGTGACGTTGTCGACCCCCTCGATCGCCAGCGGCGTGATGTCCTCATGCAGCTTCACGCCACGCAGCTTGAGCTGGGCGTACAAACCCATGCCGCGCAGCAGCGTCGGCACGTTCCACAGCATGCCGGCGCCGAAGCGCGCCTTGGTGAGAAAATCCGTGGTGTCCAGCACCGCCGCCGGCTTGGCGCCGGCCTTGGCGTATTGCAGCGCGGTCAGCCACAGCAGCGGGCCCGTGCCGATCAGCACCGGGTTGGCACCAACCCCCACCCCCTGCGACTTCAGCGCCACCTGCGCGCCGCCGAGCGTGGTGGCGCCGGGCAGGTTCCAGCCGGGCAGCGGCAGCACGCGGTCCATCGCGCCGGTGCACAGGATCAGCGCACCATAGGCCACCTCATCCTGCGCCGCGCCATTGGCCAGGATATGCAGGACCTTGGCGTCCGGCCGGATGTTCCAGACCAGCGTGTCCGGCCGCCAATCGACCCGCGCCTTCAGCGCATCCAGCGTGGCGTGCAGGCGCTTGGCGCGACCGGCATCGGCGCCGTACAGCGCGGCATGGCTGCGGCTGAAGCCGGCTGGCGGGCGCTGGGTGATGCGGCCGCCGCCATCGGCGCCCTCCTCGATCCAGATCGGCGTGACGCCGGCCCGGACAAGCTGCTCCACCGCGCGGATACCGGCAGGGCCGGCGCCAACCACCACAACCTTCATCGCCTGATCACCTCAATCCCGGGTTCGACCAATGTCGTGCAGGCACGCCGGACGCCCTTCCCCGCCACCACCACCCAGCAATCCTGGCAGGCCCCCATCCAGCAGAAGCCGGCGCGGCCGCCATCGCCGAATTCGCTGGTGCGGACATGGCCGAGCCCGGCCGTCAGCATCGCCGTCAACAACGTGTCGCCCTGCTTCGCCGGCACCGCCACGCCATCGACGCTGAACATCAGGTCGGGTCGGTTTTGGTCAAGCAGGCGCGTTGCTGTCACAGCAGCGCCTCGAACCGGCAATTCACCTTCAGCTCGCCGACGCTGGCGGTATTGGGCAGGCGCATCACCATCTCGGCCAGCGCCGCCACATCCTCCGGCCGGCTCATCGCCTCGCGCGGGAATTTCGCCGCCATGGTCATTTCCGTCGCGACGAAGCCGGGGCAGATCGCGGTGGCGCGGATGCCATGTTCCCAGCCGAGCCGCCGCACTTCCTGCGTCAGCGCCACCACGGCGAATTTGCTCATCGCGTAGCCGAGATTCTCATTCGCCACGCGCTTGCCGGACAGCGAGGACAGGTTCACCACCCTGCCCTCCCCGCCCGCGACCAGATGCGGCCAGGCGGCGCGGATGAGGCGCATCGGGGCCTTCACATTGACCCGCCACATGGCGTCGTGCTCGGTCTCGTCTTCATCCAGCAGGCGCGCCTTGGGGTTGATGCCGGCGGCGTTCACCACCGCGTCGATCCGCCCGAAGCGCGCCATGGTCGCGGCCACCCAGGCCTCGGAACTGCCCGGCTGCTCGGCATCCCAGCGATGCAGCATCAGGTCCGGCCCGGCCACAAGCTTGCCGGGGCTGCGGATGCCGGCGCTGATCAGCCAGCCGGAGCCATGCAGGCGGCGCAGGACTTCGCGCCCGATACCGCGCGAGGCGCCGGTGATGAGGACGACGCGACCGACCGGATCAAGCATGCATCAAGGCTCCCGTTGCGACATGGCAGCGCGCGGCGTGCACCGGGGTCACCTCCGCCAACACCTGCTCCCGCTCGCAGCCCGCCTGGGCCAGCGGGCAGCGCGGTGCGAAGCGGCAGCCCTCGGGCATCGCGTCCAGCGGCGGCACCCGGCCGGGAATGGCCGACAGCGCCTGGCCGGGCTGATCCAGCCGCGGAATCGCGGAGAACAGCGCGCGGGTATAGGGGTGCTGCGGATTGGCGAAAATCGCCTCGACCGGGCCCTGCTCGACGATCTCGCCGGCATACATCACCGCCACCCGGTCCGCGATCTGCGCCACCACGCCCAGGTTGTGGGTGATGAACAGCACCGCCATGCCGAAGCGGGACCGCAGATCGGCCAGCAGGCCCAGCACCTGCGCCTGGATGGTGACATCCAGCGCCGTGGTCGGCTCATCCGCCAGCAGCACGGCAGGCTCGCAGGCCAGCGCGATGGCGATCATCACGCGCTGGCGCATGCCGCCGGAGAATTGGTGCGGATACTCGTCCAGCCGTTGCGCGGCGGAGGGGATCTTCACCTCCTCGAACAATTCCAGCGCGCGGGCGCGGGCCGCCTTGCGGTCCATGCCGCGATGGATGCGCAGCGCCTCCGCCACCTGTTCGCCCACGGTCATCACCGGGTTCAGGCTGGTCATCGGTTCCTGGAAGATCATCGCCATGCGGTCGCCCCGCACGGATTCCAGCGCCTGGTCGGACAGCCCCGCCAGGTCCCGCCCATCCAGCAGGATGCGCCCGGCGGCGACCCGGCCGAAGGGCGGCTGCACCAGCCCCATGACGGACAGCGCGGTGACGGACTTGCCGCAGCCGCTTTCGCCGACCAGCGCCAGGGTCTCGTCCCGCATGAGGGTCAGGGACAGGTCGCGCACCGCGGGGTGCCAGCGACCGCCGATGCGGAACTCCGTCCGGAGTCCCACCAGTTCCAGGGCAGGTTTCGTCATCATGGCCGAGCCTGCGCCAGCCAGCCGCGCGCATCAAGCCGGAACGGTAAAGCGGTCCTGCGTGAAGGGCGCGATCGGCAGGTTCGTGGCGCCACGCGCCATCAGCTCCGCCACCGCGGCGCCGGCGGCGGGGGAAAGCTGGAAGCCGTGGCCGGAGAAGCCGAAGGAATGGAACAGGCCGGGCAGGCTGCGGCTTTCACCGATCACCGGCATGTCGTCCGGCGGCCGCGCCTCGGTGCCGGTCCAGGTGCGGATGATCCGCGCGCCGGCGACGCAGGGGAAGATCTGCGCCGCGATCTGGGCGGCGAAGGCCAGGCTGCCGAACAGGACGGAGGAGGTCTCCGCCACCTTGTCGTTGCGTCCCTGATGGCCGCCACCGATCACCACCGTGCCGGCCGCCGTCTGCTTGAAGGACAGCGCCCGGGCCGTCGCGCCCACGGTGGGATCGACGAAATGCGGCAGGCGCTCCGTCACGATCATCATGCTGGCCTTGGTGCCGCAGGGGATGGTCTCGCCGGCCAGCGCGGCGAGATCGGGCGCCCAGGCGCCGGCGCAATTGGCCACGCGCTCGGCCTCGAATTCGCCCTGGTCCGTCTGCACCCGGATGCTGCCATCGGCGGTGCGGTCGAGCCCGGTGACGGCGACGCCTTCGCGGATCACCACGCCCGCCTGCTCCGCCGCGCGCCGGAAGGCCATCACCGTCCGCATCGGATCGGCCGAGCCGTCATCACGCGTGACGATGGCGCCGACCACATGGCGGGACACGGCGGGCAGCAGGCGGCGGACCTCCGCCTGGTCCACCACCTCCTCATGCGTCCAGCCAAGCGCGCGGACCTGCGCGACGCGGGCGTGGTTCTTCGCCATGTCGGCCTCGCTCTCGGCCACCTTCACCTGGCCGGTGGCACGGAAGCCGCAATCATCGCCGACCAGCGCCTCGATGCCGTGCCACATCTCGGCCGCGATGACGGAGAGCGCAATCTCCGGCAGCGCCCGGCCGAGGCGCCGCACGCCGCCCGCATTCACCCCGCTGGAATGCCGCCCGACATGGCGGCGCTCCAGCAGCGTGACCTGCCAGCCGGGGGTGCGTGCCAGATGCAGGGCGGTGGACAGCCCATGCAGCCCGCCGCCGATGACGAGCGCCTTCTTCATGGGTGCGCCATGAAGCCCTCCCCCCCCGTGGGGGGGAGAGGGCTTCTTCGGCCAAGCCGATACGGGCGTCATCATCCCGCCAGCGCCGCCAACTCGCCCAGCGTCAGCGGCTTGGTCGGGAAGCGGGTGCGGAAGGGCTCCACCTCGCCCCCCTCCACGCCGCGCGCCGCCGCGATCACCCCATGCACCGCCGGCCCGCATATCCGCCCCTGGCAGGGTCCCATGCCGGCCCTGGTAAAAGCCTTGGTCTGGTTGGCGCCGAGGCAGCCCAGCCCCACCGCCTGCCGCACCCGCCCGGCCGTCACTTCCTCACACCGGCAGAGGATGGTCTCGTCCGGGATGGCGGCTTCCGGCAGGGGCGGGAACATCGCATCCAGGAACGGGCGCGGCGCCAGTTGGCGGTCGCGCAGCAGGCGCAGCGGCCCGGACCTGGCGTCGCGTTCATCCGTGGTGATGCGGCCCAGCGCGCGCGCCGCTTCCAGCGCCGCGATGCGACCGGATAGCGCCGCGGCGCGGGCGCCGCCGATGCCGCCCGAATCACCCGCCACCATCACCCCGGCCACCGCCGTATTGCCCCAGACATCCAGCCCCGGCCGCCAGCAGCGCTGCACCGGGTCCCAGCCATGGGTCACGCCGGCGATGGCGCGCGTAACCTGGGTATTCGGCACCACGCCATCATGCAGCAGCAGCAGATCCGCCGCATGCGCCACGCCATCCACCAGGATGCGTTCCAGCCGCCCCTCGCCTTCGGCCCGCAATTCCCGCGCCGGAGTCACCTGCACCGCGCGCTTCACCTGGCGCTGCCAGACAAGGCCGCGCCAGAGATATTCCGGCGCCTTCAGCGCCCGCATCAGATAGGGCCGCGCCCGCGCAAAGCCGCCGGGCGGCGACAGGTCGATGATGCCGGCGATGCGCCCGCCCTTGGCCAGCGCCTGGACCGCATAGAGCCACAGCAGCGGCCCCTGCCCGGCCAGCCAGACATTCCCCTCCGGCACCAGCCCGGCCGTCTTCAGCGCGATCTGCGCGGCGCCGACGCTCATCACCCCCGGCAGGGTCCAGCCCGGGATGGGCAGCGGCCGCTCCGTGGCGCCGGCGGCGAGGATCAGCCGCTCCGCCTGGATGGTCCGGGCCGCGCCACCCTCGGACCAGAAGACCTTGCCGCCGGGTTCCACGGCCCAGAGCGTGGCGTTGGGCCGGTACTGCGCGCCGGAGGCCCGAAAGGCGGCGGCGAGCTTGGCGCCGTCCTTGTCCTGGTCGTCCGACACAGCGCCCTTTGCCAGACGCGCCTCGACGGCGCCCTTTGCCAGACGCGCCTCGACGGCGCCCTTTGCCAGACGCGCCTCGACGGCGCCCTTTGCCAGACGCGCCTCGACGGCGCGATGCACCTGCCCGCCCGGCGCCCCATTCTCATCCAGCACCAGCACCCGCATGCCATGCGCGCGCGCCTCGGTGGCCGCCGCCATGCCGGCGGGACCGGCGCCGAGCACCAGCAGGTCTACGCTCTCCGCCACCGGCGCCGTGGCCTCCTGTCCGGCGGTCCATTCGTCGGCGACGCTCATGCCGCCTCCTCCTCGAAGCTGCGGGCGCCGTGCTGGATCCCGGCGACCAGGCCAGGCGTCACCGGCACCAGGCAGGCCTGCATGTTCTGCGTGCCCGCCACCTGCACCAGGCAGTCGAAGCAGGCGCCCATCAGGCAGAGCGGGCCGCGTGCCGCGCCCGTCACCGGCGTCTCCCGGAAGCTGGTGATGCCGGCGGCCAGCAGCGCCGCGGCCAGGCTTTCGCCGGCGCGTGCAGGAAGCTCCCGCCCCTCCCAGACAATGGTGCAGTCGGTGGGCTCAGTGCGACGAAACATGGGTCATCCCAAGGAAGCGGTCCGGGTGCAGGTCGCGCGCGTGGTCCGGCAGCGCGCCGGTCAGGATCGCCTCCGCCAGCGGGCCGGCATGCACCGCGGCGAGCGTGACGCCGGAATGGCAGGTGGCAACGAAGCAGCCGGGATGCGTCGCGCTTTCGGCATAGGCCGGAAAACCATCCGGCGTCATCGGCCGCAGCGCCGCCCAGCTGCGCACCATCCGCGCCTGGCCGAGCACCGGCAGCACCCGCAGCGCGCGGGCGGCCATGCGGGCCAGGGCGGCGGTGGTGGTCGCGGCCTCGAAGCTGCCGTCATCCTCGCTGGTCACGCCGATCTGCACCGTGCCGTCGCCGGTCTGGCGGATGGCGCTGGCCGGCAGCGGCAGGATCGGCGCCAGGCGCTCGGTCACGATGTTCTGGCCGCGCACCGGACGCACCGGCACGTCCAGGCCAATCATTTTCCCGAGTGGCGTCGTCTTCACGCCGGCTGCGATCACGATGCGCCGCGCCGCCACCTCGCTGCCATCCTCGCGCAAAATCCGGTAGCCGCCCGCCACGGGTTCCACCGCCTGCACCGCCGCACCCGGCAGATGCGTGCCGCCGGCCCCGCGCATGCCGGCCTGCAGGCCGCGCAGCAGGGTCAGCGGATCGACATGGCCATCGGCCGGCTGGAAGCTGGCGCCGCGCACCTCCGGCCCCAGCGGACAGCCGGGCATCAGTTCGGCCAATTCCCGGCGGTCCAGCATCCGCAGGCCTTCCTGGCCCTGGTTGTGCATGCGCTGCACGAACTGGCTGCGGGCGGCGAATTCCCCCTCATCCAGGCAGAAGGTCAGCCCGCCCACCGCGCGGTACTGCACGTCCCGCCCCGCCAGCGCCGAGGCGCGTTCCGCCAGCGCCGGCCACAGCGCCACGCTGCGGCGGGTCCAGGCAGCATAGGCGGGCATGCCGTCGCCCTTGGATTGCGACCAGACCAGCCCGAAGTTACCGCGCGCCGCGCGCAGCGCCACATCGCCCTCATCCAGCACGGCCACCCGCGCGCCGCGTTCGGCGCAGCCGAAGCCGATGGCGGAACCGACCATGCCGCCGCCGATGATCGCCACGTCAAACATATCAGGGGAAGACATGCTTGCGAGGGTGGCGCGGCCGGGACCATCCTGCAAGCCGGGAAGGCTCTCGGAAGGACAGAACAGATGCGAAGCACGCTGCTGGCGATGGCGCTGGCGCTGACGTTGCCGCTCGGGGCCCAGGCGCAGACGCTGCGGGTCGGGCTGATCGCGCAGGACATGGGCACCACGGACCCGCACCGCGCCAGCGCAACGCAGGACAAGGCACCACTCGCCTGGGCCTATGACGGGCTGGTGCGCTTCCCGCCCGGCTCCGCCGACCCGGCGAAGCTGGAGCCGGATCTGGCGGAGCGCTTCACCCGCAGCGCCGACGGCCTGACCTACACCTTCCACCTGCGCCCCGGCGTGCGCTTCCACGATGGCAACCCGCTGGAAGCCGAGGATGTGGCCTATTCGCTGCGCCGCGCCGCGGACAGCGCCCGCAGCGCCTTCGCCGGCAGCTACGCGCCGATGACGGCGGTGGAGGTGGTGGACCCGATGACGGTGCGCGTCACGCTGAAGGAAGCGGTGGCCGGCGCGCTCGGGCTCTTCGCCAACTACCATGGCGGCATGATCGTCTCCCGCCGCGCCGATGCCGGCGGGCAGCCGCCGGGCACCGGGCCGTTCCGGCTGGAGCGCGCCGGCGGCGGCGCGGCACGCATGGTGGCCTTCGACGGGCATTGGCGCGGCCGCCCGGCGATCCGCGCCATCGACCTGCGCTTCATCACAAGCGATGCGACGCGGGAGCTGGCCTATACCGCCGGCGAGCTGGACCTGATCATCGGAAGGCGGGAACAGCGCTGGGTGGCGCGGATGCAGGCGCATCCGAACACGGTGGTGGAGGTATTCTCCCCCGGCGAGTTCCGCACCCTGCTGATCAGCAGCCGCAGCGCGCCGCTGAACGATGTGCGGGTGCGCCATGCGGTGCAGCATGCGATCGACACGCAGGGCATCGCCCGCTTCGTCGGGCTGGATGTCGCCACCCCCTGGGCCAGCCCGGTGCCGCCCGGCTACCTCGGCGCGACGGAGGATGTGCCGCGCTTCCCGCACGATGTCGCCCGCGCGCGCGCCCTGCTGGCGGAGGCCGGGCACCCGGATGGCGTGACGATCCGCGCCGTCGTCTCCTCCAACTCCGCCCAGCTTCCGGTGATGGAAGTGATCCAGGCGCAGCTGCGGCGCGCCAATATCCGGCTCGACATGGATGTGGTGGAACACGCCACCTACCATGCCCGCATCCGGCAGGACCTGTCGCAGCTCACCTTCTATGGCGCCGCGCGCTACCCGGTGGCGGACAGCTATCTCAGCCAGTTCTACCATTCCCGCAGCGCGCCCGGGCAGCCGACCATGTCGCTGAACTTCGCCCATTGTAGCGCAGCGGATACCGAGATCGACGCGGCGCGGGCCGAGCCGGATGAGGCGAGGCAGCTGGCGCTTTGGGCCACGGCGCAGCGCAAGGTGATGGAGGCCGGCTGCAGCCTGCCGCTGTTCGACCTGAAGCAGGTCTGGGTGCGCCGGGCCGGGCTGAACCTGGGCTACCGGCTGGAGGGCGCGCTGAACCTCGGCCCGGCCATCACGGCCGCCACCCGCCTGGAATGAGGGCGGGCCGGTTGCCCGGCCCGCCGCCTTCGCTAAGGTCACGCCCGCAAACCGGGGCGACTCCATGACCGATATCGCGACACGTGTGGACCAGGCAGCCGAAGCGGGGGGTGAGGCGGCCGTGGTCTTCCTGCGCGACCTGATCCGCCTTCAGGCGGGCGGCGAGGAAGCGGTGCAGGCGCGCGTCGCCGCCGCGCTGGAGGATCTCGGCTGCATCGTCGAGACCCGCCGCTACCAGCCCGCCAGCATCGTGCTGCGGGAGGAATTCGCCAGCGAGACCGCCATGGCGACGGAGGAACGCGCGGCCGTCATCGCCCGCTTCCCCGGCAGCGGCGGCGGTCGCAGCGTGATCTTCTTTGCCCATCCGGATGGCGAGGCGTTCCAGCCGCAGCATGGCTGGCTGCATGACCCGATGGCCGGCGAGATCGACAATGGCCGCATCCATGGCTGGGGCGTGGCCGATGACCTGGCGGGCATCGCCACGATGGTGGAGGCGCTGCGCGCCGTGCGCGCCGCCGGGCTGATGCCGAAGGGTGATGTCATCCTCACCTCCACCCCCTCCAAGCGCCATGCGCGCGGCGTGCATGCGCTGCTGCATGGCGGCATCACCGCGGATGCGGCGGTGTATCTGCATCCGGCAGAATCCGGCATCGGGATGCGGGAGGTGAAGGCGCTCGCCTCCGGCCAGCTGGTCTTCCGCATCGTGGTGAAGGGGCGCCTGCCGGCGACGCAGGAACCCGGCCACGCCGCTTTCGCGCATACCGCCATCAACCCGATCGACAAGGCGATGTCCGTGCTGGCGGCGCTGAAGGCGCTGGATGCGCGGCGCGGCGCGCGGGTGCATCACCCGGCGCTGGATGCCGCGGTCGGCCGCAGCACCAATCTGCTGGTCGGCGACTTCAAGACGCTCGGCGATGGCCGTGCCGCGCGCATCGCGCCGGCGGTGCAGCTCTCCTGCGCCCTGTCCTTCCCGCCCGGCGAGAAGTTGGCCGATGTGCAGGCCGAGGTGGAGGCGGCGCTGGCCGAGGCCGTGGCCGCAGATGCGGATCTGATGCTGGAGACCAGCTTCCTGTCCGGCGTCACCGGCGCCGAGGTGCCGATGGACCACCCGCTGTGGATCGAGACCTGCGAGGCGGTGCGCCGCGGCACCGGCACGCTGCCGGAAATCAACCCGATGCACACCTCCTCCGACATCCGCAACCCGATGGTGCAGTCGGGCATTCCCTGCGTCGGCCTCGGCCCGCTCTGCGGCGACCTGACGCAGAATGGCGGGCGGGATGAATGGGTGGATGTGGCGGATTACCGGCGCGGGGTCGCCGTGGTGGCGGCATTGATCGCCGGCTGGTGCGGCGCGGACTGAGAGCCTGACCCAAAAGATCGGCGGGTCGGTCCAGTGCAGCTTTTCCGCCCTGGCGGCGTCCGACAACTTGCCGATGCAGTCAGCATCGGCGGCGTTGCCGTCCTGGCCAGGACGAAAAATCCGCGACTGGCCCTCAGCCGCCGACCTTATGGGTCAGGCTCTGAGCGGGCCGCGCGCGGTATTTTGCATGGCGCGGCGCCGCGTGGCGCCGCACCTTGCCGGCCTTTGCAGGAGCGCTAAATGAAATCCCCGATCACGATCAACGAGCCGGCCTGGCTGAGCGAGTTCAAGGCCTTCATCATGCGCGGCAGCGTGGTGGACCTCGCCGTCGGCATCGTCATCGGCGCCGCCTTCACCGCCATTGTCGGCAGCCTGGTCGAGGATCTGATCAACCCCGTGATCGGCCTGCTGATCGGCGGGATCGACTTCTCCAACGTCTTCATCGTGCTCAGCGGCGAACGCCAGGCGACTTTGGAAGCGACGCGGGAGAGTGGCGCGGCCGTGCTCGCGGTGGGGCGCTTCATCAACGCCATCATCAAGTTCCTGATCGTGGCGATGGCGATCTTCTGGCTGCTGAAGGTGCTGACCCGGCTGCGCGTGCGGCAGGAGGCCGTGAAGGGCCCGAGCTCCACCGACAAGCTGCTCGCGGAGATCCTGGCGGAGCTGCGCGCGAAGCCGCTGGCTACGTCGCCCGCTGGGGCGCCCACTCCGCCCCCTGCCACGTCTCCGGCACCCTGACCGCGCCATCCAGGACCGCCGCGCGCAGCACAGCCAGGCGCGCGGCGAGTTCCGCCGGCACATCGGCCGCGAGCGCCAGCCGCACCGCCTGCGGCACCTCCAGCCCGATGCGGCGGTCGGCGAAGGCGCCGGCCAGGAAGGCCTCGATCGCCGCCAGCATCGCCACGCCATTATCGGCGATGGCGGAGGCGAGGAAGACCGGGTCCTCCACCGTCCAGTCGCGCACATTGCCGATGGCCCGCATGCCCGCCGCCTTGCAGGCCGCGATCGCCCCGGCGCGGCCGCCATCCAGCATGGCGAAGTTCAGCGTGGCGCCCGCCGCCGCCTGGCCATCGATCCAGCGCGCCGCGAGGTCCGGGTCGTGCTGGTTGCCGCAGAAGCCGCTCAGCAGCCGTGCCGTGGGGTTGGCATGCGCCAGGCCGGCCGCAAAGCCGGCGCGACCACGCAGGCCGGGCGGCACCGGCTCGCCGGATAGATGCGCCGCGATGCCGCCGGGGGCGATCCACCAGCCGGCCAGCGCGCCAGCCAGGAAGGCCGATTGTTCCTGCAGCACCTCGAAGCCCGCGATATTGGGGCCGGTGATGCGCCCCTGGGTGACGGCGAAGGCGACATCCGGGAATGCGGGTGCGACCGCGGCAACGGCCGCCTCCCCCTGCCCGCCATGCGCCACCACCAACTCCGCCCGCGCGGCCGCGGCCTCGATGGTGGCGGTGCGGCGGGCGGGGTTGGGTTCCCAAACCGTCTCCAGCCGCACCGGCAGATGCGCGGCGCGGGACAGGCCCTGCACGCCGGCGGCATTGAAGGCGCCAATCTCCAGCGGGTCCGTGCCTGGCCGCCCGAACAGGACGGCGACGACCCGGGGCTTGCTGCTCATTGCGCGGTGAGGCCCAGCGCCTTCACCGCGCCGCCGACCACACGCACCTCCTCCGCTACGAAGCGGGTGAAATCCGGCTGTGTCATCGGCCGGACGGCGATGCCGTGTTCCAGGATGCGGCTTTTCATCAGCGGGGAGTCGAGCGCCGCCGCGACCTCCGCATGCAGCGTCGCCACGATCGGCGCGGGCAGGCCGGGCGGGCCGGCCAGGCCGAGCCAGTTCTCGGCCAGCAAGCCCGGGAAGCCGGCCTCGGCCGTGGTCGGCACGTCCGGCGCCATCTCCTGCCGCGCAGGGGCGGTGATGGCGATGGCGCGCAGCCGGCCGGCGCGGATGTGCTCGACATTCTGCGGCAGCGTGTCGAAGGACAGCGGGATGGCGCCGCCCAGCAGATCCGCCTGCATCGGCGCGCTGCCGCGATAGGGCACATGCGTCAACGCCGCGCCGGTGCGACTCGAGAAAGCCTCGCCGAAGATGTGGGCGACGGAGCCGGCGCCGGAGCTGCCATAGCCCGGCGGCCCGGACTGCGCCTTGATCCAGGTGACCAGCCCGGCGAGGTCCGTCGCCGGCACCAGGCGCGGGTTCACCATGATGACGAGCGGCGTGGCGCCGAGATAGGCGATGTGCGTGAAGCCGGTCACCGGATCATAGGGCACGTTCGCATAGATGGGCGGGGAGGTGACGATCGGCGCGGTGTTGGACAGCAGCAGCGTCAGCCCATCCGCCGGCTGCGTCGCCACATAGGCCGCGCCCAGGGTGCCGCCGGCGCCGGGCCGGTTCTCCACCAGCACGCGCTGCGGCAGGCGCTGGGACAGTACCTCCGCCAGCACGCGGGCGACGATGTCGGAGGACCCACCGGGCGGGAAGGTGACGATGATGCGGATGGGGCGCGACGGCCAGGCTGGCTGCGCCAAGGTGGCCCTGCTGGCGGAGAAGGCGGCGAGTGCCGCGATAACGGGCAGGTTGCGTCGGCGCATGGGCATCATCCTCGGTAGGACCTGGGCCGAGGCAATTGCCGTGCCGCGCGAGGCCGGTGCAGGCTGCGCGGATGGACGCCCAGACCCTGATGCCGGAGGCCCCGCGCCTGCTGGCCACCATCCTGCCCTCCGCCAATACGGTGGTGGAGCGCACCACACAGGCGCTGCTGCGCGACCTGCCCGGCGTCGTGCCGATCTTCACCCGCGTCGCCAAGCGCGGCGCCGTGGACCCTTTCCCGGACAGCTATGACTGGGAGGCGATGATGCAGGCGGCCGAGTTGCTGGCGGATGCGAAGCCGGATGCGCTCATCTGGTCGGCCAGCAAGGGCGCGGTGATCGGGCTGGAGCATGACCGGGCGCTGGTGCGGCGGGTGCGGCAGGAAACCGGCCTGCCCTGCGCCACCTCCGGCCTCGCCTTGCTGCGGGCGCTGGAGCTGCTGGGCGCCAGCCGGGTGGCGCTGATCGGGCCACATACGCGGGACTACAACCTGCGCGCGGCTCGCGGCCTGGCGGCGGAGGGGGTGGAGATGGTGGCGGAGGCCAGCATGGGCATCACGGACAACCTGGCCTATGCCTCGGTCGGCCAGGCGGCGGTGGCCGGGCTGGCGCGGCAGGTCGCGCGACCGGGGGTGCAGGCCATCATCGTCTGGAACACCAACTGCGCCGGCGCGCCGATCGCCGCGGCGCTGGAGGCCGAGACCGGCATCCCATTGCTGGATGCCACGGCGCTCGGCGTCTGGGGCGGGCTGGGCGCGGCAGGCATCGCGGAAAGCCCTGGCCGGGAGTGGGGGCGGTTGTTTACGCTGCCTGCAAAGGGGAATGCGTGATGTCGGCTGGGATCTCGGTGCATGCGGTGGATGTGGCCAGCGGCCGGCCGGGCCTCGGGATGAAGGTGGAGATCCACCGCATCCTGCCCGATGGCAGCCGGCAATCCGTAGCGGAGGGCCGGCTTTCGGCCGATGGCGCGCTGCACCACCCGGTGACCAAGGGCGAGGGCGTGCAGGAAGGGCTGCATGAGGTGCTGTTCCATATCGGCGACTTCTTCGCCGAATCGGCCAGCCCGCCGCCCCCCTTCCTCGAACTCGTGCCCTTCCGCTTCCGGGTCTTCGACGCCACGCTGCACTACCATCTGCCGATCAAGTTCACCCCCTGGGGCTTCTCGCTGTATCGCGGCGCATGAGCGACCTTAAGGGCGGCATGCCCCCGGCCAGCCGCGACCTGGCCGGGCGCGCCGGCGCCGCTTCGCCCGCCAGCTGGCCGGGTGCTGCGAAGCTGGCGCTCTCCTTCGTCGTGAATGTGGAGGAAGGGGCGGAGCTGTCGCTCACCTCCGGCGATGCGCGCAACGAGGCGGTCTATGAGGCGCGGGAGGAAGTGGCGGGCCACCCCGACCCCTGCATGGAAAGCCACTTCGGCTATGGCAGCCGCGTCGGGCTGTGGCGGATTTTGGATGCCTTCGACGCGCATGGCGTGAAGGCCACCTTCTCCAGCTGCGGCCGGGCCGTGGCGGCGACGCCGGTGCTGGCCGCCGCGCCGCATGCGCGCGGGCACGAGATCTCGGCGCATGGCTGGCGCTGGGAAAGCCATGCCGGGATGCCGGAAGCGACGGAGCGCGCGGTGATAGCGGCGACGGTCGCCGCCATCCGCGACGCCACCGGGGAACGCCCGGTCGGCTGGCACACGCGCAGCGCCTCCTCCGTCAACACGCGGCGCCTGCTGCTGGAGGAAGGCGGCTTCCTCTACGACAGCGACAATTACGACGACGACCTGCCCCGGCGGCACGGCGCCACCCATGTGCGCCTGCCCTATGCCTTCGACACCAACGACATGCGCTTCGCCCCCGGCGGCGGCTTCGTGCAGCCGGAGGATTTCTCGCGCTACTGCATCCACGCCATCGACTGGCTGCTGGCGGAGGGCGCGCCGCGCATGCTCTCCATCGGCCTGCATCTGCGCATCATCGGCCGCCCGGCGCGCATGCCGGGGCTGGCCGCCGTGCTGCGCCATGTGGCGGGGCGGGAGGATATCTGGGTGGCGCGGCGCTGCGACATCGCGCGGCACTGGCTGACGCAGGAGACGCGGCGGTGAGACTGCTGGTGGTCAACAGCAACACGACGGAGAGCGTCACGACGCGCATCGATGCCGCGGCCCGCGCGGCGGCCTCGCCGGGGACGGTGGTGGAGACGGTCTCCGCGCCCTTCGGCCTGCCGCTGATCGTCAGCCGCGCGGATTGGCTGGTGGCGGGGCCGGCGACGCTGGCGGCCCTCGCGGCACGGCGCGGGCAGTATGATGCGGCGGTGATCGCCTGCTTCGGCGATCCGGGCCTCGATGCCGCGAAGGAATTGCTGGATGTGCCGGTGCTCGGCATCAGCGAGGCCGCCTTCCATGCGGCCTCCATGCTCGGCCGGCGCTTCGGCGTGGTGTCCTTCACCGCGGCGCTGCGGCCGATGTTCGAGGAGTGCCTGGCGCATCACGGCCTGGTTGGCCGCTGCGCCGGTTTCCGGATGGGCCCGGCCTTCGCCGGCGACCCCGGGCTTGTCGCGGAACAGCGCGCCGACTTGCTGGTCGATCTCTGCCGCCAGTCGGTGGAGCAGGATGGGGCGGAGGCGGTGATCCTGGCCGGCGGGCCGCTGGCGGGCCTGGCGCCGGTCATCGCGGATCGCGTGCCGGTGCCGCTGGTGGATGGCACGGCGGCGGCGGTGCGGATGGCGGAGGCGCTGGTCGGCCTGGCGCCGGCGCCACGGCCGAAGCGCGGCCGTGCGCTCACCGGCTTCGCGCCGGAGCTCGCCGCGCTCTACGCCGCGGGCTGAGATGCGGCGCCTTCTGCTGCTGGCGGTGTTGGCCGCGCCGCTCGCCCAGGCCGAGACGCTGGCCGCCTTCCACATCACGCCGGCCGGCCGCGACGCGCCGCAATCCCTGCTGATCCCGGGCTCGCACCAAGGCGAGGCCGGGCTGCCCTCCCCCGCGCCGTCCATCCTCGATGGTCGCGACGCGCTGCTGCTGGAATCGGTGCCGGAGACGGAGGATGTCAGCGACCTGCTGCGCGCCCCGCGCGGCTTCGATGTGCTGGCCCCCTTCCCGCCCGACCAGCGCCGCCTGCTGGAGGCCGCCAGCGCCTGCGCCCGCCTGGGCGTCGAGCCGCTGAGCCCGGTCGGCCTGTTCCTTTCGCTGCTCGCCGCCACCGCGCCCCGCGACGAGCCCTGCCCCGGCCTGCCCGCGCCATCCGCTGCGACGGGCGAGGCGCCATCCGGCGGCGACCCCTCGCTGCGCGCCCTGGCCGAGGCGCGCGGCATTCCGGTGCAGGGGCTGGAGACCCGGCGCGAGCAATTGACCGCGCTGCGGCAGATGGGCGGCGATGCGCTGCTGCGGATGGTGGCGCTGATGCTGCGGGAGATGCAGCGCGGCGGGCCGCCGGCCGGCCTGTCCGGCCTGGACGCGGCGATGGTCTCGGCACTGCGGGAAGGCGATTTCGCGGCGCTGCGCGAGCGGACGCTGGCGACGCTGGCCGCCGACCCGCCGCTGCGCGCGGCCTTCGCCCGCTTCATGCTGGATGCGCGCAGCGCGCTGATGGCGCGGCAGCTGGCGGCCAGGCTGCCACGCGAAAGCCTGGTGATCGGCATCGGCGGCGCCCATGCCAGCGGGCCGGGCGGCGTGGTGGCGCGGCTGCGCCAGGCGGGCTTCACGGTGGAGCCCATCCGCATCCCCGCCCTGGCGCCGCCGCCGTAGTCCCAGGCACGGCGTTTGCATCCGGTTTCGATACAGAACCGGAGAGACGAGATGATCCCCCGCCGCCAGCTCCTCGCCGCCGCCCTCGCCAGCCCCCTCGCCGCCCCCGCCCTGGCGCAGGGCGCATGGCCGAACCGCCCGGTCCGCATCCTCAACCCCTATGCCCCCGGCGGCACCAGCGACCTGATCATCCGCCCGCTGACGGACCGCCTGGAACGCGCCTTCGGCCGGCCCTTCGTCATCGAGAACAAGCCCGGCGCCGGCGGCACCGTGGCCACCGCGGAAGCGGCGCGGGCGGCGGCGGATGGGCATACGCTGCTGGTCTCCAACACCGGGCCGCTGGCTGTCGCGCCGTCCCTGTTCCGCAGCCTGGCCTATGACCCGGGCCGTGCCTTTTCCTGGGTCAGCATGCTCGGCGGCGCGCCGATCGTCTGCGCGGTGAAGGGCGACAGCCCGCTGGCGACGCTCGCCGACTACAAGGCGATGGCCGCCCGCGCGCCGGAGACCGTCTCCTTCGGCTCATCCGGCGTCGGCTCCGTCGGCCACCTGACCGGGGTGATGTGGGGGATGGAGGCCGGGGTGCAGATGCTGCACGTGCCCTTCCGCGGCGCGGCGGAGGCGCAGCAGAACGTGCTCGGCGGCAACACCACCTCGCTGTGGGATACCTCCGGCGCCAATGCGGCGGCGATCCGGGCGGGCACGCTGAAGGCGCTGGCAGTCTCCTCGCCGGAACGTGTCTCCGCGCTGCCGGAGGTGCCGACGCTGGTGCAGGCGGGCTTCCCCGGCTCCGTCTCCACCAACTGGTTCGTCATGGCGGCGCCGGCCGGGCTGGACCCGGCGATCGCGGCACGGCTCAACACGGAATTGCAGGCCGGGCTGGCGGATGCCGCCATCAAGGCGCGGCTGGAGAGTGTTGGCGTGGTGTCACTCGGCGATCTCAGCCCGGCGCGCATCGGCGCCTTCGTCGCCGCCGAGGCCGCGCGCTGGGCACCGGTGGTGCGCGCGGCGGGCGTGCAGCCGAGCTGACCGCATCGGCATCGGCATCGGCATCAGGGGCGCCGCGCATCGGCATCGCGCGGCCCCCTTCGCGCCGCAGCATCGGGGTGCCAGCATGTCAGGGCATATCGAAGAGGGATAACGGATGCCCCAGCTTGCTCGACGCAGCCTGCTCAGCCTGGCTGCCTTTGCGGCCCTGCCCGCCCGGGCCCAGACGCCGGCCTGGCCCAGCCGGACCCTGCGGATCATCGTGCCCTACCCGCCCGGCGCCGGCACCGACCTGCTGGCCCGCGCCTATGGCCAGAAGCTGACGGAACTGCTCGGCCAGCCGGTGGTGATCGAGAACCGCGCCGGCGCCAGCGGCATGATCGGCACGGAAGCCGCGGCGCGCGCGCCAGCCGATGGCTACACCATCCTGATGGCCAATTCCTCCGTCCTCGCCATCAACCCGGCGATCCGCGCCAGCCTGCCCTACGACCCGGTCCGCGGCTTCGATCCGGTGGCGCTGGTCGGCGCCAATGACGCGGCCCTGGTGGTGCGCGCCGACTCGCCCTTCCGCAGCGTGGCGGATCTGCTGGCGGCGGCGAAGGCGCGGCCTGGGGCGCTGAGCTATTCCTCCGCCGGCACCGGCACCTCCACCCACATGGCCGCCGAATTCTTCAAGCAGATGGCGGGCGTGGACATCCTGCACGTGCCCTATCGCGGCAGCCCCCAGGCGGTGACGGACATGCTGGGCGGCCAGGTGGACATGACCTTCAACACGGTGAATTCGGTGATGACCCCGGTGCGCGACGGCGCGGCACGCGCCCTGGCCACCACCGGCGCCACGCGCGACCCGCTGCTGCCGGATGTGCCGACCTTCGCCGAGGTCGGGCTGACCGGCTACCGCGCCAGCGGCTGGCTGGGCTTCGTCGTGCCGGCCGGCACGCCGCCCAACATCATCAGCGAGCTGGCCTCCGCCATCGCCCAGATCGCGGCCCAGCCGGGCTTCGCCGAACGCATCGCCAGCATCGGCATGAAGCCCATCATCAGCACCCCGGCCGAGTTCCGCGCCATCATCGCCCCCGAGATCGCCCGCTGGACCGAGGTGGCGCGCCTGGCCGGGGTGCAGGTGGAGTGATGCTGACGCGGGAGACGGTCAGCGGCACCCGCCACGCGGTCTCCGCCGGGCATTACCTGGCGAGTGCCGCGGGCTTCGCCGTGCTGCAGGCCGGCGGCAATGCGGTGGATGCGGGCTGCGCGGCGGGCCTGGCACTCGGCGTGCTGCATCCGGACCTGGTGAGCGTGGCGGGCGTCGCGCCGATCATCCTGCGCACGGCCAGCGGGCAGGTGGAGACGATTGCCGGCGTCGGTCCCTGGCCGGCGGCGACCGATGCCCGGTACTTCCAGCGCGAGCATGGCGGCAAGATGCCGGCGGGCGTGCTGCGGACGGTGGTGCCGGCCGCGCCCTGCGCCTGGATCACCGCGCTGCAGCGCCACGGCACGAAGGGATTCGGCGAGATCGCCGAACACGCCATCCGCTTCGCGGCAGAAGGCTTTTCGGTGTACCCGCTGCTGGCGGAAAACCTTGCGAACCACGCGGCAGAATATCGCCGCTGGTCGCAGAACGCCGCGATCTATCTGCCGAACGACAAGCCGCCGGAGGAAGGCGCGCTGTTCATCCAGGCGGACCTCGCCGCCACGCTGCGCTTCATGGGGGATGAGGAACGCGCCGCGCGCGCCCGCGGCGCCGACCGCGTGGCGGGGCTGGAGGCGGCGCGGGATGCCTTCTATCGCGGCGACATCGCCCGGCGGATGGTCGATTTCATGCAGGGCGAAGGCGGCTGGCTGTCCCGCGACGATCTGGCGGCCTTCCGCTGCCCGGTGCTGCCGCCGGCGGGTGTCACCTGGCGCGGCCAGCAGGTGTTCACGGGCGGCGCCTGGTGCCAGGGGCCGACGCTGTTGCAGGCGCTGCGCATGGCGGATCGCGCCGGGCTGGCGGACCTGCCGCACAACTCGGCCGACTATCTGCATCTGCTGGCGGAGGTGCTGAAGATCGCTTTCGCCGATCGCGAGCACCATCTGGGCGACCCGGATTTCGTCGATGTGCCGTTGGACGCCCTGCTGTCCGACGCACACATCGCCGCGCGCGTCGCGCAGATCGACCTGGCGCGGGCGCATCCCGGCATGATGGCGCCGCTGATCGGCACCGGGCGCGGCGTGCCCGAAGCCTCGGCGGCTGCGGCGCCGCCGGTGGAGGCGGGCACCTCCTATGTCGCGGTCGTGGATCGCTGGGGCGGGGCCTTCTCCTCCGCGCCGTCGGACGCCTCCTGGTCCAGCCCGGTGGTGCCGGGGCTGGGCTTCGTTCCCTCCAACCGCGGCTCCCAGAACCGCACGGACCCGGCGCATCCGGCGGGCCTCGCGCCCGGCAAGCGGCCGCGGCTGACGCCGATGCCGGCGCTGGCGGTGGGGGCGGATGGCGGGGTGATGCCCTTCGGCTCGCCGGGCAATGACGTGCAGCCGCAGGCGCTGCTGCAGGTGCTGATGAACCTGTTCGTGCATGGCATGTCCGCGCAGGCGGCGGTGGAGGCGCCGCGGGTGGCCAGCTACGCCTTCCCCGGCACCTCCGCGCCGCATGACCATTTCCCGGCGCGGCTCGCCGTGGAATCGCGGATTCCGGAGGCGGTGCGGGAGGCGCTGGCGGCGCGCGGGCATGACATACGCCTGTGGCCGGAACGCACCTGGCTGGCCGGCTGCGTCGAGCTGGTGCGGAAGGCGCCTGGCGGCCTGCTCTCGGCCGCCGCTGATCCCCGCCGGCCCGCCGCGGCCATCGCGATATGATCGCCGCGCGGCTGCGCCGGATCGGCGCGCTGGCCGCGCCCACCGCGCTGGTCGCGCTGCTGCAGGTGTTCGGCCAGCTGTTCGAGACCTGGCTGGCCGCGCGGCAGGGCACGGCGGCGCTGGCCGGCTGGGCCACGGTGCTGCCCTTCGCGCTGCTGATGCAGATGATGTCCACCGGCGCCATGGGCGGCGGCGTGGTCTCCGCCATCGCCCGCGCGCTGGGCGGCGGGCGGCGGGAGGAAGCCTCGGCCATGGTGCTGCATGCGGGGCTGATCGCGCTGGCCGCCGGGCTGCTGTTTGCCCTGCCGCTGGCGGTCTTCCCGCGCGGCATCTTCGGCGCCATTGGCGGCGCCGCGGTGGCGGAGGCCGCTGCGCCCTATGCGATGTGGCTGTTCGGCGCGGCGGCGGTGCCGGTCTGGATGACCAATACGCTGGCCTCCGTCCTGCGCGGCGGCGGGCGGCATGCGCTGGCGGCGCGGGTGCTGGTGCTGGCCTGGCTGGCGCTGCCGCCCACGAGCTGGGCGCTGGCCGAGCCATTCGGCATGGGGCTGGCCGGGCTCGGCGCGGCCATGGCGCTGGTGTTCTGGGTGGCGACGCTGGCGATGGGGCTGGTGGTGCTGCGCGGTGGCGCCGGCTTCGTGCCCAGGCTGCGGATGCGGCCCCAGGCGGCGATCTTCGGACGGATCCTGTCGGTCGGGCTGGTGGCGAGCGGGCTGGCGGTGGTGGCGAACCTCGCCACCATCCTGGTGACGGCGCAGATGGCGGCGCATGGCGCCGTGGCGGTGGCCGCCTACGGCATCTCCGCGCGCCTCGAATTCCTGATGATCCCGCTCGCCTTCGGCATCGGCTCCGCGCTGACCGCCCTGGTCGGGCGCGCCGCCGGTGCGGGCGATTGGGCGGAGGCGCGGGCGCTGGCCTGGACCGGGGCGGCGATGGCGCTGCTGCTGACCGGCGCGGCGGGGCTGGTGGTGGCGCTGTGGCCGGTACAGGTGGCGTCGCTGTTCACGGGCGATGCGGCGGTGGTGGCGATCGCGGCGCGGGGGCTGGCCTATGTCGGCCTTGCCTTTGGCGGCTTCGGGCTGGGCATGGCGCTGTACTTTGCGAGTCAGGGCGCAGGCCGCATGGCCTACCCGGTGGCCGGCGCGCTGTCCCGGCTGGCGCTCGCCGTGGGCGGCGGGGCGGTGCTGGCGGGGCCGCTGGGCATGGGGATCGAGGGGCATTTCCTCGGCGTGGCGCTGGGCATCACCGCCTATGGCGCGGTCACCGCGCTCGGTGTGCGCCGGGCGGTCTGGCCGGGCGGCGCCTGACGCGGCAGGATGGCCCCCAAGAAGTTGGGGGAAACGCATTGGCCGAATCAGGGGAACTCGCCGCCCTGCGGGAGACGGCGCGCCGCTTCGCGGATAGCGAGGTCGCGCCCCGCGCGGCGGAGCTGGATGAGACGGAAGCCTTCCCGGCGGATATCTACCGGGCGCTGGGCCGCCTCGGCCTGCTTGGCATCACCGTGCCGGAACGCCTCGGCGGGGCGGAGGCCGGGGTGCAGGCCTATGCCATCGTCATGGAGGAATTGTCGCGCGGCTATGCCAGCGTGGCGGACCAGGTGGGGCTGGTGGAGCTGCTGGGCACGCTTCTTTCCGAGCACGGCACGCCGGCCCAGCAGGCCCGGTACCTGACGCCGCTGCTGCGCTACGAGACCAGCTGCGCCTATGCGCTGACCGAGGCCGAGGCCGGCTCGGACCTCGCCAATCTGAAGACCACCGCACGGCGGGACGGCCCGGACTGGGTGCTGAACGGCGAGAAGATGTGGATCCACATGGCGCCGCGCGCGGATTTCGCCGCGGTGCTGGCGCGCACGGACCCCGCCGCCGGGCATCGCGGCATGTCGATCTTCCTGGCCGATCTGAAGGCGCCGGGCGTGGAGCGGCTGCGGGCGGAGCACAAGATGGGCCAGCGCGCCTCCCCGGTCGGCGGGCTGCGTTTTTCGGATCTGCGGCTGCCAGGCGAGGCCCTGCTGGGGCCGGAGGGCCGCGGCTTCCACATGATGATGTCCGTGCTGGACAAGGGCCGCATCGGCATCGCCGCGCTGGCACTCGGCATCCTGCAACGCGCGCTGGAGGAAAGCGTGGGTTATGCGAAGCAGCGTGTGCAATTCGGAAAACCCATTGCCGAACAGCAGGCGATCCGCTTCCTGATCGCGGACATGGCGAAGGACGCGCATGCGGCGCGCCTGCTGGTGCGCGACGCCGCGCAGGGCATGGATGAAGGCCGCCGCGTGACGCTGGAGGCCAGCATGGCGAAATGCTTCGCGAGCGACGCCGCCGTGGCCCGCACCGCGGATGCCGTGCAGATCCATGGCGGGTCCGGCTATATCCGCGGCGTGACAGTGGAGCGGCTGTATCGCGACGCCAAGATCACGCAGATCTACGAAGGCACCAACCAGATCCAGAGGGTCATCATGGCACGCGAGATTCTTTCGTGAATCGCCCCGTCGCACTCGTCACCGGCGCGCGCCGTGGCATCGGCCGGGCCAGCTGCGTGGCGCTCGCCGCCGCGGGCTATGACGTGCTCGGCTGCGACATCGGCGCCGACGGCTTCGACGAAACCGCGCAGGCGGTGGAGGCGGCGGGCGGGCGCTTCGCCTGGCATCTCTGCGACGTCTCCGACCTCGGCCAGATCGAGCTTCTCGTCGATTGGGCCTGGCAGATCTGGGGCGGGGTGGAGGCGCTGGTGAACAATGCCGGCGTCGGCGCCCTGCAGCGCGGCGACCTGCTGGAGGTCTCGGTGGAGTCCTGGGATCGCTGCCTCGACATCAACACCCGCGCGCCCTTCTTCGTCTCCCAGCATGTGGCGCGGCGGATGGTGGCGGAAGGCGCGCCGCAGCGCGGCAACCGGGCGCTGGTCTTCATCTCGTCGGCCAATGCCGCGCTGGTCAGCGCCGATCGTACCGAATACAGCGCCAGCAAGATCGCCGTCAGCATGGTGGCGCGCTGCTTCGCCGTGCGCATGGCGGAGGAAGGCGTGCCGGTCTACGACATCCGCCCCGGCGTCATCCGCACCGACATGACGGCCGCCGTCACCGCCCGCTACGACAAGCGCATCGCGGAGGGGCTGTCCCCCGTGAAGCGCTGGGGCGAGCCGGAGGATGTGGGCCGCGCCATCGCCGCGCTGGTCACCGGCGCCATTCCCTTCTCCACCGGCGATGCCTTCCACATCGACGGCGGCCTGCATCTGCATCGCCTATGAAGATCGATCCCGCGCTGCTGCGCTACGAACAGGTGGAGCCGGGCCTCGTCATCGAGACCGGCGGCATCACGGTGACGGAGGCACATATCGTCGCCTTCGCCGGGCTGACCGGCGATTTTTACGACATCCACATGGATGACGATTACGCGCGCGACCTCGGCTACCCCGGCCGCGTCGCGCATGGGCTGCTGGGGCTGGCGCTGTGCGACGGCCTGAAGAACCGCGCGCCGACGCGGTTCGCCGCAATCGTGTCGCTGAACTGGCGCTGGTCCTTCACCGGGCCGATCCTGGTGGGGGACCGCATCGCGGCGCGTATCACGGTGCTGTCGAAGCGGCTGACGAAGAACCCGGCGCGCGGCATTCTCACCATGGGCTTCGACCTGACCAATCAGAAGGGGCAGGTCGTGCAGAAGGGCGAGAACGACATGATGGTGCACACCCTGGCGTCTGATCGCTGAAGGCCGGAACGGCCGGAGGCGTGAATCAGCGCCCCTATAACTCGACGAAGGCGCCTGATTCGGCGCTGCGCAGGATCGCCTCGATGGCGTGCAGCACGGGCAGGCCCGTGGCGCCGTCATTGCTGGGCGTGCGGCGCTGCGTGATGGCGTCGCAGATCTCGGCGATCATGGCGCGGTGCGGGCCGTGGTCGAAGGCCATCGGGTCGGCGCCACCGCCGCCGGCCATGGCGCCGTCCACCACCTCCACCGGGCGGCCCTTCACATGCAGTTCGAGGCGTTCCGCCACCAGGGACGCGCTGCCGCCGGTACCGGCGATCTCCACGCGCTCGGGGTAGCCGGGCTCCGCGACCGTCGTCGCATCCAGCGCACCGATGGCGCCATTGGCGAATTGCAGCGCGGCGGCGGCCATGTCCTCGGTATCGATGGCGCGCAGCCCGCTTGTCTTCGCCAGCGCGCCGACGCGCGCCAGTGGGCCTGCGATGTGCAGCAAAAGGTCCAGCGTGTGGATCGCCTGGGTCAGCAGCACGCCGCCGCCGTCGCGCGCCTTCATGCCGCGCCCCGGCTGCGCGAAATACGCCGCATCGCGCCACCAGCGGATGGAGGCGGAGCAGGACAGCAGCGTGCCGAGCTCGCCGCCCGTGACCGCCTGCTTCAGCCGCAGCGCCGCCGGGCGGAATCGGTGCTGGAAAACCACGCCGAGCGTGACGCCGGCCTCCCGCGCCACCTGCACCAGCGCCGCGGCTTCCGCCGCATTGCGTTCCAGCGGCTTCTCCACCAGCAGGTGCTTGCCGGCCGCGGCGGCAGCGCGCGCCACCGGCAGGTGCTGGCCCGGCGGGGTCAGCACCAGCACCAGGTCGAGCCCCGGCGCGGCGAGCAGCGCCTCCAGACTGTCGAAGATAGGCGCCTTCCAGCGCAGCGCGAATCCCGCGCGCCGTTCCGCGCTCGGCGAGAAGCCGCCGATCAGCCGTGCGCTGCCCGCTGCCTCAAGGTCCCGCAGCGCCAGCATGTGCGGCTGCGTCGCCATGCCCAGCCCGACGATCCCGATGCCGATCATGCCCTGTCCCCTTCCCGCAGCGCCGCCAGGCACAGCACGTTCAGCTCGTTCTCATAGGCCAGGCCCGCCGTCAGCGGCGCCTCCAGCGATTGCCGCACCGCCGCCTTCACCGCCTGCACCGCGACCGGCGACAGGCTGGCGAGGCGCGTGCAGAGCGCGCGCGCCGTGTCCTCCAGCGCCGCATCCTCCACAAGCTGTTCCACCAGCCGCAGCCGCAGCGCCTCCGCGCCGTCGATCTGCTCGCCGGTCAGCAGCAGGCGCATCGCCTGGCCGAAGCCGGCGATGCGCGGCAGCATCTGGGACGCGCCGCCGCCGCCGACCCAGCCGCGTGTCACCTCCGGGAAGCCGATGCGGCTGGAAGTCGCGGCGATGCGGATATCGGCGGCCATCGCGATCTCGAAGCCGCCGCCCAGCGCCCAGCCCTTGATGGCGGCGACCACCGGCTTGCGGATGGCACGGATGGCGCCGGGATAATCCGGCCGGTGCCGAAAATCCCAGGCGGTGCGGAAGGCCTCGATGGCGCGCAGATCCATCCCGGCGCAGAAGGCGCGCTCGCCGGCACCGCGCAGCAGCACGGCGCGCACCGCCTCATCGGCATTGATGGCGCGCGCATGGCCGGCAAGTTGTTCGGCCATCGCGTTCGTGATGGCGTTGTGCTTCGCCGGGCGGTCCAGCGTCAGCACCGCCACGCCCTCCGCCACTTCCAGCGTCACCTGGCCGTCGTCCATCCGGTTTCCTCCCACGCGTCTCGCCGGTACAGTAGCGGCAACAACGGTTGGGGAAACGGGCGCGATGCGCAAGGTCACGGCGCAACAGGCGGCTTCGCTGGTGCGGGATGGCGATACGCTGCTGATCGGCGGCTCAGGCGGCGGGCATGCCGTGCCGGATGCGCTGCTGGCGGCATTGGGCGCGCGTTTTTCCGAGTCAGGCGCACCGCGAGGGATAACGGCGCTGCATCCGGTGGGCGTCGGCGATGGCGGGTCGCGCGGCCTCGGCCATCTGGCGCAGAAGGGTTTGCTGCGCCGCAACATCGCCGGCAGCTATGTGAACAGCCCACCGATCGGGGCCATGGCGCTGGCCGATGAGATCGAGGCCTGGTCCCTGCCGCAGGGCGCGCTAAGCCAGTTGATGCGCGAAATGGCCGCCGGCCGCATGGGCCTGTTCACCAAGACCGGCCTGCACAGCTTCGTCGATCCGCGCTTCGGCGGCGGCCGCCAATCCCCCTCCGCGAAGGAGGATCTGGTGGAGTTGGTGACGCTGCGCGGCGAGGAGATGCTGTTCTTCAAGCCCTACCATGTGGACATCGCCTTCCTGCGCGGCACCACGGCGGATGAGGATGGCAACGTCTCCATGGAGCAGGAGGCGGTGACGCTGGAAATGCTGTCGGAGGCACAGGCCACGAAGCGCTGCGGCGGCATCGTCGTGGTGCAGGTCAAGCGCATGGTCCGCCGCGGCAGCCTGCACCCGAAGATGGTGAAGATCCCCGGCATCCTGGTGGATCTGGTGGTGCTGGCGCCGGACCAGGAACAGACTTTTCTTACTCCCTACTCCCCATCTTATTCCGGCGAATTCCGCGTGCCGCTGGATGACATTCCGCGGCTGAAGCTGGATGCGCGCAAGATCGTCGCACGGCGCGGCACGCTGGAGTTGTTCCCCGGCGCCATCTGCAACCTCGGCTCCGGCATCTTCACCGGAATCGCCAATGTGGCGGCGGAGGAAGGCTGCCTGGATGCGATCTGCCTGACCAATGAACAGGGCAATATCGGCGGCGCCCCGGCCTCGGGCGGGGAAGCGGGGGCGGCGATGAACCCCGACGCGCAGGTGGACCAGCCCTACCAGTTCGACTTCTACGATGGCGGCGGGCTGGACCTAGCCTTCCTGTCCTTCGCGGAATTCGACGCGGCGGGCAATGTGAATGTCTCCCGCTTCGGCGGCCGCATCATCGGGCCGGGCGGCTTCATCAACATCAGCCAGAATGCGCAGCGCGTGATCTTCGGCGGCACGCTGACCGCCGGCGGCAAGCCGAAGGCGGTGGCGCAGGTGGAACAGGTGACATTCTCCGGCGCCTTCGCCCGCGAACGTGGCCAGCCCGTGCTGTATGTGACGGAAGCGGCGGTGTTCCGCCTGGGCGAGTCCGGCCCCGAGATGACGGAAATCGCGCCCGGCCTGACGGTGGAGGAGGTGTGCGGCCGCATGGGCTTCCGCCCCGCCATCGCGCCGGATCTGCGGGAGATGGAGGCGCGGCTGTTCGCGGAGGCGCAGATCGGCCTGGCCGCGCGTATCGCCGGCCGTCCGGCCAAGGCGCAATCGCCGCGCCTGGCCGCGCTGTGAGCCTCGGCCTCGAGATCGGCGCGGAGGCGCGCTTCACCAAGACGGTAACGGAGCGCGACCTGCTGCTGACGGCGGAGATCACCGGCGACCACGATCCGCTGCATGTCGATGCCGACTACGCCGCCGGCACCGCCTATGGCCAGCGCATCGCGCATGGCGCGCTGGTGCTGGGCGTGCTGTCCGCCACCGCATCGGAGATCGCGCACCGCGCCATCGCCGCAGGCTGCACGGGCGTGCCGGTCTCGCTCGGCTATGACCGGGTACGCTTCCTGGCCCCGGTCTTCATCGGCGATGTGCTGGCGGCGCAGTACCGGGTGGAGGCGCTGGATGCGGCGCGCGGGCGCTCGGAAGCCGCTTGCGCGGTCGTGAACCAGCGGGGGGAGACATGCCTGGTCGCCCGGCACATCATGAGATGGGTCACCACAACCAGGTAACTGGGCGGTTTCCAGCGCGGCGGGACCGGGTTAAACTGGGCGGGCAACCGGGCAAATGACCCGCAACCAAAGGGGAAGCTATCCATGGAACGTCGCGCACTGCTCGGCGGCATTGCCGCAGCAACCGGCCTTCTCGCCACGCCGCATGTGGTGCGGGCGCAGGCGCCGATCACGCTGAACGGCGCGAGCCAGTTCAACGAGGAACACGTCTTCACCCGCTCCATGAAGCACTTCGCGACCAAGGTGCAGGAATATTACGGGCGCCCGGTGAACTTCGTCTGGCACCTCAACAGCTCGCTCGGGCTTGAGAAGCAGTATTTCGAGTACATGTCGGCCGGCCGCGCCGTCGATTTCGGCATCGTCAGCCCGGCGCATATGTCCACCTTCAGCCGCGCCGCGCCGTTCATCGACGCGCCCTTCCTGTTCCGCGACATCGCGCATTGGAACAAGGTGCTGGACGGCGACATGCTGAAGCCCGTCTCGGACGAGGTGGAGCGCCGCGCCCGCGTCGCGCTGATCGGCTATGCAGGCGGCGGCACGCGCAACATCTTCGCCAACCGCCCGGCCACCAACATGGCGGAACTGCGCGGCCTGCGCGTGCGCGTCCAGGGCGCTCCGATCTGGTCGCGTACCTTCCAGGCGATCGGCATGGCGCCGCAGGTGATCGCCTACAACGAAGTGTACAACGCGATCCAGAACAACGTCATCGAGGCGGGCGAGAACGAGGCCGCGGGCGTCGAGCAGATGCGCTTCTACGAGGTCGGGCCGAACCTGATCATGACGCAGCACGCCATCACCGTTCGGCCGCTTTGCTTCTCCGCCCAGACCCTGTCCCGCCTGCCGCGTGAGCTGCAGGAAGCGGTCCGTCGCGCGGGCCGCGAGGCCGGCGTGTTCGGACGCAACGCCGAAAGCAGCGAGGACGCGCAGAAGATCACGGCGCTGGAGCAGGCAGGCCGCCTGAAGAAGATCACCTTCACGCAGCGCGCCGAGATGAACGCCGCGGTGAAGCCGGTGATGGAAGCCTATGCGAAGGAAATCGACGCCGATCGCATCTTCACCGCGATCAACGCGCTGACTTCGTAATCCGTCGGTTCTGATACCCGGCGGGGCGCCATGCGCGCCCCGCCACCCCTCACCAAACAGCCCACAGGCGAAGGATACCCACCCGCATGCCGCCCGAAGGCGCGCGCGGATTGTTCCGCCGCATCACCGCGATCTATGCGCGAATGCTTGACATACTGCTGGTCGCGACCGTGGTTGGCATCATCCTGCCCGTCACCATGCAGATCTTCGCCCGCTTCGTGGAATGGATCCCGCGATACATCTGGACCGAGGAACTGGCGCGCTTCCTGTTGGTCTGGATGATCATGATCGGCGCCATGCTCGGCGTGCGGGAAGCCACGCATTTCAACGTGGACCTGTTCAACAACCTGCGTGGCCGCACCAAGGCGGCAATGGACATCCTGTCCTCGCTCTTCGTGCTCGGCTTCGCCTATGTCTTCATCGTCTATGGCTGGGAATTCACCGATACCGCCTGGTTCCGGATCAGTGAGCTTGCCGAACTGCCGCTCTGGACCATCCACATCGCCTGGCCGATCGCCGGCGTCACCTGGGTGATCTTCGCCGGTGAACGTATCTGGGACGACCTGCAGATCCTGCTGCATGGCGAGAAGGCGGAATCCTGATGGGCGGCAACGTGTTGGCCACCGGCGATGCCGCGTGGATCATGTTCGGCATCTTCTTCACCCTGCTGGCGCTGCGCGTGCCGGTGGCGGTGTCGCTCGGCATCGCCTGCCTGCCGGCCTTCATCCTGGAAGACCGCCTCTGGCCGATGATCCTGGTGCAGGAGACCTTCAACTCCTACAACTCCTTCATCCTGCTGGCGGTGCCCTTCTTCCTGCTGGCGGCCAATCTGATGACCGCCGGCGGCATCACCGATAGGCTGGTCACGCTCTCGCGCTCCATGGTCGGGCACCTGCCGGGCGGGCTGGCGCAGATCAACGTGGTGCTGTCGGTGTTCTTCGCCGGCATCTCCGGCAGTTCCACCGCGGATGCCGCGAGCCAGGGCCGCGTCTTCATCGATGCGCAGATCAAGGAAGGCTACTCGCCGAGCTTCTCGGTCGCCATCACGGCGGTGTCCTCCGTGCTCGCCGTGGTCATCCCGCCCTCGATCCTGATGATCGTCTGGGGTGGCGTGCTCACCACCTCGATCGGCGCGCTGTTCCTGGCCGGCATCCTGCCCGGGCTGTTCCTGGCGCTGTCGCAGATGGGCACGGTCCACGTCTATTCGAAGATCCGCAACTACCCGACCTACCCCAAGGCGACCTGGGGTGAGCTGGCCTACGCGCTGTTCATCTCGATCCCGGCGCTGATGACGCCCTTCATCATCATCGGCGGCAAGATCTTCGGCTGGTTCACGCCCACCGAGGCCGCCTGCATCGCGGTGCTCTACGCGCTGGCACTGTCGCTGCTGGTCTATCGCAAGATGGACATGCGCGGGCTGTATGACGCCTTCAGCCGCACCGGCCGCTTCGCCGCCATCACGCTGTTCGCCGTCGGCACCGCCAGCGTGTTCGGCTGGCTGATGGCCTTCTACCAGATCCCGCAGGCGCTGCTGGCCAATGTCTCCTCCTGGGAGATGGGGCCGATCGCGGCGGGGTTCTTCATCGCCGCCACCTTCCTGGTGGTGGGCTGCTTCCTGGATGCGATCCCGGCCATCATCATCGTCGGCACCATCCTGCAGCCGATCGCGGCGGCGGCCGGCATCCACCCGGTCCACTTTGCCATGATCAGCATCGTCTCCCTCGCCTTCGGGCTGGTGACGCCACCCTATGGGCTGTGCCTGCTGATCTGCTGTTCCATCGCAAATCTGCGGCTGATCGACGTGCTGAAGGACGTGATGATCATGCTGGTGCCGATGTTCCTGGTGCTGGTGCTGCTCATCCTGTGGCCGGACATGGCGCTGCTTATCCCGCGCTTCCTTGAGCCGGGCTTCATGGAGTAGCCGCACGGAGTAACCCGGGGGGAGATTGGCGGGCCGGTTGCGGAACAGCGGGGCGGAGAGCATTTTGAGCGGGTGACCACCACCCCCTCCCCCCGCCCACCCGCCGCCGCACCCGTCGCTTCCCTGGGTCTGCTGCTGCCGCATCTGCGGCCCTACCTGCCCCGCGCGCTCGCCGCCGGCTTTGCGCTGATGGCCGCCGCAGGACTGACCCTGGCGCTCGGCCAGGGACTGCGGCAGTTGATCGACCGGGGCTTCACCGGCGGCGTCGCGGCGCTCGACAATGCCGCGATCTTCATGGGCAGCGTGGTAGCGCTGCTCGCGATCGCGACCTCTGCCCGCTATTACCTGGTGTCGTGGCTCGGCGAGCGGGTGGCGGCGGATCTGCGGCGGCGGGTCTTCGACCACGTGCTGTCGCTGTCCCCCAGCTTCTTCGAAACGGCGCGCACCGGCGACATCCTGTCCCGCATGACGGCAGATGTGGCGCTGCTGCAGGCGCTGATCGGCTCCGCGATCTCCATGGGGCTGCGCAACACGCTGACCGGCCTCGGCGCGCTGGCCATGCTGCTGGCGACCAGCGCCAAGCTGGCCGGCATCGTACTGGCGGTGCTGCCGCTGGTGATCGTGCCGCTGGTGGTCTTCGGAAGGCGGGAACGCCGCCTGTCCAAGGTGGCGCAGGAACGGGTGGCGGACCTGGCCGCGACGGCGGAGGAAGCGCTGAACGGCCTGCGCATCGTCCAGGCCTTCACCCATGAACCGGAAGACCGCAGGCGCTTCTCGGGCGAGGTCGAGCGTTCCGTCGCCGCCGCGCTGCGACGCATCGCCTCCCGCACCGCCCTGATCCTGGTGGTGATCCTGTGCGGCTTCGGCGCCATCACCTTCAGCCTGTGGGTCGGCGGGCATGACGTGGTGGCCGGGCGGATGACGGGCGGGGAGCTGACCGCCTTCGTCTTCTACGCCGTGCTGCTGGCCAGTTCGGGTGCGACGATGAGCGAGCTATGGGGCGAGATCCAGCGCGCCGGCGCGGCCGCCGACCGGCTGCTGGAACTGCTCTCCGCCCGGTCGGACATTCCCGTCCCGGCCAGCCCGGTGGCGCTGCCGCAACCGCCGCAGGGCCGCGTCGTCTTCGAGCATATCCACTTCGCCTACCCCACCCGCCCCGGCCAGGCATCGCTGGAGGATTTCTCCCTGGTGGTCGAGCCCGGGGAGACGGTGGCCCTGGTCGGCCCCTCCGGTGCCGGCAAGACCACGGTGTTCCAGCTGCTGCTGCGCTTCTACGATCCGCAATCCGGCCGGGTGCTGGTGGATGGGGTGGATGCGGCGCAGGCGGACCCGGCGGCACTGCGCGCCCGGCTCGGCCTGGTGCCGCAGGACCCGGCGATCTTCTCGACCAGCGTGGCGGAAAACATCCGCTACGGCCGGCTGGATGCGACGGATGCGGAGGTGGAGGCCGCCGCGGTGGCCGCCGCCGCCGATGACTTCATCCGCCGCCTGCCGCAGGGCTACGCCACCCATCTCGGCGCCCGCGGCGTGACGCTTTCGGGCGGCCAGCGCCAGCGCATCGCCATCGCGCGAGCCATCCTGCGCGACCCGCCCATCCTGCTGCTGGACGAAGCCACCAGCGCGCTGGACGCGGAATCGGAGCAATCGGTGCAAAGGGCGCTGGAGGCGCTGTCCCAGGGCCGCACCACACTGGTGGTGGCGCATCGCCTGGCCACGGTGCGAAACGCCGACCGGATCGTGGTGATGGAGGGCGGGCGCATCGTGGCCATGGGCACGCATGACGCGCTGGTGCGGGAGGGCGGCCTCTATGCCCGCCTCGCCGCGCTGCAATTCGCCGAGACGGGCTGAGGCATTATTGAAGCCAGAGCAATATCCGGCCTGACGAACAGTCAGACCGGATATTGCCCTATCAGATCCCCTCGAACAGTCGGGTCGAGAGGTAGCGTTCCGCCGAGGACGCCGCGATGCCCACCACCAGCCGCCCTTCCAGCGCCGGGTCCCGCGCCACGCCCAGCGCCGCATGCAGCACGGCGCCCGAGGAAATGCCGATGGCCAGCCCCTCCTCCCGCGCGCAGCGGCGGGCGGCCGCCATGGCTTCCCCCTCCGAGACGCGGATGATCTCGTCCAGCGCCTCGAAATCCAGCACGGCGGGGCGGAAGCCGGCGCCGAGGCCCTGGATGTCGTGCGGCCCCGCTTCCTCGCCGGACAGCACCGCGCTCTCGGCCGGCTCCACGGCGATGATGCGCAGCCCCGGGCGGCGCGGCTTCAGGGCGCGGGCGATGCCGGTCAGCGTGCCTCCGGTGCCGACTCCGCCGACCACCACATCGACCTGGCCCGCGGTATCGGCCCAGATCTCCTCCGCCGTCGTGGCGGCATGGATGGCCGGGTTGGCGGGGTTGTCGAATTGCCGCGGCATCCAGGCGCCTGGTGTCGCCGCCACCACCTGCTCCGCCCGCTTGATGGCGCCGGCCATGCCGCGCTTGGCCGGCGTCAGTTCCAGCTCCGCCCCCAGCAGCTTCATCATCTTCCGGCGTTCCAGGCTGGCGCCGTCCGGCATCACCACGATCAGCCGGTAGCCGCGGGCGGCGGCGACGAAGGCCAGCGCAATGCCGGTATTGCCGCTGGTCGGCTCCACCAGCGTGGAGCGGCCGGGTTCGATCAGCCCTTCCCGCTCCGCCGCATCCACCATCGCCAGGCCGATGCGGTCCTTCACCGAGCCAAGCGGGTTGAGGAATTCCAGCTTCAGGGCAAGCCGCGCGGCCAGCTTCTCCGCCGCCTCCAGCCGCGGCAGGCGCACCAGCGGCGTAGCGCCCACCACCTGCAGCACGCTGTCGAAGATGCGGCCATGCGCCCTGGGCGGGATGTTTGGGGTGCCATCATCCATGGCGGGGAACCCCTTCCGGGTTGATTGCCCGCGGTTTTGGCCGAGCCCGCGAGCGCTGGCAACGGGCGGCGAGGCCGCGTCTTGGCGAACCACACCGGCGGCGCGTACAATTGCACCAAACACGCCAGGGAAAAGCGCTCCGCATGCTGCTGCGCCAGGAACGTGCCATGACCGCCATCGCCGTCATGCTGGATGTCGCCTTCCACGCTGGCCGTGGCGAAGCCGTGACCGGCGGGGCGGAGGTCGCGGCGCGGCTCGGCGCGGCGCGGCGGGGGATCGAGCCGGTGTTCCAGGCGCTGTCCCGCGCCGGGCTGCTGGACAGTCTGCGCGGCCCGCATGGCGGCTACCGGCTTGGCCGGCGCCCGCGGGAGATCCGGCTGGCGGAGGTAGTGGCCGCCGTCACCGAGGAATCGGGGGCGGAATTGCAGGGCAGGCTGCAGGAAGCGGTGGTGGCGCCGCTGTGGCAGGAGATGTCGGCGATGCTGCGGGAGAAGCTGGCCGGGCTGACGCTGGAAGACCTGTTGCGCCGCGCCCAGGCCGCCGGCCTGAAGCGGCCGGCCAGCGAGCCGCTGAACTTCGCGATCTGACGGGAAAGCCGCCCCGCCGGCTTCCCGCAACCGGGCAGATCAGGCCCGCGCCACGCGCCGCGCCGGCTGCCGCCGTCGGTCGAGCACCGCGGCGAAGCCGGTCAGCGCCGCGACGCCGGCCGGGATCAGCGCCAGTTCCAGCCACCAGGCGCCGGCCGGATGCAGCGCCAGCGCGGTGGCCACGCCCCAGGACAGGAACAGGCCGAGGCAGAACACATGCAGGCTGTGCTGCCCGATCAGCGCCAGCACACGCGGCACCGCGCCATGCATCCAGGGCGCATCGCGCGGTACCAGCACCGCCACCAGCCAGGCCAGCGCCAGCGCATGCGCCAGCCGCAGCGGGCCGAGAACCGGCTTTTCCGCCGCATCCGCCAGCAGCGCCGGTGCCGGCTCCGCCCAGCCATAATGGCCGAGCTTCACCCAGAGCCCCGCCGCCACCACCGCCGCCGCCACCGCGAACAGCGCCGGATGCCGCGGCAGCGGCGCCACGCCGAGCAGCGCCCGCCGGCCGAACCAGGCGCCGAGCAGGAACAGCACCTGCCAGGCGAAGGGATCGAAGCCGATCTCGGTCCCGCCCAGGCCCGGCGGCGTCAGGCCGAAGATCTGCGTCGCCGCATACAGGCCGAAGGGCAGCGCCAGCGCCCGGTCGCCGATGCGTTCCTGCAGCCACAGGAAAGGCGCCAGCAGCAGCATGCAGAACACGAACAGCGGCAGGATATCCATGAAGGCCGGCTGGTACAGCAGCACCAGCGTGCCGGCGATGGCGCGCAGCGGGTGCTCCGCCAGCCAGCCCCAGCCCGCGGCCTCCGGCGGCACCGGGGAGGTCATCCGCGCCCAGAACACCATGGCGGCGAACAGCACGAAGACCACCAGATGCGTCAGGTACAGCCGGCGGATTCGCCCGCCCAGGTCGCGCAGCGCCGCAGCGAAGCCATCCCGCGCCCGCTTCAGCGTGAAGACGGAGCCGAGCGCCAGGCCGGACAGCAGCACGAACTGCTCCGAACTGTCGGAGACACCCCAGCTCGCATGGATGCCCCAGAAATAGATCGCGCCGAAGGCGTGCGCGATGAAGATGGAAACCTGCAACCAGCCGCGCAGGACATCCAGCCGGACATCGCGCGGCGGGCGCTGCAGCGCGAACCCCTTCGGCGCGGCCACCGCTCAGGCCGCCTGCGGCAGGAAGCGGGCGCGCAGCCAGGACAGCATCGCGAAGGCCTCGTCGCGATGCGCGAACAGCACGAACAGCGCCATGAACCAGGTAAACACCGCTTCCTTGAACAGCGTGCCGCCATCGCCGTAGGGATCGATGCCGAGCGGGCTGACCGTGTGGAAGAAGATGGCGCCCGACATGGTGCCGAGCGACAGCGCGGCGCCGATCATCCGCGTGCGCGGGATCAGCACGAAGACGGCGCAGAAGATCTCGAGGATGGCGACGAACAGCCGGAACGGCTTCTCGCCCCCCGGCGTGCCGAGCCAGTCGGACAGGATGGTGAAGAGGTGGACCGAGCCTTCATTCCCGGTCAGCTTGAACTGCTGGTACCAGGTCAGCTCATAGGCAATCCAGATCGCGGCCGGCCAGGCCAGCCATTTCAGCACGCGGTCGGTGCCGGGGGAGAGGGTCAGCATGGCGGGCGCTCCGTCGGGTGGATGCCCGCTGCTTCGCCGCTGCCCCCGTCGCCGGTTACGCGATGGTTTCAGCCCAGATCAAGATCGAGGAAGATCGGCAGGTGGTCGCTGCCCGCCGCCTCGGTGCCGATGCGGGCGGCGCGGAAGGCGGGCACCAGGGACGGGTGCAGCAGGGCGTAGTCGATCCGCGCGCCCTCCTGCCCCTTCCACTGCGCCATGGTGTAGCCGGACTGCTCGGCGTTGCCGGCCAGCACCCAGGAATCGACGAATTGGCCACGCACCGCCACCCGGCCCGGCCGGTGCGTCGCATCGCCCACGAGCATCGGGTATTCGGGGTCGGCCGGGCGCAGGTTGAAGTCGCCGAACAGGATGCAGGGCTCCGGCGGCACCGGCTCTGCCCAGCCCTCGGTCCAGTCGTCGTTGCGGCCATTGGCCCAGGCCATGCCGTCGCGCGGCGCGCTCGCCACCATCGCCTTCAGCGCCGCGATCTGCGGCATGCGCGTGCCGGGCGTCAGGTGCGACAGGTGGATGGAGTAGATGCGGAGCGGCCCGCCGGGCAGGTCGATCACCGCCTCCACCGCGCAGCGCTGCACATCCTGTTCCGCCGCCGGCGGCAGGAAGGGCAGCGGCAGGGTGCGGGTGGAGCGGATCGGGAAGCGGGAGAACACCGCATTGCCGAAGCGCCGCCGCCGGTTCACCAACCGGCCCGATTCGTCACGGAAGCTGGCATCCACATCGTAGGTGGCGCCATAGACCATGTGCCGGTCCAGGCGTTCCGCGAACCAGGCGGGCTGGTCGACGAAATCATTGCGCGCGAAGCCGGTGGCGACTTCCTGCATCGCGATCACGTCCGCTGACTCGACCTCCCGCGCGATGCGCTCCAGGTCGTAAAGGCCGTCCTGGCCCTTGCCGTATTGGATGTTGTAGCTGGCGAAACGGATCGTCACGGTTTCTGGCCCTCGGGGTTTGCCGGAAGCTGCCGCCGGAGGGCGCGCCGCGTCCAGAGTCCGAACCGTGACACTCGGCGCCGTTATTCCGCGATCAATTCCACGCCCACCGTCAGCTTCTGCCGCCCGCCGCCCAGCAGTATGCCGGTGACCGGGCTGACATCCGAGAAGTCGCGCCCCCATGCCAGCAGCAGATGCTCGTCGGAGACAACCAGGTCGTTGGTCGGGTCCAGATCCACCCAGCCATGCTGCGGGCCGAGCCAGCAGCCGACCCAGGCATGGCTCTGATCCGCCCCCTGCCTGCGCTTCTGCCCCGGCGGCGGCCGGGTGCGGACATAGCCGGAGCAGTAGCGTGCCGGCAGGCCGAGCGCGCGCAGCCCGGCGATCATCAGATGCGCGAAATCCTGGCAGACGCCGGCCCGCAGTTCCAACACCTGGGAGACAGGGGTGGAGATGGTGGTGACGCCCGCCTTGAAGGCGAAATCACGCCGGATGCGGGCGCAGAGTTCCCGCACCCCTTCCAGCACCGGCCGGCCCGGCGGGAAGGATTCGGCGGCATAGACGCCGGCGGCGCGCTCGGCCGGGGCGTGGTGGCTGGGCAGGGTGAATTCGGCGGCGTCCCAGCCTTCCGGGCTGCGCGCAGCCTCCCGCACCTGTTCCCAGGGCAGCGATTCCGCGGCCGGCGGCGGCGGCGGGAAATCCACCTCGACGCTGGCTTTCAGCGTCACCTCGAAGGCGTCATGGGTGGTGCCGATGAACAGCCAGGTGACGCCATTGCCGAAATGGTCCTGGCCATCCGTGCGATGCCCGCCTTCCGGCAGCACCTCGATCTCCGCCGCCCGCACCACCTGCCCCGGCAGCGGTCGCGGCGACAGGTGCAGAAGGTGGGAGGCAAGGTCCACCGAACGGCCATAGCGATAGGCGGTGCGGTGCCAAAGGGTGTAGCGCGTCATCTAGTCGGGCGTCCCCTCTGGCGTCCCCTCTGGCATCCCCTCTGGCATCCCGGCCTCGGCTTCGCCCAGCGAATGCGTGCGGACATGGCTGACATAGCGCCGCGCCACGGCATCCGACAGGGCCGCCGTCTCCGCTTCCAGCGCATGCAGCGCGGCCGGCAGGGCGGCGACGGCGGCATCCAGATCCGCGGCCACCAGCAGCGTATCGACCAGCGCCTGCGGCCGCGCGGCGAGCGAGGCTGCGGTGGCGGCCAGCATATCCTCTGCCCCCGCGATCTCCGCCAGCCGGTCCTTCACCGCGGCCAACTGGAAGCCCAGCGCGCGCGGGTTGCCCGGGTCCGCAAGCACCAGGTCCAGCACCGGTGCCGGCTGAACCGCCGCCAGGTAGCGGGCACGATAGGTCAGCGCGCTGTCGCACAGCTCCAGCGCCAGGCGCAGCCCGGCCTCCAGCCGCTGCGGCGGCTGGTCCAGCGCATGCGCCAGGTTGCGCGCGGTGGCCGTCGCGCGCTCGATGCGCCGGCCGAGGTCGAGGAACATCCAGGCGCCGCCGCGCACCATGTTCTCCGCCGCGATGCCGGACAGAGCGGTGCAGAAGCGGATGATGGCGGTCGCCGCCTGTGCCAGGGAATCGACGCCGCCGACGCCTGCCAGCAGCCGCGCCCGTCCCTCATGGATCAGATGCGCGAAGGCCGCCCACATGTCGTGCGTCAGCCGGTCCCGCACCGCGACCTGCGGTCGCTCCACCGCCTCCAGCAACCCGAGCAGCGCGCCGCCCGGCCCGGCGGCGGCACGCAGCGCGCGCGGCAGGGCGGTGCCATCCGCCGGGCTGGCCGCGGCCTCCGCGTCGATCAGCCCGGCGGCATGCAGGCAGCGGGCGAGCGCCTTGATCTCGGCGATCTCCCGCGGCATCGCCGCGCCGCGCAGCAGGCGCGACAGCAGCGCGCGCATCAGCCGCGCCGCGGCATCCAGCCGTTCGACATAGCGGCCGAGCCAATACAGATCATCCGCCACCCGGCTCGGCAGGTCGCCGGAGGCGCGCTGGATGGTCAGCGCCCCGACGCGCGGGGCGGAGGGGCCGACGATGTCGTGCGCATCCTCCGCCATCACCCAGACATCCTTGGCGGAGCCGCGCCGCGCCGGCGGACCCGCGATGGCGCCGCTGCCCTCCAGCACATGCGCCAGGCCGCCGGGCATGGCGCGCCATTCGCCGGCGGCGTCGCGCATCAGGAACATCCGCAGCACCACCGGGGCTGGCTCCAGCGCCTCGCCGGCCAGTTGCGGCGCGGCGGAGGGCGCCATCGGGCGGGTCGCGGCGAACATCCAGGGGGCCGCGCTGCCGCGCTCGGAGAACGCCTCCAGCGCACCCAGCGGCGGCACCTGGCCCTGTTCGAAGGCGGAGCGCAGGCGCCAGGATTCGGGCGCGGACTGCACCACATCCCGCGCCGCCGGGTCGCCCATCCACAGCGTCTCCAGCCCCTCCAGCGCCAGCGTCTCATCCAGCAGCAGCCGGGCGCAGGCGGGCAGATAGGGCGCGGCGCCGGGCATCTCGGCAAGCATGGAACCGGGCGCATTCACCAGCCGCACCGCGCCATCGCGCAGGGTCCGCATCAGGCCGGGTACGCCGGTGCCGGCGTCGAACTCCAGCGGGTCCGACATCTCGCCCTTGATGCGGCGCAGGATGACATCGACGCGCTTCAGGCCGCGCAGGGTCTTCAGGAAGACCTCGCCGTCGCGTACCGTCAGGTCGCCGGTCTCGACCAGTTCCAGGCCGAGCTCGCGGGACAGGAACAGGTGCTCCAGCCAGGTCTCCTGCTTGGCACCGGGCGTCAGCAAGGCGAGGCGCGGATTGTCAACGCCTTCCGGCGCCAGGGCCTGCAGCGCATCGCTCCAGCCATCGAAGAACGGCCGCAGGCTGCGGACCTGCACCGCGCGAAACGCCTCCGGCAGCACCCGGGCCAGCAGGTTGCGGTTCTCGGCGGCGAAGCCCACGCCATTGGCGCCGCCGGTACGGTCCGCCAGCACCCGCCAGGCGCCATCCGGCCCGCGCAGCAGGTCCGCGCCATAGAAGGTCAGCCGCGGGAACGGCACGCGGGCGGGCGCCCGGCAGGGGCGCAGGAAATGCGGATTGCCGAAGACCAGCGTCGCCGGCAGCGCGCCTACCGACAGCAGGCGTTGCGGGCCGTACAGGTCCTCCAGCATCGCCGCCATCAGCCGGGCGCGCTGCGCCAAGCCGGATTCGAGCGTGGCGAATTCCGCGGCGGACAGGATCAGCGGCACCGGGTCGCAGCGCCAGGGGCGGCGGGTGCGGGTGGCGGAATCCGCCAGCACGGTCGCCACCCCCTCCTCCTCGAAGGCGCGGTCGAGGCGGTGGGCGCGTTCCGATACAGCAGCGTAGCCGAGCGAGGAGAAGGCGCCGAGCAGCCCGCGCCAATGCGGCCGCACCTGGCCGCGGCCGTCCACCATCTCATCCAGTTGCGGTGGGGCGTGGTCCCCGTGGGCCGGTGCGTCGGTCAGGTGTGGCGCCTCAGGTCCAGGGTCCGCGGGGTGGCGCGGGAAGCTAGCACGCGCGGCGCCGGCATGGCGCCCGGCGTGTGGCCGAAGGCGAAGAACAGCGCGCGGCGTCGCGCCTCGGCCTCGTTCGCATTGACCGGGAAGCTCTGGTAGTTGCGGCCACCCGGATGCGCGACATGGTGCTGGCAGCCGCCCAGGCTGCGCCCGCTCCAGCTATCCCAGACATCGAAGGTCAAGGGCGGCTGGGCGCGCACCGTGGGATGCAGGGCGGAGGGCGGGTTCCACGCCTTGAAGCGGATGCCGGCGACGTATTCACCCTCCGTGCCCGTCGGCGTCAGCGGCACTGCCGCGCCGTTGCAGGCCAGCACGAAGCGCTCCTCCACCCAGCCGGTGACGCGCGCCTGCAGCCGTTCCACGCTGCTGTCGACGTAGCGCGTGGTGCCACCGGCAGCGGATTCCTCGCCCAGCACATGCCAGGGCTCCAGCGCGTTGCGGAGTTCCAGTTCCATGCCGCGCACCGCGACGGCGCCGACCTTGGGGAAGCGGAACTCGAAATGCGGCTCGAACCATTCGGCCTGGACCGGGAAGCCGAGTGCCTGCACCTCCTCGATGACCTCAGAAAAGTCCTGGCGGGCGTGGTGGTGCAGCATGAAGTCGTCATGCAGCCGCGTGCCCCACTTGATCAGGCGCCGTTCATAGGGCCGCTGCCAGAAGCCGGCGACCAAAGCGCGCAGCAGCAATTGCTGGGCGAGCGACATGCGCCAATGCGGCTGCATCTCGAAGCCGCGGAATTCCACCAGGCCGAGCCGTCCGCCGGCGCGGCCCGGGTCGTACATCTTGTCGATGCAGAATTCGGTGCGGTGGGTGTTGCCCGTCATGTCCACCAGCAGGTTGCGGAAGATGCGATCGGTCAGCCAGGGCGGAACCTGGGTGCCGCCAAGGGGATCGAATTTGGGAACCTGCGCCAAGGCGGTTTCCAACTCGTGAACCGCATCGCCACGCGCCTCATCCACCCGCGGATGCTGGCTGGTCGGGCCGATGAACAGCCCGCTGAACAGGTAGGAGAGCGAGGGGTGGTTGTGCCAGAAGCCGACCAGCGACTTCAGCAGGTCCGGCCGCCGCAGGAAGGGGCTGTCCGTCGGCGTTGCCGCGCCCATCACCATGTGGTTGCCGCCGCCGGTGCCGACATGGCGGCCGTCCAGCATGAATTTCTCGGCTGCCAGCCCGATCTGGCGGGCTTCCTCATACAGCGTCTCGGTCCGCGCGCCGGTCTCGGCCCAGCTTGCGGAGGGGTGGATGTTGACCTCGATCACGCCCGGGTCGGGGGTGACGGAGAAATTCAGCAGGCGCGGATCGTGCGGCGGCAGGTAGCCTTCCAGGAACACGCGGCGCCCGGTCTCCCGCGCCGTGGCCTCGATGGCGGCGACCAGGTCGAGCCAGTCCTGCACTACGGCCAGCGGCGGCAGGAAGATGTGCAGCAGGCCGCCGCGCGGTTCGACGCAGAGCGCGGTGCGGACCACGCCCGGTTCCTCCCTGCCCGGCTCCGGCACCGGCTGCTCCACCACGCGGCCGCGCGCGGGGCCTTCGCGGCGGGGTTGCAGCGGTTCGCGGCGGGCAAAGGGGTCGGGCTCCGGCTCGGCCTCGATGCTGTCCTCGGAGGCCCAGGGCAGGCTGTCCAGCGGCAGCCGGAAGCCGATCGGGCTGTCGCCCGGCACCAGCAGCAATTCGCCGTCGCGGAACGACCAGCGGCCGGATTCCCAGGCGCGATCCGCCCCCACCCCGGCGCGGCGCAGCGGCAGCACGCTTCCCACCTCTGCCGCCAGCCCCTGGCCGAACAGCCGCGCCAGGCGGGCGCGTTCCAGCGGGTCCTTCAGCTTGGCATCCTCGGCCACGACATTGGCCGGGAGCATCTTTTCCTTCCACAGATAGTAGTGGACATCCTCCCGCGCCGGCATCCGCAGCGCGGCGTCGATGCCCAGCCGCGCGGCCAGTGCGGCCGCGAAGGCGGCGGCATCGGCGGGCGTCGCGTCGCCGGTATCGTCATCCGAGGCGAGCAGCGCGGGGTCCGTCCAGACCGGCTCGCCATCCGCGCGCCAGTGGCAATGCAGGCCCCAGCGCGGCAGCGGCTCGCCCGGGTACCATTTGCCCTGGGCGTAGGTCAGCGCGGCACCCGGCGCCCAGAGCGGCTGCAGGCGGCGCAACAACCGGCCGGCCAGCTTGCGCTTGGTCGGGCCGAGCGCGTCGGTGTTCCACTCCGCCGCGTCGCGATCCGCCTCCGCCACGAAGGTCGGCTCGCCGCCCACGGTCAGCCGCACGTCGCCGGCGGTCAGCGCCTGGTCCACGGTGGACCCCAGCGCCATGATCCGCGCCCAATCCTCCTCGGTGTACGGCTTGGTGACGCGCGGGGATTGCGCGACGCGGCGGACTTCCATGTGGAAGCCGAATTCCGTCTCCGCCTCATCCACCCCGCCGGTGATCGCCGCGGCGGAAGCCGGTTCCGGCGTCGCCGCCAGCGGGATGTGCCCCTCGCCCGCCAGCAGGCCGGAGGTGGGGTCGAGGCCGATCCAGCCGGCGCCGGGCACATAGACCTCGCACCAGGCGTGCAGGTCGGTGAAATCGGACGAGGCGCCGACCGGGCCGGTGACCGACTTCACATCCGGCACCAGCTGGATCAGGTAGCCCGAGACGAAGCGCGCGGCGAAGCCCAGGTGCCGCAGGATCTGCACCAGCAGCCAGCCCGAGTCGCGGCAGGAGCCCTTGCGGTTCGCCAGCACTTCCTCCGGCGTCCAGACGCCGGGCTCCATCCGGACGATGTAGCCGATCTCGGTGGAGAGCTTCTGGTTGAGGTCCACCACGTAGTTCACCGTGCTCGGTGCCTCGCGGGGGATATCCTTCAGATAGGCCTCGAGCAGCGGGCCGGGCGCCGAGACGCGGCGGAACGGGGCGAGTTCCTGGGCCAGCACCGGGTCGTAGGTGAAGGGGAAGCTCTCCGCCTCCGGCTCCACGAAGAAGTCGAAGGGGTTGATCGTGGCCATGTCGGCCAGCAGGTCCACCGTGACGACGAACTCGCGGACCCGTTCGGGGAACACCACGCGGGCGATGAAATTGCCCTGCGGGTCCTGCACCCAGTTGAGGAAATGCGGCTTCGGCGAGATGTCCAGCGAATAGGACAGGATCGGCGTGCGGCAATGCGGCGCCGGCCGCAACCTGATCAACTGCGGCGACATGCCGACCAGGCGATCGTAGCTGTAGCTGGTGCGATGGGTGAGCGCGGCGTGGATGCTCATGGGGCGTGGGGGTCCGGCCGGGATTTCGTTAAATGCTATCCCATCGGAATGGAGGGCGCCGCAAGGCCGAGGATGCCCTCGGGTGGACAGGACCGGCCCTGCCGCTCCAACCTGCCGTACAGATCGGCTTTGAGGGAACGAGAATGGCACAAAAATATGCACTGGTGACGGGGGCCGGGTCCGGCGTCGGCCGCGCCGCCTCCCTCGCACTGGCCGAGGATGGCTGGACCGTCGCCCTGCTCGGCCGCCGCCGCGACGCGCTGGAGGAAACGGCGGGTCTGTGCCAGGGCGGCCAGACCCTGGTGGTGCCGGCCGATGTGACGGACCCGGCGCAGATCGACGCCGCCTTCGCGACGCTCGCAAAAGAGTTCGGCCGGCTGGACCTGCTGTTCAACAATGCCGGCAACAACGTCCCCGGCACGCCGTTCGAGGAGCTGACGGCGGAACAGTGGTTCAAGGTGGTGAACGTCAACCTGAACGGCGTGTTCCTCTGCGCCCATGCCGCCTTCCGCATGATGGCGAAGCAGGACCCGATGGGCGGTCGCATCATCAACAATGGCTCGATCAGCGCGCATGCGCCGCGGCCGGGCAGCGCGCCCTATACCGCCACCAAGCACGCCGTCACCGGGCTGACCAAATCGATGAACCTCGATGGCCGCCGCTTCGATATCGCGGTCGGCCAGATCGACATCGGCAATGCCGCGACGCCGATGGCCGAACGCATGGCGAAGGGCGTGCCGCAGGCGGATTGGTCGATCAAGGCGGAGCCGCTGATGAAAGTGGACCATGTCGGCCGCGCCGTGGCGCAGATGGCCGCCTGGCCGTTGGAGACCAATGTGCTGACCATGACCATCATGGCCAGCAAGATGCCCTTCGTCGGTCGTGGTTAGAGGGGGCAGGCCCATGCGATCGCTGGAGGGCGCAGGCGCCCGCAGGGCAACGAGCACCGGAAGCGTGAATCGCATGGGAGAAAACGCATGAACAAGCTCGACCTGCATGGCCGCGTCGCCGTCGTCACCGGCGGCGCACGCGGCATCGGCCTGGCCGTCGCACGCCGCATGATCCAGTCCGGCGCCGCCGTCTCGATCTGGGACGCGGACCCGGCCAAGGCGGAGGAAAGCCGCGCGGCGCTCGCCGCCGACGGCACCGTCACGGCGGAGGTGCTGGACCTGACCGATGAACTCGCGGTGGCCGAGGCCACGGCGAAGACGATCAAGGCCCATGGCAAGGTGGATATCCTGGTCAACAACGCGGGCATCACCGGCGGCAACATGCCGGTGGCGGAAATCCCCGTCGCGCAGTGGCGCCGCGTGGTGGAGGTGAACCTGACGGCGCCGTTCCTGGTCTGCCAGGCGCTGGTGCCGCATCTGGTGGCGAATGGCTGGGGCCGCGTGGTGAATGTCGCCTCGGTCGCGGGGAAGGAGGGCAATCCCAACGCCGCGCACTACTCCGCCAGCAAGGCCGGCTTGATCGGGCTGACCAAGTCGCTGGCGAAGGAGCTGGCGACGAAGAACGTGCTCGTGAACTGCGTCACCCCCGCCGCGGCCAAGACCGATATTTTCAATCAGATGACGGAGGCCCATATCGCCTTCATGCTTTCCAAGATCCCCATGGGCCGTTTCGTCGAGGTGGAGGAGATCGCCGCCCTGATCTGCTGGCTCTCGACGCCCGATTGTTCCTTCTCCACCGGCGGCGTGTTCGATATCAGCGGCGGGCGCGCCACCTATTGAGCGCGTTGCTGGCTGATATCGGCGGCACCAATGCGCGCTTCGCATTGTGGCAGAATGGGCAGGTCACCGATCCGGTGATCCTGCCAGTGGCGGGCCATGCCACCGCCGAGGACGCGATTGCGGAGGCGCTGCGGCGCCTCGCGCCCGCCACGCCACCGGACAGCGCCGTATTGGCGCTCGCCGGGCCGGTGCTGGTGGAGCCGGTGCGGCTGACCAATGCCGATTGGGCGCTGTCCAGCACCGCCATCGCGGAGCGCTTCGGCATGCGGCGCGTACGGCTGGTCAATGATTTCCTCGCGCTGGCGCATTCGCTGCCGCATCTCGGGCAGGATGACCTGCACCGCATCGGTGGCGGCAAGGCGGTGGCGGAGGCGCCGATGCTGGTGGTCGGCCCTGGCACCGGCCTCGGCGCCGCCGGCCTGGTGCCGGCACCCTCCGGCCCGGTCGCGGTGCCGACCGAGGGTGGCCATATCGGCCTGGCCGGCGAGACGGCGCGGGAGGATGCGGTGATCGGCGCATTGCGCGCCCGCTGCGGCCGGGCGGGGGCGGAGGAAGCGCTCTCCGGCCGCGGGCTGGTCAATTTGCACGCCATCGTCGCCGATCTGCAGGGCGTGGCGGCGCCGCCACGCGATGCCGCCGCCATCGTCGCGGCCGCCGGGAAATGCCCGGTGGCGGATGAGGCGCTGGCGCATTTCCTGGCCTTCCTGGCGGGCTATGCCGGCGACATGGCGCTGGCCTGGGGCGCGCGCGGCGGCGTCTTCATCGCCGGCGGCATCCTGCCGCGGCTGCTGCCGATGCTCGACGCAACCCGCTTCCGTGAACAATTCGAGGCCAAGCCGCCAATGCGGCACTGGATGGCCGATGTTCCGCTGGCGGTGGTGACGCACCCTGCCCCGGCCTTCCTGGGCCTGGCCGCCATCGCGCGGTTCAGCGCGGATTAACACCCGCCGTCTGCAACTGGCAGGCGAAAGCGGGTGCTCGTTTTTCATTTGGCGGCTCCCGCGAATTGCTGCAAAGCAGCGTCGTTGACGCGATCGTGCCAACGCCGCGCGATCACGCCTGCTCAAGGAGCCGAGACCCGATGGATACCCCGACGACGCCAAGCCTCGCCGCCGCGCCACCTCGGTTGCCGGCCGACGATGCCGCCGCGCTGCGCGAGACCATCCTGCACAAGCTGACCTACGACCTGGGCAAGAGCCGGCTCGGCGCGCGGGACCGCGACTGGTTCATCGCCACGGCCCTGGCGGTGCGGGACCGGATCGTCGATCGCTGGATCGACCTGACGCGGGCCACCTACCAGTCCGGCGCGAAGCAGGTGTACTACCTGAGCCTGGAATTCCTCATCGGCCGGCTGCTGCGTGACAATGTCTGCAACCTGGGCCTGGTCGGCGCCATCCGCGATGCGCTGGAACCGCTTGGCGTGGACCCGGAGAAGCTGCGGATCGCGGAGCCCGACGCGGCGCTCGGCAATGGTGGCCTCGGCCGGCTCGCGGCCTGCTTCATGGAGAGCATGGCCTCGCTCGGCATTCCCGCCTTCGGATACGGCATCCGCTATGACCATGGCCTGTTCCGGCAGATCATCCGCGATGGCTGGCAGCATGAATTCCCCGAGGACTGGCTGAATTTCGGCAACCCCTGGGAGTTCGCCCGGCCCGAAATCTCCCACACCATCGGCTTCGGCGGCGTGGTGGAGGCGGTGACCGTCTCCGAGGCGCGGGTGAAGCATGTCTGGAAGCCGGGCGAGACCGTGCAGGCGGTGGCCTACGACACCCCCATAGTCGGCTGGCGCGGCGCGCATGTGAACACGCTGCGGCTCTGGTCGGCGCGCGCCACGGATGCGCTGAAGCTGGAGGCGTTCAACTCCGGCGACCATGTCGGCGCCTTGAGCGAGAAGGTGCGGGCGGAGAGCATCTCCAAGCTGCTCTATCCCTCGGATGAAAGTCCCGCGGGGCAGGAATTACGGCTGCGGCAGGAATACTTCTTCTCCTCCGCCGCGCTGCAGGATCTGGTCCGCCGCCACATGCGCGTCTACGGCGACATCCGGTCCCTGCCCGATCGCGTGGCGATCCAGCTGAATGACACGCACCCGGCCATCGTCGTTGCGGAACTTTTGCGTATCCTGGTCGATCTGCATGACATCGCATGGGACGAGGCCTGGGACATCACGCGCCGCACGATCAGCTACACCAACCACACCTTGCTGCCCGAGGCGCTGGAAAGCTGGCCGGTTCCCCTGATGGAGCGGCTGCTGCCGCGCCACATGCAGTTGATCTACCTGATCAACGCCTTCCACCTGGATGAGGTGCGCGGCAAGAATCCGGATGACGGGCGGCTGCTTTCCTCTGTCTCCCTGATCGAGGAAGGGCATGGGCGGCGCGTGCGCATGGGGCATCTGGCGGTGGTCGGCTCGCACAAGGTCAACGGCGTCTCCGCGCTGCATTCGGACCTGCTGAAGCAGACCGTCTTCGCCGATTTCCACCACCTGTTCCCCGGGCGGCTGACCAACAAGACCAATGGAATAACCTTCCGGCGCTGGCTGCAGCAGTGCAATCCGGGCCTGACCGGCCTGCTGGTGGAAGCCTGCGGGGCGGAAGTGCTGGACAACCCGGCGGCGCTGGAGAAGCTGCGGCCGCTGGCCGCCGATGCCGGCTTCCAGCAGAAATTCGCCGCCGTGAAGCGCGCCAACAAGCAGGCGCTGGCCGCCCTGGTGCGGGACCAGTACCAGCTCAAGATCGACCCGGACGCGCTGTTCGACGTGCAGATCAAGCGCATTCACGAATACAAGCGGCAGCTGCTGAACGTTATCGAGGCGGTCGCGTTGTATGACGAGATCCGCAGCCAGCCGACCAAGAACTGGACCCCCCGAGTCAAGATCTTCGCCGGCAAGGCGGCGAGCAGCTACCATCGGGCGAAGCTGATCATCAAGCTGGCACATGACGTGGCCCGCGTGGTGAACAGCGACCCGACGGTGCGCAACCTTCTGAAGGTGGTGTTCCTGCCGAACTACAATGTTTCCCTGGCCGAGATCATCGTGCCCGCCGCCGACCTGTCCGAGCAGATCAGCACCGCGGGCATGGAGGCATCCGGCACCGGCAACATGAAGCTGGCCCTGAACGGCGCGCTGACCATCGGCACGCTGGACGGCGCCAATGTCGAGATCAAGGAACATGTCGGCGACGACAACATCTTCATCTTCGGCCTGACGACGGAGCAGGTGGCGAAGCACCGCGCCGAGGGTATCCAGGGCGCGGCCGCCATCGCGAAGTCGCGCCGGCTGCAGGAAGCGCTGGAGCAGATCGAGGCCGGCGTCTTCTCGCCGGACGACCCGACCCGCTACCGCGACCTGGTCGCGTCGCTGCGTGCCTCCGACTACTTCCTGGTGACCGCCGATTTCGACAGCTACTTCGACGCGCAGCGCAGCGTCGATGAGCGCTGGCGCAATCCGGCCGCATGGTGGAAATCCGCCGTGCTCAACACCGCCAATGTCGGCTGGTTCTCCTCCGACCGCACCATCGCGGAGTATGCGGAGGAGATCTGGAACGTCCCCGTCAAACGAAGCCCTGCCCACGGATGAAGGTGAAGCGCCGATGATGGAAGCCTGGCAGATGCCGACGGCCGAGCTTGAGGCGCTGCGAAACGCCCGCCATGGCGACCCCTTCGCCTGGCTGGGGCCGCATGAGGTGGCGGGTGGGCTTGTCCTGCGCGCCTTCGTGCCGGATGCGGCGCGGCTGTTCGTGCTGCCGGCGGATGGCGGGCCGCCCATCCGCCTCGACCAGCGCGACAGCGCCGGCATCTTCGAGGGGCTGCTGCCGAAGCGCCGCCTGCCCTTCGGCTATCGCCTGCGGGCCGAGAATGATGGCGGCACCTGGGAGCTGGAGGACCCGTTCCGCTTCGGCGCCACGCTGGGGCCGCTGGACGACCACCTGTTGGTCGAGGGTACGCATCGGCGCCTGCATGAACGCCTCGGCGCGCATGTGGTGGTGCATGAGGCTGTGCACGGCACGCGCTTCGCCGTCTGGGCGCCGAATGCGAAGCGGGTTTCCGTGGTCGGCGATTTCAACGCCTGGGACGGCCGCCGCCACCCAATGCGCAAGCGCGTCGATAGCGGCTTGTGGGAGATCTTCATCCCCGGCCTCGGCGCCGGCGCCGCCTATAAATACGAGATCCTCGGCGCGGACGGCGAGGTGCAGCCGCTGAAGGCGGACCCCTTCGGCCGCGCTGCGCAGCTTCGCCCGGCCACCGCATCCGTGGTGCAGGATGACGCCGCTTTCCCCTGGCAGGATTCCGATTTCCTGGCGCGCCGGGAAGACCGGCAATCGGCCCGCGCGCCGATCACGATTTACGAAGTCCACGCCCCGTCCTGGCGCCGCCACCCGGATGGCCGCTTCTATTCCTGGGACGATCTGATCGTCGCCATGGTGCCCTATGTCGCCTGGATGGGTTTTTCCCACATCGAGCTGATGCCGGTGATGGAGCATCCGCTGGATGAAAGCTGGGGCTACCAGCCGATCGGGCTGCATGCCCCCACCGCCCGCATGGGCGACCCGGCGGGCCTCAAGCGCTTCATCGCGGCCTGCCACGCGCATGACCTTGGCGTGATCCTGGACTGGGTGCCGGCGCATTTCCCGCAGGACAAGCACGGGCTGATCCGCTTCGACGGCCACGCGCTGTATGAACACCCCGATCCGAAGCGCGGCTTCCACAAGGGCTGGGGCACGGCGACCTTCGATTTCGGACGTCGTGAGGTGGCCGGCTTCCTCGCCTCCAACGCGCTATACTGGACACAGGAATTCCACGCCGACGGGCTGCGCGTGGATGCCGTCTCCACCATGGTGCATCTCGACCACGGCCGCGCCGCCGGCGACTGGATTCCGAACGAGGAGGGCGGCACCGAGAACCACGAGGCCGTTGCGTTCTTGCGCCAGGTCAATGCGCTGGTTGCGGAAGAAGCGCCCGGTGCCGCCGTGTTCGCGGAAGAAGCGACCTCCTGGCCCGGTGTCACGCATGCAGCCGATGAAGGCGGGCTCGGCTTCCAGTTCAAGTGGAACATGGGCTGGATGAACGACACGCTGCGCTACATCGCGCTCGACCCGCTGCACCGCCGCTGGCACCATAATCTGGTGACCTTCGGCATGGTGTATGCCTTCTCCGAAAATTTCGTCCTGCCGCTGAGCCATGACGAGGTGGTGCATGGCAAGGGCTCGCTGCTCGGCCGGCTGCCGGGCGATGACTGGCAGCGCTTCGCGACGCTGCGCGCGTATTACGGTTTCATGTACGGGCACCCCGGCAAGAAGCTGCTGTTCATGGGCGACGAGCTCGCACAGTGGCGCGAATGGTCCGAGGCGCGTGAGCTGGATTGGTGGCTGCTGCAATTCGCCCCCCACCAGGGCGTGCAGAACCTGGTGCGCGAGCTCAACCAGCTTTACCGCGAGACGCCGGCCCTGCACGCAAGGGATGCGGAGCCGGAGGGATTCCGCTGGATCGACGCCGATGACGCGGAGCATTCCGTGTTCAGCTGGCTGCGAATGGATGGCGAAGGTGGAAAACCCGTTGCGGTGTTGTGCAACCTGACGCCCGTTCCGCGGTTTCATCTTCGCTTCGGTCTGCCGCAGGCAGGCGTGTGGCGCGAGATTCTGAATACCGATGCGACCGGTTTCGGCGGTTCGGGCATGGGTAATCTGGGTCGCGTGGTGGCGGAAAAGCTGCCCGCGCACGGGTTTCCCGCGTCCGCCGTGGTGGTGTTGCCTCCGCTGGCCACCATCTATCTGATGCCGGAGAGTATCGAGAACGAAATAGAGGGAGAAGACCATGACGAACAGCCGTAGCCAGGCCTCTGCGCCCCTGGCCCGTACTGCCATGGCCTTCGTCCTGGCAGGCGGCCGGGGTAGCCGCCTGATGGAATTGACGGATCGCCGTGCCAAGCCCGCCGTGTTCTTCGGCGGCAAGTCGCGCATCATCGACTTCGCCCTGTCGAATGCGATCAATTCCGGTATCCGCCGCGTCGCGGTGGCGACCCAGTACAAGGCCCACAGCCTGATCCGCCACCTGCAGCGGGGCTGGAACTTCCTGCGTCCGGAGCGCAACGAGACCTTCGACATCCTGCCGGCCAGCCAGCGCGGCGACGGGCAGAACTGGTACCTCGGCACCGCGGACGCGGTGTACCAGAACATAGATATCATCGAGGATCTGGCGCCGCGCCACATGGTCATCCTGGCGGGAGACCACGTCTACAAGCAGGATTACGAGCACATGCTGCAGCAGCATGTCGAATCCGGCGCCGACGTGACGGTGGGCTGCATCGCCGTGCCGCGCATGGAAGCGACCGCCTTCGGCGTGATGCATGTGGACACCAACGCCAACATCGTGGCCTTCCTGGAGAAGCCGAAGGATCCGCCCGGCATTCCCGGGCGGGAAGACCTGGCGCTGGCCTCCATGGGCATCTACGTGTTCGAGACGAAGTTCCTGTTCGAACAGCTTCGCCGCGATGCCGCGGACCCGGACAGCCAGCGTGACTTCGGCCACAACATCATCCCCTACCTGGTCAAGCACGGTAAGGCGGTGGCGCATCGCTTCGAACGCTCCTGCGTCCGATCCAGCCAGGAAGCCGTGCCGTATTGGCGCGACGCAGGCACCATCGACGCCTATTGGGAAGCCAATATCGACCTGACGGACGTGGTCCCGGGCCTCGACCTGTTCGATCGCGACTGGCCGATCTGGACCTACGCCGAAGTCGTGCCGCCGGCGAAGTTCGTGCATGACACGGAAGGCCGTCGTGGCGAGGCGATCGCCTCCCTCGTCTCGGGCGGCTGTATCGTCTCCGGCGGCAGCGCGCGGCGTTCCTTGCTCTGCACCGGGGTGCATCTGCATTCCTACACCAAGGTCGATGGCGGCGTGCTGCTGCCTTACGTGGACGTCGCCCGCGGGGCACGGCTGACCAATGTCGTGGTCGATCGCGGCGTGCGGATCCCGGAAGGCATGGTGATCGGCGAGGACCCGATCGAGGACGCGAAGCGCTTCAGGCGTACGGAGAAGGGCATCTGCCTGGTCACCCAGGCAATGCTCGACAAGATCGAGGCATGAGCCTGCGCGTCCTCTCCGTCGCCTCCGAATGCGTGCCGCTGGTGAAGACCGGGGGGCTGGCGGATGTGGTGGGCGCATTGCCCTCCGCCCTCGGCGCGCTGGGTGTGCGCGTCACCACCTTGCTGCCGGGCTATCCGGCGGTGATGGCGGCGATGGGCGGCGGGCGGGCGCTGCGGAGGATCGACGACCTGTTCGGCGGCCCCGCCCGGCTGCAGCGTGGCGAGGTGGCGGGGATGGACATCATCGCCATCGACGCGCCGCACCTGTTCGGCCGCACCGGCAACCCGTATCTGTCGCCGCAGGGCGGCGAATGGGCGGATAACGGCGTGCGCTTCGCGGCGCTCGGCGCCATGGCATCCCTGGTCGCCACCGGCGGCATCCGCAGCCTGAACTTCGACGTGGTGCATGCGCACGACTGGCAGGCGGGCCTGGCGCCCGCCTATCTGCGCTACGCGCCGAAGCGCGTGCCCTCCGTGTTCACGGTGCACAACCTGGCCTTCCAGGGGAAATTCCCGCTCGCCCTGTTCCCGCTGCTCGGCCTGCCGGCGCAGGCGCTGGCGGTGGAGGGGGTTGAGTATTTCGGCACCACCGGCTTCCTGAAGGCGGGGCTCTGGTACGCAGACCGCATCACCACCGTCTCCCCAACCTATGCGGCGGAAATCCGCACGCCGGAGATGGGCATGGGGCTGGACGGGCTGCTGCGCGGCCGGGCCGGCGCTGTCTCCGGCATCCTCAACGGGATCGACCAGGCCGCCTGGGACCCGTCCAAGGACAAGCTGCTGCCGGCCAATTTCAGCGCCACCCAGCCGAAGCCCCGCGCCATCAACAAGGCGGCGCTGCAACGCCGGCTGGGCCTGGATGAGGACCCGGACGCGCTGCTGTTCGGCTTCGTCGGCCGGCTGACCTGGCAGAAGGGCGTCGACCTGATCCTCGGCGCGCTCGGCACCATGCTGGGTCAGGGCGCGCAGCTTGCCGTGCTCGGCACCGGCGACCCGGAACTGGAAGCCGCCTGCCGTGCCGCTGCCTGGGCCAATCCGGGCCGCGTCGGTCACGAGATCGGCTATGACGAGGCCCTCGCCCGGCAGATATATGCCGGCTCCGACGTGATCCTGGTGCCGAGCCGCTTCGAGCCCTGCGGCCTCGCCCAGCTTTGCGCGCTGCGCTACGGCGCCCTGCCGCTGGTCGCGCATGTCGGGGGATTGTCGGACAGCGTGATCGACGCGAATGAGATGGCGCTGGCGGAAGGTCAGGGCACCGGGCTGCATTTCTCCCCGGTGACGCGGGAGATGCTGGAGGCCGCGGTGCTGCGGACGGCCGGCCTGTGGCGGGACAAGCGCGTCTTCGCCAAGCTGCAGGCCAATGCCTTGCGCTGCGACGTGTCCTGGACCCGATCCGCCGCGCGCTATGCGGCGCTCTACAAGGATGCGGTTGCGCATGCGCGCTAGCGCGGCGACGGGGTCTCCCGAGCCGCTGGGCGCCAGGCTCGACAGCCAGGGCGCCAACTTCGCCTTCCCGGCACCGGATGCCGTGGCGCTGTCCGTCTGCATCTTCGACGCGCAGGACCGGGAAGTTGCACGCATCCGCCTGCCCGGCCGCACCGGCGATGTGCATCATGGCCATGTCGGCGGCCTCGCCCCCGGCACGCGCTACGGGCTGCGGGCGGAGGGGCCCTGGCAGCCCTGGCGCGGCCACCGCTTCAACCCGCACAAGCTGCTGGTGGACCCCTGGGCCACGGCGCTCGACCGGCCCTTCGCGCTGCACCCCAGCCTGTTCGACACGGGCGAATCGCCGGATGCGGCGGACAGCGCGCCGCATCTGCCGAAGGCGATCCTGACGGCGTTGCTGCCTGCACGGCCCGGCCGCGCGCCAACTGGCCCGCAGGTGATCTACGAGCTGCATGTGAAGGGCTTCTCCCAGGCAAACCAGGCGGTGCCCGAGGCGCTGCGCGGTACCTTCGCCGGCCTCGGTCATGCCGCCAGCGTGGCGCATCTGAAGCGCCTTGGCGTGACCATGGTGGAACTGCTGCCGGCCGCTGCCTGGGTGGATGAACGCCATCTGCCGCCGCTCGGCCTGACCAACTACTGGGGCTACAACCCGGTGGCGCTGCTGGCGCCCGATCCGCGGCTTGCGCCTGGCGGCATGGCGGAGGTGCGGGCAGCGATCGATGCGCTGCACGAGGCCGGCATCGCCGTGGTGCAGGATGTGGTGTTCAACCACACTGGAGAGGGCGATGAGCTTGGCCCGACCCTGTCGCTGCGCGGCCTCGGCAACGCCGCCTTCCATCGCCTGCTGCCGGATGATGGCCGCCGCTACGCCAACGATGCCGGCTGCGGCAACACGCTCGCCCTGGATCGCCCCTGGCCGCTGCGGCTGGTGATGGACGGCTTCCGCCATTGGGCGGAACAGGCCGGGCTGGACGGCTTCCGGCTGGATCTCGCGACCACGCTCGGCCGGCGCGAAGCCGGCTTCGACCCGCATGCGCCGCTGCTGCAGGCGATGCGCCAGGACCCCGTGCTGCGCAACCTGACCATCATTGCAGAGCCCTGGGACATCGGCGCGGAAGGCTACCAGCTCGGTCGCTTCCCCGCCGGCTGGGGCGAGTGGAACGACCGCTTCCGCGACGACATCCGCCGTTTCTGGCGCGGCGACACCGGGCGCGTTGGCGCGCTGGCAACCAGGCTGGCCGGGTCGGCCGATATCTTCGTGGCCCGCCCGCTGTCGGACAGCGTGAACTTCGTCACGGCGCATGACGGCTTCACCCTCGCCGATCTGGTCAGCTACGCCCACAAGGCCAACCACGCCAACGGCGAGGACAACCGCGACGGCACCGGGGACAACACCTCCTGGAACTGCGGCGCGGAGGGGCCGACGGACGACCCGGCGATCCTGGCCCGCCGCCAGCGGGACATGCGCGCACTGCTGGCCACGCTGCTGCTGGCGCGCGGCACGCCGATGCTGGCGATGGGCGACGAGGCCGGGCGCAGCCAGGGCGGCAACAACAACGCCTACGCGCAGGACACGGCGCAAAGCTGGATGGACTGGGCCGGACTGGATACCGGCCTTTGCGACTTCACCGCCCGGCTCGTGGCCGCCCGCCTGGCGCATCCGGCGCTGCACGCGACAGCCAAGCTGACCGGCCTGCCGGATGCGGAGGGCCTGGCCGATGTGGTGTGGCTCCGCCCGGATGGCGCGCCGATGCAGCCGGAGGATTGGCACGACCATGCCCGCCAATCCCTCGGTGCCCTGCTGCATGCGGCGGGGGATCGCTGCCTGCTGCTGCTGAATGCCGGCGCGGCGCAGCCCCTGGCGCTGCCGGAACCACGCCCGAACCACCGCTGGCGCCTGCTGGCCGACAGCGCCAACCCTGCCGCGACAATTCTGCCGGAAGCCCTGCCCGAGCGCGCCGTCCTGCTGCTGGCCGAGGAACGTTTGGCGCGTGGCGCGGTTGAGATGGGCATGGAAGACCAATCACTTGCACGGCTGGCGCGTGCCGCCGGCATCGACACCGAATGGCACCCGATCTCCGGCCCGCGCAGCATGGTGCCAGCCAGCACGCTGCGCGCCCTGCTCGGCGCGCTCGGGCTGCCGGCGGAGAATGCGGCGGCGATCCGCGGCAGCCTGGATGCGCTCTCGGCGCCGCCCGCCTTGCCCACCTCCCTCACCCATCGCGGCTCCACGCCGCCGCTGGTGCCGCTGCCCCTGTCCGACCGGCCGGTGATGCTGCGTCTCGAAGCCGAGGATGGCAGCACGCAGCGCATCCCCGTCCCGCCGGAGGCGGGCAGTACGCAGCGCCTGGCGCTGCCGGATGGCCGCGCCGCGGCGCAGCGGATGGTGGCGCTGCCGAAGCTGCCGCCCGGTCGCCACCGCCTGTTCGACGAGGCAGCGCCCGACCGCGCCTGCCTGCTGACCGTCGCGCCGGCCCGCTGCCATCTGCCGCCAGCGCTGGAAGGCGGCGGCCGGGGCTTCGGGCTTTCGGCGCAGATCTACGGGCTGCGCGGCGCGCGCGACCAGGGCATCGGCGATTTCTCAGCCGTCGCGGAATTCGCCCGCATGGCGCAGGCCGAAGGGGCGATTGTGGCGGGGCTGAGCCCGCCACATGCGCTGTTCCCTACGGATCGCACCCGCGCCAGCCCCTACCACCCCTCCGACCGCCGCTTCCTCGACCCGATCTTCATCGACGTGACGGCGCTGCCGGGCGTGGGCGACCTGTCCGCCCTGAGGGAGGCGGCGCCGGTCTTCGAGGCGCTGGCGGCCCGCGAATCGGTGGACCATGCGGCTGTCTGGCAGGCCAAGCGCGCCGTGCTGCTGGCGGCTTGGCGCGCCCTGGGCGCGGAGCCGCCAGGCCTCGCCGCGTTCCGCCAGGCGGGCGGCGCGGCGCTGGAGCATTTCTGCACTTTCATCGCCATCGCCGACCGCATCGGCCACAGCGATTCCCGCGCCTGGCCGCAAGGCTTGCGCCATGGCGAGGATGCCGGGCTGGCCGCCTTCCGCACCGAACATGCGGATGCCATCGGCTTCGCCGCCTTCCAGCAATGGGTGGCGGATACCCAGCTTGCCGAGGCCGGCCGCGCCGGGGCGGGGCTGTATCGCGACCTCGCCGTGGGCGCCGCGCCGGATGGGGCGGAGATCTGGTCCGGCGACAGCCGCTTCCTACCCGGCTTCTCCGTGGGTGCGCCGCCCGATCCCTTCGCGCTGGACGGCCAGGTCTGGGGCCTGCCACCGCCCGACCCGCGGCACGGCGCCGCCCACGGCCACGCCCCCTTCGCCCGGCTGATCCGCGCCAACATGCGCCACGCGGCGGCGCTGCGGGTGGACCATGTGCTGGGTCTGAAGCGCCTGTTCCTGGTGCCGGACGGTGCCAAGGGCTCCGAGGGCACCTACCTCGCCCAGCCCTTCGAGGATCTGCTGGGCCAGCTCGCCCTGGAGAGCCTGCAGGCGAAATGCCTGGTGGTCGGGGAGGATCTGGGCACGGTGCCGGAGGGCATCGGCGAGGCGCTGCGATCGGCCGATGTGCTGTCGTACCGCGTGCTGTGGTTCGAGCGGCATGGCCCCCGCTTCACCGCACCCGACCACTGGCCCGCCCGCGCCGCCGCCTGCGTCTCCACGCATGACCTGGCGACGCTGGAAGGCTTCTGGACCGGCGCCGACATCGCCGAACGCGCCGAACTTGGCCTGCTGCCGGATGTGGCGGCGGCAAGGGCGGAGCGTGCGGCGGACCGCGCGGCGCTGCTGGACGCGCTGCTGGAACAGGGGCTGCTGCCGCCCGATTGCACGGCGGATGGCCCGATGACGGATGAACTGGCCGCCGCGATCCACGGCTTCGTGGCGAGCACGCCCTCCGCCCTGCTGCTGGCCCAGGCGGAGGATCTGGCCGGCGAGACCCAGGCGGTGAACCTGCCGGGCACGGACCGGGAGCGTCCGAACTGGCGCCGCCGCCTGCCGGTGTCGGTCGCCGCGCTGGCCGCCCTGCCGCGCGCGCAGGCGATCCTCGCCAATCTGAGGCAGGCCCGGGGGTAGGAAGCGCCCGCCCGGCGGGGCACACTGCACCGCCAATACCAAGGGGTGGGATATGTCGACGGAAGCACAGGAACAGTTCCAGACGCTGCATGAGCTGGTGAAGGCGGCCAAGATCCGCCTCAACGCCAATATCTGGGACTACCTGGTCGGCGCGACCGAGACCGAGACCACCATGCTGCGCAACCGCGCCGCGCTGGATGCCTGGGCCTTCCGGCCGCGCGTGCTGCGCGATGTCAGCGCGGTGGACAGCAGCGGCGATTTCCTCGGCAAGCGGCGCATCCGGCTGCCGGTGGCCCTCGCCCCGGTCGGATCGCTGGACAGTTTCGATCCAGGCGGCGCCGCCACCGCGGGCCGCGCGGCGGCGGAATTCGGCGTGCCGATCATCGTCAGCAGCGTGACGGAGCCGGGGCTGGAAGGCTCGGCGCAGGCGAATCCGGATGGCGCCAAGGTCTTTCAGCTTTACGTCCGCGGCGGCTTCGACTTCATCGACGAACACATCCGCCGCGCCATGGATGCGGGCTACGACGCCTTCGCCATCACCGTGGACACCGCCCATTACAGCCGCCGCGAACGGGACATCGCCAAGCGTTTCGTGAAGCACTGGCGCGCCCGATCCTCCGGCATGAACTACCAGGCCGCCCTGTCCTGGGCCGATATCGCCAAGGTGCGGGAGGCGCATCCGAAGGTGACGCTCATCCTGAAGGGCATCGGCACCGGGGAGGATGCGGAGATCGCGGTCCAGCACGGGATCGAGGTGGTCTATGTCTCGAACCATGGCGGCCGCCAGCTCGACCACGGCCGCGGTTCGCTCGCCGTGCTGCCGGAGGTGGTGCAGGCCGTCTCCGGCCGTGCCCGGGTCTGGATGGATGGCGGCATCAGCCGCGGCTCAGACCTGGTGAAGGCGGTGGCGCTGGGCGCGGAGGTGGTGGGCCTCGGGCGGCTGTACTGCTACGGCCTGGCCGCGGCGGGGCAGGATGGCGTGCGGCGCGTGCTGCAATTGCTGGAGGATGAGGTGCAGACCTGCCTCGGCCTGCTCGGCGCCAACAGCTTCGCGGCGGTGGAGAAATCCATGCTGCACCAGGTCGCCCCGGTAGTGCCGCCGCATGTCCATTCCGCCTTCCCGCTGCTCGCGCATCCCGAACGCGGCTACTGAATCGGTGCGCGCAGCGGATGGCTTGCCCGCTGCGCGAGGTGGGTGGAATATCCACCCACCCTGGCCCGCCGCAGCGGCGCCACCGTCTGCGCCGGGGGCCTCGCAGCATCCGAACCACCGAGGACCCGTGCGAGCCAAACTCCCCCTCCTGCGCCACGCCAGCCGCGCCGCCCTGGCCATCGCCCTGATCGCGGGCGGGGTGGAGGCAGCGGCGCAGCCGCGCGGACGAGCGCCCGCCGCCGAACCCATCCCCCTGCCGCCGCCGCCGGCGCCGGTGGAGCCGCAGTTGCAGGCCCCCGCGCCAGCGACCCCGCCGGTCGCCGCACCCGCCCCGGCCATCGCAGCACCGCGCGCCGCCACGGAGGCGCCGCCGCTGGAGCGACGCATCGCCCTGGCCGAGATCGACCTGCCGACCGGCCTGGGCTTCGATGCCGCCGGCGCCGAGGCGACCTTCCCACTACCACGCGGCGTTGCCGACCTGGCGGGCCGGCTGGCGCTGGAATTCGAGCTTTCCGCCCCCTTCCCCGGCCGCCATGCCATCGAGCTGCGCGCCAATGGCCGGCTGCTGGCCAGCCAGCCCTTCCCGCCCGGCAGCACCCGGCTGACGGTCGACCTGCCGCTGCCCGAGGCAGCGCTCGCAGGGCCCGACGGGCAGCTCCGGCTCGGACTGCGCCTGCTGGGCGACACCGGCTCGGCCAGCGCCACGCTGCTGCCCGAAAGCCACCTGGCATTGCTGCTGCCGGAACCGGGGCAGCTTTCCGTCGCCGCCCTGTTCGGATTGCTGCCGCACACCACCCAGGTTCTGCTGCGCCCCGGCCCGATCAGCGCGGCAGAGGCCGCGGCGGCGCTGCGCATCGGCCTCGCCCTGGCCGCGACGGGGCGGCAGGCGAGCATCGCCAGCGCCCCGCCCGGCCAGGCCCTGCCAGGCCCCGGCGGCGCCCGCCTGTGGGAAACCGGCGCCGTGCTGGTCGGCCAGGGGGCGGAGGCCGCGCAGGTGCGGCTGATGAACGGGCTGCCGGTGCTGAGCCTCGGCGGCGCGGCGCCGGAACGCCTGGCGCGGCTGCTGGACAGCCCCTGGCGCGGCCTGGCGCTGGCGGAGAGCCTGAGCGGCGGCGCGACCGGCCCCACAGCCTCCGAGGCCCCGCCGCCACCCGGCTCCCTGCCCTTCGCCGCCCTGCGCGGCAGCCTGGCGCCGCAGGAGACGGCGCGCGCCGCCTGGAGCCTGGGCTTCACCACCCGCGACCTGCCGCTCGGCGCGCGGGTCGAGGCGCTGGAGGTACTGCTGCGCGCCGCGCCTGACCCTGCCGGGGTACGGGGCGTGGCCACGCTGCTGCTGAACGAGGTCATCCTCGGCACCACCACCCTGACCGCCGAGGGCCAGGGCCGCATCATGGTGCCGGTCCCGCCCCGGGCGCTGGCCGCTGAGAACCGCATCGAGGTGGTGCTGCAGCGCGCCGCGGCCAGTGGCCCGGCGCAGCTGCTGCCCGGCAGCCAGCTCCGCCTCGCCCCCGCCGGCGGCCAGCCCCGCGACTTCCTCGGCCTGCCGGCGGCCTTCGGCGCGGGGCTGGAGGTGCTGGTGGATGCGCCGGGGGGCGTACTGGTGGCGGAAGGCCTGAACCCGTTGCTGTGGGTGCTGCGGGCCGTGGTGCCCGCGGCAGCGCCGCTGCGCGTGACCCTGGCCGAACCCGGCACCCCCGCCACCCCCGGCGGCCCCTTCGTCGCCGCCACCTTCGAGCCGCCTGCCGACAGCGACCCGGTGCTGCGCTTCGATGCCGGGCGCATCCTGCTGTCCAACCGCGCCGGCCGGCCGGTGCTGGACCTGGGCGGCGTGGAACGGGCGGTCGCGGTGCAGATCCTGACCGCCGGCGGGCAACCTGGCCTGTGGCTGCGGCCGATCGGCCCCCCGCCCCTGCTGCCGGCGGCGGCGCCGCGGCTGGACCAGGGCGATGTCGCATTGCTGGATGGGCAGGGCGTGGCGCTGGCCTGGTCCAGCGGGCCCGGTCCGCAATTGCGGGTGGATTACCCCGATGCGGCGGCCCCGGTGGCCTGGATGCCGCTTCTGATGGCCTGGCGGCCCTGGCTGGTCGGGGTCCTGTGGCTGTGCGGCTTCATCCTCGTGGTCTACGCCTTCCTGCGGCCACGGCGGAGCTGACGCGGCCGCCTATCACATCCCCGAGAGCCCGATGCCCCGGCGGGCCGCGCTGCCTGCGCCGGCCTGCCACTGCGCCACGCCGTGACGCTTCAGCAACATAGGGCGGGCAGCATGCCCGCTGCGGGGCCCGCCATGGCATCATGGCTGCGTCCGGCGGCCATGCCGGTTGAGGGAGTTGCGTCGATCCATGCTGAATGACCAGGCGCCGGACCAACAGGTTCCGGTGCAGCTCATCTTTGTTCACCTGCCCAAGACCGGCGGCTTCGCCCTGCACGCGGCGCTGGAACGCGCCCTGCCGGCGGATGGCGTGCTGCGGGTCGGCGATTCCGCGGCGCAACAGGCCTTCGTGGGGATGAGCCCGGAGCAGGTGGCCCCCTATGCCATGGTCAGCGGCCATTTCACCTTCGAGGAAGCACTGGCCCGCGCTCGCCCCGGCGCCCGCTTCGCGACCCTGCTGCGGGACCCGGTGGCGCGGCTGCTGTCCGCGTTCAACTACATGTCCACCTGGGTGGACCACCCGCTGCACGCCAGCTTCCGCGACCGGGGCTTCGCCGAGTTCATCGCCGATTCCGGAAAGGAACTGGCCGCCGAGGCCTGCCGCCAGCTGACCGGCCGCGACAATGCGGCGGAGGCGATTCCGATCCTGGAAGGCTATTACGGCCTGGTCGGCACCACGGCCCGCGTGCCCGACGTATCCCGGCATCTGCACCGCTGGCTGGGCCTGCCGCCGCAGGTTCCTGGGCGGGAGAACGTGACCGCAGGTCAGGGCCGCGTGACGCTGACCAGCGAGACCTGCGAGCAGCTTCTGGAGCTGACGCGGGAGGACCGGAAGCTGTTCCAGCACATCGCGAACCGTCATGACGGTCTGTACATTCATCGCGCCTGCTCGGGCGCGTAAAGAACCCCGGGCGCGCCTGTCCAGGCGCGCCAAGGACTGCAGAAACGCAGAAAGGCCGGATCAGAAGATCCGGCCTTTTCTATCGCGTATTGTCTCAGAAGAACCCGTGGCGGACCCGAAGAGATTCGAACTCCTAACCCCCAGATCCGTAGTCTGGTGCTCTATCCAATTGAGCTACGGGTCCGCACGGGAGGCGCTAGATAGCGGGGGAGATCGGATCGCGCAACCCCGCTATCAGCATTTCTATGCAGAGAGTTTTTCGAGCTCCCGCAGCACTGCCTCGCCCATCACGGTGGTGCCGACGCGGGCCATGCCGGGGGCCATGATGTCGGCCGTGCGTAGCCCGCCGCCGAGCACCTTCTCCACCGCCTGCTCGATCAGCGCCGCATCCTCGTCCATGCCGAAGGACAGCCGCAGCAGCATGGCGAAGGACAGGATCTGGGCGCTGGGATTGGCGATGCCCTTGCCGGCGATATCCGGCGCCGAGCCGTGGATCGGCTCGTACAGCGCATTGCGGCGGCCATCCGATTGCAGCGCGCCGATGGTGGCCGAGGGCAGCATGCCGAGCGAGCCCGTCAGCGCCGCTGCAAGGTCGGACAGCACGTCGCCGAACAGGTTGCCACCCAGCACCACGTCGAACTGCTTCGGCCGGCTGGCGAGCTGCATGGCGCAGTTATCCGCGTACATGTGTTCAAGCTCGACATCCGGGTATTCGGCCGCGCCGACTTCCCCCACCACGGCGCGCCACAGGCGGCCGGATTGCATGACGTTGGCCTTCTCGACGCTGGTCACCTTGTTGCGGCGCTTGCGCGCCAGGTCGAAGGCTACGCGGGCGACGCGGGCGATCTCGTCCTCGGAATAGATCTCGGTGTCGATGCCGACACGCTTGCCCTGCTCATTCACATGAATGCCGCGCGGCTCGCCGAAATAGATGCCGCCGGTGGTCTCGCGCACGATCATGATGTCGAGCCCGCGCACCAGCTCCGGTCGCAACGCGGAGGCATCGATCAGCGCATCCAGCACCACGGCGGGGCGGAGGTTGGCGAACAGGCCGAGATCCTTGCGCAGCCGCAGGATGCCGAGCTCCGGCCGCTTGTCGAAGGGCAGCTTGTCCCATTTCGGGCCGCCAACGGAGCCGAACAGCACCGCATCCGCCGCCGCCGCCGCGGCCACGGTCTGATCCGGGCAGGGCGAACCGGTCGCGTCCAGCGCGGCGCCGCCGACCAGGCCCTCGGTGATCTCGAAGGTGACGCTGCGGCGGCGGTCCATCCAGTCGATGATCCGGCGCACCTCGCGCATCACCTCCGGCCCGATGCCGTCGCCGGGCAGGATGAGGAGCTTCTTGTTGGCGGGCATCTTGGCGTTCGTCCTGTTCAGGTCATGTGGCTGCGGCCCGCCCCCACCCGGAACCCGGGCGATGGCAGGCCGCGTCGATGTCCCGCTCCCGGCAACCGGGGTCGGGCTGGGGGCCAGGACGGCCCCCGGGGGTCTTCAGGCCTCGGCGTAGAGCCAGGGCTGAGCGGCGCGCTGCTTCGCCTCGAAGCCGTCGATCGCCGGGGCGTGCTGCAGGGTCTGGCCGATATCGTCCAGGCCGTTCAGCAGCAGGTGGCGGCGGAAGGGGTCGATCTGGAAGGGAATCTCCTCCCCGTTCGGCCGCACCACCACCTGGCGCTCCAGATCCACCGTCAGCCGCGCATTGCCGCCCATGCGGGCGTCTTCCATCAGTTGCTCGCAGACCGCGCGCGGCAGCGCCACGGGCAGCACGCCGTTCTTGAAGCTGTTGGAATGGAAGATATCCGCGAAGTCCGGCGCGATGACACAGCGGATGCCGAAATCCAGCAGCGCCCAGGGCGCATGTTCCCGCGACGAGCCGCAGCCGAAATTGTCGAAGGCGATCAGGATTTCCGCGCGGCGATACGGCTCCTGGTTCAGCACGAAGTCGGGGTTCTCCGTGCCGTCCTCATTGTAGCGCATATTGGCGAACAGGCTCTTGCCGAGGCCGGTTCGGGCAATGGTCTTGAGGAAGCGCGCCGGAATGATCTTGTCGGTGTCGATATTGGCGGCGGGCATCGGCGCCGCGACGCCGGTCAGCGTGGTGAAGGCCTTCATCTCACACACCCTCCTGCAGCTTGCGGACATCGACCAGCTGGCCGTGGATCGCCGCCGCCGCGGCCATGGCCGGGGAGACGAGGTGGGTGCGCCCGCCCGGGCCCTGGCGCCCCTCGAAGTTACGGTTGCTGGTGCTGGCGCTGCGCTGGCCGGGCTTCAGCTTGTCCGGGTTCATGCCGAGGCACATGGAGCAGCCCGCCTCGCGCCATTCGAAGCCGGCCTCCTTCAGCACGATGTCGAGGCCCTCATCCTCCGCCTGCTTCTTCACCAGGCCGGAGCCGGGCACGACCAGGGCACGGACGCCATCGGCCACCTTCTTGCCGCGGGCGATGGCGGCGGCGGCGCGGATGTCCTCGATGCGGGAATTGGTGCAGGAGCCGATGAAGGCGACGTCGATCTTCAGCCCTTCCAGCTTCTGGCCCGGCTGCAGGTCCATGTATTGCAGCATGCGCGTCATCTGCGCGCGGCGATCCTCATCCTCGACTAGCGAGGGGTCGGGCACCACGCCGGTGATCGGCAGCACGGCCTCGGGGTTGGTGCCCCAGGTCACCTGCGGCGCGATCTCAGCGGCGTCCAGCACCACTTCCTTGTCGAAATGCGCGCCTTCGTCGGAGGGCAGCGTCTTCCACCAGGCCACGGCCTTGTCGAAATCCACGCCCTTCGGCGCAAAGGGGCGGCCCTTCACATAGTCGAAGGTCACCTGGTCCGGCGCCACCATGCCGGCGCGGGCGCCAGCCTCGATGGTCATGTTGCAGAGCGTCATGCGCCCGGCCATGTCCAGCGCGCGGATCGCCTCGCCGGCATATTCGATGACGAAGCCGGTGCCGCCGCCAGTGCCGATCTGGCCGATGATCGCCAGCACGATGTCCTTCGCCGTGCAGCCCGCCGGCAGCGTGCCGTCCACCGTCACCCGCATGTTCTTCGCCGGCTTCTGCAGCAGCGTCTGGGTGGCCATCACATGCTCCACCTCCGACGTGCCGATGCCGAAGGCGAGCGCGCCGAGCGCGCCATGGGTCGAGGTGTGGCTGTCGCCGCAGACCAGCGTCATGCCCGGCAGAGACAGGCCCAGCTCCGGCCCGATGACGTGGACGATGCCCTGGCGGATATCGGTCAGCGGGATGTAGGGCACGCCGAATTCGGCGACGTTCTTCTCCAGCGTCTCGACCTGCATCCGGCTTTCCGGATCCTCGATCCGGCCGTAGCGGGAACTGTCGGTGGCGATGTTGTGGTCGACCACGGCGATGGTCGCGTCCGGCCGGCGCAGGCGCCGGCCGGCGAGGCGAAGGCCTTCGAAGGCCTGGGGGCTGGTGACTTCGTGGGTGAGGTGCTTGTCGATGTAGAGGACCGCGGTGCCATCCGGCAGCGTGTCCACCACATGGGCGTCCCAGATCTTGTCGAACAGCGTGCGTGGCTTGGCCATCGCTTTCCCCTTTGCCTTCTTGTCCCCCCAACCCGATGGCCCCGCCATTGTGGCGGGGCCAAGCCGGATCAGGCGGTGGCGGGCACTTCGCGCTTGTCGCGCGCCCGCTCGACGATGCGCGCGGACTTGCCGGTCCGGCCGCGCAGGTAATACAGCTTCGCGCGCCGCACCTTGCCGCGGCGGACCACGATGATCTCCGCCACGTTCGGCGAGTACAGCGGGAAGATGCGCTCCACGCCCTCGCCGTAGGACAGCTTGCGGACGGTGAAGTTGCTGTTCAGGCCACGGTTGCTGCGCGCGATGCAGACGCCTTCATAGGCCTGCACGCGGGTGCGCTCGCCTTCCACGACCTTCACCATGACGCGGAGCGTGTCGCCCGCATCGAAGGCCGGCGTCGGCCGGGTGGCGGAGAGACGCGCCTGCTGGGCGGCCTCGAACTGCTGGAGCAGGTTCATCGGGTGGTTCCTTCCAATCTGTGCATCTAGGCGGCGGCCGGGTGGCCGTCCAGCCGCCCCGCCTTGGCCGTGTTCGGTTGTTCCGCCATGCGGCGGGTGAATTGGTCCCAGAGGTCCGGGCGCCGCGCGCGGGTCGCGGCCTCCGCCTCGGCGCGGCGCCAGCGTGCAACCTCGGCATGGTGGCCGGAGAGCAGCACATCGGGCACGCGATGGCCCTGCCATTCGGCCGGGCGGGTGTAGTGCGGATATTCCAGCAGGCCGTCGGTGCCGTGGCTTTCCTCCGCCGCGCTGGCCGCCCCGCCCATCACGCCCGGCAGCAGCCGGATGCAGGCATCGAGCAGCAACAGCGCCGCGGGCTCGCCGCCCGACAGCACGAAGTCGCCCGCCGAGACCTCGACCATGTTCCGGGCCTCGATCACCCGCTGGTCGACGCCTTCGTAGCGGCCACACAGCACCACCACGCCCGGCCCGGCTGAAAGCTCCCGCACCAGCGCCTGGTCCAGCAGCCGCCCGCGGGGCGTCAGATAGACCAGCGGCGCGCCGGGATTGGCGGCGGTGGCCGCCTCGCAGGCCGCATCCAGCACATCCGGCCGCATCACCATGCCGGCGCCACCACCGAAGGGCGTGTCGTCCACGGTGCGATGCCGGTCCGTGGCGAAGCCGCGGATGTCCATCGCCTCGATCGCCCAGCGCCCTTCCCGCAACGCCTTGCCGGCGAGCGACAGGCCGAGCGGCCCCGGAAACATCTCCGGGAACAGCGTCAGGATGGTGGCCTGCCAGGTCACGCCGCTTCCTCGCCCGGTTGGGGAGGAACGACGACCTCGGCCGGCGGCACCACCACCACGCGGCCGCCGGCGACATCCACCACCGGCACCACGGCCTTGGTGAAGGGCAACAGCAATTCGCCGGCAGCGGCGTCGATCACCAGGAAGGCACCGGCACCATGGTCCTGCACGGCCCGCACCACGCCGAGCTTCGCCCCGTCCTCGCTGAAGGCCGGCAGGCCCTCCAGGTCGCACAGGAAGAACTCGTCCGGGTCCACGGGCGGCGGCAGGCGGTCGCGCTCGGCATAGAGCTTCACGCCCGTCAGCTTCGCGGCCTGCTCGCGGTCCGTCACACCCTCGATGCGGGCGATGCCGTCCGGCATGGCGGTCACGGCGAAGCGGCGCGTGCCGGCCTCATCCGTCAGCGGGCCGTAGTCGCCGATCGCGCGTGGGTCGGCGGTGAAGGCGCGCAGGCGCACGAGTCCGCGCACGCCATGCGGCCTGCCGATCTCACCCACGATCACCCGCTTCACCGACGCCACCGATCAGCCCCTGTCGCTCAGCCCGCGTTCGCGGCGGCGCGTTCCTGCGCCTTCTTCTTCGGCAGGGACTGCTTGGGCTGCTCCGGGTACACCGGCATCGGCGCCAGGCCGGCATGGCCGAGGAACTTGGCCACGCGCTCCGTCGGCAGCGCGCCGACGGACTTCCAATGGGTGATGCGCTCGGCGAACAGCCGCACGCGATCGGGGTGGTCCGACGGCAGCATCGGGTTGTAGCTGCCCAGCTTCTCGATGAAGCGGCCGTCACGCGGGCTGCGGCTGTCCGCCACCACGATGTGGTAGTACGGACGCTTCTTGGCGCCGGCGCGTGCGAGGCGGATCTTGAGGCCCATCTGTATGCTTGCTCCTAGAAAGGTCGTTTGTTGCCAAGGCCGGGCATGAGCGAGGCGAGACCACCGCGCATCAGCCCTTTCTGGCCCATCTTGTTCATCCGCTTCATCATGTCCGACATGTCGTCGAACTGCTTCAGCAGGCGATTGACTTCCTGCACCGTGGTGCCGGAACCGGCGGCGATGCGCTTCTTGCGAGAGGCCTTGATCAGATCCGGCTTGCGCCGTTCCTTCACCGTCATCGAGGAGATGATGGCGGCCTGACGCTTCAGCATGGACTGGTCGAGATTCGCGTTCTCGATCTGCGCCTTCATCTTGCCCACGCCGGGCAGCATGCCGAGGATGCCGGACAACGAGCCCATCTTGCCGATCTGCTTGATCTGCTGGGCATAGTCCTCGAGGTCGAACGACCCCTTCTGCATCTTCTTGGCAAGCTTCTCGGCTTCCGCCTGGTCGATCGTCTCGGCCGCACGCTCGACCAGGGAGACGATGTCGCCCATGCCGAGGATGCGGTTGGCGATGCGATCCGGGTGGAAATCCTCCAGCGCATCCAGCTTCTCACCGGCGCCGAGCAGCTTGATCGGCGCCCCGGTGACGGCCCGCATGGACAGCGCCGCGCCGCCGCGCGCATCGCCATCGACGCGGGTCATGACGATGCCGGTGACGCCGACCTGTTCATTGAAGGCGCGCGCCGTCTGAACCGCGTCCTGGCCGGTCATGGCATCAACCACCAGCAGCGTCTCATGCGGCTTGGCGAAGGCCTTCACCGCGGCGACTTCCGCCATCAGCTCGGCATCGATGGAAAGGCGGCCGGCGGTGTCCAGGATGACGACGTCGAACAGCTCGCGCCGCGCCACATCCAGCGCCCGCGCCGCGATCTCCAGCGGCTTCTGGCCGGCGACGATCGGCAGGCAGGTCACCTCCGCGCGGTCCGCCAGCTGCTGCAACTGCAACTGCGCCGCCGGGCGGTGCACGTCGAGGGACGCGAGCAGGACCTTCTTGCGGTCCCGCGTGCGCAGCCGCAGCGCGATCTTGCCGGAGGTGGTGGTCTTGCCCGAGCCCTGCAGGCCGACCATCAGGATCGGCAGCGGCGCCGGCGCGTTGAGGTCGATGCCCCGCTTGCCGTCGTCGCCTTCGCCACCGCCCAGCGCCTCGACCAGCGCGTCGTTGACGATCTTGATGACCTGCTGCGCCGGGGAAACGCTGCGGATGACCTCCTGCCCCACGGCGCGGTCGCGCACGCGGTTCACCAGGTCCTTCACCACCGGCAGGGCGACATCGGCCTCCAGCAGCGCAATGCGGACTTCCCGCAGCGCCTCCTGGACATCGGCATCGGACAGCGCGCCACGGCGGCGCAGCTTGTCGAAAACCCCTGTCAGCCTGTTGCCGAGCGCCTCGAACATCCTGGCGGATAAACCCCTTGCAGCCGTTGCGACGCCCCCAAACGAAATCGCGCCGCTGCGCGAGTCTTCGCGGAGCGACGGAGCCGACCCACCTCAGGCGGGGCGACCAAGACATCAGGGGGTGCCTGATGCCGCGTTCCCTACCGCCTGGCGGGGGCCGCGGTCAAGCACCAGCCGCCGGATCGCGCGGTTTCCGCCCCACCACCACCAGGTTCCGCAACGCGTCGGCCGGCAGGCGGGCCGCATCCTCCGCGGTATCCCAGCAGGCGGAGTACTGCGCCACCTCCAGCTCCAGCCCCGCCGCCAGCATCGCCTCCAGCAGTTCCGCCATGGTGTACTCGCGGACATGGTGGTGGAAGCGGTCTTCCGGCCGGTACTCCGGGCGGAACAGCGGCTGCGGGTTGCGCCCAGCGAGGATCAGGCCGCGGCAGCCCTGGCGCAGGAAATTCGGCGTCGTCACATACAATACGCCGCCCGGCCGCAGCGTGCCGGCCAGCGCCCGGAACAGATTGGCCGGATTGACCAGCAGGTGCTCCAACACCTCGCACAGCATGACCATGTCGAGGTCCCACAGCGGCGGGCCGGGCAGCGCCAGGCCGGCATCGGCGCGGAGGTCCAGCTTCTCCAGATCCACCTGCACCGCCCGCTCGACGATGCCGTCCAGCTGCTTGTGCCGGAACAGGCAGGCGGCGGTCAGGCGCAGTTCGGGAAAGGCCGCGTGGAACAGCATCGGCGTGATCGAGGAGCCAACCTCCATCACCCGGCAACGTGGCCAGGCCGGCTCCGCGGCCAGCAGGGTCTCGATGGCATACAGCGCCTCGGCGAAGCGCAGCCGGTGGTCGCGGGCGTAGACCAGCTGGTCCGGTCGCAGGCTCCCTGCCGCGACCAGCCCCGCCAGGGCCTCCTCGAACACCGCAACATGGGATCGGCAGGCGGCACCGAAGGCCGCGGAACGGTCCCGCAGCGCCGCATCATCGGCCAGCGCGGCCGGGATGGGCACCGGGAAGGGCGAAACCGGCGCCGGAGGCTCCGGCTTTGGCTCGGCGATGGCCGGGCGGGCCAGCCGGTTCCGGAACATGCCGAACATGCCGGCCAGGCCCCCTACGATGCGGCGCGCCGGCGCGGCGGTTACTTGGGCGCCAGCACCATGATCATCTGGCGGTTTTCCAGGCGCGGCATGGATTCCACCTTGGTGGCCTCCGCCAGTTCCGTCCGGATCCGGTCCAGCACCTTCAGGCCGAGATCCTGGTGCGCCATCTCGCGGCCGCGGAAGCGGAGCGTGACCTTCACCTTGTCGCCCTCGGCGATGAAGTCCTTCATCTGCCGCATCTTCACGCCGTAATCGTGGTCGTCGATGTTCGGACGGACCTTGATTTCCTTGAGCTCGACGACCTTCTGGCGCTTGCGCGCCTCATTGGCCTTCTTCTGCTGCTCGTACTTGTACTTCCCGTAATCCGTGATCTTGCAGACCGGCGGGACGGCGTTCGGGCTGATCTCGAGCAGGTCGAGGCCGACCTCATACGCCCGCAGCAACGCATCGCGCGCCGTCATCACCCCGATCATTTCACCGTCCTGATCGATCAGGCGGACCTGGGGGACACGGATGTCTTCGTTGACCCGCGGGCCGTCGCGCGTCGGCAACTGGGCGGGCATCGGACCTCGGGCTATAGCGCTCTCCTATCGTTGTTCAAGGTAAATCGCGCCTGTTATGGCGATGCGATCCCGCCGAAGCAAGCGGCCGAGGGCGCTTCCGCCCGCGCACCGCCGCGAAATGTGGCATTATTGCGCCAGTGCGGAGACAGCCGGCTCAGCGTCCCGGCTAAGATCGGGTGCCGTGGCCTCCGACACAAGACGGGCGACTGCCTCCGAAAGCGGCAGGCTCTCCTGCTCCCGCCCGGGAAGGCGGCGCAGCACCAGCATGCCTTCCTCCGCCTCCCGCCGCCCCACCACCGCCAGCACCGGCACGCGCTGGGCGATGTGGTCGGGCACCTTGCGGTTGATCTTCTCGTTCCGCAGATCGAGTTCCACGCGCAGCCCGGCCTTGGCCAGCGCCGCGGCGGCCTGGCGGGCATAGTCGTCGGCGTCGGAGACGATGGTCGCCACCACCACCTGCACCGGCGCCAGCCAAAGCGGGAAGCGCCCCGCATGCTGCTCAATCAGGATGCCGAGGAACCGCTCGAAGCTGCCGAGGATCGCCCGGTGCAGCATGACCGGCCGCTTGCGGGTTCCGTCCTCCGCCGCATAGGTCGCGTCCAGCCGTTCCGGCAGCACGAAATCCACCTGCAGCGTGCCGCATTGCCAGTCCCGGCCGATGGCGTCCCGCAGCACGAATTCCAGCTTCGGGCCGTAGAAGGCGCCCTCCCCCGGGTTCAGCTCGTACTCCACCCCGGCCACGGCGCAGGCTTCCTTCAGCGCGCCCTCCGCCCGGTCCCAGGTGGCGTCGTCGCCGGCGCGGACTTCCGGCCGGTCGGAGAACTTCACCCGGAAATCGGTGAAGCCGAGGTCGCGGTAGATGCCCGACAGCAGCGCCACGAAATGCACCGTCTCATCCGCGATCTGGTGCTCCTCGCAGAAGATATGCGCGTCGTCCTGGGTGAAGGCGCGCACGCGCATGATGCCGTGCAGGGCGCCGGACGGCTCGAAGCGGTGGCAGGCACCGAATTCGGCCATGCGCAGCGGCAGCTCGCGGTAGCTGCGGACGCCCTGGTTGAAGATCTGCACATGGCAGGGGCAGTTCATCGGCTTCAGCGCATAGGTGCGGTCCGCCTCGTCCTTGTCCTCGACCTTGGCGAGGAACATGGCGTGGCGGAATTTCTCCCAGTGGCCGGATTCCTCCCACAGGCGGCGATCCACCAGCTGCGGGGTCTTCACCTCCTGGTAGTCGGCCTGGTCCAGGCGGCGGCGCATGTAGTCTTCGACCGTGCGGTACAGCTTCCAGCCCTTCGGGTGCCAGAACACGCTGCCGGTCGCTTCCTCCTGCAGATGGAACAGGCCCATTTCCTTGCCGATGCGGCGGTGGTCGCGCTTCTCCGCCTCCTCGATCTGCAGCAGATGGGCGTCGAGCTCCTTCTGGTCGCGCCAGGCGGTGCCGTAGATGCGCGACAGCACCGGATTTTCCGACTTCCCGCGCCAATAGGCGCCGGCCACCTTCATCAGCTTGAAGGCGGTGCCGACATCGCCGGTCCCGCGCATATGCGGCCCGCGGCAGAGGTCGATCCACTCGCCCTGGCTGTACAGGCTGATGTCCACGCCATCCGGCAGGTCGCGGATCAGCTCGACCTTGAAGGCCTCGCCCTTCTTCTCGAACAGGGAAGTCGCCTCGGCGCGGGACACCACGCTGCGGCGGAACGGGGCATTGCGCGCCACGATCTCCCGCATCCGCGCCTCGATCGCGGCAAAATCCTCGATGCTGAAGGGCTGGTTGCGGAAGAAGTCGTAGTAGAAGCCGTTCTCGATCACCGGGCCGATGGTCACCTGGGTGCCGGGGAACAGATCCTGCACCGCCTCCGCCAGCACATGGGCGGTGTCGTGGCGGATCATCTCCAGCGCCTCCGGGTCGCGGCGGGTGATGAAGCGCAGGCTGGCATCGGCCGAGATCTCGTCCGACAGGTCGCGCAGCACGCCGTCCACCTGCATGGCGAGCGCGGCCTTGGCGAGGCCGGGGCCGATGCTGGCCGCGACCGTCGTGCCGGTGACGGGCCCGACAAAGTCGCGGACGGAACCGTCTGGCAGGGTGATCGCGGGCATGGTGATACAAGGCTCCTGGGCTGTGCCATAAAGGGCGCGGACCATGGCCAGCCCGCTGCCCTGCCGTCAAGGCGTGGCGCGACATGCCTGGGCCTTATCACTGATTTGACCTTCGCGTTTTCCTGCCTGGAAGCCTGAATGACCAACCAAGACCCGTTGCCGCGTGCCGCCCTCTATGTCGATTTCGACAATGTCTTCATGGCTCTGCTCCGCTGGGATGAGCGCGCGGCCTACGCCTTCGGTGAACGCCCCGATGCCTGGCTCGCCTGGCTGGAAGGGCGGGAGGAGGATGGCAAGCCGGCCATCCGCCGCACGCTGGTGCGCCGCTGCTACCTGAATCCGGGCGGATACTGGGACTTCCAGCCGGGCCGCCCGGTGGCGCGCTACCGCGCCACGAAGGACCTGCGGAACCGCACCTACTTCTCCGAATTCCGCGCCGCCTTCGTGCAGGCCGGCTTCGACGTGGTGGATTGCCCGCCCGTCGCCTGGCTGAAGAACAGCGCCGACATGAAGATGGCGCTCGATATCCGGGAGGCGCTGGACCACCGCACCCGCTTCGAGGAATTCGTCCTGCTGTCCGGCGACAGCGACTTCCTGCCGGCGCTCGCCCGGCTGCGTGCGCATGACCGGCGCATCACCATCCTGGCGCAGGATACGGCGAAGGCGGCCTATCTGGCGGCGGCCGACCAGGTGGTGGGGCTGGATGAGTTCGCGCATGAGGGCATGGGCAACCTGCCCATCGCCCAGTTTTCCGCCACCGCAGTTGCCGCCGCGCCTGCCGCGCGCGCCGAATTGCCGCGCGGCGAATCCTCCCGCGCGGATCTGCCGGCGCTGCGGACCCAGGCCCTGGAATGGGTGCGGGAGGCGCTGGCGCGCAGCCCCGCCGGTGCGCTGCGCCTGACCGATATCGGCCAGGCCCTGCCGCGCGCCTTCCCGGCGCTACGGCACACCGATTATGCAGGCGCCGGATCGCTCGGCGCATTGATCGAGGAGGCGCAGGATCGCCGCCTGTCGCTCTCCGGCCCGCCGGCGCGGCGCTGGGTGTTCGATGCGGAACGCGGCACCGCGCCCGAGGATTCCCCCGCCGAGGACAAGGCGCCCGAGGAGAAGGCGCCCGAGGAGAAGCTGGGCGAGGACAAGTCCTGTGCGGAAAAGCCCGATGCGGACAAGCCGGGTGAGGAACAGCCGGGTGAGGAAAGGCCGGGTGTGAAGGCCGGCGAGGCCGAGCTCCCCGAGCCGATGCTGGCCGAAACCGCGGCATCCCCGGATGCGGTGGCGCCCGAGGCCGAGGCGGCGCCGCCCGAGACGGGCGCCGTCAGCGAGGTCGCGCTGCTGGAGGCACCGCAATTGCTGCGTGACCTGCTCTGGGGCTCGCGCGATCCGAAGGGCCTGCCGCATGACCTGCCGGCCTTCGCCCCGGCGGAGCTCGGCTTCCTGCTGCGGACGATCGCCGCAACCCTGCCGCTGGAGCCGGCCACCGCCGCCCCCGAAATCGCCCGCGCCGCCGCCGCCGAGGGGCTGCATGTCTCGGCGCGGGAAGTCACGGCTCTGCTGCGCTGGCTGATGCGCGGCTACGTCAAGCTGCATGAGCCGCCGACGCCGGAAGGCGCCGCCCGCCTGTCCCGCGTGCTGTTCGCCACCCTGGTCAACACCGCCCGCGCGGCTGGCGAGAAGCTGAGCGAGACGGAGACGGAGGCGCTGCGGGCCTGGACCCAGTCGGGCCTGGGGTAGCCTCAGTCCGGCGGCAGGATGCCGGCCAGCGCGGCATTCACCGCCTCCAGCCCGAGGCCGGATAGCGGCACATGCCGCAGCACCGCCACCGCCGGGCCGCGCGGGGCGCACAGCGCCGGGTCGCTGTCGCCGCCGAACAGTGCCAGCGTCGGGCAGCCGGCAGCGGCGATCAGATGCGTCGGGCCGGTGTCGTTGCCCAGCGCGAAACGGGCCTGACGGGCCAGTGCCGCAATTTCCGCGAAGCCGGTGCGACCGGCCAGGTTGATGGCGCCGGGCGCGGCGGCGGTGATGCGCTCGGCCAGCGCTGCCTCCGCCGGGCCGCCCAGCACCACGCAGGGAACCCGGCTGGTGGCCGCGAAGGCGGCGAAGCGCGCTTCCGGCCAGCGCTTGCCGGGCCGCTGCGGCGATGCCCCCGGCACGAGCAGGGCGAAATCCGGCGGCAGGCCGAAGCCGCCCAGGTCGGCCGAGAGCCAATCCAGCGCCGGCGGCGGAAAATGCGTGATCCCCGCGCGTTCGAGCTGTTCGCGCTGACGCTCGATGGTGTGCAGCGAATCGCGGTCCGGATTGTCATGCGGGTGGGAGGCGCCGCGCGCCACGCCGGACCACTCCACCCCCAGCCCGACCAGCCAACGGTAGCGGGAGGACCGGCCGGAGGTCTGCAGATCATACACCCGCCCGAACCGCGCCTGGCGCAGCCGCCGGCGCAGGCCGAGCACGGCGCGCGGGTCGTGCCAAGCCGGGCGGCCCTCGGACCAGACCTCGTCGAACCAGGGGCTGCGGCGGGCGAGATCGGCGAAGGGGGGCGTTGTCAGCAGCACGATGCGCGCGCCGGGGTGGTGCGCGCGGATCGCGGCAAAGGGCCCGAAGGACTGCACGAAATCGCCCAGCGCGCCGAGCCGGATCACCAGGATGGCGGGCACGGTCATGCCAGGAACTCCCGATAGACGGCCAGCGTCGCCGCCTGCATCGCGGCGGTGCTGTAGCGTGCCAGCACGGCCTGCCGCGCCGCATCCCCCACCGCCTGCCGCGCTTCCGCCGGCATCGCCAGCACCTGCGCCAGCAGCGCCGCCAGCGCCGCCGGGTCGCCCGGCGTCACGCGCCAGCCGATGACGCCGTGGTCCACCGTCTCCCGCGGCCCGCCGAGATCGGCGGCGATCACGGGCCGCGCCATGGCCTGGGCCTCGATGACGGTGCGGCCGAAGGCCTCGGCATCCGTGCTGGCATGCACCACCACATCGGCGGCGGCGAGTGCCAGCGCCAGTTCCGGCACATGGCCGAGGATGCGCAGCCGCCCGGCCACGCCGAGCTGCGCGGCCAGCGCCTGCAATTCGCGCAGATAGCCGTCACGCCCGCCGCCGGCCAGCACCACGCGGGTATTGGCAGGTAGCAGCGGCAAGGCGCGCAGCAGCACCGCCTGGCCCTTCCAGCGCGTCAGCCGCGCCGGCAGCAGCAGCACCGCATCGCCAGGCTCTGCGCCCCATGCGGCGCGCTGGGCCGCGATCGCCGCCGCATCCACCAGCGCCGGGTCGAAGCGCCGCGGATCGACGCCGCGCGGGATCAGGCGGATGCGCTCGGCCGGCACGCCGTGCCGCGCCTGCACCAGGTCCGCGATGAAGCGGCTGATCGCGATCACCCGGTCGCCACGCGCCATGACGGAATTGTACAGCCGCTTGCCCGGCAGGCCTTCATTGTAGGCGCCGTGATAGGTGGTGACGAAGGCCGCCCCGCTGCGTCGCGCCGCCAGCAGCGCCGACCAGGCCGGGGCGCGCGACCGGGCGTGGATGATCCGCACGCCCTCCGCCCGCGCCAGCGCCGTCAGCGCCGCCGCGTTGCGCCAGATGCCGACCGGCGATTTGGTGGCCAGCGGCAGCGCCACATGGCGCACGCCCAGCCGTTCCAGATCCGCCACCAGCGCACCCCCGGCCGAGGCCACCAGCGGCCGAAAGCCGGCATCGCGGATCGCCTCGGCGATCTCGATGGTGCCGCGCTCCACCCCGCCCGAGGCCAGAGCGGGCAGCACCTGGAGCACGGCGGGGGGCATTATCATGGCGCGACGTTCCTAGCCCCGCCGCCGTGGCACGTCCATCTGCCCGCCCCGGCGGGAGTTCACGGAACCCGCGCCTTGGCCCTACTGTGCCGCGGACGCCAAGAAGGGAAACACGGCCCGCCATGACCCAGACCGAGCCGACCGCCGGCCTGCCCCAGGCCCATCTGCCCCAGGATTTGGACTCCGGCCATTTCGCGCTGCGCCTGATGACGCCGGACGGACCCTCCGTCTTCGCGCTGCGCCAGGGCGCGGCCTTCGACATGACGCCCGCCTTCGGCACCGCCAGCGCCTGGCTGAACAGCGAGGACCCCATCGCCGCCATCACCGCGCGCGGCGTGCAGGCTGCGCTCGACCTGCCGGCGGCGCTGGCCAATGCGCACCACGCGGCGCGCGACCCGGCGCGGCCCTGGCTGCTGGCGCCGATCGACCTGCAGGTCATCAAGGCCGCCGGCGTGACCTATGTGCGCTCCATGCTGGAGCGCGTGATCGAGGAACGCTGCCGCGGCGATGCCAGCCAGGCGGAGGCGATCCGCGCCGAGGTGCGCGGCATGATCGGCGACGACCTGGCGAACCTGGTGCCCGGCAGCGCGGAAGCCGCGCGGGTGAAGGCGGCGCTGGTCGCCAAGGGCTGGTGGAGCCAGTACCTGGAGGTCGGCATCGGCCCGGATGCGGAGATCTTCACCAAGGGCCCCGTGCTGTCCGCCGTCGGCACCGGCGCCAAGGTCGGCGTCCACCCCTCCAGCCAATGGTCGAACCCGGAGCCGGAGGCCGTGATGGTGGTGAATGCGCGCGGGAAAATCGTCGGCGCGACGCTGGGCAATGACGTGAACCTGCGCGACGTGGAGGGCCGCAGCGCCCTGCTGCTCGGCCGCGCCAAGGACAACAACGCCGCCTGCGCCCTCGGCCCGCTTGTGCGGCTGTTCGATGAGGGCTTCACGCTGGAGGATGTGCGCCAGGCGGAGCTGACCCTGACCATCACCGGCCGGGACGGCTTCGCGCTGCAGGATAGCGGCCGCATCGGCGCCATCTCCCGCGACCCGACGGAGGTGGTGGGCCAGATGATCGGTGCGCATCACCAATATCCGGATGGCGCGGTGCTGTTCCTCGGCACGCCCTTCTCGCCCTCCAAGGATCGCGGCGCGCCGGGGATGGGCTTCACGCATCACCCGGGCGATGTGGTCCGCATCGCCACCCCGCGCCTGGGCGCGCTGGAGAATGAGGTGGACCGCACCGATTCCTGCCCGCCCTGGAGTTTTGGCATTGGCGCGCTGATGACGAACCTGGCGCAGCGCGGCGTCCCCGCATGAGGGAGGAGACCGGCCGGCTGGATGGCCGCCTGGCCTGGGCGCGGCTGCCGGGCCGTGGCCCCGGCGTGGTGTTCCTGCCCGGCTTCCGCAGCGACATGCAGGGCTCCAAGGCGCTGGCGCTGCGCGAGCATTGCGCCGCGACGGGGCGCGCCTTCCTGCGGCTGGACTATTCGGGCCACGGCGAATCGGCCGGGCGCTTCGAGGATGGCACCATCGGCCAATGGGCCGCCGATGCGCTGGCGCTGTTCGATGCGCTGACGGAGGGGCCCCAGATCCTGGTCGGCTCCTCCATGGGCGGCTGGATCGGGCTGCTGCTGGCCCGCCAGCGCCCGGCGCGGCTGGCCGGCTTCATCGGCCTGGCCCCCGCCCCCGACTTCACCGCCGAGCTGATGTGGCCGTCCTTCTCGGAGGCGCAGCGGCAGGCGCTGATGCGGGATGGCGTGATCCACCTGCCGAGCCAGTATGGCGAACCGACGCCGGTCACCCGCGCGCTGATCGAGGAGGGCCGCACCCAATCCGTGCTCGGCGGCCCGCTCGCCCTGCCCTGCCCGGTCCGCATCCTGCAGGGCATGGCCGACCCCGACGTGCCCTGGCAGCACGCGCTGCGGCTGGTGCAGGCGCTGGAGGGCGGCGATGTCCGCCTGCACCTGATCAAGGATGGCGACCACCGCCTGTCCCGCCCGGAGGATCTGCGCCTGCTGGCGGAGACGCTGGAAAGCCTGGTCAGCCCCCCGCCATGATGCGCGCCAGCCCCTCCCGGTAGGTCGGGCAGCGCCAGGCGATGCCGAGCGCCGCCTTGGTCGCGGCATTGGCGACGCGGCGGTTCTCCGCCCAGAAGGACAACGCCATCGGCGACATGGCCTGGCTGGCCTGTTCGAAGGGCACCTCCGGCGGCGGCGCCACGCCCAGCAACCGCGCGGCTTCCGCCACCACATCCGCATTGGGCGCGGGCTCGTCATCCACCAGGTGCAGCACCCGCGCGCCGTGGCTTTGCTGGCGCGCCGCGGTGACCACGGCCAGTGCGATGTCGTCCCGGTGGATCCGGCTGAAGGCATGGCCGGGCTTCACCACGCGCCGCGCCGTGCCGCGCCGCACATCGTCCAGCGCGCTACGGCCGGGGCCATAGATGCCCCCCGTGCGGAACAGGTCCAGCGCCGCGCCGCGCGCCGCCGCCGCAGCCCGCCACGCCTCCTCCACCCGCAGGCGATGGACGGAGCGGGCCTGGCCGGGGGCGGGCGGCGTCGTCTCATCCACCTCCGCCCCGCCGCGGTCGCCATAGACCCCGGTGGTGGAGAGGTAGCCGATCCAGCGCAGCCCGGGGGCGCGGGCGATGGCCGCCGCATGCGCCAGCAGCACCGGGCAGCCGGCTTCCTCCGGCCCGGCGGTGACGACCAGATGCGTCGCGGCCTCGATCGCCGGCCCGGCTTCGGCGAATCGCACCACCGATACGGCCGCGGCGGCGCCGGGCTCGCGCGCCGTGCCGGTCACCGTGAAGCCGGCGGCAGCCGCTTCCGCCGCGATCGCCGCCCCGGAATAGCCAAGACCCGCCACCACCATTCGCATTGCCAACACTTCTCCACCACCGGACAACTGGCGCCTTGCCGCGCCCATGCGTAGGATCGCAGGCCATGCGACGCCAGACCCGCACTGTCCTTCTCGGCGCCTTTGCCGCCGCCGCGTTTACGGCGCTGGGGGCGGTTGGCTGGGTGGCCCTCACGCCGACGCCGGCCCAGACGGCCGAGGACAGAATGCCGACGCCGCCGGAGCCGCCGCGCCTGGCCAATGGCCCGGAGTTCGAGCGCTGCCTGCTGCTGCTGCGCAGCGACCCGGAGGCCGCACGCAGCTTTGCCGAGACCTGGGGACGCGAAGGCGGCGGAGAAGGTGCGCGGCAGTGCCAGGCGCTGGCGCTGCTGGCGCTCGGCGAGCCGGCCGCGGCGGCGCAGCGGCTGGAGACGCTGGCCACCCAATCCGCAGCCAGCGGCCCGGCGCGCGCCGCGGTATACGCCCAGGCAACGCAGGCCTGGCTGATGGCCGGCGACGCCAACCGCGCCTATGGCGCAGCCACCCTGGCGCTGACCCTGTCGCCGGAGGATGTGGACCTGCTGGTCGACCGCGCGGTGACGCTCGGCAGCCTGTCCCGCTACAACGAGGCGATCGAGGATCTCGACCGCGCCCTGGCGCTGGACCCGGAACGGGCAGAGGCGCTGGTATTCCGCGCCGCCGCCTACCGGCACCAGGACCAGGTGGAACTGGCCGCGCGCGATATCGAGCGGGCGCTTGCCGCCGATCCGTCCAATGCCGAGGCACGGCTGGAGCGCGGAATCATCCGCCAGCTGCGCGGTGACGCCGCCGGGGCGCGGGAGGATTGGGAACACGCCATCGCGCTGTCCCCCAATTCGGCCACGGCCGACCTCGCGGCGCAGAACCTGGCGCTGAACGAGGCCGGGCCGGCGCGGCGCTGACCGGACGGATCGGCGCCGGGTCCCCCGCCGCAGGCGGGAGAGGGTCCCGCGCCGCAGGCGGGAAAGGGTCCCGCGCCGCAGGCGGGAAAGGGTCCCGCGCCCCAGGCGGGAAAGGGTCCCGCGCCCCAGGCGGGAAAGGGTCCCGCGCCCCAGGCGGGAAAGGGTCCCGCGCCCCAGGCGGGAAAGGGTCCCGCGCGCGGGTTGCGGCCCCCGCCCCATCTGCCTAGGATTTCCCGCAACCCGGGATTTGTTCCAATACCCGGGGTCAATGAGGGAAGGAAAAAGCCGTGATAAAGGCATCGCGACGCAGGCTGCTCGGCCTTGGGGCCTCGCTGGCAGGGGGCGCGTTGGCCGCGCCCCGCCTCGCTCGGGCGCAGGATGGCTGGCCCGGGGATCGGCCGATCCAAATCATCGTGCCCTTCCCGCCCGGCGGCGGCACGGACATCAACCTGCGCGCCATCACCGCGCATTTCCAGCGCCACCTGCCCGGCTCGCGCTTCGTCATCGTCAATCGCGGCGGCGCGGGCGGGGAGATCGGCTACACCGCCATGGCCAGCGCCGCGCCGGATGGGCTGACGCTGGGCACCGTCATCACCCCCAGCCTGCAGACCATCACCATCGAGCGCCAGCCCCGCTACAAGCTGGAGGATTTCGCCTTCCTCGGCACCATCGTGGAGGATCCGGGCGGGCTGCATGTGGCGGCCAACAGCCCGCTGCGCAGCGTCGCGGATCTGGTGGCGCATGCGAAGGCCAATCCCGGCGCCGTTGCGGTCGGCACCGCGGGCATCGGCTCCGACGACCACCTGCTGATGATCGGCCTGGCCCGCGCCGCGGATATCCGCCTGAACCACATCCCCTATGCCGGCCAGGCGCCGACCGTGACCGCGTTGCTCGCCGGCCACATCCAGGTCGCCTCGATGAATATGGGGGAGAGCGTGGCGCTGATCCAGGAAGGCCAGATCCGGCCGCTGGCCTCCGCCGGGCCGCGGCGCTTCGGCATGACCCCGAATGTGCCGACCTTCCGCGAGGCCGGCTATGCGCTGGATACCGGCGTGGTCCGCAGCCTGGTGGTGCCCGCCGCGACGCCGGATTCAATCCGCCGGCGGCTGGAGCAGACCATCGCGGCGACAATGCGCGACCCGGCCTGGATCGCGGAGGCGCAGCGCCTGTACATCCCGCTGCAATACCGCAGCGCGGAGGAAACCCGCGCCATCGTCTTCCGCGAGGCAGCCTCGCTGCGCCAGCTCTGGCAGCAGCAGCCCTGGCGCGATGCCTGAAGGAGCCAGACGATGCAGCGCCTGATCGACCTGTCCACCCCGGTGAAGACCGGCCATTTCCGCTGGGAGGTCGATCGGCGCCTGGCAAAAAGCCACGATACCGGCGCCGGCCAGGCGACCTGGGCCGGCTGGAACCTGCACGCCTTCACCCATATGGACAGCCCGCGCCATGTAGACCCGAAGGGCTTCACCACGGATGCCATCACGCTGGAGATGACGGTGGGGCCCGGCGCGGTGCTCGATGTTTCCGACGTGCCGGCCAATACGCCGATTGAGGCAGCGCGGCTGGAAGCCGCCGGGGCGCATCTGCAGCCTGGCGACTTCGCGCTGATCCGCACGCGCTGGGATGAGCGCGCCAGCATCGACACGCCGGAGTTCTGGCTCAACGCGCCCTGGATGACGGCGGAAGGCTCCATCTGGCTGCGCGAGCGCGGCATCAAGGCGGTTGGCTTCGATTTCCCGCAGGACCATTGCATCCGCTTCTTCCTGACCGGGGAGAAGCGGCCGCCGCTGCCGGAGCACGTCACGCATTACCACCTGCTGGCGCGCGGCGTGATCATGTTCGAATACCTCTGCAACATGGGCGCGCTGGAGCAGAAGCGAAACCAGGTGATCGGCCTGCCGGTGAAGGTGCCGGATTCGGATGGCGCGCCGGCGCGCGTCATCGCCATCGAGGACGCGGCATGACGCTGGCTGGGCAGGTCGCACTGGTCACCGGCGGCGGGTCCGGCATCGGCGCGGGCATCGCGCAGCGCCTGGCGCGGGACGGGGCCGCGGTGCTGGTCGCCGACATCAATCTGGCGGCGGCCGAGCAGGTGGCGGCCGGGATCGTCGCGGCCGGCGGGCAGGCCCTGGCGCAGCGGATGGATGCGGCGGAGCCGGCGGATGCCGCGGCGGCCGTGGCTGCGGCGGAGGCACGCTTCGGCCGGCTGCGGATCGCCATCTGCAACGCCGGCATCACCGACCGCGTGCCGGTGCTGGAGCTGGAGTTGGCGGCCTTCGAGAAGGTGGTGCGGACCAACCTGACCGGCTGCTTCGTCTCCGCCCAGGCGGCCGGGCGGGCGATGGCGCGCGGGCCGGATAGCGGCGGGCGGATCGTCACCGTCTCCTCCGTCTCCGGCCAGTTCGGCGGCACCGGGCGCGCGGCCTATGGCGCCAGCAAGGGCGGGATCGAGACGCTGACCAAGGTGCTGGCGGTGGAGCTCGCGCCGCTCGGCATCCTGGTGAACGGCGTGGCGCCGGGGCCGACGCAGATCGCGCGCACCGCGCATGGCCCACGCCAGCGCGCCGCCTTCCTCGACCGCATGGCGATCAAGCGCTACGCGACGCCGGAGGATATTGCCGGCGCGGTGGCCTTCCTGTGCGGCCCGGACGCCGCCTTCCTGGCCGGGCACATCCTGAACGTGGATGGCGGCTTTGCGGCGGCGGGGGTGATGTATGACCCGGCCGAGGGTGCCTAGAAATCCAGATCGTCGTAGTGCGGCGGCGGCACCACGCCGGTGACGCGGTCGCCCAGCAGCGCGCGGAAGCTCGGGCGGGATTTTACCCGCGCATACCAATCCTTCGCCGCGTCGCAGATCGACCAATCCACGTCGCCGATATAGTCCAGCGTCGAAAGCTGCGCCGCCGCCGCCAGGTCCGCCAGCCCGATCTGAGGCCCGCCGAGCCAGGCCCGCGTCTCCGCCAGCCAGCCGATGTATTCCAGATGCGGCTTCAGGTTCGCATAGCCGGCGCGGATCGCCGTGGCATCCGGGTTGCCGCGGCCGAGCAGCCGCTTCATCTGCTTCTCGAACACCAGGTTGCGGGTGACCTCGGCGTAGAATTTATGGTCGAACCAGGCGACCAGCCGCCGCATCTCCGCCCTTTCGCCCAGCGTGCGGCCGAGCAGCGGCATGTCCGGATAGGCCTCGTCCAGATATTCGCAGATCGCATAGGAATCGGCGATCGACAGGCCGTTCGACTCCTGCAGCACCGGCACGGTGCCGGCCGGATTCACCGCGAGGAATTCCTCGCGCCGCTCCCACACCCGCTCGATCCTCAGATCGAAGGGCAGGCGCTTCTCGGCCAGGGCAAGGCGGACCTTACGGGCGAAGGGGGACAGGGGAAGGTGAAAAAGGATCCGCATGCGTGCCGATATTTGAGACGGCGGGAATATTGCACGCGGCGCCCCGGCGGCCAACCCGCAGCCGCGGGTCGATGACCCGCTAGCCCCGCGGCGGCGCCGCATCCAGCGCGGCGGCGATGGCGGCCCAGATGGGTTTGCGGCGCATCGCGTCGTCATAGGGCAGCGGGCGGGCCCTGGCCGTGTCGCGGCGGCGGTGTTCCGGCAGGCGGCCTTCGCGGATCCAGGAATGGCGATCCGTCAGCCCCCAGGTGACCACGGCGCGCACCGCCGGTTCCTCCAGCGTCGCATCCAGGAAGCGCCGCACCAGATCCGCCGCGGCGGCATCGCGCGGGCCGGCGGCGGCCGGCAGGGCGCGGCAATTCACATCCAGCTCCGTCACCTCGATGGTCAAGCCCAGCGCCGCGACATCCGCCAGGAAGGCGCGCCATTCGGAGGCCTCGAAGGGCTGCCCCGCCTGCAGATGCGCCTGCATGCCCAGAACCTGCACCGGCGCGCCAGCCTGGCGCAGCCCGCGCAGCAGGCCGAGCACGCCAAGCCGGCGGCGGCGCGACCAGGCGGTGGCGTGCTCGCAGCCGAAATCATTGTAGGCGAGGCGTGCATTGGGGTCGGCCGCGCGGGCGATATGGAAGGCCTGCGGCAGGTAGTCCGGGCCGATCCGGTTCAACAGCCAGGTGCGGCGCAGGAAATCCGGGCGGCCATCCTCCGGCGCCACTGCCTCATTCACCACGTCCCAGGTGGTGACCTGGCCCCGCCAGCACAGCACGGTGGCATCCACATGCTGCGCCATGGCGGCGGCGGTGCCGCGGGCAGAGAGGTCCGACAGCCAGCGCGGCTCGCTCTCATGCCACAGCAGCGTGTGGCCGCGCACGGCCATGCCGTTGCGGCGCGCGAAATCGAAAAGCTGGTCGGCACGGCGGGTGCGGCGATTGCCGGGCTGCGGCTCCAGCTCCGCCCATTTCATCTCGTATTCGGCGACCAGTAGCCCGCAATCGGCGAGGAAGGCGGCCATCAGATCCGGCTCCGCCATCTGCCGGGTGCTGGTGGCGGCGCCGAAGGCCAGGCCCTTGGCGGCGGCGCGGGCATGCAGGCCGCCACCCGGCGCGGCGGGCGGCGTCACCATCCCCGGCTGCGCCGTGGCACAGCCGGGAATGGCAAGCGCCAGCAGCCCGCGCCGCGTGGCGGCGCCGATCACTCGGCGGCGACGGCCAGCGCGTCTTCCATCGGCTGCGGCAGGTAGCGGGCATAGTCCTTCGGCACGACATGCCAGAAGTTCAGCCGCTCCGTCGCCCAGTCGTTCAGCAGGCGCGCGGCGAAGGGGCTGTTCGTCTCCTCCACATGACGGGCGATGTGTTCGCGCAGCGCCGCATCCCAATGGGCCGAGCCGCCAACGCGGCACCAGCGCAGCGATTCCGGATTCACCCGCTGCTCGAAGCTGCCATCCGCGTCGTAGATGAAGGCCATGCCGCCGGTGAAGCCGGCGCCGAAATTGTCACCGACCGGGCCGAGGATCACGACGGTGCCGCCCGTCATGTATTCGCAGCCATTGGCGCCGACGCCTTCCACCACCGCCAGCGCGCCGGAATTGCGCACCGCGAAGCGTTCACCCGCCTGCCCTGCCGCGAACAGCGCGCCGCTGGTCGCGCCATAGAGGCAGGTATTGCCGATGATGGTATTGTCCTTCCACACCAGCGTGGAGGACGGCGCCGGCCGCACCACGATGGTGCCGCCGGACAGGCCCTTGCCGACATAGTCATTGGCATCGCCGAAGACTTCCAGCTTCAGCCCGCGCACCGCGAAGGCACCCAGCGACTGGCCGGCGGAGCCGCGCAGGCGGACGGAGAGATGGCCGCGCTGCAGCCCCTCCATGCCGAAGCGGCGGACGATCTTGCTGCTGATCTTGGTGCCGATGGCGCGGTGCGTGTTGCGGATGTTGTAGGCGAGCTGCATCTTCTCGCCGCGTTCGAACAGCGCCGCCGCATCGCGGATCATGTCCGCATCCAGCGTCTCCGGCACCTCGTTGCGGCCCTCCAGCGTGCAATAGGCGGCATGCGCGCCGGCATCGGCCTTCACCAGAAGCGGGTTCAGGTCGAGGTCGTCCAGATCCTCCGCGCCGCGGCTGACCTGACGCAGCAGGTCGGTGCGGCCGATCACCTCCGTCAGGCGGCGGAAGCCGAGGCCGGCGAGAATTTCCCGCACCTCCTCCGCCACGAAGCTGAACAGGTTGATGACCTTCTCCGGCGTGCCGGCAAACTTCTGCCGCAGCGCATCGTCCTGGGTGCAGACGCCGACCGGGCACGTGTTGCTATGGCACTGGCGCACCATGATGCAGCCCATGGCGACGAGGCTGGCCGTGCCGATGCCGAATTCCTCGGCGCCCAGCATGGCGGCGATCACCACGTCGCGGCCCGTCTTGAGGCCACCATCGGTGCGCAGCTTCACGCGATGGCGCAGGCGGTTGAGCATCAACACCTGATGCGTCTCGGTCAGCCCCATCTCCCAGGGCAGGCCGGCATGCTTGATGGACGACACGGGGGACGCACCCGTGCCGCCGGAATGGCCGGAGACCAGGATCGCATCCGCCTTCGCCTTCGCCACCCCAGCGGCGATGGTGCCGATGCCGCTGCGCGCCACCAGCTTCACGCAGACGGTGGCTTCCGGGTTGATCTGCTTCAGGTCGTAGATGAGCTGCGCCAAGTCTTCGATGGAGTAGATGTCGTGGTGCGGCGGCGGGCTGATCAGCATGACGCCCGGCGTGGAATGCCGCAGCTTGGCGATGAGTTCCGTCACCTTGAAGCCGGGCAGCTGCCCGCCCTCGCCGGGCTTGGCGCCCTGGGCGACCTTGATCTCGATTTCCTTGCAGTTGTTCAGGTATTCGGCGGTAACGCCGAAGCGGCCCGAAGCGATCTGCTTGATGGCGGAATTCGCATTGTCGCCATTGCGCCGCGGCCGCGCGCGCGCCGGATCCTCGCCGCCCTCGCCGCTGTCGCTGCGGGCGCCGATGCGATTCATGGCGATGGACAGCGTCTCATGCGCCTCGGGGCTCAGCGCGCCGAGCGAGATGCCTGGCGCCACCAGGCGTTTGCGGATTTCCGTGATGCTTTCGACTTCCTCGAGCGAGACCGGCACCCGGCCCTCGGCGCGGAAATCCAGCAGGTCGCGCAGCGCCACCGGCGGCAGCTTGCGCACGCCTTCCGAATACCGCTTGAAAGTCTGGTAGCTGTCCGTCTCCACAGCCTTCTGCAGCGTGTGGATCAGGCTGCCGTCGAAGGCATGGTTCTCGCCCCGCTTGCGCAGCTTATACAGACCGCCGACCGGCAGCGTCACCACATCCGCATCCCAGGCCTTCGCATGCAGCGCCAGCACGCGCCGGGCGATGCCGGACAGGCCGATGCCGGAGATGCGGCTGGCGATGCCGGGGAAGAACTCCGCGACCAGGGCCCGGGACAGCCCGATCGCCTCGAAATTCATGCCGCCGCGGTAGGAGGAGATGACGGAGATGCCCATCTTGGACATCACCTTCAGCAGCCCCTTGTCGACCGCCTTCTTGTAGCGTGCCACGCAATCCTTCAGCGACAGCTCGCCGAACAACCCGCGGCGGTGCCGGTCCGCGATGCTTTCCTGCGCGAGGTAGGCGTTCACCGTGGTGGCACCCGCGCCGATCAGCACGGCGATGTAGTGCACATCGATGGATTCGGCGCAGCGCAGGTTCAGGCTGGTGAAGGTCCGCAGCGAGTTCTTAACCAGATGCGTGTGCACGCCGCCGACCGCCAGGATCATCGGTATGGCGGCGCGATCCGGCCCCTGCCCCTCATCGGTCAGGATCACATGCGCGCAGCCGCTGCGCACACCTTCCTCGGCCTCGCGCCGGATGCGCTCGATGGCGTGGCGCAAGCCGGCCTCGCCCTCGGCAACCGCGAAGGTGCAGTCCACCACGCAGGCGGTGTCGCCCATATAGGCGCGCATGGCGGCGAATTCCGCGTTGGACAGAACGGGGCTGTCCAGCATCAGCATGTCGCACTGGGTCGGGTCCTCATCGAGGATATTGCCCAGATTGCCGAGGCGCGTCTTCAGCGACATCACCCGCGTCTCGCGCAGGCTGTCGATCGGCGGGTTGGTGACCTGGCTGAAGGACTGACGGAAATAATGGTGCAGGCCGCGATACTGGGTGGAGAGCACGGCGATGGGCGTGTCGTCGCCCATGCTGCCGATCGCCTCCGCCGCTTCCTCCACCATCGGGTGCAGGATCGTCTCCAGTTCCTCCAGCGTATAGCCCATGGCGAGCTGGCGGCGGCGCAGCGCTTCCCCGGTCAGCTCCGCATGCTCATCCGCGCCGGCCTTGACGATGCCGTCGATGCGCGTGGTGCGGCTGGTCCAGTCACCGAACGGCTTGCGGGAGGATAGCGCATCCTTCAGCTCCGTGTCGCCATAGAAGCGGCCAGTGGCGAGATCGACGCCGACGCATTGGCCGGGGCCGACACGGCCCTTTGCCACCACGCGATCCTCGGCGATCTTCACCATGCCGGTCTCGGAGCCGATGACCAGGATGTTGTCCGTGGTGATGCTGTAGCGCATCGGCCGCAGCCCGTTGCGGTCCAGCCCGCCGATCACCCACTTGCCGTCCGTCGCCGCGATCGCCGCCGGGCCGTCCCAGGGCTCCATCACCGCATTGCAGTAGAGGAACATCTCGCGATGCGCCTCCGGCATGGTGGCGTTGCTGCCCAGGCTTTCCGGGATCAGCATCGACTTCGCCATCGGCGCGTCGCGGCCGCCGCGCACCAGCAGCTCGAACACATTGTCCAGCGTCGCGGTGTCGGACCCGCCCGCCTGCACGATCGGCTTGATGTCGTCCATGTGGGCATCGAGCAAGGGATGCGCCAGCCGCGTCTCATGCGACTTCATCCAGTTGATGTTGCCGTGGACGGTGTTGATCTCGCCGTTATGCGCCAGCATGCGGAAGGGCTGTGCCAGGCGCCAGGTGGGGAAGGTGTTGGTGGAATAACGCTGGTGGTAGATCGCGAAGCGGCTGACGAAGCGCGCATCCAGCAGGTCGGGGTAGAATTCCGTCAGGCTCTCGGCCAGGAACATGCCCTTGTAGACGATGGACCGGCAGGACAGGGAACACAGGTACAGTTCCGGAATCTGCGCCGCGATCGCCTGCTTCTCGATCTTGCGGCGGATCACATACATGTCCCGCTCGTACAGATCCTCATCCACGCCGCGCGGGTTCCACAGCAGGATCTGCTCGATCTCCGGCCGCGTCGCATTGGCCTTCTCGCCGATGCAGGACACGTCGATCGGCACCTGGCGCCAGGAGTAGATGTTGTAGCCGGCGGCGAGGATCTCCGATTCCACGATCTGCCGGCAGCGCTCCTGCGCGCTCAGATCGGTCTTCGGCAGGAACACCATGCCGACCGCGATGCGGCCCGGCCGCAGCCGGTCGCCGCCGCGCTCCACGACTTCCGCGAAGAAATCCTGCGGGATCTCGATATGGATGCCGGCGCCGTCGCCGGTCTTGCCATCCGCATCCACCGCGCCGCGATGCCACACCGCCTTCAGCGCATCGATGCCGGCCTGCACCACCTTGCGATGCGCCTGGCCATCCAGGGACGCCACCAGGCCGACGCCGCAGGCATCGTGTTCCGTCAGGTCGATCTGCGCTTCGGAAGACAGCAGCGCGTGCTGGGACTGATAATCCTCGACGTAGTTCGCCATCGTCGTCACTCCGCCGCCACGGCGAGCGCCGCGGACTTCTGCTCGATGTAGCTGTGCATGGTCTCCGCCGCGTCGCGCCCGTCGCGGATCGCCCAGACGACGAGGCTCGCGCCGCGCACGATGTCACCCGCCGCGAAGACGCCCGGCAGCGCCGTCATCATCGTGCGGTGGTCAACCTTCAGCGTGCCCCACTTCGTCACCGGCAGCGCCGGCTCATTGAAGGCCTTGGGCAAATCCTCCGGGTCGAAGCCCAGCGCCATGATGACGAGGTCCGCCGGCAGGTCGAAGCTGCTGCCCGGGATCGCCTGCACCTGCTGGCGGCCCGTCGCATCCGGCAGGCCGAGATGCATGCGGTGCGCGCGCACGGCGGTGACGGCGGCATCGCCCAGGAAGGCCTCCGGCGCGCCGAGCCATTCGAAGGTCACGCCTTCTTCCTCGGCGTTGTACACTTCCCGCATCGAGCCCGGCATATTCGCCTTGTCGCGGCGATAGAGGCAGGTGACGGAGGTGGCGCCCTGGCGCACCGCGGTGCGGACGCAATCCATCGCCGTGTCGCCGCCACCGATGACGACCACGCGCTTGCCGGCGGCGTTCATCGTGCCGCTCGCCATGCCGGGCACATTCTCACCCAGCCCGGCGCGGTTCGAAGCCGTCAGGTAATCCAGCGCCGGGACGATGCCCGGCAGGCCGATGCCGGGGGCGGCCATGTCGCGCGCCTTGTACACGCCGGTCGCGATCAGCACGGCGTCGTGCTTCACGCGCAGCTCCTCCAGCGTGATGTCGCGCCCGACCGCGACGTTCAGGTGGAATTGGATGCCGCCTTCCTCGAACTGCTTCCAACGCCGCAGCACCACCTCCTTCTCCAGCTTGAAGTTGGGGATGCCGTAGATCATCAGCCCGCCAACGCGGTCGTAGCGGTCATAGACATGCACCTGGTAGCCGCGCATGCGCAGCCGCTCCGCAGCCGCCAGGCCGCCCGGGCCGGCGCCGATGATGCCGACGGACTGCGCCAGTTCACGCCGCGGCTTCGGCGCCTTGACCCAGCCATTCTCCCATGCGGTATCGGTGATGTACTTCTCCACCGATCCGATGGTGACACTACCAAAATCCTTCTCGATGACGCAGTTGCCTTCGCACAGCCGGTCCTGCGGGCAGATGCGGCCGCAGATCTCGGGGAAGGTGTTGGTGGCGGCGGCGACCTCATAGGCCTCCTCCAGCCTTCCTTCCGCGGTCAGCTTCAACCAGTCCGGGATGTTGTTGTTCAGCGGGCAATGCACCTGGCAGAACGGCACGCCGCACTGGCTGCATCGGCTGGACTGCGCCGCCGCGGCCTGGGGCGCGAATTCCTGGTAGATCTCGGCGAAATCCTCGCGGCGCGCCGTGGCCGGGCGCTTGTCCGGCTGGTGCTGGTCGAGGCGCACGAATTGCAGCATCCGATCGGCCATGGCGGCGCAGGCTCCTGACAGCGCGCAACCATCCGGCGGCGGCGCGGGGAGGCCCTCCTACACCAGCGCCGAAACGGACGCGAGTCCGTTTTGCGCTGATCTGACAGCTCAGCTGTCATATTTTCTTCTCCCGCCCCCGACATTCTTAACCGCGCCGGCGCAGGAGGCACTCAAAAGGTCCGATCCGGCCTCACGCCATCGCGAGGTCGCGCCGCCCGCCGCCAGGACGGAACCGGCGCAGATAGGCCGGCACCACCGACTCAACGGATTTCGGGGCGATGCCGAGGGCGGCCAGGCCGGGCATGCCCTCCGCCGCCACATTGTCCTTCGCCAGCAGCAGAAGCTGGTCGCGGGTCAGCGCCGGGTTCGGCAGCTTCTCCATGATGCTGGCCTGCAGGCGCATCAGCCCCATCGGCATCTCGACCAGCCGGCGGCGCCGGCGGGTGGTGTCCAGGATGAAGCGCAGCACGTCCCGCATCGTCATCACGCGCGGGCCGCCCAGCTCATAGGTGGTGCCCTGTGCCTGGTCCTGTTCCAGCGCCGCCATCACCGCATCCGCCACATCGGCTACATAGACCGGCTGGAAGCGTGAATTGCCGGAGACCACCGGCATGAAGGGCAGCATCTGCGACATGCCGGCGAAGCGGTTGAAGAACTGGTCCTCCGGCCCGAACACCACCGAGGGACGCAGGATCGTCGCGGTGGGGAAGGCCGCCAGCACCGCCGCCTCACCCTGCGCCTTGCTCCGCGCGTACAGGCTCTCGCTGTTGGCGTCGGCGCCGATGGCCGAGACATGCACCATGCGGCGCGCGCCAGCCCTGGCGGCGGCCTCGGCGATCAGGCCCGGCGCCTCGCCCTGCACCCGCGCGAAATCGCCGGCGCGGCGCTCATGCAGGATGCCCACCAGGTTGATGACGACATCGGCGCCCGAGACGGCCCGCGCCAGCGCCGCGGCATCGGTGACCGAGACCTGCAGCGGCACGATCTGCCCGACCCGCCCCTGAGTCGTCAGGAAGCGCATGCCGGCGGGGTTCCGCGTCGCCACACGCACCACATAGCCCTGCGCCGCCAGCCGCTGCACCACGTAGCGGCCGATGAAGCCGGCGCCACCGAACACCGTCGCAACCCTGCGATCCCGCCCCACCTGCATCACCCGCACTCCATCCGAAGCTGACCATTCGCTGCCGGACCATATGGGGGCGGAGAGACAACGCCAAGCAGTGACCCGGGCCAAGCAGTGGACCGGACCAGGTAGTGGACCGGGCCAAGGCAATGTCACGCCACGGCAAGAATTCCATCCGACCCCGCTTGACGGAAAACGGAGCCGCCCGTAAATCCCGCCTCACGTCGGAAGACGCCCCTTGCCCAGGTGGCGGAATTGGTAGACGCGCTGGCTTCAGGTGCCAGTGACCGCAAGGTCGTGAAGGTTCGAGTCCTTTCCTGGGCACCACCATAGGTTTGCCGAGACGGGTGTAAGCTTGGTGATATGCGCTGCGGCGCGTCCGCCATGAGCGAGTGCGCGTTGCCAGTGCCATCGCACAGCGAGACTGCCGGGCCGCTTGATCGTTCATAGCGCCGGAACAGGTTCTTACGTCGCTGGTCCATGCGCTCGTGTATCAAACGGATTTCCTCCACCAAGACTGAGGAAGCGCGGTATCACGTGACTGGGGGGCGAATCACGCGTCGTGTTTAGCGACGCCACGGAGGCCACTAGCCGCGCAAGCAGATGTGCACCGCACATATTGAAATTAATAGTTGTCCGATGCTAGGTCAGGTGAGGAAATTTTCACTGAGCCGTCGCCGCTCCTGCTCTTTGTGCTGGACGACGTGCACCAAGCAGAGCCTATGGGCAGCGCGAACGAGGGGCGCCAACTTGGATGTATGCCGAGGAAAATTCCAGCTCTAGAACACCCTTAGCAGCATTACGCGTAGAATGTCCTGCTACGCCAAATTCAGGGTGAGGTGGACTTGGCACTCGGAATCTTGAGGCCCCCGATAGCCCTTGAGGGATGACGCAACAAGACGTTACGAGATGACGATGGCCGATCGGCTTTGATGTCGGACAGACTCCCGTCATGTTCCGAAAGCCAGTAGGCATCATACCCGAGCGGCGTGACAAGACCCGTTACCGAGGCCAAGATCTCGGGTGTCAGAATTTCAGCTAAGATCGTAGGCTTGTGCATGTTGATCGATTTAATCCCTCCGCGGATAACATGAAATTCATGCTCTTCCACGTCAATTTTCATCAGGTCGACGGGCCGGCCCTGAAGAAAATTATCAATGCTAATTTTGTTAATTCGCTTCACGGCGACAGATTTTCCGCGATCAACAACGGACGCACCGGTGGACATCAGCCGGGGACCGCTCCGGATATTCATGTCGATCCAGCCCTCACCATCTGAAACTGCGGCCAAGTGAGGGCGCACCTTGAAGAATCTGTTCGCTTGGGCGTTGACGAACAGACGCGCAAAAATATGATCTATGGCTTCGAAAGCATCAATTTCCGCTTTTGGATTAGACAGCGCCGCAACCAGCGAAAACAACCCAACATGGGCCCCAATATCAAGGATGGCCGAGGATTCTTTGCACAACAATGACCAAGCGCGAAGTGTATGTTCCTCGTAGTCGAAGGCTCCATTCCAGTTTGCGCAGTAGGCGAACACCTCGTCGTTATTGCAAAACATAACGAAAGGCGCCACATACTTGGTTACGACCTCTGCGTAGCCGTAGAAAGGATAGTTCTTTCGGCGCTCCGAAAATTCCTTCGTTTCCATAGGCCCCAACGCCTTTGCATCAGCGCTGATCCTAGCTCCGAATTCTTCGAGCGCCTCTAAGTTCATGGTTTTCGCCTTGGATTGTCGGATTTAGTTACTTCTTCGCACACACCCGATTTAAAGTAAAGTTGGATAGCAGCAGATCATCTTCTGTGCGCTTCAAGGATCGTGCAAGGCCGGAGCCCTCCTCTTCCCATGAGACTATGACGCCTCCCCGTCGGCTTATGTTCGGCACGCGCCGCGTCGCGCCGCAAGATGCGGGCCGGCGTTGAGGAAGGCGATGAAGCGGCACTCACCCGACTCGCTCCGATCGCAGAGACCCGTCAGCCCTGCCCTCGGTTCAACTGGCGTATGCGAAGGTTCGCCCAACAGCAGGCCGGCGGGCTTCGGGGTGCTGCCGACGCGGATGGGCGAGCCCTGCCCGCCGCAACTACATTGCCTGGCCCGGCACCCTGGTTTACTAGGGCCCAGAGAATGGCACGGGCTTGGTGCAATGGCATCCGAACCTGGGTAGTTTTCGCTCCGCCTCTGTAATCGTCGCTCATGGTTTTTCAGATGCTTAAGGCGGTAGCTGTTGCGAAAAGCTGCCTTTCCTGGGCACCACTCCATCGGGGTCACAACGGCGGTGGGTTCCACCCTTTTCACGAAGGCCGCCGTGATCCGACTGCATCGGCATGACTTGCCGGACGACCTGAACTTCGGGTCCTCCGTCGCCATCGATACCGAAACAATGGGCCTCGACCCGCGGCGCGACCGGCTTTGCCTGGTGCAGCTCTCCGCAGGCGACGGAACCGCGCATTGCGTGCAGATCCTGCCCGACCGGCTTGGTGGCCGCGGCGCGGATTGCCCCAACCTGAAGCGCCTGCTGGCCGACCCGGCGGTGCTGAAGATCTTCCACTTTGCCCGCTTCGACGTCGCCGCGCTGTACAATGCGCTGGGCGTGGTGGTGGCGCCCGTGGTCTGCACCAAGATCGCCTCCAAGCTGGTCCGCACCTACACGGACCGTCACGGCCTGAAGGACCTGTGCCGCGACCTGCTGGGCGTCGACCTGTCCAAGCAGCAGCAATCCAGCGACTGGGGCCAGGCCGAGCTGACGCCGGAGCAGCTGACCTATGCGGCGTCCGACGTGCTGCATCTGCATGCGCTCTGGGCGCGGCTGAAGGCGCTGCTGGAGCGCGAGGGGCGGCTGGACATCGCCCAGGCCTGCTACCACTTCCTGCCCATGCGCGGTCGGTTGGACCTGCTGGGCTATGAGGACCCGGACATCTTCGCGCATTGATCCGGCCATTCGCCGCCTGCGCACCGCGCCGGCGGCACGAAATGGCCAGCGCGTTAACATCCGGCGGGCAGGAGCGGTCGCCGTGGCACGTTTCTTGTCCGCAGGGCAGGAGACGCCTGTTCTGCGCGTTGACCCTCCGCTCCGCGAGGCTCATAGAAACCAGGTGAGATTGCCGCCGCCCATTTCCGTCAGGCCCCAGGCCACGTCCGGCACTGCCGCTCGTGCCCCGGCGCGCCGCATGCTGGCGCCCTCGCGGGAACGCCGCGCGCCGAGCGCGGGGCAATTGGCGCGGCGGCGCATCCTGGTCAGCGTCGCCAAGCGGCTGCTGCCCCTGGCGGCGGTGGCGCTGCTGGCCACCGTGGCGCTGTGGCCGGAGCTGGACAGCGCGGCGGATCGTGGCCGCGTCGCCTTTCGCCGCGTTCTGCAGGCGGCACCGGATGCGCTGCGAATCGTTGATCCGCGGTATCAGGGGGTGGATGAGCAGAACCGCCCCTACACGGTCACGGCCAGCCTCGCGACGCAGGGCGGCAACGAGGATGTTGTGGTGCTGAACGAACCGCGGGCCGACCTGCTGCTGGGCGACAGCGCCTGGGTCTACCTCGAATCGCAACAGGGCCGCTTCGACCGCCCGACCAACCGGCTGGACCTCGCCGGGCAGGTCACCGTGCACCATGATGACGGCACCCAGTTCGTGACGCAGCGCGCAGCCATCGACCTGAACGCCGGTGCCGCCACGGGGGATGAGCCGGTGGCGGCGCAGGGCCCCTTCGGCAATCTGACGGCGGAAGGCTTCCGGCTGTTCGACCGTGGCCAGGTGGTGGTGTTCACCGGCCGCGCCCGCGCGGTGCTGGAGGGCGGACGATGAGGCGCACCGGTCTTGCCCTCGCGGCACTGCTGCTGGCGCTTCCTGTACAGGCGCAGAACCTGGACCTGAACCAGGGCGGGCCGGTGGAAATCACCGCCAATGACGGCATCGAGTGGCGCCAGCAGGAACAGGTGGTGATCGCCCGCGGCCAGGCGCGCGCGGTGCGGGACGGCGTGACGGTGGATGCGGACCGGCTGATCGCACGCTATCGCCCGCGCGGCGGCGCCAACGCCCCGGCGCCCGAGCCCGGCGGCAGCCCGCTATCCGGCGGCGAGATCTGGCGGCTGGAGGCTGAGGGCAGTGTCCGCGTCACCTCCACCACCGAACGCGCGGAAGGTGAGCGTGCGGTCTATGACATGGACCAGGCGGTGATGGTGCTGTCCGGCCGCGGTCTGTCGCTGACCACGCCGGACCAGCGCATCACCGCGCGCGACAGCCTGGAATACTGGCCGCAGCGCCGCATGGCGGTGGCCCGGGGTGGCGCCGTCGTGGTCAGTTCGGATGGCAGGCAGATCGCCGCCGATACGCTTGTCGCCTATTTCCTCGACGCGCCGGCGGAAGGCGCGCCCACGGCCGCACCCGCACCGGCACCCGCACGCCCCGCATCGCCGCCGGTGGCCGGCCTGCCGGCTGCGAATGAAAGCAGCCGCATCGAACGCGTCGAAGCCTATGGCGGCGTCGAGATCCGCTCCGCCGAGGAAGTCGTGCGTGGCGAACGTGGCATGTACAGCCCGCAGACCGGCCTCGCGCGGCTGGTCGGCGGCGTCCGCATCACCCGTGGGGAGAACCAGTTGAACGGCCAGGAAGCCATCGTGAATCTGCGAACCGGCGTGTCCCGGCTGATCTCCGCCCCCGGCACGCGCGTGCAGGGGCTGGTGGTGCCGGGGCAGCAGCAGCCGGGCCAGGCCACGGTGCCCCCGGCCCAGCGGCCCGCGCCGCGCACCCCCGCCCCGCCGCCGGCACGGCGCCCGAGCGCAACACCATGAGCGCGCCAGGGCGCGACACCATGAGCTCGCCAGGGCGCGACACCATGAGCTCGCCAGGGCGCGACACCATGAGCGGCACCGGCGACCCGCGCCAGCCGCCGATCCGGCTGGCCGCGCAGAATGCCGGGCTGGTCGCGACCGGCCTCGGCAAGCGCTACAAGAAGCGTCCGGTGGTGCGGAACGTCTCGCTGAACCTGCGGCGTGGCGAGGCGGTGGGGCTGCTCGGCCCGAATGGCGCCGGCAAGACCACCACCTTCTACATGATCACCGGCCTGGTGCAGCCCGATGAGGGCACCGTCACCATGGACGGCCACGACGTGACCTACCTGCCGATGTACCGCCGCGCCCGCCTCGGCCTCGGCTACCTGCCGCAGGAGGCCTCGATCTTCCGCGGCCTGTCAGTGGAGGACAATATCCGCGCGGCGCTGGAGGTGGTGGAGCCGGTGCGCGACCGGCGGGAGCAGATGCTGGACAGCCTGCTGGCCGAGTTCGGCATCGCGCATCTGCGCCGCGCGCCCGCACTGGCCCTTTCGGGCGGCGAACGCCGGCGTTGCGAGATCGCCCGCGCGCTGGCCACCCAGCCCAGCTACATCCTGCTGGACGAGCCGCTGGCCGGCATCGACCCGATCGCGGTGGGAGAGATCCGCGATTTGGTGAAGCACCTGAAGGATCGCGGCCTCGGCGTGCTGATCACCGACCACAATGTGCGTGAGACGCTGGAGATCATCGACCGCGCCTACATCCTGCACGACGGCCAGGTGCTGATGGAGGGCAACCCGCGCGACATCGTCGCGCATGAGGGTGTGCGGCGTGTCTATCTCGGCGAAAGATTCTCGCTCTAGACTGGCCGGATGATCAGGGCCGCGCATCGCCGGGTTGGGGGCTGAGGATCGTGGCGCTCGGACCACGCCTCGACCTGCGGCAGTCGCAGTCCCTGGTGATGACGCCGCAATTGCGGCAGGCCATCAAGCTGCTGCAATCCAGCAACGTGGAAGTCACCGCCTTCGTCGAGGAGGAGCTGGAGCGCAACCCGCTGCTGGAGCGCGACGACCGGCCGGAACCCGCGACGCGGGCCGATGAACGCGCGCCCGAAGCGCCCGCGCCGGAGCCCACCGATGCGCATGCCGCAGCCACCTCCGGCGAGATGCCGGCGGAGAGTGCGGCGCCGCTCGATGCCGACTACGGCAATGTCTATGACAGCGACGGGCCTGGCGGCGGCTTCGCCGAATCAGGCGGCCGTGGTGGCCGCGCCGATTTCGACGACAGCCTGTCCGACATCGAGGATCTCGCCGATGGCCGGAAGTCGCTGCGCGAGCATCTGGGCGAACAGGTCCGCCTGACCTTCGGCAATGCGCAGGAAAGGCTGATCGCGGCGCAGATGCTGGCGCTGGTCGATCCCGCCGGGCGCATGACCATCGAGGACTGGCAGATCGCCAACGCCATGGGCTGCGACGTGGCGCAGGTGGCGGGCGTGCGGGCGCGGCTGCAGCGGCTCGATCCCGTCGGCATGTTCTGCCGCGACCTGCGCGAATGCCTGGCGGTGCAGCTGGCCGAGCTGAACCGGCTCGACCCCTGCATGGACCGCCTGCTGGACAATCTGGACATGCTGGCGCGGCGCGACCTGCGTGGGCTGATGAAGGTGTGCGAGGTCGATTCGGAAGACCTGGCGGACATGATCGCGGAGCTGAAGCGCCTGGACCCGAAGCCGGGCGCCAGCTTCGACGCGCCGCCGGCCATGGCGGTGGTACCGGATGTGCTGATGAAGCGCCTGCCGGATGATGGCTGGGCGGTGGAGCTGAACCCGGAGACCCTGCCCCGCGTGCTGGTCAACCGCGGCTTTCATGCCCGCGCCGTGGTCGGCGCCAAGTCGCGTGACGACAAGGCCTTCATCGCGGACCGGTTGCAATCGGCCACCTGGCTGGTGAAGTCGCTGGAACAGCGCGCCAACACCATCCTGAAGGTCGCCGCCGAGATCGTCCGCCGGCAGGATGGCTTCTTCCGCCACGGCGTGGCGCATCTGCGGCCGCTGATCCTGCGCGACGTTGCCGAATATGTCGCCATGCATGAAAGCACCGTGAGCCGCGTCACCGCCAACAAGTACATTGCGACGCCGCGCGGAACCTTCGAGCTTAAGTATTTCTTCACCACTGCCATCGCCGGAACACTTGGCGGCGAAAGCCACTCCGCCGAGGCCGTCCGGTTCCGCATCCGGGAGATGATCAGCGCCGAGACGATGGAGGATGTCCTTTCCGACGACGCAATCGTCGAGCGTTTACGCAAGGAGGGAGTGGACATCGCCCGTCGAACGGTGGCCAAATACCGTGAGGCGTTGCGCATCCCATCATCGGTGCAACGCAAGCGGGAGAAGGCCGTCCCGGCCTGATCCGCGGCCTGATCTCATGCCGCATCCGCGGCGGGGTACTATGCCGCCTATCCCACCGGGCGCGGCCTTCCCCCATAGCGGAGGAAGGAGCGAGGCTCGCATGCATATCACCGTCGCAGGCAAGCAGGTCGAAACCGGAGAGGCGCTGAAGACGCATGTGCGGGATGGTCTCACCACCATATCCCGCAAGTATTTCGACCACGCCGTCGAAGCAAACGTGACCTTCAGCCGAGACGCCAAGGGCCACGCCTTCCTCTGCGACATCAACCTGAAGGCTGGCCGCAACCTGTTCCTGCGCGGCGAGGGCGAGGGTGCCGACGCGCACCGCGCCTTCACCGTGGCGGCGGAGCACGTCGCCAAGCGCCTGCGCCGCTACCGCCGCCGCATGAACGACCACGCCCGCAGCCTGGCCGCCGAGCGCGAACCCGAAGTGGCCGAAGTCGCGCGCCAGGTGGTGCTGCGGCAGGAGGAGGATGAGGAGACACCCGACCCCGCGCTGGAGGAGGCCGGCGACAACCCCGCCGTGGTGGCGGAGACGCCAGCCGAGATCCATCGGCTGACGGTGGGCGAGGCGGTGATGCGGATGGATCTGGCGCATGTGCCGGTGCTGATGTTCCGCAACCGGGCGACGAACGGCCTGAACGTCGTCTATCGCCGCGGCGACGGAAATATCGGCTGGATCGACCCGAAGACGGCCTGAGGCACCCTCACCCCGCCGCCACCTCCGCAACCAGCGCCTCGCGCGCCTGCCGGGTGGCGGCGGTCTTCGCCCGCACGGCGGCGAGAATGTCGGGCGGTGCGGTCTCGGGGCTGCCGGAGTCGAAGGGCGGCGCCGGGGCGTATTCCAGGCCGAGCTGGATCGCCTGCGCCGCGGCCGGCCCGGCGATTTCCGCCACCAGGGCCAGGGCGAAGTCGATGCCGGCGGTGACGCCGCCGCCGGTGAACAGGTTGCCGTCCTGCACCACCCGCGCCTGCACCGGAATCGCACCGAGCGGAGACAGCAGGTGGTGGGCATTCCAATGGGTCGTGGCGCGCTTGCCGCGCAGCAGCCCGGCCGCGCCGAGCACCAGCGCGCCGGTGCAGACCGAGGTGACATAGCGCGCACCGGGCGCCTGGCGGCGCAGGAAATCCAGCACCGCCGGGTCGCGCAGCAGCGCGTTCACCCCGCCCCCACCAGGTACGCAGATGATATCGAGCTGCGGGCAGGTGCCGAAATCGGTGGTGGCCAGCAGGGTGAGGCCGGTCGAGGCCCGCACCGGCCCGGTCTGTGCCGCCACCAGATGCATTCGCGCGCACGGCAGGCCGGCCAGCACCTCATAGGGGCCGGTGAGGTCCAGTTGCTGTACGTCCGGAAACAGCAGCAGGCCGATCTCGATGGTCATGTTCCGTCTCCTGCCCGGGTTGTCCCGGCAGGCTAGACGGGACCGCGGACGGGGGAAAACCCCCGCCCTGATCAATGCACCAGCATCGGCTCCATATCGTGCTGGCGGATCGCCGCGGCGGCGAGATCGGCGTTCGGCGCCGCGCCGATCGGCGTGCCATCGGCGGCATGGATAGCGAAGGCCAGCGCGCCGTTCATCACGACCGGGCGCAGATAGGCCACGGCATCCGCACCGAGGCGGGCGAAATCGAGGTTCGACAGGCTCCGCAGAGCCATCGGGGTCATATTCATGCGGCCCTCACCGGCGCCGCCATCAAAGTCGGACATGGTGTTCTCCTTCCGGCACGGCCGTTCCTGGCCCGTGCCAACGTAACGCAAAACGGGTCTCAGCTTTCCTTGACCCGATTATCAGCCAGTCTCTCACCCGGCTGCCTGTCGCCCTGCAGCTTCTCACCCGGCTGGCCGCCGCCCACCTGCCCCACGACGGGGCGCTGCGGGCCGTTGCCGCGCGTGGCGATCTGGATGGTCTTGACCCGCACCTCCGGCACCGGGCGGCGCAGGTCGACATGCAGCAGGCCGTTATCCAGCCAGGCTCCCTCCACCTCGATCCCCTCGGCCAATACGAAGGCGCGCTGGAATTGCCGCGCGGCGATGCCGCGATGCAGGAATATCCGGCCCTCGCTATCGTCGCGCTGGCGGCCGCGGATCACCAGCTGATTGTCTTCCTGCGTGATCTGCAGGTCATCCATCGAGAAGCCGGCAACCGCCAGCGTGATGCGAAGCCGCGTCTCCGCGGTCTGCTCGATGTTGTAGGGCGGGTAGCCGTCGGCACTTTTCTGCACCCGGTCGAGCATCTGCTCCAGATGATCGAAGCCGAGGAACAGGGGTGAGCCGAACAGCGATGATCGTGACATATCTTAAGGTGCCTCCTCGCTCAGGAGCGAAGCCGTGGTCTCGCGGGGCCCCAAGGCACCCCGCTTGCTCCAATTTTGGCGCCGGGGCCTGCCGTTGCAAGGGGGGCAAGGCGGGGCTACCTCTCCGCCCTTCCCCCGTGATGTCCCGCCATGCGGGCGAGTGATAGACATGACCTCCGCAACAGACCTGCTGCCCATCCTCAATGTTCCGGACCCGCGGCTGCGCGCCAAGGCCAAGCCCGTGCCGGCCGGGGATGCGCGCATCGGCGACCTCTCCGCCCGCATGCTGGCCACCATGTACAAGGCGCCCGGCATCGGGCTGGCGGCACCGCAGGTGGGCGAGCTGCTGCGCCTGGTCGTGCTCGACCTGCATGAGAACGACATCCCGGCGCCGATGGTGCTGGTGAACCCGGAGATCATCGCCGAAAGCGCCGAGATGGCGGTGCGCGAGGAAGGCTGCCTGTCCCTGCCCGGCCAGTATGCGGATGTGACGCGGCCGGCCCGGGTGAAGGTGCGCTACCACGACCTGACCGGCGCGAAGAAGGAAATCGAGGGCGACGGCCTGCTCGCTGCCTGCCTGCAGCATGAAATCGATCATCTCGATGGCGTGCTGTTCGTGGACCATATCTCCGCCTTGAAGCGCAACATGCTGCTGCGGAAGCTGGCCAAGGAACTGAAGCTGAAGGCGCAGGAGTGAGCACGAAGCTCCGCCTCGCCTTCATGGGCAGCCCGGATTTCTCGGTTCCGGCGCTGCGGGCATTGCATGCGGCGGGGCATGAGATCGTCGCGGTCTATGCCCAGCCGCCGAAGCCGGCCGGGCGCGGCCAGCGGGAGACCCCCTGCCCGGTACATCGCGCGGCGCTGGAACTCGGCCTGCCGGTCCGCACCCCGGCCCGGGTGAAGCGGGATGCGGCGGAGCATGCGGCATTCGCGGCGCTGGATCTCGATGTGGCGGTGGTCGCGGCCTATGGGTTGATCCTGCCGAAGCCGATGCTGGAGGCGCCCCGGCGCGGCTGCCTGAACATCCATGCCTCGCTGCTGCCGCGCTGGCGCGGCGCAGGGCCGATCCAGGCGGCGATCCTGGCCGGCGACCGGGAAACCGGCATCACCATTATGCAGATGGAGGAAGGGCTGGATACCGGCCCGATGCTGCTTCGCGAGTCCACGCCGATCGGTCCCCGCACCACCACGCCCGAACTGCACGACGCGCTGTCGGCCATCGGCGCCCGGCTGATCCTGCGCGCGCTGGAAGAAAATCCACCGGCGACGCCGCAGCCGGAGGATGGCGTGACTTATGCGCCGAAGCTGGCCAAGGCGGATGGGCGGCTGGACTGGACCCAGCCCGCCGAAGCGCTGGACCGCCGCATCCGCGCGCTCACCCCCTGGCCCGGCTGTTTCTTCCAGGCCGGCGAGGAGGTGCTGCGGGTGCATGCGGCGGAGCCGCTGCCCGGAAGCGGCGCCCCCGGCACGCTGCTGGCGCCCGATGTCGTGGCCTGCGGCGCGGGCGCGCTGCGGCTGCTGCGCCTGCAACGCCCCGGCCGCGCCGCCATGCCCACCGCCGACCTGCTGCGCGGCTACAGCCTGCCCGCGCAGCTGACCTGAATGCCTCGCTACGCGCTGCTGCTGGAATATGACGGCACGAATTTCTGCGGCTGGCAGCGCCAGCACGACCTGCCCAGCGTGCAGAAGCTGCTGGAGGAAGCGGCCGCGCCGCTGAACCACGGCGTGCCGCCCACCGTCACCGCCTCCGGCCGCACCGATGCGGGCGTGCATGCGGAAGGCGCGGTGGCCGATCTGGAACTGGCGCTGGACCTGCCGCCGCAGCGTGTGCGGGACGCCATCAATTTCCGCACCCTGCCCCACCCCGTGGTGGTCCGCGCCGCCGCGCGGGTGGCGGATGGCTGGTCGGCGCGCTTCGATTGCCTCGGCCGTGGCTATCGCTACCGCATCCTCAACCGTCCGGCGCGGCCAGCGCTGGAGGCCAGCAAGCTTTGGCATGTGAAGCGCCCGCTGGATGCGGCGGCGATGCATGAGGCGGCGCAGATGCTGCTCGGCCGGCATGATTTCTCCGCCTATCGCGCCGCCGCCTGCCAGGCGAAATCCGCCATCCGCACGCTGGACCGGCTGGATGTGGCGCGGGTCGGGGAGGAGGTGCAGGTGACCGCGGAAGCCCGCAGCTTCCTGCACCATCAGGTCCGCAACCTGGTCGGCACGCTGTACGAGGTCGGCCACGGCCGCCGCCCCGTGACCTGGCCGCGCGAGGTGCTGGAGGGGCTGGACCGCGGCAAGGCGGGCCAGACGGCGCCGCCGGATGGGCTGGTCTTCCGGTTCGCGCGGTACGAGCCGGCGCCGGAGTGGGTGTAGTCATCCCCCAGATCAAGTGACCTGCACCGGATTAGGCTTAAGGCCCTGGCCATCGTAGCCCACGCTTCTTGGGCACCCATGCCACCGCGACTGGTGCTCGGCATGAGCTTCTTGCTTGCCGTCAGCCGAGGTGCCGTGGAGCCTGACCGGCCCCTTGCAGTCGACGCAGCGGATCATCTGACGCCTATTGCCGAGTGCCAGCGCGACGCTCAGTCTGCGCCATTCGCCATCTGTGCCCTTGATCTCGATATCCGTTGCGAGCGGCACTACACCGCCTCCGGCAGCGCCAAATCGAACCGCTGTGCCAGCTTGGCCAGCGCCGGCAGGATCGCCGGGTGCAGCGCCACCCCTTCCGCCATCGCCTGCGCCCGGCGCGCCATGGCGCGTTCGCCCGGCAGGCGGGGCGCCTCGCCGCCCGGCTTCGGCGGATTGCCGTGCACCGCATCCGCCATCCAGCCGGTTTCCCGCAGGAAGGCCTGGGTACCGCCGAAGCGGGCCGGGTCGATCACCATGACCAGGACGGAGGCGCCCCAGCCGGTCGGCGCATCGGCGCGGCCATGGCCGGCGAGCGCGCTGGTCAGCACCTCGATCAGCAGGCCGAGCGCGAAGCCCTTGTGCCCAGCCTCCACCCCGCCGAGCGGCATCAGCGTGCCATCCGCCCAGAACACGTTGGGGTCCCGCGTCGGCGCGCCATTCGCGTCCAGCAGCACCTCATGGTCGAACAGCTTGCCCTCGGCGCGCTTGCGGCCGGTCATGCCGTTGGTGGTGACGGACATCGACACATCGATCAGCACCGGGCCATCCGGCGTCGGCCAGGCGGCGGCCAGCGGGTTCGGCGTGTAGATCCGCCGCGTGCCGCCCCAGGGCGCGACCGACCCGGTGGCGGGGTCGGAGCAGGTCAGCAGCAGCATACGCCCGGCGGCGGCCACGGGCGGGCCATAGGCGGCAAGGCAGCCGATATGGTGGCAGCGGCCGATGCTGACCACGCCGATCCCGGCCTCGGCCGAGGCTGCCTCCGCCCGCGCGATGGCGCGGCGCACCAGCCAGGGGCCGGGCAGCTTGCGGCCATCCCAGGTCTCGGCGACCGCGGTGGCGGAGACCAGTTCCGGCTCACCCGTCGCGCGCATGTCGCCGGAAACCAGGGAATCCAGGTACGGGGTCAGCAGCGCCAGGCCATGCGTGTCGTGGCCCATCAGGTCGCCCTCGAGCAGCACCTCCGCCACCGCGCGGGCCTTCTCCGATTCGAGCCCCGCGGCGGCGCAGGCCGTGGTGGCGAAGCGCAGCAATCCCGCCACCTCGTAGCGCGCATCCGGCATGGTTCGTCTCCCTGATCCGTTGTTGCGTCAGCCGCCCGAAAGCCGCTGCACGAAGCCCGCGATGAACAGGCCGAGCGCCAGGTCCAGCACCACCAGCCCGGTCGCCCGCCCGCCGGAAATTCCCAGCGCGGCCCGCGCCATGAACCATTCCAGCCACAGCGAATAGCCGACCACCGCCAGCGTCAGCCCCTGCGCCAGGATGGCGGGCGGCCCGGCCAGCAGCACCAGCGCCAGCGCGATCTGCACAAGGTACTGCATCACGCTGATCCAGTTCCACGCCACCACGAAGCGCGGCCACAGCGCGGCGCGGCCCCAGCCGGCGATCACCGGCAGGCAGACCAGGGCGAACAGCACCCAGCCATAGACATAGCCGGTAAGCTCCGCCGCCAGTGGCCGCAGCAGCCCGGCCGGCGGCATCTCCATGGTTGCCCAGGCAAAGACGCGCAGGCCGAGGAAGGCCGGCAGGCAGATCGCCGCCGCGGCGAAGGACCGCAGGGCGCCGGCCGGCGTCGTCTCCATCAGCGCCAGCCCCTCCGCCCGGCCACGGCCGAGCAGCAGGGCGCCGAGCAGGCCGGCGGTGATGGCGAGGCGCAACGGTGGCTCCGGCGGCAGGCCCGGCGGTGGCGGGCCGGGCGGCGGCGCGTTGGGGGTGCCGCTCAGCCGAGCACCTCCTCGATCACCCGGGCATAAAGCCGGGTGAGAGCGCGCAATTCCTCGACCGGCGTCGATTCATCCGCCTTGTGCATGGTGGCGCCGACGGCGCCGAGTTCCGCCACCGGGCAGAACCGCGCGATGAAGCGGGCGTCGGAGGTGCCGCCGCCGGTATCGAGCTTCGCCGCCTGCCCCGTCTCCGCCAGCACGGCGCGTTCCAGCGCGGCGACGAAGGGGCCGGGCTGGGTGAGGAAGGATTCGCCGCTGCACACCACGTCCAGTTCGTGTCGCGGCGCCTCGCGTTCCAGCGCCGCGCGCAGATGCGCGGTCAGGCTGGCCTCGCTGTGCAGGTCGTTGAAGCGGATGTTGAGCCGCGCGGTCGCGCTGGGCGGGATGACGTTGGTCGCCGGGTTGCCGACGTCGAAGCTGGTGACCTGCAGCGTCGTCGGCTCGAAGAATTCGCTGCCCTGGTCGAGCGGCGTGCCGGTGAGCGCGGCCAGCACGCGGACCAGGCGGTGGATCGGGTTGTCGGCGCGCTGCGGATAGGCGCTGTGGCCCTGCGTGCCATGCACCGTCAGCGTCGCATTCAGGCTGCCGCGGCGGCCGACCTTGATGGTGTCGCCCAGCACCGCCTTGCTGGTGGGCTCCCCCACCACGCAGCAATCCGGAACTTTTCCCGAGTTGGCCAGCCAGTCCAGCACCTTGGCGGTACCGTCGATGGCTGGGCCTTCCTCGTCTCCCGTGATGAGGAGCGAGAGGGTGCCTGGCATGTCGGGGCGCCGCGCCAGCACATCCGCCACGGCGGCGACCCAGGCGGCGACGCCGCCCTTCATGTCCGTGGCGCCGCGGCCGAACAGCAGGCCGTCCCGCACCTCCCCACCGAAGGGATCAACGCTCCAGCCGGTTGTACCGGGCGGCACCACATCGGTGTGCCCGGCGAACATCAGATGCGGGCCAGCCTCGCCGCGGATGGCGAACAGGTTCTCCACCTCGCCGAAGCGCAGCCGGTGGCAGGCGAAGCCGAGCGGCGCCAGCGCCGCCTCCAGCACCGCCAGCGCGCCGTCATCGACGGGTGTGACGGATCGGCAGCGGATCAGCGCCTGGGCCAGCGGCACCGGGTCCGGAACGTCATTCCTCACCCGGGGTCTAGTCCCGCAGCAATTCGTTGATCGAGGTCTTCGAGCGGGTCTGCGCATCCACCCGCTTCACGATCACGGCGCAGTACAGCGACGGCCCCGGCGAGCCATCCGGCAGCGGCTTGCCCGGCAGGCTGCCGGGGACCACCACGGAATAGGCCGGCACGCGGCCGATGAAGACCTCACCGGTCGCGCGGTCGATGATCTTGGTGGAGGCGCCGAGGAACACGCCCATGGACAGCACGCTGCCGCGCTCCACGATCACGCCCTCGGCCACTTCGGACCGGGCGCCGATGAAGCACTCATCCTCGATCACCACCGGGTTGGCCTGCAGCGGCTCCAGCACCCCGCCGATGCCGGCGCCGCCGGAGATGTGGCAGTTCTTGCCGATCTGGGCGCAGGACCCGACCGTCGCCCAGGTATCCACCATGGTGCCCGAATCGACATAGGCGCCGAGGTTCACGAAGGACGGCATCAGCACCACGCCCGGCGCGATATAGGCGGAACGCCGCACCACGGCGCCCGGCACGGCGCGGAAGCCGGCTTCCTTGAAGCGGTTGGCACCCCAATCGGCAAACTTCAGCGGCACCTTGTCATAGGCGCCGAGGCCCACATCCATCGGCGCGCTGTCGGTCAGGCGGAAGGACAGCAGCACGGCCTGCTTCAGCCACTGGTTGACGCTCCAGACGCCATTGGCGCCGGGCTGGGCGACGCGCGCCTGGCCGGAATCGAGCAGTTCCAGCGCGGCCTCCACCACCTGCCGGTCCTCGCCCTGGGTCTGGGCATTCAGCGTATCCCGCCGGTCCCACAGCGCCTCGATCTTGGCCTTCAGGGGCGTGGTCGTGTCCATGGTCTGCGGTGTGTCCTGGCTGGCCGTATGGCGGTTCTGCTTCGCGCCGGACCATGCATAGGCTGCCGCCGCGATGTCAACGCGCCCCGGCCGCCTCCGCGGCACACGCCCCGCCCGCTTCCGGGCGCCGCGTGCCCTTTGGCAGGCCGTCGCTAACCGCGCCTTCACCGGCGGCGCCTTAGCCTGCCGACATGGACGGACCGCCCCCGCTCTCGCCCCCACCGCCCAAGCTGCAGCCGCGCAGCGCAGGACCGGAACCGCTGGCCGCCGCGCTGATCGATAGCCGGGCCCGATGGCGCGACTTCGCGCTGCTCTCGGCAGACCTGCTGTTCGAGACGGACGCCGAGGGCCACTTCACCTTCCTGGCGCCCGAGACGGTGCTGGGCCACCCGGCGGAGGCGCTGATCGGCGCGCCGGCCGTGACCCTGTTTGCCGGCCCCGGCCCGGGCGTCTTCGGCATCGGCGCCTTCCGCCGCCAGCGCATGACCAAGGCCTGGCTGGATTGCGCCGATGGCAGCAAGGCCTGCCTGGAATTCACCCTGCTGCGGCATGGCGACGGGCTGCGCGGCTCGGCGCGGGACATCACCGCCGCGGAACGCCGGGGGGAAGTGGTGGCGCGCGCGCTGCGCCGGGCCAATGCGCTCGGCCGCCTGCTTCGGCTGGGCCAGCGACAGGGCAGCGCCGAGGCGGGGCTGACCGCCATGCTGGCGGCGCTGCCGGCCGCGCTGTCCTGCCAGGGCGCGGCGCTGCTGCTGCCGGAGGGCGCTGCCTGGCGGGTGGCGCATTACGTCAAGGACCAGCCGCCGCTGCACCTGCTGCCGCCGCCCCTCATCCAGGCACCCGGCAGCCAGGCCGCGCCGTCCCACCACGCCATGGCCGGCACCGAGGGCGGCCCCTGCCTGCTCGCCTGGCGCGAGCCGCAGGACCCGCCATTCGATTCGGATGACCGCGAATTGCTGGCCGCCCTGGCCCTGCCGATGGCGGCGCTGCGCGGCGAGATGCAGCGCCAGAAGGCGCTGACCGCCGCGGCGGATGGCGACCCGCTGACCGGCCTGCTGAACCGGCGCGGCTTCACCGCGGCGCTGGAGGAGCAGCTTCCGGGCGGCGGCGCGCTGGTGTTCCTCGACCTCGATGGGCTGAAGCCGCTGAACGATCGCCTGGGCCATGAGGCCGGGGATTCCGCGCTGCGCGCCATGGGCGCCCGGCTGCGCGCCGCCGCGGCGCGGGAGGATCTGGCCGCGCGGCTCGGCGGCGACGAATTCTGCCTGTGGCTGCACGGCGCCAGCCAGCTGGAGGCGGAATGCCGCATGGTCGGCATCGGTGCGCCCGGGCCGTTGCCGGACTGGCCGGAAGCCGGCCCCGCCGCCTTGCGGGCCAGCCTGGGCATTGCCATGGCACAGCCCGGCGAGCCGGTGGCCGACCTTCTGGCCCGCGCCGATGCCGCCATGTACGCCGCCAAGCGCGCCTCCGGGGACCGCCGGAAGTGACCGACAGCCCGGATGCCATCCACGCCGCACGGCACGGCGACGCGGCGGCGCGCACCGCGGTCGCGCGTGCGCCGAACGCCTCCCCGGAATTGCTGACCTTCCTGGCGGCGGACCCGGCGGCGCAGGTCCGCCAGGCGGTCGCCGCCCATGCCTCGACTCCGCCCGCGGTGGCGCGGCTGCTGGCGGCCGATGCGGATGCCGAAGTGCGCCGGGTGCTGGCCGGCCGCATCGCCGCCCTGGCACCGGAGCTGGACAGCAAGACGCGCAGCCGCATGGCGCGGCTTTCCGCCGGCACGCTGGCGCTGCTGGTGGAGGATGCGGCGGTGGAGGTGCGTGCCGCCATCGCCGCCGCGGTGCGGGAGATGCCGGACGCACCGCGGGAGCTGATCCTGCGCCTGGCGCGCGACACGGCGATGCCGGTGGCGGAACCGGTGATCCGCCTGTCGCCCCTGCTGACCGAGGCGGACCTGCTGGCACTGATCGCCGCCCCGCCGGTGCCCGCCACCCGCCGCGCCGTCGCCCGCCGCCCGGCGCTGAGCGAGACGGTCTCGGACGCCATCGCGCACACCACGGACACGCCGGCCGTCGCCGCCCTGCTGGCCAACCCCTCCGCCGCGATCCGGGAGGCGACGCTGGACCAGATCGTGGCCGGCGCAGGCAACCGGCCGAGCTGGCAGGCGGCCCTGGTGCGGCGCGCGCAGCTTCCGGCGCCGGCCGCTCGGGCGCTGGGGGAAATCGTGACCGACCACCTGCTGAGCGTGCTGGCGGCCCGCACCGACCTGCCGCAGGGCCTGGCCGCCGCCCTCCGCACCCGGGTCACCGCGCATCTGGCGGTGGAGGACGACGCCCAGGATGCGGAGGCCGAGCTGCTCGCCGCGGCCCAGGCCGGCGACCGGGACCTGCTGCTGTCCCGCCTGGCGGAGGCGGCCGGGGTCAGCCATGCACGGGTGGAGGCCGCACTGGCGCTGCGGAGCGGCCGCGCCATCGCCGGGCTGTGCCACAGCGCCGGCTGGTCCGCGCCCCTGGCGGCGGAAGTGCAGGCGGTGCTGGGCGGCCTCAGCCCGGCCGAGGTGGTTCACCCGACCGTCGAGGGAAGCTGGGCGCTGGGCGAGGCGGAGCTGCTCTGGCAGGCGGAACTGCTGGAAGGCCTGCCGGCCTGATGGCCTTCAGCGGCGGTTAATCCCGTTCTGCGAGGTTGTCCCGGCCGGGATGTGCCCGGTCGCGACAGGGAGTTCCGCAATGGACGGCATGATGGGTACCGTGGCCTTTGGCCGCGAGGACATGGAGAATGTGCTGGCGAAGATGTCCGCCGCACAGATCGAGAAGCTGGCCTTCGGCGCGGTGGAACTGGACCGCGAGGGCAAGATCCTGACCTACAATGCCGCCGAAGGCGCCATCACCGGGCGCGACCCGAAGGCCGCGATCGGCAAGAACTTCTTCACCGACATCGCCCCCTGCACCAACAAGCCCGCCTTCAAGGGCGTGTTCGACAAGGGCGTGGCCTCGGGCAAGCTGAACGCGATGCTCGAATACACCTTCGACTACAACATGAAGCCGACGAAGGTGAAGGTGCACATGAAGAAGGCGATCTCCACCGAAAGCTACTGGGTCTTCGTGAAGCGGCTCTGATACCGGATCCCGCGGAACAGTAGCCGGCGCGCGCCCCAGGGCGCGACAGCCGGCACGCGCCCTGGGGCGCGACGCCAATTCAGGCGCGGATCAAGGTTCCGGCGCCCTGCCCGGTGAACAGTTCCAGCAGCACGGCGTGCGGCACGCGGCCATCCACAATGACCGCACCCTTCACGCCGCGCTCCACCGCATAGATGCAGGTCTCCACCTTCGGGATCATGCCGCCGGAGATCCAGCCGGCGTCGATGCCGGCCTTGACCTCGGCCACCGTCATCTCCGGGATCAACTGCCCGTCCGGGCCGAGCACCCCGCGCACATCGGTCAGCATCAGCAGGCGCTCGGCGCCCAGCGCCCCGGCGATGGCACCCGCCACTGTATCGGCGTTGATGTTGTAGGTCTGGCCATCGGCGCCGACGCCGACGGGCGCCACCACGGGGACTATGTCCGCGCCGATCAGCAGCTTCAGCACGCGCGGGTCCACATGCTCCGGCTCACCCACGAAGCCGAGATCCATCACCTTCTCGATATGGCTGTCCGGGTCGCGGTAGGTGCGGGTCAGCTTGCGCGCCTGGATCAGCCCGCCATCCTTGCCGGAAATGCCCACGGCAATGGCCCCGGCGCGGGTGATGGCGGAGGCGACCTGCTTGTTGACCGGGCCGGCCAGGACCATCTCGACCACGTCGAGCATTTCCTCATCCGTCACCCGCAGGCCCTGGACGAAGTTGGACTTCACGCCGAGGCGCTTGAGCATGGCGTTGATCTGCGGCCCGCCGCCATGCACCACCACTGGGTTCACGCCCACCTGCTCCAGCAGCGCGATGTCGCGGCCGAAGCGGAGCGCCGTCTCCTCCTCCCCCATCGCGTGGCCGCCATACTTCACCACCACGATCTGGTCGTCGTAGCGCTTCAGGAAGGGCAGTGCGCCGGCGAGGATCGCCATCTGGTCGAGCGCGTCGTCGGTCATGGCAGCGTCCCCGGTCCGCTCCGGGCCTTCCGCCGCGGGCGGCGCGGTTTGCAGCCAATGGAAGGCAGGGTCAAGCCCGGCCGGCCACAGCCGGCCGGGGAATGATGTTCTGCGCCGGGTGTTCAGCGCGCCTCGATGCCGCGGCGCGTCGCGATGATCTCGGAAGCTTCACAGATGTTCACCCGCATCACCTCCGCCGTCTCGCCATTCGCCCAGACCACCTTGAAGTCATAGGCGCCGCCGCGGCCGCCGGGGGTGAAGTTCATCTGCCGCCCGGCCGGCAGCACGTTCTCTCCCAGCCGATCGCGGCCCCAGTTGGAATTGGCGGAGGGACCGAAATAGAACTCGTTCACCTGCGTCCCGGAATTGTTGCGCAGGGTGAAGCGGGTGTCGCACTGCGCGGCCGCGGGTGCGGCGGCGGCCGCCATCAGCACGGCAGCGAGAGCCAGGCGTCGAAGCATCGGAGATCCTTGGGTGAGGTGCCGCGTCGCCGCGAGGCGCGGCGACACGTGGCCGAGCTTAGGCCCGGAACCTCACCAAACCCTTGCAGGCGAGGTCAGCCTTTCGGCGCCCCGCTGCCCCCGCGGCCCCCGCCCGTGGCGGGCGCGCCGCTGCAGCTGAGGCGCACCTGAAGCCGGCCGCGCACCACGGTGGGCGTGGCCCGGCGCAGCCGGTAGGCCACGCCACCCAGCCGCGCCGAATTGCGGCCATCACCCTCCCACGTCACCGCGCCATCCAGCGTCTCGGCGTAGTAGTACAGCCGGTGGTTGGACAGATGCTGGATGCGACGGCCGCGGGTGGTGAGCGCCCGGGGCCGCTCCATCGGGTCGAGCCGCCACCAGCCGCGCGACTGCCACCGGCGGGCCTGCTCCGCGTGACGAACCAGCAGGCGGACCGGCCGGTTGCAAGAATTCTGGAACCAGACATCACGCCGGATTTCGGTCTGCGCATGCACAGATCTTGGCACCGCAAGTAGAATTCCGCTCAAACCTGTCGCGGCCAATACAACACCAAGCATGGATGCGCGCCGAAAATCCAATTTTCCGTTCCTCGCCGAGATAGTTGTCTCAGGCTGCATATCCGGAACAGGTTCGTCAACAAAAACGGCCCGGCACTCACGTGCCGAGCCGTCCCTGCATTGTCTTGCTTGGAATCCGTCAACGAGGCGCGACGGCGATTCAGCCCGCCAGCGTTGCCAGTTCCGCACGCAGCTCGGGAATGCCCTGGCCGGTCTCGCTGCTGGTGATCAGCACCAGGGGATGCGCGGCCGTGCGCTTCTTCACGATCGCCTCGATCTCGGTGATGCGCTTCTCGAGCTGCGCCTTCTTCACGTCATCGGCCTTGGTGATGACGATCTGGAAGGCAACCGCCGCATCGGACAGCAGGTCGAGCGCGGCGCGGTCGGCCGGCTTGGTCTCGACCCGCGCATCCATCAGCAGCAGCACCCGGCGCAGCACCGGGCGGCCGCGCAGGAAGTCGAACATCAGACCCTGCCAGTCGGCCTTCAGCGTCTTGGCGGCCTTGGCATAGCCATAGCCGGGCATGTCCACCAGGGTCAGCCGGCCCTCGTCGCAGGTGAAGAAGTTGAGCTGCCGCGTACGCCCCGGCGTGACCGAGACCCGCGCCAGGGCCTTCTGCCCGGTCAGCGCGTTCAGCAGCGAGGATTTGCCGACATTCGAGCGGCCACAGAAGGCCACCTCCGGCGCGCCCATCGGCGGTAGCTGGTTGATGGCCTGGGAGGCATAGAAGAAGGTGCAGGGGCGTGCGAACAGCAGGCGCCCGGCCTCGATCAGGCCGGCGCGCTGCTCGTCATTCACCGCCTCCGCCAGGCCGCCGGCGGGAAGCTCCACCGGATGCGGGCCGGGTGATTGAGGGCCGGGGCTCGGCGTGCTCATCCCTTCTTGCCCTTGGCCACGGGCTTGGCGATCGCGGCCGGCTTGGGCGGCGGCGGGGCGGCCGGGCCACGGGACTGGCGCTTCTTGTCCATCTTCATGATCCAGTACTGCTGGGCGATGGAGAGCAGGTTGTTCCAGGTCCAGTAGATCACCAGGCCGGCCGGGAAGCTGGCCAGCATGAAGGTGAAGATCAGCGGCATCCAGGCAAAGATCTTGGCCTGGATCGGGTCCGGCGGCGTCGGGTTCAGCTTGAACTGCAGGAACATCGTGATGCCCATCGCGATGGCCCAGGCCGGCATGTGCAAGAAGCTGGAAAGCTGCGTCGGGTCCCAGGGGATGACCCCGAACAGGTTGAACAGGTTTGTCGGATCCGGCGCCGAAAGGTCCTGGATCCAGCCGAAGAAGGGCGCGTGCCGCATCTCGATGGTGACGAACAGCACCTTGTACAGCGCGAAGAAGACCGGGATCTGCAGCAGGATGGGCAGGCAGCCCGATGCCGGGTTCACCTTTTCCGACCGGTACAGCGCCATCATCTCCGCCTGCGCCTTGGCGGGGTCGTCCTTGTAGCGCTCCCGCACCTCCGTCATCTTCGGCGCCAGCACCTTCATGCGGGCCATGGAGGTGTAGGCCTTGCTGGCGAGCGGGAAGAAGGCCGCCTTCAGCGCCAGCGTGAAGATCAGGATGGCGACGCCGAAATTGCCGAAGATGCCGAACAGCCAGTCGATCGCGTAGAAGAACGGCTTGGTGATCCAGTAGAACCAGCCGAAGTCGATCGCCTTGTCGAAGCCCTCGATGTTCAGGTTGTCGGCATAGCCATCCAGCAGGCGCACTTCCTTGGCGCCGGCGAACAGCCGCGTGGCCAGCCCGGCCTCGGCCCCGGCGGCGACGCTCTGCACGGCCGGCGGCGCCATGTCGATCTGCCAGCGGTCCTGGCCGCCCTCGGCCGAGTGGCGATAGGCGGCGCGGATCTGCGTGCCCTGGTCCATCGGCGTCAGCGCGGTCAGCCAGTACTTGTCGGTGAAGCCGATCCAGCCGCCGGTGCTTTCCTGCTCCATCGCCGGGCCGCGGCGCTTCTCGGCCTCGGATTTCGCGTCGCTGTAGGTCCACTCGGTCAGGCGCTCGCCGAGCACGCCGGTGAAGCCCTCATGCAGGATGAAGAAGCCGGCGGTGCGTGGCGTACGCTCACGCCGCACCCGGGCCCAGGGCAGCACCTGCACCGGCTCGGCGCCGCTGTTGCGGACGCTCTGCTCGGCGGTGAGCATGAAGTCCTCGTCGATGCCGAGGCGGATGGTGAATTCCTGGCCCTGGCCATTGTCCCAGCGCAGCGTCACCGGGGTGGTGGGCGTCAGGTTGGTGCCGTCCGCGGTCCAGTCGGTCTCCGGCCCCGGAACGGGCGTGCGGCCATCGGCGGCGGTCCAGCCCCATTGGGCGAAATACGGGTTGGCATCGCTGCGCGGCGCCAGCAGGCGGACCAGCGGGCTGTCCGGCTGCACCGTCTCCCGGTAGCCGCGCAGGATGGCGTCATCCAGCCGCGCGCCACGCAGGCTGATGCTGCCCTGCAGGCGCGGATTCTCGATGCGGATGCGCTGCTCCGGCGGCAGGCCGGGGGTCGCGGCGGCGACAGTGGCGCCCGGCGTGGCGCCCGGCGTGGCGCCCGGTGTCGTACCCGGGGCAGCCCCCGGCTGGGCCAGCGGCGCTCCGCCAGCGGAGGGCACTGGCACCGGCGCCTGGGCAAGCGGCACGCCCGGGGTGGTGGCGGGAACGCCCGGGGTGGCGGCGGCCGGCACCTGGGCGGCGATTTCCGCCTGGCGGCGCTGTTCCGCTTCCCGCGCCGGGCGGTTCCACAGATCGAACAACAACAGGATGCCGACCGACAGGGCGATGGCGGCGAGGAGACGCTTCTGGTCCATGACGGCCTGATTCAGCCTTTCGTCGGTCGCGGAGCGGCAGAATCAACCGCCCCCGAGACGTTCGGGAAATTGAGGGGCACCGGGTCGTAGCCACCCGGATGCCACGGGTTGCAGCGCAATACACGGCGCGCGGTCAACCAGCCACCTCGCAGCGCGCCGTGCTCGGCCACCGCTTCCATCCCGTATTCGCTGCAATGGGGGTAGAATCGGCAATTGCAGCCGATGATCGGCCGCAGGGTCAGCTGGTAGGTGCGAATCGCACCGCGCAGCAGATGCTGCTGCGGGGTCATGATGGCTCCGTCGGCGGCAGGTCGCCGGCCGGTTGTTCCTTCGGCGCCAAAACGGCGTGCTGTTCCTTCGGCGGCAGAACGCCGCCTTGGCGCAGCGCGCCGCGCAGGTCGCCCAGAAGGGTGGCGAAGTCGCGCCGGGCGGTGGCGTCCCGCCCGATCATCACCAGGTCGAAGCCGGCCGGGGCATCCTGGCCCAGCAGCAGGCGCGCCGCCTCCCGCAACCTGCGTTTGGCGCGGTTGCGGATGACGGCGTTGCCGACCTTCTTGGTAACGGTGAAGCCGACCCGGAGCGGTCCGTCCGTGCCCTTCAGGACCTGGACCACCACCCCCGGCCGCGCCGCGCGCAGGCCGCGGGAAGCCACGAGCTTGAACTCACGGCGCAGCTTCAGACGGGGCGGGCGCGCCGGCATGACACAAGGTTGGCCCGCCGCGATCTCAGGCGGAGAGCTTCTTGCGGCCCTTGGACCGGCGATTCGCCAGCACATTGCGCCCGCCGACCGTCGCCGTGCGAGCACGGAAGCCATGGCGGCGCTTCCGGACGAGCTTCGAGGGCTGATAAGTACGCTTCACGACACACTCCCGCGGGCTCCGGCCCCAGGCGGTCCAGGGGGATCTCCCTGGCCATCCATGCGCCGGCTGGTATCTAGAGGAAATGCCGGCGGCCGCCCCACATAACAAGGGCCACCCCGGCGAGGCCGGACGTATAGGGAAGCGCCACCCCTGCCGTCAACCGCGCGGATCGGGCATGAGGGGCGCCACATGCCTCGAACATGGAGCGATGATGCCCGATTTCGATCCGCCTGACTTCGATGTGGTGGTGATCGGTGCCGGTGCCGCCGGCCTCTCCGTCGCCGCCTTCTCCGCGGGCCTCGGCCTCAAGGTGGCGCTGGTGGAGCGCGGGCGGATGGGTGGCGACTGCCTGAACTACGGCTGCGTGCCGTCGAAGGCCCTGCTGGCCGCCGCCCATGCCGCCGCCGCCGCCCGCCGCGCCCACCGATTCGGCGTGCGCCTGCCGGAACCCGAGATCGACTGGGCCGCGCTGCGCGCACATGTGCAGGGCGCCATTGCCCATATCGCCCCCATCGACTCGGAAGCCCGCTTCCGCGGCATGGGTGTGGAGGTGGTTCGCGCCTCGGCGCATTTCGTGGCGTCGGACATGATCGAGGCCGGCGGCCGCCGCATGACCTTCCGCCGCTGCGTCATCGCCGCCGGCAGCCAAGCGATCGTGCCGGACATCCCGGGACTCGGCCCGGTGCCCTGGCTGACCAATGAGACGATCTTCGACCTGGAGGACCCGCCGGGCCACCTGATCATCCTCGGCGGTGGCCCGATCGGGCTGGAGATGGCGCAGGCGCATGCGCGACTCGGCTGCCTGGTGACCGTCATCGAGGCCGGGCGCATCGCCGGGCGGGACGACCCGGAGCTCGCCGATGGCCTGCGCCGTGCCCTGCTGCGGGATGGCGTGACGCTGCTGGAGGGCGCCAGGCTCGCCCGCGTCACCTCCGACCGCCCGGCGGAGGGCGGGCCGGGGCTGGTGGCGCATCTGGAGGATGGCCGGCAGATCGGCGGCACCCACCTGCTGCTGGCGGTGGGCCGCACGCCGCGGCTGGCCGGGCTCGACCTGGTGGCCGGTGGGGTGGAGGCAACGAAGCGCGGCATCGCGACGGATGCCGGGCTGCGCTCCACGACCAACCGCCGGGTCTGGGCGGTGGGCGACATCGCCGATCCCGCCGGCATCGGCCCGCGCGCCTTCACCCACGTGGCATCCCAGCATGCCGGCATCCTGGCGCGGCGCATGCTGTTCCGTCTGCCGGCCAAGGTGAACTACGCCGCCCTGCCCCGCGTGACCTACACCGACCCGGAACTGGCCCAGATCGGCCTGACGGAGGATGAGGCGCGGGAGGCGGGGCACGAGGTCACCATCCTGCGCTTCCCGGTGGCCGAGACCGACCGCGCGGTGGCGGAGGGGATCGAGGAAGGGCTGGTGAAGCTGGTGGTGACGCCCAAGGGCCGGCTGCTCGGCGCCGGCATCCTGGCGCCGCATGCCGGCGAGATGGCCGGCACCTTCGCCCTGATGATCGGCCGCAAGCTGCCGCTGTCCGCCCTCGCCGGGCTGGTGCTGCCCTACCCGACACTGGCGGAGGCCGCGAAGCGGGCGGCGGGGGATTTCTACGCGCCGAAGCTGATGTCGCCGCTGGTGAAGCGCGTCGTCGGCTGGCTCAAACGGCTTCCCTGACCGGAGGCTATCGGAGCCGGAGGCTCGTCTTTTCGGCCAGATTGCGCAAGGCTCGGCAACAAGATGCTGCAATGCAGAATGAGGGCGCCAACATGACGAAGAAGCTGGAGGGCCGGGTGGCCCTCGTGACGGGTTCCACCTCCGGCATCGGGCTGGCCATCGCGCTGGGTTTCGCCCGCGAAGGCGCGCGGGTGATGCTGAACGGCTTCGGCAGCCCGGACGACATCGCCAAGGCGCGCGCCGCGGTGGGCGAGGCGATGGGCATGGCGGAAGCGCCCTACTCCCCCGCCGACATGTCGAAGCCGGAGGAGATCCGCGGCATGGTCGCGGCCTGCCAGGCCGAACTCGGCGCCTGCGACATCCTGGTGAACAATGCCGGCATCCAGTTCGTCTCGCCGGTGGAGGAATTTCCGGACGACAAGTTCGACCGGATCATCGCCATCAACTTCACCTCCAACTTCCACGCCATCAAGGCGGCGCTGCCGGGGATGAAGGCGCGGGGCTTCGGGCGCATCGTCAATGTCGCCTCCGCGCACGGGCTGGTCGCCAGCCCGTTCAAGACCGCCTATGTGGCCGCAAAGCATGCGGTGGTCGGGCTGACCAAGTCAGTGGCGCTGGAAGTGGCGCGCGGTCCGGTCACCTGCAACGCCATCTGCCCCGGCTTCGTCCGCACCCCGCTTGCCGAGGCCCAGGTGAAGCCGCTGGCGGAGAAGCATGGCGTCTCCGAGGATAAGGCGCTGACCGATTTCCTGCTCGACCGCCAGCCGACCAAGCGGTGGGTGGAGGTGGAGGAGGTTGCGGAGATGGCGCTTTTCCTCTGCGGCCCGAACAGCGGCAGCATCAACGGGACCGCGCTGTCGATCGATGGCGGCTGGACGGCGCAGTAATGTTCAGGCCCTCGGTTGTCGTGCCGGAGGCACGCCTGCGGCGTGACTGGCGCGGCCTCCGGCCGCTTGCCTTCGCGCCCTGCACCGTTTCGCAAGGGCGGCAGGTCATGCTGGGCGCGGGCCGCATCCGCGGCCGCGGCCCGCTGAACTGCGCGGCCCGCCAGCACCCGGTGGGCATTCAACTGATTGAGGCCGCATGATCGAGAACGAGTTCCGCGCCGAGGCGGCCGATACGCTTGGCGCCGCCGGGGCCATACCCGGCCCCACCCCGCGCGCCACCCGCGCCGCGCCGACCTCGCACCGCATCAACCTGGCGCTGCAGGGCGGGGGCACGCATGGCGCCTTCACCTGGGGGGTGCTGGAGCGCCTGCTGGAGGATGAGCGGCTGGAATTCGAGGCGGTCTCCGGCACCTCCGCCGGGGCGATGAACGCCGCGATCTTCGTCCAGGGCCTGTGCGAAGGCGGCCGCGACGGTGCCCGCCGGGCGCTCGACCGCTTCTGGCGCAACGCCGCCGGGCGGATGGCGAACAGCCCGTTGCAGAACACGCCGCTGGAGAAGGCGATCTGGGGCCACGACCTGACCTGGTCCTTCGCCTACCAGGCCTTCGAGACGCTGACCCGCGTCATGTCCCCCTACCAGCTCAACCCGACCTCCTACGAGTTCAACCCGCTGCGCCAGGTGCTGGAGGAGGAGATCAAGCCGGACATCCTGCGCCACGGCAAAGGGCCGAAGCTGTTCATCTCCGCCACCTCCGTCCGCACCGGCAAGCCGCGGGTCTTCGCGCGGGAGGAGGTGACGGTGGACACGCTGCTCGCCTCCGCCTGCCTGCCGCAATTCTTCAAGGCGGTGGAGATCGACGGCGAGCCGTTCTGGGATGGCGGCTACCTCGGCAACCCGGCGCTCTGGCCGCTGTATGAACAGGGCGGGCCGCCGGACATCGTGCTGGTTCAGCTCAACCCCATCGTGCGGGACGAGCTGCCGACGCGGCCGACCGAGATCGTCAACCGGCTGAACGAGATCAGCTTCAACGCGTCCCTGATGGCGGAAATGCGCGCCATCGACTTCGTGCAGCGGCTGCTGGAGGCCGGGCGGCTGGAGCAGCCGCGCTACCGCAAGCTGTTCGTCCACTGCATCGAGGACGAGGCGCGGATGCGGGACTTCAAGCTCAGCACCAAGCTGAACGGGGACTGGGAGTTCCTGATGACGCTGAAGCGCTATGGGCGCGAGGCCGCCGGGCTGTGGCTGGAGACTCATTCCCACAAGTTGGGCCGCGAGAGCAGCGTGGACATCCGCGAGCGCTTTCTCTGAATTCAACCATATGGCGAATATTCTCTGGTAAATTTACCGTTATTTGGTAGATTTCTCTGGCGGGGCAGGCCCGTGCGATCCGCGCGGAACCGCGCAACGGCGCCGGAGAACACCATGAGACCGCTGCCGCTTCCGGAATGCCTCGGCGTTCTGCACGACGCTCCGCCGCCGGCGCCCGCAAACGATACGGCGCCCCCGCCGGGGCCCGAGACCATCATCTGGCGCCAGGGCGATGGCGAGGACACGGTGATCGGCGGCGGCGGCGGCGACACGCTCTGCATTGCCGCCAGCGACCTCACCCTGCCGCTTCTCCTGCTGGCGATCGAGGTGGATGATGGCGGTCCCGCGCCCAGCCTGCATGGCGGCTGGATCGACATCGCCGGCATCAAGGGCCGCCTGGTGCTCGGCTCGGAGTGCCTCTGCTTCCAGGCGATGGAGCGGCTGATCCTGCAGCCGCCCGCGGCCGGATAGGCCGCGGCCCAGGCATCGGCTGCGCCTATCGGCCTGAGAGGGTCTTCGGATTGGAGGCGCGGCGCCCGGACGGGCTTGATCTGTTCAGCGAAACAAAGCTGGAGATCAGGCAGTGAACGATACCGCGCCGGGCCATGGACGCTGGGACCTCGACTACCTCATGCCGGAAATGCCGGCGCAGGGTCGCTGGCGCGGCGGCCCCGTGAACCACCGGCTGCGATCGGGGAACGAGACCCTGATCTGGCATCCGGGCGATGGCAGCCGGGTGATCACGCTGCAGGATGGCGTCCGCACGCTACGGCTGGAGGATACCGACCGGACCCTGGAACAGGTGCTGGCCGCCATCCGGCCGGAGCCGAATTCCGCCGGCAAGCCCCGGCTGCTGCTGGGCGAGATCAGCGTGGCTGGGGTGCGCGGCACGGTGGCACTGGGGGAAGAACAGATCCGCTTCGCCGGGCTGCACCGCATCGTCATCGGCGGCTACAGCGCCTATCCGGCCCGCGGCGGCTGAACCGCCAGGCGCAGCCGGGCCGGCTGGCGGGGCGCGACGGTGACGATGGCCCATTGCCGGAAGCGCCGCGCCAGCACCGCCAGGCGGCGCGGGTCGCCTTCCAGAAGCAGGTGGTGCTCGGCCCAACCTCCGGCCTTGCCGAAGCCCTCCGCCAGCACGAGGCCGCGTGCCGCCTGGCGCAGGGCGTGCTGCATGCGGCGGTTCCAGCCGGGCGGCATGCGGCGGCTGAGCGGGTTCCAGGCTGTGACGAAGCCGGCCTGGCGCACGCCATGCCGCGCCAGCAGCGCATCCACCGCCGGGCTGCGCCGGCCGATCCGCGCCACGGCGCCGGTAGCCCCATGGCCGGTAGCCCCATGGCCGGTAGCCCCATGGCCGGCGGCCTCATAGGCCGTGGCCCGGAAGGCGCGCAGCGGCGGCATCCGGCTCATGCCAGATCCCGGTGATCGTGACCCATCACCGCCTCAACCGCCGGCTTGGCTACGCGCCACTTGGCGCGGCGGCCCTTCGGCCGCTCGTCCGCCTTCGAGGGGCGCAGCTTCCCATCAACGGGATCTGGTATCACGTCAGGTGCAGCAACAGGCCCTTGAGATAGGCGCTCTCCGGCAGGCCGGGATGCACCGGATGGTCCGGCCCGGCGCCGACCGTGGCCAGCAGCCGCGCCTCCCGCCTCGCCTTGTGCACGCCCCAGCCCACCGCATCGGTGAAATCGCCCGGCGAGACGTGGTGGGAGCAGGAGGCGATGAACAGGATGCCGTCCTTCGCCACCAGCCCCGCCGCCAGCCGCGCCAGCTTGCCATAGCCGCGCAAAGCCGCCGGCTGGTCCTTGCGGGTCTTGGCGAAGGCGGGCGGGTCCGCCACCACCACGTCGAACTTCCGGGCGCTGGCGGCCATCTTTTCCAGATGTTCCAGCGCCTCCGCCTTCAGCGGCGTGACGCGGTCGGCGAAGCCGGCGAGGCGCGCGGCCTGCATGGCGTGGTCCAGCGCGTGCTCGCTGCGGTCCAGCAGCGTGACCTTCGCCGCGCCGGCCGCCGCCGCGGCCAGGCCGAAGCCACCGGTGTGGCAGAAGGCGTCCAGCATGGACCGGCCGCGGCAAAGGCGGGCGACCATGGCGCGGTTGGCGCGCTGGTCGAAGAACCAGCCGGTCTTCTGCCCACCCAACAGGTCCACGGGGAAGCTGAGCCCGGATTCCTCGACCGTCGCCGTGCCCTCCCCCTGCAAGGCCGTGACCGATTCGGCCAGGCCTTCCAGCTTGCGGACGGCGCTGTCGTTGCGGGCGACCACCAGGCGCGGGGCGAACAGGGCGTTCAGCGCAGCCAGGATGTGGGGCGTCGCGGCATCCATCCCGGCCGTATTGGCCTGGATCGCCACCGCATCGCCGTAGCGGTCGATCACCAGGCCAGGCAGGCCGTCGGCCTCGGCATGCACCAGCCGGTAGAAGGGCGCGTCGAACAGGCGTTCCCGCAGCGCCAGGCAGGCGGCCAGCCGCCGCTGGTACCAGGCGGCGTCGATGGTGGCGGCCGGGTCGGCATCCAGCCGGCGCGCGGCGATCAGGCTGTGCGGGTTGAAGTGCCACACGCCATGCTTCACCCCGTCATCGCCTTCCAGCCGCACCGGGGTGCCGGGCGGGATGGCGCGCAGCGCGGGGGTCATGGCGATCTCGTTGGAGAAGGCCCAGGGGTGGCCCATCTTCACGCGGCGGTCGCCGCCGGGGGCGAGGCGGATCAGCGGATGCTCGGTCATGCCCGGGCTATGGCCCGATCAGCCGCGGATCGCCAGTACGACTCCACCGATGGTCATGGACAGCGCCACCACCTCCCGCACCCCCAGCGTCTCGCCGAGGAACAGGGCGGCGGCGGCCACGCCGATGACAGGAGTCAGCAGGGTACCGGAAGCGGCGGCCTCCGCCGGCAGGCGACGCAGGGCTGCGAACCAGGCGAGGTAGCACAGGCCGAGCGGCCCGATGCCGCCATACAGCATCACGGCCCAGCTTGAGGCCGACAGCGCCCCGAAGTCCGGCCTTTCGACAGCCAGCGCACCGAACAGCAGCGGCACGCAGCCCAGGGTGAGCTGCCAGGCGGCCGACGCCGTGGGCGGCAGCGCCATCGGCCAACGCTTGGTCACAACGGTGCCGAGCGAGAACAACACGGCGGCCGACAGCGCCACGGCCACACCCGGCAGCTTGGCCAAGCCGAGATCCACCCCGGAGCCCAGCACCAGCACCAGCAGGCCGCCGAGCCCGAGTGCCAGGGCCGCCAGCCGCATCCGGCTAGGCGGGTCGCCCAGGATGATCCAGGCGAAGATCGAGGCCCAGACCGGCATGGTGTAGCAGACGATGGTGGCCTCCCCTGCCGCCAGCCACAGCAGGGAAAAGGCGGCGAGGCCCATCCAGGCCGTGACGTTCAGCAGGCTGGCCAGCACAAGCCGCGGCCACAACACGCGGGGCACCGCCAGCGATTCGCCCTTCCAGCGCGCGATGCCGAACAGCATCGAGATGCCGATGGCGGCGCAGGCCAGGCGCATGGAAAACGGCGGCAGTTCCGCCAGCAGCAGCTTCATGGCCGGCCAGTTCAGGCCCCAGCCGACCACGGTGACCAGCAGCAGCGCCAAGCCACGTGGGTCCAGCGCTGGCTTGCGAGCCAATCCAGCCGCGGCCTGGGTCAATCGAGGTAGTCCGGCTCCTCCTTCGCCAGGCGGCGCTTGATGCTCTCCAGGTGGAGCACCGCGCTCTCGCGGTCGCCGAGGCGCATCTGGTCGTAGGTCCTCTGCGCCATCTCCGGCGGTACCGGCTTCAGCGGGCGGCCGGTGGACAGCGCAAGGCGCTGCGCCTCCGCCGCGCGTTCCAGGTAGTACAGGTCGTCCCAGGCCTCCGCGGCGCTGGCGCCGACCACCATCACGCCGTGGTTCTTCATGAAGACGATGTCGGCATCGCCGATGGAAGCCGCGATGCGGTCACCCTCCCGCTCATCCAGCGCCAGGCCGTTATAGTGCTCGTCCACCACGGTGCGGCCGTAGAATTTCAGCGCGGATTGCCCGGCCCAGGCCAGCGGCGGGCCTTCCAGCATGGCCAGCGCCGTCGCGTTCGGCATGTGGGTGTGGAAGGCGGCCTTGGCACGCGGCAGGTTCTTGTGGACCCGTGCATGGATGTAGAAGGCAGTCGCCTCCGGCACGCCTTCGCCGGCCACCACATTGCCCTCGAAATCGCAGACCAGCAGGCGGGAGGCGGTGATCTCGGCGAAGGCCCAGCCATAGGGGTTCACCAGGAACAGATCGTCCCTGCCCGGCACGACCAGGGAGAAGTGGTTGCAGATGCCCTCATGCATGCCGAGGCGGGCGGCCATGCGGAGGGTGGCGGCGAGATCGACCCGCGCGGCGCGCACCGCATCGGCATCGAGTTCCGAGTTGCGGAGGATGGCGGGGGCAGCGTTCAGCGCATGCGCCATATCGGGGGCCTTTCCACGTGACCCCTGATGATTCGCAGCACCGCCGCCCGGCCGCAAGCCCGCGATCTGGCCAATCACGGCAATCCGGGCCAGATCAGGTGCAATACGAAAGGGCGGCAGGATGAGCGGCACCAACCAGCGGATCGACGGCAGGCGGTTGTGGGACAGCCTGATGGCCATGGCGCGGCACGGCGCAACGCCGAAGGGCGGCGTGCGGCGGCTGACGCTGACCGATATCGACAAGGCGGCGCGGGATGATTTCCGCACCCAATGTGAGGCGCTGGGCCTGACGGTGCGCGTGGATGCCATCGGCAACATGTTCGCAAGGCGGGAGGGCCGTGACCCGTCCCGCCCGCCCGTGCTGTTCGGCAGCCACCTGGACAGCCAGCCCTCGGGCGGGAAGTACGATGGCGCGCTCGGCGTGATGGCGGGGATGGAGGTGATGCGCACGCTGCATGACCTCGGCATCACCACGGAGGCGCCGCTGGAGCTGGTGAACTGGACCGATGAGGAAGGCAGCCGCTTCGGCCTGTCGCTGATGGGCAGCGGCACCTGGGCGGGTATCTATCCGCTGGAGCGCAGCTACGCGCTGGCGGACCAGCAGGGCGTCACGGTGGAGCAGGCGCTGCGCGACATCGGCTACCAGGGGGACCAGCCGGCCGCCCCCTTCCCGGCCGATGCCTATTTCGAGCTGCATATCGAGCAGGGGCCGATCCTGGAGAAGGAGGGAAAGCGCATCGGCATCGTCACCGGCGCGCAGGCGCAGGTCTGGTGGGATGCCCGCATCACCGGCCAGGACGCCCATGCCGGCACCACGCCGCCCTCCACCCGGCGCGACGCGCTGGTGGCGGCGGCGCAGGTGATCTCCCTGGTGGACGGGCTGATGCGCGACCGCGGCGAGGATGGCCGCGGCACGGTGGGCTTCCTGAAGGTGGAGCCCAACAGCCGCAACGTGATCCCCGGCGAGGTGAGTTTCTCCATCGAGTTCCGCCACCCGGACAGCGCCGACATCGCCGCCCTGGCGCGCGACTTCCCGCCGATGGCGAGCGCGGTGGTGAAGGAGACGGGCTGCACGCTCGAACTCACCCAGGTGCTGCACTACGACGCGCAGCCCTTCGATGCCGATTGCGTGGCCCTGGTGGAGCAGGCGGCGCAGCGGCTCGGCCACAAGGCGCGGCGCATCGTCTCCGGCGCCGGGCATGATGCGGTCTATGTGGCCCGGCGGATGCCGGCGGCGATGATTTTCACGCCCTGCAAGGATGGCCTCAGCCACAACGAGGCGGAAAGCATCGAGCCCGAGGAGGCCGAGGCCGGCTGCCAGGTGCTGTTCGAGGCGGTGGTGGCGCGGGCCAACCGGGCATTGCGGTAGGGGCGCGGGCGGGCGGCGCGGCGAGGCAAGCGAGCACGCCGCGACCTTCTTTCCGATGCGAATGCGGCGCATGCGCATCTTGCGCAACGGCTCACGATGCTCATGCTGACGCCCCGTAGTTCACCCCATGCCTCGCAACTTTCACGTGATTGGGACGCTTCGCGCGGGGCATGTCCCGAGCCTCAACCTCATTTGACGGAGCAGCAGCGCATCATGAACCCGACAACCTGGCCACGCCCGGCCCAGATCACCGCCGGACTCCTGCTGCTGTTCGGCGTGATCGGCTGGATCACCGTCATCACTGTCAGCGGTGACGCACGGGAGGCGCAGGAACTGGCCGCGCGGACCGAGACGCAGCGCGCCGGGCTTGAATCCACCCTCGCCACGGAACGCGCCGCCAGCGGCGCCCTGCCCGCCATCGAGGCGCGGGCGCAGGCCGCCGAGCAGGCGCGCCAGGCGGCGGAGCAGCGTGCGCGACAACTGACGACCGAGGCCGATGCGGCGCAACAGCGCCTGGCGCAGCTTCGCACACAGGCCGAGGCAGGCCAGCAGGCCCAGCAGCAGGCCGAGCAGGCCGCCCAGGCCGCCCGGCAGGCGCGCGACGCCGCGGCGCAGGAAGCCGAGACGCTCCGCACCCGCACATCCGAGGCGCAGGAGCAGCTCCGGCAGGCCGAAACGCGTCTGACCGAGCTTCGCAGCGGCATCGAGACGGCCCAGACAGAGCAGGCACGCGCCGCCGAAAGCCGCGATTCCACGGCGGAAGCGCTGCGCAGCCTGGAAGGCCGCTCGGCTGAGCTGAACGCCGGCGTGCGGAGCGCCGAGCAGCGCCTGGCAGAACTGACCAGCGAGGCCGGCCGGGCGCAGGAGGAACTGACCGGCCGCCGTGCCGAGATCGCCGGCACCGAGCAGCGGCTGCGCGCCCTGCGGGACCAGGCGGCGCTGCTGGAGAACGACCTGACCGCCCGCCGATCCGCCCTGGCGGAAGTGCAGACGCAATTGGAACAGGCCACCCAGGGCGCCGAGCAGGCGGCCAGCCGGCTGTCCTCGACCCAGGAGGGTATTGCGCAGGCAACCCGGCAGGTCGGCGAATTGCAGCAGCGCATCGCCACGCTGCGGAACGAGGCGACCGCGGCCGAGGCAGAGCGTGACCAGCGCCGGCAGGCGTCCCAGCGCGCCGAGGCGGAGGTTGAGCGGCTGAACCAGGCGCGCCAGACGGCGGAGCGCGAGGCGCAGCAGGCGCAGACGCGGCTTTCCGAAGTCACCGCGGAACTGCGCGCCACCGAACAGCGCCTGTCCGGCCTGACCGCGAATGTCGAGGCGCAGACCAACCGCCTGGCGGAGCTGCGGCAGTCCTCGGAGCAGGCTGGTACGGCCCTGGCGGAGCGGCAGCGCGCCGCGGCGGAAGCGGCGCGGCAGGCGACCGAGCTGACCGAGCAGTCGCGCCAGGCCCAGGCGACGCTGACCCGCCTGCGCGAAACCATCGCCCAGCAGCAGCAGCAGCAGCAGCAGCAGCAGCAGCAGCAGCAGCAGCAGCAGCAGCAGCAGCAGAACCAGCAGAACCAGCAACAGCCGGTTCAGCAGCAGGGCCAGCAGCCGCAGGCCCAGCCGACCAACTGACAGGCTTTGACAGGCTGTGGAAAAGCCCTCTCCACCCGACGGGGGAGAGGGATTTCAAGGCGAATTTCCGCAGCCTGTTAAGCCAGCGCGGCGGCCAGGCTCCAGGCCGCCGCGGCAGCGGCACCGCCCAGCGCAACGGCCTGGACGGCGCCACGCAGCGGCGGCAGGCCCTCCGACCGCGCCTTCAGCCAGCCGAGCCCGACGAGGGCTGCCGCGGTCAGCGCGGCGGACCAGCCCAGTGCGGCGCCGGGTGCCGCCAGCGCATGGGGCAACACCGGCAGCAGGCCCGCCACCACCTGTGCCACCGCCAGGATCGTGGCGGAGCGGGCGGCGCGGCCGGGATCGGGCTCCGACAGGTCCAGTTCGAAGCGCATCATGAAATCCACCCAGCGCCGGCGATCGCTGGCGATCGCCTCCACCGCCTGGCGCAGCAGCTGCCCGCGCACGCCATAGCGATGCAGGATGGCGGCGACCTCCCACCGTTCCCGGTCCGGGTAGAGGTGGCTTTCCTCCTCCTCCCGCACCCGCTCCGCCTGATAGCGTGCCGCGGCGTCGCGAGCGGCCAGTGCATGGCCGAGTCCGGCCGAGGCGGCGCCGGCGGCGGCGGCGGCGAGTCCGGCAAGAATGGTCTGGGATGGCGCGGCGCCGAGCCCGGCCATCGCCGCGGTTACGGCGAAGGGCAGCACCAGCCCCTGCGCCGCGCCGGCCACGACCTCGCGGACCGGGGCGACGGCGGCGAAGTGCAGCTCCTCATGCGGCGGGCCGGGCGGCATGGGTGGCAGGCCGTCGCGGGTCGGCTCCAGGGTGGGGGCATTTGCGGTCTGCATGGTCGGCACCCTACGCCGCCCAGCCCCCTGAAGTCACGCGCCGAGAAACCTCGGCGCAGCCGCAAGACCTTGTGATTAAACGATAAACTGGGAATGAGACGCATCCTCATCAGGATCGTCCCATCCCCGGTCGAGGCTAGGCCTGGCCGCTCATGATCGCGCGGTTGCGCGCCTGGTCGGCCGGCATGTTGAGGCGCACCTGCTGCCCCTCCACCGCGGCGATCAGGCTGACCGGCAGGAAGTGATGGTGCTTGCGGGTCCCGTCCGGGTCATCCAGCCGGGTGAGCTTGATGCGGTCGCCCTCCAGCGCATCGACGGTGCCGACATGCCCGCCATCGCTGCCGACCACTTCCATATGTTCCTCGACGCGCGCTGCCTGGTCGCTCATCCGGGTTCTCCTGATCATTGTGTCAGGTCTGCATAACGACCGGATGGGCGCCGGGATGCGCCGCGGCGGCGACCGTTCCGCCCGCCGGCTGAAGCCGGCCAGGCGCCCCCGCCGGCTGAAGCCGGCTAAGCGCCCCCCGCCGGCCAAGCCGGCAGAACGCCCCCCCCAACCGGGGCGGGCAACCCAGCCCCGCCACAGGCGCGGTACCGGATCGGGTTGTCGCAGGCGCGGCCGATGTCTATAGGCTGGGCCGTCCGGAGTATCCCCTTGGCCACCACCGAACCTGATACCCAACCTCGCGCAGAGCCCACCCCCGCCCAGGCGGCCCAGGCGCTGTTGCTTGCCCGTCCCGCCAGCGAGGATCGGCGCATGGCCGATGCCATTCGCGCGCTGGCGATCGATGCGGTCGAGCAGGCCAAATCCGGCCACCCCGGCATGCCGATGGGCATGGCCGATGTGGCGACGGTGCTGTTCACGCGCTTCCTGAAATACGATGCCGCCGACCCGCGCTGGCCCGACCGCGACCGCTTCGTGCTGTCCGCCGGCCATGGGTCCATGCTGCTATACGCGCTGCTGCACCTGACCGGGCAGGAGGGGATGTCCATCGAGGACATCAAGCGCTTCCGCCAGTTGCATTCCCCCGCCGCCGGCCATCCGGAATTCGGCGAGCATCCGGGCATCGAGACCACCACCGGCCCGCTCGGCCAGGGCATCGCCACCGCGGTCGGCATGGCGCTGGCGGAACGCATGCTGGCGGCGCGCTTCGGCAAGTCCCTAGTGGACCACCGCACCTGGGTCATCGCCTCCGACGGCGACCTGATGGAGGGCATCAGCCACGAGGCCGCCTCCTTCGCCGGGCACATGAAGCTGGAACGGCTTTGCGTGCTGTATGACGACAACAATATCTCGATCGACGGCGACACCTCGATCTCGCTTTCGGACGACGCGCTGCGCCGGTTCCAGTCCTATGGCTGGGCGACCCGCCGGGTCGACGGGCATGACCATGAGCAGGTCGCCGCGGCGATGGCCTGGGCGATGCGGAACCGCAAGCCCACCCTGATCGCCTGCCGCACCATCATCGGCTTCACCTCACCCAACAAGGCTGGCACCGCCGCCAGCCACGGCGCCCCGCTGGGCAAGGCGGAGGCGGATGCCGCCAAGGCCGCGATGGGCTGGAACCACGGACCCTTCGAGGTGCCGGAAGGCCTGAAGGCGCGTTGGGAGGAAGCCGGCCGTCGCGGCGCCGGCACCCGCCGGTCCTGGCTGAAGCGCCTGGCCAACCACGCGCAGAAGGACGAGTTCGACCGCGCCATCTCCGGCCGCCTGCCGGAATCCTGGCACGAGAAGCTGGCGGAGCTGCGCGCGAAGCACGCCGAGGAACGCCCGAAGATCGCCACCCGCATCGCCAGCCAGCGCGCGCTGGAAGCCCTGGTGCCGGCGGTGCCCGAGATGGTGGGCGGCTCGGCCGACCTGACCGGGTCGAACAACACCAACGTCAAGGGCATCCCCTCCGTCTCGCCCGGCAACTATGCCGGCCGCTACATCCATTACGGCGTGCGCGAGCATGCGATGGCCGCCGCAATGAACGGCATGGCGCTGCATGGCGGGCTGATCCCCTATTCCGGCACCTTCCTGGTCTTCGCCGACTATCTGCGCCCGGCGCTGCGCTTGGCGGCGCTGATGCGCCAGCGCGTCATCCATGTGCTGACGCATGACAGCATCGGCCTGGGCGAGGACGGCCCGACGCACCAGCCGGTGGAGACGCTGGCCTCGCTGCGCGTCATCCCGAACCTGGCGGTGTTCCGCCCGGCGGATGCGATGGAGACGGCGGAGTGCTGGGAACTGGCGGTGAAGCGGGCCGATGGCCCCTCCGTGCTGGCCCTGTCGCGGCAGAACCTGCCGGCACTGCGGTCGGATTCGGGCGAGAATCGCTGCGCCCGCGGCGGCTACGTGCTGGCCGAAAGCTCCGGCCCCCGCCGCGCCACGCTGATCGCGACCGGATCCGAGGTGCACCTCGCCATCGCCGCCCGCACCGCGCTGGAGGCGGAAGGGATCCCGACCGCCGTGGTGTCCCTGCCCTGCTGGGAAATCTTCGCGCTGCAGGATGAGGGCTACCGGAACCAGGTGCTCGGCGACGTGTTGCGGGTGGGGATCGAGGCGGCGCTGTCCTTCGGCTGGGACCGCTGGCTGGGGCCGGACGGCATCTTCATCGGCATGCAGGGCTTCGGCGCCAGCGCGCCGGCCGAGGAACTGTACCGCCATTTCGGAATCACGGCGGAAGCCACCGTCGCGGCGGTAAAGAAGCGCCTCGGCTGAACTGAGATTGCTGACACAAGGGGATAGACGACCATGACGGTGAAGGTTGCCATCAACGGCTTCGGGCGCATCGGCCGCCTCGTGCTGCGCGCCGCATGCGAAGCGGGCCGCCAGGACCTGGAATTCGTCACCATCAACGATCTCGGCAGCGTCGAGGCGAATGCCCACCTGTTCCGCTACGACAGCGTGCATGGCCGCTTCCCCGGCGAGGTGATTGTCGAGGGCGACACCATCACCATCAAGAACGCCGGCAAGACCTGGGGCCCGATCAAGATCACCGCCGAGCGTGATCCGTCCAAGCTGCCGCTCGCCGGCATCGATGTCGCGATGGAATGCACCGGCATCTTCACCAGCAAGGAGAAGGCCTCCATGCTGCTGGCCGCCGGCGCCCGCAAGGTCGTCATCTCGGCGCCGGGCGACAATGCGGATGCGACCATCGTCTATGGCGTGAACCATCAGATCCTGACCAAGGACATGACGGTGATCTCCAACGCGTCCTGCACCACCAACTGCCTGGCGCCGGTGGCCAAGGTGCTGCACGACAATTTCGGCATCGTGCGCGGCTACATGGTGACCATCCACGCCTATACCGGCGACCAGAACACCGTCGACACGCTGCACAAGGACCTGCACCGCGCGCGTGCGGCCGCCGTCTCCGCCATCCCGACCAGCACGGGTGCCGCCAAGGCCGTCGGCCTGGTGATGCCGGAGCTGAAGGGCAAGCTGGACGGCACCGCCATCCGCATCCCGACGCCGAACGTGTCCCTCGTCTCGCTCGACTTCGTGCCGAAGAAGGAAGGCATCACGAAGGAGGAGATCAACGCGGTGATGAAGGCGGCCTCCGAATCCGGGCCGCTGAAGGGCATCCTCGGCTACAACACCGCGCCGCTGGTCTCCATCGACTTCAACCACGACCCGCACAGCTCCACCTTCGATGCGACGCAGACGCAGGTGGTGGACGGCGCGCTGGTGCGCGTGATGTCCTGGTACGACAATGAGTGGGGCTTCTCGAACCGCATGTCGGACACCGCGGCGCTGTTCGGCAGCCTCTGATACTGCGATCGCCCCCCGGCGCCTTCCGGCGCCGGGGGGCAGGCAGTCTCAGAACATCCCGAGCTGGCGGCGCGACAATTCGAAGCCGCGGCCGTCGGCGTTGATGCATTTCAGGCCGCTGCGCTCGGCGTGGCAGGTAACTCCCACGCCGTCCCACCGATCGCCGTAGTTCAGCCGGCGCGCGCCGCGGTTCACCACCGTGTCGCCGGCACACAGCACGCGTGGGCCGCCCCGCGCGCCGATGCTGTAGGCGTGACCCCAATCCGTATCGCAATCCTTCGGCTTCGGCGGCCTGGCGAAGCTGAACTCGACGAGGTCGCAGCGCAACGCGCCTTCCTCCACCTCGCAAAAGACGTTGCCCGAGGGCAACTGGAAGCCCTGCTGGGCCGATGCTACGACCGGAAAACCGAGCAGGGTGAGAGTGGCGGCAGCGACAAGCAAGCGCATCGTTCGTCCTTCATGAATGCACCCCATTTCACCAACCTCGAGTTGAGGAGAGCCGAAGCGATGCAGTTCCGGAACATTGATGCGATGGACGCCCAAGGCAAGCGGGTACTGCTGCGCGCCGACCTAAACGTGCCTGTCCGGGACGGCGTCATCACCGACCGCACCCGCATCGAGCGCCTGGCGCCGACGATCCGCGAACTGGCCGAGAAGGGCGCGCGCGTCATCATCTGCAGCCACTTCGACCGCCCCAAGGGCAAGCGCGTGCCGGAGATGTCGCTGCAGCCGATGGTGGAGGCGCTGTCCGCCGCGCTTGACCGCCCCGTTGCCTGGGCCGAGGACTGCATCGGGCCGCAGGCCGAGGCCGCGGTGGCCGCGCTGGCGGATGGCGAGGTGCTGCTGCTGGAGAACACCCGCTTCCACGCCGGCGAGGAAAAGAACGACCCGGCGATGGCCGCGGCCCTGGCGAAGCTGGCCGATGTCTATGTGAACGATGCCTTCTCCGCCGCCCATCGCGCGCATGCCAGCACGGAAGGCGTCGCCCATCTGCTGCCCGCCTATCCGGGCCGGCTGATGGAAGCCGAGCTGAAGGCGCTGGATGCGGCGCTGGGCAATCCGGCGCGGCCGGTGGTCGCCATCGTCGGCGGCGCCAAGATCTCCACCAAGCTGGAGCTGCTGGGCAACCTGACGCGGCGCGTGAATGTGCTGGTGATCGGCGGCGCCATGGCGAATACCTTCCTCGCAGCCCAGGGCCACCCGATGGGCCGGTCGCTGCAGGAAGCCGAGATGCATGACACGGCGCGGACCATCATGGCCGAGGCGCAGGCCGCCAATTGCGAGATCCTGCTGCCGGTGGACCTGGTCGTCGCCAGCGAATTCGCCGCGCAGGCGCCGCACCGCACGGTCGCCGTCGACCGCGTGCCGCAGGACATGATGGCGCTCGATGTCGGGCCGGATACGGTGGAGTTGGTGGAGAAGCGGCTGCGCCAGGCCTCCACCCTGGTCTGGAACGGCCCCTTCGGCGCATTCGAGATCCCGCCCTTCGACACGGCGACGGTGGCGGTGGCGCAGTCCGTGGCGGGGCTGACCTCCTCCGCCGGGCTGAAATCCATCGCGGGTGGCGGCGATACCGTCTCCGCACTGCGCCATGCAGGGGTGATGGAACGCCTTACTTATGTCTCCTCCGCCGGCGGGGCCTTCCTGGAATGGCTGGAGGGCAAGACGCTGCCGGGGGTGAAGGTGCTGGAGACGGCCTGAGGGGAAGATTCACAAAATCTCAACCTGAGGCGCCGATTCCACTATAGGTTGCTAGATTCTTAACGGCGCATTTCGGCACTCTGCCGATATGCGCCCCATCCGGCCGACATCGGCGAAATCCGCTTACAGGTTCACGGATCATTCAGACCTTAGCTTCATGGTCGTCCGCATGATCGCCATGAACTCCCTGTCCGCCTTCACGGCGGAAGTCTCGCGGACGCAAGGTGCGGCGCAGGTGCGCGGCACGGGCGCCGGCCCGCAACCGCTGCAGCCGATGCCGGCGCCGCAGCAGCGCACGCTGGATGCGCTGCCGGCGCCGCCCACCGGCCCGATGCCGCGCGGGTCGCTGCTCGACCTGCGGGTCTGAGACCCGCGCCGTAGCCGGCGCGATTGCAGGCGTGGCGAGAACCGCACGATCTGAGGAAGCTGGCCGTGGCGTGATCCTGCGCGCCTTGCGAAGCGGCCCGACCGGCGCCACCCTGTTGGGATGTCCAGCGACCCGGCCCGCTTCATCCGTAGAACGCCCCCCGGGGAAGACCGCGAGCGCCTGACCTGCGGCGAATGCGGCTACATCGCCTACGAAAATCCGAAGATCGTCGTCGGCTCCGTCGTCGGGGTGGATGGCAAGGTGCTGCTCTGCCGCCGCGCCATCGAACCGCGCCGCGGCTTCTGGACCATCCCCGCCGGCTACATGGAGCTCGGCGAGACGGTGGAGGAAGGCGCAAGGCGGGAAGCGCTGGAGGAAGCCTGCGCCGAGCTGCGGCTGGATGGCGTGCTGGCGGTCTATTCCATCGCCCGCATCGGCCAGGTGCAGATCCTGTTCCGCGCCGGCCTGGCCACCCCCGGCTTCGCCGCGGGGCCCGAAAGCCTGGAGGTGCGACTGTTCGCCTGGGAGGAAATCCCCTGGGACGACCTTGCCTTCCCCTCCGTCCACTGGGTGCTGCAGGCGTGGCGGGAGGCCGGGGATGCGCCGCTCGGCGCGCCGCGCGGCAATCCGGCCGGCGATCTACGCGGCACCACCCCCTTGAAGGCGGCGGCGCTATGAACCGGCGCGGCCTGCTCGCGGCCGGACTGGCGCTGCTGGCCCCCGGCACGGCGCTGGCGCAACGGCGCGGGGCGGCACAGGTGCTGCCGTATCCCCCGCCCCCTGCCCCGCCGCTGCCGGGCATGATCCGCCCGCCGTTGGTGGTGGGCGATCTGGCGCCGATGCCCAACCGCAACATCCAGGCGCCGCCCGACATCTATGGTGACCAGGTCGGCCCGCGGCTGGAGCCGATGATCATCGATGAGCGCGAACAGCGCCGCGGCTTCACCTTCGGCCGGGAGCATCTGTCGGACCGGCAGGACGTGCTGCTGAAGGACCTCGCCCCCGGCGCGCGCCTGCGGATTCCGCTGGATTAGCGCCGGCACGCGGCGCGGCGGCTTCAGCGCATCGGGATCGGGTACATCAGCCCGCCGCGGTTCCACAGCGCGTTCAGCCCGCGCTCCAGCTTCAGGCTGGAACCCTGGCCTAGGTTGCGCTCGAAGACCTCGCCGTAATTGCCGACCTGGCGGAGCACCTGGAACGCCCAGTCATCGGACAGGCCGAGCGGCGTGCCGAGGCCCGGTTCCGCGCCCAGGATGCGGCGAACGAGTGGCGACGGGTCGGCGCGGCGGGCGGCGGCATTGGCGGTGCCGATGTCCCGCGCCTCGCCTTCCAGCATCACGTTCACCACCCAGAACACCAGGCTGCGCCAGTGCGGGTCGCCATCGCGCACCAGCGGGCCGAGCGGCTCGCGGCTGATGATATCAGGCAGCAGGAGGTGGGCCGCAGGGTCCGCGGTGCCGGTCTGCCGCAGCACCAGCAGGCTGGACAAGTCGGCGCTGATCGCATCGCAGCGGCCGGCGGCATAATCATCCCGCAGGCCGGCGAAGCCAGGGGATTCGACGGGCGTGGTACGAATGCCGAGGCGGCGCGCCGCATCGGATTGCGCCTGCGCATTCGAGGTGCCGGCGACGACGCAGATGCGCTTGCCGTCCAGCCCCTTCGCCTCAGTGATCCTGGCGGCGGCGGGCACCAGGAAGCCCTGGCCATCATTGAAGTTGATCCCGGCGGGGGACAGGCCAAGATCGGTATCGCGGCCCATGGTCTGCGTCAGGTTGCGGCTGGCGACATCCACCCGTCCCTCGCGCAGCGCCGCGATCGCCTGCGGCGTGGTCATGCCGAGGAAGCGCACCTTGTTCGCATCGCCCAGCGCGGCGGCGGCGATGGCGCGACAGGTATCCGCGTCCAGCCCGCGCACCACGCCCTGGGCATCGGCCTGGGCAAAGCCCGCCAGGCCGGTATTGGTGGCGCACAGCAATTCCCCCCGCGCCCGCACCTGTTCGAGCGTGGATTGCGCGGCGGCCGGCAAGGCGGCCAGGCCGGCGAGAAGGCTGGCGGTCAGGCCGAGGATCAGCATCGGTCGCATCGGCATGCTCCTCAGCGCAGCGGCAGGGGGAACATCAGCCCCCCGCGCTGCCAGTTGTCATTTGGTCCGCGGTCCAGGCCGAAGCGGCTGCCGGCGCCCAGGTTGCGGTGGAACACCTCGGCATAGGACCCGACCTGGGCCAGCACGCGCTGCGACCAGTCTCCGTCCAGCCCGATATTCCGGCCCAGCGCGTCCTCCATCCCGATAAGCCGGCGCAGCACCGGGTCGTTCGACTGCACCATCTCCACCAGGTTGGTGCTGGTGACGCCGAACTCATCGGCTTCCAGCATCGCCTGCACTACCCAGAACACGGCCTGGCGCAGCGGCTCCTCGCCCTCCCGCACCAGCAGGCCGAGCGGCTCGCGGCTCAGGAATTCGCGCAGCAGGGTGAAGTCATCGGGGTTCGGCAGTTCCGTGACGCGACGGATGGCGAGCTGGGAGGCATCGGTGGAGGCCGCCTCGCACCGTCCCGCCGCCAGCGCCTGGAGCAGCGCGGTGCCGCCGCCGGCCTCGATGACGGTGATGGTGATGCCGAGGCGCGCGGCCTCGCTCTCCACCACTTCCCGCCCGGTGGAGCCGGCGATGCCGGTGACGCAGACCCGCTTGCCGTCCAGGTGGCGCAGGCTCGCATAGCCGGAGTCGCGGCCGACCAGCAGGCCCTGGCCGTCGAAGAAGGTGATGCCGGCGAAGGCCACCGGCTGCGCCGTCTCCCGCGAATAGGTGAAGGTGGTGTTGCGCGACAGCAGGTCGATCCGCCGCGCGCCGAGTGCCGCGAAGCCGGCCTCCGGCGTGTCGATCTGGACGAAGCGCACCTTGGCGGCATCGCCCAGCACGGCGGCGGCGACGGCGCGGCAGAAATCCGCATCGAAGCCGCGCATGGCGCCCTGCGCATCCGGCGCGGCGAAGCCGGGCAATGCGCCGTTCACGCCGCAGGAAAGCTCGCCACGGGCACGTATGGCGGCCAGCGCGCCATTCGCCGGCTGCGTCTGGGCTGTCGGCAAGGTCTGGGGTGCCGGCAAAGTCTGGGGTGCCGGCAAGGTCTGGGCCGCACCCGGGATGGCCGGCGACAGCAGGCCGAGCGTGAGAAGCGTGGCCGAGAGGATCTTGTGCATGATCATATCCGCCTAGCAGCCGGAGGCCGCGACGCGGCAGGTGACGCCCGGCAGCGCGCGGCAGGACTGCATGGCTTGCGCCTCCGCCTCCTGCTCCGTTGCGCCGAGGCCGGGGAAGTTGCGGGCCAGCACCACGGTGCTGATGTCGCTGGTCATCGCCATCGCATTCGGATGGCGCATCACCCCCTGCACCAGGGCACCGCAGCGATTGACGAGTTCGCCCTGGAACTTGCAGGGGATCCGCCCCGCCATGGTCTGGCAGGCGCGTACCGCCGCGGTGTTCACCGCCAGCCGGTCCGTCGCGCCATTGCCGAAGCCGAATGCGGCCGTTGGCGCATCCGTGGCATAGACGGCGCCGTAGCGGCTGCCGGACTCGGCCGCCTGCTGGCCCCCGGCGAGCTGCACTCCCATGCCCGTACCCGCCGAGGCCACGGCGCGCGCGCCGCCGACCGGCTGGAAGCACGGGCCGGAGGCGATGCCGCCGCCGAGCGCGCCGCAGACGGCCACCGTCAGCCGCGCGAAGCGCTGCGGCGGAAGCATCATGCGGTACTGCCCCCCGGCGCTGCAGCGCAGGTCCCAATAGGCGGTGCGGTCCTGGTCGAAGCCGGCGAAATAGGTCGTGTTGACCGCCTGGCAGCTTGCGCCGCCGCCGGTGAGGACCCGGAAGACCTCCGTCCGCCGCACAGTCTCCGACATGCTCGAGAGCTGGTCATGCAGGGGGTTGCCCGATTGCGCCTGCGCCACGGCCGGCAGGGCAAGAAGGAAGGCAAAGGCAAGCCAGCTGCGGCGCATCCTGCGTCGTCTCCAAATTCGTACGCGCACGATCCATTGCGCATACGGATATGAACCTAGGCGCAAGCACACATTGTCAGAAGCGTTAACAACATGACAATAAGTTGATAACTCGGTTGGGCAGGTGGCGCAGCCTTCCGCGAAGGCCGCTCCGCCACGCGGCGGTGGCCGAGGTTAGCCCAGGCCCACCAATCCGCGCGCGTAATCCACCGCGGTGAAGGGCCGCAGATCGGCGGCCTTCTCGCCCACGCCGACGAAATGCACCGGTAGCCCGATCTCCTGCGCCAGCGCCACCACCACGCCGCCCTTGGCGCTGCCATCCAGCTTGGTGACCGCGAGGCCCGAAACCGCGACCATGTCCTTGAAGGTCCGCACCTGCTGCAGGGCGTTCTGCCCGGTGGTCGCATCCAGCGTCAGCAGCACCGAATGCGGCGCGGAGGGGTCGAGCTTGCGGATCACGCGGATGATCTTGGCCAGTTCCTCCATCAGCGCCGATTTGTTGTGCAGCCGGCCGGCGGTGTCGATCAGCAGAAGGTCCATCCCCTCCGCCCGCGCGCGGGACAGCGCATCATGCGCCAGGCCCGCGGCGTCGGCGCCCATCTTGGCTGGCGCCACCACCGGGCAGCCGGTGCGGTCGCCCCAGATCTGCAGCTGCTCCACCGCCGCGGCCCGGAAGGTGTCGCCGGCGGCGAACATCACCTTGAGGCCCTGGGCACGGTATTGCTGGCCGAGCTTGGCGATGGTGGTGGTCTTGCCGGTGCCGTTCACGCCGACCACCAGCACCACATGCGGCGCCAGGTCGCGGCGGATCTCCAGCGGCTTCGCCACGGGGGCCAGGATCTCCGCGATCGCCTCCGCCAGCGCGGCCTTCACTTCCTCGTCCGAGACCTCCCGGCCGAAGCGGGTCTTCCGGAAACCCTCGACGATGCGGCGCGCGGCGGCGACGCCGAGATCGGCCGCGATCAACGTATCCTCCAGCTCCTCCAGCGCCGCGTCGTCCAGCCGGCGCTTGCGGAAAACGGTGGTGAGCGCATCGGTCAGCCGCGCCGTGGAGCGGGACAGGCCGGTCTTGAGGCGGGAGAACCAGCCGCCGGCCGCCGGGGTGGCCGGCTCCGGCTCGCTGCTGGCCAGCGCCTCATTCAGCGCCGCGTCGTCATCGGCCGGGGCCAGGAGTTGTTCCGGCCCGGGCATGGGCAGCGCTTCAGGTGCCGGCTCCGGCTGCGGCTGTGGCGACAACGTGGTGAAGGGCGCCGGGGTGGCCGGCACCGGCGGCAGCGGCGACACCGGCGGCAGCATGGGCGGCTGCGGTGTCTCGGGCCCCGGCGCGACGGGGATCGGCGGCTGGGCCGGCGGCGGGGTTACCTGTGCCGGCTCGGGGCTCGGCTCAGGGCTCGGCTGGGGGGCAGGTTCGCGGCCGCGCAGGCGGTCCCAAAATCCCTTGAGTGCCATGTGTCAGGCCGCCTCCGCGATCAGGCCCCGGTCATCGGCGGCCAGCACCCGCATCGGGCGCAGGCTGCCGGGGGCGGGCGCGTGGCCCTGCACCCGGACCGGGGCGAATTGTTCGGTATGGCCGCGGCCACCCTGTTCCAGCAGCACAGATTCCACCCGGCCGAGCCGGCTGGCAAACAGCGCCTGGCGCGCTTCGGCCCCGGCCTGGCGCAGCCGCGCCGCGCGTTCCCGCCGCAGCGCTACCGGAAGCTGCGGCATGCGCGCGGCCGGGGTGCCGGGGCGGGCGGAGAAGGGGAAGACGTGCAGGAAGCTCAGCCCGGCTTCCGCCACCAGCGCCAGCATCTGCCGGAAATGCGCCTCCTCCTCCGTCGGGAAGCCGGCGATGAGGTCGGCGCCGAGCGCGATCTCCGGCCGCAGGGCGCGGGCGCGCGCGGCCAGCGCCAAGGCCTCGGCCCGGCTGTGGCGGCGCTTCATGCGCTTCAGCATCAGGTCCGCGCCATGCTGCAGGGACAGGTGCAGATGCGGCATCAGGCGGGGTTCCTCCGCCAGCAGCCGCCAGAGGTCGTCATCCATCCCGGCCGGGTCCAGCGAGGAAAGCCGCAGCCGCGGCAGGTCCGGCACCAGCGCCAGCAGCCGCCGCACCATCTGGCCGAGCCGCGGCTGGCCTGGCAGGTCCGGCCCGTAGCTGGCGATATCGACGCCGGTCAGCACCACCTCCCGGTACCCCTGCGCCACCAGGGCGCGCACCTGCTCCACCACCACGCCGAGCGGGACGGAGCGTGAGGGGCCGCGGCCATAGGGGATGACGCAGAAGGTGCAGCGGTGGTCGCAGCCCTGCTGCACCTGCACCAGCGCGCGGGCGCGGCCGGCGAATTCTGTAACCGGCAAAGGTGGCGGCGCCTCGGCCTGCATGATGTCGGGCACCGGGCCGGCCGGCGCATCCGGCGCCCAGGATTCCGGACGCAGCTTCGCCGCATTGCCCAGCACCCGCGCCACGCCGGGCAGCGCGGCCCAGGCCTCGGGGGCGATCTGCGCGGCGCAGCCTGTGACGATGATGCGGGCCTGCGGCGCCTCCCGCGCCGCGCGGCGGATCGCCTGGCGGGCCTGGGCCTCGGCCTCCGCCGTCACGGCGCAGGTATTGACGATGATGGTCCGGGCATCATGGCCGGCGGTCTCGGCCAGGCCGCGCATCGCCTCCGTCTCGTATGCATTCAGGCGGCAGCCGAAATTCAGCGTCCGAACGCTCATGCAACAGCCGAATCGGGCAGCGTGCCGGTGAAGGCGGTGGCGACCGGGCCGGTCATCAGCACATGGCCGTCCGCCCGCCATTCCATGAACAGGTCGCCGCCCGGCATGGTGATGGTGGCGCGCCGCCCGGTCAGCCCGCGGCGATGCGCGTTCACCATGGCGGCGCAGGCGCCGGAGCCGCAGGCCAGCGTGATGCCCGCCCCGCGTTCCCAGATCACCAGCCGCATATGCTCGGGCGAGAGAATTTGCGCAAAGCCGATATTGGCGCGGTCGGGGAAGATCGGGTCCGTCTCCAGCCCCGGCCCGATCTCCGCCACCGGCACGCGGTCCAGGTCCGGCACGAAGAAGGTGGCGTGCGGGTTGCCCATGGAACACGCGGCCGGGTCCGCCACCTCACCGCGGGCCAGCGGCAGGTGCAGCGTATCCACCTCCCGCGCCAGCGGCACGTCGCGCCAGCCGAGCCGGGCCAGCCCCATATCGGCGCGCCACAGGCCGCCGGGCAGGCGTTCCACCGGCAGGTCGCCGGCGATGGTCCGCACCACCACGCGGTCCGCCCCCGCCTCATCCGCGACGAGGGAGGCGATGCAGCGCGTGGCATTGCCGCAGGCGCCGGCTTCCGACCCATCCGGGTTGCGGATGCGCATGAAGACATCGGCGCCATCCGTGCCGGGCTCCATGACGATGAACTGGTCGCAGCCGATGCCGAAATGCCGGTCGGCGATGGCGGCCGCACCGGACGGGGTGATGGGCAGCGGGCGGGCACGCGCATCCAGCACGACGAAGTCGTTGCCCAGGCCGTGCATCTTGCGGAAGGGAATGGTCACACTCCGGATATAGAGCGCGCGCCAGCCCGGTGAAACCCGCACAGGCCATGCCATCGGCCCGGCTTCACGCGCCGCTCATCCGCCCGTCATCCACCTGACGCGCATCCTGCCTAGCCTCCGGCGCGACGCAGAAGGCCCCACCCATGACCCTCACCCGCCGGATGATCCTGGCTGCCCCCTTGGCCGCCCCCTTGGCCGGCCCTGCCCTGCTGCCGCGCGTGGCCGGTGCCCAGGCGGATGCGCGCCCGGTGCTGCGCATCGCCGTGCAGGCGCTGCCGCCGACGCTGGAACCGCTGGAGGCGATCTCCAATGTCGGGCTGCGGATCACCACCAATGTCTTCGACACGCTCTGGCGCCGCGACTTCCGGGCGGAGGCGGCGCAGGGCGGCCAGCACCTCACCCCCTTCCTGGCCACCAGCCTGGAACAGCGCGACCCGCTGACCTGGGTCGCCACGCTGCGCGAGGGGGTGCGGATGCAGGATGGCGGGGAGATGACCTCCGCCGACGTGCTCTCCACCTTCTCCGCCGAGCGGATGTGGGGCGACCCGGTGCAGACCTTCGAGGGACGGGTGAATTTCGGCCATCTCGCAGGGGTGGAGGCCGATGGGCCGCGCCGCGTGGTGTTCCGCACGAAGACGCCGGACCCGGTGATGCCGCAGCGGCTCGCGGCCTATGGCGGCTGGATCCACTCCGCCCGCGCCTATGCCGAGGGTGGCCGCGACGGGCTGCGCACGAAGCCGGTGGGCAGCGGCCCCTATCGCGTGGCGTCCTTCCAGCGCGACCAGCGCGCCGTGCTGGAGAGCCATGACGACTACTGGCAGGGCCGGCCGCCGGCGAAGCAGGTGGTGTTCACCGTGGTGCCGGAAGCCTCCTCCCGCCTCGCCGGCCTGCAGGCGGGGGATTTCGACCTGGTCACCAACCTGCTGCCGGAACAGATCGAGGGCCTGGCCCAGCACCCGACGCTGGAGGGCGTGGATGTGGCGCTCGATTTCGCCCATATCCTCTACTACGACACCAGCCGCCCGGCGCTGCGCGACCCGCGCGTGCGGCGCGCCCTGAACCATGCAGTGGACACGGAGCTGCTCGGCCGCAGCCTGTGGGGCGAGGCCTTCCGGCCGATGCGGGCGCTGCAGATCCCGGCCTTCGGCGAGCTTTACGATGCCGATCGCCGTGGCTTCGCGCATGACCCGGACCTGTCCCGCCGCCTGCTGCGGGAAGCCGGGTACAAGGGCGAGGAAATCGTCATCCGCATCGCCCCCGGCTACTACCTGCAGATGCTTCAGGCGGTGCAGATCGTGCAGCAGATGTGGCTGGCGGTCGGCGTGAACACCCGGCTGGAAACGCGGGAAAACCTGTCCCTGCTCACCCAGCCCGGCGCCGATATCCGCCCGACCTCCATCGCCTTCCGCTTCCCGGACCCGCTGGGCGGCGGCCTCGCGGTGCATCTGGCGGAGGATTACTCGCTGCAGAAGAACGGCTTCTGGCGCCCGGTGCGGTTCAACGAGCTGGTGCGCGCGCTGCGCCTGGCGAATGACCCCACGGAACGCAAGCGCCTGTGGCTGGCGCTGCTCGATGAGTTCGAGGCGGAGGCGCCGGCGCTGATCCTGTACCCGGTGCGCGAATACTTCGCCAAACGCCGCGCCATCCAGTGGCAGCATCCGCCGCTGTATTACATGGATTTTCGCGCCACCCAGCTGCAGTTCACCTGAAGGAACCGCCCGCATGAGCAAGATCGTCTTCCTCTCGGACCTGCATCTCTCGCCGACGCATGGTTTCTTCTGGCAGAACTTCCTGATTGGCTGCGACGTCGCCAATGCCGACGGGGCGCAGGCGGTGGTCGTCAACGGCGATTTCTGCATCAACGGACCGGACAGCGACGCCGAGATGGACTTCGCCGCCCGCGCCCTGTCGCGCCTGCGCGGCGAGGTGCTGGCCCTGCCCGGCAACCATGATGTGGGCGACGAGCCGCCCGGCCAGGACCCCAGCCAGATCATCGACCCGCCGCGCCTGGCGCGCTGGAACGAGGCGTTCGGCGCCGACCGCTTCGTGCTGGACGCCGGCGCCTGGCGCCTGGTTGGCGTTAACGCCCAGCTCTTCGGCTCCGGCCTGGCGGATGAGGCGGAGCAGACCGCCTGGATGGTTCAGCAGATGGCCACCGCCCAGGGCCGGCCGGTGGCGCTGGTGCTGCACAAGCCGCTGTTCGTCGAACATGCGGAGGAGGACCAGGCGACCGCCAGCTCCCTCAACCCCGCCCCGCGCGCGGCGCTTCTGCCGCTGCTGCGGCAGGGCGGCGCGCGGATGGTGATCTCGGGCCATCTGCACGCCAGCCGCGACCGCGTGGTGGACGGCATCCGCCACCTGTGGCTGCCGGCGCTGGCCTTCCTCGGATCCCCGACCCATGGCGGCATGCCGGCCGTCGGCGCGGTGGCGGTGGATTTCAGCGAGGCGGAAGCGGTGGTCACGGAAATGCCCTTGCCCGGCGCCGTGCCGCATAACCTGGCCGCGCTGAAGGGCCATGGGCGCTACAAATTCCTCCGCGACATGCCGGAATGCCCGCCGGGGACGGAGCAGGCCGTGCTCGGCGACGCGGCCGAGTAGAAAGCAGATTTCGCGCCAACGAGCCTCGACGTAGAGGAAAAATCTTTCTTAGTCGTCCCTATTGCGCCATCGTGGAAAAATCATCTTCTCTCGGCGGGAAATCAGCCTTCCGAGAGGGTCCGCTGCCATGACCAAGGTCCATGTGATCCACGAGAATGACGCCTGGGTGGCGCCGCTGCGCGCTGCCTTCGACAGCCTCGGCACGCCCTTCGAGGAATGGTTCCTCGATCGCGGCGTGCTGGACCTGAACCGGCCGCCGCCGGCCGGCGTGTTCTACAACCGGATGAGCGCCTCCTCCCACACCCGCGGGCATGTCTATGCGCCGGAATACGCCGGCGCGGTGATCGAGGTGCTGGAGCGGCACAATCGCCCGCTGGTGAATGGCCGCCGGGCGCTGCAGCTCGAACTCTCCAAGGTGGCGCAGTACCAGGCGCTGTCGATCCACGGCATCCCGGTGCCGGCGACGCTGGCCGTGGTGGGGCGGGAGAACATTCCCGAAGCCGCCGCGAAGCTCGGCTACCCGCTGATCCTGAAGCACAACCGGGCCGGCAAGGGCCTCGGCGTGCGCCTGGTCCGCAGCGAGGCCGGGCTGCGGGAGGCGCTGGCCCTGCTCGACATCACCACGGATTCGGAGGCGCATCCGCGCGACGGCATCTGGCTGGTGCAGCGCTACATCGAGGCAGCCGAGCCCTTCATCACCCGCGCCGAATTCGTCGGCGGGCGCTTCCTGTACGCGGTGAAGGTCGATACCTCCGAGGGCTTCGAGCTGTGCCCGGCGGACGCCTGCAATATCGGCGAAGGCGCCGCCTGCCCGGCCGTGGCACCCACCCATAAGTTCAGCATCCTCGATGGCTTCCAGCACCCGCTGATCCACCGGATGGAAGCCTTCCTGCTGGCCAACAACATCGGCGTCGGCGCCATCGAATTCATCACCGACATCCACGGCAACAGCTTCGCCTACGACGTCAACACCAACACCAACTACAACGCCGAAGCCGAAGCCCGCGCCGGCCGCACCGGCCCGCAAACCGGCATGGGCGCCATCGCCGCCCACCTGACCGCGCTGCTGCGACGGGACAGCCTGGCGGCGGCGGCGTAGGGCGGCGCTGGTTGGCTTGCAGGAGGGGCGCTGCCCCTCCTGCACCTCCCCGCCAGGGGCCTCGGGCCCCTGGACCGCGAGGCCTTCGAGCAGGAATGGAGAGGGGCCAAGACGACCGCATGTTCGGCGGTACGTCTGGCCCCTCTCCATTCCTGCTCAAGATTCATGGGTTCAAAGGGCCAAAGCCCTTTGCGGGAGGGTGCAGGGAGGGCAGAGCCCTCCTTGCAATCACCGGCGCCAGCCCCTCGCTTGCGCCCCGGCTGTCGCGCCGCTACAAGCCGCGCTCCGCGTGTCATGGCCTCTGGTTGGGCATGCCTGGCCGCGGATACGTGTCCCTGCCGCATGGTGCGGTCTGGTCCTTCGAGAGGGGGGCTGGGGTGAGGTGGGACCGGCCAGACCTTGGAGGTCCAAATGCCCAAGATGAAGACCAAGTCCAGCGTGAAGAAGCGCTTCACGTTGACGGCGTCCGGCCGCGTCAAGGCCGGCGTTGGCAACAAGCGCCACATGCTGACGGCGAAGACGAACAAGATGAAGCGGCAGAACCGTGGCACCTTCCTGCTCCCGAAGCAGGACAGCGACACGGTGAAGCAGTGGATGCCTTACGGTTCGAGCCGGTAAGGGAGGATCTGAACCATGGCACGTGTGAAGCGGGGCGTAACCAAGCACGCCCGTCACAAGAAGATCCTCAAGCTCGCCAAGGGCTATGTCGGTCGGTCCTCTACCGCCTATCGCCCCGCTCTGGAGCGGGTCGAGAAGGCGCTGCAGTATGCCTATCGCGACCGTCGCAACAAGAAGCGTGACTTCCGCGGGTTGTGGATCCAGCGCATCAATGCCGCGGTCCGCGAGCACGGCATCACCTATTCCCGCTTCATGGCGGGCATCAAGGCGGCGAACATCGAGATCGACCGCAAGATGCTGGCGGCGCTGGCCTTCGACGACGCGGCAGGTTTTGCGGCCATCGTCGAGAAGGCGAAGGGCGCCCTCCCCGCGCAGGCCTGAACCTTTCGGGTTCGGACTGAGACTGACACAGGAGGGCCGTCCCGCAGGGGGCGGCCTTTTCCGTATCCGGATGCTGGCATGATGACGGATGACCTTGCGGCTTTGAGGACGGAAGCGGAGGCGGCACTGGCCGGCGCCGCGGATCTGCGCGCGCTCGATGCGGTGCGGGTGGCGGTGCTGGGCAAGTCCGGCAGCCTGAGCGGTTTGCTCAAGGGCCTGGGCGCCGTCCCGGCCGACCAGCGGAAGGAACGCGGCGCCGCGCTGAACCGCCTGAAGGGCGAGGTCGAGGCGCTGCTCGAAGCCCGCAAGACGGCGCTGGAGGCGGAGGCGCTGACGGCGCGGCTGAAGGCGGAGCGGCTGGATGTCTCCCTGCCGCCCCGCCCCTTCGCGCCGGGCACGGCCGCGGATGGCGGCATCCACCCGATCAGCCGGACCATCGACGAGCTGACGGCGATCTTCGGCAGCATGGGCTTCCGGGTGGTCGAGGGGCCGGATATCGAGGGCGACTGGTACAATTTCGGCGCGCTCAACATCCCGGACCATCACCCGGCGCGGCAGGACCACGACACCTTCTACATGCCGGGCACCGATGCCGCCGGGCAGCGGCTGGTGCTGCGCACGCAGACATCGCCCTTGCAGATCCGCACCATGCTGGGCGAGCCGCCGCCGATCCGCATCATCGCGCCCGGCCGCACCTATCGCGCCGACCATGATGCGACGCACAGCCCGATGTTCCACCAGGTGGAGGGGCTGGTGATCGACCGCGGGATTACCCTCGGCCATCTGAAGGGCTGCCTGACGGATTTCCTGCGGGCGTTCTTCGGCATTTCCGACCTGCCGGTGCGATTCCGCAGCAGCTACTTCCCGTTCACCGAGCCCTCCATGGAAGTGGACATCGGCTGGAACCGGAAGACGGGTGAGCTTGGCGGCGGTGGCGACTGGCTGGAGATCCTGGGCAGCGGCATGGTCCACCCGAAGGTGCTGGCCAATTGCGGGCTGGACCCGCGCGAATGGCAGGGCTTCGCCTTCGGCATGGGCATCGAGCGCATCACCATGCTGAAGCACGGCATGCCGGATTTGCGCCCCTTCTACGAAAGCGACCTGCGCTGGCTGCGCCACTGGGCCGCCGATCCGCTGGCGCCGGCCAGCCTGCACGAGGGGATCTGATCCGATGAAATTCCCCCTGAGCTGGCTGCGCGAGCATCTGGAGACGGATGCGACGCTGGACGCCATTGCCACCACCCTCTCCGCCATCGGCATCGAGGTCGAGGGCATCGAGGACAAGGCCGCGCAGCTCGGCAGCTTCCGCATCGCCCGCGTGATCGAGGCGGTTCAGCACCCGAATGCGGACCGGCTGCGGCAGCTGCGCGTCGATGTGGGCGATGGGCGCGAACTGTCCGTTGTCTGCGGCGCGCCGAATGCGCGGACGGGCATGAAGGGCGTGCTGGCGGTGCCGGGCGACTTCATCCCGGGCACCGGCATCACGCTGAAGCTGGGCGAGATCCGCGGCGTGAAGTCCGAGGCGATGATGCTGTCCTCGCGGGAAATGGGTCTCGGCGATGACCATTCGGGCATCGTGGACCTGCCGGAGGATGCGCCGCTCGGCGAGAGCTATGTGAAGTGGGCGGGCCTCGATGATCCGGTGATCGAGATCAAGGTCACGCCGAACCGCGGCGACGCGCTCTCCGTGCGTGGCATTGCACGGGATCTGGCGGCGGCGGGCCTCGGCACGCTGAAGGGCTGGGAGGTGGCGCCGGTGGCGCCGGCCTATCCCGCTCCGCTGCAGTGGAAGATCGCCGATCCGCGGGCCTGCACCTGGGTGCTGGGGCGTGCGGTGCGGGGCGTGAAGAACGGGCCCTCCCCGCAATGGCTGCAGGACCGGCTGGTGGCGATCGGGCTGCGGCCGATCAGCGCGCTGGTTGATATCACCAATTTTTTCACGTTTGCTGTCGGTCGCCCGCTGCATGTCTTCGACGTGGCGAAGGTTGCCGGCACCGAGCTGACCATGCGTATGGCCCGGCCCGGCGAGGAATTGCTGGCGCTGAACGGCAAGACCTATGCGCTGACGGAGGAGGACGGCGTCATCGCCGATGCCGATGGCGCGGAAGCGCTGGGCGGCATCATCGGTGGCGAGCATTCGGGCTGCGACGAAGGCACCACCGAATGCTTCATCGAATGTGCGCTGTTCGACCCGGTGCGCATCGCGCTGTCCGGCCGCCGGCATGATGTGCGCACCGATGCGCGGTCCCGCTTCGAACGCGGCATCGACCCGGCACTGCTGCCCAAGGCGCTGGAAGCGGCGACGAGGATGATCCAGGAGCTGTGCGGTGGCGAGGCTTCGGAGATTTCCGAGGCCGGGGCCGAGCCGGCCTGGCAGCGCCAGGCGACGCTGCGCTTCGCCCGGGTGCGCGACCTCGGCGGGCTGGATCTGCCGGAGGCCGAGGTGGTCGGGCGGCTGGAGCGGCTGGGCTTCACCATCGCAGCCCGTGATGCGGCGCAGGTGACGGTGGATGTGCCGTCCTGGCGCAACGACATCGCCGGCCCTGGAGCGCTGGCGCAGGACCCCTCCCTGCCCGCCGACCGCGCCCGCATCGCCGCCGAGGGCTGTGCCGAGATCGAGCCGGAATGCGACCTGGTGGAGGAGGTGCTGCGCCTGGGCGGGCTGGATGCGGTGCCGGCGGTGTCGCTGCCCGTCACCTCCGCCGTGCCGCGACCGGCGCTGGCGCCGAAGCAGGTCCGCGCGGCGCTGGCGCGGCGGGTGCTGGCTTCGCGCGGGATGCAGGATTGCGTGACCTACGGCTTCCTGGACCGGGCGACGGCCGCCCTATTTGGCGAGACGCCGGATGGGCTGCACCTGGAAAACCCGATCGCCAGCGACCTGGACCAGATGCGGCCGACGCCTGTGGCATCGCTGGCCATGGCGGCCGCCCGCAATGCGGCGCGTGGCTTCGGCGATGTGGCATTGGGCGAGATCGGCGGCGCCTATCGCGACCCGGCGGCGGGCATCAGCCAGTTGGCGGTCGCCGCGGGCGTGCGCGCCGGGCAGACGGCGGCCAACTGGGCAGCGCCGGCGCGGCCGGTGGATGCGCTGGATGCCAAGGGCGATGCGCTGGCCGTCGTGGCGGCGCTCGGCGTGCCGATGGCGGCCGTGATGCTGACCACGGATGCGCCGGGCTTCTACCACCCCGGCCGTTCCGGCGTGCTGCGCCAGGGGCCGAAGACGGTACTGGCGACCTTCGGCGAACTGCACCCGCTTGTGGTGAAGGCACTCGGCCTGGCAGGGCCGGTGGTGGCCTTCGAGGTGTTCCTCGACGCGATCGCGGAGCCGAAGCGCAGGAAGAAGGGCCTGCCCGACCTGCCGGCCTTCCAGCCGCTGCGGCGCGACTTTGCGTTCATTGTCGATGCGAGCGTGCCGGCGGAGCAGGTGCTGCGTGCGGCCCGCAATGCGGAGAAGACGCTGGTGGCCGACGTGGTGCTGTTCGACCGCTATGCCGGCGACAAGCTGCCGGAAGGCAAGATCAGCCTGGCGATCCAGGCGACCTTGCAGCCGAAGGAACGCACCCTGACCGATGCCGAGATCGAAGCCGTCACGGGCAAGATCGTCGCCGCCGTGACCAAGGCAACCGGCGCGGTGCTGCGCGGCTGATCGGCTGGCCCGATCCCGTCAAGCCCGGTCCCGTCAAGCCCGGTCCCGTCAAGCCCGGTCCAGTCAAGCCCGGTCCCGCCAGGCGCGGGGCCGGGCCGGGCGGTCAGTCCTTGCCGAGATAGACGGTGGCATCGATCTCGACCAGGCAATCGACGGAGCCGAGCCCGCTGACGATGCAGGACACGCGGTGCGGCGGGTTCTCGACGAAATTGGCGAAATACACCTCGTTCATCGGCTCCCAATTCGCGCGGTCCGTCACGTAGACGGTGCACTTCACCACATCATCCATGGTGCCGCCGGCCTCCTCGATCAGGGCGCGGATATTGTCCAGCGTCTGTTGCGTCTGGGCACGGACATCGCCGACGACGAACCTGCCTTCCACGTCCCGGCCGGTGGAGCAGACGAACAGGAATCCGCCGGCCAGCGTCGCCTGGGCGAAGGGGCGGCTGGATTTGAACACCTTGGGTGACGAGATGGCGCGCTTCGGCATGGCGTTCGGCTCCTTCGGATGATCCGGTTTGTTCTGATATTTGCTCTTCCGCCGTCGCGAAAGACCCGGCTACCCTTCCGGGCATGATCGCCCGCCGCACGCTGCTCGCCGCCACCGCCGCCGCGCCTTTGGCGAGCCCCGCCCTTGGCCAGATATCGACCACCCGGCCGATGCGGCTGATCGTGCCCAATCCACCCGGCGGGCAATCCGACACCATCGCCCGGCTGTATGGCGAGGCCATCCAGGCAACTTCCGGCCAGGCCGTCGTCATCGAGAATCGCAGCGGCGCCAATGGTCTGATCGCCATGGATGCGGTCTCCAAGGCGCCGCCGGATGGCCTGACCACGGGGCTGTTCAGCATAACGCTGTTCACCTCCCTGCCCGCCATGATGTCGCGCATGCCGCTGGATGTGGACCGGGACGTGACGCCGATCACCAGCGTCGTCACCTCCACCACGCTGTGCTGCGTGCGGGCGGACCGGGCGGCGGAGCGGGGCTGGACCGATTTCGGCGCCATGCTGGACTGGGCCAGGCGCCCGGGGAATGAACTGACGAATGGCGCCGCCAGCAGCGGCGGCGCGTCCCACCTGCTGACGGCGACCATCGCCCGGCGCAGCGGGGCCGCCATCACCGTGGTGCCATACCGGGGCGGCGCGCCGGCGCTGAACGACCTGCTGGCGGGCAATATCGACATGGCCTTCGACTTCATGCCGGCCCTGCTGCCGCATGTGGCCGCCGGCACGCTGAAGCCGATGGCCGTAGGGTCCCGCGCCCGGGTGCCATTCCTGCCGGATGTGCCGGGCCTCGGTGAATTCGCCGGCCATGGCATCGGCGAGATCGACCTGCAGAGCTGGAACATCCTGGCCGGCCCGGCCGGACTGCCGCCGGCGCTGTGCAGCCAGACGGTTGAGCTGCTGCGCCGCGCCGCCGCCCATCCGGGGCTGGAGGAACGGCTGCGCGCCAATGGCCTGCTGCCGCTGCCGCCGCTGGAGCCGGCCGCGACCCGCGCCCGGATCCTGGCCGACCGCCCGCGGTGGCGGGAGATGGTGGAGATCAGCGGCGCCCGGATCGAATAAGCGGGCCGGGTAGCCGGCACAGGCGCCGCGCCCGGAAAAGTTTGGACTTACGCGGGTTCTGCCCTATCTCCCCGGTGACGCAGGCGGGCCTTTCCCGCCATGGCCGGCGCCCGGAAACAGATGACCGACACACCCCTCTCCCGCATCCGCAACTTCTCGATCATCGCCCATATCGACCATGGGAAGTCCACGCTCGCCGACCGGCTGATCCAGACCACCGGCACCGTGGCGCTGCGCGAGATGAAGGAACAGCTCCTCGACAACATGGAGCTGGAGCGGGAGCGCGGCATCACCATCAAGGCGCAGACCGTGCGCCTGCAATACAAGGCGAAGGATGGGGAGACCTACATCCTCAACCTGATGGACACGCCCGGCCATGTGGACTTCGCCTATGAGGTGAGCCGGTCGCTCGCCGCCTGCGAGGGGTCCCTGCTGGTGGTCGATGCCTCGCAGGGCGTCGAGGCGCAGACGCTGGCCAATGTTTACCAGGCGCTGGATGCCAACCACGAGATCGTCCCGGTCCTGAACAAGATCGACCTGCCGGCGGCGGAGCCGGAGCGGGTGAAGCAGCAGATCGAGGATGTCATCGGCCTCGATGCCTCCGACGCCGTGATGATTTCGGCCAAGACCAGCCTGAACATCGAAGGCGTGCTGGAGGCCATCGTCACCCGCCTGCCGCCGCCGACCGGCGATGGCGAGAAGACGCTGACGGCCCTGCTGGTCGATAGTTGGTACGACGCCTATCTCGGCGTGGTGGTGCTGGTGCGGGTGCGCGACGGGCATCTGCGCAAGGGCATGAAGATCCGCATGATGTCGAACGGCACCGCCCATACGGTGGAGCAGGTCGGTGTCTTCACGCCCAAGATGGTGGCGGTGGAAAGCCTCGGCCCGGGCGAGATGGGCTACGTCACCGCGGCCATCAAGACGGTGGCCGATACCAATGTCGGCGACACGCTGACCGATGACCGCAACCCGGCGACGGAGGCCCTGCCGGGCTTCAAGCCTTCCATCCCCGTGGTCTGGTGCGGGTTGTACCCGGTGGATGCGGATGATTTCGAGAAGCTGCGCGAATCGGTCGGCAAGCTGCGGCTGAACGACAGCAGCTTCCACTACGAGATGGAGAACAGCGCGGCGCTGGGCCTCGGCTACCGCTGCGGCTTCCTCGGCCTGCTGCACCTCGAGATCGTGCAGGAGCGCCTTTCCCGCGAGTTCGACCTGGACCTGATCGCGACCGCGCCTTCCGTCGTCTACAAGATCAAGAAGACGAACGGCGAGGAGAGCGAGCTGCACAACCCGGCCGACATGCCGGACCCCAGCGTGATCGAGGAAATCAGCGAGCCCTGGATCAAGGCCACCATCATGGTGCCGGAGGAATATCTCGGCTCCGTCCTCACGCTGTGCAACGAGCGCCGCGGCGAGCAGGTGGAGCTGACCTATGTCGGCACCCGCCCGATGGCCGTCTATCGCCTGCCGCTCAATGAGGTGGTGTTCGATTTCTACGACCGGTTGAAATCGGTCTCCCGCGGCTATGCCAGCTTCGACTACACGGTGGATGGCTACCAGCCGGGCGACCTGGTGAAGATCTCCATCCTGGTGAATGCGGAGCCGGTGGACGCGCTGTCCTTCATGGCGCACCGCACCCAGGCGGACCGCCGCGGCCGGCAGATCTGCGAGAAGCTGAAGGAGCTGATCCCGCGCCAGCTCTTCAAGATCCCGATCCAGGCCGCGATCGGCGGCCGCGTGATTGCGCGCGAGACGATCAGCGCCATGTCGAAGGACGTCACGGCAAAGTGCTATGGCGGTGACATCAGCCGCAAGCGCAAGCTGCTGGACAAGCAGAAGGAAGGCAAGAAGCGCATGCGGCAGTTCGGCAAGGTCGAAATCCCGCAGAGCGCCTTCATCGCCGCCCTGAAGATGGACGCCTGAACCCTAACGCCTGCCTTCCCGAGGGAACGAGACAAGAATGACCAGGATCGGAAAGCGGGGCCTTCTCGGCCTCGCCGGCGCCGCGCTCGCCGCGCCTGCTTTCGCACAAGGGACGTTCCCGACCCGCACGGTCAACATGATCGTGCCCTTCGCCGCCGGCGGGCCGACCGACACGGTGGCGCGGCTGATCGCCCAGGCGATGAGCACCTCGCTCGGCCAGACCGTGGTGGTGGAGAATGTGGGCGGCGCCGGCGGCACGCTGGGTGCGCAGCGCTGCGCCCAGGCGCGGCCGGATGGCTACACCATCCTGATGCACCACATCGGCATGGCGACTATTCCGACTCTGTATCGCCGCCTCGCCTATGACCCGATCAACGGCTTCGAGACCATCGGCCTGGTGACCGAGGTGCCGATGACGCTGATCGGCCGCAACGGCCTGCCGGCGCAGACCATGACCGAACTCGCGGCCCTGGTGCGGCGGGAAGGCGAGAAGCTGAACTACGCCAATGCCGGCATCGGCGCCGCCAGCCACCTGTGCGGCCTGCTGCTGCAACAGGCACTCGGCACCAAGATGACCACGGTGCCCTATCGCGGCACCGGCCCGGCGATGAACGACCTGCTGGCCGGCACGGTGGACCTGATGTGCGACCAGACCACCAATACGACGGAGCAGATCAAGTCCGGCAGCGTGCGCGGCTTCGCGGCGACCACGCCGGAGCGGATTGCCGCGCTGCCGGACCTGCCCACCGCGGCCCAGGGCGGGCTGCCGGGCTTCGAGGTCAGCGTGTGGCACGGCCTGTATGCGCCGAAGGGCACACCGGCACCGGTCATCACCCGGCTGAACCAGGCGCTGGTCACTGCGCTGCAGGATGCCAATGTCGGCACCCGCTTCGCAGCCCTCGGCACCGCGCCGGTACCGGTGGCGCGCGCCACGCCCGATGCACATCGGGCCTTCTGGCAGGCGGACATCGCCAAGTGGCGCCCGCTGATCCAGGCCGCCGGCCAATACGCCGACTGATTTCGGTATGCTGCCGCAAGCGGGTTGCCATCTGGGCTGCCCGTCCACCGGCGCCGCATGAAGGTTGTCGAGCGGAACGCTGAGAGATTGACGCTGGAAGACCGGCCGGTCTTCCTAGGCGTCTTCATGGCCGTCTTCATCTTGGGCTTTGCCTGGCGGGGTATCTCGGACGCGCTGGCCGGGGATCTGGAAACGGCCATCGGCACGCTGGCGCTCGCCATCGGCATGACCGCGCTGACTTTCGGCGTGCTGATCGAGGTCGTCCAACTCCGCTTCGACCGCGTCGAGGGCCTGATCCGCCTGCGCCGGATCAAGGCCAGTGGTACCAGGGAGGAGAGCTTCCCCCTGGCCGAACTGCATGGCGCGGAGATCGAGAGCCGGCGCGCCGCCGGCTCCGGCAAGCGGCGGCAGTCCGCCACCCATCGCACGGTGCTGGTTCTGGGGGCGGACCAGCGCCGCGTGCCGCTGTCCCGCACCTTTGCCCAGGGCCGGCAGGCAGAGATCACCGCCGAGGCGATCAACCGCTGGTGGCGCCCCGTCAGCGACGGGTGACGGCGAGGTCCAGCGCCCGGTCCTCGGGGTCCAGATCTCGCTCCAGCGCATCCAGCGCCGCGGTGAACTCGGCGCGCAGCGCGGCCTTCTCCACCTCCGGCAGCCAGGATCCCTCCAGCCCCGCCAGGCTCAGCTTCCGCGCCTCCGCCACGCCCCAGCCGAGATCGGCGAAGACCGTGCGCCAGCTATGGCCCATGGTGGTGCCGAAGATGGTGGGGTCGTCCGTGCCGAGGCTGATGTTCAGACCGGCATCGAACATCGCCCTGATGCGCTGGCGGCGCGGGGCGCGGTTCCATTCCATGCCGGACCAGCATGCCATGGTGAAGGGCACCTGTTCCTGCGCCGCGCGGGCCACCACGGCGGGGTCAGCCAGCATGTTGTAGCCGTGGTCCAGCCGGTCGCAGCCCAGCATGTCCCGGCACAGGGTGAAGTGCATCGGCGGCGCCTCGAACAGCGCCTGGTTGTCCTCGCAGACATGGGCGGTGCGGCGGTAGCCATCGCGGCCCGCCTGGCGCCAGGCCTCGACCCAGAGATGCGCGGGGCCGGCGCGCTCGGCGCCGTCCAGGCCGATGCCGATCACCTCCGCCCGCTTCCACTTGGCCATCCATTCCAGCATCTGCAGGGATTCGGAAGGCAGGCAGACGCTGCGGTCGATGCAGGCGATCAGCTTCGCCGAGACGCCATAGGTCGCCTGCCCGCGCGCGAGACCTTCCAGCAACCCGTCCACGATCTCCGGATAGGTCACGCCGTTCGGGGAGAAGTAGTGCGGGTTGAAGAAGATCTCGGTGTGGCGGACATTGCCGTGGCGGTGCAGGTCCTCGATGCATTCGAAGGCAACTCGGGAAAATTCCGCCGGGGTCCGCACCGCCAGCGCGCCAAGCCGGAGGATGTCGAGGAACTCATAGAAGGTCTCGAAGTGGTACATCTCGGCGGCGGGCTTCGGCAGGCGCACGCCGTTCTTCGCGGCGAGCTCGTCCAGCGTCTCCGCCCGGATCGCGCCGGCGATGTGCAGGTGCAGCTCCACTTTCGGCACGGCGTCGAGATAGTCCGAGAAGGACAGCATCAGCGGCGCTCCAGGTTCCACAGGAACATCGCCGGGCCGCGCAGCACGCCGTGGAGGTCGGACCGCCAGGCGCTGGCCGCGGTGAACTGGCCGAGCGGCATGTAGAAGCCATCCTCCGCCGCCAGCCGGTGGATCTCATCCGAGATGCGCTTGCGCGCGGCATCATCCTGCGCGCGCGCGAATTCCCGCCGCAGCCGCTCCACCTCCGCATTCTCCGGCCACCCCGCAAACCCGCCGACACGACCGGCGCCGTTAACAAAAGGGTTCAGCAGCGGGGACTGCATGTCAGGCACCGTGTTGGTGGTGTGCGCCAGGTTCCAGCCCTCCTGCCGCGCGCGGCGGCCGAAATAGGTGTTCAGGTCCATGCTCTGCAGATCGACGTTGAAGCCGAGCTGCGTCAGCAGCCCCTGCGAGACCAGGCCCAGCGCCGCGATGCCCGGCGCATCGGCCGGGTGGATGATGGCGACGGGGCGGGACAGGTCCGCGCCGCTCTCCCGCAGCATCCGCCGAGCGGCCTCCAGGTCGGTCGCCGACGGCATGCCGGCCGTGGTCTCCAGCGGCGTGCCGCAGCCGAACATGGACCGGCATTCACGGGCATATTCGGGCCGCCCGGCGACGGCCGCCAGGTAGTCCGCCTGGTTCACCGCCAGCATTACGGCACGCCGCACCTGCGGGTTGTCGAAGGGCGGGTGCAGGTGGTTGAAGCGCAGGATGCCCTGGTAGCCATAGGGGGAGACGGTGGCGACCGTCACCGCGCGGTTCCGCTCCAGGATCGGCAGCACATCGGCGGGCAGGCGTTCCACATAGTCGATCTCACCCGTGGTCAGTGCGCTGACCTGGGTGGAGACATCCGGCATGGCGAGCAGTTCGATGCGTTCCATCCGCGCCACCTTGCCGCCGCTGGCCCAGACCGCGGGCTCCGGCCGGGGACGGTAGGCCGCGTTGCGGGTGACGACGATGCGATCCCCGGGGCGATATTCCTCGGCCACGAAGCGATAGGGGCCGCTGCCCATCACCTCCGTCACCGGCCGCGTCGGCGGCGTGGCGGCAAGGCGCGCGGGCATCATCATCGGCACCATGGCGCCGGGCTTGCCGAGGGCCTGCAGCACCAGTCCGAAGGGCTCGCGCAGCACCAGGCGGAAAGTCTTCGCGTCCACCACGTCGAGGCTGGCGCTGGCGCGCATCATCGCGCCACCCAGCGCGTCCCGCGCGCCCCAGCGACGCAGGGATGCCACGCAATCCTCCGCCGTGACGGCGCTTCCATCATGCCAGGCAAGGCCGTCACGGAGGACAAAAGTCCAGGTCAGGCCGTCCGCGCTGCGCTCCCACCGCTCCAGCATCTGCGGCGTCGGCTCCCACCGGTCATTCACCGCGACCAGCGTGTCGAAGACCAGGTAGGCGAAGTCGCGGGTGGTGAAGCTGGTGGTGAAGTGGGGGTCCAGCACCGTGGTCAGCGTCTCCGGCGCCACGCGCAGGGTACGGGCGCGGTCGGGCTGCTGCGCCACGGCGGGCGTGGCGGCCAGCAGCGCGGCGGCAAGTAGGGAAAGGACGGGACGCGGCATGGCGCGGTTCTCCTGGTATCGAGGGTTTTTGCGCTGGCGCTTTGCGGCGAACCTGACGCCTGGCCCCGGCACCGTCAATGCGGGCGAAGCTTGATCGCGGGCCGCTAAAGCCCCAAGCATCGGAGCATCGGGAGGACCAGACATGCTGCCGGCCAAGGCCATCATCATCCACGCCGCGCGCGACCTGCGCGTGGAGGAACGGGATTCCACGCCGCCCGGCCCGGGCGAGGTGGCGGTGCGAATCCGCCAGGGCGGCATCTGCGGGTCCGACCTGCACTACTACCTGCATGGCGGCTTCGGCGTGGTACGGGTGCGCCAGCCCATGGTGCTGGGGCATGAGATCGCCGGCGAGGTTTCAGCATTGGGCGACGGCGTCGCCGGGCTGGCTATTGGCGACAAGGTGGCGGTCAATCCCTCCCTCCCCTGCGGCGCCTGCCGCTACTGCCTGGCGGGGCAGGCGCAGCATTGCCTCGACATGCGCTTCTACGGCAGCGCGATGCGGATGCCGCATGTCGATGGCGGCTTCCGGCAGCACCTGGTCTGCGATGCGACCCAGGCGGTGAAGCTGCCGGCCGACATGCCGTTGCAGCGCGCGGCCTTCGCGGAGCCTCTGGCCGTTTGCCTGCACGCGGCGCGCCAGGCCGGGCCGTTGCTGGGCGCGCGCGTGCTGATCACCGGCGCCGGTCCCATCGGCATGCTTTGTCTATTGGTGGCGCGCCATGCGGGAGCAAGGCAGGTGGTGATGACGGACCTTGCGCCGAAGCCGCTGGCCCTGGCCCGCGAATTGGGGGCCGATGCCACGCATGACCTGCGGGCGGAGCCGGAGGCGCTGGCGCCCTATGGCGCGGACAAGGGCACCTTCGACGTGGTCTTCGAATGCGCCGGCAGCGGCCTGGCGCTGGCGGGTGCCATCGCCGCGGCACGGCCCGGGGCCACCATCGTGCAGGTCGGCATCGGCGGCGATGCCTCCGTGCCGCTGAACACGCTGGTGGCGAAGGAGATCACGCTGCGCGGCACTTTTCGGTTCCACGATGAATTCGCGCTGGCGGTGGATGCCCTGGCGCGTGGCGCGATCGACCCGATGAAGCTGCTGACGGAGGTGGTGCCGATGGAGGATGCGGTGGCCGCCTTCGACCTCGCCGCCGACCGATCCCGCGCCATGAAGGTGCAGTTGGCGCTGTAGGGCCTGTGGACGGTTGGGGCCGGGATGCGGCCGGCGAGGGATTTTTCGGGCTGGGCAGGAAGACAGCGAAGCCGATGGCAGTCCATCGGCGAGCATGGCTGACGCACCCAGCGCGGAAAATCACCACCGGACGCGCCCGCGGCCCGGCCGTCCACAGGCCCTACCCCCCTTCCCGCATCCGCCATCGCGGACCAGACTGCGCGGCGTGCAGCAGATGGGTCCGGCGATGGCATCGGTTTCGGTAGGGCGGAACGGCTTCCCCCTCAATCTGGAGAAGACGCCCGCCACCGGGTCCCGCGGGGTGGTCACCAGCAACCACCCCATGGCCTCCGCCGCCGGCGCGCAGGTGCTGCTGGAGGGCGGCAATGCGGTGGATGCCGCCATCGCCACGCTGTTTGCGCTGACGGTGGTGGAGCCGATGATGGTCGGCATCCTCGGCGGCGGCGTCGGCCATGTCCGCATGGCGGATGGGCGGCACGCCGTGGTCGATGGCCTGTCCACCGCACCGGCCGCCGCCACACCCGACATGTATACGCCGCGCACCGACGTGCCGCCGGAGGAGCGGGAGGTGGAGGGCCGCACCAATGCCATCGGTGCGCTTTCCGTCGCCGTGCCGGCCTCGCTGCGCGGCTGGGCGCAGACGCTGGCGCGCTTCGGCACCTGGTCGCTGGCGGATGTGATGGCGCCGGCCATCCACCTCGCCGCGAACGGCTTTCGCGTCACGCCCTACCTCTCCGACTGCATCGGCGATGCCGCGGCGGACCTTTCCCGCGACACGGACCTGGCGGCGCGCTTCCTGCCGGGCGGCGTGAAGCGCGCGGCCGGGGAACGCCTGGTCCAGGGCGCCTATGCGGAGACGCTGCGCGCCATTGCCAAGCACGGCCCGGACCTGCTGCATGACGGCGCGCTCGGCGGGCTGGTGGCCGATGCGCTGGCCAGCGCGGGCGGCATCATCACCCGCGACGATTTACGCGCCAGCCGCCCCATCGAGCGCGCCCCGATCGGCGCGCAGTATCGCGGCTACGAGGTCTTCGCCCCGCCGCCCCCGGCCTCCGCCGGCGTGCATGTGGCGCAGATGCTGAACGTGCTGGACGGCTTCGACATCGCCGGCATGGGCTTCGGCACGGTGGAATCCTGGCACCTGGTGGCGGAGGTGCTGAAGATGGCCTTCGCCGATCGCGCGGTGGCCACTGCCGACCCGGATTTCGTCTCCGTGCCGGTGGAGAAGTTGACCTCCCGCGCCTATGCCGATCTGCGCCGCGCGGAGATCGACCTGGCGCGGGCGCAGGCCTGGGCGGCGCATCCCTCGCTGGGGGAATCGAACTGCACCACGCATCTGACGGTGGCCGATGCGGCGGGCAATATCGTCGCCACCACGCAGACCATCAACGCGCTGTTCGGCGCGCGCATCGCGATCCCCGGCACCGGGCTGATCGCCAACAACTACATGCACAATTTCGACCCGCGGCCGGGCCTCGCTTTGTCCGTGCAGCCGGGCAAGCGGGTCTATACCTCCATGGCGCCGACGATAGCGCTAAAGGATGGCAAGGCCGCCTTCGCGCTCGGCCTGCCGGGCGGGCTGAAGATTTTTCCGTCTGCCTTCCAGGCGGTGCTGAACCTGATCGACCATGGCATGACGCTGCAACAGGCCGTGGAAGCGCCGCGCATCTGGACGCAGGGCCTGGCGCTGGAGCTGGAGCCGGCGGTGCCGGACGCAGTTGCGGCAGCGCTCGCCGCGCGCGGCCATGCGGTGCGGCGCGTCGCGACGATCGGCGGCGGCATGAACGGCATCGCTTTCAACGACGACGGCACGATGACGGGCGCCGCCTGCTGGCGCGCCGATGGATCGGTGGTGGCACTGGGCGGCGGGCTGGCACGAGCCGGCGTGCGCTTCGTGCTGGAAACCGCGAAACCTGTTTGACCCTCCCCAGGATCGAGACATGACCCAGAAGATTGCCCTGCTGCAGCCCATCGCCGGCGAGATGGCCGAGATCATCCAGTCCCTGCTGCCCGAGGGTTTTTCCGCCACCGCCGTGAAGGGCCGCAGCGTCGAGGATCTGAAGGCCGAGGTCGCCGATGCCGACTATGCGCTGTGGTGGGACGTGCCCGTGCCGGCGGAGGTGCTGGCCGCCGGGCCGAAGCTGAAGCTGCTGCACAAATGGGGTGTGGGCATCGACAACATCGACCTGGACTATTGCCGCCAGCACGGCATCCAGGTGGCGCGCACCACCGGCAGCAATGCGGCGCCCGTCGCGGATTTCACCATCGGCCTGATGCTGGCCTTGGCGCGCCGCATCGTGCCCGCGCATAACAGCACCGCCGCCGGCGGCTGGGCGAAGAACGAGGTGTGGAAGCAGTCGGTGATGCTGACCGGCAAGACCGTGGGCATCATCGGCCTCGGCGCCATCGGCAAGGGCGTCGCGAAGCGGCTGCAGGGCTTTGATTGCCGCGTGCTGTACTACAGCCGCACCAGGCTGCCGGAGGATCAGGCGCGTGCGCTGGGCGTCGAATACCGCGCGCTGGACGATCTGCTGGCGGAGGTCGACTTCCTGTCGCTGAACTGCCCGCTGACGCCGGAGACCGCCGGCATGATCAACGCGGCGGCACTCGCAAAAATGAAGCCGAGCGCGATGCTGATCAACGTCGCGCGCGGCGGCGTGGTGGTGGAGGCGGATCTCGTCGCCGCGCTGAAGTCCGGCACCATCCGTGCCGCGGCGGTGGATGTCTTCGACCAGGAGCCGCCGCCCGCCGACCACCCGCTGCTGCACATGGACAACGTGATCGTCACGCCGCATTGCGCCAGCACCGCCTACGAGAACAGCCGCCGCAGCATCCAGCACTGGCTGGGCAACATGGTGCGCGTTTCGAAGGGCGAGCCGATCCCGGAGCAAGACAGGGTGGTGTGAATCTCCCTCCCCCGCAGAGCGGGGGAGGGTCGGGGTGCGGGCTAGGCGCGTGCAAACCCCCACCCAACCCTCCCCCGCAAAAGCTGGGGAGGGCTCAGGGCATCACTGCTTCGCGTAGTGGTGGCAGAAGCCCGCGCCGATCTCCGTCAGCCGGTCCGCGATCAGCTTGCCGCTCTCCGCGCTGCACAGCCGCGGATCGCCCGTGCCGAGGCCGTTCGGGCTGACCGCGTCATACTCGATCGGCACCGTCACCTCCGCCCCCTGGAAGCTCAGCGAGCCCCAGCCCTGGAAGGGCAGGCCGAGCGCAGTCGGGTTGCCGCTGCGCGGTTCCGGGATCAGATCCGTGCGGATGCGCTCGGGGAACAGGTGCATACCGAGGCTCGTCAGCGGATCGGCGCCGTGGCTGGACACCGCCTTCGCCTTCTCCGCACCCAGCAGCTTCGGCATCTCCGCATAGGCGATGCGCCACAGATACAGCGCCGGGATCACCAGCCCGGTCTTGTGCATCACCGCGCGCGTCGCCTCGTTCACCACGTTGACGTTGCCGCCGTGCCCGTTGATGACGATGAGCTTCGTCAGCTTGTGCCGCAGCAGTTCCCCGAACATCTCGTCCAGCACCGCCCGGAAGGTGGCGGCGGACAGCGCGATGCCGCCGGGCATCGGGCCGAAGAAATCGCCCTTGCCGAAGGGCAGCACGGGCGCGACCACGGTGCGCGTGCCTTCCGCCGTGGCGCGCAGCGCGATCAGCTCGGCCATCTTCTCGGCCAGGAAATAATCGCCCATCGGCGCATGAGGGCCCTGGTCCTCGTGGCTGCCCATCGGCAGCAGGATCACCGGGTTCTGCGGATAGAGCGTGCGGGCCTCGTCGCCCGTGATCTCGCCCATGCGGACTTTCGTCGGCGATATCTCAGTCATGCTGGCGGGTTCCTCAGTTGATCTCATCGGCACGGATGCAGGCGACACGATGCGCCGCGCTGCCGAATTCGCGAAGGGGGGGCACGGTCTCCGCGCATTCGGGCCGGGCATGACGGCAGCGGGTGCGGAACACGCAGCCGGACGGCGGATTGGTCGGGCTGGGCGGCTCGCCCGGCAGGATTTCCCGCGTCAGCCGCCGTGCCGGGTCCAGCATCGGCGTCGCCGAAAGCAGCGCACGGGTATAGGGGTGCGATGGCCGGGCAAAGACCTCCGCAACCGGCCCCTCCTCCATGACCCGGCCGAGATACATGACGATGACGCGGTCACACAGGTGCCGCACCACCGGCAGGTCGTGGCTGATGAACAGCATCGCCAGGCCAAGGTCGCGCCGCAGCTCCGCCAGCAGCTTCACCACCTGCGCCTGGATCGAGACATCCAGCGCCGAGACCGGCTCATCCGCCACCAGGAAATCCGGGTTCGTCGCCAACGCCCGCGCGATGCCGAGCCGCTGGCGCTGACCGCCGGAGAATTCATGCGGATAGGCGCCGAGCCGCTGCGGATCGAGCCCGACGCGCACGAACATCTCCGTCAATTGCGCGCGCCGTTCGGCGGCAGAGAGGTTCGTGTGGATCGCCAGCCCATCCTCGACCTGCGCGCCGATGGTGCGTCGGGCATCCAGGCTGCCGAAGGGGTCCTGGAAGACGATCCCCATGCGCGCACGCAGCGCCCGCCAGGCGGCGCTGCCGGGCTTCGGCAGCGCCTGGCCATCGAAGCGCACCGCACCGCCCGTGGCGGCCAGCAGCCCCAGCAGCAGGCGGCCCAGCGTGGATTTGCCGCTGCCGCTTTCGCCGACCACCCCCAACGCCTCGCCCCGCGCCACCGTCGCGTCCACGCCGGCCACCGCCCGCACCGGGCGGCCGCGGGCGAGGATGCCGCGCGGCGCGAAGCTCATCTCGACTTGCTCGGCGACAACCAGCGGCTCGCTCATGCGCTCAGCTCCCGCCAGCGCACGCAGCGCACCGCCTGGCCTTGAACCTCCTCGAGCGGTGGCGGCGTTTCGCAGGCCGCGGTGGCGAAGGCGCAACGCGGCGCGAAGCGGCAGCCGGGCGGCCAGCGGTCGGGGCGCGGCACCACGCCCGGAATCCCCTCCGGCTCCGCATCGCCATCCGGCACGGCGGCCAGCAGCGCGCGCGTATAGGGGTGCAGCGGTCTGGCGAAGACCTGGTCCACCGGGCCGCGCTCCACCACCTGCGCCGCGTACATCACCACCACATCCTCGGCCACTTCCGCGACCACGCCGAGCGAATGGGTGATGAGCACCAGGCCCATCCCCTCCTCGCGCCGCAGTTCCGCCAGCAGGTCGAGGATTGCGGCCTGCACGGTCACGTCCAGCGCCGTGGTCGGCTCATCCGCGATCAGCAGGCGCGGCTTGTTGGCGATGGCCATGGCGATCATCACCCGCTGCCGCATGCCGCCCGAAAGCTCATGCGGATAGGCGCGCGCGCGCCGTTCCGGGTCCGCGATGCCGACGCGCTTCAGCAGCGCCACCGCTTCCGCGCTCGCCTGCGCCGCCGGCACCTCGCGATGCGCGCGGATCGCCTCCGCCACCTGGTCGCCGACGCGATGCACCGGGTTCAGGCTGCTCATCGGGTCCTGGAAGACCATCGCCATGGCACCGCCGCGCAGCTTTCGGCGCGCGTCCTCCGGCATCCGCAGCAGGTCCTCGCCATCCAGGCGCGCGACGCCGGCCGCGACACGCGCGGCCGGTGGCAGCAGGCCCATGATGGCGGTGGCCGCCATGGATTTGCCGGAGCCGCTCTCGCCCACGATCGCCAGCGTGCGCCCGGCATCGAGCCGGAAGCCGAGGTCATCGACCGGCCGGATGATGCCGCCGGGCACTGCGATCTCCACCGTCAGCCCCTGCACATCCAGCAGCGGCTGCGGCGCGGCGGGGGCCGGGAACAGGCCGGGCAGCAGCCGGTCCACCAGCCGCAGCTTCGGGGCGCCGCCGCCGCCGCGCTTGTCCGCCACATCACGCACGGCGTCGCACAGCAGGTTCATCGCCAGGATGGTGATGGTGAGCGCCAGGCAGGGCCAGAGCAGCAGCATCGGCGCCTGTTCCATGGTGGCGCGCGCACCGCGAATCATCAGCCCCCAGCTCGGCGTCGGCGGCACCACGCCAAGGCCGAGGAAGGACAGCCCGCTTTCCAGCACCACGGCGGAAGCCACCGCCAGCGAGACCTGCACCAGCACCGGCCCGGCGATGTTCGGCAACACGGTGCGCAGCAGGATGCGCGGCGTGCGGGCACCCAGCGCGCGCACCGCTTCCACGAAATCCTGCCCGCGCGCCGAGAGCACCTCCGCAAAACTCACGCGGATGAAGCCCGGCAGGTACAGCACGGACAGCACCAGGATCAGCGTGCCCGTCCCCGGGCCGAGCAAGGTCACCACCAGCAGCGCCAGCAGCACCGGCGGGAAGCACAGCACCACATCCGCGCCGCGGATCGCCAGCACCTCCACCAGCCCGCGGAACCAGCCGCCGAGCAGCCCCAGCGCCGTGCCGATCACCGCCGCGATGGCAGCCGAGGCGAAGGCCACCGCGAGCGAGGATCGCGCGCCCCAGATCAGGCGGGACATCACATCGCGCCCGAACTCGTCCCGCCCCATCGGGCTGCCGGGCACATAGGCCGCCAGGCGGTTCGCCACATCCTGCCGCACCGGGTCCATCAGCGGCAGCAGCGGCGCCAGCGCCGCGATCAGCACGATCAGCCCGACGATCGCCGCCGGAAACCACAGCCGCCTCATGAACGGGTGATCCGCGGGTCGAGGGCGGCGTAGATCAGGTCCATCGCCAGGTTGATCAGCAGGAACAGGCCGGAGACGGTGATGACGATGCCGACCACCATGGGATAATCCCGCGCCTCCACCGCGCGCAGCAGCGGCGTGGACAGGCCGGGCCAGTTGAAGACGTATTCCACCAGCACTGTGCCGCCCAGCAACGTGCCCATCTGCAGGCCGAGCACCGTGGTGACCGGGATCAGCGCGTTGCGCACCACATGCCGGCGCAGCACGCGCTGCGGCGTCAGGCCCTTGGCGCGCGCCGTACGGACATGGTCGCGTGACAGCGCATCCAGCACGGAGGCGCGGGTCATACGGAAGATGGTCGCCGCCAATCCTTTCGCCACGGCGATGGCGGGCAGCGACAGCAGCACCAGGTGGCGCACGGGGTCATCCGCGAAGGGGGTGTAGCCGCCCGCCGGCATCCAGCGCAGCCATTGCGCCAGCACCAGGATCAGCAGCGTGCCGAGCACGAAGACCGGCACCGCCTGCAGCACCGCGGCGAGCGCGGAGGCCGTGCGGTCGAAGGCGCCGCCCTGGCGCACCGCGGCGAAAGTGCCGGCGGGCAGCGCGATGGCCACCGCCAGCAGCGTGCCCGCGACGATCAGTTCCAGCGTGCGCGGCAGGCGCAGCGCGATCTCGGCCGCCACCGGATAGTCATCGACCAGGGAGGTGCCGAGATCGCCGCGCGTCAGGCCCAACAGGAAGGCGCCATACTGCTCCAGGATCGGCCGGTTCAGGCCGAGCCGTTCGCGCAATTCCTGGATCGCATAGGCATCCGGCATGGCGCCGCCGGTGGACAGCAGCATCTCCGCCGGATCACCCGGCACCATGTGCAGCGCGAGGAAGACGATGGTCGCCACCACCCACATCAGCAGCAGCGACAACCCGATGCGTTTTGCCAGCCACCACATCAGCCGAACGCCGCGAACTCCAGCAACGCCCCCGATGAGGTGGTGAGCGCCCCCGGAAGATTGGCGAAGCCCGAAATGCGGCGGTCATAGCCATAGCCCTGCTCGCGCCAGGCCAGCGCCACCACCGGCACTTCCTCCAGCGCCGCGCGCTGCATGTCCTTGTAGATCTCGATGCGCTTCGCCGTGTCGAATTCCGTGCGGCCTTTCGCCAGCAATTCCACCGTGCGCGGCGTGGAAAGGCGGAAGGAGCGGCCATGCGCATCGGACAGTGAGGTATCCAGCACAACCGTGAGCCCGTCCGGATCGTTGAAATCAGCGGAGACGCCATGCACCGCGATGTCGTACTGCCCGCGGATGCCGGCGGAGACGCGGGTGGACCAATCCGTCAGCCGCAGCTCCGCCTGGATGCCGATGGCGGCGAGGTATTGCTGGCTGATCTCGGCACTGTCCTTGTGCATGCCGAATTGCGACGTCGCCAACAGCGTGGTGGCGAAGCCATTCGGATAGCCCGCCTGCACCAGCAGCGCCTTCGCCCGTTCCGGGTCGTAGGCATGGCCCTTGGCGAGTTCCGCGTCGTACCAGGGCGTGCCCTCGACGATCGGCATGCCCTCGATCGGCCGGCCACGGCCGGAGAAGGCAACGCGGACGATGTCCTCCCGCTTCACCGCATGCGCCACCGCGCGCCGGACCAGCGGGTTGTTGAAGGGCGGGCGGGTGCCGTTGAACAGGATGTCCATGAACGGGCCCATCTGCGCATCCAGCTTCAGCCGCGGGTCGTTCTCCACCGCCGCCATGCCGGACCAGGGCACGTATTCGATCATGTCCACATCGCCGGATTGCAGCGCGGCGAGGCGCAGGTTCTCATCCGCATAGATGGTCATGCGGATCACCGGCGTGCGCGGCAGGCCGGGCACCCAGTAGTTGTTCGCCTTCTCCAGCTGCAGCCAGGTGCCGCGTTCCTGGCTTGCGACGCGATAGGGGCCGCAGCCCACCGCATTGGCCATGTCGCGCGACCCGCGCCAGACGATCGCCATGTTGTAGTTGGCGAACCACAGCGGCGCGGTCGCGCTGGGTGCCTTCATCACCAGCCGCACCGTGTGCGTGTCCGGCGTCTCCACTCGCTCGATCTGCTGCATCTGCGTGCGGTAGTAGGCGGTGGAGCGCTCGGCGGCGATCTGCTCGATGCACCACTTCACGTCTTCCGACGTCACCTTCTCCCCATTGTGGAAGACGGCGTCGGTGCGCAGCTTGAAGATCCAGGCACCTTCCGCATCGCGGGAGTATTCGCTGGCGAGCTCGCCCTGCAATTCGCCCTTCTCGTCGAAGCGCATCAGGCGGCGATGAATCAGCATCTTCACCGTACCGGCGGAGGCGCCGGTGGAGGGCCAGGGCTGCAGGTTCGGCGGCCAGGCGGACAGGCCCATGCGGATCACGCCCGGCCGCTGCTGCGCGCGCGCCGGATTCGTCAGCAGCGGCGCGGCGCCGAGGCCGGCGGCCGCGCCGAGCAGGGTGCGTCGGGTGAGATGGGGCATGGGTTTTCCCTTCGAAGGGTGCAACGCAGCAGGTTTCACCACGAATGCCACGCGTGATGGCGTGACCTGTCAAGCGCAAATCCGCTCAGGCGGGAAACACCATGACGGAAGCGATGGGGATGGCGAGATCGATGACGCTTCCCGGCTGCGGCACCGCCTCCTGCCGCGGCAGTTTCACGACAAAATCCGTGCGGCCTGCATGCATCAGGCGCAGTCGCGAATGGTCGCCGAGATAGACCACCTCCTCCACCCGCGCCCTTGCCGCATTGGCCAGGCCCTGCGCGGCGGGGCCGAGCATAACGCGTTCCGGCCGGATGGAGAGCAGCACGGCCATGCCCGGCGGCAGGCCATGCGGCGCAGCCTCCAGCGTGCTGCCATCCTCCAGCCGCAGCCGCGTCGCATCCAGCACCCGGGCGGACAGGCGGTTGTTTTCGCCGATGAAGCCGGCGACGAAGGGGTTGGCGGGGTGCTCATACACCGCCTCCGCCGTGCCGAGCTGCTGGATCCGGCCACTATTGAAGACGGCGATGCGGTCCGACAGCGTCAGCGCCTCCGCCTGGTCATGCGTGACATAGACCATGGTGACGCCGAGCTGCGCGTGGATGCGGCGGATCTCTGCCTGCAGCTCCTCCCGCAACTGTTTGTCGAGCGCGCCCAGCGGTTCGTCCAGCAGCACCAGCTTGGGTTCGAAGATCAGCGCGCGGGCCAGCGCCACGCGCTGCTGCTGGCCGCCAGAAAGCTGCTGCGGGCGGCGGTCGCCGAAGCCGGGCAGGCGCACCATCTCCAGCGCGCGCTGTGTGCGGGTCGCGATCTCCTCGCGCTTCATGCGGCGGATGGACAGCGGGAAGGCGAGGTTCTCCGCCACCGTCATATGCGGGAACAGCGCGTAGTTCTGGAACACCACGCCGATGCCGCGACGATGCGGCGGCACCGTGTCGATGCGCGTACCCTCCAACTCGATGCGGCCGGAGGTGGGATCCTCGAAGCCCGCCAGCATCATCAGCGTGGTGGTCTTGCCGGAGCCGGAGGGGCCGAGCAGGGTCAGGAACTCCCCGCGATGCACATCAAGGTTCAGCTCCTCCACCACCTTCGCGCGGCCGTCATAGCTTTTGGACACGGCGCGGAAGCGCACCAGCACATCGGTCATGGCTGCGTCTTCCGTGTGCTGCGCAGCCGCAGCGCCTCGCTGGCCAGCAGGAAGATCAGCGAGCAGAGGAACAGCAGCGTCGCGGCGGCCAGGATGGTGGGCGTCAGGAATTCCCGCACGGAGGCATACATCTGCCGCGGCAGGGTGAACTGTCCCGGCCCGGCCAGGAACAGCGTGATGACGAACTCATCCAGCGAGGTGGCGAAGGCGAAGACCGCGCCGGCGGCGATGCCGGGCCAGATATTCGGCACCACCACGCGCAGGATCGCGGCCCAGGGCGGCGCGCCGAGCGAGGCGGCGGCGCGCAGCAGATTGGCGTCGAAGGTCTGCAAGGTGGCCAGCACCGCCATCAGCACGAAGGGCACCGCCACCACCGTATGCCCCAGCACCAGCCCGGCCAGCGACCCCGCCAGCCCCGCCAGCGAATAGGCGAAGTACATCGAGGCGGCGGTGACGATGTAAGGCGTGACCAGCGGCAGGGTCAGCAGCGTGACCAGCAGCGCCTTGCCGCGGAAGCGCCCGAGCTGCAGCCCGATGGCCGCTGCCGTGCCGAGGACCGTGGCAAGCAATGTTGTGGCGATGGCGACGACAAAGCTGTTGCGCGTGGCCAGCACCCAGCGCCCGGCGGTCAGGAAATCCTCGTACCAGCGCAGCGACACACCGCGCGGCGGCAGCACCATCAGCTCCGTGGGGGAGAAGGACAACACCACCACCGCCAGCATCGGCGCCATCAGGAAGGCCAGCACCAGCGCCGTGGTGCCGCGCAGCAGCCGGCGCGCCAGGGGATGGTCGCGCATCAGGCGCGCGCCCCGGCCTGCACCGTGCCGCCGGTCAGGATGCGGGTCAGCGCGATGACGGCGCCGCTCATCGCCAGCAGATAGGCGGACAGCGCCGCGGCCATGCCCCAGTTCACGTCGCGCGTCATGAAATTGGCGATGAACCAGGTCACCATCTGGTCCCGGTCACCGCCAACCAGCGCCGGCGCCGTGTACATGCCGACCGCCAGCAGGAACACCATCGCACCCCCCGCCGCGACGCCGGGAAGGCTCAACGGCAGCCACACCCGCAGGAACCGCTGCACGCCATTGGCGCCGAGGGACGCCGCGGCGCGCAGATAGGTGGCATCCAGCCGCGTCATCACGCTGTGCATCGGCAGGATCGCGAAGGGCAGCAGCACATGCACCAGCGCCAGCACCACCGCGAGGCGCGTGCCGAGGATCTGCGCCGGCGCATCCAGCAGGCCGAGCCCGACCAGCGCCCCATTCACCGGCCCCTCCCGCTGCAGCAGCACGAACCAGGCGGTGGTCCGCACCAGGACGGAGGACCAGAAGGGAATCAGCACCAGCGTCAGCGCGACGGAAGACCAGGGCGCGCGCAGCCGCGCAATCGTATAGGCCACCGGATAGGCCAGCAGCACGCAGATGGCGGTCACCAGCAGGCTGACCCAGAGCGTGCGCAGGAACAGCGTCTGGAACAGTCTTTCTTCAATTGCCACCTGCGAAACCGCGCCATCCGGGCCGCGGGTGAAATCCATCGCGCGCAGCAGATACAGCGAGGTGAAGGGCCCGCCGGCGCGTTGCAGCATCAGCCAGGCGTCGCGCTGCCCCCATCGCGCATCCAGCGCGACCAGCGATTCGGCATAGGGCGCGCGCAGCCTGTCGCCGGCGCGGGCGGTGCGCAGCAGCAGCGTGCGCAGGCCGGTGCGTTCGAAATTCATCCGCTGCGCGACATCGCCGATGCGCCGCGCCTCCAGCACCGCCGCCAATTCCCGCGCGACGGCGGCGAAGGCCACCTCCGGCGGCAGCCCCTGCCCGTCCCAGCCCGCCAGCACCGCGCGTGTATCCGGCAGCGCCACCGCCACCTCCCGGTCCGCCACGGCGCGGAACAGCGTCAGTCCCACAGGCACCAGGAAGCTGCCGAGGATCAGCAGCAGCAGCGGCGCGATCAGCAGCGCCGCCAGCCAGTTGGTTCGCCTCAACGGTTCAGCCAGGAGGCGAAGCGCTGCTCCAGGTCCGGGCCATGCTCCAGCCAGAACTCGGTATCGATCTCCAGCCCGCCGGCGGTGTGGTTGCTCATCATCAGCGGGTTGCGGGCGCGCACATCGGGGTTCTCGGCCACCGCCTGCGTCACCGGGTTGATCGGCCAGAGCCTGGTCAGCTCCAGCAGCGGGGCCGGGCTGGTGATGTGCTCGATCAGCCGCATCCCTTGCGCCGCATTGGGCGAACCGCGCACCACCGCCCAGCTGTCATAGGCGTAAAGCAATGTGGACCAGCGCAGGTTGTAGCGCGCACCGGCACGGATGCCGTTGGCGACGCGGCCGACGAAGCCCACGGCGTAGGCGACCTCCCCGCTGTTCACCAGTTCGATCGGCTGCTGGCCGCCGGTCCAGAAGGTCACATGCGGGCGCAGCCGGTCCAGCGCGGCGAAGGCGCGCTGCTGGCCCTGGGGCGTCGCCAGCACCTTGTAGACATCGGCGGGCGCCACGCCATCGCCCATCAGCGCGATCTCCAGCGTCATCCGCGCGCCGCGGCGCATGCTGCGGCGGCCGGGGAAGCGGGCGGTATCGAAGAATTCCACGAAGTTCGACGGCCCATTCGGGTGCCGCGCCTCGTCGTAGAAAACGGAAACGCCCCAGCCGATGGCGCCCGCGCCGCAGGTGGTGGCACCGCCCGGCATGAACTTCCCGCGGTCCACCACGGACCAGTCGATGCGCTCGAAGATGCCGTCCTCGCAGCCGCGCACCAGGTCCGGCGCCTCCACCATCACCACGTCCCAGGTGACGTTGCCGGCCGCGACCATCGCCCGGATCGGGCCGACATTGTAGTCATAGGCCGTATCCACCACCGGCCCGCCGGGGAAGGTCGCGAACAGGGTGCGCCGCATATGGTCCTGCAGCGCGCCGCCGCCGGCCACGATGGTCAGGTCGCGCGCCAGGGCCGGCACGGCGCAAAGGCCGAGCGCGAGGGCGACAAAGGGGGCTAGCAGGCGCCGCATCATCTGGGTCTCCATGCGTCAGGGGGGCGGGATGCTGGACACCGGGGTGATGTGCCAGCCCGCATTCTTCCTGGCGTAATAGGTGTTGAGCAAGCGCGTCGTGATGGGCCCCGGCCGGCCATCGCCGATCGGCGCACCATCCAGCCGCGTCAGCGGGAACAGGCCGCAGGATGTGGCGGTCAGGAAGGCCTCCGCCGCGCCGGAAAGCGCCTCCGGCATCAGCCTGCCATAGCGGGCCGGGATGCCGATCTCGCCCGCGATCTCGAACATGGTGCGGCAGGAGATTCCCTCCAGCACCCCGGCATCGGGGGACAGCAGGGTGCCATCGATCACCGCCACCACGTTGAAGCCAGGCGCTTCGGCCACCGCGCCATCGGTCGCGCAGAGGATGGGCACTTCGTAGCCGGCATCCTTGGCCAGGAAGGCAGCGCGGACGAAATCGCCCCAATGGGTGTTTTTCCACACCGGGTTCACCGCGCTGGCCGGAATCCGCGCCACGTCGCGCACCAGCATCGCGTTCTGGCCGCGCCGCATCTCATCGGGCTGGCCACGCAGGACCAGCGGCGTGACGGTGGCGAAGAAGCGGTTGGTGGAGGCGGTGGGGTCGCGCGTGCCGGGCACCGCCGTGCCGCGCGTGCAGGCGAAATAGACCAGCGCATCCGGCAGGCCGCTGCGCCGCACGAGGTCCGCCAGCAGCCGGCGCATCGCATCCCGCGTCATCCCCGCATCCAGCCGCAGCCCGGCCAGGGAGGCGAAAAAGCGGTCCAGATGATCCTCCAGTCGGAAGAACCCGCCCTGCCAGACATGCACCACGTCATAGGTCATGTCGGCATACATCAGGCCGAGGTCGCGGACCGGGATCTTCGCATCGGCCAGCGGCACCACTTCGCCGTCGATGTAGCCGAGGGCACGGCTGAAATCGGCGTTCTCCACGGTCAGGTGCGTGGGAACCTGCATCGCCTCGGCCATCGGGCACTCCTCGTCCGGCAGCATAGGAAGCCGCCGCGCGCCGCGTCAAACAGGCGGCTTGAAGGCCCCCTGCCCTGCCACCTCCGCCCAGGCCTGGAAGGCGGGCGAGGGCGTGACGCGGCCGGAGCGCAGCAGGTCGAGCCAGGCGGCGGTCGCCTTGACGAAGCGGTTCACGCCGCGCGGCCAGATCGCCAGGCTCATCGCCTCCGCCATCCGCTTCTCATCCACCTCCAGCGCATAGGCGGATTCCAGCGCGACGCCGAGGCCCCACATCTCCTCGCAGGCCGTATGCACGCCGATCAGCGCGAGGCGCGCCAGGCCGGGCGAAAGCGGCGTGCCGGCCAGCAGCGCGTCGCAGCCTCGCAGATATTCCGCCGCGGCCGGCAGGGCGGGAAACTGCCCCTGCCAATGCGTGGCGAAGCAGGCATAGCGCGGCGCGCCCGCGGCCCAGCCCACCAGGCGGAACACCGCTGCCGCCAGCGCGTCGTCACCGCCTGCCAGGCGGAATTTGTGCAGGTGATGGGTGCCGACCGGTTCCTCGCAGGCGGCGAGGATAGCGAGCCACGTCACCTCCTTCTCCAGCGGCGCCAGATGGCGCTGTTCCAGGGTCAGCGCGCGGTACATCGCCTCATAGCTCTGGTGCAGTTCCGGCAGAGCCGCGGCCATGGCACCGTGATGCGGCAGGACGAAGCCGCGCGCGGCACGGATGGCCTCCAGGGCACGGCGGATGTCTTCGGGGCTACGGTCCATGCCGCGATCCTGGGAAGCGGTGCGGGTGCGGTCAACCCGGCGGGGCTGGCGCCAGCCTCGCGCTTGGGGTCAATATTGTCCTGTCAAACAGGCCCCATGAGGTTGAACATGCTCCGTCGCCACGCCCTTGGCTTACTCGCCGCACCCTTCCTGTTGCCGCGCGGGGCCACCGCCCAAGCCGCCTGGACACCCACCCGGCCGGTGACGCTGGTGGTGCCGTTCCCGCCCGGTGGCCCCACGGATCTGGCAGCGCGGGTGGTGCAGCAGGGCATGTCCGCCGCACTCGGCCAGCCGGTGGTGGTGGACAACCGGCCGGGCGCGACCGGCGCCATCGGGTCCCGCTACGTGGCGCAGCAGCCGGCCGATGGCCATACGCTGCTGGTGGCGGCGAGCGGCACGCTGACCATCAACCCGGTGGTGATGCGGACGCCGGGCTACGATGTGGAGAAGGATTTCGTGCCGGTCACGCTGGTGATGACGGCGCCGAACATGCTGGTGGTCCACCCCTCGATCCCGGTCCACAACGTGGCGGAGGTGGTGGCCTGGATGAAGACCATCCGCGGCGGCCCGGCCTATGCCTCCTCCGGCGTCGGCTCCTCGGAGCAGCTGGGCATGGAGTTGTTCAAGCTGCTGACGGGGACGGAGGCGATCGCGGTGCCCTTCGCCGGCGGCCCGGCGGCGGCCACCGCCGTCATCCAGAACACCGCGCCCTTCGCCGTGCTGAACGCGGCGACGGTGGGAACGCATGTGCAGGCCGGGCGCCTGCGCGGCATCGCCATCTGCGGCCCGAACCGCTTCCCGCAACTGCCGGATGTGAAGACCATGGCCGAGCAGGGCCTGCCGGACCACGTCTCCGGGTCCTGGACTGCCATCGTCGCCCCGGCCGCAACGCCGGAGCCGGCGCTGGCGCGACTGAACGAGGTGATCGTGGCCGCGCTGAAGACGCCGGAGGTGACGGAGCGCCTGGCCCGCGTCGGCTTCGCGGTGGATGCGACGTCGCGGCAGGCGCTGGGCAAGCTGCTGGCGGATGACCTGGCGCGCTGGCGGCGCGTGGTGCGGGAAGCGCGGATCGAGGTGAACTGACAGGGGGGGACGAGAGCCCCCACCCAACCCTCCCCCGCAAGTGCGGGAGAGGGCTTTGCATCACGGCTGCGGGCGGCGCTTGGGGCCGGCGTAGGGGGCGCGCGGCTTGTCGCCGCGCGGCGGGCCGCGATATTCGCGAGGCGGCCCCGGCGGCCGTTCCGGCCGCGGCGAACCAGCCGGCCGTTCCGGCCGGGGCGGCGCCGGGCGGTCACGCTGCGGCTCCCGCGGCGGGGCGCGGCTCGGCGCCGGGGCATGCGCCATCGGCTCGATGCGGATGCGGTCGTCATCGTCGCCGGAGACCCGTTGGGCGGAGGCGGCGAAGCGGGCGGCGGCCCAGGGGGCGATCTCGACGCGGGTCTCGCGGTCCATCACCTCGATGCGGCCCACTTCCTTCCGCGTCAGGTCGCCCTTGCGGCAGATGAAGGGCAGGATCCAGCGCGGGTCGGCTTGGTCGTGGCGGCCGATGGACAGGCGGAACCAGACGCCTTCCCCACCCTGGTCGCGTGGCGCGCGGGGCGCCGGCGGCGGCGGGGCGGACAGTTCCTCGGGCGCCGGCAAGGAGGATCGCAGCGCCTGGAACAGCGCGGCGGCCACCTGGTCCGGCGTCTTGTCGGCCAGCAGGGCGCGGGCGAGGTCCATGTCGTCCTCATCCGCCACCGCATCCACGGCGGTGCGGGCCTGGGCGGCCAGGCGCTCGCGGTCCTTGGCACGGACATCCTCGGCGGTCGGCGGGCCGGACCATTCGGCCTGGATCCGCGCATTGGACAGCAGGCGCTCCGCCAGGCGGCGGCGCGTATGGGTCACCAGCAGCACGGCGACGCCCTTGCGGCCCGCGCGGCCGGTGCGGCCCGAACGGTGCTGCAACGTTTCCTTGTCGCGCGGCAGCTCTGCGTGGATCACCAGGCCAAGGTCGGGCAGGTCGATGCCGCGGGCGGCGACGTCGGTGGCGACGCAGACCCGGGCGCGGCGATCGCGCAGCGCCTGCAGCGCGCGGTTGCGCTCCGCCTGCGTCAGCTCGCCGGAGAGCGCCACGGCGGAAAAGCCGCGTTCGGAGAGGCTGCCATGCAGCCGGTTCACCTGCTCGCGTGTATTGCAGAACACCAGCGCGCCGCCGGATTCGTACCAGCGCAGGGCATTGACCACGGCGGCCTCGACCTCCCGCGGCCCGACCAGCATGGCGCGATAGGCGATATCGCCATGGCGCTCGCCCTCCACAGTCGCCGCGATCCGCAGCGCGCCGCGCTGGTAGGACGCGGCAAGCGCCACGATCTCCCGCGGCACGGTGGCGGAAAACAGCAGCGTGCGGCGGGTTTCGGGCGCGCCTTCGAGGATGGCTTCCAGATCGTCCCGGAAGCCCATGTCCAGCATCTCATCCGCCTCATCGAGCACGGCGGCGCGGAGCTGGGACAGATCCATGTTGTTGCGGTCGAGGTGGTCCCGCAGCCGCCCGGGGGTGCCGACGACGATCTCGGCGCCCATGCCCAGCGCACGGCGATCGGCCCGCACATCGGTGCCGCCGACGCAGGCGAGGACGCGGACATGGGTGCCGGAATAGAGCCAGGCCAGCTCTTCCCGCACCTGCATCGCCAATTCGCGGGTCGGCGCGATCACCAGCGCCAGTGGCAACTGGCTGCGGCCGGCGGACAGCACCTGCTCGGCGATGGCAAGGCCAAAGGCGACGGTCTTGCCGGAGCCGGTCTGCGCGGAGACCAGCAGGTCGCGCCCGGCGGTTGCGGGATCCAGCACGGCGGCCTGGACGGGGGTGGGTTCGGCATAGCCGCGCTCGGCCAGGGCCTGGGCGAGACGCTCGGGGAGATCGGGAAAGGGCATTGTGACGGGTGTCTACCCCATACGGACCTGGCGCGCACCAAATCCTGCACTGCGGGGCAGCATGGCTGCCCCGCGCCGCCTAGGCTCTGCACTCATAAAGCTTGCGGCGCGGCGGCCAGGTTGATTCAAGGCTCCTGATTGGTGGGAGCCTTGGGATGGCGCGGTTTGACCTGGCGGACG
>NZ_JAAVTX010000009.1 GCF_012163145.1 Falsiroseomonas frigidaquae
TGTCGCCACCCGCTTCGACAAGCTCGCCCGGAACTACCTCGCCGCGCTCCACCTCGCCGCCGCACGCCTCTGGGCGCGCAGTTACGAGTCCACGACCTAGCCCCCCTTGGAACTACGCTCCGTGCTGCACTACCCCGGCCGCCCTCAGCCGGGCCAGCTCCTCCACCCCCAGCAACGGCCCGAGCAGCGCGTCATTGTCCGCGCCCAGCTTCGGCGCGGGGTTGCGGAGGATGCCGGGGGTCACGGACAGGCGCGGCACCTCGCCATGCATGGGCAGCCAGCCATCCGGCATGTCGTCGTCCGGCACCTCGATCAGCGCCTCCCGCTCCGCGATGTAGGCATCCTGGTCCAGCTCCGAGACATCCATGATCGGGCCGATGGTCACGCCATCCCGGTCGAACTGCGCCAATGCATCGGCACGGTCCATTCCGGCGATCGCGTCGCGGATCACCCCGTCGATCACCTCGATATTTGCCAGCCGGTCCGGGTTGGTGCGGAAGCGCGGGTCATCCACCAGTTCCGGCCGGCCGATGCTGTGCATCAGCCGCACGAACACCGCCTGGGTGCTGGTGGACAGGCTGAGCCAGCCGCCATCCCGGGTTCGATAGGCGTTGCGCGGCGCGGTATTGGTGCTGCGGCTGCCGGTGCGCGGCTTCACCTGGCCGCTGATCCGCCAATTCGCCATCTGCGGCTCCAGCACCGCGAAGATCGGCTCGAACAGCGACAGATCCACCACCTGGCCCTGGCCTGTCGCCTTCGCATGCCACAGCGCGATCATGGCGGCGGATGCGCCGTACAGCCCGGCATAGGCATCCGCCATGAACATCGGCGGCAGCACCGGTTCCCGGTCCGCGAAGCCGTTCAGCGCGGCGAAGCCGGCATAGCCCTCCACCAGCGTGCCGAAGCCGGGCTTGTGGCGATACGGCCCGGTCTGGCCCCAGCCGGAGACCCGGACGATGACCAGCGCCGGGTTGATGGCCAGCAATTCCTCCGGCCCCAGCCCCATCTCCTCCAGCACGCCGGGACGGAAGCTTTCGACGAACATCGCGGCATCGGCGGCGAGCCGCTTCACCACGGCCACCGCCTCCGCCTTCCGCAGATCGAGGCAGATGCTGCGCTTGTTGCGGCAGCAGGTCTTCCAGGCGGTCTCGATGCCGCCGACCTTCCAGGCACGCAGGCTGTCGCCGGCCGGCGGTTCCACCTTCACCACTTCGGCCCCGTGGTCGGCGAGCACCTTGGTCAGCATGTTGCCGGCGACGAGGCGGGACAGGTCCACCACCCGCACCCCCTGCAGCGCGCCCCTGGCCGCCGGGTCGAATGAACGCCGCCGCTTCGGCTGTCGCGGCTTTCCCTGCTGTTCCAAATTGCGGCCCTCCCCTGGATCGCAGGCGTAGGACCCCGGCTCGGCGGAGGTCAATCCAGGGTGCCCGGGTCAGGTGCGCCGGCTGGTACTGCGGCCAGCTGCGCCGGGTGGCAGCGCTGGACCATTTACGCCCAGATGCGTATCAGTTGCATTATGCGTTTCCGGACCTCGCCCTCATGACGCTCGCCGGCCTGTCGCTGCGTGACCTGGAATACCTGCTGGCGGTGGCGGAGCATCTGAGCTTCGGCCGCGCCGCGCAGGCCTGCGCCGTCAGCCAACCGACCCTTTCCGCGCAGATCCGCAAGATCGAGGAGTTGCTGCAGGTCGAGTGCTTCGAGCGCGCGCCGCGCGGCGTGCTGGTCACCCCCCGCGGCGCCGAGCTGGTGGCGCAGGCTCGCCTGGTGGTGGCCGAGGCGCGGCGGATGTTCGAGATCGCGGCTGCCGGCGCCGCGCCGCTGGAGGGCACCTTCCGCCTCGGCGTGATCTCCACCCTCGGCCCCTATCTGGTGCCCTTCCTCCTGAAGCCGCTGCGCGCGCGCTTCCCGCATCTGCGCCTGCTGCTGTCCGAGGGGCTGACGCGGCACCTGGCGCGGCAGGTTGAAGATGGCGAGCTGGATGCGGTTCTTGCTGCCTCCCCCCTGCCCGGCCCGGAACTGACCGAGCTGAAGCTGTTCCGCGAGGAATTCGTGCTGGTGGTGCCGCGCGACCATCCGCTGGCCCGGGTCGAGCAGGTGGTGCGGGATGACATCCCGACGTCGGAGCTGATCCTGCTGAGCGAAGGCCACTGCCTGCGCGACCATGCGCTGGCCTATTGCCCGACGCGGCTGCAGATCGACCGCCCCGAATTGCAGGCGGCGAGCCTGGAGACGCTGCGCCAGATGGTGGCCGCTGGCGTCGGCGTGTCCTTCATGCCGCAGCTTGCCGTCCAGGTCGGCGCGCTGCTGGACGACATGGTGGCGTATCGGCGCATCGGCGATGGCAGCATGGCGCGCGACGTGGCGCTGTTCCACCGCCCCGGCTTCAGCCGCATCCGCGACGTGCGCCTGCTGCGCCAGGCGATCCGGGAAATCCTGGGGGAGCAGAGCGCGGTGAAGGTGGCGGCGGCGCTGGTCTGAGGGCCGCACGGTTGCCGGCAGGGAGGACGCTGTCCTCCTCCGCTTCAAGTCCTCGCGGTCCAGGGGCCCGGTCGAAGCATGCGTCGACCCTGGCAGGGGGTGCAGGGGGACAGCGTCCCCCTGCAGGCCACCCCCGCGCCCGTCAGGCATCGCCGCCGATGCCGGCCCGCCGGATCACCTCCCGCCAGCGCGGGATCTCGGCGGTGAGCTGCGCGGTCAGCGCCGCGGGCCCATCCATGCGGATGACGGCGGCGGCGGGGCTGAGGCGGGCGATCAGGGTCTCGTCCGTCTTCATCGCCGTCAGCTCCGCCACCAGGCGCTGCATCATCGGCTCCGGCATGCCCTTCGGCGCAAACATGGCGAACCAGTTCGGCGCGGCGTAGCCGGGCACCAGCTCCGCGATGGCGGGAATCTCGGGCACCGCAGGCACGCGAGCGGGCATGGTCATGCCGAGCAACCGGGCGCGGCCCTGGCGGTGGTGCGCCAGCACCTCGACGCTGCTGCCGAAGACGAAGTCGATCTCCCCGGTATAGATCGCATTCACCGCCTGGCTGACGCCGCGATAGGGCACATGCACCGTCTCGATGCCCGCCAGCGCCGCGAATTGCGCGCCCGCCAGGTGGTTGGCGGAGCCGACGCCGCCCGATCCGTAGGTCAGCTTGCCGGGATTGGCCTTGGCCTCCGCGATAAGGCTGGCGAGGTCGGCGAAGCGGCTATCCGCGCGCACCATCATGCCGGCCGGCACGTCGCAGACCACGGTCAGCGGCGCCAAGTCGCGCAGCGGGTCGAAGTTCAACTGGCGCTGCATGGTGGGCAGGATGGAGATCGAGGAGGAGATGAACAGCAGCGTCGCCCCATCCGGCGGCGAATTCGCCACCATCTGCGCGCCGAGGCCACCACCGACGCCGGGCCGGTTCTCGATGAAGAAGGTGGCGCCCATGGTGCGGCTCAGCCGGTCCGCGATGATGCGGGCGGGAATGTCCTGCGGCCCGCCGGCGGCGAAGGGAATCACGACCTTCACCTGGCGCACCGGCCAGTCCTGGGCACGGGCGGCGCCGGAGGCGAGCAGCGGTGCGGCAAGCGCGCCACCGGCCAGCATCAGGGCGTTGCGACGATTCATCGGGGTCTCCTCCATCCTCGGCCTGTCTCGGCAGGTCGTTGTCCCACCATTCTGGACTTTCTCGCAGGCGACGTCACCCTGGCACGCGAGGCATGCAAGGGGATACCGGATGCGGCGCGGGAACACGGTGGCGGCGGATGGCACGCGGATCGCGTGGCGCATCTGGGGCGAGGCCGCGGGGCCGCAGGCGCCGGCGGTGGCCTGCGTGCATTCCCTGGCGCTGGATGGCGGGATCTGGGCGGGCGTGGCGGCGGCGCTGGACGGGCGGGCGCGGCTGCTGGCGATCGATTGCCGCGGCCATGGCAACTCCGCCCGCGCGCCAGGCCCCTATGCCACCGCGCAGATGGCCGATGACCTGGCGGCGGTGATGGATGCACTCGGCTGGGGCCGGGCCGTGGTGGCGGGCTGTTCGATGGGCGGCTGCGTCGCACTGGATTTCGCCGCCCGGCACGCGGCGCGCACAGCCGGGCTGGTGGCGATGGACACCACGGCCTGGTACGGGCCGGACGCCCCCGTTCAGTGGCGGCAGCGGGCGGAAACAGGCTTGCGCGACGGCCTGGCGGCGCTGCGCCCGTTCCAGGCCGCGCGCTGGTTCAGCGCCGGCTTCAGCGCCGCCCATCCGGATGTGCTGGTGCATTGGCTGGATGTATTCACCGCGACCGATCCGGATTGCTACGCGGCCGCCTGCCGCATGCTGGGCGACGCCGACCTGCGCCCGCTGCTTGCGCGCATCGCCGCGCCGACCCGGGTGCTGGTAGGCGAGCAGGACGAGGCGACGCCGCCCGCCATGGCGCGCAGCATTGCCGAGGCCATCCCGGGCGCCACGCTGACCATCCTGCCCGGGGCACGCCACATCACCCCGGTGGAGTGCCCGGCGCCGATCGCCGCCGCGATCGCAGGACTGCTGGAGGCCTGAGAAAGCGCGGACCTATATAGCCGCGGGCCTGGCACGTCGGTTGTGCTCCGGCTGTCCAACGAACCGCCTTGAGAAGGCCGGCGCGTGAGGATCCGCAGGGGATCTTGCGCTCCTGGCGGAGGGCGAAAGCCGCCAATGCCGCGGGGGGTGGCGAAGCCCCGCGGAGCCGATCCGTGCGCGGTCCACACAGCCCTCTGAGGCCGCGCAACATCCGGCATGGACGCCGATGCTGAATTGAGACAAAGAGCAAGGTGCGAGCGCAGCGTCCGGGGAGGGCGCGGCGCCTCGGCCGATTCAAGGCACATGCTGATCGACCGCGCGGAGCCAACCCGCGGCCGCCCAAGGGAGAATTCATATGACGCGTCCCAACACCCCCTTCCTGTCCAGCCGACGGGGCCTGCTGCGCGCCGGTGCGGGCCTCGGTGCCGCCGCCGCCCTGCCGGGCCTGGCGCAGGCCCAGGACTTCGCCGGGCGGACGATCGAGTTCGTGATTCCCTTTGCCGAAGCGGGTGGCAGCGATGTCTGGGCCCGCTTCATGGCACCCTTCCTGGCCAAGCACCTGCCGGGCAAGCCCAACGTCATCGTCCGCAACGTGCCGGGCGGCGGCTCCATCACCGGCACCAACACCTTCTACCAGCGCGCACGGCCGGATGGGCTGAGCTTCATCGGCACCTCCGGCTCCACGCAGTTCCCCTACCTGCTCGGCGACCCACGGGTGCGCTACGACTACACGCGGATGATCCCGACCTACGTCTCCCCCACCGGGGGCGTGGTCTACCTGCCGAAGAGCCTGGGCATCGAGAACGTCTCCCAGCTCGCCCGGCTGCGCGACCGGGAACTGGTCTATGGCAGCCAGGGCGCGACCTCGCTCGACCTGGTGCCGATGCTGGCCTTCCGGCTGCTCGGGCTGAATGTGCGCCACGTCTTCGGCATGCGCGGCCGTGGCGAGGGGCGGCTCGGCCTGATGCGCGGCGAGATCACGATCGATTACCAGACCTCGTCGGCCTATATCACGCAGGTGATGCCGATGGTGCAGGCCGGCACCGCGGTGCCGATGTTCTCCTGGGGCGTGCTGGACGGCCAGGGCAATGTGCAGCGCGACCCTTCGTTCCCGGACCTGCCGCATTTCGTCGAGGCGTTCGAGATGGTGAACGGCAGCAAGCCGTCCGGCGTCGAATACGACGCCTACCTCGCCTTCTTCGCCTCCGGCTTCGCCGGGCAGAAGCCGGCGATGCTGCCGCACGGCACGCCGGACAACATCGTCGCCGCCTACCGCAAGGCCTTCTCCGATGCGGTGGCGGACCCGGAGCTGCAGGCGCGCAAGGGCGACGTGCTGGGCGAATACAAGCAGGCCGTGGGCGATGACGTGCAGGCGGTGTACCGCGTCGCCACCACCATCAAGCCCGAGGCCCGCGAATGGGTGCGGAACTTCCTGGCGACAAATCACAACGTCCGCTTCTGATCGGTTGGGTGGGCACGGCGCCTGGGGCGCGGGCCGGTCCTGAAGGGCCGGCCCAAAGCCCCGCACGGCAGCCGCCGCCCGCCCGCCATCCCGCGCCGCGAAGGCTGCCCATGCCATGATCGACCTTTTCTTCGCGACGCTCGGCAACCTGCTGACGTTGCAGCATATGGGATACATGCTTGCGGGGGTCAGCCTTGGCCTCGTGATCGGCGTGCTGCCCGGGGTGGGCGGCATCGCCGGCCTGTCGCTGCTGTTGCCCTTCCTTTACGGCATGAACGAGACCTCGGCGCTCGCCATGCTGATCGGCCTGCTGGCGATCGTGCCGACGGCGGATACCTTCACCTCCATCCTGATGGGCATCCCCGGCTCCTCCGCCTCCCAGGCCACGGTGCTGGACGGGTTTCCGCTGGCCCGGCAGGGTCAGGCGGCACGCGCGCTGTCAGCGGCCTTCGCGGCCTCCATGATCGGTGGATTGTTCGGCGCGCTGTTGCTGACCTTCGCGGTGCTGGTGGCCAGCCCGATCATCCTGGCCTTCGGCACGGCGGAGCTGTTCATGCTGACGCTGTTCGGGCTTTCGATGGTGGGCGTGCTGTCCGGCGCCAACATGGTGAAGGGCATCGCCTCCGCCTGCCTCGGCCTCGGCTTCGGCCTGGTCGGCGCCGCGCCGGCCACCAGCGAGTACCGCATGGATTTCGGCCTGCTGTATCTCAGCGACGGCATTCCGCTGGTCACCGTGGCACTCGGCATCTTCGCGCTGCCGGAGATCCTGGACCTGCTGCGCGGCGGCGGTGCCATCGCGCAGGGCGCGCCGCTCGGCCGCGGCTGGTACCGCGGCGTGCGCGACACGATGGCCAATATCTGGCTGACGCTGCGCTGTTCCGGCATCGGCGCGCTGGTCGGCGCCATCCCGGGCATCGGCGGCAGCGTGGTGGACTGGGTCGCCTATGGCCACGTGGTGCAGACATCGAAGGACAAGTCGCAATTCGGCAAGGGCGACATCCGCGGTGTGATCGCGCCGGAATCGGCCAACAACGCCACCTCGGCCGGGGCGCTGCTGCCGACGCTGCTGTTCGGCATCCCGGGCTCAGGGTCCATGGCGATCTTCCTGGCCGCCATGATCCTGCTCGGCATCCAGCCGGGGCCGAGCATGGCGGCCGAGAATCTCGGCGTCACCTACACCATCATCTGGTCGCTCGCGATCGCCAACGTCATCGGCACGGCGATGTGCATCCTGCTGGCGCCGGGCATCGCGAAGCTGACGGCGGTGCGCTACGCGCTGATCGCGCCCTTCATGATCATGGTGATCTGCTTCGCCGCCTTCCAGGCGACGCGCAGCTTCGCGGATCTGATGGCGCTGCTGGCCATGGGCATCCTCGGCATCTTCCTGCGCCGCTTCGGCTGGTCCCGCCCCGCCTTCCTGATCGGCTTCGTGCTGGCGCTGGGCGGCGAGCGCTATCTGTACCAGGCGGTGCAGTTCTATGGCTGGGGCTTCGTGACGCGGCCGCTGGTGCTGGTGATCGCGGCCATCATCGTGATCTCGATCTGGGCCGGGCTGCGCGGGACGAAGGGTGGCAGCAGCATCCACACCGAAGGCTCGGCAGAGTTCTCCGTCGCGCGCAACATGACGCCGCAGATCATCTTCTCCGGCGTCGTGCTGGCGGGCTTCGGCTTCGCCATCCAGCAGGGCCTCGGCGTGTCCTTCCTGGCGCAGATCTTCCCGATCGCGGTGGGCGTGGTCGGCGGCGCGGCGACGCTACTGCTGCTGGTGCAGCAGGCGCGCGGCCCGGCCGCCGCCGGCTCCGCCAATTTCGACGGCGAGGCGCAGGCCGGCGATGGCGGGCCCTGGCGCTTCCTGCTGTGGTTCATCGGCTTCATGGTCTCGGTCGGGCTGGTCGGCTTCTTCGCGGCGCTTGTCGGCTTCTTCATGGTGTTCCTGCGCGTCATCGCGCGATCCTCCTGGGTTCAGGCGGTCGCGCTGACGGCGGGTGCGGGCGGGCTGATGCTGGTGCTGGCGAATGCGCTGAACCTGGTCTTCCCCGGGGGGCTGCTGCAGGAGTATCTGGACCTGCCCTGGCCGTTCCGCTGACGCCTGCAAGGACCACCCGATGACCCTCCAGACCGCCATCCCCTGCACCTTCATGCGCGGCGGCACCAGCCGCGGCCCCTATTTCCACCGCGGCGACCTGCCGGAGAGCCGGGAGGATGCGGGCCGCGTCCTGCTGGCGGTGATGGGGTCCCCGGATGCGCGGCAGATCAACGGCCTCGGTGGCGCCACCACGCTGACCAGCAAGACCGTCATGGTCAGCAAGGCGGCGCCGGGGGAGAAGCAGCAGGTGGACTACCTGTTCGCGCAGGTCTCGGTGGACAAGGACTTCGTCGATTGGGGGCCGACCTGCGGCAACATGCTGGCCGGCATCGGCCCCTTCGCCATCGAGGAAGGCCTGGTGCCGGCGCAGGACGGGGAAACCAAGGTGCTGATCCGCGCCGTCAACACCGGCGCGCTGATCGAGGCGGTGGTGCAGACCCCGGGCGGCCGCGTGACCTATGATGGCGATGCATCCATCGCCGGCGTGCCGGGCACCGCCGCGCCCATCGTGCTGAACTTCGCCGATGCGGTGGGCGGCGCCACCGGCAAGCTGATGCCGACGGGCAATGCGCTCGATCATATCGAGGGCGTGGACGTCACCTGCCTCGACGTCGCCATGCCGGTGGTGATCGCGCGGGCGAAGGACCTCGGCAAGACGGCACGCGAATCCGCCAAGGAACTCGATGCCGACAAGGACTTCATGGCGCGGATCGAGCGCATCCGCCGTGCCGCCGGCCTCGCCATGGGCATGGGCGACGTGGCCGGCAAGGTGATGCCGAAATTCGCCATGGTCGGCGAACCGGCGGGCGGCGCGGGCGTCGCCGCGCGCTACTTCACGCCGCTCGCAACCCATGAAGCCATGGCCGTCACCGGCGGCATCTGCATCGCCAGCGCCTGCAAGCTGCCCGGCACCGTCGCCGCCGGCATCGCCGTGGTGAACGACGAGGCGCGGGAGATGATCACGCTGGAACACCCGACGGGCGTGATGGAGGCGGTGATCACCACCGGCACGGCGGAAGACGGCAGCGCCACCATCCTCGGCGGCGGCACGCTGCGCACGGCGCGCCGCATCATGAAGGGCGAGGTGTACATCCCCGCCAAGGTGTGGGCCGGCAAGTGAAGGGGGAAACCATCGCCGAGGCGGCGCTTCTCGACCTCACCATCCGTGCCCTGACCCATGGCGGCATGCGGCCGGAGGAAGCGGCACAGGCGGCGCGTGTGCTGGTGCTGGCGGAACTCGCCGGGCTGACCACGCATGGCATCAGCCGCGTCGGCCAGTACCTCAACCGGGTGAAGGTCGGCGGCATCGATGCGCAGGCCGAGTTGCAGGTGATGCGGGTGATGCCGGCGCTGGCCATGGTGGATGGCCGCAACGGCATCGGCCCGCTGGTCGGCATGCGCGGCCTGGCGGAGGCGATGGTCGGAGCGCGGGATTGCGGCATCGGCGTCGCCTTCGCGCGTGGCAGCAACCATTTCGGACCGATCCTGCCCTATGCGCTGATCGCGGCGGAGCAGGGCTTCGTCACGCTCATCGCCTCCAACGCCACAACCACCATCGCGCCCTCGGGCGGCAAGGATACGCGGCTCGGCAACAACCCGATCGGCATCGGCGTGCCGAACCCGGGCGGTGACCCGGTGATCCTGGACATGGCGCTTTCGGTCGCCGCGCGCGCCAAGATCCGCGACCTGGCCGCCAGCGGCGCACCGCTGCCCGAGGGCTGGGCGACGGATGCGGAAGGGCGGCCGACGACGGATGCGAAGGCGGCGCTGGCCGGCTTCCTGCTGCCGGTCGGCGGCCACAAGGGCTACGGGCTGGCGGTGATGGTGGACCTGCTGGCCGGGCTGCTCTCGGGCGCCGCCTACCTCACCCATGTGCAGGCCTGGGACAAGAACCCGGAGGTGGCGCAGAATCTCGGCCATGTCTTCATCGCCATCGATGCGACGAAGCTGGCCAGCACGGAGTCCTTCGCCGCGCGGATGGCCGATTTCATCGGCATCCTGCACGCCACGCCCGCCGCCGACCCGGCAAAGCCGGTGATGGTGCCGGGGGAGCGTGAACTGGCGACGCTGAAGCGCCAGCGGACGGAGGGTGCCCGAGTGAAGGAAGCGGATCTCCGCATCCTGCGGGAACTGGCGGGCGGCGCGGTCCAGGGTTAGGCTTCTTCCCAAATGGGAGGAAACATTCATGTTCACACGACGCAATCTGCTGGCCGGCGCGGGGCTTTCCGCGCTGGCATCCCCGGCCCTGGCCCAGGCCGCCTACCCCGACCGGCCAATCCGCATGCTGGTGCCCTATGCCGCGGGCGGCGGGCAGGACATCTCCGCCCGGCTGCTGGCGGAGCCGATCCGCGCGGCGCTCGGCCAGCCGGTCGTGGTGGAGAACCGCGCCGGCGCCAGCGGCATGATCGCCGCCCAGGCCTTGGCCCAGGCGGCGCCGGATGGCTACACGCTGATGCTGGGCGGCGCCGGGGAGACGGCGGTGAACCAGCACCTGTTCCGGGCCCGCATGGCCTATGACCCGATCCGCGACCTGCGCCCCGTGATGGTGGTGGTGAAGGTGCCGAATGTGGTGATGGTGAACCCGCAGGCGCCCTTCTCCACCGTCGCGGGGCTGGTGGAATACGCCGAGGCCAATCCGGGCAAGCTGTCCTATTCCTCCTCCGGCATCGGCAATCCGCAGCATCTGGCGGGCGCGCTGCTGGACCACATGGCGGGCATCCAGACACTGCATGTGCCCTATCGTGGTTCCGGCGCCGCGGTCATCGACATCGCCTCGGGCCAGGTGCAGTTCGGCTACAACAGCCTGGCCTCCGGCCTGGCGCTGATCCGCGACGGGCGCATCAAGGCGATGGCGGTGACCAGCAAGGAACGCATGCCGCAATTGCCGGATGCTGCCTCCGTCTCCGAATACGCGCCGCTCGCCGATTATGAGCTGGTGAACTACTTCGGCGTCTTCGCCCCCGCCGCGACGCCGGAGCCGATCATGGAAAGGCTGCACCGGGTGGTCTCCGCCGCCGTGCAGGCGCCGGCGCTGCGCGCGCGATTTGAGGAACAGGGCCTGCTGGTGCAGTCCATGTCGCTCGCCCAGTCGCGCGACTTCGTCCGCAACGAATCCCAGAAATTCGGGCGCATCGTCGAGCAGGCCAATATCTCGGTGGATGGCTGATGCCGCGCTGGCAACGCCTGCTGGTGACGGGCGCGGCCGGCGAGATCGGCCGCTGCATCCGCCCTGCCCTGCACGGCGCCGCGCAGCAGCTGCGCCTGCACGACATCCGCCCGATCGTGGCGGAAGATGCCGAGGTGTTTCGGGGCGACCTGGCGGAGCCGGGCGAGGCGCTGCGCGCGACGGAGGGGGTGGATTGCCTGATCCACCTGGCCGGCATCCCGCGCGAGACGGGCGGCACGGTCGAACAGATCCTGCGCGCCAATGTGCTGGCCTGCCATGCGATGTATGAGGCGGCGCGGCAGAACGGCGTGAAGCGCTTCATCTTCGCCAGCTCAAACCACACCATCGGCTTCCACCCCGCCGACACCCTGGTCGGCACCACCGAACCGCCGCGCCCAAGCGGCCAGTATGGCGCGAGCAAGGTGTGGGGCGAGACGCTCGGCCGCCTCTATGCCGACAAGCACGGCATCGAGGTGGCCTGCCTGCGCATCGGCGCCTTCCGCGAGACGCCCGGCAATGCGCGGGAGCTCGGCGGCTGGATCAGCCATGGCGACATGGCGAGACTGGCGCGCGCGGCGGTGGAGGCGGAGGCCTTCCACTTCCTGGTCGTCTGGGGCGTCTCCGCCAATACGCGCGCGCTATGGGGCAATGATTCTGAAGCACGCGCCGCGCTGCGCTGGCAGCCGCGGGATAATGCTGAAACCTATGCCGCCGCGATCGAGGCCAACCGACCCGAGCCGGGCAGCGTCGCCGCGCGCTTCCATGGTGGCGTCGTCAGCGGGCTCGGCTTCACTGGCGACACCGACCGCATCAGGTAAGGTCGAAGCGGGTCGCATCCTCCAGGCTGTCGCCGAACCAGGCCTCGATGGTCATCACGCGCGGCGCCAGCGGCTCAGGCATCCCCTGCGCATCCAGGCGCAGCGGCACGTCATGGCCGGGCAGCAGCACGGTGCCCGGCTGTTCCCGCCACACCGCGTTCAGCCGCGCGATCGCCGCCTTGTGCTGCGCCGCATCCAGCGTGATGTCGGCGCGCCCGGTGGCCAGCTCCGCCCGATTCTTCGCGACGTCGGAGGAGAAGATGGTGCGCGGCGCACCCTCCAGCACGAAGACCATGTGATGCGGCGAATGTCCCGGCGCGTCGAAGCAGGAAATCCCCGGCAGGCCGGTCGAACCCTCCACCAGCCGGCGATGCCGCGGCGATTGCGCCAGGGCGCGCACGCAGAATTCCGGCACCAGCGGCGCGCCATCGGGCAGGCCCGCGGCCCAGTCCAGCTCCGCGCCCGGCACATGGATCAGCGCATTGGGGAACAGCGACCAGTTCTCGCAATGGTCGTAGTGCAGATGGGTGATCAGCACATCGGTGACATCGGTCGGCGCCACGCCGCTGGCCGCCAGCTTCTCCACCAGCAGGCGCCGCGCGCCGCTGCGCCCGGTATCCAGCACCGCGATGCGCCCCTCCGGCCCGCGCGCCAGCGCCACGGTGGACCAGCCCAGCCCGCCCTGCTGCTTCGACTTACCGGGATAGCCCTGGATCAGCGTTTCCACCTGCCACATCACGCGAGTTCCTCCGCCGTCACGCCCCAATCGGCGGCGGCCTTGCGCAGGTCCAGCACCGTCTGCTCCGGCAGATCGAGGCCCTCCGCCGCGTGGCGCGCCTCGTTCACCGCCTCGAACTCGCCCGGGTAGAGGATTTGCTCGAAGCCGGGCGCCAGCGGCGTCGCCTTCAGCTCCGCGATCATCGCCTCGATGCGCGCCTCGAAAACTGCCAGCGGGCCGAAGGCGGCGATGTTCAGGGCCATGACGAAATGGCCGCTGCGGCTGCGTTTGCTTGCCTGGTAGGGGCCGTTCACCTCGGTCAGCATGCCGCTGCCGGACAGCGCGCCGGCCAGCACGTCCATCATGGCGGAGATCGCGTAGCCCTTGTGCTCCGCCATCGGCTGGATCACGTCGGCCAGCGCCGCCACCGGGTCCGTCGTGCGCGCGCCGGTTTCATCCAGCGCCCAGCTATCGGGGATCGGCTGGCCCTTCTGGCGGGCGAGGAAGATCTTGCCGCGCGCCACGCTGGTATTGGCGATGTCCAGCATCATCGGTGCGTGGCGTCCGGCCGGCGCGCAGATCGACCAGGGATTGTTGCCCACCACCTTCACCCGCCCGCCCCAGGGCGCCATGGCCGGGCTGCCATTCGCCACCAGCATGCCGATGCAGCCCTCCGCCGCCGCCATGCGCGTGAAGTAGCCGAGCGCACCATGATGGTTGCTCTCCCGCACCGAGACGATACCGACGCCATGCGCCTTCGCCGCGCGGATCGCGTGCCGCATCGCCTGCTGCGCGATCACCTGGCCGACGCCGTCATGGCCATGCAGAACGGCGATGGCGCCCGCATCCACCAGCCATTCGGCCTGCGTCACCGCCTGCATCATGCCGGCGCGCACGCGGTCCAGGTACCAGGGCGCGCGCATCACACCATGGGAGGAGTGGCCCCAGAGATCCGCCTGCACCAGGCTGTGCGCGACCAGCGCCGCATCCGCCGGCGGCAGCCCCGCCGCTGTATACATCCGGCCCACCACATCGCGCAGCCGCGCAGGCTCGATCCTCATGCCGATGCTGTTCCCTTCCCCGATGATGCCAGCATTGCCCGCGCCACGACGGCGCGCCAGATGCGGCCCGCCAACACCCACAAGATGCAGTCGAATCAGCTGTAGATACAGATCGCACGCCACCACGCGGAAATGGGGCTGCCGCTGACATTGCCCTACAAAATCCAACTGGCCGCCAAGCCAGGAAACGATTGACCTGCGGGGATGGCAGGATATCGTCTGTCGCTACTCGGGCGGCCCGAAACCTGCGACATTCTTGTATGACACGGGCGCCTGAGCTCCGGAGATCACCATTTTGCCGCGCCCGCCCACCGAACCGGCGATGTCGGAGCATGAGGTCGAGCGCCTTGCTGCGCTGAACCGCTATGCGGTGCTGGATATGCAGCCGGATTCGACCTTCGACCACATCGTGCGCTTGGCCGCGCAGTTGTTCGACGTGCCGATTGCGCTCGTGTCCTTCATCGATGCGGACCGCCAGTGGTTCAAGGCGAAGCTTGGCATTTCGCTGGATGAGGCGCCGCGCGCCATCGCCTTCTGCAACACGACGATCCATGGCGCGGGAATCCACCAGGTTCCGGATGCGACGCAGGACCCGCGCCACGCCGACAATCCGCTGGTGCTCTCGGAGAAGGGCATACGGTTCTATGCCGGCGTCCCGCTGCTGACGCCGGAGGGCCAGCCGCTCGGCACGCTCTGCGTCATGGATACGGTGCCGCGCCCGCCGCTGGACGCGGCCCAGACCCGGGCGCTGCAGGATCTGGCCGCGGCGGTGATGGCGCAGCTGGAACTGCGGCGGGAGATCCTGGCGCGCGACCGGGAGATGGCGCGCGCCGCGCTGCGCGAGAGGCTGCTGCGAAGCGTGGCGGAGACGCCGACCTTCCAGGCCGCGATCGACGCGGCGATGACGGCGCTGCGCGAAGACACGGACAGCCTGCTGTGCCTGTTCTTCCGGCTGGCACCGGACGGCCACCACCTGCAGCTCGTCGCCGCGCAGGGCAGCGGCGCGCTGGCGGATCCGGCGCATCTCGCCCGGCTGCGCGCGCTGGCGCTGACCATCGACAACACCGCCGCCGGCCGGGCGATCCGCGAGGACCGGCAGATTCTGGTTGCGGATTTGACGCCTGCCTTGATGCAGCAACTGCCGGGGGCGGCGATGTCCGCGGCCCGCGGCATGACGGCGATGATCCTCACGCCTACCTCCGTCGGTGAGGAACGCTACTGCTGCGCGCTCGGCTACGGCCCGGGGCGCACCGACCTGCCGGCGATGGCGGAGCGGCTGCAGGAGGCGGCCGGCACGCTGCGCCCGCTGCTGCGCCGGCTGCGCGACGCGGAGGAGACGGAGCTGTTCCGCCGCGTGGTGGATGCCAGCAGCGAGCCTGTCGTGATCAGCGACATCATGCCCGGCGGCGCGCCGGGGCTTCGCATCCGCTACGTCAACGACGCCTTCCTGCACCAGACCGGCTACAGCGCGGCGGAGGTAACGGGCCATTCGCCCAGCATGCTGACGCATGCCGATGCGGCGCCGGAGGCACGCCAGGAGATCCGCGCCGCCCTGTCCGAAGGCCGGCCGATCCGGCAGGAGATTCTCAACCGCCGTAGCGACGGCTCGCCCTATTGGGTCGAGCTCAACATCTCGCCTGTCGTGGACGACACTGGCTGGCGGACGCACTGGATGTCGATCCAGCGCGACATCTCCGCCCAGCGCGCGGAGACGGAGGCGCTGACCGAAAGCGAAGCGGCATTCCGCGACCTGTTCCACCAGCACCCGGCGCCGATGTGGGTGTTCGACAAGGACACGCTTGCCTTCCTGGAGGTGAACGACGCAGCCGTCGCGGCCTATGGCTGGTCGCGAGAGCAGTTCCTCCGCATGTCCGTGCTCGATGTCCGGCCGGAGGAAGAGCGTGAGCTGGTGGACAGTCTGGCGCGGCAAGACTTCACGGGACGGCGCGTCAGCGGCCCCTGGCCGCACCGCACCGCCAGCGGCAGGATCCGACAGGTCCAGATCCTGGCGCGCATGATCACGTTCCACGGGCGCGAGGCGCGGCTTGTCGTGGTCTGGGACCTGACCGAAAGGCTGCGCGCGGAAGCCGAGGCGCGTGATCTGGCGGCGGAGCTGGACGCGACTTTCGAGAGCATCAGCGATGGTCTCTTCACGCTGGATCGCGAATGGCGATTCACGCATGTCAACGCCCATGCCGAGGGTCTGCTGCGGCGCAACGCCGCTACGCTGATCGGCCAGGTGATCTGGGACTCCTTCCCCGAGGCGGCAGGCACTGAAGCGGAGCGACAACTCCGCCTGGTGACGCAGGAGCGGCGGACGCGGCGGTTCGAGTATTTCTTCGTCACGCTCGGCGCCTGGTTCGACGTCACCGTCTATCCGGCGCGGCGGGGGCTGACCGTCTATTTCCGCGACATCACCGCCCAGCACCAGCGCGAGGAACGCCTGCGGCTGCTGGAGGTGGCGGCAAACAAGCTGAACGACATCATCATGATCGCGGAAGCCGGGCCGGCCGGGCCGGGTGGTCCGCGCACCCTGTTCATCAACGATGCGCTGGAGCGCCTCACCGGATTCCGTGCCGAGGAAATCACCACCCTGACGCCGCGCATGCTGCAGGGCCCAAGGACCGATGCCGCGGAGCTGGCACGCATCCAGGCCGCCTTGACGGCGCACCAGCCGATCCGCGCGGAGCTGCTGAGATATCGCAAGGATGGGCAGGAGCTGTGGTTCGAGCTGGACATCGTGCCGGTCGCCGATGACCGCGGGGTGTTCACGCACTGGGTCTCGGTCGAACGTGACATCACGGAGCGCAAGCACGCACAGATCCAGCTTGAGCAGCAGGCGGCGCTGCTCGACCAGGCGCGGGACGCGATCCTGGTCTGCGGCACCGACCACCGCGTCCTGTACTGGAACCGCAGCGCGGAACGCCTCTATGGCTGGACCGCGAAGGAAGCGGTCGGGCAATCCGTCGTGGACCTGATGTACCACGAGACCCTGGCCTTCCGCGCCGCAACCGCGGCGGTTCTGGCGCAGGGCGAATGGAACGGGCAGATCGAGCAACTCCGCAAGGATGGCTCGCGCCTGATGGTGGAAGGCGCGTGGTCGCTGGTGCGCGACCAGGATGGCGGGCCGCGCGCAATTCTCGCCGTCAACACCGACATCACCGAGCGGTTGGACCTGGAGCAGAAGCTGCGCCAGGCGCAGCGGCTGGAGGCGATCGGCCAGCTCACCGGCGGCGTGGCGCACGACTTCAACAACCTGCTGACCGTGATCCTGGGCAATTCGGAGATGCTCGCCGAAAGCCTCCCGCATGACGAGGATCTTCGCCAGATGGCTGCGATGAACATGGCGGCGGCGGAACGCGGCTCCGCACTCACCAGCCGGCTGCTCGCCTTCTCCCGCCGCCAGGCACTCGATCCCAAGGTCATCGACGTCAGCCGCCTGCTGGGGGATCTGTACCAGATGCTGCAGCGGACGCTGGGCGAGCATATCGAGATCCAGATCGTCAGCGCGCCGGGACTGTGGCAGGCGCTGATCGACCCGCCGCAGCTGGAGAACGCGGTGCTGAACCTGTGCATCAACGCGCGCGACGCGATGGGCGCGGGCGGCAAGCTGGTGATCGAGACGGCCAATGTGCATCTCGATGACGCCTATGCGGAAGCGGAGGGCGAGGTCGCGCCAGGCGCCTATGTGCTGATCGCCGTCTCCGACACCGGCAGCGGCATGACGCCCGAAGTTGCCGCGCGGGCCTTCGAGCCGTTCTTCACGACCAAGGAGGTCGGCCAGGGCAGCGGCCTCGGGCTCAGCATGGTGTTCGGCTTCATGAAGCAGTCGGGTGGGCACGTGAAGATCTATTCCGAGGCCGGCCACGGGACCGCGGTGAAGATGTACCTGCCGCGTGCCGCGATATCCTCGGCACGCAGTCTCCGCACCAGTGAGGGCGGCGTGCTGCAGGGCGGGCCGGAGAAGCTGCTGGTGGTCGAGGATGATCCGCTGGTGCGCGACCATGTCGCGGCGCAGTTGCGGGACCTGGGCTACCGCGTGGTGGTGGCGAGCCACGCGACAGAAGCGATTGAGGCACTGCTCCAGCAGGCGGATTTCGACCTGCTGTTTACGGACGTGGTGATGCCGGGCGGCATGCATGGGCCGGAACTGGCGCAGGAAGCCCGGCGCATTCACCCCGGGCTGCGCGTGCTGTTCACATCCGGCTACACGCAGAATGGTATCGTCCACCATGGCAGGCTCGATCCGGGCGTGCTGCTGCTGAACAAGCCCTACCGGCGGCGGGACCTCGCGGAGAAGATCCGCGAGGCGCTCGATTCCGCCGGCAGCCGGCGCGACAGGCCGTTCTTCGCGTCTTCCGATGAGTGACGACCCGGCCATGCATCAAGGTTGCGGTGGATGACATTGTTTCGCCAAGGTGGATCGGTGTTCAAATTTATGGAGAGCAAATCGCCTGCAGGTTGGACATGTCAGCCTTCGGGCCATACATTTAACGGTGCCGCTTGCTTACGAAACAGGGGGAGCGCCCGTGGCAGCCTATTTAACCCCCAGCCCCATTCCGACGGGCGACATGACCAGGCAGCAAAGGCCCGTCCTGGTGCTGGAGGATGACGCCGCAGTGGCCGCGACCATCTGCACGGCGCTCGCGCGGGATGGCTGGCAAACCGTCACCGCCAGCACCCTCGCCGAGGGCCGGCTGCGGCTGCACCGCGACAACCCGCGCCTTGTCATCGCCGATCTCGGCCTGCCCGACGGCAACGGCATCGCATTCGTCCGTGAGGCTGCCGCCTGTGCCGATCTCGGCATCATCGTCGTCAGCGGCCGGGCCGAGGAGGTCGATCGCGTGATCGGGCTCGAGGTCGGCGCCGACGACTACCTCACCAAACCTTTCTCGCTGCGGGAGATGGTGGCGCGCGTCCGCGCGCTCAGCCGGCGGCTCGATTCGGTCACGCCCGTTGCGGCACCTCACGCCCCGCGCAATGGATTGCAGGAGGCGCAGGCCAGCGCGCCGATGCCGCACGACCCGGAGTGGACGCCGGGCGCGACCATCGCAGAACCGACCGCGTGGACCATTGCCGGCGTTTCCTTGCAACCATCGCGATTCCGGCTGGTGGCCGCGGATTCCAATGAGACGCGGCTGACCGGTGCGGAGGCCGGCCTGCTGGCCCTGCTGCTGACCGAGCCGGACCACCTGGCGGACCGGGCGACGATCTCGCAGCGCGTGCTGGGACGCAAGCTGCTGCCGGAGCAGCGTGGGGTTGACCAGCTCGCCTCCAACCTCCGGCAGAAGTTGCTTGCTGCCTCCGCCGGGCAGATGACCATCGCGGCGCAGCGCGGCCGGGGCTACCGGCTCGTCTGGTGATGGACACCGCCCCCGCCGATCCCGCGACGACGACCGCGCCGGCCATGCCGCCACCGCTCAGCATATTGGTGGTGGATGATGAGAGGCAGATCGTCGAGCTGCTGGTGCGGGCGCTGGCGCAGCGTGGCTTCGACGTCAGGGGCGCACCCGACGCGGCCGCCGCCAAGGCCGCCATCGATGCCGACGAGACCATCGGCGTGCTGCTCTCCGATGTCCGCATGCCGGGCCAGACCGGCCTGGCGCTTGCCGAGGAATTGCTGCGCGACCGGGAGGAAGCGCGCGCGCTGGAGGTCGTGCTGCTGACCGGCGGCGCCACGGCCGATGTCGCACTCGGCGCGCTGCGCGCCCGCACCTTCGACCTGGTGCAGAAGCCGCTACGCCTGAGCGAGGTGGCCGCGGTGGTGGAACGCGCACTCGCAAGCTGCCAGGAGCGGCGCGCGCGCGCGATGCGCGATGCCGAGGTTGAGATCCGCATCGGCGCGGCGGAGGCTGAGCGTGCACGGTTGGCAGACCGCCTGAACGCCTCCGCCGCACGGCTCGACGACGTGCAGAGTGCGCTCGTTGCCAGCCAGCGCATGCGCAGCGACCTTCTGGCGGTGATCTCGCACGAGATGCGAACGCCGCTCATTCCCATCCTCGGCTTTTCCGAGATCCTGGCCGGCGGCACGGCGCTGCCGGCGGCCGAGGTCCGCGACTACGGCAGGCTGATCCAGTCCGGCGCACAGCGCCTGCTGTCGCTGATCGAGAGCGCGCTGGACATCGTCGCGCTCGAGCATGGGCGCGGCCTGACCACGGGCTTGCCGGAGCCGGCGTCGCGCCTGCTGGCGCGGGTCCTCGCCGCACAGGCGATGCACGCGAAGGCGCATGACGTCCGGCTGGAACTGGCGGATGGCGAGGCGCAGGCCCTGGTGGCCGGCGACCTCCGCCTGTTGGCCGCCGCCGTGGGCCAGTTGCTGGACAACGCCATCAAGGCATCCCCGTCCGGCGGTACCGTCGAGCTTGGCTGCTCGGTACGGCCGGATGGCGGGGTCGACATGCTGGTCCGCGACCACGGCGCCGGCCTGCCGGTCGGGCTGGAGGAACAGATCGGCACACCCTTCCTGCAGGCGGACATGTCGCTTACCCGCAGCTGGCCGGGCGCCGGGCTGGGCCTCGCCCTCGTTACCCGCGTCGCCGCCGCGCATGGCGGACGGCTGCGGCTGCGTGCGGCGGAAGGCGGCGGTACCGAGGCCTGCCTGGAGCTGCCGGCGAGCCTGCACCAAGCCGCCGCCTGAACCGACTACACCCCTGCGGTTTCCCCGCGGGTTCGCAGGCTCGCGTAGCGCCGTGTCACCGTATCGAGGTTGTCGTGGCACCACTGCGCCATGCGTTCCTCCTCCCTCAGCGAGAGATCGAGCGGCGCATGCGCGGCGGCGTGGCCGGCAAGTTCCGCGAGCGTGATCAGGGAGCGGTAGCTGGCAATCTCGAAATGCTCGAAGGCGTAGTTCGCGATCTGGTTCTTCAGCACCTCGTCCGGCGCCACCACATGCCCGGCCGCGGCCATGTTGCCCATGAACCCAGTCACCATGTCCTTGAAGGCGGAGTGTGAAGTGCCAAGCGAGCTGAGCAGCTCATCCAGCCGGTCGCGCTGCACCTCGCTTTCCTGGATGTGGCGCCGCAGCTGTGCTTCCACCTCCGGGTAGTTCTCCAGCCGCTCCACCTGGCGCGACAGCAACTGGATGGCCTGCGTCTCCAGGGCGCGGGCGTTGACCAGACCCGAGACATAGATCTCGCGGATGTTCTCCTGCATGGCGCTCTCCGTATTCTGCATTAGGGCGGTCCCGCCAGCGGCAGGCACCGCGCAGCGAACGCGCCGACGCCGCGGGCGACGCATGACGAGGCGGTGATTACGCAGCCAGCATCCGGCGCATCCGGCGTGCCAGATCATCCATCACGAAGGGCTTGGTCAGCAGCTCGATTCCCGGCTCCAGCGCCACCTCGCCGATCACGGCCGATTCGGCGTAGCCGGTGATCAGCAGCACCTTGAGTCCGGGACGCAGCGCCCGCGCCGCCTCCGCCACCTGGCGCCCATTCATGCCGCCCGGCAGGCCGACATCGGTGACGAGCAGTTCCACCTGGCCCGCGGCGCGCAGCGCGTTCAGTCCGGTGGCGCCGTCCGCGGCCTGCAGCGTGCTGCAGCCCATGTCTTCCAGTACCTCCGTCACCAGGCTGCGGATCGCGGGCTCGTCATCCACCACCAACACCGTCCGGCCAGGCGCCGCCGCGGCCGCCATGGTCGCGCCAGGGGGCGCCTCGGCCGCCGCCGCCGCCCCGCTGTGGCGTGGCAGGTACAGCACGGCGCTGGTGCCCTGCCCTGGCGCGGAGTCGATCCGCACATGGCCACCGGATTGCCGCACGAAGCCGTAGATCATCGACAGGCCGAGCCCGGTGCCCTTGCCCAGCGGCTTGGTGGTGAAGAACGGATCGAAGGCGCGTTCCACCACCTCGGGCGGCATCCCGGTGCCTGTATCGGTGACGGTGAGGGTGACATAGGCGCCGGCCGTCAGGTCCCATTCCTCCGCCATCAGGGGGTCCACCCAGGCATGCGCGGTCTCGATCCGCAGTCGCCCGCCATCCGGCATCGCATCGCGCGCATTGATGCAAAGGTTCAGCAGCGCGTTCTCCATCTGGTTGCGGTCCACCAGCGCGGTCCACAGCCCCGCCCGCAGCGCGACTTCCACTTCGACTTCCGGCCCGACGGTCCGGCGGATCATCTCCTCCAGTCCGCGCACCAGCTGGTTGATGTCCGTCGGCCGCGGGTCCAGCGTCTGCCGGCGGGAGAAGGCGAGCAGCCGGTGCGTCAGCGCCGCGGCGCGCTTGGCGGCGCTCTGCGCGGCGGCGATGTAGCGGTCCAGCTCACCGATCCGGCCCTGCGCGCGCCGCTTCTCCATGAAGCTGAGGCTGCCGATGATGGCGGTCAGCAGGTTGTTGAAGTCATGCGCGATGCCGCCGGTGAGCTGGCCCACAGCCTCCATCTTCTGCGCCTGCCGCAGCTTCTCCTCCGCCGCCGCGCGCTGCTGCTGCTCGCGTTCCAATGCCTCGGTGCGTTCGATCACGCGCTGTTCCAGCGCGTCGTTCAGCGCGTGCAGGGCGTTCTCGAGCCGCTTGCGGTCCTCGATATCCTCCAGGGTGCCGTACCAGCCGACGATGGTACCCTGCGGCCCATGTCGCGGCGCGGCGCGCGCGCGCAGCCAGCGATAGTCGCCGGAGGCGGTGCGGATGCGCGCCTCCATGTCGAAGGGCTGCCCGCTGCGCACCGCGTTGCGCCAGGCGCCCTCCAGCCTCTCGCGGTCCTCCGGATGCGGCGAATCACGCCAGCTGGTCCGCAGCGCTTCCTCACGCGTCTGCCCGGTGAGATCCAGCCACCGGTCGCTGAAGCCGGTGATGCGGCCGTTGGCGTCGGCGGTCCACGGGATCTGCGGGTTCAGCTCGACAGAGGCGCGATGATGGTCCTCGCTCTCCCGCAGCGCCTGCTGCGCCGCCTCCTGCTCCGCGGCGACGCGCAGGCGGTCCACCGCCGCGGCCAGCAGGTTGGCATAGCTGCGGAGGAAGCTGATGTCGGTGTCGCTGAACTCACGCGGCCGCAGGCTGTCCACCTGCAGGATGCCATAGGGCGGGCGCCCCTCGCCGCCGATGATGATGACGTTGACCAGGGCTCGCACCCCGGTGTCGCGGATGAAAGCTGGGTAGGTGAAGCGCTCTTCCGCATCGATGTCCGGCGAGACGGCCGGCTCGCCCTTCCGCAGCGCGAATCCCTCCGACGATCCCCGCTCCGCCTTGACCCGCACCTGGCCGACGATCCCTGGCGGCCAGCCCACGCCGGCGCGGACCAGCAGGGTTTCGCCGTCCTCCTGCAGCTCCATGACCTTCGCCAGGTCCGAGCCCAGCGCATCACGGACCAGAAGGCTCGCCTGTTCCAGGATGTGATCGAGGTCGTCGCACCGCAATGCGAGTTCGCCGAAGCGCACCAGAACCTCCTGCTGCCGCAGGAGCTCCTTCTCGCGTCCGCTTCGGGGACGCTCCCGATTTTCCTGCGGTTCGTGCCGCAACGCTTGCCGATCCTGTCTCGATACGTGCCAAGAAAGCCGATCGCCCGCCGAAGTTTCCGGTACCGACGAAATGGGCGGCGCGTGGAACAGGCGGCCTGATCAACGGCCGGGTGAATCATCTGCGGCCGCCGCGGCTTCCGCAGGGCGGGTGGCCGCGGCTGTCAGCCCGCGGGGAAGCGCAGGGAGTTGGCCAGGCCCGGGCGGTCCGTCCCCGGCGCGGATGGCGCGACTTCCAGCTTGCCGCCAAGCTGGCCGGCAAGCGCACGGCTGATCCGCATGCCAAGGCCGCTACCCAGAGGCGGTGAGCCCGGGCTGGTGCCCACGCCATTGTCCTGCACGATCAGCACGAACTCATTCCCCTCACGCCGGAACACCACGTCCACGCGGCCCTCCATGTCGTTCGGGAAGGCGTATTTGAGGGCGTTGCCGACCAGCTCGTTGACGATGAGGCCGATCGCGACGGCACGCGCCATCGGCAGCACCGTGCTCTCGGCGGAAACCGTCAGGGCGATTGGCCGCATGTCCACCGCGGCATCGTCGAGGTCGCCGATCAGGCCTTCCAGGTAGCCACGGCTTTCGACCTCGGCGCGGCCATCCTCCTCCCGGTGCCGGTCGAGGCGGCCGTTGATCCGCGCCAGCGCGGCGATGCGGGCGGACGCGTCGTTCAACGCGTCGCGCGCGGCGGCTTCCTTCGAGGAACCGGCCTGCAGTCGCAGCGTGGCCGCTAGGCGTTGGAGGTCGTTGCGAGCGCGATGCACGGATTCGCTCAACAGCGTGCCGCGTTGCGCTGCCGTGTTGCGCAGGCTGGCATTGGCGCTGGCCAGTTCCGCCCGCTCCGTCGCCAGGCTGCTCAGCGCGCGGTGCAGCGCTTCCAGCAGCGTCGCGGTGAACAGGGCGATGGCGAGGAAGACGAACAGCTCCACCAGCGCCGTCGGCTCTGCGATCAGGAAGGAGAAGGCCGGCGGCACAAAGAACCAGACCGCCAGCCCGGCGCTGAGCAGCGAGGCGTAGACGCCGGTGCCGCGGTCGAAGACGATGCCCGCCCCCATGATCGCCGGCAGGAACATCAGGTAGGGCATCGCCGGATCCCGTCCGAGCAAGGCCAGTCGCAGTGCCAGGCAGGCGAGCACCATCATCGTGGTGGCGCCATAGCGCGCCCAGACGGGCATCGCGCGCGTCGCCACCATCTTCCGGAAAAGCTGATCCATTCCTTGAGCCGTATTCACCCTTCCTGCGCCGCGGCGAGAGGGATGCCGCCCGCCGCGGCGGGCCTCATGCCGCCGCCTTGTTGACGCGGCTCTCCGCGATCGAGGTCAGCTTGCGGTCGGCCGCGTATTCCTCGTCCAGCGTCTGCTGCAACACCGCCGCACAGTCGTTGCGGCCGAGTTCCTTGGCGAAGGACACCAGCGTGCCGTAGCGGGTGATCTCGTAATGCTCCACCGCCTGGGCGGAGGAGATGATGGCGGCGTCGAGCACATCGTTGTCGTTGGCGGTGCCGAGGATGTCCTTGGCCTCCTCCAATATGCCGTCCATCGCGGCGCAGGTGGTGCCCTTCACCGGCTGGCCATGCATCTCGAACACCTGCTCGAGCCGCCGGATCTGGCCTTCGGTTTCCGTCAGATGCGCCTGCAGGCCCTGCTTCAGCTGCGGGTTGGTTGCCTTGTCGATCATCTTCGGCAGCGACTTCACGATCTGCTGCTCGGCGTAATAGATGTCCTGCAGCGTGTGGACGAACAGGTCATCGAGCGACTTGATGGATTTCGAGAACAGACCCATGGGAGGTTCCTCCTGCCATTGCGTGCGGCACCGGCCACGGCACCGCGTCGCCATGCAACGCCGCCCCGCCGGGTCGGTTCACCCGCCGGGCCGGGCTACAGGCTGGAAGCGACCAGCGATATGCCGGACAGCGCCAGCAGGCCCAGCACCACCTCATGGAAATGCTGGTCGCTCAACCGCCGGTAGGCCAGCGCCCCGAGCCAGGTGCCGAGCAGCGTGCCCGGCAGGGCAACCAGCGCCAGCGCGGCGAAATCGCGGGTGATGAGGCCGGAGGCCGCATGCCAGGCCAGGGCCGCGGCAAGCACGGTGAAGTTGAAGGCCTGGAAGACGCCACGCCGCTCATCCTTGCCCCAGCCGCGCAGCGTGGCCCAGATGGTCGGCAGCGGGCCGGACAGCCCGGCCAGCCCGCCCAGCACGCCGCCGCAGAACCCCACCACCGCATCCGCCCCGCGCCCGCCCCAGCGCAGGCGCGGCCGATAGCGCCCCAGCAGCATGAAGCCGGAGAAGCCGAGCAGCAGAACGCCGATGCCCGCGCGGAATGCCTGCGGATCGACCTGCCCCAGCAGCAGGGTGCCGACCGGCACCCCGGCCAGCCCGGCGGCCAGCATCGGCCAGATGCGGGCGCGGTCCACAGCCTGCCAGACGCTGCGGATGGTCAGCAGATGCGCGACGACGGAGCACAGCACGACCAGCGTCGCCGCCATCGCCGGCTCCACCACCATGAGCCAAACCCCGAGCGCCACCAGCCCGGTGCCGAACCCCGCGAGGCCTGAGACGAAGCCGCCTGCCAGGGCGCCGGCCAGGATCATCAGAACCGTGCCGGTCAGCATCGCGGCGGTGCGGCCTGGTCGGGAGGATTATCGCGGCGGATCAAGGGAATGCCCCGTACGGGATTCGAACCCGTGTTACAGCCTTGAAAGGGCCGTGTCCTAGGCCTCTAGACGAACGGGACAGGCTGGGATGGCGGGCCGTATGGCGTCCGATCGGCCTTTGGTCAACCCCCTTTCAGGGGTTGGCGGGTTCACGCCAGCCCCATCCTGGTGTGCCGGGCGGCCCAGCCGGCCAGGCCGGGCAGCCCGGCCACGGCCAGGACCAGCGCCGCCGGGGCGGTTGCGATCAGCCTGTCCGCCAGCCCCGCCAGCCGCATCCCCGGCCGCACCGCCCGCGCCCAGGCGGCGTGATGCGCCGCCTCCGACCCGCCGGCCAGGATCGCCAGCCCGGCGCGCTGCCCGGACGCCAGCGCCATGGCGATGCCGTCGCCGCAGAGGGATGGCACGACGGAGGCCTGGTCCCCCACCCGGAACAGTCCCGCCGGGCCGCCGGCGCCGTGGATGTAGCCATAGGGCACGCCCGCCACCGCCATCGGCCTCATCCAGGCGGGCCGGGCGGCGCGCAGCAGCGTGGCGGCGAGCGCGGAGCCCTGCCGGACCATCTCCAGCAGCGCCGCCGGGTCGCGCGCCGCCTGCGCCAGGCCGGACGCGCCGGGCGCCAGAGCCAGGCAAAGGTTCGCGCCGCCGCCGGCGCGTGGCTGCAACCCGGCATAGCCGCCGCCGAAGGCGAGCAGCGCGATGCAATCGTCCAGTTGCACCCCATCCAGCGCCAGCTTCAGGCCGAGCGCGCCGGGTGGGGCGGGGCGCGCCAGGCCGCGCATCTCATGCTTGCCCGTGGCCAGCACCAGCCGCGCGCCATCCAGCACCGCGCCATCGGACAGCCGCAGCCGCCAGCCGGCCGGGATGGGTTCCGCCGCCACGGCCGCAGCGCCGCAGCGCAGTTCCGCCCCCGCCGCCGCGGCGCGCTGCAGCAGCGCCGAATCCAGCGTGGCCCGCGGCAGCGACCAGGCCGCGAAGGGCAGCGTGAAGGCGCCGCGATGGCGCCCGGCGCCGAAGATGGCGCGCCGGATCGGCACCGCGCCCAGCGCCGCCAGGTCCAGCCCCAGCCCGGCCAGCAGCGCCGCGGCATCGGCGCCGAGGAATTCGCCGCAGACCTTCTCGGCCGGCTGCGCGGCGCGTTCCACCAGCAGCGGCGCCGCGCCCGCACGCCCCAGGGCGATGGCCGCAGCCGCACCCGCCGGACCACCGCCGAGGATCAGCGTTCTCATCCGCCCGGCCCTGCTGCGCCGGGCCCCTCCACCGCCCAGCGGAAGGGCAGCACCCATCGCGGGGAAGCCTGCACGCCGGCGGCGGCGATCAGCCGCGTCCAGTCGGCCCGGCTGAAGCCGCGGGCGACCGAGATCGGGCCGTCATGGCAGACCATCGGGTGCATCCGCAGCAGCCGCGTGCCGGCCCAGACGGCGGCCCAGGGCACCGGGTGGCGATGCAGGTCCAGGATCAGCCAGCGGCGCCGCGCATGCGCCGGCAGCCAGCGCAGGAAGCGGACCAGCGTGGCGTCATCCAGGTGGTGCGCGAACAGGCCGCACACCACCACGTCGAAGCGGCGCGCTTCCGGCAGGTCGAACAGGTCGGCGGTGATCCAGCGCGCCGGCGTGGCCTGGCGGATGGCATGCGCCTCCGCCCAGGGGCTGCGGTCCAGCCCCCACAGTTCCAGCGCCACGCCGCGTCGCGCGCCCCAGGCGGCCACGGCCCGCAGCGCGTCGCCGCCGCCGGCGCCGACATCGAGCACGGAAAGCGGCTGGCCGGGCTGCGCCGCCGCCACCCGGTCGAGAAACCGCAGCAACGGCGCCCTGGCGAAGGTCATGCGGTTGATCCGCGCCAGGTCGGCCAGCGCTGCGTCGAAATCCGCCTCACTCTGGCCCGGGTCGTCCATGATCTCGGCGGCGGTGCTGCGGGGCATGGTCAGGCGACCTGGAAGCGCATCGCTTCGGCCGACAGGCCCGGGCCGAAGGCCAGTGCGCAGCCGGGGCCGGGCCGCCCCTCCGCCAGCATCCGCGCCAGCACGAACAGCACGGTGGCGGAGGACATGTTGCCATGCGCATCCAGCACGGCCCTGCTGGTCTCCAGCGCCTGCTCCGGCAGCTCCAGCCCATGCGCCACCGCGTCCAGGATGGAGCGGCCGCCCGGATGCACCGCCCAATGCGTCACCTCATCCACCCCCCGTCCCGCCAGCATCACCGGTGCCAGATCCGGCAGCGCATGCGCCAGGGTGAAGGGCACCATGCCGGACAGGGTCATGTCGAAGCCGGCATCGCCGATGCGCCAGGTGATCTGGTCCGCCGCCTCGGGGATGACGACGCTGCTGAAGCCATCCAGCCGCAGCCCCTCGGGCTCCGCCGAAACCACGGCGGCGGCGCAGCCATCGGCGAACAGCAGGAAGCACAGAAGCTGCTCCAGCGCCGTGGTGTCCTGCAGGTGCAGGGTGCAGAGTTCCAGGCACACCACCAGCACCCGCGCCCCGGGCTGGCTGCGGACCATGTGCCAGGCCAGCTTCAGCGCGTTGATCGCCGCCTGGCAGCCCATGAAGCCCACCGTCGTCCGCTCCACATTCAGCGGCAGGCCGAAGCGGGCGATGATCTGGCGGTCGAGCCCCGGGGCGACGAAGCCGGTGCAGGTGGCGACGATCAGGTGGGTGATGCCGGCGCCGTCCTGCTCCATGCCGAGCCGCAGCAGCGCCTGCTCGGCCAGCGGCGGGGCCTCCGCCTCCCAGCGCGCCATGCGGGCGCGGGTGGTCGGGAAGGCGCCGCCCTGGCGATAGAAGCCGCAGATGGTGCCGGAGCCTTCGGGCAGGGATGGCTCCAGCACGGAATGCCGGGTGGTGATGGCGGCGCGTTCCGCCATGCGGCCGAAGGCGCGTTCATCGCGTCCCAGGGCCTGGGCGGCGGCGAAGGCGCGGAAGGCGCCGTGCACCTGGTGCTGCGGGACGGCGGTGGCGATCCGGTTGATGAAGACTTCGTTCATCGGTTCCCGCTTGTAATGGGGGGTCGGCCCATGAGGTTGGCCATGGCGTAGACACGTCACCGGTGCAGCCGCATCACGCCTGCGCCAGACCATGAGCCAAACCGGGAGCTAAAAGGGGTCCCCGAACCAGGGAGTTGAAGGCCTTCTCGCACGGATGGGGACGAGCCATGCAGAAAAGCCGGGACAACGTCACAGTTTCTTCCGATAAGGGGTGTCCGCGCGGGTCCAGATGCCCATATGGCCCACTCGCCGTCATGGCGGCGCGTCCCCCTTCCGTCGGCCTCTCCGCCTGCCGGTCACCCCGGCAGGGGCGGAGATGTGTCATCGGTGCAGGCCGGGGCTGGTTAAGTCGGGGCGTGGTTAAGTCGGGGCGTGGTTAACCGGTGAAGAAGTGGCCTTCGGCCGCCTCGGGCGGAACGAAGAGGAGCGGATCGACAGATGGACGGCATGTTCGCACGTAAGGCAACGGATCGGGACGAAATGGCTGGAGCCGGGGCCATGCCCTACGACCATGCCGGCGCCACGGACATGCCCGGAATGGCGGAGCATGAGTCCTTCGACGTCGAGATGGTGGCCGACCCGCTGCCGATGGACGAGATCGAGGACGCGGCGAATTCCCTGCTCGAGGAATTCGGCCTCGGCAACACCGGCAGCGATGACCGCGTCGCGCATGGCGACGACGAGGAAAGCGCGCCCACCCTTGCGGCCGATGAGCCGCAGGAGACGGGCGACGGTCAGCCCGCCGGTCGCAACATCTCCGCCGCCGCGGCCGCCGCCGCCAGCCGCTCCGACGACCCGGTCGCGCTGTTCCTGCGCGAGATGGGTGTCGCCGAGCCGCTGACGCGCGAAGCCGAGATCGCCATCGCCCAGCGCATCGAGGCCGGGCGCGACGCGATGCTGGCCGCGCTGTGCGAAAGCCCCACCACCTCCGCCGCGCTGATTGCCTGGCGCGATGCGATCGCCGCCGGCCGCATGCCGCTGCGCGACGTGATCGAGCTGGAGGCGACCGCCGCCGCCAACCTGCCGGAAGAGACCCTGCTGGAGCCCGCGCCGGAAGGCGAGGAGGCCGCCGCGGAGGCGCCGCACGCGACCATCGACGCCCGGCTGAAGCCCGAGGCGCTCGCCGCCATCGAGGCCGCGCTGGAAGGCCTGGCCGCGCTCCGCGCCGCCGGCGTGACATCGACCAAGGGCGTCGCCGGCGTGACGGCGACCAACGGCGCCTCCGGCGCCGGGGCCGCCAAGGCGCGCGCCGAGGCGGTGGCCTTGGTCACCGGCCTGCGCCTGCGCCCGGCCCGGATCGAGGAGCTGATCGAGCGGCTGCGCGATGCCAACCGCGCGCTGATGATGCTGGATGGCCGCGCGCTGCGCCTGGCGGAGGCCGCGCGGATCAGCCGTGGCGACTTCCTGAAGCTGTGGAACGGCGGTGCCGCCGGCGCCATCGCGCGGCTGGAGGGTGCCGCGAAGCCCGCCGGCCTGCGCGACCTGAAGGCCGGGCTGGTCGATGTGCGCGCCGAGCTGGAGCGCATCGAGGAAAGCTGCGGCCTGACCGCGCCGCAGCTCCGCCGCCTGCATGTGGAAGCCGCCAGTGCCGAGCGCGACATGCGCCGGGCACGGGAGGAACTGACGCGGGCCAATCTGCGCCTGGTGGTCTACATCGCCCGCAAGTACCGCAACCGCGGCCTGATGCTGGGCGACCTGATCCAGGAAGGCAGCCTGGGCCTGATGCGCGCGGTCGAGAAGTTCGACTGGCGGCGCGGCTTCAAGTTCGCGACCTACGCGACCTGGTGGATCCGCCAGTCCGTGACGCGCGCCATCGCCGACCAGTCCCGCACCATCCGCGTTCCCGTCCACATGACGGAGACGGTGGGCAAGGTGGTACGCACCGGTCGCCGCCTGGCGCAGCAGACCGGCCGCGAGCCGACGCCGGAGGAACTGGCCAACCGCCTCGGCATGCCGCTGGAGAAGGTCCGCACCGTGCAGGGCCTGGCGAAGGAGCCGGTGAGCCTCGAAGCGCCGATCGGCGAGGAAGGCGATGCCCGGCTCGGCGACCTGATCGAGGACAAGGATGCGATCCTGCCCTTCGACGCCGCCGCCCGCGCCGGGCTGCGCGACGCCGCCGGCAAGGTGCTGGGCGACCTGACGCCGCGCGAGGAACGCATCCTGCGGATGCGCTTCGGCATCGGCATGAACAGCGAGCACACGCTGGAGGAGGTCGGCCGCACCTTCGGCGTAACCCGTGAGCGCATCCGCCAGATCGAGGCGAAGGCGCTCGGCAAGCTGCGTCAATCCTCCCAGGGCCGCGCCCTGCGCAGCTTCCTCGAGGCCTGACCCCAAAGCCCTCCCCCCTCACCTGGGGGGGAGGGTTGGGTGGGGGCCGGCGCCGCGCCCAATTTCAAAGGAGCCACCCCCATGGCCCCCACCATTCCCTTCGACAATTCCTATGCCCGCCTGCCGGACCGCTTCTTCGCGCGGCAGGCCCCGGTGCCCGTCGCGGCGCCCCGGCTGATCAAGCTGAACACCGCGCTGGCCGGACAGCTCGGCATCGACCCCGCCGCGCTGACCGCCGATGTTCTGGCCGGCAACACCGTGCCGGATGGCGCGGAACCGCTGGCGCAGGCCTATGCCGGACACCAGTTCGGCCACTTCACCCCGCGCCTCGGCGATGGCCGCGCCATCCTGCTGGGCGAGGTGGTGGACCGGGACGGACAGCGGCGCGACATCCAGTTCAAGGGCTCCGGCCCCACCCCCTTCTCCCGCCACGCCGATGGCCGCGCGGCGCTCGGGCCAGTGCTGCGCGAATACATCGTCAGTGAGGCGATGGCCGCCTACGGCGTGCCCACCACCCGTGCCCTCGCGGCGGTGGCGACCGGGGAGGAGGTGATGCGCGAAACCCCCCTGCCCGGCGCCGTGCTGACCCGCATTGCCGCCAGCCATATTCGCGTCGGCACCTTCCAGTATTTCGCGGCCCGCGGCGACGGCGAGGCCGTGCAGGCGCTGCTGGACTATGCCATCGCGCGGCATGATCCCGCCGCGGCCCGGGCCGAAAGCCCGGCGGCGGCCTTCTTCCAGGGCGTGGTGGCACGGCAGGCGGCGCTGGTGGCGCGCTGGCTCGGCCTCGGCTTCATCCATGGCGTGATGAACACCGACAATATGACGGTCAGCGGGGAGACGATCGACTACGGCCCCTGCGCCTTCATGGAGGCGTACGATCCCGGCGCCGTGTTCAGCTCGATCGACCATGCCGGTCGCTACGCCTACGCCAACCAGCCGCGCATCGCGCAATGGAACCTGGCGCGGCTGGCGGAGACGCTGCTGCCCTTCATGGCGGAGGGCGAGGACCAGCAGATCCAGGTCGCCCAGGCAGCGCTGGGCGAATTCGCACCGGCCTTCCAGGCCGCCTGGCTCGACACCTTCCGCGCCAAGCTCGGCCTGACGGGGGTGGAGGAAGACGACGCGACGCTGATCCAGGACCTGCTGTCCCGCATGGCGGCGAACGGGGCCGATTTCACGCTGACCTTCCGCGCCCTGGCGACCGGACCCCGCGCGGCGCGGGACCTGTTCGCGGACCCAGTGGCCTTCGATGGCTGGGCGGAGGCCTGGCAGGCGCGGCGCACCCAGGGCGGATTGCCGGATACGGCGATGCGGGCCGCCAACCCGGCCTTCATCCCGCGCAACCATCTGGTGGAGGAAGCCATTGCCGCCGCCGTCACGCGGGATGATTTCGGCCCCTTCGCGACGCTGGTCGAGATCCTGTCCCGCCCCTTCGAGGATCAGCCGGAACACGCCCGGCATGCGCTGCCGGCACGGCCCGAGGAGCGCGTCCTGGCCACCTTCTGCGGCACCTGACGCCGCCTCAGGGCAGGCTCACCCGCAGGGTGGCGGAATCGCCCCGCAGGCTGGCCAGGTGGTGCAGCAGGGCGCGGATCGCCATCGCCACGGCCAGCATCTCCCCCGCCTCCTCCACCGTGACCATCGCGATGAAATCCCAGCGCATGAAGGCCGCTTCCTCGCCGTATTGGGCGACCACCACCGATTCTGGAAGTTCCATGCCGATCGCGGAGGTGATGAACAGCGCGGCGGCGCCGGCCAGCCACCATTTTGTGCCAGGCGGCAACCGCCACCAGAACGGCAGCAGGATGCCGGCGCAGATCAGCGCCAACGCACCGAAGGGGACCACCCAGACATAGAACAGCGCGCCATCCTCGGCCTGGCGGTCGCCGAGATTGTTGAAGACCTCATGGATGGAGGTGGCCTCATCCACCGCCATGTAGAGCAGCAGCAGGGTAATGAAGGTCCAGATGCGGGCGTCGCGCGCGGCATCGACGCGGGCCAGCAGCGCGGCGATGGCGGCCGCCGCGACGAGCATGACGGCGGAGAAGAAGGCCGGGATGCTTGATTCCGTCAGGAACTGCAGGCGGCTCGTCAGGCCGAGCAGATGGTCGCGCCCGGATTGGATGTGCAGCCAGCTGACTGCCAGATGCGCCAGAACCAGAACGAATATCACCAAACCATGAAGCAAGAAAACGCGGTCCGGCCTGATCTCCAGGTAATTCAGATCCCTCGACGCGAATGAATCGAATTCCGGCTTCAAAAATTTGCTGGATACCTGCCTTGAGATCAAAATTCCGAGCTCCCGGCGAAATCCGCGCCGAGCCGCGCTTTCGCCGGAACTTAATCGCGCATTTTGCCCGGCTGGTTTAGTCTTCAGTCTGTCATTTTTAGTAAATACATCCTTCACAATTGCTTGGTGATCGCCACCGTTCCGACCAACCAATAGGTGCCCGAATTCTGCCGCAATCGGGGAACGCGCTTCCATGGCCGACGTTGGCTGTGGACGGGCGGCTGTGGTCGTCCGGCGACCTTCGGCGGTCCCCGATGTGCATGGCGGCAGCCAGCCCTGGCCTGCTCACCAGCGCGACATGGATGCGAGACCGCCGCCCCCCCCCCAACAGACGGAGGCGACAGATGAAGCACCTTCTTCTCGGCACCACCGCAGCCCTGCTGCTGGCCCCGGCACTGTCGATGGCCCAGACCCAGACCCCCAATGCGGCGCGGCCGCAGGTGGCCCAGCGATGCATGCAGGACCTGCAGGCCTTCGGCGTGCAGATGCGCGAGGATGGCATGTGGCTCAGCGGCTACCGCACCGGCTATGGCTGGGCGCGCACCGGTGCCCCGCTCGCCAGCCCCAGTGCCAACCGCACTGCGGCGGACACCCCGGTGGGCACTGGTCCCGTCGGCGCGCGCGGCGGCTCGGCCGACCGTGCCCGGGCGGCGGATGTGCAGGCGCAGGGCGGCGGCGCGATCGGCGCGCCGATGGTCGGCGCCCGCACGCCTTGGGCCAATACCGGCTGGACCAGGCCGCCGATGCAGGAAATCCGCACGCTGCACGCCGGCGCCATCGCCATGGCGCAGCGCGGCGAGGAGCGCGGCTGCCAGCTCATCCTGGCAGAGGCGCGGGAAGCCTATGACAGCTATGGTGCCAGGCTGCGCGAGGCGGGCGTGGACCCCGACAACATCGTCACCTACCGGCAGCAGCAGCTCGTCGCCGCCACGCCGGTGACCGAGATGAACCGCGCCTTCCGTGCCGACAACATCACCGGCACCGATGTCCGCAACCCGCGCGACGCGTGGCTGGGCAGCGTGGAAGACGTGATCGTCGATCCGAATACCGGCCGCATCGGCTATCTGATCCTGGGTCGTGGCGGCTTCCTCGGCATTGGCGAGGACTATGTGGCGGTGCCGTGGGACCGCATGCGGGCCACGCCGAACATGGATGTCTTCGTGCTGGACGTCACCGAGGCCGCGCTGGACCAGGCGCCGCAGGTGGAGCCGGAGGCGATGGCGAATGCCGAGGCCTATGGCCAGCGGCGCCAGCAGATCGACCGCTTTTGGCAGCAGCAGGATCGCGGTTGATCCCCTAAAGGCCGGCTGAAGCCGGGGCGTGCCGGCGGGGTGGCCGTTCCGGCCACCCCATGACGTGAAGGGAATGCGCCGTTGCCTGTCGCCGACATGCTGTTCCAGGACTGGAATTCCCTGCTGCGGGTGCTGCTGGTGGGCAGCCTCGCCTATCCCGCCCTGGTGCTGTTCCTGCGCGTTTCCGGCAAGCGCACCCTGGCCAAGCTGAACGCCTTCGACCTGGTGGTGACGGTGGCCCTCGGCTCCACCCTGGCCACCGTACTACTGAACCGCAGCGTGACGCTGGCCGAGGGGCTGGTGGCCTTGCTGTTGCTGATCGGGCTTCAGTTCCTGGTCGCGTGGCTTTCCGTGCGCTCCGGCCGCTTCAGCGACTTGGTGAAGTCGGAGCCGACCCTGCTGCTGCACAAGGGCCAGTTGCTGGAGGCGGCGATGCGCCGGCAGCGGGTGACCCGGGCGGAAATGCTGGCGGCGCTGCGCGCCGGCGGGCTCAGCGGGCCCGAGAATGCGGAATCCGTGGTACTGGAAACCGATGGGACGCTGAGCGTGGTACCGGCAGGCCAGGGTTGATGCGCGAGCCCCGCCGCGGCAGGTGGGCGGGCTGAACCGCGCGCCCGCCGGCTCGTTACGTCCCGCAGACAGATGAGGGGCGGGTCCGGTGGGCGTAGCGCGGCTGCGGCAATGGTGGGCGGACCTTCTGGCATCCTTCTGGTTGCGGCCGGCGGTGATGACCGTGGCGGCGATCGCGCTGGCACAGGTGCTGGTCCGGGCGGAAGGTTGGGACGAGCTTCCGGACGGGCTGGATGACTGGATCTACGCAGGCGGCGCCGCCGGCGCCCGCGACGTGCTGGGCGTGCTGGCCAGCGCCACCATCGGCGTCGCGGGCACCACCTTCTCCATCACCGTCGCGGCGCTGACGCTCGCCTCCAGCCAGATGGGGCCCCGGCTGCTGCGGAACTTCACGCGTGACCCGGGCAACCAGTATGCGCTCGGCGCGCTGGTCGCGACCTTCGCCTATTCGCTGGTGGCGCTGCGCTCGGTGCATGATGCCGAGGAAGGCGCCTTCGTGCCGCAGCTTGCCGTTTCGGTGGGGCTGCTGCTCGGCTTCGCCTGCATCGGCGTGCTGATCTGGTTCCTGCACCATGTCGCCGCCTCGATCAGCGTCGATCGCGTCGTCGCCCTGGTCCACCATGACATGACCGCGGCGCTGGAGCTGGCCTGTCGCGACACGCCGAAGGAACCGCCCGAGGCGGTGGCCGAACCTCAGAACACCGCCCCGCTGACGGCACCCGGCAGCGGCTATCTGCGGGTGCTGGACGATTCGTCACTGGCCGACTGGGCGGCGGAGCATGACGCGGTGCTGCATCTGGAAGTGCGGCCGGGCGGATTCGTGTTTCCGGGCAGCGTCGTGGGTCACGTCACACCGACGCGGCTGCAGGAAGCCGCGCAGGCGGAGATCGAGCGGGTGATGGTGCTCGGCCAGGCGCGGAGCGTGGAGCAGGACCTGGAATACGCCGTGCGGCAGTTGGTCGAGATTGCCCTGCGTGCCCTGTCGCCCGGCATCAACGACCCCTTCACCGCGATCGGCGTGCTGGACCGGCTGGGGGCGTCTCTGGCGGGCCTTGCCGGGCGCAACCTGCCCAGCGGACGCCTGCGCCGGGAGGACCGGCTTCGCCTGGTCCGGCCGGCAACGGATTACGGCGGGCTGGCGGATGCGATGTTCCACATGCTGCGCCAGGCCGGGGAGACCCAGCCCTCCGTGATGATCCGGCTGCTGGAAGTTCTGGGGGCGGTGGCGGCGGTGGAATCCGACCCTGGCCGCAATGCGGTGCTGGCCCGCCACGCCGCGCTGGCCCGCGACACGGCGCTGCGCGGGACGGAAGATGCGGCGGCGCGGGCGGCGATCCTGGAACGGCACGCGAGGTTCGGCGCGCGCTGAGCGCCGGCACCTTGCCTCAGGATGCGGCCCTCAGGATGCGGTGCGAGCGCCGGGGCGCAGCGCCAGGGTGAGGCCCGCGGCCAATACCAGCACGAACAGCAGCCCGCCCGGCACCCACATCAGCAACCCGCCAAGCTGCTGGTCCTCCAGCGGCGTGTAGCCCCAGGGCAGGGTCACGTCCGGCGCATGCACGGCATAGAGCGGTCGCGGCGCGAAGGTCAGCAGCGCGCCGAGCACGCCCATCTGGATCGCCGTCGCCAGCGCGCCGACCGTGGCCGCCAGGGGGCGTGCCGGGTCCACGCGCAGCAGCGCGGCCCAGAACCAGGTTGCGCTGAAGGCCAGCGAGACATGCATCATCCAATAGGCGATGCCATCCGCCGCGAAGGTCGCGGCATAGGGGCCGGGGGCATGCCACAGCCAGAGCAGCACGGCGAAGGCGGCGGCTGGCGCGGCGATGCCGCAGCGCGCGACCGACCGCAGCCGCATCGCAGCCATCGCCAACAGCGGCGCCGCGCCGAGCACCACCACCAGATGCTGCGTCACCCGCACGCTGAACAGGGCAACCGATAGGCTGCAAAGCGGGGAGACGAGCGCCAGCGCCAGCATGGCCCAGCCGGCCATCGGCCAGGCAGCACCCTGCCCGGCCCGTCGCACCAGCAGCAGGGTTGCAGCGGCGCCCAGCAACAGCGCGGAAATCAATATCGGGTGGGTATTCCAGACGGCACCGCCGGGTAGCGGGGGCGGGCCGCAGAACGGGATCGGGTTCATGGCAAAGCCCTCGCGCATGGTCGGTTGCGACGGGAACGAGGTGGCCCGGCTTCGGTTGCAGAGGGCCGTGCCGCTATGAGTGGCGCTCCGCCTCCAGCATCGGCGCACTCTCCGCTCCCCGCTCGGCATGCGCCACGGCACGGAACTGCTCAAGCAGGATGCGTCGCTTGGACAGAGGCAGGCCGCGCCATATCGCCACCAGCTCGGCTACCTCCGCGCTTGCGGCATGGTCGGCCACGACCTCCCGGGTTCGGCCCTGCTTCGCATCCATCATCACCTCCTTGCCCCTTTCGCCTCTTGACGCAGCTGCACAAGCCGGCCACGCCTGAATGTATTAAAATTCAGTCGTTGCGACGTCCAGGTAAAAATGCGCGTGAGACGAGCAATATCGCGGCCGGTTCACTGAAACCGGGATGGTTGCCATTTGCCATTTTTATGGTGCCAGCGACTCGCTCGGAGGCCGTTGAGATATTTGATACATTTATCGCAAGAGACAACAATGTTTACTTCACGGCGGGGGCAGACCGGCAACAATTCTGCTGCTGCCGACGCCGCGAATCGGTGACCGCTGACACTTTGCGCGGCCGGATAACGGAGCTTGGCCAGGTGATCTGAAAGGGCCGCTCTGCTGCCCGAGCACGGATCGCCTCGCCATTCCGGCTGAACGATGGCGCGGTGGCGGTTCGTCGCGGCCAGAGAAACTGATGATGCCGGCGATCAGTCGGTCTCGGCGTCTGCCGCTGGTGAGCAGCGAGGCCTCCTAACAGACGCGCCAGGCGCGGGGCGGGCAACCGCGTTCGTGCGGGTGGGCCGCCCTTGCGGTGGTCACCACCAGCCCATCGACATCCGTCATCTCCTTAACATGCGAGACAGACAAGTTCATCAGATGTGGGCGTGGTCGGACCCGCGACGGGTGACCTAACCGCACATTGCCACCAGGCACTCTTGGAGCTGGACTTTGATGGCCGTCAGGAAGTGGGTCAGCAGCCTCGGCCTTCTGGTCGCCGGGTTGGTCGGCGTGCTGGTCAACAGCATCGTCGTTTATCAGAACCTGCAATCACTGACGCAGGCCACGAGCTGGGTCCACCATACCCTGGCCAGCGAGCGACTGATGGCCGATCTCCTGAAAACGCTGTTGAGAGCCGAGAGTGGGCAACGCGGCTATCTGATTACGTCCAGCCAGCGCTATCTGGCCGAATTCTACGAAGCCGGCGGATCTATTCCGCAGAAGCTGGATGCATTGCAGAGGGAAGTCGACGACAACCCCCTACAGATCGCGCGGGTCGTGGAACTTCGCCAAGCGGTTACCGAGCGTCTCAACGAGATGTCGGCAACCATCCTGGCCGGCGTCGTCTTCAGTGGCGAGGCGTCCACCTCCGTTGATCAGGGCCGGTCCATCATCAATATGGATGTCAGCCGCTCCATCCTGCGGGACATGTCCGCGGAGGAGGCGCGCCTGCTGGCTGAACGACAGGCGATCTACGATTCGCAATGGCGGTCGTCCGTCCTGTCGATGCTCGCCTTTGCACTGACCTGCAGTATGCTTGTCCTGGCCTTGTTTTTCCTCATGCGGCGCGAAAACCGGCATCGGATAAAGTCCCCGACGCTGCATGCCAGCCAGGTGGTGGAAATAGAAAAAACCGTTCGCGCATTGCAGATCGAGCGCAACTATGTGGGCCGGATCGGCGAGATCAACAGCTTTCTGCAAAGCTGCAAGTCACTGCAGGAGATCGGCTCGCTGGCGAGCACCTTCCTGGAACGCCTCTTCCCGAATTATTCCGGCGCGCTCTATCTTTATGCGGCGTCGCGCAACCAGCTTGTCCGGCATGCGCAATGGGGCGGAAGTGATAGCCCGGAGGTCGTCCTACCCGAGCATTGCTGGGGACTGCGCCGGGGCCAGGTCCATCGTTTCAGCGCCGGAGCGCCGGTCTGTGCCCACCATCACGGGGAAGCGCCGGAACATGACAGCCTTTGCCTGCCCCTGATTGCGTACGGCGAAACGATCGGCCTGCTTTCCTTCGTGGCGCAGAAGGGTGCCGCAGAGGATGAGGAGGCTTTTGACGCCAGCATGTCTCAGTTCTCCGAGATGGCGGCGCGTCAGCTCAGCCTGGCGGTTGCCAATCTCCAGCTGCGTGACTCGCTGAAGGAACAGGCAATCCGCGATCCGCTCACCGGCGCGTTCAATCGCAGGTACCTGGAGATTGTCGGGGAAAAGGAGATCGCTCAGAGCCTGCGCCTCAACCAGCCCCTGGCGGTTGTCATGCTCGACGTCGATCACTTCAAGAAATTCAACGACGTTCACGGCCATGCCGCCGGCGATTTCGTGCTGGTGACGGTCTGCGACTATATCAGGCGGCATATTCGCGAAAGCGATTGGATGTTCCGCTACGGCGGCGAGGAATTCGTTCTGCTGATCGGAGAAGCCGGGCTGCACGAGATCGAAGCGCGAGTTGATGCACTTCGCGCGGGTGTCGCCGAACTGACCATAGCCAACGCCAACGCCGTGCTGCCGAGCGTCACGGTCTCGATCGGCGTCGCGGTGATCGAAAGCAACAGGATGAACCTGCAGGCCGCCCTGAGGCATGCCGATCGGGCGCTGTACGCTTCGAAGGCCGCAGGCCGCAATCGCGTAACGTTTGCGGAAAGCGTGGCCGAGGAGGTGTCCGCCTGATCGGCGGACATCGCTTTCCGGGTGGGGGGACGCGCGCAGGCTGGACGCACGTTCCCCGCTTGGGATCGCGTTCTTGCCGGATATAAGGTCTTGGAATGAATGGTGGGCGCTGTAGGGCTCGAACCTACGACCCGCTGATTAAGAGTCAGCTGCTCTACCAACTGAGCTAAGCGCCCGCACCGCGTTGCGGCGAGAGCGGTCGTTTAGATCGGCGCGACAGGCTTGTCCAGACAGGTACGGCCAGAACCATGCGCAAATCCGCCATGTCCGTCGCTCATTGCTCGTCCCGCGCCGCCTCCCACTCCGTGTCCCGGTGCACATGGGCGGACATCAGCAGGCCGAAGCCCACCATCGCCGTCAGCATGGCGGACCCGCCATGGCTGATCAGCGGCAGTGGCACGCCGCCGACCGGGATGGCGCCGGTGACCATGGCGATGTTGACGAAGACGTACATGAAGAAGTTGGTCGCAAGACCCACCGCCAGCAGCCGGCCGAACTGGTGCCGGCTGCGCAGCGCCACCAGGAAGCCGAAGGCGATCACCGTGGCCAGCAGGCCGAGCACGCTCAGCGCGCCGACCAGGCCGAACTCCTCGGCCAGCATGGTGAAGATGAAGTCCGTCTGCTTCTCCGGCAGGAAGTTCAGGTGGCCCTGCGTGCCCTGCAGGAAGCCCTTGCCCCAGAAGCCACCCGACCCCAACGCGATCTTGGACTGGATGATGTTGTAGCCAGCCCCCAGCGGGTCGCTCTCGGGGTCGAGGAAGGTGGTGATGCGGGCGCGCTGGTAGTCGTGCAGCTGCTCATAGGCGATCGGCGCCGCCACCGCGACGATGCCCAGCACCACGGCGAATTTCCACAGCCTTACGCCGGCCGCGAAGAACACCGCGCCGCCCACCATCAGCGTGATCAGCGCCGTGCCCAGATTGGGCTGCTTCAGGATCAGCGCCGCCGGCAACAGCACCGCCAGGATTGGCGGCACCAGGAACAGCGGGTTGCCCATCCGCTCCCAGGACGCCTTGTGGAACCAGGAGGCGAGCGCCACCACCAGCAGGATCTTCATCAGCTCCGAGGGCTGCAGCTGGAAGCCGCCAAGGTCCAGCCAGCGCTGCGCGCCGCCGCCCATCTGCCCATGCAGCGCCACCATCACCAGCAGGCCGATGCCGCCCGCATAGCCGAGCCAGGCAAAGCGGGCGATCAGCCGCACATCGACCAGCGCGATCGACAGCATCAGCACCAGGCCGAAGCCGAAGCGGATGGCATGCTTCGCCGCATAGGGCTCCGGTGCGCCGCCGCCCGCGGAATACAGCGCGACATAGCCCACGCCGCCCACCGCACACAGCAGCAGCACGAAGATCCACGGGATCTGCCACAGCTTCTCCAGCACCCCGGTGCCGCGTTCCCGCAGCAGCAGGCGGCGCTCGAACCTCATGGGACAAACCTCATCGGGCCAACCTCATGGCCGCGCCGGACCTGCCGGGCGCGGCGCTTCCGCCACCCGCGCACCGAAACTGCCGCCCGGCCCGGGGCGCAATTGCTGGAACGCCTCGATCAGCACGTCGCGCGCCAGCGGCGCCGCGGCGGCGGAGCCGGAACTGCCATGCTCGACGATGACGGAAACCGCGAAGACCGGATTGTCATGCGGCGCAAAGGCCACGAACAGCGCATGCGGCCGCCATTCGCGCGGCACCTGGTCCACCCGGTAGCCGCGTTCGCGCTGCTCGCGCGTCACGCGCCGCACCTGGGTCGTGCCGGTCTTGCCGGCCATCGCGCCCATCTCGGGCGGCAGGCGGGCGACCCGGGCGGTGCCACCCGCCTCGTTCACCACCGACCACATGGCGTCCCGCACCAGGCGCAGGTCGCGTTCGGGAATGCCGAGGCTCGGCCAATCCTCCGCCCGCGTGCCACGCACCGGCCGGCCGCCGATGCTGCGCGTCAGATGCGGCTGCACCGCGCGCCCGGTGGCGAGCCGCGCCGTCATCGTCGCCAGTTGCAGCGGGGTGAGCTGGTAGAAGCCCTGGCCGATGCCATGGATCACCGTATCGCCCAGCGCCCAGCCGCGGCCCTGTGCCTGGCGCCATTCGCGCGTCGGCATCAGGCCGTTGCGGATGCCCGGCAGCTCGATATCCAGCGGCACGCCGAGGCCGAAGCGACGGCCCATGGCGGCGATCTTGTCGATGCCGAGGCGCTTCGCCATCTCGTAGAAATAGACGTCGCAGGACAGCTTCAGCGCCGTCCGCATATCCACCCCGCCATGGCCGCCCCGGTTCCAGCAATGGAAGCGGGATTCGCCGAGGTCCATGTGGCCAGGGCAGTACACCCGCTCCCCCGGCGTCACGGCCCGCGCCTCCAGCGCCGCCAGCGCCACCACCATCTTGAAGGTGGAACCCGGCGCATACAGCCCGTTGGTCGCCTTGTTGATCAGCGGCGTCGCGCGGTTGCGTGTCCATTCCCGCCACTGCGCGGTGGAAACGCCGGAATTGAACAGGTTCGGATCGAAGGAAGGCTGGGTGGCCATCGCCAGCACCTCCCCGTTCCGCGCATCCATCAGCACCACGGAGGTGCCTTCCTCGATCTTGCCGCGTAGCGTGCGGGTCAGCGCGGCATCGACGGAAAGCTGCACATCCTGGCCCTGCACGCCCTCGCGCCTGTCCAGCTCGCGGATGATGCGGCCGACGGCGTTGACCTCCATCTGCACCGCCCCGGCGCGGCCGCGCAGCGCCAGGTCGTGGTGCCGCTCGATGCCCGACCGGCCGACTCGGATGCCGGGCAGTTCCAGCAACGGGTCGCCATCCATGTCGCGCTCCGCCGGCGGCGCCACATAGCCCACGATATGCGCCAGGTGGTCCGCTTCCGGGTAGACCCGCGTGGTGCCGACATCGACGCTGATGCCCGGCAGATCCGGCGCGTTCAGCTCGATCCGCGCCATTTCCTCCCAGGTCAGGAAGTCGCGCACCGTGACCGGAACGAACCGCCGGCGGCGGCGCACGTCGCGTTCGATCCGCGCGCGCTCGGCATCGGTCAGCGGCACGATGCGGCTGAAGGTCTCCAGCGTGGCGCCGACATCGGTGGTCTGTTCCGCCGTCAGCAGGGCACGCCAGTTGAGCTGGTTGCCGGCGATCACGCGGCCTTCGCGGTCCAGCACCCGGCCGCGCGGCGGCGCCAGCAGCCGCGCCGAGAGGCGGTTCTCCTCCGCCAGTGTGGCGTAGCGCTCGCCCTCATCCACCTGCAGCCGGTGCAGCCGATGCGCCAGGAAGCCGAGCAGTCCCATCTGCCCCAGGCCCAGCGCCAGCGCACGGCGGCCGAAGATGCCGCGGACCCTCTCCTCCTCCCGCTGCTTGCGGCTCATGATTCCAGGCCCTCAAGCGGCGGGCGCGCGCTCCGCGCGCTTGCCTGCGCGCCGGTGCACTGGTGCGCCTGGCCGCGCGGATGGCCTGGGCGCGGGCCGCATTCGCGGCCTCGGCCTGCTGAAATGCGCAGGCCGCCTGGTGCGCCCTCATGCGGCGGGCGCGCGCTTGCCTGCGCGCCGGCGCACTGGTGCGCCTGGCCGGGCGGATGGCCTGGGCGCGGGCTCCGCGCGCTTGCCTGCGCGCCTACCCACTGCTGCGCCGGCTGGAAGGCGGCGCTGCGCGTGGGGTGCGGGGGGCGGCACCCAGGCGTCACGGTGTCTCCTCCGCGCGGCGCATCACGCCGTGGATGCGGCTGAGGACGAAGGCGAAGGCGGGATACAGGCCGGCGGACAGCGCCGCCTGGTGCAGGGCAGGCGCCGGGGCCGGCAGGTCCCAGGCGAGCAGCGCGGTCAGCAGCCAGCCAAGCAGCGCCATGCCGGCCGAAAAGGCGCAGAAGGCCAGCCAGACGAACATGAAGCTCTGCCGCACCAGGAAGCGCCGCCAGGCTACTGCCAGCCCATGCGCCACCAGCAGCGTCACCACCCCGGTGCCGAGCGGCGCCATGGTCAGCAGGTCCTGCAGCAGGCCGAGCAGGAACACCGCCGGCGGCGGCATGGCGCCGGGCCGGAACACCGACCAGAAGATGATGCAGGGCAGCGTCGCCGCCGGCACCAGCCCCGGCACGCCGGATGGCCCGGCCGCCAGCACCATCAGCAGCGCCGTCCCGGTGGCGGGAAAGGCGGCGCGGGCCATGTCGTCCAGGCGGCGCAGCAGTCCGGGCGATGGCTCCGGGTGTCCGACCATGGGCGGCTCCGGGCCTCAGCGCCGCGCACGCGGTTCGGGCCGCGCGATGGCCTCGGGCGGCAGGATTCCGCCAAGGCCAAAATCGAACAGCCGCACCACGTCCAGCCGGTCCGTCCGCGCGAACAGCTCGACCTCGGCCACGCCGCCCTCGGTCCAGCGCACCACGCCGACCGGCAGGCCCGCGGGGAAGGAAACGCCCTCGGCGCTCGTCACCACGCGTTCCCCCTCTGCCGGGCGGCTGCCTTCCGACCAGTGCTGCAGCCGCGGCCGGGCCCCGTTGGTGCCGACCAGCATGGCGCGCACCCGGCTGCCCTCCAGCGTCACCGGGATGCGGCTGTTCATGTCGGTGGCCAGCAGCACCCGTGCGGAGCGGGTGCCGACTTCGGTGACACGCCCGGCGAAGCCGCGTTCATCCAGCGCGATCTGGCCGCGCCGCACCTGCATCTCCGGCGGGATGGAAAGCAGCACCGCGCGGGCATAGACACCGCCACCATCGGCCACCACGCGGGCGGTGTGGAAGGCGGGCGCCCGCTCCGGCACGAAATCGAGCTGCCGGCGCAGCATGGCATTCTCCGCCTCCAGCGCCAGGGCGGCGGCCTGCCAGCGGCGCAGGCGCTCATTCTCCTCCCGCAGCCGGGCATTCTCCTCCCGCAGCACCAGCAGGCGCTGCATGTCTTCTGCCGCGTCGCGCAGCGCCCGGGCGGGTTCGGCGAAGGCGGCGTAGAACGGCGCCAGCGCATCGGCCAGCGCGATCCGCGCGCGCTCCGCCAGCAGCGCATCCGCCTTGCCGAGCAGCATGGTGCCGAAGGCCGCCGCGATCAGCACCGGCAGCGAAAGCCGCGCCAGCGCCTGGCGGAGCGGAATGCTGAGTCGGATCAAGCGGCGCTCCCCCCTGCCCCACAGGGCAATGCGGGATCAGACCACCATCTGACCCCATTCGAAGCTTTAAGATCAACATCTTCCGGAGCGTCCCCAACGCTCCGCAAAGACCCTCAATACATCGAGGTGAGCACGTGGCGAAGCCGCTTCATTTCCTCAAGGGCCCGTCCGGTGCCGAGGGCGACGCAGGAAAGGGCTTCCTCTGCCACGACAACGGGCAGGCCGGTGGCTTCCCGCAGCACGCCATCCAGGCGGTGCAGCAGCGCGCCGCCACCGGTCAGCACGATGCCCTTGTCGACGATGTCGGCGGCGAGTTCCGGCGGCGTATTCTCCAGCGCCACGCGCACCGCCTCGACGATCTGGATCACCGGCTCGTACAGGCTTTCGGCGATCTGCCGCTGGCTGACCACCACCTCACGCGGCACGCCGTTCATCAGGTCGCGGCCCTTCACCTCCGTCATCGGGCCTTCCTCGCCCTCCCACGGCGGCGCGGCGGCGCCGATCTCCATCTTGATGCGCTCGGCCGTGCTCTCGCCGATCAGCAGGTTATGGTTGCGGCGGATGTAGGAGATGATGGCCTCGTCCATCTTGTCGCCTCCGACGCGCACGGACCGCGCATAGACGATGCCGCCGAGCGAGATCACCGCCACTTCCGTGGTGCCGCCGCCGATATCCACCACCATCGACCCGGACGGCTCCGTCACCGGCAGCCCGGCGCCGATCGCGGCGGCCATCGGCTCCTCGATCAGCAACACCTTGCGGGCGCCCGCGCTCTCCGCGGATTCCTGGATCGCGCGGCGTTCCACGGCGGTCGAGCCGGAGGGCACGCAGACGATGATCATCGGCGAGGCGAAGGACCGCCGGTTATGCACCTTGCGGATGAAATGCTTGATCATCTCCTCCGCCACCTCGAAATCGGCGATCACGCCGTCCCGTAGCGGGCGGATGGCGGCGATGTTGCCGGGGGTGCGGCCGAGCATCAGCTTGGCCTCCTCCCCCACCGCCAGGACCTGCTTCTTGCCGCGATGGTCGGAGATGGCGACGACGGAGGGCTCGTTCAGCACGATGCCCCGCCCCTTCACGTAGACCAGCGTATTCGCGGTGCCGAGGTCGATGGCCATGTCGGCCGAGAGGAAGCCGAACAGGCGGGAGAACATGCAGCCGGAACCTTCCGAGTATCGCAGATGGCACCGCGCCGGGCCTCATCCGGCCGTTTCGGGCCAGTCCCGGGCTGGAAGCCTGGGGCCTGGCACCGTCCGGTGCCGACGGTTCCGCGGGATGGCGCGAGGCGCACCCGATACCCCTCCCCCGCCCCAGGCTCAAGCCCCGATCACCGCCCTGGACGCGGGGCAGGCAGGCGCCGCCGGAAAAAGACCGAAACCGCAATGGTGCGGCGAACCGGCGGAGCCGTCGCGCGTTGTTGCTGCATCGTTCAATCCCGAAGGAATCCCCCCGATGCGTAAACTTCCGATGCTGCTGGTCCTTGCCGCCACCCTGGGTGCCTGCGGCCAGACCACGGGTGACCGCGCAGTCTCCGGCGGCCTGCTCGGCGCCGGCGCCGGCGCTGCCATCGGCTCCCTGAGCGGCAGTGCCGGGACCGGTGCTCTGCTCGGCGGCGCGGCCGGTGCGGCCGGCGGCGCCCTGACCAACCCGGGCACGGTCAACCTGGGCCGCCCCGCCTGGCGCTAACCAGCTGGGGTTGATCCCCCGGCGCTGACCCGCCGGGGACCATCCCGACGCTCCAGAGAAGCCGCCACCTCCCCCGGGGTGGCGGCTTTCCTGTTCAGGCGCCCTGCCGTCTCAGCTTCGCCGGTTCAGCTTCGTCGCAGCATGCGCCGCAGCGCCGCGCGGCCGCCGGAGACGCGCTGGCCGCGCTCCCGCACCGGCTTGCGGCGTACCTGAAGCCGCGCCCCATCCGGCGCCCGCAGCAATTGCAGCGTACGGTCGTGATACACGTCGAGGCCGGGGCGGTGGCCGATGGAGATCAGCGCGGTGCCATCCAGTTCCTCCCGGAACAGGCGCATCATCTGGTCCTGGTTTTCCTCATCCAGTGCCGCCGTCGCCTCGTCCAGGAACACCCAGCGCGGCTTGTGCAGCAGCAGGCGGGCGAAGGCGAGGCGCTGCTGCTCGCCGAGCGACAGCACGCGGTCCCAGCGCTCCTCCTCATCCAGCCGCGCCACCAGATGCGGCAGGCCGCAGCGTTCCAGCGCCGCGGATTGGTCCTCCGGCGGGAAATGGTCGGTGGAGGCCGGATAGGTCAGCGCGGCGCGCAGCGTGCCGAGCGGGATGTAGGGGCGCTGCGGCATGAACATCATGTGGGCGCGGGGCGGGACGCGGATCTGCCCCGATCCCCAGGGCCAGAAGCCGGCGATGGCGCGGAACAGCGTCGATTTGCCCGTGCCGCTCTCGCCGACGATCAGCACCTTCTCGCCGGCGCGGATTTCCGCATTCGCGTCCTGGATCACCACATTGCCGTCGGAATGCGCCACCTGCAGGTCCTTGAAGGCCAGCACCTCCGGCTCCTCCCCCGGCTGGGCCTCGAGCACGTCGATGCGGGTCTGCCCGGCCCCGGCCTCCGCCATGTCGAAGGTGTCCTCCAGATCGACCACGCGTTCCACGTGGCTGCGCCAGTCGGCCAGGCGGGGGAAGTTGTCGACGAACCAGTTCAGGCCGCGCGTCACCTCCAGGAAGGCGGAGCTGATCTGCATCAGCACCCCCAGCGTGATGGCGCCGGCGAAGTAGCGCGGGCTGGCGACCAGGATGGGGATGACCGTCGCCGCCATGCCGTAGCCGCTGGTCAGCCACATCAGCCGCCTTTCCCGGTCGTACAGCTCCTTCATCACGGAGACGACGCGGCCGAAGGCGCGCTGCAGGCCCCGGTCCTCATCGGCCTCGCCACGGATCAGGGCGATGCCCTCGCTGTTCTCCCGCATGCGGATCAGGGCGAAGCGGTGGTCGCTCTCGGCCTCGTTGCGGCGGATGTTGATATCCACCATCGGGCCGCCGATCCACATCGTGGCGATCGAGCCGATCAGCGCGTAGATCAGCGCGCACCAGACCATGTAGCCCGGAATCTCGAACTCCGTGCCGCCGGCGGACATCCGCAGCGGACCCGAGAGTGACCACAGGATGCCGAGGAAGCTGGCCAGCGTCAGCAGGGCGCTGAGCAGGCCGATTGTCAGGTCCACCGCCATGGCGGTTGCCCAGCGGGTATTCTCGCTGATCCGCTGGTCAGGGTTGTCGGCGGCGCCCGGCAGGAAGTTGAGCTGGTAGTGCCGGCCATGCTCCAGCCAGCGCCCCTGCAGCCGGTGCACCAGCCAGCGCCGCCAGCCCAGCATCAGCGCCTGGCGCGCCCAGAGCTGGCCGACAGCGGCGACCATCGCCAGCCCCGTCAGCAGCGCGAACATCCACATCTGGCCGTAGAAGGCCGGACTGTCGCGGTTTTCCAGCGCGTTGAAGAAATCCCGGTTCCACAGGTTGAAGCGTACCTGCACGCCAATCTGGAACAGGGTCAGGCCGATCACCGCCACTGTCAGCAGCCAGGCCTGACGGCGATCGGCGGGGGAGGTGTAGTAGCCTCGGGCCAGGCGCCAGAAGCGGCGCATCAGGCCATCCTGCGGCGGAAGCTCGGGGGCCGCAGGTATCGGGTCGGACATGGCGGCTCAGCGTTGCGGCTGCGCGGACGGCGCAGGCGTGGGGGAACCATTCGGGGGGGATTCGGGGAGAACCGGGCGCAGCGCATCGGCAGCTTCGCCCAGGCGTTCTGCGACCAGCGCGCGGCCCGCCTTGCCGGCAAAGCCGCGGCCTTCCGCGGCAAGCCGGGCGCCGCCGCGCAGCAGATCTGCGAACGGCTCCGCCATGCCGGGCGGCAGCAGCACCACCGTGCCATCCTCCAGCACCGCGCCGGCCACCTGGCCCTGCGGTGCGAAGTAGGGCGCACGGACGGTGCCGGAGACGGCGAGGCGCTGCGACTGCTCGGAGGGGCCGCCGCCGAGGCGCCAGTAAAAGCGGTCCACGACGCCGGGCTCCGCTTCCTGCGTCGCGGCAAAGGCCAGCATGGTGATGACGGGGGCCTGCCGGGCGCGGATGCCCCAGACGATCAGCCGCTGCCCAGCCGGACCTGCCTGCCGCACCGCCTCCGCCACATCGGGCGGAAACACCACCTGTGGTCCTTCGCGGAACAGCAAGGCGTCGGTTTCCCCGGCCGGGTTCACCAGATAACGGTCCACCGTGCCTGTGAAGGTCGGTAGCTGGGTGGGATCGAACCAGAAATGCGCCCGCGGTGCCGGGTCCGGCGGCTGCTGGGCCACGGCCGGTGCTGCCGCCAGCGGCAGCGCCGCGGCGCATAGCACCAGCAACCGGATGGCGCGCATGGCGCGAATATCCTGCTGCTAGTTGGTGCGGAAGGCGCCGAAGATCAGGCTCAGCAGGAACAGCACGATGAAGACGGCGAACAGGATCTTGGCGATCCCCGCGAAGGCGGAGGCGACGCCGCCGAAACCGAGCAGGCCGGCAACAAGGGCCACGACCAGGAAGACGAGGGTCCAGTAAAGCATTGTAAACTCCGGCGTCAGTCTGTGCCGGAACAACGCCGGGAGGGCCGGAACGGTTCCGGCACAACCCTCCGGGGCGTCACTGAATGTTACACCGGGTCGAGATGCACCCCACGGGTCACCGCCTGGTAGGTGGCGATGGCCAGCGTCGTCGGTTCGAACGGCTTGGTGATGATGAAGGCCGGCTCCAGGTCCTGCCCCGTCAGCAGCCGCTCGGGATAGGCAGTGACGAAGATCACCGGCGCCTGCTGGGTCCGCATGATGCGCGCGACGGCGGAGGTACCATCGCCGCCGGCGCCCAGGTTGACGTCCGCCAGGACCAGGGTGGGGCGTTCGGCGGCCGCGATCGCCACCGCCTCATCCTCCGAGGCGGCGATGCCGACCACCTCATGCCCGGCCGCCTCCACCAGTTGCTGCAGGTCGAGCGCGATGATCGGCTCATCCTCGATGATCAGCACGCGGGCGACGGCGCCGGCCCGCAGGTGGCTGCGCGCCGCATCGGCATGCGCCATCGCCTGGTCGGTCGAGATGCCGAGCGCCAGCGCGGCATGCGCCGGCTCCAGCTCCTCCAGCGAGGTCAGCAGCAGCAGCATGCGCTGCGGTCGGCTCAGGCCGCTTGCCGGGCCCTCCTCCGCATCCGGCCGGGCCGCCGAGATGCGGCAGATGGCGCCATACAGCGTCAGCCGCGCCAAAAGCGCCGCATCCGCCAGACCCGCCGGCGCCTCCAACTCGCCCCGCAAAGCCTCCGCCACCAGCCCGTCCCCGCGTGATTGGGAACCGGTCAGCGCGCGGGCAAAGCGGCGCGCATAGGGCAGGGCGCCGATCAGCGCCGTGCGATCCATCTCGCTCATCGCTTTTTCATCTCCCAAACGAGCGGCGCGCGCTGCCGCATACCTTCCGGGCTTGATATGCAGTGTGGTGTGGACGAACAAGAGAACTCCGGCGCTTTGCGCGCCGTAATCGCGCAGTTGTTGCCGGAACTGCGCGCCGCCGCCCGAATGCTCACGCGTTCGAGAGCCGAAGCCGACGATCTGGTACAGGAGACGGTACTGCGAATGCTTCGCGGCCTGGACGGCTTCGTGCCGCCCCCTGAGCTGGCCGGCGACCCGCAGGCCGCCCTGCGGCCCTGGGGCCTGACCGTGCTGCGGAATACGTTCCGCGAGGGTTGGCGCAAGGCGCGGCGGGAACGCGACCATGCCGAGGCCAACCCGCCGGAAGCCGAGGCCAGCCGGCAGTCGGACCAGGAAAGCGCGCATGAGGTGCGCGACCTGGCCCGGGCCGTGTCCCGACTGCCCCCCGCCATGCGGGAAGCGCTGATGCTGGTGGCGGCGCGCGGCCTGAGCCTGGAAGCGGCCGCGGCAATCTGCGAGGTGCCGGTGGGCACCATGAAGGCCCGCGTATCCCGCGCCCGCGCCGCGCTTTCGCGCGCTCTCGCTCCTGTGAATGAGTAACGGAAGCGCGATGCAACCATCCCTTCGGCCCGTTCATTCAGGTTGCATAGAGGATGGAGCGATCAGCATGGCAAACGAGTTCCACGGTCAGGTCATCGCGTTGCTGCCCCGGCTTCGGGTGCAGGCGCTCGCCCTGACCCGCAACCGGGCCGCCGCGGACGACCTGGTGCAGGATGCCGTGGCCAATGCCCTTGCCGCCCAGAACAGCTTCACGCCGGGCACCAATTTTGCCGCCTGGATGCATCGCATCCTGCGCAACCGCTTCATCAGCACGCTCCGCAAGCAGCGCGAGACGACGGATATCGAGGATGTGCCGGCAGGTGCCTTCGCGGTGTCCGCGACGCATGAGGACCGGCTGGTGCTGAAGGAGCTGGGCAACGCGGTGAACCGCCTGCCGGCGGACCAGCGCGAGGCGCTGTTCATGGTGGTGCTGCAGGGCATGTCCTACGAGGATGTGGCGGAAGCCACCGGCTGCGCCGTCGGTACCGCGAAAAGCCGGGTGTTCCGTGCACGTCGCCAGTTGCAGACCTGGCTCGCCGGCGAAGAATCCGCCGAGGCGACCACCGAGGAGCAGCGGACGGAGCGGGCGCGTATCAGCGGGCGCAGTAGCGAGCGCGGCGGCCAGCGTGCCCGAAACGGTTCGGGGGTTGGCGAACACCATCTGCTGGCTTAAGTCGAAGGTGCCAGCCGTCGCCCCGGACATGGGTCATGGGCGACGCTGGCTTCGGCGATGGACATGGACAGCAGCGACAGCAGCAAGCCCGCGCCCTCCCCAAAAGCCCCGAAGCGCAAGGCAGAGCGTGCGGGTGAGGATGCGTTCGATCTTTGGCTGCAGCGTGGGCTGCACCAGCTTTATGACGACGTTGCGGCGGAGCCGATTCCGCCGGAGCTTATGCGACTCATCGAGGAGGATCGGTCCCGGCGCGGCAAGTAAGCCCCGCCGTGCCGGAGAGACACGACAGCCGCGATGAGTATACCCGGCGGGACGCCGCGACGCTGGAGACTTCCGCGCCCCCAGGCCAGCCTGCGGGGCCGCTTGCTATGCCTGCTGCTGGTCGCCGCCTTTCCGGTTGTCCTGCTGGTGCTGGCCGGCGCGTTCGTCGGCTATCGCGGTGCACTTCGCCAGGCTGACCGCGACCTTACCCTGGAACGCGACCTTGCCGTTGCCTCCTTCGCGGCGCGCATCGCCTCGGCGGATGGTGCGCTGCGCGGCATTGCAGGAACCTGGCAGCCGGATGCCGGACGTTGCGGCGAATGGCTGCGCGACACGGCGCCGGAGGGCGTGGTGGTGCTGGTGGAATGCCCCGGTGCCGCCCTGCCGGGTATCGGCCCGGAACTGCGGGCCCGCGTGGCCGGTGCGACCGATTCGCTGATCCTGGCCGGTGCCTCCGGCATGATCTCCGTGCTGCGGACACTGCCGGCATCGGGCCGCCTGCTGCTGGCGCGCGTCGCGCCGCCAGCCTTGCCCGCGGGCCTGCTCGGCTGGCTGGTGGATGCCGAAAACCGGTCCTGGCCGCTCGGCCGGACAGCCTCCACCGCGGCGCCGCCCGTCGTCGCGCCGGATGGGGCCGCCACCCAGACCAGCTTCGGCGGGGCGGATGTGGTGGCGGCGCGCGGCATGCTCTCCAGCCATGCGTTCCTGGTGGTGGCCCGGCCAATGGCGCCGATCCGCGCCGCCGCGTCCCTCGCCGCGACGCAGCGGCTTGCGGAGGTCGGCGCGCTGCTCGCCCTGTCCATCCTCGCTGTGGTGCTCGGCGCCAACTACGCGGTCACCCGCCCGCTGTCCCGGCTGCGCCACGCCGTGGCAAAGTGGAATGCCGGCGCGGCGCCCTTCGAGATTCCCGGCGCCGCCGGCATGCCGGACGAGATCCGCGACCTGGCGGAAAGCTTCCAGGCCGGCGCCAAGGCACTGGCAGACCGTGAACGCGACCTGCAGGCTGCGATCGAGCGGGCGGAGATCCTGGCCGCGGAGGTCCACCACCGGGTCAAGAACAACCTGCAGATCGTCAGCAGCCTGCTGGCCTTGCAGGCGCAGCGGGTGACCGACGGCCAGGCCCGCACGGAATTCGAGGCGGCGCGCGACCGCATCGGGGCGCTGGCGACGCTGCATCGCCACATGTACGCGCATCACGACCCGGAGGCGATCGACCTCCGCGCCTTCATCGAGGAGTTGGGCGTGCAGTTGTTCGCGGCGATCGGCGACAAGCCCGGCCGTCGCATCGCGCTCGATGTCACCGCGCCGGCGCTGCGGATTTCCTCGGACCAGGCGGTCCCGCTGGCGCTGATCATCACGGAGGCGGTGTCCGCCGCGCTGAAGCAGGGCTTCCCGCCCGGCCAGGGCGGCCGCATCTCGATCAATGTGGCGGCGGATGAGCGCCGGGCCTCGCTGGCGATCGAGGATGACGGCGTGGTGCCGCGCCCGGATGACCAGCTGCGCGCCCTGCTGCTACGCGGATTGGCGCGGCAATTGGGCGCGGAGTTGAAGCGGCAGGAGGCCGGGCTGGCGCTGGAATTCCCGCTGCGCCCGCCCACCCCCCGCCCGCCGCCGGCGCTCAGGCCGAAAGTGCCTCCGGCAACGCCCCCGGGGCCGTCCGCGCCCGCTTGACCAGCAGCTTGTTCAGCGCGTGGACATAGGCGCGGGCGGAGGCGACGATGGTGTCCGTATCCGCCCCCTGCCCGTCCACCAGCTTGCCATCCTCCTCCAGCCGCACCGTCACGCGGGCCTGGGCGTCGGTGCCGCCGGTAACCGACTGCACGGCGTAGAGCTTCAGGTTCACCTCGTGCGGGAAGGCCTGGCGCAGCGCCGCGAAGGTGGCATCCACGCCGCCATCGCCACCGGCGACGCCTTCCCGCGCCTCGCCATCCACTTCCAGCGCGATGGAGGCGATGGGGCGGGTGTGCATGCCGGTGGAGACGGACAGGCCGGTCAGCTTGATGCGGTCATTGGCGCGGACGACCTCGTCATCCACCAGCGCCACGATGTCCTCGTCGTAGACGACCTTCTTGCGGTCGGCGAGGTCCTTGAAGCGCTTGAAGGCGTCGTTCATGGCGTTGTCGCCGACCTCGTAGCCCAGCGCCTTCAGCTTGTCCTTGAAGGCGGCGCGGCCGGAGTGCTTGCCCAGCACGAGGGACGACTTGGTCCAGCCGACGCTCTCCGGCGTCATGATCTCATACGTCGAGGAATCCTTCAGCATGCCGTCCTGGTGGATGCCGGATTCATGCGCGAAGGCGTTGCGGCCGACGATCGCCTTGTTGGGCTGCACGTCGAAGCCGGTGATGGTGGCCAGCAGGCGGGAGGTGCGCAGGATATTCTTTGTCTGCACGCCGTTGCTGACCGGGATGGCGTCATGGCGCGTGCGCAGCGCCATGGCGATCTCCTCCAGGCTCGCATTGCCGGCGCGCTCGCCGATGCCGTTGATGGTGCATTCCACCTGGCGGGCGCCGGCGCGGATGGCGGCGATGGTATTGGCCACTGCCAGGCCAAGGTCATTGTGGTTGTGGGTGGACAGGATCACCCGATCCGCGCCCGGCACCTTCTCCCGCACCATGTTGAAGATGCGGAACATATCCTCCGGCACCGCGTAGCCGACCGTGTCGGGGATGTTGATGGTGGTGGCGCCGGCCTTGATCGCGGCCTCGACGCAGCGGCAGAGGAAATCCATCTCCGTCCGCGTGCCATCCTCGGCGGACCATTCGACGTCATCGGTGGCATTGCGCGCCATGGTCACGGAGGCGGTGACCAGCTCCAGCACCTTCTCCGGCTCCATCCGCAGCTTCACGCGCATATGCAGGGGCGAGGTCGAGACGAAGGTGTGGATGCGGCCGCGCGCGGCGTCCTTGATGGCATCCGCCGCCTTCTGGATATCGCCGGGCGCGGTGCGGGCCAGGCCGCAGACCACCGGGCCATCCTTGGCGAAGCGGCGGGCGATGGACTGCACGCTTTCGAAGTCGCCGGGGCTCGCGATGGGGAAGCCGGCTTCCAGCACATCCGCGCCGAGCTCGGCCAGGGCCTCGGCCATGCGCAGCTTCTCCTCCAGGTTCATGGAGAAGCCGGGCGACTGCTCGCCGTCGCGCAGCGTGGTGTCGAAGACGATGACCCGGTCGGGGTCCATGGTGCCGAAGGACGGGTGGGTGATGGCCATTGGGGGCGTTCCTTGCTTCTGATTCGTCATGCCATGCGCGAGGGCAAAGCTGCCCCCGGGGGTCCCCTGAGCGATACCAGCCGTTACCTCTTTCGAAGAGGGGGGCCGGAGCTTACGCCCAGGGGTGGCTAAGTCGAAGGAGAAGGAGCGCGCGCGGCAGCAGGCCGGCCCGGAGGGCGGCGGACAGCTCGATACGGGCGGCGCGGGGCATCATGGCTGTGGCGACGATAGCGAGGCATGGCCTGGGCCGCAAGCGCTGGCGCGATGCGTCGGGCCTTGCCAGCATGCGGGCACGATTCAAAAGGGGGGACAGGCGCAATGGCGTTCAAGGTGGTGCTCGGCCGCAGGCTGCCGGAGGCCGGCATGGCGGTCTTCGCCGCGCGGCCGGAGCTGGATCTTGTGGTGCTGGACAATCCCGGCGTGGCGGAGTGGCACGCGGCGATCGCCGATGCGCATGGCACGCTGTGCTGGCTGGAGAAGATGGACCACCCGGCCCTGGCCGCGGCGAAGCAGCTGCGCGTCGTCTCCCGCATCGGCGTCGGCTACGACACGGTGGATGTGCCGGCGTGTTCCGAACGCGGCGTGGCGGTGATGGTGGCCAATGGGTCGAACGACCTCTCGGTGGCCGAGCATGCCATGATGCTGCTGCTGGCGGTGGCGCGGCGGGCGGTGGATATCCACAACCACGTCGCCGGCGGCGGCTGGTGGCCGCCGGGTGGGCTGCGGATGGTGGACCTGGCCGGCAAGCGGGCCCTGGTTGTGGGCTATGGCCGCATCGGCACCCGCGTCGCGCAGTACCTGAAGGCCTTCCGCATGGATGTGGCGGTGCTGGATCCCGGCTTCTCCCCGCACCGCATCGCCGCCGACGGCTTCCGGGCCGTGCGCGACCTGCATGCGGCGCTGGGCGAGGCGGATGTGGTGACGCTGCATTGCCCGCTCTCGCCCGCCACGCACCACCTGATGAATCCGGCCGCCTTCGCCGCCATGAAGCCCGGCGCCATCCTGGTGAACACCGCGCGCGGGCCTGTGGTGCAGCAGGAAGCCCTGGTCGCCGCCCTGCAATCCGGCCATTTGATGGGCGCCGGTCTCGATGTGCTGGAGGTGGAGCCCGCCACCCCGGGCAACCCGCTGCTGGCCCTCCCCAACGTTGTAATCAGCCCGCATTCGGCGGCGAGCACGGAGGAGGGGATGGGCCGCATGGCCCGCATCTCCGCCCAGAACATCCTGGACGTTCTGGATGGGCGGGCCGATCCCTCGATGATGGTGAATCCGGAGATCCTGCAGTCGTCGCGGATGTGAAACCAGTGGCGGCCCGCCCGGCGCCTGGCGCATCCTGCGAACCGATCGGGACGGATGACGGCCATGGCGGACCGCCACTTCATCGCCTTCTGGAACCTGGAGAACCTGTTCGATACCGAGGACGCGCCGCGCAGCGGCGGCCTCGACAGGCGCCTGGCCGCCGATCTCAAGGGCTGGGATGCGGCGGTGCTGGACCAGAAGCTGGGCCAGATCGCCCAGGCCATCGCCGCGATGGATGGCGGCGCCGGCCCCGGCATCCTCGGCGTCTGCGAGGTGGAGAGCGCCGGCGTGCTGAAGCGCCTGGTGCAGAAGCTGGGCAGCCGCAAATGGGGCTTCGTGCATGCGGAGGGGCTGGACGCCCGCGGCATCGACACGGCCTTCCTGTACCGCCGCGACCGCTACAAGGTGGACCGGAAGAAGGTCTTCACCCATTTCGTCATGCGCCGCACCTATACGCGGGACATCCTGCAGGCCGGCTTCGCCACCGCCGCCGGCCGCAGCCTGGTGCTGCTGGCCAATCACTGGCCCTCCCGCTCCGGCGGGCAGTTCGAGAGCGAGCCCTACCGCATGACGGCGGCGGAGACGCTGGCCCATTGGCACACCCGCATCCATGAGGAACAGGGCGAGGATATCGCCGTGCTGGCCATGGGCGACTTCAACGACGAACCCTTCGACCGGTCCCTGGTGCATTACGCGCTGGCGACCAATGCGCGGGACAGGGTGGCGGGTCGGCCGGGCAGCGGGCCGCTGCGGGTGGTACGGCGATTCCTGAACCTGGCCGCGCCGCTGGCCGGGTCCGGCGAGGGCACCTACTTCTACGGTGGCCAGCCCAATATGCTGGACCAGATACTGGCCGGCCGCGCTCTGGTGACCGGCAGCGCCGGCCTGCGGCTCGACGGGCCGATGTCCATCCTGCGGCCGCCCGGCGTCACCGGCCGCCCCCGGCCCTTCCTGCGGCCCGCCCTGCGCGGCGGCATCCAGGCCGATGGCTTCAGCGACCACCATGCGGTGGGGGTGGCGCTGGTCGAGGATTGAGGCGCCTCAGCCGCAGGCCAGGCTCTCCACCACCCCGCCGCGGGCCACGCCGCCCACCCGGTCCTGGCGGTAATCCCGCGTCGCGGGCTGGTTCGGGGCCAGCAGGCGGATGGTGCGGATGCCGGGCATCGCGGCGAGCGCGGCGCGCACCTCGGCCTCCGGCCGACCGACCAGCGCCGGCAGCGCGGCCGCATGGTCGGCGCAGCGGGCGCCGGCCGGGGCTTCGGAAAGGCCGGGCGGCGGCAAGGCGCGGTCGCCGCGCGGCAACGGGGCCGTCGCGGGTTCGGTCGCGCAGCCGGCGGCCAGCAGGACCAGGAGCAGAGCCAGGGGCCTCATGCGGGGGCGTGTTCCTTCCACCAATGCCGCGCGATATCGGCGCGGCGCGTCACCCAGACCTCATCCTTGTGGCGCGCCACATGCGCCAGGAAGCGGCGCAGCGCGGCGGCACGGCCGGGGCGGCCGACGATGCGGCAATGCAGCCCGACCGACATCATCTTGGGCGCCCCTGCCCTGCCCTCGGCCAGCAGCAGGTCGAAGGCATCCGTCAGATGGCGCTCGAACCCGTCCGGCCCGGCAAAGCCCGGCGGCACGGCGAATTTCATGTCGTTGTTGTCGAGCGTATAGGGGATGACGAGGTGGGGCCGGCCCTCCGCCGTCACGTAATGCGGCAGGTCGTCGTCATAGGCGTCGCTGTCGTACAGGAAGCCGCCATGGCGGGCGACCAGGGTGCGGGTGCGCGGGCTGATCCGCCCGGTGTACCAGCCCACGGGCGGCGTGCCGGTCAGGCGGGTGATGGTCTCGACGCAACGGGCGATCTCGGCGGCTTCCGTCGCCTCATCCATGTTGTGGTAGTCGATCCAGCGCCAGGCATGGCTTGCCACCTCATGCCCCGCCTCGGCGAAGGCACGGGCGGCGTCCGGGTTCAGCTCCAGCGCCCGGCCGACGCCATAGACCGTCAGCGGAAAGCCCTGCTCCTGGAACAGCCGCAGCACCCGCCACACCCCGGCCCGCGCGCCATAGTCGAACTGGCTTTCCACCGTGCGGTTGCGCTCGCCAATGATGGGCGTGCCGCCGGGGACTTCATGCAGGTACAGCTCGCTGCCCGCATCGCCGTTGAGCACGGTATTCTCGCCGCCCTCCTCGTAGTTCAGCACGAAGGACAGCGCGAGCTTCGCGCCGCCCGGCCAGCGCGGGTCGGGCGGGGTGGCGCCATAGCCGGCGAAGTCGCGGGGATAGTCGGTCTCGGTGCCGAGCTTGGTCATGTGCGCAGGGTCGGCTGTGCGGCGCACCATGGTCAAGAGGCTGCGGGTAGGCGCAGCAGCGCGACCAGGCCCGTCCCCTCCCCTTCCAGCGCCAGCGCCCCGCCATAGAGATCCGCCGTCTCCGCCACGATGGCCAGCCCCAGCCCATGCCCCGGCACCGCCTCATCCAGCCGACCGCCCCGGGCAAGCGCCGCGTCGCGCGCGGCGGGGTCCATGCCTGGCCCGTCATCGGCGATGCGGATCAGCAGCCGGGCGCCCTCCGCCCGTGCCTCCACCCGCACGGACCGGCGTGCCCATTTGCAGGCATTGTCCATCAGGTTGCCGGCCATCTCCTCCAGGTCGCCGCGGTCGCCGGCGAAATCGGGCGCACCGTCCGCCGCGATTTCCAGATGCAGGTCGCGGTCGCGATGCGCGGCGCGCAGCACCATCGCCAGATCCTCCAGCACCGGCGCCACGGCGCAGCGGGCGCCGGGCAGGCCGGCGGTGGCGGCGGCGCGGGCGCGGCTCAGGTGGCGGCGGATCTGCCCCTCCATCCGCGCGACCAATGCCGCCACCTGCGGGTCCTGCGAAGCGTTCCGCAGCGCGGCGAGCGGCGTCTGCAGTGCATGCGCCAGGTCGCCGGCATGGCGGCGGGCGCGGTCCAGCATCGCCTCCTTGTGGTCCAGCAGCGCGTTCAGGCTGGCGACCAGCGGCGCCACCTCCGCATGCGGCGCCTGTGGCATGCGGGCACGCTGGCCGCGCCGCACCGCATCCAGCCCCCGTTGCAGCCGGGCGAGCGGCGCCAGGCCGAAGCCGATCTGCACCAAAGACGCCGCCAGCAGCGCCAGGCCCAGCACGGCGAGCGAGACCAGCAGCGGCCGCGTGAGTTCCGCCCGCGCCGCCGCGATTTCCGCCTGCGGCACGGCAACCGTCGCGGTCAGCAATTCGGGCGAACCGGGGGTGGTATAGTCCCGCCGCAGGATGCGCAGCGCCTCCCCGCCCGGGCCGCTGGTGCCGCGCAACTCGGCGTCGAACAGCGACCGGGACCGCAGCAGCACCTCCGCCCCCGAGGCCACCTGCCAGTACCAGCCGGACAGCGGCTGGTCGAAGCGCGGCTCGGCGGGGGGCGCTTCCAGGATCACCTGGCCGGTGCTGTCCTCCACCTCCACCCGCGCCATTAGCGCCAGCAGGGCGGTGTCCATCTGCTGGGTGAAGCCGCGTTCCACCGCGCGGGTCAGCAGCCGGTCGATGGCGAAGCCGGCACCGACCAGCGCGGCCAGAATGGCGACGGCACCCAGCAGAGCCAGGCGCAGCCGAAGCGAGCGGCGGATCACGGCGCGGCCAGCATCCAGCCCTGGCCGCGCAGCGTCTCGATCCGGCAGGGGGCGACCTTGCGGCGCAGGCGGCTGACCAGCACCTCCATCGCGTTGAAGTCGCGGTCCTGGTCGCCGTCATAGATCTGCTCGGACAATTCCGTGCGGCTGACGACGCGACCGGCGCGGTGCAGCAGGTAGGACAGGATGCGGCCCTCGAAGGCAGTCAGCTTCAGCGGCAGGCCATCCAGCGTGAAGCCGCCGGTCTGCGAATCATGCGCCAGCGGGCCGCATTCCAGCACCGGGGCGGCATGGCCGGCGGCGCGGCGGATCAACGCGCGCAGGCGCAGTACCACCTCCTCCATCCGGAAGGGCTTCGTCAGGTAGTCATCGGCGCCGGCGCGGAAGCCGGCCACCTTGTCGCCCCAGGCCTCCCGCGCCGTCAGCACCAGCACCGGCAGGGAAAGCCCTGCCGCGCGCCAGCCGGTCAGCACTGCGATGCCGTCCCGCTTCGGCAGGCCGAGATCCAGCACCACGGCGGCATAGGGGTTTTCGGCACCCAGGAAGGCCGCTTCCTCGCCATCCGCGGCGTGGTCCACCGCGAAGCCCGCCGCGCGCAGCGCCGCCAGAAGCTGGGCGGCGAGCGTCGCGTCATCCTCGGCCAGCAGCAGCCTCATTTGCGCGCCGCGATCATGCCGCTGCCCTCCACCAGCAGCATGCCGCCATCGGTGGCGGAGATGCGAATGCGGAGCACGTCATTGGCCGGGGTCAGCCAGCGCAGCTCATAGGCGACGGAGGTTTCCTCATCATCCAGCCCTGGCACCACGCGGGCCTCGATCATCCGGCCATGATAGCGTTCGGCAACGATCTCCACCGCGCGCGGCAGCGGCAGCAGAGACTGGCCGGCGGGGCCGGCGAGCGGCAGGGCCAGGAGGAGAAGGATGGCGGCGCGGCGCATCATGCGGCTTCTACTGCAGGGCCCTGGCTGAACCCAGCCTGAACGGCGCGGTTCCGGCTGGGTTCAGGCGTGGTGTGGGAGAAGGCGGCCATGCCGGAACGCGATCCGGCGGCAACCGAGAGGAGAGCCATCGATGCAGACCACCCATTTCCGCCGAGCCGCGCTGAGCCTGGCGCTCGCCACCGCGCTGGCCGCCCCTGCCTTCGCCCAGAATGCGACGACCCAGAACGCAACGCCGCCCGCCGCCACCCAGACCCCGATCGGCGCCATCGCCCCCGGCGGCATCGCCATCGAGGGCGAGGTGACGGATGTCTTCGGCAACCGCTTCGTGCTGCAGGACGGCACCGGCCGGGTGCTGGTGGAGGCCGGGCCGGATTGGTACCACCGCCTCGACATCCGCCAGGGTGAGCGGCTGCGTGTGACCGGCCGCCCGGAGGGCCGCAGCTTCGACGCCTTCACCATCCGCCGCGAGGATGGGCGGGAGATCACCATCCGCCGCGCCGAGGGCAGCCCCCCCTGGGCCGGCCGCGAAGGCCGCGAGGCGCGGGAACGCCTCGAGGGCCGCCAGCAGCGGGAGCGGCGCGAGGAGCGCCAGCAGCAGGGCGGCATCGACGAGACCGAGGCGCGCCGCGTGGCGGAGGCCGCCGGCTACCGCATCCGCGGCGATGTGGAGCGCAAGCGCCGCCACTGGGAGATCGAGGCCTTCAACCCGCGCAACGAACGGGTGGAGATCCATGTCGACCTGGCCGGCCGCATCACCCGCGAGGAGTGGGAGCGGGACTGAGCGGCACCCGCCGCGTCGCAACCGACCCTGTCCAGGTGAGTGCGCCAGGATGACGACACGCAGCCCATTCTCCCGCCGCGCCTGCCTTGGCGCGGCGCTGACCGTCGCCTGTGCCGAGGGAGCAAGGGCGCAGGACGCCGTTCCAGGCGAACGGCTTCCGGCACGAACCCTGCGCCGGCCCCAACAGGCGCCGCAATCGCAGGAAGTCGTGCCCTTCTTCGATGCGCATGTGCATCTCAATGACGAGGCCATGCAGCTTGATTTGATGGAGCGCCACGGGGCGACGCGCGCCATCATCTTCTGGGGCCGCGCCAGCGACAATGATTCGGTGGCGGCGGCGGCACGGCGACGTCCCGACCGTTTCCTGGCCTTCGCCTGCGTCTCCCCGGAGCGTCAGGAATTCCGCCTGGCGTGGGACCGGCAGGACCCAGCGCTGCTCACCGGCCTGGACCGGATGCTGGGCTCCGGCCGGTTCCGGGGCATTGGCGAGATCTCGGCGGTGCATTTTCCGTCGCCGGGATTCCCCGAGGCGGATTACGATCCGACCTCACCGAACATGCGCGGCATCGTCGAACTGGCACGCCGCTACCGCGTGCCGGTGATGCTTCATGTCGAAATCACCCGGCTCCGGGAGATGCAGGCTCTGCTGGCAGAGTATCCCGACGTTCCGATCATCTGGGCGCATGGCGGCTACACGCCCCTGTTCCTGGCCCGCCGGATGCTCGAACAGCATGGCAACCTGATCTACGAACTCAGCGCGCGCAGCTGGCCACGGCATCCGCGCTCTCCGGACTACACCCTGTTGCGGGATGGTGCGGCCGTCTGGCCGGAATGGCTGCAACTGATCGAGGCGAAGCCCGATCGCTTCATCATCGGCACGGATGCCAGCCACCGGAGCATGGCAAGCGACACCATGAAGTATGCCAGCGTCCAGGCCTTCCTGCGGCAACTGAGCCCGGCGGTGCGGGATAAGGTCGCCCAGACCAATCTGCTGGCACTCCTGGCACCGGCACGCCCATAGCCGCAGCAATGGACGAATCTGCGTGATGCAGCGTCAGACCCGAGGGCGGGCGACACGGCGCAGGGGTCATCCCAGCGTCAAGCCCCGCGATCGTGGCGCATGACGGGAGGAGTGGGACCGGGATTGATCGTCCCGCGCCCACCGGCCTAGCGCCGGGTGACCGGTACTGCGACCTCGTTCCGGCGCAGCGCCGGGATGGTCCAGGGCGGGTCGTAGAACCAGGCGGTGGCGGGGCCGCTGGCCTGCCAGGCGGTATCGCCCAGTGCGGCGCGCAGCCGTGCCTGGGCATCCGCCACCGATTGCGGGCTGGTGCTGCCGGTGAAGCGCAGCACGGCGTAGGTCTCCGCCGGCACCTCCACCACCTGCACGCGCGGGTCATTCGGCACCGGCGGGTCACGCAGCGATTCGGGCAGGAAAAAGCGGACGCGGTGGCCGCTGGCCGTGGGGGATTGCGCGACCGGCGCGGTCATCGCGATCCGCACCGGCTCCTGCGCCACGGGGGCGGTCATGGCGATGCGCGCGCTGCCGCGGTTGCCGCCGAAGATGTAGCCGGCGAGCAGGCGGAAACCCTGTTCGCGGCTGGCGGTCTCATCCGCCGCCACCTCCGTCTCCGCCGCCAGGCGCGGGGCGTAGCGGCGGATCTCCAGGCCATTGGCCTGTTCCAGAAGCTCAAAGCGCGGTTCTTCGGTGCCCGACCTCACGCCCACCACCGAACAGGCGCCGAGCAATAGGGCGGTGGCGCCGGCGGCGAGGCGGTTGCGCATGGGTTGCTCCGGGGTGCCCTGCCGATGTGGCGCGGCCGGCGCCTCACGCAAGCGCGGCGAGGCTGGCGGAAGGGCTGGTCAGCGGGATGCCGTTTCGGCACAGCGCGGCGGCGGGCGCCATGCTGGCCTGGGCGAGCGCGACGCAGCCGGCGCCCTCGGCGAAGGCCGCATCGGCGGCGGCGGCGACCATCCGGGCATAGGTGTGGGCATCGCCGGCCCGGAAGGCGGCCCAGGCGCCGGGCACCAGGCGAGTCTCGCAGGCCGGGCCGAACAGGGCGGCGATTGGCGCCAGGGTGGTCTCGACGGCGCAGAGCGCGACCACCCGGCCGCCGGCACGGCGCGCGGCCTCGGCCAGGGCGGCATCGGCACGCAGCAGCGGGATGGCGGCGCGGGCCTGGGCCAGGGCGGGGCCGAGGGTGGAGCAGGTGAGCAGCACGGCTTGGATGCCGGGCGCGGCCAGGGCTTCGAGGGCTGCGGCGGTGCGGGCGGCAATGGCGGGGGTGAGGCCGCCGGCGGCCTCGGCTTCGGCCAGGAGGTCGGGGCGGATCGTATGGGACAGCGTGACGCCTGGGGGGCAGGCGGCGTCGAACAGCGAAAGATTTGAGGCGGCGGTGTGGAGGCAGGCGATGTGGCGCATGGCGGGCGGAACCCCCACCCCGACCCTCCCCCGCAAGAGCGGGAGAGGGGGAAGAGGCGTACTCCCCCGCGCGAGCGAGGGAGGGAGACGCGTGCTTAGTTCTTGGCCTTGTCGACCAGCTGGTTGGTCTTGATCCACGGCATCATGCCGCGCAGCTTCTCGCCGACTTCCTCGATCGGGTGTTCGGCCAGGCGGCGGCGGGTGGCCTTGAAGGAGGCCTGGTTGACCTTGTTCTCCAGCATCCAATCCCGGGCAAACTTGCCGGACTGGATGTCCTCCAGCACCCGCTTCATCTCCTTCTTGGTCTCGGAGGTGACGATGCGCGGGCCGGTGACGTATTCGCCGTATTCGGCGGTGTTGCTGATCGAGTAGTTCATATTGGCGATGCCGCCCTCATAGATGAGGTCGACGATCAGCTTCACCTCGTGCAGGCACTCGAAATAGGCCATCTCGGGGGCATAGCCGGCTTCCACCAGCGTCTCGAAGCCCGCCTTGATCAGCTCGACCAGGCCGCCGCAAAGTACCACCTGCTCGCCGAACAGGTCGGTCTCGCATTCCTCCTTGAAGGTCGTCTCGATCACGCCGGAACGGCCGCCACCGATGGCGGAGGCGTAGGACAGCGCGATTTCCAGCGCATTGCCCGAGGGGTTCTGGTGCACGGCCACCAGGCAGGGCACGCCGCCGCCCTTCTGGTATTCGCCGCGCACGGTATGGCCCGGGCCCTTCGGCGCGATCATGAACACGTCGATATCGGCGCGCGGGTCGAGCAGGTTGAAATGCACGTTCAGGCCGTGCGCGAAAGCCAGCGCCGCGCCGGGCTTCATGTTGGCGTCCAGGTGGTCGCGGTACAGGTCGCCCTGCAGCTCGTCCGGGGTCAGCACCATGACCACATCGGCCCACTTCGCCGCATCGGCCGGGGTCATCACCTTGAAGCCGGCGGCTTCCGCCTTCTTCCAGGACCCGCCCTGGCGGGCGCCGATCACCACATCGGCCACGCCGCTGTCGCGCATGTTCTGGGCATGGGCATGGCCCTGGCTGCCGAAGCCGATGACCGCGACCTTCTTGGCCTTGATCAGATTCACATCCGCATCGCGGTCATAATACACACGCATCGTCGCAGCTTCCTTCGGTTGCCCCGTTGGGGGCGCTATTGCCCCTGATCGGGGCGGTGATGCACCACTTCGTGGATGAAACCAAGCTTGCGCGCCACCGGCGCGCTGAGCACGAAGGGATACAGGTCCGGCGTGCCCATGCAGCGGTTCATCGCATTCATGGCAATGGTCAGCGGCGTCCAGGCATTGAGGATCTCCTCCATGCCGGCGCGGTAGGGGCTGAAATCCAGCTCCGTCTCCAGCACGCCGTCCCGGTCCAGCACCGGGTTGATCGTCATGCCGAAGCTCGTCGCCATCTCCAGGCTGTCCACCATGTGCAGGTAATGGGCGAAGCATTCCGCCCAATCCTCATGCGGATGCGCCGCGGCGTAGGCCGAGATGTAGTCGCCGCGCCAGTCATTGTTCGGCGGCCTGGCGTAATGCGCCTGCAGCGCCGCGGCGTAGTCCTGGCTCTCGTCGCCGAACAGCGCCCGAAAATCATCGGTGCGTCCGGCGCGTTCCACCAGCACGAGAAAATACCAATGGCCGACCTCGTGCCGCATATGGCCGAGCAATGTCCGAAAAGGCTCGTTCAGCCGGGTGCGCCGCGCCTCCCGCTCCGCATCATCGGCCTCGGCGAGGGCGATGGTGATGTGGCCTTCGTCATGGCCGGTCATGGTCGGCGGCTCGCCATCCAGGTCGGCGAGAAAGGAGAAGCGCAGTTCCGGCCCCTCATGCGGCAGGCGCAGGCGGTCCAGCGTGTAGATCAGCCGGCGCTTGGCCATCTCCATCCGACGCCAGAGCGGCAGGTTCTCCGGCATCGACAAATCCGGCACCATGGAGTTCAGCCGGCAGGCCGGGCAGTAATCCTCGGCATCGTCTTCCGGCAGGAACCAGTTGCAGGCCTCCTTCGCCACATTGGCGCAGGGCTTCTTCGGCTTGCCGTCCAGCATGGCCAGCCCATCCGCGTCGAAGGCGGATAGCCGCCCGGCCTCCGGCAGGAAGCCCAGCGACAGGCCGCACTTCTCGCAGGCGGTGTTTTCGAAATGCAGCAGGTTGCCGCAATTCTGGCAGGCTAAGAGGCGCATGGCGTGGGCTCCGGAGTCGGTTCGCCCTGCGAACGGCGGGGAGGCCAGCAAAGTTTCAGCCGTTGTGGCTTTGGACCGTCAGCGCGCTGCTGCCCCGCACGATGGCGACGGCACCGGTGCGGCTGACCTCCGCCAACCCGATAGGCCGCATCAGCGCGCAGAAGGCGTCGATCTTCTCGGCATTGCCCGTCATCTCGAAGACGAAGCTCTCCGTCGTCGCATCCACCACACGGGCGCGGAAGGCATCCGCCAGGCGCAGCGCCTCCACCCGATGGTCGCCGGACCCCACGACCTTGATCAGCGCCAATTCGCGAACCAGGTGCGGCCCGGCCAGCGACAGGTCGGAGACCTTGTGCACCGGCACCAGCCGGTCGAGCTGCGCCTTGATCTGCTCGATCACCATTTCCGTGCCGGAGGTGACAACGGTGATCCGCGACAGGCGCCGATCCTCATCCACCGGCGCCACGGTCAGGCTCTCGATGTTGTAGCCGCGGCCAGAGAACAGGCCGATGACGCGCGCCAGCACGCCGGCCTCATTCTCCACCAGCACCGCGATCGTCGCGGAGCGGAATTGTCCCGAATCATCAGCCATGGTTGTTCAGCACTTCACGCAGGAGGAAAGGACAAGGGCAGGCGTGGCTCAGACCAGGACCTTGCCCTCATCCGTCACGCCGGCGACGCCACCCTCCTGGCCCGGGCCCAGGATCATCTCGTTATGCGCGGCCCCCGAGGGGATCATCGGGAAGCAGTTTTCGTCCTTCGCCACGCAGATATCCGCGATCACCGGCCGGTCGGTCGCCAGCATTTCGCGGATGACATCATCCAGCTGGCTCTCCTCCGTCGCCCGCAGGCCAACGCCGTGGAAGCTCTCGGCCAGCTTCACGAAATCCGGCAGCGCGGCGGAGTAGCTTTCGGAATAGCGGCCGCCATGCAGCAGCTCCTGCCACTGCCGCACCATGCCCATGTATTCATTGTTCAGGATGAACACCTTCACGGGCAGGCGGTACTGGCACAGCGTCGCCATCTCCTGGATGTTCATCAGGATGCTGGCTTCGCCGGCGATATCGATGACCAGCGCATCGGGATGCGCGATCTGCACGCCCATCGCCGCCGGCAGGCCGTAGCCCATGGTGCCGAGGCCGCCCGAGGTCATCCAGCGGTTCGGCTTCTCGAAGCCGAAATACTGCGCGGCCCACATCTGGTGCTGGCCGACCTCCGTCGTGATGAAGGTCTCCCGCCCGGATTCGCGGGTGATCTCGTACAGCCGCTTCACCGCATGCTGCGGCTTGATGATCTTGCCCTGCTGGACGTACTGCAGGCAGTTCTTGCCACGCCACTCGTCGATCTGGCGCCACCAGGCGGACAGCGCCTCGCGCATCGGCGGCTGGCTGTCTTCCTTCCAGACCTGGATCATCGCCGCCAGGATCTGCCCGGCATCGCCGACGATCGGCACGTCCACCTTGACGTTCTTGTTGATCGAGGACGGGTCGATATCCGCGTGGATCTTCTTCGCGGTCGGCGCGAAGTGGGACAGCTTGCCGGTCACCCGGTCATCGAAGCGCGCGCCCATGTTCAGCATGACGTCGCAGCCATGCATGACCAGATTGGCCTCGTAGGTCCCGTGCATGCCGAGCATGCCGAGGAACTGCGGGTCCTGCGACGGGAAGGCGCCGAGGCCCATCAGCGTATTGGTCACCGGGAAGCCGGTCAGCCGCGCGAAATCACCCAGCAGGCGGGAGGCTTCGGGCCCGGAATTGATGACGCCGCCGCCGGCATAGATCACCGGCCGCTCCGCCTGCTTCATCAGCGCCACCGCCTTGCGGATCTGCGCCATGTCGGGCGTGGTCACCGGGCGGTAGGAGCGATGCGGCTGGGTCGCGGGCGGCGCCTCCACATAGGGCGCCTTGTTGATCAGGATGTCCTTCGGCAGGTCGATCACCACCGGGCCGGGCCGGCCGCTGCGGGCGACGTGGAAGGCCTCATGCACCACGCGCGCCACGTCTTCCGACCGCTTCACCAGGTAGTTGTGCTTGGTGGCGGGGCGGGTGATGCCGGTGGTGTCGGCTTCCTGGAAGGCGTCGTTGCCGATCAGGTGGGTGGGCACCTGGCCGGTCAGGCAGACCAGCGGGATGCTGTCCATCAGCGCATCCAGCAGCCCGGTCACCGCATTGGTGGCGCCGGGCCCGGAAGTCACCAGCACGCAGCCGACCTTGCCGGTGGAGCGCGCATAGCCTTCCGCCGCATGCACCGCGGCCTGTTCGTGCCGCACCAGGATGTGGCGGATGGCGTTCTGCTGGAAGATCGCGTCGTAGATCGGCAGCACGGCGCCGCCCGGATAGCCGAAGATGACCTCGACCCCCTGGTCCTTCAGCGCACGAAGTACGACCTCGGCGCCCGACATCGTCAGGGGCTGCGTCGCGGCGTGCGGGCTGGTTGCGGACATGGGGTGGGTTGCTTTCCTGTCTTCAGGTCTTTGGAGCTGGCGCTTGGCCCGAGGGGTTGCCCGGGGCGCCGGTTACTTACGCGCCGTGCTGCGCCGCGTCAACGTCCAGATCAATAAACATCATCAATTCACCCAAAACACTTTCCGAAAGTTGCGAGAGACCATCACTGCGCGCATGGATGCTATGCGCGAGCTCCGCGAGCCGGTGGTGGCGAAACCACGTGGCCTGCCGCTTGGTGTATTGCCCGGTGTTGAGGATGGCCCGCTCCGAGGCCGCCTCCAGCGTCATCCGCCCCGCCAGGTGCGCCATCAGCTCCGGCACGCCATGCGCGCGCATGGCCGGCAGCGCGGGGTCCAGCCCCTGCGCCGCCAGCGCCGCCACCTCCTCCAGCGCCCCCTGCCCCAGCATGGCGTGCCAGCGCGTGGCGATCGCCGCACGCAGCGCCTCCCGCGGCGGGTCCAGCAGCAGGGCGGCGAAGCGCCAGGGTGCGGGGCCGGTGCCGCCTTCGGCCTGCCAGGCGCGCAACCCGCGGCCGGTGCCGGTCACCACCTCCCACGCCCGGGTCACGCGCTGGGCGTCGGAGGGGCGCAGCCCGGCCGCCGTCTCCGGGTCGACCGCGGCGAGGCGGGCATGCAGCGCGGCCGCCCCCTCGGCTTCCGCCAGAAGCCGCGCCGCCGCCCGCGCCTCCGCCGGCACCGGCGGAATCGCGGACAGGCCCTCGGTCAGGGACAGGAAATACAGGCCGGTGCCGCCGCAGAGGATCGGCACGCGGCCTGCCCGGCGCGCCTGCTCCATCGCCGCCAGCGCGGCCTCGCGCCACCAGGCGACGGTGCCGGCCTCGGCCGCCGGGCGCACGCCATAGAGAAGGTGCGGCACCCGCGCCTCCTCCGCCGGCGTCGGGCGCGCCGTGATGACGCGTAGCTCTGCATAGACCTGCATCGAATCGGCGTTGATGACGGCCCCGCCGACCCGTTCCGCCAGCGCCAGCGCCAGCGCGCTCTTGCCGCTGGTGGTCGGGCCGGCGACCAGGATGGCCGGTGGTTGTGCTGGCGTCATGCCGGTGGCACAGGGCGCGGGCCATGCCCCATATCCTGACCCTGGTCGCCGCCCCCGGCGGCCTCGAAACCGCCCTCGTCTCCCGCTGCCGCGCGGCGCTGTCCGCGCTCGGCGCCAACCCCGGCGCGCCGGACTGGTTGGCGGAGGGCGAGGCGGTGGACATTCCCTTCGTCAACGCCCCCGCCGACCTCGCCGCTGCCGCCGCCCGCACCGCGCTGGAGGATGCGCCGGTGGACGCCATCGCGATGCCGGCCGAGGGCCGCCGCAAGCGGCTGCTGGTGGCGGACATGGACAGCACCATCGTGACGTCGGAGACGCTGGACGAACTGGCCGCCTATGCCGGGCTGAAGGACCAGATCGCCGCCATCACCGCACGCTCGATGAATGGCGAGCTGGATTTCGCCCAGGCGCTGCATGCCCGCGTCGGCATGCTGGCCGGCCTCGACACCGCCGCGCTGGAGGCGACCTGGAAGGCGACGGAGATGATGCCGGGCGCGGCCACCCTGGTGGCGACGATGCGGGCGGATGGCGCGGTGTGCTGCCTGGCCTCCGGTGGCTTCACCTTCTTCACCGGGCGCGTGGCGCAAAAACTCGGCTTCGATCACCACGTCTCCAACACCCTGCTGATCGAGGACGGCAAACTCACCGGCAAGGTGGCCGAGCCGGTGTTCGACCGCAACGCCAAGCTCGCCACCCTGACGCGCCTCGCCACCGAGAACCGCCTGCCGATGGCGGCGACGCTGGCGGTGGGCGATGGCGCCAACGACCTCGACATGATCGGCGCGGCGGGGCTGGGTGTCGCCTATCGCGCCAAGCCGATCGTCGCGGCGGCGGCGCGGGCGCGGGTGGACCATACTGACCTGCTGGCGCTGCTGTTTGCCCAGGGCTACCGCCGGGCGGAATTCCGGGCCGGCTGACCGCGCAATAAAAAACCCTCTCCCCGGCGGGGAGAGGGTTCTTGAGGGATCAGGCAGGCGCCCTCACCCCGGGTTGCCTTGCGGCGCCGCCAGGCGCAGCGGCACCCAACGCTGGCCCTGCGCGCTCTCGATCAGCAGCAGCGCGGTGGCACGGTTCTGGCGGCGCAGCGCCTCGAGCCGCGCCTGCACCTCGGCGGGGCTGTTCACCCGCTCCTGCTGCACTTCCACAATCACGTCGCCCGGGCGGAGTTCCCGCTCGGCGGCGGGGCTGCCGGGGGAAACCTCGGTGATCACCACGCCGCGGCTTTCCGGCCGCAGGGTGAAGCGCTCCCGCGCCTCGGGCGTGATCGGGCCGATCTTCAGGCCCAGCCCGGCCAGTTCCAGCGTCTGCGGGCGTGCATCCGGGGCCGGGTCGGGCGTGCCGGCCTGGGCCGCCTCGGCGGGCAGCTCGGAGACCGTCACGTTCAGCGTCTGCTCCCGGCCATCGCGCCAGACCACAACCGGCGCCTGCCGGCCGACCGGCGTATCCGCCACGATGCGCGGCAGGTTGCGCATCTCGCGCACCTCCTGGCCGTTGAAGCGCAGGATCACGTCGCCGGCCTGGATGCCGGCGGCCGCCGCCGGGCCATCCTCCTGCGCCCTGGCCACCAGGGCGCCACGGGCGCCGCCCGGCAGGGACAGGCTCTCGGCGATCTCCTCCGTCACCTGCTGGATGTTCACGCCCAGCCAGCCACGCCGGACGCGGCCGACATCGCGCAGTTGCGCCGCGATGTTGCGCGCCAGATTGGCCGGGATCGAGAAGCCGATGCCGATCGATCCGCCGGAGGGCGAATAGATCGCGGTATTGATGCCGATGACCTCGCCGGCCAGGTTGAACAGCGGGCCGCCGGAATTGCCGCGATTGATGGCGGCATCGGTCTGGATGAAGTCGTCATACGGACCCTGGCGGATGTCCCGGCCGCGGGCGGAGACGATGCCGGCGGTGACGGAGCCGCCGAGGCCGAACGGGTTGCCGATGGCCAGCACCCAGTCGCCGACCAGCGCCGTGTCGCTGTCACCGAAGGTCACGAAGGGCAGCGGGCGTTCCGGCTGCACCCGCAGCACGGCGATATCCGTGCGCGGGTCGGTGCCGACCAGCTCGGCGCGCAGGGTGGTGTTGTCGGACATCACCACATTGATTTCATCCGCGCCGTCGATGACGTGGTTGTTCGTCACGATGATGCCGGAGGCGTCGATGATGAAGCCGGAGCCGAGCGACTGGCCGCGGCGGCTGGGCGGCTGCGGCCGGTTCGGCTGGCCCCCGGGCGGGCGGTTGCGCTCCAGGAAGTCGCGGAAGAATTCCTCGAAGGGGCTGCCGGGCGGCGCCTGGGGCACCTCCGGCCCGCCGGGTGGCGTGCCGGGGCGCTGCTGCTGGCGGGCCTGGGCGGCAGCCTGGCTGGTCTGGATGTTGACCACGGCCGGCAGCAGGCGCTGGGCCAGCGGCGCGAAGGTCATCGGCGCGCCGGGTGGCGGAATCTGCGCCGTGGCCGGCAGGGCTGGCAGTGTGGCGAGCGGCGCGGCCAGCGCCGCGACCATCAGCAGGGGGGCAAAGCGCAATTGCGGCAACCTTCTTCCGGATAGGATGGGCACCGGGCCCGGGGCCCTGCGCGGCAGGGCAACAGATTGGCATGGCGCGGATGAATCGTAAGCCCGTCCTGGCATGACGAGCCTGTCACCCGTTTCAGAGACCGACGATGATCCAGGCCGCCGCGACCCCGATCGCCGCCGCCACCAGCCCGCCCTGCCGAAGCCGTTGCTCGGGCAGGGATGCGAGGCGGGCCAGCGTGGCCTTCATGGCGCCGGGGAAGGCCGCATAGCACAGCCCCTCCAGCGCCAGCACGACGGCCACGCCCGCCAGGACGTGGCCGAAATCCAGCACGCGCTATTGCGGCGCGGGCGTCGGCGCCACCACCGGTGGCGGCGCGGACGGCGCCGCAGGAGCCGGGTTGGCGGAGGCGGCCGGTGCCGAGGGAGCCGGTGCCGAAGCAGCCGGGGCCGAAGCAGCCGGGGCCGCGGCCGCGGGGGCCGAGGCTCCGCCAGTACCCTGCGGTATCAGGCTCGCCGGCATGCTCTCCCGGAAGAAACGGAAGAACTCGCTGTCCGGCGACATCAGCAGGCGCGTCTCACCCGAGGAGAAGGCTTCGCGGTAGGCCTGCATGCTCCGGTAGAACTGGAAGAACTGCGGGTCCTGCTGGAAGGCATCGGCGAAGATGCGGATCGCGTCCTGCTCGCCCTGGCCGCGCAGGATATCGGCCTGTGCCTGGGCTTCGGCCAGCAGCACGGTGCGCTCGCGGTCGGCGCCGGCACGGATCCGGGTGGCTTCCTCCTGGCCGCGGGCGCGTTCCTCGGCGGCGACGCGCTGCCGTTCGGATTGCATGCGGGACAGGATGGCGTCCGTGTTCTGCTCCGGCAGATCGGCGCGGCGGATGCGGACATCCAGCACCTCGATGCCGAAGGCCAGCATCTCCTCATTCACCAGGCGGCGGATTTCGCCCATGATTCGCGCGCGGTCGTTGGACAGCACCGACAGCAGCGGCTCATTGCCGAGCACCCGCCGGACAGCGGAGGTGACGACGGAGTTGATGCGGGCGCGGATGCCGGATTCGAGCGGGCCGACCGTCTGGTAGAAGCGCAGCGGGTCGGTGATGGAGTAGCGCGTGAAGCTGTCCACGCTCAGCCGGCGCTGGTCGCCGAGGATGATCTCCTCCGCCGGGGCGTCGAAGTCCAGCAGGCGGCGGTCGAAGGCGATGACCGACTGCACGAACGGGATCTTGGCATGCAGCCCCGGCTCGCGGATCACGCGGATCGGCTCGCCGAACTGGGTGATCAGCACCTGCTGGGTCTGGTGAACGGTGAACAGGGTGGAGGCGGCGACGATCAGGGCGACGACGGCGACGACCGCGAGTGCGACGAGCTTGTTCATCGGATCGCTCCCGCCGGGCGCGCCGCGCCGGGCTGTGCCGGATTGAGCTGCGGCACGGGTTGGCCGCCCTGGCGCTGTGGCTGGCCCTGTATCGGCCCCGGCCGCGCGCCGTCCAGGTTGAGGAAGGGCACCATGCCCTGCAGGTTGTTGTCGATCAGGATGGTCGGGTTGCGGCGCAGCACCTCCTCCATCGTCTCGAGGTACATGCGGCGCACCGTCACGTCCTGCGCTGCCTGATAGGCCGACAGCACGGAAAGGAAGCGCTGCGATTCACCACGGGCGCGGGAGATCTGGCTCTCGCGGAAGCCCTCGGCCTCCTGCACCAGACGCTGCGATTCACCGCGGGCGGCGGGGATGATGCCGTTGCGGTAGGATTCCGCCTCGTTCCGCGCACGCTCGCGGTCGGCGCCGGCGCGCTGCACGTCGATGAAGGCGTCCACCACGCGGGCGGGCGGCTGCGCGTTCTGCAACTGCACCTGGGTGATTTCCACACCGGCCTGGTACTGGTCCATGATCCCCTGGGTGCCGGTCCGCACGGCCTGCTCGATCTGGGCGCGCGCCTCGGTCAAGGCGGGCTGGATCGGGGTGCGGCCGATCACTTCGCGCATCACGCTCTCGGCGGCGGATTTCACCGTGGCCTCGGCGTTGCGGGTGTTGAACAGGAAGGCGCCGGCATCGCGGATGCGCCAGAACACGGCGAAGTCGATGTCGATGATGTTCTCGTCGCCGGTCAGCATCAGGCTTTCTTCCAGCACGTCCCGCGCCGGAATCGGGCGCACGGCGTTGCCGGAATCGGCCGAGGCGCGGAAGCCGACATCGACCCGGTTGATGCGGGTGACGCGCGGCGTGGTGACGCTCTCGACCGGCCAGGGCAGGTGATAGTTCAGGCCGGGCTGGGTGGTCTGGGTATAGGCGCCGAAGCGCAGCACGATGCCCTGCTCATCCGCCTGCACGCGGTAGATGCCGGAGGCGAGCCAGCCGCCGACCAGCAGCAGGGCCAGCAGGCCGAGGCCCGCGCCGCCCATGCCGCGCGGCAGCATTCGGCGCGCCGCATCCTGCGCCTGGCGGATCATGTCATCGAGGTCGGGTCCGCGGCCACCGCCGCCGCCCCCCTGGCCTCCGCCCGAAGGCGGCTGCGGCTGCCCCCAAGGCCCGCCGGGCCTGGGATTGCCCCAGGGGCTGGGTCCGCCGCTGCTGTTCCACGCCATAGGGCTTTAGGCCTCCTCCAAACTCAGCAAGACTATTGCCACGCCCATCCCGGCAAAGGGAGGGGTGCGGCGACCGCACCAACGGTCCATATGGGGCACGCCTGTCCCAGGTGAACCGGCCCGGATGGTTGCCCGGCGGATCGCCCGGATCAGCACGTCCCGGTCGGGTCGGCACGTCCCTGTCGGGGTAGTCCCGTCGGGAACGGTGCCGGCACCGCCCGAGGGTGGGCCGCCAGGCGCGCAGCATCGCGTGCCGCGGCCTTGGCCGATAGGCGCGATATCGTACGGAAGAGAGGGTATTTCAAGCGATGAGCGAAGGGCTGGAGCAGGCGGTGCGGGCCGCGCTGCGCGGTGTGCGCGACCCGGCAAGCGGCCAGGACGTGGTCAGCGCCGGCATGGTGGATGGCCTGGCGGTGAAAGCCGGCATGGTGCAGTTCGCCCTGCAGGTGCCCCGCGAAAGGGCGCGGGAGAGTGAGCCGCTGCGCGCTGCCGCGGAACGCGCCGCCGCCGGCGTGCCAGGCGTGCTCTCCGCCACCGTGGTGCTGACCGCCCACCGGGCGGAGCCGCCGAAGCCTGCGGCGCCATCCCGCAAGGCGCCGCCCGGCGGCACGCCCGGCAAGGGGGAGATGCTGCTGCCGGATGTCGGCGCCATCGTCGCCGTCGCCTCCGGCAAGGGCGGCGTCGGCAAATCCACCACCGCGGTCAATCTGGCCGTGGCGCTGGCGCTGCAGGGGCTGAAGGTGGGGCTGCTGGACGCCGACATCTACGGCCCTTCCCTGCCGCAGATGCTGGGCACCCGCGAACGCCCGCGCACCGAGGGACAGCGCATCATCCCGCTGTCGCGCTGGGGGCTGAAGGCGATGTCGATCGGCTTCCTGGTGGAGGAAGAGACGCCGATGATCTGGCGCGGCCCGATGGTGATGGGCGCGCTGGAGCAGCTGATGGGCCAGGTCGAATGGGGCGCGCTCGATATCATGATCGTCGACATGCCGCCCGGCACCGGCGACGCGCAGCTGACGATGAGCCAGCGCGTGCCGCTGGCCGGCGCCGTCATCGTCTCCACGCCGCAGGACGTGGCGCTGCTGGATGCGCGGCGCGGGGTGAAGATGTTCGAGCGGGTCGGCGTGAAGGTGCTCGGCCTGATCGAGAACATGGCCTTCTTCTGCTGCCCGAATTGCGGCCACCAGACGGATATCTTCGGCCATGGCGGCGCCAAGGCCGAAGCCGCGCGGCTCGGCGTGGAATTCCTCGGCGAGCTGCCGCTGAAGCTGGCGATCCGCGAATTGGCCGATGCCGGCACGCCGATCGTCGCCGCCCGGCCGGAGACGCCGGAGGCGCAGGCCTACCAGGCCATCGCGACCCGGCTGCGGGAGAAGCTGGCGGAGAATGCCGCGGCCGCCGGCGGGCCGAAGATCGTCATCGAGTAGCCAGCATCGCGATCATTATCGCGTAGCCAGCATCGCGATCATTATCGCGTAGCCAGCATCGCGATCGTCATCGCGTAGCCAGCATCGCATCCGTCTCCGCCGCCACCGGCATGGCCGGCGCGGCGCCGGGGCGGGTGCAGGCGAGTGCCGCGGCGGCGGCGGCGCGGCGCATCGCCTGGATCAGCGGCAGGCCGCGGTCCAGCCCCGCGGCCAGCACGCCGCACCAGGTATCCCCGGCGCCGGTGGTATCCACCGGCACCACCGGGAAGCAGGGGATGCTGGCGAGGCCGGCCGCCGTCGCCGCCTCCGCCCCCGCCTCCCCGCGCGTCACCGCGACGGCGACGCCGAGCGCCAGATGCAGCGCCGCCGCGCTGTCCTCCGTGCCGAGCCGCGCGGCCAGCACCGCGGCCTCATGCTCGTTCAGCACCAGCAGATGCAAGGCGCGCAGCACCTCCAGCGGCAGGTCGCCGGGCGGCGCGAGGTTCAGGATACATTGTGCGCCGAGACTGGCGGCGCGCAGCACCAGCGCGGCCACTTCCCCGGCCGGGACTTCCATCTGCAGCAGCAGGATGACGCCAGGATGCAGCGCCGCATCCTCCACCTGCGCCGCACGGGCCATCAGGTTGGCGCCGGGAGCGACGGCGATCTGGTTGCGGCCTTCGCGGTCGACGCAGATGCTGGCGCAGCCGGTCGGCGCATCGACCACGATCAGCCGGCTGAGATCCACGCCCGCGTCGCGCATCGCGCCGGTCGCGACCAGGGCCAGGCCATCGCCGCCGACGCAGCCGGCGAAGGCGACCTGCGCGCCATCCCGCGCCGCGGCCACCGCCTGGTTGGCGCCCTTGCCGCCCGAGAGTTGCTGGAAGCCATCGCCAAGCACGGTCTCACCGGGGGTGGGCAGGCTGGGGACGCTGAAGACGAGGTCGGTGTTCGCCGAACCAAAAACGAGGATGCTCATTCGCGGAACATGCGCCCGGCGCGGGCGCGGTCATAGAGGGTCGCGATCAGCGTCTCGAAGACCGGGGCGACCCGGCGGGCCGGATTCATGCGGCCATGCGTCGCCGCTTCCGCGATGCCGGCGTCCCGCCAGTGCCCCGTCCCGATGAAGCCCTGGAGAAAACCCTGGGCGCGGTCGCAGGCCATGGCGAAGCGGGCCTCCGGCGTCTCGGCTTCCTCGAATTCCTCCCACAGCCCGCGCAGCTTCCGGCCGAGATCGGGTGGCAGGGTGGCGAAGACGATGTCGGCGGCCGCCTTTTCCCGCGCTGCCTGGGTCAGCAGATGCGCCTCGTCATAGGCGAAGGTGTCGCCGGCCTCGATCTCCACCAGGTCGTGGGCGACGATCATCGCGAGCGTATGGCCGAGGTCGGGGCGCGGCTCCGGCATGTCGGCATGCAGCAGCAGGGCGACCAGCGCCACGTTCCAGCAATGCTCGGCGGAGTTCTCGCGGCGGGAGGTGCCGTCGGGGTTTGCGGTCTCGCCGCGGCGCTCGATGTGCTTCAGGCGGTCGGCGAGGGCCAGGAATTCGATCAGCGCCTCTGTGCGGGTGCTCATAGTCCCGCCGTCCAGCGGCCGAGCAGGAAGCCCAGCAGCACCGCCCCGCCGAGGAGCGCGAAAATCTCGCCGAACATGGCATGCGCCAGCGGCAGGCCGAGCGTGATCAGGGCCACCAGCAGCGCGACCTTCCACCAGCGGGCCAGCCATTCCGGCCGGGCCGGCGCCTTGCCCTTCGCCCGCGCCCGGGGTGCGCCGGCGGCGGGCCGGGCGCGGGGCGCGCGCCTGGCTGCGGGGCTAGAGGCCACGGCCGATCGTGTCCATCAGCTCCCGCCATTCCCGCTTGGACAGGCCCGAATCCGCCTGCTCCACCGCCTCCCCCGCCAGCATCCGGCGCAGGATGCCGAGCATCTGGGCGGAGAAGGTGACGGCGCCGAGCCGGTAGTCGCGGAAGGCGCCGGTGGCGATCGGCACCCAGGCCTCGGCGCTTTGCATCATTGCCTCGGCATAGACGCGGATCTCGTACTGGGCATGGGCGTCGGCCCGTAGCGAAAGGAAGTTGAACAGATTGTGGAGGTCGGTCTTCCAGTACCACTGGGTATAGGCGTTCAGCGTCAGGTTCATTCTCCCGAGCTCACGCGCCAACCCCTGCCGCCCCGGATCGATGGGTTCCCCCTTCTCATCCTCGTTCAGCATCTCGACATAGTGGTCGTAGTTTCGCGTCGCATCTTCCCGCAGCAGGTCCAGGACCCGCGCGGCCTCCGCGCCTTCCAGCACCGCCCCCCTGCCCTGGCGGTTCATCGAGGACTGCGCGGCCAGGTTCTCGGCCGCCGGGATGTAGAATTCGCGGTCCAGGATAGAGTAGCGCGCCGAGTACTCGTTCACGTTGGCCGTGCGGTGGCGGATCCATTGCCGGGCGACGAAGATCGGCAGCTTCACATGATACTTGATCTCGCACATCTCGAAGGGCGTCGAGTGGCGGTGGCGCATCAGGTAGCGGATCAGGCCGCGATCCTCGCTGACGGCCTTGGTGCCGCGGCCGTAGGAGACCCGGGCCGCCTGCACGATGGCGGCGTCGTCGCCCATATAGTCCACGACGCGAACGAAGCCGTGGTCCAGCACCGGGGTGGCGGTGAAGAGCATCGCCTCCAGCGCCGGCACTGTGGGCCGGCGGGTCTGGTGGGCGGCGCTGCGCGCGGCGTCGATTTCCTGCTGTTGGGCGTCAGTGAGCGCCATACGGAATCGTCCAAGGTGAAAGTTTGCGCTTCACTAGCCTACGGCGCCCGGCGCGGCACCCCCTTACAGGGCCGGCGCGGCACCCGCTTTGTCGGTCCCGCTACGCCCCCCTGGATATTCGCCCCGGAAGCGCCTACATAAGGTCCGTCGCCTCGGCGACTATGGTGATAAACGCGACCTGGAATAATCGTTGCGGACCCGGGGGCAGTGCCCGGCGCCTCCACCAATTCCTTCGGGAGACATGGGGGCGAAACAGCTTCGACGCGCGTGGTAAAGAGGTCGTTTTTGCCCGGCATTGTACCGCCGTTATCGGGCTAATCTCTAAGTGCGAACGACAATAGCCGCGAGGCTTACGCACTCGCTGCCTGAATAAGGTAAGCGCGGTTCGGGGGGCACCGGGCAACAGAAGCCCCCCACTTACCCTTGCCTGCCTCTTCCGTGCGCCTGCCCGCGGGCCTATGGTCCCCTGCAAAGGGATGCATACATGAGCGACGACGCCCAGCCGGCCGAAAGCCTGATTCCGTATGAGCGGTGGACCGACGACGCGCTGCGCGAAGTGGTCATCCGTGGGCTCGAACTCGCGGCCAGCAGCGGCCTGCCGGGGGAGCATCATTTCTACATCACCTTCCGCACGGACCATCCCGCCACGCGGGTGCCGGGCCATCTGAAGGCGCGCTACCCGCAGGAAATGACGGTGGTGCTGCAGCACCAGTATGAGGGGCTGGCGGTGGACCGCGCCGGTGGCAGCTTCACCGTGCGCCTGCATTTCGGCGGCGTGCCCGCCACGCTGGTGGTGCCCTTCGCCGCGCTGACCGGCTTCGCCGACCCCGCCGTGCGTTACGGCCTGCGCTTCCAGCCGATGCTGGATGCCGCGCTGGACCTGCCCGATGAGGCCGAGCCCGAGCTGCCCGCCCCCGCCGCGCCAGAAGCCCCCGCCCAGGTGGTGAGCCTCGACGCCTTCCGGCGCCGTCCGGCCCGGGACTGAACGCCCGGGATTGGCCGCCGGGGATCGGCGGCCGGGGCCGGATCAACGGCCCGCATCTGGCCCGGCACCTCGCATGGATCCTTCGTTCGGTTGTCCGGGGCCCGGACTGCCGTGGAGAATGGCAATGACTGCACCGCTCGACCTCGATTCCCCCGTCATCGCGCCGACCCGGCCCGAGGGCTTCCGCTATAGCCCGATGTATCCGCTGGGCCCGGATGCGACGCCCTTCCGCAAGCTGGACATTGCCGGCGTCAGCACCGCCACCTGCGACGGGCAGACGGTGCTGAAGATCAAGCCGCAGGCGCTGGAGGAACTGGCCTTCGCCGCGTGCAAGGACGTCTCCCACCTGCTGCGTCCCGCGCATCTGGCCCAGCTCGCAAAGATCCTGCAGGACCCGGAAGCCAGCCCGAATGACCGCTTCGTGGCGCTGGACCTGCTGAAGAACGCCAACATCGCCGCCGGTGGCGTGCTGCCGATGTGCCAGGACACCGGCACCGCCATCGTCTTCGGCAAGAAGGGCCAGCGGGTCTGGGTCGAGGGCGATGAGGAGGAGGCGCTGAGCTACGGCGTCCACCGCACCTATACCGAGACCAACCTGCGCTATTCGCAGATGGCGCCGCTGACCATGTGGGACGAGGTGAACACCGGCAACAACCTGCCCGTCGAGTTCACCATCCTGGCGCAGCCCGGCGACTACCACGCCGATGAGATGCACCTGATGTTCGTGCTGAAGGGCGGCGGATCAGCCAACAAGACCTTCCTGTACCAGCAGACCCGCGCGGTGCTGAACAAGCCCAAGCTGCTGGCCTTCCTGGAAGACAAGATCAAGACGCTGGGCACCAGCGCCTGCCCGCCCTACCACCTGGCCATCGTCATCGGCGGCACCAGCGCGGAGGCGAACCTCAAGACGGTGAAGCTGGCCTCCACCAAATGGCTCGACACCCTGCCGACCGAGGGCAGCAAGGCCGGCCACGCCTTCCGCGACATTGCCTTCGAGGCGGAGGTGCACAAGCTGACGCAGAACCTCGGCATCGGCGCGCAGTTCGGCGGCAAGTATTTCTGCCATGACGTCCGCGTGGTGCGCCTGCCCCGGCACGGTGCTTCGCTGCCGATCGGCATCGGCGTGTCATGCAGCGCCGACCGCCAGATCAAGGCGAAGATCACGCCGGAGGGAGTGTTCCTGGAACAGCTCGAGCACGAGCCGGCCAAGTATCTGCCGGAAGCCACGGATGAGATCCTCGGCGGCGACGTGGTGAAGATCGACCTGAACCAGCCGATGGACGCGATCCGGGCCGAGCTGTCGAAGCACCCTGTGAAGACCCGCGTGTCCCTCACCGGCACGGTGGTCGTGGCCCGCGATATCGCACACGCGAAGCTGCAGGAAAGGCTGGACCGCGGCGAGGGCCTGCCGGACTACCTGAAGAACCACCCGGTCTATTACGCCGGCCCGGCCAAGACGCCCGATGGCTACGCCACCGGCAGCTTCGGCCCGACCACCGCCGGGCGCATGGACAGCTATGTGGAGGCCTTCCAGAAGGCTGGCGGCAGCCTGGTGATGCTGGCCAAGGGCAACCGGAGCAAGGCGGTGCTGAAGGCCTGCCAATCCTATGGCGGCTTCTACCTCGGCTCCGTCGGCGGCCCCGCCGCGCGGCTGGCGCAGGACTGCATCCGCAAGGTCGAGGTGCTGGAATACCCGGAGCTGGGGATGGAGGCCGTCTGGCGCATCCAAGTGGAAGATTTCCCGGCGTTCATCGTGGTGGATGACAAGGGGAATGATTTCTACGAGGGGCTGGAGTAGCCCGGCCCGAGCCCCCACCCCAACCCTCCCCCGCAAGTGCGGGAGAGGGAGCCGCGCCTCCTCTCCCCCTCCCCCGCTTGCGGGGGAGGGTCTGGGTGGGGGCCTTGCTCCCGCCCCGCCCGCTTCAGCGCGGCTGGATTTCCACCGCCCGCACTTCCTCATCCGCCCGCGCCCGGAAGGTCAGGCCGGCCTTGCCGGCATTGACCGAGCGCAGGATGCCCACCCCGATGATCAGCGCCTCGTCCGCCGTATGCCGCACCAGGGCGGCCAGCTGGCGCGCGCGGTCGGCATCGTCCAGCGTCGCCCGGGCGCGCTGGATCGCCGCATCCGTCTCCGGCGTCCCGGCACCCGTGAAGTTCAGCGCCCCCAGCCCCGTCACCACGCCGCGGCGGTGGATCTGCGATCCGATGAGGTAGGAGGTCTCGCCGGTCAGGGACCCGAACACCGTCACGAAGACCCCGTAGTCCCGCCGGTTGCGGCGCGGCAGGAAATTGGCCTGCGGCACCACCTCCACCGTGGTGCGGATGCCGATGCGGCTCCAGGCGGCGGCGATCGCCTGGCAGACGCGCGGCGTACGGTTGGGCGAGCAGAACAGGTTCAGCCCGAAGCCCTGGCCCCAGCCGGCTTCCGCCAGCAGCGCCCGCGCCGCGGCCAAGTCAGGGGCCGGCACCGGGCGATCCGCCACCGCGCCGAAGATGAAGGGTGGCACGGCCTGGTCCGTCGGGTCCGCCAGGCCTTCCAGGATGGTCCGGGCGATGCCGTCGCGGTTCAGCGACAGCGACATGGCCCGGCGCACGCGGGCATCCTTCATCGGGTTGCGGCCACCGGCATCGATGCCCGGCGCGTCGTCCCGCTCGACATCCGGATAGATGTTCACGGCGTAGATGGACGGCCCGGCGAACAGGGTGACGCGCTGGTCGCTGCGGATGCGCTCGGCATCCTGCAGCGGCACGTTGTTGATGAAGTCCACGTCGCCGGCCAGCAACGCGCCGACGCGGGCGGCGTCGTTCGGGATCGGCGTCATGCTGACGCTCTCCCACGGCACCGCGCCGCCCCAGTAATCCGCGTTCCGGCGCAGCACCAGCGGGTCGTTGGCGCGCCAGCTTTCCAGCTTGAACGGCCCGGTGCCGATGACGGCGCGGCCGGAGTTGAACTCCGGGTTGCCGAGGCCGGCGACCGATTTCGGCACGATGAAGATCTGCGTCAGATTGGTCGGCAGGTTCGGCGTCGGGCCATCCGTGCGGATGCGGAAGGTCAGGTCGTCCACCACCTCCACCCCGGCCACGCCGGCAAGGTAGATGGTATAGGGATTCGGGTTGCCCGGCACATTCGGCACCCGGGCGAAGGAGGCCGCGACATCGGCCGAGGTCAGCGGGCTGCCGTCATGGAAGCGCACGCCGGGGCGCAGCTTGAACTCCCAGGTGCTGTCGTCCACCACGCGCCAGGATTCCGCCAGGCCCGGCCGCAGCGCCATGGCGGCATCGCGCATCACCAGCGTGTCAAAGATGTTCCGCAGCGCGCCGGTGTTGGACAGGTTCAGCAGCCAATGCGGGTCCAGCGTGCTCGGCGGCGACTGGATGCCGATTCGCAGGGTCTGCGCCTCCGCGGGGCGCGGCAGCAGCCCGGCCGGCACGGCCAGCAGCGACAATCCCAGGGCGAGGCGCGTGACGAAACCCATGCAATACAATCCTTCCTGCCATCCGCGCCATCGGGCGCCGTCGCGCCAGATTGGCACCATTCCGCAAGCTGTGCACAGTCTCCGGGCCATTTCCGGCTGGGCGGAGGTTGTGCCGCCGAAAGCGGCCCTTCCTGCCGCAGCGCCAGTGGGTTATGGCTTGCCCACTTTCCAGCCACAGACCGGGAACCGATCCTTACATGGCCCGTAGCCGCTTTTCCTCCGGCAGCCGGTTTGAAGAAGAAATCGGCTATTCGCGCGCCGTCATCGATGGCGACTGGATCTTCGTCTCCGGCACGACCGGCTACGACTATGCCACCATGACCATCGCCCCCGGCGTGGTGGACCAATGCGAGCAGACCTTCCGCAATATCGAATTCGCGCTGCGCCAGGCCGGCGGGCGGATCGATGACGTGGTGCGTGCCGTCTACCTGGTGCCGGACCGCGCCGACTGGCCGCTGTGCTGGCCGGTGGTGAAAAAGTGGCTCGGCCGCGCGCGCCCTGCCTCCACGATGATGATCGTCGGCCTGCAGACGCCGGAGATGCGGATCGAGATCGAGGTGACGGCACGGCTGCGCCGGCGCGAAGGGGACAAATAGGCTCATGCGCTTTGCCGTCGATCGCCTCGACCACCTCGTCATCACCTGCGCCGAGGTCGAGATTTCGGCCAATTGGTACCAGCGCGTGCTGGGCATGGAACGCGACAGCTTCGGCGAACCGCCGCGCGTCGCACTGAAATTCGGCGGCCAGAAGATCAACCTGCGGCCGCGCGGCGCGACCCAGGCCGAGTGGTTCTCCTCGGTCGTCGCCGAACCCGGCACGCAGGATCTGTGCTTCATCGTCACCGTGGCGGCGGAGGATATCGCGGAGCATCTGCGAAGCTGCGGCGTGACGGTGGAAGTGGGGCCGGTCGCCAAGCAGGGTGCGCTGGGGCCGATCACCTCGGTCTATTGCCGCGATCCGGACGGCAACCTGATCGAGATCGCCAGCTATGGCGACCGATTCACCGAATAACCATCCGTGATGGGCGCCGCCCCCTGGCCCGCCCCATCTCCTTGCGAAAGGAGACCGGCATGACCCAGACCCGCACCGAGACCGACAGCCTCGGCACCATCGAGATCCCCGCCGACCGCCTGTGGGGCCCGCAGACGGAACGCGCGCGGCTGCTGTTCCGCATCGGCTCGGAGCGTTTTCCGCCAGGCCTGATCCGTGCCGTCGGCCTGCAGAAGCAGGCGGCGGCGCAGGCCAATGAACGGCTGGGCGAACTGGCCCCGGACCTCGCAGGCCCGATCGCGGCGGCGGCGGCGGAGGTGGCGGCGGGGCAGCACGATGCGGAGTTCCCGCTGCCGGTCTGGCAGACCGGCTCCGGCACCCAGACCAACATGAATGCGAACGAGGTGATCTCGAACCTCGCCAACCGGGCGCTCGGGCAGCCCTTGGGCAGCCGCAAGCCGGTGCATCCGAACGACCATGTGAATCGCGGGCAGTCGTCCAACGACAGCTTTCCCACCATCATGCATATCGCGGCGGCGGAGGCGGTGGCGGGGCGGCTGATCCCGGCGCTCGGCACGCTGCATGCCAGCCTGGCGCGCCGCGCCGCCGAATGGGCCGACCTGGTGAAGATCGGCCGCACCCACATGATGGATGCGGTTCCGGTCACGCTCGGCCAGGAAGCCGCGGCCTGGGCCTGCCAGGTGGAACTCGGCATCGCCCGGCTGCAGGACGCGCTGCCGCGGCTGATGCCGCTGGCCCAGGGCGGCACCGCCGCCGGCACCGGGCTGAACACCCACCCGCGCTTCGCCGAGACCTTCGCCGGCATCGCGGCCGAGCTCACCGGCCTGCCCTTCACCGCCCATCCCAACCCCTTCGAGGGCATGGGCGCGCATGATGCGCTGGTGGAGCTTTCGGGCGTGCTGAACACCATTGCCGTGTCGCTGAACAAGATCGGCAACGATGTGCGGCTGCTCGGCAGCGGGCCGCGGGCGGGTCTGTCGGAACTGGTGATCCCGGCCGATGGCCTGTCCAGCAGCATCATGCCGGGCAAGACCAACCCGACGCAGTCCGAGGCGCTGACCATGGTCTGCGCCCAGGTCATGGGCAACCACGTCACCGTCACCATCGGCGGCGCGCAGGGCCATCTCGAACTCAACGTGTTCAAGCCGGTCATCATCCAGGCCGTGCTGCAATCCGCCGGGCTGCTGGCCGATGTTGCGGAAAGCTTCGCCGCCAACATGGTGGACAAGCTGGAGCCGAACCGGGCGAAGCTCGCCGACAACCTCGGCAAGTCGCTGATGCTGGTCACCGCGCTGAACCCGCGCATCGGCTACGACAAGGCGGTCGCCATCGCCAAGCTGGCCCTGGCGGAGGACATCACCCTGAAGGCCGCCGCCGCCCGCCTCGGCCATGTCAGCGAGGCCGATTTCGACCGCTGGGTGCGGCCGGAGGACATGCTGGCGCCGGGCGGCACGCTGGACGGCGGCGGGTGAATCCGCGCCGGGCCAGATGAAGCATCTGCGGAAGCGGTCTTTCCGCCTGGCCGGGCACCGCACCTCGGTGGCGCTGGAGGCCGAATTCTGGGCGGTGCTGGACGCCCTGGCGGCAACGCGAGGCCTGAGCCTGGCAGCGCTGGTGGCCGAGGTGGATGCGGCGCGGCCGGTGCCCGACCTGCCACTGGCCAGCGCGCTGCGGGTGCACGCGCTGGCCCAGGCCGGGCAGGATCGCGGCTGAAGCTCAGGCTGGCAGCCTGGAATCGTATTCCTGCTTCAGTCGCAGCCAGCCCTCCCAGAACACCGGCGGCTGGCGCCCATTCGCCCGCGCCAGCAGCATCTCCAGATGCATGTGCCAGCCAGCCGAGACATTCAGCAGCGTCGCGCGGTCCGGCACCCGGCTGTGGATCAGGGTGAGCAGCACCTGGCTGCCCTTCGGCTCAAGCTGGAAGGACACCTCGCCGCCATTGCCCCAGGCGATGGCCAGCAGGCGCGGCGGGTCGAGCGCCAGGATGCGGCTTGCCAGCCGATGCTCCTCGGAAAAGCCCGGCGGGCGCGGGCTCGGCGGGTCGTTCAGCTCGCCATTGCGCCAGACCAGCTCGAAGGGGGCGCCGACCGCCAGGGTCATCTCCCCGGCCGCCAGCCATTTGCGGCGCAGCTCGGAGTCGGTGAGCCAGGCCCAGACGCGCTCGATGGGGCCGGGCAGCAGGCGTTCGATCTTCAGCGTGGCGGGCTCGACCAGCACGCCATGCGGTTCCAGGCTCGCGGTCTCGGTCATCACTCGTCTCCTTTGGCAGGGGTCCGGCGCGCATCCTCCTCGAGGAGGAGCTGGTCGAGCACATCCAGCCGCGTCGTCCAGAAGCCCTCGTAGAAGGCGAGCCAGCGATGCGCGCTGGCCAGCGGGCCGGGGTCGAGGCGGCACAGATGCGTGCGGCCCCTCACCTCCCGCCGGATCAGCCCGGCCGCTTCCAGCGCCTTGATGTGCTTGGAAGCCGCGGCCAGCGAGATCGCGAAGGGTTCCGCGAGCTGGCCCACCGTAAGCTCGCCTTCCGCCAGTGCCCGCAGCATGCGGCGGCGGGTGGCATCGCCGAGGGCGTGGAAGACGCTGTCCAGGATGTGTGCTTGATTCTCAACCATGTGGTTGAATATGCAGGCGCGCGCCAGAAAAGTCAACCGTTTGGTTGACTAATGCCGCGGACCCCCGAAATGCGCCCCGCCAGACCCGCGGATGCCGAAAGGTCCGCCCCCGCGCACTGGCGCGGCGCCCCTGTTGGCGGGCGCAGGTCGCAACCCGCAGGTCTTACTGTGCGGCTTCCATATCCTGCGCCGCCACCAGGTCGCGGTTGCGGAGCAGCCACAGGCGTTCATGCGCGGCGCAGAGCGTCTCCGCCCCGCGCCGGCGGTCGCGCATCGGCTGCGCGGCGTTGCGCATCGCCATCTCGCAGCACACGAGCAGCAGGCGCGCGGTTTCCAGGTCGCCCTGGTCGCAGGCCTGGTGGAAGGCCAGCAGGATCTTGTCCGGCAGGCGACGGGTGTAGAGCGGCCTCTGCGGCTGGTTCTCGGCTTGGTTGTCCACGGCGCATCTCCGAATGCCGTTCATCCCCATGCATCGCGACCGGGGACGGTACTGGATGCATCACAGGCGGGTGAATGTGGACGTGGTGTTGCTCAGCCGCGTTCCGCGCGCCAACGGGCCCAGGCGGAGGTCTCCGGCAGCGCCCGCGGCGCCTCCGCGGGGCCGGTCAGCCGCAGGCCGAGATCCGGCGCCTCCGGCACCGCCGGCCGGGCCAGCAGGCGCAGATCCAGGGTCGCCCGCGGCAGGTCGATCTCGCCGGCCAGGGTGGCGGTGGCGCCGCCCTCCGCGACCAGACGGGCGGCATCCAGCCGCAGCCGGCCCGATGCCAGCGTCGCCTCCACCTCCAGCCGCTCGAAGGCGGTGGCGCCGGACAGCATCGCCTCCCGGATCGCGGCCTCCGCGACCAGCGCATCCGGCCCGGCGCTGGCGGCGGAGGCGGCCACCAGGTCGAAGCCGGCCAGCACCCCGTCCCGCAGGTCCAGCTGCAGGCGGCCGGAGACGGTGGAGACCAGCGCGCCGGGGGAATGCCCCACCGCTTCCAGCGTGAAGCCCAGGTCGCCGCGGGCCGCGGCGAGGTCGATCGGCAGGCCGAACACCGGCTCGCCCAGCGTCGCTTCGGTCAGGCGGCCACCCAACGCCAGGCGCGGCGGCAGGCCGGGCGGGGTTTCCCCCGTCAGCGTCGCTTCCAGCCGGCCGCCAGCCAGCCGGGCGCGCAGGCCATCGAGCCGGAAGCCGCCCTCGGAGAGCAGCAGGATGGCGGAGGCGTCCTCCGCCACGGCGCCGCCAATGGCGATCCGGGCCGCTTCCAGCGCCAGTTCCGCATCCAGCCCGCGCAGCGCCTGCACCCCCAGCGGGTCCAGCGCGCGCCAGCCCGGGAAGGGCAGCGGCAGGCTCTCCGCCGTCACCCGTCCGGTCAGGCGCGGCCGGGGCTGCGCCGTATCCAGCGCCAGTGCGCCGCGCGCCCGCAGGGAAGCGGCAACCAGCTCGAAGCTCTCCGCGCTGATGCCGCGCGGCCCGCCGGCCAGCGAGGCGATCAGGGAAAACGACCCCTCCCCCAGCCATTCCCCGGCGCTGAGCCCGAAGGCCTCGGACAGCAGCCGCGGCGCGCCCGGGTGGCGCAGCGTCACGCCGAGGTTGCCGCGCCGCTGCGGCACATCCAGCGTGCCGGACGCCTCCAGGCGAAGCTCGCCCAGCTCCGCCGTGCCGCGCAGCGCCAGCGCCTCCATCGTGCCGCCGCCGGACAGGCGCAGCGCCACAGGCAATTCGGCCAGCGCGGTGCGGTCCGGCCATTCGCCCGGCAGCAGCAGCGACAGGCCGCGGGCGGAGGAGCCGGTGGCCTCGAAGGTCAGATCCTGCAGCCGCAGCTGCGGCGCCAGCGCCAGCACGCCGGAGGCCGCGATATCGACTTCCGCCAGCCGCCCGGACAGGCGCCGCAGCGTCAGCCGGCCACCCTCCAGCGCCGCATCCAGCGCCGCGCGTTCCAGCACGGCCTCGCCGCGGATCACCCGTTCCGCCGCCAGCCGCAGGTTCAGGTCGACCGTGCCAAGCGCGCGGCCGGCGCGCACCGGGTCGAAGCCCCGCGGCAGCCAGCGCGCCAGGTCCAGCGTGTTGATGGACAGCCCCAGCCCCAACGCCGGGCGCGCCCCATGGCGCAATACGCCGGCACCGGAGATCTGCAGGTCGCCGAAGCTGGCGGTGAATTCGGGCATCGCCGCCTGGGCGTCTTCCAGCACCAGCCGCATGCGGCCCTCGCCCCGGCGCAGCAGGGTCGGGTCCAGATCCTCCACCGGCAGGCCCATCGCCGCCGCGCTGGCGCGCAGATCCGGCCCGGCGAAGCGCGCCACCAGTTCCAGCCGCTGCCCGGCGGTGGCACCGGCGAGGTCGAGCTGCGTCTCGCCCGGCAGCAGCAGCGAAATATCGGACAGCGTCAGCCGGCCTTCCTCGAGGAAGGCGGCGCCGCGCAGCCTGCGCAGCGTGACGCCGCGATACAGCCCGGCCTCGGCCGACAGGTCGATGGAGATCGGCCAGGACCGCGTGCCACCCGCCCGCAAGGCGGCGACCCAGCCATCCAGGTCCAGCCGGCTGGCGACCAGCGCGATATCCAGGCGCGGCGCCGGCGACAGCCGCAGCGCCACCGCGCCGCGCGCCGGATTGCCGGCGATCTCGATCGCCAGTTCATCCGCCGCGATCAACTCGGCGGAGGCGGAAAGCCGGCCGGCGGCGCGGAACGGGCCGGCGGGGCTGGGCAGCAGGGCCGAAAGGTCGGGGCCGCTGGCCTCCACATTGCCCTCGAAGCCGGTGCCGGGGATCAGCACGCCGCGGGCATTGCCGAGGATTTCCGGCAGCACCACCGCCATCTCGAAGGTCGCGATGCCGTCCCAGCCCGGCCGGCCGAGCGAGGCGGTGAAGCGCGTGGCGCGGCCATTCCAGGTGAAGGCGCCCGCCATCTCCAGCGATTGCGACAGGCCGCCGGAGGTCAGCCGGGCGGAGACGCCCTCCAGCACCGCATCACCGACGCGTACCCGGCCATCCTCCAGATTGGCGTCGAGCTGGGTGATCCAGGAAGGCGGGCGCAGCGACAGCAGCGGGCCAGGTGGCCAGGGCAGCGTGAGATCCGCACCGACCAGTGCGATCTCGCGCGGTGCCAGGCGGCCGCCGATCAGCGCGCCGAGGTCGAGCCGCACCCGCAGCAGGCGGGCGGTGAAGCTGTATTCCTCTCCCGCCTCGCCCACCGCGACGCCGCCGACGCGGACCACCGGCTGCGGCAGCAGGGCGAGTTCCACCGGGCCCTCCAGCGTGACCGGCCGGCCGAGCTGGGCGGAGGCGAGATCCGCCAGCCGGCCGCGCCAGGGTTCCCAATCCACGAAGCGCGGCCCGATCCACAGGCCCAGGCCGACCAGCCCGAACAGCAGCAGCAGCGCGGCGAGAAGGCGCTTCATGGCGAGGCGGATCCGGCGGTCATCAGGCGGCCGGCGCGCCCCGAGTCCTGCCCCAGCCGCCGCCACCCGGCGTCTCCAGCCCCAGCACGTCGCCGGGGTTCAGGCTGGCGCGGTCGCAGCCGGCCATCTCCGTGATCGTGCCATCGCTGCGTTCCACCCATTGCCGCCCCGGCGCCCCGGCCGCGCCGCCATGCAGGCCATGCGGCGGAACGCGGCGGCGGGATGCGACGATGACGGCCTCCATCGGCCGCAGGAAGCGGATGCGCCGGCGGCTGCCATCGCCACCCGCCCATTGCCCGGCACCGCCCGACCCGCGCCGGATGGCGAACTCCTCGAGCCGCACGGGGTAGCGGAGTTCCAGCACTTCAGGGTCCGTCATGCGCGTGTTGGTCATATGCGTCTGCACGGCGGAGGTTCCGGCGAAACCGGGGCCGGCGCCGGTGCCGCCGCATACGGTCTCGTAGTATTGGTAAACCGCATCGCCGAAAAGCAGGTTGTTCATGGTGGCCTGGGCCGAGGCGCAGGCATCCAGCGCCGCCAGCAGGGCGTTGCAGGTCATCTGGCTGACCTCCGTATTGCCCGCCACCACCGCCGCGCCGCCGCCCGGGCCGCCGGCACGCGGGGCGAGGAAGCTGCCCTCCGGCACGATGATCTCGAGCGGCACCAGGCAGCCATCGTTGAGCGGGATCTCCTCCCCCACCAGGCAGCGGAAGCAGTACAGCACCACCGCCCGGCAGACCGCCGCGGGAGCGTTGAAGTTGTCCGGCCGCTGTGGCCCGGTGCCGCTAAAATCGATGGTCGCGCTGCGCGTCGCGCGGTTGACGCGGACCGCGACCTTGAGCGGCGTGCCGTCGTCGATGGTTGTCTCGAAGCTGCCATCGGCCAGCCGGTCGAGCACGGAGCGGACCGCTTCCTCCGCATTGTCCATCACGTGGCGCATATAGGCGCGCACCGTCTCCAGCCCGAAATCGGCCACGGCGCGACGCAGTTCCTGCACGCCCTTTTCGTTGGCGGCGACCTGCGCGGTGATGTCGGCCACATTCACGTCGGGACTGCGGGCCGGGTAGCGGGCGCCGGCGAGCAGCGCGCGGAACTCCGCCTCCCGCATCCGCCCCTCGGCGACCAGCAGGAAATCGTCGATGACGACGCCTTCCTCCTCCAGCGTCTTCGACCCCGGCGGTGTGGAGCCGGGGGTGAGGCCGCCGATATCGGCGTGGTGGCCGCGGGAGCCGACGAAGAACAGGATCTCCTTCCCTGCCTCATCGAACACCGGGGTGATGACGGTGACATCGGGCAGATGGGTACCGCCGTTGAACGGGTTGTTAAGCGCCACGACATCGCCGGGCCGCAGCGTGGCGGACCGGGACCGGATGACGGTGCGCACGCTTTCGCCCATGGCGCCGAGATGCACCGGCACATGCGGCGCATTGGCCACCAGGCGTCCGGTCTCGTCGAAGATGGCGCAGGAGAAGTCGAGTCGTTCCTTGATGTTCACCGACAGCGACGTGTTCTGCAGCACGGCGCCGGTCTGTTCGGCGATGGACATGAACAGGTTGTTGAACAGCTCCAGCATCACCGGGTCCACCCGGCTGGCATCGGCGATGCGCGCCGCTTCCCGCTGTTCCGTCCGCCGCAGGATCATGTGGTTGCGCGCCGTCACCTCCGCGGTCCAGCCGGGCTCCACCACCGTGGTGGCGATCGCCTCCCGGATCAGCGCCGGGCCGGCGATGCGGTCGCCAGCGCGCAGCGCCTCGCGGTCCAGCACCGGGGCCTGGTGCGCCGCACCGGCCATGAAGACCGGCACCTCGGCCAGCGCGTCCGGCGCCTTGCCGGCGGCGCGTTCGGCCAGCGCGGCCTCGTCCACCTGCTCGCCGGGCGAGGTCACTTCCACCACGCAGGCTTCCACCACCACCTGGCGCTCGGGCGTGGCGAAGCCGAAGCGCTGGCGATGGGCGTTGGTGAAGGCTTCCAGAACCTGCTCATGCGTGCCGAAGGGCACGGCCAGAAAGCTGTCGGTGCCGGCATAGCGCAGATGCAGCCGGCGGGCGGCGCGCAGCGCGGCGGCGGCGGCGCCCTGGCGCACCAGTTCCTCCCGCCCCGCCTGGTCCAGCGCGTCCAGGCGCTGGGCGAGGTCGTCCATGCCCTTCGGGCTCAGCGGCGCCTCGACCGCCGCCTCGCGGATCGCGCTCTGGTCGGCCAGGCCCATCCCGTACGCCGAGAGCACGCCGGCGAAGGGGTGCAGGAACACGGTCTCCATGCCGAGCTCATCCGCCACAAGGCAGGCATGCTGGCCGCCGGCGCCACCAAAGCATTGCAGGGCGTAGCGGGTGACGTCGTGGCCCTTCTGGATCGAGACCTGCTTGATGGCATTGGCCATATTGGCGACGGCGACGCGGAGAAAACCTTCCGCCACCGCCTGCGGGTCCTGGGGCTGGCCGGTGGCGGCTTCAATCTCCGCCGCCAGGGCCGTGAACTTCGCGCGGACGATCCCGGCATCCAGCGGCTGATTGCCATCGGGGCCGAAGATGGCGGGAAACTGCGCCGGCTGGATCTTGCCGACCATCACATTCGCATCCGTCACGGTTAGCGGGCCGCCGCGGCGGTAGCAGGCCGGGCCGGGCACCGCGCCCGCGCTTTCCGGGCCGACGCGGAAACGCGCGCCATCGAATTTCAGGATCGAACCGCCGCCGGCGGCGACGGTGTTGATCGCCATCATCGGCGCCCGCATCCGCACGCCCGCAACCTGCGTCTCGAAGGCGCGCTCGAACTCGCCGGCATAGAGCGCAACATCGGTGCTGGTGCCGCCCATGTCGAAGCCGATGATTTTTTCAAATCCCGCCATGGCGGCGGTGCGCGCGGCGCCGACGATGCCGCCGGCGGGGCCGGAGAGGATCGCATCCTTGCCCTGGAAGCTGCGCGCCTCGGCCAGCCCGCCGGAGGATTGCATGAAGTAGAGCTTCACACCGGGGAGTTCGCCGGCCACCTGCTCCACATAGCGGCGCAGGATCGGCGAGAGGTAGGCATCCACCACCGTGGTATCGGTCCGCGGCACGATCCGCGGCAGGGGCGAGGCCTCGTGGCTCAGGCTGATCTGGGTGAAGCCCGCATCGCGCGCCAATTCGCCGATGCGGATCTCGTGCGCCGGATAGGCCCAGGCATGCATGAAGGCGATGGCGACGGCGCGGATGCCCTTCGCATGCGCCTCGGCCAGCGCGGAGCGCGCCGCAGCCTCGTCCAGCGCCTCGATCTCGGTGCCGTCCACCGCCATGCGGCCGCCGATCTCGGCGACGCTTTCCTGCAGCAGTTCGGGCAGCTTCACCTGCAGGTCGAACAGCCGCGGGCGGGCCTGGTTGCCGATGCGGGTCATGTCGGCGAAGCCGCGATTGACCAGCAGCAGCACCCGTTCGCCCTTGCGTTCCAGCAGCGCGTTGGTGGCGACCGTGGTGCCCATCTTCACCGCCTCGATGGTGCCGGGCGGGATGGGTGCATCGGGCGCAAGGCCGAGGCAGGCGCGGATGCCGGCCACCGCGGCATCGCGGTAGCGGCCGGGATTCTCCGACAGCAGCTTGCTGGTGGTGAGGCGCCCCTGCGGGTCGCGCGCCACGATATCCGTGAAGGTGCCGCCACGATCGATCCAGAACTGCCAGCCGCTCATGCCCACACCCCTTCGGTCGGTCGCTGATCACATCCGGCGCCGCATCGTGCAAGGCTGCCCGGACGTTCCGCATTCATTGACAATTTACCAACAAATCGTCAACGTATTCCGGCAGCGACAGGGAGATCTCGATGCCTGGCCAACCCGTGGTCTCCTCGGCGCATCTCGCCGCAGGCGCCTCCCCTGCCCTGTCGGAGGTGGAGTACGGGCTGATCCTGGCCGGCCACGGCTTCCACCGCTGGATGGTGCGCTGCATGGCCGCCGCCGGGCGGCCCGGCATGTCGGCCACCGAGATCCTCATCCTGCACACCGTCCGTCACCGCGACCGGCCGAAGCGCCTGGCGGATATCCTGCTGGTGCTGGACATCGAGGATACGCACATCGCCAGCTACGCCATCCGCAAGCTGCATGAAGCCGGGCTGGTCGCCACCAGCCGCGCGGGCAAGGAAAAGCTGGTGGCCGCCACCGAGGCCGGCGCCGCGCTCTGTGCCGCCTATGCCGAAGTGCGCGAACGGCTGCTCGCCCGCCCGCTGCGCGGCGCCGGCCCGGCGGAGGACCAGCTTTCGCAGGTTGCGGAACTTCTGCGCGGCCTGTCCGGCTTCTACGACCAGGCCGCGCGGGCCGCTGCCACCCTGTAGCCCGGCGCCGGTCCGTGCTAGCACCGCGCGGACAGGGGTGAGGAACGCTTGAGCATCTGGGGCAAATTGCTGGGCGGAGTCGCTGGCTTCGTCACCGGCGGGCCACTCGGCGCGGTGATGGGCGCCGCCCTCGGCCATGCGGCGGACCAGGGGCCGGGCGGGCGCGTTGCGCCCGGCGCGGCGGATCTGGCCGCGCTGCTCGGCAATCGCGAAACGCTGTTCGCGATCTCCGTCATCGTGCTCTCGGCCAAGCTGGCCAAGGCGGATGGGCCCGTGCAGCGGTCGGAGATTGACGCCTTCAAGGCGATGTTCCGCATCCCGCCGGAAAACCTGCGCGAAGTGGCGCAGATGTTCGACGAGGCACGCCGCGACACCGGCGGCTGGGAGCCTTTTGCCGAACGGCTCGGCGAGGCCTTCGCCGACAACCGCGCGATGCTGGAGGATGTGCTGGCCGCGCTGTTCTACATCGCCCGCGCCGATGGCCCGATGACCAAGGGCGAACTGCGCGTGCTGCAGGGCGTGCACCAGCGCTTCGGCCTGGATGCGGCCGCCTGGGACCGCGCCAAGGGCGGCCAGGCCGGACAGGGCGGTGCCGCGCAGCGGCGGGTGGAGGAGATCGACGCCTATTCCGTGCTCGGCCTGCCGGCCAGCGCGACGGATGAGGAAGTGCGGCTCGCCTGGCGCAAGCTGATGCGGGAGAATCACCCGGACGGCCTGGCCGCGCGCGGCGTGCCGGCGGAATTCGTCGACCGCGCGACGCGCAAGGTGGCAGAGATCAACGCCGCCTGGGACCGCATCAAGCGGCAGCGCGGGCTGTGAGGCTGCTTCAGCGGTCCCAGGCCCTTGCCAGAACCTCCGCGCCACGCGCGGAGGATCGGGACCGCATCAAGCGGCAGCGCGGGCTGTGAGGCTGCGCCAGCGGTCGCAGGCCCTTGCCAGAACCTCCGCGCCGCGCGCGGAGGATCGGGACCGCATCAAGCGCCAGAGGGGCCTTTGATACGCATCCGCGACCTGCCCAGCCCGAACCAGGATGAACGCCCGCAGCCGGTGGACATGCTGGTGCTGCATTACACCGGCATGCGCAGCGGCGCGGAGGCGATCGCGCGGCTGCGCGACCCGGCCTCCCGCGTTTCCAGCCACTATGTGGTGGAGGAGGATGGCGCGGTGTTCCGGCTGGTGCCGGAGGATCGCCGCGCCTGGCATGCCGGCATCTCCCACTGGCGCGGGCAGGACCTGCTGAACGGACGCTCGATCGGCATCGAGATCGTCAATCCCGGCCATGAATTCGGCTACCGCCCCTTCCCTGCCCTGCAGATGGCCGCGGTCTGCGACCTGTGCCTCGAGATCCTGTCGCGCCACGCCATCGCGCCGCGCGACGTGGTGGCGCATTCCGACATCGCGCCGGACCGCAAGGACGATCCGGGCGAGTTGTTCGACTGGCGGGGCCTCGCCGCCAATGGCGTCGGCCTGTGGCCCGAGGGTGGGGCGGTGCCGGATGCGGATGCGCCGACGCTGCTCGCCCGCATCGGCTACCGCGCGGACCTGCCCCTGCCGGTGCTGCTGCGCGCCTTCCAGCGCCGCTGGCGCCCCACGCGCATCGATGGGCAGGCGGATGCGGAGACGCTGGCGCGGCTGGCCGCGGTGGCCGCGGCGGTGACCTCGACCCGGGATTGAGGACCGGGGCATGACCGCCGCGCGGGTCGCCGCGATGCTGGCGGCCAGCCCGGGTCATCGCGATGCCTTGCAGGCGCTGGCGCTCGCCGGTCCGCGTGGCGGCTGGCTCGGCGCCGGCTTCGTGCGGAATACGGTGTGGGACATGCTGTGTGGCCGCGCGCCCGAGGTGACGGCGCTGGACGACCTGGACGTGGTGCATCTGGACCACGCCTCCGCCGATGCGGTTTTCGAGGCCGCCTTGCGCGCCGCCCGTCCCGGCCTGCGCTGGTCGGTGAAGAACCAGGCGCGGATGGCGGCCCGGCATGGCCATGCACCCTACCCCGACCTCGCCGCCGCACTCGCCCGCTGGCCGGAAACCGCAACCGCCGTCGCGGCGCGCTGCGCGACGGGCGGCATCGAGATCCTGGCGCCGCATGGCGTGGCTGATCTGCTCGGACTGGTGCTGCGGTCGCCACCGCGGGGCGACCCCGCCGTGCTGCGCGCGCGCATGGCCGCCAAGGGCTGGCTGCAGCGCTGGCCCGATTTGCGCGTGATCACCGATTGACCCGGCGGCGCGCACGCGCGATGTGACGCGCGGTGCCGGGTGGCTGGGCGACCGCTGGTGGTGGAGCGATCCATTGCTGGAGGAAAGTCCGGGCTCCACGGGAATACGGTGCCGGTCAACGACCGGCGGGGGTCAAACCCCAGGGAAAGTGCCACAGAAAGCAAACCGCCTCGGCATGCGCCCGCAAGGGTTCGTCCCGCGGTAAGGGTGAAAGGGTGCGGTAAGAGCGCACCGCTCCCACGGCAACGTGGGAGGCACGGCAAACCCCACCGGGAGCAAGGCCGAATAGGGGCGGCCGGCGTGATTCGACCTTCGGGCCGGATGGACGCGGGGGCATTCTCGCCCCGTCGCCCGGGTTGGCCGCGAGAAGCCTGCGGCAACGCAGGCTCCAGAGGAATGGTCGTCCAGTGCCGCGAGGCCCAGTGCTTCAAGGCATGGACAGAACCCGGCTTACAGGCCACCCGGCACCACCTTCCTGCTGCGGCACGGTTTAGCTTGCTCTGGAACAAGAACAAACCACGAATACATGAACCGGCGGGTCATCACGCGCAGTTTTCTCTGCACTCCCCTCAGAACGTGACGCTAATCAACTGTTAAGACGCGATTTTAGCTGTGGACAGACCGGCCTCCCGCCGGGATTTAGCTTGCTTGCCCGGAAAATCCCGGATATTCCCTGGTTATCCCATGCGGGGCCCTGCTCGGGGGGGCATTTTGGGCTTGCAAGGGATGGTCGGGCGAGCCGGCGAGGTCGGGGGGCCTCGCCGGCCGCTGAGTGGGGAATTCATCGGGGGCAACAGCATCGCGCGATGACCCAATTCGTGGGCACGCATACAGGAAAGCTGGACCGCAAGGGCCGCATTTCCGTGCCCGCGCCCTTCCGCGCAGAGCTGGAGGCTGCCGCGACCAACCAGCTCGTCTTTCGTATCTCCCACACGCATCCCTGTATCGAGGCACGTTCGCGCCCGGTTTTCCAGCAGATCGTCGACAGCATCGAGGCCCTGCCGCATTTTTCCGAGGAGCGCGAGTTGCTGGAAGCCACCCTCATCGCCGGCAGTGAGATGCTGAAGCTGGACGGCGAAGGCCGGCTGGTGCTGCCGCAGGAAATGATCGAGGAGCTGACCCTCGGCGACCAGGTGGTCTTCCTGGGCAAGGGAAATCGTTTCGAGATCTGGAATGAAGCGGTTGGCCGCGCCCATGTGCTCGAGTCGAAGCAGCGCGCCCGCGAATTGCGCCTGACCGTTGCGGCATCAGGCCTCAACACGACTCCGAAAGCCGTGCCATGAGCACGCATGTCCCCGTGATGCTGGAGGAAGTTCTGGCAGTACTGCAGCCGCGCGACGGCGCCATCTACCTCGACGCCACGTTCGGCGGTGGCGGCTACGCGGCCGCCATCCTGGCGGCTGCAGATTGTACATTGTGGGCGCTGGACCGCGACCCCGATGCGATCGCGCGCGGTGCCGCGTTGGCGGCGCGGTATCCGGGACGGTTGCATCTGGTGCAGTCCTGCTTTGGCGACATGCTGGACAGCCTGGCGGCGGAGGGCGTCCACGCGCTCGACGGCGTGGTGATGGATCTCGGCGTTTCCTCCTTCCAGATCGACCAGCCGGAACGCGGCTTCTCCTTCCGTCATGACGGGCCGCTCGACATGCGGATGGGCCAGGACGGGGCGACGGCGGCGGACCTGGTCAACAGTCTCGGCGAGCGCGAACTTGTAACGATCCTGTCCGATCTCGGCGAGGAACGGCATGCGCGCCGCGTCGCACGCGCCATCCTGCGCGAACGCGCCGTGGCCCCCATCACCACCACCGCGCGGCTGGCGGAGATCGTCCGCGGCGCGGTGCCGCGCGACCCTTCCGGCATCGATGGCGCGACGCGGTCCTTCCAGGCGCTACGCATCGCGGTGAATGACGAGCTGGGCGAGATCGAGCGTGGCCTGGCCGCGGCGCAGTCGCTGCTGGCGCCGGGCGGGCGGCTGGTGGTGGTGTCCTTCCATTCGCTGGAGGACCGCATCGTCAAGCGCGCCATGGTCGGCGCCGCCGGGCGTGCCGGCACCGCATCCCGCCACGACCCCGCCGCGCTGCTGCCGCCGCCGGCGCCCGATTTCGACCTGCTGACCTTCCGCGCGCTGCGTCCGGGGGATGCGGAGACGCATGCCAACCCACGCGCGCGTTCCGCCCGTCTGCGTGGCCTGCAGCGCCGCCTGCCGATGAACCAGGGAATCTCGCCATGATCCGGCCCTTCACGATCCTCTGCTTCTGCGCCTTCGCCGGTGCCGGTGCCTGGCTGTACCAGGTGAAGCACCAGGTCGCGACGCAGGACCGCGAGCTGCGCGAGGTCTGGCGGCAGATCGAGCAGGCACGCGACCGCACCTCGATCCTGCGCGCCGAATGGGCGCTGCTGAACGAGCCGGGCCGGCTGCGCGAGGTGGCGCAGCGCCATCTGCCGCTGGAGCCGATGCAGCCCGCGCAGTTCACCCGCCTGCCGGACATGGTGCGCCGCCTGCCGCAGGCCGTGGCCTTTGCAGGCCCGCCGAACCTGTTCGTGCCGGAACGCCCGGCGCAGGAGGCTGCGGTGATGCTGGCTGCGGCCCAGATTCCCGCGCCGGCCGCGGCTGCCGCACCGGCCGCGGCTGCCGTACCGGTCACGCCTGCAGCACCGGCGCCGCGCGCCGCTGCCCGCCCCGCGCCGCGTCCCGCCTCCAGCGTACCCGTCGCCAGCACAACGGCCCGCGCGACGGAAGATGTGCGCGAGGCCCAGGAAGCGCCCGCCCCGCAGGCGCTGGCCGCCACCATGGCAGCGCAGCGCGCGGTGCAGCCGCGTGTGGCGCCGCCCGTTCCGGCCCGCGCCGCGCCGCTGCGCGATGCCGCACCCTCCGCTTCCATGGCGCGCGCCGCCGCACCCTCCGAGCGTGCCGCCGCGCCGGCCCGGACGGTGCGCCCGGCCATCCATGTCGCACCGGTGCGCACCGCGCCGCCGATCCGCACCACCCAGGCCGCGCCGACCACGCCGACCTACGTCTCCGCGCTCGGTGGCGCGTCGTCGCTCGGCCTCGGCCGGCCGATGGCGCCGCCGGTGCCCTTCTCCTCCGCCGCCGCGGCCACGCTGAACAGCCAGCGCTGAACCGCACATGTCCCTGAACGCCCCCAACCCCAACGCCCTGCCCGCCGGCCGCACCATCGGCCATTCGGTGATGGGTGCCGGCCGCACCGACCTGGTGCGGATCGGCCAGCCGGAGCTGGTCCGCCGCGCGGTGATGGAGCGCACGCGATCGCGCCTGCTGATCGCCGCCGGCGGCTTCGCGCTGCTGTTCGGGGCGGTGGCGGCGCGGCTGGCCGATGCGACGCTGATCTCCCCGGCGGAGCCGAAGCGGCTGGCCGCGATGGTGCGGCAGAACACGCCGCCGGCGGAGCACCTGCCCGGCCGAGCCGCCATCACCGACCGCAATGGCGAGTTGCTGGCGGTGACGCTGCCGATCACGGCGCTCTACGCCAATCCGAGCGAGATCACCGACCCCGCCGGCGTGGCCCGCCGGCTGGTGCGCGTGCTGCCGCAACTGGATGAGGAACGCGTCGCCGCGAGGCTGACCGGGGAACGGCAATTCGCCTACCTCGCCCGGGCGCTGACGCCGCGCGAGCAGCAGTCGGTGAATTCGCTCGGCATTCCGGGCCTGTATTTCGAGGAAGCCGAGCGCCGCATCTACCCGCAGGGCCGCGCAGCCGCGCATATCCTCGGCGGCGTCGATGTCGATGGCAACGGCACGGCCGGGGTCGAGCGCTACTTCGATGAGCGCCTGCGGCTGCGGCGCGGCGAGGATCTGCGCCTGTCGCTGGATGTCCGCGTGCAGCTCGCGCTGCGCGACGCCGTGCAGCAGGCGATCACGGACTACAACGGCATCGGCGGCGCCGGCATCCTGATGGATGTGCAGAGCGCCGAGGTGATCGGCATGGTCTCGCTGCCCGATTTCGACCTGGCCGAGCCGGCGCGGGTCGAGGCGGTGACGCCGGGCGCCGACGAGCAGGGCCACAACCCGCGCTTCAACCGCGCCACCGTCGGCGTGTATGAGCCGGGCTCCACCTTCAAGCTGCTCACCGCCTCCATGGCGCTGGAACTCGGCACGGTGAATATCTGGGGCGGCTACGACGCGTCGCGCCCGATCCGCTATGGCCGCTTCACCATCAACGACTACCGCGGCAAGAACCGCTGGCTCGCCTTGCCGGAAATCCTGGCCTATTCGTCCAACCTCGCCTCCGCGCACATGGCGGCGGCAGTTGGGCCGCAGCGGCACCGCGAATTCATGGTGCGGATGGGCATGGGGTCCCGCATCGGGATCGAGCTGCCGGAAACGGCGGTGCCGCTGATCCCGCGTGCCAATGCCTGGCGCGACATCAACACCCTGACCATCGGCTTCGGCCACGGCATCTCCGTCACCCCGCTGCATGTCATCACCGGCGTCACCGCGGTGGCCAATGGCGGCATGCTGCGGCAGCCGACGCTGATGGCGCAGCCGCCGGGCACCGTGGCCGAGGGCACGCGGGTGATCAGCGAGGGCACGTCGGCCACCATGCGCCGGCTGATGCGGCTGGTGGTGACGGATGGCTCCGGCCGCAGCGCGGATGTCCCTGGCTATTTCGTCGGCGGCAAGACCGGCACGGCGGAGAAGACCGGGCCCGGCGGCCGCTACATCCGGAACAAGCGCATCGCCGCCTTCGTTGGCGCCTTCCCGATGCAGGCACCGCGCTACGCATTGTACGTGATGGTGGACGAGCCGAAGCCGAATGCGCGCAGCCACGGCTTCGCCACCGCCGGCTGGGTCGCCGCCCCCGCGGCCGGGGAGATCGTGCGCCGCGTTGCGCCCATCCTCGGCCTGGCGCCGGAGACGGACCGCATCGCGGAGATCCAGGCCGGCCTTGCCATCGCCATGCAGCCCGGCCGCCCGCGCGCCGCCCCGCCCACCCGTGCCGCCGGGGCCCCCGGCCGCGCCGAGCCGCGCCCCGCCTTGTTGCGGGAGGCGAGCATTGCGCCGCGATGACGCACCCGTCGCGCGCCGCCTGGACGAATTGCTGCGCGCGCTGCCCGAGATCACCGTCCCGTCCGGCGCGCTGCCCGCGATCGGCGGGCTGACGGAGGACAGCCGCAAGGTCGCCTCCGGCGACCTGTTCGCCGCCCTGCCCGGCAGCCAGGCTGATGGCCGCCGCTTCATCGCCGATGCCGTGGCGCGCGGCGCGGCAGCCGTGCTGGCACCGGAAGGCACCGCATGGCCGGAGGGCGTGGCTTCGCGCCCGCTGCTGCAGGCCGCCGATCCGCGCCGCGCGTTGGCGCTGCTCGCCGCCGCCTTCCATGCCGGACAGCCGGAGATCGTGGTCGCCGTCACCGGGACCAACGGCAAGACCAGCAGCGTGGATTTCCTGCGCCAGCTCTGGACGCTGGATGGCCAGCGCGCCGCGTCGCTCGGCACGCTCGGGCTGCGCGCGGCAGGTTTCCCCGAAGGCCCGTCGCTGACAACGCCGGATCCGGTGGCGCTGCATGGTACCCTGGCGGCGCTGGCCCGCGCCGGCTTCGGCGCCGCGGCGCTGGAAGCGTCCTCGCATGGGCTGGAGCAGCGGCGGCTGGATGGCGTGCGGCTGGCCGCTGCCGGCTTCACCAACCTGACGCGCGACCACCTGGACTATCACGGCGACATGGAGGCCTACCGCGCCGCCAAGCTCCGCCTGTTCGACACGCTGCTGCCGCCGGGTGCCTGTGCGGTGGCGCATGCGGAGATGGAGGGCGCAACCCGCGCCGCCCTGCAATCCATCGCCGCCGCGCGTGGCCTGCGGCTGATGACGGTCGGCGAGAATGGCGAGACGCTGCGCCTGGTGGCCCAGGCCGCGCTGCCGGATGGGCAGGACCTCACCATCGAGGGTTTCGGCCTGCGGGAAAGGCTGCGCCTGTCGCTGCCCGGCCGCTTCCAGGCGGACAACGTGCTGATGGCGGCGGCGCTGGCGATCGGCGCCGGCATGGCGCCGGAGCGCGCCTTCGAATTGCTGCCGCGGTTGCAGGGCGTGCGGGGGCGGATGGAACTGGCGGCGCGGCTGCCGAACGGCGCCGCCATCTACGTGGATTACGCACATACGCCGGATGCGCTGGCGCGGCTGCTGCGCGCGCTGCGCGCGCATGTCGCGCCGGGCGGGCGGCTGCATGTGCTGTTCGGCGCCGGTGGCGACCGCGACCCTGGCAAGCGCCCGCTGATGGGCGAGGCCTGTGCGGCGGAGGCGGATCTCTGCTGGGTGACCGATGACAACCCACGTAGCGAGGACCCGGCACTGATCCGCGCCGCCGTGCTCGCCGCCTGCCCCGGCGGCATCGATGCGGGCGATCGGGCCGGCGCCATCGCGCGGGCCGTGGCGGCGCTCGGCCCCGGCGATGTGCTGGCGGTGGCCGGCAAGGGGCATGAGAGCGGCCAGACCATCGGGCGTGAGACACTGCCCTTCGACGATGTTGCGGTGGTGCGCGCCGCGGCAGGTGCGGCATGAGCGTGCTGTGGACCAGCCAGGAGCTGCGCGACGCGACCGAGGGGACGCTGGCGGCGGAGGTCACCATCACCGGCGTGTCCATCGACAGCCGCAGCGTGGCGCCGGGCGAGCTGTTCGTGGCGCTGCGCGATGTGCGGGACGGGCACGGCTTCGTGGCGGATGCGCTGGCGCGCGGCGCCGCGGCGGCGCTGGTGGACCATGTGCCGGACGGCGTGGCGCCGGATGCGCCCTTGCTGCTGGTGCGCGACACGCTGGCGGGCCTGCGCGCGCTGGGTGCCGCCGCGCGATCCCGCAGCGGCGCCCGCGTGGTGGGCGTGACCGGCAGCGTCGGCAAGACCACGACGAAGGAGATGCTGCGCGCCCTTCTGTCCGTGGCGGGCACGACCCATGCTGCGGTGGCCAGCTACAACAACCACTGGGGCGTGCCGCTGACGCTCGCCCGCATGCCGCGCGACAGCGAATTCGCCATCATCGAGATGGGCATGAATCATCCGGGCGAGATCGCGCCGCTGGCCGCGCTGGCGCGGCCGCATGTCGCCGTCATCACCACCATCGCGGCGGCGCATCTCGGCCATATGGGCAGCCTTGAGGCGATCGCGCGGGAGAAGGCTGCAATCCTGTCCGGCCTGCTGCCGGGTGGCGTGGCGGTGCTGCCGGCGGAAAGCGAGTTCCTGCCGCTGCTGCGCGAAGCCGCCGGCGGCGCGCGGGTGGTGACCTTCGGCGAGGGCGGCGATGCGCGTGCCATCGAGGTGCGGGCCGATGCGGAAGGCAGCGATCTGCGGGCCGAGATCCTCGGCGCGCGGGTGGATTTCCGGCTTGGCACGCCCGGCCTGCACATGGCGCGCAACGCGCTGGCCGCGCTGGCGGCGGTGGCGGCACTGGGGCTGGATGTGGCGCCGCTGGCCGGCGCGCTGGCCGGTTTCCGCGCGCTGCAGGGGCGTGGCGACCGCCGCGCCATCGCCACGCCGGATGGCGGGCACGCGACCCTGCTGGACGAGGCCTATAACGGCCAGCCGCCCTCGATGCGCGCCGCGCTGGCGCTGCTGAAGCTGCTGCCGGCGCGGCGGCGGGTGGCGGTGCTCGGGCAGATGGGCGAGCTCGGCGATTTCGCCCGCGACGAACATGCGGCGCTGGCGCCGCATGTCGCGGATGCCGCCGATCTGGTCTTTGCCTGCGGCCCGCTGATGCGCCACGCGCTGGCGGCGCTGCCCGCCGCACGCATCGGCGCCTGGGCGGAAAGTTCCGCCGAACTGGCGCCCCTGGTTGCCGCCGCGCTGCGCGATGGCGATGCCGTTCTTGTCAAAGGCAGTCTCGCGACGGGTATGAAGACCGTGGTGCAGGCGCTGTGCGAAAGCCCGACTCCATGATCTTCCATCTCCTCGCGCCGCTGTCGGACAATTTCGCGCTGTTCAACGTGGTGCGCTACGTCACCTTCCGCGCCGGCGCCGCCTGCATCACGGCGCTGATCATCGCGCTGTTCTTCGGCCCGATGCTGATCCGCTGGCTGCGCGCAAAGCAGAATGGCGGCCAGCCGATCCGCGAGGACGGGCCGGCCAGCCACCTGCTGACCAAGAAGGGCACGCCCACCATGGGCGGCATGCTGATCCTGCTTGCCCTCACTGGATCCACCTTGCTGTGGGCAGACCTGCGCAACGGCTTCGTCTGGTGCGTGCTGATGGTGACGCTGGGCTATGGCGCGCTGGGCTTCGCCGATGACTGGCTGAAGGTGACCAAGCGCAATACCAAGGGCGTCTCCGGCAAGCAGAAGCTGATCGCGCAGGCGGTGATCGGGCTTCTCGCGGCCGTCTGGCTCACCTTCCTGATGCCGGAGGCGCTGGCCGACAAGCTGGCGCTGCCGGTGTTCAAGGAATTGCTGATCCCGCTCGGCTTCGCCTTCCCGATCCTGGCGATGCTGGTGATGATGGGCGCCTCCAACGCCGTGAACCTGACGGATGGGCTGGACGGGCTTGCCATCGTTCCGGTGATGATCGCGGCCGGCGTCTTCGCGCTGATCGCATATCTCGTCGGCAACCGCATCTTCGCGGACCATCTGCAGCTGCATGCCGTGGCGGGTTCGGGCGAACTGGCGGTGTTCTGCTCCGCGCTGATCGGCGCCAGCCTCGGCTTCCTGTGGTTCAACGCGCCGCCGGCCGCGGTATTCATGGGCGATACCGGTTCGCTGGCGCTTGGCGGCGCGCTGGGCGCGGTGGCGGTGGCGACGAAGCATGAGATCGTGCTGGCGATCGTCGGCGGGCTGTTCGTGGTGGAGACGCTGTCCGTCATCATCCAGGTGTTCTGGTTCAAGCGCACCGGCCAGCGCGTCTTCCTGATGGCGCCGCTGCACCATCATTTCGAGAAGAAGGGCTGGGCCGAACCGACCATCGTGATCCGCTTCTGGATCATTGCGATGATCCTCGGCCTGATCGGCCTTTCGACGCTGAAGCTGCGATGAGCGCCTTCACGCCCTTTTCGGGCCAACGCATCGCCGTGGTCGGGCTCGGCCGCGCCGGCTTGCCGGCGGCGGCGCGGCTGGCCGAATGGGGCGCGGAGGTGATCTGCTGGGACGATGGCGCCGCGGCGCGCGCGGCGGCGGAAGCGGCGGGCTTCGTGCTGCGCGATCCGTCTGAGGGCCGCTTCACGGCCGATGCGCTGCTGCTGTCGCCCGGCATCCCGCACACCCTGCCCCGGCCGCACCCGGCGGCGGATGCGGCGCGGGCGGCGGGCGTGCCGATCCTGTGCGACGTGGAGTTCCTGTTCCGCGCGGTGCGCGCCAGCGGCAGCCAGGCCGGTTTCCTCGGCATCACCGGCACCAACGGCAAGTCCACCACCACCGCCCTGCTGCACCATATCCTGGTGGGTGCGGGACGGATTTCCGAGGTCGGGGGGAATCTCGGGCCGGCAGCCCTCGGACTCAACATGTTGGGGTCGGAAGGGTTCTACACCCTCGAAATGTCGAGCTACAGCTTGGAGCGAATCGCGTCCGTCGGCTTCAAGGTGGGTGTGATGTTGAACCTGAGCCCCGATCACCTCGACCGTCATGGCAGCATGGCCGGCTATGCTGCTGCGAAGATGAATATCTTCGCGCGGCAGGGCCGTGAGGACTTCGCCGTGCTCGGTCAGGACGATGATTTGTCCCCGGGAATGGGCGCCGGATTGGCCGCCCGGATGATCCCGATCTCGGGTTACCACGCGGTGAAGGACGGCATCTGGGCAGAAGGTCGCAGCCTGCGCGACGCGGATGGCGAAATCGCCGATCTGCGCGAGGCCCCTGCCCTGCCCGGCGTGCACAACGCGCAGAACGCCGCCGCCGCCGCGGCGGTAGCGCTGGCACTCGGCCTTGAGCGTGCGGATGTGGCGCGCGGCCTGCACAGCTTCGGCGGCCTGCCGCACCGGCAGGAGCAGGTGGGCGAGATCGGCGGGCTGCGCTTCGTCAATGACAGCAAGGCGACCAACGCCGAAAGCGCGGCGCGCGCGCTGGCCTCGTACGACCGCGTCATCTGGATCGCCGGCGGCACCGGCAAGGAAGGCGGCATCGAGAGCCTGGTGCCGCATTTCCCGCACATCGCGCATGCCATCCTGATCGGCCGCGACGGCCCGGCCTTCGCCGCGACGCTCGCCGCCCATGGCGTGGCGCATGAGGTGGCGGGCACGCTGGAGGCAGCGCTGCCGGCCGCCACCGCCGCCGCGCGGGCAACGGGCACGGCGGTGGTGCTGCTGTCCCCGGCCGCGGCGTCCTGGGACCAGTTCACGGGTTTCGATGCGCGCGGCGACCGCTTCCGCACGCTGGTGCAGGCGATGCGCGCCGCGGATCAAGGGAGGGCGGCATGATCCAGGTCTCTCGCGCCGATACCTCGACGGTCGGCCGCTGGTGGTGGACGGTCGATCGCTGGACGCTGGCGGCGCTGCTGACGCTGATCGGCTTCGGCTACGTCATGATGCTGGCGGCGAGCCCCGCGGTGGCGGAGCGCATCGGCGCCGCGTCGCGCAACATGTTCTTCATCCGGCAGATCGCCTACCTGGCGCTGGCCGCCAGCGTGATGGTGCTGGTCTCCATGCTGACGGTGAAGCAGGTGCGGATGCTGGCCTGGTTCGGCCTTGCCAGTTCGCTGCTGCTGGTGGCGGCGACGCTGGTGGTGGGGGCGGAGATCAAGGGCGCCCGGCGCTGGATCGCGCTGCCCGGCATCGGTTCGCTGCAGCCATCCGAATTCCTCAAGCCCTGCTTCGCGGTGGTTGCCGCCTGGCTGATCGCGGAAGGCAAGCTGAACCGGCGCCATGGCGCCACGGCACTCGCGGTGCTGCTGTTCATCGTCAGCGCGGCGCTGCTGCAGCGGCAGCCGGATATCGGCATGCTGCTGGTGGTGACGGCGGTGTTCTTCGCGCAGTTCTTCGTCGCCGGGCTGAACATGCTGGTCGTCGTCGTGGCGGGCGTCGGTGGCGTGGCGGCCGCGTTCGGCGCCTACTTCCTGTTCCCGCACGTGCAGTCCCGCGTGCAGCGCTTCCTCGACCCCAACGCCGACAACTACCAGGCCGAAGTGGCGCTGGAGGCCTTCGGCAATGGCGGCCTGCTGGGCCGAGGCCCCGGCGAGGGCCGCATCAAGAACGTGCTTCCCGACGCGCATGCCGACTTCGTCTTCGCGGTGGCCGGGGAAGAATTCGGCCTGGTGGTGTGCCTGGTGATCCTGGCGCTGTTCGCCTTCGTCGTGGTGCGCGGGCTGGTGCGGCTGCTGGGCGAGAGCGACCTGTTCGTGGTGCTGGCCTGCGCCGGGCTGCTGACGCAGTTCGGGCTGCAGAGCTTCATCAACATGGCCTCCACCCTGCACCTGATCCCGACCAAGGGGATGACGCTGCCCTTCGTGTCCTATGGCGGGTCCTCCGTGGTCGCCATCGCCCTCGGGATGGGAATGCTGCTGGCGCTGACGCGCCGCCGCCTGTCCCGGACCGAGGACGATCGATGAGAGGCCCCATGGTGCGCCCCATCGTCATCGCCGCCGGCGGCACCGGCGGCCACCTGTTTCCGGCGGAAGCGCTGGCGGCGGAGCTGGTCGCGCGCGGCGAACGCATCGCGCTGATGACGGATGCGCGCAGCGCCGCCTATGAAAGCCCCGCCTTCGGCAATGCCGAGCGCTTCGTGCTGAAGGGCTCGGGGCTGGCCGGACGCGGCCTGCGTGGTGCCGCGATGGGCGCGTTGGCGCTGGCCGCCGGCACCATCGAGGCGCGGCGCATCCTGGTACGGCTGGATGCGGCGGCGGTGGTCGGCTTCGGCGGCTATCCCTCCGTGCCCCCGCTGATCGCGGCCCGTACCCTGCCGCGCGCGACGCGGCCGGCGACGGCGCTGCATGAACAGAACGGCGTGCTCGGCCGCGCCAACCGGCTGCTGGCGCCGGGCGCCGACCTGCTGGCGCTATCGGCCGTCGACACCGCGCGGGTGCCGTCCTCCGCCCATGTCGAGGTGGTGGGCAACCCGGTGCGGCCGGCGCTGGCGGCGCTCGCCGGCCAGGACTTCTCCGCGCCGGGCGAGGATGGCGCGATCCGCCTGCTGGTGCTGGGCGGCAGCCTGGGCGCGCGCATCTTCGCCGATGTGGTGCCGGGCGCGGTGGCGCTGCTGCCGGAAGGCCTGCGGCAGCGGCTGGTGGTGACGCAGCAGACGCGGGCGGAAGATCTGCCGCGGGTCGAGGCAGCGTATCGCGAGGCGGGCGTGCCGGCGGACCTGTCGCCCTTCTTCGGTGACATCGCGGTGCGGCTGGCCATGGCGCATCTGGTGGTGGCGCGGGCCGGTGCCTCCACCGTGGCGGAGCTGGCCTGCGCCGGGCGGCCTTCCGTGCTGGTGCCGCTGCCGCATGCCATCGACGACCACCAAAGTGCCAATGCGCGGCTGCTGGAAGGCGCCGGCGCGGCCTGGATCATGAAGCAGCCGGCCTTCACGCCGGAAGCGCTGGCCCGGCAGATGCAGGCGATGTTCACCACCCCCGCCGTGCTGGCCCGTGCCGCCACGGCAGCCGCCACGCTGGCGCGCCCCGATGCGGCGCGGCGGCTGGCCGACCTTGTGCAGAAATTGACCTATCGCGGTGTCGCGATGCTGGAGTCCCGCTGATGCGCGCCCTGCCCCTCTCCATCGGGCCCATCCACTTTGTCGGCATCGGCGGCATCGGCATGTCCGGCATCGCCGAGGTGCTGCACAATCTCGGCTATTCCGTGCAGGGCAGCGACATCGCGGAGGGCTACAACGTCACCCGCCTGCGCGAGAGCGGCATTCCGGTGATGGTCGGCCATGACGCGGCCAATCTCGGCTCCGCGCAGGTTGTCGTCACCTCGACCGCGGTGAAGAAGGACAATCCGGAAGTGCAGGCCGCGCGGGCGCGGCTGGTGCCGGTGGTCCGCCGCGCGGAAATGCTGGCGGAGCTGATGCGGCTGAAATGGGCCGTCGCCATCGGCGGCACCCATGGCAAGACCACCACCACCAGCCTGGTCGCCTGCGTTCTGGAAGCGGCGAAGCTCGACCCCACCGTCATCAATGGCGGCATCATCAACGCCTATGGCACCAATGCCCGCCTCGGTTCCGGCGATTGGATGGTGGTGGAGGCGGATGAGAGCGACGGGTCCTTCCTGAAGCTGCCCGCCGTCTGCGCCGTGGTCACCAACATGGACCCGGAACACCTGGACCATTGGGGCACGGCGGAGGCGATGAAGGAGGGCTACGCCCAGTTCGTCGGCAATATCCCGTTCTACGGCTTCGCGGTGCTCTGCGCGGACCACCATGAGGTGCAGGCGATGATCCCGCGCCTGTCGGATCGCCGCATCATCACCTACGGCTTCTCGCCGCAGGCCGATGTGCGGGCGGAGAAGATGATCACGGACCGCATGGGCGCCACCTTCGAGGTTGCGGTGCGGGACCGCGCGACGGGCCGCAGCCGCACGTTGAAGCCGATGCGCCTGCCGATGCTGGGCAGCCACAACGTGCAGAATTCGCTGGCCGCCATCGCCATCGGGTTGGAGATGGACATCGACGAGGCGACCATCCGCACCGCGCTGATGGGCTTCAAGGGCGTCAAGCGCCGCTTCACCCGCACCGGCGATGCCGGCGGCATCACCGTGATCGACGATTACGGCCACCATCCGGTGGAGATCGCTGCAGTGCTGAAGGCGGCACGGCAGGCGGGGGCGCGCGATGTGGTCGCGGTGGTGCAGCCGCATCGCTATTCGCGCCTCGCCTCGCTGTTCGAGGATTTTTGTACGTGCATGAATGACGCCGGGACTGTGATCGTCGCGGACGTCTATGCGGCGGGCGAGCAGCCGATGCCGGGCTATGATCGGGATGCGCTGGTCGAAGGCCTGCGTGCGCGCGGGCATCGCAGCGTGGTGCCGCTGCCCGGGCCGGACAGCCTGGCGGAGATGGTCAACGCCATCGCCAAGTCGGGCGACTATGTCGTCTGCCTCGGCGCCGGCACCATCACCACCTGGGCGCATGCGCTGCCGGAGCAGCTGCTGGCCCTGCAGTCGCGCACTCGGCCGCGGCTGGCCGGTGGGCAGAAGTGACGGCGCCGCGCGACATGGCCCTGCACGCCACCCTGCCGCCGCTGCGCGGGCGCGTGACGCCGGACGCGCCGCTCGCGCCCTTCACGTGGTTCCGCGTCGGCGGTCCGGCGGAATGGCTGGTGCGGCCGACGGATGCCGATGGCCTGCTGCTGCTGCTGCGCGACCTGCCGGATGCGGTGCCGCTGACGGTGGTGGGCGCAGCGTCGAACCTCATCATCCGCGATGGCGGCGTGCGGGGCGCGGTGCTGCGGCTGGCCGGGCGCGGCTTTGGCGAGGTGCTGGTCGAGGCGGATGGGATCATCGCCGGTGCCGCGGCGCTGGATGCCGTGGTCGCGGAACACGCCGCCGCGGTGGGCCTCGCCGGGCTGGAATTCCTCTCCGGCATTCCGGGCAGCATCGGCGGCGCGGTGGCGATGAATGCCGGCGCCTATGGGCGCGAGGTGGTGGATACGCTGGATTGGGCAGAGGTGGCGACCCCCGCCGGCCTGCTGCGGCTGAGCGCGGGCGACCTGCACTTCGCCTATCGCCGCGCCACGCTGCCGGCGCGCGGCGTGGTGGTGCGCGCGCGCTTTCATGCGCAGCCGGGCGACACTGCGGCAATCGCGGCGGAGATGGCGAGAATCCGCGCGGCGCGCGAAGCGACACAGCCGGTCCGCGCACGCACCGGCGGCTCCACCTTCAAGAACCCGCCGGGCCAGAAGGCCTGGGCGCTGGTCGATGCGGCGGGCTGCCGTGGGCTGGCGCGCGGCGGCGCGCAGGTCTCGGAACTGCACGCGAATTTCCTGCTCAACACCGGCGGCGCCACGGCGGCCGATCTGGAGGGGCTGGGCGAGGAGGTTCGGGCGCGGGTGCTGGCGCAATCCGGCATCGGCCTGGAATGGGAAATCAAGCGCATCGGCGAGGTGACGGCGTGATGCATGTATCCGTGCTGTTCGGCGGCGTCTCCGCGGAACGCGAGGTCAGCCTCGCCACAGGCCAGCAGGTGGTGGCGGCGCTGCGCGTCGCAGGGTTCGAGGTGACGCCGATCGAGGTCGGCGGCGACCTCGGCTCCGTCATCGGCGCGCTGCAATCCGCCAAGCCCGATGTGGTGTTCAACGCACTGCATGGCCGCTACGGCGAGGATGGCTGCATCCAGGGCGTGCTGGACTGGATGGGCCTGCCCTACACCCATTCCGGCGTGCGCGCTTCCGCCGTCGCCATGGACAAGTCGGCGGCCAAGGCAGTGTTCCTGGCAGCCGGCCTGCCGGTGGCGGAAAGCCGCCTGGTGACGCCGGAGGAGCTGGAGGCGGAGGACCCGCTGCCGCTGCCCTATGTGGTCAAGCCGGTGAACGAAGGCTCCTCCGTCGGCGTCGAGATCTTTCGTGAAGGCAACAACCGGCGGGCGGAGGTGGCGCGGGCTTGGCGCTACGACAAGCGCATCATGGCCGAGGCCTTCATCCCCGGTCGCGAACTGACCGTCGCCGTGATGGGCGACCGCGCGCTGGAAGTGACGGAGATCGACACCGGCCACGTCTTCTACGACTACGAGGCGAAGTATGCCGATGGCGGCAGCCGCCACACCCTGCCCGCGCCGGTGCATCCCGAAACCCGTGCGCGGGCCATGGAGATCGCGCTGCGCGCGCACCAGGCGCTCGGCTGCCGCGGCGTGTCCCGCGCCGATCTGCGCTACGACGACACCGCCGGCGAACCGGGGCGGCTGGTGCTGCTGGAGGTGAACACGCAGCCCGGCATGACGCGCACCTCGCTGGTGCCGGAGCAGGCGGCGCATCTCGGCATCGGCTTCCCGGAACTCTGCGCCTGGATGGTACGGGAGGCGCGTCATGGCCCGTGAACCGATGGCCCCGCGCCGCGCCCCGGTGCGGACGGCGCAGCGCCCGGCGCGCAAGGATCCGGACCGGCCAAGCCGCCTGCGGCTGTGGCTGAAGCGGCGGCGTGGCCTGATGCGGCCGGCGGCGCTGTGGCTGATCGGCTGCGGGCTGCTCGGTGCCGGCGGCTATGCGATCTATGCCGTGGACCCGGCGGGGCGCGTGCGCTCCGTGGTGGAGAATGCGGCGGAGCTCGGCCTCTCCGCCGGGTTGGAAGTGGTGGAAGTGGTGGTGGAGGGGCGCGAGAACACGCCGCCCGACCTGATCCGCGCAGCCATCGGCGCCGAACTCGGCGACCCGATGCTCGGCTTCTCGCCGAATGAGGCGCGGGAGCGGCTGGAGACCATCGCCTGGGTCGAATCCGCGCATGTCGAGCGCCGCCTGCCCGGCACCATCCTGGTACGGCTGACGGAACGCGCGCCCTTCGCCATCTGGCAGCACCAGGGCCGCTTCGCGGTGATCGACCGCGAGGGGCTGGTGGTGGAGACGGAGACGCTGGACGCCTTCGGCCCGCTGCCGCTGGTGGTCGGCGCGGGCGCCGAGAAGCACGCGGCGGCGCTGTACGATTTGCTGCTGGCGCATCGCAACATCCTGGCCCGCACCCAGGCGCTGGTGCGCGTCGGCGAGCGCCGCTGGAACCTGCGCCTGCACAGCGGCACGGATGTGCTGCTGCCGGAGGGGCATGAGGCGCCGGCGCTGAACCGTCTTTCGGAACTGCAGTCGCGCAACGCGCTGCTCGACCGGCCGCTGGTCGCCGTGGACATGCGACTGCCGGATCGCCTGGTGGTGCGGCAGCAGCCGGTGGCGGAACAGCCCGCCACGCCCGCCCGCCGCAACGCGAACCGGAGCACGCGCGGATGAACGCATTCCAGGTTCCCCACGCATGAATGCGCTGTCCCGCCTGCCTGTCGGCGTGGATCCGCCCGGCGAGCGCCGCCGTCGCGGCGCGCGCAGCGGCGTCTTCGGCGTGCTCGATATCGGCACCACCAAGGTGGTCTGCCTGATCGCGCGCATCGAGGGCGACGGCGAACCCCGCGTGCTCGGCTTCGGTTGGCAGCGTGGGCGCGGCGTGAAGGGCGGCTCGATCATCGATCTGGAGGAGGCGGAGCGGGCCATCCGTGCCGCCGTCGGCCAGGCCGAGGAAATGGCGGACACGCAGCTCTCCGGCGCCATCGTCAACCTGTCCTGCGGCCAGCCCGATTCGCGGCTGCTGCATGTGCAATGGCCGATCGGCGGCCGCGCGGTGACGGAGCAGGATCTGCGCGCCATCCTCACCGAAGGCCGCCGCCGCGGCACGGAGGATGGGCGGGAGACGGTGCATGGCGCGCCGGTTTCCTTCACCGTCGATGCGACGCCCGGTGTCGAGGACCCGCGCGGCATGGTCTGCGACACGCTGGGCGCGCGCGTGCATCTGGTCGATGCCTCGCAGGCCGCGCTGCGGAACCTGGGTGCCTGCCTGGCGCGCTGCGACCTGGAGGTGCAGGAGCTGGTCTCCTCCCCCCTCGCCGCCGGGCTGGCCACGCTGGTGGAGGACGAGAAGCGCATCGGCGCCACCGTCATCGACATGGGCGGCGGCACCACCTCGCTCGCCGTGTTCAGCGAAGGGCATCTCATCCACACCGCGCAGATCCCGGTCGGCGGCTGGCAGGTGACGAACGACTTGGCGCGCGTGCTGTCCACGCCGATCAACCATGCGGAGCGGCTGAAGACGCTGCATGGCGGCGCCATGGGCGCGGCGGATGACGAGCGCGAGATGCTGCCCGTGCCGCTGGTCGGCGAGGATGAGGACCACATCGCGCGCGTGCCGCGGGCGATGATCGTCAACATCATCCGGCCGCGGCTGGAGGAGACCTTCGAATTCGTGCGCGAGCGGCTGGAAGCCGCGGGCGTCGCCAAGGAGGCCGGCACCCGCGTGGTGCTGACCGGCGGCGCCAGCCAGCTGATCGGCGCGCGCGAACTGGCCGCCCGCGTCCTGGATCGCCAGGTGCGGATCGGTCGCCCGCGCAGCGTGCGCGGCCTGCCGGACACCGCTGGCGGCCCACCCTTCGCCGCCGCGATCGGGCTGCTCGCCTGGGGCGCCGGCGAAGGCCGGCCGCTGATCGACATCATTCCCGGCGCGGATCGGCATGGCGGCCGGCTGCGCCGCTTCATCGAATGGCTACGGGTGCGCGTCTGATGCGCCCCGCTTCCACCCAAACCCCTCCCTTACGGCCTGCAAGGCTGAGCTTCCAGGAAAGGCCCCGTTCATGACCCTAAACCTGACGATCCCGAACCAGCAGCACACCGATTTCAGCCCGCGCATCACGGTGGTCGGCGTCGGTGGCGGCGGCACCAATGCGGTGAACAACATGGTCACCATGGGGCTGGAAGGCGTGGAGTTCCTGGTCGCCAACACGGATGCGCAATCGCTGCAGCACAGCAAGGCGGATCGCCGCGTGCAGCTCGGCTCCTACCTGACCCAGGGCCTGGGCGCCGGTGCGAAGCCCGAGATCGGCCGTGGTGCGGCGGAGGAAGCGGAGACCGAGCTGGCGCGCCACCTGGAAGGCAGCCACATGGTGTTCGTGACCGCCGGCATGGGCGGCGGCACCGGCACCGGGGCGGCCCCGGTGATTGCCCGCATGGCGCGTGAGCGCGGCATCCTGACGGTCGGCGTGGTGACCAAGCCCTTCGACTTCGAGGGGCCGAAGCGCCGCAAGGCGGCCGATGCCGGCATCGAGGAATTGCAGCAGTTCGTCGATACGCTGATCGTGATCCCGAACCAGAACCTGTTCCGCCTGGCGAATGAGCGCACGACCTTCGCCGAGGCGTTCCGCATGGCCGACAACGTCCTGTACATGGGCGTGCGCGGCGTGACGGACCTGATGGTGAACCCGGGCCTGGTGAACCTCGACTTCGCCGATATCCGCACCGTGATGGCGGAGATGGGCAAGGCGATGATGGGCACCGGCGAGGCCGAGGGCGAAGGCCGCGCGGTGAAGGCCTCCGAGGAAGCCATCAGCAATCCGCTGCTGGAGGATACCTCCATGCACGGTGCGCGCGGCGTGCTGATCAACATCACCGGCGGCCTCGACATGACGCTGTTCGAGGTGGACGAGGCGGCCAACCGCATTCGCAAGGAAGTGGACGAGGAAGCCAATGTGATCTTCGGCTCCTCGGTCGATGAATCGATGAACGGCCGCATCCGCGTCTCCGTCGTTGCCACTGGCATCGATGCGCGCGAGGCGCGGGAGGCGGAGCGGCCGAAGCTGGTCGCAGTGGGTGGCGGCGGCAGCCTGCAGGCGGTGAGCAGCCAGCAGGTGGCGCAGCATGGGCAGCCGCAGGCGCCGCAGCCCGCGATGCGCGCGCCGGCCGGCTTCACGCCGCGCGTGGCGGCCCAGCCGCAGCCCCAGCAGCCGCAGCATCAGCAGCCGCAGCATCCTGGTGCGATGCGCCCGGCGCAGACCTACGCCGCGCCGCAGCCGATGCAGCAGGCGCCGGCCACCGCGGCCCCGATGGTGGAAGCCGCACCGGGCGCCGAGGCCCCGGTGAGCATGGCACCCCAGGCAGAACCCGGGCTGCGGGCGCCGGCAGGGACGCGCCCCGTGGCGCCGATGCCGCAGGCACAGCCGACGGGCGGGCTGAACAACCTGTTCCGCCGCGCCACCGGCCTGATGCGGCGCGACGTGCCGGAGCCGCAGATGCAGCCGGCGCAGCAGCCGCGCATGGAACCCGCGGCCCGCCCGGTGGCACCGCCGACGCAGCAGGACGAGATGGGGCTCGACATCCCGACCTTCCTGCGGCGCCAGAGCAACTGAGGCGAAACGCGGCAAAATAGGGCGAAATTAGGGCGATCTCGCGTCGCACCAATCGTTGTTTTACAGTAGCTTGCGACGTAATATGGAGAAACAAGGCTTGAATGGCGCCGCCAGGGGGGAAATGGCATTAACCCCCTGGGTCGCCGGGTCTGGCGTCTCTCCTGATCGGACCACCTCGGCATCGCCGGGGCTTCGAAGCGGGATGATGGACACGTCTGGATGATAGGCCGCTTGGTGCGGTCGCGGCACAGGACGGGGTCAGGGACGCAAAGGCGAGCATGGACGGTTTCCTCCCGATCGATCGGAGACGGCGCAAGACGCTGAAGACGGCGATTGGATGCGTCGGCGTCGGTCTGCACAGCGGGCGCCGCGTGACGCTCACGCTGCGTCCGGCCGAGGCCGGCACCGGCATCGTGTTCCGCCGCACCGATCTCGGCATCGACATCCCCGCCCGCTTCGACCGCGTGGTGGATACCCGCCTCTGCACCGCCCTGGTTGCCGAAGGTGCGCCGCAGGCGCGTATCGGCACGGTGGAGCATGTGATGGCGGCGCTGGCCGGCAGCGGCATCACCGATGCGATCCTGGACCTGGACGGCCCGGAAGTGCCGATCCTGGATGGCTCCGCCGCGCCCTTCCTGTTCCTGATCGACTGCGCCGGCACCGTCAGCCTGGACGCCCCGGCCCCGGTTATCGAGGTGTTGCGCCGCGTGCGGGTGGATGAGGGCGAGGCCTTCGTCGAATTGCTGCCGGCCCATGTCCCGGGCTTCGAGGCGGCGATGAGCATCGACTTCCCCGCCACTGCCATCGGCAGCCAGCAGGTCAGCCTGCGCCTGTCCTCCGCGGCGTTCCGCGCCGGGGTGGCGGATGCCCGCACCTTCACCCTGGCCGAGGACATCGCGCGCCTGCGCGCCGCCGGCCTGGCGCAGGGTGGCAGCCTGGACAACGCCATCGTCGTGGATGGCCCGCTGGTGCTGAACCCGGGCGGCCTGCGCCGGCCGGATGAGTTCGTGCGCCACAAGCTGCTGGACGTGGTGGGCGACCTGGCCCTGGCCGGCGCGGCGCTGTCCGCGCGATTCGTCGGCCATCGCTCCGGCCACGCGCTGAACAACAAGCTGCTGCGGGCGCTGTTCGCCGACCTCGGCGCCTGGCGCATGGTGGATGGCGAGGTGCCGATGGACGGAGTCGGGACGCGCCTGCCCGCCGCCGCCGCCCCGGCCATGGCCTGAAAAATCGGGCTTCCGGTGCCACGCCGGGCTGGGTGAAGTGACAGGCCGGCAGCTTTGCAATAGATCAGCGCAAGACACACGGCGGCGACCCGCGCCTTGCCGTGACCATGCCGCGGCATGGTATAGGGAAGCCCCATGCCTGACCGGTGCGCGATGCTTCGACGCCTTCTGCCCCTGATCCTCATCCTGCCCATCGCCGCCTGCTCGGCCTGGGACGGGCGGATGAACTCGCTCGGCTCGCCACGGGCCAGCACGCCCGGCGCCAGCGGCCAGGACAGCTCCGCCGAGGGCCTCTACGCCCAAGGCATGGAAGCCCTGACGGCGGAGCGCTACCAGCGCGCGGTCGAATTGTTCGACATGGTGGAGCGCGAGCACCCCTATTCGACCTTCGCCACCAACGCGAAGCTGATGTCCGCTTATGGCGAGTACATGCGCAACCGCTACACGGAGGCGCTCGGCGCGCTGGATCGCTTCATCCAGCTGCATCCGGCACACCGCGACATCGCCTATGCCTACTACCTGCGGGCGCTGAGCTACTACGAGCAGATCAACGACATCCAGCGCGACCAGCGCACCACCGAACAGGCCATGGCGGCGCTGCAGGATGTCTCGAACCGCTTCCCCAACACGCCCTATGCGCGCGACGCACGGCTGAAGATGGACCTGGCGCGCGACCACCTGGCGGGGCGCGAGATGACGATCGGCCGCTTCTACCAGACGCGCCGCCTGCATACCGCCGCCATCGGGCGCTTCCGCCGCGTGGTCGATGAATTCCAGACCACCAACCACGTGCCGGAAGCCCTGCACCGGCTGACCGAGCTGTACCTGACCATGGGCCTGGTGGATGAGGCCCGGCGCACCGCCGCCGTGCTCGGCCACAACTACCCCGGCAGCCCCTGGTACCAGGACAGCTACGCGCTGCTGGTGGATGGCGCGGAGGGCACCGAACCGAACCGGCCCGGCTTCTTCAGCCGCGTGGTCGGTTCCATCTTCTGATCCGGCAGGCGCGGTTGGCGCGCTTGACGCTCCACGCGCCGCGACCGCGATGCTGACTTCGCTCGCCATCCGGGATGTGGTGCTGATCGAGCGCCTGGACCTGGGCTTCGGCCCGGGCCTCACGGTGCTGACCGGCGAAACCGGCGCGGGCAAATCGATCCTGCTCGACAGCCTCGGCCTGGCGCTCGGCGCGCGGGCCGAGAGTGGCCTTGTGCGCTCCGGGCAGGCCCAGGCCAGCGTCGCCGCGGCCTTCGCGCCGGCGGACCAGCACCCGGCGCGCAGCCTGCTGGTGGAACAGGGAATCGAGGCGGAGGACGAGATCGTGCTGCGGCGCATCGTCACCGCCGATGGCCGGTCCCGCGCCTTCGTCAACGACCAGCCGGTGGGGTTGGCGCTGTTGCGCCGCCTCGGCGCGCTGCTGGTCGAGGTGCAGGGCCAGCACGACCAGGTTGGGCTGACCGACTCCACCAACCATGCCGGGCTGCTCGATGCCTCGGGCGGGCTGGAGAAGCTGCGCGCCGCCACCGGCACCGCCCACAAGGCATGGCGGGAGGCGGAGCGGGCGCTGGCCGAGGCGCGGGAACGCATCGCCGCGGCCCAGCGCGACGAGGATTTCCTGCGCCACGCCGTCTCCGAGTTGGAATCACTCGCGCCGGTGGAGGGTGAGGAGGATGACCTCGCCGCCGAACGCCAGCGCCTGCAGCAGGGCGAGCGGCGCGGCGAGGCGATTGCGGAGGCACTGGCCAGCCTGCAGCCGCGTGACCGGCGCAGCGCCAACCCCGCCAACGCGCTGCGCGGTGCCTCCCGCGCCCTGGAACGGCTGCCGGCGCCGAATACGGATGCCGAGCCCGCGCTGGAAGCGATCGGCCGGGCGCTGGATGCGCTGGGCGAGGCCGAGACGGCGCTGGAGCGGCTGGTGCAGGACGCGGCGCCGGATCCGCGCCGGCTGGAGCAGGTGGAGGAACGGCTGTTCGCGCTGCGCGCCGCCGCCCGCAAGCATCTGGTGCCGGTGGTGGAATTGCCGTCGCTGCTGGCCTCGCTGAAGGACCGGCTGGCGGCGCTGGATGCCGGCACCGGCCAGGTGGCCGAAGCCGAGGCGAGGCTGGCCGCCGCCCGCACCGCCTATCTCGCCGCCTCCGGCCGGCTGACGGAGGCGCGGCGGGAGGCGGCGGCGAAGCTCGAGAAGGCGCTCGGCCGCGAATTGCCGCCGCTGAAGCTGGATCGCGCCCGGCTGGTGGTGGATGTGGCCGCGAAGCCGGAAGCGGCCTGGGGGGCGGACGGGGTGGACCGGGTGACCTTCCTGGTCTCCACCAACCCCGGCCAGGCGCCCGGCGCGCTGGACAAGGTGGCCTCGGGCGGCGAGCTCTCACGCCTGATGCTGGCGCTGAAGGTGGTGCTGGCGCGCGGATCGCCGGTGCCGACGCTGGTCTTCGACGAGGTGGATAGCGGCGTCGGCGGCGCCACGGCGGCGGCGGTGGGTGAACGCCTGCTGCGGGTGGCGGAGCGATTGCAGGTGCTGGTGGTAACCCATTCGCCGCAGGTGGCGGCACGGGGCAGCCGGCATCTGTCCGTCGCCAAATCGGTCAGGGCCGGGCGGGCGGAGACGCGCGTGACGCCGCTGGATGCCGCGCAGCGGCGGGAGGAGATCGCCCGCATGCTGGCCGGCGAGCATGTGACGGAGGCGGCGCGGATGGCGGCGGACAGCCTGCTGGCCGGCGGGCTGCTGTGATCCGGGCGGCGGTGCCCGGCGATGCCGGCGCCGTGGCGGGGCTGATCAACGCCATCAACAGCCTGGACGGCCCTGCCCCATCGCGGCCGATGACGGCGGAGATCGTGCTGCGGGATTTGATCTGCGCGGCGCCCAAGGCCTTGCTGCTTGTGGCGGAAGACGAAGGCCGGGTGGCCGGCTTCGCCACCGCCGCCCTGATCTATGATGCGGAACGCTGTGGCTGGGCGATGATGCTGCTCGACCTGTATGTGGCGCCGGAATCCCGCCGCCGGGGCCTGGCGCGCGGGCTGATGGCGGCGCTGGCCGCGGAGGCAGGGCGCCACGGCGCGCTCTGCCTCTGGTGGGGCGTGGACGAGGGTGACGACGAGGCGATGCTGTTCTACCGGGCCATCGGCGCGCGCAGCGAGGGGTTGTTCAGCGGCGAATTGCTGGAAGGCGCGGCGCTGGCCCGCCTCGCGGATGAAGGATGTGGCGCGGCATGAGCGAGACCAGCCTGCGCAGCCGCGCCGTCGAGGCGCTGACCGAGGAGGAGGCCAGCGCCGAACTCGCCGCCCTGGCCGCCGAAATCGCGCATCACGACGAGGCCTATCACCGGCAGGATGCGCCGGAGATCACGGATGCCGCCTATGACGCGCTGGTGCGCCGCAACCGCGCCATCGAGGCACGCTTCCCGGACCTGATCCGGGAGGATAGCCCGAGCCGCAAGGTGGGTGCGGAGACGGCGGAGGGCTTCGCCAAGCTGCGGCATGGCGTGCCGATGCTGTCGCTCGACAATGCGTTCGGGGATTCCGATTTCCTGGAGTTCACCGCCTCCGTCCGCCGCTTCCTGCGGCTGGGCGTGGAGGAACCATTGGCCTTCGTGGGCGAGCCGAAAATCGACGGGCTGTCGATCAACCTGCTTTATGAGGACGGCGTCTTCATCCGCGGCGCGACGCGCGGCGACGGGATGGAGGGCGAGGACGTCAGCCGCAACCTGCTGACCCTGCCGGAGAGCGAACTGCCGCGCCGGCTGCAGGGCCTGGCGCCGGCGCGCATCGAGATCCGCGGCGAGGTCTTCATGGAGAAGGCCGATTTCCTCGCCTATCGCGCGCAACAGGCGCAGGCGGCGGCGGAGCGGGAGGAACGGCGGCGGCGCGGCGAGAAGCTCGGCCCGGCGATCGTGGTGCCGGTGAATCCGCGCAACGCGGCGGCCGGGTCGCTGCGCCAGCTCGACCCCGCCATCACCGCGCAGCGGCCGCTGAAGCTGTTCGCCTATGCGATGGGCGAGGCCAGCGCCGCGCCGGCAGAAACCCACGCCGGCTGGCTGGATCAGCTTCGCGCCTGGGGGTTCCGGGTGAACCCGGCCTCGGAAACGCTGGAGGGCGAGGAGGCCGCGCTGGCCTTCCAGAAGCGCATGGCGGAAGGCCGCGCGGCGCTGCCCTATGACATCGACGGCGTGGTCTACAAGCTGGACCGGCTGGATTGGCAGCGCCGCCTGGGCTTCGTCGGCCGCGCGCCGCGCTGGGCTATCGCCTGGAAATTCCCCGCCGAGCAGGCGGAGACGGTGCTGCTCGACATCGAGATCCAGGTCGGCCGCACCGGCGCCCTGACGCCGCGCGCGGTGATGCAGCCCGTCGGCGTCGGCGGCGTCATGGTCACCCATGCCAGCCTGCACAATGAGGATGAAATCGCACGGAAGGATGTGCGGATCGGCGACACGGTGGTGCTGCAGCGCGCCGGCGACGTGATTCCACAGATCGTCTCCGTGGTGCTGGAGAAGCGGCCGCCGGGCGCCGTGCCCTTCGTCTTCCCCGATCGCTGCCCGGCCTGCGGCAGCCACGCCATCCGCCCGAATGGGGAGGTGGTGAAGCGCTGCACCGGCGGGCTGATCTGTCCGGCGCAGACGGTGGAACGCCTGATCCACTTCGCCCGCCGCAACGCCATGGATATCGAGGGGCTGGGCGAGGAGAACATCCAGGCGCTGCACGATGCCGGCCTGGTGAAGACGCCCGCCGAAATTTTCCGCATCAAGGACCACGCCGCGACGATCCGCGGCTGGGAAGGCTGGGGGGGGAAGGATGCAAAGCGCCTGACCAACCTTCTGGCCGCCATCGAGGCGCGGCGCCGCGTGCCGCTGGAGCGCTTCATCTTCGCCCTCGGCATCCGCCGCATCGGCGAGGCGAATGCCAAGCTGCTGGCCCGCCATTATCATTCGTTTGCCGAGTGGCGCGCGAAGATGGTGGCGGCGACCACCATCGGCTCGGAGGCGCGGGAGGAGCTGGGCTCGATCCAGGGCATCGGCCCTGCCATCGCGACGGAATTGGCAGAGTTCTTCGCCGAGGCGCGCAACCGCGCCGCGCTGGACGACCTGGCGCGGGAAGTGACGCCGGAGGATGCGGTGGTGGCCGCGGCCGCCGACAGCCCCTTCGCCGGCAAGGTCATCGTCTTCACCGGCTCGCTCGAAGCCATGTCCCGCGACGAGGCGGAGGCGCAGGCGGAACGGCTCGGCGCCAAGGTGACGAAGAGCGTGTCGAAGAAGACCGATTTCGTGGTCGTCGGCGCCGATGCCGGCAGCAAGGCGAAGAAGGCGGCGGAGCTCGGCCTGCGCGTGCTGACGGAAACCGAGTGGCGGGAGATGGCGGGGCTCGCCTGAGGCATCAGCTGCGGTGATGTACCGGATCAGGCCAATTCGTTTGGCGCGGTGCCAGGCGTGGCGCAGGCTTTCGCCATGCCGATCGACCCGCAGCTTTTCGCCGCCTTCCTGATCGCCGCCTGGGTGCTGATCCTGACGCCGGGGCCGGACATGCTGTTCGTCATCGGCCAGAGCCTGGCCGGCGGGGTGCGGCGCGGCTGGGCGGCGATGTTCGGCATAGTCTGCGGCGCCCTGGTGCATGTGGCGCTGGCGGCTTCCGGCATCGCGGCGCTGATCGCCGCCTCCCCCACCTTGTTCGAGGCGTTGCGGCTGGTGGGCGCGGGCTATCTGATCTGGCTCGGCCTGGGCGCGCTGCGGGCGGCCTGGCGCGGCGGCGGGGTGCTGCGCCCGGCGGGGCCGGCCCGGGCCGCCTTCCGCCAGGGCTTCCTGACCAACCTGACCAACCCGAAGGTCATCCTGTTCTTCCTGGCCTTCCTGCCGCAATTCGTCGATCCCGGCCGCGGCCCGGTCGCGCTGCAGATGGCCATCCTGGGCCCGCTGGTGCCGCTGATGTCGCTGCCCGCCTATGGGCTGCTGATCCACGGCGCGGGCCGCGCGGCGGCGCGGCTGAACCGCCATGCGCGATGGCTGGAGGCGGTGGCGGGCGCGATGTTCCTGGGCCTTGGGCTGCGCCTGCTGATGGGCAACCGCCCAGCCTGAGCTTGCCGGCTGAGCTTGCGCGCAATGCGGCGCGCGGCGTAACAGCGCGCCATGTCCGCATTCATGATCGCCGCGCTGATGCTCTCGGTCGCGGCTTATATCCACACCGTCTCCGGCAAGCTGGGCCTGCGGCTGGACAGCCCGTCGGCAGAGCTGCTGTGGCGGGTGCTGTCCTTCGCTGCGCTGCTCGTCTGGGTGGTGCTGATCCTGCGCGGCTTCACCACGCGGCACTGGTCGGACCCGACAGCGGCGCTTTTCGGGTCCTTCGCGCTGAACTGGTGGTTCGGCCATCGCGGGCCGAAGCCGGGCTGGCCGGTGGTCTCGATGCTGTTCTCGGTGGTCGGGCTGGGGCTGGCGACCTACTCGTTCCTCTACGAATAGGGCGGCAGGTCGAGGCGCCAGGCCTCGGCATCCTGCTCCGCCACCGGGAAGCGCCTGCAGACCAGCGGGTCGTGGCCCGGGATCACCAGGCTCTCGTCGCCGCCCGCCAATGCGCGGGCGCGGCGCCAGCCCTGCACCATGGCGCCGAGGTCGTAGACGATGGGGAAGGGATTCTCCCGCGCCATATTGGCGTAGTAGTGGCTGGCGTCGCCGGCGATCACCAGCGGGCCGCGCGCGGTGGCCACGCGCACCATCTGCAAGCCATCCGAATGGCCGCCGACGCCGTGCAGCGTGACGCCGGGCGCCACCTCGCCTTCGCCATCATGGAAGCGCACGCGGTCGGCATAGACGGCGCGGACCAGGCGGACCACGTCCTCCACCTCGAAGGGGTGCCGCAGGCAGTGGCTGCACATGTGGCGGCCGGTGGCGAAGGCTACCTCGCGGTCCTGGATGTGGAAGGTGGCGTTGGGGAACAGGCCGAGATTGCCGGCGTGGTCGTAGTGCAGATGCGTCACCACCACGTCGCGGATCGCCTCGGCCGAGGTGCCGAGCGCCTTCAGGCAATCCTCCACCGGGCGCAGGATGGACCGGCCGCGGCGGGCGGCGGTGGCGGAATCGAAGCCGGTATCGACCAGGATTTCCCGGCCGTCGGGCCCGCGCAGCAGCCAAACGAAATAGTCCATCGGCATGGCGTCATGCGCGTCCTCGACGGGCATGATGAAATTGGCCTGGGCGCTGCGGTCGTGATGCGCATAGCGCAGGGCGAAAACCTGCCACATCGTCTCAGCCCTTCTGCTCGGAGATCTGGCCCGCGGCCAGCGCCTCGCTGAACCGTGCCGCGGCCGTATGGTCCTGGCCCGGGCCGAGCAGCGCGGCAGCGGCGGCCCAAAGCTCCCGCGTCTGCGCGGCGAGCGGCGCGGGGGTGGAGGTTTCGCGCCCCACCTGCATGGCGATGGAGAGGTCCTTCACCATCAGGTCCAGCCCGAAGCCGGAGTTGAATTTGCGGGAGAGCACGAACTGCTTCAGCTTGCGCTGGGTGCTGTTGTTCATGCCGGTCGAGGCATTCAGCACATCGACCATCACGGCGGGGTCCAGGCCGAAGCGGCTGCCGATCAGCAGGGCCTCCACGCTGACGAGGAAGCCCGCGGCGCTCACCAGGTTGTTCAGCGCCTTCATCGCCTGGCCGGCGCCGATATCGCCGCAGCGGGTGATGGTGGTGCCCATGGCGCGCAGCAGGGGGTCCACGCGGTCCAGCGCCGCCGCCTCGCCGCCGGTCATGATGGCGAGCTCGCCCGTCTCGGCACGGGCCACGCCGCCGGAGACGGGGGCATCCACCATCGCCACGCCAAGCGCAGACAGGTCTGCGGCCAAAGCGCGGGTGGCGGAGGGTTCGCCGGAGGACATCTCGATCACCACCGCGCCGCGCTGCAGCGCCGGGCGGATGGCGGCCAGCGCGGCGGCGACGTCGCGGCTGGTGGGCAGCATGGTGATGACGGCCTCCGCGCCCTGCGCGGCGTTCTCCGACGCCGTGCCACCGTGGCGCCGGGCGAAATCCGCGGCGCGACCGGGCACGGCATCCTGCACCGTGACGCTGAAGCCGGCCTCGACCAGGCGGCGCGCCATGGGCCAGCCCATGCTGCCGATTCCGATGAAGCCGATGCGGCCGATTGTGGCGTCCATGCCATTTCCCCCTCTTGTCCCGGCAAGGCTGGCGGCGTCAGCTTCGGGGGTCAAGCGAGCGGGGGAAACGGCATGTTCGAAGGCTTCACCGAGGAACGGCGCGAGGGCGACGGCGTGACGCTGCGGCTGCGGCGTGGCGGCGAGGGCCCGCCCCTGCTGCTGCTGCACGGCAATCCGCAGACCCACATGATGTGGAACCGCGTGGCGCCGGCGCTGGCGCAGCGCTTCACCGTGATCTGCCCGGACCTGCGCGGCTATGGCTTCTCCGGCAAGCCCTCACCCAGCGCGGACCATGCGGGTTATGCGAAGCGCGCGATGGCCGCCGACATGCTGGCGCTGATGCGCGGCCTCGGCCACGAGACCTTCCAGGTGGTGGCGCATGACCGCGGGGCGCGTGTCGCGCATCGGCTGGCGCTGGATGCGCCGCAGGCGGTGCGGCGGCTGTGTGTGATGGACATCGTGCCGACGCTGCATCACTTCGAGACGGCGAACATGGATTTCGCGCTCGGCTACCATCACTGGTTCTTCCTGGCCCAGCCGCATCCGAAGCCGGAGCGCATGATTCTCCGAGACGTGGAGGACTGGTTCGCCAGCCACACCTCGCGCGGCCAGACGGATGTCTTCGCGCCCGAGGCGCGCGCGGACTACATCGCGGCGCTGCACCAGCCCGGCACGGTGATGGGCATCTGCGAGGATTACCGCGCCGCCACCAGCATCGACCTGGAGCACGACCGCGCCAGCCGCGCGGCGGGGCAGAAGGTGGAATGCCCGCTGCTGGCGCTGTGGGGGGCCAAGGGGAAGATCCAGGTCTGGTACGACGCGCTGGCCGTCTGGCGGGACTATGCGCGCGGGCCGGTCAGCGGGCACAGCGTGAATTCGGGGCACTACCTGGCGGAGGAAGCGCCGGAGGAGGTGCTTCGGGCGCTGGATGGGTTTTTGGAGAGGTAGGGCGGCGCCGCTTGCCCCCACCCCGACCAGCCTTCGGCGTTGCGGCAGCGCCGCAACCCCCCGCAGGCGGGGGAGGGAGATTGCAATCCACCGCCCGCTTCTCCCTCCCCCACCCTTGTGGGGGAGGGTCGGGGTGGGGGGCAGCGGCCGCGCCTCAGCCGAAGCTGTCCTCCGGCAGCACGAACGGCAGATCCGTATCGCCCGTCGCGGCGCCCAGCCCCGTCAGCAGCGCATGCACCTGCCCGCGGTGATGCGTCTGGTGGTTGAAGAGATGCGTCACCAGCACCCAGCGCGGCCGGCTGACCTCCCGGCCCAGGGACCCGCTGAACCAGCCCAGATTTCCCTCAAGCCAGGCCGGCTCCATCGCCGCCGCCCAGGCCGCGATCCGCGCATCCAGATCCTGCCGCGCCACGCGCAGCGCCACCCAATCCGGATGCAGCGAAGGGCTGTCCTTGATGCTGCAGCCCGGCGTGGGCCAGCCGGCGAAGCGGGACATCCAGGTGGCGTCGCCCCACATCAGGTGGCTGAGCGTGCCATGGATGGAGCCGAAGAAGGCGCCGCGATCCTCCCGCCGCTGCGCGTCGGTCAGCGTGGCGGCCGCGGCGTACAGACGAAGATTCATCTCGGCATTGTAGGCGGCCATCAGCCGCACCCATTCCACCGTGACCATCAGTCGTTCTTCCAGAACGCGGACATCAAACATTCTTCCAGAAGAAGACCGTGTCGCAGGGCTTGCCATCCGGCCACAGCGCATAGCCGGGGATCACGCCGAGCTCGACCCAGCCGAGATCGCGGTACAACTGTTCCGCCCCCTCCCCCTTCGCCGTGTCCAGCACCAGCAGCCGGCGGCCGAGGCCGCGGGCGGCCTGTTCGGCGCGGCGCATCAGTGCGCGGGCGACGCCGCGGCGGCGGGCCGAAGGGTCCACCAGCAGCTTGGCGATATCGGCGCGATGCGGCTGGTTCTGCGGCGTGTCGAGCACGATCTGCACCGTGCCCACCAGCACCCCGTCCACCCAGGCCGCCAGCAGCACGCGCTTGCCCAGCGCCACGTCCGACGACACGCGCTTGAAGAAATCCCGCGCCACGCTTGGGGCCAGCGGCGGGAAGAAGGACACGCTGGCGCCGGCGGCGACGCAGTTCACCAGGATGCGGGCAAGCTGCGCCTCCGCGCTCGCCGCGGCGGCGGCATCCAGCGCCTCCACCACCAGGCCGCGCAGCGGCTTGGTGTAGCGGAATTCCAGGCTGTTCGAGACATCGTCCAGGATGCGGATGGAGCCCTGCCGCACATAGCCGGTCTTCTCGTAGAAGCGGTGCGCCGCCTCGAACCGCGTATCGGTCCAGAGCACCAGGCGTTCGGCGCCGGACTCCCGCGCATGGGATTCGGCCGCCGTCAGCAGGCGCTGCGCCAGGCCCGTGCCGCGCGCGGCCTTGGCCACATAGACGCGGCAGATCTCCCAGGCCTCGTCATCGCCCAGCGGCCGTGTCGCCGCCATGCCGATGATCCGGCCGTCCTGTTCCGCCGCCCAGAGCGCGCCGCCTGCTTCAGCAAAATAGGTTGCGAGCGCGCGCAGCTCCGGCACCTCCCCATCCACGTCGAGCACGCAGTTGGGGTATTCGGCCCAGCAATCACCGACGAGGGCGATGAAGCCCTCAGCGTCCTCGTCGCGGCCGGGCCGAAGCGTCATCAGGCGAGGCCTTTGCAGAACTCCTGGATGCGCGTGCAGGCCTCGCGCAGGCTGTCCGTATCCGTAGCGTAGGAGATGCGGACATAGGGGCTCATGCCATAGGCGGCGCCCTGCACCAGCGCGACATGCGCTTCCTCGATCAGGGCGAGGGCGAAGTCGGTATCCGTGTCGATCCTGCGGCCGCCCTTGCTGGTCTTGCCGAGGCAGCCGGCGATGTTCGGGAAGACGTAGAAGGCGCCTTCCGGCTTGTGGCACTGGATGCCCGGCGCCTGGTTCAGCATCTCCACCACCAGGTCGCGGCGCTCCTTGTAGATCGCCGCGCGTTCCTTCACGAGGTCCTGCGGGCCATCCAGCGCCGCGACGGCGGCCGCCTGGCCGACCGTGCTGATGCCGCTGGTGAGCTGGCTCTGCATGTTCACCATCGCCGCGATCAGGTTCTTCGGCCCACCGCAGAAGCCGACGCGCCAGCCGGTCATCGCATAGGTCTTGGAGACGCCATTGACCGTCAGCACGCGGTCCTTCAGGCGCGGCTCGACTTCCGCGATCGTGCAGAATTCGAAGCCGTCATAGACCATGTGCTCATACATATCGTCCGTCATCACCCAGACATGCGGGTGGCGCAGCAGGACTTCCGCGATAGCCTTCATTTCGTCGCGCGAGCAGGCGGCGCCGGTCGGGTTATTGGGAAAATTCAGGATCAGCCACTTGGTGTTCGGCGTGATCGCCGCTTCCAGGTCCTCCGGCCGCAGCTTGAAGCCGTTGTTCTGCGGGCAGGTCACGGGCACCGGCTTGCCGGTGGAGAGCTTCACCATGTCGGCGTAGGAAATCCAGAACGGCGCCGGGATCAGCACCTCGTCACCCGGGTCGCAGGTGCCGAGCAGGGCGTTCATGATGACCTGCTTGCCGCCGTTCGAGATCATGATCTCGTCCAGCGCGTAGTCCAGGTTGTTGTCGCGCTTGAACTTGCGCTGCACCGCCTGCTTCAGCGCCTTGGTGCCATCCTGTGGCGGGTACTTGGTGTCGCCGGACAGGGCCGCCTGGTAGGCGGCATCGATGGCATGGCGCGGCGTTTCGAAATCCGGCTCGCCGATCGCCAGGCTGATGACCTTGATGCCCTTGGCGGCCAGCTCGCGGCCCTTGGCGGTCATGACCGCGGAGGCGGAGAGCTCGATATCCTTCAGGCGATTGGCAAGCGCGGGCATTTTTCCGGGTGACTCCTGGCGAAGGAGCACAAACTAGTCCGGGATGGCCTGCTGCTCAATCCGTAGGCGGGCGTGCCATGACCCAGTCGAATGGCTGTTCCCCCACCAGCACGAAGCCCTGGCGTTCCCAGAAACGGCGGGCTGGGCTGTCCTTCAGCACCTCGATGGCGAGGCCCCGGCCGGGGTGGAGCGCCAGCGCCTGGGCCACCACGGCGGCGCCGAGGCCCCTGCCCTGCAATGCGGGTTCCAGATACAGGCTGTGCAGGGTGACGGAGTCTGCCCCAGGCTCCAGCCCGATGCAGCCGATTGCCTGGCCCCGATCCTCGATCACCTGCAGGCCGCCGCCGGCGAAGGCGGCTTCCATGCGGGCGCGGCGGCGCGGCGGGTCCCAGCGGCCGACGCGTTCCAGATGCGGGCGCATGACGCGCACCGACAGATCCAGCAGCGCCTCGAAATCCGCCCGTGTGGCCGGGCGGAAGACGATATTGTCGGGCAAAGTAATCGGCTCAGCGACCATCATTCGTCGAACCACGAACCGGATCGCCCAGCTTTAGCGAGTTCTCGTATTCTGCGCATGACCCTGACGCGATCAGCAACTGGAGCACTCCAGCGTGCTCCAACCGAGTCGTAGGCCTCAAATCGCGAAATGGGCTTGATCCCGCTCCAGTGCCGCAGATAGTCGGTCGCCACTTCGCCAGGCCTCAGCCATCGCGGGAACTGGTCGCTCGTCAGTACAAAGGCACTGCCTGCGGCAAAGGAGCCTCCAAGCTGCGTTACAAACATCGGCTGCCTTCCGATGTTCACGAGCCGGTAGACGATGACGTCATGCTCCGTAGTCGAGTAGCCGTCGTAAATCTCCATAAATCGGACAGATAGTCGAAGTCGTCCTCGATCAAGCCAATCGCGGCGGATCGTCCATGCGGCGGTGCATAGACTTACCGCAAGAGCCGCCCCCGAAATCCAAGACGTGCTCTCCGACACCTCCGGCGTCTGCCCTTAAGCAAGTCCGGCGCAGAAATCCTGGATGCGGGTGCAGGCTTCCGTCAGCGTCGCATCATCCGTCGCATAGCTGATGCGGATATGGCCGGGGAACATGAAGGCCGCGCCGTGCACGGCCGCCACGCCCTTCTCCTCCAGCAGCGCCAGGACGAAGGCCTCGTCGCTGTCGATCTTGGTCCCGCCGGCGCTGGTCTTGCCGAGGCAGCCGCGCACATCCGGGAAGACGTAGAAGGCACCTTCCGGCATCGGGCAGCGCATGCCCTCGGCCTTGTTCAGCATGCCGACCACCAGGTTGCGCCGGCGCTCGAAGGCCTGGCGCATTTCCTCCACGCTGTCCTGCGGGCCGGTCAGCGCCTCGATCGCCGCGGCCTGGGAGATGCTGCTGGTGTTGGAGGTGGACTGGCTCTGCAGCTTGTCCATCGCCTTGATCAGCTGAATCGGTGCGCCGGCGAAGCCGATGCGCCAGCCGGTCATGGCATAGGCCTTGGAGCAGCCATTCATGGTGACGGTGCGGTCCTTCAACCGCGGCTCCACCTCCACCACCGTCGCCGGCTTCATGCCGTCATAGGCGAGCTTCTCGTAGATGTCGTCGGAGAAGATCCACACATCCGGGTGGCGCAGCAGAACATCCGTCAGTTCCTTGAGCTGCGCGGCGTTGTAGCCGGCACCTGTCGGGTTGCAGGGGTTGTTCAGGATGAGCCACTTGGTCTTCGGCGTGATCGCCGCCTCAAGCTGCTCGCCGGTCATGCGGAAGCCCTGGTTCGGGCCGCAGGGGACGATCACCGGGGTGCCCTCGGCCAGCGCCACGATATCGGGGTAGGAGACCCAGCACGGGGCCGGGATGATCGCCTCGTCGCCCGCATTGATGGTGGCGACCAGCGCGTCGAAGATCACCTGCTTGCCGCCGGTGGCGACCAGGATCTCCTCCGGCTTGTAGTCGATGCCGCTGTCGCGCTTGAATTTCTCGCAGATGGCCCGACGCAGCTCGATGGTGCCGGCCACATCGGTATACCGCGTTTCGCCCCGCTCGATGGCGGCGATGGCGGCGTCCTTGACGTTGCGCGGCGTCTCGAAATCCGGCTCACCCACCGAGAGGGAAATAATGTCCCGGCCCGCCGCCTTCAGCGCGCGGGCCTTGCCGGTCATGGCAATGGTCTGCGAGGGCGAGATGCGGTTGAGGCGATCGGCGATGAGGTTCATGTGTGGTGTTCCGGCGTCCCTGCCCACCCCCGCGGGGCGGCGCCGCTTTTCCTAAACCCGGTCGCCGGGCGCGTCCACATCCGCGGCGGTGCTATTCCAGCCGGAGGGGCCGGTAGCCCTGGAAGGTGAAGCCCTTCTCCCGCATGCAGGCGGTGCGATGCGCGTCCCGCGCCTGGGTCGCGATATCGACCATGTCGTAGCGGGCGGGGCGGAAGCGTTCGGTGGTGCGGCAGCGTTCGCGGTCGCCATCGCGCCAGCAATTCCGCTCCCGCTCGATCCGGGCGGGGGCCACCTGCTGCCAGACCATCTGCGGCGGCACCGCCAACTGCGCCTCCGCCGCGCAGGCCTGGTTCATGGCATCCGCCTCGGCCTCCGTCGTGCCGGGGCGGGACCAGCGCTCGGCGCAGGCGGAAAGCAGCGGGATCAGCAGCAGCAGGACCAGGGGGCGCATGCGGCCAATCTGGCAGGGGATTGTGAAAAAGCCAGGGCCGATCCCTGGGGGCCGCTAGCGCCGCCGCGCCAGCCGCAGCACCAGGGCCAGCGCCACCCCCACCACCAGGACCAGCAGCGTCGCCAGCGCATACAACTCCGGCGTCAGCCCCAGCCGGACGGTGGAGAAGATCACCATCGGCAGCGTGGAAGCACCGGGGCCGGAGACGAAGCTGGCGATCACCAGGTCATCCAGCGACAGGGTGAAGGCCAGCAGCCAGCCGGCGGCGATCCCCGGCGCGATCAGCGGCAGGGTGATGACGGCGAAGACCTTCCATGGCCTGGCGCCGAGATCCATCGCCGCCTCCTCCAGGCTCAGGTCGAAATCCGCGAGCCGCGACTGCACCACCACCGCCACATAGGCCGCGCCGAAGGTGGCGTGCGCGATGGCAACGGTGCTGGCGCCACGGCCGGCGGGAAAGCCGAAGACGGATTCCATGGCCACGAACAGCAGCAGCAGGGACAGGCCGGTGATCACCTCCGGCATCACCAGCGGCGCGGCCATCACGGCGCCGAAGCCGGCCCGCCCACGGAACCGCCCGAAGCGCGCCAGCGCGAAGCCGGCCAGCACGCCGAGGATGGTCGCCATGGTGGCGGAGACGGCGGCGATGCGCAGCGACAGGCCGAGCGCGCCCATCAGCACCTCGTTCCGCCAAAGGCTGTCGTACCAGCGCAGCGAGAAGCCGGTGAAGGTCGTCACCATGCGGCTGTCGTTGAAGGAGAACAGCACCATCAGCAGGATCGGCAGGTACAGGAAGGCGAAGCCGAGCCCGAGCGGAATGGCCAACCGGCCGAGGCCCCTCATCGCCCGGCCCGCCACTGGAACAGCGCGATCGGCGCGACCAGCGCCGCCAGCAGCACGATGGCCAGCGCCGAGGCCAGCGGCCAGTCGCGGTTCTGGAAGAACTCCGTCCACAACACGCGCCCTATCAACTGCGCGCCCGGCCCGCCGAGCAGTTCGGGAATGACGAACTCCCCCACCGCCGGAATGAACACCAGCAGGAAGCCGGCTACGATGCCCGGCAGCGACAGCGGCAGCGTCACCTGCAGGAAGGCGCGCCAGGGCGGCGCCCCCAGATCTTCCGCCGCCTCCAGCAGCGAGGGATCGAGCTTCGACAGCGTGGCGTAGAGCGGCAGCACCATGAAGGGCAGGTAGCAATAGGTGATGCCGATATACATGGCGACATCCGTGTAGAGCAGCGGGATCGGCTGATCGATCAGCCCCAGCGCCAGCAGCGCGCCATTCAGCCAGCCCTGGTCCTGCAGGATGCCGATCCAGGCGGTGACGCGCAGCAGGAAGCTGGTCCAGAAGGGCAGGATCACCAGCATCAGCAGCAGGTTCCGCCGATGCTCCGGCGCACGCGCGATAGCCAGGGCCATGGGGTAGCCGATCAGCAGGCACAGCGTGGCGGAAATCGCGGCGACGCGCAGGCTGCGGAGATAGGCGTCGAGGTAATAGGGATCGTCCAGCAACAGCTGGAAATTCGCCAGGTTGAGCTGCAGCACGGCGGTCGCCTCGCCGGACCAGCGCAGCAGCGGCGCATAGGGCGGCAGGCCCTCGGCCGGCTCGGCGAAGGCGATGGTCAGCACGAAGGCGAAGGGCACCACGAAGAACAGCGCCATCCAGGCCCAGGGCAAGGCGAGGACCAGCCGGCGACGCAGCGCCGGCGTCATTCGGGCAGCACCATGCTGGCCTGGCGGTCCCAGGTCACCGCCACCGTATCCTCCCAATCCACCGGCCGTTCGGTGCGGCGGCGGAGGTTCGGCTGGCTCACGCGCACATCCTTGCCGTTCTCCAGCACCACGTAATACAGGAAGAAATCCCCGTAGTAGCCGATGTCCCGCACCCGCCCGACCAGGCGGTTGTCGCCGAGCGGCGTCCCCGGCGCCACACGCTCGATCCGCATGCGCTCCGGCCGCAGCGCGACGAAGACGCGGCTGCCGAGCGGCTTGCTGGCGGCGGGCTCCGCCAGGATGTCGAAATCCAGCTCCGAACTGCCGATGCGGACACCCTCGGCATCCACGCCCTCGACGACGCCTTCCAGGATATTGGCGGTGCCGAGGAATTCCGCGGTGAAGCGGCTATTGGGGAATTCATAGACCTCGGATGGCGTGCCGACCTGCGCCAGCGTGCCGCGATCCATCACGGCCAGGCGCGTCGCCATGGTCATCGCCTCCTCCTGGTCATGGGTGACGATGACGAAGGTGGTGCCGGTGCGCTCCTGGATGTTGATCAATTCGAACTGCGTCGATTCCCGCAGGTTCTTGTCGAGCGCCGAAAGCGGCTCATCCAGCAGCAGCAGCTTCGGCCGCTTGGCCAGTGCGCGTGCCAGCGCCACCCGGGCGCGCTGGCCACCGGACAGCGCGGCGGGCTTGCGGTCACCGAAGCCCTCCATCTTCACCATGGCCAGCATCTCGGCCACGCGGTCGCGGATCACGCCCCGCGCCGCGCCCTCCTGCTTCAGGCCGAAGCCGATATTCTGCGCCACGGTCATATGCGGGAACAGCGCGTAGGACTGGAACATCATGTTCACCGGCCGCGCATAGGGCGCGACACCGGCCATGTCCTGCCCATCCAGCACGATCCGTCCGGCATCGGGCTCGAGAAACCCCGCCAGGCAGCGCAGCAGGGTCGATTTGCCCGAGCCCGAGCCGCCGAGCAGCGCGAACAGTTCCCCGCGATAGATCGAGAGGCTGACCTCATCCAGCGCGACGAAGTCGCCGAACCGCTTGGTCAGCTTCTCGATGCGAAGGAAGGGTTCGGCATTGGGGTCGCGCCAGGGCTCAGCGGAGCCCGGCTTCTCGGCGAGGCTCACCGCCCGGCCTTGAAGCGCGCCCACATGCGGTTGCGCGTGCGCTCCGCCGCCTGCGCCACCGGGCCGATGGTGAAGAAGCGCGCGCGCATGGCTTCGGGCGGGAACACCGCCGGGTCCGCCGCCACTTCCGGCGCCACCAGCGCACGGCTGGCGGGCACGCCGTTCGGGTAGCGCACCTGGTTCGTGATGGCCGCCATCACATCCGGCTGCAGCAGGAAGTTGATGAAGGCATGCGCATTCTCCGGGTTCGGCGCATCGGCCGGAATCGCCAGCAGGTCGAACCAGAGCTGCGCGCCCTCATTCGCCGCCACATAGGTGACGGCGACGCCCTGGTTCGCCTCCCGCGCCCTGACGCCGGCCTGGATCGCATCGCCGGAATAGGCGAAGGCGAGGCAGGTCTGGCCGCTGGCCAGCGCCTCGATGGCACCGCCGGTGGAGAAGGTGCGGATGAACGGCCGCACCGCCATCAGCGTGCGCTCCACCTCCCGCAGGTCGCCGGCATCGGTGCTGTTGGGATCCTTGCCGAGGTAGCGCAGCACGGTCGGGATCACGTCCAACGCGCTGTCCATCATGCTGATGCCGCAGCGGGCGATGCGGCGCGCATGGGCCGGGTCGAAGATCAGCCGCAGGCTGTCCATCGGCGCGTCGGGCGCCAGCGCCTGGATGCGCGCCGGGTTCACGCCAAGCCCGATGCTGCCCCACAGATACAGCGCGCCGAAGCGGTTGCCGGGGTCGGAGGAGGCGACCTGCGCCTGCAGAGCGGGGTCGAGATTCGCCAGGTTCGGAATCTGCGCGCGATCCAGCGGCAGCAGCCCCCCGGCACGCGCGAGGCGGGAGAAGGTGGGCTCCCCGGTCGGCACGATGATGTCGTAGCCGGACCGCCCGGCGGAGAGCCGGCCCTCCAGCGTCTCCAGGCTGTCATAGATGTCGTAGCGCACCCGGATGCCGGTCTCGCGCGTGAAACGCTGGACCATGTAGGGGTCGATATAGTCGTTCCAGTTGAAGACATTCACCACGCGCTCCTGCGCCACGGCCGGCGGCGCGGCGGAGAGGCTCGTCAGGGCGGTGAGCAGGGTGGCCGCGAGGGCCAGGCGACGCATCATCAGGGGTGTCTCCCGCGCTACAATCCAGGCGATGCTAACACGGCCGCGGCATGCCGCACCCAGGCACAAATACCCAACTCCTCAGGAATTTGTTCTTGACTTGTTCCGGGGCCGCCTGTAGTCAGCGGACACCAAGGGGCGAGTTGCGTTCAGCGCCGTGCCCCGGGGTCAGCCACAAGAACCCTTAGCTCACGTGCTGCCGGCCAGGCTTCGCCCGGACACGCTGCGCCCCCGCCGCAGGCTTTTCATCCCAGTCACGTCCCGCCCAGGACGCGCTTTCGCGCGCCCTGCCCGCCGCGCGTCCGAACGGAGCCCCGCCCATGCCCTTCGTCAACACGGCCCTGGTGCCGCTGGTCACCAATAGCGGCTTCACCATGTGGCTGTACCGCACCACCGACAGCCGCGCCGATGCACTGACGCCGGGCTATTCCGAACCGGCCGCCGCGCGGCTCGCGACCGGCGACATCATCGTGATGCTCGCCTCCGATTCCATGTCCTTCCTGCCGGTTCGCGTCGGCGATGTCGTCGCCTCCGGCCTGGTGCTGGATACCGCCGAAGCGCCCTTCCGGGTGCAGATCCGCGGCGCGCAGGTGTTCTCCGTGGCACAGACGGCATCCGCGGTGGCGATGACCGTCATCCTCGGCCCGCTGGCCGCCGGCCTCCTGTCCAATGGCATCGTGCAGGCCTCCGCCACGCTGGCCGGACCGGTGGCGCAGGTCGCCTTCAGCATCAGCGACGCGGGCGGCGCCGTGGTGCGCGGCCCGACGCTGGCCACCGTCACCGGCGGCAACGCCACCGCATCCCTGCCGGCACCCGCCCCCGGCACCGGCTATCGCCTGCGCGTGGTCTCCACCAGCGACGGCGCGGTGGCCGACACCTCCCCCGCCTTCAGCGTCACGTTGCCCTTCGGGCTGCTGCTGCAGGCCGGCGGCGCGCTGCTGATCGAGGATGGCAGCCGCCTGCTGGTCTGAACCGCGCACCGGCGGACCGACACCTCTCCCTTCCCCGCACGATCGGAACCGAAATCCCCATGGCCGACGCCAAGATCTCAGACCTGCCGGCTGCCTCGGCGCTCACCGCAGCCGACATCGCGCCCATCGTCCAGGGCAGCGGCGTGGCGGCGCAGACGCGCCGCGCCACCTTCGCCCAGATCACCGCCGGCGTGCATGCCGAGCGCATGTTCCATGTCCGCGACTTCGGTGCCGTGGGCAACGGCACCACCGACGATGCGGCGGCGATCCAGGCCGCGATCGATGCCGCCTCGGCCGGCGGCGGTGGCATCGTCCGCCTCGGCCCGCGCCGCTACCGGGTCAGCGGCGCCAATCTGGTGGTGAAGGAGAATGTCTGCCTCGAGGGCCCCGCCTCATTCCCCGGCGGCCAGCGCCTGGCGGCAGATTACCGCACCATTCCCGGCACGCTGGTGCTGTCCTCCAGCCGCACCATCCAGGTGCTGCGGGCAGGCACGCTGCGCGCGCTGACGCTGATGCGCGAGGGCCTCGGCACGCCGCCCGCCTCGATGCGCGCCGGCGTCACGCTGCGCGACGGCATGGCGGGCACGGCCATCACCATCGGCGACGGCTCCGGCTCCCATCACGACGTGATGGTGGAGGATCTGCTGATCCTGGGCTTCGACCTGGCGATCCGCTCCGACAACAGCCAGCGCCTGAACGTGCGCCGGCTGCGCGGGGATAATCGCAACGGCATCTACCTGACCCGGACCTACGACATCTCCCGCGTCCACGACGTGCATTTCTGGCCGTTCCTGACCGGCAACCTCAGCGGTGTCTCGCTGTACACCCGCAGCGTCTCCGCCGCGGCCAATAACGGCAGCGGCGCAATCCGCATCACCACCTCGGCCACGCATGGGCTGGTCACCGGGGATGTGGTGAACGTCTATGGCGTGGGCGGCGTGCCGGCGGCGAACAGCCGCTACGTCGTGACGGTGGTGGACAGCACGCGGGTCGACCTGCAGGGCAGCGCCTTCACCGGCAGCTGGTCAGGTGGCGGCACGCTCGCCGTCTGGAACAACCGCCGCACCGGCATCGCCTTCCGCGTGGAAGACAGCGACGTCGCCGAATTCGTCAACTGCTTCTGCTATGGCTACGACCGCGGCTTCGACCTTGGCACCGGCGCGCAATCCATCCAGTTGCATAATTGCAGCGTCGACGACCTGCTGACGCTGAAGGATCCGGGCACCGTGGGCGCCCTGATCCAGGGCACCGCCTTCCGCACCAAATGGGTCGGCGGCTTCATCAGCAGCATGGCCACCGCCATCCGCGTGAACTCCGCCGCCACCAACCAGGGCGACAACCAGTTCGTCGGCGTCATGATCGGCGGCGATGGCGGCGGCCGCGCGGTGGAGGTGTTCGACGGCGGCCTGACCCTGGTGGCCTGCGACCTGCCGGCGGCGCGCGTCTACCTGGCGAGCACCGGCGACAGCCTGTCCGTCGTCGCCTCCGACACCCGCTCCGCCACCTTCGAGGCGCAGACCGGCGCGGACCTGGCGCGCATCGCGCTGGTCGGCAACCGGCTGCAGGCGCTCGGTTCATCCGCCGACCAGACCAGCGCCCTGCTGCGCCGCCGGTCCGAGGCGCTGGGCGCGGAACTGGACCTGGAGAATCAGGACGGCGCCATTGCCTACCGCCTGAATGTCGGCGCCGGTGCGCTGGCGCCGCTGGCGATCGGCGGTGACACGGAGGCCAACCCGAATGGCGGCGTCGTCTTCGGCGCACCATCCGACATGACGGCGCCGATGAAGCTGACCCTGCGCCGCGCCTCCACCACGCCGGCGGCCGGGCATGCGCTGGGGCAGCTCGCCTTCAGCGGGCGAAACCTGGCGGGGACGGAGACGGAATTCGCCCGCGCCGGCGGCCTCAGCGAGGCGGTGACGAGCGGCGCCGAATCGGGCGCCTTCGTGGTGGAAACCCGCAGCGGCGGCACCCTGGCGGAACGCTTCCGCATCGCCGCCTCCGGCACCGTCACGCTGACCGGCCCGCTGCTGCTGCCGGCGGACCCGACCGCCGCGGCCCAGGCGGCGAACAAGGGCTATGTCGACGCGCAGTTCACCACGCGCCGGCTGCCGGTGGTCGCCACCTCCGGCGCCACCGCGCTGACACTGGCCGCGCATAACGGCCGGCTGGTCAGCGCCAATACGGGCACCACGCTCGGCATCGACTGGGCCGCGACCGGCGATGGCTTCTCCTGCCTGGTGGCCAATCGCGGTGCCACCGACCTGGCGATCTCGCTGACCGGCTTCACCGCCGCGACGCCGGGCAACCCGGACGGGCTGACGAAGATCCGCGCCGGCGGGCTGGCAACCCTGCTGGCGTTCAGCCCCGACGGCGGCACCACCAAGGTGCTGCTGCTCTCCGGCGCCGCGGCGCCCTGACGCGGCTTCCCCCCCGAACCATGAGGACCCCCGCATGACCGACTGGACCATGATCTACTGGCAGGGCACCCCCGAGGCGGCCACCGCAGCGCTGCGCGAACTGGGCTGGCACGCGCCCGGGGAGGCGCCGGCCGGCGCCGCGGATCCGCGCATCGGCGGCTTCGTCCCCGCCGCCGGCACGCCGCCGCAGACCTTCGACGGCGTCGCCTATGTGGCGGTCGCGGCGCAGGGCGAGATCGCCCTGCCGCCCGGCCTGGCGCCGGCCGGGCCGCAGCTGGCCCGCGCCCTGCTCGGCAGCTTCTGAGCCGCCTTCCCCACCCTGCACGACGAGGATACCCGGATGAGCGACCTGACCGATCACGCCAAGAACCTGCTGGCCCGCGCCCTCTGTGCCCGGCTGCCCACCCTGCCGACCGCGGTCTGGGCGGCGCTGGGCACCGGCGGCAGCGATGCCGCCGGGCTGACCGGGGAGCCTGCGGGCACCGGCTATGCCCGCCAGCGCGCCACCTTCACCGGCACCGGCACGCAGCGCAATGTGGAGGCAATCCGCTTCACCTTCACCAGCGCGGCCGGCGCCCTGACCCATGTCGGCCTGTTCGATGCCGCGAGCGGCGGCAACCCGCTGACCTGTTCGCCGCTGACCACGCCGCTGACGGTGGCCGGCCCCGGAACCGCGACGCTGACCGGCAATGCGCTGACGGTGGCGCCCGCCTGAAGCGCGCAGCGTGGGGCGGGCCAGCCCTGGAAGGGGCTGCCCGCCGATCCGGGCGCTTCAGTCCCGGCGCTGCAGTCCCGGCGCTTCAGCCGCCGGTGGACCAGCTGGCCGGCAGGATGCCGCGCAGCCAGCCCGCCGCCCCGCCCCGCTCCTCACGCCGCAGCGGGGCGGTCGGGCTGAACGAGGCCTGCGGGATGGGGGCGCAGACGCCCTCCGTCAGGCTGCGCTCCGCCCAGGCCAGCCGGGCCTGCAGGGTCAGCACGGCGGGATAATAGGCAGGGGCCTCCGCCACCCGCGGAAGCGTCTCCTCCCGCCCCCGTCCGGCCAGTGTCGCCATGGCCAGCTGGATGATGGCGCGCAGCCCGGCATCGCCGGGATAGGGCGCCAGGGCGTCGCTCCGCAGATCCACCCAGGCGGGCGGCGCCGGGTGCGCCGGGTCCAGCCAGAAATCCAGCGCGGCGCGCAGGGCGGCGGATTGGGCATGGCCGCCCCATGCCAGGTTCAGCGGGACCCGCATCGCATCGTAGGAGAATCGCGCCGGCCAGCCGGAGGCCGGCCTCGGCCGCAAGGCGCCGCGCGGCAGCGCCACCCAATCCGCCGGCAGGCGCCAGCGGCCGAAGCGGGCCTGGTCCGCCAGCGCCACGCCATTCTCCTCCAGCGCGCGCCACTCCGGCGCCGGCACCAGCCGCGCCATCGCACGGAAGGCCGGGGAGATGTAGTAGCTGGGATTCACCACGACATGATCGTGCTTCAGGAATCCCTCGGCCCCCGGCAACAGCAGCGTCGACTCGCCCTGCCGCAGCACGGCCTTCCGCAGCAGGTCGCGCGCGATATCCGCGGCCAATGCGCGATAGGCCGGGACACCCCAGCGATCCGCCGCCTCGGTCAGCGCCCAGGCGACCAGCAGGTCCCCGTCGCTGGCATTGTTCATGTCCGGCACCGGAATCGGCGCGCCCGGCCGGAAGGCCCAGGCCAGCAGATGGTCGTCCGGCCGCCGCAACGCGCCGCGGGTCCACTCCAGCATGCGCTCAAAGCTGGGCCGGTCGTCGAAGCGCACCGCGAACAGCAGCCCGGCACCCTGGCCCTCGGAATGGGAGATGCCGCCATTCCCGGTATCCAGCACCCGGCCATCGGCGTTGACGAAGCGGCGCCGGAAATCAAGCCAATCGCCGACCACGGCGGCCGCACCGGCCGGACGCGGCAGGCCGGCGGCCACCCCGCCTGTCGCGACGGAGGCGGCCAGCAGCGCGCGGCGACTGAGCCCGCGCCCAGCGGGTGTAGCGTGCCTTCCCGGCAACGGGCTCGGCTCTGGCCATGACAGCGGCGGCAAACGCTGGGTCATCCCCGTGGTCCCTGTGGTGGCGGATCCGTAAGCTTACGGTTAACGCGTGACGCGCATTTTCCGCGAACCAGCTTTTGTACGGAGTTGTTCCGTGCCAGAAGGACCAACCTCACGTTGCAGAACGGAGGACGACATACACGCCAGGCACCTTGCCGCCGGACGTGGGTTCCGCCGGGATGTCGCCCTCGGCCTGAGACGGATGTGGCGGCCGACGCGGCGGATGAGGCCCGTCCCATTCCGCGTGACGCCCGGGCGGTTACGTTCGCCGACGATTCATCACTCTTCGGAACAGCGATCCCCCGGTTGGGCGGCGGGATATCCGCGCCGGCGTTACGGCCTCATGAAAAGGCGATGCTGGCCCTGGCGAGGGACGAGGGGCTGAGCAATGGGGGCAACGTGGGGCGCTACCGCCCGGGAAAGCTGGGGAATGGGCCTAATTGTTAATATAGTGTATCGATATGTTGCCGCAAACTCAACAATTTTCGGGAGGGGCTTGGGTCATTTTTTCGCCTTATACGTGTAGACTTCGTAAACGCATTCACCCTAAGTAAAGATTACTGACAGCATCGTGATTGGCCTCTGAAAATGTCCCTTTCGGCAGCCCCGCTGGTCCCTACCCGCTCCGTTCCAACGCCGAAGCTTCGCCAAGCCCTTGAGGTCCGGTCCTTTCCCGAGCCGCTCTACGGTCAGGTCAGCACGCCCCCGCTTGTTGAGCCGCTGGCGCCGCACGCCGGCCTGCGTCCGGTCCTGGTGCTGGAGGATGATGCCGCGGTGGCCGCGACCATCTGCCTGGCGCTGGCAAGGGATGGCTGGACCACCGTCACCGCCAGCACCCTCGCCGAGGGCCGGCTGCGGCTGCACCGCGACAACCCGCGCCTCGTCATCGCCGATCTCGGCCTGCCCGACGGCAACGGCATCGCCTTCGTCCGCGAGGCTGCCGCCTGTGCCGATCTCGGCATCATCGTCGTCAGCGGCCGGGCCGAGGAGGTCGATCGCGTGATCGGGCTCGAGGTCGGCGCCGACGACTACCTCACCAAGCCCTTCTCGCTGCGCGAGATGGTCGCCCGTATCCGCGCCCTCAGCCGCCGGCTCGATGCCGTCGCGGCGCCGGCGCAGGGGGAGCCGGCGCCTGCTGCCCTCGACGTGCCACCGCCCGTCGCCGAGCCGGCCCGCTGGAACCTGGCCGGCCTGTGCATCCAGCCGTCGCGCTGCCGGATCCAGGCGGCGGATGGCAGCGAGACACGACTGACCAGCGGCGAGGCCGGGCTGCTGAACCTGCTGCTGACCGAGCCTGAGAATCTGGCGGATCGCGAAACCATTTCGCGCCGCGTGCTCGGCCGCCGCCTGCTGCCGGAACAGCGCGGCGTCGACCAGCTCGCCTCCAACCTGCGGCAGAAGCTGGTCACGGCCTCCGCCGGGCAGATCACCATCACTGCGCTGCGCGGCAGGGGTTATCGCCTGGTCTGGTAGGTAACCGCCGGCTGGCTTCGCCCGGCGAAAGCATGCCACAGTAGCAAGCATTACGCCGGTGCAGCACGCCGGCCGGTCCAGGGGGGAGCGGAGCAGGATGGTCAAGGCTGCTACCGGGGTTCCTGGACTGGACGAGATCACCCATGGCGGTCTGCCGGCCGGGCGCGTGACGCTCATCGAGGGCGGTCCCGGGGCCGGCAAGACCCTGCTGGCGCTGCAAAGCCTGGCGCGCGGCGCCGGACCTGACGGCGCGCCCGGCATCTTCGTGGCCTTCGAGGAATCGCCCGACCGTATCCGCACCAATTGCGCCGGCTTCGCCTGGGCCGGTGACGGCCCCTGGCAGCAGGCGATCTTCTTCCTCGACGCACAGCCGAGCCCGGACATGGTGCAGTCCGGCAGCTTCGACCTGGGCGGCATGCTGGCCGCCATCGGCGCCCAGATCGCGCAGACCGGCGCGCGCCGCATCGTGCTCGACGCCATCGACGTGGTGCTGGCGCTGCTGCCCGACCCGGTGACTCGCCGGCGGGAACTGCACCGCCTGCATCATTGGCTGGTGGCGCATGAGATGACCGCGATCCTCACCGCCAAATCCGGCAGCGGCCGCGGCGCCGCCGGCGATGCGGAATTGCTGGGCTTCCTGCAGTTCATGGTCGATTGCGCCATAATGCTGCGGCATGAGGTGGTGGCCGGAATCTCCCAGCGCAGCCTGCGCGTCCTGAAGTACCGCGGCTCCGCCTTCGCCGAGAACCAGGCGCCGCTGCTGATCGGCTCCACCGGGATCGAGGTGGCCTATTCGGCCGGCGAACGGGACACCGCCTCACCCGTCACGGATGAACGCGTCGGCACGGGCATCGCGCGGCTGGATGCGATGCTGGATGGCGGCTACCACCGCGGTGCCAGCGTGCTGATCAGCGGCGCCCCCGGCACCGCCAAGACCACGCTCTGCGGCGCCTTCGCCGAGGCCGCGTGCCAGCGCGACGAAGCGACACTCCTGGTCAGCTTCGATTCGCGGGGCGAGGAGATCATCCGCAACCTCGACTCGGTGGCCATCCACCTGGCGCCACACCTGGCCAGCGGGCGCCTGCGGATCCTCTCCGCGCGGTCGGTGAACGGCAGCGCCGAAGCGCATCTGATGCGGATCAAGGCGGAAGCCACGGCGCATGGTGCGCGCTGCCTGGTGATCGACCCGCTCTCGGCGCTGTCGCAGGACGGCAACGCCGCATTTTCCCACAGCGTGGCCGAGCGGCTGATCGACTGGGCCAAGAGGCGCGGCATCACGCTGCTCTGCACCAGCCTGCTTGGCGCCACCCATCCGGAGCAGGAGGGCACGCAGCTACAGGTCTCCACCATCGCCGATACCTGGATCCATCTGAGCTACGTCATCCGCGCCGGCGAGCGGAACCGCGCGCTGACCATCATCAAGTCGCGCGGCACCGGCCATTCCAACCAGGTGCGGGAATTGCTGCTGACCAGCGAGGGCGTGACGCTGGAAGACGTGTACCTGGCGGATGGCGAGGTGCTGATGGGCACGATGCGCTGGGCACAGGAAAACCAGGCGAGGCTGCGCGCCAGCCAGGCGGCGGACGCCGCCAACCTGGAGCGTCTGCGGCTGGATGCGGAGGCGGCGGAGATCGAGGGGCGACTCGCCCTGTTGCGCCGGCAACTCCAGCTCAAGCAGGCCGAGGTCGCGGCGCTGCGGCACGCCGGCGATGTGGTCGAGGATGAGGCCGCCCGTTCCCTGCGCGAGTTGCGTCACAGGCGCATGGCGGACGGTTCGGAGCAGGACGGCGCCGATGGCTGAGGCGATGCCGCACCTGCGGCTCTACGTCGCCGGCGCAGGCCCGAATTCGCGCAAGGCCATCGCCAACCTCGCACGGCTGCGTGCCACCACGACGGTGGCGGACTGGCCCGTCGAGACCGTGGATGTGTTCGAGCACCCGGGGCGCGCGCTGGCGGACGGCATCCTGCTGACCCCGCAACTGCTGATCCTGGCCGAGGGCGGCGCCCGCGCCGTGGTTGGCGACCTCAGCGACCGCGCAGCCCTGCTGGCAGCGCTGGCATTGGAGCCACCGTGATCTCCGCGATCGCCGGAACCGTGCAACAGGCCGAGATCCTGCAGCTTCTGCAAAGCCTGCACGCGACCGAACAAAGGCTGGTCGAACTGACCGGCGGGCAGGTCGATGCCGTGATCGGCCCCTCCGGCCAGCGGCACCTGCTATCCAGCGCACAGGAAGACGTGTTGCGCATCGCCGGCACCTTCCAGAACATCTTCCACCACGCCGCCGTCGGCATCGTCACGACCGACCGGAACCACCTGCTGCGGGAGGCCAACCCTGCCTTCTGCGCCATGCTGGACATGGACCCGGAGGAACTGGCCGGGCGCAACTTCGACTCGCTGGCGGACCACCGGCAGCAGACGGACTGCCGCGCCCTGGTGCAGGCGGTGGTGCGTGGCGAACGCCAGGGCTTCGTGGTCGACAAGAAGTTCCGCACCCGGTCCGGCGCCGGCATCTGGACCCGGGTCAGTGCCTCCGCGCTCCGCGATGCCGACGGGGCGCTGGAAGGCCTGATCGCGATCGTCGAGGACATCTCCGAACGCAAGGCGGCGGAGGCGGCGAACCAGCAGCTTTCGGCGCGGCTGGCGGCAACCATCGCCAGCATCTCCGACGCCTTCTTCACGCTGGATGCCGAGGGGTGCCTGACGCATGTGAATGCGCGCGCGGCCCGGCTGTTCGGCACCACGCCGGAGTACCTGCTGGGTTCGCCGGTCGCGCTGCAGCCCGGCTTCGGGGCGGCGGACCCGATGGGCGCGACGCTGCGCGAAGCGATGGCGCACCACACCATGCGCGGCTGCGAGGTGCTGCTGGATGGCGCCGGCCTGTGGCTGGAGATGCGCGCCTACCCGGCCGCCGAGGGCCTGACCGTGGTGCTGCACGACATCACCGAACGCCGGCGGCGGGAGGAATGGCAGCGCCTGCTGGAGACCTGCATCAGCCGGCTGAACCACATCGTGCTGATCACCGACGGCGCGCCGCTCGAGGAGCCCGGCCCGCGCATCGTTTTCGTCAACGAGGCCTTCGAGCGCCGCACCGGCTACAGCCGCACCGAGGTGATCGGCCGCAGCCCGCGCCTGCTGCAGGGACCGAAGACCTCGAGGGTGGAGCGCAACCGCATCCGCGCGGCCCTGGCGATGCGGCAATCGGTGCAGGCGGAACTGCTGAACTATACCAAGTCCGGCGAGGAATTCTGGCTGGAGATGGAGATCGTGCCGGTGCTGGCCGCCGATGGCAGCATCGCCAACTGGGTCTCGGTCGAGCGCGAGATCACCGACCGCAGGCGCTACCAGACCCAGCTCGAACAGCAGGCCGCGCTGCTGGAACAGGTGCAGGACGCCATCCTGGTGCAGGGCACCGACCAGCGCATCCGCTACTGGAACCGCGCCGCGGAACGCCTGTATGGCTGGCGCGCGGAGGAGGTGCTCGGCCGCGTCGCCGGGCCGATGATCGGCGGCGTGCCGGATGCGGTGGAGCCGGCGATCGAGGCGGTGCTGGCGAATGGCGCCTGGAGCGGCGAGCTGCACCAGCGGCGTCGCGACGGTAGCGCGCTGGTGGTCGAGGCTTCCTGGACCCTGGTGCGGCATGAGGATGGCTCGCCGCGCGCCATCCTGGCGGTCCATACCGACGTGACGCAGCGGCTGGATCTGGAACGGAAGCTGCGCCAGGCGCAGCGGCTGGAGGCGATCGGCCAGCTCACCGGCGGCGTGGCGCATGATTTCAACAACCTGCTGACCGTCATCCTCGGCAATGCGGAGATGCTGGTGGAGGAACTGCCGCCGGGCGGCGAATTGCGCCAGATGGCGGAGATGAGCGTGGCGGCGGCGGAACGCGCCGCGGCGCTGACCGGCCGGCTGCTCGCCTTCTCCCGCCGCCAGGCGCTGGACCCGAAGCCGGTGGATGTGAACGCGCTGCTGTCCGGGCTGGCGCAGATGCTGAAGCGCACCCTGGGTGAGCAGGTGGAGTTCGAGCTGCGCCCGGCGCATCGCCTCAGTGTCGCGATGATCGATCCGCCGCAGCTGGAAACCGCGGTGCTCAACCTCTGCATCAATGCCCGTGATGCGATGCCCCATGGCGGCCGGCTGACGGTGGAGACCGCCGATGTGCGCCTCGATGCGGATTTCGCCCAGGCGGAGGGAGAGGTCGTGCCGGGCGACTACGTCATGGTGCGGGTCAGCGATACCGGCACCGGAATGCCGCCGGAGGTGGTGGCGCAGGCCTTCGAGCCCTTCTTCACCACCAAGGAGATCGGCCAGGGCAGCGGGCTCGGGCTGAGCATGGTGTATGGCTTCCTCAAGCAGTCGGGCGGCCACGTCTCGATCCGGTCCCGCCTCGGCCATGGCACCAGCATCAGCATGTACCTTCCGCCCGCCGGGCAGCCGGCCGTGCCGGGCCGGCGTGCGCCGCGTCGCGACGGACTGCGGGGCGGGCATGAACGGGTGCTGGTGGTGGAGGATGACGCGCCGGTCCGCGACCACGCGGCAAACCTGCTGCGGGAGCTTGGCTACCAGGTGACGGAGGCCATGCACGCGGCGGAGGCATTGCAGATTCTCCGCGCCGATCCCGCCTTCGACCTGCTGTTTACCGATGTGATCATGCCCGGCGGCATGACCGGGCCGCAGCTTGCCGTCACGGCGCAGCAGATGAGGCCGGCGCTGCGGGTGCTGCTGACCAGCGGCTACAACGAGCCGCCGCCGCCCGGCTGCGATTCGCCGGCCGGCGCGCTGCCCCTGCTGAGCAAGCCCTACCGTCGCCATCAACTGGCGGACAAGGTGCGGGAGGCGCTGGACGGCAGGGCCGGCCGGCCCGTCGGCGGCGTCTGAAGCCCGTGTTCCGCCCGCCCGTCGCTCCCCGCGGCGCCGCGGGCTGCTGCCTCTGACGAGAGGCGCCTGGACCGACGGCAGACTTCAATAGACCGTGACTATGTTGAACTGAAGTATAGAAGCCATGCTGGAAAGGTTGCTGCGCTCGGCCTGCGACGATCGTTGAGGAGTCGGCCATGCGGTTGAAGAAGGCGGCGCCCGGCCGCTCCTCGCCTTCGCGATCATGGACGCCGGACCCGCGGAGTCTGGGCGGGTGACGGCGCCGCTCATGCGGCCGGCCCGATGGCAAGGGACCGCCACACGGCCATCCCCCCTCTCGGAACGTGCCGGCCTGCCGGCCCACCTGCCGCCCGCGCGCCGCTGGGCGCCCCCCCCGTTGACTCGCCGACGCGCCCGAGTCTTGCCGCGTGCGGGCCCGGACCCGCCGCCGCTGCCGGTCTCTCCTCCAAGGATCAACCGCAACGTCTGCCGACGCCTCGACGCGCATCGCGCCAGGTCGAGCGCCAACAGGAAGGATTTCTGTAGATGTATCTGTCGCCGGAACGCTTCGACACCACGACCGCCCTGCTCAGCCAGGAACCCATCGCCGATACCCCGAGGGAGATGATGGCCGCCCGGCTGCCCGAGATGGCGCAGCCCTTTCTGACCTGGCTGACGGCGATGCCGGCGCGGGGCGAGGCAATTCCCGATATCGCCGCCTGGCGCTTCGTCGCCGGCGCGCTGGCGTTGGTGCTGGGCGGCGCCGCGCTGGGCGCGGTGCCGCTGGTGCTCGCCGCGCCGCCGTCCTGGGCCTGGCTGCTGCTGCCGCTCGGGCTGCTGCTGACCTCCTCCGGCCTCGGGCTGTTCCAGGTGGTGATCTTCCACCACTGCTCCCACGGCACCGTCTTCGCCAGCCGCGAGCGCAACCGCCAGGTGGGCCGGCTGGTTTCCGCCTTCCTGCTGTTCAAGCGCTTCGACGACTACCAGCGCGAGCACATGAAGCACCACAGCGCCAAGAAGCTGCTGACGGAGGAGGATGAATTCGCCGATTTCGTGCTCGGCCTGTGCCGGCTCGAGCCCGGGCTGCCGAAGGCGGAGCTGTGGCGCCGGGTGCTGGTGAACACCATCTCACCGGTCTTCCATGCCCGCTTCGCGCAGCGCCGGGTCAAGGCGGCGCTGTTCAGCGGCGACCAGGCGCATGACTGGACCGGCCGGCTGTTCTGGGGCGCGCTGATCCTGACAGCGGCGGCAACCGGCACGCTGCTGGAATTCGCCATCCTGTGGGTGCTGCCGGTCACGGTGCTGCTGCAGATCGCCACCATCTACCGCATCCTGTGCGAGCATCGCTTCCCCGAGGCGGAGCTGATCGCGCTGCGCGACCGCAGCTTCGTCTGCCACGCCACCACCGGCGTCTTCGCGGGCCGCCGGCCGCCGGCCTGCACGGTGCGGACCCTGCGCGGCCTGTGGCGCTGGAGCGCCTGGTGGGCCGACATGCTGACGGTGCAGCTGTTCGTCCGGTTGTTCGTGCTGGTCGGCGATGCCCCCTGCCACGATTTCCACCACCGGCGCCCGGCGACCCGGCGCTGGACCAGCTACATCCATGCGCGGCAGCAGGATGCCGAGGCCGGCTCCCCGGGCTTCCCGCACGGCTATACGGAGTGCTGGGGATTGTTCGAGGCGGTGGACAGCAACCTGGCGACCCTGGCGGCGACCTCGCCGGCCACCATCGGCCGCTGAGCCGTGGCCGAAGCCGGCCTCAGCCGCGGCTGGCCGGCTTCGTGGCCGCGGAGCGTCGCGCCGGCGGCGCATCCCGCGGCATCCGCACCGCCTCGGGCGGCAGTTGCACCGAGACGGTGGTGCCCTGCCCGGGGGTGCTTTCCAGCAGGAAGCTGCCGCCATGGGCCTCGACCAGGCTCTTGGCGATCGGCAGCCCCAGGCCGGTGCCCGGGAAGCGCCGGCGATGGCCGTTCGAGGCCTGCTGGAATGGCTGCAGCACACGGGCGATGTCGGCCGGCTCGATCCCGATGCCGCTATCCGCCACGCTGATCCGCGCGCCGCCATCGGGCTGCACCTCCAGCGCGAGTCGCACGCGTCCCTCCGGCGGCGTGAACTTCACGCCATTGCCCAGCAGGTTGCCCAGCACCTGGCGGAAGCGCAGGCGGTCGATGAACAACTCGATTCCCGGCCTGATCTCCAGCGGTTCCAGCAGCACGCCCTGCCGCAGCGCGATGGAACTGGCCTCGCCCAGGGCCGAATTGAGCAGTCCCTCGCTGGCCACCCATTCGCGCCGCAGGCTGGGGGCGGCGTTCTCCAGGCTGGCGTAGTCCAGGATGTTGTCGATCAGGTCCAGCAGCATGCGGCCGGATTCGTTGATCTGCGCGATATAGGTGCCGCGCTGTTCCTCCGTGGTCGGGATCATCGATCCCGGTGCCATGATCTCGGAGAAGCCGATGATGGAGTTCAGCGGCGTCCGCAATTCATGGCTCAGCGTGGCCAGGAAGCGCGCCCGCGTCGCGCCGCTTTCCTCCGCCGCCGCCTTCGCCGCGCGCAGTTCCACTTCCGCCGCCTTGCGCGCCCGCACGTCGATGTAGACGGAGAGCGCGCCCTCGACGAGTTCCTGGTCCCGCGTCTCGAACGGCCGGGTGACGTTGCCTTCCGAATGGTTGCCGAGGATCAGCGCGACCCCGCTCAACGGGTCGAAGGCCCACAGCACATAGGGCGTCCGCAGGATGGAGGTCAGCTCATAGGCCGGCGGCTCGATCAGGGTGCGGGAGGTGGTGAAGAAGAAGCTGGGCGCCGATGGCAGCATCACGTTCTGCTGCCACGCCTCCCCGCCCATGCCGATGACATGGGTGACGCGGAAGCGGCCGGACCCGTCCGGGCCGACGCGTTCGAGCAGCGCGGCGCGGTCGCAGAGCGCGTTGTCGACGACGACTTCCAGCATCGGATCGCCGATTTCCTCCGGCAGGTTGCAGACATCCGACAGCCGGTGCGCCTCGCGGATCAGCTTGGCGACGGTGCGGCTGCGGCGCGCCTCCCGGAAGGCCTGGCTCTGTTCCTCCTGCAACCGCAGCAGGCGCGCCCCCAGGTCGTTGCACTCGCGTCGGTAATAGGCGAGCTCGCGGTCGAGAGGGTTGGGAACCGGTTGCTTGCGCGTCATCGGCGGCGGCGCAGCACGGCGAGCACGCCGGTCCAGTCCAACGAACGGCTGATGCCGCCGCCGACGGGCGCGACCTCCACGCCAGAATAGAAGCCGAGCAACGGCGTCGAGGGTTCCAGCCCCTGCATCACCAGTTCCGCCTCCTCCACCGCCGCGCCGCTGCGCGCGCTGGCCCGTCCGGCACAGTCGATGTAGAGCGCCAGGAGATTGTCCTCGCCGGCCACCGCGTCATTCATCGCGGCGACGCCGCGGCGCACCGAATCGAGCATCAGCGAATTGTCGCGGCTCATGATCTGGACGATCGTGCCGAGCGCGAAATCAGGCTCGAACAAGGTGACGGACCCGGCCTCGTTGTTGGCGCGCAGGATCAGCCGGTTGACGTAATCGCCTTCCTGGTAGGGCGCGTAGGGGTCGCCCAGCTTCTGCCCCAGCGTCACTTCCAGCGACAATTCCTGCGCCCTGGTCTGGCCGAGCGGCAGGCCCAGCATGCGCTCGATCACGCGCAGTGCCGGCTCGCCATCCAGCTCGAACACGTCGGCGCCGTCGATCCGGGTGATCTCCATGAAGGAGCTGATCGGGCGGCAGCCATGCATGATGACCGTCTCCACCTCGATCCCCGGTGGGAACACCAGGGCGATGGCGGCGTGCTTCATCACGCGCCGGCCGGCGAAGACCCAGCCGCCGGTCAGGTTCATGTCGGTCAGCAGCCCACCGCCGAACAATTGCAGTGGCGTGGTGCCGAAGCCGTCGTTGAAGCCATCGACGATGGAGCTTGCGAAATGCAGGCGCGGCGGGGCGCGGGAGGCGACGCTGTCGAACAGCAGCATCACCGCCGCATCCGGGCTGGCGATGGCGCCGACGGCATGCCCAAGCGCCCGGCCGGCTTCGCGGGTTCCGTCGAGCAGGGCTTCCGTCACCACCGCCTGCGGCAGCACCGCCGGGTCGTACAGCGCGACGATGCCCATCTCGAAGCCGCCATAGCCGAAGCTGTCGCGACCGATGACGCCGGCGGCCGAGCCGCCATAGACGGGAATCGGGCCGAATTCGACCGTGAGCGCCGCCAGCACCGCATCTGGGTCATGCTTGCCGCCGCAGAAGGCCAACAGCATGGAAGGCGTTTCGGGGCCAACCGCCTCCCGGCACAACCGCGCCGAGACGGCGGGGTTCGAACTTTTGACGTTGGCCACGCGGATCATCCGATCAGTCCCGAATGCAGAGCTGGCCATGACGCGGCAAAGAACCACGCCGCCGGCTATTGTTCACGGATTGCAAGAAGAACGGCCCTCCGCGCAATAGCATCAACCATGCCACACAGAAACTTCAATCGGCAGCAGGAAGGAAACCGCGTCTGTTGCTGAAGCCGAAGCATCGCGCCGGTGGGTGAGCGGGGCAGGCGAACCGGGGATCGGCGGGGTGCGGCACGCATCGAGAGGTGGTGTCGGCGTCACGACACGACCGGCACGGGTCCGTAACGCCGTGGCGGCGACGAAGATGCCGTCGCAGCCGGATTCATGTCAGGATTTGGAAATCGCCCGCCCGGCTGGCGGAAAAGGCCGCTCGACAGAAATGTCGTGGGGAAATGGTGCTGCTGGACAGGATTGAACTGTCGACCTCTCCCTTACCAAGCGGCGATCCGGTCCGGACACTACGCGCCATGGTGCGACACCAACGCTGAAAATCAGTATCTTAGAGCTCATGAACGCGACACTACCCGTCACCAGACGTCATGGCTACGCTACGAGATGAGTCCGCTGCGAGTCCGCGGGCTCGCCGGGGCATGAGTCCGCAGACGATTTTGATGGGGGGGGAACCTATATGTTCTGGTGTTCTAGGTGTTCTAGGTGTTCCTTCCTCTATATCTATAGACATATCAGTGTGTTGCGGCCGATCGTTTTGGAACACCGGCGATTTTGCAAGGTGTTCCAGGTGTTCCAGTCGGTGCCGGTATCGTGAAGCTGACCAAGCGGACGATCGATGCCGCCGTCTGCCCGCCCGGCAAGCGCGATATCCTGTTCTTCGATGAGGATCTGCCAGGCTTCGCCCTGCGCGTGACCTCGGGCGGGGCGAAGGTCTTCCTATTCCAGTACCGGGCGGGGGGGAGGATCAAGCGCAAGCGAATCGGTGAGTACGGGACCCTCACGCCAGCCGCCGCGCGAATCCGCGCGGAGCGGTTGCGAGGCCAGGTGCTGGATGGGGGCGATCCGGTGGGCGCTGCCGCTGCGGCCGCGGCCTCGGCCATCGCCGCGGCGAAGGCTGAATCCTACACCGTGCGGGCGCTGCTGGATGACTGGCAGGCTGCAAAGCAAGTTCAGAAGAAGGGTCGCAGCTTCACCACGGCGAAGGGGTCCCTCGCGAAGCACCTGAAGCCGTGGCTTGACCGCCCGGCCAAGAGCCTGACCGCGGATGAGGTTCTGCGCCTGCTCGACGATCTGGCGGCCGGTGGCCAGCCCGGCGCCGCGGTCTATGTCCGCGCTCGAGGCCACGCCGCCTTCGCATGGGCGGTGAGCCGGCGGCGGCTGGCGGAGAACCCATTCACCGGCGTTTCTTCCCCGGTCAAGGCGGGGGTCCGGGAACGGGTGCTGACGGATGCCGAACTGGGCGAGGCCTGGCGTGCAGCCGGCACGCTGGGATGGCCGTATGGCCCCTATCTGCGCTTCCTGATGCTAACCCTCCAGCGCCGGGAGGAAGTGGCCGGTCTGCGCTGGGCGGAGCTGGCCGAGGCCGGCGAGTGCTGGACGCTGCCAGGCGCCAGGTCAAAGAACGGCAAGGCCCATGTGGTGCACCTGGTGCCGGAGGCGCGGGCAATCCTGGGCGATGTGCCGCGCTTCAAGGGCTGCGAGCATGTGTTCACCTCACGCGGTGAGGGTAGTGTGAATGGCTTCGCTACCGCCGCCAGGCGCCTGCGCGCCGCAGTGCTGGCCGATCGCAAGGCGCGGGGTGGCGAGGCGCTGGCGGCGCATCGCGGCAGGCTGCCGGCGCTGGATTGGGTCTGGCATGACTTCCGCCGCACGGGGGTCACGGCTATCGCCGCCATGGGCTTCGCGCCGCATGTCGCGGACCGCCTGCTGAACCACGTCGAGGGCACCATCAGCGGGGTGGCGGCCATCTACCAGCGCCACGAGTTTCTGCCGGAGCGGGAGCGGGCCTTACTCGCCTGGTCGCGATTCATCCAGGCGGCGGCAGCCGGGCGCGATCCTTTGGCGGCCGGTGCTGAAAACGTGGTGGCGCTGCCGCGCGGAAGGGCTTCCGTCAACATCGGGTAATTGCCGGCATTCCCCGGCATTACCCTGCATTCACCCGCGCATCGCGAGCAAAGCTGGCTCCGGCGTGGTCCTTTCCGGGCTGGTCAGTGGCATCCGCCACGTGGCCGCAGGAGGTGGCCCGTGACGGTGAATCGCAAGTTTCAGGCTGTTGTCACCCTCGACGACAAGACGGCTGGCCCACTGCGCGCCCTATCGGCGCGCCTGGCGGCGATCGGACCGGTGGGTGCTGGCATCGGCCGCAGCCTTCAAGGCGTCTCGGATCGCCTGGGCCACATCGGCCGCAGCACCGCCATGTACACGCTGGCCCGGTCCATGAATGTCGCTGGGCGCGGCATCATGCTTGTGAACCGCGGCCTGACGCAGATCGCCGCCCTCGGCGGGATTTCCGGTGCTGGTGTCGTCGCGGGTCTGCTCGGCATGGGCCGCGCCACCATGACGGCCGTGGGCAATCTGGCGGACCTCTCGGCCAGGACCGGCATGACGGTGCGCGACCTGCGCGGCCTCGAGCACGCCGCCCGCATGGCCGACGTGGAAATGCCCGCGGCAGTCGCGGCCATGGAACGCTTGAATCGCGGCATGTTCGACGCGACCAACGGACAGAACCGCGATCTGGCGGAGCTGTTCAGCAGAAACAACATCGCGCTGCGCGACGGCGTCACCGGCCAGGTTCGGACCGCAGCGCAGGTGCTGCCGCAGCTCGCAGACCTGTTCGCGCAGAACACCAACCAGGCCCTTCGGAATTCGATGGCCAATGCGCTGTTCAGCCGTGCTGGTGCGCCGTTGATCGCGGCACTGACGCAAGGTGGGGCCGCCCTGCGGGAGCAGATGGCCGAGGGATTTCGACTCAATCCGCAAATCAACGATGGAAACATCGGCGCGCTGGATCGCGCAGAGGATGCCTACGCGAAGCTGGGCGTGGCCATCACCGGCGTGCGCGACGCCATCTCGGTACGGCTGATGCCGGCGCTTGCTCCCGTCATCGAGCGAATGACGGAATGGACCGCCGCCAACCAGGACCTCATTGGGGCGCGTGTCTCCGAATGGGTGAAGAACGTCGCGACCGCCATGGAGGAATGGAACCTCGGGGAAACCGTGCGCAACCTCGAGCGGTTCAAGACCGCCGCCGTAGCGGTCTACGGCGCCCTGGGTGGCATCGAAGGTATCCTCGTCGGTTCGATCATCCTCCGGCTGGCCGGGATCTTCGGCGCCATCGGCGCCGCCATGCTCGGCCTGCCGGTGGCCGCCGTGACCGCCGCTGCCGCCGCAATCGGTGCCGCGGCTTATGTCATCTGGCGAAACTGGGAGGGAATTGAAGACATGTTCCGCCGCATCGGTGATGCGATGGAACGCGCCGGTCAACAGATGCGCGAGGCCTTCCGCGGGCCGCCGACGGCGCCGCCAGTGCCGCAGGGCGCGCTACCGCGCTTCCCGACCATCCCGGGCGCCCCGTCCCTGCCCGGCGCCGTGCCGCCCGGCTTGATGCCAGGCCTGCCGCGCTTCCCGTCCATGCCGGGCGGCCCGCCGGTGCGGCTTTTCCCGGGCAGCTTCGGTAGCGGCGGCATCCTGGGTGGCGGCCGTGGCGCCGCCGGCCGATCGGCCGAGGGTCGCTTGGTTGTCGAATTCGCCAACCTGCCCCGAGGAGCGACGGTGCGGCAGGAGCGGAGCGATCCGGGTCTTCCGGAAATCCGCCTCGATGTGGGTTACGCCCGCCCCTTCGCGGTCTGACGACGCCACGAGCAAGGAATCCGCCGCAAATGTCTGAAACCGTGCCGCCGAGCTTTGCGCATCTGGTCGGAGCCATCATGGCTCCGTTTGCCCCGCCCGCCTTCGCAGCGCCATGCGCGCAGGATGCCGAGATGACCGGCGGCGGCCCGCTGGCCGCAGCGCGGGAGCGGGAGCGCAGCCGCATCGCGGCCATCCTCGGCGCGCCGGAGGCAGCATCACGGATGCCGCTGGCGATCGCCCTGGCCACCACGACCGCCCTGCCCCGCGGCCAGGCGCTGGCGCTTATGCAGCGGAGCGAAGCCGCGGCCTTGCCACCCCTTCAGGCCGCGCCGCCTACCCCGATGGGCCGGCGCGCCCTGGCCCGTTCCACCTGAAGCCGAGGATCTATCCCATGAGCGAACACGAGACATTGCGGGCACTGGCGCCCGCAGAGAACACGCCGCAGGCCATCCGGACGGCCATCACCCGCGCGGAGACGGAACACGCCGCGACGCTGGCCCGCGTCGCGCAGGTGAACGGCAGCCTGCCGGATCTGCTGTTGCGTGCGACCGATGCCGAGCTGAACGCGGCGGGGGCCGAGGCCGCCGCTCAGCAGCGCCAGGCGGATCGGATCGGCGTCTTCCTCGGCGTGCTGCGCACACGCCTGGCGCAGGTGCTGGCGGATGAGACCGCTGCGGAGAAGCTGCGGCGCCAGTCGGAGGTGGTGGACGCCATCAACCTCGCCAACGGCATGGCCGGGGATTTCGCCAAATGGATGCGGGACGAGTACCCGAAGCACGCCGGGATCATTGCGAAGGCAATGGAGGCCGAGGCGGCAGCTATCGAAGCGTGGCGCCGAGCCCGCAACCTGATGCAGGTGCGGCATGCCGAGATGGGCGACACGCCCCTGCCGACACTGGAAACCGCCGGTTCCATGCTGGGTGCGCCGAAGGGGTGGGCGCATGTCATCGGCGAAGACGTGGTGCTGCCGGCGCCCATCGGCGGAACTCTGGTGAATGCCCGCGTGCCGCCGGTCTGGTTGCCGGTCCGCACGCGCGGCTTCGGCTGAGGGGAGGCTGGCATGAAGCCTTCCGAAGCGCTCCGCCGCATACTGGCTCGATCTGCCGAAGAGTGGGAAAAATCGCTGCCGCAAGTGCGCATCAACGGCGTGGTCTCTCGTGTCACAACCGATGCGCCGGAAGTGTTCAGCCCGTCGGATATGCGGGGAACGACGGTCAGCATGTCCAGCGTGGATACCGGGCGATTCGACCTTTCTGCGCCGTGGGCTCTGCGCGCTCTGGGTGGCGCATGCGCCAGCCGGAGTGTGGAGATCGTATCGATGTACGATGGACTGCTGTTCCGGACCCACCGTGTGGTGAGTTTCGATGGCCGCGGCGGGCTGCCGCTGCCGGTGCCGCAGACGATGGTGGTGGAGCGTGACCGCTACCTGTTCCTGCGCCTGATGGCCGAAGTCTCCGGTACGCCTGGCTTCGATGAGGCTTGGGTGAAATCCGGCCTGGCGCTGGCGGATATGCCATGGCGTGGCGAGGGGGACGAGACGCCTCCTCCGGCATGGAGCCCCGTCACGAGGCGCTTCGCATGATACGCGAAAGCGCGGATCGCCCGGCACTGCTGGTGGCCGGCCATCTCTACAGCGGGTGGACGGATATCCGCGTGACGCGGGGCCTGGAACAAGCCAGCTCCGCCTTCGCTCTGGGCATCGCGCGGGGGTGGGATGGGCTGCGCGAGGCCTGGCCTGTGCTGCCCTTTGCGCGGGTGGAGCTGCGGTTTGGTGATGACCTGGTGGTGACGGGCCACGTGGATCGGCTGGATGGCAGCATTGACGCGAGCGCCAGCTCCGCCAGCGTGTCGGGCCGGTCGCTGACCGGGGACCTGGTGGACTGCATGCCGGAGATTGCTGGCACCGAGTTCCGCCGCACCACCCTGCCGGCCATCGCGCGGGCGCTGGCGGCACCGCTGGGTATCGAGGTGGTGGAGGAAGCGGATTGCGGCGCGCCTTTCCAGGTGGAGCGGTTCGAGCGAACCGATACCGCCTGGCAGGTGATCGAACGCCTGGCGCGCATGCGGGGCATCCTGGCAACCGATGATGCGCGCGGTCGGGTCGTGCTGACACGCGCCCTGGCCCGGCGCGCCGCAAGCGGCCTGATACTTGGCCAGAACATCGTCTCCGCCTCGGCCGAGATCAACGGCGCGAAGCGGTTCCGCAAGTACATCGTGCTGTCGCAGGCGCCCAGCTTCGCCGCCCGCCAGGTGGACGTGGATGGTGCGGCGGAACTTCCCGGCGGTGGGGCGCAGCCCAGCATCGTAGCCACCGCCGAAGATCCTGAGGTGCCGCGCAACCGCACCCGCGTTCTGCGGGCAGAGGGTGACGGCACGGCCAGCGATGCGCGGGCACGGGCACTGTGGACGGCTGCCACGTCGCGGAGCCAGGGCATGGCGGTGCGGGTCGTCGTGGCCGGCTGGCGGCAGGCGGATGGGCGCCTGTGGCAGGTGAACGAGGTGGCCTTCACCAGCATTCCATGGCTGCAGCTCGAGGCCGATCTTCTGGTGAAGGAGGTGGAATTCGCGCTCGGCGCCAAGACCGGCCGCCGCACCACCCTGACCCTGACACCGCCGGCGGCGCTGCTTCCGGAGCCGATCGCGGCGCCGCCGGCCGGCCGAGGCGCTGGCCAGGCCGGCCGCCTGATCTGGGGGCCGCGTGGCACCTTCGCGCGGGAGCGCGCGACGGCTGAATGATTCGGTAGCTGGCGCGTCGCTGCCCCATCCGGGCAGGAGTGCCGGCCACCGCACGAAACCCCGCTGGGTGGGACTGCTGCGCGTGGGCGGCAGAGTGCAAGGGCGAAGCCGCCAGCGGGAAGAGGTGTCCTTCGGCTTCGTCCACCACGCATCATTTTCAACCGGCGCCGCGCAGGCCGCGCCAGCAAGGGATTCGACCATGACCATCACCACGCTGAAGCTGTCCGCCCCCATCACCGCGCATGGCGATCCGATGACGGCGCTGAACCTGCGCCACGCGACGGGCCGGGATATCCGCGAATGCGGCCTGCCCTACCGCCTAGATTCGGAAGGCGGCATCATCATCGATTCGCGGGCTGCGCACCGCATGATCGCGCAGCTCGCCGCCGTGCCGCCTTCTTCCATCGACCAGCTTTCCGGCCCGGACTGGAACAACGCGGCGCAGGCGGTGCTGACGATGGTCGCGGGGCAGCAGGTCGCCGCGGTGGAAGCCGCGCTGGCGGAGGCCCTGGGCTCGGCCGCAGGCGATTGATACCCGGGCCAAGCAAGGCGCCGCCGCAGGAGCCAATCCTGTGGCCGCGAATCAAGGTTTTAGGAAACTCCTTGTCATCGAATTCGCTGTAAAACCGAGATGGCGCGGGCTAGCGTCGACTCAAACAGGGCTTGCCCGGCCTGAATTCAGCCACACATAAAGGTATCTTTATGTGTGGTTCCAGGCGTGCTAGAGCCATGGGAAGGAACGAAGCAATGACGAGGCTGTCATGAACATGACCGAACAGCAGCGCATCTTCGACGGCTTCCTCAGGGAGGCGGATGGACGGCTCGAAATCGTCGAGCGCGCCCTTGTTGAAGCGAAGCGGAAGGCAGGCAACAGGGCGCCGAGCTCCAGCCTCGTGGTGGAGACGATCAGGTCCATCAAGAGCGGCCACGGGGCGCTTGCGGTTCACGCCGCATAACTCGGCCCCAGCCTTCTGCATCGTGGGATCGCTCTCCACTCAGGCGCTTGCGCTTCTGATTATCCTGAGCCCCGGCTTCATCTTCCTGGTGGGTTTCCACTTGGCGGAGCCTCAATACCCATCGCGGCATGATGGCAGTCGGGGCACGTTGATCGACACGGCGATGTTCGCCGTAACTTCTACGGTACTGCACTGCACCGTCGGCGTCGCGGTTCTTGCCTTATTCGACTGGCGATCGTCCTGCAGCTTGATCGATAGCTTCGCCGAGATTGCGACATTGCCGGGCGCAGCAGGCCCGCCCCTCCGGTGTCGGCCGGGCACCCTGATCCTGTTCTCGATCCTCTATACACTCACGATGTCGATCGTCGCCTTCGTGCTCGGCAAGCGGTGCGCCAAGTGGCTCCAGAATAGTCCAGGATACTTCGCCGCCATCTACGGACGCCACTACGAAACCTTCGCCGACGCCCAGGCCTACGTCATTGCTAACGTGATGACGGATATCGAGCATGGAGGCCAAGTCCTCATGTATGAAGGGCAGCTTGTTGAACTTTCCCTGAGCGAGTCCAGGGCCATCAACTACGTGGTTTTAGCAGGCGCCAGTCGGTTCTACATGAAGATCGAAAACGGCGGATCCACGACGACGCCGAGGGATCAGTTTCGGTCGATTGACGCCAACAGCAAGCGCCAATCTCGTCTTACTATTCCAGGCGACAAGATCATGAACCTGATTACTCGCACGCACCCGATGATTGCCGATGTTACTGATGAAGACGATCCGCGCTGGTGCCGCCGCGATTTGCTGGACGCGGCTCGGATCTTGCGTCGAGCTTCGAAGGGAGCCGGCCGTTTGATTGACCGTATTCAAACTGCCGTCATGCGAAAGTAGGGCCGCCAGAAGCGTGGGGGCCGAATATCAACCCCCGCTTTCGCTATTGTCCGCACTGCGGACAATAGGCCCGCGACCACCGAGCAGATCGGCATCCCCGCCAGCGCGCCAGCGCGCCAGCGCGCCAGCGCGCCAGCGCGCCAGCGCGCCAGCGAGAGATGGTGGCGGATCCCGTGCTTGCATGAAATGCCGCATTAGCACCCAGGTCGACCTTGGCCTTCAGCTCGGTTTGCGGTTCCGGATGGGGCGTCCTGCCGATGGGTCGTAAGCCTGCACGGCCGCTAAGGCCATTGCGCGTGAGGCAGCCGCTTCGCGTTCTGCGAGGCCTAGACCCCAGATGCGGGCGGTCAACTTCTCGACTTCTTCGCGATGCCATACCGCCGGCCGGTCCGGAAGCAAGCTGCGGCCAGGGGGCAGAAGGCCGGCAGAAACAAGGGCGCGAAAATCGCGGCGCGATTGGCTGGTGAAGGCGCAGGCCGTCTGCTCGTTCATCAGCAGCGGCCAGTCCGGAAGTGTTGGCAAAGATTAGGCGCCTTGCTTTCGGAGCCGCACACCCGGCCCGCCGCCATTCTCTGCTATGAACTCAACGCCCGCTGCCTCCAAGGCGGCACGGATCGCATCGAGTGTGCGCGGATGAGGCTGCCGCTTGCCTGATTCGAAGTCGAACAGCGTCGAGTGGCCCACCGTCGCGACCTTGGCCAGATCCTCTCGGCGCAGGTTCAGCATGGCGCGCGCACCGCGGCATTGCTCGGCAGTGATTGCGGAAGTCATCAACGGTTCTTGACCTTGCCGGGACACAAGCCCAAACATACGCGAGGTTGGCAACTATTGCCAGCTTCGGCCGAGCATGTGGCGGCAACCACATGCCCGGCCTGACCACCCCACGAGCCCTACGGAGGCCCGAACAATGGCTGCTGACCATTCTAAACCTGCAACCTCACGGCGTGGAATCCTGGCTGCTGCGCCGGCCCTGGCCCTTGTGCGCGTGCCCCCGGTCGCTGCGACCCCGGTGTCAGTGCCGCTGGCGGCCGAGGTCGCATCCGCGGGGCTTACTGGCCCCGATCGCGATCTGCTGCGCCTCTGCGCCGTGGCGGTTGCCGCATCTGACGCCGAGTCTGTGGCCATGGAGCGGTTCGGCGCGGCCGAGCTCTGCGCGGATCGGGCGGTGTGCGCGGAGGCGCAGGAGGCGCAGGAGGCGGCTTGGGATGAGTATGAGTCCGCGCTGTCCGCGATGGCGGAGATCCCGGCAGCCAGCTTCACCGGCGTCGCCGTAAAGATCAGTGCGACGGTCGCCTTTCGCGAGCAGCGAGGCGGCGTGGCGGATGTGGAATTTCTCCTCTTGGCCGGCGCGGCCGAGGATGCGACGCGGCTGCTCGCCAACCTGGCACTGCCGGTCCCGCCGGCTGTGCCTGCCGCCTCGCCTGATGCGTCGCTGCTGCGTCTGGTCGATCGCTGGGCGAGCCTCTCGGCGGAACTGCGGGGCCTGGATGAAGCGGAGGGCGGCCTGGCGATTGGCGGCCCGCGCGCCAAGGCTGTTATCGCAGCGATGGACAGTCTCGGCGCACGGCGGCGCCAGGCGCTGCGCGCCATCGCCGACGCGCCGGCTGCGACCCGGCGCGGCCGTGCGGCGAAGGCCGAGATCCTGCGCGACTGCATCGAGGGCCGCGACGATCCTGTGAGCCTGCTCGCGGCCTCGCTGGCGCGCGACTTGGTTGGCGGATCGGTGGCATGAGCGGCACCACTTCCGGCCACGATGGGCAGGGCGTGCGACCTGCTGAGCCGCGCGGGGTGACCGTCGAAGCCTGTGGTGCCTCGGCCATGGCGCGGCTGATCCGCGCGGCGGAGGCGATGCCGGCGGCAGTTGTCGCCTGCGATATTGCCAGCGTGGTGGAGGCGCATCTTCCACCCGATGATGCCGCCGCGGTGGGCGGGGGGTTTGCGACGGAGCTGCTGCGCCTCGCCCTGTGCGGCGCGTGGTGGCCCCTGCCGCTGCTGCGCATGGCGGAGGCGGCGGAGCTGATGGATTACGCTGCCTGGCGCGCCGCCGATTTCCCTGCCCCCGACATCGGCCGGATGATGGACGCTTCGATTGCCTGGCACCGCGCGCATCACTCTGGTGTGCCGGCCGGCAATGTGAGGCCGGCATGATGAACGCGGCTTCCGCCTTGCTCCGCCAGGCCCCGGCGCCGATGTTCACCGAAGGCGCGGCCACGGTTGGCCGCCGCGCGCCGGGACCCCACGCCCGGCCGGCCGCGCCGCTTCCTTTGGCGCGTGGGGCGGGCCTGCGTGGGGTGGTGATGATCCAGGACAATGATGCGGGGGCCGCCTCTGCGCGCGCCTCCGGCTGGTCGCTCGTGATGGCGATCGCCGAGGGTGCCGCCATCCTCGGCGCGGCGCGGCGGGAGGGATGGCTTGGCGTTGTCCCGGATGGCCATGCGGCAAGCCTCGAGGCGGCATTGGAGGCGATCATCCTGAGCCCCGTAGAGCCGCCGCCAGCGCCTGTGGAAATGGCCGATCCGATTGATCAACTGGCGACGCTGCGCCAGGCACAGGAACGACTGCGGCCGGGTCTGGTTTGGCGGGATCTGCGCGATCCTCTAGGCGGTCGGCCGGCGCCGACTGCGTCGCCCTACGCCCATCTTCGCGAGGTACTGCGAAGCGATGCCATCATCCTCCGGCTCGTTGTCTTCGCAGCCCAGCGCGGCTTGCCGGTGGAAATACCCGCGCTGCCGCATGCCCTGCATCCAGCTAGGTTTTTGGATGGTGCGTACCCGGCTTTCCGTGGGCTTGCGGGCCAGCTCCGCCCGGATGGGCGGGGTTTCCTCGCCATGCTGTCCGGGTATCTCGAGGCGATGTGGCTTCCTGGCACTGGCGCCATATCGCCGACGGCTTTTATGCGCGGCCTGCCGGATACGCAGCATCCTGCCGGCCTGGATCGCAGGATGGCGCTTGAGGGTTTCGGGCTTCCCGGCCGCGATGCCGCATTGACCGTGGCCTTGCGGCGCCAGATCGCGCTTCGTCGGGATGATTTGGTGGCCGCGGTATGCGGCGCGCTCGCCACGGGCGCATGGCATGCCACGGCCGCGCCATTTGAAGATCCCGACGCGGTGCCGCGTGCGGTGCCGGCATCCTGGTGGCGTGAACCGCGAATGCGCTTCGACCTGCGCGCCGCAGAGCTGATTCCCACCGGTGCCGGCGCGGAGCGGCTGCCGTTCTTCCGGCGGCTGGTCGTGGTTCCGACGCCGGAGCAGGCGGCGACACCCATGGCGGATGCGCCGGCTGCGAAGGCAAGGCCAAGCCGGGCAGGAAGCAAAGATCGTGAAGCCGCGGCGAGCGGTCGCAACGTTGATGAGGCTCGAATTCTCCCGTTGGCCAGAGCGCTGTTCTGGATTCATCAACACGAAGACAACCGAGATCGCCTCGGTCTCGTATTCAAAGGCGGGAGGCGGGTTTCCTCTGAGCTGGCCGAAGCTCTCTCGGGCGCGATGGGGTTCAAGATGCGACGCCGCGGGGACTCTGCCTGCGGCGTTACCATTCCTGAAGGCTGGATCAGCGAACACACCAGAGCGCTTCTCAGGCCTGAGCATGAGGCGGCAAAGCGCGTGCCCAACACACTCTGCCTCGTTGCGGTTGCAGCAATCCAGAAGGCGCGCGGGTTGGACCTCGGGCTACTGAAGAAGGACTGGGGTGGTGAACTCCGCCAATTCGCCGCCCGGGTCGGCGAACAGATCCGCGACAACTTGCTTGAAGTGCAGACGGGTGAGCCTTCCGGGAAACAGCCGGACTCAGACGCTATCATGGGTGTGCTGACGATTCTAATTGCGGACGGCCAGCCCAAGATGCCCCTTAAAGACCTGCCCGGCGGCGAGCTCCGCATCCCTGCCCGGGTGGTTGATGGCCACGCGCGCGACTGCTCCGGCATGACGAGCGGCGCGGGCTGACACGCAGCATTGGCCCGCTTTGCCCTGCATTCCGCCGTCGTCTCCGGGCGGCGCGCGGGCGATGCGGGCAGTTTCGCCGCCTGTCGCTTTGTGACCGGAAGGCCCTATGACCGATCGCGGAACCAACCACCTGACGTCTGCGCAGCTCGCGCAGCGCGAAGGCGTCGATATCAGAACCGTTCAGCGCTGGCGTCAGGATGGCAGCGGGCCATCCTACCTGCGCATGCCAGGCGGGCGCCTGGTCGTCTATCGCGAATCCGATGTGGTGGAGTGGGAAGCGGCCCGCCGCTTCCGGTCCACATCCGAGGAAACGGTGCGAGGCGGCAGCGCCGCGCCGCAGGCCGCCGCGCCATGATGCCCCCTCCCCACCTTCAACCCATCCTCGCCCTGCGCGCCCTCGGCTGCGACCTGCACCTGGTGGTGCATGGGCGGGCTGTGCCTCCGCATCGTGCCGGCCACCCGGCGCTTCTGGTACTGGGTGATGATCCCGAGGCTGCAGCCGGCGGCACGCGCGGCCCGGCGGCGTTCGATTGCGCCGATCTGCGCGCCTGGTTCGCCGCCATGCGGGTCGGGGCGCCGCTGGGGGTCTTCACCGGGGCGCCCGATGCCGGCGCCTACGCCGCCCTCTGCGCGGCCACGGCCGCTTCGCCCGCAGGCGGCATCATTGTCGAATGCGGCGCCACATCCTACCAGCCATGGGCAGATTTTGCCGCTGTGCATGCGCCCGATGCGCTGCGGCTGGATGTGGTCACCGCCAGCATCCGACGCGCCGCCATGCGGTGCGCGCTGGCGGCAGGACGCCAGCCGGTCTTCATGCGATGACGGTGCAGCGGATGCCGCCCAGCTTGCCACAGGGGCCGAACCCGCATGGGGCCACGCGCGCGATGATCGTTCGCCTGGGCGCCAGGCTGGCTAGCCTCGATTATGCGGAAAGGGACTCAGCGGCCCGCGTGCTGGCGGACGTACTGGCCGGGCACGGCCTCACCTGGGACGAGATCCTGCGCGACGCGCCAGGGCCCATACCGCGCCGCCAGGTGCCGCCCCGCGCGCGCTTCTGGTGGGAACTGATGCCGCCTCGGGGCGTCGCGCGGCATTGCCTGGTCTGGCCGGCCCTGTTCGGCGCATCGGAAACCGCCATCCTGGTGGACCTGGTGCGGACCCATGGCCGGCTGCGCACCGCAGATCGGGATTTCATCTTCCGCATGGCGCTGCGCGTCCCCGCGGTCTGGCCGGAGACGTGGTGATGGCGCGCGACGGCTTCGACGCGGCCGCGATCGCGGACATGCTGGCGCAGCGGGTCGAAGACCTGGCGCGCGATCTGCTGCCGAACGGCCGCCGGGACGGCGCCGAATGGCGGTGCGGATCGCTGGCGGGCGAGCGTGGCCAGTCGCTGGCGGTGCGAATCCACGGGGAACGGCGCGGCGTGTGGTGCGACTTCGCCAGCGGGCAACGCGGGGATGCGTTGGACCTGGTGGCCGCCTCCCGCTTCGGCGGTGACAAGCGGGAGGCGCTGCGCTGGGCGCGCGGGTGGCTCGGCCTCGGCGCCGGCAGCGTGGCACCGGCAATAATGCCGGCGGCGCCTGCCCCGAAGGATCGCCGGCCGGATGCCGAGGCGGAGGCGCGCCGCCGGGCAGCGCTGGCGCTGTTCCTAGCCGCGCAGCCTTCCATCGCCGGCACGCCGGTGGACCACTATTTGCGCGGGCGTGGCATCGCCCTGGCGGAGCTCGGGCGGCAGCCGCGGGCCCTGCGGTTCCATCCTGCCGTCTGGTGCGGGGAAGCAGGGCGCGACCTGCCCGCGATGCTCGCCGCCATCACGGATGGAGGGGGCGTTCATCTCTCGACGCATCGCACCTGGCTGGCGCGCGACGCCGCGGGGCACTGGCGGAAGGCTTCGCTGGAAACGGCGAAGCGCGCGCTGGGTGGCTTTGCGGGAGGGTTCATCCCGCTGCAACGTGGCGCATCCGCCAAGCCGATGCGCGAGGCGCCGGAGGGTGAGACGGTCGCGGCAGCGGAGGGGATTGAGACGGCCTTGAGCGTCGCGCTCGCGTGCCCGGATCTGCGCGTGATCGCCGCCGTATCCGTATCCAACTTCGCGCGGATCATCCTGCCGCCGCGGGTGCGCACATTGATCCTGTGCGCGGACAATGACGAAGGCGCGCAGGCACGGGATGCCGTCACGCGCGCCGTCGCGCAACATCAGGCCGAAGGACGCATCGTGCGGATCGCGCGCAGCCCCGTCGGGTCCGACTTCAACGACCTCCTGAACGCGGAACCTCAAGCATGACGGCGCCCGAACGCGACGATGATCCGAAGCCGGAGCGCAAGCCGCGGGAGGCGATTCGCCGCGCGGTGCGGGGCGCGCCATCGGCGACGCCGGCCGCGCCGCCGGAGCCGAAGGTGCCGGATCGCACCGATGGACGATTTGAGATGAACCGGGTCCGCGGCTTGTTCTGCAAGCGGGAGGAAAAGACGCCGCTTTGGCTCTCCGCGCCCTTCCGCGTGCTGGCCGAGACGCGGGATCCGGAAAGCCGTGCCTGGGGTCTGCTGCTGCATTTCCGCAACCGGGATGGGGTGGTGCATGAACTCGCCATCCCGAAGCGTCTGATCGCTGGCGAGGGTGGGGAAGTCCGGCAGCTCCTGGCAGACCATGGCCTTGACCTGGCCAGCAGTCAGGCCGCGCGGCAGGCCTTCATGGATTACCTGTGCAGCATCCAGACGCGGGAACGGGCGGTCAGCGTGCCGCGGATCGGATGGCACCGCGTCGCGGATCGGCTGGTGTTCGTGCTGCCGGATGGGGTGATCGGTGAGGCATCGGAGCGCGTCATCCTGCAATCGGCGGAGCCGCAGCCGCACGACTTCCGCAAAGGCGGATCGCTGGATGAGTGGAAGGCGAAGGTGGCTACGCTGTGCATCGGCAATTCGCGCCTGATGCTGGCCGCCAGCACCGCCCTGGCCGGCCCGCTGCTCGAGCTGCTGGGCGAAGAAGGAGGCGGTGTCCACTATGTCGGCAATTCATCGGTCGGTAAGAGCGCCGCCGGTCGCATTGCCGCCAGCGTGTGGGGCGGCGGGCCTCGGGAAGGCGCGAAGGATTTCTGGCGTTCCTGGAATGGCACCGCGAACGGGCAGGAAGGTGCGGCCGCGCTGCACAACGACGCCCTCATGATCCTGGATGAGATGAACCAGGCGCGGGCCCAGGAAGTTGGTGATGTGGTCTTCATGATTGCGAATGGCGCCGGCAAGCTGCGCGCGCAGCGCAGCGGCTTCATGCGCCAGCAAGCCCGGTTTCGGCTGCTCGTCTTCTCCACCGGAGAAGGCACCTTGGAAGCCAAGATGGCGGAGGCTGGCCAGCGCGTGATGGCCGGCCAGGAAGTGCGCCTCGTCCACGTGCCGGCCGATGCTGGGGCTGGGCATGGCCTCTTTGAGGATTTGCAGGGCTGCGCCGATGGCGGCGCCCTTGCGAAGCGCATTGAGGCAGCCACAAGGCATCACTACGGCGTCGCCGCGCGGGCCTTCCTCGTGTGGCTTACGGCGCAGATGGCGGTCGATGAGCTGGCCCTGCGGCGGCGCCTCGCTGGGCTGGTCGATGCGCTGTTTCAGCGGTTGGTGCCTGCGGGCGCCGATGGCCAGGTTCAGCGCATGGCGCGGCGCTTTGCCCTGATCGCCGCGGCGGGCGAACTGGCGGCCGAAGCGGGCATAGTGCCCTGGCCCGCCACCGATGCCGAATGCGCGGCGCGCCTCTGCCTCGAGGCGGCGCTATCGGAACGCGGCACGGTGGGGGCGCGGGAGGATGCGGCGGCGGTGCGTAAGCTCCGCGACTTCCTGATTTCGAACGGCCCTTCCCGGTTCGAGATTTGGGCCGATCGGAACAGCCGCCGGCAGGATTCGGAAGATCGCGGCCATGATGGGCAGGATGAACAGCCCGGCAGGCCGCAGGGGCGCAGCAAAGAGCCAGGCGAGGGCGGCGGATTGCCGCCAGGCATCTACAAGGTTCGCGATCGCCGCCTTGGCCTGGTGGTGCCGGTGGCGGCCATCGTCGGCAAGCCGCCCACCTATCGGCCGCGCCTGGACTTTGATGGCATCACCCGCGCCACCATAGACCGCGACTTCCCACGCCTGATGGCCAAGGCCATCGACAAGGCGCTGAAGGAGGCCACGTGACGCCGCGCAACATTGTGTCGCGCAACAAAATTACGCGGGTCCTTCCCAGGCCTTTCCTGGGACACGGGTAATTTGGACCCCGGTTAGAGGCAGAAATTTTAAGCTAAAACAATGGTCTAGGTTGTTATTGCTGTTGCTGTTTGGGGTGTGGATCATGATCCTGCTGAACAAGTCTGAGCTGGCTGCGAAGCTGGGCGTCTCGCTTTCCACGCTCTCCACCTGGCTTGAGAGATGGCCTGATTTCCCGGCGGTACGGCGCGGCGCCAACGGAACAGAGTGGCAGTTCAACGCTGATGCTGTTGCCGCCTTCCTCCGAGGCAAGCGCGATGCACGGGCTGCGGCAGATGCTGCAGCCTATGCCGAATCTGCCCCCCTGCTGGTTGGTGCCTTTGAAGATGAGGCAGCCCCGACCAGCGCTTCAGAGCGGCTTAAGCTGGCGCAGGTTCGCATCCTCGAAGATCGGTTGGCTCGTGAGCGCGGCTTCTACGTCGTGAAGGCGGACATGGTCGCGGTGCTGGCCGAGGCCCTGCCGGTGATCCAACGCAGCCTTCAGGCCATCCCGGCGGGACTGGTGCGGCGCCACAAACTGCCAGACCCGGTTGCAGCCGACCTTGAGGCGCTGATCGCTGCCGAGATCCACATGATGACACGCCGCCTGGCAGCGGCCGGCCTGATGCCAGCGGCGGAAGTTGATGAAGGATGAGTCCGCCGCGAGTCCGCACCATCAAAGGGTGATGAGTCCGCAAGGCTTCTGGCGCAGGCTAACCGGCTGAAAAGATGTGGTGCTGCTGGACAGGATTGAACTGTCGACCTCTCCCTTACCAAGGGAGTGCTCTACCACTGAGCTACAGCAGCGTACCGCCGGAAAAGCGTGCGGGTTCCTAGCGGTTCGCCCGGGGCACCGCAAGCCCCCGCGCGCGCATCCTCGTCACGGACCGTCGCTGCCCGCTGGGGTGCGCATCCGGGGCACAGGACACGGGGCACAGGACACGGGGCACAGGACCGGGGCACAGGAACAGCATCGTGATGCGGCTGGCGGGCAGATGAATTGCAAACACGGCCCATGCCGCGAGACTGGCTACCGCCGGGAGACTGGCCACTGCCGGGAAGCTGGCCAAACAGAACCCACACGGAGCCTTTAACCTTGAGTGTGACGTCCTGAAGCTCATCACGGAAATCCGGCCGCAGCCCCACCTGCTGCGGCACCGCGCCTGGTCCAGCGCCCGCGCCGGACTGCTGCGGATGGCTGACCAGCCTAGCATCATCGCGCTGCTGGGTGCGGCCGGAGTCGGCAAGACGACCATGCTCGGCGCGCTCGAGGCGGAGCTCCGGGCGCAGGGGCATGCGCCGCAGCGCGTCGAGTGCGGCGACCTGCTGGCCGCCCCCTTCCCGCCCCTGCTGCTGGTCGATGAAGCGGACCGCATCGAGGACGCCGTGCTGGCGACGCTGGCGAGGGAGAACTGCGTGGCGGTGCTGGCCGCACTTCCCGGCTTCGCCGCGCGGCTGGCGGAGCTGCCGCACCGCCTGGTGCGCCTGCACGGGCTGCAGGAGGAGGAGGTGCCGGGCTATGTCGCCGCACGCCTCGCCACGCTGGGGCTGCCGGCGGACCGCATCGCCTCTGCCGCCCTGTCGGCGCTGGGCGAAGCCTCGGCGGGCGTGCCGCGCCGGCTGAACGTGCTGATCGGCAGCAGCCTGTTCATGGCGGAGATGGACGGCGTGCCGCAGGCAACCCCGTCGCACGTGCAGGCCGCGGCGCAAATGCACGTGCTGCCGGAGCATGGGCCGGAGCATGGGCCGGAGCATGGGCCCGAGCCCGGGCCTGAGCCAGCGCATGCCGCATCGCCCGACCCGTTGCCTGGGCCGGCGCTGGCGGAGCCCGGCCCGCAGCCCGGCCAGGTGCTGATGCTGCCGCCGGAAGCCGCGGCACCCGACATGCCGCCACCGCGCCGCCGCATGGGCTGGATCGCCTTCGGTCTTGCCGGGCTGGCCGCCGCCGCTGGAGGCCTGGCGCTGTTCACCCTCGTGGAGCGGCCATCGCCCCCTCCCCCCACGACCTCCGGGTCAGCGTCTGGCCCCGCCACGGAACCCGCCGCCGAAATCCGGATCGCCGGGCCGGACGCGGTGATGCCGGTCGGTGCCCGGCCCGACGCGACCCTGTCCAACGCGACCCTGTCCGACGCCGCCATATCCGACGCCGCCATGCCGGCCCAGGTCGCATCGTCCGGATCCCTGCCCGCCACAGCCTTATCCGGCGCAGCCTTGCCCGGCACGGATATGCCGGCCGCGGACCCGCCCGGGGCAGCCATGCCGGCCGAGCCGGAGGCCACACGCGCCTTCCCACCCCTGCCGCAACGCCCCGCCTCGCGCATCGTGCTGACCTATCCTCGCGGCGATGCCGCAGCCGCCGGGCGTGGCGCGGAGCTGGCCCAGCGGCTGCGCCAGGGCGGCGCCACCGTCGCCGCGCCCTTCCCGGTCTCGGCCGGCGCGGAGGCGGATGCGCTGCGGTACTTCTTCATCGAGGATCGGGAAGCGGCCCAGGCCATTGCCGCCGCGGCCGGGCGGGCGCCGACGGAATTGCGACTTGGCGAGGTTCCGGACGGCGCCCCGCTGCCCCGGCCCGGCACGCTGGAATGGGCGGTCTCGGCCGCGCCAACCGCCGCGGCGCGGGATGGCGAGCCGGCGCCGCCGCCGGCAGCAACCGACCTCGCCCGCCCCGCGGCCAGCCAGCCGCCGGATGGCACGGTGGTGGAGGCCTCGGCATGGCCGGCGCCGGTCGAGCTCGCCTGGACCGGAACGGAGCAAGGCGAAGCCCGCTGCTGCTTCGTCGAGATCCTCGGGCTCGCAGCGGACGCCACCTGGCAGGAGGTCTTCGCCGGCAATGCCGAAGCAGCCGGCCGCCACCGGCTGCGACTGGCGGAGCCGATGGACTACGCCTGGCGCGTGCTGCGCCTGTCCCGCGAAGGCCCGCGCTACGTCGCCGGCCCATGGTCGCACTTCACCCTGCGGCAGGCTGCGCCATGAGGCGCCCGGCATGGCTGGCCCTGGCCCTGGCCGCGGTCCTGGCCGGCTGCGCGGCGCCGCCGGCGGCTTTCCGCCCGGCACCGTCCCAATCCGCACAGTCTCGGCCCGCCGCGCCCCGGCCTCCGCCGCCGCTGCATGATGTCGCGGCCGCATGGTCGTTCAGCGTCACCCAGGATTCCTGCACCGCCCGCATCGTGCATCCCGACGCCACGCTCACCGTCGCCGCGGGGCCGCAGGCACAGGTCGATTTCGTCGCGCTGGGAACAGAGGCGGCGCCGCGCATCCTGCGCCTGGCCTTCCGTGGGCCGGAGGGTGCCTGGTGGCGCACCATGCATGCCCGCGGGGCGGAGGGCGCGGGGGTGACGCAGCCGCTATCCGCGGCGACCGAGCGGCGGGTCCGGGCGCTGCTGGCTGGCGGCACGCTGACCTACTCCCGCCCCCGCGACGAGCCGCTGCGGGTGACGCTGCCGGATGCCGGCGTCTCCGGCCGTGACTGGTTCGGCTGCCTCGGCCGCCTGGAGCGGGAGTGACGGCGGGAATTCAGCAGGCGGACCATCGACAGTCGCGGGCGCATCCGCATCTATCTGCACAATGCATCCCGCCCCGCCATGCGCGCCCTGTTGCTGATCGCCGGCCTGGTGGCGGCCGGCCTGCTGCTGGCCGCGCTGTGGCTCCACGCACCGGACCGGCCGCGTGCGGTGCTGGAGGCGCGCCATGCCGCCGCGCCCTCCGCCTTCATGGAACTGGACGGGCTGCGGCTGCATCTGCGCGATACCGGGCCCCGCTCCGCCCCCCTTTCCGGCCCGGACGATGCGCCGGCGCTGATCCTGCTGCACGGCTTCGCCAGCAGCCTGCATACCTGGGAGGATGTGGCCGCCCTGCTGGAGGACCGGCTGCGGGTGATCCGGCTGGACCTGCCGGGCTTCGGCCTGACCGGCCCCGACCCCTCGGGCGACTATTCCGACGCGCGGGCCATCCGCCTGATCGCGGCGCTGATGGACCGGCTGGGCGTGCGGCAGGCGCATCTGCTCGGCAGTTCGATGGGCGGGCGGATCGCCTGGCGCTTCGCCGCGGCGGAATCAGGGCGCGTGGCGAAGCTGGTGCTGATGGCGCCCGATGGCTTTGCCAGCCCCGGCCAGGGCTACGGCACCGCGGCGCGGGTGCCGCTGCTGATGCGGGTGCTGCCCTACACCCTGCCGGACCGCCTGCTGCGCGCCAGCCTGGAACCCGCCTATGGCGACCCATCCGCGCTGACGACCGAACGCTTCGCGCGCTACCGCGACATGCTGCTGGCCCCCGGCGTTCGCCAGGCCATACTGGACCGCATGGCCGGCCATATGCTGCCGCCGCCGGAGCCGTTGCTGGCCAGCATCCAGGCACCCGTGCTGCTGCTATGGGGGGAACGGGACGCCATGGTCCCCGCCAGCCACGCCGCAGACTACCAGCGCGTGCTGGCCGACAGCCGCCTTGTCGTCCTGCCCGGGCTCGGCCATGTGCCGATGGAGGAAGCGCCCGAAGCCGTGGCCGCCGCATTGCGCCGCTTCCTGCTGGCCGAATAGCGCCAGCCGCCGTAACCACCCGCCTCGGGCCGGCGAAGCTGCGCTGAGGCACTGCCGCACAGCCGGAAGGATTGCGATTTGTCCACACTCAGCCTGACCGTGCCGCGCCCGCTCTCCGCCGAGAAGTTCCGCGACCCGCTCATCACCGCCAAGGGCGAGCGTCGCGCCGTGGTGGCGCCTTCCGGCCTGGATACGCTGTGGGTGAACACCGGCACGCTGTGCAACATCACCTGTCGCGCCTGCTACATCGAGAGCAGCCCGCGCAACGACGCGCTGGTCTACATCTCCGCCGCCGAGGTCGCCGGCTACCTGGACGAGGCGGCTGCCAGCGCCATGCCGCTGCGGGAAGTGGGCTTCACCGGCGGCGAGCCCTTCATGAACCCGCATCTGCTGCCGATGCTGGAGGATGTGCTGACCCGCCCCGGCGAATTGGCCGCTCTGGTGCTGACCAACGCCATGAAGCCGATGCGCCGCCACGCGCCGAAGCTGCTGGCGCTGCGCGACCGGCTGGGCCCGGACAGGCTGCGGGACCGCCTGACGCTGCGCGTGAGCCTGGACCACCACAGCGCCGCGCATCATGATTTCGAGCGCGGCGCGGGCAGCTTCGCGGCCACGCTGGAGGGCCTCGGCTGGCTGGCGCGCGCAGGGTTCCGCGTGCACGTCGCCGGCCGCGCCAGCTTCGGCGGAGAGGATGAGGCCGCTATGCGCGCCGGCTTCGCCCGCCTGTTCGCCGAGCACGGCATCCCGATCGACGCCGGCGACCCCGTCGCGCTGATGCTGTTTCCCGAAATGGACGCGACGGTGGATGTGCCAGAGATCACCGAGGCGTGCTGGGGCATCCTGAAGAAGCACCCGGACCAGATGATGTGCGCCTCCTCCCGCATGGTGGTGAAGCGGCGCGGCGCGGCGCGGCCGGCGGTGGTGGCCTGCACCCTGCTGCCCTACGACCCGCAATTCGAGCTCGGCGCTACCCTGGCGGAGGCGGCGCGGCCGGTGCCGCTGAACCACCCGCATTGCGCGAAGTTCTGCGTGCTCGGCGGGGCGGCCTGTTCGCGGTAGCGCTCAGCCCGTCGCGCCCGCATACCGGAACTCCACGATGCTGGTGGGGTGGTCGGCGACGCGGCATTGCTCGCGGGACCGGGTGAGCTTTGCATCCTCCGTCACGATGCCCATGATGAAATGGCCCTGCGGGTGCTGCGCGTAGGCGTGGCGCAACATCTCCAGCATCAGGTACCAGGACGCGCCTTCGTTATCCGCGCGGGATGCGCCTTCCAGGTAGCAGGTACTGCCGCCGAAGCGGATGCCGGAGAACATGCCGAGCGTCCGCCCCCCGGCCTCCACCGAGGCGATAAAACCGTAGCGTCGCCAGATCTCGGCGCGGGCGGCGGCGCGCAGCCATTCGTGCGGCAGGCGGAAGCGCAGCCGTTTGCGGCGGCACACGGCGTTGCGAAGCCAGGTCAGCTTCGGCACCTGGCCCTGCATCGCCGGCCCCTCATGCAGCTTCACCACCAGGTCCGGATACGCCTGGGCGGCCTTGCGGGCATTGCGGCGGGCATTGGTGCTGACGGCGCGCAGATAGGCATCCCACCCCGCATAGGCGCCGAAATCGACGGCCTGCACCGCCATCGGCTGCACATGCTCGATGCTGATGCCCGGAAGGTCCCGGAGCAGGGCCTCGCGGCGCGGCTGCAGGCTCCAGGTCGATCCGTAGCGATAGGTGCCGGGGCCGAGTGCGCGCAGCACCGCCGCCATGGCCGCCGGCCACTCCGCCGCGTGATCGGGCAGCAATTGCAGGCTGTCGAGGAAGCGGCGGCGCCCGCCGAGGGCGACGGCGCATTGCCCGATCCGCGCCTCGCCGCCCGCATCCTGCCGCACCAGTTCGAAGACGCGCACCGTGCGCAGCAGCCGCCAGGCGCGGATATGGGCCAGCGCGCAATGGTAGGAGGCGCCGCAACGCGCGGCGAAGCCATCCCACTCGGCCGCGGACAGCGCCTGCAGCGGCACGGGGCGGGCGATGATGCACGGCGCCGGGGTGTCCTGCACGGCCGGCGGGCGGGTGAGCAACGGGGTCTCGATCATCCGGATCATCCTCGGGCGGCGCGCCGCGGTGGGCAGCCAGGTGGAACCGGGCTCAGGACACGCCGAGCGCCCGGAAGCGCCGCCGACGGATCAGGTTGAACAGGAAACGGCTTTCCGCCCGTTCCAGATAGGGCGCGAAGCCGGAGCGCTTGCAGCCCTTGAGGGAGGCGATGTTGTCCTTCTCCACGAAGGTGATGACGTAGCGGCAGCCGAGGGTCGCGGCGCGTTCCGCGATCAGCGCCATGGCGGCGGACATGATGCCGTTGCCGCGATAGGCGACGGGCGTGTAGGCGTTTTCCAGCAGCGCCTCATCCGCCCGCAGCACCGGGAAGATGCCGGGCGGGAAGAAGGCCTGGATGCGGGCGTTCTGCTGCGGGCCCATCAGCCATTGGAAGTAGCAGGGCGCGCCATTGCGCTCATCCTCCGCCACGTAGCAGGTGGGGATGGCGGCTTCGAGATGTGCGCGGCGGGTCAGCATCTCCACCCGTTCCTTGCGGCTCATCCCGGATTCGATGCCGTCGAACAGGGCGGGCAGGTCCTTGTCCTGCATTTCGCGGATGCGGATGGGGATCTTGGCCTGGGGCGGGACCAGCGGGATTTCGAGGTCGCGTCGCAGGCCGTAGGCGACGCGCTGTTCATAGAGCAGGCCGAGGGCGCGCCGTGCGAAATCGCCGTAGCGCCGTTCTGCCAGCAGTTCCAGCGCGACATTCACCGCATTGGGCGCCATTTTCATCACTGGGATCCCCCTTCTGGCGGCTGCGTCCTGGCGGACCGTGCCAGGGCCTGCGGCGCCGCCCGGATGCGCGGGGGGCGGAGGGGCTGGCTGGGGTGGTGCCGGGCACTGCCGTGCGCCGCGCAGGCTGCGCGCCGCGGTGGCGCGGGGTCAAAGGCGCTTTGGGATTAGTCTGGAGGGGGGGTTCCAGTGGGGCATGGCAGTCGGTCCCTGGGGGACCTCCCTGGGGGACCACCCTGCACTTTTGTCGCGCTGCGCCATCAGGATGCCCGATGGGACAAGTGACGGGCCCGGTGCGCATGCGTTACGATCCTGCTGCGGCTGCCTGCACGTTCCGGTATCGCTCAGGCCCGCCGTTCCTGGAGCGGGACAGGTCCGACGCAGGCTGGCCCAGCCCATCGGTCGGCGGTTGACCGGATAAGCTTCCCGGACGGCGAAGCGCAGCGCAGGAGGATTTCGACGATGTCCGCGACAACCGGGACCGCCCGTCTTCGCCACTTCATCACAGCGATGACACGCCTCGTCGGCGAAGCGGAGTCGGACGAGGCGCGGATTCTCGCCGAGGGCAAGCCGCTGCTGGCGGAGCTGGTCGCAACGGATGACTGGCTGCCGGAAGCCTTCGCCCAGCCGCATCCCGTCCATTACAGGCAATATCTGCTGCACTGCGACCCGCTGGAGCGCTTCTCGGTCGTCAGCTTCGTGTGGGGACCGGGCCAGAGGACGCCGATCCATGACCACACGGTCTGGGGCCTGATCGGCGTACTGCGCGGGGCCGAGGAGGCCGAGATGTTCGCGCCGGACCGCGTGCCGCACGCGGAGGGGCATGAGCGCCTCGACACCGGCATGGTGGCCGCCGTTTCGCCCCGCATCGGCGATATCCACCGCGTCCGCAACGCCTTCGAAGACCACGTCTCCATCAGCATCCATGTCTACGGCGCGAATATCGGCGCCGTCTCGCGCCACGTCTTCGACACGACGACCGGTGCGCCGAAAGGCTTCGTCAGCGGCTACGCCAACGACACGCTGCCGAACCCCTGGCGTGACTGAGGCTTGCGGGCGCCGGAGGTAGCGGCCTCCACGGCCGCGGGCCGGAAACCGCGGTGCAGGCGCCCAACGCGCTCGGCCCGCAGCCCCGAAGGGCTGCGGGCCGGCAGCTGCGTCAGCTCCGTGCGAACCACCCGTCCACCGCCCGCTGATGCTCCTCGATGTACTTCGCCACCGCGGTCTCATAGCTGTCTTCCTGCGCGACCAGCATGGCGCTCTGCAGGTCGTCGAGCGGCATGTTCAGGCGGGACAGGAAGGCGGCAACCTCGGGGCGATCCTTGCCCAGGTCCTTGCGGCCGAGCGCAATCACTTCCTCCTCTCCGCCCAGCGCACCCTTCGGGTCGGCCAGGTAGCGCAGGTCGTACTTGCCGAACATCCAATGCGGGCTCCACGCGGTGGCAACCACCCAGCGGTCGCCACGCATCGCGCGGTCCACGGTGGTCAGCATGGCGGCCTCGCTGGATTCCTGCAGCGTGTAGTCCAGGCCATAGGCCTCGACGGCCTCCTTCGACAGGCGGGTCAGCCCGGCGCCGGGCTCGATGCCCTGGATACGGCCCGAGAGCTTGCTGCGGACTTCCGGCTTCGCGAGGTCGGCGATGGAGGACACCTCGGATTCCGGCACGTATTTCGGCACCACCCAGCCAAGGCGCGCGCCGCTGTAGAGCGTGCCGAGACGCTCCACGCTGTTCTCGACGCGCTTCCAGTAGTCGGCGTGGGTCTTCGGCAGCCACGACATCAGCATCGCATCCACGTCACCGCGGGACAGCCCCTGGTACAGCGGGGCAACGTCCACCTGGATCAGCTGTACCGGCGTGGACAGCCGGTCCTCGATCAGCTTCGCCGCCAGCTTGGTGATGAACTCGGCGTCGGCCCAGGCACTGTAGCCCAGCTTGATGGCGCCGCCGGACCGGGCACGTGCCGGGCTGGTCGTTGCGCCGGCCGTTGCGGTGGCGGCGAGACCGGCGGACAGGCCGAGGAGTTGGCGCTTGTTGAGAATCATATCGTTTCCTTTGATTGAGAAAGAACCTGGGACCGGGGCAGCACCAGGGAGGCAGCGGGCGCCGCCGGTTGCGCGATGGGGGCCTGCGCGCCGGTGGATTCCACCGCGGCGCCTGCTCGGCCGGCGAAAAGTCGGCGCAGGCTGAGCCCGGCACGGGGCTGGCCGAAGCTCTGGGTGATGCGGTCGAGAAGGACCGCGAGCACCACGACGGCCAGGCCACCCTCGAACCCCGTGCCGACATCCAGTCGCTGGATGCCGGTCAGCACCGTGTTGCCAAGGCCGCCCGCACCGATCATCGAGGCGATGACGACCATCGACAGCGAAAGCATGATGGTCTGGTTGATCCCCGCCATGATGGAAGGCAGCGCATTCGGGATCTGCACCTTCATCAGCAACTGCCCCGGCGTGCAGCCGAAGGCCAGGCCAGCCTCGATGAACTCCGCATGCACCTGCCGGATGCCCAGGTTGGTCAGGCGCACCACCGGGGGCATCGAGAAGATGACCGTGGCGATGGTGCCCGGCACCGCGCCCAGGCCGAAGAACATGGCGGCCGGAATCAGGTAGACGAAGGCCGGCATGGTCTGCATCAGGTCGAGCGCCGGCCGGGCCAGCATCTGCACGGTCGCGTTCCGCGCCATGGCGATGCCGAGCGGAATGCCGATCAGGATCGCGATGAAGGTCGCCGCCAGCACCAGCGAAAGCGTCTCCAGCATGCGGCCCCACAGCCCCATGCCGCTGATCAACACCAGGGCGGCGACGGCGAAGATGGCGAATTTCCAGCTCACCCGCCAAAGCGCGAGCAGGGCGATCAGGGCGATCACCACCACCGCCGGCAGCAGGTTCAGCCCGGCCTGGATGCTGTCGGTGACGAAGCCGATGACGGAGGCGATGCCGTCCAGCGCCGGGGTGAAATTGTCGAGGATGTAGTTGACGGCGGCGTCCGCGGCGTCGCCGATCCCGAGATCGATATTTTCCATGATGATCTCCTGCTCAGTTTCCGGAGCGGTCGAGCGTCATGAGCAACGCCGATTTGCTGATCGACCCGATGTAGCGCTGGTCTTCATCCACCACCGGCAAGGGGAACGGACTCAAAGCAACGCGCCCCAACACCTCCGACAGCGGCTCCGTCGCCGCGATCGGCTCGACCTCGGGCAGGAAGGCACGTGTGTTCAGGTCGCGATCCCCGCTCTCCGCAGCCCGGGTCAGGGATTCGACGCTGACCATGCCGTGGTACTTCTTGTTCGCCCCGACAACGATGGCGATGTTGCGGTCGTGGCGATGCATGCGCGCCAGTGCCGCAGGCACCGAAACCCCCTTGCGCTCGATCACCGTCACCTGCGTCTCGCGGGCGATGTCGCCTGCACGGAACACCTGGCTGACATCGACATTGCGGAAGAAGGACCGGACGTAGTCGTTCGCCGGGTTCGTCACGATCTCATCGGGGGTGCCGACCTGCACCACCACGCCGTGCTGCATGATGGCGATCCGGTCGCCGATGCGCATGGCCTCGTCCAGATCGTGGCTGACGAAGATGACGGTGCGGCTCTGCTCGGATTGCAGGCGCAGGAGTTCATCCTGCATCTCGGCCCGGATCAGCGGATCCAGCGCCGAGAACGCCTCGTCCATCAGCAGCACGGTGGGCTCGCTCGCCAGGGCGCGGGCGAGGCCGACGCGCTGCTTCATGCCGCCCGAGAGCTCGTCCGTGCGGCTGTTCGCATAGGCCGCGAGGCCGACACCCTCCAGCGCCACTAATGCCTTTCGGCGGCGCTCGGCTTCCGGCACGCCGGCCACTTCAAGGCCGAACGCCGCATTGTCCAGCACCGTCCGGTTGGGCAGCAGGGCGAAGGACTGGAACACCATGCTCATGTCGCGGCGGCGAAGCTCGATCAACTCCGCCTTGGACATCTTCGTCACGTCCTGGCCATCGAACAGGATCTCGCCCGTGGTGGGCTCGATCAGCCGGTTGATGAGACGCAGCAATGTGGACTTGCCGGAGCCGGACAGGCCCATGATGACGAAGATCTCGCCGGCGCGAATGTCGAAGGTGGCGTTGTTCACGCCAACTGTGCAGCCGGTCTTCGCGTGGATCGCATCCTTCGCACAGCCTTCATGGACCATGCGAACGGCTTCCTCGGGGTGGTCCCCGAAGACCTTGAAGACGCTCCGGAGGGCGATCTTCACCTGGGGCTGGGCCGTCTGATCGGCCGTATCGATATGTTCGATGGTACCCCGGGACATAATTGAAGCGGCCGGATTGCCGAGCATCAGGATCTCGCTGTCGGTGGCATAGGCCGGGCACTTCCGCCTTGCGGAGAGACCCATTGCCGGTGGGAGGGACGGAGCGGCAGCGGCGCGATGAGATCGCAGTGCTGCTGAGCAGAAGCTCGACCCAAAAAAGGCCACAATCGTGTCAGCGGCCCGATAACGGTGTCTACAGATAATCCAGCGAGCGCTGAATGTCCACCCCTATGAGACAGAAGTGGATCATTCGCCGATCCGCCCGCCGCTCCGGCGCAGTCCAGACTAGTAATTCAACGGCGCGGATGGGCTTTATTTCCCGAACAACATGCCCTTCTGGTCGAACGAGTGACCGGACATCATTCCTGCGAGCCAAATTTCCGGCCGCCGGGTGCCGGTCTGGGTTCTGAAGCGCGACCAGTGAATTCGGATGCTTTGCGGGGTCGCATCAGGGCGTACTGGTCAAGACCCGGAAAAGACGCCTGGGCGCAGGCCGGGGAAGGGCAACCAGGGATTCGCGGAGGCGGAATCCGGAGCCAGATGGCCAGAAAATCGAGATTGCTTCACGGCGGCAGCCTATTCCGGTGGCGTCTGCCGTCGCGCCTCCGCCTGCAGCAGCCGGATCGCCTCCTCCAGCACCGCCAGCGTCTCCGCCGGCAGCGCCGCCCGGAACGCGGCGTCGCGCGCGCGGGCGGCCTGCATCAACCCGTCCTGCAGGCGCGCGCCCTCCGCCGAAAGGCGCAGCGCCACCTCCCGCGCATCCTGCGTGCCGGTCGCCCGTTCCACCAGGCCGCGCGCCACCAGCGCCTTCACGGCGCGGCTGGCCTGCGCCTTGTCCAGCCCGGATTCGCGCGCCAGGTCGCGCAGGGTCAGCGGCGCGAAGCCGCCGAGCAGGGCCAGGATGCGCCATTCCATCAGGCTCACGCCGAATTCCAGGCGGTAGCGCCGCGCCGCTCCACGGCTCAGCGCATTGGCCAGCCGATGGATCCGGTAGGACAGCAGGTCCCGGATGGTCGCGGGTTCCGGCCCCGGGGGCAGTCCGGATGGCGGCGGCGGCGGAGGATGGGGCATCGCGCGCAGGATCATGATGGCCGTTGACCGCGTCAACAGTTCCAGGCCCCGGTGAATCCGCCCCGAATTCGCCGCAGGGAGGCGGCAGGATGCGCGCCATGTCCACGCAGTTCGCCACCCGCCTGCCCCCCCTGCCCCCTGGCGCCACCGCGCGCCCGGCGCTGTCCGTCGTCGTGCCCGCCTATAACGAGGAGGAGGTGCTGCCCGCCTTCCACGCCAGGCTGGTCCCGGTGATGGAGGGCATCGGCCTGCCGTGGGAGGTGGTCTATGTGAATGACGGCTCCCGCGACGGCACGCTCGGCGTGATGCTCGGCCTGCGGGCGGCGGATGCGCGCGTGTCGCTGGTCAATCTCAGCCGCAATTTCGGCAAGGAGATCGCGCTCACCGCGGGGCTGGACCATGCGGCGGCGGACCAGGCGGTGGTGGTGATCGACGCCGATCTGCAGGACCCGCCGGAGGTGATCCCGGACCTCGTCGCCGCCTGGCGCCAGGGCTTCGATGTCGCCTATGCGCGAAGGCGGGCACGGGAAGGCGAGACCTGGCTGAAGAAGACCACCGCCGCCGGCTTCTACCGCGTGATGCAGCGCATCGGCGGCAAGGTGGACCTGCCCGCCGATACCGGCGATTTCCGGCTGATGAGCCGCCGCGCGCTGGATGCGCTGCTGGCGCTGCGCGAACAGCACCGCTTCATGAAGGGGCTGTTCGCCTGGGTCGGCTTCCCCTCCATCCCCGTGCTGTACGACCGCGCACCGCGGGCGGCCGGCGAGTCGAAATGGAATTACTGGCGGCTGTGGAACCTGTCGCTGGAAGGCATCACCGCCTTCACCGTCGGGCCGCTGAAGGTCGCCACCTATCTGGGCCTGCTGACGGCGTTGGCGGCGCTGATCTATGGCGTGGTGCTCATCATCCGCACCATCCTGTTCGGCAACCCGGTGGCCGGCTACCCCAGCCTGATGGCGGTGGTGCTGTTCCTCGGCGGCGTGCAGCTGATGACGCTCGGCATCATCGGCGAGTATCTCGGCCGCATCTTCAACGAGACCAAGCGCCGGCCGCTGTACATCGTCGAGCGCCACATCCCGAGCGAGACGGATCAGCGACAGCCGATGAGCTGACCATTCGGCGCCGGCCCCATCGGGCGGCAGCGCGTGGCACCCTCCGACACCAGCGGCAGCAGCGTGTCCTGCACCGCGGGCAGGATCAGGCGCAGCTCGCCGGGGGCCAGCGGCGCGGCGGCCTGCGCCGGGTCCTGGCAGCGCGGCGGTTCGCGCCAGCGGGCGACATACATGGTGCTGGCCGGCACCGCGCGCTCAGCGGCCAGGGCCAGCACTTCCAGGGTCAGCGCGTGGCTGCCGGCGGCATCAGGCGGCAGCACGCAGTTCCAGCTCGGCAGCAGGGTCAGCGACCCGGCGGTGGCGAATTCGGCGCGCAGGGCCGGCGCATCGATGCTCCAGCCCGGGCGGGCCTGCGCCCATTCCGCGATGGCGGCGCGCAGCGGCGTGGCGTCGGCGAATTGCAGCAGCCCGGCGGCCAGGCACAGCACCGGCCGCACGCGGGCCAGCAGCACCATTCCCGCCAGCAGCAGCGCATAGGCCACCGGCCAGAAGAAGCGCCCGGAAGCGCGGAACTGCTCCAGCATCGCCGGCGGCGGGCCGAGGTCGAGCGCGATGCGCGGCCCGAAACCCACCTGGAAGGACGCCGCCAGCGCCGTCAGCCCCAGCAGCACCAGCGCCAGCCCGGCATGGCGGCCGAGCCTGCGCCAGGCGAAGCGCGGCCGCAGCAGCAAGCCGACCAGCAGCGCCGCCAGCAGGCCGAAACCGAGCCAGTTGTAACCCTCCCACCCGCCATGCCCGGTGGCATCGAGCTGCGGCGACCACGGCCAGCCGGAAAACAGCGACCCGGCGGGCCAGAAGGGCGAAAGCAGGTTCAGCGCGAAACGCCCATAGCCGCCATCGCCCTGCGCGCCGAGATAGCCAAAGCCCGCCATCACGCCAGCCACCGCGGCCAGGCAGGCGGCGACCGCCAGGGCCGGGCCGATGAAGGCCTCCCCGCGCAGCAGCCGCGTGGCCGGCACGGCGCCGAGCAGCGCCAGGGTCATCGCCGCGAGGTAGGGGTGCACCAGCAGCGCCGCCACCTGCAGCAGCCCCGCCGCCAGCCACAGCGCCACGCCCGGCCGCGTCACCAGCCGCAGGTAGATGCCGAGGCCGAGCAGCAGGAGAAAATGCCCGCACAGCGCCGCATGGCCGAAGCGGCCGATCCAGGCGGGCATCGAGGCCGCCGCCAGCGCGATGCCGAGCGCCGGCAGCAGCCGCGTCTCCCCGGCGCTGCGCAGCGCGAAGACGGCAGCGACCGGCTGCGCGACCCATGCCAGGCCGTAGAACAGGCCGACGCCGTGGAATCCCTCCGGCAACCAGCCCCGCATCAGCTTCAGCAGCAGCGCCAGCAGCGGGATGGAATCGGCGAAGGCGGTGTTCAGCCCGCCATCCTGGGTGTTGAGGTTCAGCGCCACGGTCGGCGGCCAGCGCCACGCATCGGCGATCAGGTAGCGCTGCGCCACCATGTGCTGCGCCGCATCACCTGCTGGGCGCCAGGATTGCCCGGCACCCGGGAACAGCACATCCAGCGGAAACACCCACAGCGCCAGCCCGATGCCGAGCGCGAGCGCCGCGAGGTAGGACAGCAAGGCGGTCTGGCGATCGGTCAGCGGGGCGGCCCTTGGCGGAGGCCGCGTCGTCTACAGCAAGATCGCCCTGGCGGAAATCAGTGCCGCAAGGCGGGCCGTTCCGGCTCAGGCCAGCAGCCCCAGCGCGCCCCAGGCGATGGCGCCCCAGAAGATGGCGGAAAGTCCCACCGCCCAGATCAGGCCGCGCGCCGGGCTGCCGCGCCGCGGGGCGGGCGGTGCCCAGGCCTGCCTGGGCGGGTACGATCTGTCTGCCGCCTCGGGACGACGAGGCGGTGCTTTGCGGCGCGCCGGGTTGTCCATGCCGAATTATGGCACAACCAGGGCGCGAATGGGCCGCGAAACGCGGCAGAAGGGTGATAATTTCGTGGTTTCGCAGGGGGTTTGACCGCCGCCACAATCCCGCCGCAAGCGCGTCGCAAACCCGCCCGGCCCCGCGACTATTCCGCTCTGCAAGGGAATGGACCCTGACCTGATCCGCCACCGGCCAGCCGGGGAAGATCGGCCAGGGGCCCGGTCCCATCACACAGACGCGGCCCCCGCCGCATCACGAGGACCCTCCATGCCTGGCCTGGAAGTCGTCCATGCACTGGTTCGAGAGCCGGAAACCCGCGGCTCGATCTTTGCCTATGCCCCTTCGGCGATGGAGCCGCAGGCGCCCATCTTCGCCGTCGCCCCCGCCCAGGCCTTCGCCAAGCGGGCGCTGGACATCATGGGCGCGGCCGCGCTGCTGCTGGTCTGCCTGCCCGTCTTCCTGGTGATCGCCGCGCTGGTGAAGCTGGATGGCGGCGCCGCCTTCTACGCGCATGAGCGGGTGGGCCGGGGTGGCCGCCTGTTCGGCTGCCTCAAGTTCCGCTCCATGGTGGCGGATGCCGATCGCCGCCTGGCCGCGCTGCTGGACCGCGACCCGCAGGCCCGCGCGGAGTGGGAGGCGACGCGCAAGCTGAAGGCCGACCCGCGCGTGACCGCCATCGGCCGCTTCCTGCGCGCCACCTCGCTGGATGAGCTGCCGCAGATCATCAACGTGCTGAAGGGCGAGATGAGCTTGGTCGGCCCTCGCCCGGTGCAGGCCGCGGAGCTGGCGGTGTATTACGGCCCGGCCTCGGCGCATTACATGACCGTCCGCCCCGGCATCACCGGCCCCTGGCAGGTCAGCGGCCGCAACGACACCTCCTACGCCCAGCGCGTGGCGCTGGATGTCGCCTATGCCCGGCACCCCTCCGTGCTGAATGACCTCCGCATCCTGCTCCGCACGCCGATGGCGGTGCTGGCGCGGCGCGGCGCCTACTGACCGGCGGCCACCCGGCTTTCCATTCTCGGCGGCGCAGGGCATATCGCGCCGCGACACAACCAGTGATCGGCCCTCGTGGCCGGTCTGGCAGGAATGGCGCAGGTCATGGCCAATTCGGCCGAACATCGCGCCTCCGGCGGGCGGCTCCTCTCCGGCACTTTGTGGAACGCGGCCGGGCGGGGGCTTCCCCTTTTGCTCGCGCTGGCGCTGACGCCGGTTCTCGTCGCCCAGATGGGCGTCGACCGCTGGGGCCTGTTCACCCTGGCCCTGGCCCTGGTCGGCGTCTTCGGCGTGTTCGACCTTGGCGTCGGCGCGGCGCTGACCCGGGCGCTGTCGGCCCGCATCGGCGCCGGTGAGATCGAGGGCGCGGCGGAACTCGCCGGCGCCGCGATCAGCGCCCTGGCCCTGCTTTCCGCCGTCATCGCCGCGCTGGCCTTCGCCTTCGTCCCCGCGCTGGTGGCCGGCGTACTGAACACCCCGCCGGATTTGCAGGCGGAGGCCATCACCGCCTTCCGCTGGTTGTGTGCCGCGGCGCCGCTGGTGGTGGTGAATGCCGCGCTCTGGGGCACGCTGGCGGCGCATCAGCGGTTCCGCGAGGCCAATCTCGCCGCCATCCCGGTCGCCATCTTCTATTATCTGGGCCCGGTGCTGGTGCTGATGGTCTGGCAGAGCCTGGTCGGCGTGATCCTGGCGCTGCTCGCCTGCCGGCTGGCCAATACCCTATCCTATGCCTGGCTGGCGCGGCGGGACCTGCCGGGGCTGCGGCCCGTCTGGCCATCCTGGCCGCTGGTCGCGCCGCTGCTGCGGATGGGCGGCTGGATGAGCGCCTCGGGCGTTCTGACCCAGGCCTTGCTTTATGCCGACCGGTTCCTGGTCGGCGCGCTGCTGACCCTGGCGGCGGTCGCCTATTACGCCACGCCGCTCGACCTGGTGATGCGGATGTGGATCCTGCCGGTGGCGGTGGCGCAGGCGCTGCTGCCGGCGATGGCCAGCGCCTATCTGTCCCATGCCGAGGCCACCGCCGGGCTGCTGCGGCGCGGCGCGCTTCTGGTGATGGCCTCGGTGCTGCCCGCCTGCCTGGTGCTGGTGGTCTGGGGGCCGCAGATCCTGGGGCTGTGGCTCGGCCCGGATTTCGCGGCGAATGGCGGGCGGGTGCTGCAGATCCTGTCCGTCGGCGTCTTCTTCTCCTGTGCCGCCTTTGCCCCCGGCGCGCTGCTGGATGCGATCGGGCGGCCGGATGCCAATGCCAAGTGGCAGTTGCTGCAGGCGCTGGTGTTCCTGCCGCTGTCGGCGCTGCTGCTGCTGTCGCTCGGCATCGAGGGTGCGGCCGCGGCCTGGGCGCTGCGCTGCGCCACCGATGTGTTCGGCCGCCTGTTCCTGGTTGGCCGGCTGTATCCGGCGGCGGGGGTGGCGGCGCGGCAACTGGCCCTGCCGCTGTTCGCGGGCGGCGCCGGGCTTGCCATCCTGCTGCCCGGCCTGCTGCCGATCCCCCTCGCGCTGCTGGCGCTGGTGGCCTTCGCGGCGGCCGGTGCCATGGCCCTGACCGCCGCCGAACGCCGCGATGCGCGCGGGTTGTTGCGCCGCCCCTGGCGCATCCGCGCCGTATTGCGCGGGGAGCCCGCATGACGCTTGCCATCAACGCCCGCTTCCTGACCCAGAAGATGAGCGGCGTGCAGCGCTTCTCGCGGGAGGTGGTGACGGCACTCGCCGCCACCGGCCAGCCGATCCGCCTGCTCGCCCCGCCCGGCGCGCCGGCCGAATTCGCCGGCCTGCCCGTGGAGCGCATCGGCCGCCGCAGCGGCCAGCCCTGGGAACAATTCGATCTGCCCGGCGCCGTCGCCGGCTGCCACCTGCTGAACCTCGGCAATACCGGGCCGCTGCGGATCGGCGGCGCGCAGACCGTGGTGATCCATGATGCGGGCGTTTTCGACACGCCCGAAAGCTATTCCTTCGCCTTCCGCGCCTGGTACCGCGCCCTGCACTGGACCCTGCCGCGCCGGGGCGCTCGCATCGTCACCGTATCGGAATTTTCGCGGGCGCGACTTTCGCTGCATCTGAAGCTGCCCGCCGCGCGTATCGGTGTGATGGCGGAAGGTGGCGAGCATGCATTGCGGGATCCGGCGGAGCCGGAGGTGCTGGCGCGGCATGGGCTGCAGCCCGGCCGCTTCGTCCTGGCCGTCGGCACCCGCGCCGCGCACAAGAACCTGGACGCGCTGCGCGACGCGGTGGCGCTGCTCGCCTCCCGCGGCATGAAGCTGGCGGTCGCCGGCGCCGCCGATGCCGGGGTGTTCCGCAATGCCGGCGATGTGGACGCCGCGGTGGCACTCGGCCGGGTCAGCGACGGGGAGTTGCGCGCGCTGTACCAGGCGGCGCTCTGCCTGATCTTTCCCTCCCGCTACGAGGGCTTCGGCCTGCCGCCGCTGGAGGCCATGTGGTGCGGCTGCCCGGTTCTGGCGGCCTCCGCCGGCGCGGTGCCGGAGGTCTGCGGCGACGCCGCATTGTGGTTCGACGCCGAGGGTCCGAACACCCCCGCCACGGCGATCGCCCGGCTGCTGGACGACCCGCTGCTGGGCGAGCATCTGCGGCTCGCCGGCCGCGCCCGCGCCGCCACCTTCTCCTGGCCCGCCGCGGCGGACCGGCTGCTCGGCCTGCTGGAGCCTCGATGAAGATCGCCATCATCCACGAATGGCTGGACAGCTACGCCGGATCCGAGCGGGTACTGGAACAGTTGTTCGCCATCTTCCCGGACGCCGACCTGCATGTGGTCTGCGACTTCCTGCCGCAGGGCGAGCGCGGCTTCCTGGGCGGAAGGGTGCCGCGCACCTCCTTCATCCAGCGCCTGCCGCGGGCGCGGCAGTGGTTTCGCTACTACCTCGGGTTGATGCCGATCGCGGTGGAGCAATTCGATCTCTCGGGCTACGATCTGGTGGTGTCTTCCTCCCACGCCGTTGCCAAGGGGGTGCTGACCGGGCCGGGGACGCTGCATGTCAGCTATGTCCATAGTCCGATGCGCTACGCCTGGGACCTGCAGCATCAGTATCTGCGCCAGGCGCGGATGGAGCGCGGCGTGAAGGGCGCGCTGACGCGCTGGCTGTTGTCGCGCATGCGCGCCTGGGACTTCGCCTCCGGCGCCCGCCCCGACATCATCGCGGCCAACAGCGCCTGGATCGCCGAGCGCATCCGCAAATCCTGGCGGCGGGAGAGCGTGGTGGTGCACCCGCCGGTGGACCTCGAGGGCTTTCCCTTTCAGGCCGCCAAGGGTGCGGACTACGTCGTGGCCTCCCGCCTCGTGCCCTACAAGCGCATCGACCTGATCGCCGAGGCTTTCCGGCGCATGCCGGATCGCCGCCTGGTGATTGCCGGCGACGGGCCGGAGATGGCGCGGGTGCGTGAAGCGGCGGGAGATGCGAAGAACATCGAGATCCGCGGCCGCGTCAGCCAGCCCGACCTCGTCGCCCTGCTCGCCACCGCCCGCGCCTTCGTCTTCGCGGCGGAGGAGGATTTCGGCATCGGCATGGTGGAGGCGCAGGCCTGCGGCACGCCGCTGATCGCCTATGCCCGCGGCGGCGCCACCGACATCGTGCAGCCCGACACCACGGGCGTGCTGTTCCCGCACCAGACGACGGAGAGCCTCATCGACGCCGTGACCCGATTCGAGACCCTTGCGATCTCGCCCGAAGCCTGCCGCGACAACGCGCAGCGCTTCTCCCGCGATGTGTTCCGCGACCGCATGCGGTCGCTGGTGCAGGATGCGCTGGCGGCGCGCGGGATGGCCGCATGACCATCCGCTTCAGCCTGGTCCTCGCCACGAGGGGCCGCACCACGGAAGTGGTGGAATTCCTCGACAGCGTGCTGGCGCAGCACGCCGACGACGTCGAGGTGATCGTGGTGGACCAGAACGAGGATGGCCGCCTGGCGCCGCTGCTCGCGCCCTATGTGGAGCGGCTGCGGGTGACGCATCTGCGGTCCTCCGTCGCCCGCGCCAACCACGCCCGCAACCTGGGCCTGCGCCAGGCGCGCGGCGCGCTGGTCAGCTTCCCGGATGATGATTGCCTGTATCCGCCGGGGCTGCTGGGCCGCGTCGATGCCGCCTTCGCGGCCGACCCGTCGCTGGCCATCCTGACCGGGCCGGCCGAAAATCCGGCCGGCGGCCTGGGGTCCGGCCGCTGGCGGCAGGAAGCCGGGGCGATCACGGCAGCGAATGCCTGGACCAGCGTCATCGAGTTCAACCTGTGGCTCCACCGCGACCTGGCGCTGCGCCTCGGCGGCTATGACGAGACCATGGGGCCGGGTACGAAGCTCGGCTCGGCGGAGGGCAACGACCTGGTGCTGCGGGCCGTGACGGTTGGCCACAAGGCGATCTACGACCCGAACTTGCGGATCATCCACCCGGACAAGCGGCTGTCGGAAGTCGCGGTGGCGCGGGCCTGGCTGTATGGCGCCGGCCTCGGCTTTGCGCTGCGCCGGCATTCGGTGCCGGCCAGCGTCTGGGCGCCCTTCGCGATCCGCCCCCTGGGCGGCATGGCGCTGAGCCTGGCGCGGCTGCGGCCACGCGATGCGGCCTATTACGGCATGACCTTCCTTGGCCGGCTGCGCGGCTATATCCGCCGCGACGCGACCGCCGGGCGCATCCGCCCGGCGATCCAGGGCCGGAAGGTGGATCGCCCCGGGGACCCTGACTGATGCGCCTGGCGATCGGCATCGCGACGCGCGGCCGCGCCGCCATACTGGGTGAGGTGCTGGCCGAAATCGGGCGCCAGACGCGCCCGCCGGATCGCGTGCTGGTCTGCCATGTGACGGCGGAGGATGTGGCCGGCCTGCCCGCGCGCTTCCCGCAGGTGGATTTCCTGGCCAGCCCCGCCGGCCTGCCGCGCCAGCGCAACGCCATCCTGGATGCCTGCGCCGATTGCGATGCGGTGCTGTTCCTCGATGACGACTTCCTGCCGGCGCTGGACTACCTGGCGGTGACGGAACGCGTGCTGGACCTGCACCCCGATTGCGTCGTCACCACCGGCACCGTGATCGCGGATGGCGCCAAGGGCCCTGGCATCTCGGTGGATGAAGGTCGCGCGCTGCTGGCCGCCGATGTGCCGCCCCCGGATGCGCTGGCGGTCGCGCCGCATTTCAACGGCTATGGCTGCAACATGGCCTTCCGGCTGGCCCCGTTGCGCGCGCATGGCATCCGGGTGGATGAGGCGCTGCCGCTGTATGGCTGGTACGAGGATATCGACGTGACCCGCGCGCTCGGCCGGCATGGGTCCATCCTGCGGCTCGCGGGCGCGCGCGGAGTGCATCTGGGCAGCAAGTCCGGCCGCGTCTCCGGGTTGCGGCTCGGCTACAGCCAGGTGGCGAACCCGGTATACCTGGCGCGCAAGGGCACCTTTCCCTGGGGCCATGCCATCCCCTCCGCCGCGCGTCACACCGCGATGAACGCGTTGCGGTCGCTGGCGCCGGAGCCGCATGTGGATCGCTTCGGGCGGCTGCGCGGCAATCTGATCGCGCTGGCGGACCTGCTGCGCGGCCGGGCGCATCCCGCGCGCATCCTGGAGCTTTGATGCAGGACGCCTTCTTCCTGGTCTCCAAGCTGGTCTGGGCGGTGCTGCGGCCGAATACGCTGGCGCTGGTGCTGGCGGTGCTGGGGCTGGCGCTGGTCTGGCGCGGCCGGCGCTTCGGGCGCTGGCCCCTGGCGCTGGGGCTCGGCTGGTATGTGGCCGTCTTCACCCTGCCGGTCGCCGCCCTGCTGACCCTGCCGCTGGAGAACCGCTTCCCCCGCCCGGCGACTCCGCCGGCGCAGGTGACCGGCATCATCGTGCTCGGCGGCGCGGTGGAACAGCGCCTGACCGCCGCGCGCGGCATCCCGGCGCTGAACGGTGCGGCGGAGCGGATGACGGAGGGCGTGGCCCTGGCGCTGCGCCACCCGGAGGCGAAGCTGGTGTTCAGCGGCGGCACCGCGGCGATCGACCAGTCCGGACCGACCGAGGCGGAGACGGCGCGGCTGCTGTTCACCGATCTCGGCCTGCCCGCGAACCGCGTGGTGCTGGAGAATGCAAGCCGCAACACGCATGAGAATGCGGTCTTCACCCACCGCCTGCTGAACCCCCGGCCCGGTGAGACCTGGCTGCTGGTGACGTCGGCCAGCCACATGCCGCGCAGCATGGGCGTGTTCCGCGCGGCGGGCTGGCGCGTGACGGCCTGGCCGGTGAACTACACCACCGGCGCCGACCCGGCGCTGTGGTGGGACAACCCCTTCCCGACCAGGCTGAACCAGGCGGAATGGGCGCTGCGGGAATGGGTGGGGCTGACGGTCTATTGGCTGACGGGGCGCACCGGGGCGTGGTTTCCGGGGCCGTGAGGCGCAGCGACTACTTCAATTTCCCGCCCGCTCCGCTTCTCGTCACGATCTGCATGGCCGGCACCGGACGCGGTGCGGGACTCGCTGGTGGCGGTGAAGGCGGCGGCGCCGGCTTGCTACCCTCTCTCATTCTCCGCCTTCTCCAGCTCCTCGGCGCTCACCCGCTCCTCCCGCAGAACCCACCACCCCTTGGTCACCACCCGCATCGGCGGCACGGGGCGGGTTACGGGCTGCGGCGCGGCCTGCACCGTCATGCTGCTGTCCTGCGGCTTCCTGGGTAGCGGATTGGCCATGTGCCTCGGTCTCCGCGGTTATGACGGGAACATATTGCAGGAAGGTGGTGACGACCAAGCCCAATGTCAGCACCACGGAGGCCACGGTTGCGAGGCCGGCGATGGAGCGCAGCCTTTCCCGCATCTTGTTGATCCGCCGATTGTGCTGGGCGCCGACGGCGTATTGCCGGGCCAGCGCCTCCTTCAACGTCACGATTGCGCTGAACCCGGTCTGCCCGGGCCTGGCCAGATGCGCCTTCTCGTCCTGGATCAGGCCCAGCGCCTAGTTCAGCAGTTCCGGGTCGGGCGCGAGGTATTGGAATTTGCGGGGGTAGATGCAGGCGGCAAGAAAACCGAGGGCCGTCGCCGTCGCAAGTCCCGAGAGCGTCAGGCAGGCATAAGCCATCACGCCGAGCCACGTGCCGAAGGGTGGCAGCCGTTCCACAAGCTGAAACAGCGCCGCCAACTGCAGCGCGAGCGTCGCCGCGAAGAAGGGCAGGGTGCGCCAGACATTCTCCTCCTGGTCGATCTCCTTGCGGTAGGAATCGGCCAGGGTCTTCTCGATATGCGCGAGAGCCCCGTGCTCCGGCGGCACCGTCACGGCGCCGCTTGGTCCCGCACCCGGTAGATCTCCACCGGCCCGCGGCGTTCGGCCACCGTCGCGGCCAATTCGTATCCCGCCGCCACGGCGGCCATCACCTGCGTCGCCGCGGCGGGACGCATGGTCTGCATCCAGGCGCGGTCCACCACGATCACGCGGGGCCGGGCCGCCAGCACTCGGTCCAGCTCCACCGTGGTGTTGGTGTCCGACAGATCCTCGAAATAGCCGGTCAGGTGAGGCGGGAAGGGAAAGCGGGTGGCGACCCGCACCCCGGCGATGACGTAGACGCTGGCATGGTAGTTCGCGATCAGCGCATCGCCGTCGGGACCTGCGGCCTGCCGCACCGCCGCCGCCACCTCCCGCACCGGGTCGCGGTGCATCAGGCCGGGGCCGCGCTCCAGCCGCTCCGTCATCTCCGGCAGCCAGCCCTGGCTCGCCAGCACCAGCAGCAGACCGGCCAGCACCGGACGCGCCACACCCGGACGCGCCACACCCGGGCGCGCCAGATCGGAGCCTGCAGGATCCGGGCGGGCCACCAGCCGTGCCACATGCCACAGCCCCACCGCCGCCAGCAGCGACAGCGAGGGCAGCCACAGCAGGAAGTAGTGCGCGAAGTAGAAACCGGGGCCGGCGATCGCCAGGCTGGCGATGAGGAACCAGGAGAAGGCCGCCGCCGTCAGCAACGCCAGCCGCCCGCGCGGCCGCCAGCAGACCAGGGCGACCAGCGCCGCCGCGAAGGCGAGCCCGAGCGTCAGCACCGCCGTGCCGATGCGCCGCCAGGCCTCCGCCGCCGCGATGCGTTCCATCGAATAGCGGAAGGGGGCGAGGATGGAGCCGTCCAGGTAATCCGCCAGCCAGCCCTGGATCCAATAGGCGAAGCCGGCCAGCAGGAAGGGCGTGGCACACAGCCCGGCATAGGCAGCGGCCATCGCCAGCAGGCGCCGCCAGGGCAGCAGGCCACGCCACAGCGCCGGGCCGAGTAGCAGCGCGAAGGCGAAGCAGCCGGACGGCACCACCACCTGCTTCACCAGCAGCGCCCAGCCCACCAGCAGCCCCATTGCCACCAGGGATGGCCAGCCCGGCGCCACCGGGTCCACGGCCCGCAGCGCCCGCGCCGCGCCGCGGATGGCGATGGCCATGGCGGCGGTGACGAAGGGCGCGATCAGCAATTCGGTGTTGGTGCACAGGCCGCTCAGCAGCAGCGAATGCGCCGCATAGACCACCGCCGCGCCGACGCCGACGGAGCGCGGTGCGCCGGCCGCCCGCGCCGCACCGAAAAGGCCGAAGCCGGTGGCGATGACACAGAGCAGCCCGAGCAGCCGCACCGCCTCCACCGAGACGCCGAAGGCCAGGAAGGCGAGCGCGAACATGGCCGGCGCGCCGATCGGGTGCATGTCCCAGGCTGCCACCAGCGGCCAGCCGCCGTTCAGCCATTCGCGGGCCTGCACCATGTACAGGCCCTCATCCGTGTCGACCACGGCGGGGACGAAGCTGGTCAGCCGCAGCAGCACGGCGGCCGCCAGGATCAACAGCAGGCTGGCCGCATCGGCCCAGGCGGGCGGCACGGTGCGAGTGGAGGTGGAAAAGGTCTGGCCGTCCGGCATGGCATCTCACGCGGGCGTGAGGGGCCCGCGCGCCACCAATCTCAAAGGTGGCGCGCGGATGCAACCCGCTTTCGGCGCCCTGCTACTCCTGCGCCGTGGCTTTCCTCAGGCAGCCCGGGGGCGGCCTGCCTAATTCTCCGGCTTGAAGCCGCTTTCCTGCACGATTGTCGCGTACTCGGCACGCTCACGCCGGATCAGATCAGCAAAGGCCTGCGGGCTTTCGGAAACGGTGGGCAGGTATTCCAGCCGGTCCAGCGCCGCCACCATATCCGGCATCCGCGACACCCGCAGGATGGCGGCGTGCAGCCCATTGACGATGGAGGCCGGCGTGTTGGGCGGCAGCAGCGCGCCGAACCACTCATCCTTGGTGAATTGCGGGTAGCCGAGTTCCGCGAAGGTCGGCAGGTCCGGGTAGCGCGGGTTCCGCTCCGGCGAGGACACCGCGAGCATCCGCGCCCCGGTGCCATGCTGCGGCGAGATGTCGTTCAGCACGCCGATGAACAGCGGCAGCCGCCCGCCGATCAGGTCCTGCATCGCCGGCGCGGCGCCGCGGTAGGGCACATGCGTCATCCGCACATCCAGCGCCTTGCCCAGCATCACGCCGAGGAAATGCGGCGCGGAGCCGGCGGCCGGGGAGGCGAAGGGTACCTCCCCCTGCTGCGCCTTCAGCCAGGCGACCAGTTCCGGGAAGGTCTTCGCGGGGTGCGTGCTGGGCACGGCGGCGGCGAAGGGGAAGGAACAGACGGTGGAAACCGGCGAGAGATCGGTCAGCGCATCGTAGCGCACCTCCCGCGGGAAGACGTGCGGCTGCAGCGTCAGCATGGAGGCGGGCGTCTGCAGGTAGATGCTGCCATCCGGCTCGCCCGCCTTCACTGCTTCCACCGCAATGCGGCCCGCCGCGCCGACGCGGCCCTCGACGATCAGGTTCGGCGCGTAGATGCCGCGCAGCTTGTCGGCATAGAGCCGCGCCACGACGTCGGAGGACCCGCCGGCCGGGAAGCCGACGATGACGCGGACGGGACGATTGATGGTCTGGCCGAAAGCGGGTGCCGAAACGCCGGCCAGTGCCGCGGCGCCGAGCCCCAGCACGCCACGACGGGGAATGGTCAGGCTCATCTTGGTTCTCTCCTCCTGCGGCGTCGTTGCGCCTGTGTGTCCACAATGCCCGGCCTCGCGGCCGGCTACCAAGCCGTATTCAGCCGAAGGCCGCGATCACCTCCGGCGGGATCGGCACGCCCCGGATGCGGCCAGGGTCGGTCGGGTGGCGGCCGGCCCAGACGCGGGTCTCGAAGCCCTCCACCGCGAGGCTGCCATCCTCCCGCAGCAGGCGATGGGTGACGTCGAAGGAGGATCGGCGGAAGGCGGTGACCTGGGTTTCCACCACCACCTCGTCCCCGAAGACGCAGGGGATGGAGAATTTCGACCGCGTATCCACCATCGGGATGCCGATGACGCCATGCGCCGCCGCCCAGGCGATCTGCTTCATGCCGAGCGCCTGCTGGAACAGGCCGGCGGTGCAGGCGTCGAAATAGGCGAAGTAGCGTGGGTAGAAGACGATGCCGGCGGCGTCGCAATCGCCCCATTCGATGGTCAGCGGGCGGCGGGCGATCAGGCCCGGCGGGGAAGAAATCATCAGGCGGCCTCGATCAGCAGCGCGATGCCCTGCCCGCCGCCGATGCAGGCCGAGGCGATGCCATAGCGCCCGCCCCGCACCCGCAGCCCGCGCGCGCAGGTGACGGCTAGGCGGATGCCGGTGGCGGCCAGCGGGTGGCCGAGCGCGATGGCGCCGCCATGCACGTTCAGCTTCGCCTCATCCAGGCCGAGTTCACGGGCACAGGCCATCACCTGCGCGCCGAAGGCCTCGTTGATCTCGACCAGGTCGATCTGGTCCAGCGTCAGCCCGGCGCGGTCCAGCAGCGCGCGGATCGCGGGCACCGGGCCGATGCCCATGATCTCCGGCGGGCAGCCCACCGCCGCGGCGGCGACCAGCCGGGCGAGCGGCTTCTGCCCCCGCGCATGGGCGCCGTCGCAGACCAGCGCGGCGGCGGCGCCATCGACCACGGCGGAGGAATTGCCGCCGGTCTGCACGCCGCCGAAGGCCGGCCGGATCTTTGCCAACGCCTCCACCGGAGACGGGCGCGGATGCGTGTCGGCGGCCAGTTCGGCCACCTTGCGCGGCAGGGCGATGCCGCGGTCGCGCAGGCCGTCCCGCGTGAAGGTCTCGGGCCTGACGGTCACGATCTCCTCGTCGAAGAAGCCGGCCGCACGCGCCGCCAGCGCCCGGTCGAAGGAGCGCGCGGCATATTCATCCACCTCGGCCCGCGAAATGCCGTGGCGCTTCGCCAGCTCCTCCGCCGTGCCGCCCATCGACAGCCCGCAGGCAGGATCGTCCAGCGCCTCCCAGAGAAAATCCTTGAGCCCCACGGGCGCGCCGAGGTCGAAGCCGGTGCGATGGGTGAAGGCGGCGATCGGGTTGCGACTCATGCTCTCCGCCCCAACACACAGCGAGATGCCGGCGCCCTGGCGTTCCACGGCGGTGGCGCCCTGCACCAGCGCCTCGATCCCCGTGCCGCAGACGCGCTGCACCAGCAGGGCCGGCACCTCCATCCGCACGCCTGCATACAGCCCGATATGGCGCGGCAGCATGTAGGCGTCGAAGCTCGCCTGCGCGACGGAGCCGGCGACGACATGACCGATCTCCGCCGCATCGACGCCGGCCTTGGCGATGGCGCCCCGCGCCGCGGCGATGCCGAGATCGATCGGCGAGATCTTCCCGAATACGCCGCCAAGGTCCGCGAAGGGCGTGCGGGCGCCGGCCAGCAGCCAGGCGTCCTGCCATTCCGTGTGCAACGCCGTCATGCCGAAATCTCCGCCAGGCAGATGATGTCCGGCCCGGGCGGGTCGGCGTAGAGGCTTTCCACCAGCGCCGCGCGCTGCGCCAGCACGGCGCGCTGGTTGATGGAGCCCTTGTCGGTGATCTCCCCCGCATCCAGCGACAGCGGCGCATCCAGCAGCACGGCGCGGGTGACGCGGTTGGAACTGCCAGTCGCCTCCGCGGCGAGACGCGCCAGGCCGGCTTCCAGCCGCGCCGGCAGGTCGGGGATGCCGGCGCAGGCTTCGCGTTCCGGCAGCAGGATGGCGGCGAGCGCGTCCCGGTCCTGCCCAGCGATCACCGCATCCTTCACATAGGGCGCCAGCGCCGCGACCAGCTTCGCGCGCAGCGGCCCGACGCTGACCCAGGTGCCGGTCGCCATCTTGAAATCCTCGGTGATCCGCCCGTCGAAGCGGAACCCCTTGTGCAGATCCTCCGGGTCCAGCGGCACCAGCGCATCGCCGAATCTGTAGAAACCTTCCTCATCGAAGGCCGCCGCCGTGGCCGCCGGGTTGCGCCAATAGCCCGGCGTGATGGAGGGGCCCCTCACCCGCGCCTCCATCTTGCCGGCGACCGGCGCCAGTTTCAGTTCGATGCCCGGCGCCGGCAGGCCGACGGCGCCGGATTCGGAATGCTCCTCCCGCACGATCAGGCAGAAGGGCGCCGTTTCCGTTGCGCCGAGGCCGGTGAACATCGGGATGCGCCGCCCGCATTCGGCCAGCGCCAGCGCATCCAGCGCGTTCCAGATGTGCTGCGGCAGGCCGGCGGCGGAGTAGAACATCATCCGCAGCCTGGAGAAGAACACGCGCCGCAGCGCGCGGTCCTGCGTCAGGTGGTGCACCAGCTCCTCGAACCCGCGCGGCACGTTGAAATGGATGGAGGTGGCGATTTCGCCCAGGTTGCGGAGCGACTCCGCATAGCCGCCGGAAACCGGCCGCCCCTCATCCATGTAGAAGCTGCCGCCATTGTACAGCGCCAGGCCGATATTGTGGTTGCCGCCGAAGGTGTGGTGCCAGGGCAACCAGTCCAGCAGCACGGGCGGCTCCTCCGCCACGAAGGGGAAGGCCTCGCGCAGCATCTGCTGGTTGGCGCACAGCATGCGGTGCGTGTTGACCACGCCCTTGGGCTGGCCGGTGGAGCCGGAGGTGAACAGGATTTTCGCGACATCATCCGGCTGCACGGCCGCCGCCGCCCGGGCCACGGCGGGGGTGGGCGCGGTGGCCAGCAGCGCGGGCATGTCCTCCGCACTCAGCACCTCGGTGCCCGCCGGCACCGCCGCGGCGGTGGCCTCGGCAAACCGGGCCTGGTCATTGGCGAAGACCAGACCCGGCGTCAGCAGCGCCAGGCAGTGCCGCAGCTTGGCGAAATCCCTGGCCAGCAGCGAATAGGCGGGCGAGACCGGCGCCACCGGCACGCCGACATGCAGCGCCGCCAGCGTCAGCATCGCCTGGTCCAGGCAATTGCCGGAGAGGAAGACCAGCGGCCGTTCCGCCGAAAGGCCTCGATCCAGCAGCGCCTGACCGAGCGCCTGCACGCGGCGCCAGGCCTCGGCATAGCTGATGCGCCGCCAATCCCCGTCCAGCGCCGCATCGCGCCGCGCGATCAGCGTGCGGTCGGGCGCCAGCCCGGCGAAGTGTTCCAGCCGCTCCGTCAGGCAGCGCGGATAGGCGCCGAGCACCGGCACGGGCGTGACCAGCAGCGTGCCATCCGGCCGCCGCGCGATCTGCACGGGGGCGGCACCCATCGGCTTCTGGGCTGCGGACATGACTTCCTCCGGCGCCGGCGGGCGGCATCCTGATTGTTATGTACCATAATAGTATGCCCGACGCCCCCTTCCAAGCAGGAAGTGAAATCCTGTAAGCCGGGCGCATGGCCCAGCCCCGCCGCCTGTCCGCCGACGCCCGACCGGTGCCGGAGCAGCCCGACCTCTCCCCGCTCGATGACAAGCTCGGCTTCTGGCTGCGCCTGGCGCAGCAGGCCAGCTTCGATGCGCTGCATCGCGGCCTCGGCCCGCTGGGCCTGACCCCCGGACGGCTCGGCGTGCTGCTGATGCTGGAGGCCAATCCGGATATCCGCCAGGCCCTGCTGGCGGAGGCGCTGCACATCAAGCCCTCCAACCTCACCGTGCTGCTGGCGGCGCTGGAGCAGGACGGGCTGATCCGCCGGACGGAGGAGGAAGGCAATCGCCGCGCCAATTGCCTGCGCCTGACCGCCGCCGGCCGCGCCCTGCTGCGACAGGGGGAGGCGGCGGAGGCCGAGGCGGAACGCCAACTGGCGCAGGGGCTGAGCCCCGCCGAACGCGCCGCCCTGCTGGCCGCGCTGCGCCGCATCGCGGAAGCCTGAGCGCTTGCCCGGCCCGGCGCCGGGACTTATCGTTATGCCCCATAACAAACGGGAGACGCCGATGGCCGAGGCGCTGGTGACCCTGGAACTGCGCGGCCGCGTCGCCTGGATCGGCCTGAACCGCCCGGCCAAGCGCAACGCCATCAATGACGCGCTGCTGGCCGCGCTGGATGCGGCGGTGGGCGAGGCGCAGGGGCAGGCGCGGGCGATGGTGGTCTTCGGCCACGGCCCCTGCTTCTGCGCCGGCCTCGACCTTTCCGAACACGGCGCCCGCAGCGCGGAGGCGGTGTTCCACCATTCCCGGTCGTGGCACGCGGTATTCCGCCGCATCCGCAGCGGCCGCATCCCGGCGATCGCGGCCATCCACGGCGCCTGTGTCGGCGGCGGGCTGGAACTGGCCAGCGCCTGCCATATCCGCGTGGCGGACCCCAGCGCGATCTTCGCCTTGCCCGAAGGCACGCGCGGCATCTTCGTCGGCGGCGGCGCCAGCGTGCACCTGGCGCGCATCCTGGGCGCTGCGCGGATGACGGACATGATGCTGACCGGCCGCGCCCTGGACGCTGCGGCCGCCGAGCGCGCCGGGCTGGTGACCTACCTCACCGAGCCCGGCGGCGCCGTGGACCAGGCCGGGGTGCTGGCGGCGAAGGTGGCGCAGATGGCGCCGCTGACCGTGCTCGGCGTGCTGCAGGCCCTGCCCCGCATCCAGGACATGGCGGAGGAGGATGGGCTGTTCGTCGAAAGCATGATGGCCGCGCTGGCCCAGACCGGGCCGGAGGCGCAGGCTGGCCTCGCCGCCTTCCTGGAGAAGCGCGCGGCCAAGGCGGGGGAGAGCTGAGCATGGATTTCTCGAACGCATCCGCGCTGGTCACCGGCGGCGGCTCCGGCCTCGGCGCCGCGACGGCGGAGGCGCTGGCACGCGCCGGCGCGAAGGTGGTGGTGCTCGACCTGAACCGGGATGCGGCGGAGGCCGTGGCGGCGCGCATCGGCGGCGTCGCGGTGGTGGGCGACGTGGCGGAGGAAGCACCGATGGCCGCCGCGGTGGAGGCCGCCTGCGGCCTGGCGCCGCTGCGCCTGGCGGTCGCCTGCGCCGGGATCGCGCCCGCAGGACGCGTCGCGGGCCGCCAGGGGCCGCATGACCTCGCGCTGTTCGAGCGGGTGGTGCGCGTGAACCTGGTCGGCACCTTCAACCTGCTGCGCCTGGCCGCCGCGCGGATGACGCAGAACGAGGCCCTGGCGGATGGCCAGCGCGGCCTGGTCGTCGCCACCGCCTCCATCGCCGCCTATGAGGGGCAGATCGGCCAATGCGCCTATGCGGCGTCGAAGGGCGGCGTGGTGGCGCTGACCCTGCCCGCGGCGCGGGAACTGGCGCGGTTTGGCGTGCGGGTGGTGACGCTCGCGCCCGGCCTGTTCCACACGCCGCTGATGGACACGCTGACGCCGGAGGCGCGGGAGAGCCTGGGCAAGATGCCGCTATTCCCGGCCCGGCTGGGCCAGCCGGCAGAATATGCGGCGATGGTGCTGGCCATCGCGGCGAACCCGTTGCTGAACGGGGAGACGATTCGGCTCGACGGGGCGCTGCGGCTGCCGCCGGCCTGAAGGGCGTCTTGTCGGCGATTGCATCGAGGCGCTGAGCCCGACGTTATCCTCCGCCGTCTTGCGTTCCCTGAGATCAGGGCCTGAGCGCCGACAAACCGGGACGCAATTCCCGGCGATGCGCCGGGCGCTTCGACCTGGCCGGATGCATCAGCAAGCGGCCGACCGCAGCGCCTGACCAGCGCATGGCAGGTGGCGCGGCCCGGTGCCGGGACCAGCTGCATGCTGGCGCCGAGCCCAAAAGGCTTAGCCCGGAATACCGGCCGATACCCCCGGATGCGACGATGGCGCGCAGCGCCCCGCCTGCCTAGCGTTCCGCATGTTCATGAGCCGGTAGGCGTCGCCAACCGACCTGACCATCCAGGCGTGCCTCGGCCATTCTTTTCTGCACCCGCGCGCGGTCCGCGCCGACCTGAGGAACCCTGCATGGACAGCGCGCCGGTTGCGGTGGCCGATCTCGCATCGGTGACGGAGGGGACGGCGCCCGTGGCGACGGGCAATGTGCTGGCGAATGACAGCGACGCCGATGGCGGCACGCTCGGCGTCACCGCCGTCAACGGCCAGTCGGCCGCGGTCGGCACCAGCCTCGCCGGCACCTATGGCACGCTGCTGCTGATGGCCGACGGCTCCTACACCTACACGCTGGCCGGCAACCAGGCGAACGTCCAGGCGCTCGCCAGCGGCCAGACCGTCACCGAGACCTTCCGCTACACCCTGTCCGATGGGCAGGTGCATCTCGTGCCGCGCCCCTCGCCCTGGCAGAACCTGATCAGCACCTCCGAGGCCTTCGACGCCGCCGCCTGGAGCCGCTTCTCCGTGCCGGGCACGCCGCCCACCGTCCTCGCCGATGTCGCCACCGATCCCTTCGGCACCGGCAGCACCGCCGATCAGGTCACGCTCTCCGGCATCGCCTCCGGCATCTACCACGCCGCCGCCGTGACCGGGCAGCACAGCTTCAGCGTCTGGATGCGGCTGGTCAGCGGCGACGGCAATTTCAGCTTCAACTACTATGACGGCGCGACCAACGCGACGCAGGCCGCCGTCGCCACCGGCCAGTGGCAGCGCTTCACCTGGACCTTCGAGGGCAATGGGTCAGGCGGCGGCAACGTCGCGCTGATGCACGACTTCTCGCAGGGCGGCACGGGCGTCTTCGAGGTGTGGGGCGCGCAGCTCAACGCCGGCACCGCGGCGCAGGACTACCTGCCGACAACCGGCACGCCGCTCACCATCGAGAACCCCGATCCGGCCGAACTCGTCGTCGCCTCCACCCTCACCATCTCCATCCAGGGAACCAGCGACAGCGCGCCGGTTGCGGTGGCCGATCTCGCATCGGTGACGGAGGGGACGGCGCCCGTGGCGACGGGCAATGTGCTGGCGAATGACAGCGACGC